>JADJYW010000029.1 GCA_016719605.1 Lewinellaceae bacterium | reverse complement strand
ATCCTCCACGGTAATGGCCTGCGGGCAGCGTTCGGTATTTCCGCAGGCATCTTCGGCCTGGTACGTTCTGGAAATAGGGTGGTCGGCAGGTACCGCTGGGCACGTCGCCGATGTGGGTGACGGTGACCGTACCACCCGCAGTTATCGCTGGTGGTTACGCTGTTCACGTCCACGGCTGGCGCCTGATTCGTGCAGGAAACGGTGGTGTTGAGGTCAGGCACGAAACCGTTGGTTTCCAGCTTGTCGTCCACGGTGATGGTCTGCGTACAACGGTTATCGGTATTCCCGCAGGTATCCCTGGCCTGGTACTGCCCTGGGAAATAGTGGTGGGGCAGGTACTGCTGTAAGTCATTGCCGCCGATGTGGCGTGACGGTGACGGTACTTGCCGCAGTTATCGCTGGGCGGTTACGCTGCTCACGTTCACGGCCGGCACCTGATTCGTGCAGGAAACGGTGCTGTTGAAAAAGCAGGAAACCGCTGGTTTCAGTTTGTCGTCCACGGT
The DNA here is from genome assembly GCA_016719605.1 of Lewinellaceae bacterium. Lineage (GTDB taxonomy): Bacteria > Bacteroidota > Bacteroidia > Chitinophagales > Saprospiraceae > M3007. The sequence continues at coordinate 360,790 of JADJYW010000029.1, read as the reverse complement.
GATGGTCTGCGTGCAACGGTCGGTATTTCCGCAGGCATCCTCGGCCTGGTACGTTCTGGGGGTAGTGGTGGGGCAGGTACTGTTGGGCACGTCGCCGATGTGCGCGTGACGGTAACAGCGCCGCCGCAGCTGTCGCTGGTGCTTACGCCGCTCACGTCCACGGCCGACACCTGGTTCGTGCAGGAAACGGTGCTGTTGTTTGGGCAGTGAAACCGCTGGTTTCAGCTTGTCGTCCACGGTGATGGTCTGCGTGCAGCGCTCGGTATTTCCACAAGCATCCCTTTGGCCTGGTATGTTCTGGAATAGTGGGGCAGGCTGTTGGGCACGTCGTCGATGTGCGGGACGGTAACCGTACCACCGCAGTTATCGCTGGTGGTTACGCTGCTCACGTCCACGGCCGACACCTGATTCGTGCAGGAAACGGTGCTGTTGTTTGGGCAGGAAACCGCTGGTTCTTGTAAGGTCTTTGACGGGACTACTTTTGAACAAAATGTCTACAAAAGCATTGCCAAGAAACAGGGATGGGGGGTGTAGCCATATTGCACTGGCGTCGGCTTCCACCGTCACGCAGGGGCCATCGGTTGGGTGCGGATCGTACCGGCTCCGGAGACGAACCAGGAATAGGAAGTGAGCATGGCGGGGCGCAGTATCTTCGTTACTATTGCCCGGGCAAACCTCAATAGGCCCATCAATGGAGCAGGTACCGGAACCGAGAACTTTAACATCGTAGGTGCAGCACTGCTGCACAACCCGGGTTGTTGGAGGTCAGGCGACTTCCAGCGTGAAATCCTGGGTGCCTGCTTTGTACGTTGATACAGTTCCCCGAACCGGAAACAGTTGCATTACCACTAATAATGTCCCGCAGTATGTAATGCCACTTTGATCTGCAACGCAGTACTAAGCGCTCGCGTTGGCGCACAAGGTGTCGGGGCCTGTGATCGTGCAAACTGGCGCGACATTGCCCCCCGCGATGTGGAGAAGGGCCCTGACTGTGCTTAGATTACCGAGCGTCCAGCCTACTAAAAAGTGGTGGTAGGGCGAAATCGCCCATACCTCCGGCGGAATTGCCCAGCGCCCCAGTCCAGCCGGGATGCAATGTGACCGCCCCAAGCCAAAACAGCAGAGGCACTGGTGGCGCGGAACACGACACTGATTGTAGTCGAAGCATTGCCGGCATTCAGGTTGCCTTGTGTGACATAGTATATGGTGTCGATAATTCCGCCATACAAACGCACAGAGCTCGCTCGCCGGCGGGCAGGGCATTGAAATCCGTTCGTTAACATACCAGCCAATGGAGACCCGGCAGAGGACGGGCCCGAATAGGAAACGGGGTGAAAGCGTTGGCCAGATGGAACCACGCATTCTGCAGACAGGGGGGCTGGCCACCACAGAAAACATCGTGTGGTTCCATGCGGTGGAAGTACGTCCTGTAGTCCAACGCATGTTTGCCGTTGTTTTAATGTCGTAGCGGAACGGGAGTGTGAGGTGTGTTCAGCGGAAGTCTGTCATCGTGCAGCGATACGGGATAGACCACCCTTCCAGATAGTGGGAGCTGGTTCACCGGCATTTGCCGCGTACCCAATTGGTACAAGTGTTGACGGGGTTGTCAAACGAGCTGTTTCGGTATTGCTCCAAAACTGGCAGGAGGGAGCCAGGAGCGCAAACTGTAATCGCCGCCGTTTCCAAGCGATGAGATGAGGTCAAGATCGTATGACCTGGTCGCCTTTGATTTGTGCAAACGCAACAGTGACTGTGACTGCCCAGAAGCAGCAATATACAGCGAAAAAGTTAGTGGGTGTAGAGCCGTTCTTCATTTCGTTAAAAATTGAAAGTGATACAAGAAACGAAAGCCTACCCCACAAAGCGGTAAGCCGGTACATATCTCCGAAGACAAGGGGGAAGGAATACGGGGGAAAGTGCTAACCGGATTAAAGTAAATTCTGAAACCCTTTAATGTGTAGGCTCTCAAAACGCGCTTGCGACGCTATTATGATCAGATGGTAAAAATAAACCGGAAAAGCAGGAAAATGATTTGCGATTCAGTGATCGGGAAACACCAGAAACATCTGGTGCGGTTAGCAAAATCTGATTGAAAACAGGAAACAAAGATACTGGGGTTTTCAAAATGGAGCAATTTTTTAGGCAATCTCTACCTCACGATATCCTGCTCCACACCCGGATTCCTTTCGTCCCGTAGTAGCCAAATGTTCCAGCAAACGCCGGTTTTCCGAAGCAGTCAAGCCCGGATCGCTTTCCAGTAAATACGGGCAATTTCCCTCGCTGCCGTTAGGATCTGACCGTCGCGGGCCAGGTCGGCCAGCATAAACCGCAGCATGCCGCTTTGCTGGGTGCCTTCTATGTTGCCCGGGCCGCGCAGCCGCAGGTCCGTTTCGGCGATAATAAAACCGTCATTGGTCTGGACCATGAGTTGCAGGCGTTCGCGGGCTTCGCTGCTGAGTTTGAAACCGGTTCAGCAGCAGGCAAAACGACTGTTCCGCGCCCCGGCCTACCCGGCCCCGCAACTGGTGCAATTGAGAAAGCACGAAGCGCTCGGCGTTTTCAATCACCATAACGGAAGCATTCGGCACATTCACGCCCACCTCGATCACCGTGGTCGCCACCATGATCTGCGTTTCGCCGCGCACGAAGCGCTGCATTTCAAAATCCTTGTCGGCGGCCTTCATTTTACCGTGCACGATGGAAATCTGGTATTCCGGTATCGGGAAAATCGCGGCTGAGCGCTTCAAAACCCGACATCAGGTTCTGCAAATCCATCGTTTCCGTTTCTTCGATCATCGGGTACACCACATATACCTGCCGGCCTTTGGCAATTTCTTCGCGCATAAATCCCTGTACCCGCAGGCGGTGGTGCTCCGTTTTGTGCAGCGTGGTAATGGGTTTCCGGCCCGGCGGAAGTTCGTCGATCACCGAGAACGTCGTCGCCGTACAGGGTCATCGCCAGCGTGCGCGGAATAGGTGGCGGTCATCACCAGACATGCGGCGGCCCGGCGGGTTTTTGCCCAGAGTGCGGCGTTGTTGCACGCCGAAGCGGTGTTGTTCGTCTATTACACTGATGCCCAGGTTTTTAAACCGGACCCAGTCCTCGATCAGCGCGTGGGTGCCGATGACAATGTGTAGCCGGACGCGAGTTGCTCCAGGATGAGCCGCGCGTTTTTGCCTTCACATGCCGCTGACAGGTAACCCACCTTGACGCCCAGGTCGCCTACGAGTTCGGGGATATTGGCAAAATGTTGTTGCGCCAGAATTTCGGTCGGCGCTATCAGGGTCGCCTGAAAGCCGGTTGTCGATGGCCATCAGCAGCATCACGGGGCTACTACGTTTTGCCGAGCCGACATCGCCCTGCACCAGTGCGGTTCATGTGTTGCCCGGAAGCGAGGTCGCTGCGGATTTCTTAATCACCCTTTTTGACGCGCCGGTGAGTTCAAAAGGGCAGTTTTTCCTGGAAAACCGGTTGAAGTATTCTCCTCCTATTTTTCGTACACAAACCCCTTGGCATCTTTTCGGCGGGTCGAACGTGGAGCAGCCGGAGTTGCAGGACAATTCCTCGAATTTCAGTCGGCGGGTAGCGGCATCCAGTTCCTGCTGGTTTTCGGGGAAATGAATTTTAGAGAGTGCCGACCAGCGCCCGATAAGTTTGTATTGAGACAACATGTAATCGGGCAGCGTTTCGGGTACGTCCGAAGCGGAAAGTTGGTCGAGCAGGGTGCGGAGTAATTTGCGCAAACCCTTGGCATCCAGTCCTTTCTGCGTCAGTTTGTCTGTGTTGGGATAAACAGGATCGAAAGTGCGGGCCGACTGGGTGTTTTCCGCGGTCACTTCCTCCATTTCCGGGTGTGAAAATTGAAACGCCTGCTGAATCGACGACGCCCGGCAAACACGACGTATTTCTTTGCCTACTTTCAGCGAGCGCTCCAGCCAATCGATAGCCTGAAACCAGATTAATTCGACCGACCCGGTGTCGCCGCGCAGGGTACCCACGAGGCGTTTGGCGCGGCCCTCGCCCACGGTTTCCAAACGCCGCAAAATACCTTTACCTGATATTGCTCGCCTCCGACTGATATCGCGGATGTGGTGAAACCGGGTGCGTCAATGTACCGAACGGGAAACGAAACAACAATCGCCATTATAAACACCCCGAGTCTTTTTCAGAACATCGGCGTGTTGTGGCCTACACTCCTGAGGTATTCATGGCGGTGTCGAGCATGACGGGCAAAAGTACTTGGTGGAAACATATTTTGCAGCGGCACGTGGAAACCGTTTTCCTTTACTCTCCGTCCAAACCATCAACAATATACACCACAACCATATGTAACAAAACCGTCCTCTTACGCTCACATCGCCGCCAGCTCGACGGCTATCTCGCCGGCCCCGGCGGCGACACCGAGCGGCTCTCCATGAGTGGGAAGCCCCACCGGAAGACTACGGCTACCAGCCGCGTTTCTCCAAACTATTGACACGCTCATCATCGGGCGCAAGACCCACGACAAGGTGCTTTCGTTGGTATTCCCTGGCGCACGCGGGCCGCATTTGCTATGATGCGTCCAAATCCCCGCAGGGCAGCAACGAAAATGTGACGTTTTTCGGCGGCGACATCGGCGACCTGGTCCGCAAATCCGCCAAGTCAAAAACCCGGGCCTCGGCATTTACTGAACGGTGGCGCCGAGATCGTGCACGAACTCGCCCGACATGATTCGATGGACCGCTACATCATCTCCCTTTATCCCCGTCCTGCTCGGCGAAGGTATTCCATTGTTCAACCCGCCCGCGACCCGGGCACAACCTGCACCTGGTGAGCAGTGTTGCTTATCCGAGTGGATTGGGTGCAGGTGGCGTACGAGCGGCCCCGGCTGATTGTTTAATATCCAACCGTGTGGTTCTTCAGGTACCGTCAACTAGCGCGAATCTGCACTTCAGGTGCCGGAGGAAGCGTGCTGCCTGGTTCGAGCAAGGCTACTTTGGGGCGCACATTGGCGCGGTAGGCTTGAAAAACCGGAACAGTTCCACGTCTTCCGGCTCGGCATACCTCCCAGCGTTGATGGTAGGTTTTCAAAAAGGCACCCCCAAACTCCGCATACCCTCGCGCTTCGAGATCCATGCACAAGAACGCCAGGTTCAATTCAGGATATCGCCTTGCCGGAAGTGATCGTGAATTCGATGCAGTCGAACCCAACGGGCCGGGCGTCGAGCAGGAAAATGTTTTTAGCGTGCAGGTCTCAGTGACGTCCACCCAAAACCGGTGCGGTGCGTTCGGCGAGGCGTTCGCTGTGTGCCAAAACTCGGGCGGGCTACTGCGCCATGTTGCAGTACCGCGGGTACTTCCGGGACCCAAATGCAGCGCTATGTCGGCGCCTCAACGGTACAATCAAGCTAAAGTCTGCCCAGATGGTAGCGGCGTGGCGTTTCGGAGGACCGCGGTACCACCTGGCGGTGAAACGGCGCGAGCACGGCGGCGAGTTGTTCCATTTGTTCGGTAGTCACTTTCCCACTGTCCAGCAGTTTATCCATTTGCCGCGAGTCGTCCATCCGGCAGCATCTCTGCACGGCGTAGTCTATTGGGGGCATCGGTGGAGCAATGGTGGGTCGTCTTTTCTTCGGAAATGGGCAACACCGAGTACATTTCCGCCGACGGCGCTGTTAGGGCGTAGTTCTTCCTGGCAAAAATGGCGGCGTTTTCCAGGTGCCAAAGTGAAAATCCCAAAGCATCACCGGCTTCTTGATTTTGAAAGCGAAATCCGAGTCAGGATGACCAGAAATGTTGCGTTTCGATAATGTTGCCCGTTTGCCGCTGCGGAAACGCTCGGTGGCCATAATATGGTTGTTCAGCAGCGGTCGTGGTTGGAACAATGTCATTCGTGGTCGGGCTACGCGAAGGTGTCCACGGACTCGGAATCGACAAGTTCGAGTGTGGTTCGTCCAGGGTTCATCAGTGTTACGCGCTGTTTTTTCGCGGAACCGCATAATCGAAAGCGGCCTCCGCTGTCAGGGCGAGCGTTTGCAACTCGTTGGCGGATGGTCGCTTCCTGCGCATCATGCCTGAGTGCGAAACATCCCGCATGCCCGGGCGACTTCCTCAAGGCGCACGGATCGTTTGCAGTGAACGTGCTGTCCACTACTGCCGACCGCCTGTAGATAAAACCGCCGCACTCAAGCATGGCGGCATAGACACGTTTTTTACCTTCCGGCGTAATGCCTTTTAAACCCAGTTCACTGCGGATGAGGTCGCTACTGATAGGTGTACCACCATACCGCGCCGTGCGCGCGACGCCAGTGTGCTTTTGCCGACCGGGCAAGCCGGAAATGAGGAGCAGCATAACGTGGAGTTTCTTTTAAAACACGCTGGGGTTCAATGGTTTTACGGGCGCGAACCGTTTGCGCCGGAAGCGCAGGTTTTCTCTTGAAAAAACGGTCAATTTTTATCAAAAGATGCACACGATCCTCGAAGGTACATTGTGCTCTAGTGTTCGGATAAACGAATAGGTCAATTGTTTTCCCTTTTACGCACTCTCCGGATGCAGCGCGGGGAGTGTTGCCACACCACCCCCTCGTCGGTTGAGCCGTGGATCATCAGCAGGCGGCCCACTGAGGTTGTCAATGTGGTTGAACAAAGACTGGTGCGCGGTGGTATCCTTCCGGTTTTCCTGCGGCGTATCCATGTACCGCTCGGTGTACACGATCTCGTACATACGCCAGTCAACGACGGCCGCCGGCCACAGCGCACTTCTGGACGTTCCTGCAGATTCCGGTCGGGTCATCGGGAGGTCGTCGTAAAACCGCCATATCCAGCCATCACACGCCGAGTCGTGTGGTGTCCCTGAAAGACTGGCTTTTCGGGCACTGCACGCGCCGTTGGTCTGCAATTCCATATCGCCGAGGCGACGGTGCGATGGCACTGAATCATAGCCGCGATTGGCCGATCCGCGTCCGTCCATACTGAATACGATGCAAATCCCTTGCTGGGCCAAACGGTGCATCCAGAGTTCGGCGGCGTTGAGCCAGGTATTGTTTACCAATTGCACGTGCGGGCCATTGTAGAGATAAGACCAGCACGGGATTTCGGTTTGCACACGTCAGCATTGGTGGGCAAAATGATGCGGGCGTTGAGCGCAGGGCCACCGGGAGAGGGGATCGTAACGAGACGGGTTTCGCCGAGAGTGTATTCGGTATACCGGATTGGGGGTCGGCCAAGGGAGTCGATCTTGCGCCTTGCCGGTTTTTTACCGGATACACAAAAATGTTTCGTGGGGTGTCGGTGCTGGAAAAATGTCGGGCGCCCAAATTCGCGGCGGTGTTGATGGGAGATACTCAGGCACACTGCCGGGCATCGGTACCGTTGGCCCATGTTGGCCGACGTTGGGGGGTATCGGCCACGAGGCAATGGCGGTTCATACCGCTTTCGTCCGCCATTTGGTAAAAACAGCGTTTGCCGTCCTTTGAAAAACCAATGAACCGGGTCACCGGCGCATTTCCGTTGCTGATTTGGCGCAGTATTTTTCCGGAAAGGTTATAGAGGTACAGGTGGTGTAGCCGTTGCGCTCGCTTTGCCAGATAAAATCGGTATTGGAGCCGGGCACGAACACCGGCGGGTTTTCAGGTTCCGCCCATTTGTCGCTGGTTTCCTCGAACAGGGTTTTTCACCAAAGCGCCCGAAGAGTATCGTACTGGTTGAGCCACATCCGGTTTTGCTCCCGGTTGACCAAAGCGATGAGGATGTGCTTATCGTCGGGCGTCCAGGCGATATTGGTCAGGTATTGCTCGGCCGGTTCGCCGGTTTTGATGTACCACTTCTGGCCCGTTTGGGTATCGTACACACCGACGGTGACGTGGTGGCTGGTGGCGCCCGCGTAGGGGTAGCGCACTTGCCGCGCCTGGGCGGGCATAGAGTCGAGGATATAGACCGGATACTGGGTCACCATACGTTCATCCATGCGGTAAAAAGCCAGGTAGCGCCCCGACGGGCTCCAAAACGTGCCCTTTGTTATTCCGAATTCCTGCCGGTGTACACTCTCGCCATACACGATGCCGTCCTGTTCGCTTTGGGCTACGTCGAGTTCCTTGCCTCCGATGTTGACCCACAGGCCTTTGTCGCGGGTGTACGCTGCCTGGTGGGTTTTTTCATGGATGTCGAGATTGGCGGCGCCCTCCGGGAATCCGTTTTTGCGCGTCAGCGTGCCGTCCAGGTTGTAGGAATAGATGGCGGTTTTGGTTTGAAACCAGATATTTTTCTCGTCTGTCCAGGAGATGCCGGGTATTCCTTTTAGAACTTCTGCGCCTTGTTTTTCCAGTCCGGCATTGATGCCCGCGAGCAGATCGAGGGTATCGGTAGCGAGGTCGGCGGCGTTGACGCGGACGAGTTTGTTGTTGGCGACGTGTACAAATTGGTTGCCACCCGGTATCCACTGGAGTTGGCGCAGGTTGGCCGGCGCGAGAGTCGTGCGGCCTTTCAGGATGGCATCGGCCATGGTAAAAGGCTTTTGAGCGTCGAGCAGCGCGGGGAGGGCGAGCAAGAGCAAGCCGAACAGGGCAATTTTTTTCATAAATCTGAGATTGATGGCGGGGCGGACAAAGGTAGTACGGGAGGCGGGGTTGTGGCTGGTATCCGGACCGCTTTCGACAGAGCTGGGAAAGAGGCGCCTGAACTCAAGTTTTGTCGGTACGTTTGTTGGTCAGGCCTTAACCTGATTGCTCCTGTCTATGCGCCACTTTATTATGGGGTTGATTCGCGCTTCTTTGGCATTATTCGCCCTCTTGGTACTTTATTTTAACATAAAACTATACGATGCTCCTGGATGCGATGCCACACCAACAGGTTATGTAAACACAGATGTCGTCAGACAACTGCATTTTTTGCGTCGAGCCTTGTATCAGGAAAATGCTGATGAAGCCATGCAAAATTTATATCCTGAAGGGTATGCTTTTATCTATTCCCTGAATGGCCTGGCTTGGTGTGCAGTGGCGGAGACACTCGACCCGGAAGCCCCCCTTCGGCAAGAAGCCCTGGTAGAGGCGGCACGCAGTCTTCGCGCACTGGATTCTCCATCGGGTAAAAACGTGTTCGATGTGCGGCTGCCGTTGGAATACGGGGCATTTTATAGAGGCTGGACGGCTTATCTTCGCGGGCGTTTGCTTCGCTTGTCTCGGCCCGCAATGCGTGATGCCCGGCAGGTGGCACAATTTCAGGAGGACTGTGCTGCCATTGCCCGGGCCGTTACCCAAACCAAACAGCCTTACCTGGAATCGTACGGAGGAGCTGCCTGGCCTGCCGACAACATCGTTTGCCTTGCGGCGCTTTCCTTGCACGATAAAATCATGGAACCGCAGTTCCAATCCGTAAAAAAGGAGTGGCTGAGTCGCATACAACATACAATGGTGCCGGCATACGAGTTGATCCCACACGACTATGATTTGGTAAATGGTCGGTCACCAGCAGGTGTTCGCGGTTCTTCTCAAAGTCTGATGCTGGTTTTTTTCCCCGAAATAGACTCGGCATTTGCTGTCGGGCAATACCGTAATTTTCGAAAGCATTTTTTGGCATACCGCATGGGGCTTCCGGGCATCCGTGAATATCCCGGCGGAGTACCCGGGTCAGGCGACATTGATTCAGGCCCTGTGGTCTTGGGTATCGGCGGAGCAGCGACCATCGTGGGCATCAAAGCAGCGCAACAATACCAGGACTGGGACTTATCTGTGGCGCTGCGAAATAGTGTGGAAACCCTCTTGTTTCCACAACAAAGCGGCACAGAAAAAACCTACCTGTTTGGAAAACTCCCGATACTTGACGCTTTCCTGGCGTGGAGCAATGCCGGAATTTGTGTGGCTTGCCGGCAGCAGACGGGGGCCTGGCGATGGGCGTTTCAACTTTTTTCGGTACTGTTGCTGGTGCTTTGTGCTTTTTTGATTCGGAAGTCAACGAAGTAACCGGACAAAAAAAGAGGCAGTGCCACCACAGCACTACCTCAGCCCTAACCAAATAAAACCAAATTATTCTTCTTTCACTTGTTTCGGTACAACAAAGGTAAATCCCTTTGTGTAACATCTACAAGAAGAAGACAGGTTTTTTTCTTTTTATGGCAAAAAAAATCGTTTGAAAAAATTGAAAAAAAGCCTTTGCGCTTTCAAAATGAAAAATGCGCGGTTTCTTTTTTTATCAGGAACAAAAACTGCGAAATGTTATTCCCAATAAAGGCAAGGTTTCAGCAATAACTTAATACATAATTTTATTCGTTTTGATTCATGGGAAATAATTGGATTAAAACCTCAAAAGGGGTTTTCAAGGCTCTTGTGCTTATTGTACTTGCTACACACTACACCACATTGCCGGCACAAACCCCGGATCAGGCCGCCGACGCAGCGGTCATCCGAAAAATATACGACCAGGCCCTGACCGATGGCCTGTGCTACCCGTGGCTACATGATCTGTGTTTCGATGTGGGTCATCGCCTGAGCGGCAGCATCGGCGCCGAAAAAGCCGTTCGCTGGTCAAAGGCGGTACTCGATACGATAGGTCTCGACTCCGTTTGGCTGCAGCCGGTAATGGTGCCGCACTGGGAGCGCGGTGCAGCGGAAGAAGTGCTGGTAATCGGTACGAAAAAACGCGCAGGCATCCGGCTCGACGCCCTGGCGCTCGGCGGCTCGGTCAGTACCAACGACAAAACCTTGTCCGGAGAAGTCGTGGAAGTCACCTCCTGGCAAGAGTTGGATGATCTCGGCGAGCGGGGTATTCGCGGCAAAATCGTGTTCTACAACCGCCCCATGGACCCCACCAAAATCCGCACATTCGAAGCGTATGGCGGTGCGGTGGATCAGCGCGTACACGGCGCCGCACGCGCGGCCAAGTACGGCGCAACCGGCGTACTGGTGCGCTCCATGGGTTTGCGCCTCGACGACTACCCGCATACCGGAACCTTGCGCTACGATACTACGGTGACAAGCATTCCCGCCGTGGCAATCAGCACCAACGCCGCCGAACGGCTCAGCGCGTTGTTGCAAACAGAAAGCACGGCCCGCGTATCCATGAAACTCGATTGCCGTACCCTGCCGGACGTGCTTTCGTACAACGTGATTGGCGAAATCCGTGGCTCGGAATTCCCGGATCAGGTCATTCTCGTGGGCGGCCACTTAGACAGTTGGGATGTGGGCCACGGCGCACATGACGACGGCGCCGGGTGCACCCAAAGTATGGATGTGCTGCGCTACTTCCGGCAAATGGGTTACAAACCCCGCCATACCATCCGCTGCGTGCTGTTTATGAACGAAGAAAACGGCCTGCGCGGCGGCCAGGAGTACGCCCGCGAAGCCGAGCGCAAAGGCGAGTTTCATGTTTGTGCTATCGAGAGCGATGCAGGCGGGTTTACGCCCCGCGGCTTTGGTTTTGATGCCGAGGAATCTGTGCTGAACAAATTTTTTGAAAAAGTGGCCGCCCATCAGAGCCTGCTCGAACCCTACGGCCTGAAACTTGCCAAAGGTGGATCGGGCGCCGACATCAGCCCGCTCAAGGGACAGAAAGGTTTGCTCAGTGGCTTCTCACCCGATTCGCAACGGTATTTCGACTACCACCACACGGCTGCTGATGTGTTCGAGGCTGTGAGCAAACGCGAACTGGAACTCGGCGCAGGCAGCATGGCGGCATTGGTATATTTGCTGGACAAATACGGGCTGTAGGCGCTAAAATGTGACATGCACCCGCGCACTGTCCGAATTCGTTGGAAAATTACCCGGGAATCATTTATTCTTGAATAACACACCGGCTTGTTTTGCCGGTTGCTTTTTGCAATTTTGCCTTATTTCGTTAACTTGACCTACTTCCATTTTTCTATCGGTAACCGCGAGGTCGCCCTGCAGGTGGCCGGACTTGACGGCACAGTGCTCGGGCAGGCGGTATCGCCGTTGAACTTCGAAGATACGCTCTTCAGCGCACTCAACGTCCTGCACCGCCTCCTGGCTGCAGGCGGCGGCCGCGGTGGGTACCACCCCAACCGCGCGTTTATTCGCAAAATCGGCCGCATTCAGGCCTCCCTGCTGAATATCACCGCAGCCGACCAGGCTGCGCCAACCGCCGTGCAAGTGCTGTTTGAAAAATACTGGAACCCACTGGCCGCCGATGCCCAGGCCCGCGCTTGTTTTTCTTTTGATTTCGCCCAGCAACCACCCTACACCGAACTGGCCGAATTGCCCTGGGAATTCCTCGCTTACCAAAATCTGGATTTGGCCGTCGGCAGTAACCCGCCCGCCGATTTCATCCGCAAAATACCGGCGCCGGCCCCGGCTGTCCCGCCCATAGCAGCGCTCCAAACCGAGGCGCTGCATGTTCTGCTCATCATCAGCGAGCCGGAGCCGGAGACCCTGCGTCGCGCCGAACAGGCCTTGGTGGCTTACCGGGAATCGTATGTGTATCGGCTGTTGCGGGTGTACGAAAACATGGCCAATGCCCAGGGCGGACGCCTGCGCCTGCGGGTCTTGTTTCAGCCGCGCCGGGCGGAAATTCAGCCAGCGCAACTCCAGCGCCGAGCAGTAGTTTTTGAGGAATTTCTGGAGTGGTTTCAAAAAAACATGGTGGATCCCGACGGCGATCCCATTCGCAGTCGCGACGGGCAGGACTTCCAGCCGCATGTTGTGCATTTCCTTGGTCATGTTTCCACCGACGAGCGCGACGAAGAGACCGTGGGCTGCGTCACCGAAGATGGCAGCCTCGACTTCGTGCCCTTCCAGTCTTTCGCGGCTTGTTTTGCTGCTGCGCCGCCCGGCTTGCTCTTCCTGCAGGCGCCGGAGGGTGTACAGTTGCACCGGGGGCCGTTCTCGCAAAGTGGCCTGTTGGCCGAACTGGCTCAAAAACGCCTGCCCTACTTGCTGAGTTTCCAGCATCCCGTGGGCGAGCAAGGCTCGTTGGCTTTCCTGCGCGACCTGTACCTGCGCTTGTTCGAAGCGTATTCGGTGCCCGCCGCCGTGACCGCCGCCCGGGCGCGGCTGAGTCGGGACTCCGGTAGTTTCGCCGACCTTAGCGCGTTCGGAAGCCCGGTGCTGTACACCACATTGGCACAAACCGCTACCCTGCATGCGCGTTTGGTATCCAACCGCCCCGACGGGCAAAACAGCGGCGAATCGCCGACCACCGATATGGAGCAAATGAGCCTGCCGCAAAAGATCAATTGGTACGGCAAGGAAATCCGCCGGCTGCTGGAAAACAGCGAACTGGAGGTAGCATTGATGAAACTGAAGGAAATCGCCGACATTGCCCAACGCTCGCCCGACTCCAACCGACCGGTTGCCGACGATATCCAGAACGTGGCCATTGGACTGATTGCGCGGATCAAATTAGTGAAGGACGGATTCAACAAAGGGCACACCGACTATGAAAAACTGAAACGCGAATACCAGAGCGTCACCAGTACGTTGCTGGATGATTACAACCCGGATAAATTGCTCGCTATGGCTCAAAAAACACCCGAAAAACCCGTAGCCGGAATGCCCCGCCTGCGGTAGAAAAAGAGACGCTATCCGGGAGAACCCCAATCCCAAAAACTATTTTCTGAATACCATTTTATCACTCAGCACAGAAAAATGCACTACATCGCCTTCCATTCCATCATTGCTGAAGCCTACCGCCGCGCCGCGCTTGCGGGCCGCGATATGTATGTTTTTGCCGGATTGATGGAGCAGGTGCAGACCGCCGTGGCCGCCGAAACCGACCTATACAAACAGTGGGATCAATTGGACGACCGCATCGGTGAAGCCTTGTGGATGGCCACCGACCCGGAGCCGTTTCTGCTTGTGCGTACGGTGTTTTTGGAAATGCTCGGCGAGCACCTGGCCACCGTGCTGCTCCCCGCGGGCGCCACCGGTGCCAACGACTGGCAACGCTGGCGGTTGGCGTTTTCCGAAGCGGCCTTTCACTGGCGCTTCGAGGCCATGCAGGCCCTTTGCCAAACGCCTGCTTTCCGGGAGCACTTCGGGGAAAAACTAAAACTCTTCGAACTGTTTCTCCCGATGTTTCGCGACCGCCGCTGGGTGGAAACCCGTGCTGTTTTTTACGACCTGGCTACCGACAAAACCCTGCCTGACGAACAATGCGGCCACCATTACTATGTGTGCGGCCAGATTGACCTGTACTTTCACTACGAGTATGCGCAGGCGAAACACCTGTTTGAGGTCGCCGAGACACGGTTGTCCGGCAACCCGCTGGCGCAGCACGGCAAAATCGAGTACTACCTGAAAGGGCCGGAACGCGACCGCGATCTTGACCGGGCGTTGGAACTGGCCGAAGCGGCGCTCCGGCTCGATCCCGACCATATTGCTTCCATGTTGCAAAAGGGCGATTTGCTGATCGAAAAAGGCCAGTTGGCCGAAGCCGAGACCCTGTACCGCGCAGCCAGTCGCAAACGCCCCGGCAATGTTTTGTGCTACACCCGCCTACTGGAGCTGTACGGGAAGGCCGATTTTTTTGAAAAAAAGCAAACCGAGATCGAGGCATTGCTGCACACGGTTATGCAACTGGAGCCGGATGCCCGTTTCCGTACGCGTTCCGATGTGGGGGTTACGTTCCAGGGCCACGGCGAGCGGTATTTGCCGGAGGCGGAAAAACTCCACCAGGCGGCTATCGAAGTGTACCCCGGTGGTATCATGGCCCGGCTCAATCTCGGTTACCTGTACCTGGATATCAGCAAGGAGTACGACAAAGCCGACGCCGTTTTTCAGGAGGTGGTGGCCATGGCCCCGGAGGCTCGGGAGGGGTATCTTGCGCTGGGGCGTTTGTGCGAAGCGCAACAACGCTGGGAGGAAGCTGTGACGTACTACCGGCAAGTGCAACAAATCATTCCTTCGTGGGAACGCTTCATGCTCGTCACGATTGGGCGCTGCCAACGCGAAATGTCCCGTCTCGATGCGGCCGAAGCATCCCTGCTCCGCGCCTGGAAACTTGATGTGTACGAGGATTCGGGAGCCATTACCGAGCTGTACGAATTGGCCGAACGCCTGTACAAAGACCCCGAAAACCCAAGCCCCGAGGCCGCTGTGCAATTGTTGCAACGCGCCATCGAAGGCTACGCCGGCTCGCCGGCCAATAGCGCCAGCCTTGCCAACCGCCAGGGGCATGCTTTTTTTTACGAGGAACGCTATGCCGAGGCGCTGCCCTACTACCGGAAGGCAGCCGAAATAGTGCCCACGGAGCCGGTTTACTACACGAATCAGTTCGACTGTTTAGAAAAAATGTACCGCCAAACCTCCGAGGAAACCCTTTTCGAGGAGGCTGTGGAGACCCTGAACCGGGCTGCCCGGGTAGCGCCGCAGGATATTTCCATTCCCAAAAAACGCCGCCGATTGGCTCGTGCGCGCTACAACCCGGATTTGGCCGAACTGCCCGCCCTGCAACACATCCATGTGGAGGTAGGCCAACCGCTGTTGAGCGAAATCACGCTGGACTTTGAATCCCTGTTACCGGGTATTTCCGCGCGCACCGATGATTTGCGCCGGCGTATGCACGAGCGTTTTGCTATCACCTTGCCCGGTGTACGCTTCCGCGATATAGGCGACGGCGACGGCGCCTACCAGTTCCGGCTGTACGAAACTCCAGTCCTCTATGAACACTTGCCCGCAACAAGCCCGCCGACCATGTCGGCTGTGCTGGAGCGGTTGGAATCATTTCTGACCAGTCATAACCTCGACCTGTTTGTCAACTACCGGGACGTGGACCGCGAGGTGCCGTTCCTGCCCAATGCCGAGCTGGTACACTTCACGCGGACGGTGATGGCCCTCCTGGCCGAGCAGGTTCCGCTACCGCCGCTACCGGAACTCCACCGGTTGTATCGCAGCCTCGACGGCGCACGCCTGCCGGTCATCGATGTGGTGGAAAAACTGCGTTGCTCGGACGTATTGCTCCCCAATTTGCCTGGTGTGCAAGCCGAATTTCAATACATTCGGCTCGGCGAAAATGAGGAGCGGATACTCGTTGCCTGCCTCGTTGGCGCGGACAATACCCGTGCGCTTGCAGTGCCGCCGCGCTACATCAGCAGTTTCCTCCACGCTATGGCGCACCGGGTCGAAGAGCATGCCGGGCAGCATATTGCGCTTGTCGTTGGGAACCCCGATTTGCGGCCTTTCCTGCGGAGCGTGCTGGCCGTGGCGCCCGATATGCCCGTACTGAAAACGACGGAAGTGCCGGAACCGCGCTACCTCAATCCGCTGACTATTGCAGATTGGGGACACGTTGTATCGGAGGAACGCCCCGACGATCCTGTATCTGAAATCCCTTTGCCACTTTCCCAATAGCGTATGCCAACCCGGTTTAACATTGATATTGATCTTTTTGCGCAATCAGACAGCCTGCCGCCCGATGTGGCGGCATTGCAGCGTGATGTGGCGCAAGAACTGACCGAGCTGTGGCCCGCGCTCGGTTTGCCCACGGAGCCGGCCGTGTCGGTGCATGCTTCAGCAGGGCTGGACCACCTCTTTGATTTTTCCTTGTACCTCGGCGGGCATCCGGCGCCGGTGCCGGTATTTCGGGCCGACCATCCGGCTGCGCCGGTGTCGTTTCGTATCCGCAGCGCCATTTTTGCGCAGCGCGCCCGGCTGGTCACCGACGAGCAGTTGCGGCTGTTGCGCGAGCAGTATTTTTATCAAACTAAAACACCGCCCTCGTGGAGCAGCGCTCCGCTGTCTGTGTGGCGTGCCTTGGCTGCGTTGTTGCTGGAAAACGGCTTCAGCCTCGACCGTCTGGCGCAGTGTCTCGAACACTGGAACCCCGAAAAAAGTCCGGAGGAGGCCTTCGAACGCCTCATTGAAAATATGGACGCGCTGACGCTGACCCTGGTGGTGCGCCCGGAATCGGAGCAGGATACCGCGGGCGGGGAAGCGTATTTTCAGGAATTTTACCGGCAGGTGTACCAGGATTTCGGGATTGTGCTGCCGAAAATTCAGATAGAAACGTCGGACGAATTGCCCGAAGGACATTTTCGGTTGCGGCTGAACGACCTGTGGGTACCTGTGCTGCCCGGCCCAAATCCCGGCGAGGCGCTGTACGACGGCGCAGGAGCCGACACCGTCTATTGCCCCGTTCGGGGATATTATTTGCAGAAAAAACAAATCAAAAACGCGGCGGGGCAAACGCCCGTAGTGGACGACCCGTGGGCGTACCGGCTCGAATGGATCAACTATTGGGTGACCCGCCTTGCTGCCTGGTACGTCAATAGCGACCTGGTAGAAACCCTGCTGGACGACCTGGAGGAAGACAACCGTTCCCTGATCGTGATGACCCGCGAACAATGGCCGACCCACCGCCTGTGCGCGGTGCTTCGGTATTTGTTGCGGGAGCAGGTGAGTATCCGAAACCTGTCGGAAATGCTCGATGTGCTGCTGCGTCTGGACGGGCAGGTGGCCGTGGACGAGACGCGGTACCTGACTTTTTTCGCGCCGGTTGCCCGGGTGATACCGGTGGCGCCCGGCATGCCCGATGCTGCGCTCACCGATGCCCAATTAGCCGGGCAAGTACGCGCCGGCCTGCAGTACCCGGTCGTTTTTCCACACTTGAAAAACAACAGGTTGCCGGCTTACGGCTTTTCGGAGAGCCTCTTGCGCGATTTCCGGGAAGGCTTTTTCCAAAATGCCGAGCCTCGGGTGGGCACGGTGTTTCATGCGCTTTTGCAGGCGGTATCGGATCAAACAGCGAAAGATTGGCCAAGGCCCGTATTTTTGGCGCCCACGGGAATACGCCCGGCGATAGTGGCTGCACTGCGCCCGTATTTCCCGGAGATGGTGGTACTGGGGTACGACGAGGTACCGCCGATATTTGTCTCCACCGTCATTTCAAGAATTGGGTAAGCCAACCGACAGCATAATGGGTCGCAAAAACAAACTACGAAAGTTTGCCGAGATACTTTCTTTTCCCAACGTGTACGAATGCTACGATGTGCAACAGCCGGCGCTGGTGGGAGCAGACATGCAGGCTGTGGAGATGAAAGGCCGCTGGCAAACACAACATTTTCACAACGATCACCCGGTTACGCTGGAATTGGCTTGCGGCGGCGGCGAATATACCGTGGCACTGGCACGACAGTTTCCGCTGCGCAATTTTATCGGCGTGGACGTGAAGGGAAACCGCATCTGGAAGGGAGCCAAACAGGCCCTGGCGGAAAACCTGTCCAATGCCGCTTTTCTGCGCACCCGAATCGAAATCATAGACCACTTTTTTGAACCCGGCGAGGTAGACGAAATCTGGATCACGTTTCCTGATCCGTTTCCGCGGAGCAGCAAGGAAAACCGGCGCCTGACTTCGGCGTATTTTCTGGACAAATACCGCCTGATCCTGCGCCCCGGCGGGTTGGTGCATCTCAAGCACGACGACCCGGATGTTTACCAGATTACCCTCGAAACCATTGCCGCAGACCCACGGTGCAGGCTGCTATACCAGAACGACGACATCTATGCCGGGCCGCTCCCGTATCCGGAGTTGGGCATCCAGACGCTGTACGAAAGTATGCACCTGGCGGCGGGCAGGACCATCAAGTATGTGCGGTTTACGATTTGACAAATTCTACCGTGCTGCGGTGCGAAAACGCTGCGTTTCCGCAGTGAAAAATACAGCGTATCCTACAGTACAATCTTTCCGTTCCACCACTCCGTTTCGATGACGGCCTTGTTTTTTCGGTAAAACCGGAGGGCGGGTTCGTTCCAGTCCAGCACTTGCCATTTCACGAGTCGGCAGCCCCGGCGGCGGCCCGCTTCGAGCACGGTATCAAACAACATCTGGCCGATACCGTGGCGGCGATACGCCTCGCTGACGACGAGATCGTCAAGGTACAGCATCTTGCCCCTCCAGGTGGAATAGGCCAGGTAGTACAGTGCCATGCCGACTACCTGGCCGTCCGTTTCGGCGACGTGGCTTTGAAACAGTCCACTGCGGAAATCGTCGAGGTATTCGGCGGGGGTGGTGGTCACGGACTCCGGTGATTTTTCGTAAACGGCCAGTTCATAAACCAGCGCGTGGATGGCGGGAAGATCGGCTTCGGTAGCAGGTCGGATGTGCATGGTAGAAAATTAAATTTACAGGTTGACTTTCCGTAGTTCCTCGTCCAGCAATACGGCTTCGTGCAGGATTTCGAGCAGGGTTTCGTCCCGGATATCGTTTGCCGATAGCAGGTGGACATAACCCACCTCTTTGCGGTCGCCCATATCCAGCAGTCCTTGTTCGTTGGAGAGCAGGTGTCCGCGGACGAGGCCGAGGGCTACGCCTTGAGGCCGGCCGCTATACGGAAACGAGGCCGGGTACAGGAAGCAGATGCGGCTGTGCTGGTGATAGTAGGGTACGCCGTAGCCGAATTTTTCCCGCAGGTGCGGAAAATTTTCCCGGATTAGTTCGCGCAGGCGCAGGCAGATGGGTTGTTCTGCCGGGAGCAGCATATCGTAGAATGCATCGAAATCCTTGAATTTATGCAGGTTCATAAGCAGTGCTGGTCATAAAAAACGGCTTGCAAAGAAACCGCATTCGCCTAAATTCCTGCGGCTCTTTTGCGGTACAAAACCAGACTGCGTGCGGCATGAAAATTTCATTTCCGGGCGATTTTCGGCCCTTGCCTATCTTCGCCAACAGAATCGAGCGGATCAAACCACATACGCCTATGAAATGGTTGGTGAATGCCACCGTGAAACAGTATCTGCGCTTGCGTATGCGGCGCATTGAGCGGTTTATGCGCCATCCGGAGGTGGTACAGGAGCGGTGGTTTCGCAAATTGGTGGAGACGGCCCGGCATACGGAGTTTGGCCGACGGCACCATTTTCCGGATATCCGCACGGTGGAGGATTTTCGCAAGCAAATACCCGTACACGACTACGACCGCCTGAAAGAAGACATTGCCCGGATGATGCGCGGCGAACGGGATGTGCTCTGGCCCGGGGAGATCAATTGGTACAGCAAAAGCAGCGGCACGACCAGCGACAAGAGCAAGTTTATCCCTGTTCCGCGTGCCAATCTGGTTTATGGCCACATTGCCGGGACGTGGGACTCGCTCGCCCTGCTATACCACAACCGGCCCGATATGGAGATTTTCCGGCGCCGAAACCTCGTGATGCCGGGCAGTTTTGCACCGCTCCCGGAGTATCCCAAAACCCGGATAGGCGATGTGAGTTCCATCCTTACCTACCACATGCCGGCCATCGGCCGGATGTTTTATACCCCCGATTTCGAGACGGCGCTGATGCCCGATTTTGAAAAAAAAATCGACCGTATCGCCGATCTGATGAGTCGCACCGATGATGTGGCTATGTTTGGGGGCGTGCCAACCTGGCTGCTGGTACTGTTTCGCCGAATCCTGGAAATAACCGGCAAGCAAAATATGCTGGAAGTGTGGCCGCATCTGCAAGCCTACATGCACGGTGGCGTGGGTTTCGATCCTTACCGCCAAACCTTCCGCGAACTGATCCCCAGCGACGATTTTGTTTATCAGGAAATTTACAACGCCTCGGAGGGTTACTTCGGCGCGCAGTGCGATCTCGACCGGAATGACATGCTGCTGCTGGCCGACAATGGCGTTTTTTATGAGTTTATTCCCATGGAGGAATGGGAGCAGGAGCACCCCCGCACGGTTTTGCTGAGCGATGTGGAGGTGGGCAAGGATTACGCGGTGCTTATTTCTTCCAACAACGGCCTGTGGCGCTACATGCCGGGCGATACGCTGGTATTTACCCGGAAATACCCGTTTTGTTTCCAGATTTCGGGTCGAACCAAACAATTCATCAATGCTTTCGGCGAGGAAGTTATGGTGAGCGACACGGACAAGGCGCTGGCCGAAACGTGTCGCCGGCTGGATGTGCTGGTATCCGAGTACACGGCTGCTCCGGTGTATTTTGCCAATAGCCGTGGCCGGGGTGGACATGAGTGGGTGGTCGAATTTGAAAAAGCGCCTGCCGACCTAAATTACTTCAACCGAATGCTCGACGAGGCGCTCCAGCGTATCAATTCCGACTACGAGGCCAAGCGTTTCCGGGGTATGGCGCTCGACTGCCTGCGCCTGCATCCGGTGCCGCCCGGCACCTTTTACCGCTGGATGAAAGCCCGCGGCAAATTCGGCAGCCAGAGCAAGGTGCCACGCCTGGCCAATCACCGGCAGTATGTGGAAGAGGTACTTCGTTATGCGCAAGAAGGGTAAACACACTCGTAAACACAAAAACATGGTTTTTCAATACGCATCGCGCTTGCGGCGCACCAAGGCGGCCCCCTCCTTTGCCCTGTTTCGGGCATTGACGGTTTTGTTCGTTGTCTTTTTTGGTTTTTTCTTCGCTCCGCTCTTGCTCCGGGCGCAGCAAACAGCCACGGTTTTTGGGCGCATCACGGATGCTACCGATGGGCAGCCGGTGGAGTTGGCTACTGTTTTTGTGAAAGGTGGCAGCGGTGGCGTCACGTCCGACGAATATGGGAACTATGCCATACAGGTGCCCGCCGGCCAGCGCCTGACGCTCGGCTTTCGGCGCCTCGCCTACAAAGAGGGCAGCGCCGATGTGTTGCCGTTGCAATCCGGGGCACGGTTTGCGCTGGACGTGGCCATGGCCCCGCTCCAGTCCAACCTCGAAGTGGTCATCCGGGATCGGCGTCTGGACGATGCGGGTATGGTGCGCGAGCGCAAGATGGAGGAACTCAAACTCCTGCCCAGCACCACGGGCAACCTCGAAAGTGTGCTGCCACACATTGCCCTTGGGGTGAACACCGGCGCCGGCGGCGAACTCACGTCGCAGTACCAGGTACGCGGCGGCAATTACGATGAAAACCTCGTCTATGTGAACGATTTCGAGATTTACCGCCCACAACTCGTGCGGGCGGGCCAGCAGGAAGGCCTCACGTTTCCGAACATTGATCTGGTGCGCGACCTGTCTTTTTCCTCCGGCGGCTTTCAGGCCCGATACGGCGACAAGATGTCGTCGGTGCTGGATATCAAATACAAACGCCCCGACAGTTTGCGCGCCAGTGCCGCCGCCAGCCTGCTCGGCGCTTCGGCACACATCGAAGGCAGCGTGAAAAACCGGAAAGACTCGTACCGGACGTTTCGCTACCTCGCCGGCGCCCGCTACAAAACCACCCGCACCTTGCTCGGCAGCCTGGATATACAGGGCGAATATGTGCCGGATTTTTACGATTTTCAAACCTACCTGACCTACGACCTGAACCGAAACTGGCAACTTGGCGGCATTGCGAACTACAACCGATCGGTCTATCGCTTCAAGCCGGAAAGCCTCGTGCGGGCCTTTGGCCTGGTTGATTTTGCGTTGCAATTGCGCTCCGCATTCGAGGGTCAGGAGGTGGACGATTTTACCCAGGCTATGGGTGGGGTGTCGCTCACCTACCTGCCCGACCGACCAAGCAACCCGCTGTATCACAAATTTTTGTTTTCAACCTGGCGCAGCCAGGAAAACGAGCGTTTCGATATTCTGGGGTATTATATCCTCGGGCAGATTGAGGACAACCTCGGGTCCGACGAGTTCGGCGAGATTGTGAATGTGCTCGGCACCGGCACCCAGCACACCTGGATTCGGAATTTTCTCACCCTTGATGTGCGTAATGCCGAGTACCGGGGCGGCATCGAATTACAAAACGACCGATCCGAGCAGAGCCTCACCCGCAGCCATTTCCTCCAGTGGTCGGTGAAGTGGCAAAACGAAACGATTTTCGATAAAATCAGTGAATGGGAGCGCCTCGACTCGGCCCTGTATTCCCTGCCCTACGATACCACCCAATTGCTCGTGCGCCGGGTATTGAAAACCGAAAACAGCCTGAACAGCCATCGGCTCATGGCCTTTTTTCAGGATACCTGGACGTGGCGGGAAGACGGCGTACGCGAGGTGCAGGTCACGGCCGGAGTGCGGGGTCAATACTGGGACCTGAATGGTGACTGGTTTTTGACACCGCGTGTGCAAATGTTGTACAAACCGTTGAATACGAGCAAGGATTTGTCGTATCGGCTGGCCGGCGGGCTGTTTTATCAGCCGCCGTTTTACCGGGAACTGCGGCGCCTGAACGGAGCGGTGAACCCCAATGCGCAGGCTCAGAAATCGGCGCATATTGTGGGTGGATTTACCTACGATTTTCTTTGGGGAAAACGCCGGCCCGTCAAGATGCGCCTCATCGCGGAGGCATATTACAAGCGGATGTGGGATTTGATTTCCTACGATCTCGACAATGTGCGTGTCCGTTATGCGGGTGCGAACGACTCGCGGGGCTACGCCACCGGTTTTGATTTGCGTCTGAACGGCGAATTTGTGCCCGGCGCCGAGAGTTGGGTCAATCTTTCCTTTCTGCGTACCCGCGAGGCCATAGACGGGGTGCAGCACCAGGTACGAAATCTCGGCGACCGGGAGGGCCGCCCGGTGGCTGATGTTCCCCGGCCTACCGATCGTTTTATGACGTTTTCAACTTTTTTCCAGGACTACCTGCGGAACAACAAAAACATCCGCATGCACCTCAATTTCACGGTTGGCAGCGGCTTGCCTTTTGGTATCGTAGACAACAACGTCATTTATCGGAATCCCTATCGTTTCAAGCCATACCACCGGGTGGATATCGGCTTCGGCTTTCAGCTTTGGAAACAGGAATGGCGCAACCGCCACCCGCGTCATTTGCTGCGGTTCACGCGCAACACCTGGATGAGCCTCGAAGTATTCAATTTGATGAAAGTGGCCAATGAGGCCTCCAACACCTGGATCAAGGCGATTACCAATGTGCAGTACGCGATACCAAACTATCTGACGGGGCGGCGGCTGAACCTGCGTGTACGAATGGATTTTTAGGAAGGATAAGTGTCTACCGCTTGCCAAGAATGCCACCGAGGATTTGGCCGAAGAGGCCACCACCCTGCGGTTGTTGCGGTTGCTGCTGGCCACCGCCCAGCACATTGCCCAGTACCGAACCGAGCAGGTCGCCGAAGCCACCCGACTGGGCATTTTGGGCTGATCCCATCAGTACCTGAGCCAGACCACCGAGGTCGAGGCCACCGGAACTTTTGGCGCGGCCGAGTACGCCCATCACGATAGGCGCAAGGATGGGCATAAGTTTCATGATCTGACCCATATCCAGGCCGGAGTTCTGGCTAATCTGCTGAACGGCCGTTTCCTGGCGGTCGCCGAGAATATGACCGAGGATACCGGCGCCATTCAGGGCATTGGGTGCAGCTTGTTGGGGAGCGCCTTGCGACATATTGCCGATGAGGCCTCCCAGGTCATCCAGGATACTACCGTCGTGGTCGCGGTCGAGGGCCGACATCAGGGATGTGAGGCCGGATTCATTGGTAGCGTTATTGGCCAACCCGCCGACCAGCGTAGCAAAAATACCGTTGGCGGCTGCGGCAGTTTGTTCTTTTGGTGCTCCGACTTGTTGGCTGAGTTGATCCAGCACGTTGTCGGAAAGTTGGTTTTGGAGGATGTCCATCAAATTCATCATAGGTGTATATTTTTTACAAAATGAAAGAAAACAAGCGTCGGGCATTCAAGTTACAGGCTGCACAGAAGCGGGCTTTCAACGACGCCAATCCAAGAAAGTAACGAAAAACGCGTGTATACTTTTGGGTAGCAGTATGGAATGCGGCACAAAATTGGCTACTCGCGCAAAATATTTCTGCATGGGCGGGTTAATTTTAAGAAAAGCCTGACTTTTACGCTGTCCACCGTCCAACAAAGCGATTTGACGCAGCGTTCACCGGGGCACCGAATCAGTTCAAATGGATTATCGAGCCGCCAAACATTTTATCCTGGCCAAGTTGCGCACGGAGTTGTCCGACAAGTTGCTTTATCACGGACTTCACCACACGCTGGACGTGCTTCAGGCAGCCAAATTCCTTTGCGAAAGCGAAGGGGTGCATGGTCATTTGGCGGTATTGGTCAAAACAGCGGCGCTTTTCCATGATGCCGGTTTTGTGCACAACAAACACGCCGGCCATGAATACGAGGGCTGCGTGATGGCGCGTGCTGCTCTGCCGGGTTTCGGGTACTCGAAAGACGACATTGAAACCATTTGCGGCATGATCATGTCCACCAAAATTCCACAGTCGCCCACCAATTTGTTGGAAGAAATTATCTGCGACGCCGATCTGGACTACCTGGGCCGGGACGATTTTTTTGCCATTGGCACATCGCTGTTTGAGGAATTGGCGGCCTACAACCTGCTCCACGGCGAGCAGGCGTGGAACCGTCTCCAGGTTAATTTCCTGTCTGCTCACCATTTTCACACCCATACCAACAAAACTCTGCGCGAGCCGGTCAAACAGCAATACCTGGCTATTTTGAAAGATTTGGTAGCGACCTACTGAGGTTAAGCAGGGTAAAAATTGTTGTCGTAACGCGCGTTGCCTTTGGGGAATCGTAAACAGTTTTGAACAATTTCCCCACCTTTGCGTCTCGTTTGACCGATTTGTAGAACCTCCACGCAATGCCCAACCTTTCTTTTCAATATCCCGCCTGGTTCCTGATTTTTTGTGTCCTACTCGGACTTGGCTACGCCCTTTTGCTGTACTACCGCGATACTACCTTCCGCGAACAGGCGCCTATGCTCAACCGTTGGCTGGGTGTGCTACGCTGGTTGGTGGTGACGATCATCAGCGCTCTGCTGCTGTCGCCGCTGCTAAAAAGCGTCCTCACGGAAACCAAAAAACCGGTAGTCGTGCTGGCACAGGATGTGTCCGAAAGTGTAGGCGTCGAACTTTCGGGTGCGGCATTGGAACAGTACAGACAAGACTGGGAAAACCTGCGCGAGAACCTCGCCGAGGACTACGAGGTGCACGAACTGGCGTTCGGCGACGAGGTACGGGAGGGTGTGGATTTTACTTTTTCGGACAAGGTGAGCAATCTCTCCAGAGTCATGCGCGAGATTTACGACCGTTATGGCGCCCAAAATCTCGGCGCGGTGGTACTGGCTTCCGATGGTATTTACAACCAGGGTAGCAACCCGGCCTACTCGGGCGCCCAGATCGCAGCACCCGTCTTCACGGTGGCTCTCGGCGACACGACACCTAAAAAGGATCTGCTGGTCAAGCGGGTGTTTCATAACAAAATAGCCTACCTCGGCGACAAGTTTTCGGTGCAGATAGATGTGGCTGCCGCCAACTGCGCAGGCGCTTCTACGGTGCTCACTATCAGCAAGGTCAGTGGCGACCAAACCCGAACCCTGCAGTCCTTCCCGGTCGCGGTATCCGGTAACGATTTTTTTCTTACCAAGGAAATACTGCTGGATGCCGACCAGCCGGGTGTGGCCCACTACAGGGTCAGCGTAGCCAAGGTGCCCGGCGAACGCTCGGCAGTCAACAACACCCGCGACATTTTCATAGACGTACTGGATGCCCGGCAAAAAATTCTGATGTTGGCGAACGGTCCGCACCCCGATATTTCTGCCCTGCGCCAGACGTTGGAGAGCAACAAAAACTATCAGGTATCCGTGGCACTTGCCGGCGAGCCGGGTATTGACGTGACCAAGTTCGATTTTGTGGTTTTGCACAACCTGCCCTCCAATACCAATGATATTTCGGGCATTCTGGGCACACTGAACGCCAAGCGTATTCCGCGTTTGTTTATTGCGGGTATGCAAACCAACTTCGGCGCATTGGCGCGGGTGCAAAACCTCGCGAGCGTGCAGAGCAACGCGCAGCAGAGCGACGATGTGCAGGGCAAAGTATCGCCGCAATTTGCCGCTTTTTCGCTTAGTCCGGAGGTGGCGTCGGAACTGCCAAAATTCAACCCAGTGACCAGTGCATTCGGCAATTTCGCGGCTACGCCACAAGCCCAGGTCTTACTCTGGAAGCGAATCGGCAGGGTAGATACCGAGCAACCGTTGCTCGCCATCGGCGAAACCGATGGCATCAAGTCCGGGCTGTTTCTCGGCGAAGGGCTGTGGAAATGGCGTCTTTTCGACTACATGCAGCACACCAACCACCAGATTTTTGAAGAATTGGTGGGTAAAACCGTGCAGTACCTGACCCTCAAGGAGGACAAGCGCAAGTTTCGCGTCTCGCTCGATCAAAATATCTTTAATGAAAACGAAGCGGTGTTGTTTGCCGCCGAACTCTACAACGACAATTACGAACTCACTAACGTCTCCGACGTGGCTATGTCCGTCCGCAATGCACAGGGCAAGGAGTTTCTGTACACGTTCAACAAGTTGGGAAAAGCATACGCGCTCAGTGCGGGTATTTTGCCTGTTGGCAACTATACATTTCGCGCTACCACCAATTTCAATGGCCAGAATCTGGTGTATGAAGGCCGGTTCAGCGTGCAGCCGATCCAGTTGGAACTGTTTGCCGCCACAGCTAATCACGCTGCGTTGCGCCAGTTGAGCGTCCAGTATGGTGGCGAAATGGTGCGCCAGGCGGATGTGGCAGGCATTGCGGAGCGCATCAAAACTGCTCGTGCGATCAAGCCGGTGATCTACCAGAGTACCCGGACGAATCCGCTTATCAACCTGAAATGGATATTCCTGCTGCTGGCAGGTCTGTTGTCGGTGGAGTGGTTCGTCAGAAGGTATTTTGGGGCTTATTAGACTTTCGCAGGAATTCTAATAAAAAACAGCCGAGGGACGGTATCCGTCCCCCGGCTGTTTGCTTTCAGCACTCAGATTTTTATTTCTGTGCGTCGGTCTTGGCGGCTTTGGAAGCGCAGCAAGCTTTGTCGGCTTTTCCACCAGCGCAGGCTTTTGCGGAGGCCGAACCACCGGCACATGCTTTCATTTCTTCGGCGGAGCAGGATTTTTTCACCATGCCGGACTGTGTTTCGGTTACAGCGCCTTTCGGAGCCACATTCACGAAGGTGTTGGTAGCCTCGTCGAATTGTACACTGACGAACTTCACGTTGCCCTGGGTGTCGGATTCCTTACGAACATAGGAAACCGTGCCATCTTCAGCCATACGTTTTTCGATGGAAGCATCGGACGTTGCTGCCTTGGCAGATTTGGAAGCGCAGCAAGATTTGGATGTGGACGCTGCGCCCTGACAGCTTTGAGCGTTGGCGGCTGCAAGGCCGAGTACAAAGAGGAAAGAGAAGAGGAAGATACCTTTTTTCATAACGAGAAACATTT
This sequence comes from Lewinellaceae bacterium, assembly GCA_016719605.1. Lineage (GTDB taxonomy): Bacteria > Bacteroidota > Bacteroidia > Chitinophagales > Saprospiraceae > M3007. The sequence continues at coordinate 332,745 of JADJYW010000029.1, read as the reverse complement.
TTGTGTGAATCAAATAAGTACTGGTGTAAAACGGGTTCAAAAGTAGGTAGTTGCGTGCACTTGCCATGATTTTTTGAGAAACCTTAACATTAGTTGATTCAAGCATTTCGCCTACTTTCGCCGGGAAATGAACGCAGCCAAGTCATGTCAAAGCGAAAAATAACCAGGCAGCCCCAAAAACCGTCTTTGCGCAACCAACCCACCGGAGCGGCCTCCGGTCGCCCTCACTCCCTTCCCTTAGGCCCTGCATGGGTTGGCCTGCTGGCCGCAGCGCTCGGATTTGTGCTGTATATCAATACCTTCGGACATATTTATTGTTTGGACGACTATTCGGTCATCAAGGAAAACTGGGTGACGAAGGGCGGGCTGAAAAATATCGGGCTGATGTTTTCTACGGAGTATCGCTACGGCGCCTGGAACAGTCCCGGGTCGCTGTACCGCCCGTTCTCCCTGCTTGTTTTTTCCTTGCAATGGCAGCTTTCGCCCGACAACCCGGCAGTGGGGCATATCATGAATGCCGTTATGTACGGCCTGAGCGGCTGGCTGCTCTGGATCACCTGGCGCCGCATACTGATCATCTACCACCCTGTTTTGCCGGCGTTGGCCGTCCTGTTTTTTATAGCCCATCCGGTACACACGGAGGTGGTGGCCAATATCAAAAGCCTCGATGAAATTCTGGCCCTGTTTTTCTGCACGGCTTCGCTGTACGCGATATGGCGGTACTTCGAAACCGGTAAATCCGGGTGGCTGACGGCAGGCGTACTTTCGTACACGGTAGCCATGTTTTCCAAAGAAAGTTCGATCACCTTTTTGGCACTGATCCCCATGACCATCTGGTTTTTTACTGACCGGTCATTTTTTCAAAATCTGCGCATTTTGGCGCTTTTCCTTGTCCCGGCACTCATTTTTTTAATTATCCGCCATCAGGTGCTGAGTGCCCAGCCCTACCAGGAGGTGTATTCGGCGCTCGATAATTTTATCGTGGCCGCCAAAGACCCGGCAACGCGTTTTGCCTCGGCGTTTATGATGTGCGGCTTGTACCTGAAAACGCTCGTTTTCCCGCATCCGCTCGTCAGCGATCTGGGCTACCCGCAGATGAAACTCGTGACTTTTGCCGACTGGCGGGCACTGGCCGGTTTTTTCTTGTACGCCGGCATGTTCGGCTGGGCCTTGCTGAACCTGCGCAAAAAGCACATCTTGTCTTTCGCTATTCTGTTCTACCTCATTGCGTTTTCGCTGTTCAGCAATGTGCTCATGCTCATCGGTACATCCTACGGCGAACGGGTATTGTATGTTCCCTCCATGGGTTTTGCGCTGGCTTTGGCGGCGCTGATCGTCATCCTGTTTAAAATAAATCCGGAGCCGGACACGCCGGCCTCGGAGCAGGTGCGCAACCCCAATGGCAAGGGTACGCTCGTATGGGGCGTGGCAGGTGCTATCTTGCTGGCATACAGTGTGAAAACGGTGCTGCGCAATCCGGACTGGTACACGAGTTACTCCTTGTATAAAGCCGATGTCCCGTATTCGCCGGATTGTGCCAAATTGAATTATCACCTCGGTATCGAGACCATCAAAGAGGGAATGAACGAAGGGGCCGACGTGGTGACCGACACGGCCTGGGTGGAAAAGGCGATCGGGTATTATACCCGCGCAATGGAACTGTTTCCCGCCTACCACGATGCATACGGGAGTCGCGGGTTGGCCTATTTCCGACTGGGCCGGTACGACCAGGCATTCGCCGACTACCAGCAGGCACTTAAACATCGTCCGAACGACGACAAGGTACTGTCCAACCTCGGCTTCATCTACTTCTTGCGCCAGCAGCTGGACTCTGCCGAAACCGTGTACCGGAAATCGGTAGCCATCAACCCGCGCTTCATTGATGCCCGGCGCAACCTGGGCGCCGTGCTGGCCATGCAGCGCCGTTTTCCGGAGGCCATCGAACAATGGCAGGAAGGGTTGAAATACGAACCCGAAAATTCCACCTTGCTGCACTACATCGGCTCGGCCTACAACGATATGGGCCAGCCGGAGCTGTCCCGGCCGTGGATGGACCGGGCAGCAGCGGCTAAGGCGGCAGAAGATGCGCTGAAGGCGCGATCAAAAAAATAATCCTTACCCTTTGCGTACGGCAAAATCCCGCATCAGGTCCACCAACGCCTGCACGCTGTTTTTCGGCATGGCATTGTAGATGGAGGCGCGGAAACCACCTACTGATCGGTGTCCTTTGAGGCCGATCATACCGTTGGCTTCGGTTTCTTTCAGAAAATCTTTTTCGAGGGTTTCGTAGCCTTTTGCCATCACGAAGCAGGCGTTCATCAGCGAGCGGTCTTCGCGAGCGGCAGTACCGGCAAAGAGCGGATTGGTATCAATTTCCGTGTACAGCAGGTTCGCTTTGGTTTTGTTTCGGCGGTGCATGGCTTTCAGTCCGCCCGTTTTTTTGATCCAGCGGAGGGTCAGCATGGAGACGTAGATCGGAAATACCGGCGGGGTATTGTACATAGAGTGTTCCTTGATGAACGTCCGGTAATCGAGCATCGTAGGGATGTAGCGGTTCACTTTTCCGAGCAAATTTTCCCGAACGATGACCACCGTTGTGCCGGCCGGGCCGAGGTTTTTTTGCGCGCCTGCGTAGATCAGGCCGTAGTTGGAAATCTCCACCGGGCGGCTCAGGAAGTCGGACGACATATCGCACACGATGGGTACGGGCGATTTTGGGATGCGCTGGTACTGGGTACCGAAAATGGTATTATTGCTGGTCAGGTGGAGGTATTTGGCGTGTTTGGGCACCTTGAAACCCTTGGGAATAAACGCGTAGTTCTGCTCTTTGGACGAGGCCAATACCTCTACATTCCCGAATGCTTTGGCTTCCTTGATGGCCTTGTTTGCCCAGGTACCGGTGTCTATGTATGCAGCGGTTTCGCCGGCGTCAAGCAGGTTCATGGGAGCCATAAAAAACTGGGTGCTGGCGCCGCCGCTGAGCCACAAAACCTGGTATCCGCTGTCGGGTGTGATGTTCAGCAGTTCCTTTGTAAGCGCGGTCGCTTCTTCGATCACGGCGGTGAATTCGGGGCCGCGGTGGCTCATTTCGATGAGACTCAGGCCACTGCCGAGGTAATTGGCTACGCCTTTGGCGGCTTCTTTGAGTACGGGGGCGGGCAGAATAGCCGGGCCGGCGGAGAAGTTGTGTTTTTTCATGTAAAAAAGCCCGGAGCGTTTGGTTTGGATGTGTCCCGGAAGCGGGAGCAAAAGTACGGTGTGCAGCGCAAAGGCAAATGGCAAAAGGCAAGTTGGGGTTGTATCAAAAGGGTAACGAGCATTTTTTGCTCCGAATGCTATTCAAATTCACCGCAGAGCCGCGGAGATACAGCCTATAACTCCGCGCCTCCGCGCCGCTGAACACTCTCGAATTTATACCTAAAAATGGTTGCGGCTTAAGGGATTAGCACCGTGCGGTAACAAAAAAAGCCCCCCGGCGCATCTGCCGAGGGGCGAATTATCAAAACATGCTTCAATGTTTTCAGAAACTGTGCAGCGTGTTCATCAATTGCCGCAGCCACCAGATACGGTTACATTGAATATGCAGTTGGCTGTTTCGCCTGAGTTGGAATCCGTAACAGTAAGTTTTATTGTTACTGTGCCGGGGTTGACGATGGTGCCCTGTGGCGGTGTTTGTACCACCGTGCTGGTCGCACAACCGGTGCCGGAGACAAGTGCCAGCGCCGTATAATCCGGAATGGTGCCTTGGCAGCTTGGATTGGTTGAAATGACGGGAACAGAAGTCGGGCAGGTAACTGTAAGTGGGCCGGTGTCTGAATTGCCACAACCGCAATTACCGGGGCTGTTTTGTTCGGGTCGTTCGGGCAGCCGTCGTTGCAATCGGCCGTGCCGTCGTTGTCGGTGGCAGCCACACTCACAGTAAATACGCAAGTCGGTCCGCCACAGGAATTTGTCGCGGTCACCGTCACGGTGGTGTTGCCCTGGTTGAAGGTCGCTCCGCTGCCTGTGCCGCCGCCGCTGCCGGTGGTTGCGCCTGTAAAGGCGTAGGTCAGCGTAGGCGTGGGGATTCCGCTGGCCGCCACGGTGTAGGTCACCACGGCATCGCACTGGGTCACGGGCGCAGGCGGGCAGGCGGTGAAGGCAGGTAGAGTACACCCCGTTACCGTCATCGTGATCTGATTGCTTGTAGCCGTGGCAGGAAGGGCGCAGGGGGCACTGCTGGTCATCACCACCGTGATCACATCGCCATTGACGAGGGTGGCATCGGTGTAGGTGGGGCTGTTAGTGCCTACGTTTACATTATTTTTCTTCCATTGGAAGGCAGGCGTGGCGCCGCCGTTGGTGGGCGTGGCGGTGAAGGTTACGCTCGTGCCGGCGGCGATGGTGTTGCCGGGGTTGGCTACAATGGATACAGCGGGGGTGACGAAACTCGGATTGGTCATGACCCGGTTGGCGCCATTTTGAGACACGGCCACAAACGTGCCATTGCCATAGGTCACAGAATACCATTCGCTTGCCTGTGGGGCGGGGTAGGCGGTCCAGTTGATGCCATCGGGGCTGGTCATGACACGGTTGGCACCTGAAGTTGCCACAAACAAGCCATTGGCATACACCACAGCATACCAAGTGTTGAACTCAGGGGTGCGGGCGGTCCAGTTGATGCCATCTGGGCTGGTTATGACCCGGTTTGGGGTGCCATTCCATGACACTGCCACAAACAAGCCATTGCCATATGTCACACACTCCCATGAGTTTGTTGCTCCCGGGGCGCTGCGGGCGGTCCAGGTGATGCCATCAGGGCTGGTTATGACACGGTTGGTACCAGCCTGTGCCGTTGCCACAAACAAGCCATTGCCATACGTCACAGACACCCATTGGTTTGCCGCTGCGGCGTTGCGGGCGGTCCAGGTGATGCCATCGGGGCTGGTCATGACACGGTTGGTACCAGTCCATGCCACTGCCACAAACAAGCCATTGGCATACGTCACGGAAATCCAATTGCTTGCCGCTGCGGCGTTGCGGGCAGTCCAGGTAATGCCATCGGGGCTGGTCATGACACGGTTGGCGCCATCTTGAGCCACTGCCACAAACAAACCATTGCCATACGTTACAGACCACCAAGCGTTTGCCGCTGCGGCGTTGCGGGCGGTCCAAGTAATGCCATCGGGGCTGGTCATGACACGGTTGGTTCCATCTGATGCCACTGCCACAAACAAACCATTGCCATACGTCACACGGTTCCATTGGTTTGCCTGTGCGGCGTTGCGGGTGGCCCAGGTGATGCCATCGGCGGGGCACTGTGCGGCGCCCAAACCGGGAAAAAGCAATATGGCCACCCATATCAGTGCAACACAGCCGAAGCGGCTGCCATATTTTTTGTGTAGGAGAGGTGTCATGTCTTGAAAATTTTTTAAGTAAAAAAACGGGAGCGGTTGCGGTTTCTCTCACCCTGCAGATAAAAAAGCGGTGCAGTGCCTGGCAAAACCAGTCAGGCAAGCGGCATAAAAAAACCGGAGTATTAAAGTAGTGTGACAATGATCACCGGCGCTAAAACTCCGGGCATCGAATCGGTGGGAGGATGAACAGTAGGGTAGGGAAAGCGTATCAATTCCACCAAGCCCTGTTGCAAAGGCAAAGGTAGATGGGCGAAAGAGAGGAATCAGGACAATCATGGGGGACAATCCGGACATTATGGGGGACAATCCGGACATTGGAATGCTGCCACAGCACTTCGGTCAAGAATCCGAAGGCAATTTGCCGAACCGGGTTTTGTACAACCCGGTGAAGTACTTCACGTCCTTGAACCCAACCTGGGCAGCGGCTTGTTTCACCAAAACCGTTCCGCCTTCCAGTAATTCCCGTGCTTGTTGCAGGCGCGCTTCCTGGATGTATTGGTTGGTGCTCAGGCCGGTACAGTGTCGGATGCGGCGCTGGAGCTGGCGGGTGCTGAGGTTCAGCCGGGATGCCAGAAGTTCGGCGTTGAAGTTGAAATGCAGCAGGTGTTCGTAGGTCGTTTCTTCAACCGTTTGGAGCCAATCGGTGTCGTCCGTACTGAGCACCACCCCGGGAGGGTTATCCGGTTGCCTGTCTTCGATTTCGGCATGGTACAAATCCGTCGGCTCGTCCTCGAAATCAGCCAGGCTGCGGGCTTTGGAGAATCGAAGCAGGTTGTCCATTCGGGCAAGCAGTTCGTCTTCATCAAAGGGCTTGATGAGGTAATCGTCCACGCCCAACCGCAGTACCTTCATTTTTACCTTTATATCGGTGCGGGCCGTGAGCATGATGATGGGTATGTGCCGCAGCGCATCCTGCTCTTTGATTCGTTCGATCATCTGGATGCCGTCCATCACGGGCATCATCACGTCGGAAAGGATGATGTCGGGCCGAAGGCCGGCGGCGAGCGCGGCAAGCCCTTCCCGACCATTTGTCGCCGTGCTGATCCGGTATTTTTCTTCCAGGTAGCTCTGAAGGAGCCGGCGGAGGTCTGCATTGTCTTCCATGATCAGGACATGCGCCTTGTCGTGGCCAACTGCCGTCGGGTCTTTATCCTCGGCTGCCGGTGTGGCGTCTGGTTCCGACGTTTGGGACGCATCCGGTATCGGTTGGGCGTTTGCCGGGTCCGCTTTTTCCATGGGCATCCGGAGGTAAAACTTGCTCCCGAAACCGTATTCGCTTTCTGCCCAAACGCTGCCGTCCATGAGCACGGCCAGTTCCTTGCAGAGCGACAGTCCGATTCCGGTACCTCCCTGACCGGACACATCGGGCAATTTTGACTGGTAAAAGCGGTCGAAAATATGCGGCAGGTCGTCGGGGTGAATTCCTGGGCCGGTATCGGCAACTTTTACCAGCAAGGCATCTCCGGCTTCCTCCACAATGAGCGCCACCTTTCCGCCCTCTGGCGTGAATTTGAGCGCGTTGGCCAAGAAATTGTGGACTATTTTTTCAAATTTATCCTTGTCGAGCAGGATGCACAACTGCTTGTTCGCCCGGTAATCAAACTGGAAATGTACGCGCTCGCTGTCGCCGAAGGAACTGAACTGCGCCACCATCGGCTTGAGAAAATCCAGCAAAAGCACCGGTTTTTGGTTCAATTCGATGCGTCCGGTTTCGAGTTTTGACAGGTCGAGTATCTCGTTAACGAGTTTGAGCAGTTGCGCACCGTTTCGCTGTATCAACGCAAGCATTTGCCGGTCTTTGTCTTTCCAATCGGGACGCTTGAGCAGGTTGTTTACCGGCCCGAGCATCAGGGTCAGCGGGGTGCGGAGTTCGTGGCTCACGTTGGCAAAGAACCGGGATTTCAACTTTTCCAACTGGCGCAGTTCCTCCGTCTGCTTTTCGATGGTCTGTTTGTCTTCCGAAATTTTCCGGGTTCGTTCTGCCACCAATTGCTCCAATTCCCGCTGGCGCTGGCGCAACTGCCAGGTATGTATTTTGATATATCCCGCCGTACCGGCAATCAGCAGGCTGAAGACCAGCAAGAGGAACCAACTTTGCAGGTAAAAAGGCTTCACTACCTCGACCGTCAGGCGAAGCTGATGTTCTGACCAGTGCCCCAGGGCATCTTGCCCCTTCACCACCAGCCGGTATTGCCCAAACGGAAGCCGACCGAAACGCAGCACGGGATTATCGGTGTAACTCCATTTTTCCTCCAGGCCTTCCAGGCGAAAGGCGAAGCGGTTTTGGGCCACATCTTCAAAGCTCAACAACGCAACTTCCAGGTTAAAAAAATGATCGGAAGGCTGCAAACGAATAGTATTGGACGCAATGAGGCGGGCCGTGCCGTCCACGGCTTTCCCTTGTTTGCCGTCAAACTGTTCGAACGCGACGATGGCTAAAAGAGGGTCGGGGCTATCCTGATTGTTCTGCAGGTTATCGGGGTGAAAAGCGGTCACCCCGTTCAAGCCGCCGAAATACAGTTGCCCTTGCTTATCTTGAAAATGAGCGATTCGGTTGAACTCGTGATGCGTGATCCCGGATCGTTCGAGGTAAGTTTTCACTTTGCCGGTTTCCTGGTTAAATCGCATGATCCCCTTGTCGCTGCTAAGCCAGAGATTGCCCTTGTGATCGGGGTAAACCGCATACACCACATCATGGGAAAGTCCGTCGTTCAGGGTCCACTGGCGGGCGGGCACTCCCCCTTCTTTGTGGTCGGCCGGATCCGGCGCAAGCCGGATCAGCCCGCCGCCGCCACTGGCGAGCCAGAGATGGCTTTTCCCGTCGTCGTAAAAATGATGGATCGTGTTGTGCGGCAGGTAAAACCGCCCCTTGCCGGAGGTGGAATATTGCGCTTCTATTACGCCGGAAGCATTCGCCCGAAACAGCCCTCGGTTCGAGCAGACCCACACCCGGCCGGCCCTGTCGGCGCCTATATGCATGACGGCTGCCTCCGCCAGGTCCCGAAAAGCAGGCGGAAGGTGGAGCGGCTGAATTACGCCGGTTTGGGCGTCCAGCACCTTGATACCAGTAGCCGATCCAATCCAAAACGACCCATCGGGGCGTTGCAGAAGCGACCAGCTGGGGAATTCGGTGTGCAAGTCCCGGATCAGGTTGCCGTCGTCATGAATAAAAAACAAGCGGTTGTCGTGCCCGACAACAAAACCGCCTGCTCGCAATGGGCTGATCGCATAGAAGCCAAATTTCGCGGAAAAGGAAAAAACATCCCGCACCGATCCCGTCTTCCGGTTGATCATGCACGTCCCGTAGGCTTCCCGGTTCACTAATATCCGTTTGTCATTGGCCCAAATGCCGCGTGTGGACTCCCAATCCTTGGGTTTCCAGAGGTAGCGTTCAAAATTATTTTTTGAATGGAAAACACCTCCAGGCCGAAACTGCCGCCCATCCACAGTTTGCCGCTCCGATCGAAGTACAGGCTGCGTACTATTTTTCGCTCTTTGTTCTCCAGGGTTTGGCCGTGTGTTTTCCATATAGCCGCCAGATCGAGTACCTGCCTGCCGTCTGTACGGAAAATCGCCGTACGGTCCAGAATCAGGTCTTCCCCCAAATGGGGTTTGTCGGCCCCGTGGAGCAAAACCGGATGCCGGTAGGCTTGCCCCAGTTGGTGCGATTGTCCTGAAGCATCCATCCGGTAGGGTTTTTTGGTGCCGTAAAGGTCGCGATCAAAGAAATAAAACGGTGGTTTAGGGGCATCCTGGGCGCCGAAAGCAATCGGCTTGGCCGACGAAATTGACCGCACGGTTTTGCCGGAAGGCGTCAGGCACACCAAGCGATTGATTCCGCTCAGCACCCAAACAAGCGTCTCGGCCGCGATGATAAAAGGATTGGTCAGTTTTTCCGTCGCCACAGTTTTCAATCCATGGTCCGGATGGCAGGACATCAGCGTCGAGTCGTTCAAAAAAGTGAAAATGGCTCCGTCAGATTTCGACCTTACCCACGAATCGGAATAGGAACCGAAAAATTCTTCCGAACCACCGATGTTTGGCGGGTTTATGCCAAATTTTTTCCGAAAGGTGGTTCGTTCGCGCCGGACGGGATGCCAGATATCAAAATCGTCATAAGGCGGCAATGGCAATAACCAGAACCAGCCATCGGCATCTTCCAGTATGTTCCAAATATTGTCGTGCTGAAAACCATCGGTGCGCGCGTTGAATGTCTGAAACCGCCGGCCGTCGAAGCGGCACAAACCCTGCGGCGTACCCAACCAGATGAATCCCCGCTTGTCTTCATGAATTGCATTTACCTCTCGGTGCGGCAATCCGTTTTCGGTATCAAATCGCTCGTATCCACTGGAAAAGGTTTGTGCCTTCAGGTCCAAACAACCGGCCACCGTTATCAGCCAGGCCGATAACGTGGATGTCAGGCACCAATTCAAATTCCCGGTCACAGTGGTGGATAGGTTGCACGAATCGAAAAAACCGGTTTGGGAAACAACGTGCAAAGGAAACCAATATTTAGCCGGCAGACAAGCCCAGTCACTCTTTAAGGCTGGCCAAACTTAATTCAAATCCTGGCAACACGTCCTCCCCAGACAATACCCGGTGAAACCCATGTACGTCTTCCACGCTGCCATCGGCGCGGTATATCCAGGCGCGTTCTTTTATCGGGTCTATGAGCCAGGCCAAACGCACGCCATTGGCGATCCAGCCCTCGCTAATTTTTCTTTTCAGTTGGGCAATGCGGTCTGTCTCCGAGCGCATTTCGATGATGAAGTCCGGAACGATTTGGGCTATGTGTTTGCGCTCCTCCGGGCGAAGATGTCGCACTCTGTCCATGGATATCCATGCTCCATCTGCCTTTAACTCAGCCCCATCAGGCAAATCAAAGGACGTGGATGGGCTGAATGCCATGCCGAGTTTGTTGGCCTTAGACCACTGTTTCAAAGCAAAAAAGCCTTCACCTTCGTAATAGCCGGAATCAAAGGACATAGGCGGATGGATGGTAATGATCCCGTGTTTGTCGCGTTCGATTCTCAGATCGCCATGGCTTAGTACAAATTCGTGAAACTCTTCGTGCGTCATTCTGCTCCTGAATACCAAAGGGGCGTGGTCGAGCAATGCCCGCACGGAGCGTTCGGCAGCTGTGCCTACGGAATAGTTGGGCAGGTCGGTCATGCTCTTTTTTTGTTTCAGCAATATGATTGGCAATTTCCTGCAAAGTAACGGTTTTTAGTAGTGAAGAACGATGAATTCTTACCCCGCCCATCCTTCCCGATCCAGGCTCCGGTAGTGAATCGCCTCCGACAAATCCTCGATCCGGATATCTGCGCTGCCGGCCAGATCGGCGGCAGTGCGGGCCACTTTGAGGATGCGGTCGTAGGCGCGGGCGCTGAGTTGGAGGCGCTCCATGGCTGTTTTGAGCAAGAGGATACCGGCGCTGTCGAGAGCGCATACTTCGCGTACCATGCGACTGGGCATCTGGGCATTGCAATACACATCGGGCAGGTCTTTGAAGCGCTCGGCCTGCACGTCGCGGGCACGGAGGACGCGCTGCCTAATTTCGGCACTGGTAATTTTTGGCCGTTCGGTGCCCGTGAGTTCGTCGTAGGAAACGGGCGTCACCTCCACATGCAGGTCAATGCGGTCGAGCAGGGGGCCTGAAATTTTGGATACATACCGTTTTACCACACCGGGGCCGCACACGCACTCCTTGTCGGGGTGGTTGTAGTAGCCGCACGGGCAGGGGTTCATGCTGGCTACGAGCATAAAACTGGCCGGATAGTCCACCGATACCTTGGCGCGACTGATGGTGACGCGGCGCTCTTCCATGGGCTGGCGCATGACCTCCAGCACGGTGCGTTTGAACTCCGGCAACTCGTCCAGAAAAAGTACGCCGTTGTGGGCTACACTGATTTCGCCGGGCATGGGGTCGGAGCCGCCGCCCACGAGCGCCACGTCGCTGATGGTATGGTGCGGGGAGCGAAAGGGGCGGGTGGTGACGAGAGCCGAATTTCCGTCGAGGATACCCGCTACGGAGTGTATTTTGGTGGTTTCAAGGGCTTCATGCAGACTGAGCGGGGGCAGGATAGTGGGTAGCCGCCGGGCCAGCATGGTTTTGCCGGCGCCCGGCGGGCCGATGAGAATCACGTTGTGCCCGCCGGCTGCCGCCAGTTCGAGTGCGCGTTTGATATTTTCCTGGCCTCGTACATCGGAGAAATCCACGTCGTAGTTGTCGAGGTTGGCGGCAAATTCCTCCCGGGCGTTCACCTGCACGGGTTTGATGGTATCGGCTCCGGCGAGCACATCAATGGCCTCGTTGAGGGTTTCCACACCATACACGTCCAAATCGCTGACAATGGCGGCCTCCCGGGCATTGGCCTTAGGCAGAATAAAACCCCGAAATTTTTCCTTGCGTGCCTGAATGGCAATCGGCAAGGCTCCTTTGATGGGGCGCAGGGAACCATCGAGCGAGAGCTCGCCCATGATAAAAAACTGGTCGAGGTTATCCACCGGAATCACCCCCGTACCGGCCAGCATGCCGATGGTGATGGGTAGGTCGAATGCCGAGCCTTTCTTTGCGCACATCGGCGGGCGCGAGGTTGATGATGGTTTTGAAACGGGGCAGGCGCAGGCCGGAGTTTTTCAGCGCGGCCTCGGTGCGCTGCTGGCCTTCGCGTACGGCGCTGTCGGGCAGGCCCACGATAAAATAGCCGGGCTTGTCGGCGGTGGTACCCAGAGACCCGCCTGTATTCACTTCAATGGTAATGGTCTGGGCATCCACACCGCGCACGGCGGCGGCAAAAGTCTTGACGAGCATAAAAGGACGGGTATCGTTTTGAAAGCCAAACGGTATTTATTCCGCTTGAAAGTAGATACTCTCATGCTCGCCAAGGGCGGTTCCAACACCTGTTTCGTATATTTTTTTAAACTTAAACTGTTCTCAAAAAATTGATTTTCACCAAATTGAAAGGTGTCCGACAGCAGAACCCTACTCCCGCTTTCGTTGCCAAAGTTCCGCTTTGCCCCCTGGAGAAAAACCGACAAACTCGTAGGCCTGCTTAACCTGCCCCATAATCTCCCGCGCATAGTCATGGTCATAAAACCGGGGGTCGTAGCTCAAAAAAAGCACATAGTCAATGTCGTAGCCTTCGCTGCGACGCTTGTAGTTCAGGATGTCGGCGCGCGGCGGGCGGTTTTCAAAATTGACCCCGTCCTTGTCTGTTTGGGCAAACATATCGCGCTGCCATTGCCAGTTGATTGGAAAGTATGGTTTGGTGGCTTCGTAGTTGTCCGACAAAATGACCGGCTGGTATGCGCCGAGGTAGTCGGCCGCATGCACAAACAACCAGTTGCTGTTGGCAATTGCTTTACCCGCCTTGTCCAGGCCGTTGAAATCGTAGTTGAGCACCAGCACAACCGAGCGGTCGGCTACTTTCGGGATACACCATAAATAGTCTTCCACCAATTCGGAGGCTTTTCGGTGTGCCGGAAAGCGCAGAAATGTCAGCACGACCAGCAGTACGGTGGCCGCGGCGGGCGCGTTTTTCCGCACCCATTCGGGAAAATTGGCAGTAGCCGCCCAGCACAGCATCCCCAGCCACGCGAACGTCTGGATGCGCAAGGGGATTTGCAAACCCGCTGCCCTGGAATTTTCGGGAGAAAAATACTGCCACAATGCCACGGCTACGAACAGGAGCAGAAAATCGCCTGCTGCGGCCCGGCGCTCCCGCCACCGCAGCCATGCCGCGACCGCGAAGAGCAGCCCGGCAAAAATGGCTACAGCTTTCACCGTGTCGCGTTCGGTCGAGTTCAAAAGGATCAGGTTCCTGAGCTGCAACAAGTCCTCCAGCAGGTCGGCAATAGTTCGGGAATCCGTGCCGGTATTCGGGGGTGTTCGCAAAAGATACCAGACCAGCAAAACCAGCATGGGCAGTGCCGCAAGAGCCGTACGCAGGGTGCTGGTGGCGTGTTGTTGCCAGGCCTGCCGAAGCCCAACCGATCGAAAGGCGCGCAGTGCTTCCACGAGGATGGCGCTGCCGACAAAAACGAGGCTGAACATCGTGCCCAAAGCGTGCGTGAAGTACAAAAAGACCCAGCCCGTGGCAAGAATCGCGATCCGACCCGGTGTCAGCTGTTTTCGGTACTTCAGCCAGTACCCGCCGATCCAGAAAAAGCCGGTGATGCTCAACGAGAAGTTGTAAAAACCCGACACGAGCAGGTGGTGCCAAACAAACAGCAGCCCCACGCTGCTCATAAAAATACTGTCCGGGTTGATTTGCCGGAGCAGGTAGCGCAGGCCAAAGCCAAAAAGCAGGAGATAGCTCGACAGGAAAATTTTCTCGGCAGTTTCCGGCGCGAAAATCAGTTGCAAACCCGCCAAAACTATGTGGCTCAGCCAGTTCGGGTTCAGGTTCAGGTTCAGGTTGTAGAACGGGTCGTAAAAATCCAGGTTTCGCCCGAGCAGGTAGTCCAGCAGCACATGCGCATTGTACAAATGGCAGGGGCCGTCGCCGGTGACGAAAAATCGCCCTGATGCCCACACGGGCAACAGGGCGATGAGCAACAAGGCGAAAAAAAACCAACGTTCGGAGGGCAAAGTCGAGCGGGTAGCCATCGTTTTTTTGCCACAAGAATAGGGCAATTATTCAAACATCGCGTAGTACGTTTTCAGGGTCTGGTCAGTTTCCTTTTCCCGGATGTCGGTCAGGATCAGGTTCAGGGCATCCGCCCTGGATTTGTCGGCCGCTTCGCGATAAAAATTGCGCAATTCAGCGATAGCCCGGGTATTGGAAAAACGCCTCCAGAGGCTGTTTTTGCTGTTCAGCGCCACCGCCTGAAAACCTTTGACGGCCTCGTCCACGATAGCCGGATCGTTCAGGTCCAGGAGATACCCGGCAAACAGTTCATAGTACCTGAAGGCCGCCATGTTGTCCATTTTGCCGGCTTGTTTGACAAACCACGGAAACGCGCCAGCCTCCGGGCTGCCGGCGTACAACTCGGCTACGGCCAGAACGACACCCTGGTTTTCATTGTTTTCCAACTTTTTGGCAGCAGCCAAAGCAGCCTCGGGATTGGCCCGGCTGAGCGCAACGAGGGAGGCTATCAAAACGCTGTACGGCTGGTCGTCGCCCAGTCCTTTTTCGAAAACGGGCGAGTATCGGGGATCTTCGAGTTGGCTCAGTACGGCAATGGCCGTTGCACGCACGTCCGGTTTGGTATCCGTTTCTGCGATTTGGGCCACCAGTACCATCGCGTCGGCATCTTCCGGGTCAACCACCGAAAGCGCCTCCTGGCGAATAGACCAGTGTTTGTCGCGCAGTGCCTCGGTCAGGACCTGTCGGGCCAACTGGTCGGGGTTCTCTTTCAGGTTTTGCACGGCCTCCCAGCGGTCTTGCCAGAGGGGGGCGTTGCGGTACAAAAACGCCCACTCTTCCGGCGGGTGCTGGTCGTTTTTGACGGCTAAAAGGGCTTTTTGGGCATCCACGTTGATGAAAGCCGGTTTGACAGGCGCGTCGAAGGTGAAGGTTTGGGTGCGGTTGACCATGCGGATGGATTCCCGGCGAGCCTTGCCCGAGGCATCGTAGAGGTCTACTTGCAGGGGCAGCTCGTAGATGTAAGGCGTTTCTTTGTTTGGTTCCTGTGTTTGGGCGATGGTGACCACGGCTTTTTTGGCATCGGCATCCCAGTCGCAGGAAATATCCAGATTGGGGTGGCCGGAGGAAAAGAACCACTGGTTGAAGAACCAGTTGAGGTCTTGACCCGTAACGTCTTCGAAGGCCATGCGCAATTCGTGGGCCTCCACATCGGTATTGGCGTGTTTTTTCAGGTAGTAGTTCAGCGAGGCGAAGAAAGCGTCGTCGCCCAAATAAGCGCGCAACATGTGCAGGATAGCGCCGCCCTTGTTGTAGGAGTGGGCGTCGAACATGCTTTCGCGGCTTTCGTAGCCAAAATGGATGAGCGGGTGGCCGCCATCGAGTGCGGAATAGATGTAGCCCTGGCGTTCGACCAGCTCATGGTAGTCGGCTTCGTCGCGGCCGTACTTGTGCTCCAGCCAGAGGTATTCGGAGTAGTTGGCAAAACCCTCGTTGAGGGTCAGGTTGGCCCAGCTTTCGGTGGTCACGAGGTCGCCGAACCAGTGGTGGAACATCTCGTGCGCCACTACTTTTTCGTTGGTCAGGTGGTTGTCGAGCAGGCCGCGTTTGGTCGTGTTGCATGAATTCGCCGAAGATCACCGCTGTGGTATTTTCCATGGCGCCGCTGACGTAATCGCGCACAACAACCTGGGAGTATTTCTGCCACGGGTAATCGTAGCCGAGTTTTTTGGAGAAAAACTCGAGCATTTCGGGGGTGTACGGGAAAATGTCGCGGGCATATTGCTCGTACTTCGGCTCCACATAGTATTCCAGCGGGATGTTGCGCCATTTGTCTTTCACTACGGCGTACTCGCCTATGGCCATCATAAACAGGTACGGCGCGTGGGGTTTGTCCATTTTCCAGTAGTCGGTACGCGTGCCGTCGGCATTCTTTTTGGAGGAAATGAGCAGGCCGTTGGAAAGGGTTTTGTACTTGTCGGCTACGGTCAGGTACATTTCCTGGGTGCAGCGTTCGTTGGGTTTGTCCACGGTGGGAAACCAGAACGAGTTACTTTCGGTCTCGCCCTGGGTCCAGATTTGCCGGGGCTTTTCGGGGTCGGCACCATCGGCATTGATGAAGTACAGGCCCTTGTCGCTGGTAATAGCCGCGCTGCCCCCGAAGGATTCGCGCTCATCGGGTTTGGCGGTATAGGCGATGACGACTTTGTACTCCTCGGTACGGGTGTAGGTTTTGCCGAGTTGAATGACGAGTTGTTCGTTGTTGTAGTCGTACCGCAGCGTGTCTTTTTTACCCTCAAAATTCACGGAGTGGATATCAAAGTTTTTGGCATCCAGCGTCAGTTTTTCGGTGGGGTAAAACCACGGTCGGAGGGTAAGCGTGGCCTTGCCGTTGGCGTGTTTTTTATCCCAGTCGAAGGAGAGTTCCAGTTTGGTGTGGATCAGATCATGCTCGAACGTGTGGGAGGTATTGTATCGGGGGAGGGTGTCGGGGCGTTCGAGGGCGTCATTGCCGGGGCTGACGACGGCCTCATCCAGAACGAAATAGTCTTCGGGTTCTTCTTCATCCGCATATTCGGAGTCGGCTGCCTCGTTGCCCATCAGGGGTTTTCCAAGGGTATCCCAGGTGGCTTCAGGAGTTGGTTTGGAGGGTGTTGCGCTTGTTTTATCTGCGACTTTGGGGTTGCAGGCATAGGTCAGGAGTAGTGCCGCGATCAGTATCGGCGACGACAACAGGTTTCTCATGTTGTTCAAAAAATTAGATACAGGAATAATGTTAGAAAGGGGTGCAAGGATATTTGCTTTTTGCCGACTTTGCGCCGCCTTTCGCCCAAACGGGCGGTTTGGTGCAGTCATTGACGCAAACAAACGCTCATGGAACAAAAAACGTACCTCGAACAAATCAACGGCCTGTTATTCCAGTATGGCCCCAAGGTGGTATCCGCCCTGCTCATCCTGTTTGTCGGCCTTTGGGTCATTCGCCGCATATCCGGTTCGGTGGATGCGCTGGTACGCAAGCGACAGATTGACGACAGTCTGCGGCCTTTTTTTATATCGCTGGTGGACGTGGCCCTCAAGGTGGCCCTGCTGCTGGTAGTGGCCGGGCAGGTCGGCATTGAAACTACGTCGTTTATTGCCGTCTTTTCGGCCGTAGCGTTTGCCGTGGGTCTGGCCTTGCAGGGCAGTCTGGGCAATTTTGCCAGCGGCGTACTGATCTTGTTGTTCCGGCCTTACCGCGTTGGCGACCTGCTGGAGGTGGAGGGGCACATAGGTTGTGTGTCGGAAATTCAGATTTTCAATACGGTTCTGATTACCGACCACGCCAAAAAAATCATCATTCCAAATTCCAAAATCACGGAAGGCGCCATCACGAATATAGCCAAAGGTTCGGAGGTGCTTGCCGAGATCACGGTGTTGCTCGACAGCGCCACATCGGCGCCCGCATTGCGTGAGGCGGTGGATGCGGCGGCGGCGCGCTGCACCCTGCTGGTGGCTAACCGGCCACCGGAAGTGGTCATCACGGGTATCAGCCGGGATGATATGAAAGTGGATATTGGCTGGTGGACGCTCGGTGAACACTACATCGGAACCCTGGATTTTATCCACGAAGCGCTACGGGACGAGTTTGAAACCCGCAGCATCCGGTTGGCCAAGGAGCGGCGGCGCGATGCGCTGGCATAGCGTTCGCTTGCCGAACCAATCAGGCTCCCGTCAGCACATCAATCACCGTTTTCACGGCTATAAAAACCGGTTCCCGGCCTTCTTTGGTGACCAATACCTCGGGAGTTCCTTCCTCGTCTTCCAGTACAGCCTCCTCGGCGAAGGCCAGCAAGTCCTCCTGAGGCGTATTTTCAAAAAAGACATCCAGGCGGTCGCGAAACCGCTTGGCCGTATTGGCTTCCAGAATTTCGTAGTTCCGCTCCTCGGCCTGACCGATCATTTCCTCGCTTACCGGCTCGGTTTGGCCGTTGACTTTGGTGTTCGATAGCCAGGCTATCAGGGACAAATACTGCATGTAGCCGCGTTCGTCCTCGGTGAGCAGGTGAAAATTTTCGTCGTCAAAGAGGTACGCAACCAGAACAGGCTGCGCTTCCGCAAATTTTTCCATTTCCTGCTCATACTGCTCGTCGCTCATATCTTCCAGCGCGTCAATGATGGCATCAATAATATCTTCGGAAACAAATTTCATGGCAAGAGATCGGTGGTGGTGGGTGAAACTTTAGCGGGCAAAAATATAGACTTGGCAGCGAAATAACGATTCTTGCGCCCGACCTTTGCCAACCCGTCCCGATTTTAGAAGTTGCTTGCGACCAATCCCCCCTAATCAGTTTTGGTAAATTCCTGTTGGTGTGTGCGGCTGCACTCCCGAGAGGTTGTTTCTGTCTTCTTTTTCGGCTTTTTCAAAACACGCTTTTTTATGCTCCGTGCTGCACTTTTAGATATGTACAATGGGGAATCCAACCGGGGCATCCCCATGCTCCAGACCATGCTGGCCCGGTACGCCAATGTCTTGCGATTCGATCATTTCGATGTGCGTGCCAAAAACGAGGTGCCGGACTTGTCGTACGATATCTATCTGTTTTCCGGCGGGCCGGGCGATCCGCTCCTGAATGACGGGCCGTGGTTTGAGCGCTATTTTGATCTCATCGAGCAGCTCTGGCAGTGGAACCGTCGTACGGATGATCCCGAAAACAAAAAGCATTGCTTTTTCATTTGCCATTCCTTCCAAATGGCCTGCCACCATTTTCGCCTCGGCGAGGTGAACCACCGATACAAAATGTCATTTGGCACCTATCCGGTGCACAAAACCCATGCGGGCAAGGACGAACCGTTTTTTGAGGGGCTGCCGGACCCGTTTTATATCGCCGATTTTCGGCGCTACCAGGTGGTCAATCTCGATCACAAACGTTTCGAGGAAATGGGCGCCCGGATTCTTTGTATGGAAAAACTGCGCCCGCACGTCCACTACGAGCGTGCGGTGATGGCTGTACGCTTCGGCCCGGAAATGTTTGGCACCCAGTTTCACCCGGAAGCCAACCCCACCGGGTTGTTGCAGTATTTTATGGAACCGGAGCGCAAGCAGTCTATCGTGGACGAGCACGGCGAGGCGCGCTACAATCGGATGATTCGCGATTTGGCCAACCCGCTGAAAATCTTGCGCACATTCGATACCATCATCCCGAATTTTATTGAAAACGCCGTGGAGCAACTCACCCTCCTGCCGGCATAGTTTTATTTGCTGCGCTGGTAAATTCCCGGCAGATTGCGGCCCAGGCCATCGTAGTCCAACCCGTATCCCACCACAAAACGGTCTTCGATATCAAACCCGACATAGTCTATGGGTACCGGAAACTCGGCAGCATCGGGTTTGCGCAGAAAGGTGACGGTGCAAATGGAGGCCGGCTGCCGGCTGCGCAGGTGATCGAGGAAAAAATGCAGGGTGCGCCCGGTGTCCACAATATCTTCCACAACGATGAGGTGCCGGCCCTGTAAGTCTTTTTCCAAACCCATGACGGTTTGCACATCGCCGGACGAACGGGTGCCGGAATAGGATGCCAGTTTCACAAACCCGATTTCACAATCGCCGCCAAAGGCGCGAATCAGGTCGGCCGCAAACACGAAAGCGCCACTCAGGATGCTGATAAAAAGCGGCTTTTTGTTCCGGTAAGCCTGCGTTATTTCGGCGCCGATCTCCCGCACCCGTTCCTGCACCTGATCTTCGCTCAGGAGCGTGACAAATAACAGGTCGTGTAGCTGGACGTGGTCGCTCGCGCTGGTGTAGGTTTTCATAGTTTTGCAGTTGGCGATTAGCCATAAAATGTTTGACGAGCTAAGGTAACGGAATTCACCCGTTGGCGAAGGCCATCCGACCCACTTCTCCTTGCTCTACTTTTGCCAACTCAAAACTCAAAACTCAAAACTCAAAACTGTCATGCTTCCCTTTCACCAACCCGACCGGCTTGAGGCCGGATGCGATGAAGCCGGGCGCGGCTGTCTGGCGGGGCCGGTGTATGCAGCCGCAGTTATTTTGCCACCCGATTTTTTTCATCCCTGGCTCAATGACTCCAAGCAGGTGACGGAAAAACAGCGGGACGAACTGCGCCGCATCATCGAACAAGAGGCTGTTGCCTGGTCGGTTGCCCGGGCCGAACCCGGAGAAATAGACCGGATCAACATTTTGCAAGCATCTTTTTTGGCGATGCACCGCGCCCTCGACGGCCTCGGTATATGCCCCGAATTTATTCTCGTGGATGGCAACCGCTTCCGCCAATACACCGATGTACCGCACCTCTGCGTGGTGAAAGGCGACGGGAAATACGCCGCTATTGCGGCTGCTTCTATTTTGGCCAAAACCCACCGCGACGCCGAAATGTACCGCCTGGCCGGGCTTTTTCCACCATACCACTGGGAAGACAACAAGGGCTACCCGACTGCCGCGCACCGGGACGCAATCCGCCTGCACGGGCTGACGGAGCACCACCGGCGGTCGTTTCAACAATTGCCACAAGGAGAACAGTTGGCGCTTTTTACACGATAATTACTGCTTCACTACTTTTCGCGTCACACTCTGGCCGTTCACCGTGAGGCGCAGGAGGTACAACCCGCTTGGCAGCGGCGTCAGGTCGAGGTTTTCCGAAAGCCGATCGCTGCGCAGGGTATTGGTTTGCCACACCGTCCGGCCCATGAGGTCCAGCATTTGTACCTGCAGGTCGGCGCTTTTGTCCAGCTCAACCAACACCTGCGTCCGGCCGGTAGTCGGGTTGGGCCACAGGTCTAATTTGCTGAGGCCCTCAATGCCGTCGCGGGTCGGCGTGATCGGGAGTTGCGGCAGGTTGATGTTGTCCAGGTCAAAGTAGAAATCGCCGGCCCCCCAGACACCGGCAAAGCGAATCTGAATCGCCAGCCCGGCATAAGCGCCCAGCCCGATACGCACGTTTTGCAGGTCCACGCTCGGGGTGTGGTTGCTTTGGTCAATGGTGTACACCGTTTGGAAGGAACTGCCGCAGTCGGAAGATACAAGCACCTCGAAACGGGTTCCGTTGGCCAGTATGGTCGGCGTCTCGCCATCGGTGTCGAAGTCCGTGATGCGGTAGTCAAAACTCAGGGAGTCATTCGGGCCGACAAACCCGACGCGCGACAGGTCGGT
Source organism: Lewinellaceae bacterium (assembly GCA_016719605.1). GTDB lineage: Bacteria > Bacteroidota > Bacteroidia > Chitinophagales > Saprospiraceae > M3007. The sequence continues at coordinate 311,614 of JADJYW010000029.1, read as the reverse complement.
CGTGGAGGTTGCGTTGAAATCGTAGAGGTTGGAAGCCAGAACGGTGGAGATGTTGTTGTGCCCGGTGGTGGTGAATCCTGTGCTGGTCCAGCCTGCCGGCAAGCCGGTTTCAAAATCCGCGCTAAGGGGTAGCGGGTCCGGCAAGTGGTCCACCATGTACACGGCGCTGGTGTCGTTGCTGCGGTTTTGTTCGTTGGGCAGCACGGTCCAGCAACGGACGGCGAACAAGCCGTCGCGGCTGTCGAAAGTTTGATTAAAAACGTAGGTGTACACGTCGTTGGGTGCAATCGTGACAGTCCCCACATTTTCGACGACCGGCGCGGTGCCATTGAGCGAGTAGGCAAGACCGAAAATGGTGGCGGGTTGTGCGCCGAAGTTGGCCAAACGAAACGTCACCACATCAGTCGTGTCCCCACAGTCCTGCCCGTCGGCATCGGTACGCACGGAGAGGGCCGCCAAATCGTCGGTGAGCGGGGCATAGATTCGTATATCGTCCACGCCCGTACCCTCGGACAGGATGAACGGGTCGGACTCGAAGGCGAAACGCAGGCGCACGTTGGCCAGTCCGGCGGCGCCGTCGAGCAAATGGCGGGCCGTGATCCAGCCATTGCTGTTGCCCGACCAGGCGTGGCCGATGTCGGTGAACGTGATATCCTGGTTGTACCAATTGATGTTTTCATCCAGCATCCCGACCTTGGCCCAGCTGTCGCCGTCGTCGAGCGACATTTCCAGCCAGCAACCGTCGTAGCCGGATTCGGTGGCATAGATCAGGGAAAACTCAATCACAGGATCGGTGGCCAGATCGGAAAAATCGAAGCAGGGGGAGTTCAGGTAGGAAATTTCACCTGGATTGTAGGGGCCGGTCAGGTTGGTTACCCAGGCGTTTTTCCCGTCGGCTGCTGCCGAAATAACCGACCCGGCAGGTGTGCCAAATTGCCACGAAGGGGCGATACTGTTAGCTGTGTCCACATACCAGGCGCCGTTACAGTCCTCAAAATTTTGGGAGTATGGTGTTGCCAGGCGGTTGACTACGCGGTAAAAAAAGGTATCGTTGGCGGGGTCTTCGTCGCCGTTCATTTCGGTCCACACAGCAATGCGGTATTCGCCCGGGGCAGAAAAATCGTAGAGCGTTTCGAATTCGATGATCGCGGCGCTGTCTTTACCCAGCACGCCGGTGTAAAAACCGTCCTGTGGCTGTGGTACACTGACGGGGACGTCGTTTACGCTGTAGTTGAACGGGACGAGGGATTGGGGGTTGGCGCCGTAGTTGCGCAGGGCAAGGGTGATCGTTTCCACACCGAGGTCGCAGCTGTTTTGCGGGCTTAGCACGGCGCTGACACCCACATCATTGGTGCGGTAGGTTTCGAAGGTGAACGGCCCTGCGCGTTTGCTGGTGTCGCCACCGCAGTCCTGCTCCACATAATAGTCGTACCAGGTTTTGGGCTGTAAGCCCGTGATATTGGCTCGCGGGACGCCCACATAGAGCGTATTGCCGGCGCCGGGATCAAATCCGGCCGGGCCATAGGTAACCCGCCAGCCAATGGGCGTCCCGCTCCCAAACGCGGGCGTCCAGGCAACTCGGACCCGGGTATCCCAGATGTTTTCGATGACGGGGTTCAGCGGTTTCAAACAATCCACGCAGGCAGCTGCGGGCAGAAGAAAGACGACGCCCGGTGTCGGGTTGGCGATCTGGAAGAGCAAATCGCCGTCATTGTTGTACAGCGCAAAGGATACTTCGTTGTTGAAGCCGCCCGGCGCCCAGTTGAGTACGAGTGGCAGGCCCGGGGTGACACTGAAGGTCACGGTGCTGTCCGCGCCGTTTCCGATGGTATTGACCAGCGAAAACTGGTTGGTCGTACCCGCGTTTACAACGGTGAGCACGCCGCCGTTCCAGCCGTCGCCGAAGTTGTCGAGCATTTCGATGGTAAACAGGCATTGCTGCGCATGTGTGGCCGTATGGAGTGCGGCCAGCAGGGCCGGCAGAAGGAGGGAGCGGAGTAGATACTTTTTCATGCCAAAGTGGATTGTGGTTCCAAAGGTAGGACGATTCGTTAAAAATGCCGCCACCCTTGCGCCTGGAGGGTGTGCAGGTTCCCGCCCTTTGTATTCAACTTGATCCCGTCTGCGGCATCGAGGATTTCACCGGCGATGTAGATATCGGGCAGAAAGCGCACCTTGTCGGTGTCTTTGGGGTCAATCGTGAACAACAGTTCGTAGTCTTCGCCGCCGTTGAGGGCGCAGGTGATAGGGTCAAGTTTGAACTGGAGGGCCATCATCTGGGCATCCGGGTGGATGGGTACGCCGCTTTCTTCCAGCAGGGCGCCCACACGGCTTTGTTTGCAAATATGAAAGAGTTCGGAAGCCAGCCCGTCGGAAATATCAATCATGGAGGTGGGTATGAGGTCGGCTTTTCGGAACGCTTCGATCATGTCGCGCCGGGCTTCGGGTTTCAGGTGGCGACCCACGATGTATTTCTGCTCCTCCAGGTTGCGCTGTACCTCGGGGTGTTCGATCCAGATGCGTCTCTCGCGTTCCAGAAGCTGCAGGCCGAGGTAAGCCGCGCCGAGGTCGCCGGTGATACAAATGAGGTCGCCGGGCCGGGCGCCGCTGCGGTATGCCAGGCGCTCTTTTTCACCCTGCCCGATGGCGGTAATGCTGATGACCATGCCCTTGGGCGCGGAGGTGGTGTCGCCACCCACGAGATCCACGCCGTAAGTTTCGCAAGCCGCATGGATACCGGCGTACAGTTCGTCCAGGGCTTCCACCGTGTATTTACTGGAAATGGCAAAGGAGACCGTGATTTGCCGGGGCGTGGCGTTCATGGCGTAAATGTCGGAGAGGTTGACCACCACGGCCTTGTAGCCGAGATGCCGGAGGGGCGTGTAGGCGAGGTCGAAGTGGATGCCTTCGACGAGCATGTCGGTGCTGACCACGGTACAAAAAGGGCCGTTGTCTATGACGGCGGCGTCGTCGCCTATACCTCTGATCGTGGATGGTTGGGTGATGGGAAATGCTTGGGTGAGGTGTTCGATCAGGCCGAACTCGCCGAGGGTGTTTACATCAGTCATAGCCGCAAATCTTCAAAATTTTAACAGAACCAGGCGCAGTTTATTTCGGAACTCCGAGGGTACAAGGCATTCGTTGGCGTTCAGCTGGAGCGCATCTCGGAAGCGCAAGCGCAGGTTTTGGCCGAAGGTATTCGTCAGGCTGTTGCGGTCAAAATCGCCCACGGCATTCACAATATACTCGCTGCAGGTGTTTTCGTACTTGATCTCGTCATTGAACAGGAGGTGCAGCCGGTCCGGGGAACGCATCAGGAAAAAGGATGAAAAGGTGGCGTCGTCATCCTGTGAGTACTGTTTTTTGTGCAAAATGGTGGTCCAGTGCGGTGTGCCGTCAGGCCCGATGGCTACGAGCAGGAGGTCGTCGTAGTAATAGTCCATCACAAGCCGCATCCCGTCACGCCAAAACCCCCGGGCAGCCGAGGTGCCACGCTGTATCTCATGGTAGCGTTCGGCCACAAGCAGGGCGCCGCCATCTTGTCGGAGTATGATTTGCTGGACATTGGCGTAGTTGACGCCCTTGTTGTCTTCCTCCACGTCTTTGCCCCGGAGGATAGAGATGACCTTGTCGGAAAACGTCTCGTAGCGCAGTGTCGGTTGGCCGGTTTGCGGTACGCGCACATAGAAGACGCCGTTGGAACGTTCGCGGTTTTTGTCGGCATAAAATCCTGCTCCCACGAGGCTGCGGTTGAGGTTGTCGTACACAAACCGGGCATCGTTTGTCATAAACTCGGGCATAGGCACCCGCACCGCCCGGTCTGCAACGGCTTGTAGGTGCAGGATTTGGTACTCGTGCGCATCAAGGCGGTTCCGCCGATTGTTCAATTCAGTTACCATGAAAAAATCGCCGGCATTGCTCACGGTCATGGCGCGTATGTTGGAGTCATGGTAAACATCGTCCAGTTGAACCACCTTGTCCCAGAGCACCGCCATCTTGTCCAGACGAAAACAAACCGTCTCCATACGTGCGCGTTCGGCGGTGTTGGTGGCTACGATGCAGGTTCGGTCTTCACTCTGGATCACGTCAATGGCCGGGGGTGAGAACATCCGCTCGCCGTAGTGTTTGATCGTTGTGCTGTCAATGCGGTTGGCGCCGGCATCATACTTGTGCAGGTGGAGGGTCGTAATGCCGCGTCGGCGTTGTTTGAACACAACGGAAAAATCGTTTTTGCCGCCAATGACCGCCAGTATTTGTGTGCCGTTTTTGTCAATATCTTCCAGTTTTCGGCTCCACGACATGCGCATCGAATTGTCGAATGCCTGTACCTCGAACTCATCGTATTTGTCGCGGAAAAGCAAAATGCGATCCTTCATGCGGCCGATGAGTTCGTAGCCGTAGTCGTTGCGCAGGGCGATAGGCTCCGACATCAGTACCCTTCCGCCTTGTGCAAAAACCGGCGTGCCGGCCGACAGTATCAAAAAAAGTGCAAAAAAAGCCCCCGTAAGCACGGGAAACAGGGCAAGCCGTCTTTTGTCCATATCTGTGAGTCGGGTTAATTTTTCCCAAAAATGGGAAAAATTTCTGAGATGCGGGATGTCGCTTGCGTTGAAAAACAGCCTGATGCTCCCTGCTTGCTACAATTGTCCCAGCAAAAATTTGCGTACGGCATTCAAGCCGTAAACGCCGGAAAGTTGGATGTTTTTGGCCCGGTCGCGGGCAAATACCTGCTTGATCGTAACAATCCGGTCGCGATTTCCAACGGCTATCCAGACGGTTCCCACAGGTTTTTCGGGCGTGCCGCCATCAGGGCCTGCAATGCCGGATATGGCCAGGGCAATGTCTGCCTGCAAGGTGTTCAGTGCGCCGGCAACCATTTCGCGCACGGTTTCCGCGCTCACTGCGCCAAACTGCGCCAGGGTATCGGCCTGCACGCCAAGCAGGTTCATTTTCATGTCGTTGGAATAGCTGACGATACTGCCCGGAAAATAATCGGACGCGCCCGGCACCGAGGTAATCAGGTGGGCGACATACCCGCCGGTGCAGCTCTCCGCTGTGCCAAATTGCAGGTTTTGTTTGCGCAGCAAATCCCCAACCACCTGCTCCAGGGTGTCTTCGCCGGTACCGTACACGAGGTCGGGCAGCAGGGCATGCAGTTCGGCCGCCTTGGCGTTGAGTTGTTCGCGGAGCACAGCCTGCGCGTTCGGCGGAATAATGGCGTCGTTCCAGGTGCCGGTGAGGCGCAGGCGTACTTGTCCGAGGCTGGGCAAGTACGCCAGTTTGATGTTTGCGGGGAGGTTGTCCTCGAAAGTTTCGATACGTTTGGCAATTGCACTTTCGCCCTCGCCGGCCGTGCGCAGGGTGCGGTGTTCGATGGGGCTGCCGGGAAAACGAGCGCTCAGGCGCGGCAGCGCTTCTTCCTGCATCAGGTACTGCATTTCAAACGGGACGCCCGGCAGGGAGATGAATACTTTGCCGTCGCGTTCGAACCACATGCCCGGGGCGCTGCCGACTTTGTTGGGCAGCAGCACGGCCTTGTCCGGCAATGTCGCCTGGATCACGGCAGCATCGGGCATTTTGCGTCCGATTCGGGCGAAATATGCCGCCATGCGGTCATACGTTTCCTGGTGAAACGACATGGGTGAGTCAAAATAATCCGCCAGCGTTTTTTTAGTCACATCGTCCTTGGTGGGGCCAAGGCCGCCGGTCATCAGCACCACGTCGGCATGGCGGTCGCTTGCAGCAGGCCGTCCAAAATGGCGTCGGGCGTGTCGGCCACCGTACTTTTCCCCGTTACCCGAAAGCCGCGCAGGTTGAGCTGCTGGCTCATCCAGGCCGAGTTGGTGTCCATGATTTGGCCAATGAGTATTTCGTCGCCGATGATGAGGAGGTGGGCGGTCATGTTCTATCTGAGTTGGAAAGTAGCGTGTAGCAATTTCAGCGAAACCTGCCAGGCTGGAAGATGTTCATTTACGGTGCCGTATTCCGAACAAATACGCCAAAAGGTACACGGGTTTTTCTCCGTCGGTGATACGCTGCGCTCGGATGCCTGTTCCGGGAACACAGCACGCCCTCAATACGCTTTGGCGAACAACACCCGCTGTGTGCTCGGCTTTCCGGTCAAAATGCATGCACCGGTTTCCTCCGGATTCCCAACCGGGATACAGCGGATGGTGGCTTTGCTGCGCTCTTTGATTTCCAGTTCCGTTTCGGTGGTGCCGTCCCAGTGTGCGGCTACGAATCCGCCTTTTTTCTCCAGGGCTTCTTCAAATTCCGCCCAGGTGTTTGCCGGCGTGATGTGTTCGTCGCGGTACGCCTTGGCACGGTTGAACAGGTTGGCCTGGATGTCTTCGAGTAATTGGGCGACATAGTCGGCCACGGTATCGAGTGACACACTGGATTTTTCCTTGGTATCGCGGCGGGCTACTTCCACCTGTCCGGCATCGAGGTCGCGTTGGCCGAGGCCGAGGCGTACCGGCACGCCGATCATTTCGTATTCGGCAAATTTGAAGCCCGGGCGGTTTTGGTCGTCGTCGTCCACTTTGACCGAAATGCCTTTGGCGCGCAGTTGGGCAGCGATTTTGCCGGCAGCCTCCAGAATCTCCGGTACGGGCTTCGGGATGGGCACGATCACGACCTGGATGGGCGCCAGTTTGGGCGGCAGCACAAGGCCGTCGTCGTCGGAGTGTGTCATGATGAGGCCGCCGACGAGTCGGGTGGAAACGCCCCAGGAGGTAGCCCAAACGTGTTCCTGCTGGTTATCCTTGTTGAGGAAAAGCACATCGAATGCCCGGGCAAAGTTCTGGCCGAGAAAGTGCGAAGTGCCGGCTTGCAGCGCCTTGCCGTCTTGCATGAGCGCCTCGATGCAGAAAGTTTCGTCGGCGCCGGCGAAGCGTTCATTTGGGGTTTTGATGCCTTTGATCACCGGCATGGCCATGTATTCTTCGGCAAAGCGGGCGTAGATATCCAGGATTTTCAAGGTTTCCTCCATCGCCTCGTCTTTGCTGGCGTGGGCGGTGTGGCCCTCTTGCCAGAGAAATTCTGCTGTGCGGAGGAACGGCCGGGTGCGCATTTCCCAGCGCACCACATTGGCCCACTGGTTGATGAGCAGGGGCAGGTCGCGGTAGCTCTGAATCCAGTCGCGGTAGGTATTCCAGATGATGGTTTCCGAGGTGGGGCGCACGATCAGTTCTTCTTCGAGTTTGGCTTCCGGATCCACGATCACGCCGTTGCCGTCGGGGTCGTTTTTGAGGCGGTAGTGAGTCACCACGGCGCATTCCTTGGCAAAACCTTCGACGTGAGCCGCTTCTTTGCTGAGAAAACTTTTAGGGATAAAAAGCGGGAAGTAGGCGTTGACATGGCCTGTTTCCTTGAACATGGCGTCCAGCGCATCGCGCATTTTTTCCCAAATAGCGAACCCATGCGGGCGGATAACCATGCAGCCGCGCACGGGCGAGTTGTCGGCCAGGCGGGCTTTGCGAACGATGTCGAGGTACCACTGTGAGTAGTCTTCCGAGCGGGGCGTTATTTCTTTTGCCATGTTTTTTTGTTGCGTATTTGTTGCAAAGGATAAACCCGATTGAGGTCGGGCGAAAATTTTGAGATCAAGGATTCGGTAGCCACATAGTCGTTAAGTTCGGGTTAATCCCCGGCGCCGGTGTTACCTTGGCCGGGCACTTTGGTCTAACCGTGAAAGAATTTAACATTTGAGGTGGCTGGTTTGCTGGTTTAAGCCAACTTTAACGGCTCGAAGATGTTGAATTAAAGGGCGTTTAACCAAAAAAGGCGGGCAAAGGTAATACTTTTGAGCCTGCAAACATTTGATCTGCAATCTTGTAAAATCTAACTTTTCGGCTATGAAAAACTTGAAGTCATTAATGGGAATGTTCCTGCTGGTAGCAGGGATGTTCTGTAGCGTACCTGCTCAGGCGCAGGACGACTTGTACTACGATCCTGCTACGGATGGCACATACAGTGCCCCGAATAGTGAAAATACATACCGCGAAGACAGTAAAATAACCCAGCGGTATCAGGGCGACGACGGCTACTACGAGGAGGACGATTACGCGTATGAGTACTCTTCCCGCATCCGTCGTTTCCACCGCCCAACCAGGACGGTGGACTACTACGATCCGATGTTCGTGGATATGTGGATGTACGATCCGTTCTTCCAGCCGGGCGTGTCCATCTACGTTGGCGGCTACAACGATTACTGGCGCTGGCGCCGTTGGAACCGGTTTAACCGCTGGAATACCTGGGGCGGGTATGATCCGTACTGGGGCGCCGGTTACAATACATGGGGTTTTGGCTGGAACCGTCCATGGGGCTGGAATACCTGGAACAATCCGTATGTATGGAATAATTATTTCTATGACCCATACTGGGTGTGGAATGGCTACAATCCGTATCACTGCCCCAACAACGTTTGGGTGAATAACAACTATTACTACGACAACAACAACAACAATGGCGGTGGCAACAACGGCGGCGGCGGATATAACCCGAAGACGTACACGGGTGTCCGGCGTACGGGCACAACAGTAAACCCCGGGTATGCACGCATGGCCAGCAATACTACTGCTACGAGTGGAGATCGCTTAGCCTCCTCCCGAGCAACTTCCACGCCGGTCATTGAGATAAAAAACACCCGCCCGAACGGACGCTTTGAGAGCACTTCCGGGGAAAACGCCCCGGCAGGCGGCGTAAGCGACCGATCCGGGACCGGCAGCGAAACTCGTCCGACGACAGCACCTGACGGACGCCGTTCCACAACACCTGAAACAACACGCTCCGAGCGTAGCGTGACTCCGGGCCGGGAAACAAATCCGGGCCGGGAAGTATCTCCGGACAGCCGTCCTGTCCGCGAGATAACGCCGAACCGGGAAGAACGTCCGATTCGTGAAACAACCCCGTCGCGCGAGGTAACTCCGAACCGGGAAGAACGTCCGGTTCGTGAAACAACCCCAGCGCGCGAGGTAACTCCGAACCGGGAAGAACGTCCGATTCGTGAAACAACTCCGGCGCGTGAAGTAACGCCGAACCGGGAAACGCGTCCGGCGCGCGAAACTGCACCTGCCGAGCGTCCGGCTCGTCGCGATGAGGCGTCCAGCCGGGAGCCAAGCCCGTCGCGTCGGGAGTCACCTCGTTCGAGTGGCAGCACGGATGATCGCCCAAGCCGGCGCTCGGAGCCTTCCTACGAACGCCCGACGCGCTCATACGATAGCCCCAGCCGCAGCAGCGGTAGTGAGCGGTCGTCAAGTGGTGGCAGCATGCGAAGTGGTGGCGATAGTGGTGGTGGCAGTGGCCGTAGTTCGGCTCCGTCGTCGGGCGGCGGCCGGAGCGGCCGCGGCAATTGACCGCACTCCCGTTAGCCAATAGGTAGCAATAATATAGTGGGTGGAAACCGGTCCTGTCACCTCTTTCCACCCATTTTTTATTGGCCCCAGCCAGAGACTACTCTTCTGCAAAATCTTCAACGTTAACATCTTGCAACTATGAAACAATACCTCTTGCCGCTTTTCATGATGCTTGCTACAGCGGCTTCCAGCCAAACAGCGCCGGATGTACTCAAGTTTTCCTACCTGACCCCCGGTGGCACGGCGCGTTATCTTGGGGTTGGTGGCGCCTTCGGCGCACTGGGTGCAGAATTTGGTACACTGAGCCAAAACCCTGCGGGTTTGGCCATGTACCGCACCAATGAACTCATGCTGACGCCCGCCCTGCGTTTTGCCAATACCGATGCCACCATGTCTGGCGGTAATAACCAAAACTTTGAGGAGAGCAAGAGCCATTTTCGCTTTGATAACCTCGGCATCGTGTTCAACACGACACCCCGGACGAGCAAATGGAAAACGTTCAACGTCGGCATTGGCTACAACCAGTTGACCAATTACAACCGCGCCATTTATTACTCCGGGAATGCCGAAGGTACCATCCTGAACAACTGGTTTGCCGCTGCTAAACCGATTCTTCAAAATGGCACCGAGGACGACCTGGATCCGTTTGCTTCCGGCCTGGCATACCAGACGGGGGCTATTTACTTTCAAAATGATATCCCCACATACGATTTTGAGGGCAATGAAAATGCTACCGTAGGACGCACCCAGACACTCACCCAATCGGGTACAATGAATGAAATGGTGCTTTCTCTTGCCGGAAACTACGATGAAAAACTACTGATCGGCGCTACCGTCGGCGTGCCTTTTGTGCGCTACCGGCTCAATGGCGAATACCAGGAAGTGGACGACGCCGGCGTGGTTGCTTTTTTTGACGACCTGTCTTACTCGGAGTATTTGGCTACGGATGGTGTCGGTGTGAATGTGAAATTTGGGGTGATTTACCGGGCAAGCCAGGCCCTCCGGTTGGGCGCCCACGTCCATTCGCCGACCTGGCTTCGCCTAACGGATGACTACAGCAACTCCTTCTCGTACGCGTACACCGATGGCACCGGGCAAAACAGTAACAGCGAGAACTCGCCCAACGGCAATTTCGACTACCGGCTGGCTACCCCCTGGCGCGCCGGACTTAGTGGCGCCATGCTGATTCAAAAGCACGGTTTTCTAAGTGCCGAGATTGAATGGGTGGACTACAGCGCGAACCAGTACAATTTCACTTCCGATGTGTCCAATAACGCCAACAAGCAGGCGGAGCGCGAGATAAACAATGAAATTCAACGCCTCTTCGATCCCGCCATGAACATCCGTGTGGGCGGCGAGGCAGTACTTTCTGATTTCCGTCTGCGAGCCGGGTTGAACCTGCTGGGCAAACCTTACGCCACGGAAAGCGGCTTCAATACCGCCTACACGGCCGGCGCCGGGGTGCGCGGCGAAGCGTTTTACCTCGACCTCGGTTTTCGGTTTGGTACCGGTACCGGTTCCGTCCTCCCATACGCCGGCGGCCCGACGGTGGCAACCAAAAACCGCGTATCGGATATCCTGCTGACTATAGGGTTCAAATTCTGATCCCGTCGCACCGTTGAGATGTAAAGTCGTCCTGTGGCTCTTGTGCTGCAGGGCGACTTTTTGTTGGACGCGCCGCATCCTTGCCGGCAAAACAAAATTGATATGGCCTTTTTTGAGACCCCGATTCCCGGGCTTTTAATTTTTGAACCGTCCGTGTTTCATGATGAGCGCGGTTATTTTTTTGAAAGTTACAACCGCCGCGTGTGGGCGGAAGTGGGTATTGCCGCCGATTTTGTCCAGATGAATCAAGCGCGCAGTACCCGGGGCATCCTGCGCGGGCTGCACTACCAGGTGGGTGAAATGGCCCAGGCCAAACTCGTGCGCGTAGTGGAAGGCGAGGTACTGGACGTGGCAGTAGACCTCCGCGAAGGTTCTTCCACCTACGGCCAATGGTTTGGCGTTCGGCTGAGCGCGGAGAACAAACGCCAGATGTTTGTACCGCGCGGATTTGCCCACGGCTATGTGGTGCTCAGCGAGACGGCTGAGTTCCTGTACCAGTGCGATAATTATTATTCCAAAGCCCACGAGGGCGGCCTTCGGTACGATGATCCGTCGCTGGCTATTGATTGGGCGTTTGATCTTGGGAGGGTGGTTGTGTCGGAGAAAGATGTGGCGTTGCCGTTTTTGGGGAAGCACCGGCGGTGAAGGAAAAAAATCAAACCGCTGGAAACTTCATGTGAGTTTTTATCTTTGCCGCATCATGATCCAGACTATAATTTCCAGCAGCATTATTATTCGTCCCGGTGTGCGCACCTGACGCGGTTGGCTGTTTGGAAAAAACACAAGACCCCGCCCGGTGTGCAACCGAGCGGGGTCTTTCAGTTTTATATCTTTGCGACCCTTAAGAACTCAATACTGGTAAGTCATGTCAAAGAAGATCAGACGGACAGAATTTGTCAAATGGATGGGACCTGTTTTAGATGCGCTCCGTGACCTCGGAGATTCCGGCAAGCCTAATGAAGTCTCGCAGCGAATTGCGGAAAAACTGCAAATCCCGGACAGCACTCTGGATGAAACCTTAAGTCGGGAGGCAATAGATTTCACAACCAAGTTCAGTGGGCCAGGCAGTATCTGGTTTGGGATGGGTATCTGGACTCGTCGAAACGTGGCACTTGGAAATTAACGGAAAAGGGCAAGAGCACAAATTTGACCGAGGACGAAGCCCACAAGATATTTTTGAAATGGGTAGCCATTTTCCAAGCCAACCGAAAAGGCGAATCTGTTGAAGAATTATCCAAAGAACAGGAAGAGGTAACACCGGAAGCCTTTGAGCGCGAGTTTTCAACCAATTTACTTGAGGTACTTCGACGTCTAAGCCCGTCGGGCTTTGAAAAAGTATGCAAGGAGTTGTTGCGGGAGCATGGTTTCGAAAACGTTGCAGTCACCGGGAAGTCTCACGACGGAGGCATTGATGGTTACGGGACTTTGGAAATCAACCCGTTCGTATCCTTCAAGGTGCTGTTTCAATGCAAACGGTACAAAGGCTCGGTGTCTCGGTCAGAAGTCGGAGATTTTCGAAATGCCATGATTGGACGTGCCGAGAAGGGCATTATTATGACCACGGGTACTTTTTCTCAGGAAGCAATCAAGGAAGCGACTCGAGATGGAGCGCCTAAAATTGAACTGATTGATGGCATCAGGCTTGTCGAAATGTTTGAAAAGGTTGAATTAGGCCTGATTCCGCAAACCAATCGAACCAATCGGAACAATCGAACTAATCGAATCAATCGAACCACATGTACCGCGAATTCAAACACCTCCACCTCCCCTCCATAGACGCCGAAATCCGCCAGTTCTGGGAGGACGAAAAGATTTTTGAAAAGTCCATCAGCCAGCGACCGGTCGACCGCTCTTTCGTGTTTTACGAAGGTCCGCCCTCTGCCAACGGCAAACCCGGCATCCACCACGTCATGGCCCGCACGGTAAAGGACCTCTTCTGCCGGTACCGTACCCTCCAGGGCTACCGCGTGGAGCGCAAGGGCGGCTGGGATACCCACGGCCTGCCCATCGAACTTCAGGTGGAAAAAGAACTTGGAATCACCAAAGAGGATATCGGTAAAAAAATCTCCGTGGACGCCTACAACCAGGCCTGCCGCACCACGGTCATGCGCTACAAAGACCTCTGGGACGACGTGACCCGCCGCATGGGCTACTGGGTGGATCTGGACAACCCGTACATCACCTTTGAAAACGACTACATCGAGTCCGTCTGGTGGCTGCTCCAGCAATTGTACAATAAAAAAACGCCCTCCGGCGAGTCGTACCTGTACAAGGGTTTCACCATCCAGCCGTTCAGTCCGGCGGCGGGTACGGGCCTGTCGAGCCACGAACTGAACATGCCCGGCACCTACAAGGAGGTCACCGACTTCTCGGCAGTTGCCATGTTCAAAGTCGTCCGGAATTCCGCTTCCGAGCACCTGTTCGACGCCAAGGACGAAGACGTGCGCATCCTCGCCTGGACAACCACACCCTGGACACTCCCCAGCAATGTAGCCCTCACCGTCGGGCCAAACATTGAGTACCACAAGGTGCAAACCGTCAGCCCCTACACCGGCCAACCGGTGAGCGTGGTGCTGGCCAAGTCGCGCATGGCAGCCTATTTTAATCCCGAAGATGAAGGGCAGCCGCTTGACGGTTTCAAGGTCGGCGACAAAAAACTGCCGTACCGCACAGGCAGCGCCCTCGTCGGTATCCGGTACGAACAACTCCTGCCCACACCCGCCGCGAGCACACCCGAACTGGAAGCCAATGCCTTCCGCGTCATTCCCGGCGACTGGGTAACCACCGAGGATGGTACCGGCGTGGTGCACACGGCGCCCTACTTTGGCGCCGACGACTTCCGGGCCAGCAAGGCTGCGGGCGTGCCGTTCATCGGCTTGTCCAATCCAAAAGCGCCCGATCTACCCTTTCCGCTCGTGGACCGGCAGGGCAAGTTTGTGGACGAGGTGCCGGAATTCGGCGGCCGCTTCGTCAAGTCCGAGTACTACCCCGCCGAGGTGCAAAAAGACAAGGATTTCAAACCCACCGACCTGCTCATCGCGCTGCGCCTGAAGGAGGATAACAAGGCGTTCAAAATCGAAAAATACAAACACACCTATCCCCACTGCTGGCGCACCGACAAGCCTGTGCTGTACTACCCGCTCGATTCCTGGTTTGTACGCGCCTCGGCGGCCAAAGAGCGCATGGCAGAACTGAACAAGACCATCAACTGGAAACCCGCCAGCACCGGTACCGGGCGTTTCGGCCAATGGCTCGAAAACCTGCAAGACTGGAACCTCAGTCGCTCGCGGTATTGGGGCGTACCGCTGCCCATCTGGCGCACCGAGGATGCGGAAGAGGAGTTGTGCATCGGGTCGGTGGAGCAGTTGCGGGCAGAGGTGGAGAAGGCAGTGGCGGCAGGGTTGATGCAGGAGAATCCGTACAAAACTCGGGTTTCATCGGATGATGATCATGCAGATGCACTTTCCCAATTCGTATTTACCGGCGATAAAACAATCTGGCATATTTTAAAAACACACGGCAGAGATAATCGAAAATCGCCGACCGAAGCCGAAGAGGTGCTTTGGCAAGCACTTCGCAATCGAAAACTGGATGGCTTCAAGTTCCGCAGACAACACCAGATTGGTTCTTTTATCGCTGACTTTGCATGCATTTCTGCAAAATTAGTTGTTGAAGTGGACGGCGAGTACCACAATAGAGACGAACAAAAAGAATTTGATGAAGCGAGGACAGCATATCTGAATAGCGCCGGATTCCGGGTAATTCGGTTTGCGAATCAGCAAGTAATGAACGCGTTAAATGATGTTTTGACCGATTTGCGCCGCGTCCTTGCCTCACCCCCCGGCCCCCTCTCCAAAGGAGAGGGGGAGAGTAGGGCTGATTCACTCTTCGTCTCCCCCTCTCCTTTGGAGAGGGGGCCGGGGGGTGAGGCTGATCTCCACCGCCCCTACATTGACGATATCATCCTCGTCTCTCCCTCCGGCAAACCCATGCGCCGCGAACTGGATTTGATTGACGTCTGGTTTGACTCCGGCTCCATGCCGTACGCGCAGTGGCACTACCCGTTTGAAAATCAGGAAATTTTCAAAAACAACTTTCCGGCCGACTTCATCGCCGAAGGCGTGGACCAAACCCGCGGCTGGTTTTACACTCTGCACGCCATCGCTACGATGGTATTCGACTCGGTGGCCTTCAAAAACGTGGTCTCCAACGGCCTCGTACTGGACAAAGAAGGCAACAAAATGTCCAAGTCCAAGGGCAATGTCGTGGACCCTTTCGTGACCATCGAAGAGTACGGCGCCGATGCTACCCGCTGGTACATGATGGCCAACGCCAACCCGTGGGACAACCTGAAATTCAACGAAGAAGGCATCACCGAGGTGCGCAACAAACTGTTCGGCACCCTGTACAACACCTACAACTTCTTTGCCCTGTACGCCAACCTCGACGGCTTCAAAATGGATGAGCAAAACGTGCTGCCCTATCACCAGCGCACCGAGCTCGACCGCTGGGTCATCTCCAAACTGTACTCGCTCGTGGCCGATTACCACGCGGCCATGGACGACTACGACGTGACCCGCGCCTGCCGCGCCATCGAGGATTTTGTGGACGAACACCTGTCCAACTGGTTCGTCCGCCTCTCGCGCCGGCGTTTCTGGAAAGGCGAAATGGGGGAAGACAAATTAGCCGCGTACCAGACCTTATTCGAGTGTCTCCTGGTGACCGGTCAACTCATGGCTTCCGTCGCGCCGCACTTCGCCGATTGGCTGTACCGCAACCTGACTGCACCGATAAAAGACGCGGCCAAAGCCCACAACACCCCGCTGCGCCACGACTCCGTACACCTCACCGACCTGACCCTCCCCGATTCCGCCAAGGTGGATGCGGCGCTGGAAAAACGCATGGACTACGCCCAGCGCATTTGCTCGCTGGCGCTGAGTATCCGCAAAAAGGAAAAACTGCGCGTACGCCTGCCCCTGCAAAAAATCCTGCTGCCGGTGCTCGACGAGGCGTTCATCGCCGAAGTGGACGGCGTGAAAGACCTGATCCTGTCGGAAATCAACGTGAAGCAAATCGAGTACATCACCGATGCGTCGGGCCTGCTGAAAAAAGGCGCCAAGGCAAATTTCAAAACGCTCGGCGGCAAACTCGGCAAGGACATGAAAGATGCGGCAACACTGATCGCCAATTTCTCCAACGAAGAAATCAGTGCATTGGAAAAATCCGGCGTACTGGAAGTCGTCCTCAACGGCAATACCTACACGCTCACGCCGGACGACATGATCGTGAGCACAGAAGATTTGCCCGGCTGGAAAACGGCTACGGCTGGCGAACTGACGGTGGCGCTGGACGTGACGTTGACACCCGAACTGCTCGCCGAAGGCACCGCGCGCGACCTCGTCAACCGCATCCAGAACATCCGCAAGGACAAAAATTTCAACGTGACCGACCGCGTCATCGTCACGCTGGAGCGTCACCCTGCCTTGTTGGATGCGGTCGAAAAATTCCACGACTACATCAAGTCCGAGGTGCTGGCTACGGATCTGGTTTTGGCCGACACCCTGGACGGCGGCGAAAAAGTGGAACTGGAAGACGAGGTGCTGGTAGGAATCCATGTGGAGGTCAACTAACCCGATTCTGCCTGTTGACCGCTTTATTTTGAAATTGGCTCAAACAACAAAAATACGAAATGGCTACATCGCGTCGTCGCCCCCTCATCAATCGAAACGAATCGGTATGGCTCGAAGGTCCGAAGAGCCGCACCTACGAACTCGGGTTTATTTTTCGGGTTTTTTGGGAATTTGTAAAAGGCATTCGCGCCCTGCATTTTGTAGGGCCGGCAATCACGGTTTTCGGTTCTGCGCGGTTCAAAGAAGGGCACCGCTACTACGAACTGGCCCGACAGGTGAGCGCCCATATTTCCAGCGACCTGGGTTTGGCGATCATGACCGGCGGCGGGCCGGGCATCATGGAGGCCGCTAACCGCGGCGCCCGCGAGGCCGGTGGGCACTCGATCGGGTGCAACATCATCCTGCCGCACGAGCAAACAGAAAACCCGTACCTGGACAAATTTGTCCTCTTCCGTTATTTTTTTATCCGCAAGGTTCTGCTGGTCAAGTACTCCTACGCCTTCGTCATCTTGCCCGGCGGCTTCGGTACGATGGATGAATTTTTTGAAACCCTGACCCTGATCCAGACCCGCAAAATCGGTGATTTTCCCATAGTGGTCATGGGTACGGAGTTTTACCGGGAGCTGCGCGAGTTTCTGGACATCATGGTCAAGGAAGGTACCATTTCCCCGGAAGACCTCGACTTGCTGCTGTTCACCGACGACCCCGAGGAGGCCGTTACGCACATCCGTAAGTACCTGTTTGAAAACTACCGCATTGTGCGGCGCAAACCGTCCTGGTGGTTGTTTGAAAAACGGTGATCAATGCACCGCAGAGACGCAGAGGCGCGGAGGTTTTGATAGTCAAGTTATTAAAAAACTCCGCGTCTCTGCGGTACCCCCCCCCTCCGCGTCTCTGCGTCTCTGCGGTAAAAAAATCAAATCAAAAACTTCCCGTCTTTGTAGATCAACTCCCCATCGGCCCATACTTCTCCCCCTTGGGTCATATCGGTGATCATGTCCCAGTGCACGGTGGATTCATTTTTGCCGCCGCACTGCAGGTAGCTTTGGCCGATAGCCATGTGCATGGTGCCTCCGATTTTTTCGTCGAAGAGGATATTTTTGGTCATTTGCGTGATGCCGTAGTTGGTTCCGATGGCGGCTTCGCCGAAACGGCGCGTGCCGGGCGTCTGGAAAAGTCGGTCGAGAAAATCCTGTCCTCGTCGGGCCTCCCATTTTTCGATAAACCCGTCTTTCACCCAGAGCATAACCTCTTCCACCTCGTGGCCCTGGTAAATGCCCGGATACGAGAACCGGACGGTTCCGTTTGCGCTGTCCTCCACCGGGCTGGTGAATACTTCGCCGGAAGGCATGTTGTTTTGGCCGTCGGAATTGATCCAGGTGCGGCCGTTGGTGGAAAAGGAAATATCGGTGCCTTCGGTGACATACCGCATGGCGGAGCAGCCGTTCAGGTGGTCCACGATACGCTGTTGGACGGCACGCACCTGAAGCCAGGCCTGCATGGGATCGTCTTCAAAAAGTTTGCAAGCGCCGAACACAAACTGCTCGTACTCGCTCAGGCTCATGCCCGCTTCCTGCGCGGACGCATCGGTGGGGTACTGGCACAAGTTGCGGCGCAGGCTTTTGTCGGCGATGCGCTCGAAGTAGGCTTTGTTGATCGGCTTGAGTGTTTCCTGGCGGATGGCGGTGCGGTCGGCGGGGGCGTTTTGCATTTCGCGCAGGTTGAACGGGGCCCGGATGTTGAGGTAGCAATCGAATGTTTCCATGCCTAGTTTTGTCAGTGTCGGCGGCGTGCGCAGGGCGTCGTTGGAGCCGTGCTCCAGCAGGATGCGCTCGCGCTCGCGGAATGCCAGATCGCATTCGACCAGTGCGGCCCCGGCGGCCAGCGCCTCGCGATAGACCTCCCGCAGGAGCGGCTCGGCCAGGGTGGTCGTGCTGATAAAAACCTTGTCGCCCGGCTGCACGCGCAGGCAGTAGTGGGTAAGCAGCGCGGCGTATTTTTGCAGGATAGAAGTCATCTGTAATGCTTTTGGCGCGAAAGTACGGTTTGTGGCGGTTGAGAAAAATGGTGGAGAAGGTTGGGCAGGTGAAGAGGGGGTATTTACTTTCTAACTTTGCCGGGGAGTGGGGAGAGTGCTCAAAAATCAGGGGAGTGTTCAAAATACTATGGTTTTCAATGATTTAGTGCGTTCTCGTCGCGCGTGTCAACCCCCCCCCCCCCCCTTGGGAGGGGCTTTTTCTAAACATTTGAATTTCAAAACACTGCAATCTATTTAAAACAAACTCCAGTTGTGTGCATACCGTAGGTCAAAAGACCCGCGCGCGGCGTTCCAAGGTTGGAAAAACACCGTTGACACAGTTTTCTGAACACGCTCAAAATCAGTACCCTCTCAACCTTCTTAACCCTTTCTCAACCTATCCGATATGGCACATTATCTCGACGAGCTCAACCCAATTCAACGCGCGGCCGTAACCGCCACGGAAGGCCCGGTGCTGGTCATTGCCGGCCCGGGTTCCGGCAAAACGCGGGTACTGACCTACCGCATTGCGCACCTGCTGGAGCAGGGTGTGTCGCCCTGGCAAATTCTGGCGTTGACGTTCACCAACAAAGCCGCACGCGAGATGAAGGAACGTATTGAGCGGGTTGTTGGCCCCAAGGCCCAGCAGGTGTGGGCCGGCACATTTCACTCGGTTTTTGCGCGCATCCTTCGGGCTGAAGCACAAAAAATCGGCTTCCCGTCCAATTTTTCCGTGTATGACACCGATGATACGACGAGCCTCCTGCGCACGATCATCAAGGAAATGAACCTCGACCCGCAGGCCTACAATGCGGGCGCTATCCGCTCGCGTATTTCCTTAGCCAAGAGCAACCTGATTACCCCCAAGGCCTACCGCGCTAATGCCGATATGATGCAGCAAGACCGCCAGGCCAAGCGCCCCTACATCGCGGATATCTACGAAAAATACACCGCGCGCTGCCAGCGCTCCGGCGCGATGGACTTCGACGACCTGTTGCTCCAACTCTACCGACTCCTGCGCGACCATGCCGATGTAGCCGAAAAGTATCAGCAAAAATTTCGCTACATCCATGTGGACGAATTTCAGGATACCAACTTCCTCCAGTATGCCATTGTGCGGCGCCTGGTGAAGTATGACGGCAGCCCCGAAAACGTGTTCATTGTGGGCGACGATGCCCAGAGCATCTATGCCTTCCGCGGCGCCACGATTGACAATATCCTCGACTTCGAAAAAGATTACCCGACCCTGCAAACCTTCAAACTCGAACAGAACTACCGCAGCACCCACCACATCGTGTCGGCAGCCAACGAGGTTATTTCCTACAACCGCCGCCAACTCCAGAAAACGATCTGGACCGATCGAGAAGACCGACACAAGATCAAACTGCTCAAATGCATAAGCGACGACGAGGAGGGGCGCCGGGTGGCCGACCTGATTCTGGAACAGAAGCACCGGTACCACCTGGCCAACGCCGAAATTGCTATTCTGTACCGCACCAATGCCCAGAGCCGCAAATTTGAGGAACACCTGCGCCGCCTGAACCTGCCCTATCGCGTGTTCGGCGGACTGTCGTTTTATCAAAGAAAAGAAGTGAAAGACCTCGTGGCCTACCTGCGTCTTGCCGTCAACGCCGGCGATGAAGAAGCCCTGCGCCGGGTTATCAATTACCCGACCCGGGGCATCAGTACTGCTACGGTGGACAAGATCAGCCAATATGCCGGTGCGCACAACATGACTGCCTGGGATTCCATGCTTTTTGTGGATGTGCCCGACCGCGCCCGCAAGGCGCTCGCCGCGTTTCGGAGTATGGTGGAAAACTGGCAGCGCCGATCCGCCACCGATCCGGCCTCTAAACTCGCTTCCGACATCCTCCGCCAGTCGGGACTGCTCGATGCGCTCAAGAGCGACCCAACACCCGAGGGTATCAGCCGCCTCGAAAACGCCAACGCCGTGCTGGATGCCATCAGCGAGTTCACCGATAACCAACTCAGCACCCCGGAAAGCGACACTACCGAACGCTCGCTTGCCGCCTACCTCCAAACGATCAGCCTGCTCACCGATGCGGATCAGGCCGCCGACGATTCGGACTTCATCACCCTGATGAGTACCCACTCGGCCAAGGGACTGGAGTACCGCAGTGTGTTCGTGACCGGTTTGGAAGAAAATCTGTTCCCGTCGTTCATGTCGTTCGAGGATCCGAATGGCCTGGACGAGGAGCGTCGCCTGTTCTATGTTGCCGTCACGCGGGCCAAGGAATTGCTCACCATTTCCTACGCCAAAACCCGCTACCGCTACGGGCAGGTGCGCGAATGTGAACCATCCCGTTTTCTGGAAGAAATCAGCAGCGAGCACTTTGAATTACTCGGCGGGTTTGGTACGGCACGGCAAAGCGCCATGGCCGGCAGCGGCGGCAGCCCGCGTGCGAGCGTTTCGGGTTATTTTGCCAAACCGCGCCAACCGGCGCCGGCCGGCACGGCGGTACCCGCCAATTTTGCTGCTTCGCCCACCGAAGCCGTCGTGCCCGGGGCTACGGTGCTGCATCTCAAGTTTGGGGAAGGCCAGGTCATGAGCGTGGAAGGGCCGGCAGCAAACAAGGTGGCCACGATTCAATTCAAAAATGACGATCTGCCGGAGCGGCGCATCGTGCTGCGGTTTGCAAAATTGCAGGTGCTGTAATTTTACCTGTCAGGTTGCTCCTTGCAAATTTGCCTCTTGTGTTTAACCTTGTAATTCTTTCAGAATCCGCTCCAGCGTCCGCACTTTTTTCTGAAGTTCCGGCAAGTTTTTGAACACGACATAGGCGCGGACATAGTCGTTGTAGTCAATTGCCGGTGCACCAAACAAGGCCTGGTTTGGTTCGCGCACAGAAGAGGCGATGCCGCTTTGGGCTTGTACGCGGGTACCGTCGGCTATCGTCAGGTGGCCGGCAATACCGGTTTGGCCGCCGAGTTGCACGTTTTCCCCGATTTTGGTGCTGCCGGCTACACCGACCTGAGCGGCCATTACGGAGTTTTTGCCCACTTCCACATTGTGCGCGATGTGTACGAGGTTGTCAATTTTGACGCCGGTGCGCAGGATAGTGCTGCCGAGGGCAGCGCGGTCAATACAGGCGTTGGCGCCAATTTCGACATTGTTTTCCAAAACAACATTGCCGACGTGGGGTACCTTTTTCCAGGATTTGTCCTCCTGGGGCGCGAAGCCGAAGCCGTCGGCGCCGATCACGGCGTTGGCATGCAGCACGCAGTTGTCGCCGATGATGCAGTTGTGGTGTATGCGCACCCCGGGTACAGTTTGCAGTTGTTCCCAATGTGCACGTTGCGGCCGATAAACACCTGCGGGTAGATGTTGCAGTTGTCGCCGATGACGGCGCCCGCTTCAACCACCGTGAAGGCGCCAATGGCACTTTGGTTACCGATTTGTACATCGGGGTGTACGCTGGCTTTTTCGTCTACCTGAGCGGGAGCGCCGTTGGGCGATACGATGTCGTTGAACCTTTCCAGCAAAAATGCCAGACTGGTACGCACGTCGTCCACGCGAATCAGGGTAGCTGAAACAGGCTGCGTGGGCTGAAAGTTTTTGTTTACCAGCAAGATAGAAGCCTTGGTGGAATAGGCGTAGGATTCGTATTTCGGATTATCCAGAAATGCGAAGTCCCCTTCCCGGGCTTCCTCGATGCGTGCCGGCTGACGGACGGTAGCATCAGGGTTACCCTCCAGGGTGCCTTTGAGCAAATGGGCAAGTTGTGCGGCCGTGATGTCCATGCCGGGATAGAACTGGGCGAATGATGAGAAAAACGGGATATTGCAAATCGGCGGCAAATGTACGCAATATGTCCCAAGCAGGTGTTCGGCATACACATCAGGATTTGACCGATTCGGGCGTTGCCCGTTTGGCGGGTTGTTTTTCCCCTTTGGCAATTTGCCGGCAGGTAATTTGCCGGCTTGTTTTTTGGTTGCCGGCGGCTTCGATTTTGGCAAATGCACGCCTTCAAAAATTTGCACGGCCAATGATGCCAGTTGCAGGGTTATGGACTGCTCGTGTCCGTGCGAGGCTATTTTTTCTGCTTTCAGATCGCCGTTGACGGTGCCACTGCCCCCGAAGCGCGGGTCGTCGCTGTTGAGGACTTCGCGCCAGGTGCCGCCGTAGGGCACACCAACGGTGTAGTTTTCCAGCACGCCCGGCTTGAAATGACAAACCACCAGCAGCACCTTATCGGTGGAGCGGCCTTTGCGCAGGTAGGCCAGCACACAGTTTTCGGTATCGTCGCCGCTGATCCATTCGTAGCCCTCGGGCGTGAAGGCATTCCACCAGAGTGCGGGGTGTTTTTGGTAGAGTTGGTTGAGTGCCCTGACCCATTCCTGGCAGCCCTTGTGGTAGTCGTACTGGAGGAGTTCCCAAACCACGCCGCGGTCGTGGCTCCACTCGGTCGTTTGCCCCAATTCGCCGCCCATGAACAGGATGTGGGAGCCGGGATGAGTCCATTGGTGACCGAAAAGCGCGCGCAGGTTGGCAAATTTTTCCCACTCGTTGCCCGGCATTTTGTAGAGCAGCGATGCCTTCATGTGCACCACCTCGTCGTGGCTGAGCGGCAGCATGAAGCGTTCGGAGAAGGCATAGACCATAGAAAAAGTAATCTCGCTCTGGTGCCAGCGGCGGAACACAGGCGGGCGTTTGAAGTAGTTCAGCGCGTCGTGCATCCAGCCCATCATCCATTTTTGGCCAAAACCCAGCCCGCCTTCCCAAATGGGTTTGCTCACACCGGGAAAGGCGGTGCTTTCCTCGGCTATAGTCTCGATGCCGGGGTAGTTTTTGTAAGCGGCCTCGTTGAAGTCGCGCAGAAAAGAGATGGCCTCCAGGTTTTCGCGGCCACCGTGGATGTTGGGAATCCATTCGCCCTCCTTACGGGAATAGTCGTGGTACAACATGGACGCTACGGCATCCACGCGCAAACCGTCAATATGGTATTTGTCGAGCCAAAACAGGGCGTTGGAAATGAGGAAGGAGCGTACCTCGTTGCGGCCGTAGTCGAATACATAACTATTCCAGTCGGGGTGGTACCCGCGGCGCATATCAGCGTACTCGTACAGGTGGGAGCCGTCGAACAGGTACAGGCCGTGGATGTCGCCGGGAAAGTGGGACGGCACCCAGTCGAGTATGACACCGAGTTCGGCCTGGTGGCACGCGTCTATGAAGTGCATAAAATCT
Source organism: Lewinellaceae bacterium (assembly GCA_016719605.1). Classification (GTDB taxonomy): domain Bacteria; phylum Bacteroidota; class Bacteroidia; order Chitinophagales; family Saprospiraceae; genus M3007. The sequence goes on along the minus strand of JADJYW010000029.1, from coordinate 287,800 downwards.
TCAGGTGGCCCAAAGCGGCCGGACGGGGCGAAAAAACCGGTGATTTGGTAGCCCCAAGAGGGGAAGTAAGGGTGTTCCATGACCGGCATAAGCTCGATGTGGGAAAAGCCCATTTCCTTGACGTAGGGCACCAGATCGTCGGCCAGTTCCCGAAAGTTGAGGGAACGATTGCCGTCTTCCGGTATTTTTTTCCAGGAGCCGGGGTGGACTTCATAGACGGACCAGGGTTGGGGTTTGCCAGCTTGCCGGAGGCGCTTGTCGAGCCAGGCGCCGTCCTGCCAGGTATAGTCTTCGCCGAGTTCCCACACAATGGATGCTGTACCGGGTGGTGTTTCCCAGCGGATGGCGTAGGGGTCGCCTTTGTCGAGCCCCTTGCCGTTTTGCATGGTGATGTGGTATTTGTAAACTGTGCCTTTGCCGATGTTGGGGATAAACCCCTCCCAGATGCCGCTCTTGTCCCAGCGGGGCAGGAGTACATGGCTCTTGGGGTTCCAGGCGTTGAACGTGCCTGTAACCGATACCTGCCGGGCATGAGGCGCCCAAACCGCAAAGTAGACGCCCCGCTCTCCGTCGCATTCGACGGGGTGGCTGCCCAATTTTTGATACATCCGAAAGTGCTTGCCGCTTTGGAACAGGGCAATATCGAAATCGGTGAGGAGCGAGAATGCTTTGACTGTCTGCATAGTAACACGAGTTGGGTAGTTCAAAAACAGCGCAGCAAGGTACGCTTGTTTTTTCCGGCGGGTAAAAGTAACACCCTGATGTTCAATTCAGAGTGGAATACCGGTGTTAACACACCCTTGGCATAATTCTTGGTTTACCCGCTTTGCAAACCAATCTTCATTCTAATCCGCAACAATCTTTTTTACTATGGATGTATTGTCTGTACTACAGCGATTCCCAATCCTTTCCGCCCTTTCACCGGACGAACTACAAGCGCTGGCTCGTGTAACCGAGCTGCGCACCGCGTACAAGCACGGCTACATTTATTTAGCCGATGAGCCGAGCGACTACTTCTGTCTGCTGGTACAGGGCACGATCAAGATCGGCATTTATTCACCGGATGGCCGCGAGATCATCAAGAGTATCCAGCACCCGCACACCTTGTTTGGGGAAATGGGCCTGACCGGGGAGAAGAGCCGCGCCGAATTTGCCAGTGCCATGAACCAGGATGTCAAGTTTTGTGTGATCCGGGTCGCCGATTTCAAACCGTTTCTCGAACGCAACTTCGATCTGTCTCAGGCAATCATGTTGTCCATTGGCGAGCGCCTGCGCAAAGCGGAGCGCCAATGGGAGTCGCTCATTCTGAAAGATGTGCGCACCCGTATCGTGGAGTTTTTGAAAGAAAGTGCCGGTGCCCGTGGTCGTCAGGTCGGTTATGAAACGCTGGTCAAACACGGTCTCACCCAGCAGGACATCGCCAACCTCGTAGGCGCCAGCCGCCAAACGGTAACGGCGATTCTGAACGAACTGCGCAAGTCAAACCTCATCCACTTCAACCGGAACTCGATTCTGATCCGGGATTTGGACAAGTTAAACTAAAAGCGAGCCGTTTTTCGGGTGGGTGACTTATGAGCCGGCCACATTTTGGTGTAGTTACCGCACCTCCTGCACCAGTACATAAAAATTCTCATCCACCCGAAAATTCTTTTTCTTCAGGCGTTTGGCGGGGGTGGTTTTCCACTCCGGTGTCGGGTAAATAAACTCGAACCGGTCGGGCGCCAGCGTCACCTTTACCGGCATGTCGAAACCCGGTACGCAGTCGTTCCAGCGGTACTCCAGTTTTCCTTTTTTCAGGCGGTACTCCAGTACGGGGATATTGATTTGGCGCAAGTACTGGTCAAAGGTTTTTTGCAGGTTCTTGCCCGAGTGCCGGCTGATGTACGCCTCCACTTGTGCGCCGTCTACGGTTTGGTGGTAAAAGTCGCGGTTCAGGCCGCGCAGGATAGCGAGCCATTTTTCATCGTCGTCCACGATCTGGCGAATGGTGTGCAGCATGTTGCCGCCTTTGTTGTACATATCGCCGGAGCCTTCCGAGTTCACATCGTACACGCCTACGATGGGCTGCCGGTTGCGAATGCCCGAACGCAGCCCCCGGATGTATGCGGCGCCGGCATCCTTGCCGAAATGGTATTCCGTGTACAGTCCCTCGCTGTAATTGGTAAAACTCTCGTGTACCCACATATCCGCGATGTCGCGGTAGGTGATGTTGTTGGCAAACCACTCGTGCCCTGACTCGTGGATGATAATGAAGTCCCATTTTTTGCCCCAGCCGGTGCCCGACAGGTCGCGGCCAAGGTAGCCGTTCATGTATTTATTGCCGTAGGTTACCGAACTCTGGTGCTCCATGCCGAGATAGGGTACCTCTACGAGTTTGTAGCCGTCTTCGTAAAACGGGTACGGCCCGAACCAGTACTCGAATGCCCGCAGCATACCTTTTACCTGCTGGAACTGCTCTTTGGCTTTGTCGAGGTTTTCGGGCAGGACGTAGTAGTCCAGCGTGAGCAGGCCCTTTTCGCCCATAAATGTGTCGGCAAAATGTTCGTAAACGGCCATATTGATGTTCACGCCGTAGTTGTTGATCGGGTTGGACACATGCCACTCGAAGGTGCGTGTGCCGTCGCCGTTGTCTGTCACCCGGCGCAGGCGGCCGTTGGACACGTCCATGAGCGGCTCCCGCACGGTGATGGACACAGTCTGGGAGTCCGGTTCGTCGTAGGCGTGGTCTTTGCAAGGCCACCATACACTGGCGCCGAGGCCCTGGCAGGATGTGGCCACGAAGGGGCGGCCCTGGGCGTCCTTCGACCAGCTGAACCCGCCATCCCACGGTGCATTGCGCGCCTTGCGGGGTTTGCCGGAATACCACACCGTGAGCGCCTCGCGGGCGCCGGTTTTTTGTTCTTTTTTCAAATCAATAAAATACGCATTGGCGCCCATCCGGCGCACGTCGAGCGCTTGTCCGTCCTGCTCCGCCCGCTCGATGCGCAGAGGCGGCTGCAGGTCAATTTGCAGGGTTTGGCCGGGTTTCAACACGCGATAGTGCACGGCATTGCTGCCGGAAATGCTTTTATTTTCGGCATCCACATTGACCCGCAGGTCGTAATACCCGAGGTCCCACCAGGCGCGTTCGGCGGTGATACTGCCGCGCAGGGTGTCGTCAAGGGTGAAAGTTTGTTGTTGTGCAAAACCGGTGGGCGGGGTTGTCAGCACCACCAGGAGGCAAAGCAGGCCTTGGGCAAGAATCGTTTTTTTCATAGAATCAATTTGTGTGGCGGGCAAAAGTAGGCACCGGAACGACGGCCTATTGGTCAAATTCCAACTTTCCGTATTTTGCCCTGCTCTTCCGGTACTTATTTTCAAAAAACAACGAAAAAACGCTCTGACCATGTCCAAAATGCGCCTGTTCTCCCGTCTCCAGTGTTGCTGTTCCTCGAATTTTGCCCGGTATGCCCTGGTGCTGCCGGTACTGCTTTTTGGGATAAATGCTATTTCCGGCCAAAAAACCGAATCACTGCCGATCCTCTGCGGCAACGAGGTATTCGACCACATCGTAAAAAACCGGTACCCTGATTTGCACCGGGCCTTCCGGGCCACGTTTGAGGAAAGTCAAAACCGGCCGGTAGCGGCAGCCGACCGCTCCCCGGTGACTATCCGTGTCGTGGTCCATGTCGTCTGGAAAAACCCGGAGGAAAATCTGGCCGACAGCATTATCCTCGACCAGATCGCCGGCCTGAACGAGGACTACAACCGCCAAAATGCCGACACCGCCAACCTTCGGGATATATTCAAACCGGCCGCCGGCAACCCGCAAGTCACGTTTGAACTTGCCGAAATCGTGCGGGTACAAACGACGGCTAATTTTGAACTCAGCCTGCTGGGTAGCGATCTGTTGCTCAACCTGAAAACCGGCAGCCAGGGCGGCAGCGATGCCCGGGACCCCGCTCAGTACCTGAACCTCTGGGTGTGCAAAATCCAGCCTCTCACGTTCGGCGGCCTTACGCTCGGTCAGGTACTCGGCTTCGCTTTCCCGCCCAACAACCTCGGCAACTGGCCCGCCGACAGCGGCGCGCCGACCCTCGAACAAGACGGTGTGGTGCTCGATTTCCGCACCATTGGGCGCAACAACCCCAACCTCGTAGAAAACCCCGACGGCAGCGGCGGCAATCTCACCATTCGCGGACGTACCGCCACCCATGAAATAGGCCACTACCTCGGCCTGCGCCACATCTGGGGCGACGGCGGCGTCCTCGGCCTGCCCAACGACTGCAACCAAAGCGACGGCATAGACGATACTCCGTTTGCCGGTGCCCAGTCGGCGTTTGATTGCGACAAAACCCGCAATTCCTGCAACAAGATGGAGCCGCACTACGGCATGGATATGCCCGATCTGGTGGAAAACTACATGGACTATTCCAGTGAGGACTGCATGAATATGTTTTCTCAGGGGCAGGCGGCGCATATCCAGAGCGTGTTGGCTGGTCCGCGCAAAAGTTTAGTGCAAACCAGTGCCGCACCGCTGACGGTTATCGGGGCGGAGATGCCTCGGCTGTATCCCAATCCTGCCCGCGCGGGTCTTGCTCGCTTAGTGTTGCCCGGTCAGTGGCAGTCCGGTGTCATTGATTTGATCGGCGCCGACGGGCGTATCGTGCAAAGGATTGAGCCGGCTGGCGGATCAATCCAGGTGGAGCAGCAGATACGGCTCGATACCGACAGGCTCCAGCCGGGCTGGTATGCCGTGCGGGTGCAAACCGCTGCGCGGGTGTGGGTGGAGCAATTGCTCCTGCTGCCCTGAGTGGCTATTTGAGTTTTAGTGCTGAGGCGAGGGCGAGCCAATTTTGTTGTTGTTGAGGCAAAATTTGCAGCCATAGCCAGGCGCCTACGGCAAAAATTTTAACGAAAACAGCAGCAGAATTGGCCGGCCGTAGCCCAGCAACTAAAATTCAAATAGCCTCTGAGTGGGGGAAAACAGGGAGTGGGGTCACATTTTTTCCTCCAGATCGCGCAGGAGGAGGCGTAGCGCGCCGGCGGAGAGGAACAGTTCGACCAGGCTGACGACCAGCGAAGCGATCATGAGCAGCAGGCTCAGGGCAAAAAGTATTTTGGCCCACATCTGGAAGCCCTCGTAAATGAGGAACATCGTGACCACGCAACAGAGGATACTTGCCACACCGCCTACCTGCATCCAGCGGATGAGCATGAGCCGGCGGCGCAGGTTGGAAATTTGTGCAATGAGGCTGATGTGCTGGTTCTTCTCGTAGTCGGAATAGAGTTTTCGGATCAGGTTGGCTATGGCCAAAAACTTGTTGGTGTAGGCCAGCATCAGCAGGGAGATAGCCGGGAAAAGCAGGGCGGGAGTCTGGATATTGATTTCCATCTGATTTATAAAAATGTGTTGTTGTCGGGTTGAATTTGACTACTGAACAGGCCGGTAGTTGGACCTTGTGCTTGTACTCAAGGTACAACTGAATCGGGCTTCATGGAGTTGCAAATCATTCAACAGAAAATTCACGAAATCCGCGGCGTTCGGGTGCTGCTGGATGTTGATTTGGCGGAACTGTATGGTGTGGAAACAAAAGTGCTAAACCAGACTGTCAAACGCAACCACGAACGGTTTCCGGATGATTTTATGTTTCAATTGACCACGGAGGAGTGGTTTTCAATACGAGATGGAAGGGGGTCACAATTTGTGACCCCCTCCAAAAAATTCCGCAGCAAAATCTATTTACCGTATTGTTTTACCGAACAAGGTGTAGCCATGTTGTCGGGGGTACTGCGTAGCCCCAAGGCTGTCTATACGAACATTGCTATCATGCGAGCCTTCGTCGCCTTGCGGAACTACGCCCGTACCTATGCCGAATTGTCACAAAAAATAGCCGAACTGGAAGCCAAATATGATCTGGAAATAGCCGACATCCACGAGGCGCTTACTCAATTGGCGCCGCAGGACGAAGAGCCAAACGCATGGCAGAACCGCCCGCGGATCGGGTTTAAAAATGGCTAATCTGCCAAAAAAAAGCAACCACCCGAAAATCGAATGGTTGCTTTTGGTCGGGATACCAGGATTCGAACCTGGGACCTCGTCGTCCCGAACGACGCGCGCTATCGGGCTGCGCTACATCCCGCACTTGACAGTTTTGAGTTTTGGGTTTAGAGTTTGGAGTTGACCTGTGCAACTCAAAACCCAAACTCTAAACTCAAACCTGCCTGAGCCGGACAAGGGATTTGAACCCTCGACCTGCTGATTACGAATCGGCTGCTCTACCGCTGGTCTAATCCGGCTGTTGTACTTGCACGGAAGAAGGCAATTTTTGTACCAGAACTTCTCTCCGAGCGGCTTTTCGTTAAAAGCGGCGGCAAAGATAGGCGTCCACTTGGAGAAATAACAAAACTTGAACAGGTGTTTTTTTTAAAAACCGGGTGCGAGTATCCCGGGATTCCTTTTAGATGCCCGCCGATAAATTTTTCGGTTCTTTGTCTCCACAATTTCGCAGCGGTTTGCCATTTTTTGAAGCAGCATCGGACCCACCGTGACAAGAATTATTTATCAGGGCATTGTGGCGTTTGCTACAACCATTTTATGCACGCTTCCAGGTGCGGGCGGCCTTGGCGCCCAGAATTCCCGCTCTGGTGATGCCGGGGATACGCTTTGGTCTCGTATCGAAGCCCAATTGGAACGCCAACCGCCCGATAGCCGTTCAATTTATACTTACATTGGTTCGCGGCCACTGCGGTCAGGACCTCGACTGCCTTCGCCGGAACTACTACAACATCATGATCCGCTTGGAGCAGCAGTTCAATCTTCCAGCAGCGATTGACGTATGCAAGGAAATGGTGCAGGTGGCCCGAATGCAAAAAGACCTGAAAGAAGAGGGCGGATCGAATATGAATCTGAGCCGATACTACAGTGCCCTGGGGATGAACCGGTTGGCCACCGTGTATATTGACAAGGCGCTCGCCCTGTTTGACCAATCAGGCCATTATTTCCCCCAAGTGGAGGCGCGGATGAGCAAACTGGAGCTAAGTGTAAAAGACCGGAAATTGGGCGATGTGCTGGCCGATATGGACGTGCTTCTGGCAGAAGCGGAAGGGAAGGGTGATTCCTTGGCTATTTACCACCTGAATGCCCGAATGCTGCGTTTGAAAATAGATGCCGGGCGCTACGAAGAGGCTTACAAACACATCGCTGTGATCGAAAAATGCCGGTGGCCCATCCAATCCGGCCTGCTGTTTTAGGTAAATTGATAACGGCTGCACGAGGGCGAGCCAAGCTGGCCATGATTAAAAAAGACATTGTTGAGGCGGAGATCAATTATCAAAAAGCCTTGAAATTAACTGAAGACGGCACCCAACCGTGGATCGAAGTCCACATTCTGGACGCCTTGACCGAATTGGAGTGGGATAGGGGCAACAGGAAACTGGCAAAATCCTATCTGGAACGGGCACATAACAGGGCGATACAACAAAAAATAGACGACTTATTAGTCGGTACATTTGAATGGAAGGCCTACATCGCTGAGCAGGAAGGGCGCTTTGAAGAGGCGCTGGCGTACACTAAAAAACAGTATTTCCATAAAGAAGCATTCGAAGAAAGAAGTGCCGGTTTTAATTTAAAAAACTATTACCTCCAACAGGAAAAAGATCAACTGGAAGCCGATAAGAGAGAGCAGAACCTGAAATTGAGCCTGAAAAACACCCAACTCCGCTACACGCTGGTCATCTTTATATTGATCTTGCTTTTGGCTATAGGCCTTTTCTTCGGGTATCAAAAACAACGGCAGGACAAACGGGCATTAGCCGTCCAAAACACCCTCATCCAGCAACAAGCCGAACAACTGAAATCCCTCGACACCGCCAAATCCCGCTTCTTTGCCAACGTCTCCCACGAACTGCGCACCCCGCTCACCCTGCTGCTCGGCCCCATCCATACCCTGCTGAAAGATGGCCAACTGACCGACAAACAAGTGCGCCTGCTGCAAATGGCCGGGCAAAGTGGTAAGCAACTGGAACAACTCGTCAACGACATCCTCGACCTGCGCAAACTGGAGCAAGGGCATCTGGTGTTGCACCCTAAACCTACCGGGTTGTCGGCTTTCGTCCGCACCTATTGCGCCCAATTTGAGTCGTTGGCCGAACGCAAGCAAATTGACTTCTCCGTTGAATTGCCGCCGCAAAACACACCTGCAGTGTTGCTCGATCAGGAAAAATTCCGCCAAATCCTGTTCAACCTGCTCGCCAATGCCTTCAAATTCACCCCGAACGGTGGCCGTATCGAGACAGCCGTATCGGTCGAAGCCGGTATGCTGCACCTGCGCGTAGCCGATACCGGCCCGGGCATCCACCCCGACGACCTGCCGCACTTGTTCGATCGCTACTTTCAGACCACTCGCCCCGATAAGCCCGCCGAGGGCGGCACCGGCATCGGGCTGGCGCTTTGCCACGACTACGCGCAACTGTTTGGCGGAACCATCGAGGTGGAAAGTATACTTGGCAAAGGTTCTGTTCTCCGGGTGGCATTCCCGGTTGCCCGGTCGGAAACCGAAGCGCTTGCGGAACCCGATCACGCGAATCATTACGTTCTTCCAACCGCCGGCGCCGGCCACACCACACCTGTCCCGTCGGAAATCTCCACCGGAGCCAAACCTACCATTCTTGTCGTGGAGGATAATCTCGACCTCCAGGATTCTATCCGGACCATTTTGCAGGAAAAATACCACGTCGTCACCGCCGACCACGGGCAGGCGGCTTTGGACGTTTTAGGGGGAAACCGGGAAAACCGGAAGTTGATCCGGTGCAGTACCCTCCGCGCTCGGCTCCTCCCTGGCCCTCCCAAACCAGAAAGGGAGACGCGGCAAACACCACGGTATCCTCTACGGCTCCCCTCCCATTAGGGTCGGGGCCGGGGGTGGGGTTGATCCTCTCCGACCTCATGATGCCGGTTATGGATGGCTACCGGCTGCTCGAACAACTCAAATCCAACGAGGCTACCCGGCATATTCCGGTCGTCATGCTCACCGCGCGGGCGGAAGCGCAGGACAAACTGAAAGCGCTGCGCATCGGCGTGGACGACTACCTGCTCAAGCCTTTCGACGAGGAGGAACTGCTTGCCCGCATCGAAAACCTGCTGCGCAACGCCGCGAACAGACAAGCCGCAGCTGCTATTGCCGTCGAGCCATCGGCCGCCAACCCATCCTTGCCGCAGCCCGACCAGCAATGGCTCGAAACTTTTGAGGAGTACGTCCGGCAGCATCTTTCCAGCGATATTCTGAGCATTGCCGATTTGGCCCGCGTATTCGCTATGAGCGAGTCCACGCTGCTGCGGCAGTTGAAGCGCCTCACGGGCTTGCCGCCGATACAATACCTGTTGGAAGTGCGCCTGATCGAAGCCCGTCGCCTGCTGGAAAACCGCGTCTTCGATTCCGTCGCGCAAGTAGCCTCCCGGGTAGGCTACGACGATGCCCGTTCCTTTTCGCGAGCTTTCCGGCAGCGGTTCGGGAAGCTGCCGTCGGAGGTAGTGGGGAAGTGATGGTGTTCCTTGCTCACGCACTTTGATGGAAAATGCTACAAAGTTGACGGAAATGGTCACTTGGGGTGAGCGCACTTTTGCTCTGTTCTCACCTATCAACTTATCATCTCTATGACAACATTCAAAATACCCAACCCGCCGCCATCTGGCGCCTGGCCATGCTGGCCTTCCTCCTCCTGTTTGTATTTTCCTGCAAAGACGACGAACCGGTGGACGACGTGTGCGAAAAATGGGAGTACGAAGGCGTGACCGGCCCTGACCACTGGATGTCGCTCTGCGACGACTATGCTGATTGCAATGGTATTTTCCAGTCTCCTGTGAATCTTACGGGCGCGTTGTTCGACGCGTCGCTGAAGGCCCTTGCCCTCCAATACACCGACCTTGAAACCGATATCGTGTTCAACGGGCACACGATCGAGTTTGATACGGAAAAAGGCAACAGCACACTCAACCTGAACGGAGCGTCGTACAAGTTGCTCCAGTTCCATTTCCACACGCACAGCGAGCACGCCATAGAGGGCGTCCATGCCCCCCTGGAATTACATTTGGTGCATCAGCATGTTGCTACGGGAAATCGGGTGGTTGTGGGGGTATTGTTTGAAGAAGGGGCAGAAAATGCGTTCCTGAGTGCATTCATGGATCATCTGCCTACGAGCAGCAGTCCACACTACGAGTCATCTGAACAATACAATCCCGCAGACGTGCTGCCGACCAACCGGAGTTATTACACCTATCCGGGCTCACTCACCACGCCGCCCTGTACCCAAAACGTCATTTGGTATGTACTGGCACAACCAGTGGAAGCGTCCTCGGAACAAATCCATCATTTCGAGACGGTCATGCACGAAAACTCCCGTCCGCTGCGGCCGCTGCAGGAGCGTGCCATCCGGTTTTTTGAGGAGTAGGCGGAAGGGGGGCAAAAGGGTAAGGAGACGCGGAGCAATGCTCTCGGTGTCTCCGCTTCTGCAGTGAATTTGAACAAAAATCTCACATTACCCTTTTGCCCCCTTCCTTTCCTCGGCAAACGTATCCTTACATCTTCTTGTCCCACCACTGCTTCATCTGCCAACCCTTGAGGTACATGACCGGCAGGATGACCAGTGTGATAAACGTGGCGAAACTCAGGCCGAACACAATTGTCCAGGACAACGGCCCCCAGAACGAAACGGAGTCACCGCCGAAGAATATCTTGGGATCACCATGCGTCAGCAGGCTCTCGAAGTCAATATTGAAACCTACCGCCAGCGGAACAAGGCCGAGGATAGTAGCCGTGGCGGTGAGCAGCACCGGGGTCATCCGGATACGACCCGCTTCGATGATGGCCTCGCGCACGGGTGTTCCTCCGGCGCGCAAATGGTCGGTAAACTCGACCATCAGAATACCGTTTCGCACCACAATACCAGCGAGAGCAACGATACCCACGCCCATCATGATCACGGAAAAATCCATATTAAAAATGGCCATGCCGAGCAGCACACCAATGATGGAAAAGGCTACCTCGGTCATGATGATGAGGGCTTTGCCAAACGAGTTGAACTGCGTGACGAGAATGAGCAGGATAATGAACAGCGAGATAATGAGCGAGTTGCCCAGAAAACTCATGGCATCCATCATTTCGGCGTCTTCGCCGGCAAAACTGACCGTGACCCCATCGTACTGGGCAAGGCAAGCAGGGCAGCTTTCACGGCATTCACCACCTGAGTTTGTTTGGGTTGGTACTCGGCGGTAATGTTGGACGAAAGCGTCACCATTCGCTGCTGATCCATGCGGCGGATGCCGGCAAACGTATTCCGGTAGGCCACATCTGCCAGAGCGGACATGGGGACAGAGCGCAACACACCGCCCATGTTCATATCGCGGAACGTAATGTTGAGGTTTTCCACGGAATTGATATTCTCGCGCTGGTCTTTTGCAGGCGGATGTTGATGGGCAGTTCATCCTCGCCGTCGCGGAATTTGCTGGCTTCTTTGCCGAGGATAGCCGTGCGGAACTCGGTGCCGATCTGGGCCGTGCTGATGCCTTCGCGGTTGGCGCGCTCGCGGTCAATCTGTATGTTGATTTCGGGCTTGGACACAATGAGGTCGCTGCGCAATTCTTCCACACCGGGGATCGCCAGGGAATCTAAGTAGCGTTTCACCGCCATAGATACCTTGCTGAGCTGGGCGAAGTCGTCGCCGCGGATTTCCACAGAAATTGGTTTCGGTGTCGGCGGCCCCCCCGATTCCTGATCCACCGTGATTTCGGCGCCTGGAATAATACCGTGGGTGGCCTCCCGAATTTCGTCCATGTATGCCTTGGTGCTCACGCCGTTGCGTTTGCCGTACTCAACAAACGCCACACCGACCTTGCCCTTGTTGGAAGTAGCCGAACGGTCGAATTGATCCTCCGAAGCATTCAGTGCCACATTGGAAATGACGGATTCCACGATGGGATTGTTCGCCCCGAGCACTTCCACCACTTTGCGCTCCATGACTTTGGTGAGCGAATCGGTGACGTTTACATCGGTGCCGACAGGCATATTCAGATAGACGTAGATAAAGTTTGGGTCGGCCTTGGGAAAGAGCACGATGTTGGCTTCCCGCGAAGCGGTGATACCGCAGGAACCGATGAGCAAAACAAACATACCCACCAGCATTGTCCATGGACGCCCAAGGGCGAAATCGAGGAAACGCGCATAAATGTTCTGAACAGCGGGCCAGGCTTTGGTTTGAAAACGCTCCACCAAGCCCTGCAATACAAACCGGTACAGCACGATGAGCAGCGCCAAAACAACCAGAAGGTTACCTGCAAACCAGTTACTATTGGCATAAAAATAAACAAGTGCCAACCCGTAGAGCACATAGCCGGCTATGGTGCGGCGGCGGGCTTTTTTCGGGTCGGTTTTTATCGAATCGTCGCCATCACGGCGCATAAACCACACGGCAAACACCGGATTGATGATGTAGGCTACCAACAGCGAGGCCGTGAGCGTGATGATAATCGTAACCGGCAAGAAGTGCATGAACTTGCCGAAAATACCCCCCCAAAATACAAGCGGAAAAAACGGCGCCAGGGTAGTGGCGGTACCGGAGAGCACGGGCAGGAAAACCTCCGATGTGGCCTTTTTGGCAGCCGTGACGATGTCTAATTTTTCGTCATTGTACACCCGGTGCGTGTTTTCTATCACCACAATGGCATCATCCACCACAATACCCAGTCCGAGCAAAAAAGCAAAAAGCACGATCATGTTCAGGGTGAAACCGAATGCCGGCAACAGCATGAACGCAATGCACATGGACAGGGGCACCGACATGGCTACGAAAATAGCATTGGTGCCTCCCATGAAAAACATGAGGATGATGGTGACGAGGATAAAACCGATGATGATGGTGTTGATGAGGTCGTGCAGCGTGACGCGCGTGGCGTTACTTTGGTCGCCGGTGATGACCACATCGAGATTCGGCGGGAACTCGGAGGTTTTCATCTCGTCCACGAGTTCCTTGATCTTGTCGGAAGCGTTGATGAGGTTTTCGCCGGAGCGCTTGATGACGTTGAGTGCGATGACGTTTTTGCCGTTCAGGCGGCTGAAACTTTCCTGTTCTTCGTAGCCCATTTTCACCTCGGCTACATCTTTGAGAAACATTTGAGCGCCGGACTGGGAGGCTACAATGATGTTTTTGATTTGCTCTACATCCTTGAAATCGCCACGAATGGAGATCGAGCGGGTCATGCCGCCAATGTCCACGTTGCCGGCAGAAATGGTCATGTTCTCGAAAGCGACCGCGTTCTCGATGTCGCGGAAAGTCAGTTGCGCAGCAGACATTTTATACTTGTCCACGTTGATTTGCACTTCCTTGTCCAGGGCGCCCACCAAATCTACGCGGGTGATTTCCCGCATTTCCTCAATGCGATCCCTTGAGTTTTTCGGCGTAGTCCTTAAGTTTGTCCAAACTGAAATCGCCCGAGATATTGACGTTCATAATCGGAACTTCGGAGATATCGAATTCCGTGATTTGCGGGTCGTCAAGCAGGTCGTTGGGCAGATCGCGTTTGGCTTTATCCACAGCGTCCTTTACCTTGTCTTTACACAACACCACGTTCAGGTTGGTATTGAACTCGACGATGATGCTGGAAAAATCCTGCACCGACGAGGAGGTCACTTTTTTCACCCCGGCAATGCCCTTGAGTTGTTTCTCGATGGGCTTGGTGACGAGTTGCTCCATGTCGGTCGGCGATGCGCCGGGATAGACCGTAGAGACGAAAATGGTGGGCACAACCACATCAGGGAACTGCTCTTTGGGCAGGGAATTGTATGACATGATGCCGGCGAGCGTGATGAGCACCGTGATGATAAAAATGCTCGTCCGGTTATCAATAGACCAGGAAGTTGGTTTGAATTCTTTCATTTTAGGAAGTGCTTATGTGAATTGGTCAATGGCAGGACTCAGGGGGTTTTATTTTTGTCGGAAAATGATACATTTGCAAAAGCAAAACGAGGAGTATGGACTTAAAAAACCTGTCCGATCGAGATTTAGAGAACTTGTATGCCCACCAGAAGCGGGTGCTTTTTTTGCTGGGCCAATCTCAATACGGCTTTGAAAAGTATTCCAGCCAAACGATCCGATCTATGATTGACGAAGCCTTGGACAAAATTTTACTCATTCAAAAAGAAATCGAACGCCGTAAGCATGAAAAAAGCAATTAGTGAACAAATTGAGCAACTGCTGGATCGGTTAATGGCCCTGTCTCCGGATAATGTTGAAGCATTTTTTCTTGACGAATGGAAACCTTTTATCGAAAGCCTGCCATCAGAGTCCGCCAAAACATTGGCATTTGAAAAACTCTGGAAACGTCAGGTTGACAATCTTTCGCGAATCGCATCGCACGTTCCTGCGATGTCTGATGAGTCCTTTGAAAAACTTGAGCCGCAACTTCAAGGGCTGGTGTCTGCAGGAGAATCTCTCCGCGCCCAACAAAGAAAAGTTGTGGCTGCCACATAGAGCGTGTTTTGCCAACCCGAAAGTTCTTAAAATCAAATCTGCCGCTGCCTAAAACAGCACCGTCTCCCCCCCGTTCACATCCTGAAACCCTGTGGAAATCACCCGGTCGCCCGCTTTGAGGCCACTGCTGATTTCGACCATGCCGTTGTAGTTGCGTCCTTGCGTAATTGCGACTTTGCGCACGGTGGCTTTGTTGCCTTCGCCACTTGCATCCGCAGCCAGTACAAACTCGCCGCCCTCCGCCGTCTGGATCAGGTTGACCGGCACCACAATGGCTTTGGGGTTTTGGTAGTCTATAATTTTCATCACCGCGATCATGTTGGCGCGGTAGTCCGATCCACTGGCAGGCAATGCACACTCTACCGTAAACGTGCGGTTCGTCGGGTTGATGCTCTTGCTCACATACGTTACCCGCGAAGCAACTTCCTTGTCGAGATCGGGGAAGAAAATCTGCACCGGCAAACCCTGTTTCACTTTGGCGGCATACGCCTCCGGTACGTCGCCCGTGATTTTGAGCTGGCTCAGATTCACAATGTTGCAAAGCGGAACACCGGGAGCAATCGCCTGGCCGGTTTTCAGCATCACCATATCCACCGTGCCGCCAATTGGCGCGTAGATTTTGCTTTGCTGCATTTGTTCCTTCGTGGTGGCGATACGTTGCTCCACGGCTTCTTTGTTGGTTTTTGCCTGTATAAACTGGATTTCCGTACCGATCTTCTGATCCCACAAGCCTTTTTGCCGGTTGTAAATATCCTCGGCGGTCTTGAGTTGTAGTTCGAGTTCGGACAAACCTTTGAGCATGACGTCGTCATCAAGTTGAGCGAGCAACTGGCCTTTTTTTACGAAATCGCCGTTTTTCACCAATACCCGCACCAATGTACCGGGCATCCTCGACGTGACGGGTACATTGTCCTCGGCATCCACCCGACCTTGCAGGTCGATGAAATGGCGGAATGGCTGTGCTGCCAGTTCCGTCAGGCCTACGGTGCGGATGCGCTGCTGGCCGCCGGTAGCAGGGCCGACTTCTTTTTCAAGTTGGGCAATTTGTGCCTCCAGTTCTGATTTTTGTTCTTTTAGCGTGGCCAATTGTTTGGCCTTGTCCTGGGCAGGCCCGCCGCAAGCGGCAAACAGCAGCAACAGGAGGGATACAGTGACGAGGGTGGTATGTTTCATAATTGAGTTGGTTGAAAAGTTGCTGGTTGGCGGGTTTCTGGTTGGCGGGTTTCTGGTTGGAAGGTTTCTGGTTGGATGAGTTTGGTTTTTGTCATTTCGCAGGGGCCTGGGTTACCCCTTCGCAGAGCGGACGTTTTTTCTGGATGGCAAGTTGCGGCTTAGTTTCCGAGGGCTTTTTTCAAAGCCACCTTGGCCGCCAGCAGGTCGTATTGGGCTTGCATGAGGGCTTGCTGGGCGCTGAAAAGTTGTTGTTCGGCGCTGACCAATTCGAAGCTGGAGCCTACGCCCGCTTTGTATTTCGTTTGGGTAGTATTGTAAATACGCTGCGCGAGGTCGAGGTTTTGTTGCCGGCTTTTCGTCCGCTCGGTGGCGTTGATAAATTGTTTGCGGGCGTTCTCGTGTTCGAGGGCGAATGCATTTTCCAGCATTTCTTTTTGGGCATCTACCGTTTGCACGGCGATAATAGCCCGTTCGCGTTTGGCTCTGGTGCCGCCACCGTCCCAGATCGGGATACTGACCGACAAGCCTGCTACCGCCGAGGGGATAAAATACCACTTGGTATCGTTGGCGAATGCACCTTGCCAGCCCGGCTGGTACTGCACAAAAGCGGCAACGGTGGGCATCCAGGGCTTGCGATAGAGGTCCATTTGGAGCATGCTCAGTTCGCGGCCTTTGAGCAGCGCGACGTACTCCGGGCGGTTCGTGTAGTTCAGTTCGGCAGCAATGTCGGTATCGGTATATCCGGCGAGCAGGGTGGGCAGGTCATCAGCCAGGTTGAGTTCCTGTTTCACCGGCATACCCATCGTCATTTTGAGGGCATTGACCACGACATCGCGCTGTCGGGCCAGGTTGTCGCGTTCGGTACGCAGGCTGGAAAGTGCCAGTTGGAGGCGGTCTACATCGAGTTGCTCCGCAAAACCGGCAGCCGTAGTGGCTGTGGTTTCGCGGAGCAGTTGTTCGAGGTTGCCGATGTTTTTGTCCAGCACCTTCAGGTTTTCGGCGATGAGCAAGGCCGGGAGGTAGGCATCGGTCACTTGATCGCGGAGTGTTTTTTGGGCAACGGTTAATTGTTGTTGTACATACTGACGGTAGTACCGGGCGGCCTTCAGGGCAGTCAGGTAAGAGTTGCTAAACAGCAGCTGGTTGAGGGAAATGCTCGGCGTGAGGTTGTGCAGGGCACTGAAAGCAATTTTTTCATCGCTGGTACCGAAACCCAGTGCGCTGGCCGGAATGCCGGGCCGCTGGATGAAGTACTGGTAGCCGATGCTGGCGGAAAGTTGCGGCAGCCCGGTGGCGGTGTTCTCCTTGATCTGCCAGTCGGCGTCGGCGATCTGAAGGTTGGCGATCTTCATTTGCGGGTTGTTGTCCAGTGCGTACTGGACACATTCGGCCAGGCGAACAGGGGCTTGCGCGGTGAGCGGGGTCGTTTGTCCCCAAACGCTTATGCCGGCCAGCAAGAGCGTTTTTAGTAAAATACGGTGCATATCAGGATAGTTTTGCTTTCAATAATTGAATACCTTTTTCGGAGACGATGCCGTACAGGTAGTGCAGCAAGTGCTCGCGGAAAACAGTTTCCTTGGCATAAGTTAGTTGGGGAAAAAGGTCTTCATCGAACAATTGAAAAGTAGTGGCAATGTGCAATTTGGCAACAATGTCTACGTCAAAATTGCTGCGGTACAAACCTTCGCGTACGCCGCGTTCGAGGTTGGCATGCACCACGCTGTACAGAAATCCACGCTGAAAATCCCGTATTTTCTCCCAGGCATCCCGGTGGTATTTCTGCAAATCATGGACGATGTTGGCTTTCATTTGCTGCATCTGCTGCGAGTTGGCTTCCATCACGAAAAACATCTCCTCGATAGCGTTGGCCGCCTCGGCAAACATCTGACCGCATACGGCCTTTTCCATACCGATGTGCCGCTCCAACACCTTGTTCACCAAATCGTCCTTGTTGTCCACGAACAGGTACAGCGTCTTTTTGGAAATACCAATTTCGCGGGCCACGTCGTCCATGGTGATACTTTTGATTCCATACCGCATGAACAGTTCTTCCGCGCGTTTCAGCCACTTTTCCTGTTGTTCTGTAAACATGGCGCAAAGGTAACATTGGAAACATTTTTTGCAATAAACGTTTCCTGTGTTTATTCGTTTTCTCGACGAACACAAACAAAGTTTCAACGAGCGGGGTTCTTTTGGCTTTGAACAAAATAAAAAGACGTCGGCGCGCAACCAAATGTCGCACGCCGACGCAAAGTTTCCGACGGACACGCCGGTGTCGGAGTTGATAAAATTTAATTTTTACAAATTGGCACCCCAAAAAAATAGTCGAACAGGTTAAAAACCTACTCCTCCATAAAATACGAATCATCCTGGTCGCCCGCCCAGGTCTCGTAGCGCTCCCGCCCTTCAAAACGTACGGCACCGATATATTTCTCGATGTACTCGGCTTTTTCCTTTTCCGACGAGAGTTCCGACAGGATACGCACCTCCGGGTTTTGTTGCCCGTAGTCGCCCTGTTTTTCCAGTCTTGAGGGCGCGGCAAACGTAGCCGATGCCAAAGGAACCGTGACATAAGCCAGGCGGCAGTCCTTGTCCTTTTTCTTTTTTACATCAAAAAAGTAGGTAACTGCCGGGTGGCTGCCCCCCGGCGTGCGGTACTGGCGGAGGAAATGCACAGAGTCCAATCCGTTTTCGCTGTTTACGAATTCCTGATGCAAAATGGAGCGAACCAGCGCGAGGGTGTCGGTAAACCAGGAAGCATATAGCGCCAGCTGGTCGGTTTGTGCTAAATTGGCGTACAGCATAAATCGGGTTTTATCATCCGCAGCATATTCCCGCAGCGTTTCCCGTTCCACAGGCATCCCTTGCTGAAGCATCAGACAGCGGGACAAAACCTGCACCTGCTGGTCGGGGCAACGGGCAGCCTGCTCGAAGAGCGCCCGCACCGATTTGTCTTTGGGCAGGAATGGAGCCAGCAACTTCAGGTTCCGCTCCAGGTCTGTATCGTCCTCATACCCGAACATCGCGTGCGTGTCGGATGCATCTTGCCGGGATTCCTTGCTCAGCTGTTTGTTGCCGATCTGGCGGTACGACTCCGCCACCAGCTTCGGCTTTAACCGGACATACACCCGGGCTTTCAGCAAGCCGCGCTCCAATGCAGTCGCCGCCAACCGATAGGTGTAATCCTGAAAGAGCGTGTGTACCTCGGCCAGTGCCAGCAAATCCGGCAAAAACTGCACGGATAGTTCGAGGCTATCGTTCAGGACACTAAAAATTTCTGTAATCGAATTTTCAGAGGCAAAGACCGACCGCTGCTTCAACATCCAGATCAGGGTTTCGTACGCCGGACGGGTTTCCATATTGGTTATAGAAACCAGCAGTTCCTGGCGGTAGCGTGCGGAATCCGGATGCTGCAGCCACAGATGCAGCGCAAAACGCAAAGCCTCCGGAGTCTGGAATTCGCCCAGCGCCGCAAGCAACGCCTGCCGGTACTTGTAGCGCATCTGACCAAACTTCGGGTGCACAATAGATTCCTGGATGGCGGCAAAATCCGTAGGTTCCAGAGCATGACTCCAGCCCGCCAGCAATTGACCGCACGCTTTTTCCTGCACGAGACTGTCCTCGGCGTACAGGTTTTGCAAAAAATCCAGGTTGGGGCGCCCAAAAGGCAGAATGCCGGCCGTCGTGTCGGTCGGGACGAACGTGTCAAAAAATTTGTTGACAAACGCGTCCGGCTGAGCATCCAGATGCACGGTGGCCGATATGGTGTACATCCGGCCGGGCGTCAGGAACACCCGGTTGCGGATACCCCGGGTGCTGTTGGTGTCCTCCAACAAGAGGTCGCCGACCAACAGGCGCTCGCCGGGCATACCCCAGTGTTGCTCCCGAACGGTCAGTTTGCCGGCATTGGTCAGGCGTTTTTGAACAAACGCCTGAAAGGAATCAAGTGTGGGGGCAAAGCCGCCGACGGGTAATTTCAGTGCATGCACAAAGATATTGTCGCCTTGCAGCGACACCCGTACCGTACGCGTGTCCGCTGTTTGCTCATACTGGTCGTACTCCTCCTGGCGCTGTTTTTTCATGCCTTCCTGCACAATGGTTTTCAGTTTTTCGATAAATGCCTTGCCGGGCGGTTCGGGTATTGGCGGAGCCATTGCCTCGAATAACAGCGTCGAATCGCGCAGTAATTCCCAACCCTGCGGATAACGGTACGGCTCCAGCGCAAAGGATTCAAAAAATGCTGTGGGCGCCCCGGGTGTTTTTTTCCGGCAACCAAGCAGGTAATAGTGCGGCCCGTTGATCACCAGGCGCAAAAAATACCACGCGCTGTCGCGGTCGGACTGGAACACGATGTCCTGAGTCGGGTAGGGTGCGGGGGACAGGAGGTTGCTTGTCGGGGTTGCTTTGGTAAACATCCCGGCGATTTTTTCGCCAATGATGTTCAACTCGAAGGTATCCTCTTCAATGTAGCTCCAGTCGTGATAAACCGCCCGGTAAACGAGGTAAAAAGCACTGTCGGCGGGGTCCAGAGCGGCTACCATCTGCCGGTCGGACTTGTTGTCCGACGTGGTATTAAACACCGGCTCGGCGGGGAAAACGACCCGAAAACCACCCTGTTCGGGTTGTACGGCAGTGGGCTTGCCGGCAAAATCGGTTTGGCGGAGCTGGATGCTGCGCAGGAATCGGTCGGCCTCATCGCCCGCCGCGTAGTCGCCGTTGCCGCCGATGGAAAACACCAGAATCTCCATGGGCAGGACGAGTATTTTGAAGCGCATGATATCGCCCCGGCGTGTACGCGTGGTGATCTCATGGCCCGGAAACGGCGCGGTCAACTGCCGGCGCTCCTGAATTTTTCCCGGTATTTTTTCATAGATGAGGCTGTCAATTCGTTGGGCGATGTAGGCCGGTGATTGCCCGTTCCAGAGGCCGTTTGTGCGCAGGCGCGAGACGGTATAGTAGGCGCCGTTGTTCATGTCGGTGCACAGGTGTTGTGCCACGCCCGAGCCGTTCATGGTTTCAAAAAACATTCCCGGCGCCACTGCCGACCAGACAGAGTCGGTGGCCCATTGGCGCGAAAGCAGTACCGGGTAGCGCATGTTTTCGATGGCCTCTTTAGTTTGTTTGCTGGTGTTGGCGCTAAACTGAACCGGCCGCAAGGCGTAGCCTTTTTCGCGCAAGAGCGGGATAAGGCCGGTTTCGCCGGGCAGGTGCGCGGCGCCTACTGCTGCAAACACGGCCGATCCGCTTTGCAGGATGGAGTCAATGCCATTGGCCATGATGAAGTTGCGTTCATCGAGCATCCAGCGGCGAAAATTTTTGCCCGGCTGGGCTGCCATGTTGAGCGAATCGAGCAGGGAAAGGTCCTGGTCGCGATAGGCATCTTCGATGGTCGTTTGGGAAAAAGCGGCCAGGTACGGGTTTTCCTCCGCTTCATCCTCGTCTTCCGGCAATTGAGATCGAATCAGGGCTTCAAAACTGCCCTCCAGGGTTTCGAGGCCGATGACGGTTTTGCCAAGTTTGCGTCCTGCCTGAAAAATGAACAGGTCCAGATAGGTATCTTCCTCGTGGTCCTGGCGGTACTGGTTGGTGCGGTACAGGAACTCGTTGGTCATGCGGGGTTTTGCCGAGAGCACGGCGCCGAGCAGTTGGTTGTCCGGCGGGGAAAAGTCGAATTGTGTGTGGTAGAGGTTGGGCTGCCCCGAATGGTAGCCGCCATAGCCGCCGCCAAAAATTTCATTGGCCTGTCCGTCGAGTATTTCACTAAATGCCTGCCAGCGGTCGTGGTCGGTTTCGAGTGCCACCACATCCACCGCATGGAGTGCCACGAAAAAGGAGTCGCTCAGGTTGAAAGCCATTTTTTCGGGTACATGCATGGTGCCGTACAGGTACCCGTTTTTGGCAATGCCGTTTCCGGAGACTTCCCAGAGCAGGCCTTTTAGTTTTTCGGGTTGCTGCTGTTGCGCGGTTAGCGGGAGTGCGGCGGCGGTAATCAGGAGGGGTAATAGCGGGCGTAGCATAGAGCAGGAAATGTTAAAATTTGAGAGGAAACGTCGGAGCGAGGTTGTTCGTACCCGTTGCCTGCTTGTTTTGTAGCACTACAACCGATCGGCCGCATACTGGTTGCGCAGGTTTCGTACCGAACAGTGCGCCGGTCAGGTATCGGGAAGGCAGCTCAAAAAACTAAACCGAGTAATACTTGGGTATAAGAGCCGTGCGGAGGCTTATTGAGTTTACCTTTGTGATACCAACGCCGGGCCAAACAACGGGCCGCAAAATTGGAACGAGACGATCCTTAACCTGTAAAAATTATTTTTGTACAAGGCCATGAATACAATACGAATCACGCTCGCCGCCCTCCTGTTTGCTGCTGCCTTGCCCGCCCAGTCGCCTGTTCCGGCGCCTCCGCAAAGCGGAGCCGTGCTGCTCCTCGGCGCCACGGCCCACCTCGGCAACGGCCAGGTGTTGCCCAATAGCGCCATCGCTTTCGATGCAGGAAAACTGACGCTTGTGGCCGACGCAGCGACTGTTCGGCTGGACCGCGCCAAATTTTCGAAGATATTCGATGTCACGGGGAAACACGTCTATCCCGGGTTCATCGCCACCAATTCCCACCTCGGCCTTGTGGAGGTGGAGGCGGTGCGTGCAACACAGGATTTCGCCGAAATTGGCTCCTACAACCCCAATGCCCGGGCCATCGTTGCCTACAACACCGACTCTGATATCCAGCCCACGGTGCGCTCCAACGGTGTGCTGCTGGCGCAGGTCGTGCCCACCGGCGGTACGGTTTCCGGTACGTCCTCCGTGGTGCAACTCGATGCCTGGAACTGGGAGGATGCCACCTTGCGCACCGACGACGGCATACACCTCAACTGGCCATCGCCGCAACCTCGTCGCCGTTTTGGCCCGCCCGGGCGCACCCCCGGCGAGGAGCCGGAAAACGCGTACGATAAAAATGTGGTGGACGTTCGCCGCTTTTTCGCCGAAGCAGCAGCCTACTGCCAAAACACCACACCCGAGCCGAAAAACCCCCGCTTCGAAGCCATGCGCGGCATTTTTGACGGCAAACAAAATCTGTATATCCACACCGGCAATGCCCGTACCATGCAAGAAGCCGTTCTGTTTGCCGAGCAATTCGGTGCGCGTGCCGTGCTCGTCGGGGCTACCGACGCGTGGCTGATCACCGACTTCCTGCGCGAACACCGCGTACCGGTCGTGCTCGATCAGACCCAACGCTTGCCCGCCCGCGACGACGAAGATGTGGACCAGCCTTTCAAAACTCCTGCCGCCCTGCACGCCGCCGGCATCCCGTTTGTCATCGCGGGCGAGGGCGCATGGCAGCAGCGGAATCTGCCCTTTCAGGCCGGGCAGGCCATCGGTTTCGGACTACCCTACGAGGCTGCCGTGCAGGCACTCACGCTTAGCCCAGCCGCCATCATGGGCATCGGCAACACCACCGGCTCGCTCGAAACGGGCAAGGATGCTACCCTGTTTGTCAGCGAGGGCGACGCCCTTGATATGCGCACCAACCGCGTGACTGCGGCTTTTATCCAGGGCCGCGAGGTCAATTTGGACAATAAACAAAAGGTGCTGCAACGGCGGTTTGAGGAGAAGTACAAAGGCGACAAGGATTGATTGGTTCAGCGCAGGCGTATTAAAAAACGCGATTTGCCAACCCTTTCCGCAATTCATCCGTTGTAAGCGTAATTTTGTCCGCACTTTTGTCGGCCTGTTCCGACAAGAAATTGCCGGAACAACCATTTCCCGCAACCTGCGCGGGGAAAGATTTGTCATTCATCGCTCATCACTCGTACGTCTTATGCAACGCGACAACTATAGCCTGCTCATCGAGAAACTCGATGGTTTCATTCGCAAATTTTACGTCAACCAGCTCCTGCGCGGGGCGCTCTACACGGTGGGCGCCGTGCTGGGTCTGTTCATCCTGCTCAATGTACTGGAGTACTATTTTTACTTCGGCACAGGGGTGCGCACGGGTATGCTCTGGGGGTTTGTACTGTTGTCCGGCGCCTCCCTCTACCGTTGGGTGGCGTTGCCGCTGATGCACTACTTCCACCTCGGCAAGGTTATCAGCCATGAGCAAGCCGCCCAGATTATCGGCGATCACTTCTCCGGTGTGCAAGACAAACTGCTCAACATTCTGCAACTGAAGCAGCAGGCATCAAATGCCCTTTACGCCGACCTTATTCACGCGTCTATCAACCAAAAAAGCGAAGAAATCAAGATCGTGCCGTTCAAGGCTGCCATTGACTTGCAGAAAAACCGCAAGTACTTGCGCTATGCCTTGCCGCCCGTGCTGCTGCTGCTGTTCCTGTTTTTGGGGGCGCCCAATATCCTGCGCGAAGGCACCATGCGCCTGCTGAACAGCAGCAAAAAATTTGAAAAACCGGCGCCGTTCCGTTTTCTGGTCAACACCAACGACCTGAAGGCCGTGCAGTTCTCCGATTTCGTGCTCAACGTGGATGTGGAAGGCCAGGCATTGCCCAGCGAATTGTTTGTTGAGGTCGGCAATGTGCAGTACCGCCTGGGTAAAGAAGCCGCCAACCGTTTTTCGTACACTTTTTCCAATGTCCAGAAAGACGTGGAGTTTCGGCTCTTCGGTGGCGGGGTAGAAAGTGACGACTACACCCTGCGCGTGGTGCGTCGTCCCAACATCCTGTCGTTTTCGGTAAAAATAAAATTCCCGGAATACATCGGCCGCCCCGAAGAGGAACTTGCCAATGTGGGCGATCTCGTGTTGCCTCAGGGCGCCAACATCAACTGGGTGTTCAACGCCCAGCATACCGATCATCTCGACATGCGTTTCGGCAACGAGCCGGCGACGGCTTCCAAACGTTTTGGCGACGAACTATTTTCCTTCAACCGCCGTGCTCTCCGGGACGAAATTTACCATGTCTATCTCGGCAACGACCAATTGCCCAACGCTGATTCCGTGGCCTACACCGTCACCGTTATCCCCGACTTGCACCCCCAGATCAGTGTCGAAGAATTCAAAGACACCACCAATACCCGTCGGCTCTTCTTCGCCGGCGATGCCTCCGACGACTATGGCTTGCTCAACCTCACATTCAACTACCAAATCAAAAAAGCCAAGGGCGGCCAACTGCCGGTTGCTACCGTGAAAGTGCCTAAACCTGCCGGCAAACAAATCCAGTACGACCACACCTGGAACATACGCGACCTTGATATCGAACCAGGTGACGAGATATCCTACTACTTTGAGGCGTTCGACAACGATGGCGTCAACGGCAGCAAAAGCGCGCGCACCAACATCATGCAGTGGCGCATGCCTACCCTTGATGAGTACCGCAAGGAACAGGCTCAGACAGCCGATGAAATCCAGCGTGAGCTGGAAAAAGCCCTCAAGGAGAGCGCCAAAATCCAGGAGGAAATGAAAAAATTGCGCAACAAAGTCCTCCAGCAAAAGGAACTCGACTGGAAGTCGCGCAAGGAAATGGAGAAACTGCTTGATCGTCAAAAGCAGATGCAAAACCAAATCCAGCAGGCCAAGGAGAACTTTGAGGAAAGCCAAAAAATGCAGCAAGACTTCGACCAGCAAAAAAATGAGGAACTGGTAGAAAAGCAGGAAGAGTTGGAGAAGATGTTCGAGGAAACAGTATCCGAGGAAATGAAAAAACTCATGGAGGATATCGAAAAACTGCTCCAGGAGATGAACAAGGACGAGATGCTCGAACAAATGGAGCAAATGCAGATGAAGAGCGAGGACATGGAAAAACAGCTCGATCGCCTGCAGGAACTTTTCAAACAACTCGAAGTGGAGAATATGCTCCAACAGCAAATCGAGCAACTTGAAGAACTGGCCAAGGAGCAGGAAAAACTCGCAGAGGAAACGGAAAAAAACTCCAAGTCCGACGAAGACCTTAAAAAGGAACAAGACGACCTAAATAAAAAAATGGAAGACCTGAAGCAGCAGCACGAGGAGATGCTTCAGAAAAACGAAGAACTGAAACGGCCGGAAAAGATTGAGGATAGCAAGCAGGACATGCAGGACATTAAAAAGGACATGCAGGACTCCAAAGAGCAAATGGAGCAAAACCAAAAACCAGCCGCCAGCAAACAGCAGAAAAAGGCCGCCAACAAAATGAAAAACCTCGCCAACAAGATGCGCCAGAACCGCCAGTCCGGTGAACAGGAGCAAATGGAGGAGGATATTGCTATGCTGCGCCAGCTGCTCGAAAACCTTATCGGGCTGTCTTTTGCGCAGGAAACCAACCTGAAAAACTTTGCCGCCACTTCCGTCAACACCCCGCGCTATGTGGAACTAACCCAGCAGCAGTTCAAAATCAAAGATGATTTTGAAATTGTGGAAGACAGTTTGCAAGCGCTGGCAAGCCGTAATTTCCAGATTGAGGGTCTTATCACCGAAAAAGTATCCGACATTAATGAGGGACTCAAGTACAGCATAGATGATCTCGAAGAACGCCAGGTAACTTCCGCCGGCGAGTACCAGCAACGCACCATGAAGGGTTTCAACGACCTGGCCCTGATGCTCTCCGAGGTGATGGACCAAATGCAACAGCAAATGGCCAGCGGCCAACCCGGCAGCGGCAGCTGCTCCAAACCCGGCGGCGAGGGAGAAGGAAAAAAAGGAAAGAAAGGCAAGGTGCCCATGGACAAAATCACCAAAGGCCAAGGCAATTTGAATGAGCAAATGAAGGAGATGAAGGAGCGTATGGAAAAGGGGAAAGGCCAGGGCAAGGGCGAAGGTGGTATGAGCAAGGAATTTGCTCAGATGGCTGCCCAACAGGCTGCCCTCCGCAAAGCCCTCCGCGAAATGCAAAAAGGGAAACAGGAACAAGGAAAGGGAAGTAAAGCGCTGGACGAACTCATGGAGGAAATGGACAAGACGGAAACGGACCTCGTCAACAAGCGCCTGACCAACGAAATGCTCAAGCGCCAACAACAAATTCTGACCCGTCTGCTGGAAGAAGAACGCGCCGAACGCGAACAGGAACAGGACGAACAGCGCCAGGCTCAAAGCGCCAAACAACAACCGACCAAATTGCCGCCCGCACTGGAGGACTACCTCAAAAAGCGCCGCGCCGAAGTAGACCTCTTCCGCACCGTCTCGCCCGCCCTCAAACCATACTACAAACAACTGGTTGAGGAGTACATCAAAGGGGTAGGACAGTAAGGGTTTTGAGTTTTGAGTTTTGGGTTTTGAGTTTTGAGTTGCGCGTGTTTTGATTACGATGCAAAAAACAAGTTATGCCATACCGCCCGACTGCTTTAGCCTGGAGGAACTCCAGGCTTTTCAGGGCTTTGAGGCTGAGGTATTGACGGACGTCCAGTACTATTTTTGGCTGAATACCGCCGATGCCGATAGCATGCCCCGCCGCTTTTTGTATGCGTTGGAGTTGATTTTTGACCAACACGGTGCATTGTTGCTGAGCTCGGGCGAGGACTCTACGGCCATTCGAATCATTTCCGCCGAAACCCTGATAAAAACAGCGCGAGACCTGCAGACCTTGCACGGACGGGTATCCGTCCAGCGGATTCATGCGGCTGCCGATTCGCTTTGGCAGCCCGCGCTGAACCAGGCCCTGCATGCTGTGCGCCTTTCCCGAAATACGGATGGCCTGTACCTCAATGATGCCTTGGTATTGGACTTTGGTGCACAGCAGATACTCGTACACCTCAGTCAACGGGAAGGGCTGGAATTGAAACAATACACATAAATCATCCCGTGTCTTCCAAACGGGTGGACTCAACAACCCCCAACACCACGTTTGCCACGCTTTCAGACACATTAAACACAATTACAGTTATGAGAAAAGTGCTCGTATTCATCCTTTGGATTGTTTTTACGCATCTGCTTGTCGCCCAAAATTCCGAACCGTACGAGTTTCGGGATATCAAGCGTTTGGCGGCCACACCCGTAAAAAGCCAAGACAAAACAGGCACTTGCTGGAGCTTTTCCACGGCGTCATTTCTGGAAAGTGAACTGTTGCGTACGGGCAAGGGCACACACAACCTGTCCGAAATGTTTACCGTGCGCCATGTTTACCGCCAAAAATGTGAAAACTATGTGCGCCGAATGGGTACCGCCCAACTCAGCGAAGGTGGTCTGGCACACGACAAACTGCATGCCGTGCGCCAGTACGGCGTAGTGCCGGAATCTATCTATCCCGGACGAAAAGACCCCTCCAAACCCTACAACCACAGGCAACTGGAGCTATCGTTGAAAAATACATGCGACACCTTCATTGCCCAGGCCCGGCGCGGCGAATTGCAGCACGACTGGCTGCGCAAAATTGAGGATGCATTAGATGCCGAGTTTGGCCCCGTGCCCGTCAAATTTGAATACAATAATATCCAGTTTACCCCGACCTCTTTTCGCGATTATCTCGGCCTGAACCCTGACGATTATATCAATGTCACCTCCTTTACCCACCACCCGTTCTGGAACTACTTTGTGCTCGAATTGCCCGACAATTTTGCCAACGGCTTGTTCCTCAACCTGCCCTTGAACGACCTCATGCGCAGCCTGAACTTTTCGCTGCAAAAAGGTTATACCGTGGAATGGGATGCCGATGTGAGCAATCCCGGCTTTTCGGCCCGCAATGGCCTGGCAGTAGCCCCCGAAGCCGAGTGGTCGGCCAAGTCCAAAGAGCAAATTGCCGGAACTTTCCAGTACTGGGAGCCGGAAAAACTCGTGACTCAGGATCAGCGCCAGCAGGCTTTGATCGTCTGGAAACCCAAGACGACCACCTGATGCACATCGTGGGTATTCTCAACGAAACCCAGGGCGGGCTGTACTACATGGTGAAAAATTCCTGGGGCGAAATTTCCGACCGAAAGGGCTATG
Source organism: Lewinellaceae bacterium (assembly GCA_016719605.1). GTDB lineage: Bacteria > Bacteroidota > Bacteroidia > Chitinophagales > Saprospiraceae > M3007. Next base: position 259,281 of record JADJYW010000029.1, on the reverse strand, counting down.
TCTATGTGTCGGATGCATACATGCGTTTGAACACCATCTCCTTCACCGTCCACAAAAATGCCCTGCCCCGCGATATCCAGCAGCGCATGGGCATCGAGCCGGTTGTCGAACAAAAGAATCCAGGAGGCAGCCTCGCGCCGGAAGCCCCAACGGGTGACGCGCCGCGTTCGACCATCCAGATGACCCCGGCCTCTAAATCCAGGCTGTATAACCCGAATCTCCGGGTTGCTCCCGCCGAGCGTGCACCGCTTTCCAAAAAAGTAGAAGAGAGCAAACAGAAATAAGCGCCCGCCCAATGCGCTACTTCCTTACCCTGGCCTATCGAGGCACCCGCTACGCCGGCTGGCAGCGCCAGCCCAATGCACCCAGTGTGCAGGAAACGCTGGAAACCGCGCTGGCTACCATTCTGCGGCAACCGGTCGAAGTGACTGGTTGCGGGCGCACGGATGCCGGCGTACATGCCCGATACTATGTAGCCCACACCGATGTGGAGGGCAACCTCCCTCCGACCTTTCTGGCCGGCGTGAACAGCCTGCTACCCGACGATATTGCCGTGTTCGCAGTCCGACCGGTACACCCGGAGGCCCACGCCCGGTACGATGCCTACGAGCGGCACTACGAATACCGCATTGCGCTGCGCAAAGACCCCTTTTCGGTCGAAACAGCGTGGTTTTACCCGCAGGGGCGCAAACTCAATCTGGAGACGATGCGTGCCGTGGCGGCGCTGTTGCCCCAATACGAGGCTTTTTTCCCTTTTTGCAAAACAGACAGCGGGGTAGAGCACTATAAGTGCTCCCTCTCCGAAGCCCATTGGGAGCGCCACGCCGACAGCGATCAATTGGTGTTTCACATCGGCGCCAACCGCTTTCTGCGTGGTATGGTGCGGCTGATCACAGGCGCCTGTGTCTCGGCAGGTCAGGGCCTGATCGGGGTGGAAGATGTGCGCACGGCACTGGAAAACCAGCAAATGCTGCCCAAAAGCTGGAGTGTGCCGCCACAAGGGCTGGCGCTCACCGGGGTTAGTTACCCCTACCTCTAATGGTCAAACCTTGACAGCTCTCACTTGTCCGTCTGATTTTGATCATTCCCTCCGAGGAACATGACAAAGACCTTTGTCGAACAAAACCGCCATTTGTCATGAAAAAGATACTTGTTCCGACTGATTTTTCAGCCAATTCAAAAAACGCATTCAAAGTGGCTGCTGCTATTGCCAGAAAGGTTGCAGGCAGTGTTGAATTACTCCACACCAATACGGCTGTTGCTTATGCACCTCCGCTTCCCGATTATTATGTACCCGAGGCTTACGACATGACGGAGTACTACGAAAACGCTGCAGAGGAGTTGTACAACCTGAAAAAAGAACTTGTTGATACAGGAAGATATGATGGTGTCAAGTTTGAGACGTTGGTTGAAGAAGGTTTTTTGTACGCAACTGTGCGGCGCATTGCAGAAGAGGACCGTGCGGATTTGATCGTCATGGGGACCAAGGGTGCGACGGGCGCAACAGAGTTTTTTGTAGGCTCCAACACCGAAAAAGTTATTCGTACGGCGCCGTGTGCGGTGCTGGTTGTGCCTGAAAATTCAGGTGCATTTGATTTGAAGGTTGTCGTACTGCCAACCACGTTGCGCAAAGACCAGAGGGGCGTATTTGAGGCTCTTGCCGAATGGCAAAAGCATTTCCACTTCGAGGTGAAAGTTTTGTATCTGAACAACCCGGCAGGTTTTGAGTCGAATGAGGAAATCGAAAAAGCAGTCCAAACATTTGCTGATGCGGCCGGCTTGAAGCGCGTTACACCGTACATCAGCGGCAATACCTTCAACGAGGAGATCAGTATTCTTCAGTTTGCGGGTGAGCACAATGCCGACCTGATTGTAATGGGGACGCACCAGCGGCAGGGGCTTTCCCACCTGCTTTTTGGGAGCCTGACAGAGGACACGGCCAATCACTCGGACATACCGGTACTGAGTGTACCAATGAAATAAGACATGACAGGGTAGTTTTCCATGCGGTGGCAGCAACCTGAAAAGGCCTGCCGCCGCTTTTGCTTTTAAAAAGCCGATAGTCGTGTCGTACCTTTGGCCCCCTCATGACCTTCTCCTCCAAACTCATAGAAAAGTCCGTCGAGGCATTTGCCGCGCTGCCGGGTATCGGGCGTAAAACGGCCCTGAGACTCGTGCTGCATTTGCTAAAACAGGACAAATCGGTCACCGAACAGTTTGCTTCGGCCGTGGTGGCCATGCGCTCGGGTATCCGGGAGTGCCGCATCTGCCACAACCTCGCCGACGAGGATGTGTGCCAGATATGTGCCGATACCCGCCGCGACCGCTCTCTGGTCTGTGTGGTAGAAAATATCCGCGACCTTATGGCCATTGAGGATACGGGTCAGTATCGCGGACTTTACCACGTTTTGGGTGGTATTATTTCGCCGATTGAAGGCATCGGACCTGCCGACCTGACCGTGGACGCGCTGCTTGAGCGGGTAGGAGAAGGGCACTTGAAAGAGGTCATCATGGCTATCAGTCCAACCATTGAAGGCGAAACGACAGTTTATTATCTGTCCAAAAAACTACAACCCTCCGGGGTAGTTGTGAGTGCTATTGCACGGGGCGTATCTTTCGGCGGTGATCTGGAATATGCCGATGAGCTGACCCTGGGCCGTTCCATCGTGGCACGCGTGCCTTACTCGCGTTGAGGAGTGGCCCGGCAGTGTAGCAGAACTAAAAGATGCACCGTACATTTGCCCGCAATTTCAGGACTCCGAAGCAGTCTGAAAAAATTGGTCCTCCAGAGGATACAAGCACATAACTACCCGATTTAGCGACCTTTCCCACAGAATAAAGACCCAAGGCAGTAACATCAAATTAATGCTTTGCCAAAGCCGATGCCCGTATTCGTCGTGCTCATTGGCAAGCAGCGTGCTTTCGCGGCATAAAAAAAGTAAGTTATGAATAAAGATCTACTCGTGCGCACCGACAGTTTCACCGCACCGGAAGAGACCCGCAAAGCGGGCTTGTACCCGTATTTTCGCGTCATCCAATCCGAGCAGGATACCGAAGTGATGATAGACGGCAAGACGGTGCTGATGTTTGGCTCAAACTCGTACATGGGCCTGACCAACCACCCAAAGATTAAGGAAGCCGCCAAAGCTGCGACGGACCGCTATGGTACCGGCTGCGCCGGTTCTCGGTTCCTGAACGGTACACTCAGTATCCACATTGAACTGGAAGAGGCACTGGCCGACTACCTGCAGCGCGAAGCCGTCATCCTGTACAGCACCGGTTTTCAGGCCAATCTCGGCGCCCTGGCGCCATTGGTGAGCCGGCACGACTATATCTTTATAGACGAACGTGTGCATGCTTCCATCATTGATGCCTGCCGCTTGTCCTTTGGCAAAGTCCAAAAATTTGCCCACAACGACATGGAGGACCTGGAACGGCTGGCTGCCAAGCTGCCTTACGACACCCTCAAATTCATCGTTGTGGACGGCATTTTCAGCATGGAGGGCGACTTAGCGCCGTTGCCCGGAATCGTGGATATTGCGCAGCGATACAACTGCGTCGTGGTATGCGACGACGCGCACGCCCTCGGCGTTATTGGCAAACAAGGCATCGGAACCGGCTCGCACTACGGAATAAATGACGCGGTAGATATCCAGATCGGGACTTTCAGCAAATCCATGGCCTCCCTTGGCGGCTTCATTGCCTCCTCCAAATCGGTCATCGAATTTCTTAAACACACCTCCCGCTCGCTCATATTCAGTGCCAGCATGACACCCGCCGCCGCAGCCAGCGTACTGGCTGCCCTGGAAATCATCAAGGCCGAACCGGAACGTATAGATCAGCTGTGGGTCAATACCCATTATGCCATTGCCCGCTTTCGGGACCTGGGCTTCGAGATCGGCCATACGGCCTCACCAATTATTCCACTGTATGTGCGCGACAACCACAAGACGTTTGCCCTCGCTACGATGGCCTTCAACGAGGGTGTGTTTATCAACCCCGTCGTGTCACCCGCCGTGCCCAGCGAGGAGTCTCTGATCCGCTTCTCGCTCATGGCCACGCATACGATCGCGCAAATAGACCGCGCCGTGGAAATCTTGCACCGAAATGCCAGACACCTCGGTATTCTGGATCACCAGATTGATTTGGTAACAGTATGATTGCGGTGATCCAGATTGATGCCACGAGTAATAATCAACTGCGCAGGTCTATAAATTTTCCGCACGACCTCTCTACAGCAGTGATCCGAACTTTACAAAAAAATATCTAAATGGCTTATCAGCAAGATTTTACCTATAAAACCGGCACCGAACCGCACCGCCACCGGACCAAAGCGATAATTTCGGCGCATCCCGAGGTGCGCACGCTGATTACCAAAAACCCGGTCACGGCGCTTGTCATCGTTTTTTGTGTTGCCTTTCAGATCGTCATGGCATATTTCCTGCGCGATCAGAGTTGGTGGCTGATTGTGGCGCTGGCCTGGTTGATCGGCGCGTTCCCCGCGCACACGCTGTTTGTGTGCATCCACGAAGCGGCCCACCACCTCATTTTCCGCACCCGCAGCTGGAATATCTATGCCGGTATTTTCGCCAACCTTCCTACCCTGCTCCCTTCGGCAATCTCGTTCAAAAACTACCACATCAAACACCATGCTTTTCAGGGTGTACACGAACTGGACGCAGACCTGCCCGCGTACTGGGAAGCCAAACTGATCAACAACTATTTTATCGGCAAAACCTTGTGGCTCCTCTTTTTCCCCTTCTTCCAGGCGCTGCGTATTGTGCGCTGCAAGGAAGTAGCGGTCGTGGATCGTTGGGTGATCCTCAATATCGTCGTGCAACTCGCCTTTGACGTGGCCGTGGTGTATTTCCTTGGCTGGCAAGCCTTTGCCTATCTGGGCCTTAGTCTGTTTTTTTCCGTTGGCCTGCACCCGCTGGGCGCCCGCTGGATACAGGAGCACTACCTGGTGCTCGACCCTGATCAGGAAACCTACAGCTACTACGGGCGTATGAACCCCATCAACCTGAACGTCGGATTTCACAACGAGCACCACGATATGCCCTCCGTACCCTGGAATAACCTGCCCAAACTCAAAGCCATCGCCCCGGAATTTTACGACAACCTCAAGTATCATACCTCATACACCAAACTGTTTTTCCGATTCCTGTTCAGTCAGGAAATCGGCCTTTTCTCCCGAATCCTTCGCCGCGAACGCGGCAACGTCACCCTCGCCGACGATTCCACGCCGGATGTAGCCATAATTGAAAAAAGGTAATGCCCGGTGTACATACAATACGGACGGGCACATACCGCGCAGCACATAACCAGCAACCTTCCAACCTTCCAACCAGCAACCTTCTAACCTTCCAACCTCCAACCTCCAACCTTTCAACCGAAAAAATCATGTCGCTCAATTTGAACACCCGCTACATGGGTCTGGAACTCAACTCGCCGATTGTTGTATCGGCTTGTCCGTTGTCGGAAGACGTGGGAAATATCGTTCAGATGGAAGATGCCGGCGCCGGCGCAGTGGTGCTGTTCTCGTTGTTTGAGGAGCAGATTCGCCGGGAGCAAGAGCGCCTTACCGCCATTCAAATGGCCACGACCAACGTATTTGCCGAAGGCCTGGATTATTTTCCGGCCACCGCCGAATACGGCATGGGCGTGGAGCAGTACCTCGAACTCATCCAAAAGGCCAAAGAACGGGTGGATATTCCGATCATCGCCAGCCTGAACGGCATCACGCCGGAGGGCTGGATCGAGTATGCTGCCCGGATCGAACAAGCGGGCGCCGACGGGCTGGAGATGAATGTGTTCTACATCGCTGCCGACATTGTGCAGGATGGCCGTGCGGTAGAGAACCGCTACCTGGAAATTTTGGAAGTAGTGCGCCGTACCGTACAGATTCCCGTGGCCGTCAAACTAAACCCGTACTTCAGTTCGATGGGCCATATTTCCCGGCAACTGGCATTGGGCGGCGCCAATGGGCTGGTGCTGTTCAACCGTTTTTACCAACCCGATTTCGACATCAACAACCTGCGGGTGCTGAACGACTTGCGTTACAGCGAATCCAACGAAATTCGCTTGCCCTTGCTTTGGATATCCGTTTTGTACGGCAAAACCAACGCTTCCCTCGCCGCTACTACCGGGGTGCAGAGCGCCCGGGAGGTCATCAAGTATCTGCTCGCCGGCGCCGATGTGGCTATGACCGCCTCGGCACTGTACAAAAACGGAATCGGCTACATGGAGACCATGCATGCGGAACTCCGCGCCTGGATGCAGGACATGCAGTTCAAGTCCATAGACGATTTCAAAGGGGTGCTCAGCCAGCAAAATGTAGCCGACCCCGAGGCATTCGAGCGGGCAAACTACATCCAGGTTTTGGGTAGCACCAAGCGGTGAGGCCGAGCCGGTGAAGCGCGGTAAAACCGAGCCGGCGCCCTCGTTTGTCTGCCTGTTTCACCTTCTTTTATCCGATGCCGTGCAACGCGAATTCTTGCTGAATATCCTGTTTCTGGTTCTGATCAACCTGCTGATCAAGCCCTTTTTCATTTTCGGGATAGACCTGACCGTGCAAAACCGCCTGCCGGAAGGCGACTACGGGCTGTACTTTGCCTTGCTGAATTTTACCTACCTGTTTCAAATCCTGAACGACTTCGGAATTCAGAATTTCAACAACCGGCACGTCAGCCGGCACCCCCACTTGTTGCCGAAGTATTTCCCCAATCTGTTAGTTATCAAATTTTTGCTGAGCACGCTGTACGTCTGCGCCAGTTTGCTGGCTGCCTGGGGGCTGGCGGGCTACGGGTGGCGGGAGTTGCCGCTGCTGCTTATTTTGCTGTGCAATCAGGTGCTGGCGCAGGGTATTCTTTTCCTGCGCTCCAATATCTCCGGGCTGGGACATTTCCGGCTCGACAGCGTGCTGTCGTCGTTGGACAAATTGCTGATGCTCGGCACTTGCGGCGTACTGTTGTGGGGGTTGCCGCCCTGCGTTTTGTCGGTAGAGTCGTTTGCGCTGGCGCAAACGCTGGCGCTGGTTGTCACCGCCATTGTGGTGGGCGTGGTCTTGCGCAGCAAGGTAGCGCTGCGCCTGCGCCCGTCGTGGTTGCACAACTGGCGTGCCGGGCGCCCCGCCCTGTTGTTTTTGTTCCGGAAAAGTTTCCCATACGCGCTTGTGCTCTTGCTGATGACCGCCTACACCCGCCTCGACGCGGTGCTGCTCGAACGCCTGCTGCCCGATGGACGGATACACGCCGATGTGTATGCCGGCGCGTACCGCCTGCTCGATGCGGCCAATATGTTTGGCTACCTGTTTGCCTCGCTGTTGCTGCCCATGTTTGCGCGGATGCTGCGGCGCGGGGAGGACGTTCGCCCGTTGGTGTCTGTCAGTTTTCAACTGATTTGGGCGGGCGGCATCGCACTGGCAGCCCTGGTTTTTTTCGCGCGCGCCGACCTGATTCACCTGATGATGCCCGAACGCGCCGGCGCCTACCGGTGGGATACGCTGGGGGTGCTGATCTGGACTTTTGTGCCGGTGAGCGCGACGTACATTTTCAGCACATTGCTTACGGCCGACGAGCGGCTCATGCAGATGAACCGGTTTTTTGTGGCCGGTATCGCGCTGGATGTTGCACTCAATCTGCTGCTCATCCCGCGCTATCAGGCACTCGGCGCGGCTGTAGCGGCGCTGGCCACACAGACGTTCATCGCGCTGGCCATGATGGCGCTTTGCATTCGGTATTTTAGGTTGCGGCCATCGGGCAACGGACTACTCCGGATACTGGGCTTTGCAGCGGTTGTCGTAGTAGCCGCGGGGGCTGTTTTTTTGGAAACCATATTTCCCCTGTCGGGAAAAATCGGCCTGACGCTCGGAGTTGCCTTAGTCGCGGCGGTTATTTTTCGACTTTTAGATGTGCGGCAGTTGCAGGAATTGCTCCGGAAAACTACCGGCTGACCGCCGGAACCCCACCGGATTGCGGCTGGGGCGGCGCGTTTTTCCGGCAAAAACAACACATATCTGGTAAAACAGCGTGCGGGTAGCGCCCCGGGCTTCGATGCCGAGTATATTTTCTTTTACTTTGTCCCCCCAAATTTGGCAGACATAAACCCCGAATTACACAAAAACACAACCATGGCTCGTACCATCCTCATTGCCGGCGGCACCGGTTTCATTGGCGCCCACCTGACGGAGCTGCTCCGCTCAAAGGGCCACTTGGTGCGCCTGCTGACCCGCACGCCCCGGGGCGCCGACCAGTACGGCTGGGATCCGATGGCGGGGCGCATAGATGACGAAGCCGTGCGCGGTGCCGACGTGGTGATCAATCTCGCCGGGGCGGGTATTGCCGAGCGGCGCTGGACGCCCGCCCGAAAAAAACTGATTATCGAAAGCCGGGTGCAAAGTGCCCGCACCTTGCGGGATGCTTTTCAGCGGCTGAAGCACTTTCCGGAAGCATATCTGGCTGCATCGGCTATTGGTTATTACGGAAACTCCGGCGAGGACTGGATGAACGAAAACGACTCGCCGGCCGACTCAGGTTTTCTGGTCGAATCCACTACGGCGTGGGAACTGGCTTCGGAAACCATCACGGCGCTGGGCATACGCACGGTGGTATTTCGCATCGGCATTGTGCTGGAGCAGTCGGGCGGCGCCCTGCGCGAAATTGCCAAACCGCTGCGCCTGGGGATCGGCGGCTATTTCGGTGCCGGTCAGGCCTGGTACTCCTGGATTCATCGCGACGACGTATGCCGGATGTTTTTGTGGGCAGCCGAAAATCCACACATAGCAGGCACATACAACGCCGTGGCCCCCAATCCGGCCCGAAACAAAGATTTGGTGAAAGCCACAGCAAACGCCATGCACCAACCAGCGATATTTGTGCCCGCTCCGCCGCCGGCGTTGCGACTCGCTTTTGGCGAAATGGCCGACGCGATTCTGTTCAGTACCCGTGTATCGGCGGAAAAAATCATCCGGGCGGGGTTCCACTTTCAACATCCGAACCTGGCCGGCGCGCTGGATGCTATTTTTTCAAAAAAGGCTGGCGTGCAGGAGCGATAGGTGGCCCGGTGGCCTTCCAACTTCCATCACGTCAACCCTTCCAACCTTTTAAAATGAAACGTATTCTCATAACGGGCGCCAATGGATTTATCGGCAGTACACTTGCCGATCAGGCGCTTGAAAAGGGCTGGGAGGTGACGGCCGCCATACGGCCCACCAGCGACCGGGTCTATTTGGGCGATCCCCGGCTCAAATTTTTGCACCTGCATTTCGACAACGAATCGGCGCTGCGGCGCGAGCTGGAGCAAGCCGGTCGGTACGATTATGTTGTGCATATCGCAGGCACCACCAAGGCACTGAAAAAAGAGGACTATTTTCGGGTCAATGCCGACTACACGCGGCGATTTGTGGAAATTCTGCGCGACGACGCGCTCCGGCCCCAACGGTTTTTGTTCCTCAGCAGCCTCGCGGCCCTGGGGCCGGCCAACGGCCGCGGGCATGTGCACCCGCAACAAACGCCGTACCCCGTGACCACCTACGGGGCCAGCAAACTGGCCGCCGAACAATACCTCGAAAGCCTCGACGATTTTCCATGGACAGTACTGCAGCCCACTGCCGTTTTCGGGCCGCGCGACAAGGATGTACTCGAATTTGTCCGACTGATGAATAAGGGCCTGGAGCTGTACATCGGGCGGGAACCACAGCGGGTCAGCTTTATTTACATACAAGACTTGGTCGGAATGATGCTTGCGGCACTCGAATTTGGTCAAACAGGCCGCAAGTACATCGCTACGGATGGGCGGGATTACACCACCGCCGACCTCGGCCATGCTACGCGCACGGCTTTGCAGCGGCGCACGCTCCGGTTGCATTTGCCGTTAGGCGTGGTTCGTCTGGTAGCCGCTGCTGCCGAAACTATCGGAGCCTGGCAGGGCAAAATGCCGCCACTGAACCGGGAAAAACTGAACGAGATCGGTGGTGCCAACTGGTGGTGCGATGCGGCTCAAACTTTTGAAGAACTACGCTTTACCCCCGGGTACAGCCTCCAGTCCGGCATGCAGGAAACCGTGGCCTGGTACAAAAAAAACGAGTGGCTGTAGCCGCTCCTGAATTTTCACAAATAATTATCGTACAATATGACAAACAAAAAGATAGACATCAAACCTGCCGACGGCAAGCTCGGCATTCTCACCCCTGGCATGGGCGCTGTGGCTACCACCTTCATTGCGGGCGTACTGGCTGCCCGCAAAGGGCTGGCCCTGCCCATTGGTTCGCTCACCCAGATGGGTACGATTCGGCTGGGCAAGCGCACCGAAGCCCGCAACCCCCGCATCCACGAGTTTGTGCCGCTGGCCGGACTGGACAACCTCGTGTTTGGCGGCTGGGATGTGTACACCGACAATGTTTACCAGGCGGCCCTGCAAGCCAAGGTACTGGAGCGCGACCTCGTGGAGGCGCTGAAACCGGAACTGGAGCAGATCAAGCCCATGAAAGCCGTGTTTGACAAAAGTTATGTGCGCAACCTCGACGGCACGCATGTGAAAACCGGCGCTACCAAAATGGACCTTGCCGAGCAGCTCATGGAGGATATTCGCCGCTTCAAAGCCGAAAACAAGTGCGACCGACTGGTCATGGTTTGGTGCGCTTCCACCGAAGCCTACACCGAAATCAGCAACGTACACGAATCGCTGGAAGATTTTGAGGCCGGGCTGCGCAACAACGATGCCCGCATTGCGCCGAGCATGATTTATGCCTACGCTGCCCTGAAAACGGGTGTTCCCTTTGCCAACGGCGCCCCCAACCTCACCTGCGACATCCCGGCTATCGTGGAGCTGGCGCACCAGGAGCGGGTGGCGGTCTGTGGTAAAGATTTCAAAACGGGCCAAACCCTGATGAAAACCATCGTGGCGCCCGGTTTGCACGCCCGGGCACTCGGGGTGCGCGGCTGGTTTTCGAGCAATATCCTTGGCAACCGCGACGGCGCCGTGCTCGATGCACCTGAAAACTTCAAAACCAAGGAAGTTTCCAAAGGCAACGTGCTTGACGGTATTTTCAACCCCGAACTGCAGCCCGAACTTTACGGCGACATCTACCACAAAATTCGCATCAACTATTACCCGCCCCACGGCGACAACAAAGAGAGCTGGGACAATATCGACATCTTCGGCTGGCTGGGCTATCCCATGCAGATCAAGATTAACTTCCTGTGCCGCGACTCCATTTTGGCCGCACCGATCGTGCTCGATCTGGCCCTGTTCCTTGATCTGGCCCAGCGCTCCAGCCTGCTTGGTATTCAGGAGTGGCTTTCGTTCTACTTCAAGGCACCCCAAACGGCGCCCGGTTTGCCGCCACAGCACGATATTTTCAAACAGCTGAGCAAACTGGAAAATACCCTGCGCTATCTCATGGGCGAGGAACTGATTACCCACCTCGGTATGGACTATTACGAAGAACTCGAAAAAGAGTATGAAGCGCTTGTACAAGCTCCTGCTTAGAGGCTTCGGCACGGGGCTGCTGCCCGTGGCGCCCGGTACCTGGGGCGCTGCGGCAGCAGCCCTGCTGGCCTGGCCGTTGGCGGTTTGGACACCGGGGCTGCTCACCTTTGAGCTCTGTGTGCTGATCGTGGCATTCCTGTGGATCGGTGTCGTCGGGTCGGATTTGTTGCAAGACGAGTGGGGTAAGGACCCCAGCCAGACGGTCATAGACGAAATGGTGGGCATGTGGATCGCCCTGCTGGGCATGCCCGGGCATTGGCATTATTGGGTGGGGGCATTTCTGCTGTTCCGTGTGTTTGATATTGCAAAACCATTTGGCGTACGCCGTTTGGAAAAAATACCGGGCGGATGGGGGGTCATGCTCGACGACGTGCTGGCAGGTGTGTATGCCAATATGATCTTGCAAGTGTTTTTACTTTTAAGTACCTGGACCGAATAAATCAATAAAATCCACTTTGGTCTTTTGCGTCAATACTGCGTTATTTTTTTCAACCGTAGCGCTGCTATGCTTTCAAAAAATGCCTTGTCTTGCCTCAAAATCCCTGCGTTTATTTTATCGATTTATTCGGCCCAGGTACTTTAGAATTCTAAAAATCGTGCGTTCATCTTTTCACATACTTGGCAAATACGGGCTAAGCTCCATTGGCGCCACCTCGGTTGATTTCAGCGTATTTCAGGTGGCGTTGGCGGCATTTTTTTTGCCCGCCGTGCAGGCCACCGTTTTGGGCCGTTGCGCGGGCACGCTGGTTGCTTTCTGGATGCACCGCCGCTGGGTTTTTCGGCACAGCAATGCAACGAACTGGTGGGCCTTGCGCGTCAAATACGGGAGCGGGGTACTTTTGGGAATGGGGCTGAACGTTAGCGGGGTTTGGTTGTTACATGACCTTTCCGGATGGTCGCCATGGCCTGCTCGCATCGCCGCTGCGCTTGCTTGCTGGTTTTTGCTCTTCCTGTTCAATCGCTATGTTGTTTTTCAAACAACTGCGGAACAACAGCCCCGCAACCAACGCATCTGATACCGTGCTGCCCTGCGATGCACAGCACCCAAATTTGAAACTACCCACGCATGCAACCATTGCCGGGGCTACTTTTGGCCACATTGATCACCGTTTTTGCTACGCTGGATGTGTCCGGCCAAAACGCCACGTCCATCCGGGGACAAGTGCTGGACGCTGCCACCAAAGACCCGCTCCCGTACACCAGCGTACAATTGGAAGGCGCCGCCCTCGGTACCCGAACCGATATTGAGGGCAATTTTTACATAGAAACCACCGCGAAGGGCCTGACCGCCATCAAAATAACTTGTGTCGGGTACACCACCCAAACACTACCCATCCGGGAAGGCCAGGCCAACAAACTGACGGTGTGGATGCAGGAAGCCAATATCGGCTTGCAAGAAATCACGGTGCGGGTGGAGCGCTACCGCAACAAGGGTAACCCCGCCGTGGAACTGATCCGAAAAGCCATCGAAAACAAAGACAAAAACCGACAGGAAAGCCTCGACTATTACCAATACGAGAAGTACGAAAAAGTCGGCTTCGCCCTGAACAACGTCACGGAAAAAACCAAAAACAGCCTCCTGTTTCGGCGGTTCAAGTTCATTTTTGAAAACGCCGACACCAACAGGGTCAACGACAAAATCAGCCTGCTGCTCTTCCTGCGCGAAAGCCTGTCCGACGTGTATTTTCGCGGCTCGCCGGCTACCAAACGGGAGTATGTGCGCGGCGAACGCAACGTCATTTTCAAGGATATTTTCGACCTGCAGGGCATCTCCTATTTTGTCAACAGCATGTACATGGACGTCAACTTTTACAACAATGCCGTTGACCTCCTGACCATGCAGTTTGTAAGTCCGCTCAGCCCCGTTTCGCCCAATATCTACCGTTTTTACATTCAGGATACGGTGCCGATAGACGGTACGCCATGCGCGCACCTGTATTTTGCGCCGCGCAATAAAACCGACCTCGCTTTCATGGGGCACCTGTGGATTGCACTGGATTCTACCTATGCGCTGCGAAAAATAGAAGCCGGCATACCGAAGGACATCAATTTGAACTGGGTGAACGAGCTCCAGATCAGTCAGGAATACGACTGGGCCGGCACGGCGGCGGCGGAGCGGGGACTGGTGCTCACGAAAGACGAGATATTCATGGATTTCGGTCTTTTTCGGGGCGACAGCACGCGGTCGCTGCTGGGCAACAAAACCACATCGTACCGCAAGTACACGCTCAACAGCCCCTTGCCCGACAGCCTGTTCAGTACCCCTTTGGCTACCCTGCGCGATGCCGGCGCCGGCGTGCGCGATTCCGTTTTCTGGAATCAAACCCGCCACATAGCGCTTAGCCGCAGCGAAAAAGGTCTGGAACAAACGCTGGACAGCCTGTCGCGAAACCGGTCGTTTCGCCGGCTCGTCGGCGGCCTCAAGTTTGTGTTCGAGGGCTACACTTCGGTTGGGGGCATTGACATAGGCCCCGTCAATACATTCTACAGTTTCAACCCTGTGGAAGGGCTTCGCCTCCGCTTTGGCGGGCGCACCAATTACCGGTTCAGCGAACGGCTCATGCTGGAGGGGTATGGCGCGTATGGTACCAGAGACGAACGCTGGAAAGGGTTCGGGGCCATTCGCTACTCGTTTAGCGAAGAAAAAGTGCGTCTTTTCCCGATCAATCAAGTGCGCTTGTGGTACCAAAACGATATTGAAATACCGGGCCAGGCGCTCCAGTTTGTGAACGAGGACAACATTTTCCTTTCGTTCAAACGCGGAATAAACAACCGCATGATTTACAGAATTACTACCGGCCTCGACTACCTCCGGGAGTACCGTACGGGCTTTTCCTACAGCCTGTCGGTCAAAAATATCCGACAAAATCCTGGAGGCGCCTTGCTGTTTGACTACTCGGATCGCGGTGAAACACGCTACAAAACCGACCTGACCACTACGGAACTGGGCCTGATGCTGCGCTACGCCCCCAACGAAAAATTTTACGACGGCGCCACTTATCGAAACCCTGTGCTGACCAAGTACCCAATCTTTGAACTGGCGTACGAGGTAGGGGTGAACGGCCTGATGCAGGGCGAGTACACCTACCACAACCTGCGCCTGAAAGCACGCAAGGCATTTTTTCTCGCGCCCATCGGCTGGGGTATCGGCGTGCTGGAAGCCGGGCGTGTGTTTGGGCAAGTACCCTACCCATTGCTGATGATTCACCGGGCCAACCAGACCTATGCCTACCAACTGGAGTCGTACAACCTGATGAACTTCCTGGAGTTTATCAGCGACAAATATGTGGCCGTCAACTATTTCCACAACTTCGGCGGGGTGTTTTTCGGGCGCGTACCTTTGCTGAAAAAACTGAAGTGGCGGGAGGTGTTTACCGTGAAGGCGCTGTGGGGTGGTGTTGGCTCCGGGAACCGCCCCGGCGAGGACAATGCTTTATTGGCTTTTCCGACTTTGGACGACGGTACGCCCATGTCGTACACCCTGGAACGGCAGCCCTACCTGGAAGGCAGCGTAGGTGTGGCCAATATCTTTCGGGTGCTCCGGATAGATGTTGTGCGCCGGTTCACCTACACCGATCATCCGAACGTGTCCAAAATCGGGGTGCGGATTCGGGTAAAAATGGAATTTTGAACAAAACGAACGAAAAATGGCAAATTTTCTCAAAGATGTTGGCCAGCCGGTGGTCTACAAAATCATCCAGCCCCTCATCGAGTGGCTGGCACGGATCGGTGTTACGCCCAATGCGGTGACCACCTTCGGGTTTGTGCTCAACATCGGTGCGACCGTCGTTTTTATCTATGCCACCAGTTTTGCCCGGGGCGATCTGGAATATGTGGCGTGGGCAGGCTGTGTCATCCTGTTTGCCGGGCTGTTTGATATGATAGACGGGCGCCTGGCCCGTGTCAGCAAGCAGGAAAGCAGTTTTGGCGCCCTGTTCGATTCCGTACTCGACCGGTACAGCGAGTTGGTCATGTTTCTCGGGATATGTTATTACCTCGTGGCGCAGCAGTATTTCCTGAGTTCCCTGTTCGCTTTTTTGGCCATGATCGGCTCCATCATGGTGAGTTATGTGCGCGCCCGCGCCGAGGGTTTGGGCATAGAATGCAAGGGCGGGTTGATGCAGCGCCCGGAACGGGTACTGCTGGTGGGCATATCGGCTATCATTTGCGGCCTGGTGCAGTGCAGCCTGGAGGACTTTCGGTACGTCATTCCGGGCACAGATTTTCCGTACTTCGAGAACATCACACTTTTCACGTTTCCTATATTCGTCATGGCCATTCTGACCAACTGGACGGCCGTTCAACGCCTGCGCGAATCGAAAGCAGCCTTGGATGCATTAGACAGGAAAAAGCATATCCGATAAAATCATGTTTCGTTTGTCTTTAATTTTAAAAAACACCCTGCTCGTTTTCGGTTTGATATTACCCGGGTTGGCTTTGTCTCAAAGCAGTTTTCCTACCCCGCCGGCCACGCCACAACGCCTGTTTTATGTGCAGCGCACCGGCAATACCAACACGATCGTGTACGATGCCAACACCATAGATAACGGCCGGTATTTTAATAAAAAACAGCCCATTAATGTGTACTGGCTGCGGTACGACGAGCAAGGCCAGGTGGCGCCCCTGAATTATTTGCAACGCACGCTGGCCTATGGCGTAGCGGTAAATCCGACAGAGCGACCGGGGGAATACGAGTTCCATGTGGTGTCTTATCCCAAGCGCAAGATGCGTCTGGTGCTTGATTCGGGCGCCCGCCCGCGCGCCGTCATGGCCGTCAACAACCAGCCCGTTTGGCTGAACCGCGTGTTCGTGAAGATCGAGGGCAAAAAATCGGGCATCATACCCAATGTAAAATATGTGGAGCTGTTTGGTACCGACCCCAAAACGGGCAAGTCTGTATATGAAAAATTTGTCCCTTGACCCGCCATAACCCACCCCGAATGAAAGAACGTATCGTCTTTTTCGTCGCCACTTCAGCCTATTTTGCCTGGTTTCATTTTTTTGTTGGGCTACGGCCGGAGCACACATTCCTGTATGTGTTGCTCGTCGGTTTATACCTGGCCCGACCCGATACGAGGCGGTTTGTATTCGCTTTTTCGGCATTCATCGCCTACTGGATTATTTACGATTCCATGCGGGTGCTGCCCAATTACGAGGTGAACTCTATTCACGTTCAAGAGCCGTATCGTCTGGAAATGGACATATTCGGTATAGCCGGGCCCGACCACAAACCGATCACCCCGAACGAATACTATCGGGCCAATGGCAGCCCGGGGCTGGATGTGCTTTCCGGGCTGTTTTACCTCGGCTGGGTACCCATACCGCTGTTGTTTGCTTTTTGGCTTTTTCGCACGAACAAGCCGCTTTTTGTACGTTTTTCCTATGCCTTTTTGTTTACCAACCTGTTGGGCTTCGTCATCTACTACCTGTACCCGGCGGCGCCACCGTGGTATATTGAGCAACACGGATTCGAGGTGAAACACGGCACGCCGGGCCATGCGGCGGGGCTGCTCCAATTCGATGCATATTTTGGCATCAATCTTTTTGCCGGTATGTACCAAAAAAACGCCAACGTATTTGCCGCGATCCCGTCGCTGCATTCCGCCTACCCGGTTTTATGCTTGCTGTATGGGTGGCGGCTGGAAAAATGGTGGCTCAACCTGTTGTTTTTTGTATTTGTCGCCGGGGTATGGTTCGCTGCGGTTTATACGCGCCACCATTACATCATTGATGTGCTGGCCGGCGGGGCTACGGCTCTGGCGGGCTATTGGCTTTTTGAGTATCTGGCCAATCGGACGCCCGTCCGAACCTGGCTGGAGGCACTACTCCGGCGGATATAGTATTTTCCGGCAAGAGCACCGTAACTTTGCCCCACTTAACCAGCATATTCCCGGATCATGAAACAAACCACCATCAACACTCCCGTTTCCGTCGAGGGAGTGGGGCTGCACACAGGCAAAGCCGTTACGCTTACCTTTAAACCGGCGCCGGCCAACCACGGCTACCGGTTTCAGCGGGTGGATCTGCCCGATCAGCCTGTGGTGCCGGCCGATGTCAAATTCGTGGTTTCTACCAACCGGGGCACGACCCTGCGCAGCGGCGAGGCTCAAGTCGCCACCGTGGAACACGTCTTGTCCGCACTCACCGGCCTGGGAATAGATAATGTGCTGATGGAAATCAATGGCCCCGAGATGCCTATCATGGACGGAACCGCCATGCCTTTTGTGGGGGTACTGAATACAGCCGGACAGACGGAGCTGGAGGCCGAACGCGAATACTTTGTCATCACCGAACCAATTTCCTACAAAGACGAACTGCTCGGTATCGAACTGCTGGCTTTGCCGGCCGATTCCTTCGAGGCAACCGTGATGATTGATTTTAACTCCAGGGTGCTCGGGCAGCAATTCGCAGCGCTGAATCACATGGCCGACTACACCGGTGAAATTGCTCCTTGCCGCACGTTTGTTTTTGTGCATGAGTTGGAAAAATTGCTCGAAATGGGGCTGATCAAGGGCGGCGACCTGGAGAATGCTATCGTGATTGCCGACCGGAAAATGGATCAGGACGAGCTGGACATGCTGGCCCAAAAAATGGGTAAAAAATCCATCAATGTGGACTCGGAGGGCGTACTGAATACCGTAAAACTGCATTTCCAAAATGAACCGGCCCGCCATAAACTGCTCGATGTGATCGGCGATCTGGCGCTCATCGGCAAGCCCATCCGGGGCAAAATAGTGGCCACCAAACCCGGGCATACCGCCAACGTGGAGTTTGCCAAAATCCTGAAAAAACACCTGACAGAAAAGCGCCGCCTGTTTGGTATCCCGAGGTATGACCCCGACAAGGAGCCGCTGCACGATGTGAACAGTATCTCCCGGATGCTGCCGCACCGTTTTCCTTTTTTGTTGGTTGACAAGATCATCGAACTGAGCGATACCCATGTGGTCGGCATCAAAAACGTCACGATAAACGAGCAACTGTTTCAAGGGCATTTCCCCGACAATCCCATCTTCCCCGGGGTGCTTCAGGTGGAAGCAATGGCTCAAACCGGCGGTATCCTGGCCCTGAATACCGTGCCCGATCCCGGCAACTGGGATACTTATTTCCTGAAAATAGAAAACACCAAGTTCAAAGCAAAAGTCGTCCCCGGCGATACTTTGATCCTGAAAATGGAACTTCTTGAACCCGTCCGCCGCGGCATCGTCCACATGCAAGGCACCGCCTATGTGGGGAGCAAAATTGTGTCGGAAGGGGAGCTAAATTGGCAATAACGTCTCCATTGGGCCTTTCACGGTTATAGAAGGGGATGTCGTCATCGGCGACAACTGCTGGATTGCGAACAATGTGACTATTCTGGATGGCGCCCGAATTGGCGACAACTGCAAGATTTTTCCTGGCGCCGTCGTCAGCGCCGTCCCCCAGGACCTCAAGTACCAGGGGGAAAAAACCACGCTCGAAATCGGCAACAACGTCATCATCCGCGAGTGCTGCACCCTCAACCGGGGTACTATCGAGGCCGGCCGCACCGTGATCGGCGACAACTGCCTGCTCATGGCTTATGTGCATGTAGCGCACGACTGCTTCATCGGGAAAGGCTGTATACTTGCCAACAATGTGACCCTCGCCGGGCACATTGACGTCGCCGATTATGCCCGACTCGGTGGCTTGGTGGCCGTACACCAATTCGTGCGCATCGGCGGCCATGTCATGATCGGCGGCGGCTCCTTAGTGCGCAAAGACGTGCCACCCTATGTCATTGCTGCCCGCGAACCGCTTTCCTACGTCGGCATCAACCGCGTGGGGCTGCACCGCGCCAAGTTTTCACGCGAAGACACGCACCATGTCGAAGACATCTACCGCATCCTCTTTGTGCGTGGCTTGAGCACCAAAAACGCCCTGAACCTGATTGAACAAGAAATCAAGCCATCCAAATACCGCGACGAAATCGTCGGCTTCGTCCGCCACGCCAAACGCGGCCTGATGAAAGGATTCCGAAGCATAGGCAATGGCAGCGACTCCGACTAACCCCTCTTTCCCTTTCCGCCGTGACCATACACCTGACCAATGCCGGCAAACGCTACCGGTTCGACTGGATATTTCGCGGACTGGACTGCCGCCTCGTCGCCGGCGACCGGTACGCCCTGCTTGGCCCGAATGGCTCCGGCAAATCCACGCTGATGAAGGTCTTGTCGGGGCATTTGTCGCCCTCCAAAGGCAAGGTGGTTTTTGAAGAAAACGGCAAGGCGCTCGACCCCGATGCTGTGTACCGCAGGATCAGCTATGCCGCACCGTACATCGAACTGATCGAGGAATTTACGCTGGAAGAGGCAATCGCTTTCCATGCCCGGCTGCGGCCGCTGTTGCCGGCATTCAACCCCGAAAGCCTGTACGAACTGCTCGAACTGCCCCGCGCCCGCACCAAAGCGCTGCGCTTTTTTTCCTCGGGCATGAAGCAACGGGTCAAACTCGCTCTGGCTATTTGTACCGATGCCCCCGTGCTCTTGCTCGACGAGCCGACAACCAACCTCGATGTGCAGGCCGTGCGCTGGTTCAAACAACTGGTGGAGACACACACCGGCAATCGGCTGCTCGTTATCGCCTCCAACGACCCCGGCGATCTGGAACTTTGCCGGGAACAAATCAATATCCTGGACTACAAGTAGGTGCTGCGCAAATCCTACCTTCGCAGTATGAGAAAACTGACTACTGCTGCATTGGCCCTGCTGCTGGGCTTGCCCCATATTTTTTGCCAAAAACTCGAACACTTCGACCTCGTATTGCTGGCCATGAACAAGAAGCCCGACAACCTCTGGCTCCCTTTTGCGCCGCGCTTCCTGACGGCCTTCAACCCTGCGGGCTACAACAACCAGCCGCAGTTTGTTTCGCCGCACGAAATTTACCTCACGGTGCAACTGCCGGCCGACACCACCCAAACGGATATCTATGCCCTCAACCTGCTGCTGAACACCACCACCCGCGTGACGGCTACCACCACCCCGGAGTACTCGCCCACGCCCATGCCCGGCGGCAAACGGTTTTCCGCCGTACGGGTGGAGGCCAACGGCGACCAACGCCTTTGGTCGTTTCCCCTCGACCGATCCGACAACGGCCGGCCCGTCCTGCCCGCCATCACCAACGTAGGCTACCACTGCTGGCTGCGCGACACCCTGCTCGCGCTTTTTCTGGTGGGCGAAAATGAAAAACCGCACGCACTCGCCATCGTCGGTACCGGCCAACAACAGCCCCGGCGCATCGCCTCCAGTATCGGACGCGCCCTGCAAAAACTTCCCGACGGACGCCTGGCATTCGTGCAAAAAGCCACCGAGCAAACCTGGTACATCAAGGCCTACGACCCGGTGAAAGAAACCACCGATATTCTGGTAAAAACGCCGCCTGGTTGTGAAGACTTCGCTGTTTTGTCCGACGGCACGCTAATCGCCGGAAACGGCAGCAAGTTGCTCCAGTACAACCCGGGCCGCCAGTTGGACTGGATAGAGATCGGTGACCTGAGCCGCTACGGGGTAAAAAAAATCACCCGCATCGCGGTGGGAGGGGACGGAAAACTGGCGGTAGTGGTGCAGTAATAGCCCCGGTCTGTGCGCACATAATTGCATACAGCGCCCGCGCCATCACGGCTTGTCCGTTTTGACCAATTTCCCGCTCTTCACCCGCTCCCCGCCGGCCACCACCTCCCATACATACAGCCCTGGCGGCAGGCCCACCGCCTCGATTTCGTTTACCCCCAGCACCAAGCGCTGCTCCAGCACGAGCCGCCCCGCCACGTCGTACAGCCGAAGTGCCGGGCTGCGCAGGTGGGCACTGAGCGCCACCGCGAAGCGCTCGCAGAAGGGGTTGGGCCAGACCCGCACCTGCGCCTGCAGCACGGGGTTGTCCTGTGCGGTCACACCGAGGAAGAGCGTTTTGCAGTGGGTGTCCGAGCCGTACTGATTGCTCACGGTGAGGCAGACTTGATAGGCCCCCGGCTGTGCGTACTGGTGCTGTGGGTGGCGGGCGCTGCTCGCGGGTGAGCCGTCATCGAAGTCCCAGGACCAGGTGGCCGGCTCGTAGTACGACAGGTCGCGGAACTCCACGGCGAGCGGGTCGAGGGTGTCCTGCTCGTAGCGGTACCAGGCCTTGGGGTCGTTGTTCAGGCCGAGGGTGTCGCAGGGCGAGCCGTCGAGCGGGCCGAGGCGGTAGTTGGGGAATACGGGTATGGACGAGGCGTTGTACGTCGGCAACCGGATGCCATGCTGTTCCACCAGTGAAGTGGCGCCAGGCTCGTCGGGTCGGTGGATCACATGGAAGATGTCGCTGCCATTAGAGGCGGTGATGTAAATCCGTCCATCGGGCGCAAGTTGTCCGGCAAAAAAATTGGTGGGGAAAGGCGATTCGTAGCCGTCATACCAAGCCACCTCCACCCGGCCGGCAGCCAGATCAGGCGCCAGAACATCATATTGGGCAACTACATTCGTATTATGTGCATAGAGATAGCGTGAATTGGGTGAAAAGGACACTCCGCCGGCAATGTTAAATGAATTTGCATCTAAATGGCGGTGCGCACTCAGCAAGCCGGTACACCGATCAAAATCGTACAAATCAATTGTTTCCGGCGCGCTGAAGTACGTCACATTATAAATAGCATACCGGGAGCCGTCGGGTGAAAAAACAGCTTGTCCAAGCCCTGCATTGAGCGAATCGCCAATGGTTTGTTTGCCTAAGATGTGAAATCCGGTCGGGTCGAATAATATCCGGTAAATGTGGTTGGTGTTCGCCTCCGGCACCAAAATCCACCAGTCTCTGCCGTTGGCGTGTTTGGTGGCGTTCAATTTTCCAAACTGAATCGTGTCAACCAATACCGGCGTTAATTTTTCCACTACAGCGCCGAGACCATTGTTTTCCGCCATGTCAATGACGGAATAGTGCAATTTCACGATTCCAACCGTGAATAACGGCGCCCCAACGTAACTGCGCAGCACGTGAAATAACGCGTACCGGTGGCTTGTTCCCGGAACCGGCAAACCCAGTACGCCCTGCGATATGGTCAGCCCGCCAGAAACCGGAGGGTGAATGCCGGCCCCGTTCAACATGGTTTTCCAACTCGTATCTTCTACGTCAATCCCGTTGGTGTAAAATAACAAGCGGCCCGATGCATCCGACATGGACAGGGCCGTGATGTAAAAATCCAGACCAATTTCCTGGTTGTCGGAAACCCGCAGGGAACCCTCGGAAAAATCAAATACGGAGATCCCAAACTGGTCATTTCCGGGGGAAACCATTCCGCCTTCGTAACCGAATAACCAGGTGTTGTCGTGCCGTTGGGTATGTGCCAAAGTAGCCAGGCCAAGTAACAGGCTCAATAAAAAAATGGTGGATACACAACTTGGTTTCATCGTCCATTGAGCTGGTTGAAACAGGTTTAGAAAAGTTAAGTACCTGGACCGTCAAACCTGAAAAGCCTCCACTCAGGAAACACCATCCAACACCCGCTCCACCAACCCATCGTCCGCCAGATTCGGCAGTGTCACCTGCAAGTCCGGGTAATCGGCCATAGCCCGCTGGATGGTAGTGCGCGCGTGCGGATTGCGTGCCCAGGCCCGGCGCGCGATGCCGTTGTTCACGTCCCAAAACAACATGGAATGTAAGCGGCGGTTGGCCTCCGGCGACCCATCGAGCACCATACCGAAGCCGCCGTTGATGACCTCGCCCCAACCCACGCCGCCACCATTGTGCAGGCTCACCCAGGTAGCGCCCCGGAACGAATCGCCGATGACATTGTGCACGGCCATGTCTGCCGTGAAGCGGGAACCGTCGTAGATGTTGGCCGTTTCGCGGTAGGGCGAATCGGTGCCGCTCACATCGTGGTGGTCGCGGCCCAGCACAACCGGGCCGGCCAGTTCGCCGTCGGCAATCGCATCGTTGAACGCCTTGGAAATGCGCATCCGGCCTTCGGCATCCGCATATAAAATGCGGGAATACGACCCCACGATGGGCAGGTTCCGGTGCGCCGTCTGTATCCAGAGCAGGTTGTCGTTGATCTGGCCGCGAATATCATCGGGGGCATCGTCCAGCATATCCTCCAGCACACGGGCGGCAATGGCATCGGTTTTTTGCAGATCAGTCGGGTTGCCGGAGCAGCACACCCAGCGGAATGGCCCAAAACCATAGTCGAAACAGAGCGGCCCCATGATGTCCTCTACATAGGAAGGGTAACGGAAAACATCCTTTTCTGCGGACGCAAAAACCTCGGCGCCTACATCGCCGGCTTCTTTCAGGAATGCATTGCCGTAGTCCCAGAAATACATACCCCGCTCAGCCATGATATTGACGGCGGCAACGTGGCGGCGCAGCGACTCGGCCACGGCTTGCATAAATTTTGACTTGTCGGAAATCAACAGTTTTTTGGCTTCCTCGAACGTGTAGCCCACGGGGCAGTAGCCCATGTCGTGGATGTTGTGGCAGGAAGTCTGGTCGGAGCCGAGCTCGACGCGGACGTTGTCGCGGGCGAAGCGCTCCCACAGATCCACGATATTGCCGTGGTAAATGAGCGCCACAGCCTCCCGGTTTTGCCGGCAGGTTTCGATGCGGGCAATCAGGGAGGTCAGATCGGTGAAGACATTTTCCTGCAAAATATACCCGTCGGTGATGCGCTGCTGCACGGCATCGCCGTCCACCTCGGCAATCACACCCACGCAGCCCGTGATGACGGCGGCGCCGGCCTGCGCGCCCGACATGCCGCCGAGGCCGCTGGTGACAAACACCTGCCCGCGCAGGTCGGTGTCGCCAAGCCCGAGTTTGCGGCCGGCCCCCAGCAGCGTGATGGTGGTGCCGTGTACAATACCCTGCGGGCCGATGTACATGAACGAGCCGGCTGTCATTTGTCCGTACTGCGTGACACCCAGTGCGTTGTAGCGGTTCCAGTCTTCTTTTTTGGAATAATTGGGGATCATCATGCCGTTGGTGACCACTGCGCGCGGCGCATCGGGGTGGCTGGGAAACAGGCCCATCGGGTGCCCGGAGTACAGCACAAGCGTTTGGTGTTCGGTCATTTCCGAGAGGTAGCGCATAGTCAGCAGGTATTGCGCCCAGTTTTGAAAAACAGCGCCGTTGCCACCGTAGGTGATGAGTTCGTGCGGGTGTTTGGCTACCTTCGGATCGAGGTTGTTTTGAATCATCAGCATGATGGCGGCGGCCTGCGGGCAGCGGGCCGGGTACTCGGCCACCGGGCGGGCATGCATAGGGTAGTCGGGCCGAAACCGGTGCATGTAGATGCGGCCGTAGCGCCCCAGTTCGTCGGCAAATTCGGGGGCCAACGTGTCGTGCCATGCCGCCGGGAAATAGCGCAGGGCATTGCGAATGGCCAGCACCTTGTCGGCGTGCGACAGCACGCCCTCGATGACCCGGCGCGGCGCGTGGCTCACGGAGGGGTCGAGGGTTTTTGGGGTGGGCAGGGCGGCAGGGATACCGGCTCGGATGGCTTGCTGGAAAGTGGCAGGAGTGGTGGGCATAGTACCTGGATTTTTTTTGCAAAGGTATGGCAACGGCAGAACAGCGGAAACGCAGGGCGGTTGCGGGGAGCCGCCGCCTTGTTTGCGCTGTTCGGAAAACATGTCGGGAAAAAAGCAGAACAATTTATATTTCCATTTTAACAAGTTGATTTTAGATCAATTGCAAACGGTCGCCCTATTTTTGGCCGCTTAAAACTAGTTATACCGCCGATGTCAGACTTAGCCGGAATAATTGAACACACGCTACTGAAGCCGGATTGCTCGCTGGAAGAGGTGCGCCGTATTTGTGCGGAAGCCATTCAGTACGAGTTTGCCGGCGTTTGTATACCACCTTTTTTTGTCCGCGATGCCAAACGTATCCTTGGGGAAGACAACCGGGTTCGTTTGGCAACCGTCGTGGGTTTTCCGATGGGGTACACGGCCATTGCCGCCAAAAGCGAGGAAATCAAACGCGCACTGGACGAGGGCGCCGATGAAATTGATGCCGTGCTCAACATAGCAGCCGTGAAAAGCGGCAACTGGAACCACGTTCGGCACGATCTGGACGGTATCGCACGAGCCACCTACATCCGCGGCCGGGTGTCCAAATTGATCTTGGAATGCGGCCTGCTGACCGAAGACGAAATCCGGCAAGCGGCGGCAATAGCCCAGGAAGTGGGTATTCACTACCTGAAAACAGGCACGGGCTTTCATGGGTATCCGGCTACGGCAGACATGGTGCGTTTGCTGAAATCCCTGGCAGGAAAGACGATGAAAGTGAAGGCGTCCGGCGGTATCCGCACCCGCGCGGCCGCCGAGGCATTGGTAAAAGCCGGCGCCGATCGGCTGGGTACCTCCGCAAGTCTGGCAATCATTGGCAAGGCCTGACGCCGCTGCCCGATAATTTAACCGCAATCCTTTCGATACGTATGCGCACCTGGATGTACACTTCGTTGATTTTTTTGACAGCCGGCACCATCGCCGGGGCGCAAACCATACAAATGAATATGGATCCGGCCATTGAGCAATTGGTAGGGAACTGGGTCGCGCAAAACCGCACCAACCCCCGGATAGACGGCTGGAGAATACAGATTATGTCGGGTACAGACCGGCAGCGTGTGGATGCGGGGAAGGGACAGTTTTTGAGCCAGTATCCCAACGTGCCGGCGGATTGGGTGCATGAAAAACCCTATTACAAGTTGCGGGTTGGTGCTTTTCTGACACGTCAGGAGGCAATGTCCTTCCTGCTCCAGTTGAAATACACTTACCCGGATGCCTATCCTACCCGGGACACGAACATTCATCCACGCGATTTTTTGGAATAAGGCGCAACGCACACCGGACATGAGAGGTAACAAGAATACAGCCACAGGCATCGGCGAGTTGGACTACGTCGTCCTCACCTGCTATGTGGCGTTGGTCATGGTGGGGTGGTTGATGATTTATTCCACCAGTTACAGTTCGAGCGCATCCCAGCAGTTTTTCGATCTGGGCAGCAATGCCGGCAAGCAGTTGCTGTTCATCGTGTTGTGCGGCACCATGCTGTTTTTTATTCAGATGTCCGATTGGACATTTTGGCGCACGCTGGCATTTCCGATCTACCTTTTTTCATTAGTTTTATTGGCGGGCACCATTGTGTTTGGCCGGGAGGTGAACGGCGCCAATGCCTGGTACCAGTTCGGCGGGTTTTCGTTTCAGCCGTCCGAAATTGCCAAGTTCAGCACCTGTTTGGCTATGGCCGGCTACCTGAGTGCTACCGGTGTGACGCTGCGCGATACCAAGACACGCATGTATGCCCTGGGGCTTTTTTTGGTTCCTATACTCATCATTTTGCTGCAAAAAGACACCGGATCGGCTCTGGTTTTTTTCTCGTTTGTACTGGTGCTGTACCGCGAGGGGCTGCCCTCGGGGTGGTATGCGTTAGGTTTTGGCACCGCACTGATGGTCATTTTGGGGCTGATGTTTCCAGCGGCCCATGTGGCTGTGGTGCTCCTGTTGCTGGCCGGCCTCCGTATCGTGTGGGAGTACCAGAATTCCCGTCCGTGGTGGATTGTGCTGTTGCTGCTGTTACCGATTACAATCTGGTGGCAGGAAATCAGTACCTGGGTGTGGGAAACGGTGTCCCGGTACGCCGCCGGAGGGGCTGTCGTCGAAACAAAACTTGCCGAGGGACAAGTCGCCGAGCCGCCAATAGGCCCCTTGTGGATCATAGCGTTGCCCCTGCTATTTTTGGTTGTTGTATTTTTAAAAAGTTACCTCCGGAAAAACAGCCTGATCCAGCGGCGGCTGCAGCTGATCGGCATTGTGCTGGTACTGGCTTGCGGGCAGGTTTTTTTGGCTGAATTTGCCTACTCGCTCATGGCCCCGCACCAGCAGCAGCGCGTCCGTATCTGGCTGAACCCGGCGGAAGCCGCTTCGGATGCCCGTGGCTCGGCGTACAACCTGCTGCATTCCAAAATGGCTATTGGCTCCGGCGGGTTGCTCGGCAAAGGTCCGCTCAACGGCAACATGACCAAACTCCGGTATGTCCCGGCACAAAGCACGGATTTCATTTTTTGTACGGTTGGCGAAGAGCATGGGTTTGTAGGTGTGCTCGGCGTTGTCGGCCTTTTTTTCGTGTTGTTGTACCGAATCACACAAGTTGCGGAGCGACAGCGTTCCAATTTTTCCAGAATATACGCCTACGGGGTGGCCGGGGTCATCTTTGTCCACTTCATAATAAACATTGGTATGACGATGGGATTATTCCCGATCATCGGTATCCCGCTGCCCTTTATCAGCTATGGCGGCTCTTCGCTCATCGGCTTTACCCTCATGATCGGCGTGTTGCTAAAATTGGACAGCCACCGAAATTTAGCGTGAAAAGGTTGGAAGGTTTCTGGTTGGAGGGTTGGAAGGTTGCTCAACCAGAAACCTTCCAACCCTCCAACCAGAAACCTTCCAACCTTCCAACCAACAACCTGTACCAGTGAAGTTTGAATTATTACATACCGACACAACCACCCGGGCGCGGGCGGGTCTGATCGAAACCGGTCACGGTCTGATCGAGACCCCCATTTTTATGCCGGTGGGTACGGCGGCCACGGTCAAAGCCGTACATCAGCACGAGTTGGAGCGCGACATTCGGGCGCAGATTATTTTGGGAAATACTTACCACTTGTACCTGCGTCCGGGGCTGGACACCTTGCGTCAGGCGGGCGGTCTGCACCGGTTCAATGCTTGGGGCAAACCGATACTGACCGATAGTGGCGGCTTTCAGGTGCATTCGCTGGCCCATCGGCGCAAGATCAAGGAAGAGGGGGTGACGTTTCAAAGTCATATTGACGGCTCTAAACACACGTTCACCCCCGAAGGCGTGATGGATATCCAGCGGGTAATCGGAGCCGACATCGTCATGGCTTTCGATGAGTGTACGCCCTATCCGTGCGATTTCCGCTATGCGAAAAACTCGATGGAACTGACGCACCGCTGGCTGCAGCGCTGTGTGGATCGCTTTGATGCCACCGAACCGCTGTACGGCTACGCCCAAACCCTCTTCCCCATCGTACAGGGCAGCACTTACCCGGAATTGCGCAAAATCTCCGCCGAAACTATCGCCTCTTTTGGACGTGAAGGCAATGCTATTGGCGGGCTGTCGGTGGGCGAACCGGTGGAAGACATGTACGGCATGACGGAATTAGTGACCGAAATTCTGCCCGCCGACAAACCGCGCTACCTCATGGGCGTGGGCACGCCCGAAAATATACTGGAGTGTATCGCCCGGGGTATTGACATGTTCGACTGTGTGCTGCCCACCCGCAATGCCCGGCACGGCGTACTGTACACGGCCGAAGGCATCATAAATATCAAGAATGCCCGCTGGAAGGACTGCTTCGATCCGATAGATAGCCAGTGCCCGGTACCCACCAGCCAAACGCACAGCCGGGCCTATTTGCGGCATTTGTTCGTCAACGACGAGATACTCGGCATGCAGTTGGCCACCCTTCAAAACCTGGGATTTTACCTTTGGCTCGTGCGCACAGCGCGGGAACATATCCTCGCCGGTACATTTTCGGGTTGGAAAAACAGCATGGTGCCGCAAATAAGTAGGCGGTTGTGATCATGTTTTATCCAAAAATGCGGACTTTGTCGCCCCTTAGGCAGCGGCCCGGGTGGTTAAAACATCTTACAGGGCACAAACCTTAACGTTGGCTCCAAAATATGCTCCAAAACGCTCGCGTTAGCCAACCCGTTTTAGTACCCGACCAACCTGCGAACGCAAATATGCGACCAGACGGCGAGCGTTAAAATTTTGAAATCAGTCCGCAAAACACCGGGAATGTTTCATTCCGAAAATTGAATCATCTACCTTTGCATACCTTAACAAATAAAAATAGGCCATTTTGATGGCCCGTCCGACTTCACACGCTGTTCTCAACCAAACAACATAGTCTGCCTGTCTATGAAAAAAACTGCTCTACACTTACTCACGCTGAGTCTCGCATTCCTCCTGTCTGCTACTGCTATTCAAGCGCAGGACATCCACTTTTCGCAGTTCTACATGAGCCCGCTCAACCTCAACCCGGCCCTGACCGGTGTGATGAATTGCAACCAGCGCCTCGTGGCCAACTACCGCAACCAATGGTCGTCCATTTTGCGTCAAAATGCCTACAACACCTATTCGGCTTCGTACGACCAAAAAATAGCGGTCGGCCGCTATGACTATTTCGGAGTAGGCGGTACCCTGTGGGGTGACAAGGCAGGCGAATCCGAATTCGCTACCCTGCAAGCCCGCCTGTCGGGTTCTTATGCTAAAAAAATGGGCGGCTACCGCCGCAAAGCACACTATCTGGTGTTTGGTGGAGACCTTGGTGTCAGCCAGCGCAGCATCAACAGCGCCGCACTGAAATGGCCGAGCCAAAATAACGGCGCCGGTCAGTACGACCCAACCCAGCCAGGTGAAGTCATTGACGACCCGAACTTCCTGTTCCTCGACATGTCGGCTGGCCTGTTGTGGTTCAGCGTGTTCGACGAAGACAACAACCTGTACTTCGGCGCTGCGTTCAGCCACCTGAATCGCGCCAACCAGTCGTTCGGCGACCAAAACATTCCACTCTACAGCAAATTCACGTTCCACGCAGGCGGCGAATTCATGGTCGGCAAACGTTTCGGTCTTATCCCCGGTGCGGTGTCTTTCTTCCAAGGCCCATCGTTCCAGGTGAATGCAGGTAACTCGTTTAAATTCCTGCTCGGCAACAGTCGCCGCTACCACCAGGCCTTCCAGCTCGGTGTTTGGGCACGCGTAGCCAACAAACTCGAATCGGGCAAACTCGTGGATGCCTTCATCCTCAGTACCCGTTTTGACTACGAGCAGTTCACGATCGGTTTCAGCTACGACATCAATACGTCCAGCCTGTACACCGCCTCCAATGGCAACGGCGCATTCGAATTCTCGCTGCTCTACAAAATCTGCGGCCCGGAACGGCGTGGGGTGTATTGCCCGAATTTCTAAGGACACGAACTCCGTGTTTTCCCGGAGAAATCGTGAAAAAGATTTCCGTAGGTTTGTGCCCTGCGGAAATCTTTTTCATTTTTGTCTCGCACCTAAATCAAAGTACTATGTTCGGCAGCAATAAAAGCACGGAAGATTCTAAAAGTACCGCCACCGCTACACCCTCCAGTTCGCTGAATACCCTTGTGAAAGGTACCATCGTGGAAGGTTCCTTGCGCTGCGACAGCGACCTGCGCGTGGATGGCACCATCAAGGGAAAACTCACTTGCAAAGCAAAGGTTATCATTGGCCCGACAGGCGCTGTGGAAGGCGAAATCGTTTGTGCCAACGCCGTCATCGAAGGGCGGTTCAAAGGTAACCTCCAGGTAAGCGAGCTGCTCAACGTGCGCGAAACAGCAGAAATTGAAGGTGATGTCGTGACTAATAAATTACTGGTGCAAAGCGGCGCCAGGTTTAACGTGTCCTGCAAAATGGAAACCGGCAGTGCCAATGGTGCGCTGAAAAACGCCGATTTAAAAACCGGAACCGATGCCACAGCCAAAATCGCCGGAGGAAAAGCGGACGTCCGCAACTAAAGAATGGGCCAAATACAGTGGCCTGGCGTTCCAACTCTTCGGCGCTTGCCTCGCCGGTGTGCTCATCGGCCGCTGGTTGGATGCAAAAATGCACCTCGAACGCCCGCTCTGGGCAGTTTTTCTCACCATTCTGTTTATGATCGCCTCGCTGGTGTCCCTGTACCGACAGCTGAAGTAACCCGCGTGGGGACCGCTCCCGTTCAGGGTCTATTCGTACCGCACACATGACCGACAAAACATTTTTTACCTACCTGGCAAGCGTGACGGCGGGCACAGCTGCCTTGCTGGCACTTTTGCTCCTCTTATTGCCACCAACGCGGACGCATACCGGATTTGCGGGGGCTATCATGCTGTTGTTTGTTCTGATTTGCACCGGTTTGTACTATGCCGGGAAGAGCGCAGCGGACAGCAGCAGCAAACTGGCGTTCAATAACCTGGTGTCGGCCTCGGTGTTTGGCAAAATGCTCGTAGCCGTGGCTGTGCTCTTTGTTTATCAGCAAGCCGTTCAACCGGATGACTCCTGGTTTGTGGGAATCTTCCTGCTGATCTATGTTGTCTATACCGTCTTCGAGGTGTGGTTTATGACCAAACTGGCGAAGGGGAAAAAAGGTAGTTAGAAGGAACATGAAACGTCCGAAAAAAGGCGAATACGCCCCTTTTCACGAGTTTTATCTGAATGCACTACCCAAACGGGGCGGGGCGCTGCCACTGCTGCGCCAAACTTTTCGGGAGGCACAACGCCTGCTGGGCAATCTGCCGGAGGTAACGGGCGATTACCGGTATGCACCCGGCAAATGGAGCATCAAGCAAGTCATCCTGCATTTGATTGACTTCGAGCGTGTGTTCGCATTCCGAATCCTGTCGTTCATGCGGGCCGACCGGATCGGATTGCCGGGATTCAATCAGGATTTCTGGATGGAAGCCGCCGATGTTTCCGGCCGAACGCTGAAAGACTTGCTCCAGGAATGGAAGGCCGTGCGCGACAACACTATTTTCCTGCTGAAACAATGCACCGAACAGCAATCCACTTTTTTGGGCACAGCCAGCGGCTGGAAATCAAGCCCTCGGGCCTTGTTTTTCATCATTATCGGCCACCATATCCATCACCTCAACTTCCTGCGGGAGCAGTACCTGAATAATACCGACACGACACCGTCCGACCATGATCAAGAAATGGGTGCTTAAAGCCATCGTCCAAAAAACGATCTCCTTCCTGCCGTACAGCCAACGCATCAATTACTTTTTCCAGAAGTATGTGACTAAGGGCGTTTTTCTCAGCGACGCGTACTTCGAGGATCGCCTCGAACATGCACGCAACCACATCGGCGCCTGGGAACGCCTTTCCGATGGAGCACCCCTGCACCGCACGCTCGAACTGGGCGCCGGCTGGTACCCCGTAGTGCCGGTTGCGCTTTTTCTCTATGGGGCGGAGGAAATCCGTACCGTGGACGTGTCGCTGCTGACCAATGCCGGGCACGTTCGCACGACTATCCGCAAGTTTCTGGAATACGCCGACGCCGGCAAATTGGACCAATACCTGCGCCCCCGACCTGAACGCCTCAACGAACTGCGTCAACTTGATTTTGAATCGCAGGTACGCACTTTCGAGCAGATCACACAAGCACTGCAAATCGAATACCTGGTACAGGATGCCCGACAGATGAACCTGCCCGACGGAGCCATTGACCTGGTGCATTCCAACAACACGTTCGAGCATATTTATCCGGAAATTCTGTCAGGTATCTTGCGCGAATTTCGGCGTATAACACGCGCCGGCGGCGTCCAATCGCATTTTATTGACCTGTCCGACCACTTCGCGCATTTTGATACGACCATCAGTATTTACCATTTTCTGCGCTTTTCGCCCGCCGCCTGGGCCTGGATTGATAACAGCGTACAGCCGCTCAACCGCCTGCGTATCACCGACTACCGGGGTTTGTACCGCGAGGCAGGATTGTCCGTTACGGAGGAAAACTTGCGTCCCGGCGACCTGAACGACCTGCGCCAGGTACCCGTGCACCCACATTTTCGGGCCAACACCGAAGCGGAGAACGCTGTGAGCCACGGGTATTTTTTTTCCAGAATGGAGTGATATTACCAGATTGATTCTTCCCGCAAATACCCCTTCACATAGTCTTCGATTCCTTCCTCCAGCCCGAAAAACGGCGCCGAGTAGCCGGCTAGTGTGCGCAGTTTGGTCATATCGGCTTCGGTGAAATACTGGTAGGTATCGCGGATATCGGCAGGCGTATCTACAAAAGCAATATCGGGGGGCAATCCCAGGGATCGGAATGTGCCGGTAGCGAGGTCAAGAAATGTGCGGGCCTGCCCTGTGCCGAGGTTGTATATGGCGTTTGGCGGGCGTTTTTCCAGGAAAAACAGCAGCACATCCACCACGTCTTTTACATAAATGAAATCGCGGCTCTGCTCGCCGTCCCGAAAATCGGGCCGGTGCGAACGAAAAAGTTTCATACCACCGGTGGCTTTGATCTGGCGGGCAGTGTGGAAAATTACAGAAGCCATGCGCCCCTTGTGGTACTCGTTGGGGCCATACACATTGAAAAATTTGAAGCCGGCCCAGGCCCCCGAAACGAGGGGTAGCGGTTGCCCCAGCAACCATACATCAAAATCCTGTTTGCTCTGTCCGT
This sequence comes from Lewinellaceae bacterium, assembly GCA_016719605.1. GTDB lineage: Bacteria > Bacteroidota > Bacteroidia > Chitinophagales > Saprospiraceae > M3007. The sequence goes on along the minus strand of JADJYW010000029.1, from coordinate 225,593 downwards.
ACGGGTTGAGCGGTTTCAAACGGGGGATCAGAGCCTGATCGTCGGAATAACCGAGTTCGCCCAAACCGTAGGTGGCTGCGCTGCTGGCGTATAAAAACGGAATCTGAAAACCGCTGCACAACGCCCAAAGTGCCTTGGAGTAATTCAGGTTGAGCGCATCAAAAATGGCAGTGCTCAACTCCGTGGTATCTGTGCGCGCACCAATATGGAACACGGCATCCACATCGGCATGGTGCTGTTCGAGCCAGCGAACGAAATCGTTTCGATGTACCTGACCCCAAATCTTTTTTCCTTCGAGGTTGCGCATTTTATCGGGACGACTGAAATCATCCACCACAAGGATATCCTTGTACCCGGCATCATGGAGCCGGCGAACCATGCAAGAGCCGATAAACCCGGCAGCACCTGTGACTACGATCATTGTTGACTGGTTGACTGGTTGACTGGTTGACTGGTTTATTGGTTGCAAAGGTAGGCATGATTTGAAGTTGAAGGCTTAATGCCGGGCAAGTCCTACATTTGCGCCCGGCCAATCAACCAATAAACCAACCAACCAACCAATAAACCAACCCGGTCTGTTGTGAAAAAAATCTTCTTCGCATCTGATTTCCATCTCGGCATTGACGGGCGCTTGCCCGCTCGCGAGCGCGAGCGTCAGGTGGTGCGCTGGCTGGATGCTGTGGCGCCCGAAGCGGAGGCGATTTATTTGGTGGGCGACCTGTTCGAGTTCTGGTTTGAATACCAAACGGTCGTGCCGAAAGGCTTTTCCAGATTTCTGGGAAAACTGGCCGAACTGCGCGACGGGGGTTTGCCGATTTATGCTTTCACCGGGAACCACGACTTGTGGATGTTCGGCTATTTTGAACAAGAACTTGGTATTCCGGTCTATCGCCGGCCGATTCAAATTGACCTGCATGGCAAATCCTTTTTCATCGGCCACGGAGACGGGCTTGGCCCCGGGGATCACGGTTACAAACTGATGAAACAGGTCTTTGTGCATCCGCTCAGCCAGTGGTTGTTCCAGTGGTTTCACCCCGATCTCGGTACGCCGCTCGCGGGCTTTTCCTCGCAAAAAAGCCGCGAAGCCATGCCGCCCGAAGAACGCTACTGGCTTGGCGAGGATCAGGAATGGTTGGCGCAGTACGCCAACCGCAAAATTGCACAGGGCACCGCACCGGATTTTTTCGTGTTCGGACATCGGCACCTGCCCATTGACTGGCTTTTGAAAAACGGGCGCAGCCGCTATATCAACCTTGGCGAATGGATGTTCGCGTGTTCGTATGCCGAGTTTGACGGGCATGATCTGCACTTGCGCTTTTTTGAACGGGCCGGCACGCCTGTGCGCAACAGTCGCCCTTAGCGCCTGTTAGCAATACTTTCCGCCTTCCCGCCGCGTCAGCGCTGATACCCGCGTTGTTTCCAAAAAATGGCGTACAGCCTCCGGGTTGGTTTTTGAGTACTGTCGCAGTGCCCAGCCGGCACCTTTTTGCAGGAAAAACTCCCGGGAGTCCGCCACTTGCCGCACATACCGAAACAACAGGTCGGCATCGGTTTTTTCCTTGTACATCAGTTGAAAAATCAGGCAAACGCGCTGGAGCCAGCATTGGCCGGAAGCCATCCAGCGTTCGGTGACAGGGAGGATCAGTTCGGGGTAACGCTGAAAATGTACCCCTACGAGTTTCGGCGCAATCCAGTCCACGGTATCCCACCACGAGTTTTGCAGGATCAGTTCTTCCAGAAAGTGAATGAACCCGGGCGGTTGTTTTTTTACCATTTTCTGCACGGTTTCGAGCGCAAAGTAGTGCATTTCGCGGTGCTCGTCGCCGAAGCACAAGCGAGCCAGTTCTTGCAGGTTTGTACCGTCGGGCAGGCCCTGCGTACGGTGTATTTCCGTAGCGAGCGCTTTCCACGCAGGCTTTTTCAGTCCGAAGTACTCGAACTGCCGGCGCATATAGGCCATTTGCCCCTCGGCAGTAACGGGGTCGCCGTGCGCCTGGAAGGTATCGCGCACGAGGCGGTAATATGCTGAAGCAGGAAGCATGCCGGTCGGGTTGGATTTTTCGTGAAATTGTAAGAGGCTATTTGAGTTTTAGTGCTGAGGCGAGGGCGAGCCAATTTTGTTGTTGTTGAGGCAAAATTTGCAGCCATAGCCAAGCGCCTACGGCGAAAATTTTAACGAAAACAGCAGCAAAATTGGCCGGCCGTAGCCCAGCAACTAAAATTCAAATAGCCTCTAACTGGTAAATTTTACCGCACCACGGTCACGCTCCCCTCGTACGTCACGGTTTCCTGATCCACAAACAAAACCGTGGCGTAAAACGTAAACACGCCGGATACCAACTGGCTCTTGTACTTGCCATCCCAACCGACGTTCGGGTCGTTGAGCGGGATGTCCCGGGCTTCAAAAATCAGGCTGCCCCAGCGGTCGTAGATGCGCAGCAATTCGATACTTGCAGCAGCGGGGCCACCAAACAGGGTAAAATGATCATTCGGGTAGGGCTTGTCGGGCGCAAACACATTGGGCACATAGATCGGGCGGTTGCGGTTGACTAAGATACGCACCGTATCGGTGGCCATACAGCCGTCTGCATCGGTTATTTTGATGGTGTAAATGCCGTCATTGATGGCCGTAATGACCGGCTCGGGGCAATCGGTGCAACCAAGCCCCAGCGGCGGCGACCACTCGTAGATGACCGGGCGACCAACGGGTGCGGTGAGGGTTTGTATTTGCACGGTGTAGCCAAGATCGAGGGTGGTTTCCGCCGGCTCGGCATCTACAAGGAGTTGGGGCGGTTGGGCGACGGTGGCCTGAACGGAGTCTATACAGCCCGCCGAGTCGCGGATTTTTACCCAATAATTACCGGCAGAGAGGTTGGTGAGCGTTGGCGAGGCGAAAAAATTTACCCCGTCGGCGCTGAACGTGAACGGCGGTCGGCCCCCAATTCCCGCTACCTCAATAGCGCCTTCGGGCACACCGTTGCAGAGCAAATCCACAACACGCAGGAGATTCACCCCCACGTCTCCGGGTTCTTCAATAAAAACGCCGCCGGTGATGGTGCAGCCGTTGCCGTCGGTGACGGTCACCGCATACGCGCCCGGCCCCAGTTCGGTGGCGTCTTCCTCGGTGTAGCTGTTGCTCCAGAGATAGGAAAAGTTGCCCACACCGCCGCCGGCTATGGCGATGCCGATGCCGTCGTTGGCGCCAAAGCAGGAGATATCTACCGTGTCCATTTCCAGCGTAAGCGGCGGGTTGTCCGTTATCGTGACAAAAAAAGTGCCTTTGCAGAGTTCGGCATCCAGCCCCTGAATGGTATAAGTCCCCGCAGGAAAACCACCCTGGGTATTGGTCGGAATAAAACCACTGCCCCAGTTGAACTGGTAAGGGCCGGTACCGTTGGTGACGTTGAGGGTAATTTGCCCATTGGCATCGCCGGTGCATAAAGGCGGGGTGACGACGGGCGCCACAGTCAGTTCGAGTTCGCGGACTTCGATATCGAGGTTGGTTTCGCAGTTGTTGGAATCGCGAATCACGAGGTTGTAGGTGCCTACGGTGAGGTTAGACAGGGTATTGTCGGGGGTAAACAGCCCGCCGTCCCAACTGAACAGGTACGGCGGTGTGCCCATTTTGATATTGGTAATGGCGATCTCGCCGTTGTCGCCGCCGTTGCATTCGGGGGTGGCGATGAGCGTATCCACTTCCACATTGGGATACACCAGCACATTCTGGATCGAAGTGACCTTGCAGCCGAGATTGGTTTCGAGTTGGAGCACAACGGGGTGCTGCCCGGGCGTGGTGAAGGTCACGGTGTGGGCGCCAGGGCCGGTGGCGGTGCCGGGTATGGAGCCGGCGCCAAAACTCCAGTTTCGGGCGGTGATATTGCCGAGAGCAAACGTGGAGGCGTCGGTGATTTGCACGGGCATGCCGAGGCAGATGGCTGCCGGGACGGTGACAAACTTGGCTTCCGGCCCGAGAAATGTGCCCGTACCGCCGAATTCAACCGAAAATCCGTTGCCGCTGGTGGTGAAATTATTCACGCAAAGCGCATACGCTTCGCCGGCCACCATATCGAACGGAGCCAGCCAGGCATTGTCGCCGCCATCCTGACAACCGGCGTCTTCGCTGATATCGGGATCACCTGCGCGTAGGCCAGTTGGGCCCATGCAGGGGCTAAGGTAGTTTGCCGGCGTATCGCCGGAGGCCATGCAGCGTACCACTTGTTTCCCCTGACAGTTGCCTACGCCGTTGGGCAGGCGGTAGAGTACGAAGTCGAGGTCGTCCACGATACTAAGCGGGGTCAGGGCGAAAGTCAGGGAACCCGACGTGGCACAAATCCAGGTGAACCAGGTCGAGTTGCTCTCGAAGTTGCCTGGTGCGCCGTTGGAAAAGCAGGCGGCATCGTTCAGTTCAGTGATATCGCTGCCGGCGCCGGTCACGCTTTGCACCACAAAGGGGGATTTGTCGCACAGCACGGAAGCCTGCGGGCAATCGGATTTGGGGTCGGCGGGCGGATTGTAGTTGTTCAGGCAGAGCTGGAACGTGCCGTTGCTGTTGTTGAAACCCTGCACCCGGATCAGGTAGGTGGAGCCGACCAGCAGTCCGCTTTCGCTGGCTTCTGCGATGTGCGTATTGTTGGTGGAACTTTCGCACTGCACTTCGTTGATCACGCCGCCGCAGGTACCGAAATAAATGGCAATCTGGGGGTTGCGCAAGGTGCCGCCCGGCCCCTGGGTGGTGGCACCGCGCACAATGACCGTCACGTCGGTAAATTGTGGCACAAAGGAAAACCATACGTCGTTTCCGGCGGTGCCGAAGCAATTGGCAGCACCATAGCCGGAGGGGGTAGCGCCCACATTGGTGAATGCATTGACCGGGCTGCAGTAGTTGATGACGTTGGTGATCGGGGTGGCGGTGTTGCAGTTGTCGTTTGCGGGTTGCGCCAGGGCTGCTATTGCACCAAGCATCGGGAGCAGCGCAGCAAGTATTGATTTTCTCATACTGATTGTGTTTGGTGCGGGTAAATGCTTCAGGCAGGTGAAGCAAGGCACATACCTCGGAAAGACGCGGCCGGGCCGGTTTTTGTTGGCCCGATTCCGTGTAAAAATTCCTGAAAATGCCAGAAACGGCTTATTGGCGCGGGGTGGAGTGAAAAATGGTCAAAAAGATCAATGCCATTTTCATGGGTTGTGATACCGTTGCGTCTAATTGGTCGTCAATGGCCCAGTCGCGGGGGTCGCCTTCCGTCAGGGTGTATAGGTAGAAGGTGCCGCGGTTGTTGTCCTGCACGAGCCATTCGTCAAACTGACTGGTCCAGCGGCTGCGCAGGGTCAGGGAAAGGTTGTTGTCGGTCACGCGCCATTCGGTCGGGTCATTTTTCCAGGCAGCCCGCATGGTGACTACCGATCCGCTGTAGGTGCGCAGTTCCCATTGGGAAGGGTCGTCTTTCCATTTCATGCGGATGGTTCCGCGCTCTTCGCCCAGGCTGAAGTCCCAGTCCGTCCAGTCGTCGCGCATATTGAGCCAGCGGAGTTTGAGTTCGCCGTAGAGTTCCTCGTCAGGCGCTTCCCCGTCGTCGTCATCGGCCTCTTCGGGAGTGGTGGTTGCCTGTACATACAATTCCCATTCCACGAAGGAATCGCTCCAGCGGGAGCTCATGCTGGACAGGATTTGCGCGTGCCCGGAGGCGCCGACAAGCCATGCAAGGCACGATAAGACAACGGTTTTCATAGCAGACCCGGTTGGTTGTGCACATAGCGATGCTCGAATCCCTTCGGCCTCAGTTTTTGGCATTGAGCAACTCCAGCACCTGGTTGGTGATGTCGAGACTGTCGTTGGCCAAGAGTACCTGGCCACCGCCCTTGGAGTAGGAAAGGATGTAGTCGTAGCCGATCTGGCTTTGCAGGCTTTTGAGTTTGGCTTCCACGTTGGCCATGAGTTCGTTCATGGCTTTGGTTTGTTCGTCGGTAAGTTGTTTGCCGAGGCGGGCTTCTTCTTCCGCCAGTTTTTGCTGGCGTTGCGTCAGGGTGGCGTATTCCTTTTCCAGCTGGGCAGGGGGCACGGTGCCGCTCTCGTACTTTTGTTGGAACGTTGCCAGGTCTTTCATCAGGGCTTCTTTTTTGGCGCCCATGTTCTTTTCGGCGTTTTGTACCCGCTTTTCCAGAGCCTCTTTCTGTGCCTTGAGCCATTCGTATTTGGCATCCAGGGTGTCGGCATTGATGTAGGCGATCTTTACACCGCCGCCGGTTGTCGGTGCAGGAATTCCGGCCGGCGACCCGGGAGCGGTTTTTTGGGAAAAATTCAAATAGTACAAATGGGCTACGGCCAGCAACAGGATACCGTTGATCAGGAGCGAGATATTTTTGTTCATAACAATAATTGGATGGATAAGAGCGGCGAAGGTCGGAATAATTGCTGATTTTGGATGTGTCGGTGGATTCATGCCCCGTGTTTTGTCGAAACGGTCGCCGGAGGGCAATTTTGTAGAAAATAAACACGCCACCCGTCACAAAGCGGGCATTCTTGCGTTCTTGCCCGGCTGCTCCGGGGCGGCGGTTGTACAAGCCAACCAACGCGCCGTATCTTTGTTAACTCGTAAACTTCTCACCCGCTCATGATGTATTCTTCGCAGCCTTCGGGCTTTTCGGACACTGATCAAATTTTAACGGACATGAAATGGAAACCTTCCCTGCTGTTCTTTTCCTTTTTGGGGGTTCTCGGTATTGTTTTTTTCCTGAACCAAATTACGCCCTCCCCCGGCACGGACCCCAACCCGCAAAAAGAGGCCATACTGATGCAGTCGGTCTTGCAAGGGCTTGAGCGCTACCACTACGAACCCAGGGTTGTGGACGACCGTTTTTCCCGCCAGGTATTCAATTTGTACCTGAAAAACATTGACGGCGGAAAACGCTTTATGACCCAAAGCGACGTCGACCAACTCCAGCCATACGAACTTCAGTTGGACGATCAGGCCAAGGCCGGCTCGTTCGAGTTTTTTACTCGTTCGGTCGCCCTGCAGGAATCATCCTTAGCCAAGACTCAGGGCTGGTACCGCGAAATACTGGCCGCGCCGATTGATTTTTCCAAAAATGAAACCTTTGAGACCGACGGCAAAAATTGTCGTGGGCCAGAAACGACGCCGAACTGCGCAGCCGCTGGGAAAAATGGATGAAGTACGAGGTGCTGAGCCGCCTGAACGAAGAACTCTCCACACAGGAAAAACCCGACTATGTGGGCGATAAAAAGTCTTTCGAGACTATAGAAACCGAAACCCGCAAGAAGGTGCTGGATATCTACGACCGCTGGTTCAAACGGATGCAAAAGGCTGACCGCAACCGCCGCATGGAAATTTACCTCAACGCATTCATCAGCGTTTTCGACCCGCACTCCGGCTATTTTTCCCCGCAGGAGAGAGCCGATTTTGACTTCAAAATGTCCGGCAAACTCGAAGGTATCGGCGCCCGCCTGCAAAGCGACGGCGAAAAAACTACCGTCACCGAAATCGTGCCCGGCGGCCCCGCCTGGAAACAAAATGAACTCGAAGCCAAGGATGTCATCCAGAAGGTAGCGCAGGGCGATGCCGAACCGGTAGACGTGATGGGCCTGGAAATTGACGATGTGGTGGCCAAAATCCGCGGCCCCAAAGGCACTACCGTCAAACTGACCATCCAAAAACCGGACGGCTCCGTGAAGGTCATCAGCATCGTGCGCGATGTGGTCATCACGGAAGAGGCTCTGGCCAAATCGCTCCTCCTCAACACGGACGATAGTGCAGAAAAGATCGGCTACATTTTCCTGCCTAAATTTTACGCCGACTTCACGCCCGACGGTGTCACGTCCTGCGCCGACGATGTAGCCAAAGAAGTGGAAAAACTCAAAAGTGAAAATGTGAAAGGTATCATTCTGGACCTGCGAAACAATGGCGGCGGTTCGCTGCGCGATGTCGTGCGTATGTCCGGCCTTTTTATCGAACAAGGCCCCATCGTACAGGTGAAAAGCCGCAACAGACAACCCGACATCAATGCCGACTCCGACCCGCGCACGCAGTATGGCGGCCCGCTGATCGTAATGGTCAATGGTTTAAGTGCCTCGGCATCCGAAATACTTGCCGCTGCCATGCAAGACTACGGCCGCGCAGTTATCGTCGGTACCACGGCCACCTACGGTAAGGGCACGGTACAACGTTTTTGGGATCTCGATATGGCCACCAACGATCCGATGGTCAAACCTTTGGGCGATATAAAGGTAACGATCCAAAAGTTCTACCGCATTACCGGCCAAACAACACAGCTGGATGGCGTGAAACCGGATATCGTGCTGCCCGATTCCTACAACTATGTTGACCTCGGCGAACGCGAAAATGACCACCCGTTAGATGCCACAACCATCGCTCCGGTGGCGTATTCCCAGAATGTCTACCAGGCGCCCAACCTCGCCAAACTGGCGGAAAAAAGCAGCGCACGGGTGAAGGCAAACGCCACATTCAATAAAATAGAGGAAAATGCGCAGCGTCTGCGTCGCCAAAAGGACATAACGCAATACCCGCTCCAGCTGGAAGCATACCGCAGCTGGGATAAAAAACTGGAAGAAGAAGCCAGTCAATTCGAAAAAATGCTCCAGCCGATCGAGCCTTTTCAGGTTGGTAACCTGCAGGCGGACCTCCAGCACATCCAGAGCGACACCTCCCGCGTGACCCGCAACGACAGCTGGCTCAAGGAGCGCAAAAAGGACATCCAACTCTACGAGGCCCTGCGCATCATGCAGGATATGATTCGTATGGATGCGCTGGCATCCAAAAAGTAAAAGGTTGGAAAAAAGGTTGGAGGGTTAGAAGGTTAGAAAAGGTTAGAAGGTTGAAGGTTGGAGGGTTGACACACAAGCAACCCTCCAACCTTCTAACCTTCTAACCTTTTCTAACCTTCTAACCCTCCAACCTTTTCCAACCTTATTCGGCGGCTTCCACGCGGTAGCCGTCTTTTCGGAGCAGGGCAATGACGCCGCGTGCGCCACCAAGGTGGCCGGCGCCGACGGCGAACAGGGTCGGTTTTTCGCGCATCATGCGGGCCATGACCGGTATCCAGTTGCGGTTGCGTTGGTACAGCAGTACGTCCTGAAATGCATTCATGCCATTTGCCGCATCGCCCATCATGGCTTCCATTGCTTGAATGTCCTTCTGCTGATACATGTTGATCATCTGGTCAAAATCGCCGCCGGCGCCTTCGGAGTTGCGCAGGGTTTCCACCAGCATTTTGGCCTGCGCTTCGTACGGGATACTGTCGAAAATACTCATTTGGTAAGCGGCTGTTTCCAGGCCCGCCGACTCAAGTTTTCGGCGCTTGACCTGCCGATACAATTCCATTTCCACGGATGTCATCGTGGCATTTTTGCCGGACGCAGTTTCTTCGTCAGTCCCGAACAAGGTGCTGAGAAACAAGGGTTTCATGCGTTCCAGCATGGAGGACGGCATTCCTTTGGCATCCAGTCGCTCCTTCACAAAAGCATAGTCGTCTGCCGGGAGCAGGTCGCGCAGTGTTTTGCCGCCGCCCATAAAAGCTTTGGTCATCAGGCTGAACTGTGCGGCGATGTTGGTCATTTCCTTCATGTCTATTTCAAAAGCGACCCGGCCGGCATCGGCCAACGCATCGTAGGTTGCCTCGGAAAACCGGAGTTTGTCTTTTGGAATCAGGTGAATAGTGCCCAACAGGTACGACGGCTTTTTCAGGCCGTTCCCGCTGATTCTCCAAAGCAGGGCTTTGTCGGTAGGGGTGATTTGCTCGGGAGCGTATGTTACTTTTTGTGTTGAGCGGCAACCCGACAGGGCTACTCCCAACAAAAGCCAAAACCACAATTTTTGCATAGCGTTATTTTTTCGGGTAAAACAAACGGGAAGAAGAATGTTTGTGCGGGCGGTAGTCTGGATGGGGCAAATGTAGCATTTTGCGATACAGGGGACTTTTGGGCGAGGCTGCCGTTTTGTCGGGCGTTTTTTTAGAAAACCTGCCAAAACCATGTATTACGGCCACTGGCAAGTATTTTGCCAACGGTAGCCATTCGATCATGCCGTGAAAATTGCTGCCAGTGTGACACAAAGATCGTTTTGGTGCTCCCCGTTTCACAAAAAATGCCAAAGTTTGCGGTCATTTTCATTCAACCTAAACTCTAAAATCACCAAATCATCCTTTTTTAGCCCTCAATTTTTCCTGCCCAAAACCCTCCAGCCCTCCTAACCTTCCAACCTCCCGCAGCACTTGAATATGTTTGAAAATTGGTTGATGTCCGCCCAATCCGACGATGAGCCGGATTTCGTGCCGCTTTTTTCGTTGGAAGAAGACGAAGAAGCCAAGCAGGGCGAAGTATTTCCGGATACGTTGCCCATATTACCCCTGAAAAATACGGTACTATTCCCCGGTATCGTCACACCGATCACTATTGGCCGGGACAAGAGTATTCGCGCAGTCCAAAAGGCTTACGAAGACAATCGTTTTATAGGCGTCTTGTCGCAACGCGACGTAAAAATTGAAAGCCCCTCCGCTCAGGACCTATACGCGATCGGCACGATCGCCCGTGTCCTGAAACTCCTGAAAATGCCCGATGGCTCCACCACGGCTATTCTTCAGGGCCGCAAACGTTTCCTGCTGGAAGCCATGGTAAGCGAAGACCCCTACATGATGGGCCGCATCACCACGCTGGAATATACCCAACCCAAGCACAAGCTGGAGTTCCGCGCCCTCATCAGCAGTATCCGGGATTCCGCCAAACAGATCATCGAACTGTCGCCGCAAATACCCTCGGAAGCTGTCGTGATGCTGAAAAATATCACCAACGACAACTTCCTGCTCAATTTCATTGCCTCCAACCTCAACATCAAAATCGAGGAAAAACAGGCTATTCTGGAAGTTAGCCACCTCAAGGATAAAGCCAACCGTATCCTGCTGCACATGGATGCCGAGCTGCAACTGCTGGAACTGAAAGACCAGATTGAGGCCAAGGTGCGCAACGATATTGAAAAACAGCAACGCGACTATTTCCTCAGCCAGCAACTCAAAACCATTCAGGAAGAGCTCGGCCAAAACCCGCAGGAAGACGAAATCAACGCCCTTGTGGAACGTGCGTCCAAGAAAAAATGGCCGAAAAATGTGCTGGAAACGTTCCAGCGGGAGGTCAATAAACTGCGTCGCGTGAATCCCCAAATCGCCGAGTACGCCATCGGTTTGACGTATTTGGAAACCTTGCTCGACCTGCCCTGGCAGGAATTTACCAAGGACAACTTCGACCTGCGCCGCGTGAAAGACGTACTGGACCGGGATCACTACGGACTAACCAAGGTCAAAGAGCGCATTCTCGAACATTTGGCCGTGCTGAAACTGAAGGGCGATATGAAAGCGCCCATCCTTTGCCTCGTCGGCCCGCCCGGCGTCGGCAAAACCTCGCTGGGCCAAAGCATCGGCAAGGCGCTCAAACGCAAGTACGTGCGCATGAGCCTCGGCGGCCTGCACGACGAAGCTGAAATACGCGGCCACCGCAAAACCTACATCGGCGCCATGCCCGGCCGCATCATCCAGTCGCTCAAAAAAGCCAAAACAGCAAACCCGGTATTCATCCTCGACGAAATAGACAAAGTGGGCAAGGATTTCCGTGGCGACCCCTCCTCCGCCCTGCTCGAAGTACTCGACCCGGAGCAGAACACCACATTTTACGACAACTACCTCGAACTGGAATACGACCTCTCGAAGGTGTTGTTCATCGCCACGGCCAACTCCCTGGCTACCATCCAGCCCGCGCTGCTCGACCGCATGGAGATCATTGGAATTGCCGGCTACTCCCTCGAGGAAAAAATACAGATCGCCAAGCGGCACCTCATCCCCGAGCAGCGCAAGGAGCACGGCCTGAAGCCCGGTCAGATAAAAATTACCGAAAAGGCGCTGGTCAACACTATCCGGCACTACACCGCCGAAAGCGGCGTGCGCAACCTGAGCCGGGAAATCGGCTCCATCATGCGCTCTGTAGCCAAAAAAGTGGCGATGGAAGAAGCCTACGAAGTGACCGTCAAGCCCGAACACCTGCACAGCATCCTCGGCCCAACCAAGTTCGACGCCGAAGTGTATCAGGAACAGCAAGCCCCAGGCGTAGCCATTGGGCTGGCCTGGACCTCCGTCGGCGGCGAAATTCTTTTCATCGAAGCCAGCCTGAACAAAGGTAACGGCCGCCTCCAGCTCACAGGCAACCTCGGCGACGTGATGAAAGAGAGCGCCAGCACCGCGCTGAGCTACATCAAGGCGCACGCAGACGAACTGAACATTGACCCGGAAATGTTCGACAAAAACGACATCCACATCCATGTTCCCGAAGGCGCTATTCCAAAAGACGGCCCTTCGGCAGGCGTGACCATGCTGACGGCTATCACATCGGCCTTTACCAAACGACCGGTGAAACCCTTCCTGGCCATGACCGGCGAGATCACCCTGCGCGGCAAAGTATTGCCTGTTGGCGGTATCAAAGAAAAAATTCTCGCTGCCAAACGCGCCGGATTGAAGGAAGTCCTGCTCTGCAAAGACAACCAAAAACACGTTGGAGAAATCGAAGCGGAATATATCAAAGGGTTGACATTCAATTATGTGAACACCATGAACGACGTGATGGAGGTGGCGCTTGGCATTCAGAAGCCGGTCGTTAAAAGCGCCTCAAACGGTTTGCCGAAAGGCAAAAAGATCAAGAAAGTAGCTGCGGTGTAATAATTCACCAACACATGACAAAAGCCTGCTGTAACGCCTGGTTTTTTGCTTGTTTCTGCTTGCTCGCGCAAGGGAGCGTACAAGGACAAACAGGCGCCGACTCCCTGACCCGGCGCCTGATCGGGCGCTGGGAGGTCAGTATAACAAAGATCCCCGTACGAATCTGGTGCGCCTTCCGGAGTCCAGACGTTATATATTTTCTCCAAACACGATGAGCATGGATATCTCCCTGCCAGGTGGGTACGCTCAGCATTGGCAGGCTCAGGTGTTGCTCCTGACCGATACCCGGATGACCCTTTTCCTGCCGGAAGAGGGCGAGATTGTGGAATTGATCAAAACAGTTTTTTCGATACCGTAAATTAGGAGTGGACATTTGTGACGCCCGCTCGTGTAATCATCTGGGACGCGTATGGCAGCCGATGTGAAAATTCACAACGATCTGTCCTTTCAATACCTTTGCCCCGCACCGCTGCCCCCTCCGGCGCTTCATTTTTCAATCACCGCACCGCATGTACGCATATCTGAAAGGCGCCATCACCTTCCGAACCGCCACCTACCTCACCCTCGAAGCAGGCGGCGTGGGCTACCACCTGAACATCCCGCTCAGCACCTACACGGCACTGGAGGGACAGGAACACACCACCCTGTACACCCATTTTCACGTTACGGAGGACGCACACACGTTTTCGGTTTTGCTACCCAAACCGAGCGCAACCTGTTTGTCCAACTCATCAGTGTAACCGGGGTAGGCCCTACTTCCGCCCTGCTTTTGTTGTCGTCCATGTCGGTAGATGAAATTCGCTCGGCTATCATTGGCGAGCAGGCGCATGTGCTGCAGCGGGCAAAGGGCATCGGCCCCAAAGCTTCCAAACAGATCATTCTTGACCTGAAAACCAAACTCACCAAGGAAGCGCCCGACGGTCCGGTGCTCCTGCCACTTGCCGACAGCGCCGCCCGCGACGAAGCGCTCACCGCGCTTCTGGCCCTCGGGATCAACCGTATCGCCGGGCAAAAAGCCCTGAACCAGATACTGAAAGACCAACCCGGCATCACCCGGGTAGAAGACATCATTCGGGCTGCCTTGAAAATTCTGCACTGACACCGGAAGAATTTTTTCCCGAAGAATGCCCCTCCGTGGTATGAGAAATGCAATCTTGTACGTTGGCACAAAAAATACAAACCATGAAACACCTCTTTTCCTTTGTCCTGTTGCTCGCTGCCGGTGTACTCCCGGCCCAAGGCCCGTGGGAAGGCCTGCAGCGTCTCCCCGGCACCTGGAAACAATTCGGGAAAACCGTTTTTGAAAAATGGGAATCTGCCGCACCCGATGTATTGCTCGGAGAGGGCTATACCCTGACCGCCGACGGCGAAAAACGAACCGGCGAGTACCTGCGCATCGTACGCCAATCAGATGGCGGCATTGTGTACCAGGCCACCGTACCCGGTCAAAATGACGGCGCGACGATTGACTTTCCGCTCACGTTTTTTACCGCCTCCTCCTGGACATTCGAAAACCCCGCACACGATTTCCCGCAAACCATCGAATACTGGTTGCAGGACAACGAGACCCTGCGCGCCACCATCAGCGGCGGCACGCAATCCATGGTACTTTGGTTCAACAAAGTGACCGGGGAGCAAACCAAAATCCCCGCCAACCTACAGGGCTACGACCTGTTCGTCAGCAGTCGCAACACAGGCACCGTAGAGCGGTACGATGGGTTTACGGGCCTGCACAAAGGCGGATTTGGCAACGAACAGATTGGCGGAGAAACCCGCGATCTGGCGCTTGGCCCCGACGGTATGCTGTACGTCGTGTCGTTGCCCGCCCGTCATGTCCTGAAATTTGACCCGGCCACCGGAGCATTTCTCGGGTATTTCACGTCCGGTTTCGATCTGCGCAATCCGGCCAAACTGACCTTCGGCCCCGACGGGTTTCTCTATGTCAGCCAGTGGGGCGACGGGCAGGGTAGCGTGCTGCGCTTCGATGCTGCTACCGGTCGTTTTGATCGCGACATGACCGGCCCGCTGGCCGGCCCGTTGGGCTGCACCTGGGATGCAGCCGGCAACCTGTATGTGGCTTGTTTCTACAGCAAGGAGGTGTGGATGTTTCGTGCCGACGGGCAGTTTCCGGCCGCAGTCACCCCGCCCGGCAGCCTGCAAGGCCCTTCCGCGCTCTGGTTTGCTCCCGACGGTGACCTTCTGGTGGCCGACCTGGATCATGTTTCCATCAAACGATTCCGTCCGGAAGGAGCGGCATTTGTCTATCGGGAGCCTTTTGCCGATGGCTTTGGCCGGCTGGAAGGTGTGGCAACCGGCCCCGACGGGTTTCTCTACGCCTGTGATGCCCGCATGAATCTGGTGAAAAAACTGGAAGCCGACACCGGCGTCGGCGTCGGCGTGTATCTGGAAGGCGGCGGGATGCAGGCGCCGAATGCACTGGTGTTCTGGAAGCGCTGAGTGCCCGCCAACTATTTGCCCCGGAAGACGTTTGGCTCAAAAAAAATCCTTTACAATCAGTTTTCAATGAACTCGCACGCGGAAGAAAATTACCTCAAAGCCATTTTCAAGATAACGGAAAAAGGCGTCGGAGCAGCGAGCACGAATGCCATTGCGGCGGAAATGCAGACCACAGCCGCCTCGGTAACCGACATGCTCAAGCGCCTGGCTGAAAAAAATCTGATTGACTACGAAAAATATCGCGGGGTGCAACTCACCGGGGAAGGTAACCGGGTGGCTACGGCGCTTATTCGCAAACACCGGCTATGGGAGGTATTCCTGATGGAAAATCTCGGATTTGCATGGGACGAGGTTCATGACCTGGCCGAACAACTTGAGCATGTGCAAGGCGACAAATTGGTGGACCGCCTCGATGCCTTCCTCGGCCACCCCAAATTTGACCCCCACGGCGACCCGATACCCGATGCCCAGGGTCGCTGGGCTTTCCGACCCCAGGTACTGCTGAGCACGTTGCAGCCCGGCGACTCCGGCGCCGTGACTGGTGTAGCCGACCACAGCGCCGCCTTTCTGCAATACCTCGACCAACTGGGCATCTCCCTCGGCGCCCGCCTCGAACTGCTCGAACGGATCCCTTTCGACCACTCCATGCGCGTACGCACATCGGACGGGCGGGAAATCACACTCAGCGACAAAGTAGGCCAAAACCTGTACCTGACAATTGAGGATTAGCAGGTTGCACAGCCATTAGAAAACCCCTCCGGCCATTCTTTTTCACACTACTATTCTATGCAAGCAATGAATCAGGTACAAGAATTCAACGACTACCGCGCCCGCATGAACGAGCGCATTTTGAGTCAGGACAACAAAGTCATCAAACGCTTCTGGAGTTTGGACAACCAGACCTATCAGGAAGGGGCACTCGACACCAAGACCAAAGAAATGCTCGGTTTGGTGGCCTCCATGGTGCTCCGTTGCGACGATTGCATCAAGTACCACCTCGGCAAGTGCCACGAGCCGGGCATCAGCACGGAGCAGATTTTTGAAATTTTTGCGGTAGCCAACATGGTCGGCGGCTCCATTTGCATCCCCCACACCCGCCGGGCCGTGGAATACTGGGAAGCCCTGGGAGCATAGGAAGGGCAGGACTTTTTTGTTTTTAGTTTTTCCCTATATTTCTTCCCCCCCCTGTGTTTTTTTAGGCGCCCCCCCCCGCCGGCCCCCCGGGGGGGAAAAAAAGGGGGGGCGCCAAGGAAGGAGGGGGGGGGGGCCCCGGCCCCCGTTTAAAAAACCCCCTTTTAAACCCCGGGGGGGGGGGCCCCCCGCGCAAACAAACAATCCCCGGAAAAATGGGGGAAATGGGGGCCCCCCCCGCGGGCCCCGGGGGTTGCGGCCCGGGGGGGGGGGAAAAGGGGGGGGGGGGGGCCCCCCCCGGGAAAAAAAAAAAAAGAGGGGGGGGGAGACCGGGGGGGGAAAACCCCCGGGGGGGGGAGAAAAAAAAAAAAAAAATTTTGGGGGGGGCGGGGGGGTTTTTAGAAAGGGAAGGCCCGGGGGGTTTTAGTGCAGCCGCCGCCTCACTCGTACACCACCTTTCGGAGAAGACGCAGGCCAAGCGTCAGTTCGAGGGTTACGTTGCGGATACGGCGCTCCTGAATCGTGATGCGCTGGCCCGGGTTGAACGGATCAATCACATTGTTGATGGCCGGCTGGTTGTACTGGAGTAAAAAATCGGGGTGTACCGAAAACGTCAGTTGGCCGCCGATGAGATCGCTAAACGGCAGCTCCAGCCCACCGCCTACCGAAGCGCCCACCATCCAGCGGTTCATGGCTCCGACGAAGGGGTAGTAGATCGTCAATTGCTGGCTCTTGTTCGCGGTCAGTTCGTCAATGTTGGTGCTGAGGGTATAGTCGCCGCGAATACCTGCATAGTAAAAGTACTTGCTCCGGGCGCCGAGTGGATACTTTTGTTTGCCCCCGAGGATGATCGAAAGGTTGCGAAACTGAAACTCCTCCGTAAAAGTGAAAAGCGGGCTGCCTGCTCCCTGAAAAAATCGGAAGCGCGTGGCGCTTCCCCGGATGTGGTACCCAAACTGCGCAAAAATGGAACCGCTGTCATCCTCGTTGTTTACCGACTCGATGCCGAGGGCCAGATGGTATTTGTACAGCGGTTGCCGGTCGAAGGAATTGTCCCAGCGTTTGAAGCCCATCCTGGGGACTCCGCTCAGAACGAAAGCGGTGGATTGAGCGGACATTTGTCCCTGAATAGCCGTAAAAAGCAGAAAAGTGAATGCAAAACGCATATTTGTCTCGTTTTTGAGGCGCAAAATACGAAACCTGTTGCGGTACGGGCGCCTGTGCCGCCCAGATTCCGGGCGCAAACTCTACCTTTGCAAAACTTTTTCCAATCCAACTGTTCCTTTATGACCATGACAGCAACCCGCCCCGATATAAAAACATTTGACTCCTTCTCGTACAAACGTCCGGATATTGACGCCTTACAAACCGACTTTGATGCCCTCCTGCACGCGTTTGAAACGGCCGGTTCGGCCGACGAACAAGCACAGCACTTCGCCCGGCTGAACGACTTGCGCAAGCAGTTTTCCTCCATGTACAGCCTTTGCCTGATCCGGCATACGACCGACACCCGCGATCTGTTTTACGAAGCCGAAAACACCTACTTCGATGCTGCGCTGCCCGCTTACGAGGCGCTCAACGACCGTTTTTACCGGGCACTCCTGAGCGCGCCGTTTCGCAGCGATCTGGAAAAAAAATACGGTATGCACCTGTTTGTGCTGGCGGAACTGGCCCTGAAAACTTTCCAGCCAGCTATCCTGCAAGACCTGCAGGAAGAGAATACCCTCAGCACCGAATACACCAAACTGAAGGCCAAAGCCCAGATTGAATTCGACGGCAAGTCGTACAATTTGAGCAGTTTTGTCCCTGTCGAACAATCGGATGACCGCGCGGTGCGCCGCCGTGCCGCCGCCGCCAAGTGGGATTTTTATGAAAAAAATGCCGACACCGTGGAGACCCTCTTCGACAACATGGTGCGTGCACGCCATCGGATCGCCCGGGCGCTTGGTTACGACAACTTTGTGGCTGTCGGCTATGCCCGAATGCGCCGCTCGGACTACACGCCCGACATGGTGGCCAATTTCCGAAAACAGGTGCGCGAACTGATCGTACCGCTCGCTTCCGACCTCTACGAGCGCCAGCGTACGCACCTCGGCCTTGATCAACTCTGCTACTACGACGAGGACTATAAATTCCCTTCCGGCAACCCCAAGCCCATCGGTACGCCCGAAGCAATTGTGGCCAATGCCGGGCGGATGTACCACGAACTTGCCCCCGAAACCGATGCCTTTTTCCGACACATGCTCGACGCCTGCCTGATGGACCTTGTGAACCGAGACGGCAAGGCTACCGGCGGCTACTGCACCTACATGCAGACATTTGAAGCACCGTTTATTTTTTCCAATTTCAACGGTACCAGCGGCGACATAGACGTGCTCACCCATGAGGCCGGCCACGCTTTTCAGGTGTGGAGCAGCCGGCACTTCGAGTTCGACGAGTACCACTGGCCAACCAGCGACGCTGCCGAAATCCACTCCATGAGTATGGAGTTTTTTACCTGGCCGTGGATGCCGCTGTTTTTTGGCCCGGACACCGACAAGTACTATTTCATGCACCTGAGCAACGCCATCAAGTTTTTGCCCTATGGTGTGGCCGTGGACGAATTTCAGCACATCATTTACGAAAATCCCGACCTCACGCCCTCCGAGCGCAACGCGGTATGGCGCAATCTGGAAAAAACCTACCTGCCACACCGCAACTACGACGGCAATACTTTTTTGGAAAACGGCGGCTTTTGGCAAAAGCAAAACCACATCTTCAACTCGCCGTTTTACTACATTGATTACACCCTGGCTCAAATCTGCGCCTTCCAGTTCTGGAAAAAAGATCACGAAAACCACACCGCTGCCTGGGCCGATTACCTGCGCCTGTGCCAGGCGGGAGGTAGTCATTCGTTTCTGGATCTGGTGCGACTGGCCAATCTGCGCGCTCCGTTCGAGGACGGTTGCGTGGCTTCGGTCATCGGAGAAATCCGGAAGTACCTGGACGGGGTGGACGATTCAAAATTTTGATCCTAAACAAGATATGCTACGCAACGTATTGCTCCTGATCCTCTGCGCCACGGCTCCTGCCGTGCAAGCGCAGCAACCGCCTACCATCCAACTCGCTCTGCTCAAGTATTCCGGTGGCGGCGACTGGTACAACGATGTGAACTCGCTCAAAAACCTGGCGAAGTTTTGCAACCAAAACCTGCGCACCAATTTCAACCTCGAATACACGACGGTGGAGCCGGGCAGCGCCGATATTTTCAACTACCCGATCGTGTATGCCACCGGGCACGGCAACATGTTGTTCAGCGACCTGGAAGCACGCAACCTCCGCGCATACCTGGAGGGTGGCGGTTTTCTGATCCTCAACGACGACTATGGGCTGGACCCCTTCGTGCGGCCGGCACTGAAAAAAGTCTTCCCCGAGCTCGACCTGGTGGAGTTGCCCTTCAGCCACCCTATTTACCGTCAGAAATACGAGTTTAAAAACGGCTTGCCGAAAGTGCACGAGCACGACGGGAAACCCGCCCAGGGGTTTGGGCTATTCTGGCAAGGCCGGTTGGTTTGCTACTACAATTTCGAGACCGACCTTGGCGATGGCTGGGACGATGTGCACAACGACTCGCCGGAAATGCGTACCAAAGCCCTGCAGATGGGGGCCAATATCATACAGTTTGTATTCGGGCAATAACCCGTCAGCAAATAACAGCACCTTCCTGATTGACCGGGGACAAGAAAACCTGACTTTCGATCTGGTGCCGGGCGAACGCCCGCTGCATAGCCTGGCCGGCATTTTCGGCGATCAGGCTGTTCGCACTGAGTGCAAACACCGATGGGCCGGCCCCGGAAATGCTGCATCCCAGCACACCTTCGGCCATAGCGGCAGCCTGTACATCGCGGAAGCCGGGAATAAGGCCGGCACGTTGCGGTTCAATAATGTCGTCGCGCAGACTGCGGCCGATGAGGCCCACGTCGCCATTGAAACAACCGACAATAAAACCCGCGACGTTGGCGCTCTGGCGCACATAGTCGGCCAATGGCACCTCGGGTTTGAGGATAGCGCGCGCTTCTTTGGTCAGCACTTGCAGCTGCGGATAAACAACAGTGGCGTACAGGCCCCGGGGGACATGCAGGCGATGCACATCAAGGGTGGCGTTGTCCCGGATGAGTATGATGCCGCCGAGGAGTGAGGGAGCCACATTGTCGGCGTGGAAACCGCCGGAAGCCACCTGCTCGCCGGCACAGGCGAAAGGCAGGAGTTCGCGTTTGCCGAGGCCCGTGCGCAGGAGTTCGCTGACGGCCAGCACGGCGGCGACAGCGCTGGCGGCGCTGCTGCCGAGGCCGCTGCCGAGCGGCATTTTTTTGTGAATTTCCAGTTCGATACCGCGACCCGATTCGCCGAGATGTTCCAGCAGGCGCAGCGCTGCCACTCCGGCAGTATTTTGCTCCACGGCGTATGGTAGTTTGCCGTTGTGGCCGGTTATTTTGGTGATGCGCAAGCCGGGCGTGTCGCTCTTGCGGGCGATCACCTCGTCGCCGGGGCGCTCTATGGCCATGCCGAGAATGTCGAACCCCACACCGATGTTTCCGATGGAGGCGGGGGCGAATACTTTGATTCCCAAAATGTGCTTTTTTGGTAAGTGATGAGTGGTCGGTGACTATTTTCCTTCGTGCTCCTCCGCTAATTTGCTTTTCCTTCGGCTTCCTTCGCTTGTTCCTCCGCCTCGCGCTTCAGCCGCATAGCTTCGCGTTTGGCCCGCTCTTCCCCTTCAATCTTGTCGTAGGCTTTAATAATTTCTTTCACTAAGCGGTGGCGCACCACGTCTTCGGCAGTGAGGGCGAGTACGGCTATGCCGCTCACGCCGTCGAGGATTTCCATGGACTGGCGCAAGCCCGATTTTTGGTGGTGGGGCAGGTCAATCTGGCTCAGGTCGCCGGTGATGATACACTTGGCGCTGGGGCCGAGGCGGGTGAGGAACATTTTGAGTTGGAGCGGCGTGGCGTTTTGTGCCTCGTCGAGGATGATGTAGGCATTGTCGAGCGTGCGGCCGCGCATGAATGCGAGCGGTGCAATTTCGATGACGCGGTTGTCCATGAAAAACTGGAGTTTGTCCATGGGCAGCATGTCGTCGAGCGCATCGTAGAGCGGGCGGAGGTAAGGGTCTACCTTTTCCTTGAGGTCGCCGGGCAGGAAGCCGAGATTTTCGCCGGCCTCCACAGCGGGGCGGGTGAGCACATTTTTTTGACAAGTTTGTTCTTCAGTGCGCGTACGGCGATGGCCACGGCGGTATAGGTTTTGCCGGTACCTGCGGGGCCGATAGCGAATACAATATCATTGGTTTCGCACACCTCCACGAGGCGTTTTTGGTTGCGGGTTTTGGCCTTGATGGGCCGCCCGTCGCGTCCGAACAGGATAGCATTGCTGGAGTCGCCGTTCACAGGTATGCGTACCTCGAAGGGGTTTTCGCCGCCGAGCAGGTCTTCCACGGTTTGCACGGACAGTTCCTGGTGTTCGCGCAGGTAACGCACCATCATTTCAAACCTGGCTTTGGCCGGTTGAGTGAATTTTTTTTCGCCGGTAAGTTTCAGGCTGTTGCCCCGGGAGGTCATGGTGACATCGGGGAAGGCTTTGCGCAGCAGATTTAATTTTGCGTTGTTTTCGCCGTAGAGCTCAACGGGGTCAACGCCCTCGACGGTGAGAATGATTTCGCTCAAATTTCAGTTTTGATTTTGCAGCAGCGGGAGAAAATAGCCCTTATTTTTCTGATAACCAGAACGATAAAATGCCAGGCCTCCATGCTTTGTCCATACTTTTGTGCTTCAAATTTGTCCTACAAAAGTAGGATGAAAAACAGGTTGCCCAACAAGAATTTATCTGCTAAAGTTCGATGGCACAAAAGCCTTTTTTTACGCTTACGACTGATTTCGGCACACAGGACTACTACGCCGGCGCCCTCAAAGGGGCGTTGCTGCGGGCATGCCCGGATGCTCAACTACTCGACATCTCGCACGCAATCAAGCCATTCGACATTGTGCAGGCGGCCTTTGTGGTACAGAACGCCTGTCCCGAATTTCCGGAAGGCACGATCCACCTGATCGGGGTCAATTGCGTGTATGCCGACAATTTTCGCTTTGTGGCGGCACGCGCCAACGGGCATTATTTCCTTGCCCCGGACAATGGTTTGCTCACCTTGCTCTTCGAGCACCTGCCCGACGACGACGTGCGGGCGCTGCCCGATCCCGAGCCGGTGCATTTTCCGGTGAAAAACGTCTTTGCCGCAGCGGCGGCGCATCTGGCGGCCGGTTTGCCGTTCGAGGAACTGGGCACGCCGGCCGGCCCCCTGCTCCAGCGCATCAACCTGCGCCCCGTCATCATGCCGACCCGCATCCGCGGAACGGTCATTCACATTGACAATTTTGAAAACGCATTCGTCAATATCCGTCGGGAAACCTTTGAGAAAACGGTGCAAGGCCGCTCCTTTTCGTTGTTTTTTAAACGAAACGATGCCATCACACGCCTCTCCGGCAACTACTGCGATGTGCCGGTTGGCGAGCCGCTGTGCCTGTTCAACAGCGCCGGTTTTCTCGAAATAGCCGTGAATATGGGCCGGGCAGCCACGCTGCTGGGGCTGAAAGTGGAGGACGTGGTGGAGGTGGTTTTTGAGGGTTAGAGGGGTTTTTGGTTGGAGGGTTGGAAGGTTTCAGGTTGGAAGGGTTTCTGGTTGGAGGGGGGTCAATAGAGGAGTCCGATTTTTTCCCGGATGGTGTCTAATGTTTCGGCGAGGTTGAGGGAAAAATCGAGCGGAAGCAGGTCGCTTTCGAGCCGTTGTTTTTCGAGGCACTCCATGACGTGTGCGGCCTCGAACTGGTAGCCCCAGCCGGGGTAGGGAAATTTTGCATCGAATTTCCGTTCACTATTGCCTTCGTAGTGCGACACCGTCACCTGTTGGGTATGATGCCAGCGCGGGTGCAGGTAGATCGAGCCTGCTGTGCCGTGTATCCAGGCTTCCACCGGCGTATTGGCCGCTATGGTGGAATGGCCGAGCGCCAGACGTTTTTCGGGATACTGAAAGGTAAAAACACAGGACTCGTCTACTTCCGAGGCAGTGTAGGTGGCCACCGCCTGGACGTCTTCCGGCATCGGTTTTCCAAACAAAAGCAAAGCGAGCAGGGTCGGATAAATCCCGATATCCAGCAAGGAACCGGCGCCGAGCGCCTTGTTGAAAATCCGGGAATCGGGATCGAAGGGCAGGTGAAAGCCAAAATCTGCCTTGACGGTGTGGATATGCCCGATCTCCCCCTGGGCAGCCAGCGCCAGCGCATAGTCCACTGCCGGAATGAACCGCGTCCAGAGTGCCTCCATCAGAAAAACCCGGTTTCGGCGCGCGGCATGAACCATACGCTCCACCTCCTTCCGGTTCATAGCCAGAGGTTTTTCGCACACGACCGGGATGCCGTTTTCCAAAAAAAGCAAGGCGTTTTCGCAGTGCAGAACGTGCGGTGTGGCAATATAGACCACATCGAGGTCGGGACATTGCAGCATATCCGCATAGCTGCCATATGCGTGTGGAGCGCCATAGGCATTGGCAAACGTGCGGGCGCGGTCGAGCGAAGTGGATGCCACCGCGTGTAAACGGGCATTGGGGAGGAGGCGCAGATCGTCGGCAAACTTGTGGGCGATCCGGCCAAGTCCGACGATGCCCCAACGGATTGGTGTGACCATTTTTGATTTTTTGACAAATTTAGGTTAAAAAATAAGGCCCGTAATGTTCAACTTTGTCAGTGCTCTGGTTTCCTTTGCAGACTTAACAAAGATTTAATCATTTATTCACTAACCAAACTTTCTCAGTATGAACAGGATTTTACTTGGGCTGGCAATGCTACTCTTTAGCGCCGGCATCGCCTTAGGGCAACGAACGGTTACCGGTAAGGTAACCTCCAATGAGGGCGACCCCCTGATTGGAGCAACCGTAGCTGTTCTTGGCACGGCTACGGGTACCCGTACCGACATTGAGGGCAAATTTCGCGTAGAGATTCCTGCCAGCGCTACCTTGCTGCGCTTCTCCTACACGGGCTTTCTGGCGCAAGAAGTGCCGATCACCGGCGTCAATGAGTACAACATCGTGATGGAACCGACCAGTGCGTATCTGGACGAGGTCGTCGTGGTGGGTTATGGCACGCAGTTGAAACGCGACGTAACAGGCTCCATTTCGCAGGTTAAGGGTGAGGCCCTGGCCAATCTCGCTACACCCAGCTTCGACCAGCAGCTCGCGGGCCGCGCAGCAGGTGTGCAGGTGACTGCTCCCAGTGGCATTCTTGGCTCTCCGCCGCAAATCCGTATCCGCGGGGTGAACTCGATCTCCTCCGGTACCTTCCCGCTGGTGGTGGTGGACGGTGTTCCGATTTTTGACGGCAACCAGGGCGGCTTCACGCCGATGAACGCATTGGCCGACTTGAACCCGTCCGACATCGAATCGTACGAAATTCTGAAAGACGGCGCGGCTACGGCCATTTATGGCTCCCGTGCGGCGAACGGCGTTATGCTCATCACGACCAAACGTGGCAAAAAAGGCAAACCGAAGTTTAACTACGATATGTATGTGGGTTCGGCTCGTGCTACAAACTTGTTTGAGTTGTTGGGCGCCGAAGACTTTGTTACGATCAACAACGAAAAGAGCCGGGCTACCGGCGACACCGTGCCCATTGCCAACCTGATGTACGATGCACAGGGCAATTTGGTCGAGACCGACTGGATGGATGCTATTTTCCGCAACGCGATGCAGCACAGCCACGTCTTCTCGGTATCGGGCGGTAGTGACTACACCAACTACTATTTCTCGCTGGGCTACTCCGATCAGGAAGGTATCTCGGTGGCAAACAGCCTCAGCCGCTACACCTTCCGCGCCAATATTGACCAGAAAGTGAACAAGTGGCTCAAGATTGGTTTCTCCAGCGGTGTTACCCGTCAG
This sequence comes from Lewinellaceae bacterium, assembly GCA_016719605.1. Taxonomy (GTDB): domain Bacteria; phylum Bacteroidota; class Bacteroidia; order Chitinophagales; family Saprospiraceae; genus M3007. The sequence goes on along the minus strand of JADJYW010000029.1, from coordinate 200,323 downwards.
GAAAACTTTGGCCCGCTCACCGGTTCAAACAGCCTGTCGGGCAATACATACGCGGCCATGCGGATGCTGCCCAACGTACCCGTGTACGATGTCAATGACCCGACGGGCTACAACCTTGACTCCATCAACCCGCGTACGCTCGGCCGCGGCAACAACCGCATCGAAATCGCCAACGGTATTCCCAACCAGCGTTTTGTGTTGGACAACGATATGCGCAGGTCCGTCAACACGCGTTTGCTGGGCAATATCTACGGCGAAGTCGGCCTGCTGAAAGGCCTTACGTTCCGCACACAAGTCGGTATTGACGGCAACTATGTGGACGACTACCTCTTCCAGGACCCGCGCCATGGCGACGGCTATTCGGCCGGCGGCCGGGTAACCCAGGCGTTTTCGCCTTCCCTGCGCTGGAACTGGCAGAATATGTTGACATACAGCCATTCTTTTGCAGAAAAACACAACCTGGACCTCACCGCGTTGCAAGAATATCAAAAACAGCGGAACACGTTCTTCCAAGGCTCTGTGTCCAACCTGTCGGACCGTTTTTTCCAGGAGAACATCGTGTCGGGCACCTACTCCAACCAGGCTATTGATGGCGGTATTGGCGAAAATGGTATCGCTTCATACCTCGGTCGTGTGAACTACAACTTTAACCGCAAGTACTACATCAGCGCTTCCATTCGCCGCGACGCACTTTCGTCTCTCGCCGAAGAAAACCGTGTAGGTTACTTCCCCGGCGCTTCGTTTGCCTGGCGTATTTCCGAAGAAGGCTTCTGGGGGGATGGTATTTCCAACGTGATCTCCGACATGCGTCTGCGCGGCTCGTACGCCGAGGTAGGCAACGTGCGTATCGGCAACTACCCGTACATCGGCTCCTACGGCTCCGCTCCGTACGGCTTGCAAAACGGTATCACCTACAACAACTTCGGCAACGACGGCCTGCAGTGGGAAGCCCAGAAGAAACTTGACTTTGGTCTTGACTTTGGCTTGTTCGACAACCGCATCAACGCTTCCGTGGCTTACTGGCGCCAGGACAATGACGAAATTATCCTGAGTGCACCGACTGCTCCGTCGCTGGGTATCCCCGGCAACCGGATTTTCCAAAACATCGGCAGCATGACCGGCGACGGTATCGAACTGACGTTGGACGCTTTGGTCATGCGTCGCGGAAACTTCCGCTGGAACTCCAGCCTGAACTTCTCCACACAAAACAACGAGGTAGTGTCGTTGGTGAAAAACCTCGACGGCAGCGATCAGGATATTATTGGTGAGAATAACATCATTCGCGCAGGCGAGGCAATCAACGCAATCTATGGTTATGACTACTACGGTGTCAACCCTGCCAACGGCAACCCGGTGTACACGAAAGCCGACGGATCGCATGTTCAGCAGAACATCGTTTCGGGTGCTTTCACGGTGTTCAACCCGGATGAGCCTGGTGCAGTAGGTGCTGCCGCCACACTGTCTTCCGCTTTGGATCGTCGGGTACTCGGTACCGTGCTGCCCAAGTGGTTTGGCGGTTTCGACAACAACTTCTACCTCGGTGCATTTGACCTGAATATTTTCTTCCGTTTCTCCGGCGGCAACGTCATCATGAACCGCACCCGCATTGACCTGCTGGATATGGGTTTTGGCAACAACGGTACTGAAATTCTCGGCCGTTGGCAAAGCCCGGAAAATCCTGGCGACGGGATGACTCCGAAACTGCGCCTGAATGCCAGCAACTCGATCAACAATCCGAACGTGGCTTCCACGCGCTGGGTAGAAAAAGGCGATTTCCTGCGCCTCGGCAACTTGGCACTCGGCTACACCATGCCCAAGTCCATGACGCAACGCTTGACTATCGAATCGCTGCGGATTTTTGTGCAAGCACAAAACCTGCTCACGTTCACCGGTTACAACGGTTTGGACCCGGAGACCAACACCAACGGTTTTGGTGTGGACTGGAACGGCAACCCGCAACAGCAAGTGTTCACGATTGGTGCAAACCTTGGTTTCTAAACAAAAAAACTTTTAACGATGAAGAACATCAGTAAAGCAATCATACTTCTACGTGCATTCGCAGCAGTGCTGGTTATCAGCGCAGCAACAATTGCCTGCGATAAAGACGTAACAGACCTGCAGCCGTTCGATCGAATTACCGAAACGGCAGCATTTTCTACTCCCGAGCGTTGCGCCCTTTCTATGGTCGGCGTATACGACGCTGCCCAAAGTGGCTTCTATGCCGGAGGCGCCGTGCGCGGCTACCCGTTTGGCGCCGCCAACGTGGCGCAAGGCGACTGCCGCGGCGAAGACATGCTCAACGTGGCCGCTTTTTACGCATTCACCTATGAATCCACCTACAACCCGACCACAGCCAATAACCAGTACCAGTGGGAAACGCTCTTCGGTTTGATCAACAAGGCTAATATCGTGATCGAGGGTGTACAGGCCGCTCAAGCGGCAGGTGTGCTTACCGAAGCGCAGGCCAAAGGCTACGAAGGTGAGTCGCGCTTCCTGCGTGCGTTGGCGAACCATGAACTGCTCGTACACTTCGCTCGCCCGTATGCACACACGGCAGATGCCTCGCATCTTGGCGTGCCTTATCGTACCAGAGCGGTCAATACTTCATCTTCCAAAGATGCGGCACAGGGCCAGGGGCGGAATACCGTCAAAGAATGCTACGACCTGTTGATCGAAGATCTGGACTACGCCGAGCAAAACCTGCCCGCAACGCGCGCCGGAACGCTTAAGATCAGCCGTGCAACCTCCGGTGCCGCCATAGCTCTCAAAACCCGTGTTTACCAACACATGGGTCGCTGGGACATGGTCATCACGGAAGGCAACAAACTGATCGGTGGTTCGTACAGCCTTACCGCTGCACCCGAAGGCCCTTTCGCCAGTTTCACGACGAATTCCGAGTCCATCTTTTCCATTGAAAATTCCAATGTGGACAACCCCTTCGTGAACGGCGCCCTGCCGGTGATGTACTCCATTGCCCCGGGACGCGCACTGGTTGCCATCAGCCCGATTATTTTCAACGCGCCGTTCTGGGATGCAACCGACCTGCGCCGTACACAACTGGCCAAGAGCAACAACCGGGCGTATTTCAGCAACAAATACCGCAACGTCACCAACCAGGACGACTGGAACCCGATCATCCGTTACGCCGAAGTAGTGCTGAACGTGGCCGAAGCACACCTGCGTGTTTCTGCACCCAACACGACCACAGCGTTGGAACTGCTCAATCAGGTGCGCAACCGCGCTGTTACCGATCCAGCTCTCCAGTTTACGGCAGGCTCATTCGCCGATGCCAAGGCTATGCTGAAAGCCGTGCTGAACGAACGCCGCATCGAGTTCCTCGGCGAAGGACGCCGGTGGGCTGATATCCACCGCTTGGCCAAAGACCCGGACTTCTCCACGGGAGGTATTCCGGCAAAAGCATTTTACAACCAAACCACGTTTGCCAGCTGGGGACCCGGTGTCAATTATGACGCCAACGGCAACTACACCGGCACGCTGGGCTTGCCGGCTATTCCGTACGATGACTACCGATTTATCTGGCCTATCCCGGTATCGGAACTCAACACTAATCCGGTACTCGCTGCACAGCAGAACCCCGGGTACTAAGTTGTAGCATTCCGCAATTAAATAAAACAGGAGCCATCGCGCAAGTCGGGATGGCTCCTGTCTTTTTTAGCAACGGTGGCGCAAGGCGAACAACTTCCCGAGCGTTCCCGTTAAACCCCTACCGCCGCAACACCACCAAATTCCCGTGTACAATCCCCGACTCGGTCGCCAACCGGTAGCGGTACATGCCCGCCGGCAATTCCGGCAACGCGATCTCCAGAATTTGCCCGCCGGGCAAAATATCACCCTGGTAAAGCCGCCCCGCATAAAGCCCGTCGGCAGCAAACAGGTCGAGGCGGACACTCAGCACCCGTACTGCCTGAATATCAAGAAAAATTTGATCCTGCGCCGGGTTTGGATACACCCGCGCCGACAACACTCCCGCCAAATCAGCCGCGCTGCTGAAGCAGGCCTCGGCAAATACCGGCTCCGAAACGCCCGGGCATCCCGCCGGACTATTCATGGACACCACATATTGGCCTGCGACTAATGCCGACCAGAACTGACCGTTGGCGCCGGGAATGAAAGTCCCGTCCACCGACCACTGGTAGTTGCTGCCCAACGGCGCGGCCAACTCGCAGAGGTTGGTGACCTGCACCGCCGGAACAAAGGGCGGATTGACCGTCACAGAAACGGCATTGGACACCGGACTGTCGCCGCAGGTATTGCCGACGGTTGCCGAGAATACGCCGTCCGCCGCGACGGTGATGCTCGGTACTGTTTCGCCGTTTGACCAGAGCACCGTGCAGCCCGGACATACATTTTCCGCCGTGAGCACGACCGATTCGCCGGGACAGAGGGCCGTGGAACCGGAAGCCGAGACGGTGGCGGCAACGGGCGCAGCGCCTACCGCGACGGCAATTTCATTGGACACCGGACTGTCGCCGCAGGCATTGCCGACGGTAGCCGAGAACAGGCCGTCCGCCGCGACGGTGATGCTCGTTCCCGTTTCGCCGTTGGACCAAAGTACTGTGCAATCCGGGCACACATTTTCCGCCGTGAGCATGACCGATTCGCCGGGACAGAGTGCCGTGGAACCGGAAGCCGCGACGGTGGCGGCAGTGGGCGCAGAGCCTACCGCGACGGCAATTTCATTGGACACCGGGCTGTCGCCGCAGGCATTGCCGACGGTTGCCGAGAACAGGCCGTCCGCAGCGACGGTGATGCTCGTTCCCGTTTCGCCGTTGGACCAAAGTACTGTGCAATCCGGGCACACATTTTCCGCCGTGAGCACAACCGATTCGCCGGGACAGAGTGCCGTGGAACCGGAAGCCGCGACGGTGGCGGCAGTGGGCGCAGCGCCTACCGCGACGGCAATTTCATTGGATACCGGGCTGTCGCCGCAGGCATTGCCGACGGTTGCCGAGAACAGGCCGTCCGCCGCGACGGTGATGCTCGTTCCCGTTTCGCCGTTTGACCAAAGTACCGTGCAGCCCGGGCACACATTTTCCGCCGTGAGCACCACCGATTCGCCGGGACAGAGGGCCGTGGAACCGGAAGCCGCGACGGTGGCGGCAGTGGGCGCAGCGCCTACCGCGACGGCAATTTCATTCGACACCGGACTGTCGCCGCAGGCATTGCCGACGGTTGCCGAGAACAGGCCGTCCGCAGCGACGGTGATGCTCGTTCCGGTTTCGCCGTTTGACCAAAGTACCGTGCAGTCCGGGCACACATTTTCCGCCGTGAGCACCACCGATTCGCCGGGACAGAGTGCCGTGGAACCGGAAGCCGCGACGGTGGCGGCAGTGGGCGCAGCGCCTACCGCGACGGCAATTTCATTGGATACCGGGCTGTCGCCGCAGGTATTGCCGACGGTGGCCGAGAACAGGCCGTCCGCCGCGACGGTGATGCTCGGTCCGGTTTCGCCGTTTGACCAAAGTACCGTGCAGCCGGGGCACACATTTTCCGCCGTGAGCACGACTGATTCGCCGGGACATAACGCCGTGGAACCGGAAGCCGCGACGGTGGCGGCAGTGGGCGCAGCGCCTACCGCGACGGCAATTTCATTGGATACCGGGCTGTCGCCGCAGGTATTGCCGACGGTGGCCGAGAACAGGCCGTCCGCCGAAACGGTGATGCTCGTTCCGGTTTCGCCGTTTGACCAAAGTACCGTGCAGCCGGGGCACACATTTTCCGCCGTGAGCACGACTGATTCGCCGGGACAGAGTGCTGTGGCGCCGGAAGCCGCGACGGTGGCGGCAGTGGGCGCAGCGCCTACCGCGACTGCAATTTCATTGGATAGCGGGCTGTCGCCGCAGGTATTGCCGACGGTTGCCGAGAACAGGCCGTCCGCAGAAACCGTGATGCTCGACCCGGTTTCGCCGTTGGACCAAAGTACCGTGCAGTCCGGGCACACATTTTCCGCCGTGAGCACCACTGATTCGCCGGGACAGAGGGCCGTGGCGCCGGAAGCCGCGACGGTGGCGGCAGTGGGCGCAGCGCCTACTGCGACGGCAATTTCATTGGATACCGGGCTGTCGCCGCAGGCATTGCCGACGGTTGCCGAGAACAGGCCGTCCGCAGAAACCGTGATGCTCGGTCCCGTTTCGCCGTTGGACCAAAGTACCGTACAGTCCGGGCACACATTTTCAGCCGTGAGCACCACCGATTCGCCGGGGCAGAGTGCCGTGGAACCGGAAGCCGAGACCGTGGCAGCAACGGCCAAGGGTTTTACCGTTCCAACCACCGCCACGCGGTCGCTTTCGCACACCTCGTCGCGTTCTACTTCGATGTCGTAGAGGTAGTAGTAGTAATCCAGCCCGGCGGTGGAGTTTTTGATATTTACCACGCCGCTGATGGAATATGGATAGCCCACGCCGGCATTGTTTCGGTACAGGTTGGCCTGGGTGATGCAGCCGATTTGCAGGTCGGCGCCTTGCGGAATGTCCAGGTCGAGGGTGACGCGGCTTTCTCCGTCGTTTACAAAAACAATTTTTTCCAGCAAAACGGCGCCGGCGGCGTTTCGCACCTGAAATGTGCGGTTTTTGGCCCCGGCGGCGTACACCAGCGCAGATTTCAGGCGAAACGGTTTTGCCGCATCGAAAATCAAAAACTGATTGCCGACGTGGTCGGCGCCGGCGCCAATGGTGTTGGTTGTTGGCCCCACGCGCTGCGTTGAGATGAAATTTGTGCCGGCGGCGGCGTAAAACGTAGTGGTTTGGGTAATATCCGTTGTGAACACGTCGCCGGTAAACAGCGGGTCGGTGGCCGCTTCGGAGTCGAACCACCTGATGGCGTCGCCTGGGTTTCCTGTTGCCTGAAAGGATACTTCGCCCGGGCCACAGCGTTCTGTGCCGGAAACAACCGGTGCCGACGGGCCATGGATGACGATATAGTCGGCTGTTTCGGCGGTATCCACGCCCGCATCATTGGAGGCGGTCAGCCGGACGGTGTACGCGCCGCTCCCGCTGAACGTGACCGTGGGGTTTTGCAGGGTGGACGTAGCGGGTGTGCCGCCCGAAAAGGTCCATTCCCAGGCCGTGGGGTTATTGGCGGATTTATCCACGAACGCGACCGTCATTTCCCGGCAGCCCTGGCGCTTGTCGGCATCGAAAGCCGCAACGGGCGGCGAGGTCTGATACAGCGGCGATTCCCACAAGCCCCGGCCATACGTGCCGGCGAAAATGGTATTGGATACATAGTTGATCTCCAGTTCGTACACGCGCGCGTTGGGTAGCCCTTCGAAGAAGCCAACCCATTGGCCGCCGAGGTCGTCGTTGGTGTACGACACAAAACCGAAGCCGCCGACGTAGATGCCGTTTTTGCCTTTGTTTTCCCAGGCGGCGCAGTACTTCGTGCCGGTGGGCAGGCCGCTGCTGATGTTCGTCCAGGTACTGCCGGCATTGGTGCTGTGGTACACGGCAGACGAGGTGACGATCAGCAGGCGCTCGGGGTTTTGCGGGTGTACGGCGATAAAACTGATACTGTTGGTTCCCCAGGCCGACGTGATGGTCGTCCAGGCGCCGCCGCCATTGTCGGTGGTGAACAACGACGAGCCGCGTGCCGCATAGATGCGCTGGTTGTCGGAAGGCGCCAGTTTCAGATGGTTCATGTTCCCGTTGTCGAAGGTGGAAATTTTCGTCCAGGCGCCGCCGCTGTTCGTGCTTTTCCATACATCGGCGAAGGCAACGTAGATCGTCGTGGCCACTTTTGGGTCTTGCTCGAAGGGGGTGATCCAGGCGCCGTCGTCCACGCCGGATGGTTTGGAAATGGAGGAATAGGAATTGCCCTGGTTGCTGGAGCGATACATGGACCCGTTCTGCGAGGTGCCGTACAGAATGTTCGCATTGTTCCAGTCCACGAAAGTTTCCATGCCATCGGCGCCGAGCCAGTCCACCCAGGTCCGGTTGGCACCACGCATGACACCGGTACCGTTGTCCTGTGAACCGCCCGACACTACATTGGGGTTGGTTTTGGACACGCCGATTTTGTAAAATTCCCGGATACCGAGGCCCGGTGTGCGGTCCACAAAACTTTGTGCCCCGTTGGTGCTGCGGTAAATGCCGCCGTCGGTGCCGACGTACAGGGTGTCGCCCTTGAATTTCAGAATATCCACATCCGCGTGGTTGTAGCCTACGCCGAGGGAAGCGGCGGTGCCCGGTACCCAGTGGGATGTGAGGGAAAACGACGTGCCGCCGTTGGTAGATTTCCAGGTGTGAATGCCCGCGATGTGCACCTCCTCGGCATTGGAGGGCCGGACGGCCACGTCCATGTCGCGGGGCGCCTGGCCCCGGTCGTCGTCGCCGGTGGCGCTGTATCCGAAATAATTGATGTCGGCGCCGTCAATCAGCTTGGTGAACGACGCCCCGCTGTCGGTGGATTTGTAAAAAGCACCGAATCGTCCGCCGTTGGATTCCAAAACGTACACGATGTCGGGGTTGGCGGGCGACACGCCCATCATTTTGTAGTTGTTGCTGGCGGTGCCGAAGCCGCTGATTTGGGAAAACGACGTGCCGCCGTTGATGGAGCGGTATACGTTTCTGCCGGAAAAGTAGATCGTGTTCGGGTCGCCGGGTTTGAACTCCACATCGTAACCCGAGGTGCCGTTGGCGCCGGAAACAGCGCTCCAGGTGGCGCCGCTGTTGGTGGATCGGAACAGGCCGTTGGACTCGGACACGGCGTACACCGTATTGGGATCGGTGGGGTGAAACTGGATGCGGCTGACGCGTCCGCTGCCGGTGACGTTGCCGGTGGTAGTCCAGATAGTGCCGCCATCGGTGGAGCGGAAGATGCGGCCCGAGGTGCTGCCCCAGAGGTAGTGGTTGCTGTTGTAGGGGGAAATTTCGAGGGCGTACACGTCCACCGTGGAGTAGTCGTCGGTGAGATTCGTCCAGGTGGCGGCGCCGTTCAGGGTTTTCCAGACGCCGCCGGTGGGGCTGCCGATGATGAGGTGGTTGTTGTTGTTGGCGTCAATGCCGATGGAGGTGACGCGTCCCACGCCGGGGCTCCAGGCGGAGGTGGCATTCCAGTAGGTAGGGCCGAGTTCTTTCCAGTCGCCTGCAAAGCCGCCGGATTCGGCCTGTCGCTGCCGCTCGGCGCGACGGTAATCGCGGGCGCGTTGAGCCAGTTCGACGTTGGCAATTTTGACGCCCGCGTCGTTCAGTTCCATTTGAGCGACGTACTCCCAGCGTTTGTACTGCTTGTAGCCGCTGCCCCGCTCGCGCCCGACGATGTTGAAATGCGCCTCGGCTTCCTGCTGGATTTCCGAGAGGGGGTAGATGCCTGCCTCCATCATTTCGAGGTATTTCTGGGCGGATGCGGGCAGGGAAAAGCAGAGCAGGGCAACGAGTGCGAGCAGGCGGGTGTGCATGGCGATTGTTTGATTTGGTGAAAACCTCCAGTGTTCGAGGGCTGATACGCGAACAAAGGTAGAAAATAGCAACCGTGCCCGATGGGGCGGCTTTTGCCCGATAATTGCTTTTCTTTGCCTTTCAGCGCAAACCCGACATTCCCCATGCCCACATCAACAACCGTTTCCCTCTGGCCTGCCCGCCTCGTATACGCCGCCGCGCTGCTTGCGGTGGTTTGGTTTTTTCAACACAAAATGGCGGAGCAGGCGCGGTGGCACCGGATGCTGACGGCGGTGGCGCCGCCGGCGCACTCCAGACTATAATCAACTCTCTGGAAAAAGCAGCACCCGAAATTCATCCAGCCTAAGCGCATTGACCTTGGGAAATGGGACGGTTTGCAGCACTTCAAAATGCTTGTCATGTGTGACGATGTAATCGGCGTTGCCGGCGATAGCACAGTCTACAAACTTGTCGTCATCCGGGTCTTGGGCAATTAGTTGCCATTGGTACGCAGGAGTAATTAGTTCGACATTGGGTAGATCAATCAAGAAATCAAGTCGTTCATTAGTGGTTGTCAAGCCGTACCTGTCCGTACATTTTTCAAGGTACTCAGTCAGAATTTCATTGCTGACCAGCAAAACATATCTCTCGTCAAGCAATGCTTGAAAGGCCCATCAGTATTTGTGCCGGGGAAGCAACGAAACTAAAAAAACATTGGTGTCCAAGACAATGCGCATGACCTATTGCTCCGATTCGTTAAGCCACGCATCCAAATCGGCGTCCGTGATGCCTTTTTGCTCGGCAGCCAACGCTACCCGTTCTGCAAGTTTTTTTGCAAAAAACTTGGCCAGCATAGATTTGACTTGACGGAGTTCTTCCTCGGTAGGATCGAATGAAAATACCTTAAGCAGTTCTAATTGAAGCGGGCTGAAACGAGTACTTGCAGGAGCAGCCATACGTTGTTTTTTGTGCAAACTTAGTGGATAGAGTTGTGTGCGCCAAACCTTGGTTGAAAAAGCGCGCGTTTGAAGTGGAAGTAGTACCGAGGTTAGGGGGGCACCCAAAAAATCGGTACACTTTTCGCATAGCCCCCACCAAACAAACTATGGTGTAAACAATGCTGCGTTTCCTTTCGCTTTTTGCCTTTGCCCTGCTACTTGCCACGCTTTCTCTGCGTTGCAAATCTGACGACGGAAAACCCCGCGTCCTCATTTTCAACAAAACCGAGTTCTATGTCCACGAGTGCATGCCTGCCGCTGTGGAAGCCCTGCAAAAAATTTGCACGGACAAAGGCTGGCACGCCGACGTGACCGAGGACAACTACGCGTTCACCGAAGAAAACCTGCGCCGCTACGCTGCCGTGGTATTTCTCAACACCGCCGGCGACGTGCTCAACCCCACGCAGGAAATCGAGTTCGAGCGCTACATCCAGGCCGGCGGCGGATTCGTGGGCATCCACACTGCCATTGACACCGAACACAGCTGGCCCTGGTACGCCAAACTCGTCGGCGGCCGATTCGATGGCCTCACCGACGTGCAGTCCGCCACCATCCAGGTCGCCGACCGCGAACACCCAGCCACCAAACACCTCGACGCCACCTGGCAACGTTCCGACGAGTGGTTCAACCTCACCGACCTCAGCCCCGACCTGCACATCCTGCTCAACCTCGACGAAACCACTTGCACCGGCGGAAAAATGGGGCCTTCCCACCCCGTGGCCTGGCACCACGAGTACGACGGCGGTCGTGCGTTTTTTACCGCTATGGGCCACACCCCGGCGGCGTACTCCGAGTCGGCGTTTCTTCAGCATTTGGCCGGAGGCCTGCAATACGCCGTAGGCGAAGCCAAACCGCTCCAGTTCCAGGCACACAGACCGATGGCTCAGGTCACTACGGGCACCGGTTTTGTAAAAACCTCCGTGGTGTGCGACCTGAACGAACCCATGGGCATGGGCCAGTTTCCCGACGGAAAAATCCTGTTCATCGAGCGCCGCGGTGCCGTGAAACTGTACGACCCCGCCGGCGGCAGCACCCGCACGGTGTCGGAATTCGAGGTGTACCACCAAAACGAAGAGGGCGTGCTCGGCATGGCTATTGACCCGAATTGGGCCGAAAACCACTGGATTTACCTGTATTATTCCCCCGAAGGCAAAAAAGGCTCGATCCGCCTGGCGCGTTTTGTGTTTCAAAACGACCAGCTGGATCGCAACTCCGAACTGGTACTTTTTGAAGTACCCACCGACCGTAGTGTACACAACTACCACGCCGGCGGCGGCCTGCGCTTCGACGCCTCGGGCATCCTGTACATCGCCACGGGCGACAACACCGACCACTACGACGACGGCTACTCGTCCACCGATGAGCGCCCCGACAAGAGCCAGTACGATTCCCAAAAATCGGCCTCCAACTCGATGGACCTGCGCGGCAAAATCCTGCGCATCAAACCTCTGCCCGACGGCTCGTACCTGTGCCCGGCAGGGAATCTGTTTGCAGAAAAAGAAATCCGCGTCCTGCCCGGCGGCCAGCACTTAGCCACTGATCCTGCGCTGGAGGGCATTGCCTACCCGGTGCGTGCGCCGCAGCCGGTGAGTATCGCTGCCGACTATCCGCAGCGGGCCAACGTGTGGTGGGGCAATGGCCGCCCGGAGATTTTTGTTATGGGCTGCCGCAATCCTTTCCGCCTTGATTTTGATAACCGCCGCGGCCTGCTCATCTGGGGCGAACCCGGCCCCGACGCGGGCGTGCCCGACAGCACCCGCGGCCCCGAAGGCTACGACGAAATCAACATCGCCCGCACCGCCGGTTTTTACGGCTGGCCGTACTGCGTGGGGCCGAACCTGCCCTACCGGGAGTACAATTTCGAGACCGGCACGCCCGGCCCCTGGTTCGACCCCGAGCGCCCGTACAACGACTCGCCGCACAATACCGGCGACCGCCGGCTGCCGCCCGCCCGCAAGCCGCTGATCTGGTATCCGTTCAAAAGTTCAAAGGAGTTTCCACTCGTGGCCAATGGCACCCGCTGCGCCATGACCGGCCCGGCGTACTACTGCGACCAGTACCCGCCCGAAACCCGGTTTCCCGAACGTTTCGACGGCAAAGTCATCATCTACGAATGGATGCGCAACTGGATGCTGGCCGTGGGCATTGACTCGCTCGACCAGTACACCGATATGCAGCCGTTGGCGCCCAACGTGCGCCTTGCCCGTCCGGTGGATATGTTTATTGACAAAAAAGGCTCGCTGTGGGTGCTGGAATACGGCACCGAATGGTACGCCCAAAACCCGGATGCCTGCCTCAGCCGTATTGACTATGTGCGCGGCGACGGCGCCACCGACGAGGTAGTCGAAACGGCGGCCGGCAATGCCACACCCACAGTTCGCTGGGATTTCGGGGCCAAAAACCGCAGTTTTTACCAGCCCGGCGACGTGGTGCAGTACGCCGTACAGGTGACGGACCCGGAGGACGGCTCCCTGAAAGACGGCCGTATTTCGGCATCCGATGTGCTGATGCACTTTGACTACCTGCAACCTGGTGAAAAACTAACCCAACTCGAAAAGCGCATCAAACCCAAACCCGTGCCGTTCGAGCGCGGCAAAAAACTGGTGGACGGCTCCGACTGCCGCAGCTGCCACGCCGTGGACCGGAAAATCAACGGCCCGGCCTATCAGGACATCGCCCGAAAATACAAAGGCGATAAGTCTGCCCAGAAAAACCTGGCTGAAAAAATCATCAAGGGCGGCAAAGGCGTGTGGGGCGAGGTAGCCATGAGTGCGCACCCGCAACTCGCGCCCAAGGACGTGGCCGACATGGTGCGCTGGATACTCGCGCTCAGCGATTTTGAGGCGCCGAGAACGCAGGGATCGCAAACATTGAAACCGCCTGTCGGAAAAGAACCCGGCACCTTTGTTTTCCATGCGGCGTACAGCGACCGCGGCGCACCCGACCAGCCGGCCCAAACGGGCAGCGAAACGATCGCCCTGCGCCCGGCGCAGCAGCAAGCGGAGGGAGCAGACAGCCTCTCCAAAGGAGCGGCTATCTACAAGCGCCCGTTGAACAACACCACCACGAAGGTGCTTGAACTGAAACACGGCGAGTGCTTCGTGTTCAAAAAAATAGACCTGCGCGGCATCACTTCCGTCAGTCTGGCCCTCGACGCCTCGGTGCAACGCAAGCACAGCGGCGGCGGCAAAATCGAGCTGCGGCTCGGCGGACCGGAAGGGAAATTGGCCGGCACGGCAACCATACCCCCGGCGAGCGACTCGGGTGGCCTGGTGGCTGTGGAACTGAAAGTGGATCGCGCGGCCTGGCCCGCCGACGGATCGCTGTTGGACCTGTTTTTCGTGGTGAAAAACGAGGGTGCAGGCGGGAAGGTTGTGGTTGGGGTGGACTGGCTGCGGGCGGGGTGGTGAGTGGAGGCTTCGTTACCAAAGTCCAGGCAGATGTTTTTCCAGGAACGTGCGCAAACTGACGACTTCGATGGTGGATGAAAGGGGGTAGTCGTCACCTTGTGGCACAATTACAAAATTGTGAGCAGTTTCCAGATCGGCTATTGAAATATGTAAGCCCCGGCTTATGTCTGGAGTGGAAGAAAACTTAATTTCGGCGGCGGCTACGGGCCGGCCGGCTTTTACCAGCACGAGGTCGAACTCTGCACCGTTGTGTGTCCGATAGTAAAAAATCTCCAGCCTATCGCCTGCTACCGCGTGCACCTGCTCAATGACGTATCCTTCCCAGGACGCGCCCAGGCTTGGGTGCCCCAGCAGGTCGTCGTAGAAATCAAGATGAAGCAATCCATGCAACAGGCCGCTGTCGCGCACATACACTTTGGGTGATTTCACTAAGCGCTTGGCTATTTTGCCGTGCCAGGGATGGAGCACGGTGATTAAAAAAGCGTTTTCCAAAAAATCCAAATACTTTTTGACCGTCACGCCCGATACCCCAAGCGACGATGCGAAGGCCTCCCCTTTCCAGATTGAGGCGTTTACCGAGGCCAGCATTTGCCAAAAACGCCGAACCGTATTTGGTTCGGCTCCAAGACCGAGTATGCCCAATTCGCGTTCGACATACGTTCGGATAAAATTTTGTCGCCATTTGACGCTCGCCTCATCACTTTCAGCCAGTAGGGAATCGGGGAAACCGCCCCGAAGCCAGTGGGTTTCTTGTGATGCAGCGGTTGTTATTTCTGTCAGATTGAGCGGCGGAAGTTCTATGTAAGCGATCCTTCCGGCCAGCGTCTCTGCGGTTTGTTGCAAAAGTGCCGGAGCGGCGGAGCCAAGTAGCAGGAATCGGCCCGGGCGCCGGTTTTCATCTATCATTCCGCGAAGCATTTCGAACAGGCCCGGCATCCGCTGTATCTCATCAAGTATGACACATTGATTTTCATAACGCGACAAAAGAAGGTAGGGGTCCCGCAGTTTTCGGCGATCCCGTTCCGATTCCAGATCGAGATAGATGGAATCCCTGTCTTGCGTGAGCGTTTTTGCCAAGGTGGTTTTGCCAACCTGTCGTGCCCCGATAATACAAACTGCCGGAAACAAATTCAGTAGTTGTCCGAGATCAGATGTCGCGTTTCGGGGGAGATACTTGCCTGGGATATTCATGTATACATAATTTTTTCATGGCAAAAATATAAATTTAACCATGAAAAATCAAAGTTTAGTTTTTATTTTTCATGGTTTAAAACCAAGAGCGCACCCACCCATTTCGCACATTTACAGGTAAAAAAATTGGTCGGGATATCCTGGCTGCGGGCGGGGTTTTAGGAGGCATTCCTCAATAACCCGTACTTTTCCCCGAAAATTGACTACCCATGTTGCGTTTACTTTTTTTCGTTCTTCTTTTCGCTGCGCCTGCCCTGTCCACCGTGGCGAATGGCCAGCGCTACCTGCCGGCTATCCAGTACAACCCAGCCATCCCCACGCCCGCGCAGTACCTGGGCTACGAAGTGGGCGAGTGGCACGTTTCGCACGACCAGTTGGTGGGCTACATGCGCGAACTCGACCGCCTGAGCGACCGCATCATCTTGCAGGAATACGGCCGCACACACGAGCATCGGCCCTTGCTTTGCCTGACCGTCACTGCACCGGAAAACCACGCCCGACTGGACGAGATACGCGGGCAGCGCCGCCGTTTGGCCGACCCCGCAGCGAGCGCCGGCCTCAACCCCGGGGACTATCCCGCCGTGGCCTACATGGGCTACTCCATCCACGGCAACGAGGCCAGCGGCAGCAATGCTGCGCTGCTCGTGGCCTACTACCTGGCTGCTGCGCAAACGCCCGAGATGGCGGTTTTTTTGAAAAATACCGTCATCCTGCTCGACCCCTGTTTCAACCCCGACGGTCTCCAGCGTTTTTCTTCGTGGGTGAACAGCCGCCGCGGCCAATCGCTCATGCCCGACCCCGCGCACGACGAGTTCAACGAACCCTGGCCCGGCGGCCGGACCAACCACTACTGGTTCGACCTCAACCGCGACTGGCTCGTGGCGCAGCAGCCCGAATCCATTGGGCGGGTGGGCATTTTTCAGGAATGGCTGCCCAATGTGCTCACCGACCACCACGAGATGGGTAGTAATTCCACGTTTTTTTTCCAGCCCGGTGTGCCAAGTCGCGTGCACCCCATCACCCCTGCCCGCAACCAAGAACTGACTGCCCGCATCGGGGAATACCACGCCCGACTCCTGTCCGAGCAAAAAGTGCTGTTTTTTTCCGGTGAGAACTACGACGATTTCTACTACGGCAAAGGCTCTACCTACCCCGACGGCATCGGCTGCATCGGCATCCTTTTTGAGCAAGCCAGCAGCCGGGGCGGCGCCCAGGAGACCGACAACGGCCTGCTCACCTTTCCCTACTCCATTCAAAACCAGGTGCTCACCTCCCTCTCCACCATGCAGGCGCTGACGGATATGCGCACCGACCTGAATACCTACCTGCGGGATTTTTTCAAAACAGCCCTCGACGAGGCCCGGCAAGACGAGTCCCGCGCCTACCTGTTCGGCGACAGCCTGCACGGCCGCCCGGTGCGGGAGTTTCTGGAAATCCTGCTGCGCCACCGCATACGGGTACACCCACTCGCGGAGGACGTGCGTCTTGGCGAGCAGTTTTTTGTAAAAAACAGCGCCTGGGTGGTGCCTGCCGACCAACCCAACTACCGCCTCGTCAAGTCCATTTTTGAACGGCGCACCGATTTTCCCGACAGTATTTTCTACGATATTTCCGCCTGGACGCTGCCCGATGCCTTCGGGCTGCACTGGGCCGTAGCCGACCGCCGCGCGTATCAACCGCGCTGGCTGGGACCGGAACTGACGAAACGCCCGACCTGGAGCACGCCGCCCATGCCGGCGCCCCGGCCCGATACCTACGCGTTTGCCGTGGAAAGCGAAGGCTACGACCTCCCGCGTCTGCTTGCGGCACTGCATCGGGCCGATGTGCGCGTGCTGGTGGCCACCAAATCTTTTCGCGCCGAGGGGCGCCATTATGCTGCCGGCAGCCTGCTCATTCCGGTGGAGCGCCAGACGCTGAACGCGGCCGCAATCCACGTCTGCATGGCGCAAAGCGGCACGCAGGATGTGCGCGTACACTTGCTGACCAACGGCCTCACCCCCGAAGGCCCGGATCTGGGCAGCAATAATTTTGTTACCCTGCGTGCACCCAAAGTGGTGGTGGTGACGGGTCGCGGGGCGGGCACTGCCGAAACCGGCGAGGCCTGGCACTTGCTTGATACCCGCTACGGCCTTGCGCCGCTGCTGCTCGATGCGGAGCGTTTTGCCAATCTCGATTTGTCCAGATACAACACGGTGGTGTTGGCCAACGGCAATTTCAGCCGCTTGCCTGCCGATAAACTGCGGCAGTTTGTGACTGCGGGCGGCACGGTCGTGGCCACGGGTGCAGCATTGCGCTGGCTGAGCGGCGCCGGGCTGGTCGGTCTGGAGTTTCGGAATGCGATTACGGCGCCGGCGGGCGGGCGACGCCCCTATGGCAGCATGGAGGAAGACCGGCGTGCGCTGGGTTTGCCCGGAGCCATTTTTGAGGCCGAGCTGGACCTGACCCATCCGCTGTGCTACGGGTACACGCGCCCACGGCTGCCGATGTTTCAGGGCGACACGGTTTTTGTGGAAATAGCAAACAACCCGTACGCCACGCCGGCGGTGTTTGGCGCCGATCCGCTGCTGGCAGGTTACCTGCACGAGCGGCACCGGAAGCCGGCTTCGGGCGCAGCGGCGGCCATAGTGAGCGGCGTGGGCAGCGGTCGTGTCATCTGCTTTTCGGGCAGCCCCAATTTTCGGGGTTTTTGGTACGGTACAAACCGGTTGTTTGCGAATGCGGTGTTTTTCGGGAGTGTGGTAGGGAGCGGTGCGGTGGAGCGGCGGTGACGTTCTTGCCCTTTCTAATCGCGCAGCGCACGCTTTTTTTGTTTTGTCTCCAGATCTGCATTGACCAAAACCGCGGCACACAGAAAAAACAGCGAACCAATTTTGTCTGTCTCCACAAAATCGTTCATCAGCATCAGGAGGGCGATCAGCATGAAACTGAGGAGGGCCGAAACCAGTATGCGCCGGCGTGCGGGATCGGGGGTACGGTGGTAAATCTGCTGGCCCATGAAAATGACTGTAAAGCAAAAAGCGAGAAAAAACAGCAGCCCCGGGATGCCCTGTTCCACCGTGACCATGAGGTAGTAGTTGTGAATACCCGAGCGTTCGGGGTTGTCACTCACATACGTTTTGAAACTGGAGACTGCGTAGTTTTTGTAATTGAAATAGAAATTGCCGGGGCCGAAGCCTGTGTAGGGCCGATCCCGAATCATGTACGCGGCAGCCACCCAACGGTACACGCGTTCCATGATGGAAATATCTTCCAGTTTGGTGGTGGCTTCCAGCAGATTGTCGAAGCTGGTGTGCGACACTGCGCGCTCGTAGTTGGGTGCAAACTCCAGCCAGTTGTCACCCTTGGTTACCGCCAGAACAAACCCCGCAAACCCAATAAAAAACACCAACAAGGCTACCTTGATGAGCCGCCGCCGCACCAGCCAGTAAATACCCACGGCTGCCAAAAGAGCCACATAGGCGGCGCGGGTGTAGGCAAAATTGATGCCCAGGATCAGTAGCCCGATGCCCAGTACGAGAAACCACCAGGCGCCGGAGTAGCGTCGGTACCAGTAGGTGCCGTACCACACGAAGGGCAGGAAAATAGCCAGCAGGCAAGCGTACATGACATGGTTTCGGTAAAACGGCCCCATCACATAGTTGACTTCCTTGAAGGAAAAACCGTGTGGTGCGTGCCGCACCAAAATGATAGCCACCGTTACGACCAGAGGGACAAAAAACCACCACAGCAGGTTTTTGTAATCCCGTTCCACGCGCAAAATATATGCTGCGAGGAAATAGAACACGACGACATACCAGCCTTTGGCTAATAAAAACTTGAATGAAACCAGAAAATCGGTGGAGCCAACCACAGCCACAGTTGTCCAGGCCAGGTGCAGCAGCAATGCCAGTGTGATGGGGTGTTTCAGGAAGCGTCCGTCAACCGTGCGCCAGTGGCGCAAAAACCAGGCGACAGCCACCAGGGTGAGCAGCCACATCAGCGGCTCCGAAGGCAAGTCGGTACCGAAACCGCCCGGCAGTTCCATTTCGATGGAAATCGGGATGCAGGCCAGCATCAGGAAAAAGACCTTTCGGAAATCTACAACAGCCAGCCAGAGTACCAGCAGTACCGCTGGAACACCCGCCACCCACCAGGCATCGAAGGCTACTGCCGCCAATATGCACAGCAAACTTGCTGCCGCCACACCCCACACGAACCAGCGCTGTGGATGCTGTAAGGAATGGCGGCCCGAGGACGTGGCGGTGTGGTTCAGCACGATGTACAGGTGTTGGTTGCAGGTGTTGGTTGGGTGTTTAGGTATTTTAGTGTTTGGGTGCCTTTTTGGCCGGTCCGGCCTAAAGCCGATGGGCTGCTATTATTACAGGACTTTTCGGGAATACACCCAACGGGTCACACATCACCATCGGTAATGTCCTGCCAGCGAATATCCCGGTAGGCATCGGCAACGAGGGCAGCCAGCACAGTAAACAGGAGGGCGGCGATGAGCGACCCGAGAACGATCAGGCTGCGCTTCGGGCGACTTTTGATAAGCGGTGCTTCGGCAGTTTCCACGACCAGCAGGGCAGGTATGTCGGTGTTGTACACTGCGAGTATCTGGTTGTAGCGCTCCAGGTCATAGCTGAGCTGTTTGCGCGACTGGAAGTGCAAGTCCTGCAAGATGGCAATTTGTGGCATACCCTCGTTGAGGCGATCCAGCGTCATATTGTCACTGGCGACATCTTTGGACTTCAGTTGCCGGCGCTGTTCTTCATAGGCATTCAGGTTTGCCCGGATATAGGCGATGGTATCGCGGGGTATCGCCGGGTTTTTTTCCAGAATATCCAGTCGTGCGCGGTTGCGGACTATTTCAGATTCGGCAGTGGCCATTTGTTCGGCCATTTGCTCGCCTTGCGTACCTGCATTGTAAATTCCGTACAGCGCCTGCGTTTGGCGGAGACTGTCGCCCAGCAAATCCAGTTCGGCCGTTTTGCGTCGAATGTTTTCTTCAAATGCTGCCAGCAATTTGGCCTGGCTGCCCTTGGTCATACGTTGCCCGATCTCGTTGATCTTGTCGCGTGCGGCATTGGCCATGTCGGCCGCCAACTGCGGGTCGGTGTCTTCGATATTCAGTTCGACCGCATCGTTTTTGTTTTTCTGTGCCCGGTACAAAGCCCGGAAGCGTTTGCGCACTTTGTGTGGCCCGTCCTTGGCCGTGGAATCAATGTCGTAGTGTGCGTACAGGTTGAAGCGTTGCACCATAAAGTCTTCTACCTCCTTGCTCGTGGCTATTTCCGCTATGCGGTCGAGGTCCCGGTCGGAGCCGTAATAGTCGGTCACCTGGCCGGTATTCCCGAACATGAGTTCCGGGTTGGCCAATTGCGGGCTGGCGGGGTAGAAAATCGTTTTCGCTTCGTAGTAGTTTTTCAACAAAAGCGAGACGGCGATGCTGCCGGCCAGTGCCAGCAGGGATACGTTTCGGATCGTTTTTCGCCAGCGGTAAATGGTTTGAAAGACGCCTATCAGGTTGTCGCGGTTTTCCATATTGTTCGATCAGATGCGTAAAAGGCGGGGTGGCCGCAAAAGTATAAAAAATGGGTCGTGCAGGAAGTGTCGTGTGTACCTTGGGTCAGGCACACTCCGGGTAAAACAAATCGCCCGGTGCTTGGAATACCACCGGGCGATTGACTTCGGCTTTTGCCGGAACGAATGTTTACAAGAAAATGCTGCCCGTCAGGCGTGCCCTTCCAACCAGAAACCCTCCAACCTTCTAACCAAAAACCTTCAGGCTTGCCATTCCTCCAGCAGGCGTGCAGCCTCCTCCGATCCCATTTTGGCAGCAGCCTCCAGATCGAGCGCGTATCCGGGTTTTCCGACCTGGTGTTTAGCGATAGCGCGTTGCAGTAAACCTTCCGCTTCGGGCACCAAATCCAGCCCTGCGCGAATGGCCAGGGTTTGGTCGAAGGCTTCTATCGCGCCGGGGGCATCGTTCAGCGCCAAAAGCGCTCTTCCCAGCAGGTAGGTTGCTCGGCGGCGGCGGGTATAGTTGGGATCGGATTCGTCGAACGTGCGCTTCAGGTAGAGGCGTAGTTCGTAGGCAGCTTCGTTGTACTTTTTCGTATGAAACAAACTTTCTCCTTTGCGAAAACGGGCCAGCCAGTGCAGGGGCTGCAAAGCCAGCGAGTTTTTTACAGCCTGGTCGAAGTCCGAAACAGCGCCTTCCCAATCGTTTTTCAACGTCTTTACCTTGCCGCACCCGTAGTAGGCATCGGGGTGATAGGGGTTGAAGCGGATGCTTTTGGAGAAATCGTGCAAGGCGTCGTTGAAGTTGCCCAATTTGTAGTTGACGTAGCCGCGTCGCTCATAAGCCAGCGCGTGGCGTTCAAATTTTTCGATGGCCCGGCTTAGGGCTTCGGTGGCTTCTTGCTCCTTGCCGGCCTGGCCCACCAGATTGCGGCCACGGCGGTACTCCCGCACAGCTACTTTGTCCGAGTCCGGCTCGATGTTCATTTTTTCCAACAGACCGCTCTCGTCAATACACCAGGCCCAGATGTTGCCTGCCACGGCAAATTGCGCAACCTCGCTCAGGAGTGCCGTGGTGCTGCGCCAGGCCTTCTCCGTATTCAGGATTTTCTGCTGCGGCACGGTGAGCGAAAAATCTACATCCGAAAATACCTCTTCGGACTTGAACAGAATATCCGATTTGAAATAATGCTCGGCCCGGCCCAGCCAGTGACTCATCACCATGTCGAAGGTGCGTTGGTTGCCAAATTCAAGGCGGCCCTTGAAGATCAATCTGAGCGGTTGCATATTCATCCTTCCTGCTGTTTATAAAAGTGAATGCGAACTTTCGGAGTCGGGTATTTGTCGGTTAGCACAGAGAGACAGACACGGGCATAGCAACCACAACTGGTCGCCACGATCTGAAATTCCATGAAAACAGTTTTTCTGAGTCCTTTTCGAAGGGATTATTGGCCGAAAAATTATCAAGGCCAAAAGAAAAGGCACACTTCTCCCAAAGAGAGACAAAAGTCCGAAACTATAATTCCCTGAACAAATGTTGCAGCGGATAATTTTGTATAAATTATTTGTGTTGCAGTAAATACATAAAATTTAATTTTAGAATTTGGCACCTTAAGCCTTTTCTTGCCGAACAAAAACAACATCCGGCGATTCAACCTGAAAATTGTGTTGTGGGAAATAATCAATTTTTACGCATTTTCGCCCTGAAAGTTTATTGTTATCATTCACCCCCAATCCCTATTCAACGCGCACACCATGGCTGCAAAACGACTCTTCGATTACCTCGACGACCAACTTCAGCAACATCCGCAAGAAAAAGCATTTGGCTGCAAGGTCAATGGCGAATGGCACTACTACTCCTCTGCCGAGATGGTGCGCATGGTCAATCAGGCGAGCTGCGGCCTACTGGAACTGGGGATCAAACCAGGAGACAAGGTGGCCACAGTCGTCTATCAGACCAGCCCGGCGTGGGTAGCCCTGGATTTTGCGATGGCCCAGATCGGGGTGCTGAACGTACCCATGTACCCGACGATCAGTCCCCGCGAATACGAATACATTTTGCGGGAATCGGAATCTCAATACTGCTTTGTGGGCGAAAAAGACCTGTACGACAAGGTACATGCCGCGCAAGCGAACTTGCCGGGGTTAAAAGAGATTTTTGCCTTTGGCGAGCATCCCGTTGCCCGCAACTGGGAAGTGCTGCTTCAGGCTTCCGGGCAGCATCAGGCGGAAGTGGAACGCATCAAAGCAGGCATTCGCCCGGATGACATGATGACCCTGGTTTATACCTCGGGCACTACCGGCAACCCCAAAGGGGTGATGCTGACCCACACCAACATCGTGTTCAACGTCGAGGAAGTATGTAAACTGCTGACGTTTGAGCCGGGCGACCGTGTACTGAGTTTTCTGCCGGTCAGTCACATCTTCGAGCGTGTGGCGGTTTATGCCTTTACCGCCATGAGCGCCGGCGTCACGTTTACGGGCACCGACAACCTTGGCGGCGAAACGGGCGACTTGCGTGCCATCCGACCACATTTCTTCACTACCGTACCGCGCCTGCTGGAAAAGGTTTATGAAAAAATAGTCGCCAAAGGCCTCGAACTCAAGGGAGCCAAGCGCTTTCTGTTCTTCTGGGCGCTCAACCTCACCGACGATTGGCACTTCGGCTACCGGCCCACCGGACTGGCTGCACTGAAATGGAAAATAGCCGACCGCCTCATTTTCAGCAAGTGGCGTGAAGCCCTCGGCGGCTGTGTCAAAACGGTCATAACCGGCGCCAGCGCCTGCCCTGTGCGGGTACTGCGCACTTTCAACGCCGCCGGCATACCCGTGCGCGAAGGCTACGGCATGACGGAGGCTGCGCCTGCCCTTAGTTTCAGCCGCATGGAGCCGGAGGGCGCCATGCTGGGCACGGTGGGGCCACTGCTGGACGGGGTGGAGGTACAACTCGAACCCAGCCCCGATTTCCGGCCCGGAGAAGGCGAAATTTTGGCCAAAAGCCCCGGCGTTATGCTCGGATATTTCAAACAGCCCGACAAAACAGACGAGGCTTTTCGTATTGTCAATGGCGAACGGTGGCTGGCTACCGGCGATGTAGGTACCTGGGAGGCAGGCCCGAACGGACAAAAATTTCTCAAGATCACCGACCGTAAAAAAGAACTGCTCAAAACCAGGCACGGCAAATATGTGGCGCCTGCCCCCATCGAGTCGGCGCTAAAAGAACACACGCTGGTGGAACAGGCCATGATCGTAGGCGACGACAGGAAGTACGTCACAGCCCTGCTTGTCCCTTCGCAGGACGGTCTGCAGGACTGGTGCCGGCGGCACGATCTGCCCTGGACCAATTTTGCCGACATGCTGCTCCAGCCCGAGGTGAAGCGCCGTTTCGAGATGTTGCTCGAGCGGATCAACCCCCACTTTGCCCACCACGAGCAGATCAAACGATTCACCCTGCTGCCCGAGGCTTGGGAGCCGGTCAAAGCCGACGGTTCGGAAGCAGAACTCACGCCCACGCTGAAGCTCAAACGTCGGGTGATTCTGGAAAAATTCAAGCGGGAAATCGAAGCTATGTACCGGGAGGCATAGGCCCTCAATGGTCGCGTACCAGCAGGTTCTCCACGGTTTGTCGCAATACTGTTTTGCGGGCTTCGGGGACTTGCACGGCATCCAGGTGGCCGAATGCCTCCGTTTGGACGTGCTCCTTTCGGCGGCTACCAGTTCGGGTACGTTGTTACGGTCGAAAATAGCGCGCACAGCATCCACTTTGCCCGGAGCATCTTGCCCGGTGTGCATCCATCGGTTCAGCTCCAGGCGATCTGTTTCCGGCGCTACTTCGAGGGTTTTCAGCACGAGAAAGGTTTTTTTGTTTTGCAAAATATTCCCTCCGACTTGTTTGCCGAATTTGGCAGGGTCGCCATAGGTATCGAGCAAATCGTCCTGAATTTGAAATGCAATACCTGCCAGACGGCCAAAGTGGTACAGGTGTTCCCTGTCGGCGCGATCGGCTCCGGCGCAGCGAGCGCCCATTTCGAGAGCGCCGCCAAGCAAGACGGCTGTTTTCAGTTCGATCATGCGGATGTACTCGGTGAGGTGTACATCTTCCCGTGTCTCGAAATTCATATCGTATTGCTGGCCCTCGCACACTTCGATAGCCACCCGGTTGAAAATTGGCACCAGATCGGCCACCAACTCCGGCACGCCGGCGGAAGCGAGGTGCCGGTACGCGTGGATCAGCATGACGTCGCCGCTCAGGATTCCCGTGGTGGTATTCCAGCGGGTGTGCACGGTAGGTTGGCCCCGGCGGAGTGGGGCGGCATCCATGATATCGTCGTGCAGGAGGGTGAAATTGTGGAACAACTCGACTGCCCAGGCGACCGGCAAGGCATTTTCCAGATCATCGGAAAAAAGTTCACAAGCCATCAGCAGGAGTGCCGGGCGCAGGCGTTTGCCGCCGAGCGTGAGCATATAGTCGCACGGTTTGTACAGCTCGGCGGGAGCCGGGGGAAACGGGTGCGCAGCGGCGTAATCGGTGATGCGGGCGAGGAGTTGCGGTAGCGTGTGCATGGCGTTGAATTCCGGGCCGCGAAGGTACTCCAAACTTCAAATTCTCCCCTCCAACTTCCGCCAGTCCGCCTCCGTATCTACGTCCGACAACTCGGGCAGCAGGGTGCAGGTTTTGCCCAAAACGCGGATTTTTTCCAGCGTAGCCGTGCGTACGGAGTCTGTACTCCAGGCAATTTCCTCAAAAACAGACGGCTCAAACGCCCGCATGCCCAGCAAGTAGTACCCGCCATCGGGCGTGGGGCCCAGTACAAAATCGTCGTGGTGCAGGTGCGCAAAAGCATCGTCCAGCAATGCCCCGGTTAGTTCGGGGCAGTCGCTTCCGATGATAAGTACCCGGGCAGCGCCGGCTGCAAATGCCCGTCGGAATGCATCGGCCATGCGGGCGCCGAGATCGCCGCCATGTTGTACTAATTTTTCAAAATCCGACTCCGGCCAGCCGTCGCCCGATGCGACTGCATCGGAGTAGAAAAGCCAGCGTTGCGCCGCTGATCCGAGCGCGGCCTGTCGCGTTTTTTCCAATAAAGTCAGGTAAATGCGGAGTGCCTCTGCGTCGCCCAACGTTTGCGCCAGGCGCGTTTTGACCTTGCCGAGGCGCGGATTTCGAATGAAAATGAGCAGGATATTTGATCGGGAATCCATGGTTTTTTTGCTGATGAGCGCTGCCGCCGGAGCCGCAACCTGATTTGGCAAAGATTGGCAATGCAGGGCCAATAGTCGGGGTGTTTTTCGTCAATTTTGCACAAAGGGATATGATTTACCTCAAGCCTGGAGTGGACAAAATGAAAAATTATTTGTGGCCACACCCAGCAAACAACAAACCCAAGTCGTTTACCTTGCTCGTCGAATCACAAAATTTAGCTTGTGCAAAAATACTTACCGCTTACCGTACTTCCTTTGCTCTGGGTAGCCCATCTTTCCGCCCAAAGTCAAAAAACTGCCGCAGCCGTTTTTCTCGAAACAACGCCCACCCTCGACGGCCGCCTGACCGATTCCTGCTGGCAGACGCTTTCGCCCCTGGACGCATTTTCCACGGCCTTTCCGGTATTTGGCGAAGCCCCCAACCGGCGCACCGAGGCCCGGATTTTTTACGGCCCCGATGCGCTGTACATCGCGGCCTACTGCCAAACGCCCGATGCGGAGGCGCGTTTTGACGGCAGCAGCCGGGACGGCCAGGTTACGGGCGACTGGTTCCGCGTCAGTCTCGATACCTGGAACGACGACCGCATGGTTTTCGATTTTACGGTGACGGCAGCGGGGGTACAACTCGATTCCCGCCAAGGCGCCGGAAACTGGGACTCCCGCTGGCAAAGCGCCGTGACCCGACATACCGACGGCTGGAGCGTCGAAATTCGCATCCCGTTCACGGCGCTGCGTTTTGCACGCAAAAGCGAGCAAAACTGGGGATTGCAACTCACCCGCTACGACCGCAGCACCGGCGAAACCTCGACCTGGAGTCCGCAGAATCCGTTGGTGGGTGATCGCGTGCTCCAATTCGGCACCCTGACAGGCTTGCGGGATATACGGCAGGAATGGCGACGCTCCCTGGCGGTACAGTCGGAGGCCGGGCTAAATACGCGCTATGATCCGGCCGATGTGCAGTCCTATTCAGCCGGGTGGAGTCTGGATGGCCGCGTCGGGTTGAGCGAAAGTGCTACGCTGGATTTTACCATATTGCCACAACGCAAGTATGAATCGGAGGCTGTTTCTGTTTTCTTTCCGTCAAGTAACGGTTGGTCTGACGACGGCACCCCGGAACCCCGGCAGTTCCTCGAAGAAGAGCGTGATTTGTTTTCAAAGAATCCCGCCTTTACCTACCAGCCGGTCGTGTACGGCTCCCAACTCCTCTGGCGCTTGCCGCAGGATTCCGTCCTGTTAACTTCAGCGTTCAATCAAAGCATGTTGGTCCAAGCTACCAAACTCTCGGCCCGCACACAGGGCAACTGGCGCTTTGGGGTCTATAATGCCCTGTTGGGGCCGGTTCAGGCGCGGTTTCTGTCGTTGCCGGATTTTGAATTCCATACCAAAACGGTACAAGGGCTGTCCAATTACAATGTTGCCACTGCCGAGTATATCCTGCCCAACAACAGCTATGTACACCTCTCCAACAGCACCCTGCTGGCGGGGCGCGGCTATACCTCGGCTGCGCCTGCCCTGAATTTCCAGG
Organism: Lewinellaceae bacterium; assembly: GCA_016719605.1. Taxonomy (GTDB): domain Bacteria; phylum Bacteroidota; class Bacteroidia; order Chitinophagales; family Saprospiraceae; genus M3007. The sequence goes on along the minus strand of JADJYW010000029.1, from coordinate 173,103 downwards.
TGCGCGACCGCAGCAATGCCTACGAGGTGCGTGGCGGCACCGATTGGCAGTACAACCTGCGTAATCGGGATGAATCCATCGGGTATCGGTACAACCTCGGCCTGGCCCGCATCAACCGCCGCTGGGGGTGGGCGGTCAGCCATCAGGAAGGGTATCGTTCGATAAAGGCGTTGCCCAACGCTGCGCCCGTTGGCCGAATGGCCTGGTCCAATGCCTCCGTTCAGTACCGCGACTTTCGTCCCAGAGGCGTTTTCCTCAACCGGAGCGGGTCTGCCGGTGTGGATCTGCTGGCAACCGACGATTTGGCACAACCCAACCCCTGGTACCTGCGCGGCAACTTCTCCGGCCTCGATAAGCATTTCCGCACCTGGGGCTTGTCGTTCCAGACCCAGCCGTACAACCGGACGATCCGGTATACATCCGGCGGATCGTACATCAACCAGCGTGTGTCGCCGAATTTGGGCGCCGGTTTTACTTTCATTTCCGATACGCGCAAACGACTGATCTGGAGTACCAATTTTTTCGGCTCGACCGGCGCGGAGGGCGAGTTTCCGACTGCCCGGGGGGCTGTTTATGCAACCTGGGTGCTTACCCCCCGATTGGTGGCCACGGGTAGCGCGACGACCTACCGGGCCTTTAAGTCCCTGACCTTGCTCCCGGCTCCCGGGCGCTGGATTTTGAACGAAGCGATCGGTGGGATGCCTCCGGCGAACTGACGCTCAACTGGTACCCCAACACGCGCTGGCGGGTATGGGGTAGTTTTGCGCTGGACCGGGCCGACCGCGCCAACCGCGAAGCAGTGGAACTGGAATCCGGCAGCGCATTGACGGTGGTGGACTGGGCGTTGCCGGAATATGAACCGGAAAACGGAGAGCGGTATTTATTGGGTTTCCAATACTTCTTTTCGGCTATCAGTCAGGTGCGTTTTCAGTATGTACATGGGAACACGCCGATTTTTCAATTCTTCCCATCTGGACCAATATCGGATAACCCGTATCCAACCGGAGAGACCAAATTGACCATGATCTGGTTTCTGGATGGAAACAAAAACTGAGGGCTACCTGCCGAGGTGCGAGTACACCTCCCGAAGCGAAATCGTTTTGCCCTCAATCTCGAAAGCGCTGTCCAACTGGTCGTAATCGGTATTGAGCCACTGGTCGCTTCCGGTGCGCTGGAAAAGGGTGAGGTAGGTGCGCATACTATCCACATAGATGATGTAGCGCAAGCCCTGCATTTTTTTGTAGCAGGGCAGTTTTTCGGCCAGATCGTATTCGCGGGTGGATTTGGACAGTACTTCCACCACGAGCAGGGGATTCGTTTCGGTATCCATACCGGGTTTGTAGGTGAAAAGTTGTGGCGGTTCGGGCGTTACGCTACAGTCGGGGTTGAATACCGCTTTGTCATTTTCACAATCTTGCAGGTACACCGGGCGGTTGCTGTCGTGGACGATGAATTGTGGTCGGGGGAAAAGATTGTATAGCAGTACAATCATTTGGGTAACAATCTTGCTGTGCAGGTTTGATTCGTAGCTCCTGGTTATAATTTCATTTTGCAAAAAATCAGTCCGGTACTCGGCGTGTTCCAGCACGTCCCAGAATTCTTCCCAGGATGCGGGAAAGCGCACCAAACCGGTGCTGATATCCGCGAGCTCGGCGCGGGTAAGCGGAAACTTGGTTTCGATTTCCATACTGTCTGAAATTTTGCGCAATTTAAAGCATTCGGCCAAAAAGGTCGGCGGGATTATTTCACCAGAAAGCGGCTCTACACGGGGCAATGTTGGTAAATTCCCCGAATACCCGGCTGCGTTGTCCGTCCAACTACCGTACTTTTGCCCAACATGAGCAACTTCGTCGTTTCTGCCCGCAAGTATCGCCCCATGCGTTTTGAGGACGTGGTGGGGCAGCATGTCGCCCAGACGTTGAAAAACGCTTTGGCTACCGACCATGTGGCGCACGCGTTCCTGTTCTGTGGGCCGCGCGGGGTAGGCAAAACCACCTGTGCCCGTATTCTCGCCAAAATCCTGAACTGCGAAAACCTTTCGAAGGACTACGAAGCGTGCAATACATGCAGTTCCTGCAAAGCATTTCAGGAGGATGCCTCCTGGAATATCTTCGAACTCGATGCCGCCTCCAACAACGGCGTGGATCACATCCGTGCCCTGGTGGATCAGGTGCGCGTACCGCCACAGCGGGGCAAGTACAAAGTTTATATCATTGACGAGGTACACATGCTTTCGCAGGGTGCCTTCAACGCTTTCCTGAAAACGCTGGAGGAGCCACCGCCCTACGCTATTTTTATCCTTGCCACCACCGAGAAACACAAGATCATCCCAACCATCCTGTCGCGCTGCCAAATCTTTGATTTCCGGCGCATCGGCGTGGCCGACATGGTGGCGCATCTTCAAAATATCTGTGCGCAGGAGGGTATCGAAGCGGAGGAAGATGCCCTCCACATCATTGCGCAAAAAGCCGACGGCGCCCTGCGCGACGCACTATCCATTTTCGATCGCATCAACAGCGCCGCCGCCGGCAAACAAATCCGGTACGAGGATGTCATCGAAAACCTCAACGTTCTCGACTACGACTATTTTTTCCAAATCACGGACGCGCTGCTCGCCGAAGATGCCCCCGCGATCCTAAACCTGTTTGACCAAATTCTGCGCAAGGGTTTCGAGCCGGAGATTTTCCTTGTCGGCCTGGCGGAGCACCTGCGCAATATCCTGGTTTGCAAAGACCCCGCTACGCTGGCTCTGCTCGAAGTAGGCGAAAGTCTCAGCGAACGCTACCGCCACCAGGCCGCCCTGGCCCCGGCATCGTTTCTGCTCACGGCCCTGCAACTCGCCAACGACTGCGACATAAACCTCAAAATGGCCCGGCACAAACGCCTGCACGTCGAAATGGCTCTGCTCAAAATGTGCTACAGCAGCCGGGCAATAGCCGCCGCAGCCCCGGGTATTCCGGAAAAAAAAACTCTTGACGTGACGGCCAATGGCGACAGGCGGATGCCGGACAGCGGAAAACCCGGCGCCGGAAATGCCCACGAGTCTATTCCGGCAAAAACCTCCGAACAAACGCCCGTTTCGGGTACCCGTCCTGCCGAACAGATTGCCGCCCCGGTTTCCCGATCCCCGACGCCCGCCGTCCAGGTGCCCCCTTCCACCGCCCACGAACTGAGCGCAGAGGCCATGGCTACCCTCCATACCGAACTGCGAATGGGCCTGAAGCGCGCCGACAAAGTGTCGCTCCGGCTGGAAGATTTTGAAGAAGCTGTGGCTGTGGAGGAAATCGAAATGGCCGGCCGCGAGAGTCGTCTGACCCTCGAAAATGCCCGTGCAGAATGGCATGCCTTCGCCAAAACTACACCCTCGCCTACCTTGCGACAGGCGATGACGAGCGCCGCGCTGCGCCTCGAAGACAGTACGGTGGTAGCCACTGTAGGCCTGACGGTACACCGCTCCCTCATCCTGGAAGAATTAAGCCGTCTGCTTGATACCCTGCGTGCCCAACTGCACGACCCGAGTATAAAAGTCCGGGTGGACATAGATGAAGCAAAAATCGCTGAAATGCAGGCCTCCGCACAGCCTAAGCGGCCATTGTCCGCGAAAGAAAAATTAGATAAAATGCAGGAGGTGAACCCTTTGGTCGCGGACTTGTTGCAACGTTTCGATCTGAAACTGGACGAATAATTATGCAAGCACTCTGGCACCTCGAAAATATAGACCTCGTCCACCTTCTTTGCCCCAACAAACTCGGCAATGCCGATCTCATGGCGCGCCATACGCAGCGATCCTATGCTAAAGGAGAGCAGTTTTTTGTGCCCGATGATTTGTCAGATCGAATCTTTTTTATCACCGAAGGACGTGTGAAAATTTCCACCATGAACGAGGACGGCAAAGAAATTACCAAGGCCATTCTCGGCAAGGGTGAAGTATTTGGCGAACTCGCGCTCGTGGGTGAGGAGCGCCGGCGCGACTGGGCCACCGCGCTGGAGAAAACGATCACTTGCGTGGTGACACTGGAGGAAATGCGCAGCCTCATGCGCGAGCGCAGCGAGCTCAACCTGTTTTTTATGAAAATTTTCGGCGCCCGCCAGTTGGAAATGGAGCGCCGCCTGGAGTCGCTGGTTTTCCGCGACAGCCGCAGCCGCATCGTGGAGTTTCTGGTGGAATTGACCCGTGCCAGAGGCGAACGCGTTGGCTACGAGTGGGTCATCCGAAAACCGATCACCCACCAGGAAATCGCCAATCTCACCGCCACCAGCCGCCAAACCGTTACCACCACACTCAACGACCTGCGCTACAAAAAACTGCTTACGTTCAACCGCGCCCGGCTCCTTGTCCGGGACCTGGAGGGGTTGGCGGAGGAGATGCGAACGTGAGGGTTTATGCTGTTTTCCTGCAAAGTTTCCCCAACTTTGTACCACGCAAATTTTTCGTCCTTTACACCACCAAACACGTTTTATGATACGCAGCAAAATTGCCGGTATCGGCTACTATGTCCCCGAACGCGTCGTGAAAAATGAAGAACTCACCCAACTGATGGACACTACCGACGAGTGGATTCAGGAGCGCACGGGTATTCAGGAACGGCACTACGGTCGCAAGCATGAGGAAACGACGACAACCATGGCGGCTGTTGCTACCCGCATCGCCTGCGAACGTGCGGGGATCAGCCCGGAGGATATTGACTTTATCATTTTCGCCACGCTCAGCCCCGACTATTATTTCCCCGGCTGCGGCGTACTGGTGCAGCGCGAACTCGGGATAGCCCACAAGGAAGTGGGCGCACTCGACGTGCGCAACCAGTGCAGCGGCTTCGTTTATGCCCTGTCTATTGCCGATCAGTTCGTGCGCACGGGTACCTACAAAAACATACTGGTCATCGGTTCGGAGATGCACTCCATGGGGCTTGACTTCAGTACACGGGGCAGAAACGTAACCGTCATTTTTGGCGACGGTGCGGGCGCAGCCATCGTGCAGCCCTCCTCCGATCCGGCGCGTGGCATCCTGTCCACCAAATTGCACGCCGACGGCACTTTTGCCGAAAAGCTGTCTTTTATCAATCCGGGCTGCCATGGCGGTTACCACGCCAAAAAGCAGGGCGAGGAAGCGGATTTTGGATACCCGCCCGTAAATACCTACGGCGAGATTTTTTTTACCCCAAAAATGATGCAGGAGGGGCAATACTACCCGAATATGGAAGGCCAGTTTGTATTTAAAATGGCGGTGCAAAAATTTCCGGAAGTTATCCACGAGGCACTCGAAGCAGCAGGGCTACAGGCCTCGGACATTGATATGCTAATCCCCCACCAAGCCAACCTGCGCATCAGCCAGTTTGTACAGAAACGCCTCGGTCTCCGTGATGATCAGGTGTGGAACAACATTCAGCGCCTCGGCAACACGACAGCGGCCTCCGTGCCCATCGCCCTTTGCGAGGCCTGGGAGGCCGGGAAAATTAAGGACGGCGACCTCGTTTGCCTCGCGGCATTCGGGTCGGGCTTCACCTGGGCAAGTGCGCTGATGCGCTGGTGAGCGCGAAAGCAAGTTGGCAAAGGGCGATTTGCTTTTCAGAGATATCGTTCTTTCAGCACCCGAACGTGGTGTGCTGCGTGCCCGCCAATAATATAGGCCAGTGCAGGCACCGTCACTCCGGCGTTTGAAGCGGTACCCCGGCGTCCCCACATCTCGTCGGAAAAGTTTTTGAACAAATGGATCGTAGCCTCGCGTACGGCGGCAAACTCATCCACAATGGAAGCCGGCGTGCGCAAAGCGGCGCCCGAGTTGGGCACATAATCGTCTTGTTCAAAACCAGGCAGCGGCGTGCTGTCACCTCGGGCGATGCACAAGGCCCGGTAGGCAAAAACGCGTTCGGTATCAATCGTGTGCAGCACAACTTCGGCCAATGTCCATTTGCCTTCATCGTACGCTAAATCCCATTTTTCCCACACGATATCCTTCAGAAAAGCAACGATTTCGGCCTTCTGCGCCACCAGATAACCCAAGATGTCATCTGTTTCAACGGCACTGACATAACCTTCGTAGTACGGCGAATAATCACCCACCGCCGGCTTTTGAACCAAAAATGCAGTATCAGTCATGGTCAACTTTTTTAATTGTGCAAATGTAGTATTTGTATTTTTCGCAGGCCAATGACAACAGTCAATTCAAGCGTTGAGCGCAATTGGGCTGCGAATTGCTTGTTTTAAGTGCGACACAAACCATTCCTTTGTAAAAAAAGATATTATGCGCCTCCTTTTGTTTTTTCTCGTGTGCCTCTGGTCGGCAACGGCGGTTTCTGCCCAAAAGTTTATCCAGTTGGAAAAGGCCAACCGCGCCCGCACGACCAAGTTTTACGTCGGTCAGGAACTCACCTATCGCCTCAAAGGGGAAAAGGAGTGGCATACCAGCACGATCACCAACGCGCAGATGGATTCGCAGTTGGTTGCGCTCGACTTGAAACCGATACGCGTGGCGGAGATTGATGCAATACGGTTGCAGTATCCCACCCTGCTGCGCAAGGCAGGGTCCGGTCTTATGATTTTCGGTGCGTCGTGGGCAGGTTTTTCGCTTATTGGAGCCGCTTTTGACAATTACGAACTTACCGCAAGCACGGCTATTGTGTCGGGAACCGGGTTGGTATCCGGCTTTTTGCTGCACCAGATTTTCAAAAACAAAAATGTCAAACTCGGCACCCGAAAACGGCTGCGGGCAGTAGAAATACCGGTTACCTTTCAACGGTAGCGGGAGAAAGGTTGGAAGGTTAGAAGGTTGGAGGGTTAGAAGGTTAGAGGGGGAGTGTTCAGAAAACTATGTCAATGGTTCGTGTTCGTAACAAGAGCGCCGTGCGTGGGTCTTTTGACCCCGCACAAAATTTACTGATAATCAAGATGTTGGCGCGGGGTCAAAAGACCCGCGCGCGGCGTTCCAAGGTTGGAAAAACGCCGTTGACACAGTTTTCTGAACACTCTCGTTAGAGGGTTGGAAGGTTAGAAGGTTACTGGTAGCGAACCAGTAACCTTCTAACCTTCCAACCCTCTAACCTTCTAACCTCCGTGCTATCGTGCGTATGCCACGGCCCGTTTTTCGCGGATGACCGTCACCCGGATTTGGCCGGGGTACTGCATTTCGTCCTGAATTTTTTGTGAAATCATAAACGACAGATCGTCGGCGTATTGGTCGGTCACTTTGTCGGCTTCCACGATGACGCGCAGTTCGCGGCCGGCTTGCATGGCAAATGCTTTGGATACACCTTCATAGCTCATGGCGAGGTCTTCGAGTTCGCCGATGCGCTTGAGGTAGTTTTCGAGAATCTCGCGCCGGGCGCCGGGGCGGGCGCCGGAGATGGCGTCGCAAGCCTGCACGATGGGCGATATGAGGTTGTTCATCTCAACTTCGTCGTGGTGAGCGCCTACTGCGTTGACAATCACGGGGTGTTCCCCGTGCTGTTCGCAGAGTTTCATGCCGACCAGTGCGTGCGAAAGTTCCGTTTCTTCTTCGGCTACTTTGCCGATATCGTGCAGCAGGCCGGCGCGTTTGGCCATTTTGATCTGCTTGGGATTGAGGCCGAGTTCGGCGGCCATCGTGGCGCAGAGGTTGGCCGTCTCGATGGAGTGCTTGAGCAGGTTTTGTCCGTAGGACGAACGGAAGCGCATGCGGCCCACCATGCGTACGAGGGCTGCATTCAGGCCGTGGATGTTCAGTTCGATCACCGTGCGTTCGCCAATTTCCAGGATTTGCTCCTCCAGTTGTTTGCGCACCTTGGCTACCACTTCCTCAATGCGGGCGGGGTGAATACGGCCATCGGCGGTCAACCGCTGCAGCGACAGGCGCGCTACCTCACGGCGGATGGGGTCGAAAGAGGAAATGACAATGGCTTCCGGCGTATCGTCCACAATGATTTCGACACCCGTTGCGGCTTCCAGTGCGCGGATATTGCGGCCTTCGCGGCCAATGATCTGGCCCTTCATGTCGTCGTTTTCCAAGTTGAACACCGACACGGTATTTTCGATGGTAAACTCAGCGGCCGTCCGCTGGATCGTCTGGATGACGATTTTTTTGGCTTCCTTGCTGGCGTTCAGTTTGGCTTGCGTGATGGCATCTTTGACGATGGATAGCACTTCGCTCTCGCTTTTGGCGCGCACGGCTTCGAGCAGTTGGTCCTTGGCATCCTGCTGATTGAGCTGGGCTATTTTTTCCAGCATCTTGATGCGCTCTTCATTGGCGGCCTCCAATTCTTCTTTTTTCTTCGAAACGATCTTCAGTTGTTTGTCCAGATTTTCACGCAGGAGATCAATTTCCGCTTCTTTGTTCTCCACATCGGCCTTGCGGGTATTGAACTCGTTCAGGCGGGCCTGAAACAAATCCTGCTCCACCTGGAGGTCTTTTTGTTTGCTGAGCACCTCCATCTCCATCTCCTTCAAGCTGATCTGGTGCTGTGCCTTTTCGGTGTCGAATTGGCTGCGCATCTGGGCGTAGCGTTCTTTGGCTTCCTGTATCTTTTGCTGTTTGATGCGCTCGTTTTCAGCCTCGGCTTTGCCAACGACGGATTCGGCTTTCACAGCCGCTTCATCGGTGATGCGCTTGGCTGTCAGACGAGCCTCCTGAATAGCCATATCAGCCTGCCGATTGCCTTCTTCCAAAGCCTTTTGGTTGTTCTTTTTAGTCGCCTGGCTGGCTATCATGTATGCCACGATGCCGCCAACGACCAATCCTATGATGACTCCTGTTACGATGTCCATTAGTGGTTTGCATTAAAAGTTAAAATTATGACTTGGTAGCCCCTGCTGTGGCTGCCGGTTTATTTGCGGACGGTTGCATTCAGTTTTTGCTCAAACGCCTGCTGCAATTGCTGCATCAGCGCATCAATCTCCTTGTCCTGAAGGGTTTTTTGCGGGTCTTCAAACAGAAAACTCACGGCGCAGGACTTCTTGCCCGCACCAATTTTGTGCTCGTCCTCGAATACGTCGAAGAGGTTGACTTCTTTCAGAATTTTTTTGGCCGTTTTGGCCGCCAGTTGCCGTATTTCCGCGAAAGTCACCGCGTGGTTCAGCACGAGCGCGAGGTCGCGACGCACCACCGGGAATTTGCTCAGTTCCTGGAATTGTATCCGGCTGGAGGGTAAGGCAGCCAGCAGGTTGTCGAAATTGAAATCGGCAAAGAAGACGGCGTTTTTTACTTCCATTTTTTTGGAAATGGCGGGCGAGACTTGTCCGAACGTCACTAATTCTTTTGGTCCCCGGTGGTAGCGCAGGGCATACCGGAATGGGGTTTCCTGCACGACAGTTTCCTGGAAACCGCTGATTCCGAGCCGGGCCAGCAAGTTTTGGACGTATGCCTTCAGGGTAAAAAAGTCGGTATGCGTTTTGGCGGCGGGTTGCCAGCTTTCGGGGTTGTGTGCGCCGGTCATAAAAACGGCGAGGCGGGCAGTTTCGGAATTTTCCGAGAGGGGGGCCAGATACGTCTTGCCGAATTCAAACAGCCGCAGGTCGGGGTTTTGCCGGTTTTGGTTGTGGCGGATGGTTTCCAATCCGCCGAACAGCAGGGAGGGTCGCATACAATCGAGGCCCTGGTTGGCTGTGTTGTGCACATACACCAGTGATTCTTTGGGCAACGGCAGCGGGGCATTGTCGCTGGTATGGTAGGCCGAGTTGCTGAGCGAAAGGGTCATGCACTCGTAGAATCCGTTGGCTGCGAGCAGGTCGGCCGTCAGGTTGCGGATAGCGTCGGGGTTGGGGCGCGGCGTGATTTCCATGCTCGTGCGCACCTTCGCGGGCGGATGCACGGCGTCGAGACCGTATACGCGCAGAATTTCCTCGATAATGTCGGCCTCGCGGGTCACATCGGGTTTGTTGGTAGGCACCACTGCCGAAAAGCCGGTGGGGCTTTCGTTTTCGATGCCTATTCCCAGTGTGGCGAGGATGCTCCGGATTGTTTCTCCGGACAGGCTGCTCCCGATGAGTGCATTGACGCGGTCGTACTCTACGGGCACCCGCAGGGGAGCCACGGGATTAGGGTACAGGTCAGTTATGCCGGATGCTATTGTTCCGCCGGCCAGTTCGAGCAGGAGTGTGGTGGCGCGGTGCAAGGCTGTCAGGCAGCCGTTGGGGTCCACGCCTTTTTCAAAAGTCCAGGCGGCATCGGTGCGCAGGTTGTGGCGCAACATGGAGCGACGAATCCAGATCGGGTTGAATCGGGCGCTTTCGAGGAACACGCTGGTTGTGTTTGCGGTTACGCCGCTGGTGGCGCCGCCGAATACGCCGCCGATACACAGCGGATTGGATTGGCCATCGCAAATCATCAGGTCCTGGGCGGATAGTTTTCGTTCCACCTCGTCGAGGCTTTTGAAAACGGTGCCCTCGGGCAGGGTTTTCACGACGATTTTGTTGCCCTGTATCTGGTTGGCATCGAAGGCATGCAGGGGTTGGCCGAGTTCGAGGCGAACGTAGTTGGTGATGTCCACCACATTATTGATCGGGCGCTGGCCGAGGGCCAGCAGGCGATCTTTGAGCCATTCGGGGCTTTCCTGTACTTGCACGCCCTGAATCAGAACACCGCTGTAGCGGTGACAGGCATCGGTATTTTCGATCGTCACATCGTATGTTGCGCCGTGCGCTTCGACCGTTACGCCCTGCGCGGCATATTTCAGGTCGGCCTTTGGATTTTCGTTTTGGCGAATCCAGGCGAGCAGGTCGCGTGCGATACCGAGGTGGTTGGTCGCATCGGCGCGGTTGGGGGTTAGGCCGATTTCGTAGACGATGTCGGAGCGGAGATTGAGGTATTGGGATGCCGGGATGCCGAGGGGAGTATCGGCCGGGAGCACCATGATGCCCGAATGGTCGTGCCCGATACCGAGTTCGTCTTCGGCACAAATCATACCTTGTGAGGGGATACCACGCACCTTGCGTTCGCCGATCTCGAAGAGTTGGCCGTCTTTGCTCAGTACTGTGGTGCCGGGAAGGGCTACCAGCACACGTTGGCCGGCAGCAACATTGGGCGCGCCACACACAATGGAGCGCACCGTACCATCGCCTACATCTACCCGGGTTGCCGAGAGGTGGTCGGTGTCAGGAATACGGGAACATTCGAGCACCTGACCGGTCACAACTTTATCCAAGTCTACCGGTGAGGGTTTTACAGCATCCCATCCTTCCACTTCAAGCCCCAGCGAGGTCAGTATGTCGGCGATTTCTTCGGGTGTTTTATCTAAGTCGAGAAATTCTCGAATCCAATTCAGCGAAACCTTCATTTGCTCTGAAAATCAGTCGGATTATTTATGTTGGCTTGGGTTATAAATCCGATATGACGAGCAAAGGTAGCGAGGATTTGGAAAAATTAACCCTCCGCTTCAAAATGCTTGCAGCGGCGTCCGATACTCCAGGCCTCAACTGCCGCACGGCACATGCCAGCCCGCTCATCAGGAACCGAAGAGGATCATGGATGCGTCTGGAAAACAGAACGAAACTGGTGTGTTACGTTTCCCGTCGGCTGCATGTTTTCATTGCTCACACCCGTTTGATCTGCGCGCCGATGGCGTTCAGCCGCTGATCAATGTACTGGTACCCGCGATCAATCTGGTGGACATTGTGGATGAGGCTGCGTCCTTTGGCCGATAGCGCAGCAATAAGCAGGGCTTGTCCTGCCCGGATATCGGGGAGGTCATCTCGATACCGCGCAACTGCGAGCGCCGGTCCAAGCCGATGACAGTGGCGCGGTGCGGGTCGCAGAGAATGATCTGGGCGCCCATGTCTATCAATTTGTCTACAAAAAACAGGCGGCTCTCAAACATTTTCTGGTGTACCAGCACACTGCCGCGGGCTTGTGTAGCCACCACGAGTATGATGGACATGAGGTCGGGCGTAAAACCTGGCCAGGGGGCATCATAAATGGTGAGGATGGAGCCGTCAATAAAAGTGTTGATTTCGTAGTGCTCTTGTGCGGGGATGTGGAGGTCGTCGCCCCGCCGCTCTATGATGATACCGAGGCGTTCGAAGGTATGCGGAATGATACCGAGGTGCGCCACCCCGGCATTTTTAATGGTAATTTCAGACTGGGTCATGGCTGCGAGACCGATAAAACTACCTACCTCGATCATATCGGGCAGGCAACGGTGCTCGGCCCCCTGGAGGGTTTCCACGCCCTGGATTTGCAGGAGGTTGGAGCCGATGCCTTCTATTTTGGCGCCCATGGCGATTAGCAACCTGCAGAGTTGTTGCACATAAGGCTCGCAAGCAGCGTTGTACACGGTGGTTTTGCCTTTGGCCAGTACGGCGGCCATAACCACGTTGGCGGTACCGGTCACCGATATCTCGTCCAGATGGATGTAGGCGCCGGCCAGTCCCCCTTTGGGTTGCTGCACGAAATAGACATCTCGCTCGTCGTCGTATTTGAATTCTGCACCCAGTTGTTGAAAACCGAGGAAGTGGGTATCCAGTCGTCGGCGACCTATCTTGTCGCCCCCTGGTTTGGGCAGTGCAGCTTTGCCAAACCGGGCGAGCAAGGGGCCGATGAGCATGACGGAGCCGCGCAGGCGCTGGGCGTCTTTCATAAAATTATCGGAGCGGAGATAACCGATGTCAATCGTGCCGGCACAGAAGCGGTAGGTATCCGGGGCCAGTTGCTCCACCGTGACACCAAGTCCGCGCAGGAGTTCGATTAGTTTGTTGACATCGAGGATGTCCGGCACATTGGAGATTGTCACTTGTTCATCAGTGAGCAAAACGGCGCTGATGACTTGCAGTGCCTCATTTTTGGCGCCCTGTGGGTGCAAGTCGCCGCGCAGCGGTATGCCGCCTGTGACTTCAAAGGTGTCGAGTTGCATAAGTGGGTTGGAAGGTTTCTGGTTAGAAGGTTTCTGGTTAGAAGGTTTCTGGTTAGAAGGTTTCTGGTTGGAAGGTTTCTGGTTAGAAGGTTTCTGGTTGGAAGGTTTCTGGTTAGAAGGTTTCTGGTTAGTATTTTTTTTAACCAGTAACCCTCCAACCAGAAACCTTCCAACCTTCCAACCAGAAACTTAGTATGTAGTGGTCATGTCCTCGTCTACGCAGATGATAAAATCGGCCCGGCCTTTGTTTTCAGCGAGCAGTTTGGATATATCTGTTTGAGACACGGTGGTTATGGTGGCGTATTTCAGGGCAGGGCTTTTTTGTTTCAGATACCAAAGGATACCCTCGTAGTTGTCCGAGTGATAGGCGCCATTGAAGTGCAGAAACAGGCTGCCGGGGCGGTAGTATTGCAGGATAAAATGCGCCATAGTGGCATCCTTGCATGCCTGTGCTTTGGGAAAATTATCGTTGGCATGGTCGCCCATCATGGTTAGCATGTTTTTGTAGCCCGGCAGCTCGGGGTCATAAGCCATGGGCAGGGGCGCTATCCAGGCTTTTTCGCGGTCGGACAGTGTGTCCAGCGCTGCGAATCCTCCGCGGGACACCATGGAAGCATAGCGGCGGGGGATATTGGTAGCAGCAAAAGCGAGCCGATTGGCTTTGGCAAATTTGACCAAAGGCGCATAGTCGGTTTTATAGTTATTCCAGAGCCGGGCCAGCGTGTCTAAGCCTTTGGCATCAATCTCGCCTTTCAGATACCGGTCGAGTGCGATTTGGTTGTCGGCCTCGAACATTTCGGCCCCGAACACGAGTGCACGTTTTTGGTGTAGATCCTGAGCAAGTTCCAACTGGAGCCAATGGGCGATAGCGTTGTTGTGGTATTCGCCAAAAGCACGACGTCCTTGCCTTGCAGTGTTTTCAGCATTTTGGTGTAGGATACTTTTTTACCCTGTGCGTTGTACAGGATGTAGGCGGGTTTCTGCTGAGCAACGGCAAGCGTAGCGCTCCAGACAAACAGGAAAAGCAAGCAGATTTTTTTTATCATTGATGTACTGTTGGATGAGCGGGCGAAAGTAGGGGTTACTTTTGCAATAATTCCCGCACTAAGGGGTTAAACCTGCGCATCCTGAAAAAAATCATCAACCAACTTGCTGTTTGGAATTTCAATTTATGAAACAAGTTCTGTTTTCCCTGCTTTTTATCGCGTGCTTATCTTCGTCCGCCTCCGCGCAGTGTGTTGCCGGAAATTGTGTGGATGGCAAGGGCACATTCGTCTACCCCTCCGGCGCCAAGTACATCGGCGATTTCAAAAATGGCGAGATACATGGTGTCGGCGTGTGCTACTACACCGACAACAGCAAATACAGTGGCGAATGGAAAAACCGCTACCCCGATGGCAAGGGCACAAAAACGTATTCCGATGGTACCAAACGCACCGGCTGTGGAAAAAAGGCAAACCGGTGGATGAAAACGGTAATCTCCTGGACGAGTACATCGCCGGAAAAAAAGAGGAGCAACAAGACGACGGGACCAACATCCAGGCCGGCTGCCTGAGCGGCGACTGCAAAAACGGCTCCGGCATATTTGCCTATCCCGACGGCAGCAAGTACGAAGGCACGTTTGCCAACGGTAAATTCAATGGAGACGGCACATTCTTTTTTCCAAATGGCGACAAATATGTGGGTCAATTCAAAAACAACTTTCCGCACGGTACCGGTACCCGGCTGCACGCCGACGGCAGAGAAGAGAGTGGCGACTGGCGCGAAGGTGAGTTTATCGGTTCCAGCCTGATCGAAAGTGGACAAATCGGCTGCATCCAAGGAGATTGTACCGACGGCAGCGGCACCTACATCTTCAAGGAAGGGTCGGCCAAGTTTGTGGGAGAGTTTCAAAACAGCCAACCCCACGGCTTCGGAATTTGCACCTATGCCAACGGCGACCGCTACCGCGGGGAATGGGCCGATGGCGCGTTCATGGGCAAGGGAACCCTTTACTTGTACGACGGCACCGAAGTGACGGGCTACTGGCGTGCCGGCGAGTTTGTCGGTGTGGAGCAGCCGAATGATTACCAACCCACACAAATCGAACCATCCCCAGCCGCGCCCGTGCAGGTCGAGGCTAAAGTATGGGCCGTGGTTGCCGGTGTCGCCTCATACGACCACATGCCGGTGCTCCGATACACGGACGACGATGCTTACCGATTCTATGCATTCCTGAAAAGCCTCGAAGGCGGCGCACTGCCCGACGAACAAGTGCGCGTACTGATTGACGAGGAGGCTACCCGCGAAAACTTGCTGGGTACCCTGCAAGAAATCTTTGACAAGGCCGGGCCGAATGATCTCGTACTGTTCTATTTCTCCGGGCACGGCCTGAATGGCTCCTTCCTGCCTATTGATTTTGATGGCTACAACAACAAGATCGGCCACGAAGAAATAGCCGGCCTGTTCAATAAGTGCAAGGCCAAATACAAACTCTGCGTAGCCGATGCCTGCCACTCCGGCAGTATCTTCGCCATGCGCTCCGGCGAAACCGAACCGGTGCTCAACCAGTACTACCAGGCTTTGTCTAAAGCCGTGTCCGGCACGGCACTCATCATGTCGTCCAAGGCGGACGAGACCTCGCTGGAGTCCGCCGGCCTGCGTCAGGGTGTGTTCAGCCACTTCCTGATTCGCGGCTTAAAGGGTGAGGCCGACAAAAACAAGGACAAAATCGTGTCGGTGCAGGAGATATACGACTACATCTACGAAAACGTGCGCGCCTATACCGGTAACCGCCAAAGTCCCGTGATCAAGGGTACCTACGATCCGGGTATGCCGGTTTCAGTCATGCGTTGATCCCAACGTTTCCCGCAGCCGTACACATTCCCAATCTGTGGTTTTCCGTCGGCGTTTCTTACACCAGCAATTCATCCAGTTTATGCTGCCATCTCGGGAAGGCATTTATCAGCGCTGAACCGATGTGCTCGTGCTCGATGTAGTGAAAGGAAAATACCCGTTGGTCAGGATCATCGCTGTACTGCCGGCGGTAGGGCTGGCGTCCGGCCTGGCGAATCGTGTTGATTTGTGCCACCACCTTTTTCCCACATACCCGGCCATGACATACTTGCACAAGGTACCCTGACATTGAAATTCAAGCAGTCTCTAAAACAAAAAATCCATTTTCGGCATTTAGTGTATTTACATCTAATTCACATGTCATGAATATCGAAGCCGAACTTAAAAACACCAAACCCATGCAGCCACGCCAGCGTGCCATGTTGAATATTTTATTCACAGCCAGCTGGCTGGATTGTTTCATACAGCGGCATCTGCGCCCTTTTGGTCTTACCCACCCGCAGTACAATATCCTGCGCATCCTGAACGGCAGCTACCCGAACGGTCTTTCGGTGCTGGACATCAAGGGCCGCATGATAGACCGCAGCAGCAATGTGAGCCGTCTGGTAGAAAAACTGCGCGAAAGCGGCTATGTGGAGCGCGTGCCGCACAAAGGCGACCGCCGCATGGTAGTGGTCACGATCTCCGAAACAGGAAAAAAACTACTGGCCGACCTCCACGCCGCAGGTTTTGTAGACCCAAAAAATATGCCCGGGGGCAATCTGAGCGAGGCCGAAGCAACAGAACTGGCAGAGTTGCTGGACAAATTTCGAGGCTAAATCGTGTGGTTCCCTGTCGTGGAAAGGCGATAGATTTCCGCGCCAATAAAAAGTATCCCCGTCGGCAACAGGTTGTCCGGCGGGGATACTTTTTTGTCTGTGCTTCTGTGAAGGCTAAGCCCCCGGGAGTAGCACGATTTGCCTGGTGCGTATGTTGTCGCCCTGCTGAATGCTCAGCACATAGTTCCCGGGTTTCTGGCTGAACAGGTTGATCTGCTCGCTGAAGGAACCGCCAAACCGGGGCAAGTCTTTGGTGTACACTGCCTTGCCGGAAACATCGAGTATGCGCACAGTAGTCGGCACGGCTTCGGCTTCAAAGCGGATATTCAATGGCCCATAAGTAGGGTTTGGATAGGCTTCCAGTACTTCCAGCGACAAGAGATTGTCGGCCCCGGCCGGCTCGTTTCTGGATTCAGTCCCGGCCGGTACCTCCTTGTTATTTTGTACGGGCGCAGCATCCGGAGTGGCGCAGGATTTGAACCGGGCATCTATGTTCAGGGTGGCCCCGTTGCGGACTACAGTCAGGCGGAAAGCATCACCCGGCTGGTACTTGTTGCGCTCGAGCAGCAGGTCGTTGTGGGTATTGATTGGCTGGTTGTTGAACGCGAGGATGACATCGCCGGGTTGTATGCCGCTTTGTTTGGCAGGGGTGTCGTCTATAACCCCCGTGACGCGTGTGCCGCGCCCGTCAATGGCGTAGCCGCTGCTATAAACACCGATAAAGACTTTGCAGGGATCGCGTTCAACCCGTTGCGCCCGGAGGTATTTTTCGGCCATTCGTTCAGCCATTTCCTCCATGCGTATTTCCTCCATTTCCCGGTTTTGACGGGATATTTCGAGCTCTTCCGGGCTGCATGCCTTGAAGCGGGCATTTACGGTCATCTCGCGGCCGTCGCGCAAAATTTTCATGGAAAATGCGTCGCCTTGCCGGTGTTTGTCGCGTTCGCGGATCAGCTCGGACTGGGAGCGCACGGGCACGCCGTCCAGCGCCAAAAGTACATCGCCGGCCAGTACGCCGGCAGTTCGGGCCGGTGTTCCATCCACGGTGTAGTCCACTTGGAGGCCTCCGGAAACCGCACTGGTGCCCACGCCGATGAAGACCTGGCAGGGGTCGTGTTGGTTGGAAAAATTGCTGTGGTCTCGCCGGAAAGTGACCCCGAAGGACTCCTGTGCCGGGAGTGTTGCGCAAAAAAGCAGCAAGAGCAGGGAAGACAGGCCGAATTGTTGGAAGAAAAACTGTTTCATAAATACAAGATTTGGTGAACAAGTGGTGGTAGAGACTGCGAGCGAAAGGGGAGGTTGCATAGCCTGTTCCGCTCTTGTACTACTTGGCCATTGGTGGCATTAACCGGCTTCGGCCACCACAAACTGTTTCTCGTACAGCTCCCGGTACCGCCCCCCCTCAATAGCCAAAAGCATGTCCGGCGGGCCGAATTCCCGCACCTCGCCTTTTTCCAGCACCAGTACGTTGGCTGCGTGGCGGATGGTGGACAGCCGGTGCGCGATGATGATGCTTGTGCGCCGGGCGATGAGCCGCTCGATGGCAAACTGGATGATGCTCTCCGATTCGGGGTCTATAGACGAGGTGGCCTCGTCGAGGATCAGGATGTCGGGATTGAACACCAGCGCCCGCACGAAGGAGATCAACTGGCGCTGCCCCATCGAAAGCGTGGCGCCGCGTTCCTGCACCTGGTAGTGGTAGCCTCCCGGCAGTTTGTTGATGAAGGCGTGTGCGCCGATCATCTTGGCGGCATGTATCACCTGTTCCTCGCTGATACCCGGGTCGCGCAGGGTGATGTTTTCCAGCACAGTGCCCGAAAATAAAAATACGTCCTGCAATACCACGGCGATGCGTCGGCGCAGGGCGTACACGTCGTAGTCGTGCAGATCATGCCCGTCTATTTTGATGCTGCCCGACTGAATTTCATAAAATCGGTTGAGCAAACTGATGATCGTTGTTTTGCCGCTACCTGTGCTGCCCACAATGGCCAGCGTGTTGCCGGGCGGGATGTGGAACGACACGTTTTTCAGTACCGATTCCTCCGCGTTGCCGCTGTACGAAAACCAGACATTTTCGAAAGCCAGGTCGCCCTGCATTTTTTCGGGGGCCAGTATACCGTCGTTGCGCACGGTATCTTTGGTTTCCAGCAATTTGAACACGCGCTCCGCTGCAATGAGGCCCATTTGCAGGGTATTGAATTTGTCGGCCAGCATCCGTATCGGGCGGTACAGCATGGAAATGTACAGCGGAAAGGCCACCAATGTACCGATAGTCACCTCTTCGGACAATACCCCCCGCGAGCCGTACCAGACCATGAGGCCAAGGGAGAGCGCCGAGATAATATCCACCACGGGAAAAAAAATGGCGTAGGCCAGAATAGAGCGCAGGTTGGCAGCCGTGTAGTCGCGGTTGATCGTCCGAAATTTTTCAGACTCCTGTGCTTCGGCGTTGAAAATCTGCACGATGCGCATCCCGGTGATACGCTCCTGCAAAAAACTGTTCATCGTGGAAATGTGGTTGCGCACTTTTTCATAACTCTTGCGCACGCTTTCCTTGAACCGATAACTGCCCCAGATCAGCAACGGAAATACGGTGAGTACCACCAGCGTCAGTTTCCAGGATGTGTAAAACATCATGCCCATGACCGCTGTCAGCGTGAGCAAATCAGCCAAAATAGTGATGCTGCCTTCGGAAAACACGGTATTGATGGCCTCAATGTCGTTGATCGTGCGCGTCGTGCTCTGCCCGATGGGGGTTTTGTCAAAATACGGCAGGTTGAGCTTCGTAACATGCCGGAAAACCCGGGTGCGCAGATCGCGCACAATGACCTGCCCCAGCCAGTCGGCCTGGTACAAAAAAAAGTACCGCAGCACAACCTCCACCAGCAACACGCCCACGATGACCGCAGCCAAAAACGTCATGCCCGGCACATCGCCCTGAAAAACATGGTCGTCCACCATCGTTTGCAGCAACTTGGGCCGCGCAATAGCCAACGGAGCCAGCAAAACCGCCAGTGCCGCTGTAAAATAAAACGTCCTCCGATACGGACGTACCATGGTGAGCACGCGGCGGAAAAGGGAAAAATTGACTGCGTTGACGGGTTCGGACATGGGCTGTTCGCTGTTCGCCGCTGGCCGCTGGCCAATGGCTGGATGAGAAAGGTCAAACCGGGAAAGGGGAGCAAAGTTCGCTATCGTCCGGGTACACTGGAAATAAAATTTAGTACACCGTGTATCCCTTGCCTACCGAACCAAGGCCACGCTTCCGTTTTTCCTGATCTCAATCTCTTGCCCGCAATGCAGCGCCCGCACCTCCAGCCGCCAAACATACGAACCGGGCATACCGGCCTGACCACGGGCCGAACCAGTCCAGCCCTCTTCCAACCGCTGCGTGCGGAATACCAGATTCCCCCACCGATCGTACACCTCCAGGAGATACTCCAGCACCGTCACCTCCGGCACAAACATGGGCTGAAATTTGTCGTTTTGCGCGTCCCGGGCGCCCGGCATAAACACATTGGGAAGATACGCCAGGGTTGTATCGCCCGTCCCCGTACCCCACACTACCTCGGTGTTTTTGCGGATACTCCCACAGGTATTGGTAATTTCCAGCCAGATCGGCCCGGCCTGCACCACCTGCACGACCGCCTCCGTGGAGCCGTTCCACCACAAGTAGCTAATGTCTGTGGCAACACTGGTCAGCGTCGGCTGAACGGCAACAGGTGTACCGTCGCAGGTCAGCAAAACCGGGCTTGGCAACTCAAACTCCGGCACAGGAATAGCCTCAATAAAAAAGGTTTGCTCCGCCGTACAGCCCGCATCATCCTGTACCCGGAGTTGGTGCGTGCCCGCAGACAAATCCTCAAACACCGGGACTTGCTGGAATAGCAAGCCGTCCAATGAAAACTCCAGCGGCAGCAATCCGCCGGAAAGATTTTGCACGGAAACGCTACCCGTCGGGTTGTCGGCACAGGATTTCTCGGTAGTCAGGGAAAATTGAATTGCTGCCTGCTCGGCCACGGTCACCGTAAGTACGGAATCGCAGCCGAGGTAGTTTTGCAGGGTAAATTCCTGCGAAGTTCCGGCCGGTACAGCCGTGCCGTTGTAGTCGAAACTGCCACCCGGACAAGCGGCGGCGCTCAACGTGCCGAACGTAACGGCCTGCTCGGCCACGGTCACCGTAAGTACGGAATCGCATCCGAGATAGTTTTGCAGGGTAAATTCCTGCGAAGTTCCCGCCGGTATGGCCGTGCCGTTGTAGTCAAAACTACTTCCCGGACAAGCGGCGGCGCTCAACGTTCCAAACGTAACGGCCTGCTCGGCCACGGTCACCGTGAGCACGGAATCGCATCCGAGATAGTTTTGCAAAGTAAATTCCTGCGAAGTTCCCGCCGGTATGGCCGTGCCGTTGTAGTCGAAACTGCCACCCGGACAAGCGGCGGCGCTCAACGTTCCAAACGTAACAGCCTGCTCGGCCACGGTCACCGTGAGCACGGAATCGCAACCGAGATGGTTTAGCAAAGTAAATTCCTGCGAAGTTCCCGCCGGTATGGCCGTGCCGTTGTAGTCGAAACTGCCACCCGGACAAGCCGCCGCGCTCAACGTACCGAACGTAACGGCCTGCTCGGCCACGGTCACCGTGAGCACGGAATCGCATCCGAGATAGTTTTGCAGGATAAATTCCTGCGAAGTTCCCGCCGGTATGGCCGTGCCGTTGTAGTCGAAACTGCTTCCCGGACAAGCGGCAGCGCTCAACGTTCCGAACGTAACGGCCTGCTCGGCCACGGTCACCGTGAGCACGGAATCGCAGCCGAGGTGGTTTTGCAGGGTAAATTCCTGTGAAGTTCCCGCCGGTATGGCCGTGCCGTTGTAGTCGAAACTGCCACCCGCACAGGCAGTAGCGTTCAGCGTGCCCAGCGTGGGCAAACACGGCGCCGGCCCAGCCAACAACAACTGCGCTTGTGCTACCGCTGCACACCCAACCAAATCGGCCGGGCTTTGCCCGATAACAATGTTCCAGCCGACTGGCAACGCCACGCTGTCCACGACGACAAACCCGCCGACAGACGGCACATTTCCAAAAACAAACTGCCCGCCCGCGCCGGATTGTCCACCGGAGACGATACCGCCATTTTGCCAAAGTTGAACGGGGATGCCGCCGACCAACGTGTCGGCCGGGTCAATGATCCCGTTGTGGTTCACATCGGACCAAACCGACCCGAGTACGTCGCCCGTGCCGGTGAAAAGTTCCAGGGTGAGCGGCACACTTTGCGCGTGGCAGCCGCTGGTATCGGTCAGTTCGGCCCAGTAGGCGCCGCTTTCGGTGGCTACCAGATTCGGGCCGGTGGCGCCGGGGATTGCCGCGCCGTTGAAAAACCACTGCCAACTGACGATTTCCGGCATAGCCGGCAAACACAACGAATCAGGTTCGCAGCGGCGGTGGCAACCCGAGGGCAGGGCCGCGATATTTGGCCCGGGCAGGATGGTCACTTTTTCACTGCTGGCGGCACAGCCAAATTCATTGACCACACGCACAAAAAAATGTCCCGGCTCCGTCGTTGCAAATCCCGGCCCGGTAGCGCCGTTGTTCCAGAAATATTGCCAGCCGGGCGGTTGCGGGCCGTCGTAACTGACGTTGGCAACTGTGCCCGCACAGTTTTGGTCGGTGGAAACGGCCAGCCCCGTGGGTACCGGATTTACCGTCACCGGGAAAACCTGCGTGACGGCGGTGCAACCGGTAAGCGCGTTCGTGACGGTGATATGATACAAGTAATTGCCGGCAGGCAACAGGTTGTTTCGAACTTCCGAAAACTCCTGTACCCCGCCAAAACCACCCGACGACCAGGCGTAGTTGTGGTTGGCCTGCTCATTGGTGTACAGGTGCACGGTTTCGCCCGCACATACCGTCAGGGCACTGGTTTCGATACCCGTGATTTGGTCGTTTTCGTTGAACAGGAGCGCCCGAATGGCGCCGTCGGGTGCAGGCAACACGTTTACTTCTTTTGCCGGAGGCGAAAAGGTGCAGCCCATTGCGTCGGTGACGGTGAGCGCGTACAGGCCGGTTTGCGCGACCGTGATTTGTTGCCCCGACGCGCCGTTTGACCACGAGTAGAAAACCCCAACCGGCGGCGCATCCAGCAGCAGCGATTGCCCCTGGCATAGCACCGAAATACCACCGGGACTGATCGCCCCGGTGAGCAGGTTTGGAAAAATTTCGAGCGTTTGGTCCAGAGTAAGGCTGCACCCGGCCACATTTCGGGCCGTGACGGCCGGCGCATACGTCCCGGCTGCGGCGTATTGGTGAAAAACTTCGGCGCCCGAGGCCGTATTCAGCGGCCCACTGGCCGGATCGTCAAAATTCCAGGTAACAAATGTCAGGTCAGCGGTTTCCGTAATGGCCAAAGGCGTGGCATTACCTGCGCAAAGGGCCGTTTGCGGCACCGGTACCAGCGTCGGAAATTCGGGAACGACAACGTTTTCCGAAAATGTGGACGTGCAGCCGCCAACCGCCGTGACGGTGAGGCTGACCGGATACGGGCCGGCCATGGCATACTGGTGTTTCACGTCGCGTTGGTTCGATTGGTTGGCTGCTCCGGAAGCCGGATCGCCAAAATCCCATTGCCAGGAAACGATGGAGGTGCCGGGCAAAAAAGTGCTCACATCTTTCAAACTGGTGGAGTCGCCCGGACAGCTGCGCACCTGCCCGAACTGGGCGGCAGCCAGCACTTTCACCGAGTCGAGCACCGTACAGGCGGCGCCGTTTTGCAGGGTAGCGTACAGTACCACGATGTACTGCCCGGCATTTGGAAATGAAAACACGGGATTGTCGTCGGTACTGCTGCCGAGAAAACTGGCGCCGGATTCGCCAAACCGCCAATTCGCCGAGCCGGGTAAATAGTCGGCGCCGGCAAGTACGTTGAACTGAAAATCAGTGCACTGGGGGAGGGGCTGAATACCGATGTCCACGGCGCCCGGCGGGCACTTGGGCGCATGGTTGGGGTTGTGGCAAACGCCCCCGCAGTATTCAAAAACACGGATCGGGCCGTCGGTAGCCGAGCAGCCGTACTGGTTGGTCACGCGAGCGGTGTAGTTGCCGTACTGGTTGGTGTAGTAGATCGGTGTGTTGTCGCCTACCGGCAAACCGTCCTGAAACCACTCGTATTGAAAATCACCGTCTTCGGTGGTAAGCGCGGTCATTTTCACGAAAAGGGAGTTGTTGCAAAACCCGGTGGGATCCAGGGTGCTGATGGTCAGATTTGGTTTTGGGTATTCTTTCACAAAAAACTCCGCCGTGCCCCGGCAGCCGCGGTCGTCGGTCACCACCAGGGCGTACGCCCCCCAGGGCACAAGCGCCGTATTTGTCGTTCCGACGGTGGCGCCGGTTTCGTTTTTCCATAAATAGGCATCAAACACTGCGGCAGACGACGCTACCACGGAATCGCCTGGACAAACGCCTTCCGGGAATTGGGGCTTGGGCTGCGGCAAGGCCCAAACCTCCACGGTGTGGGTTGTTTGCTGGCCGCAAATGCTCAGTTGCACCTCAAAAACGCCGGCATGCGGCCAGAAAATTTCCACCTCGTGCGTGCCTTGCCCGGCGCTAATCGCGCCCGCGTCGGCGGGAATAATGGTCCATTGGTAATCAAAATTGGGGTAGTCGGGCGCGGAATATGTGGCCACGGCGCCGGCGCACACCCCGGGCGCACCGCTCACGGGCAAGGGTTTGGCGGCGCCAAGCAGCAGCCGGATTGTGTCCGACGTGCAGCCCAGTCCCTCGGTGGACACCTGCCGGGCGGCTACCCAGCGCGGGTCGCCGGCGGTAAAGGTGGCGTTTGCGGGGTTGCCCTCTTGGGCGATGGGATTGGCGTCGGTATTTTTGATACTCCAAACCGCCTTGTTTTGCGGCGCAATGCCGAGCGCGCTGAAGGAAGTCGGCGAGCCGGGGCAGTATTGGTCGGGGCCACCAATTCCCGTGGGTTTGGCTGGTTTGGGCGCCACTAATATTGTCCACTCGGCGCTGTCGGAGCAGGTGTTGTTGAAAACTGCCGGATCGGGCACGGCCACCAAACGGTAGGAACCGGGGCCGGCTGAAAATGTCGGGCTGACGGATGTAGCATGCGCGGGCGACGTCCACACGACCGAACCATCCGGCCCGTGCAGGGTCCACCAGTTGCTGAGCAATGCGCCGGAGGTTCCCAAAACTGTTTTTACCGTACCCGTTGCGTCGGCGCAAAGTTCGACCGGGCCATGCAGGCCGTAAGGCGGACGCACGCGCACCTGAAGCGTGTCGCTCCCGCTGCAATCGAGGTAGCAGTTTTCATATTCCACGATGAGGCGGGAGATTGAATTCGGGAAATTCCAGCGCACCTGTACCTCATTGGTGCCTTGGCCTTCGAGGATTTCCCCGCTGCCGCCCAGTATTTTCCAGGAAAAATAGGTGCCGTCGAACGGCGAGATCGTGTACGTCGCTTCCGTGCCGGGGCAAACGCGGTCGGGGCCTTCGATTTTCGCCAGGTCGGATAGCACGGGCACCCGCAGCACGGCCGGTTCGGGGCAGGTGTTGGCGCCGCAGGTGGGTACCGCCAGGCTGATCGTGCCGTCGGGGCCGCTCAGCCATTGCACCGTGATGGTAGGGTCCGTTGGGCCGCCGCCCGATACGATGTTGCCGTTGGCGGAAACCGTCCAGACGAACGGCATACAGGTGGCGGGCGTGGAATACGTGACCGTTTCGCCGGGGCAGATGGTGCTCACGCACTCCACGAGCGGCGTTTCGGTATCCAGCACTTCCACATCGAGCAGGGTCGTGTCGGCGCAAAAACACTGGTTACGGGCGATGAGCGCGACCTGAAACAGGCCGGGTGTGGAAAACATGTGCTGGGTATTTTCTGCGTTGGTGCCGGAGAGGTCGTCGGAAAACTGCCATTCGTACTGCGTGGCGTCGAGGCTGGTGTTGTCGAACCATACCGTTTGGCCTTTGCACACGCGCAATACGCCGTCGGGTGCCGGGGCGGGGCTGGCGGCGAAGTGGGCCTGGGGTTCTTCCGTGACCAAAATGCATTTGTTGGTGGAGGAATAGCAGTAAAATTCGTTTTCGCCGCGCACGGCTATTTGCCCGCCGCCTGGGTCGCCCCATTGTATGGTTACCGATTCGCCGGTGGCGCTCACGGTGTAGTCCACGGCGCCGGTGATAGTCCAGGTGTACTCAATTGGCCCGCAAGGGTTGTTGGTTGGTACGGCCGTGTAGGTGACGGTGCTGTTGGGGCAGAGTTGTTCGCAGGAACCAAACGACGTGCCGGTACAATAGGTGGGGCTGGAGGACTGGATTTGCAGGGGCGGGGCGGGGAGTTTGGGGCGCACTACGAAGTAATTGGTTACGCTGTTGCCATTTGGGCCGCCGGCCCAGGCTGTGATCTGGTAAATTCCCGGGTAACACAACTGATTGGAAAGCGCTGTGCTCGTAAAACCGCCCGGGCCAATCCAGTCATACTCGACACCTTGCTGCGGGTTTAGTATGATTTGTGCGCAAGGCGTGTCGCAGCGCATATTGTCAAACGATTCCAACCAAAAGAATACACTCGTGTCCCCGGGATCATTGACCGCCACAGGCAAGGTTGCCGTGCAACCTTTGCTGTCAACAACAGTAACCTCATAAACACCACCGTGCAGATTTGTCAGATTTTTTGTCGTGCCTCCGGTTGACCAGAGGTAGGTGTATTGCGGTGTGCCGCCGCAAGCATTCAGGGTGATTTTGCCGCTGCCGGGGATTAGGAAAAGCGGGTCTTCTACATCGGCGCTCAGCAGGATGGGATCGGCTTCGAGCACGGTGGCGGTGGCTGTATCTGTAGCGCCGGTAACGTCGGTGACCGTGACCGTGTATGCTCCCGGAGAAAGCCCCGGATTGACAGGCCCGGTACTTCCGGTACTCCAGGTATAAGAATAGGGCGCGCTGCCGCCGCTTACCATAACAGAGATAGCCCCGTCTTCTGCCCCGGCGCAACTGACATGCGTGACGCTCAGGGAAATATCAATGCTGTTGGCGGGTTCCGTGTTATGTGCAGCGGCACACAGGGGCAGGAGGAAAAAGCTGGCGGCGAGGTAGAGTGGTTTCATCGTTTTGGAAAGTTGATTCAGAACTGTGGAATGCAACGAAGATACCGGCGGGCGGGCATTCGCTTGTTGTTTGGGAAAAAATAATCTGTCGGTAAAGGGCAGCATGGTGTTAAGCCCGGGCCAATTTTTCCGTGCAGCCTTCCGGCTTTTTTACCTTAGGTTTGTGGTACGATTCGATAACAACAGGCGCAACACCATGAATACCTCCATCAAATTTCCGCTGACCAACCAGGAACTCTACGATCTTGCTCAGGGCGCGATCGTACGGTTTCCCGCTACTTTCGAGGAGTACTGGGAGTTGCTGGAAGAAGCCGAATACCGGGCCGATTATTACAACCAGGAAATTATAACCACCATGAGTTATGAATCTGAAGACCACAGCAGCCTGATGGCTGAACTGCTCCATGTCCTGAAACGGATTTTTCCAAAGTCGAACCCCAATTTTAAAGTTCACAACAGCAACCGCCCGTTGTGTATCCCCGATTGCGACCATGCGGTGTTCAACCCCGACGGCTCTGTGGTGGCGCAGCCCGCGCAATTGTACGAGTACCGCCCGGGCATGAACGCCGAACTGACGCCTGTGCTGCTTTTTGAAGTGTTGTCGAAAAACACCCGCCAATACGATTTTGGCGAAAAACTGCCCTGCTACAAAAAAATCCCTACCCTGCGCTACATCCTTTTCCTCGAAGCGCAACGGCATGAAGTGACGGTGTTTGAGCGTATTGAAAAGACCGGACAGTGGTTGGAAACCAACTTGCAAAGCCTGGACGATACGTTTTTGGTGGACGGGCAGGCGGTGGCGTTGCGGGATATTTACGGATAGGAATTTCCCCCTACCTTTGCGCCTCAATCGTAAACCGCCCCCGTCGTTTGTAGGACGCGCGGGCACCCGCCTGTTGTATGGGCGGGCAAAACCACCTTTTTTATGATCAACATCACATTTCCCGACGGCAACATTCGTCAGTATGCCGCCGGAACCACCGCCCTTGATGTGGCCAAGTCCATCAGCGAGGGCCTGCCCGTGTTGTGCTGGCTGCCAAAGTCAACGGCGAAGTGCGCGACCTCACGCGCCCGATCACCGAAGATGCCACCATCGTTTTCCATAAATGGGAAGACAAAGAAGGCAAAACTACGTTCTGGCACTCATCGGCGCACCTGCTGGCCGAGACCCTGGAGGCATTGTTTCCGGGCATCAAGTTCGGTATCGGGCCGCCCATCGAAAACGGATTTTACTACGACGTTGACACCGGCGACCGGCCGCTGACTGCCGCCGACATTCCTGCCATTGAGCAGAAAATGTTGGAACTGGCTCGCGCCAAATCCGAGTACAACCGCCGCGAAGTGAGCAAAGCCGAAGCGGTACAGTACTTCACCGAAAAAGGCGACGAGTACAAGCTCGAGCTCCTCGAAGGGTTGGAAGACGGGCAGATCACCTTTTACGAGCAGGGCAATTTTGTGGACCTCTGCAAAGGCCCGCACATCCCCAGCACCGAGCCGATCAAGGCCGCCAAAATCCTCAACCTCGCCGGCGCTTACTGGCGTGGCGACGAGAAGCGCAAACAGCTCACCCGCGTGTACGCCATCACCTTTCCCAAACAAAAGGAACTGGACGAGTACATGCACCTGCTGGAGGAAGCCAAAAAACGCGACCACCGCAAACTTGGTCAGGAGCTGGAATTATTCATGTTTTCCGAGAAAGTGGGTCAGGGTTTGCCTATGTGGTTGCCCAAAGGCACAGCGTTGCGCACCCGTCTGGAGGATTTCCTGAAAAAAGAACAAATCAAACGCGGCTACACACCGGTTATCACGCCGCACATCGGTTCCAAGCAGCTGTACGTTACGTCGGGCCACTGGGAAAAATACGGCGAGGATGCTTTCCGGCCTATCCTCACCCCGGCTAAGGATGAGGTGTTTTTGCTCAAGCCGATGAACTGCCCGCACCACTGCGAAATTTATGGCTACCGGCCGCGCTCGTATCGGGAATTGCCCGTGCGCATCGCGGAATTTGGCACGGTGTACCGCTACGAGCAATCCGGCGAACTGCACGGCCTGACCCGTGTGCGCGGTTTCACGCAAGACGATGCTCACATTTTTTGCACGGAGGATCAGCTCAAAGAGGAGTTCCTCGGGGTACTCGACCTCACCCGCTTTGTGCTGGCCAAGATGGGCTTCGACCAGTTCACCGCCCAGATCAGTCTGCGCGACCCGGACAACAAGGAAAAATATGTAGGCTCCGACGAGAACTGGCGCAAGGCCGAGCAGGCCATCATTGACGCTGCGGCCGAGGTTGGCCTGCCTACCGTTACAGAACTTGGAGAGGCAGCTTTTTACGGCCCCAAACTCGACTTTATGGTGAAAGACGCCCTCGGCCGCTCGTGGCAACTTGGCACCATTCAGGTGGATTACAACCTGCCGGAGCGTTTCAACCTGACCTATATTGGTGCCGACAACCAGGAGCACCGCCCGGTGATGATCCACCGCGCCCCCTTCGGAAGCATGGAGCGTTTCACGGCAGTGCTTATCGAACACTGCGCGGGCAAGTTCCCGCTGTGGCTCACGCCGGAGCAGTTCGTCGTGCTGCCCGTATCCGACCGATTCACGGAGTATGCGCACCAGGTGAAGCACCAACTGGCTGCCGCCGACATGCGTGGTGACGTGGACGACCGGAACGAAACCATCGGCCGCAAAATCCGCGACAACGAACTCAAGCGTATTCCCTTCCTGCTCATCGTGGGCGAAAAAGAAGTGGAAGCCGGTACTGTGAGTGTGCGCAAGCAAGGCGAAGGCGACCAGGGTGCGGTGACCGTGGCTGAGTTTGCAGCGATGGTGCAGGCGCAGCTTTGATTGATTCGATTGCGTTCGATTGATTCGATTGCGGCGCGGGAGGCTTGTGGGCCTTTCGCGCCGTTTTTTCTTTACCTCAATCTTTTTTAGAAATCTGCGCTACCTGCTGCGTGTTTGGTATCATATCGGTTATTGCTCGATTTTTTTGCACCGAGCCAATAACCGGCAGCACCGACTCCTCCTCCAGTAACAAAACCATCCTGTTTTTTTCATCGCTATTCCGTTCGGCTAATTCCGGATACCGTTGTTCGACGGTTCGCACGGACTTTTCAAACAGTCGGAGCAACTGCACGCAACGGATGTAAGGTTTTTGTGCCGGATTGCCTTCCAGGCATTTCTCCAATTCCGGCAGGTTGGCCGTTGCGTGATGCAACCCGCACGATTCCAGCTTGGCCAGCACATCAAGCAGCACTTCCGGCTGGAGTGAAACCAATGTGCGGCCATACTCTTTCAGGAGTTTACGCGCGGCGTGTACTTCCGGGTCGGCATGCAGCCGACTTTCAAGGGAGGCGTCCGGGATTGGGGTCGGGTTGCCGACAACTTTATTACACGAAAAAAGTGCCGCAATGGAAAGTAGTGAAGCGAGGATAATGAGTTTCATATACGCTCGAAAATATTGATAACGTAGCTGTTATGCAACGTCTGTTGATTGGAAAAACCGGTCGGCTTGCGCCGACCGGGAGAAAGGGTACGACGTGAAGGAAGGCCTGATCTATGTTAATTTCCGCAGCAGGATAGCCCATTGGTACAGCAACACTGATTCCAGGAAGCAGTAATATTGAACATCTCTTGGTTATATCTTGCTGTTGCTTCCGTTTTGCACGGGCCGGAGAGTATTATGCCTGTACAGTCTACCCACTGCTGTGTATACTGAGCAGCCGCTATGCTTGCCTGATAGGAAAAGGTCGTGTAGCAGGGAGCCGCAATTGCTTGAAAGGACACGCCCATCAGAAAGACAAGCGTGAGTACCTGGAGTCTTTTTTTCATGATTGAGTTATTTTTTTTGTTTTGTCTGATGGTCGGATAGAATCGCTTTGGGAAGTTCGTCGCCAATTTGAACGATCATAGCAGCTCGCTGCCGAGGACTCAACTGCAACAACTCCGGGAAGCGTTTTTCCACCGATTTGAATGCTTTTTCATATTCCCGAAGGAACACTTCACCCTGGACAAATTGCTCCTTGAACGGGCTTCCAGCCAAACATTTCTCCAACTCGGGTATCGTAGCCGTCGAGGCGTAAAACCCGCAGGATTCGACTGTAGCCTGTATTTCACGAAGATCACTCGGCTGAAAGGAGGCTATAATCCGGCAGTGTTGTGAAAAACAGGAGCGTGCTTTTTCAACTTCCGAATCGGCATTCAGATTTGCCTGCAAGGCCTCTAAATCCGAGGCGGACAGTTTTGTGTCTTTGCTACAGGATACAAGCGACACCAGTGTAACCAATGTTAAGAAAATTACTTTTGTCATGGCTCATTACTTTTGATTGTGAAGAAAAATACTAATTGTTAGTGGTCAAGCCTTTACTAGCCATTGGGGTAAGTTGCTCTCAGGCAATTATTGAAATTTACATAGGCCGTTATAACATATACAACCCCGGCAAGTCCTGATCCCGGACCTGTTTCTGATGCCGCCAATAAGACAAGTGGAAGCATGGCTAAATCGGACTGAAATTGCTGGGTACACGGAGGGAGGGCGGCGCTCGCCGAATCGCCGTCATCCAGCGTACCCAGGTCAAATACATGCCCGGCTACAAGTTGTTGAATTGCCGTGCCCGACAGGTTTCCGGCTTGGATAGCCGACATGACACTGCTCCCACTGGCGCGATACGCTTCTGAAAATTGCTCAAAACTGGAATAACCCAGTGCAGCAAGTTTGGCAGATACTACAGCAGAGCCGGTGTTGCCGGACGACAGGGCGGCGCACACATCCGCATCGAATGCAAGCGGCAGCATATTGTCAATTACCCATTGGGTGTGCTCCAATACATCGCCCTCCACCGAGGTGGTACGCGCATTTACCGGCGTTGAAACAGCAACTTTATCTCGTAGATCAAAGGCCGGCGTCGACTCTTTTTGGCAGGAAGCAAGTGAAAAAACAAAGGCCAGCAGTGGCAAGACCGCCAGGCGGACATAGCGGGAAAAAGGCTGATTTCGAGTTACAAATACAGATTTCATGTTGTTACAAATTTAAGTGTGACCCCTACTTTGCTTTTATTACCCGGCCATTTCAGGATTGTAAACCGAGAGTACTCGCCAGGTTTTTTGTTGCAGCGCTGCGAATTCGAACACCAAAGTGCACGCTCCTTATCCAACCTGCCAAGCATCCTGATACATTTACAGAAACCATATTTGTTTGTAAAATACTGAAAGCCAATTTTTTAAAATTTATTTGAGTATTGAATTGAGAGGGAGCCACGTTCGTCATGCATGAAAAAGTCTTCGGTGCACAAATTGACCTGTGGGCTGATCTTCGGCTTCATGCATTTGAGCCACCTTTGCCGGGTGTCCAGTTTGCAGTGGTTTTTTCAGGTGTTCTGGATTGGCGCGTGTGCAATCGCCATGCTTTTTACAACGGCATTCCTGATCGGTGGGGATATGCTCCCCCCGGTATGGTTGACGGGCTATGTTTTTTGTGCCACCACTTTTGCCTACAACTACGCGGCATCCGGGTGGCGCCGGTTGCTGGCCTGGATGATGTGCACCTGTGCGGTTGGTTTTTTTCTGAAAATCAATATTGACCAGCAACGCGCAACCCTGGCGCCGGCACTCTTGTGGCTGCTGTACTACGATTATCACGGTATTGGAACAGGGTTTCGGCGGCATCCGGCGGCAAAGCCGGTTGCCATCGCGCTGGCGTGGGCCATTGCAACGGTATGGATACCCATACTTCCGGAATGCCGGCCCGGGTTGGGCCTTCTGTTCATCGGGCGGGCCGCGTTTGTTTTTGCGCTGGCGCTGGCCTACGACCTGTGCGATCAGGAATACGATCTGTACCGGGGGTTGACCACGTTGGTGCTCCGGTCAGGCCCGCGCAATTCGAGACGGCTCTGCGATGCAGCCCTGCTGCTGGCTGCCGGGTGCGCATTGGGGAATGTACTGCGTGGTGTGTTCGATTGGCCACAAGCCCTTGCCTTGTCGGCTACGTTGTGCACGGCAGCCTGGGCTATCCGGTATATTCCGGCGCAAGTGCAGTGGGGACCGTGGCGCAAGGTGGCTATTGATGGTTTGATGATTTTGCAAACGACTTTGGTCTGGTTGGCAACAAGGTGAGGTTATGCCAATACCGCTGCTTTTAAAATTTTTCTTTTCGCGACTTTTGCAAAAAATATCCGCTGATGTCTCTGCTCCCGTTCAATAAAATGTCCACCGCCTGGGCCGCCGCTTGCCCGCGTGCAAGCACCGTATTCATGTTTTTGGCCGGCCTGGCTGCACTTGCTTCCTGCTCCGACGACAAGCGACGTATCAGCGACTACTACTTTCCGGTACAGAGCCTGACCTCCGGCCTGGTGTACGAATACGCTTCCGAGGAGGGCGATACCACCGACCGGCGCTACTGGTACTATCGGTCGTTTGTGCGCGATAGCGGGATTTTTCTCGCCGGCACGCAGTACGACCGCTACTTGGAGATCAACCAGATCGTGCGGGAGAAGATTGTGGAAACAGGCTCCGTGGCCCGCAATGCATTTCTGTACGAAACCGACACGACCACCGGAAAGTCTATCCCGATCCCGGCGGCTATCGAATCGCCCGACCTATTCCCGTTTCAGGTGCAGGACTCGCTCGGCGTATTTTTGTTCAAATTGCAGTACCATCCGCTGTCCGACTCAACCGCAACGATCTACCTGATCCGCAACCGCCGCTATCTGGGTGATGGCCCGGACTTTGAACTGGCCGGCAAGAAATACCCCACGGTGCGCTTCGGTCTGCAAGAGGCGATTGGCCACAGCAAGGATGGCAGCGCAGAGATCGAGGGCAGCGGAGAGGAATGGTACGCCAAGGGGATTGGGTTGGTCTATTACCGCAAGGCATTCGGCAAGGAAGACCGGCAGATACGCTTTGCATTCCGTCTTCGGGAAAGATTCCCGATGACGGAACTGGAACGGCGCGGCGAGGCTTCGCATGGGCATTGAGCGGGGCAAGATTCGCCTTTACACGCCCATTTTTCGCGTACTACTGCCAGAATAGATGCTTCTTGCCGGGTTGCTTCGGCCATAGCGGCATCGGCTTCGGCGATGACATCGCCGGCATAGGTTTTGTCTTCCAAATCCACGGCATTTACTTTCACATTGAGGGCAGCGCCGAGTACGGCTGCCCGGGCGCAGAGGGCGCCTACACCGGCGTCGGTGATAGAATTGGGGTTTCCGGTGTCCACCATTTGGCGGATGAGGGCAAAACTTTCGAGGCCCAGACGCACCACACGCAGCGGCACCTCAATGGCGCCCCGGGTAGCCTGCTGGATGGCGGCCTTGCGGACAGCCTTTTCCTCGGGTGTACTTTTGGGCAAGGCAAAGGCCGTCATAATGGCGTTGAAGGCGTCGGTATCTTCGTCCACCGCGCGAAGCAGGGCATCCTTGATGCGCTGGCCGGTGTCGGCGGCATCGGAAAATTCTGCCCAGCGGGCATCCCAGCCGCGTTTGTGAGCACTCAAATTAGCCACCATCGTGGCCAACGACACGCCGAGGGCGCCTACATACGCGCTCACGGAACCGCCGCCGGGGGCCACGCTCTCGCCGGCTGTTTCGTTGGCAAAGGCACGCAAATCCTTGCGTACAAGTTTTTTGGCAGCTGCCGGATCATCCTTGGCGATGTTGTATTCGATGATTTTTTGTTGCGGATCGAAGGGTGCGAGTTCGTCGAGGCCCATGGACTTGACGGCGATCTGGATGACTTCTTCCTCGCTCACGCCCGTGCTGCGTTGTTGTTTTTTCAGAAAATACTTGCCCGCGTCGAGCAGTACGTCCAGAGGCACGAGGCCCACGAGTTCGGAGCCGGTGACGCGCATACCCCGGCTATCGGCGCTTTTGCAGCACGCCTCGAAGGCGACATGCAGCGGCGTGGCGCCAATGTCGGTGATATTCATCGAGATTTGGGCGATGCCGTACTCCTCGATGTACCAGCCGATACCTTTCACGCCCCGAAGTGTGCCGGGTTGGCGCAGGGGTTCGCCGGTGGCGTCCTTAAGCGGCTTGCCGGTGGCGGGATCGTTGAGTACGCGCCCTATTTCGCGTACATCGAAGGCTACGGAATTGGCCCTGCGGGTGGAGGTTGTGTTCAGGTTGATGTTGTAGGCGATCAGGAAGTCGCGGGCGCCGATGACGGTGGCGCCGCTTTTGGCGTTGAACCGGGCCGGGCCGAAGTCGGGTTTCCACTCCGGGCGGGCAAGTTTTTCCGGCAGCGCCTCGTATTCGCCGGCGCGGATGGTGGCGAGGTTTTTCCATTCCGGCCGGCTGGCTGCTGCCTCGTACAGGTAGACGGGCAAATCCAGTTCGCGGCCAGCCCGCTCGGCGAGTCGGCGCGCCCAGTCGGCGGTTTCTTCCATGGAGATATTGCTGACAGGAATCAGCGGGCACACGTCGGTAGCACCCATGCGCGGGTGCTCGCCGGTGTGTTTGCGCATGTCTATTAATTCACAGGCCTTTTGCATGGCGCGAAAAGCGGCTTCTACCACCGGTTCCGGTTCGCCCACGAAGGTGACCACGGTGCGGTTGGTGGCCTTGCCGGGGTCCACATCCAAGAGCTTCACGCCTTCGACGCTTTCGATGGCGTCGGTAATTTGTTTGATGACGGTCAGGTCGCGTCCCTCCGAGAAATTGGGGACACATTCGATGAGTTGTTTCATCATTATTTAATTAGTGGGCGAATCCGGGCAGCACCGGGTCGCAACACGATAAAGTTTCCCGGTATTCGGTCAAGATTTTCTTCAATAAAAGTTATTGTCGTCGCCACGCGCAGTTTTGAAGGCAGTTTTTCAAGACGAAGGAGCAAAATACCTGCATGAACCATCAGGTCACGGTATGCCAATTCACCGAAATCTTTGTCCCGGGTAACAAGTACACATTCGTTTTCGACTGCTTTTTTCAAAATATCCACATCGGCAGCGCCTCTTTCTTCTTCTGCATAATACCAGACATCGTGCTCTTGTGAACGCAAATACAGCACGATACGGGCGTCCACGCCTTCGTCCACGGCGAATTTCATGCGGCTACCTGAATTACAAGTTCATTTTTCAAGGTCTGTACAACATAAGCAAGAGCAGCCAAAATATGCTCTCTTGTCAGACGTGGATACGCTTCGAGTATATCTTCGATGGTGTCACCAGCGGCCATGTCTTCCAGTATTTGCTCCACGGTAATGCGCGTTCCGCGAATCACGGGTTTGCCTACCATGACTTTGGGGTCAACTTCGATGAATTCGTTTAACTGCATGGTTTGAAATTTGTGCAAAAATAAGTGAAAACTACAGGAGGCATGCCGTATACAGTATTCATGCTATTAAAAAGCCCCTACCTCCACGCCCTCAAAATACCCCATAGCCGCCAGCACCAGAATGATAAGTCCGACGACAATGCGGTAGTAGCCGAAAATTTTGAAGCCGTTATTGGTCAGGAACCGGATGAAGCCTTTGATGGCAATCATGGCCACTACGAAACCGACAACGTTGCCGACAGCAAGCAGCATCAGTTCGTTTTGGGAAAACTGCCCGCCTTCGTCTTTGAAATAATCCCATAGCGATTTGCAGGTGGCGGCGAACATGGTGGGCACGGCAAGGAAAAACGAAAATTCTGCCGCTGTTTTGGGCGACAGCCCTTGTGTGAGGCCGCCGATGATGGTAGCCGCCGAGCGGCTCACGCCCGGCACCATGGCGATCACCTGGAACAGGCCGATCTTCAGCGCCCGGGGCAGGTTGATGTCGGCCATGTCGGTTTGTTTCTGGCCCCGGCGTACGAAAAGGTCGTCCAGAAACAGGAAGATCACCCCTCCGACAACCAGCGCTGCGCCTACCACAATGATGTTTTCCAGCAGTTGGTCAATCACTTTTTTGAAAAAAAGACCGAAAAAGACAGCCGGCAGGAAGGCCACAAAGAGTTTGATATAAAAATCCAGATTCTGGAAAAAACGCTTCCAGTACAGTACCAGTACCGACAAGATGGCCCCGAACTGAATAGCCACGGTAAACATCTTGACGAACGGGTCGGACGCGATGCCCATGGCCGTGGAGGCGATGATCATGTGTCCGGTGGAGGACACCGGCAGGAATTCCGTCAGACCCTCAACGATGGCCAGAACGATGGCATGGAGCAGGTTCATGCAGCCGGCGCATTGTTTTCTTCAGGGGAAGCGTCGGGGTTCGTTTTTTTGAAAATGCCGACGATGACCACCACAAATCCGGCTACCATCAGAACAGGCGCCAGGGTGATGCGGCGGGAACTGTAAATGAGGTTGGGATCCCAGGTGTTGGGGTCGGGCATGGCGCCTCCTGCCATGGCCAACAGGCCAAGCAGAACCAATGCCAGGCCAATGCCGAGGATGATGAAATTCTGGCGACCAAAAATGAACTCGTCCCGTCCGGTGCTGAACAGGCTCTCGCGGGGTTCTTTTTTGCGTACGGGCGCCGGAGCGGCGGGGCGTTTGGGTTGCGGGGTTGCAGGGCGACGTTGTGGTTGTTTTGCCATGTTGTTTAGGTTTGAAGGTTTCTGGTTTGAAGGTTTCTGGTTGGAGGGTTTGAAGGTTGCTGGTTCTATTGTGCGGCAAAAAGACCTGTGTGCACGCGAAAAAATTATGTCAATTTTATTTTCAAAATTTTACAAATGCATATCTAACAAAAGGCATCAGTTTTTCAGAGAACCCTCCAACCTTCAAACCCACCAACCTTCTAACCTCAGTAAAGATCATCCACGCGCATACGCAGAAACTTGTTTACCACCGCCCATGTGCTCAAACCGGAGAGCAGCACGCCGAGGGCAATAAGTCCGACGAAGATGGCGAGGGCGCCGTTGAGGTCTTCGAGGTCTTCGAGTTCAGGTATTTGATGTTGTGCCCAATTGAGCAGCGCGATGAGCACGGCTATAGCCAACAGGGCGCTCCAGAGGCCGTTGAGGATACCACGCCGGATATACGGCCGGGTGATAAAACCCCAGGAGGCGCCTACTAATTCCTGGTTTTTTATGACAAACCGGTTGGCGTACAGGGCCAGCCGGATGGTGTTGTGAATGAGCGTAACGGCGGCAAAGATGAGCAGAATACTCAGTACCAGCGTGATCCAGCCGATGTTTTCAATGTTGTTGCCGATGTTGCCGGTGTCGGCTGCTTCCACATAGAGTTCGGCTATGAGGTGTCCTGCCGGAGCGTTTCCCGCCATTGGCGCAGGCTGTCCTGCTGAAAAAAATCGGCTCGCACGTTGAAGCGCACCACGTCGCGCATGAGGTTCGGAATGTCGGCCAGCAGGCTTTCGTCGCCGAGGTCCTCGCGCATGGAAGCGGCTGCCTGTTCGCGGGTGATGTAGGTGACGGTTTCCGGTTTTACGAAGGGCTGCCGGCGCACCTCCTGAATGATTCGCGCAATGTCCTCCTGCGGGGTATCGGGTTTGAACTCCAGCCAGACATCTACTTTTTCTTTGAACAGCGACACCAGGCGCTGGCCATGCAGCACCATGAGTGCAAAAATACCCACCAAAAACAGCACCATAGCCACACTGGCTATGGCGTAGAGATAGGTAGGTTTGGTGCGTGACATGCTGTGGCTCGATTGTTGAAAAAGAAGCGTGCGAAAAAAGGTCGGCAAAGTTGCCGCTTTTCAGTCAAAACACGCGCGGTGTTTTTCCAATTGTGCAAATCTCCGTCCGACACCTCCGCACAAACCGGCAATGCAGGTACCTTTGGTCCCGGTCCGGCGCTTCGCTTCTGAAATCGGCCAACCTTCCAAATCAAAACCCGCAACAACGATGGTAGCAGTACTTTTTCTCCTCCAGTCTCTGGTCGTCCTTTGGCAAGGTGTATCCGCGCAACAGCAGCCCGACGGAAAAATACACTTGCAAAACCCCTCTTTCGAGGACGAACCGAGGGCCTCGGCTTGCCCGACGGGGTGGGTTTCGTTCACGCCGGGTTGTACGCCCGACATCATGCCCGGGGCCTGGGGGGTACAGGCACAGCCGCAAGACGGCATTTCCTGCCTGGCACTCGTGACCCGCGAAGATGGTACCCGCGAGGACATCTCGCAGCGCCTGCCGCAGACCCTGAAAGCGGGGGTATGCTACACGTTTAGCGTTTATCTGGCCCATTCGTCGCAGTATGTCGGGTATAATTATCCGGCTCGCCTCCGGATTTGGGGTGGTACCGGACGTGAAAAACAACAAATACTGACCAGCTCGGTGCTGATCGATCACGCGGACTGGAAGGCGTACAAGTTCCAGTTTGTACCCAATCACGAAATGCGCTACATCACCCTGGAGGCATTTTATGCCCCCGGATCGCTGCGGCACTACCGGGGAAATATCCTGCTCGACAACTGTTCTCCGATCGAACGCTGCGACCGCGCTTGATCCCCCTTGGCCAACAACAGAAAATGCCCATCCAGCGCCATACCGATCTGATTCGCGCCGAGGCCCGGCGCCTCGGGTTCGAGTTCGTAGGATTTGCCCGTGCCGAGCGGCTGGATGCGGAGGCTCGTCGCCTGGAAGCCTGGCTTCGGCAGGGCGCCCATGGCCAGATGGCCTACATGGAAAACCACTTCGACCTGCGCATAGACCCGACCCAACTCGTGCCCGGCGCCAAAAGTGTGATCTGCCTGACGTTCAATTATTTCAACCCAGACAAACAAAGCGACCCGGAAGCGCCCAAAATCAGCCAGTATGCCTACGGGGAGGACTACCACCACGTCGTCAAGGATCGGCTAAAAAACCTGCTGGCGTTTATGCAGGAGCAAATTGGCGAAATCAATGGTCGTTGTTTTGTGGATAGCGCCCCGGTACTGGAACGCGAATGGGCGCGCCGCGCCGGTATCGGCTGGAATGGACGGCACACGCTGACAATACACCCCAAGCGCGGTTCCTGTTTTTTTTTGGCCGAAATTATCTGTGACCTGCCCTTGCTGTACGACGATCCTGTCCGCGACCACTGCGGCACCTGTCGCCGCTGTATTGATGCCTGCCCGACTCAGGCGATTAGCCAGGAAGGATATTTCCTCGACGCCTCCAGGTGCATTTCCTACCTGACTATTGAATTGCGCGAGGAAATTCCGCAGGAATTTCAGGGCAAAACCGATGACTGGATGTTCGGTTGCGATGTGTGTCAGGATGTTTGCCCGTGGAACCGGTTTGCCAAACGGCACGAAGAACCGGCCTTCGAGCCGCACCCCGATTTGCTGGAGATGACTCGGCGCGACTGGATCGAACTGACGGAAGAGGTGTTTGGGCGGGTATTCCGGCGGTCGGCGGTGAAGCGAGCCAGGTTTGCCGGCTTGCAACGCAACCTGAAGTTTTTGTTTCCGGATAGCCCTGGCGAACACCCTAGCGGATAAATATGTCTGGTTTTTTTTGTGACTACGG
The DNA here is from genome assembly GCA_016719605.1 of Lewinellaceae bacterium. Classification (GTDB taxonomy): domain Bacteria; phylum Bacteroidota; class Bacteroidia; order Chitinophagales; family Saprospiraceae; genus M3007. The sequence continues at coordinate 133,145 of JADJYW010000029.1, read as the reverse complement.
TGCATTGACGCGTCTAATCCAGCCTTTTGGGGGGTAAAAACAAAAAATAGTTGGCACGCCCCCTTGCGCCGGCAGTTAATAGAATCTTAAATTGCGGCCTCTTACGAGTTAATCCTTCCGTGAACTGCAGTACGATCTCTAACATCACAGTCTTGCGAATGAGCGATTTACACACGAACCTGACCCTTCCTTCCAACCCCGATAATGTTTGTCACGTTGAACCTTTCGTCCATGAACTAGCCCGACGCTACAATCTTTCTCCCGACCTGCACGGCAATATCTTGATTAGTTTGACCGAAGCCGTCACGAATGCCATGTTGCACGGCAATCAAGGGGACTGTTCCAAACAGGTTTGCATTTCCCTGCGCCGCCGAAAGGACGCCATCTCCATTCGGGTTTCCGATGAAGGGCCGGGATTCGATCCGGTAGAAGTGCCCGATCCTACTTGCCCCGATCTTTTGGAAAAATGCGGTGGGCGCGGCTTGTTCCTGATGCGCCACCTGAGCAACGGATGCCGATTCACACACGGGGGCAGAACGGTGGAGATGCGGTTCAAACTCGATTAAAAACAAGTACACACTTGCCGCCGGAAGGAAACCTGAGATGGTTCCTTCCGGCGGCAAGTGTTTTTACAGAACAAGGTATCCCGCTTTCGCCATGCAATTTCCGGAACTGCCCCTCGACGACGAACCAGAAACATTCGTGTCGTTCTATTTTGAAGATGTCTCGTTTGACCTTCCCGACCAAAAAGCACTTGTTGAGTGGCTTTTGGCCATCGGAGCGGAGGAGAAGAAGCCCGTGTATGAACTGACCTATATTTTTACCTCCGATGAGTATCTCCGGCAAATCAACATCGAGCATTTGCAACACGATTACTACACAGATGTCATCACCTTTCCGTATTCCCCGACGGCTATCCATGGTGATATATTCATCAGTTCGGAACGGGTGGCCGAGAATGCGCAAACGCACGGTGTTCCTTTTTTGAACGAACTTTGCCGGGTCATGGCTCATGGCCTGCTCCACCTCGCCGGTTATGGCGACAAAACCCCCGAGGAAGTCCGCACCATGCGTGCCAGAGAAGATCATTATTTAAAAAACCGGGAAACGAGCATTACCACATAGCGCGCATCAACCCGCCGCCAATCTTTCCGCCGCCAACTTCGAAACCAGCAACCTTCAAACCGTTTCACACCATGAACGAAAAAGGCATTCCAACCGTAGATTTATCCAGTTTTGTGCAAGGTAGCACGGAAGAGCGTACAGCATTTGTACAGGCACTGGGCAAGGCATTTCACGAGGTCGGTTTCGTAGCAGTCGTCAACCACGGTATTTCCAAACAGTTGGTGGACGGATTTTACGAAGCATCCAAAGCATTTTTTGCCTTGCCGGAGGCAACCAAGCGGCAATATGAAATAGCAGGCATGGCCGGCCAACGGGGCTACACCTCGTTTGGCAAGGAACACGCCAAACAATCCCAAGTGGCCGACTTGAAAGAATTCTTCCAGATCGGGCAAGAGGTTCCGGCTGATCATCCGCTGAAGCCGGAATACCCGGACAACGTGTCGGTGGCCGAGGCGCCCGATTTTGCCCGATTAGGTCGCGCGTTGTACCAGGCTTTTGAAAAAACAGGCGGTCAGTTGCTGCGGGCCATTGCCATTCATTTGAATTTGACGCCCGACTATTTTGATCAATACATCACGGAGGGCAATTCCATCCTCCGCTCTATTTACTACCCGCCAATTACCCGGGAGCCGGCCAGCGCCATTCGCGCCGAGCAACACGAAGATATCAATCTGATCACCTTGCTCGTAGGCGCCAGCGCCGGTGGTTTGCAACTCCTGAACTCGAAAAACGAGTGGATGCCCATCATGCCCGAAGCCGATGAAATCGTGATCAATGTGGGTGATATGCTGCAGCGCCTTACCAACAACTACCTGAAAAGTACCACGCACCGCGTCGTGAATCCACCCCGTGAAGACTGGCATTTGCCCCGCCTCAGTATTCCGTTTTTCCTGCATCCCGTAAGCGCTATGCGGCTTGATTGCCTGCCGGCCTGCGTCACGGCGGACAATCCCTTGCAATATGCACCGATCACGGCTGGGCAGTATCTGGATGAAAGATTGCGGGAGATTGGACTGAAGAAGTAGCGTTTGGAATGGTCGTATACTTTTCACCGACCTCCGGAATTTTCCGCTTCTAAGAGGCTATTTGAGTTTTAGTGCTGAGGCGAGGGCGAGCCAATTTTGTTGTTGTTGAGGCAAAATTTGCAGCCATAGCCAGGCGCCTACGGCGAAAATTTTAACGAAAACAGCAGCAGAATTGGCCGGCCGTAGTCCAGCAACTAAAATTCAAATAGCCTCTAAACAAACAATGCCCCTTTCAATTCCTCCACCTTGCCCAGCGTCAGCACGCGGATGCTGTATTTTTTAAAATCCAGCCCCTTGGCGTTGTACTTGGAAATATAGATTTCCTTGAAGCCCAGCCGGTCGGCTTCGGCGATGCGTTGTTCGATGCGACTCACGGCGCGTATTTCGCCGCTCAGGCCCACCTCGCCGGCAAAACACACATTGGACGGGATGCTCACGTCGAGCAAAGACGAGATGAGCGCCGACACGATGGCCAGGTCAATGGCAGGGTCCTCCACCCGGATGCCGCCGGCGAGGTTGAGAAACACGTCGTTCATGCTGAAAAAATACCCACATCGCTTTTCGAGCACGGCCAGCAGCATCTGCAATCGGCGCATATCGAATCCCGTGGCCGAGCGCTGCGGGGTACCGTACACGGATTTGCTCACCAGCGCCTGGGTTTCGATCAACATAGGCCGCATACCCTCCATCGTGGCGGCCACGGCACAGCCGCTTAGGTCGTCGTCTTTTTGGCTGAGCAGCAGCTCGGAGGGGTTGCTCACTTCGCGCAAACCCTCGCTGCGCATTTCATAAATACCCATCTCATCGGTGCTGCCAAAGCGGTTTTTCAGCGTGCGCAAAATGCGGTAGGTGTTGTGCCGGTCGCCCTCGAACTGAAGCACACAGTCCACGATATGCTCCAGCAGTTTCGGCCCGGCGATGTCGCCTTCTTTGTTGATGTGGCCGATCAGGAACACAGGAATGTTGGTTTCCTTGGCGAAGCGCAGCAGTTCGGCGGCACACTCGCGCACTTGCGACACACCACCGGGGGCGCTGTCGAGGTGCGGGCTGCTCATGGTTTGGATGGAGTCCACCACGAGCAGTTGGGGCTGTAGTTCCTGGGCTTGCTGGAGAATTTTGGTGGTATTTGTTTCCGTCAGGATGTAGCAGTCGGCGCGGCCTTCAGGCAATCGGTCGGCGCGCATCTTGATCTGTTCCTCGCTTTCTTCACCGCTGACGTACAGCACCTTGGCAGGTAGTTGCACGGCTACTTGCAGCAAGAGCGTACTTTTCCCAATACCCGGTTGTCCGCCGATGAGCACCAGCGAACTGGGTACGATGCCGCCGCCCAGCACGCGGTTGAGTTCACCATCGGGCGTAGCCATTCGGCTGGTAGCGCCGGTCTGGATGGTGCTGAGGTGCATGGCTCTGGGTGATTCGCCTTTCCCGGCGCCTGCCCACGACCGCCGTTTTTCCTCTGAAGCGGTTTCTTTTTGGATGACTTCCTCCTGAAAAGTATTCCACTCGCCGCATTGCGAGCATTTGCCCATCCACTTGGGGGAGGAGGCACCACAGTTGGAGCAGAAGAAGATGGTTTTTGACTTTGCCATAAACGCAGGTTTTTTATCACAACGGGTTGTTACATAGGTTTCTGGTTGGAAGGTTTCTGGTTGGAGGGTTTCTGGAAGATAAACGCAGGTTTTTTACCACAATGGGTTGTTACAAGGGGCCAAAGTACGGCGCTACGCGGTGTGTGTTTTGGAGACTGTTTAGAAAAATGTATCAAGGCATTGGGGCAAAAACAGGCATTTGCGCATGGCAAAAGTTAGAACAAACACGAAGGGGCCTTCTGAAGAGGGTTCTTTTGACTACGACGAATTTGAAAAAGAAGCGATTAGTCGGTTCAAAGAGGGTGCTGGTTTGGTGGGGTCTGACGGCGTATTGACGGGCCTGATCCAGCGTTTGGTGAATGCTGCGCTGGGAGGCGAGATGAATGCGCATTTGAAAGAAGAGCGGGCTGCATCGGCAGATACGAAAAGTGACCAAGAGCAAAGGCTGGTGGGTCAACGACAAGGCCCTGCACAAGCAACTGTACCTTGAGGTGGCTCAATTTCGCCGCACACTTTTCTGAGCATTCCCTTAAACACAAACTGCGTGTTGGGAAATTCGTTCAAAAGTAATTCAACAGGCAATATAGTGCGGGGTCATAAGCGCTACCTCCCAACCAGAAACCTTCCAACCCTCAAACCAGAAATCCTCAAACCATTTCAGCCATTTCTACTGCTTCCGGCACGGGTATTTTATCCAGTGCCTGTTCCAGGTCCCACCACAGGTCTTCGGCGTTTTCCACGCCTACCGACAGGCGTACCAGTGCGTCGGTGATGCCGAAAGCGATTTTTTCCGCCGGTTCCACACCGGCGTGGGTCATCGTGGCCGGGTGCTGGGCCAGCGACTCGGTGCTGCCGAGGCTGACGGCGAGTTTGACGAGTTTCAGGTGGTTCAGGAAAACAAATGCCTCGTGTTCGCCGCCCCGCACTTCAAACGACACCATGGCGCCCGGCGACGTACACTGGCGCCGGTAGGTGGTGTATGATTCGCCGTCGGCGGGGGTAAGCAGGCCGAGGTAATGGACGTTGGCTACTTTCGGGTGTGCAACTAATCGGCGAGCGATGACCTGTGCATTTTCTGTCTGTTTTTCCATGCGCAATTTGAGCGTTTCGAGGCTGCGCAGCAGTAGCCAGCCTGTGTGCGGAGCAATCATGTTGCCGAGAAAAGTGCGCAGGGTTTTGATGCGCGTGATCAGTTCCATCGAGCCGAGGCAGGCGCCTGCGATGACGTCGCTGTGGCCGCCAATATACTTGGTAGCCGAGTACAGCACGAGGTCGGCGCCGTGCCGGAGCGGGTGCTGCCACAGTGGCCCCATGTATGTATTGTCCACGGCAACCAACACGCGGCGTCCGGGTGCACCGAACTGGTCGGCCACCGAACGGCACATCGCGATATCCACCAGATCGTTGGTCGGGTTGGCCGGAGTTTCGAGAAAAATCATGGCAAGGCGGTCTTTTTTGCCGGAACGCTCGATGAGTTGCTCCAGTTCTGCACGGCTCGCGCCGGGCCGAAACCCAAGTACCTCAATCCCCCACTTGGTCAGGACGCTGTGCACAAAGTGGGTCGTACCACCGTACAACGGGTTGCTGTACAGCAACAAATCTCCTGGCTGCAAAAACTCAAAAAGAGCCGTCGTGATCGCCGACATGCCGCTCTCGAACACCGCACAGGCCTCCGCACCGTCCCAGAGTTTGAGGCGCTCCTCCAGAATTTCCATGTCCGGATTGTTCAGGCGGCTGTAAATCAGACCGGTTTTTTCGCGCAGGCCTTTTTCGCGCAGGCCGTAGGCCACCTCAAAAAAGGCTTTGCCATCCTCGGCAGAGCGAAACGCAAAGGTGGATGTTTGAAAAATCGGACATTTCACGGCGCCTTCCGACCATTCGGGCCGGTATCCGTGGGACATCATCAGGGTCTCGGGTTGAAAACTTTTTTTCATAACGCAGTGCTTTTTGCACAAAGATGTCGCTCTTGGTTTTTTATTCCAATAGTAGAATTAAAACAAGAAAACTAATCCACAAAAGCGTTATTAAAAAGATAAAAATCCCAAATTTGCTACATGAAAACACAAGTTATGGAAAAAATCTGACACTTTTGACGCTACGGATCGTGCGATTTTGCAAATGCTTCAGGAGGATGCATTCCTCACCACCAAGGAAATGGCTGCCCGGCTCGACCTGACCAGCACACCCGTGTACGAACGGGTAAAACGCCTGGAGCGCGAGGGCTGCATCGGGCGGTACACCGCCCTGCTCAACCGGCGAAAAATCGGTCTATCCCTCCTGGTTTTTTGCGATGTGGCGCTTAAGGAACACAACCGGGAGTTTCTGTTGCGCTTCGAGGAAGCGGTAGTCCGGCTGCCCGAGGTGCTCGAGTGCCACCACATCACCGGCGAGTACGACTATGTGCTGAAGGTCGTGGCGCAGGATATGGACGGCTACCAGTTGTTCATCAAGGAAAAATTAGCCGCCCTGGAAAATATCGGGCGGGTACAAAGCCACTTCGTGATGACCGAGGTGAAAAATTCCACGGTACTGCCGTTGTGAGCAAGCGGAGGCGAATTAACCCAGCAACTCCAAAAACTCGTTCATAATCATCGCTGTAGCACCCCACACCATACGCCCTTCCACCTCAAAACAGGGTACGCTTTTGAGCACCAACCCGTCGCCAACGCGCACGTCGGACACCTTGCGACTGTCGGGCGCGCGGAACACGGACAGCGCAGGGGTCAGGATGGTTTCCACCTCGCCGGGCTGCGGGCGGAAATCTGCCGGGCCGTGCAGCACGCCCACGAACGGGTGTACCAGAAAGTTGCTAACCGGAATATACAGTTCGGTGAGTTGGCCGACGATCTCGACATCGTGTTGCAGCACGCCTACTTCTTCTTCGGCTTCGCGCAGGGCCACGTTGCTCAGGTCGCCGTCGTGCTCCTCCCAGCGTCCGCCCGGGAAACTCACCTGCCCGCTGTGCCGGTCGCGCGGGTTGCTGCTGCGCTGGATCAGCACGGTGTGCCAGGCGTCGCCCCGGCGGTGCAGGAGGTTGAGCACACAGGCTACTTTGGCGTCAGGTGGTGGCACAGGGTTCTGGCCGAGTTCTTGCAGCCGGCGCAGGCCGGCCATTTTGTACTGGGCTTCCCGCCCGGGCAAGGGGCCGGCGAGGCGGGTGCGCAACGTATCCACCAAAGCATCCTGAAACAGCGTCATTGTTTTTTTGACAGGTGAAAACCCGGAAGGCGGGTTTTGTTCAAATTTGTTTGTCTTCACGACCGAGGCATAGAGTACGTTTTACCGCAGAGACGCAGAGGCGCGGAGTTTGATTTCACAAAAACTACTCTACGTCTCCGCGCCTCTGCGTCTCTGCGGTAAAAACACTTTACATGTGCAGCGGGGGGAAGCACCGCATGACCGAGGCTACTGCCCGCTGCGGTAAAACTACCCTACGCCTCCATGGCTTAACATCCTTTCACGCTTTTTCCCGTCTTTTGCACCCAAAATCAAACATCCATGCGCGTCCTCAAATTCGGCGGCACCTCCGTCGGCACACCCGAAGCCATAAAATCCCTGCTCGGCATCCTGCTCGATTACCACCGGCGCGGCGTGCGTTTCGCAGCGGTGTTTTCCGCATTTTCCAAAGTGACCGATACGCTGATCGAAACGGCAACCCGCGCCGGCAAAGGCGATGGAACGTACTTGTCCATTCTGGAAAAACTGCGCACGCGCCACGCCGATGCGGTCGAACAATTACTGGAACCGGCCAACCGCCCACCCGTGGAGGCTGCCCTGACGGAAAATTTTGATGCACTGGCCAATGTCTTGCAGGGTATTTTCCTGCTGCACGAGGTGTCGCCGCGGTCACTTGATTTTGTCGTCAGTTTCGGCGAGCGCAACGCGGCGCTCATCGTCGCCCACGCTATGCGGCAGGCCGGTATCCCCGCGGATTACCTCGACGCCCGCACCATCATCCGTACCGACGCGCAATTTGGCAACGCCAAAGTGGATTTTGAACAAACGAATCGCCTTGTACAGGCGCATTTCGGAGGGAATCCGGCGGCACAAGCGGTCACCGGATTCATCGGCAGCACCGACAACGGCCTCACCACCACCCTCGGCCGCGGCGGCTCCGACTACACCGCCGCCATCCTCGGCGCGGCGCTCGAAGCCGAGGCCATCGAAATCTGGACCGATGTGGACGGCGTGCTCACCGCCGACCCCCGCCGTGTGAAAAAAGCCTTCACCCTGCCCACCATGACCTACCGGGAGGCCATGGAAATGAGCCACTTCGGCGCCAAGGTGATCTACCCGCCCACCATCCAGCCGGCCATGGCGAAGGGGATTCCGCTGCTGATCCGAAACACATTTAACCCGGAATTCCCGGGGACGTATGTGGGAACCGCACCCCCCAGCCCCCCCAAAGGAGGGGAGTCTCATTTCTTCCCTTTGGGGGGGCTGGAGGGGCTGCCGTGAAAGGTATTTCCAGCATAAACGACATTTGTTTGCTCACGCTGGAGGGCAGCGGTCTGTTTGGCGTACCCGGCATCGCGGCGCGGCTGTTCGGGGCTATGGCCCAGGCCGGCGCAAACGTGGTGCTCATCACCCAGGGTTCCAGCGAGAGCAGTATCACCTTTGCGGTATCGCCGACACAGGCCGCGTTGGCCAAAAAAGCCGCCGAAAAAGAGTTTGCACACGAACTGCGCACCGGCCTGGTGGAGCCGCTGAAAATCGAAAACAACCTGTCTGTGGTAGCCATCGTGGGCGAGGGTATGCGCTACATGCCGGGTATTTCCGGGCGGCTGTTTCGGGCATTGGGCAAAAACGGGATCAATGTGGTAGCCATCGCCCAAGGCTCCAGCGAACTGAACATCTCGGTGGTGGTGCCTGCTGCCGACGAGACGAAGGCGCTCAACGCCATTCACGAAGCGTTTTTTCTGTCGGACACCAAAACCCTGCACCTTTTTATCGTGGGCGTAGGGCTGATCGGCAGCACGCTGCTGGAGCAAATCCGGCGGCAAGCGCCTTTTTTGCGGGAAAAACGCGGATTGGAAATCAAAATCGCCGGGCTGTCCAACAGCCGCCGTATGATTTTTGCCGAAGACGGCATTGATCAGGAAAACTGGAAAACCGCCCTGGAGCAGTCCGACGAACAGTTTTCCATGCCGCGTTTCGCCGAGCAAATGGAGGCATTGAATCTGCCCAACGCCATTTTTCTGGACAATACCGCCTCCGAGGAAGTCACGCATTTTTACGAGCGTATCCTCGATGCCAGCATTTCGATCAGTACGCCCAACAAACTCGCCGCTTCGTCCACCTACGCGCAGTACCGGCGGCTCCAGCAGGTGGCCGACAAGCGCGGCGTGTTGTGGCGCTACGAAACCAATGTGGGCGCGGGTCTGCCCATCATCACCACGCTCAACGACCTGATCCATTCCGGCGACCGGATCATCCGCATCGAAGGCGTACTGTCGGGCACGTTGTCCTATATTTTCAACAACTTCCGGGCGGGCGTCCGCTTTTCCGACATCGTAAAAGCCGCCCAGCGCCTCGGCCTCACCGAACCCGATCCGCGCGACGACCTCTCGGGCGCCGACGTGCGCCGCAAACTGCTCATACTCGCCCGTGAAACAGGGCTGCCGTTAGAAACCCATGACATCGCTGTGGAGCAAATTTTGCCCCACCTCTGTCTGGCGGTACACACGGTGGAGGAATTTTATGGGGAACTGGAAAAACACGATGCCGATTTTGAAACCCGCCGGGCAACAGCGGCTGCAAGCGGACAGGTGCTGCGGCTTGTAGCCAAACTGGAGGGCAGTCAGGCTACTATCGGTCTGCAAGCCTTCGGCCCGGAGCACCCGTTTTATTTTCTCGACGGCAGCGACAACATGGTGGCCTTCACCACCGAGCGCTACCGCGAACGCCCCCTGGTGGTACGCGGCCCCGGCGCGGGCGCCGAGGTGACGGCTGCGGGCGTGTTTGCCGAGGTGATCGGGATGGGGAACGCGATGGGCGGGTAGGATTTTTTTCTTGTACTTTTGGCCCCACGTTTCAACGTATGCACCCACTACGCTACAAAATCCGCCAACACGGCTTCTTCGGTTTCATGGATGCCTCCGGCGAGGTGGTCATTGAGCCGCAGTACCTCGAAGTTGGCGATTTCCACAACGGCTTTGCACGGGTACGCCTGAACGACCAATGGGTACCCATGGACAGCCTCGGGCGGCTCTTGCTCAAACGCATGTACCGCACCATCGGGCCGTTTCAGGAAGGACTGGCCCGCGTACAGGTGGTGCGGGCGTGGGGATTTATGGACGAGCGCGGCAACGAAGTTGTGCCGGCCCGATTCGATACGGCGGGCGATTTTTCCGAAGGAATGGCCGCCGTTCAGTTCAACGGCAAAACCGGCTACCTCAACCGCGAAGGCCGCTTTGCGCTCAAGCCGGCGTACTCGTCCGGCGGTGCGTTCCGGAGTGGCCTGGCGCCGGCCGGCATGGACGGGCAATGCGGTTTCATCGGTACAGACGGGCAATTTGTTATCGAACCCGCCTGGGACGAGTGCCGGCCTTTTGCAGGCGCTGTGGCGGTGGTGGTGCGCGATGGGCGTTGGGGCCTGGCCGACCGCGACGGGCGCGAGCGCGTGTCCCCGCAGTTTGAGTTTGTGCCCGGGCATGCCCACGGAGAATTTTTCGACGGTATGGCGCTGGCTTTCCGCGACGGCAAGTACGGATTCGTGGACCAGCAGGGCGAAATCGCCGTGGAACCGATGTTCGATCTGGCCGGTGATTATGGCGAGGGGCTGGCGCTGGTGGAGATCAACGGCGCCTACGGCTACATAGACAAAGCGGGCAAACTCGTCATCATGCCCAAGTTCGAGGATGCGGGTGTGTTTTCCGACGGACTTGCCCAGGTGCGGAACAATGGCCGCTGGGGCTACATTGATACCGAGGGCAAGTTTGACATAGCGCCCGCCTACGAAGCCGCCTGGCCTTTCCGCGACGGGCTGGCGCGCACCATACTGGACGGCAAATGGCAGTACATCGATCGTTCCGGCAATGTGGTTTGGCGCGAAGACGCTTGAACCGGAACAGCCTCGATTTCTCCTGTTCAGTTCGTCATTTGATCTCGGCAAACTGCATATCGTTTTCTGCCACCTTCGGCAACCGCGGGTCCTCCAGACACTCCAGAAACACCCGGTGCGGACACGCCTTGCATACTTCCACGTCGAGTTTTTGGTAAATCGCCCGGATCGCGTCGGTCTTGGACGTGAAGAAGTTGTCGCGTCCGATTTCATCCATAAAACCACCGCTTTCCATCACATCCTGCGCGATGATTTTCAGCCGCACGACATACAGCCCGCCGCCTTTCTTTTTCCAGAATGCCGCCTCGCGGGCCAGCCATTCGGCGCCGTCGAGGTCCACATAGTTTACGCCGTTGGCCAGTACGATCAGGTGCTTTTCCGGCCCTTTGCGCATCTCGCGCAGCATGCCGGAGATATGGTCAATGGCACCGAAGTACAAGTGCCCGTCGATGCGGATGATTTTCAGCTGCGGGCATTGGGGCACTTCTTTGCGGATGATATTCACGAACTGGTGGCGGTAGTGCCCGCCGTCGGGCGCCATCACGGCCACGTTGGGATGGGAAGTGCGTTTTAGGAAAAAAAAGAGCGACAACAACACGCCGAGGTAAACGGCAAACTGTAGTTCGGCAAACAAGGTGGCGAAAAACGTGGCGCCGAGGATCAGGTTGTCCTGCTTGCTCGCTTTGCGAATCTCGCGGATGTGTTTGAAATCAATCAGGCCCCAGCCGATGAGCAGGATCAGGCCACTGAGCGCCGGCGCGGGCAGAAAACGGGCGTATGGGGCAAACAACAGCACAATAATCATCAAGACCAGCGCTGCGAAAATAGCCGACATAGGCGTGCGGGCGCCTGCTTCGTAGTTTAGCCCGGAACGGGTGAACGAACCCGAGCCGGCATAACAGGAAAAAAAACTGCCCACGATGTTGGATAATCCCTGCCCGACGAACTCCTGGTTGGCTACGATTTGCTGCCCTGATTTTACAGCGATAGCACGCCCGACGGCTATCGTTTGGATAATTCCGAGAATGGCAATAGCAAATGCCTCGCCCAGCAGATTGTGAAAGTTGCCGGCAGAAAAGCCCGGAAGCGAAAAAGCCGGCAGTTGGCGCGGGATTTCGGCGGCAAATGGAATACCCGCAGCAGGGCCGCCGATACCCCAGGCCAGAGCCGTGCCGAATAGCAAAGCCAAGAGGAGGTGGGGCAGTTTCGGGAAATGTTTCCGTATGTACACTGCTGAAAAAAGGGTGTACCCGGCTACTGCAAAAACATGCCAGTTGATGTTTTCGATGTGGTCCAACATTTGTCCCCAGGTTTCCAAAAAGGCCGCCCGGGAAGAAATACTGATACCCAATACGCCCTGCATCTGATTGGTAACGGTGAGTACGGCTGCTCCTGCGGCGAAACCGACCACCACTGCATTGGATACAAAACTGATGTACCGCCCCATGCGCCCGAGGCCCAATGCCAGTTGAATGGCGCCGGCCATGAATGTCAGAAACAACACCATCTCGATATAATTATCCGAACTTTCCGTCGCCAGTTTGCTTACGGCGGCAAAAACGACAATAGAAATGGGCGCCGTTGGCCCCGATACGGCATGCCGGGACGAGCCAAAAAGGGCTGCCACAATGGGCGTGATGATGGCCGTGTACAACCCGTACACCGGCGGCAAACCCGCAATCATAGCGAACGCAATGCCTTGCGGCAACACGATGATGGCGCCCACGAGACCCGCCATGAAATCGGCGCGCAAGGTGTCGCGGTTGCGCAGTTCATCCTTCCAGGCCAAAAATGGAAAGAACAGCGGCAGGACGTGCTGCCGAAAGTCAAAACTGATGTCGTCGGGAAGGTTGCTTTTAACCTCTTCGACGACGTTGTGCAATTGTGTTTTTAAATACCTGCGGACATCCATACATAATCAATTACCAATCCAGGTCAATAGCAAATGTTTGGTCTACATTAAGTTGGGCGCCGCCCCCCTCCCCCGGGACCGTCTCCCTTTCTGTACCCCTAAGGTGACCAAGTGTTTAATTTCTTCATCAGTTGTTATCTTCGGAAGCGGGGAGAGATAGCTATCCGGGTCGGCATCTCCCATCACCGTCTTAAATCGTTTATGCAGGACCGACCAGATTTCCGGCAGTACTTCCGGCAATTTTTTTTCCAACCGATCATATTGTGCTGCGAAGTGTTCCAGGCGTGGATACTCCTTTTCAATATGGATATGGACGATGTTTTTAAAAGCAGGAGAAAACCGCTCTGTTTTCCAGCCTAGATAATTGTCTGCGGAAACCACAGCGCGGGGTCATCTGAATGAAAATCGCCCACCGCTCAAACGGCATGAAATAATCCATTTTCTGCCAATTCATGCCCCGGCAAGCCAAAAGCATTTTGGTGGGCCGCCCCCCGGGGGGTTTTCCCTCCTCCATCCCCCGCCGAGGGGGGTTTCTGGAATTTTAAAAATCCCGAATCTACAATTCATGGTATGTAGAGGGTGTCTCAAATCCCCCCCCCCCCTTACCCGGTGGAGAGGCGAAACTCTTTTTGACAGGATGAAAGGGGCTCGGATGCGCCCGCCCATTTATCTTGTAGCCCCTTTCCCTGTCAACCCCATCCCGTCAACAGCATTAATAATACAGCCTCTATTTCACATAATACGCTTCATCCACCGGCCGCAGCGCCCGTTTCATCCACAACGGACGGCGCAGGTTGTTCGGCCCGGGCGCCGGGCGAGCCATGGCCAACCAGTTGCGGTAAATTTCCATGCTCTTGTTCGTGTCCACAAAAATATCGCCGTACTGATCGGTATCGTGGGCTTTTTCCACGCGCACCTTCTGGTGCCAGCAGTGCATGCCGGAAATCGGGTCGGGGTGCACCGGGAACGTGATGTTCTGGTGCACGCCGCCGTCGCTCCAGAAAATGCGGGCGCTGTCTTTGTCGGCACTTTTGAACGGCTCGATGCCACGCAGGGTCTGCATCCGGTAGCCGCCTTTGCCGTCGGCCGCAATACTGACGGTGGCTGTGGCCCAGCGGTTACCGGGAGCATCCTGCGGGCGGCGCCAGCGACCGAGGTGGTGCGAGCAGGCCAGCACGCCGGGCTTCATGCCCTCGGTCACCCACACTTTATCCACAAAGTACCCGATGTCGGTATTCACCCGTACCAGCGAGCCGGTGTCTATGCCGAGGCGTTTGGCATCGGACGGGTGCATCCAGATCGGGTTTCGGTTGGCGATTTCGTACAGCCATTTGGCATTGCCGGAGCGCGAGTGAATCAGCACCGGCAGCCGGAACGTGGGCAGCAGGGGAAACTCGCCGTTGGAGTAATCAATTTCGTCGGGGTGGATGTGGCTTTTGATGTAGGTCGGAATGGCGTACTCGGGCCATTTCCAGTCCACCATCGTCGGGCTAAAAAACTCCTGTTTGCGGGAGGGCGTGAGGAAACCCACGCAGGGCTTGTCGTTGACCATGACCCCGATGGCTTTGCCGTTTTTGGAAATAAGCCCCGACTTCGGGTCGGTGCTGGAGCCGGCGAGGTCTTTTTCGTTCAGCAGGTTTTCATTTTTCAAATACCCCGATTTTTCCACCACAAACGCACCGTACTTGCGCATGTACTCCAGCGGCGTGAGGCCCTCCGCGGCGGCCGTTTCAGGCAGCCCCTTGGTGTGGTCAAAAATGTACTGGTAGTACTCGTCCACGGTGACACATTCGCCGGGGCGGTAGGGTGACTCGAAGTGTTTTTTGATGCCGAGTGAGCCGTCTGGGTCCATGCGCCAGGAGAGTTGGATCCAGAATTCGTCTTCTTCCCACACTTCGCCGGGGTTTACCTCATAGGTGAATTGCGGGTTTTGGCCGTTGCGGCGGGCTACTTCGCGCAACACGGGTTGTCGGAAGGCGATCCAGGTGCCGGAGTGCGTTTCGTAGCTGTTCAGGTCGTGGCGCTCGGAGGCGTGGCCCATCGGCAGTACATAGTCGGCGAAATAGGCCGTTTCGTTCCAGGTGGGCGTGAGGGCGATGTGGCAGCCCACGGCCTCCTCGTCGCTGAGGGCATCCATCCAGACGAAGCCGTCGGGGTAGGTCCACACGGGGTTGAACACGCGGGTGAAGTAGGTATCGAGCCGGCCGCGTTTATCTTTCAGGAAGTGCGGTAGCAGGAACGACATTTCGAAAAACGCCAGCGGGTACTCCTTCGGGAAGTGCATTTCGTTCCAGAATTTCTGGGCCGGCGGCTGGTCGAAAAACGAGGGTTTGAACTTGTTCCAGTCGTTGGGGCTGGTGCCGCCCTCGGTGCCCACGGAGCCGGTGAGCACATTGAGGAAATGCAGGCAGCGGGCCACGGCCCAGCCGCCGAGGTTGCCCGAGCCGGCGGAACGCCAGTTGTGCGAAGCGAACCGGGAGCCGGCCTTACCGATTTCGATAGCTACCTCGCGGATCACGGACGCTTTTACGCCGCTTTCTTTTTCGGCAAACTCCGGCGTGTAGTCCGCGTAGGCTTCGCGCATTTTTTCGATAAAATTTTCGAACACTACGGGGGTGCCGGGGAACTCCGCTTCGAGCCACTGCTGCCAGTTCACCCAGTTTTCGAGGTAGTCGCGGTTGTACAAGCCCTCGTCCAGCAGCACTTTGGCCATGGCTAAAAGCACGGCCGCTTCGGAGCCGGGGTAGGTCGGCATCCAGTGGTCGGCGAGGCTGGCCGTGTTCGAGAGGCGCGGGTCCATGACCACGAGTTTGGCGCCTTTCATCTTGCCCTCGATGATGCGCTGGGCGTGCGGGTTGAAGTAGTGGCCCGATTCGAGGTGCGCCGAGATGAGCAGGATGACCCGCGCGTTGGCGTGGTCGGGCGAGGGTCGGTCGTGGCCGTGCCAGATGGCATATCCGAAGCGGGCGCCGGCGGAGCAGATATTGGTGTGGGAGTTGTGTCCGTCTATGCCCCAGGACTGGAGCACGCGGTCCATGTAGCCCTCGTGGCCGGGTCGCCCGACGTGGTAGGCCACCTCGTTTTGGCGTCCTTCCTGCAAGGCGCGGCGGATACGCCCGGCGATATCGTCGAGCACGGTGTCCCAGGAGACGCGTTCCCATTGACCGTCGCCGCGTTTGCCCGTGCGCTTGAGCGGGTACAGGATGCGGTCGGGGTCGGTGATTTGGTTGATGGTGGCGGGGCCTTTGGCGCAGTTGCGCCCGCGGGAAGCGGGGTGGTATGGGTTGCCCTCGAACTTGCGCACGCCGCCGGTAGCCTTGTCCACATAGGCCAAAAGGCCGCAGGCGGATTCGCAGTTGAAACACGTTGTGGGCACTACGTCGTAGGTTTTTTTCTCACGGCGCGGCCAGGCGGTGGCTTCGTACTCCGTCCAGTCGTGCCAGCGCTCGGGGGGCGGGTAGTGGGTAAGGGCACTGCCGGGCAGGAGGCGTTCGAGTGGTTCTTCCCCTTTGTGGAGTTTGGGGATAAGGCCGATGGACTCGGCGAATTTTTCGATGATGCTTGCCATGTGGAGAGCGGTGTTTCCGGCTCGGGATTGGTGCCGTAAAACTAAGAAATGTTTTGGTGGGAAGGCACGGCGGAGGTTTTCAAATTCACCGCGGAGGCGCAGAGACGCGGAGTTTTTCTTCGCACGGCACTTGGTTGGGGAAGATTGGCGGGTTACCTTTCGGACGGTAAAATAAATTGGAGTAGGGGGGACTTTCAATCCATCCGTAAACTTCCAGACAATCTTGGGCATTGTCCTCGAGAAAGGCTTGGATCAAATCCGAATTGTGCAGGATTACCTTTGCCAAAAAAGCGGTGGAGCAATTCCCCGTTCGCAACTAAATGATCTTAGGCGGTGGGTTGTGTTCGAGTAGAAGGGTGTAGAAATCTTCGTCTTAGTGAACTTCGAGTTCAAATGGCAGCCCCTGCAAAAGCCCCACCGTTTCCCTAAGTCGTTTCTGGAAGCCTACCCGGGCAGCGAGACCAGCCGGATTGACCGGGACAATTTTGATGCGTTCGTGGGGGTTGGGTGAGCGGGCCGGCAGCGTCTCTGACCGAACCACCGCAACCAGAACAAAAAGCACGCAACACAGATCACACTTTCCCTACTTTTGCTAATAAGTACCTGGATCGAATAAATCGATAAAATAAACGCAGGGATTTTGAGGCAAGACAAGGCATTTTTTGAAAGCATAGCAGCGCTACGGTTGAAAAAAATAACGCAGTATTGACGCAAAAGACCAAAGTGGATTTTATCGATTTATTCGGTCCAGGTACTTAAATCACCTTCCATGGTGCCCGCCGGCCACCACAACACCCACAACTAAAAAAACACACGATGCCACAGGAGTATAAAAAAGAATTGTCGCCGGAACAGTATGCAGCGCTACTCGGCGTGCTGGAAGCCCGTTTTTTGCAAAACATGAACCGGCACAAAGGGCTGGAATGGCCGGAAATACAAGCGAAGTTGGAAGCCAATCCCGACAAACTGTGGTCGCTTCATAAAATGGAAGAAACCGGCGGAGAGCCGGATGTGATTGGTTATGATGTGCAGGCCGGAGCATACATGTTTTGCGACTGTTCGGCGGAAAGTCCCACAGGGCGCAGAAGTGTCTGTTATGACCGGGAAGGACTGGAGTCGAGGAAAGAATTCAAGCCTGAAGACAGCGCTATGGAGTTGGCAGCAGCCATGGGGATTGAGATTTTATCGGAAGAACAATACCGGGAACTGCAAAAACTTGGAACGTTCGATGCGAAAACGTCCAGCTGGCTGCAAACACCTGCTGCTATCAGAAAACTCGGTGGCGCACTCTTTGGCGACTACCGCTACGGCAATGTCTTCGTGTATCACAACGGTGCATCGTCGTATTATGCCGCAAGAGGATTCCGGGGATCGCTCCGGGTCTGATTGTACCCCAGGTAGCAACACAGACGTGCGCGCGATATGCAACCACACATCCAACACCTATCGTCATGCGATTTTTAGGAACCCTCCTCCTCTGTACCCTGCTTTCGGCCTGCTCCACCGGCTACCAAAAAGAAAACGGCGCCTGGGTTTGGGTGGACTACAACGAAAATGTGGGCAAACGGGTGACCTGGATACCGGACGCCGACGCGACAAGTTTCCGGGTGCTGGACAATAAGAACTTTGCCGCCGACCGGCAACGGGTGTACCTGCAAGGCAAACCGATCCCGGATGCCGACCCGGCCACCTTCGAGGTGTTGCACAAAATGGGCTATGCCCGGGACAAGAACCACGCCTACCTCGACTGCGAACGGGTGCTTTTTGCCGATCCGGGCACTTTTCGGGTGCTGGATTTCCCCTACGCGCGCGATGCCCGCAGGGTGTTTTGCGGCACGTTACCTATTCCGGATGTAGAATCCGGCGAGGTGGAAACCTTCCGCGCTACGAACACCGACAAACTCATGTCGGGCACGAAATCAACCATCCTCCTGTCCCACTTTATCGAATTGAACCCTGAATTTCACGGACTTGACACGTTGGGCATCCAATTCGTCATCCTCGGTGAATGGGGGACGGGCGAAACGCCGACAAAAAAATTCAAGGGATTCAAAATGATCGAATAAAAACCTCCGGCTGCCTTCGTACTATTGTCCGCCGGCCCACTTGCCGCACTTACTTAAACACCCTCCTCCACGCACATGGCACTCTTCGACCTCTTCAAAAAAACACCACCACCGCCGTCCGGACCATACCGGGACGAAGCTACCAACCGAATTTACCAGATGCTTTTTTGCGACGACATTGAGTTGTACCGCAGCAGTCAGTCGGAACCCCACCTGTATCCGTTCGACATTCTGCTATCGGAAAACAGCGATATCGCCGACCTGCAAAAAGTCATAGATGACAGCACCACCGAAACCCGGGCCAAAATACTGGCCTATTACCTGCAGATGCTCCGCGGCCACCGGCCTGCCGGCAAGGAATTGCTGGGCGTGATCGTGGAGGTCGGCCTGGACGGGGGGCTGGATACCCTGGCCGCGTACAGCGACCAAACAGCGCGCTACATCAACTACACCGGCAGTATGGTCGTTTGGGAAAATCCCGAGGACGCATCCGGCGGACAACTGATCCGCGATTTGTTCGAAAAAAGCCGGGACATCGTCAGCAAAATCGGCCCCTGGGATAACCCGCGAAAACCACACCCCGCCAAGGGAATTGTCCGAATTTCGTTCCTGGTCTCCGACGGTCTTTATTTCGGAGAAGGCCCGATCCAGGTGCTGTTCAACGACCCCATGGCCAACCCGGCCCTGACAAGTGCCACTACCCTGATGCAGTTTCTGACCAGTATGGCGACGAAAAACCGGTCATAAGAGTGGCAATCAATATATCCGTTAACTCAACGCGATCCGCTGCGGCCCTTCAATCCATATTTTTTCCAACCGGTAAATCCCGATCAGCGCCAGCGCCGGCCAAAATTTGCGTGCTCGCCACATCGCCGCCGACGTACAGCGCCGTAGCCGGTAGCACGTTGCAGAGCAGCACGACCAACCAAAATTCCCGCTTGTATCGCCCGCCGGTGATCATTGTCACCACAGCCTTGGCATCCGATGTCGGGTGTGTGACCGTCAGTTCGGCGGCCAGCACAAACAGGTTGGCCACGATACCGAGGGCGAGCAAAAACGACGGCTGGCCATTCAGTTCCAGCATACCCAAGCCCTCCAGCACAGCCAGCACAGCACCGCCGGCCATGACACTGTGCACGAGCATGTGCAAGGGCAGAATCGGGCTTTGCCAGAAATCGCGGCCCCGGGCCTGGGCAAACAAATAAGCCGTGTAAACCGCCACGATCACGGCCAAAAACACACCGGGCAACACGAGCCAAACAGCGGTGCGCTCCCACTCGAACCAGGCGGCTATGAGTTGGAGCGTCAGCAAACCGCCAAACAGCGTCAGCGCATAGCCGCCCCGTACCAGCCAGGAACGCCATTGCGGGCGCAGGATGACGTACAAAAACCGCTTCGGCTGGTCGAGGTCTTTGACCAAAAGGGCCGTGGTGAGCACCAAAAATACCAGGCTGATACTCAGCGACCAGCGCAACAGGTTCCAGTCGGTGAAGGCCTCGTTTTGTCCAAGGAAAAGCAGCATACCGATCAGGTAGGCGCCTGCCGAAACCGCCTTGGTGGTCACATACGCCGGCACTTCCCAGCCCCACAAGATGCCCTTATCGGGGATGCCGTACACGCGTTTGGCGTTTTGGCCGGTGAGCACCTCGATACTTTTCGGGGGGGCAAAATTGCCGGCGGCGGATTCCGGGACGACCGCCGCTGTTTTTTGCATCAACTCCTGCACTACATCCTCGCCCTGCCAGGCCAGCCGCTCGGTGATGCGGGCAAAGTGGCCCACGCCGCGGGTTTGGGCGCTCCACAGGTTGCCGTCGGGTTGCTCGGCAGCCGTAGGCGAGAGCGAAAATTCATCACCGTCAATGTAGTACAGGTTGGGTATAGTCGCTTTTTCCGGCTTGCGCACCGTAGTTTGGTGGCGCGACAGCGTGGTACTGATCTCCGAGTTCGGGTCGTGCAGGTCGCCGGAAATAATGGCGTGCTCGGGGCACACCACCACACAAGCCGGCTCCAGCCCCACGTCTACCCGGTGCGCGCAATAGTTGCACTTGGCCGCGGTATGCGTATCGGGGTCAATGTAGAGCGCGTCGTACGGACAGGCCTGCATGCATGATTTGCAACCGATGCAACGGTCCTTGTCGAAATCCACAATACCGTCGGCACGGGTATACAGTGCCTCCACCGGACAGATTTCCACGCAGGGCGCATCGGTGCAGTGGTTGCAACGCAGCACCGAGAATACGCGCCGGGTGTTCGGAAAAGTGCCTTTTTCCACCTGCTTGACCCACGTTCGAAAAACGCCCACGGGCACTTCGTGTTCGCTTTTGCAAGCAGTGGTGCAGGCATGGCAGCCGATGCACTTGCGGTTGTCAATGATGAATCCGTATTTCATGCAAACAGGGTATTAAAAGCGCGTAAAGTTATTTTTCATATCCAGTTTTCATCGTGACAAAAGTCACGGCGACCTCGTTCCTTTGTCACCGCAATGAAACACAATACCGACTACGACTACATCATCATCGGCAGTGGTTTTGGCGGCTCGGTGAGCGCCTTGCGACTGGCGGAAAAGGGCTACAAGGTACTTGTCATCGAGAAAGGAAAGTGGTATCGGGCAGAAGATTTTGCCCGCACCAACTGGCAACTGCATAAATGGCTCTGGGTGCCCGCCCTGCGTTGGTTTGGTATTATGAAAATTACCATTTTCCGGCACGTTGGGTTCATTTCAGGTACAGGAGTGGGCGGCGGTTCGCTGGTATATGCCAACACGTTGCCCGTGCCCAAAACCGCCTTTTTCCAATCGGGCAGCTGGAAAAACCTCGCCGACTGGCAAACAGAACTCGCCCCGCACTACGATACCGCCCGCCGGATGCTCGGCGCCGCGCCCAACCCGCATCTGTTCGACAACGACCATGCCCTGCAAACGCTGGCCCGCGACATCGGGCAGGAGGCCCACTTCGGCCCCACCACTGTGGCCGTACACTTCGGCGAGCCGCGCAAAACCGTGCCCGATCCCTATTTCGGCGGCCGAGGCCCCGACCGTACGGGCTGCCATTTCTGCGGCAGCTGCATGACCGGTTGCCGCCACAATGCCAAAAATACGCTCGACAAAAACTACCTCCACCTGGCGCAGCAGCACGGCGCCGAAATCCTCGCCGAACACGAAGTGACCGATGTGCGGCCAATTCTCCCCACCCTCAAAAAGGGGGGAGACGTATCGAATGTTCTTGACGGGAGATACGGATACGAGGTGGTTTTTCGGCCCAGCACGCGCCTGTTCGGAAAACCCAAACGCCTGCGTGCGCGCGGCGTAGTGTTTGCCGGAGGTGTACTGGGTACGATCGGGTTATTACTGAAACTCAAAAAAACATCCCTGCCACGCCTGTCCGATAAAGTGGGCCAGGACGTGCGCACCAACAACGAGAGCCTCATCATGGTCACCCAACTGGACGGCAACGACGATCTCTCGCAGGGCGTAGCCATCGGCTCCATCCTGCACCCCGATGCCGACAGCCACCTCGAAGTGTGCCGCTACGGCACGGGGTCGGGCGCGTGGCGGCTGTCGCTGTTCCCGTATGTGGAGGGGAAAAATATGGTTGTGCGGCTGCTGCGTATTTTCGGGGAAATTCTGCGGCACCCGCGTGCCTGGTGGAAATATGCCCGGGTGAAAGACTGGGCCAAAAAAACCACCATCCTGCTGTTCATGCAAACGCTGGACAGCACCGTCACCTTCACCCGGAGCCGCCTTGGCGGTATGCACACGGCGGTGGTGGGTCAGGACAAACCGACGGCATTCGTCCCGCGCGCCACGGAACTGGCCCGGAAAATGGAGAAAATTTTGAAGGGCAAGGCCACCGCGTTTTTTCTTACCCCGCTGGCTGGGATCCCGGGCACGGCCCACATCCTCGGCGGGGCGGTGATGGGAGAAACGCCGGAGGAGGGCGTTATTGACCGGAACAACCGGGTTTTCGGCTACCAGAACATGCTGGTGTGCGACGGCTCCATGATCTCAGCCAACCCGGGCGTGAATCCATCGCTCACGATCACAGCGATTTCGGAACGGGCGATGGAGCAGATTCCGCCCCATCCTCCGAAGCCACCGGAGCGCATCTCGTGATCCCCGAGCCGTTCTCTGAACACGCTCCAAAATCACCCTGGAACGAACTGTCCGCCCCCATAAATTCCAAGCACTTTCCCCGTCATTTTTTGTCCCAAAAACGGTGTATTGACCGATTTTGAGCGGATGTCCTGCTCGGAAAATGTCCATTCCATGTCCGGCGCCAGAAAGGTCAACTCTGCCCGGGCGCCCGGCTCTATTTTCGGCATGGGCAGCCCCAACACCCGGCGGGGGCCTACGGCCCATTTTTGTACCAAATTTTGGAGCGATAAGTGTTTGTTTAAAAATGTGCGGCACAGCGCGAAGGCCGTTTCCAACCCGATCATGCCAAACTCGGCATACGGGAATTCCAGATTTTTGGCCTCGGGGTCCCAGGGGCTGTGGTTGGTGCAAATAAAATCGAGGGTGCCGTCAGCCAGCCCTTCGAGCAAGGCATCGCGGTCGGTTTGGCTGCGCAGCGGGGGCAATACTTTCCAGTTGCTCTCGAAATCGGCGAGCACATCGTCGGTGAAACAAAGGTTGGCGACAGCTACGGAGGCCGTCACGGGAAGGCCGGCGGCCTTGGCGGCCCGCACCAGATCAACGCCCTTGCGGGTAGACAACAGATGCAGGTGCAAGCGCCCGCCCGCGTATTCCAGCAGGCTCAAATCGCGCTGCACGGCTATTTCCTCGGCCAGAGCAGGGATACCTTTCATGCCGAGGCGGGTACTCAGCACACCTTCGTGCATCAGGCCGCCCGCAGCAATGGTCGTGTGGTGCGGCCAGTCCATTAGGAGTCCGCCAAATGCCTGGGCGTATTGCAATCCGCGCAGCAACAGTCCGGCATCCTGCATGGGGTGCGCCCCGTCGGAAAAGGCTACGGCGCCGGCCGTGTGCATGTCGTACAGCTCGGCCAGGTCCTTGCCCGCCGCCGCTACCGAGATCACGCCAATGGGGTGAAAAGCCACTGCCCCGCCGGCTGTTTTGTTGCGAACGTATGCCACCCCCGATTTGGAATCAATTGCAGGCTGTGTATTGGGGAAACAAGCCACTGCGGTAAAGCCGCCGGTTGCGGCAGCGCGGGCTACCGAGGCCAGGTCTTCCCGATGCTCGTAGCCGGGGTCGCCCGTTTGTGTGCCTACATCCAGCCAGCCCGGCGTGACATACACCTCCTGTTCGAAGGTCACTTCCCGTACGCCCGGTTCCATCGGCAGGTTTTTGCCAATAGCCACAATGGTGTCTCCACTGATCCGCATATCCTGTGGGGCAGATGTCTGCGCTTCGGTGCAAACGCGGATGTTTCGAAGTAGTATGTTCATAAAAAAGATTGATGGGTGGACGGGGCTTCCAATCAGCCGGCAACCTGATAATCCCGAAGCGCATCGTTGAGGGACACTTTTTTGTCCGTGCTTTCTTTGCGCTGTCCGATGATGAGCGCGCAGGAAACCTGGTAGGTACCTGCGGGGAATTGTTTTGTATAACTTCCAGGTATGACAACCGAGCGGGCGGGTATACGGCCCTTGAACCGTACCGGTTCGGCCCTGGTCACGTCAATGATGTGCGTGCTTTGCGTGAGCACCACGTTGGCGCCGAGCACGGCCTCGCGTTCGACATGCACCCCTTCCACCACGATGCAGCGGGAGCCGATGAAACAGTCGTCTTCGATGATCGTGGGCGTGGCCTGCGGCGGCTCCAGCACCCCGCCAATACCGACGCCGCCGGCGAGGTGTACGTTGCGGCCGATCTGGGCACAGGAGCCCACCGTCGCCCAGGTATCCACCATAGAACCGCTCCCTACCCAGGCGCCGATATTGACGTAGGACGGCATTAGAATTGCACCTTTTTCGATAAACGAGCCATAGCGGGCAAGTGCCTGGGGTACCACGCGCACACCTTTTTCGGCAAAACCTTTTTTCAGCGGAATTTTGTCGTAGTACTCGAATGGCCCCACCTCAATGGTTTCCATGGCCTGGATCGGGAAATACAGGAGCACGGCCTTTTTGATCCATTCGTAGGTTGTCCAGGAGCCGTCGGGCTGTGGTTCGGCCACGCGCAACGTGCCTGCATCCAGCAGGGCAATGACCTCGCGGATGGCTTGCCGGGTTTCCGGTTGTTGCAGCAGGGAGCGGTCGTCCCAGGCGGATTCGATGACGGGTTTGAGTTGGTTGTGCATGAATTCCGGTTAGGAAGGTTGCTGGTTGGAGGGTTTCTGGTTGGAGAGTTTCCGGTTGTTTACAGCCACCGTACCAGTCCGAAATCCTGGCGATGTGCCAGCAACGGATGCTTGGGGAACATACGGAATCCGTACTCGAACACCCCTGCTGTTTGTGGCGTGATATTGCAGGTATAGGTTGCCAGGGCGCCTTTCTGGTGGTCGAGTTCGAGTTCGTGGGTGCTGATGATGTCCAGTTCGGTTTCCGAACGGCGGCGGAAGAAGACTACCTCTACGCCTACGTCGGAGGAGCCGAGGGCTTGCAGGTGCAGTGTAGCACTGGCCTCGAAGCGTTCGCCGAGGGTAAGGGATCGGTTGAATGTATCGGGCGCTTGCAAATCGGTCAGTTCGATGGCTTCCCAGGTTCGGCGCACGCGGTTTTTCCAATCCACCAATTCGTGCAGGGCATGGAACTGGTTTTTTTTGAGGCGCTGGCTGCGCGTCCAGAGTTTGTCGTAGTAGCGCGTTTGGTAGTCGTCGAGCATCCGTTTCATCACGAAATCGGGTGCGATTTCGGCGATTGTATTTTGATGTGACGCACCCAGGCTGTGCTGACTCCGGCGCTGTTCTGGTCGTAGTAGGTGGGGATGATGTCGCTTTCGAGGGTGTTGTAAAGGGTCTCGGCATCGAGTTCGTTTTGCAGGGACGGGTCGGCGTAGGTGTCGTGTTCGGGTAAAGCCCAGCCTGCGCCGGGTTTGTAGCCTTCGCACCACCAGCCGTCGAGCACAGAGAAGTTCATCACGCCGTTGAGCACGGCCTTCATGCCGCTGGTACCACTGGCCTCCTTGGGTCGGGTGGGTGTATTGAGCCAGATGTCTACCCCTTGCACGAGTAGTTTGGCCATTTCCATACCGTAGTTTTCGAGGAAAATGACCTTGCCCTTGAAGTCGGGGTTTTTGGTGGTGTTGTAAATGAAGCGAATAAATTCCTGACCGCCCTTGTCGGCGGGGTGTGCTTTGCCGGCAAACAGAAACAGCACAGGGCGGTCGGAGTTATTGACCATCTCGGCGAGGCGCTTTTCATTGGAAAACAGCAATGTAGCGCGTTTGTATGTAGCAAAACGGCGGGCAAACCCGATGACCAGCGCGTTGTCGCGGATGGCGTTGATGATTTCGAAAATACTGCGCGGGTTTTCGCCCCGGCGCATGAGGTCTTCGCGCAGGCTGTTGCGTACCCAATCGAGCAGGCGTTTTTTCAGTGCGCGGCGAATTTCCATGATTTTTTCGTCCGGTACCTGCTGAATTTTTGACCAGAATTTGTGGTTGGTCTGGTCTTCCCAGAAGCCTTTCCCAAAGGTTTTTTGGTACAATTCCAGCCACTCGGGCGCTACCCAGGTGGGGAAGTGGACACTATTGGTCACATAGCCGACATGGGATTCCTCGGGGTTGTACTCGGGGTACAGATTGTTGAACATTTTTTGGCTCACCGCGCCATGCAGGCGGCTCACCCCGTTGGCCTCAATGGAGGTGTGCAGGGCCAGGTGGCTCATAGAAAACGGCTCGTTGGTATCCTGTGCATTGATGCGGCCAAAGCCGACAAACTGTTCCCAGGACAGATCCAGTGCGTAGGTGTACTCGAACAAGTAGTTGCGCAGGAGGGATTCGGGAAAGGTGTCGTGGCCTGCCGGCACCGGGGTGTGGGTGGTGAACAGTTGTGTAGCCCGAACGATCTCCAGCGCTTGCTCGTAGGGCAGTTGCTTCGTTTTTAGATAATTGCGCAGGCGCTCCAGACCGAGGAACGCCGCATGGCCTTCGTTGAGATGGTACAGGTCGGGTTCGAGGTGCATGGCTTTGAGGGCACGCACGCCGCCGATACCCAGCAAGATTTCCTGGCGCAGGCGGTTCTCGTTGTCGCCGCCGTAGAGCTGGTGGGTAATGGAACGATCCTCCCAGATGTTGTCGTCAATATCGGTATCGAGCAAGTACAAGGGTACGCGGCCCACATTGAGTTGCCACACCTTGGCCCACACGGTGCGGTCGCTGAAATTAACATGGATTTTAATCCAGTCTCCTTGTGCATTGCGCACGGGCAGGAGAGGCAGTTGGGTGAATTTGGCGGCTTCCAACTGGTGGATTTGCTCGCCATGCAGGGAGATAGACTGCTGGAAATAGCCATAGCGGTACAGCAAGCCCACCGCAACAAGGTTCACATTGCGGTCGCTGACCTCCTTGAGGTAGTCGCCCGCCAGTATGCCGAGGCCGCCGGAGTACAGGCGTACGCTCTGGTGCAGGCCGTACTCCATGCAGAAGTAGGCCATTTGGGGGCGGGTTTTGGCAGGCGCCTTGTCCATATACGTTTTGAAATCACCGTATACCCGCTTCATACGGGTCGTGAAATCGGTGTTATTCAGCAATTCCTGCGCTTTTTCGATGCTCAGTTCGTCGAGGAGGGACAGGGGGTTGTAGTTCAGTGCCTCGAATTTTCCGGGGTCAATGGAGCGAAAAAGTTCGATCGCTTCGTGGTTCCAGGACCACCAGAGGTTGTGTGCCAGTTCGCGCAGGGGGGCTAGGCCTTCCGGCAGCGTAGGTTCTATAAAAATGCGCTTCAGTTTGGCGCTGTTTTTTGTCAGGTTGCCAACCATACTGTGAAGTTGAGTCATTGTTAATGGAAATGGATGGTGTTTTTTGGGACGGGCGCGAAAGTACGGTGATTTGCCGATGGTTCGTGTTCGTCCGACAAAAAGGCCTTCCGGGCGGCGCCCGTCGCTCAGTCCAGCCAGTCGGGTCGCCCGAAATCGTAGTCCAGGAAAATTTCGTCCAGGATCGGATCGGTGCCGGGTTGGTAGCCGTTTTTGAGGTCGTAGCCCCAGATTTTTCCGAGGTTGTGCCAATAGGTGGCTGTCATGCCGCCGCGGGTTTCCCGGATGATGTCGAAAAAGGGTTTGCCGACTTCTTTTTCAACCATTTTCATCAGCACTTTGCCCTCGGTACGGGAGAGATTTTTCATCTGCTCCTTGAAGTCCTCCTTCAATTCCTTGTTTTCCTTGCGGAGGTAGCGTTTTTTTTGGCGCTTGTTCAGGCCTTTGGTTTCGGCCTCAATTTCTTCGTACAAATTGATGGCTTGCAAAGCGTAGGGATACACTTTTCGGGCGGCGCGCATGTAGAGATAGTACTGGCGTTGCTCGGCCAGGTCCTTGAACTGACGCCGGGCAGTGATTTTGACCATGCGCAGGGTCATCACGAAAGTGGAGTCGCCGTTTTCTATCTCCAGCCTGGCCCACGCGCCCTGAGGAGGGGCGGCAGCGGTGTCGCCGGAGGGTTGTGCGCGAAGCAGGAGAGTGTGCAGCAGAAGGGGGAGGAGGAGCGCGTATTTCACGGTAGGCGGTGTTGTGTTTGGTGAAGCCGATGGAAAACGAAGCGTGGGGGTTTTCGTTGCCACATCCGTTCTTTCCCGTGTCGGGCGGCATCCAAATCGGCGTTTCGGACGGTTTTGGCCACAAAAGTAACGCAAAAGGGCTTGGTGGAAAGGCTACTTTTGCGGCAGATAATCTGGTTTCAATTTTTCCATGCTCGCGTCCCTTTTCGGTTTTATCACATCCTTTGTGCTCACTTACCTGGCTATACCGCCCATTATTCGGGTATCCCGGGAAAAAAAACTGTACGACCGGCCCAATGCGCGCAGCGCACATGAGGAGCCGACCCCGTCGCTCGGAGGCATCGCTATTTTTGCCGGAATGATCTGCGGGATCACCCTGTGGGCGCCGGCAGCCCTGTTCGGAGATTTGCAGTACATACTGGCCGCGCTGCTGGTGATCTTTTTACTGGGTGTTCGGGACGATCTCGTCCCGCTTCCACCGGTGAAAAAACTGCTCGTGCAGGTACTGGTTGCCTTGATTCTGATTTACAAATCGCATGTAAAAATCACCTCGCTGGAAGGAATTGCGGGTGTGTTTGATCTGCCGGAGGTGGTCGCGCTGGTGCTATCTGTGATTGCCATTGTGGGTATTGTAAATGCGTTCAATTTGATAGACGGCATCAACGGGCTGGCCGGCAGCACAGGCCTGCTGGCCAGTCTGATTTTCGGAACCTGGTTTTTTGCTACAGGCCATATCGAATTTGCGGTGCCGGCCGCATCACTGGCCGGGGCATTGGCCGCTTTTTTGCGGTTCAATTTTAGTCCGGCACAGATTTTTATGGGCGACGCGGGCGCTATGCTCATCGGTACGGTGTGCGCGGTGCTGGCGCTTAAGTTCATCGAAGTGAACCGCGCGCTGCCCGTAGATGCACCCCTGCATTTTGATGCCGGACCGGCAATAGCCATAGCGGCGCTCATCTTGCCGCTGTTCGACACGTTGCGCGTGATCATCCGCCGGCTGCTGCACGGCAAGTCGCCCTTCTACCCCGACCGCAGTCATGTCCACCATTTTATGCTGGATGCCGGGCTGACACACAGCCGGGCAACTGTCATTTTGGTCGCAGTCAGCGCTTTTTTCGTGGCAGGGGCAGTGTTGTTTCATGCCTGGGGAAACACCCTCCTCCTGCTAATTGAAATCACATTGGCCTTGCTGCTTTCCTACTGGCTGCGCCGTATGGCGAAATAAGGTTTCTGGTTGGAGGTTTTTTGGTTGGAGGGTTGGAAGGTTTCTGGTTGGAGGGTTTCTGGAAGATAAACGCAGGTTTTTTACCACAATGGGTTGTTACAAGGGGCACAAAGTACGGCGCTACGCGGTGTATGTTTTGGAGACTGTTTAGAAAAGTGTGTCAAGGCATTGGGGCAGAAACAGGCATTTGCGCATGGCAAAAGTTAGAACAAACACGAAGGGGCCTTCTGAAGAGGGTTCTTTTGACTACGACGAATTTGAAAAAGAAGCGATCAATCGGTTCAAAGAGGGTGCTGGTTTGGTGGGGTCTGACGGCGTATTGACGGGCCTGATCCAGCGTTTGGTGAATGCTGCGCTGGGAGGCGAGATGAATGCGCATTTGAAGGAAGAGCGGGCGGTGGAGGCGCTGCATCGGCAGATACGAAAAGTAACCAAGAGCCAAGGCTGGTGGGTCAACGACAAGGCCCTGCACAAGCAACTGTACCTCATCCTGGCCTACGGCAGAAAACAGTGTTCAACCGGAATATTATCATTTATTCAATTTTATCCTTTAACCCGCTCGTTTTGTTTGACACACTTTTCTGAACATTCCCGCTCAAGTGCATTCCATACCTTCGCGCCGTTTTCAAAAACCTTCCAACCAGAAACCCTCCAACCAGAAACCTTCAAACCAACAACCTTCCCCCCAGCCATTCGCTCAATTTTTCCTGATACAGCTCAAATTCGCGCAGGTTGTGGTGCGAACCGCCCGGGATGGTCACAAACTCATCGCCGGGTTTCAGGCAGGCTGCAAGGCGCCGGGCGGAGGCGTATGGTACCACGCGATCGGCAGTGCCGTGGAAAAGCAGAACAGGCAGTTCCGACTGGCGCAGGTGGCGGTCGTTGGGGAAGAAAAAGGCCGGCCGAAAAGGTAACTCGCTTCGCCGCAAGTAGCCGGCAATGAGGCCGGCGATATTATCGAATGGCGTTTCGAGCACTATCTTCCGGGCGCGGACGTGGGCAGCCAGATAACAAGCCATGGCCGTGCCGAGCGAGCGTCCGTATAGAATAATGCTGTTGGCAGGGTATTCGGTGCGCAACCAGTCATATACTAAGCGGGCATCTTCATAAAATGTGCGTTCGGCCGGTTCGCCGGTGCTCTTGCCGTAGCCGCGGTAGTCCGGCGCCACAAAATCGTAGCCCCTGCAGGTAAAATCCCGGTGCAGATTGCCCCAGCGCTGGAGGTTGTCGCGGTTGCCGTGAAAATACAAGACCACGCCCCGCCGGGTACTCTGATCCGCAGGAAACCGCAGCAGGTTGAGTCGGGCGCCGTCAGGGGTGTCCAAAAAGAATTCCTCGAACGGATGCTCAAAGGAAAATACATATTCAGCTGACAGTCTGGTGGGTCGAAAGAGCGCCTTTTTTTGCAGGTAGGCCGTGAATGGTTCGAGTATTCCGAGCATGGGAGCGGAGGTTGTGTGGGTTGAGCGGCGCCGTCAGGCGGTCTCACGGCTTTCCGAGTTTCGGGTTTTGTGCGTGGCGGTCAGCATCGCGGCGCGTTTTTTTATCCAGATTTTTTTGGAGGGCTTCGGACAGATCAACGCCGGTCTGGTTGGCTAAGCAGATCAGCACGAACAACACGTCGGCCATTTCGTCGGCCAGGTCTTGCCGGGCGGAGGCGGCCAGTTCGGGCGTTTTGAACGACTGCTCGCCATACAGCCGCGCCATGAGTCGGGCCACTTCGCCCACCTCCTCCATGAGGATGGCCGTATTGGTCAGTTCCGAAAAATAACGCACGCCCACCGTGCGTATCCACTGGTCAACGGTTTGTTGTGCTTGCTCGATGGTCATAGGTGGAGAAAGGTTTCTGGTTGGAGGGTTAGAAGGTTTCTGGTTGGAGGGTTGGAAAGTTTCTGGTGGATGACAAGAAGGGTCAAATTTTGGTATTATTCTTGACTTATCCGCTGTATTCACAGCCCCAAGGGCAGTATTATGTTGATAATCAAGTTCGTGTTTAATCTATTTACCTTTGCTCGCGCAAAGGCCCTGTTCCCATCCATGCCGAAATTACTTCTGATCCCGTTTTTTTTACTGTGTGTTGTCGCAGTCTTGCGTGCACAAGAACCGCTGCCGGAGGAGGTGCCGCTCATCGTACGTTTTTCCCGACCGGGTGGCTTTTCCGAGCAGCCGGTATCGTTGGCACTGGACGCGGGCGGCGCGGTCATTTACTACACCACCGACGGCTCCTATCCCACCGTGCGTTCGGCGCGCTACTCCCGTCCGCTGGTTCTGGAAAAAACAACCGTCGTGCGGGCGCTGGCCCGACGCGGCAAAATCGTAGGCCGGGCGCTTGGCCACACCTATTTTATCGGCGAACCGCCGACCGACCTGCCCGTGATCTCGATAGCCATTGACCCCGATATTCTTTTCAACCCCAAAACGGGTATTCTGGTGGACGGCCCGGGCGCCGATTCGGTGACTATGCACAAGCCGGGTGCTAATTTCTGGACACGCCGGGAGTTTTTGTGCCATTCGGAAATTTTTGAGTCCGACAAAAAATGCGTGCACAACAGCGGCTCCGGGTTGCGCCTGTTTGGCGGGTACAGCCGCATTTTTCCTCAAAAAAGTCTCGTGCTCGTGGCGCGCGACCGCTATGGCAAAAAGTTTTTCCGGCACCGCATCTTCGGACCCGACCAGCCCAAAAAGTACAAATACCTCGTGCTGCGTAATGGCGGCAGCGACTTCGCCGGCGCCCACTTCCGCGATGAACTGATGAACCGCCTCACCGATGGCTGGGACATCGAAAAACAAGCCTTCCGCCCTGCTCTGCTCTACCTCAACGGCCACTACTGGGGTATTTACCATATCCGCGAAAAAATCAATGCGCGGTTTCTGGAAGACCACGCCGATGTGGACCGCGATTCGCTCGACCTCCTGGAGCACCAGCGCAACGTGCGCCACGGCAGCGGACGACACTACCAGCGGATGCTCGATTATATCCGCGACCATGACCTGGCCAACCCCACCCACTACGCCTGGGTGAAAAGCCAGATGGATGTGGAAAATTTCATGGATTACCAGATCGCCCAGATCTACTGCGACAATACCGACGCCGGCGGCAATATCCGCTACTGGCGCCCCAAACGCCCCGGAGGCCAATGGCGCTGGATTTTGTTCGACACCGACTGGGGATTCGGCCTGTACACCCAGCAGGCGTGGCAGCACGATGCCCTCGCGTTTTTCACCGAACCCGATGGTCCGCGCTGGCCCAACCCGCCGTGGAGCACGTTTTTGCTGCGCAACCTGCTGCGCAACCGGGAGTTCAGGCAGCAGTTCGTCAACCGATTCTGCGACCGGCTCAACACCGCGTTTGCGCCCGGCCGGGTACTGTCCGATATCGCCTGGTTTGAAAAAACGCTTGGCCCAGATATGCCGCGCCACTTGCAGCGCTGGCGCCAGTCCGACGCCGTGTGGCGCCAGAACCTCGGCGCCATTCGTGAATTTGCTGAAAAACGCCCCGAATTTTTGCGTGCGTCGCTGGCCCAACATTTCGGCGCAGGAGCGCCGGCAGGGTTGGCGCTGGACGTGGACGCGGGCGGTTCGGTCATCATCAACCGGTGTATCACGGCGGGGACGGGAGCGTTTCGGGGCGGGTATTTTGAGAAAATCCCGGTGGCCTTGCAAGCGGTACCGGCGCACGGCTACCGGTTTGCCGGTTGGGAAGGCATCAACCGGCAGGGACGTTCCATCGAGACCAGCCTCGCAGCAGGCGACACGCTGCGGTTGCGGGCGCGGTTCGAGCCGCATGTTCACGCGCTGAACGACCTGGTGTTTTTTAATGAAATTTCGCCCGCAGGGCAAAAAACCGGCGACTGGATCGAACTGCACAACGGTTCCGAAAAGCCTGTTCGCCTGAACGGCTGGACGTTGTCCGACCGCCGGAACGCCTGGGCGTTTCCGGACGTGACCATCCCGCCGCAGGGCTACCTGGTGGTTTGTCAGGACTCGGCGGCGTTCCGGCAAAAGTTTCCCTACATCCGAAATGTGATTGGCGACCTCCGGTTTGGTTTGAACAAAAATGCCGAGCGCCTGGCACTGTACGCGTCCGACGGTAGTGCGGTGGACAGTATTTCCTACCTCATTGAGCCGCCGGAGGGCGATTTCACGCTCGACCTGCTGATGCCTTCGCTGGACAATGCCCACCCGGAAAACTGGAGCATGCATGCCGGCGACGGCTCGCCCGGCGAACCCAATCCGATGTTCTGGGCCAAAATCGTTTCCGAAAAAAAAGATCGGGCGCTACGCATCGGGCTGGCCGTCGGGTTGTTGATCCTCGGTTTTGGAGCGTATTTTTTGCGGAGCGGGCACACATACGTGGTGGGGCGGGGATAAAAATCCGCCCGGAGCACTTCGATATTCCCGGCTTGGCCCGCGTTTTGGTCAAGCGCTGCGTTCTCCCCTCCGCGCCCTACTTTTGCGGCAACAAAACATGAAACAAAGTACACTTGTCTTAGCCGTGCTGGCCCTCGCCGCCTGCGCCCGCCCGGTAGCCCCCGAGGGTGGCCCCAAGGATACCACTCCACCCGGCGTGGTGGTGGATAAAAGTACACCCAACAACACCACCCGATTTGCTGCGCGCACCTTCCAATTGACTTTTGATGAGTGGGTGACGCTGCAGGAGGTTGGCAGCCAGGTACTCGTATCGCCGCCCTTAGCCAAACGCCCGGAGGTAACCCTGAAGGGTCATACGGTACATTTTAAATTGGACAAAGAGGAAGTGCTGCGCCCCAATACGACCTACACCGTCAATTTCGGCGCAGCCGTCAAAGACCTGCACGAGGGCAACCCGGCCCAGGACTTGCGTTTTGTATTTTCTACCGGCGATTTCATAGACAGCCTCTCGGTGACGGGTATCGTTGTGGACGCGTTCAGCGGCGAGCCGGTGGAAAACATTTCGGTGCTGTTGTACGACAACATGGAGGACAGCGTCGTGCGCAAGGAACGCCCGTACTATTTTTCCCGCACAGACAAAAGCGGGCAGTTTTCCATACAAAATGTGCGTGCCGGTATTTTCAGGTGTGTGGCCATTGAGGATGCCGACCAAAACCTCAAATGGACCGAAGCAGAGCGCATCGGCTTCCTCGACAGTGCCCTTGTGGTTGGCGACAGCCTGCGTTCGACGCCTGCCTTTCGGCTGTTCAGTCCGAAGCCCGCCATGCGCTTGCTTGCGCCCAATGCCGGTCAGTACGGGTTGATTCGGCTGGGTTTTACCCGTTCGCCCGACAGCATCGCCCTTCGGCCCGAACTGCCCGGACTGCGCTGGCTGCGCGAGCAGGAGCAGGATACCTTGCTGGTGTGGTATGATCATCCCGATTCCACCGCCTGGAAACTGTACGCCGGCCAGGACACCATATCGGTACGGGCATTGTCCCGATCGGCTTTTTTGCAGCAAAACCGGCTTTTTTTTGGCGACGAGCGCGTGGCTAAAACCGGCGACGGAAAGAGCCGGGGCCGATTGTCGCCTGCGCCGGAATTACCCGTAGCGCGAGTTTTGCCGCCGCCGCGTACGATTAATGTCCGACCGGGTAAACCCGTGCGCATTCCGTTCAGCGCCCCGGTGACCCGGGTGGACACATCGCTTTGCCTGCTTCTCGCAGACTCGGTAGTGGTTCGGGCATTTGCGCTCACGGCCGATTCGTCCAGTCCGCGCGTACTGGGACTTGATCTTGACTGGCAAAGCGAGCGGCGCTACACGCTTACCCTGCTGCCGGGAGCGCTGACCGATTTTTGGGGCATACCCAATGCCGACACTTTGCGTCGATTTTTCGTGACGCCCTCCGAAAAACAGGTTGGAACCTTGCGGCTGACTATTGAAAATCTGCAGCCGGGCACGCCCTGTATCCTGCGCCTGATGAACGGGAATACCGCCGAGGAGGAGCGATTTTTTACACCAGAAACGGCAACAGCCCTTTTTGTTTTTTCCAGCCTGGCGCCATTGGCCTACTCCGTCCAGCTGGTTGTGGACACCAATGGCAACCGCCGCTGGGATACCGGCGATTACTTCGCCCGGCAGCAACCGGAGCGTGTTTTTTTGAAAAAACTGGACCCTTTGCGGGCAAACTGGGAGGTGGAAGTATCCATGCAAGCGAAAGCGGACACAGGCAAACGTAGCGAGTAAGGCCCTACTGCAATTCCAGAATTTTTGCGAACAGTTCCACCTCGTCGCCCGGTCGGAAGCCTTTGTGGCGGTAGGCGAGTTTGCCTTCCTTGTCGAAGATAAAGACCTGTGGCAGGCCATTCAATTCGCCGGGCATTACGGAGCGGAAGAGCCGGTCGCGGTCCCAATATACTTCGAAGGGGAATTGTTTTTCGCGCACGATGGGGGCGATATGGCTGAAGCGGTGGGGGAAGTCAGTGGAGATGGCTATCATCCGGAAATCCGCCTTTTTTTGCCACTCGGTGTAGTTGGCTGTGTAGGTAGCCAGTTCGCGGTGGCAGGGCATGCAGGTGGTGAGCCAAAAAGCGATGACTGTGGGCTTCTTGCCTTTTTTGGGGATAGCCAGCACCTCTCTGGAGTTTGATTCCGTGGTGCTGTCTATGTCGAGCAGCGGGATATTGAACGGGAACACCGTGTCTACGTCGTATTTGACCTGGGTATAGATCACACTTTTTTGAGAAAAAAGCGAAGCGGCGGAAAGCGCGAAAACGGCAAGAAGCAAACGATTTTTCATGTTGAGCAGTAAAAATTTGTGCAAAAGTAACCGCGCCGGCGAGGCTATGCGCCCGTGGCTGTGTGACGCAAAAACGGTTTAACGTCTCATTAACGGTTTGTCAGAAAAAGGCGGGTTGTGTCGCGGGTTTTTCGTGTCTTTGTGGCCGAAATTGTACCGTTTTTTTTGCCAAACCACTCACCCAAACCTTGACAGAGGTCGCCACATCATTGAAACCCGTGGTAAAGCCCACCGATAACGAGCTCATCGCTTGGTTTTTGGCGGATCAAAACCCGGATCATTTTACCTTGCTGTACCGCCGGTACGCGGGAAAGGTGTTTGCCAAGTGTATCTCGATGCTCAGTGATGAAGGTTTGGCACGCGATGCCGTGCAGGATATTTTTATCAAGGTTTACCTCAATCTGGCTCGTTTCAACGAGAAATCCTCCTTTTCAACCTGGTTGTACTCCATCACATACAACTTTTGTATTGACCTGATTCGGAGGAAAAAAAAGATACCGGTACTGCTGTCCGACGACGTGGGCCGTATTGGCGACGAGCCGGTGCCGGAAGTTCCGGACAGCGTGTTGCTGGAAATGAAACACGAGCGCCTGGAGCGCGTACTGGCAGAACTGCCCGAAGGCGATCGGATTATTTTGCTGATGAAATACATGGATGAGATGTCCATCCGGGACATTGCCGAGTTTTTCCAAAAAACTGAAAGTGCGATAAAAATGCAGATCATGCGGGCCAAGCACAAGGCCCAGGTGGTCTACGATTCGATTTATGCCCACGATCCAATTGAATCTTGAGTTGTACAAGTACCGATTTAACAACAAAATAATCCGCTATGCGCGAAAAAGAGAATAGTTTCAAGGTATTGGAAGCGAAATGGGAGGCCGGCTTGCCGCCCGAACTGGAGCGCCGGGTATCGAGCCAGACCACCAATTTTACCGTATTCGGACGGGTGGTGGAGCTGTTTATGCCCAACGCTCTGCAAGCCGTTGCCCATATCATCGGCGGGGCTGCTGATGATGACGGGCCGCAAGGTGTGTTATCGCCGGGCCGCCGTCCGGAACCCGAGGAATGGCCGGATTGGCGGACCCCGCCGGGAAAGATTTGAACAACAGTCAGGCTTGAAATTTCCCATACATGGACTTTCTTCAAAAATTAAAAGAAGGCGTATTTGCCGAGTTGCTGGCCCGTTTTTCCGAGGCTGCCCCGAAACTGTTGTTTGCGCTGCTGATCCTTGTCATCGGGCGGGTTATCGCAGGTGTGGTGCGGCGCATCGTGCGACGGGTGCTGGCCGGCTTGCGCGTGGACCGGCTTGCCGATCATCTCAACGATATTGATCTGGTGCAACGCACGGGCATGAAAATTCAAATATCAGGTGTGGCGGCCCAAATGGCCTTTTACGTCCTCATGCTTGGGTTTATCATTTTTGCTACGGACATGCTGGGCATCCCGGCTATTACCGATATGGTGCGCGACGTGATTGACTACCTGCCTGCACTCTTCTCGGCGTTCGTGCTGTTCCTGCTCGGGCTTTTCCTGGCCGATATGGTGCGCGGTGCCGTACTGACTACCTGCCGGAGCATGGGTATACCGTCGGCCGGAACGATAGCCACGGGGGTATTTTATTTCCTGTTTGTCACCATAGCGGTCAGTGCTTTGTCGCAGGCCAGGATCAGCACGGGCTTCATCGCCTCCAATTTGACGGTAGTCATTGGCGCGCTCGCATTGGCTTTTGCCGTCGGGTATGGGTTGGCGGCCCGCGATCTGGTAGCCAACTATATTGCCGGGCACTATAACCGCAACAAAGTACGGGTGGGCGACGACGTGCGTATCGCCGGTGTACGCGGCAAGGTAGTGGTGATTGATTCGACCTCCATGATCCTGCAAACGCCCGAGCGTGCCATCATCATCCCGCTCAGCAAAATGACCACGGAAAAGGTGGAGGTCTTTTATCCCGAAGGCCAGGATGAAAACCTGCTTTCCCCCGGTATTTGAACAATTCAACGATCACTAATCATTAAAAATCATGCGTTTTTTCTCCATTCTATTTCTAATCGCGCTTCCGCTGAGTACACTTTTTGCACAAGATGCCCCTGCTGCTGCCGCAGCGGAGGCGCCCTCCTGGAAATACACCGGCGGCATCGGGCTTGACCTGAGCGGTCTGGGTATCCTGAATCCCCGCGTAGGCGGCGGCACCAGTCGCTTCGGCATTGGCGGCCTCGGCACGTTTTCGGCCAACCGCAAGTCCGACAAATCGTTTTGGAACAACCAGGCCACCCTCCAGTTGGCCGCACAGCGCCAGGGTCGCACCTCGCTGAGCCAGCCTTCGGGGTTCCAAAAAAATCTGGACGTGCTGCGTCTGGCTTCCACCTACGGGTACAAAATTAGCGGCGACAAGTGGTTTGCCTCGGCCGACCTGCTCGCACAGTCGCAACTGCTCAAAACCTACAAGAGCAACTACCTCAGCCCGGTTACTCTTGACGGTACGCCCGATATCGTCGTATCGAAATTTTTGGCTCCGGCATTGGTGCAGTTTTCTCCCGGCATCACCTACAAACCCAATGCGCACCTGACCTTCCAGTACTCGCCGGTGGCTGTGCGTTTCATTTATGTGGCCGACGACTCGCTGGCCCTGCTCAACATCCACGGCAACGAGGTAAACCGCGATGCCAACGGCAATATCACCGATTACAAAAACTACTTCCTCGGTCTCGGCTCCGAACTGGTAACACGCTACGATAACAAGTACTTCAACGACCGCCTCGCCGTGACCAGCGCCCTGCGCTTGTTCTCCAATTACCTGAAAGACCCGGCGGCCATTGACGTGCTGTTCACCAACAACTTCAGCGTCCAGATTTTCAAAGGCCTGTCGCTCGATCTTCTGGGCGAACTCTTTTATGACCAGGATGTGAAAATGAATCTGGATACGAACGACAATAATATTTACGGCGACGCCGGCGACCGCCAGGCGCCGGCAGCCCAACTGACCGGGGCTTTCATGCTCAAGTACAGCAAGATATTCTGATCACACCATGAAAATTCTGATGGTTTGCCTCGGCAACATCTGCCGCAGTCCTCTGGCTGAGGGTATTTTGAAGCACAAAGCACAGCAGCACAACCTGAGCTGGGTGGTAGACAGCGCCGGCACGGGGCACTGGCACATCGGCCAATTGCCCGACGCGCGTTCCATCGCCGTGGCACAGCGGCACGGTATTGACATCACCGATCAGCGGGCGCGGCAGTTTCACCCCGACGATTTCGACAGGTTTGACCGCATCTTTGTCATGGATACCCAAAACCACCGCGACGTGCTCCAATTGGCTCAAACCGAAACGCATCGCGCTAAAGTGCACTTGATGCTCAACCTGACGTACCCCGGCCAAAACCGCAATGTGCCCGACCCATACCACGACGACAACGGATTCGAGGAGGTATTCCAAATGCTGGATAAAGCATGCGAAAAAATGGTTTCTGTTGGAAGGTTAGAAGGTTAGAAGGTTGCTGGTTTGTCATGCTTGTAATCTA
Source organism: Lewinellaceae bacterium (assembly GCA_016719605.1). Lineage (GTDB taxonomy): Bacteria > Bacteroidota > Bacteroidia > Chitinophagales > Saprospiraceae > M3007. The sequence goes on along the minus strand of JADJYW010000029.1, from coordinate 93,726 downwards.
ACCTTCTAACCTTCTAACCTTCTAACCTTTTCCAACCAGAAATCCTTTCTAATTTTTTAATTTTCAACAAAATGAAATCAACACCACTAACGGAAAAACACCTGGCGCTGGGCGCTAAAATGGCCGAGTTTGCCGGCTACAATATGCCGATTTCCTACACTGGTATTACGGAAGAGCACCACGCCGTTCGGAATAACGTGGGCGTTTTCGATGTCAGCCACATGGGTGAGTTTATTGTAAGGGGCAAAGAGGCAACTGCTTTTTTGCAGAGCGCTACCTCCAACGATGTGAGCAAATTACAACCCGGCGAGGTGCAGTACTCGTGTTTGCCAAACAAAAAAGGCGGCATTGTGGACGACCTGCTGGTTTATCGCCTCGATGACGTGGCTGAAATGACCGAAGCCGGTGTACAAACCTACATGCTGGTCGTAAATGCATCCAACGAAACCAAGGACTGGCGGTGGCTCAAGCGCATCGCACGCGGTTTCGATGTGAAGATGCAGAACATATCGGCGAAGACAGGCCTCATAGCGGTGCAAGGCCCCAAGGCCGCCGAGGCCCTGCAAAAACTGACGAGCATAGACCTCGCAGGCATGAAATACTACACCTTCCAGCGCGGCCGCTTCGCCGGTTGCAACAACGTCATCGTGTCGGCCACAGGCTACACCGGCGCGGGCGGATTCGAAATTTATGCCCGCAACCGCGACATCGCCAAAATTTGGGACAAGGTGTTTGCCAACGGCGCCAAATGGGACATCAAACCGGTAGGCCTTGGCGCCCGCGACACCCTGCGCCTCGAAAAAGGATTTTGTCTGTATGGCCACGATATTGACGATAAGACCAGCCCCATCGAGGCCGGTCTCGGCTGGATTACCAAACTGAAAAAAGAAGCCGATTTCCCGTCTAAGGAACGTTTTGAAAAACAACGCGCCGAGGGCGTAAAACGCAAGTTGGTGGCTTTCGTGATGCAAGACCGGCGTGTGCCGCGCCAGGACTATGTGATCGAAAGCCGACGCGGCGCCACAATCGGCGTCGTCACCTCGGGCACACACTCGCCTACGCTCGACCAGCCGATCGGCATGGGTTATGTGAAAACCAAGTACGCAGAGTTGGGCAGCAAAATCATGATTGTGGCCGGCAGCAAGAAATTGGAAGCGACGATTGTAAAACTGCCGTTCGTGTAGGCTCGCTGCACAAAAAAAACGGAATGCCCATCAAGGTTAAAAACCGGCAATGACTTTATACCTGATTCCAACCCCCATCGCGGAAGACACCCTGCACGTCTTGCCCCCCTGTACGCAGGAAATCGCGCGGGGGTTGGAAATTTTTATCGTGGAACGGGCCAAAACAGCGCGGCACTTTATCAAAAGTATTCAGCCGCAACGACCGATTCAGGAAATGATCTTTGAGGAACTGCCGGGGCGATCCGACGGGGAGGAACCAGCCACAAGCGAAGCCGAAAAAGTTTTTTTGGAAGCGGTTCGGGCAGGCAAAAACGTAGGCCTGCTTTCCGAGGCCGGGTGCCCGGGCGTGGCCGATCCGGGAGCGGCCATTGTCGCTCTGGCACATCGGGAAGGTGTTCGCGTGGTGCCGTTGGTAGGCCCGTCGGCACTGCTGCTGGCGCTGATGGCATCCGGGATGAACGGCCAGCGTTTTGCGTTCCACGGGTACCTGTCGCCCAAACGTCCCGAACTTGCCCGCGATTTGCGGCGCATGGAGCAGCTGGCCCGTCAGCAGGATCAAACCCAATTATTTATCGAAACGCCCTACCGCTCGCAGCTGGTACTGGAGGTGGCTCTCGAAGCGCTACAGCCCGACACGGTTTTTGGTGTGGCTCAGGACCTGACGGGGGCGGCCGAGTTTATCCGGTCCCTGCCGGTTCGGGAGTGGAAAAAAATGATGAAAACAGTTGTATTGGGCAAAGCCCCGGCGGTTTTTTTGGTCGGAAAAACAGCGCGGTGGACTATTTAAAAAGTGCAAACTGTACCCCGAATGTCATGCGTACCGTGGAAATATAGTCTGGAGCATTCGTATAAATTTCCGGGTTTTCGCTCAGCACATAGCTCGGCCGCGCGGTGATACGCAGCAGGTCGTTGGCGTAAAGGTTGAAGCCTACACCAAAATTATAACTCGTTGTCCTTTGTTTGAATAGCTGGTCGCGGCGCACCTCGGTGAGCGGGGCCTGCCGCAGTTGCGCGCCCTCGAATGCGATGCGCTCTGCGGGGTGGTCACTGAAAAAATCGAGGGTCATGCCCGCATGCAGGAATACGCAATGGCATCGGTGCAGGCGGTAGTTGACCTGGATGGGCACCGTCCAGTACGCCGGCCGGAAAGCGCGCAACGTAGATACATAGTGCGGTACCGGCTTATCGTTTTCGATGCGCTCCACGATTTCGCCCGTCCAGGTGTAGTATTCATACTCGCGATAGACTTCCGTGCCGATGCCCGCGCCAACCGAGAGCCTCCCGATGGGCAGCTCGGCATGCAATGCAGGGATAATACGCGGTTTTAGTCCCTCGGTATATTGCCCAACGTCGAAACCTGATTCGAGGCCGATGATAAATTTGCCAAAATTTTTTTGTGCCTGAACACCGGAGGCAAAGCAGGTGCAGGCAAACAAGAGAAGTACCCGGGTGAGCATCATAAAACAATGGTGTTAGAGCCTGTCCGAAAAATAGTGCTTTGGCTGGAGGGCTCTTAGTGCGGCTGAAAGATAAGGTTTCTGCAAACAACGCTGCCAACGGGCGAAGCGGAATAAATATAGGCTCTTGGCGTTTGTGGAAAACAGATTATTTTTGGCCGTCCTAACATTTCAACCATGCTGCTTGAACAACCACTACTCCCTAACAGCGGCGATATCGCACTGTATTTTGAGGTGCAAACCCAGAAAGGGCTGGTTTGTTTTCCCGAATTCAGTAAAGGCTCCTGGTGTGTTTTTTTTGCCCATCCGGCCAATTTCACATCGGCGTGGCGCATGTACTCCAATTTCCTGGCGATGAAAGAACGGTGGCTGCACGAGCGCAACACCAAACTCCTGGTGTTGTCGAACGAATCCATCCGGCAAAATGACTGGTCCGATATCGTCCGGCGCTACATCGGTATTTTTTTGAAGGCGCCTGTCATTGAGGATCGGGATAATCAGATTGCCACGCTGTACGGTATGTCGTCCGGTCGGCGGATCACCCCGCCGTTTCACCGATTGCTGTACATCATTGATCCCGAAGGTATTATCCGGCAAATTGTACACCGCCCGCTGCCCTCTATCCAAACGGCACTTGCCGATCTGGAATTGGAACTGGAGCGCCTGCAAGGCGCTGCGCCGGCAGCCCTGCCTGCTCAGGCTCAAACGATGGAGCAGTTTTTAGCTATTTCGGAGCAATCGGATGTCCGGGAAGGCTACAAGCCCAAGCCGGCTTATTTTCTGCCGGGCAAGATCAATATGAACTAAGTTATTGACTTGCAAAACGAAACCCTCGCTCCGATGACTCGGGACGAGGGTTTTTAAGTTGGCCCACAAGGATTCGAACCCTGACAAACAGAACCAAAATCTGCTGTGCTACCGTTACACCATGGGCCAAAAACCAGATGCTTTTTTGGAAAGCGGCGGCAAAGGTAATTTGATGCACGCTACCTTGCAACAAGGTTTCGGATTTTTTTCCAAACATTCTTGTAGCAGCGGGTTTCAACCCGCCGTGCCCAGCGTGCTGAAACTGTTTCGGCGGGTTAAAACCCGCCGCTACTGTGCTCGGCAGGTTAAAACCCGCCGCTACCGGCACGATGCCAGTACTGCGTCCGATAAAACGGCCCTAAATAGCCGCGTACGACCAGCACATTCGGGTCGCCGTCTTTCAGCCATAAACTGCATCCGTACCATTTGCCTTTTTCGGGGTCCAGAATACGCCCGGATTGCCAGTGGCCGCCCTTGCGCTGCATTTTTTCGAGGATGACCATCTGTAGCACCGGCTTGTTTTTCAGATCGCCGGGACATTTGTCGCACTTGCGGTCGGGGGCCGATTTCAGCAGTTTGACGACCTTGCCGAAGATCTGGCCGTTGGCTTCATAAATCTCGACCTGGCTCTTGGCTTCGCCGGTCTCATCGTCTATCGTTTTCCAGATACCGAGTGGCGACTGTGCCGAAGCAACACCCCACGCGAGGGCAACAAACAGGAAACTGAAAACAATTTTGTTCATAAATCGGATAGTTTTCTCGGTAAACGCCCGTCGGACTTGATTTGTTGAGCATACCAGTCATCTCCGGGAATCGCCGGCACTTCACACCCTTTTTTCTGCATTTCAGTTGGATTCATTTTCGAGGCCACGCAACGTCCTGCATCTTTGCCCGGGTTCATTAGGCGCTTGGTAGTGTTGCGCGTGTTGTCGAAACACGAAACCGGCGAGCGGCCTTTTTTACTTGAAAATCTTCTTCAACCGGTCCAGTTGCCGCTTATCGTCGCGCTGCTTGATGGTTTCGCGTTTGTCGAACAACTTTTTACCGGTAGCCAGGGCGATATGGATTTTCACGAAACCGCGGTCGCTCATAAAGAGCTGGTAGGGGACGATTGTGAACCCTTTTTCACGCGTGCGGCGCTCCAGTTTGCGCAGTTCGGCTTTGCGCAGGAGCAACTTGCGCGTGCGGCGGGGTTCGCTGATTTCGCTCGTGCCATAGACGTACTCGGCGATGTACATGTTCCGTATCCAGAGTTCGCCGTTTTCCATGGTGCAGTAGGCATCGTTGATATTTACATTGCCCGCGCGGATACTCTTGATCTCCGATCCGGTCAAAATCATCCCGGCATCGTACTCTTGTACGAAACTGTACTCGAATTTGGCCTTCCGGTTGGTGACCTCGAGTTTTAACCCCGGGATGTTTTTTTGCCATGATTTTTAGCCTTTCAGGGTGGGCAGCCCGACGATTTCGCGGACTTCTTGGAGGGTTTGCTGCGCGCGCTTGCGGATGACGGCGCTGCTGTCCTGGATTTGCGCCTTTACCGTTTTTTTGTCGGCTTGCAAGGTGTGCAGACGCTCCCGAAAAGCCGTGGTAAGGGCAGCCAGGGCATCGGCCACGGTTTCCTTCAGGTCGCTGTAGCGGAGGGCGCCACTTTTGTAGTCGGTCATCAGTGCGTTGTGGGCATCGGTTTGGCCGCAGGCACGCAGTATTTCGAACAGGTTGGCTACGCCGGGACTCATCTCGCCCGCCGGCGTGTTACCGGTATCCGTTACGGACGATTTGATTTGTTTGCGGATGCGATCTTCCTCGCTGAAAAGATTGATGTAGTGTTTTTCGCCGAGGCTTTTACTCATCTTTCTGTTGGGGTCGGAAGGCGAGAGAATCTTGGGCGTTTCGGTAAAAAGGGGTTCCGGGTGGTGGAAATACTCTTTCCCGAACTGGTGGTTGAAACGCTGCGCGATATTGCGTGAAAGTTCGAGGTGTTGCTCCTGGTCTTTACCCACCGGCACATAGTCGGCGTGATAAATCAGGATATCTGCTGCTTGCAGTACGGGGTAGGTAAACAGGCCCGTGCTCACAAATGCATCCTTGTCCGATTCTTTCAGCTGGTCCGTTTTGTCTTTGAACTGCGTCATGCGCGTCAGTTCGCCGTAGGACGTCACGCAGCCGAGTACCCACGACAGTTCGACATGTTCGGGGATGAGGCTCTGGAGGAAGAGACTTTCCGGCTTGACACCACAGGCCAGCAGGTAAAAAACCATTTTCCAGGTATTTTCCCGCAATAGATCGGCCTTGTAGGGCATGGTCATGGAGTGGTAATCTACCACGCAGTAGAGGCAGCGGTACTCGTCTTGCAGGCGCACCCAGTTCTGTACCGCGCCGAAGTAGTTGCCGATGTGGAGGTCGCCCGTAGGCTGAATACCGGACAGGATGTTTTTCATAATGAATGAAGTATCGGCGGGTGAGGAACCCGTCGGTGATCAAAGGGCGGCGATAACGGAGATTTCGATATTGACAAACCGGGGCAGCTCGGTCACTTGGACAAGTTCGCGGGCCGGGGTGAATTCGGGTTTGAAGTACTCGGCATACACTACGTTGATGCGTCCAAATTGGTTCATATCCTTGACAAACACGGTAGCTTTCAGCACTTTTTCGAGGCTGGAACCGGCGGCTTCGAGGATGGCGCGCAGGTTTTGCAGTACCCGGTGTGTCTCGGCCTCGATGTTGTCTAATACCAATTCGCCGGTTGGTGGATCAATGGCGATTTGGCCCGATACGAACAGCATACCGTTGAAGGCCACAGACTGATTGTACGGGCCAATGGGAGCAGGGGCGGCGGGCGTGTTGAAGAGTTGTTTCATGGCAATATGCTTTACTGGTTGATACCTGGATTGGCCGGGAGTATAAATAGAAAAAGCCCCACGACATCCCGCCCACAAGGGAACGAGACTGGAGCCTCCTCAAAAATCGCTGCAAGCGGATTTGTTAGCCTTGCACTTCCTCACCGGACAGTTTGCCCGGCACGAGTACCTGACCACGGTAGTACAGGTCGCCGTTGACCGTGTAGGCATGGTGGAACAGGTGCTGTTCGCCCGTGGTCGGGCAGGTTGCGATTTGCGGAATTCCCGTCTTGTAGTGTGTGCGGCGTGCGCGTGTGCGGCGTTTCGAGTGCCGCCATTTAGGATTTGGCATGACTGTATGTCCTGTTTCGTGTTAGCAAATGAAGAAAGCGTGTCGTTTAAAAAAAAACGGCTTTCCGGTTATTTCAAGCCGTTGAGCGCATCCCAAACTGAATTGGATTTGCTTTTGTCGGCATTGTCTTCCAAAAATTTCAGCACTTCAAAATTGCAGGGCGGATTGGGGTCGGCAGCGCAATCGTATGTATTAGTAATCGGCAGCGCCAAAATGGCAAATTCAAACAAATACGGCGCCACCTGCAAGGCTGATGCTTCACGCGATATAAAAACTACCTCGTCGTCATCGTCGCCCGCTGCGTCTCCGTATTTCACCACCAACTGTCGTTCGTCGTACAAAGGCAGGTTGATGGATGCCGTACATCGGTCGCATGCTGCCTGTGCATAGCCGGTCAAAACAAAGTCAAGTACCAGCAGGCTCGCCCGTTTATCCAACTGCATTTCCACTTCCACGCGGCCCTCTTCGATTAAAGAACCTTCAAAGTGGCGAAAAAAATCGCGATCCAGCGTGTACTTAAACTGGTGTATTCCGATTTTTAATCCCTGAATCGGAATGGAATACGCTATGAACGGGTCCATCGCCACTACTTTTTGAAAATTGGGCTGCAAAGGTAGGTCGCGGTTTGGAAACGACCAAGCAAGATTTTAGTGCTGTTGTTTTTTTGCGGTTACTTGAAAAACTCATCGTAAGTATTTCCGGGTTTTGGCTGTTCCTGTTCTGCTCGTGCAGGTTTGTCCGGCTCGGGTAGCGGTTCTATTTCCACATCCTCCACGACCGGGGGGGTATCCTTGTTGGGGCGACTTTCCAGTTCTTCAAATTCCACAAACTCCGCTTCGGGGGCTTCGTGTCGCTCGCGCATTGTCCGGCTGAACTGCTCCATACGGGTGTAGCCCAGTGCGCGCACAAACAGGTACAACGCCAGAACGGGAAACCCAACCACTGCCAATGCGCCAAGCACCAGCCCCCCCAACGGATTGCGCTGCAAGAGGCTCAGGAAGTCGCGACCGGTATCGGCTACAGCACGCCAGTTGATTGCCAGGGCCAAAACAAAAAGTACGGGCGAGGCCACATACAACACATAAAACAATCCTTTTAAAATGTAGTACCCGGCTACGAGACCCAGTATACCCAGAATCAGGCAGCCCCAGCCGCCGCCACTTCGATTATATTTGACGTAGACCATGTTGGTAGAGGTTGAACAGTTTTTGAGGTTTGGTGCAAGAGCAATTTCGTCTGCAAGTATATGGCTGAAAATTTGATCCCGGAAGGGATAACGTCAGCGACGTTTGCCGCCGTTACCCGGATCACGGAAAAACTTCAGAGTCTGGTCGCTTTCGAAAGTTTGCGGCCGAACGGCCGGATCGGTACCGGCCTCCGCGTTGTAACGGAAAGAGGTGTCGCTGTTCCATTCGAGGATACCAAAAAGTGTTTTGCCGGTGAGCGGCCCGGATTGAAAACCATACAAATCCAGTTCTGTATATTGTTTTTGGCAATCATAGCGGTATTTCATCCCGACCGTGTCCACCTGGCTGCCAAACCGGGTAAGCCAGAGGGCCTTTCCATTTTTGCGAAAATCAATGGTTTGGCCTTCGCGTGTTGACCACCGCCCGCCGATTTCCCGGCAGGAGGAATCGCCACAACCGGTACTTTGAAAAAGAATCAAGAGGGCAAAAACCGCAAAAGCGGCGCCGAGGGAAGTGCTGTTCTGTTGCATATTATTTTCGTTTTGTCCGGACAATGATACGAAAGACCGGGCAGGACGACCAAGGTGGCACCAGGGGTTTGTGCGGGTTTTGAAGTTTTACCGTTCCGGATTGCTTTGCCCGACGTCCAATAGCCAAAGTACTACAAGGCCCCGTCATCGGCGAAGCTGTAGTATCCGCGTTCGGACACGATCAGGTGATCGAGCAGGGGCAGATCGAGCAGGCTGCCGGCCTGGCGCAGCCGGCGGGTGAGTTCGATATCGGCCTGGCTGGGTTGCAGGTTGCCGGAGGGGTGGTTGTGTACGGCGATGGCGGCGGCGGCACGCGCATCGAGCGCTATTTTGAACAGCTGTTTCACATCTACCACCGTGCCGGCAATACCGCCGGTGCTGAGGCGTTCGCGGGCGAACACCTCATTGGCCTTGTTGAGCAGGAGCAACCAAAATTCCTCATGGTGCAGATCGGTGAGCAGGGGTGCCACGGCGTTGAATGCATCGCGGCTGCCGGCGATACGGGGGCGTTCGCGCAGGTCGGACAACTGCCGGCGACGGCCCAGTTCCAGGGCTGCCGCAATAGTAATCGCCTTGGCCTCTCCGATCCCTTTGAACCGGCAAAATTCCGAAACAGAGCGTTTGCCCAGTTCGTGCAGGTTGAAATCAACGGAGGAAAGAATGTTTTGCGCCAGCGTTACGGCACTTTGCCCCACCGTGCCGGAGCCGATCAGGATGGCCAGCAGCTCGGCATCGGACAGGGCGATTTTGCCCTTGAGCAACATTTTTTCGCGGGGGCGATCCGCCTCGGCCCAGGCGGGAATAGCGCGGTAGGTGACAGGTTCAGGCATGGTTATATTTTTCAGGTGAACAGGTTGATTGGTACGGAAAACGGGTTGCTAAAAACTTTGCCCTGCGGCACACCGGCGTGCGTATTTTCGGCGAAATCCCTCGGGCAACGAGGTACCTTTGTACCCCCCGACAAGCTTCCCTGGATTTTTACTCTGCAAAAAAGCGAATAAACTCGTGGATTCCACACAAAACTTTCCAATACTCTTGTTCGACGGGGTTTGCAACCTCTGCAATGCCTCGGTGCAGTGGGTGCTGCTGCACGACCGGGCGGGCCGTTTTCGGTTCGCGGCGCTACAGTCGGACGCCGGGCAAGCGCTGCTGACGCGTTTTGGGCTGGAACGGGAAAATTTCGATACCGTGGTGCTGGTAGACGGAGACCGTATTTTTACCCGCTCCGATGCGGCATTTGAAATACTCCGTCAATTGGGCGCTCCCTGGTCGCTACTGGCTATCCTGCGTTGGCTGCCCCGTGGGCTGCGTAACGCCGTGTATGACCGGGTGGCCCGAAACCGCTACCGGTGGTTTGGCAGGCAGGAGAAATGCCTGCTGCCCCGCCAGGAATGGAAGCAGCGTTTTTTAGCCATACTTCCCTTACTTTTACCCAAATTTTTGAACATGACATTTCGATTGACAGATTTGCTGTTTCCGTTGGGCATCTGCTTGCTCGTCGTTTGCTTGTCGCCCGCATGCCGGCCCGATACTACCGGCGCCTGCGGCAAGGTCGAATTTAACAAAGAAAACACCATCACCGTGCGTATGGAAGCGGCGGCTACATCGCTCAATCCCATCCTGCCCGGCCCCGGCTACAACCGCTACGCGGCGGCAAATATCTTCCAGACACTGGCTACCGTAGAACCCAAAACACTGGAGTTGGCGCCCCTGCTGCTCAAAAAAATACCCAAAGTTTACACGGTGGCGAGCGGCCCGCACCAGGGCGCCCTTGCCTACGATTTCGAAATTTACGATGAAGCCGTCTGGGACAATGGCTCGCCGGTGACGGCGCAGGATTTTCTTTTTTCCCTGAAAATCATCTACCACCCGTTGCTGCCCCTCGGCGAATGGTTAGGTTATTTCGAGTACCTGAAAGCCGTGGAAGTGGATCCGGCGAACCCGAAAAAATTCACAGCCTACTTCACCAAGTTTTATATCCTTGCTCTCGAAACCCTCTGCCAATTTCCCATTTATCCGGCCTACAACTACGACCCCGAGGGGGTGCTGGCCGGAGTGCCGCTGGCCGATTTTCAAAACCCTGCGCGTATGCAAGAACTGCTTGCTGCCAACCCGGCGCTCACGGCATGGGCCGAGGCCTTTCAGTCGCCGCGCTTCGCCAACGACAAGACCGCTATTTCAGGCAGCGGGGCCTACCGGCTGGAAAATTTCGACGTGGACCAGGGTGTGGTTTTTGTGAAAAAACAAAACTGGTGGGGCGACAAACTCGCCGCCAACAACCCCTACCTGGCTGCTTACCCGGAAAAAATCACCTACCGGTTTGTGAAAGACGAAGCCCCCACGGAAAGCCTGATCCGCAGCGGCGACCTCGACATTGTGCCGGCACTTGCCCCGACCAAGTTTTTGGAACTCCAGCGCGATACCTGTCTCGGGCTTCGCTACAGCTTCGAACTCGTCGGCGCCAACTCCTATGGACGTATGATGTGCAACCTCGCCAATCCCCGTTTGGCCGACAAACGGGTGCGGCAAGCGCTCGCCTACTCGATAGACTACAACTACCTGCTCAACACCGTTTGGGAAGGTATGGCGGAGCGCTGCGTGAGTCAGGCCAACCCGGCCAAACCGTTTTACGCCCGGGACTTGGTGCCCTACCCGTATGACATCCAAAAAGCCAGGGAACTGCTTGCCGCCGCCGGCTGGTCCGACTCGAACGGCAACGGCATTGTGGACAAGCTGATTGACGGCAACCGTATTGAAATGGAACTTTCGCTGATGACTGCCGGCGCCTCGCCCGTGTCCGCTGCGGCTGCCAGAAGTATCCAGACGACTGCCCGCAGTGCCGGAATTGCCCTCCAAATTCTGGAGGACGACATCCGCGTGATTTCGCAAAAAACACGTCAGGGCGAGTACGATCTGGCCATTACCGGGGCTACATTGTTCCCGGGCTTGCTGGACATGTACCAGACGTTTCACTCCAAAAGTATCGGCGCCGGAAACCGGTATGCTTTTTCCAATGCCGAAATGGATGCGCTCATTGAGGCGATCCGAACAGAACCCGATGATCTCCGGCGGAATGTGCTGTACATCCGCGCCCAGCACTTGATGCACGATCAGTTACCCGAGATTTACCTGTATTCACCGAAACAGCGTATTGTGGTCAACAAACGGTTCAAATATGTACTTTCGCCCAACCGGCCCGGCTACTACGAACAGTACTTCCGCCTGATCCGGTAATTTTCCGGGGGCGACCAACCTGCCAAACATCCACTCAACATTTATCATTCATTCTTTACATTCATCACGATGGCATTTGAAGTAGAAGGAAAACTGCACCGCATTTTTCCCACCGAGCAAAAAACGGCCAGTTTTCAGGCCCGCGAATTCGTTCTGGAAATCCCGGACGGCAACTATCCTCAGTTGATCAAGTTTCAATCTGTGCAAGAGCGCTGCGCTTTGCTGGACACGTTCAACGAAGGCGATCAGATCAAGGTTTCCTTCGACCTGCGTGGCCGCGAGTGGAACGGTAAGTACCTCACCAATCTGAATGCCTGGCGTGTCGAACGCGCCGGCGAGGGTGGAGGGAGCGGTGCCGCTACAACGGGCGCCACCGCCGAACGCTTCCCGGCAGAACCATTCCCGGACTACAACAACAGCACACCGCCGCCGCCCACCAACACCGACGACCTGCCATTTTAGAAGGTTTCTGGTTGGAAGGTTAGAAGGTTAGAAGGTTGGAAGGTTTCTGGTTAGAAGGTTGCTGGTTGCTTCAACCTTCCAACCAGAAACCTTCTAACCTTCCAACCTTCTAACCTTCCAACCAGAAACCGTTTTTTTGCTATGATACTGCAACGCGCTGCTCTTGCCGACATTCCGGCTATCCGCGACCTCGCCTATTCGATTTGGTGGGCGCATTACCCGGCGATTATTTCAGAAGCCCAAATTGACTACATGCTCGGGCTGATGTACAGCCCGGAGGCGCTGGAGCGACAAATGACGGAAGAGGGACAGGTTTTCTGGCTGGCACTGGACTCAGGAACTCCAATGGGTTTTCTTGCCGTTAGTCGCCAGACAGCAGGTGCGTACATGCTGCACAAGTTTTATCTCCAGCCTACTGCGCAGGGCAAAGGCCTGGGTTCCACCGCCTTTCGGCTTTTGGCAGACCAATACCCCGATCTCCAGACCCTCCGCCTGACCGTAAACCGCCAGAACTACAAAAGCATCAATTTTTACTTCAAAATCGGTTTCCGTATTGAAAAGTGCATAGATATGCCCATCGGGAATGGCTTTGAAATGAATGACTTTATCATGGTCTGGCAGCACAAATAGTGCTACTGCAAGGGATCATTCCGCAGCTTTGACGCCTTTTGTGAAATGCGTGTAGAGGTAAATTTTGGTAGCAAGCCCATCCAGATAATTGTAAATCACCGGGCGCACCTCTTCCCAGTCCAATCCTCCGACACCCGTAGCCAAACGCGGCAGGGCAACACTTTCGATGTGTTCTTTTTCGATCAACTTGACCAACTCCCGCAGTGCATGGTTCACATGAATAATGGACGCTCGCCCGGGATGGCTGTTTTCCGACACTGGCGGTTCCTGAGTCAGCAGGTTTACGATCTGGCGCTCACCCCCTGTCCACATCCATGCTTCCCCTGGCTTGGGGTGTGCCTTGTGGCAATGTTGCCGAAAATCCTTATACATGCCGGGAAACACTTCCCGAAGGCTGAGTGCCAACCCGCTATTGAAGTGGTCGTTTGGCGCCACGCCATGCGCGACAACTTGCGCGTCACTCAATAAAATATCACCCGTTACTTCCTTAATCATGAATCGTGCTTTTATTGGTTAAACAATCAATTGAAACACGAATTTGATCCCTCCATGGCGATACAGGTTATGAGCATGGTCATTACATAAAATGACGGTAGCACATACGGGCATAAAAAAAGCGGTGCTCGTTTGCACCGCCCGGTATTGTCGCCTCGAGAAAGTCTTAGAAACAAGGCACAGGAAAGGTCATATCCTGCCCTGTTTTTAGTAAGACAAATGTGCGGCGCGCAAACAGCATGACATCTAACAAACAACGCGATTTTGTTACCCGCACTTATCCGTTTTTTTGCTGTAAAGCAAAACATAAGTCATTGATAACAAACACGTCTTATTTCAAAAACACTTGTAAATTCGTTACACGAAACAAGGAAAACTGTTGCCTTTTTTTTTAAAAAAAACACTCGAAAGGCACAGTCATTTGCCCAAATCCAGCCCTACTGCTGCTCTACGGTAGCCGTGCCCGCCACTTTTACAGAACTGGAAGCATCGGCCTTGACAGTGGCATGGTGGTCCACATTCAAGCGGGCGCGGGCGCCGTCGGTAGCAGAAATTTCTACTCTGTCGGTACGCCAGCTGGTGGCTTCCAGATCGGCGCCATCGGTGAGCGTGGCATGCAGATTATCACCGTTTCCGGTGAGTTCCACAAAACACTTGCCCGACAGGGCGAGGTTGAGTTCGCTGGAATCAAAAAAGCCTCGAATACGAACCGGCCCTTTGGCCGTAATAGCCGAACGCCCCTCTTTGAAACCGCGGATGGTTACCTGGTCGGTGTTGTCGGCAATGAGGTTTGTGAAAACCGGCGTTTTGATAATACAGCGTGTTTTCCCAATCAGTTTTTTACCTCGGGTTGTCAACGTCAGGTTGTCCCCGCTCCGAATGGTTTCGATGGCATTCCGGTCCTCAGACGAACCGTCAAATTCCATACTGAATTCGTCTGCCTGGATAATTTCGGTTTCAAAATTTCCTTCCAGTGTGAAGTTGTCATAGTCGCGATCGCTGCGGTAGTTGCTATCGCCAAACTGGGGGCAATCGCTGCAGATCAAACCCGTATTGGTCATTCGGAACGCCTTGCCCGGATTGCGCTGGATGGAATACTCCCGGTCAGAATCGGCATAGTCGGCGTCGTAAATCCGACGGTTGATCACGTCGCCAAACACAATGTATTTGCCTTCAGGCACACTGATCGTGATGCGCACTTCCTGTCCACGCCATTTGTTGCCTTTGTCCAGTGTATAGCCCGATGGCACCAGCAGAACATTGCCGTTGGACTTAGCTTCAAAATTCGTTTTAGCTGCGTATTCAATGGCTTCTTCTGTGGACGATCCGCGGGCGCGAATGGTTTGGGAAAACTCAAACCGGCCGGTTTCGCTTCGGCGCACCGTTATCCGCACCAGAGCGTCCATGTCCAGGCGACCATCGCCAACCCAGATATCCTCTCCGTCAAAAAACGAGTTGTGGTCGTTTTCGTTTGTTGTGCCCCGGCCGGCCCATTGCACCTGGAGGGTGTCGGAGGTAACGCCCGAGAGATCCACTTTTTTGCTGACGGAACCTGATTGGCGGTATCCGGAAAAAGCAAAACCACCCAAAAGCACCAGCGATATCAGGTTCAGCACCCACAGGATTGTCATTCCCGAGCCTAACCAGGCGGGGGTTTTAAACCTGAAAATGGTACGTCCGAGCCACAACACCAAACCTACAATCGGGATACCCAGCAGGAAGAATCCGTTGAAAAAACCTAAGGAAGTGGCCGAACCGGAGAGCGGGCTGAAATAGGAAATGTACGGCTGAGCCGTCATAACCGCCCAGATACCGGCCACCCAGGCCGTACCCAGACCCAGGATCATGGCCAGAGCCACAAATATTACAAACCCGAGGAACAGTTTGCCCACCACGGTCAGGCAGCCACTGGCTATTGCCGCAGAGCCACGGCTGGCAGTGCTGCCGGCTTGCGAGCCGAATTCGTTCACGCGTTTTGACAGCCGGTCGACGCCATGTTCTATTTCGCGTGCAATGTTTTCTACGTTAGGCGTTTCACCCCGCATGGCGAGCCGGTCTGCTGCGGTACGCGCCGGGGGCACTAAAACCCACAAGAGCAGGTATGCCGGTACCCAAAAACCGAAGGATGCGAGGGCTAACAGCACAAAAATGACGCGCATCCAAACGGTATCTTTAAAACCGAAATAGGCTGCCAGGCCGGAACAGACACCGCCGATCACGGCATCTTCCTCATCGCGGAACAGTTTTTTGCCCGGCTGGATAGTTTTTTTGCCCGACTTACCCGCGCCCGGATTTTCCACCGGATCACCGCCAAAATCTTCAGGTTTGCCCATGATTTCAATGGCCGCTTCCACATCGGGCAGCATGACGATAGTGCGGTTGCCCAGTCCCGTGCTGATGATTTCGCCGAGGCGGGACTCAATGTCTGTCATGATCTCATCGCGCCCCTCACTCTCGCTAAAGCGCCGGCGGATGCTATCTAAATATGCCGCGAGGTATTCGTAAGCATCATCGTCTATGGTGAGGGCAAAACCGCCAAGATTGATATTCAGTATCTTATTCATTGTTTGAGTTGGTTGAAAACGTGAAGGTTGGTTGAGGAGGGTGTGCAGGTTTAGAGCGCTCAGGCATCTGGGGGAAGCGGTTCAATGTGGAGCGCCCGAGGTGTTTCGGGACCTTCGGCAGAGCGCTTTTCGGCTCCGGATGCTGCGTGGCGCAGGATCGTTTCGTTGACTGCGTCTACCAAATCCTGCCAGCTGCCTGCCAGCTCTTCCAGGAACTTTTGCCCGTCTTCCGTGATCGTAAAGTACTTGCGTGGCGGCCCTTTGACCCCCTCGCGCCAGATGTAGTCCACCAATCCGTCATTTTTAGCCGGATCAGCAGCGGGTACAGGGTGCCTTCCTTGACGAGCAGATTGGTGCCCTCCAGTTTTTCGATGATCTCCGGCGGGTAGGTTTCCCGCCCGGCAATCACCGCGAGCACGCACATCTCCAGGACGCCCTTGCGCATTTGTGCTTTGGCATTTTCCAAATCCATGTTTTTGTCTTTTTTAGTTGTTGCCTCGAACCGGCATTTCTTGTAACACCGGGTATTTGATGCGCCAAAGGTATGGTCATGGAAACTACTATGCAATACAAGATACTAAATTTTATCTACTATTTTTTTTGACAAGTATTTTTAAAAATAACAACCCCCTGCTTGTCAGTAATTTACCAACAAACAGGGGGTTGTTATTTTTTTTTAAAAATTCCGGATACTACTCAGTTACACTACGCTTTTGCCCGCTTGCCTCTCGTCTTTCCTGAACACGCTCTTCCTGAATTACTCCACTTTTACCCGCGAACTCTCATTTTCCGACCCCGTGCTGCGTCGGCGGGAGTTTTTCAGTTCCGTATTTCCGAAGCGGTAACTGAACGTGAGCCGGGCGTTGCGCGAGTCGTCGCGCTCGCGGAAATCCACAATGACATCAGCATAATCTACGCGGACATTGGAGCGCTCGGTATAAAGAATGTCGTTGACAGATAGCGACAACCGCCCGCGCTTG
The DNA here is from genome assembly GCA_016719605.1 of Lewinellaceae bacterium. Classification (GTDB taxonomy): domain Bacteria; phylum Bacteroidota; class Bacteroidia; order Chitinophagales; family Saprospiraceae; genus M3007. The sequence continues at coordinate 77,004 of JADJYW010000029.1, read as the reverse complement.
TCCCAAAAGGTTTTGGATACCCCGAAATTGAGGCCGCCCATGGCGCCGATATCGAAGAATTCTTCCAGAAACTTGGTCATATACCAGCCGCCCAGTTCCAGTTTGAAATCGGCGGGTAATGTCGCATTGATTTGCCAGTAGGCCAGCCAGTTCCACTTACCGCGGTCGTACGTCTGCCCGAGGTACTCCGCATTGTAGGCATTGTGAATGAACTGGTTTCCTCCGTAGCCATCTATAATTTTCCCGATCTTGATGGGGAAGTTCAGCTCAAATGCCCAGCGCTCGTACTGTGCCAGGTTGGCAGCGGTCGTGAACGTGCGGGTTCCCTCCAAACGCGGGGCATTTTCGATGATAACATCGTCGGTTTTACTGTACGAAATACGCACAAAAGGCTGGTTATCGTAGGTCACCGCGAATTGGGCATTGTTGCTCACTTGGGGCAACAGGCTTGGGTTTCCCTGCTGATACGTCAGCGAATCAATGAAAAACGCAAACGGGTTTTGCTGCTGAAAACCCGGGCGGTTCACCCGGCGACTGTACGAGCCTTGCAACCCGAAGTGGTCGTTGACGTGGTACAGGGCGCTGGCGCTGGGAAACCACTGCAGGTAGTTGCGGTCGAGGACGCGCTCGTCCATGGTTTCGCCACTGACAACGGTTTGCTCCGCCCGCAAGCCCGCATTCAGGTCGAAAGGGCCTGCCTTTTTGGACAGGTTGAGGTAGCCCGCATTGATGTTTTCCCGGTACAAAAAATCATTGGATTGCGCAGGATCAATCGTGCTGCCACGCAGAAATTTCAGGTCGTTGTCTATCTCGGCAAAACTCGACTTGGCGCCCACCTCGGCCTTGAACGTAGAGTCGAAAGGCAGCGTGTAGTCTGCCTGCCCGACATAAATCCGGATAGGTTGCCGCAGATTTTGCTCCGAAAGCGACTCGGTGCTGCCCGGCTCGTTTTGAAAAATATTCAGGTAACTGATATTGCTGATCTCGTACTGGTTGTAGTCCGCGTCGAAGTTGAAGACATGGCCGGTTTCCTTATTGAATTCATGTTTGACGTTAACATTGGTCAGCAAAGCAGCACGCCCACGGTCGTTTTTTCGGTAGCAAAAAAATCGGCGCCGAAGCGGTAGTTGTGCGATTGCGAAGCGGAGGGCGAGTAATTGCTTTGCTTGTACGTTTCCTGCCCGATAAACCGATCCACCTTGATCACCGAGAAGGACGTCCGGTCGAAGTAGCTGTACGAACTGAACAGATTCCACTTGTTTTTGCGGTAGTTGAGCGATAGGGAGGGGTTGAGCCGGTAGTAGTTCTGGTCGTTGGTGCCGGCGTCGGACTGGTCGTAGGTACTGCCGCCAAGGGTGAGCGCTGCCGTGCCGGTGAAACCGAGGTTGGCGTTGCGCTTGAGGATGATATTGATAATGGCGCCGCCCGCTGCGTCGTACCTGGCGCCGGGCTGGGTTATCAATTCCACGCGGTCAATCTGGTCGCCGGGCATATCGCGCAGCACGGCGTTCATATCCGTGTACTGCGAGGGTTTGCCGTCAATCCAGATGGCGAGGTTGCTGTTGCCCGCGAGCGTGACACGCTCCTGCACGACCAGTACGCCCGGCATTTTTTGCAGCATTTCGAGGGCCGAGCCGCCGGCGGCAACGGGGCTGTCGGCTACATTCATGATGAGCCGGTCGGCTTTTTGTTCGAAGAGCGGACGCTTGGCCACCACTACGGCCTCCCGGAGCAGGTTAGTGGCCGGTTGCAGGGTAATGTCCGCCGTCACGTTTTTACTGTCGGGCTGTACGGTGAAACTTTCGGTGTAGGTGTTTTCATAGCCCAGCATGGTGGCCAGCAGGCGGTAATCGCCCGGTTGCACCCCGGCAATGGAAAAAATACCGGCATCGTCGCTCAGTGCGCCTTTTACCATTTGAGAATCCCGCGCAGAAACGAGGGCAACGCTGACGTAGGCAGCCGGTTGGTTTTTTTCGTCCGTAATTTTTCCGGAAACGGACACCTGCGCGAGCAGGGAGCAAAATGGAAGGAACAGGATGGGAAATAACAGGGAAGTCTTTTTCATGTAAAGCAGATTGTTTTTGTACTGCACAGGGTGCCTAAAATGGGCTACATGGTTGCAAGAGCGCTTGAAATGGCTGAAAAATCATTTGTTGAATCGGTCATATTTAAAATGACAAACGCTTTTTGTCTTAACATAATCTTAAGAAAGGTTTAACGTTCTAAGCGTCTCTTCAACATTTTAAACTTGACTCAGCCATGAAATGCACACCATTCTTTTTGAAAAAAATGTTTCCGATAGCCGCCCTCGTGGCCATTTTTGCTACCTCCTGCACGGATATTTATTTTGAAAACCCGGTTCCGCAAGGCGGGGAAGCGCTGCGCTCGGCGCCAACGGAGTGGTTGGGCCTGTATGTCGTGGAACCGGATGCCGGCGAGGAGGTTTCCGAACTGGAGGCGATATTTCGCACTTGTTTCCGATTCGAACGCACCGAGGAGGGCAACCTGCTGGTGTCAACAGAAAACCGGCTGCATGCAACAGACCTGCCCCGGTTAAAGAAGGAACTGGAGGCACAGAAACAGGCAGGCAAGTTGCTGGACTACCAATTGACGGAATCCTTTATCTTTTGCAGGCTGAAAACAACCGAAGAAGACCATATCGGGGTGGAAGAGCAGTACGCCACTTTGATCAAAAGCGGATCCTGGTATGTGCTGGGTCAAACGGTTCAACCCTACTGGCTGTTCGATTTCAAGGCAGGAAAACGGATCGAATACGAGCGGGAGCGCCAGGCAATTTTGCGAGCGGAGTGGCTGCCGGCCGCCGACAGCGTATCGGTCAAATCAAGCCGGCTCGTCGCCCGGCAGCAACAAAAAACCTGGTATTTCAATACCCGCAAGGAAGCCGACACTACCTGGTCGCTGATTGGCCTGGAACAGGATGCGAAGGGCACGCTCCGGATCACCCTGTCCAGCCTGAATGACCGGAAAACATTCGAGCAACGCATGGAGTATTACAACGCGATCACGCCCTTCCGCAAGGACGGCGAAAACCGGTATGTGATCAATCCAACCGACGAGGCACTGCAGCAATTGATGAAAAAAGAAAACCTGTTCCAAACGATCCGCATGCAGCAGTTGGAATAAGGCTTGGAGGGTTTCTGGTTGGAGTTCCAAGCGATCCGCATGCAGCAGTTATGGCCTACCGGGTGAAGGCCGAAGCAGGCACAACAGGGTCATTGATAACTTTTTCCTGCTGGTTGATACTTTCCTGGTGTACGGCTTCCAGAAACAAGGCGATGAACTCGGGGCTGAATTCGTTCTTTTCTCCCCGGCGCTGCAAGGATTCCCGCAGGGCGCGGAAACGCTCGGGCTGAAGCACCGCCACGTTTTTGTCTTTTTTGATGGCGCCGATCTCCCGTACCAATTGCATCCGCCGGGCGATGAGGTAAATAATCTCTTCGTCAATCTCGTCAATGGCACTGCGGCTGTTTTCCATGCTGGCCAGGAAATCGGGATCGTCGGTTGTGACGGCGCGCCGCACAAGACCTTGCAGCATCTCGCCAAAACGCTCCGGCGTGATCTGCTGGGCGGCGTCGCTCCAGGCGCGATCGGGGTCGGGGTGTACCTCCACCATGAGGCCGGCGAAGCTCAGGTCGAAGGCTTTTTGGGCCGTTTCAGCCAAGATGTCGCGGCGGCCACAAATGTGGCTGATGTCGCAAATTACTTCCAGATCGGGGAATTCCTGCATCAGGTCAATGGCCATTTGCCAGCGCGGCACGTTGCGGTACTTGGAGTCGCCGTAACTGGAAAAACCGCGGTGCACGGCGGCTACGCGCCGCACCCCGGCTTTGTACAGGCGCTCCAGGGCGCCCACCCACAACTTGTAGTCGGGATTCACCGGGTTTTTTACCAATACCGGCACATCAACGCCCTGCAGGGCGTCGGCGATTTCCTGTACCGAAAAGGGGTTCACCGTGGTGCGCGCACCGATCCAGAGTACATTTACGCCGTGCTTCAGACATTCCTGCACATGCTGGGCGTTGGCTGCCTCCGTTGTCACCGACAGTCCGGTTTCCGCTTGCACACGCTGGAGCCATTTCAGCCCCGGCACACCGATCCCCTCGAAAGCGCCGGGACGGGTACGCGGCTTCCAGATACCCGCACGAAACAGGGATACTCCCCGGTTTTTCAGGCCGTGTGCTGCGGCCAGTACCTGTTCCTCGGTTTCGGCTGAGCAGGGGCCGGCGATAAGAATGGGACGGTGGGGGGGAAATATGGGCTGGAAAGTCATTTTTTTGTTTTTCGGGCTTGTGGGGTGGCGTCGCGCAGTGAAACAAAAACAACGTCTGGCGGGCAAGGTTCAGGTGCGCCGCAGGTATAGTTTTACAAAAATCAGTGTATCCACCAGGCCAGCCAGGCAGCCCCGAACCCTACCAGATAACCCTGCCACACATCCTGCAGGATGTGTGCCCGAAGCACCAGGCGTGCAGTACCCACGCAGCCCGCCACCAGCACACCGAGGGCCAGTGCAGCAGTCAGGCTGATTTCCAGCAGCCCGCCAAAAAACGGAAGACCGAGCGTACTGCCCGGCCACTCGAATGGCAGGAGCAAGAGCATCCCGACCAAGCCACCCATGCCCGTGGCGTGTGCGCTGATCTTGGTAAAAATATTGATGAAAAATGCCCCGAACAGTGCAATGGTGGCTCCCAACACACCGGCCTGGTACAATGGCGGCACTTGACCGCCCGACTTCAGGTTTTGGTACAGCCACAGGTAAAATACCCCGGTAATGATGTACGGACCGATCCGCTCCTGTTTGTCCGGCGACTCCAGACTGCGGACAAACCCCAGTGGTTTCATCACCGCAATACCGATACCCGGTATGAGCGCCGAGGTGGTGAAAACATACAGCAGCAGGAGCAAGGCGTTTTTGTCGGCCAGGCTGTGTACCCCGAACGCGTACGGATTGGCGGAGATCAGCAGTAGCAGGGCATAGGTGGGCACCAGCATGGGGTGTCCGAATATGGAAAACAGGTGGGCAAAAAAACGAGACATGGTCAGCGTAAAATAGCGGTACCGACGGCACATTCCAGGCAGCGTTTTGCGTCGCAATAGTGCGTTTTCAGGTGCAAAAGCGCTTGCGATTGGGCTGCATTTTGAGCGGTTTGGCTCAGGGCGGCCCAACCGCCCACCACGGTATTGGACTCCGGCGGCAAACCTTCCAGCAATTGCAAGGCGCGATCTTGCTGCTCGGGCATACCTTTTGCGCGACCGTAGTGGAACAGGAACGGTGTCACGGTATTGATGAGCAGCAAATGTACGAACTCGCGGCCCAGCGGCTTGCTCCGTGGCGCAGAGGTTTTGCCAAATCGAAAATGTGTGCGCCAGTAGTCGCTCACCTCGGCCTCAAACAGATTTTCCACCTCGCCTAAGTTTCGGGCAGCCAAAACGCTGCTAAACAGCAACGTGGAGCGGTGCAGCAGTGCCGCCAATTGCGCCAGACGTACGGTTGGGAAACCGGCAGGCCGCAGGCGAAAAAATTTCCAGTGCCCGGCCGATAGCGGGGTCAAATCGTACTTGTGCCGCAAAAACCGATATTCTTTGGCCAACGCCCTGGGGTATTCCTCCTCCAATGCTTCCTCCAGCAGCCCTGCCTGTCCAAACAACAACGCCTCCATTTGAAACAGGCTGTTCTGGTGTTTGGCCAACAGGCGCAGCGGCAGTGCCCGGGCCAGCGCCTCGAATGGCTCGACGTTGATTTTCAGCCCGAAACTGCGTGCCAACTGGCGGTAAAACGCCTCCTCCCAATGTTGCCCGGTGCTCGTTACGGTTTGGGCGGCGGCTACCGTTTTTTGTTCCAAACGCTCCACCAGCAGGCGATCCAGCCAGTTGATGCGCACGATTTCGGGTATCGTCAGGTAGGCGCGTTCGCAGGGAATCCAGGCGCGTTCGTGTTCGAGGCGCAGGTATTTGTCCAGCAGGCTGGGCGGTATGCGGCGGTGCAATTCGAGACAAGGCAGGCGCGTGCCGTCGGGGCGCTGCACTGGCCGGTCTTCTTCCAGCACGACGTGCAGCACCACATTATCGTAGGCCGGATCGGTGTCGTGACGATGAACCAGCCAGTCGGAAGCGTTCAGGTGCATCTCCACGTTTCCAGCCCACAAGGTGCCGTCTATTCGGACGCGGGCATTAAAAAAATCGGGGCCGGCGTGGGCGTTCAGCTCGCCGGGATGGAGAATTTCGATGGCCTGGCCGTCGGTGGTGCGCAGGTCCCGGGCATCGAAACGCCGCCAGCGCCAGAGGAAATAAAGGAAATCTTCGCGCATACATGGAAGTTTAGCCTTCAAAGTTCGCCGCTGCCCATCGAGGATAGAGCACCCCATCATACATTTATAGAAATCTAAAGTGACGGCAAGGCGTACCTTTGCCGCATTACCGGACATTTTTTCGGGCATTAGATGAGGCTGTCTCATAAGTCCGCACCGTATTGCGCCGTTGACAGGCGAATTCATTTTTTGACAGGATAAAAAGGATTTACAGGATAATGAGGCGGCGCCGCCCCGAATATCCTGTAAATCTTCTTCATCCTGTCAAAAAATGATTCGCCTGTCAACTCGCAATGCGTGCTTTGAGACAGCCTCGTCTGGGAGCTTCGGGATAATGTCTGGTAAGCCTGACCTTCACCGCACCATGTCCGATTTGCCCGATTCCTTCCATACCCTTGCGGCGCCCGGTGTCGGCGAGTTCAAAGACCGGGGCAGCAAGTTCATTGCGTACGCCTTTCCGGTTGTTTCGGAAGAGGAGGCTTTGCGCTGTTTGGAGGCGTTGCGCAAGGAACATTTCAAGGCCCGGCACCACTGTTTTGCCTGGCGCCTTGGGCTGGACGGGCAGCGCTTCCGAGCCAACGATGACGGCGAACCGTCGGGCACCGCCGGGCGGCCCATTCTCGGCCAGATTGATGCCGCCGGACTGACGGACGTGGTGATTATCGTCGTGCGCTATTTCGGCGGCACGTTGCTGGGCGCTTCGGGCCTCATCCAGGCATACCGGGAAAGTGCCGCCGAGGCCCTCCGGCTGGCGCCCAAAGTGGAAAAAATCGTGCAGGATTATTTCTGCCTCACGGTCGGGTACGCCCTGCTGCCCGATGTACTGAACGCCGTGAAAAAATGCGATGCCGACATCCTTCAGGAGGAATACGGCGACACGGATGCCCGCATGGAAATCGGTATCCGCAAGCATATAGCCCAGGATGTTTTATTGAAAATCAAGGCGCTTTTGTGGAAAACCAGCCCGGAGGAGGCGCGTACGCTGGACTGGCCGGAGGGGGTTTCGGTAACACTGCAGGACACCTAACTCACTTTTTTCCCAGTACGGCTGCGGCCTCCTTGCTGTGCCGGTGTCGGGGGTTCTCCGCCAGTTCGCGCAGGAGCGCGGCTGCGGCTGCGGTATTTTCCATTTTCAGATACGTCAGCGCGATGTACCATTGGGCATGTTGGTACAAGCCGGCGGCGGCCGGCGGCACCTGCCCGAGCGTTTCGAGCGCGGCGTCGGTATTGCCCGCGTCGAGCAGGCAGGTGCCCTTCAGCAGCAGGGCCATGGGGCGGGATTCAAATTGTTCGTCGGCCAGCAGCGATTCCAGAATGGGTAGCACGTCGGTGCAAGCACCTGCAGCGTACAGGCTCCGGGCACGGCTGTACAGGGTATCCGAGTCGGCCCCGCCGAGTGTGCCGGCCAAATCCATACGTTTAAAATGGGTGTTGAAAGCGATGATCGCTTTTTCCCGGGGGACGGCTACCGGCGGGGGCGGGGTAGCAGTGTCGGGTGCAAACCAGTTTGGCCGAACGGCCAGAATCAGGATCAGAGCGGCCGACAGGCCGATACCGGCCACAAGCGCCCAGCGGATACGGCTGCTGCCATCGGCCCGGCGCTGCAGGAAGAGGCGTTCCAACAAATCCAGCATTTTCCACCAATGGGCACGTTGTTTGAGTTTTTGCCGGCCGCGCTGGTAAAAGGCATCGTTTCGATCGAGCAGGGCCTGCACCTGTATGGCGGCGCGGGCGGCTTCGTGCAGCCGAAGTTCGGCGGCCAGCGCGGAGTCGGTAGCCACCTGCGCCTCGAATGCGGCTCGTGCTTCGGGCGGCAGGGCGCCGTCGAGGTATTGTTCGATAAGAGTAAGTTGCTCGTTTTCCATAGCGGACGGTTACGGATAGATTTTTGCGGGTTTGCGCAGGTTTGCGCCTGCTTTTTTACGATTTTCGACTCAGCCACGCGCACAGGTCGCGGCAGACGGGTTCTTGTTGCCGGCAGAGGTTTTTCAGGGCGTCGCGCAAACTTTCCATACCTCGGGAAACCATTTCGTGGGCCACGCGCTCGGTTTTGAACCCGTGGAGTTGCGTCAGTTCCTCGTAGTCGTAGCCGTCTAATTTGTTCACCAGCAGGGCACGACGTTTTTTCGGCATTTCGTCCAGAGCCAGGCATACGCAAGCGATGATGCGGTGCCGGCGTTGGCTGCGTTCGTTTTCATCATCGTGCTGGAGCAAACGGCTCAGGATGTGGTCGGTATCAAAATTTTGCAAAACATCCAGAAACCAGTCGGGCAGATCGGTGGTATTTCCCGGTTTGCCGAAAGGCTCTGTTCCTGACTTAGTCGCGCGTTTTCGGATCGTGTCAACGCCGCGGCGGTGGGTGAGGGTGTAGACCATTTTCCCGAGGTCGTCGAAGGATTCGCCCTGCCGGATTTTCCAGTCCAGCTCGGTGAGCGCATCGGAGAACGCCATATTGGCATCGTCGTAGGAAAGGCGCAACTGGCGCACCCCGATTTGTCGTACCAGGTAAAAGTATTTGTCCTGCAAGTATCGGCCGGCCCGTTCGCGGGGTGTGCCGCCTTGCCGGATCATCTGGATCAGTTGATCGTTGTCCATAAAATTATGTCGAAAACGCGGGGAGCGCCGGCTGAATGCCGGGCAAATATACAGGTACAAACCTTTTTGGGACTTTTTTCAAAAAAACAGTTGACAGCCGGACAAGCGTGGCGACAAATGAAGGAAACAAATGCAAACAAGTGCGATTTTCTAATCCAAAAACCGGCAAACAAGATGTACTGGAATCCAAATCAAATGTGTCCGCAACTCCCGAAACCTGAGTCCCAAAATACGTTTGTAATCCGAATTTCCGCCAACGGTTTGCCGCCCTGAGTACCCATACCACCCCCGAAGCGCCTGCAATCCCATGTTTTTAATCCCCTTCAGCCGCCACCTGCCGAACCTGATGATTTTTCCCAAAGCCGCACCCGAACGCTTGTTCCCGGTGCGGCTTTTTGGTTTGCCAAAACTTGGTAGTGTTCGTCATACCTTTGCCGACACACCATTTTGATCCGGCCGGCAAACGGTTTTTTTAAAAAAAAGACAACATGCGCCTGTTTTACCTCCTTCCGTTCCTGTTTTTGTCCGCTTGTGCGGCCCCGTCGGCGCCCCATTCCAAATCGTCCAACGCAGCCTCGTCGGTGGCGCCGGGCTATTCCGGAAAACTACCGCTCAACAACATCAAACTGCCCGAGGGATTCCGCATTGCGGTGTTTGCCGAAGGCGTAAAAAATGCGCGTTCGATGTGCCTGACTCCGGGCGGTACACTCTTTGTCGGCACCCGCGAGGCAGGCAATGTGTATGCACTGCGCGACACCAACGGCGACCAGATAGCCGATCAGCGGTATACCATCGCCACGGGACTGCGCATGCCCAACGGCGTAGCTTTCCGCAACGGCAGCCTGTATGTGGCCGAGGTGAGCCGTATTCTGCGCTACGACAACATCGAAAACCTGCTGGCCAACCCGCCTGCGCCGGCGGTAGTGTACGACCGGTACCCCACGGAGTCGCACCACGGCTGGAAATACATCGCGTTTGGCCCCGACGGCAAACTGTATGTGCCCGTCGGTGCGCCGTGCAACATTTGCGAACGCGAAGACAACCCGATATATGCGACCATTACCCGGCTCAACGTGGACGACCCGTCGGAGGGGCCGGAGGTGGTGCAGCAGGGAATCCGAAATACGGTGGGTTTTACCTGGCATCCGCAAACCGGGGAACTGTGGTTCACCGACAACGGCCGCGATATGATGGGCGACGATATGCCCGCCTGCGAGCTCAACCGTGCTGCGCAAAACGGGCTGCATTTTGGCTACCCGTACTGCCATCAGGGCGACACGCCCGACCCCAAATTTGGTGAAAAACGCCCGTGCAGCGACTTTGTGCCGCCGGCACAAAAACTCGGCCCGCACGTTGCGCCCCTCGGTCTGGAATTCGGGCTGAGTGCCACCTGGCCGGCCGCATATAAAAATCAAATCCTGATTGCCGAGCATGGTTCCTGGAATCGCACGGACAAGATCGGCTACCAGGTGAGCCTGGTCCGGCTGGATGCACAAGGGCGCAGTACGGCGTACGAGCCGTTTGCTACCGGCTGGCTGCAGCCCGGCAATGAAGTGTGGGGCCGGCCGGTAGACCTGGAATGGATGCCCGACGGTTCCCTGCTCGTGTCGGATGATTTTGCGGATGCGATTTACCGAATATACCCGGTGAATAGCAGCCGGTAGCCCGATATGATGATGTCCTGTATTTGACTGGAAAACACCCGCCTATGCGCCCATACATACTCCGCGACCTGCTCCGGCAGGAACTCCTTACACCCGAAGATGCTGCCAAAATTGAGCAGTTCGAGTCGGCGAAACCGTTTTCGTTGCACTGGGAACTCAAAACCCTGCTCTACCTCGGGGTGATCCTGCTCAACCTCGGATTGGGTTTTCTCATCTACCAGAACATTGACACCGTGGGCCACGCTGTGCTGATTGCGCTCATCGGGGCGGCCGGTGCGGGTTGTTTTTGGTATGCCATTCGGCATCGGCAGCCCTTTTCGGCCGGCGAAACGGAAAGCCCCACGCCCTACTACGACTACATCCTGCTGCTGGGCTGCTTCCTGTTTTTGATCATGGAGGGCTACGCGCAGTTTCAGTATCAGATTTTCGGGACGCGGTACGGTCTGGCGACCTTCCTCCCGATGGTACTGTTTTTCGGGTTGGCCTACCGGCTCGACAACCGGGGCGTACTGTCGCTGGGAATTACTGCACTGGCTTCGTGGCTGGGGTTGGCGGTAACCCCGAGGGAGCTGCTTTCCAACAACGACTTCAACAGCGCGTCCATCGTGCATGCGGGCGTTTTCCTCGGTGCGACACTTTCCATCGTGCCGTTTGTGAGCGAGCGCCTTCATTTCAAAAAACATTTTTCGCTGACCTACCTCAATTTCGGGGTGCACATCGGAATGATTTCCTGCCTGGCCGGGATGATGGCGCTGGATCAGCGCGTGCTCTATTTCCCCCTGCTGTGCCTGGCAGTCGGGTTTTTTATCTGGTACGCCCGTACGCGCCACTCGTTGTACTTCCTTACGGTAGCGGTGGTGTATGGTTATATCGGGGTCACCTACATGTTGTTCCATTTTGTGCGGGACATGGACTTCCTGTTCTACCTGCTCTATTTTATCCTGTCCAGTACCGGGGTCATTATTTTCCTGATGAACAACAAACGTTTCACCAAAACCGACGCGCCATGATTCCGTATAACCGTATCTGGTTGGACGCCCTGCTGACGCGGGATGCCGCCCTCGACTGGCACCGCCAGGGGTTGTTTTCCGATGAAAAATGGCAAGTCGTGCAAGCGCGGCACGTCGTGCATTTCTACTCGCCGAACGTATTTGTGCGGATCGGGCTGGCTATTTTCACCCTGATCCTGCTGCTGGCAGGTGTCGGTTTGGGCGGCCTGATCCTGGATGCCGATTCGGTAGAAGGGTTTGCTCTGCTGTGCTTTTTCTACGGGCTGATCCTCCTTGCTGCGCTGGAGATGTGGGCCATTGGATCGGCGCGGCATTTCGGCAGTGGCGTGGATGATATGCTGCTCTATTTCGGGACGTCCATGCTGCTCGGCAGCGTGTACCTGTTGTTGCCGTACAATACCGGAGTGCTGACATACGCCTGCCTGACCCTGCCTTTTTTGGTAGCGGGCAGCATCCGGTACCTCGACCGGTTGCTGGCAGCGGCGGCATTTGTTTGCTTGCTGGTAGTGGTGTTGCTGGCTGCCCGGGAAACGCCGCGGCTGGCGCTCTACATCCTGCCGTTTGCGGGGATGTTGACGGCAGCGGGGACGTATTTTTTCGCGCAATACGGGCAGCGCCGCTACGACTGGCGGTACTGGCACGGGGTGCTGGTTGTGCTGGAATTGCTGGCACTGGTGTTTTTTTACGTCAGTGGCAATTATTGGGTGGTGCAGCAGGCGGGTGCAGCCTGGTTTCAACTGGAGCAGGTTCCGCTGGCCTGGTTTTTCTGGGCGTTCACTTTTGCTGTTCCGGTAGCGTACATTTTTTGGGGATTGCGCCAAAAAGATCGCCTGCTGCTGGATGTTGGTTTGGCATGTGTGGCGGTAGCTGTATTCACTTTTCGGGCTTATTTCCATGTGATGCCGCTGGCCTGGGCGGCCGTGATCGGCGGCGTGTTGTTGTTCGCAACCGCCTATTTGTCTATCCGTTATTTGAAAAAAAGCGGCGGCGCATACACCTACGATGCGGCGGCGGACCAGTCGCTGCTACAGGAAATTGAGCAGCAACTGCTTGCCCAGCACCTTGCGCACCAGCAAAGCCAGACCCCGACGCTAGGAGATTCGTTTGGCGGCGGGCAGTTTGGCGGCGGCGGCGCGGACGGGAAGTTTTGAGTGGGTGGCGGGGAACCCGTATCGCGTTACCGATTTTTTGTCAATGTCCTGCAGTGTGAAGGAAAACACAAAATTTGAAATCAAATTTTGATAATCAATGTTTTAATATCGCATTGCCTTTCAATAAATATATCGCAGCGGTTGGAAGTAAAACAGGAGAGCAAGCATCTTGGCCCCCGGTGCCGGTCGTACTCAACGATTTTGAAATTGGGAGAGGCGGCATTACCCGCACTTTTCATTCAAAAACGACTGCACAATGAAAAACCAGATGCTGAGTTTCGTGCCCGGCACGGAAAGATGCTGTCCTCCCGTTAAACGGCTGACAGGATTTGTCAAATTAACTGTTTTGTCAATCATCCTTCTGGCGTACGCTTGCCATAAGGACCATCCGGCTCCACTACCGGAACACACCCAGACTGCGGCGAAGCCAAACTATCCGATCACACTTTTCGAGGCTATGGCCCGCTTCGCCGAATTGCAGGATGCGCCCGCAAGCAGTTTTTCAGACGACAACGATTTCATCAAACTTGAACCGGTGTGGTCGCAGGCCACCCTTAGCCAGTCGCAATCGGGCAAGGACATCGTGATCGTGCCGCTTCCCGACAGCCTGTTGCGGAGCCTGAACAATGGGCGGGCAGGCGCCAAACTGCTCTTCAGCAAGGACGGGCCGGATACGATCGTAGCAGAGATTTTGGTGTATGCGGCCGATTCGGCGTATTTGGCAGGGAAAAGTACTGGGCCGGAGTTTGGGGACTTCACCGGGTTGTACATCTTTTATGACATTGGGCAGCACTTCAAGAACGGGATACTCCTGGAGGATGGGGCGCCAATTGGAGGTATCAAGTCCACCACCCGGACTTCCGGCACAGCACCCGGTATGGTTTCAGACCGGGAAAACTATGACCCAACGGTACACTGTATTGACTATGTTTTTTCGCACTGGTTGATGTTCCCTTGTCCTCCTCATGATCAAGCCTTTACAGAGTGTTTCACGCTCGAATACATCACTACCACCATTTGCAACAATCCGAGCGCAGGTGGCGGTGGCACAGGCGGCGGCGGTACTGGAGGAGGTAGTGGTGGAACAGGTGGTGGGTACGGCACGGGTGGTAGCACCGGAGGTGGTAACAATGTCGGAAATGAGATACAGGCCCTGCTCTGGCAAATATATAGTGGCTCGTTGCCCATCAGCGTACTCAACAACTTCAGCGCCGCCGGCACCTACCTGCCGGTGGGCCTGACCCTGGAAGGCATCAATATGCTTGTGGACATCCAGAGTGTATGCCGGTTCAGCAGCGCGGAGGCGCGCATGCTGGACTGGCTTCAAAACAACGCGGCATACATTCCCAAAATTCATGCGTTCCTGATGAGCCACAACGTCACGCCTCCTCCGCAGGAGTACGGCATATATGCACCAGGCTCCAATGACAAAATGGTGGCCGTGGCGGTGACGAAAGCCTATATTCTACTGCTCCAACAAAACAAACCTGAGATCAAGGATATGTTATCCGATCTCGAAGGCTTACAAGTCGGTGATCCGCTGCTGGATATGGTTGTGGAGCAACTGGCCGAAGCACTCCAGGCCCTGCTCATAGACCTGATTCCGGGCGGAACCTTTGTGACTAATATCCCAAGTATACAACAACACTTCGAAAACGGTGATGTGTTGGAAGGCATCTGGGAGTGCGTCACGACCATGCTGGACGAAGGCCAACGGGCGCTTCCGGTACTCAAGGCCGTAGGCTTGACGGTGGGGGTGTTTCAAATAGCCGACAAAATGTCGGACTTTTACCAAGTCATCAAAAAGGCCGAAAAACTCGGCGGCGACGTGGCATACAAAATCTACCAAGTGCTGCGAAACCGACTGGATGGGCTGTATACCAAGATGAAATGGACTGGTAACGGGGCGAAGATTACCGGGGCGGGGGATCCGTTGGATGTTTGGGATGATTTTTTAGCGGCATTTAAAGCAACAGTCTGCCAACGGATCCGCCGCCAGCACCACAAGATCAGATAAAAGCTACATTTAACATTGGTGGAAATGAGTTCGAGATCAGATTTTACCCATCATCTACTTCGTCTGGAGAGCCAACTATTGCGATTAAAAAGGGCAACTTTGAGTTTAAAATGCGATTCTAACTTATGTCAACACTGTCCATTAAATGCCACTACGAGATCCCTCTTGTTCTTCAAGAAGTCATTGGATTGGAATTAAATGCTATATCCGTGGCAAACGGCAGCGTATTTTTAGGTGACCCAATTAGTTTGCGTTGCTGCTCGGATGCTTTATTTTCATTTAAAAATGTAACTAGTTGGATGCCGCCCCCCCCGAGTTTTCTGTTCGTTTCAAAGGGGGATGAAAGTTATGCCGGCAACCTGTACGGCATCGAGATCACAAAACAGGGGAAGCCAAAATATGATCTTCGAAAGCCCGAGACAAACCCCTTCTATAATTTTGACCTTAGTGTTTCCGGTAAAAACTTCGGCAAGGTGGTCAAAATCGTAGGAATCGGCGAAGTCCGTAAAGAGGATGTCGTTACTGCCGGGCAGGAAGAAGAGATCGAGTGCTTTTTCCCAAAAGGGACTGTTTTGCCGGATGTTATCTCCATTGACAAGCATACGCTTGAGGTCATCGGTTTTCTCTTTGAATCAGGCAAATGGCTGTACATCTTTCCTGATCGCGAGCGCAATTTCTACATCGAATTTGACATGGACATACCCCCGGATGAACTGATCTTCCGTTGGGATTTTGAGGCAATGGAAAAGCAACTACAAATTTTGCAAGTGTTTGAGTAAGCGCCTCTCGGTTTCCCGGCACAGATTAGTCGCCGCTGCGTGGTTTGGCAAAGCAGCGGCTTTTTTTAAGTTTCAAACCCGCAGGGTATGACCACTTTCAAAATTGAATGTAACTACGAACTCCCGACGTTTAAATAACCGGCCTCCTTAAAACTCCTCTACCCATACCAGCACTCCGCCGGCAACTCCTCCACTGCTCCCGGATGCGCATGCCAGTGTGCCATTTCTGCTACCAAGTGCTGCCACAGCGGACTGTTTTCGGCCGGTTCGACGAGCGCAATGGAGTCTCCCTTGCTCAGGAGAAACCCGACTGGCGAAAAGTTTTCGGCGGATTCCCCGGGAGCCAGCGGCACACAGGAAAACTCGCCGTAGGGAAAAGACCGCCCGGCTATAACTTGGGACTGTGTGTGCAGCCAGGCATTTACGTCTGTACGCAAGGTGTTCATAGTACATCGGTTTAGGAAAAAACTCCCCAATAGCGGAGAGCATAAAAGTGATGACTTTGCCCACCCGGCGGCAATGATATGTCTCACCCCGTGCCCTGAAATTTCCCATCCGCCTCCGCCGCCCGTCGCCGGACTTTTGCGGCATGGAATTCAAAACGATTATCGAACCCTTCCGAATCAAGTCTGTGGAGCCAATCCGCATGACGACATCGGACGAGCGCGCACACTTTTTGCGCGAAGCGCACTACAACCCTTTTTTGCTCCCGTCGGACAAGGTGCTCATTGACCTGCTGACCGACTCCGGCACCTCGGCCATGAGCAGCCGCCAATGGGCTGCCATGATGCTCGGCGACGAATCCTACGCCGGCGCCAAAAGTTGGGAGCGATTTTATGCCGAAATCAACGACCTGACCGGCATGCCCCACATCCTGCCCACCCACCAGGGGCGGGCGGCGGAACGTATCCTCTACGGACACCTCGGCGGCAAAGGCAAATACTTTTTCAGCCATACCAACTTCGACACCACGCGGGCGAACATCGAGTTTTCCGGCGCGACGGCGATAGATATGCCCTGTCCGGAAGCCAAAACTACGACTCCGACGCGCCGTTCAAGGGCAATATGGATACGGACAAACTGGAGGCGCACATCCGCGCGGCGGGTGCAGCCCATGTGGCCGCCGTCATCCTGACCGTGACCAACAACAGTGGCGGTGGTCAGCCCGTTAGCATGGCCAATGCCCGCGCGGTGGCCGGTATCTGCAAGCAGCACCATATTCTGTTTGTGCTCGACTGCTGCCGTATTGCCGAAAACGCCTACTTCGTGCGGCACAACGAACCGGAGTGCGCCCACCTGTCGTACCGCGAAATCGCCCAGGAAATGTTCTCCTTAGCCGATGCCGCCGTGATGAGTATCAAAAAAGACGGATTGGTCAACATGGGCGGCTTCCTCGCATTGCGCGACCACAACCTGTCCAATGCCTGCACCAACCTGCTCATCATCACCGAGGGTTTTGCTACTTATGGCGGCTTGTCGGGCCGCGATATGGAGGCCATAGCTGTCGGTCTGGAGGAAGTATTTGAGGCCGACTACCTGCACTACCGCATCCGCAGTACGGCCTATCTCGGCGAGCGCATCCGCGAGCGGGGCATACCGGTCATTTTCCCCATCGGCGGCCACGCGGTGTATGTGGATGCCCAAGGGCTGTACCCGCATATTCCGCCGCACCAGTTTCCGGGGCAGGCTCTGGTGTGCGAACTCTATCAGGTGGGCGGTATCCGCTCGGTGGAAGTCGGTTCGGTGATGTTCGGGAAATACGATGCCGACGGCGGCTTTGTACCGGCGCCGCAGGAACTGGTTCGGCTGGCGCTCCCGCGCCGGGTGTACACCCAAAGCCACTTAGACTATGTGATCGAAGTTTTTGAGGAAATTGTACGCCGCAAGGCGGATACCCGGGGATACCGGATTGTATACGAGCCACCGTTTTTGCGGCATTTTACGGCGCAGTTTGCGCCGATTTGATTCTTTTCACCGCAGAGACGCGGAGTTTGAATAACTGGTTTATCAAAAACTCCGCGTCTCTGCGCTTCTGCGGTGCAATGGGGAACGCGCTCTTACAATACCAACAGGATTTGAATGGGCAAGTCATGCACAGCACCTAAACCACTATGGGATTTGGTCTCGGTACGGGGAGGGGGGTGAAAATATGCGTCCCCGAAAACGCCCTTAATGGGCCCAAAAACTGCATTTTTGTTCCATAAAAAAAGAGCGCCATGCAAAACGCCACACTTCCCGCCACCGTCCCGGCCATGACCGTCGAAGAGTACATCGCGTTTGAGGAGCGTGCCGAGGTCCGCCACGAATACATCAACGGAAATTTAATACCCATGCCTGGAACAACCTCTGACCACAACGAGATTTGCTTTAACCTCGCCGCGATGTTGAAAGGCGCCCTGCGCCAACTCGGCTACCGCATTTTTATGGAGAACGTCAAGGTGCAGGTTTCCTCCGAGCGGGACTACACGTATCCCGACGTGGTGGTCGCCAACGATCCGCGCGATTGGGAAGGCCATTATATTGTGAAATATCCGCTCGTCCTTTTCGAGGTACTGTCCAAATCCTCTCGTCTGGAGGACTCGTCCGACAAGTTCATCCGCTACAAAAACATCGAGTCGCTACAAAACTACATCCTCGTGGATTCTGAAAAAAAGGTCGTGGAGGTGCGTACCAAACGCCCGGACGGTACCTGGGAAGCGGCGTGGTTCGTAGAGGCCGACGAGGGGTTTCCGGTGCCGGCGCTGGGCATGGAACTGGCGTTCGATGACGTGTATGAAGGGGTGGGATTGGGATAACAACACTTTGGCATCACTCACACATCAAAATCCACTACCACCTCCGCCGACACGGGGTGGCTTTGGCAACTCAAAATCCAGCCCTGTTCGATCTCCTCGGGCGTGAGCGCATGGTGACTTTCCATGCGTACTTTTCCTTCCAGCACCTTGGCGCGGCAGGTAGCGCACACACCGGCATGGCAAGACCACGGCGCGTCGGCGCCGGCGTCGTTGGCTGCATCCACAATGGATTTCCCCTCGGGGGCGAGGTCAAAATGAAATGTATCGCCATCCAGCAAAACAGTCACTTTGCAAGTCACCGGTAACGGCATTTCGGTCTCCAGCGCGTCGAGGGGAATATTTTCTACAACGTGGGTCATGTGTTTGTACAAAACTGGTTTAGCCGGCAAAGTTCAGCAATTGCTGCTGCCGCCGGGATTGACAAATGTCACAAGGGGGCTTGATAACTGTCAGCCCTTTGCGGCGCCGGGTGCGCATACTTTTGCCGCGATTGTCACCGACCACCCTACGCGTATGCCCACCACCACCACGGATATTTTTACCGAAAAAATTGAGCGCGATCTGGCCATTGAGCCGCGCGACCCCATGCCGGAGGAGTACCGCCGCCACCTCATGCGGCAGATCAGCCAGCACGCGCACTCGGAGGTGATCGGGATGCAACCCGAAGGCAACTGGATCACCCGCGCGCCGTCGTTGCGGGCCAAAATGATCCTGCTGGCCAAAATTCAGGACGAAGGCGGCCACGGTCTGTACCTCTATTCCGCCGCCGAAACCCTCGGCATCAGCCGGGAGGAAATGATCGAGCAACTGCAAACCGGCAAGGCGCGCTATTCCAGCGTGTTCAATTACCCGGCACTCACCTGGGCCGACATCGGCGCCATCGGCTGGCTGGTGGACGGGGCAGCAATCGTCAACCAGGTCATGTTGCAACGCACGTCTTACGGTCCGTACGCCCGCGCGATGGTTCGGATTTGCAAAGAAGAAAGTTTTCACCAGCGGCAGGGTTACGAAATTATGGCCAAAATGGCGGCCGGTACCCCCGAACAACACGAAATGGCACAAGATGCCCTCAACCGCTGGTGGGCGCCCGCGCTCATGATGTTCGGCCCCTCCGATGCCGAATCGCTGCACAGCAAGGCCGCTTTTCAGTGGAAAATCAAACGCGAGAGCAACGATGCCCTGCGCCAGAAATTTATTGACAAAACCGTGCAGCAGACCGAGGTAATCGGCCTGAAAGTGCCCGACCCCAACCTGCGCTTCAACGCCGAAACCGGGCACTACGAAACCAGCCCGTTGAACTGGGACGAGTTTCACCGCGTCATCAACGGCGACGGCCCCTGCAACCGCCAGCGCCTCGAACACCACCGGAAATTTCACGAGGAAGGTCGCTGGGTGCGCGAAGCTTGTCAGTGTTGAGTTTTGAGTGTTGAGTTGCGGGTTGATCGCAACTCAACACGCGCAACTCAACACTCAACACTCAACACGCGCAACTCAAAACTCAAAACTCAAAACTCAACACTCAAAACTAACATCATGGATACCCAACTCGATCTTTGGGAAGTGTTCGTACAGAGCAAACCCGGCCAGTCCTACAAACACGCCGGTTCGGTACACGCCTCGGACAAACAAATGGCCCTGCAAAACGCCCGCGACGTGTACACCCGCCGGGGCGAAGCCTCCGGACTGTGGGTTGTGCGTGCGGCTGATATTGCCGCCTCCAGCTTGTCGGATCACGATATGCTGTTTGATCCGGCCAACGATAAAATTTACCGCCACCCGACGTTTTACCAGGTCCCTGCCGGGGCCAAAAACATTTGAACCATGACCCAGACAAACGCCTTGTACCACTATTGCCTTCGGCTGGGCGATGACGCAGTCGTGCTCGGCCACCGGCTCGCGGAGATGTGCAGCCGTGCGCCGTTTCTTGAAGAGGATTTGGCGCTGGCCAATATCGCGCTTGACTACACCGGCCGCGCGCAATTGTATTTCGAGTATGCCGCCGAACTGGAGGGCAAGGGCCGCACCGGCGATGACCTCGTGTACCGGCGCGCCGAGCGGGAGTTTTACAGCCACCTCCTGTGCGAGCAGCCCAATACGGACTTCGCCTACGTTATCGTGCGGCAGTTCCTGTTCTCCGCCTTCGACCGTTTCCTGCTCGACGACCTGTGCGCCGGCAAAGACGCGCGTTTAGCGGAAATAGCCGCCAAAACCCTCAAGGAAACCCGCTACCACCTGGCCCATGCTTCCGACTGGATGGTGCGCCTCGGTCGCGGCACTGCCGAAAGCAACGCCCGCATGCAACACGCCCTCGATGCCCTCTGGCCCTACACCGGTGAGCTTTTCGAGATGGACGATGTGGACCTGCAACTACTCGAACAAGGCATCGCCGCCGACCTGCATACCATCCGCAGCCTTTGGCAAACCGAAGTGCGCCAAACCCTGCAACGCGCCAATCTCAAACAACCGCCCGACGGCTATATGCAAACAGGCAGCCGCAAGGGTATCCACTCCGAACACCTGGGGCATATACTTGCTGAAATGCAGTACCTCGTGCGGGCATACCCGGAAGCCAGTTGGTAGTTTTGAGTTTTGAGTTGTGAGTTAGCGGGTCGAGTTTTTCCGGGTTTTTGCGAGGATCGAGACGATTTCGAGTGCCTCGGCCATGAGGGAGCGGAGCGTTGAACTGTCATCAATGGACGCTTCCTGAATGAACTCCATCCAAAACAAGGACTCGTCACCTTCTTCGAGGCAGATGCCGATTTTAGCGTGAAAATCCGCTTTTGAGCGGCCCCGGCAGGCAGCCCGGTAGTTTGCTGCAGTGGATGTGGAGGCTTTGATCAATTGATATCGGACAACCCGGGTTACCGAAGTTTCAGGAAGCATCATTACATACTGCACTACCGCCACTGCCCATCTTTTTGTACGAGTTTTGAATTGTTCGGCAAATTCTTCGTTGGTCATAATTCTGTTTTTAAAAATGAAACGCAAATAAACGTACTTCCCCAAAACTTAAAACAAAAAATTTAAAACTGCGCGACTCGCGACTCAAAACTCAACACTCAAAACTCAAAACTGTACAAATGCCTTTTTACCATCGTTTAGGAAAAATACCCCGCAAACGCCACGTGGTGTACCGCAAGCCCGACGGCGGGTTGTATCAGGAAGAGTTAGTCGGCACCCAGGGTTTCAGCGGGATGGCGACGCTGGCGTACCACTTGTATGCGCCCACGCAGATTCGCGCCATTGAGTCGCCGTATCCGGTGCATCCAAAAATCGCCATCGAGAACAACATCAATCCGCTCAAATTTGAAGGTTTTGCGGTGCCGCCGGTGGACGACTACATTGACAGCCGCCGCACCTTGTTTGTGAACAGCGACATGGCTATTGGTCTCGCGGCGCCCACGTCCACGCCGGAGTATTTTTTCAAAAATGCCGACGCCGACGAGATTTTATTCATTCACCATGGCCGCGGCGAGTTGCAAACCATGTTTGGCACCGTGCCGTTTGAGCCGGGCGACTACCTCGTAGTGCCGCGCGGCACCGTTTACAAAATGGAGTGGGAAACGGCGGAGAACCGCCTGCTTTTCATCGAATCGCACGGCCCGGTACTCACTCCGCGCCGCTACCGCAACGACTTCGGCCAAATGCTCGAACATTCGCCGTTTTGCGAACGCGACATCAAGCGCCCGGAAACGCTTGAAACCTTCGATGAGCGCGGCGACTTCGAAGTGCGCATCAAAAAAAACAACACGATTTTTCCACTCATTTACGCCAACCACCCCTTCGATGTGGTGGGTTGGGACGGCTACCACTATCCCTACGCCTTCAATATCCGCGATTTCGAACCCATCACCGGGCGTATTCACCTGCCGCCGCCCATCCACCAGACGTTCGAGGGGCCGGGTTTCGTGGTGTGCTCTTTCGTGCCACGTCTGTACGACTACCACCCGGAGGCCATTCCGGCGCCCTACCACCACAGCAATGTGGACTCCGACGAAATCCTCTACTATGTGGACGGCAACTTCATGTCCCGCAACGATGTGCGCCCCGGCCAGCTGACACTACACCCTGCCGGTATCCCACACGGCCCGCACCCGGGAGCCATTGAGCGCAGCATCGGCCAAAAAGAAACCCAGGAACTGGCCGTGATGATTGACCCGTTCAAACCCCTGATGATTACAGAAGACGCTTTGAAATTTGAGGTGGAAGACTACTACCGGGTGTGGTCAGTTTAGAGTTTAGAGTTTTGAGTTTTGAGTTGCGAGTTGGATATTCCCGGTTCACACGGTGAAAACTCCAGGAGAAGCAAAACTCGTAACCCAAAAACCAACTCTAAACTCGCAACTCTAAACTCTAAACTCTAAACTTTAAAACATGGCAACACTTATTCAACCCGCACCCACTCCGTCCCTGACCGATGACTTCCTGCCCCTGCACGGCACGGACTATGTAGAATTGTATGTCGGCAATGCCAAGCAGGCCGCGCATTTTTACAAAACCGCTTTTGGTTTTCAGTCGCTGGCTTACTGCGGCCTGGAAACCGGCGTGAAGCACAAGGTTTCTTATGTACTGCAGCAGGGCAAAATCCGCCTCGTGCTTACCTCGCCCTACCACTCCAATTCCGACATCGCCGAACACCACCGCTTGCACGGCGACGGTGTCAAAACCATTGCTTTCTGGGTGGACGATGCTGAACAGGCATTTTTGGAAACGACCAAGCGCGGCGCCCGCGCCTACCTGGAACCCACCATTGAGCGCGATAGCAGCGGGGAAGTGGTGCGTTCCGGCATCCACACCTACGGCGACGTGGTGCATATTTTCGTGGAGCGCAAAAATTACAACGGCGTGTTTCTGCCCGGTTTTGAAAAATGGGAATCGGACTACAACCCCACCCCCATCGGCCTCGAATATGTGGAACACTGCGTGGGCAGTGTGGGCTGGGGTGAGATGAACAAATGGGCCAAATTTTACGAGGACGTGCTGGGCTTCAAAAACCTCATCACCTTCGACGACAAGGACATCAGCACCGCGTACACGGCCCTTATGTCCAAGGTGATGGCCAACGGCAACATGCGGATCAAGTTCCCGATCAACGAGCCGGCCAAGGGCAAGAAAAAATCGCAGGTGGAGGAATATTACGAGTTCTACGAAGGTGCCGGCTGCCAGCATTTGGCCGTGGCCACCGACGACATCGTATTCACCGTCAGCGAACTGCGCAAACGCGGCGTGGAGTTTCTCTATGTGCCGGGCGACTACTACGACACCGTGCTCGATCGCGTCGGTGCGATTGCGGAAGACCTGAAAACGCTCAAGGAACTGGGTATTCTCGTAGACCGCGATGACGAGGGTTACCTGCTCCAGATTTTTACCAAGCCGGTGGAGGACCGCCCCACGATGTTTTTCGAAATCATCCAGCGCTGTGGCGCCCAGTCTTTCGGGAAGGGGAATTTTCAAGCGCTTTTTGAAAGTATCGAAGCGGAACAGCGGCGACGGGGGACGTTGTGATTTTTACAACAAAAGAACAAGTCTAAGGAACGGTGTCGGAATAAAGGTACAAATTTGGCGGCCTTGTTTTGCCGCTGTTTTCGTTGTTCGTCGGTTGTTTAGGCGCCACTAAACGCCCTCCTCTCGCCTCAACAGCAACAAAAACGGCTCCCCAAATTTGTACCTTTATTCCAACACCGTTCCTAATGCCGCCCGATCACGTCCCGGGCGCCCAAAATCAACGGTTTCCAATAGGCGGAGTTGGAGATATTTTCCCGGATTACTCCCCGGCTTGTGGTGCTGTGTACCACGGTGATCTCGTCGCGGTTGCGTTCCGTCACCAGCGCGACATGCTGGATGTTGCGCTGGTTTTTCCCAAAAACAATGATATCACCGGGCTGCACAGCGCTCAGCGCAACGGGTTTGCCTTCTTTGGACTGTGCTGTTGATGCGGGAGACAGGGTCACGTCGAATTGTTTGAGCACATAGCTGGTAAATCCCGAGCAATCGAACCCGGAGCGCGGATTGGTGCCGGCGTATTTGTAGGAGGAGCCTTGCAGTTTCAGCGCATATTGAACCACCTCCTGCCGGAACTTGCGCTCTGTCATGTTCGATGTGTTTGCAGGCGGCTTGGGGGCCTTTTTGGCAGTAGAGCACCCGGCCAGAAACAGGGCCGGCAAAAGGCCGGAAAGAACGAAAATTGAAAAAGCGGAGTGGGAAAACTTCATGATGCGGGTTGGCGGGTTGATTGAGTACAAAAAAAACAACCGTGCCCAAACGAACCTGCGCACTGGTATCGTGTTGGCCCCATAAAAAAACGGCTGCCGGGTTTAGCCGGCAACCGCCTCACTTTTCGTCTTGCCAAGTAGCAGCAGTGGTGTATTGTATTGGGAAATGTTGGTCAATCAAGCGTGCACCGCAACTCAAAACTCAAAACTCAAAACTCCCTGTGTTGGCCCAGCACATCGCGGGCAAACAGGATACGCGGGCGCCAATAGGCCGAAGTACTCACGTTCTCCACAACCACGCCCCGAGAGCAGGTGCTGTGTACGCACACGATACCTTTTGGCGTGTTTTCCACGACCATGGCTACATGCTGGATGCGGCCGCGGCGGCCAAAAAAGAGCAGATCGCCGGGCACAACCTCGCCGAGCGGAATGCGGATGCCTTGCAACGACTGCATGCTCGAACTGGTAGAGACTTTCGCCTCGAACTTTTGCAAAATGAAACTGGTGAATCCCGAGCAATCAAAACCGACTTCGGGGTTTCTGCTGGCGTACCGGTAGCGTGTACCAACGAAGGACTGGGCATAATCAACGATCTCGTCGCGCAATTGCAGCATTTCCAAACTCATGGAACGACTCGGACGAAAGGCACTGCCAATCAGAAAAAGCGAAACAAAAAGGGGTAAAAAAATGAAACGGTACAAAGGGGAATAGCAACTACTGGAAGGGTCACTCATACTTGAAACGGCATTTTCGCAGAGCAAACTTTTCGTCAGGAAATCCCTCTTTTGCTCCGGGTGTGAAAGATTGTTTTGGATTATCAAAACGGGCCGAAACAGCCCGGACTTTTTTACGAAAGCGAGGCAAAGGTAACAAAAGGTTGAAATGCGCACAGTTTCTTGCGGAAAAGTGTAGCCGACCGGTCTTTGCAGAGGAGCCGGCACCCCAACCAACACGGGCAAGCGCATTTCAAATAACCCTGCAAAACTGACGGGATACAACACCAGAACCCGCCAAAATGACCTTAAAAAACACCCTTGCCTGCCACTTTTTCAGCCGCGCTGCGCCCACTCCACTTTGGAAACAAAATTGCTCACCTTCGCCCTGTAAAACCACTTCCCGCTTAAACGACAACTTACCAAACACACATGACATACGACAATTTCACCATCAAAGCCCAGGAGGCTATTCTGCAAGCCCAACAAATTGCAGCCGGCTACGAACAGCAAAGTGTGGACACCGCGCACCTCCTGAAGGGTATGCTCCAGGCAGACGATTCCGTCACCGATTTTTTGCTCAAAAAAGCAGGCGTAAACATGCCCCGCTTCGAGCAGGACCTGGATAAAATCATCTGGGAAACCCCGAAAGTGCAGGGAGCCGACAAGCAATACCTCACCAACGAGGCCAACAAGGCCATCGCTGCCGCCAAAACCTTGCTCAAAGATTATGGCGACGAGTACATTTCCCTGGAACTGCTTTTGCTCGGTATCGCCAAAGGCGCCGACAAAACAGCCCGCCTCCTGCGCGAAAACGGCGCTACGTTGGATGCGCTTTCCGCCGCCGTCAAGGAACTGCGCAAGGGCCGCAAAGTGACCGAACAGTCCGCCGAACACACCTACAACGCCCTCCAGAAATACGCCATCAACCTGACCGATCTGGCCGAGTCGGGCAAGCTCGACCCCGTCATCGGGCGCGACGAGGAAATCCGCCGCGTGCTACACATCCTCAGCCGCCGCAAAAAGAACAATCCGGTCATCATCGGCGACCCCGGCGTGGGCAAAACGGCCATCGTGGAGGGCATCGCCTGGCGCATCGTGCGACACGACGTGCCGGAAAACCTCCAGTCCAAAAAAATCTTTTCGCTCGATCTGTCGGCGCTCATCGCCGGAGCCAAATACAAGGGCGAATTCGAGGAGCGCCTCAAGGCCGTCATCAAGGAGGTCGTGGACAGCGAAGAACAAGTCATCCTGTTCATTGACGAAATTCACACCCTCGTAGGCGCCGGCGGCGGCCAGGGCGCCATGGATGCAGCCAATATCCTCAAACCCGCTCTCGCACGCGGCGAACTGCGCACTATCGGCGCGACTACCCTCGACGAGTACCAAAAATACTTCGAAAGCGACAAGGCGCTGGAACGCCGTTTCCAGTCCGTGTATGTGGACGAACCGAGCATGGAGGATACCATTTCCATCCTCCGCGGCCTGCGCGAGCGCTACGAAAACTACCATAAGGTGCAAATTCTGGATGAGGCTGTCATCGCCGCCGCCGAGCTCTCGCACCGATATATCAGCGAGCGCAAACTGCCCGACAAGGCCATTGATCTGCTGGACGAAGCCGGCGCCAAACTCCGCCTCGAACTGGACTCCGTGCCCGAGGAGGTAGACGAACTCGACCGCAAGCTCCGCCAACTCGAGATCGAACGCGAGGCCATCAAACGTGAAAAAGATGCACGCAAGCTCGACGCGATGAACAAGCAGATTGAAGACCTGCGCGAAAAGCTCGACGCCTTGCGCGGCAAATGGCAGTCGGAAAAAGAAATCGTGGAGGCCATTCAGAATTGCAAACAAAAAATCGAAGACCTGCAACTCCAGTACCAGCGCGCCGAGCGCGAGGGCAATTTTGAGGCGGCGTCCAAACTGAAATTCAACGACATACCCGCCCAGGAGGCCATGCTGCGTGCTGCCGAGGAAAAGTTGGGCGACCTCGCCCCCGAAAACCGCATGACCACCCAAACGGTCACTGCCAACGACATCGCCGAAGTAGTAGCACGCTGGACGGGTATTCCCGTAGCCAAAATGCTCAAGGGCGAAAAAGAGCGCCTGCTGCACCTGGAAACCGACTTGCACCAGCGCGTCATCGGCCAGGACGAGGCTGTGGTGGTCGTGTCCGATGCCATTCGCCGCAGCCGTGCCGGCCTGAGCGATCCGGACAAACCCATCGGCTCCTTCATTTTCTGTGGCCCCACGGGCGTGGGCAAAACTGAACTCGCCAAGGCGCTGGCCGATGTGCTGTTTGATGATGAAAAAGCCATCACGCGCATAGATATGAGTGAGTACCAAGAGCGCCACAGTGTGTCGCGCCTCGTGGGTGCGCCGCCCGGCTACGTCGGCTACGACGAGGGTGGCCAACTCACCGAGGCGGTGCGCCGTCGCCCCTACGCCATCGTCCTGCTCGACGAGATCGAAAAAGCGCACCCCGATGTGTTCAACATCCTCTTGCAAATGCTCGACGACGGCCGCCTGACCGACAACAAAGGCCGCACTGCCAATTTCAAAAATACCATCATCATCATGACTTCCAACCTTGCCGGCGACCGCATTCAGGAAGTGTTCGAAGACTACGAGGCCATGCCCGACAAGCGCAAACACGAGGTGTTTGATACGGCCAAATCCGAGGTGATGGACGCGCTCAAGCAGAGCCTGCGCCCGGAGTTTCTGAACCGCATAGACGAGGTGGTCGTGTTCCACCCGCTGCTGAAAGGCCAGATGTCGGCCATCCTGAACATCCTTCTGGGCGACATCCGCGACATGCTGGCGCACCAGGAATTGCAGGTCGAACTCACCGAACCGGCAGCCAAATGGCTTGTGGAGCAGGGCTTCGATCCGCAGTACGGCGCCCGCCCGCTCAAGCGTACGCTCCAGCGCGAGTTTGTGAACGAACTGGCCAAACATGTATTGGCCGGCAACTACGTCAAGGGCGACACGGTACTGGTGGATGCGGATGGGGCCGGGTTGCTGTTCGGACGCAAGACGGTAGTGGACGGGAAGGAGGTGGTGACGAAGAAGTTGGAGGTGTGAGCCTTATGCCTAAACCATTAACCTTGCATCGGGGAGTGTTTAACGGGGGTGTCTTTGAGGAAAGCACCAGAACACCCTGGTTGATAAATCGTTGTTTGTGTTTTTTCCTTCGGCACTTTTCCAACCAAGCCGGTAGTTTGTTCTTTCCTTTGGTGCAGGTTAAGCCGCCAAACTACTTTTTCAACCTGCTCAATTTTCATGTTCAGCGACAAACTGCTCTCCCTGCTGAGTGCCTTTTCGAAGTACGACCTGAATCGGTTTCGAAAGTTTGTGCTGTCGCCGTATTTCAACGATCAGGAGGATGTAGCACGGTTGTTTGAGGTAATCAATACAGCCCTTCGGAGTGGCGATGAAGCCGTGGCGGCTCTGGACAAAGCCACTGTCTGGGCGGCCTTGTACCCCGGCCGGGCGTTTGAAGATGCACACTTGCGGCGGCTCGCTTCCGATTTGACGCTGCTTGCCCAGCGCTTCCTCGTCGAGGAGTTGCGCCAGCAAGACCCCCTGACCGAGGCCCTTGATCTGCAGCGGGCGCTGGAACAATACGATGTGCAAAAACACCTCGCCGGCGCCGAGCGCAACATCGAAAAATTGCTGAGCCAGAGTGCGGGGAAATCCACGGACTACTACTACGCGCAGTTTCGCCAGTACTGGAATGTGTTCAGCCGGGCATCCAAAATGGTGGCTACCACGGGCTATACGGATAAATTGATTTTCGCCGATTTTTACCTGGAGTGTTTTTATCTCGCCCAAAAACTCAAACTGTACATCGCCTGGCTGCTCTATCGGGGTTTCCGGGTCACCGAGCGCGAGGTGCCCGTGGTGCCCGGTTTCTGGGAATATCTGGAGGACGAACGTTTTGCGGCCGTACCCCTCATTCGCATCTATCGCAAAGTGATTGTCAGTTTTACGGATTCGGAAAACGAGACCCATTTTGAAGAACTGCTGCTGCATCTCGACCACTTCGATAGGGAACTGACTCGTACCGATCTGCGCGAGTGCTATTTCATTGCCCAAAACTATTGCGCCCTCAAGATCAATCAGGGCAAGACGGAGTACTACTACCGCTATTTTACCCTCATCAAAAACATGGTGGACAAGAGCCTGATCCTCGAAGAGGGCCAGCTCCCCGAAGCTGTGTTCAAAAATTTTATCACGGTCAGCCTTGGCGCCGGGGAGTACGACTGGACGGAGCAGTTCATCCGCCAGTATGCTGATTACCTGCCCGCCCGGATTCGGGGGAACGCCCGCATGTTCAACCTCGCATACGTCTATTTTTACCAGAAAAACTACGACCGGGTAATCGAGTGCCTGCGCGACGTGGAGTACAGCGATGTGGTGTACGCCCTTGGCGCCAAGTCCATGCTCCTGCGCACCTACTACGAGCAGGGCGAATACATGGCCCTCGATTCGCTCATTGACAGTTTCCGAATTTTCCTGCGCCGCAACAAGGTCATTTCCAAAAACCTCAAACGCAAGTACAACAACTTCCTCAACCTGGTAAAAAAGCTCACCACCATCACAGCCTCCGACAAAAAAGCCCTCGCCGACCTGCACCGGCGTGTCAGTGAAACCTCGTACTCCATGCCCAAAAACTGGTTGCTGAAAAAAATTGCTGAAATCGAAAAAGGGCGGGAGCGAATCTGAAGGCGCGGGTCATAGCCACCGCACAAGCCAATTCAAAAGCAAGTTCATCAGGCGCGACCCGTAAGGGGGCAAGAAAAGGTTGGTGGTGGGGTACGGGCTGTGTTGCCGGGCAATGCCGCGTGCGTTGCTGAACTCCATAAAACCGCTTTTCCCGTGGTAGTGCCCGATTCCGCTGGCATTGTGTCCGCCAAAGGGCAGTTCCGGATTGAAAAACTGGAGGGCGCATTCGTTAATGCAAACACCGCCACCGCGGGTTTCGCGTATGATTTGCTCTATGGTGCGTTCCCGGCGGCTGAAAATATACAGCGCCAGCGGTTTTGGTCGCTCGTTGATGTACGCCGGCACCGTTTCGATGTTGTCGTACCGCAGCACAGGCAGCACAGGCCCGAAAATTTCGTGTTCCAAAATAGCTGCATCGGGTGGTACATTGGTCAGCAACGTAGGCTCGATGTAGCGTTCGTCGGGGTTTGTCCGGCCACCAAATTCGACCCGTGCGCCGCGCAGCACGGCATCGTTGAGCAACCCTTGTACAAATCCGAAATGGCGATCGTGTATGGCCCGGCTCAGGTCGGGCGAGGCTCGGCGCGCCTCCGGTGTGTCGCCATAAAATTTGCCGATCCACACCCGGAGTTTGTCCACCAGGGCATCGTGTACCGACTCGTGCACGAGCACATAATCCGGTGCAATACAGGTTTGCCCGCCGTTCATGCACTTGATCCAGGCGATGCGGGAGGCGGCGCGGTTGAGGTCGGCGGTTTCATCCACGATGACCGGGCTTTTGCCACCCAGTTCGAGCGTCACCGAGGCTACATGTTTGGCCGCAGCGGCCATTACGATCTTTCCCACCGCCGTGCTGCCCGTGAAAAAAACATGGTTGAACGGCAGTTCCAGCAGTTGTTGAGCGACCTCTACCTCGCCTTCCAGCACAGCCACCTCTTCTTCCGGGAAACACTCTGCCACGATCATCCGCAGCACCCGGGCACTATGGGGCGCATGCTCCGATGGCTTGATGATGACGCAATTGCCTGCTGCTACTGCTGCCACCAGGGGAATGAAGTTGAGGTTGAGCGGGAAATTCCATGGGCCAATGATCAGGCAAACGCCCTTTGGTTCATAGCGGATTTGGGCCGATGAACCGATCAGGGGCAGGCGTACGCCTACCCGTCGGGGCGCCATCCACGAGCCGAGATGCCGGATAGCGTACCGGATTTCGCTGTTCACCGTGGCGATTTCCGAGATGTCCACTTCGTGCGGAGACTTGCGGAAATCAGCCCACATAGCGGCTTTGATCGCCTCCCGATGGCGCAGTATGGCGGCATGCAGGTTGCGTAGTTTCTCTTTCCGCCGGCGTGCCGTAGAACGCGCTACGACATACTGGTGCTGCTGCTGCCGACGAAAAACGTCCCCGGCCACTATGGAGTTGTTTGCTGACTTTGTTTGCGTTTCGGGCATAAAATTTTTACGGTTTGGCCAACAGGCTGCAAAAACCTTAGGTTTACTTATCGAATGAGCACGCAAAGTACGGTGGTTCGACGTTGTGCTTCTGTCGGTTTTTGTACCGCCCGCTTTACGGCAAAAAATAACCTGAAAAAGACATTCGGGCAGCGGTAAATAAAAAACGTGGATAAAGTTTGTACAGAATGCATAGTCGCTGTAAAATTGACTTTTTAAAAACCAAACATCTGGATAGCCTGAAAAGTCAAAATATATAACAAGGAGTGTTTCATCGTTAACCATTAAAATCTTAGTGCGTATGAACATTAGTGTGAAGTCCGTACATTTTCATGCCGACTCCAAGTTGGTGAGTCATGTCGAGAAAAAACTGAGCCGTCTGAGCCGAATTTATGATCGAATCGTTGAAGTAGAGGTACATCTGAAACTACAGGACACCGGCGGCAAGGTGCAGGAAAAAATCGCAGAAGTGCATTTGCACATACCGGGAGGCTGGCTGTTGGATAAAAAAACCGGGCAGTCCTTTGAGTCCGCCATAAATGCCTCTGCCGAAACTCTGAAACGCCAACTCACGCGGTACAAAGAAAAAATGTACGGCTACGAACCCGAAAAAATTACCGACCGCAGTCCACACGCCTGATCTATTCCGGCGACCAAATAAAAAGGCCCGGGCAGCACACTGCTCGGGCCTTCTTTGTACTCCCCTGATAAAAGATCGAAACCTTTCCTACATTTGCCTGTTCCGGTACTGGAAACAAGATATGCAGCAAGCACAATTACGGATCAATACGGCCTTGTTGGCGCTGGTTTTTCTGATGTCTCTGACATTGAAAACCGGGCATCTGCTGCTGCTGCACCACGATCACCAGGATATCCCGACTTGCGAGGCGGGCCACGACAGCCATACGGCCCACTTGCACGACGAGCGATACAATCCGGATGATTGCTCCATTTGCGCTTTTCTGTTTGCTACTCCCGAACTGACGGCCCATCTGATCCGTCCGGAAGTACCCGGGAGGGTTTTTAGCCAGGTGCTTTCCTCGCTCGATGTCAGTCACCACCTGTCGGCGCCCTATGCCACGCAGTTGCGCGGCCCGCCCGCCTGCTTTCCCTGTTGTTGAGCGCTGCTCCGGGTCTGCGCACAGGTTTTTTAAAAGGGAAACGCTCTGTCCTCCTGTGCAAAAGTGCAAGCCGCCCCCGTTCCTTTTCCCATCCTTAAATTGTAGAAAATGACTGTCGGCAAAGCGCGCCTTATCGGCGCTTGCTGGCTTGCCTGTACGGCCATTTCCTTGTCTGCGCAAGACTGCCATTTGGCATTGCGCGGCAGGGTGGTGGATGCCGATACACGCGAGCCATTGGGCTACGCTACCGTAGCGGTGGCGGGCATTGGTCGTGGTGCCATTGCGGATGCCAATGGTGTATTTGTGATTCCCGATCTCTGCGAGGGCACCACCTACACCGTGACCGTGAGCCATGTAGAGTGCGCGCACGAGACGAAAATTATTCGGCTGACCGAAAATACGGAGTTGAATTTCTTCCTGCATCACCACCTGCTCGATGAAGTGCTGGTGGTGGAAAAAGCCGTGGCGCCGACGCCGGCGCAATCGGCTGTTTCTACCGCAGGGAGCGAGCTGGCCGCAGCACAGGGCGTCAACCTCGGGGAGGCGCTCAAACGGCTGCCGGGCGTGTCTGTTTTGAACACGGGCGCCACCATCGCCAAGCCCATCATCCAGGGGTTGCACTCCAACCGCATTGCAATCGTAGCCAACAATGTGGCCCTTGAGGGCCAGCAATGGGGCGCAGAACACGCACCTGAAATTGACCCGTTTACCGCCCAGCGCATCACCGTGGTGAAAGGTGCTGCCGGTGTGCGCTACGGCGTGGGGGCTATGGCCGGCGCCATTGTGCTGGAACCCGCTCCCCTGCGCGAGCCGGATGGCATTGGCGGCTGGATCAGTCTTGGCGGGTATTCCAATGGGCGGGCCGGTG
Organism: Lewinellaceae bacterium; assembly: GCA_016719605.1. Classification (GTDB taxonomy): domain Bacteria; phylum Bacteroidota; class Bacteroidia; order Chitinophagales; family Saprospiraceae; genus M3007. The sequence goes on along the minus strand of JADJYW010000029.1, from coordinate 43,576 downwards.
TAGCCGCCGGAGCGATGGACTGGAAAGTGCCGGGCACTACGCTGGCCATCCGCGTACAGGGCACCGCCAAACGCAGCGGTAATTTGCATGCGCCCGACTACTACCTCGGCAACACCGGCGCAGCAGAACTCAACTTCTCGGCCCTCGCCGGCTGGAAAACCGGACGGTGGTCGCACGAGGTAGCGGCCACCCGATTCAGCCAGCGCATCGGAATTCTGCGTGCCGCCCATGTTGGCAACCTGACCGACCTGCAACGGGCCATTGACAGCCCGGTGCCGCTGAACAACGAGGATGTTTTTTCGTACGATATTGATCGCCCCCGGCAGCAGGTGCAGCACCACCTGGCGCGCTACCGGACCTCTTTTCGAATTTCGGAAAAATGGAAATTCTCCAGCCAGTATGCGTTCCAGTTCAACAACCGCCGGGAGTACGATGTGGTGCGCCAAAACGGTAGCGCTGCCGACAAACCCCAACTTTCTTTCCGGTTGTGGACTAATGCGCTGGACCTCGCGCTGGAGCATTTTCCCATTCGGCACTGGGAGGGCGGTATCGGCGTGCAGGGCATCCAGCAGTTGAATGATGTGGGCAAGGGCGGCCTTATTCCCGACTACAATACCCTCGGCGGTTCCGTTTGGCTGCTGGAACGCTGGCGGCGTTTTCCGTACCCGTGGGAATACGAGATCGGTCTGCGCTACGACTACCGCCAAACCAACGCCACCACATCGGGTAGCCTGAACACGGTGGATACTATCGTGCATTTCGGCAGCCTGTCAGGCACTGCGGGCATAATTTACCATATTCACAAAAACCTCACGGCCACGGTGAATACCGGCTATGCCTGGAGACCGCCGCACGTCAACGAACTCTTTGCCCGGGGCGTACACCACGGCGCCGGCACCTACGAAGAGGGGCGCCCGGACCTGCTCCCTGAAAAAGCCTGGAACTCGAATCTGACCTTGCAGTACCAGCGCGACCACGCCAATCTGACCCTGACGGTGTACCGAAACCAGATCAATAATTTTATCTACCTCGATCCCCGGCGTGCCTTTGTGCTGACCTCGCGGGGCGCATTCCCGGCCTATTTGTACGCCCAGGCCGATGCCGTGCTGCACGGGCTGGATGTCGGGGCCAGTATGCCCGTTGTCTGGGGCTTGGCCGCTGAAGGTCGCGCATCCGTGTTGCGTGGCTACCGCCTGGCCCGCGACTCGGGGGAAACCACGGCACACCGCGACTGGCTGCCCCTCATGCCTACCGACCGATTCCAGTACGGACTAAAATGGACGGCAAACCGGACGCGAGGTAGCCGGGAAATAACAGACGGTCGGGAGACTTTCGTCCGCTTGCTGGCAACGACCGCGCTGCACCAAACCCGCATCCCGGAGTCGGGCTTGCTTCAGGATGCACCCGCTGCTTTTACACTTTGGAGTTTGGAGGCAGGCCACACGTTCGCGCTGGGAAAGGATAAAAAGCAAATGCTCGAGGTGGGGCTGACTGTCCAAAACATCGGCAACACCCGCTACCGCGAATACCTGAATTTTTTTCGCTTTTTCACGGACGAACCAGGCACAAACGCAGGAGTACGGGCGAAATGGGTTTTTTGAGGTTAGAAGGTTTCTGGTTGTTGAAACCCTTGAACCAGCAACTTTCTAACCTTCCAACCAGCAACCTTCCAACCTTTTTTCCAACCTTTTAAACATGTTTTATCATGCAAACAAACACCGTAAAATTTGGAGTACTGGCCGCTTTGCTGCTGGCCTTCACCTTTGGCGCCTGCAAAAAGGACGATGACACCGAGCAGGAGCTGATCACCACTGTAGTGATGCATCTGACGGCCACCGACGGCAGTTTTGATCAGGAATTTACCTGGGACGACCGCGATGGCGATGGCGGAAATGCACCGACGATGGAGGAGATTGCGCTGCCGGCAAACAAAGCCCTTAATTGCCGAGTGCATTTTTACGACCGCAGCAAGACACCGGAAGAAGATATCACCGATGAAGTGGAGGGGGAAAGTGCGGAGCACCTGCTGGTTTATGCCGTCACCGGCGCCAACCTGACTATCGCCGCCGCCGATACGGACTCGAACGGGAAGGTTTTTCGGCTCGAAACGACATGGACGACCGGTGCTGTATCCACGGGTTCGCTGAAAGTGAGCCTGCGCCACGAACCGAACAAGGATGCAGCCAACCCGGACGTAACCGGCGAAGTGGATGCGGAGGTGGATTTTCAGGTAAAAATCCAGTAAAGGCGTACGGAATCTGTTTAAAAAGTCGGGGTGATTCGAAGTCCCCGAGAGTATTGAGAGAACTGAGTCACCCCGGCACTTTTTTCGCGATATTTATGGGCAAAATGCCCGCTGTGCTGTTGTATTGCGAGGCCGCTCCTTTGTCAAATAATCTGGCTCAAAATGTACACGTGTTCTCAATCGGCGACCTTCCAAACGCGTTTTTTATGCTGACACTCGGTTTTTCCCCTTGTCCCAACGATACGTTCATTTTCGATGCTATGGTGCATGGGAAGGTGGATACGGAGGGTCTGGAATTTCAAGTTATTTTGGGTGATGTGGAGGCACTCAATCGGCGCGCTTTTGCGGGCGATATCGCTATCACGAAATTGAGTTACCACGCTTTTGCCCACCTGACGGACCGGTATGTACTGCTTGATGCCGGCAGTGCTTTGGGTAATAATTGCGGGCCGTTGCTGGTTGCCCGGCAGTCCTTGTCGGAGGAGCAAATCAATGCCGGGCCGATTGCCATACCAGGTTCCATGACTACGGCCAATTTTTTGCTCAGTCTGGCTTATCCGAAGGCGCAGAACAAGTTGGAGACCTTGTTTTCCGACATTGAGGAGGCCGTGCTCCGGGACGACGCTGTGGCGGGTCTCATTATCCACGAGAACCGGTTTACCTACGAGGCGAAGGGATTGGTCAAATTGATGGACCTCGGTGCGTTTTGGGAAATGACAACTGGTCTGCCGATTCCGCTCGGTGGTATCGTGGCACACCGGGATTTGCCCGATGAGGTGCGGCAAAAAATCAATCGCGTACTTCGGCGCAGCGTGGAGTATGCTTTTATGCATCCCGACGATGTGATGCCCTATGTGCGGGAACATGCGCAGGCTATGGATGACGCGGTGATGCAGTCGCATATTAGTCTGTATGTCACACAGTTTTCGGTGGATTTGGGTGAAAAAGGCCGTTCCGCCGTTCGGGAAATGTTTCGCATTGCCGGGGACAGCGGTGTTATCCCGGGCTACCGGGCAGATTTTTTCATGGATTAGGAAAATGCTTCATCTTTTGGCACAGTTTTGGAAAATGCTTTATGTGTGTGTAAGTATTGTTTCAGAATTGAAAAATTCGGAGCGCGTGAAACGTCACGCGCTTTTTTTATTTGCGGGCGGCCGGAACAGCGGAGAGTTAGTGCCTGTTTGCCGGTGAGCAGGCTGTTGCCTTAAATTCTCCATGAACTTTCAACTCCTTCCTATCTTTGCCGTACTCTAACCTGCAAGCCCGCCGAAGCGGGCTATTTTTTCATCAAAACAAAACTTTTCCTATGATTATCGGCGTACCAAAAGAGATCAAAACGAATGAGAACCGTGTGGCGCTCACCCCGGCCGGGGCGTTGGAGTTCACCAAGCGCGGGCATTCGGTATTTGTTGAAACCACGGCGGGCGTGGGTAGTGGCTTTGAGGACGCGGATTACATCGAAGCGGGTGCAAAAATCCTGCGGACAGCCGATGAAATCTGGGCAGTAGGCGAAATGATCATGAAGGTGAAGGAGCCTATTGCGGAGGAGTACGGCCGTTGTCGCAAAGACCAATTGATATTTACATACTTTCACTTTGCTTCGAGCCAGGAGCTTACCCATGCGATGATCAAGAGTGGTGCGGTTTGCCTGGCTTATGAAACTGTGGAGACCAAAGACCGCCAACTGCCCCTGCTCATTCCAATGTCGGAAGTGGCCGGCCGTATGGCTATACAGGAAGGCGCCAAGTACCTGGAGAAACCGGTGAAAGGTCGCGGCGTGTTGCTGGGTGGTGTGCCGGGTGTGGAACCGGGCAAAGTGCTCGTTCTTGGTGGTGGCGTCGTGGGTACGCAAGCAGCCAAAATGGCCGCCGGCCTTGGCGCGCTGGTGACCCTGCTTGATGTGAGCCTGCCCCGTTTGCGTTACCTCAGCGATATCATGCCGGCCAATGTGACGACCCTGTTTTCCAGCGAATATACCATCCGTCGTTTGGTGCAAACACACGATCTGATCGTGGGCGCCGTGTTGATTCCGGGCGCCATAGCGCCCAAATTGATCACCCGCGATATGCTCAAACTGATGCGCCCGGGTACGGTTATCGTGGACGTGGCGGTGGATCAGGGTGGTTGTATCGAGACGACCAAACCCACTACCCACGACCATCCGACCTACATTATCGAGGATGTGGTACACTATTGCGTGGCTAATATGCCGGGTGCTGTGCCGTTCACTTCGACGGTCGCATTGACCAATGCTACCCTGCCATACGCGCTCCAGTTGGCCAATAAAGGCTGGCAACGGGCGTGTCTGGAGAATCAGGAACTTTTCCTGGGCCTCAACGTGGTGAAGGGCAAAGTCGTTTACCAAGGGGTTGCAGATGCTTTCGGGCTTCCGTTCCACCGGCTGGAAGAGGTGGCCTGAGCATAGTCCGGTACTCCGCTGACAAATTCAAAACATGATGAAGTACCTCGTCCTCGCGCTGAAGGCAGTTGTGTTGATCTTGCTGACGTTGGTGTATATCGGCGAGATAGATGTCGCATGGCTGCTTGCCGGGTTGAAAAACCGGTACCGGGAGCCAATGCGCTACTACATAGACGTGCTGTCTGCGATCGCGATATTTCTGATATTTCTCGATTTCGTGCAGTTCACGGTGGTGTGGTTTTACCGTCGTCGAACCAAAGTGCGTGGCGAGGACAACTTCATTGTGGGCATAAGCCAGCTATACTCCATTATTTTGGCTATTGGGCTGGCCATTGGCCTGTTGTCGCTATTTCGTATCCAGATAGGGGAGGTACTGACATCGTTGTCCATCATTTTTGCCGGTTTGGTGCTGCTTACGAAGGACTACGTTTCCAACATGATCAATGGTATGATCATGACCTTTTCGGGCGAGCTCAGCATTGGCGACAATATTCGGGTCGGGCAGCACAGGGGAAAAATTGTGGACATTACCCTGCAAAATATTCACCTCATCAACGACGACGACGATGTCATTTACATCCCCAATAATTTGGCCCTGATGACAGACATCGTGAACTACACGAAACGTACGGTCAAGCGTACCAGTATTGAGTTTGAAATTGACTTGAAATATCTGGTCACCGTGGAGGAGTTGGAACAAAATCTCGTCGAGACGCTCAAACCGTTTCAGGATATGATCAAGGAAAACAGTTGCTATTTGCGCGTGGCCGAGGTAGGTCGGGGGAGTGTGACTATGAAATTTCAGTACATTTTGAACGAGCCTAACAAGGAGTTGGAACGAGCGATTCGCCGAAAAGTCGTGCGCCGGTTGGTGGAGATCATCAGCGGGCGGGAAAAATTTGTGGACAATATCCCGGACTTACCGGAGGATTTTCCCGGCCACGCATAAGAGGCTATTTGAGTTTTAGTTGCCGGCCGTAGCCCAGCAACTAAAATTCAAATAGCCTCTAAGGCCGTCCACCGCTCTTGTTGTGAACGAATGCACCCGCCGGCTGTTCCCTTTCTGAAATTCTGAACGGCGTACTACACCGCTTTGCACATGAATCACCTTCAATACGAGTCATCACCTTATTTGCTGCAACATGCGCACAACCCGGTGGACTGGTACGCCTGGAAGCCGGAGGCTTTCGAGCGAGCGCGGGCGGAAAACAAACCGGTATTGGTCAGTATCGGGTACTCCACTTGTCATTGGTGCCATGTAATGGAGCGGGAGTCGTTTGAGAATCCTGACATCGCAGCTTTTATGAATGAGCGGTATATCAATATAAAGGTAGACCGCGAGGAACGTCCCGATGTGGATGCCATTTACATGGAGGCTTGCCAGATACTGACCGGCGGTGGTGGCTGGCCACTCCATTGTTTTTTGACCCCGGAGGGTAAGCCATTTTTTGCGGGCACCTACTACCCGCCTCGCCCGGCCCACAACCGCCCGTCGTGGTTGCAAGTACTACAGCATTTAGCCAATATCTGGGAGACCAAACGCGCGAGCGCGTACGAGCAGGCGGATAAATTGCTGGGGTACATCCAGCGGAACGACAATATTTTTCTGGAAAAACCTGCTTCTGAGTTGGCGTTGCAAAGCAAGCAAGCCTTTCCTCCGACGTTGCTGGAAAATATATTTTACCAAATGCGGGAGCAGTTTGACCGGGTAGAGGGCGGTTTTGGCGGTGCGCCCAAGTTTCCTTCGACAATGGCCATTCAGTACCTGCTCAACTACCACTGGTTTACCAGGAATAGGAATACGGAGGCATTGGAACAGGCCTTGCTTTCGCTGGACAAAATGGTCATGGGAGGAATTTATGATCAGATTGGCGGTGGTTTTGCTCGTTACGCCACCGACAGGGAGTGGTTGGCGCCGCATTTTGAAAAAATGCTGTATGACAACGCATTACTTGTGACCGTACTGGCAGATGCCTGCAAACTGCTGCGAACCCCGGGGGTAGCAGCCGGGCAACAGATGCTCCCCCGAGTGAATCTGTACCGGGAAACCATTGAAGAAACGCTCGCCTTCGTCCACCGCGAGATGACACATCCGCAAGGCGGGTTTTATTCTGCTCAAGATGCCGACTCGGAAGGAGAAGAGGGTAAATTTTATGTTTGGACCCATGCGGAGGTAACCGCAATTCTTGGAGCGGACGCTGCGCTATTTTGTGCATTTTACGATGTGACACCCGCAGGAAACTGGGAACATAAAAATATTTTGCGGCGGACGGTTGACGATGAGGTTTTTGCTGCGCAACATAAAATTAGCGTAGAATCACTCCGGGAACGTCTTCAAAAATGTCGGAAATTACTCTTCCATGAACGCTCGAAGCGTATCCCGCCCGGGTTAGACGACAAAGTTATTTCAGGCTGGAACGCCCTGATGGTCTCGGCATATACCCATGCCTTTGCAGCGCTCGGCGTTGATTCGTACCGCGAGGCGGCCGTGAAAAACATTGAATTTGTTTTGGGGAACATGACTGATGAAAGCGACGGGCGCCTGTTTCATACCTGGAAAGACGACCGTGTGCAACATAAGGCCGTTTTGGAAGATTATGCCCTGCTGATTGCCGCACTGTTGGATGTTTGGCAAATAACATTCAATTTCAGGTATTTAACACTGGCTGAACGGTATACGGAACAGGTTTATCAGTACTTTCACGATTCCGAATCAGGGCTGTTCTTTTTCAGCGCGTCGGATCAAACGGATATTATTTTGCGGAAAAAGGACCTGTACGACAACGCTACACCTTCCGGCAACAGCACAATGGTGCACAACTTGCAACGTTTGGGTATTCTGCTTGATCGTCGGGAGTGGCGGGATCACGCCGCGCAAATGCTGACGAAAATGCAGGTTACGGTGGAGCGCTACCCGCTGTCGTTCGAGCGATGGGCACTCGCATTGGTATACGAGGTGCACCCGTATCTGGAAATTGCGGTGGTTGGTTCCAACGCTCTGGAAAAAGCGCAAGCGATACAAAATCGTTTCTTGCCCAATATGGCGCTGACCGCCAACCGCGAGGGCGAAAATACCCTCCCCCTGCTGGCGGGCAAGTCTGGTGCGGAGGATGCGTTGATTTATGTGTGTCAGGATTATGCCTGCCAAGCACCGATGCAGACCCTGGAAGATTTTGATCAGTTTATTCGAACCAGTTAGAAGGCCTTTGCTCCAGTATGAAAAAACTGCTTACACCTATATTATTATGTAGCGGGCTTTTTGCTCTCCAGGCACAGCAAGCGCCGCAATACAGTATGTACCAGCTCAACCCATACGCTTACAACCCGGCCTGTGCCGGTTTGGAAAACACTCTGGTGGCTACGGGAGTATATCGCCAGCAGTGGTCTGGCCTGCGGGGTGCTCCCGAAACGCGGCACATCAACGTGCACCTGCCCCTGTATATGATTCGTAGCGGAGTAGGCTTTCGGGTGGAAAATGACGTGATCGGGGCACACCAAACTACCCAGGGTGTCTTGACCTACAATTTACAGTGGGAATTTGGGCGAAATAACCGGCTGTCCATAGGAGCGAGTGCGGGTTATTTGCAATACCTGCTTGACGGGGCCAAGTTGCGTGCGCCGGAAGGCAGCTACGAACCATCCGGGGTATTCCTCCACAACGATCCGTTGCTGCCGGAAGGGAAAATAACAGCGGGTACGGTGGTTGCGGAAGTTGGCATCCATTTTCAGCGAAACAATTTAGCAATTGGTGTAGCTACTCAGCCTGTCTTCGCGCCGGTGCTGGAATCAAGCGGTGCGGGCACATTTCGCCTCAAGCCAGTTCGGCACTTCCTGGGTACGGTATCATACCAGATTGATTTAGGGAGAAACCTTTCAATCAAACCATCTTTTTTGCTCAAATCCGACATAACCCTGACACAAGTTGAACTTTCTAACATTATCCGCTGGCGAGAAAATACATTTGCGGGCATTTCGTACAGAGGAATGCCATCATCGTCTCAGGATGCGTTCATCATACTGGGTGGAGTTCGATTAAACGAAAAAATTAGTTTAGCCTACTCCTTTGATATTCCCCTTTCTGCACTTGCCGTAACTAACCGGGGCAGCCACGAGTTGCTCCTTCGGTATGAGTTGAACAGACCGATTGGAGTAGGGAAATTGCCGCCGGTTATTTACAACCCTCGTTTTTTTAAAATAACCGTTGGCCTCTGGTATCCTGCAATGCCCAAAAAAACTCAGGATGTAGAGGGTCGCACTACCCGGCTTCTGTGAAGTTATTTTGAGCCGGGTAGTCAGTTTACAGTTTTTGTGCTCCTGATTTCGGGCAAACTTGGGAGATTGAAAGAAAGACAAAAAAAAATTGGCTGTTCATACAAGGAAAAGTTAAAAAGCCGTTTGCATGCAGCCTGTCGGGCAGTAAAAAAACCTAATCAACCAATTTTGTTTGGGAAGTTTTTTTGCATCGGATTTAATCTACTACCTTTACGACCACTTTTTTCCAAGCAAATAATAAAGTAGGAAAACACGGGTGTTAATATGAAAAAACTACAGAAATCGCTTCTGCTATTGCTCTTTTTTGCGGCCTTTGCCGCTTCATGTGGTCGAAATGAATCCGGCGAGCTCGTCGGTGTGATGGATCGTCCCAAATGGAAAGGGGTAAGCCCTTTTGGGATGGTTTACGTTCCTTCCGGCACACTACATGTAGGTGTAGGGGATGAAGACCTAAGTAAACAAATGGTTGCCAGGCCCAAATCTATCTCGATCCAGGGTTTCTTCATGGACGAGACAGAAATTACCAACAACGAATACCGCCAGTTTGTGTATTGGGTTCAGGACTCGTTAGCCCACGACAAACTTCAGCACTATTTGGAGGATGATGGGGGAGATTTTGATAAAGCCCTCATTGATTGGGAAGCCGAGGTTGACTGGGAAGAAGATGCAGAGGAACTCTCTGACTTGTACTACCAGGGGAATGAACGCTTTGCCGGCAGGAAGGAGTTAGATGCCAGCAAATTTGTGTATGAATTCGAGTGGTACGACTGGCAGCGTGCCGCCCACGATCGGAATAGTAACAGAACAAGCCATATTCACAAGGAGAAGGTCAAAATATACCCGGACACCTTGGCTTGGGTGCGCGATTATGCGTACTCTTACAACGAACCGATGACCCGAAACTATTTCTGGCACCCCGCATTTGATGATTACCCGGTAGTGGGTGTGAATTGGAGGATGGCAAAAGCATTTTGCTATTGGAGAACTAAGTTGTGGAACATGTACACATCCGATGCCATCAATTCGGAAGATTTTCGTCTTCCGACGGAGAGCGAATGGGAATATGCTGCCCGTGGTGGTAGAGAAGGCGCTCCATATCCTTGGGGAGCATACTACACCCGTAATGCAAAGGGTTGTTTGTTGGCAAACTTCAAACCCGGACGCGGCAACTATCCTGAGGATGGTGGTCTTTATACGGTGAAGGCTGACGGATATTATCCCAATGACTATGGCCTTTACTGCATGGCCGGAAATGTAGCCGAATGGACCGAAACGGCCTTCTTTGAAAATTCATACTCTTTCATGCACGACCTGAATCCAGATATTCGGTATGATGCTAAAGATGATGACTCGCAGACAGCGAAACGCAAAGTAATTCGTGGTGGATCCTGGAAAGACGTTGCCTTTTTCTTGCAGACAGGTACTCGTTCCTGGGAATATCAGGATACGACAAAATGCTATGTCGGCTTCCGGTGTGTCCTGACCTTCTTGGGTCGCTCTATGAATGATTTTTAGAACATCCTTATTAACAAGAATCAATACAGTTCAACCTTTTTGTCAACTGCTAAAAAGTTTTAACAATGAGTTTCGTCAAGACCAAGACCTTCAAGTACTTTAAGAACCTGCTCATCGGTGTCGGTGCATCCATCGTTCTTATGGGAGCGCTTTTCAAACTCGAAAGCTGGGAGTTTGCCTCCGAGATGCTTATCGTTGGTTTGAGTGTAGAAGCAGTGATTTTTCTCTTTTTGGGCCTGCTCGGTCCAGAACCCGATTACTACTGGAGCAAGCTCTACCCGGGGCTTGATGATTACCACTCCCGTATCCAGCCGCTGACGGCAGGTGCAACCTCCAATATGCCCGAAGTAGCTCCCCTGCATGGTGATGTAGTTGAGCGTCAGCTGGGTGGCATGTTAACAGAACTTCAGTCTATGTCAAAAAGCCTCGGCGCTTTGAAGGCACTGCAGGAGGTGGATTTTTCCGGCACACAAGAGCAGGTTAAATCGATGAGTAATTTCTACACAAAGATGAATGAGGCTATGTCAGATATGGCTAAGTCTGCAGAGGATGTGCGTGCTTACAAAGATCAGTTGTCCTCTTTGAACAAAAATCTCGGATCGCTCAATACTGTTTATGGCAATATGCTGGCAGCAATGTCCAACATCGGTCGTCAGTAAGCGAGTTTACAACAACTGCACTCCTTTTTTTTAAAAATTTAAAGACGAATCTATATGTCAATACCAAAGGAGCCGCGACAGCTAATGATCAACCTGATGTATTTGGTGTTGACTGCGCTGCTCGCGCTGAACGTATCTGCCGAGGTCATGAATGCCTTCTTTTCCTTGGACAGAGGCTTGAAAGGCAGCCGCGATATTGTTGAAAAAACCAATGGCGTGGTGATGGATAATATTAATGCACAGGCAGATGCATATAAAAATGAAAACAATGAGAAGTACCGTAACAATGCTAAAGAGGCACTCGTCGTAGCAAAGGACTTTTCGGAATTCATTGAAAGCGTTCGCACCAAGTTGTTTGAAAAGGCCGGAGGCCCATCTAAAAATGATCCGACTATTCCGAAAGATATTCGTAACAAGGATATCACTACCCGTATGTTCGTGTTGGGTGAAGAAGGGAAAGAAGGCCTCGGATTTGAAATAGAACGGAAAGTAAAGGAAACTCGCGAAAAATTATTGGCATTAGCTGATAACGACCCTGCTGTGGCAGCAGGCCTACCGCTTGATCTGGAACCACTTCCGGCTGGTTCTGACAAAAACAGTTGGGCAGATTTCAAGTTTCGCCAAATGCCGGTAGCTGCGTGCTTTCCAATTCTGGGTAAAATACAAAGCGATGCCAAGGCTTCTTCCTCTGCAGTTCTGAACTATTGTCTGGAACAGGTTGCTGGTAAGGATATCAAGTTCGATGCTTTCCAACCCGCTATAAGTGCCCCTAAGGGATATGTTATCGCTGGTGAAAAGTATGAAGCGGATGTATTCTTGAGTGCATTCAGCACTACTGCAGATAATATCAGTATATCTGTAGATGGCCGTGGTTTACCTCTAAAAGAAGGTATTGCCAAATACGAAACCGGTACCAGTTCTACCGGCACGAAGACCTACAAGGTCAGCATCAATGTCAAAAACCCGTTGACTGGAGAGGTTAAGAACTACTCGAAAGACTTCCAGTATGAAGTTGGCCAGCGTTCCTGCTCCGTCCAATTGGATAAAATGAATGTGTTTTACATCGGTGTAGACAACCCAATCTCGGTCTCAGCCGCAGGGGTTTCTTCCAACGATCTAAAGGTTAACGCTACCGGTGCGGGTATTGTCTTGACAAAGGACGGGACTTCGCACTACAATGTTCGCGTTTCCACGCCCGGCGAAGCCGTAATCACCCTTTCGGGCGGCGGCTTACCCCCGACCAAATTCACCTACAAAGTGAAGCGTATTCCTGACCCGGTACCCCAACTTGGCGCACAACGTTTTGATAGTTCTATCCCGAATGGTACCTTCAAAGCACAAGGAGGTGTTGCCGCTGTCCTGGAAAATTTTGATTTCGATGCTAAATGCGAAGTCGCTGGTTTCACTGTCGCCTATCAAAAAAAGCGTGCCGATGTGGTTGAAAAAACTAATGCAGGCGCTCGTTTTGGATCGGATGTACAGGAGATGATTCAGAAAGCGGCACCAGGTGACGTATACTACTTCCTGGATATCAAAGCCAAATGTCCGGGCGATATTGCCGGGCGTAAAAACTGGGTGACTTGGTCTTCAAGATTCGGTAAAAAATAGTGTTTCAACCGGCCTGCTATATCAATACCGGCCGGTTGAACACATACATACGGGGAAATTGCTAAACATTCACTTAATCAATCCATTGCGAACCATGCATACTTTTGTAAAATGGACAAGTCTGAGCCTATTACTTTTTGCAACAGGAAATGTCCTCCTTGCCCAGGAATACGATGAAATTGGAGTAAAGACTGAGGTGAGCGAACCGGATGATTTCGGAGAGGCTCCCTTGGATGATGTAGTTAAAAAGGAAATCATGACGGAACGCCGTGTCTTGGCGTACCAGCCCATCCGGGAAAGTGACATTTTCTGGGAAAAACGCGTCTGGCGTATCATTGACGTGCGTGAAAAAATGAATTTGCCCTTCGCTTATCCTGAAGAGCCATTTTTCCGCCTCTTGTCAGATGCTGCTTCAAAAGGAGAAATGCCTGTTTATTCTGTAGATGATGACAAATTTACCAAGCGTCTGAGCACTGACGATGTACTTTCCATGTTGTCAAAAACAGATACAATCGTAACATTTGACCCGGAGACATACGAAGAAAAAGTTCAGATTGTTCGGAATGATATCAACTGGGCCGATGTCAAACGTTTCCGTATCAAGGAGATATGGTATTTTGATAAAGAAACGTCTACGATGCAGGTTCGTATCCTTGGTATTGCTCCGCTAATTGATGTCAAAGACAGCGAGGGCAACTTCCGCTACGAAAAAGCGATGTTTTGGGTGTATTATCCGCAAGCACGCGATCTCTTTGCTCGCCATCGGGTGTACACGCTGGGAGGTAATACCAATGCAACAATTTCCTGGGAAGACCTTTTTGAAATGCGGTATTTCGCCAGCTTTATCATCAAGGAATCCAATGTATATGATCGGCGTATTGAGGATTATGCTCGTGGCGTAGACGCACTCTGGGAGTCCGACCGCATCAAAAACATGATCTTCAACTTTGAACATGACCTCTGGCAGTATTAAAAATACTACTGTATCGGGTCAACCCATCAAAAAAGAGAGCCAGCGACGAATCCGTCGCTGGCTCTCTTTTTTGATGGGCTGGGGCTAATCAAAGATCACCTCAGTGGCGCCATAGCCATACTTGGGGTGATACTCGTTCTTAAATCGGTACACCTGTGGATGACGACGAAGCTCCTGGGCGATGGAATCGCGTAGTTTCCCTTCCCCTACTCCATGAATAATGAAAATGCGCAGTACACCCAATCGAATGGCTTTTTCTAAAAAACGCTGAAAATGCTGCATCTGAATCCGGATAATCTGACTGGGATCAAGTCGCGCATATCCGTTGACTAAATTTTCAATATGGAGGTCTATTTCCGGCTCAAAGTTGGCAAACGTTTCCACATCAAAAACCTGGAACAGGGTACTATTCGATTCGTCCAAACGATGTTTTTCCTGAAGGGTCTGGCGGGTATAGTCAAGCAGATTTGTTTTGTCTGAAGTTGTTTTTGCAGGTTCAAATGTGTTGAACAACAGGAACTGGTGCGCAAGCACATTCAGGATAGGCGCAGTTTGTACGTTATTAAAAAACTGCTTGGGCCGAATCTTAAACTGACGGTTGAGGGGGGTATCCAGGCCATCCGTAGTGATCCGGCGAATTTCGATATCAACCTCCGGCAGATCGCTCAAATCGTCGTATAGCAGATCGCCCAACTCCAGTATGGTTGTTGCCGCTAATTTCCCGTCGGCTTGCAGTATGGTTTTTTGGCTGGTAAAGAGTTCTATGTCAAACAGAAACTCGAAGGTCGTATCGTTGACGAGCCATATTTTATAGCGGGACACAGCGCCATCGCGCCCGGGCATAGGCTCGAACACAATCAGCATTCCCTGAGGCTTGAGGATGACATATTGGCTCTTGATTTCCCGGCGCGGCGGCGGCGGCGGGACAACCTCCTGCTTGCCTTTCACAAATTTGGCGCCGGACAGTGCAGGCTCGGCCCCGGTGTCGCGTACCAAATCTTCCGCGAAAGCAGGTATCTCCAGGTCAGGGTCGCTGTCGAGGCGCACTTGGAGCATATTATCATCCAGGCGCGCTGTGATGGTGCCCCGCTCTCCGGTGTATCGAAAAAGAACTTTGGTGCCAATGGCGAAAAGCATAGTCTGGTTTGCGATTTAGGAATGAAAATTTGCAAATTTTGGGAGATGTTGTACAGGTAGGTTTTGTAACCTTGTTGATCAAAAATGGTTCGAGCAAAGGTCGCAATATGCACTTTTGCGCAAGACTGAATTTAGTAGAATCTGTCATCCAAAAATCGCCTATCCAGATGTTTCGTCGTCATTTCGTTCAAAAAACTGCGCTAACCTTGCTCGCTTCGATCTTTTCTGCACCGGCTGCAAAATCTGCCGGCACCGATATCACCGCGCATATCAAACCCCCGCGTTTGCGCGACGGTGCAACCGTCGCGCTGATCGCACCCGCAAGCCCGGCCTCCGACGAAAAAATAGCAAAGGCACTGGCAAACTTGACCGCATTTGGATATCAGGTGCGGGAAGGATCTGCTTTGCGCGCCCGACACGGCTACTTGGCAGGTGAAGATGCGGCGCGATTGGCTGATCTGCATTGGGCTTTTTCCGACCCTGATGTGGATGCCGTTTGGTGTGTACGCGGTGGCTATGGCGCTACGCGCTTGCTCCCGTACATAGATTACAACCTGCTGCGCAAGAATCCCAAGCCTTTCATCGGATACAGCGATGTGACGGCTTTGCATCTGGCCATCAGCCAACAAACGGGACTTGTTACGTTTCACGGCCCGGTAGCAGCCTCCGATTTTCCGGAAAACACGCTCCAGCATTTGCGCGCAGTAGTTGCGAGTCCACAGCCGGGGTATCGAATACAAGCGCCGGATGCAGGCGCTGAACTGCCCGGCGCGGAATACCAACCGTTCACTATTACGCCAGGAACTACCCGCGGGCGATTAACAGGTGGCAATCTCTCTCTCCTGGCTACACTCGCCGGCACGGCTTTTCAGCCGTCGTTTGACGGAAAAATTGTTTTCATCGAAGACGTTGGTGAACAACCCTACCGCATTGATCGTTTGTTGACTCAGCTGCTGCAAGCCACCGATCTTCGGAAAGCTGCGGGTATAGTACTCGGCGTTTTTGCCGAATGCGGCCCCAAAAATGCAGAGTTCTCCCTGACGCTGCCCGAAACCTTGACGGATCGCCTGGGTAACCTCGGTATGCCGGTGGCCTATGGGCTTCCATTTGGCCATGTAGCACATCAGGCCACTTTCCCTTACCAAATAGAGGCTCAACTGGATGCCGACAACCGGACACTCATCTTGCTCGAGTCGGGGATAGAGTAGGTGCGCACAAAATGTTTAAATATGCCAAACACTGCATCGCGTATTCTGGACGAACTCGCCCGAACGGGGATTGATCTGTTGCTGCGCGAGCCGTTTTATGCCCACCTGTTTGGCAGCCTGAACAAGGAAGTTGTCGGCAACAAACACCCGGTAGATACCCTGGCCGTAGGGCTTGGCAAAAATGCCCTCACCCTGTATGTGAACGCGGACTTCTGGGACGGCGTGCTCACGGAAACGAATCACCGGTACGGCGTGGTAAAACACGAGATGCTGCATCTGGTATTTCGCCACTTGTTTGTACGCGAGCCGTTTCTCGATCCGCTACTCCTGAACGTGGCCTTCGATCTGGTGGTGAACCAGTATGTGGAGCGCTCATTCCTGCCCGACGACAGCATCTTCCTCGAATCGTTTCCAGCACTGGCTTTGCTGCCGGAGCAAACGTGGTTTTATTATTACAAAAAACTCGAAGACCTGCGCCAGGGACGAGGTGGCCAGGCCGCGGGTTCACCCGAGCAGGAACTACTCAACAGCATTCGCTCCGACTCGCACGGACTGGAGCGCCACCAGCCCTGGCGAGAGATGCGTAGTAGCAGCGAACTCGAGCGCGATGCCGCCGAAATACACATAGACAGCCTGATGCGGACTGCCCACCAGCGTACCAGTGCACATGCCTGGGGTGCAATGCCCGGAGCAGTGCGCGAGGTACTCGAACAAAAACTGCTGCGGCCGGCACCACTGCTGAACTGGCGGTTGGCATTGAGGCTGTTTGCTGAAAGTGCCGCCAAAACACGTCTGAAAAACACCATAAAACGCCCGAGTAAGCGCTACGGAACGGTGCCCGGTATGCTCATCCGCCGCCGCCGCCGGCTGCTGGTGGCTATAGATACGTCGGGGAGTATTGGGCAGGACGACTTCAATTTGTTTTTCAATGAAGTATTCCACTTGTGGCGAGCAGGGGCGACGGTGGAGATTATTGAGGCAGACACGCAGGTGTACCAGCAATACCTGTATCGCGGAACTACCCCTGAAATCATAACCGGCCGCGGGGGCACCGACTTCAACGCCGCCCTCGAATATGCCAATAGAGAACGCCCGGACGGGTTGGTGTTTTTTACGGATGGCTATGCCGATAAACCGCGTGTACAACCACGGGTTCCGGTGCTTTGGCTGATCACACCTCGCGGGCTAGAACCCAAAATGCCGGCATGGCCCGGGCTGCCGGGGCGAAAGGTGAAGATGCGGTAACGGGCAGGGGCTATTTGAACGTCGCGTCCAATTGTTGCAGGGCAGTATCGGCTTTTTGCCACGTCTGGAGCATCTCCCGATCGGCGGCCTGGCCGGCAAACACCGATTTTTCACAGGTTTGCCATACTTGTGCCAAGGTATCGAGGGTCGGCTGCGGAACCCCGCGCGCAGCACAATGCTCTTGCATAAATTCCTTAGTAAGCAGCGCCGGATCGGTGTCCAGACCGGCAGTAATACTGGCTTGCACGGCTTTCAGCAATTCATGGTAAAATACCTTGGGGTTGTCTTGCTGGATGAGCCGCTGGACTTCCTGGAGCCGATTTCGCAGATTTCGCAGGCTGGGTTTGGGCCGTTCGGCGGCTGGAATCGGGCCATTATCAGTAGGCTCGACTACCGTGCGTTGTTTTTTTTGATGCCAAAAAAAGAGGACTGCGGCAAGGATAAACAGTCCGCCAAATGTAAAACCGAGTGCCGGGGCCGAAAACTGCTGAAGCGTTTGTTTCCAAATATCTTCCCAAAAGGAGCGCGGGGCGGGAGGTGTGGCGACGGTCTCTATGGGCGCCGATTCTTGTCCGAACGTAGGGCCGGGTGTTACCAAAATAGTCACCGGTTGTTCGGCCTGCAGGGTTTGGTAGGCGTTGCTGTCGGCATTAAAAACCACCAATTCCGGCAGCAAGGTGTACTCTCCCGGCTGTTTCGGCAGGATCACATACTCCAGAATGCGGGCATGGACAAACTGGTCGCCGGTTTCGTACTCCTCTTGTTCCCGGGCTTTGGGTTCAAAACCTTCCAGCCCGTCGGGTAGCACAAAACGTGGATTGGCGAAACGGCGTGCATCGCCATTGCCTTCGATGGATACGGTCAGGGTGAGGGCGTCGTCGGTGGTGAGCGTACTTTTATCGGAAGTCACTTTCCACGAGTATATGCCTACGCCACCTGAAAAATTCGCGGGCGCCGGTTCGGGTAGTGGATTGATTCTGATTGTCAAGGGCTGTGTCTGGAGCATAACCGGGACGGCATTCATAAGTGCTCGTACTCCTCCTGCAGATGGTTCCACGCCGACCCGAACCCGCGCCGGGCCGATGGCCAGGACACCTGCTTCTTGTGGGAAAAGGGCCATTTCATACAGGATGCGCACCGCGTATTTTTTACCCCGGATGGTCTGGTATTGCACCCGGGTATCGAAGCGCCGGCGCTCCTGGGCAAAAAAACCTTCAAACTGCGGCAAGTCCAGAATATCGTAGTTGGATACGCCCACCTGGGTGTACAGTTTTACCTGGTAATGCACCTGCTGGCCAACCCACGCAGTTTCACGGTTCAATTCGCCGCTGAGAAATAGGCGGTCGTTCGATCCCGGGGCGGGCGCCCTGGTTTTCCCGGGTCTGGGTTTTACTACACGGATGACTAAGGGTTGGGTGCGTAGTGTTTGGCTTGTTGTCTGTACCATCGCGGATCCAATAGTGTAGGTACCGGGTGTACCGGCTTCCAACTCATACGTCCAGGATTGGTGACTGTACGATTTCCCATTAACGAAACCGGCACTGCGCAACTCGGTAGGGCCGGAGGTCACGCGGAGTCCCTTGAAATCGGGCGGGACAAACCGTTGGGCAGTTGCGTTTTTCAGCGTGAAGGCAACTTCGAAGCGGTTCCCTTCGGGTATTTCCTTCGTTGGGCCTTCCGCTTCAAAGATGATTTGATTTTGAGCCAATAGGAATGGGCCACCCGAAAGAGCGCGGCGGCCAGGCAAAAACTGCCGGCCAATTTGGTCGTATTTTGCTATAGACTCGCATCAGTTGACGCGTTTTGGTTTATATTTTGCTTTTCCCAGAAACTGCTGGGTGTCCCGAAAGGCCAGCAGTTCCTCCATGGATGTCTCCGGATAACGGCGCATGTATGCCCGCACGATCTGCCAGCCAATCCAGTTGCCCACTTCGCCCGGGGTTTCCTGAAATACGATGTCGGTGCTGGGGCTGGGCATCACGATTTTTTGATTTTTGTTATTAAGTGGTTCGTAGAGCACTTTTAACTCCAACAACCGCGCCCAAATCCCCTGTTCGTTGGCATGGCAGCCCTCCAGCTGATCTTGCGTGTACCCCATTTTCATGCTGTCGGGCACCATCGGCAGGAGTGCGTCCAAAAGATATAAAACCTTGCCGTTGTTGATCATATAATCCACAACACGCTCGCCTGGCGGAGGGCCGACAAGGCGGCTGGAAAGTGCGAGGGCTATTTTGGTAGTCATATATTCCGGCACAAACTGCTTGCGCAGGTATTGGGGGAAATAGTCCGGGTTGTAGCCGGGGAAATCCTCGCCCAGAAACATATCCAATCCGATCAACAGGAGGGTGTCATTCACGGCGTAGGCATCGCCGATGAATTCCGTGACGGCGGTGACAAAGCGCGGCAACGGACGATTGGGCAAATGGTAGCGATAAAAGCGCAGCATCTGCTCCAGATCGGCCTGCAACAGCGCCAGATCGGGGAAAGCCGCCTGACAAGAGTCACGGAGTCGCTGTACTTGCGGAGCAGCCACAAATCCGGCAATAGCTTCCAACGGTGTTTCATCTGCATTGGACTGATCGTGGGCTATCTCCGCAATGAAAAAGGGTAAAAAATCGGGGTAATTCTGCTCGAGTACGCGCAGGCCTTCATCCCAATTGGTTGTGTCAAGCGAAAACAAATCCTGATCGAAACGTTGCAGGTTTACCTGCACGGCTATATCCGAAACATCCGGGATATTTTTGTTGGTACCGTTGCCGCAACTACCGGTACTCAGTCCCAATAGCAGCAGTACAGCATTTGCGGCAACGTAAATCAAACTTCTGGTCATGTCCTTAAAAAAATTCAGCGATTTTAGCGCCCGGAAAGAATGGTATTCGGGAATATCCGGTACGCCCTGGTACACAAAGTTATCTTTAACGGGCAAGTATGGAGCGTGTGTGAGCATTCCGCCCCATTCGGTTTTAACGCACAAAAAAACAACACGTTATGAAAAAAATTGCTTTGGTTTTTGGCTTTTTATTGATGCTCCAAGGGGTGTCTTTGGCGCAGCAGGATTTCCGTTTTGGTATTCAGGCCAGCCCTACATGGTCGTGGTTGCGCACCGATGACAAACGCCTCGAAGGGGTTGGTTCCAACTGGGGTTTGAAGTTCGGCGTACAGGGCGAGTATTATTTTGCGCGAAACTATGCGTTTTTGGCGGGACTTGGCTTTGGCTTCAATCAAGGTGGCAAATTGCTCAATGGTTATGAGCAGGCAGTACTGTGGCCCAACACCGATTTGAGCGATCCGCGCCTGGATACATTGGCCAAGGATGCCCGACTCCACTATCGGGTCACATATGTAGAAATCCCCTTCGGCCTGCGTTTTCGGGGTGGTTCGGGCGAAGACTCACCTATTAAATTTTATGCCGAAGCACCGGTATTCACGCTCGGGTTTGTTACCAAAGCCCTGGGCGATGTTCGTGGAAACACACCCGTGCAAGGCGAGGACGAGACGATCAGGGACGAAGTGAACGGCTTGGCTTTGTCTTGGGGTGCCGGCGTGGGTATCGAATATGAGGTGGCCTCCAGCGCTACCATTGTGGCCGGGTTGCATTTTCAGCAGCAGTTCACGGATTTGACCAAGGACGCCGGATCGGTGCTGGATACCAACACAAGCACCTGGAAGAAGGAAGACTCGAAGGGCGTATTCAATGCACTTACACTACGACTCGGTTTTTTCTTTTAGAACTGTCGTTCCCTTTTTCCTAAAAAAATACTGCATACGGACAACCAGATCCGTATGCAGCAGTGTGTGTAAGTTTGATTGAAAAACCCGGAGGAATCAGACGACTAATTCTTCCACAAGGCGCGAAATCTGGCCAAGTCGCTCCAAATCCAGGGAATAGTAAATATACTTTCCCTGACGCTCGGTCTGCACGACTCCGGCTTTGCGCAAAATTGCTAAATGCTGACTGGCAACGCTTTGCTCAAGGCGTAGCTTAATGTAGATATCGGTTACGGTCATGTGCTGGTTTTCCTCCAGCAGGTCTATTATGCGCTGCCTCAATTTGTGGTTCACCGCTCGAAGAACATGTGCGGCTTTGCGCAACTCACCGTAATCGAGCGGCATGTCTTGATCCCCTTTTTTCAAGACGATGGCCTCGGTTTTTGTCTTTCTCATACTTTTTGTTTTAAATTATCAAAAAACCAGATTGTTTTCCGCCCTTTTGCTCCCAAAACTATGCCACATCAAATACAGTAAATCGTGTATAATTTTTAAAATGTAGGCGTAAAACAACTGATTATCAATACGAAAGTAGAGCGTTTTTTTATCAATTTGATTTTTTTCTATATTTTTTACTAAAAAAATGTTTTGCCCGGCGTAGTGATGTTTGGCGGTTTCATGTAGAACGGCTCAAAATATGCTATGTCTTGAAAGTCAGTATTTTGGAAAAGTTGCTCAGCCAAGTCGGCCAGGTGTGCGGCCGAACAATTCTGGACAGCGCTAAAAACCGCATTCTTGTCAACTTGCTCGTTTGGGATTTTTTCACGCCGTTCCCCGACACAATACACCGATCACTTGAAGTGTTGCCACGAACCGTTTGACAAAAAATATAAAATAAATTGTTTTCCAAAATTAAGGGTTGAGCCGGCGCCACTTCGCACAGATGGGCGTCGTACAGCGCCGTCCAAACCTCCATTCGGCGGGCATCAATCATGGGGGCAAGCAAGAGGGACTCGCCCGAATTTTGCGCAGCCATTTTTTGAAGGCTTGCCGCAGCCAGGGCCTGGAGGGTATCTACGGCAAGGAGCGGTTTGTCGAGTGCATAGCAGATGCCCTTGGCAACCGAGGCTCCTGTGCGCAGGGATGTATAGGAACCTGGGCCGCGGCTGACGGCAACGGCATCCAGATCGGCCAGGCCGATGCCCGCATGTTGGGTGCATTCCCGAATGAGCAGGGTGAGTCGGGCGGCGTGGTTGGGTTGGTTGAGGTCTTCCGCGAGCGCCACGACCTGACCGTCAACGGCGATGGCCGCAGAGCAAACCTCGGTTGCGGTTTCGATGAGCAGGATTTTAGCCATAATCTGGATTCACCCGAAGAAACTTCCCTGGATGATGCCGCCGCCCACCACATCATCGCCTTCGTAAAATACAGCGCTTTGGCCCGGGGCAATACCTTTCGCATTGGCGTGGAACCGGACATCTACGTCGTTGCCGAGCGGCGTGATGGTGCTCAGCGTACCGGCGTCGCGGTAGCGTACCTTGGTGACGGCTTCCATACCCGTTTCGGGTAGTGCGGCGTATTTCATCAGGTTCGCCTTGCCCACGAGCATGCCGTTGCGGATAAGGTCGTCTTCGCGGCCCAGCACAACGGTGTTTGTTTCCGGACGAATTTCAGTCACGAACATCGGCTCGCCCAGCGCGATACCCAGTCCTTTGCGTTGCCCGACGGTATAAAACGGGTAGCCTTCGTGCTTGCCCAATACCTTGCCGGCGGTGTCCACAAAATTGCCGCCGGCCACCTGGGCGTCAAGGCCCTCCACACGCCGGCGCAAAAAGCCGCGGTAGTCGTTGTCGGGCACAAAACAAATCTCATAACTCTCGGCTTTTTTGCTCAGTTCGTCCCAGCCGCGTTCGGCGGCCATCTGGCGCACTTCGGGCTTGGTAAAGATACCCAGTGGCATGCGGGTGCGGTACAGGCATTCCTGGCTCAGGCCCCAGAGTACATACGACTGGTCTTTGTCGCGGTCGCGGGCGCGGGTGACATACCTGCGACCGTCCAGTTCATTGATAATACCATAGTGGCCGGTGGCGATGAACGCACAGTCGAGCATATCGGCCCGGCGCAGGAGGCTGTTCCATTTGATATGCGTATTGCACAGCACGCAAGGGTTGGGCGTACGACCGGCCATGTACTCATCCACAAAATTGTCAATCACATAGTCGCCGAATTCCTCACGGATATCCACGATAAAATGGTGAAAACCGAGTTTGACGGCCACTTGCCGGGCATCATTGATGCTGTCCAGCGAGCAACAGCCGGTTTCTTTTTTGGAACCGCCCGAAGTGGCGTAGTCCCAGGTTTTCATGGTGATGCCCACGACCTCCCAGCCCTCCTCGTGCAGGAGGACGGCGGTCATGGTGGAATCTATACCACCGGACATGGCGACAAGCGCTTTTCCGAGTTTGGACATGGTGTGCGGTTTCTTCTGGTTGGAGGGTTTCTGGTTGGAAGGTTTCTGGTTTCTGGTTGGAGGGTTTCTGGTTTATCGCTCCAGCATTTGCAGGAAATAGTCAACCTTGGAGCCTATATTCTGCTTGTCTTCGGAGCCGATTGCCTGGCGTGCTTTTTCTGCGGTAGCGCGTGCCTTGGCTTTGTCGCCCCGGAGTTTGTAAATCTCTGCCAGGGTGAGGTAGTACTCCGGCAAACCGCCGTTTTCGGCAGCAGATATGGCCCATTTTTCAGCCTGTGCCAGCACAGACTTATCGTTCGGAAACGCGCGTACTACCGTGCCGACCAGATCGTGCAGCAGGGCCGCATTGTTTTTTACCGTCTTCTTCTGATAGGCCTTGGCCGTTTTCAGGTAGTTTTTTGCATCCTTGGTGGCTGCGTAGAACTTTAGGTCGGCCTCCGAACCAAACGCATCAGCCCGAGCAGGCGCCCCCGATTTCATCCGGGCTTTGGCCTCCTGGAGCAGGTTTTGGTCGCGGAATTCGATGGCCTTTTTCAGGGTGTTTTGGCAGGCAAGGTTTACGCGGGCATCTACGGCATCGTTGCCTTCCTGAGCCGCGATCTTGTCGCGGTTGGCAAGCAGGAGGTCAAATACCCGGCTATCGGCCTCAATGGCGCCCTCCAGGATAATTTTGCGGTTGATGGGCGTGGTGAGGTCTTTTTGGCTGCCGAGGTACTCGTTGGTGATTTTCAGCGAAGGCTTGTTGGACCGGTTGAGCGCGCGGATGTAATCGAGCACGAGTTGCGGGTCGCGGTTGCCGGCGGCGTATTCTTTTTCAAAATCCTTGGAGGTATCGGTTTTGCCGCTTCCTTTTTGGCCAAAAGCAATAAGGCCTTCGGCATTCATACCGCCCACATGTTTGTGCACCACTTTGCCGTCGCTGTCCAAAATCATAAGCGTGGGGTAGGCACTGACCGGGTACTTGCTTGCGAATTCGCTGTTTTCCGGCTTTTCCATGTCGTATTTCACATTGATGAAATTGGCATTGAAATAATCGCCGACTTTAGGATCAGGAAAAATGTTGGCCGACATACGTTTGCAAGGGCCGCACCAGGCGGCGTAGGCATCCACAAAAATCAGTTTCTGCTCGGCTTTGGCTTTCTCCTTGGCCTCGGCCCAGGTGCCGGTAAAAAAATTGATGCCTTGAGCATTGGCCTGAAAAGCGAGGGAAAGCACTAGTAAAGCGGCTGAGAGTATTTTGAACATGGTCGGTAATGTTTATTTTAAATGTGCACAAAAATACGGGCAATTTTAGAGCGTGTTTAAATTTTAGTCACCGGGCTGCAAGCGGCAAATTTTGCTTCATGCTGCGTTAAAATTTTCGCCGTAGGCACCCGGCTACGGCTGCAAATTTTGCCTTGCCTGAAACAAAATTTGCTCGCTTTCGCCTCGGCACTAAAATTTAAACACGCTCTTACTTTTAAAACTCGGCACTACCCGGATAACGAGGAAACGCAATCACATCGCGAATGTTCCCCATGCCGGTCACGAACTGCACCAGCCGCTCGAAACCGAGGCCAAAACCGGCGTGCGGACACGAGCCAAAGCGCCGGGTATCCAGGTACCAGTCGAGTTCCGCCTCCGGGATGTGCATGGCCTGCATTTTTTCTACCAGCATCGCGTAGCGTTCCTCGCGTTGCGAGCCGCCCACGATTTCGCCGATGCCGGGAAATAAAATATCCATGGCCGACACCGTGGGGCCGGGCACACCCGCGCGGGGTTCGTCAAGGCGCATATAAAATGCCTTGATGGCCGCCGGGTAGTTGGTGAGAATGACCGGTTTCTGGAAATGTTTTTCCACCAGATACCGCTCGTGCTCGCTTTGCAGGTCGGCGCCCCAGCCTTCGATGGGGTATTGAAACTGGCCTTTTTTGTTCGGGTTGGAGTTTTTCAAAATCTCGATGGCCTCGGTGTAGGTCAGGCGCTCGAACTGGTTTTCCACCACAAAACGCAGCTTGTCCGTCAGGCTCATGGGCGAGCGCTGATCCTGCGGCTTGGCTTTTTCTTCTTCGACAAGGCGATCCTCAAGGATTTTCAGGTCGTCGGCGCAGTACTCCAGAGCGTAATTGCATACATACTGGAGCATGGCCTCGGCCAGGTCCATGTTGTCGGTCAGGTCGGCAAAAGCTACTTCCGGTTCGATCATCCAGAACTCGGCCAGGTGGCGCGTGGTGTTGGAGTTTTCGGCGCGGAACGTGGGGCCGAAGGTGTAAATATCGCCCAGTGCCAGCGCGCCCAGTTCGCCTTCCAGTTGGCCGGAAACGGTCAGGTTGGTCGGGCGTTTGAAAAAATCCTGGCCAAAATCAATGTCGCCGTTTTCTGTGTGCGGGATTTTTTCGAGCGGAAGGGTCGTCACGCGAAACATCTCTCCGGCGCCCTCGGCATCGCTGGACGTGATGATCGGGGTGTGCAGGTAATAAAAACCGCGGTCGTTGAAAAATTTGTGAATGGCAAACGCCAGGGCATGCCGCACCCGGAACACCGCAGCAAATGTGTTGGTGCGGAAACGCAGGTGGGCGTGTTCACGCAGGAACTCCAAGGACTGTTTTTTGGGCTGGAGCGGGAATTGCTCCGGGTCGCAGTCGCCATAAACCGTGATTTCGGCGGCTTTCAACTCCACGCGCTGGCCCTTGCCCTGGCTTTCTACCAGCAGACCGCGCGCGCCGATAGCAGCGCCGAAGCGGATGCGCTCGACGAGGGCCGGGTCGGCATTTTCAAAATCGAGAACAACTTGCAGGTTGGCTGCGCAGGAACCATCGTTGAGGGCGATAAACTGGTTGTTGCGGAAGGCTTTTACCCAGCCTTTTACCACAACTTCGGTGTTGACAGGCTCCGTGCGGAGGATTTCGGCGATTTTCGTGCGTTTCATACGTTGTTTGAAAAAAATTGGCGGCAAAGGTACGCGTTAAGAACCCACTCGAAAAGTAAAGATTTTGACAGGATCAACAGGATTTGCCGGATTTAGAGTGCAGCGATCCCACAAATCAGGTTGATTATGTGAAAAAAGAACCTTGCCGGACGTGCACGTCCCGCTACCTTTGCAACCCGATTCGCCATTCTGCTGTTTCTACGGCCAACGCAAGCAACCATGCTGATTCAAATTTTCAAAAGCAAAATCCACCGCGTGCGCGTCACGCAGGCCGACCTGAACTACATCGGCAGCATCACGATTGATGAAGACCTGCTGGATGCGGCCAATATCGTGGAAGGGGAAAAGGTGCAGATCGTGAACAACAACAATGGCGCGCGCTTAGAAACCTACGTCATCCGTGGCGAACGGGGTAGCGGGGTGGTTTGCCTGAACGGCGCCGCCGCCCGCCTGGTTCAGGTGGGCGACGTGGTTATCATCATCTCTTATGCCCTGATGACGCCCGAGGAGGCCAAAACCTTCCGCCCGATGGCTGTGTTTCCGGACGAAAACAATCGGCTGGTGCGGCCGGACTAACCGCTCGCTCTCCCCCTGCCCGAAAGTTTTTTAATGGCTCAATCCGCCGCTGTTTCCCCCAAAAAGCGCCGCAAAAGGCTCAGCAATTCCGCGGGCTTGTCGGCGTGTACCCAATGGCCTGCGTCCTCAATGGTAGCAAACTCGGCCTGGGGAAATAGGGCTTGGATAGACGAAAAATCGGTGTCGCGGATATAGTTGGAACGGCTGCCCCGGATAAAAAGGGCCGGTTTGTCGAACGGCTCGCCGTGCACCCCTTCCAAAATTCGGGGATATTCTTTCCACAAGACGGGCAGGTTCATTTTCCAGGCAAAGGCGCCGTCGGCGTTTCGAGTGATATTTTTCAGTAAAAACTGCCGCGTGCCGAGGTCCGGGATTCGCGGCAAAAGCCATGCCTCGGCCTCCTGGCGGGCGCCGATACGGCTCAGATCGAGGTCGAGCAGTGCCCGGAAAATGCCGCCGTGGTTGTCCTCGGCTTGTCCGGGAGCGATGTCCACGACCACAAGTCGGTCCACCATGTCGGGGTGGTGCAGGGCAAACTCCATAGCAACCTTGCCGCCCATGGAGTGGCCGACGAGCGCCGTTTTGAAAATCCAGTGGCTTTCGAGAAAAACTTTCAGATCCTCCGCCATCTCGGGGTAGGAGTGCGTCGGTGCTTTCGGCGAGCGGCCGTGGTTGCGCAGGTCGGGCGTGATGACAAGGTGGTGGTCGGCGAGCGCTTTGGCAATGGTTTGCCAGTTGTCGGAGAAACCAAACAACCCGTGCAGGATGACAACAGGATCGCCCTGGCCGAATTCGCGGTGAAATAAGTTCATGTTTTTATCCGGGTGCGCCCGGCAATTTGGACGTGCCGAACGGGCACGCGCATGGACGTGCGGGCCTGTCGTAGAACGGAGGCCTTGTTTTATTGTTTACCTTTGCCGGACACTTTTCCATGGAAATTACCGCAAACAACATGACTCGAACCGTTCTTTTCATTTTGATTACCGGCAGTTTACTCGCGATTTTAGCGTGCAAAAACGAGCCTAAAAACGCCTCCGCCACCGATACCGCACCACCGCCGGACCCCGAACTGGCTCGCCTGAACCTGTTGATCGAAAAAGAACCCGCCAACGATTCCCTGCTTTTTCTGCGCGCCGAAACATACTACAACCTCGACGCGTACGACGAGGCGCTCCGGGATTTGTCGGCTGCCATGCGCCAGGATTCCCTGCAACCCCAATACTACCATCTGCTGGCCGATGTGCTGCTCGATTATGCCCGCCCGAACGACTCCAAACGCGCCATAGACGTGCTGCTCACGGCGGCCTACCTGTTTCCCGACCGCATACCCACGCTGCTCAAACTGAGTGAATTTCAACTCATTGTCCAGCAGCATGGCGATGCCCTGGGCACCCTCGACAAGATTCTGAAACGCAGTCCACAAAATGCCGAAGCCTTTTTCATGGCCGGCCGTGTGGCGCTCGATATGGGCGATACCGCACGGGCTGTTACTTCCCTGAAAAAATCCGTGCAGTACGACGCCGAAAATGCCGACGCCTGGCGTTTCCTCGGGCGTATATTCCTGAACCAGAATAACCCGCAGGCGATCCAGTATTTTGACAATGCGCTTCGGGTGGACTCCACCGACCTCGCCTCCCGCGAATTCAAGGCGCTTTACTACAAAATCAATGGCGACTTCGACAAAGCGTTCGAGGTTTACCGCGCCATCATCGCCCACAACCCCGACTACTCCAACGCCTATTTTGATATGGCCGCCATCTATCTGGAGATGGACTCCCTGCAACGGGCCTACGACCACTTCAACTTCGCCATCAAAACCGACCCGCTGTTTGTAATGGCCTACTACTACCGCGGGCATACATCCGAACTGCTCGGCAACCTGGAGGCCGCCAAAACAGACTACCGCCAGGCCAGCAAAATGTCGCCCAATTACCCGGAACCCAAAGCAGCGCTGGAACGGTTGGGGAAGTGATTCCGGTGGCTTTTTCGGGCGGAAAGCCGCACGACGCATCAGTCCGGCAACTAAAAAACCATGCGTACATTTGCTATTGGCGACATACACGGGTGCAACCGCACGTTTCTCGCACTGCTCAGGCAACTCAACCTGCAGTCCGGCGATGCACTCATTTTGCTCGGCGACCTGATAGACCGGGGGCCGGATTCCAAAGGCGTGATCAACACCGTTTGGCGCTTGCAGGACGCCGGTATCGGGGTGGTTTGTCTGCGTGGCAACCACGAACAAATGCTGCTGGATGCAAAATTGAACCCGGAAAAACTGGATTTTTGGATTAAAAACGGCGGGCAACAAACGCTCGACAGTTTTCAGGTCAAGTACCTGAGCGATCTTCCGGGCGCCTACCTGGATTTTTTTGCGGCCATGCCTTGTTGGCACGAAACCGGGGGTTTCCTGTGTGTGCACGGCGGCCTGGATTTTTCCAAAACCAACCCGCTGAAACACCCCAAAACGCTGCTTTGGATGCGCGACTGGTACGGTCGCATCAATTACGACTGGCTTGGCGCCCGCACCATGCTGCACGGCCACACGCCCCTGGAAATGCCCGATATTCTGCTCCAGCACAGTGCCCTCCGCGAGCAGCGCTACCTCAACCTCGACAACGGCTGCGTGTATGCCTTCCTGCGGCGTACCCGTTCCAGAAAGTTGGGCCGGTTGTTGGCGTTTAGTCTGGATACTCGGGAATTGATCGGGCAAGATTGCTCGGAATGAGCCGATCCCGATTACCTACCTTTGCAACGCTTTCACCGCCGCACCTTTGCAGTGAAAAGGAAAACGCGACTTGCGAGACACGCTTTTTCAAGCGAAACCTAGCAGCCCAAACTCAAACTCCAAACTCAAAACTCAAAACTGGCAAAGTGTTTCCAACCTACGATGTCATAGTAGTCGGCGCCGGCCATGCCGGATGTGAGGCGGCGGTAGCGGCAGCCAATCTCGGCTGCAAGGTATTGCTGGCCACCATGAACATGCAGACTATCGCCCAGATGAGCTGCAACCCTGCCATGGGTGGTGTGGCCAAAGGCCAGATTGTGCGTGAGGTAGATGCCCTGTGCGGTTATTCCGGTATTGTGACCGACCACACGATGGTGCAGTTTCGGATGCTGAACAAATCCAAAGGCCCTGCGATGTGGAGTCCGCGTGCGCAAAGCGACCGGATGCAATTTGCCGGCAAATGGCGCCAAATGCTGGAGGCGCACCCGAACATTGATTTTTGGCAGGAAATGGTGAATGGCCTGATCGTCAAGGACGGGCGCGTGTGCGGCGTACGCACGGGCATGGGGCTGGAAATACCGGCCCGGAGCGTAGTGCTCACCAACGGCACTTTTCTGAACGGGATCATCCACATTGGCGAAAAACAATTTGGCGGCGGCCGCGCCGGCGAAAGTGCCGCCCGCGGCATCACCGAACAACTCGTGGCCCTCGGCTTCGAGGCCGGACGAATGAAAACCGGTACCCCGCCCCGTCTGGACGGCCGTTCGCTCGATTTTTCCCGCATGGAAGTACAGCCCGGCGACGACCCTGTGGGCAAGTTTTCCTACACCGACACCCCGCCGCTGACCGACCAAATGCCCTGCCACATCACCTACACCAACCAGCAGGTGCACGATGTGCTGCGCACGGGTTTTGAAAAATCGCCCATGTTCGCCGGGCGTATCCAGGGTGTGGGGCCGCGCTACTGCCCCAGTATCGAGGACAAGATTGACCGGTTCAGCGACAAAGCCGAGCACCAGCTTTTTGTGGAGCCGGAAGGCCGCGATACCTGCGAAATTTACCTCAACGGTTTCTCCTCGTCGCTGCCGGAGGACGTGCAGTTCAAAGCCCTGCGCCTGATCCCCGGACTGGAAAATGTGCGCATGTTCCGGCCCGGCTACGCCATTGAATACGATTATTTCCCGCCTACGCAGTTGCAAACCACCCTGGAAACCAACCGGGTGAAAAACCTGTTTTTCGCCGGCCAGATCAACGGCACCACCGGCTACGAAGAAGCTGCTTGCCAGGGCCTCATGGCCGGGCTGAACGCCGCTTTGGCCGTGAAGGAACAAGAGCCGCTCGTGCTGAAACGCTCGGAAGCCTACATCGGCGTGCTGATAGACGACCTCGTAAACAAGGGCACCCAGGAGCCATATCGGATGTTCACCAGCCGCGCCGAGTACCGCATTTTGTTGCGTCAGGACAATGCCGATCTGCGGCTCACGCCCATCGCGCACCGCCTCGGTTTGCACGGTTCCGATCCGCGTATGGAGCGCGTACGCGCCAAAACGCAGGCTGCTGCCGAAATTGAAACCTTCTTCCGCAACGCCTCGGTTGGCCCCGACGAGGTGAACGGGTATCTGGCATCTGTACAGTCGGCGCCTGTGATTCAGAAGGTGAAACTGTACAATATCCTGTTGCGCCCGCAAGTGAACATCAGCACCCTGGCTGTCGTTCTGCCCGAGCTGGCACGTTTCCTTGCTCCCTACCACCCCGAAGTGGTTGAACTGGCCGAGATCAATATCAAGTACGACGGCTACATCCGCAAGGAGGAGGAAATGGTGCAAAAGATGAGCCGCCTCGAGGACTTGCACCTGCACGAGGACTTCAACTACCGGGGGCTGACGGCCCTCAGCGCCGAGGCTCGCGACAAACTGGCCCGGCACAAGCCGCGTACCATTGGGCAGGCCAGCCGTATTTCGGGCGTAAGCCCGGCGGATGTGAGCGTGTTGCTGATTCATTTGGGGCGGTGAGGATTCTGCTGTTTTCATCTCCGGCAGCATTTTCATACACACCCTTTTGTTTCCTACATTTGCGGGATCAGTCGCGGCCGTTCTTTGACCGGTTGCTCCACTATTTCAACCGCCGGTGAGCATGGCCCTCGGCATGGTGCTGGTCAGCATGTGTCCGTCGGGCAACATGACCAACTTTTTGGTGCATTTTTCCAGATCGAATACGGCTTTGTCGGTCACGTTCAATGGCATCATCATTTTGTTGGCCACGGTGGTGACCCCGGCGGGGTTTCTGTTTTGGTCGCGGTTTGTGCCGGAATCGGACGCGCTGCGCAAATCGTTCGACCTGGGTTTGGGCGATATGGCGCTGATTATTGTGGAGTTGATTTTGGCGCCGTTGCTGTTTGGCATGTGGCTCAACAGCCGTTACCCGGAGTTGGTGGCGCGCGCGCGGCCCTGGGTGCAAAAACTGGCGCTCGGCATCTTTTTTTCCATACTGATTTTGGCACTGCTCGGCAATGGAGCGAACATGGTCAGCTACCTCGGCTATGCATTCACCATCGTTTTGGTACACAATGCGCTCGGTTTGGGCACAGGCTACTGGTTTGGTCGCCTGAACCGCTTGCCGGAGCAGGACAATCGTACCCTGGCCTTTGAAACCGGCGTGCACAACACGGCGCTCGGTCTGCTGCTGATCTTCCGTTTTTTCAACGGGCTGGGTGGCATGGCGCTCATCGCTGCCTGGTGGGGAATTTGGGATTTGGTGACAGGCATCGGGCTGGCGCTATGGTGGCGGAGGGAGAAAAAAGCGGGTGGACAGGTGAGCAGGTGAGGGTAAAATGGTTCAGTTGGCTGCAATGGAAAAGACAAATTGAACATGGACATGGAACTTTACGATCAAATTCAGGAAGCTGTTGCCGCTATTCGCGGGCGTACCGACTTCAAGCCCCGGACGGGCATTATTCTGGGCACGGGTCTGGGCAATCTTGCCGATTCGGTGGAGGTAGCGGCCGAGATATCGTACGGCGACTTGCCGCATTTTGCCCAAAGTACGGTGCAGAGCCACCGGGGGCGGTTGGTATTTGGCCTGCTGAGCGGCCATCCTGTGGTGGTGATGGCCGGGCGGCTGCACTACTACGAGGGTTGGACGATGCAGCAAGTCACCTTTCCGGTGCGGGTGCTGCGGGCGCTCGGCATCGAGCGGATCGTCATCACCAATGCATCGGGCGGCGTAAACCCGCACTTGCAGGGCGGCGATATTGTGGTTGTCCGCGACCACATCAACCTGTTGCCGGAAAATCCCTTGCGCGGCACAAACGACGAACGCCTCGGTCCGCGCTTTCCCGATATGTCCAAACCCTACGATGCCGATCTGCGCGTGCGTGCTTTGACTGCTGCCCAAAAACACGGTATCCGGGCATTTGAAGGGGTATATTCCGCCATGCAAGGCCCTAATTTGGAAACCCCTGCCGAATACACCATGCTGCGCCATTTGGGCAGCGACTGCACCGGTATGTCATCCGTGCCGGAGGTACTGGTAGCGCGGCATCAGGATATGCCTGTGCTGATGTTGTCGCTGGTGACCAATGTGGCTTACCCGCCCAGCGCTATCCGGGAAACCTCCGTGGAGGACGTCATCGCCACTGCCCGAGCCGCCGAACCCAACCTGAGCCTGCTGGTGCAGGAAGTCCTTAATAGTTTTGAGTTTTGAGTTTGGAGTTTTGAGTTGTTTTTGATTTCGGGCAACTCCAAACTCCAAACTCCAAACTCCAAACTCCAAACTCCAAACTCCAAACTCCAAACTCAAAACTGACAACAACCTCGTATCTGCCAATGTCGCCGTCGCCAGGAATGGCGTCATTGGGAAGGACAATGAAATCCCGTGGTATTTGCCCGCCGACCTGGGCTATTTCAAGCGCACCACGGTGGGGCACCATATTATCATGGGGCGCAATAGTTTTCGCAGTATAGGGCGGCCCTTGCCCCGGCGCACCAATGTGGTGATCACCCGCGATCCGTTTTTTGCTGCCGAGGGGGTCTGGACAGCGCATTCTGTGGAGGAAGCGCTGGGCATAGCCTTCGACAATGGCGATACGGAGGCCTTCATTATCGGCGGCGGCGCCATTTATCGGGAGAGTATGGATTTGTGGGACAAACTTTACCTGACCGAGGTGGATGTGGCGCCGGAGGGTGATGTGTTTTTCCCCGAACTCGATGCGTCGGAATGGCGGGAGACCTGGCGGGAAGCACACCCTGCGGACGAAAAAAACGAATATGCCTACGTCTTCCGGGTGCTGGAGCGGGTGCAAGAACCAGACGAAGCCTGACCGTCAGGTGACCGGCAAATCCGTTGTCGGGTGTGTGCCAAACCGGGTTGTTTTTTTGCCCGGCAAATTTTTCCGCGCAAGATGCCCGCCAATAACCTCATATTTTTTTTATACTTTTGCAGCCGATTTGCCGTGTGCAAGGCACGGCAGCCAATTCAGGCGGGATTTTATACACAAAGTCAGGATTTAGCATACATGGAAAAGAAGCGTTTGCTCTTTATCACCCAGGAGATGGAGCCGTACACAGAAGGCACAAGCATCTCGGCACTGGTGGCCCAATTACCCAAGTTTTTACAGGATAGCGGTTTTGAGTTGCGGATTTTGATGCCGCGTTATGGCGTTGTCAACGAGCGCCGGCACCGGCTGCACGAAGTCGTACGTCTTTCGGGTATGAACATCATTGTGGACGACGACGACTACCCCCTGATCATCAAAGTTGCCTCGTTGCCCGGCTCCCGGCTGCAGGTTTATTTCCTCGACAACGAAGACTTTTTCAAACGCAAGTTTGTGTTTGACGACGAAGCCGGCAAGCCCTTCGAGGACAACCCGGATCGGGTAGCCTTTTTCTGCAAAGGCGCGATCGAAACGGTGAAAAAATTCGGCTGGGCACCCGATATCATTCTTTGCCAGGGCTGGCTCACCAGCCTCATACCGCTGTATCTGAAAACAGCATACAAAACAGAACCGCTTTTCGCCAACGCTTCGGTGGTTTACAACGTCTATGACGGTGCACACGAAAAAGAAGGGAAAGACCGCTTTTTTGAAAAGGCAGCCATCAACAACCTGTCTCAGGCAGACCTGGAAGCATATCGGGACGGAGACGGGCTTTCGATGGACAAAGGCGCCTGCACCTTTGCCGATGCCATTATTGTTGGCAGCGAACAAGTAGACATGAGCGTTGATTACCTGTCCGTAACACAAGACAAACCCGTACTCCCGTGGAAAGGCGAGGAGGGGTACCGCGAAAACTGCCTGGAATTCTTCAAGCAGCTGACCGAAGCGGAAGTTTCCTAATCGTTGACCACTGGTTGTACACATGAAATATACCGCAGTTTCGTATTCGATTGCCCTGCTCATTGCCTGCACGGGACTCTTTTGGGGCTATAGCTGCACCAAACCGTCTCCGTTTGGCGCCGAATTGCTGGACGATGAGCTGGCCGAATATGCCTTCACCGATACCTTGAGCCTCCAGTGCACGATCTTGCCGGAAGACAGTCTGGTGACCTCCGATCGGTCGTCCACAGTAGCCTACATGTTTTGCGGGCAGCTCAACGATCCGGTTTTTGGCCGCTCGCAGTCGGAAATTTTTTCCCTGATCCGATTGCGCGACCTCAGCCCGAACTTCAAAAATGCCAACGTGGACTCCATTGTCCTGTACCTGCGCTATGCTCCCTCCGGGTTTTATGGCGACACCCTTCAGGCGCAGACGCTGCGTGTACATCGCGTGGCCGACAATGCACAATTGCGCTGGGATGCCGACTATTACTCCAATCAGTCGCTCCCGGTGGGTGACCTGCTTGGCGAAGTGACGGGCTTCTTGCCGAAACCGACCACCAGCATACCCCTGTTCGACACGATCACGCAAGGGCCATACCTGCGGGTACCGCTGGCCAATGCATTTGGCCAGGAACTGCTTGATCTGGACAGCCTTTCCCTGACATCCGACACGACATTCTGGTCCAAACTGCGCGGCATTCGAATTTCCGCCGAGTCGGCCGGCAACACGGGTGCGATCATGGCATTTGACCTGAACAACTCGACGTTTAGCCAGGTGCGGTTGTTTTACAAGTACGATTCAGACACGGTTGCCACCTCCCGAACATTTGATTTTTTCTTTGTTGGGGGCAACAAATTCGCGCATTTCACTCACGACTACTCCGGCGCCCCGGTGGCTCCCTACATCGGGCAGCCTGCCGATGACCTGATTTTTGCACAGGGAATGGCCGGATTGCGCATCAAAGTAGAAATCCCGTACGCACACCTGCTGGACAACATCGCCGTGAACAAGGCAGAACTGGAGATCACTGCGGCGGCCTTGCCGGGCAGCAACCCGAACTTGAGGCCTGCCGACCAATTGGTATTTACCGAAATTGTCGGAGATACCATCGTTACCCTCACCTCGGATGTCCTGTCCTCCCTTGGCTCTACCCTGACGGGCGGTTTCAGCCGATTCGGTGGTTTCCCGACAAAAGAGGTGGACAACGGCACTACCGTGGATCGCTACCGAATGACGCTTACCCGAAGGTTTCAGGATATGGTGGACAACACTTCGGGCAATATCAAAGATCAAACGTTGTACATCAACGTGTATCCGCAAAGCAGATCGGCCACCCGCGCGGCTTTTTACGGCCCTAAAAGCACAACATTTCCAATAAAACTTGCCCTGAAATACACCAAAGTCAGGTAGTAATCATCCAGGCAAAGTTCAACATTTAAACCTGCAACAATGTGTGGTATCGTCGCCTATATCGGTCCTAAGGAAGCCTATCCGATTGTCATAAAAGGCTTGCACCGTTTGGAATACCGCGGGTACGACAGCGCCGGCGTTGCCCTGCAAAACGGCTCCCTGAATGTTTACAAGAAAAAAGGCAAGGTTTCGGATCTGGAAGGGTTCGTCAATGGCATGAACACCAGCGGTTCTGTCGGAATGGGCCACACCCGCTGGGCCACACACGGCAAGCCGGACGATATCAACGCCCACCCGCATACCAGCGGCAACGGGCGGATTGTGCTGATCCACAACGGGATCATCGAGAACTATGCCGTGCTGAAAAGTACGCTGCAAAAACACGGGCACACGTTCCAGAGTGAAACCGATACGGAGGTGCTGGTGCACTTGATTGAGGAGGTGCAGCAGCGCGAAAATCTGCACCTCGAAGAGGCCGTCCGGCAGGCGCTTACTCAGGTACAAGGCGCGTATGCCATTGTGGTCATGGATCGGCAGGAGCCGGACAAACTGGTGGCCGCCCGCAAGTCCAGTCCATTGGTCATCGGTATCGGCGACAAAGAATTTCTCATTGCCTCGGATGCCACGCCCATCGTGGAGCATACCAAAAAAGTAGTTTACCTGAACGACGAGGAGGTGGCTACGGTGACCCGGGGCGGCGATCTGACGATCAAAACCTTGCGCAACGAGGAAATGACTCCAACTACGCAGGAGATCGAACTGGAGATTGAGCAACTGGAAAAAGGTGGCTATGAACATTTCATGCTCAAGGAGATATTCGAGCAGCCTGCAACCATTGCCGAGTGCATGCGGGGACGTATGAACGCCGAAGAAGGCTGGGTACGCCTCGGCGGCATGGAAGAATACAAAAAGCGCATGATCAATGCGCAGCGTATGATTATCCTCGGCTGCGGTACTTCCTGGCACGCCGGTATGATCGCGGAGTACCTGTTTGAAGACCTTGCGCGCCTGCCGGTAGAAGTAGAGTACGCCTCCGAATTTCGATACCGCAAACCCGTAGTACGCGAAAACGACATCGTGCTGGCCATTTCCCAGTCCGGCGAAACCGCCGATACACTGGCAGCACTTGAATTGGCCAAACAGCACGGCGCCATCACATACGGCATCGTCAACGTGGTTGGCTCGTCCATCGCACGCATGACCCACAGCGGTTCGTACATCCACGTTGGGCCGGAGATCGGTGTTGCTTCCACCAAAGCCTTCACCGGGCAGGTGACCATGCTGACCATCATGGCTTTGATTCTGGGCTACGAACGGGGTTTCCTCGGCAAGTCGCAATACCAGAAACTGGTACAGGAATTGGCATTGATCCCGGACAAGGTGGATCACTTGCTTAAAAACTGCAACGAACAGGTGAAGTACATCGCCGGAGAGTTCAAGGATGCCCCCAACGCCCTGTATCTCGGCCGCGGCTACAACTTCCCGGTCGCACTCGAAGGCGCGCTCAAACTAAAGGAAATTTCCTACATCCATGCCGAGGGCTATCCCGCCGCAGAAATGAAACACGGTCCCATTGCCTTGATTGACGAAAATATGCCCGTGTTTGTCATTGCCACCAACCTGAGCGCCTACGATAAAATCGTGTCAAATATTCAGGAAGTTAAGGCCCGCAAGGGTGTTGTGGTGGCTGTGGTCACCGAAGGCGACGAAATTGTTAAAAAACTGGCAGACTACACCATCGAGATTCCGGCAACAGAAGAGCCGCTCACCCCGTTGTTGTCCGTCGTGCCGCTGCAACTTTTGGCCTACCACATCGCGCTGCTTCGTGGCTGCAATGTGGACCAACCCCGGAACCTGGCCAAATCCGTAACTGTCGAGTAATCATAATTTCGGGTTTTAAGTTTTGAATTGTAGCACGCAAAACGCAAAACCCGAAAACCAACATTGAAAAAATGAACAAAGTAAACATCGAGTACAATACCGAAAAAAAAGATATCCGATTCCCGGAGTACGGTCGGGCTATACAAGAGATGCTGGAATTTGCGCGGACCATCCCGGAACCCCAAAAGCGGCAAAAGACCGTGGAAGCGATCATCGGACTGATGCAACAGCTCAACCCGATCGGCAACCGCAATATAGACGACTACCGGGAAAAACTCTGGAACCACGCCTTCGCCATTGCGGGGTATGAACTGGATATTACTCCGCCGCCAGGCATTGTGCTCCGTCGCAAGGACGAGCGCCCCGCCGCCGAGCGTCCCACCTACCCACCTACTACCACCCGCCTGCGCCACTATGGCTACAATGTACAGACCCTCATCAAAAAAGCCATCGAAATGCCCGAAGGCACGAAAAAAGAGGGTTTTG
The DNA here is from genome assembly GCA_016719605.1 of Lewinellaceae bacterium. Lineage (GTDB taxonomy): Bacteria > Bacteroidota > Bacteroidia > Chitinophagales > Saprospiraceae > M3007. Next base: position 4,816 of record JADJYW010000029.1, on the reverse strand, counting down.
TCGAGGTGATCGCCTCCTACATGAAGCTGGCCTATAAGACCTGGAACCGGGAGCACTACGTTTCCGATGACGTGGTGAAAGACGACCTGGAAATCCTGTCCAACGGCGAGTTGGAACTGCACGAAGGCCACAGTTCCCTTGATATTCTGGCTTCCAGCATCAGCAAAAAAGACCGGGAACTCCAACAACGCCATGGCCAGCAACGTAGTCGCGGCGGCAAGAACAGCGGTGGTAGCAGCGGTGGCGGCAACAAAGCCCGCAAACGCAACTACGGCAACTTTCGCAAGCGCAGAAAGTAAAACTACCAGCTCCGCACCTGGTGCGGGTACCGCACTACATACGCTTCCTTGATGAGGCGCGTCAGGCGTTCGCGCAGCGCCTCAATTCCTTCTTTCGTATGTGCAGAGATAAAGACATTCTCGCCGTAGGTATGCTGCAGGCGTTCGCGCAGTTCCACCTCCAGTTCCCGGCGTGTGTCGGTATCCAGCAGGTCGTCGAAGTATCGTTCGCGGTATAAGTCAACTTTATTGAGCACCATCAGGATCGGCTTCTCGCCGGCTCCGAGATCCTCCAGCGTTTTTTGTACCGTTCGGATGTGGTCTTCAAACTGCGGGTGCGCTACGTCTACGATGTGTAGCAAAATATCGCATTCGCGTACCTCGTCAAGGGTGCTTTTGAAACTTTCGACTAAGTGGTGCGGCAGTTTTCGGATAAATCCAACGGTGTCGGACAGCAAAAAAGGCACCTGTCCGAACACCACCTTGCGCACCGTGGTGTCCAACGTAGCAAAGAGTTTGTTTTCAGCCAGCACCTCCGATTTGCTCAGCAGGTTCATCAGCGTGCTTTTGCCCACGTTGGTGTAGCCCACCAAGGCTACCCGGATCAGTTCGCCACGGGTTTTGCGCTGCGTTTGGGACTGGCGGTCAATGTCTTCGAGTTTTTCCTCCAAAACTTTAATGCGGTACTGCACCAACCGGCGGTCGGTCTCAATCTGGGTTTCACCTGGCCCGCGCATGCCGATACCGCCACGCTGGCGCTCCAGGTGGGTCCAAAGCCCGCGCAAGCGGGGCAGCAGGTACTTCATTTGGGCCAACTCTACTTGCGATTTGGCCTGGGCCGACTGTGCCCGGTGCGCGAAAATGTCGAGAATCAGCGTGGAACGATCCACGATTTTGACTTTGAGCGCCTCTTCGAGGTTGTTGGTTTGTTTGCCGCTGAGGTCGTCATCAAAGATGACCATGTTTACCTCCTCGTGGCGTTCGAGGTACTGGCGGATTTCCTCCACCTTCCCTTTGCCCACAAATGTTCGGTGGTCGGGGTGTGCACCGCGCTGGGTGATCCGTTTGATGCTTTGGGCGCCGGCTGTGGTAGCCAGAAATTCCAGTTCATCCAGGTATTCTTGCGCTTGCACTTCGCCTACTTCCGGGGTAATGAGGCTCACCAAAACGGCGTATTCTGTTTCTTTTTTTAGCCCGGCGGCTTTTTCGCCGAGTGTCCATTCTTTGGCCATGTGTGTGTATGTTTTACGCAAATGATGTGCGTATGAAAATCAAAATCAGGGGTTTGCTACACCCGGCATACCGGTAAACAGGCATGGTAGGCAAATGTAGGGACAATAGCGACAAATATGACGCAGCCCGTTTTTCGGTGTTTTTTTTAGAGGAAATTTCAAAGCGCCAAAACCTTGTTGATAAGTTTTAAATAAATGAAAATCATGTAGTTAAACACAAAAAATATACGATCTGTTTTTTCATCTGTAGCAGGTGTCAGTTTTTCTGGTATTTTTGGCCTCCAATTTGATAGGGCCGTTTGATCCACAACCGATTTTAGCGCTTGCCCGACATTTTTAGAAAGGACTCCCAGGTGCGTTTATCACTGTTTTTAATCTTCATCCCAAGCGTTTATGGCATTTATTGGTACCAAACAGACCTTAAGCCAAAAGCTCCAGCAAAAACTATCCCCGCAGCAGATTCAATTGATGAAACTGCTGCAGATTCCTACAGCTACGCTGGAGCAGCGTATCCAGGAGGAACTGGAAGCAAACCCTGCGCTGGAAGAGGGCGATGAAACAGCCGATCTGACAGAGGGAAGCACCGAAATGGATGCCGATGAAATAGACTATTTCGCACAGGAAGGCACTGCCGAAGAACAAAACACCGACACCGATAGTGCTCTGGATGAAATTGACCGGGATACTGCCGACGACTATGCCGACGAGGACCAAACAACCAGCCTGCAGGAAGACGGGATAGAACTGGACGATTACCTCATGGATTTCATTGAAGATGACCCGGGTACCTACAAAACCCGTGGCGAAGATTACAACAACAACGAGGAGGAAAAAACTATTCCCATTGCCTTCGAAAATACGTTCCACGAATATCTGGAGCAACAACTGGGGCTTATCCGGCTGCAGGATGAACGCGAGCACAGCATTGCCATGCAGATTATCGGTTCCATTGACGACGACGGCTACCTGCGCCGGGACTTGACTGCCATGGTGGACGATTTGCTCTTCAGTCAAAATATCACGACCGACGAAGCCGAGATTGAGCGCATCATGCTTCAGGTTCAACAGTTTGACCCGCCTGGCATCGGCGCCCGCGACCTGCGCGAGTGCCTCCTCCTCCAACTCCACCACAAACTCAAGTCCAGCGACGACATCGTGTCGTACGAAGACAAACTGGCCATCAAGGTTGCCATCAAGATTATTGACCAGTACTTTGAGGAGTTTACTAAAAAGCACTACACCAAACTGGCCCGTCAACTTGGCCTCGATGACGAGGATCTCAAAGTGGCTGTGGACGAAATTCTGAAACTAAACCCCAAGCCGGCCAGCGGCTTTGCTTCCCGCAGCGACCGGGCCGTCAACTACGTTCTGCCCGATTTTATGGTGGCCAACCGCGACGGTGAACTCGAACTCAGCCTCAACGCCCGCAATGCCCCCGAGCTGCGCATCAATGATCAGTACCGCGATATGCTGCGCGCTTTCCATTCCGGACGAAACGGCAAGCGCCCTTCCCGAAAAGAAAAAGAGACCATCCTGTTCATCAAGCAGAAGATAGACAGTGCCAAATGGTTCATTGACGCCATAAAACAGCGCCAGCAAACCATGCTGCTCACAATGGGCGCCATACTGAACCACCAGCACGACTATTTCCTGAGCGGCGACCAGAAAAAAATACGCCCCATGATCCTAAAGGATATTGCCGATGCTACCGGGCTGGATATCTCCACCGTGTCGCGGGTAGCCAATTCCAAGTATGTACAAACGGAATTTGGCACAAAACGCCTCAAGGAGTTTTTCTCTGAAAGCCTGCAAAATCAGGATGGCGAGGAGGTTTCTACCCTGGAAGTGAAAAAAATACTGACCGACCTGATCAAGGACGAGAACAAGCGCCGCCCACTGTCTGACGAAAAACTCAAATCGCTGTTGCTGAAAAAAGGCTACAACATCGCTCGCCGCACGGTGGCCAAATACCGCGAACAACTCAATATCTCGGTAGCACGCCTGCGCAAGGAGTTGTGAAGACTTGCGCTAAAAACTCCTGCCCCTAAACCGTTTCCTTGTTTTCCGCTGCGTAAGCCGCTGCACCGATGATGCCGGCGTTGTTGAGCAATTGGGCCGGTACTACCCGTGCCTGCGGGGTGAGCAAATTTTTGTATGTTTCAAAATACTTGCTCTCGCCGCCGCCCAGAATGAACAGATCGGGCGAAAACAAACGCTCCAGATGGAGCAGGTAGGCATTGAAGCGTTTGGCCCAGTCGGTCCGGCTGATCTTGAGCCGCTCGCGGGCGCCCGAGGAGCAAAATGCCTCAACAGGTTTGTTTTTTTTCCAGATCAAATGCCCCAGTTCGGTATTTGGCACCAGCACACCTTTGTAAAAAAGCGCTGTGCCGAGGCCCGTTCCGATGGTAATGAGGAATACTAACCCTTGTTCGCCTTTGCCGGCGCCATGGCGCATTTCGGCTATGCCGGCGGCGTCGGCATCATTGGTGGCAAATACCCGCGTGCCGGATGCCTTGCCAAGCACCTCCTCGATATTGGTGCCGATCCAGTGCTGGTCAATGTTGGCTGCCGAGTGCGCCACGCCGTTTTTGACAATAGCCGGAAAACCGCACCCAACCACGCCTTTGTAGTCAAAAAATGCCACGACCTCGGCAAATGCCACGGCCAGCGCATCCGGTGTAGCCGGTTGCGGGGTTGGTACCCGAAAGCGTTCACCGTGCAATTTGCCGTGTTGCACATCCACCAATGCACCTTTCACGCCGGAGGCGCCTACGTCAATGCCTAAAATTGTATGCATAAAAAAGGTTTCTGGTTGGAGGGTTTCTGGTTGGAAGGTTTCTGGTTAGAAGGTTAGAAGGTTGGAGGGTTTCTTCAACCAGAAACCTTCTAACCAGAAACCTTCCAACCAGAAACCTTTACTCTTCCGGTACTTCCACCACTTCCTCATCTTCGCCGGTTTCGCTTACCAACGCTTTGCGTTTGCGGAGTTCGAGCGAGTTGGCGTGCATATCGAGGTATTCGTTGCGGTTGCGCACGATGTCGGCGGCCATGTACAGGGCACGGATGAAAGAGGACTCGTCGGCCTCGCCTTTTCCGGCAATGTCGTAGGCCGTGCCGTGGTCGGGCGAGGTGCGTACGGACGCCAGGCCGGCAGTGTAGTTGGTACCTTCGCCGAAGGAAAGTGTTTTGAACGGGATCAGGCCCTGATCGTGGTACATGGCCAAAATAGCGTCGAACTTGTGAAACTGGCCGGAGCCGAAAAATCCGTCGGCCGGAAATGGCCCGTATGCGAGAATACCTTTTTCC
>JADJYW010000028.1 GCA_016719605.1 Lewinellaceae bacterium | reverse complement strand
ACCGAATTCTGTACCAGCATCCTTCACAAAGTGATTTAAAAGATTGATTTTCAATTATTATTAACTATGGCATTTCTGGGTGAGGGTTAAGTTTTCTCAACGGGCTGACACAGTTCTCTGAACACGGCTCTTTTTGTTTGCTCTGCTTGGCAACATAGCAAAAGATGGCCTACTATTGCCTGCCTAATACGAGTCGGACATCATCGTTAAACCACCCGCTCCAAAAGCATGGAAAATAGTCCGATCCTGAATTCGCCATACAACGAACCGCGCAGGCACTACGCCACCGATTTACAGGGCAATCTCAACTACGAAGACATCCAGAAAGACCGTCGGGTGTTCAACTCCCTTGGTGGGGCTAACTCCATGCCGGTTATACGGCAAAAACAAGGCAGCCTGCTGGAAGTCAATGAATTTGCCGTCGAATATGGCACTCACCTGATCAATCTCCTCCGTCAGAAGGTGAGTGGGGATATTCGGGATTTTGAAGGGGCAGATACGGAGTTGTCTCAACGCTTGAAAAACCCTTAAATTCGCACAAAAAAAAGACATGCACCTATCACAAGTCATTTTTTGGGACACGGATTACGCCAAGATAGACTGGGACAAAAAAGCCCGCTATGTCATCGAGCGTGTACTGATGTATGGCACAGTAGCGGACTGGCGTGCTATCCAGCAGCGGTATGGTATGGACCGTATTCGGGATGAAATGTTGCAATCCCGCGACCTGGACCCAAAATCTTTGACTTTTGAGTGTCATTTTCAACATACCCAAAGATCAGTTTCGATGCACCACAAATACAATCCGCTCCGGGACATTGGATCTATTAAAGCGTATCATGCTAGTACCCGAACTGGAAGGTTTCAATCTTGCAGGAGGGACTTCTCTTGCCTTGCAAATTGGGCACCGTGTCTCGGTTGATCTTGATCTGTTCGGTTCACTGCCATTTGAAAAAGATGAAATTCTGGATTTGGCAGATGGCTTGGGTACCGTGCGATTGATGCATGCCACGAAAAATATTCTGGTGTTGGACATCAATGGCGTCAAAGTGGATTTCGTCAATTACAAATATCCACTGCTTCGGGAAGTGCACCAGGAATCCGACATACGCTTGGTGAGTTTGCCAGATATCGGAGCCATGAAACTTGCAGCCATCACCGGTCGTGGACGAAAACGTGATTTTACCGATCTGTTTTTTTTGATGAAACAGTTCACGCTTTCTGAATTGTTGGCCTTTTACAATCAAAAATACCCGGATGGCTCAGAATTTCTCGTGGCCCGTAGCCTGACGTATTTCGATGATGCAGACCAGGATGAAGATTTAAATCTGTTACAAAATGCCGACTGGCGAACCGTGAAAAAAACCATCGAAAACGAAGTACAAAAACTGTACAAATAACCACCACCATACAATCCTACAAACACGAAGCCACCCGCCCACGCATCACCTCCAAAGAAGAGGCCGGCATGGAAGACGGCAACGAAACCGTCAGCAGTCAGCCCACAACGGAACTACCGCTGAACTCCGTCGTGACCCGCGAGCAAGACCCCGAATTGTTCTGGATGCATAAATACGGCCAAAGCCCTGACGAATCGGGTCTCGATTATTCTGCTTTTGCCTCATATCCGCATGATTTTATTTTTTTAAACGTAGCATTGGTTAACACTGCCAACCATTAATTTCAGATACCTCCTTCTTATGAAAATTACAGTCTTTTGTTTCCTGGCCCTATTCATCTACTCGGGTGGTCTCCTCGCCCAAGCAGTATCCATCAACACTGACACGAGCAACCCCGATCCCTCGGCTATTCTGGACGTAAAAAGTACTGACAAGGGTATGCTCGTGCCACGCATGAGTACCGGGCAGCGCACCGCCATCGCTACGCCGGCTACGGGTTTGCTGGTGTTTGATACCACGACGGGCGGTTTTTGGTTTTACAATGGTACGGCGTGGATATCGCTGAGCGGCGGCAGCGGCTCGTACGCTGCCGGCCCCGGCATTTCCATTGTGGGCAGCACGATCAGCAACGCCGGCGACACAAATGCTCTGAATGATATAACCATCGGTTCCAATGCTGGCGGAAGTTTATTTGGTACTTATCCAAATCCAACCATTGCAACAGGGGCTGTGGGAACCGTCGAGTTGGCCAACAACTCGATTACCTCCTCCAAAATAGCCGACGGAGCGGTCACCGGCGATGATATTGCGCCGGCCACCATTACCGCTGTCAACCTGGCCACCAATTCTATCACCACCGCTAAGATCAATGACGACGCCATCACGTCGATCAAAATTGCCGATGGCACAATCACGTCGGCCGATATTGCCAACGGCACCATTACAGCCTGCGATCTGGGTCAGATGGGTGCCAGCGCCGGCCAGATGCTCAAATGGAACGGCGCGACCTGACCGCTGCTGACGATTTTACCGGTGGTGACGATTGGGGTGCGCAGGCAGTAGTAACAAGTTCTGCGCTATGGAAACGGTACTCCGGGCAGCCTGTTGACGATTGCCCAGCAAGGTGCGTCTTCCGGCCAAATACTCAAGTGGAACGGCGCGACATGGCTGCCAGCCGACCATAACAACTGGGGTGGCGACAACTGGGGCACACAAACGGCCACAACCAATGCCGCCATCACCGGAGACGGCACTGTAGACAACCCCCTCGACATTGCTGCTCAGGGGGCTGCTCCCGGCCAAGTACTCAAATGGAACGGCACCTCTTGGCTCCCCCAAGACGAAGCCGGTGGCGACGGTTGGGGCAACCAGGTGGCTGCCACGTCGCTCAATATCATTGGCGACGGTACCGCAGGCCAGCCCCTGCGCCTCGCCAGTTTCAATGCAACCAGCGGCCAGGTACTTTCCTGGAATCCGATGCTGGGCCTTTGGATGCCTGCCGACGACACCTGGGGTACGCAAACGGCCGCGACAAGCCCGCGCCTGACGGGCAACGGCACCTCCGGCAGCCCACTCGACATTGCTCCGCAAAATGCCGCTCCCGGCCAGGTGCTTAAATTTAACGGAACAACCTGGGTACCGCAGGACGAAGCCGCCGGCGACGACTGGGGCGCCCAAGTGGCTATCACCAATACTACCCTCACTGGAAATGGAACAGCTGCTAATCCGCTCAATATCGCCCAGCAAGGTGCAACAATCGGCCAGATACTGAAATGGAATGGCGTGGCTTGGACGCCTGCCAGCAATAGCAATACCCTGTTGCAGGATACTGATGGCAACACCAGAGTACAAGTAGAGAAAAACGCGAATGAGGACATCATCCGCTTCGACCTCGGTGGCACGGAAAGTATGGTGCTGCGCAAAAATGAAAGCGGTTCCTCCCGACTGGAACTACCCTCTACCCTGATCAACACGTTTGTTGGAAATGGCGCCGGCACTGCCAACACAACCGGCTCTGGCAACACCGCCAATGGAGTGAATGCGCTGTTTTCCAACACGACCGGTAGCTACAATACCGCCAATGGGGCGGAAGCGCTTTTTTCCAATACCACTGGCTTCGCCAACACCGCCAATGGTGCGAATGCGCTGTATTCCAACACGACCGGTACCAGCAACACCGCCACAGGATTTTCTACGCTTCGTATGAACACCACTGGTAACAGCAATACTGCCAATGGAAATGGTGCGCTTTTTTTCAATACCACCGGTAGCGGCAATACTGCCAATGGTGTGAATGCGCTTAGAAGCAATACCACCGGCTACAGCAACACAGCTAACGGAGACCAATCGCTCTATTTTAATACAACTGGCAACCAAAATACCGCCAATGGATGGGGTGCGCTTACGACAAACACAACTGGCAACCAAAATACCGCCAATGGTTCGAATACTCTTTTTTACAACACCACCGGTGGTTTCAACACTGCCAATGGAGCGAATGCGCTTAATTCTAACACGACCGGTAGCTACAACACCGCATTAGGCTATGGAACAAATGTGTCGTCGGAATCCCTGGATAATGCCACAGCTATCGGCAGTGGTGCTTGGGTCAATGCCTCTAATAAAGTCCGTATCGGCAATTCTGCCGTCACCGTCATCGAAGGGCAAGTAGACTGGACCTTTCCCTCCGATGCCCGGTTCAAGTACAACGTGCACGACGACCAGGTGCCGGGCTTGGCTTTCATCAAGCAGCTTCGCCCAGTCACTTATCAATTCGATGCTCGCAAGTTCGACGAGCATGTGATGCAAAATATGCCAGACAGTATCCAGCAACAACGGCTCTCCCAATCCACTTTCGTCCGAGAAAGCGCCCCGGTGCAAACAGGTTTCCTTGCACAAGAGGTAGAGCGTGCGTGCCGGGACCTGAACTTCACTTTCAGCGGTCTGCATGTGCCAGAGAACAACACCGACAACTACGGCCTGGCTTATGCTTCCTTCGTGCCGCTTTTGGTAAAGGCTATACAGGAACAACAGGAGCTAATCAACGCGCAACAAACCGAAAATGCGCAACTCCGGCAGCAGCTGAACCAAATACAATCAACTTTTGAAGCCCGCCTGCTCGCTTTGGAAAAAGCGCGAATTGAAGTTACTCCCGCCCACGCATCACCTGAAAAATAAGGCTCTTCGTGAGTTTATATGGGTGATTCAATGTGGCACCACCACCTTTGCCCCGAAGGGGCAGTATGTTTATAGCAGCATTCGAATCGTCTTTTTGAACCCCGAAGGGGTTTTATGTTTTGAATAAGCGTTTGACATACAACCCCTTCGGGGTTTTGTTGTAGACCGACTGGCCATCTATAAACATACAACCCCTTCGGGGTTTTTGGCCTAAACGGATGCAACGAGTACATCAAAGAATCTTTTACAGTACCCACAAGAAGTCACGAAGAGCCACAATCCGCATATCATTGAGGGTTGGAGGACTCTTTGCGCTGGTAGGGTGTGCGCATGTGGGTTTGCAGAAATTTATTCATGGTTTCTTGCGACCAACCTTTTTCGTCCCAGATTTTATCGGCGAGTTGCACAACCATTTGGAGTTTGAACGCCAGCAAGATTTTTTTCAGATCGGCCAGTCCCGCTTCCGACAGGTTGTCGGAAAGCAGTTTCAAAATTTCGATTTGGGCATTGCTCAGGGTATTTACAGCCGGGTTCATATCCTTCAATTTTAGTGTAAAAATAAGGATTTTTGATTTTACAAAGTTGTCCAAGTTTCCGGAGGTGGATGAACAACCAATAAGTTTTAAGGTTACATGGCTACCCGCACCAGGGTTGACTTGATTATCCCCTACCTTCGCCCCCTTACTATCAAACGCTTTTTCTTCCATATCGCCTACAACGGACAAAACTACCACGGCTGGCAGCGGCAGTCAAACGCATGTACCGTGCAGGAGGTCATAGAAGGCGCCTTACTGAAGATTCTGAAAACGCCCACCTCGGCCAACGGCTGCGGCCGAACAGACGCCGGGGTACACGCCAGCCAGTATTTTTTCATGCTGATCTGGCTGAAACGGCCGTAGAGGAACTGCTGTTCAAACTCAACCATGCCCTGCCCCCGGATATCACTGTTTTTGGGATCATTCCAGTCTCCGATGGGGCGAATGCCCGGTTTGATGTGACGCAGCGCACCTACGATTATTTTATCCATTTGCGCAAGGATCCCTTTTTGCAAGCCAATAGTGCCTTGTATCGGGGTATGAGTCTGGATATTCAGCGCATGCAAACAGCGGTGAATTTGCTGCCGCAATACGAAGACTATTACGCGTTTTGCAAGTCGCCGGCAAACTTTAAACACACGATCTGCCGGGTCAGTGCGGCCCGGTTGTGGGTAGATAAAAGCGGCGAACGCCTCCGGTTCCAGGTCACCGCAAAACCGATTTTTGACGGGTATGATCCGGATTATTGTGGGCCGCCTGCTGGAGATTGGCGCCGGGGAGATGAGCCTGAGGTTTTTGAAGGCCACCTGCGCGACAAAAGACGCCGCCTGTTATTACCGGAGCATATCCGCAGGGGCTTTATTTGTCCAAGGTGGTGTATCCGTATTCGAGTTGCCGCAGCAAACGGTGTTTGGAGCGGTGTTCGGGGATGAGCCGGCGGGATACTGGATTTGAGTTTCTTTTTCTGTGGTTATGGGCAGGTATCCGAGCGCCATCCTGTCGCCTGCGGCGAAAACCAGCCTATTCGCCGCACGATTTGCGGCGAATGCCCTATATCCGGCGGAGCTACTGTGCAAACAGCGACTCCACAAATGCGCGCTTGTTGAAAATCTGCAATTGGTCAATCCGTTCGCCAACGCCGATATAGCGGATCGGAATTTTGAACTGGTCGCTGATACCGATAGCCACACCTCCCTTGGCCGTGCCGTCGAGTTTGGTGAGTGCCAGTGCCGTGATGGGCGCCACTTCGGTGAAGTGCCGGGCCTGCTCGAAAGCATTTTGGCCGGTGGACGCATCCAACACGAGCAGCACGTCGTGCGGGGCGCCGGGCAGTTTTTTCTCTATGGAGCGGTGTATTTTGCCCAGTTCCTGCATGAGATTCACCTTGTTGTGCAGGCGACCGGCCGTATCTATAATGGCCACGTCGCAGCCATTTTCAAGCGCATACTGGGTGGTTTCGTAAGCCACGGCGGCAGGGTCGGCGTTCATACCTTTGGAGTAAAAATCGCAACCGACGCGCTCCGACCAGATTTTCAACTGATCCACGGCGGCAGCGCGGAAGGTATCGGCAGCGCCGAGCACTACCTTGTGACCCCGCTGCTGGAACTGGGAGGCCAGCTTGCCGATGGTGGTGGTTTTGCCCACGCCATTCACCCCGATCACAAGCAGGATGTATGGTTTTTTGCCGGCAGGAATATCGAAATCCTCCGCATCGGTCGTATTGTTCTCGCCCAGCAATTGTACGATCTCGTCGCGCAGGAGGTTGTTGAGTTCGTCGGTGTTCACATACTTGTCGCGGGCTACACGAGCCTCCATGCGTTCGATGATTTTCACCGTGGTGTCTAAGCCCACGTCTGCCGCGATCAATGCGGCCTCCACTTCGTCCAGTACTTCCTCGTCAACGGTTGACTTGCCGGCGACGGCACGGGCGATTTTTCCGAAAAAACCCTCTTTGGTTTTTTCCAACCCTTTGTCAAGGTCTTCCTTTTTTTCCCGGTTAAAAAACTTGTCAAAAAAACCCATCTGTAGAATGTGAACGACGCGAGGGAGCCTCAAAATCCGCACCATATTGTGCAATTGACAGGCTGATAATTTTTTGACAGGATTTAGAGGATTCACAGGATTCTCAGCGGCGGAGCCGCTTCATTTATCCTCTAAATCCTGTCAAAAAATTCAATTCCCGTCAACACAGTGCTTGTAAGACAGCCTCGAACGTTTGTGAAGTGAATGCGCCTGTATGCGGGCGCCGAACAGGAGCCCCGCATTTTTCAGCGCGCAAAAATAGTGCGCCAGATTGAAAGTGACGGGTCACGGTATTCCGGCCGTCTACATTTCTCCGTAGAGTCGCCGTACCGAGTCCATCAGGGTGGCTTTTTTGCGGCGCGAAACCTCGACGGTATCGCCGTTTTCGAGTTTCAGGTAGCCGCCTTCGCCCTTGATGTAGGTTTTCATAAAATTCATGTTGACGATGTGCTTTTTGTGCACCCGCACAAAATTGAGGCGCAGCAGCGTGTCTTCGTAGGCCTTGATGGTCTTGCTGGCAGTGACCTTGCTGCCGGATTTGAGGATGAAGTGCGTGTAGTTGTCCTCCGCTTCGAGGCGCACGATATCGCTCAGGCGCACAAAGTGTACGCCATCCAGGCCGGAATGCCTATTTTTTCAAAGGCATTGGGCATATTGGGCGAGTAGTTCTGCTGGAGCAATTCTACCCGTTGTTTGCGCTGCCGCTTTTGCGTGGTTGATCCGGGTTCGGCTGACGGCCCGGCGCAGGTCGTCCGGCTCAATGGGTTTGAGCACATAGTCAATGGCCGAAAAATCGAATGCCGTGAGGGCGTATTGGTTGTACGCAGTGACAAAGATGATGTCGAAGGGGATATCCTCTAATTGTTCCAGCCCCCGGAATACGAGTCCGTCAGGAAGGTCAATATCGAGAAACGCCACATCGTACTGGCTGTCTCTGTCGTCGGCGGTCAGGCGCAGCAGGTCAGCATTGGAGCCGCCTGTTGCCACGATTTCAATGTCCGGGCAATGTTTGTGGAGCAGGTTTTGGAGGTTTGCCAAGCCTTCCGGCTCGTCTTCGATCAAGAGCGCTCGTGTCATGGGAGGATTGTTTTTGGAAATGAAAATGGATTATAATTCTTTCACCTTCAGGCGCATGCCGATGGTCACGGTAGTGCAGTTATTGAGTTTGCGCAGGGTTTCGGCTGGGGTGCCGTATTGCCGGGCAATTTCGTCGAGGGATTCATTTCGGCGCACCGTATGGTATTGGTACTGTTTGAATTGCTCGGCCTCTTCCCGCTTCAACACGGGCACCGGGTCTGCCGCCAGCGTACCGGACACCGCCGGCGACCCGCCGGATTCCGTTTTTTTAGCCTTGCCGGCTTCGGGGTTGAGGGCGTCAATACGCAGGGGCGAATGTTTGAACACAAACACCGGGCGCCAGACATGGAGGCGTTGCCCGGCCTGTACCTGGTCATCAGTCAGGTTGTTCCAAGCCCGAAGGTGGTCGGGATGACAGCCCAGCATGGATGCCACGCGGTCAATATGGTCGGCTTGCTGCACCGATACCGTGAGCTGCCAGTAGCGCCCGTCGCCGAGGTTGGTATTCGGAGTAGCCTTGAGGCTTTCGATCGTGTAGCGCCGTCCGCCGAGGCCGTTGAGGTAGCGTAAAAACGCCGGCATGACGCGCTGAGGCAGCAGGACGTAGTATCCTTTTTCGCTTTGCGGCACATAGTCGCGTTTAAACCCGGCATTCAGTGTGCGAATCGCGCCGTAATCCAGCCCTGTTGCATCGGAAATATCTTGAAACGAGATGGCTTCGTGCACCCGGATGTAGGTCGTCATCTGTTCGTCCGGATCCGGTTCCACCATATCCAGGTTGTGCATCGGGAAAAAGTTGCAGATATAGGTGGCGGCAATGAATGCCGGCACATAGTTGCGGGTTTCTTGTGGAAGGAATTTCTGGATCACCCAAAAATCCCGGCTATGGGCGCGTTTGATGGCGGAATTAACCCGGCCCGGGCCGCTGTTGTAGGCGGCGAGGGCCAGCGCCCAGTCGTTGTACTGTTTGTACAAATCCCGGAGATACCGGACAGCGGCTTCTGTGCTCTTGACTGCATCGCTGCGTTCGTCCACGGCGGAGGTTTGCAGCAGATCGTAGTCTTTGCCGGTGTAGGGCATAAACTGCCACAACCCGGTAGCGCCGACGCGCGAAACGGCTTTGGCGTTCAGAGCCGACTCCACCACGGCAAGGTATTTCAGGTCGGCAGGCAGTCCGTATTCTTTTAGTTTTTCTTCAAAAAGCGGGAAATAGGTGAGCCGGCGGCCGAGCATGACCTTCGTTTTTTCCGTTTTTGACTGCACATACGTTCGGATATAGCCTTTTACGACCGGGTTTGTTTTCAGTTCGAGGCATCCCCGGAGTTTGCCCAATCGCTCGCGCAATTCTTCTTCGGTGGGGAGTGGAAGTGCGCCGCCTTTGGCCACCAGCAGATCGGGTGTTTCGGACAAATCGGGAAGGTCGGCTTCATCTTGTGCCAGTACGGGCGCGGCCGAGGTCAGGAGGCAAAAAAGGGCCAGCCAGTAGAGAACAGGGTGTTTTCGCTGCATGAGAAAGTACTCGAAAAAATTTGATAAAAAGCAATGGTGCGTGGATTTCGGCCGGGAGGGCCTTAGAACGGGAGGTGACAAATTATATTTTACTTGTAAAAAATGGTGCACCCGATTTGAATTTATCTGTCGGGCGAGTCCGTTCGAGGAAGGGCAAAAGTCGTTTTTTAGTCTGAAACGGCGGCAAAGAAGTCCAACAATTAACATTTGAAGGCCAGCGGAGGGCATTTTAGCAAAATTTTGTTTCGGCCAACAAAAAGTCAACCCGCTTCTCGGTTTTCTGGGGAATGTCTGTACTTTTGCGCGGCTTTTTAACACGGTACCTGGCTCCCGGTGGCCCGTTCCCGTATCCTTGACACCGGATACCAAACATCATTTCGTTTTATGGCAAATATTGGTCGTATCAAACAAATCATCGGCGCTGTGGTGGACGTGGATTTCAGCGGTCCCAACAGCAAACTGCCGGAAATTTTGAATGCTCTTGAAATCACGCGTCCGGACGGCACGCCGCTCGTGCTGGAAGTACAGCGGCACCTCGGCGAAGATGGTGTACGCACCATCGCCATGGACTCCACCGACGGTCTCATGCGCGGCATCGAATGCGTGGACACGGGCGCTCCCATTGCCATGCCGATCGGCGAAGCGGTGCGCGGTCGCCTGTTCAACGTGGTTGGCGAAGCCATTGACGGCATCGGAAAAGTGGAAAAAGGCAAGGACGCGTATGTGATCCACCGCAAGCCCCCGGCTTACGAAGACCTGTCTACCGAGCGCGAAATCCTGTATACCGGTATCAAGGTTATCGACCTGATTGAGCCGTACGCCAAGGGTGGCAAGATCGGCCTTTTTGGTGGCGCCGGTGTGGGCAAGACGGTATTGATCATGGAATTGATCAACAACATCGCCAAAGCGTACGACGGTATGTCGGTATTTGCCGGTGTCGGCGAGCGTACCCGCGAAGGCAACGACCTGCTGCGCGAAATGATCGAATCCAACGTAATTAAATATGGTGATGCTTTCAAACACTCCATGGAAGCAGGCGGTTGGGACCTCAGTAAGGTGGACATGAAGGAACTGAGCCAAAGCCAGGCTACGCTGGTGTTCGGCCAGATGAACGAACCGCCCGGCGCCCGCGCCCGTGTGGCGCTTTCCGGCCTCACCATGGCCGAATACTTCCGCGATGGCGACCTGAGCGACCCTTCCGGCGGTCGTGATATCCTGTTCTTTGTGGACAATATCTTCCGTTTCACGCAGGCCGGTTCCGAGGTTTCCGCATTGTTGGGCCGTATGCCCTCCGCTGTGGGTTATCAGCCTACACTGGCTACCGAAATGGGTATCATGCAAGAGCGTATCACCTCGACCAAGCGCGGCTCCATTACCTCGGTACAGGCCGTGTATGTACCCGCCGACGACTTGACCGACCCGGCTCCGGCCACTACATTTGCGCACCTGGATGCCACTACGGTATTGAGTCGTAAAATTGCATCGCTCGGTATCTACCCGGCGGTGGATCCGCTCGACTCCACGTCGCGCATCCTCGATCCGAAAATCATCGGCGACGAACACTACCGTTGTGCGCAGCGCGTGAAAGTTATTCTTCAGCGGTACAATGAGTTGCAGGATATCATTGCCATTCTCGGCATGGAAGAACTTTCAGACGAAGACAAACTCGTCGTGAGCCGCGCCCGCCGTGTGCAACGCTTCCTGTCGCAGCCCTTCCATGTAGCCGAACAGTTTACCGGCCTCAAAGGGGTACTGGTTCCCATTGACGAAACAATCCGCGGCTTCAATATGATCATGGACGGCGAAACGGACGAATACCCCGAAGCGTCATTCAACCTCGTCGGCACGATTGACGACGCCATCGCAAAAGGCAAAAAACTGCTGGCAGAAGCTTCTTAAGGTTTAAAGGTTTCTGGTTAGAAGGTTAGAAGGTTTCTGGTTAGCCCAACCTTCTAACCAGAAACCTTAAAACCCTCAAACCTTCCAACCTTATTCAAGATATGAACATCGTCATACTCTCGCCCGAGAAACAGATATTTTCGGGACCGGTCAAATCGGTCAAAGTGCCCGGCGCGTCGGGTTCGTTCGAAATGCTCGAAAATCACGCTCCGATTGTGTCGTCGCTGGAAGCCGGAGAAGTGCGTATTATCAAGGAAAATGGAGAAAAGATGACCCTTACGGTAGAGGGCGGTTTGTGGAAATGCTCAATAACGAAGTGTCCTTGCTGGTCGCCGGCGTAAAAGAATGATTGGCTTACAATAGCGAGGCCCTCCCGCGATTTTCCTGACGGCCAACATCTACCTTTGCCGGGCAACTCATTTTCAAATACCTCGCAATGAAAAAACTGCTCTTCGTGCTGCCCCTGGCCGTACTTCTGCTCCAGGCCTGCTCCAACGACTTTGAACTGACTGCTCCGTGGAAAGAGGTGCCCGTGGTTTATGCGATCCTGTCGCCAAAGGATACCGCAAACTATATCCGCGTAGAAAAAGCCTTCCTCGATCCGGAAACCAGCGCACTGGCAATTGCTCAAATTGCTGATTCCCTTTATTTTCCGGAGAATGCCATTGATGTTTTTTGGAGGAAATTGCCTCAGGCAAACGTATTCAGCTCACCCGGGTGGACGGAAATCTTGAAGGCTATGTTCGGCAGGACGGCATATTTGCTACCCAACCCAACTGGCTGTACAAAACAAAAGAACCCGTCAAGGCAGGTACTTCCTATCGGGTACGCATCATCCGCAACGACGGAAAACCGGACGTGACGGCAGAAACTGCCGTACCTGGCGACTTCTTTTTCCGGGATCCCAACCAGTTGGATGTGCCGGTCAAAGTCACATTCGAGCGCGACAAAAACACCGGCCTTTCCTGGTTGTCGGATGTAAATGGTGTGTACTTCCGCGTCAACTTCCGCATACGCTACCGGGAAAATGCCCTGAACGGTACGCTCATCAAACGTGATACGTTGTACTGGACGCCCATTGAAAATGTGCGGCGTACCGATGTTCAATCCAGTGGCAGTTATGTTGGTATGGTGAACGTCAGTTCGGAATCATTTTTTCGGTTTTTGGTAGAAAGTCTGCCTCCAGCCCCCAACAGTTTCCGGCGCTTCGAGGGTATCGACATCACGCTGGAAGGCGGCGGCCGCGAAATAGACGACTACATCGAATCGGCTACGGCTAATGCAGGCATTACAGGTGCAGAACTCATCTCGACATACACCAACCTCTCCGAAGGGTTCGGGATTTTTACCGCAAAAAATGTCATCACGTTGCCCAACGTATTTGTCACCCCGCAGACCGTAACCAGCATGAACCTCCAATCCCCCGAGCGCGACTTGAATTTTCAATAAATCGTGTCGCTGCCAAACAACTTGTTAAGACCATTGCCCTTGCAACATTTTTTTGAAAGGCGCCGTTTAATCGTCGTTTAGACTGCAAAACAGGTTTTTTCCGCCGTAGTCTCCAGGTTAGAAAATGTTCATGGGATTATAATTTGTTGTTTTACGACCACGCCAAACGAGGCGTGGTTTTTTATTTATATCCCCTACTTTCGCCCCCGATTGTACAAGAGCGTGTTTAAATTTTAGTGCTGGAGCGAGGGCGAGCAAATTTTGGTTCTATCGAGGCAAAATTTGCAGCCGTAGCCGGGCGCCTACGGCGAAAATTTTAACGAGGATAGAACCAAAATTGGCCGTCCGTAGCCCAGCGACTAAATTTTAAACACGCTCTAAACCAACTACCCACCATGTCTGCATCTACCGGCGAAATCAAGCGCGTCACCACGCACGTCATCCAGGCCATGAAAAATCGCGGCGAGAAAATCGCTATGCTCACGGCGTACGATTTTTCCATGGCCCGAATTCTGGATGAGGCCGGTATTGATATTCTGTTGGTCGGCGACTCTGCTTCCAATGTCATGGCCGGCCACGAAACTACCCTCCCGATTACGCTGGACCAGATGATCTACCATGCCCAATCTGTTGTGCGCGCGGTGCATCGGGCCATGGTTGTCGTAGATATGCCCTTCGGCAGCTACCAGTCTAATTCAGAAATTGCCCTGAAAAGTGCGATTCGCATCATGAAAGAATCGGGCGCGCATGCTGTCAAACTGGAGGGCGGGTCGGAAGTGGAGGAATCCATCAAACGTATTCTGATGGCGGGCATACCGGTCATGGGCCACCTGGGCCTGACCCCACAGAGCATCTACAAATTTGGCACCTACACGGTACGCGCTAAAGAAGATGTAGAAGCACAAAAACTTCGGGATGACGCCCTGCTGCTCGACAACACCGGGTGTTTTGCACTGGTACTGGAAAAAATTCCGGCTGGACTCGCCAAAACTGTTTCCGAAAGTATCGAAATCCCGACCATCGGCATCGGCGCCGGCCCGCACACCGACGGCCAGGTATTAGTCACACACGATATGCTCGGGATTACCAAAGACTTCAAACCGCGCTTCCTGCGCCGCTATGCGGAGTTGTTCGATGCCATCGGCGGCGCCACACAGCGCTATATTGCCGACGTAAAAAGCAACGACTTCCCCGAACGAATCGGAACAATACTGAACACATCCATGAAAAGGAAAACCTTTGTGCTGCTTGCTCTTGCAGCGCTGCTCACCGGCCTGTTTTTTGCCTGGAGGCCGGTCAAAGCCATTTATTTTTCGGGCGTTCCTGCCCAATTGGAAAACCCCATCGTACATATCCCCACGGGCGCGTCCTTTGAGCAGGTGGTGGACAGCCTCGCACAAGGCGGCCTCCTGACCGATGTGCCGAGTTTTCGGTGGCTGGCAGAAAAAATGAAATACAACCGCCCCGTCATGCGCTCCGGGCGGTATAAAATCGAGCCGGGCTGGAGCAACCGCAGGCTCATCCAGCACTTGCGTGCCGGCAAGCAGGAGCCCGTCAACGTTGTTCTGAACAATGAGCGCTTGCCGGAAGAGGTGGCAGGACGTGTTGCCCGTTTCCTCGAAACAGACTCGCTCACGCTGCTCCAAACATTTCTCGACCCGGGCGTGCTCGCCGAGATCGGCTACACACCCGAGACCCTGATCGCGCTGTTTATTCCAAACACCTACGAAATGTTCTGGAATACCGATGCCAAAACGTTTTTGCAGCGCATGGCAAAGGAAAACAAGGCATTTTGGAGCAAAAACGACCGCCTCGCCAAGGCGCAAGCCCTCGGGCTTACGCCCGTGCAAGTGTATGCCCTCGCATCCATTGTCGAGCGCGAAACCAACGCCAACAGTGAAAAATCGACTATTGCCGGCGTTTATCTGAATCGCCTGAAAATCAATATGCTCTTGCAGGCCGACCCGACCTGCGTATTCGCTACCCGCGATTTTGGTGTTCGCCGCGTCACGTTATTCCATACCACCTTCGATTCGCCTTACAATACCTACATGTACAAAGGCTTGCCGCCCGGGCCGATCAGTATGGCTTCCATCGGCAGCATTGATGCCGTACTGAACCCGCAACAACACGACTACCTGTATTTCTGCGCCAAACCCGATGAATCCGGCACACATGCCTTTGCCGGTACTTATGCGGCACATTTGGTAAATGCCCGGCGGTTTCAAACCTGGGTACAGCAGCGGGGGTATTAGAAGTTGTTTGTGTACGATTCAACCACTTTGCCCCCCCCTCTGTTATAGCCACTTTGATATTGTACATTTGGCTTTTGCTACTAAATCTTGACTGGATATGAATTATCGTTTGTTTGGAAAATCGGGTTTGCGCGTCTCCGAGATTTGTTTGGGCACTATGACTTTCGGGACAGAGTGGGGCTGGGGAGCAGACAAAGCCGAAAGCCAAGATTTTTGATATGTACGCGGCGGCCGGCGGCAATTTTGGACACCGCCAACCGCTACACCGAAGGTACCAGCGAACGCTGGCTGGGTGAGTTTGTCAAAGCGAACGCCACCATTTTGTGGTGGCTACAAAATATACCTGCGCGACCAATCGGGCGACCCCAATTTCGCGGGCAACCACCGCAAAAACATGATGCGCTCCGTGGAGGAAAGCCTGCGCCGGCTGGACACCGGAATTTATTGACCTCTTCTGGGTACACGCCTGGGACGGCATGACCCCCGTGGATGAGGTATTGCGCGGCCTGGACGATCTGGTACGCAGCGGAAAAGTCCAATATATCGGCATATCGGATACGCCGGCATGGGTAGTCAGCCAAGCCAATACCATGGCCGAACTGCGGGGCTGGACCGCTTTCACCGGTTTGCAAATAGAATACTCCCTGCTTCAGCGAGCGCCCGAACGCGAACTGATCCCCATGGCCAAACAGTTTGGCCTGGCCATCACGCCCTGGGGCGCCATCGGCGGCGGGGCGCTCACCGGAAAATACCTCCAGGGCGATACCGGCCGTGTAGTAGAAACCAGTGCCCGCCGCAGCAACCGGGCCAACGACATCGCCGCCGAGGTGGTCAAACAGGCCAAGTCCCTCGGGGTGACCCCCGGCCCAATTAGTCATCAACTGGACGCGCCAGCGCGATACAGCCCTCACATCCATTCCTATCATTGGCGCCCGAACGGCTGCCCAGTTGCAAGACTCACTCGGCTGCGTGAACTTCCAGATTCCGACCGAAACCCTTCAGGCACTTGATGCAGCAAGCCCTGTCGAACTGGGATTTCCACACGAATTCCTCGCCTCCGATAACATCCGCGAATTGATCTTCGGAGGACAATACGATAAAATCGTTGCTGGTTAGGGGGTTGGAGGGTTAGAAGGTTGGAAGGTTTCTGGTTAGAAAAACCCTCCAACCTTCTAACCTTCCAACCTTCCAACCAGAAACCTTTCCAACCAAAAACAAAATCATGCCTTTTAGCGACATTGACAACATGCCCATTCAATGGGCCGACCACGAGGACATAGCCATGAAACTGTACGAACGTTTCGGCAACGACTTCAGCGAGAGCAAAATTTACCGAATCCGATTCACCGGAGCTGATCGAATGGGTACTGGAAATACCCAATTTTGAAGGTACGCGCGAAGACTGCAACGAAGCACACCTGAGCAAATCCAGGCCAAATGGGTTTACGAATGGAGAGACAATCAATAGTACCTGCCGAACAAATGCCGTTGCCGGAGACCACTGTCGAACTCGTCCACCTGTTCGATAAATTCCGGACAGTACGCGCCTTCATCTTCGATGTTGATGGCGTGCTCGCAGACAACTCGGTACACGTCACCGAAAGCGGGGAACAGCCTGCGGCGTATGAATATCCGCGACGGGCTGGGTATCAAAATTGCCTTACGAAATGGCTTTCCCGTATGTATTATCACCGGAGGACGCTCACAGGGTGGTCAAACGCCTGTCAGGGCTGGGCGTCGAACATATTTATTCCGGGATAGAAGACAAATGGCCCGTTTTTCAGCAGTTTTTGAGTTCGTTTAACCTGAAAGCCAACGAAATCTGCTACATGGGCGACGATCTGCCCGACCTGCAAATCCTGCAAAAGGTTGGCTCGCCACTTGTCCGGCCGATGCCGTATCGGAAATTCGGACGAGATAGACTACATTTCGCCGCCCGTTGGCGGTGCAGGCTGTGTGCGGGATGTGTGCTGGAAAAGTGCTAAAAAAAGTGCAAGACAAGTGGGTGCTTTAGGCGCTCTTTCTTATCGTAGATGGGATTGGCAATTTGTACCATAGCACCAGGTTTTGGAGGCTATGGTTGCCTGTTAAAATAGTAGGTCTATTGCTTTTTGTCCAGCCTCCGAAAGGATCGCCGCAGTAAAACTATGCTTCAGCGCCTCCATTGTTTCGTTGAAACGCGCCGTGCCCTGCTCGATGTTGCTCAACATGACCTGAATGCGCGGCCGCTGCCAAGGAGTCGCGCAGCAATAAATGGGCCGCACCCGGTCCTTGCTGAATATCGGTCTGAACGTTGTCGGCCAGTAAGCCGCATGCTGCACTAAGGTGTCCATATTCTGCACCAGCCGGCCCGCCTGGTTTTCTACTTGTTGCAATTTCCGGGCAGCCTGATTCAGTTCGTACGCCAGCGTCGTGTCCCGCAACAAAGCCCCGACAGTACCTTCTCCGGCACGAATACCGGCCATTACCGACCGCAGGTCGGTAGCGGTAACCGATGCGGTGGCCGTGGTAACCCGCAAGTTTGCCAGTGCTGCCTTCAGGTCGCGCAGAGACTTTCATCCTGAAGCAAGGTTGTCAATTGGGGACTCCTGTTGATCCGCTCAACAGTTTCGAGCAGCCCTTCTGAAATGACGAGGACGTTCTGGTTTGTTTTGTTCAGGATGTGCAGCATTTCTGCCGTGCTGACATCCTTTCGAGACTGGATAATGTCGCCCGGTTCGATCAGCGGCGCCGGCTCTTTCGCCGGCAGGAGGTTGACCACCCGGTTGCCGACCAACCCGTCGGTAGCTGATGTCGGCCAGGGTGTTTTTGCGATTACCCGGCGCATCTTGTCATCGAGTCGAGGACCAGCTTCTACCAGGGTGTCGTGCATCAGCGTCACCGATTCGACCACCCGACGACGATGCGCGATACCCGAACGTTGCTGCCGGGCGTCAGGGCCGTTCACGTTTTCAGAATGGGCTGTAACCGGGAAACGGTTGGAAAAAAGGCTCTGGTTTTTGCCCAGCATGTACAAAAAGGCAATGAGCAGCGCCAGCCCTGCCAGCACGAAAATGCCTAATTTGATATTGTCGGAAGTGCGGTTGGCCATGATCTTTTAGTCAAAAAATGCGCGAATATTGGGTCTTTGGATGTGCTGAGTTCCTGCCAGGTTCCGGTGGCGTAGCATTTGCCTTCCAGCAGGATAGCAATGCGTTCGGCGGCATGGCGCGCCAGTTTCATATCGTGCGAAATAACCAGCGCAGAAGTCTGGTACTCGTGCTGAACCGCCTTGATGAGTTCGATAATTTCCATCCCGGTTATGGCGTCAAGGCCGGTGGTGGGTTCGTCGTACAGGATGATGTCGGGTTTGAGGATGAGCGTGCGGGCCAGAGCATGCGTTTGCGCATACCACCCGACAATTCGGCAGGCATCATGTCCACCGTATGCGCCAGTCCCACGCTCGTCAGTACCTCATGGACCAGATCGTTCACCTCGTTTTGCTCCACATTCATCCAGTGCCGCCGCAGGGAATTCGAGGTTTTCCGCACCGTCATGGAGTCGTACAGGGGCATTGCTCTGGAATAAGAAAACCTACGCGGGCGCCAGTTGGTCCCAGCTCCGTACGTCAGGTCGGGCAGTTTTGCCCCAGCATGATGCGCCCGGCCCGGGGCGCGCAAGCCGATGATGCACCTGATGAGCACGGATTTGCCCGAACCGGATTTAGCCCAGCACCACGAGATTTTCGCCCGGTACAAGGTCAGGTCAAATGATCGAGCACCACGTTGGCGCGAAGGCCTTGCAAAGCCCTTCACCTCGATCACCGGTTCGTTGTTTTTCATGCTGTCAATTTTCCCAGATCAGCGCGGCCACTTGCACAGCCAGCAGATCGAGGATAAAAATCAGCACCGAAGCCATTACCACGGCCGAATTGGCCGACCGCCCCACACCCTCGGTGCCTTTGGTGGAATAGTAGCCTTTGTAGCAGCCCACGATGCCGACGGCAAAACCGAAAAAGAACGTCTTGATAATAGCCGGAATGGCGTTGTAGTAATCCAGATTATCCATGACCTGCTCCATAAACAACCGGAAACTGAGTACTTCGTAGATGTTAACCCCGAGGTACGAGCGTACAGGGAAATCGCATCGGCCAGAATGACCAGCACCGGCAGCATGAGCGTGGCGGCAAGTGTACGTGTCACGACTAAGTATTTGAACGGGTTGGTGCCCGACACTTCCATGGCGTCAATTTGTTCGGTGACGCGCATCGAACCCAGTTCGGCGCCGATGCTGGATCCGATTTTGCCGGCAAAAATCAACCCCGTGATTACCGGCCCGATCTCCCGGATGATGGCGATACACACCATGGCCGGAATCATTTTTTCCACGCCATAGCGCACCATGCTCGGGCGCAGTTGCATGGTCATTACCAGACCCATGATAAACGCCGTGAGGCCCACTAAGGCAAGCGACTTGTACCCGATCACAAAGCACTGGCGCACCAATTCCTCCCACTCGTATCGGGGGCGGAACTGCTTCCGGAAAACGCGCCGTGAACCGGGAGAGCGCGCCGATTTCCTGAAAAACGATGCCTGAAACACGCCTAAACGCATGATGCACCGATTGAATAAAAACAGAACCGCTCGGGCAATTTGTCCGATCCAATCCGGCCTTTTCGTGCTGCCGTAAAGGTAACACAAGGGATTCCATGGCAAAGCAAAGTACATTTGTCACCCGCAACTATGCAGCCAATCAGCATTTTAATTCTCGGATCCTTTTCCCGCAGCGGGCCCAGAAACCAACAGCCAATAGCCAACAGCCAATGGCCAACAGCCGACAGCCGACAGCCAACAGCCGCCCGCTTCGCCTTGTGGTCATCGGCTCGTCCACGGCGGCCGGGGTGGGCGCCCGACCGGTAGACAGTTCCTGGGTGAACCGGTACAGTGCGTATTTGAAGACGCTTCACCCGCGCTCGCAGGTCGTCAACCTCGCCAAAAGCGGCTACCAGACCTGGCACCTCATGCCTTCCGGGCACAAGCCGCCACCGGGTCGGCCCTGGCCCGACATCCTGCGCAATATTACCGCAGCCCTTGACCTGCGGCCCGACGCCATCCTCATAAACCTGCCCTCCAACGACGCATCCGCCGGGTATCCAGCCCGGGAACAACTCGACAATTTAGAGGTCATTGCCTTCTGTGCCTGGTCGGCGGATGTACCCCTGTGGATCACCACCGTGCAGCCGCGCAACTTCGATACACTGAAAATTCAAATCCAGTACGAGGCACTTCAGGCCATGAACAAACGCTTCGGCGACCTGGCCGTCAACTTTTGGGACGGACTTGACGCCGGGAACGGTACCGTAAACCCCCGCTTCGATTCCGGCGACGGCATCCACCTCAACAATGCCGGACACGCGCTCCTCTACGAACGGATAGTCGCCAAAAACATCCCGGAACAACTGGCTCAGCGCCGCGCCAACCGCTATGCCTCCGATGGGCGCTGGGCTCATATTTTACCCCTGAGCGACAACATGATGCGGCACCCGCCCTTGCTCCCAAAACTACCGCCTACTGTACTGCTGCAAGCCGAACAACCAATGGAAAACGTATCCGTGGCGGTGTTCGACCCCAACGGCCGACTTTTGCGCCGACAAACACTCAACCTGCCGCATATACTACCTGCCGATTTTGGGCCTCCCGGCGTGTACCGCATCCAGTTACGCAAGGGAACCTGGGGTAAAACCATCCGCTGGGTAAAAATTTAGGGCTTTGCTCCTGGACATTTTTCTACTTTCGCCTGCCGTGAACATACCTTCCGATTTGCTGCGCGACTATGGCGCTGTGGTGAAAAACTACCATCGCCGGGACGAAATTTTCCGCGAGCGGCAAGTGGCTTTTTACTATTTCCAGATCGAATCCGGCCTGGTAAAAATGGTAAACCACGGCGAAGACCATGACTTGATTCAGGGCATCTTCACCGAGGGCGAAAGTTTTGAGGAACCGCCCATGCTGGGTGGACTTCCCTACCCGGCTTCCGCCTGTACCATCACCGACTCGCAACTATTGGCGCTGCCGCGCAAACACTTCGTGGAACTGCTCCGCGACCACTTCGATATTCACCTGAAATTCACCATGCACATTTGCCGCAGGGTGTTGTATAAATCCGAATTGCTCAAAGCGCTGAACCTGAACCAACCCGAAGAACGCATTCTGGCTGTTATAGACCTGCTCAAAGGCAAACTTTCCCGGGACAAATACGGACAGGACGGCCATTTCCTCGTGCCCGTTACCCGGCAGGAAATCGCCGACATGACCGGTCAGGGGTAGAAACCGTGATCCGGAAAGTCGGCTTGCTGGAGGAACAGGGCAAGTTGATCGTTACCGACCGCAGATTTTGCGGGC
>JADJYW010000027.1 GCA_016719605.1 Lewinellaceae bacterium | reverse complement strand
CGTTGAAGTCGATGGTTTTCATAGTCAGAGGTCGTTGACAAATTGATCGCTTTTACCGTCGCAGCGCATACAGCCTTGGGTAATCAGGGCGTCCGGCAGGCCGCCCAGCGCACTGATGAGATACTCTTTGGCCGGTCTCTGATACCATTGGTTCAAGCCCTTGGCATTCCATTCCGAGGGTTGGATGTTCACGGCTTTGAAAAAACCTTTCACGCGTGATTGCATGGCGGATGTCCACTCGGAGGTGGAAATACCAAATACGTTTCGGATACCATCCCACTCGGCGGTTCCGACTTCCTTGTCTTCACTGTAGGTGGGTTCCAACCAATTGCCGGAGGTGAAGGACAGGCAAAACGGCGGTTTGGGAATGTACTGCGAAGGCACCCCAATGATGGTTCCGCAGCGTTTCGAGGCTTTGAGCACCACCAGGTCGGGCAACTGTCCTTCCGGACTGTTCAGGTATTGCCAGATGACACTGGCTCCGAAATATTTCATCGTAAAATCGGAAGGCTCCACATCCACGGCGAGGAAAAAGCCGCGCAACCGGGCTTCAAAATCCGGCGTCCAATCAGCATCAGGCACACCCAGGAAAGCCTTGGCGCCGGACGGGGTCACGGCATTTTGAAAGGGTGGCAGGTTGTCGGGAATGTTCTGGCAAGGCAAGGGGCCGGGCGGTGGATCATCACCAGGTCCATTACCGTTTTCACCACCTGTGCCCGGAGCGGCTTTGGCCGGTCGAAAAAGAAAGACCACCAACAGTAGCAAGCCGATCGCTACTGCCGCGACAATGACGATATGGGAAATACTTTTCATTCCTTCTTTTTTATGATGATGGCGATAATCAAAAGCGCGATAATGCCCACTCCCGCGTAAATCAAAATCATGTCGGTGCGCCGGCGGTTTTCATTGACCTGGGCCAGCGGGTCTTGTAGTTCTGCTTGCGCGTTGAGCAGTTGCTGGAAGTACGCTTGCGCTGAAAGGACAGTAGGCTCCAGGGCAGTGGAGATCGTATCGAACACACTGCCGATAGCCTGGAACAGCGACGGCAACCAATCGACGCTTGCCTCACTTTGGGTTACTTGTCCTTGTTCTTCCATAGCAATGCGCTGAGCAGGATTAGAATGACAATGGCGATAAAAAACAGCACCCAGCGCGTCTGCGCGTTGGATGTTTCCGTGGCCTGCTGCACTTGCCCGACTTTCGTTTCCTCCCCGGCACCCCGCACACGTTGGCGCCGAAGTAATCGACGAGCATGACGGGATCGAAGTTGTTGCACAGGTATTCGTTGGTGGAGGCGTAGGCAGAAGGGTATTTGGGGTTGTTTTCCTGACGGTGGCAATGGCCCAGGCAGGCATCATACAACAAAAACCCCGAAGGCCCGAGGGCCTTGAGGCTGCTGCAACTGTCCTCGAAGCAGCGCTGCACCCGGCGGCAATTGTCGCGCCGCTCACCGCTGAACAGGTAGGTCCAGCCGCAATCTTCATCGGGGCATATCGTATGTCCGCACTTGGCCATTATCAGGGATTTTTGGGGTTTATCAGCCGGCCGAACGTTTCTTCTTCCAATACCACCAAGCCGCGCCAACCAGGACCACGAGGCCAAGGGCTACGAGCGCCCACTTTTTCCAGCACCAGCAGGGTTTGTTTTGTTCGTCTTTACAGGTACACATGATGTTCGTTTTTTAAGGTTTAAACCATTGCTCCCGCCGGCATTTGCACTACTTGAGTGCTACGTCCACGTAAGAGCAGAAACAGGATGACGATCAGGGCCACGGCCAGCAAAATCCACACCCAGACCGGTATTTGGTTTTGTTTCGCCACCGGCGGTTGCGGATTAGGTGAAGTATTGGATTGCTGGTTATTGTTTTGCTGGCTCGATTGCCACACCGAGCCGGCGGCGACCAGGATGTCGGGCAGGTTTTTGTTTACCCAGTCCCAGAACCCGCCGCCCTGGTTTTGGGGCAATGGGGTTCCGTCCGGACTGACGCCCGATTCGTTTCCGAAGGCGTACACGCAGTCGCCGTTGACTTCGATATAACCGTTTGCACAAGCCATTGGGAGTGTATTTTAGGGTTCAAGTTCGTACCAATCCGCGCCTGTTATTGTGGCAGGGTTGGGGATGTTTCAGGTACTTTGAGTTCGCTTGCGGATGATTTTGATTTTTTTCATTTTCGTTTTCCAAGCGGCAACAATACCCCCGCTTCGAACAGCCAGGATTTGTCGCCGGGTGCGTAATTGGCCGCTCCGTAAATACCCTTCCAGGAAGAATGAAGCCCGTAACGAACTCCCCTGGCTTGTGGCGACCAGC
The DNA here is from genome assembly GCA_016719605.1 of Lewinellaceae bacterium. GTDB lineage: Bacteria > Bacteroidota > Bacteroidia > Chitinophagales > Saprospiraceae > M3007. Next base: position 12,293 of record JADJYW010000027.1, on the reverse strand, counting down.
CAACCTTTGCGCCCAATTGGATCTCCGGCGCGGCGGAAATCCCGGCCAGTAACCGAAGCGGCAAGTCTGGCGGAAAATCCAGGGTCGATCCTTGGGTCTTGTGTTCACAGGCGCCCTCGATGGCGATGAATTGCAGGGAGTCGTACCCGACACCAGCCAGGTATCGGAACACGCAATGCCCGCTATCGCCCTGTACTTCGCCTTCGAAGAGCCGGATATCCTCCGCCCATTCGTTTGCTTGTGGAAGAACCAGGATGGGGGTATCCACCGGCGTTGGGGCGCTGACAAATACCCGGTCATGAATGGTATCGCGCCGGTACACCACCTTTTGAAACGTCGCCTGAAGCAATTGTTTGATCGCGGAATTACCGGCGATCAGTTCCTGCCATTGCACCGGCGTTTCAGGGATATTCCACTGGGGGATAGTATCGTAACGCGGCACATAGATTGTCTCCAGGGACTTTTTCCCGTCGCATCCTCCCCGAAGGAGGAAAGCGCAGGCAGCCAAAAGAGCGCACAGCAGGATGTTTTTCAGGGCGTCGTTTTTCATCACCGGATAAATGGTGCTCCATACCGGATTGGCCGGCATGGAGCGGTTTTGAGGGTTATTAAGATCGCGGTGTATTACTGAGCGGGTTTGATACTCTGGAAAAAATTCCAGTCCTTTCCTAACATCTTGCCGATGAATGGCAGCCCAAACTTCAATGCGTTATAGACCAGTCCGGCGTAAGCGAAGTTGGGCAAAAACTGCTGGATCACGTACTCGAAGCTCTCCTGGGTCAAAAAGCCCAGTTTAAACGTAGCCGCGCCGCCGGCCACCAGCAGGGCCGCCGCCGCACTTCGGATAAAAGTCTTTGGGATACGTTTCAGTCCGGGAATAGCGCCGGCGAACAGGCCGAGCAAAATGGTGATGGCTACCTCCACGCTGCTGGTGGCCGAGGGCGTAACAAAGGATGTGGGATCGGTGTAACTGACCACGCCGAGACTGTCGAAGGCCGAGCCGAGCGAGTCGGGGCCGGCAAAAACGGCACAGAGGCTGACGGTGGCCAAGACCACCAGGGTGAGGGAACTTTTGAAGATGTTGCGAACGAATTTCATTTTGGGAGTCATTTTTATTGGTGAATGATTCATTTCGAGTTTTCAGGTTCATTATCGGGTTTCTCCGCTTCGTCTTTGCCGATCATGTCCAGGGCAGCCTCCTCCACCCTATCCGCGGCGCGGTCGGCAAAATGCGTGAAGCGGTCCATCCAATGCTGGCAGGTGGCGCCCAGGATGGAGGTAATGCTGCACACGATTTCGGCGGGCAGGTGCGGAAAGGCGTAGGACAACACGCTGCCGCCGATAAACCCCACAACCCCGGCCAGCCCGATGCTTGATAGCAGCGTGAGCCAACTCATCTTCTTTTGCACCACCTTGGGCAGCGAGATAAAAATCCAGCCGAACACACCGGCTGCGACGTAGGAGGCTATTTTTTCGAGGTTCATGGTTTGTCAGAGTCGTTTATTGGCGACGACCAGTACGTTGGCGCCGGCCAGGTATAGCGTCCGGGCAGTCGTACCCGCCGTTTTTTCTATTTGGGAATAATAGCCCATGTTCGCCGAAGTCGGTATGTTGGTCGTCGTGACGCCCACGCTCACCCCGTCGATATACCCTTCGCAAGCACTGCCATTGGGTGAAACAGCGACGATCAGCGATTGCATAGTCGAGGTTCCCGTGAGCGGAGCGGTGCCGGTATTGATGACTGTTTCCGTTCCGCTTGCCCTGGCGACGAACTGCCAGTTGCCGGAGTTCGTGCCGTGGGTGTAGCGGAAGTACACCCCGTTGGATGGCTCGCCCGTAGGGTTGGAGGCGTCCATCCAGCCGCAGCGAACGTTGTAAGTATTGGTCCCATCCGAGAGGTTGTCTAAGCTGATCGAGGCGGCGTAGCGCAAATAGGTATTATTGGTGGAGCGCACCATTGCGTTGGCCGCCGCACCGATGGAACCTTTGCCCGTGGCCGAGGAAGAAGTGGAAATACCGCTTAGTCCCCAGGGGGCCCCACCCGTACCCGAGCCGCTGCCGCCGGTGTTTGCCTTTACGAAAAAGTCGCCGCTGGTACCTGAACCGGTCGAGCCGGCTACCCCGTGCCGGAATTGTGCGCTCAACACATAATCGGGAAAATAGTCGAATGCCGTCAGGGTGCGCCAGACGGCGGCCGTGGCGTCGTAGATCAACTCCACGGAACGGCCCGGCAGGATAAACCAGTCCTGGTCGTCGAAGGCAAAGCGGTTGCCCGCGCTGCTGGATGCTGATTCGTCTTTGAGCATGACGGTGTATGATCCCACGTTCATCAGGGTGATGCGCCGTCCCGGTTCTCCGCCGTCCAAACCGGTGATGATCCGGAAAGTGGCGTCGGTGGACAGCCGGATGACGCTGGCCGTGGAAAGGCCCGTGGGCGACCAGTCGTTTTGGTTGCCGGTCAGTTGCGCCGGGGAAATAATTCCGCCCGTCACGAATTTTTCGGACAACGCGGCGATGGTCAGGGTACTGTTTGCCCCGCCGTCGGTCATTTTTACATTGGCCCCGGCAGACAAGACGCGCTCGTTGGTCAGGGTGGCGTTGCCGGTAAGCGTCAGGAAAGTCGCATCGGTAGGCGCACCGGAGCTGCCCGCGCCGAATTGCACCCAGGCGGAGCCGTCGTTGCCTTCAAATTTATTGTCGGTGGTGTTGTAGCGCAAAATACCCTGGCTGTTGGCGGGTCGTTGTGCGGTGGAGCCACGCGGCAGGCGAATGGCGTCGTTGCCGGTTACATCCAGCGCGTAGGCCGGCGCAGAAGTGCCGATGCCGGCCTGGCCGTCGTCGCCGACAAAAAACAGGGGTGTGCCCGTAGTATTGTACGCACCAAAGGCATTGGTGGAAGTGGTGTTGCCCAGGCCCACGACAGCCAATCGCGGCATAACTTCCGGAAAAACGGCCCCGTCGCCGATCAGGCTATACCCGCCGACGGTTTCCAGGGCGAACAAATTGGGCGCGTTCACAACATTAGCCGCGAGATACATCATGCGCACTTTGCCGTTGGCGCCACCCGTTTGGTTGACCATACCGGTGACTTCCACCAGATTCATGATGCCATTGCCACTCGTCGGGGCAAAGCCACCGTTGAACGTGACCAGAGCCGAGGCGCCGCTGGTAATCGTGGAAACCACCGTGGCGGGTTGCTGCAAGCGAGCGTCGAGATTGAATAGCCCGCCATAATCGAACCCGATGCGGCTGATCCCGGCTCCCTGAAAATAACCGCCGTTGGTGATCCGGCTGCGCTCTGTGTCGCCGCTGTCGAAACCCTGAAAGGCGAAGGTGGTATTGTTAGTGTTGTTGCCTTTGACAATCAGCCGAGCCGTGCCGGACGACGGTTGCCCGACGAGCAAGGCGCCGCTGGTGTTGTCCCAATGCAGGTTTGGCGATCCGCCGATACCCGAAGTATTGTTGTACTGAATGTTGCCCGCGCTGCCAGCCGGACGCACCAGGCTGGCGGCATCGACACGCGTCGATTGCCCCCAAACGGCCAAAGCCCCTGCCCCGAGGAGCAGCAGCGTCAGCGCTAATTTTTGGATGGGGTTACTTCGGTACATTGACGGGCTTTTTCCAGAATATCGTTCAGGGTTCGTTTTTCTTCGCGGGCCACGGCCAACTGGCGGCGCAACATGACCAGCCGTTCCAGGAGGCCGATTTCCGTTTCGATGACGCCGACCTCCTCCGATTTTTGAAGCAGGTTCGTTTGCACCTGGGCGGTATCGAAGGGCACGGTTCTGCCGTTTTGAAGCAGGACGTAACCGAGGCTATCGCGTTTTTCGATTTTGTAATCGCTGCCGGTTTGAGCCGTGGCAAAAAGGGAAAGCAGTAAAAAAGGGATGATGAGTTTCATTTTGGGAACGGGGGTTAGTTGACGGTGATTTTTTTCACCAGGATTTTCTGCCCGGTGGAAACCGTGCGGGAAAACGTGATGACCTGGCCGGATACGGTGATGTCCTCGCCTGCGCCCCAGTCCATCATCACACCGTCCAAAAACACTTCCGTGTCCGTGGTCAGCGGCGTAAAGCCGGATACCGTGGTGGTAGTCGTGTTTGATGCCGGTACGTCCTCGAATCGCTGAATCGTGACGGCAGGCGCCGAGGCGCTGGCAGCAACGGTGATGGTATTGCCCGAGCGCGTCAATGCGATACCCGAACCCTGAGCGAGGGTTACGCTGCTGCCGCCCGTGAGGTTGATGGTGCGGTCCGATCCACTGCCGTCGCCGGCCGTAAGGGTTTGGCTTTCGGTCAGGGTGGTGTTGGTGACGCTGGAAATAGTTCCGTCGCTGTTCAGGGTAAACACCGGGATTTGGGTGGCGCTGCCGTAGCTGCCGGCGGTGGCCTGGTTCGCGCGGCCAATGCGTTGAAAGGTCAGGGTCGTAGTGCCCACGGTGATCGAGCCGTCGGTGGTCAGCACCCACATACTTTCGTTGTTGGCCGTGCCCTCCTCCACGAAAAAGGCCCCGCCGTTGGGCATTTCTGTGGAGGCATCGAAGTCGGTGGAGCGCGTCCAGGCGCCCGTGCCGGTGATGTACACGCCGTTTTCGGAGCCGGTGGTTTGTGATTTGACCAGCACCCGGTCGCTGGTCGTGGTGCTCACCCCGTCGATGGTTTGGTTGCCACTCAGGGTGATGTTGCCGGTGGTGGCCACGCGTGCCGATTGTTTCCAGGCGTATTGTCCGGTGGAAATCGTGAGTGTAGGGTTGCCGCTTACGCCGTCGGCATTGCCCAGGCCGAGGCTCAGCCCCGCGTCGGAAGCAGCGGTGGCGATGGAGCGGTTGGTAAAAGTGCCCGCCCCCGTTTGCACGACCAAGCCGGTGCCGGAAAGCGCGGCGATCCCGTTCACCTCGGCGTCGAACGAGATATCCGTTCGCGACGAGCCGGCGTTATCGGCTGCCGTTACCGCGCCGCCGATAAAATTGAGGGTAGCGCGCTGGGTGAGTCCGCTGCCTTCGTCCTGGATGGTGGCCAGGGCGTTGGTAGTGATGGTAAAACTGGGGTAAGTGCCCGTCACGGCGGTAGCGCCCGCACCGGTGAGCGACACCGTTTGGTCCGGCGCGCTGTTGGTGATGGTGTTGCCGCTGATGCTGATACCGGTACCGGCGGTAAGCAGGCTGCTGCCCTGCACCCAGGTGACGTTGCCGCTGCCGTCGGTGACCAAGAAGCGGCTGTTGGTGCCGGAGGCTCGCAGCAGAACCGTGGCGTCGATTTTGGTGCTTTGGGCCATTGCAAAAACGGCGGGCAAAGCGAAAAGAAGAAGAAGTAATGCCTTTTTCATGGCTGATTGGGTTTAAAGCGTCTTTTGGGGTTTATTTCTGGGTTATTTCACGATGAGAAAAAATGCTTCGTCCTGGCCGGCGACGGTCAATACGATATCGCCGCCGCTAATGGTAAAATCGAGTCCGTAGGTCATGCGCACGCCGGTTCGGTAGAGGTTGATCCGCCAATCCCGCTCGGTGGCCGGTAGGGAAATACTTGGGCTGATTGTATCTCCAATTACCGATGCAAAGGCTTCGTAGATTTCGGCGCCGCCGTCATCGTTGGCCGGCAACCAGGTCGTGCCGTTCCATTTGAGCACCTGGTTGGTTGTCGCGCCTTGTTGGGCCATTTTGAGCGGCGTTTCCGCTGTTCCATTCCCGGACAAAGTCGCATCGGTTTGAATGGTCGTTCCCAGCGAGTCTATTTTCAGGTTGGTGAAGGTTTGCAAACAACCCTGCAACGAAGCCGAAAGCCCCGAGATGAACGGCCCTACCCTATGCACGGCGCTGGGGTGGTAAATGGCCGCCATACCGCTGGGTAGTGCCGACAGTTGCCCGGAAGGATCAACCGCCCGGCCTGCGATGATGCTGCCGGCAGTTGTGATGGTGTCGATGGGCAGTTCGTAACACTGGTTGCTGGAAAACACGATCAGCCGGGGATGTTGCGCCTGGGAAATCTGGCTGCCCGCAAAACCGGTATTTGAATTGAACAGGCCCTGAAACGTGAAATTCGGAGCCGTCCCGCCGGTTTGCACAAAGGGCGAAAGCCAGCCTTGCCACAGGCTGTCCACCGTCTGCGCGGGGGCAGCGGCGGCAAACAACAGTAGGATGAAAAGCAGTTTCAGCCGCATGGTTTAGAAGTTGAATACGAGTTGGTAATCGTCGTAATTGGCCGTCAGGCCCACGGCCCGAAGCGTTATACTCGGCGAGCCGCTTGAACCGATGCCGACCACCTGCATTTGCACGGTATCGTCGTCGTCCACGGAATACGGATTGCCCGGCGCGGGCGCTCCAAACACCTGGGCCGACAGATCAATTTTTTGGGTGGCCGGGATATGCAGCGAGCCAATACCCTCATTGCCCTGCAAACCGGCACCGTTGAACACCACGGTCAGGTTGCCCGATCCGTCGTTTTCGGCATCGTCGCCCGTTACCCGCGCGGAAAGCAGGGTCACGCCGGTGGGAATGGTCACCGTGAGCGTTCCGGAGCCTCGAACGGCAGTGATCCCCGCGCCGGTGGCCGTCACGACCACGGTCAAGGAGCCGCTTCCAGAGGTACTGGGCGTGTAGGTGGAAATCGTGCTGCCATTACTCGGCGCCGGCCCTTTAGAAAGTTCGAAAGTGCTGGGATTGATGTACAGCATTTCGGTTTCAGCGGCGGTTTTATCCTGCAATTGCAGCAGGTAGTGGCCGGTGCTGTCCACGTAAAAAGCCCCGTTCAGGGTGTTTTCGCCCACCACGTAGGCCATTTGGGCAGAAAAATCGGTGGTGAGTATCTCGCCCCGGATACCGGTGTTTTGGGTGCGGATATAAGCCGCGTCGGGTTTGAGCGACCACTGCGAAGATTCAGCGAGATTGCTCGCCCGGCTGTACGTGGCAAACGCCCCGCTGCTCTCGAATTTGGAAAGTCCCAGTACCCCGCTTCCGCTGCCGTCGCTTGTGCGGGCACGAAGGGTCACCGAGGTAACGCTGTCGAGTGCGAGCGAATAGGCGCTTTTGCCGTTGACCGTGGTATTTTGCGTCAAATCGCCACCCCAGCGCACGGTTGAACCGGTTTTGGTCAGGGCGTTGGAGTAGCTGTTCAGGGCGTAGGAAATCCAGGCTGTGCCGTTCCAGGCGTAAAGGGTGCCCGTGGCGGTATCCACGTACAGCAGACCTTCGTTGGCACCGGGCGATAGACCCGGGATGCCGTTTCCTTCCACGACTTCATCCACCCCGTCCTGGACGACCCAGGTGGAACCCGTCCAGACATACAGTTGGGCAGTGGTCGTGTTCAGGTATAGATTGCCTTGCGTACCCGTGGGCGCTCCACTTGGCGCCGTGGTGTTTTGAACTACCTCATCCGGCAACAGGCCGATCAGGTAGTTCAGGGTTTTGTACTCCAGTTTACCGTCGCTGCCCCGCGTCATCAGCAGGTTGTTCGCCGCCGGCGGGCTGACGCCTTTGATTTGGGTGGTGGGATTGATCTGGCTAAAGGCGGGAAAGGCGGCCAGGCAGAGCGCGAAAAGGGAAAAGAAAATCTTGGTAAAAAGAGGGCCTTTCATGGCGGTTTTAAAGGTTTTAAGCCGTCGGACGGCTGGTTATTACACGATGGCAACGATCCAAATTTGATCTACCGAGGCCGGGTCTGCCAGCGTCACCTGGCTGCCGGACACGGTGTAGTTCGTTGTGGGGTATTGCAGTAGTTCATTCACAAAAAGCAACCATTTACCCTGGTTAGAGGCCGAATAGCCGGAAGGCAGGCTAAAGGTTGTGCCCGATCCCGAGGCGCTGATCGTCAGACGGCTAAGTTTACAGCCATCAGCGCCGCCCTGGAGCCGGACAAAATGCCAACGGTCTTCCACTTCGCTCGCTGCGCCAATTGGAGTCAGATTGCCGGCCAATACAGAGAAATTGCGTTGAGCCGATCCATTGCGGAACACCAAATAATCGGTGGTCGATAAACCGGTAAATGCGGCCGGAACTTCAACAGTACCGGTTTGTCCAGTAACTTCCTCCATCTCTATGGCGGCATCGCAAGCTTCATCGAGCGTCACCCAGGCCAGGTTATCGCTGCTTTCGAGCGGCATTTGCGTAAAGTCCTCCCCTTCCGGATTCATCAGGCCGTTGGAAAAACCAACTGCCCGCCATTGGCCGAGTAACCGACAGGCGGCGTGGCCGTGTTACCCGTTTGGCCCGAATCGAATGCGGTAGCGAATTCGCAGGTACAGGCTTCTTCTACTGTTTCTGCTGCAAAGCAAATCTTGTTGCTGACCGCGTATTCGTTTTGGCAGTTTTTCAGGCGAACCTCTATGCAAATTGTATCGGTTTCAGAAATCGAAACACCCTGCGAAATCAGGTAAGCCGTTATCTGACTGTTCGTCGCGTTCAGATACAAATAGGTGCTGCCCGTCCCGATACTCAAGGCGTCCGTGGGCGCCCCGAATGGCGTAGAAAAAACCAATACCTTGTTTTTGTAAAACCGCCATTGCAAAAGCCGCTGCGCCCCGGCGGGACAACGGTTGTTGTCATTCCAGGTCGGAATGGCCGAAAAGAGGGCCTTCCGGACCAAACGAACGCGCGGTTTTTTATTGGAGCAGCAAGGCATGGTTTTACAGCGGACTGGGGAAGGTTTTGCTCAACGAGGGATAGTGAACGTTTGGCCGTCTTTTGCCGTGATTTCTACATTGACCAGCACTAATCGCCAGGTGCTGCTGACGTTATTTTCTGTTTGTTCTACTCCGGCAAAAGTGATGGCAAGCGCTCCCGGAACGCCGGTATTATTCGGCCCGGCAGCAGTGCCGGCAGGGGTTTCAGAATTCACGGCATCAAAAAGCGTGGCATCGCCGGCGGTCACGAAACCTTCCACGTCGCCGAAATTCACCTTGGGTTTGAGGGTGGCCGTTACATCGAAGGTGCCTGGGTCTTCGCCGGGCGCCGCGACTACGCTCAGGCTGAAATCGCCGCCGTCCAGGTCGGTTTGCCGGGTAGAGATGCGTTTCCGGCAGGGGTTTTGGAAATATCCGTTGCTCATTTTTTAGGGTTGTTTTGAGTTTATCCAATATACTTTCGGGTTACAGCCTCGGCAATCGCGTACAAAAACACAATCACCAACACTGCCAGCCCGAAATACAGCGCCGATGCCGTATCCGTTTCATACCGGTACGGCACCTTACCGCTGGCGATCATGTCGAGCACTTCCTGGTTCATCCGGTAATTTTTTTGCGAATCAATGCGGTAACGACACCGGCTACTACGGCCGCGAGGCAACCGTAAAGCAGCAGCCGGAAGATCGTCCGCTCCTCGAAAGCGACTTCGACCCGGATACCGTCGGTGGACAGTTTTTCGAGCACATCAAGGACTCCCATCAGGCGGTTTTTTGGCGTTTACTGTAGACATTCACGGCTACCGTGAAAACGGCGAGCACGGCTACCAGCAGCAGCGTAAACTGCCAGACAGGAAGCGATCCGATTGCTTTTTTCATGTCGTTTGGTCGGTTTTGGGTTGATTGAAGCGAAAGAAATAATACAGGATCACCGTGGCCAACACCGTGGCGGCCACATTGATCAACGTCCAGGTTATAATCTCTTTCGCGCTCATGTTATAAATTCAGGTTTTTGACCCGCTGTTGAATACTTTTCAATTTGGCGTCCACCACATCCCCGGCATCTTTAAAGCAACAGCCACTGACATAGAAACTGTCGAAGGTTGCGCGCAGCGTACCGTTGTACATGGATTTGTAGTAAGCCGCCAGTTGGATCAGTTGTGCATCCGGCAGTTCGGCTATCGCCAGGATGGTATCGCAGCGCAATTCGTTGCAGATAAAGGTCCAGCCGGTCGCCTGTTTGAGATCGTCGGCCAGGCGTTTGAGGTTTTGCGGCAGCGGCGCTACGGGTGTGCCGTCCGGGTTGGAGCCGCTGCCATTGCCGTTGTTACCGCCATTGCCTTTGTCTGTACTTCCACTCGCCGCCGATTTTTTGACCAGCCGGATCACGAACACCACGATCAACGTCACTGCCAGCCCGACGGCCAAAAACAAGCCGATGCGAAGCAAGGTCCGCTGGGTGGCAGGGTTAAAAACCTGTTGTATGGCGTTGGGTTGTGGCATTGGGGTACTCGGGTTTAGCAGTCAAACGGATGGTTGTGCGGGTCCTTGTAATAATAGGCGTCGTCTTTGGCGCATTTCGGCTGGCCGCCGGCGACCGGGTCCTTGAACACCAGTTTGGGTACCCGCAGCAGCAGGAACACCGCCGCCCCCAGGACAGCCAGCACCAGCAGGATACGCAGGATGGCGACGAATGAGGCATTTGCGGAGTTCATGTCAGGCCGAGGGTGTCCAGTTTTTGCAAAAAGGTGGTGTTCAGTCCGTCGCTCATGCCCAGGTAGGAACAATCGTCCGTGTACGTGGCGCCCACCGCGTGGTGCAGGGTTTCCCCATGCGCGTTTTTGTACGCGTTGTGGATCAGGCGGAGTTGATTGTCGTTCCACTGCAAGGCATCGTACAGGGCTTCGCAGCGGCCTTCGGTGGTCAGGGCGTTACCGGTGAGGGTTTCGTGCAGGCGTCCGGCGATGTCTTTTCGGCGCTCGTAAAAGTCCGCCGTCACGTCACCGCCGCCCGTCTGCATTTTCGCATCCTCCGGCACCAGGCCGAACAATACCCGGAAATACGGCCGGAACAGCCACCACAGCGCCAGCGCGGCGAGTGCCAGGGCGAGCCAGCGGGCGTTTTTTTGCAAAAAGCCCGTCGCGCCCGATCCGGCGCTCCAAAGTGCCGATGCCGCCGTGAGTGCCATAGCCTACCGGTACGGGTTTAGTTCGACGATGCCGACACCGGGCCGACCAGCCGGGATTTCAGGCTTTGCAGCACCGGGGCGCCAGTGGCTGGACTGGGGTCCGGTGGTATTCGTACCCGGTACTTTTCCGGCAGTAGCCTTTTTGATTTTCGGGTACACGTAGGTGATAAAAAGCAGGGTCGCGCCCACGGCGAGCACGGCAATTACCCAGCGTTGTTTCAAAATGCGCATCATAGTTTTTTGAGTGATAAGTGATGAACGATGAGTGATGAGTTTTTCACGCGACAGCCTTTTCCAGGATTCGCCCCAGATAGCGCAGCACGCATAGCAACCCGATAACGGCCAGTCCGATCAGTATCCAGGTCACGTAGGAACGACGATTGCCGTCACCCAAAAACGAGGCGACGGGGTTTTGCGGCATCGTTTGGCGGATTTGGTCCGTCAGCAGCCGGGCCGGGGTTTTACCCGTCGTTTGCCGGATGGCGGTCAGTTCGGCGGCGTACAGGCCCGTTTGATCCACGGGAACGTCCAGCAATTGCTCCAGCCAGGCCAGGAAGGCCTCGGGCGAAAGTCGCCCGGACTGCTCCTGGATGGCGTACGAGATCGCATCCACGTTCGGGAGCATCGCGGCACTGACCCGGCCTTCGGCAACCAGCCGGGCATACACACCCGTCAGGTTGTTGGTCGTAATCAGGTGTACCAGTTCGTCCGTTGAATACTGCGTTTGCACGGGGCAGGGGCGCTTTGGGGTGAAAAAGAAAGCCTGAGCGGATCGGCTGGAAATCCGGCCGGCCCGGGCCGTTTAGTTCGCGCCGCGAAAGCCCGTGTAAATGGTCAGGGTGTACTTGCGTTTGCCGACCAAGCCCGGGATTTTCCACTGCGTATCGCGGTCGAACAGGTTGGCCGCCGAACTCAGCGAGATGTCGGCGTACTTCAGATCGGTGCGCGGGAAAGCCTCCAGGTTCTCGAAGTTGCTCACGTCGATGCGACCGAAATCGCCCTCGCCGTTGATGTTTTTGCGCGAGAACATGATGTGATCCGGCAAATCCACCACGCTGCCCGAATCCGCGCCGGCGGCTTTCTGGGCCTTGATCTGGAAGGCCGCGAAGGTGTACGGCGTGGAGCAAAGGCGGTTGAGGAACACCGGGTAGCGGTTGCAGGTGGGCGAGCCGATGTACAAGGTGGCCTTGTTTTCGCTCGTGTTGCAGGTGTCGCAGGACGTCTCGTGCGTCTCGCTGGAGTCGCCGATGTAGGCCACGCATTCCTGATCCTCGTCGAATTCGCTGGTGTCGATCGTGAGCGTGATGTACTTCTCGACGGGCGCGCCGGCGCTTTTGGCCACCTGGCCGTCGATGGGCGAGCCGGGCGGCGTTACCTGCGGGCCGGTCACGTCAACGGTGGTGGCCACCAGGTCGGTCGGCATTTTTTTCTTGGTGTACTCGAGGCCCGCGAGAATCTGCTTGGAGATGTTGTTGGGCAGGGTTTGTACGAAATCC
>JADJYW010000026.1 GCA_016719605.1 Lewinellaceae bacterium | reverse complement strand
CCTTTTGGCGCAGCGCATCCACCAGTCGTTTACGCAAACCTTGTGGCGGTAGGTGTCGGTCATGATGCTGGTGGAAGGTTTCTGGTTGAAGCTTTTGGATGAAGGGTTCTGGCTGGAGGGTTTCGGTTTGAGGGTTGCTGGTTGGCATAGAACGGAAATAATCAGAAAATGCCCGACTTGGGAAAAGTACGCCGCGCTTCGATATTCTTTGCCGCTGCCCTGCGCAACCATTCAAAACTCAACACTCAACACTCAAAACGAAAATGGCAACACCTATCAAATTCGGCACCGACGGCTGGCGTGCCATCATCGCAGACGAATACACCGTAGAAAACGTAAAGCGCGTGGCCGAAGCCACTGCCCGCTTTATGAAACAACGCAAGATGAAAAAAGCCGTTATCGGCCACGACTGCCGGTTTGGCGGCCTGCTTTTCATCGCCACCACCGCCCGCGTGTTGGCTGCTTACGGCATCAAATGCCATGTCGCCGTGGGGTTTCGTCACACCCCCATGGTCAGCCTCGGCGTGGTCAAGTTGAAAGCCGACATCGGCGTAGTCATCACGGCCAGCCACAACCCACCCAGTTACAACGGTTACAAACTAAAAGCCGCTTACGGCGGGCCTTCCATCCCATCGGACATCGCAGCGGTGGAAGCACTTATCCCCGATGTTTGTTCCTTGGCTAAATTGCCGTCAATGAGCGATTTGGTGCAGAAAAAACTGTTCGTGGACGCGGACCTGGAAACCATGTATCTGCGCCACGTCAAGAAAAATTTTGACCTGAAACTCATCAAGCAAAATGCGGGCAAACTCGCCTACGACGCTATGTACGGCGCCGGGCAAAAGGCCGTGCGCAAACTCTGCCCGCGTTCCGTGTTCCTCCGCTGCGACGGAAACCCGGGATGCACGGCAAAGCGCCCGAACCCATCCACCGCAACCTGCTCGACCGGAGCGAAATCGTAAAAAAGAATCCGAAAATCACCGCTGGCCTCGCCAACGACGGCGATGCCGACCGCATCGGGATGTACGACGAGGACGGCAACTTTGTGGACAGCCACCACCTCCTGCTCATCCTGCTGTTGTACCTGTACAAATATAAAAACATGCGCGGCAAGGTTGTATTCACTTTCTCGGTGACGGACAAGTTGAAAAAATGGCGGAGAAATTCGGCCTGCCGTATGAAAACACAAAGGTTGGTTTCAAGTACATCGCCGAAATCATGACCAAAGAGGACGTGCTCGTGGGCGGTGAAGAATCGGGCGGCTTGGCCGTGAAAGGCCACATTCCGGAGCGCGACGGCATCTGGATGGGCCTGCTCGTGCTGGAATTCATGGCCAAAACCGGCAAAACGGTCAAGGGTCTCAGCAGGAAGTGTACGAAACGGTCGGCGCATTCGCCTTCGACCGCGACGACTTGCACATCCGCGAAGAACAAAAACAGGCGGTTATCAAAGCCTGCAAAGCCCGCCAGTACAAGTCCTTCGGCAACTACACCATCAAAGGCATGGAAGATTTGGACGGCTGGAAATTCCTGCTCGGCGACGAGAAATGGGTGATGATTCGTGCATCCGGCACCGAGCCGGTGCTGCGCGTGTATGCCCAGGCCCGGATCTTGGCGGAGTGCCGGCGTAAATGCTGGACGCGACGCGGGCGGCTATTTGTAGGCGTGGAGTGCTTTTTCGCAGAGACGCGGAGTTGTTTTTACTGCGGAGACGCGTCTCTGCGGTGAACAACACCCGCGTCTCTGCGGTCAAAACCGCTACGCCGCCAGCCCTGCAAACAACCTGAATTGATTCGTCGCCCGAGCCAGGTTTTGCTCTGGAAAGGTGACCCGGTAGTAGGTGTCGCCGGTCAGGTAGTCGGTCAAAAAGCGCAAGCACTGGATAAACACGACCACCTGTGCGCTGTAATCCAGGTTTTCCAGTTCGACCGGCTCCAGAAAGTCTGCCAGATGGCCTCGGAATCCGGCTTTGGTCGCCTGGTACAAATCTGCATCGAACGGCGAAGCCACGGCGGCGTCTCGCTCTTCGGTGGCGGTATTGCAATGGGACCGGGCCATATCGCCGAAATCGTACAGCAGCGTACCGTGCATGACCGTGTCGAGGTCAATGATGGCCAGACCCGTGTGGTGCGTGGCGTGAAACAGCACGTTACTGATTTTGTGGTCGGCATGAATAGAATGCCGTTGGGGCAGTTTGCCGGCATCCAACATGGTCTGTCCATTTTTGGGAAGGCCGATATTCAGTTGTACTGCGGCAACAAGCGGCCCGGCTTTTCCAGTCGTTCGGGCAAGCCCCGGACCAGCGCCGATTGGTAGTCGAGTACACACGTTTTCGGAAGTTGATAAAATCCGAGATCGCCGGCGTCAGGCTGATGCTCTGGCCGTATTCATTCAGGTGCCGGTAAAACAACTCGAACGCCGCTTTGCCCTGCCGGGCAAATTTCCGGAGTAAGCGCCTGGGTACCGTGACGCTGTTTTCCATATGCCAGCATCCGCCAGGGGTGTGCGGCGTCACCAACATCGTAGGCGCCGGCGTCGGAGTTTTAGAAACCGGCACAACTCCCGGGGGTAGCCGGACGCCGCGGGCACGGCATTCACCTGCTCAACATTGCCGGCGATGGCATCCGGTCGGGGGAAATGTGGTCGTTGACTTGCTGAGCACAAACCGGGCGGGCGAGCCGCCGGTAGTGATCAAGAAACGCTCCTGTTGATCAGCCCGCCTTGATGGGTTGCACCGTTATCTCGTTTGGGTGGTAAAGGCAAAAACTGCGCGGCGATATACTGGATTTCCTCATCGGTTTGCCCGTTTTAAAATGCCCCATCGAACCCGAACACGGGTTTTCTGGTCTTCAGGGGCCCTTGGTGAAATCCGGTATTTCCACCGCGCCGTTGTTTTTCACCGACTTTTCGCTCAATGGCGTGATGGCCACCAGGTAGCCAGATCGTACACATCCAGCGGGAACTCAATGTTTGCGCTTGATGCCTCGATGAAGGAATTCATCACGAAGAAGTCCCGCCTGCGCCGTGCGAGTCTTTTGGCGTCCTCGGCGTAGTTTTTCCAGAGCGGGTGGTCGTACTCGTCCAGCCACTTTTCGGAGTTGTCCCATCGGTGTGTGTGGTTCATCTGTTTTTCAAAATAGATGAATCCCTGGTTTTTTTCACCCCAACCGAAGTCTTGCCACAGCCCTTCGGTGCCCTGCACCCGGAACCCCAGATTGTACGGACGCTGAGAGGCTGGTGTCGTGGGTAAGCGGGTTGTTTCGCCGTTGGCGCACTGGATTTGGGTGGGTCACCACATCGCCCTCCGTTTTGAAGTGCACCTGGGGGTTCAAGCTCCTTCCTTCTTATTTTGGATGCTCCACGATCACTTGTGCAGGCCCTCGATTTGAGGCAAAGGAGGACAGGCGCAGCAGGCGATTGCCCCGGATTTGATATCCATGACGACGCTGATTGGCCCGAGGCCGTGCGTGGGGTACAGTTCGCCGTTCCGGTTTACATAGTGGTTGGTGCGCCATTTGGCTTCGCTGAAGCCTTTTTCGCCAAACTCAACGCCGGAGTTGTACGGCGTGACGCCGTCGTTGAACAACACCCCGCGCAAGTCGTGCAGGTACCCGCCCTGACCGTGAATGACCTCGCCGAACATACCCTTGCGCACCATCTGAAGCACTGCCATGACATCGCGCCGGTAGCGACATTTTCCAGCACCATAATCGGCACCCGGGTTTCCTCGTGTATGCTTTGACGTACTCCCGCATTCCTTCAGGGTGATGGCGCCTGCTACTTCCAGCCCCACGATTTTCCGGGCATACATCGCCTCCACTGCCTGCGTCTTGTGCCACTCCCAGGGCGAGGCGATCAGCACGGCGTCAATATCTGCCTCCTTCAGCAAATTTTGGTAGTCGTAGTCCCCCTTGCCGAATTCCCTGGCGGGCGGGCGGTTGCCATTTTCAACAATTGCTGTCCCCGCTGGAGCATGCCCGGTCGGGATCGGCGATAGCCATGATGTCAACATCATCGCGACGGATCATTTCCCCTGCAACAAGACCTGCCCCCATGCCCATGGCAATGAATCCCAGGCGGACTTTTTTGCGTTTTTTTATGGTTGGGATAGGAAAAAAGCGAGTTCGGCAGGATCAGGGCGCCAAAGCCAGAGCCGGACGACTTGATAAAATCTCTTCGTGTGGTGCGCATGCGTTTGTCTGGTTTGAATTCGGACAAAAGTAGGGAATGGGTTCGAACGGCGGTTGCCTCGGGACACCCGGTATGCAGGACATTTGGCAGCTGGTTTTCCTGTCTCTATGCAGTGCAATCTCCCGTGTGGGGTTAAACTTTCTTTAAAAAAGCACTTTGGTTTAAAATATTGATAATCAATGATTTAACAGTATTTTTTAAAAGCATAGGTACAGAAAAGAGTACAGAGTTTACCTGAGGTAATTACAAAGCATTTTTCGGGATACGCACTGCTTCATGCATCTTGTCCCGCTCTCCGCCTCAACTCCTCCACCTCTTTCTGAAACTCAAACACCTGCTTCAACAACCCCACCTTTTCTTGATTCAGCGCACTGATCGTCTCGTGCGCCTCGATGAGTTTGGTCTGCAACTCGATGATCTTGTTGCGAAATTCTTCCTTGCCCTCCACGGCGGCGGACAGGATTTCCTCCGGCTTCACTTTTACGAAGGTGCCGAAGAAGCCCTTCTCGATGTCCATATATTGGTATAGCGCCGCCGCAACTTTTTCAAAACGTTTCCGGGAAGTGCCCTTTTCCGCCAGCACGATATCCGACTGAAATATCTCCTCCCCTCTCTGGAAGCCGTTCGGAAAATCCGGTTTCATTTTCTCGTGCAACACCTGGGCCAGGTCGCGGGTGCTGAGGCCCATGTCGGTTTCACGCCACTGCTTAAGTTTTTCCTGTGCTTTCATCGAAAAAAATCATTTAAAGCTTGACAAACTCAAAATGCCGCTTACATTTGCAGCATCATATCTTAATCGAAAGTTTATCACTTGGTTTTACAAATAAAGTCAGCGTATGACCGAACACGAAATTCTCGCGCACTACCTCAACACCATCTACGACTCGCAAAGCGAAATGTGCATGGCGTTGGATCTCGACAAAAAGTCGCAACCCCGGTTCAGCCAGGCCTTCAAGGGGGAGAAGCACTCCTTCGCACTGATCGTTCGGATCTGTGAGGAGAAGCGGGTGTTATCCAGGTTTTTCTTGCAGGGAATAGCACAAATATTCCAAAAAAAGGATGAAGAAATTATCGCACTACGGAAAAAACTAATCGAAAAGAATTGTGAAGTAGATCGAATCACGTCTCTCTTTCAGGCATTCATGTTAAAATTTCACTCTGATGATCACGCTGAGCCAGCAAGAAATACAGCACATTGAAGACCAGTTTGCGGCTGCCATGTTCAAGGCATTTGAAAAAGTGCAGGGCAGCATCACCCAGGCTTCTTTGGCCGCGCCGCATTGGGTAAGCCATTCCGATGCCATCGAGAAGATGGGCTGGCCGGATATTCTGCTCCGCAAGGGCGTGAAAAACGGCCACCTCAACCCGATCAAGTTTCAGGGCAAAGGCGGCACGCAATACGACGTGCAGGAACTCAGCGCGTACAAAGAATGGCTCATGGCCGAGCGCCGCGCCAACCGGCTCCACCCGGATTATCTCACCAACACCTTGGTCTCATCAATACCCGACAACTATGTTTTTCCTGACCATTCTCAAAAAGGACGCGCGGAGAATCGGCTACCTGGTCGCCGAAAGCCCGTTTCGCGATAGCAAAGAGCAAGACGAGCACATTGACATCCGCCTGGACCAGTCCACGGAAGAAGATGCAGTGCTCGAAGCCACGAAATTCGTCGAACGACACAACCTGAGCTATTGGGAAGTGCACTGCGTCGTACAGGTCGCGGGCTGTCACCTTACCAATGGCGATTGGGAGTAAATTTTTTCGCCCCACTGGTTGCAAATGCGGGGCATACACACAACCAACAGCAAAACGCTCATACCGGTGGTTCCCGCATTCGTGCGGGAGCCGCCACTTTCCTCCATTCGTCATGCCAACCTCCACAGCGATCTCCCGCCCCACCGCCTCGAGACCTTCGGCTGCCTCCTGGGAGCAGGAACACCACACCCTGCAACGCATCCTGAACCTCGACATCAACCTGCGCCGGAAAAAACTCAAAGAGGCGCTCCTGGACTACGAGGACATGCATCCGGGCAATAACCTGGTGGGCAGCAAGGTGTACGAATTTCTGCGGCACTGCCAGAACATCGTCTGGAAACAACTGGCGGAACTGGCCGTGTCTAATCCGGCGGAATACGAGCTGTGGCGCGCCGGCCAGCGCGGCCACTGGCCCTTGCAGACCAACAACGTCGCCCACGGGATGCTGCTCCGGCTTTCGGAAGGCCGACGGGCGCAACTGCACGAGCCCGGCGCCGCCATCGAGCGCACCAAATCCGGGATGCCGGTGATTTCCGACAACATTCGCCGCACGGTCCAAAACTGGCGCCGCAAAACGACGGCTGCCTGGGTCACGCAAAACGGCGACACGATCAAGGGTTTCCCGTTTTTCCTCTCCTGGACGAGGCTCAATCGCGCCGGAGAACCCGATCCAAAAGGTCGGGGCAACGTGATCGGCCTGGTCAATTTGACCTGGATTTTCGGACCGGAATGGACGGACGCCGGCGGCGAAAATGCGGCCGATTCGGAGCCAAATGCGGCAGAACAACGGGAAAAATTTTCCACAATTCCCCCAATAATTAAAACCGTTGAAAAAAAGAAGAAGGAAGAGGAGCGGCTTTCCGCTAGCGCGGAAGACGTTTTTTTCCGGTCGGCAAAGCCGACAGAACCGGGGGTGAAAACCGCCCAACAGCAAGGAACGCCCTCCGGTGATTCCGGGCAAATTTTTGAGCAAAAAAATATTGCTGCCCCGCCCGCAGCCGGCGGCGGCGCGATGGCACGGGCCGCCGCGCTCTGGCAATTTCTCCTGCTGCACCTTTACGCTCCGCTTCTTGGCAGCGGCCGGATCCGGCACAGGCTCCGAACGCGTTTTCGAGGGTACTACTTTCCGGACCTACACTGCCCAAAAATGCGTGGAATTGCTGGCCGAAAACCTGCACTCGGCTCGAAATGCGGGCGATGCCACCCTGGAAGAGGCCGAAATGCGGCTGCGGGATGCCATCGAATGCCAGGCCAAATACCTGGACGACAACCCCGAAACCTGGGTACTGACGCCCGAAAAGTTCCTGCGTCCGGATCGCCCACACGGCACCCTGCTGAGCGCCCTGCGATTGTTCGTGAAGGAGCAGCACACCCCGCTAATTCCGCCCGATAACCCGGAAAACGAATCCGCCCGCGAACGTAAAAACCGGCTGTACGCACAGTTGCTATCCCTGGGCGCCAACCGCACTCACCCCGGCACGTTCTCCCGCTGGTACTCCGAGTACGGTCCGGAACACCTGGAAGCCTGCATGACCTACATGGCCCAGCAAGCCGAACGCCGACGCCAGGCCGGAAAGCCGCAAAAGCGCGAATTTGACAGCAACCGGGGCGGCGCTTCTGCTTATTTCGCCAGCCTGATCGCCCGTTTCGATAGCCAGGGCGTACAACGCGAGCTGGAACTTTCCGAACGGCAAAAGATCAAAAATGCACTTTGGGAAAAAGTCTTCGCCATGCAAGGCGGGCAGACGTCGCCGGAACTGGATCACCTACGGGTGGAAATGTCGGCGATCTACCACCGCATGTGCGCGGACCCGGATTTCCGGGATGCTACCCTGCGCGACACCAATGCTTTTTTCCAAATGCGGATCGAAAATTACACCACGCCGACTTTCATCGTGCTGGCACACCACGTCCTTCAACAGCAAAACAAGCAATCATGCTAACCGCTACTGCCACCCGCCGTCCGCCCCGCAAACGCCGCAAAACCCGCTGGCATTACGGCACGGAATCCGAGTTCAAAATGCTGGTGTTTTCCGGCGACCGCTGGCTCGCGCCGCTGTACTCGCACGACGTACCCAACAAGGCCATCGCCCGAGGAACGCGGGCAGAATTCTCCCAGGCGCAAAAGATCGAGCGGCTCCAGCAGTTGTTTGCCAAAGGCGGCACCAGGGGAAATGCGTTCATCCCGCTGGCCGTCACCTTTGCGGTGATTTTGCCCAACTACGGGAAAATGACCGACGCGGTGTCCCGCTGGTCGCCGCATTCCGGTTGGCTGGCGGCGCAGCGAAAAGCACCCTCCCCTCTTCCGAAATGCGCGTGGCGCTTATGGCTGGCCGGTAGCCCGAATTACACGTTCCGGGCCGATCCCCAATGCGGTGAGTTTCGACAATTTGCGGCGGATTTTGTGGCGAGTAAGCCGGATTTAGTCGCCCGCTTTGCCGATCCGCAGTCCGGCGAATTGCCGCATTCCTTCCTGGTCGCGGCATACTTGGGCGAAGTCGCGAAGCGATTGCAAGCCAAACAGAAATACGCCCGCGCCTACATCTATCACGGCGAATCCAACCAACCGGTTTTGCGCATTGACCTGGCTTCCGGCCGCTTGTGCGGTATCGGCCAGGGCGGCGGCTGGGTCTCCCCCGAATTTTTCTTTACGCTTTAATCCGCCAAACCCATGCGAGATCACCGGCCCAATTCTTCCCGCGAATACCAGCCCAAAATGCGGCAGCAACCGGCCCAAATGCGGGAAGATGCCGGCATGTCGCAGTACGTTTTCGGCAAAATCCCGCCGCAGGCCCTGCCGCTGGAAGAAGCCGTCCTGGGCGCGTTGATGACCGACCGGGAAGCAATGAACATTGTCGCGGATTTGCTCACGCCCGAGGCGTTTTACACGCCCGCGCACCAGGCGATATACCAGGCGATAATGCGGCTGCACGAGCGGCAGCACCCGGTGGACATTCTCACCGTGACCGAAGAACTGCGCAAATGCGGCGAGTTGGATCGCGCGGGCGGCAGTTACTACTTGGTGGAACTGACCAATCGGGTGGCTTCGTCGGCCAACATCGAGTACCACAGCCGCATTATCCTGCAAAAACACATCCAGCGGCAGATCATTGCCACCGGCGCCAAAATGGTGAAGGACGGTTATGAAGACACCATTGACTGCTTCGATGCGCTGCAACATGCGGAGCAGGACTTGTTTGCCATTACCCAAAACTCCCTGTCTCGCTCCAGCACCAAGGCCGGATCCATCGCATTTTCCACCTTCAAACAAATCGAGCAAAATGCGCTGAAATCCAGCAGCGGCGACGGCATCACGGGCATATCCGCCGGCATCGCGGAAGTGGATGCCCTGACCGGCGGCTGGCAAAATTCCGACCTCGTGATCCTGGCGGCCCGGCCGGGCATGGGCAAAACCGGTTTCGCATTGTCGGTAGCCCTGAATGCGGCGAAATGCGGCGTACCCGTCGCATTTTTCAGTTTGGAAATGACTAATCCGCAATTAGTGATGCGCATGATGGCCATGCTGGGCGAGGTTAGCGGACACAAAATGCGGGACGGCTCGCTCTCCGACGAAGAACTGATGACCCTTGCCGAGGCTGCCGACCAGGTGGAAAACCTGCCCATCTACCTCGACGACACCCCCGGCATCAGCATCGTGGAAATGCGGGCCAAATGCCGGCGGCTCAAGCGCCAACACGATGTTCAATTGGTCATCGTGGATTACCTGCAACTGATGACCCTCACGCCCGGTGGCATGGAAAACAAAAACGCCAACCGCGAACAGGAAGTGTCCGGTATCAGTCGGGCTTTGAAGGCCCTGGCCAAAGAACTGAACGTGCCGGTGATCGCATTGTCGCAGTTGAGCCGGGCCGTGGAAACGCGCGGCGGCGCCAAACGCCCGCAACTCTCCGACCTGCGTGACAGCGGCGCGGTGGAGCAGGATGCGGACATCGTATCCTTTATTTACCGGCCTGAATACTACGGCATCCTGGAGGATGAGTCCGGCGAATCGCTCAAGGGCATTGCCGAGATCATCTTCGCCAAAAACCGCCACGGGGATACCGACACCATAAAAGTGAAATTTGAAAAGCAGTTCACCCGCTTTTCGACACTGGAAAACTTCCCGCATTTTTTTGTCCCGGTAGTTGCAAATGCGGGGCATAGTCGAAACAACACGCCCAATAATCCGGCGGGTTTTGGTGGCGACGCTGCCTTTCCAGACAGCCCGTCGCCATACGGCGGGGTAAAACCTGCCAGCCGCAACGATCAGGACATTCCATTTTAAAACATCCCAATCTATGACACCACTCCTGGAACAACACCCGGCGGGCCTGCACGTCGCCCGCGCACATGAAGTGCCGGATTATTCCGGCATCCAGGCACTAAAACGCCGCATTATCCGACGTCGGGCGCCGCATTTCAATCCAACTGACCGCATTTCCCTGCACGTGCTGGATTGGATCGGTCGCGCACAACTCAAACCCGTCGTGCCTTGCGAATGGCTGAAGACCAGGATTCTCCGGCTCGCCCTCTGCTGCAACCCCTACCCAACCGGTCCCTGCGACCGCTGGCTGCTGTGCCGGCCGGATGGTGTAGCCTGCTTCACCGCCGCTTCGCCGGAAATCGCCCGCCTGCATTTCTATTCCATCACCGGTGGCCTTCATGCCGCCTAAATCGTACAACCATGACCAACCACAAAAACACACCCCGCTATGCCGTGTCCTGGTGGCTTTGGAACGGCGAAACTTTTGAACGCCACGACCTGGAGGTCGAGGCCGTGGAGATCGCCAAATGCGGTAAGTACCGCTTTTACCGGGTCGCAAATCCGGTGAAAAATCCAAAACCCGGCCGCGAATGGCTCATTGCCGAGGGCGGAACCGGGTATGTGCTGGCCTATGGTCCGGATGTACAGACGGTACTCAAGGTGGCGCGTGGGCGCTTTCAGTTTGAAAAGGAAGGGATTCGGGAGGCGGATGTAACTTGTTATATCAAGGGACATTTGTCGCTGCTGGAATGGTATGTGGGTGGTACACCGGAGTTTGTACTACCGGCTGCCGGGTATGGGATTCGACCTGTTTTGGAGTTTGGGGAGGTGTTGCTGACGCTGCTTTGAGTGCTGCTCAGGAGGGATGGAGAAAAACTTCAATACCCATGCGGCAAGCAGATAAAACGATACACATGGAGCATTTTTAAATGCAAATTATTTGTCGGATGCGCTAAGTTTTTCCCTTTACAAAACATTTTGTTTTATACGTTTGCAGTCCTGCCTTCATAATCTCGAAATTTTATGCGTACCAAAGTCCGGTTACACCTTGATGAAGAGTTGATCCCCTATTACCCGGAATTGTCCCGTGAGCTCATCACGGGGCTGAATAACAGCATATCTGCCAAGATCAAGCGGGCGTATATCACCCTGCCCAGCCGGCCGCAACGCGGCGAGTCGCTGAACCTGCACTCATTCAAAGCGCGCTTTGGACTGACCGATCAGGAAAGCGAGTTTTTGGCGGATTTCAACTACCAAGTAGAAATTCTGGAGATCGTCATTTGCGATGGATTTTTGGAGGTGTTCGTGAAAAAGGTGGAGTGAGGTACGCCTGTGCTTCATTCTTATTCTTCCACCGCTTGCCTGCCACCGTCACGGTTGTTTTTCAAATTTTGGTCAACGCCTCTACCCGCTCCGCCAACTCTTGCGACGTGGGAAAAAACTGCGACAATTCTTTTGGCAAGGATTCGGTTAGCGTGTACGTGGCAATGCCGATTGGCTTGTTGACATCTTGCAGGGCAAATTCCACGACCGTCCGGGATTTGCTTTTGCAGATGATAATGCCGATACTGGGCTGTTCGTGCGGTTTTCGGTAGAGCCGGTTCAGGGCTGACAGGTAAAAATTCATTTTCCCGGCGTATTCCGGCTGAAATTCGTCAATTTTCAGGTCAATCGCCACCAAGCATTGAAGCGACCGATGGTACAGCAGCAAATCAATTTCAAAATGCTTTCCGTCTACCGTCACCCCGACTTGATTGCCCACAAACGTGAAATCACCTCCCATAGAGGCTAAAAAATCCCTGATATTGTTCAAAAGAGCCTGTTCTAATTGCGCTTCGGTATATGGTTCCGACAGGTGAAGGAAACCGAAGGTGTATTCATCCCGTATGACCGAGGCGGCGCCTTCGATCTGTACAGCGGGCAACGTTTCTTCGAAGTTGTGCTGGTTGAGTAGCATATTTTCCCACAATTGGCCTGCAATGGCATTGGTCAAAGCAGTTTTTGACCAATGGTGTCGGGCAGCCATTTTGATATAGAAAAAGCGCTGGTGCTCATCTTTGCATTTCTCAAGAATGATAATATTGTGAGACCAGGCAATTTCTGCCACCACTGGTGGCAGAATTAGATCGCTGCTGCTGTACTCTTCGTACAGGTTTTTCATGCGCCAAAGGTTTCGAGAGGAATACCCATTTGTATTCGGGAAAGCCTGTTGCAGCTCTCCCGCGAGCCGTTCGACAATGCTTTTGCCCCAACCGTGTGCCTGTTGCCGATCCACAATGGATTTGCCAATGCTCCAATACAACGCGATTTGCTCTTGATTGACGGTCTGCAAAGCGCGGTATTGGGCAGATTTAATCATCTGTTTGATGTCCTCGACCATGTTGAAAAACTCATCGTCGGCGATCCGTTCTGGTTGTTCCATCTTGAGTAGGTTAAGAGACCGCCGAAAAATACCGACAATTCCTGAAATGCTACCTGCCGCCGTCAAAACTCCTTGTCTTAGGAAGCACCGCACTTTGTACAGACTCGAAAACCTCTGCCCTCTTTCCTCGAAATCCGAAGTCTCCCGCCCCCAACTCCCGCCCATAAAACCGGCGTAACCCCTCATAATACCCCACCGCCCTCCGAAAACACCGGCTCTCCTCCAACCGCCGGTTCTTCAGCCGCGCCACATCTGCTACCCGCGCCTTAAACCGTCCCATCGCCACGCCCGGCGACAGCCGCTCCTCCGTCTTGCCCCAGCGGAAAACGATTACCGTCTTGGAGAGGCCTTCCAAATCGCACTCCACCACAATAGAATCCGAATCAGGGTTCTGCGTCGAAACAGTACCCACAACTGGGACAGACGAGCGAACCAGCGTTTTTTTTCAGGGCCACCGGTGGGCGCCGGCACTTCCGGAGGTGTCGCGGCCGAATCCGGCCCGATGGCCACCAGTGGCGTTACGGGGAATGACCCTGATGGGGTATCCACTGGAGGCTCGGGTATCGTTCGCTCTGGTTTAGGCGGCACAGCGGGCGCTTGTGCGGCCAGGAGTTCCTGCCGCTGCTTTTCCGCGCCTTCCAGGGCGGCTTGGAACGCGGCGCGCTGGGCTTCGCTCAGTTGCGGGTCGTTTACCCGGCGTTTGAAGGTTTTGATGTGTTCGTCCAATTCGGCGAGTGTCATATCAAACAAATTGAATGGTTGTTTCTAATTCCCGGATCAACAGATCAATCTGGGCTTTATCCCGGATAAAATTCCGGGCAGCCAGCAGGTCATCTATCAAGGCCCGGATGAAGGTTTCGTCAATGGTGAATTTGGCGCCTGGGGTCTGATTTTCGAGACGTTTGTCCGCTCCGCCGCGCTCCCCTCCCGTCAGGTCAAAAAAAAACTGGGCCTGGTGTTTGTCGGCTGTCCAAAGACCGCTGTTCTCGAACAGCAGCCGGGCGGTTTTCAGCACCCGCAACGATTGGCGCACCTCGTTCAGATCGCGGTGTTTCAAGGCGAGGTAGATCGCCATTTCGTTAACGCCCTGGTTGTTGGTCACGAACTGGAATACCTCCTGGCAGAGATCGGTTTGCACCTTGGCCAACAGGTCTTTCTTGGCAGCGTCGCGGATTTCATCCTCCGGCAGCCAGTCGTAGATTTTCGCCCGAACAGTCCACAGGGCGTTGTTCAGCCCGTTGCCGATGGTTTTGAAAATCTCGATCAGCGGGCTTTCGCCGTCGGGGTGCTTTTCGTCGAACTTGAGTGCGCGGTACTGCCGCATCCCGTGGCAGATGTGCCACAGGAACATCCCGGCTAAGTAGATCAGGAACATGCCGCTCTTGCGCGATTCCTTGCGCGCCTCGTAGACGCCCAGGGCACGGGTGTTGGCCTGATCCACCTGGGTTTGTTGTCCGAGCAAGAGGCTGCTTTGTTGGGCGGCGATGTCGGCCAGGGCTTTTTCCTTTTCGGCTAGGTTGCTGGTTTTGGGCAGGAACTCCGCCTTGCGTTCGCGGCGTTTTTTCTCCAGGCCGGCCAGTTGAGTATTGATTTGCCGGGTTTCCACTTGCGCCCAATTCGCCCCTACCCCGGCGAGGCGCTTCTTGCGCGATTCCAGCCGCCGCTTCTCCTTGTTGATATCGCTATCCACCCGGGTGCCCCAGGCGGCGCGTTCGCGGTCTTCTGCGGCCTTTTCCGCGTTGCGGGCCTTTTCGGCCAGGTTCAATACCTTGTCGTGCGGAGACGTATCCACGACCTTTTCTTCCGGTTTGACCGTCATACGTTCCACGGCCTCGTGGTTGCCTTCGCGGTTGACGATGAAATCGACGGTGCAAATGCCTGCGGTCAGGCAGAGGCACAGGATGCCGATCGTGATGTCCACCCCGGCCACGCGCTGGTTTTCGAGGTTTTGTTTTTCCGACTTGGGCAGGAAAGCCGCGGCGATCATCCGGGTGCTGAAATGCACCGACACGCCGTTGAGCCGTTGCACCACGAACGCGATGACCACAGCCACCCACAGTCCGATGCCGGGAAACTGCGGTTCCAGCATCTTTTTCATGCCGTACACGCTCCCCAGCACGACCACGAGGAAGCAAAGCGCGGAAATAAGGGGAGAAAGCAGCAGCCGGAAGCGGCTGTTGAACGCGGCCCAATCTTGTGGGTTCCGACCTGGTGTAATATCCATATTGCCTACTGTTTAATTGTTCGCTTATTCCTGGTAAGCCGGGGTCTCCTTCATAAAGAATCTGCCGATGTGCTCATCCCCGAAATGGTACTGGTCCGTGGCGCTCTTTACCCGGTGGATGAAAACCGGGTTTTCCAGGTGGCGCCGGATAATATCCAGCACCTCTTGTTCGGCTTTCGCAGCGGGTCGGATTTCGGCGTTAATCAGCAGCGTCGCCAATTGGCGCAGCAGGTAACCGGGGCCTTGTCGAGTCCGTCGCAGCGTTATCCGGCGGCGCTCGCATTCCTGGCGGATGTGTCCCTCGAAGGCCGTTTTGATGTCCTCTGGTACTTCCAGCAGCCCGATCATTTCGGCTATCCCGATTTCGCTCCCCTGCCCTACCATGCCCAGCCGGCTGAGCCGGTAGGCTTTGGGCAGAAATTCCACCACGAAGCGCGTTCGTTTCGTGTGCGCGCCGGCGCGCTCCAGCGCCCGGATTTCAAATAGCCACTTTCCGGTGGTCCCGGTTCCGCGTATTTCCAGAAACCGGACTTCCGTCCCATCGAACGTCCGGTCGGCAAAACGCCCATGTTGTTGTCCCATAGCAATGTTTGAGTGTTGTAATCTGCAAGTTTTTGAGCCTATATAATGTTGCAACAAAGTTACTTATTTAGTCGCCAAATATGCAACGAATACCGCAAATTTGTTTCTGTAAAATGAAAGATCGCAGGGAAGCCGCTTTCGGGAACATGTTTTCAAAACTTCGAACGAAAAGCGGGAAATACCCGGAATAAATCCGGCAAACAATTTACACCGATTCGATATATCGGTTTTTTACCGAAACCATGCCGAGACTTTACCGAAAACCTACCGGAACCTTTCCGAAAATTTACCGAAAATATTCCGAAAAAAATGGCTGATAACTCCCTGATAATGAATGGCGAAACAGAGACCTCGGCAGGAGCGGATCAACTGACCGGTTGGCTCAAAGACCTCGACCGGCACGGCGATACGCTGCTCGCAGCTATCCGGCAGGGCAGGGTGAAAGTCACCACCACGGCGCGGTTTTCCCAACTCGCCGGGCGCCTGCGCGAAAACGCCAGGGCGTATGCGGACGCGGCCTTCAAAGTGAGCGAGTTGACGACCCAAAAAGTCATCCTGACCAACACCATATATTATTTACTGAAATCCTGCGAACGCATCGCCGGCCACGCGGACAAGATCGGCGAACTGATGGCCGTGTTGCCCCTCGGCGAAGCCCTCGACGCCAAAACGATCCTGGGCATTCTGATGGACGGCAAGAAACGGGATACCCTGATTGACAACGGCAAACTACTTGCCGGAGCGTTCGAGGGCAGTTGGCTGGGCAGGATTGAGGTGAACGCCCTGGCGCCCATCCTGGCGGAAGCGGGCATTGACTTCACGGCTTACGCTCACCTGGTGGAAGTCCTGAAAAAACACCTTCCGGAAGAACCTAAAACCCAACTTCCCAATGGCTAAACGCGGCGGCAAAAACTTTAAAACGACCGTCGGCGCGGTGTTGGACGAGGCCCAAGTTGAATTACCGGTTCTCGAACAAATCCTCAACGGCATCCCGATTGCCGGCGACGACATCCTGGCCGAATTGCTCGATGCTACCTCGGATCGCACTGTGGAGCCGGCCGTCCTGGCCGTGGCTGAAATTGTGTCTGCGCCCGGCGCTGAAACGCCCGAAGCCTTGCCCGAAGACCTCGGCGAAGAAACCGGTACCCTGCCGGAATTCATTGAGCGGGTAGAGGCCATTCGCC
Source organism: Lewinellaceae bacterium (assembly GCA_016719605.1). Lineage (GTDB taxonomy): Bacteria > Bacteroidota > Bacteroidia > Chitinophagales > Saprospiraceae > M3007. The sequence continues at coordinate 31,732 of JADJYW010000026.1, read as the reverse complement.
AAAACGGTCGCCTGTTGGCCGAAGCCGAAGAAATCGCCAAACGGGAAATGCCCCAAAATGCCCCCGAGGCCCCTGCCTTGACCAATGGTCATCCCCCGAGGACGGCATCGTCATCCGGCCGCCCGCCGGTTGACGCGCCCGCCTGACCGCCCTGGACTCCGAACTGAACAGCATTGCCGCCCAGGAGCTGGTGGACTGGTACGACATCCTCCAGTCCGTGCTGGCGGTGTGGTCGTACGACTATTTCAGCACACCAAAAACGGCTGTGCAAACCGTCGAAGAGCTGTACCCGAAAATTGCTGCCGGCAAAGCGAATCCCGGCGAAAAGGCACTGTACGAAAAAGCGCAGGAGGCGGTGCTCGGTTTTACGAAGCGCAAGACCTCCTTTGCCGAACAGGTAGCCATGAGCGAGGGATTGAAACAGCGCACTGTCCGGCTGTTGGACAAAATCCTCGAAGCGCGGCAGGTGCGCATCTCGCCGGAACTGCTGCTGGGTTTTCTGCTGCTCACGCCCCTTGTGGTGAACGGCGGCAAGATCCTGCTGGAAAAGATCGGTTTTAACAATGCCGACAGCGTCCTGGACAAGTTCACAGCGTTCGTGAATACCCAGGAGGCGACATACTGGAACGACAAACAACCCACTACATAACCCCAGACCAAACCCCAAACACCGTTTTTACCCCTTCGCCCATGCAGTCGATTTACGATGGACTGGACAACTCAAAAGACCCCAACCAGCGGGACTACTGTTCGATGTGCGTTTTTGGCGACCTGGGCAAGGGCAAAAGCACCTTCATCCGGCAACAAGCCCGGTTCTATATCGAGCGCACCAAGGATAAAAAAGTGCCTCGCAAAGTGCTGATCTGCGATCCTTCGCGGTCCACCGCCTTCGACGAGTTCCCGCAGATCACGCTGACCGAATTGAAATACGGCGTGATCAACCCGCAGACGCGCAAGGCCCAGCGCTGGGATCGCGGCATCCGGGTGCTCCGCAACGTGAAGTGGAAAGACCCGTCTTGGTTTCAAATCCTGAGCACCTGGTTCCGCAACGGTCTGGTCATCCTGGACGAGAGCCGCAACTACATCCCGCAAAAGAGCGAGATGCCCGAGGAACAGATCGAGTTTTTCACCATCCACCGCAACAACTGCATCGACGTGATGGTGGTGAGCCACGACTTTATGAGCATGAACCTGCTGTTGCGCAAGGCTTTCCGCATCTACATCGTGTTCCGCACCGGCGACAAACCCAACCACGAAGCCTGGTTCACGGTCCGAACCCTGCCCGAGGAGTTGTACGCGATCTGGACCACGTTGCAGCGGTTGCGCAGTCCGGCGGCGAAGATGTCGCCCTTTGTGCTGTACGACCGGGAGACAGGGCGCACCAAGCTCTACGCGGATCTCGACAAACTGGAAATTCTGGTGCCGGATGTGAAAAATCCGGGGATGATGAAGAGCGTGCCGTATCCGGCCTCACCCCCATCCCCTCTCCCAAAGGAGAGGGGGGCCTGATCCGGGGTTACTTGTAGATCAGCAGTAGGCTTGCCCCAAAATCGAAAAGGCCCGCACCAGGACTAAGGGGCAAGCCCCCCTCTCCTCTGCGAGAGGGGGGCTTGATCCTGGGTTACTTGTAGATCAGCAGTAGGCTTGCCCCAAAATCGAAAATGGGCAGGCCCTGCACCAGGACTATGAGCAAAGTGAGGGCAAGCCCCCCTCTCCTTTGGGAGAGGGGATGGGGGTGAGGCCGCACAGATCAACCTATAAATTCGAATATTATAAAAACCAAAACAACTGACCATGATAGCCGATACTACGCCCGAAACGCCACAACCACCCGAGCCGCCCTCCTTCATCAACCTGCCCATCGAGGACTGGACCGACGATGAAGTCATCCTCTTTTACGACAGCCACCTGCCCGCCAAAGCCGTCAGCGAGCTATCTGCCAAAGAACTGCAAATCACCGTCCGCTACGGCGATATTGCCAAACAACGCCGCGAACAGGCCGAGCAAACCGGCTTCGATGCGGAAGTGGAGGCCATCCGGCGCCAGGTGTCCATCCAGGTGGAGCGGTACGCCATCGCTGCGTTGTTGGAGGAATACCACAGAAGGTCTTTTACCGAAGTCGCCCGGGGAAATGAGACAGAAGAGGTGCGCCTGATTGTGCGCTTTGGCAACCGCGAAATTGAAATGCGGGCCACCGACATGGCTATTGCGTTCGGCGGCTTTGGCAATCTCAAAACACGAGATTTCACGAAGGCTTTAGAATCCGTGCTGGCGCTGGCCAAATCCGCCGCGACCCAGCATCGCATCCGCATCGAACGCGCAAAAGGCCGGAACTGGAGTTTTCACACCAAAGACCTGCGCTGGTCATCTGCCGTCATCAAAATGCGGATGGAAGACGGCGAAACCCTGTAAACCTCAAAAACCTTTTGCACATGGAAAACATACCCCGTTGGGCCATCGGACTGGCGCTCGCCCTGATCGCCGCGGCCGCCGCTTTTACCATCACAGTCAACCTGCGCCGGCTCAAAAACGAACGCAAAGCCCGGCAACTGCTCGATCAGGGCAAAGTGACCGTGGCGCTGTCGCCCGGCGAAATCCAGCAGATCGTCGCAGAAATCAAAAAAGCCACCTGAGTAATGGAACAACTTCATCTTTCCCCGGGCGCCATTCGGCTGCCTTGGAAACCCGTCGGCATCGCGTTGCTGATCCTGTTTGCCGTCTTGTTGACGCTGTACATGCTGTCCCTCCGTTCCAGCCGGAGATTAAAACGACGCATTGTCGGCTTGGCCGGTGAAAACGAAGCGTTGCAGGAATTGCTTGATGCCGGTAATGCGGAATTGGACACGCTCAAGCAAGGCCCGCCCGCCTCTTCCGATGCTGTGCATGCCCAGCCGCCGGCCGGTTTTCGGATGCCGATCCTGAATCCCGGTTTAAAATTCAATATCCAACCGGATTTCAGTCTGCTTTACCCGGCTTTCAACGCCTGGAATACCGGAGAAACGCTGCGTGTGCTGGCGGTGCTGGATCATGCCGGCACCTTTGGCGATTTCCGGCAGCTATCCAATGCTGAACCCTTCCCGGCTTGGGTATTTCAACTGTTCACCGTCGGCGGCGCCCTGTTGAAGGAAAGTCATCTGCCCGTCACCGACGACGGGCAACCGGATGGGAAACGTATCGTGGCCGAAATCCGAACCCTTCTGGAATCCGGCCTCGAAGAACCCCCAAATACCTAAAACCCTAACCCCTGAACACCATGCCACAACCCTGCGAAGCCACCTGTGTAGCCAACTGGCTCAACGAAAACCCCATCCGCCTGACCGTGGCCGCCGGCCGGGTGGCCAAAAGCGACCTGGCCAATGCGCTGCACATCACCACCGCGAGCCTGCGGCATAAAATCGCTGTGCTGCGGGATTCGGACCCGACTTTTGCTCAGTTGTACCGAGAAAAATCGAAGCGGACGGAGCTGCCGGTGGATTTGGCGGAGGTGATTGTGCGGTTGTTGTTTGATGGGAATCCGGGGGTAAGGGTGGAGTTTGTGCCGGCCGCTGTGGTGTAGGAAATTCGGATAGTTTTGTTTTCATATTTAAGGGGCTGCTCCGCCGGAAGGGTGGGGTGGCTTTTTTGCTAAAGGCACACTCAGCGGCATCACAGCAAGATATTTTCAATCAGAGAAGGGGAGAAAGCCTCGTTCGGGGTTTGGTTGAGCCGAGGCAAACAAACTAAGGGTATAAGACTATGTTACATTTCAAAATATTTAGTTGCTTGTCAATAATAGTTATTGCAATAATCCCATTTGACGAAAAAGTTCCTGATTTTAAGTTCCAATAATAATCAAGTTCACTATTATCCAAAACTATTATTTTTTCAATTGGTTCTTCCGCTTTAATGACTTCAGGGTTTCCACTTATACTTGACTTGCAAATTTCTTTTCCTCGCCAGGTGTTGTCACTATCGGTCAAAAACGTTTCACAATGCCAGGAGTTAAACCCTTCAATAAATTGCTGCAATATAACTATCTCATAATCGCCTCTTTGCGAGTCAAGAATAGATTTAATAACAATAATATTTTTATCTATATCAACAGAGGCAATACAAATTGAGTCATTGATTCCATCGGGGCACTTACCCCACTCTTTGGGCCAATTATTACACACAGTAACTAACTCTTTTGTCATTTTTTTTAATGCATGTGGTTTCCAATCTTGATATTTTATAGGGGTAGATGAATCAATCAATTTTACATCTTTACATGACATCAATAAAAAGAATATTGCTAATTTAAACAACGTATCCATAATCTAAATTTTAATCTTTATAAGGATTCTCTGTCAATTGAATAAACTTAGAATTTTCGGGCTGAAAAACGGTATTCATGATAGTCTGTACCTTCGCTTCCTCCAATGTGACATGCTCTCCTCTTTTACAGCCACAAGAGCCTCTTGCAACACTTGCTCTCACCCCTGCTGCATTACGGTGTGCATGAACCAGCTCATGTAGTAAGGCCATTTCATTGCTTGCTGTCGCCTTCTCACCACCATCAGCAGGATAGTAGCCTTTTCCAGAAGGGCTTTCTGGGTCAAATGCAATAATTGAATTTGAAACACCTATACCATTACTGGCGTTAGCAGGTCTTTCATCAGGATCATTAGATTTAGTATCAACTACAGTTGTTGCGTTTTTTTGGCCTTCTGCATTTTTTGTAATTGTAACATCCCTTTTTACTATTTTGTCGCCTACATTCATTCCTTCAATAAATCCACGAATCAATCTTGTAGCATTTTTCTTAGACCCATCAGATTTTTCATCAATAGTGACTTTTCCATTTTTAATACTTATTTTATCATCTGTAAGATTTCCAAGAATAGTAGAAATTTGTTTATTGTATTTTGCCCTATCATCCTCTGTCATATCTTTGGAATATCTAATAATGATATCTTGGACTTGGCGGCCATCAGGGTCAATCATTCGGACTGAATTATTTAATCCATACTGATATGGAGACCAACTGCGGTACTTCTCCGCCAACGGATCCACACTCCACCACCGCCCCACTGCCGGATCATAACACCGAGCTCCGTAATTATACCAATTTACCCCCAAATCCTCATTAAACTCCTTGCTATTATACTGGTACTGATTTTCCGTACCCACCTGCGGCGTCCAGCTGCCTTCCTGTGCCATGCCGAAGGGATAATAGTGATTTTCTTGCAGGACTTGAATTGCCGTACCGTTCGTGATGGCCCGCCAGCTGACTCGGGCGTTGCCAAGGTGGTCTTTTAGCGTGTACTCGTAATAAAAAGTTGTTGCGGTGTTTAACGTACAGCGCCCATCGGCATGGTAAATGGCTTCGAGGTTTGCGCCGGAGTATTCAATCCCTGAAACATAGTTTTTCGTCACACCACTTACGGTTTTGCCGAGTTTTTCTCCATCGGCCGTGTAAGTGACCGTCATGGTATTCGCTCCAGAAGTAAAGGTTCGGGGTAGATTCAAGAAATTGTAGTTGATCGTTAGGCTTTTGTGGTTGTCCAGCGTCATGTTTCCGTTCGAGTCATACCCATAACTCGCCGCTCCGGTCGTGAATTTGAATCCTTTCGTGGCACTGCCGGCATCGCCGATTTGGCTCAACTTATCCGGCCGGGCGCCGTCGCTGTAGGTATAGGTGAGTTGATCGATAATGCCATAAGTGGTCGGGGCGACAGTAAGTCCGCGACGAGTGTAGGTTTTGAGGTTGCCGTTCAGGTCATACGTAATACCGGACTCTGAGTAGTTGTTGGTAAAAGTCCAGGAGCCGCTGCTGTTCGTGTAATGATCTGCGGCAGTAAGTCGGTTCAGCGGGTCGTAAGTGAAGCGGTATTGGTGCTGGGGAGAGCACGTACTGTTGATATAAGTACGCCACTGCATGGTAGAGATATTGCCGTTAAACTGAGCCGTACCGCCGCCCGTGGGTACGTCGTAACTCAATTGCATTTTGAGCAAGTCGGCCAACTGGTCGCCGGCCTGGACATTACAATTGGCCATATCATTCAACCCCGTCAGCCAACTGCGGATATTGTAGGTATAGTCGAGTGATTGCAGGTAGTTGAAATTGGAACTGGTCGTGATGGCCGATGAACCGTCGTAGTTGCTGGCATGCAGGCGTTTGTCAACGAGGCGGCCGGATTCGTCGTACACGGGCGCGGAGGTGACCACCCAACCGCTTGTGGGATTCGGCGTGGTAGTGGTGGCGATATGGTGCCGGGTAAAACGCACCCTCCCGGCGTGATCAAGGGTATATTCTTCGCGGATGACATACGTTTTCAGGGTGCCGCCGGGAGGAGTGGCCGTGTGCTCGCGACGGGTTTTGGTCAGCCGGTTGGCGAAGTCGTAGACGCTGGAGATAATGTCAGCCCCCCCCAGGTGATTTTGTTTGTTTATCTGGATGACACTGTACTCTTTGTCATAATAGGTACGAGTGATCAGAAATATAGTCGGGGTACTGTCGTCGTTCGGTAGGATAGCCGTTTTTGCAGCAGTCGCTTTTCCCCGCGTGCGGGTAAAAGCTGCCGTTTCATAGCCGCTGTCGCCAGGATTGGTATAGGTTTCGTTTGCTGCGAGGCTGCCGTTGTTATCTAAGTCGTAATCGTCGTAGTAGAATATTTTATAGTAGTCGATATTGTTGTCGGTTGGGAAAGTGACGCCGGTGTAGTAATGTGCGGCGGCTGTGGTATTCGGTGTTTCGTACAACGGTTCGCTCACCGGGCGTAGATGTGCCTTTATATTTTCCGCTTACCACGGGTCGGCTCAAGATGTCGTACCGGATAAAGGCCTTGAACCCTTTAGCGTCCTGCGTCAGTACGGGCCGATCGAGCCGGTCATACCAAATAGAAGTGGTACCGCCTGTCGGAATCGACTTGGTGACCATGCGCCCCGACTGTCGTAGGTATAGCGATAAGTCATGGCAGAATACCCGGTAAAAAAATGGTTCCAGTTGTTCAGGGTGATCATTTTTTTGGTGGCCTCGGGCGGGATCACGGCTACTGGCCGGCCGAAGTCGTCGTAAGCCGTGTAGGTCAGGGTGTAATCGTAGTTGCCCGGCGGGTTGGCGGGAGTTTCCACCACCTGTTGTTTGACAAGTACGGTGCGACCCAGTTTGTCGGTGAAAGTGATTTTTTTTCGGTTGTTTTCGTCCGTTTCTTCCAACACATTCAGGGTATTGGCGGCAAAAAGGGTTCCGGCATTGGAGAGGTCCCTGACGGCGTCGCCCGAGGTATTTGTGCGATACACGAACTTCCTGGTAGCCTGCCCGGTGCGCCAGGCAGCGCCGGGTGCGCTTTGTTCTACAACTCGATTCAGTGGTGAAGCCTCGAAGCTTTGCTCGCTGAAGCCGTAGCCGCCAGCGCCGAAGCCGTTGATAAAGGTATTTTGTTCCGAAAGGGCCGTGGAGCGATAGGCGCCGCTGTTGGTGGTATAAGTGTAGGGCAGGTATTTTTTTGCTTCCCGCCCAAATGCGTCATAAATCTGCGGGGTGACGATATCGTTTTGGGCCTGTGACTGGCCGATTTCATTGGCCTGAATGGGCCGCCCCAACCCGTCCATGTATTGAAATATGCGGCGGACATTGGCCCCCGTCAGTACATTAACCTGGGCCACCGTTGTTTGGCCGCTTGTCAACACGGTACGGGCTTTGATGTCATTCAGCGCGGCGCCGGCCTGCTGGTAGTTGTATTCGTACGTTTGTACGATGTTTCGATCCTGGTCGCGGATTACTTGAAGCCGCAGACTTTTGTCGTATTCATAATGGGTCGGCACACTGTTTTCATCGGACATGGAAAGCGGCAGCAGGCTGTTATTATCCGGGGCAATGGTGCGCATCAGGGCGTCGGCAGGGTGTAGGCGCAGTTCGTCGATATAGGCAGCTGACACAGCGCCGGTGATAGTGGCCGTTCCGCCAGGTATGTTCACTGTAGTTTCAGCGTATTGCCAGTTACTGGTTGCCGCGGCCCCTATGGTCGTGCCATTGACTTTTACCTGGCCATCTCGGTAGAAAAACGACACCACGTAGTTCCCTGAAGGCAGGCCGGATCGGGTAATGGAATGCGCGGTACCGACTTTATACCCTGTTTTGCCGGTGTGGTAATACCCAGTGGCGGTGTTCCAGTCCGCGGCGGTATTGGTTCCGCTGATGGTCCAGTTGCCGTTGTGGGCGGCGCTCATTTGTCCAGGAGATTCGAAGCCGGTATAGGCGATTTCAGAAGGGAAAGCATTCCGGGCATAAGCCACGGCAGCGGCAGTACCGTTCCAATATAGGAAAGAAGAAACCTGATCGTCGGTTTTATGCCATTCGAGCAGGTTGCCATTAGTATCGTAGTTGCCCAGGACGCGGGTTTGGTAGTATCGGCTATCGTTGCCAAAAGTACCGTCGCCGCTGATGGTGGACCAGATAAAATCGCTTAAAGCCGAGGTGGTTCCCAATTGCCAGAGTTCATTTGGCAGGATACGGGTTCCGCTAAAATTCTTGTGTTTGATCAATTGCGCCCCGGTTACTTTTTCGGTTTGACCGGATTTTTTTAGGGTTTGTACGATTTCCACCGGTGCGTTGATGATGTAATTATCCTTGAGGTCTCTAATGGCCGTGGCAGTGGTACCGGAAACAGTCGAAGTATTATATTCCGGCGGGTAGACTGTCCGGGTAGCGTATTGAGCGCCGTCGCTGTTAGTGACAATGGACTTCACAGGCATATGGTGCCGCAGGCTGGGCAGGTCGTACTGGTAATCGGTAACTGTTTCCACATAGTTAGCGGAGCCGTTTGGATCATAAGTCCGTTCGATTTTCTTTTTCAAATAAACAAACTGGGATATAACATCGTACCATTCGATGGCGTAAGGATTTAGAGCATAAGTCGAGTTGTTGATCACGGTACCGGCAGGCTGATTATAGCAGGGTGAATACCAGGTATATGCGATATTGCACATGTGCTCGGGTAAGCCGCACATATCATAGACAATATTGTACTCTTCAGGTTCATTATTTACACCGTCGCAGGTAAACATAAAGCTGTTTGGACAATACGGTTCGAATATTTTCCTGGCCAGCATGGCTTTTAAGGACACTTTGCCGGCCGTTTCGTTGAACTCATACTCGTATAGGTTTTGTTGAACGGTTTGGTTTTGGCTGTTGATAAACTTCTCCTCCACGAGTTTTCCATTTTTCCAGGAGTAATCCACCGTGGGCGTACTCAGAAAAATGGCATAGTAGTTCGGCCCCGACTGCGAGTTGCCGTCCTGAAAAATCTCATGTTTTAAATACTGCCTTCCGTTCTCGCCGTTGGCGCCATCCAGCACCCACATCTCCCGGTAACTGACGATCGTGCCATTGCTCGCGACCAGGTTCGTCATACTGCTGGAGGTAATGCGAAAATACCGGCATAAGCTCGTAATCGCATAAGATACTGCTCGGATCTATGATGGAGTAATCCTGGGTGAGATAGCGCGCGTAACGACCCATGTAATATCCGGAGGAAGCATCCGGGCAACTACCCTGGTCGGCTTTATGGTATTTATATGCCTTGACGATGTTTGGAGAGTGGTTAGGGCTCAGTCCGTCGGATAGCGTGATTTTTTTGACCCGGATCCCGCCAGTGACTTCATTGACGATAAAGGAGGGGGTGTAGCTAACGTATTGCACCGCCAGGGTTGCCGACTCGGGTGAAGTGCTGAAAGGCGGCGGATAACCCGATTCGGGGCCCTGGAAAACCTTTACTTCCAAGCGGTAGTTACCGGCCTTCAGAAACCAGGAGACACTACCTTGTAGTTCTATGGGACTGACCATTTGCGCGCAACCGCCCCAAGTAAGCCCGGTAAAAGGATTGCCGGCGTCCAATGCCGTTATCTTTGAAGAAGCCCCGTCGCAGCGGAAGCCGTTCATGAGTACATAGTAATTAATTTGAACCCACTGGTCGGAGGGAAGATAAAAGTCTTTGGTTTTGGTTTGTGGGGTACCGGTAAAATTAACTGCCTCACTGGTCAAAGCATTAGAGGGAATATTGATGGAATCGCAAACGGGCAACTGGTTACTCTCGTATTCATATTCGGCAGAACCGCCGGTGGGAAAAGTAACCTTTTTCAAAACGCTATACCAAGCGTAATTTGGGTCGGGTGTGCGGTTGGCAGGAGAAAATGAAGGGTGATAGGTTTGAATATATTGAAGCACAGGAAGGCTATTATCGGGCGCGGTGTGCTTTGGGTATTGTTTTTGTTATTGAAATACCCCCAGGCATCCTGTTTATGGGACATACGGGGTGGAAATAAGGCTCTGTTATGGTATTCAAATGTTTGGGTATTGATTAAGGCGCCGATAGCCGAAAACTGTTTTATACCCAGCGGAAAGTGGTTTGCGAAAAACCATTATAGCCCGGCAATACGAAATTTGAGCGTCAGGAGAGACTCCAGCGCTTGTTTATGCTCTTTGATATTTTGAAAAAGTCGAGTATGGCCTGTCGAAATTCAGCAAAGTGCTCATAAAAATTGTACGAGGTCACCTGCTTTCGTAAATACTTCCATAATCGCTCAATTAGGTTCAGGTTTGGGGCATATGGCGGCAGATAGATCACTTTACACCAAGGATTTTCAGCCAGCCAGTTTTTGAGGTATCTGGAGTGGTAATAGGGCGCATTATCGCAGATGTTGATGATGGTTTTATCCGGGTGCCTTCGTCGTTGTTTTTTCCACAACTTGATGCAGGATTGAGCATTGACACGATCGGATTCAACAACTAGCACATCCGTAACTTTGTGTGCATTGAGCGCTCCATTAATATTGACACGCTTACGGCCCGGGTTAGTGGGTATTTCAAAGTCTTCACCCCGGTAAATCCAACCATAATCCGGACGGGTATTATGCTGAGGATGTACGGCATCATTGAAGTAAACTACTTGATTTTCATCTTCTTGGGCCAATAATTCGCTCAATTCTTTAACAAATTTTTTCTGAGCCTCACGATCTGCTTTGATACCGACACCTTTGGTCTTTTTGTAGGTAAACCCAATCGATGGAGCAGTTTGACCACAGCAGACAACGAATACCGAACTCCAAAAGCACTTTCGATGTAGGCCGCAACCTGCTTGCTGGTGATGTACAGGCGTTCCCGAACTTCCGCAAGCAATTGCTGCTCTTCGTCCTCCGTCAACTGACCCGAGTAGGCCATAAAAAATGTCTTCAGATAATCCTCCAAACCCAACTCCTCAAAACCCTGACGGTAGCGATAAACGGTAGAATCGTCAATTCCCAGACTGTCGGCGATCATCTGAGGTGTAAAACCCTGATGAAGCATCAACAAAACCGTCACCTTGAGAAACACTCGCTTGTCTTTGTGCGCCCGTTGTAGAACCCGAAGCCGCTTTACCGTGCCGTCATCAAGGTGAATCATCATGCAAAATTAAACTATGCTAACTTTTCGCAAACCACTTTCCGCTGGGTATACTTCGTCTAAGTACATCCGGTAGGTTGATGTACCGGCCGTGCTTGGAGTTGATCCGGAAGACTGAACAAAAGTTTGTACCAGTCGATATGATTTTAACAAAATATTTTCTTTGCCATAGAATTTGACCGTATCAAGGCGGTATTGGCCCAATTGCACGGTGACATCAGAGCGGGTGGAAGAAGAAACAAATTCAACTTTCCTTCCGAGGATACAATGGCTCAGGATGACGCCATTGTCAGTCTTAGTGGTGACGCATTTCGATACGCTGGTATTGCTCGGGCATGAAGGCTCACCGACATAGTTTCCGGGCGCGGGATAAGAGTACGACTCGTTGTAGCTCAGGTCATAGTAAATGCGGTTGGTATTGTAGTTGAAGGTGATAAGATCAGCGGTTCTGGGATTCGTGATACTTTTTAAAGACCAAGCCGTCGCTGCTGGCGAACTATAGGTTTTACCTGTACAGGATGCACTTCCTCCAACGAAATAACTACCGGTTGTGGAATATTCGACGGCGCTTTCTGTGCCAAAAAGATATTGAACCCCATCGGGCGCAGTGATGGTGAGGCTGATGATGGAGCCGGCAAACAGCTGACCGGGACAGGTAGTGCAAGTAGTATAGGATACCTTAAGGTCTTGCTGTGGGATGAATCGCACCGTAGAGGCATCATCGAATACGAATTTCCCGGAATAAGCGCCGAAGCTAAACTGAAAATGTCGGGTTGACTATCCCATGCTCCGGAAGCAAAATCTGCATCGCCGTGTAGGCCGGAGTAGTCATGATAGGGGGGAGTGGGCACGTCGTTGCCGCGAAACATGAATCCGTCATCATCCTCATCCGGCAGGCCATTCACCGTACGGGTGATAACGCCGCCGGCATTCAGTGACCACCCAAGGCCCACAATGCCGGCCACTTCATCCACACGGACTCCACCGGCGTGGTATTCGAGCGAAATAGGTATCCCAATGCCCCTGCCGCCAAGCATGCCCAGCGGAACGGATACCGATGGCGTACCGCTGCTGCTTACAGCCGGAAAATCCACGTATTTGGTAATGGAAGCCGCCGAGGGGCTTGGCGGCAAGATGTCTTGCGAAGGGTCTGCGCTGGGGGCTTGGGCGTAGACGCCGGTGTTGACCAAAATCAATAGCCAAGCAATATGAACAATGGAAATAATCCTTGTCATGACAAATTATTTTAAGGTAATCAGGTCTTAGTGAACGATGGAAAAATGGCCGGAAATTAATTGGCCCGCGACACGTGTTGTATAGCTGTAGTACCCTTCCGGGAAGGTTTGAATATCGAGTTTATGGGTATCGGCGCCGACACTCTGATAATACAATTGATTACCTGTCAGGTCGAATACTTTGAGCCATTCAATGGCTTGATCTTGTTCAAGCGAAGTAAATATAACCAATTGGCTAGCCGGGTTAGGATAAAGCGCTATGCGGGGAGTTTTCGCCTCCTGATTTTCCCTGTCGCTGGAAATGTCCGGTTGAAACGCCGGTTTATCTAAAACAACAACCGCAATCGGATCTGATAAACCGTCGACGACCAACTCCGGCATCGCCGGGCTATTTACCTTAGCCCGCATAACCTGGTCCGTTCCATAATCGGTCCAGTACAACAGACCATTTTCCTGGTCCAGGAAGAGGCCGAAAGGATGCTCTTCTTCCGTTCCCTGATAAAAGATTTCCCGGTCGGAGCCATCAAAATTGATTCGTTCGATCAGGTGTTCGCCATCATTGGCCCAATATAGCTTCCCTTTCACCGGGTCGATGAGCAGCCGTACCGGGAATTCCGCATCTGTTTTCACCAACTGCTTAGAGTTGGCGCCAGACAAACTGCTGCTCCAAATAGAATGATTCCCGATATCGGCGTAAAATAGTAAGTCTAACGCCGATATTAGCTCCAATGCGCTTGGATTGGATAGTTCACTTGTCGGAACGGTTTCGGCCCCGCTCCCATCCAGCTTAGCCCGTACGATCCTTTTTTCAGCATTATCCATCCAATACAATAGTTGATTGGCCTGGTCCAGTTTAAGGTCGACGGGAGTGGTCACTATAAAAGGGGAGGCAGTTTGTGAAAGGGGATCAGACGCATTACTTTGCGTAATTTTCTGATTGAAGCCATCGACCCAATACAAAGCGCCCGAGCTTGCATCTGCCACCAGATCGTATGCGCTGTGAAATCCCTGATCGGCTACCAAGGTAACCGACGAGCCCGGATTGTCAGGGGAAACACTTACAAGGGAGTGGTTGCCGCGATTGAGAATGTAAAGGCTCTTTGGGCCGAGGTCAATGCAGAACAGGCCAACAATAGAACTAAGGTAAACAGCAATGGGAAAGTAAAGAGGTTCGAAATTTTTGGGTAAAGCGTTGGCATAAGGAAGGTTTAAGACGATTTTGGAAACTACGTTCAAAAGTATAGGTCATTTCCAATGAATGCAACAATCTAATCTATCACCTTAAGTAACACAAGCATATCGGTTTGTTGAACAACCAGATTGTATTTCTTTGGGAATGTGTTATTTGCCTCAATAACAGTATGCTACCCAAAGGCTAAGGCAATGACAACATTTGTCGCATTTTAGACAAATATTCCGGAAACTATCCAAAAGAAATGGAGCACTTCCTCACAATCCATCAAGATTCGAACAGGCTATCTCCTCCTTCCATTTATTTTTGAGCCTTAATTCTACCACCCCCAAAAAACACCCCCATTCACCCCTAAACCAAGGCTCCCCAATGGATTTCGTACAAACCCTGCCCAACAACATCTCCAAGCAGATTCTCGCGGGCCTCGAGTACACCAAGAAAAAAATGCCGACCGACCTGGTGGCCACCACCGTTGACGTGACCGGCCCGCAGGTAACGCCGCCCGGCTCGCCCATCGACGGCCAGGTGGCCAAAAGCGCCGGCGCACCCGTCGAGAAGTACATCACGCTCACGATCGACACCTCGGAGTTCGACGAGGACCAGGAATGCGTGGCCTACATCGGCGACTCCAGTGAGACGCACGAGTCGTCCTGCGACACCTGCAACGTGAGCGAAAACAAGGCCACCTTGTACATCGGCACACCCACTTGCAACCGTTATTCGGTGTTTCTCAATCGCCTATGCTCCACCCCGTACACCTTCGCCGCCTTCCAGATTAAGGCCCAGAAAGCCGCCGGCGCGGATTCAGGTAGCGTGGTGGACCTGCCGGATCACATCATGTTCTCGCGCAAAAACATCAATGGCGAGGGCGATTTCGGTCGCATTGACGTGAGCAATTTCGAGAACCTGGAGGCCTTCCCGCGCACCGATTTGAAGTACGCCGACATCTCGCTGAGTTCGGCGGCCAACCTGTTCGACCGCGATACGCAGTGGAAAATCCCCGGCCTGGTCGGCAAACGCAAGTACACCCTGACCATTTACACGGGCTTTCGCGGCGCGAACTAAACGGCCCGGCCGACCGGATTTTCACCCGGTCCACCCAGCCTTTCTTTTTCACCCCAAAGCGCCCCTCTGCCCCGTGCAAACGCAGTACTCAACGGACGAACTGGTACACCTGATTACGACCAACAACCTGACGGGCGTTTATGCTCGGCTGGTTGCCGAAGGCCGCGTCAGTGCCGCGATGCTCCCAAACGTGGATGCCATCTCATACTCCATTCAGGAGCAGTCCGGACGGCTGTCGCCCGAGGCTTTCCTGATCTGGCTGGAGCAGTTGCTGGACGTTCCCGTGGATCAAATGGGCTTGTACGCCGCCGAATTGACAACCATCCGGCAAACGACGGGTAAAACCCCGGCCCGGCTGCTGGTGGACCAAATCCGCCAAACGATGCCGCAAAACCCTGTCGCCTCGTTTTTGGGCGACGGCAAACGTCGCCCCTACGTAGCCTGGATACTGATCGGACTGGCCGTCATCGGACTGCTGTGCGTGCTGCGCTACCTGGGGCGAATCCTTGAAAAGGTCGCCGCGTGAACAGAATCACGCTCGGCCACACTCAAAACTCAAAACCCGAAACTCAAAACTCTAAAAACCATGATGCGCATTTTGAAAAAACGCTGGGTCATTGCCGTGCTCGCTGTGGGCGCCACCCTGCTTTTTATCCGATACGTGTACCCGAAGATCAAAAAGGTCGCCACCACTACCACCACAAGCAGCGCCTCGGCGACGTCCACCTCGGTCACGGGCACGCCGGTGATGCAGAGCCTGAAGTCTCGCCTGATGGGACCGGTGTCGGCATACTCGAACTAAAGGCGACCACCGGAGGCAATGGCAGTCACCGCAGCAACGGCAATATGGCGGGCCGGATCGGGCGCCACGGGCTTTTTTCAAAAAAGCGCCCCGTGGATCGGCCTGGCACTTCTGGCGCTCGCGCTGTGGTGGTTTTTCCGCCCCTACTTCCGGGTGCTATTCGGCCTGGTGCCGGAGGATGCCAACCTGCAAACGGGCGGCGGTGATGTGCCGGCTGATTTTTACTTGCAGCGCAAAAACACCGCCAAACGCCTGCACGACACCCTGACGGGCAATGCTCTGACTTCCAGCGGGCGCTGCCAGGCACTTTACGACGCTTTGCAGTGGAACGACAATCAACTCCGGGTGATCCACAACGCGTACAAAAACACACACGGCGACACCCTGCACAGCGCCGTTAGCGCCACGTACACGGACGATTGTTCCTTCCTGGGTATGAGCGACGGATTGAACACCACGCTTTTACAAAAACTGAACACCCTCGGACTGACATGAACCCTGAAAACGCCTCGTTTGTCGCAGTCTTTCGCATCCTGCTGGTGCTGGCTGTCCTGGGGGCGGCGGTGTTCCTGCTATTTCGGGTACCGAAATTAGTGTTTAACGACCACGTTGCCGGCGGGCAGCCGGCATGCGCCAAAGACGACGCCTACTATTTCAAAGACCCGCACAACCACCCGTACGACTGCTAAACCACCCCATACCCATGCCCCAAAGCAACGCCGTTCAGCAAGTATTCAACCCCGCCACCCAGCGGACGCTGCTGCGCATCGGGTTGTTTCTGGCGGTTGCCCTGGTGCTGGTGCTCATTGTGGTGTTTGTGATCCGCATGGTCAAAAAGTCAGCGGTAAGCAGCGACAAACCGGACACGAATACCGGCACGAACACCGGCAGCAGCACGCCCAACCCGGACGGCACGCCCGCCCCCACGCTGCCGCAAAACCTGAAACGCCTGGCCGACGACCTGAAACAAGCCACCGGCTGGACCTTCATCTGCAACGACCTGCGCTGCGACACCATCCTGGCAATGGCCGAACTTCCCGACGCACAACTGATCCAACTGGCGGCCTACTACAAATCCATGTACGGCGCCACGCTGCGTGCGACATTCGACAGTTTCTTCGTCAGCGGCTGCTGTTTTCGCGATGCTGCCGGGGTGGTGGACGCCAAACTGAAAACTATTCAAGCCCGCGTGAAAAACCTGAACATCTGACATGCGTGCCAAAGCAGTCATTACCCAAACGCTGATCCATGTCGCCGCCACGGTGCTGGCCACCATGATCCTGTACTATTTCTTTCGCCTGCAAAACCCAAAAACCGCATCCACACCATGAAAAAAGCAATCGGAACGCTTCCTGTCTGGCAGTTCACCCTGCTGCTGGTGGCAGTGCTCGCCGTCTTCACGGTAGCCGTAAACGCCTACAACAAGCGCCAAAAAACCACCTGAGGATGGGAGTGCTCGACGTGATCGAAAAACTGTCCACCGACGGCATCCGTGTCGAAGTGGCACTTGCAGAACGCACGATCCTCCAACTCCTGCTGTACGGCTGCCTTGCGGCCGTGGTGGCGGGTGTGGCAACTGCCCTGATTCGCAAAAAAATCGCCGCATGAGCCAGGAGGTACTCGACATGATCGAAAGCGGCCAGATGACGTACCGCTACGAAGCGGACACGAAATCGGCGCTGTATTTCGCCCTGGCGGTACTGCTTGTAGTATTCATTTATGCAATCGCGGATGGCTTGACCCGGCGCTACATTGGATAACCTAAAAAAACAACCCAACAATGCCCAACGGATATTTTCAAACCCCTTGCCGCAAGCGCTTGACCACCCGGCCACAAGACCTTGACGGTGGCGACGTGCAGGTAGTGGTCGGCGCTGTGCCGGGTACTGCCCCCGGCACTTTCGACATCACGGCCACCCTAAAACCCAAACCGAACTTCGGCGACGTGTCAGGTTTTGTAACAGCCGGCAATGCGTCCTTGTACGATGCCCTGGATACGGAAATCCCGGCCGGAACCGCACCTGGGCCAAACACCACAGGCGTGCCGGGAGCGCTGTCAATCGTATTTCCGGGTGTGGCGCAGTCTGTAAGCAATGTCGGCAATACCTGGCTGCTGGTGATCGCCGGAGTGGAGGTCACGACCAAAGACGGGCAGACGTTCACCATCCCTTCGCTGAGCAAATCCTTCCCGAGTCCGCTGTAAATTCCCGCTGCGTCCATGCCTTGTTGCTCCAATAAAAAACCGCGCGTTCGTTTGGCCCGAAAGGCCCTTTTTTCGGCTATTCCGACCTGGAACGACAACGACCGTTGCCCCGTCGGGACGCAGCGGTTGTTGCAGTGGCGGTTTTACAAAAACAAGGCATTGGTGTTTCAAACCCCGTTTGCGGCGCCTGAAGACGCACTCGCCATTGGAACGGGCAGCACGTATTTGCATCTCAACGCGACCAACGCGCAGATCACGGCCTACCTGATTTCGCAGGGTGTTGTGCTTTCGAACAGCGATACGGTTTGCGTCGAGGTTCAGATCAAAAACTGCCAAAACGAAAGTGCCCGCAGCAACAAGATTTGTTTTGCGGCAGAAGTAGCAGAAAGTGACTGTACATGCGAATTCGCCACGGCTTTCGATTCTGGTCAAACGGGTAACACAGCCACGCCGCCCCTCGGATACGCGGCCAACGGCGGGCAGTTGGTTTTTTCCAACGGCCTGATGAATCCGGAAGGGGAGGACTTTTCTGCGATGCCCCTTGACACCGGCGACAACCTGGCCTGGGTAACGCTCGATGAAAACTGCGATGCGACCATAGAGATGGAGGAGGTAACTGGACAAACCGGTACGGTCGAAGTTCCGGCAGCATTTACGGGTCTGCCCGCTTCGGATTATTTGGTATTCCGAAATGGTGCGGCGCAACGAACCTTCTCCGTTTCAGCGGGCAACCTGACACCCAACGGCCCGGCAAGCGAGTCCACCGACCTCTGGCATTTTGTCCGCCTCCAGAGCGCCGATAGCTGCAAACTCAGTCGCCTGACAATCAGCGCCTCGGGAACGGGGACAACCTTTATGTTGCCAGCCGGCTATTCTGCCGCCAACCAGGCCAAGTGGCTACTTTTTGTGAATGAACTATTGCAATACCCAACCCTGAACTACACCGTTGCCGGCAACCAAATCACGCCGGCGCAAGCAGCGGCGGAAGATCAGATTTGGGTGGTTGTGATACATTGAAAACCTAAACCAAACCACACCAAAGCCATGAAAGGCCCTCTTTTTACCAAGATTTTCTTTCCCCTTGCTGCGCTCTGCCTGGCAACCTTTTCCGCCTTCGGCCAAATCAATCCGACCACGCAGATCAAAGGCGTCAGCCCACCGGCGGCAGACAACCTGCTGATGACGCGGGGCAGCGACGGCAAACTGGAGTACAAAACCCTGAACTACCTGAGCGGTCTTTTGCCCGATGAAGTCGTGCAGGGCACATCGGCTCCGGGCGCAGTGCCCACGGGCAACCAGGGGTATGTCTATCTGGATACCGCCACGGGCATTCTCTATGCCTGGAACGGAAGTGCCTGGATTTCCTACGCCCTGAACACCTACGCCAACGCCCTGACCCAAACCGGCACGACCGTGCGTTGGGGCGGCGATCTGACCCAAAACACCACGGTCAACGGCAAAAGCGCCTACTCGCTCACGCTGGACAGTGTTACCACGGTGACCCTTCGCGCCCGCACGAGCGACGGCAGCGGCACTGGGGTGCTGGGACTTTCCAAATTCGAGAGCAGCGGGGCGTTTGCCACGTATAGCCGGGCGAACAATCTCGCTGAATCTTCGCAGTGGTCGCTCAAACCCGACGCGGCTTATATCCGCACCCAAAATCTCGGGATCCGGGGCGAAATTCTCACCACGGACTTTTCCGCTCAGATTGCTTTCATGGTCGGAGAAAACACCCTGAGCGGGGCTTTTTACGTGGACAGCACCGGGCACTACCTGCTGCAATTGCAGGACAAAACCGCCGCCGAAACCGAAATTTTGTACATCAACCCCAGCACCTTCGAACTTTCCAAAGGCCCGGCGCCCAGCAGCGGCAGTACGATTTCCACGTACACGCCGAGCACCTCCGGCAGCGGTTCGTTGGTCGTGGTCGTGACGGCAACGGGAACAGGAATCACCGCCGTTCGGGGTTCCGGAACACTGACCGTGACTATTCCCACCGGCGTGACCCTGCTTTCTGCCCGGGTGACGGGCGACGATGCCGAAAACGACGGCTCCGGCAACCTGACCGTGACGTTCACCGGTGCGGGTTTGCAGGGCAATGAAGGCATTGCCTCGCTGCACATCCCGGCTACCCAAAAGATCGACCTGTCGGCCCAGGTGTTCGGGGCGCCCGCACCGGGCAATCCGTATTCTGTGGATGACGACGATACCGTGCAAATGCAGGTGGTCGGCATCGGCTCCAGCGGATCGCCCAGTATCTCCCTGCGGGCTGTGGGTCTGACGGCCAATTACGACGATTACCAACTCGTATTCAACTTCTAAACCATGCGGCTGAAACTGCTTTTCATCCTACTGCTTTTTACCGCCACTGCCTCGGCGCAAACGGTGGACAGCCTGTGGCAAGGCTGGCTTTCGCCGGTTGTGCAAACCGGCGGGACGGCTCCGAATTTTACGTTTCAGGGGCTGTTCAACTCGAACACCGGTTTTGCGGGCAGCCAGATTTCCCAGGCGCAACACCCGCGATTGATCGTGTTTTCCAGCAACCGGTGTTACGAACTTCCCATCGACACGATCACGGCCACCGGCAGCGTCATCGCCGGGCGGGCGGTTGATCCGTCGGGGCAACTGTCGGCACTACCCAGTGGCATGGCGGCCATATACCACCCGAGTTCCGTGCATCGGGTAGGGCCGTTCATTTCGGGATTGTCCGCCTCATTGCAGGGCTGTTTGCAAACCTTCACCAATTTGAAAATTGATTCGCTGCGAACGGCTGTCCAAACCGATTCGACCTTGTCCGGGGACGGAACGGTGGAAACACCGCTCCAACTTGCCCAGCAGGGCGCGACGGAAAACCAGGTGCTCAAATGGAACGGCTTGACCTGGCTACCCGCCGCCGACGCGGGTGGAAACGAAAACTACGAAACCTTTTCATCCATTACCGGCAATACCATAAGCCCCAGTATTTCCTTGCCGGTTACCGGGCGGGACTGGCGAATCAACCTCTACCGTACCGGCGTACGCATGACCTACGGACTCGATTTTACCATCAGTGGCAGCGACATTGTGTTGACCGTCGCCGGCCAGGACGAAGCATTTTTTCTCATCGTGAAATAAACCCCAAAAAACCTACAATCTCCAAAAGCCATGAAAAAGGCCCTTCTTTTCCTCTTTTTTGCTTTGTCCGCCGCCTTGGTGTCGGCCCAAAGCACCAAAATTGACCCCACTGTGTTGCTTCGCGCCTCCGGCACCAACAGCCGTTTTCTTGCTACGGACGGCAGCGGCAACGTCACCTGGGTACAGGGCAGCACCTTGCTCACCGGTGGAACCGGGATCAGCATCAGCGGCAACACCATCACCAACAGCGCGCCCGACCAAACGGTGTCGCTGACCGGTGCGGGCGCTACCGCCGTGACGGGCACGTACCCCAGTTTTACCATCACCACCAACGCTCTGGCCACCATCCAGGACGAAGGCAGCGGACTCACTCAGCGCGCCACGCTCAACTTCATCGGCGGCGCGGTGAGTGCAGCCGACAATGCCGGCCCCTCGCGCACCGACGTATCGTTCGATGCCGAAGTGAACGGCATTGCCGCGCTTTCCGGCACGGGCTTGGTCGTGCAAACGGGGGCGGGCGCGTTTGCCAATCGCTCCATCGCCACCACTGCATCCGATGCGGGCCTCAGTTTGGCCCTTGGCAACCCCGACGGGGTAAGCGGCAACCCGACCCTGACGATTTCCACCGGGCAGTACGCCTGGAAACAAGCGGTGCGCGTGGCCACGACCGGCAACATCACGCTGAGCGGCAACCAGACCATTGACGGCGTGAGCACCACCACCGGCGACCGGGTGCTGGTCAAATCCCAAACCACGGCTTCGGAAAACGGCGTGTACATCACCGGCACGGGCGCCTGGACGCGTTCCACCGATTTTGATGCCTCCACCGAAATGTCCAACGGCGGAGCGTTTTTCGTGGAAGAGGGTACGGCCAACAGCGAAAGCATGTGGGTGCTGACCACCGACGGTGCGATCACTGTGGGCTCCACGACACTAACCTTCCAGCGCATTGGCCGCGCCAACCAGGCCACCGCCGGCTCGTACGGCAGCGCCACTCAAATCCCGGTGTTCACCCTGAACAGCGACGGTACCATCAGTGGCGTCACCAACACGACCCTGACCGAAAGTCAGGCCCTCACCGCCAGCGACGGCTCGGGTTCCGACCGCACCCTTAACCTCACGGGCGGCAGCAGCGTGACCCTCGCCCAGGGTTCCGGCATCAGCCTTACCCGAAGCGGCAACACGATCACCGTTGCGGCCAGCGCTTCGGCGCCCACGGTCAATATTCAGCGATTCGAGGACGTACCGGTTTCCAGCACAACCACCACCACGGTATCCGGCTTTACGCCGCTGACCACCGACACCGAAGTGTTCCTGGACGGTGTGATGATGGACTGGGGCGCCGGCGAGGACATTACCGTATCCGGCCAGGTCGTCACGTTTTCGCGCACGGTGTCTGCCGGGCAGAAGATTTTGGTGAAAAAGATCACCGTCAACTAGGCCTGGCCTCACCCCCAGCCCCTCTCCAAAGGAGAGGGGGGCTTGCCCTCACTTCGCTTTATCTATCCCAATTTGGGATGCGCGGCGTAGAATGGAATCTGGCCCCCCTCTCCTTGGGAGAGGGGATGGGGGTGAGGCCGACGCAACGCAGAATTTCCCCTAACCAAAAACAAAAAATCTTCCATGAAACCACTCCTTCTTTTTCTTTCAACCTTCCTGTTTTTCAGCGCCACAGCCCAAACCGGCAGCGATTACAAAATCGAAAAACGCGACAGCCTCGGCTACGTCCTGCTGCAAAACGGCAGGACCGTTCCGTTCGACACCGCCCAGGTGCAGACGAATCTGGTTCAAAAAACGGAGGAGGTCGGCACCATCGAAACGGAAATCGGACTGCTGGAGCGGCTGGTCATGCTGCGCCGCCAGTTGGCCGTGGCCCGCGAAGAAAAACGAACCCTGAACGATATTCTCGAAAAAGCCCGTCAATGTACCCTTTTCCCATCCAAAAACTAACGCTGACGCTGCTGCTCCTCGGGGCAGGAGCATTGGCCGTTTGGGGGCAAACGACGCGTGTCGATGCCGCCGGCCTGGTGCGTCCGGCCGGCAGCGCGGGCAATATTCAGTACAACAACACCTCCGGCATCGGCGGGTCGCCCAACCTGCACTGGGACAATTCCAACGCCGGTTTGCAGATCGGGCAGCCTTCGTCGGGCACGGCCCGGCTCATTGTGAAGGGCAGCAACACCAACAATACCGCCTTCGCTTTCCAGGGTTTCGATAGCGGCGATGCGGAGCGCAGCCGGATCACCAACGGGGGATATTTTCAGGGCAGCGGCATCAGCCGCGTCGGGTTTGATTACGGCGGACTGTTCCTCCTCGATGCCCGATTACAGCAACCCGCCACGGTAGTTTCCACCATTACCAGCGGCGCCACGGCTCTGGTTTCCTTCAACGGCGGTTTTGCTCCGACGAGCGGTAACGGCATCGCGAACTTGGTGGAAGTCACCGGCACGGTCAACCAAAGCGGCGGCGCCAACGGCAAAGTGCGCATGCTGTACCTGGCGGCCAATGTGGTGAATGCGCCCAACCTGTACGCCCTGGAGACCGTCGGCGGGTACAGCCTGATCGGCGACGGGGTTGTCGTGCCGGAAGTGATGCCGCGACTGGCGGTCGTGGGCCTGGGCAACACCGGCTCGACCAATGCGTTCGGGGCGTACAACACCGGCGGCGCGCCGCTGTTTTTTGTGGGCGACGACGGCCAGGCCGGTATCGGCACCACCGCACCGGCATACGCGCTGGATGTGACCGGCAACGACGCCGTTCGCCTGCCGCGCGGCTCCACGGCACAGCGGCCCGCGAACAGTCCGGGCATCTTGCGCTACAACACCACCGACAACAAATTTGAAGGCAACGACGGCTCCGCCTGGGTGCAGTTTGGCGCGGGCGGCTCCGGCGCACCGACCGATGCGACGTACCTCACGCTCACAGGAAACGCCACCCTGAGCGGGAGCGGGTGTTGTCCGCCGGGGCCAACGTAAAACTGACCGACGGCGGAGCAAACAGCACCCTGACCATCGCTGCCTTGTCCGAAAAATTCGTGACGGGCGGGGTCATTTCCCCCAGCCAACTTACCGGCAACCAAAACGACTGGTCGCCTGCGGGTTTGTCCACGGCCAGCGTCATCCGTTTGTCCACCGACGCTACTTTCAGGATCATCACCGGTTTGGATGGTGGCGAACCCGGACGGCGCATCACGCTGACCAATGTAGGATCGTACACCGTCATGCTCAAAGATGAATCGGCGTCGAGCACGTCGGGTAACCGTTTTTCCTTCGATGTCCAGGACTGGTTCATCCTGCCGGGGCGCTCCGTCGAGTTGATCTACGACGCTACTTTAGCCGTTTGGCGCACCCTGACAGCCTTCGACTATTTCAACGATTACGTGCTTACGGCGCAATTCCGGCACGGGGTGGCCGGCGCCACCGCTACGGGCACCAACGGCGACTATTTCGTGAAAGCCAACAGCGGCGGCAGTGGGTCCGGAAGTGGCGCCAGTCCCTGGGGCCTGAGCGGAATTACCACATCGAGTTCGGCCACGGGTAAAGGCTCCATCGGGGCGCCGACCGGTGCGATGGTGCGCTCCACGAACAACACCTACCTGCGCTACACCTCCACGGTCAGCCTCGACAACCTCTCGGATGGAACCAACACCTACAACGTCCGCTGCGGTTGGATGGACGCCTCCAACCCCACGGGCGAGCCGTCCAACGGCGTGTACTTCCGCTACACCCACGGCACAAACTCCGGCAACTGGCAGTTCGTCGCCCGATCCGGCGGCACCGAAACGGTCATCAATACCGGTACCGCACCGATTACGGGCACCACGGCCATGCAAGCGCTGATCGTGGCGATTTCCCCCGCCGGCACTGCCTGAAGGGTACATTGACGGGGTGAGCGTGGGGACAATCACCACCAACATCCCAACCTCGGCGAACATGGGGTATTACGCCCAGATTGAAAAAACGGTCGGCACGAACAGCCGAACCTTGTACCTGGCCGGCGCCAATGTGCTGGTTGTAGCCAACAAACGCCAATAATTTTACCTGTAAACCTTCATCAAAAAACTCATACCCGACATGAAACCCATTCGAAATTTCCTCAAAAGCGCCCTCACCTTGCTGGTGCTGACCACCCTGAGCCTCAGTGCCGCATTTGCCGGACCGGACAGCCTCGGCGCCGTGTTCGACAGCCTTGGCGTGGTCAGTTACACCGACCCCACCTCCTTCGTGACACCTTCGGCGACCGACAGCGTGGAAGTGGCCATCACCATCCTGCTGGGCCTCTTTGCCGGGGCCGTTCCCGGGCTGAAACGTATCCCCAAAACCTTCATCCGGAGTGCCGCCGCCGCGCTGTTGGTGGCCGGCGGCGCGGCTACGTTCAAACTGGGCTTTTTGACCCAGGAAAGTTTTGAGTATGTCATCCAGCAGTTCCTGCCCAATTTCGCGTATGCCGGCCTGATCTACAACGTGCTGAAATTCGGCTTGCCGGCCATCGGCAAGATGCTGGGCAAGGATTGGAATTTTTTCCAGAGCATCAAACCCTGATAAATCCCTAAAAACCCTCCCGAAATGGCCTGTCCAAATGGTTACATCGAGGTGAACGGCGACTGCGTGTACGCCTTCGGAAACGAATCCGGTGTCGGCCCGGACGGAACCCCGCTGCCCCCCAAAAAGGGCGGCGGGTTCTGGGACTGGGTGAACAAAAACCTGCCCGACATTCTGATCACCGTGGGCTCGGTGTGGCAATCGGGCAAGCAAAACGACCAACAGCCCGGCACTTCCGGCAACCCGCAACCGACACCAACGCAGCAAAATACCATGCCTGTCTGGGGCTGGATACTGCTGGTCGTGGCGGTGCTGGTCATGTTGATCCTCTTGCTGCGCGGGCGGACCACCCAAATCCTGCAAACGCCATTGCCCATTTCATAAACCTTTAAAAAACAGAACATCATGTGTACATGTCAGGACGAAAACAACAAACCCTGCTCCTGCTGGAAAAAGTGGGTACTGATCGGACTGGGCCTGGCGGCCCTGGCCGGCCTTGCCTGGTGGTATTGGAAAAAGAAAAGTCCGGCGGCCTGATAAACCCCAAAAAACCAAAACAATGGCCAAGTGCGGACACACGATTTGCCCCGACGATGATTGCGGCTGGGTTTACTTGTTCAACGGCGGCGGGCGTGCCAATTGCCGCCGGGTGCAGCGTTGTTTCGAGAAAGTTGCAGCAGCCTCAAGGCGCTCGGGCCTTCGGGGTTTCTGCTGTTCGACGCCTGCCTGGGCCACTGCCACCGCCAGGAAAACGACCCGAAATATCCGTCCGCATACGCGTCCACAAACGAGTATCTGTGCAACAACTTCGATCCGGTCACGCTCGTCGATTACTTCGGGACCAACGAGTGCGGGGTGGATCCGGAGCAGACGAAACTGGGCCAGATCGAGGAGGCCACTGCGCGATACGATGCGCGAACGCGCACGGTGCTGATATTTATCGCCGTCGTCATTCTTATCCTGCTGACCGTACTGTTATGGAAGAACAAGGCCAGGTAACCCAACAAAAGCCGTCCGGTGATTGGCTCCCGTCGTTGTTTCAGGCGGTCGGAAGCGTGTTCGAGACGATCTCCACCGCGCTTGCGCCGGGCGTCCTCTCCGCTCAGGCCTACTTTCAGCAACTGCTGAACGCCCGGGCCTCGCTGCAGGATCCGTTGGCCGATGTCAACGAAAGTCGGCGGAACACCGACACGATTTTGATTTACGCCGGCACCGGCATCATAGCGCTTTTGATCATCGCCATCATCTTAAAAAAGAAGGAATGAAAAGCATTCGGGATATCGTCATTGTCGCGGCAGTAGCCATCGGTTTGCTACTGCTGATCGTATACCTTTTTCGTCCGGGCAAAACCGCTGCGGATGCCGGCGGCAACAAGGGCGAGGAGCCGGACGGCGACCAGCCACCGGGCGCCCTGCCTTGCCAGAGCATTCCCGAAAACCTGCCGCCCTTTCAAAACGCCGTGACCCCGCCCGGCGCCAAAGCCTACCTGAACGTGCCGGATGCCGACTGGACACCGGATTTTGAGGCCCGGCTGCGCGGCTTTTTCCTGGCCGTGGACGTGGAACCTTCGGATTTTACCATGAAGTACTTTGGCGCGGCCATCATCTGGCAATACCTGAACAGTCCGGAGGGGCAATTGTCCGATTTGCTCACGCTCAAGGCCTCGAAGCGCTGCGGCACGATCGTGGGCGTTCCGTCTCAGGATGTGCCCAAACCGGCGTTTTGCCTGTCCTTCACCTCCGGCAACTGGTTGGAGCCCACTTACCAGGACGGCAAAGATGCCCACAACGATGGCATCCGGCAGGTATTCGGGATTCCAAAATCCGAATGGACGCCGGCAATGCAATCGCGGATAAAAGGCTTTTTCAAGGCGATCGACATCGAGCCATCCGTATGGAACGCTAAGGGCCTGAACCAGTGGTACCACCGGCAACCGGCCAAGGAATACCTTGCCAGCGCCTTGGGCGGCCTTCCGGACACCCTGATCACCAAAGGCTGCATGCGCTGCGACGGAAAAAGTGATCAGTTCATCAACGACCTCTGACCATGAAAACCATTGATTGCAACGAAATTCAAAGGCTTCTTCAGGCTGGCCACCCGGTGCTCTGCATTGACGTACGCGAGGCGTATCGCCATGCGTCGCTGGATGCCGGAGGATGGAAGATTCCGTACAATGAAATCGAGCGGCATGCCGAACGGCTGCTGCCGTTTCGGGATTGTCTGACCGTGGTTTGTTGTTTGCGGCCTTTGGGCAGCCAACGCACGGCGGTGGCTTTTCGGGCTTTGCGGAAATTGGGGTTCACCGATGTACGGGAACTCAAAAATGGGCTGTACCAGGGCTGGATTCTGAAAGTGGGGCGTAAGGTGAAACTGCCGGTGGCGGCGCAAATGCTGGAAGTATGATACCGTTGCTGTTTTTGAATCCGAGGTGGATAACGGAGAATTTGGTGCTCACTGTTTTGATTGCCGCGATCTTTGTTTCTTTAAGCATCGCAGTAGTAGATAAATGGAAAAATAGAAATGGATAATCGAGTCGGACAGTTGGGACAACCTGGGATCAGGCATCGCCCTCACATAGAATGCCCCTCCATTGGATTGGCCCCTTGCTTGAAAATATACTCGCTGTTTAGCAAATAAGCGCCGGAAATAACGACCACTTCGCCGGCAGTTAAACCATGTGTGATCTCGGTAAAATCGCGATTGTTTACTCCGGTATGCACCATCCGGTTTTCAAAAGCGCCCAAAGCGTTCTGCACCCATACAACGGCGCCGTCTTTGCCCTGGAGCAAAGCGTTTGAGGGCACGGCTACCGTTTGACGGGTTTTGCTCTTCAAGGTGATCCATGCTTGCATACCCGGTTTGTACTCGCCCCTGCGGTTGGGAATTTCCACCCGCACCAAAACAATCTTTGAAGTTGTTTCGAGGTTCGGATTGATAAATTCTATTTTCCGTGCAAGACCCGGCCCGGGTAGGCCGGCAGTTCCACCAAAGCCTCTTTGGTTTGATTTAAAAACGGCAAGTCGCTGACGTACAACTGCGCTTCCACCCAGAGCGTGCGCAAATCGGCGAGCCGCAGCACCGGCGAGCCTTCGGCAGCATAGCCGCCTTCCACTACCGGCGTTTCGAGCACATAACCACTATACGGGCTGTAATAGGTGACGATATTCTGTACCTGGCCGGATTGTTCCAAGCTTGAATTTGTGTCCGGTTCATACCCCAAAGAAGCAGTTTATTCCGGGCGGCGTCGGCCAGGCGGGTGAAATCGAGATCATTGCTCCCGTAGCGTTGACGGCTTTGCAGCGCCAGCAAATAGTCTTGTTGGGCAGCAGCCAGCGTTTCGCTGTACACTTCGAAAACGGCTTGTCCTTCCCGTACGTATTCACCCGTGTTGCGCACCAGGAGGCGTTCGATCCGGCCGGCTACTTTGGCCGTCATGGTATTAATAGCAGCCTGGTTCTCCCGTAGCGTGGCAGCCAGCGTTATTTCTTCACCGACCGGACGCAGATGCACCGTGTCGGTAAGGATATTGGCCAGGCGGATTTGTTCGGCGTTTAGGTGAATGCCTGTGCCCTTTTGCAGGGAATGCGTTTCCACGGGTACCAAATCCATGTGGCAGATCGGGCAGGCGCCGGGTTCCTGTTGCATGACCTGCGGGTGCATGGAACAGGTGTAATATATCTTGTTCTGCGCAACTCCGGTGGTATTGTTTTTTTGACAAGCGGCCAGGAGCAGAAGGGAGACTACCGCGGTCATTGTTCTTTTCTGAAAAGGGTACATAATCGTTCAATTTATTTTACAAAACTCTCGCTGTCCATCAGGAACCGGGCGTTCTCGGCAATTTCATCCTCCGTGCCGATACCCGCAATTACTTCTATCCACCCATCTGTCCGTATCCCGCTTCGTATTGCGCGTGTTTGAAATACGCCGCCTTTTTTCACAAATACGACGTGGTTTTTACCCAGATCGAGACTGGCGGTTTCCGGAATCCAAAGTGCTGTCCGACTGCCCGCTTGCACGGTAGCCGGAGCAGGCGCCGGGTTTTAATTGCCCACCCGGGTTCGGCAAATAAACCCGTGCCCGAAGGTTTTTCCCACCGGAACTGTACAACGGCTCGATATAGTCGATTTTGCTCTTGAACGGCCGTTCAAACGGCTCGACATGGATTTCAACAGCCTGCCCGGTATTCAGCATCGAAACGTCGGAAGGGTAAAATTCAAGCATCGCCCAAACCGTGGCTAAACTTTGCAGGCCAAAGAGCCGCTGACCAGCTTGGACGTACATGCCTTCTTTTAAAGACAGTTCGCCGGGGCCGGCGGAAGCTGGGACGGTTTGAGCCGGTGCAGCGGTATTGTTCATGTTTTCGTTCATTCCGGGAGCAGCTGAGGCCGTATTGTTGAGAGAAACACTATTGTCGAAAATTAGCCCTGAATACAGACTAAAAACGGGCAACGACAGAAGAGGCTTGCGTTCCGTTTCCACTTGCCGGATTTGCTCCCCGGTAAGGCCCAGGAGAGAAAGGCGTTTACGGGCATTTTCAAGTAAAATTGTGTTGGCCGGGTCGTTTTCCAATAAAAAATCAGTTCCTGTTGTGCCGTGGCAATTTCGACTGTAAATGTCGAGTATGCGTTGCCCTTTGCGCACGGGTTGGTACGGGTAGCGCGCGTAAAGGCGCTCGATACGTCCGCCAAAGCGGGCACTGACCACGTTCAACAACCGGGGATCATACGCCAAATAACCGGGCGCGTCGAGGCGCAGCGGCATCGTTCTCTGTTCCGGATGCAAGGTTTTGACAGTGCTCAACACATATTCGTAAGTGGGTTTTAGCAGCATGTCCAAGTCTCCGATGGCAGATACGCCAGCCTCGGCGGAAGAAGCATGGCCGTGCATTTCCGGCGTATGCGATGAATCGGACGGGTGCGTTACCGGTTGATTTTCTTTTTTTACCAGGTCCATTTTACAAATCGGGCAACTTCCCGGTTTGTCGCGAATGATTTCAGGGTGCATGGGGCAGGTATATTGCGCGGCTTCATGCCCTGAATAATCGTGGTCGTGCCGGTGTTGTCCGGCATCGGGATTCCTGGCAAGCCGTCGTAGCAATACCGCCGGAAGCAAGGCCCAGCAAGAGGTATTGTCTAGCGATATTCCGTTTCTTTTGGTAATTCACTTTGATTGAAGCAATTGTTGCAGCAGGTCGAATTGGGCCAGGCGGCTCATTTTCAGTTCCAGCCAGGCATCGAGCACCATAAACAGCTCGTCGGTATTCTGTTCCCAGGCGAGCAGGGTACTCTGAAAACGTTTGCGTTGGTTTGGGATGATGTCGCCGTCGTAGCGTGCAGATCTGGGTTTGCAAGGTCTGCATCATCACTAATTGCTCGGAAAGGGCGCCCCGGATTTCGTTGGGAATAACGCCGCTTTGGTCAAGTTCGGAAGGCGGCAAGCCGGTGTTCGATGCCCTCGATTTTGGCTTTGATGTCTTTGTTTGCCCAGGGGGCAATGGGTACGGTCATCATGCCCATGAGCGAAAACTGCCAGGGCTGGCCGCCGAAGGCAAACATGTGATCGAAACGCAGACCATATTCGTTTGAGTTTCGAGCGCCATTCCTGCTCCAGGCGGGCAATACGAAATTGGTCGATGGCCTGAAAATCGCTACACGGGCGGCAATACGCGAGGTGTCGGGCAGTGGCGGTACAAGTGCCGGACCGCTTGGCATTAGGGTGTCAATCTCCCGGAACACGCTTGCCGGGCCGAGCGTTGCATCAGCGTCGCCAGCGATGACGCGTTGCCGGCGGATTTCACCGGCGGACATCGCCTGCATCCGGTCGAGATCGCTGCTCCTTGCCCGGTTTTGGGGCCGGGTAGATGCTGAGTTTTTCCCTGGTTGTACTGAAACCGTTGTTCGGCGCTTTCGATCAGCAGGCGCAACGCCCGTTTACTTTCTTCTTCCAAAAACGGCGATTTTCTTCCAGCACGGGCCAGTCGAAATAAGCCGTTTTCGCCTCCGCGAACAGCATATTGCGCATTACGCCCCCTCTTCCGCTGCCCGTATTACCCGACATGGCCGACATGTAACGCGCTTCTGGCTAGCTGCATTTTCCGGTTAAAAAACATTTGCTGCGCCGAAACCATGACGGCCCCCATACTCCTGCTCCAGCGCGGGATTGCACGCCGTCATCCA
>JADJYW010000025.1 GCA_016719605.1 Lewinellaceae bacterium | reverse complement strand
AACTACGAGATCAATGCGGAAGACTGCCCCGACGGCGGTTTTGTTTTTGCACCGCAACGAACATCCGGCAATGACAACAATGCCTATTTAGTCAAAACAGATGGTACGGGAAATATTTCCTGGGCAAAATCCTATGCATTCGGCGGAACCGGAAAAATGTACCATGCGCGTCCTGTGCCGGATGGCGGCTTTGTCGCTATCGGAACTTGTAGTGGCGCCGGGCAAGACATAATGATTATCAAAACGGACGCCTCGGGCAATATTGCCGGCTGTTGTCCGGAAGATGCTCCTATTACGGCAGCAGCAATTACGCCCTCAACGCCTTCTGCATCACCGGGCAACACCAATGGAGATCCGGCAGTTACTGCTCCCGGACAGGATCAGTCTGTAACTTTGACCGAAACCAATGTATGTGACGGTTCGGAATGTTGCGACACCGACGCCGGCACCATGCAGGGACAAATTGATCATGCCTGCATCAACGAGCCGGCCACTTTCACCCATAACGGCGATGAGGTGCTGGACGCCGACGACCTGCTCCAGTTCATCCTGTTTTCCAACCTTGCCGATACCCTGGGCAGCATCATCGCCACCAGCAACACGCCCTCGTTCACCTTCAACCCGGCCACCATGCAAACCGGCGTCACGTACTACGTGGCGGCCATCGCTGGAAACAATGTGGGCGGCAACGTGGATTTCAACGACCCCTGCCTCGATATTTCCAATGCCGCCGAACTCGTCTGGCACCCGTTGCCGGAGGTGGAACTGCAAACCGACAACAGCGACGTATGTGCCGGCGACTGCCGCACCTTTACGGCGACGTTGACCGGCACCCCGCCGTTCACGCTGACCGTGAGCAGCCCGGGGGGCACGACGACCGTGACGATTCAGAACAACACCGGCACCTTCCAGATTTGCCCGCCGCCGGGCACGCCTTCGGGGAGTTTTACGGTGCAGGCGACGGCGCAGACGGATGCGTATTGTACATGTCCGTAGTAGTCCAATCTTTAACCTTGAATCCTTTACTCAAAACATGCTCAGATTTCTGCTTCGATTGTTTTTAAGACAGTCATTCGCAAGCCTGACGGGGCAAACAACTTTCAAAAAACGATACGGCACGTCAGGCAACGACAGAGCCTGGTGTTTGGAAATTGCCCGACAATAGTTTATCGTCGGAGGCGGTACCACAGGAGGAGGACTGGGTGGCGAAGATGCTATAATTACTA
This sequence comes from Lewinellaceae bacterium, assembly GCA_016719605.1. Taxonomy (GTDB): domain Bacteria; phylum Bacteroidota; class Bacteroidia; order Chitinophagales; family Saprospiraceae; genus M3007. The sequence continues at coordinate 16,980 of JADJYW010000025.1, read as the reverse complement.
AGTTCAGCGCCGATGGCGTGGCCGAATGGAGCGAGTTTTTGGTGGACCCGGAATTATGAATGGTTTAACCAGTTGTTAGCCTGTAGCGACGGCAATTTTCTGGCCGTGGGCACAACCAGTAGTCTGGGAGGAGGCGCCTGGGATATCTATATGGTCAAGTTTGATGCAAACGGAAATGTCCTTTGGGAACGCACCCGAGGCGGTTCCAATCAGGACATCACCACGGGGCTATGCGAAACCTCCGATGGCTACGTCATCACGGGAGGATGCGCCGGATGCGGTGGCAGCGGGTATGATATTCTTGTGTTTAAAACAGATTTTGACGGGAACAGTATTTGGGACAAAGTTTATGGAAGCAACGGTCAGGACATGGGCGGAAAACCTATGGAAATGCCGAACGGACAAATCTGGATGGTGGGTTATTTAAATGTCAACAGCAGTTTCGACGGTGTCCGAATGCGTCTCGATGCCGGCAACGGCAACCTGCTCGAAACGGTACGCATCGGTGGAACAGCCACCAATGAGAATATCAGTGCGTTAGTGCCCGGAGGCCCCGGTTTGGTGGGTTCCGGATACGCCACAAGTGGTAACCAGCCCCGCGGCTGGATCGCACACTTCAACGGGTCCGGGGCGATGGAATGGGTCAAACATTATATTATTCCCGGCGTCGGCAACTATGAAATCCGGGCCGAAAACAGCCCGAACGGTGGTCTGATATTCACCCCTTACGGCCATGGGCCGGACCATCCCGAGGCGTATTTGGTCAAAACAGATGACACCGGTGATCTTATCTGGGCCAAGGCATATTCCTTCCCCCAACGGAAACAGGCGAACACATCAGGTCAAGCCGGCACCGGATGGCGGATACATCGTCGTGGGGTATTGTGCCGGCGCGGGCGAGGATTTTTTATCCTGAAAACAGACGCCAACGGCAATGTGGAAGGATGTTGTCCCATGGATGCCCCGGTTACCGTGGAAACGGTTACTCCACCTTCTGCCAATATCTCGGTAAACGGGTATTGGGCGAGTAGCCAGTAGTGCAACCGGAGAAAATCAGGATGTTGATCTGGATGAAGCCAACTTGTGCAACGGCTCCGACTGCTGTCCGACCGACGCCGGCACCATGCTGGAACAAACTTTGCACGTTTGTATCAATCAGACGGCTACCCTCACCCACAACGGCGACGAGGTGCTGGACAATGACGACCTGCTTCAGTTCATTCTGCTCTCCGACCTTGCCGATACGCTGGGCAGCATCATCGCCATCAGCAACACACCCATATTCACCTTCAACCCGGCCACCATGCAAACCGGTGTCACGTACTACGTGGCCGCCATTGCCGGCAACAACGTGGGCGGAAACGTAGACCTGAACGATCCTTGCCTCGACATTTCCGACAACGCCGCCGAACTCATCTGGCACCCGTTGCCAGAGGTGGAATTGCAAACCGACAACAGCGACGTATGTGCCGGCGACTGCCGCACCCTGACGGCGACTTTGACCGGCACCCCGCCGTTCACGCTGACCGTGAGCAGCCCGGCGGGCACGACGACCGTCGATTCAGAACAATACCGGTACCTTCCAGATTTGCCCGCCGCCGGGCACGCCGCCGGGAGTTTTATCGTACAGGCGACGGCACTGACGGATGCGTACTGTGCTTGTCCATGATTTTTATTTTGCACACCTTTGATCCTGCATGCACAAATACTTGTTTTTTGCCGCAACCCTTCTCTTTCCCCTCTCTTTGACGGGTCAACTAACTTTTAAAAAAAAGTTCGGCACCGCTGCATTGGACAGAGCCTGGTGTGTGGAAGTGCTGACGGATAACAGTTTTATTGTCGGAGGGACTTTTCGGAGGTGGTTTTGGGCGAAGATGCGCTGCTCGTCAAGTACAGCGCAACCGGGGTTGTGGAATGGAGTCGGGCCTACGGCAGCGGCGGCAATGAATTTTTCAAAAATAATGGCCTGCAGCGATGGCAACTTTCTGGCGCTGGGGCAAACAAACGGCATGGGGGCCGGTGCTACAGATTTGTATGTGGTCAAATTTGATATAAACGGAAATGTGTTGTGGGAGCGCACCTGCGGCGGCAGCAACTCGGATTCCGCCCGTGGCATTTGTGAATTGTCCGACGGGTACCTGATCGTTGGCACAACTTTGAGTTTTGGAAACGGCAATGTAGATGTGTTTGCCGAGAAACTCGATTTTAATGGAAACAGCCTGTGGTCTCAGGCCTATGGCACGAATGGCCAGGAACTGGGTGGAGAGCCTTTCCTCGGCCAAAACGGACAAATCTGGATTGCCGGTGGTGTTTATGTCGGCACCAAGGTAGACGGCATGCTGCAGCGCATTGACGCAAGTGGCGCTCTGATAGATGTCCGGAGATTCGGCATTACTGCGGACAACGAAGAACTTTTCAGGATTGCTCCAGGTGGACCAGGCGTGGTGGTATCCGGTAATATGTGGGTTAACGGTCAGGTACGTCCAGGACTTGCGGGCTTCAATGCCTCCGGTGGACTGGTCTGGTCCAAAGGTATCTGATCCCCGCGCAGATAATCAATACGACGTTTTGCAGAAGAGTGTCCCAACGGCGGATTTGTACTCACTCCGTTCGCGTACAGCCCCAATGAACCCATCGGCTATATCATAAAAACAGACGACAGCGGCAATATATCCTGGGCAAGGCCTACCCATTTGAAAGCAACGGAAAAATAACCCACGTCCGTCCTGCACCGGATGGCGGATACGTGGCAGTCGGGTTCTGTAATAGTCCTGTGTCGGATCTGTTTATCCTGAAAACAGATGCCAACGGCAATGTGGATGGTTGTTGCCCGGAAGATGCCCCGATTACGGTGGAAAATGTAACCCTGCCGGTCACCACGCTTTCTTTTGACGATGTCTCCGGGCCGGATGCCGACACACCGACGGCAGATAATCAGGACCTTGGTTTGGATGAAACAGACCTGTGCAATGGCGAAGATTGCTGCCCGACCTACGCCGGTACCATGCTGGTACAAACTCTGCATGCCTGCATCAATGCACCCGCCACCCTCACCCACAATGGCGACGAGGTGCTGGACAACGACGACCTGCTCCAGTTCATCCTGTTCTCCAACCTGAGCGACACGCTGGGCAGCATCATCACCACCAGCAACACGCCCTCGTTCTCCTTCAACCCCGCCACCATGCAAACCGGTGTCACCTACTACGTGGCCGCCATCGCCGGAAACAATGTAGGCGGAAACGTGAATTTTAACGACCCCTGTTTCGATATTTCCAATGTGACGGAACTGATCTGGCACCCGCTGCCGGAAGTAGAACTGCAAACCGACAACAGCGACGTGTGTCCCGGCGACTGCCGCACGATCACGGCGACGCTGACCGGCACGCCGCCGTTCACGCTGACCGTAACCAGCCCGGCAGGAACGACGACGGTGACGATTCAGAACAACTCAGGTACATTCGAAATTTGCCCGCCGCCGGGTACGCCGCCGGGAAGTTTTACGGTACAGGCCACGGCGCTGACGGATGCATGTATTGCACATGCCCGTAAAGGAAGTCATCAACCCGTTTCGTTATGTTACGACTACTTGTATTGCTGATCGTTTTGCTTGTCTCGACCTGTTTGACAGGCCAAACCACTTTCAAAAACGATTCGGGACTTCTCTCACAGACGGGGTCTGGTGTGTGGAAAGTATTGCGGGATAATAGTTTCATCATCGGTGGCAGTACTTTCGGTGGCGGCTTTGGTACCGACGATGCCATGCTGGTCAAGTTCAGTGCTACCGGTGATGTAGAATGGTGTCGGGTATTCGGCAGCGGCGGCAGCGATGTTTTTTTTCATATCCTCTCCTGTCCCCGAGCACCCACGAGGTGTCTGCGGGTGTCCGACGGGTATGTGATTACAGGATTCACGTTTAGTTTTGGCAGCGGAGTACCCAATGTTATTGCTCAAAAAACTCGATTTTGATGGAAATGACGTCTGGGGTAAAGCGTATGGGACAGGTAGCCAGGAAAATGGTGGAGAGCCTTGGGCAGCGTCGAACGGGCAAATCTGGCTTTCGGGCGGTGTGACTTTGGGTGGCACCACAGACGCTTTATTGCATCGAATTAATGCAAACGGAAATATCGTTGATACCAGGCGATACGGCACATCAGAAAACGAGGTGCTGTACAGGGTTACCCGGGCGGTCCGGGGGTAGTGATGTCCGGCTCAATTTGGCTCAATAGTCAACCGCGCCCGGGTATGGTAGGGTTCAATCCTTCCGGAGGAATTGTTTGGGCCAAACGTTACCTGATACCTGGGGCAAATAACCAGTATGAAATCTACGCAGAGGAATGCCCAAACGGCGGTTTTGTCTTCGCACCATTACCACTCAATACCGGCGAGCCTAACGGATATATTGTCAAAACAGATGACGGCGGAAATGTGATTTGGGCCAAGGCTTATCCGTTCGGAAGTAATGGCAAAATGACGCACATCCGACCTGCTCCGGATGGGGGGTATGTGGCAGTCGGAACCTGCAATGGTATCGTATCCGACTTGTTTATCCTGAAAACCGATGCCAACGGCAATGTGGATGGATGCTGCCCGGAAGATGCCCCGGTTACGGCTGAAAGTGTCTCCATGTCGGTCAACACCCTGACCTTCGACGATGTAAACGGCCCGACATCCGCTACGCCTCCGGCCGAAAATCAGACTGTCACACTGGATGAGACAGACCTCTGCAACGGCCCCGACTGCTGCCCCACAGAGGCCGGCACTATGCTGGTACAAACCCTGGATGCCTGCATCAATACTCCCGCTACCCTCACCCACAACGGGGATGAGGTATTGGACAACGACGACCTGCTTCAGTTCATCCTGTTCTCCGACCTCAACGACACGCTCGACAGCATTATCACGATCAGCAATACTCCTGCATTTTCTTTCAATCCCGTCACCATGCAAACCGGTGTCACCTACTACGTGGCCGCCATCGCCGGAAACAATGTGGGCGGAAACGTGGATTTTGACGACCCTTGTTTCGATATTTCCAATGTGACGGAACTCATCTGGCACCCGTTGCCGGAAGTAGAACTGCAAACCGACAACAGCGACGTGTGTCCCGGTGACTGCCGCACGATCACGGCGACGCTGACCGGCACGCCGCCGTTCACGCTGACCGTAACCAGCCCGGCAGGAACGACGACGGTGACGATTCAGAACAACTCAGGTACTTTCGAAATTTGCCCGCCGCCGGGGACACCGCCGGGAAGTTTTACGGTACAGGCCACGGCGCTGACGGACGCGTATTGCACATGCCCGTAGTAGCCTTTAAAAAATAATGGTTCAACTATGCGAAGACTCTGGCTCTTGCTGCTTTTTTCACAGGCTACACTGTGCTTGCATGCACAAACTACTTTCATAAAAAAACACAGTACTCCAGCCAACGAAATCGCCTTTTCTGTAGAAGTACTGGCCGATAACAGTTTCATCACTTCGGGCATTTCCAACGGAGATGCCATGCTTGTCAAATTTGCTGCCGACGGCACGGTGGAGTGGAGTAAAGGCTATGGAGGCGGAAATTTTGATATGTTTTTTCAGGTAATGCAGTGCAGCGACGGCAATTTCCTTGCCGTAGGAGAAACAAACAGCATGGGCGCCGGAGTCCTTGATTTTTATGTCGTCAAAGTGGATCCAGCCGGGAATGTCCTCTGGGAGCGCACCTGTGGTGGCTCCTCCAATGATAGCGCACGGGGCGTGTGTGAAGTTTCCGACGGCTATGTGATTACCGGCATTACACAAAGTTTTGGCGCCGGCGGTATTGACATTTATGTTGAAAAACTTGACGTCAATGGCAATAGTATATGGAACAAAGCCTGGGGAACAACTGCAAACGACCAGGGAGGAGAACCCATGCAAAGTCGAACGGTGAAATCTGGGTGAATGGACATATGGGTATTTCCGGTGGAAACTCCGACGGTGTCCTGATGCGGATCAATGCAAACGGAGTGCTTTTAGGTACATCCCGGGTGGACGGTTCTGGAAACGATTGGTCAAATTACCTGTCGGAAGGCGGCCCCGGTTTAACGGCCTCTGGATCAACTTGGTCCTACTCGGGCGGATCCCAACTGCAGCCAATGCTGCTGGGTTATAACAACGCTGGAAGTCTGGTTTGGGCCAAAAGGTATTTGTTTCCCTCGGGGAACTATGACAGCAATGCCGAAAATTGCCCCGATGGCGGTTTTATTTTTCTCCCTTCAAACACAACGGCGGCAATGACCCAAACGCTTACCTGGTCAAAACGGATGGTTCCGGCAATATCACCTGGGCAAATCCTACACCCTTGCAGGTGGTGGCAAAATGTATCATTCCCATCCTGTCCCCGACGGCGGATTTGTAGCCGTAGGCTACTGCGTAGTCGTAGGCCAGGACATTTTTGTCATCAAGACAGATGCTGCCGGAAACGTGGCCGGCTGCTGTCCGGAGGATGCCCCGATAACCGCAGCAGTCATAACCCCGACCACACCAGGGGCATCACCCGATAGCGACGACGGCAATGCTGCAGCATCGGCTTCCGGGCAGGATATAGATTTGACATTCACAGAAACTCCCCTGTGCAACGGCAACGGCTGCTGTGACACCTACGCTGGCTCCATGCAGGCTCAAACCCTGCACGCCTGTATCAATGCCCCAGCCGCTTACTCACAACGGCGACGAGGTACTGGACGCCGACGATCTGCTCCAGTTCATCCTGTTCTCCGACCTCAACGACACGCTCGGCAGCATTATCGCGATCAGTAATACTCCCACGTTTTCTTTCAATCCCGTCACCATGCAAACCGGGGTGACTTACTACGTGGCCGCCATCGCCGGAAACAATGTAGGCGGAAATGTGGATTTGAATGACCCTTGTTTCGATATATCCAATGTCGCCGAACTCATCTGGCATCCGCTGCCGGAGGTAGAATTGCAGACCGACAACAGCGACGTGTGCGCCGGCGATTGCCGAACCCTGACGGCGACGCTGACAGGCACCCCACCGTTCACACTGACGGTGAGTAGTCCCTCTGGCACGACAACCGTGACGATTCATAACAACACCGGGACTTTTCAGATTTGCCCGCCGCCGGGGACGCCGCCGGGCAGTTTTACGGTACAGGCGACGGCGCTGACGGACGCGTATTGCACCTGCCAGTAAGCAGTTATTTCAGTTTCACCGCCGTGCCGATGCTTGGCTTGGCTTTCATCTGCTCCTCGTCGAAGGGCTTGAGCGTAATGCTTAGCGTATGGCCGTCGCTGCTTACTTCGGAAAGGGTGTTGCTGGATTTTTTGACCTTTGAGTCCGGGAAGTGTACACCTGCTTGTAGGTCATGTCGGCAAAAAGGTCTTGAGCATATCGGCATCCACGGCACCGCCCTCGTCGCTTTCTTCACTTTCGGCCAGGGCGCGCTTCATTTCCTCGCCCAGATCGGCAGAGGTCAGGCGCTCAAAGTTGCCGCCTTTGAAACGGAATACTTCTTCCACCTTGCTGTCGTACTTTTCCTTGTGGATGACCTTCATGGCGTTATTCAGAGCAGCCACGTTGGCAAAATCGAACGAATATCCGAAGCGGAACGAGGATGTGTCGCTGATTTCCTTGATGTTGCTCAGTCCGGCAACACCTTTCAGCGACTGCGCCACCGAACTCAGTTCGCTGCCCATTTGCGTGATGCCGTTGTCGGGTGCGCCGCCCATATCGGGCGCTTCGTCGGAGGCATCATCTTCGGCACCGTCTTCTTTCGGCATTTCATCGCCCATGCTTTTGAACATGTCCATCATGCCCTTCATTTCGCTCATGTCGAGCGTCATTTGGTAAGTGCCGGAGCCGTTGTTTTTAAAGGTTGCTTCTTCGATGATGTGCAGGCAACCCGTGAGCGCCAGAGAGGTAATGGCAAGAGTTGCCAACAGGTAGTTTCTGAAATTTTTCATTGCTTGTGTTACAAATGTTGTGGTGCGTGTGAAACAGGTTATTCGATGGTAAAATTGCCGGAAACGGTTTTGCCGTCTTTCTGCATTTCGAGCACATAACTGCCTTTTTGCAGATAATATTTCCCGGTGTCGGATTTGGCAAATTCTACCGGTTTCTTCGGGTCTTTCTGGGCGTCCTGCAAGGCTTTCTGGTAACGTTTTAGCGCTGTTTCCTGAAAATCGAGTACGAAGGTAAACGAGTTCAGGCCTTTGGCACAGTCTGTTTGTCCGGTGTTCAGGATAATACCGTCTTTGGTTTTCACCGTCCAGGCAGCCTTTCCGGAGGTCCCGGAGTAAATGACACCGGCATTTCCGGGTCCTTCAATTCCTGCCAAGGGGCGTTTTGCCCCAATTGGACGAGTGTTTGGTTTTTGGTAACCCGAACCAGGTGTATTGTCGCGGCCAACACGTCGGATGTCAACTGCTGCACATGGGTGATATTAACTTTGTACATCGAGCGCCCATGTGTGCCGAGGATAAGGTGCTTGGCCTTTGCCTGCAAGGCCATGTCGTGTACGGGCACGGCAGGCAGATCGGGACAAAGCGCCTGAAAAGACTGTCCGCGGTCAAGTGAAACATACGCGGCGTGGTCGGTACCGACGTACAGTACATCGGGGTTCTCCGGGTCTTCCAGTACCACGTTGACCGGCTCGGCGGGAAGATCGGTACCGATGCGGCGCCACTTTTTCCCGTAATCGTCCGACACGTACAGGTAAGCCGAAAAATCATCCCAGCGGTAGCCATTGAGCGCAGCGAAAACACGGCCTTTTTCGTGTGCGGAAGCCACCACGCGGGACACCCACATTTTTTGCGGCAGCGAATCGGAAATGCGCGCCCAGGTATCGCCGCCGTCGCGCGTGACGTGAATACGCCCGTCGTCGGAGCCGGTGTACAGCAAGCCGAACCGAATCGGGCTTTCGTGAATCGTGGACAAGGTGCCGTAGGGTACGTTGCCTTTCTGCCCGCCGGCGGTCAGGTCTTCGGAAATGACCTCCCAGTCATCGCCACGGTTGAACGAGCGGTACAGCCGGTGCGCGCCGAGGTAAAGCACGTCCTGCTGGTGGCGGCTGAGGTGGATGGGCGTTTGCCAGTTGAAACGCGGAGGGCGTTCGCCGAGGTCGTGTCTGGGGGTGATGGGTTTGCGTTTGCCGGAATTCTGGTCAATGCGGAAGTAGTTGCCGAACTGGAATCCGGTGTACACGGTGCTGTTGTTCCAAACTGGCCCACAGGCGGGTTGTTGCAGAGAATCCAGGAAGCGCCGTTGTCCCAGGAAATGTTGAGGCCGCCGTCGTTGCCGTTTACGAGGTGACCGGGGCGGTTGGGGTTGAGCCAGAGCGCGTGGTGATCCACGTGCACGTTGTCGCCGTTGATGCTTTTCCAGGTTTTGCCGCCGTCGGCGCTGGTGATGATGTAAAACCCGAGCAGGTACACCTGATCGGGGTCGTCGGCCCGGCAGCGGATATTGGAAAAGTAGTAGCCGTAGGTGAAGTTCATTTGTTGCTCGTCGGGCAGTTTCAGAAAAGCCGGCACGGCAATGTCGCGCAGTTGATCTTTGGTCAAAACTCCATCGGCGGGTTTGTCTTTTTTCGGTTTGGGATTCTGGTTGTCTACGCTGGCGTACAGCACGGTGCGTCCGTCTTTGGCGCCGGCGGCCAGACCGATGCGGCCCGTGTTGGCGCCGGTGGGAAATCCGCTGCCGGGGATGCTGATGCGTCCCCAGGTGCCGCCGCCGTCGGTACTTTTCCAGATGGCCGAACCTTCGCCGGCGCCGCTGAAATTCCAGGCCTGGCGCTCGCGTTGCCAGGTGGCGGCGTACAGCGTGTTGGGCGCTACGGGGTCGAGGCAGAGGTCAATGGCGCCGGAGTTTTTGTCGGCGAACAGGGTGCGTTTCAGGTGAGGCTGCCGTCGGTGCTGCGGTACACACCACGCTCGTCGTTGGGCGAGTACAGGTGCCCGAGAACGGCCACCCAGAGCACTTCCGGGTCGGTGGGGTGCAGCACGATGCGTCCGATGTGATGGCTTTCGGGCAGGCCGCGCCACTCAGTTTTGCCGCCGTCGGCGCTGCGGTACATGCCCGTGCCGGCGTACGAGGAGCGGCTGCTGTTGTTTTCACCGCTGCCCACCCACAGCACACGGCGCTGCCAGTCCACGGCAATATCGCCGATGGTCATAGCCGCTTCCTGATCGAATACCGGCTGGAAGGTGGTGCCGTTGTTGGTGCTGTGCCACAGGCCCCCAGACGCGTATGCCACGTACATTTCGGTGGGGTCGGCGGGGTTTGCCTCCACGTCGGTGACGCGACAGGAGAACACCGAAGGGCCGATGTTTCGGCTTTGAGCGTACCGAAGCAGAGTGTTTTTTTCAGATTTTGTGCTGCTCAAAACCCTCAGCCGGGTGTCGGCAGGGGTGCTTTTGGGCAGAAATGGCTGCGGCGAGAACAAGGAAGCCGAGCGCAAGCAGGCTGGTTTTTCGGGTAAAAAACATGTTGTGTGCAGGAAAAAGCATGGAACGGTGATTTTTGCGGGCAGCAAGGTACGGGGAAACCGGCCACCCTGCAAAATATACCCTGCGTCTCGTCGGCGAGGCCGGAAGTAGGTTTTGTGCGAGAAAAGTAACTCCTGAAATCCTACAACACAGAATTGCCCTGTAGCGAATCCAGCAGCGCCGCCCCTCCCCGGTCAATTGAATCCACCAGTACCCCGGCCTCATCCCAGCGGCGCCAGATGCCGATTTCCGCCCGGCAAAACGGTACCCGTGCTGGCGCATCCGACCTGTACAATACCACCAGGTGCAGGGGCCGTAGAATTTTTGTTTGAACAGGATACCCTCGAAGCCGATGGAACTGTCGGGGGCAGATTTCGCAGCGCCACTCAAATTTTCCGTCGGGTGTAAAGTGATCTGCCCTGCAAATCGCCCGCTTTCCCGTACCATTCTTCCCGGAATACCCGCCCGCCGTGGATGAACACCCGGTGGCTGAAGGTGTTGTCGGCCAGGTATTGAAAATGGCTGGTGTCGGCCTGTAGATCGGCTTGAGTTTGAATACTGGAACGGTGCATTTGGTACCAGACCTCGGGGCTTGCCGGAGCGGGTTTTCGGCATTGAATCACAGAGAAGGGGCAGAATAAGGACAGCGGTCGGTACGTAGCGGGTATGCATGAATGGATCGGACGATCTGGTGAAAATACAGTAATGCCGGGCTGCGAACCGGCGTATGACAGATAGCCCCCATGCTAAAAAAAGCACGTAAAAGTAGTTGCTAAATTGGAAATCAAGCGCAACGATACACATTTCTCAGCGCTCGCCGACCCGCGCCAGCGGCACCCCGTCCACCGGCTGGTACACCAACGGCACATCTTCCACGACCACGTCGCTCTTGTCCAGCCCGAAGGCTTTTTCGTCCGAGGTGCCGAGTTTTTTCAGCCAGAAGTAGCCGTTCAGCAGCACGTCGTCGCGCAGGGTGAACTCGTTTTCGGCGGAAAGGAATTTTTCCAGCACCACGAATTTGAAATCCGGCTCCGGGTTGTAGCGCGTGGAGCCGTCGGGACGGATGTGCAGGTTGAGTTCCTGCCTCGTGACGAGTTCCTGCACGATTTTTGAAATACAACTCCGTGCGCGGTTGCACCCGGAATCCGATGTTGATGTCCACCCGGATCACCTTGTCGTCCAGCAATTCGTGTACGCGGTACTCCAGCGTGTACGGATCGTCGGTTCGGTTGAGGTGCAGAAACCAGTACACATCAGCGCGTTTTGGTTTTTTGGAAAAAATGGACCGTACGATTTTTTCCTCGATGTGCTCCGGGTTGTTGGCTTTGGTCAGGTAAATCAGGTGGGTTGAAAATTTGGGAATTTCTGGTCGCTGCTGAGGCTGTCGAGCAGGGTAGTGTAGTTGCGCAGTTCGACAAAACTGACAAAGCGGTTGTTGATCTTTCGGGCGAAATACCAGATGTACATGATCGAGAAAAAACCCAGCCCCATGAATACCGCCACCGAACCGCCGTGATGGAACTTTTGCAAATTGGCCACCAAAAAACACATTTCAATGGCGCCAAACACCAGCAACACCGGCCACACCCAACGGTCGCCATTTTTCACAAAAAGCAGGTAATACGACAGCAGGAATGTGGTCATCATCATCGTGACCGTGATGGAAAACCCGTAGGCCGCCTCCATGTTGGAGGAATTGCCGAAGTAAAACACCACGCCGAGGCAACCGACCCACAGCAGCAGGTTGACCGAAGGGATGTAAATCTGCCCCTTCAGTTCCGAAGGCTGACGCACTGCCACACGGGGCCAGACATTCAGCGACATAGCCTCCGAAATCAGCGTGTACGACCCGGAAATCAGCGCCTGTGATGCGATGATCGCCGCCGAGGTGGCAATGGCAATGCCGGGCAACAAAAACCAGTCGGGCATGATTTCAAAAAACGGATTGCTCCCGGCCAGCCCCTCGCCCGACACATGGTGCATCGTCCAGGCCGCCTGCCCCAGATAGTTGACCACGAGGCAGGTTTTGACTATGCCCCAGGTGATGCGGATGTTTTTCCGGCCGCAGTGCCCCAGATCGGAGTACAGCGCCTCGGCGCCGGTGGTACATAAAAACACGGCGCCCAGCAGCCAGAATCCGCCCGGGTACTGCGTCAGCAACCGGATAGCGTACACGGGGTTTAGGGCTTGTAAAATTTCCGGGTAATGAAAAACTTGCACGATACCCAGCACGAACAGCATCGAAAACCAGATCAGCATCATCGGGCCGAACACCGCGCCGACCTTGTGTGTGCCGAAACGCTGAAAAAAGAAAATGCCGGTCAGAATAGCCACCACGATGGTAGCAGTCGGCAGGTGCGGCATCACTTTTTCCAGCCCTTCCACAGCCGAAGACACGGAAATCGGCGGCGTGATGATGCCGTCGGCCAGCAGCGTGCTCGCGCCGATGATGGTCGGGAAAACCAGTTTGCCCGCCCGAACCGCCGCACCAGCGCGTACAACGAAAAAATGCCACCCTCGCCGTGGTTGTCGGCCTGAAGCGTGAGGATCACGTACTTGAACGTGGTCTGGAAAACCAGCGTCCAGAAAATACACGAAATGCCGCCGTACACGAGCAGTTCGGATACCTCGTTTTCGCCGACGATGGCTTTGAGCACGTACAGCGGTGACGTGCCGATATCGCCGTAAATAATGCCGAGTGCAACCAAAAGCGTGGCTGCCGTCACCCGCGAAGAGGCGGAGCCGTTGGTAGTGGATTTCATAAAAAACGGATTTAAAATGATGCTATCCTTCGCTGAACCGGTAGCCGACACCCGATTCCGTGAGGATCAGTTTGGGTCGGTTGGGATCGTCTTCAATTTTTTTTCGCAACTGGCCTACGAACACCCTCGGATACTCCGTATGCTCCACATAACCCGGCCCCCACACCTCGCGCAGGATGAACGCGTGCGTGAGTACCCGGCCTGCGTTTTTGACAAACAGGGCCAGCAGGGCGTATTCCGTGGAGGTCAGTTTGACGGTCTCGCCGTTTTTTGACCGCCGTTCACCGCCTGCCGCAGTGCCGAACGGATGCGTGCCAGCAGTTCGCCGGTACGAAACGGTTTGACTAAATAGTCGTTTGCGCCATTGTCAAGTGCCGTAACGATGTCGTGCTCCGAACTTCGGGCCGACACCACGATGACCGGCTTGGTATACCACTCGCGCAGTCCGCGTAGCATGGCCTGGCCGTCGCCGTCGGGCAAGCCCAGATCAAGCAGTACCAGATCGGGCTGCTGCGCGGCGGCCATGATTTTTCCTTCGCTGCCCGTTGCTGCCAGCAGGCAATTGTATCCGCTGGATTGCAGCGTTATGAAAAGCAGTTTGCGGATAGCCGCTTCGTCCTCGATGACCAGAATGCACGCGTTTTTCATTGGTTGTGGAGGTTTTGTGGCATAACAGGAGTTGGAAACTCGATTGTGAACCGGGCGCCCCCCTGACTTTGATTGCTCAGCGCGATCTCGCCGCCTTGCGCCTCCACGAAGCCTTTGACCACATACAAACCAAGGCCGGTGCCGCCGGCGGCAGTATTCGAAGGGCGGTAAAATTTATCGAAAACCCGCTCAATTTCTTCCAACGGAAAGCCGGGGCCGCGGTCCGAAACCTCGATCTGCAGCCGGTACGTCATGTTATCGCGCACGAGATGCAAAGGTGGGTCGGATTGGTCATCGGCCACGAAATGTCCGGCAGTGTCGTGTTCAATTTTGGCTGTAATGCGCACCGGCGTACCGGCAGGCGTATGGCGAAAGGCGTTGTTGAGCAGGTTGCGCACGATTTGCTCCGTCAGGCCGAAGTCGAGACGCACGAGCGGCAGGTCGTCGGGCAGGGAAATGTCCACCGGGTGGTCGCGTTGCTCGGCGTTCAGTTTTTCGAGGGTGCTGTAGAGCAGGTCGGCCACGTCGCACCATTCCTTTTGGCCGAAATCATGCCCGCTTTGAGGCGCGACATGCTCAGCAGGTTTTCCACCTGTTCGCTGAGCCTCAGCGCACCGCCGGCAATTTCGGCCAGCAGCTCTTTTTTGTTCTTCCGACAACACCCGCTCGTTTTCCTGCAGGGTGTCTGCTGCGCCGAGGATAGCCGCCACAGGTGTGCGCAGTTCGTGCGAGAGCGAATTGAACAGCGTGTTGTACAGTTTCAAAGACGAATCACTGTGGGCTTTCTGGCGTTGCACGCGCTCCAATTGTCGCACACGGTGGTTGATCACGCCGTTTAGTACCGCCACGATGAAGTACATGGCGATGAGCAACACATCCTCGCTGCCGATGGTAAACGTGAAATAAGGGGGGATGAAGAAGAAATCCCAGACCAGCGCACTCAGCACTGCCGCCACGATGACCGCTGGCAAACTCAAGCGCATGGCCAGCACCGATACCGCCAGCAGCAATACCAGCGCCACCGAGTGGTAGCCGATGTAATCCGTTACCGGATAGCAAGCCGCCGCCACGGCCAGCACCGAAGTGGCTGCCAAAACGATCTGCCGGGTTGTGTTGACTTTTTTCATCCGAAAAACTTGACGGGGCAAAAGTCCGGTGGCGCTTGTAAATAAAAGATAAAGGAACGGGTGGGGGTGTAAAGATTTTGTAAAGGCTAAATTCAATTGATACACATTTTTGTTGGTAGACAACAAACCAGGTGATACCCACTCAAAAAGACCTCGGAGAGGTCAAATATTGGTAGAAAACAGGTGATAAATTCGATTTGCGACCTCGGAGAGGTCGCACGTTGATTTGTGATCGGCACCAATATTCGACCTCTCCGAGGTCGTGCTAATTCTCCGCGTGGGCATTTTTCTACCAATATTTGACCTCTCCGAGGTCTTTTTACCTGTTTTGCGAAGCATTTCTATTTTTTGAAAAAATGTGTACCCTTTGAAAAAGGCTAACAGCCGCTTTACTCGCACTTGGTAGGGGTTGTGTCAAAAGGCTAACAAGAAATTTTTGCCCCAAATGTTAATCAAATTCACCGCAGAGACGCGGAGGCGCAGAGAATTTTACTCCGCGCCTCCGCGGTGAAAAATTTGTGATGCCTTGCGCCTCCTTACCCTTTTGACACATCCCCGGCGGGGAATTTTTTGAGGGAGGAAGGTATCCAACGACTTACTTTTGCAAAAAAAACCTTGTTTATGTGTCGTGCGACTTAAAGATTCATAGTTAGGTAACGACCTAAAGTTGTGATAAAAGTTAGTTCTTTGACATATTGATTAGATTAAACAGAAAAGCAATGGCACAAGCCAAGGACATTACGCTACGCCATAAAATAGTGGCGGGCCACCAACAGGGCGCTTCGTACATGAGTTTATCGGAGCGCTACGGGATTAATTACAACACTGTGAGAACCATTTGCTTGCGCTACAAGGAGTTGGGCGAGGCGGGCTTGGTCCCGCGTTATTCCAATTGTGGGCGTCCGGTAGTTGATGGGGCAGAACGTGTATTTAGGCTGGTACGGCTGTTGAAGCACCTGCACCCGACTTGGGGCATGGGCTATATTTTGGCTCGGCTTCGAGAGGCTTTTCCTCAGTTAAGTTTGCAAAGCGAACGGCACTATCAAAGACGGTTGGCCAATGGAGCAAAGGCCTTGCCCAGAACCGAACTTCCGCCACCGGCGCCGGCAGAGCGCTCTCGTCTGCCCCACGATACATGGCAAATAGATGCCAAGGAGCGTATCGGCATGGCGGACGGTCAAGAGCGTTGTTTTTTAAACATCACCGATGAAAAGACTGGGGCCGTACTCAAGGCCAAGGGTTTCCCCCCAAGGGCGGATCTGCCAGGTGGCAATGGGTGATGTGCGATCCTTGCTCCTTGAGTTGTTCAAGCAATGGGGCATGCCGCTGGCTATACGCACCGACAACGGGCTGCCATTCGGGGTGCCTACTCGGGATGTGATCCCGATCATGTCCCTGTGGCTCGCGGCTTGGGGGATCACTCCTATCCTCAACCGACCGCGCCGACCGCAGGACAATGCCAAGGTGGAAAGAAACCAGGGCACCCTTAGCCGCTGGGCGGAAGTGCATAAATGCCAAAACCTCGAACAAATGCAAGTTCACCTGGATGAAGCCAGCACGATGCAACGAGATCATTGCCCCGTCAGACGGCTTGGCAAAGTCCCTCGAATCGAAGTGTTCAAAGACCTCTACACCCCAGCCAGAGTATTTGACGAGGCCATCTTCGACGAGCATAAAGCATATGACTATTTAGCACAAGCCATTTACCCAAAAAAGGTCAGTGTCAGTGGAGCAACGACAGTTTACAACAAGCCTTTCCAGGTTGGGGCACAGCATAAAGGCAAAATCGTATTTGTCAAGTTTGACCCCAAAAATGTGGCGTGGCTCTTTTTTGACCAACTTGGTCATTTGCTCAAAACCATCCCTGACCCTCGCTTTTCTCGCGAAAATCTGTTTAATCTAACTGTATGTCAATGAACTCGTTTTTTAAGTCTTTCTGTCGCACTTCTTCGATAAAACTTTAAGTC
>JADJYW010000024.1 GCA_016719605.1 Lewinellaceae bacterium | reverse complement strand
AACCACAGTTCCAACTCACCCCATATTTTGGGCTAAATCACTATCCCCCAAAAACACCCCTTCACCTCAAAACCAAGGCTCCCCCAATGGATTTCGTACAAACCCTGCCCACCCACATCTCCAAGCAGATTCTCGCGGGCCTCGAGTACACCAAGAAAAAAATGCCGACCGACCTGGTGGCCACCACGGTGGACGTGACCGGCCCGCAGGTAACGCCGCCCGGCTCGCCCATCGACGGCCAGGTGGCCAAAAGCGCCGGCGCGCCCGTCGAGAAGTACATCACGCTCACGATCGACACCAGCGAATTCGACGAGGACCAGGAATGCGTGGCCTACATCGGCGACTCCAGCGAGACGCACGAGTCGTCCTGCGACACCTGCAACGTGAGCGAAAACAAGGCCACCTTGTACATCGGCACACCCACTTGCAATCGTTATTCGGTGTTTCTCAACCGCCTTTGCTCTACGCCGTACACCTTCGCCGCCTTCCAGATCAAGGCCCAGAAAGCTGCCGGCGCGGATTCGGGCAGCGTGGTGGACCTGCCGGATCACATCATGTTCTCGCGCAAAAACATCAACGGCGAAGGCGATTTCGGTCGCATCGACGTGAGCAATTTCGAGAACCTGGAGGCTTTCCCGCGCACCGATCTGAAGTACGCCGACATCTCGCTGAGTTCGGCGGCTAACCTGTTCGACCGCGACACACAGTGGAAAATTCCCGGCCTGGTCGGCAAACGGAAGTACACCCTGACCATTTACACGGGCTTTCGCGGCGCGAACTAAACGGCCCGGCCGGCCTGATTTCCAGCCGGTCCACTCAGCCTTTCTTTTTCACCCCAAAGCGCCCCTCAGCCCCGTGCAAACGCAGTATTCAACGGACGAACTGGTACACCTGATTACGACCAACAACCTGACGGGCGTGTATGCCCGGCTGGTTGCCGAAGGCCGGGTCAGTGCCGCGATGCTCCCGAACGTGGATGCGATCTCGTATGCCATTCAGGAGCAGTCCGGGCGACTTTCGCCCGAGGCGTTCCTGGCCTGGTTGGAACAATTGCTGGACGTTCCCGTGGATCAAACGGGCCTGTACGCCGCCGAACTGACCGCCATCCGGCAAACGACGGGTAAAACCCCGGCCCGGCTGCTGACGGATCAAATCCGCCAAACGATGCCGCAAAACGCTGTCGCCTCGTTTTTGGGCGACCACAAGGGTCGCCCCTACGTGACCTGGATACTGATCGGACTGGCCGTTATCGGGTTGCTGTGCGTGCTGCGCTACCTGGGGCGAATCCTGGAAAAGGCCGTCGCGTGAAATCACGCTCGGCCACACTCGATCGCTAACGCTCAATCGTTCATCACTCATCACTCTAAAAACCATGATACGCATTTTGAAACAACGCTGGGTAATTGCCGTCCTCGCCGTGGGCGCGACCCTGCTTTTTATCACTTACGTGTACCCGAAAATCAAAAAGGCTACTGCCGGAAAAGTGCCGGGTACGAATACTGCTACGGACCCCAGTCCAGCCACTGGCGCCCCGGTGCTGCAAAGCCTGAAATCCCGGCTGGTCGGCCCGGTGTCGGCATCGTCGAACTAAACCCGTACCGGTAGGCTATGGCACTCACGGCGGCATCGGCACTTTGGAGCGCCGGATCGGGCGCGACGGGCTTTTTGCAAAAAAATGCCCGCTGGATCGCCCCTGGCACTCGCCGCGCTGGCGCTGTGGTGGCTGTTCCGGCCGTATTTCCGGGTGTTGTTCGGCCTGGTGCCGGAGGATGCGAAAATGCAGACGGGCGGCGGTGACGTGACGGCGGACTTTTACGAACGCCGCAAGACCATCGCCACGCGTCTGCACGAAACCCTCACCGGTAACGCCCTGACCACCGAAGGCCGCTGCGAAGCCCTGTACGATGCCTTGCAGTGGAACGACAATCAACTCCGCGTGATCCACAACGCGTACAAAAACGCGCACGGGGAAACCCTGCACCACGCGGTGGGCGCCACGTACACGGACGATTGTTCCTACCTGGGCATGAGCGACGGACTGAACACCACCTTTTTGCAAAAACTGGACACCCTCGGCCTGACATGAACTCCGGAAATGCCTCATTCGTCACCATCCTGCGGATCCTGCTGGTGCTGGCTGCCCTGGGAGCGGCGGTGTTCCTGCTGCTACGGGTACCCAAACTGGTGTTCCAGGACCCGGTCGCCGGCGGCCAGCCGAAATGCGCCAAAGACGACGGCTATTATTACAAGGACCCGCACAACCATCCGTTTGACTGTTAACCCCAGTACCCCAATGCCACAACCCAACGCCATACAACAGGTTTTTAACCCTGCCACCCAGCGGACCTTGCTCCGCATCGGCTTGTTTTTGGCCGTGGGCCTGGCGGTGACGTTGATCGTGGTGTTCGTCATCCGGCTGGTCAAAAAGTCGGCGGCGAGTGGAAGTACAGACAAAGGCAATGGCGGTAACAACGGCAATGGCAACGGCTCCAACCCGGACGGTACGCCAGTGGCGCCGCTGCCGCAGAACCTCAAACGCCTGGCCGACGATCTCAAACAGGCGACCGGTTGGACCTTTATCTGCAACGAATTGCGCTGCGACACCATCCTGGCGATAGCCGAACTGCCGGACGCGCAACTGATCCAACTGGCGGCTTACTACAAATCCATGTATGGCGCTACGCTGCGCGCAACCTTCGACGGCTTCTACGTCAGCGGCTGTTGTTTTCGCGACGCCGGCAACGTGGTGGACGCCAAACTAAAAAGTATTCAAGACCGCGTGAAAAACCTGAATATCTGACATGAGTGCGAAAGAGATTATAACCTGGACGTTGATCAATGTGGCCGCCACGGTGCTGGCCACGGTGATCCTGTATTATTTCTTTCGCTTCAATCAACCCAAAACCGCCCAAACGACATGAAAAAAGCAATCGGATCGCTTCCTGTCTGGCAGTTTACGCTGCTGCTGGTAGCCGTGCTCGCCGTTTTTACGGTGGCCGTGAATGCCTACAATAAACGCCAAAAAACTGCCTGATGGGAGTCCTTGATGTGCTCGAAAAACTGTCCACCGACGGTATCCGCGTCGAAGTCGCTTTCGAGGAGCGGACGATCTTCCGGCTGCTGCTTTACGGTTGCCTCGCGGCCGTGGTGGCCGGCGTGATAACGGCCTTGATTCGCAAAAAAATCACCGGATGAACCAGGAAGTGATTGATATGATCGCCAGCGGCAAGGTACCGTACCGGTATGAAACGGATACGGCATCAGCGCTGTATTTCGGGCTGTTGATTCTGCTGATTGTGTTTGCGTATGCGATAGCGGAAGGCCTTACCCGAAGATTCATTGGATAAACTCAAAACAACCCTAAAAATGAGCAACGGATATTTCCAAAACCCCTGCCGGAAACGCATCTCTACCCGGCAAACCGACCTGGACGGCGGCGATTTCAGCCTGAGCGTAGTCGCGGCGCCCGGCGAAGACCCAGGCACCTTCGATGTAACGGCCACCCTCAAACCCAAAGTGAATTTCGGCGACGTGGAAGGTTTCGTGACGGCCGGCGATGCAACGCTTTTTGATGCCGTGAATTCTGAAACCCCTGCCGGCACTGTCGCCGGGCCGAACAACACTGGCGTTCCGGGGACACTTGCCATCACTTTTGCCGGAGTAGAACAAACAGAAAATAACGTCAGCAGCACCTGGCTGTTGGTGATCGCCAACGTGGAAATCACGGCCAAAGACGGCCAAACGTTTACCATCCCATCGCTGAGCAAAACCTTCCCAAGTCCGCTGTAAAACCATGCCTTGCTGCTCCAATAAAAAACCGCGCGTTCGTTTGGTCCGAAAAGCCCTCTTTTCGGCCATTCCGACCTGGAATGACAACAACCGTTGTCCGGGTGGGGCGCAGCGGCTTTTGCAATGGCGGTTTTACAAAAACAAGGTATTGGTTTTTTCTACGCCATTCGGGGCGCCCACGGACGCCTTGAGTATCGGGACGGGCAGCACCTATTTGTATCTGAATGCGACAAACGCGCAGATCACGGCTTACCTGATTTCGCAGGGTGTTTCGATTTCTGAAACCGATACAATTTGCATAGAGGTTCGCCTGAAAAACTGCCAAAACGAATACGCTGTCAGCAACAAGATTTGTTTTGCGGCAGCAGTGGTGGAAGAAGCCTGTACCTGCGAATTCTCTACCGCCTTCGATTCGGGCCAAACGGGTAACACGGCCGCGCCGCCCATCGGTTATTCGGCCAATGGCGGGCAGTTGGTTTTTTCCAACGGCCTGATGAATCCGGAAGGGGAGGACTTTACGCTAATTCCGCTCGAAAGTAGCGATAACCTGGCCTGGGTGACGCTCGATGAAGATTGCGATGCCGCCATAGAGATGGAGGAAGTTACTGGACAAACCGGTACTGTTGAAGTTCCGGCTGCATTCACCGGTTTATCGACCACCGATTATTTGGTGTTCCGCAATGGAGCGGCTCAACGCAATTTCTCTGTATTGGCCGGCAATCTGACTCCAATTGGCGCAGCGAGCGAAGCCACAGACCGTTGGCATTTTGTCCGCCTCCAGGGCGGTGCCGAGGGCTGTAAACTTAGCCGACTGACGATCAGCGCCTCGGGAACGGGCACAACCTTTAACCTGCCTTCCGGCTATTCGGCCTCTAACCAGGCCAAGTGGTTGCTTTTTGTGAATGAACTACTGCAATACCCCACAACGAACTACACCGTGTCCGGCAGCCAGGTGACGCTGGCAGACCCGGCCTCGGTAGATCAAATTTGGATCGTTGCCATCGTGTAATAACCAGCCGTCCGACGGCTTAAAACCTTTAAAACCGCCATGAAAGGCCCTCTTTTTACCAAGATTTTCTTTCCCCTTTTCGCGCTCTGCCTGGCCGCCTTTCCCGCCTTTAGCCAGATCAATCCCACCACCCAAATCAAAGGCGTCAGCCCGCCGGCGGCGAACAACCTGCTGATGACGCGGGGCAGCGACGGTAAACTGGAGTACAAAACCCTGAACTACCTGATCGGCCTGTTGCCGGATGAAGTAGTGCAAAATACCACTGCGCCCAGTGGAGCGCCTACGGGTACGCAAGGCAATCTTTACCTGAACGCGGCGACTGCCCAACTGTCTGTCTGGACGGGGTCCACTTGGGTAGTCCAGGACGGGATGGACGAAGTCGTGGAAGGGAACGGCGTTCCCGTCAGCGGACCCAGCACTAACCAGGGCTTGCTGTACGTGGATACCGCCACGGGCACCCTTTACGCCTGGAACGGAACGGGGTGGATTTCTTATGCCTTAAATACCTATGCCAATGCACTGACCAAATCCGGATCGACCGTGCGTTGGGGCGGCGATCTGACCCAGAATACCACGGTCAACGGCAAGAGCGCCTACTCGGTCACCTTCGATAGCACCAGTTCCTTGACCCTTCGCGCCCGCACGAGCGACGGCAGCGGAAGCGGGGTATTGGGGCTTTCCAAGTTTGAAAGCACCGGCGCGTTTGCCACATATAGCCGGGTGAGCAATCCCGCTGAATCTTCACAATGGTCGCTCAAACCCGATGCGGCTTATATCCGCACCCAAAACACCGGTATTCGGGGCGAAATTCTTACCACCGACTTTTCTGCTCAAATGGCCTACGTGGTGGGTGAAAACACCCTGAACGGCGCTTTTTACGTGGACAGCACCGGCCACTACCTGCTGCAATTGCAGGATAAAACCGCCGCTGAAACCGAAATGCTATACATCAATCCCAGCACTTTCGAACTTTCCAAAGGGCCGGCTCCGAGTAATGGCAGCACGATTACCACCTACACGCCCAGCATCTCCGGAAGCGGCTCCTTGACCGTGGTTGTGACGGCCACCAGCGCGGGCATCACCGCCGTTCGAGGCTCGGGAACGCTCACGGTGACCATTCCCACCGGCGTAACCCTGCTTTCCGCCCGGGTAACTGGTGACGATGCTGAAAACGACGGATCGGGTAACCTGACCGTGGTGTTCAACGGCGCGGGATTGCAGGGCAATGAGGGCATCGCCACGCTGCATATCCCAGCCACACAAAAAATTGACCTGTCGGCCCAGGTATTCGGAGCGCCCGCGCCGGGCAATCCGTATTCCGTGGATGACGACGATACCGTACAAATGCAGGTGGTTGGAGTTGGTTCCAGCGGCTCACCCAGTATTTCGATACGTGCCGTGGGCCTGACGGCCAATTACGACGATTACCAACTCGTATTCAACTTCTAAACCATGCGGCTAAAACTGCTTTTCATCCTACTGTTGTTTGCCGCCGCTGCCCCCGCGCAGACGGTGGACAGCCTGTGGCAAGGCTGGCTTTCGCCGTTTGTGCAAACCGGCGGGACGGCTCCGAATTTTACGTTTCAGGGCCTGTTCAATTCAAATACCGGTTTTGCGGGCAGCCAGATTTCCCAGGCGCAACACCCCCGGCTGATCGTGTTTTCCAGCAACCAGTGTTACGAACTGCCCATCGACACGATCACGGCTGCCGGCAGCGTCATCGCCGGCCGGGCGGTTGATCCTTCCGGGCAACTTTCCGCTTTACCCAGCGGTATGGCCGCGATTTATCACCCCAGTGCCGTGCATCGGGTAGGGCCGTTTATTTCGGGGCTTTCATCTTCGTTGCAGGGTTGTTTGCAAACCTTTACCAACCTGAAAATAGATTCGCTTGGAAGTGCCATTCAAACCGATGCGACTTTGTCCGGGAGCGGAACGATGGAAACGCCGCTCAAAATGGCCCAACAAGGCGCGACATCCAACCAGGTGCTCAAATGGAACGGCGCGACCTGGCTGCCGGCCAACGATGACGGCGGCGCCGAAATCTACGAAGCCTTTGCATCGGTAATTGGGGATACAATCAGCCCAAGTATTACACTACCGGCCACCGAACGCGATTGGCGAATCAACCTGTACCGCACCGGCGTGCGCATGACCTACGGACTCGATTATACCATCAGTGGCGACGATATCCTATTGACCGTTGCCGGCCAGGACGAAGCATTTTTTCTCATCGTGAAATAACCCAGGAAATAAACCCCAAAAGACGCTTTAAACCCATCCAGCCATGAAAAAGGCATTACTTCTCTTTCTTTTAGCTTTGCCCGCCGTTTTCGCAATGGCCCAAAGCACCAAAATCGACGCCACGGTGCTGTTGCGCGCATCCGGAACCAACAGCCGCTTCTTAGTCACCGACGGCAGCGGCAACGTGACCTGGGTGCAGGGCAGCAGCCTGCTCACCGCCGGTACGGGCATCAGCATCAGCGGCAACACCATCACCAACAGCGCGCCGGATCAAACGGTGTCGCTAACCGGCGCGGGCGCGACTGCCGTGACGGGCACTTACCCCAGTTTTACCATCACCACCAACGCCTTGGCCACCATCCAGGACGAAGGCAGCGGACTCACCCAGCGCGCTACCCTCAATTTTATCGGGGGCGCGGTAAGTGCCGCCGACAACGCCGGCTCCTCGCGTACCGATGTATCCTTCGACGCCGAGGTGAACGGGATCGCGGCGCTTTCAGGCACCGGCTTGGTTGTGCAAACGGCGGCGGGCACTTTTACCAACCGCTCTATCGCCACCGCCGCTTCCGACGCCGGCCTGAGTTTTGGCCTGGGCAATGCCGATGGTGTGAGTGGCAACCCGACCCTGTCCATTTCCACCGGGCAATACGCTTGGAAACAATCGGTTCGGGTGGCCACTACGGGTAACATCACCCTGAGCGGCAACCAAACCATCGACGGGGTGAGCACCACGACCGGCGACCGGGTGCTGGTCAAATCACAAACCACCGGCTCCGAAAACGGCGTGTACATCACCGGCACGGGCGCCTGGACGCGCTCCACCGACTTCGACGCCTCCACCGAAATGCCCAACGGCGGGGCTTTTTTCGTGGAAGAAGGCACGGCCAACAACGAAAGTATGTGGGTGCTGACCACCGACGGCTCGATCACCGTGGGCACCACCACCCTGACTTTCCACCGCATTGGCCGCGCGAACCAGGCCACTGCCGGTAGTTACGGCAGCGCCACCCAAATCCCGGTGTTTACCCTGAACAGCGACGGTACCATCAGCGGCGTCACCAACACCACCCTGACCGAAAGCCAAACCCTGACGGCCGGCGACGGCAGCGGATCGGACCGCACCATCAACCTCACGGGCGGTAGCAGCGTGACCCTCGCGCAGGGTTCCGGCATCAGCCTCACGCGCAGTGGCAATACGATCACCGTGGCTGCCAGCGCCTCGGCGCCCGCTGTCACCATCCAGCGCTTCGAGGACGTACCGGGATCGAACACGACTACCACCACGGTATCCGGCTTTACGCCACTGACCACGGACACGGAAGTGTTTTTGGACGGTGTGATGATGGATTGGGGCGCAGGCGAGGATATTACCGTATCCGGCCAGGTCATCACGTTTTCCCGCACGGTGTCCACCGGGCAGAAAATCCTGGTGAAAAAAATCACCGTCAACTAACCCCATTCCCAAAATGAAACTCGTCATCCCCTTTTTACTGCTTTCCCTTTTCGCCACCGCCCAAACCGGCAGCGATTACAAAATCGAAAAACGCGACAGCCTCGGTTATGTCCTGCTTCAAAACGGCAGAACCGTGCCCTTCGATACCGCCCAGGTGCAAACCAACCTGGTTCAAAAATCGGAGGAGGTCGGCGTCATCGAAACGGAAATTGGCCTCCTGGAGCGGCTGGTCATGCTGCGCCGCCAGTTGGCCGTGGCCCGCGAAGAAAAACGAACCCTGAACGATATTCTGGAAAAAGCCCGTCAATGTACCGAAGTAACCCCATCCAAAAATTAGCGCTGACGCTGCTGCTCCTCGGGGCAGGGGCTTTGGCCGTTTGGGGGCAATCGACGCGTGTCGATGCCGCCAGCCTGGTGCGTCCGGCTGGCAGCGCGGGCAATATTCAGTACAACAACACTTCCGGTATCGGCGGATCGCCCAACCTGCATTGGGATAATTCCAACGCCGGTTTGCAAATCGGGCAGCCTTCGTCGGGCACGGCCCGGCTTATTGTGAAGGGCAGCAATACCAACAATACCACCTTTGCTTTCCAGGGTTTTGATAACGGCGATGCGGAGCGCAGCCGGATCACCAACGGCGGGTATTTTCAGGAGCCGGGATCAGCCGAATAGGGTTCGATTACGGCGGGCTATTCAACCTCGACGCTCGCTTGCAGCAACCCGCCACGGTAGTTTCCACGATTACCAGCGGCGCCTCGGCTCTGGTCACGTTCAACGGTGGCTTTGCCCCGACGAGTGGCAATGGCATCATGAATCTGGTGGAAGTCACCGGAATGGTCAACCAAACCGGCGGCGCCAACGGCAAGGTGCGCATGATGTACCTGGCGGCTAATGTTGTGAACGCGCCCAATTTGTTCGCCCTGGAAACCGTCGGCGGGTACAGCCTGATCGGCGACGGGGCCGTTTTCCCGGAAGTCATGCCGCGACTGGCTGTCGTGGGCCTGGGCAACACCACTTCCACCAATGCCTTTGGTGCGTACAACACCAGCGGCACACCTCTGTTTTTTGTCGGCGACGACGGCCAGGCCGGTATTGGGACCGCTGCACCGGCTTACGCGCTGGATGTGACCGGCAACGACGCCATTCGTTTACCGCGTGGCTCCACCGCACAACGGCCCGCCAACAGCCAGGGTATTTTGCGCTACAACACCACCGACAACAAATTTGAAGGCAACGACGGCTCCGCCTGGGTGCAATTCGGCTCGGGCGGCTCCGGTGCGCCAACCGACGCCACTTTCCTGACGCTCACCGGCAACGCCACCCTGACCAGCGAGCGCGTCTTGTCCGCCGGGGCCAATGTAAAAATGACCGACGGCGGGGCAAACAGTACCCTGACCATCGCCGCGTTGTCCGAAAAATTCGTGACGGGCGGAATTATTTCCCCGGCGCAACTGACCGGCAACCAAAACGACTGGTCGCCCACGGGCCTTTCCACGGCCAGCGTCATCCGCTTGTCCACCGACGCTACTTTCCGGATCATCACCGGTTTGGACGGCGGAGAACCGGGACGGCGCATTACCCTGATGAACGTGGGATCGTACACCGTCATGCTCAAAGACGAATCGGCATCCAGCAGCGCGGGCAACCGCTTTGCCTTCGACGACCAGGACTGGTTTATTCTGCCGGGCCGCTCGGTCGAGTTGATCTACGATGCCACGGCCGCCGTCTGGCGTACCCTGACGGCCTTCGACTATTTTTCCGATTACGTGTTGAGCGCCCAATTCCGGCACGGCGTAGCCGGCACGACCGGTTCGGGTACCAACGGCGACTTTTTTGTAAAAGCCAACACCGGCGGCAGCGGCTCGGGTACTGGCGGCGGCCCCTGGGGGCTAAGTGGTATTTCCACTTCTACCTCGGCCACGGGCAAAGGCTCCATCGGTGCGGCGGCAAACGCAATGGTGCGCTCCACCAACAACACCTATCTGCGCTATGCCACCTCGATCAGCCTCGACAACCTCTCGGATGGTACCAATACTTACAACGTTCGCTGCGGCTGGATGGACGCCTCCAACCCTACGGGCGAGCCATCCAACGGGGTGTACTTCCGCTACACCCACGGCACGAACTCCGGCAACTGGCAGTTCGTCGCCAGGGCAAGCGGAACGGAAACGGTGATCAATACCGGCACCGCTCCGCTCACGGGAACCTCGACTATGCAATCGCTGATCGTCGCTGTTTCACCCAATGGCAGTGCTTGCGAAGGGTATATCGACGGGGTGAGCGTGGGCGTCACGACGACCAACATCCCGACTTCTGCGAACATGGGCTATTATTCACAAATAGAAAAAACGGCCGGCACGACCGCCCGGACGCTATACCTGGCCGGCGCTAACGTGCTGGTTGTCGCCAATAAACGACTCTGATAAACCATGAACCTCGAAAAAATAGCCTCCTACGTCGCGGCCGGTGTGTTCGGCTGGATTTTCATCTCGCTGCCTAAGGTGGTGCAAAAGAAGATGAGCTGGCTCACGCTGCTATCGAGCATCGGGCTGGCCGGGGTCGTGGGGTTTATCGGTGGCAGCGTGTTGTCCTACGCCTTTCCGCACCTGCCCGCCGAAATCGTGTGCAGCATCACCTCGATCCTGGGCGCCACTTGCCAGCATTGGATGGACCGCTTCACGCATTTTGCCGATCGCGCTGCCGATAGGGTGGAAGAGGCTGCCCTGGACATGATCGGCAAAGACGAAGCCCCAGAAGGGGAAAATGAACCTGAAAACTCGAAATGAATCATTCACCATAAAAATGACTCCCAAAATGAAATTCGTTCGCAACATCTTCAAAAGCACCCTCACCCTGGCAGTCTTGGCCACCGTCAGCCTGTGCGCCGTTTTTGCCGGCCCCGATTCGCTCGGCTCGGCATTCGACAGCCTCAATGTGGTCAGTTACACCGATCCCACGTCTTTTGTTACGCCCTCGGCCACGAGCAGCGTGGAGGTGGCCATCACCATTTTGCTCGGCCTGTTCGCCGGCGCCATTCCCGGCCTGAAACGTATCCCAAAGACTTTTATCCGCAGTGCGGCGGCGGCCCTGCTGGTGGCCGGCGGCGCGGCCACGTTCAAACTGGGCTTTTTGACCCAGGAGAGCTTCGAATACGTGATCCAGCAGTTTTTGCCCAACTTCGCTTACGCCGGACTGGTCTATAATGCCTTGAAATTCGGATTGCCGTTTGTCGGAAAGCTAATGGGCAAGGACTGGAATTTTTTCCAAAGTATCAAACCAGCTCAGTAATACACCGCGATCTTAATAACCCTCAAACCCGCTCCATGCCGGCCAACCCGGTATGGAGCACCATTTATCCGGTGATGAAAAACGACGCCCTGAAAAACATCCTGCTGTGCGCTCTTTTAGCGGCCTGCGCTTTCCTCCTTCGGGGAGGATGCGCCGGGGAAAAGTCCCTGGAGACGATCTATGTACCGCGTTACGATACTATCTCCCAGTGGAATATCCCTGAAACGCCGGTGCAATGGCAGGAACTGATCGCCGGTAATTCCGCGATCAAACAATTGCTTCAGGCGACGTTTCAAAAGGTGGTGTACCGGCGCGATACCATTCATGACCGGGTATTTGTCAGCGCCCCAACGCCGGTGGATACCCCCATCCTGGTTCTTCCGCAAGCAAACGACTGGGCGGAGGATATCCGGCTCTTCGAAGGCGAAGTCCAGGGCGATAGCGGGCATTGCGTGTTCCGATACCTGGCTGGTGTCGGGCACGACTCCCTGCAATTCATCGCCATCGAGGGCGCCTGTGAACACAAGACCCAAGGTTCGACACTGGATTTTCCACCAGACTTGCCGCTTCGGTTACTGGCCGGGATTTCCGCCGCGCCGGAGATCCAATTGGGCGCAAAGGTTGGCTGGTCGCCACAAGCCAGGGGAGTTCGTTACGGGCTTCATTCATCCTGGAAGGGCATTTACGGAGCGGCCAATTACGCACCCGGCGACAAATCCTGGCTGTTCGAAGCGGGGGTATTGTTGCCGCTTGGAAAACGAAAATGAAAAAATCAAAATCATCCGCAAGCGAACTCAAAGTACCTGAAACATCCCCAACCCTGCCACAATAACAGGCGCGGATTGGTACGAACTTGAACCCTAAAATACACTCCCAATGGCTTGTGCAAACGGTTATATCGAAGTCAACGGCGACTGCGTGTACGCCTTCGGAAACGAATCCGGGGTCGGCCCGGACGGAACCCCGCTGCCCCAAAACCAGGGCGGCGGGTTCTGGGACTGGGTAAACAAAAACCTGCCCGACATCCTGGTCGCCGCCGGCTCGGTGTGGCAATCGAGCCAGCAAAGCAATAACCAGCAACCCAATACCTCCCCTAATCCGCAACCGCCGGCGACGAAACAAAACCAAATCCCGGTCTGGGTGTGGATTTTGCTGGCCGTGGCCCTGATCGTCATCCTGTTTCTGCTGCTTCGCGGACGTAGCACTCAAGTAGTGCAAGTGCCGGCAGGAGCAATGGTTTAAACCTTAAAAAACGAACATCATGTGTACCTGTAAAGACGAACAAAACAAACCCTGCTGGTGCTGGAAAAAGTGGGCACTCGTAGCCCTTGGCCTCGCGGTCCTGGTTGGTGCGGCTTGGTGGTATTGGAAGAAGAAACGTTCGGCCGGCTGATAAACCCCAAAAATCCCCGACAATGGCCAAGTGCGGACATACGATATGCCCCGATGAAGATTGCGGCTGGACCTACCTGTTCAGCGGCGAGCGGCGCGACAATTGCCGCCGGGTGCAGCACTGCTTCGAGGACAGTTGCAGCAGCCTCAAGGCCCTCGGGCCTTCGGGGTTTTTGTTGTATGATGCCTGCCTGGGCCATTGCCACCGTCAGGAAAACAACCCCAAATACCCTTCTGCCTACGCCTCCACCAACGAATACCTGTGCAACAACTTCGACCCCGTCATGCTCGTCGATTACTTCGGCGCCAACGTGTGCGGGGTGCCGGGGGAGGAAACGAAAGTCGGGCAAGTGCAGCAGGCCACGGAAACATCCAATGCGCAGACGCGCCGGGTGCTGTTTTTTATCGCCATTGTCATTCTCATCCTGCTCAGCGCATTGCTATGGAAGAACAAGGACAAGTAACCCAAAGTGAGGCAAGCGTCGATTGGTTGCCGTCGCTGTTCCAGGCTATCGGCAGTGTGTTCGATACGATCTCCACTGCCCTGGAGCCTACTGTCCTTTCAGCGCAAGCGTACTTCCAGCAACTGCTCAACGCGCAAGCAGAACTACAAGACCCGCTGGCCCAGGTCAATGAAAACCGCCGGCGCACCGACATGATTTTGATTTACGCGGGTGTGGGCATTATCGCGCTTTTGATTATCGCTATTGTCTTAAAAAAGAAGGCATGAAAAGTATTTCCCATATCGTCATTGTCGCGGCAGTAGTGGTCGGCTTGCTACTGTTGGTGGTCTTTCTTTTTCGACCAAGAACCCCCTGGTCCAGGGGTGAAAACAATGGAAACCGACCGGGCGATGATCCGCCGCCCGGCCCATTGCCTTGCCAGAACATTCCCGGCAACCTGCCGCCTTTTCAAAATTCCGTGACCCCGCCCGGTGCCAAGGCTTTCCTGGGCGTTCCCGATGCCGATTGGACGCCGGATTTTGAAGCCCGGCTGCGCGGTTTTTTCCTTGCCGTGGATGTGGAGCCTTCCGATTTTACGATGAAATACTTTGGGGCCGGTTTAATCCGGCAGTACCTGAATAGTCCGGACGGGCAGTTGCCCGATTTGATTGTCCTGAAAGGTTCGAAGCGTTGCGGCACGGTGATCGCCACCAACTCGGATGATTTGCCCAAGCCCGCTTTCTGCATCAACCCCTTCCTGACCTTCGACGACGAGGATCGCTTTAGTTACATCGACGTGGACGGCAAAAGAACCCCGGAGCCCTTTGTGGATGATATTGCCTGGAACCGCGCCGCCATCGAGGGTTCGTTTGGCGGAGGCCGGTACGAACAACACTTCGTTTACAATGAACAAATCGCGGACCGGATCATCGGTTTTTTCAAGGCAACCGATTTGAAAATCACCGCCCGGAGCGTACTGGCCACCTTGCGAAAATTTCCCGGCCAAAAAGACAAAAACCTGATTGTCGAATACCTCAACAGCGGATACGGAGGACTTTCTTTCAACATGATCGAAAAAGGTTCTATGCGCTGCGATAGCGGGCAAAACGTGGTAAATTATCTGTAAAGCACCAGTCAAATATCCATATCGCTATGAAAAGTATTCGAAACATCATTGTTATAGCCGCCGTCGCAATAGGCTTATTGGTGCTGGTGGTTTTTCTATTTCGCCCCAGGAAAGCCGTGGCAAAAGATAAGAACAGCGGCGATGCAACTGGCGATGACCCACCGGTCGGCCCTTTACCTTGCCAGAACGTCCCCGACAACCTGCCACCCTTTCAAAATACCGTGACTCCGGCCGGCGCCAAAGCCTTCATGGGTGTGCCTGATGCCGATTGGACGCCGGATTTTGAAGCCCGGTTGCGCGGCTTCTTCCTTGCCGTGGATGTGGAGCCTTCCGATTTTACCATGAAGTATTTTGGCGCTGCCATCATCTGGCAATACCTGAACAGTCCGGATGGGCAATTGCCGGACCTGCTCGTACTCAAAGGCTCGAAGCGCTGCGGAACCATCCTCGGGGTGCCTTCGCAGTATATTCCCAAACCGCCGTTTTGCCTGTCCTTCACCTCCGGCAATTGGTTGGAACCCACCTACAGTACAGACAAGGAAGTCGGAACCGCCGAGTGGGATGGTATCAGAAACGTATTCGGTATTCCCACCTCCGAGTGGACACCCGCCATGCAATCACGCGTGAAAGGTTTTTTCAAAGCGGTGAATATTGAGCCCTCGGAATGGAATGCTAAGGGCTTGAACCAATGGTATCAACGGCGACCAGCCAAAGAGTATCTCGTCAGTGCCCTGGGCGGCCTGCCGGATGCCCTGATTACCCAGGGTTGTATGCGTTGTGATGGTAAAAGCGATCAATTCATCAACGACCTATGACCATGAAAACCATCGACTTCAACGAAATACTGGGATTTATTCAAGCCGGCCAACCGGTGCTTTGCATTGACGTGCGGGAACCCTATCGGCAGGCTACTTTGGATGCCGGGGGGTGGAAGATACCGTACAACGAGATTGCGCGCCATGCCGAGTTGCTGCTGCCTTTTAAGGATGGGCTGACGGTGGTTTGTTGTTTGCGGCCCTCTGGAAGTCAACGAACTGTTATTGCTTTTGAGGCCCTGCGGAAACTGGGGTTTACCGATGTGCGGGAATTGAAAAATGGATTGTACCAGGGTTGGATTTTGAAGGTAGGGCGAAATGTGAAACTGCCGGTGGCGGCGCAAAATTTAGAGATATGATTCCATTACTCTTTATGGATACACGTTGGATGAAAAAGAATCCGACACTCACAGTACTGGTTGCCGTGTTCTTTATTTCTTTAAGCGTCGCCCTGACAGATAAGTGGAAAAATAGAAATGCATAATCCGGATCGAAAGATTGGAATGACTCAAGATTAAGCAATGTCCTCACATAGAATGCCCCGCCATCGGGTCCGCTCCTTTTTTAAACACAAATTCGCTGTGCAGAAGATAAGCGCCCGACACAACCACGTTCTCTCCAGTTTTCAATCCCTCAATGATTTCGGTATAATCTTCGTTGGCGATGCCGGTGCGCACCATGCGGCCTTCGAAGCCGCCGGTAGCGTTTTTTATCCAAACCGTGACGCCGCGACTTTCCTGAATGAGCGCATTGGTCGGCACGGCGAGCGCCTGGCGAGTCTTGCCTTTCAGCGTAATCCAGGCCTGCATACCGGGCTGGTATTCGTTATTTGAATTAGAAATTTCCACGCGGGCCAGCACGATTTTGGAGGAGGTTTCAAGGTTGGGATTGACAAAACTGACCTTGCCGTTGAGGATACGGCCGGGATAATACGGCAAAGTAATCGAGGCTTCGCGGGTTCGGGCAAGAAAGGGCAAATCGCTGACGTAGAGTTGCGCTTCGGCCCAAAGTGTGCGCAGATCGGCGAGTTTCAGCACCGTCGATCCTTCTGCCACATAACTGCCTTCGGCGGGTGGAGCCTCCAGCACGTAGCCTGCATAGCGGCTGTAAACCGTCACCGTGCTTTTAGGTACGCTGGATTGTTCAAGTTCCTGCAACTGCGCTTCGGTCATGCCCCAAAGCAGCAGTTTGTTGCGGGCGGCTTCCGCAATGCGGGCAAAATCGAGGTCGGTGCTGCCATAGCGACTTTTGCTTTTCAATGCCAGCAAATAATCCTGCTGTGCGGCGGCGAGGTCTTCGCTGTACAACTCAAAAACGGCCTGCCCTGCCCGCACGTATTCGCCCGCGTTGCGCACGAAAAGGCGTTCGAGCCTGCCAGTAAGCCGTGCGGTCACGGTGTTTATGCCGTTTTGGTTTTCGCGCAGCGTCGCGGCGAGGGTGATTTCTTCGCCCAGCGGGCGCAGCCGTACCGTGTCGGTCTGGATGTTGGCGAGCCGGATTTGCTCGTCACTGAGTTTCACCTCGTTCTCTTTTTATCGGGGGCAATTTCCACCCTTACTAAAGGCATTTTACAGATCGGGCAAGGGCCAGGGTTTTGTTCCACGACCTGCGGGTCCATAGAGCAGGTGTAATACACGTTTTCTTCCACTGGCGCCGGGGTTGGTTTGCCGCAGGCGGCGAGCCATAATACGGCCAGTAGCATTGGAGCATTTTTATTTTCAAAGTATTCATCGTCAGTTATTTTGCTTTGACAAAACTCTCGCTGTCCATGAGCAACTGCCCGTTTTCAGCGATTTCATCGTCGGGTGAAAGCCCCGCCGTCACTTCCAGCATCAGGCCGGAGCGGTGGCCTGTGCTGATTTTCCGGGACTGGAAGCCGCCGGCTGTTTTTACAAAAACGACCTTGCTTCGCCCGAGGTCGAGTGCCGCCGATACCGGAATCCAAAGAGCCGAATGACTGCCTGCCTGCACGGTGGCGGTGAGCAAGGCGCCGGGCTTGAGCCGCCCGCCGGGATTGGACAGATACACCCGTGCCCGAAGGTTTTTGCTCCCGGAACCATATAACGGCTCGATATAGTTGATTTTCCTCCGGATCGGTTCGGCAAACGATTCGATGCGCAATTCGACCGGCTGGCCGACTTTCAGGGACCGCACATTGGAGGGGGAAAATTCGAGTATCGCCCAAACGGTCGTCAGGCTTTGCAGGCTGAAAAGCCGCTGGCCGGGCTGGACGTACATGCCTTCTTTCAGAGAAAATTCGGCGCTGCCAGCGGCGGAAGGTGGCGGGACAGGGCTTTGCCCGGCTTTGCCATCGTTCATGCCACTGCCGGGCATGGTTCCGGCCGGAGGGCGCCGGGGTTTTCGACGAGCAAACCGGCGTAGGGGCTGAATACCGGCAACGACAGGAGCGGTTTGCGGCTGGTTTCCACTTCCTGGATTTGTTTTTCGGTCATGCCGAGCAGGGAAAGGCGGCGGCGGGCATTTTCGAGTAGTGTCGCGTTGTCCGGGTCATTTTCTTTCAAAAAATCAGGTCCTGCTGCGCGGTGGCGATGTCGGGGCTGTAAATGTCGAGCAGACGTTGGCCTTTTTGCACGGACTGAAAGGGGTAACGAACGTAGAGCCGCTCGATGCGCCCGCCGTAACGAGCCGACACCGCTTTGAGTTGCCGGGCATCGTAGGTGAGGTAGCCGGGCACTTGCAGGCTGTCGATCATGGATTTGCGCTCCGGGCGGATGGTTTTGATGGCGCTCAGCACATATTCATTTGTGGGCTTCAAGAGGATGTTCAAGGCTGTCCGGCCCGCGCATGTTCGGTGTCGTTTCTTTTTTGACCAGGTCCATACCACAAATCGGACAACTACCCGGTGCGTCCCGCAGGATTTCCGGGTGCATCGGGCAGGTGTAAACAGGCTTTTCTTCGGCGGTATGGCCTTCGTGCCCGCTGTTTTTCTCCGGCAGGCCAAGGTCATGTAGCAGGCCGGCAGGCGAAGGCAAGCCAGCAGGCCATGTATTTACCGTTGTTCCAGTTCTTTTTCATAATCGGTGCGGGCAAGCAGGAGTTGTTGTAGGAGGTCAAGTTGGCTGAGGCGGCTCATTTTGAGTTCGAGCCAGGCATCAAGGGTCATAAAAAGTTCGTCGGTGTTTTGCTCCCAGGCCAGCAGGGTGCTTTGGAAGCGTTTGCGCTGGTTGGGGATGATGTCGCGCTCGTAGCGGTCTATTTGTTCTTGCAGGGTCTGCATCATCACAAGGCGGTCGGCGAGATTGCCCCGGATTTGGTTGACGAGATCGGCCTTTTGCCACTCAAAGGCTACAAGCCGGTGGTCGATGCCCTCGATTTTGGCTTTGACATCCTTGTTTGCCCAGGGCGCGAGCGGCACGGTGACCATGCCCATGAGCGAAAATTGCCAGGGCGTTCCGCCGAAGGCGAACATGTGGTCGAAGCGCAAGCCGTATTCGGGTTTCAGTTTCGAGCGCTGCCATTCCTGTTCGAGCCGGGCGATTCGGAGGTTTTGCTCAATGGCGCGAAAATCGCTGCGGGCGGCAATCCGCGAGGTATCGGGCAGCAGGGGAATTAGTGGCACGCGCCACCCTGCGGTGTCAATCCTGAAATCAGTGGCGGGGTCACGCTGCATCAGGGCGTTGAGCATGGCGCGTTGTTGGCGGATTTCGCCGGCGTACATGGCCTGCATCCTTTCGAGGTTGGCCAGTTCGGTTTGGGCTTTATAAATGCTGCCGAGTTTTTCGCGGTTGAACTGAAAACGCTGTTCGGCGCTTTCGATGAGCAGGCGCAGTACCGTTTTACTTTCTTCGAGCACGGCGATTTTCTTTTCCAACACCAGCCAGTTGAAAAATGCGGTTTTTGCCTCGGCAAATAGCATGTTCTGCATCACGCCGCGCTCGGCGGTTTCCATGCCCGACATTGCCCCCATGTAGCGTTGCTCTGCCCGTTGCATTTTGCGGTTGGGGAACATCTGCTCGCCGGTGACCATAAAGGCTCCCATGCCTTCGCGCCACCGTGCCGGGTTGTACGGGGTCATCCAAAAGCCGCCGCCTACCTGGGGGGCGGGCATGGTGATTGCGCCTTTTGCGTAAGTGTCGAATTCGCGGATGCGTGCGTCGGTGCCTTTCAGGCGCGGGTGCTAGGTCTCGATGCGGGTCAGGATGCTGTCGAGGGCGAGCGGGGTTTGTCCGCCGGATTCAGCGGCTGCAAAAGCAGGACGATGATGATTTTGACTATGTTCTTCATCTCAATCATTTAGTTGTACGAGTTTCAGGGTTCCGGTTTTCTTCAATTCGTATTCTCTCACAATGGAAAATAGCACCGGCAGTACGATCAATACAAAAAGCGTGGAGGTAATCAGGCCGAATACAAAAGGGATAACAATGGGTTTCATCACATCGCTGCCGGTGCCTGTTGCAAGCAGTACGGGCAATAAGCCTAAAATATCCACCATGACGGTCATTAACTTGGGGCGCAGGCGAAGCACGGCGCCGTCATAAATAGCGTCTTCAACATCCTGATTCGTGAAGGATTTGTTTGCTTCTTTCAGTTTGCTTGATTTATCGTAAAGTGAGTTGTTCATATAAACGAGCATCAGGATGCCCGTTTCTACCGCCACGCCAAACAGCGCAATGAAGCCGACGGCCACCGCAACCGAAAAGTTCACATCGAAGAAATAAAGGAATACGCTCCACCGACCAGCGCGACGGGAATGCTGGTGAGCACAATTAGTGTTTCGCGGAAAGAATTGAAAGTGAAATACAGGATCATCATAATGATGACGAGCACAATCGGCATGATGATTTTCAGGCGCTCGTTTGCACGCACCTGATTTTCGTATTGGCCGCTCCATTCCAGGAAATACCCTTTCGGAAGTTTTTGTACGGCCGCTTCCAATTTCTTTTTCGCGTCGGCAACCGTGCTCCCCAAATCGCGGTCGCGCACATTGAACAACAGCGTTCCGCGCAGCAAGGCGTTTTCAGAATTGATCATCGGCGGGCCGTCGGAAACACTCACATCGGCCACTGCCGAAAGCGGGATGGGGCCGTACTCCATCGTTTGCATTTGCAGCCGTTTCAGTTTTTCAATTTTATCCCTGAAATCCTGCGCAAAGCGGACGTTTACCGAAAAGCGTTGCCGTCCCTCAATCGTGGTGGTCACATTCATGCCGCCCAGTGCGGTTTCGATGAACATATTCACATCGTCTACCGTAAGCCCGTATCGCCCAATTTCATTTTTTTTTGATTTTAATGTCTATGTACATCCCACCGGTAATCGGTTCCGCATACAAATCCTTCACGCCGTCCACACCCTGCAATTCCAGCCTGAACTGCTGTGCCAGTTTGTTGATGGTATCGAGATTTTGTCCATAGATTTTTACCCCCACGTCTGTCCGGATTCCGGTGGAAAGCATGTTGATGCGGTTGATGATGGGCTGCGTCCAGCCGTTCACCACGCCGGGGATTTGCAGTTTGGCGTTGAGTCCGTCGATGATATCGTTCTTCGTCATCCCGTCGCGCCACTCGGATTGCGGTTTGAGCAAAATAATCGTTTCGATCATGCTCACAGGTGCATTATCTGTGGCGGTGTTTGCCCTTCCTGCTTTGCCCAGCACATTTTCCACTTCGGGAAAATCTTTAATGATTTTGTCTTGCACCTGCATGATCCGTTTGATTTCGGAGTTGGAAACGCTGGGCAACGTGACCGGCATAAACAAAAGCGAGCCTTCATCCAGCGGCGGCATAAACTCTGTTCCGAGACTCAGGACCAGCGGAATACTGCCCAGCACGAGCGCCAGACTCAATGCTATGGTCGTTTTTTTCCACCGCATGCACAACAGGATAATGGGCGAATACATCCACTTGAAAAAGCGTGAAATGGGGTGCTTGCTTTCGGGACGGACTTTCCCTTTCAAAAGCATTACCATCAGCACGGGAACGAGGAACACGACGACAAAAGCAGAGCCTATCATGGCAAAGGTCTTCGTCCAAACCAGCGGGGAAAAAAGTTTGTGCTCCTGTCCGGTGAGGAACAAAATCGGGCTGAAAGACACGAGCGTGATGAGGATGGAACTCACGATGGCTCCGCCAATCAGTTTGGATGATTTTTCAATCCGCGCTTCTCTTTCTTCGTTGGTAAGTAAGTTATTCTGTTTCATTTACAAGAGATTTCATTGCGTTTTCAACCATTACAATACCCGCATCCACCAAATCGCCCACTGCCAGTGCAATGCCTGCCAACGACATGATATTGGAGGTAATCCCGAACCAACCCATCATGATGAAGGAAATAAGCACCGACATCGGAATGGTAATGACCACAATCAGTGTGCTTCGCACGTGCAGCAGGAAAATAAAAAGCACGAGGCACACGACGATGATTTCTTCGATGACGGCTTCTTTCAACGTGGCAATAGTGGCCTCGATCAAATCCGAGCGGTCGTAAGCCGTTTTAAATTTAACGCCGGGCGGTAAGCCTTTCTCCACGTCGCTCAGTTTTTCTTTCAAGCGGTCAATCACGTCTTTTGCATTTTCGCCGTAGCGCATCACGACGATGCCGCCCACTTTCTCGCCCTCTCCGTTTTCTTCCACAATGCCCAGCCGGAGTTCGCCGCCCATTTGCACCGCTGCCACGTCGCGCACTTTTATTGGAATAGAATTGCTGGTTTTCAGGGTGATGTTTTCGATTTCCCTGATGTCCTTGATGTAGCCCAATCCCCGAACGATGTAGCCGATATCCGACTGCTCGAACTTCCTTCCGCCCACATCATTATTATTCGCTCGTATTTTTTCGGCAACATCCATGATCGTGATGCCGTAATAATTGAGTTTCAGGGGATCCACTACCACCTGATATTGCTTTTGAAATCCACCATAGGAGGCCACCTCGCTTACGCCCGGCACAGTTTGCATCGCAAATCGAATATACCAATCCTGCAAGGCGCGCAGTTCGCCCAAATCATAGCCGGGCGCATCGAGCGTGTACCAATAGATATGCCCCAAGCCTGTGCCATCTGGACCGAGTGTGGGGACAATGCCGTCGGGAAGCAGTCGTTGCGCGTAATTCAGGCGTTCCAGCACACGGGTGCGCGCCCAATAGACATCTACCTCATCTTCAAAGACCACGAACACAAAACTCATCCCGAACATGCTGTTGGCGCGGATATTTTTCACCTTCGGAATACCTTGCAGATTGCTCACCAGCGGGTAGGTGACCTGGTCCTCCATGATTTGCGGGCTGCGGCCCATCCACTCGGTGAAAATGATGACCTGGTTTTCCGACAGATCGGGGATGGCATCCACGGGTGTGTTCTTCACCGCGTAAATGCCATAAGCGATGATGCCCGCAGCAATCAGCAAAACGATGATGCGGTTTCTAAGCGACCAGGTGATGAGCGAATCAATCATGGTTTTTCATTGTCCGTAATGTTGTGGAAGGGCCGATTCAGAGTACATCAGCGGTATGCAGATAACAAGTTTCTTATTCGCCCAGTTGAAGAATTTGAATAAATGTTGCATTGTTCAAATAAGTCACACCGGTAAATTCGGAATACGCGCACAAAAAACCTGTGGTACTTTGATGGCGGGAATTCGACGGTGACAACACTGCGTTCAAACCTGTTGCAATCAGGCCCTTGCCTGCCAAAGGCAAACAAGCGTGAATCAACAATTCATGTATATTGGAAAGGGAACTATAAAGGCCCGCCGACTTATGGTAATAGGAGAGCAATCTATCTAATTCCGCAGAACGAGATAAAAAGCAGAAAAGCGGAACGTTCGGGCAACTTCGCCAATAGGAACGGATAGATTTTGGAGGAGTTTCGACAGAAGGTCGGGAAATAAATAAAGGGCAATTGCGGGCACAATCGCAGTCGGAAGTTCCGGTAGTGCGGGTTGCTGACCCGAAGACCGGTTTGTAGCCATCATCTGTTTTGCAATAAACACTTTTGATCATGAACACCAACTGTGCCGACTTTTCCCCGCACGGACAAGGGTTCTTCCGCCGGCTGTACAAATCCACCGCCGTAAGTTTCCCGCAGCAGTAATGGTAGTGAACCGTCACTCCCGATACCGCGAGCAAATAATAAGCAGAAAAACAATATGATGAATATACGTTTTCATCTATTTTGCAAAAATAACCGGCCTTAGGGTGGTCATAAAAACGATTTAGTCATGGCGGACATGGAGATTATCATTTATTGCAAATCTTTTTCAACAACTGCGCATTCACCGCAACTACGATGGTACTCAGGCTCATCAACACCGCCCCCAGAGCCGGGCTCGAGTGCAAACTGCGAATTTTAATACCCGGCGGCCAACGGAATTGCCACCACGTTGTAGCCCGTGGCCCAAAACGGGTTCTGCACCATTTTTCCGGTGGGTGGCTTTGCCGGTTATTAACCCGAGCACGTCGGAGGGCTTGCTGTCGGTTAGGATAATATCCGGCGGTTTCGGCGGCCATCGGTGCCGGAATGACAGCGATACCCCCGTCGGCCTGCGCCAAGGCCAGCGCGTCATTTACGCCGTCGCCCCGGTCATGGCTACGTATTCGCCTACTGGCTTGCAGGTCTTTCACGATTTCGACTTTCTGGTGGGGTAATACTTCGGCGGGAAATAAGCGCGTCCAGTCCCAACTTTTCAGCAACGGCCTTGCCGACGATGGTGTTGTCACCCGTGGCCATGAAAACCTTGATACCCTGACTTTTGGTTGCCGCACCGCCTCGGCGGCATCAGGACAATTTGGGACATCGGAGAGAGCGAGAAAGCCTACCAATTTTCATTTTTCAATACAAAAACGACCGTTTCGGCGGCATTGCTGGCCTCGGGGGCACGGCTATATTTTTCAGGTAACCCGGACTGACCACTAATTTTTTGCCACTTGCCATTCGCCGGTGATGCCTTTACCGTGATGGACGCAAAGTTGGATACCGGAGGTATCGTCAAGGTCCGGCGCCTTTGGCAGCCGCCACTATGCCCTGCGCGATGGGATGCTGGCTTTCCTGTTCAAAGCCTTGCGGCTGCCGTGGCGAGCAGGCCACGGTCGTTGTCGTAACCCGCCGCGAGAGGCTGTATGCGCGACACGCCCAATTTCCCCTCGGTGAGCGTACCGGTTTTATCAAATACCATAGCCGTGATGCGGCGGGCGTTTTCAAACGCGGTGCGGTTCCGGATGAGCAGCCGGCGGTGGTCGTAGCCGTAGAGATGGCCACCGCAAAGGGTGTTGCCGCGCCCAGCGCGTGCGGACGGGAGGTGACCTCGGCTGTCACCATGCGTTCCAGCGCAAAG
>JADJYW010000023.1 GCA_016719605.1 Lewinellaceae bacterium | reverse complement strand
CACGCTGACGCGTACCTGGAAGGCCACCGATCTGTGTGGAAATTCGACCCTGAAAGCGCAAGTGATCACCGTGCAGGATACGCAGGCGCCCACGTTTACGAACCCGCCTGCGGATCTGACGGTGGTTTGCGCGCCCGATTGTGTGCCGTTCCCGGTAACGCCGAATGCCATTGATAACTGCGGTTCGCCATCGGTGACGTTGCAGGAAACCCAATCGGCCGGCGACTGCGCCACCGGCTACACCGTCACCCGTACCTGGACGGCCACCGACCAGTGTGGCAATCCGAACGTGCATACGCAGACGATTACCGTATTGCCGGCTCCGCAGCCGTTTGCGCCCGGCTTGGAAGACGAGCGGGCAAAGACGCCGCCGGCAACATTTGACCGCGAGCGGAATGCGCCACTCGAAACTGAAAACTCGAAACTGAAAACAGTACAACTCCTGCCCAATCCAACGAGCGACTGGGTGAGCATCGGGTTGGGCGACTTTGCCGGTGCGGCTGCCGTTGTTTCGATCACCAACGAGTTGGGGCAACTGATTTGGGAAAAACGTTTTGAGATCGTGGAAGATGTCGTGCAGCGCGTCAACCTGCGCCAGGCAGGTGCTCCGTCAAACCTTTTTCGTCGTCAATGCGCCATTCTCCATAATTCTCTTACAAATTTCATTCTTGCATATCCATGGCTCAATAATTCTCATAATTTTGTGCTGCTGCCGCCCCCTTTCAAGGCTAATCCCCTCCGTTTCCGTCAAAATTTAACGCTTCAGTGTTTCCGCAGTACACGGGATTACGCTGAACGTATTTGTCATTTTGGCTGCTTCGGTTTAAATGTATCCTATCATTGAATTACTAAATACATGCTTATGCAATCCGTTTACACATCTGATTTTCGCTCATTACTCAAAATACTACGGCATGGAATTTTGTTGGCACTCATCGCCATCCTGCCTGGTACAGCATTCGCTGCAACGTATACCGCCACGGCAAGCGGCAACTGGAGCAGCACCACCACATGGGGTGGCAACCCGGCGCCCGGTTCCACCATCGGAGCATCCGACGTTGTGAACATCAACGGGTTCAATGTTGTCTACAACCTCGCAAACGACCTCATCATCAATGGCCAATTGAACATTACCGGCAATGGCAAATTGACAACAACGGATCGCAACATAATCGTTGGTTCTACCGGCCAATTGACGATCACCAACTCCGAGTTGATCATGACAATACCCGGGAGTGGCAACCTGCGTAATCAAGATGGCACCATTCTCGTAACCAACTCCTTGGTACAGGTCGCCCAAAACTGGGAAGACGATAGTAGTTCAGGCGGTGAACGCACCTTTATCGGCGGGCTGCCTGAAAGTGGGGAGAAAATGCCAAGAATAAAAAATCCGTGGACACTTTACGACGGGGCTTGTATCGAGATAGCGACCAAATCCAGCGGTAACTGGGAAAACCACCACCCGCAAACGCTCAAACACGGCACGACACTACGAATCATTAACTCAGGCCATTTCGTAAACCAGAGCCAGATCATCGGTAGCGGGGCCGCTCCGCACCTGTCAGCCCTGGGAGTTACTACCGGTAATTTGGACAATGACGGTTCCTGGAGTGCCAAGGTGCTCAACTTTGCATTGAGGTGGTAGTGTGAATATTAATGTATCCGATTTCAACGAAGATGTGACCTTCAACGATACCCCCGACGCTTGTACCGCAGTAAATGCGATCAACTGCACCAACTGTGTCGGAGCAGGCTGCACACCCTCCGTCTCCTGCAAGAGCTTAGCCAATGTGGACATGGAAGGCTGCGCCAGTGATGTACCTGCCGCCGTGACCGACCCGGCCACTATTTTCACCTACGAAGCCTGCGGCGCTACGGTCACCATGAGCCAAAACGACAACGGTGACGTCAATTTCTGCGGCGACGGCGATGGCGTGGACTTCATCCGCACCTACACGCTTTTGTTCAACGGCGTGCCGCAAACACCCACCTGTTCGCACACGATCGAAGTGTACGACACCACCGATCCGACATTTCCAGCTTGCCCGCAGGCGCCTGCCGATCTGGGCTGCAACCTTCCCTCCCGGTTGCTGCCGACGCACTGGCAGAAGCCGGCAGCGCTCCGGACAACTGCGGCGGCACACCAACCGTGATACCAACCGCTGAAAAACGTGATGAGCAGCGGTTGCAACCGGAGCAGGATTTTCTGCTTACCGCTACGGATGCGTGCGGAAACTATCGGCACTTGCACCGTCACCTTCACTTGGCAAGTAGCCACGGCGCCGGTGTTCGACAACTGCGTGACCGAAACTGTTGACCTCGGTTGCAACCCACCCGAAAATCCTGTTTGTGATCCGGCAATCACCGCCGGCAACGAGTGCGGTAATGTACTGGTAGACTGCTCGGCAGGTTTCCTATCATCAACACCGGAGGCTGCGGTAAACAACGGGTTTTGACTTATTCTGCCATTGCCCAGGTTTTACCACCACTTGCACGAAAACAGTAAACTGGCCGAAGATTTTCAAACCCGCAATTCCAACTGCCCCCGGCGCCCATTGACCTCGGTTGCAACCCGGCCAACCTGCCCGACGAGGCCGTTGCCATCGCCGCCGCCGGCGGCGCCACCGACAACTGTGGCACGCCTGCTGTCAGTGCCGTTGGAGACAATATCTCGGTCAACGGCTGTACCCACACACAGGTCTGGACCGTGACGGCGGAAGACGACTGCGGCAGAGAAGGCACCTGTTTGGTTACCTACACCTGGCAGATCGTCACCGCGCCGGTGTTTGACAACTGCGTGACCGAAACTGTTGACCTCGGCTGCAACCCGGCCACACCGGTCTGCGATCCGGGCATCACCGCCACCAACGAATGCGGCAATGTGTCGGTGAGCTGCAACGAAAGCCCCATCATCAATGTCGGCCTCTGCGGCAAGAGCCGGGTGCTCACCTACATGGCCACCGATTGCGGATTTTCTTCTGCCTGCTCGCGCACGATAACCTGACGGAGGATGCCGCTGGATCCACACCAACAACTGTCCGCAAACGCCCATAGACCTTGACTGCAACCCGGCCAACCTGCCCGACGAGGTCGCCGCCATCGCTACAAGCTGGCGGCGCCACT
Organism: Lewinellaceae bacterium; assembly: GCA_016719605.1. Taxonomy (GTDB): domain Bacteria; phylum Bacteroidota; class Bacteroidia; order Chitinophagales; family Saprospiraceae; genus M3007. The sequence goes on along the minus strand of JADJYW010000023.1, from coordinate 88,609 downwards.
GACAACCGTGGCACACCTGCGGTCAGTGCCGTTGGGACAATATCTCGGTCAACGGCTGTACCCACACACAGGTTGGACCTGGACGGCGGAAGACGACTGCGGCAGAGAAGGCACCTGTTTGGTTACCTACACCCGCAGATCGTCACCGCGCCGGTGTTTGACAACTGCGTGACCGAAACTGCTGACTCCCGGCTGCAACCCGGCCACACCGGTCTGGCGATCCGGGCATCACCGCCACCAACGAATGCGGCAATGTGTCGGTGAGCCGCAACGAAAGCCCCATCATCAATGTCGGCCCTGCGGCAAAAGCCGGGTGTTCACCTACATGGCCACCGATTGCGGATTTTCTTCTACCTGCTCGCGCACGATAACCTGGACGGAGGATGCCGCTGATCCACAATTCAACAACTGTCCGCAAACGCCCATAGACCTTGACTGCAACCCGGCCAACCTGCCCGACGAGGCCGCTGCCATCGCCGCTGCCGGCGCACCACCGACAACTGTGGCACACCTGCGGTCAGTGCCGTTGGAGACAATATCTCGGTCAACGGCTGTACCCACACACAGGTCTGGACCGTGACGGCGGAAGACGACTGCGGCAGAGAAGGCACCTGTTTGGTTACCTACACCTGGCAGATCGTCACCGCGCCGGTGTTTGACAACTGCCCCGCCAACCCTGTTGACCTCGGCGTAACCCGACTGACTTGCTGATCCGTGACGAAGGATATACCGCTAGCAACGAGTGTGGCTATGATCCCCAGTTGTGATGCCGGCCAAATCATCAACATTGGCGCCTGCGGTCGCCGGCAGGTCATCACATACACCGCGGATGCGTGTGGATTCAGCACTACTTGTGCCATAACCTACAACTGGACCGTTGTCACAGCACCGGTGCTCGCCAATTGCGGCCAGACCATTGACCTGGGCTGCAACCCGGAGAGCCTGCCCACCTGCCTGACGATTTCCCAGCCCGAATTCGGCGGAGCGTCACGGCAAGCAACGAGTGCGGCGCTGTGTCGGTCAGTTGTCAGGCAGGAACGGTTGACGTCAACGGATGCAATCGGGAGCAGGAATTCACCTTTACAGCAATCGGTTGTGGAATAACCAGCACTTGCATCCGGACCTTCACCTGGACGGAGGACGGTACCAAGCCGGACTTTACCTTCTGCCCGCCGGGCCAAAACCTTGGCTTAAATCCGCCCAGTTTCCCCGCTCCGGGCGCGGCAATTGCTTCAGACAACTGCGGCGGCAACCCGGGCATCACGTCCGTGCTCGGCAACCCCGTGAACACCGGCGGCTGCAACTGGTCCAGAACCCGAACCTACACGGCAACGGATGCCTGCGGAAATACCCAAACCTGTATCCAGGTGTTTACTTACACACTTGGTGGCGGCGTCCCGGTATTTACCTATTGTCCCCCGGGCGCCGACCTGGGCTGCAATCCTGCCAGCATACCCGCTCCCGGAGCAAACGGCATCGATACCGCGGCGGCTCGCCAACGATTACGTCTTCGCTTGGCCCCATCGTGAACACCGGCGGCTGTAACCGTTCCAGAAACCGGAACCTAGTACGGCAACTTCTCCAGCACCGGCCAGACGGCCACCTGTACCAGGTCTTCACATATGTGTCCGACATCACCAAAACCGAACTTTTACCTCTGTGCCCGCCCATATCACTGCAGTGCAGGCCAACATCCCGCCGGCGGTGACCCCGACTGGCCACCGACGGCTGCGGCGCAGTCAACGTCGCTTATAGTGGTTTTACCCAACCCCCCGGCGCCTGCCCCAACGCGTACACAATGATCCGCAAGTGGACCGCCACCGACGGCTGCGGCAATACCCGTACGGCTACCCAGCGCGTCACCGTGGTGGACAACGGCAAGCCCGTGCTGACTGTGCCGGGCAACCTCACCATCGCCTGCAATGCCCCGGTGCCGCCGTTGGGCAGTCCCTCGGCCTCCGATGCTTGTGGTGGTAATGTGGCAATTCTGTTCCTCGGCCAAACGACGGCTAATGCCACCTGCCCGGGCACTTATCAGCTCCGGCGTACCTGGCGGGCCACGGACGTATGCGGCAACAGCACCGTCGCTACCCAAACCATACAGGTGGTGGACAACCAGCCGCCGGTGTTCTCGGCTTCACCGGCAACGTGACCATCCAGTGCAACCGCGCCGCCGCCGCTCGGAGTCCGATAGCCACGGATGCCTGTGGTATGTTTCAGTGTTATTTATCTCGGCCAGGTGCGCACCGACGGCAATTGCCTGTACAACTACACGCTGACGCGTACCTGGAAGGCCACCGATCTGTGTGGAAATTCGACCCTGAAAGCGCAAGTGATCACCGTGCAGGATACACAGCCGCCCACGTTTACGAACCCGCCTGCGGATCTGACGGTTTGCGCGCCCGATTGTGTGCCGTTCCCGGTAACGCCGAATGCCATTGATAACTGCGGTCGCCATCGGTGATGTTGCAGGAAGCCCAATCGGCCGGCGACTGCACCACCGGCTACACCGTCACCTCGTACCTGGACGGCCACCGACCAGTGTGGCAATCCGGAACGTGCATACGCAGACGATTACCGTATTTGGCTCCGCAGCCGTTTGCGCCCGGCTTGGAAGACGAGCGGGCAAAAGACGCCGCCGGCAAACATTTGACCGCGAGCGGAATGCGCCACTCGAAACTGAAAACTCGAAACTGAAAAACAGTACAACTCCTGCCCAATCCAACGAGCGACTGGGTGAGCATCGGGTTGGGCGACTTCGCTGGTGCGGCTGCTGTTGAAGTCTGATCACCAACGAGTTGGGGCAACTGATTTGGGAAAACGTTTCGAGATCGTGGAAGATGTCGTGCAGCGCGTCAACCTGCGCCAGGCAGGTGCTCCGTCGGGGCTATACACGGTATCTGTTCGTTCGGGTGGGCAGGTTTACTCGAAGCGGTTGGTACTGACGGAATAATGCCGGCCCGGGTTTTCCGACAATAGAGGCAAACAGGAGTCATCCCGATCCCGGGGTGGCTCCTGTTTTTTTGAGGCATCTTTCGGATGTTCCGCTTGCGTTTTTTGTGGTAGCCGTTAACCCGACGTTAATCAGCATCGGCGCGAGCATCTGCGCCGTACTTTTGTGCGGTTCTGTTCAAACATTTCAACAGCCTTTTCTCGACATGAAAAAAACATTGCTTGTACTGCTCGCCTGCATAGGTGTTGCCGGGCTTTTTGCTCAAGACAACAAAACCCTTCCATCTGCCAAAATCAAGACACTGGAGGGGCAAACCCTCGATGTGCAGGAACTTGGTAAAACCGGAAAAATTACGGTCATCAGTTTCTGGGCAACCTGGTGTTCCCCATGTAAAAAAGAACTTGACGCTATTTTGGACTACTACCCGGAGTGGCAGAAGAAATACGACATGGAGTTGGTCGCCGTCAGTGTGGACGACCCGCGCACTGTGGCCAAGGTGCCGGCCATGGTTGCCCAAAAAAACTGGCCCTACCGCATTCTGCACGATTTCAACAAGGAGTTTCAGCAAGTGGCCAACGTGGCATCGGTGCCCTATACCATCCTGCTGGACAGCAAAGGCAACGTGGTGTACGAACACACCGGCTACGCTCCGGGCGACGAACTGGAACTGGAAGACCGCATGAAGGAACTTCGGCGGTAGCACGCAGGAGTGCCTGTTGTGCCTGGCAGGCCGTGGTCGCAGTTAGATGCTGCAGCCACGGCCTGTTTTTTGTAGATACAAACAGGTTAAATCCTGATTATGTTTGCCCGCACAATCGTTGCTACCATGTCAAACAAGAAACAACAAGGCAAACAAAAACGCCCGGCGGTTTCCAGGCCTGCTCGCCCGCAACCGGTATCTGCCGGTTTCCCGATTGCGTGGCTGGTGGTTGTTCTGGTGCTTGCCGGCGTACTTTTCTGGCCCATCCTTCAGCATCAGTTCACCAACTGGGACGACGAACCGTACATCGTCAACAATGTTCTGCTGCGCGGGCCGGACTGGAAGGGGATTTTTACCCAGCCGGTGGTGTCCAACTACCATCCGCTTGCTGTCCTGTCCTTGGCTTTGAACTACCAGTTGTCCGAACTGAAGCCGTTCTCCTATTTTTTTGTCAATTGGGCTTTGCATCTGGCCAATGCCGGACTGGTGTTTTACCTCGCGTGGCAGTTGTCGGGGAAAATTCGGTGGGTGGCCTTGTTCACCGCCCTGGTGTTTGCCGTACACCCCATGCATGTGGAGTCGGTCGCCTGGATTTCGGAGCGCAAGGACGTCTTGTACACGTTTTTTTACCTGTTGGCTTTGCTGCGCTATTGGCGTTACCTGACACAAGGCGCTCGGGCCGACTACTGGCTAACGTTTGGTTTTTTTGCACTTTCCCTGCTTTCCAAGCCTGCTGCCGTGGTGCTGCCGCTGACCCTGTTGCTGCTTGATTACTGGAAGGGGCGGGCGTTTGACCGGAAGGTCTGGATAGAAAAGGCGCCTTTTTTTGTGCTTTCGGTAGCGATGGGCATCGTTACCCTGCTGATCCAGTCGCAGAAGGCCATTGCTTCGCTGGATTTGTACTCGGTAGCGGATCGGCTGTTTTTTGGCTGCTATAGTTTAGTCATGTACCTGGTTCGTTTTTTTGTACCTACTCCGTTGTCCGCTTTTCATCCGTATCCGCCGGTGGGAAAACTTGGCTGGGCCATTCAGATCGCTCCGGTTGTGCTGCTGGCTCTGGCGGGTGCGCTGTGGTATTTCCGCAAAAACCGGGTGGTCGTGTTTGGCACGCTGTTTTATGTGGCGAACATCATCCTTGTGGTGCAGTTTTTGGCCATTGGCAACACGCTGCTGGCCGAGCGCTATACCTACATTCCGTACATCGGCGTGGCATTTGCGCTGGCGATGCTGCTGGCGCAAAAAGTACCCGAGACTTCGGGGAAGGCGCTGCAGTGGGGGCTGGTTTTGCTGGTAGCCGGGGTGTTTGGCTACCTGAGCCGGCAGCATATCCGGGTTTGGGAGAATACCGAGACCCTGTGGAGCGATGTCATCCGGCACTATCCGGGTGCGCCGGTACCGCGCTCCAATCGTGCCAATTTTTATTACGAGCAAGCAGTCCGCCCCGAGAACGCTGCGCAATACAATGCCCTGATGGAAAAGGCAGGTGTTGATTGTGATGCCGCCCTGGCAAGTAATCCGAACCATTTTGCATCGCTGGACATACGCAGTCTGGTACACATTCGGCTGGGCCGGCCGGAGGAGGCAGCGGTACTCGCCGCGCGCATGACGCAAGTGGAAAAGAACAATCCCAAGGGTTATGTTTTGAGCGGAACAGCGCTCCAGCGGCTCAAGCGCTACGACGAGGCTTTAGCCAATTTCAGCCGTGCTCTCGAACTCAATCCCAACGAGGCAGATGCGCTGAACGGACGTGGTACCGTGTTATTTAATGGAAAACAGCTGTACCGGGAAGCACTGGCCGATTTTGATCGGGCCATCACCATACAACCCAAGGGTGAGACTTACCTGAACCGCTCGCGCTGCTACCTCATGCTGGGCGACATGGTACAGGCCCGCGAAAACGCCGAAAAAGCGCAAACTATGGGGACTGTAGTGCAGCAGGATTATTGGGATTTGCTCCAGTGACAACCCCCGGCGTTTTGCCTGTCCGGATCAGTATTTGCTGTAAAACAGCGGCTTGTAGTACCGCAATGCGCCGTCCAAATCCCGGACGGCTGCCAATGGCGCCACGGCCACAATCCGGTTCGTCAGCCGGTTCCGGCGCGCGTCGTAGTACCAGTTTTGTACAAAACGGATTTTTTCTACCCCGTCAATGGCGTTTTCCTGCACCATGACCGCATTTTCCATGAAGGTGTCGGGCGCAAACACGACAATGGTGTCCGTTTTGAAAATCAGGGCTTGCAACGCCGCTTTTTTGAGCGGCTGAAATTCGTCGTACGACAGGATCCGGTGCGCCGGGTGTTTCACTTCCCGGGTTGCCCATTTGTTGAGGTCAAGGTTGCCTTTTGCGGTTTGCATAACCGCTATCTCTGGGGCATTTTCCCGCATGAAGGTTTGCACGGCGTAGTTGGCAGATTTGACAATTTTCCGGCTTTGGCAGGTGCGTTGCGTCGGTATTTTTATCCAGAGTAGTGGTTGGCGACCGGTTAAATTTCCCTCGGGGTCTCTCGTATTCACCATTGGAGCAACAGCCAACAGGCGGGCGCCAAACGCTTTTTTTCGGGTATTGAAAAAAAATACCTGTCGGACGCGGAAGAGGTCTATTTCTTCAAAAGGGACGGCATTGACGATAACGCTACCCTCCCAATCAGGGGCATCTGTAACGATTGTATCGCGTTTGAACAAACGCTGTTCCATCTGTTCGGGCGAAAGCGGACGGCTGAGTAGCGAATCGGCGAAACAAGCAAACGCGCCTGCCTGAAGCCCCTGCAGCAATGCCGCGCTCAGATAATGTTCTATTTCCAGGTCTTGATACAGCCCGGTGCTCCCGTTTTGATTCTCCAGGCGCAAAACCTTGGTCAGGTTCATTTCCACGTCCATCAGTTCGCTGTACACGGGATTCAACTCGTAGTCGGCGGTGTGTTCGGCCACCCAGGAGATGTGGCGTTTGTGCAGGAGGTCGTCGTATTGGGCATGGAGGAGGTACGGGACAAGAAAGAGGAGCGCAAAAGCACAGGTTATATGGCGCATAAAAAATAGTTTTGAGCAGACATAAACGAAAAAAGCGGCCTCTTAGTAGAGCCGCTTTTTATACTGGTGCCCGGGACGGGACTCGAACCCGTACGACCTCAACGGTCACAGGATTTTAAGTCCTGCGTGTCTACCATTCCACCACCCGGGCATTTCTCACCAACAAAAGTATGCTGCACAAATGAAAAAACCCACGCAGTTGCGCGGGTTTTCGTGGAGCGGAAAACGAGATTCGAACTCGCGACCTCAACCTTGGCAAGGTTGCGCTCTACCAGCTGAGCTATTTCCGCATTTGAATTTGAACAACCGTTGTTGCTCGTAAGCGGGTGCAAAGATAGTTTCGTGCCTTTGAAACCGGCAAGCGTTTGTGTGAGAAATTTTTGAAAAAATTATTGAGCCGGTTTTTCGTCCCTTTTTTCGGTTTTTCGCTTGAAATAGAAATAGGTTTCCAACTGGGCGCGGACGGGGATATCGCTGTTGCTGCGGCGGTACTCGTTCAGATCATTTTGATCCAGAATACGGGCTTTTACATTGTCTTCCAGTTGCAGATCCATGAGTTCCTTGATTTCCTGTTTCAGGTCTTTGTCGTACACCGGGAACGCCGTTTCGATGCGGAAGTTGAGGTTGCGTTGCATCAGGTCGGCGCTGGACATGTACATTTTCCTCACCGTCGTGGTGGAAGATAAATATGCGCGCATGCTCCAGGTACCGGTCCACGATACTGATGATCTCGATATTTTCACTTTGCCCCTTGATGCCGGGAACTAAGCAGCATATCCCGCGCACGATCAGCTGGATTTTCACGCCGGCTCTGGAGGCCTCGTAGAGTTTTCGGATGATATCGCGGTCTTCAAGACTGTTGGTCTTGATCAGGATTTTTGCCGGTTTGTTGGCTTTGGCGGCTGCGATTTCGTAGTCAATCAGCGCGTACAAGGCTGGCCGGAGGTTGAACTTGCCGACCAGCAGGTGCTCAAATTCCTGCCGGGGTGGCTTGATGTTTTCCAGAAACGTGAACACATTGCTCACCTCGGCTGTCAGGCGCGGATCGGTAGTGAAAATGCCGAAGTCGGAATAGACCTGTGCCGTTTCTTCGTGAAAATTGCCGGTGGCCAGGTAGGCGTATAACCTCGGTTTGCCGTTTTCCATACGGCGCACGAGTGCCAATTTGGAATGCACCTTTACCCCCGGAAAGGAGTAGTGCACGCGCACCCCGGCGCGGTCCAGCCGCTCGCCCCATTCGAGGTTGGCAGCCTCATCAAAACGCGCCTTGATCTCGACAAAGGCGGAAACCTGTTTTCCCTCCCGAACGGCCTCCATGAGTGCTTCGAGTATCTTGCTGCGCCGGGCTACTCGGTACTGGATCACTTTGATGTGCGTGACCTTCGGGTCTTTGGCCGCATGTTCAAAAAAATTGACCACGGCATGGTACGACTGGTAGGGCACATGCAGCATCTGGTCTTTCTTGCGAATGGCGCTGAACGGGTCGTCCGTATCGTGCAGCACCGGGTGGGGCAGGGGAGGGAGCGGTTTGTTCTTCAGGTGGTACATCCCGAAGTCCGGAAATTTAAAAAAATCGAAATTGTTGTGGTAGCGCCCTTCGGGCAGCATGTCGTTTTTGCCAAGGTCAAAAGTTTCCTTGAGATACTGCAGAAGGTGGTCGGGCATTTCCCGATCAAATACAAACCGGCTGGCAGGGCCAACCTGGCGCTTGGAGAGGCTATTCTTGATCTTTTGCACCAGGTTGCCGGAGAACTCGTCGTCAATGTACAACTCGGCATCCCGGGTGAGTTTGATGGAGTAGGTATCCTGGATATCGTAGCCCGGGAACAGCCAGGACACGGAGTGCCGCACAATATCGTCGAGCAAAATAAGATCGTGGCGGCCATTGGCCGACGGCAAGGCGACAAATCGGGGCAGCTGATCGGACGGGATTTTGACTAAAGCGTACTCGCTCGGTGCGAGCGGTTTTTTGCGCTGGCGCAAATGCACGGCCAGATACAGGTGCGCATTGGCCAAAAATGCCCGGATGCGCTGCTTGACCAGCAATACCGGCATCACGAACGGGAGCAGGTTATTGTGAAAATAACTTTCGACAAAAGCCCGCTGCTCCGCATTCAGATCCATGCGGCGCAAAATGTAGATGTTGTGTTTGCGTAATTCCGGCACGATCTGGTTTTCGAAGATGTTGGCCACCTCCGCCTGCTGCCGGTTTACAATCTGGTGGATATTCCGGAGCAAGTCGCGCGGCACGAAATCCAGTTCAGCCTTGGTTTTTTTGCCCACCTTTTTCAGATTTCGGACGTTGGCTACTCGAATGCGGAAGTATTCGTCGAGATTGGACGAGTAAATGGCCAGAAATTTCAGGCGCTCCAGCAGCGGCACCGCCGGGTCCATTGCCTCTTGCAGGACGCGGTAGTTGAACGAAAGCCAGGATATGTCGCGGTGGACGTACGGAATGTCCATATCGGTTGATTAGTTGACAGGTGATAGGTTGATCGGGGCGGGGCGCAAAACTGCGGAATCGCGCGTATTTGTGGAGGATTTGCTGTGTTAATTCTCGTGCATATCTTGTCAAAAAAGGGTTCCTTGCTGTGGTGGGGCTTGTGCCGGAACAGGCCCGCGTACACCGGGCACTTTTTCCGAAAAAATTTGGGCTGCATACGCTGCCAGTTCGGGCGCCAGCAGGTTGTCGGGTTCGTGACAAAAAAAGTAGGCCTCCTGTAGTCCTTGCCCGAACCATTGCGCGAGGCGTTCCGCCCAATCTTCCACGCGCGTGTAGTCCGTCGGATGCAAACCATTGCCGACGAAGCGGATCAACACACAACCGGTGGTCAGGCGCAAGTGGCATACGTCGCGGCGACCGGCCACATCGGTGATGACCGTGGACACCCGGCGGGTATGCAGTAGTTGAAAATAATCTGCGCTGCCGGTGCCGTCCCGGAAAAAATCCGGGTGCCGAACCTCCACCGCCAGCGGGATATCTTCAGGAAAAACGTCCAGAAACCGGTCGAGTATGGACAGGTTTTTTGGCTCGAAATGCGGAGGCAACTGCATGAAACAGCAGCCCAGGGTTTGGCCCAGTTCCCGGATGGCGGTGCAAAAAAGGTGGATTTCCCGCCCGTGCAGCCCAAGATCGCGGGCATGGCTGATCGTTTGCGGGATTTTCGGGCAGTATCGAAAATCAGCGGGTACCTCCTCGCGCCAGCGTGCCACAGTGGCCAGGTCGGGTATGCGGTAGTGGGTTGTGTTGTGTTCAATGGTGTTGAACTGCCGCCCGTAGTGGTGCAGAAAATCTTTTTCCCGCGTACCGGCGGGATACCAGCGCCCCACCCAGGGTTTCATGTTGTAGCCCGTAGCGCCGAGATAGACCTTTGGTGCAGCGATGCGCGGCGGCAGTGCGCTCAGCAGCGCCGCGTTTTGCGGCGGGTCGGGCGGGAGCAGGAAATTGACGTGGTCAACAACAGGTAGTTTGCCGAAATCCATCGGGCGAAGGTAGGTTGTTGGGTGTAAAAAAAATCCCGTTGCACGGCGTTTGCGCACAACGGGAAAGTAGGGGGAGAAGCGGGTGTTATTTGCGTTTTTTGCCCGAATCTTTATTTTTTTTACCAAAAGCATCCCAAACCTTCCAGTCCTTGATCGTCTTTCGTTCGCGTTTGGCGAGGATGTAGCGCACGGAAATGGCGGCCCCGTTCCAGTCGAATACCTGACTGGATTCGCTCAGGTGCAATTCGGGTTTCCAGTCAATGGACACATTGAGGCGACCCAGCGATACTTCGGCGCCTCCGATAAACGACAGGCCATAGACGTTGTTGGCAATGCCGGTTTCCGCGCGCGGGGCTTCGTTTTTCCAGTAGTAGTGGCCGCCCGCGCCGTAGTACAGGTTGGTATTGCGGAACAAAATCTTTTGGTGTTTTTCGGCGAGGAGCGTGATGCCGAGGTCTTTGGAACCAACCGAGGAATGCAGGATACCCTCGGCGGTCCAGTTGTCAGTGAGGTATTGTTGTACTGTGAGATGCACACCGTTGTCCACGCGAATACCGGCAGCGGTTTTGTAAGACTGAGCTTGTACGGTCGAAACAATAAACAGGGAAGCAAAGAAGCAAGCAAAAGTGGCGGTACGCATGGCAGGAACGTTTTGTTTTTGAATGCACCACAAACGGCGGGGAGTGGAACGTCCCCTATGGCGCGCAAATGCTTTATTATTTTATTAACCGACGGCTGCCTGTTCCTTAACGCTTTCTTTTTTGTCTCCATCCAACAAGTTGTACTTTCGCCGCCAGATATTTTTACAAAAAACTAACAAACAACGCTTTGCAAAAGAAGTGGCATCAAATCGGCGCTTTTCTGCGCTTCTACCTGGCGGCTCAAACCCGCTATCAGGTGCATTCGCCATTCGTATTCGATTTTGTCAATTTCGTTCTGGAAGACCAGCGGTGGTATTACGCCTTCGAAGACATTGAGGCGCTGCGGCGGGAAATGCGGAGAAGCCCGGTCGTGTTGGATATGGCAGACCATGGGGCCGCCACATTGGGCACGGCTCCTGTGCTCCGCCAGGTTCCGGTACGGCAGCTGGCTCGCACAGTTGCCAGTTCGCCTGCCCAGGGGCGCCTGCTTTTCAGGCTGGCACAGTGGATGCGACCGGAGCGCATATTGGAACTTGGCACGTCGGTGGGTATCGGTACGATGTACCTGGCTTCGGCAGCACCTAATGCTCGATTCATCACGCTGGAGGGCAGTGAGGCCTGCGCCCATGTCGCTCGTACCAACCTGGGTATTTTGGACCTGCACCACCGCACTGAAGTGGTCGGCGGGGCTTTTCAAGACACGCTCCTGCCTGCCCTTCAACAACTCGGTCGGGTGGATATGGTGTTTTTCGATGGCCACCACACGGAGGCATCCACCGGGAACTACCTGGAACAGTGCCTTGCCTTCTCGCATGAACGTACAGTGCTGGTATTCGACGACGTATACTGGTCACCGGGAATGACGGCAGCATGGGAGAAAGTCAAACAACATCCCAAGGTAACCTGTACCGTGGACATCTTCGATCTTGCGGTTGCTTTCCTGAACCCGGATTTGGGCGCCAAACAACATTTTCGCCTTGTGCCGGGCCGTTTCAAGCCCTGGAAAAACTGGTAGTGGCACTACCTACTTGCGCGTCGCTACCCGTACCAGTGCCCAGGCTAATGCGACAAAACACGCCACCCCAAGGAGTTGGTAAATACCGCCTCCGCCGACGAGGTGTGCGAATCCCTCTTCCTGGTTGAGTGCAGCCAGCCAGCCCATACCGCTCGGATAGGATGCTTCCTTGGCTTGCCAGAGGGCAATGACGAGGCCCATCAGTGCCCCGCCCGCTACGAGTCCCGTTGCGAACAGACTGCCCTTGCCCAGTTCAGCGTCTTCTGCCTCGTCGCCGCGGCGCCTGGCGATCCAGTCGCTCAGGCCCTTCAGCGCGCCACCGATCCAGATCGGCAGGGTGGTGCTCAGGGGCAGGTACAGGCCTACGGCAAAAGAGAGCGATTTGACGCTGCACAGTTCCAGCGTAATGGCGACAAACACCCCGACGAGCACAAACTGCCAGTCGAGGTTGAACGACAGCATTCCTTTGATGAGGGTGGCCATGAGGGTGGCCTGTGGCGCATCGAACTTATGGCCGATTGCGTGCTCGATGCCCATGGCGCGCAGTTCGGCGGTGGGCGTGTCGAGGTATTGTACCGTGAAACCGATGACGAGCGAGGAGGCGACCACGCCGATAAACAGTGCCAATTGCTGGTAGCGGGGCGTAGCGCCTACGATATAGCCCGTTTTCAGGTCCTGCGAAGTAGCGCCTGCATTGGCGGCAGCAATGCAGATCATGCTGCCCACCACAAGCGCCATAGGCTCGTAAACCTTGCCCGTCCAGCCTACGCCGATAAATACTAATGCCGTACCCATAATCGTGGCGATGGTCATTCCGGAAATTGGGTTGTTGCTGGAGCCGATAATGCCCACGATACGGCTGGACACTGTGACGAAGAAAAAGCCGAACACAATGACTAATACGCCGAGCAGGAGTTTGCTAACCAGCCCCTCGCCGGGAATGCTGGGCAACAGAGCCATGAGCACAACCAATGCGAGGCTGCCAAAGGCGACGACCTTGATGGACAGATCGTTGTCCGTTCGAGCCACGGCAATGGCGGTAGCACGGTTGCGCATTGCGCCGAAACTTTCTTTGAATGAGGCAACGATCGTGGGCATGGTTTTTATCAGCGTGATAAAACCTGCGCCGGCCACAGCCCCCGCGCCGATCTGGCGCACATACGCCCGGTAAACGGCGCCGGTCATGTCTGCGAACGTGTGCGCGTAGGGATCCCAGCCGAAAGGGTAGACAACCACGCCGTTGGCTTGTTGGATGCCCTTGAGCAGGTCGAGTTTGGTCAATTGGGCGGCAATAGTTTCCGGCGGCACAAGTGTGGCAAGCAATGGGATGAGGCCCATCCAGGCCAGCACGCCCCCTGCCACAAGCACCCCGGCGATACGCGGCCCGATGATATAGCCCACCCCAAGATACTCGGGTGTGATTTCACCGCTGATTCGCGCAGCAGGCAGGTATTTATTGACGGCAGAAATAGTGTATGAAGGCACCTCGGCGATGAGGTGAAAAATCTTTTGCAGGGTGGCGTACACGAATGCAAAACCAAGCCCGAGGTAGGCGGTTTTGGCAAAATCGCCGCCTTTTTCGCCGGCTATGAGCACCTGCGCGCAGGCTGTGCCCTCGGGGTATGGCAAGTTATCGTGCTCACGCACGATGAGCGAGCGTCGTAAAGGAATCATCATCAGAACGCCCAGAATGCCGCCGAAAATGGCCAGCATCAGGATCGTCCAGTAGTTGAAATAGCCCTTTCCGATTCCGTCGCTCAGAAAGAGAAAGGCGGGCAGCGTAAATACCACACCGGCGGCCACAGACTCGCCTGCGGAGCCTGCCGTCTGGATGATATTATTTTCTAAAATGCTGGTTTTTAGAAATTTACGCCCCAGTGAAATAGCAATTACCGCGATCGGGATGGAGGCCGATACCGTGAGGCCGGCTTTCAGGGCGAGATAAACCGTGGCTGCACCGAACAACACGCCAAACAAGGCGCCCAGCAAAATGGCTCGGAGCGTGAATTCGCGTACAGAAACGTCTCCTGGTGCAATGTAGGGTTGAAAGTCGGCTGGTTTCATATAAATTGATGCTTGGTTGATTTGCTGACGGGTTGCTTGGAGGAAACACAAGGGCAGCATGGTTGGCCGGCTGTCCTGAAATCGGGTCGCAAAGTATTAAACTCTGGAAATATCTGAATTTTAAATTTGAAAGTCTGTCACTTCATTTTTTCCGGAACGGGAGTGCAGCCGATTTTCAAAAGCAATACGATCAGGCCCAAAGCCTTCCATGCGGTGTGTTCGGTACCCGTCCTTGCGTATCGCACATTACTTCCCACATCTTCCCACAGGTTGTTCATTTTTGTCATTCCGACACTTTGATGCAGGGTCGGGTATCTGAAATGTATACCTATAGCCTGGATTCAGATACTTATTCGCCCGACCAGATGCAACTTTCTTGATCTTGTTCCCACTTCTTGACACTTTTTAAAAATTTGAAAATCAGATGTTTGTAATTGTTTTTGAAAATTATTTTACTTTTTTGAACAAAAAAAATGTCAGATTGTGGTAAAATGTGGGAGATTGACTACATTTGTGGCGTTAACAATGGATCGAAGGTGTCCATTGGAAAAATTATTGTTCAGTAGTCCCTCTCTCAGCGTGAAACTCATCGGTGAATATCCGGTAGCCATTGACAACAAAGGCCGGTTACGTCTGCCAACGGCTTTGTTGCGCCAACTCGGCGAAGTCTCCCCCGAAGCGGGGGGCTATGAGTTCGTGCTGAATCGCGGCTTCGAGAAGTGTCTCACCTTGTATCCGAAGCCTGTCTGGGAAGAAATATCCGTCAAACTCAACCGTCTCAACCGTTTTAACGACCGCAACCGGATGTTCGTCCGCTCCTTTTACCTCGGCGCTACGCCGCTGGTAACAGATAGCGCCGATCGTATCCTGTTGCAAAAGCCGCTTATGGACTATGCCGGTCTGAACGCAGAGGCTATACTGATTGCGATGGACGACCGCATTGAAATCTGGTCGCCCGTCCACTACGAAGCCATGTTATCTATTGATCCGAACCAATTTGCCGACCTCGCCAATGATGTCATGGGCGGCGGCGAAGATGGGGTAGGGGATGAAGGTTAGAAGGTTTCTGGTTGGAAGGTTTCCCCAACCAGAAACCCTCCAACCAGAAACTTTTTTAAACCTAAAATATGTACCACGCGCCCGTCCTTTTATCCGAATCGCTTGACGCACTGCAAATCCGCCTCGACGGAGTGTATGTGGATGCGACATTCGGTGGCGGCGGGCACGCAGCCCCATTATTAAGCCTGCTGGGCGACAAGGGTCGCCTGTATGCTTTTGATCAGGACGAAGATGCGCGCGCAAACGCGGGCCACGCCCCATTTGCCGATCACCCGGGTTTTCACTTCCTGCATTCGAACTTTCGTTTTTTGAAACGGCAGCTGCGGGCCGCCGGGGTGCGCCCGGGTACCGTACAGGGTATTCTCGCCGACCTCGGCGTGAGCAGTCACCAACTGGATACACCGGAGCGCGGGTTCAGCTACCGCTTCGATGCAGCACTGGATATGCGCATGAACCCCGACGATGAGCGCAGTGCAGCGGAAGTACTGAACACCTGCTCACAGGATGATCTGCAACGGATATTCGGCACCTACGGCGAGGTACGCAATGCCCGAACACTGGCCCAGGCCTGTATCCGCCACCGCGAGCGAAGCCCGTTCCGGTCAACCAGCGACCTTGTCAGCCTTTGCGAAAGTGTGGTCATGGGCGAACGCTGGCGCTACCTCTCCCAGGTTTTTCAGGCATTACGCATGGAGGTGAACGACGAGGTGGAGGCTCTGGTCACACTACTGAGCGATGCCATGGAAATGCTCGCTCCCGGCGGACGATTGGTCGTCATCACCTACCACTCCATTGAGGATCGTTTGGTGAAAAACTGGTTTAAGACAGGTAATATAGAAGGTATTCCCAAGCAAGATTTTTATGGAAATATCGAACGCCCCTTCAACGTGATCACCAAAAAGCCGATTGAGCCTTCCGCCGAAGAAATCAAAGGGAATCCGCGAGCCAGAAGCGCCAAACTACGGGTAGGAGAAAAAAAGGTTGCTGGTTAGAGGGTTTCTGGTTGGAAGGTTAGAGGGTTTCTGGTTGGAAGGTTGGAGGATTTCTGGTTGTTTGCTTTTTATTCGTAACAAATTATATAAAAACAGTGGCAAATAAATTACTCAAGGCATTTGATATCAGTCACCACTCTACGGAGTGGGTTTTTGGTAATTTTTCCTATCTGTTGTTTTTGGGTTTTTTGGCAATGGTCTATATCGCGAATGCGCATTTTGCAGAAAAAAACGTGCGGGAAATACAGCGCCTGCAAAAAGAGATCAAGGAACTGAAATGGCAATACACCTCTATTAAAAGCGAAACCATGTATAAATCTATTCAGTCCCAGATAGATGCCAGCCTGGAACCCGTAGGCGTGGACTTATCCAACAGAGGCCCCAAAGTGATAAAAATAGATTGAGTGTCTTGGACAGAATATAATAATCGAATCAATTAAACAACATGCTTAACGTCAAAAACGAAGTCCTTGTACGCTTGTATTTGCTGGCAGCAGCGGTACTGGTCGTGGCCGTAGTGATCACGGGCCGGCTGTACCAGTTGTCTGTGGTACAGGCGCCCAAGTGGGAAGGCAAGGCCGATAGTTTGTTTTTGAAGTTTGTGGACGTGTATGCCGACCGGGGCAATATCCTGGCCTCCGATGGTAGCCTTCTGGCTACCTCGCTGCCGTTTTTCGACGTGCATTTTGATGCCAAGGCCGAGGGATTGACAGATGACATATTTGCACAAAACATAGACAGCCTCTCCTGGCTACTTTCCACCTATATTGACCAGCAATACACGCCTGGTGCCTACAAAAACTGGCTTCAGCAATTGCGCGATGCCGACCCAAGTACACGGGGCATTCGCTATGTGCCTATTGCAAAGAATCTGAGCTATACCAAAATGCAGCTGGTCAAGAGTTTTCCTCTGTTCCGGCTGGGGCGTTACAAAGGTGGTCTGATCGTGGAGCAAACGTCGAGGCGCGAGCGCCCGTTCAAATTGCTGGCTCAACGCACTATCGGCTATGTACGCGAGGGCGCCTTGCCCGTAGGGCTGGAAGGTAGTTTCGACAATGTGCTGGGCGGCTTGCAAGGCAAACAACTTATGCTGCGCGTACCGGGCGATGTGTATATACCGGTAAACGATCTCGCAGAAATAGAACCGCGATCCGGCGATGATGTCGTTACGACACTCGACATCAATATCCAGGACGTAGCCGAAAACGCACTGCTGGATGCCTGTAAAGCTCACGATGCCGACCACGGCTGTGCCATCGTCATGGAGGTGAAAACAGGCGCAATTCGGGCTATCGCCAACATCGGCCGTGCTCGGGAAGGCTGGTGGGAAACCTATAACTACGCCGTTGGAGAACGTGTGGAACCCGGTTCCATGTTCAAACTCGCCTCGTTTATGGCCATGCTGGAAGACGGACACCTCGACGATTTTGACCAAAAAATACCAGTTTATGGCGGGAAAGTAAAGTTCTACAAAGAAGAATTGGTGGATGCGGTAGCGCACGGGCAGGACTCAATGACCATCCGGGATGTGTTCGCCCAGTCGTCCAACGTAGGCACCGCCACCATGGTGCAGCAATTCTACGGCGACACCCGGAAGGCCGCCTATTTCGTGGAGCGCCTGCGCCGTTTCGGGCTGGATCGTCCCACCGAAATCGAGATCGGCGGCGAAGAACTTCCGCTCCTGAAAAGTCCGAACGACCCGAAAACAGAGTGGTCGGGCACTACCTTGCCGTGGATGAGCATCGGTTACGAGGTGCTGCTCACCCCGCTCCAGATGCTTACATTTTACAATGCCGTAGCCAACGACGGGCGCATGATGCGGCCCTACCTCGTCGAACGTATCGAACACTACGGCACAACGCTCAAGGAATTTCGCCCCGTAGTTATGAAACGCAGTATCGCCGGCCGCAAAACCATCGGTAAAGCAAAAGAACTCCTGCTGGGCGTGGTGGAAACGGGCACAGCGAAGAATATCCGACCGGCATTGTACTCCATCGCGGGCAAAACCGGCACTGCTCAGGTGAACTACCACAAGTTCAAATCAAGCGCCGGGATTCGCCACCAGGCCAGCTTTTGCGGCTTTTTCCCCGCCGACAACCCCGTGTACTCCTGCATCGTGGTCATCAGCGAGCCAAAACGCGGTGGCTACCACGGTTCGGAGGCTGCAGCGCCGGTATTCCGTGCTATCGCCGACAAGTGCTACGCCCTGAAAACCGATTTGCACCCGCCCGTAAATGCCGCTCCGCGTGGCGACCTGAAAACCGCTCAAATGCCATCCATTGACGCCGGCCAGGGCGACGACCTGAAGACGGCGCTCCAATGGCTTGGTCTCGACTGGATTGGCAACCGGGATTTGCCCGACTGGGCCGTATTGAAAGCCCGCAATGATTCCCTGCTTGTGCTGCCACGCATTATACAAGAAAAAACAGTGCCCTCGGTAGTAGGGATGGGCCTCAAGGATGCCGTTTATCTGCTCGAAAACCGCGGCTGCCGCGTCCGCGTGAAAGGCGTGGGCAAGGTGGTACGCCAAAGCCTGGCCCCCGGAACCCGAGCCAACGGAAAAACAACGGTGCTGTTGACTTTGCAATAAATTTTACCAGGTGGGTTATCCCGCCGCTACAATACAAGATGTTTGCTAACCTCCTCCACTACATCCCGGGCATTCGCCAAATCCACGGCGATACCGGGATTGAGATTCGGGCCATCCGATTCGACAGCCGCCAGGTACAGCCCGGCGACTGCTTCGTGGCCGTACGGGGTGTGGGGCATGATGGGCACCAGTTCATTGACAAGGCGATAGAAAACGGCGCGGTGGCGATAGTTGCGGAAGAGTTTCCTGCCCCAACAACAGTAACTGTGGTTTTGGTAACCGATAGTGCGGAAGCGCTGGGGCAGCTGGCTGCAGCTTTTTTCGGACATCCGTCGCGCCAAATGCGTGTGGTTGGTGTCACCGGCACCAACGGAAAAACTACGACCACCACGCTGTTGCACCAACTCTACTCGGCACTGGGCTACAAAACAGGCCTCATCGGAACCGTGGAAAACCGCATCGGTAGCGCGGTGCTGCCGAGTACACACACGACCCCGGATGCCGTGGCACTGCAACAACTGTTGCGCCAAATGGCCGATGCGGGCTGTACCGAGGTATTCATAGAAACCAGTAGCCATGCCATCCATCAGCGGCGTATTGCCGGGGTGACATTCGCCGGAGCAGTGTTTACCAACCTCACTCACGACCACCTGGACTACCACAAAACCTTCGCCGAATACCGCGACGCGAAAAAGCGCTTGTTCGACACCTTGCCCGACACGGCATTTGCTCTGACCAATGCCGACGACAAAAACGGACGCTTTATGCTCCAAAATACGCGTGCAAAAACCTGTACCTACGGCCTGAAAAATCCGGCAGATTTCAAGACCCGGATCATCGAAAATGGCTTACAGGGCTTGCATTTGTATCTGGACGGCGAGCAAATCCATGCCCGCCTCATCGGCGAGTTCAACGCCTGCAACCTCACGACGGTGTATGCTACAGCCCGGTTGCTTGGCGCCGACAAAATGGAAACCCTCGCAGCCTTAAGCAATTTGCCCGGGGCAGAAGGCCGATTTGAAGCCATCCAAAACCCCGCTCACCCCGGCAGACTCGGTATTGTGGACTACGCCCACACCCCCGACGCGCTGCAGCAGGTACTTGAAACCATTGTCAAACTAAAAAAACGCCATTCGAAGGTCATTACGGTCGTCGGGTGCGGCGGCGACCGCGACAAAACCAAGCGCCCTGTCATGGCCCGAACCGCCGCCCGGCTCAGCGACCAACTGATCCTGACCAGCGATAACCCCCGCACCGAAGAACCCGCCGCTATTCTTCGCGATATGGAGGCCGGACTCGAACCCGATGATTTAAAAAAAACACTGATTCTCGAAAACCGCGAACAAGCCATCAAAACAGCCTGCCGGCTGGCCGATGCCAACGACATCATCCTCGTGGCCGGAAAAGGGCACGAAAAGTATCAGGATGTGATGGGAGTGAAGTACCCATTTGATGATAAAGAATTGTTACAGAAGTATATGGTGCCCCTCTAAAATTGACGGAGAAGCTCTTAGCCTCCCCGTCAATTGACACGAATTTCATGAGATAAAAAATATAATAGTGGAGGGACTATTATTTTGAACAGTCGCTGCGGGGCGATGCAAAATCGCCCCCGGCATTTTTTCAGTTTTGAGTTTGGAGTTTTGAGTTTTGAGTTAATCGAATCAATCGAATCAATCGAATCAATATAGAATGCTCTACGAATTTTTTAAATGGCTTGAGAATACATGGGATTTGCCGGGCGCCGGTGTGTTCCAGTACATCTCGTTCCGGGCGGGTGCTGCGGTCATTTTGTCGTTGATCATCTCGCTTATCATTGGCAAGCGGATTATTAACGGCCTGCGCCGGCTCCAGATCGGTGAAACCGTGCGCGACCTCGGCTTACAGGGCGAAAATCTGAAAGCCGGAACGCCTACGATGGGCGGAGTAATTATTATCGCGGCCACGTTGATTCCGTGTCTGCTGTTAGCCCGGTTGGACAACGTGTACATCCTGCTCATGCTCTTTGCCACGATTTGGATGGCTGCTATTGGTTTTTTGGACGATTACATCAAGGTTTTCAAAAAAGATAAAAAGGGCTTGAAGGGCATTTTTAAAATACTGGGGCAGGTTGGATTGGGGCTGATCGTGGGCATCACGATGTTGGTCAGCGACGAGGTGGTGGTGCGCATGGACCCTGAAAAAGCGGCCCTACACGGCTACGAAGTAAAAAACGTGGTTTTTGTAAAAGAGGGTGAAAACACCTACAAGGAGCTGGTGCACGTCAAAGCCCCGCCTTTACCTCCCCCACACGGCCGAATTGGTGATTTTTTCGGCCTGTTTGCTGGGCGGTTGTATCGGTTTTCTGTGGTACAATGTCTTTCCTGCCCGGGTGTTCATGGGGGATACCGGGAGCCTGACACTCGGAGGTATCATTGCGGCGCTGGCCATAGTACTGCGCAAAGAATTGTTGATTCCCGTGCTGTGCGGCGTTTTTTTGATCGAAAATCTATCGGTGATCATACAAGTCTGGTACTTCAAACACACCAAGAAAAAATACGGAGAGGGCCGTCGCATATTCAAAATGGCGCCCTTGCACCACCACTACCAAAAAGAAGGCTACCACGAAGTCACCATTTCGGTGCGCTTCTGGATCGTTCAAATTCTGCTGGCGATACTGGCTATTATCACCCTGAAAATGCGATAACGAATCAATCGAATCAATCGAATCAATCGAAATGTCCACTACAAAACGTATAGTCATTCTCGGCGCCGGCGAATCCGGTACAGGCGCCGCGCTCCTCGCCAAACGGCTGGGCTATGGCGTTTTTGTATCCGATAAAAGCCCGATCAAACCGGAATACCGGACGGAACTGGAAACGGCGGGCATCGAATACGAAGCCGGACAACACACGCTGGATAAAATTCTGAACGCTTCCGAGATCATCAAAAGCCCGGGTATTCCCGAAAAAGCGGAAGTCATGCAGGCCATCCGTGCACGGGGTATCCCGGTGATCGGCGAGATCGAGTTTGCTGCGCGCTGGTCGGTAAAAACAGGCGGCACTATCGTGGCTATTACCGGCAGTAATGGCAAAACCACCACAACAGGCCTCCTTTATCACCTGCTGCAAACGGCCGGTTTGAACGTAGCCGTTGGCGGCAATATCGGACACGCTTTTGCACGCCTGGTTTTGGAGGATTACAATACGGGCAATATCGGGGTGAAAGCAGTCTTGCAAAACAGGGTTTTCGTACTGGAAGTCAGCAGTTTTCAACTGGAAGACATCGAAAAATTTCGCCCCCGGATTGCCGTGCTGCTCAACATTACTCCCGACCATTTGGATCGGTACGACTACCAATTGGAAAACTATGCCCGTGCCAAGTTTCGCATCACTAAAAACCAGCGGCGCGGTGATGTTTTCATTTTCAATGGCGCCGATCCGGTGCTTCAGGACTACATGGTCCGGCACACATTGGCGCCTGCCAAAAAAGTGGCGGTTCGGCGTGGTTTTTACAAAAATGGCTTTATCCACATCGGAAAACAGTACGCATTTGATATGGCGCACAGCAAGTTGCGTGGTCCGCACAACATGTTCAACGCGGCTTGTGCCATTCGGGCTGCCCTGACTCTTGGCGCCGACCCGGCCAATATTCAGAAAGGTTTGAACACCTTCGAGCCGCCGGCCCACCGACTGGAAGTAGTCGCTACGATAAATGGCGTGACCTGGATCAACGACAGCAAGGCCACTAACGTGGATGCGGTTTTTTATGCGTTGCAGGCCATGGATACGCCTACCATCTGGATTGTGGGTGGGCAGGACAAAGGCAACGACTACGCGCCTCTGTTGCCGTTGGTGAAAAAGAAAGTCAAGGCGATTGTTTGCATGGGTGTTGACAACAGCAAAATCATAGAATTTTTCAGGAAAACGAATAAACCGATTATCGAGACCCGGAGTGCCGGGGAGGCTGTGGAACAAGCCGCGCGTCTATCTGCATCTGGCGACACGGTACTGCTCAGCCCTGCTTGTGCCAGTTTTGATCTGTTCAAAAATTACGAGGACAGGGGGGAGCAGTTCAAGGCCTCTGTGACACTAAAAAATAACAAACCATGTCTTTCGGCAACAAAATAGCAGCAGAACTCCGTGGCGACCGCACGATCTGGATGATCATTGCGGTGCTGAGCATTATCAGCCTTTTGGCGGTGTATTCAGCGACGGGGTCTTTGGCCTGGCAGGCGCGGGGCGGCAATACGACTTCGTACCTGATTCGTCATGCGCTCATGTTGTCCTTTGGGTTATTTTTGGTGTATGCGTGCCACCGGGTGCACTATCGGCGGTATCAGCAACTGGCGCCCTTTATGCTGTTGATATCGGTGCCGTTGCTGGCCCTGACCCTCTTTTTCGGGCAAAATATCAATGATGCTTCTCGCTGGATTGAAATTCCGATCCTGTCCTTCAGTTTTCAGCCGTCCGATTTCGCCAAACTGGCACTTGTGGTGTACATCGCCAAAATGCTGACCAAAAAGCAAGAGTACATCACTAGTTTTAAAGACGCTTTCATGCCCATTATCGTGCCGGTACTGATTGTTTGTGGACTGATTGCTCCGGCAAACTTGTCCACAGCACTGGTACTTTTTTGCACTTGTATTGCCCTGATGTTTGTGGGTCGGGTAAGCACAAAATATATCTTTCTGCTCGGCTTGCTGGGTGTAGTGGTGTTTGCGGCGCTAATTGTGATTGGAACGTACGAACCCGATCTGGTGCGCGTGGAAACCTGGACATCCCGGGTGCAAGACTACCTCCACAATCCGGACGGCGGCTATCAGGTGCAGCAGGCCAAAATAGCCATTGCCCGCGGAGGTGTTTTCGGAGCCGGTCCGGGCAATTCCATTGCCCGAAATTTCCTGCCTTATTCGCATGCCGATTTTATCTACGCCATTATTTGTGAAGAATACGGCCTGATCGGTGGCGTGCTGGTACTAGGCCTCTATGTCATGCTGTTTTTTCGGACCGTCAAATTGGTCACCATAAGCCCCAAGGCATTTGGCGCATTTCTGGCTATTGGGCTCAGCCTGATGCTTACCGTGCAGGCATTGGCCAACATAGCCGTTTCGGTACACCTGGTGCCGGCTACGGGACTTACCCTGCCCATGATTTCTATGGGCGGCACCAGTATGGTATTTTCCTCAATAGCCCTCGGAATGATACTTAGTGTCAGCAAGTACATAGAAAAACTGAATGAATGACCAATATGCTTTCTGATTATCAATAACCAATCATTCATTATTCAAAAACAGTGGCCAGGCAACTACGTATACTCATCACCGGCGGCGGAACAGGCGGACACGTCTTTCCAGCCATCGCCATTGCTGATGCCGTCAAGCGTCTGCAGCCCGACACGGAGTTTCTGTTTGTAGGGGCCACCGGAAAAATGGAGATGGAGCGTGTCCCGCAGGCCGGATACCCTATTGAGGGGCTGAATATCGCGGGCTTTCAGCGCGGGTTCTCCTTAGAAAGCCTGCGTCGCAACCTGATTTTTCCGTTCAAACTTGTCGGCAGCTCCTTGAAAGCCCAGCGTATCGTGCGGCGTTTTCAGCCCGATGTGGTCATTGGTACCGGCGGCTATGCTTCCGGCCCGGTCATGCGCGCTGCCCAGCAAGCGGGTATCCCGACGCTCATCCAGGAGCAAAACTCGTATGCGGGGGTGACCAACCGCTTACTGGCCCAAAAAGCCGCGCGGATTTGTGTGGCCTACGACAACATGGAGCGCTATTTCCCTGCGGAAAAAATCGTTTTCACCGGAAATCCCGTACGCCAGGATATTCTCGAGCTGGATGACAAACGGGAGACGGGACTGCGACACTACGGCCTTTCGACTAACCGCAAAACCATTGTCGTCATCGGCGGAAGCCTTGGCGCCCGCACGCTCAACCGCGCCCTGGCCGAAAACACCGCGCTGCTGGCCGACCGTTCCGACATCCAGGTGCTCTGGCAATGCGGGCGTTTTTACGAACACGAGTACACACAAAGCGCAACAGCGGCGCTGCCGAATGTGCAAATCCGCGCGTTCATTGACCGCATGGACTTGCTCTATGCCGCTGCCGACCTTATTATCTCACGGGCCGGCGCTCTGAGTATCAGCGAACTGTGCCTCGTAGGCAAACCGGTGATCCTGGTGCCTTCCCCCAATGTGGCCGAAGATCACCAGACCAAAAATGCCTTGGCCCTGGTGGAAAAAAGTGCCGCCCGGTTGGTGCGCGATGCCGAGGCTGTTGAAAAAATGCTACCCGAGGCGTTGATGTTGCTTGAAAAAGAAGCGCTGCTGTTTAGTCTCGGCGAAAACATCCACCAGTTGGGACGACCGAAAGCGGCGGATAATATCGCGGCGGTGGCAATTGAATTGGCGGAAAAATCGCGCGCACAAACTCCCCAATTTAAAAACCTGAAAAATGACTGACTGCATTCAGTTTGTAATAAAATAGAATTGCTATGACAGATAAATTTAAACATCCGCTCCTTCTTTTGCTCGCGTTGGTACTTGTTTTGCCCGCTTGCAAACGCGCCAACGACAACAACCCCGCCCTTATCGGCAAATGGCAGGGCAAGGAGTGGCTTGTATTTGGAAAACCGATGGGACAGGATGCGTCGCTGGTTTTCTTTGAGTTCACTACCGACGGGGATTATTCCGCACAGTTTGGCGACCAGGAAGAAAGCGGTGTTTGGCGCACCCAGAAAGATAAACTGTACACCACAGCGCAGGGGGAAAAGGAAATTGTAGTCAAAATCCTGACGCTGAACGAAACCACGCTGCGGTTTGAAATGAACCGGGGCGGCCAACAGGAAACGTTGGAACTGACAAAAACACAATAACATCGTGGAACTGAACGACATCCAAACCATCTATTTTATCGGTATCGGCGGCATCGGTATGTCGGCGCTGGCGCGGTATTTTCGTGGCCACGGCGCCGAAGTGCATGGATACGACCGTGCCGAAACCGACCTTACCCGCGCTTTGACGGCCGAGGGTATATGCGTTCACTATGACGACGATGTACGACATATTCCGGCAAAGGTGGATTTGGTGGTTTGGACGCCGGCTGTTCCGCAAGACCATAGCGAACTGGTCTGGTTCCGCGAGCAGGGCTACCCGATCAAAAAACGCTCCGAGGTGCTGGGGATCATCAGCAAAGGCAAACGGTGTATCGCCGTGGCGGGCACGCACGGAAAAACCACAACGAGTACCCTTGACGCGCACTTGTTGCGCAGTGCCGGGGTAGATGCCACGGCTTTCCTTGGCGGTATTTCGGCCAATATCGGCTCCAATTTTGTGGAGGGCAAGAGCGACTGGGTGGTGGTGGAGGCCGATGAGTACGACCGATCTTTCCTGCAATTGTACCCCGAAATTGCCGTGCTCAACTCGCTCGATCCCGATCATTTGGATATTTACGGCACCCCCGAAGCAGTCGTGGAAACGTATAAACAGTTTGTCCGCCAGATCAAACCGGGCGGCACCCTGCTCTACAAACACGGATTGCCGCTGGACGATGTGGCTGCCGAATTGCGTGCCGCCGGGCGCAAAGTACTTACGTTCGGCATTGGCGCGGGCGACTACGAGGCATACGACTTGCGGGTGGCGGATGGCCTTATGGCCTTCGGTATCAAATCCAGTGTCTTCAACTGGGCGAACCTGCTCCTGCCTTATCCCGGGAGGCATAACATTGAAAATGCCACGGCTGCCTGGGCGGCGGTACACTGCGCCGGTGCATTTACCCCCGGTATGCCGGAAGCCCTGGCGCATTTTCAGGGTGTAAAACGCCGCTTCGAGTTCATTATCCGCCGCCCCGATCTGGTCTATGTGGATGACTATGCGCACCATCCGGCCGAATTGCAAGCAGCTATTGCTGCCGCCCGGATGTTATTTCCCGACCGAAAAATAACCGGCGTATTTCAGCCGCACCTCTATTCCCGTACCCGCGATTTTGCTGATGATTTCGCTGCGGCACTGGATCAATTGGATGAATGCCTCTTGCTTCCCATCTATCCTGCCCGTGAAAAACCAATGCCAGGTATAACGTCGGAACTGATTCTAGGCAAAATGAATTTATTGAATAAGAAAGTGGTTTCTCCAATGGAGCTACTGACTGAAATACAAAACCACCGTCCGACCGTCCTGCTGACTATGGGCGCCGGTGATATTGATAAACTTGTTCCCGAAATTAAAGGACTTCTTTTATAGTTTGAAGGGTTTTGATTAGAAACCTTCCAACCAGAAACCTTTCAACCTAATAAATCATGTTATCCGATCTTTTATCCATGCGCTTGCCGCGCCTCCGTTATGGTCGTATTAGCTGGGTATTTTTCCTGCTGATTACGGCGCTGATTCTTTTGTCGGCAGTGACCCGCAAGAAGAACAGCTTTGCCAGTGCGACCAATGTGGAAATAGAGCCACTGGAAAACGGAGAGAAAATGTTGGGCGACCGCGATGTTCGGCAAAACCTCCTGCTTGCTTTTGGCAATACGCTTGAAGGCACAGAACTGGCCGATCTTGAAATAGAACGCATTGAGCGTGTGCTGGAGTCCGATCCGTTTGTAAAGGACGCCGAAGTATATGTTGGGCAGAGCAATGCGTTGCAGGTGAGTATTCGTCAGCGGGAACCGATTTTGCGTATACTGGACAATACTGGCGGGAATTACTATCTGGACAAAAACGGCGCTAAAATTCCGGTATCCTCGCTTCATACCCCAAGAGTACTGGTTGCCACGGGGAATATCGCTCCCTACACGGCCGATTTTCAGGAAAAGCGCCGAAATACGCTCAAAGATTTATTTGTGTTAACCAGGATATTGATGGACGACCCGATCTGGTCCGGGTTTATCCAGCAGATTCACGTCAATAATGCCAATGAGTTTATCCTTGTTCCACTTGTAGGCGATCAACAAATCATACTGGGCAGTACAAAAAATATAGAAGATAAACTTCGTAGACTAAAAGTTTTCTATGAAGAAGGTATGCCATATTCGGGATGGAGAGCATACAAAACGATATCACTTAAATACAATGGGCAGGTAGTTTGCAGGAAATAAACCCCGATGCCAGAAAACCTTAATAAATTATATAAATTTTTCAATAAATTCTTTTGCGTATAGAATAGGATAGAATACCTTTGCTCTTGGAAAAGTAATACATGAAGGGTGCAAAGGATAGAAAAACAATAGTAAACAGCATTGTTCACTCAATCTTTGCACACAATGACCGAATTAGCACCACAATCCCACGATGTGGTCGTCGCACTTGACATTGGCACCACTAAAGTATGCTGCCTTGCCGGACGCAAAAACACACACGGGAAACTCGAAATCCTCGGCGTAGGAAAAGTTGAAAGCGTCGGCGTATTACGCGGAGTCGTCAGCAACATCGAAAAGACAGTAAACGCCATCCGCGAGGCGGTAGAAATCTGCGAGCGTCAAGCCCGTATGAAGTTCAATACCGTCAATGTCGGCATTGCCGGCCAGCACATCAAAAGCCTGCAACACCGCGGTATCCTGACGCGCGAAAGCGACCACAACGAAATCGCCCGGCGCGACATTGATCGCCTCGTGAACGACATGTTCAAACTCGTCCTGCCACCAGGAGACAAAATTATCCATGTCTTCCCGCAGGAGTTCACGGTGGACAACGAGCAGGGCATTTCCGACCCGATCGGCATGTGTGGTGTGCGACTGGAAGCCAATTTTCACATCATCACGGGCCAAATTACGGCCGTCAACAACATCTTTCGCTGCATCGAAAAGGCAGGCCTGAAGGTGTCCGACCTCACCCTGGAGCCCATTGCCAGTGCCGATGCCGTGTTGCTTGAAGAAGAAAAACAGGCAGGTGTGGCGCTGGTGGATATTGGCGGCGGCACCACCGACATCACTATTTTCCACGAAGGCATCATCCGCCACACAGCCGTGATTCCCTTCGGCGGCAATGTTATCACCGCCGACATCAAGGAGGGTTGCACCGTCATGCAGCCCCAAGCCGAAAAATTGAAAATTCGTTTCGGCTCCGCCCTGGCCTCCGAAGTGTATGATAACCGGATTATCACCATCCCCGGCCTTCGTGGCCGCGAACACAAAGAGATCAGCGAAAAAAACCTCGCCCGGATCATCCAGGCCCGTATGGAGGAGCTGCTCGACTATGTGCTGTGGGAAATTCGGCGCAGCGGCTACGAGCGCAAGCTCATCGGTGGCATTGTGGTCACCGGTGGCGGCGCCCTGCTCAACCACATAGACAAGCTCACAGAGTTCCACACCGGCATGTCCTGCCGCATCGGATTGCCTGTAGAAAACCTCGCACACGGCTACCGGGAAAGTGTGAACAGTCCTATCTTTAGTACCGCCATTGGTTTGTTGATCAAGGGTTTGCAAGATGTTGAGGCGGGGAAAGCCCCCGTTCATGCCGAGCAGGAACCCGCAGCCAATGCCGAAAAAGAACCTTCCAATGTTTCCGAAGAAAAATCGCCCGGCTGGCTCGACAGCGTTTTCCGGAAAACCAAGGAATGGTTCGAAGCCGAACCCGATATGGACTTTAGAAAATAGTTTTGAGTCGCGGATTTTGAGTTTTGAGTTGTGTAATTCCAACTCGAACCTCAAAGCCAGGTCAACTCAAAACTCAAAACTCACAACTCAAAACTTTGATTATGTTGTTCGATCTTCCAAAGGATGAACCATCCATCATAAAAATTATCGGTGTAGGCGGCGGCGGCTCCAACGCAGTCACGCACATGTACAAACAAGGCATCATCGGGGTAGACTATGCGATCTGCAACACCGATGCTCAGGCCATGCACCTCAGCCCGGTGCCCGTCAAAATCCCGCTCGGGGCCAGCCTCACCGAAGGCCGCGGCGCGGGTAGCAAGCCGGACGTGGGCAAACGCGCCTGTATGGAAAGTCTTGAAGAAATCAAACGCTTCCTTGACGACGGCACCAAAATGGCTTTCATCACCGCCGGAATGGGTGGTGGTACCGGCACCGGTGCGGCGCCTATTATCGCCAAGGCCGCTCAGGAAATGGGTATCCTGACGGTGGGTATTGTCACCCTGCCGTTCTTGTTCGAGGGACGGCTGCGCGTGTCCAATGGTTTCGAGGGACTGGAAGAACTGCGCAACAGCGTGGACTGCCTCGTCGTCATCAGCAACGATAAATTGCGTCAGATTCACGGCAACCTCAGTATCTCCCAGGCCTTTTCGCAAGCCGATAACATCCTCTGTACCGCCGCTAAAGGCATCGCCGAAATCATCACCGTGCCCGGCTATGTCAACGTGGATTTCGAGGATGTGAACACGGTTATGCGCGGTTCCGGCGTGGCTATCATGGGCACCTCCGCGGTGGAGGGCGAAGGACGCGCCCGCCGTGCCGTAGATGAGGCACTCAACTCGCCACTGCTGGAAGACAGCAATATCAGCGGCGCCCAAAACATTCTCGTCAACATCACCTCCGGGCTGCTGGAGGCTACCATGGACGAAATTTTCGAGATCACGGAATTTGTGCAACAAGAAGCCGGCGAGGGTGCCAACCTCATCTGGGGTAATTGTTTCGACGAGCGCCTCGGCGAAAAGCTCAGCGTGACCATCATCGCCACAGGCTTCGAGGCATCGCGCAAAACACCACACATCCCCGGTATGCGCAGCCAAGCCACGGCCGCTCCCGAGCGGCAGGTCGTACACCTTGACGAGGAAACACCGAAGGCCAAACCCTCGTTGTTCACCATCACGTCCAACGAACCTGGTCCGGTGGAGGAAAAAACCGCCAACGCTATCGAGTTTGATTTCGATAATGTGCGCGAGACCATGGAGAAAATCCGCGGCGCCAAAGGCGACATGAACGATCCCTTTATACATCCCGACGACCTCGGCGAAATCAATCCCAAAAAACATCACCAACGCCTTGCCGAGGCGCAGCGCCGCCGCGAAGAAGTGCGCAGCCGTCCGATCAATGTGGTCAAACTGAACTCGCCGCAAACGATCATCGAACTCGAAAACCAGCCGGCTTACCTCCGCAAGGGCGTACGCCTGGACAGTTTGCCCGATGCCGAGGCGTCGGGTATGTCCACCTGGACAATCTCGATTGAGGACGAAGGCGTGATCCGAACGAGTGGCAACTCCTTCCTGCACGACAACGTGGACTGATCCGAACTGTTGGTTCTCCAGCGAATACCATCAGCCTGAAATGGTCTCTTTTCTTGTATCCAATACATGAGCACTACTCCTGCTCTAATCTTCTAATTCGGTCAGTAAACCGTTTCTGGCGGTTCGGCATGTGGGATGCCGGGCCGCTTTTTTTTGTTTAAAGCCCAGTACGGTGAATGGCGCTCCAAGTGGATTGGCCGGAAACGCTGTGCAGGGCGGAAGTGATTGGCCGCCGCCGGTTGAATATTGCGGTGATTTGGGTAGGTAGAATAGAACAGTATGTGCATAGTAGCCATCACAGCCTTTCAATCTCCTCCAAACTCAAACCGGTAAATCGAATGATTTTTTCAATCGGCTCGCCCTCTGATTTCATCTGGCGGGCGATTTCTATTTTGCCTTCTATTTTGCCTTCTATCTTGCCTTCTATTTTGCCTTCTATTTTGCCTTCTATCTTGCCTTCTATCTTGCCTTCTATTTTGCCTTCTATCTTACCTTCATCAAAGGAAGTATCCACTACATTTTTCAAATCCCGGTAGTACTTCAGGCTCTCTTCGTACTTGACCTTGTCATCCGGGGTAAATTTGGCGATTTCGGCGGCTTCGAATAATCTCTGGAAAACACGTTCCTGCAACGCAGTAGGTCTGTTTTGCAGATAAGGAAGTTGTTGCAGTACATACATCCACTTATCAAAATTACTTTGCAGTTCCGCTTCTGTTTTCTTGAAGTTGGGCATCTCCAGGTAGATGTACGTCAGTTTGTCATAAAACACCCGGCACTTTTGATCTTTTAATTGCACTTCGTGGCGCACCTCATGCGCTGCCTCATCCTCTGAAAAAGTAAAGTCCAAAATGCCCACCATGTACACGGCACCCAACTGGTAGTTCCAGTCGCCTTTTTTGGCTTGTTCCTGAATGGGGAAGGAGGCGTAGTACACGCTCCGATCCTTGAAAAAATTCTGCTTGGCTTTCTGCATCTCTACGATGAAACGCTCGCCGTTGTCACCGATGCAGTACAGGTCGAAGATGGCTTTTCGGTCAGCCTCCGTATTGCCAAGTTGTTCGGTACGGGCGTAGGTGAGGTCTTGAATCCGGTGCTTGCCGGGCAGCACCTGGTTCAAAAAATCAATCAGCAGGTCTTTGTTCGGTTCGGAACCGAACAACTTTTTGAAACCAAAATCCGTGAATGGGTTGATGTATTTGTCCTGGAGCGCCATGGAAGGTTCTTTTGCGAGCAAAAATACGAGAAAGCGCCGAACATGCCCGTAGTTTGATGCTCGGCAACGCCGAACAAATGCCTTCCGAAATTTTTCCCGATTTTGAAGGGCAACACAGCCTGAAGGCGAGTGGGTATCGGCGTGAAGCGGTGGTGAAAATGCCGGCCTTCAGTACCTTCCTGCGCCGAAGCCCGGCGCGAAGGCCGCCGCCCTTTGCGGGCAAGGCCGCCCGCCGCGGCTGATGGGGCAGATGATGGGGCGCGAGTGGTGTTTTAATTTTGGGATAACTGTGGCACTCACGCATCCGCCGCCTGTGTTGGCTTCGAGTTAGGCTTGGCGGCGGTTGGGCGGGAGTGCGTTGTTCGGCGTTTTTATTCATACTCTTATCGCTTTTGATAAGGTTTGTCTGTATAGTCTTTCAAAATATTGTCCACGCTTAAATTGTGAGCATTCAGACAGTCATTTATCTGTTTTTCAGTCAAAGTGTGAATGTCAAAGTCTTTAAACTCGTCAAAAAATTTACGAACGTTTTTAGTCAATTTGTTCAGACCTCCTTTGCGTAAAATCTCTACTTCTTGACTAAATGCGCCATGTGCTGAAATATCTTTGGTGGGAATAACCATGATATTCTTGACTGTTTCTCCACTATAATTTTCCTTAAACCATGCACAGGATACATTCATTTGTCCTGTTTCATGTTTGTTGATTTCTGAACGCTTATCTTCAACCTCGTTTTTACATTCAAATAGGATGTACTCGTCTGCCCGAATGTTCCAAAGGTTGTCAGGTCCCTTTTTGTGTTCCTTATCGGGTCTTTCACTTGCAAATCCAAGCGCTTTTCCGATTTCGCAGAGTGCTTGTTCAAATTTATCTGACTTTACTCCAAAAGCCAATTTAGAAGTAATTTCATTTATTTGAATTTTAAGTTCTTCAAAGGAATCAAATTGCTCAACCCATGTTTTAATATTTTCAATCCTACCTTTATTGATTTTTAATTTTTGAAACTCAACGCCATTTGTAGGCTTTAATAAGTATCTATTTGTTTTGTATGCTGCAATTTTGTAGTGTGCTTGATTCAATTTTACTTTTTATTGTAGCAGTATCGTGCCATTTCTTGTAAATACCAGCCTCTTTCTTCTTTGTCGGTTGTAGGAATATGGTTGTCAAGAATTGCTTGTATTGAAGCAATTGCACCTTTATAGTCTTCGCTTGCGTAATGTTCTTCTGCTTGTTTTCCAGTTCAAGAATTTTAATCAAATCGTTGTCATCCTTACGGCTCTCGATTGTGTCCATTCTTTCATTGTAGAAAGATTTCCAGCCTTCGTCTCGATTTAAGCATGGTTTTATCAAGTCAATGAGAAGTTGAAAGCCGTCATTACTTTTTGCTTCCTCCACAGCGAATTGCGTAGTTTCAAACCCTATTTCAATTTGTTTATTGGTTTGAGACGAAAAATAGCGGCTTAACTTTTTTGTTCTTACTGTACTAATCAAGTCATCACCAGTAATAAGAATGACACAATAATCTTTCTCACCTCTGACACCTCGACCTAAACCCTGCTCGATTTTTTGTGCAACTTTAACATCAATTATTTTGCTATCGGCTCTGCAACTTTCTTGATGCCTATCAGATAAAGAAATTGCATACGGTTTTGAGTCAACAATTAAGATTCTGCACATATCGTCAGGCAAGTCAATCCCGTCATACCTATTAGTAATTACAACTGTATTAGTGTAGTTTCCTTCTTTTAAAGTTTTATTTGACTTTCAATTGAATTTGTATCAGATTTTATAGCACCGCATTCTTCCCAATATTCTGCTGCTTTTAAACTTGGTGTTAAAGCGACTACGCCATATTTGCGCTTCTCATTCGGTTTTGCAAATTGGTTCACTATTTCAACTCGAGTTAAGTGTTCATTCATCCAATAAGGAATCAAAATCATCTTTTCTCCTGACCATTTTTCTCGTTCATATTTGATAGGGTTTGAATTGTTTCGGAAGTCAGGCCTAATCCTTTGATAAAAAGGAGTCGTTATTCGTGGTTGCCGACATAAAAATTCTATGTTTCGCATTGTAGAATGAGCCGAATAATTCTATTGGATTGAAATAGGGTAAAATTTCAATAGATGAGCCTGAAACAATACATTGGCAGTCCCTGATTATTTCTTTGACCAATTCCCATGCAAAAACAATGTTCTTCTCTTCCTTGTGTTTAACAAGAATCGAAATAACCTCTTTTTGTTTATCTTGCCAAGCCCAATAAGGAACAGGTAAAAAGGCATCAAACTCTTCATTTTTTATTTCCTCTAATTTTGCTTGCCCTTGCCCTTCTAAATCAGGTTCGAACAAGGCGAGCAATTCATTGTAGGCAGGAATGGTTTGTGGGATTTTTATGGTGAAAGCCTCTTGAATTGTATCAATGCAAGCGTGCGAGTCATCAAGAACAATGCTATCAATTTCATGCGAACGATGGCGTAGTCCAAATTTCGTCAGCCCATTAAACATCATTTGGACATGGGTAATTAGAATTGCTTTGCTTTCCCAGAATTCTTGCGGAATTTGATTGTTTTTATCAACACGACAAAATTTACTCCAAATTGTTTAGCTTGTTCGCAGGTCTGCTCTACAAGGTATTTATTTGGGCATAAATAAAAACTGGGCCTTTCTCTTCATTTAATTTTGATTGAAGCATAAGCAGCCCAACAAGTGTTTTACCTTGCTCAGTATGCAATTTGATAATCACATCTTTATCTGTTCTGTGATTGTCAAACCAATCTTTTAATACTGCTTCTTGTGCAGGTCTTAATGGACCTTTATCGCTTGCTCGGTCAAGGGAATCGTATATTTCAACAGGGTCTATTTTTTCCCAAGTGAAGGTGCTCCAAGTTTCTTGCGGAAGTCAATCATGCTTATTTTTATTTTTTGTTTTTTCAGTTACGCCCAACGGGAGCATCTGCGCCTGTGCCGCCCTGCGTTGGCCTTGTGTTAGGCTTTGGGCGGCATGGGCGTAGATGCATTGATGGGCGTTATATTTAAAAACAGGAGTTTTAGCCCAAAATGTTTGGGTTTTTATTGTGGGCAAGTTATGTTGGTAAAAACTGGTTGCCCAGTATCGTCAACCGTCATTCGCCAGCAATTCCCATTGGGCGATTTCATGATTACACCATTGCCTATGTTTTCGACGTAAATGTCTCCACCAGAGACCTGAAGTTTTGACACAGCGTTTTTTGTACCAATTCCGACGTTGCCTTCTCCCCTGTAATAACAAATGGGGGTGGCGGATTTTGATTGTTTGTTCCTGCACTTGAAATGAAGAAATTCCCATATTCATTCTCTCCAAAATCATAAATATAGTTGGGATATAGGAAAGAACTTCTGTTAAGCCTCAAGATTCTTCCCAAACTTTGGGTATAATATTGGTCACCTATTTCTGTACTATCCAATTTGCACTCAAAAACAACGGGTAAATCAGAATCGTTGATATCCTTGCCAGTAACGTGAAGTTTATATGGACTGATTGGGCCGGAATTGGAATTGATTTCTGGCCCAATTCTTACGAATCCGTCATACGAAACGCCACTTCTATGTTGCCCAGTCCACCAAGTCGTATACGTACTATTCCATTGACTACCGTTTCCCGCATTTAGGGCATACGGCACACTCAAAAGTTGGCTTGTTCCAACAAGCGAAAAGTTGTTCCCACCCGTTGCGTCCATTTCGATTTTGAGGAATTTGTCGCCGTTTGCCCAACTAATGGTCATAAAGTCACCGCTCACAAGAATTCCACCACCGATGGCAAGATTGAAAAGCCCAAGTTGGCTGGTGGTCACGCTGTGGGTTTCGGTGTATTGGCTCATTCCATTGGCAGAACCGTCCAAGATGCTTGCACGGATTTTCACGTTTTGATTCGGCAGAATTGCACCTTGTGCGTTTCGGGCAACCGCCTGATAGTTGAACTTTTGGGGTGTTTGTGCAATTGCCGTGAAAGCACAAACCATAAAAAGCAAGGTGTTGAGATAATTTTTCATTGTTGTTAAATTTTGCTGATTTTGAAGGAATGGAGAAATAGGTTTTGGCCGTTGAACAGAGAAACGATGTACACCCCGCTATTCAGTTGGTGTACGTCAATGCTCGGCTGAAAGGTTGATTGCAAAACAACCTTGCCCAAAACATCGTGTATCTGCACGGTTTCGATTTCGGCGATGTCGGTTTGCAAATTCAACCAATCGGAAACAGGATTAGGGAATGCCGAAAAGCGGCTTTCGTCGAAAGCGGCTTCCGTTCCAACAATTGTCGTGGTCGGCTGCAAAAAGCCTTGTGTCAAAAGATTTACTGGGCTGGTCAATGTACTGACTGCCAGTTCGCCAAGTGACCACTCCAAAGAGTGATTACTATTTTGAATTACTCCACCCGACGAGTTTACAACTGTCGGAGAAAGATTTTGCGCTACAATTATTCTTGCGAAAAAGAGCGCAATCAAGGTTAATTTTAATTTATTCATATTTATTTTTTTATTTTCAGTTACGCCCATCTACTGGTTACACGCATTGCGCCTTTCACACTCCTGCGGCACTTATCCCGCATTGCGTGATAAGTGCTGATTCGGTACTTATCACGCATTGCGCCTTTTTACTTATCCGTCCGTTGCGTGTAAGCCCGCTACATACGAAGACGCCCCCGCCTCCGGCAGCAGGGCCGGAAGCGGGGGCGTGGGTCATCATCATGGTGGCGGGTTTTGTCCCATTGGTATTTGTTTTGGTCTGCGAAAGGTAGCGTGCCTGTTTTGTCCGGCCAAGAGACCCGCAAAGAAAATTTTTCAAATATCCAAGTCGTCAATCGGGCTTTTGATCTTGTCCCAACCCTTGTGCGTGATGTGGGTATAAATTTCCGTGGTCTTGCTGCTCTCGTGGCCGAGCAGTTCCTGAATGTAGCGCAGGTCCACGCCTTTTTCCAACAAATGCGTAGCAAAGGAGTGCCGGAGGGTATGTACTGTCGCACTTGGATTCACCATGGAGCGCAACTTGGCCCGGGTAAATATTTCCTGCACACTCCGGTCACTATACTGCCCACCGGTTTGTCCCTCGAATCCCCAATCAATCGGCCGGTAGGTTTCGATGTAGTCTTTTAGCTTTTCCCACACCTTTTCAGAAAGCAGCGTGCAGCGGTCTTTTTTCCCTTTGCCCCCGCGCACAAAAAGCCGGTTCTGCTCCGGCTGCAGGTCGCTTAGCCTTAGGCCAATCGCCTCGCCGAGGCGCAACCCGGCAGAATAGATCAGCATGAGTATACAGCGGTGCTTGGGGTTGTCCACCGCACGGAGCAGCGCGGTCACTTCCGATTCCAGCAGTACGTTGGGCAGTTTTTGCTGCTTTTTGGGCTGGAACAAGCCCTGAACTTTTTCCTCCTGCTCGGCCACTGCGGCATAAAACATCTTGATCGCGCTCAGTATCTGGCTCTGGTGCGATACGCTGATGTTGCGCTCCCGGATGAGCATCGTCAGGTAGTCGTTGATCTGCTTGCGGGTGATCTCGCGCGGGCGGACGTCGTCGTAGTGGCGGATGAACTGCCGGAAGCAGTTTTTGTACGCCTTCACCGTGCGCCAACTATACCGCTTGAGCGTCAACACTTGCTCCAATGCCACCACAGCAGCCTCGTACCTGGCCGGTATCACCACGTCCGGCTTGGGCTGGTTGCGCTCCAGTTCGGGCAGGCGCTCGGGGAGGTCGTCCGCTGGCGTGAAGGCCCACTTCAGCAGATCGGACGGGAAGTGTTTGTCTAAGAAACGGAGCGTGAGCCTGGTGTACGGCACTTCCCACACTTTTTGCTCGGGGTTCCAGCGCCGCCCATGGATATTTTTCACCGTGTGCAGGTGCTGCGGCACCAAGTCCGGCGGCAGGTGGAGCGCCAACTGCTGGTCGTTGTCGGGGCTGCGGCTGATCCCAATCCGGGTTTCCGGACGCAGGATGCCGGGATGCGGATTCAGCGGCTTGCTGTCCGGACGGGGTGGGGGAGCGGTCTGCGGCAATTCTTCCTGGACGGCGACCGAGGTTGTACTTTGCGGTGGCAGGTGCTCCGGGGCTACCTCAAAATCGGGAAACAGGCCTTTGAATTGCTCCCAGATTTCCGACGTGTACGGAATATGCCAACACCGTTGCTCCGGCGACCAGCGCGCACCCGGGATCTGTTTCATTTTGGCCGGGATCGTCCCGTCAAAACCCTCGTTTCGTACGGTGATCCGTTCCTGACTATCCCGCACTACTTTTGAAACGATAATCTTCATACTTTTTTCTTGCAAAAAAAGAACAAGTTGCCGCCCAAAAATCAGTGGGCAAACAGATTTAAATCAATTTAATATCCGCTGAAACACCCGCATCTTTTGTCCGCAAAAACAACCTCCAAAACTGAACATTTTGGCAATTTTGCCCTTCTAACAGCACAAATAAATCTAACTGTATTATGGATAACAACAATACCAGTAACAACGCCAACGGTGCGGGCAAGTGCCCGTTTTCCGGTGGTGCGTTGCGGCAAAGCGCCGGCGGTGGCACCAGAAATCGGGACTGGTGGCCCAATCAGTTGAAATTGAACATTCTTCGCCAGAACTCGCCCCTGTCCAATCCGATGGACGAGTCGTTCAACTACGCGGAGGCGTTCAAAACACTTGATCTGGATGCCCTCAAGAAAGACCTCTTCGAACTGATGACCACGTCTCAAAACTGGTGGCCGGCCGACTACGGTCACTACGGGCCGTTCTTCATCCGGATGGCATGGCACAGCGCCGGTACCTACCGCATCTCCGACGGCCGCGGCGGCGGCGGCTCCGGTACTCAGCGTTTTGCCCCGCTCAACAGCTGGCCCGACAACGCCAACCTCGATAAGGCGCGTCTGCTGCTGTGGCCCATCAAAAAGAAATACGGCAAGAAAATTTCCTGGGCCGACCTCATGATCCTCGCGGGCAACTGCGCCCTCGAATCCATGGGCTTTCAGACGTTCGGCTTCGCCGGCGGCCGGGAAGATGTCTGGGAACCCGAGGAAGATATCTACTGGGGCTCGGAAGCCGAGTGGCTTGGCGACAAGCGCTACACGGGCGACCGCGAACTCGAAAATCCCTTGGCTGCCGTGCAGATGGGCCTGATCTATGTGAACCCGGAAGGCCCGAACGGAAATCCGGATCCGCTGGCCGCTGCCCGCGACATCCGCGAGACCTTTGGCCGCATGGCCATGAACGACGAAGAAACGGTCGCGCTCATTGCCGGCGGGCATACCTTCGGCAAAACCCACGGCGCCGCCGATCCGGGCCAGTACGTTGGGCGGGAACCCGCCGCTGCCGGTATCGAAGAACAAGGCCTCGGCTGGAAAAACACGTTCGGAACGGGTAATGCCGGCGACACAATTACCAGCGGCCTCGAAGGCGCCTGGACGACGACCCCGACGAAGTGGAGCAACAACTTTTTTTGGAACCTCTTCGGCTACGAATGGGAACTGACGAAAAGCCCCGCCGGCGCGCATCAGTGGAAGCCGAAGCATGGCATGGGCGAAGGCTCTGTGCCGGATGCGCACGACCCCTCCAAACGGCATACGCCAATCATGCTGACGACCGACCTCGCCCTGCGCGTGGACCCCGCCTACGAGAAAATTTCAAGACGTTTTCACGAAAATCCGGACCAGTTTGCAGACGCATTCGCCCGCGCCTGGTTCAAACTGACCCACCGCGACATGGGCCCAATTGCACGCTACCTCGGCCCGGAAGTGCCAAAGGAAGCACTGATCTGGCAAGACCCTGTCCCGGCCGTCACGCACAAACTGATTGACGAGCAGGATATCGCGGCACTGAAAGGCAAAATCCTGGCTTCGGGGCTGACGGTATCCCAATTGGTTTCTACCGCCTGGGCTTCCGCCGCTACTTTCCGCGGCTCCGACAAACGCGGTGGCGCGAACGGCGCCCGTATCCGACTGGCACCGCAAAAGTACTGGGAGGTGAACAATCCGGCTCAACTGGCGAAGGTGCTGGAGACGCTGGAGGGCATTCAGGTGGCGTTCAACAGCGCCTCGTCGGACAAGCAGGTTTCGCTGGCCGACCTGATCGTTCTGGCCGGATGTGCCGGCGTGGAGCAGGCGGCCAAAAATGCCGGCCATGCCGTGCAGGTTCCGTTTTCACCCGGACGCACCGATGCCACGCAGGAACAAACTGATGTGGAATCGTTCGCCGTCCTGGAGCCGGCCGCAGACGGGTTCCGCAATTACTTCAAACCCAAACACGCTGTGTCGGCCGAGGAAATGCTGGTGGACAAGGCGCAACTGATGACCCTGACGGCGCCGGAGATGACGGTGCTTGTGGGCGGCATGCGTGTCCTGAATACGAATTTCGATCAATCCAGCCACGGTGTTTTCACCAATCGTCCGGAGGTGCTCACCAACGACTTTTTCGTCAACCTGCTCGATTTGGGCACGACCTGGAAAGCGACTTCGGATGCCCAAAACGTGTTTGACGGCCACGATCGCGCGACCGGCGAACGCAAGTGGACGGGTACCCGGGTTGATCTCATTTTCGGTTCAAACTCCGAACTCCGGGCGCTTGCTGAAGTGTACGCCTGTGAAGATGCTCAAGCGAAATTTGTAAAGGATTTTGTGGCGGCATGGAACAAGGTGATGAACCTGGACCGCTTTGAACTGGTCTGAGATAACCGGCTTAGGACTGCAGAATAGTAATGCAATAGTAAGAGGTGACCCGGTAAAAGGTCACCTCTTTTCTATCAAGCCGGGTATCTTTGCATGAAAAATATTAAATTTTGATTTATGGTTATTACCTCGCTTGATCAACTGGACCTCAACGGCACCTATACATACGCCGACTACCTGCTTTGGCAGTTTGAAGAACGCGTAGAATTACTGCGTGGTAAAATTCGCCGGATGGTTGCACCTAATCGCAGGCATCAGGGTATCAGTGGAAAAATACAATACGCGCTGACGACAGCCCTGCTCCACAGCTCCTGTAAGATGTATAATGCCCCCTTCGATGTACGGCTGACCCGCTTTAGCAAGACAAAAAACAAGGATGTTACCACGGTAGTCCAACCCGATCTCTGTGTCATTTGTGATCCTTCCAAATTGGATGACCGCGGCTGCAACGGCGCTCCCGACCTCATCGTTGAAATTCTCTCGCCGGGCAACAGCCGGACCGAGATGAAGGATAAATTTGAACTTTATCAGGAGGCCGGTGTGCTCGAATACTGGGTGGTGTCGCCTATCGAAAATACAATCCAAATTTGGAAACTGAACGAACAAGGCATTTACATCGGCCTCCAACCCAAAGTGGAGGGCGATATAGCCACCACGCCTATCATACCCAATTTGCAGGTAGATGTGACAGAAGTGTTTGTGGATTAGGGGTGGGCCATTATGATGCCTCCACCAGTTCCATCTCAATCTGCCGCCGCGACAAATCCACCGACGTGACGCGGATGCGTACTTTGTCGCCCATCTTGATCGTGTGCCCGGAGCGGCGGGCCTTGGCGCGCAGGTTGCCCTCTTCGAGCAGGTAGGTGTCGGCTAAATGGCGGAATTCTACAAGCCCCTCGGCTAAGGAGCCGGGCAGTTCCACAAAGAAGCCGCGTTCGATCATGCCGCTCACATAGCCCTCGAATTCCTCGCCGATATGGCGCCGGAGGAGTTCGGCTTGTTTGTATTTGATGCTCTCGCGTTCGGCGTCGGCGGCTTTTTTCTCCTGGTTGCTGATATGTTTGCACTGCTCCTCCAGTTTGGCCTTGTCCATGCGGAAGATGCGCCCGTCGAGGTTGCGTTCCAGCAGGCGGTGCGCCAGCACGTCGGCGTAGCGGCGGATCGGGGAGGTGAAGTGCGCATAATGCGAAAATCCAAGTCCGTAGTGGCCGATGTTGTTGGTGGAATACACTGCCTTGGCCATCGTACGGATCGCCAGCGGCTCCAGTATTTTCAGCCGGTCATCTTTTTGGGCGGCGCGCATGAGGGCGTTGTACGACTCGGCAATCTGCTTGGGCGTGTTGACTTTCATCGGGTGGCCCATTTCGTATGCAAACCGCGAGAACTCAGCCACTTTTTCCATGTTCGGCAGGTCGTGCACGCGATAGACAAACGGAATTTCCTGTTTGGCTTCTGCCTGTTTTTCAATAAACAGCGCGACCTCTTTGTTGGCCAGCAACATGAAGTCCTCAATGAGCAAGTGGGCGTCCTTGCGCTCTTTCACGTATGCCTCGATTGGGCTGCCGTCCTCGTCCAGGCGGAACCGTACTTCCTCGGAGTCGAAACCAATGGCGCCGTTGCGCTCGCGCTCGCGGCGCATGATTTTGGACAACCGGTCGAGCGTTTTGACGGCCCATTCCAGCTGCGGATAAATCGTGAGCAGGCGCAGGCCCTCGCTCGGTTGCCCGTCCAGAATGGTCTGGGCTTCCTCGTAGCTGAAGCGCTTGGCGGAGTGAATGACGGTTTTGCCAAACCAGCGCGATACGATTTTGTCCTTGTTGTCGAAGGTGAACACCGCCGAAAACGTGAGCCGGTCGGCATAAGGAACCAGCGAACAGAGGTTGTTGGATAGTTTTTCGGGCAGCATGGGGTTCACGCGGTCCACCAGATAGACGGAAGTGCTGCGGCGCAGAGCCTCTTCGTCCATGGGGCTGCCGGGTTTGAGGTAGTGGGTCACGTCGGCGATGTGTACGCCGATTTCGAGGTTGCCATTTTCCAGTGTCCGGATGCTGAGCGCATCGTCGAAGTCCTTGGCATCTTCGGGGTCAATGGTGAAGGTGAGCACGTCGCGGAAGTCGCGCCGGCGCTCAATTTCCTGTGCCGGTATGGTATCCGGTATGGATTCGGCTTCTGCCATGGCTTCGGCCGAGTGGATCAGTTCGAAGCCGGCATTGATGAGGATTTTTTTCATCTCGAAATCGTTGCCGCCCGCCTCACCGAGGGTTTGGGTCACTTTTCCGATGGGCACCCGGCCCTTGCCTTCCTGCCAGTCGGTGATGCGCACCACCACTTTTTCGCCGTCGCGGGCGTCGCCGCAACCTTCGAGCGGGACGTAGATGTCCACGGGCATATTGGGATTGTCGGGCAGGACGAGGGCGTACTTGCGGCTCTTGCGCAGGGTTCCGATGAAAAATTCGTTGGCGCGTTTCAGCACTTTGAGTACTTCGCCTTCGGGTTTGCGCTCGGCGCGGCCGCGGCGGGGCTGTGTGGGGAAAAGCAGCACGCTCACGGTATCGCCGTTCAGGGCGCCGTTGAGGTACTTGGGGGCGATATAAACGTCGGTGTCCAGGCTTTCCGTCACGATGTATGCCGCGCCGGTGCGGGTCATATCCACCCGGCCTTCGATTGTTTTTTGGAGGCTGGTTGCCGAGCGCCGCTGGAGCGGCATCTTTTTTTCCTCTTTTTTGGGAAACGGTATCTCGGTCGCTTCGTCTGTTACCGTCAGGCGTTCCAGCGCAATGCCGAATTTGCCGTCCTTGAACAGGTTGACGGAGCCGGCGTGCACCAACTGGTGCAGGGCATAAATGACGGAGTCCTTGTTGTTTTCGAGGCGGAGCATTGCGGCCAGTTGCATGGGCGCAAACTGCTTTTTAGGCTGGGTAAGCAGGAACTTGAGGAGTTCGATTTGTAAATTTTTGGCGGTCAACTTTTTGTCGCCACTTTTTTTCTTTTTGGTCATAAAAAACTAAAAAATAGGATCCTGCAACGCGCAGGATGGTGTTGGTTGGTTTTGTAACACATAACAAACACGAAGGTCGGACAAAAAGTTGCCGCGTGTACATTTGCGAATCCTTAACCCTGGCGGAACAACCAAACACCGGTCTTTGCCGTTTGGGTGACCGAACAACACACAACTTGTCACCTGATATGAAAAACATACTGCTGCTTGCCCTGCTCTCTGCCTTTGCCTGCGCGCTGAATGCACAGGCTACCTCCCCGGCCGAAAAGCCCGACCCCGAGGCAAAAAAAGTGCTCGATCGCATCCGCAAAAAATACGAGGGCTACAAAACGCTGGAGGCTGCATTCACGCTCACCATCGAAGTGCCGGGCCAGCCCAAAGAGGTACAAAAAGGGACTATCGCCCAGGACGGCGATAAGTTTCGCCTCGAAATGGACCAGCAGATCATCGCCAGCGACGGCAAATCCACCTGGGTTTTTCTGAAAAACAACAAGGAAATTCAGGTGACGGATGCCGAGCCGAACGGCGAAAGTGGCTTCCTCACACCCCGCGAATTGCTCCGCCGCTACCAAAAGGGCGATTTCCTGTACGCGATCACGGACAAAGTGTCGGAAAAAACGCGGGTGCTGACCCAAATTGAATTCAAACCCACCGACAAAAAATCGGAGTACTCCAAACTGCGCGTCAGCGTAAACGAAAAAACCTCAACGATCGAGAGCATCAAGGCATTTGCCAAGGACGGTTCCCGCTATTCTTTTGAAATTACGCGCCTCACGCCAGGCAAATCCTTCCCCGCCGATCATTTTCAACTCAAGGCCAAGGACTACCCGGGCGTGCATCTGGAGGATTTGCGGATGCCCTTTGGCCTTTGCCGGAAACACGATTTGCGGATGTTTATACCCTGTGTTTCTCTGTAAACCTTTCCTCTTATTTCTCTAAGGATAACCGTCTTCGACCCGCTTTTTTCCCCGAAGTAGTGCGCAAACTTGGCCATTTCCTCGGCCAGTTCTTTGTTTTGGGTGGCACGCAGATAGGTTTGGCTGAGCGAGCGAAGGGTCTGGTAGAAGAACCGGTCCATTTCCTGTACCTGCATTTCGTTGGTCCACAAGTCTATGCGTAGGGTTTCGCGGTGATCTTTGTCAAACAGCGCTACGGCCATGGCTTTGCACTCGTCCATTTTTCCGGCTTCGTGCATATCGGTCGCCGACCACTCGATTTTCACCGGCACCCGGTCTTTGTCCAAGCCCACGCGAATCGTGATGTCGCTTGTTTTGGCAATTTCGTTCGTCTCCATGTTTTCAAAAAATAGGTACAACAATAGGCCGGCAAAAGTAGGCCAATAATCCTGCAAACAAAAAACGGCGTTCCGCTTCAAGCCGAACGCCGTTTTATTTAGGGGAGGTAGCCTTAAGCCAGCAACGCCT
Source organism: Lewinellaceae bacterium (assembly GCA_016719605.1). Lineage (GTDB taxonomy): Bacteria > Bacteroidota > Bacteroidia > Chitinophagales > Saprospiraceae > M3007. The sequence continues at coordinate 43,629 of JADJYW010000023.1, read as the reverse complement.
CGATTTTGTTCTGGAGCGTTTGTTTCGTTTGTGCCCCAACGATCTTTTCCTTCAGTTCGCCATTTTTGAATAACAGGAACGTGGGTATGCCGCGCACGTTATACTCGGTAGGTACTTCCGGATTATCGTCCACATTCAGTTTGCCGATTACCGCACGGTCTCCGTACTCTTTGGAAAGTTCTTCCATGATAGGGGTCATCATGCGGCACGGGCCGCACCATTCCGCCCAGAGGTCAATCAAGGTTACTTTGTCGTTTTGGAGCACCTCCTGCTGGAAAGTAGCATCCGTGATTTCATGTGCCATCGCTGCAAAAAATTTATGAAGGGATAAATATGCGTTTCCGCTGTTATTGAATGTTGAAACATCCTTTTCGGGGATTGGTTGCAAAGGTAATGTGCTTTGTTGCCGCGCAGCGGGATAAGCCGCGAAAATGTCCCGGCGCCAACATTACGAAAACAAGGCGCCGAACCAGCCGGCCAGTTGTTCCAAAAACGCCAGGAGCAGGACGGGTTTGAGGGCGATGGGAAACAAAAAGCCAAAAACCGCTCCGTAAAAATGCGCGACGTGGTCAATCCCGTCGCCGCCGCGGTTGGCCTCGCGGGAAGAGTACCACAGGTAAAATATGCCGTACACAAATCCGGGAATCGGGATCGGGATAAACATCAGGTACAAGCTCATGGCCGGGTTCAGTAAAATGGAGGCAAACAGCACCGCCGAAACGGCTCCCGAAGCGCCTATGCTGGCAAAACTTTGCACATCCCGGTACTTGTAGTAGGTGGCCAGGGAGGCGGCAACAATGGCGATGAGGTAGAAAAAGAGGTACAAAAACGGGCCGACTCCCGGGAACAGCACGCCGAACCATTCCTCCACCACCCGGCCAAAAAAGTACAGGGTGATCATGTTGAACAGCAGGTGCATGTTGTCGCCGTGCAGAAACCCACCGGTGAGCCAGCGGTAGTATTCGCCGCTGCGGGCCTCTGCGTAGGGCCAGTGTTTGAATTTGTAAATAACGTCCTGGTTGCTGAAGGCCCAAAGGGAAAAAAGGACGGTAAAGCCGATGATAATGAAGGTAATTGCCATTATTCGTTGTGGTATGGTTCGTTGCGCAAGATGGTCATGGCGCGGTACAATTGTTCCAGAAAAAACAGTCGCGCCATTTGGTGCGAAAAGGTAAGGCGGCTCAAAGAAATCTGCGCATTGGCGCGGGCATAAACCTCCCGGGAAAATCCAAAGGCGCCGCCGATGAGAAAAATCAATCGCCGGTTCGAGGCGCTCAGGCGCTGCTCCATCCAGTGGGCCAGTTTGACGGAACTGTACTGCAGGCCGCGTTCGTCCAGCAGAACCAGGTAGTCGTCCGGGTTCAATTTGCCGAGCACCAGTTTAGCCTCCTCCTGTTTCAGCACGTTGCCGTCGGTAGATTTCACCCGGGCATTGGGCAGTATCGTCCAGGTAAAAGGCAGGTAATTTTTCAGGCGTTTTTCGAATATCCCGATACCTGTTTCGAGATAGGTTTCGGTTGTTTTGCCGATAGCCCAAACTTCAACTTTCATATTCGATAGCGCTATTTGTCCTTAAAAAACGGGTTGTCGTTTGGTTTTTGGAAATATCCCGGCCAACTCTTCGGGCAGTGTTTGCCGGTCGGGGAAACGTGCAACCAGGGCGTTGACAATTTCCTTAGCCAGCACCGGTTGGCCCTTGCGCACCAGGCCAACGAGTTGGTCGCGTGCAAATTCAGCGGCTTGTTTGTCGAAGTGTTCCGTCAGGTATGCCGACAGTTGCCCAACGTAGTAATCGCGCACAAACGCGCTCCGGTCGGGCCAAAACAGATGCTCGAACGGCCGCAGGACAGCCAGATCGTGCTGTTGTTCCAAATGCGTAGCCAGGGCATCCAGATCGCCTTCGGCAGCCAGCAAGGGCGCTATTTTGGCGGTATCGCCGGCAGCACGCAGTTCGGCTAAAAGTCGTTTTTGCTCCTCGGGCCAGTCGGGGCCTGCGAGAATTTTCAGGCGTTCCAGCACGGATTCGTGTCCGTACTGCCGATAGCGCCGGCGGAGGTATGCCGTATGGCGCGGGCGGTCGCCTGCTTTTTCGGCGGCGGCGAGCAGGATATCTTCGGCTTCCCGGCGTTGCCCGGTATTGAACAGGTTTTTTTCCATAAAATACTCGCCGCAGCACAGTGCTGCCTCCCAGTAGTGCAAGTGGTACAGCGTAAAAACGGCCTCTTTGGCCTGTGCCGGGCGGTCGGCGTAATCCTGGAGCACCCGTGCGGCGCTCTCCGGCCGTTTGCGTTGGGCAAGGGCGGCAAGAAACAAATGCAACACCGCCGGTGGGGCAGGGTAGGGCGTGCGGTCGAACAGGTCGAGGATGTTGGCAAAAAAGGCGTCGTCGGTGGCTGCCTGTGCCAAAAAACTTAAAACAAGGCGCTCCAGCGCAGGCGGGCATTCCGACCGGGTCAGGTAGTCCAGCAGAAACGCGCGGCGATTGTCGCGCAGTTCCGGGGAAAGATGCTCCGGGGATATCTGGATCAGGTACTGGGCCCCGGTACTGCAATAGTGCAGAAGTTGGTCGCGGCGCTGCTCGTCAGATTTAGCCAGTAGCGGCGTCGTTTTTTGCAGCATTGCGGAGGTAATCTGAAAACCACCGGTGCGTTGGCGGCATTGGCGGCATTTTTTAATTGATTTTCGAGATCATCGAGGGTGTTGCGCAACCGCCGTATTTCCGCATTTTGCAGGGCACGCGTGCCGGCGTGGCGCGGCAAGGCGGCATCCAGCACCAGCAGGTAGGGGTTATCGCTGTCGGTAATGGCGCCGGCAAACCAGGTTTTCAGGGCCAGCGCGAAATCACGGTCGCGGCGGGAATAGGCACGCACAAATTCGCTCAATGCTTCCGGTTCGGCACTTTCAAGTATGTTTTGTACGCTCAGCCGACCCGTTTTTTCCTGGTGTACAACCGACTCCTTTACCTGTCGCGCCTCGGTTTTTTGTTCCAGAAATTGCCGCACCTTGAACAGGCCGGCTGCAATGTGCGGGCACATGAGGCGCCGCCCTTCGGCCCAGCATTCGCAGGTGAATGCCTTGATTTTGCCCGGTGTGATGATCGTTTCTATTTCATATTGCTGCTCGCCATCCATCACTGACGCCACCCAAAAATGTTTTTCCACCTCTTGCAAACCGCGCACAGCGCCTGCCTGCACCAGGTCCTGCGCGGTGTTCCAGGTGTTCGGGCTGATCTGGAATTCAAAATTTTTGAGCCAGAGTTTTTGCACAGTGTGTGTTTTTGGATACGATCCGGTTGTGTTTGGAAAATCCTGCAAAACTACTGGAATTGCCGGGTGCGCCAAAAGAACAGGCCGCGCGGTCGTTGGCTACTGTAACAGCATTTGCAGTATCGGGGTTGGTTCTGCCTGCGTATAAATGCCAGGAGTCACCCCGAAAATTCGGGATGACTCCTGGTTGGTCATCACAAAAAATACCTGATCAATTATTTCTGAGCAGGGTCACATCACCTTTGTAAAGGATCGTTTCGCCGTCAATAAACTCAATTTCTGCGAAGTAGGTATACACACCTACATGGGCCTTGGTACCTCTGATGGTGCCGTCCCAGCCCAATTCAGGTATGTTGGGCGCGAAGTTGAATCGCTCGAACACGGCATTGCCCCAACGGTCGAACACCAGGAAGGACTTGATTCCGGTGACGTGGTTCGGGTACTTGGCCGAGATGAAAAACAGCGCATCCAAATCGGGTGCTCCCGGATCGAAAACATTGGGAATGTAAACCAGACGGGTCTTGTCAACGATAACAAGCCGGCTATCGGCAGCCTTGCACCCATTGGCATCCACCACAGTCATCGTGTAACGGAAGGAGTTGGGCGGGGTAAAGAACGCGCCAAACAAGGTATCGAGGTAGGACGGGTTAAGCGTGGTGTTGACGACACGGTCAGGGAAATTTACCACGCCGTCAATGGACAGAATGATGGAATCTCCGAGGAAAATCGTGGTATCCGGGCCGAGTTCGATAAGCAGTTCCTCGGGTTCGGCAACGGGGAACGTGGTTTCCCATTCGCATCCGTTCGCATCCTGAATAGCCACGGTGTGGGTACCCGGAGGCAGCCCCGTGAACACCGACTGAGCGGAGAAGGGTGCGTTGTCGAGCGAGTACAGGAAGGGTGGCGTTCCGCCGACGACTGCGGCTACATTAAGGCCGCCATCGGTTCTGCCAAAGCAGGATACATCGCGTACAACCAGTTCAGCGCCGGAAACGGTGGACGAGTCAACGACTACGGTGACGTTTTGCAGGGTGGTGCATCCGTTCTGGAGGTTGGTGACGACCACTGCATACACGGCAGCCGTACTCACAGTCGGGTTTGGTGTTTGATCTCCCGAAAGAATGCTTCCCGTCTGCGTGCTCCATTGATAACTGTATGAACCCGGTGTTTGAACCGTTGCGCTCAGGCTCACCTGTGTCGTGGTGCAGTCGAGTTGTTCGGGCACTCCGGTGGCCACTTGCGGACCCTGGATATCAGCCAGTACCTGCGTTGTTGCCGAAGCCGTACAGCCGTTCTGCGGGTTGGTTACGACGAGGGTGTAGTTGCCCGGAGCATCAACAGAGGGATTCTGCGCCGTGGAACTGAAGCCTGCAGGACCGGTCCATGCCCACGTTACCGTAGCCAAACTGGACGATCCGGCCAGCGTGACACCGGGCACGGCGCATGTGATGGTAGCGCCCGTAGCCGCCGCAGTTGGAGCATTGGCATCCGGTACAGCCACTGCCACAGCAGTCGAGGTGCAGCCATTCGGCGCTGTAACGGTGAGCACATAGTCGCCCGGATTGTTGATGACCGGGTTGGCTACGCTGGATGCGAACCCGTCCGGCCCCGACCAGGCGTATGTCACGCCGGGTGTGGTGGACGTTCCGGTGATGGTGCTGGACGGCTGTGTACAGGTCAGCGTGACGCCGGTCGCAGCAGCATTTGGTGCCGCTACATCGGCTGGAACAGCCACCGTTGTGGTGGCCGTACAACCATTTGCGGCTGTGACGGTTACGGCGTATGTACCCGGGGCGTTTACCGGCGGGTTTGGACTGGACTCGTTGCCGGTATTGATGCCTGGGCCTGTCCACTTGTAGGATATGTTCGCCGGGCTGCCGGTAGAAGTAATGGTCACACTTGGTACCGAGCAGGTGATTGTCGGCGATGTAGCCGACACCGTCGGGTTAACGAAGTCGCCCAAAACACTCGTCACAGCTGTTGCCTGGCAGCCATTGACCGGGTTTGTCAGCAGTACCGTGTACGTTCCCGGAGTACCTGTCGGCGGATTTTGCAGGGGTGACATGAACCCGGCAGGGCCAATCCAGGAATACGCTACGTTCGGTGTGGTGCTCGTTGCCGAGAGTGTCAGCGTAGGCATGGCGCAATTGATGAGACCGCCGGTCACCTGCACACCTTGCGGGGTGACGACATTTTCGCCCACCGTCAGCGTCGGTGCTGAAATACAACCATTCAGGGCCGTGACGGTATAGGTGTAAACTCCCGGCGCAGATACATCCACGGAAGGATCGCTGGAAATCACGGCGCCGCCTGGGCCTGTCCACAGCCCGGTCGCACCGGGTGTGTTGATTTGGCCTGTCAGAGTGAGTTCGGTTACCAGACAGGTCAGCGTGCCGGCGCCGCCAACGAGTACATCCGGAGAGTCCGTATTCTGGGCTACTTCGGCAGTTGCTGTTGTGGTGCAGGCATTGGGCGCAGTCACGGTGAGGGTGTAAATCCCGGGCTGCGAGACGATAGGGCTTTGTTCCGTTGAAGTAAAACCTCCGGGGCCGGCCCACAGCCATGCTACGCCGGTCGTCGGCGAGCCACCGAGAATTGGACTTTCTCCGGTGATGCAGTTGATGGTATCGCCCTGGGCACTTGCACCCGGTTCGTTGATGTCCTGGGAAACATCCACATTGACTAAGGTCACACAACCATTCGGTGCGGTCACGGCCAGCTGATATGTTCCAGGCCCGGATACCGTTGTCGTCGGCGTCACGGCAAAAATGCCGCTATTGTCCGACCACGCATAGGCAACATCGGGGGTGATACTGATACCCGTCAGCGTCGTCGCCAGATCGTCGCAGTCCAGATTATTGGACGAGGCCGCTGCAGCGTCCGGGAAATCGCCATCCAGTATGACAACGACCGTCTCGGAAGCCGTGCACCCGTTGGGGCCGGTCACCGTGAGCGTGTAGTCGCCTTCGACGTTGATCGTCGGGTCTGCCAGTGTCGAGGTAAAACCAGGCCCACTCCAGGAGAAAGAGGCTCCGGGTGTCGAAGAATTACCGTCGAGGTCTACTTCCGTGATCAGACAGGTGAGTGTTCCGCCTTGTGCCGAAATGTCTGGCGCAACGATGTCCTGTGTGGCCGTAGCGCTCGCTGTTGCCGTACATCCATTCGCGGAAGTAACCACCACCGTGTATTCTCCCGGTTCGGATACCAATGGGTCCTCATCCACAGAAACAAAGCCGCCGGGGCCGCTCCAGGAATACGACTGGACGGGTGAAGAAGCATTTGTTGCCGTCGAAGATACCTGTACCGAGGTGGTCGAACAGGTCAATACATCCGGCGCCGATGCGAAGACGAGCGGCTGGTTTGTGTCCAGCAGTACGTCCACCGTTGCGTCCGACGTACATCCGTTGGGAGCCGTCACGACGAGGGTGTAGGCGCCGCCGTCGTCTACGAGCGGGTTGGGGTCAGGGGAGTTGAAACTGTTGGGGCCGAGCCACTGGAAGGTTGCGCCGGGTGTGGCGGAGGCGCCGCTGATGGACACCTGCGGTGCACTGCAAGAGATGGTATTTCCCGAGGCGGATACGTCAGGGGGCGCTACATCAAGTAGCACGGTGACGGTAACGTCGGCTGTACATCCGTTCAGAGCGGTCGTCAGGAGCGTGTAGTCGCCCGATTCGGACACAGCAGGGTTTTGCTCGGAGGAGTTGAAATTATTGGGGCCGAGCCAGGAAAATGTGACGGGCACGTCGGCAGTACCGTTGAGCACGATACTGGTGATGGAACAAGTCAAGGTGCCGGTTGTAGATGCCGGTACGGGAGGTGCCTGATCGGCAATTACCGTGGCAAGAGCCGTTGAGGTGCAGCCGTTGAGGGCCGTTACAACGAGGGCATAGTCGCCGGCTTCCGAAGTCATCGGGTTTTGCTCCGTAGAGGCGAAGCCGTTTGGTCCGCTCCACGCCCAGGTCACATTGTTTGCCGGAGAGTCGCCCGAGACTTCTATGTCTGGCTGGTCGCAGGTGACGGTGCCGCCGATGGCAGATGCGCCAGGTTCGGCATCGTCGAGCACGACATTTGCTGTGGCCACGGCAGTGCAGCCATTCACCGGATTCGTGACAACGAGCGTATAGGTACCTGGTATATCTACGCTCGGATCCTCCAGCGTAGAGTTGAAATTACCCGGTCCGGTCCATTCAAGCATAACGCCGGGAGTCACCGATCCGCCATCCAGCATCAGGTTGAACACGAGGCAGTTGAGTGTGCCGCCTACAGCACTGGCGTTGGGTACGTTGGCATCGGGCACCACATCGGCCGTGGCCGTGGCCGTACAGCCGTTGGGGGAGGTCACGGTGAGGGTGTAGGTGCCGGTGTTGGATACCGTGGGTGTAGGGCCGTTGTAGATGCCGCCGTTGGGGCCTACCCAGGTGAACGTTACATTCGGGGAGTTGGAGGAACCGTTGATAACCGTGTTGGATGCTGAGCAAGTAATGACGCCTCCGGTTGCAGCCGCATCCGGTGCTGCGAAGTCACCGTCAACGGTAGCCTCGGCGGTTGAAGTGCAGGCATTAGGCCCGGTGACGGTGAGTACATACAGGCCAGGTACGGTAACTATCGGGTCTTGTTGGCTGGAGGAGAAGCCATTTGGACCGCTCCATCCGAAGGTTACACCGGGCGTGTTGGAAGAACCGTCAAGGGTGAGATTGGGATCGCCACAGGAGACGGTGCCGCCGATAGCGTCGGCAGTTGGCGGGATGGTGTTTCCAGTCAGGGTCGTTGATGCCGTGGACGTGCACCCATTGATTGGATCGGTCACGGTGACGGTGTACGCGCCGGCAAGGTCGGCCGAAGGGTCTTCCAGGGTGGATGCGAAGTTGTTGGGGCCGGTCCAGGAGAACGTGACGCCATTGGTGGGAGAACCGCCATTGATCGTCACGGAAGGCGCATTACAGGATATTATCCCGCCGATAGCCGATGCGCCGGGAGGCGTGGTACTGGTCATGACCGATGCGGTGGCCGATGCGGTGCAACTATTGGCAGGGTTGGTTATGACTACGGTGTAGGTGCCGGCTGTTCCGACGCTCGGGCTTTGCTCCGAAGAGCCGAATCCGGCGGGACCGCTCCATGCAAAGGTAGCATTCGGTACGTCCGTGGTGGCGGATATCGTCACAGGGTTCAAGACACAAGTAATGGTTGCCCCGGTGGCTGTCGCCTGAGGTGGGTCCGTGTTGCCGGTAATGCTGACGGTTGCCGTGGCGGTACAACCGTTTGTGGAGGTTGTCACGGTAACCGTGTATATGCCCGGCAGGGTGGCTATGGGGTTTGGTATGTTTGTGGCACTCAGTCCGTTGGCAGGACTCCAGGCATACGCAGGATTGACGGCGTTGGTTGCAGTGGTGATTTGCGCTTGCGCGTTGCCACAGCCGAGAAAACCACCGTTCGCAGATACCGTTGGCGGGGTTTTATCGCCGGTAACCGTGATGGTATCCGATGCCGTACAAAGGGCGCCGCCGGCAGAGGCGGTGACAGTAAGTACAATTGTCCCCGGCTGGGTGACAAGCAAGGAGTTGCCGGTACCGAGCACGGTACCGCTCAGATTCTTCCACACCTTCGCTCCGGGTGAGGCCGTTGAAGTGAGTGTTATGGTATCATTAGCACAGGAGATAACACCGCCTGGAATAATTTCAGCGATAGGGTCGAGGATCAGTATAGCAAAAGGGATGATACTATCGCAGCCCTGAAAAGACTCGCAGGTGTGGGTATAACTACCTGCGTCGCAGTACTCTTCGTTGCAAATTGTCACACAGGTGCCTGCGCAGACGGTTTGAGGAGGCAGGAAGCGGACAATCGGTGGCTTGATGGTGACATTCTGCCGGACGATACTATCGCAACCCTGATAGTACTGATAGGTGGTTTCGTACAGCCCGTTGTTGAAAACAGGGTCGCCCCAGGGCAGTATGTACGGAGCGTCTTCATTGCAGATAATTACGGGTGGCAACGTCGTTGGCAGGATCGGCTGGGAGATGATGTTTCGGCATACCTCAACCCCGTCGTTGCAGGAGTTGAGTGGTTTGACGCATATCTGGCCGCTGTTTGGTCCCATTGTAAGACTGACCACATTGCCGCCGGGGGCGTCAAGGGTTACGGGTGGGGGCATACCGTTGATCAAACTGCCGGGAGGGCCGTTCCATTCGTAAGCGCCCGCGCCTGATACGACGGGGATGCTGTAGGTTACCGTGGCGCCCGGGCAAACTGTTATGGGGCCTGCTATGGACCCGGTATTACCCACCGAGGGCGCTTGAACAGCACTGGGCGGGACTACTGTGACCGTGTAGTCACAAATATCTCCGCCGTAGCCGTCAATCAGCAGGTAATAGTTGACCCCGGGAGTCAATTGTGATGTAATGGACATCGGGGTATTGCCTCCGCCTTGCTGGCCGCCGTTGCAAGCAATCGGAGCATCGTTGCAACTGGTATACAACGCAATCTGAAGGCCGTTGCCGTTTTGACAGTTGGCAGGGGTCACCGTAAATGTGCCTGCAGCTGCCCCGGCGATAAACCCGAGCCAAAGCTCATTCTGGATGCCTGAGCAGAAACCGCCAGGGGGTGTTTGTCCGGTATACCCACCCGTGTTTCCAGTTATTCCATTGAAATTACAGTAGATACAAATGTCGGAACAAAGGTCGGCCGGTGGATAATCGTTGGCCGGGCAAGGTGGCGGAAGCTGTGCTTTCATTCCCCACGCTGCCAGCAGCAGCAGCATTAAAGCAAGTAATTTTTTTTGCATAAAACAGGTAGATTTTTAAAACTATTTGAAAAAAGGCCCCCTCAATTTTAGCCGACAGGGGCCTTGAACAACCACAAACAGGACACCGCTATTGATTCCCGAAGGGCATGATGCCCATCTCATAGCGCTGGATTTTTAAGGGCTGAAACACAAATTTTGAACGGTTGGGAAATTGATGTTGGATATCCGCCCCGGGGATTAAAGATCGGCAAAGGAAACAAGAATTTTATTTTGGGCGGGCTTTTTTGGTCATTTTAACTGCCCCAGCAAGCGCGGTCTTGACCAAACTTTTTACCCGGGTTTACCATTTTCCCGTTCCGGGTTCCTGTCGTTTTTTTAGTAGATTTAGATAAAAATCTAAACTCTAAAAATTTTGTGCTCAACAGTATGTCGCAACGCTCCCGGTGCAAGTTCCATGCTCCCGGCACTTGAAAGTAACTGGCCGGCACACCTCCTGCTCCCGCTGATGAATTGCTGGAGGGATAGATGCACGGAATCGCTCAACGCTGCCTCATTACTCCGGCCTAATTCAATTTTTTATCTCCGAGGGTTCCCCGGGCAGTCAACTGCGCCGATCACAAAAAGACCACGCCGCCATTTGGCCAAAACAAGCAAAGCGGGGTCAAAACCGCGGGTGGCGCGAAGAACCTGCTTCCTGCCTTGCGCTTTGGCGTACTTTTGCCGCAGCCAATTGCTCGAAAGATGCGCCCAGTCAAAATTGTACTGCTTTTTTTTCTCCTTTGTCTGCTCGCGGCGGCACTGCCTGCCCAGCAACTGACCCGGGTGCCGGGTCAGTTGCTGGTACGTTTGTTCGACAACGAGCAGCCCGCGGGCCTGCTCGAACATTTGGGGGCCGAATTGCCGCTTGCGCAACCGCAATGGAAAACCCGGGTCTCGGAGTCGCTCAATATCTGGTTGCTGGAAGTAGCGGATACGCACGAGACCGGCGTATTGGAATGGCTGAGCCGCCAGCAAGAGGTTTTGACGGTGCAGTACAACCACTTTTTAGAATACCGCGGAACGGCAACCCAGGTCATCCCCGACGACCCGCTGTACGACCAGCAGTGGCACCACCATAATACCGGCGTCGCAGGCGGCACTCCCGGCGCCGACTTTGATTCGGAGCCGGCCTGGAACATAACCCGCGGCGGACTTACCCCGCAGGGCGACACCATTGTGGTGGCCGTCATTGACGGCGGTATCGAGCACACGCACCAAGACCTCGCGGAAAATATGTGGATGAACCACCACGAAATACCCGGCGATGGCATGGACAACGACGGCAACGGCTATGTGGACGATTTCAGAGGGTGGAATGTGTTTGCCGCCAACGACAACATCGAGGGCATCGCAACCAGCCACGGCACACCGGTATCGGCACTCGTGGGCGCCAAAGGCAACAACGGCACGGGGGTATCGGGTATCAACTGGGACGTGAAACTGATGTTCGTGGCGGGCAACAGTCAGGAGGCTGTCATTCTGGCTGCCTACGACTATGTGCTCCAGGCCCGCAAGCGCTACAATGCCACGAACGGTCAGCAGGGGGCTTTCGTCGTGGCGGTCAATTGTTCCTGGGGGATCACCGGCGGGCAGCCTTACAATGCCCCGCTCTGGTGTGCAGCCTTCGACTCCCTCGGCGCAGCCGGCATCCTCGGCGTAGCCGCTACCGCCAACACAGCGCTGGACGTGGATATTGCAGGCGACTTGCCGACGGCTTGCCCCAGCGAATACCTGATTGCCGTGACGAATCTCACCCGTTCCGATCAAAAGGCCGAAAATGCCGCCTGGGGCGCCGCCACGATTGATCTCGGCGCATACGGAAAGGAGGTTTTCACCGCCGGCAGCGGCAATACCTACGGCTCTTTTTCCGGCACGTCCTTCGCCGCGCCACAGGTAAGCGGCGCCATTGGGCTACTTTATTCCGCACCTTGCAGCAACCTGGGGGCTATCGCACGGGCCGACCCCGCAGCCGCAGCACGATGGGTGAAAAATCAAATTTTAAACAGCGCAACCCCTAATAATTCCCTGCAAAACAAAACGGTATCGGGCGGAGCACTCAACCTGTACAACCTCCTGCAAGACTACGAAGACCAATGTGTGGACTGCATTCCGCCTTTTGCCTTGTCTGCGGGGGCGGCTTCGGAAACCTCCATCGCGTTGTACTGGTCGGTTGTGGATTCGGTGCAGTCGGCCGGCTTGCGCTGGCGAAAAAAGGGCGACCCGATCTGGACCCTGGTACCCGGTGCGACCAGCCCGCTCACCCTGCCCGGACTACAAGCCTGCACCGAATACGAATTTTCCCTGCGGGCCAACTGCGGCGGAAACACCCTGAGCGCCTGGACGCCCCCAGTTGTTTTTGGAACGGACGGCTGCTGTTCCGCACCGACCAGCATCAGCGCGGTTTCCGTTGGGAATACCACGGCCCAACTCGCCTGGAGCGGGCCAAGTGCTGCAACAGGCTACCGCATACGCGTGCAGACGCCCCCCGGAGCCTGGCTGGAATACTTGTCGGACAACAACGGTATCGCACTGCTGGAACTCATTCCGTGCACGGTGTATACGGTGGAGGTGGCATCTCTGTGCGAGCCGGATACGGCCTCTTTGCCCGTTTCCTTCCAGTTTTCCACCTCGGGCTGCGGGGCCTGCACCGACCTGAATTACTGTACGGCGGGCGCTACTTCTGCCAAGGACGAATGGATCGCCCAAGTGGAAATCGGTGACTGGAGCCACAGCTCCGGCGGGAATATCGGGTACCAGAATTTTGCCGCTGCCGCCGCTGCCGCCTCGCTGGAAATACTGCCCGGCGTCAGCCTCCCGATCACCCTGACGCCCGCTTTTTCCGGCCTGCCGTACAAGGAATACTTTCGTGTTTTTATTGACTACAATGCCGACGGCGACTTCTCCGATCCCGACGAGTTGGCTTTTGACCCCGGGTTTTCCAGCGAAATGCCCATCTCGGGCGAGATCATTCCGCCGGCTACCATGGCTTCGGGGCTGACGCGTATGCGGGTGGCGATGAAATACCGGGGGCCGCAGGGCACGCCCCCGACGCCTTGCGAAGTATTCGAGTTTGGGCAGGTGGTGGACTTTTGTGTGCATCTGGGGCCGCTTGTTGTTGTTGCCCGGCGTCAAAACCAGATCAGGAGTTGCTGGTTTATCCACAACCCGCCCGGCACCAGATATTCCTGCATTTGCCGGAGGCCCTGCCGGAGGATGCGCAATTGACTTTGTTTGATGCGGCCGGCCGGCAAGTAGCACGCCGGATTGTTTCGTTTGCGAATTCGCCGCCGGTTGTAGATGTATCCGCTTTGCAAGCGGGTTTGTACTGCATCCGAATCCAGTACGAGGCAGAAATTTTTCAACAAAAAATACACATCATACGCCCATAACCCTCTCTCAACTTTTCTTAACTATGAAATTACGCTGCGAACAAAACGGGATACGCTTGCGGCTCCGGCGCTCCGAACTGGTACAGTTACGCACCGAAAAGTGGTTGCAAACCACGGTGCACTTCCCCGATGGACGGGTTTTTGTTTGGGAACTCGTGTTGCGCGACGACCTTTCGGAGATTGACGCACATTTTGCCGACGGCCGCATTCGGATACAGGTACCGGAGCCGTCGGCACATCGCTGGATGGACACCGAGGCGGTCAGCATGGAGCGTTTCCTGCCTTTGGCCGATGGCCATGCGTTGCATATTTTGATCGAAAAAGACTTTCCGTGCAAGGACCGGCCCGACGAAGACAAGTCTGATTTTTTCACCGAACTGGCCGACGAAGCGCCGATGAATTGTTGAGCGATTGGCGCTGTGCGCGTTCTGTTCCAAAATACGTTCTTTGTGGGCAACACGTTCGCGTGTACCACTGCGATAACCATGAAAATCCTGCTCCTGCGCTTCAGTTCCATTGGCGACATCGTGCTGACCACCCCGCTTGCGCGGTGCCTGAAACAGCAATTAGGCGCCGAAGTACACTTCCTCACCAAGCAGGCCTTCGCCCCGATCCTGACCCCAAACCCGCACATAAACCGTGTTTTTACTTTCGATAAAAATCTCGCAGAGGTACTGCCCGCGTTGCGTCGCGAACATTACGATTGGGTGCTGGACCTGCACCACAACCTGCGCAGCGCCCGTGTCAAATGGGCCTTGGGCCGTCCGGCACGCGCTTTTGACAAACTCAACATAGAAAAATGGCTGCTGGTACACACCGGCATAAACCGGCTGCCGGACACCCACATCGTCCACCGGTACATGGCCACAGCCGGGCATCTCGGCGTGCGCTACGACGGGCAAGGACTGGATTATTTCATCCCCGATGCGGAGGAGGTGCACCTGCCGGCACTGGCTCCCGGCTTGGTAACCGGCAACTATATCGCCTTCGTTATTGGCGCAAATTACGCGACCAAGCGGCTGCCCACCGACAAAATCGCAGCGGTGTGCCGCCGCATCGGGCAGCCGGTACTGCTGCTCGGCGGCAAAGCAGAACAGGCTGCCGGCGCACAAATAGCCGCCGCTGCCGGTTCGCATGTGCTGGATTTTTGCGGCCGGTTGTCGCTGCACCAAAGCGCTTCCGTGGTGCGGCAGGCGGCCAAAGTGGCCACGCACGATACCGGGCTGATGCACATAGCGGCAGCATTTCGCAAACCCGTCGTGTCGTTTTGGGGCAATACCGTACCTGCATTCGGGATGTACCCGCTTTATCCCGACGGGTCGGATGGGAGCACGATATTTGAAGTGCCGGGTTTGTCGTGCCGCCCGTGCTCCAAAATTGGTTACGACCGCTGCCCCAGGGGCCATTTCAGGTGCATGAACGACCTCGATGCTGCGGCTATCGGCATGGCGCTAAAATGACCAATGCTTTCCAAAAAAGTTATTTTGAAGACAGGGTTGGATGCGTTCGCCGATTTTGCTCTATTTTTCGCGGCGCAAATCCGGGAGAACCTGAATTGCATGTATTTCTACTGATAATCGTTGTTTTAATACTCTGATCCTCTGTTTTTTAGCCAACGGCTAACAGCCAACAACACCAACAACTCGTATGCATAGCACAAAACTACGCTTCCTTTTCGCGGCCCTTTTACTCGGAAATGCCGCCTGGGCGCAAGACATCCACTTCACACAATACAACATGTCGCCCATGACACTCAATCCGGCCAACACCGGCAAATTTGAGGGCACGGCACGCATCGGGGAATCTACCGCAGCCAATGGACACCCATCAGCAGCAACCCCTACCGTACCCCCTCGGCCTGGGTGGATGCCCCCATTATTCGGGGTTTCCGCAAACAGGACTGGGTCGGCGTCGGTTTTATGCTGTATCAGGACAAAGCCGGTGCTACTGCGCTTTCGCATGGCGCTGCCAAACTCGGCGCCTCCTACCACCTCGCCCTGGGCAAAAACGGCACCACCGTAATATCGGTAGGGGGGCACTACGGCGGCGAACAACGCAAAATTGACATTAACCGCCTCCAGTTTGGCGACGGGTTCAACAACTCAGGCGACTATGTTTCGGCACTCAGCATGGACAACGGTCGGGTGCTGGGCAAGGCTGACTACACCGATATTGATCTTGGTGTAGTCCTTTCCTCGCGGCTGAACAAGACGACGGACTTTAGCCTCGGCTTCTCCATGTTTCACATCACCCGCCCCAACTATAGCCTGGTTGGCGGCGGCGGCGGTACCCCCGGCCCCAACCCCAGCCCCGGGCAGGGTTTTGCCAAGCTCCCGCGCCGCTCCATCGCTACCGGGCAGTTCAATATGGCCCTCACCGACAAGTGGACCGTTAGCCCCACCTTCCTTTTCCAAACCATGGAAGGCAATGACGAAATCGTGGTGCAGGGCATGGTTGGCTACCTGTTCAACGAAGAAAAAAACATCACCCTCCGTGGTGGTGTGGGCTATCGCCTCGGCGACGCCGTCAACGCGCTCGTCGGGGTGAAAGTGAAAGACCTGACGGTGGGGCTTGCCTACGATGTCAATACCTCCAGTCTGGCTACTGCGACGAACAACCGCGGCGGCTTTGAGATTGCCGCCAACTACATCATCAAGATATTCAAACCCGCCGTAGTGAAACCCAAGGTGCTGTGCCCGCGGTTCTGATCCAACATTTGTCGTACTGTTTCTATTTAAAAAACATGAAGAACTATATCACGCCCATAATCTGTGTGCTGGCGCTCGGCGCAACGAATCTGTACGCACAGCCGCTCAACCGCTCCACACCCGATGCCATGCTGAAATCGGCCAAAGAGGCAGAGGCTACCGGAAACCCGTACGCCGCACTGGAGTACTACGAAGATATTTACAAAGACAAAAAAGACAAGGATGCCAATATCCGGATCGGGGTATTGAACTTCGAACTGCGCGACTACCAGCGTGCCGAACGCATCCTCAGCCGCATTGTGCAGCGCGACCGGGGCAACAACTACCCGGAACTCAAGTACCTGTACGCCATGACGCTCAAGCACAACGGCAAGTACGCCGACGCCGAGGATATGTTTGGTTCCGTTGTGGCCGACGGGCTGGACTCTGCTCTGGTAGCAAAAAGCAAACTGGAAATCGCCGGCTGTAAACTGGGCCGCAAAGCCAAACAACCGGAATTACTTTCGGTCAACAACATTGGCAAAAAAGCCAACAGCCCGCAAACCGAGGCGTCGCCCTCGTACAGTGGCGGCGAGTTGTACTTTACATCCCTCGCCGCCAAAGGAGTGGTGACCCTTGACGGCAAAGAAGGCGACTGGTATGCCAAAATCTACACCGCCGCACCGCCCGCACAAGCAGGCGGCGAATATGCAGCCCCCACGGCCCTCGGTACCAAGGTCAACCGCGAAGGCTGGCACCAGGGGAACGTGAGTATCACGGCCGACGGCAAAACCATGTACTTCACCCGGGTGGAGATGGAAAGCAACTACATCAAAAGCAGCAAAATTTTCTATGCGACCAAAGGCGACGACGGCTGGGGCGGCGCCAACGAACTAACCGGCGTGAACGGAGACTTTATCGCCAAGCACCCCTGCGAGGGCGAACTGTTCGGAGAAAAAGTCCTGTTTTTCGTGGCTAATATCCCGGGCGGCAGCGGCGACTTTGATATTTACTATGCCACCAAAAAGCGGGAAGGGGTGTTCGATCTGCCCGTGAATCTCGGCGCGGTTGTCAACACGCCCGGCGAAGAGGCCAGCCCTTTTTACCAGGACGGCAAACTGTATTTCAGCAGCAACGGGCATGCCTCCCTCGGTGGTCTGGACGTATTCGAAAGCCAATGGAACGGCGCCGTCTGGAGCACTCCGGCGCCTTTGCCCGCCGGCATCAATACCAGTCTTGATGACCAGTACTACACCCGCAGTGCAGATGGTTTCACGGGGTATCTCGTCAGCAACCGACCCGGCCCCAACAACCTCAAAAGCAAAACCTGCTGCGATGATATTTACGCCTGGGAAATCGAACGCATCAAGGTGGAACTGCTGGCCACCACGTTCCGCATGCGCAAAAAGGATGAAAAAGCCAATCCGCCGCTGGAAGGCTGCACCGTGCAGGTCATTGACGTAACTGAAAAAGACCCGCTCAGTATTGACACCAAGACCAATGTGGCGGCCAATGACTTTGCGTTCACCCTGCTGCCCGACAAATCCTATATCGTGATTGCCGACCGCGAAGGCTACACGCCGGATACGCTGAAATTCAACACTGCCGGTGTGAAAAAAACCGTCAAGGTGGAGAAAAAACTGACACTCCGCACCGTACGACCGCCGGCCCCGAAAACCCGTGTGGTAAAGCGCGACGAGCCGATTCGACTCAATAGCATTTACTACGATTTCGACAAAGCCGACATCCTGCCGGATGCCGAAAAAGATCTCCAGTTTTTGGTCAACCTGATGAATCAGTACCCGGACATGAAGATCGAACTCTCCTCACACACTGATGCACAGGGCCGCGACGACTACAACGAGCGCCTTTCCCAGCGCCGGGCCGATAGCGCCAGGACATGGATGATCGGTAAAGGTATCGTTGCCGACCGCATCGTGGCGGTAGGTTCCGGAGAAAAATTCATCCTGAATCGCTGCAAAAATGGTGTGGAATGCCCCGACGAGGAGCACCGCTTCAACCGCCGCACCGAGTTCAAAATTACTGCCGGACCCACGAGCATCACGATAGAAGAGGAGGTGCCGGAAGAGGACAAGTAACAGTGTTAATTAGCCATTTCGTATTAGGCATGTTTCCCATTTCACCACAGAGGCGCAGAGGTTTAATAATGTGATTATCAAAACCTCCGCGTCTCTGCGCCTCTGCGGTGAAAAACACCACCTCTTACCGCACCAGCGCAAACGAACCCGACACAATCTCCGTCGTCCCGTCCCACAACAACGTTTCTGCCCAAAAAACATACACGCCGGGCGGAGCCGTCTGGCCGCGGTATTGCCCGTCCCAGCCATCGGCGGGGCTGTCGGGCGCTATGTCTTCCCGATCGAAGAGTATTTCCCCCCACCGGTTGGCAATTTGCAGGTGTAGAATTTGCAGAATACCGCCGCCGGCGCTCAGAAAAAACCGGTTGTTTGGCCACGTCGCATCGGGGTTGAACACATTGGGCGCGTACACGGGCGGTTTTCGGCTCACGGTGATGCGCACCGTGTCCCGCAGGGTGCATCCATCCGGGGAGGTAGCCGTCAACTCGAACACGGCGTTTCCAAAAAATTGCTCGCACACGGGCAGGCAGGCGACATCGGTGCAGGGCAGGGCAGGGTTCCATTCCAGCGCGACGGGATCGAAACTAAAGAGCGGATCGAGGCAAACCTCATCGCCGTAGCTGATGTCCAGATCATCGCCCAGCGACACCCAGGCATCGCGGAAGAACAGTCGGATATTGATCAGGGAATCGCAACCGAGGGTGGAGGCATTGGGCAGAATTTCCAGCCCGGAACGGAAATTCCGGTCGTATCGGTGGCCATTGATCAGGAGAAAATCGTCGGAGCAGAGCGTGTCCAGAATCTCGGAAAAGGGCAGTGGTACGATGGTCAGGTTCACCTGGATGACGCTGTCGCACAAGCCGTTTGCTGCACCGTTGGGTATGATTTCCACGCCGGTGGGGCGGAAGGCGCTGTACGGAGCGCCGTTCACGAGCAGGGTATCCCCGTCGCAAAGGATTTGTTGTAATTTATTCGGTGCGCTGAGCACCTCAAGGTTGACTTGCACGACGCTGTCGCAACCGTTTGCGGCCGTTGATAATGACGAACTGGTTGGAACAAAACGTGTCGCGCAGGACGAATACCTGTCCGGCGAGATCGGTATGGCCGATACTCGTCAGCACAAGCAGGCACAAAGCCCATTTCAGTGTGAATTGGTGCATAGTCGTTTCCTCTCGTTTGATTTGATGCCATAGATTTTCGCAGCAAGTCTATTGCAAAAATGCCACAGCCCCGCAAAGGTGCGAAACTGTGGCATTTGGAATGCTGATCCTTGATACGCGGGTCTTATTTCTCCGTAGAGGCACGCGCCTGTTCTATACGTTGCATCCGCGCTTCGAGACTGTTCAGGCGCTGGAGCAGTTGGTTTTTCTCTTGAAGGAGTACGTTGATCTGCTCCTGTTGTTCCTGAATGGCTTTTATTGCCAAAACACCGAAGCCCGCGTAGTTCACGCCCAGGTAGGTATTGCCGTCTTCTGCGCGGTGTTGGGAAACCAGTTCCGGGAACAGCACGTCCACTTCTTGTGCGACGAAGCCAATCGTACGTTTGGCATCGGCGCTTTCCTGATTGTAGTGGTAGTACACGGGGTTGAGGGCGGCAACCTTGTCGAGAATACTTCCTGTGCCGACGATATCCTTTTTGAAACGTTTGTCGGAGGGCGTGTAGAAGCCGTTGGTAGCAAAAATGCCGACCGGCAAACCGCCACCGAAAAAGTTGTTGTGCAAGTTCAGGCTGCCGTCGAAGCCATTCACCCGGAAATCCCAGTGGCCGCCGCTGGTGGCGTTTTCGATCATCAGACCGGCTTCCCCCGCAGCGTGAAACAACTTGAGTCGGGCATCATTGACGTTCGCGAAGCCCATGCCGACATTGCCGGTAGTGCCGTCCACAAAAACGGCTTTCCCGCCGCCTGTCGTCAGAACGATGGCAGAGGAATCCTCTGTAGCGATGGACAAAGCACCTGGAGCCTGGCTGATTACACTGCCAAGATTGTTGCCATGTGCAAATCCAATACCCGGCTCTATACCTTGTACGCGGATGATTTCGCCCATACCGCGGACGTGGAATTTGCGCAGCGGCATATTCGTGCCAACGCCCACGTTTCCGCTGTTGGCATTGTAAATATTGGAGCCGCTTGGTGTCCACAGGCCCACACCTGCATTGCTGAACAACGTGTCGAAATTCACCGTGCTGTTGGTGGCCGAAATACTGAGCAACGTGCCGTTCAGGCTCAGCGACTGGAGTTCGTTGGTCGGGTCGTTGTCGGTATCGCCGGTGTTTTCGATGGTAAAATTCGGCGCCGATCCGGTGATGGCAATACCTGCTCCGGCAGCGTAGTTGTTGGCGGTAGGCAGTGTGACGGTGCCGCCGCCGTTGGACAGGGTCAGGTCCGGGCCGTTGATGGACAAGGTCTGGATTTCGTTGGCGGGGTCGTTGTCGGCATCGCCGGTGTTGGAAATAACCAGGTTGGGCGGCGTGCCGGTGATGCTGATGCCGGCGCCGGCGGAGTAGTTGGCGCCACCGGTATCATCTCCGGGTACCCAGGTTGTACCGTTGAATTTGAGTACTTGTCCGGAGGTTGCGCCCTGAACGGCGATGTCAAGCGGGCTACCGGCTGTTCCGTTGCCGGTCAGGCGCGGGCTGACGCTGGCCACCTGGGTTCCCCAATCGTCGGGGCCGGAGTCGTTGTCGTCTTCGGGCACCCAGGTTGTACCGTTGAATTTGAGTACCTGTCCGGTGGTTGCGCCCTGAGCGGCAAGGCCGAGCGGGCCGAGATTGGTGCCGTTGCCGGTGAGGGTAGCATCGGCAACAACCGTTTGGGTACCCCAGTCGTCTCCCGAGCCGGCAGTAGCCACCTCGTCGTCTTCAGGTACCCAGGTTGTTCCGTTGAATTTGAGTACTTGGCCGGGAGCGGCATTTTGCGGAGCGATGTCAAGCGGGCTGCCGGCCGTTCCGTTGCCGGTCAGGCGTGGGTTTGTCGCGGCCACTTGTGTCCCCCAGGTGTCGTCGGCGGGTACCCAAAGGTTCAACACAGGGTTCCAGGAAAGTACCTGGCCGCTGGTTGCATTGAAACTGGCGAGGCGCAGGGGCTGGCCTGCGGTACCGTTGCCAATAATGTTGAGCGAGGTGGCCGCCGCCTGATTGCCCCAGTCGTCGCCGCCGGCTTCGTCCTGTGGCACCCAGGTTGTTCCGTCAAATTTGAGCACCTGGCCCGGGGTGGCGCCTTGGTCGGCAAGACCCAGCGGCGTGTTGGCTCCGTCGCCGGTGAGTGTCGCGTCGGTAGTGGCAACCTGAGCACCCCAGTCATCGCCGCCACTGACGCCAATGTCGTCGGCGGGAGTCCAGAGGTTGGCCGCGGTGTTCCATTTGAGTACCTGGCCGTCGGTCGCGCCGAATTGGGCGAGGCGCAGTGGCTGTGATGGGGTGCCGTCACCGTCTATGTTGAGCGACGATTCGACCACTTGTGTTCCCCAGTTGTCGGGGCCGGAGTTGTTGTCGTCGGCGGGCAACCAGGTAGTACCGTTGAATTTGAGCACCTGACCATTGGCGGCGCCTTGCGTGGCAAGGCCCAGCGGCGTTGCAGCCGTGCCGTTTCCGGTAATGGTGGCATTGGTGACGGCCGTTTGTGTTCCCCAGTTGTCGGGGCCGGAGTTGTTGTCGTCGGCAGGCAACCAGGTCGTGCCGTTGAATTTGAGTACTTGTCCATTGGCGGCGCCTTGCGTGGCAAGGCCCAGCGGCGTTGCAGCCGTGCCGTTTCCGGTAATGGTGGCATTGGTGACGGCCGTTTGCGTTCCCCAATTGTCGGGGCCGGAGTTGTTGTCGTCGGCAGGCAACCAGAAGTTACCGTTCCATTTGAGTATCTGGCCGGCGGCGGCGCCTTGTTGGTCCAGCGTCAGCGGGCTGAGCGACGTGCCAAGGCCGGACAGTGCGGCACTGGTGACGACGGTTTGAGTGCCCCAGTTGTCGGGGCCGAGGTCCGGAGCAGGTGCCCAGGCGGTGCCATTCCATTTGAGGATTTGACCGTTGAGGGCGCTCATCTGGGCAATTTTTTCGCCGGTCACAGCGGCATTCTGGATTTTGGCTGTTTGTACGGCATTGTTGGCCAGTTCAAAATTGGTGACCACGCCTTGTCTGATTTGCAGGTTGCTGAATGGCCCGATGATGTCGCCGTCGGCAATGCTGTTGACCGTAAGGTCGTCGAAGGGGTTGACGTCGCCGCCGTTGGCAATGACGAAATTTTGGCCGGCGCCGATGACGTCAATGCCGACACCACCCGTAATGGTGACTACGCCCATGTTGTCCGGGGCAGGCGCCCAGGTAGTACCGGTCCATTTGAGCACTTGGCCGTTGGCGGCGCTCATCTGGTCAATTTTGTCGCCTGTGACGGCCTGGGCATTGATCTTGGTTGTCGTGACGGCATTGTTGGCCAGTTCAATCGGGCTTACCACGCCGGCCTTTAGTTGCAGGTTGGAAAACGGCCCGGCGACGTCACCGTCGGCGGTGCTGCCGGTGGTAATATCATCGCCAGGATTCGTGTCTCCGGTGTTAATGATCGTGAAATTGGGGTTTGCACCGGTTACGTTGATACCTGTGCCACCGGTCAGGTTGACTACGCCAAGAGCGTCTTGCGCGGGCGCCCACATCGTGCCGGTCCATTTGAGTACCTGCCCGCTTGTGGCGCCCATGTCGTTCAATTTGGCTGCAGTAACTGCCCCATTGGCTATTTTTGGGGTATTCACGGCACTGTCGGCAATTTTACCCGTTGCCACGGCGCCGTCTGCGATTTTGGATGTACTCACGGCGTTGTCAACAATTTCGGCATTGCCTACCGCATTGGGTTTGATTTGCAGATTGGAAAACGGGCCGGCGACGTCGCCGTCGGCAACACTGGTAGTGGTGATATCGTCGGCGGGGTCCGTGTCGCCGGTATTGGTGATAGTGAAATCCTGGCCGTTCTGTACCACGCCAATACCGGTATTTCCTGTGATATTGACGGTGGATGGTTGAATATCGGCAAGCGAAATGCCGGTTACCCGTCCATATTGATCCACCGTGATGACGGGTATTTGTGTGTTGCTGCCATACAAACCGGGCGTCACCGGGCTATTGGCCAGGCTGATGGTACCCGTGGTTGTGATCGGGCCACCCTCCAGACCTGCGCCGGTGTTGATTTCGGAGACGGTGCCGGATTGACCGGTGTTGTCATCCTCGGGGACCCAGGTAGTGCCGTTCCATTTGAGCACTTGCCCGGGTTGGGCGCCTTGCTGGGCAATGGTGAGCGGCGTTGTGGTTGTTCCGGTTCCGCTCAGGGTTGGCGCGGTTTGCACGGTTTGTGTACCCCAATTGTCGCCGCTGGAGGCGGTGTTTTGGGCATACAAGGCATAAGGCACGCTCATCAGTTGGGAGGTGCCGAGTTCGTCAAAGACGCCGGGCGCTGTTTCTACAGAGACCGTGAGGTATTTGGAACCGCCCCCCCAATTGATGGTGCTGAAGGTGCCTTGCAGCGCGGTGCCCTGCCCGATGAACAGGTTGATAAGGCCGAACTCGTTTGTGGACGAGGTCTGCATTTCCGAATAGGAAACCGGCCCGTTGGGCGCGCCGTTTCGGATGGTGAAAAGTAGATTGACGGTTTGATTGTTGAGCGAAGCGCCATTGTTGTCTCGCACAATACATTGGTAACTAAAACCTTGTGGAGTAAATTGCGCCTCTGCACGCCATACTGAAAGCAGTGTCAGCAGGCCCAGGAGCAGTAAGTGACGGTTTGTCATAGTACCTTCAATTTTGGAATGATCACAAAAAATATAGGAGTAAAAATAATACATTTGATCACAGCCGAATGACGCGTGTCATGGCTGAAGCCCGGCTGAGCGGGTCGGTCAGGATCAGAAAATAGATGCCTGGTTGCCACGATCTGCAATCGAGCGCGGTGCCGCTCGGGTCGGCAACAGGGTGATCCGTCAGGATTACCCGACCGACTGCATCCACCACGGTTGCCGACAGTGCAGCGCCTTTTTCGGATGAAAAACGAATCGTCAGCAGGTCCGACACCGGGTTCGGGAACACGTTGATGTCCCAGGCTGTCAGTTCCGGGTCGCCCACGGAAACGAGTCGGGTCTGTTCCGGCTGGTGAAAACCCTGGGTGAGGATTCGGTTGCTGGACGCTTCCGTGGGGATCACGACTTCTCCGACGGTGTACGAATAGGTGCGGCCTTGCAATACTGCAAAGCGGCCGGTTGATCCAACAACTTGATTGAAGAGGGTGGCATCTTGTGCTGCGCTGTACACAAGCGCACACAGCCACAGTGCTGTGGTGAGTAGGAATCGGTTCATGGATACCAAGGATTGAAAAAATAAACTTACAAAAACTGTTCCACAAAGGACGTACAAAATCCGGAGTCCAGGCTTTCTAATTTTTTCGGACAGGCGACAAACTGGAAGAATGTATCCGGAGGCGAAGCCGGCGCCTATTCAATGTATTTGTTGTCTGCGGATGGTCGCTCGACAAATTTTTCCAACCCATGCGCCGTTTGCCGGCCACCCCATACCTTTGCCTTCCATTTTCACAATAAAAAAATGCAAAAAATGAAAATCCGTATTGTCTCCTTTGCTTTACTGCTGACCCTGATCGCGGGGGCTTGCAAAAACGACTCCACTTCTCAAACAAACACCACTGGAGAAGCGACTTCTTCGGATGCTGCTACCCCCGGTATGGATGCCTCTTCAAGTGCATTGCCTGCGGGTGCTGTTACCGATGGTGGCGCTATTCAGCCGCAGGGCCAGGTGCAATCGGCTCCCGCCGGCGCTACCGCTCCTGCCGGTGCCACCGGCAAGGTTAATCCGCCGCACGGCCAACCCGGCCACGTTTGTGGAACACCGGTGGGTGCGCCTGCGGGTGGCGCTACCGGCTCCCAGGGTGGTTCCGTTTCCACACCGGCACTTTCTTCGCCTACAGCCAAGCCTGCTGCTCCGGCTACTGCTAAGGGTACAAACCCGCCGCACGGCCAGCCCGGCCATGTATGCGGCACTCCGGTTGGTGCTCCGTTGAACGGCAACTAATTCGTTGGTTTTTCAGCCATGGCCTGCCCGGCAATCCAGCCGCCCGTCCAGGCTGCCTGGAAATTGAAACCGCCGGTAATGGCATCTATGTCGAGTATTTCGCCGGCAAAATAGAGACCGTGGAACCGCTTGCTCTCGAAGGTTTTAAAATGTACTTCGCGCAAATCCACACCGCCGGCAGTAACAAACTCTTCTTTGAACGTACTCTTTCCCCGAACGGCAAACCCGCCCGCTCCCAGCTCTGATGCCAGGCGTAGCAGGGCGGGTTTGCCCGCATCGGCCCAACGCTGTCCGACAGCTATACCTGCCGCCTCAACTAAGCGCTCCCACAGGCGTGCAGGCAGTCCAAAATGCGCGTGCGCACTGATTTGCTTTCGGCCATTTTCTTGTTTCAGGCGATCCAGTTCCGATATAATTTCAGACAAGACGGCATCGCCCAGCCAGTTGATTTGCAGGGTAAATGCATAGTTTTTAGCCTGTAATTCCCGTGCCCCCCACGCCGACAGCCGCAAAATGCCCGGTCCGCTTACTCCCCAGTGCGTGACCAACATAGGCCCTCGTGCAGCGAGTTTGCTCCCGGCTACCTGTATGCCGACATCCTGCACGGAAACACCCGCCAGTTCGCGCAGACGCGGGTCTTTTACATTAAATGTGAACAGAGACGGCACCGGCGGCACGATGGTATGGCCCAGCGCGGCCAGCATCGCCCAAAGACCCTCGCTGCTGCCACCCGCCACCAGCACCCGGTCGGCCGATAAAGTTTCCTGCCGACCAATATGCACCAGCCAGGTTTTGCCGGGAGGTTCCAACCGTTCCACCCGGGCGCCCGTACGCACCTGTACGCCCGCATTTTTGGCGGCATCCCACAGGCATTCGACGATGGTTTGAGAATCGTCCGTGACCGGGAACATCCGGCCGTCGGCCTCGGTCTTGAGGCGTACGCCGCGTTTGGCAAACCAGTCCACAGTATCCTGAGGCCCGAAGCGGAGGAACGGCCCCAGCAGTTCGCGGCTGCCTCGGGGGTAGTGCTGCACCAGTGTGCGGGCATCGAAGCAGGCATGCGTGACGTTGCAGCGCCCGCCGCCGCTCACACGAACCTTCTGCAAAACGGAGTTGCCGCGCTCCAGAATGATCACACGCGCCGCCGGGTCAGCCTCCGCTGCCGCAATAGCCGCGAAAAATCCGGCCGCACCACCGCCTATAATGACAATGTCCATGCAGCAAAGGTAGGGCGGGGAAGTTGTGCGGTGGGGCATAATATGTGCTCGTGGTTACCACACAGCAAGATGATTTTAAGTGCCGAGACTGAATTAATTGATAATTGAAGATCGGTCTTTCGAAGCAATACTTCGTTATTTGTTTCAGCCGTAGCGTTGCTATGACTTCAAAAAATGCCTTGTCTTGCTCCAAAATTCCTTCGTTTCATTTTATCAATTAATTCAGTCTCGGCACTTATAGAAAAAAAACAGCCCATTCCGCAGTACAACCGACTTGCCTAAATTTGCACCCTGAAAGACAAACAATCATCGGAAAGGATTTTTCAAAAACGCAAGCCATGCACAACGTACGTTTCTTTTGCAACCAAACGCTTCTGGCCTTGACGATCAGCCTGCTGCTGCCGGCCCTGGCCACCGCTCAAACCGAGGAAGACCCGTTCGAACGCCTCGATTCCTGGAAGCGCCGGATGGACGAACGAATGCGCCAAAACATGTCCATAGATTCGCTCTTCGGTAGCGGGCGGCTGCATATTTCCCCGGATTCCAACTCGGTTTTTTATTTCCGTATCGACACCAGTTTCAGCGGCTCCGGTACCGATTTTTTCGACTTCAAATCGTTCGGAATCCCCGACGGTCAGGACTTTTTTAGCGATGACTTTTTCGGGTTTGACCGCTTCTTTGAGCAATTTTTCAACGATGCTCCCCCCCGGCCACTCCCCCGTGACCGCTCCGACGACGGCAACCCCGCGCCCTCCGACGACGACTTGCTGCCCGAGGAACGCCTGCGCCGACAAGAGCAGCGCGCACCGGCCTCGAAGGAGTCCAAAGTCAAAACAATACGGATTTAGAAAAAAACCAACATTCCGAACCTACCTTTGCGCACTTTCCCGAAACCACGAGCAACCAATTTCGGCGTTGCTTGTTTGATTGTCAATTTTTCGATACCACAATTCTTTAAACAAATGCCGGCAAACGAGCAAGTTGATCTCTTTATCTACCGGGTACGCGAATCCGGTTTGGAAGTATATTTAGTGAACAAGGAAGCCCTGCCCCAGTCCGGGGAATCCAATTGGGAAACGCTGTCGGCCGATCAGGATACGCCCGATCGCCTGCGGCAAACCAACTGCATCGAACTGGAACCGGTAACCGACGCTAACGGCGCCTCCCGCAAAGCTATCGCCATTGAGGCTGACTGGCACGAACTGCCTTCCTTGCGCGCCCTCATCTACGAAGATTACCGCGTGGCCAAAGAAAAAGCCCGCGAAAAACTCCGCAACCTGATCCCCGACATCGAACAAGGCACCTTTTTTGCCGTCAAAGAAGCCTTCAAACGTGTGCTCCCCGAGCAATACGCTTTCCTGAAAGAACTTAAAGAGGTGCTTGTGGAGAAGAACTCGACGAAATATCTCTGAGAAAAAAGTTCGCAAAGCACAAAGGGCAAAAAGCAAGAGGCCCGATCTCAACCGAGATCGGGCCTCTTGCTTTTTGCCCTTTGCAAACGTGCAAATTTACATTTTCACCATTCTGCGGGCGGCGCTGTTCGTGGGCGTATCTAATCGGTAGAACAACAGGCCGGAGGCATTACTCAGCGCGGTATTTTCGATGGAAACCGAGTTGTAGCCGCGGCTAAAGGCGCCGGAGTGGGTGTAGAGCACCCGGCCTGCTTCGTCGTACACGGTGAGCGTGGCTTCGGCCGATTCCGGCAGGTGGAAACCTACGCGCGTCCGGTTGGTCCACGGGTTGGGCTGGTTCTGGTACAGTTCGAACCCGACACCGGCAACGGTGGCCGCGCCATCTGTGTTGAAGCGCAGCGCCACATCCAGGAGTTCGGCGGCGGTACCTGCCGGGTTAACAGCATCCGAACGGTATGCCTCTGCCTTGGTGATGCGGCTGGAGACACTGAGCATTTGACTGAGCGAACCGGATGAAACCGCCCGGAACGTGACGGCAAACCCACCTGCTACGCCATTGGTGAAAAATGATGCCGTGAGTGCCTGCTCATTCGGAAAAATTCCGAAGTTGTCGGCATTCATGCCGCCGCCGGGGCGTACATCCACTACCTGCAAACCCGGGTGGAAAAGGGTAAACTGGTAGCCTGCGATGGACTCGGCAGGCCGCAGTTCTACCGTGAATTCGTCGCCACTCCGTACTTGCTGTTCCTCCACATCGAACAACAGGGCGCCGACAGTACGGTCATGGGTGAGCAGCAGGCTGTTGGTCACGGCGTTGCTGTTCACATCGCCGGTTTTTACCGCCATAAAGTCTTCGTACATCTGGTGCGTCTGCGGATCTACAATCTCCTTCGTTTCGGGGAATATCCCCTGGAACGGATTGAGCGTGTTCGGGAACACATAGTTTTTGTCCACAAAACGCCACGAGGTATTGTTGGGCAGGTCGGTGTAAATCCCGAGGATCAGTTTGCGCAGTTCGAGGATGTCCAGCGTGGTGATGGAGCGGCTGTTGTTGGCGTCCGCAGCAATCATTTTGTACGGCGAACTCAGCGGCTGCTGCCCAAGGATATGCTTGTTGATGAGCACGAGGTCGAACGTACTCACCCCGTTCAGCGGGTCGTTGTCTTTCACCGGCGCGATGGTCGCGCTGGATGCTGAGGGCAGTGCGTTGGGCAGCAGGAAGTAGCCATCCTGATCGGAGTTGGCAACGAGGTTGACGGGCGGCTGTCCGCTGCCGGTAGATACCTGTACCGAAATGTTCACGTCCTCCAGTCCTTGTCCACTTTCTGTTTGCAGCATACCGGCCACGGAAGCATTGTTGGAACCGCACACACCGGCGTTGTCCTGAATATGGATGTAGGTGTCGCAGAAATCCGTGTTTCCGGCCAGGTCCATCGCCCATACTTCTACGAGGTTAAAGCCGAGGTTGGAGCAGTCAAAGTTGACAACCGTCTGCGGCGTACCGTCGGAGTTGAACGGGAAACCGGTACCCGTGTTGGCCTTGCGGATGCCGAAGATGAGCAGGTTGGACGGGGTGCAGTTGTCGTAGGCATCCTGTACGAAGGACTGGAAATTGACCGAAATCATTTTCGTAGGCATGAGATTGGTACTCAGGCCGTTGAAACACTGGACGGTGGGCGCTTTGCAGTCTTTTACCACGAAGGTGTACTCGCAGATTTTTTCATTTCCGCAGCCGTCCGCCACGATCCACTTGATTTTGTGTGTGCCGTAGGGCAGTTCGGGCAGCACATAGTCGCCCGGGTTCAGCGGTGTGTTCCAGCGCAGGCAGGCAACCTGGTCGTCGCCCGACACGGTGGTCTGGATCGCAAACTGGTACTTCTGGTTCGGCGTCACCGGGCGACCATCGAAGGCACGCGGCGTGCCGCCGGCAAAATTCGGGTCGTTGGCGTTTCCGAAAAATACCGTGTTCGGCGCCGGCGGATTGGCACTGTTGACGACCGTTTCCATGTCGCCGTTGTTGTCCAGATCGAGAAACAGGAGGTAGCGCACGTTTACGTCCGACAGGGAACAGTCGTCGGTAGCCGTGATGCACAGGTCCACGGGCGCCTCGCACAGGTTGTGGCTGCCGGTCAGGTTGTCGAGCCAGTAGGTTTCGTTCCACAGTTGCGGATCGTTTGTCGTTTGATCGCACACCGTCACGGGGCTGGTTGGGCACTTGATATCAGGCGCCTTTTTGTCCGTAACCTTGATGATCTGCTTGTATTTATAGCAGTTGGCATTGGCCGACCAGAAGGTGCTGAAATTCGTAGGCAGCTGATCCAGCGGGTTGATGCGCACGTTCGTGGGCGCCCAGGGCGCCGGCGTGCCGGCAGGCGATACGGTTGGCCCCACGAGGTTGGACGGATGGTCGTTGAGCACATTCGGGTTCGGGTTTGGTACCTCCATGCAGGGCATGTTCGGGTCAAACGTACACCAGTTGATGATCGTCCAGGTGCGCTCGATCTTGAAGCAGGCGTCGGGCACTACCGTGAACAGCACGTCCTGGTGCGATACGCCCATCAGCTCGCAGTCCTCGCCAAAAAACTCGGGTTTCCCGAAATTGTCAAAGCCGCTGTTGCACTCCGTGATGTTCCAGTCGTTGGGGAAGCGGATGAAATAGTTCTGGGTGTAATTGACCACAATACGCTGGGTACAGGTGGTGGACTGGCCGCCGCAATCGAATACGCGGAATGTACGGGTGATGGTTCCTTTGTTGCATACCGTATCGAACAGGCTGTAGTTG
This sequence comes from Lewinellaceae bacterium, assembly GCA_016719605.1. Classification (GTDB taxonomy): domain Bacteria; phylum Bacteroidota; class Bacteroidia; order Chitinophagales; family Saprospiraceae; genus M3007. The sequence continues at coordinate 12,948 of JADJYW010000023.1, read as the reverse complement.
ACTACGGTTTCAACCGTGTCTATGCAGCAGTTGTCGGTACCGGAAGCCATGCCGTAGGCCCAAAGGCTTGGGTCAAAACTTTCACAACTGACGGTCAGGTGCGCGGGCGCCGAGCAGGTGGGTTTGAGTTTGTCCTCAACATAAACCTGTACCTGGCACTCGTTGTAGTTGCCACTGTCAAAATCCAGGGGAATCGGGCCAACGGGTGGCTGGGCATCGTACACGCGCAGGATAACCAGAATGGTGTCGCCGATGTCCTCGCAACAAAACTTGACCTGGTCAAACAACAGGTCGTTGCTCTGGCAAGTATTGGCTTCCAGCCGGCGGGCTTTGAAATATACACTTGAGCAGGCATCGTAGGAACCGTCGTCGAAGGTCGTTGCATTCGTAAAATTCATCCCGTCAATGCCGAGCACCACCTGGGTGATCTCGTCGCAGGCCGGTACGGGCGGCACGAGGTCTTGCACCGTCAGGTCAAAGGAACAGTTGCTGGTGTTTCCGCAGTTGTCCTCCACATGGTAGGTCACCGTGTGCGTACCCTCCGGCAAGCAAGGTGTGAAACCAAACACCGCAAGGGTGTCAGGATCGTTGGGATTGTTGCCCGGGAAGGTTGTGAGTGTAGCGGGTATCTCGTAGGTTGCCAATACGTCGCCGGTGATCGGGTGGCGTACTTCCACACGGGCCACAGCGGCGCGAATGCTCGAACAAGCATCGCGGATAAACAAATCATGCAGGTCAACATTGGCGCAGCAGTCCAGCGGGTTGGTGCTGACCGTCTGGTCGTCGGGGCAGTCCAGTACCGGCCCGGTTTTGTCCACCACCCGGATCATCTGGATGTGGTATTTGGGATTGGTGGACGGCAGCGTGGGGGTGGTAGGCTTGCACCAGTCGTAGATCGTCCAGGTACGGACGAGATCGTAGGAACCGTCGCAGGAAGGCAATTTCTTGTCCGAAGGGATGGCCGACAGGCGGCAGAAACCCGCATCGGGATAAATCGGGAAATTGATGCCGTAGGCCGTCAGGTATGGTGCGCCCGTTACTTGCGGGTCGATGTTCACCGGGCCGTTGTTGCATTCCAGTGTCACATCGCCCGGCAAGGTGAGATCGTCAATACTTTTCTGCTCAAAATAGATGAACTGGACGCAAGTACCCTTATTGCCGGCGGCATCGGTAGCCGTCCACACGCGGCGGGCGTATCCAATGTAGTCGTCGGCACATGTCAAGTCGTGCCAGGTCGTAGTGAAACTCAGCGTGTATTGACCGCAGTTTTCCTCTACAGCCGGCAAGGCATCGGAAATACCCAGGATATTGGCCAGGTAATTCGGGGTATAGTTGGAAACGGCACAAATGAGATACAGGTCGGTGCAGGTCACTTTGGGCGCGAGGTGATCCACCACAGTGACAGTAGTGGTGCAAAATACGCCGGTGCACTCGTCGGTGACTTTCACCACGACGTTTTTGCCGATGTGCGAGCAATCTACCTTGTTGCCCACATTGATACCGTTCACAAACACCTCCACCGTGTACATCCCGCCGGGATAGGTGGCTTCCAGTATCATGTCGGGTGTGATTTCTTCCATGCCGGACTGATCCAGCGCAATTTGCACATTGTTGTTGCAAACCAGCGCAACACTGGGTTGGAAGGAAAGTATGACCTGATCCGTCACCGGTGCGCATGGCCCGACGGGGTCGGCGCTGGTGAGCGTGAGCAGCACTGCGCCTGCTGCACGGTCGGCTGCACTCGGGACGTACGTCGTGGCGCCGGGAGGGAAGGCATTGTTGGGCAGGAAGGTACCGGTGCCATTGGTGCTCCAGGTTCCCGTGGTAATGCCACTGCCGTTGGCCATAATGGACGCGCTTAGTTTGCTCAGGTCGAGGTTTTCATCCTTGCAAATCATGACGTCGTTTCCGGCAAACACAATGGGCGAGGTATTGATCGTCACGGCCACGTCGTCGGAGGCTGCCGGGCAGGGGCCGATCGGGTCGTTGGTCGTGAACGTGAAGATGACTGTTGTGCCGTATTCCGCAGGTGTCGGGGTGTAAAATGTCGTGGCTGCGTTCGGGGTGGAAAAGGTACCCGCACCGCCGCTCCAGGAGCCGCCCGTAGCGCCACCGCCCAGCGTGGCCACCAGAAGCGCATCCTGGTTTTGGCAAATAATCTGATCAAAACCGGCGAATACTGTCGGGCGCGGATCCACGGTGATCGTGAACACAACGGGCGTACCCGTGCATGTCACATTGTTGTTGGTAAATTCCGGGGTGACGGTGATCGTGGCCACCAACGGGGTGTTGCCTGCGTTTTGGGTCACAAAAGCCGGGATATTGCCCGAACCGGAAGCCGCCAGACCGATACCGGTGTTCGAGTTTGTCCAGTTGAATACCGTGCCGGGCACTGCCCCGCTGAAATTGACCGCTGTTGTCGTTTCTCCACTGCAAAGCAGTTGGTTACCGACCGGGTTTACACCCGGGACAGGGTTCACGGTGATAGTGAACACGAGCGGCGTGCCGGTGCAGGTGTCGCCGCCGGCGATAAATTCCGAGATGACGGTGATGATTGCGGTCACGGGAGCATTGGTGTTGTTGATCGCCGTGAAGGCCGGAATGCTATTTGATCCGGCAGCGGCTACGCCGATGGACGGGGTGTTGTTGGTCCAGTTGAACACGGTACCGGGCACATTTCCGGAGAAGTCAATTTGCGAAATCTGGTCGCCGTTGCACACGGTTTGGTTGTCCACGAGGTCCACGTTCGGCACGGGATTCACGGTTATTTCAAATTCGATAGGCGTGCTCATACAGGTCAGACCGTTTCCGGTGAAGGAGGCGGTGACGGTGAACGTGCTGGTCAGCGGCGTATTTCCGGCGTTTGTGGCGATGAAAGCGGGTACGAAATTGCCGCCCGAGTTGGCGGGCAGTCCGATGGCTTCCGGGGTGCGTGTCCAGGAGAACGACGCGCCGGGCACGTTGCCGGAGAAATCAATTTGCGGCACGTTTTCGCCGGCGCACACGGTCTGGTCGGCCACGGGGTTCACGTTCGGTACAGGGTTAACCGTGATGGTGAACACGAGCGGCGTACCAGTGCAGGTGTCGCCGCCGGCGATAAATTCCGGGGTTACGGTGATGGTTGCGGTCACGGGAGCATTGGTGTTGTTGATCGCCGTGAAGGCCGGGATACTATTTGATCCGGCAGCGGCCAGTCCGATGGACGGGGTGTTGTTGGTCCAGTTGAACACGGTACCGGGCACATTTCCGGTGAAGTCAATTTGCGAAACCTGATCGCCGTTGCACACGGTTTGGTTGTCCACGAGGTCCACGTTTGGCACCGGATTCACGGTTATTTCAAACTCGATAGGCGTGCTCACGCAGGTCAGGCCGTTTCCGGTGAAGGAGGCGGTGACGGTGAACGTGCTGGTCAGCGGCGTATTTCCGGCGTTTGCGGCGGTGAAAGCGGGTACGAAATTGCCGCCCGAGTTGGCGGGCAGTCCGATGGCTTCCGGGGTGCGTGTCCAGGAGAACGACGCACCGGGCACGTTGCCGGAGAAATCAATTTGCGGCACGTTTTCGCCGGCGCACACGGTCTGGTCGGCCACGGGGTTTACGCTCGGAGTGGGGTTCACCGTAATGGTGAACACGAGCGGCGTACCAGTGCAGGTGTCGCCGCCGGCGATAAATTCCGGGGTTACGGTGATGGTTGCGGTCACGGGAGCATTGGTGTTGTTGATCGCCGTGAAGGCCGGAATGCTATTTGATCCGGCAGCGGCCAGTCCGATGGACGGGGTGTTGTTGGTCCAGTTGAACACGGTACCGGGCACATTTCCGGTGAAGTCAATTTGCGAAACCTGGTCGCCGTTGCACACGGTTTGGTTGTCCACGAGGTCCACGTTCGGCACGGGATTCACGGTTATTTCAAACTCGATGGGCGTGCTCAGCAGGGTCAGGCCGTTTCCGGTGAAGGAGGCGGTGACGGTGAACGTGCTGGTCAGCGGCGTATTTCCGGCATTTGTGGCGATGAAAGCGGGTACGAAATTGCCACCCGAGTTGGCGGGCAGTCCGATGGCTTCCGGGGTGCGTGTCCAGGAGAACGACGCGCCGGGCACGTTGCCGGAGAAATCAATTTGCGGCACGTTTTCGCTGGCGCACACGGTCTGGTCGGCCACGGGGTTCACGTTCGGGACAGGGTTCACGGTGATGGTGAACACAAGCGGCGTGCCGGTGCAGGTGTCGCCGCCGGCGATAAATTCCGGGGTGACGGTGATGGTTGCGGTCACGGGCGCATTGGTGTTGTTGATCGCCGTGAAGGCCGGGATACTATTTGATCCGGCAGCGGCCAGTCCGATGGACGGGGTGTTGTTGGTCCAGTTGAACACGGTACCGGGCACATTTCCGGAGAAGTCAATTTGCGAAACCTGATCGCCGTTGCACACGGTTTGGTTGTCCACGAGGTCCACGTTCGGCACGGGATTCACGGTTATTTCAAACTCGATAGGCGTGCTCACGCAGGTCAGGCCGTTTCCGGTGAAGGAGGCGGTGACGGTGAACGTGCTGGTCAGCGGCGTATTTCCGGCGTTTGCGGCGGTGAAAGCGGGTACGAAATTGCCGCCCGAGTTGGCGGGCAGTCCGATGGCTTCCGGGGTGCGTGTCCAGGAGAACGACGCGCCGGGCACATTGCCGGAGAAATCAATTTGCGGCACGTTTTCGCCGGCGCACACGGTCTGGTCGGCCACGGGGTCTACGCTCGGGACAGGGTTAACCGTGATGGTGAACACGAGCGGCGTGCCGGTGCAGGTGTCGCCGCCGGCGGTGAATTCCGGGGTGACGGTGATGGTTGCGGTCACGGGCGCATTGGTGTTATTGATCGCCGTGAAGGCCGGAATGCTATTTGATCCGGCAGCGGCCAGTCCGATGGACGGGTGCTGTTATCCAGTTGAACACGGTACCGGGCACATTTCCGGTGAAGTCAATTTGTGAAACCTGGTCGCCGTTGCACACGGTTTGGTTGTCCACGAGGTCCACGTTCGGCACGGGATTCACGGTTATTTCAAACTCGATGGGCGTGCTCATGCAGGTCAGGCCGTTTCCGGTGAAGGAGGCGGTGACGGTGAACGTGCTGGTCAGCGGCGTATTTCCGGCGTTTGCGGCGATGAAAGCGGGTACGAAATTGCCGCCCGAGTTGGCGGGCAATCCGATGGCTTCCGGGGTACGCGTCCAGGAGAATGACGCGCCGGGCACGTTGCCGGAGAAATCAATTTGCGGCACGTTTTCGCCGGCGCACACGGTCTGGTCGGCCACGGGGTTCACACTCGGTACGGGGTTCACGGTGATGGTGAACACGAGCGGCGTGCCGGTGCAGGTATCGCCGCCGGCGATAAATTCCGGGGTGACGGTGATGGTTGCGGTCACGGGCGCATTGGTGTTATTGATCGCCGTGAAGGCCGGAATAAGGTCCGATCCGGCAGCGGCCAGTCCGATGGACGGGGTGTTGTTGGTCCAGTTGAATACGGTACCGGGTACATTTCCGGTGAAGTCAATTTGCGAAACCTGGTCGCCGTTGCACACGGTTTGGTTGTCCACGAGGTCCACGTTTGGCACCGGATTCACGGTTATTTCAAATTCGATAGGCGTGCTCATGCAGGTCAGGCCGTTTCCGGTGAAGGAAGGCGGTGACGGTGAACGTGCTGGTCAGCGGCGTATTTCCGGCATTTGCGGCGGTGAAAGCGGGTACGAAATTGCCACCCGAGTTGGCGGGCAGTCCGATGGCTTCCGGGGTGCGTGTCCAGGAGAACGACGCACCGGGCACGTTGCCGGAGAAATCAATTTGCGGCACGTTGTCGCCGGCGCACACGGTCTGGTCGGCCACAGGGTCTACACTCGGAGTGGCTACTACGGTGATGTCAAACGAACACGAATTCGTGCAGTTGGTGTTTACATCGGTATAGGTGTAGGTAATGATGGTAGTGATACCGGCATCAGCGCTGAACATATTGCCCGTGACACCTGCGCCGCTGAAGGTGCCGCCTGTCGGCGAAACGGCCAAGCCTGTGAGATTGAGCGGCAATGCCGATTCGCAGATTGGAAAACTCGCCGGGCAGGTCACTTCGATGGGATTGAACGTGATATCTACGTTGTTTTGCGGGATAAGCGTACCCATGCAAAAGGCTTCGTTGGTCACTTCAAAAGCCAATGGCGTATCCGTCAAACTGACCGTTGCACTGCCTGTGCTGCTTAGCACCTGCATCGAAATGGTCAGTATGGTTGTACCGTCCGAAAGCGTTGCGCCGGCGCCCGGCGCGGTCCAGTTATAGGTCATTTCGCCGCTGGAAAGTGCATTGGCCGTGCCGATCATGGGCACATCTCCTCCGATAGTCAGGGCGCTGTGGTTCAGGTATTTCAGTTGGGTTTCATCCCAGTCTACGCTGTATTGCAGACCGATCAGGTCATCAAAACCACTTGTGGATTCAATGACGATGGTTATTGTATCGCCGCAGGTGACTGCGCTTGGGCCGGTAGCCGTCAGGGTAAGTTCCGGCACCGGATTGACGTTTATCGTTACTTTTTGATCCATGACAGGTTGTACGCAGCCGTTGGCATCTTCCACACTGATGAGGCAGTAGGTGGTGGTGTCGGTGGGTTTCACGACGAGGGTGGTCATGTCCATGGTTGGATCTCCGTCCATATCGTCCGGTACGGGCACCGTGAAATAGGAAGTATCCGTGGCGCTTGCTGCGCGAAAGAGGAGGTTGTAGGGCGGCGTTCCGTTGAGTCCGGTCAATTTCAGGGTTGTGGAATCGCCGTTGCAGTATGTTGCCGGCGCGCCGGCTGCCAATGCGAGTGTAGCATCCGCGTTACAGCAGCCGAATACGATCTCGTCTTCCACACAGCCAAAGCCGGGCTTGCAAATCGTGAAAATAATGGCCTGCCCTGGGTTGGCGATTTCCGTTTTCATGGTATCAACCATCCCCATATTGTCGAACACCGTGAGCTCTGCGATGATTTGCCCCATCGCGTTTCCGGTGAATGCCACGGTTATCGTGTAGTTATTGCCGAGGGATAAATCGCCACTGCAGTCCGTGGCATTGCCCGCCGGATCGGGTGTGCCGACGTTGAAAAACAAGGCATCGAAATTGCCGTTGGCCGTCATCAGATTGACGATTCCCTGGCAATTCGGACTGAACTGTTCGCCCATCGGCCCGTTTTCTAAATTAAAAACCAAATCGAGACAGCGGTATGATGATTGTCCGCCACAGCAGTTTGTTCCCATGGATTGCGAGGTGCAAAACTGCTGGCCCGCGATATTGAGCATCGTGGTCGGGTTGACGGTGAATTCGTATCGCGTCGGGTTGCCTGCCGGGTTGCACTGTCCCCAAACAGCACCCGGGTTGGCGAGCAGGAAAAGCCCGCTCCATCCGATCAACAAAGGAAAAGCCTTGCTCCCGATTCGGGCAAACAAGGACTGGGCTGCCTTCAAAAATGGCGTAGTTGCCGAAACAGTGGGTTGGCAGGATTGGCGTTCAAATCTACTTTCTCTCATAGTTTGGTTGTTTTTAACAATCAATTATGGAGCAAAAGTAGCGGGGCACGCAGGGGGGAACTTGGACAGTTGGTGCGGTTTTTCCGGGAATTAAAAACAAAAAAAAATCAAGTTTTTAATTTTAAAAACTTGATTTTCATGCTATTGTAAAATCTGAATTTTGCATCCAGTATTCGTACCAACGGGTTTTTGAGAGCAGGGTTTTGTAGTATTTTCCAACACTATAGGACATTCTTTTTCGGGTATTGAGACCTTCCAGGTTTGTCAAACCTGGAAGGTCTCGTGCAGTTTTTTCCCATCGGCAACCGGGTGTCAGACCTGCAGGCGCAGCAGTGCCATAGCGAGGGCGATGTTCTCCGCTTCGGGGTCCAGTTCCTGCAGGAGGGTCATAGCACGAGGGTTTGGGCCGCTTGCGTGTTCGGTATTGCTCAGGACAACTGCTTTGGCATTACCGAGGATAAGCGAGGCGTGTACTTCATCGGATTGGTGCTCCAGCCGGGCCAGTAATTTGGAACCTTTGCCGGGAGCCAGCAGGGCGCCGTCCACAAACAGGCCGAAGGGAGTGTTATTGAGCCAAATTTCGGTCTCTTTGTCTTTTTTCCGAAGAATGAACTCGCGGTCGCTCGTGCGGGCTATCGTGACGCTGGATTTTCCCATCTGCTGGGTGACGTATGCCACTACGGGTTCCTGGTAAATGGTCGTAATTTGGCCCGACGAAACGGGGCTGAACCAGCCGGGTTTTTTCTCGTTTACCCGGTTGAGTGACAGCAACCCCAGCATTTCGTGATCCCAGGGCACCAGATTTTGTGCAACCGGGTTTAGTCGCCCGCGCAATACCTCCAGCATACGTTTGAAGGCCTTGCTCTCCGGGTTCCAGGCAATCTGGCCAAAAGCTCTGGCAATGAAGTAAATAATGCCGGTGATGAAAAATGCTGTTGTCAGTACAATGGTCAGTAAACTGAATAAGGTGCGCATAGTGTGTGCAATTAGGAATCTGGAATATTTAAATGGCCCGCAAAGTAGGGCGGTTTGTTTATACGGAATGCCTGCATCTTCGCCCAAACCTGCATTTCTCCCGATGCTCAACCCGCTCAACCATATAAACCCGCTCAATCTGCTCCACCATGAACACTTATTTGCCGGCCGACTCGATCACCGCCGTCCACAGTGGCTCGGATTATTTTACCCGCCTGATTCATCTGCTGGACGAGGCCCGGGAGGTCGTGCATGTGCAGGTCTATATTTATGTGGAGGACGATACGGGAAGACTGGTGGCTGATGCGCTGAAACGTGCGGCCCGACGTGGCGTACAGGTGTGGGTGGTGGCCGACGGGCATGGTTCCGATAAATTATCGGCCGCTTTTGTACAAGATTTGCGGAATGCAGGCGTGGGCTTCCGTTTTTTCAAACACATCATTTCGATCAGGCAGTGGAAGGGCGGACGCACCCTGCACCAAAAGGTTGTGGTGGCCGACCGCCGGCGCGCGCTTGTGGGCGGCATCAATATTGCCGACAAGTACCGGGGAAGCGCCGGGATACCCGCCTGGTTAGATTTTGCCGTTCTGATTGAAGGAACGGTTTGCCGGCACCTCGATGACTTGTGCGAGGATGTTTACCGCCACCAATACTGGAAAAACCGCAGCCCAAAACCCGACAAACCGGTATTCCTGCCCGAGGCGCCGTTTAAAAACCTGGTTCGTTTTCGTCTGAACGACTGGCTGCGCCGAAAAACGGAGGTTTACCAGAGTTATACCAGGGGTATTTCAAATGCCCGGCAGTCCTTAGTCATCGTGGCCAGTTATTTGTTGCCGGGCCGTATGGTGCGCGCCCGCCTGGCCGCCGCCGCCCGGCGCGGGGTGGCGGTGCGGATGCTGCTCACCGGCCCTTCCGATTTGCCGTTGGCCCGCCGGGCCGAGCAGTACCTGACCTACTGGATGCTCGGGAAAGGTATTCGGGTTTTTCAATGGGAAAAATCGGTTATGCACGGCAAAACGATTCTTGTGGACGGCCACTGGGCATCCATCGGCTCCTACAATATCAACCCGCTGAGCCGGTTTCGCAGCCTGGAACTCAATGTGGATATTGCCGACCCGACGTTTGTCCGGGACTTCGGCGCGTACCTCAACGACCTGATGGCACACCAGTGCGTTGAGGTTACTCGCGACAATATGCCCGAGTTTTCGAGTCGTCGGCACCGGTTCAAAGCCTGGCTTGCGTACTATTTTTCGGTGTATTTGATGCGGTTTTTATTTCCGCGGCGGCGGTAGGGACTATTCGCTGCAGTACCGTTCCGCCAGCATCCCCTCCTTCATCGAGTACACCGACGTGTAAATTTCCCGCATGGCGCCGCGCCGCAAAATGTGCCGGATCAGGATCATACCCACCACGATCATCTCGCGACGCTCGGGGATCAGTCCCTGCCAGGCCTCTCGTTCGACGAGGGTACTTCGGATAATTTCTGCGTACAGCGGCTCAAAATCGGCTACGGGTATCCAGCCGTACAGGGGTGGTTTGGTAGCGGGATCAAGCAGGAGGTGGTCAATGATATCGAACGCGCCGGCAGCACCCACGAGGGTGGGGGAGGGGAGACGCTCCAGTTCGACCCACAGTTCGGCCATGGTTTCATCCAAAAATGCCTCGACCGCAGCGATCTCTTCGGGAGCAATGGGGTTGCTTTTGTGAAAACACTGGAATAAGACCGCCACGCCCACCGGAAAACTCCGCTGCCAGATCGGGCCGGCCGGATCGGCCAGCACCATTTCCACGCTGCCGCCGCCAATGTCCATCACCAGCACCCGGTTGTCGGGGAAGGGCACAGCCTGCCGCACACCTTTGTAAATCAGCAGCGCTTCACGTTCCCCACTGATCGCCTCGGCGCGGATACCGGTTTGGGTATAAACGGCTTGCAAAAACTCCGGCGCATTTTGCGCTGTGCGCAGCGCGGCCGTACCGTACGCAGGCACGGATTCCGGGGCAATGCCGTGCTTGTCGAGGTGTTGGCGAAACAGCGCCAGTGTCGCCAGCCCGCGTTCGAAAGCCGCAGCGCCGATGCGCTGGATACCCGCTTTCGGGGGAATAGGCGTAGTTGGTGCCGGGTTTGCCGGGGGAGTACAGCCGGTTGATGGCCCGGTGGTACCGAACGGTGAACGCAACGTGTTGCGTGGCGTAAAAACTGGCCCCGATCAGGAAGCAATAGCTGTTTTTGTTCAGGTCGGGCAGGGCTGCCGTGATGCCCGCGCCGAGATCGTCGGAATCGTCCTGGTAATTCAGCAGCCTGCTGTACGACAAACCCACATTGAAGTGCACACGGTAAAAATCCGGGTCTTCGGGGTCGCCATTGGCTGCCCAGTCGTGGTAGTGCCACTGCACGGGCACCTCAATGTAGTTGAGTGTGGTTTTAAAAAACGGCGGCGTTTTGGACTCGTTGCGGGCGCCGCGCTGCGTGAACAGGAATTCGATACTGGCATCCTGTTTGGGGCGCAACACAACGATGCCGCGCAGCCCTCCCTGGAGACCCACCTTGTGGTAGCCGGCGGAGGCATCGCCGTCAATCTGCGCAGCCGTGACGCCGGCGATACACCTGCTTTGAAACGTTGTTCGCGTTGTGCTGTCGCTGCATTGGGCAGCAGCAGGAACGGGAGGGCAAGGAGCAGGGCGGCCCGGTCAAGCCGGCGCCCGAAAAATTGTCCGGTAGTTGTGTGTTTGTGCATGGTGCCTGAAATTTTGGATACTTTTGCGTGCGCCTCGCCCGGGGTAAGCCGAACCGGGCAAGACGCGGGCCAAGATAGAACGCTTATGCGCTAGCACTCAAGCATCACTAAAACTCGAAGACCTTTTCGCCGAACTGACTACGTCATCCGATATGAAAAAGGCAACTTTCACAGCGGCTACCGTATCTGGAACACCGAAAATAGCCGTGGTCAGCAAGTTTTTCGATATTGAGGCCCGATCAATTGCCTGCTCGAAATCCTCAACTCCTTAGCCGTTGACCCGGAAGTACTCTCCGAAAAGTCCCGTGAGCCCTTGAAAAATGGAAAAAATCCAGTGACGCGGAATGAAACAACTGCAAGACAACCCCTTTGGGAGTTTTGAGAAGCTATCCAGCAGCGTACTGCAACACACATCACCAGACTCTTAACAATTATCAAGCAAAATCACTCATACTGCCAAAGAGCGCTTCCTGCGCTACGTCCAGATTGACACCCAAAGTGACCCCGAAAGCAAGACCATTCCCAGTACTGAAAAACAAAAAGACCTGGATGCGGATACTGTGCAGGAGCTTGCACGAGATAGGTATCCCGGCTGCTGAATTGGACGAATTTACTATGTGTATGCCACTATTCCGGCCAACACGGACAAAAAAGTACCCGTCATTTGCTTTTGCTCTCATGTGGATACAGCGCCCGACTGCTCCGGCACGGGGGTCAAACCGATCGTGCATCCGAAGTACAAGGGCCAGGACCTGGTGCTGCCCGATGACCCCGCCATCGTGATCCGCGAAAAGCGAACATCCCGATCTGAAGCACCAGCACGGCAATGATATTCGTCGCCAGCGGCACGACCCTGCTCGGGTGCCGGACAACAAGGTCGGTGTGGCGTCTACCGTGTTTGCTGCACATATCCTCATCAACAATCCTTCGATCAGTTACGGCAAAATTCGTGAGATTCTGTTTACCCCTCGACGAGGAAATTGGCCGGGTGGAGCAAATTCAGATATGAAAAAGCTCGGCGCCCGGTTTGGCTACACCATTGACGGCGCAAAAACAGCAGGCAGCATCGAAAACGAGACCTTCAGCGCCGACGGGCGGTTGTCACTATTCACGGGGTGTCGGCGCATCCGGACGGCGTAAAGGCAAAACGAGCATGCGTTGAAAATTGCCGGAAAATTCTGGGCCAAAATGCCCGATAAACTCAGCCCCGAACACGCCTGGAAGGGGCCGTCGCAGGGTTTTATCCATCCTAAAGTTATCGTAGGGAAAGGGCCTTAGAAAAGCACACGATCAAAATTACTTTGCGCGATCCAACGAGGGCGGCCCCAAACGTCACGCCCGTACCCTGCAAAAAATCGGGACGGTTCAGAAAAAATCACCCCAACTCCCGGGCCGGAAGTGAAAGTCGTCGAACAATACCGCAAATGGGGCGTGTGCTGCGCTTGGTACCCGCAAGTAGTGGGCAATGCTATAGAAGCGCTTGCCGTGCAGGTTTTGCCAGCCCGATCCAGAGTTCCATCCGCGGCGGCACCCGGATATTCCCGGTTGTCATTTATGGGCTGCCCTGTCCTAATCTATATTTGCCGGCGAGCACGCTTTTTTCACTCCAGTCAATACGAGGGGTGTCGGTGCAGGATATGGGAAAAAGCCGCGAAACAATTGTACACCTGGCGCAGGTGTGGGAAGAGCGGGCGGAATAAAAGAGGGTTTGAG
>JADJYW010000022.1 GCA_016719605.1 Lewinellaceae bacterium | reverse complement strand
CTAAGGTCGGCGATGGGCGCCGGCGTGTCTGTATCCGTGGCCGAGTTGTTGCCCGCGATTGGGATCGGTCGTGCCGTTCGGTGCAGTTACCGTCGCGGTGTTCGCCAGGTTGCCGCTTTGGTTGGCCGGTACCGACACGTTGATGGTGTAGGTAACGGAGCCGCCCGACGGGATGTTCACCGACTGGTTGATGTTGCCCGCGCCATTGGCTGCGCCTGTGGCGCCGCCGGCAAAGGCTGCCGTCCAGCCCGTGATCGTCGTGCCAGCAGGGGCATTGTCCACCACCGTGGCACCCACTACGTTGCTCGGGCCTGCGTTGCTCACCACTACCGTGTAGGTAACGCCCACACCAGGGGTGTACGTCGCGCTGCCGTCTGTTTTGGTAATCGACAGGTCGGCGATGGGCGCCGGCGTGTCCGTATCCGTGGCCGAGTTGTTGCCCGCGTTGGGATCGGTCGTGCCGTTCGGTGCAGTTACCGTCGCGGTGTTCGCCAGGTTGCCGGTTTGGTTGGCCGGTACCGACACATTGATGGTGTAGGTGACGGAGCCGCCCGACGGGATGTTCACCGACTGGTTGATGTTGCCCGCGCCATTGGCTGCGCCCGTGGCGCCGCCGGCAAAGGCTGCCGTCCAGCCCGTGATCGTCGTGCCAGCAGGGGCATTGTCCACCACCGTGGCACCCACTGCGTTGCTCGGGCCTGCGTTGCTCGCCACTACCGTGGTAACGCCCACCCCGGGTGTACGTCGCGCTGCCGTCTGTTTTGGTAATCGACAGGTCGGCGATGGGCGCCGGCGTGTCTGTATCCGTGGCCGAGTTGTTGCCCGCGTTGGGATCGGTCGTGCCGTTCGGTGCAGTTACCGTCGCGGTGTTCACCAGGCTGCCGCTTTGGTTAGCCGGTACCGACACATTGATGGTGTAGGTGACGGAGCCGCCCGACGGGATGTTCACCGACTGGTTGATGTTGCCCGCGCCATTGGCTGCGCCCGTGGCGCCGCCGGCAAAGGCTGCCGTCCAGCCCGTGATCGTCGTGCCAGCAGGGGCATTGTCCACCACCGTGGCACCCACTACGTTGCTCGGGCCTGCGTTGCTCGCCACTACCGTGTAGGTAACGCCCACACCAGGGGTGTACGTCGCGCTGCCGTCTGTTTTGGTAATCGACAGGTCGGCGATGGGCGCCGGCGTGTCTGTATCCGTGGCCGAGTTGTTGCCCGCGTTGGGATCGGTCGTGCCGTTCGGTGCAGTTACCGTCGCGGTGTTCACCAGGCTGCCGCTTTGGTTAGCCGGTACCGATACGTTGATGGTGTAGGTGACGGAGCCGCCCGACGGGATGTTCACCATCTCGTTGATGTTGCCCGCGCCATTGGCCGCGCCCGTGGCGCCACCGGCAAAGGCTGCCGTCCAGCTCGAAATCGTCGTGCCGGCAGGGGCATTGTCCACCACCGTGGCGCCCACTACGTTGCTCGGGCCTGGCGTTGCTCGCCACTACCGTGTAGGTAACGCCCAACCAGGGGTGTACGTCGTGCTGCCGTCTGTTTTGGTGATCGACAGATCGGCCGATGGGCGCCGGTGTGTCCGTATCCGTAGCCGAGTTGTTGTTCGGATTTGGATCGGTCGTGCCGTTCGGTACGGTTACCGTCGCCGTGTTCACCAGGTTGCCGGTTTGGTTGGCCGGTACCGATACGTTGATGGTGTAGGTGACGGAGCCGCCCGACGGGATGTTCACCATCTCGTTGATGTTACCCGCACCATTGGCCGCGCCCGTGGCGCCGCCGGCAAAGGCTGCCGTCCAACTCGAAATCGTCGTGCCAGCAGGGGCATTGTCCACCACCGTGGCGCCCACTACGTTGCTCGGGCCGGCGTTGCTCACCACTACCGTGTAGGTAAGGCTGCCACCGGGGGTGTACGTCGCGCTGCCGTCTGTTTTGGTGATCGACAGGTCGGCGATGGGCGCCGGCGTGTCCGTGTCCGTAGCCGAGTTGTTGCCCGGATTGGGATCGGTCGTGCCGTTCGGCACAGTTACCGTCGCCGTGTTCGCCAGGTTGCCGGTTTGGTTGGCCGGTACCGATACGTTGATGGTGTAGGTGACGGAGCCGCCCGACGGGATGTTCACCGACTCGTTGATGTTCCCCGCACCATTAGCTGCGCCCGTGGCTCCGCCGGCAAAGGCTGCCGTCCAACTCGAAATCGTCGTGCCAGCAGGGGCATTGTCCACCACCGTGGCGCCCACTACGTTACTCGGGCCTGCGTTGCTCACCGTTACCGTGTAGGTAACGCCCACGCCGGGGGTGTACGTCGCACTGCCGTCTGTTTTGGTGATCGACAGGTCGGCTCCAGAAACCGGTACCGGCGTACTGGTTGCCTGGTCGTCCTCGCTCGCGTCGTTGTTGTTGGGCGCAGAGTCCGGATCGGTTTGGATCGAAGCCGTCACCTGCGCCGTGTTGGCGTAGACGCCGGCGCTAAGCACCGTTGCAGTGATCGTGATGTTGGCGCTTGCGCCGTCGTCGATCGCGCCGACCGTCCATACGCCGGTGCCGCTCACATACGATCCCTGACTTGGCGTCGCACCCACGAACGAGTAGCCGCTGGTCAACAGATCGCCCACAACTACGCCGGTGGCATTGTCCGGGCCGTCGTTAAATACCGTCACTGTGAAGGTTACGTCGCTGCCTACGTTCGGTGTGGAATTATTCACCGTTTTGGTCAACCGAAGGTCGGCAGAAGAAACGGGATCACGAACATCCGACCCAATAGAGAGGCACTCATAGGAATCTCTGTTACTACCCTCCGTTCCATCACCAAAACCTCCGTCTGCGTTGTGCCCGACGTTACATACCTCCGTCGGTGAATTCGAGTTCATGTACGGCGTGATGTGGCCGCCACTCGCAACAGCAATTACATTACTTCCGGAGCCGGCGGGAATCAGTGGGCAGCTGTAAATAGTGCCATCCACAGGGCCTCCGATTGCATACTGATCGTTGTCTCCCCAAGATCTTAACGTGCCGTCAGCAAGTATTGCTGACCCGCTTCTGCTGTTTTCGTTATTCGTGCCTACTGCGCTTATGTAGACCACATTAGACAAATTACCGCCCGCACATCCTTGCCCCACTTTTCTCCAGGACGTCCGGTCGGTAGTCGAATTATCCCCTAATTGGCCATCGCTATTCTCCCCCAGCACATGAATGGTTCCATCGGCATCAAGGACATAGTAGGAACTTCTTCCTGCTTCAATTTGCAGAATACCACCGGCGCTAAGCGGTGGCTGAGTGGCCAATAAGAGCAGGGAAGTTTCACCACTTGGTGCTGCTCCATTCCCTCTATACATTTGATCTCCAGAGGCATATAGGTTTCCATTGCTACCTAAAACCAACAAAGTCCTGTATCCAACCGCAAAATCTACCGCTGTTACGCCACTTGGCAAGGACACAGTATTAAAAATATTGGATGTGGCGCCGGCCCGGACGGAAGTAGCATCAGGCCCGGTAATATAGAGCACACCACTATAAGTCATGAAAACAAGGAATCCCGCTCCGCCATCCAAAGCCGTTCCTTCCCATTTTTCGACATCACAAGCCGTCACTCCGCTCGGCAGCGGGAGTGTTGTTGCACCCCAGGCGGTAGAAGAGGTTCTGCCACCGTCTATGAGACCTCCTTCATCGCCTACAGCGTAAATGGTGCCATTGCTGCCAAGGAACACCACCTGGGTTCTACCACCGATAGCTCCCCAAACGGGGAACACATTGGCCGGCATGGTATAGCCGGCACTGGGAATAGCGGTTAAATTCAATTGGTTACTTGAGCCATTTAAAGCCAAATTCTGCCCGGCAAGGGAGTAGCCCACCGGGGTCTTGACAATTTGAGCATGCCAGGTTGCCTGCAAGGCGCTATTCTTGCCCAAAGCACATTTGTCAATGGTAGATGGATCGCATCCCTGCCCAAATGATGTTCCGAAAAAAACAAGAATTACGGCAAACACAAAGAGTGCTTTTCGTAACCAATTGTTTTTTAGAGACTTGATGTTTGTAAATGTTGTCTTTCCCATAGGTGAAGTTTGATTTTAGTAATATTAGAGATGATGAAAAAATCAGATCAGATGTCCTTCCCAAAGTTGCCGACAGATGCATGACGACTTGGAAAATGTAAATAAAAATAGCGGCTCGCACATAACATACGAGACACTGAAGCATATATATCTTAAAAAACGGGATTAGTTTCGAAGAGGGGGGAGAAGATTACGCCACAAATGTAAATCTTGCAGGATTACTGTTACGCTGATTTGACAATTTTTTTTTGCCGAAAAATAATGAAATGACAAGTTGGCGACTATCGCAGTATTCCCCAAAAAACACGGACTTTTGCCCCGGCATCCGTTTCTTGTCTAATCCTGGCCCCATCCGCATGCTCCCGCCGTAGTCTCTGGTTTCACCATTCGTTAACCGTTTCCACGGGCGAAACAAACGCCGTTTCAAGTCGTTTCTCCGCCTGTACCAAACCAAAGGCCATACCTGACCATGCCTGAATTTCGATTCGTTTTTGCGCGCTGGAGCGCCCTGCCCGTTACCTTCCTGCCGCTTGCTCTTTTTCTTTTGTTGCTAACGGCCCCAGCGGCTCTCTCCGCCCAAACCCCCGTCGAAATCTGCAACAACGGCGTGGACGACGACGGCGACGGCCTCATAGACTGCTACGACCCGGACTGTACCTGTACCGGCCAATGCGACGATTTTTACTACACGTCCTGTCCCGCCGATTGTTTTTTTCTGCCTTCCTGCGACACCATCAGCCTCGGCATCCAGTGGGTCGGCGAAGCCGAAACGGGTACCTATTCCGTGCTCGTGGCAGGCGACATGGATCGCGACGGCATCCCGGAAATCGTGACCTACAATGTAGAAAACACGCAGATTTACATCATTGACGGGGCTACCGGTACCACCAAAGCCGTCGTGATCAGCCCCTCGGCGCTGGCCGGCGGCACCGCGCCGGCTATGGCCGACCTCGACAACGACGGTTTCGGCGAGTTCATCCTCGTGGCCAACGACCGCCGCATCCGCTGCTACAGCCACCTCGGCCAGTTGGAATGGACCAGCCCCGATCTGGTCGGCTACGGCGACCGCGCCCGTTTTGCGGTACCTAATATCGCCGATTTCGACCACGACGGCATGCCGGAAATCAACATCGGCAACCAGGTTTTCAGCGGCCAAACCGGCGCGCTGCTTGCCGAAGGCGGGGCCGGCGCCTCCGCCGGCGAACACCCCGCCCGTGTCTCCAAAAACTTTTCCTTTGCTTCGCCGGTAGCCATGGATGTGCTGCCGGATAGTTTCTGCCCCGACTGCGAAGGGCTGGAAATTGTAGCCGGAAATCAAGTGTTATCTGTGAACCTGATCACCGGTGTGACCACGCCCGTTGTCACCGCCCCTGCGGCGTTTACCGATGGATTCACCAGCATTGCCGACTTCGACCGCGACGGCGACCTCGATGCTATTGTGCAGGGCCGAAAAGGCTCGTTCAACACGGTGTATTGCTGGGATATCCAGACGCCGACCATTTTGCGGGAATTCCAACTACCCGGCAACTGGGAGGACGGGGCATCGCGGGTGAACATCGCCGACCTGAACGGCGACGGACAATTAGAAATCAGTTTTGTGGAGTTTCCCAAACTCTACGCCCTGAACAACGATTTCACCTTGCTGTGGGAACTGCTTGCCATTGACCCTTCCTCGATTACCTGCTCCAGCGTGTATGATTTTTGCGGCGACGGTTCGGCCGATGTGATCTACCGGGGTGTGGATTTTTTGCAGGTCATCGAGGGCGCTACGGGACAGGTCAAATGGCAGGATAACTGTGTGTCGGCCACGCATATCGAAAACCCGTTGGTACTGGACGTGGACGGCGACGGCCAAACGGAGATCGTGATCCAGTGCGGCCAAAACGGTTCGGTTTTTCAGGGTACCGTAGTAGCGTACGAAGCCGTGGGTTTGCCGGGTATTTCCTCGCGCCGCGTATGGAACCAGCACGCCTATTTCAATACGAATATCAACGAAGACCTCAGCGTGCCGCGCATCCAGCAAAACCCGCACATCGTGGGCGACGGCGTGCGGATGAACAGTTTTCTCAACCAGTTTTTTAACCCCACTTTCCCGGCGCCCGACGGGGCTATTGCTTCGCCCACGCTGGTTTGTATCGGCGACTCCATAGAAGTCAGCATGACCGTTTGCAACTACGGCGACAACAAACTGCCGCTGCAAACGCCCGTTTCCGCCTACCGCGGCAACCCCCAAACCACGGCGGCCCAGTGGGTTGGCGCCGCCCCGATCGGCTTTGACTTGCCGCCCGACAGCTGCCGCACCTTCGTGTTCCGCATCCCCCGGATAGCCAACGACTCGCTGTTTCTGGTGCTCAACGACGATCACTCGCGCCCGGCGCCGTTCAGCCTCGCGCAGGATTTCCCGGTGACCGCCATCGGCGAGTGCGCTTTTGCCAATAACATCACCGCCCTGTTTTTCCCCTACAACCCGGCTGCGCTGAATCTTGGCCCGGACTCGCTCTTGTGCGACAACGCCACCCTGCTGCTCAATGCCGGCGGAAATGACCTCGTGGGCTGGCTTTGGCAAGACAGTTCCGCCAACCCGACTTTCCTGGCACCCGATGCCGGAACGTATTCCGTGACCGTCACCGATGTGTGCGGCATCACGCAGACGGACTCCCGTACCCTCGGAATTGACAGCAGCACGGTGCTCGTACTCGGCCCCGACCAGGTGATTTGCCAGGGCGAAACGGTGGCTTTGGGGCAAGCCGGTTTCGATATCTACACCTGGCAGCCCGCGCCGGCAGTCAATTGCGCCACTTGCCCGAATACAGATGCCGGCCCTGGCACGTCGGGTTTTGTAGTGCTCACAGCGGGTTTGACCAACGGCTGCTACAGCATTGACTCCGTGTACTTTACCGTGCACGACACGTTCAACTACACCATTGACACCACGGTTTGTTATGGCCGCACCGTGGATTGGTTCGGCACGGTCATTCCGCCCGACCAGAGCCGGACATTTGATTTGCAGACCGTGCATGGCTGCGACTCCATCGTGCGGGTGCGGGTGATCGGCACTACGGTCGGCACCTACCTCATTTCGGTGGACACGGCGGTTTGCCTTGGGCAAACCCTGTCGTACAACGGCCAGATGATGCAACCCGGCGACGAAAAAACCTTCCTGTTATCGGCCATTACCGGCTGTGATTCCACGGTTTTTGTGAAAGTATTGCCCAAAGACACCTTCGCTACGGCCCAGAATATCGTGTTGTGTGCAGGCGAAACCACGCCCGTCTTCGGGCAGCCCCAGGGCATTTCCGGGACGTACCGGCAAACGTTCACGGCCGGCAACGGCTGCGACTCCACCCACACCGTGCAACTGACCGTGCTGCCGCCCATCCAACTAACCATAGATGCCACCCCGACCTGCGTGGATGAATCGGACGGGGTGCTCGAAGCCGTGGCTGGCGGCGGGGTGCCCCCGTTTTCCTACCAGTGGAGCGCACCGGGGCCTGATGCGCCCGTCTTGCCCAATTTGCCTGCCGGGAGTTATGCCGTCACGGTGACCGATGCCGCCGACTGCACCAAAACCGCCGCTGCGCAAGTGACCAATTTCCCCCCGATTTTGTTTGATCTCAGCGCCGACTCCGTGCGGTGTTTTGGCGAACAAAACGGCGCGGTACAAATCCAGAGTCCCGACCCGGCCGTCCTGTTCAGTCTCGACGGGCAGTCATTTTTCCAGCAAAGCGCTTTTGACGGCCTTGCTGCCGGCACATACACGGTATTTGCGCAGGACGTGAACGGGTGTATTGGAAAACAAAACATCGAGGTAGCAGAGCCGCCCGCCGTGGTGGTGACCCTGCCTGCCGATGCCGCCGTACTGCTGGGAGAATCCATTCCGATCAATATCTTTCTGACAACCCCGCCCGAACTGCTGCAATTTATCTGGGAAGATTCCTCCTACCTGAGCCAGCGCCAACTGCCCCGACCCAATCGCTACGCCACTGAACAACATCCGGTACATACTCACCGTGACCAACTCGGCCGGCTGCTCCGACACCGATGAGATGTACATTGAGGTAGACAAAAAACTGCTGCTGTATGTGCCGAACGCGCTGGCGCCAAGCGCTCAAACCGACCTGAACAGCCGTTTTTTGCTCAGTTTTGGCCCGTCGGTGCAACTGGTAAAACGCCTGCACATCTTCGACCGTTAGGGCAGCCTCGTGTATGAAACGCAAAATACGTTGCCCAAAGACGAGTCCCGCGCTTGGGACGGGCGCTGGAAAGGCAAGCCCGTACAACCCGGGGTTTACCTCTGGCAACTGGAATTGCTCCTCGTGGACGGACGCACCGAGAACCTGAGCGGCTCGGTGACTGTGGTGCGATGAGTGCTGTGCATATCCCCATCTAACCGTACTTTTGCCAAAAATTTGCCCAAACACATGACGAACCGTATCCTGTTACTCCTGTTTTCAATTGCCTTCCTGCCGAGTATCACCGCACAGGATCAGCATTTTACCCAGTTTTATGCATCGCCGCAGATGCTCAACCCCGGCCTGACGGGGGCTTTCGAGGGGCGTTACCGCGTCAGCACCGTTTACCGCGACCAATGGCGCAAAGTGCTGGACAACCCCATCCGCACCTTTGCTGTGGCCGGCGACCTGCGTTTCGATCCGCCCGGCAAACGCCCCTCCAATGATGCCATAGGGCTGGGGCTGATGTTTTTTACCGACAAGGTAAACGTCGTGGATTTCAGCACGACCCAGATCGCGCTTTCCTTAGCCTATCACAAAGCGCTGGATACGGAGGGGCGGCAGTTCCTTACCCTCGGGGTGCAGGGTGGTCTTTCGCAGCGAAATGTAAATTATGCTTCGCTGGAGTTTCAGGATGAATTTGACGGTGCAACCGGCTATGTGCTGCCCAGCGGCGAGTTGTTGCCGGAAAACAATTTTGCCTATCCTGATCTCAACGTCGGGCTGAACTACTCGATGCGCTTCGGGCGTTCGGGCGCCCTGTTTGCCGGGGTGGCCATGCACCACATTCTCGAGCCGGAGGTGTCTTTTTACGGTCAGGGCGTGGCGGGTGAAAAACTGTATCGAAAAATTTCCGGGCAACTCTCGGCCAATATCCCGCTGGGCAACTCCCGCACCTCGCTGCTGCCCCGTGTGCTGTTTGCTACCCAAGGCCCGCACGCACAAATCAACGCCGGGGCTAACTTTCGCACGGCAATTGGCAAGTACGGCTCCTCGGCACTGCACCTCGGTGGCTGGGTGCGCCCGGTGCGCAACAACGATTCCTTCGCCGTGGATGCCGTCGTGGCCCTCGTAGGTTTCGAGGTCAGCAATGTGGTGTTCGGATTCAGTTACGACCTCAACCCGCGCGTGCTCGGGTTCGGACAGCGGCAGGGCGCCTTCGAAATTTCGATTGCCTACCTCGGGGAGTACGAAAACGAAGAAATCCTCTGCCCTAAATTTTAGAGGCTATTTGAGTTCGAAGTGCCGCGAGCGGATGTCTTTTCCATAAAAAAGGCGGGCATTGGCATCGAATACTTCCGGGGTTTCGGTGGTGAAAAAAGTGCGCTGCGCTTCTTTCCGGCACAGGATTTCCATTTCCGGGTGCCGCTCCAGGTAATCGGCCAGGCGTTCGGCTACCACCTCGCCCTGCGCCAAAAGGCGAATTGGTTGTGGTACATACCGGCGAATTTTTTCCAGCAGGAGCGGGTAGTGCGTGCAGCCGAGGATGATCGTGTCTATGCGCTCAGACTGCTCCAGCAGTTCGCAAATGTATTTTTCCACAAAATAATCGGCGCCAGGGCCGCTGTGCTCGTTGTTTTCGATCAGTGGCACCCACATCGGGCAGGCCTGTTGAAACACCTGCACCTCCGGGAAAAATTTGTGGATTTCCAAAACATAAGACTCCGACTGCACGGTACCGACCGTAGCGAGCACGCCCACCTGTCGGCTACGGGTGATCCGGCCGATCATCTCGGTAGTCGGCCGGATCACACCGAGTACCCGGTAGCCGGGGCCGTAGCCGGGCAGATCGTGCTGCTGGATGGTGCGCAGCGCCTTGGCGGAGGCCGTGTTGCAGGCCAAAATAACTAAGCGGCACCCCATGTCGAAGAGGTGCCGCACACATTCCAGTGTATACTTGTAGATGGTATCGAAGGAGCGCGGGCCATAGGGAGCGCGGGCGTTGTCGCCAAAATAAATGTAGTCGTACTGCGGCAGCCGGGCTTCGATCTCCCGGAATACCGTGAGGCCGCCGTAGCCGGAGTCAAAGACACCAATAGGGCCGGGCATTACTTAAGCCCCAGTTTGGCTTTTACCAGCGGGGTCACATCCAGGGACTCGTCGCCGTAAAGCAGGATTTGAGTACTGCTGTCGAACACGATGAGGTAGGCGTTTTCTTTGGCAACATCCTGCATGGCGGTGTTCACCCGTTCGAGGATAGGCTTATAGAGCATTTCGCGTTTTTGGCCATTTTTTCATACACTTCCTGCTCGTACTTGCCGATAGCAGCCTCTTCCTCCTGAAGTTTTGCGGCTTGCGTCTGGTAGTCCTTGGGCGAGACGGTGCCCTGTTCTTTTTTGCGTTCCAGTTCGGCGGCTTTATCCTGGAGTTCCTTCACCATTTCCTGACCTTTTTTGGTCAGTTGGGTCTGAAAGCTTTCAGGTCGCTGTCCGCTTGTTTGACTTCCGGCAGTTCGGACAAGCACGGCCACGGAATTGAGGTAACCAAATTTTGGGAAAAGCCGACGACAGCAATGGTCATTATCAGGCCAAGGGTCAGCAAAAGAGTCTTCTTCATAGTTTAAAATCAAAATCAGTTAAAAATGGAGCGCAAAGGTAAAGAAAGGCTGGAAGGTTTCTGGTTGGAAGGTTTCTGGTTAGGAGGCACCCAACCAGAAACCTTCCAAAACCTTCGAACCAGAAACCTTCAAACCAGAAACCTTCTATCCTCGCTTAAGCATGGCTTTGATATCTTCGGTCTTGTCGTATTTTTTATCGGCGAAGAGCATACCGGAGGCGCTTCCTTTTTCAAAAATGTACTCGAAGCCCTTGTCGGTGGCAAATTTTTCGATGGCGACATAGACTTTTTCCTGGATAGGCTTGACGAGCTCCTCCCGTTTTTTGAACAGGTCACCCTCGGGGCCAAACTTGCGCCGCTGGAGTTCGCGTACTTCTTTTTCCTTGTTCAAAATTTCCTCTTCGCGCTGGCGCTTCATTTCTTCGCTCAGCATCACCTGCTCCGCCTGAAACTTGCTGTACAGACCCTTGATTACATCCTGTTCCTGGGCAATTTCCTGGCGCCATTGCGTGGCTACGCGGTCCAGTTGTTCCTGAGCCTTTTGGTAGTCCGGGATGCTTTCCAAAACGGCTGTCACGTCGACATAAGCGATACGTTGGGCCAAGGCAAACAGGGTAAGTAACAGGGCAAAAGGGCGGTTGACACAAATTTCTTCATCATAACAATAATGTGTTTTGAGTTTTGAGAGGTGGTTGGTAGTTTGCAACAGGCAATTTCCGCGAGATTTAGCAAAAGTGTTGGACGGCATTCTGACGGAAAGCAGGCGGGTTCAGTTGCACCGCAAGTTGGACAAAATTTGTTTGTAAAAATCCAACCAATTGATTTCCTGCTTTTTAAAATATCCGTCGAGCCAAAAAGTTTGCATGCTTAACCCGTGATTAACGCCCCGTTAAACGATTTTAACGGCAAGCACTACCTTTGCCGCCCACCACACCTGAAACTAATCATGCATCTGATCGGCCCGGACCACCTTTCCCTTGAAACGCTTGCCGCTATTTTGCGGGAAAACCGCTCGCTTGCCCTCTCCGATGAGGCCCGCCACCGGCTGCGCCACTGCCGTACCTACCTGGAAAACAAACTCCGGCACGACCACACACTCCACTACGGCATCAACACGGGCTTCGGCTCTTTGTGCAATATCCGCATTTCGGATGCGGATATCGAGCAACTGCAACACAACCTGGTGGTATCCCACGCCGCCGGTATGGGCGACCCCGTGCCGCCGGAAATTGTACGCATCATGCTCCTGCTCAAGATTCAGAGCCTGTGCTACGGATTTTCCGCCGTACGGGAAGATCTCGTGGGGCGCCTGATTGATTTTTTCAACGCGGATATTTTACCCGTGGTACTGGAGCACGGCTCGCTCGGTGCTTCCGGTGACCTGGCCCCGCTGGCACATCTGAGCCTGCCCTTAGCCGGCATGGGCGAGGTTTGGTACGAAGGTCGCCGCCAACGCGCCGACGTGGTGCTGCAACTGCATGGCTGGGAACCGCTCACTTTCCAGGCCAAGGAAGCCCTGGCCCTGCTCAACGGCACCCAGTTTTCCACGGCTTACGCCAGTGGTGCCTGCTCGAAAGCCGCCGTATCTGGCCGACCAGGCCGACCTGAACGCCGCCATCGGTTTCGACGCGTTTGATTGCCGCTTGTCGCCCTTGGACGAACGTATCCACCGGATCCGTCCCCACGCCGGCCAGATAGCGGTGGCCGAAACCTGCGCAACTGGCTGGCAGGCAGCGCTATCGCCGTAACAGAAAAAACCAGTGTGCAGGACCCCTACTCCTTTCGCTGCGTGCCACAGGTGCATGGCGCCGGCCGGGATGCGCTGGCCCACATAGAACAAATGGTGCTCACCGAAATAAACAGCGTGACCGACAACCCCAATGTGTTCCCCGACGACGATGCCATCCTTTCCGGCGGCAATTTCCACGCCCAGCCGGTGGCACTGCCGCTCGACTACCTTGCGCTCGCCCTCGCCGAATTTGGCAGCATCGCCGAACGCCGCATTTACCAACTCATCAGCGGCCAACGCGGCCTCCCGCCTTTCCTGACCGACAACCCCGGCCTGCACTCCGGCATGATGATCGCCCAATACACCGCCGCCGCCATCGCCAGCCAAAACAAAACGCTGTGCACGCCCGCATCAGCAGACAGCATCGTGAGCTGCAACGGCCAGGAAGATCATGTGAGCATGGCCGCCAATGCTGCTACCAAAGCCCGCCGGGTGGTGCTGAACCTGGAACGGTTGCTGGCCATCGAATTTATGGTGACGATGCAGGCGCTCGACTACCGGCGCCCGCTGCGCTCCTCGCCGCGCATTGAGGCTATCCGGGAACAATACCGGGAAATCGTGCCGCGATTGGCCGAAGACCGGATGCTGAGCGCGGATATGGAACGGACGGCGGAGTTCCTGAGGGGGGGGATTGGTTGACTGGTGGATGGGTGGATTGGTGGCTTTATTTTTTCTTTTACGGAGATCCACGAGCAAGTCCCGCTCGTACTGCGCCAGGGCGGCCAATTCCGTTTTGACCTGTGCCTCCCGGCTCGACAAAATACTATCAGCATTTCCGGCTGCCAGTTCGGCATCCAGTGTTGCCTGTTCCGAGCGCAAAAGTGTTTGTTGACGAGCAGTCAGTGCGCGGACTTGCGCGGTAAGCGCGGGCAAATCAGGGCCTATGGCGGCCAGCGCAGCCTTGAGCCGCCGGGCATGTAGTTCGGCGAGGTCGAAGTGTACCTGCGCGCGGCGCAATGCCAAGGTTGTTGGTCGGCCATCAGCGGGCAGGCAGGTGCTGTCGCAGTGAAAAATCGTTTCGGTGCGCGCAAAGACTTCCTTGAAAAAATCGCCGCCGAGCCGGCAGGCAATTTCGATTTTTAGCGGCGGCAGCGGCCTTTGCGGCAGGCTGTCGCGGTGGCCGCGCAGGTCGCCGGGCAGCAGGGGCCGGGCGGGGTGCCACCAAATCCGGCTTTCCAGGCCCTCCAATTGAGGCACGACATAAATTTCCCCTTTGATGCGGTGGCAATTCGATTTTACGGTGTTTTGCGTGTGCTCGGTAAGGAGCAACAGGTTGCCGCCGATACTGCGTGCCCGGTCGGTGGCAAGAGCCAGCACATCGGGGTACCGGCAATCAAGACTTACGCCCAGGTCACCGACTTTTATTTTTGCCAAAAAACGCGCCTTGCGCAGGTCCACCGAAAGAGGATTTTCCACAATACCGACATAAAACGTGGAGTCCAGCCCGGTTTCCACCCGTCGGGGCCGCAAACGGACGGGCGGGTTGCAGGACGAGAGGAGGTACAAGGCAATACAGGCGACGGCGAAGACCAAACGGAGCATATCGAACGAGTTGTTTCGGGGCAAAAATAGGTTTTTTGACGGTTGCCCGCCGGCCGCTTGCCACCAGCAACCAAAACCCTACCTTCGTTCCTCGAAATTTGTTTTCCCTTGCATCTGCACTCGATCAAACTGACCCATTTCAAGAACTACACCCGGCGAGACATGGACTTGTCGCCCCGCCTCAACTGCTTTGTCGGCCTCAACGGCACGGGCAAGACCAACCTCCTGGACGCGGTGCACGTCCTGTGCCTCACGCGCAGTCACCGCAATTTGCCGGACAAAAACCTGATCCGGCATGGCGAGGCATTTTACCGGGTAGAAGGCGTGTTTGAGCGCGATGGCGAACGGAGCAAGGTGGTTGTCAAATTTGCCAACGGCCAACGTAAGGAAATCGAACGAAATGGTACGGCTTACCCCCGCCTGACCGACTATGTGGGTCAGTTTCCGGTAGTCATGATCGCTCCCGACGACATTGTGCTCGTGCAGGAAGGCAGCGAGGAGCGGCGGCGGTTTCTGGATACCACCCTCTCGCAAATTTCCCCGGACTACCTGCAAAATCTGCTGACGTACAATGCGCTGCTCAAACAGCGCAATGCCCTGTTGAAAACCTTTGCCGAGCAGCGCCGTTTCGATGCAGCCCTGCTGGAGGCTATTGACCGGCAAATGCCCGCGCCGGCAGCCGTGCTCCTCGAAAAACGCCGCGTGTTTGTGGCCAACTTTGCCCCCGTGTTTCAGGAAATCTATGCCGCTATCGCCGGCGACAGGGAACAGGTAGCCGTGGCCTTTGAGCCGGGCAGCAATAGCGATGATTTTGCTGCCGTGCTGACCGACAACCTGGAACGGGACCGCGTCCTGGAACGGACGACCGCCGGTCCGCACCGCGACGACCTCGCCCTGACGCTACACGACCATCCGGTGAAAAAATACGCTTCGCAGGGCCAACTCAAATCCTTCCTGTTGGCATTGCGCCTGGCCCAGTACGAAGTGCTCCGGCAGGAAAAAGGCACCTCTCCCCTACTCCTGCTCGATGATATTTTTGACAAACTGGATGAGCAACGTGTACGCCAACTAATCGCCCTGCTCATACACCGCAACTTCGGTCAGATATTTATCACCGATACCCAGCGCAGTCGCATGGAAGCCGTCGTGTCGTCTTTTGCGGGGGAGTATTTGATTTCGGAAATACCGTAATCACAATACCGCCACGCGCAACACCTGCACACCGCTCCCGGTCTGCACCTGTATCTGGTACACGCCCCTGGGCAGGTACAGCCCCTCGAACGGCACCGAAATAACCCCCGGTTGTACACCTGCCTGCACCGTTTTTATCAGCCGCCCTTGTGCATCCATCAGGCGCAAATTTGCGGATACCGCCTGCCGAACGGTCATTTCTACCCGAAAATCGCCGGACGTCGGGTTGGGCAGGATACGAACCCCGGCGATTTCCTCCGGCGCTTGCGTGCCGACAAATGTCAGGTTGATATTCTTTGTAGCCGTGCTGACATTGGTTTCGCAGGTGGTATTGGTGGCCGTGAGCGCTACCGTGTAGGCGCCCGGAAGCAAATAAGTATGCACCGGATTGGCCTCGGCACTGGTGTTGCCGTCGCCAAAATTCCACAAGAATGTATCGGCGGTGGTACTGGCATTGGTAAAGGTCGCAGTAGCGACATCCGTAGTCACGGTGAAATTTGGCTACAGGCGGGCCGAGTACCGTAGCCGCGACAAAGGCCGTGTCCACCCCGTTCGGGTTGCCGGCAATGAGGCGGATGGTTTTGGTTCCGGACGTGAGGTAGCGCACGGCGTGCGGACCGGGGCCGGTAGCTACGGCAGGCTGCGACCCGCTGCCAAATGCCCAGGAGTAGGTGGTGTTTTGGCCTGTCGGCAAAGCCGCAAACAAAACGGTATCTACCAGGCGGCAAAGGGTATCGGCCACCGGAAAGATACCGGCCACCGGCAGACTGGGATCGTACTCCAGCAGGGCGATATTATCCAGAAAGATATTATTGCCAAAATCGTTGACCGATGCGAAGCGTACGATCACCGTCTGATTTTCAAAATCCTGAAGCGAAAAACCTTCTTTTCGCCAATCGGCGGCGTTGTTGGGTGCATACGCAGTCGTGGAAGGCGCCCGGGTTGCCAGGGTCGTCCCTGCTTTTCCCCAAACGGTGACCGGCTGCGTACCCAGATCGCAATTGGCAAACACTTCGATGCGCAGGCTGTCCCGATAAGTATCGTCGTAATTGGCATACGCCAGATCGAACACCAATCCCGGATTGGGCAAGCCGCTCAGATCAAGCGGGGGCAGGTACAGGTAATCTTCCTCGCCGCGTGCATTGTAGTTGTAACAATTTATGAATGTTGTCCGGGTGTTTTGTCCACTGATGCCGACAATGTTTGTCGCCGTGCGATCCCAGGTGACATTGCCGTCAGGGTTTCCGACTGCCCAGTTTTGGGGCGGAAACAACGCATTTTGGAACCCTTCTGTAAAGAAATTATTTTCGGCCTTGACGATCACCGTGAATGCCTGAACGATGGTATCGTTGAAAAAAACATCCTCGTCTCCGTACACAGACCACACGCGCAGGGTATTCAGCCCGTTTTCGGTGAACCAGACCGGCTGCTGGAAAACAAAATCCACGGATGCTCCGGGCGCGAGATCGGACATTGGCTCGGATACCACCGGCTCGCCGTTCAACTGATAATTTACCGTCGCACCGGCAATCGGGTTCAGGCCTTCGTTGGCTATATGGACAATAATCTGGGTTTGTACCGGGCTGCACGAAACCACCGATCCGATCGTTTGCGGCGTCGGCATCACTAAAAAATTGAGCGCTACATCGTCGGGTTGTTGGCATTCCTTGAGGCCGCCGGGCCATGGCACTGCTACAGCGCGCCGCCCCGCAAGTTCCTGCGCACCCGTGGCCCGAACCGAGAACCATTGTTCGCCTCCCGGATTTTGGATGGGAATGGTGTACGTCGTGGTATCGGTGCTACCCATAATATCCATGTATTTTTCTCCGAGCAAGTAGACATCGTAGCGCAAGGTGTCATTAACTGGCGACCACGACACGGTCATGGAGTCGAGGCATACGCGTTCCACTTGCAGGTTATCCGGTACGGGGGCAATGGTCAGCGGGAAATCGGTGGTATCGCTTTGGCTGCCGCGGATGACCTGCACCCGAATGCGCCCGTTCACGGTATTGGGCACCGTCCAGTCGAACATACGTTTTTCGCCCGTTGCAGTGCCGATTTGCGCCCACAGGGCGCCGTTGTCGGGCGAGTATTGCAAGGTAAAATTATCGGTATTGCCGAAGGCATCCCAGTGGATACGGCACACCTCGCCGGGCACCAGCCCCTCACCACCGGCCGGGTAGGTGAGTTTTAGTCCGTCGTCGTAAAACTCCCAGACGATGAAATACGGCTGCGGCCCCAGCGGTACCTCGTGGCCCCGCACCCGCACCGTGTAAGTGCCCGGCAGCGGGTCATTTATGGCTACCTGCTCCATGTTGTTGAGCGAGTCGCGGCCTTTTCCGGCGGGGGTGTTCAGGATGACGGGGTCGGGGGTGGGGTCCAGTTTCCAGGGCAGATAGACCGTGCTGCCGTCCGGTCCAACCACCTCCAGATCGAGGTCGTTGACGAGTGCGCGTGCGACGCCGGTACTGGCGGGCGGGTCCGACCAGTAGAGCATGATACGCGCTTGCCGGGTACCTGCCGGAACGGGGATAGCGTGCAGCCCTTGGCTGCCTTGTTCTGCATAAAATTGTTGCCAGGCGTTGTTGGCCAAAAGTTGATATGCCCGGTTGGTATTGACGTGGCCCCAGCCAAAGCGAAAATCCGGGCCGGCATTGCCCAGGTCGTTGGCCGTGTTGAGCAGGGCGGCCTTGAGCAGGGCGGCGCTGGGCTGCTCGCCGTTGTGCATGTCTTTGTAAGCGTGGGTGAGTTGGGCCATACAGCCCGCGATACCGGGCGCAGCGGCAGAAGTGCCGCTGAATACGCGGTAGGTATTGTTGTGGTCGGTTGAGTTCTGGCCGTTTCCGAAAGCAGCAATGTCCGGTTTGAGCCGGCCATCGTGGGCGGGGCCGCGGCTGGAGGAGTTGACCAATGCGCCGTCGGCCAAAAGATTGGCCACAGCAAGCGCGTTTTTCGCCATTTTGTGGCCTCCGGTGATGTTGCCCCATTGTGGGCCTGCACCGTAGCCGCAGTTGCTGGTGCCCGTATTTCCAGCGGAGAAAACGTGCATCAGGGTCGGGTTTTCGTGCAGTTGTTTTTCAACGGTTTGGGTATTCGTGGTGTAGCCTTCGTTGCAATCTTCGGCATAGGACGAGTTGGTGATGGTCACGTTTTCGTCCAGGTGCAAGTCCATTGTGATGTCCTGAAAATTGGCCTGGTAGCGTATAGTAAAAATTTTGGCGCCGGTGGCCATACCGCGCATGGTCGGATTCAGATTACCCGCCCCGGCAAGAATACCGGCCACGCCGTCGCCGTGATTACTGTTGGGAATATCGTTCGGGCTAAAAATATCTGTATTTCGGCCCTGAAAATCAATGTGCGGGCCGAGCGGACCGTCGTCGCGGACCAGCACAGACACGCCCGTTCCGTCAAATTTTTTGCCGAGCGGATGGTCCATATCGAGCAGGTTGGCGCGGTGCAGTGCGCGTCCGCCGGTATCGTCGGGTACTGGGGGCGCCGGCAGCAGTTCGAGGTGGCGCACGAAGGGCAGCGCCGCCGCCGCCGCCAGGCTGGTTTTTGGCAGACGGACATGCAGTATCCCATTTTGATTGCCTTCTTCCACGACGGTTATGCCCGCCTGGCGGCACAACGCCGCACCTTCCGGTATCTGGATTTGGGGATAAACCTGCATGTACACCTCCACCAAATCGCCGTTTACGGCCCAGTCGCCATACGGTTCCTCGCGCAGGTTGCGGGCAATTTTCCACTCGGGACGCACCGGCACAATGCTGCGCACACGCAGGGACTCCAACTTCCCCAGGTCAAATTTTTCGGGAAAAGCCACAAGGTAGGCGCCAAAAGACACATAGCCAATGAACTGCGCGCCTGCGGCTTCCGCCTCGGCCCGCAAGCGGGCGGAGGGGATTTCGGTGCACTGGATGTACCGAAAATAGTAGCCGTGTACGACCTCATCAGGCGACACGCCGGGGTTTTGGCGAATGGCCTGATAATTGTCGGAGAAAAATTCCACGCCCCACTCGAAGCGTACCGGGTAGTTATTTTGAGAAAAAACGGGCCGGCACAGGCAGCAGCCAAAGAGCAAGAACAATGCAGCGTAAATTCGCATGGCAAACACAGTGAGTTTGATCGAAGGAATAAAGCAAATAGTCCGGTTGGCGGATGCACCCGGAATAAAACTGCGAACGAAAAGCGCAACCGCCTGTTCTC
Source organism: Lewinellaceae bacterium (assembly GCA_016719605.1). Classification (GTDB taxonomy): domain Bacteria; phylum Bacteroidota; class Bacteroidia; order Chitinophagales; family Saprospiraceae; genus M3007. Next base: position 120,413 of record JADJYW010000022.1, on the reverse strand, counting down.
CTTTGCATCCAATGGAGCCGGGGCCAAAAGTAGGGGGAAATATGCGGGATTGTCCGCACCATGCTGATGTCAAAAAATAACAAAACAGGATTTTTCCAGCGCCCTACCTTTGCCTCCTCAAGTCAAAAATAAAAAATGATCCAACCATATATCTGGGTCGGTTTCGTAGCGCTGGTACTGCTACTGATGCTGCTTGACCTCGGGGTTTTCAACCGACAAGCCCACACCCCTACCGCCAAAGAGGCCCTGTTCAGCACTGTTGTGTGGATTAGTTTGGCCCTGCTCTTCAATATTTTCATCTATTACGCCTACGAGTACAAGTGGCTGGGCCTGGGCCTGAACCCGTACGAACCGATGGACGGGCGAGAGGCTGCGCTCAAATACCTGACCGGATATCTGCTGGAAGAGGCCCTCAGCGTGGACAACCTGTTCGTGATGGCGCTGGTATTTGCGCAATTCCGCGTACCCAAAATGTACCAGCACCGCATCCTGTTTTGGGGGATAATCGGTGTGCTTGTTTTCCGCGGACTTCTGATCGGAGCCGGTCTTGCGCTGGTGCACTATTTCACCTGGTTGTTCTACTTTTTTGGGTTCCTGCTGCTGTGGTCGGCCTATAAAATGTGGCGCAGTGGCGACACGGAAGAGGATATCAGCGACCACGGTATCGTTCGCTTTGTCCGCCGGATTTATCCGGTAAGCAAACGTTACGATGGGGGGCATTTTTTCACTATCGAAAACGGCAAGCGGGCGGCCACGCCCATGTTCGTAGCGCTGCTGGTAGTCGAGACCACCGACATCATGTTTGCTTTCGACTCGGTGCCGGCGGTATTTTCCATCACTACCGACCCCTTTCTGGTCTTTTCGTCCAACATATTCGCCATTCTCGGCCTGCGCTCCCTGTACTTCGTTTTGTCCAATATCCTGGATCGGTTCACCTACCTCAAGTACAGCATGATCGGCATCTTGTTTTTTATAGGTATCAAAATGCTACTCCTGCCGATGCATGTCCACATTCCGGAATTGGCTTCCCTGCTGATCATTGGCGCGTTGCTGCTGGCCGGCGTGGTGGCCTCGCTGCTACTAGAACGGGCCGGTCACCGAAAAGCCGGCGACGGGCCGGCGACGGGGCACAGCGAAGACTCCCGAAGCACAACCGAGGACAAGAATCCGGCACGGCAAATTTCCCACGCATCAAAAATTTAACAGCCCGATCTATTGCCTATTCTGATATGCCGCCTATTTTTGTGCCTGTTCAGCACGACAAAGGCGCCTTTGTACGGCTGGGCGATTGTTTCACCAAATACTAACAACCACCTTCTAAAGCGATTTTGCCATGAGACACTGGGAAAAAAGCAAAAAAGATTCCCGCCGCTCGGATGAACGCGATGTACAGCAGACATCCCACAAAAAGAAAAAACTTAAACCCGTAGAAAAACAAAATACCGCGTCAAAGGCTACGAAGCCGAAGAAGAGTGAAAACAACCCATTTGCGAAAAAGTACATCAACGCCGTCCGGTTCTGCCGAACGGCGTTTTTTGTTTTTTTGCCGCCACAGCATACGTCTGGTACCGCGCCCGACAACCGGTAGCCGACTACCCAATTTTGTCAGATAGCCGACGCACAACGCATGTCCTGCCGACAGTGGCCCGGAACGTTACCTGTTTCAGGTTAGTTGGTATTCTTTTTGTTTACCCCCCTGAAAAAACAACAACACAATGAGAAAATTTTCCTTTTTACTCCTTTTGCTGCTGTGCGTACTGCTACACACAGCCTCCACGGCCCAAAACCGGGAATTTCCAAACGCCGTGCACGCCAAACTCAACTTCTTTGACTATGGCACACTGAATGATTCCGACTTCAAACTCGGTGAGGGTTTCGAGATCGGTTATTTCCGCAACGTAGCGCCGTTCCTCAACATCGGCGTACCGCTCAAAATGGGCATTGCCAAACTACCCAGCGTAGCCGAAACACCCGGCGTTGTCGGCAACTCCATCACCAGCAGCTTGGATGTGGTTGCACAAATCGGCCGGATCAGCAGCGATGCCAAAATCTCGCCCTACGCTTTTGCCGGCGCCGGGTACTTCCTCGAGGAGTTCGAAAACGGCCATGCCCAGTTTCCCTTTGGTGTGGGTGCCAACTTCCGCATTTCCCAGTACGCCTTCATCAATGCCCAGGCGGAATTCCGCAAAGCCACAGCCGACAAACGCGACAACATGCAGATCGGTGTCGGCTTTGTTTACCTGCTCCACCGTGCTCCCGCCAAACCACAGCCGCAACCTGACCGCGATAAGGATGGTGTGCCCGATGTGTCCGACGAATGCCCCGACCAGCCCGGCACTTCCGCTGCACGCGGCTGCCCGGACTACGACAGCGACGGTGTGTCCGACAAGGAGGACGATTGCCCGACCATACCCGGCTCTGCCGACACCAAGGGCTGCCCTGATACCGACGGCGACAGTGTGCCCGACAAAGATGACGAGTGCCCGACCGATGCCGGTGCAATCAAGGGCTGCCCCGATACCGACCGCGACGGGGTACCCGATAAAGACGACGATTGCCCAACCGAGGCAGGTACCGTGCGTGGTTGCCCGGATGCCGACTACGATGGCGTAGCCGACAAAGACGACAAATGCCCGCGCGAACCAGGCACGACAGCCAGTGGCGGCTGCCCGGAGGTGAAAGATCGCGACAATGACGGCGTGCCGGATGATAAAGACCCTTGCCCTGACGCGGCCGGCACCTTCAATGGCTGCCCCGACTCCGACAGCGACAGTGTGGCGGACAACCTCGACAAGTGCCCCAACACCGCCGGCCCGGCCACCAATTTCGGTTGCCCGGAAGTGAAAAAGGAGACCAAGGCCCGCCTGGAGTTTGCTACCAAAAATGTGCAATTTGAAACCGGCAAAACCGAACTCAAGTCCTCGTCGTACAAAATTCTCGATGAAATCATCGGGATCATGAAGCAGTACCCGGACTACAAACTCTCCATTCGCGGGCATACCGACAACGTGGGCGACCCGGAGCGCAACCTCCGCCTCTCTACCGAACGTGCCAAGGCATGCTACGACTATTTTGCCTATCGCGGCATCAAGCCGGAACGTCTGCGCTCGGCCGGATACGGCGACACACGCCCCATCGGCGACAACAAGCGCACCGCCGGCCGTACCAAAAACCGCCGTGTGGAGTTTGATCTGATGCTGGATTTCGACGGAGAAAAATAAACGTTTCTAAAAAAACGTGTCCGATTTGTAAAAAAGAGCGTGACTTTTTCACCGCAGAGGCGCAGAGACGCGGAGTTTTTGAAAACTTGATTATTCAAAAACTCCGCGTCTCTGCGCCTCTGTAGTGAAAAAACAAAATCCGACCGTGCACACACACGATCGGATTTGTCCATACTTGAAAATTGGTCGGATTACTTAAAAAATGCCCCGAGTGTACGGGCTACTTGTTCGCGTGTTATTTAATGGCGACAAAAGTATCGGTTGCCTCTGAAAAGCAAGTCGATTCGCAACATTATTTTTTTGCAACTATTCCTTTCCGAAGGCGACTCGCCCCAAGCGTCCGCTCAAACAGCCCAGTCCGGCCACCAAACCGCCCTGCAGCCCGGTAGCCAATAGCACGTTTCCACGCGAAATGCCCATGAACAATGCGCCGATCCGGGTGGACAAGATGCCCTCGTTGGGCACATCCAAAAAAAGTGCCGTGACAGCCCAAAGCAAGAAACCCGCAATAAATCCTGCCAGAAAACTCCTTCCGGCGCTTTGCGGAAACAGCCAACCAGCCACGGCGCTCACCGGCGCCAGTCCCCACCAAGGCAGTCCGAAGTGGCACAGTTGGCCTGCGGCCAAAATAAAAACAACAACGAGCAGCATGTTTTTCATTGCGGAGAAAGGGTTTGCCGGGCTACTTCCCGACCTGCGGGAATGGCGTCCGGTTTGTCCAAAAATAAAAGTTCGTAGTATTTGCCGGCTGCCCAGGCATCCACCATGTTGTCGTAGTAGCGGCTGCCGGGATTGCCGGATTGGCCGCCCGGATACACCCCTTGCGCGCGCACCTGCTCGCCCAGTTCCACAATCATGCGCCACGAAGGGCCATTGGAGCGGGAAATAGCGTTGGGGGTACTGCCGTGGCCGCCCACCACCACATCCAGCCGGCTGAAAGCGTCAATTTGCGCCAGGTGTTTCACCGCAAACCCGCGAAAAAGCCCCCAGGTAACCCGCCGTTCGGGGTTTTCCCGAAAATAACGCAGCATCCGGTCGAAAGCATCCTGTGCCACGTCGCGGGCCGTTTCGCGCTGTGGCGTGTCCTGCCGGTCGAAGAAGGTATTCTCCGGATCGGTTTCAAGCAGTTCGATGAAACGCCAGCGCTCGGGCAGGGAAACCTGTCGCCCTTGTTCGCGCAGGATGATCATTTCATCCCAGGTGCGCAGGTAGCAGGAATCGAACCAGGCTTCGTAAAGGGGCGCTGCCGTAGCCGTGGCTTCATAGCGAAAATCCCATGCCGTCAGTTCAGCAACGATTTTCCGGCCTTCGGCATCGAGGCTGTCGCGGTCGAGCAAGCGCAGCATGACGGGCAGTGCGTCGGCAGCGCGTTGGCTGAAGTTGTCCAACTGAATGGTTTTCATACTGTCGGCCGTGGCGTTTTTCATAGCCGAAAGCCGGTCGAAAATGTGTCGCCCGCGGTAGTCGTCGAAGTCGTTGCTGAGGTAGTAGTACGGATAGGTTGGCGGTGTGGAGTGCTGGTTTGCCGAGAAAACGAACCCGCGCGCGGGGTTTCTCATAGCAGGAATGTGTTCCGGGGGAATAAAGCCGCCCCACGCGCCGGCTTGTTTGCTGCCATCCAGCAAGAAGCGCCCCTGCTCGTGGGTGCGCAAGGGCAGTTTTCCTTGCACGGTGATGGCGATATCGCCCGTACGGGTGGCAAACACGAAGTTTTGTGCCGGACTTTCATAGCCCTTCAATGCCCGGCGGTAATCGTCGTAGGTTTTTCCCGAGTTGAGAAACAAAAACGTGCGCATTTCGTCGGCGGCAGGTTCGTCGTGTGTGGCCCAACGCAGGGCGCAGTCACGCAGCGGGTGTTCCGGGTCGTGGTCATATACCACCGGCCCCCAAACGGTGTACCGCACGGTATCGAGCAGCGAAGCCTCCCCTTTAATTTTGATTTCCTCCACGCGCAACTCCACCGCGCGGGTATCGCCGTCGAGCAGATAGCGGGTGTGGTCGGCATCGGCCCACCGGATGCGGTACCAGTCGGCTACATCGTGCCCCGCGTTGGTCACCCCCCAGGCCATATCTTCATTGAAACCGATGATGATACCGGGCACGCCTTGCAACGACACGCCGTAGCAGTTCTGCTCGGGTGTGTGCATCTGTATCTGGAACCAAATGGAGGGTAAGGTCAGGTTCAGGTGCGGGTCGTTGCACAGGATCGGGTTGCCGGAGGCGGTATTCGAACCGGCAACGGCCCAGTTGTTCGAGCCGAGGATGTAGTCCTCGGCGGAGGAAGTGGAGGGGGCGGAGGAAGTGGAGGAGGCGGAGAAAGTAGAGGGGGCGGAGAAAGTGGAGACGGATCGCCACTGCCCCGTGTCGGGGATAATGGGCTGTTGTTTGGAGTTCCACTCCGGGTACAGGTAGTCGAAGGTATCGCGGCCAAGCAGGTCAAGGGTCTCGGTGGAACCGAGATCATTTTCGCCGGAACAAAGGGTTTCGGCCATGGCCTCCACGAGCAGGGCGGTTTTCAGGGGCGACCAGGGTTCGGGGGCATAGCCCAGCAGTTTGAACTCCAGTGGGTAATCTTCCGGGCGGAGTTGGGCGACGTAGGCATTTACTCCCGCGCAGTAGGCCTCCAGCAGGCGCATACCTTCCGTAGACTTGCTCCAGCCGCGCACGGCATTTTCAGCGGCGAAACCCATACCCCGCCGCCGCGTGACGCGGTCTATATTCAAGGTGCGGGCGCCGAGTACCTCCGACAATCGGCCCGACGCTTTTCGGGCAGCGATATCCATCTGCCACAGCCGGTGCCGGGCCGTGACGTACCCCTGCGCCCGCAGGGCATCTTCCTGGTTTTCCGCGAAAATATGCGGCACCAACAAGTCGTCGTACACCACCTCTACCTGGCCAAGCAAACCCGGGATTTGTATGTTTTTAGAAGAAAAAACCGCCACAGGCTCCGCATTTTGCCAAAAACCGGAGAAGGGGTTGAAAAAAGTACCCAGAGCGGGCAAGGTGGTGGAACCGATACGCTGCGGTGTTTGCAGTAGCCACACCAGCCCAACAGTGAGCACCAAAGCCAGAAAAAATCGAACGAAACGCATGGAGCGAAGGTAGGCAGCCTGTACCATTCAGGCGAAAAAATACTGCCCGGACACACGCCTCTTGTGAAAACCCGGTTTTTTATTGGCCAAATCAGCCTTCATCTGGCTATTGTTCGGCAAATAGGTGGTTGCTCAAAAAAACTTCCAGATTTCGACAAAATAATCGGGGATAAATTTGCTCCAGCCCGGAAAGTCGCCTTAACATTGCACCAAGTAGTTTTTGTGTTTATTTGTTTGGGTTAGAGTCCCTCGCTGCAATCAGCGAGGGATTTCTATTTACAGCCCCCCCATTCCAGTTTTGAGTTTTGAGTTTTGAGTTTCGAGTTTCGAGTTTCGAGTTTTCCTACCGCAACGTCCACCGAATTCCTGCCAATACCCGTTGCCGCTGTATCGGCGCATAATTGTAGGTCGGGTCAAACGTAAAACCGTTGGGATTGTCCACCTCCACTTGCTTGTCGAACGGGTCGAATGCCCGCAAAATGACTGCCTCGCGGGGATAGAAACCGAAGATGTTTTTGATCCCGGCATAAAGTTCGATACCTTGTCCAAGGGTCGGCTTCGAGCCGGGCCGAACAGCGGGCTTCCATGTCACCTGCAGGTTGTGGATCGAAAACCAGGGCGACTGCTCCGGTCGCGGGTCGTTGGGCAACACCGGCAGGTGCATGGGACTGTTCAGGTTGCCGGTGTAGTCCAGCGTCAGACCCCACCGGGCCACGGGGTACGTCACGGCCCAGGTGCCGGACAGCGGCGGCGCAAACAGTTGGGGCAGCCGCTCGCCGTGTTCCACCCGATAGACCTGCATAGCTGTTGCACCGGCAACGATCTTGAGGCCGTTCAGAAAATTGAAATCGACATTGAGCGCCGCACCCATGGAGATACCGTAACCGTCCAGATTGGAAAAAATGATCTGGTTCGGATTGGTATCGTAGTCGGGTACGATCTGGTTGCTAAAATAGGTGCAAAACAGCGAGCCGTCCAGCCCGATAAAGCCGGCTTTTTTCGGAAAAAACTTGCGAACGTAATTCAAATTGGCATTCCAGGAGCGCTCCGGCAACAAACCTTCTTCAATGACTACTTCGCGGGCCCCGGTAAGCGCGGCATGATCTTCGGTGAAGATATTGGCCACCCGATAACCCGAGCCGGCCGTAAGCCGCAGAATATGCTGCGCATCCTCGGCCCATTTCCAACTGATACGCGGGGTGAGTATATGGCCATGCGCCGAATGGTGGTCATAGCGCAACCCGAGCAACAGCCGGTGGCGGGTGCTCATTTCGATCTCGTCTTGCACAAAAAGGCCCGGCAGCCACACCCGGGAGGGCAGGTTCGCAGCCCCGTCGGGCGCAGTAGTGGCGGGGGTGTTGTCGTCGTACTCCGTGTAGCGCAAAGCCGCGCCAAGCAGCACATCGTGGCGCGGGCCGAGGGGCAGGTCGGTGGTCATCTGGCCGAAGGCCACCTGCTGGCGACCGAGGAAGGGTGTTTTGCCGTAGGCAGAATTTTGATCGTGCAGGTTCCAGGAAAAGTCGAGCACAACGCGATGGTTTTCCACGGGCAACTGGTACTTGCCCAGTACCTCGAAGCGGTTGGTTTGGACACTTTCACCATAGATGCTGTCCGTGCCGCGCCAGCGGGGTTCCCATTGCAATTCGCCGCCCCAGCGGTCTTCGTACACATAGCGCCAGGCAAGCGAGGCAACGCGGTTGTTTTTTCGTTCGATATTCCACTTGTTGAACACCGAAGCGCGGTTTTGCAAAGCGATGTCGGTGAAGTTATCCCCATTGATGTCGAGGCGGTTTTGAAAATTGAAATAGTTGAGGCCCAGGAGCGTATGCGCTCTGCCCATGCGCCCCATGGCGGCGGCATCTATGTTGTACTCCCCGGCAGATGTGCCGAACATATCCACAAAAACCCGAGGCGCCGTCAGGGCGCTTTTGGTGATGATATTGATCATGCCGCCCACCGCCTCCGAGCCGTAGAGGGTACTGGCAGGACCTTTCACCACCTCAATTCGCTCTACCATACCGTTGGGGATACCACTCAAACCGTACACCGTGGACAACCCGCTGACGATGGGCATACCGTCGAGCGTGACCATCGTGTACGGGCCTTCGAGGCCGTTGATGTGGATGTCGCCGGTGTTGCACACGTTGCAGTTGAGTTGCGGGCGCACGCCGTTCACCATCGTCAGGGCCTCAAAAATGGTGGGCGAGGCATTTTTTTGAAAATAACGCGGGGTGAAAATCTCCACCGGGATGGGCGAGGCGTCCTTGCTCACCTCTTTCATCGTGCCCGACACGACTACCGTGCCGAGGGTGTTTTCCGACGGCTCCAGCAGAATAACCCGGGTGTGCGAAGGATCGGAAAGCGTACCCGACCAGGTGTTGTAGCCGATGGAGCGGATGGTCACCGCCGAACGGAGGTTCAGGTATTGCTCCGGTAGCAGAAATTGTCCCGATGTGTCGGTGTATTGTCCGCCCGGCAGGCCCTCCACAAACACTGTGGCAGCAACCACCGGTTCGCGGGTAACGGCATCCAGTACCGTTGCGGAGTATTGCCCATGCATCTGGGCGAAGGCGCTCCAGGCGGCGCCCGGCAAAAGCAGACAGAGTAGTATTGCACGCATGATCGTATCTTGATTTGCCTGCAAAGGTATTCTAATTATATTTTTAGCCAAGTCTAAAAATAATTTTTTTACAATACCGACACTACCCTGCCCGAGGTTGTTTACATCGTTTTTTTAAAACAGTATCGCTTCAAAAACGCACTACCCGCACCTCACCCGGCGCCATACCCGCCAGTTCGCCGGCGCCGGCACGCCAATGCCCCAGCCCGGTGCGCACTAAGCGCAACACCGGAAACCCCACGGCAGCGCACATGCGGCGTACCTGCCGGTTTTTCCCTTCGGTGAGTACGATTTCTAACCAGCAGTCCGGTACAGATTTCCGAAAACGGATGGGCGGCACACGCGGCGGCAAGTCGGGGGCGCCGTCCAGCAGCCGCACGGCAGCCGGTCGTGTGCGATGTGTTTTTCCGTTGATTTTGATGTCTACGCCCCGACGCAGCGCATCCAGGTCTTGCTCGGCGGGTACGCCTTCCACCTGTGCCAGGTAGGTTTTTGGGAAATGGCTGCCCGGATTCAGCAGTTTGAAATTCAGCGCCTTGTCATCGGTAAGCAACAACAGCCCCTCGCTGTCGGCATCGAGACGACCCACCGGGTAGACATCCTTCGGGAAATCGAAATCCAGATCGGCCAGAGTGATCTGCCCCGCTTGTTCGGGTGTAAACTGGCTGAGCATCCCGTAGGGCTTGAAAAGGAGAAAGTGCGGCATGGGTCAAAGCGGGGGAGGAATTGGTTTTGCCAATTCCCGGTCATCGAATCAGGGTCGCATAACCTTTAAACTCCTGCTTCTCCCCGCGCGGCGCGGTGAACGTGACTAAATAGACATACACGCCATCGGGCGACATCCCGCCGGTATTCAGTTTGCGGCCGTTCCATTCTTCCTCGGGGTTGGCTGTTTCAAAAACCAGTTCTCCCCAGCGGTTCCAGATAGTCATGTTGAAATTGACCACACCATCCAGGTACCCTTTCCCGCGGAAACCATCGTTTTGTCCGTCGCCGTTCGGCGTGAAGGCATTGGGCATAAACCAACGTATTTCGGGACTGAAGTCCAGGTACCTCGTCAAGGAATCTTTGCACCCCTGCGGGTGCGTGACGATGAGCGTGACCTGCATCAGGCCCGTATCCGGGAACGTGAATGTGGGGTTTTGTTTGGTGGTCGTGCCGTATTCATCAAACTGCCAGTTCCACCGGTTGGCGCCCACGGAGAGGTCTGTGAACTGGATGGTGTTGTTGAACTGGGTGAGCAGCGAGTCCGGGAAATAGGTAAAATTGGCAACCGGCGACGGCTCTACCCGGATAAGATTTACAAACGTATCGGCAGTAAAACACCCGATCGGCGAGGTGATCGCCACCTGGACGGTATAGACGCCCGTCTCCTCGTAAATATGCGTGGGACTGATGACGCCCTCGGTTGTCTTGCCGTCGCCGAAATCCCAGGTGATATCGTAGGTACTGTCAATGGGCGTGGAAAGGTTATTGAAGAAAATTTCTGCCGGCGTACAGCCAATGTAGCGGTTGGGTTGCAAAATAATGAGCGGCGGCACGGGAAACCAGTTGACGACCTTCGTGATATTGTCCGTACAGTTATTTTGGTCGAACACCCGCAAGTTGACCGGGTGGTTGCCGGGAATCGGGTACAAAAAATCAGGGTTTTGCTGGCTCGACGTGCCGTTGGGTACGCCGAAGTTCCAGCTCCAGCGGTTGATGCCGCCTTCGCCCGTGGACAGGTCGGTGAAACTGACCGGGCCGGCCACGCAGGTATCGTACGAAAACTCGAAATCGGCGTCAATCTTCGGAAAAACATTAACCCGGATATTGGCCGTGTCGGCACAAGGTAACCCGGGATTCAGGTACAACACGCCGAGATATGTGCCGGTATCAGGAAACGTGACCGTGGCATTCCAGTTGGTATTGTCCACGAACGTGGAGGTTTTCAGGTTGAATCGCCATTCAAAGTTAGAGATATTTGACTGTTGCAGGCTTTGGTTCTGGAATGTGATGGTGTTGTTGCCACAGGAATTGAGCACAAATCGTTTTGGCCCTACGATACTGTCGCTCTGGATATTAGCCAACACGGTCGGAGTACACTCCGCCACATTGAACTGAAAATCGCGCCGAACGGTGGACAGCAGCGTGGCACCGCGGAATTCCTGAATGCACACCCCCACGACAAACTGGCCCAGAGAGTTCGGGGTGCCGGTGATCAGCCCGCTTTGGCTGTTGATGGTCACTTGCGGACTGCCGCCCATGGGATTGTCCGGTGCAAAGGCAGGTACCACAAACGGCACATTGTTGAACGGTGGCCCACAGGGGGGGGTTGGCACGGCGCCGTTGCAGCTGTACAGGCCGGGCGGGTTCAGCAGCGGCCCGCCGCCCTCCAGCGGACTGCAAAAACTGTAAAATATCTGATCGCCCTCGGCGTCGGTCGCCGAGTGGTCGAACGTCAGCGGGATATTGGCACAAATGATGATGGGCGGGAAATTGTTGAACGTCGGGCTGCTGTTTTTCAATTGTTGAGCGGCAGCCGTCAGTTCAATCATGTAGGTGGCCCCGATGTCGCCCGGCGCGACGATATTCTTGATGGTCTGATTGCGGCAGCAGCGCTGGTACACAATGAAGTAACTCTCGTTGAGCAGCACGGGCAAGGTGCGCTCGAAAACATAAATCCCCTCCTCCACGCACACATTGGGCAGTTGGGTGACGCACGGCGGCGGCACGGGGATCAGTCGGGTGATATCCGGGCTGAAAACCTGAAAATCGGCAACCCGAATGTTATTGGTATAGGAACCCCGGTAGATGGCCATTTGCGCCGGGTTGTCGAAACCCGCTCCGCCGCCAAAACAGTCCCGGTAAATTTTCATGGTGAACTCGTAGCGGTTGTCCCCGTTTGCGGCCGTGCTGAGATACCGGTATGTGATTTCACCGCCGATGATGTGCCGCGCGAGTAGCGTAGCAGGGGTGATGCAACAAAAAAATAGAAAAGAAAGTAGAAGAACTCGGTAGAAGTAGACCTGCATGTGCTTTAGTTCAAAATTGTTGGGTGAAAAACCGGACTTTTGCCGGCTACAAATTTTCACGAATCAACGACAAAGAAACGCCAATTGTTGAGTATGTTCCTGCTACGTGACGACATTTCAGACATTGCCCGCCTGCTCGAATCAGGCGGTTTGGTTTGCTACCCGACCGATACCATTTGGGGTATCGGCTGTGATGCAACCAATGAAACAGCCATCGAGCGCCTCTCGGCACTGAAAGAACAGCCCCCCGGACAAGGCTATATCCTGTTGGTAGACAGCATCGAAATGCTGAAGCGCTATGTGACCTGGGTCCACCCGCGGGTAGAAACACTGCTGGCCTACCTGCAGCGCCCACTGACCGTACTGTATGATCCCGCTCCCGGCTTGCCCGATGCTTTAAAAGGCAAAAAAGGCACCATCGCCATCCGCGTAGCCACCGACGAGTTTTGCCAGGAACTGATCCAGGCGCTGGGCAAGCCCATCGTGAGCACTGCCGCAGCCAAAACCGGCGAACCATATCCCCCCACATTCGGCGCCATCAGCAGCGAAATACTCGGTGGCGTGGACTATGTGGTCAAATACCGCCAGGACGACAAGGAGCCAAAGGAGCCGTCGGCCATTGCCCGGATGGATCGCCACAACGAACTGGAATTTTTGCGGGAATAGCCCCCCTACCCTTCTTGCGGGTTTTTAATACTTTTTTACCTTTTCTGGTTGCCAGCAGTCCGACCTTCGTCCCCACAACGAGCGCGGCTAATCACTCCATCTGCACGGCCATGAAACACCTGATACCTTTTCTTTTTTTGTTCCTGCTGGCCGCGTTTGCCCGCGCACAAACGCCCGACGACGATTTCGTTTCCGGTCTCCTGCTCGAAGACGACACCTACGACACCCAGCCTCGACAAGCGCCCGAGGATGGCAGCAAAGCCGAACTGCCTGTGGCGGTGGACCTCACGCCGTATTGCCCCGAAGTGCGGCACCAGGGCTACATTTTTTCCTGCGTGGGCTGGGCGGCCGGCTACGGGGCACTCTCCATCCAGCGGGCCATCCTGAACCGATGCACCGACCAGGCCGTCATTACCCGAAATGCCCACTCGGCCCTGTTTCTATACAATCAGATCAAGACCGAGGACTGCCGCAAAGGCTCGCGTATTTCCGATGCCATGCGCCTGCTCATGGAACAGGGCGACTGCCTTGCCCGGCAGTTCGATTTCAATGTAAACGACTGCCTGCAGGCGCCCGACAGTGCCGTGGCTACCCACGCCAAACGTTTTGCCATCGAAGATTATCTCACCCTGTTCGGCACCAAAGAGGCTGCCGACATCAAGGTGCGGCGCGTCAAGGTCGTTCTGGCCAAAAACAAACCCGTAGTGGTGGGCATGCTGGTGCTGCGCAATTTTTATGAACTAAAAAACGCCCAGTACTGGCATCCGGCACTCGGCAACACCGCGCCCGCCGGCGGCCACGCTATGGTGGTTGTGGGCTACGACGACCGCAAGGAAGCCTTCCGAATCATGAACTCCTGGGGAAAAAACTGGGGCGACAACGGATTTATCTGGGTGAAATACAAAGACTTTGGCGATTTCTGCAAATACGCCTACACCCTCTATCTGGTAGCGCCCGAAAAAATGGCCGTGCCTGAAGAACGTCCGCAGGCAAGTGTAACCGACCAGCCCGGCCCGGATGCCCCGACAGATCAAAACGCCAAACCCGATAGCCAAAACACCGAAGAGCGCCCGCTGGTGGAGCTGGGTGGCGATTTTCAGTTTCGCCACCTCACCGGCTGGCAGGAGCAGAGCGGGCTGCCCCTTTTTGAGGCCGCCGAGGTGGAACGCCGGGGCGGGGTGTATCGGCTACGCCGAAAAGACTGGCCTGTGGGCCAGCTGTTCCAGTTGCTGGCGGCCACCCGACGCGACGACGAGTACCTGTATGTTTTCAGCGTGGATGCCCAACGCACCGTACATTTTCACTGGCCACGGCAAGCAGGCCTGAATGAAAAATTTGACGGCCAAAACGAGAGCGCCCTGCTCCTGACCGGCGGCGGCGAGGTAGTCATTCCCGGCCCCGCCAAAGCACTGAAAATCGCCCACGCCGGCACCGACCGGCTCGTCGTGCTTTTTTCCAAACGAAAAATAGACACCGTGGACAAACTCGCCGGGATCGTCAGCCGGAAAGAGGGCGATTTTTACCAAAACCTGCTCGGTACACTCGGCAAGCACGCCGTGCCGGCAGCCGACATTACCTACGCCGACGACCATATCGGCTTCGGGGCCGCCGGCCGCAGCGCGGGTTTATCGTAACCTTAGTGCTGGAAGTGGAAGCGGCGGTAGACAGGGGATCACCCCAGGCAAAACTGAATCGTATAACCGGCGTCAAAATCTAAACACCCGCGACCGGCAAAAATCATCTGGACAAACCTGCCTGTCTCCGTACTTTTGCGCCAAAACAAATACACATGAAACGTTCCCACCTCATCGCAATAGCCGTTGTGGCCGTGGCCATCGCCATCCTCATCTCCGCCAGTTCGGATGTGACCACCTACGCCAACTTCGAGCAGGCAGCCCAAAAAGGCGACCGTGTGAAATTAGTCGGCCAACTCGTGCAGGACAAACCCGTGGAATACAACCCGGAAAAAGACCCCAACTTCCTCGCTTTTTACCTCCGCGACGATGCGGGCGACGTGCGCCGCGTGGTGCTGCGCGCCAGCAAACCGCAGGACTTCGAGCGCTCCGAACAAATCGTGCTCACCGGCCAAATGAACGGCGACACCTTCGAAGCCGCCGACATGCTGCTCAAATGCCCCTCCAAGTACAAGGACGAAGAGGTGTATGTGCGCTCGGAAAAAGAATAAAGTGACTATCCGCATGTTGTACCCGACTGCGACCCCAGCCCCCCACCCCTAAAGGGGAGTTGATCGAGCGGTAATTGAAAGAGTCTGGCCACTTGCTCTGATCAACTCCCCTTTAAGGGTGGGGGCAGGTCGCATCCAGGTCACCGATAACGTCAAAGAATAATTCAAAAGGCAGGTTGCCAACTTGCCCCTTGCCAAGTTATTTTTGCTTCAACATCCACATACATGAATTATACTGGAGAGCATCTTTTCCCCGGCCAACTGGGCCACCTCTGCGTGGTGTTGTCCTTCGTAGCCGCCTTACTCGCCGGAGTGGCTTACTTTTTGGCCGTTCGGCGCCGCGACACAGCGGCTTTTGAGGGTTGGCGCAATTTGGGCCGTTTCTCGTTCCTGCTGCACGGTCTGGCTACGCTGGGCGTCATCGGCGCGCTGTTCATTATTCTGGTAAAAAAATACTACGAGTACCAGTACGCCTGGGCGAATGTGTCGGACGACCTACCGTTCGAATACACATTTTCGGCGTTTTGGAAAGAACAACAGGGCAGTTTTCTGCTCTGGAGTTTCTGGCATATCGTGCTGGGCGTGGTGCTCATGCTGCGTGCCGGCAAGTGGGAAGCCCCCGTTTTGGCGGTGGTAGCGCTGGCAGAAGTATTCATTTCCTCCATGATTCTCGGCTTGTACTTCGGCGATTACCGCCTCGGAGCCAGCCCGTTCGATCTGCTGCGCCAAACGATGGACGCACCGATTTTCGCGCAAGCGGACTACCTGTCGCAAATCAAGGGCAATGGCCTGAATCCCCTGCTCCAGAACTACTGGATGACCATCCACCCCCCCACCCTCTTCCTCGGATTTGCTTCTACCATCGTGCCGTTCGCCTACGCCATTGCCGGATTGTGGACGCGCGACCACAAGGACTGGCTGAAGCCCGCTCTGCCCTGGGCGCTGTTCTCCGGCGCCATTCTCGGCCTCGGTATCCTGATGGGCGGTGCATGGGCCTACGAGGCATTGTCGTTTGGCGGCTATTGGGCCTGGGACCCGGTCGAAAACACCTCGCTGGTACCCTGGATCGTGCTGGTGGCGGGCATCCACACCAATCTCGTGGCCCGCAATACCGGCTACTCCATCCGCAGTACCTACGCGTTTTACCTGCTGTCGTTCGTGCTCATCCTGTACTCCACCTACCTCACCCGCAGCGGTATACTCGGCGATTCGTCGGCACACGCATTCACGGAAATGGGGCTGGGCATGCAGTTAGTATTATTCATCGGTGTATTCTCCGTGCTCGGCGCAGCACTGTGGCTGGCCCGGCGCAAAGACGTGCCGGACATGGACACCGAGGAGGCTTCGGCATCCCGCGAGTTCTGGATGTTCATCGGATCGCTGGTACTGTTTTTCTCCGCCGTACTGATCACGGGCGCCACGTCGCTGCCGGTCTGGAACAAAATCGTGCAGGCCTTCAACCCCGATTATGTGGGTGCGGCGCTGAAAGATCCCGTGGCACACCACAACCGCTACCAACTCTGGATTGCGGTATTTATCAGCCTGCTGACCGGCACCGCCCAGTGGCTGCGCTACGGCGAGCGCAACACGGACGTCTGGATGAAAAAATTTGTCCGGCATATTGCCCTTGCAGCCGGTGTGGCGGTGGCGCTCTCGGCGCTGAACGCGCTGTGGCTCAACATCAGCGCGTGGCAGTATTTCACGCTGTTGTTTGCCGCTATGTTCACCCTGGCAGCCAACGTGGACTACATCATTAGTTTCATAAAAGGCAACCTGAAGCAAGCCGGCTCGGCGCTGTCGCATATTGGTTTCGGGATATTGGTACTCGGCATCCTCGGTACCGGCCTGAACAAGGAGTGGATTTCCACCAATGCTTTCGCCATGGAGGGCCTTATCGAGGGTATGGGCGGCGACGATCTGAACAAAAACATTCTCCTGCTCAAGGAAGCGCCCATGCCGATGCGCGGCTTCGAGGCCACCTACCTGCAAGATACCGTGGAGCGGCAAACCCGCACGTTTGCGGTGCGTTTCAAAAAGCAGGACGGCAAGGGCGGCTACACCGGTGAGGCATTTACGCTATACCCCAACGTGATGTACGACCGGCAGTTTACCAATATCGTGGCCTCCAACCCTTCCACCAAGCACTACCTGACCCACGATATTTTTACCCACGTTTCCTCCCTGCCCAAGGCCGAACTTGATCAGGAGTTTGCCCGCCAACAAGAGGACAGCCTGCGTTTTGATCCCTACGAAGCGATTGTAGGCGATACGATTTTTACAAAAAAACACTACCTGATCGTGGACGGCTACACCAAACAGCCCGTGCACCCGGACTACAAACCGGAAAAAGGCGACCTCGCCTTCGGCCTGAAACTGCGCGCTTTCAACCTCGACGACTCCACGGGCTTCGCCGCCGAACCCATGCTGTACCTGCGTCCGCGCCAGGGTGGTTTTACCCTGCCCGCCAACGTGGGTCAGTTGCAACTGCGCGTGCGCCTCACCGAGGCGTCCATGGGCCAGTGGCTGACGATGGAGGAGGAACTGGCGTTTCAGGAATTCCCGATGAAAGAGGGCGAAACGGTGGATTTCAACGGCTACAAAATCCAGCTCGCCGCGATCAGCCGCGAGGTGGATCACCCCGCGTATGCGCCCCAAACGGGGGATATCGCGGTAGCCGCCAACCTGAAAATCACGGCGCCCGACGGCCGCACGGACACCGCCAACCCGGTCTATATGATTCGCGACAACCGCCCGTTCAGCCTCAAGGACGAGGCGCCAGCGCTGGGGCTGCACGTCCGTTTCGAGCAGATTGATCCGCAAACGGCTACCATGACCATTGCCGCTGCCCAGGCCTCCGACGAACAGCGCCGCATCCCGATCGAAATCGCAGAAAACGCGCCCCGCTCGGACTACATCGTGCTGGAAGCCATTATTTTCCCGGGTATCAACTTCGTCTGGCTCGGTTCGCTGCTCATGCTGTTCGGACTGGGACTGAGCATGTGGCGGCGGTTGCGGATGTAAAACAAGCCCTGTTTTTGAGAGAAAATCCAGACCAATGCTGTGCGCCGTTGTGGCATGCCTATAGAAACGCCGTGGCGCCAAAAACAACACTACATGACCAAATTTGTCCATGCTATCCGCGCCTTGCCCACGCGCTATCTGGTTTTGTTCATCCTGGCGCTGTTTCTGCCCGCGCACCTCATCAACCTCGGCGTGGCCGCTTTCAACGGCGACGAGGCCATCCGCTCGCTGGTAGCGTTGGAAATGCACCTGTCGGGCAACTACATCGCCACCACCCTGCACGGCTGGCCGTACATCAACAAGCCGCCGCTATTCAACTGGATTTTGCTGGTGTTTTTCAAGATGTTCGGCTACTTCGGAGAATTTCCGGCCCGGACGGCTACGGTGTTTTTCCTCGTAGTTTTTGGCGTGGCTATTTATCGGTTCACCGTTCGGGAGTTTGGCCGGTCATTCGCATTTCTGGCCGCCCTGATGACCGTGCTCGCCGGACGCTTCCTGATCTACGATTCCATGTTGGGGTTGATTGACACCACGTTTTCGGTGGTGATTTACACCCTGTTTATGAGTATTTATTATTTCGGGGTGCGGGGGCAGTGGCAACGCCTGTTTTTGGTGAGCTACGCGCTCATGGCAACGGGCTTTTTGCTCAAGGGTCTGCCTGCCATCGTGTTCCAGGGGTTTTCGCTCACGGCCGGACTGGTATTTTTCGGGCAGTGGCGGCGGCTGTTTTCTTGGCAACACGTTCTGGGCGGGTTGTTGGCTGTGGCCATTTTGGGCGGCTATCTGGCTATTTATGCGCAATACCGCCCGATGGAAGTTTTTCTTCCAAACTTGTGGAACGAATCGGTGCGGCGCACCGGTGTGGTGTTCGGGTGGTGGCGTACGGTGGAGCATGTATTCCGCTTTCCGTTTGACGCCGTCTACCATTTCCTGCCGTTTTCATTACTCATTCTGGCGTGGTTCGACCGGCATTTTTGGCAACGCCTGCGGCAAAACCGCTTTGTATTTTTCAATTTCGTGCTCTTGGCCGTCAACCTGCCCATTTACTGGAGTTCGGTACAGGTGTACGCCCGCTACCTGTTGATGTTCATTCCCTTGTTCACGGTGTTGAGTTTTCACCTCATGGAGCAGGATCGGGCGGCAAACACTTGGCGTTACCGGGTTTTTCAGGGTTTGCTGGGCGTACTGGTGGTGCTGCTTCCGGTAGCATTTGGCGCGTTGCCGTGGGTACCGGAGGTCAATTTCCTGGCGGGCATCGGGCCGCTGGCGCTGGGTTCGGCAGCGACGTTAGCCGCAGTGGCAACGTGTTATTTTGCCGACAGGAGGCGCTATTTGTTTTGGGTTATCCTGTCCCTACTCGTAGCCCGCATCGCGTTTGATCGGATTATTCTGCCGACGCGCCACCATGAAAACGAGACCTCGAAGGCCCGGCAGGACGTGCGCGACCTGGTGGACAAGTATCGCGACCGCACCTGGTATGCCTACGGTACCTCGTATATCCGCGAGCCGGCCTCGTTTTACATGACTCAAAAACTCGGCTACATCGTGCAACGAACGACCGATGCCAGCAAGCCGAACGCGCTCTACCTCGTCAACCCGTCCGATGAACCGATTGCCTACTGGCTGTTTGGCAGCCCGCCGGTAGATACGTTACGAACGGACTATTCCGGCGAGTGGCTGCTGGTTTATTTGCGGCCGTAGAACCACTCCGCAAACAACTTTACTCCGGCCTCCAGCCCTACAGCCGGCGCATACCCGAATTGTGTCCGCGCTTTTGCCACATCGGCAAAGGTCTGTTCCACATCGCCGGGCTGTTTGGGCAAAAACTGAATTTCCAACCGTCTGCCCAGGGCATTTTCCAAAGCCTGTACCATCTCCAGCAGGGTCACGGGCGTGCCGCCGCCAAGGTTGAAAATATCGTAGCCGATTTTGGGCAGGTCTAATACCTGCCGGATGCCGCGCACCGTATCGGCCACGAAGGTGTAGTCGCGGCGGGTACTGCCGTCGCCAAAGAGCGGGATGGGTTTGTTTTCGAGGGCCAGGTGCGCGAATTTGTGAATAGCCAGATCGGGGCGCTGGCGGGGGCCATACACGGTGAACAGTCGGAGGCAAGCCACATCGAGACCGTAGAGGTGGTGGTAGGTGTAGGCCAGCAGTTCGCCGGCGCGTTTGGTGGCTGCATACGGAGAGATGGGGTTGCTCACGTCGTCGGTCTCCGAAAAGGGCGTTTTTTCCTGATTACCATAGACCGAGGACGAGGACGCGAACACGAGACGCGGCACACCTGCCATACGCATGGCTTCCAGCAGTTGCAGCGTACCGTTCACATTCACGTCGAGGTATTCCGACGGTTGCAGGATGGACGGCCGCACCCCGGCTTTGGCGGCAAGATGCACCACTGCGTCCACGGTATTTTGGGAAAAAACAGCATCAAAAACCGCCCGCTGCCGGATGTCGCCCTCCACAAACCGGAATCCAGGCCGGGGGGACAACGCCGCCAGGTTTTTCCGCTTGACGGCCGGGTCGTAAAATGGGTCAAAGTTGTCTATGGCGATGACCTGCTGCCCCTCATCGAGCAGTTGTTCGCACAAATGAGAGCCAATAAAACCGGCGCCGCCGGTAATCAGGAAAGTCATGTGTTTATCGGGCTTGTGGATGTTTATGGAATGAAATTCGATTTGGGAGGCAAAGATAGGGCACTCAATACCTATGCCGGGATTCCCGGAGCAAACCAGACTAAAAAAAACTTGTTTGCATTTTAAATGTCCAAACTTATATCTTTTTGACATACGAATTTTACCACCGGCTACGGCTGCAAATTTTGCCTTGTCTGAAACCAAACAGACACGCTTTCGCTTCGGCCCTGAAATCCAAACAGTCTCCAAGCGGGGGCAACAACAAAAAAATCGCGGTACTTGCACGTCCGGCACTTTGTCCAATCTTGTGGTTCTTTAGCATCAAGACGAACCATCTCGGACAAAAACGATGAAGCATTCCAACAAACGGCAAGCACCAGCCGCCAAAACAAAACAGCCCGCCGCCAAAACAGCCCCTGCCGCTGCGCCTTCGGGCGATTCCTTTCCGCTGCGCCAAATTTTGGTGTACGGCGCCCTCGCAGCCGTGCTCCTGTTTGTATTTTTTGTGCGTTTTCGGCTTTTATCGCTCCCACTGGAGCGCGACGAGGGCGAGTATGCTCTGATGGGACAGCTTATCCTCCAGGGCATCCCGCCATACGAAATGGCGTACAACATGAAACTGCCCGGCACCTACTATGCGTATGCTTTTTTGATGCTCTTGTTCGGGCAAACTGCGACGGGCGTACACGCAGGGCTTTTGGTGGTCAATCTGGCGAGTATCGTGCTGCTTTTTGCCGTTGGGAAAAGACTGGTGAACGACACCGTAGGGGTTTTGGCTGCGGCATCTTTCGCGCTGCTGAGCCTGTCGCCCGGGTCATTGGGCCTTTCCGCGCACGCTACACATTTCAACGTACTGACCGGCCTCGCCGGGTTCTTGCTGTTGCTCCGGTACTTTGAACGCCGGACACTGCTTCGGCTGGCAGCGAGCGGCTTTTGTTTCGGGCTGTCGTTTGTTATGAAACAACACGCCGTTCTTTTGATGCTGTTCGGTATGGCGGCACTCGCGCTGTTTGAACTCAAACAAACACCCCGAAACCTGAAAAGCAGCGCGCGCAACATGACCCTTTTCGGCGGTGCGCTTGTCTTGCCGTATTTGCTCGTCGTACTCGTTGCGGTGCTCACCGGCAGTTTCGACAGGTTCTGGCACTGGACGGTGGAGTATGCCGGCCAGTACGCCTCCATCAAAACCTGGAGCGATATCGTCACTTCCTTTGACGCCAATTTTGTGTTTTTGAGCCGGGGCATGCTGCTGTTCTGGTACACCGGAGTGGCAGGTCTGGCCGTGTTGTTTTTTTCCGATGCGGCCCGCAAATACGCCTGGACGATCCTCCTGTTCGTACTTTTTTCCCTGCTGTGCGTTCTGCCGGGGTTTTACTTCCGACAGCACTACTTCATTGTGTTTTTCCCGGCGCTGGCACTGCTGGTCGGGGTTGCTTTGCATTTTTTGCAGGAGTTGGTTGTAAAAAAAAGGCTTGCCTTCCTCGGCGTGTTGCCGTTTGCGTTTTTTGGCTTCATGTTCTTTTCCGGGGTACGCACGTTTCGGGAGCATTTTTTCAAGGATAGTCCGGAGCGGTTGTGTACCCGTATGTTTGGCTCCGCCAACCCCTTCCCGGAGTCGCTGGAAATAGGCCGGTTTATTCGGGCAAATTCGACCGCGAAAGACAAGATTGCCGTGATCGGCTCCGAACCGCAAATCTATTTTTATAGTGATCGCCTGCCGGCCACGGGGTACATTTATACCTACCCCCTGATGGAAAACCAGGTGTACAGCCTGGCCATGCAGCAAGACATGATAGCGGAGGTGGAACGCAACAAACCTAAGTTTCTGGTCTATGTCAATTCGCCCTTCTCCTGGCTGCGCAAAGAGCAGTCCTACAACAACATTTTCGATTGGTACGCCGTCCACAAAAACCAGTACAAACTGGTCGGTATGGTCGAAATAAGCCCGGGAAAGCGGTCTGTGTATGCCTGGCGCGAAGCCTTAGCCACGCATACCGAAAGGGGGGAAACAAGAGTTTCGATATACGAACGGGAGTAGTGCCCCACGCTGCCGGACATTTTTTCGGGCATAGAGGCCGTCTCGTAAGCCGTACCGTATTGTGCAATTGACAGTTGAATCCATTTGGGGGAGTGTTCGAGAGGGTTCAGAGAACTGTGTCATGTTTTGACAGGATAAAAAGGATTTACAGGATTTGCGGCGGCGGAGCCGCCTCATTTATCCTGTAAATCCTGTAAATCCTGTCTGAAAAAATCAATTCCCGTCAAAGCCATGCTTTTTTCACCAGGCGGCTCTGCACGAGGCTGCTTGGTGAAAACACCAAGCAGGGCGGAAAAGCCCTGCTTTTGAGACAGCCTCTGGGAGTTTCGAGAAAATGTCCGGCAAGTGTGGTAGTGCCCAACCTTTTTCCACCACTGCCCGGTCTGTCCCCATAGCATTCACAAAAACTGCAACGCACTATGGACAAACTGTTTTTCACACTCCCGTTCGCCCTGCTCCTGGCATTTACCTCCTGTAAAAAAGAATCCGAACCGATCAAAAAAGACCCCGTCCCCGTAGACAAGGTGGAGCAACTCGCCGGGATGAACCAGACGCTCGGCTGGAACCTTTTCAAACAGGAACAACTCGCCAAACCAGGCGAAAATGTGCTCATCTCGCCATTCAGCATACAGACTGCGCTCACGATGGCCACTAACGGCGCCAAAAACAATACCCTGGCTGAAATGCTCGACGCCATGGGCTGCACGAACTGCTCCGTAGCCGACCTGAACCTGCTGCACCGCGACCTCACCACCCTGCTCACCGAGCAAAGCGGGCACCCGACGGTGACTGTCGCCAACCATTATTTTTACGATGACAAGCGCATTTCCGTCAAAACGCCCTTTCTGGATGTCCTCTCTGCACACTACGCCTGCGGTGCCGACAACATCAATTTCAGCGCCGAGCAAGCCGCTCTCGACCAGATCAACAGCTGGGTAAAAACCAGTACCAAAGGGAAAATTGATAAAATTCTGGAGCGGATCACCGTGTACGACGTGGCTTTTCTCATCAATGCCCTGCACTTCAAAGCCGATTGGGCTACGGGATTTTCTCCGGATTTGACTGCGAAACAACCCTTTACCAAAGCAGACGGCACTACGGTACAGGCGGATTTTGTGCAAGCCGACCGGGATTTCACCGTCGCCCAATCGGGCCAGCACAAACTGGTGGATGTTCCGTTTCGGGATTCCACGTTCAGCATCAGTTTTATTCAGCCAACCACCGCCAACACGGCCACCGACTGGCACCTGAACATAACCGCCGACACCTGGAAAAGCCTGTATGCCGGCGCCCAGTACACCCGCGCCATGGTCTATTTTCCGAAACTGAAACTGGCTTATGACAACGACCTCATCCAAAGTCTGAAAAACCTCGGCGTGCAGGCGGCCTTCTCCGATCGGGATGCCGATTTCACGGCCATGGGTACGGCGGCCCAGAATATCTTCATCAACCAGATCCGGCACAAGGCCGTGCTGGAGGTGGATGAAAAGGGTGCGGAAGGCGCGGCGGTCACGTCTATCGGTTTTGGTATCACATCGGCGCCGCCGGAGTTTCGGTACAACCGCCCGTTTGTGCTCGTGCTGCGGCACATCCCGACCAACACCATGCTGTTCGTGGGGTATGTGGCAGATCCGACTTAAAAAAACACAAAAACCAACAGCATGCCGGCCGCAAACAGCACGATGAAACCAACGAGGTAGACAAAAGAAAATACCAGAGCCTTCCAAATGGTAGATTTCCAGCCCTGCGCGTAAAAACGTTTCATGGCAAAAAACGGGCTGGCTACCATCCAGATGACCGGGAGCGCCCAAAATTCCTGGAGGGGTAACAGGGTATCGATCCCTATCAGGAGCAGGAGCAGCAAAAAGAGACTGGTGTGCTCGTTGAGCAGGAAAAGAAAGTGCTCCACATAGTAGCGCCCTTGTCGCCAATACAAAAGTGTCAGCACAGCCGACATGAGGGCAATGAGGGCAAGCAGCGTCCAAGCTAAGTTCCCGAGATAGGTTTTCATTAGGGCGGACGGATTTTGCAGGGTCTTGATGCCTTGTTTCAGCAAGATCAGGTCAAACCACTTGTTCACCCCGTATTTGATGGCGATAGCGTCGGCATCTAAGAGAAACACATCGCTGTTGGCAAGGCGCATGTTTTTGAAGCCGAGTTTGAGCGACATGGAGTCGGGCGTTCGGGTTTCCACCGAGTCGGTGGCCACCACCCAGAAGTCGTTGAAGTTTTTGGGTACTTTCCCATAAGTCCGACGCAACAAGCTGTCTATGGCTTTTCGGGTATCCGGTGTGCGATACTCAGGCGGGAGCGAATCGAATTCCCGACGCATTTTTTCAAATTCAGCGCTACGCTTGCCCATGGCGTAGAAATCAAATTTCTGCCCATCGGCAACCGTGGCGCGTATCTTGGTCCCCTTCTGGTTACCGCCCGTGTTGCTAAAGCCGTCGGTAAGACCAGTGCCAAAATCCGTCAGGTGGTTCAGGGTGAACAGGAACAAAAACCAGACGATGAAAAAGAAGCGGATCGGGTGCGGGTAGCGTTTACGCCGGCCGGCGAAAAACTCTTGCGTCACATAGCCGGGGATGAACATTTGCCACAAAAAAAGCAGGGAGCGGCTTTCCAGATGCAGTATCCGGAACCACACCTGCTTGAGCAACGCGCCCACGGTCATCATCTCCGCTTCGTTTTTTTGCCCGCAATGCGCGCAAAACTTCGCTTTGTGTGGAAAAGGGAAGTGACAATTCGGACAGTACTGCGAGGACTTGTATTTCACGCCGGGTGGTTAGTGCTGATGATGCCGGAGCAAAGTTTTCACTTTTGCGCCACATTTTCAGCACGGATTCCGGAGTGTGTCCATCAGGCCAGTATTTCCCAGGTATGGTCCCCCAGCAGCCGCACAGTAGCCAGGTGCTCGTAGGGCGCACGCCGGCCCCATTCTTCCGGGGCTACCATCGAGAGCAGGTGGGTACCGTCAGTCTTGCGCTGGTACAGGTGGTAGATATGGTGGATGACCGGCTGAAACGGGATTTCGGCTTGATAAATGGCCTCCGATACACTCATTCGACTTTGCAGAGCCTTGGCCTGACCTACGAGCGTCTCCATTTGCCGGCGCAACTGTTCCATCTGGCGATCCGTCTGGTCATACATGGCCGTCATGGCGTTTCCGCGGATGCGGCCCTTATCCTCCGGGCGAATAACGGCGCCGCCAGCCGTGTGTGCGTATGGCAACAAGCCGGGGTTTTCGGCTACTTTGTCCTTGTCTATCGGATTGACGAAGGCGTCGTTCGGGTCGTTTTGTTTCTTCTTGGACATGACATCACTGCGGTACGAATTACAAAAGTGCAAGGCCCGTTAACAACAGAAAAGGGGCAATGGTTGCCGCCTGTCATCCTTTAAAATACCCGACACCACGTTCTTTCGGATATTCCACCGAATAGGAGAACCGCACTTTTTTGGTTTGTCCGGCGGGTACCTCCACGCTCCATTCGAGTTTGCCGAATTCGGGGTTGACCTTGGCGCCGCCGCGGTCCACCAGTTCGACCACAATATCTTTTTGTTTGGAGATGGGAAACTGATCAATCAATTCCACCGTGACACTTTTCGATTTGTTGTTTTTGATCGAAATCTCGTACTGGCAGGTTTCCCGGATTTTGGAACCGAAAATTTTCCGGCGTTCGGTAAAGTCTTTGGGTTGTACCCGCTTGATGGTCAGTTGGTCGTCGCGGCCCAGCGAGAGCAGGAGCGTGTCGGCGGTGATTTGCGGATTCACCAGGGTTTGGCCAACGAATGTCTCCTGGAAAAAGATATTTGCCGGGCCGGTCAGCAGGCTATACTGGCCGTAGTCGGCAATTTTGGCGAGCAGGAATACGGCAGGCTCCACTTTCGGTACAGCATGGTATTCATAAACGACCGGGATGTCTTTTTCCTCCAGTGTGACAATGTTGTCTTTCCCATCGGACAAGATGTCCTGCGGCGTTGGCAAATCGAACGTAGCCAGGAAATCGGCTTCTTCCGGCTCCGCCAGGGACGGTTCAGTCCCCCCCGCCCGCATCATATCAACGGCAAGATTGGGCGCCGCAACAATTTGGTCCATTTGGTACACATTGCCGTAAGCGTTTGCCTTTTGATCCTGATAATAAGCTACTGCCCGAAAATCAACGTACACCGGATTCAGGATCGGGCGGTCATTGTTGGAAAGCGGCTGGGCCGACGACAAGTGCAGCACCACGCCTTTCCAGTCGAAGCCGGTATTGTTGCGCACATTGGCTTTGTAGGTGAGTTGCAGGGGCTTGTCCAGACCGGCCGAGCGCAGGTCGTACAGGGGCGACCACGAGGCATTTCCGACCAGATAGGTACAGGCTATTTCCAGGTTTTGTGCGCCGTTGGCGTCCAGTTTCAGGGTAATTTCACCCGTTTGGTTGCCCGTATTGGGTTGCAGGCGGGTGAGTTCGATTTGCAGACGTTCGTACACGGTTTTTATTCCACGCTGGACGAGTGTCAGTTTTTGCTGCCGGTAGCGGATTTCGAGCAAACGCTGCCGGTAGAAGTCAGCCAGTTCCTGCAATTGGGCCACCGTGAGCGTGCCCGTTTGCCCCGAACCGGTAGTGCCTACGCGGGCGCTGTTTTTTTGCAACATCTGGATTTCGTCGTCCAGCACTTTATTTTCCTGCTCGTTGGCCACGAGTACGTCGCCGAGCAGGGTCAGGGAATCGCGGATAGCCCGCGCCCGCGGTTCTTCCGGCACGGGGACCGGGGGTTTCAATTGAAAAACCGCAGCATTCAGGCGGGCGTCGCCTTTAATTTTTACCTGCAAACTATTGCTGCTGAAGTGCGGCGACAAGTTTTCAAAAATCACTTCGGACATGCCGGCGGGCACTTTTACGGTAGCAACACTGGTAATTTTTGCTCCCGAGCGATAAATCGTCACTTCAGAAATTTTTGGAGTTACCGGGGTACCTGCCCAGAGCACCGGCACACAGGCGATGAAAAGCATACTGGCAAGAATGTTTCGCATGAGTTGATTGTAAGTTGAGAAGGTGAGAAAGCAAAACGCACAGAGCATGCGAATCGTCTGAAAAATAGCGAATGTCCAGAAAAGTATGTCCCCCCAGCTTTCTCCTTTAAACCTCCCGCGCTCGTTCGGGTCAAAAAAAATCGCGCACGGCACAACCGGTCTCGCATCCCACACCCCGCTCAATTTCTTAATCCTCCTCAACCTGAAATCCTGCATCTTGCGCCATTTTTATCCGCCAAGCCACGCAACCCGACTGCCGTGATGGAAGGAACAAGCGACAACCTGAGTTTACAACGCCTGCACGATGTATGCCGCCAAGATACAAGAGGGCATACTATACCAACTCTAATCTTTTGACGAATACAACAGCTACACCATGAAAAAAGTCATTTTTCTTCCATCCGCTTTTGCGGTCTGTATGGTACTTGCCCTTTCCTTTTGCAAAAAAGTGGAAATCACCGACCCGTCGCCCGATAACCAGGCCATCGTTCAAAAATACCTGGCGCTCGACGTCAGCAACGTGCCCAACTACGCTGCGCCGGTGTTCCCGGTGCCTTACGGCCCAAACATCCAGGCTACGGACAACGCGCCCAGCATCAACCGCGTGACCGATGCCGGCGCTGCGCTGGGTCGGGTACTTTTTTACGACAAAAACCTGAGCCGCAACAACACCATTGCCTGCAACAGCTGCCACCTTCAGGAAAAAGGATTCAGTGACGACCGCACATTCAGCCGGGGCATCGAAGGCGAACTCACGGGCGCACACTCCATGCGGCTGGCCAACGCCAATTTCTATACCGGCGAGCGTATGTTCTGGAACAAACGTGCCGTAGACCTGGAAGACCAGGTCACCCAGCCCATCAAAGACCCCATAGAAATGGGCTTCGATGCCGCGCATGGCGGCATGGATGCACTCCTCCAGAAAATGCAGGGCCTGGAGTACTACCCTGCCCTCTTCGAGGAAACCTTTGGTAGCCGGGAAATCACCGAAGAAAAAATGAAACGCGCGCTGGCGCAGTTCGTGCGCAGCATGGTGTCCACGGGCAGCAAGTTTGACCAGGGTTTTACAGCCGTATTCAATCCCGGAGCACCGGGCGCGGGCAACGGAGCGCCATTCCCCAACTACACGCAACAGGAAAACCGGGGCAAACAACTTTTCATCCTGGGGCCGCCTCAGGGTGTAGCCTGTGCCGCCTGCCATACGTTGCCCACCTTCGCGCTGGCGCAAAACAGCCTCAGCAACGGACTGGATGCCGGCGAAACGATCATCTTCAAATCGCCTTCGCTCAAAAACCTGGCGGCTACCGGCCCCTACATGCACGACGGACGTTTCCAAACCCTCGAAGAGGTGATTGAGCACTACAATTCCGGCGTACAGAACGGCCCCGCACTCGACAACCGGCTCCGCATCCCGCCCGGCCAGCCCAACGCCGGCCAGCCCCTGCGCCTCAACCTCAGCGCCGACGACAAGGCCGCACTCGCGGCATTCCTGCGTACGCTGACCGATGATGCCCTGCTGGTAGATGAAAAATTCGCGACGCCGTTCAGGTAGCAGCGGGCAAGCACGAGATACCTACAGCACCACTACTGGACATTTTTGGAACGAGAGCCTCGCAGGTTTGCCGGAAGACGACAGACAGTTTACAGGACGAAATCCTGTAAACCCCCCGGCGCAACGGACTTATGAGACAGCCTCTCTCCCGTAGTGTGGCTACCGCACCACCGTCACCCCGCCGCTTTCCCGATAGGTTTCAAATACGCCATAACGTTCGCCGGTCCATTCGAGGCTCCAGATGTACACGCCCGCCGGGACGGGTTCGCCTTGCGACTTGCCGTTCCAAACCAGTCCCGGATCGGCGGCCGAGAACACCAGATTTCCCCAGCGGTCGAATACCAACAAGCGGAAGTTCTGCCAGACACAGGGGAGGAAAATTTGCCAGGTATCATTTCGGCCGTCGTCGTTGGGCGAAAAAACATTGGGGGCATAAAACGAGCAGGTTTCGCAGGTAAAAAACGCGACCTCCAGGGAGTCGCGAAAGGTGCAATAGGCCGTTTGCCCACTCAGGGAATAGGTACCCGGCGTGCTGATGTCCAAAAACGCGCCCGTACTGCCGTCGCTCCATTGCCAGTCAGCCAGACCGGACGGCACGGCCAGCAAAAATACATCCCCGAAGCACAGGGTTGTATCCGGCTGCAAACGAAACGATTGCTCCACCGATACGGTCACGGTAGCCGTGTCGCCCGGACAAGTCCCGGCGCCGGGCACGATGTAGCTGTACAGTCCGGGCGTATTCATAGCGGGATCAAACATGCCCGCGGGCAGCGCAGGCTCCCAGTAGCCGCCGGGCTCCGGGATACCGCCGAGGGTCTGGAACAGGTTGGCCGGCGGTCCGTCTGCGCAAAGATTTGCCACCGAATCGAGACCCGCATCGCCTGCCGGAAACACGCGCAGGTAGGCGTACCGAACGCCCATGTCGCCGCACACACCATAGAGCCGAATGGCGACGAACCGCTCGCCACGGGTGGGCACGGGGGCATTGTTGGCGTAGCGCACAGCCTGCAATCCGGCGACGAAATCGGCCGTCGTGGCCATGCCGGTGTTGACTAAAGTGAGCCAGCCGGGCGTATGTTGCAGTACCGATAGCGCAGCCGGCAGGTTGCCAATGATGCTGAGCGACTCGTCCGGCACATTGGGTGCCAGCAGGAGCCGCAGCACGATAGAGTCCACCGGTTTTTCGGAAAACAACACCGCATCCACGTCCACAACGGGGCTGTACGGATCGCAAAGGGTGTCGGTTGCAAAGCCGTCATCGAAAACGAGCGAGCTGTCGTCGCCATCGAGGTCGAAGCGAAAACTGCTTTCCAGAATAAAATTGTCCAACCCGCCAAAGTCGGCCGACGAGCGGTACTCACCGCGGATGCGCAACGCCGTCACATTGGCCAATACGGCGCGGAACTCTGCCTCTGTGGGGGCCGGGCCGGCGAGGTTGCTGATGCGCCAGCCACTGTTTTCGCGCAGCAGGAGGTCGTAGTGCGTCCAGGCCAGTCCGGGGTTTTGGGCGTTATCGAAAATGAGCGTCAGACCCGCGCCCTCCAGTACCACATCGGGGCGGCCGCCGAACTGTTGTGCATTGGTGGTATCGCTGGTGTACTGGTCCCAGCGGAGATAGCGGTCGTAAGCATCGCACTTGTTGCCCCTGAATTTTGCGGGCGCTTCGAAGTACCAGGTGCCGCCCGTAGCGGCATCGGTCACGCGGATATGTCCGCCGGGAAGCCCGCCAGAGGCAAACCACACGGCGGTGGTGTTGACGGGATCGCCGGAAGCGCCCCAGTTTTCGTTGTCGGCATCGAAGGTGCTCTGCTGGGCGTGGAGGGTAGCGGTGCAAAAAAGGAGGACAGCGGCAGTGTTTCTCAAAATCATATTTTTACAAAAAAAGCAAATATCGCGCTTCATTCCAGACGGGTCGAATTGCTTTTGGGACGTGCTGTTTCAAACAACCGTTTCCGGACGCAGGTTGTGCGGTTTGAAAAAACCGGTTCGGAGGCATACAGGGTACTTTAGTTAAACAGCGACCAAAAATAGCGCAAAGTCAGAATGCAATTTTACTTTTGCCACGCCCCGACCAAGACACAACAATCGCTAAACCGTTTTTTTACTTGTGAATATAGACGACCTAAAGCCGCAGCGTTGGCTGCGCAAGTTCTGGCACTCCCCCTACCGTAATTGGTTTTTTGCCGGAACCGTAGCAGCCGGCGCTGCAGCAATCACCACCTCCCTCGACCTCTCCGAAACCCGCCAGGCTGCCGCTGTTGTCTTTGCCCGGCCCGAATTGGATGCCCTGCCCGTTG
This sequence comes from Lewinellaceae bacterium, assembly GCA_016719605.1. Lineage (GTDB taxonomy): Bacteria > Bacteroidota > Bacteroidia > Chitinophagales > Saprospiraceae > M3007. The sequence continues at coordinate 89,054 of JADJYW010000022.1, read as the reverse complement.
TGCCCAAAAACATGCGCTGGGGCCTTTCGATGGATGCTTTTCACCTGTCCGATACCGAACTACGCAACGGCGATATTCTCGGCAGCGTGCTCACAAAAAAAGGTGTGGCCTACCCCGTTGTAGCCGCACTCGTCGAAAACGCCCGGGAGGTGTTCAGTATCACCTCCATGCGAATGGGCAAAAAACTCTACTTCCTCGCCCCGGAGCCGGATGCTACGCCCCGTTTCATGGTGTATGAACCGTCTCCGTACGAATATGTGACGTTTCAACTGGAAGAACCCTATCGGGTGGAGGTCGTCAAGCGCGACGTGCAAACCGAAATCCGCGCCGCTTCCGGGGTGCTGGAAACTAATTTCTGGCAAGCGCTGACCGACAACGGCCTCAATGACAATCTGGCCGACGGCATGATTGATGTCCTTTCTTCTTCCGTGGATTTTTACCACCAAAAAGTAGGCGACCGCTTCAAAGTCGTTTATGAACAGCACATCGTGGAAGGCGAGGCTGTCGGAACGGGCAAAATAATCGCCGCCGTTTACGAACGCGAAGGCAAAGAATCCTTCGCCTTTCATTTCCAGAAAGAAGGCGAAAAAACAGACTACTACGACTTCGATGGCCGCCCAGCCCGCAAGGCATTTCTGAAAGCGCCCGTCAAGTTCAGCCGTATCTCCAGTCGCTACAGCCTCAAGCGGATGCACCCGATTTTGGGTTACAACCGCCCGCACTTCGGCACCGACTATGCGGCTCCGCACGGCACACCCATCATCGCGGTGGCCGAGGGTACCGTCGTCGAAGCTGCCCACCGCGGCGGCAACGGCAAATTTGTCAAGATCCGCCACAACGGCAACTACGAAACCCAGTACCTGCACATGAGCGGCTTCGCCAAGGGCATGCGCCCGGGCGCGCGGGTCGCACAAGGCCAGACTATCGGCTACGTCGGATCCACCGGCCTCGCTACCGGCCCGCACGTCTGCTTCCGTTTCTGGAAAAACGGCAAACAGGTGGACCACCTGCGCCTCAACCTCCCCCAACCCGAGCCGATCACCGGCGCCTTGCTCGCGGAGTTTCAGGTGGAACGCGACCGCCTCATCGCCCTGCTCAATACCGTAAAATACCGCACACGCGAAGAGATTTACGGGAAACAAACGACGTCGGAGCCGGAAGTACTTGCGCATCCGTAAGACTACGGCGTACAATAACAAAAAACACACAGAAAGATATTAGGCAGGGGCGTGACCGCATCATTGCGGCCACGCCCCTGCCTTGTAAGCACTACGATCACTGTTTTATTGGCCCACCACCAACCGACGGGTTACCGCCGTTTGGTCCACCGACAAACGAACCAGATACACGCCGGCCGGCAATCCGCGCACACTGAACTGCAATTGTCCGGCATCCGCATGGCGCAAATCAACCGCAACAGCCCGACCGGTTAAATCCAGAATTTGGAAGATCGGTGGCGCGTTCAACAGACGGGAGAAGCGCACCCATACCACGTCACTACTCGGGTTGGGAGCAATAACCAGCCCGGCAGCCCAGTCCGGCTCGGTTGTACCGACGATATTATCCACCACGAACTCGTTGCTTTCCAACTGGCAACCGTTTGCGTCGGTTACCACGCAGTGGTATTTCCCGGCAAACAGGTTACTCAGGTCTTCCGTTTGGCCTACCGCCAATGTGCCCAGGAACCAGGCAAATGTGTACGGCGGCGTACCGCCCAAAACCGCCAGGTCAATCGCGCCAACGCCCAGGCTATTGGTATCGTTTGTAACCTGATTGGCCTCCAGCAGCAGGACCGGCGGTTCCGAAACAGTAAATGTATATGCCCAGGTGCAGCCGTATTGGTCGCTTACCGTCACGGAGTAGATGCCGGCACAAAGCGCGTCGAGGGTTGTCCCGCTCGCGCCCGTACTCCAGCTCAATGCAAATGGAGCTGCGCCGCCGGTTATCGTTGTTTCCAGGCTGCCGTCGCAGTCCCCGGCACAGGTAGCGGTTGCGATATCGGCTGTTACACCGCTGATTTCGGGTGCAACCGTCACCGTAAATTGGCAATCATCACTCAGGCCATTGAGTTTGATGTACCGGAATGCCTGCACGGTAGTTCCGACCGGAAATTCGGTTCCGGAAGGCAACCCCTCCAGTTGGGTCATCCGGTCCGGGTCGAAAACAAAGCAGACCTCATCATGCACTTGTGGAATAGCAAATGTTACGGCACGCTGGCAGAAACCGACGATGATGTTTTCGGGACAGGTGATGACCGGCGGTACCAGGTCCTGCACGATCAGTAGAACCTGCCCCGTCGTTACATTGCCACTGCCGTCGGTGGCGGTCACCGTAACGATTTGTATGCCAAGATCGGCACAATCAAATTCCAAAGGTTCGGCGACAAAACCGGCTATGGCGCAATTGTCGAAACTGCCGGCGTCAAAATCCTGATCCGTCAGGACGAGGTGCCCGGCGGCATCCAGCGAGCGGGTCAGTTGTGCCAATTGGAGCACGGGGGGCGTGGTATCCACGGTCAAAATCTCCACTTCGAGCGTTTCCGTGCACCCGCGTGCATCGGTGGCGGTAACCGTGTAGATTCCTGCTGCCAGGTCCGTCAGGCCGACAGTTTGTGCGCCGTTGGACCAAAGCAGCCCGACCGGCGCCATGCCGTTCAAAATTTCTATGGTTACCGACCCTGTTGCCGCGCCGGGGCAAGAATTTTCCACAACCCCGGTTTCTTCCAGTGCCAGTGTGCACCCGGCAAACACGACCTCCGCCGTAGCCGTCGCCGTACACCAATTGCCGAAGGTTACGGTCACAGTATAAAGTCCCGGCGCAAGGCCGGTGATGGTCGGCGTCGTTTCGCCGTTGCTCCAGAGATATGCATCGGGTACCGGCAAGCCGGAGACAATAGCCGTCACAGCAGCATTGTTGCCACCGGTACTGTCGAGGGCAACCTCCATGTTAATCGTAATGGAATCCGGCGCCGGCACATGGAACGTTTGGTGCAGGTAGCACGATTGGCCACTGCTGTATGACGTTCCGGTGATACCGACCCAGTAATCGCCCCCGGTCAGCCCGTAGGCTCGTGTGCCCTGACTTCCGTTCGACCACAGATACTCCTGTATCCAGCCGCCTGTGACATTGTATATCCAGATTTCTCCGCTGGCTTCGTTCGGGCAGTATGGAGGCGTGATGCTGTAGTCGGTAATTTGAAGCGATGATTTTCCGACGACCGTAATAGCATCCTGTATGGTACAATTGCCAATGGTTACGGTCACCTGATAGATGCCGGGCTGATACACATGAGGTTCAGGTACAACATGGGTAAAGCCGTTCGGACCCGACCAGTGCCAGCTCATATTTTCGTAGGGATAATAGTTGGCTACCCTGATCGGAACACCTCCGCACCCGCAACTATCGGCCGAAAGCGACAGGAAAGACGGTTGGTTGTTGCGCAACAAGTCAACCCGCAGATCGCGCACACATCCGTCCGGATTCCCTGCCCGGGCGATGATGTATTGCCAGCCTTCGCTTTCCGGCATGGTGATGGTCAACGCCGTGCTGTACAAACCGCCTTCCACAAACCACCCTTCAAATGTAGCCTTGGTTGTGTCCAATACGGCTGTAAGGGAGACGATATCGCCCTGGCAAAAGGTCGGGTCTCCGGTTATGCTGATCTCTGGGCCGCCCAATGCGCCGGCAACCTCCACCGTATCCCGGGCAATGCAGCCGTTAAACTGGTTTTGAACCGTAAGCACATATTTGCCCGGACGATCCACCGTGGGTGTTTGCTCATAACGGCTGCTCACAAAATGCCCGCCTTGCAGGGCTTCCCATTGGATATTCAGTTTGGGATAGTCGCTACCGTTGGGCGAAATCGTACTCTGCAGCACAACGGTGTCTGTGGAACAGTTCAGTGGAAGATCCGGCCCGGCATCGGCCAGCGGAAGCAGCATATCGGATGCCACGATTACCGAGTCGGTAGCCGTGCATCCGCTGGTGGACGCTGTTACCGTGATGTAATAGGTTGCCGCTCCGCGCACTGTAATCTCCAGTCTGGTCGGATCCGACAAAATCTCGCCTCCCGGCCCTGCTTCCCAATGATAAATCGCATCTGAAGGCGTCTCCGGTTTTTGGGGTTCATTATAGTAAATGGATGCCATATCGTTGTAGCAGGAAATCGGGTGGCTTACCTCCAGGGGGGGTACGTATGCAAGTTCTGCATAGCTGCCAAATTGAGCTGCGCGTGTACAATTGTTTGCATCGGTGACGGTGACGGTGTAGCTGGCGCCCGGAAACGGAATATTACTTTGGGTGGGGCCTTGCACACCATTGCTCCAGATGAAGTTGTAGGGCGGCGCCCCTCCGGTTCCCTCGATAGTCAGTTCGCCCAGGTTTCCATGGCAGTCCGGCGGATTACTCAACACATTACCAAAGAGAAGGAATTCGGGTTCGGTGATGGTGAACGTCATCGCCTTGGTGGAGCCTTTGGCATCTGTGATAGTTACGGTATAGGTGCCTGCATAAACATTGTTCACATCTTCCGTGTAGTATTTCAGATAGCTGATGGGCCCTTGCCATTGGAAAACGAACGGGCAGTTCCCTGGGTCACGGTAATGTCTATGGCGCCTTTTTGCTCGCCATGGCATTTCGGGTTGGTCATGGAGGTCAACTCGGCATCTACCGGCGGGCCGGCGGGCGGCGGGGCTGAACTGTACAACTCAACCCCGGCCAATGTGGTTTTAGCGACAAACAGTACCTCATCATTGGTGGCGACCAAGTTGTTCGGGTTGGAGCCGTTCGTCCCGGGTTCGATATCGCCAACCAGTTCCGTATTGGCAGAGGTGCCGTCGCTGCGCCAGAGTTCGTAACCATGCGTTTCTTCATACGCCGAAAAATACACCCGGTCGTTAAGCACCGTCAGGTAACGAGACGAAGCGCCGGCATTGGGGGCGGTGTTGATGTCCCGCACCAGGTATGTATTGACTTCCGCCCCATTGCTACGCCAGAGTTCCGATCCATGCGTCCCATCCGTTGCCTGGAAAAACAGGGCTTCGGATGTACTGGCAAAGTAATCAATGAAAGAACTGATTGAGCCCGGGTTAATGTCTTTCACCAGTACGGTAGATGCCTCCGTGCCGGTGCTGCGCCAGAGTTCATTGCCGTGCGTGCCTTCGTTGGCAATAAAGAAAAGGACATTGCTGAATGTGTGGAATGGTTCATAAGCCAAACCGGATGTCGTGCCGGGATTGATGTCCTTCACCAGTTTGGTTCCGACCGTAGAGCCGTCTGTTACCCACAATTCGCTGCCGTGCGTGTTGTCAGTGCCGTAAAAAAACAACTGGTTGGCGGCTACCGCCATGTATCCGATGCCTCCCGATGTGGAACCCGGAATCATGTCGTACACCAGCGAGGTGCTGGCAGCACTACCGGCGGATTTCCAGAGACATTCACCGATGGTCGTGGTGGCCGAAAAAAAGAGGGTGTCCTTGTAAACAATCAGCGATTGGGGCGAACTGCTGTTGGTCCCGGGCCGGATATCGGACACCATGTACGTTCCTCCAGCTGTACCGTCGGAGCGCCAGAGCTCCCTGCCGTTGGCGCTGGAAGTAGCGGCAAAATACAAGAGATTGCCCTTGCGACAAAAATCGTCGGGCGTCGAACTGCTTGCGCCGGTGTAGATATCTTTCACCAGATACGTACCGGCTTCTGTTCCGTTGGTTGCCCAAAGTTCCCGACCGTTAGCCGCGCTGTTTGCCGTAAAAAACACCAGGGCGCCTGCGCGCATGAAGTTTGTTGGATAGCCTGCCTGAGACAAATCCTTGACGAGTACCGTACCCTCGCAGGTGCCATCGGTTTTCCATAAATCTCCGGAAACGTTCAAGAACGTCTCCGATTCGCCGGCAGGGCCGATAGCCTGTACCGCGCCGGATGAATTTTGCCCCGGGAGAAAGTCCTTGATCATCCGCTGCGCTGCAACGCTGCTGCATAGCAAAAAGGCCGATACAACGAGCGCAATGAACCTGCGATACTGAAATTGCATGTTTTCCATAATCCCATATTTACATGAACAAATACCCCTGAATGGGTGCATAAACTTATACACCCACCAGGCAGAAATCTGCTGAGTAGAGTCAGGGATGAGGGTGATTTTGGGCTTGTGGATGGAAGGGGGCAGGGCAAATGTATCTGTCAATACCCCCTACTCACAAATACAGCCCCAACCGCATCAATTTTCTGCGATAGATCAGGCGTTCGGCATCGTTGAATCGTAGGATTTTTTCGGTCGCCTTGCCGATCTCGGAGATGCCGTAAATCCCGGCATCATCTATTTCGAAGTGCTCCGTCCAGACGTCTTTTCTTGGATTGAAAAAGCGTACCAGGCGTTCGTCGTCGTCTGTGAATGTGCCCACATCGGTTCCCTTGTGGGCATTGCACTCCGGACAGGAATAGGCTAAGTTCTCGGAAGTGGTCAGGCCGCCGTGTTTGCGGCTTTTGATGTGCTCCAAATGGAACCGATAAAAAGAAACCGCTTCGCGCACGAGGCAATACTCGCATCGGAAGTCGGCTCGTGCGGCGGCTTCCTGGCGCAAGGATTCAAACAAGGTCATGCTGCGGAAAGCAGTTTCATCGCCCGAGCCTTGGCAAGGCTGATGATGCGATTGACAATCAGGTAGTGCTCCAATTCGCTTCTTTCCTCCGGCGTAAGCCCTGCTTCCTGTTGTTTGTCCAACAGTGCATCCAGCCTGTTTTGATTGGCCTCAGAAGGTTTGAAAGCAATGACCTTTTTCGGGTCCATTCCGGCCATGAAGCCCGCAATTTCATCGTAAATACTGAGTTCGATCATGCTATTTTTTTGCAAAAATAAGGTTGATTCGGCGCTTTCCCATCAAAGTCGCCGTGATTTTATGCATGCATTTCCACACTTCCAAAGCTCCCATTACCCCTACCTTTCGACCGAAAAAAACAAACCATCCGTTGATGAAAAAACTGCTCCTCCTGTTCGTTGCCCTGCTGGCAACCGTTCTGCTCCACGCCCAGGTCACCCTCTCCCCCGAAAAACCCGGCCTCGCCGAAGAGGTCGTGCTCACCTTCAAAGCCGCCGAAGGCAATGCCGGGCTGAAAGGCTACACCGGCGACGTGTACCTGCACACCGGCATCGTGACCGATCAAACCGGCGGCTGGAACAAGGTGCCCGCCGGCTGGAACGAAAACCTCGACCGGCTCAAACTCCAACGCATCGGCGAGGATACCTACCAACTCAAATTCCGCATCACCGATCTGTACGGCATCGAGCCGAACACCAACGTCATTGCCCTGGCCTGCGTGTTCCGCTCCGCCGATGGCGCCAAAACGGGAAAAACTGCCGGCAATACAGACATTTATTATTTCCTGAAGGAAATCGCCTTCCGGAAAGCGCCCGAAGTGCGCGACACCTGCCTGGCCCCCGAACCCGACTGGGTCAAAAACGCCAATATCTACGAGGTCAACCTGCGCCAGTACACACAGGAGGGCACGTTCAACGCCTTCGCCAAACAACTGCCCCGCCTGCGCGACATGGGCGTGGACATCCTCTGGTTCATGCCCATCCATCCCATCGGCGTGGAGAGCCGAAAAGGCCCGCTCGGTTCGTACTACGCCATCAAAGATTACACGGCTACCAATCCCGAATTTGGCTCGCTCAAGGATTTCAAACGCCTGGTGGACGAGGCGCACAAACTCGGCATGAAAGTCGTGCTCGACTGGGTGGGCAACCACACCGCCCGCGACCACGACTGGGTAAAAAAACACCCCGACTGGTACAACCGCGACGAAAAAGGCGTGATCATCGCCCCGTTCGACTGGACCGACGTGGCCGATCTGAACTACGATCAGCCGGCCATGCGTGCGGCCATGATTGAAGAAATGCTGTTCTGGATTCGCGAAGTGCACCTCGACGGTTTCCGCTGCGACGTGGCCGGTGAGGTGCCCACTGATTTCTGGGAGTCGGCCCGCGACGCCATCGAAGCCGTCAAACCCGTGTGGATGCTGGCCGAAAACGCCGACAAACTCAACCTGCTCAACCGCGCGTTCAACACCAACTACGGCTGGCCGTTTCACACCCTGATGAACGATATTGCCAAAGGCAAAAAAAACGCCGGGCAAATTTTTGAGCTGCTGCGCGAAGCCGATGCCGCCTACCCCAAAGGCGGTTACCCGATGCAGTTCATCACCAACCACGACGAAAACTCCTGGCAGGGTACCGAGTATGAGCGCCTCGGCGACGGGGTGCAGGCATTTTCGGTGCTGTACTACACCGTACCCGGCATACCGCTGATCTATTCCGGGCAGGAGGCAGCGTTCAAAAAGCGCCTCGAATTTTTCGAAAAAGACCCGATTGACTGGGGTACGTACGCACTGGCGCCATTTTATACCAAACTGAATGCGCTCAAGCGGGATAATCCTGCCCTCTGGAACGGTCGCCACGGGGGGCCGGTCCGCGAAATCAAACACGAACACCCCGACCTCGTGGCCGCTTTCAGCCGCACCGCCGGCGCCAACAAAGTGCTGACGGTGATCAACCTGACCAACACAGCCACCGAGGTCAGCCTGCAATTGGCCGACGGTGCCGGCATATACCGCGAGGTGTTCACCAACGCCGAAACGACCCTGCCCACCCGGGCCAAAATGAGCCTGAAAGCCTGGGAATACCGGGTGTATGTTTTTGAAAAAGAAGCGCCTAAAAATATCCGCACGTTCGAGTCCATGGAAAAAACCGGCACCGGCCTGCGCATCCGCACCAACGACGGGGTATTCGATATTACAACCTTTTCCGAAAGTGCCTTCGAGCTTGCTTTTACGCCGAACGGCGAAACCAACCCGCCCTCCAACGCCGTGGGTACGGCCCCGCAAAAGGTGCCGGCGGTCATTTCTGATGGTCCCAAAAACGTGGAGTACATCACCAACGGCCTGGCGCTGTACATCACCAAATCGCCGTTCCACATCGAATTTCGCTACAAGAAAAAACCGCTGTTTGCCGAGGAGGCCGGCTATTTCGACAGCGGTGACTACCGCGGTTTTCGGTTCCAACTCGACGATACGGAGCAACTGCTCGGCGGCGGCGAGCGCGTGCTGGGCATGAACCGCCGCGGCAAACGCCTGCAACTGTACAACAAAGCCAGCTACGGCTACGAAGACAAGGCCGAACTGATGTACTACTCCATGCCCATCGCCATTTCTTCCAAAAAGTATATGCTCGTGTTCGACAACGGCGCGAGCGGGTACATGGACCTGGGCGCTACCCGATCCAACGTGCTCTCGTTCGAAGCCGTGGGCGGGCGCATGAGTTACCTCGTGGTGGCCGCCGACCAGTGGCCCGAACTCGCCACCACATTCACTGCCGTCACCGGGCGCCAGCCGATGCCGCCCCGCTGGGCGCTCGGCAACATCGCCTCCCGCATGGGCTACCACTCGCAGGCCGAGGTGGAGGAAGTGGCCGAAAAATACCTGGAAGACAATATCCCCCTCGACGCCATTGTGCTTGACCTGTTCTGGTTCGGCCCCGACGTGAAGGGCCACCTCGGCAACTTCGACTGGCACCGCGACTCGTTTCCGGAACCTGAAAAAATGATGGCTAATCTGAAAAAACAGGGCGTAAAAACCGTGCTCATCACCGAGCCGTTCATCCTGAAACACACCAAAACCTTCGACGAGGCCACCCGCCTCGAACTGGTCGGCAAAACCGCCACCGGCAAACCGTACCTATACGATTTCTACTTCGGCAATACCGCCTTGCTCGATATTTTCAAACCCGAAACCAAAAACTGGTTTTGGGAAATTTACAAAAAACATACGCTCAGCGGCGTGGACGGCTGGTGGGGCGACCTCGGCGAGCCGGAAATGCACCCCGACGACCTGCTCCATGTGAACGGCCGCGCCGACCAGGTGCACAACCTGTACGGCCACGAGTGGGCCAAAACCGTGTTCGAGGGGTTCCGCAAAGACTTCCCACAGCGCCGGCCCGTCATCCTGATGCGTTCCGGCTTTGTCGGCTCGCAGCGCTACGGCATGGTCCCGTGGTCGGGCGACGTGAACCGCTCCTGGGGCGGACTGAAACCGCAGGTCGAGATTGCGCTCAGCATGGGTATGCAGGGCCTCGCCTACATGCACTCCGATCTCGGCGGTTTTGCGGGCAATTACCGCAGCGCCGAACTGTACACCCGCTGGCTACAGTATGGCGCGTTCCAACCCGTCTTCCGCACGCACGCACAAGAGGACGTGCCGGCGGAACCGGTTTTTTGGGATGACAGCACCAAGAATATCGCGCGGCGCTACATTCAGTTGCGCTACAGCCTGCTGCCCTACAACTACACCCTTCTCTGGGAAAACAGCACCACCGGCTTGCCCATGATGCGCCCGCTGAGTTATGTGGACAACGACCCGGCCCTGCTCACCAACACCACGACCTACCTTTGGGGCAACGACTTCCTCGTCAGCCCGGTAGTGGAAAAAGGTGCTACGACGCAGACCGTACATTTTCCCAAAGGAGCCACCTGGCTGGATTACTGGACCGGCCAATCGTACACCGGCGGCCAAACGGCCCAGGTACCCGTGACCCTTCAGGACATTCCCGTGTTTGTGCGGGCGGGCGCGTTCGTGCCCATGTCGGCTAAACAGATCAGCAGCACCGACGACTATGATCCCACGGCTGTCGCGGTACACTATTACCACCACCCCGACGCCACGACGGGATCTGGTACGGTGTACGAGGACGACGGCGCCACGCCCGATGCGTTTACGGCAAATAAGTACTGGCAGGTCCAGTTCACCGCCGCGTTTGCCGCCGGGCGGCTTACCATCCGCCAGCGCAGTTTCGGGTTCGACTATCCCGGCAAGCCCAGGGCGCGTTCGATCAAGTACGTGATCCACGGGTTGACGGCTCCGGTCAAATCGGTCAAACTGTTGAGCAAGGACGGCAAGGAGCGCCCGATCCCCGTCACCTGGAAACCCGGTGACGCGCCGCTGGAGGTGTATTTGCAGGAGGGGATGGATGTGGGGGTGGTGGTGGATTGAGTTATCGCGCGCGTTTTTGAAATCCGGTTTACTTTTGCAAAAAACACAACCATGACTGCATCACAAGATTTGTCTGCGGAAATACTCAAAAAGATTAAGGAATTTGCCAAGTCAGTTGACGCTGAGGCAGAAGTAATCCTGTTTGGCTCTCGTGCGCGCGGCGATACACGCAAGGATTCGGACTGGGACATCCTGATTTTGATACCCGGTGCGGTCACATTGACGGCTGAGCAAACATTCCGGCACAAACTCTTTGAAATAGAGTTGGAATACGGCCAAGCGATCTCCACGTTTGTATATTCCAGAGCAGATTGGATCGGCAAGCATCGTGTTACGCCACTTTACCGAAACATTGCCAAGGAGGGCATTACAATATGAAGCCGGAGCAAGATGACTACACCAGATATCGGATTGAAAAAGCCGAAGAAGCCTATGAAGTCGCTGTACTTCTTATCGCTAATCAGAAATGGAATGCTGCGATAAATCGGCTTTACTATGCAGTTTACTATGCGGTTAGTGGTTTATTGGCAAAATCTGAAATTGAGACCAAAACACACGCAGGCGTGAAGACTCAATTTTTATTGCATTTTGTGAAGACAGGCAGGATCGAAATGCGCTTGGGGAAATTGTATTCCGATCTTTTTGACTGGCGGCAAAAAGGCGACTACGGCGATTTTTTTGATTTTGAGGAAGAAGAAGTTGTGCCCTTGCTGGAACCAACCAGAGCATTGATTAACGCAATTTTGAAAGAAGTGGGCAAGGGGGCTTAGGCTTTCCCCGTCACCTGGAAACCCGGCGCCCTGCCGCCGATGCTACCCAGGAAAAAACATAACCTGAACAAAACCCCAATCAATAACTTTGCCCCTGCGATGCAAAAAATTCTGCCCATCTTCCTTGCCTTTCAGATTTTGGCGACCAGTTCGCCAACAGGTCAGGGAATGCAGAACATCTTCAAGATGGGTGCATTTTTCCATCATTTTGCCCACCACATTATCTGCGACCAGGAAAAAATCGGCATCGTAGATTTTGTGCGGTTGCACTATTCCGACCACGAACACTACGAGGCAGACTACGCCGAACATCAGAACCTTCCCTTCCGGCACCACCACCACGGCGATTGTTGCCATAGTTCCACCCAAACACCCTGTTTGCTGCCGCTCTTCCATACGATTGTTGCTTTTCCAAAACTGAAAATTATCAGCTCCAAATCGTTAATTTCTCGTTCGCAGCAAAGACATTCCTCGTCCTACTCGGGCGACATCTGGCAGCCGCCAAAGGCGTAAATCGCCGCAATTTCTAATTTCTTAATTTTCAAACCATGCCCGTCGTCGCCCAGGCCTCGTCGGGCTGCGGTTTCATCACTTAAATTCAACAATAATGAAAAATATGATGCTGCCATTGGCAGTCATTTTGTGCATCCTTTTTGGCTGCAAACACGAGCCTGGCGCTGAAAGCGGGCACGCCCACGATGCGGACGGCAACCACATCGCACCCGCCAAACCTTCGCCCGAACCACTTGCCTGCACGATTTACACTGAAAAAACCGAACTTTTCGTGGAATTCAAGCCCCTCGTGGCGGGGCAGGAAAGCCGTTTTGCGGCGCATTTCACCGCACTCGGCGACCTGTTCCAAGCCATCGGCGCGGGCAGCGTAACCCTCTCGCTCGTGAACACAAGCGGCAGTACGGCACAGTCCATCACCGCCGAAAAACCCGAGGTGCCGGGCATTTTTCGCCTGCGGATGACCCCAGGAAATGCGGGCATTTACCACCTCGTTTTCGACATCAAAACGCCTGCGTCCACGGACAAAATCACCATCGAAAACGTCGAGGTTTTTCCCGATGAAAAAACGGCGATTGAAAAACAGCCCGAAGCGGAAGGTGGTAGCAGCGACATTTCCTACCTGAAAGAACAGGCCTGGAAAGTCGAGTTTGCCAACGCCCCGGCACGGGTGCAACCGTTCAGCGAGGTGGTGAAAACGAGCGGACAAATTCTCGCTGCCCCCGGCGACGAAGCTGTTTTGACCGCCCAAATCAGCGGCATCGCCTCTTTTTCAGAAAAAAACATGGTGGCGGGAATTGCCGTCGGGGCGGGCACCATGCTTTTCACCGTGAAAAGCAACGAGGTCGTACAAAGCAATCTGGGTACAGCCGTCCAACAGGCGGAAAACGATTTGGCAACAGCCAAAAAGAATTTCGAACGGGCGAGCGAATTGGTCAAAGACAAAATCATTTCTGAAAAAGATTTTTTGGAAGCAAAACTCCGCCTCGAAAACGCCCAGTCACAACTTGCCAACCTGTCGGTTTCCAAAAACTTCAACCAAAACAGGCAGTCGGTCGCCGCGCCAATTTCCGGTTTTTTAAAAAATGTGCTGGTCGAGAACGGGGCATTTGTGCAGGCCGGACAGCCGCTGGCGACCATCTCCAAAAACAAACGGCTCTTGCTTCGGGCGGATGTTTCCCAAAAGTATTTCCCAAAACTCGCCTCGTTCACCGCCGCCAATTTCAAAACTGCCGATGACGGGCAGGTTTTCAGCACCCGGAATTTGAACGGGCGGGTCGTTTCAACCGGAAAATCGGCAGACGCCGGCTCGCCTTTTTTGCCCATCCATTTTGAGATGGACAACCGGGGAAATTTCGTCCCCGGCTCGGTGGTCGAAGTGTTTTTGCAGTCCGGTACGAAGCCCGCTTTGGTCATTCCGATCACCGCACTTTTGGAAGAGCAGGGCGTTTTTTACGTCTATGTCCAGACAGGAGGCGAAAGTTTCCAGAAACGGGAGATCAAAATCGGTGCATCCGACGGGCTGAACGTGCAGGTGCTTTCGGGCATCGCCGAGGGCGAACGGGTCGTGACAAAAGGGGCTTATCAAATCAAATTGTCCACCGCTTCCGGCACCATGCCTGCGCATGGGCACGAGCATTAAAAATCCCCGGAAATGCTCAACAAAATAATAGATTTTTCGCTCCAAAACCGGTTGCTCGTCATCGTCGCAACGGTTCTGCTCATCGTGTTCGGCGGCATCGTCGCCTCCCGAATGGAGGTGGACGTGTTCCCCGATTTGACCGCCCCGACCGTCGTCGTGCTGACCGAAGCGCACGGCATGGCGCCGGAGGAGGTTGAAAAATTGGTCACGTTCCCACTCGAAACGGCGGTGAACGGAGCGACCAACGTGCGCCGGGTGCGCTCGTCCTCGTCGGCGGGCATCTCGATTGTCTGGATAGAGTTCGAGTGGAACACCGATATTTTCAAGGCGCGGCAAATCGTCAATGAAAAAATTATTGCCGTTGCCGAACGCCTGCCCGTCGGCGTAAGCAACCCGACCATGGCGCCGCAAGCAAGCATCATGGGCGAAATTATGCTCATCAGCCTGACCGCCGACAGCACTTCGCAAATGGATTTGCGGACGATTGCCGATTGGTCGCTACGCCCCCGCTTGCTCGCAACAGGCGGCGTGGCGCAAGTCGTCGTTATCGGCGGCGAGTACAAGCAGTACCAGATTTTGGCTTCGCCGCAAAAAATGGCTGCCTACGGTGTGTCGCTGACCGAACTTTTGCACGCCGCCGAAGGTGCAAACGGCAACTCGTCGGGCGGTTTTATGAACGAATACGGCAACGAGTACATCGTGCGGGGCATGGGCAGGACAAGCGATTTGGCGGAACTCGGCAAGTCGGTCATCAAAAGCACGCCGCAAGGCACGGTAAAAATTGAGGACGTAGCGACGCTGCAAATCGGTACTGCGCCTAAAATCGGCGACGGCTCGCTCCGGGGCGAACCCGCCGTGATTATGACCGTACAAAAACAGCCCGCCACGAACACACTTTTGCTGACGCAAAAAATTGACGATGCCATCTTGGATTTGCAAAAAAACATGCCCGGCGACGTGCAAATCAACACCAAGATTTTCCGGCAGGCGGATTTCATCAACGCCTCCATTTCCAACATCCAAAAAACACTTTTGGAGGGCAGTATTTTCGTGGTCGTCATCCTTTTCCTGTTTTTGATGAACTGGCGGGCGACGGTCATTTCACTTTTGGCAATCCCCGTGTCGCTCATCGTCGCCATTTTGACCTTGGAATGGCTCGGTTTCACCATCAACACGATGTCGCTCGGCGGCATGGCCATCGCTATCGGTGCGCTCGTGGACGATGCGATTATTGACGTAGAAAATGTTTTCAAACGGCTGAAACAGAACGCCGGCCTGCCACCCCCAACCCCTGATGGGGAGCCGGGTCGAAAAGGCGTGCTACAAGTCGTGTTCGATGCCTCAGTGGAAATCCGGACGAGCATCATCAATGCTACGTTCATCATCATCGTGGCGTTTTTGCCGCTGTTTTTCTTGTCGGGCATGGAGGGCAAATTGCTTGCGCCGCTTGGCATTGCGTTCATCGTTTCGCTGTTTGCTTCGTTGGTCGTGAGCATCACGTTGACCCCCGTTTTGGGCAGTTATCTTTTGTCGAACGAAAAGATGTTGAAACGGCAGCATGGCGAAAGTTGGCTGGTACAACGGCTGCAAAAAGGCTATTCCTCCGTTTTGAACCGGGTGATGCGGGCCAAAACCGCCGCCCTCGTCGCCTCGGTTTTGATGCTGGCGGTAGCGATTGTTGTGCTTTCGCAATTGGGCAGGAGTTTTTTGCCGGAATTCAACGAAGGCTCATTGGTCATTTCGGCGGTCAGTTTGCCGGGCATTTCGCTGGAAGAAAGCAACAAAATCGGTACCCGGGTCGAGGAGGAACTTTTGAAAGTTCCTGAAATTCACACCACCACCCGCCGCACCGGTCGGGCGGAACTCGACGAACACGCACAGGGCGTGAACGCCGCCGAAATTGATGCGCCTTTCCTGTTGAAAGACCGCAGCCGTGCCGAATTTATGGCAGACGTGCGGACACACCTGGCCAATGTTTCGGGTGTGAATATCACCATCGGTCAGCCTATCGGGCACCGGATTGACCACATGCTGAGCGGCACGAGGGCAAACATCGCCATCAAGATTTTCGGGACGGACTTGGCAAAACTGTTCGCGCTTTCCAACGAAATCAAGGCGGCGATTACCCCTGTTTCGGGCCTGGTGGATGTGGGCGTGGAGCAACAAATCGAAATCCCACAGGTGCAAATCAAGGCGAAACGAGACCTGTTGAACCATTACGGCATCCCCGTCGGGCAGTTCAACGAGTTTGTGGATGTGGCGTTTGCGGGCGAAAAGGTGTCCGAAATTTATGAGGGCAACCAGCGTTTCGACCTCATTTTGCGCTTCGATGATGCTAATCGGGGTAACATCGAGAACATCCGCAACACGTTGATTGACGGAGCGAACGGGCAGAAAATCCCGTTGAGTTACATCGCCGACGTGGTCAGCACTTCCGGCCCGAGTACCATCAACCGGGAAAATGTGCAGCGCAAAACGGTAGTTTCGGTGAACGTGGCGGGGCGTGATCAAAAATCTGCCGTTCAGGAAATCCAAAAAGTAATTGCCGAAAAAATCAAGTTGCCCGAAGGATACCGCATCGAGTATGGCGGGCAGTTTGAAGCGGAAGTCGAAGCCTCAAAAACCTTACTGGCGACCTCATTCCTCTCGCTTTTGGTGATTTTTCTGCTGCTTTTTCAGGAGTTCAAAAGCCTGAAAACGACGACTATCATCCTGCTGAACTTGCCGTTGGCATTGATTGGCGGCGTTTTCAGTATTTGGCTCACCTCCGGCATTTTGAGCATTCCGGCGATTATCGGGTTCATCACCCTTTTTGGCGTGGCAACCCGCAACGGCATTTTGCTCGTTTCCCGCTACAAAACTTTGCAGGAAGA
The DNA here is from genome assembly GCA_016719605.1 of Lewinellaceae bacterium. Classification (GTDB taxonomy): domain Bacteria; phylum Bacteroidota; class Bacteroidia; order Chitinophagales; family Saprospiraceae; genus M3007. The sequence continues at coordinate 72,222 of JADJYW010000022.1, read as the reverse complement.
AGGCAAACCACTGCTCGAAACGGTGATGGAAGGCTCAGTGGACCGCCTCTCGCCGATTTTGATGACGGCGCTAACGGCAGGGCTTGCGCTTATCCCGCTGGCCATCGCCGGCGACATGCCGGGCAATGAAATCCAAAGCCCTATGGCAAAAGTCATTTTGGGCGGCTTGCTCACGTCCACTTTGCTCAATATTTTCATTGTGCCGGTAGTCTATTTTCTCACCAATAGAAACGTATCGAAATGAACTATAAAAGCATTGAAATAAGCGTTGTACCACGATTACTAAACTTTAAAAGTTTAGTAATCGTAGCGGCATTTTTTTGGGCATTTCCAAGCCAAGTTTTTAGTCAATCGAATATCGAAACTGTTTTGACCTCGGTGGAAAAAAACAACCGTTCGCTTGCCGCCGACCGGCAGTTTTGGGAAGCCAAAAAATTAGAATACAAAACGGGACTGACCCTGCCCAACCCGACGGTGCAGGGGCAATACCTGTTTGGCTCTCCGGCGGCGGCGGGCGACCAAACCGATATTTTCATTGTACAGCCCTTTGATTTTCCAACGACGTACAAAAAGCGGCGGGAATTGGCGGCGGAGCAGGGCGCAATTTCCACGTCTGAAATCGCCGCCCGGCGGCGGGAGGTTTTGCAGGAAGCCAAATTAGTTTGCCTCGAAATGGTCTGGCGCAACAAGTTGGCGACGCAGTACGAACGCCGCAAATCAGACCTGGAAAAACTTCGGAGCGATTTCCAGACCAAACTTGACCGGGGTGACGGCAACATTTTGGATGTGAACAAAACAAGGCTGCAACTTTTGGAAATCAACCAATTGCAGCAGGAAAATGCCGTCGAACTGCAAAAACTGCAAACACATTTGATTGAATTGAACGGCGGCGAGGCGCTCATTTTTCAGGACACTATTTACCCGCCGCTGCCGGAAATCGCCACATTCGAGCAAGTCGAAAAGGCATACGAAGCCGCCGACCCGCAGCGTCAAACCCTGGAACAAGAGCGGCGCATCGCTGAAAAACAACTCGAATTGAGCCGGACGTGGCAGCTGCCAAAATTTGAGGCGGGCTACCACTATCAGGGCATTTTGGGGCAGCGCTTCAGCGGCATCCATGCGGGTATGACGCTACCGATTTGGGAGCAAAAGCACCGGGCGGAGGCGCAACAGGCGCAGGTTTTGTTCGCTGATTTGCAATTGCAGAGCCACTTGAACGAACATTTTTTTGAAATAAAAGAACTGTACGAACGGCAGGCTGCGCTGAAAAAATCACTGGACGAATACCGCTCCGCTATCGCATCGGTGAGCAATGTGGCGTTGCTGGACAAGGCGTTGCGGCTCGGTGAAATCACCGTGATTGAGTATTTTTTGGAGACGAGTTTTTACCAAAACGCCTTGCTGCATTTTTTGAAAACGGAGCATGAATATCATGCGGCGGTGTCGGAGTTGATGCAGTACCGATTGTAATTTTGATAGGGAAAAACAGCGTGATGCGCACTGCGGGTCTGGCGTAGCCCAAAAAATGCCATCATTTAAACCAAGAGGGGCGTTAGCCCCGGCGCGGGTGGTAGCAAATTTCGAGTGATGGAACGCGGATTAAACGGATGCCAGCAACACGGATTTTCACGGATTTATTTTTAAGGAATCTGTGAAAATCCGTGTTGCCAGCATCCGTTTAATCCGCGTTCCATCACTCGAAATTTGCTACCACCCAAGGAACTTGTGTACATACCGTAGCTGCGTGCAATGGCACAGGCAGCAGGTTTTTCTCCATGGTCGTTACATCTCGACAGAAAAATCGAACGTTTTACCCGCACATTCAACGGAATACTATGCAAACAACCGAACCGTACACGCCCGAACCCAATGCCTGGCATCGGCATAACACCACCCTCAAAGGCGCGATCATTTTTTTTCTTGTGCTGCTGCTGCTCATACCGGCCAATATGGTGGAAAGGCTGATTCAGGAGCGGGAAGGACGCCAAATCGAGGCGCATGAAGAAGTCAGCGGCAAGTGGGGCGGCATGCAAACACTTTCCGGCCCGGTGCTGGTATTGCCTTTCCGGGAGATTATTCGGGATACGAACGGGCTGGCCGTGAACAGCCGGCACAGTTACGCGTATTTTTTACCCGATCAGTTGAGCATTACCGGCGACATTGTTCCAGAGAAGCGCCATCGCGGCATTTTTGAAGTCGTGCTCTACAGCGGATCCTTTCGGCTGGAAGGCACATTTGAATCTCCGGAAGTAGAGAAAAGTATTCCATCCGGCGCACAAATTCAGTGGGACAAAGCCGTGTTGGCCATAGGCTTGCCCGATTTGCGCGGCCTCCAGGATCAGGTGGTGTTGCACTGGGGCGACAAAACGATCGTGTCGGAACCGGGTATCCCGGTACCCGGTATCAACGCCAGCGGTATTCACGTTCCGCTCGATTTAACGCCCGCCTCCGGTCAATCCATCGGCGCATACCCATTTCGGCTTGACATGGCTGTAAAAGGCTCCAGCGCCTTGTTTTTTACACCCGTAGGCAAAGTGACAACCGTGCAATTAGCCTCCATCTGGCCCGACCCAAGTTTCACCGGCGCGTTTCTGCCCGATAAAAAAAACATCCGCTCCGATGGGTTCAATGCCTCGTGGAAAATACTGAATCTCAACCGCAACTACCCGCAGCAATGGACCAGCGACAGGGAGGTGCGTTTTCAGGAAAGTGCGTTTGGGGTAAGTTTTTTGCTTCCGGTTGACAATTATCAAAAATCTACCCGCTCGGTGAAGTATGCGGTGCTTTTTATCGGTCTCACGTTTTTGTGTATGTTTTTTATTGAAATGCGGCATTCCCGGCAGGTGCATCCGTTCCAGTACGCGCTCATCGGTTTGGCATTAGTCATTTTTTACACCCTGCTGGTATCTATTTCGGAACACACCTCCTTCAACAGCGCCTACCTGATCGCGGCACTTATGACCATTGCGCTCACCGGCCTGTATGCCCGTGCCCTGTTCCAATCGGCTCAAATGGGTTTGCTGGTAGGCGGTACCCTGGCGGTATTGTACGGGTTTCTGTTTGTCACGCTGCAACTGCAAGACTATGCCTTGTTGATCGGAAGCCTTGGGCTGTTCTGTATCCTGGCCATAGTGATGTTTTTTTCCCGTCGGATAAACTGGTATCCCGTGCCTTGAAAATTTTAGCACAACGTGGTGCCGGAGCAAAGGCGCCGCGTCTACAAAACAGCAATATTCACCAGTGAATCCAGCAGGTCGTGGTTTCCACGGTCAATGGAATCTACCAGTACGCCCTTTTCATCCCAGCGACGCCAGGTGCCGATTTCGCGATTGGCATAGCGGTACCCCTGCTGGCGCATTTGGCCGTTGCAATACCACCAGGTGCTGGGGCCGTAAAATTTGTTTTTGAATAAAATGCCTTCGAAGCCGATGGAACTGTCGGGACAAATTTCGCAGCGCCATTCAAATTTTCCGTCAGGAGTAAAAAGCGACCTCCCCTGCAAATCGCCTGCTTTTCCGTACCATTCTTCCCGAAAAACCCGTCCGCCGTGCATGAATACCCGGTGGCTGAAGGTGCTGTCGGCTAAGTATTCGAGGTGGGTGGTATCGGCTTGCAGGTCGGCCAGCGCCTGAATCGTTGGTCGAAGCGTTTGGTACCAGATTTCGGGACTCACCGGAGCGGGTTTCCGGCATTGCATCAGAAAAAATACCGGGAACAGCAGGCCGGCAATCAAGAAGGCGCGTTTGCACATGGATGGATCGGACTATCTGGTGAAAAAACGAGAAGGCCGAAGCTGTGCGCCGGCGCATGACAGGTAACCTCCATTCAAAAATCGCGTAAAAGTAGAGCCAATACTCAAATCAAACGCACCGGGAAAATCAGTAGCCGGCATGGGGATCATCCTTTCCCGACCCGCTCCAGCGGCACTGCATCCACGGGCTGATACACCAGTGGCACATCCTCCACGACCACGTCGCTTTTGTCCAGTCCAAAGGCTTTTTCATCCGAGATGCCGAATTTTTTCAACAGGAAATAACCATTCAGCAGCAGCCCGTCGCGCAGGGTAAACTCGTTTTCGGCAGAAAGAAATTTCTCCAGCACCACGAATTTGAAATCCGGCTCCGGATTGTACCGCGTGGAGCCATCCGGGCGGATATGCAGGTTAATTTCCCGGCTGGCCACAAGTTCCTGCACGATTTTTTTGAAGTACAACTCCGTGCGCGGCTGCACCCGAAAACCGATGTTGATGTCCACCCGGATAACCTTGTCATCCAGAAGTTCATGCACCCGGTACTCCAGGGTGTAGGGATCGTCGGTACGGTTGAGGTGCAGAAACCAGTACATATCTGCGCGTTTCGGTTTCTTCGAAAAAATGGACCGCACGATTTTTTCCTCGATGTGTTCCGGGTTGTTGGCTTTGGTGAGGTAGATGAGGTGGGTCGAAAATTTTGAAATTTCCTGGTCGTTACTCAGGCTCTCGAGCAACGTGGTGTAGTTGCGCAGTTCGACAAAACGGACGAAACGGTTATTGATTTTTCGGGCAAAAAACCAGGTGTACATCACCGCAAAAAAGCCCAGACCCATGAAAACCGCAAACGATCCGCCGTGATGAAATTTTTGCAAATTGGCGATTAGAAAACCGATTTCGATGGTGCCGAACAACATCAGAATGCCGGCAACCCAGCCCATTTTCCATTTTTTGATAAAAAGCAGGAAATACGAGAGCAGCGCGGTGGTCATCAGCATGGTGACCGTGATGGAAAAGCCGTAAGCGGCTTCCATGTTGGACGAGTTGCCGAAATAAAACACGACACCAAGGCAGCCGATCCACAGCAGCAGGTTAACCGATGGAATGTAAATCTGCCCTTTCAATTCGGATGGCTGGCGCACGGCCACCCGGGGCCAGAAATTCAGCGACATTGCTTCCGAAATCAACGTGTACGACCCCGAAATGAGCGCCTGCGAAGCGATGATCGCTGCCGACGTAGCGATGGCAATACCGGGTAATAAAAACCACCCGGGCATGATTTCAAAAAACGGATTGCGCCCGTCCAAACCACCGCCGGCAGTATGGTGCATCAGCCAGGCTGCCTGGCCCAGGTAGTTGATAACCAAACTGGTTTTGACAAAACCCCAGGTGATGCGGATGTTCCGCCGGCCGCAGTGGCCCAGATCCGAGTACAAAGCCTCGGCCCCGGTGGTGCACAAAAACACCGCGCCGAGCAACCAAAAACCGCCCGGATATTGGGTCAGCAATTGAATGGCGTAGGTCGGGCTGAGCGCTTTCACGATCTCCGGGTAGTGTGCAATTTGCACAATGCCCAGGACGAACAACATCGAAAACCAAACCAGCATCATCGGGCCGAATACCGAGCCGACTTTGTGCGTACCGAACCGCTGAAAGAAGAAAATGGCCGTCAGGATGCCCACAACAATGGTTGCCGTGGGCAAATTCGGAATTACTTTTTCCAGTCCTTCTACCGCCGACGACACCGAGATCGGCGGCGTGATGATCCCGTCAGCCAGCAAGGTGCTCGCCCCGATGATGGTCGGAATCACCAGTTTCCCGCGTCCGAATCGCCACACCAGCGCATACAACGAAAAGATGCCGCCCTCGCCGTGGTTGTCGGCTTGCAACGTGAGGATCACATACTTGAACGTGGTTTGAAAAACCAGCGTCCAGAAAATACACGAGATGCCGCCGTACACCAGCAGTTCGGATACTTCATGTTCGCTGACGATGGCCTTCAGCACATACAGCGGCGAAGTGCCAATGTCGCCGTAAATGATGCCAAGAGCGACCAAAAGGGATGCTGCCGTCACCCGCGCAGAGGCGGAGCCGTTCGAATTGGGTTTCATAAAATTGAATTTGGAAGGTTTTTGGGTGTTTTTGTGCCTCTGTTTTTTTGTATTTGGGTGTTTAGGTTACGGAGGCACCTAAACACCCAGTCATAAATCATCCTTCTGTAAAACGATAGCCCACCCCCGATTCCGTGAGGATCAATTTCGGGCGATTCGGATCGTCTTCTATTTTTTTGCGCAGCTGGCCCACAAAAACCCGTGGATACTCCGTGTGCTCCACATAACCCGGCCCCCACACCTCCCGCAGGATGAATGCATGGGTCAGCACCCGGCCTTCATTTTTTACAAAAAGCGCCAGCAAAGCGTACTCCGTAGAGGTCAGTTTGATGATCTCCTTGTTTTTTTTGACCGTTCTGGTCGCCAGATCAATGGTCAGATTCCCAAAATTTTTCATGGGGTCAGCAGGTTCGGTAGTCGTCTGCCGAATGGCCGAGCGGATACGCGCCAGCAGTTCGCCCGTGCGAAAGGGTTTGGTCAGGTAGTCGTTGGCGCCATGATCCAATGCCTGAATGATTTCGGCTTCCGAACTGCGCGCCGATACAATGATGACGGGCTTGGTGTACCATTCGCGCAGGCTCTGGAGCAGGCTTTGTCCGTCTTCGTCGGGCAGCCCCAGGTCGAGCAGCACCAGATCGGGCTGTTGTGCCGCTGCCAGGATTTTTCCTTCGCGGCCGGTGGCTGCCAGGAAGCAATTGTACCCGCTGGATTGCAGGGCAATTTCCAACAGTTTGCGGATAGCCGCCTCATCTTCGATAACAAGCACACCTGACTTATTCATGACGCATGGAGGTTTTGCGGTAAAATTTGGGTGGGAAACTCCAGCAAAAATACAGCCCCACCCTGCCGCTGGTTGCTCAGCGATACCTCACCGCCTTGAGCTTCGACAAAACCCTTGACGATAAACAGGCCCAAACCCGTGCCGCCGGCCACCGTGTCCGCCGAACGATAGAATTTCCCGAACACCTGTCCGATTTCTTCCGGCGGGAAGCCTGAGCCGTTGTCCGAAACCTTGATTTGCAACCGGTAAATCATTTTATCGCGCACCAGCTGGACGGGGACATCCGTCTGCTCGGTTGTTTCAAAATGCCCCGCTGTATCGTGGACAAGTTTTGCTGCCATCCGCACCGGTGTCCCCGCCGGTGTGTGGCGAAAGGCATTGCTGAGCAGGTTGCGTACCACTTGCTCGGTCAGCCCAAAATCGAGCCGAACCAATGGCAAATCATTCGGCAGGTAAATCTCGACAGGGTGGTTGTGACTTTCCGGCTTCAGTTTTTCGAGGGTACTGTACAGCAAATCACCCACGTCGCACCATTCTTTTTTGGGCAAAATCATGCCCGCTTCGAGCCTCGACATGCTCAACAGGTTTTCTACTTGTTCGCTGAGCCGAAGTGCGCCGTCGGCGATTTCGGAAACCAGCGCCTTTTTTTGTCCGGACGACAAGGCCAAATCGTTTTCCTGCAACATATCGGCTGCACCCAAAATGGCGGCTACGGGTGTGCGCAGTTCGTGGGATAACGAGTTGAAAAGGGTATTGTAAAGTTTCAGGGACGTATCGCGATCTTCTTTCTGGCGCTGTACCTGCTCCAGTTGTCGCATGCGGTAATTGATTACGCCATTCAGAATCGCCACGATGAAATACATGACGATGAGCAACAAGTCCTCACCGCTACCAATCGTGAGCGTAAAATGCGGCGGAATAAAGAAGAAATCCCACACTAAGGCACTCAAAACTGCGGCAGCGAGTACCCCTGCCAGAGACATCCGCATGGCCAAAATGGATACGGTAAGCAGCAGAATCAATGCAACCGACCGATAGCCAATATAATCGGCGAGCGGGTAACAAACTGCCGCCACAAGCAGCACGGCCGTGCCCGCCACGAAAATCTGTCGTTTAGAATTGACCTTTTTCATTGGAAAAACTTGACGGGACAAATATCCGGCAGTGTGTGTAAACAAAAGATAAGGGAATCCCCGGCGGTGTAAGGATTTTGTAAAGACCAAAAGCAGGCAGCAAATTTGTACCCGACCCATACCCGTCGCCGGAAACAGGTAGTAGTATTTTTTGCAACATGGCACGACGACACCGGGCTGTGCGGCGGCAATCTACCCTATCGTAAAAACTCCTGCAGTGCGGCCACCATCTGTTCCGGTTCTTCCTCTTGCACGAAATGCCCGGCGTTTTCAAAACAAACCACTTGTGCTCCGGGCAGGGCTTGCTTCCACTTTTCCAGTTCACCGGGCGGAACGAAGGTATCCTTCATGCCCCAAAAAATGAGGCAAGGCTTGCCGGCCAGCGTACCCACTTGCCGCCATTGTTCCGCCCAAAAGTCTGTGGCATCGAGCAATTCGCCCGAAAAAGTATAGGCCGCCCGGCGGGATTCCGGGTTGGGCAGGGCTTGTTTGTAGTGGCGGTGGACTTCCGGATCAAGTTTCTTTTGTCGCCAAAAGCCGCGGGCATGACCACCGTCACCGGAAAATTAAAACGCAGGTACAGCAAGCGGCCCAGCCAGGTGCGCATTATTCGGGCCGGGCGGGCGTAGTGCGGATCGGTGTGCAGGGGCCACATCCAGCCGTTGAAAAAGCTGATACGCTGCACCTGCTCCGGGTGCCGGAGCACATAGTGGAAAGCGATGGACAACCCGAAATCGTTGGCCACAACATGAAAATCGCGCAGACCCAGTTGCTGAATGAACTGTTCCATCCGCCGGGCATGGGCGGCCACGGAGTAGTCGGCATCGGTCGGCTTGTCGGACAAACCGAAGCCGAGCAGATCGGGCGCAATACAGCGGAATTGCCCGCGCAGGCCCTGCACGATGTCGCGCCAGCCAAACGACCATTCCGGCGTGCCGTGCGAAAACAGGATCGGTTTGCCGACACCCTCGTCTATGTAATGCATGCGGTGCCCGTCAATTTCCACGAAGCGTGACTCAAAGGGGAAGCGGTTACGGTTGACCTGAAAAGTTTCCATGTTTGTATTTGTTGATGATAAATTCTTCCATGACCTCCAGCGGATATGCTTCCGGTATCTGGACGTACTGCGCAGTAATGCCGTCTATGAGCGCAAACAGGAGCAGTGCCTCCTCCACCGGTTGCCGGGCACCCAGCAGCCGGAACGGCATGGCCAACTGAATTACTACCGACTGTTTGAAGGCATCTAACTGGTTTTCGGCATTTTGCTGTACCGATGCCTGATGACGCAAGGCGTGTACCAGGCGCCAAAACGGGGTGTTTTCCCGAAGCAGCCGAAACGATTCGCGGATGTGTTGCACGATGGCTTCCAGCGGATCTGCGCCGCGCCGATAGGGCTGCATGGACACTTCCACCTGCTCGCTACCCCGCTGAATAATCGCCCCCAGCAAACCCGCCTTGTTGCCGTAGTGCCGAAAAATCAGGCCTTCGGACACGCCAGCCTCGCGGGCGATCTGGCTGGTCGGCGTGCGGTCAAACCCGTTTTCGGCGAACAAGCGCAGCGCAGTTTGCAGAATGTTCTCTTTGTTTGTCATATTTGTAAGTGATTACTCACAAATATACAGACACTGTTTCAGATTTTCAGTCTTTTTTCGGAACATTTAAATTTAAAAAAAAAATGTCCCGGTGGCTCAATTGCCGACCGGGACATTTTCAGGCCCAAAAACCCGTAACGTTTACACTTCATCCGACCCGGGCGGGTTTTTCCGCTCGTACAGGTAGGCTGCCAGCATACCAAGGCCACCGAAAATAAGCGACGGCGCTGCGGCTCCATGCCTTTTTCGATCATGGCCATGTTTTCCTTGTTTTCGAGGTAACGGATGCCCCAAACCATAAGGAAAGCGCCAAGGCTGATGGTAATGGGGATGAACAGTGCTACAATTCCTTCTCCTTGCATGATGCGTTGTTTTTGTTGATGAAAAAAGTGGCTTCGTTTGTTGATGACCACTCTGACAGCAAGGCGCCAGGGAAGGTTACAGTTTTGAGTTTGGAGTTTGGAGTTTGGAGTTTGGAGTTTTGAGTTGCGCGCAACTCAAAACTCCAAACTCAAAACTCAAAACTACATAAAAACCTCTGCCATCATGCAGCGCGCGCTGCCGCCGCCGTAGGTCTCGATGGTATCGATGGGGCAGTGGAGCAGGCGGGTGTGCTGTTCCAGCAGGCGGATTTGTTCGGAGGAAAGGGCACGAAAAGCTTGTTCGGACAGGACGAGCAGGGTTTCGTCGCGGTCGTTTCGGACTTGCAGCATATTGCCGGCGAAGGCGTTCATCTGGTCGAGCGAAATGGCTACGATTTCCTTGCCGGTCAACCGGAATCGCTGTTCCAGCATCTGGCGCTCCAACGGGTCGCGTACGGTGTCGAGGCAAATCACGACAAAGGTTTCGCCCATGGCCATCATCACGTTGGTATGGTAAATATCCTGTCCGCCGGCATCCACGGCATGAAAAACGACTTTTTCATAACCCAAAATGCGACATAGCTCATCGAGCAAATCAGCATCGGTGCGGGGGCTGAGGCAGGCATAAGCCAGGCGGTGCTGATGATCGAAAATAATGCTGCCGGTACCTTCCAGATAGCGCTCGGCAGCCTCGCTGGACTCTAACTGCACCCGACGATCGGCACGAAAACCGGCATCAAGCGCCACCTGCAGCACGGCATCGCTGCGCTCCCGGCGGCGCGTGGGTGCATACATGGGGTAGGTCACCAGTAACCCCTCCTGATGAAATGTGGCCCAGTTATTCGGGAAAACGGCATCGGGCTTCACCGGGGTTTCGGAGTCTTGAGCCACCAGCACATGCACCCCGGCAGTGCGCAGGCATTCGACAAATGCATCGAACTCCTCCACCGCCTTTTGGCGAATGGCATCGGGCGAGAGCCGCCCATCGCGGCTTTGAAAAGCGTTGTTGGCGGCGGTTTCTTCATTGAACCCGAAATTGGCCGGGCGAACCATCAGGATGTGGCGGGTTGTTTGTTGACGCATTGCTATGGAGTGATCTGTGATGAGTTGGCAAATTTAAATCAAGAGGGTGTATTGTAAGTACTTTCTCACCGCAGAGGCGCAGAGACGCGGAGGTTGAATAACTTGATTATCAAAGCCTCTGCGCCTCTGCGGTGAGATAGAAAACGTGACCTATGATACACCCGCCTCCGGAAAAACATGGATAAATCTACAGCCCCGACGGCGAAAACCGTACGCCCAGATACCCCACCGTGCCCATGATCGGCGCCCAAAGTTGGGAGCCATTGAAATACGGGCTGTTCGGGTTGTCTACAGCGATGATGGCCGCGTGCTGCTGGAATGCCGTCAAATTTTCCGCGCCAAGATAGAACTCCATATTTTTCCAACTGCGGGTGATTTGTGCGCTCCAAAGGCCATAGGTCGGGCTGTTTGCCGGAAAATCGTGGGTCAACTCGTGTGGTATCTTACTGTTGTCCGGCAGGCGTTGCGGTCCCACGATCTGGACGTTGGTGTTGAACATCCACTTTTTGTCGGGCGTGGTATAGTCCAGCGTGATCAGGCCGCGGTGTTTGGCCACGAGGGGCAGCGTTTTGAGCAGGCCGTCGGCGAAGGTGGCCCGCACGTCGTTCCACTTGTAGGCTACTTTCACATCGAGGCCGGGCACCGGGTTGTACTGCACCATTGCCATGAGGCTGTTGGAAAACGATTTGCCCGCAGCGTTGTAGAAAAACACGTCGGCGGGCGACTGGTCCACGTCCACCAAAACCTGCCGGTTAAAATCTGTGCGGTACAGGTCGAAGTTGAAACTACCGCTGCGCCCCGCCATCTTGAAATTTTGGGTAAAATTAACGCCGTAGTTCCAGGCGTCTTCGTAGCCGAGGTCGGCAGCGAAGTGTAGCGGTCGGTTACTCGCTAGCAGGCTGATATTTTCCGCGATCAGGTTGGGCGAGCGGTAGCCGCGCCCGGCGGAGATACGCACGACACTTTCCGGTGTGAAGTTGTACTTGGCACTCAGCCGCGGCGTGACGAACCAGCCGAAGCGGCTGTTCCAGTCCACCCGGCCGCCGAGCACCACCACGAGGTCGGGCATTTCCATATCCAGATTGGGGCGGCTGAACGTGTATTCCACCATGGCGCCGGGTACAAATTCTGTACGGCCGAGGTTACTCTCGTTCACCCGCTCGTCAATGTCGTCGTATTGCACCGATGGCGCCACCACGATCTGGTGGTCGATGGTGCTGATAATGGTCTGGTAAAGCGATTGCCAGTAAAACGAACGCTGCTCTGCGGCGTAGGTATTCCGCCCAAAGGTCGAGTGAGTGCGGTGCCAAGAGGCCGATACCATGTTCCCGATCTGGTTGTAGGGCTTCCCGCCGAGTCCTTCGCGACCTACTTTTCCCCATACTTCCACGCGGTCGTTCTGCTGGTCAATACCAAACAGCCCGGGCACGCCCTCGATGGTGCGCATCTGTCCGCCCTGGCGCCGGTCGGTCAGCGCCTGCACGTTGAACTGCCCGCACGTTTCTTCCCCTTCGTAAAACACCCGGTACAACCCGTTCAGTTGCCGGCGGCTGGGCGCGTCGAAGAAGTTGTCGTTATTCATGTCCCAGTTATTTTCCACAAAACTGCCGTGCGTGAGCAGGCCGTGGGAGACCTTCCCCTTGCCTTTTTTGTTCAAATGCACGTTCAACTCGCCGCGGCCTTCTGTGGAAGTAAAACCGTTGACAAACAAGGGTTTGTCCAAATGTGGTTTTACGATTTCGGCGTTGATCTGACCCGCTATACCGGTGTAGCCGTTTTTCACCGTGCTGGCGCCTTTGGCCAGCGAGATGCCCTCCAGCCAGGTACCCGGAATGTATTCGAAAGCAAACGGGGTGGCGATACCGCCCATCGTGGGCCGGTTTTCCAGCATAAACTGGCTATAAATTCCGCGCAGACCCAGCATCTGGATTTCCTTGACCCCCGTGAGGGCGTTGGAGTAAGTGACATCGGCAGCGCCGTTGGTTTGGAAACTTTCGGACAGGTTGCAGCACGGCGCTTTGCGCAGCTCGTTGCGTTGGATACGCTCCACGTTGCGCGTCTCGATGGTGGAAATACGCGTATCAAAACCCTTTTCGGAGATCGTCACCTCTTGCAGTTGCGCCACTCCGGTTACCTCCACCCACAGGCTGTCCTCATGGGGCAGCACCTGTACTTCGGCGGGAGTATAGCCGATGTATTGCACCACCAGCGTGGCTTCCTGCTCTTGCTGCGGCAGCCAAAAGCGGCCCAGTGTATCGGTGGTTGTGCCGAGGTTTGTGCCGCCCCAGCGCACCGTAGCGCCCACGAGCAGTTCTTCTTTATCGTTGGTGACGATGCCGAAGATACGTTTCGGCACAGGATTTTGAGCATTCAGGAGGACAGGGGTGAGAAATAGGAGCAAACAAATCAGTTGTTTCATTGCTATTAAAATTTGATTTTCAACAAAATAGAAAAGCCCCGCAGCAAGATGCCTGCGTGGGATGGATGGATGAAAATCGGTAATTTAACAGCGGAAAAGTTCGTGCCGCAAACAAATTGTGCGGCCGGAAAGCGGCGGCGGCGGCTTGGGCGGCGCCTTGTTTGACGGTACGGCCCGGCAAAGACCCGGGTGGTACAGTTTCCTGTAAACGGGCAGTTCGCCGGCCCAAAAGGGGAAATCAAAGGTCTTGTCCAGCGGATTGCCGACCAGAAAGTCGGCCTTCATCTGGAATACCTGCACGGTCTTTTTTGTGCAAGTATGGGTGCCCTCAGCACTTTCTACGGCACAGCAGGCGGGCGCATCAGATTTGCAACACGCTCCTGCTGTTGGTTCCGGCTCCGCAGCGCAAGCATCTGCCGGCTCTACAAAAACCGAGTAGGTTGTTTTGCCCACACAATAGCAATATATCCGGGTCACGCTGATGCCAACCGTCGAGGTCAGCAGCGCGCCCATCCAGAGCCAAAGTATTGTGGTGCGAAACATTTATGGAACAGTATTGCGGCGAAAAGAATGGCTGCAAAGGTACAGGTAAAAAAACAAAGTGGAAAGGCGGGTTTTGTATCAGAAATGACGCATCCTGTGGCGTTTTTTGTGGCGGGTAACTTGCCAGCGTTCCGAGCAGGTTTGTCTTCAGCGTTTTTTCGGACATTTGCGGCTATTGGTCGCATTTTTCATTCCTGCTCAACCATACGCCCGTCCTTCGCCCCGCAACTCAAAACTCGCAACTCAAAACTCAAAACTGTTTATGGTTACAACAAAATCACTTTTTGCCGCCGAGGGGCTTGACGAACGCAGCCTCGAATTTCTTTCCAACGCCGTTGAAAAAAACAATTTACCCGGATTCGACTATTTCGAGTTCAAACGCGCCGTGGCGGCGCTGCTGCAAATGCAATTGGACGAGGCAACCTGCTACAAAAGCGCATTTGCCACAGCTGCCACCGTCGGGCTGACGAAGGAAAAACTGATCGAAACTGCCGGCTATTACCGCGATGTGCTGCTTCGGGAAAAAGAACACTTCGACACAGCGCTGGAGAGTCAAAATGCCACCAAGGTCACTTCCCGCGAGCAAGAAATCAAACGCCTGCGCGACCAGGTGGAGCGCCACAAAGCCGAGATCGCCCGCCTCCAGGATGAGATCGGCGGCTACCTCAATCAGGTGGACCAGTCGGAAGCCGCCGTGAAAGCAGAAGCCCAAAAACTGGAGCGCACCAAATCGGCATTTGAAAAAACCCACCAGTTGGTACTCCACCAGATCGAACGGGACGTGGAAAACATGCACAAGTACCTGTAAAATATGAAATCGAAATCATTTTGGCAACGCCCGGAAGGCGTCACCGGCGGGGTACTGCTGATCGCTCTGGCAACCGGAGGCGTGCTACTGCTGAACCAGTTTCTACCCGTTCTGATCGAACTGGCACAAAACACGCTTTACCTGTCCGGCATGCTGGCCGCTCTGGCTATCGTCGTTTACATGGCCCTTGATCCCAAAACCCGCAACCTCGTGTGGTACATGTACAAGGCTGCCGTGCGCTGGATCACCGGACTTTTCGTGCAAATTGACCCGATTGGAATACTCAAATCCTACATCGAGGACTTGGAAAAAAGCCTGCGTACGCTCAGCAAACAGATCGGCGCCCTGCGCGGCCAGATGCGCCAGCTCAAGGGCACCATGGACGGCAACAATACCGATATCCAGAAAAATATGGCTATTGCCGAGCGGGCTAAAAAACAAAACGACGATAAAAACCTGACCATCGCCACGCGCAAGGCCGGCCGGCTGCAGGAGGCCAACGCCAAGTATGCAGAACTTTATCAAAAAATGGAGGTGCTGTACCGCGTACTGACCCGGATGTACGAAAACTCGGAGATCGTACTCGAGGATACCCGCGACCAAATCACGCTCAAGGAGCAAGAGTACCAGGCCATCAAAGCCAGCCATACGGCCATTCGATCGGCGCAAAGCATCCTGACCGGCAACCCCGACCAGCGTGCCATGTTCGACCAGGCCCTCGAGTCTTTAGCCGAAGAAGTCAGCCTCAAAGTGGGCGACATGGAACGTTTCATGGACACCAGCCGCAACCTGCTCGATTCGATTGACCTGCGCAACGGCGTGTTTCAGGACGATGGCCTGCAACTACTGGAGCAATGGGAAAAACAAAACCCGCTCGGTACACCAGTCGGCAAAAAAACCGACGAAAAGCCGCTTGATTTGGGCGCCCCGCCCAAAGAAATCCTGAAGGCGGGCGAGGACTACCGCAAACTGTTTGACTAAGCGGCTGGATTTACTGCCTGGTGAAATGCACCACGTCCGTGTCTCCATTGCCACCGCTCGTGTGCTCGAAGTGCATGAGGTTCGATGTTTTTTCGAGGATCAGCCAGTCTTCCTGCAATTCGATCAGTACGCTTGGCACCGAACCTGCGAAGAAAATACAGAACTTGTTGGCACTGTCGTCGCAGTTGGTAGACCATGTCCCGTTCCAGGTTTGGGCGCCGTTTTGAGCGATCAGCGCGCCGTCTGTTTTGAACTCGAAGGTGTATCCGGCGTAGTTCGACGTCTCGATTTGTTTGTCAAAAAAATACGAGATTTTCCAGATACCTGCTGCCGGCGGATTGCTGCCGCCGGGGGTAGTGTTGTCGTCGTTGCTTTTGTTGCAGGCCGTTGAAAGGAGCATACCTAAAAGTAGCATGCCGAAAATGGAAACGATAATAGAAGCGCGTGTTTGCATGGTGCGAAATTGTTTGTTAAACCTATTGATGCTTGTCAGGACACGAAGGTGTGGGCAGCGTAGCGCCATCTCCAACGAATACTTGCCGAGCCGGGCAGGTTTGCGCTCGAACAGGGACAGAGCGCCTGCGAACGTGCTGCAAACAACGCTTGCAAAAAATTAACAGAAACACAACACCAAGTTTTCGTTTTCTAAATTTCTGCGGATATTGCGCCGCAAAAGTCGCCACCACAATTTCACGGCTTTGTTCTGCCCTCTCCTGATGTGCCCAAATTGGCTGTTGTTTTTTTAAAAAAAACACCTCTTCCCTGTTGATTTGTCATTTCCAATGGCCCCCCCAAGGTATCCAAAGCCCTTTCTCCTCCGGTTTTGGGAGGCTGGTATTGTTGTTTGGAAAAATCACCAACCTAATTTTATCTGTATGAAGTATTTTAAACTAAAGCCATTAATTGCCTTAGCCTGTTTTGTGCTATTGGGCAGTAGTATCGCCTTTTCGCAAAGGCAAATCAGCGGCACCGTCACCGATGGGGAAAACGGCGAGCCGCTCATCGGCGCCAGTGTACGGGCCGTGGGCGCACCGGCCGGTTCCGTCACGGACATCGAGGGCCGGTACACCTTCGCGGTTCCCGACGGTGTGACCCAAATCGAGGTTTCGTACACGGGCTACACCTCCCAAACATTTGACATCGGCACAACCAATGTGCGCGACGTGGTGCTTTTACCCGGCCTGTTGCTGGAGGAAACCGTTGTCATCGGCTATGGTGTCGTCAAAAAAGAAGATGCCACCGGCGCTATTCTTGCCGTCGGCACGAAAGATTTCAACAAAGGCGCCATCAACTCGCCGCAGGAACTTATCGTCGGCAAAATTGCCGGTGTGCAGGTCACGCCCAACGCCGACCCGGGTGGTGGCGCCACCATCCGCATCCGCGGTGGCTCCTCGCTCAGCGCCAGCAACGACCCGCTGATCGTGATTGACGGGGTGCCCGTGGGCAACGAAACCGTCAGCGGCGACCGCAACCCGCTGAACATCATCAATCCGAACGACATCGAGACGTTCACCGTCCTCAAAGACGCTTCCGCCACGGCTATCTACGGCTCGCGCGCATCCAACGGCGTTATCATCATCACCACAAAAAAAGGTTCGCTGAAACGCAAGATCGGGGTGGACTACTCCAACAACTTCTCGTTCAGCACCCCGGCAAACCGCCGCGAAGTCCTGGATGGCGACGCTTACCGCGCACTCATTGCCGAACGTTTCCCGGACAGCAATCACCCCGCACGCGCCCTCCTCGGTACCAATAGCACGGATTGGCAGGATGAAATTTACCAAACGGCCTTCGGTATGGACCATAACCTCGCCGTCGCTGGCGGTATCGGTTCTTTCCCCTACCGCGTATCGCTGGGTTTCACCGACCGCGACGGTATCCTGAAAACGGACAACTTCAACCGCTTGACCGGCGCAGTGAACCTGACACCCACGTTTTTTGACAACCGCCTTCAGGTGAGCGCCAACCTCAAGGCGATGCGCACCAACAACTTCTTTGCCAACCGCGGCGCCATCGGCGCAGCCATCCTTTTTGACCCAACCAAGCCCGTACTGGACGCCAACAGTCCGTATGGCGGGTATTTCACCCACCTGCAAACCGACGGCACGCCTAATACACTTGCTCAGGTCAATCCGGTAGCGCAGTTGTTCATGCAGAACGACGAGTCAACCGTGAACCGCTATGTGGGCAACGTACAGGTAGACTACCGCTTCGGCTTCCTGCCCGAACTGCGCGCCAACCTGAACGTAGGCTACGACAAATCCGACAGCGAAGGCTCGGTCAAAACTCCGGTCAACTACGCCGGCGGCTATCGCAGGGACGATCAGGGGAACGACGACGGCGGTTCCACGCGCACCTATACCCAGGAGCGCAAAAACGAACTCGTGGAGTTTTACCTGAACTATGTGAAACCGATCGGAAACACCAAACTGGATGTTATGGGCGGTTACTCCTGGCAACACTTCTACTTCGAGGACTCGTCGCGTACGGTCAGCGCCCGCAACACCCGCGTCATTGACCCGGGCTTTTTCAACCCGCGCGAATACTACCTGCTTTCGCTCTTCGGACGATTGAACTACACCATCAACGACCGCTACCTGTTCACGTTTACCCTGCGCCGCGACGGCACTTCGCGTTTTTCGCCCGACAACCGCTGGGGTATGTTTCCTTCGGCTGCCTTTGCCTGGAAAATCATTGACGGCCGCAACGGTTTCATGAACAAACTGAAACTCCGCCTGAGCTACGGTGAAACCGGCCAGCAGGACATCGGCACCGACTACTATCCCTACCTCGCCCGCTACCAATCCAGCCTGCCCACCGCCGACTACCAACTTGGCGACCAGTACTACACCACCGTTCGCCCGAACGGCTACGATGCCAAAATCAAGTGGGAACAAACCGCCACATACAACGCCGGTCTGGATTATGAAATCCTCAACGGACGCGTGTTCGGTTCGCTGGAATACTACTTCCGTAAAACCACCGACCTGATCAACTTCATCCCCGTGGCAGCAGGTACCAACCTGACCAACTTCATCACCACCAATGTAGGTGACCTGGAGAACCGCGGTGTGGAGTTGTCTATCAACACGATTCCGTACCAAACGGACAAAGCAACCTGGGAAATAGGCGCCAATTTCACGGCCAACCGCAACAAAATCACCCGCCTGACTGCAACCGACGACCCGAACTACCGGGGCGTTGCTACCGGCGGCATTGATGGCGGCGTGGGCAACAATATCCAGATTCACAGTGTCGGTTTTCCGGCCAACTCGTTCTATGTGTACGAGCAAGTCTACAACGAAGACGGCCTGCCCATCGAAGGTTTGTTTGTAGACCGCAACGAAGACGGCCAGATCACGCCCGCCGACCAGTACCGCTTCAAAAAGCCGGTGGCTGACCTGCTGGTAGGTTTCTACACAAGCCTCACCGTCGGCCGGTTTGATATTTCCACCGGCGGCCGTGCCAGCTTCGGCAACTTCGTGTACAACAACGGACAATCCAACCAAACCGCCTTCAATAACCTGTATCAGTCCACAGGCTACCTGAACAATATCCAGACCTCCTACACGGGTATCGGGTTCGACGTGCCAAGCTACTTCAGCGACCACTTTATTCAGGAAGCATCCTTCCTGCGCTTCGACCACGTCACATTAGGCTATAATTTTGCAAAAGTGCGTTTCTTCCGCAACCTGCGGATTTACGGCTCTGTTCAGAACCCGATTCTGATCACCAACTATCAAGGCATTGATCCCGAGGTATTCAACGGCATTGACAACAACCTGTACCCGCGTGCTGTGACGTACCTTTTTGGATTAAACGCTAGTTTCTAAACTTAAAAACACACCAACCAATGCATTTCAAATCGTATAAATCAGGCTCGCTCCTTTTGTTGAGCGTCACCCTGTTCGCGGTGTCCTGCTTCAAAGACCTGGACACCATTCCGCTCAACCCAAACGAGTCCACCTCGGCCACCGTCTACGATGACCCAACCACCTATAAGGGTGTTTTGGCCAAATTGTACGCCGGCCTGGCCGTCAGCGGTCAGCAAGGCCCTGCCGGTCAGCCGGACATCAGCGGTATTGACGAGGGCTTCTCCACTTACCTGCGCCAGTACTGGAAAGCACAGGAACTGAGCACCGACGAGGCTGTTATCGCCTGGAACGACGGTACCATTCAGGATTTCCACCAGCAGGACTGGGATGCCAACAACGAGTTCATCACGGCGATGTACAACCGGATTTTTTATCAAATATCCCTGTGCAACGAGTTCGTCCGGGAAACAACCGATGCCAAGCTGGATGCGCGCGGCGTGAGTGGCGCCCTGCGCTCGGACATCGAAAAATTCCGTGCCGAGGCGCGTTTCCTGCGTGCCCTGAGCTACTGGCACGCACTGGATATGTTCCGCAACGTGCCGTTCGTAACGGAGAACGACCAGGTAGGGTCCTTCTTCCCGCGCCAGGCCTCTGCCGAAGAGGTGTTCAATTATGTGGAAAGCGAACTGAAGGCCATCGAAAACATCCTCGTAGCGCCGCGCCAAAACGAGTTCGGCCGTGCCGATCAGGCTGCTGCATGGATGGTTCTGGCTAAATTGTACCTGAATTCCGAGGTGTATCTCGGCCGCGAACGCAACACCGACTGTATTACCTACTGCAACAAGGTCATCAACGCCGGGTACACCCTGGAACCGACGTATGCCAAAATGTTCATGGCCGACAACGACAAGGCGGCTTCCGGCACTATCTTTTCTGTGTTGTTCGACGGTCGGCGCACCCAGACGTACGGCGGCGCGACCTTCCTTTGCCACGCAGCCGTAGGCGGCAGCATGAGCCCCGCAGCCTTCGGTCTGGACGGTGGCTGGGGCGGCATCCGCGTTACCAGCGCCATAGTGGCCAAGTTTCCGGCTACCGGCGGCAACGTAGTCGTAGCCCCCAACCCAGGCGGCACCTATCCGGTTATCTATGTACCCGGCGCTTATCAAGGTTGGGACCCGAGCACAGCCAGCCAGTTATCGTCTCCCAACAACGACAATACCTACGAAGGTTACATCAACTTTACCGACGCCAACTCCGAGTTCAAACTCACCCTCGGCCCAAACTGGGACAACAACTTCGGCGACACCGGCGCCGACGGCACGCTGGAATCAGGCGGCGACAATCTCAAGGTGGCTGAAGCCGGCTTTTACAAAATCAATGTTGACCTGAATGCGCTGACGTACACGCTCCAAAAAACAACCTGGGCGATCATCGGCGACGCAACGCCGGGCGGTTGGGGATCGGATACTCCGATGACCTACGATGCAGCAACAGGCGCCTGGACCATCACCACCACCATGGTAGGTGGCGAATTCAAGTTCCGCGCCAACGGCGCCTGGGATCTGAACTACGGCGACAACGGCCCCGACGCACTGCTCAACCGCGACGGCTCCAACATCGCCATCCCGTCCGCCAGCACCTACAAAATCAACCTGTACCTGAACAAGCCGGACTATACCTACTCCATCGAACGTCCGCTGTTCGACCGCCGCGCCATGTTCTACACAGACGGCCAGTCGCTGGCCATTGACGACATCTCGCAGTTCACACAAGGGTATGCCAGCACGAAGTTTACCAACCTGCGCTCCGACGGCACACCGGGTTCGGACCTGACTTTTGTGGACACCGACTTCCCATTGCTCCGCATCGAAGATGCTTACCTGATGTATGCCGAAGCGGTGCGCCGCGGGGGTAGCGGTGGCGACCTGGCTACAGCAGTCAATCTCGTGAATCAGATCCGCGAGCGGGCTTACAACGGGTCGGGAGGTAATATCACAGCCGACGACATGACGCTGGACTTCCTTCTGGACGAGCGTGCCCGCGAGTTCTATTGGGAAGGGCACCGCCGCACCGACCTGATTCGTTTCGGACAGTTCAGCAACGGCACCTACCTCTGGCCCTGGAAAGGCGGAGTAGCCAATGGCGTGACGCGCCCGGCTTTTTATGACGTATTCCCGATCCCGTCTTCCGACCTTGGCGCTAACCCCAATTTGAAGCAAAACACTGGTTACTAATATCAAAATGATTCAAACGATGAATAAAAAATTCTTTTTTCCGACATTTCTCGCAGTCGTGCTCTTTGCAGCAGGCTGTGAAAAACAGGGAGATTTCGCGCCCTCGCCGGTCTATAAAGTCAATGCGCTTCCTGTCATCACCAGCCCGGCCGATGCCACGGTGATAACGCTGACGGCAGACAAGGAGAACGACCCCTTTGTGGTCACCTGGACGGGAGCCGACTTTGGTTTTCGTGCTGCCACAACCTACACGGTAGAAATAGACCGCGCCGGCAATGACTTTGCCGATGCCGTTATTCTTGGCACCAGCACGGGGTTGTCACTCAACTCAACGGTATCCAAATTGAATACCGCCCTGTTCACCACGCTGGGCTTGCCCGGAGAAACCATCTCCGATGTGGAAATGCGCCTGGTGGCGCGGGTCAGTTCGGAAGTAGACCCCGAGTACTCTGCTCCGGTCTCCTTGCAGATCAATCCGTACACGATTGTCATCATCTATCCGCAATTGCAAGTCCCCGGTAGCTACCAGGGCTGGGATCCGGCCAACAACAGCACGATTATCTTCTCGGCCAAAAGCGACAACCGGTACGAGGGCTACATCTATTTTAATGCGGACAACACGGAACACAAATACACCGACGGACCCAGTTGGACAACCAACTACGGCGATACGGGAGAAGATGGAACGCTGGACCAAAACGGCGACAACCTCAAAATCCCTGTGGCCGGCGTCTATCGCCTGAATGTCAACCTGAACAACCTGACCCACACCCGGCTTCGCACCGACTGGGGACTGATCGGTTCGGCAACGGGTAGCTGGGATGTAGATCAGAATATGACCTACGATCCGGTGGCCAACAAGTGGACGATCACGCTTGACCTCGTGGGCGGCGAAATCAAGTTCCGCGCCAACGATGATTGGGGCGTCAATTTCGGCGACACCCAACTGAACAAGTCGCTGGAATACGGCGGGGATAACATTCCCGTCGCCGATCCGGGCAATTACACCATTGACCTGATCCTGAGCGGTGCGGTGTACACCTACAACATCAAGAAAAATTAGACGCTCTGTGTTATTAAAATGAGGTTGCCCCGGTTCCGGGGCAACCTTTTTTTGTTTTTGGCAACAAAAAGCCCGCTCGGGCACAAATGCGGCAGACGCTGCTGCGGTGCAATCTGATGGGCGCGCCGGGTAATGGCTGCGTTTTCTTGGCCAGTATGTGGCCATTGCGTTTCTTTGGGCAGCGGCAACAACAGATTGCCCGATCTTTGGCCTATGAAACAATACTTCCTGCTCCTCTTCTTGTTCCTCGTTGCCAAACCGCTGCTTTGGGGCACCCATATCGTTGGCGGCGAAGTCACCTACAAATGCCTTGGAAACGACCAGTACGAAATTAGTCTCACCGTTTACCGCGACTGCTACAACGGGGTGCCCTGGTTCGACAACCCCGCAGCCATCGGGGTGTACGATGCCAACTGGAACCTGTTCCAAAATATCCTCGTACCCTGGAACGCCATGACGCACGACACCCTGCCCATTGTCCTGGAAAATCCCTGTCTCGTAGCGCCACCGGATGTATGCGTGCACCGGAGCACCTACAAAACTACCACGACCCTGCCCTTTCGTGCCGGCGGCTACACGCTGGTCTACCAGCGTTGCTGCCGCAACAAACTGATCCGAAACCTGCCCAATCCGCTCAATACCGGCATCTCCATCATTGCCAATATCTCCGAAAAAACCATGCAGGAATGCAACAGCAGCGCCACCTTCAACAAGTGGCCGCCCGTGGCAATATGCGTACACCAGCCGGTGGATTTCGATCACTCGGCCACCGATCCCGAAGGCGACTCCCTGGTCTATCGCCTCTGCACACCCCTCAACGGCCCCGACTCCCTCACGCCACAACCCAGTCCGCCTTTCAAAGGCCCATACCCCGAGGTCGTGTGGAACAACCCGCCATACAACCTCGCCAATGTGCTCGGCGGCGATCCGCTGGCCATAGACCCCGTCACCGGATTTATGACCGGCGTACCCAATACGCTCGGCAATTTTGTAGTCGGCGTATGCGTGGACGAATTCCGCGACGGCATGCTGCTCTCCACTACCCGCCGCGATTTCCAGTACAATGTGGCCGATTGCGGGGTACCAACCGCCGCTTTCGCCGATGTTCAGGGAGCCTGTGAAAATGAAGTGGTCAAATTTTCCAATCAAAGTAATGTCCCCGATGTGCTCTGGTACTTCAACTGGCCCCACGACTCCACCCAAACCTCAACGGTGTTTTCCCCGCAATACCAGTTTCCGGATACCGGTATTTACACCGTGGCGCTGATCACTGTGCCGGGTCTGCCCTGCGCCGACACCATGTTCCAAACCATCCGCGTCGGGGCATTCCACATCAATGCAGCCATGCAAGTCGAACTGCCCACATGCGACAACAACGGGCTGCTCATCCGGGGGTTTGACCAAAGTACGGACACCGTTTATGGCGTGGCGTCCTGGACGTGGCTCCTGACCGGCCCGAGCGGTTTCGCCATGCAGTCCTCGGCACAAAACCCGACATTCCTGGCCAACAAACCCGGTAGTTACAAACTGACACTCATCGCCCTGTCGGAAGGCGGGTGCCGGGATACCGTTGTGACCCAGTTCAACGCACCTATTCCGAACACGGACAACCTCCGGGAAGAACTGAGTATTTGTCCCGGCGACACCGTACTGCTCAACGCGGGCGGTATCATCGGCTATCTCTACGAATGGACGCCCGGCACGACCTTGTCCGACACCACCGCCGCCTCGCCGCTGGCGTTTCCCTTGCAAACCACCGACTACTTAGTCACGATCAGCAATTCCTTTTGCACCTACGAGGGCATGGTTACCGTCTTGGTATTCGATACCAGTGCCCTGACCGTCAGCGCCACACCACCCACCATTTATCTGGGCGGGAGTTCGCAGCTGGAGGCTGATTTTCCCGGAAACGGCGCCATCACCTGGTCGCCAACCACCGCACTCACCGGATCGAACACCCGAACACCTGTGGCCCGACCCAACACCACCACGACCTATACGGCCCAGATCACCCTCGACGGCGGCTGTGTGATCGAGCGGGACGTGACGGTGACGGTGCTTTTCCCGAATTGCGAGGAACCGTTCATCTTTTTCCCCACCGGATTTTCCCCCAATGGCGACGGCGAAAACGATGTACTGCGCCTGGAGAGCCGATTCGCCGAAGAGGTGTACTGGGCTGTTTTTAACCGCTGGGGGCAAAAGATTTTTGAAACCAGCGATCCCGACGGCGCCTGGGACGGCACATTCAACGGCGAAGCCCAGCCGGTAGAAACCTACGGGTACTACCTGCGCGTGCGATGCCTCGGCGGAACGATCACGGAAAAAAAGGGGAATGTGACGCTGTTGCGGTAACAGCCCGCCGCCAACTTGTACACTTCAAATTATATATTTTTTACTTTGCCTGATTCCGCCCAAAACGACGCTTTCCGCTCCCTGCTCGCCACCCTCAACGCCGAGCAGCGCCGCGCTGTGGAACACATCGAAGGCCCGGTGCTGGTTATCGCCGGACCGGGCACAGGCAAAACGCACATTTTCGCCGCCCGCGTGGGCAAAATCCTGCTCGAAACCGACGCCCGCCCCCAGAACATCCTTTGCCTGACCTTCACTGACGCGGGGGTGAACGCCATGCGCGCACGCCTGCTCGACATGATCGGCCCCGATGCCTACCGCGTACCCATCAGTACGTTTCACGGGTTTTGCAACCGCGTCATCCAGGAAAACATGGAGTACTTCGGCCACGGCAACCTCGAACCGGTGTCCGACCTGGAGCGCATCGAAATCGTGCGCGACCTGCTCGCCAAACTCCCGCCCGAACACCCGCTGCGCGAAGGCAAAAAAAACGTATTCGCCTACGAAAACCACCTGCGCGACCTCTGCTCCACCATGAAAAAGGAGGACTGGCCGCCGGGCCTTGTGCTGAAACAAACGGACGCTTTTCTCAAAAGCCTGCCCGACGACCCCGCGTTTATCTATCAACGCAACACCGCTACAGCTCGCAAAGGCGATCCCAAAACCGCCCTCCTTGCCGATGCCGCCGAGCGCATGAACCGCCTCAAGGCCGCCGCCGACCTGTACCCAAAGTACATCCACGCCATGGAGCGCGCGGGTCGCTACGAATACGAGGACATGATCCTGTGGGTATTGCGTGCCTTCCAGAAACACGAAGCTCTGCTGCGCACCTATCAGGAACGCTACCTGTATGTGCAAGTGGACGAATTTCAGGACACCAACGGCGCCCAGTACCACCTGCTGCGCCTCCTGCTCGAATTCTGGGACGCCCCCAATGCCTTCCTCGTCGGCGACGACGACCAGAGTATCTACGAATTTCAGGGCGCCCGGCTTGACAATCTCCGCGACTTCCACGAGCGCTACCGCGCCGATCTCGAAACGGTTGTCCTGTCCGAAAACTACCGCTCCACCCAGCATATTCTCGACACCGCCGCCAAGGTGATCGGGCGAAACACCATCCGCGCCGTCCGCCAACTGGACGAACCGCTCGAAAAAAAACTGCACGCCGCCACCGCTGAATCCGGCGCACTGCACCTGCGCAGTTATCAAAACCGGCTGTGCGAACTGACCGATGTGGTGACCCAAATCGAAGCGCTGCTCCACGCCGGCACACCACCCGAAGAGATCGCCGTCATCTACGCCAAACACCGGCAGGCCGACCGGCTCATGGCCCTGCTCGGCAAAAAAAATATCCCCTACCAGGCCAAACGCCCGGTGAATGCGCTCGACCTGCCGCTGGTGCAGCAACTGCGCGAACTGCTCTGCTATCTCGATGAGGAATCCCGCCGGCCATACT
The DNA here is from genome assembly GCA_016719605.1 of Lewinellaceae bacterium. Taxonomy (GTDB): domain Bacteria; phylum Bacteroidota; class Bacteroidia; order Chitinophagales; family Saprospiraceae; genus M3007. Next base: position 45,744 of record JADJYW010000022.1, on the reverse strand, counting down.
CCGGCGAGCACCGGCTGTTCCGGCTGCTGCACGCCGACTTTTTCGGGCTGGATGCCGGCGACCTCGCCCGCGTGGCGGCAGCGCTGGCCGAACAGTACCGGCGGGCTGATGCCCGCCCGGCGCCCGACGAGTCGCTGTACGATGTAGTCGGCGGACTGAAGTCTGCCGGTACTGCTGCGAAGTCCGCCGGTACTTGGCGTGATGCCGTCACCTCGCCTGACTTTTTGGAAACCCTGCCTCTGCGCCATCCCGGCGCATTCGACCGCATCGCCCGACTGCTCGACGGCTGGATCGCCGCCGTACACAACCTGCCCTTGCCCCAACTTTTGGAGCGCCTTTTCACCCAAACCGGTCTGCTGGACCGGGTGCTTGCGCATCCTGACAAACTGGCGCACCTGCAGGCGTTGCACACTTTTTTCAACTTCGTGCTGGCTGAAGTGGACCGCCGCCCGCGTTTCTTCGCGCCCCGTGCCGGCAGCGGCGCGGCGGGCCTGGCCCGCCTGCTTGATCTGCTCGACAGCATGGACGACAACCGCCTGACCCTGCCGCTCGAGCAGGCCGTGCAGTCCGGCCCCGGGGTGCAACTGCTCACCGCGCATGGCGCCAAAGGGCTGGAGTTTCGCCAGGTGTTTTTGTTCGACTGCGTGGAAGATGCCTGGGAGAAAAATACCGGCGGCAATAACAAACGGTTTGGCCTCCCCCCTACCCTGCTGCCCACCGGGGAGGAAGATGTGCTGGAGGCCCGCCGCCGCCTGTTTTATGTGGCCATGACCCGTGCCAAACGCCGGCTGCATATTTCCTTTGCCCGGGCGGGCGACGACGGGCGGACGCTCGCGCAATCCATGTTTGTGGCGGAAACCGGGCTGCCCGTGGAAGAACAGGAGGTAACCCGAGCGGCGTTGCTCGACACACAGGTGCTGTTGTTGTCGGCTTCGGAGCCGCCGTTTGTGGAATTGCCCGAGGCGGTGGCATTCGAGGCGCTTTTGGCCGATTTCAGCCTGAGCGTCACGGCGCTGAACCGCTACCTGCGTTGCCCGCTTGCATTTTACTACGAGGATTTTTTGAAAATACCCGGCGCCACCAGCGAGACGGCGGCCTACGGCGCGGCCATGCACGGCGCACTGCAGCAGTTTTTGCTGAAAATGAAAGCAGACAAAAAGATGCGCTTTCCGGCAGCGGAAACCCTCATGCGTTTTTTCAGTGCCGAAATGGAGCGCCAGCGGGCGTATTTCTCCGAAAACAATTACGCCCAGCGGCTCGCCTTTGGGCGCGAAAACCTGCGTCGCCTGCATGTTGAACAAGTGCCGTACTGGCGCAAACGCGCCATCGCCGAGCGCCGCGTGGACCGCGTGGAACTCGACGGCGTGCCGCTTACCGGTGTGCTGGACAAAATCGAGTGGCTCGACAACAACACGCTCCGCGTGGTGGACTACAAAACCGGCGTGCCCGACCCACAGAAAATTGCCCCGCCCGGCGAGAAGCAGCCCCACGGCGGCGACTACTGGCGGCAGATGGCGTTTTACCGCATCCTGCTCGAAAACGCCCGAATTTATCCCGAGCCGGTAGGCAAAACGGTGATCCAGTGGTTGGAACCGGACAAACGCGGTACTTTCCCGGCAGCCGAAATAACCCACACGGGCGAACAAATCCGCTTTGTGGAGGGCCTCATCCGGGAGACCTGGGCCAACATCCGCGCGGCCAAATTCACGCCCGGTTGCGACCTGCCCGATTGCGCCTGGTGCCGTATGCACCGCTGGAAGGAAGCGCCGGAAGCGGGTTTTGGGCGGGAGCGAGAAGAGGGGTTGGATGATGGGTGAGGGGAAAAAACCGCGTATTTGGGAAACGACAAATATCTTTACGGCAAGATTAAGTGATTCAAAATCAAACTATCATTCACAAAAACAAACCGACAATGGCAAGATTCCTAACTACCGACAGAGCTGTTTCAGAAATTAAAGAACTCATTAGAAATGCAGAACACACCTTTCGCCCTGCTTGGTGTTTTCACCAAGCAGCCTCGCGTAGAACCGCTTGGTGAAAACACCAAGCAGGGCGAAAGGTAGAAAAAACCCTTGCCGAAGTCACGAGCAGCTGTTTTGTAGTAGCCGCCGAACAGAATTAGGCTAAACGTGAAAGGTCAATCACTTCCGAGTTCCGCCTACCGGATTGCCACGCGGCTTCCTGCCGTGCTCGTCGAAATAGCGATCAATGTATTCGTCCTCGATTTCTTTTGCGCGTGCCCTGCCGGGTATGTGGTGCAAGAGGATGTGGCCCACAAAACGCAAAAAGCCGATGGCCCGGTTGAGAAAATCGAGTTGGCTGCGCACACGTTTGGAAAGCCCGTCTCGTTCGATCGGATCATCGCTGATGCCGTACTTGAGTACATCATTTTCAACCAAATCCCTGATTTCGTACAGGTGGTGCGGATTTTCATTTTCGAGGGAATTCCCGTGCTTGCTCATGACGCTTCACAAAGAGATGGTGTCCGCCCCCCAACCGTTCGGATTGAAACCAGTCTCGAAGATATACTTGGGCAAATGTTCCATCGGGTTGCCGGTTTTTCGGAACCACGCACGTTCGGGGATGTCGAGTAAGGCTTCGAAGAACAAATCTTTGGGAAATTGGGAGGGATCGCTCCAGACCGACTCGTAGAAATCGCGCCCGTTGGCCACTACGCAGCAGCGGGCATACAGGAACAAATCGGAAGAAATGCCGGCACTTTCGGATACCGAATGTTCCGCGTAAGTCCGGCCATCCAGCAGGTGCAGTTTTTCGGAAAGCAGGTCGTAGAATGTCAGGATAGCCGCTTCCGGCAGGCTCGACAGTGCTCGCACGGCCGGTTCAATGACCGCGTCGTCGTTGCCTTTTTTTGTCCAGTCAAGCAGCGCAATGATGCTCCAGAACTGCTCTTCGTTCATCGGGACGGCCTCGCCCGGTGCGTCGGTGGTGACGATGTGCATTTCCGCCTCCGGGTATCGTTCCTGCAAATCCTTCATCACGGCAGGGTTGAGCGCCCGCAGCGGCATTTTTACGGCAGTTTGCATAGTACTGATTTTTAGCAAAGGTACGTAGTCGTGCCGAAGATTCCGATCCGCTTGGAGCACACACCGAGTGCAGTAAAAAAATCCGCTTAGTTTTGTGCCGCAAACTACACCGATTTCAACTATGCGAATCCATCTCAAGCTTCTCCCCCTTTTCGCGCTGCTCCTCACAGCACTCTTCTCTTGCACCAAAGACAACGCCGAAAAGCCCGAAGAAAGCCCCTTTTTCACCTTTTTTGACGAACCGGCCATCGCCATAGACACCACGCCGGTAGCGGCAAACCTTTGGGAATACGGCTTCGAATTCAGCCCGATTGTGTCCGGGCGAATCACCAAACTGGGGGTCAAACTGCCAACCACCGGCCAGTTTATTGTCCGGCTTTGGCGCTTGTATGGCAATGGCGCACCTACCGTGATCAACGAGCGGGTCATAACCGTCGGCACCATACATGAACCGACGTACATGGACATCAACCCCGTGTATTTTGACGCAAACGACCCATTAGCCATCACCGTGCTGGCCAACTCCTTTTACCGCGTCAGCAAACAGGACGCGTCGGATTTCGATTTCCCGGTCAATGTCGGCAGCATCCGCATCGAGTCGTTTATCGAAACCATGAACGGCTCCGGCACGGCCATGCTTCCGACCACGAAAAATACTACCACGGTGGCGCCTTGCGTGAACGTGGTTTTTGTGGCCGACTAAAAATCTGCCCGACATGCGCTTGCCCAATTGTCTGATCTTCTTGTTTGTCCTGGCTTTTGGCCCGGCCGGCGCGCAACAAGCGCGGTTGGATTCGCTGGTCAATCTGGAAAAAACCTACCGGACAGCAGACACGACGCGGGCCAAATTGCTCACCGATCTTGCCCGCAGATTTTACAGCATTGATCCCGCGCAAGGGCTGGAATACGCCGACAAGGCCATCCAACTGACGGAAAAATTAGGCGATAAAAAACTGTTAGCCGGCGCATACAGCGCAAAAGGCACCAACAAAATGGGTTTGGCCGACTATGCCCCTGCGCTGGATTATTACCAGCGTGCTCTGGTGCTCAACGAGCAAACGGGAAACAAGCAGGGCGTGGCCAATAATTACAACAACATCGGGCTGGTGTACCAGTACATTTTCGACTACCCGAAAGCGTTGGGATTTTACCAGAAAACGCTGGCCATCAACGAACAAACCGGCAACACGACCGGCATCACCAATGCCCTCGGGAACATTGCCAATATCCAGAATGAACTGCGCGACTACCCCAAGGCAATCGAGTACTACGAACGCGCGAAGGCCTACAGCGAGCGCACCGGCAATCTGCAAAGCCTGTCCGGCATTCTGGTCAATCTCGGGAATGTATACACCCAGTTGGCCGATTACCCCAAAGCCCTCGAATACAAGCAACAGGCCCTGGAGATCAGCGAAAAATCAGGCAACAAGGCACGCATTGCCAACAACCTCAGCAACATCGGCAATGTGTACAGCCAACTGGCCGACTACCCGCGTGCTCTGGAATACCAGCAAAAAGCGCTGGAAATCAACGAAAGTATCCAGGACAAGAGCGGAATTGCCGCCAATTGGGCCGGCATCGGAAAAGTGTACCTGTACCAAAAGCAATACGCCGCCGCCGCCGCATTTTCCTCGAAGGCCCGCGAACTGGCAGGCAGCATCGGCTCGCTGAAAACAGAAAGCGAAGCCTTGCAGAATCTGAGTTTGATTTACGAAAATACCGGCCGGTACGATAGCGCGTTTGCCGCCTTCCGGCAGTACATCCTCCTGCGGGACAGCATCAGCAACGTGGAGGTGCAAAAAGAAATCACCAAAAAAACCCTGCAATTTGAATTCAGCAAAACCGAGGACTCACTCCGGCAGCAGCAACTTATCACGGATGCCAAACTGAATGAACAAATCCTGCTGGCCACCAAGCGCCAGCAGGAACTTATCCTGAAACAAAACGCCCTCGACCTGGCCAACAAAGAGCGCGCCCTGCAACGCCTGGCTTTTTTGAAAACCCAGGCCGACCTGCAGTACGAAAACAACGTAAAAGCAGAACAACTGGCGCGCGCCGAAAACGAACGAAAACTCCAGGCAACACAAGTCAACCTGCAACAGGCGCAACTCGACTTGAAAGACCGCGAACTGCAAACCCAAAAAACGCAACGGTTCTTTTTTATCGCCGGATTGTTCCTGCTGGCCCTGCTGTCGTTTTTTATCTTTCGGAACTACAAAAACCAACAAAAATCCAACCGGATCATTCAGGTCGAAAAGCAAAAATCGGACGACCTGCTGCTCAATATCCTGCCCAAAGAGGTGGCCGACGAACTCAAGGAAAACGGGGAGGCCGGCGCCCGACAGTACGATAACGTGACGGTACTTTTCACCGACTTTGTGGATTTTACCCGGGTCTCGGAAACCCTGTCACCGCAACAATTAGTTGGTGAACTGCACGAGTGTTTCAAGGCTTTCGACGAAATCATCGAACGGCATGGCCTGGAAAAAATCAAAACCATCGGCGACGCCTATATGGCCGTGTCCGGGCTGCCGCTGCCCGACAAACAACACGCCCGCCAGGCTGCCCGCGCCGCAATAGACATCCTGGAGTTCATTCGCCGGCGGCAAATGCACTACCCGGACGGATTTCAAATCCGGATCGGGCTGAGCAGCGGACCCGTCGTAGCCGGCATCGTGGGCGTAAAAAAATTCGCCTACGATATTTGGGGCGATACCGTGAACACCGCCTCGCGTATGGAAAGCGGCAGCGAACCGGGCAAAATCAACATCAGCGGCTCGACGTACCTCCTGCTGAAAAACGTGTTTCACTGCGTCTATCGGGGCAAAATTCCGGCAAAAAACAAAGGTGAAGTTGACATGTATTTTTTGGGGGAGGTGCAGGAAGGGCTGGAGCATTGAGTACCCGAAAAGCACCTGAAACTTTCCTTACCGAACTACTTTTACTTCGAATACGATACCACAACACGCATGTACAAAACGCTCCTCCCTGCGCTCCTCTTCCTGCTCGCCTGCAACCAGCAACCTCCCGCCGGCGCTGCCGATCCCTACACCCCCAAACCTTATGTGGAACTCACCCACCCGGAGTGGAGCAAAAACGCTACAATTTATGAAGTAAACCTGCGGCAATACACGCCGGAGGGCACATTCAAGGCGTTCGAGGCACACCTGCCGCGCCTAAAGGAAATGGGCATTGACATCATCTGGCTGATGCCCATCCACCCCATCGGGGAAAAGAACCGGAAGGGCAAAATGGGCAGCTACTATTCCGTGAAAGACTACCTCGGGGTCAATCCCGAATTCGGTACCATGGACGATTTCAAGGCGCTCGTCAACAAAATACACAGCATGGGCATGTACGTGATTCTCGACTGGGTGGCCAACCACTCCGCCTGGGACAATCCGCTCGCGCAGGAACACCCCGAATGGTACACCAAAACCGCCGAAGGCAATTTCCAGCCTACGCCCTGGTACGACTGGGACGACATCATTGACTTCGACTACAACCAGCCCGGCATCCGCCGGTACATGACCGATGCGCTGAAATTCTGGGTGCGCGAAGCCAACATTGACGGCTACCGGTGCGACGTGGCGGGTTTCATGCCGGTTGATTTTGGGAAAACGCCCGCGCAGAGCTGGATGCTATCAAACCCGTTTTTATGCTGGCCGAGTGGGAATCGCGGGATTTGCACAAAAAATCCTTCGACATGACCTACGCGTGGAGCCTGTGGGACAAAATGCACGCCGCCACTGTCGGCAAAAAGGGCATCGGTGCTTTGGTGGAGTACATGGCGCACGATGTCAGTTCGTTTCCCAAAAACAGCTACCGCATGACTTTTACCGACAACCACGACAAAAACGCCTGGGAGGGTACGCAGTACTCCAACTTCGGCCCGGGCCTGAACGCCGCTATCGTCATGGCTGCCGTGGTCAACGGTATGCCGATGGTGTACAGCGGGCAGGAGGCCGGCCTGGATCGGTCGCTGGCATTTTTTGACAAAGACACCATCACCTGGCGGGAACACCCGAACGAAGCACTGTTCACCAAACTGTTTGCGTTGAAACACCAAAATCAGGCGCTGTGGAACGGCGACCGGGGCGGCGAAATGGTGCGGATTTACAATGACCAGATGGGCAAAATCATCTCCTTCGCCCGCGAAAAAAATGGCCAGAAGGTATTGCCGATCATCAATTTCAGCGACCAGCCGGTGACGGTGGCCCTGCAATCAAAATACCACACCGGCACATACCGGGAATTGTTTTCCGGCCAGGAGTACGTTCTGAAAGGCACCGATACACTCACGCTGCCGCCCTGGGGATATCTGGTGCTGACCAATTGAGCGCGTGTTTGAATTCCGCTCAGCGTGCGTTGCTTGTTTTCCAAAATGCCTCCACCGCGAGGTGCAGCTGCACCATCATGTCTTCGGTAGGTTCGTATTGCACGGCCGCGGTATACCGGAAAAAAATGTCGCGCACCTGCTGCAACGGCACCCCCGACACCTGGGCGAGGCGTTCGTCAAAAGTTGCCTCTATGCGGGGTTTCAGGGTATCGGCGTCCAGTTGCGCCACCATACCGTAGCGTTCGCGCACCTGAGCAAGGAAGAGGCGCATCGTTTGTACGCACAGGTTCTGGTAGTTTTTTTCCCGAAAATGGAGGTTGGCAATGGTGCTGATAAACTCGTACGAGGAGTTTTCGTTTTTGCCCAAAACAGGGATGACACGCTGCCGGCGCCTGGCTCGAAAAAACAGGAAGACAGCAGCCAGCGCCACCAACAGGTACCAGGCCCAGGCCAGCGGAGGCTGTTGCAGGATGTATGCCAGAGGGTGCTCCGAGGGTAGTTGGCGGGAGGAATCGCGTCCCTGATTGCGCTGCCGGGACACCATTTCCGGCACTCTGCTGTAGGCATCCCAGTAGATATTACCCTCCGGCAAGTACGCCAGCACGCCCTGGGCATAGTGCCGCGCTTCCGTGCGCAGGAGGTGGTAGTTGGAAAATGCGATGGGCGTGGTATGCAGCAAAAACCGGCCTTCGCCGCAGGGAAAAACCGCAAAGTTGACAAGCGAGTCTTCGAGAAAGCCGAGCGGGCGCTGAGGCAAGTTTTTACAAAAAAAATCCGATTCGATATAACTCCAGGCATACGCTTGCACCTGATTCTGGCGGGCGTAGTGCAGCGGAACAGCACTCCCGAACCACGGCGCAGTCAGCGAAACCGCCATCTCCGAGCGCGTCTCTTTGGCGTAGTCGCTCCATTCCGCGTCGGGGCACTCTTCGTAGTACAGGTGGAACATCAGGTCGAAGGGAATAGTCTTGCTGGACAGCAGCGCCGTGTTGCCCGCCCGCACGAATGCCAGCAGGTGTTCCGTACTCAGGGAATCCAGATACAGCCCTTCGCCGACGAACACATAGTTGCTCCGCCCGGTGGAGTCGAGCGGCAGATTTTTGGGCAAATCTTCCCGAACATCCACCAGTTTTTTTCCGGGGAAATACCCCTCGAGCAAGCGGTGCAAAGCCTGCGTTCCGTAAGGCTGGTCGTTGCGTTCGCCGTATGCGTTTTCTACCCACGAATCGCGCCAGTCAAAGCGCTGCTGATCCGTCCGGCTACGCCAGTAGAAAAGTGCCAAAAGGGCCAGCAGCGCCAGAGCGACAAGAAGATATGTGTTTTTGTTGTTGATTGGTTGACGATTGGTTGATTGGTTGACTGGCTATTGGTCTTCGTCTTTGGGGTGTTTGGCTTTTTGGAGGTAGCGGATATAACCATTGAGGAGGCGGGTACAGGAATCTATTTTTTCTTTAAACTCCTTGAGCGTTTCTGAACACTCCCTATCGCTCATCGAAGGCAGTAATGACATGCTCAAGTGTCTCCGACAACGATGCTCTTGCCATTCGGCAATACTGGATATTTTCCTGATAATGAAACCTGCCGTGCCCTTCGGCAATACAAGCCGTGACACGTCGTGAGCTGCGAATTACCTGATCGGCAAGTTTGTATTTTTCCTCTGGAGGAAAACTGTTTTTCACCAACTCCGAAATGCTTTTGCGCAGCTGTCTGGTTTCCTTGTAGACTTCCAAATCAGTAAATGCCCGGAATGCCATCGCTTAAGTTTTTTGAACATTATCAATTACCAGTCACCAATCACCAGTCAAACCAATCACCAGTCAACCAATCAACCAACGCACTATTTAATTACCCGAACTTTCATCTTTACATCCTTTTTGGGGCGGTCGCCGGGAGCAGTTTCGACGGCTGCGATTTTGTCAATAATATCCACGCCTTCCACGACATTTCCGTACACGGTGTACTCGCGGTCGAGGTGCGGGGTGCCGCCGTGCTGGAGGTATGCCTGGCGCTGTTCGGGGGTGTAGCGGAAGTTGCGCATGGCCTCGATCTGGTTGAGCGTCGCTTCCGTTACGGGTGCGCCCTGTACGATGTAGAACTGCGAACCACTGGATTTTTTCTCGGGGTTGTTGGTGCGGGCGGCAGCAATAGCGCCTTTGATATGCACAAGACCATCCACAAATTCGGCCGGAATCTGGTAGCTGGGGCCGCCACTGCCGAGCATTTGGCCGGCGGCTGCACTGCGTGACTGCGGGTCGCCGCCCTGAATCATAAACCCATTGATGACCCGGTGAAAAATCAGGTCGTCGTAGAAACCTTCATCAGCGAGTTTGATGAAGTTATCGCGGTGTTTGGGGGTACTGGAAGACAGCTCGGCCAGCATGGTGCCGAACTCGGTTTCGATTTCCACGAGGCAGCGCTCGGGTGCGGTAACTTGAATCATTTGTGTAGCAGTTTTACTTTTTTTACCCTTCCGGGCTTTGAGTGTTACGGTGAAATTGCCCGAGTGTTTGTAGGCGTGCGTCGGGTTGGCCTCCGTGGAGGTCGTTCCGTCGCCGAAGTCCCACTCGTGCGATTCGGCATTTTTGGATGTGTTGGAAAAGGTCACTTTGGCCGGAGCCACAAGTTTTCCGGTCGGCACGGTGAATCCGGCTTGCAGTTTTTTCTGGGAAAAGGCTGCGGGCGCCAGGGCGAGTCCGAGCAGGAACGGGAGCAGGAGCAATACTTTTTTCATACGCAGTGGTTATTTTTGGGGCAAAGAAACGGAAAAATGCCGCGAATTGTTTCCGTCGAAAAGGGTAAACCCGGCCTCTTCCTCCCCGAGGTTCGGCCGCCGCAAACCCCCCCCGCGGGTTGAAACCCGCCGCTACTCACCGCACCCGTGTCAGTCCTGCTTTCGCCTTGGCGTGTAAACTGACTTTGTACTCTTCCGGTTGCAGTTCGAGGCAGCGCTGGTAGGCGGCGCGGGCTTTGGCGGCGTTGCCCTGGTCTTCGTGCAGCATACCGAGTTGGAGAGCAGCATTGCAGGCAAAGTAGGCGGGGTTGCCGGCGCCCTGCTCGATAGTTTGGGTGTACAGGCGTTCGGCTTCCGGCAGTTTGCCCAGTTCGTGGGCGATGCGGCCGAGGCGGTAGGCGCACTCCAGGGCCTGTTTGCCGGAGTACTCGCTGGCGGCGTTGCGAAGCAGGTCGAAGGCGCGCTGGTAGTAGCCGCCGTCAAACAAAAGACGGGCGCGGGTGAGGCGGGCGTCGGGCACCTCCCCACGCAGGGCCTCCTGCAAGGCGGCTTTGTCGTACTCCGAGCGGTCGTTGCCGGCGGTTTTTACCTGTTTCATGTAGGTACGGTAGCCGGCTTCGTTGCCCAGCACCAGTTGGTGCCACGCGAGTTTTTGGTACGTTTCCTTGATGCCGCTTTCGCCTTTGAATTTTTTTAAAAATAACAGCAGCGGCTTGTCGGCATCCTTGTCCAGGCGGTTGAGTTTGGCCATGCCGAGCAGATAGTATCGGTAGGGAAACGGGTGAAATGCGCCGCCCTCGGGACAGGCCTCCAGCAGCCGGACTGCCTCGTCGTTGCGCCCCGTGCGCATAGCCAGACTGGCTAAGGCAAACGCGGCAACAGGATTTTTGGCCGGTTCCAACTTGCCCGACGACATGGTCTTCCAGGCGTCGGACTTTTCGTTTTGCAGGTTTATCTGCAGGAACGCGAAAGCCACGCGGGTCTCGTCCTCAAAAATAAAATCGTGCTTTCGGGCGTGCTCCAGCACCTCTTTCATCTCGCGCATGCCCTGCTCCACCGTGCCGTTGATACCGCTCAGGGCCTTGATCGTCCAGCGAAACTCCTCCGGTACCGCGCCGATCATGGCGTGAATGACGCCGAGACTTTTGAGGTTGGCAGCAAATTCGGGGTGTTCTTTTCGGTTCTGTTCCAGCAGGGCGTAGGCCTGTTTGATATCACTCATGCTGGTCAGGTAGTCATTGTATTTGCCGCGCAGAATGGCCCACTGGAGCCGGATTTCGGCCTGCGCATACAAATACCAGGGCGATTTCCGGTCGCCGCCGGCAATACGAGCCAGTCGCGGATCCATATTTTTAGCCAGGCGGACGTACTCGGCGCGGTCGTCGTTCACCAACACGGTAAGAAAATCCAGGTAGTTCTCCACGAGCGGAGCGATGCGGTTGTTCGGCTCCTTGCGCTTCAGGTCGGCCAACGCCGCACGGGCCTCACCGAAGCGCAAACTGAACGCTTTTTGGTAGGCATCCCGGGCCAGGGGCGAAAACTCGAAGCCGGCGGCCGGTGGTGTTTCCGGCAAAGCCGAGACCGCCACCGGCCGGATAGCAAGCAGAAAAAACACCCCAAGGGTATAGCCTCGGAAAATGCTTCCGGAACAAAGATTCTGGTTCATGATTGGAATTTCAGGTGAACGGCCTCAATCCCGGGCGCCGGGCGGACAGTACATTTTCAAAAAAGCAGTACACATCGTGGCTAAGTGGCGCGCTGTTCCTTCGCCTTCGGAAATGCTGTACGAGCGGTTGGGGTAAGGCATAAACTGGAATAGTTTGTTGTGGCGCACCAATTCGTTCACGAGCATTTCGGCATTTTGGTAGTGCACGTTGTCGTCGCCGGTGCCATGGATGTAGAGCAGGTTGCCGCGCAGGTTTTTGGCGTGGGTGATGGGCGAGCCGGCCACGAAGTCTTCGCGGTTCTCCTGCGGAATACCCATGTAGCGCTCCTGATAGATATTATCGTAAGAAAGTTGGTTGGCCACAGCGGCCACGGAAATACCGGTCTGGTAAATTTCCGGGTACTGAAACAGCAGGTTCAGCGTCGTAGAGCCGCCGCCGCTCCAGCCGTGTACGGCTACGCGGCTGGTGTCAATCCAGTTCCAGCGCTTGAACATTTCCTTTGCATCCATCGCCTGGTCGCGAATGTTGACGATACCAATTTTGCGGTAAATGGCCTTGCGCCAGGCACGCCCCTTGGGAGCCGGCGTACCGCGTCCGTCAAGCGAGGCGTAGATGTAGCCGTCCTGGGCCATATCGCCGGCATAAATGCGGTTGCGCCCCATACCGAAACGGTCGCGCACCGTGGCGCCTGCCGGTTCGGTGTAAACGTAGTACACGATTGGGTACTTTTTAGCCGGGTTAAAATCAACTGGTTTGATCATCCAGCCGTCCATGGTTACGCCGTCTTCGGTGGTTACCTGGAAAAACTCGATATTGTTATTGGCCGGCGGCTGCATTTCCGCAGGGATGCTCTCTTTTTCGTTCAGTGCCTTGTGGTCGGGCAGGGTTATCCATTCGGTCTGTCGGCGGGTGTAGTAGTTGGAAAAATTGTGCAGGGCATACCGGGCGGTAGGCGAAATCTGGTAGCCGTGCGAGCCTTTTTGCCCGGCAGGTGAGAGGCGCTCGGGTTGGCTTTTGCCGTCCATCCGGATGCGAAAGAGGTACTCCTGCGTGGCGTTGTCGGGCGAGGCGGTGAAATAGAGGTAGCCGCCGCGCTCGTCTACCCGCACGAGGCTGATCACGTCGTAATTGCCGGGCGTAAGCAGGGTTTCGGATTTGCCGTCGCGGGAAACGCGGTATAGGTGGCGCCAGCCGTCTTTTTCACTGCTCCAGAGGAAAGCCCGGCCGTTGTCGAGCCAGTCCCAGTAGCCCCGTTCGCCGTCGGCCTTTACATCCACCCAGGCGTCGTCGGTTTCGGTGAAGATGGTGCGCGTTTTGCCCGAAGTGGCGTCGCAGAGCAGGAGGCGGCTTTCATTTTGCTTGCGGTTGAGTTGCTGCACGAGTATTTCCGAAGCATTGGCGGCCCATTCCATGCGGGGCAAGTAGGTATTGCGCGGGTCGCCGGGGATGTCCATCCAGCGGGTTTTAGCGGAGCCAATCTCGGCCACACCGATGCGGTAGGGCGAGGGCGGTTCGCCCACTTTTGGGTATTCCACGGGAACGGTGAAGGGATAAATGGAGTCGGTGGTATTGATCATCAGGAAATCGCGCACGGCGTTGGCATCTATTTGCCAGTAGGCGATGCGCTTGCTGTCGGGGCTCCAGCGGAAGCCGTCGCGACAGTCGAATTCTTCCTCGTACACCCAGTCGAAGGTGCCGTGGATCAGTTTGCGCGAGCCGTCGGTTTGGGTGAGTTGGGTTGTTTTGCCGGAGGTGATATCCTCCACATACAGGTTGCGCTCGCTGACGTAGGCTACTTTTTGCCCATCGGGCGAAATTTTGGCGAACAGGAGCGAGGACGTCGGGCGGTCCTTGCCTATTTGCCGCAGGCGGTTGGATTTCAGGTCCAAAACCCAATAGTCGCCACGGGTTTCATAGCGCCAAACGCGTTTGCTGTTGGTATAAACCAGCACCTTTTGGCCGTCTTCGGAGAAGAAAAAATCTTTCACGGGCATGGGCGCCAGGGCGCCCGGCTGGGTCAGTTGAGCAGTGGTGACGAGCGTTGTTTTTTGCTGGTCGGGCAGGGTCGTTTTGACAATTTGGGTGGCCTCATACTGGCAGAAACTGTTGCCGTCGGGCATCCATTTTATATCCTGGGCAGTAAGCCGGACGAGAGTAAAAAGAAAAGTAAACAGGAGTAACGAGCAACGTTTTTGCATGGTAGAGCAGAATATAGGAGTGAGCGAGTGAGCGGGTTAAGGGGTTGTATTTCGGATCCAGAAGGTCATGTTTTTGGGGGTGGAAATCGTTTCGCCAATATCCGGCCAAGAGAATTTTGTGCGCAGAGTGGGCGCTTTCCGATAGCCGCGTTTTTCCCAAAAAGCGTGGAGGGGCTGGTAGCCGACGGGGCGTGCTGGGTGGTCATCGGGGCGTTCCACGGCGCAGAAACAAGTGCGCCGAAAGGTACCAAAAGAAGCGGCATGAGTTTCACGGACATCAAAAAAACGATGTCCCAAGCCCAGGCCCCGGTATTCCGGCAAGAGAATGCTTTCACCAAAATAAAACACCTCCGAGACGTCCACACCTGCTTTCCGAAACGGCGCCTGCACGTCGTTCGTTTCATCGGTCAGCGGGATGCAGGTGGTGGCGCCCACCATGTTTGCTCCGTCGAACACCGCAAAAAGCAATGCCCGTCCGGATGCTGCATAGGTACGCAAGTATTCCCGTTCGTACTCGATGCTGCCCGCATACAAGTACGGAAACTCCCGAAAAACTACCATTCGCAGGTGTGCCAGCGACTCGAATACGGCCTTGATTTCGGGGCCGGCGTAACGTTTAAATTCCAAGTCCATTCAGGCCGATACGAGTTTGATCCAGAGGGGCAGGTTGTAGTAAGTCGTTACCCGGACGATCTTTCCGTTGGCTACTTCCAGAAATGCGCCCGCCGGCAAAACGTAGGGCTGGTCGCGGGCAGGAACCAGGTCGCCGTCGGTTTTTTTGTACACGCCGTTCACAACGAATTCGCAGGCTACGCGGCGCCCGGACGGTTCGGAGAAAAACACCATATCGGTCAGTTGCTCGTCATAGCACACGTCCATGTGTGCCAGAAATTCGCGGTAGCGTTCCAGCCCGATACGGGCTTCGCCCTGATTCACTTCGTGGCGGATGTTCTCATCCAAAAGGGCAAGCATGCCGTCCCAATCCCGGGAATTGAAACAAGTATAGTATTGCTGTACGATGTCAAGTGCTGTCATGTCCGCAAAGGTAATGATGCTACACCGCACATCTCAACTCCTTCTCAACCTCCTCAACCCAAAAAAAACTGCCCGCTGACCGGAACCGGCAGCAGGCAGAATAAGAACCATGAAAACTTCTCTTGTATGTACAACCTCCGCGATCAGAGGTGCAATCTTGCTTTTTTATCCAACAGTTCATCGTTGGTCTCTACCCGGTCCGGGTCGGGCACACAACAATCCACCGGACACACGGCCGCACATTGCGGTTCTTCGTGAAAACCCACGCACTCCGTGCATTTGTCGGGGACGATGTAATAATACTCATCCGAGACCGGCTTGTTTTTGGCGTGTGCATCCACCATACTGCCATCTTCCAGCGCGTACCCTCCTTTCACCGTGTTTCCATCCGAGATTGCCCACTCTACCCCACCCTCGTAAATGGCGTTGTTGGGGCATTCCGGCTCGCAAGCACCGCAATTGATACACTCATCCGTTATGATAATGGCCATGATGTCGTCGCTGTTCGTGTTGCAGGCTTTAACAAGCCTGTTCGGTGTTTGTTTCAGGCGGCAAAGGTAAAAAACCGTCCAACTCAAAACTCGAAACTCAAAACTCAAAACTGTTTTACTGCATTTTGGGTGCAGCGCGTACAAAGGCTTCAATTTTATCCTTGTCCAACTTGCGTTTCAGGGTTTCGGCATCGCGGCGGGTACCGAATTGGTCTATACAAACAGAGTGGTATGGCGAACTCGGGAACCGTACGATATGGGCCGAAGCGTATCCGGCAGCCTGCATAGCCTGCAAGTGGTTGTTGGCGCGGGCCTCTTCCTGGAAAGAGCCGGCAATCACATAGTACTGGTCGGTGTCGCCGCTGGTCACCGTCACCGGTACCGAGGCTGGTGGCGTATTGACGTTCTTTTTGGGCGCAGTGCCGGGAGTAGCGGAAGGCGTCGTTCCGGCGACGGTTGCATCGGTATTCGGCTTCCCGTCCACATACACCATGGATGCCCCTTGCACGCCGGTCAGGATACGCACCTCCGTACGGCGGTTGCGCGCATACTCTGCTTCGGTACACGGAACACCGTCGTTGCAATGGTTGCGCGGCTCGCTTTCACCATAGCCGGTTGGCCGCAAGCGATCCCTGGAAATACCTTTTTGAGCGAGGTACTCGACAACACCGTTGGCGCGGCGCTGGCTGAGTTCTTCGTTGTATTTGGAGGTGCCGCGGCAGTCGGTATGGCTGGCCAGTTCGACGGTGATGGATGCCTGTTGCTTCATCAGCGACACCAACAAGTCGAGGTCTTTTCGCGCATCCGGACGCAGGGTGGCGTCGTTGAAATTGTAGTAGATGTTGGGCAATTCAATCACCGTGCCCGGCAGAAGTGGAGCGACGGAGAAATTCTGCATCATAATCTGGTTGGGCAGACTCCAGCCCGCCGTGTTGATGTCCGAACTACCGATGTGTTTTCCGCCCTGAAAAAGATCAACCTTGTACTTCGTGTTTTTTTCCAGGTAGTAGTCAATCTGGCCATTCGCATCGGCAATGACGGTGTCTTTGGTGCCTGTTGTCTGGTTGGTCAATTCCACCAGCGCACCGGCGAGGGGCGCGTTGGTCACATAGTTGAACACCGAAGCATTCCAGCGCACCTTGTTGGAGTTGACGGATGTTTCCAGAGCCGCAGTCAGTTCGTTGCCGGTTTTGGAGATGGGCACGCGGAGTTGTTTGGTCTGGTACAGTTCTTTGGAAATAATGATCACATAATTGCCGGGTTTCACCTCCGTAGAGAAGTTGCCCTGGGCGTCGGTTTCCCCCGCAATGCCTTTGTCGGGCGGGAGAGCCACCATCACTTCCTTGCCGTTTACTTTTTGTACGGTGATGAGGTTGCCGGTTTCGTCGCGTCCGATGACGGTATTGGCATCGTAGTTTAGAAGGCGCACCTCAGCATTGGCAATAGGCTGCCCGGTTTGCTTGTCCGTCACCGTCACTTTTACGTCGAGGTTGCGGTCGGGCACACGCTGGTTTTGGAGGAGGTAATCGTCGAGGTTGCCGTTTTCGGTGTGGAAACTGTAAATATCGTCGCCTTTGCCGCCTTTGGCAGTTTTTCCATCGGTGGAGAAATAGCCGTTGATCTTATTTAGGTCAACAATCAGCCCGAAGTCGTCGCCGGATGTGTTGAACGGCTCGCCCATATTCACGGGTTTGGTCCACGACGGCCCGTCCTGAATCACATAAAACAGGTCGAGTTTGCCTTTGCCGCCTTCGAGGCCGTCGGAGGCATAGTACAGCGTATTGTCGGCGTGTATGAACGGGAATACCTCGTTGCCTTTGGAATTGATTTCGGCGCCGAGGTTGACCGGCTCGCTCCAGGATTCGCCTACGCGGTAGGATACATACAGGTCCATACCGCCGAATCCGCCGGGGCGATTAGACGAGAAGAACAGCTTGTCGCCGTCAATACTGACAGCCGGGTGGCAGTCGTCGAATTCGTTGTTATTGAACGGTATGGGCTGCGGTTCGCCCCAGGTAGCGCCTTCCTTTTTGGACGAGTACAGGCGCATTTTCTGGGTATCATCTTTCGCTATTTTTACCTTGCCGCCGATGAGGGCGTTTCGGGAAAAAAAGATCGTCTCTGCCGTGCGGTCAAAACAAACCGGGCCTTCGTGGTAGAGCGAGGAAAGTTCTACGGCAAAGGGTTCGGGCACCAGCAGGTTGCCGTCAGTATCGCGCCGGGAGCGCAAAATAGACATGGCCGGCAATTTGAGCCGCTCGTCCGTCCGCTTTTTCAGCCCCGCCGGGTTGGTCGAGATAAAAACAATGCCGTCTTCATAAAACGTGGGGCTGAAGTCCAAACCATCGGTATTGACGGCGGCTTCATTTTTCAATTCAACAGTCACCGGAGGCGCTGCGGTCGGCACAGTTTGCGCGACCAAAAACGCTGAAGTGAACAACATAAAAATGAATAAAGATGTGTGCTTACAGGCATTCATAGTTCCAGTGGTTGGAATGGTAAACGATTAGGTTAGACGTAATTTGCCTTTTGTGTTACATGAAGAATCGCGGATTGGACATTTTTTTGCCTTTACCCGTTTGTTGTTTCAGGTCGGCCTGAAACAGCAGCTCGATCGAGCCGGCGGTGTAGTCCTTGATGTCCGAAAGCGAAAAATCGTAGGCCATGCCGACACCAAACTGGGGGTGCGCTTGCCAAAACAAAAGCAAATCTATGGATTCACCGGCGCTTTTCCCGCCTGCCCGGTAGGAAAGGCCCGCGACGACCTTTTGGTTGATCTCCAGATTCAGGTTTACATCCACGTCAAACGGAGCGTTTTTAACAAATTTTGTGAGCAGGGCCGGCATCAGGTTGAGATCGTCGCCCAGGGGAATAATCGCTCCGGCCATACCGTAAAAGTGCGGCGACTCTTTCGCCGTTTCGAAGTCAATGGGCAGGTTTTCGTTGATACCGATACTATTGGAATAGATGCGCGGCACCGAAAAACCCGCGTAAAAACGCTCGTCGTAGGTGAAGTACAAACCCGCGCCCACATTGGCATAGATGGAACTGGTGCGGCCGGACTCCAGGGAGTCGTCAACCGGATTGTCTGCCATGGCCTTGGAAAAATCAATGCTCAGGGAGCGGATAGACCCCATCAGTCCCGCGCGCAAGGACACTTTTTCGTCGGCAACCACATCGTACGAGTAGGCTAATGAGCCGGCAAAATCGCGGTTGAAGCCGATCTGCAAGTGCGAAAGCGTGACGCCCACACCTACGCGCGGGGTCAAAAACGGTGAATTGAAAGAGGCCAGAAAAGACTTGGGCGCCCCGTCGAAACCCATCCACTGGTTGCGGTAGATGGCCGTGACGGACGGTACGCCGCGAGCGCCTGCATAAGCCGGGTTGATCGGCAATTTATTGAACATGAACTGTGTGTACTGGTGCTCCTGCTGAGCCAGACCACTTGCCGCCGCCGCGGCCATTATCAGAAAAAGTAAAGCGATTTTTTTCATGGAATAGTTCGATTGATTCAATGATTCGATTGATTCGATTGATTCGATTGATTCGATTGATTCGATTATTCCGATGAATCGAATCAATCGGAATAATCGAATCAATACCTCCTATCGGTGTATCTGCACAAATCCTTTCCGTGCCGGCTCGCCCGGACTGGATTTGAAAATGTAGTAGTACACACCGTCGGGCAGGTCTTTTCCGGCCTCGTTGTTCAGCGTGCCGTTCCACATATTGTCGTAGGGTTCGGCATCGAATACCTTGTCGCCCCATTGGTTGTAGATGATGATCGAATTGTCCCGGAACTGCCCCGAATCTATACATGGAATGCGGAAGTAGTCATTCACGCCGTCGCCGTTCGGTGTGATCACATTCGGAATGAACGAACAGTCATTTATGTCCAACCGAATGGTCACCAGCGCTACCGTATCGCACACATCCGGGCAAATAGCCGAGCAGAGTTCATAGAAAAACGAGAGCGGCCTGAAACTCTCCGGCGCCTCAAACGTGAAAACGCCATTGCCCAGATAAATCAGTCCGTCGGGCAACGGGCTGGTCAGCGGTGTCACCACATATTCGTCAATCGGGAATACCAGGTCATTGGCAACGACGCTGAACGTATCCACGCCGCCGCCCATGGTGATCAGGATCGTATCGGCAACAGCGCCTACCGACGCCAGCGTCACATCCACCGAACCAGGCGCCGTAGTACAACCGTTGATCGTGGCCGAAACCGTGTAAGTACCCGCGTTTGTGTGCTGGCGATCACCGTGATCTGGCTGTTATCCGGGTACGATTGCTGCGGGCCCCGTCCAGGTGTAGGTTGCACCGGGGAACTGATCCACCATAAGTATGACCTCTCCGCCCGGACAAGCCACCAGTGGATCCACCATAGGCACAAGCGGTTGCAGGCCCACAACACCCACATTGACAAGGCACTCAGACGTATTTCCATTGTCGTCGGTGGCTACAAAAACCAGCGTACTGATGGAGTCGCCCGGAAACAGCATCCCGGAAAGCGGGCCGCCGGTTTGATCCACCACGGCATTCCCGCAGTCGTCCACTGCGGTCGGTAAGCCAAAGAACACTTCCACTCCGGTGCATCCTGCTACCGTGTCAGGTGGTGCAGTGAGAAATCCGCTGGAGTCCGACACAATCAGGCCGCCAATGTGCACAATCACGGGTTCAGTGGGACATCCGCTCAGCGTTGGCGGTTCGATATCCTGAACTGTCACCGAGAACGTATCCTGCACCAGTGTATCGCCCGTCACCTGGTCCATCAGGTAATAAACAATCTCCGTCGTTCCGTTCGGGAAGGTATCCCCGGGAAGCAGCGCCGGTTCGTACAAAATGGTGTCCGGATTGCAGTTTTTACCATTGGACAAAGGAAGCGTCCAGGTTACCGGTTGCGGGCACCCGTTGACGGTGATATTGGCCGGAAAACTATCCAGCGCCGGCGGTACAATCACCACATCCAGCGTGATGGTAAACGTGCAGGTATCGGCATTGCCACTGGCATCCAGCGCGCGAATGACGACCGTGGTGATCTGATTGAAAATGGTATCCGTGGGCTGTATTGTCGCAATGACGGTATCCAGCAAACAATTGTCCATAGCCGTGGGAAGCGTCCAGTTCACCACTTCGCCGCAAGGACTGGCATTCGGGACAACGATATTTTGCGGACAACCGGCGCCCGTAAATACCGGCGGCTCTTCATCTTTGATGGTGATGACAAATGCGCAGGTAGCCGTATTACCCGAAACATCCTCCACCGTGTATGTCACGGTATGCACACCCGTGGGAAACACCGTTCCGGGAAGTTCTGAAGGCACGGGGTCGCCTGCCAGTCCACAAGGATCACTGGCCCCGGGAGGTATCCAGGACACTGCCGAATCGCAGGTGTCAACCGGGAGAAAAATAATTATATCTGCCGGACATGGCGACAACATGGGTTGTATCGTGTCCAGGACAGTCACCGTAAATGCACAGGACTGGATGTTTCCGCCGGCATCGGTAGCGAAGTAACTCACCTGAGAATCGCCTATCGAGAAGAACTCGCCGGAATAGTTCGGCGGGTCTACACTCAGGTTACCCGAGCAATCGTCTGTAACCAGAATGGAATCCCAAAAAACCGAAGCACCGCAGGAATCCACAGCGGAGTACACCGTGACATCGGCCGGGCAATTGTCAAATACCGGCGGGTTCAGGTCAAATACCGTGATCATAAACGTACACGAATCGGTATTGTCCGAAGCGTCCGTGCCCACAAAGGTTACGGGCGTGGTGCCCACGGGGAACTCATCCCCCGGCTGCGCACTGCCCACGAGCAGGATATTCTGGTCGCAGTTGTCTGCACCAACGGGCAGGTCAAACTGCACAAAAGCCGAGCAGGCAGCGCTATCGGCCTGAACCATATAGTCGCCCGGACAGCTCACACTCGGCGCCAGAGAATCCCGCACCGTTACCGTGAACGAACAACTGACCGTGTCGCCCGAAAGATTGAATGCCAGGAATGTTACCGCGTTGTCGCCCAGCGGGAACACCGTGCCCGACGTATCGGACGATTCCACCTGGAGGTTCATACCGTCGCAGGGGTTGAACGCCTGCGGCAAATCCCAGATAACCGCCGCCGAACAATTCGCCGTGAACGCACCCACCGTCACATCGGGCGGGCAATTGGTTAGTTGCGGCAGCGCGTCGCCCTGTACCGTCACCGTCGTGGAGCAGGTAGCCGAGTTGCCCGCGGCATCCGTGGCGGTGAACGTCACTACCGTAGGGCCTGCGGGATAGATATCGTCGGTTTTGTCGGGCACAATACTCGCAATGGCCGAGCAAACATCTGTCGCCTGAGCAGGGTCCAGCAGGAAAGTAGCAACACACGCCGCACTATCGGCCGGTATCACCATGTCCATCGGACAAACGATATCGGGCGGCGTGAAGTCGGAGACCGAGAAAAAGCCGTTGACCACCGCCACGGGCACGAAATTCAAACTGGAGTTTACCGCGCTGATAGTGCCGGTAAAATTGATGTTGCTTGTCCCAAGATTTTCAATCCCAAAGAATATCGTGAACAACGTGTCATTGTCCGGTATTGCCGGCCAGCCGCCGACACTGCCGTTGAAAAACTTCAGTGTGTTGCCGTCAATCGCAGAAGTAAACCCGAAAAACTTGGTCGGGTCGTTCAAACCAAAACCCGGGCGCAAATTCCCCACCGAATCAAATTTGATGATGGAAGAATCCCACTGGATGTCAAATTGCAGCCCGATGATATTCACAAAATCGCGGACGGTCAGGCTAATGGCAAAGGTCGTGTCCTGACAATCCACCGCTATAGTATCGAGCAGTAGCGTCAGCGGCGTGCCGGCATCCACCAAAACCGTAAACGAGCAGGTGCTCGTGTTGCCGGAGCCGTCGGTAGCCGTGTAGGTCACCACGGTCGTGCCGGCATTGTAGGTACCGTTGGCCGGTCCCGTGCCGGAACCTGTCGTGGCGCCTGTCTGTTCGTAGCCCAGACTAATAGCCGCGCTGCAGTTATCCGTCAGGGTCACCGGGGCCAGGTTGTTGAAATTCGCGGTGAGCACCCCGGCCGGAGTAGCCACGGACACATCTGCCGGGCATTCGAGCACAGGCGGTTCGGTATCGGTAATAACGACCGAACCATCTACGATCAAAAAGCCGATCTCCTGGGATGGGTTGGTGGCGCTGGAAATAGCCAGCATATCGGTGGGGAAATCGCCAAATGCGACCGTCGTGCTGTTGTTGCTGTTGGCTAACACATTAAATGTGAGGGAAAACAGTACCGACCCGTCCACGATAGAAAGCCCGAAGGGCAACGCACTGGTCCAGGCAAAACTGATGAACCCGTTGCCCGTCTGTTGCGTACCAAAATTACTGCTGATATCCAGCAGCATCGAAGGGTGGGTGTTGAGAATAGTATCAAACCCCAAAACAGCGGGATCCCAGCCTAAAGAGAACTGGATACCGCCAATCGAATCAAAATTGAGTACGGAGATATTGATCGTAATCGTCTCTCCGCAGGTGCCGGCGCCATTGGAGGCGATCAGGGTCAGCGAGTCGTTAGGGGTAAGTGTCAGGTTGACCAAAAAAGAACACGAGGCCGTGTTGCCGCCTGCGTCTGCCACTAAATAGGTTACCGTAGACTGGCCGAGATTGAAAATAGCACCACTCGCATCCGGATCATTGGCATTGGCCGGATTGTCCGGTGTGGCCCCGGCCGATGACCAGCCAATAGACTCAATCGAACAATTGTCGAGGATAGACGCCGGGGCGATGTTGTCAACAGGCGAAGGTCCAAAGACCTCGGCAGTCACATTGCCGGGACAAACCACCGAAGGCGGCTCAATATCAATCGGCGAAACCAGGCCCGGAGCAGTCGCCACGTTGATGTCGTTGCCGAGCGCGTCAATAGCATAAATATCGGTTGGGGTATTGGAAAATGCTGCCAGTGTAGCCGGGCCGCCCAATCGGGTGAACGCCACCTGAAACAGCACCGCGCTGTCCGGCAAGGTCAGACCACCGCTTGTCGTCCACGAAAACGTGAACTTACCCGCTGTAATGAACGTGGTTGTATCGAAACCGATGCCGAAAAACGCCGGGTTCACATCCGCAATGTGCACATATTTCAAATGGGTCGGATTCCACGAAAATGAAAACTGAAGCCCAGCCACATTTTCGAAGTCGAACACCCGGATCGGAATCAGGAAAGTGTCCACATCGTGACAAGGCACCGTCACGGAATCGGCTTTCAGGGTTATTGTTTGTTGGGCCTGGGATGCCATCGGCGCGAACAATGCCGCGAGAAAAAATAGGATTAGTAGTCTATTTCTCATGGTTTCGATTGTCATGAAATATTTATTGTATAGAGGGTTAGAAGGTTGGAGGGTTGGAAGGTTGGAAGGTTTCTGGTTGGAAAGTTTCCAACCTTCCAACCAGAAACCTTCCAACCAGAAACCTTCCAACCACTCAATCAATCAAAATCATCTTTTTGCGATCGCTGTTCGTATCCGAATCTAACTTGTACCAGTATACACCGGCGCCCAGTTCGTCTTTTTGCAGGATCACGGTATTGAAACCCTGCGCGAAGTTGCCAACCACTGTTTTTACCAAACGACCGTCCATGCTGAACACCCGCAACACGGCGCGGCCTGCTTGCGGCAGACTGAATCCGATGGTCGTTTGTTCACGGAACGGGTTCGGCTGGTTTTGGTACAACACAAAGGGTGCTGCCTGGCCGGCATTGTCATTGCTCAGCACCTGCGCAAACTCAAACTCAATTTCCATGCTGTTGCCGGCGGCATCCAGTGCCTCGGCAGCCGTGACCGTCGAGGTCGGGTGCAACACGTTGGACAACGCGGCGCTGTTTTCCAACGCGCGGAATGTCAGCGTAAAGAGCACCTCGCCGTCGTTCAGCGTCAGCGGATTGGAACTGATCCACAAGTTGGTCAGGTTGCCGTCGGCCACATGCGCCATACCAAAGTTGTCCATCCCGAAATTGGGTAGCGCACCCGGCTGGATGTCGGTCAGTTCGAGCGTGTTCGGATCAAAGCCGATCGTCATTTGGTACGCCTGGCGTGCCGTGAAATCGCGGGCTTTGAAAGACACCGGGATCAGGTCGCCGGCACGCACCGGCTGTTCGTCTATGCGGAAACGGAACACATCGCCGGAGCGGTCTTGCGTATTGCTGACGATGTTGTTCACCGGCGCATTGCCGGTCACGTCGCCCATACGAACCGCCGTGAAATCGTCATTCAGGAAACTCATATTGGCCGGCGTGTGCATGATATTCTGCGGATACGGCGCGCTCAGCGGGTTCGGTGTCGGGAAAATGTATGCCGAAGGAATAAACTTCCAGTCCGGCGCGCCATTCGAATAGTGCTGTACCGTGCCGAGGATCAACTGCTGCACCAGCAGGTAGTCAACCAGGTCAATCATATTGTTTCCGTTCACGTCGCCCGCCACATACTGGTACGGGTTGGGGAACAGGTTCACCGAGGCGGCGTGGTTCTGGATAGCCAGCAGGTCGCCCACGTTGATTCCCTGACTGAAGCTGGAGGTGACCGTTTTGGCCGGCGTCACCGTCGTATTCGAACCCGGAGGTACCAGGAAAGAGTAGGTTCCGGGCGCACCTGTCAAAACGCTGTTGCTGACGCTGCCGCTCAGAGCGACATTCACATCGGGCACCGGCGTACCGGCGCCTGCCCAGGTTTTGATGAGACCTGCGATTTCGATGTCGTTGGCAGCCAGGCTGTCAATCATCACCATGCCGGGCACCAAATTGGCCATAGTAGCCACCGTGCTGCCGGAAGAGTCTTGCTGGAAACTCAGTGCCGTGGGTGTGCCGTCTATGGTTACCGGGCTGGTTGAGCCGACGGGAGCCATGCCGAGTTGCACATTCAGGTTGAAAAGTACCGTACCGTCGGGCAGATCCAGCAGCGCACCGTTGTTTACCCAAAACGCTGTGAGGTCATTGCCAACCTTGTTCAGCAACAACCCGGGCAATACACCCGTGGTCGTTCCGTCTACAATCGTTCCCACAATCGGGTTGATAACGTGCATGCTGAACGATATGCCGATCATGTCGTTGAAATTCTCTACCGAAACCGGCACCTGAACCGTAGCGCCCTGCATACCGGCGGAAGTGCCGGCAATGATGGTCAGTTTGTCGCCTGCCTGTACGATCACGGAATCCACGCGCACACAGCCGGAACCGAGGTCGGTGACCGTCACGAAATAAATGCCCGGAGGCAGGTTTGCTATCGTAGCCGTAGAGTCCACCGTACTCCAAACGTACAGGAAGTTGCCGGAACCCATTGTCGCTACTGCCGTAGCCGTGCCGTCATTGGCGCCCGCGAAGGTTTCCGGTGTCGCGGAAATAGCCAGATCAAAGCCCACGCCGTTGCCCAGCGTGACATTCACATTTACCGTACAGGTATTTTCGTTGCCGTACAAGTCCACAACCGTAAGCGTGACCGGATTGATGCCGAGGTTGGCACAATCAAACTGCGTTTTGTCCAGGAACATCGTGTCAATATCGCAGTTGTCGGTGCTCCCGATATTGATGTCTTCGGGTTTGAGCACGGCCGTGCCGTCGGAGCCAAGCGAGATGACGACATTGTTGTTACAAATTGCCGTA
Organism: Lewinellaceae bacterium; assembly: GCA_016719605.1. GTDB lineage: Bacteria > Bacteroidota > Bacteroidia > Chitinophagales > Saprospiraceae > M3007. The sequence continues at coordinate 19,591 of JADJYW010000022.1, read as the reverse complement.
GGCTTGCTGTTGTCTATAACAACCACCACGACCGAATCTATGCCCACATTGCCGCAGGGGTCTGTGGCAGTGAACTGTATGGTGTAGGTACCGACCGCATAGCTGCCGCTCGCGTTCAGAGCACCGTCGCCGTGGGGCGCGTCATTGGTTACCGTCATTTCACCAATCGGCGCACAGTCCACCAGGAACTGTGTGGCATTCAGCGAAACCGGTACAGAGCAACTGTCATTTGTCGGGAAATTGACCGACTGCACCAGGATCGTGTCGGGCAGCCCGGGGAACGTGGGCGCCGAGTTGTCCACCACCGTGATGGTGTTCGTGTGCGTTTCCACGTTTCCGCAGTCGTCCACCGCTGTGCGGGTGCGCTGAATGGTATAGCTGTATTGGCCACAGAAGCCGGTGTCAATAGCAATGGTGTCCTGGGTAAAGATCACATCCACCGCAACCGAACAATTGTCCGTAGCGGTAACCACGGTCGGCGGAGCCAGGTTTTGGCTGCACGAAATAGTCACATCAGGCGGGTATTGCGACAGGATCGGGGCTACCGTATCCACTATATTGAACGTCTGCACACAAACTGCAATGTTGTTGGCTAAGTCAGCAGCCAGCCACACACGCTCTACTTTGTAGCAGTATTGACCGGATGTGTCGTCCACAATCAGGTCGCCGAAACTGACCATTAAATTGGTCGGGCAGTTGTCAGTGGCCAATGCCATACCGTGGTTCTGGGTAGACAGGGAGTCGGTGCAGGGAACCGTTTTGTTCTGCGGGCAAAGCGTGAACGTCGGGTCCACATTGTCCTGAATCACAATGAAGGTTTCGCACATGGACATATTGCCGGCCCCGTCGGCCACAAACAGTTTGACCGGGTGCTGCGTCACGCCATCGGCGTCGGAGCAGTCGTACGTCAACAAGCCGGACGGCGTTTGCAACGGGAATTCATCTAAGCGCTGGATTTTCAAATCCAGTGTGCTCGGGCAGTTGTCGGAACTGTTGTTATTGAACTGGCTGGGCATCACCACTACCGTACCGGAGGGCTGCAAAGCAGCGCTCACACCGTTGATACAAACAGCAGTCGGCGGCGTGCCGTCTTTTACCACAACCGTCACGGTGTGGGTCTGCGAGTTGCCGGAAACATCCGTAGCGGTGAACGTCACGACGTGGGTGCCAACCGCGAAGATCGCGCTCAGGTTACCACCGTCGGCGGGTTCCTTGTTGTTGACCACAGTGAGATCAACACCTGTAGCACAATCGCTTACAAAAGGCAGGATATTGATGCTCACCGTATCGTCGCAGCTCATTCGGTCTGGATCGGTAGTCACCATGACCATGGCCGGAGCATTGGTAAACACCGGCTTTTTCGTGTCCCGAACAGTGATCATACGCGTTACCACAGCCGTGTTTCCGGAGGAATCGGCCGTTGTCCAGGTACGGGTAATCAGATAGTTGTATTTCTGAAAACCGCTCACCGGGTTTTGCGTGGACACCGGATTTGCCGTCACTAAAGATATACCGGCACAGGCATCCGACGAGGTCAACTGAACGGCTGCCGGGATGGTGTCGCAGGCTTCAATCGTGCTATTAGCCGGCGCGCCGGAAAGTATCGGGGCTGTGATGTCGCGCACCGTAACGGCGGTCTTGCAAGTATCGGGGTTGCCTTTGAGGTCGCGCACCGTAAGTATAACGGTCGCCGGCACCGGTCCGACATGGGCACAAGTCACCGTGTCGGGGCTGACACTGAACGTCAGCGGGCCGCACATATTCGGGTCAAAACTGTTCAAATTGAGTACGCCCGGATCAATAGCGGCCTTGCCGGTCACCGGGTGAAGGTCCACCGTCAAATTGGCCAGACAAATGGCCACCGGCGGGAACACATCGTTCAATACCGTGATGTTTTGCGGCTGGTTACTGATGTTGCCGTTGCCGTCATTGTATGCCCAAGTGATGACGTAGGAACCCGGGTTCAGCTGGTACGACGGCGGGTTGGTATTCAGGAATGAACCTACCGGCGTGGATGGTGTGGCATAAATCGTGTCGGCAGCAGGGTTGCACGGATCCAGCGCCGTCGGCGCGAACACGATCAACGTGCCGCAGGAGTCAATCAGGTCGGGCAGCGAGTCCACCGTCGGGATTGGTGCGTCGCCATCGAGCAGCATCACGGTAAACGAGCAGGTATCGTTGTTGTAGCCGTCGGTGCCAATCATGGTGATCGTAAACACACTGCTATCGGCCGGCAGTGCAAAAATACTGTCCAACGTTGTGCCTGCCGGATAAGTCTGGGTCAGAAGCACGTTGCCGGAGCAGTTGTCCGCCACACCTACCTGGTTCGTATAACTCGGCACCTGTGCCGTTGGGCAAGTTGCCAAAATCGTCTGGTTCGGCGGGCAGGTAAGTACCGGCGCTTCGGTGTCTTCAATGATCACCGTAATCGTACAAGCCGACTGATTGCCCAGCGAGTCCTGAGCCAAATAGGTGATGGTGGTCGTATCTACCGGAAACTGTGCCGTGACGAAAATGCCAAACGGCAACACGGTGTTGTAATTGAACTGGTTGGTCAGGTTCAGAAACGCCGACACCGTCGAATTGCTGATCTGTTCGCTCACCGTGAAATTCACACAATCGGTGATATCCGGTGCAAGGAAATTAGGCCGCGCCCAGGCAAACAGGTTGGAACAAGCGCCCGAGGTATTCGGAAGCACATAGGTTTTGCCGCAGTTGGCTGCTGTATAAGGCGCCGAAAATGCCGGCCCGTGTACGTCTTTTACTGTTACGAAAACCGTTTTTGTCGCCGTGTGTCCGCACTGATCCGTCACTTCCCAGGTGACCTCCGTCCTGCCCACCGGGAACGACGCCGGCAAAATGCTGGAACCGGTTACCAACGTGTCTATGTCCACAAAACCATACGCGGGCGTCGGGTAGTTCACCTTATATTTGATACCAAAGTTGGCAAAGATCGTGGTGCAGTTGTCCGATACGCTATCCTGCGTCAAACGCAGGTTGAACGGCACGGAACAGCTCGACGGGCTGGTCGTTTGTAATTCAATAGCGCTCTGGATATTGAAAACAGGCGCCAGAAGATCCTGTACTACGATCGTTTGCAACGTCGTAGCCGAATTGCCCGAAGCATCGGTCACCCGCCACCTGCGTTCAATGGTGTACGAATTGGCGCAGATCACAGAAACAGTCATATCGGGCAGCAGGGTCACAACAGGCGCCGGATCGCAGTTATCCTGCACACCTGAAAATGTACCTGTGTTGGCCGGTGCAGAAGAAGCATCGCAGCTAATCGTCACGTTGGCCGGCGCCACAATGGCGGGCGGTGTCACGTCGCGTACCAGCACCGACCGCGAGCAGGTGGCGATGTTACCGGCGGCGTCCGTCACGCGCAAGGTGAGGGTGACGGTACCGATGTGGGAACAATTGAAATTGAAGGACGGGCCGAAGGCACTGCCGTTCACGGAAATAGCATACGACAGGCCGCACAGCGGGAATGTATTGTCGCTACTGCCGTTGTTCACCGCCGATGCAAGCAATGTGTCGGTACCGTTCGGAAGCAGGTTGATTGTGGAAATCAACGCGCAGTTGGCTACCGGTTTGATGGTGTCAGCCACCGTCACCACGGCTACACAGGTCGCTGTATTGCCCTGGCCGTCGGTGAGTTGCAGGGTATAGTTGTTCGGGCCGAGGTTGTTGCAGTTGTAAATTACATCGGGCGAAGTGTAGGAAAAGGAGCAGTTGTCCGTGCTCAGGTTATCTACCTGCGCTGCCGTCACGGTTGCGGTACCCGCACCGTTCAGGTAGGTGGTGATGTTTTTGCACTGGGCATTCGGGTTCTGGGTATCCACGACCACCACGGTAAAGGAATGTACGCGCACATTGCCGGCGCCGTCAATAGCCGTGTAGGATACCGTCGTCGGCCCGAATGGGAACGAGGAACCCGGGCCAAGCGCAGGCGGCGTCACGGTGACAGGCAGCGAACAGGAGTCGGTGAAGAGCGGCACCATCCAGGTGACCTGCGCCATGCACCCGCCCATATTGGCGTTTAGCGTGAGGGTGGTGTCGCTTTTTTGTCCCACGCCGGTCCATACCGGAGGCGTGTTGTCGGTTACGTTGATGGAAAAGTTGCAAACAGCATTGTTGCCGGCGGCATCGGCTACCGTGTAGGTCACAGTGGTGATACCGGTACTAAACGATTGGCTGGACGGCACCGAGTCAAGGCCGGAACCTGTTGTAGCCCCGTCAATTGCCACGCGACTGTGGCATTGGGGCAGTTGTCGGAGTATTGTCCGGGGGTCAGCGGCGAGCCGCCAGGCGTCATGCCGATGCCCGCCACGTTGTTGGCCGAGCAGCCCATATTGGTCGTTACGGTTTTGCTGCCGGGGCAAAGCACCAGCGGCACAAGGTTGTCCACTACGTCAATGGTTGTCGTACAGGTAGCCGTGTTGTCCGCGTCATCCTCGACGGTCAATGTGACAATATGGGTACCCGTCAGGTCGTCGCATGAAAATGCCGTTTGACTCAGGTACAAGGTGTCCAAAGAGCAATTGTCAAAGGAATTATTGTTCACCATATCTACAGTCAGCGTCGCCTGGCCCATGGCATCGAGCGGGAGCAGTACGCTCGGCTTGCACACGGCATCCGGCGGGATATTTTCTATCACATGCACCACAATATACTCGATGGTTTTGTTACCTGCTCCATCCGTCCAGGTGTACGGAATAGAGGTCCAGCCCACCGGGAAAGACAACGTCGCACCGGCGCCAAATCCAGCATTGATACGCCCGGGGCCTTCTTCGAAGGGCACCAGAACATCCAAAAAGGTCGTATCCTCTACGCCGTTCACCACGGCCGGGCCTTCCATCAGGGATACCGAGATTGTACACTCGGCGGGAGTATAGGTCAACAAACCGGGGTACTCGTATGATACAGTTGCCGAGCAGTCGCCCAGCGTCACATTTACTTCGATGGTGTCACCGGCCATCGGGCCTGCGGGAGCCAGCGTATCCAGTACGGTCAGGTTAAACGTACAAGTGTGCGTATTGCCCTGTGCATCGCCGGCCTCCCAGACAATCGCGTTCAGACCCAGGGTAAAAACAACCGTATTCAAGGTATTCAAACCATTGATGTTGTTCACAATAGACGTCACGCTGCAGTTGTCGGTGGCTGTCGTATAGTCCAGTTCCGTACCGGCAATGTAGGTACAAGCCGGCGGCGGGGAAGCAAATACGGTATCGCTGGGCGGACAAGTGATCACCGGGTCTTCGTTGTCGGTTACGATCACATCAAACGTGCAGGTGCCGGTTAGTCCGCCGGCGTCTTCTGCCTGAAACGTAACCGTGGTCGTGCCCGCCGGGAAGGTAGCCGTCAGGGTATTGATGCCCGTTAGCGGAGAAGCGACCGGCACAACCATATCCAGCGGATCGGTTGACCAGGTCACGGCCGTCACCATACAGTTATCGGAGTAGGTCGCAGCGGCCAGGCCGGGAATAGCGGCTGTACACGCGCCCGGATCAGTGTCCACCATTTGGTCCACCGGGCAAGTGATCGTTGGATCTTCATCGTCCAGCACGGTCACATTGGTAGTGATAACCACCGGATTGCCAGCCCCGAGGGCGATGTTATTGTCATAAATACGGTAGGTCACCACCGTGGTACCCACCTTGAACGTGGCGAGGCCGGCATCCCATACGTATGGGAAAAGGAACGGCGCCGACTGTTCGCCCAGCACCGTAGCACCCGAAAGCTCGTACGTTACGGACAGGGCGCCGAGGCAGTTGTCTATAAATTCATTCGGGCCGGCGGGGCCGCCGTTGATGCCAAAGATCGCGATGTCTTCGAACGTATTGGCAAACAGGTTCGTAAGCTCACAGTCGCCCAGGGTGTCTTCCGAACTGTTCACCGTGACATCGGCAGGGAAAGCCCCGGGTAAGGGCAGGGTATTGTCCACCAGCATGACGGAAATCTGAACCGGATCGCTTTCGCTTGCCGGATTCAGGGAAAAAAGTCCGTTGAGGCCGTCGTTCAGCGCCACCCATATCGTGATGGTGGAACCGACATCGCTGCAATCGAAATTGACAGCGTAGGGATTCACGGGCTGAAAAAAGGTTGTTTTGGCGGCGCTCGTGTAAAAGCGGACTTTTTCGTCCATGTCGAGCGGGCCGCAAAGGCCGCTCGTGATACCACCTAAATTGTTTTTGTTTAAAACCGCGTTTCCGGTGATTGGGTCAATCACGATGGTGATCGGTACGGGGGCGGGATTGCCGGGCCAGGTAATGTCGCATTGGGCGAGGGCACTGCCTGAAAATGCCAATAGGATTGCCAGGGGCATGGCCACGCGAGCTAGCCAGCGCTGCGTCGAGTTGCTGTTCATGGTCAAGATGATTGATGAGAAGGGAAGAAATGAAATGGGAAGGAGGCTGAAGATGCGTACTGATCTCTTCATTAAATGCGATCGGTTTGGAATGAGCAATGTTGTGTACAATAGATGAGGAACCAGTTGTTTTTTAACAGGACTGGAGACTATTGCAGGAAACCGGGAATATGCAACCGACCGTAGGCAGCGATTAAATGATTAAAGAAAATGGGCACAAGTGTACGGCGAAAACTCTGAACGAATCCAAGTATTTTTCTTGTCAAAATCGCACAAATGACCTGCAAAAGATTACAAATCAGCGAAATAAGCATTGTCTACGCTTCTCAAGAAAAGTGGATACAAAGAACGAACGTACACGGCGCGCACAGGTAAAAAACCGTGTGTCGCATAAGTGCCAAAAACCGTACCAATTTGCGGGTAGTTGGAAAAATGCTTGAAAAAGGAAGGTGCTTCGCCGACCGTACACGGAAAAGCCGTGCGTCCTGCCGGGACTAAATCCGGTGTTTGCCCCCCGTCCAGCCGTGTCCGCTAAGGAATTGTTTTCCGCTTTCATAAGCCGGGTCTTCAAGCGCGGTGCCCATGCTGTCGTTCCAGCGGTTGAGGTAGCCGAAAAGGGCTATCACGCCGAGGATTTCCACGATTTCACCCTCGTCCCAGTGACTGCGCAGGTTTTCACCAATGGCTTCGTCCACACCATTGGGCACCGACGACGCGGCCACAGCGAAGTCCAAAGCGGCGCGCTCGGCTGCCGAAAACGCCGGGTGCGTGCGGTATTCCCAGATGTGCGCGAGCTGCTCTTCGGCGGCGCCATAGCGCGCTGCCGCACGGATCGTGTGGGCCTGGCAATACCGGCAGCCGGCGGTCATACTGGCTACATAACCGATCAGGCGCTTGAGATCGCTGGTCACGCGGCCGGCATTGGCCATCACGGCCATGTTCAGTTGGATGAATGCCTTGGCTATCGCGGGGCGGCGCTGCATGGTCAGCACACTATTCGGACAAAAACCGAGGGTTTCGTTGAAAAATGCAGCCAGCTCGGCTACTTCGGAATCGTGATCGGCAGGAAGCGGTGTTATCAGCGGCATAATTTGTTAAAGTTGAAGGTAGCTGATTGGCAGGGTGTATCATAAGTACTTTTTCACCGCAGAGAGGGCGTCTTATGAATCCGCACCATAATTGCGAAGTTGACAGACGAATCCATTTTTTGACAGGATAAAAAGGATTTACAGGATTTTCGGCGGCCGGCCGCCTAATTATCTTGTAAATCCTTTTTATCCTGTCAAAAATTCAATTCCTGTCAGACAAGGACTTATTAATGCACCCACTCTCAACGGGCTGACACAGTTCTCTAAACACGCTCCTCTGCGCCACTGCGGTGAAATGGAAAACGTGACGCACCAGACACGCGCTTATTCTTCGTCATCAAAAAACACCTTGTAGTATTTTTTTCCCTTGTCGTCATCAAACCCGCGCTCGATGAGGTCGCGGCGGCCGTGGACGTAGATGTGGAAGTTTTTATCCAATTTGATGACGCTCTTGAGCACCTTGAATTCCCGTTTCACGGCCGGCTGACTGATGTCAAACTTATCCTCCAGCGGCGTAGCGTAAATGCGCGAATACTCGTCGCGAAATTCCTTGAAAGCCACTTGCTGCTCCTCTTCCGGGAACAGTGTTTTGGCAAAGTCGTCCACCTCAAATTCTTCATTTTCCTTAAAATAAAGCCCGGAACGGTACAAGGCATCCAGTTGGTCGGCCCGGTCAAGACCAAATTTATGCGGCAGCTTTTCGTGGATGAATTCGCCGGACAGGCTGATGTAGTGCCGGGTGTTGAAGTAGTTGTCCTCAATGGGGCGCAACCGCAAAAACTCGTCCTTCCAGAACGAGCGCTCGTCCTTTTTGGACACCGTATCCACCGCACAAATACGGTATCCCTCGGCCTCATCCAGATTAAAAATCAGGGCAGCAGTTTCTAATTTCCCAGTTGGTATCCCTTCCAGTACGTTGAGTGTGAACGCCTCGGCGGTGCGCTCCACCTTGAGGTACGGGTCCTTGGTCTGGATTTTCCACAAACCGATAGCGCTGGTCGGTTCGCCGGCCAGCAACAGGTCGTCAAAATAGGTAATCAAAAATTCACCACCCTGCACCTTCGGGTTTTCGCAGTGCTCGTACAACAACCCGCACAACCGCGCGGCTTCTTCGGGCAGCGTCTCGGGATCCTGAAAAACATTCAGGCAACTTTGATACACCAAATGGTTACTCACATCTTCTTCGTGAAAGAAATAAAAAAACTCCGCCGATTTCTCGAAGGGCTTGAGGAAAGAACTGATCAGTAGTTCGTGCGCCACATCGTGTACCGGCACCAGGGTTTGTTTTGGGATACTGACGCCCTCGTAACGCGTTTTGTTGCCTACCCAGGCAATGGCCAAACGACGCAAATTGGCAGATGAAAAGTCAAGCATAGGAAAAAAGGTTTCTGGTTGGAGGGTTTCTGGTTGGAAGGTTTCTGGTTGGAAGGTTTCTGGTTGGAAGGTTTCTGGTTGGAAGGTTCTTGAAAAGAATGTTCATTTTTGCCGCTCAAAAGTACGAATGACCGGGGCCGCTCCAAGACTTTAGTACAAATGAAGTTTTCCACAATTTTCCTCCAAACCAGAAACCTTCCAACCCTCCAACCAGAAACCTTCCAACCCTCCAACCCTCCAACCTCCTCATGCGTATCGCCGTCAATACCCGTTTTTTGCTGCCCGGCAAACTGGAAGGCCTGGGCTGGTACACGCACGAATTGCTGCGGCGTATGGTGGCGCAACATCCGGAAGACGAGTTTTTGTTTTTCTTCGACCGTCCGTTCGATCCCGCGTTTGTGTATGCCCAAAACGTGCGGCCCGTGGTGCTGTTTCCGCCGGCGCGGCACCCGCTACTCTGGTACGCCTGGTTCGAGTGGGCCGTGCCGCGGGCGCTGAAACGCTACAGAGCAGACGTGTTTTTTTCGCCCGACAGCTACCTGAGCATGCGTACCAAAACACCCACCGTGCTGACGGTGCACGACCTCATCCCCCTGCAACATCCCGAACAGGTGCCCTGGTGGGCACGCGATTATTACCGCTACTTTTTTCCCCGCTACATCCGTCGGGCGGAGCAGTTGGTGGCTGTTTCGAATTTTACCAAAAAAACTATGGCGGACCTTGTGGACATCGCGCCGGAAAAAATAACTGTGGTGTTCAATGGCTGCCGGGAAGAGTTTCGGCCCTTGTCCGAGGCGGACAAACAGGCGGTACGGGCGGCGTACTCCGCCGGACAGGAATACTTTTTCTACACCGGCGCCATTCACCCGCGCAAAAACATCCCGCGCCTGATCCGCGCTTTTGACCAGTTCAAAAATACTACGGGCGCGCCGGTCAAACTTCTGCTCGCCGGGCGATTTGCCTGGGAAACCGGCGAAGTAACCACCGCCGTGCAGCAGTCCGGCCACCAGAACGACATCGTGTTCCTCGGCTACCAGTCGGCTGATAGCCTGCCCCGGCTCCAGGCCTCCGCGCTGGCCTCGGTCAATGTCTCGCTCAGTGAAGGTTTCGGGCTGCCCGTGCTGGAGTCGTTGTACTGCGACACGCCGGTGCTGTGCTCCAATACTACCGCCCTGCCCGAAGTAGCCGGCAACGCAGCCCTGCTCGTCAACCCCGAATCGGTGGCCGACATAGCCGCCGGACTGGAAAAACTGTACACCGACACAGCCCTGCGCACCGATCTGGTAGAAAAAGGACGCCGCCAACGCCAACAATTCGACTGGGACAAAGCCGCCGCCGCCGTGTACCAGCGGATAAAAGAAACTGCTGGAAAAAATGGGTAGTGGCAAAATGATGCAAGGCCATTTGTCACTTGCAAACTTGCTCTTTCACAAATTTTCCTTCACCAAAACGCGTAGCCGAGATACACGCCGAGCAACATATCCGGCGTGCTTGTTTTGCCTGGCTCGTACTCGAATGAAAACAAATCGCCGCCCGTTTCAAGCAATTCGGCGTCGGGCGGAAGATTCCGTGTCACCCGGTGCGTGGCTACGCCAAATCCCAGGAACGGTTCCACCAGAAACCGCTTGTCGGGGCCGCTGTAAAACTGCCAGCCGAGGCGCAGGGCGTAGCCGGTCGTCCGAACTTTACGGTCAATCTCCAGCAATTCAATGTATTGCCCGCCTTGCCGGAGCACACGTTTGATCTGGATATTGGTGATATCGTTGTACTTGGCCTCGAAGCCTATGTGAAACGCCAGGTCGGGCGTCAGGTCAAGAAAGTATTTGGCGCCGGCCCGCCAGCGCATGCCCTGGTATGATTCCCCCTTAAACCGGGCGAAATTGGTCGAGTTGAAAACATAACCCACGCCCACATCCACGCCAAACCGGGGAGCAACCCGCAAGTCGGCAGCCAGCGCAACCGCCTGTTTGGCAGGGTTGATCAAGGGCATCAGGTTGGCTTTCAGAGCTAAACGCGGCGCGAGCGGCCCCTTCCCCGCCTGCGCAAGTACCAAAGCCGGCAATAGCACGAGCAACAAAACAAAGGTTCGCATCTACTTCTGAATTTGCCCCATCCGACGGATAGCGGTGATGTCGCTGATATCGAAAATCTGAAAATCTGTTTTGGTGGACACGATCATCCGGCTGCCGTCCACAATCAAATCCACCGGATCGGTGATCGGTACGGCATAAGTGGTCGGCTGCAGCGCCAGCGGATTGGAAATATCAAAAACTTCCAGTCGGTCGGACCCTTCGTCGCACACGAACAGGTAGTTGTCCTTGTAACCCAATCCGTTGGGTATATTCAGCGGGTAGGTATCCAGGGTAACCGGCGCTGTTTTGTTGGACACATCGTACACGATCAGCGCGCTTTCCGACGATACCCACCCACAGATATTGGCGATGATCTTGATGGTGGAATAGGCGTAATTACCGCGCACCACTACGGGGTCGCAGCCGCCGAAAAAGGTAAACTCGCGGTCTGTTTTGGACAGAATAGCCGGCACGGCCGGATTGCTCACGTCGAGAATGTACAGCGCCGTGGTAGAACCAATGTAGATCGTGCCCTCGTACAAGATGATGGTTTCCAGACCGTAGTCGGTCGGCAACCGATGTACCAGCACGGGATTATCGGGGTCTTGCAGGCTGTATGTCTGCACCTCGTTGAGGTTGAGCACATACATGTGGTTTTGAAAAATAGCAAAGCGGGTGATGGAACCGGATTTGCCGGTGAGTCCTTCGGCAATATCCGCGTCTTTGCTGCAGGCGGTGGCCAAAAGCGCAAGCAGGAGGGTGAGCAGGAGTTTGTTCATATTGAAGTATGGTTGCTGAAATGATCATAAAACCCCGATGGGTGGCCCTAATTGACGGTCGTGCACCGCACATCCACCAAATCGGCATCTATCCAGTCCACCACAGCGCCGCGGGATTCGTCCACGCATTCAAAAATACCCTGGTAGAGCGGCGGGTAAAGCACGGGGCTGAATACATTAGTTTTGCGGTCTACCAACCGGATGGCGTACAAGTCGCTGATGTCAATCGTGATCAGGTCGCGCCAGCTGTCGGCGTACAACCGGTTACCAACGATGGTAAAATCCGTGACGGCAGGTAGTTGGAAAAACGTCAGGTTGACGGTGTTCAGGGAATCTCTGATGTCGAAGACGTGGATACCTTTTTTTTGTTCCAGCAAAAAAAGCAGGGTGTCGCGCAGGAAAATGGTTCCGGTTTTGGCAATCGGTTGGGGCGGCAGGTTCTCGATGGCGCCCAGTTCGGACACCGGCACATACACCGGGCGTTTCCCGGGGCCGCTGAACAAATCCAGTTCCTGTTTGACACAGGAAGCAAACAACCCACACAGCAAGACAACGAGCAGTACGCAATGCCGGGCACTGCCGGGGTATTCCGGAGTAGCCCCGGCATCCTTCATCCGGTGAGCAAAAAAATTCATAGCGTCATTTTTTTCGCAGGGCAGGCTGCCGTCTGCAGGGCGAAAGTAGACAGGATTCCGGTGTTGCCAAAACCATCTTTGTACTCGGCTGTTCCTACTGCTCATGCATCACCTATCACGATAAAAAAATGGCTTCATTCAAACGTACTGCATCTGCCGTCTGGAACGGCACCGGCCCGGACGGCTCGGGCGCCCTGAGCGGCCCTTCCGGCGTGCTGGAAAACACACCCTACTCGGCCAAACTTCGTTTTCAAAATGAGGACGGCCGCGCCGGCACCAACCCGGAAGAACTGATTGCCGCCGCACACGCCGGCTGCTACAGCATGGCGCTCAGTTTTGGACTGACCAACGCGGGCTTCACGCCCACCCAACTGCGCTGCACGGCTACCATCACCATGGAGAAAGGCGACAGCGGCTGGTCTTTTGCCAAAATTACGCTGAACCTGGAAGCAGAAATACCGGAGATTTCCGAAGAAAAATTTCTGGAACTCGCACAGGGCGCCAAGGCCGGCTGCCCGGTGAGCAAAGCACTGTCGGCGGTTCCGATTGAACTGGAGGCAAAACTGGTGTAAACCAAAAGAGGAGGGTGTTCAAAAACTGTGTTGACCTTCCGAGATTTTTAACAGGCGAGCCCTCCCACAGTTTTTAAACACCCTCTTTTCCGGCTTTTATTCCAAATCACCCGTTCGCCTTCCGGTGGTCTTCCAGAAATTTCTCCAGACCAATATCCGTGAGCGGGTGGTTGAGCAACCCGAGAATGGCACTCAGCGGACAAGTGACTACATCGGCCCCGGCTTTGGCGGCCTCAATGATATGCAACGGGCTGCGGATGCTGGCTGCGAGAATAGCCGTATCGAAACCGGAGTTGTTGTAGATTTCAGCGATTTCCTTGATGAGCGCCATGCCGTCCCAACCGATATCGTCAATGCGGCCGATGAACGGCGACAGGTATGTGGCGCCTGCTTTGGCCGCCAGCAACGCCTGACCAGCAGAAAAAACCAGCGTACAGTTGGTACGGATACCGGCATCGGTGAAGTACGCGATGGCTTTCACACCTTCGCGGATCATAGGCACCTTCACCACGATATTTTCGTGCAGGTCGGCCAGGCGTTTGCCTTCTTCCACCATGCCTTTGAAATCCGTAGCAATGACCTCGGCGCTCACGTCGCGGCCCTCGCCCACTATGGCACAGATGTCCCGGTAATGTTTCAGGATGTTTTTTTCACCCGATACGCCTTCTTTGGCCATCAGGGAGGGGTTGGTTGTTACACCATCCAGAATGCCCAGTTCGGAGGCTTCGCGGATGTGGTCGAGGTTGGCAGTGTCAACGAAGAAAAGCATCTGTGGGAAAGGTTAGAAGGTTAGAAGGTTGAAGGGTTAGAAGGTTAGAAGGTTGGAAGGTTGGAAGGTTGCTGGGTTAGAGGGGCACTGAACGATTGGAAGGCGCGTCATGCCTACTGCTATGTAGTCCGTTTGCGGGTAGGGGGCACAAAAATTTTTTCAAAGAAAAAATTTTTGTGCCCCCTACCCGCAAACGGACGAGCCGTTGAACAAAAAAAGCGCCAGACACACCGCTCGACCACATACCCTTGCTGCGTTTCCGCCCTGGGGGAGTTTTGCAGGAGCTGGTCGCCCGGCGCCGGCGGCAAAGGTATGACGCGTCTCCTGAAAAATTCCAACAAATTCCATTCATTTGTGCGGCTATCTTTGCCACCCCCCTTCACCACAATTGCAAGCCGAGCAACAACACATGGAAAATACGATTACGGATACCGCCTCCACCACCGAAAACACCGCTACGCGCTCGGTACCCGCGCCGCCCACCTACAGCAGCGACGCAAGTACCTGGCTCAAAACGCTGCCCAACAGCCTGGACCGAACCGACCTCTACGCCCTGAACGACGGCGATTTCGCCGTCAAATGTGTGCGCGAGTTGCTCGAAAAACCGCGCTTTGAACTGCCCGTAGAGGCGACCCACCCGGCTTCGTTGTGGTTCAGCCACTTCTTTTTTGAATCGCGCAACCGCGAAAAAGTGTTCGGTACCCGCAACCTCGGCGTGGGCTACCCGATGGTGCTGGCCCGGGTTGGCGGCTACGACCTGAGCGCACCGCTGTTTATCTGGCAAATCCAGCTGGAACCACACGCCCAGCACCCGGACGAATGGAATGTGCAGCGCACGGAGGCTCAGCGGATTCTGCCCAACTACCCGCTTTTTCACCTGATAGATACCTTGCGCGGTACGGATTTTACCAAACGCGCCCGCCAATTGGCCGATAGCGGCGCCATCGGTACGCACGCATTGGCCGAACTGGCCGACGGCGTACGCATGCAACTCAGCCTGACCGAGGAAGGCCTCGCCCTCGCCGTACAGCCCTGCCCGACGAAGGACGAACTGGAGCGTACGCAGGCGGAAGGACAATTGCGCTGGTCGGCCGTAGCCGGTATTTTCCCGAGCCTGCCGCGTACCACCGTCACGGAGGCCCCCGCCGTGGCCCCCGACCAGCCCAACGGACTGGAATGGCAGCACGGCCTCACCCTGCTCCCGCTCGATCCGTCGCAGCGCATGGTGCTGCAAACGGTACAAAAAAACACCCTCACCGTAGTGGAGGGCGCGTCGGGTACAGGTAAAACCTACCTCATCTCTGCTCTGGCGATCAACGCCCTGTCCAATGGCAAAAAATGCCTCGTGGTGTCCAAGAGCATCAGCGCCCTGCGCCGGGCACAAAAGTTTTTGCTGGAAAAAGGCTTCGGGACGTGTCGTTTGTGCTGCGCGACACCGAGAGCGACCAGCTGATGCTGGCCGATATGCTGCGCATGGCTGCTGAAAACAAAAACAAGGTGGAATTTGACGCCGACCTGTACCAAACCGTGCTCAACAAAACCCTGCGCGAGCAACGCAAACTCGACGGCGCCTGGGAGGCGCTGCACCGTCCGATTTTTGGCGAGCAAAATTTCACCGAAACGGTCGGACAGTTTTTGCGCGCCAACCGGACAGAAGGCAAAGACCTCTTGCTCAGCCAATTGAATCCCGCCGGATTTTCTGCTGAACAAAGATGAATACGACGGTATCGTGGCGGCTATTTTCGACAGCGAACCGCTGTTCCGCCGTTTCCCGACCCTCCAGCACCCGCTCAATCGCCTGAATAACACCGTGTTCCTCGAACACTCCAGCACCGACGGACTGGCCTGGACGGAAACACAGGTCAAAAGCCTGCTCCAAAAAGCCACCGCGCTGCACCACCGCTACATTTCCAAAACCAACGACTACAGCGAAGCCCTGCTCGACCACTACGAGCAACACTACTTCGAAATTGCCGGCCTGACCAAGCGCATTCGCGATGCCGTCGAGGACGGCGTACAGCACTTCGGCCCCGATTTTGAAAAACCAGCTTCGGCCACAGAGAAACTCTACGGCGTGTTTTCCGACCGCTACAAACAGATTTCCGAGGCAAAACAACAACTGGGCGAGGACTACGAAGTGTTGCGCCGCGCATACGGCCAGCGCAAGTACTTCGACTTCGACTTCCCGCAGAACTTCGATGTGCGCAACATCAAAAAAATAGCGGAGATAACCCGGGGGTTCGAGGACGCCCTGGCTTCCTGGCGCCGCCGTATCCCCGGCATCGTACGCGAAGATGTGCGGCGCCTGAACGCCAAGAGTATCCACGCCGAACTGGATTTCCGCGAGCAAATCAAGGAACTGGAGTACGCGATGGATGTTTTTATCGAGGAGTTCAATGCCGTCGGGCTGTACGGCGACACGCTGAAGCACGAGATGCTGACCATCCCCAAACGCCAGGAGTTTCTGGAAGAGGTGATCGCCCGGCTGGAGGACACCCAGTTTTACCTGCGCGATTTTCAGGATTTCTACATCTGGCAGCGCCACTGGCTGAAACTGTCGCCGCCGGAGCAGCAGGTCGTGCGCGCCCTGTGCAAAATCAAACCGCGCAACTGGGTGGCTGCCTTCGAGAGCTGGTACCTCCACCATTTCCTGCAAAACGTGTACAGTCCCGACCTGCAATGGGACGAGGACACCCGCACGGCCTACCACGCCGACATGGAGCAACTGGCCCGCCTGATGCCCGCCCAAATCAGCGCCCACTGGCAAGCCCGGAAATACAAGGCGCTCAAGGCGCTGAAATCCGCCGACGCGACGGCTTTCAAAACGTGGTTTGGGAAAACCAACCGGACGCTGTCCCAGGATCGGAAAGCCGACGAACTTTTTGAAAAACACATCGAATCGCTCACCGAAACCCTGCCCGCCCTGCTCGTGACCCCGCAAGTGGCGCTCGATGTGGTGCAGGCCTCCAACATGGTTTATGACCTGGTACTCGTGGACGAGGCGCACAATATCCCGAAACAGGAGTGCTACCACCTGTTCGGTTTAGCCAAAAGCCTCGTCGTTTTCGGCGATGCCAAACAGGACATGACACCTGCTGCCGAAGACGACCTGCTGGAGTTTTGCAAAAGCCTCGGCGCGCCTGCGCACGCGCTCGAATACCAACACCAGGATAGCCCCGAAGAATGGCTGCGTTTCAACCAGATTGCTTTCGGCACCCCGTTTCAGCGCCTGCCTTCCGGCCGCTCGGCCAGCGACGTGACGGTAGTGACCAATGTGGAAGGCCACTACGACGAAAACACCGGCACCAATGAGGAGGAAGCCCGCCAGATTATTGACTGGCTGAACCTCATCGAGCCAACCCCGGCCAAAACCTACCCGGTCGTGGGCATCGCCTGCTCCACGGTGGAACAACGCGACCTCATCGCCGGCCAACTGCTCAAAATCCGGCAACGGAAAGCCGCCGGCCACGAAAAAATCCAGCAATTGCACCTCAACGGCCTGGGCGTTTACCAGTTCGCCGAACTGCAGGGCCAACATGTGGACATTCTGCTGCTGTCCATCACCCACGGGCTGGTGGATGCGCACGGCACCCTGACCAACCACTTGCATTTCTGGAACAGCCAGTTGGGTTTCAACCAGTTGCATGTGGCGCTCACCCGAGCCACGCAGCGCATCTACATCGCGCACTCCATACCGCCCGGCCTGCATACGGTGCTGGCTGCCAACAAAAATTTCATCGGCACCTGCGTGTTGTCGCACCTGGTCACCTTCGGCGAACTCATGCAGCAGGGCGACCGCACGGCTGCCGAGGAACAACTGGAGCACATGCGCGCATTGCTCGAATACCCGGAGGCATCCTACTCTACTTCCGAATTTATGCAAGAGGTGGAATACGCCCTGCAACCCTACTTCCTCACCGGCCAGCTGCACCGGAATGCCCTGGTGGAAGGCGTCGTGGTGCCCACGCTGGTACACGGCGGCGAGCACCGTAGCCTGCTGCTGTACGACGGCGTGCTGGCGCCCAGCGCGCTGCCCTCCTACGAGTGGGAAGAAAAGGTGCAACGCTACTTTGCCAAACGAACGGTGGAAAGTGTGCCGACCCTCTCGGTGCAGTGGTGGAAAAGCCCGAGGCAGGAGGCACGGAAGTTGGCGGCGCGGTTGTTGCGGTGAGCAATAACACCGCCGGCAAGTTTGAATTTGCACCCATGCAAAGGACATCCCATGACTAAAGAACGCGAAATCGAAGATGGTTTGACCGGTAATAACCGAGCCAAATACACCCCTCGCCCGGATATTCGGAGCAAGGAGGCCTTTGACAGAACTTCGGGAAAAAATTCCAGCACTGAACCGCGTCCACCTGTTGGACGCAGAATTTGCCCGCCTGCGCGACGAAATCATCACTACCGACGTATTTGTCGCTCTGAAATCCTGCGCTACGAAATACCTTCCAACGCGAAGACGGCACGTCGCCGCAAATACACGCTTGTCAATATCCAAGAATGGTGCAAACGAGTTTGAAGTCGTAATAGTTGCGGATGAACACCGACGACAGCCACCACCGCTATGATGTGATTTTGGGGATAAACGGCGTTCCCATGGTTCAAGTCGAACTCAAACGCTGGAGGTCAGTCCACGACGAGCCATGCAGCAAATCGTGGACTACAAAACGACCTCATCAATGGTTACTCGAACTCGCTGCTGTGCTTCATCCAGATTTTCGTAGTCAGCAACCAGGCCAATACCTACTACTTTGCCAACAACCAAAACCAGCATTTCAACTTCAACGCCGACGAGCAGTATTTGCCCGTCTATCAGTTTGCCGGCGAGGACAACAAGAAAATCACCCATCTCGACGATTTCACCGAGAAGTTCCTTTCCAAGTGCACCCTCGCCCAAATGATCAGCCGATACATGGTGCTGGTGGCTACCGAGCAAAAACTGCTCGTCATGCGCCCCTACCAAATTTATGCCGTGAAGGCTATCGTGGACAGCATCCACCAGAACCGGGGTAACGCTTATCCTGGCATAATTACGGCAGCGCGCAAAACGCTCACTCGTTCAAAGCCTCTTACGCTGCTGAAAGACAACCCCGATATTGAAAAATGCCTGTTCGTGGACTGAAAAGGATCTTGACCGCCAGACCCGCGAGGAGTTCAACAAATTTCAGGAAGGTTGCGTAGAGTGAAAACACCAATACCGAAATCCCCCGTGCAGCGCCTGCGGCCTGAGGATTACGCCAATAAGGTGATCGTCACCACCATCCAAAAATCGGAATCGCACTGGATGGCGCACAGCAAGTGGAACAAGCAAAAGTCGGAAAATAGCAAACCCACGTACAAGGAACGTCTGGAGCCGTTGAAAAACAAACGCATCGTTTTCATCTTCGACGAATGCCACCGCTCACAGTTCGGCGACAACCACAAGGCCATCAAGGAGTTTTTCCCGAATGCCCAACTGTTTGGCTTCACCGGTACGCCCATTTTTGATGACAACAGCGACAACAGCGGATGGCACCGTTGGCTCTTTCAAACCACCAAAGACATTTTTGAAAAAGCAACTGCATGCCTATACCATCACCCATGCCATAGACGACCGGAACGTTCTGCGTTTCCACATAGATTACTTCAAAGGCGAACAGAAAGTGGACACCGGGAGCCGGCAGCACAAGATGGCGGCCGTCGAACGCCAACCTGAACAAAACACGATGCCGCCACGCGCACAGCAGGCGCTTCAACGCCATTTTTGCCACGGCATCCATCAACGATGCCATTGAATACCAGCGAACCGTTCCCAGTCACCCAGGCCGAAAAACAAAAGAAAGACGACGCTTCCAACGCCTGAACATAACCTCGCGTGTTCGCCGCCCGCTTAAAGGCGGCTAAAGATGTACGTAACTCAGGAAGACCTGCAACAGGAAAAAGAAGACAACAA
>JADJYW010000021.1 GCA_016719605.1 Lewinellaceae bacterium | reverse complement strand
CGGTTTCGAATACGGCGGTGGAAGCGCCCATGGTTTTGGGCATTTGGCGAACAACGGCAAAGACACTTCGCTTTTCCGCCGGCAGTAGTTGATGCGGAGGCTGGACCTCCGAACACCACGCCGGTTTTGGCATTGGCGCCCACCTCGTACCCCTGTAGCGCAGGAGGAGGTAGTTGGATTTGGGGTCGCGGGTCATTGCAGGCCCGGGCTGATGTCGTCGCCGAGGCCGATGTCGCGCAGCAGCAACGGCGGATCGGGGTATACGGCGAGGCTGGACGATGTGCGGGCGCTGCCCTTGAAACTCGCCGGGCCGCCGCTACCGGAAAACTGGATATCGCCGCCACCTGCAGCCGCTTTGGCCGCTATTTCCGCTCAACTGGATGGGGCGATCGGGGAAAGGGGCGTTGTTGATGAGCGGTTGCCAGCAGTACATCCGGTGCGTTGTTCACGGTGTACTCCTACCGCAGCGCTGGATGTGCCGCTAAGGAATTTTTTTCAAACGGTTTGGTAAGCGGAACGATGACGCCGTTTGCGGTTTGTTTAATGTCGGCCATGAGTTTTTGTTGTGATGAGCGGATGCGCGATGAGCGAGCAATAAGTATGCCGCGTCAAAGGTATCCAACCAGAATTTTATTATGCAATTTATATTGTCTATACAACAAAGCGGAGCCTTTACAATTCAATATCCGTTTCATAAAAGACGCGTCGGCCCCTGTACATTGAAAACGATACCGACGTGCGGGACGGCCTGCCCCGGTCTCCTTGTCGCGCAACTGGACACCTGGGCGATCAGGGTTTTGGCTCGAATATCCAGAAAATGGGGAATCATTGCACCTGATGCGCCCAAGCTGGTACTGCTGGCTGTTGATGTCCTGGTATCCTAACGTGCAGGACAAATCCTGATAAACGTGCGCAAGGGTTTCTAAGTGATTTTCATACGCTGCTTTCCGGGTAATGTGCTACCCGTGCCGATTTGAATCGCCAGGTTGACCCAGGGCCGAATGTAATTCAGGGCAGTGCAATTCGGTGCAGGTTCCTTTCTGTATGGAACGGCAGGCAGTAATCCGCGCCATCGTCCAGGGATTCAGTGGTCACGTACCTTCTCGAAAAGCAGACCGCTTACCTTTGACTCGTAGGTGACGCCGGTGGCGAACGTGGTTGTTGATCCGCACAGTATCGTCGAGTTTGTCTGGAAGCCGAAAGACCAGGCAATGCGCAGGTCCCCGGCTGCGCCAAGCCCCAGGTTCATGTGCAGCGCAGCGCGAGTCGCCCGGAAGTGGAATCCGTACTCGGAATGATCCGCAAATCGTCGCATTCGGGAGCGGGTATCGCGGCAAAACAACCTGAAAAAAAGTTTGGCCCGGGCGACCAGTCCAGGTCGGGCTAGATACGTTCGTTTTGCCGGACGAGGATAAAACAGCGTGATCACGGAAATGAAGGACGCAATGATGGTGGCAAAGTTTCGGAGCAACCCCGCCCAGTCCGCCGTCTTTGAAGGCCGACTTCCGTTTCTTTTTCGGCATTTGTTGTTCTTCTTGTTCCATGGTTGCGGTGGCTTGTTTCGCTGCTCCCGCAGCAGAGCGACACGGGGCAGCGCCATCACCTGCTGCTTGGTTTGTTTGCTCACCTCTGTAAAGGGCATATCCTGCCAGGAACAGGATGAGTGGAGGCATTATGGGAATCTGTTAAATTTGCTAAGCACGTCCCTCAGAATTACACGGTCGGGGTCACTTAATTTAAAACTCCGTACAGTCGCCTCTCCCAATGCGAGTTTTGGGCATGATTAGTGCGCCGTCAAGCTCCAAAGTGATCAGTCCAATGATCTCGCCTTGGGTCAAACAGGCGCACGAATCGTCTTTGTTTGTCCTGCAGTGCTACCATGGTTAGAGCTCGGTAACGGTTGCATGTGCCACAGGCGAGCGCCAGGTGTTGTCTAAGGCTGTATCTCCTTCGTGTTTTAGACTGATAATGTGATCTATCTCAAAAGAAAAGTATAAAAGATATCCTCCCGCATTTGCAATACTTCGCACCGACGACCGGCACGCTCGACTACCAAACCTGCGAAGCGCTTCGGGAATATAGCTTCGACTTTAGCCCTGTGAACCCAAAACGAGAACTCCCGGAAGTGTAAATTGAGATCACTACAAATCAAATTTATGATCGTTGCTAAAAGAGTTCTCCCGTCAAATATCGGCATTTGCTCCGTTATTCAGCAAAAAGGTCTTTGATCATGCGAAGATTTTAGTTGCCGGAGCCTTGTTAGTGGTTGGCCGCCGGACTGTATGTAGCGCCCTACGAGCAGTTGGCTTGAGTGATGAGCCGATTTCATAAATACCACTGAGTAATGAGCAAGGCACGATGGTGCACCAGAGAGTGCCCGGCTTTTGCTATTGGACTTGGTCATACGTTTTACCGGGGAAGAAGATGCCTTGATTTTTGGTATAGACGAGACGATCGAACGGCGGCGGGGCCAAAAGATCAGCGCCAAAGGCATATACCACGATTCAGTTCGCTCCAAGCAAGAGCTATATGGTAAAATGCAGTGGGTTACGTTGGATAAATTTAATGCTATTGACTCCCGATCACTAGCCTCAGCGTATTTGGGCATTACCTTTATTGACTGTTTTGGCCCCTTCTGAACGCTGGCAATTTACAACAAGGCAGGCGACATAAAAGTTGACCGATTGGGCGCGGCAGATGTTGTTACAGTTACACCGATGGCATCCTAATCGCTCGATAATCATAGTAGCGGATTCGTCTTATTCTGTTCTTGAACTGTTAGATGCTGTCCGGTCGAAGGTCTGTTTAATCACCCGCCTGCGGCTGGATGCAGCACTTTATGAACCGCCAGAACCCAAGGCAAAGGGTAAACGAGGGCCGCATCGCAAAAAGGCGTTCGTTTGCCAACATTACAAGAAGTGACCCTTAATCCGCAGACAAATTGGATACCCCTGACGATTCCTCAATGGTATAATCATGGCCCCAAAGAGATGCTGATAACCACCGGAAAGGCTGTATGGTATCACGCTGGCAAGCCACCTGTGCCGATCCGTTGGGTTTTAATCAAAGTGGCAGACGGCAGCGGCGAGGTGGCAGCATTATTATCAACCAATGTAGGGTTAAACCCGCTGGAAATCATTAATTATTTCATTCACCGATGGACCATGGAAGTTATGTTTGAAGAAGCACGAGCTAACTTTTGGGAGTCGAATCCCAACGCCAATGGTCAGACTGGGCCATCGCCCGAACGACACCCGTGTTGTTCGGTCTCTATAGCCTCGTAACACTTTGGGCCGATACCCTGGAAAGTCAAAACTTACTGCACCTCAAGCCTACTGCATGGTATCAAAAACAACGGCCAACATTTTCTGATGCTATCGCTTCTGTGCGGTACCAAATTTGGCGAAAACAGAAACTATCAATGTCTGCTTTTAAAGACGACAGCGATAGTTTAAATGAACAATGGATCAAACATTTGATTTCCATGGCCATTAGGGCCGCCTAAATGTGCTAAAGTCGAGCTTTGGGCAAAGGCAAAGGGCAAAAAGCAGCCGGACAGGTTTTTCACCGCCTAGAGGAGCAGCGCCGTTTTTCTCGGCGGGTAAATCCAGTTTTTTCCATGATGCTGGAGCGGTGGTTTTCCGGTTTTTTGGAGATGAAGATGCCGGCAACCTCTTTGAGGTGTGTGTTGCCGGCCGATGAGTTCCACTATTTTTTCTCGGCAAACGTGAGTTTGTCCAACAGGTTGTCGCCGGCGTGATCGGTGTTCATGTTTAGTTTGGCCGTCAGTTCCGGGGCTGAACCAGGTTTCGTTGTTCAGGACGGCCTTGATACACGTTTCCAGCACATCGGTAGAAAATTCCTTAAGCACAGCCTTTCACACCCAATGCTTTGGCGCGGTGGAAGATGGAAATTTCGTTGTGCATGGTGAGCAGGATAACCCGGGTTGGTACCGGCTCGTTGTGCAGTTTTTCCAGGATTTCGATGCCGTTCATGCCCGGCATATTGATGTCGAGTACGGCAATATCGGGTTTGCGCTGCCGGATCATGTTGTAGGCATTGATCCCGTTGCTGCACAGTTCGCAAATATGGTGGCCCAGACTTTCGATGTAGGTTTTGGTACCCATGAGCGTCAGAGGGTGGTCGTCGCTGATCAGGATATTGGCCATAGCGGATGTTTCATGCAGCAAAGGTAGGTGGCTCAACCCGGCGCTGTTGGTACCGGGAGCAAAAGAGGGGTTAGCCCCTATGCGGTTGGTACCTCCACCCGGATCACCGTCCCGTTCTGATCCGACCGGATTTCGGCGTGTCCGCCGATGGCTTTGCTGCGTTGCAGGATACTGTGCAGGCCGAAGGCTTTGCCGCTGTGGAGGGCGTCTTGCACATCGAAGCCTTTTCCATTGTCGTGGATGACGAGTTGCAGGCCATTTTTTACCGGTTTGAGTTTGACGTTTACGGCTTCGGCGCGGGCGTACTTGTGGGCATTGGTAAGGCCCTCCTGCACGATGCGGAACAATTGTAGTTCGGCTGTTTTCGGCAAAGGGCTGGGGTAATTGATCTCGTGCGAGATAAACAGCGATTCGTGTTGCATGAACTGTTCGCAGAGCGTTTCGAGGCTGAGCCGCAGCCCGATTTTGTCGAGCATGACCGGGTGCAGGTTGCGGCTGATCTGACGAATATCGTTGATGATACCGTCTATTTTATCACCGGTATCGGGTGGCGGCGAGTGCTGCCGTTTCGGATGTTTTGTTTGAGGCCAAGCAGTTCGTGGCTAATGCTGTCGTGCAGGTCGAGGGCGATACGTCCGCGTTCTTCTTCGATGTTTTCGAGCAATTGGCGGGTATATTGGGCTTGCGCAGCGGCTTTTCGTTTTACCTGCCGTTGGCGCAGCAGGAGGTAAAACGCAGCTATACCGAGCAGTATAGCTGCGATACCGGCCAGCAGGAAGCCGATCAGCGCATTTTTTTGGGCGAGGGTTTTGAGTTGCAGGGCTTTTTCTTTGGTGAGGGTGGCCAGGTCGGCGGCTTGTAACAGGTTGTCTTTTTCGGCCAGGGCAAGCTGTTGTGCTTTCTCCTGTTTTTCGGCTTTTTCTTTTAGAAAGGCGAGGCGTTGCAGATCCTTTTCCTTGTTGCTGATGGTCAGGGCCTGCTGCTGCTGGATGGAGAGCAATTTTTGTTTTTCCAGTTGCCCCTGAGTCAGTTGCTGCTCATATTTCAGGGTCGCCTCTTTTTTATCAAATTCGTATTGAATTTCCCGGCGGGTGATTTGTTTTTTGGTGTCTTCGCCCAGAATACTGTCGGATAGCGCCGTGTAGGTCCGGTAGGCATCATAAGCCTTTCGGTATGCACCAGCCTCCTCATGGAGTATGCTCAGATTGTGCCAGGTATTGGTCAAGGTCACCAGGGCGCCGATGGTGTCGGCCAAGGCCAGGGCTTTCTGGTAGTACTGTTCGGCGGTCTGAAAACGATTTTTCGGAGATATTTCCGACTGAGCCAACACGGAATCGGGAGCAGTCCGGACGATATTGCCGATGCGCAGATACCCATGCGCTACGGCAGCCAAGTCCTCCAGGCTTTCATTGGTTTCGAGTGCTTTTTGCTCGTACGCCATGGACCGGCCGAAGTCGGATAAATCAAAGTACAGGCCTGCAAAATTGGAATAGCAATACGCCATACTGCTTTCGTCGTCGGTACCCTGAAGCAGCGTTTCTACCTTTTGAAGGTACTCCAGCGCCGCAGAGTAGTTTTTCAGGGACTTATACCGGCTCGCCAGGTTGATGTGATCGCGGGCAATGGCACGCTTGTTTCCGATTTGTTCGTGAATAACAAGCGCCTTTTGTTGGTACTCCAGCGCCGTGGTCGTTTCGGCCATGTTTTGATATCGACGCCGATGTTGTTGAAATAATCCGTTTCGTCAATCTTTTGTTGCCGGTTTTTTTTGTGCTATTGCTAGGCTTTCAGGTGAAACTCGATCGCTTGGGGGTAATCCGCCAGAAAATTGTAGGTATTGGCTTTGTTCGAGTATGTATTGGCCAAAGCGCCGTCGTTGCTCATTTCAGGAAGGTGGGTATTGCTCGGTCAAAGTAGTTTAATGCTTTGGGGTAATCGCTGCTGAGCATACTGATAATGCCCATATTACTGAGGGTAATTGCCGCTCCGGCGTTGTCTCCTAGGGCAGCCTGCGCGGCGTGTGCTTTATCGAAAAACTTCAGAGCATTGACATAGTCGCCGGCGTAGTTATACATCACGCCGATGTTGTTCAGCATGTTGGCAGCGCGCTTCTGTACACCCTGTTTTTCAAAAAGGCGCAAGGCTTGCTCGAAGCAGGCGACTGCGTCCGTGTAGGCTCCGGTAATGCTCAGGTTTGATCCTTTTTTGTTGAGGGCTTCGGCTAAGTACAGCGGCTGGTTCAGTTGCTGCGCCAGGGTAATTGCCTCCCCGGCAGCTACAATGCCTTTGTGGGGATCCGATTTTTGGTACTCGCCGGCCAGGTTCGTCAGCATTCGGACTTTCGTCGTGTCTGCTTTGGCGTATGCGTTGCAGGCCGCCACGAGGCTGTCCAGCACCGGCGCCTGGGCCGCTACCGGTGCATTGGACAGAAAAGCAAAAAGGCAGGCAAAAAGGCAAAATCGAAACATGGTAGCGAAATTGTAAAGCGGTACCCGGGGAGTGTGAGAAAACATCAATCAAAAAACGCTACAAAGGTAACGATCCCTTCCGCGCCTCCTCTCCGCCCTGACGAAAGATAGGGGTTAGCCCCTATGGGATACCGGTTTTTTGTGCCATTACCTTTACCGCCTTAAAAAAACTATCGCTGCTTTCGGGCATTGTCAGCGTTCGGGAGGGCATGTCTAACTTTTTCAATCGTATTTCTCGTCTCATGAAAAATCTTTTACCACTCCTCGCCCTGGCGGCGCTTTTCACTTTTTTGTCCACATCGCTGCAAGCGCAATCGCCCAAAGTCAGTGTGCAAGGCACCCTGAAAACCTCCACCGGTACTGCCGTGGACGATGGTGAATATTCCGTTATTTTCAAACTCTACACCCAGGCCGACGGCGGCTCGGCGGTGTGGACGGAAACGGCCGACGTGGAACTTGTCGGGGGCGTGTACAGCCACCTGCTGGGCAGTGTGGAGCCGATCAACCCGACGCATTTTGCCAATACGCTGTTTCTCGGCGTCACGGTCGGCGGCAGCGAACTGACGCCCCGCACCGAACTCACCTACTCGCCCTACGCGCTGTCGGTGAATACCGCCGTCAATACCACCAACCTGACCGGCCCCAACAACGGCCTGACCAATTATGACGGTACCGGCAAACTATTCATCAGAACCAACAACACGGAACGGTTTAGCATTGATGCCTCCGGCAATGTCGGTATCGGCATCGAAGGATCGACATTTGACCTGGCTATCGGCGACAACGACACCGGGCTGGACCAATTAGGCGACGGTAACCTGGCTGTGAAAACACAGGGTGCCGTGCGCATGTATTTCAACAACGGGGGGCGCGTTGGGATCAACATTACCGACCCGCAAATTGATCTGGCCATCGGCGATGCCGATACGGGCATTGACCAGTACGGCGACGGCGAGTTGGGTTTTGTCACCGATGGCAGCGAACGCATCCGCATCAAGCCGAACGGTCGGGTGGGTATCGGTACAAACAATCCGCAAACCAGCCTGCACGTTGCCGGAGCAACGAACGGACATTTCCAGTTCCGATGCCAACTATTTTCATTTTAGTTTTGGACAAGGTGCTCCTTTGCAGGATGGTAGTTTATTCCCGACCATCGTAGCCTTTTTCCAGGGCGGTATTGCTGCCGACGGCAACATCGCTTCTGCCGGTAACGTCAACTGGTCGGATGCCCGCACCAAAAAGTATTGGGCTTGAGCCATGCCGGCCAGGATTTGAGCCTGCTCGGCAAGATCAAAATCACGGACTACCAAATGATTGACCAGGTGCAGGACAAGCAGACCTACAAAAAAGTCATCGCCCAGGAGGTCGAGGAAGTATTCCCGCAAGCCGTGATCACCAGCCGCCGCATCATTCCGAATGTGTACGAGCAAGCCGGCGCGTTCAAATTTGAACATGGTGTGTTGACGGTTACCACAACCAAAGCGCATGACTTTGCCGCCGGTACCGAGATTGATCTCGTCACGCCGGAAGGCCGCCTGTCGAACATCCACGTGACCGAAGTCAAAGACGCACACACGTTCACGGTAGCCGCAGAAAGCGCCCCCAGCAAGGTGTTCGTGTACGGCAAGTACGTGGACGACTTCAAATCGGTGGACTACGACGCCCTCTCTATGCTCAACATCTCGGCCACCCAGGAACTGTACCGCTTAGTGCAGGAATTGCAAAAAGAAAACGCGGCGCTCCAGGCCGAAAACGGCGCCCTGCGCACCCAAAGTGCCGGCGTGGAAAGCCGTCTGGCCCGGCTGGAGGCTATGCTGACCGGCGGCGCCAAGGGTAGTGTGGTTGGGAAAGTAAGGTTCTGCCCGCGTTCGACCCAACCCCCCCCCGAGGGAGGGGGGCTACATCCCGCTTCGCTGAATCTATCCCAAGTCGGAATGCACCGCCATCCAAACTCGGATTATTTGCCGCCCCGTTGGTGTTTCACCAGGCAGCTCTACGAGGCTGCGTGAAAACACCAAGCAGGGTTGAGCCAAAACCATTCCGCACCTGCAATCAAGCCCCCTCCCATTTGGGGGAGGGGTTGGGGGTGGGGTCCACCCATTTTTTCAACTCTTTTTGCAACTCAATTATGAAAAATATCCAACGCTGTTTTTTCCTGCTCTTCGCCTGGCTCGTGGCGCAGCAGGCCCTGGCACAGGGGCAGCCCCAAACCAATGTCGCGTGCAAAAACCTCTCCTCGGAGGTGTTTTACACCGGCGATTTGTTTGTCAATTACGGCAGCACGTCCAATGCGTTCAACACCAAGCGGCGCGCGAACGTAACCGTGGGCCTGCCGACTGTAGGCGGGTCGTTTAACCAAAATTACATCGCCAACTTCGGTCCCTGGTCGCGGCTGCTGCTGGCGCCGTCGGCCCCGGCGGTCATCTGCTCGGAGGGGGACCTGCCCGACCGGGTTAATATCGCCTGGATACCCGACCCGCTCAGCCCGGCGGCTTCGCTGGGTTTCAATATCTACCGCGACGGCTCGCTGTTGGCATCGGTGGATCCCGACGTGCGCTCGTACTCGGATTTCAACGTCATCGCCGGGCAGTTTTACACCTATACGGTGGCGGGCAAAAGCCCCTTCGGCGAAGGGGTTAAAGGTTCGGCGCTCGGTTTTTTGAGCCCCAATGGCGTGGTTACCGGCGAAGTGCGCACGCTCGGCCAAAACCCCGTGCAGGATGTGCTCGTGACGCTCACGCCGACGCTCGGGTCGGCCGTGGCGTTGGTGGCGCCGCCAAGGTTTTTGCCGAATACCATCCGTTGTTGAACGTGCCCAAATGGTCGGCCTCCTGCTGGGTCAAACTGGGAGCGGGCAATGACGAAGCGGTATTCTCGATCACGGCTCGTCAATCAATAAAAATTTCTGGATACACTCCACTGCTGCTGCCGACGGCAAAGGCGTGAAAGTGGGGGTAGGCACCGGCAGCGGCGCCGAAACCCTGCAATACATTTTCCCGCCTGCCGACGCCGACGACTGGCACCACGTAGCCATGACGTACAACGGCATGTCCTTGCTGCTGTATGTGGACGGTGCGTTTGCCGGCACCAAAATGGTGACCGGTGTGCGCGGTGATTCCGCCCAGGTGTATTTTGGCAGCAAAACCGGCGACACGGGTTTTTGAACGGAAAAATGGACGACGTGCGGCTCTACAACCGCCAGTTGTCACAAACCGACATCCAGATGGGTATGAACCGCACGGTCAACAGCGACGACGCGGGCTTGCTGGCGTACTGGAAATTTGATGAGGGTGTGGGCACCAAAAGTTTCGACATTTCGCCCAACAAACTCAAAGCCTATCTCTGCGGGGTTTCCTGGACGAATGATAAACCCGATGTGCAAAATGCCGGAATGACCAATTCCAAAGGTATTTTCAAAATCGAAGACATCAACTACGGAGCGGGCACTACATTCACGGCGGTTGCTGATAAAAAATTCTACTTCAACCAGTCGCTGGAGTTCAACGCTTCCAACGAGCAGTATGCCGATTTAACCACTTTTGATCTGCATGACACTGCCACGCGCACGTGACTTTACGCTCAAACCTTTTGATTTGGCGGGTAGTCAGGTGATCTTGTCCAAACAAGCGCCGGCGAAAGCGACCAGTTTATTGCGTCGGCTCAATTCCGGAATGCTGAATATCAAAATCACAGCACCCAACACAGCTTACACGGCAGTTTGTCGGCCGGTTTCATCACGTAGCCACCCATGTTGCAAAACAGCGCCTCCTGGCGGCCAAGGTTTTTGCTGGATGGTGCGCAGGTCGGGGCCGAAGAACGTTTTCCGGCGTGGATACCGACTTTAACAACGGCACGCCTTGGACGATCGGCATGAAAGCGTTCGGGCGGCTCCGGCACAGCGTTTTCACGGGCTTGGTGGACGAAGCGGCGTTTTTTCAATAAAACCCTGGAGCAGTCGGACATTCAGACCTACGCCAACATTGGAACAGATATCAGCAACGCGGCGCTGAAAAACTATTTCAACCTCAATGAGGGCATCGGCGACAGTTTGCAAGATCTTGGGATGATGCTTTCCGGACTCGGTGTTCGGCGCGGCGCCACCTGGTCTATATCGGCGGCTATTGTACAAACGTTGCCGCACATCTTCACGCCTTCGAGCCGACTCGTGACGCTCACGCCCAGCAACACCAGCACCGACGGTGTGCAGTTCACCGACCAAAGCCTCGTGCCGGTTTCCGGTTTTGTGCGCTACGACGGCACGGATTGTTTCGTGGAAGGCGCAGAGATTTTGGCCGATGGTTTTCACTTCGCGCCACCGGTATTCACGGACAAAGACGGTAAATTCATTTGCAACCTGGAACCTGGTGCTACGGTAAGACTTTCAGCCACGTATAGACGCACCAGATTATATTGCCGTTCTGGGAAATCCGGAATATCGCATCCCCCGTGGCGGGCATTTTGTTCCGGGACATCACCAAGCGCGAGATTTCCGGCCAGATTGCCGGCGGTTTGTGCCGCAAGTCCATTATCCCGGACGGAGCCATTGTCAAGGTTAAGGTTTCGTCGCTGGATGGGTGCTATGAAAAGGTGATTACGCTTAACTATGCAGACAATGAAAACGGCAAGTTCAAGTTCACCAACTTGCCGCCCAAGAAAATGGTAGTTGCACTGATCGAGCACTCCAATTCTGTGATTTACAACTATTTTTCAGATCAAGGGGGCAACCGAGGTGGATTTGACGGATTCGAATCACGTTGTTGATTTTATCTACTTCTCGCCTCCCCAGGTTGAAACGAGTGCTTTGGACACGAATATGTGCGGCCAAAACATGCTGTTGCAAGGCGAAAACTACACCCTCGATATCAAAGTATTTCAAGAGTACGACAGCGGGCGCTGTTATTTGGGATGCCAAGTTGTCCATCAACAACGATATTGCAGATGCTACTGCACAGTTGGACACCACCATGACGGGCGGGAAGATGAGGTACAAGTTCAAAGCAGGGCTGCCTGAGTTGACCGACCCGTACATGAAAATCGCTTTCGATTTTGGCAGAGGCCGACAGCCAATCCACCACACAAACCCTTTTGTCCGTAGTTACCGGGAAGCGCCCCCGAAGCGTCAACTTTACGTCCAAGTCTCCAGAGGTACCATTCTTGATCTTGCATGACCCTCCGGGGGATGCCAGTTCTTCAAGGATGGAAAAAGGCACCAATTTGTTTGGCGGAACGATGCGCGGGTTTATCAGCAAGGAGACTGGCTCGGAAGTTACCGTTAACCTTGGGCCGGACACTGAAATTGCAACAGGAGTAGGCGTAGAAAAAACGACTGAAATAGAATCAACTAATGATAAGATTTTATCAGGATCGGCTACCTATAAAGGTTCGTTTCAGACGAGCGCCGAAATTTGTATAACAACCAATCAGACCATTCAAACGAACGACGACGAAGTCATCGTGGGCGATGATGCAGACCTGTACATGGGCGCTGCGATCAATTTCCTTTATGGCGTGACGGACGAACTGGAATTTGTAAAAGATTCTTGTAAATACAGGCTTAAAAGGACGCTCCAGACACAACCTGGAGAGTTTGCCACAACCTTTATTTACTCGGAGTATCAAATTAAGAATGTGATCATACCCTTCCCTGAAATTGACAGGGAAAACGCAGCCGCAACGCAGTGGGAAGATATTTTGAAGAAGAACAAGGAAGAAGGGCGCGAAATTTGACAAAAACATCTCTTTTTACGCGGGGGTGATCTATGACGAGTCGCGTACGTTTGAAGTCAATGATGCCACAGAGATATCTTTTGAATTTGAAATCTCTACTTCTGTTGCAAACGAGACTGGCCTGGTCGTGGATGGCATAGGCGGAAAAACAAAAGTTGAACAAACGTTCAGTTGGGGCTTAAACGTGAACACGTCCTTTTCCAATTCCAATAGCAAGACGACGGGATACACCCTTGCCGACAATGATATCGGGGACTATTTTACCGTGGATATCAAAAAAGATGCCACCTACGGGACCCCTGTTTTCACTACAAAATCGGGCGCCTCTTCCTGTCCGTATGAAAAAACTACGGTGCCACGCGAGCAAGTATCGTTGGCTGTTGACAAACAGGTGATTGCCAATGTGCCGATGAACGATCCGGCAGTATTCACCTTTACGTTGGGCAATATTTCACAAACGGAAGAAACCCGGGAGTACCTGTTCGGCCTGATTCCCGAAAGCAATGCTAAAGGTGCAATCGTAAAAGTACAAGGCGGTGGCGCTACCGACCGGCCGTTCGGGTTGCCTTATGCACAAGGGCAAGAAGTTACGGTTACCGTGGAGCGCGGCCCTGTCGAATTCGACTACACGGACCTTGAATTTGCTATTTACTCGGGTGCGAAGACGCTCGGGGCGTAGCGCTCGGTCTGGACACAATCAGCGCCAAGTTTTACCAGAAGTTCTTAGTTGATGTCTATTTTCAGGAGCCTTGCAGCCGTGTTGACATCGGTTTCCCCCTGCAAAACTGGGTACTCACTCCTGCTGACGGGAGTGTATTATTTGTAACGCTGAACAGCTATGATATTAATGACGGCGATCTTGAATTGATCCGGGTACAGTACCGCCGGAAACAAGGTGACGGCGCCTGGATCAACATTATTGAAGTGCCGAAGGCTCAGTTAGGCGCTGTTTTTGAAATCATACAATGGAACACTGCCGGCCTGGCGGACGGCGAGTACGAAGTCAGGGCTGTCGCCCAGTGTTTTGGCGGTCTGAATTCCGGTATTTCGCATGTGATTGAGGGCCGAGATCGAGCGCACGCCGCCCGAGATTTTCGGGGTGCCACAACCGGCCGATGGCATACTTTCCCTTGGCGACGAAATTTCCATCCAGTTCACCGAACCCATCCGCTGCGATATCCTCATTGCCGCCGATCAGTTCAACAACAACAACGTGGGGCTGTACGACACCGAAACGGGCGACCTCGTGGATGCTGTTTTCACTTGCCAGGGCGACAAGATCATCATTGTACCCAACGTGCCCAACCGTTTCCTCGAAAACAAGGTGCTACGGGTGGAAATTGACAACATCAAGGACCTGGCGAGCAACAACTTCAGCCATGCCGAGTGCGAGTTCTTCGTGGACCGCAACCCCATCCGCTGGGATGGCGGGAACGTAAAGTGACCAAGCGCAAACCCGAGTTCGTGACCGTGACACGCCGCATCCTCAACGATGGCGGACGGGCCACGGCCTACACCATCGAGGGCATCCCGGCCTGGGTACGCGTGTACCCCAGCGTCGGCGTGATTCCGCCGGCGCGTCGGAACTGATCACCTTCGAGTTTGACAGCACACTGGTTTTCGGGCGGTATCTCGACACCATTTTTATCAACGCTCCGAAGGCAAAGAGCCGCTCATCGTCAATTGCCGCGTGCTGTGCGGAGTCGCCCGACTGGGTGTTTAGCCCCGCCGCTTTCCCGCACGATGAACTTTTCGCTGAAACTCGACATCGAAGGCCAACTCAGCACCGACGAGGAAGACATCGTAGCGGCGTTCATTGACGGCGAACTGCGCGGCCTCGGCAAGGTGCAATTGCTGCCTACGTTTCCGCCGCTCGGTACCCAGTACCGCGTGTTTGCGACCGTGTGGCAACGATACCGATGACAGCAAGCCCGTCAAGTTTGAAATCTGGGATGTTCGGCCTGCTTGCGCTGCGGCGAAGTGATCGAACAATTCAGTTTGAGGTGGACAACGTGATCGGCACCGTCGGCAGCCCCACTGTGCTGCATACCAACAGCATGGTGCGCCGCGACATCCCGCTGACGACCGGCTGGAACTGGATTTCGTTCAACCTGCTGCACCCCGACCCGTCGCTGAACGCAGCCCTGGCATCGCTCCAGCATCCGGAGAACGACCTGTTCAAAAATCAGACGACGTTTTCGGAATACGCCGGCGGCTGGTTAGGTTCGCTGGCAGCCATCAACAACACCGGCATGTTCCAGTACCGCGCCGACGTACCCGACACCATCCAGATGCGCGGGGCCTTGATTGACCCTGCTGCCCTGAATATCCCCGTATCGGCGGGCTGGAACTGGGTGGGTTATGTGCCTAACTACGCCTTGCCCGTGTCGGTGGCGCTCGGCGGCCTCACGCCGCTGAACGGCGACATCATCAAAGGACAAACGGAATTTGCGCAGTACATCGCCGGTTTCGGCTGGTTGGGTTCGCTGCAATTCCTGGAACCGCCCAAGGGCTATCAGTTGAAAATCAGCAACCCGGGTACGATCACCTATCCGGCAAACTTCACGGACAACCCTGCACAGGCACGCGGCGAAACGGCTCCAACGGCGCTGCTGCACTGGTCGGTTGATCCGACGAAATTTGAGCACACCATGACCGTGGTGAGTATGCTTGCCGCCGGCGGACAAAACGCCACGCTGGAAAGACACGAAATCGGGGTGTTTGCCGGCAATGAACTGCGTGGTTCGGCGCAGGCGATCTACATCGAGCCGCTCGACGCATACCTGTTTTTCTTCACCGTGTACGCCAATACCTTGGGCGAGCAGTTGCAATTCAAACTGTTCGATGCGGCTGGAAACACGGTTAGCGATCTGGCGGAAACGCTGTTTTTCACCGCCAACCAACACTCGGGCAGTGTATTGGCGCCCGTGCCGTTCACCCTGCAAACCACCGGTGTGGCCGAAGTGCCGGCGGAGATATTCCTCAGCGTGCGTCCCAACCCGTTCACCGATGCGACGACCGTTCTGTTCGGCTGCGAACATGCACAGGAAGCGCGGATTTCGGTGACGGACATGATGGGCCGCGTGGTACTGCAACAGAAAATGGATGCCGTACCGGGCTTGAACACCTTCCGCTGGAATGCCGGTTCTGTGAGCGCGGGCGTATACTTCGTGCGGGTGGAAACGGCGGAGGGGATTGCGGCTAAAAAGTGGTGAAGGATTGATTTTGATTTACTTCCGCCCCGCTTGGTGTTTTCACCAAGCGGCACTACGCGGGGCTGCTTGGTGAAAACACCAAGCAGGGCGTCAAGGAGTAATTTGATTTATTGCGCTTGTGAGGGATGGTACGCGGATGCCACGGATAAAATGCGGATTTGTTTCCGCCCCGCTTGGTGTTTTTCACCAAGCGGCACTACACGAGGCTGCTTGGTGAAAACACCAAGCAGGGCGTCAAGGAGTAATTTGATTTATTGCGCTTGTGAGGGATGGTACGCGGATGCCACGGATAAAATGCGGATTTGTTTTGTCAAAAATACTCCGGCGGCGAAGCCGCAAAATCCGTATCTCATCCGTGGCATCCGCGTACCATCCCCTCAAGCGCAATTAATGTACAACAACATGAAAAACCCAATACATCTCATAATCTTCCTGTTCTGCACCGCCACTGCGTACGCCCAGCCGGGCGGCTGGAGTATAGCCATGGAATCTTGCCAGTTCAGCATGACGATGGTAGCCCAAATCCAGGTCAACGGTGTGCCGGATCATTTGCTGAACAACCATGTCGCGGTGTATTCCCGGGGGCAAATCCGGGGATACGCAACGCCGGTGCAAATCAGCGGTCAGGCATTTTACTTCCTGAGTTTGTGCTCCGATGCCTACAAAGGCGACACGTTGTATTTCCGCGCCTACCTCGGCGCCGAAAACAAAATTTATGAGTCGGTGGACACGATAGTTTTCAAACACCACCTGGCGCTGGGCCGCATTGCCGATCCGTTCCCGATCCGGTTTGTGCAGGGCGACCGGCCATTGATTTACTCCCTCGCGGCGGTGCATTATGCAGCGGGCACCTGCAACGATGTGCTGGATGTGCAGACTTCGGACAAGCAGAATAGCGAAGGCAGTGGCCTGACGTACAGCATTGTTGGTGGTGCGGACGCTTCGCGGTTCAGCATCAACCCGGTCACGGGCGTGTTGTCGTGGAATAATTTTGTCCCCGATGTTGCCAACCCGGCAGACAACGACATGGACAACCACTACGAGGTGGACGTAAAAGTAGCGGATGCCTCGAATCTGTCTGATCTACAGCGCATCACGGTGACGGTGGTAAAAAATGCCGCGTTGCCACCACTGGTGTGCCCGCCCAACCAAACCTACCTGACCAACTCCAACGGCACAGGCGACTGTGGCGCCGAGGCGAACCGAACGGGCGTTGCATTACCCAACCTGTGCGCGTTATACGACCTGACGTACCAACTGACCGGCGCCACTACCGGCAGCGGCTCGGGGCAGATACCGCAGATTCAAAGTTTTACAAAGGCTCCACCACGGCGACCTACACGATGGGCGGATCAAGCCCCGGCGCCTGTTCGTTTACCGTTATGGTTTCCGACAACGAGCCGCCCACGGCGATGTTGCCCCAATTCCGTTACCGTTTCCTGCACGAGTGGCTTTCCGGCGGCAAACAGCAATCTTGTTACCGGTTCCGACAACTGCATTTCGTTTTCAAAAAATCACGTCGGCGACGCGCTGCCGAGTGATTACAGCAGTCCCAACCGCTACAACGTCGTCCGTACCTACCGCATCACCGATGCTGTGGGAAACAACACGACTGCACGCAAACCATCTCGGTATACGATACCACACTGCCGGTGTTCGCCTTTGTACCCGCCAACCTGACGGTGCAGTGCAACAGTGTACCGGCTGTAGGTACCGCCATCGCTTCGGACGGTTGCGGCGGCGCAGTTATCGTGGCCTACAATGGCCAGACCCGCACGAATGGCAGTTGCTTCGATGCCTATACGCTCATTCGCAAGTGGACGGCCACCGACCTGAGCGGCAACACCAAAACCGCCACACAGCGCATCTCGGTGATTGATACGCAGAAACCGAATTTTACCAATGTCCCTGCCAATATCACTGTGCAGTGCAGCGCAATACCGGCGCAGGCTTCGCCGGTTGCTACCGACAATTGCACGCTCTACCCCACCGTCGTATACAACGGCCAAACCAAAACCAACGGCGCCTGCGCCAATGCCTACACCCTCACCCGCCGCTGGACCGCCTCCGACAACTGCGGCAACACCCGCTCGATTTCGCAGCGCATCACCGTGGTAGACAACGGCAAACCAGTACTCAACGTGCCGCCCAACGTGACCATCGCCTGCAATGCCACGCCACCGGCGGTAGGTACCCCCACCGCCTCCGACGGCTGTGCCGGAAATGTGACCATCGCCTACCTCGGCCAAAGCACCGTGAGCGGCGCTTGCCCGGGTAGTTACCAACTCCGGCGCACCTGGCGGGCTACTGACGTGTGCGGCAACAGCACGGCCGCCACGCAAACCATTCAGGTGCAGGACACCGGCACGCCGGCATTTTTTACATCCGTACCGGCACCGGTGACTATTTCGTGCAACCAGCCTTTGCCGCCGTTGCTCAACCCACCGCCACCGACAATTGCGGCGGTTATGTGCAGATCACCTTTCTGGGTAATGTGGCATCGGGCAGTGGTTGCGCAAACAACTACACCGTCACGCGCACCTGGCGGGCAGCGGATTTGTGCGGAAATACCGCCACGGCCACACAGGTCATCACCGTGCAGGGGAATAATTTCGGGCCGCAGGGCGCGGAAAGCCGACAACCACAAACCGAGGATGCTACGGCAACTCAAGATTCAAAACTCAATACTCTAAACGTACAACCCAACCCCACCACCGACCGAATCAGGCTGATCTCGGCGACTTCGCGGGCGAGGCGGTAACCATTTCGATTTTCAATGACATGGGTAAGTTGATTTGGGAAAATAGCATACCTGCCGTAGCGGATTTGCAACTAACCGTCAGCCTGCGCGAGGCAGGCGCTTCGGCGGGAATGTACACGGTACATACGCGCGCGGCGAGCATGGCTTAGCAAGAGCGGGTCGGGTGGTGGTACAGTGGAGTTGTGTCGCAGAGGGAGGGCTTATTCTATAAAAACCCTATTCCACGATAAAACTGCGCACCTGTACCGTTCCGCTCGTGTTGTGCCGTTGCCCCGGCTGGCCGCCGCCAATGCTCAGAACGACTTTCCCTTTGGGGGCATAAAATTGGCCCCGGGCATCCACCAGCGACAGGTCTTCGGGCGTCAGCGTAAACGCTACCTTCCGGCTTTCTCCGGCCCGCAGGGCAATGCGCTGAAAACCTTTCAAGGCCCGGATGGGCGCTTTCCCCGACACATCAGGGTGCGTCAGGTAGAGTTGTACCACCTCCTCGCCGTCCATTTTTCCGGTATTCTTCACCGTAACGGAAACGGTGAGCGGGTTCCCTGCAGCCACCGTGCGCGGCACGTTGAGCCGGCTGTATCGGAATGTGGTGAAACTCAGTCCGTAGCCGAACGGGTACAAGGGCACTCCCCGGAAATACCGGTAGGTGCGGTTGGCCATGTCGTAGTTTTTGATATCGGCAGGTCGGCATCGCTGCGGTAAAACGTGACCGGCAAACGGCCTGCCGGGTTGTAGTCGCCAAACAGCACATCGGCGATGGCTGTACCGGCGCTTTGTCCGCCATACCAGGCATTCAAAATAGCCGGAATGTTTTCATCCGCCCAAGGCATGGCTATGGCACTGCCCGTCAGCAACACAAAAATGAGCGGTTTGCCGGTGGCTTTCAGGTGCCGGAGCAGTTCGGTTTGTGTTTCCGGCAGGTGAATCGTCGTTCGGTCGCCTCCGCTGAAACCCTTGATTTCCACTTTCAGCGCCTCGCCTTCCAGTTGCGGCGATATCCCGCCGGCGAAAATAATCACATCCGCATCGTGCATACGTCGGGCCAAATCGCTGAAATCAGTCCGGAGTTTATCGTCCACGCTGTCCCGGGTGAACGGAATGGCCTCTTCGTAAACGATCTCCGTATCCGCCCCGACCTTGTCCCGGATGCCTTGCAACACGGAAACCACGCGAGAAGGCGTGCCGTTGTAATTGCCCAGCAAGACAGTGGTGTCGACAGCATTTGGGCCTAAAACCGTAATTTTTTTCAATTTTTACCCAGCGGCAAGGTGTTGTTTCATTTTTCAAAAGCACGATGGACTGCCGGGCCATTTTCAGCGCATGCGCCTGATGGGCGGGGGCTTCCA
This sequence comes from Lewinellaceae bacterium, assembly GCA_016719605.1. GTDB lineage: Bacteria > Bacteroidota > Bacteroidia > Chitinophagales > Saprospiraceae > M3007. Next base: position 13,083 of record JADJYW010000021.1, on the reverse strand, counting down.
GCACCGATTCCGGCGTTTGGGCATACGGTACCATGGAAACCGGATCGAACATCCCCAGGCGCAGGCGGATCATAAACAGCCGGCGGAGGGACGCATCCAAATCTGCTTCCTGAACCAGACGGTTTTGCCGCATCGAGCAGGGTTTATACGTCGAGTTCCCGCACTCCACGTCCGTGCCGTGGAGCAGGGCATCCACCGCCGAATGCAGGGCGTCGGGGTGGGTTTTGTGGTAACCGAAAAATCAGCCACCGCCCAGCAATCGCTGACGGCATAGCCCGTGAAGTTCCATTGCTTGCGCAAAATGTCGTTCATCAGCAGGTCATTGGCGCAGCAAGGTTGCGTGCGGTAGGCATTGTATGCGCACATTACTCCGGCTACACCTGCCTTTGTAACCAATGCCCGAAACGCCGGCAGATAGGTATCCCAGAGGTCGTAGTCGGAGGTATTGAAATTGTCGGAATGGCGCGTCAATTCGGGGCCACTGTGTACGGCAAAGTGCTTGGCGCAGGCGGCCGCTTTCAGGTATTTGGGGTCGTCGCCCTGCAAACCCTGCACGAACGCAGTGCCGAGTGCGGCCGTCAGGAACGGGTCTTCGCCGTAGGTTTCCTGTCCGCGGCCCCAGCGCGGGTCCCGAAAGATGTTGATATTGGGCGTCCAGTAGGTCAGCCCGAGGTATTCCTCGTGGGTGCGACCCAGGGCGATGGCTTTGTTTTGAATAGCGCGACCTTCCAGCGCCGTGTAGTGCGCCATCATTTTGAGCGACGCGGTATCCCAGGTAGCGGCCATGCCGATGGCTTGCGGGAAGGACGTGACGGGAAACGGCGTGCGGGCCACGCCGTGCAGCGCCTCGTTCCACCAGTTGTAGGCCGGTATTCCGAACCGCGGGATTGCCGGCGCCGCATGCAGCATCTGCGCTACTTTTTCGTCCAGCGTGAGCCTGCCGACGATATCGTCGGCGCGTTGCTGGAACGTCAGATTGGTGTCCCAAAAGGGGATATTTTTGTTCGCTTGCGCAAAAACAGCCGATCCGGCCATCATGCCGATTGCGATCAAAACGGTTTTTAAAAAGGGTATTGGGCGTGGGAAAAAACGGAACATCATGCGTGTGGTTTGGGGGCCTAAGGTAGGCCAATCACCACATTCGCCCTACCCTGCCTTGATATACGCCCACTTCTTCCGCTGCTTTTTCACGATTTCGATGATGCCTGCCGGCACGGTGCGCACTTCCGGCATCAGTTCGGCGCGGTTGATTTTGCGTTCGCGCAGGGTATTTTCACAGCCGACAAAATCCACGCCACGGGCTTTCAAATCGCGAATACCGGCGGCTTGCTGCGTTTTCGGTCACAAGGAAATGGATACCCATGCCGTGACGACTTCGATCCGGGATTTTGGCGCTGCATGGAGCAGGTTGTTTAGTTGTTTGACGAGCGCCTTGTGGGCCAGCGTGTCGCCGGAAGTCAGGTGGAAAACAATCTGGTAGCGCGTGTTATCCACAGCATCCGTTTGGGCTGAAATGGTGGAAAACGAGAGCACGAAAGCGAATAGCGGAAGTATAAATTTCATCTTAAAAAATTTTATCAGTTCGGTTTGGATACCACTTTTTGCCACATCCACAACCCAACCAGCCGCAGCAGCAGCAGCCACGGCAAACCGTGCATACTCAGATCAAACCAGTCCATCGGGTTTCATACCCGGCGCCGCCCGCCACCCAGCAGGTTGCCCCAAATGTGCGGCTCCGGGAAAAAGGGCGTCAGCCCTACCGTCAGGCAGGCGATGAGGATGAGTTTCCAGTCGTTCAGTGCTTGCATGGTTGAAAAGGTTGGAAGGTTGCTGGTTGGAAGGTTAGATGGTTGGAAGGTTGAGGTCTGGTTGGAGGGTTGGAGGTTGCTGGTTGGAGGGTATTTTCACAGGCAGGGCACGTCAATTCATCGCGCAGCACTACCGAAAAGGTATAATCCACACCCGTCACTTGGGTCAGCAAGGTTTGCGGCGCATCAAGTACCTTGGCGTAGCCGCGCGGTTTGGGCGTCACGGGGGAGTTGGCGGCTAAGTAGTCGCGCATGGTTTGGTGCAGGGTGTAGGGCGTGTTTACGGCATCCTGTACGTTCTGGATGCGACAAAGCATGGTTGGCGGGTCGCCGTCGCGCTCGCAAGCTGCCACCGTATAGATGCGCGCGGGGTCGAGCGGCTGCCCGTTGACGGTTACTTTTTGCACACGTTTGCCTGGCTCCGCAAACGCCATGAATTCCCACCAGCATGCCTTTGAACTTGACGACCCAGCCGCCGAAACGTTTGGGGCATCTTTCGCAAACACGTTGTTCAGTTCTTTTTCCAGCCAGTCCAGCAACTGTTGCCCGGTCACTTTTCGGTGCGAATCTGTGAATCCACAGGCAACATATCGAAAATGAACCCTTCGGTGATAGGCGCGAGTCCGTCCGGCCCCACATTGCGCGGCGGACAAAACCGGAAGCCATTGGAGAGCACGATCTCGGCATCCACGCGCCAGTCCAGTGCATCCAGGATGAGGGTGTCAATGGTGTTTTCCACCACAAAATACCGGTACAGCGGCACGGTGCTATACCCGTGTACTTTGTTGATACTCGCCACAAACGGCGCTTCGAGGTTGTCAATCAGCGTCTGCACCGCTTTTTTAGGTTTGTATTTTTTCGCGTCTACCTCCATAAGGTCGTAGCGTTCGCCCACGATCTTGCCGTCTTTTACCTCCAGTTCCAGGCGCCCGACAAACGAACCGAACGCGCCCGGCTCTACCACTTTGGCGTACCGGCACACGATGGGTTCGCGCACCCGCTCGTGGGTGTCGCCGCCGAAAATGTAGTCCACGCCCTGACATACGGACAGGTTGGCCAAGTGTACTTGCTGCGACAGCCCGAGGTGCGCCAGTACAATTACGAAATCGCACTGCTCCTGCTCGCGCAACACCTGTACCCATTGGCCGAGACTTTCCTCCGGCTTGGTGTAAATAATGCCTTTGGAGTAGTTTGGCGACTGCCGCACCGGCACAAAGGTGGTCGGTCAGGCCGATAAATCCGATTTTACGCAGCCGCGACCAGGTAGTGTAGGGCGGAAACACCAGTTCGCCGCGCTTGCCGTCGCCGAGGTCGTGGTACATATTGGCGCACACTTTTGGCGCATCAGCCCGCCGAGCAGTTTTGCATGGCCTGTTTGTAATAAATTACCTCCCAGTTGCCGGGCAGGTACGGGTCGTAGCCGAGCGCGTTGAGGATGGGCACGAATGCCTTGCCGGTGGTTTTTACCGACAGTTCGCTGCCCTGAAACATATCGCCGGTGTCGGCGATAAACGTATTCGGGTTTTGTTTCCGAACCTTGTCGAACAGCGTGGCGAAACTGTGCATAACCGGCCGTTTTTCGGAACACCATGCCGTTGTTTTCCCAAAACATCTCGTCGTGCGGGTGATCTGGCAATGCACATCGGTGGTTTGCAGCAGCGTGATGGTGCCGGATTGCGGCGCAGGCGGCGTATCCTCGGCAGCGGTATCGGCTTCGGTCGTTGCCCAAGCGGTTTTGCCACGGCGGCGGCGGTGGACAGCCAGGCTAGGTGGCGCCGAGGCCGAGCAGGGTTTCGGTTTTGAGGAAATCGCGGCGCAAGCGCCCCTTTCTTTCTGTTTTTCATCATTTTGCTTTTTACGCACCGGCCCCGCCGAAAACCGGCGGGCCGGGGGGCACGGGGTTCCCCCCGGGGGCGCGGCTGGTTTCCAAAGCTTGTCTGCCCTCCCGCCGCTATGATCGGCTGAAATGATCATTAGTTTTGTGCTGGGTTTCGGGAAAGGTATCGGCGTAGGCCCGAACGGATGATCGAACGGTTTGCCTGCCGGATCGGGAAAATCGGTATTCAGAAAACGGTGCTTCGGGCGCGGCTGCGCATTGACAAAAGCCGCCACATCCCAGGCCTCTTCGTCGGTCAGTTGCGGGTTGTCCCACGTTGCACCGAGCGGCATATTGGCTTTCACATAACCCGCAAACCGCGACAGACGAAACAGCCCCGCCGACTCGGCGTAGCTGTGCGGCCCCCACAGCGGCGGATAGTCGCGGGCGCTTTCGGGCATGGGCAAGCCCTGGCCGTCAGGCCGTGGCGAATCTGGCATTTGGCCACATACACCGCTTCGCCGCGCACGGGGTCGGCCGGCCGGTTGAGCATTTCGGGCGCCCAAAGGCCGGAACCCTTGGGTTTGACCTTTGTCGGTATACTCTGGCCCAACCACGCGATGTAGGTTTTTATGGCCAGCATTTCGCGGCTGGTCGTGTCCAGTGGCTGCCCGTTGAGGCTGCGCTCGAAACAGTCGTTGATGCGTTTGGCAATAGTTTCCTCCGAGCCGCTGCGTTCCCGGAACTGGGGGTACATGCTTTGCACGGCGGCGTAGTTGTTGCCCCAGGGTTTGGCGCCGGCATCGAGGTGGCAGTTTTGGCAGTTCAGCCCATTGATGCTGGCGGGGCGCACCAGGCCGGCTTCGCCGAAAATAGTCCTGTGTGTGTACCACGAGGTCGCGGCCGTAGCGGATCAATTCCGCGTTTTCAGCCCATTCCATACCCTCCAGATCGGGGCTTGCCGGAGGCGTTCGGGTCGTACTCTGGTTTGAACAGGGCCTGCATTTGCAGCCCCTCCGCTTGTGTGTGTTTTCCTGTAAAAACAAATATGCCGAGGCCATCACGAGCAGCAGGGCGGCTATCCGGAAAATGCCGGAAAAGACGCCCGGGGTGCTGACGCGGGCCAGCCAGCCTCCTTCAATCCGATGGCCGAAAACCAGCGCTGCGCCTGTCCAATGGAAAACTGGATTGCCACAGCAGAACAGCAAGCGACAAAAGTGCAATAGGAAGATGTATGCCATAATGTACAGTCGAGCAGAATTTTGACTGCAAAGTACCGGCAAATACCAAGAGATGGTTTGTGACTTTGTCACACGACCGATAATTTTAGAATGCACCGCAGAGACGCCGGGGTTTTAGAAAGCCTCCCGTCTCTGCGGCATGACTAGCCTGTCAAGTAACGTGGCTTACGCCCCTTTCTTCACGAGTTTCGACGGCTGTTCGTTCGCTGCCAATACGCGCCACCGCGATGTAGGTTCCAATGGGTGCGGAAATGCCCGAACTATCCCGGCCGTCCCAAACGAATATGGCCACGTTATTCGGTTTTCGGCCAAACGGATAAGTCGCACGAGCCGGCCATCAGCGATATAAATTTCCACTGCCGACGAAGCAGCAAAGCCGCCTGTGGCATTGTCCGAACTTCGATGGTTACCTGATCGGTAAAGGGGTTGGGCCAGGCACGCAGGACAGAATCGGCAGGCAAGATATCGGTAGTTCCCACGAGTTGCGATTCGTCCTGGCAAGTCAGGCAGGTTGGCTTGCATCCTCGAGGCAGAGGAATGCCGTGTAGCGCGAGCACCCGCTCGACGATGCTGTTTTCCACAACTTCGCCGATGGTGCTGTTGCTCTGCACACCACTTTCGAGCAGGCGGATGTAATTTCCGTACCACATTTCGCGAGTAAAGGAGTCCGCCACGCCGATTTCTCCGCCATCCAGCGCGACCGCTTCCGAGATAGACTGGCCGTTCAATTCACCTGCCGGTTGTATTTCCGAACGGCATATCGCCCTGATACTTGCCGATTTGCAGGATTGGACGATTCAGATACGGTTTGTCCGGGTGCACCGCGCCCAGATCAAACCTGCCGTAGCAGTAGCCATTGGCGAGTGTGGTATGGAAATCGTACGAGCGGAGCGCCGGACTAAGCCCGTCACCCGCAGCGGTAGTTGCTGCGGCCAGATTGTAATTATATCCAAGCACTTTACTGAAATCGCCTCCGGTGAGTTTTGGCGAGATTCAGCAGAAAATACTCACTCCGTAGTACAGGGGAGCCGTTGATTAAATAAACCAGCATGGATGCGTTGAGGTAGTGCAAAAGCATGTATCGGTATGGGTGGGTTGCTTTGTATGGCCATCATACTGTCAAGCAAGGGGTTGGCTGCATCCGTGCTACCATTTTGGGTCGAATTGGTTGCCAGTAAAATGGTACCATCGCTGCCATTTGTTTTCATCAGTCAATCCCGGTTGCCAGCAAGGGGAGCAAATTGCTGTAATTGGCCAGCATAGATTCCGCTGCATGGAAAGCTTGTTCGAGAGATATGGGGTCGGCAGGCAGCCAGGTCGTGCTCACCATTTGCGGACTTAACCCGGACACGAAAATATTGAACGAATCCACCGAAGTCAGTTCGCGCCTGAAATTGGTGCGGGCGCCTGCATAATTGCTGCGGTAGAGATGGAATTGAGTCCAGACGCATCGTGGTCTACCAGCAAAGGTTTTCGTTTGATGTCATCATTGGTTGCGGGCCGGCAGCATGGCCAACTGGTAAATGCCCGACTGGCCACTTCCGTACAGCCGCAGGTAATCGCCGTTTGTCAGTGGCGAATCGAACGCAAAACGAAGGCCGTTCACCTGATCGCCGGCAGCAAGTTTAATGGCGTTGTATGGCCCAAATAGACTGTCTGTCTCCGCTGTAAACGACAAGTCAGGCGATCCAAAATGGCGGATTTTGCCAGTCGGCTTCGGGCCAGGTGAGCAAATAAAAAATGCGCCAACTGGTTTTTGAAGTTTTCAGAATGGAAATCGGCAGTTCAGCAGAAACGGTTTCGGCACTCCAGTCCGCCGGTATAGGGTAGGTGATTTTAACCTTTCTCCGCTCGTCGCCCCGCATAAGGAACACCCGCAGTTCGTGTTGTGTGTCGCTGGTTTTAAAAAGTATCGATGGGTCTGACGGCGGTTGACTATCCCTTCGTAAATGGAGGAGGCCGTCCAGCGATCCATGATAGCCGCCCGGACAATATCGTCGTAAATCCACAACCAGGAATCGTGGATATATGCGCCGGCCGGCAGATCAAATTTCAGGGTCACTTCCAGTGAATCGCTTGCCTGGTATGGAGTCCCTCGGGCCGAAAACGTCAGGTACAGCCCGTATTCCAGGTAAAGTCCCTTGGGTTTGATGGACAAAACGGCTTCTTCGATAGTGCCTTGTTGGGTAAAGCCCCTAAGCGAGGATCACCGACGCGTAAACTGAATGTGCCCCAGGCAGGCGTGGAAAGGGCCGCGAACAGCAGTGCAAGTAACAGGTGTTTCATCGTTTGACTGGTTTAGGTGAAAAATAATGCATTCGTTGTTTGACAACGAAATGCCGCAATATTCGGCTGCCAATCTTAATCACCAAACTTTGCCAATACTGGCGCTTTTGTGCAATCGTTCGCTTAGAGGCTGTCTCATAAGTCCGCACCGCATTGCGCCGTTGACAGGCGAATTCATTTTTTGACAGGATAAAAAGGATTTACAGGATTTTCGGCGACGGAGTCGCCTCATTTATCCTGTAAATCTTGTAAATCCTGGCTGAAAAAAATCAATTCCCGTCAAAGCCATGCTTTTGAGACAGCCTCCGGGTTTTTTTCGAGCAAACGTCAGGAAGTGTGGCATCAGGCGCACACTCCCGCCTCACTTTTCCTTCCGCTCCAACTTGAAATTCACCCCGGCGTAAAACTCCCGCCCCCGTGTAGGGCCCCAGGCAAACGACGGATCAAAACCTCGCGCAAAGGGTTGTTCCCAACCAAGAATAGGCCGCAACTGCCGGAAATCCAGCGCGTTTTCGCAACCCGCAAACACATCGAATCGGCGGAACGCCCGACGCACCTGCAAACCCAACACGGTGTACGGGTCCGACTCGTCGGGACGGCGCAGGTTCTCGGGGTTACTGCGGGTGTTGGGCAGGCGCTGCTTGCCGTACCAGTGCACGTTGGTGTCGAACTGCCAGCGCTCGCCGGGCGTGCGGAAGGTGGCCACACCGAGTACCCGATGCCGCGGGTTGCACGGCAGCAAGACTTTTTCTGCCCCCGGGCGGCGGTACACATCGAGGAAATTGTAGGCCGCGCGCAGTTCCAGGCGGCGGTTCCAGGCGGCGCTGAGTTCCAGTTGTACGCCGTTGCTGATTGATTTTCCTGTAAAATTGGCGATAATCGCCTGGTTTGGATCGGTATCGTAGTCGGGGAAAAACTGATTCTGAAAACGCGTGTGGTACAGGTCGGCGGTGGCGGTGAGGCGCATTTGCCCGATGGAAAAACGGCGGGTGGCGTTGATGCCCGCATTCCAGGCACGCTCGGGGCGCAGGGTTTCGGCAAACACGATGTCGCGGCTGCCCACGAGCAGGGCAATGTTTTCCGAAAACAAATTGACCGTACGCCAGCCCGTGCCGATACTTGCCCGCAGATCGAAGTCGGGCGTAGGGTTGAAACGCAACATCGTGCGTGGGGTTGCGCGCCAGCCGAAGGTATTGTGTTTGTCGGCGCGCAAGCCGGTGATCCACACCCAGCGGTCGTCCTGAAAATGAAATGTATTTTCGGCAAACAAGCCGGCGATGTTCTCCTCGCGCAGGTAATTGCCGGCAAGGTGCGCTCGAGCGTATCGGCTGCCGAAAACGCGATGTTTTCGTTCAGGCGGAAGTGGCGGAAGCTGAGGCCGGTTTTCAGGTCGTGGGCTTTGTTTTTGCCCCAAAACAGTTCGTACTGGAAGTTGGCGTAGGCGTGGCGCTGATCGGCGGTGTAGCTGGTAGGCCAAACTGCGACGCCTGATCCTGCGCCACGAACGAGGCGAGCAGGATATTTTTTGGTTGGCGTCGAAGCGGTAGCCCGTTTTGGTCATCAGTTCGGGCTGCCGGAAACGCACTGTTTGGCCGTAGGCCGTGGTCGTGCCCGCGTCGGTATCTCCAGCGCGTTTTTTTGGTGGACACGGCCGCGTTGATATGTTTTTCGCCAAAACTATTGACCAGTACATCGGCAGTGAACGGCTCGGCGATACCGCCCTCGCGGGGGAAAACGGTGATTTGGCCCACCATGCTTTCGTAGCCCTGGAGCACGCTGTTGGCGCCTTTGGTCACCCAGATATTTTCGAGCATGCTGCCGGGGATGGTGCCGGTGCCGTAGGTGTAGGTCAGGCCCTGGATAGTGGGCAGGCCATCCACCAGCACCTGGTTGTACACGCCGCTGAGGCCGAGGATGCGCAGTTCTTTGGCGTTGGTAAGGATGTTGGTCGTGGTGGGTTGCACGGTGCTTTGGGTTTCGAAACAGCCGGCGAGGTCGCAGCAAGCCGCCTTGCGCAGTTCGGCGCGGTTGATGACTTCGGTTTTCACCGGTTGCAACACGGAGACAAACGCTCCGGTGGTCGCGTCGCGCACGGTGACTTCCTGAAGTTCCACGGCCACGGACATTTGCAGGGTCCAGTAGCTCGTCAGGTCGTCGAGGGAAAAGGTGTCGCGTACGGAACTGAAAATTGCAGCCAGGCGCATGGGGCGAACGGTTGTATCGGGCGGCAGCGGAATGGCGAACTCGCCGTTGTCGTCGGTGCGGGCGCCGATGGTGGTGCCCGGCCAGGCCACCACGGCGCCGGGCAGTGCGGCGCCCTTGGAGTCGGTCAGTTGGCCGAAGAGGTGTTGGGCGCCGGTTTCGTGGGAAAAGGCTGCGAGCAGCAGCAAAAGTGGTAACGTTTTAAACATAAGGCGGGTATATGGCTGGATTTCAGGACTTACCGCGCATTCAAAACCACTGGTAAACCTCGAGCGTCCTGCGTCGCGAAGGTAGTGCAAGTCGCCGATCTGTTCCGGGATATGCCGTGGTGCTCTGCCGTTTTCAAGCGGCGATTTTCCGCTCAAACCCGTTCCACGAGCCGCCGTTGTAGGCCTCAATGCCGTTGTTTTTCAGCATATTGGTTGCCACACCACTACGCGCACCGCTGCGGCACACCGCAATGATCGGCACCTTTTTATTCTTTAACATGGAAATTTTTGAGGCTATCTGATCCAGCGGGATATTCACTGAACCCTGGACGTGCCCCGCACGGAACTCCTCGGCGGTACGAACATCCACGATGAAGGCGCCGGCGGCAACCATACTTTAAAATCAACGGCAGGCGTGCCGCCGAAAAGCGACTTGAGAAAATTGAGCATAAGAAAAACGGGTTGAAGAAGTGGTTTTGAAGTTAGTACGGAGCAGGCGCCAGCCGGCCGGCGAGCATGATTTCCATGTCGTACAGTCCGCCGCCGTTGTACAAATCACCGAGACCGGCCTGCCGAAGCATTTGCACGGCAATTCCGCTGCGATTGCCGCTGCGGCAGTACAACACGCGGGAGCAGGAAGCGCTGCAATTTCATTTACCCGGTACGGTACTTCGTCGAGCGGGATATTCACAGCGCCCGGAACGTGGCCCATTTGGAATTCAAAGGGTGTGCGTACGTCAATCATGGAAGCGCCGGGTGTGCGCACAATTTCTGATAAGGATGCCATTCGTAAATACAAGTTGTTTTTGTTAAAAAATCGGGCGCCTGTCACGCACCCCGAATCAATGATGATGCAAAGGTACAGGCGCCCGAAAGGGTAAAACCGTGACTGTAGTCACAGTGGACTTTTATTCCTGAATGATCGTCTTGATCGTCGCCTGTTCCGATTCGGTTTCCAGGGTAACGAGGTATGTCTTTCCGGCTGCTACGTTTTGTAGCCGGCGCGTAACGATGTTTTCGCCGGGGAACAGACCTTGCAGCAACTCCGATCTATGATTTTGCCGCTGGTGTCCGCGATTGTAAGGCGGACCGTACCCACTTTTCGAGGTTGAACTGAAGGCCAAATACCCCGTTGTTCGGGTTTGGGAATACCCGCATACGCAAGGTTCCGGTGCTGCTCGGGTTCAGTTGGTGTACCGCGCTGGGGGTGTTTTTTATCACGAAAACCTTGAATATCGTGCTGTTTGTACTGCTTTCCACGCCTGTATTGATCCAGAAGATATTCGGGGCGGTACTGGCAATGCCGCCGTAGATGTACCCAACGAGCATCGAATCGGCAGTGAGGTCGTCCAGTTTGACGACCCCGTTGGCGTACACCGGAACGTCTTCCAGCGGAACAAACTCCGAGCCGGCGCCCAGCAGCGCGGGCATTTCCACGGGCAATTTGTACTCCGGACATAGCGCCGTCGGCAGTGCGGGTGACGCGGGCGATGGTTTTACAAAGGCACATTGTTGTCCTGCACGAGTGTGCCGAGGCTGTCGTAAAACTGCGCAATACCGCCAAAAAAGACGGTGTGCATGGCGTTGTTTTGGGCCGAGTAGAGCGGCAGCACGGCGCAGTGGTAGTGGTTGTAGTACTGCGAAAAGTCGTTGTTCACAGCGTAGCCGCTGCTGTCAATATTCACACAATTGAGAAACGGCAGGTCCACCGTCGGCTGAAAAACGCCGGAAAAAGCCGTCAGTCCTTCTTGTCCGTTGGGCATGATCTGGGCGGTCACGTTGTAGTCCCGGCGGTGCAGGTTGGTCGGGTCGGTAGCCGGCGGAAAGTGCCCCGCAGCGAGACTGGTTCCGTTGTCAAAAATCAGGAACGAGCGAATCTGGTCGGTGTATTCCTGGACAAAACCGGGGCCGTGCGTCGGCCCCATCGGGTTGTAGCGGCCCATGAACCGTTGTCCGCCGACTAAGTAGTAGGTGTCGTAAATTTTGGACAGGTGGCCGCCCGTCACGGCAAATTGCGGATCCGTGATTTGTCGGAAAAAAGTAGCGTAAGGCTGTCCGGCAACGATGGCGTTGATGACTGCCGGCACATCAATGGCTGTCAGTTTGTCGTAGGTGATGTGGTCGCCGGCGGTGTTGCTGTACCCGTATCCGCCGGCGATGTAGAGGAAATTGCCTTCCTGGTGGAACTGCATATTGGTGGCGCTCAACTGTTCTTGCAGCGGTACGGACAGGGCGGTGAGCGGCGCCGACCATTTTTGCTGATTGGCCGGGTCTATGACGATCAGTTGGTTGTTGTGTCCGGCTATGTCGAACGCAGCAAACGGTTGTCGGCGGTGCAGCCCGTCGAGCCGGCCACCCACGATCAGCCATTTGCCCGCATGTTGGCCGAATGCGAAGGACTGCACGCCACCCAGTCCGGGGATCGAGACCGGTTCCAGGTGGATATTGAACGGGCTGGTTTGCGCAGAAAGCCCCAGTGCAAGGAGCAGCAGGAAAAAGACGGGAAAGCGGTGCGGTTTCATCGTTAGTGGAAAAATGCCGTTGGCAATTCGGCTGTGTGAAAAGGTTCGGCAAAGTTCAGCCGGGAGGATTGGCTGCACCGTGATTTATGTCACGCTGGGGGCGGGGTCGTGCCGAACTTCTATGTATCCAAAACTGGGGAGTGTTGTTGTTAATTTACCTCGCAGCAATTATCAAAACTGTCGGATTTTGTTTCAAAATGGCAGGAACGTTTCAATTCCAAAATGGTACGATTACGAGCCAAAGTAGCAGGTCGTCGGGGCTGCTTATGTGGTTTCAATTCCAAAATGGTACGATTACGAGCAGATGTAGTGCAAGCAATCCAGTCGTGGATCATGTTTCAATTCCAAAATGGTACGATTACGAGTTGCGTGGTTTTGGCACATACAAAACTCACGTTCATGTGTTTCAATTCCAAAATGGTACGATTACGAGCCTCGGTAGGCTACGGGTACCGCACCATGCAGAGTTTCAATTCCAAAATGGTACGATTACGAGCGATACCATGAACACCCACCGGCGCACTACCTTACCGTTTCAATTCCAAAATGGTACGATTACGAGGAAATGTTATAGACAACTCCTCCCAGGGTTTCAATTCCAAATGGTACGATTACGAGCAATATCGGATGCCGGACGAGCGTTTGTGAGTTTCAATTCCAAAATGGTACGATTACGAGGCGCCGGCCGGTAAATTGCACGAGTTGGGTTTCAATTCAAAATGGTACGTACGAGCGTGCCGGAACCTGCCGGCATATTAGGCGTGTTTCAATTCCAAAATGGTACGATTACGAGCGGCCCTTGGTTGCTCGCCACCTGGCTTCCGTTTGCGTTTCAATTCCCAAAATGGTACGATTACGAGACCTTTTGTCGCCGGTGTTGGCGTTCTTCACCACCAGTTTCAATTCCAAAATGGTACGATTACGAGCAGGCTTCCGGCTTTGACCCAAGCTGCAATGCCCGGTTTCAATTCCAAAATGGTACGATTACGAGCCACAGCA
>JADJYW010000020.1 GCA_016719605.1 Lewinellaceae bacterium | reverse complement strand
TTACAAGATTTACAGGATTTATCTGATATGCCACGACAAAACCTTGGAGATCAAGGCTTCAAATCGTTTTGCCAACAGAAACCGTCCTCATCAAACATCCCGGATGTAACGAGGGCGTGAGTCGGCCCCAACGACTCGGGCGAAAGCAACGTGATGGACACCGTCCGCTGGGTGTTGGGCGAGCAAAAGCGGCGAACTCCGCCTCGGCAAAATGACCTGGGTCATTTTCAGCGGCATAAAAAACGCAAGGAGGGCCAGTGGCCCAGTGTCTTTTCACCTTCGAAAACACGAAACATCCTGCCGACCGGGTGCGATCAGGTCACCATCAACCGCATCCTCTACCGCTACGGCGACAGCGGATGCCGCCCTCAACGGCGACCACTGTCGCCTCCAGGACATCACCTCGCACTTCCGGACACGGGCATCGGCGTCGGTTCTTACGCCGTCATCGCGCTCAACGTGGTTGGAGGACATGCTCAGCGACCGCGAACAGGCCCGCCGCCAGGTCGTTGAGCAGGCCGCCGGCGTGAGCAAATACCCGCAAACACGAGGCAACCCAAACTCAGGCTTCACTGCCGACCTCAGTGACCGAATTTGGAAGACCTCTCATTACGAGATCGAGGACCAACTGAAAAACTCAAGCAGGCCCTGCGTACCACATTTACGAACTCAAAAGACCAGTACCGGACACACCAACATGGAACTAGCATGGCTAAAACCTGGCCCTTACCGCAAGGATGCAAAGAACTCGAAAAACCAAGTCCCGAGCGAAGAAGACAGCTACTGCGACGCCGAAGCCCAAAGCCCGCATAATCGAAACCGAGAAAATACCTGCACCGAACTACTGGAAAACAGGAAACGGCTATACCCAGCAACAACGGGGAGGTCCATTAGAGCTCACCGGACGCATCATGGCAAGGAAAACGAAAAGAAATATGCTGGCGCAAAACGCTCTTTTGTGGAGCAAAGGAATAACGCCCCGCACTGTTTGACCAGATCCTCCGAACCGCCGGCTGTATGCGCTTTTTCGAAGGCGGGGTCAGAAGCTACGCCAGACCGACCTCAACCGAAAAACGGGTGGAAGCCGGTCTAGAAACCGAGACTCAGTCAGGCCAAACGAACCCTCGAAGAAAACCGCGGCGACCCACATGACGCGCAAGGGCAATCTCGGTGAGTTTGTGCGCGAACAGCAGGCCGTCGAGCGTATTCTCGTGGGCCTGGAAAAACAAAAAACCGTTCTTCAACAAAACCAGATCGGCTCTGCGCCGCGACGTGCGCGGGCTGCTGCACTCGCCGACGTGGCCATGCGCCGCACCGAAATGCGGGGCCTCTGACACTTAAAATCGCTGAACTGGACGAAGAAGATTGTAGGGGCAAGCAGACAAAATTGCCAAACTGGACGCTGCGAGAAAAACGCGCGCCGATATCGCCGCCGCCACGGGCGCGACATCGAAACCATGACCAAAAGCTCGCCGTCGCCATCATGACGCCGACATAGCAGTACAAACTCACCAAAAACGTGTTGGAAAGCCTCGAAGGTTTCGGAAAGCATCAAATTCCTGAGCCAGCAGGGATTGGGCCCAAAAACTGCTCCTGCTCGGCGACCTGATTTATGTGCGCGGGGAATACCGCGTCATCATCGAAAATACCTGGAGTCTGACTGATCGTGGACGACTCTGCGTCTCCCCTCCCTTTGGGGGCCGGGGCCGGGGTTGAACCTAGCATGACGCTCATCTCCAAATCCGGCACCCTCATCCGCCGCCGATTCAGCCTCAGCGGCGGCTCGGTCGGGCTTTTTGAGGGAAAAAAGATCGGGCGCAAAGAAAAATCTCGAAATCCTCGACGTGGACATCCGCAAACTGGAGCCAGCAGAAACGGGACTACAACAACCCGCCCTCGGCACCCTGCGCGCACACTTGCCGAGTGCTAAAACGCCGACCAATTGTGAGGCGCTTACCCGCGACAGAGCGCTCAGGCGTTGCAAAGCGAGCAGGCGGCTTGCGCGCCCGGTTAGGACAACATCGCCATTCCTGTTCAGAATTTTTGTTCGCCAAAAGCAGTCGAAAGCGGCGGCCTGATCGTAGGCTCTCGAAGCCAGCAACATCGCAGCGAAACGCAAGCTGAAAGAGCGCCAGGCCGAAGCTATTGCCAAATTGCGCGAGAGCGCCTGAGCAACGCCGAGGATCGTTCCGCGAAGTAGCCGGACCACCAGCCGCAACAGCCACGAATACAACCAGAAAATATCGAGTTCATCCCGCCAGCAAAACAAGGTGAACGCTTCCAGCAGGAACTCGCATTCCGGGAAAAGAATCTGGCCGAACTGCGCGTTCAAACCCAGCAAAATCAGGCGACCAAAACCAAAAACATAGAAGAACTGGCTTTTGTCACCGCCGAAATCGCCCGCATCGAAACCGATCTGACAGCCGGCTACGCCGAAAAAAAGGCTCAGGAAGCCACCCTCAGTGCTGCCGAGCAGATTTATTTCAAAGCCCGCAACGAAATCCACGAGCGCGACAACCTCCTGCGCGAACTCTACCGCAAGCAGCAAGATTTGCAAGGCGGCATCAACCGGCTCAAAGACAAATTCACCGACGTCAAGTTCGAGATCACGGCTATCGGCGAGCGCCTGCGTGCCGAGTTTGGCATCTCGGTGAACGAGATCATCAACAACGACCCTGACCCCAAGTACAACCGCGAAGCCTCGAAATTGAGGTCAACAACCTCAAACGCCGCCTCGACAACTACGGCGAGATCAACCCCTTAGCCATCGAGGCGTACAACGAAATCAAGGAGCGTTACGACAGTATTGCAGCGCAGCGCGACGACATTCTCGCCGCCAAGGAAAACCTCCTGCAAACCATGAAAGAAATCGAAGAAACCGCCACCCAGCGCTTCCTCGAATCGTTCGAGCAGGTGCGTGTGAACTTCATCCGCGTGTTCCGCACCCTGTTCACCGAAGACGATTCCGCCGACCTCATACTGTCCAACCCGGGCAACCCGCTGGAGTCGGACATCAACATTATTGCCAAGCCCAAAGGCAAGCGCCCGCAGACCATCGCGCAGTTATCCGGAGGAGAAAAAACGCTTACAGCTACGGCCCTGCTTTTCGCGCTGTACCTGCTCAAACCTGCGCCGTTTTGCATCTTCGACGAGGTGGACGCGCCGCTGGACGATGCCAATATCGAGAAATTCAACCGCATCATCCGGGAGTTTTCCAAGGACTCGCAGTTCATCGTCGTCACCCATAACAAGGCCACCATGGCTGCCGTGGACACGATTTACGGGGGTGTACATGCCCGAGCAGGGCGTGAGTGCCGTGGCTGCCGTGGATTTTCGGGAATTGAGCCACGAGGCAATGGTGTTTGAGGCGGGGTAAGAGCCGCGCACGCCAAAAAAACTTCCTATTTTCGCCCCAAAACGCACCCACACCACACACATGACTCGAATACTGTACCTGCTCTCGCTCCTCCTCACCACCGCCCTCTCCGCCCAAACCGACAAAAAAAAATGGGATGTTTCGCTCCGGAAGGACCCGTACACCGACGTGGCGTTCACCCTCACCGAGGGCACCTGGATGAACCTCGACGTCAGTCCCGACGGCAAAACCATTGCTTTTGATTTGCTCGGCGACATCTACACCATGCCCATCGGCGGCGGCGACGCTACCTGCATCCGCTCCGGTATCGCCTGGGAGGTACAGCCCCGTTTTTCGCCCGACGGCAAACAAATCCTGTTCACCAGCGACGCCGGTGGCGGCGACAACATCTGGGTGATGCAGGCCGATGGCGCCAAACCCCGACAGGTGACTACCGAGAGTTTTCGCCTGCTCAACAACCCCGCCTGGATGCCCGACGGCCAGTACTTCGTGGCCCGCAAACACTTCACCAGCGGCCGATCCCTCGGCGCGGGCGAAATGTGGCTCTACCACCTCGCCGGCGGCGAAGGCATCCAGCTCACCAAGCGCAAAAACGACCAGCAGGACGTGAACGAGCCGAGCGTTAGTCCCGACGGACGCTATGTTTATTTCAGCGAAGACCTGTACGGCGGCGGATTTTTCCAGTACAACAAAGACCCGCTCAAACAAATTTTCGCCGTCCGCCGCTACGATCGGCAGGAGGGCAAAATCGAAAACGTCACAGGCGGTTCCGGCGGCGCTTCCGCTCCAGATCAGCCCCCGACGGCAAATGGCTGGCCTTCGTACGCCGGGTGGATACCAAAACCGTGCTCTTCGTGCGCGACCTCGTATCGGGCGAAGAATTTCCTGTCTTCGACGGCCTCGACAAAGACCAGCAGGAAGCCTGGACGATATTCGGCATATATCCCGGCTTCGCATGGATGCCGTCTGGTACCGCCAAGCTGTCCGAACGCAGTATCATCATTTGGGCTGGTGGAAAACTGAAGCGAATCAATTTCGACTTGACGTTTTTGGCCGACCAAGAAAAGGATTTTCCAGTAGTTTTCCCAACAGGAAATACCCTTCCGGTGCTCGGTAAAAACGCGGGTAGCCGAAACCGTGCGTTTTGAAAACAAAGGTATTCGAGCTGAATTTACCGCACGCGCCATCCGCCACGCGTCACCAGCCCCGACGGCAAAACGCTCGTGTTCAACGCCGCCGGAAACTGTACAAAAAACCCGACGGCAAACCTGAACTGCTGGTGCGGGTACGCAGGAGGTATATTCAACCGTAAGGTGCCACCAATCGGAATGCCTGGAGAACCGTGTTTTTCACCCAACGGCGCTTCGTTTTTGTCACCTGGAACATACACGGCCTTTGGCGGGTGAACTAGACGGCAACCCGAACAATTACCCGTCTATGGCGGCATTTTTCGCGCCCGGGTTCTCCCCGACGGCAAAAAAATTGTGTACCGTTTGCAGGACGGCGACGACGAACTCGGGATTTCCAAAGTGGAAAAAACGGGTATTTACTACTTGAATCTGGAAGGGCAAATCGTTCAAAACTTCGTCACCGAAGAGGGCGAAAACTCCGCGCTTCAGCGCCGACGGCAATCGTATCCTCGTCAATACCGGCGGCTATCTGTTTGGCAGTCTGACAAAAACTCGTCTCCTTCGACCTCAATGGCCAGGACCGCCGTGAACTGTTCAAAAGCAAGTACACCAACCAGTGGGCGCCTTCGCCTGACGGCAAGTGGCTGGCCTTCACCGAACTGCACAAGGGCTATGTGCGCCATGCCTGCTCCTCGGCAAAACGGTGGACCTGAGCGCCGAAACCAAAAGCGTCTCCCCGTCAGCCCAATCGCCAAAGACGCCGGCTACAACCTGCACTGGAGTGCCGACGGCAAAAAGTGCACTACACCTCGGCGACGAGTACTTCTCCATTGACCTCACCAACCGCTTCACCTTCCTGCCCGGCGCGCCAGACAGCCTGCCGGACCTGCCCGAAACCGGACAAAAAATAGGCCTCACCCTGCAAACCGACACGCCGGAAGGTACCCTCGTGTTCCAAAACGCCCGCATCATCACCATGGACGGCGACCGCGTGCTCGAAAACGCCACACTGGTGGTCGAGAACAACAGGATCGTATTTGTCGGCACCGCAGCTGAGTTCAACCAGCAACTCAAAACTCAACACCCAAAACTCAAAACTGATCGACTGTCGCGGCAAAACCATCTTGCCTGGCTTTTGTGGACGTGCATGCGCACACCGGCAATTTCCGCTACGGCCTCAACCCGCAAAAACAGTGGGAATACTACGCCAACCTGTGTACGGCGTGACCACCATGCACGACCCTTCGGTGAACTCCGAAATGGCGTTTTCAATGCCGAAATGCTTCGGTCGGGCCGCATGACGGGGCCGCGTCTGTACAGCACGGGCACCATCCTGTACGGCGCCGACGGCGATTTCAAGGCCGTGATCAACAGTCTCGATGACGCCCGCAGCACCCTGCGCCGCACCAAAGCCTGGGGCGCTTTCTCTGTGAAAAGTTACAACCAGCCCCGCCGCGACCAACGCCAGCAGGTCATTGCCGCCGCCCGCGAACAGGGCATCCTGGTGGTGCCGGAGGGCGGCTCGTTTTACCACAACCTCTCGCAGTGGTGGACGGCCACACAGGTATCGAACACAACCTGCCCGTAGCCAAAATTTACGACGACGTGATCCGCTCCTGGGGCAAAACCAAAGCCCACAACACCCCCACGCTCATCGTGTGTTACGGGGCGGTGAACGGCGAGTACTATTTTTTCCAAAAAGAGGACATCTGGAAAAAAGCGCGCCTGCTAAACTTCACCCCGCGCCACATCCTCGACGAGCGGGCGCGGCACCGCACCATGATCCCCGAGGAGGAGTACGAAACCGGCCACATCCTCGTGAGCAAGCAACTGAAAAATGCAGGATGCGGGCATCAACATCAACCTCGGTTCGCATGGACAATTGCAGGGCCTCGGCGCCCACTGGGAACTCTGGATGCTGGCTCAGGGCGGCATGACGAACATGCAGGCCCTGCGCTGCGCCACCTTCAACGGCGCCCAATACCTTGGCATGGACAAGGAAATCGGTTCCCTGGCCCCTGGCAAACTCGCCGATCTGATCGTGCTGGACAAAACCCGCTGGAGAATATCCGCCACACCGAAGCCATCCGCTACGTCATGGTGAACGGCCGCCTGTACGACGCCGACACGCTGAACGAAATCGGCAACTACGACCGCAAACGCGACAAGTTCTGGTTCGAAATGCCGGGCAGCCAGACCAATGGCGCGGGCATGACGCATACCCGCCAGGAGGCGAAGTGCGTGTGCGGGCATTGAGGGTTCCGCACACATGAATAGTTCGGGGGTGGGGACAGACGGTCTCCTCCGAACTATTACTACAAACTTTGTAGGACAAGTTATACCCGGCGGAAAGTGGTTTGCGAAAAACACTATAGCCCGGCAATACGAAATTTGAGCGTCAGGAGCGACTCCAGCGCATGTTTATGTTCTTTGATATTTTTGAAAAAATCGAGTATTGCCTTTCGGAATTCGGCAAAGTGCTCATAGAAATCGTATGAGGTCACCTGCTTTCGTAGAAACTTCCATAATCGCTCGATCAGGTTCAGGTTCGGGGCGTATGGCGGCAGGTAGAGCACTTGGCACCAAGGGTTTTGCACCAGCCAGTCCTTGAGGTAATTGGAGTGATAGTAAGGGGCATTATCGCAGATGTTGATGATCGTTTTTCCCGGGTGCCTCCGACGTTGTATTTCCCACAGTTCGATACAGGACTGGGCATTGATTCGCTCGGACTCGACCACCAGCACATCGGTGACCTCGTGGGCATTGAGGGCGCCATTGATATTGACACGCTTGCGGCCCGGGTTAGTCGGTATTTCAAAATCCTCTCCCCGGTAAATCCAGCCGTAATCCGGCCGGGTATTGTGCTGAGGGTGTACCGCGTCATTGAAGTAAACCACTTGATTTTCATTCTCTTGGGCCAATAATTCGTTCAATTCCTCGACAAACTTCTCCTGAGCCACGCGATCCGCTTTGACTCCGACGCCTTTGGTCTTTTTGTACGTGAAACCCAGGCGATGCAGCAATTTGACAACCGCCGACAAGGAATACCGAACGCCAAACTCCTGCTCGATATAAGCGGCTACCTGCTTGCTGTTGATGTACAGGCGCTGCCGAACTTCCGCAAGCAATTGCTGCTCCTCATCCTGTGTCAACTGACCCGAATAGGCCATAAAAAATGCCTTCAGATAATCCTCCAAACCCAACTCCTCAAAACCTTGGCGGTAGCGATAAACGGTAGAATCGTCAATGCCTAAACTCTCAGCGATCATCTGAGGCGTAAAACCCTGATGAAGCATCAACAAAACCGTCACCTTGACAAACACGCGCTTGTCTTTGTGCGCCCGTTGTAGAACCCGAAGTCGCTTTACCGTGCCATCATCAAGGTGAATCATCATGCAAAATTAAACTATGCTAACTTTTCGCAAACCACTTTCCGCCGGGTATACAAGGGAGATTTTGTCTAACTTTGTCTGCTAAAATATCTGCTATGACTGTCGCTATTCCTGTTTATGACGATTGCCGCTGCCTTGGCGAGTATGGACCCGGCTAAAATACTTTTATTGCGTCCTTCAGAAACTGCCCAAAAGCGATTGCATGAACTGCCTGAGAAAAATCGTACAGGACAACTGTCCGGCGATGAGCAATACGAACTGGATCGGATGTTGGCTTTAGACCACCTTATTGCCTTGGCGAAAGCCCACGCACGCGCTCGCTTAGCCCATTAGTTGTCATGAGTTAGCTCGACTTTAGCCCTGTGAACCCAAAAATGAGAACTCCCTGGAAGTGTGTAAATTTGAGATCACTACAAATCAAATTTATGATCACGTTGCCAAAAGAGTTCTCCCGTCAAATATCGGCATTTGCTCCGTTATTCAGCAAAAAGGTCTTTGATCATGCGAAGATTTTAGTTGCCGGAGCCTTGTTAGTGGTTGGCCGCCGGACTGTATGTAGCGCCCTACGAGCAGTTGGCTTGAGTGATGAGAGCCGATTTCACAAATACCACCGAGTACTGAGCAAGGCACGATGGTGCACCAGAGAGTGTGCCCGGCTTTTGTTGTTGCACTTGGTCATACGTTTTACCAAGGAAGAAGATGCCTTGATTTTTGGTATAGACGAGACGATCGAACGGCGGCGGGGCCAAAAGATCAGCGCCAAAGGCATATACCGCGATTCAGTTCGCTCAAGCAAGAGCCATATGGTAAAATGCAGTGGGTTACGTTGGATAAATTTAATGCTATTGGTCCCGATCACTTGGGCTCAGCGTATTTGGGCATTACCTTTTATGACTGTTCTGGCCCCTTCGGAACGCTACAATTTACAACAAGGCAGGCGACATAAAAAGTTGACCGATTGGGCGCGGCAGATGTTGTTACAGTTACACCGATGGCATCCTAATCGTTTGATAATCATAGTAGCGGATTCGTCTTATTCTGTTCTTGAACTGTTAGATGCCGTCCGGTCGAAGGTCTGTTTAATCACCCGCCTGCGGCTGGATGCAGCACTTTATGAACCGCCAGAACCCAAGGCAAAGGGTAAACGAGGGCCGCATCGCAAAAAAGGCGTTCGTTTGCCAACATTGCAAGAAGTGACCCTTAATCCGCAGACAAATTGGATACCCCTGACTATTCCTCAATGGTATAATCATGGCCCCAAAGAGATGCTGATAACCACCGGAAAGGCTGTATGGTATCACGCTGGCAAGCCACCTGTGCCGATCCGTTGGGTTTTAATCAAAGCGGCAGACGGCAGCGGCGAGGTGGCAGCATTGTTATCAACCAATGTAGGGTTAAACCCGCTGGAAATCATCAATTATTTCATTCGCCGATGGACCATGGAAGTTACGTTTGAAGAAGCACGAGCACACTTGGGAGTCGAATCCCAACGCCAATGGTCAGACCGGGCCATCGCCCGAACGACACCCGTGTTGTTCGGTCTCTATAGCCTCGTAACACTTTGGGCCGATACCCTGGAAAGTCAAAACTTACTGCACCTCAAGCCTACTGCATGGTATCAAAAACAACGGCCAACATTTTCTGATGCCATCGCTTCTGTGCGGTACCAAATTTGGCGAAAACAGAAACTATCAATGTCTGCTTTTAAAGACGACAGCGATAGTTTAAATGAACAATGGATCAAACATTTGATTTCCATGGCCATTAGGGCCGCCTAAATGTGCTAAAGTCGAGTTTAGGAGTTGGCATTTTTATATTTATACTCTTTGGGTGTGGCGGATCGTCATCGAATGACCAAAGTAATACTTTCTCCGTTACGATTACCAAATTAGATGAACATCAAGTATTCACTTTTCCTAATCCTTGTAACGGTTGGCAGAGACGTTCAACATATTTAATCGAGAATACAGCAAATGATTCAATCCGGATAAGGGATAAAATACTTGCTCCAGGGCAGATAGGGAGACTTTATAACATGGAAGTCTTCGAAGATCAGGGTAGTTTTGAGTATCATTACTGGCCCTATAAAGCTACCACTGGAAAGATCATAATTAAAATTGTTGTCAGTGATTGTGAACAGAATTGACTCGCCCAGCACTTTGCCTCATGCTATGCCTTGCCATAGGGATCGAGACTTGTTCCTTAAAAAAATTCAAGGATTCAGACAAGATCATTGAAGTGAAAAATGGCGGGATACCTTTCGATACCGTCATGCATCTAAACAAAGAACATTGGTGGTGGAGCATGGCCATTCTTGAAAATACGTTGAACGACACAGCCAAAATCGGGATCATGGTAATCCCGCCCGGCAAGACAGGTACTCTTTTCGTTATTGATTGCCGTGTAGATTCAATACCATTTAGATATAAGCCGTACAAGGCCACTCGAGGTAATTTAATTGTCCAATACGATTCCGGTAGTTACTAGTATTACCGTACTAACACAAATCTTTTTTAGAATTTAAAATCCAGTTCCCTTTCGTTACTTCACCACCAGCACCCCGGCTGCTTCAAACGCTACTTCGCGTTGCGGTTCGGTGATCGCTGCAATTTCATCGGCCGATTTGCCGGCGTCTTCGGCGTAGTGCCGAAGGTCGTCCACCGATGTCTCGGAAACAAATGCAAAGCCGTCGAGTACCACGCGCTTGCCCGTCAGGTCCTTGGGCATGAAAAAAGCGTAGTCTTTGAAAGTTACCCGCATTTCGGGCACGCCGGGCTTGTCGGAAACAAGCATCATCCAGCAGCCTTTTTTCTGACAAACCTCACCTACTGTGCCGGTAATTTTTACGGCTAAAGAGTCTGCTTCGCCCATCTTG
Source organism: Lewinellaceae bacterium (assembly GCA_016719605.1). Lineage (GTDB taxonomy): Bacteria > Bacteroidota > Bacteroidia > Chitinophagales > Saprospiraceae > M3007. The sequence continues at coordinate 89,966 of JADJYW010000020.1, read as the reverse complement.
GGCGCCAGCTCCTCAAAGGTGATGGCCTCGTCGGCGGTGATCGTGGCGCCGAAGTGCATACCGTCGTCTCCGGATTGATCGGTGGTGGAGCCGGACTGGTTGCCGCCACAGGCTGCGAGCAGGGCCGATGCGGCGAAAGCGAAGAAGAATTTTTTTACCATAATTTTGTAGTTTTTCAAATTACTGTTAATCAAAATATTGTCTGCTATTTTTGATCGGCAAATGTACAAATTTGGATTGAACCTAATGCGACTGGCACAATTTAGGCTAAGGGGTTTGCTCCTGGAATCGCTCGTTGAATCGGGCATGCGCATCCCGCTTTTTTTGCACGGCGCTCCGCCGCTCGTCCATTTTTCTTTAATCAATGTTTAACAGTATTTGCACCCTTCCTGTACACCCGCTTTCGTTAAACATCTCAAATTTTAATTCCTATGAAGGGTTCCCGCTTTCTTTTCGTCCTCCCACTTTTGTTTTTTTTCAGCAATGCAACCTATAGCACCGCCCAATGTATTGAGGGCAACTGCCGAACCGGCATCGGCACGTTCCGTTTTGCCAACGGCGACCGCTACGCCGGCAACTGGTCCGGCGGCCAGCCACACGGCAAAGGCAAGTATTATTTCGCCACCAAAGAGCGCTATGAAGGTGATTTCCATTTCGGAAAATTTGAAGGTACCGGCACCATGTACTACCCCGACGGGGGCTACTACAACGGCCGCTGGAAACAAAATCTGAAAAATGGCCAAGGCCGTTTGGTGCGCCGCGACGGCTCCGTTGCAGAAGGCACCTGGGCAAACGGCAAACTCGCAACCAGCCAGCCAACGGCAAGCAATGCGCCGGCCGCAAATCAGCAGCCGGCAGCCGGCAAACCGACAACCAGCAAACCCAGCGGAAAGACCGACGTGGCCAACCTGCGCAATTGTAGTTCTAACTATTGCCGCAGCGGATCGGGCTACTACGATTATCCCGACGGGTCGCGCTGGATCGGTGCGTTCAAAAACGGAGCGCCTGCCGGCCAGGGTATTTGCTACTATGTTGGCGGCGACCGTTACGAGGGCCAGTGGGCCAATGGTGCACCCAACGGATCCGGCGTGCTGTACAGCGCCAATGGCCGCGCTACCGGAGCGGTTTGGGTCAACGGACACGCCATCCGTGATCTCGATTCCGACGAGGTAATTCCCAATGATCCCGTACGCGTGGAGGCCAGCAAAAACGTGAAAATATATGCCGTGATCGTCGGGGTAGGTCGCTACACCGCCATGCCCTCGCTGCGGTTCACCGACGACGATGCCTACCGTTTTTATGCTTTTCTAAAAGCCCGGAAGGCGGCGGCCTGCCCGACGAACAAATAGCCGTTCTGGTGGACGAAAGTGCTACCCGCGAAAATATCTTGAACACTATGCGCCAGTATTTTCTTAAGGCCGATGCCAACGATGTGGTCTTGTTCTTCTTCAGCGGCCATGGACTCGAAGGCTGCTTCCTGCCGGTAGACTTCGACGGGTTCAACAACAAACTCCGCCACGAAGAAATCAAACAGGTGCTTTTGCAAAGCAAGGCGAAACACAAACTCTGCATCGCCGATGCCTGCCACAGCGGTACGCTGAACTACGGCCTCGCGGCCAAAGGCCCCGCCCCCGTTTCGCTCAACAAGTACTACCAGGCATTTGAGGATTCCAGCGGCGGCGTTGCTCTGCTCATGTCTTCCAAAGGTGAAGAACTCTCCCTCGAAGACCACGGTCTGCGCCAGGGTGTATTCACCTACTACCTCCTGCGCGGCATGCGGGGCGCTGCCAATGCCAATGACGACAACATCGTCACCATCCGGGAGTTGTACACCTATGTGCATGCCAAAGTGCGCGAATACACTTCCAACGTACAAAATCCTGTGCTTTCGGGCCTTTACGACGACAATATGCCCGTGGCTTTTCAACGCTACTGATTTGGTGTGCTTGCCGGCGCAACGCCTCAAATTGAGCATCAGAGGCCGTCTCATAAGTCCGCACCGTATTGCGCCGTTGACAGGCAAATTCATTTTTTGACAGGATGAAAAGGATTTACAGGATTTTCGGCGGCGGAGCCGCCTCATTTATCCTGTAAATCTTGTAAATCCTGTCTAAAAAAATCAATTCCCGTCAAAGCCATGCTTTTGAGACAGCCTCTGAGTGCTTCGAGAAAATGTCCAGCATTGTGCTCACAAGCACTGGGAATCCTGCCCGGTAGTGCCATCTTTGCGTTCGCCGGTCAACCAATTCTCCAATCAAGTAACCAGGCACATGAACGCACAACGTATACGCCTCATCATCGGTATGATGACTGCCGCTCTCATCGGGGTCATTTGCCTGCAGATCTACTGGATCGGCTGGAGCATCCGGCTGAACGAAGAACAGTTTGACAAAAACGTGTATGCCGTGCTCAACCGCGTAGCCGACAAACTCCAGTACTTCGAGGATGTAGCCGCCATTGAGGCACTCAACGCCACCTTTCGCTTCTCCAACGAAGCCAACCGAAATATCCGGCAAGCCGCCAAATACCTGGAAAACGGGTATGCCACCCGCCGAATCACCCGCGCCGACAGCCTGCCCAACCCGGTGTCCGGAACCCAGTCCTTCGAAGACAACATGACCCTCTGGGAGTACATGAAAGTCAGCCAACTCGTGGACTCCAAACCCCTTGCCGAACGGATACAACTCGACCTGCTTGCCCTTTCCCTCAAAGAGGAACTCAGTAGCCGTGGAATCAGCACGCCCTACCAGTATGGTGTGTACGCCAAGGCCCGAAACAGTTTTGTGGTCGTCAATGACCACTATGTGGTCGTGGATAACAGTCCGCAGGTCACGCATGGCGGCGCCTCCAACCTTTACAACTCGCCCTACCGCGTGGCCTTGTTTCCAAAAGACATCGAATCACCCGGGCACCTGTCCATCTATTTCCCCAACCGCACCAGTCTCGTGCTCGGCTCCGTGTGGAAAACACTGCTGCTCTCGGTCATTTTCACCGGCATTATCCTCTTTTGTTTCTGGTACACCGTGCAGGTCATCTACCGCCAAAAAAAGTTATCGGAGATGAAAACGGATTTTATCAACAACATGACCCACGAGTTCAAAACGCCCATTGCTACGATCTCGTTGGCTACCGACAGCATCACCAGCCCGCTGATCGTAAACAACCCCGACAAGATCAAACGCTTTGTGGACATCATTCGCCAGGAAAACCGGCGCATGAACAGCCAGGTGGAACGCGTGCTGCAAATCGCTCAATTAGATCGAAAGGATTTTCAGTTGCGCCTCGCCGATGTCAACTTGCATGACCTGATCCAGCAAGCCGCCGACAACTTTGTCCTCCAGATTGAAAACCGCGAAGGCACGCTCACCCTCGACCTTCAGGCCGACCGACCGGTCATAACCGGTGATTCGACCCACCTCGCCAGTGTGGTGCATAACCTGCTCGACAATGCCAACAAGTACAGCCCGGAAAAACCTGAAATCACCGTCCGTACGCGCAACGTGCCCAACGGCGTGTCGGTCACCGTGGAAGACAAAGGTGTCGGCATCAGCAAGGAGGCACGCAAGCACATCTTTGACAAATTTTATCGCGTACACACCGGCAACGTGCACGACGTGAAAGGTTTTGGCCTCGGCCTGAGCTATGTAAAGGCTATCGCCACTGCCCACAAAGGATTTGTGGACGTGCACAGCGAACCCGGCAAAGGCAGCGCGTTCACCCTGACGTTCCCATTTTCATAAGTTTATTGGTTGACTGGAACTTGTCCGCCCTCCGGCACAGCCGCATACCGTATTAAGGGTTGATCTTTCCGATTCTTGGCGCAGGCTCTTGTACAGCCCTGTCCCCGATCCCTTTGCCGGTTTAAAAAATCTTCGGAAAGGAAAATTGTGGCGATTTTCAGGGAAACGTATGCCCGGTTTTGCCAATGTATTTAGTTTTACGCGCCTGTTTTTGAATCAGTTGCCTGCGCCAGAATGCCGATTCGGCCCCAAGAGAGCATAAGATTTGTCAAACAAAACAATGTCTCACATCATAATTGCGCCAATGCGGATATCTGCCTTCTTTTTACTACTTGCCTTTTTGACCAGTGTTGCCTTGCCCGCCCAAAATTACCCGACGAACCCCGAACCCGGCGCCTGCTACATCCGCTGTCCGATCGAAGAAGTCACGGAAATTGAAAAAGTCGTGGTGACCCCTTCCTATATGCAGTACAAGGTGGTGCCCGCCGAGTACAAAACCGTGGAAGAGCGTGTGCTCGTAAAAGAGGCGTCCAAACGATTCGAATATGTCCCGGCGGTGTACCGGGAAGTCACCGACACCCTGCTGGTAGAAGAGCCGTTCAGTACCTATTCGATCTTGCCGGTGGTCACCATAGATACCTTCGAAACGTTTGAAATCGAGCCGGGCTATTCCCGTTTTGAAACCCGACCGGCTATTGACGGTTGCAAATCGCCCATCCCGGGGGATTGCGACGTGATCTGCTATGTGGTGTACCCACCCGTCACCAAACAAATTCCGGTCAAAAAAATCGTGTCTATGCCCACCTTCAACCGGCAGACACCGCCGAACGGGCGTTACAAAACGGTCAAAAAAATGGTCGTCGAAACGCCGGCTACTTTCCGCGAAATCGAAATCCCGGCCGAATACACCACGATCCAGAAACGGGTGCTGGTACAGGATGCCCATGTTGATTCCGTTGAGGTGGTGCCGGAGCTGCGCGAAGAAGTATTTCTGGTACAAGACCGGGCACGCAGCAGTACAAGCGACTGGTATGAATGGAAAAAAATCGAGTGTTCCCTACTGGATTTCAACCTGCTACCCATTTACTACGGACTCAACAGCGATGCCCTGACTGCCCGGGCGAAAGCCGTGATTGACGAAAAACTGCTCAATTTGATGATCAAACGCCCGGAAATCCGGGTAGAAATCAATTCACACACCGATGCACGGGCATCCGACGCCTTCAACCTGGACCTGTCCAAACGCCGGGCCAAGGGCGTGGTGGACTACCTCGTGTCCAAAGGTATCAAACGCTCGCGGCTGGAGTACAACGGCTACGGCGAAGCCCAACTCGTCAACCATTGTGGCAACGGCATCGAGTGCCCGGACGAGCAACACGCCCAAAACCGGAGAACGGAGTTCCGGGTATTGCCGAGGTAACCGGTACCGCAGCGCCCCGGAAAAGGTTTCGGGGCGCTGCGGTATCGGAACAATTCCATGACAGACTACCTCAATGGCACTCCAGCCCCGCCTTCGGTACCGCCGATTCAAAAAGGGAAAGATCAAGGTGCATACCCCGGGACAACAGCAGTAGCCCGGCTACAGCTAGCAGCGCCGGCTGCACAAGCCGAAACCGCCGCCGCCACTCCGGGCTGAACCGCTGCCCGGTACTCATCAGCAACAAAAGCAGCGGCAACGTACCGAGGCCAAACAGGGCCATAAATAAACCACCCTGCCGGCCGTCGGCCATACTGATCGCACCGGCAATAGCGGCATAAACCAAACCACAGGGCAGTAAACCGTTCAGCATACCGATCCCCAGCGTAGCGCCCAAGGTATGCGCGCGCATCAACTGCCCGATGCGCTGCTGTACCCAGCGGGTCATGCGCTGCATACCCGGCACCGCGCGTGCAGTGCGCTCCCACTCTACCGCGAAAAAAGCGGCAACCAGCATCATACCTCCCGCAACGATGGACAATACCTGTTGGAAACCAGCCAACGCCACACCCTTGCCCAGCAGGCCGAACAGCAACCCCAGCAAAATGTATGTTCCGATGCGCCCAAACTGATACACCAGCGTTTGGCCAATAGCCCCCCACCGCTCCGACCTGCTCAGCGGCAAGGCCAGCATCAGCGGCCCGCACATGGCTACGCAGTGCAGGCTACCGGCAAGTCCGAGCAAAAAGGCGGTCCAAAGCATAAAAGGTTAGAAGGTTGGAAGGTTAGAAGGTTAGAAGGTTAGAAGGTTGGAGGGTTAGAAGGTTAGAAGGTTGCACGAACCAGAAACCTTCTAACCTTCTAACCTTCCAACCTTCTAACCTTCCAACCTTTTATGACGGTGACTACGGCCTCACTGTAGTAGGGCGTGTTTTGCGCTTGCCAGTCTACTTCGAGGTGCCAGCGACCGGGCACGAGATGCCCGGCGGGAATTTCCATAAATCCCTCCGCACCGGTTTTTATGTCCAAAAACATATCGTCGTGTACGGTAGACGAGCGGTAGCATTTCACCTTGCCCGTCGGCGTACCCGCCGCTTTCGGGAACCGCAGCCGAATCACTTGCCGGACAGCATCGTACTCGGTCGTCACTCCGACTTCCAGCCGGGCAGTGTTGTGCTTTTTGTCTATATGATCCTGATAGTTCAGGTCCAGACTGTAATAATCCTTGCTCACCAAACCCGGATCGTGCGACCGCGAGCGCAGGACAAAAGCAACCATGGTCACGGCAAATAGCCCATAGACCAATGCTATTCCGGTACCCCAATTGAATTTCATAGCAGTAATAGTTTAGTGGTTGGAGGGTTTCTGGTTAGAGGGTTTCTGGTTGGAAGGTTTCTGGTTGGAGGGTTGGATTGCTCTTTCGCAAACTTGCCTTTTCATCGTTTGCCTGGCCCCATAAAGTTGGTTTTTACCACATCTATTTTTTTTCCTTCCGACCAGATTTCAATGACCATGGCTGTTTTTCGGCCCTGGATCACCTTGGTTTCGAGCTCCACGAAGAAGGCGCCTTGTTTCTTGGCGCCCTTGCCCAGGGTGCCCGGGGCTTGCCCCACAATCTGAATTTCGCCTTTGGGCGCAGCCAGACGCAGTTCAACGGGCAGTTCTTTCGGGGCTTTATTGATTATCGTATAGGTGTACAGGTTGGAAAGATGCGTTTCGTCCCGTTGTTGGTACAGTTGTCCGGGCGAGCGCAGAATAATCGTTTCCACAATGCCGCGGTTTGCGATAAGCACGACATCGAGCAGAATTAGCGCCAGCAGCATGGCCGTGTAACCGAGCACACGCGGAGTGAATAGTTTCCGGTGGCCGCTTTCGATGCCGGTCATGGAATCGTAGCGGATCAGCCCGCGGGGGCGTCCAACTTTGTCCATGATCTGGTCGCAGGCATCTATGCAGGCCGTACAATTGACGCATTCGAGCTGGGTGCCGTTGCGGATGTCAATGCCGGTCGGGCAAACAGCGATGCAGAGTTTGCAGTCAATACAGTCTGCCGAACGGGGTTTTTCAGCAATGGTCGCGGAGGTATCGCCCACAGCCATTTGAATCTTTTCCACCGGGTTTTCGGCTGTTTCTTTTTGCTTGCGCAATTTGGTGCGCGGCTCACCCCGAACATGGTCGTAGGCCACCACGATCGAATCTTTCACCAACAGCACGCCTTGCAGTCGTCCGTACGGACAAATCGTCGTGCATACCTGCTCGCGCAACCGCGCAAAAACCAGGTAAAAAACACCCGAGAACACCAGCATGCTGACAAACCCGCCCGTATGCGTCGCCATCGGCTCGCTGATGATGCGCAGTACCTGATCCATGCCGATAATGTAGGCCAGGAAATAATTGGACACCACCACGGCAATAGCAAAAAAGATGGCGTGTTTGAGGGACTTCTTTTTGATTTTATCCGGCGTCCAGGGCGATTGATCCAGTTTGCGCTGCTCGCCGGCATCCCCCTCAATCCAGTATTCGATTTTTCGGAAAACCATCTCCATAAAGACCGTCTGCGGGCATACCCAGCCGCAAAACAACCTGCCGTAAACCACCGTGAACAGAATGATGAACACAATGAACGTCAGGGTGGCCAACACAAATAAATGGAAATCCTGCGGCGTGAACAACAAGCCGAAAAGCACAAACTTCCGCTCCAGAATGTTCAGCAACAGAAACTGCTCGCCGTTGACTTTGATAAACGGCATGACCAAAAAAATGACCAAAAAGGCGAGCGTAACCCATATTCGGGCATTGTAAAAGCGCCCCTTCGGTTTTTTGGGATACATCCATATCCGCTTGCCCTCCTGATCTACAGTGGCAATCGTGTCGCGGTATGCTTCCGTATCCTCGATGATGGTGTCCCAGTCTTTTTGCTGTTCGGTGGACATATTTTGTGCAGGTTTCAAGGTTGCTGGTTGGAAGGTTACTGGTTGGAAGGTTTCTGGTTGGAGGGTTGGAAGGTTGCTGGTTGACGGGGGATTATGATTTTTTATCATTTTGAAAGGAACCGTCTGCTCTACGGGTGGCGGGCGATTTTATACGGCCTGCCGCTTTGCAGAGCGGACGATTCCTTTCCGGAAGACAAACACACGTCTTACTTACCTGTTTCTGCCGGTACTTCTGCCGGCGGGATGGAATCGGCCGGCGCAGTTTCCGCTTCTTTCCAGATTTCCCCTTGCGGTTCTTTCGGATTGGGCGGATTGGTGCCTTCCAGTGTCAGGATATACGATGCCACCTTTTGCATATCGGCGGGCGAAAGTTGGCTCTGCCACGATATCATACCTTTCTCCGGTACACCATATTTGATCACTTTGAAAACGTTCTTGATGCCGCCGCCGTGAATCCAGTATGCGTCGGTCATGTTCGGGCCAATCAGGCCTTCGCCACCCTGGCCATGGCAGGCAGCGCACACATTTTTGAAAATGAGTTGCCCTTCGCCCAGGGCGCCACTCTCGGTGAGGGCAGTCACGTTGGACTCGTCCACCGCATTGGCCATGCCGGCCAAGGCTATGGCTTGTTGTTTCCGGGCCTGCTCCATCTCTGTGTTGTACTCCTCGGTGGACGAAGGCCCGTCGCCTCCCCAGTGGTAGTAAAACATATAGCCTACTGCCCAGATGATGGTGAGAATGAACATATTGACCCACCACGGCGGCAAGCGGTTGTCCAACTCCCGGATTCCGTCGAAGTCGTGGTGCGATATAATTTCGCCCTCCCGTTCGATGGGCACCGGGTCTTCCCAGTATTGCTTGCGCATCCTGTCCCAGAAACTCTCCGTGGCTGCTTCGGCTGCTTCCGCTTGTTCCGAAGGCAGCGTAACACCCGATTTGGAGGCTTCCAGGTCCAGCACCCGCTTGTACAAAAACTGGTTGACCTGCACCACATAGATCATCGCGACAATAAACAGCGCAGCTCCAATGGTGATCAAAACATACGCCATCAGCTGGGTAAACTGATCGGCATTATTGGCGGGCGCAGTTGTTGCCGCCTGACTCCAGGCAGTGGCCGCAAAACCCGACAGGAGCAATGTGAAAAGATATTTGGCGAATTTCATCTTTCGAATTTCGATTTATGATTTACGATTTGCGCGTTTTTCTAATCATCCAGCGGTAGCCGCGACTCGGCCTCCCAGTCGTTTTTTTTGTTAAAAAACACACGGAACAGCGCAAAGCAAAACGTGCCGAAAAAGATCAGCAAGGCAATGATGCCGAACCACTGGACGCCCTCAACAGATTGAAGCAGGTATTTGTACATGACTTATTTTTTAATATCGGTTCCGAGGCGTTGCAGGTAAGCGATGATGGCCATCATTTCTTTGGTCTCCATGCCTTCGTCTTTTACACCTTCTGATTTCAGTTTGTCGGCAATTTTTTTGGCCTGTGCCTGTGCGTCGGCAATGGCGCGATCCTCAAACCCTTCGGGATACGGGGTGCCCAGTTTGCGCAGCGCCGCAATTTTGGCAGGCAGGAGACTCAGGTCGAGCTCGTCGTCGGCTAAATGCGGGTACTGCGGCATGATGGAACCGGGCGACATGGTGCGCGGGTCTATCATGTGGTTGTAGTGCCAGCTGTCGGGGTATCTGCCGCCCTCCCGATGCAGGTCCGGCCCGGTGCGCTTGCTGCCCCAGAGGAAGGGACGGTCAAAAATGTACTCGCCCGATTTGGAGTATTCGCCGTAGCGTTCCGTTTCGCTGCGGAACGGCCGTACTTGCTGCGAGTGGCAGCCTACGCAGCCTTCGCGGATATAAATATCGCGGCCTTCCAGCTCCAGCGGGGTGTAGGGCGTGACCGTGGAGATTTTCGGAACCTGGCTTTCCATAAATACCATCGGCATGATTTGCACGATACCGCCAATGGAAATTGCAATGGCGCTCCAGAGCAACATTTGCATCGGGCGGCCTTCGATCCATTTGTGCCAGTGGTCGCCGGCCACTTTGACGTGCGGCTCGCGAGCGGGTGCTTCGGCCGCTTCGTTGGCTAAGAAATTGCCCCCGGCAGCGGTTTTGTACAAGTTATACACCCCGATACAGGTACCCACGAAGAGAGGGTGCCCCCGAAGGAACGCATAGCGTACATGGGCAAAATCTGCGTGACGGTATCCAGGAAATTACCCCAGGCCAAGGTGCCTTGTGGTGTGAATTCTTTCCACATCAGGCTCTGCGTCCAACCGGCCCAGTACAGCGGCACCGCGTAAAAAACGATACCCAGCGTACCAACCCAGAAGTGGATATTGGCCAACTTGACCGAGTAGAGTTGCGTGCGGTACATCCGCGGCCACAACCAGTACAGGGCGCCGAAGGTCAGAAAACCGTTCCAGCCGAGTGCCCCGACGTGCACGTGGGCGATGGTCCAGTCGGTAAAGTGGCTGATGGCGTTCAGGCTCTTGATCGAAAGCATCGGGCCTTCAAAAGTGGCCATACCGTAGGCCGTGACGGCCACCACAAAAAACTTCAGCACGGGGTCCTGCCGCACCCGGTCCCAGGCGCCGCGCAGGGTGAGCAGGCCGTTGAGCATCCCGCCCCAGGAGGGCGCGATCAGCATGATCGAAAATACCGTACCGAGCGATTGCACCCAGTCGGGCATAGACGAATACAGCAAGTGGTGAGGCCCCGCCCAGATGTAGATGAAAATAAGCGCCCAAAAGTGGATGATGGACAATTTGTACGAATACACCGGGCGGTTGGCCGCCTTCGGCAAAAATAGTACATCATGCCGAGGTAGGGCGTGGTGAGGAAAAAATGCCACGGCATTGTGCCCGTACCACCATTGCACCAGCGCATCTTGTACCCCCGACAAATACCGGGTAACTGCCGAACATTGAGTAGGGCAGTTCGAAGCTCCGCACGATGTGCAGCACCGCAACCGTGATCCAGGTGGCGATGTAAAACCAGATGGCCACATACAGGTGGTCTTCCCGGCGCTTGAGGATGGTACCGAACATATTGATCCCGAAAACCACCCAGATCAGGGTGATCAGCAGGTCAATCGGCCAGGACAATTCGGCGTACTCGCTGCTCGTCGTAAGCCCCATGGGCAGCGACACGGCGGCAGCCAGAATGATTACCTGCCAGCCCCAGAAGTGTATCCACGACAAGGTGTCGCTGAACATTCGGGCTTTTAGCAGCCGCTGGAGGGAGTAGTACACGCCCATAAAAATACCATTGCCCACAAAGGCAAAAATCACCGCGTTGGTGTGCAACGGGCGTAGCCGCCCAAACGTGTGGAAGGAAATGCCGTATTGGCTCAGGTTGAGTTCGGGATAAATCAACTGGAGGGCCAGGATCAGGCCGACCAGCATCCCAACGATCCCGAAAATAAAGGAGGCCATTCCAAACGCCCGCACAATGCGGTTGTCGTACTGAAATTGTTCGATGCGGCTCATAAGCTAGTTAAAACTGAGTTGCAGGTTTCGTTTTATTTATGCGTTTCGGTCTGTTCTTCTTTCTTCTCCCCGATCTGATTTTCAACCAGTTCGTCGTCGAAAAGCATCCGCACGGAAGGCGTGTACTCGTCGTCAAACTGACCCGATCCGGCAGCCCACAGGTACGCCACCAAAAAGCCGACGGCCACAACCAGACTAATAAAAATGAGGATAAAAATGATCTCCATGACCTTGTTTCGCTGAAATTGGCTGCAAGATCGGGGGGGCACCTTTCGGCAGCGGATGACGGTTGTCAGGCGTACAAGTGATGTTTATCAGGCAGCCCCCCGGGAAAAAAATCAAAATGAAAAATGCGATCCTCAAAAAGATGCCAAAAAAAAAAAAAAAAAAAAAAAAAAAAAAAAAACACAAAAAAAAAACAAAACAACCACCCCACCACCCAACCCACCACCCCCCCCACTCACCACCAAGATGTGATCCGCCCCCGCACCGGATGAAAACACAAGCAGGGCAGGAAAATGTTATGTTTGTGCGTTCTCCCCAGGGTTCCAAATCAGCAACCCTCCAACCAGAAACCTTCCAACCAGAAACCTCCAACCCATGCTCCGCCTCTACATTTCCTGTGCACCGGCCGACAAACCGTATCTGGACACCTTGCTCAAGTGGCTCGGCCCCCTGAAGGAAAAGTATTTCCTGCGGATTTGGCACAACCCCGCGCCCCTGCCCGGAGCCGCGGTACCGTACCAGTGGGACGCGATGTTGAGCAACCTCGAAGAAGCACATATTTATTTGTTCCTGACTTCCGACCAGTCTCTGAAAGCGGGCTACATCCAGCAGGAGGAAGTGCCGCGGGCGCGGGCGCAGTATGCCGAACACGGAGACCGGTATGTGCGCATCTTCCCGATTTTGGTGTCCCCTTCCCGTTGGGAAAAACACTCCGGGCTGGCCGGGTTCAAGCCCCTCGGCGGATCCAAAACCCTCGCCGAATGGAAGACGGACGAATCCGGCTACCAATTGCTGGTGCACCGGCTGGAAGACGTTGTGCAGGAGTTGCGGCGCAACTGGATGGAGGAATACCACCGTATCGGCTTGCCCATAGAGGCTTTTTCGCATCCCGAACTGCCACCGCCTGCCGCCGCCACGCTGAAACCCATTCCGGGCTGGGCCGGACTGGTACTCCTGCTGGTCATTTTTTACATGGTTACCAGCTGGTATCTGAGCGGCTGCGCCCCGCGGATGTACCACCTGTACGCCCCCGAGTCCTTGCCATACCAGCCGCTCCCCGAGCGCTATTTTCGCGAAAACCCGATGCAGCCGCCTGAAGAAGTCCCCCCGAGACCGGAATAGTTTCCAATCACTTTAAAAATATCTATACCAATGAAATTCAATCTGTTGACTTGTGCCTTTTTCCTCCTGTCCGGCACTCAGGTTTCTTTTGCCCAAATATCCGATGCAGCGCTTAGTGCCGAATTCGATGCGATTTGCGCCAATAAATTTCCGGCACACGGCCCCGGCGGCGCAGTGCTCGTAGCCCGGGGCGACCGGATACTCTACCACAAAGCCTTCGGGCTGCATGATCTGGAGAACAACGTCCCGCTGAAATCCGACATGGTGTTCCGCATCGGGTCGGTCACCAAACAGTTCACGGCCGTGGCTATTTTGCAATTGGTACAGCAGGGCAAAATTTCCTTGCAAGACGAGATCACCCGGTTTATCCCCGACTACCCCACCCAGGGGAAAAAGATCACCGTAGAGCACCTGCTGAACCATACTTCCGGCATCAAGAGCTACACGGATATGCCGTCCTGGCTACCAAGTGTTCAGGAGAAGGATTTCACCCCCAAGGAACTTATTGATTTATTCAAAGACCAGCCGATGGACTTCGATCCTGGTACCCAATATGCCTACAACAACTCCGGCTACGTCCTGCTGGGTTACATCATCGAAAAAGTATCGGGGATGTCTTACTCGGAGTATATCACCAAAAAAGTGTTCAAACCCGCCGGCATGAAGGCATCTTTTTACGAAAACAAACCCCGCCCCATACCCAACTGGGCCAACGGCTACCAGCAGGAATCTGCAGGAAAGTACGCACCCGCCGCTACGGTGAGCATGACGCAGCCCTACGCCGCCGGCTCGCTGGCGTCCACCGTGGAAGACCTTTACCGCTGGACCCGCGCCGTACACGCCGGCAAAGTGGTATCCAAAGACCTGCTGAAAAAAGCGCATACCCCGAATATACTGCCCAATGGCGCCAACACCCGTTACGGTTACGGCTGGATCATGGGCAACATCCTCGGCAGCCCCACCATCGAACACGACGGCGGCATCCACGGCTTTCTGAGTTCGCTCATCTACCTGCCCAACGAGGACGTGTGCGTGGCTATCCTGACCAACTGCGATTGCAATTCGCCCAACGAAACAGCCGCCAAACTGGCCGCTTTAGCCGCCGGACATACGCTGCAGTTCGAAGCGCTGCCCATCACTGCCGAGGCACTGGCGGCCTACATCGGCACCTACGAAAATACACAGGGCGGAAAACGCATCATCCGAACGGGCGACGGCCACCTGATTTCACAGCGCATGGGCGGCGGCACGTTCAACCTGACCCCCGTGGCTCCGGATAAATTCCGTTTCAGCGACGCCCTGACCGAAGCCACGTTCCTGCGCGATGCCGGCGGCGCCGTTACCGGCCTCACCCTCAACAGTCGCTCCACAACCGGCGAACACTGGACACGAACCGGCGCCACCGTACCGGAGGCGCCGACCGAGTTACAACTCTCCGAAACGCAACTGGAGCGCCTGGTAGGCGAGTACGCCCTGGCTCCCGGCTTCTCTATCGTCGTCACGAGGGAACAGACCCGTTTGTTTGCACAGGCTACGGGCCAATCCCGTTTTGAACTGTTCGCCAAGTCCGACCTGCGTTTTTTTCTCAAAGTCGTGGAGGCTGAAATCGAGTTCAAACCCGACGAAAAAGGCGGCATCGGGGAGATGATCCTGTTTCAGGGAGGTGCCGAAATGCCGGGAAAACGGGTGAAATAAGTCGTTCGGGATTGCCACTAAAAAAAACACCCCGCTCCTGCTGCCAGGGACGGGGTGTTTTTTACGCACTTCTGAAAATACACTACTCCACCAAAACCAGCCGCTTCGACACTACCTGCTCGCCGCTGCGCACGCTAACCGTGTATAGCCCGGCGGCAGCCCCCGCTTCGCGCAGGTTCACCGGCAATTTCAGGTCGGTTACCGCTTCCACTTTGCGCTCCCAGATCAGTTGACCAAGATCACCGTAGATGGATACGAGAACAGACTCGCCCGCAAAATCACCCAGATCAATCCAGACCCGGTCGGTGGTCGGGTTGGGCATCAGGGAGACGGTTTTGAGTTTTGAGTGTTGAGTTTTGAGTGTTGAGTTGCCTGCACGGTCTTGCATCGGGTCGTTGAACGACGGCGCCGGCAGCACGGTGAATGTTTGTACATGCACCGCCGGGTTGCCACACTGATCGGTTGCCGTCCAGGTACGCGTCACCGTGTAACCCGTGGAGCAGTCACCGGTAGACTGTGTTTCCTGCATCGTGATGGCAGGCGTGCCACAGTTGTCCGAAGCCTGCGGCGGTACGGGTAGCGGCACACAGTCGGGTGCGCACACCACCGTGAGGTCTGCCGGCAGGTTGATGAATGTTGGCGCCTGCGTATCCTGCACCGTGATGACTTGCGCCGTCATGGTGGAGTTGCCGCACAAGTCGGTAGCCCGCCAGGTACGCGTCAGGGTGTAGTTGTACAGGCAGTTGCCGTCGGTACGCACCTGACCCAGATAAGTGATCTGTACATACCCGCCGCAGTTGTCCGTGGCGACCGGGTTACTCAATGGCGGAGGCGTCTGGTTGCACTGGACAGTCGTGTTGCCCGGCACGGAAACGAACGTTGGCGGTTGGTTGTCCGTCACCTGAATCGTTTGCGTCGCCGCCGTGCTGTTGCCGCATGCATCCGTAGCGCGCCAGGTGCGTTTGATCTGGTAATTGCCCGGACAAGTAGTGTTGGCCGTTGTCTGACCCAGATAAAGGGTCGTTACCGGGCCGCCACAACCATCCGAAGCCGAAACCGAGCCAACGGGCGGTATCGGGGTGGTGCAGGTGATCGTCATGTCCGACGGTACGGTCAAAACCGGTTTACCATTGTCCACCACCGTGATGCGTTGGGAGGCCGAGCGGGTATTGCCGCAGTTGTCCATGGCCACCCAGCGACGGGTCAGCGTGTAGGCATTGAGACAGGCGCCGTTTGTGCGGGTTTGACCAATATAGGTAATTGCCACATCGGTATCACAGTTGTCGGTAGCCACAGGCATCTGTGGCGTCGCGATCACCGGGTTGTCGCACTGCACCGTGATATTGGCCGGGAGACTGACAAAGTTGGGCCGGTGTGTGTCAATCACCGTGATAACCTGCGTAGCCGTACGGGCATTGCCGCAAAGGTCCGTCGCCGTCCACTGGCGCGTGAGCATATAACTGTCTATACAGTTGTCGTCATCAACAAGGTCTTGACCGTTGTAGGTGATGCCGACCGGTCCGCCGCAGTTGTCCGTAGCCTGCGGGTTACCCACAGCGGGCACGCTGTTGCACTGTACGGTCACGTTGGCCGGTACAAACGTAAAGTCCGGCTTGATGTCGTCGAATACCGTGATGACCTGCGAGCAGGATGTCGTGTTGTTTGCCGCATCGGTGGCCTGGTAATAACGCGTCACCTTGAAGCGGCTGATGCAATCCACATCATACGGCAAGGTGGTAAACAGGTATTGTTTCGTTACCAAACCGCAGTTGTCCGAAGCAGCCACCAGATTCGTATTTGGCGCCGGGATATTGCCGGCACAAGGTACCGTTATTGGCCCCGGACAAGTGATGGACGGGGCTTCATCATCTAACACCGTCACGGTGAACATACACATTGTGTTGTTATTGGCAGCGTCTGTGGCAGAATAGGTGACAACCGTTTGCCCTTTTGCAAAAGTATACGAATCAGAGCCGCCGGGCGTGACATTGCCACCAACAGGCAGCGTTGCCGGCACGGGCACACCGTTGGCAAACGCAATGGTCAAGTTCGTCGCACAGGATGTATTGATATCGGGGTGGTTCAGCAAATATGCCACATCACAATCGCCGGTATCATCGTCGCTCGTGTTCAGCACAACCGGCGCCGGGCAAACAACTGTTGGCCCCGGGTAAATGCCGATTTGATCCGAAATACTGGTCATACAGCCCGGGAAAGCAGGCGCAGCAGGGTTCACACTGAGATTATTCACAACCGTACCTGTGAAATTTGCCACCACCGGATACGGTCCGGGCGGCGTCAGCGGTGCGGAAGGATCAAACTCGGTGTCCAGGTTGCCGTTCACGGTGAACAAACTGTTACCGGCAAAACCGTTCGCTTCCGAAACTGTCAGCGGGATCGGCGTGCTGTTCAGGCACACGTTGTCCGGAAGTGTCGGGTCGAAGGCGATCACCGGATACTGGCAGATATTGGACAAGGTGAGTTGGGTATTGCCCCCGGCGGGGTTGCCCGGTGTACCCACTCCGGGGTTCGGGCCTTCCACCACTATAGTGTAACCCGCGTCATCCACATGCTGGAACGAAATCTCGTGGAAACCACCGACATTATATGCCAGCGCATTGCCCACAGATATACCGGTTGGCAAACCGCCGCTACCGGCCAGTCGGCTGACGGCTACAACGGTCCATATTTGCGCATTCGTCGTGGGCAGCACCGATACCGTTTCGCCAAACGTACCGTCCTGAGCGCCATTGGCCGTCTGGTCGTTGTTGCAGGAGCAGGGGTCGTCGGGCTCTTTGTCGTTGATGAATGTAATTGCACCACAATCCGTCACGGTGACCGTGTGTGTATCGGTTGCTGTGCAACCCTCCACGTCGGTAACGGTGTATTCGATGGTAACACTACCGGCAGTAACACCCTGAATGGCGGCTGTCCCGTCGTTGTTGTTCGTGATGCTCACCGATCCGACGCCGCTCTGCATCCAACCATGTGCGGAGTAAGTACCCGATCCGTCTGTTGGGTTGCCGTTGAGGGTGATGCTGGTACCGATGCAGACGAGGGTGTTGCCCGTGACATTGGCCGAGGGCACTGGGTTCACCGTCACCGTGATCGTCACCGGATTGCCGAGGCAATCGCCCGGCGCCGGAACAGAGCCGCTGCAAGTACCGGTCAGCACCGGCGTCAACGTCCACGTTACCGTGCCGGGCAGGGCCGGATTCGTCAGTTTCAGGTAGTCGCCGTTTGAACTGAACAGATAGTTCAGGTTGCCCACATCGTCGATGTAGTTGTTTTGCAGTTCCCAGATTCCGCCATTGACCGACGGGTCAATATTGCTCAGTACCGGCTGGTAGTACACGCAAACACCGGAACCCGGTACGCTGCTGAAGATGGAGAAGTTCGGCGCGTCGCCGTCGCAGATTTCCACCGAAGCAGGGGTCACCGGATTGGAATCGAACGGTTGGCCATTCACGGTGCCTGATATTTCCGGACGCGGCTTCACTGTCACCGTCACCTTGAACGTGTTGCCCGAACAGCCGTTGGCCCCGATTGGCGTTACTGTATAGGTGATCGTGACATTGGCCCCCGTCGTGTTCGTGTACATGTCGGTGATGTTCGCTGCACTCGCTACTACGCGGGCCGGGGCGGCGGGCACGTTGGCCTGGTCAGAGGACGACACCGTGTATGTGTATGTATCGCCGGCGCCGGCGATCAGCGCGTCCAGATCGAAGTTCAGCGCTACGTCCGAACAGGCCATGTCCGTTTGGTCGGAGACCACCGGTTCTTCTTTGATCACCACGCGCAGGCTTATGACGGCATCTTCACAGGAAGGACTGTTGACCAACCGTGCCCGTAGCTGATAGCGGAGGTAAATTGGGTTGCCGGAGGTATTGGTCAGGGTTTCCATCAACTTGGCCGTAGCGCCGGAAATGATGCTGCCCACGGTGTAGGTACCGCCCATCAGACCGGCCGGGTAACCGGAATTACCGGCTGGATAAGTAGCCCCACCGTCGGTGCTGTAGCGGATTTGGGTTATTTCAAATTCGTAATCGGCAGGCGTTGGTGCACCCCCGCCGATGAGTTGAAAACTGTTTACACCGAGGTCAATTTCTACTGTTTCATCGGAACAGATCATTCCGTCCTGTGCTGCGGGATTGACGAAGGTGCGCTGTGTTTGCGGGATAGGCTGCACCTGGATCGTGACCACGATCGGTGTGCCCTCGCAGTCGCCCATGGTCAAGGTACCACTGTTGTCCCTGTCGGTGTAGGGCGTGATGGTAATTTCCACATAGCCCCACTGGTTGGCGTTGCTCAGGCGAACATCGTCAATGTAGTTGAACCAGTCTGCCCCCACCGTAGCGATGGAGCCGTCCAGTGTCAAATCGTCGAGGCGTTTGGTGTCGCCAGCAGGGGCACCGCCAGCCAGGTTGATGTTCAGCGAATTGGTGATCGCCACGTGCACATTAGCGTTGGGCGAGGCATTGATCTGGGAAATGGCCGTTGCCGTAACCGTGTTGTTCACGTTGCACACCTGAACGGTCAGGGTACTTGGGCCGCCGTTGTTGTTCAGCGACATGCCTTGCACAGTGGTTTGAATCGTCGGTTTTTCGACAACCACCACAGTGCGCGTCACCTGAACAGCCGGATTGCCGCAGGCGTCCATGACATCATACGTCACCGTGTAGGTATCGGGCATGCTGGTATTGACCGGGTTGTTGGTCACGATGTTGGCGGTGATGTCACCGGCACAATTGTCCATTGCCGTGGCGCCGTCATCCATGTAGTTTTCAAACTGACAAATCTCAACGCTGCTGCTACCGGTCAGGGTGATAACCGGGATGGTCTGGTCACTACCGCTACGCGTAACCGTGCAGGTCACGTTGTTCGCCGGGCAGCCGTCCGAAATCGTAAACGTATAGGTGAAACTCCAGGAGCAATTCGAGTTGCTGCCGCCGGGTGTTGTGCCCGTCAGCGTGGCCGTCACCGTGCCGCCGCAGTTGTCGGAGTACAGGGCCGCCACAGAAGATTCCAGCGTCGCAGCGTCAAACAAAGCCGCTGCGCTCAGGCATTCGTCTACATTAGGAATGTCCAGCGTACTGCAATCTGCTTGCTGGTTGATCAGCGCCGGTGAGATTTCATCGCCGCCGCTGCGCGTGACCGTGCAGGTCACATCGTTCGCCGTGATTCCGTCCGAAATGGTAAACTCGTAAGTAAAACTCCACGAACAGTTCGTGTTGTTGCCACCTGGGGTCGTGCCTGTCCATGTTGCTGTCACCGTGCCGCAATTGTCGGAGTACAGGTTTGCGACGGCGGCCTCCAGCGTTGTGGCATCAAAGGCCATTGCCGCAAGCAGGCATTCGTTCACATTATTATTAGTTGTGTTTAATGTTGAACAATCCATTCCTGGAGAAATCAATGCCGGCGGCGTGTCGTCCACCAGCGTCACCGTGAACGAGCAGTAATCCGTGTTGCCGTTGCCGTCGTCTGCCGTCAAGGTCACCACCTCACTGTCGTTGTGCCCGCTCAGCGGCATGTTTGCCGGAGGCGATTGGTTCACGGTGGGCGTGCCGCAGTTGTCTGCCAAGAAAGCCTCCGACCACGCACCGACCGTGCCCGAGCAGGAGGCATCTGCCGAAACGGTCTGGTCGGCAGGACAGTCAATCGTTGGAAGCAAGTTGTCTTCCACCGTCACATTGGCTACACAGGTATTCGTATTACCATTGCCGTCCGTCACTGTCAGCGTGACCGTTTGTTGCGGCGCTCCGTAGGTGATCGGCACGTTCACCGTTTGATAATTGATGCCGTTACCTTGAATATCCAACGACACGGAATTACACATCAGGATTGCCGGTGTTACGCCAACGCAATTGGTTGCGTTGTTGTAAGCGTTGGAAGTGGTCGTCGTGCCCGTCATAGTCGTCCCGTTATTCAAAAATCCGGGATCGCTCAGAATCGGGAAAAACGAGTTAGCCGGCGAACAGTTCAGAGTACCTTGCAAGGTGTACAAAGCGCCCGGAGGTACAACTCCGGTGTACGATACCGTGTAGGCTATATCGGTGGTATAACCGTAGCCAAATGGACAGGACATGGGCGCCGTCACTACGGTCGGCGTCAATTCAATCGTCACCGTGTAGCCGGTGCCGTTGATGGTGACCGAGCCGCCTGCGCCACCGCCACCGCCGCCAATATCGCTGCAATCAAACATGGTTTTATCCAAAGCAAGCGTCACCGGCCCGCAGACGTCGCTGGAACCGTTGTCCACATCGGCGGGGTCAAGTGTGCCCGTTCCATTCGGGCCTATTTCCACGATTACATCCTGGCAAATTGCCGTGGGTAGCACCTTGTCGCTGCCGGTGTACTGGATGGTCTGCCCGGGCAGCTCATTACCGCAGTTGTCGGCTACTTTGAAGGTGTAGATTAGTGTCCAGCCCGTATTGTCGCCGCTCACCGCGGTGTTTGTCAACGTGGCCGTCACCGTGTTGCCCGGGCAGTTGGCCATATAGCCCGCAGCAGCAGCCATGGCATCAAACACCGGAGCACCTGTTGGCGGGGTGTTTGCGTCAATATAGCAGCCATGTACATTGCTCATTCCCATCGGAGCCATACCCGTCGGAGCTATTTTGTCATCTCCGCTGCGCGTCACCATGCAGGTTACATTGTTGGCCGGGCAGCCGTCCGAGATGGTAAACGTGTAGGTGAAACTCCAGGCGCAGTTTGTGTTGCTACCGCCAGGTGTCGTGCCGCTCAGCGTTGCCGTCACCGTGCCGCCACAGTTGTCCATGTATAGCGCCGCAACCGAGGATTCCAGCGTCGCAGCGTCAAACAAAGCCGCCGCGCTCAGGCATTCGCCCACACCCGTGATGTTCAGCGTGCTGCAATCCGCCAACAGGTTTTTGAGGGCCGGTGAGATTTCATCGCCGCCGCTGCGCGTCACCGTGCAGGTTACGTCGTTCGCTGGAATACCGTCCGAAATGGTAAACTCGTAGGCGAAACTCCACAAGCAGTTCGTATTGCCACCATCAGGTGTCGTGCCGCTTAGCGTTGCCGTCACCGTGCCACCACAGTTGTCCATGTATAGCGCTGCAACCGAGGACTCCAACGTCGTGGCGTCAAACAAAGCTGCTGCGCTCAGGCATTCGGTCACATTAGGAATGTTCAGCGTGCTGCAATCTGCTTGCAGGTTTTTCAGCATCGGCGCCTCTCCGTCATTGACGGTTACCGTGAATGCACAGGTATTGGTGTTGCCGGCCAGATCTGTACCGGTCCATTCAACCATACTTGTACCTATCGGGAAAGTCGATCCGTCGGCCAGGCCGCTCGACAACATGATGTCGCAGTTGCTGGTGTTTTCGCTGTTGATTTCGATGATGGACGGGAGGGCGTTATCTTGACGGTACGCCCATTCGCCCGTGGCGCAGTTGTTGGCGCCCATGACCAACCAGTCGCGGGGGGAATTGTTCCCGGCAGACGGATGCGTGCAGAAATTGGAATATCCCAAGCCGGCAGGCGTGGAGCCGTCCACCCATTCTGCCGTCCCTTCTGTGTTCGGTTCACTCAAGCCAATGTACGTTTCTCCCGTCACGGCAGCAGCCACAAAGGCATTTTCACCGGCAGAACCGATGATCACGAGGTTACCGCCGGCTGTCACAGCATTAGCCTGCGCGGTAGCAAAGTCTGCCGTTCCGTTGGAAATATAGTAGGTATGCCCGCCATAAACGCCTATGGCAGTGTACCCCGCAACGGCATTGACCTGGGTGCAGGGGCAGTTATCCGAAATGGTCGGGGTGCCGTAATTAACTATTGCCGTACACTGTCCGGGATCGGTATCTACCTCAATAGCGATCGGACAGGTTAAGGTGGGTTTTTCGTTGTCGATCACCGTCACGGTAAACGAGCAGTTGTTGGCGGTGTTCGGCGGTACATTGGCGTCCGAAACCGATACAGTCACCGTGCTTACTCCCTTTTCAAATACAATGGCGCTCAGGTCGAGCGGGCTGCCCGTTGAGTTGGTGCCGGCTACCGTGGTAGCGCCGCTTACCGAATAGGTGAAAGCCAGAACGGAACCCTGGTTGCAGTTGTCCGTCGCGCTCACCTGAAGTCCGGCTATAGTTGTCGAACAGTTGCCCGTCATGTCAGTATCAGTTCCCACATTCTGATTCATCGGGCAGCTCATAGCCGGCGCCTCGTCATCCACCACCGTTACGGTAAAAGAGCAGGTGTTGTTCGTGTTCGGCGGCATTTTGGTGTCCGAAACCGAAACGGTTACCGTGCTCATTCCTTCTTCGAAGGCAATACCGCTCAGGTCAAGCGGGCTACCCGTGGCGTTGGTGCTGCCCACCATTGTGGCGCCACTCACCGAGTAGGTGAACGACAATAACGATGACGGGTCGCAGTTGTCCATGCCGCTCACTTGCAGGCCGGTAATCGTTGTCGTACAGTCGCCCGGGCTATCGCTACTCGTGCTAACGTTCTGATTCGAGGGGCAGGTCACGGTCGGCGCTTCGTTGTCCGTCACAGTCACCATGAACTGGCAACTCGCGTCGTTCAGGCAATCATCCGTAGCGGTCACCGTCACCGTCGTGGTGCCTACCGGGAAGAACGATCCCGAAGCAGGGCTGTAGCCGAGGGTCGGGGTTGCATCGCAATTGTCCGTAGCCATGGCCAAAAAATCCACAGTCGCACCGCAGTCGCCGGGCATAGCGTCCGCGCCTGCGGTGCTATTCACCGAAATATCGCCCGGACAGGTTGGGGTCGGATCCTCCGTATCCTGCAAAACAACCGCATAGTCCGTCGTTCCTACCTGAATCTGCGCAAACTCGTCGCTGTACGCTTTCAGACCGGGGAGCGCAGGAACCACTGCAACATCCGTGTTCATGTTGCACGCAATAGCTTTCAACTCAACAGTTGCCAACGTGGCGCCATCAGGCAGCGTAACGCCGTCTGGTGTAGTTGCGTTGAAGTCGTATGTGAGGTAACCGGAAGCGGCATTCGTTGCATTGAGATCAACAAAACTCCCCGGTATGGCCGCTGCAGAAGACCCGACGTACTGCCACTTGGTAATATCCCACTCGATCCGGGCTGTGCCGATGGTGGCAATATCCATGAAGTTGTCGGTCTGGAGCGCAAACGTGGCATTGGTCATGCACTCGACGGGCGTAACACCGTCCATGTACAATTCCACATCGCCATCGTGCACGACCATTTCATCCGTGGCCGTACCCATACAGCCATTGCCGTCGGTGTACATATACGTTATGGTGTACGGTGAACCGGCTACTCCGCCGGCCGCAGTGGCGTCGAATATCCAGTCGGCCCCGCTCTGGGAAACACCCGGGCCGCTGTATGTGCCGCCTGAAGGCATACCACTGTACATCGCCACTCCGCTGATGGTCAGGGCGTTGGTTGCGCCGACGTAGCACTTGTCGTCAAGCAGGTTGAGCGTCACAACCGGATCGGTGTTCACCATCCAGGAGTAGGTGGACACCGGCGAGTTGTCGCAGTCCGAACCGTCGCACACCTTGCGCACCTCAATGATATTGGTACCCGCTACTGCCGTAAAACTCGGCAACGTCGTGTTCCAGATGGTGAAACCCGAGCCGTCGTCATAGCGGAATTGAATTTCGCAATTCCCCGTACCGCCGCCGTTGTCCGTAACACCGGTCAGCGTTAGGGTCGCCCCCGCACATGCCGAGGCGGTGTTGGGCGACTTGGTCGCCGTCGGCGCAGCCGGATCGGCTACTACCATCCAGCTCACCTGGGCAACACCGGAATTGCAGCCGCTGCCGTCGCAATTGCGGCGGCTCTCCACGAGGGTGATACCTGCCACGGCCGCAAAATTCGGAACCATGGAGGACCAAACGCTCCAGTTGGAGCCGTTGTCGGTCGAGAATCGGTACTCGTCCGTGCAAGTACCCGTACCGCCGCTGCCGCCGACCACGTCAACCGTAAGGGTCGTGCCGGTACACACCTCGGCGGTGTTGGGATTGGGGGTGATCGCAGGAGACACCGGATCGGCCACTACCGTCACCGTTACCTCGGCACAAAGGCCCGGCGTGACACATCCGCCTTCGCCGCGCACATAGTATGTCGTAGTCGAGCCGGGCGAAACCATGATGGAGGTGCCGCTGCCGGCAGAAGTGCCGCCACAGGAACCGGTGTACCACTGCCAGTCGGTGGCGCCATTCAGGTTGCCGGCATCAATAGTGAGGGTGCTGCTGCCGCCCGCACAGATGGTAGCAGGCGCTGCAGAGACCGTGGGAACGTCGGGATTTACACAGGGCGCCGTCCAGGCAATAATGATTCGGCCCGGAGCGCCGTCGCCGGAGCTCGCGCCGTTATCACCTTTGCCGCCGCCGCCGCCGCCGGGTTCTCCGCCATCGGAACCAGAGGCATTGTTGGCGCCGCCGTTGCCGCCGGTACCGGTACCGGTACCACCGGTACCGCCATCGGGAGCGGGTGGGTTCGATTGGCCGGTGCCGCCGTTTGCATTCGTAAAGGCGGAACCGCCGCCACCGCCGCCACCGTCGTCGTTGTTTCTTGTTCCTCCGTTTCCGCCGGCATACTCCGTCGAACCGTTACTGTTTGCGGTACTCCCGCCCGCGCCGAAACCGTCGCTGGCGCCGGGAGTAGAACCGGCGGCAGCAACTATGGAGGTTGCACTAACCAAACTATTGGTGTTGAAATAGGATGAGGTACCATTGCTGCCGGGTTCGCCGCCGGCGCCCACGACCATGGTGTATGTGGTACCCGGGGTTACCGTAAGCGTTCGGGTCGCATACGCGCCGCCGCCGCCGCCGCCCCTGGAGTTGCTGCCGGAATCGCCTGTGCCGCCGCCGCCGCCGCCGCCCCAGGCCTGCACGATAATACTCGTCACACCGGCTGGCACAGTGAAGGTGCTGCTTGAATTTACAATCAGGGATGAACCGCCGGTCCACGACACCACGACCCGCCCGTTTGCGCCGTCGCCGCCATTCTCGGTTCCATCGTCCCGGGTAGCGCCGCCGCCGCCGCCGCCGGGGACGTTGCCATCCTGCCCGTCGCCGTCATCATCGTTATTTCCGTCGCCGCCGTCACCGCCACCTGTAGGAGCATTGGCCCCGTTTTGGTTTGTTGCCGTGACGCCGTTCGCGCCGGTGCCGGCAGAAGAACCGCCGCCGCCGCCGTACTCAGCGCCGGCATTGCCGTTTGCGCCGTTGCCGCCGCCGTAGGTGACGTCTCCGATGCTGCTTGCCGCAGAGCCGCCGGTTGCGCCCGTGATGGTATTGTTGGGAACGCTATTACCCCCTTTGGCCATGACCGTAGCGGCCGTGCCGAACCAGGAATCGCCACCGGCAGCCACTGTCGTACTTCCGGCGCCAACCGTAACGGTGTAGGTATTGCCCGGCGTAACGGCAACCACCTTGCGGGAATATGCACCGCCGCCGCCGCCGCCGGCGACGCCGTCGGAGTCACGGGTACCGCCCTTACCGCCGCCGCCCCAGCACTCCACCGTGATGCTGGTGACGCCGGTCGGCACCGTGAAGGTGCCCGACGAGGAAAAGGTTTGTGTTTGTGCCGGCAGGACTACTGCGGCAAAAAAGTTGGCGAGAAAAAACAAAACGGCACAAAGGCCGAAGTTGTGGTATAGCGCTTTTTTCATACCCATACGGGGTTTTAATCGTGAAAAAACAAAGGGGTTTGTTGATATACAAAAACAGCGCTCCACAGCCTGCCGGCTGGGAGCGCATGTATTTTCCTTAAAGTGACAAACGAAGAAAGCATCGGCGAAGACCACCGAAAGCACCGTGCTGCCTGAACACGGAATAAAGGCACATCACGAAAATTCGTGAACGCCTCCAACCAAATTGGGAATGACTTTCTCATAGATGTACGATAACCATCCGCTCCTTGATGGAGTCGGATAAATTAAAAACGGGATTAAAGACTAAAAAAACAGGTATTCAACCATCCTGTTAAAAAAATTACGCACAAATGTACCGTATAAATTGCAGGGCATGGCAAATATAAAACCGTACCGTTCCTTACAATTTCACGGCCATCATCTTACGCGTCTGCTTGCCTTGCGGCGTGGTTAGTTCGTAAAAAAGCATGCCGGTTGCCGAGAGTTCTTCCAGCCGGAGCACCACTTCGTGGTAGCCGGCCGGGTATGTTTCGTCGGAATGCCTGGCTCGCGGCCGCTGATGTCGAATACGCGCAGTTGCGCATCGCAAGCCTCCGGCAGAATAAACCCGATGGTCGTGCGGTCGCTGAACGGATTCGGCCGGTTTTGCAGCAGATCGAAGCCGGTGTTCGGGATGTCCACTTTGTTGTCTGTGGAAAATATACCCGTGTTTTTGTAGTCCGTGAAAACTAACTGCACCTCGCGCGGAGCCAGCGCGGTTGTGTACGCCACCGTGCTCAAAATAGCCGGATCGAACGACGCTACTTCGCTGAGTTTCATGCCGCCTTGCAGGGCGGTGAAACGCAAGCGGTACATCGGTTGTACCCCCGGCAGCGTGACACCCTGGGCCACCGACCACAAGGTGCGCAACTCGCCCGCAGCAATCCGGTAGGCGCCGAAGTTGCCCGCAGCATCCATCGGGATTCCCGTCGTGGTGATGCTCACACCTTCGTATTTCAACACCGCCGGATCGAAACGCATGCCGTGCTGAAATGCCGCGATGTCGGTGAAATTGACCACCGAAAAGTCGAGTTCCACCGGCTCGCCGGCCTGCAACACGCGGTCGCGTACGCGCCACACCAACGGCCGGGCCGACGGGTCGGGCTTGAGCGACGGGTCGGCTATACCCCCCGGGACAGGAAAACCTTCCTCCAGCACGTCGCCGGCCTTGACGCCGTAAAAATCTTTATCCGTCACCGAACCCGATACGCCAGTCAGTACATGCGTGCTGAAAAGCGCATAGTTGTCCAGCATGTATGGCCCGGCCAACACCGGGACATAGTCCGTGCGCACAAAACGCCAGGCGCCCGCAGTATTCAGGATCGCCAGCGCCGACGGGATACCCAGCAAACCAAAGCGGATAAGCGCCGCATCCACCGACGCGATATTGTTGCTCCTGTCGCAGTCGGCAGCCAGCAAACGGTAAAAATCAGTGATTAAATTGGAGCCTGTCAGGTGCTGCTGAATAGCCGAAGCATCGGCGACCGTCACACCATTGAACATACCGCCCGGCGGGTTCTTCGTCGGGGTGACCACAAAATCGTCGCCCGTGTTGGCCACCAGGCTATAGGTGCCGGCAGGTACGGTCACGTCGTTGTCGGTGGCTTCTCCGGTGAGCGCCACGTTCACGTTGTTCACGCCCGTGACGCCGTCGCCCTGCCAGAAAATCGTACCGGTGATTTGGGTACACGCATTGACGGTCAGGGTAATTTGGCAGGTATTGGTCAGCCCTGTCACGTCGGTCACCATCCATTCGATCACGTTGGCGCCGGCAGGAAGTACCGCGCCGTTCAGCGAGGCCATGTTATTGAAATCGTTGGTCGTGCTCGCCACACCACAGTTGTCGCTCGACGTCGGGTCGAATGCCGTGCCGGAAATGGTGTAGGTACATTCGCCGGAAGGCGGTGTGACCGTTTGGCCGGCAGGGCAGGAGATGAAGGGCGGGGTAGCGTCCGTCACGAGTATGGTGACCATTACCGTAGCCATACAGCCTGCCGCATCCGTCACGGTGTACTGCTGGGTGCCGGGCAGTTGCGGGAACGTACCTGTCCCGGAGTAAGGCGCCGTGCCGCCCGTGGCCGAAATCGTGGCCGAGCCGTTTGTGGCCGGGCACAAGGCATCAATATGCGTTTCGCCGGCAGACAAACTACTGCCCGTGCCGGACCCGAGGATCGGGACCGACATCGGCCCCGCACATTGTGCCCCGGCTTGTACGATACCTGCCAGAAAACAAAGCGCGAGAATGGCGACTTGAGAAAAGAGTCCTTTTTTCATTTCAATCAGAATTAAAAAGCATTAGTAATCACCATGCTGCTTCAACAGAGCGGAGTTGGCGGGCACGCCCGAAAAACGTGCCCGCCCGCTCCCTCCAAATCTTGACACAACCCGGAACGAGAGGCTGTCTCTTAAGTCCGCACCGTATTGCGCCGTTGACAGGCGAATTCATTTTTTGACAGGATAAAAAGGATTTACAGGATTTTCGGCGACGGAGTCGCCTCATTTATCCTGTAAATCTTGTAAATCCTGTCTGAAAAAAATCAATTGGCCGCCGCGCTTGGTGTTTTCACCAAGCGCTACCGAGTGCGAGTGCGCTTGGTGAAAACACCAAGCGCGGCGCTTAAGTTGACGACATAAGACTTCAAGTCACCCGGTGAATTAACCACCCATGTGACCTTCCAGGTTTGTCAAATCTGGAAGGTCTCGTGGGCTGCGCGTCACATGGGTACAAATCAAATATCTGTTACGGCACCTGACACCCGTTGGCATCGGTGACGACAAAGTTGTAGGTGCAGTTCCCTTTCAAACCCGTAAAGATTGCCGGGATAGCCAATGGACCGCCGGCGCTCGGCATGCATGCACTTGTCCAGGAGGCAGTCAGCGCGCCCGTGCCGCCGGCCGCTTCTACTCGCACCTCGCCTGCATTCAACTGGCACAAGTCGTTGGCATTCGTGCAGGTAGCGGCGGTGATCGCCGTCGGCGCCACGACGTTGACAACTTGCGAAGTCGTGCAGCCGTTGGCATCCTGTACCACCATGGTGTAGGCGCCTGCCGTCAGAGCACTGAATACGCCGGACATCTGGTAGTTCATGCCGTTGTCTTTGCTGTACATATAGCCCGGTGTGCCGCCGGTAGCGGCTACCGTTATCTCGCCGTTGTTGCTCGTGCCCTGACCGGCGGCGCAGCTGACATGCGCGCCGTTGTAGTTCGAGGTGACGGAGGCGGAGGAGAAGGTGAGGGCCGGATTCACGGTGATCATCTTAGCCGCTACAGCCGTGCAACCGTTGACATCCGTGACCGTCACGTTGTAGGTCGTAGTCGCTACCGGAGTAACTGTGTGCATTTCCTGCGCGGGCAGGCTGTTGTCCCAAGCGTAGGTGTAGCCGGCGGTGCCACCGGTGGGGTTGGCGTCCAGATTGGCCGAGCCGCCCGGGCACACGATCATGTCGTTGGCGACACCGGAAGCATCTGTTGCCGCGATGACGGCCGACAATGCCGGATTAACCGTGATGGTTTTGGCTGCCGTGGTGGTACAACCGACGTTGTCCGTGATTGTCACATTGTAGGTCGTCGTTGCCACAGGCGTTACGGTATGCATGTCCGTATTGCCCGTCAGGTCGTTGTCCCAGGTATAATTGTAGCCAGGTGATCCGCCAGTGGGGTTCGCGTCGAGGTTGGCCGAACCGCCCGGACACACGATCATGTCGTTTGCCACGCCCGATGCATCCGTCGCTGCTATTACGGCAGACAAGGCCGGGTTGACGGTGATGGTCTTGGCTGCCACAGCCGTACAACCATTGGCATCCGTGACCGTCACGTTGTAGGTCGTCGTCGCCGGAGGCGTGACCGTATTCATTTCCTGCGCAGCAAGCATATTGTCCCAAACATAGGTGTAGCCGGGTGTACCGCCGTTGGGGTCAGCATCGAGGGTGGCCGAGCCGCCCGGGCATACGATCATGTCGCTGGAGTAGCCTGACATATCGGTTGCCGCGATGGCTGCGGTAAGTGTCGGGTTGACGGTGATGGTCTTTGCAGCCACAGCCGTACAGCTGTTGGCATCCGTGACCGTCACGTTGTAGGTCGTCGTCGCCGGAGGCGTGACCGTGTTCATTTCCTGCGCAGGCAGCATGTTGTCCCAAACGTAGGTGTAGCCCGGTGTGCCGCCGCTCGGGTTCGCGTCCAGGTTGGCCGAGCCGCCCGGGCACACGATCATGTCGTTGACAACACCCGATGCGTCCGTCGCTGCGATGGCTGCGGTCAAGGCTGTTGGCTGTGCCACCATCACACTCGTCACCGTCGAGCATAAGTTTACGTCCGTCACCGTCACCGTGTAAGTGCCCATGGTCAGGCCCGTGATCGTGGCCGTACCGTCGCCGGTCGGCGAGCCTTCCCAGTTGTAGGAATATGCCGGGCTGCCGCCCGCAGGTACGACCGTGGCCGTACCGTTGCTCCCGCCGTTGCAGGATGCAGGCGTCGAACTGGCCGTAGCCGTCAACGGCGAACCCGACGTGGAGCCGAGGATCATCACCGACATGCCGCCCGTACACTGGGCCTGTATGTGCGTCGCGTATCCAATACCGGCGAGCACACCGAAGAAAAGTAGAAGTTTCTTAGTCATAAGATGTTGTTTTTAAAATTTAGGTGGATCGTTTGAAACTCATGGAGCATATCAGAAGTAAGGATTATCCAGTAAAATGTCGTTGCTGTACTACGGCGCCTGGCAGTTGTTCGCGTCCTTCACTACAAACGTGTAGTTGGTGCCGCCCTGCAGGCCGGTGATAGTGATCATATCGCCGCTGTTCGTGATGGTCTGTGGTTGCGACATCCCGTGCGCCGGCGTCCAGGTGACGCTGTACGAGGGGGTGCCGCCGCTGGCTTTGATGTCTATGGTTCCGCTATTGGTTTGGCACAGGTCGTTCACCTGGTTGCAGGAGTTGGCCGTCGGGAGTGGGTTGATGGTCACGGTCACACTGCCCTCCGTTCCCCAGCAGCCGTCTGCCGAGCGGGCGCGGAAGTAGTAGGTGCCCGAGGATGTCACCACTTCGCTCGCGGAAGCATTGGCCGTGGACATGCCGCCGCTGGTAGTGCCCTGGAAATAAATGGTGCCGTCGCCGCCGTTGTCGGCCGTGATCGTGGTGCTGCCGCAGAAGGTACCGGCGCCGGAAGCGGTGACGGCGGCGGGGGCGGCATTTTGCGTCACCGTCGCTGTTTCGGTATCGGTGCAGCCGTTGCCGTCCGTCACCTGTACGGTGTATGTGCCTGCCGCGCTGATCGTGCGCATGGCGTTCGTGCTATTGTCGTCCCACAGGTACGAGGTGCCGCCGCTCGCCGTGAGCGTGGTGCTGCTGCCCGCGCAGAAACTCAACGCACCACCGATTGCCGCCGTTGGGTTTGTATTTACCGTCACCGTTTTGGAGCAAGAGGAAGTGCATCCGGCATTGGTCACGGTCAGCGTGACGGTGTAAGTGCCCGCAGTGCCGGCATCCACGGTTACCGTCGGGTTAGTGGTCGAGCCGTTGATCGTACCATTACCAGCGATGCTCCACGAATAAGTGCCGCCACCCGAGCCCATGTAAACGTGGCCCGTAGAATTGGCACATACCGGGTCGGAGCCGGTGATGGAGCAGGAAGGACCGGGATTAATTACAAAATCAACCGCTGTACGACAGTCCGGATACAAGGAACATTCCGCCCAGAACGTATAGGTGCCGGGGGTGTTCGTATTGTTCAGGCTACTATAGGGTGCGCCAGCCATGAGCACCTCTGCATCGCCGACCGGATTGAAGGTGGTCAGGCTGCTTTCCGTTTGAACAGCGGTGCCGCCGGATGAAACAGTGTACCAGCTGATCGTATGGTCGATGGTATAATAAACGGTAATGCTGATGTAATCAACAGAACCCGTAACGATGCCATTATCCCGCGTAATATTGGCAGACAAGGCTGCACCAAAATTGGAAGCGTTGATCTGGGCCGGGGTCCAGGTGGTACCCCACAAATCCGAAGCCCCGCCATAACTCACCACGGTGCCGGTAGCTGTTGCCCAGTTTCCGGCAACGGCTTTATTATCACCGGTAACCGTACCTGCCTTAATTAATCTGACTATATTATCCTGTACATTATCACTGCCTGAACTGACCGAGGCAAAACGGTTCATGGAAACCTGTATGCCATTTATCGTGGCGCCGGAAGGTATCGTGAAACCGAGATTCGTCCCCTGAAGATAGTTTGTCGTGACGGTACCATCTGTGCCTCTGCTGGCAGTTGCAGAGGAACCATTATCCGAAACGATATTTCCGGGATTTGTCCATGCTACCGTTCCTACTCCTGTCACGTTTGTCCCTGTGCCGGCGAAGGATGGCCCTTCCGATCCGGATACATCGGCGCAGGCAGAGGTAACCGCCAAACTGCCGCTACCACCTGCACAAATCGACACGCCCGTTATCGCAAGAGACAAGCTGACCGTCACGGCTACCGTTTTGGTACCGGTGCAACCGTTGTTGTCAGTTACAGTATATTGCAGCGTCACCGTACCGGCCGTCAATCCCGTGCCGTTGAACGTAACCGTTTCCTGGTTGGCATTGGTCAGGTTGGCGCCGTTAGTAGCGCCGGTACCGCCGGCGTTGGTGATCGTCCAGGCATGGGTCGTATACATGCCGGAACCGCCCGTCGGATTGCCCGCGATTGTAGCAGGCGTACCGGTACATACGGAAGCCGTCGTGGGTGCGCCGGCCGTGGGCGGCGTATTGACCGAATAAGTCACCACGTTGGAAATGCCCGGACATTCGCCTGATACCGACCGCAGCCGGCGGTATTGCGTGGTCGCGGTGATATTGCCCGGATCGTACGATGCGGACGTTGCGCCCCCGATGGTCGTCCAGGTAGTACCGCCGTCGGTGCTGGATTGCCAGGACCAGGTTTCGGCGCCGGCGGGGTCATCGCCGGATATATTATTGGGATTGAATGGTGAAGTACAACTGGAAGCCGGAGAGCCGGATGTAATAGTGCCTGCCGTACTGGAAGACAAACTACCCCAGGTCAGGATAACCTGGCCATAGGCGCCGTTACCGCCGCCGCCGCCCTCATCCCCGGCGCCACCGCCGCCGCCGCCGGGAAGCGATCCCGATGTGCCGGCGCCGTCATCACCACCGGCGCCGCCCGCGGCGCCGCCGCCTGCTCCGGCAGTACCGGCTGTCAGGTTTGCGCCGTTACCGCCATTACCGGCCGAACCTGCGCTACCACCGCCGCCGCCGCCCTCATTGGCGTCGCCGCCGCCGCCGGCGCCGCCGGCAAAGGCAATCTGACCGTATACCGTTCCGCTAAAAGATCCACCGCCGCCAGTGCCGCCGGCAGTGCCGCTGGTACCGGCGGTGCCACCATTGGCGGTTATGACGCCGCTGGTATGCGTTACCGTGGAGTTACCGCCGGCCGTTCCTGCTGTATTCGTAGTATTGGGGGCGCCGGCGCCAGCGGCGCCTATCGCGACGGTAATGTTATCGCCCGGCGAAACAATCAGCACACCCTCACGGTAACCGCCGCCACCGCCGCCGCCGGCGCCGTCCGCACCACTGCCGCCGCCGGTATCATTCATACCGCCGCCGCCACCGCCGCCCCAGGCCTGCACCCGCACGCAGGTGACGCCGGCCGGCACGGTAAACGTTCCGCCATAGGCAGGCGTGAACGGCGAAGTAATAGTGGCATTGGCCGGCCGCAAGGCGATCAGCAAGGCGCCGTTGGGATCGTTATCGTTGTCGCTCATTTCGGCCGTACCGTTTCCTGTAGCGCCCGCCGTGGCCAGGGTGCCCCAGGCAGCAGCCGCGCCCATTGACGCTCCGCTAGCGAATGTTTGCTCGAACACTTCGGCCAAGGCGCCCGGCGCAGTCGTCGTCCAGCTGCCGAACGTTTCGTTCGCGGCGTTCATGCCGAACATGACCACCGCGGCATTGTTCGTTGTAGTGGTGATGCCGGTAGCCAGCAGGTCGTCCGAAACCGTCGTGTTAAAAACGCCCGGAGGTACTGCGTCAAACGGAAACCCCGTATCTACTCCTGAGAATGCCACGATGCCGCCCGCACTGCCGTCGCCGTTGGCGTCGGTATCCAGGGTAAAGGCGAAATTGGCTGCCATCACATCCGCGGCATCGGCTATCTTATAAAGCAGCGTCCCCCACCATTCGTTGTTGCCGTTAATACCAATTTGATTGCCGGCAATAACCGTCCAGCCCGAGCGTGAGGCGTTCGTATTCAGGCCCGTGCCCGCGTCGTTATCTGTCTGGATAATATTGGCAAACATGATATCCCCCACAGCCAGCCCCGACGGTTTGTTGATGGTCAACGTTGTGCTCGTTGTAGTGGCCGTCTGTGGAGAACCCGTAACCTGGAGTATCTGTCCCCACGCACTCCCAGCCCCCATCACCACCATCACCACCACAGGCGCGGCTCTTCGCAGGACCTCTCCTGCATATTGCCGACAGGATCGGGCGGTGTGGCCCCAGGTGTTGTTCCAGATTTGTAGAGTATTTTTCATAACCAAAAAGGGTTTTCAGCGTGAAACAATACAGAACGGACGCACGGCGCGGGGCCGGCATCCGGTATGCGGGGTATGGTAAAAAAAGAAAGGTTCGGTAGTAGCGTAGCCCATACCGCCGGGCAGCGGTACCATTCAGACGAATACAGAGCGCGGCGCCCTTGGCAGGCAGCGCCCGAAAAACGGGGCAAGGACTTTTTCACAAGATGACTTTTCTGTTGGCGACGACGTGTTTTTTTGGCAACGCCGGCTTTGATTCAAAAAAACGGATTAAAATAAAAACAGGTAAAGCGCGAATCAAGCGCCACAAAAGTATACCAAAATTTGGTACAAAGGCATGGGCGCGGATAATTTTGGTCGAAAGTGTTTTTGTCAAAAAACGACGAAAAGCAAAAAGTAAGGGGGTGTTCAGAGCACTGGGTCAGCCCGTGCTCTGAACACCCGCCATCGTTACATCCCCACGGCCAGCATCCTGCGCGTCTGCTTGCCCTGCGGTGTGGTCAGTTCGTAAAAAAGCATACCCGTTGCCGGGAGTTCTTCCAGCCGGAGCACCACCTCGTGGTAGCCCGCCGGGTATGTTTCGTCGGAGCGCCACAGCTCGCGGCCGCTGATGTCGAATACGCGCAGTTGCGCAGCGCAAGCCTCCGGCAGGATAAAACCAATGGTCGTGCGGTCGCTGAACGGATTCGGCCGGTTTTGCAGCAGATCGAAGCCGGTGTTCGGGATGTCCACCTGGTTGTCCGTGGAAAGCAACCCCGTGTTTTTGTAGTCCGTGAAAACCAATTGCACTTCGCGCGGAGCCAGCGCGGTCGTGTACGCCACGGCGCGCAAAACAGCCGGATCAAACGACACCACTTCGCTGAGTTTCATACCGCCTTGCAGGGCGGTAAAATGCAAGCGGTACATGGGCTGCACCCCCGGTAGCGTGACGCCTTCGGCCACCGACCACAAGGTGCGCAACTCGCCCGCCGCAATCCGGTAGGCGCCAAAGTTGCCCGCAGCATCCAGCGGGATTTCCGTCGTGGTGCTGTGCATGGCTTCGTATTGCAACACCGCCGGATCGAAACGCATGCCGTGCTGAAACGCCGCGATGTCGGTGAAATTGACCACCGAAAAGTCGAGTTCCACCGGCTCGCCGGCCTGCAGCACGCGGTCGCGTACGCGCCACACCAACGGCCGGGCCGACGGGTCGGGCTTGAGCGCCGGGTCGGCAATGTCCACCCCGGGAAGTGTCTGCTCAAACACATCGCCCACTTTGACGGCCCAAAAATCCTGCCCGGCCATATCCATCGCCACACCCGCAAGCGTGCGCTGCTCGTAGGCCGAAAAATCGGTCAGCACATACGGGCCGATATTGGTCAAAACATCGGGATACGCCGTACCGACAAAACGCCAGTCGCCCGTCGTGTTCAGGATGGCCAGCGCCGACGGGTTGCCGAGGATACCCTGGCGAATGAGCGCCGCATCCACAATCGAAATCGTATTGCTCTTGTTCAGGTCGGCAGCCACCAGCCGGAAAAAGTCGGTTATCACCTCGCCTTGCGCGCCGGACAGGTGCTGCTGAATGGCCGAAGCATCCGCAGCCGTCACCCCGTTGAGGGTAAACTGGTTGCCTTTCTTCGGGGTGATGACGCAGTCGTCGCCGAGGTTGGCCACCAGCGTATAATCCCCGCTGCTGTCGGTCGTGTCGCTATCCGAGGTGCCTCCCGTGAGGGTCACGTCTGCGTTGTTCACGCCCGTAACCCCGTCGCCTTGCCAAAAAATAGTACCCGAAATGGAGGTACACGTCGCCACGGTGATGGTAAACTGGCAAATGGCGATCAGGCCGTTGCCATCCGCTACCGTCCACTCGATCAGGGTGGCGCCGGCGAGCAGCACCACGCCGTCCAGCGAGGCCATGCCGTTGGCATCGTTGTTCACCCACACCACGCCGCAGTTGTCGCCCACCGCCGGATCGTAAGCCGTGCCGGAAATGGTGTACAGGCACGCACCCGGGTCGGTGTCCACCAAAATGTCTGTCGGGCAGGAAACAGCGGGCGGCTCGGCATCCGTCACCGTCACCGCAAACGAGCAGGATGTTGTCTGCCCGTTGGCGGCTGTGGTCTCGAACGTGTTGGTTGTGCTTCCCACCGGAAAATCTGATCCCGAGGCGAGGCCTGCGGTTTGCGCAGTCGTTGCGCCGGGGCAGTTGTCCGTGCCGCTCGGGGTTGCGTAGGCCACCGCCGCACTGCACGCGCCCGCGTCGGTATCCACCGCAATGTCCGCCGGACAAACGAGGGCGGGCGGCTCGGCATCCGTCACCGTCACTGCGAGCGAGCAGGCGGTGGTCTGGCCGTTGGCGGCCGTGGTTTCAAATGTGTTGGTTGTGGTTCCCACCGGAAAATCCGCGCCCGAGGCGAGGCCTGCGGTTTGCGCGGTCGTTGCGCCGGGGCAGTTGTCTGTGCCGCTCGGGGTGGCGTACGCCACTACCGCGCTGCACACGCCCGCATCGGTGTCCACCAAAATGTCCGCCGGGCAGGAAATAGCGGGCGGCTCGGCATCCGTCACCGTCACGGCAAACGAGCAGGACGTGGTCTGGCCGTTGGCGGCCGTGGTTTCAAACGTGTTGGTTGTGGTTCCCACCGGAAAATCTGCACCGGAAGCGAGGCCTGCGGTTTGCGCGGTCGTTGCGCCGGGGCAGTTGTCCGTGCCGCTCGGGGTGGTGAAATTCACCGCCGCGCTGCACGCGCCCGCGTCGGTGTCCACCGAAATATCCGCCGGGCAGGAAATTGCGGGCGGTTCGGCATCCGTCACCGTCACCGCGAACGAGCAGGACGTGGTCTGGCCGTTGGCGGCCGTGGTTTCAAACGTGTTGGTTGTGGTGCCTGCCGGAAAATCTGCACCGGAGGTGAGGCCTGCGGTTTGCGCGGTCGTTGCGCCGGGGCAGTTGTCCGTACCGCTCGGGGTTGCGAAGGCCACTGCCGCGCTGCACGCGCCCGGCGTCGGTTTCCACCGAAATATCCGCCGGACAGGAAACAGCGGGCGGTTCGGCGTCCGTCACCGTCACGGCAAACGAGCAGGCGGTGGTCTGGCCATTGGCGGCCGTGGTTTCAAACGTGTTGGTCGTGCTGCCCACCGGAAAATCCGAACCCGAGGCGAGGCCCGCGGTTTGCGCGGTCGTTGCGCCGGGGCAGTTGTCCGTGCCGCTCGGGGTGGTGAAATTCACCGCCGCTGCAAACGCCTGCGTCCGTGTCCACCGAAATATCGGCCGGACAGGAAATGGCGGGCGGCTCGGCATCCGTCACCGTCACCGCAAACGAGCAGGACGTAGTCTGGCCGTTGGCAGCCATGGTTTCAAAGGTGTTGGTTGTGGTGCCCACCGGAAAATCCGCGCCCGAGGCGAGGCCTGCGGTTTGCGCAGTCGTTGCGCCGGGGCAGTTGTCCGTGCCGCCGGTGCGAAAATCACCGCCGCGCTGCAAACGCCTCCGTCCGTGTCCACCGAAATGTCTGTCGGGCAGGAAACAGCGGGCGGCTCGGCATCCGTCACCGTCACGGCAAACGAACAGGCGGTGGTCTGGCCATTGGCGGCCGTGGTCTCGAACGTATTGGCCGTGGTGCCCACCGGAAAATCCGCGCCCGAGGCGAGGCCTGCGGTTTGCGCAGTCGTTGCGCCGGGGCAGTTGTCCGTGCCGCTCGGGGTGGCGAAAATCACCGCCGCGCTGCAAACGCCTGCGTCCGTGTCCACCGAAATGTCTGTCGGGCAGGAAACAGCGGGCGGCTCGGCATCCGTCACCGTCACCGCAAACGAGCAGGACGTAGTCTGGCCGTTGGCAGCCATGGTTTCAAAGGTGTTGGTTGTGGTGCCCACCGGAAAATCCGCGCCCGAGGCGAGGCCTGCGGTTTGCGCAGTCGTTGCGCCGGGGCAGTTGTCCGTGCCGCTCGGGGTGGCGAAAATCACCGCCGCGCTGCAAACGCCTGCGTCCGTGTCCACCGAAATGTCTGTCGGGCAGGAAACAGCGGGCGGCTCGGCATCCGTCACCGTCACGGCAAACGAACAGGCGGTGGTCTGGCCATTGGCGGCCGTGGTTTCAAACGTGTTGGTCGTGCTGCCCACCGGAAAATCCGAACCCGAGGCGAGGCCCGCGGTTTGCGCGGTCGTTGCGCCGGGGCAGTTGTCTGTGCCGCTCGGGGTGGCGAAAATCACCGCCGCGCTGCAAACGCCTGCGTCCGTGTCCACCGAAATGTCTGTCGGGCAGGAAACAGCGGGCGGCTCGGCATCCGTCACCGTCACGGCAAACGAGCAGGCGGTGGTCTGGCCATTGGCGGCCGTGGTCTCGAACGTATTGGCCGTGGTTCCCACCGGAAAATCCGAACCCGAGGCGAGGCCCGCGGTTTGCGCGGTCGTTGCGCCGGGGCAGTTGTCCGTGCCGACCGGGGTGGTGAAATTGACCGTCGCGCTGCACGCGCCCGCGTCGGTATCCACCGAAATGTCCGCCGGGCAGGAAACAGCGGGCGGCTCGGCATCCGTCACCGTCACCGCGAACGAGCAGGACGTGGTCTGGCCGTTGGCGGCCGTGGTTTCAAACGTGTTGGTCGTGCTGCCCACCGGAAAATCCGAACCCGAGGCGAGGCCCGCGGTTTGCGCGGTCGTTGCGCCGGGGCAGTTGTCCGTGCCGCTCGGGGTGGTGAAATTGACCGCCGCGCTGCAAACGCCCGCGTCCGTGTCCACCGAAATGTCCGCCGGGCAGGAAATAGCGGGCGGCTCGGCATCCGTCACCGTCACGGCAAACGAGCAGGCGGTGGTCTGGCCATTGGCGGCCGTGGTCTCGAACGTATTGGCCGTGGTTCCCACCGGAAAATCCGAACCCGAGGCGAGGCCCGCGGTTTGCGCGGTCGTTGCGCCGGGGCAGTTGTCCGTGCCGACCGGGGTGGTGAAATTGACCGCCGCGCTGCACGCGCCCGGGTCGGTGTCCACCGAAATATCCGCCGGGCAGGAAACAGCGGGCGGTTCGGCATCCGTCACCGTCACGGCGAACGAGCAGGCGGTGGTCTGGCCATTGGCAGCCGTGGTTTCAAACGTGTTGGTTGTGGTTCCCACCGGAAAATCCGATCCCGAGGCGAGGCCCGCGGTTTGCGCGGTCGTTGCGCCGGGGCAGTTGTCCGTGCCGCTCGGGGTTGCGTAGGCCACCGCCGCGCTGCAATTTCCCGCATCCGTGTCCACCGAAATATCGGCCGGGCAGGAAACAGCGGGCGGCTCGGTATCCGTCACCGTCACGGCAAACGAGCAGGCGGTGGTCTGGCCATTGGCGGCCGTGGTTTCAAACGTGTTGGCCGTGGTTCCCACCGGAAAATCTGCGCCCGAGGCGAGGCCTGCGGTTTGCGCGGTCGTTGCGCCGGGGCAGTTGTCCGTGCCGCTCGGGGTTGCGTAGGCCACCGCTGCGCTGCAATTTCCCGCATCCGTGTCCACCGAAATGTCCGCCGGGCAGGAAACAGCGGGCGGCTCGGCATCCGTCACCGTCACGGCGAACGAGCAGGACGTGGTCTGGCCGTTGGCGGCCGTGGTCTCGAACGTGTTGGTCGTGGTTCCCACCGGAAAATCCGAACCCGAGGCGAGGCCTGCGGTTTGCGCGGTCGTTGCGCCGGGGCAGTTGTCCGTGCCGCTCGGGGTGGCGTACGCCACTGCCGCGCTGCACGCGCCCGCGTCGGTGTCCACCGAAATGTCCGCCGGGCAAACGAGGGCGGGCGGTTCGGCATCCGTCACCGTCACCGAAAATGAGCAGGCGGTCGTTTGCCCGTTGGCGGCCGTGGTTTCAAACGTGTTGGTTGTACTGCCGACGGGAAAGGTTTCGCCGGAGGCAAAACCCGCGGTTTGCGCAGTCGTTGCGCCGGGGCAGTTGTCCGTGCCGCTCGGGGTGGCGTACGCCACTACCGCGCTGCACGCGCCTGCGTCGGTTTCCACCGAAATGTCCGCCGGGCAAACGAGGGCGGGCGGCTCGGCATCCGTCACCGTTACGGCGAACGAGCAGGAAGTGGTCTGGCCGTTGGCGGCCGTGGTTTCAAACGTGTTGGTTGTACTGCCGACGGGAAAGGTTTCGCCGGAGGCAAAACCCGCGGTTTGCGCAGTCGTTGCGCCGGGGCAGTTGTCTGTGCCGCTCGGGGTGGTGAAATTGACTACCGCGCTGCACGCGCCCGGGTCGGTGTCCACCGAAATGTCTGCCGGGCAGGAAATAGCGGGTGGCTCGGCATCCGTCACCGTCACCGCAAACGAGCAGGACGTGGTCTGGCCGTTGGCAGCTGTGGTTTCAAACGTGTTGGTCGTGGTTCCCACCGGAAAATCCGCGCCCGAGGCAAAACCCGCGGTTTGCGCGGTCGTTGCGCCGGGGCAGTTGTCCGTGCCGGCCGGGGTTGCGTACGCCACCGCCGCGCTGCACGCACCCGGGTCGGTGTCCACCGAAATATCCGCCGGGCAGGAAACAGCGGGCGGCTCGGCATCCGTCACCGTCACCACGAACGAGCAGGCGGTGGTCTGGCCATTGGCGGCCGTGGTTTCAAACGTGTTGGTCGTGGTGCCCACCGAAAAATCTGCGCCCGAGGTGAGGCCTGCGGTTTGCGCGGTCGTTGCGCCGGGGCAGTTGTCCGTGCCGGCCGGGGTGGTGAAATTGACCGCCGCGCTGCAAACGCCTGCGTCGGTGTCCACCGAAATGTCCGCCGGGCAGGAAATAGCGGGCGGTTCGGCATCCGTCACCGTCACGGCGATTGCGCAGGATGCGCTGAACATACCGGCCGTCACCGACCATACGATCGTCGTGGTACCACCCGGCAGATCGGCGCCTGCCAATGTGCTCAGGTTGTTGAAATCATTGGAGACCGTTGCCCCGGGGCAGTCGCCGCCGAGCGTCGGGTCAAATTCGGCGCCTTGCACGGTGTAGTCGCACTGGCCCACATCGGTCATGCGCACAAACGGGCTGCCGGCTGCACAGGTGATAGAGGAACAGGAAATGGTGGCCTCGTTTCCCACCTGAAACGCGCTGAACCCGCTCGCTCCGGTGATTTGCACCGAGGTGGCCGTGCGGGCGCCGGGGGTTGGGTAGGTCCAGTCGGGGGCGTTGTATTTCCCGACAAGGGCAGTGCTGTAGTCAAAATCCATGTCCGCGTCGGCGCTCACCCAGTTGAACGTAGCGTGGTAGTTTGCGGTAGCCAGACCGTTTTGTACGTCGAAGAACCAATAGCGGTTGACGGAGCTATCCGCGTCCAGCTGGGAGGTGGCGATAGCGGGATGATCCCCGTTGGTGGTGGCACTGCACAGGGTGCCGGCCTCGGTGCCGGCGAGGAAGTCGAGGGTAGCCGGTGCGTAGGCTGTGGGCGTCCCGATGGGAAACACGCAGGTATTGGCGCCGGCAGGGATACCGCGGCACAGGTTGCCGGACACATAGCTCGCTGCCGAGGCATTGGTTATGCTGCCGGCAGCCGGCACGGTGATGCTGTTCGCGCCGGTGGTGAGCAGGCCGTCTTTCAGGTTCAGGGTATCGGTTACGGTGGTGCTGTTGGTGAGCGACACGCCCGTGCCGCTGTCGGTATTGTCCATTTTCAAGCCGGCCACCACGGCAGGCAGGCCGTTGCCTGTCTGTTGCGGAGCAATGCCGTTGTACACATAACCGGCGTCGGTGCTGAAGGTGCGCGGGCCGGTGACCTGGACATTGCCGGTGGCTTCCGAACCAGTGATGCCGGCGGGGGATGTGATGCCGAGCGTGCCTCCGGTATGGAGCGAGAAAGCCCCGGCGCCGGCTATCGTGGCGGTGCCGTCGGCGCCCATTTGCAGGGTACCTGCTACCTGGAAACTGCCGCCGGCGGGTGTCGTAAAAGTGACTCCGTCGTTTATGATCACCGTACCGCCGGTTTCGATGGTCACGTCGGGTACGCTTACTGCGGTGGTGGCGGTTACGGTGTGGTTGTTGCGCACGGTGGCGGTACCGCCGCCGCGGATGGCGAGGTTAAAACTCACCCATTGTTCCGTGTTGCTGGTGAAACTGCCGGGGTCCAGGGATGCGGCATTCCAGGGTCGAATGGCTGTGCTGGTGGAAGCGCCATCGCCGTGGCCGGCGCCTTGCGTCTGCATATCCGAAAAGGAGGGCGGTGGGGCCGAGGCCACGGTTATATTGTCGCCCGACCGGGTGGCCAGCCAGAGGTAGTCTCCGATGCCATCGGGGGGCGTGTGATCGGGCGGATTGCTGTTGCTGCTGTTGCCGACGGCTGCAGTGCCCGATATTCCTGTTGCATCGCGGAGCCTGTAGCTGATGTGGCTGCTGCGCTGGCTGCTCGACGTTTTCAGGGTCAGGGCATCGCTGCCGGCTGCTATTTTCCAAAAAACAGCGCCGGTTACGGACGTCTCGAAACTCGCCTGCTCCATTTTGTTCCAGTTGTTTCCGCTGGAGAGCGTATCCACCGAAACTGTTGGGTCGCCGTCCACCGAAAAAACCACGACCAGCATTTCGCCCGGCACGATATCGGGGGGCAATGTGATGGTGTACGGTTACATTGGATGCCGATTGAACCCCGGTTACGGCATCCGCCACCGTCGGGAAAACGGATTTCGGGTATCCGACCGGAATACTGCCGATTTGGCCGCGCACCGCAACGGTGGAAGCGGCATGCACCCGGTCCTCTTCCAGGTCAAAGTCTCCCGGATTTTCCGACGTGGCTGTTACAAACCGATGCGACATTGCCATGGTGGCATGCGCGCCGCCGGTACCGCCCGAGTGCCCTACGAGCAGGTTTTCGGTGTAATTGGCCGGGGCAGTTACCCCGTTATCGCCCTCCGAGTGGGCTGTGGCGATCCACATAGTCGGTTCTGCGCCCCAGGCAAGCGGATTGAAATTCGGCGGGTTGGGCTTGTCGTCTGTTCCGGTATCCAGATTGCCGGCTTCCGGTGTTCCTTGCCAGGTTCCGGCCAGCATGCGGCAGGCGGTGTGGGCGCTGCGTTCGGCCCCGCCGGTGATATTTATGGACGTACCTTCCGTGCCGTCGGCGGTTTTGTACCATGCCCTTCGGATTCGGTTTCCGCTGCTGTTGGTGTACAACTGCGTAAAACCTGCGGGGGTGGCGGGGGCCGTACCGCTGTCCTCCGCATCGGTCCAAAAGACGAGCAGCAGGTCGCCGGTTTGTATGCCGGCGGGCAGTGCGATGGTGTGGGTTGTACCGGCAGTGGTTGTTTTGGCGCTGGTAGCGGTGCCGGCCACGAGTGGGTAGCCGTTGGTTGCGTAGGCCGTGACCCACGCCGAGCCGTTCCACTGCTCCCAGGTGTTGGTGTTGTTCCAGTTGCCGGATTGCCGGGCTCGGAAATCGCCGACGGTTTGGCTCTGGGCGGCGGTTGTTGCGGAGAGCAATGCGACTGCCAATGCGAAGGTCCGGGCGGCAGTTGAAACAAGGGTACTTAGGCGGAAAATTTCGTTCATAAGTATTGGAGGATTATCCATGGAAAGATGCTGTTGCAGGCGGGCAAGCGGGTCAGTTTGACAACCCTCAAATACGGGGCA
Organism: Lewinellaceae bacterium; assembly: GCA_016719605.1. GTDB lineage: Bacteria > Bacteroidota > Bacteroidia > Chitinophagales > Saprospiraceae > M3007. Next base: position 45,658 of record JADJYW010000020.1, on the reverse strand, counting down.
GCACAGCCCGGCACATCTGGCCTGACGTGTGTATTTTTTGCGAAAAGCGGGAGGTGGAGGAAACGGGCGGCCGTGCGGCGCCTTGCCAAAAAAGGCCGATGCGGGCGGAGCGCGGAGCCGTGCGGCTGCTCCTGTGCGATGCGTAGAAAAAGATGTTCACGAGACGAAAACCAGACTGACCCGGCCCGGGAAATTTTTGGGTATCCCGGGTGGATTATTTGTTTGTCAAAACAGGATTATCAAAAAAAATGCGTGCGATTTGCGCACAAAAAACGCCCGAAAGTAGGTGGTTTTGGAATGCCGGGTATTTATCCCGGCGGTTATTCGACATTTTTTTTTGTCCGGGTTTCCGTCCGTGCAGACAGCCTTGAAGCAGCGGTTGTTTTAACCATCTGAAAATGAAGAAATAAAAGACCAACCTTGGTCAAATAACCAGCTAAATCAATTTACAACCAGTCAGTTGGATTTTTAAAAATACAGGGCAGTTGGTACTGCTGGGATACCCCGTTTTTTCGTCGTCCGGCGTTATTTGTTGCCCTGCGACCAGTGCGCGTATCCGGCAGGAGAACCGCAACCGGGCAATGAAAATATAAGTAGATTTGCAGCCAAAACAACCACACCGACACACACAATTTTCAAACCCATTCTACATCATGGCTCGACTGACCTCGTTCTCCCGACTCCTCATCACGCTTGTCATTATCGGCGGCGTGTACTTTGCGGTAAAAACCTTTCTGCCGCGTTTTCAAAATACCGGTTCCGATAGTGCCCAGACCGAAACACCGGCTACCGACCCGGCGTCCGGCAACCAACCTGCAACGCCCGGCGCCACGTCTGAAACCTGGGGCAAAGGCGGCAGCACCGCCTTCAATTTTGTGCCGCCTGCACCCGTCAACGGCGTGCTGAAAGGTGTGGTCGAACTCGGCGCTACGGGTTTTAACTCGTTTATTATCAAAACCGACGCCCGGCGCAACTGGAAACTAGAAAAAGCCGAGTACGGCGCCAGTCTCGTGTACGAAAGTCTGGCGACCGACGACGACATCAAAAAGGGCCTCAAAAACTACATTGCCGACATGCTGGCCTACGGTGTTGGGCCGAAAAACATCCACTTTGTCATTAGTTCGGGGGCCAAAAAAATTCCGGTTACCTCCAAAATCTCCAATGCGCTCAAGGACATGGGCTATTTTGTGAACGAAGTAACGCCTGAACAAGAGGCCAAGCTCGCCCTGCGTTCCTGCCTCCCGAGCAGCTACGCCAACCGCGCTTTTGTGGTGGACATTGGCTCGGGCAACACGAAAGTATCCTGGATGAGCGGCAGCGCGCCCACCGGCATCGAACTGCCCGGCGCCAAGTACCGCCAAAACAGCCTCAGCGACGATGCGGTGTACCGGGAGGTAAGCGCCAAAGCCAAACAAGTGCCTGCCAACCTGCGCAGTACCTGCTTCATCATCGGCGGCGTGCCCTTCGAATTAGCCAAACAAACCCGCAACGGCAAGGAACGCTACACCGTGCTGAAAGCGCCGGGCGACTACAAGGGCGAGGGCGACAAACAGCAGGGTGGTCTCAATATCTACAAGTCCATCGCCGACGCCACGGGGTGCCGGCAGTTTGTGTTCGACTGGGACGCCAACTTTACCATCGGGTTCCTGCTGAATCTTTGAGCAGGTACAGCCCGAAATATGCGCGGGCAGACTTAAGTACCTGGACCGAATAAATCGATAAAATCCACTTTGGTCTTTTGCGTCAATACTGCGTTATTTTTTTCAACCGTAGCGCTGCTATGCTTTCAAAAAATGCCTTGTCTTGCCTCAAAATCCCTGCGTTTATTTTATCGATTTATTCAGTCCAGGTACTTATCCAAAAAAACATGGTGGTTTAATTGGAAAATCTACCTTTGCTCGCACCTAATTCATCACATTTATTTTTTCACAAAACGCAAGACAAGTGGAATACGGGCATTTTAAGCGGAGAGATCAAGGAGATTTTCGGGACCGGAGCGACAACCGCAGCAGCGGTGGCGGTGGCTTCCGGGAACGGAGTGACAACCGCGGTGGCGGTGGCTTCCGGGAACGGAGCGACAACCGTGATCGTGGCGGTTTCAAGGACCGGGGAGACAACCGCGGAGGCGGTGGATTTCGGGATCGGGACGGCGACGCCGAAGAAAGTGTATTCTCCAAGCGCGTACGCGCCGGCAAACGCCGCACCTACTTTATTGATGTGCGCAAAACCCGGGGCGATGATTTTTTCATCACCATCACCGAGAGCACCCGCCGCGAGGACGGGTTTGGCTACAAGCGCCACAAAATTTTTCTTTACAAGGAAGATTTCAACCGCTTTGCTGCTTCGTTGAACGAAGTGGTCAACCACGTCAAAACGACCCTCATGCCGGACTTTGACTATGAGGAGTTCGACCGCCGTCAGGCCGAGTGGGAAGCCCAAAACCGCGATGCCAACGATGCGGAAAATGAGGAGGATTTTGTGGACTCCGAAGCCGATCTCGACCAAACCGACGACCTCTCGGAAAAGAAAAACACACCGAAAGACGAGGACGACATCGTTTGGTAAACTCAGCCACAAGTATTGCCGGCTTCAGTTCGGTAATTCACTTTTGATAGACACAAGAGTCATCCCGATTTTTTCGGGGTGGCTCTTTTTTTATAGCAAAACCTATGTTTTTGACAAAAACCTCCTTTTCTCAACAGAAAAACCAAAAATTGTAACTTTGCCCGACGAAGGTTGTTACCTCGTAAAGCCTGTTTTTTTAGCCTGCCTGTACTGCCCGAATGACCTGCGAATCGCACCACTCATCATTTCATAGATCACCGCTCTAACTACATTCATGGATCCGTTAAAACAGTTATTTGCCGAAAAATCGCAAGCGCTCAAAAAAGAAGTCAAGGAGTTGCTTCAGGAACACGGAAACAAAAAAGTTGACGAGGTATCGCTGGATCAGGTATACGGCGGCATGCGCGACATCACCTGCATGATCTGGGAGCCTTCCTTGCTCGACGCGGAGGAAGGCATTCGTTTCCGGGGATATTCTATACCCGAATTGCGTGAAAAACTGCCCAGCGCCCCGAAAGGAAAAGAACCCCTGCCGGAAGGCCTGTTCTGGCTGATGCTGGTGGGCGAAATCCCGACCAAAGAACAAGTCAAATGGCTCACCGAAAACTGGGTGCGCCGCTCCAATGTGCCCGAACACGTCTTCCGCGCCATTGACGCGTTGCCCCTCGACGCCCACCCCATGACCCAACTCTCCGTGGGCGTGATGGCCATGCAAAATACCAGCGTGTTTGCCCAGCGCTACAACTCGGGCATGAACAAAACCGAGTACTGGGATGCTACCTACGAAGACACCATGTACCTCATCGCCCGCCTGCCCCGCCTCGCAGCCTATATTTACAGCCGGATTTACAACAAGGGCGAACAGGTACTGCCGGATATTTCCTTAGACTGGGGCGGCAACTTTGCGCACATGCTGGGCTTCCAGGACCCGGGGTTCAAAGAATACATGCGCCTGTTTCTCACCATCCACGCCGACCATGAAGGCGGCAATGCCTCTGCCCATACCACACACCTCGTCGGCTCTACGCTCAGCGACCCGTATTTGTCCCTCAGCGCGGCGTTCAATGCCCTGGCCGGCCCGTTGCACGGCTTGGCCAATCAGGAGGTCATTCGCTGGGTACTCAAAATGGTGGACACCCTCGGCACCACCAAGCCTTCCCGCGAGCAAATCGGCGACTATGTAAAAAGTACGCTGGCCAGCGGCCGTGTAATCCCCGGATACGGCCACGCCGTACTGCGCAAACCCGACCCGCGCTTCATGGCCCAGCGCCAGTTTGCCGAAGACAATGTGCCCGACAGCGACCTGGTCAAGATCGTCTGGAAAATTTTCGACGTGGTACCCCCCATCCTCTCCAGCCTCGGCAAAGTGAAAAACCCGTGGCCCAATGTGGATGCACACTCCGGCGCCCTGCTGGTACATTACGGCATGAAGGAGTACAATTACTACACGGTAATGTTTGCCGTCAGCCGCGCGCTGGGCGTACTGGCCGCTCAATGCTGGGCACGCGCCCTCGCACTGCCCCTCGAACGGCCCAAGTCGGTGACCACCAAGTGGGTGCAGGAAATGTTGGAAAAAGAACAGACCTCCACGGCAACAAACTAAGAAGCGCCGTGCTTCTGCAACTCAATTTTCTGCAATTTCAGCCGGTGCTGCGGATATCGAAAACCGCAGGCGGACGTGTCGTATTCGATCCCGTCCGGCGCAAAATGTAGCACTTACCCCGGAGGAACTGCTGCGCCAACTGGTCTTGGTGTACCTGTTGGAGGTGAAAGCATACCCGGCCAACCGCATCCGCTCCGAAATCGGCCTGACGCTGAACGGCATGCCAAGACGCTGCGATATCGCTGTGTTCGACGCCGCCCTGCAACCCTGGCTGCTGGTGGAGTGCAAATCGCCCAAAGTACCGATCACGCAAGCCACTTTTGAACAAGTGGCGCGGTATAACTTGCAATTTCGCGCGCCTTTTCTGGCCGTGACCAATGGCCTGGCGACGTACAGCGCAGCGCTGGATTTTGAACAGGAGGCGGTTGCATTTTTGCCGGACCTGCCGGATTACCCGGGTAGCGGAGAACGTTCCCCGTAAAAAACACCACACAGTACCCGAATAAGCCGACAGGTTTTGCCGGCTTGCATCAGACCTTTGCACCACGCTATTGGATATTTTCAAATTCACCGCAGAGGCGCAGAGATGCGGAGATTTTGATCATCAGGTTATTGAAACTCCGCGTCTCTGCGCCTCTGCGGTTGGAAAAAGTGCCTTTGAATACATGAACGGACAATGGAATTTTATGCGCCTCCTCCGCGGAGGCATAGCCCTGTGGGCTTTTTGGGAAGTGTACCACACCGGCGAATGGATATTGCTCATACCCGGTGTGCTCTTCGGCATACAAGCCGTGCTGAACGTGGGCTGCTGCGGCAGTGCCGGGTGCTATGCGCCACCCAACCGCCATGCCACCCAACAGACGGATACCGAACCGGTTGTTTACGAAGAAGTGCGGTGAAGAGGCGACTGGACAGCCCTCAGCCGACCACAAACGCAACTGCGCTCATTTCCCGCCCATTTACCAAAATACGCAGCCGGTGCGTGCCCGCGTAGTGCTTGCGGGTGGTAAAATCGGTGAACCGTTGGCGTTTTTGTACACGCTCCGTTTGACCAGGGGCAAGTATCATTTCCTTGATTTTGAAAATTTTAGGTGAAATTTTCCCACTGCCGGTGATATAGTCAATGCCGTATTCCAGCCGAATCTGGTGGGGCGTCTGCGCCGTATTTTTCACCGAAAACGAAAACGCGAGTTCGCCGCCGAGGGATACTGCGGCGGATGCCTCCAGGTTTTCCACCACAATACCCGCAACATCCCGGTCGAAGCCAAACTGCGCGAGCGCCTCAGCGCGGCCTTTTTTGAGCAACCCCCGCAGGGCGTGCCGCACGATCCAGTCGGTATCGGGATGCAGGCCGTGCCAGCGGCGGGCGATATTGAGCGCCAGGTCGGGATGGTCTTTGGAAATATCGTTCAGGCAGTTGGCCACGGAACGGCGCACCGTTTCGGCGGGATCGGCCCGGAGGTTTTCCAATACCGGCAGCACGGGCGCGGGGTCGCGTTTGAGCGCCGGAATACCCATCCCCCAAGGCAGCCGGGGCCGGAAACCTTCGCTCGATAAGCGCCGTACCAGCGGGGAAGCGTGCCGTGACCAGACGAGCATCTGCGGGTACATTCGCTCCGGGTAGCGCAGCAGGAAGGGCCGCACCGCAAACTCCGCACTGCTCCAGCGCGTGATGACTTCCAGCGCGGGAACAGACTGCTCCGGATGCTCCACACCGAACACCTCCACAAAATCGGGCAGAAAAATGTACTCGAACGTGAGTTTTTCGCCGTGCGCTTCGATCAGGCTTTCGGTGGCCCGAACGACTATGGACAGCGCCTCCGGGTAGTGGTGTGGCAATCCTGCGCCGAGGCTTTCGGCGATATGGCGCATGCGTTGTTTCAGTTCGCGCGGCTCCCAGCCGGCATCGAATACCCGGGAAATAAAGGCGGCCCGGTCGAACGGCGCCCAAACGGCCTGTACCGTTTGGGCGAAGCCCTCCAGCAACGGGCGGGAGAAGACATTTTTGAGCGGTTCAGGCATTTTTTAGCGATGCGTTTCCATGCATACAATTGGACATTTTCGGAATGAGACTTTCCGTATGTACACAAGTCGGTGGTGGCAAATTTCGAGTGATGGAACGCGGATTAAACGGATGCAGGCAAAACGGATTTTCACGGATTTATTTAAGGAATCCGTGAAAATCCGTTTTGCCTGCATCCGTTTAATCCGCGTTCCATCACTCGAAATTTGCCACCACCGACTTGTGTACATACCGTAGGTTTGGTAAACCTGGAAGGTCTGGATTCCAACCCGACACTTGTCGGCGAGCCTCTTGTTTCAAAATCACACCCCTTCGACCACCTGTTTTGCCACCAGCACATCCGCTTTCGGCACGCCGCCCGGGCGTGTGCGCTGGTCGGGCTTGAATGCGGCGCCGGGTTTCAGTACCGTCAGATTGAGCAAGGTGCCGACTTCCTGTTGCGCATTTTGGGCCAAAAAGGCCTGCGCGGCTTCGAGAAAGAGCATCGTGCCCAAGGGACGGATAGCGCCCTCGCCGTAGATCGAAATAAATTTTTCGTTGAACGCCTGCGTGATGTTCGTGCCGAAATCGGTCAGCAGTTTCACCGCCTTGGACGGCTCGGTGCTCGATTTTTCCAGAAACTTCGCCATCGAGAGACCCGCCTCATGGGCTTTTTCGATGATGGTGGCTTCCACGAAGAACAGGCTGTGGAAGTGCATCTCGTTTCGCTTAGATAGGCTGTTGACCAGATCGGATACAAAATCGTCCACGCGGTCGGGGTTGTAAAACTCGATCAGGTCTTTGCCCATACCCGGCGTGGCGTTCAGCAGCGCGTGGGTTTCTTCCAGTTTGAGGCGCAGAAAGCCTTTGGTACGCGGGTGCGCCACCATGAACTGCTGCATTTTCTGGTCGGGCCAGTTCCAGTAGGTGCCGGAGTCGGCAGCGATCAGTTTGCCCCGTTCCTCTTTGAAACCCGTGGCAGGGAAAATAGCCGAGTAGGCCAGCAGCACGGAAGCGGGGACGCGGTTTTTATAGTTTTCCACGTCCTGGAAGAAGAAAAACGGGATCAGTTGTTTCAGTCGCCGCTGGATATTGAGCGACATGCGGGTGTACTCAGGCGCGTTTTTGTCTTTCGGCGCGCGCATCCAGGCGGAGGCGGCCTCGGCAGACAGGTTCAGTTCCAGATACAGCAGCGTGTCGCCGATGATGCCTGCTCCGTTTGGGGCAAGGCGCTCCACTTCCTGCTCGATGGTGTTCACCCAGGCATCCACGGAGCCATTGGGGAAGGCATTGGGCAGGTAAGTTTCCATGTATGGTTTGATCTGAAACTTCAGGTCGGCGGCCCGCATTTTTGGCCGGAACTGCTGGAAAGAGTAGGCGTACGACAGTGCGTGGGCATCGTGTACGCGTACGCTGTTGGCTACTACGCGGAAATTGCCGCCGATGGTGAGCGCACTGATTTGCTGGCGGTTGTCCACCACCGTGTCCGTAGCTTTCAGGTCGTACAAGAACACGCGGCCGTCCGCTTCGTCGAGGGCTTTGGCATTCGCCAGACAATTATTCAGGTGGGTGCTGGTACCCTTGAAAAACGGCAGGCTGATGTCCACAGCACTTTGGATACGCACGCCGTGGGTGAGGGCGCCCTCGTGCAGGGTGACGCCGGGGGTTGGCTTCGCCAGAATTTTGTCGAATTGCCCCAGCAGTGCATGTTTGATGAACACGCCGGCGCCGGCTTTGCTCGTGTCAATGGTCAGGTCAATGAGCGCCGAACTGCTGGTATTTTTTTGGAAGGCCGCATTGAAACCGAAGCCGTACTTGCGGTTCAGCGCCCGCTGGGCCTGGTCGTAAAACTCCTGTTTTTTGGATGTGAGCAGGTGAATGGTGCGGCGAATTTCGTCCACCTTCGACAGTTTCAGTTTGTCGTCGAGGAAGCGCGAGAGTTTTAGTTGCAGCCAGTTGTCGAGCGATTCGAGGTCGGTGTCGTTCACGACTTTTTCTATCTGGTCAAGGTTCAGGCGTTTGTTGATGTTGTCCTGCAATTTCACCAGCGTATCGGTGAGCAAACCGCCGTCAAGGATGGCCGAGGCCTTATTGGCGCCCTCCTGTACTTTTTTGAACACCTCGGAATCGGTGAGTACCGAGAGGATGTTTTCGTCGGGCACCAGAGCGAGCAGAAACTGGCCGCCGAGGGTGGTGAAGAAATCCACCTTTTCGATTTCCTTGCGCAGGAACGCGCGCGCCTTGTCGGCGTCGGCATTTTTCAGTTTGTTGTTAAACGTGCGGATTTTGGTCAGGTTAGCTTTGGCCTCCGCTTGTTTCCACAGCAAACTGGCTACGTTGTGGTCGAGTTGGTTCCACTTGTCCAGCAGGGTTTTCAGTTTGCCTTTGGCCTCGTCGAAAGCCACATCGGGGTCTACGCCGGTGGTGTCCTGCACAAATTTTTTGAAATACTTCGAGCCGAGGCCGGCGAGCATACTGGACAACGGCGCATCGGGGTTGCTCCACTGCTCGATGACTTCGAGGTCTTTCATAATTTGGGACCCGTGGGTACCGAATACAGCTTTGATAAAATCGCCGAAATCGGCCGGGAGGAATTTGGACACGTCCGCCTGGGCGCCCACGGCGGCATCCATAGCGAAATTCCAGCCGTTTTGGCGTTGTTTGAACAGGCGGATACGGATGGATTTGTCCTGGGCGCGAGCGGAGTCGCGGCTCACTACCACGGCGAAGCGGCTGGCTGCCGAGAACCCGAAGGCGGCTTTGGCGCCCATCTGGAGCCGCAGGCCAATATCGCCCGAGAGGCCGAGCGCCTGTGTTTCTTTCACCCAACTGAAATCGAAACCATACTGTGCCTCGATACCTACGGCGACGCTGCTGTCTACGTCGGCGATGATCCAGGTGCCCGGTTCGAGGTCCTCCACCGAGGTGATTTGCAGGGGCAGGAGCCAGCTCTGGGCGGTTTCGAATACGGCGGTGGAAGCGCCCATGGTTTTGGGCATTTGGCGAACGACGGCAAAGACGCCCTCGCTTTTTCCGCCGGCAGTAGCCGATGCGGAGGCCGGACCTCCGAACACCACGCCAGCTTTGGCATTGGCGCCCACCTCGTACCCCCAGCGCAGGAGGAGGTAGTTGGATTTGGGGTCGCGGGTCATTTGCAGGCCCGGGCTGATGTCGTCGCCGAGGCCGATGTCGCGCAGCAGCAACCGCGGATCGGGGTATACGGCGAGGCCGGACGATGTGCGGGCGCTGCCCTTGAAACTCGCCGTGCCGCCGCTACCGGAAAACTGGATATCGCCGCTACCTGCAGCTGCTTTGGCCGCTATTTCGCTCAACTGGATGGGGCGATCGGGGAAAGGGGCGTTGTTGATGAGCGCCAGCAGTACATCCGGTGCGTTGTTCACGGTGTACTCCACCGCAGCGCTGGATGTGCCGCTAAGGAATTTTTTTTCAAACGGTTTGGTAAGCGGAACGATGACGCCGTTTGCGGTTTGTTTAATGTCGGCCATGAGTTTTTGTTGTGATGAGCGATGCGTGATGAGCGAGCAATAAGTATGCCGCGTCAAAGGTATCCAACCAGAATTTTATTATGCAATTTATATTGTCTATACAACAAAGCGGAGCCTTTACAATTCAATATCCGTTTCAAAAAAAGACGCGTCGGCCTCGTACATTGAAAAACGATACCGACGCGGGACGGCCTGCCCGGTCTCTTTGTCGCGCAAACTGACACCAAGGATCAGGGTTTTGGCTCGAATATCCAGAAAATGGGGAATCAGCTGCACCTGATGCGCCTGCCGGTACTGCTGGCCGTTGATGTCCTGGTATCGGATCGTGCAGGACAAATCCTGATAATCGTGCGCAAGGGTTTCTATGATTTTCATACGCTGCTTTCCGGGTAATGTGCTGTTCGTGCCGATTTGAATCGCCAGGTTGGTCCAGAGCCGAATGTAATTCAGGGGCAGTGCAATTCGGGTAGGTTCCTTTTCTGTATGGAACGGCAGGCAGTAATCCGCGCCATCGTCCAGGGATTCAGTGGTCACGCAATTCTCGAAAAGCAGACCGCTTACCTTGGACTCGTAGGTGACGCCGGTGGCGAACGTGTGGTTGTTGATCCGCACAGTATCGTCGAGTTTGTCCGGGTCGAAAGACCAGGCAATGCGCAGGTCTTTGGCTGCGCCAAGCCCCAGGTTCATGCAGCGCAGCGCGAGTCGCCCGGAAGTGGAATCTGTACTGGAAATGATCCGCAAATCGTCGCATTCGGAGCGGGTATCGCGGTAAACAACCTGAAAAAGTTTCGGCTCCGGCGACCAGGCCAGGTCGGGTTGGTAGATACGTTCGTTTTGCCGGATGAGGATAAACAGCGTGATCACGGAAATGAAGGACGCAATGATGGTGGCAAAGTTTCGGAGCAACCCCGCCCAGTCCGCCGTCTTTTTGAAGGCTGACTTCCGTTTCTTTTTTTCCGGCATTTGTTGTTCTTCTTGTTCCATGGTTGGGTTGGTTGTTTCGCTGCTCCCGCAGCAGAGCGACACGGGGCAGCGCTACCTGCTGCTTGGTTTGTTTGCTCACCTCTGGGTAGGGCAGGCATATCCTGCTGTAACAGGATGAGTGGAGGCATTATGGGAATTCGTTAAGTTTTACAAGCACGTCCCTCAGAATTACACGGTCGGGGTCGTTTAATTCTAAAACCTGTACAGTCGCTCTCCCAATGCGAGTTTTGGGCATGATTAGTGCGCCGTCAAGTTCAAAGTGATCAGTCCAAATATCTCGCCTTGGGTCAAACAGGCGCACGAATCGTCTTTGTTTGTCCAGAAAAGTACCAAGGTTAGAGCCTTTGTAAAGGTTGCATGTGCCACAGACGAGCGCCAGGTTGTCTAAGGCTGATCTCCTTCGTGTTTTAGACTGATAATGTGATCTACCTCAAAAGAAAAGAAAAAGATATCCTCCCGTATCAGGCAATACTCGCACCGACGACCGGCACGCTCGACTACCAACTTGCGAAGCGCTTCGGGAATATAAGAGCGTGTTTAAATTTTAGTGCTGGAGCGAGGGCGAGCAAATTTTGTTTCTATTGAGGCAAAATTTGCAGCCGTAGCCGGGTGCCTACGGCGAAAATTTTAACGAAGATAGAAATGAAATTGGCCGTCCGTAGCCCAGCGACTAAATTTTAAACACGCTCTAACTCATGACAACTAATGGGCTAAGCGAGCGCGTGCGTGGGCTTTTGCCAAGGCAATAAGGTGGTCTAAAGCCAACCTCCGATCCAGTTCGTATTGCTCATCGCCGGACAGTTGTCCTGTTCGATTTTTCTCAAGCAGTTCATGCAATCGCTTTTGGACGGTTTCTGAAGGACGCAATAAAAGTATTTTAGCCGGGTCCATACTCGCCAAGGCAGCGGCAATCTCGTCATAAACAGGAATAGCGACAGTCATAGCAGATATTTTAGCAGACAAAGTTAGACAAAATCTCCCTTGTAACTTGTCCTACAAAAAGTTTGTAGTAATAGTTCGGAGGGGGAGACCGTCTGTCCCCACCCCCGAACTATTCATGTGTGCGGAACCCTCAATGCCCGCACACGCACTTCGCCTCCTGGCAGGTATGCGTCATGCCTGCGCCGTTGATCTGGCTGCCCGGCATCTCAAACCAGAATTTGTCGCGTTTGCGGTCGTAGTTACCCGTTTCGTTCAATGTGTCGGCGTCGTACAGGCGGCCGTTCACCATGACGTAGCGGATGGCTTCGGTGTGGCGGATATTCTCCAGCGGGTTTTTGTCCAGCACGATCAGATCGGCGAGTTTGCCAGGGGCCAGCGAGCCGATTTCCTTGTCCATGCCGAGGTATTTGGCGCCGTTGAAGGTGGCGCAGCGCAGGGCCTGCATGTTCGTCATGTCGCCCTGAGCCAGCATCCAGAGTTCCCAGTGGGCGCCGAGGCCCTGCAATTGTCCATGCGAACCGAGGTTGATGTTGATGCCCGCATCCTGCATTTTTTTCAGTTGCTTGCTCACGAGGATGTGGCCGTTTTCGTACTCCTCCTCAGGGATCATGGTGCGGTGCCGCGCCCGCTCGTCGAGGATGTGGCGCGGGGTGAAGTTTAGCAGTCGCTGTTTTTTCCAGATGTCCTCTTTTTGGTAAAAATAGTACTCGCCGCTCACCGCTCCGTAACACACGATGAGCGTGGGGGTGTTGTGGGCGTTGGTTTTGCCCCAGAGCTGGATCACGTCGTCGTAAATTTTGGCTACGGGCAGGTTGTGTTCGATACCTGTGTGGCCATCCACCACTTGCGAGAGGTTGTGGTAAAAAAACGAGCCGCCCTCCGGCACCACCAGGATGCCCTGTTCGCGGGCGGCGGCAATGACCTGCTGGCGTTGGTCGCGGCGGGGCTGGTTGTAGCTTTTCACCGAAAAAGCACCCCAGGCCTTGGTGCGGCGCAGGGTGCTGCGTGCATCGTCAAGACTATTGATCGGCGCTTTGAAATCGCCGTCGGCGCCGTACAGGATGGTGCCGGTGCTGAACAGACGCGGCCCCGTCATGCGGCCCGACCGAAGCATTTCGGCATTGGAAAACGCCATTTCGGAGTTCACCGAAGGGTCGTGCATGGTGGTCACGCCGTAGGCCAGGTTGGCGTAGTACTCCCACTGTTTTTGCGGGTTGAGGCCGTAGCGGAAATTGCCGGTGTGCGCATGCACGTCCACGAAGCCAGGCAAGATGGTTTTGCCGCGACAGTCAATCAGTTTTGAGTTTTGAGTTTTGAGTTTTGAGTTGCGGTTGTACTCGGCTGCGGTGCCGACGAATACGATCCTGTTGTTCTCGACCACCAGTGTACCGTTTTCGAGCACGCGGTCGCCGTCCATGGTGATGATGCGGGCGTTTTGGAAAACGACCACGCCTTCCGGCGTGTCCGTTTTCAGCGTGAGGCCGATTTTTTGACCGGTTTCGGGCAGGGGCGGCAGGCTGTCGGGCGCGCCCGGCAGGAAGGTGAACCGGTTGCTGAGGTCAATGGTGAAATACTCGTCGCCAAGGGTGTAATGCACTTTTTTGCCGTCGGCACTCCAGTGGAGGTTGTAGCCGGCATCTTTGGCAATCGGGCTGACGGGGAACGCCTTGGTTTCGGCGCTCAGGTCCACCGTTTGGCCGGGAGCAGGCATGGCGCACACATAGCCCTTGTGCAGTTCGGTGAAGGCCAGCCACTTGCCGTCGGGCGAAGGCGCCCACTGGTTGGTGTACTTGCTTTTGAACAGTTCGCGGCGGTCCTGGCCATTGAGGTCGAAGGAGACGAGTTTTTTGTCCAGACTGCCAAACAGATAGCCGCCGGTATTGACGAGGATACGATTGCCGTCGGCGCTGAAGCGCGGGTTTTCGCCCTCGTCGGTGACGAAGTTTTGAACGATTTGCCCTTCCAGATTCAAGTAGTAAATACCCGTTTTTTCCACTTTGGAAATCCCGAGTTCGTCGTCGCCGTCCTGCAAACGGTACACAATTTTTTTGCCGTCGGGGGAGAACCCGGGCGTACGAAAAATGCCGCCATAGACGGGCAGTTGTTCGGGTTTGCCGTCTTGCAGGTTCACCCGCCAAAGGCCGCCGCCGTGTATGTCGTTCCAGGTGACAAAAACCACGAAGCGCCCATTGGGTGAAAAACACGGTTCATACTCGAGCATTTCCAGATTGGTGGCAACCTTACGGTTGAATATACCTCCTGCATACCCGGATTTTACCAGCAGTTCAGGTTTGCCGTCGGGCAGCGTTTTTTTGTACAGTTTACCGGCGGCGTTGAACACGAGCGTTTTGCCGTCGGGGCTGGTGACGGCGTGGCGGATGGCGCGTGCGGTAAATTCAGGCTCAAACACCTTGTTTTCAAAACGCACGGTTTCGGCTACCCGCGTTTTTACCGAGCACCGGAAGGGTATTTCCTGTTGGGAAAACATACTGGAAAATCCTTTTTGGTCGAACAGAAACGTCAAGTCGAAATTGATTCGCTTCAGTTTTCCACCAGCCCAAATGATGATACTGCGTTCGGACAGCTTTTGGCGAACAGACGGCATCCATGCGAAGCCGGGATATATGCCGAATATCGTCCAGGCTTCCTGCTGGTCTTTGTCGAGGCCGTCGAAGACAGGAAATTCTTCGCCCGATACGAGGTCGCGCACGAAGAGCACGGTTTTGGTATCCACCCGGCGTACGAAGGCGAGCCAGGCGCCGTCGGGGCTGATCTGGGGGCGGAAAGCGCCGCCGGAACCGCCTGTGACGTTTTCGATTTTGCCCTCCTGCCGATCGTAGCGGCGGACGGCGAAAATTTGTTTGAGCGGGTCTTTGTTGTACTGGAAAAATCCGCCGCCGTACAGGTCTTCGCTGAAATAAACATAGCGTCCGTCGGGGCTAACGCTGGGGTTCGTTCACATCCTGCTGGTCGTTTTTGCGCTTGGTGAGTTGGATGCCGTCGCCGCCGGAAAGGTGGTAGAGCCACATTTCACCGGCGCCGAGCGAGCGGGTGCTGGTGAAATGTTTGCGGGCCACGAAATACTGGCCGTCGGGCATCCAGGCGCTGCTTTTGAGCAGGCGAAAACTCTCGGTAGTCCCCTGTCGGGGTTTGGCGCCATCGGCCTGCATCACCCAGATATTGTCGCCGCCGCCGGCATCGCTCGTGAAAAGCAGTTGTTTGCCGTCGGGCGAAAAACGGGGCTGCACCTCCCAGGCGATACCGGAGCGGATGCAGGTAGCGTCGCCGCCGCCGATGGGCATGGTGTAGATGTCGCCGAGCAAATCAAAGGCAATGGTTTTGCCGTCGGGACTGACGTCGAGGTTCATCCAGGTGCCCTCGGTGAGGGTGAACGCCACGTCGGTGTACGGGAGTCCTTCCGGAGCGGAAACATCCCATTTTTTTTTGTCGGTTTGGGCGGAGAGGGCGGTGGTGAGGAGGAGCGAGAGCAGGTACAGTATTCGAGTCATGTGTGTGGTGTGGGTGCGTTTTGGGGCGAAAATAGGAAGTTTTTTGGCGTGCGCGGCTCTTACCCCGCCTCAAACACCATTGCCTCGTGGCTCAATTCCCGAAAATCTACGGCAGCCACGGCACTCACGCCCTGCTCTGGCATGTACACCCCGTAAATCGTATCTACCGCAGCCATGGTAGCCTTGTTGTGGGTGACGACGATGAACTGCGAGTCCTTGGAAAACTCCCGGATGATGCGGTTGAACTTCTCGATGTTGGCGTCGTCCAGCGGGGCATCCACCTCGTCGAAAATGCAGAACGGCGCAGGTTTGAGCAGGTACAGCGCGAATAGCAGCGCCGTGGCTGTGAGCGTTTTTTCCCCGCCGGATAACTGCGCGATGGTCTGCGGGCGCTTGCCTTTGGGCTTGGCGATGATGTTGATGTCGGATTCCAGCGGGTTGCCCGGGTTGGACAGTATGAGGTCGGCGGAATCGTCTTCGGTGAACAGGGTGCGGAACACGCGGATGAAGTTCACACGCACCTGCTCGAACGATTCGAGGAAACGCTGGGTGGCCGTTTCCTCAATTTCTTTCATGGTTTGCAGCAGGTTTTCCTTGGCAGCGAGGATATCATCGCGCTGGCCGGCTATGCTGTCGTAACGCTCCTTGATTTCGTTGTACGCCTCGATGGCTAAGGGGTTGATCTCGCCGTAGTTGTCGAGGCGGCGTTTGAGGTTGTTGACCTCAATTTCGAGGGCTTCGCGGTTGTACTTGGGGTCAGGGTCGTTGTTGATGATCTCGTTCACCGAGATGCCGAACTCGGCGCGCAGGCGCTCGCCGATGGCCGTGATCTCAAACTTGACGTCGGTAAATTTGTCCTTCAGCCGGTTGATGGCGCCCTGCAAATCCTGTTGCTTGCGGTAGAGTTCGCGCAGGAGGTTGTCGCGTTCGTGGATTTCGTTGCGGGCCTTGAAATAAATTTGCTCGGCAGCACTGAGGGTGGCTTCCTGAGCCTTTTTTTCGGCGTAGCCGGCTGTCAGATCGGTTTCGATGCGGGCGATTTCGGCGGTGACAAAAGCCAGTTCTTCTATGTTTTTGGTTTTGGTCGCCTGATTTTGCTGGGTTTGAACGCGCAGTTCGGCCAGATTCTTTTCCCGGAATGCGAGTTCCTGCTGGAAGCCGTTCACCTTGTTTTGCTGGCGGATGAACTCGATGTTTTTCTGGTTGTATTCGTGGCTGTTGCGGCTGAGTTGTTCGGCTACTTCGCGGAACGATCCGTCGGCGTTGCTCAGGCGCTCGCGCAATTTGGCTGCTTCGGCCTGGCGCTCTTTCAGTTGCGTTTCGATGGCGATGTTGCTGGCTTCGAGCTGTTCGATCAGGCCGCCGCTTTCGACTGCTTTGGCATCAAAATTCTGAACGAACGTGGCGATGTTGTCTAAACGGGCGCGCAAGCCGGCCTGTTCGCTTTGCAACCGCCCGAGCGCTTCCCGTTCGCGGGTAAGCATACCCGATTGGTCGGCGTTTTTTAGGCTCAGCAAGTGTGCGCGCAGGGTGCCGAGGCGGTTGTTGTAGTCCGTTTCTGCTGCCTCCAGTTTGCGGATGTCCACGTCGAGGATTTCGAGATTTTTCTTGCGCCCGATCTTTTTTCCCTCAAAAAGCCCGACCGAGCCGCCGCTGAGGCTGAATCGCCGGCGGATGAGGGTGCCGGATTTGGAGATGAGCGTCATGCTTGGTTCAATTCCACCCCCGGCCCCAAAGGAGGGGAGACGCAGAGTCGTCCACGATCAGCACATTTTCCAGCAAATACGCTACGAGTGTGCGGTATTGCGGGTCCACTTCCACCAGATCAATGGCCTGCTGACCGGCGGGCATGAGCAGGAGCGGCGGTTCGTATTGGGCAAAGGCGTCGAGCAGAAAAAAATTGGCGCGGCCCTTTTGGCTCCGGCCGAGTAGCTGGATAGCCTCCACGGCAGCGGCGGCATTGGGCGCCACATAGTAGTTCAGGTACGGCTCCAGGTAGTTTTCGATGATGACGCGGTACTCCTCGCGCACATAAATCAGGTCGCTGAGCAGGGGGCAGTTTTTGGCCCAATCCTTTTGCTGGCTCAGGAATTTGATGCTTTCCGGAAAACCTTCGAGGCTTTCCACCATGCTTTTGGTGAGTTTGTACTCGTTGCGTTTGGCGTCGAGGATGCGGTTGTGGTCGGCCAGTTTTTTGGTCATGGCCTCGATGTCGCGCTCGGTGGCGGCGATGTCGGTGCGGCGTTTTTCTTCGGCAGCGTCCAGTTTGGCAATTTTGTCTGTTTGCCCCTGCACACCCTTGTCCAGTTCAGCGATTTTGGCGTCGAGGCCCTGCATTTCGGTGCGGCGCATGGCCACGTCGGCGAGGGTGCGCTCCACATCGCGGCGCAGGTTTTCGATCTGGTTTTGCTGAACGGCTTTTTGCTTTTCCAGGTCCACAAGCACGCGCTCGACGGCTTGCTGCTCGCGCACAAACTCGTCAAGGTTACCTTTGAGCAGGTTGTGGTCGCCGCGGACTTTTTCGAGGGCTTGTTTGGCCTGATCGAGTTCGGCTTCGAGATCGGCTTCCACCCGTTTTTCGTAGTTGAGGTCGGTCTGGTAGCCTTCAATTTCGCCTTCGAGGCGGCGCATGGTGTCGGCGGCACGGGCGATCTGGTCGTCGAGGCGGCGGGCGTCCTGCTCTACAAAGGAGAGTTTTTGCGCCAGCATGTTCTTTTCGTTTTCCTTGCCGCGGATGCGTCCGGTGAGTCGGTTGACCTCCTGTTGTTGCTCGCTGAGGGATGTTTCCTTGTCGGTGTGGGTTTTGCGCAGGGCTTCTATTTCGGCTTCGAGTTGGCGGGCTTTGGCTTCGGCGCCGCGGTAGTTGTCTTCTTCGCGCTGGATTTGGTTTTCGAGTTCTTTGTAATCCTTGCGGTGGCGGGCCAGGTTTTGCACGGCCAGTTCGATGCTGAGGCCCTTGTACTCGTCTTTGAGTTCGTAAAACTTTTTGGTACGCAGGGCCTGCTTTTCGAGTTTTTTCAGTTGGTCTTCGATCTCGTACAGGAGGTCTTCCACCCGGTCGAGGTCGGCGGTGGTGGCTTCGAGTTTGAGTTGGGTTTCGTGTTTGCGGGCTTTGTATTTGCTCACGCCGGCGGCCTGTTCGAACATACGGCGCCGGGCTTGTTCGCGGTCGCTGAGCAGGTCTTCCACCATGTTGAGGGCGATGATGGCGTACGAATCGGCGCCAATGCCCGTGTCGAGAAAGAGCGAGGTGATGTCCTTGAGGCGGCAGGGCACGCCGTTGAGGCGGTATTCGCTTTCGCCGCTGCGGTACAGCATCCGGCTGATGGTGACGTTTTGGAATTCGGTCGGCAGGATGTTTTTGGAGTTTTCAAAGGTGAGCGACACCTGGGCCATTTGGCCTTCCTTGCGTTTTTTGGTGCCGTTGAAAATGACGCTGGTCATTTTGTCGAGGCGCAGTTGGCTGCTTTTTTGTTCGCCGAATACCCAGCGCACGGCGTCCACCACGTTGCTTTTACCCGAGCCGTTGGGGCCGACTACGCCCGTTACATCCGAGTTGAAATGGATGACGGTTTCGTTGGCAAACGATTTGAAGCCTTTGATCTCCAAGGTTTTGAGTCGCATATCAGATAAATCCTGTAAATCTTGTAAGTCCTGTCGGAAAAATAACCTGTCGCCTGCCGCAGCGGTGGCGAAAAGCGGGCAAAAGTAGGAAAAACGCGACCCGCTGAAATGGAAAGTTGCCAACAAAACGCGGATTAGTTTGGCCGGAACAGGTAGCGAGGGTGCAAACAAGGGCAAAGGCTTTGTACTTTTGGCGCGTTCAGTTTTTTGTTAATCATATTTCACCTTCGGTTTTCAGATGAAACGAATCGGTTTCTTCTGGCTGCTTGTTGCAGCCCCCGTCTTTCTGTTTTCCCAGGCCACCTGGGAAATCGGCCTCTCCGGCGGCGTGACCGCCTACGCCGGCGATTTGAACGAGAAGCAGTATTTCGATTACAACACGACGAAGTTCGCTTACGGCTTGCTGGTGCGCCGCCACTTCGGGCCGGTTCTGGCTGCTCGGTTCAATTACTTAGGCGGAAAGATTGCCGGCGACGAGTCCATCTTCTCCGAACCATACTGGCGCTCCGAACGGGCATTCAAGTTTTCTACCGATTTTCACGAAGCAGGTCTCCTGCTGGAATGGGACATTTTCGGCTACCGCCGCCGCAACGGGTGGCGCTTCCGCAAAATCTTCGCCCCCTACGTCTTCGCCGGCGCCGGCTACACTTTTTTTAAACCCCAAACGGACTACAACGATGCGTTTCAGGAAAATCCCAGCGTGTCCGCCGACCGTATTCTGGCCGATAAAAACGCTCCCGCCGATCCGCCAACCCTGGTGCTGAACTTCGGCGGCGGGTTCAAATGGGACATCGGGCGCTACTGGCTCATCGGTTTTGAACTCGGGCTGCGCCCCACCTTCACCGACCGGCTGGACGGCGTGAGTGTATCCGGCATTGCCGACAAACGCGACTGGTATGCCTTCGCGGGCATCACGCTCACGCACCGCATCCGCGAGGTGGACTCCGACCGCGACTGGATTCCCAACCGCCGCGACAAGTGTCCGCTCTCGCCCGGCCCCCGAAAACTCAAAGGCTGCCCCGATGCCGACGGCGACGGCATTACCGATACCGAGGACGATTGCCCCGAGGTGCCGGGTGTACTGTCGGCCCGAGGCTGCCCCGATGCCGACGGAGATACGGTGCAGGACAGTTTTGACTTGTGTCCTGAAGTAGTCGGCTCGGTAGCCGCTTGCGGCTGCCCGGATGCCGACGGCGACCGGGTACCTGATATTGAAGATAAATGCCCGGAAGAAGCGGGTTTTCACCACCTCGATGGCTGTCCCGACCGCGACGGCGACGGTATTGCCGACCGGCTTGATCATTGCCCCGATGCGGGCGGGCTGATTACCCCGGACGGCTGTTCGGACGCCGACGCCGACGGCATTGCCGATAGTGCGGACGGCTGTCCGGACCAGAAAGGCCCGATTCAGCACCTCGGCTGCCCCGACACCGATGCCGACGGCATCCCCGATGTGGCGGACAAATGCCCGACGGTGCAGGGCCTGTTTGTTTTTGAAGGTTGCCCGGACACCGATGGCGACGGCATGCAGGATTCGGAAGACAAGTGTCCGAAAGTACACGGTCTGGCCAAATTCCAGGGTTGCCCGGATACGGATGGCGACGGGCTGGAGGATTCGGAAGACCGGTGCCCGAGGGCGCCCGGCACGTTGGCAAACAAGGGTTGCCCGGAGATAAAGAAAGAGACCAAAAAACTGCTGAATACCGAGGGTAAAAAGATACAGTTTGAAACCGGATCGGATGTACTGCTGGCGGAGTCCATTCCGGTGGTGCAGCGCGTCGCCGAAATACTTCAGGATTTTCCAAACTACCGGGTGATCATCTCCGGGCATACCGACAGTCAGGGCGGCGCTAAGAAGAACCAGGCACTATCCGACAGAAGAGCCAAACGCTGTGTGGAAAAACTCGTGGAATTAGGCGTTGATGCAGAACGCTTGTCGGCAAAAGGGTACGGGAAAAGCAAGCCGGTTGCCAGCAACAAAACAGCCAAGGGCAGGGCGCAGAACCGCCGGGTAGAGTTTGAACTGGTGCGGATGTTTTAGCAAGTGATATTCGGCAGGTTAAAACCCGCCGCTACCCATCTACTCGGTGGCTGGAATTTTCGGCAGCGGCGGATAGATCACGAGGACGGTTCGGCGATTGCGTTGGCGGCCCTCGCTCGTTTCGTTTGACGCCACGGGGTAGTACTCGCCCTTGCCCACGGGTGTGAGTTGGTTGGCATTGATGTTGAAATCGCGGATGAGCAGGCGTGTCAGATGGACGGCGCGGGCGAGGCTCCAGTCCCAGGTGTCGCTCATGTTTTTGATACCCTTTGGCAGCACATTGTCCGTGTAGGCCAGCACTTCCACGGCGAGTTCCGGGCGGTTGGCCAGTATTTCGGCGAGGGGTTGGAGCAGATTGCGCCCGTCGGTACTGACAGCCAGACCATTTTTATCAAAAAGTCCCTGATCGGGCAAGGTGAGTAGCACGGCCTGGTCGGCCACATCAATAGCGGCGCCGGAGGTGGTCGGATAGCCTGCGGCAAGGATTTTTTTGAGGTCGCTTAGGGTGGTTTGGCGGTTTCGTTGCACGGCAGCGATATTTCCGAGCACCGCTTCGCGTTGGGCGAGTTGGGCATTTTTGCCGGCTAACAGTTTCTCCAGTTCGGTTTTTCGGTGAGCAGTTTGGACGATGACTCGCCCATGCTTTGGGTGCGCAGGGTCAGTTCCTGTTTTAGGTTTCGGATTTCGACATCCTGGTTGCCGAGGCTGCGGTTGATGTCGGCTACCTGTTTCACCAGATCGGCGGACTCGCCCCGGCGGCTCAGCACTTCCTGTACCAGCACTTTTTCCCGCGCTTCGCACTGGTTGCGTTGCAATTCTTCGGCGCGGTAAACTTTGGAAGAAACACAGGCAGACAAAAAGGACAGGAGCAAAAGACCGGGTAGCAAATTTTTGAAAGACATGGCGTGCATAATGATTTTGGATTTGCGATTTGCAATTGTGGGCGTGGACATACTTTTGTCCGGCATTATGAAACGAATCAATTTGAAGTACATATTGGCGGTTGTCGCTGGTTTTTGTTTGTCCGGTTGTGTACCGGACCCGGGCCTTTTGCCGGGCAAGTGGCAGGCGGCGGCGTTTTACGAACAGTACAAAAACGTGCAAACGCCACTCGATTCGGTCTCGCTCCGCCTGACCGCGGAGGGTGGCTACGAATTTCGCAGCCTGGGTTATTACCGCGAAGCCGGGTCGTACCGGGTCTCCGGGTCGCACCTGTTTCTGACCGACACCACGCGGCAGCCGAACAAAGAGCATACCGTCAAGGTGCTGCACCTCTCGGCGGATTCGCTCAAGGTGCTGATGGCCGACGGCAAGAAGCGGCAGGTGCTGTTTTTGGCCAAAGCAGAGTAAGTACTTGCGTTTTTTTACAAAACATCCACATCGGCGTACTGCCCGGCCCACTCCAGTCCGATCCGTCCCCTGGCATCCATGCCGACCCGGCCCACCTCGGCCACGGGGTCGTGTTCAAAGAACAGCAGTTGTTTTTCCCGGGAAGCCTCGGCCAGAAGCGTCGCTTTTTCCTCCATGGTGATCAGCGGGCGCACATCGTAGGCCATGACGTAGGGCAAACCGACATGCCATTGCGAGGGAATGGTATCGGCACAATAGAGCACGGTATGGCGTCCGGTATTCAGCACGGGCACCATCATGGCTTCGGTGTGGCCGTAGAAAAAACGCACCCGAAAGTCCGGCAGAAACTCGATATTTTGGCGTACCTCCACGAAACGCAAGCGCCCCTGCTCGTGCAGGGGCATAAAATTTTCGGTCAGGAAGGAGGCTCGTTCGCGGGGGTTGGGGTTGGTGGCCCACTGGAAATGCGGCTCGTTGGTCTAGTAGGTGGCATTGGGAAATGCCGGTTCTACCAGGCCGCTGTCCTCGTTTTGCCAGAGTGCGCCGCCGCAGTGGTCGAAGTGGAGGTGGGTGAGAAATACATCGGTGATGGCCTCCCGCTGCACACCGGCACGGGCCAGAGAGCCGAACAGCGTTTCGGTGCCGTGCGGCTCGAAGTGAGCGCGGAACTTGTCGTCCTGTTTGTTTCCGATACCGGTGTCAATCAGAATTTTCCGGTCGCCGGTTTCCACCAGCAAAGCCCGCATGGCCCAGGTACACATATTGTGGGGATCGGGCGGGTTCAGTTTTTCCCACATACGGCGGGGAACAACGCCGAACATAGCGCCGCCGTCGAGTTTGAGATAGCCGGTTTGGATGCTGGTTAGTTTCAAAATCCAATTTTCTTTTTGCCTTCGGATACGCCGCGTTTGAGCGCGGCCATACGGATGGCGGTGACGGCTGCTTCCACACCTTTGTTGCCGTGTTTGCCGCCGGCGCGGTCGAGCGCTTGTTGTTCGTCATTGGGCGTGAGCACGCCGAAGATAAACGGCTTGCCGGTGGCTATGCTCAGGTTGACAAGGCCCTGCGCCACCGCCTGATTGATGTACTCGTTGTGGTTGGTTTCGCCCTTGATGACGCAGCCGAGGCAGATGACGGCATCGAGATTCTTTTGGCCGTTGAGGATGCGGGCGCCTGCCGGCAACTCAAACGAACCGGGCACCTGTACCGTGTGGATATTTTCTGCTTTGGCGCCGTGCCGGAGCAGGGTATCGTAGCAACCTTCGTACAGGGCGTGCGTGATGTGGGCATTCCACTCGGCTACCACGATGCCAAAAGACAGGGCCGCCGCATCGGGTATTTCGGAGTCGTTGTACCGGGAAAGATTTTTAAGTGCGCTGGCCATACTTTTTACTGTTGGGGGATGCGGTAGAATTTGAACGCCGGAGCCTTGATTTCGTAGGCAAATTTCTCTTCCGGTCTGGTATTGACGATGTTGTAGAAAGTCAATGTGTCGTTGGTGCCGTTATACCGGAAACCGTACATTTTTTCCGAACCCGGCGTGTCCGACCTGGACAGAGTGATCACGTCCATCGGCTCTTCGGTTACGAAGCAGTCGCCGCCGGTACAAACGCTGTACTGGTCGTACGCTTTCCAGTTCATGATAAACCCGCCGGGGGTGAACAGGAGGGTGTCGCGCCCGGCGTCTTTGCCCAAAGGAATGATTGCACCGTTGAACAGGTTGTGGTTCAGGGCCGCTGCAAACGCCACATATCCGTCTTTGGTGCCGGCTTTTGACTTGACGAAACGTTCCATTATCATGGATCCCTGGGTGCCGTCGAAGAGGGTCATTTCTTTGTTGCCTTGCGACTGGTAGAGGAGAAACACCGATTTGCCCTGGCTGGCTCCCATGACTTCGAGGGTGTCTTTGTTGTACTTGACCGGGAGCGTCCACGTCTCGAAGCCATTGTAGCAGATCACGCTGTCGGGCTTGTTCGGGGTGAATTCGAATGCGTATGCATACGGGCGATGGGCATTGTTCATGGCGCCGAGTACGGAGCCGTACTGGTTGGCGCGGGCACAGAAGTCCATAGCGATCCATTGGCCGGCCAGAATAGTCGGGCTGGCCACAATGTCCCCGGATTGCTGGGCGCCGGAGTTGGCTGAATCTTGTTGGCAAGCGGCAATAACGACGGCGAGGATGCCGAAGAGCAGAATCGTTTTTTTCATGTTTTTGTGAAATGTTTAGTTGCGGGGGGCAAAAGTACTGCCCTTACCGCAAATACCGCACCTTCACAAAAAACCTCGGGTCCCGGGCGCCGATTTGCCGGGCTGCAGCGGCAGACAACACCACCTCGATGTTGCTCGCGTAGCCAACGGGTATACGTCCGATGACTTTGGCGTACACCGTGCGCCGGCTCATGGGGTTGGTCACGGCGATCACGGTACCGATGATGGCCTCCCGGTGCAAAGCGTACAAATCGCCCTTTTCGTTGCTGTCTTTTTGCCAAAAACACACACCCTGCCCGAGTACCTCCCCGCGGTTTTTTTTCTCTTCGTCGTAACGCTGCTGGTGCGCCTGATCGGTGGTGGGGGGGGCTGCCGGCGTACGCCACTCGGACGAGATACCCTCCAGCCCCATCCAGCCGATGTGCAGGAGTTGGCCGGGTTTGATTGACTCGTTTTTCAGGTTGTTGCGCGTCTTGACCGAATCCACGGGCATGCTGAAATGGCGTTTGCAAATCTGGAACAGGTTGTCGCCCTGTTGCACCACATAGTAAATCGGTGCGAATTTGGCCGGCTCGAAGTCCTTACCTTTGTAGCGCCGTATGGCCCGGTTGGGGATGGGAATGCTGACGAGCATCCCCACGCGCAACACCGGATCGGTCT
Source organism: Lewinellaceae bacterium (assembly GCA_016719605.1). GTDB lineage: Bacteria > Bacteroidota > Bacteroidia > Chitinophagales > Saprospiraceae > M3007. Next base: position 20,664 of record JADJYW010000020.1, on the reverse strand, counting down.
GAAACTCGGGGTGCAACGCGTACAATTCTTCCAGGCTGAGACCGTAAAACCGGGCAAGGGCAAACAGCGTCTGTTTGGGCTTTACGATGTGGTGGATCAGTTTTTGGCCATTGTTTACCGTGAGCAGGATACTGTCCTTTGGGGTAAGCAAACTGCCGTTGGCAGCCGTCTGGCTCCACACAGAAGCCGGGCCACACAGGGCCAAAATCAGTAAAAGGGGCAAAATTTGCATAGTTTTTCTCCAATATGTCGGCACAAATGTACGGCCAATCGGCCCAATCGAATCCATCGGCTTAATCGAATCAATCGAAAATGGTACTTGCAGTTATTCCCGCCCGTTATGCCTCCACCCGTTTCCCCGGCAAGCCCTTGGTGCTGATTGGCGGCAAGAGCATGATCCGGCGGGTATATGAGCAGGCCTCGCAGGCGCAGTTGGTGCAGCAGGTGGTGGTAGCCACCGATGATGCGCGTATTTTCGAGCATGTTCGGGCCTTTGGCGGGGAGGTGTTGCTGACCAGTCCGGAGCACCCCAGCGGAACCGACCGCTGCGCCGAGGTCGCACGGAAATTCCCGACAGCCGATGTGATTCTGAATATCCAGGGCGACGAGCCGTTCGTGCAGCCGGAACAAATTGACCTGCTGGTCGAAACCTTGCTCCAGCACCCCCGATACCCGATCGCTACCTTAGCCAAGCGCATCGAGCAACCCGAGGTGCTGCTCAACCCGAACGCTGTGAAAGTGTTTTTTCGGCCAAACACGGCGCTTTGTATTTCAGCAGGCACCCTGTCCCCTTCGTGCGGGGTGTGCCGCCGGAAAACTGGCTGGAACACACAAATTTTTACAAACACATCGGCCTGTACGCTTTTCGGCGCAGCGCTTTGCTGCGTGTGGCTCGCCTGCAACCCACTGCGCTGGAGCGCGCCGAATCGCTGGAACAACTGCGCTGGCTGGAACACGGGCTGCGGATTGCGGTAGGCATTACCGACATGGAAACCATTGGGGTGGATACGCCGGAGGATTTGGCCGGACTCCGATTACAGTTTTGAGTTTTGTGTTTCGGTAGTGTTGAGTGATGGCCGATTAAACGGACCGCATACGGATTTTCACAGATTCCTTACATAAATCCGTGAAAATCCGTATGCCTGCATCCGTTTAATCCGCGTTCCACTCACCGAAACCGGTTTGAGTTGGCCGGACAACCTGGCGGCTTTTGTGCGTAGCACACCCGGCTTCTCGTTTTTTTCCAAACAAATACGGCGCGAGCGGGTTTTAATGGCCGTTGGCACGCTGATGAACAAACAGCCACCAGCAACAAAAAAATGAAACGACGTGCGATAGTTTGGTTCCGGCAGGATTTGCGTTTGCATGACAACGAGGCGCTTACCACAGCCCTGCGTATGGCCGACGAAGTTATCCCCGTTTACGTCTTCGACGACCGGGTTTTCAAAGGACAAACCCGCTTCGGGTTTCCCAAAACCGGTAAATTTCGGGCCAAATTTGTACTCGAAAGTGTCGAAAACCTGCGCGAAAGCCTGCGCGAAATCGGCTCAGACCTGGTGGTACGCACCGGAAAACCCGAGTACGGCATCACCGAACTGGCACAACAACTGAAAGTATCCTGGGTGCTGTGCAACCGCGAACGCACCCGGGAGGAAGTAGCCGTGCAGGATGCGCTCGAACAAAAGCTGTGGGTCAACGGTGTGGAATTGCTCTACTGCCGGGGCAAAATGCTCTACCACACGCAGGACCTGCCCATGCCCGTGCAGCACACCCCCGATACATTCACCCAGTTTAGAAAGGAAAACGAGTACATCACTGCCGTCCGGGCGCCAATGCCGTCTCCGACCGTCTTGCCCGCCCTGCCCGCCGGACTGGAAATGGGCGAATTGCCCACGCTGGCAGACTTGGGGCACGAACCCTTCGAGGCCGATCCGCGTATTGCCCTGCCCTTCCGCGGCGGCGAAACGGAAGGCCTTGCCCGCCTCCGGCATTACCTGTGGGATTCCAACGCCATCGCCACCTACAAGGAAACCCGCAACGGACTGATTGGCAGCGACTATTCCTCCAAGTTTTCGCCGTGGCTATCCGCCGGCAGCCTGTCGCCCAAATTTATTTACCACGAAATCAAACGCTACGAGCGCGAGCGCACGAGTAACGAAAGCACCTACTGGATGTTCTTCGAACTCCTTTGGCGGGACTATTTCCGCCTCATGGGCAAAAAACACGAAAACCGCATTTTTCTGAAAAGCGGCCCCCAAAACAAACCGCTCCGGCATCTCAAAAACAACTACGACCTTTTTCAGGCCTGGGCTGAAGGCCGTACGGGGGTGCCGTTTATTGACGCCAATATGCGCGAACTGAATGCCACCGGCTGGATGAGCAACCGCGGCCGCCAAAACACCGCCTCGTTTTTGGTGAAAGACCTGAAAGTGAACTGGCAAATGGGCGCCGAATACTTCGAATCGCTCCTGCTCGACTATGACCCTTGCAGCAACTGGGGCAACTGGAACTATGTGGCCGGCGTAGGCAGCGACCCCCGCGAAGACCGCTATTTTAATATCCTGACCCAGGCCCGCAACTATGACCCGCTCGGCGACTATGTGCGCATCTGGTGCCCCGAACTACAGGCAGTACCACAGGAAAAAATACACCGCCCCGACCTGCTTGGCGCCGGAGACCGTCAGGTATTCAAAATGACGGCCTACCCAAAGCCGCTTGTACGCATCGAAAAGTGGGAGAAATAAACCCACATCCCAACTACCGGATCAGCGTCGTGTTTCCCCGGTAAACCTCTCGTACCCCGTCTGCAAATTCGACCTCCATCACCCAGACAAATACGCCCGGGTTCAGCGCGTCGCCCCGGAAAGTGCCGTCCCAGCCGACGCCGGGGTCGTTGATCGGGAAGTCCCGGCCCTCGTGCACCAACTCTCCCCAGCGGTCATAAACCTGAAACGACACCACGCGCACACCCTGTTGGCCATGCACGAGCAGCAGGTCGTTGTTGCCGTCGCCGTTGGGCGAAAAGCCCGTCGGGACGTGTACGCGGCGCAGTTTTTCTACCTCCACCAGCACGCGTGCTTCGGCGATACAGCCAAAAGCATCCGTGATTTTCAGCACAAACCAGTGCCCGTACTCCAGGCCGTCCACAAACGGGTCGGGGCAGTCGAGGCAACTGAGCCACAGGCTGTCCGCCGGATTCCAGGAGTACTGGACCGGGTCGGCGGCATTTGTCGCCACAGCCTGTAGTTGGATACTTTCTCCATACCGGATGGTGATGGCAGGCCCGAGGTCAAGTTCCACTTTCGGGCGTTGCTCGATTTCAACAGGGGCCAGCACAGCCGTGCAGCCGTTTTTGTCCAGCATGCGGGGGATGTAGATTCCGGCAGGCAGCCCAATCTGTTTGGACGAGCCGTTCCAGTTGCCCGCCCCCAGAGCGTATCGGTAGGGTGGGGTGCCCCCCGTTCCCATTATCTGAATTTCACCTGAGTATCCGCCGAAGCAGCCCACATCGGTTTTGGCTGCGGCGCCACCGAGGGGCGCGTTGGGCTGGGCGATATCCACGTTATCGGTGTGCGTGCATCCATTGCCGTCGGTCAGCGTGACCGTGTAGGCCGCAGCCGCCAAACCCGTCGCTTCAGCCCCGGCCGTCCCCGTGGACCAGGCGAACTGATAGGGTGGGGTGCCGCCCTCGCCGAGCGCCCTGGCCTGGCCGGTATTTTCTCCAAAACACAATACTGCTGTCGGCTGAAAACGAATTTTGAGCGGGGTGGGCTGGCCCAGCGTAGCGACGGCCACGCCCGTACAGCCTTTGGAGTCCACCACCGTCACCCGGTAAACGCCCGCCCGCAGGTTTTGCGCCAGTGCATCTACCGCCGACACACCCGCATCCCAATTGTATGTGTAGGGCGGCACGCCCCCGTTCCCGGCAGCGATGATCCGACCGTCGGCGCCGTCGAAACACGACGGGTTGGTTGTGCCGATAATGATCGCCTCCACCGAGGGTACATCGCCGATGGTGGCTGTTTGGGTGGCCGAGCAGCCGCGTGCATCCGTCGCGGTCACGGTGTAGGTTTGACTGGCTTGCAGGTTGGTGGCTGCGATGCCTGTTTGCGGCGGATTGGTACTCCACCAATAGGTAAAATCGCTGAGACCGGCCGGCGTAGTTCCGTAGGCTACTGCCGTCACGGTAGCCGTGCCGTTGCTGCTGCCGGAGCAGTCCACCGAACCACCCGTGGCCAGCACGGTGAGCAGTTGTTGTTGGGGAATAAAAATGGAGGCAGTAGCGGTGCACGCATTGGCATCCGTCACCGTCACCGAGTAGGCGCCCGCGGACAGGCCGGCGATGCCGGCTGTCGTTTGGTTGGCTACACTCCAGAGGTACTGGTAGGGCGCAGTGCCGCCGGTAACACCCGCCGTCGCCGTGCCGTTGGCTGCGCCAAAACAGATGGTATCGCCGAGCGCGGGCAGACTGATAGCCAGCGCAGCGGCGGGTTGGGAAAGCGTGCTATTCTGGATACGCGTACAGCCGGCGGCATCCGTCACGGTGGCGGTGTAGCTCCCGGCAGCCAGGTTGCCGAGCGCAACGCCGGTACCCGAAAAGCCATTCGGGCCGCTCCACACCACACTGTATGGCATGGCGCCGCCATCCACAGTGAGTTGGATGCTGCCGTCGGTATCGCCGAAGCAAGCGATATTTTGGTTGGTAGCCGCCACATTCAGGGCGGTTGGCTGGGAAATACTCGCGGAAGCCGTGGTGGTGCAGCCGACGGCATCGGTCACCGTCACGGTGTACGTTCCGGCGGGTTTTTGGGAAATATCCGGTGTGGTTTCGCCGCTGCTCCACAAATAACCAAAAGGCGTACTGTCGCCCGAAATGCTCGATGCGACGGCGCCGGTGTTTTCACCAAAACACGCCACCGCCACCGCAGAAAGACCAAGTGCCAGCGCCTGCGGCTGGCCAATGGAAACGGAAGCCGTGGTGGTGCATCCATTGCCGTCGGTGACGGTCACCGTATATGCGCCCGCCACCAGATTGGTGGCGGCAGCGGAGGTCTGTGCTGCCGGGTCGCTCCATTGGTACACCAGTGTGCCGCTGCCGCCCGAGGCCATGCCCGTAGCGGTACCGGTGGCTGCGCCGTGGCAGGCGACATCCGCACCGGCGACGCTCAGGGAAACGGCGGGCGGGGCCTGCACGGTGACCGTCTGGGTGAGCGTGCAGTTGTTTTGGTCCGAGATGGTCACGGTATAGGCGCCGGGCGCAAGGTTGGTCGCCGTCGCGGTGGTTTGAGCGGGCGTGGTACTCCACAGGTATGTTTTCGCGCCGGTACCGCCTTGGGCGGTGGTGGTGGCGGAGCCGTTGGTCAGGTTGGCGCAAGTAGCATCTGTGGCGGTACTGGTGGCAGTGATGGCCGTCGGTTGTCCAATGAGGGCAAACGACGTTTTGGCGCAGCCAACCGCGTCCGTCACGGTGACCAAGTAGCTGCCTGCAAGCAAGTTGGTGGCGATGGGGCCGGTTTGTCCGCCGCTCCAGGCGTACTGGTACGGCCCGATGCCCCCGCTGGCCGATACCGTGGCCAAACCGGTGGCCTGGCCAAAACACTTGGCCGCGGTGGGTGTGACAAACACGAGCACATCGGGCGGCTGCGCAAGGGTCACCGAGGCGGTGGTCGTGCAGCCGTTGAGGTCGGTGACTGTCACGGTGTAGGCGCCTGTGCGCAGATTGACCGCCTTGGGGGTGTTTTGTGCAGCCGGGTCGCTCCAGGAAAAATTGTACGGACTTGTGCCGCCGGTGGGCAGGGCCGTCGCTGCGCCGTCGTCGCCGTTGAAACAGGTGATATTTTCGGGGTCGAGGGCTACAGAGAGTACGGCAGGAGCGCCGACCGTGACGGCCACCTGCGTTTGGCAGCCCGAGGCATCGGTTACGGTGGCGATGTAGTCGCCGGCACTCAGGTTATTAAAAATGCCGGTGCTGTTGGATTGGGCTGTCAGGGCAAACGTGTAGGGCGGGTTTAGTCCGTCGGTGGTGAACGCGATTCGCCCGTTGGCGCCACCCGGGCAGGTGGCATTGGTGATGGTTGAGCCGACCACGGGTTGTTGGCAATTGGAGCAAGTTATTGTGCCGATGAGCGCCGGGCAAGGCGTCGCCGTGCTGCCCACGGCCTGTACTTCGATGGTGACCGTGGCGCCCTGGGCCAGGTTGTCCACGGTGTGCGTATTCGCGCCGGAAGGCGCCGTCCAGCCGCGCCGTTCACATTGACTACATAGTCGGCAGCACCGGGCACGCCGGCCCAGTTGAAGGTAATCGTGGTAGCGGTATAGCCGCCGCAGGTCACGACGGGTGCGGCCAGCACCTGCACGACCTCCACCGTCGCCGAATCCGACACCGCGCAGCCGTAGGAGTCCACGGCTTCCACGAGGTAGGTCGTGGTGGCTGTCGGGGCGGCATCGGTGACGGGGCAGGTAGGGCAGGAAAGTCCGTCGGCAGGTGTCCAGGTGTAGTTGATTTCGTAGAGCGGCTCGAAGGTGATAGACCAGTTGTCGAGGGTGCCGACGAAGCCGTTTTGGTCGTCCCGTACCGAAAGGCGCCAGGCGCCGTTGGTGGCGAATGCACCGCTCCAGAGGTCGGACCAGGGGCCTTCCGGCAGCCAGTCGCCGGTGAACGGCGCATCGAGGGCGGTGGCGGTAGCGATGTTGCGTGTGGCCGTTGGGGTGAAGCAGATATTGGTGAAATTCTTGCCGTTGGCGCCGCAGTCGGTCATCAGTTCGAGGATTTGCCCGCCGGGCGAAATGAGGTACACATCCAGGTCGTCCACCCAGCCGTGGGTTGCGTTCAGGCAAACGGAGCGGATCATACCCGGCTGCAAAATAGCGGGCAACACACCGAACACATTGATCGTGGATGCGACGGGTGTATTGACCGGGCTGACGGTGATGCTTTGGGTGTTGGAAAACGTGGGTGGGGCGGGCAGTTGGATCGGCAAGGTTCCGTTGAGGTTGACGGGTGTACTGCCGGTGCACAGGGTAGTATCGGCCAGCAAGTCGGGCGGTACGATGGTATTTTCCCGCAGGAAAACGATGATTGTGTCGCGGTTGCAGGGGTCGCGGCGCACGTCGAGGGCGATGAACTCGGCGCCCTCGGCCAATCCGTCTTCGAAGGCGACGATAGGGATGACGAGTTCCTGCTCGCCGGCGGGGATGAACAAATTCGACGGGATGGTCAGGTAGTCCACACCATTGGTTGCCGAGCCGAAGATGGTGTAGTCAATCGGGAAATCGTCGGTGGTGGGGGAGGGTAGCCGGAAGGTAAGTGATCCATCGGCGCAGCCCTCGGTGACGGTGCCGTCGAGGCTGGGTGTGGCCAGGGTTGTGCGCAGGGCGCCGGTGCCAAAACTTTTGGCTTCCAGAAACACGCCCGAGTCGTAGGCCGGGTCGCCCACGTCGGCGATGACGAGTTTGATGGTATAGGTTTGGCAGGGCACCACAATAGCCTCGGCGGTGAATACACGGGTGAGGCCGTCGTAGGTAGGCTGGGTGTTGGAGCCGTTGTTGTTGATGTAATACTGCACATTTACCGGCGGGCAGGGGGTGCCGGGGGTGGTATTGTCGGGGTGGATATTGTTGATGGAAACCGGCAGACCGGTGCCCGGAATACGGGCGATATTGGTGGGCGTGGGATAGTTGGGGCCCTGGATGAAGAAGCCGAAAATGTCGTTGTATTGGCTGCAGGCAAACTCTGGGTACTCTTCGGAGGCGAAGCAGTAGCGGAAACGCAAGGTATCGGAGGTGGGCACGAACGTGATGGTGTAGCCGGCGATATCGAACAGCGCCCCGCCCGCCAGGGGCGAGAGGTCGGGGTCGAAGCCCGGGATGAAACCGTTCACGTTGTTGTTGGCAAACACGCTACCGTTTTCGTTGCTGCCAAACTGGTTGAGGTTTACGTTGGCTGTTTCGACGAGGCCGGTGGTCAGCACGATGCCGCGTTCCAGTCCGGTGGACGATGCGCCGTTGGTGAAATAGCCGACCGACACGGGTTGCCCGTTGAAGGTGATGCTCGTCACGTCCACCCCGTTGCCGAGAAAGATGTTGGAAATGAGGTTAGCCGGGGTAAACGGGGGGGTGTTGGCGTTGGTTACCTGCAGGTTCTGGCCCTGGGCCGCCAGGGCTGCGAGGACAAGTACCAGGCACAGAAACGGGGTGGATCGGGGCAACGAGAGGGCGCGAATCATGCGAGAGACAGCAGGTAGTTGTGTTCAAATAATGCCCGCCGGAGCGGTGTTGGAACCAAGAGCAGGCTTGTAGCGCATGCGCTGCAACTTGGAAGCCGAAAAGTAGGGTTTTTTGGGTTTACGCGGTTTGTGCTTCGGTTGCATACCTTTGCCCACCATGAACCTCCCCTTCTTTATCGCGCGGCGTATCGCCTTTTCCGGCAAAAAAAACTTTTCCCGGTTCATCATTCGTATCGCCATTGTAGCGGTGGCGCTCAGCGTGGCCGTAATGATCGCCACCACAGCATTCATCACCGGGTTCAAAAGCGAAATCAGCCGGAAAATTTTCGAGTTCTGGGGGCATATCCACATTTCCGACACGGCGTATTCCCTTTCCTTTGAACCGAAACCCATTGAGCGCGATCAGGATTTTTACCCGGCGCTCGATACCGTGCGCGCGGTGGCGTACGCCGTGCCGGAAACGGTTTTCGGTTTTGAAACGGGCCGCGAAACAACTGCCCGCTCGCACGGCGGTATCCGCCACATCCAGGCGTTCGCGCACAAACCCGGTATCATCCGCACCAAAAACGCGATGGAGGGCATCCTGCTCAAGGGTATCGGCCCCGACTTCGACTGGACGAACCTGCAGCCCTACCTGCTCGAGGGCAATCCCATTGCTCCGGGCGACTCGGCGCCTTCCCGCGATATTATCATCAGCCGCCAGACGGCCGACCGCTTGCAGGTGGGTGTGGGCGACAAGTTTGTGGTGCATTTTGTGAAAGGCAACGACCAGCTCCGCCGGATGTTCCAGGTCAGCGGCATCTACAAAACCGGCCTGGAGGAGTACGACCGAAAAATTGCCCTCTGTGATATCCGTATGGCACAGGACCTGCTGGGCTGGAACGCCAACGAGGTAGCCGGTTTCGAGGTGTGGCTCGACGACCTGCGCGACCTCGACCTGTACACCGGGTATGTGTACGACGAAGTGCTACCGCCCGAACTCCTGTGCGTGAGTATCCGGGAAAAATTTCCCGCTATTTTTGAGTGGTTGCAATTGCAGGACTATAACGAGGTGGTCATCCTTGTACTCATGCTGGCCGTGGCTATCGTGAACATGATCACTGCCCTGCTGGTACTGGTGCTGGAGCGCACCACCATGATCGGCGTACTGAAAGCGCTCGGCGAAACCTCGGGCCGCATCCGGCAGGTGTTTCTGTACCATGCGGCGGTCATCACGCTGTCGGGTATGTTCTGGGGTAATCTGTTGGGCGTTGGTTTTTGCTACTTGCAAGACCGGTATCGCTTCATCACCCTGAACGAAGCCGATTACTACCTGTCGTACGCCCCGGTGCAACTCAACTGGCTACCCTGGTTAATCATCAACCTCGGTACGCTGGCCGTGACGCTGGTGTTTTTGCTGCTGCCGTCGTATGTGGTGTCGCGGGTATCGCCGGTGCGGGCGATACAGTTCAAATAGTAGTGCGAATTTTTGACCCTAATAATTTATTTTTGTGCCATGGCAAAAGCATCTATATACCTCGATACCTCCGTCATCAATTTTCTTTTTGCCGATGATGCACCAGAAAAACAAGAAATCACGGTTGATTTATTCGAAAATTTCATTCGTCTTGGCATTTACGATACATTCATAACGGAATATGTCATCGCGGAAATCAACCAGACAAATGATATAAGCGAACGAAATCGGCTCCTCCAGATAGTCGAACAGTATCCAATTGAAATCCTGCCCATTGAAAAAATTGATGAAGTAGGTTTGCTTGCTCAAAATTATTTGGACACGGGAATCATGCCGCCTAAAAAACTATTTGACGCGCTTCACGTTTCGTTTTGCGTTGTTAGCAAGATTGACTATCTGGTCAGTTGGAACTTCAAGCACCTGGCTAACATAAATCGCGAGCGACGAGTTTTGGCAAAAAACTACGAGATGGGTTACACGCACCCACTTCGCATCACCACACCGACTGAACTGACAGGCTATGGAACATAAAGTATCAAAAGCGCAAATTGCCGTTTGGGAGTGGAAAGAAAAAGCGTATGAATCGCTCAAACACCTGCCTATTTCCGAGCAAATGCGACGCATTCACGAACAAACGAAACAAACTGTGACGCAAATCAAGAAACGCCAAAAAGCAGCCCGCACTTCCGCTTCGACCCAAATTGTCAAGCAAGTCTAACAACAAGCCCAGATACTCGGGCTTTATCCAATCAAATCGTTCTGGCTCCACTCTCCGCTCTTGCTGGTCATCGCTGGCCGTGACGCTGGTGTTTTTGCTGCTGCCGTCGTATGTGGTGTCGCGGGTATCGCCGGTGCGGGCGATACAGTTCAAATAAGCAAAAAAATACCCCGAGGCCATAGCCCCGGGGTATCCACTAACTTTTGCTATTCCGTTTCCGGTGCTCCGGAGGGGCTACATTTTGTCAATCACTTCGTCTACCATGGTATTGGCTTTCACCTTGTTGCGCCGTACCATGCTGGTTGCCTCCTTCATCGCTCCCTCCATTTTTTCGTTCATCTCGTCCATCAGGTCGTTGAACTTGTCCTTCACTTCATCCACATAATCCGCCCCTTTTCGCATGATTTTTTTACGGGTTCTTTCACCCTTATCCGGTGCGAGCAGGATGCCCAGAAGCGCACCTACTGCTACACCACCCAAAATTCCCAAAATTACATTTCCGCGTTTCATGACGAATAGATTTAAAGGTTATTGAATGTTGTTGTTACTGCAAAATTAACGGTTTCAGGCTCGAAAATGATCACAGGAACACGGTGACGTTTGTCAGTAAACGGGTTGATCCAGGGCTTGGGATTCACCGCACCAGTGCCACGCGACGCGTGATTATCCGACCATCAATGCGCACCTGTACTGCATAAATGCCTGCCGGAAGCCCGCTCGCCTCCAAACGAATGTTCGCACTGTGCACGCCCTCCACAGCTTGCACCAGCCGCCCGTTCGCAGCATACAATTCCACGCGCTGAATCATGCCATCCGCTGCGATGTTCCAGCCATCGGCGGCGGGGTTGGGCCACACGCGTACCCCAGAGTCAGCGTCGCCTTCCTCCGTGCTGACGGGAGTACACACTAATTGGTTCAGGTATGCCCAAATCTCGTTGTCCAGTATGATCGGCACCGTGCCGCCGCCGGGGCCGACAGCGCCGGCATTGCCCTGACGCACAACAACCCAGCCTTTGGACGGCACAACGTGGATTTTTTGATCATTTTTACCCAAAGCCGCATACATATCGCCGGGCGCATTGGGGATTATTTCTCCGGGCAAAACCAACTGAAAACCGGGTAGCATGAAACTCTGCTGACCGTTCAGCCACCACAGGTAACCGTAGCTGCGGTTCAGCATTTGCGACGGGTGCACCATGTCGTACAGGTACTGCTGGTTGTGCAGGAGGGTATCGCCGGCCCACACGCCTTTGGCCAGCATGAGCAAACCGAAGCGGGCCATATCGCGGGCGCGTCCGTACTGGATGTGGTTGATCCACAGGCCGGTCATGCCTATGCGGTCCAGCAGGTGGGTTTTGGTAAACACGTTGAGGCCTTGCCCGCCGGCTGCTTCGATCACGTTGTGCACCAGGTGGTACACGCCGTTGTGGTAGGCCCAGCGCGTGCCGGCATCGGCTTTGTACAGCAAACACGCCGGGTCGGTGCAGTCAACATCGGGCACGCCGTCGTCAAGACCGGAGGTCATACGGAGCTGGTCGCGCACGGTGATGAGCGCCTCCTTGTCGGGCGGTGCGCTCGTCCAGCCGGCGCCAAGGTAGGTGCTGGTGGGCGCGTTAATGTCGAGCAAACCCTCCTCCTGCGCTTGTCCGACGAGAAACGCCGACAGCGATTTTCCGGCCGAAGCCCAGTACCAGAAGGAGTCCCGCGTGAATGTGCCGAAGTATTTTTCCAGCACGATCTTGCCGTCTTGCAGCAGGATAAACGATTTGGTATTGCGGTTTTCCAGCATCTGGTAGAGGCTGTCTATCCGCTCGGGGCAGAAGCCGAGGCTGGCAGGGCTTGTCGTTTCCCACACTGTGCCGGTTTTGGGCGGGAAATAGATCGTGTTTTGAGAAAAAAAGGTCGCAGGGAGTAGCAGTGCGACCAACGTGAACAGGCGAACAAGAATGTGCATAGCAGTTTATTTTTTTGTTTGGACAGAAAAGTCGGGGAAAGGTTGAACCCGAACTATTGGAGATTTTTTTACGAGCGTTAGAGGCTGTCTCAAAAGCATGGCTTTGACGGGAATTGATTTTTTAGACAGGATTTACAAGATTTACAGGATAAATGAGGCGGCTCCGCCGCCGAAAATCCTGTAAATCCTTTTCATCCTGTCAAAAAATGAATTTGCCTGTCAACGGCGCAATACGGTGCGGACTTATGAGACGGCCTCTGGGACCTTGGAAAAAATGTCCGGTAGCGTGTGGTGAAACCCGGCAAGCGATTGATTCGAAATTACCGGGCGGGCAAACAACCGAAAACCATTCGGTCGGCCCCTGCGAGGTCTTTCCGGAGGGCAACATCGGAGAAGCCGAGCCGGACGAGCAGGCTGACGACCTCGTTGGCATTGAATGCATTGCACTCGAAAAACAGGGCGCCTCCGGGCTGCAATTTTTCCAGGGCAAAAACGCCAATGACCCGGTAGAAAATCAGCGGATCGTTGTCCTCGACAAACAGGGCGAGCGCGGGTTCGTGTGCCAAAACGTGTTCGGGGACATGCATCCGCTCGTGTTGCGGGATGTAGGGTGGGTTGCTGACGATGACCTGCAGGGGCGGAAGTGCCGGCAGGCTACCCGGTTCCAGTATATCGCCTTCGGCAAACATAAAATCGTCGTCGCCCAAAATGCGTCGGGCATTTTCGGTGGCCAACGCCAGTGCGTCTGGGCTTTTTTCCAAACCGAAAAGCCGGATATCGCGGCGTTTTCGCTTCAGCGTCACCGCGATACAGCCGCTGCCCAGGCCGATATCCAGCAGGGCAGGGGCGTGGATGTTTTGTGTTTTCAGCCATTCCAGCACCCAGGCCACCAACTCTTCGGTTTCCTGGCGGGGAATGAGGACGGCGGGATTGACTGCGAATTTCAACCCGAAAAAATCAGCCTCTCCGAGGACGTACTGCACCGGTTCGCCCAGTAGCAGGCGCCGGCGGATGTCTTCTAATCGGATGTTTTCTGTGGCGGACAGTTGTTTCTCCGAAGGCCGTCTGGTATCGAACGCGTCCTCGAAAACGATACGGGCAATGCTGCGCGCCTCGCCGGGGCCGTAGCGCGGGGTGAGGTCAAGAACGAGTTGATCGAAGGCGGTTATCGGTGCGTGTGCAGGCAAGCGGACAGTATTTGGCTGCAAAGGTAGGCGCTGCGTGGGCGATTCACACGCATACGGCCGGCTCCTCCCAGCCGCGCAGTTTTTTCAGCAATTTGTACAGTTTCAGGTTGAGCGAAGGGTTGGCGGTGAAAAAATGACCGCTGATGGTGATCCAGTCTTTGCCCGTTTCCACGGTACGCAGTTCGCGGTACAGTACGCGTCGGGGTTTGTCGAACGGTGCGCGCCAGTAGATACCGCGGTCTGTCATGGCAAAACCCTCTTTGCCGTTGCCCTTGAGCGAGAGGTCGCAGATAAAAAACACCTTTTCACGGCGCTCGGCGGTGAGGAAATTTTTGCAGGCATTGGCGAGATACACCTCCGGCATGGCAATGAAATCGAAGTAAAACATTTCTTCCTCCAGATCGAAGTCGAGAAAATCCTGGATCATGCGCCAGAGATCGGTTTTCCCGGCTTCGGCGTGTTCGTATTTCAGAATGGCGCCGGGCAGCAGCACACCGTTCAGGTCGGGACAAAACTGGATGGTAAAATAGTCGAGCAGCCCCTCGAACGAGCGGTCTATCTGCCGGTCAATTTCCGGCAACGCCTCAACGCCGAAACGCTGCCAGCGGGTCATAACGTCCTCGGCAATCTGTTCGGCCCGCACGGAATATATTTCCCGAAATCGCGACTGATAAAACCACTCCACATAATCGCTGTACCGTTCCGGGTCGTGCTCCTCCTCCACGCGGTCGCGCAGGCTTCGGAAAAACATAGCCTTCACCTGCTCTGTTATCGTATCCGGATCAAATTCCAGAGCGTAGCGCGGCTGGTAGGTGTAGGGTTTGCTTTTCTTTCCTTCAAAATGAAAACCGCAGTGGTGACAAAACACGGATGCCAGCGGACTCACCTCGTGGCAAGCCGGGCAAGACTTGGTTTTTTCCGCAACCAAATCGCCGCAGCGGTGGCAAAATTTGGCCCCCGGGATCAGTTCGGCGGCACAATTCGGACAACGAGTCATAGTGAAGTTTTGAGTTTTGAGTTTTGAGTTTTGGGTGGCGGGTTTTGAGTGAAAGAATTGCAAACTTACAACTTTTTGTTTTTTAAAAACTTTTTTGTTTTAAAAATGAAACAAATCAAAAAAAGTGACCTGCCGCAGAAGGTTTGCAGCGTGTGCGGGCGGCCATTTAGCTGGCGCAAAAAATGGGAAAAGGTGTGGGCGGATGTAAAATTCTGCAGCGATGCGTGCCGGAAAAAGGCAAAGGCTCGGGTGTAGCAGCCGGTTTTACTCGTTTACAAATTTTTCAAAAAGATCGGGGCGGCGGGCCTTGGTACGCTCGAGGCTTTGCTCGTGGCGCCACTCGTCAATCCGTTTGTCGTTGCCGGACAGTAGCACTTCGGGTACGGCCATGCCTTTCCATTCGGCAGGACGGGTATAGACGGGAGGGGCCAGCAGGTTGTCCTGAAAACTATCGAACAGGGCCGACGTTTCGTCATTGAGCACGCCGGGAATGAGGCGGCCCACGGCGTCCACCAGCACGGCGGCAGCGAGTTCGCCGCCGGACAGCACATAGTCGCCGATGCTGATTTCGAGGGTGACGTATTTCTCACGGATGCGCTCGTCCACACCCTTGTAGTGGCCGCAAATGACGAGCAGGTTTTGGTGCATCGAAAGGTGGTTGCACAGTGCCTGGTCAAGCCGAACGCCGTCGGGCGAGGTGTAGATAATCGCGTCGTAGGTGCGTTCGGCTTGCAGCGCCTCGATGCAGGCCGCGAGCGGCTCGGGCTTCATGACCATACCGGCGCCGCCGCCAAACTGGTAGTCGTCCACCTGCCTGTGCCGCCCGAGGCCGTACTCGCGCAGGTTGTGCAGGTATACGTCCAGCAGACCTTTGTCTTTGGCCCGTTTCATGATGGAGTGGTTGAGCGGGCTTTCCAGTAGTTCGGGCAGGACGGAGATGATGTCGAAGCGCATACGAGTTGATAAAATCCCTTATTTTTTTTTTTTTTTTTTTTTTTTTTGGGCCCGCCCCCCCCTCCCGGCTTTTTGTTTTTTGGCTTTGGGGGCGGGGGGGCCGTTGTTTTCCATTTTTTTATTTTTTTTTTCCCGGGTATCCCCGGGGGGGGCGGCTTCCCCGACAACGCGGGGGGGGCCGGCCCCCGTTTTGGGGGGGGGGAAGGGGGGGGACCCGGGGAATTTTTTTTTTCTCCCCCCCCCCGGGCCCGGGGGGGGGGGGGGCAGGTTGTCGCCGCGGGGGGGGCGGCCCCCCCCCCCCCCTGTTTTTTTTGTCCCCCCCGCGCCGGGGTTGTGGGGGTTCGGCGGGGTTTTTTTCTCCAATAAATGGGCGCGGGGGGGGTTTTTTTCCCGCGGCCGCCCCCTTTCCCCCGGGGGGGGGGGGTTCCTCTCTCCCCCCCCGCCGCGGGTTGCAAACACCCCCCCCCCCCTTTCCCTCCCCCGGCTGGAGAAATCCGAATTTTTGGCGGTTTGGGCCACCCCCCCGGTTTATGAATGCCGATTTTGACAAAAACAACAGCACATCCACCCCATCCGCATAGTCGTCCAGTTCCGGTTCCTGGCTTTTTCCGAAGGGCAGCGCTTTGAAATCCCGCAGTTGCACGTTGCTCACCACACACTGAATTTCGTCTTTTCGTTCGGCCAGCAACCGGTCTATGTCGTGCAGGTCGTCGTAGTATTCGTAGTGTACGGATGCGATGCGGGCCTGTAGCGCGGTGTCTTCTTTCAGGAGCAGGCAGCCGTTGTTTTGGAAGGGGATTTGGTTGAGTATGAACAAGGTAAAGTTGTAGTCGAAGTTGTTTTTGTACTTGTCGTGGTGGATAATTTCGCGGTATTCGTGCAGGGCTTCGAGCAGGGTATCGAAGTGGTAACCGTGGGGAACGTATATTTTGGACACGTTCCGGCAGCCGAGTCCGAAGTAGGTGAAAATGTCGCGGCCGAGAGCAAGCAGGTCGTCGGGTGTTTCGTAGCCGGTCAGCACGGCCACGGCGTTGCGGTTGCTGCGGATGATGTGCGGGTATTTGCCGAAATACTGCTCGAAGTATCGGGCGGTGTTGTTGCTGCCGGTGGCGATAACGGCGTCGAAATCGGCTAATTTATCGCCCTCGCCCACAAACTCGGTGTACTCCCACGACTCGAAGGCCCACTCGCCCAGTTTTTTTACCAAAAACGGCAGGAGGTGTTTGTCTTTCTCCGACAGTTTCACCTTGGCCCTTTGACCGGCCACGAATACGCAAAGCCAGTCGTGAAACCCCACCAGCGGGATGTTACCGGCCATCACCAGCGCCACGGTTTTGTCCGGGTGTGGTTTGTCGGACAAGGAGTAGCGGGCCGTCCAGTCCCTCAGTTTTTCCCGATCCAGAAATATGCGGGCAATGGCTTGCAGCGCCATTCGGGTATTGGTTTCGGTGAACCACCGGTTTTCCAGATACGCCTGCCGGATGACCTGCTGGAGTTCAGCATCGGGTTCGGCCAGGAGGTAATCGCCCAGTTCGGCCAGCAGATCAAGTCGTTCGAGTTGTGTCAAGTGCTTTTTGGGTGCAAAAGTAGGTGGGAAGGGGAGGAGTTTTGCCACTAAAAGCATGAAACCCGCACAAAAGAATTTGGCCATACAACCGGACAACAGACTTTCCAGGTTTAAAAAACCTGGAAAGTCTTGCCCCCGACTTACTTCAGCAGCTGCACGGTTGTCCGAATCGAGTCGCAGAACGCGGCATACTGCTGCTCATCCGGGTCAATGCGCCATTCGCGCACCGTATCCCCGGTTTTGATTTTCACAAAGAGTAAACCCTGGTCGCGGCAATCCGGGCAGCCCACATTGCCGTTCGGTTTTTCGTAGAGGCTCGCTGGGATTTGTGCCTGGAGCGCTTCGGCAAGGGTTACTTTATCCGCCGGAAGGCTGGTGGTTTGGAACGGCTGGTCGGAGGCAGAAAGGTCGGTGTAGCCGGCATTGTCATCGGTGTACAGCTGCTGGTCTTCGAGTTTGAAGAGCGTGACACAATCACCCGCGCATTCGCCGTAAGCGGTTCCGAAGACGAAAGAATCGGAGGTTTCGAGGGTGGTTTCTTTTTTACAACCGAAGGCGAGGAGGATGGCGAGGAAAAGAGTGCTTTTTTCATAACAAGAGTTTGTTTTTTAATACAGACAGCAGGCGTGTCGCTTCGGGTTGGCTGTTTCGAAAAATCATTTTTTCAGCGATAGCTCCGGAGACAAAAAGCACACTTAACACGGACTTAATATGGGCTTAACATTGGAGCGGTTCCTTTGCATCAAATTTTTTCAACAGCCCATTCTGTATGAAATTTCGTACGCTACTGAACATTGTTTCTTTCCTGACCATCAGTTCCTTTCTTCATGCTCAAAACGGCTCCGTCGCCGGTACCATTCTGGACAGCGACAGCAAGGAAACGCTCATCGGCGCCACGGTAAAACTGCGCGGCACGGGTGATTTTGCTACAGGCGCCGCGACCGATCTCGACGGTTTTTTCAATATCCGGAACGTCCCGCCGGGCGCCTACACGGCAACGGTTTCCTACACCGGCTACGAGGATATCGTGCTCAACGATATTCAGGTGAAAGCCGACGAGAAGTACACCTTGGATGTGGTGATGTCGGTCTCTGCCTTTGTTTTTGCAGAAGTGACCATCACAGAATACCGCAAAACCAACACGGTGGCTGCCGTGCTGCTCGAAGTCAAACAGGCCAAACAGGTTGTGAGCGGTGTATCGAGCCAGCAAATTGCCAAATCGCAGGACAACAATGCTGCCCAGGTGATGCAGCGCGTGCCGGGCGTAACCATCGTGGACAACCGTTTTGTGATGATCCGCGGCCTGAGCGAGCGCTACAACAACGTAATGATCAACAATGTCATCGCGCCGAGTACCGAAGTAGACAAGCGTACCTTTTCCTTTGACCTGATTTCCAGCAGCGTGCTTGACCGGATGCTGATTTACAAATCCGGCTCTGCCGACCTTCCCGGCGATTTCGCCGGCGGGGTTATCAAACTCTACACCATAGACGAGGTAGATAAAAATTTCACAAAACTCAACTTCGGGATCGGCTACCGCGACAATACCACGGGCAAGCCATACTTTCAAAGTGAAGGCTCGCCGACCGATTTTTTGGGCTTCGACAGCGGTTTTCGGCAGTTGCCGGGCAGTTTCCCGAATTCGCGCACCCTCCAGTCTTCGGCCCGCAACGCGCAAATCCGCCAGGATGCCGCACATTCCCTGCCCAACAACTGGGTCGCCAAAGAACAGACAGCCCTGCCGGACTACACCGTGGGCCTCAGTTTCGGCCGCAACATGACGCTGGGCGGAAAGCGCCTGACCGCGATCAATGCGATCAACTATTCCACCAGCTATCAATCCTACCTGCGCGATTTCTACCGCTATTTTGAGTGGGAAGACCGGTCGCAGCCCATCCTGACCCGCTTTCAGTACGACGATCAGGTGTACGAAAAACAAAACCGCATCAGCATTTTGTCCAACTGGAAACTGCGTCTGAACGACCGCAGCACCATCAGTTTCAAAAATCTGTTCAACCAGATTGGCGAAAATGAAACTATCCTCCGCAACGGTTTCGACTTCATTCAGCGCCCGGGCGACGACCTGCGCAACTACCTGCTGGGCTATCGCAGCCGCTCCATCTATACCGGACAATTCGAAGGGGTGCACCAACTGAGCGAAAACAAAAACCTGCGCTGGGTAGCCGGCGCCAGTTACCTGCGTGAACTGGAACCTGACTTGCGTCGCTTCCGCACGTTCCGCCCGGAGAACCGCTCCGACCAGAATTTTACTATGCAACTTCCGCCTTCGTCCAACCTGTTTGAAACGGGCCGGTACTTCGGCAAAATGTTCGAGGTGACGGGTAACCACGGCTTGGACTATACTTGGACGCTGAACACGGCAGGCAGCAAAAAAACCAGTTTGAAGGGCGGCTATTACGCCGACTTCCGCTACCGCGACTTTTCCTCCAGGTACATTTCCTACCTGTACCCGGGCTTTTTCAACCCCACCATTGGCCAGGAGTTGGCCATGTTACCGCTTAGCGAAATTTTCAGCAACGAAAACGTCCGCACCCGCGACGGTTTCGTGATTGAGGAAGGTACCCGCCCGATTGACGCGTACGATGCCAATAGTTTCACAGGGGCTGCTTATGCAAGTGCCGACATTCCGTGGCGTGCTTTCGATATTTCTTTGGGCATGCGCGGCGAATACAACGTCCAGCAGGTGAACAGCAAGGACGATTTTGGCACTATCCGGGCGGAAAACTCGGTGTTGTCTCTGTTGCCCTTCCTCAACGCCGGCTACAACCTCAACGAAAATTCCATCCTCCGCCTCGCGTACAGCCGTACGGTGAATCGCCCGGAGTTTCGCGAACTGGCGCCCTTCCTGTTTTACGACTACAAACTCGAAGCCGGGCGTATCGGCAACCCTGACCTGCGCCCGGCGACGATCAACAACCTCGACCTGCGTTACGAAATCTATCCGCGTGTGGGCGAGACGTTCAGCATCGGCGCTTTTTACAAATACTTCAGCAACCCCATCGAGAATAAGACCATTATTTCTACCGAGCAGCCAAACTTCACGTTTATCAATGCCGATTTTGCAAAAAACTATGGTGTTGAGGTGGAGCTGCGCAAATCGCTCCGCGGGGTCACGGGCAGTGCGTTTCTGGACAATTTCTCGTTCAATGCCAATGCTTCGATCATTCGCTCCGAGGTGGACCTGGGTTCCACAGCAGTGGCGCAAAGCCGGGTGCGTCCCTTGCAGGGCCAGTCGCCCTATATTGTCAACCTCGGCATGTACTACGACCAGCAAAATCTGGGGCTGCTGGGCAGTGTGGTCTACAACATTTTCGGCGACCGCATCTACTCGGTGGGTGATGTGTTGTTTCCCACGATTTACGAGCGTTCGCGCAACAGCCTTGACGTGACAATCACCAAGCGCGTCGGCGAACGTATGGCGTACAAACTCGGCGTACAAAACGTGCTGGATGCACCGTTCCGCTTTTTTCAGGACTCCGACCGCAACGAAAAAATTACAGACCTCGACGATCCCATCTTCACCTATCGCCGGGGCCGCCTCGTCAGTCTCTCGCTTACCTACGACTTGAACAAATAATTCATTCT
>JADJYW010000019.1:100000-206553 GCA_016719605.1 Lewinellaceae bacterium | reverse complement strand
ATTTGAACGAGGGCAGTTGCGCCGATTCTCCAGGTAACGACGCTTGAGATGCAGGTTGGCGCCAACTGGAGGGCGTTGGTGCCGACGTGCGCCGTATCTTGCGCCGTTTTTAAAAACTACTACCAATGCACGCCTCTTTTGAATCGCTCATCCAATCCGATACGCCCGTTTTGTTCGACTTTCACGCCACCTGGTGCGGCCCCTGCCGGGCCATGCTGCCGGTACTGGACGAGATAGAATCCGAACTCGGCGACCGCGTGCGCATCGTCAAAGTGGATGTGGATGAAAATACCGATCTCGCTGTGCAACTCAAAGTGATGGGCGTACCCACATTCATGCTCTACCGCAACGGTCAGGAACTGTGGCGGCAGGCGGGTGTGATGACGAAGGCCGGGCTGAAACATGTGGTGGAAGCGGCGGAGAAAATGTAGAATTTAGTGCCTCTGTGTTTTAGTGTTTTTGTGCCTCCATAACCCAAATACTAAAACACCCAAACACCCAAACACATAAAAAAACGATGCGCACACGAATGTTTTTTGTCGGCTATTTTTTGGCAGCACTTGTTGTCCTTGCGGGTTGCGGCACGGAATCGAATGGTGCGCGTATGGTGGCTGCTCCCGAGGATACCATTCCGCCTGTCGGGGCGGAACCGGGTGTGCAGTCGTTTCCGCGGAACGAACTCATGGGCAAATTTGATCCGCTCAGGCATTCGGATTTCGTGCCCGTGGGCAGGCCATTTGCCGACCGCCCGGGCATGCTGTTGCGTCGTGAGGCTTTCGAGGCTTTTCGGGAAATGTGGGAAGCGGCCCGCCAGGACAGTGTTTCCCTGAAAATCATCTCCTCCACACGCACATTTGCGCAGCAAAAAATAATATGGGAACGGAAATGGGCACGCTTAGCCGCCGATACGCCCGACCCCGGCGCGCGTGCGCTGAAAATTCTCGAATACTCCGCTATGCCCGGCGCCTCGCGCCACCACTGGGGCACCGACATTGACCTGAACGACCTGAACAATCCGTCCTTCGAGCCGGGGGGCGTGCACAGCAAGGTCTATGACTGGATGCAAAAAAACGCGTACCGGTTCGGTTTCTGTCAGCCGTACACGCCTAAGGGCGCCGAACGTCCGCATGGCTACAACGAGGAAAAATGGCACTGGTCGTACCAGCCAATTGCGGCTCCGATGCTCCGCCAGTACGCCCGGGATATTGAAGACAACCAGATCGTTGGTTTCCTCGGCGCCGAAACAGCCGGACAAATTGGTATTGTCGGACACTATGTGTTGGGGATAAACGCGGTGTGCAAGCAATAGCCCATATCCCGCCATGCGTGCCGAACTCTTAGCCGACTCCGCGTTTTTTACGCAACGCGCCCGCTGCAAAAACCTGGTTTTGCCCAAATTCCCGTCTCGGCAGAGCAGACACATGGCGTGGCACTGGATACCACAACAAATGCCCTGTATTGCACTTGTCCGTTCTTACCTAAGCCCTGTGTACATGCCCGGGCACTCGGTTTGCTGTTTGCCCGTGCGGGCGAAGCGGCCTTCGAGCCGACAGAAATTCTGCCAGATTGGGTAGCCACCCTTGTCCGGTCGCCATTTAGTCTACCTTCCCGGCAAGCCGGCAAACCACCAATTGAGCAGCAAGCCCGGCGCCGGTCAGAGCGCCTGGAGCGGGCACAGCACGGGTTTGACGACCTGGAATTGTGGCTGCTCGATACCCTGCGCCGGGGTGTGGCTACGGCTGCTTCGGAAGACCCGGATTTTTACAAGAACATCGCTGCACGCCTGGCGGATGCGTCCATGCGAAGCCTGAGTCGCAGCATTCGCACGCTGGAGGCTGTGCCCGCCGACCGGCCCGATTGGCCGGAGCGCGTGACGGCCGTGCTGGCCGATGCCGCGCTGGCGCTGCATGCTTTTCGGCGTCGCGAGCACTTGTCCGAAGCGCTCTTGCACGACCTTGAAGCATTCATTGGTATTACCCTAAAAAAAGAAACCGTGCGCGCCGAGGGCAAAATTTTGCGCGATATCTGGGCGGTACTGGGCGGTGTGGAAGAGCAGGTGGAAGAGCAACTGCACCAGCGCCGCACCTGGTTGCTGGGTGTGCACAGCGGGCGGTATGCGCTCCTGCTGGAGTATGCGTATGGCGAGCCGGAGTTTTTGCCGGGCCTGGCGCCGGGTTCTGTGGCGGAGGGCGAAGTGGTTTTTTACCCGTCCGCCTGGCCGCACCGCGCATTGGTTTTTGATGAATTGAAACGTCTGCCCAAACCCGTTGAAAAAATACCCGGTTTTGAAAAGATTGAGGACGCGGTTCGCGCCTATGCCGGTGCATTGGGGGAGCAGCCCTGGTTGCCGGCGTTTCCGATGGCGTTGAGCGCGGTTACGCCGGGGCGGCACAAAGACCGCTTTGGACTGGCCGACACCTGCGGCAAGTGGCTCCCCCTCGGCAACGATGATTTGGCTTGTTGGTCGTTGGTTGCACTTGGTGGCGGGCGTCCGCTTGCCGTTTTCGGCGAGTGGGACGGCACCGCATTTCGTGTATTCAGCGCCGTATCGAGCGGTCGTTTTGTCGGGATTTAGAGATTACGGATAACCTCTAAATCCTGACAAAAAAGAACGGGTGTGCCAATCTTGCCGCATGGAAGACGAACGACACCTTAGTTTTCTTTTACCGGCGCACCGGTATTACGCTTTCGCGTACTGCACGTTTGCGTGGATTTTGATTTCATCCGACACAACAGCGCCGCCGGCTTCGGTGAGTGCGTCCCAAAGCAGCCCGAATTCCTTGCGTTTCACTTTGCCGGTTACTTCAAAACCTGCTTTGTGGTTGCCGTAGGGGTCAACTGCCGTGCCGCCAAATTCGACGTCCAGCACAATCGGTTGGGTCACATCGCGGATGGTCAGGTTGCCTTCCAGTTGGTAATCGCCGCCGTTATTTTTCAGGCCGGTAGATTTGAAGGACATCAGCGGGAATTTCTCGCTGTTGAAAAAATCGTCACTGCGGAGGTGGTTGTCGCGTGCTTCCACACCCGTATTGATCGAACCGGTTTCTACCGGAAATTCGATGTTGGCGGTGCTGAAGTCGGCACCCTCGGTGCTTACCGTGGACGAAAACTTGTCGAACTTGCCTGATACTGTGGCGATAACGAGGTGCCGGACGCGGAAGGTGACTTCGGAGTGGGCAGGATCGAGCTGCCAGTTGGTGGTTGCCATGATGTTTTACCTTGTTTAAAGATGAAAGAACAAAGTCAAAACAACGGCTTTATATTTTAGTTGTTTAAACACTTAAATTTTTAATTGCAAATATTTTTTTGAAATCACCCAGACCAAAACGGCTCTCAACGGGGGTGATAAAATATTGGCCGGATATGGGAATTGACATACATCTGGAGTGCTGCGTGGGTTTGCATAAAATTTCCCTGTTTGCTGCATAGCCAACACCCCATAGCCAACGGCAAAAAAAACTACCTTTGCGCGCCAAAATCGAAATTTCAGTAAACTGAACCGGCCCCAACCCGTTTCACGCAACCGGATAATCACCAAGCAACCAGTCCACAATACTCAACCCGCACGAATGCAAAATATCCGCAACTTCTGTATCATCGCTCACATTGACCACGGCAAAAGTACCCTGGCCGACCGTCTGCTCGAATATACCCACACGATCAACAAGCGGGATATGCAAGACCAGGCACTGGACAACATGGACCTGGAGCGTGAGCGTGGCATCACGATCAAAAGCCACGCGATTCAGATGCGCTATGTACACCCCGCCAACGGGAAGGAGTACATTTTCAACCTGATTGATACCCCCGGCCATGTGGACTTTTCCTACGAGGTGAGCCGGGCCATTGCTGCTTGCGAGGGTGCGCTCTTGCTCGTGGACGCTTCCCAGGGCATTCAGGCCCAAACCATCAGCAACCTGTATCTGGCCGTGGATCACAATCTGGAGATCATCCCGATAGTGAACAAAGTGGATATGGAAAGCGCCAATGTGGAGGATGTACAAGATCAGATCATTGACCTCATTGGTTGCAAACGCGAGGACATCATTTCCGCTTCGGGCCGCACAGGTATCGGCATCCCGGAAATTCTGGCTGCCGTCGTGGATCGTATCCCGGAGCCTTCTGGCGACGCCGAGGCCCCGCTGCAGACGATGATTTTCGACTCCATGTTCAACTCCTACCGCGGGGTAGTGGCCTATGTCCGCCTGATGAACGGCACCCTGCGCAAAGGCGATCGGGTCAAGTTTATGGCTACGGGCAAAGAGGTGACGGCAGAGGAAGTCGGAATTCTGCGCATGGGGCTGCAAGATACCGGCGAGTTGCAGGCCGGCAATGTCGGCTACGTCATCACCGGTATCAAGGTCAGCCGTGAAATTAAAGTGGGCGATACGATGACCCATTTGGCAAAGCCCTGCACCACACCCGTCAAAGGTTTTGAGGAAGTAAAGCCGATGGTATTCGCCGGAGTTTATCCGCTGGACAACGACGATTTCGAGGACCTGCGCGACTCCCTCGAAAAACTTCAACTCAACGATGCGTCCCTGGTATTTGAACCGGAAACATCCGCTGCCCTCGGTTTCGGTTTCCGTTGTGGTTTCCTCGGCATGCTCCACCTCGAAATTGTGCAGGAACGCCTCCAGCGCGAGTTCGATCAGGACATCATCACCACGGTGCCCAACGTGCCTTACTTCGCCACCGACATGCGGGAAAAACGTTTCGAGGTGCGCCAACCCGCCGAACTGCCCGACCCCAACCACCTCTCATCGGTGGAAGAACCCTACATCTACGCCCAGATCATTACCAAGCCGGAGTATATCGGCAACATCATGACCCTCTGCCTCGAAAAACGGGGCATCCTGCAAAAACAAACCTACCTGACCCCCACGCGCCTCGAACTGACGTTCCACCTCCCGCTGGCCGAGATCGTATTCGACTTCTACGACAAACTCAAGTCCATGACCCGCAGCTATGCTTCCTTCGATTACCATATCCTCGACTACCGCGAGACCGACCTGATCAAACTCGACATCAAACTCAACGGCGAACAGGTGGACGCGCTCAGCGCCCTGGTACACCGTTCCAAGGCCGAACAGTTCGGCCGCAGGATGTGTGAAAAACTGAAAGAACTATTGCCCCGGCAACAGTTTCAAATCGCCATTCAGGCCGCCATCGGCCAAAAAGTTATCGCGCGTGAAACGATCAGCGCCCTGCGCAAAGACGTGACCGCCAAATGCTATGGCGGTGACATCAGCCGGAAACGCAAACTCCTGGAAAAACAAAAGGAGGGCAAAAAACGCATGAAACAGTTCGGCAACATTGATGTGCCGCAGGAAGCGTTTTTGAAGGTACTGAAGTTGAACGATTAAGAAAGGGATGAGAGGGTTTGCGGGTAGGCCGGCCGTTATTGCGCCAGCAATTGGCCAACCTGCCACACGTCTTCAAACGAATTGTATAGCGGTACGGGCGCGAAGCGGATCACATTCGGCTCGCGCCAGTCGGCGATAGCGCCATTTTCCGTCATGTAGTCGAACAGCGCCTTGCCGCGGTGGTCGGTCAGTGCTGAAATCTGGCAACCGCGTGCTGCGGGGTCGCGCGGCGTAATGATGCGGAACATGTTCTTTTTGCGATTCACTTCGTCCAGCACAAATTCCAGGTAGCCCGTCAGTTGCAGGCTTTTGGCACGCAGTGCCTCCATGCCCACGGCCTCGAACACATCGAGGCTGGCCTTGTGTGCGGCAAAGGAAAATATCTGGGCATTGCTCAGTTGCCAGCCTTCGGCGCCGCGCATGGGTTTGAAGCCCTTACGCATCTGGAAACGTTCGCTTTCATCGTGCCCCCACCAGCCGGCAAAACGCGGCAGGGCGGGATTGTCGCCGTGGCGTTCGTGCATAAATACGCCGGACGGGCCGCCGGGGCCGGAATTCAGGTATTTATAACTGCACCACACGGCAAAATCGCCCCCCCAGTCGTGCAACTGGAGCGGCAGGTTGCCGGCCGTATGCGCCAGATCAAAGCCGGCATAAGCACCCACGCGGTGCGCGGCAGCGGCGATGGCCGGCAGGTCGTAAAACTGACCGGTGTAGTAATTGACGCCGCCGAAAATGACCAGGGCAATCCGGTCGCCTTCCCGCTCAATGGTTTCGAGAATATCCTCCGTGCGAAGCGTATCCTCGCCGGGGCGGGGCGCCACTTCCACGATGGCCTCGGCAGGGTCGAAACCGTGCCAACGGGCCTGTGTCTCCATGGCGTACTGGTCGCTGGGGAAAGCGCCGGCCTCCATCACGATTTTGAACCGTTCCCGCGTAGGCCGGTAAAACGACACCAGCATCAGGTGCAGGTTGACGGTGAGCGTATTCATCACCACCACTTCGTGCGGCAGTGCGCCCACGAGCCGGGCGGTTTGTCGGGTTAAAAATTTGTGGTAGTGCATCCAGGGCAAATCGCCGCGAAAGTGGCCCTCCACACCGTGCTCGGCCCAGTGGTCGAGTTCGGCCAGGATAGCCGGGCGCACAGTTTTGGGCTGCAAACCGAGCGAGTTGCCGCAGAAGTACAGCACGGGGTGGCCGTTGTGCTGGGGGAAAAGGAACTGATCGCGGCAGGTGCGCAAGGGGTCTTGGGCGTCCTGGTTTTGGGCGAAAGCGCGGGTGTCTTCGTAGTGCATGGGTGGGTAGAAGGCGCGTTAAAATGGGGCGCAAAGTTTGAAAAAATCTACTCCTCAATAAAATACATCTCCACCAAACCTTTGTTGTGCACCTCTTTTTTGCCCCGGTGGGTGCAGCGGTAGCGGTGTTTGACGGCTTCGTAAGTAGCACCGGAAATGTTGATGCGGCCGGGTTCGCCGAGCGCTTCGAGGCGGGAGGCGAGGTTGACGGCATCCCCCCAGATATCGTAGGCAAACTTGTTTTTTCCGATCACCCCTGCGATAACCGGGCCGGTGTGTACGCCCACGCGCATATCCCGGAACACGGCGTTGGGGTTGGACTGGTTGCGCTTTCGCAGCCAGTCCACCATTTCCAATGCAGCGCCGACGGCGTCCACGGGGTGGGTATCGTTGGGCAGGGGCAGGCCGCCGGCGCACATGTATGCATCGCCGATGGTTTTTATTTTTTCGAGACCGTGGCGTTCGCAGATTTCATCGAAACCAAGAAAACAGGTGTCCAATTCGTCAATGAGTTGTTCCGGTGTCAGTTTTTCCGACAGGCTGGTGAAGTTGAGGAAGTCGGTGAATACGACTGTGGCGGCCTCATAAAACCGGGGCGTGGCGTAGCCGTGGGCACGCAATTCCTGTGCGACTTCGCCGGGCAGGATGTTCAGCAGCAGGCGGTCGCTCTTGTGGCGCTCTTCTTCGATCTGTGTTTTTTGTGCTTCAATTTCCCGGTTTTTGGCAGCCATACGCCGGCTGGATCGGCGGGCGAACCACCAGCTCAGGCCAAGCAGGCCCACGATGGTAAGCCCCAGGCCACCCACCCCGTAGGCGAAGCGTTTGAAGTTTTCCTGCTCGCGTTTTTGGAAGGCCTGGTCCGAGCGGAGCTGCTCCACGCGCGCACTGTCGGCCTGGCGTTGTACGAGTGTGATCTGTTCTTGCTGGCGCAACCCCTCGATGAGCAGCTCGGTCTTTTCGGCTTCGGCGCGCTGGGCTTCGATTCGGAGCTGATCGCGTGCTTGCAACGCCAGCAAGGTCTGTTCCCGGAAGTTGGACTGTGCGGCATCTTTCTGGGCTTGTAGCAGGCGAACTTCTTTTTCCTTGCGTTGGCGTTCCAGTTCCAGGTTTTCATTCAGGAGTTGCAGACGCTCCTTGTCGTAGCGCTCCTGCTGGAGTTCGAGGTCTTTGAAGTTTTGTCGGGTGATGAGGTACTTGATCTGACTTTCGGCGGCGCTGAGCAGGGAGCGCTGCTGTTCGATGCGCTGCTGGCGGGTCTGCTCTTGTTGGCGCATGGACTGATCCAGCCGGAGGTATTCCTTGTAGGACTGGTAAGCATTTTCAAATTCGTACAACTGGTAGTAAATATCTGCTGCTGTGCTGTGGCATCTGGCGAGCAGATCCATCTGTTTGGTTGCGCCGGCCAACCGGATGGCTTCGTTGTTGTGCTCCTGCGCATTGTAAATATCGTGATTGCTGAGATACACTCCGGCAATCAGGTGTTCCAGATTGGCCAGGGAAGTCGAGTCTTTGCCGACCTGTAGCATCCGGGCGGCACGCAGGAGGTACTCGATTCCCGTCCTGGTAGCACCGGTGTTGTGCAGCGCCACTCCGATGTTGGCATACACGACCTGGATATAGTCGCAATTGATGTACTCGCACTGGAGTTCGGCCTTTCGGAAGTAATCGAGTGCCCGCTTGTAATCGTTGCGGACGGCGTACTGCTTGCCCACGTTGTTGTACATCACGGCGCGTTCTTCGGGGTAGCCATGGCGCTCAATGATATCCTCGATAGCAAGGTAATAAAATAGTCCTTTGCTGGCATCGCCGTGGCTGTTGTAGGCATTGGCCAGTTTCTGGTATATCTGCACCAGGCGGGGGTACTTGCCCTGATTTTTAAAATGTACCAACAGGCCTTTGTACACCGCTTCGGCGCTGTCGTACTGCATGTCATACAAATAGGTATCCGCCAGTTTTTCCATGGTGGTATAATCCTGGGGCCGCCATTCCAGTACGCGCCGGTAGTAGCGTCGGGCATTGCCGTTGTGTTTTTCCTGAAAAAAAAGATCGCCCAGTCCGGCATATACCTCCATCAGGGCTTTTCGATCCAGTACCAGCGGTGACGACGATGCTCCGCCGGGATTCAGTTTTTCCTCGGCTTCCAGAAAAAATTGCAGGGCCTCTTCGATACGGTTGGCCCGCACACAGCCCTGAGCCAACAAAATGGAGGCCCGCGCAATACCGCCGTCGTAGCGCAAATCCCGGGCAATAGCCAGGCTTTGGTTGGCCATTTCAAACATGTCCGTGTCCGAACGGGCATTCCGGGCGCGGTCCAGCAGGTTGTCCACCTCCGAGATGGAGTGTTCCAAATCATCCAAACCCTGCGCGGAGAGGCTTCCGCCCAGAGCCAAAAAGAGGATGAGAACAGGAAAAATCAGACGCATATCACTCGAATTCCAGCAGCGTGAACCCTTTATCTACGGGTTTTCCCGTATGGGCGGCTACAGTTTTCACAACCCCGTCGCCTGCTGCCTTGATCACGTTTTCCATTTTCATGGCCTCCAAAATGAGCAGCGGATCACCTTTTTGCACCTGTTGGCCCGGCGCTACGAGGATGCTGATGACAAGGCCGGGCATGGGTGCTTTCACGGAATTGATCTTGTGGCTGCCGACGGTGGTGAGGCCCAGTTTTTTTACCAGTCGCTCGTAGTAGTCGGATATGGCTACGGTATATTTGGCTCCGTCTATGCGGAACGTATAGGTTCGGTTGGTGGGGTCGGCATCCAGCAGTTCTGCCTGGTAGGCCTGTCCATTTTCCAGCAGGTGGAACATATTGGGGCCGTTTGGGACGGCATCCAGCATTTGAGCATCCTCCGGGTGGATGTCCAATTGATACTGGTCATTGACGGATATCTGGAACGGTTCTTTTTTCACAAGTATAAATTTTGGCGGGTAGCGGGGTTGGCTATTTGAACATCTTGCAGGTCAGCACGGTGATGTCGTCGGGCAGGGCCTGGCGTTGGCGGTATGCCTCGACGTGTTTGAGCAATTGCGCATTCATCTCCTTTGCGCTGAGATCGGTGCGTGCGAGCAGGAATGCGGTTAGTTTTTCTTCGGAAAAGTCTTCGCCGGCATCGTTGAGCACGTCGGTAAGTCCATCGGTGTAGGTGAACAGCGTGGCCTCGTCGGTCAGGCAAACACCGCCGATTTCGAGGAAGGGCAATTCGGGCATCCAGCCGAGCACGGTGCAGCCGTTTTTGAGCGGGACGGCCTCGCCGTTGCTCAGCAAGAGCGGGGGCGTATGGCCGGCGTTGATGTAGTGCAGCGTGCGGGATTCCACATCGTAGCGAGCCAGAAAAAGGGTAATAAACCGGTCGCCCTGCGTGACGCGGAACACGGCGGCATTCATTTCTTGCACGATCTCCTCCAGGGTTTGGCAACGCATGACCAAGGCCCGCAGGTTGGCCTGAAAATTAGCCATGAGCAGGGCGGCCGCAACGCCTTTGCCGGTAATGTCGGCAATACAAAACACGATATTGCCATCCGAGAACTCCACCACATCGTAATAGTCGCCGCCTACGGCAAAATGTGGTTTGTAGATGCTGGACAGTTGGTAGTTTTTGCTGGAAGGCAGGCGGGATGGCACCAGGGTGCGTTGGATTTCGGCGGCCAGTTCCACCTCGCGGTTGAGTACTTCCTGGCGCAACTGGGTTTTGAACAGTCGTTTATTTTCGATGGCCACGGCGATCACATTGGTGATCGTGGTCACAAACTGCACCTTGTTGTACACGTCATCTTCGTCCATAAAACCGCCGATGAAAGCATACGCGATAGGCTCATCCTTATGCATGACGGGCACTACGAGATCGAACTCCCGGATGAAAGGGTGCTCGGAGTTTTCGAGTCCGCGCGTCGAGCGGAAGTTGGGCAGTTCTGCACTGAGGTCGTAGGCACACATAGCCTCGTCCACTCCAAGTGACGTAACACACTCCCAGCCGTCCGATTCCTTGAAAAAAAGTGCCATTTTCCGGATACCAATTTCCCAACGGAGGAAGGAATTGTACATGTTGAACAGCCCGTCCGAGGACACGTTTTCGTTGATAGCCTGCGTGATAGCAAGCAGACTGTTGATCTGCAGCTGTTTCAGGTTGACCTCGCGCTCCAACTTTTCGATGCGGGTCAGCGTCCGTTTTATTTCTTGTAATTCCGGCATGGATGGGTTTGCGGCACTGCCCGTTGAGCAGCAATCCGATTTTGTGCGAAAAGTACGCACATTTCCAAAATCCGTGTGCACCAAGTACAATTCGGCGGGCGATTCGCAGGCTTGCGTAGATTTTCAGACACCCCGTTCCGATAAACCCGGAAAACTTGCCAAATTTGCACCCCGAAATCGTTTCATCCCGATTTTTTTATTCTTATCAACCAGTCTGTTATGGAAGACATCAAACAAGTAATGACCGAGGCCAAAGCCCAGATGGACAAAGCCCTGGAGCACCTCGAACACGAGCTGACCAAACTCCGAACCGGCAAAGCCTCCACATCCATCGTTCAAGACCTTCTCGTAGATTACTACGGCAGCCCCACGCTCATCGGCCAGGTGGCCAATATCCAGGTCTCGGATGCACGCACCATCGTCATTCAACCGTGGGAACGCAATATGCTCGGCCCCATTGAGCGCGTCATCATCAACTCCAACCTCGGTATCACGCCGGCCAACGACGGCGAGATCATCCGCCTTTCCATCCCGCCGCTCACCGAAGAACGCCGCAAAGACCTGGTAAAAAAAGCCAAACACGCCGGCGAAGAAAGTAAGGTTGGTGTGCGCAATGCCCGGCACAAGGCCCTTGACCACGTTAAAAAAGCAGTGAAAGACGGCCTGCCCGAAGATTTGGGCAAACGCACCGAAAACGACCTGCAAGAACTTGTCAACAAGTACGTCAAACATGTGGACGAGGTCGTGGGCACCAAGGAAAAAGAAATCATGACGGTCTGATCCCTCCTTGTTTCCCGATTTTTTTCAAAACATACCACTATGCGTGTCCCTGTCAAGATTTGTTTTTTTCTCTGTGCGAGCCTGGCGCTGGCGTCCTGCGTTAGCAAAAAGAAGTTTGTTGCCCTGCAAAATGATTTCGATGCCGCCAACCGGGACCTGGGTATGTGTGGCGAACGCCTGAGTGGCCTGACCAACCAACTTTCCGCCTGCGAACAGGAGCGGTTCAAGTTGCAGGCCGACCTGCGCGGTGCCCAAACCGCACTCCAGGTGCGCGAAGACCAGATCAAAGACCTGAAAGCGCAGGTGACCGATGTGCAGACCCAGCGGGACAAACAACTCACCCAGGTAACCGACCTGACGACGCTGTCCAAATCGGCCAATGACAATATCCGGGAAACACTCTCCCAACTGGAAAAAAAGGATAAATACATTCATCTCCTGCAAGCCGCCAAAACCCGGGCAGACTCGATCAACCTTGCCCTCGCCGTCAACCTGAAAAGTGTGCTTCGCGACGGTATAGACGATCAGGATGTGGAGGTGAAAGTGGACAAAACGGTGGTATTTGTCAACCTGTCCGACAAGATGCTCTATCAAACCGGAAGCTCCACCCTGACGCCCCGTGCCCATGAGGTGCTGGGCAAAATCGCTCGAATCGTCGAATCGCGGCCCGAACTGGAGGTCATGGTGGAAGGCTACACGGACAATGTGCCCATCAAAAATGCCTGCATGGACGACAACTGGGACCTGAGCGTCAAGCGGGCAACCTCTGTGGTGCGGGTGCTACAAAAAAACTACAACATAAACCCCAATCGGCTTATTGCCGCCGGCCGGGGCGAGTACAATACGCTGGCTACCAACAGTACCGAGGCGGGGCGTTCAACCAACCGTCGCACCCGGATTATTATCCTCCCAAAACTGGATCAATTTTACGATCTGCTGAACCCGAACAAGGTGCCGGAGAAATAGTGCATGCGTATTCGTCGTTTCCCCCAAACACCTCCATCCCGCATACCATGTACATCCGCACACAGTTTCAGCGTATCGTTCGTTTTCCGCGGATGCTCCTGTGGGCATTTTTTATGGAAGGGGTTGAAACGAAGCGGATGGTGCATGTGTATGTCCGACACGGCGCCGGCAAACTCTTGTTACTGTCGAAAAACAAACAACCCAGCGCGGAGGAGTTGTTGCGGGCAAAGGAACAGCTGCGGGATATCCCGCGTTTTCTGCCCTTTTTTATCATCATTGTTGTGCCGGCCCCGGGCATTACCGAAGGTTATGCCCTGCTGGCCATCACCCTCGAACGTTGGCTGGGGCAACGCATCAGTTTGCTGCCGAGCCAGTTCAAAAAGGTATTCCAGGCGGAGAAAAAAACGGAGTAGCACCCAACTCCCCCGACCAATTGCAATCGTCCGACGAATTAGTACCTTTGGCCCTCTTTTGGCAAACAATACCGGTCAAAAAGAGTTAGGCTGCCTTTACCGCCGCCTCCGAACCCTGCAAACCTGCTCTATTCATCCAGACACATAAGCACACAAGCACCGCCAAATCATGTCGCAGTTCAATTCAGACGTTGAGGCTATTGACGCATTAGCGCAAGCCTACAAAGACCTATCGAAGGAAATCGGAAAGATCATCATCGGCCAGGATGAGGTGGTCAAAGCCGTTATCATTTCCTTGTTTTCCAATGGACACTCCTTACTCGTGGGTGTGCCGGGCTTAGCCAAAACCTTGCTCGTGAGCACCATCTCCGAAGTGCTCGACCTGGAGTTCAAACGGATCCAGTTCACGCCCGACCTGATGCCTTCGGACATCACCGGCTCGGAAATACTGGATGAAGACCGCCATTTCCGATTCATTCGAGGACCGGTATTTGCCAATATCGTACTGGCCGACGAAATCAACCGGACGCCGCCAAAAACCCAGGCAGCCCTGCTCGAAGCCATGCAGGAACGTGTGGTGACCGTGGGCGGCTCCCGGCACAACCTGCCCGCGCCGTTCTTTGTACTGGCCACGCAAAACCCGATTGAGCAGGAAGGTACCTATCCGCTGCCGGAAGCCCAGTTGGACCGTTTTATGTTCAATATCCCGCTGAACTACCCGCTTTACGAAGAGGAAGTGGAAGTCGTGAAAACTACGACGACCTCGCGGGAGGTAACACTCCGGCACGTCCTGACCGCCGCCGAAATTCAGGCTTTTCAGCAACTGATCCGCCGAATCCCGGTGGCTGATAACGTGCTGGAGTATTGCGTCAGCCTCACGTCCAAAACACGCCCGAATACGCCGCGTGCTGCCAAGGAAGCCAACGACTACCTGTCGTGGGGCGCCGGCCCGCGCGCCAGCCAGTACCTCGCCCTCGGCGCCAAGTGCCATGCTGCCATTCGCGGCAAGTACTCGCCCGACATCGAGGACGTGAAGGCTATCGCCAATCTCGTGCTGCGGCACCGCATCGTGCGGAATTTCAAGGCCGAAGCCGAGGGTATTTCAGAGGAAAACATCGTGGAGGCACTGCTCTGATTCGGGTTCTCGGCAGGGGGAATAAGTTGACATTACTCCCCCTGCCACACCCAAACCTTCCCGCTCATCTGATTGCCGTAGAGCCGCTTGCCATCCGGTGAAAAAAATGTATTGTACACCGCAATTTGAGTAGGCAAACTTAACACCCGCTCGCCGGTGCGGCTATCCCAAAGCGCAGTAGTCAAATCAGCAGAACCCGTGGCCACGCGGCTGCCATTGGGTGACCATGCTACCGTCCAGATACGCTGGGCATGCCCCTTTAGTTCGTGCAAAAGCGCGCCGTCCGCTGTGTTCCATATCCGGGCAATTTTGTCTTCACCGCCACTAAGTATCCGGCTCCCGTCCGGGGAGAACGCAACGCTGTAAATTCCCTCTTTGTGCGCTTGCCATTCGAGTTGTCTTTCAAAAGTTGATGTGTTCCAGACGACGATTTTCCCGTCGTGCCCCGCAGCGAGCAATTGCTGCCCGTCAGGGCTAAATGCTACGCTGTAGCAGCCGCTGTTCCGATCCAGTTTGTGGGCCAATACCCCCGTGTGGGCATCCCAAACAAAAACAAAATTCTTGCGCGAAGCGACCGCTGCCCAGCGTCCGTCCGGACTGTACGCGCAACCGCTACTGCCGCCTTCGAGGCCCTCCAGCCGGAGCGCTACATCGCCCGATTGAGTATCCCAGATACACACGTCCTTGCCCCAGTTGCAACCCAGTATCCGGCTGCCGTCGGGACTAAAAGCCAACGCGTTGAGCGCCTCCGGCAAACATTTTACCTGGCGTGTAATCTTCCCGGACGCGACATCCCACAAAGAGACATGGCCGTCAGGGGCGCCCATGGCCAGCGTTTTTCCGTCAGGGGTAAGCCCGAAAGCGTACACGGATTTGTCGCGACCGGCCGGATCGGAAAATTCCAGTCCGGCAGCGGCATCCCAGCGGCGCAGGGTTTGATCGTCGGAAAGCGTGACAATTTCGTTGCCTGCGGCGGTGATACACAGGCGGGTAATGCGCCCGGCATGACCGAATTGTTTGGCGAGCAACACACCGGTAGCTGCATCCCAGGTATGCAAAACGCCTTCATCGCCGGCGGTGAAGACCAGTTTGCCGTCGGGGCTGTAAGCCACCGTCATCACTGCTTGGCGGTGGCCGCGCAACTCGGCTACCTGCCGGCCGGTTTCGGTTTCCCAAATACGCGGTTCGCCACATTTGGTAGCCGAAACGAGGTATTTACCGTCGGGGCTAAAGTCGAGATCATCAATAGCGGAATAGTCGCGCCGATCTGAATAGTCCACCACGAGCGGTGCAGCATCCAATTGGCCAAGGCGCCAGATTCCGACTTGCCCATCCCAGTTGCCGGCAGCAATCCGGCTGCCATCGGGGCTGAATTTTAACCCCAGAATTGGTTTGACCCCGAAATCGGTTTTCCAAAGCAAACTGCCGTCTGCGGCGTCGAACAGACTGACAATCCCGACCACACCGCGCTCTTTTTCGCGATACCAGGAGGCGCAAGCGACCTGCCTGCCGTCCGGATGCACCGCTACGCAGGCAAAACCGTTTCCGCCGGTGGTTGCGTGCCAGCGTTCGCGCCCGGAGGCTACATCCCATGCGCGCAGGGTAGTGTCGCGGGAGCAGGAAAAAACGTGGATTCCATCTGGACTGAAGGCGGCGGCATACGCGGCGGCCCGATGGCCTTCGAGGGTGTGTATTGCCTGAAAATCGCGGGCATTGCACAATTGGACAGCACCGTTGGGCAGCGCAAGTGCTGCGGTTTTCCCGTCGGGGCTGAGTGCCAGGTTGGTCGGCTTTTCGCCGTCAAGGACCGTTGTTTGCTGGGCAGCATCGGCAAGTCGGTTCAGGTAGTGCCATTCCCAGCTGCGGTGTGCGGGCGGTGCACCGGCCACCCAACGTTTGGCCTCCAGGGGTTCGTTGAGCCGGAATGCTGCATTTGCGGCAGCAATGTGCGCCAGATATGACTGACGTTCGGGTGCTTGTGGAAATGCAATTTGAGGAAGGAGGAGGAGCAGCCCGATTGCCAGACGAACAATTTTACCGGTACGGAGGTATGCTCCGGCAACCGAAGGAACGTGCCGTCGCAGGGTATGTTTGCGCATAAAAGGAAGGGTTTGGTGAACGAAACACGCAAACTTGCAAACAATTGTTGAAAAAACAATGCCTTTAAAAATTTTTTAAAACAAATTGTTTTTGCGTTTTTACATTGCCGAATCTTGTCCGGCTCTGCCGTTAGAGTGGCAGGATACGCTTTTGCACAAATGAACAACTCGCCCCGCGCTCGCCCTTACCCTACCCCCTTTTTCGGGTTTTTTCCGGGCACTCCTTTGAAATAGTCCCAAAAAAAAGCCATATCCTGCTCCTCGTTGTCGGTAGGGTGGAAGAGTTGCGGGTCGAAAAAAACTTCTTTTTTGGGCCAGTTGAACACGCAGAGTGCGATGGGTACGCCCGCTTGTTTGGCAATGTGGTAGAACCCGGTGCGGAATTTCGGCACTTTTTTGCGCGTGCCTTCCGGCGAGATGACGAGGTGCATCCGATCGTTTTGGCGGAAGGCTTCAACTATGGCTGACACGAAGTTGCCGCCCTTTTTGGTGCGATCCACGGGGATGCCGCCCAACCACCTGAAAAATACCCCGAAGGGCCATCGGAAAATTGTATGCTTGCCTACATAATTGGCGTGCATCCTGCCGGCGCTGTTGACCAGCACGCCCACCGGAAAATCCCAGTTGGACGTATGTGGGCCTACGGCCAGCACCACCTTCGGTACATCGTGGGGATACTGGCCGGTGATCTTCCAGCCCCACAGTTTTAGTATCCAGGCGCTGATATTGGAAAGCATGGGCAATACAAATTTTGGAAAGCAAAGATTGGGAAAAGTAGCGGCCGGTACAGCCAAAAAATCGTGGGAAAGCCAAAACCCTGTGCGGTATCGGCAATTTGTTTTGCGGCCCCAATGCGGCCTATTTCAGCAATCGTTGTTGCGAATTTGTCACGATCTGTTTGAGCAGGTTATGCCGTTCGATTTCCCGGGCGGCCATGGCGGCATTGCCGGAGTCTTCGTACAGATAACTGTGGATTTGGTGGTGGTTAGCAAAGTAGTTCAGTACGGCTACTTCCGGAGCGGAGCGAAGTACCTGGCCGGGTTTGATATTTTTCACAAACCCGGGCTGAAAACGCATGAACTCGTTGTGTGCGGCAATGGCATCGTTCCATTGACGGGCTTCCCAGCTACCCTTGATTCGGTTGTAGTACACGATATCATAAAGCACCTCATAGTCGGTTGGGTCGAGCATTTTTGTCGCTTTGCGATAAAAGGGGTAAAAGAAAAATGCAAAACATGCGGCTGCTACAAGAATCTTGCGCAAGGCATCCTTCCGGATAAATTGAACCATTTCAACAATTGCGTAAGCAACAAACGGCAACAGGAGCGCGGCGAGCGGGGTACGCAGCCGGCCAAGTACATAAAATCCCAGTATGATCGCCAGTTGCACCAGAATTGCCAGAAACAGTGCCCGATTTCCTTTTTTGTAGTACAGCGCGAATAGTATGCCCACTACGCCCAGCCACGCAATCCAGTAAAAATCAAGAAATATCCATTTCAGGAAAGGCACCGTCTCCTGGTAGAAATAATAGTTTTCGTTGTTGGGCCATTCCGCGCCGTCCACGGTATGTTGAAATTTGGCCCACAGCAATTGCAGGTAAGAACCTGCCGAAGGGTGTGTTTTCAGGGTTTCCGAAACGGTGGAAACCAGGGCGCCATTGGATTTTCCCATGATCCCGGAACATTGGGCAATGTCGGGCTGCCACCTCGATACGGCTTCTGTATCATGTACATTCGCGACGGCAAACGTGATGGCGCCGATGCTCGAAGCGCCAAACAAGGGGGCGCCAACCGCTGCATTTCGAGCGATCAGCGGGAGCAAGGCAACCAGAAAACCACTCAGCAAGAGCGCTGTATTTTGCAAAAAAACTGCCGATAGTTTGCGCTCCTGCACCGCATAGACGGCGATGGCCCCGATCAAAAACAAGACGAAATACGACTGGAGCAGAAAAGCCAGCCCGATCGTGATACCTGTGACCAAAAAAACCAGTTTCGAGGGATTGGTGCGCGCGCGTTGAAAAACCGCAAGGGTGAGCAGGGCGAAAAAAACACTCCACGAGGTGCGCAGCAACAGCAGTTCCTGAAAAAGGATGATGCCGCAAAAAGCATACAGAAGCCCCGTCACCACTGCCACTGTGTCGCCGAAGAACTTGCGGGCCAGCCACCAGAGCAAAAATCCGCTGAGTACACCAACCAAAATTTGCAGCACCAGCATCCAGTAGACCCCGTTGCCTGTGAGCGCGTACAGCACTGCGAGCAGGTAGGGATAGAGCGGTTCCTGATGGTAGCGGTTGCCTCCGTACCATTCGTTCCACAATGCCTTGCCGGGTATGAAAGAGGTGTCCCGATTGGGGTTGGCTGCCAATAACCGGCTCAAATCTTCGGGATGCTGCTTGAAATGGTGCTCCGCCATTGACCGGTGCCAGCCGTGGTACGGATGCAGCGGCTCGCGGTTCAGCCAATCGCCGGCAGCCAGCGTCCTGGCCCATTGATCAAAAAAATGACTGTCGGACTCATTCCAGCGGTACAACTGGAAAAGCGGGCTGTGCGCCACCGAAACAAAGTACACCACCCGTACGACGATCCAAAGTGCCGCCAGCCCGGCAACCACCTTGTAGCGGTTGGTCTGTAGCCAGTGCGTCAATCGTTCCCCCCGGGGGCGTGCATTGGCGTTCTTCTGCGGCGAGCCGGCGTTGGCCGGCCGGGGTGTTGGAGCATCTGTTTTTTTCTTGCTTTTCATGCTGTTTGGCGGGAGTGAATCAAGGCTGCAAAACTAAAATAAAGTTTGTGCCTGAACCGCCATGTGCGCGTTTATGCCAAACAAGTCACAGATGGGCTATTTTTGAGGCCAAATTCATCCTTATACCGTATGTCCACTGCGCACCACGACCTTCTTTTGAACAACATTGCCCGACACATTCGGCTGACACCGGAAGAGCAGACGCATTTTGTGTCCCTGCTGGCGCCCAAAACCATCAAACGAAAACAGTTTTTGCTGCGCGAAAACGAGGTTTGTCGGTACTCGGCCTTCGTTGCCCGCGGCTGCCTGCGCGGGTACACGGTGGATGCCAACGGCTTCGAGCATATCCTGCAATTTGCCCCGCCCGGCTGGTGGATCGCGGACATGTACAGCCTGCTCGCCCAACAACCCGGCAACCTGAACATTGACGCCCTGGAAGACACCGAAGTGCTGCTGCTCGCCAAAACCGACCAGGAACAGCTGTACCTCGATATTCCAAAATTTGAACGGTTCTTCCGCATCATCACCGAAAACTCCTTGGTCACCAGTCGCCAACGCCTGCTCGACAACCTCAGCCTGAATGCCCAACAGCGCTACGAGGCGTTTTGCCGGCACTATCCTTCGCTGATTCACGTCCTCCCACAGAAACAAATTGCCGCGTACATCGGCGTGACACCGGAATTTCTGAGCAAAATGAAATCGAACCTCCTCCGAAAGAAGTAGTTGGTAGTGTTGAGCGACACGTTTTTTGTGAAATTCCGGGGGGCCCCCTCCCGTTTTCCCCGCGTTCCATCACTCGCCCCCAAGTAGTTTTCTTAATCTACATTATTGGCGACCGCCCGCCACAAGCCCCAACTTTGTACCGCCAATCAAACGCATCCATCCTCAACCATCTCAACCTGCACACTACACCTGCCATGGACAGAAAAGCATTTCTCAAAAACAGCCTGCTCGGAGCAGGCGCTCTGGCGACCGCCCGCGTATCGGCCGCCGTCATCGAAAACAATATTGACGAACTCCGCCCGCTCCACCTCCTGGGGTTCAACCACATTCCCAACACAAATTCTAAAATAATGGCAAACAGCATTTTGCACAAAGCCGAAACACGCGGCAACGCCAACCACGGTTGGCTCAACAGCTACCATACCTTTTCTTTTGCCAACTACTACAACCCCGAACGTATGCACTTCGGCGTGCTGCGCGTCCTGAACGACGACACCGTACAGGGCGGCAAAGGGTTTGGCACCCACCCGCACGACAACATGGAGATCATCTCCATCCCGCTCGAAGGCGACCTGGAGCACAAGGACAGCATGGGCAATGTGACCGTCATCCGCAACGGCGACATCCAGGTGATGAGCGCCGGCACAGGCATCCAGCACAGCGAGTACAACAAAAACATGGACAAAACGGTCAAATTCCTGCAAATCTGGGTGTTTCCGAACAAACGCAACGTGACGCCGCGCTACGACCAGATCACGCTCCAACTCGCTGATCGCAAAAACAAACTACAGCAAATTCTCTCCCCCAACCCCGACGACGCCGGCGTGTGGATTCACCAAAACGCCTGGTTTCACCTCGGCGCCTTCGACAAAGGTTTCAAAACCGAGTACAAGATCAAGGGTGGTTCCGGCAACGGCGTGTATGCGTTCGTGCTCAGTGGCAAGGTCTCTATCAACGGCCAGGCGCTGAACGCCCGCGACGGCCTGGGCATCTGGGAAGTAGCCCAACTTGACATCCAGGCCGACAGCAATGCCGAACTCCTGCTGATGGAGGTGCCCATGCAGATTTGATCCCGCGCTGTGTTTCGTGCAGGCGGGGACTGCTTACGCCTTTTCTCCCACCATTTCAATTGCATGGCACGGTCACTGCTCGAAGCAGACCGCACAGCCGGTGCAGCGGTCGTAGTCGAACCGGTAGCGTTTTCCCGGGCCGAGTTTGATGACGGCGCCTTCCGGGCAGGAGCCGTAACAGCCGTCGCACTCGAAACAGTTGCCGCACGAGAGGCAGCGCTGCGCCTCGTAGCGCGCCTGCTCTTCGGTGAAACCCGTGACGATTTCGGTGAAATCGCGCGCGGCAAGTTCCGGTTCGATATGCGGCTGGGTGCGTTGCGGGGCCTCCGTTTGGTACCAGGTGTGCAGGCGCTCGAAACCGACAATGGGATTTTTGGGTTCGGGCGCGTACGCCGTGCTGTGCAAAAATGCATCAATGTGGCGGGCGGCTTTTTTGCCGTGGCCCACGGCTACCGTTACGGTGCGCTCACTGGGCACCATGTCGCCGCCGGCGAAAATACCCGCGTGGTTGGTCATCATATCCGGCCCAACGACCACTGTGCCGTCGTCCTGAAAGGTTATGCCGGGCACTGTACGCAGGAAATTCGTGTCGGTATCCTGCCCGAGGGCGAGGATGAGCGCGTCGGCTTCGAGGGTTTCGTATTCGCCGGTGGGCACGGGTTTGCCGTTTTCCACGCGCATGACCTCCACGGTGAACGTCGTCGAGTCAATTTCCTTGATGGTGCGCAGCCAGTGGATTTTCACGCCTTCGGCCAGCGCTTCGTCGGCCTCGAAGTCGTGGGCGGGCATGTGTTCGCGGTCGCGGCGGTAAATGATGAGCGCCTCGTCGGCGCCGAGACGCCTGGCGGTGCGTGCGGCGTCCATGGCCGTGTTGCCGCCGCCGTAGATGGCCACCCGGCGGCCCAGTTTGGGTGCGCGGCCCAGTTCCACATCACGCAGGAAATGCACGGCATCAAAAATTTGTCCGGCATCGCGGGCGGGGATTCCGGTTTTTTTACCAATGTGGGCGCCTACGGCGATAAACACCGCGTCGAAGTGCCCTGCTTTTTTTTCGGCCAAAACGTCATCCACTTTGTGGTTCAGTACGATGCGCACGCCCATGTCCTCGATGCGTTTGATTTCCCCGTTCAGGATATTGCGCGGCAGGCGGTAGGCGGGTATACCAAAGTGCATCATGCCACCGACGATAGGGCCTGCCTCCCGGATTTCTACCGCATGGCCCATACGGGTGAGGTGGTAGGCCGCCGACAGGCCGCTGGGCCCTGCGCCGACGATGAGTATGCGTTTGCCGGTCGGTTTGGCGACAAAGCGCGGCGCCCAGTTTTTTTCCAGTGCCATATCGCCGAGAAAACGCTCCACGGCGTGGATGCTCACCGGGGTGTCTATGTGAGTACGGTTGCAGCCGTCTTCGCAGGGGTGGTAGCATACCCGACCGTGAATAGCGGGCATCGGGTTATTGACCATGATTTCCTGCCAGGCCTGCTCGTAGCGACCGGCCTGTGCATGAGCCAGCCAAGCCTGGATATTTTCCCCGGCAGGGCAGGCATGGTTGCAGGGCGGCAGCATATCGAGGTAAACAGGGCGGCGGGAGCGGACGGG
The DNA here is from genome assembly GCA_016719605.1 of Lewinellaceae bacterium. Lineage (GTDB taxonomy): Bacteria > Bacteroidota > Bacteroidia > Chitinophagales > Saprospiraceae > M3007. The sequence goes on along the minus strand of JADJYW010000019.1, from coordinate 184,176 downwards.
GCCTGTGCCCTCGGCGTGCCGGTGCAGGTCGGGCGGGGTGGTGATGTCGGTGCGGGTAGGCATAGCGCGTCGTTTCTTTAAAAAAGAAAACCCAAAGGTAGGTTTGGAGGCGAGCGGAGCAGAGTGAGCGCAGTCAGGGGGGCGGGTGATGGTGGTCAAGCGGGCGGCGCACAACCCCTGGCGGCGCGCTGCCGGGTTCGCTGGACGGTGGAGGTTCGTCTGGCTGGATTGTATCTTTTTGCCCACCTTTGCGCCGCTATTTTTCCCGTCTTCCTCCAACTCGTTTTTCGCAAAAGATGTCACCCAAACTCAAAAAAGCACTTCAGTTTCTGTTTTTCCTCAGCCTTGGGGTAGTCATTCTCGGGTTGGTTTTCCGAAGCCAAAACGCTGCTTTTCAGGAGCAATGCCGCCTGGACGGGGTACCTGCCGACCAGTGCAGTCTGCTGGACAAGCTGCTGCATGATTTTTCCACCGTACACCTGGGCTGGATGGCGCTGGTGGTGGTTGCGTTTACGGTGAGCAATGTGCTACGGGCCTGGCGCTGGCAGATGTTGCTGGAGCCGATGGGTTATCAGGTGCGGTTTTCCAATAGTTTTTTGACCATTTTGGTGGGTTATTTCGCCAACCTCGGCTTGCCGCGTATGGGCGAGGTCGTGCGGGCCGGCTCGCTGGCACGCTACGAGCGCATCCCGATGGAGCGCGTCATGGGCACTTTGGTGGTGGATCGGCTCATGGATTTTATTTGCCTCGGTCTGGTGGTGGGACTGGCATTTGTATTGGAGGCCGATACGCTCTGGGCGTTTATCCAGAGCCGGCGCGGCGATGCAGCCGGCGGTGGTTTTTGGCAAAACCCCGTTGTGCTGAGTGGCCTGGCAGTGCTGGTACTGGGGGGCACGCTGGTTTTTGTTTTTCGGAAAAAAATTGGCCAACTCGCATTTTTTCAAAAAATCGGCAACCTGGTCGAGGGTTTCTGGGACGGTTTGCGCAGTGTGTTTCGCCTGCGCCATGCAGGTTTGTTCCTGGCGTACTCGCTGGGCATCTGGCTGATGTTTTACCTGCAATGCTGGTTCAATTTGAAAGCCTTTCCGCCCACCGCCCATCTTGGCGTGGGCGCCGCGCTGATGGTGTTTGTGTTTGGCACCCTGGGATTTGTGATTCCGGCTCCGGGCGGCATGGGGTCGTTTCACGCGCTGGCTATCGCCGGGCTGGCCCTGTACGCCATTGACGGCAGCGATGCTTTTTCATACGCCAACATCGCTTTTTTTGCCATTCAGATTTTTTACAACATCATTGCCGGCATCATCGCTCTGGTGCTCTTGCCAATCCTGAACAAAAGAGCAGCTGTTTAAGTAACGATGAAGCAACAACTTCACGATTTGATGCCATTCTTTTGTCGCTATCCATCCCATCTTTTTCGTTAAATAGCGCTGCTATTCGCCTCAAAAGATAGTCGGCTAGCAACAAAATAATTGGCCTGAAATCGCGAAGTTGTTGTTTCATCGGTACTAACTTACCTTTGTTTGCCCGGAAAAACACAACACACTACGCCATGACCACCGACCTCTCTACCGCGCTCCAAAAACTCGATCGCAACGGTTTCCTCGACCTCGACGTGGATCCTGAACTCGACCTCGTAGCCGAGATCAACCGCCTGAAAAAAGAAAAAAATGCCGTCATCCTGGCGCACTACTACCAGGAATCGGAAATTCAGGATGTGGCCGACTATATCGGCGACTCGCTGGGGCTGTCCCAAAAAAGCGGCCAATACGGACGCGGAAATCATCGTATTTGCCGGGGTTCACTTCATGGCCGAAACCGCCAAGATGCTCTCGCCCTCCAAAAAAGTGCTGCTGCCCGACCTGAAAGCCGGCTGTTCGCTGGCCGATTCGTGCCCGCCGCACCTGTTCCGCAAGTTCAAGGAAAAATACCCCGACCACATCGTGGTGTCGTACATCAACTGCACGGCTGAACTAAAAACCCTGACCGATATCTGCTGCACCAGCACCAATGCCCTGGCGATTATCGAGAGTATCCCGAAAGACCAGCCCATCATTTTTGCGCCCGACAAAAACCTCGGCGCCTATCTTGTAAAAAAAACCGGCCGCGATATGGTGCTCTGGAACGGCGCCTGTATGGTGCACGAGATTTTCAGTCACGAGCGTATCGTGAAACTTAAGGCCCGCCACCCGAACGCCCGGTTCATCGCCCACCCGGAGTGCGAAGCCCATATTCTGGACATGGCCGATTACATCGGCAGCACCACGGGCCTGCTGAAATACACCATTAACGACGCCGCGCAAGAGTACATCGTAGCCACGGAGGCGGGTATCCTGCACCAGATGCAAAAAGCCAGTCCGCACAAAACATTTATCCCCGCCCCGCCCAACAACAACTGCGCCTGCAACGACTGCCCGCACATGAAGCGCAACACCATGGAAAAACTCTACCTCTGCATGCTGTACGAGCAGCCGGAGATCATGCTGCCCGACTGGGTGATTGAGCAGGGCGTGAAGTCCATTGATCGTATGCTGGAAATTTCGGAAAAAGCAGGGTTGGGGCTTAAGGGGTGATTTTTACCGCAGAGGCGCGGAGTAGTTTTTACCGCAGAGGCGCGGAGACGCAGAGGCGTAGAGTAGTCTGCAGAGGCAAATATAAAAACTACTCTACGCCTCTGCGTCTCCGCGCCTCTGCGGTAAAAACTACTCTGCGCCTCTGCGGTAAAAACTACTCCGCGGTAAAAAACTACTCCGCGCCTCTGCGGTAAAATAAGCCTGTATCGGGGTAGATTTGCGCATCATTCGATCTACGGCCATGTCAAAAAAAAGCGTCAAACCACCCCGTTCTCCGAAAGGCAATCCACATCCGCCGCAACGCAGCGACCAGGCCGTTGCTACGGGTATTTCGCGATTCACCTGGATTGGCTTCAGCCTGGCCGTTTTTGCTTTTTTGTTGTACGCCAATACCCTGGGGCACCAGTATGTGCTGGATGATCCGCTGGCGATTACCAAAAACGAACTGGTCAAACAGGGCGTTTCCGGCATACCCGAGTTGTTTTCTCGCCACTACCGGGCCGGCACGGAAGGCGCCGGCGCTTCCGCGCTGCTGTACCGCCCGCTATCGCTGGTCACTTTTGCGGTGGAGTGGAGCGTGTCGCCGGGCAGTCCTTTTCTCGGGCATTTTATGAATGTACTGTGGTACGCGCTCACGGTGGGGCTGTTGTTTGCCGCACTGCGGCGCCTCTTGCACGGGCGCCATTGGCTGTGGGCGGGGGGCGCGGCGCTGTTGTTTGCGGCGCATCCGCTGCACACGGAAGTGGTGGCAAATATCAAAAGCCGGGACGAAATTTTGAACCTGTTTTTCAGCGTAGCCGCACTGTACAGTTGGGCCCGCTGGCTGGAGCAGCCGGTGGGCAAGTGGCTGGGTCTGTCTTTGGGCTGTTATTTTTTGGCGCTGTTGTCCAAGGAAAGCGCCGTGATGCTGCTACCAGTTTTTCCGCTGGCGAGCTGGTTTTTTTTCGACAAGCCGGCACGGCAGAGTGCGGGCCATGCGCTGTTGTTTGGCGTCCCGGTGATCCTTTTTTTGGTTATCCGAACCGCCGTGCTCAGCCAATCGGCCGACAATTTTGTGGTGAGCGAAATGGATAACCCCATCGTGGCTGCTGCGGGATTTGGCGAGCGATCGGCTACCAGTTTCCTGGTTTTGTGGAAATACTTCCAACTGCTCGTGTTCCCGCACCCGCTACTGAGCGATTACTCGTACCGGCATCTTTCTGTGGTAAACTGGGGTAACTGGCAGGCGCTGCTCGGGCTGGCCCTGTACGGCGGACTGGCTTTTCTGGCCGTTCGCGGGCTGGTGCGCCGGCAGGTGTGGGCGTTTCCCATTGCGGCATTTTTGTGCGGGGTGGCGCTGTACAGCCAACTGTTCGTAGTGATCGGTACCCTATTCGGCGAGCGGCTGCTGTATGCACCGTCGGTCTGGTTTTGTGTCGGCGTTGTGTGGCTGGTGTGGTGGGCAACGCGGTTTGATTTCGACAGCAAAACGAATTTGCCGGAGGCAAAAAAAATCGGCGCAGGCGCGGGTATTTTGATCGCCGTAGCGGTACTGTTCAGTTTGCAGACCATTTCCCGAAATGCCGACTGGAAGGACAATCTGACCTTGTTCAGCACCGATGTAGCCAAAGCCCCCGGCAGTGTGCGCCTGCACAACGGCATGGGTGGCGAGTTGTACGCCCGTTACAACGCGGCGGAAAATCTTTCAGAAACGGAAAAAACGGCGCTTCTGGCGCAAATCGAAGAACACAGCAATGCCGCTATTGCCATACGCCCCAACCCGGTCTCGTTCCTGAACCTCGGCAATGCCGCCATTGCCCGCAGCCGGTACGCCGAGGCTATCCGTCAGTATGAGGAAGCGTTGAAAGAGGCTCCGAACTACGGCATTGCCCGCATCAATATCGGCCGAACGTACTTAGCCTGGGGCCGGGACGAGGGCCAACAGAAAAACAATCCGGCCCGCGCCGCCGAACTGTTTGAAAAAGCGGTAGAGTACGGCATGAACGATGCCGAGACTTTTCTCAACCTCGGCACCGCATACGGTATGGTGGGCCAAAACGAAAAAGCCATCGTGCAGTTTGAAAAGGCGGTTCAACTGGACCCGCGGTACCAAACCGCCTGGCGAAACCTGAGCATAGCGTATCGGGCAATAGGCAACATTGCCCGGGCAGAGGAGTGCGCGAAAAAGGCGGATAGCCTGAAGTGAGCGGTGTAGCGTAGGTTTTTTTAGCGTAGAGGCGAGTGAGATGGCGCAATCAAGTTTGACTTGTCCGTTTCTTTATGAAAACGCCCTTTGGGAGGAATTCAATTCATTTTTTTCCTCACCACTCCCCCCGAAACGCCTGCTCCAACACCCCCGGAAACAACCCATCCAATGCCGACAACTGCCCGGCCTCTGCCGCTTTCAAGGCATCCATTTTGGTTTGAAAGGCTTTGATTTCGGAAACGATGCGGCGTTGTTCGGAAAGGGGGGGGATCGCAATTTCAATTTCAGCAATCTTCTTTTGGTTGATTATTGGCAAAGTCGCCTGTGCTGCTCGATTGATTATTTCCGCTTTGCTTTTTTTCAACCAATAGCAACCATATTCGGGCAGGACTGAATCGTTAAATTTTATCCCTGTGATTTGCTGGTTTGAACTTGCGGGATATTTCAAAATTCCAACCTTACCGATTGTTCCACCGATGGAAATCAGCAAAATGGTTTCTCGTTCATACCAAGTGGCTTTGTTGTCATCAAGTGCGTCTTGTGAAATCTTTTTACTTGATCCCAGCAAATAGCAGTCATTTTGGTTATTGATGTCTGAAGGACAGTACCAATCCAAATCCCGTCAAAATAATGAGGATGTGAGGTTGGTGGGGTCTTTCCTGTTTTGAAAGTCCCCATCTCCAATCTTTTTCTTTCAAATTTGGCATTTGGAATTACGAAATCAAAGGCATTTTCGGCTACTCTTTCCACCTCCCGCACCTGCTCCCTCAACGTTCGCACCGCATCTATTTTCCCTTTCAAAGCCGCCAACCGTCCGGCGATACGCTGTTGTTCGGATAGGGGCGGGAGGGGGATTTCGAGATTCAGGAAAAATTGTTCTTTGAATCGGTTGCGGCTTGCTTTGGTTACGCCCATGCAATATTGTTCAACCGCCGTCCAAACACTTTTCTGCTTGAAAAAGTAAGCGAGGAAGTCAATGTCCAGTTTGTCTTTATGAGGTTGAAACGCGGGAAACTCATCGGAAACGTAGCAGCCCTCAAAATCTTTGGCGGCCTTATCAAATGCACCTTTCCAAGCAAACAGGCGGCTATACATGAACTCTCCCGGAACAACTTTATTAAGATACTTTGCACTGACTTCAGAACCCAGTTTTTCTTCCCGAACAAACAAGCCTCTGCCCTCCAAAGACAACCCCAACATTTTGTAACGATCGGTTGGTACAACAGCAACCCAATTTTCTGAAGGGTTCAACACTTCCCCCAATTTCACCATTTCCCAGCCCTGTTTTTTCGCTTCCATCAAATGACCATCAAATAAAAAAGTGATTGAAAATGAGTTGATTGTGATTTTTAAGGGTCGGAATATTAAATATCCGTCAAATAAAAGCAGGTTTGTGTATAGATTTTTTCAAGGTTGCACTTTTACCCATGCTGTCACATGACCGTCACATAAGCAGTTTCCTGATTTTCAAAAATTTACACGTCTTTTGATATCGTTTGGTCGTATGGTCATCACATAAGTTCAGGTCTAAAAAGAGCAGACCGACATCAGGCACCGTCATCGGTTTGGGTTTCCTCTTTCGGCGGCCGCGTTTTGATTTTATCCGGCTTTTCAAGTGCCTTTTTCTCGTCCGATTTTATCCGGCGTTCTACTTTTTTACGTCTTCGGCGGGCGGCAACTGTTCAGGTTTTACGCCGCGTTCGTGCAGGATTTTTCGCACTGCGAGGTTGTTGTCCACGTGTTCTTGCTGAATGTTCGATTGTCCACGCAGGTCTTTGTCCACCACGTTGTGGTTGGTCAGTTCGGCGGCGAAGTCCTTGGCTTTGATGGTCAGGGTGGGCAGGAAATCGGCCAGTGGGCGGCCGTCGGGCACGGCGAGTTTGCGTTTCATGTCCTGGGTACTGCGTCCGCCGAAGAGGGCCTTGTCGCCTTCAGAGCGGATGATGGCAAAGCCTTTTTCATCCACGCCTCGTTCGTAGATGATGCCGGAGAGTTTATTTTCGGTCTTGGACAGTTTTTCGCGGGCGGTCACGCGGTCGCGGTCAAGCAGACGTTGCTCGATGAGTTCCTGTCGGCGGGTCTGGACGGCGAAATAGGTTTGGGCAAAGGCGATTTCAGGCTTTTTGGTGGGGTCACCGTTTTGGGCAATGAGGTAGCAGGCATAGCGGGTCAGGGCGATGTCGTCAATGCGACGTTGGGTGCCGCTACCGATCTCGACCATTCTCCCGACATCGGCAAAATGGTCTTGGAAACGCTCGCCCGCTCCTTCGCAGGCGCTTTTGGCCTTTTCGATGGTGTTGAGGAAATTGTCCCATTTGGCATAACCGAGTATGGCCTGCAATTCCGTGCGCTCCAGCACTCAGTTTCCTCTATGAGGTAGCAGGCGGCCTCGAATTTATCAAAAGTTCGATGATAAGATCTTTTTTCATGACTGGACAAGTTGTTTTATTTCATCCAGCAAAAATACAATTTGTTTTTCCTTTTCTAAAATGGCGGCAATGGCTTCGGAGGGTTCGGCATACTCGGTTTCGTTGCGTCGGGTGGGGTTTTTACGGTCGAGGGTGGCGGAAAGCAGTTTGCCGCCCGCGTCGTACTGCAAGATTTCGGCGGCAGGAATGCACCAGGCGTTTTCGTTTGCTTCGCGTTTATTCCACCAGGCAATGCAAGCCGCAAATTCCTCAAATTGTATGGGCTTGGTTTTCGAGTATTTTTTACGTTCGGCAGGTGGTTGAATTTCATAAAACCAAACGTCCTGTGTTGGCTTTCCCTGTTCAAAAAACAACAGGTTGGAGGGTATGGAGGTGTACGGCTCAAACACACCGTCGGGCAAGCGTACCACGGTATGTAGGTTGTATTCCTTCATCATTTGTTCTTTGATGCGGGCGGCAATACCATCGGCGAACAAAGTACCATTTGGCACAACCACGGCAGCGCGTCCACCCGAGCCCCACCCCCGCCTCCCCAAGGAGAGGGAGCGGCGCGTTCAGTCGGCGCATAATCAATTGCAAAAACAGCATGGCGGTTTCCGCCGTGCGCATATCATCGGGGAAGTTATTGAGTATGCCGCGTTCTTCTTCGCCCCCAAAAGGCGGGTTGGTTACAATAATGTCCACCCGGTCGCGGTCGCCGATGTCGCGCAAAGGTGTACGGAGTGAATTGCCGCTATCAATGTTGGGGTATTCGAGGCCGTGCAAAAGCAGGTTCATTTGGCAAAGCAGGTAAGGCAAGGGTTTGGCTTCGCCGCCGTAGATGCTGCTTTGTTGCAGGGTATCGTATTGCTCTACGGTTTGGGCTTGTTTGCGCAGGTGTTCAAAGGCTTCTCCAGAAAACCGCCGTTCCGGCGGCGGGGTCGAGGATACTTTCACCCAATTGCGGGTCGAGCATTTGCACCATGAATTTGACTACGGGGCGGGGTGTGTAAAACTCCCCCGCGTCGCCCGATGCGTCGCGCATTTCTTTTAAAAGGCTTTCATACAAATGCGAAAGCGTGTAAATTTCCTCTGTGCTGGTGAAGTGAATGCCGTCTATTTTATTCACAACATCGCGCAACAGATAGCCGCTTTTCATTTTGTTGGTCACGCCCTGGAAAACGGTTGCGATAACATCTTTTCTTTCCCTGCCTGTCTCGCTTTGCAGGCTGCGCAAGTAATAAAACAAACCTGCACCCTCCATTCCATCGGGCAGGGTGCATTTTTCGTTGTTGATAAAAGCGGTCAGATCATCACCAGTCAAGCTTTGGTTTTTCGCCCAATCGCGCCAACGGTAGGGTGCGGCAATGGCGGGTCGGTAGGTTTGGCGTTTTAGCAAGGCACGGGTTTCCTGTTCCGTTTCCACGTCATCCAGGAATTTTAGAAACATGATCCAGGTCAGCATGGGCAAGCGGTCGCTATCGCCGTTCATGCCTCCCTTGTCTTTGCGCATAATGTCGCGGCACGATTTTATCAGGCCGGACAAGCGTTGTGCGGTAGTTTCGGTTTTAACTTCTTTTTCTCGTTTTGCCATAAATGGAGGTTACGCAGCTTCGGCGTACAGTAGTTTTTGAATGTCATCCAATGCGCGTAGCAAATTGGGCGCACCGTCGAAAAGAGCGGCGATTTCTGTAATATTTCCTTTGTCGGAAATGGGTTTCACTTCCAAAACCCCGGCGTTCAATTCGGTCAGGCCAAATTGAACGTATTTGTCCAAAATCAACTCAATGATTTCCCGCGCCCCGTTGGTATAAGCCGCCAATGTCGCGGCTTTGCGTACTCGTTCGGCGCGTTCGCGGCGGGTCATCGGTTTGAGGTCGAAGGCCACAAAGCAAAGCAAATCGACTGGGTCGGCATCGGACATTTTGGTAATGTCGGAAAGTTGCTCCAACGAAATGCCCCGGCTTTCCAATTCGGCTACGATCTTTTCCCGTTGTTCCGGGTCTGCCCATGCCGCTTGAAAGGCTTTGGCATCGGTGAAAAGGGTGGAAACTTGTTCTTTGGCGTATTGTGTAAACTGCACGGTGCGCAGTTTGCCGCTTGCGTCCAATACTTGCACACTTTCGGCCACAATGGTTACTTCTCCCTCTGTGACGTAGTATTTGCGCCGTGGGTCGCCCTCATTGGTAAAGTCTTCGATTTGTTCGTCTGTCCAATCGGCAGTCGGTGTTTCGGTGCGTTCCTCTACAAAAGAACCTTCCAGGACTTCGCCGTTTTCGTCCATTTCCTCCGATGTAATAAGCGGCGGTTCGCCGTCAAAATCGGGGTCGGCAAAATTGCGGGTTGCGCTCCCGGTGTAGTCCAGGATGGTGAAAAACAGTTTGTCTTTGTCCTCCTTTACCCGTGTGCCGCGCCCGATGATTTGCTTAAATTCGGTCATCGAATTGACCATGCGGAATAGCACGATGTTTTTGCAAGTCGGAATGTCAACGCCCGTGCTCAACATTTGGGAAGTGGTGACAATGACGGGCATGCCCGGCCTTTCAAAGGGTTCGTAATCCATGAATTTGCCCAACAGCCCTTTGCCCCAATCGCCTTCATCCGACACGATGCGGACAACGTAGTTTGGGTTTTGCTGCACCAGGTCGGCATTAAGGTTGCTCAGCCCCGGCGCATTTGGTCGGCGTGTTCCTGATCGTGGCAAAAGATGATGGTTTTATCCAACCTGCCGTACTTTTTCAAATGGTCGGTCAGGTGACGGGCGACGGCCTTTGTGCGCGGCAACAAAGAAAGCGTGTGTTCAAAATCAGGGGTCAGGTAAACGTCATCGGGAATGATGTTGCCGTGTGCGTCGGTTTGTCCGGCCTGTGGTCGCCACCCCGTCGCGTCGGCTTCGGTTACGACACGGCGCACGATATAAGGAGCCAAAAAACCATCTTCAATGCCTTGCCGCAAACTGTAAATGTAGAGTGGGTTGCCAAAGTAGGCGTAGGTGTCTTTGTTGTCTTGTCGCAATGGCGTGGCCGTCAAACCCAATTTTACGGCGGGCGCGAAATAGTCCAAAATCATACGCCAATTACCGTCATCAGTTGCGCTACCCCGGTGACATTCATCAATTACAACCAAGTCAAAGAAGTTGCGCGGAAACTTGCGAAACAGTCCTTCGCGGGCTTCGCTTTCGGCCAATGACTGATACGTGGAAAAGTAGATTTCGCGGCTGGTGGTTGCGCCGTCATCGAAAACCGAAGCGCGGGCATCGCCGAAAACGGCAAAGTCTTTTGCGTAGGGGTCATCTACCAATACTTTGCGGTCGGCCAAAAACAACACCTTCGGGCGGCGGTGTTCGCCTGTGATGTTCCAACGGTTGTTCCAAAGTTTGTAGATAATTTGAAAGGCAACCGAAGTTTTGCCCGTACCTGTGGCCAATGTGAGCAGCAACCGTGGTTTGCCTTCCAAAATGGCTTGTACCGCCCGGTTAATGGCAATTTCCTGATAATATCGAGGCGACTTGCCCAAATTCGGATTGAGCGGTTTTAACAGGATTTCTTTAATGTTTTCGGGTATGGGGTCGGTGGCGTGGAGCCTGTTCCAAAGTTCCTGTGGGGTCGGGTATTTGGTAATGACGGTTTCCAAACCAGTCATAAAATCAAACTCAACGATTTCCGCGCCGTTGGTCGCGTAGGCAAACCGACAATCCAGGGTTTCGGCATAGTCCTTCGCTTGTTGCAGTCCGGCGGCGGCGGTCTTATACTTCTTCTTTGCTTCAATAACTGCAATGGGAAAATTTTGCCCGATGCGCAAAATGTAGTCTGCCTTTTTGGGCTTTTGCCGCTTGGCAACTTTCCCCAACACAACGATTTTCCCGTCTGTGAAAGTTCGTTGCTCCAATATGTGTTCGTCTGTCCATTCGCTTGCGTACAGCTTCGGCGTTACCTCCTTTCGGCAGGTATCGGCTTCACTGTCGCTGTTGGGCGGAATAATGATTTTCTTTGTTTCCATCCTGAAGAGGCTTGGCAAACATTAAGCGATTGCCATGCAAAGTAATGAAACTTTCCAAAGCAGTAGGCCATTGGCTACGTCTCCGCGTTTTTGCGGGCAAAAACCTACATATCGTACGATATCTCCACCACATCCGTCTCCGGGTGCGCCTGACAGGTGAGGCAATACCCGGCCTTCACCTCCTCGTCGTCGAGGGCGTAGCAGGCATCCATTTTAACTTTGCCGCTTAGCACTTTGGCCATGCAGGTAGAACATGCGCCGGCAGTGCAGGAGTAGGGTGCATCGTGTTTTTCCTTGACCATGACATCGAGTATGGTAGCGCCGGCGGGGACGGTTGTTTCGATCCGTTTTCCGTTGAGGTGCACGATCAGGCGTGTGCCCGATCCGCCGGGTGTGGCACTAAACTCGCCGGGTATGTGCGTGGCATTCACGAAGTGTTCGGTGTGCACTTGTTTTTCCGGTATTCCGCGGGCCAACAGGGTGTTTTTGACCGTATCGGTCATATTGCCGGGGCCGCACGCGAAGTACTGGCAATCGGCCTCCGGGCCGTGCGGAAAGTTTTCGTCGAGGAATGTGGTTACTGCGCGGCCGTCAATGCGGCCGGTTTTGCCGTTCCAGTTGGAGGTGTATTTTTTGAACAGACCCAGAAAACTTCCTGCTGCCTCTTTTTTGGGGCGGCTCAGGATGTGCTCCACATGCAGTTGCCCCGTGTATCGTTCGGAGAGGCGCTCCAGTTCGTCGCGGAAAATGATACTTTCTTCATCGCGGCTACCGTACAGCAGAAAAATAGCGCTCATCGGTTCGGCTTCGAGGGTGGTTTTCAGGATAGACATCAGGGGGGTAATTCCGCTACCGGCGCCAAAGATGTAGTAGGTTCGGCGCTTGTCGGGATCGAGTTTTACAAAAAAGCGCCCGTCGGGTGGCGCCACTTCCAGCGTATCGCCGGGTTTTGCGGTATCGTGCAAAAAGACGGACATCTGGCCACCGGCCACTTTTTTCACCGTCACGGCAAAACGCGTCTCCAGCGGACTGGACGACATGGAATACGACCGCCGGATTTCATGCCCCCCGATCTCGTGGCGGATAGTAACGTGCTGCCCTTGTTTGTAGGCAAAACTGTCCTGCAAATCTTCGGGGATTTGAAACTCCAGCGTAACGGTATCGGGCGTTTCGGGGGTAATTTTGCTAATCGTTAGCGTATGGAAATGCATGTTTCAGAAATAGGTTTCTGGTTTAAGGGTTTCTGGTTAGAAGGTTAGAAGGTTAGAGGGTTTCTGGTTGGAAGGTTATCACAACCAGAAACCCTCTAACCCTCTAACCTTCTAACCTTCTAACCAGAAACCCTTAAACCTCGTTTGATCAATCCGGTTCAAAACCGAGCACGATATTGAATTTGGCGAACTGGGTCCATTTGGCGCCGGTGTTGATCAGATCGGGTTTGTCGAAACCGTAGCCGTAGTCGAAACCGAGTGTGCCGAACATGGGCAGGAATACCCGGAGGCCGAGGCCGGCGGACCGGCGCAGGTCGAAGGGGTTGAAATCGCGGGCATTGAGCCAGGCATTGCCCCCCTGGGCAAAAGCCGGACGAAGATGGTGCTTGCGGGTTCAGGGAGATGGGGTAGCGGAGTTCCACGGTGTATTTGTTGAACACGCCGGCGCCACCGGGGAACGGCGACATGATATCAGCCACCTCGTAGCCGCGCATACTCACGATGTTGCGCCCGTTGAGGCCGAAGTTTTGGTTGTTCAGGCCGTCGCCGCCCAGTTCGAAGCGCTCGAAGGGGCTAAGGCCGGTTTTGGACGACCACTGGTCGAGGATACCGATTTTGGCCTGTGTTTTCAGGACGAGTTTGCCGACCAGCGATGTGTACCATTCGGCATCGAAGCGCCATTTGATGTATTCAACATAGCGGTAAATCTCGCTGACATCATCCTGTTCGTAGAATTCTTTGTCCCGGAACCACGAGTACGGGGGGGTAGCTTTCACATTCAGCGAGACGAGCGAGCCGGTTTTCGGGAAGATGGGGTCGTTGATACTGTTTCGGGCCAGGGTGAGGCCGAGGCTGAAGTTGTTGTACCGGCCCTGGGTCACGAGTCGGCCCAAGTCATCGCGGGAAGCCTGTCCAGTTGTTGAGGTTCAGCGTTTGGATATCGAGATTGGCGCGGAAGACAAAGTTATCGTCCGGGAATTTCAGGCGGGTGCCAAACCCGACCGAGCCTTGCAGGATGCCGAGTTTTTGGTAAGTGGACGAGCCTTCGAAGCCGTAGGCAAACCGGTTGTAAACGCCTGCTACGGTGAGCGAGTTAGGTTTTTTGCCACCCAGCCACGGTTCGGTGAACGAGGCGTTGTAGGATTGGAAGTTTTGGCCGGAGGTTTGGCCGCGTATGCTGAAGCGCTGGCCGTCGCCCTGGGGCAGCGGGTTCCAGGTTTCCTTGTTTTTGATGTTGCGCAGGGAGAAATTGTTGAACGTGACCCCGAGTGTGCCGATCACACCGCCCCGGGAAAACGCCGTGCGCGGCTGGTAGCCGGCGGAGAGTTCGAGTTGGTCGGAAGGTTTTTCCTCGACGGTATATTCGATATCTACGGTGCCGCGGTCGGGGTTTACCGGGGTATTGATATCTAGTGTCTCGGGGTTGAAATAGCCCAGGTTTACGATTTCGCGCTGGGAGCGGATGATGTCGGCGCGGCTGAATTTGTCGCCCGGACGGGTATACAGTTCGCGCCGGATGACGTGCTCGTGCGTACGGTCGTTGCCTTTGATGAGCACACGGTCAATAGTAGCCTGCGGGCCTTCGTAGATGCGGATTTCGAGATCAATAGAGTCGTTGTTGATAGCGGTTTCGACGGGGTCGGCGCGGAAGAAGAGGTAGCCGTTGTCGAGGTACAGCGAGGAAATATCGCGGCCGTCCTGGCTGAACTGTAGCCGGGTGCCGAGCAGTTCCTGGTTGTAGACATCGCCTTTGGTGATGCCGAGTACTTGATCGAGGAATTTGGTTTCGTAGATCGTGTTGCCTTTCCAGGTTACATTTCGGAAGTAATACCGGGCGCCTTCCTGGATATTCAGTTCCACCATAACTTCCCCTTTTGGCGTGCGCCAGATGCTGTCGCGCACGACGCGGGCATCACGGAAACCGATGGTGTTGTAGTACGCCTCAATAGCGCGTTTGTCTTCCTCGAATTCGCTTTCTACGAGTTTGGATTTTTTGAAAATTTTCCGCTTTCGGGATGTGTTTTTCATCTTTTTGCGGATTGTTTTCGACTTGACGTTTTCGTTGCCCACGAAGATGACATCCTTGATTTTGACCCGTTTTCCGGGGTCAATGACAAACTCGAGTTTCACCCCGTTGGTGGCGCGTTCGTCGGGCGCAGCCTTGATGTCCACCTTGGCATTCAGGTAACCTTTTTCAATATAGTAGTCCTCCATGCCGCTTTTCAGGGACATTTTGATGCTTTCGGTGAGAATCGCGCCCTTCTGGATAAACCGGGTAATCACACCGTTCAGGTCCTCGTGTTTATTTTTTTTCACGCCGGTGTAGGAGTGGCGGGGGTAGCGGGGCATTTCCTTGACGAGTATTTCGAGGAAGACGAGATTGCCCTGGGTGCGCTCCTGGATGATCTGCACGTCGGTGAACAGGCGCAGGTTCCAAAGCGACTGGACAGCCTTGGTGATACCAGCGCCGGGTATGCGGATTTTATCGCCAATACGAAAACCGGCAATAGCGATGAGCGCCTGCTGGTCGGCATATTGTGCCCCGGTGACGCGCACGCCGCCGACCTCGAAGTCTTTCGGTTTTTCGTACGATATGACAGGCAGGATGGTATCGGCAGGGGTTTGGGCTTGCAGGACTGTGGCGCCGAAGGCGAGCAGCAAGAAGCCGAGCATGGGCAATTTCATGGATATAAATTGACGTGAGTTGGAATGGGCGGTGGTTGCTTCGATTTGGCGGAGCAGGGGGGATGGCGTTACGGGCGCAGTGTTTGGTTGTAGTTCATCATTTCCTGCAGGTTGGGGCATTTTTGGTACATCTGGTCCACAGAGAGGTATGTTTTTCGGAGTTTGTCGAGCACCCATTGTTCGATGTAGTCGCCTTTTTTCTGTTCGAGCGCCGCTGCCTGAATCTTGTTGTAGTCTTGGCGGAGGTCGGCTTTGTGGGGCTTGGAACGGCTTTGGAGTTGGACGAGCCGGAAGTAGCGCGCACCATCAGGGGCGCGGAAAGGGATCGGTTCGGAGACGTCTCCGGGTGTCAGTTCGTCAATAGCGAAGAAGATGTTGGTGTCCAGATCGGCCACCTCGAAGAAGGTGTTGCCGGTGCGGGGGTTTGCTACACGCCCGTCGTTGTTGTAGCTGGGGGTATTTTTATCACCAAAAATTTTCACGGCGGCGCTAAACGTGATGTTGTTGTTTTGGATGAGCTGGCGGATGGAGTCAAGTTTGGTTTCGGCTTTTTGCAGGTCGTCGTCGGTAATCAGCGGTTTGATGAGGATGTGTCGGGCGTGTACGAGGTTGCCCCGGCGTTCGAGCAGTTGGATGACGTGGAATCCGAATTCTGTTTCCACCACCTGACTGATCTGGTTGGGGTCCAGCTTGTATACCACGGCTTCGAATTCGCCCACGAAGGTGCCGCGTTTTTGCCAACCGAGGTCGCCGCCATTGGAGCCGCTGCCGGGGTCGTCGCTGTGTTTTTTGGCGAGGTCGGCAAAATCTTCTCCACCTTCCACGATGCGCTTGCGCAATTCTTCCGTACGCTCCCGGGCTTTGCCTTTTTCTTCGGCGTTCACCTGGGGTTTGTACACAATTTCCCGCACCTCCACCTCGGAGTTGAAGTAGGGCAGGGAGTCGAGGGGAATGTTGTTGAAAAAAACCTGCACTTCTGCGGGGGTGATGGTGGCTTTGGTTGTGATTTCGCCCTGCATGCGTTCGGCGAGGAGCTGGCTGCGCATATCGTTGCGCATCTGTTCTTTGATCTGGTTCACGTTTTGGCCGTAGTACTCCTCAATGGCTTTTTCGTCCTGGTTGAAATATACCCGCAGCCGCTCGACGCGCGCTTCGAGCTGGTTTTCCACTTCCTCGTCCTTGACCGATACCGAGTCGAGTTTGGCCTGGTTGACTAAGAGTTTTTGTACAAGCAGGTTTTGCAGGATGATGCAGGAATAATCATCGGCCAGTTTGGCTTCCTGCTGTCGGGCGTAGGCGAGCTGTTCCTGTACCTCGCTCAGGAGGATTATCTCGCTGCCGACCGTGGCCACCACTTTGTCTATCACAGCTTTTTCGCTTTGTGTAAACGCAAAAGCGGGCAACAACAGCAACAAGAAGGTCGGGAGCCGGGAGCACATCGGGGCCGTGCGTATGCACCGATTGGGAGGGGGCGTGTTCGTATGGCGAAATAGGCTAAAAATCATGGCCAGAGTATGCATGGTCTGTTTTTGTGTTCAGGTTAATGTTCGGTCCGGTGTGCCGGTGGGTTCGGATAAGGCGTGTTTCGTCTGGGGTGTTACTGTTCGATCCGCACATTTTGGCGACGCAATTCCTGCTGGTACAGGTCTTCTTTCCAGCGCTCGAGCAACTCCTGTTTGCGTTTGTGCAGGATCACTTTGGAAGCTTGTTCTTTTACATATTCAAACGGAGCGGTTTCTTTTCCTTTTACTGTTTCCAGTACCCGGTAGTAATACCGAAAATCACCGTCGCTGAGTGTGCCTTCGCGCCTCGATCCGATGTTGTCGGAGGTTAACGTCCCTTTGGGCAAAAGCGCGGCTACCTCATCCAGTTTATACCATTTTTCCGTATCAAGCAACGCAAGCGCAGCCCACTGTTTCGAGTAGGCGCGCAGTTTGGCCTCGCTGGAGGCCGTTCTTCCGTACCAAATTGTGTTGAGTTCGTTTTGCGGGGCCTTGGGCGGGAGCTTCAGCAACTGGAATTTCAGGATCGTATTTTCCAATTGAAACTGGTCTTTGTTGTTTTCGTAGAAGGCCTTCATTTCGGCCTCCGATACGGTGCTATCCAGCTGCTCCGCGATAATCTGTTCTTCAAAATTGAAGCGCACGAGGCTTGCCCGGTAGTCGCGCACCAATTTGTCAATGTTCAAGTCCTTGGGGATATTCCGTTCGGCCTCATACATGAGCAGCTGGTCGCGCACCCAACGTTGTGCAAACGCAGTCACCATGAGCACACTGTCGTCGGGCGTGACGCCTTCAGGCACAATGCCTTCCAGCTCGGACAAGTACAAACTTTTGTTGTAAACCTGGGCTAACAGTTGGTCGCCCTCCCGGGGGGAGTTGTCCGAATCGCCGCATTGCCAGAGCAATACGATGCCAAACAAAAGGGAAAGGACAAACGAGCGGGTGCGCAGCATGTTGAAAAAACATAACCGGGCACCAAGTTGGTGCCCGGAAACGGCGCAAATTTAGGCGAAATAAAGGTTGGTAGGTAAGTTTCTGAACAGCGGGTTTGTGCCGGCGCCTATTCTTTGTCGAAACGAATCTCCTGGATGGTGGTACTGCTGCCGCTCACTTTGAGGTACAGATAAACGCGGTAGGGAACCTGTTGTTGCCGACAGGTTGCCGATGCAGTACTGATCGTTGTTGCCGCGGCTGGTACCCTGGTGTACCTGATTGAACGACTTGGGCTTGTTCGTACTGAAAAAAGAGCGAAGCACTTCCGTCGCTTTGGCCTTGGTATATATCTGCTCCTGATCCAGAATGGACACTTCTACATTATCGGCAAGATACTGTACCAGTGCATCGGCATCACCGTTGTTCAGCGCCTTGGCAATGGCATCCATAGTGGGGTTGCCCTGAGCAGCCAACAAGGTAAACGGGGCGAAAAACAGCAGAAAAAAAAGATTCTTCATCACTTTGAGCGTTGGTTAGAACGAATGTGAACTTGATACGCACACTTCTACCAAGGAAACTGCCAAAAGCGATTTTTTAGTGTTAAGGCAACGTTAACCACGCCACCTCTCCTGACCGGAGGCTACAAGATGATCCGCAAAAAATAGAATAACACCGCCGACAGGAAGAAGGTAACGGGCAGGGTCAACAGCCAGGCCAAACCGATATTGGCGATGGTTTTTTTCTGTAAATTTACAATCCCGCCCGACGCAACCATGGTACCTGCAATGCCTGACGACAACACATGCGTGGTGCTGACCGGAAGTCCAAAACTTGTACTCACGCCAATGGTGGCGGCGGCGCAAATCTCGGCGCTGGCGCCTTGTGCGTATGTCAAGTGGGTTTTCCCAATTTTTTCGCCAATGGTCACCACGATTCGTTTCCACCCAATCATGGTACCTACGCCAAGGCAAAGCGAGATAAGCAGGATTACCCACGTTGGAGCAAATTCGTAATAGGTGCGCAGGGTCTTGAGCTCCCGTTTGACATCTGTAGCAACTGCGCCGCGAATCAGGCCGATTTTAAGGTCTGCATCCAGTGTTTTAACCAAAGACTGGATGTTTTCGCGCACCTCGAACACTTGTTTTTTATGGCTCGTGTCGGTGCTGTCCAATGCTACGGCCACTCGACCGGCTTGGTTGGCCAGAGCCAGGATGTGTTCAGAGAAATCACCGCTATCGGCTCGTGTAGGAGCTGATTGATTTTGCGGGCAGCGTTGCTGTATTCGGATGTTGGCTTGCTATGGTTCATGGCGAATTGAACCGGCATAAATGCGATGAGCACGACCATCAGCAGGCCCACGCCTTTTTGACCGTCGTTGGACCCGTGGAAAAAACTGACCAGCGTGCAGGTCGTCACCAGAATCGCCCGTATCCAGAACGGTGGTGCCTTTTTAGTATTGGGTTCTTCAAAAATTGCTTTTCGTTTTCGGACCGTCAGGCGCAGGACGTACATGAGCAGGATGGCCAGGCTAAATCCGAATAGCGGGGAAACGAGTAGCGACAGGCCAATGTCGGCTGCCTTGCCCCAGTTGGGGCCTGCGCCGGCATGTATTGACCAAAAAGCAAATCCTCCGCCAAGCAACGATCCGATCAGCGTATGCGAACTGGAGCAAGGAATACCGTAATACCAGGTACCCAGATTCCAAATGATAGAGCTCAGTAAAATCGACAGTACGAGGGCGATATTTTCACCCAACGGCTGCACAATGAGGTCGTTTAGCGGAATAAGTGTTATCACGCCCATCGCAACCGCTATACCACCAAGCATTACCCCTAAAAAATTCCAAATCCCGGACCACACCACAGCATGGTATGGCTTGAGGGTATTGGTGTAAATAACCGTGGCTACTGCGTTGGCGGTATCATGAAAACCATTGATTGCCTCGAACAAACAAACGGCTACAAGACAGACAATAAACAGGACGGACGCGTAAGCCGGCAAATCGCCAATAAAACCCAGCAGCATATAGAAGATTTACGATTTCAGATTTGCGATTTCGGGTTCTGCAGTCGTCATCCCACAAAGCAAACCGTTAATTTTAATGCAAAAGTACGTTGGAAAGGTACGGCACGATCAGACGAAGGCTAAGTAATTGTTAAGTTTTAAATACTGCTTGTGCTTGAAAGCATAGTTCCTGCGCCGAAGTATGCTTCCAGAAGAAACCCGGAACGCTCGGGTGCCGTACCTTTGGGGCCAACATCATACTGCCCGATATGCGCCGCACACTCTACCTTTTCTTGCTGCTGAGCACAAGTACCCTTGTCGCTCAAGACACTACCCGCACCCCAAACACAGCCCTGCTGCGATACGCCGATCCCTTCATCGGCACCGACGCGCACGGCCATACCTTCCCGGGCGCTACGGCACCCTTCGGCATGGTACAACTCAGCCCCGACACCCGACTGGAAGGCTGGGACGGTTGCTCCGGTTACCACAACTCCGACACCCTGCTGTACGGGTTTAGCCATACGCACTTGAGCGGCACCGGGATACCCGACTATGGCGACATCCTGTTGCAACCCTACATGCGCGAAATAAATCTGGAACCGGAGGGATATGCCGCGCCGTTCGACAAGCGTACCGAGTTTGCCGAGCCGGGCTATTACGCTGTTTCGCTCAATGCCAAACCCGACGAAATATCGGTGGAACTGACGGCCACCGAGCGCGTAGGCGTACACCGCTATACCTTCCCGGCCAACCGCGAGTTTAACCACCTCTTGCTGGATTTGCGCCACCGCGACCAGGTGCTCCAGTCTACCCTGACTATCATCGGCGACCGCGAACTGGTCGGCCAACGCATATCCAGCGCCTGGGCCAAAGACCAGCGCCTGTATTTTGCCATCCGTTTTTCCCGACCATTTATTCATGCCCGGGTGTTCGATATGACCCTCGATCCAATCTTGTCGCAGTACAGTGTGACCAGCAAAGGCATTGTATCCCTGATTGATTTCTACGGGTACGAGGGCACGCCCCTGGTGGTCACCGTGGCCCTGTCGGCCGTAAGCGTCCAAAACGCCCGGAAAAATCTGGATGCCGAGTGCCCGCACTTCGACTTCGACCGGGTACGCGCAGAAACGCAGGCCAAGTGGGCCGGGCAATTGTCCAAAATCACTGTGGAAGGGGGAACTGAAGCCCAAAAGCGCACCTTCTACTCCGCTTTGTACCACACCATGCTTGCCCCCAATCTGTACTCCGATGTCAACGGCGAATACCGGGGCCGCGACAAGGAAGTGCATCAGGCCGAAGGCCATGATTATTATACCGTGTTTTCCCTGTGGGACACTTACCGCGCCTGCAAGCCCCTGTTTACCATCCTCGAACCCAAACGTACCAACGATTTTATCCAAACCTTTCTGCGCCAGTACGAACAGGGTGGTCGGCTGCCGGTATGGGAACTCAGCGCCTGCGAAACAGACTGTATGATCGGCTACCACGCCATTCCGGTTATCGCCGATGCCTGGCGAAAGGGTATTCGGGGCTACGACGGCAACAAGGCCCTCGATGCCATGCTCGCCAGCGCCAACGAAGACCGATACGGCCTCCAGTGGTACAAAAAACTCGGCTACATCCCCTCCGATGAAGAACCGGAATCGGTCTCGAAAACCCTCGAATATGCCTATGACGACTGGTGCGTGGCCCAAATGGCGCTGGCTATGGGTCGCCAAAATATAGCCGACACCTTCCTGCGGCGGGCACAGTACTACAAAAACCTGTTCGACCCGGCTACCGCCTTTTTCCGTGCCCGAAACAACGCGACCTGGCACGCACCCTTCGACCCCTTCGAGGTCAATTTCAATTATACGGAAGCCAATGCCTGGCAATACCGTTTCGCTGCTCCGCACGACGTGTCCGGTATGATGCGCCTGTTTGGCGGCCGCGAAGCATTCGCCAAACAACTTGACGCGCTCTTTTCCGCGCAGCCCAAAACCACCGGGCGGCAACAAGCCGACATCACCGGCCTCGTCGGGCAGTATGTGCAAGGCAACGAACCCAGCCACCATATCGCCTACCTCTACAACTACGCCGGCCAGCCCGCCAAAACCCAGCAGCGCGTGCGCCAAATCCTCGACGAGCAGTACTCCGACCGGCCCGACGGCCTGAGCGGCAACGAAGACTGTGGCCAGATGTCGGCCTGGTATGTCTTCTCGGCACTCGGGTTCTATCCCGTGGTACCCGGAAGCGGGCAGTATGTGATCGGCACCCCCCTTTTTGAAAAAGCGACGATCCACCTCGACAACGGCAATGCGTTCACCATTTCGGCCAAAGGCGCCTCGACACGCCGGCGCTACATTCAGCGGGCCTATCGGAACGGCCAGCCGTGGACGAAAACCTGGTTTACGCACGAAGACCTGCTGCAGGGCGGCGAGTTGCGTTTTGATATGACCGACAAACCTTCCGAATGGGGCAAAAACACGGCCGACTGCCCCGTCGCGGCCATCGAGGGCGAACCAATCGTGCCCATGCCGTTCGTAACGGATGCCCGGCGCGTGTTTCAGGATAACCAAACGGTCACACTCGGCTGTGCCGATCCGGAAGCCGCCATTTTTTATACCCTCGACGGCAGCGAGCCGAACCGCGATTCCTCTGCCCGCTACGAAAAACCGCTTGTCCTTTCGGAAAATACCCGCCTGAGGTTCATGGCTGCACGCGGCCGGCAGGTCAGCCCCGTGGAGGAAGCCGGTTTTTTTAAACTCCGCTCCGATCTGCGCATACTGCGCCTCGCCACCCGGTACAGCCCGCAATACACCGGCGGCGGCGATCAGGCCTTGGTGGACCTTCAGCCCGGCGGCGCCGACTTCCGCTCCGGACGCTGGCAGGGCTACGAGGGGGCCAACCTCGACGCCGTGCTTGATCTGGGCAGCAGCAAGCCCGTTCGAACCATCCACGTCAACTTCTTGCAAGATGAAAATTCGTGGATATTTTTCCCCACCAAACTTCAGGTAGAAGTGTCCGACGACGGAAAAACATTCACCCCGGCAGGCGAAACCCTCAACGATGTGCCGCACACCGCCGTCGGTTCCCTGCAAAAAAAACTTACCATCGAATTGGCAAACACCACTGCCCGCTACGTCCGCATCGTGGGGGAAACACTGGGCAAGTGCCCCGCCGGCCACAAAGGCGCCGGCAATCCCTGCTGGTTGTTTGTGGACGAAATTTATGTAGAATAGCCCCGACCAACCATACCGGAACAAACCAACTTTTCACTTAATTCTCTACGCTATGAAAATGCTTAAAATCCTCATCTACCTCGTGTTGGGGCTTGGTGTCCTGTGGGTCGCCCTCGGCCTTTTTGCCAAAAAAGACTACCATCTCGAGCGCAGTATCGAGATAGACGCGCCCAAAGAACTGGTATATGGCCATGTGCAACACTTCAAAAATTTTGAAACCTGGTCGCCTTGGGCGCCGCTGGACCCCGATATGAAAATCAGCATCGAAGGTACCGATGGCGCGGTGGGAGCTATTTACAAATGGGCCGGCAACGACGACGTGGGTGTCGGCCAACAAACCATCACCGCTCTTGCGCCCGACCGGATTGACCTGGAAGTGCAATTCGCCGAACCGTTCGAGAGCACCGCTCCGTCGTATTTTATTTTTAAAGAAAACGGAAAAAAAACCACCGTTACCTGGGCGTTCGACATGCACATCGCTTTCCCATGGAATGGTCTGGCTATTTTTACCGACATAGATGCCGGGGTCGGGAAGGACTATGCCAAAGGACTGGAAAACCTGAAACAGGTGTGCGAGGGTATTGCCCACAAAAAATACCGGGGCTATGAAGTGGCTACCGAAGAGATGCCGGAAAAGTACTACGTCGGCATCCGAAAGACCGTGGCTTTCCCGGATATGCAGGCATTTTTTGGAACTACCTTTTCGATAGCAATGCAGCAGATTCAGAAAAGCGCAGCCGAAATGGCAGGTGCTCCGGCAGGCCTGTTCTGGAGCTACGATACAGAAGCGGGTACTGCCGACATGGCTGCCGCGATTCCGGTGGCTGCCAACCAAAAATTCGGCAGCGGCCTGAGCGTATTCCCTGTGGGCGGCAAGCCGGCCCTGATCATCGAGTACTTCGGTGCCTATGCCAATTCCGGCGAGGCGCACTACGCCATGGACGATTACATGGCCGAGAAGGGGTTGCAAAGCATCCCTCCGGTGATCGAGGAGTACATCACCGACCCCGGACAGGAACCGGATACCGCCAAATGGCTCACCCGGATTATTTATTTTGTGGAGCCAAAACCGGCAGTTGCAGAAGAGGTAGTACCGGAGAAGCAGTAGCGGGTCAGAGCGTGTTCAAAAAACTGTGTCAAGCCTTCCGCCGGGATGTTTTTTACACAGAGCGCACAGAGTGCTGTACCAGAAACACAGAGATTTGATTTCAAATAATTGGTAGTGGCAAATTTCGAGTGATGGAACACTCGGTGCGCTCTGCGTTTTTATTCCTCTTAACGGGGTGACACAGTTCTCTGCACAAGCTCAGTTACGTTTTGCTTTCGAGTTGACTCAAAACCGAGAACAACCTCGCCGTCGGCGGACAGGTTTTTCAGTAATACGGGTGCTATGGCATTCACTTTTCCAGTCCCGGCGGGCATTTCAATTTTGATGTAGTTGTCGGTAAAACCGCTGAGCAGCGCCGGGTTTTTGTGCTGTTCGAACAGCACGGGGCGTGCCGAGCCGAGGTGCAGGCGATAAAATTCCCGGCGTTTCATTTCCGACAAACCACGCAGGGCCGCGTTGCGGCGGCGGCGTTCTTCCACCGGCACGGCGCCGGACATGTCCGCCGCAGGCGTGTTGGCCCGTTCGGAATAAGTGAACACATGCAGGTACGACACGTCCAGTGTTTGCAGGAATCGGTACGTTTCCAAAAAATCCGCCTCTGTTTCGCCCGGAAAACCCACGATCACGTCGCAGCCAATGCAGGCGTGGGGCATGTGTTTTTTTATGGCTTCCACCCGCGCGGCGTACAAATCACGGCTGTAGCGGCGGCGCATGTCGCGCAGTTGCTTGTCGTTTCCCGATTGGAGCGGCACATGTAAGTGCGGCATGAAGCGGCGGCTTTCGGCTACAAAGGCGATCACCTCGTCGGTCAGCAGGTTCGGCTCGATACTGCTGATGCGGAAGCGCGGGATGTCCACCTCCGCATCCAGCGTGCGGATGAGGTCAATGAACATGGCCTCTTTTTTTGGGCGCTCGCCTTCGATGACCGCCGTGCCGTTGCCAAAATCACCGAGGTTGACACCCGTGAGCACGATTTCTTGTGTGCCCTGTCCGGCAATGCGCCGGGCGTTGGCTACGGCATTTTCTACCGTGTCGGAGCGGCTGGCGCCGCGCGCCATGGGTATGGTGCAGAAAGAGCACTTGTAGTCGCAGCCGTCCTGTACTTTCAGAAAAGAGCGGGTACGGTCGCCGAAAGAAAACGAGGCGTTGAAGGTGTTTACGTCGCGCACTTCGCCGGCGTGAACCATACCCTTGCCGGGGGCTTTGGACAGGTCGTCCACATAGTCGAGAATGCGGAATTTTTCGCCGGCGCCCAGCACAAGGTCCACGCCCGGGATTTCGGCGATGTCGTGCGGTTTCAGTTGTGCGTAGCAGCCGGTCACCACCACGAAGGCGTCGGGCTGGCGGCGCAGGGCCTGGCGCACGATTTTTTTGCACTCCTTGTCGGCTTGTTCGGTGACGGAGCAGGTATTGATGACGTAGATGTCGGCGCCCTCCTCGAAGCGGACAGGCCAATAGCCCTTGTCCTCGAACAGCCGCGCCAGGGCGGAAGTCTCCGAGTAGTTCGTTTTTGCAGCCGAGGGTATGAAAAGCGACGGTGCGCGGTGTGGCCATGTGTGTGAAAAAAAACAGGCGGCAAAAGTACGTTTTTTATACGCCTACCGCGTCAATACGATGTAGTCCCGCAGCAGGGTCCGCAAAAATTCGACCCGATTGGGCGGGCGCTGCTCCATGCGGAGCAGGGGCATGAGGTGGGTGACGAGGTCTTCGACCACCTCCTGATGCGCCTGGTTGGGGTAGCGTTGCAGGCGCACCAGTACGTTTTTGATAAAAATCATGTCCCGCTCACCGAGGTCGCGCACCTGGGGGTAGGTGGGTTGGTAGTTGCTGAGGGTCGAGATGCCGAGGATGTCGTCCAGTCGGAACTGGTACTGGGTACTTTTGATCCGAATGACAGTGGTGTTGGCAGCCAGGTCGCCGAGGCGCTGGCTTTTTCCGGTGGTTTTGATGAGCACAGCGCCGATCACGCTGAAGGAAAAAAGCGAATCCACCAGGTGTAGTACCGCCCGCAGCACCACGTCGCTCCATTCCGGGTCTTTGCCGTCCAGGCGCACGACTTTGATGCTCATGGCCATCTTGCCCGGCGTTTGACCGATGTTCCAGATTTCAAAAAAGATGTTGTAGAGGAAGTAACCCAAAAACGGCAGCAGCACCCAGACCATATCGCTGATGTCGCCCGAAAAAATACCGCCGAAGAGCGCGCGCGCCAGTTGCATTAAAATAAAATAACCCAGCAGCAGGAGCATGAGGTCCATAAACCACGCCAGCCCCCGCTCGCGCAGGCGGGCCAGTTCGTACTCAATGGTGACGTTTTGCGTGGTGGTTATTTCGATGGACTTCACAGTTTGTACCAATAGTTGTTCCGCACCACCCAAAATTCCTCGCGGTAGTACACATCCGTATTTTGGGGACGGATAAGTACCTCATCAAGGAAAAAGGGTTGTCGAACCTGTTGTTTGTAAAGAAAAATACGCAAGCCGGAGTTGTCGCCCTGTATGTCAACCGGTAGCTCAAACAAACCCCAGTTGTTGACAATGGTTTTGAGATGAAACCGCATGCCCTCGTGCCGGAACTGGATTTCGCGGCCATTGCCGAGGTCGTGCTCGAACAGGCGCAATTCGTGGTTCATGCCGATATCCTGATTGCCGTAAATCCAGAAACTGATGGTATACGAGCCTTTGGGTAGCGGTGCTTGCCAAAGCCAGGTCGTGTCGCCCATGTCGCCGGAGTATGCGCCCTTGCCCTGGAAAATACGCCTCGTCGTGGAGAGCGAATCGAAGGGCTGGTAGTGCAGAAACCCGTTGGGCTGCGATACCTGCCATTTCCCTTGCGGCGCCAGGTTCCGGGAAAGGCGTTCCGCGTCAATTGAGGCGTTGCGCTCGCGCACATAATCGCGGACTACGGGCAGCGGGAGCGACAAAATTTTCATGTCCGGACTGTCGTACACGGGCTTGGCCCGGCTGACGAGGTGGGGGTAGCGTCGTTGCACGTCGTCCCAGGCCGGCCCGTGTACGAACACGGCAATCGGGCGGTTGTCCAGGAATTCGTTCAGCATGGCAGGCATCCGGCAGGGTTCGAGGATGAACTGGATGGAGCTCACCGTTTGAGCGCACGACGTGCGGCTCATGTTCACGCCCATGTCGGGCAAACCGGTGTGCAGAGCCGTGGTCTGATTTCGGATAAACTGCCCGAAGTCGGCTTCCAGCCACACATTTTCCGAACCGATGTGGTAGTAGGGCAACGGCAAAAACCCTTGAAATTTGGAAAAATCTACCGAGTTGATCCAGTGCTCGGGCGTCGGGGCCGCTACTGCGCGATTTTCCATGTTGTCCATGAGCGTCACGGGGCGCAGCCGCTGGAACGTGTATGCCTCCCAGGCCAGAAGCAGCACCGGCGCCAGGGCAATGACCCAGCGAAACCACCGGGCCTGGCCGCCCCGGAAGCCTTTGAACCGCACGCTCCAGTTCCACAGGCTGTAAAATGCCAGTACGTTGATGACATAGAAAAAAGCCCAGGTGAACCGCCCAAGTCCGCGAAACTGCCGCAACGGCCCCATATAATCCACCATCCATTCCAGGCCGCCGATTGCAAACGGGAAACCGCAGGCAAAGAGCAGCAGCAACAATGCTGCCGTGAAAATGCCCTGCAAATAGCGCTTGTGTACCCGGTGGTAGGCGGCGTCGGCCCAGGATTTGCCAAACATCCGAAAACCGGACACGAGCAGCCACAGCGTGAACAAAAATGACAACGCTCCGGCGTAGGCCTTGGCCTCGCCATTCACGCGGCGCACCGGCACGAGATGCTGGTCAATCCACCGAAACAAGGGGAAATCTTCGTACGGCAAAAAAACGCCTTCCCATTCCCCGATGTAGGTCAGAAATCCGTACGGATTTGCCGGCCGGTCGGAGGCATAGTCGGCCCAGTGTATCCAGATATTGAGCAGCGCGAAGGGCAGCACGACCATGACCACCAGGTGGCTGATCCGTACCCGCCAGTTGCGCAGCGAGGGGTCCAGCACCAACTGAAAGGCCGTGTAAAATCCCAGAAACAGGGCGCATATTCCGAAATAATAAAAATGAAACTGCGCAGCCACCCAGAGCAGCGCGCCGATTTGCAGGCTTTGGTAGCGCCGGCTGTAGCGTTCCTCGTAGCGGCTTAGCAACAGGAGCAGGAGTGGAAAAACCCAGGTGTGCGACAGTCCGAAATGCGCGTCGAAACGGCCCCACTGCGGATTCAGGAATACCATGCACAGGGTCACCAAACCCGCGTACCAGGCCGGGAGGTGTAGTTTGCGCAGCAGCAAAAACAGCACCATGCAGCCCAGCAGCACCGAAATGATCTGGGAAACATTGATCACGCCGACGGTATGCCCGGTCAGGTCCGATACATTCCGGCTCCACCACTGCAAGGTGGCGCTGAGGATGGGCTGGTTGTCGGTGAAGAGGACGTGCTCGCCGTACGGGTAGTTCATGCCCTGGTAATGCACGGCGCTGGAGTCGTGGCGTATGTGCCACAAGCTGGTCATATAGTTTTTGAAACTATCCGGGGATGCGCCCAGCATTCGGTCGTTGGGTGCGTGCAGCCAGTGCCCGTGTTTCAGCCAGAGCAGACCGAAACACACGATCAATACTGCCAGCAGTCCCCAAAAAGTGTGGGAGCGTTTTGGCGAAGCCAGGTTTTGCAGCGTGTGCTCAAGTTGGCGCATATTCCAGAATCTGCCCGTGTCGGGTTGCCGGGCGTATTTACAATTGTCGGAAAAACAGTTTCAAAAAATTGCCCCCCTCGGCGAGCAGGATTTTCCAGCCCACACGGCTGAACACCACACCCGGGCGCAGTTCTACCGGCACGGGGTGAATGGCTATGCGGCCGTTTGCCAGCATCAAAAATTCGAGGTCGAACAAAAAACGATCAATGGTGGTCTCCAGAAAAACAGCCTTGCCGGCCCGGTCAAACCCCTTGAGGCCGCACTGCGAGTCGTCTATCGGCTGGCGCAATACATGGCGCAACAGCCAGCGCAAGCCCTGCGACAACCGGCGCCGAAATGCCGGAACATGGGCGTAGTAGGCGGTATCGCGGTTACCGGCAGCAATGCCGCCCGCAGCCTGCAGGGTTTCGGCTACCCGGCGCATACTGGCGATGGTGTAGGGGAAATCAATGTCGGTCACTACGATAAAATCGGCCTCCGACGCCAACACACCTTGCCGAAGCGCATAGCCCTTGCCGCGGTTTTTTTCGTAGGAAACCACCTGCACAACCGGCGCCAGCGCCCGGAGGTTGTTGAAATTTTGTGCCGTGGTATTGCGTGCCGAGCCGTCGTTCACCACGATCAGGCCCGCCGCACCGAGGTCGCCAATAGCCGCCGCAAACGCGGCAAACTTGTCGGCCAAGGCTTGTTCCCAGCCCTCGGGCGGGTTGTAGCAGGGCACGACGACCTGAAAACGTACGGAGGGTGTGGGTTGCAAAATGGAGATCGCCCGATTGTGGAGGCGGGCAAAGGTAGGAAAACAGGGCGGACTTCGCGCAGCCTTCGGGTGCGGGCGTAAAAGGGGTGGGGCTGCCCGGCCACAACATTGATTTTTACGATTATGCTGTAACTTTGTAGCCAAAAGCAATACTCATGCAAACCATATCTGTTCGGTTGCCCTATTTTTCCGCAGTTTCCGAGTTTGATGCGCGCGTCATTCTTGCCGGGGAGTTGTATGAAAGAGGCAAATTGTCGCTCGGCCAGGCGGCCGAAGTTGCCGGTTTGAGCAAACGGGCCTTCATCGAAATCATGGGCAAATATGGTTTTACGCTGTTCAGCGAGTCTATTGAGGATTTTCGGAACGATCTTGACAATGCATGGAACGCGTAGTCATTTCGGATACTTCGTGCCTGATCGTGCTGGACAATATCAGCCAACTGCATCTGCTACACGCGTTATTTGGTCAAATAGTGATCACTCCCGTAGTGGCAGAGGAGTATGGAAAAGAATTGCCCATTTGGTTTGAGGTTGTCGCTCCCAAAAACATCTCCTTGCAAAAGTTATTGGAAGAAAGTGTTGATGCAGGGGAGGCGGAATCCATCGCGCTTGCTGTGGAAACCCAAGGTAGCATACTCATTGTGGATGATTTGCGTGCACGGAAAGTTGCCGTCTCATTGGGCCTTACAATCACGGGCACCTTAGGTGTTGTAGCAAGCGCGAAGCAAAGAGGCATTATTCCTGCTGCCCGTCCGATCTTCGAGCAAATACAGGCTACTGACTTTCGACTGTCCAAACTATTTTTAGAAGCCGTCCTTGAGGAGTTGGGGGAGTAGCACGGGTATATTCTTGTACCCCCAGCCCGGCCGGTACCCATTGAATGGCCGGCCCGGCATACCACCTCACCGGGGGGACGAAGCGAGGCGGAAACCGAGGTTGTTGCCGCGTTCATCCGGCGTGTAGTGCAACTCTTTAACGAAGACGTTGCAGCCCGTCGCGTCATCGTACCATGAGCCGCCACGGTACACGCGGTGAAAGCCTTCCGTTGGCCCTGTCGGGTTTGTTTGACTGCCCGAAGGATAGTACCCTTGCCAATCCGCGCACCACTCCCACACGTTGCCGCTCATGTCGTGCAAACCCAGTTCGTTGGCTTTTTTGCCGCCCACAGGGTGGGTTTTGGAGCCAGAGTTTTCACTAAACCAACCAACTTCATCCAGCGTATCGCTGCCGGCATATTCGAACCTGTTGCTCCGGCTGCCGCCTCGCGCGGCGTACTCCCACTCGGCTTCGGTAGGCAGGCGGTAGTTTTTCCCGGGGTATCGGGCGTTCAGTTTTATCAGGAATTCCTGCACGTCATCCCACGACACGTTTTCCACTGGGCAGTCGTCGCAGCCCTTAAAATGCGATGGATTGGCCCCCATAATCTCCCGCCAGAGTTTTTGGGTGACCGGGTACTTGCCAATCTCAAAATCGCGGATAGCGCTTACGGAATGTCACCGGCTTCGGCTCCGTGCATTGTCGGGGCCCATCTGAAAGGTGCCGCCTTGCACAAGTACCATGTCGGGCAGGCCTTTTTTTCGGGTGGTTTTGGCCTTTTGTTTTTTCTTTTCAGCCGCTTCGGCTTTGTGCTTTTGGCGCTCGATTTCTTCGCGTTTGCGGAGGGTGCTCTTTTGGGCAACTTTGCGACGTTTGGCGGCATCCAGTTCCGCCTGCACTTCTTCGGCGGCCTCTTCGGCTTCGGCGCGGTGGTTTCGGAAGTCCGGGTCGTGCAGGTAGGATTCGTACAGGGCTATTTGGTGCAGCGGGTCGTCTGTGGCGGCCGTATCCGCCAGCACGGTTTTCCAGAAAGCCTCGTCGCGGCGGTGGCGGGCGCGTTCTGTTTTTTCCTGTTCGGCTTGTTGCCGGTTTTTTTCTGCCTCCTCGGCGGCGCGGCGGGCTTCTTCGGCAGCTCCTTTTTCGAGGGCTGAACGGAGTTCGAGTATCAGTGTATGGAGTTCATGGCACACGCTCGTCCAGGCGGAATCGCGGCTGATCCAACCCGAAACACCCCGGATTCTGCCGTTTTCGTCCTTGGGCAACAGTTGGATTTCCGACAGGTCTGCGTGCAATTGCCACATACAGTCGCGCACCAGAATGGGCACGACACGGGCATTACCGGCGCGTTTTTTCTCCAGGGCGGTTTTGAGTTCCTTTTTTTGGATAAACTCGGAGCGGAGTGCATCGGCGCTCACGAGCAGGAGCACGAGGTGCGCGGCCTCCAGTTCGCGCTCGATGGTTTTTTCCCAATCCTCGCCGGGCAGCAGGTCGGAGTCCACCCACTTTTCTATCAGGGCGTTTTCCACAAACAGGTGCAGGTGGTTGAGCAGTTCATCCTTGAACGCCGCGTCGGCGCGGGCGTAGATGATGAATGTTTTCAGCGGCGCGGTTGTCATGGCGGTAAAAATCCGGCAAATCCAACTAATCCTGCCAAAAAAATACGGCGCGCCTGTCATGCGGCCTTCATCCGGCAGGGTCAGGTAGCCTGCGTTTCAGCGCAAGAACATTTTGGGAAATCAACCCGTACTTTTGCCGCTCGAACAACGCATACCTAACCAAACTCAAAACCCCAAACTCAAAACTCAAAACTGAAAAAATGCTGCTCTACAACGTCACCGTAACGATTGACCTCGATGTACACGAGGACTGGCTGCGCTGGATGCGCGAAACGCACATCCCCGATGTCATGGCCACCGGCATGTTCCGCTCCTGGCGCATGAGCCGGATGATCGGCCACGAGCACGAAGACTCCGAAATTTACTCCATGCAATACCTCGTGGAGGACATGGAGCACCTGCGCCGCTATATGGACGTGTTCGCGCCCGACCTGCAACGCCAACACCAACAGCGGTACGAAGGCAAGTACGCCGCGTTTCGGACGGTAATGGAAGTCGTGGGCGACGGACAACCGTAATCCGGGTATTGCCGGACACTGCGGGGCGATTGGCAGACGGGGAAGGCGGAGATTTTGCGACCTTTGCGCCATGAATTTCCTTACGCTCGAAAACGTCACCAAGTCCTACGGCGAAAAAGTGCTGTTTCGCAACATCAGCCTGCACATAGACAAGGGCCAAAAAATCGGCCTCATCGCCAAAAACGGCACGGGCAAAACGACCCTCATGCGGGTCATTGCCGGGCGCGAAGGTTCCGAAGGCGAAAACGCCAAAATCATTCTGCGCAAGGGCATCCGCATCGGCTGGCTTGATCAGGAGCCGGAGTTCAGCCCCGAAATGGACGTGCTGGGCGCAGTGCTCGACCCCGGCAACCCACTCGTGCAAGTGGTTCAACGCTACGAACATGCCCTCGCCCATCCCGAAAACACAGCCGACCTGCAAGACGCCATCGGCGAAATGGACCAGCTCAACGCCTGGTCGTTCGAGGCCAAAGTGAAGGAAACCCTGTTCCGGTTCCGCATGGAAAATTTCGAGCAAAAGGTAAAAAACCTCTCCGGCGGCCAGCAAAAGCGCCTCGCTCTGGTAAAAATCCTGCTCGAAGAACCTGATTTCCTCATCCTCGACGAGCCAACCAACCACCTGGATGTAGAGATGATCGAATGGCTGGAGGAATATCTCCAGCAGCCGGGCATCACGCTGTTCATGGTCACGCACGACCGCTATTTTCTCGAAAACGTGTGCGACAGCATCATCGAACTCGAAGGCGGCCAACTGCGCCGCTACTCCGGCTCGTATTCGGATTATTTAGAAAAAAAGGCCATGCGCGAGGAGGTGGAATCCACCACCTACGAGCGCCAGAACAAACTGCTCAAAAACGAGCTCGACTGGGTGCGCCGAAGCCCGCAGGCGCGTACCACCAAGGCGAAAGCCCGTGTGGACGCCTATTTTGACCGCAAGGAAACCAACGATGCGCTGAAAAAGAAGACGGACGAAATGACCATCGCCATCAAGGAAAACTGGATGGGCAGCAAGGTGGTGGAGCTGCACAACATCAGCAAGGCGTTCGACGACAAAAAAATCCTCGACAATTTTTCCTACAAATTCAAACGCCGCGAGCGCGTGGGCATCGTGGGGCCGAACGGCTCCGGCAAATCCACTTTCCTGCAAATGATCACCGGCCTGCTGCCGCCCGACACGGGCAAGGTGGTTATTGGCGACACGATTCAGTTCGGGCATTATCGGCAGGAGGGCATCCAACTCAAGCAAGACAAGCGGGTGATTGATGCCGTGCGCGACATAGCCGACTACATCCCGCTCGAAAAAGGCAAGGAACTCAGTGCCGCGCAATTGTTGGAGCGTTTTCTGTTCAGTCGCCCGCAGCAGCAGGTGTACGTTAGCCAGCTCAGCGGGGGCGAGCGCCGCCGGCTCTACCTGCTCACAGTTTTGATGAAAAACCCCAATTTCCTCATTCTCGACGAGCCAACGAACGATCTGGACGTGCTCACGCTACAGGTGCTGGAGGACTTTCTGGAAGACTACCCCGGTTGTCTCGTGGTAGTCACGCACGACCGCTATTTCATGGATCGTCTGGTAGACCACCTTTTTGTGTTCGAGGGTAACGGAAAAATCAAGGATTTCAACGGCACTTACGCTGAGTACCGCGCCGGCAAACGCAGCGGGAACCTTCCTGCGGCAACAACCGCCACAGGCAGCATCGGAGAATCCGTCCAGCGTCCGCCGGCAACCGCCAACCGGATGTCCAGCGCGGAGCGCAACGAAATAAAAAAATTAGAAAAAGACATGGCAACGCTCGAGCGGCGCAAAAAGGAGATTCTGGAACGGTTCAACGCCGCCGACCTCGGCGCCGCCGAAGCGGGCAAACTGTCCACGGAACTGGGCAAGGTACAGAACGACCTGGACGAAAAGGAGATGCGCTGGCTGGAGTTGTCCGAGTTGTCGTAAAAAGGGTATCGCGACCGCACGACTGGATACTTTCGGAACGGGAGACCTTCCAGGTTTGGCAAACCTGGAAGGTCTGGATGGCCAAAAACAACGATGCCCAGTAGTCTGCATCGCGGCGGGTACGGCAGAGGCACACCAAAAAGTAAGGAGGCTCACAGACATGCTGGGAGCCTCCTTCTTTTTTGCGGCATCTGGATTCCAGATAGAGTGCGGCCACTCTCGAAGCCTATTGCTTCGGCAACAGCACCCACAGTCGGCCAAATCCATTGATTTTGTATGCTTCCTGCAGGCCTTTCTGACCGATGCCGCTGTACAAATCCAACCGTTTGGTGGTGAGGATCGCGCCGCCGCGGTCTTGCGCGAAGAGGATGCGATAGGTATACCCTTTGAGGTTACCGGCGGCATCCATGTCAGGGAGTTCGGCCAGCAGGGTCGAGCCGATCGGAATAAAACGCGGGTCAACGGCTACCGAGTAACCGGCGGTAAGCGGGAAGTAACCGGAACCGATGACCTCTTCGTTGCTCATTTTTTGGAAAAACACATATTTACCGCCGGCGCCTTTCACGGAGCCGCCGAAGCCGAATTGTTCACGACTGCCGTCCGCATACTCCACCCAGCAGGAGCCTTGCAGTTGGGCATTGGCTACCTCACGTTTGGTGCGCACCCAGGCCAGTTCGAGACCTTGTCCGTTGAGGGCGCCCGATTCGATGGCTGCGGGCGAGGGAATATGATCGTCGGGACGACTCAGCAGGGGTACGGAAAATTCGGCGGTGCGTACCCGGCTTGCCTCCATCAGCGGTGTATAGTAGCCGGTGATACGCACCTTGT
This sequence comes from Lewinellaceae bacterium, assembly GCA_016719605.1. Lineage (GTDB taxonomy): Bacteria > Bacteroidota > Bacteroidia > Chitinophagales > Saprospiraceae > M3007. The sequence continues at coordinate 149,166 of JADJYW010000019.1, read as the reverse complement.
CTTTTTTGAGATCGGTTTTAACCTTGTAAAAATCAAAGCGATCGAGCAAGGCTTCCGGTTGCAGCATCTGACAATCTTGCAGCAACTCAACGGTGCGCAGCATTTCGGACTTGCTGATTCCTTTCACCGGGTACTCTTTAATATCCGACCGGCGCAGGTAGTTGGCCTGTTCGTACATCGCCTGCAGCATGGGGGGATCAAAAGGCAAGTATGGGAGCGTATCAGGTGTGGTGTAGTGTAAAACGGAGGAACGTACCTGGCGCTTGAGAATAAGTGGCTTTACCCGTGCCGGCGGAGCCATCAGGGCCAACCTTGCTGATGCTTCAGCGCTCAGATCGGCGGTCACGATATTCGCCGTGGAAGCTAAGGTTGGAGAAACAGAGGCGGTGCCCCAGTCCAACATCAGAACAAACGGGGAAAGCAGCAGACAGATAAAGATTGATATTTTGTTCAACATGGCGGTTGATTCAGTTTTGGGCGTTGCCGAATGATTGTTTGCGATGTATTCTCGTTTTTTTAGAAACATGCTCAACTTCGGCCGCCGATAGTTTAAACGCGAAATCCAACAAATGTATGACGGCAACGACCGCACTTTCTTTTTAATTATTTGGCTTTTGCATTGCGTTAACACAAAAGACATTAAAAATCAATGAATTACGATTTTGGTCAAATTCAGGATTCGTCTGTTATTTGCGGGGTACAACGGCTAGTTTTTTATTGATGCAGCCACTTTATTTTTTAACGAAGCGCTCCTGAAGAAGACCAAACGGCTGTCACATATCGGACAAATGCTAAAGTTGTCCATGAATCTCTTATCATTCCGGGGTATTCATTTTGCCGTTCGCTGTCTGTTGTGGTACTTTTGTCGAAAGTCGTGGGGATGTTCGTCGTTAGCTTGACATTAGCAGAGCAAATGGCGAACAAACATGCCGGGCAAAATTTCTCACCCCTGGAATTGCCATAATCTTTCCCCTTTCCACTCTTTTTTACTGCAACCGTGAAAACGGTTTATCTCTACCCCCGTTATCCCTCTCTGTCAGTTTTTTTCAGCGCACCCGTATGGCTTCAATGAAAAGTTGCATACTCTTTTGTGCGCAGGAAAATGATGGAATTGTGGAGTTGGGATCGGTAATCCCGAAATTGTCGCGCAAGCCTGAGGAATGAAGAGTACTATTGCCGGCGACCTGAAGATTACGGCCGGCAAAAATGGAGGAAAGAGATTCCTGTACCAGCCAATAAGATTAGTGATAAAAGCAATACATTGCAGATAACTAAAATCGGGCCATTTTTTTCCCGACTGTTTTTTATCCCTGCAACCGATAAATTTTAATCAAACAGTAGCCTCCCGCCATGCTTTACTTTTGAGAAAACGAAAATTGTTGGCGTATGCTAAACTTGTACCGTACCTGTATTCTTGGGTGGGCTTTGGCCCTTCTACCTGCTGCGTTGGTAGCTCAGCTGACCGTTGTGGTCAATTCCGTTCCTTCCAATACACCTTCCGGCGCCTCCATTCATATCGCGGGAACATTTAACAACTGGAACCCCGGTGATGCAACGACGACACTTACTGCGCAACCCGGCGGGAAATATGCCATTACGTTAAACCCACCCGTTGGACCGGTTCGGTTTAAATTCACCCGGGGCAGTTGGTCGAGTGTGGAAGGCAACGCCGCTGGAGGGTTTCAACCCGATCATGTCGTAACCTACACTGGTCTTCCTCAAACCATAGAAACTGCTATTCTCTCGTGGGAAGACCAGGTCGTCACAAGCCCTGATCCGGGCAGTGGAAGCGTAATTATTCTCAGCAACAACTTCTACATCCCACAATTGAACCGCACACGGCGGATATGGATGTACCTGCCGCCCAACTACGCCGCCAGTTCGAAAAGGCACCCTGTGCTGTACATGCAGGACGGACAAAACCTGTTTGATCCTGCAACCAGCCTTTCGGGTGAATGGGAGGTAGATGAATCGCTGGATGAACTTTTTGCCGAAGGCGACCAAGGCTGTATCGTGGTGGGCATTGATAATGGCGGCCTCTACCGGATAGACGAGTACTCGCCCTGGGCAAATCCGCTCTACGGTGGTGGCGGCCAAGGTGCAGCGTATATGAGTTTTATAGTCAATACGCTGAAGCCATACGTTGACGCCAACTATCGCACCATGCCGGACCGGGAGAACACCGGTATCATGGGCAGTAGTATGGGTGGATTGATCTCCATGTACGGCCTCATGGAGTACCAGCATGTCTTCTCCAAGGCAGGTGTGTTTTCGCCCTCTTTCTGGTTTGCCGGGAACCAACCTGCCAGCCATATCCTCGGAACAGGCAAGCGCAACAACGTCAAGGTCTATTTCCTCGCAGGCGGCCAGGAGCCGGCTTATGTGGCGCAAGACATACAAAAAGTGACTAACGCGATGCTCCAGGCAGGCTTTGATGCTTCAGAAATGACTACTCATCTTCCAGCAGACGGTCAACACTCGGAATGGTTTTGGCGTCGTGAATTTGCCGATGCCTACCAATGGCTTTTTGCCGGGTCGGTCACCTCTGCCGGCGAAGCATCTACGGACAATGAGCCCGCCCTTGAGGTGTATCCCAACCCGGCCACGGAGTTTATTCGGGTGACCGATGCAGCAAATGAAGCCAAACCATTGCATGTACAAATTCTTGGGGTGGACGGCTCCTTGCAGCATGATGCGCAGGTACAGCCAGGCGAGGCAATTTCGGTCTCCACCCTTTCCAAGGGTTTCTACGTCGTACGCGTACGAGCCGAAGGACAAAACTGGCGAACGACAAAGATGATCCGCCAGTAGCACAAAGCATGGGGCTTGAGTACCGGCTTTAAAAGTGCCGGAAATCCTTATCCCACCGAACACTCCACGCCCAACTTTTCCATCTCCAGGGCAAAATCCGAGTCGGCGTTCACCTTGCGGTCGGGGGCGGCAAAGGACAGGGCGTTTTTGTTCGTACGATCCACGAGACGCATTTTTAGCGCGTGTTTTCCCTTGTGGGTTTTGCAGACGTGGTCGAGTCGGTCGAGCAATTCGGTGGTGAGTAGCTCCACCGGAATCTGGAGCGTAACAGACGAAATTTGCGAGCCACCGACAGACTCCATCAGTTCCACTTTTTCGGGGCGGAACTCATACTCGTCGCTGTTGTACCGCTGGCGGTAGGTGCCGGTGATAAACAAGCAGTTGCCCTCCTCGAAGTAGTGTTTGAACTGGGCATAGTCGTTGCTGAACAGCGCAATTTCGAGGTTCCCGGAGTAGTCGCTGACGGTAAATCGCCCCCATCCCGTGCCCTTTTGGCTGATGCGGTGTTCGGCCTTGGTGACGAAGCCGGCAATACGGATTTTTTGTCCCTTGAAATTTTCGATGCGTTCCAGCGTGCAGGTGGTCAGGTTCTCGACTTCGAATTTGTAGTCGTCCAGCGGGTGCCCACTGAGGTAAATACCGATCACGTCGCGCTCGCGCTGGAGCATGGTGAGGAGGTTCCAGGGGGCTACTTTGGGAATCACGGGTTCGGGGATACTCACGGAATCGGACAGGTCGCCGAAGAGGGAATTGACCGACATGACTTTGTCTTCCTGATAGGCCGCGCCGTATTTGATCAGGTGTTCGAGGAAGGATTCGTACTTGTCGGAGGGTGCGAAAAAAGTGGCGCGCGCACCGCCGCCCTGCCCCAACAATGGCGGTATCTCATCGAAGGCGCCGGCGAAAGCCAGGCACTCCATGACTTTTTTGTTCACCGTGCGCAAGTTGATGCGCCGCATAAAATCGAAGACATTGACAAACGGGCCGTTTTGGCTGCGCTCCTGAATCAGCGCTTCCACGGCGGCCTCGCCCACGCCCTTGACGGCGCCCATGCCGTAGCGGATTACACCACGTTTGTTCACCGAAAAATTCACGCCCGATTCATTGATGTCGGGGCCTTTTACATCGAGGCCCATGCGTTTGCATTCTTCGAGGAAGAAGGTAGTTTTTTCAATGTTTCCTTGCGAGTGGGTGAGCACGGAGGCCATGTACTCCGACGGGTAATGCGCCTTGAGGTAGGCCGTTTGGTAGGCCACAAAGGCATAACAGGTGGAGTGCGATTTGTTGAACGCATAAGAGGCGAAGGCTTCCCAGTCGGTCCAGACTTTGTCCAGGATTTTCTCAGGGTGCCCTTTGGCCATAGCGCCGGCCATAAACTGCCCTTTCATTTTGTCCAGCACCGCCTTCTGCTTTTTACCCATTGCTTTGCGCAACACATCGGCATCACCTTTTGAAAATCCGCCAATTTTTTGCGAAAGCAACATGAGCTGCTCCTGGTACACGCAAATCCCGAACGTATCGCTCAAGTACTCCTCCATTTCCGGCAAATCATACGACACTGCCTGCCGCCCGTGTTTGCGGGCAATGAAGTCGGGGATGTATTCCAGCGGCCCGGGCCGGTACAGGGCGTTCATAGCAATGAGGTCGTCGAACTTGTCGGGCTTGAGCTCCCGCAGGTACTTCTGCATGCCGGCGCTTTCGAACTGGAAGGTGCCGTTAGTGGCGCCGGACTGGTAGAGTTCGTAGGTCTTGCGGTCGTCGAGCGGAATGGTGTCAATGTCAATTTTGACGCCGTGGTTTTGCTCGATCATGCGCAGAGCATCGCGGATGATCGTGAGGGTTTTGAGGCCCAAAAAGTCCATTTTGATTACCCCGGCATCTTCGATGGTGTTGCCCTCGTATTGTGTGATCAGCAGGTCCGTTTCCTTGGAAGTGCACACGGGTATGATTTCCGTGAGGTCCTTGGGGGCGATGATGATGCCGGCGGCGTGTATGCCGGTGTTGCGCACGGAGCCTTCGAGCACGAGGGCTTCGCGCAACACCTGGCCTTCGAGCGTATCGGTGGCGGCGAGGTGTTCGCGCAATTTTTTGGCGTTTTCGATGTCGTCCGACTGCAAGCCCTCCTTGTCGCGCAATGAACCGTCGCCGTCAATGGGGGCGGTAAGCACACGTTTGAGGGAAATACCGGGCTTGTCGGGCACGATTTTGGCGAGGGCATTGGCCTGATCGAGCGGCAGGTCGAGCACCCGCGAGACATCCTTGATGGACATTTTGGCGGCCATGGTGCCGTAGGTCACGATCTGGGCGACCTGCTGGCGGCCGTATTTCTGCACCACATAGTCAAGCACTTTCTGGCGGCCTTCGTCGTCGAAGTCGGTGTCAATATCGGGCATGCTCTTGCGGTCGGGATTGAGGAAGCGCTCGAACAGCAGTTGGTACTTGATGGGGTCAATGTTGGTGATGCCGATGCAGTAGGCCACCGCCGAGCCGGCCGCCGAGCCGCGGCCCGGCCCGATGAACACGCCGAGGTCGCGCCCGGCTTTGATGAAGTCGGCCACGATGAGGAAGTAGCCGGCAAAACCCATTGTTTTGATGGTGTGCAATTCGAAATTGATCCGTTCTTCTATTTCCGACGTGAGGTTTCGGTAGCGTTCGCGGGCGCCTTCGAAGGTGATGTGGCGCAGGTAGTCGTCCTGGGTGGTGAATTCCAGGGGGATGACGAAGTTGGGCAGCAGGATGTCCTGTTTCAGTTTCAGGGTTTCGCATTTGTCCACGATCTCCATCGTATTATCCACCGCGAAAGGCACATCGTGAAACAAGGCACCCATTTCCGCCTGGGTTTTGAAGTAAAACTGGTCGTTCCAGAAAGCGAAACGACCGCCTTTCATCACGGTGCCTTCTTCGGCAAACTCGCGAATAGCCGGAGTGGCCTGCTTTTCGCCGGTGTTAATGCACAGCAGAATGTCGTGGGCATTGTAGTCTTTTTGGTCTACATAGTGGGAGTCGTTGGTACAGATGACCTTCACGTTGTACTCCTTAGCCCAGCGGAGCAGTACCTCGTTCACACGGTCCTGTTCCTCCATGGAGTGGCGCTGGATTTCGATGTAATAGTCTTCGCCGAAGATGTTGTACCACCACTCAAACTCCTTCTTGGCTTCTTCCTCGCTTTTCCGCAGGATGGCCTGCGGCACCATGGCCCCGATGCAGCAGGTGGTGGCGATGAGGCCCTCGTGGTATTGCAAAATCAGTTCTTTGTCAATGCGCGGGTATTTGCCGTACAGGCCCTCCATGTAGCCGAGGGAGCAGAGTTTGACGAGATTTTTGTAGCCTTCCGGGTTTTTGGCCAGGAAGAGCTGGTGGTAGCGTTTGTCGCGGTCTTCCTTGGTGAAGGTGCGCCGGTGCCGGTCGGCCACCACATAAAATTCGCAGCCGACGATGGGTTTTACGCCCTCGTGTTTGGCGGCTTCGGCCACAAACTGGAATGCGCCGAACATATTCCCGTGGTCGGTAATGGCGAGCGCTTTCATGCCGTCGTCCTTGGCTTTTTTGAACAAGGCTGGGATGGAGGCCGCCCCGTCGAGCAGGGAGTACTGGGTATGGCAGTGGAGGTGGGCGAATTGTGGCATGTGGAAGGGAAAATTACGATTTAGGGAATACCGCGAGCCGGATTTATGAGGTATGGGCAAAGATAGATATTGGAATTGTACCGACTCTGCCGTCAGACGAACAAGTTCGTACAGACGGCGGGGCTATGTTTTGATGGAGGGTGGCAAGTGTTTGGTGATAAGCGCTAAGGTTATCTAAAATCACTTCATGAAGCGTCTGTATGGCAAAATGCTTGTCCTGATTGGAGAGCAACGATCATAAAAATACTTTCCATTGTGCCTCAAATGCGATTCGATCCGCATCGCTCTCCAAAGCGTTGGCATGATTATAATTGCAACTTTCTCAAAATGACACTTGCATGAGGCGGCCGTGAACTTGACGTTGTTGCAACCTTGACTGGCGAAAGCCAGATTAGTCGTATCATCAGAGCCGCTTTTTGCCAAAGGGATAATATGCTCCACCGAAAAGGGACTGGGTGAAAATTGCGCCTGGGCACGACAGTATTCACATACCCTATTGGCGTGTTGCTGCACATATTCCTTGAGGGATTTATTCATCGTCAAGATCGGAGCTGCTGCGTGGTCGTATCCCCAAATCGTCCATTAACCTGTTCGAGAATAACCTCGTGCCGCTGGAGGGCCTGCAAAACGTCTGGTACGAGGGTTTTGCCATCGGCGCCGACCTGCTCTGGACGTTACCGTCACATGACGCAACGAATCATTTCAGGTACCCACGCGCAGTCACCGAGTAGCCATCAAATGGGTGTAATGCAAAAACCGTTGCTTAGGCTCGGCGGTATCAGGATTTTTGGCCTAACCTAATGCACTGAATACCAAGTTACGCGCAGGTCATCCACGACAAGTTTTTGCTTTTTCGGATTCCAGATGTAAACTTTGATCCGACCGTCGGGGCGGTATTTTTTGGGAACTTTCACAAAAAACACCGCCTCGCCCCACTGATCGGTAGCGCCGGTATCCCAAATGGAGTTGTTCGGGTTGCCAATCTTGCTGGAAATCCGAATACCCCGGGTCTTGATCGGGCGATTTTCAGCATCCACGAATTCCACCGTGAGGATGGCCATCATATCGCGGTTCCAGATTTTATCGGCCCCGGAGACATGGCCCTGCACGGACACGCGCAGCCAGTCGCCGGGATGCATATCGAGCGTATCGCCGCTGATTTCGACGTTTGCACTAAATTCTTCCGCAACGTGCAGCGCATAGCGCCCCGAAAAAACAGGGCCGGCGGTATGGTGCACGGTTGTGGAATCCTCAAATACTAAATGCGCCAACATGCGCACCGGTGCCAGGCCGGCGGTATCCGGTTGGCGTTCGCCCGAGTCGTAGGCGATGAGGGCGTTGCGGTCGGGATGCAGGGTGCCGAAAATGGCTGTGTAGTACGCCCGGTTGCCGTTTTCCGACCACAGGATACCCTCGCGCAGCTGCCAGGTTTGGAAGATGTTCAGCCAGACAAAAAAGAGTAGCGCGGCCCAATTCAGGCTTTTTTTCCACCAATGGTTTTCACCCCACTGCCAAAAAGCGGCTAAAGGCAGGGCGAGCAGCGCGTAGGTTTCTACCATGGGGCGGGAGCCGAATCCGTTGATGTACATCCAGCACCACCAGCTATAGGTGATAAAAACATGCAAAGGAAAAAACGCCCAAAATGACCACCATGCGGCGGGGATAGTGCGCCGGAGCCGGAGCAAACCAACCAATGCCAGTGCCATCACCGGGGTGTAAATCAGCCAGCCGTTTCTGAAATCCAGGAACCCGCCCTTGATATGGGGATGCCGGAAATCGAACGTTTCACCCTGGTAGGAAAAATATACCCAGCTGCCGCCCACCATTTTCCAGTACAGCAGTTGCGGGAAAAGCGCCACAAAAAAAGCCAGTGCCGCTACGGCAAACCATTTCCACCGCAGGGCGATAAAACGCGCCCGCTCCTGTACCGATGCCCAGTTGGTCAATCCCCAAACTACCGGGATTATGGCGGCAATAATCTCCTGAGTGCGGGTAATGGCAATCATGGCAGCGGCAAACCCTACTGCGGCCGCCCGAAGGCCGCCCGGTCGTTCCCAGAATCGAATGGTTGTCCAGATCAGTGCCGCGTGCAGGAAAAACAGAAAAGGGTGCGACATGACATTATTGTACACGCCGAAGTAGTACAAGTTGGTCGCAAATGCCACGATCAGCGTCACGGCAACAACGGTTGTTGTTGGGAAATACCGCGCCAGTATCTGCCAAAGCAGCAGCAGACCAAGCACCACATAAAAAATGGCGCCCAGCCCTGCCCACATCATGTACGGACGGCTAAATCCGTCGGGGGCGTATTGGCCGCCGCTGTTGCTGGCCCAAACATGCGCGATGCCGAAAAAGGGCAATTCGAGCAACGGCACACCGATGGGGTATTTGATAATGTATTTCCCGAGCGGGGTTTCCCGCAGGCCGTACAGGTCCGCTTTTGGGTCGGCCATATTGGGATCGTACTTCGCCGTCGCCGCTATGGTCGAATCATACGTCCCGATATCCTGGTAAATTAGTGCGGACGGGAGGTGCGCATAGTAGCCCCACGCGTCACCGCCGTAGGGAAGGGTTGGCCACCGCCCCATTGTAAAAAAGGAGGCGGTGTAGAGCACCAGAATTAGTCCGAAAAACCAGGTTTTTTTCATGGAAATCTTTCAAAAAAAGCGAAGGGCAAAGGGCAAAATTGCCCTCTGCCCTTCGTCTCTTGTTGTTCTATTTTCCGTGGCACTGTTTGTACTTCTTCCCGCTGCCGCAGGGGCACGGCTCGTTACGGCCCACTACATTTTCGCGTACGATGGGCTGCACACGTTGCACCGGACCATTGTGGCCGGCTGCCTGGGCAGCGCGTTGTGCGGCTTGCTGGGCCTCGGTCATCTGTTGTTGGTTGTTGGTGCTCAGGCGCTGGCGCTGGGCAGCCTGTTGAGCGCGGCGTGCGGCTTCAGCCCGTTGGGCCTGCTGCATCTGGTTCTCGTCGGCCAGTGCCAGCGTGCCTTTCAGCAGGAAGGACGTGACGTTGGAGTTGATGTGCCCGATCAAGCCCTCGAACAGGTTGTAGGCCTCCATTTTGTAAATCACGAGCGGGTCTTTCTGCTCGAACGAAGCGCCTTGCACGGAATCTTTCAGGTCGTCTACATTGCGGAGGTGCTCTTTCCAGGCGTCGTCAATGAGGGCTAAAGTGGCTACTTTTTCCACGTCGTGCATGATCGTTTTGCCGTTGGACTGGATGGCTTCCTCCATGTCGGCGCTGATGTTCAGCCCCAGGACGCCATCGGTAAACGGCACTACGATACGTTTGTAGCGTTGGCCCTCGCGGGCGTGCACATCCCGAATAATCGGGAGCAGGCGCTCGGATACCTGGCGGCGTTTGTCCTCGTACAGGTCAAACACTTGTTGCTGGAAGGTTGTCAATACCGTATCCACCGGAGTACTTTTGAACCAAACGGGGTCCATTTCCGGGTCTACGCCGATCACGCGAATGGAGTCGAGGCGAAAGGTTTCAAAATCACCGGCTTCGCGGTGCACATACACCAGTTCGTTGGTGATGGACAGGAAGGCATTGTTGATGTCCACCGAAAGGCGGTCGCCAAACAGCGCGTTGCGGCGCTTTTTATAAATGGCCTCGCGCTGGATATTCATCACGTCATCATACTCCAGCAGGCGTTTGCGCATGCCGAAGTTGTTTTCTTCCACTTTTGTCTGGGCGCGTTCGATGGATTTGGTGACCATGGAGTGCTGGATCACGTCGCCTTCCTTGTGGCCCATTTTGTCCATGAGGCCGGCAATGCGGTCGCTCTGGAACAGGCGCATGAGGTTGTCTTCGAGGGAAACGTAGAACTGGGAAGAACCGGGGTCGCCTTGTCGTCCGGCGCGGCCGCGCAACTGGCGGTCTACCCGGCGGCTTTCGTGGCGTTCGGTACCGATGATGGCCAAACCGCCGGCGTCTTTCACGCCCGGGCCGAGTTTGATGTCGGTACCGCGACCGGCCATGTTGGTGGCGATGGTGACTTTGCCGGGCAAACCTGCCTGCGCCACAATTTCAGCCTCGCGCTGGTGCTGCTTGGCGTTCAGTACGTTGTGGTCAATGCCGCGCAGGCGCAGCATGCGCGAGAGCAGCTCGGAAATTTCTACCGAGGTGGTACCCACGAGCGTAGGGCGGCCGGCTTCGCGCAGGCGGACGATTTCGTCAATGACGGCATTGTATTTCTCGCGGGCGGTTTTGTACACGAGGTCGTCGCGGTCGTCGCGCACGATTTTGCGGTTGGTGGGGATCACCACCACGTCGAGTTTGTAAATATCCCACAATTCCTTGGCTTCCGTTTCGGCGGTACCGGTCATACCCGCCAGTTTGTGGTACATGCGGAAGTAGTTCTGCAGGGTGACGGTGGCGTAGGTTTGTGTGATCTCACCTACTTTCACATTTTCCTTGGCTTCGAGGGCCTGGTGCAGGCCGTCGGAGTAGCGGCGGCCTTCCATGACGCGGCCGGTCTGCTCGTCCACGATCTTGACCTCTCCTTCGGGCGTTACGATGTACTCGTTGTCTTTTTCAAACATCGCGTACGCCTTGAGCAACTGGTGGATGGCGTGGATGCGGCGGCTTTTCACACCGTAGTCCTGCGAGAGGTGTTCTTTGGCTTCTTTTTTCTGGTTGATATCCAATTCGGTATTTTGGTCAATGTTGACCAATTCGATGCCGATATCGGGCAGTACAAAAAACGAGGAGTCGTTGTTGAAGCGGCTGAGAAACTCAATGCCTTTGTCGGTGAGCTCAACACTGCGTTTTTTCTCTTCGATGACAAACAACAGTTCGCGGTCCACCTCGGGCATACGTTTGTTGTTCTCCTGCATGTAGTAATCATCGGATTTCTGGAGCAGCACTTTCACACCCTCCTCGCTGAGGAATTTAATCAGCGGGCGGTATTTGGGCAGCGCGCGGTGGGCGCGCAACAACGCCATGCCGGCCTGACCTTCCTCCACATTTCTTTTGCCATCCGAGTATAGTTTCCGGGCTTCCGTCAAAAATTGACCGGCGATCTTGGCCTGTTCGTCCACGAGGCGTTTTACGGCGGGGTTCAGGTCCATGTACTCCTGATCTTCGGCGCCGCGGGTGACGGGGCCGGAGATGATGAGCGGTGTACGGGCATCGTCAATGAGCACGGAGTCCACTTCGTCTACAATGGCGTAGTGGTGCTTGCGCTGCACGAGTTCCTCGGGGCTGATGACCATGTTGTCGCGCAGGTAGTCGAAGCCGAATTCGGCGTTGGTACCGAAGGTGATGTCGCACCGGTAAGCGCGGATACGTTCGGGGGAGTGCGGCCGGTGCTTGTCAATGCAGTCCACCGTGAGCAGGAGGAATTCGTAGATTGGGCCTACCCACTCCTGGTCGCGTCGGGCGAGGTAATCGTTGACGGTAATGATGTGCACGCCTTCGCCCGCTACGCCATTGAGGTAGGCGGGCAGGGTAGCCACGAGGGTTTTGCCCTCACCGGTAGCCATCTCGGCAATTTTGCCGTCGTGCAAAACCATACCACCGATGAGCTGCACATCGTAGTGCACCATGTTCCAGGTCACTTCGCCGCCGGCGGCAGTCCAGCGGTTTTTCCAGATGGCTTTATCGCCTTCGATGCGGACGTATGTTTTGCCTGGTTGTGTGGCGAGGTAACGGTCGTGGTCGGTGGCGGTGACGACGAGTTCTTCGTTTTGAGAAAAGCGGCGGCTGGTTTCTTTCACTGCGGCGAAGCCTTCGGGCAACACATCGAGCAGTGCTTCTTCGAGCGCCTTGTCGCGCTGCTTGCGCAGCTCGTCCACTTCTTTGAAGAGGTCTTCCTTGTCGTGGAAATCCGCTGCGTCGAGCGCCTGTTGGTTGATGGTGGCGATCTCGGTGTCAATATCTTTCAGATAGGCCTGGATACGCTCGCGGAACTCCAGGGTTTTGCGGCGCAGGTCGTCGTTGGACAGATTCTGGTATTCCGCAAAATGTCGGTTCACCTCTTCTACGGCGCCCTGGTACTTGCCCATGTCGCGGTCTTGTTTGGTGCCGAGTATTCTTTTGAGTAGACTTAACATGCTATATTCAAGGTTGGAAGGTTTCTGGTTGGAAAGGTTGGAAGGTTAGAAGGTTGGAAGGTTTCTGGTTGGAGGGTTGGAAGGTTAAATTACAAGCATGACGAACCAGCAACCTTCTAACCTTCTAACCTTCTAACCAACCAGAAACCTGAAAAACAGTGCAAAGGTAGGATTTTGACCTTGGGGAAAGGCGGGGGGCTGCACATTTCGTTCCAGATGGGGAAAGGTGCTTTTTTTTGTCAAAATGGCAGCAAAGGGGTGGCAAAAGGGCAGGGGGATATTGGTCTTGCCTGTCTTGTATTACAAATGGCTTGCCTTTGCCAGAAGGTTTTGTGCCAAAACCGCTGCATAGTGGTCGAGTCGTCGAATAGCGATCAGGTCGAGGTCAAGCAACCACGGATAGTGTTCGTAGGAAAAATTCAGGATAAGTTTTTTATGGGTTGGGCTTCCGGGTCGTCGGGCATTGGGTCTCGCACCTCCGGTATTTGCCCGGTTTTCAGGGCTTCAATGGTGGCAAGGAGTTGTGCGGCATGGTCGCGGGCATCAGCGGTGAAGGCTTTTATTTCAGCTGTACTGCGCTCGTGAAATCCCGGGACGTGTTCGAAAGCGAAGTTTCGGATATCGAGGGCCAGGTCATTGATTCGGCCCTGTCGGGTAAGGGTAAAACGTTCGGCTTCGCGTTCGGCATCAAGTGAGCCGTAGGTACCGCGTTCGCCGGCGCGTTTGTCCACCCAGTCGCCGCGCTCATCGTAGCGTTCTTCGCGGAGCCAGGTTTTTTTTTCGCGGCGGCGGTTGAGCAGGGCTACCGTGATGAGGACGAGGATGAGCAGGCCGAAAAGGATTTCCATATCAGTTGTACTTCAACAAATTCAGTAGGTACTCCCCGTATCCGCTCTTCAGATATTTCTGTCCGAGTTTTTCCAGTTCGGCATCGCCAATGAAGCCCATTTCCCAGGCTACTTCTTCGATGCAACCAATCTTGAGTCCCTGGCGTGCTTCGATGGCCTGCACAAACTGGCCGGCTTGCATGAGCGATTCGTGGGTGCCGGTATCAAGCCAGGCGTAGCCGCGGCCCATCGCGCGCACTTGCAATTTGCCCTGGGCGAGGTAGTGGCGATTTACGTCGGTGATCTCATATTCACCGCGCGGGCTTGGTGCGAGATTGCGGGCTATGTCCACCACGGAATTGTCGTAGAAATAAAGTCCCGGCACCGCGAAGTGGCTTTTGGGTTGGGCGGGTTTTTCCTCGATGCTGAGCGCCCGGTTGTTCTGGTCGAATTCCACCACGCCGTAGCGCTCCGGGTCGGCTACCTGATAGGCGAAGATGATGCCGCCTTCTGGGTTGGCGCAGGCGCGCACCATTTCGCCGAGTCCGGCGCCGTAGAAGATGTTGTCGCCAAGAATAAGCGCTGCCGGATCGGGGCCGATGAAGGCGGCGCCAAGCACGAAGGCCTGAGCGAGTCCATTGGGGACGTGCTGCTCGACGTAGGAAAAATTCATGCCGAGGGCGCTGCCGTCGCCGAAAAGTTCGCGGAATTTGGGCAGGTCGTAGGGGGTAGAGATGATGAGCACATCGCGGATGCCCGCCAGCATGAGGGTACTGAGCGGGTAGTAGATCATTGGCTTGTCATAAACGGGCATGAGCTGTTTGCTCACGGCGAGTGTCAGCGGATAAAGGCGGGTACCGAGGCCGCCAGCGAGGATGATACCTTTCAAAGTTTTGAGTTTTGAGTTTTGAGTTGAGTCGGGTTTCAAAAAAAATGCCCTCGCTGGTGGGGCAAAGGCATTTTTGGGAAATTTATACGGTTTGGGTGGTCGGCAAAAACTGTTTTACAGCGTTTGCTTCACCTCCTTGATCACATACGATTCGATCACGTCACCCACTTTGATGTCGTTGAAATTGCGCACAGTCATACCGCATTCGAGGCCGGAACGGACTTCTTTTTGGTCCTCCTTGAAGCGTTTGAGCGAAGTGAGTTCGGCGTGTTGGCCTTCGTGTACCGGGTAAATGACAATGCCATCGCGGATGATGCGCACATACTGGTTGCGGGTGATCTTTCCTTCCTGTACAATGCAACCTGCGACCGTGCCCACTTTGGAAATTTTGAACACATCGCGCACTTCGGCTTGTCCGGTGATTTCCTCCTCCTTGGTCGGTTCCAGCATGCCCTCCATAGCGGCCTTGACTTCTTCGATAGCTTCGTAAATGATGGAGTAGAGTTTGATCTCCACGCCTTCTTTTTCAGCCAGTTTGCGGGCGGTGAGCGAGGGGCGCACCTGGAAGCCGATGATGATGGCATCGGAAGCGGAGGCCAGCATTACGTCGCTGTCCACGATCTGGCCAACGGCCTTGTGGATGACATTGACCTGGATTTTCTCCATGGACAGTTTGATGAGCGAGTCGCTGAGTGCTTCGATGGAGCCGTCCACGTCGCCTTTGACGATGAGGTTGAGCTCTTTGAAGTTGCCCAGTGCAAGGCGGCGTCCGATTTCCTCCAGACTGATACGTTTGCTGGCGCGGTTGGCCTGTTCGCGGATAATCTGGGAACGTTTGGTAGCAATTTCGCGTGCTTCGCCTTCGGTGGCGGTTTCCTTGATTTTTTCACCTGCCTGCGGTGCGCCGCCGAGGCCGAGCACCAGTACGGGTGTAGCGGGGCCGGCGAGTTTTATTTTTTTGCCGCGTTCGTTGAACATGGCTTTCACCTTGCCCGAGTATTCGCCGGCAATGATCGGGTCGCCTTCGTTCAGGGTACCGTTTTCGACGAGGATTTTAGTCACATAACCGCGGCCTCTGTCCAGCGAGGCTTCGAGTACGGTACCGGTGGCGCGGCGTGTTGGATTGGCTTTCAGGTCGAGCAATTCGGCTTCGAGCAGGACTTTTTCGAGGAGTTTATCCACGTTGAGGCCCTGCTTGGCTGATATGTCCTGGCTTTGGTATTTGCCGCCCCACTCTTCTACGAGCAGGTTCATCTGCGCGAGTTCGTTTTTGATACGCTCGGGATCGGCGCCGGCCTTGTCAATTTTATTGATAGCAAACACGAGCGGCACACCGGCGGCCTGTGCGTGGCTGATGGCCTCGCGGGTTTGCGGCATGATACTGTCATCGGCAGCAATGACAATGATGGCAATGTCGGTTACTTTGGCGCCCCGGGCGCGCATAGCGGTAAAGGCTTCGTGACCGGGCGTATCAAGGAAGGTGATGCGCTTGGAGCCGTCGCCATCGTCTACCATAACTTCGTAGGCGCCGATGTGCTGGGTGATACCGCCGGCTTCGCCTTCGGCCACTTTGGCTTTCCGGATATAGTCAAGAAGCGATGTTTTGCCGTGGTCAACGTGGCCCATGACCGTTACGATTGGCTGGCGCGGACGCAGGTCGTTGGGGTCGTCCACTTCCTCTTCTTCTACTTCTACTTGTTCTTCTGCACTGATAAACTCGACTTCATAACCGAATTCACTGGCTACGACTTCGATGATTTCGGCATCGAGACGTTGGTTGATGGAGACAAATATACCCAGCGACATACAGGCTTTGATGATGTCGGCTGGTTTGACGCTCATCAGCGAAGCCAAGTCGGACACGGAGACGAACTCGGTGACCTGGAGTATTTTTTCGTTGTCGGAGAGTTCGGCGCGTTCGGCGCGTTCGCGGATGTTGTCGCGTTTGTCCCGGCGCATTTTTTGGCGCTTGCGGCTGGCGCCTGCACCCATCCGGGTCATCGTTTTTTTGATCTGATCCTCGATTTCCTTTTGAGAAACCTCTTTGGAGTCGCCTGGTTTGGGGCGGCCTTTTTTATCGCCCTGATTGCTGGTTAGCGATGCCTGGATAGACGCAGCCGTAATAGGCTGTTGTATTTTTTTGCGTTTGCGTTTGCGGCGTTCGGCATCGGCGGCGGCGCTGGTGGCGGGCGGGGTACCGGTAGCTCCGGCAGGGCGGGGTGTACCTTGGCCCGTTGGGCCGCCGGGGCGGGGCGTGCCGGGTCCGCCGGGGCGATTGTCCCGACCACCACGGCCTTTGTTGCGGTCGTTTTTATTGCGATCAACCGGGGCAGGCTCCTTTTTCTGTTCGAGGTTGACCTTTCCGAGGATTTTCAGGCCCCGCAACTGGGGGGCATCGGCACGGTAGAAATCCGATTCCGGCGATAGTGGTTCTGCATCGGCCGGCGGTTCGTTTGGCGTTGGGGGCGGCGTAGTTGGCAGTGCTGGTTGCTTGCTTTCCTGCGGTGGCGGCGCCGGGATTGTTTCCTCCGGTTCAGGCCGGCGCGTTTCGACAACATTTGGTGGTGCAATCTCCTGCGCCGGGGCGGGTGGTTGTTCTGTTGCTTTGGGAGATTCTTCTCTGGCCTGCGGTTTTTTATGTGCCTCCAGGTCTATTTTGCCAACTACGCGCAGGCTTGGGCGCTCGCGTCTCATCGGCTCCGGTTCTTCTTTTTTGGGCGGGACTTCTGCTGGTTTGGGTTCTGATAGCTCCCGGGGAGGCAACAACACCGGCCGTACTGCCGGCGCGGGGGGGGGCGAAATAGAGGGCGGAGCGGACACCGGCGTCGGTTCTTTTTTCAAGATCGGGCGGGCCAGTTTATCCGCCTCTTTTTTGATAGCCATGTCGCGCTGGAACTCCTTTTGGAGCACGGTCAACATCTCATCCGTGATTTCTGCGGTTGGTTTTTCTTCCACCTCGGAGAAGCCTTTGCTGCGCAAAGTCTCGACGATGGTGTGGAGACCGACGTTGAAATCCTTGGCTACCTTAATTAATTTTAATGCCATGCAGTGTTTTTTCCTGCTAAATTGAAAAAGTTGAATTGGGTTGGAAAGTTCCAGAAACCGGGCTTTGCCCTTGATAGCGTTAGAGTTGGAAGGCCTGAAAATTTAAAATATGAATAAAAATCGGCGCAAAGGTACTAAAAATGTTGGAGTGCGATAATAATAGGATGTCGGTAATACCCCCGGTTTACAGCCCGAAGATAGAGCGTCCGAGGTATGTGGCCGCATCGCCGAGTTCTTCCTCAATGCGGAGTAACTGGTTGTACTTGGCTACCCGGTCGGAGCGACTGGCCGAACCGGTTTTGATTTGCCCGGTATTGAGGGCCACAGCCAGGTCGGCGATGGTGGTGTCCTCGGTTTCGCCGGAACGGTGACTGATGACGGAGGTATAGGCATGGCGCGTGGCGAGGTTGACGGCGTCAATGGTCTCGGTGAGCGTGCCGATCTGGTTGACCTTGATGAGGATCGAGTTGGCGATTTTTTCGTCGATGCCGCGCTGCAGGCGCTCGGTATTGGTAACGAACAGGTCGTCGCCCACGAGTTGAATGCGGTGGCCGAGGGTTTCGGTCATGGCTTTCCAGCCATCCCAGTCGTCTTCGGCGAAACCATCTTCAATGGAATGGATTGGATAGCGGTTGCACCAGTCTTTCCAGTAAGCCACCATGTCGTTGCGGCTGAGGCGGTCACCGGTTGATTTTTTGAACACATACTCGCCTTTTTCGATGTCATAAAACTCGGAAGCAGCGGCGTCGAGGGCAATGACAATATCGTCGAGCGGGCGGTAGCCGGCGGCCTGAATAGCGGTCATCACCATCTGGATAGCCTCCTCGTTGTTTTTGATGCCGGGGGCGAAGCCGCCCTCGTCACCCACATTGGTAGCGTATCCTTTGTTTTTGAGCACTTTTTTGAGGTGGTGGAATACTTCTACGCCCATGCGCAACCCTTCGCTGAAGGTCTCGGCGCCAACGGGCATGATCATAAATTCCTGAAAGTCAATCCCGTTGTCGGCGTGGGCGCCGCCGTTGAGGATGTTCATCATGGGCACGGGCAGGACGTGAGCATTGACGCCGCCGAGGTAGCGGTACAGCGGCTGGCCGAATTCTTCGGCAGCGGCTTTGGCTACAGCGAGCGACACCGCCAGGATGGCGTTGGCGCCGATCTTGCTTTTGTTGCGCGTGCCGTCGCGGTCGAGCATCATGCGGTCTATCTTGATCTGGTCGGATACTTCGCAGCCCGACAGTTCTTCGCGGAGGATTTTTTCCACGTTTTTAACGGCTTCGCGTACGCCCTTGCCGAGGTAGCGGCCTTCTTCATTGTCGCGGAGTTCGACGGCTTCGTGTACACCCGTACTGGCGCCCGACGGCACAGCAGCACGGCCCATGAAGCCGGTTTCGGTCCATACTTCTACCTCTACGGTAGGATTGCCACGGGAGTCAATGATCTCGCGGGCGATGATCTCGCGGATTGCGCTCATATTTTTGCTGAATAGTTGAATAGTTGATCGGCTGGCCGGGAGGCATTTGGGCGCGCAAAAGTAGCCAAAATACCCGTCGCCTTTTCCTTTTGGCAAAAAACTAAGTAGAATTTGTGGAGAAACTCTGCCGAGCAGACCCTGGTTTGGTCGCCGCTTTAAAATAAAATGACTACCCGGATATTGTACCCCGCGAGTCACCCCGACCCGGCCCCCAAATGGGAGGAGAGATGTAAGGTGTGCCGCAACGTAATCTACGGTGTTTGCAGCAACTCCCTCCCCTTTGGGAGAAGAGTTTGGGGGGGGGAGTTGACTCGCGGTGGGGTACGTAAAGTCATTTCAGGACAAGACAATGAATAAAAAGTGGGAGCAGGTTTGATTTTTTTGCCCGATAAAAGTAGGGACAAGTCACAATGCTCAAAGACAAATTCCGGATAAAAGTCGCAGGGCCATTCGCAGCAGCGCCCCACAAACGCCAACAGACCAAACTATTCTGTACTTTTGCCAGCCCTTTGCCAATAGCCTAAATCCGCCGCACAATGACAGACCTGAAGGCACACATTATCCCCGATAAAGTCCCCCGCCACATCGCTATCATCATGGACGGCAACGGGCGCTGGGCCAAACAAAAAGGTATGCCTCGCGTACTGGGCCATCGCAGTGGCGTGAAAAGTGTGCGCGAAGTGACCGAAGCCGCCGCTGAAGTCGGTGTGCAATACCTCACGCTCTACGCATTCAGCACTGAAAACTGGAACCGCCCGCCCGCCGAGGTCACGGCCCTGATGAGCCTGCTCGTGGAAACTATCCGCGGCGAAATTCGGGACCTGAATAAAAATGGCGTACGCCTCGCAGCCATCGGCGACCTGGAAGCACTGCCCAAAGCCAGCCACAAAGCGCTCCTGGAAGGTATCGAACAAACCAAAAATAATACCCGTATCACCCTCGTGCTGGCTCTCAACTACTCCGCCAAGTGGGAAATCCTGCGTGCCACCCGCCTCTTAGCCGAACAGGCTGCGCAGGGTCTCCTGCGCCCGGAAGATATTGACGAGCACACCTTCGAGTCGGCCCTCAGTACTGCGGGTATCCCCGACCCGGAACTGCTCATTCGCACCAGCGGCGAGACGCGCATCTCCAATTTCCTGCTCTGGCAAATCGCCTACGCCGAACTGTATTTCACCCCGGTGTTCTGGCCCGACTTTGGGCGGCGCGAACTCTTCGAGGCGATCCTGAGCTACCAGCGCCGCGAACGGCGGTTTGGACAAATCAGTGAACAAGTAGCGCTTTGATCATGAAGGAAACGATTCGTTCCTTAGCCCGGCAATTTTACCCCGACACCGTCGCCCACCGGAGGCACCTGCACCAACACCCCGAATTGTCGTTCGAAGAGATACAAACCGGCAAGTACGTTGCCGCGTGCCTCGCCGAATGGGGTATCGAACACCAACAAGGGGTGGCCGGCACGGGCGTGGTGGCCCTTGTCCGGGGCAAAAATCCACGCAAACGTACTATCGCCCTGCGTGCCGACATGGATGCGCTGCCCATTCTCGAAGCCGGCGAAGCGCCATACAAATCTGCCAACACGGGTATCATGCACGCCTGTGGCCACGATGTCCATACGGCCTCGCTGCTCGGCACGGCGCGTATCCTGCACGCATTGCGCGGTCAATTTGTCGGCACGGTCAAATGTATTTTTCAGCCCGGCGAGGAAAAACTGCCCGGTGGCGCCAGCCTGATGATCCGGGCGGGCGTACTGGAAAATCCGCGCCCGGCAGCCATTTTCGGGCAACATGTACACCCCCCCCTGCGCGCGGGTATGGTTGGTTTCCGATCCGGTATCTACATGGCCTCGGCAGACGAAATTTATGTGACCGTGAAAGGTCGCGGCGGCCATGGCGCCATGCCGCACGACTGCATTGACCCCGTAGCC
This sequence comes from Lewinellaceae bacterium, assembly GCA_016719605.1. GTDB lineage: Bacteria > Bacteroidota > Bacteroidia > Chitinophagales > Saprospiraceae > M3007. The sequence goes on along the minus strand of JADJYW010000019.1, from coordinate 128,507 downwards.
ATCAGTGCCCAGATTATTGTGGCGCTCCAGCAAATCGCCAGCCGCTACGCCGATCCCGCCGTGCCCACGGTACTGACTTTCGGAAAAATCAACTCCGTCGGCGGCGCTACCAACATCATTCCCAATGAGGTACGTTTTGAGGGAACCTTCCGCACCATGCACGAAAAATGGCGGGCCGAAGCCCACCATCGTATGAAAAAAATAGCCGAAACCACGGCCAAAAGTATGGGCGCCGCCTGCGTGTTCAACATTGTGAAAGGGTATCCGGTGTTGTTCAACCACGAGGTGCTCACCGCCCGCGCCAAAGGTCAGGCTATCGAATTTTTGGGGAAAGACCAGGTCGCAGACCTGCCCCTGCGGATGACCGCCGAAGATTTTGCCTACTACTCGCAAGTCATGCCCGCCTGCTTCTACCGGCTCGGCACCGGAAATCCCGAACGCGGCATCACCGCTCCCGTACACACGGACAAATTTGACATTGACGAATCGGCACTCGAAACAGGCACCGGATTGATGACCTGGCTGGCGTTGTCGGAGTTGGGTTAGCTGCCTCGCCGGCGACATTTACTCCCGGCAAGTACCGTCGGGCGGAGCACGAAGAAGAATTTGTTTCAAATAAATTCCATAGCCGCAGGGAACGCATTTGCCCCCGACAGGTTCGGATATGTCCCGACTGCGCTATTTTTGCCAACTTTTGAAAATCAACAACGCGCATGCAGCACCACGTGGACATCGAAGCCCTGAACCACCAGATACAGTTGGAAAGCGCCTTTTTGGAAAGGCTCAACGCCGAGACCGGCAAATTGATTATTGGTCAGCAGGTTATGCTGGAGCGTTTGCTCATCGGCCTGCTCACCCGGGGGCACATTCTGCTGGAGGGCATGCCGGGGCTGGCCAAAACCCTGGCCATAAAAACCCTGGCCCAAGCCGTGGACGCGCATTTCAGCCGTATCCAGTTTACGCCCGACCTCCTGCCTGCCGACGTGCTCGGCACCCAGATTTACAACCCCGCCCGCTCGGAGTTTACGATCCGCAAAGGGCCGATTTTCGCTAATTTCATCCTCGCCGACGAAATCAACCGCGCCCCGGCCAAAGTGCAAAGCGCCCTGCTGGAAGCCATGCAGGAACGACAGGTGACCATCGGCAACGAGACCTTCCCGCTGGAGGAGCCATTTATCGTGCTGGCTACCCAAAATCCAATTGAGCAGGAAGGCACCTACCCGCTGCCCGAAGCGCAGGTGGATCGCTTCCTCCTCAAGGTCAAAATCGGTTATCCGGGCAAGGAAGACGAACGGGCGATTATCCGGCTCAACCTGAACAACGACCACCCGCGTGTGCGGCCGGTGGTATCCAAAAGTGCCTTGCTCAGTGCGCGGGATGTGTTGCACAAAATCTACATGGACGAAAAAATTGAAGAGTACATCCTCGATATCGTCATAGCCACCCGCAATCCGGCCGAATACGGACTAAAAAGCCTGGCGCCGCTCATCAGTTACGGCGCTTCGCCCCGAGCCAGTATTGCGCTGGCACAGGCGGCGCGGGCCATGGCTTTTTTACGCCGTCGCGGCTATGTGATTCCCGAGGACGTGCGCGCCATTGCTGCCGATGTACTGCGCCACCGCATCGGCCTTACCTACGAGGCAGAGGCCGAAAACGTGCGTCAGGAAGAGATTATCGAAAAGATTCTGCGGACCGTGGAGGTGCCTTGATCCCCGCATTTAACTATACCTAACCGACTATAATCAATGACTTTCCCTTTTTCCCGATTTGCACGCATAGTGACCCTTGCTGCCTGTTGCCTGCTCGCGGCAGCACCGGTTTTTTCCCAAAAGAAAAACCAAAAGCGGCCAAACCTCCGGCCCCCGCCCCGCCCCCGATGGATACGGCCGTAGTGCGGCTTTTTGACCCGGGCACAACCGTGCAGTGGGTGCGGCACTTCCGGGGTCGCCTCGACGATGTGTCGGAGGTACTGCTCTCGTTAGGTTTCGACGGCAACCGGTGCCGCGGCCACCTGACGTACATAGAAAGCCAGGAACGGTTTGTACTCACCGGCACCCTCGAAGGCGTGGTGCTGATCCTGAACGAAAGCGACGCCGGGGGGCTCATCACCGGACACATCACCGGCACCTTGCAGGGCGAGCAGATAGAGGCCGAGTGGACCAATGCCGTCCATACCCTTGGCGGCAGCCTGGAAGCAAAAGAAGCGAAGGTAAAAAGTCTGGTACCCAAGCCTTGCGGCGAAAACAAGTGGGTGCGCCGCTATGTCGCCCGCTGGAACAACGGTCGAATTGACCTGACCTTAGCCCGGGTGAACAACAACCTGCTCAACGGCTACCTCTGGATTGAGGCCGATAATAAAACCTACGCGATCAAGGGTAAAATTTTCCCCGACGACCACTACGAAATACAAGCCTTGCTGCCCGGCGGCAAAACCGCCGCCCACCTCCAGGGCAGCCTCAAAAACCCGCAGGCACACGATTGCGCCTGGGTTGGTTCCGGCGAAAAACGCACGTTCAAACTGGCCCAGCGCAGCAAACTGCCCGTCGGCTGCCTTGAATATGCCAACTATGTGAGCAGCTACGATATGCAGTACCCCCGCCCCGAATGTGCCGAGTGCAACTCAACCCTCGACCGCCGTGCTGCCGAATGGGTGGAGCAGTGCAAAACCACCTTTGCTGCTCAAAAGAAACCGCACCGCCCCGAAAACCGCAACGCACTGCGTGCCAGCGGCTGGTACGAGGTCACTTGCTGGACGGAAACACTCTTCTGCGGGTACCTCACTTTCGCCGAATCCTGGAAGGACAAAACCAGCGGTATGTCGTTCAACTTCGACTTGCGCACCGGCAAGGAAATTAGTTTTGACGACCTGTTCAATCGCGGCTTCAACGCCAAAGAGTGGTTTGCCGAGTATGCCCGAAAGGAATCCCCCAAGATGACCAAGTTTGCCGCCGATCCCGCCTTCCGCGAGTGGCTTGCCGCCGAAGGCTTCCCCATGTTTACAATCCGCCGCGACGGGCTGGAACTGAGCACCGTCTTTCACCCCGTCTATGGTCAGCACAGCATAATCGTGCCGTACAACCTCCTCAAACCCAATATGCGCCGCGATAACCCCATTGCCGATCTCGTAAAATAATACTGGAGCGTGATGAGTATGGAACTACTGAAAAAAGTACGCAAAATCGAAATCAAGACCCGGGGCCTGAGCCGGAACTTGTTCACCGGGGGGTACCACAGCGCCTTCAAAGGCCGGGGAATGTCCTTTAGCGAGGTACGGGTGTACCAGCCGGGCGACGATGTGCGGGCGATAGACTGGAATGTGACCGCCCGCACCGGCGAGGCGCATGTCAAAATTTTTGAAGAGGAGCGGGAGATGACTGTGATGCTGCTCGTAGACGTGAGCGCATCGGCGTTTTTTGGTACCACCGGCCAGTCTAAACAGGATGTGATGACCGAAATCTGTGCCGTACTGGCCTTCTCGGCTATTGCCAACAACGACAAAGTGGGCGCCCTGCTCTTTTCCGACCGGGTAGAGCTATTCATTCCGCCCCAAAAAGGCCGCCAACACACGCTGCGTATCATCCGCGAACTGCTGCACCTGAAACCGGCCGGACGTGGCACCGACCTGGCCGGCGCGCTGCAATATGCCCGCAATGTGCTGCGCAAACGCAGCGTCTGCTTCGTTCTTTCCGATTTTCTTTCCACCGATTTCGAGGCGCCTCTCCGCATTTTTGCCAAACGACACGACTGCATCGGCCTGCATACCTGGGACCCGCGCGAACGCGCCCTGCCCGATGTGGGCCTGGTGCGCGTTGCCGATACCGAGTCCGGCCAAACAGGCTGGGTGGATACCACCGACCCCGATTTTCGCCGCCACTACACCCGCCACTTCGACCAGCGGGTGCAGCGCTACCGCGAACTGTTTGGCCGTGCAGGCGCCGATTTTGTCAGCCTGCCCACCACGGATTCGTATGTGCAGGCGCTGCTGCGTTTTTTTGAAAAACGGGCGCAGGTGGTGGCGCATGGGTAAGTATCGCCGGCTATGGCTACAAAAAAAAGCCACCGAGCGCGTTACGCGTCGGCGGCTAAAACCCCAAAAAACCAAATGAAAACAATCTTCCTTTTTGTATTGCCTGCCTTTACTCATTTGCAAAGACAACGTTTGTACGACCTCATGCAGCAAGAGTCACACCAACTGTAGCGAGCAAATTCAGCGGTTTAAAACGTGTTAACAGTTTTCCAGAGTCAGGTGCATTTTCACGGCAAAAACACCGGGTTTCCTGCAATAGCAGGCCCCTGCCCTCTTCTTTATTTAATTTTCATTAACCAGTTGGAAAAGGCGCCTGTGCGAGTTTCCTACTGGAACGGCGCGCAGATGTACTCCGATTTACGCGTGAGCATTCGGTTGACCAAATTATATATATACCGCTGGCCATAACCTATGCGCAAACCGTCTTTGACCCATTTTTCTTTATCCGGGCAATCCGGCATTTTGAGCATATCGCTTTCCTCTATCGGTGCATAGAACCAGAACGCGCCATTGGTGGATATAAATGGCGGCTCGGCTGCAAGATATTCTGCTCGGTATGTTTGCAAGAGGGCGCCATCCCTGATGTTGTAGATCAACATCTGCCGGGCATCAGGGGTCGTACCGATGTCTACGAAAAAATGGTCCCGAGCCGCACCCGAGAAAAATCCCGCCTCTGTGGATGCCGGTACATCCAGCGTCTGATTGGTAGAATCCAGTACAACCTGGATGATTTGGCCCGGTTCGCCCGATTTATCGGTTACTTTGATCCGGAAGTTCTGGTAGTAAAACTCGCGCGTCGTATCAGAAAAAGCCCGGAAGCCGGCCATCGCGCAACCTTCAAGTCCGAAGATCGAATCGGGTTTTTCAAACGGGTAGGTCATCCCCGATGCTTTGGCATCGGCCGGGGTATTGTTTTTGCAGGCAAATGCCAAAAGGGTCAGCAGTAAGGCCGTAAGACCTGACAGGATATTTTTTGTCATGGTAAAAAAACGGTTGAGTTTTTGTGAAAAAGTATGCCGGTAACCGGCAAGTCCCGGTTTCGGTTTGGCGGCGCGAAGTTCTGTATTTTCTGCGTTTTCTGTCCAATATGCTCCTTCTGAACACGACTGAACGGCTTGCTGCACCCGGTACCGATAGCGGTCAGTGCTGTTGTGACATCAGAATTCCGAAAACTACCTGACATACTACCGTCAGGCCCATGAGCGCGTAAGCCAGGCGTGGAAAGAAATACAGGCCGTAAGCAAAAAAGCGATCCCAAGCTGGAAAAAACAGGAGCAACAACACGGAATAGGCAGGCAAGAGGTTGCTCATATCCTGCCTCGGCAGCCCCCCCAGAAATACGAGGTAGATCAGCAGGCTTAAAGCGAGCACCCGCTTCGCGTACAGGTGTACGTCGGTTTTTTTAAACAATAAAAACAGAGCAGACAGGGTCAGGCAAAAAAACGGGTGCACCAGCGGGTAAAACAGGTAGGCAAGGTTGGGCAAGGTGTAGGACACGGTGCTATCACCCAAAACAAAAGTGCTCCTGAAAAAATGCATCAGGGACCAATGTTGCCACGGGTTGCTGCCTGAAAAATCCGCCCATCGCCCGAATGCCGGCCACAGGACGGCTACGAAAAGCAAGCTGCCGGCAAGCAGCCAACCCCATTGCTGTCGCCGCCGAAGTTCCAGCAGCACGGCTACCGCAGGCAAAACCAGCAAGGCCCACAAGAAATAGCAGACAGAAATAGCCAGCGCAGCAAACACAGCAAACGCTGCGGCATCACGGCCGCGCTCCAGCTCCAGGATTCGCATCCCGAAAAACAACGCCGCCAATGCGCAGGCCAATCCTGCAACAACAGGTTCTGTGACCAGCACAGCCCACAGAAAACAGGGCGATAACGCCAACAGGAGGATGCCGAATGTCCAGCGGCTTTGGGCGTACGCCCCGGGCGAAAGCACCCGCAAATTCGACTCGAACAGCCTCAATGCAACCACCGCTATCACTCCGTAAGCCAACTGCAAAACCAGTTCCATCTCCGGCAGCGATCAAAATTTGCTCACCTTCAGGGTTTTGCTCTGCCCGTCGCCAAAACGGATACGCACCAAATAGATTCCAGGCAGCAAATCAGCCACCGGTACCGCGAAGTGTTCCAGACTGCCGACGGGTATTTTCAGCGTATGCAGCAGCACACCGTTGGCCGCAAACAACTGTACCTGTGCGTCGGCCTCGTAGGCTATGAGGTTGCGGATATGGAGCACCTGCGCCACCGGATTCGGATACACTGCCAGGGATTCGTCGCGGGAAATATCCAGCATGATTTCCCGAACATCCGACATGCTTACCACACCGGCAGGGCTGATACGCCGCACGCGGTAGTAGTTCATCCCGTTGCCCGGCATGCGATCCATGAGGCTGTACTCGTTTGGTTCCGAGGCGTTTTCATGGCCCGGTATTTCGCCGATACTGCTCCAGGTCTGGTTGTCCATCGAACGCTCGGCGATGTACCAATAGCGCGTCATTTCCGGCAACGTGCGCCATTCCAATTTTACGGCGGCGTTGCTCATGGGGGTAGCATTAAAAACAGAGAAAAACGACGGGCAGCCCGGCGTCCCGGCGGGTTTCACAGTGATCGTGAGCATGTTGCTCTCCAGAAAATTCAGACAGTTTTCGCGCCGTACACAACGCAAAAAATAAGCGGTCTCAAACAACGGACCGGGCTGGTAAGAGGAATTCGTAGCGCCGGGAATAGGTGCCCACGTCGGCGGCCCCTGGTTGCTCTGGATAAGTTGCATCCAGAGATACTCTAACTTGCCACTGCCACCCTGCGGCGGAAACAGCGGATTTCCATACAAAAGGTTCGGCGTTTCGCCTTCACAGATCGTCTGGTTGCAACAGAGAATACCCGCTTTCGTGACATTTTCGCAAATAATATGAATACCGGCGTCCACACAGAGATTGTCGCTTTGCCCGGCGGTGATGATGATCGGGGCGGTGCTGCCGTTGGGGTTGGCATCGCTGTCTTTGCAGGTGTTGTTCACCACGTTTTTTGCGGTAAATTCGTAACCCGTCGGGATACCGCTGAACTGGACAATGTACCGGCCCGGAGCAACACAGGCAAAACCGTACTTGCCCGTCGAGTCCGTCAATACCGTTGCTACAAGAATGTCGTCCGGTGTACCGAAAATAGAGTCCTGCCCCGCTTCCGTCAGTTTCACGGTGATGCCCGGCACGCCTTTTTCCGAGGGACTCTGGAAGCCGTCCTGATCCATATCGTGCCACACAAAATCGCCTATGGTTACGCCGCCGCCGCCCGAAATCTGGATACTCACGGTACCCGTAGCCGTGCAGCCATTGGCATCCGTCACCGTCACGGTGTGAATACCCTGGCTGAGGTTGGTTGCCGTAGCGGTGGTTTCGGTATTGTCCCAAAGATAGGTGAACGGTGGTGTGCCGGCCGCAGCCGCAGCCGTGGCGCTGCCCGGGCCGGCACAAGCTCGCATCCGACACGCCGACGATGTCCACCGTGGGGAGCGGCGGCGCAGCAAGCGTTACCGACTGTACGGTCGTGCAGCCGGCGCCGTCGGTCACCGTCACGGTATAGGTATCGGGCGCCAACCCGGACAGGTTGGCAGTCATTTGTCCGTTCGTCCAACTGTATGACAACGGCAGGTTACCCGAAGCGGCTGTTTCCACCGAACCGAGGCTGACACAAGTGGCTTGCGCAGTTACGGAAACCGAGACAACGGGTGGTGGCGGCTGGGAAATGACTACGGTGTCGGCAGCCGTACAGCCGCCGGCATCCGTGGCCAGTACGATGTGCTGGCCGGGAGCAAGATTGGTGGAGGTAGCATTTGTGTCGCCGTTGTCCCAAAAATAGGTGAACGGCGGTGTGCCGGCGGCGGCCACTGCGGTGGCACTGCCCCGCACCATGCAGGTGGCATTGACAACAGACGTAATGACAACCGTCGGCACCGGCGGCGCAACCAGCGAAACGAAAGCCGTGGCCGTGCAGCCGCCGGCATCGGTAGCCGTCACCGTCACTGTACCGACGGAAAGGCCGATGGCAATATCGGTCACAGCGCCGCTGCTCCAGGCATAATTGTAGGGAGGAATGCCCCCGGAGGCTGTGGCTGTGGCACTACCCAGCGCAGCACAAGTCACCGGGGCCGAAACATTGGCCGTCACACTCGGTGGTGGCGATTGCACCACAGCGACCGTATCGGTGGCGGTGCAGCCGGAGGCATCCGTAGCCACCACGATATTGGGGCCGACGGCGAGATTGGTGGCTGTGGCGGCAGTATCGCTGCCGTTCCAGACAAAAATATATGGCGCCGTGCCGCCCGAGGCCACGGCAGTAGTACTTCCTCCCGCGATGCAGGTGGCCGGGCTATTGGCTGTGGCAGCGACGGTCAGGGTGGAGGGTAACGCGACAATTGCCACGGAAGCCGTACCCGTGCAGCCCGTCGGCACATCGGTAATGGTGACGGTGTAGGGGCCGGCAGCGAGGTTGTTGGCCACGGCCGTCGTATCGCCGTTGCTCCAGAAGTAGGCGAAATTGCCCGAGCCACCCGCTGCCGTAGCCGAAGCGCTACCCCCAACGAGGCAAAGGGCGTCGCCTGATTTGTCGGTGGTGACGCTCAGGATGGTATTGTTCCCGGGAATATCGGTGTCTATCAAAAACTGGCAGCCGTTGGCATCCGTCACGACGGCGGTTAGCGGGCCGGCCGGCCCGGCGGTTGTGAATAATGTGTCGCCGGTATTCCACAGAATGGTGTAACCTGGTGTACCGCCGGAGGGGGACACTGTGGCGCTGCCGGGCTGTCCACAAGCAGCGTTTGTAAAGTTAGTACCGGCATTCAGCGGCGGCGGCTCCACCACCGTAGCCGAAGCCGAGTTGGAGCAGCCGTTGACATCCGTGACGGTCACCGTGTAGGTGCCCGGTGGCAGGTTGGCCAATACCTGTGTGGTGGGAAATCCGCTGCCCCAGTCATAGGTGTACGGGGGCGTACCTGTCATAGGCCCGGCATAAACCGAGCCGTTGCTGTCGCCAAAACAGGGGATATCGGTAGGGATAGCCATAAGCCAGATGCCCTCGTTTTGGAAAAACACGGTACTCCCGCCTACGGCAGTACAGCCGTTGAAATCGGTGACAGTCACGGTATAGGGGCCTCCGGCGAGGCCGGTGATTTGAAACCCGGTCCCGGCGTTGCTCCAGTTGAACGAGTAAGGGGTGGTGCCACCGGTGGGCACGGCCGTAGCGGCGCCGTCGGGTGCAATACCGCAAAGTTGGTCTTCGGTCGAAACCGACACGCTGAGCAGGTTGGGCTGGATGATGGTGACCGAACCGGTTGCGGTGTTCAGGTTGACATCCGAGACCGTGACGGTGTAGGTACCGGCGCACAGGTCGCTGAGCGCCGCGCCACTGCTGCCGGTACTCCACTGGAAGGTGTATGGAAAGGCGCCGCCAAGACCGACCGCCGTGGTGGAGCCATTACAATCGCCAAAACAGGTCGCATTGGTTTGCAAAAATGCCACACTAACCTGGGCATTCAGGAATACAGGCAACAGCACAATGGCCAGGCTAATCAACCGGCGTGTATGGAATTGGAGGCTATTATGTTTTTGACCCATGAGAACAGAAGGTTTTAACGATCATCAAAAAATACCAGGATGTAAAAAACACCAATAAACTTGCCAAGATGCGGCAGAGCAGGTAAGCGCTTTCATGAAACGGGGGGAAACGACTGGATTGCCGGCCTGGAGACAACCCGCCCGGGCCGGTCCACAAGTAGGTTGATTCTCGCTCGCAGCATGCAGCAACCCGGCATTTCTCAAAAAACAAAGATCGCAGTAGTTCCCGGCAAGTCGCCTGCCCGGCTGAAATCTCTTTTGGCTGCTATCGGCATTTCTTCATCAATACAGCGCAAGCGGTAGTCCTGTTACATTTCCGCTCAACCAAAATTCTTCCACATCATACTCTCCATCGGCTTGTCGCTGCGCTGGTTGTACTTGGCGTTGGGCTTGCGGTTGTAGTAGTTTTCGATGCCGCCCTCAATGGCGAAGTAGATCAATTGCCCGATGGGCATACCTGCATACACCCGAACGGGTTGCACACAGGAAATTTCCAGCGTCCAGTGGTTGGAAAAACCTACGTCGCCCTTGCCTGCCGTGGCGTGTATGTCAATACCCAAACGACCGATGCTGCTCTTGCCCTCCAGAAATGGTACCGTGGCATGCGTTTCGGTGTACTCCTCCGTCACGCCGAGATACAACGTGCCGGGCTGAAGCAAAAAACCCGCTTCCGGTATTTCCAGCGATTCGATCGGATTGTGTTTTTTGGCATCCAGCACCCGATCGCGGTACACGGCGAGATACTTGCCGAGGTGCACGTCGTAGGAGTTGGTGCCGAGGCACTCGCGGCGAAACGGCTCAATGACGATCTCGCGGGCTTCGATGGCTTCGAGAATTTTTTTGTCGGTAAGAATCATTGGGATTGACGAATTACGATGAACGAATTGCACTTGTTGGAAGCGGGGCGCAAATGTACCGGTTTGGGGTTGCCCGGCGAACATTTAGTGAAAATGCCCGTTCTTCACCGCATGAAAAAAACACTTGTGCTGGGCGCCACGCCTAATCCAGGCCGCTATGCTTACTTAGCCATGCACGCCCTGAAAAAACACGGACACGAGACGGTTCCGGTAGGCATCCGACCGGGCGAGGTAGCAGACCAGACCATCCTCCAGGGCATGCCCGAGGCGCCGGATGTGGATACCGTCACGCTGTACATCGGCCCGCAGCGCCAGCCCGATTATTACGACTATATCCTTTCCCTCAAACCCCGGCGTATCATTTTCAACCCCGGTACCGAAAACCCCGAACTGGAGGAATTGGCCCAGGCACAAGGCATCGAAACCGTGGAAGGCTGCACGCTGGTCATGCTGGCCATTGGAAATTACTGATTTCATCGCTCATCACTACGAATACCATGCGCCTCACCATCGTACAAACCGACCTCCACTGGGAAAACCCCACGGCCAACCGGGCCATGCTTGCCGAAAAACTGGCCCCCTTAGCCGGCCAAACGGACCTGATCGTTTTGCCTGAAATGTTTACCACCGGTTTTTCCATGAATTCCGCGGCGCTGGCGGAAGATATGGCCGGCCCCACGATGCACTGGCTGCGCGAACAAGCAACCCGGCTCGGGGCCGCCGTCGTCGGGAGTTTTATTTGCCGGGAAAACGACCGCTACTACAACCGCCTGGTTTTTATACGCCCCAATGGGCAGGCCAACTGCTACGACAAACGCCACCTGTTTGGCCTCGCCGGCGAACACGAAACGTACACCCCCGGCTCGGAACGCCTCGTAACCGAATGGCTGGGCTGGCGCATCTGCCCCCTGATTTGCTACGACCTGCGTTTTCCAGTCTGGAGCCGGCAGGACAAGACCGAGCCGTACGACCTGCTGCTGTACGTCGCCAACTGGCCCGCCCGCCGCGGACATCATTGGCGCAGCCTGTTGCCTGCCCGGGCCATCGAAAACCAGTGCTACGTCGGGGCCGTCAATATCGTGGGAGCAGACGGCAACGGACACGAGTACCAGGGCGACTCCGGCATTTGGGACCACACCGGCCTGGCCCTTGGCCAAATCAGCGGCGCAGCAGGCATGTACACCGGGATATTAGACCTGGAAGCGATGCGCCGGTATCGCCGGCAATTGCCGTTCCTGGAAGATGCCGATGTGTTTCAGATCAGTACCCTGCGGGCTTCAGTCCGCAGCACCACATAGTGCAACTGCGGACTTCCGTCCGTAGGTACTTTGAAGCCCAAAAACTTGCATTTCCCGCATTTTTTTGAACAACTTTGCCGCCCAACACAAGAAACGCAGGCCCGCCGCAACCCGGCGGGCTTTTTTTTCCCAACAATAATCTGATACGATATGGAAAATTTAGAAAAAGAAACATCCGCCGAAGAAACTACCCCACACGAAAATGGCGTGCGCGTACCCGGAAAAATGAAAAAATGGAAGAACCTCCGCGGCGAAAACGCCTGGACGATGTTCAAGGTGATGGCCGAGTTTGTGGAAGGTTTCGAAGTGCTCAACCGCGTCGGGCCTTGCATTTCGATTTTTGGTTCGGCGCGCACCAAGCCGGGCACGTTTTACTACGAACTGGCCACCAAAGTGGCATCCCGCCTCTCCGAAGAAGGTTACGGCATCATCACCGGCGGCGGCCCCGGTATCATGGAAGCCGGCAACAAAGGCGCCTGGATGAAAAGCGGCACTTCCGTTGGCCTCAATATCGACCTCCCCTTCGAGCAAAGCCACAATCCGTTCATCGCCCCTGCACTGAATATCAAACACCGCTATTTCTTCGTCCGCAAGGTTATGTTCGTCAAATACGCCCAGGGATTCGTGGTCATGCCCGGCGGTTTCGGTACGCTCGACGAGCTGTTCGAAGTGCTCACCCTGGTGCAAACCAAGACGATCACTCCCGTCCCCATCGTACTCCTCGGCACCGAATTCTGGACAGGCCTGAAAGACTGGATCGTGGAAGTCATGCTCAACCGCCACCACAACATTGCGCCAAGTGACATGAATCTGCTCCACATCACCGACGACCCGGAAGACGTGGTGCGCATCATCAATGAATTTTATGCCCGGGACGCGGAGCAACTGTCGCCCAATTTTGACCTGTAACAATCACCGCAACACCGTCACGTCTCCCTTCCGGAATTTCCGCTCCTCCTCGCCGCCGCTGCCGCACAGCACCTCAAGCAACCACACATACACATCGGAGGGCGCCGGTTTGCCAAATGTGGTGCCGTCCCAGGCCGCGGTTGGCCCGGTAGCCTCGTATATTTTTTGCCCCCAGCGGTTGTATATCGTCAGCCGGGCTACCACCTCCACGCCCTCAAAAGGCACAACTGCGAATGTGTCGTTCACCCCGTCGCCGTCGGGGGTGAACACATTGGGCACGCGGATACGCGCCGGGTCGCAGGGCGGAAAAGCAATCACCCGATACACAATCGTGTCCGGACAATCGTCGCCGGTACGCACAAATAAAGTATACGTCATGGTGTCCATCGGTGGCGTCGCCGTCGGGCTGGGACAGGTCGTGCAACTCAGGCCGTCGGCAGGCACCCACAGGTAACTTGTATACCCACCCGGGCCGGGCAGCACGACGGAAGTTCCCGACAAAAAGTAAATCGTGTCGGCCTCCTCGGGCAAATCGGGTATCGAAAAATCACTGACCACCACACAGTGCGTGCTGTCGCAGCCGAGGCTGGAGGTAAATGTCCGGCAATAGGCACCCGCCTCCGTCACCGGTTCGCCAAACACCAGAACCGGATCGGGCGCACAGCGGGAAATGTTTTCTTCCGTATTGGGTGTCACATCCAAATCCAGCAAAACCAAACTGTCGCAGCCGTTGGCATTGGTCAACAACTGCGTGTAAAGCCCCGGCACGTCGGTCGGCGTGCCGAAAACATCCACCGGTGTGCCTTCGCAGGTGCGCAGCTTGCCGAGGTCGGTGGTATCGGGAAAAAAGACGGTAATTGAAACGGAATCCAGCAGCACACACCCGGCCGCATTGGTGGCCGTCACATAGTAGGTAGCGCTTTGCCCGGGCTGCAAGGTTTGGGTAGCCGATCCGGCATCGGTGATGCCCGGCCCCGCCCATTGCCACGATACTGCCACGGAGGTTTCCAAAACCACCTTTTGTCCCCGGCAAATTGCTGCGTTCCCGGCAAGCAGTGCCGGCGGTTCGTTTACCTGAATGGAAAAAATATGCGTCACGGTACAGGTTGGCCCGGCATCGGTCAACGTCAGGGTGTACAACCCCGGCCCGGGCGGCAGGAAATCGAATTGCGGACAATCGGTACACGGCGGAGCGGTAGTGCCCGACCAGGTGTACGCGTGTCCGGCTACTGGCCCTCCGGGCAAACCAACCGTCGTGCCGACACCAATACACAAACTTTCGGGCACGTAGGTCACGGCTTCTGCTTGCAGCGGGAAAACGACAGTGTCGCAGGCACAGTTTTCACCGGCCGGAATGACCACCAGCAGGTTGCACAGATCGAGCGGATTGGCGGACTGAAGCAACAGGCTGAGTGTTTCCCCGGCCGCGAGATTTTTTTCAGGAAAATCCGTCAGCACCACGGTGTCGGCAGCCGAAAGTTGGCCGTTGCCGTCCACGTCGCGTACAATTTGTAGTACCGACAACGGTGCGGAAGTGCCGCCGGTGTTCGTCACCAGCACGGTGTACACCCCCGCCCCCGCACTGGAAATACTACCCGAGGCGCCGGTGATAGCCAGATCGGGAATAAATGGCGCTATGGGCAGCAGACTTTCCCCGGTGGCCACATAGATGGTACAAAAGTCGTTGATCGTCGGGCAAAACGCCGCGCTGCGCTGGCGGGCCTGGACGCGCACGAGTGCGCCGGCGCAGTTCGCCATGTCGCCGGACAGGATGTTGAAACTAAATTGTACGATCGTATTGGCGGGCAATGCCGCAGGCAACGCCCAGCGCAGCATATCCCCTGATACTTGCGGTCCGCCGGGCAGGGCATTGCTCCCCGGCAGGTACGAGCCAGGCATGTATGTATAGCCGGGCGGCAGGTGCACATACACGCTATCGCCGGGCAGGGCCGAGCCGGAGAGCAACAGGCTGACCGATAGGGTGCGCTCGGCGTTGCATGGCACGGGACCGCCGACGGGTTCGTTCACGTTGACTTGTACCGAATAGGTGGGCATGACGCCCTCCACGATAATCGGGTCGCTTGCCTTGCGCAGGCTGTTGGTGGGCTTGCCGCAGTACCACTCGGCCCGCGCGCCGAAGATCAATTGGGCATTGGACACCACGCCGCACTCGGCCACCACGCGGAACCGGATGCGCAGGCTGTTTTGCGGAACGAGGTTGACGCCCGGCAAGCCCGCAGTATCCAACAAGGTTTGCAGAGCGGCGAGGTTCCATTCGAGCAGGCCGTTGCCGGCGTCCGTGGGGTCGGGAATGGACACGAAAGCGCTGCCTGCCGGGTAGGCCATTTCGCAGGAGCCGGCCAGAAGTTGCAGGCCCGGCGGCAGCTCGATGTTTACGAAAGGTTTGTAGGCCCGCCCGAGGTCGGCGTTGGACAGTTCCAAAACAAAATAGTCAGACGTATCGCACAAGGGTAGGCCGGCTGGAAGACCGATAAGTTCGAGTTCGATCTCCGGTTTTCTGGGTCGAAACAACAATTCGAGCGTGTCTTTTCCGCAGGAAATGGCGCCGGGCAGGAGGTACGGTTGGCAGTCCCAGCCGTAGATGAGCAGCAGGCGCTGCGGGTCGCAGGAGGTATTGGTGGCGGAAATACGCAGGTCGCGCTGGCCGAACGGGGGCAGGTTGCCGAGTTGGAAAATGCCGCCGTTGGGCGTGAGCACCGTGCCCGTGCCGAGTATGGTGATGGTCGGGTTGGTGAGGCCGCCTTCAGGATTGACGAGTTGTATCCAGTAGTTGGGCGCGGTGGCCGGCGCGAGATTGCGGAGCAGGACATTTGCCGAAATACTGTCTGTGGGAAAATCCAGCGCCGGCTCGGTTGTCGTGATCGTATCCCTCGGATGGTTGCTGTAAAAGCCGATTTTATTTTCAAAAACGTGGGTAAACGGGTTGGGCATGGCCATACAGCCCGGAAACGTCATCGTGACCCACGCGGCGGACGAGTCCGGATAGGTGAGCGCACAACTCGGCTCGAACACGAGGCGGGTGCGCAGCCCGTATCCCTCGTCAATCGGTTCCAGGTACGCCGGAGAAAAATCAACGTGCACCATGGAGTCCGGAACCAGCGAAAAGGGTAGCGGCACATTCTGCAAGAGCGGGATATTTGGCTGCATATTCAAAAACAGCAGCGTTGCAGACTGGGGCACCAGGCCCGGAGGCCACATGATCAGGTCGTAATTGGAAACAACCGACAGCGGGCGCACCTCGCAGGGAAACAGGTTTTCACGCGCAATGCGGATATCGTAGGCAAAGGGTGTGACCTGCTGGGAGGTCTCGCAGGGCCGAATCCCGAACGTGGCCACGTTGAACGAATCCATGTAGCCGGAATACTGCATCATCAGCGTGTCGTAGTAGCGGTAGTTGTGGTCCCGGTATCCGGCATTGGTGTTGTAGCCCATCTCAAAGTTGACGAGCGATGGCGTACCCGCTTTGCTGCGCGGGTTATAGTTGAAGCCGAGTTTCACATCAACCCGAAGCGTCACCGAATCGCCGGCCCGAAGGATGAAATCCGATGGCAAACACCCCTGCTCCCGCAGGGAATCCACACGCAGGTAGAACGGGAAGTTGGCGGTCGTGAGTTCGTCTATGACCTGACTGGGTTTGGTGTTGACCACTGCCACCTGCCCATACCGACCGCCTAAGGGAAATACCGTCGAGACCGGGCAGGAATACACGGCGTTGGCACTGGAATCCCATACCGTGAGCACGGCTTCCGCCACTTCCAGCAAATCCAGATTGGTGAAAACAAACCGCGCGGCGTCCGTCTGGCCCGGGCCGATGCTGAACGTGTCGAACACACCGGCATAACCGAAGTCGCTGGCAATAACTTCTGTGAATACCTGGTACTGCAAACTTCGGATCGTGTCGCCACACACGATTTTACTGGACAAGACATTGCGTATCGTATCGCCGGGCAAAAAACGATCGCGACGCACTTTGCTCAGGTCCAGCACCCCGGCCGGGTCGGCACGCCGGTTGTCGTCGTTGTCGGCCAGACCGTAGTTCAGGCGATAGGCTTCGTGACTATTCCGGATGTCCTGGCACAGAATGGTGTCGCCCGGAAATACAGAACCTCCTCCCGGACCGGATGGACCTACGATATGCGGCGGGCAGGTGCATTCCGTTTGCAGCGGAAAAGAATCGCAGGCTGTCACGGCGCAGTCCAGATCAATATCCAGGGTTTGCGAAAGCATGGCTGTTGTTTTCGGAAAATAGCCGCACCCTATGCAGGAAACCGGTTCGTATGCAATGAAATCAACCCCAAACTCCGGGCTTTCCCCGTCAATCCAGACATACGAGGCATCGGTTCGGCAGGTATTTTTCAAACAAAAATTGAACACAAAAAAGGAATCGGACAGCGGCAATTCAAACGCCATCAGCACCCGATTGACGGGATAATCCGTGACGACCGGCGTGCTGGTAAAAGAAGCCGGGGCCTTGCCGTCCAGCAGGGGCGGACAGTCGGGCGACCAGTCCAGGCCCACAGGGAGGTCTATTTTCAACCAAACGAAACCGGTATCGGTCAAAAAACGCAGGGAGCTCAGCCGGTACTGGAAAGGGTATGTTTCGCCGTTGCGCAGGCAGTCGCCGAACCCGTAGGTCACGGAAGCGCTGAGGTAATCGCCGGGCCGGGCCTCGAAGGTCACGGTATCGGCCACAGCAAAGCCGCCTGGCGGACAGGGTTTGTTGTAAAAATAGTTGAGCCGAATTTTAGGCAGGAGTTGTTTGCAGTCTCCCAGACAGTAAAAAGCATTAAAGGAAATATCCACGGTATCGGAAGCGGCTATTTCCGGCATGAAGAGCGTGACAAATCCCGACAGGGTATCGCCGCACTCCGCCATGGGCATATCGGTTGTCAGGTTGGGGGGCAGTGGGGTAGTCGTGCCGTTTTGGTGCCGTTGAAAGGAATTTTTGTCCATGCCCAGAACAGACGGCGCCTCGGAGTTGATCTGGAGCACGAGGTTGGTGGCGGGCGCCGAGCCGGTATTCACGATCCGAAGGCGCATCTCGTGCGGCCGCTCCGCACAATGATCCCAGGGCAGGGCATAGTACGTTTCGAAGGTCACAATGGGTTGATACGACGAGGCTTTCACCAGCACATCCGCCAGCACACTATCTCCCTGACAAGGTGGCGCTACTGCCGTACAACTCCACTCCGCCGCAATGCTGGATCGGGTCGTAAATTCCGGAAACCCGCAGTCAATGATCTCGATTGTCTGCTGAATCAGAAGCGTTTCGCCGAAGTCAAGCAGGGTGTCGCCATTGCCAAACTGGCTGAAAAAAGCCCCGTCGAAGTAGGCCCTGTACTGCATGGTGTCGTTCTGCTCCCATACCACGCCGGCTACCGAGATGCGGATGCCCCCCGCATGCGTATCGCGCAGGAACAAGTGCCGCACCGGGCCGAGGCGGGTATTGCGCACATGCAGGGTGCGGGTCAGCACGTCGCCCTTTTCGCCGCTCAGCACCGCGTTGTCCACTTGTGTGATGACGAGCAGGCTGGTTTGTATCTGAAAATTGGTGGTCGTTACCTGTTCTGCCACGGCCCCGGCCCGCACGCGCAGCAAGGCGCTGAACAGTTGGGCCGAGTTGATGGCCTCCACCAGGCTGCAGGTAGCGGACAGTTGTAGCCGCACCGTCAGCGGCACGCCGGGCGCGAGATCGGGCAAGGCGAGTACAGGTTTTTCCGGGTTGGAAATATCGGACTCCGAGGCGCCGTTCGCGCTGCCGGGCAGGTACTCGAGGCCGGGCGGCAGTTCGAGTTCGAGCAGAGCGCCTGCTACAGGTACGGCAGTGTTATTTTGGATCGTGACGCCAAGCGTATCGGTCGAGCAAACGACCAACTGGTCGGGTGTCTGGTACGCGATGCTGAAATTTTGGGCGGAAAGCGGGGCAAAGAAAACGCCGGACAGTACCCCGGCGAAGGCGAGCAAACTTTTGAACATTCTGAGCAGCGTGGGTTTACTGGTAAACGAATGTCCAAATGTACGGGGTTGATGCGCAGTGGCTTCCGCAGGGGTGTGGTTTGTTTGCGCAATTGCGGACAAAGTACGCGTTGAAGTGGTGTCGTACGCCTAACACCCGAGAGTGTTCAGCCAACGGTGTCAACGGTGCTTTGATCAATCTTTACCAAGGGCGGTTTCGCAATGCCCGGCGCGACAGCGCTTGGTGAAAACACCAAGCGCGGCGAAAAAAATCCATCCCCGCCGCTTAACCGCCCTGCTTGGTGTTTTCACCAAGCAGTACCACGGGTGGTTTCGCAATGCCCGGCGCGACAGCGCTTGGTGAAAACATCAAGCGCAGCGGGAAAAAGGGTAGGCAATTTGCAAGTTTAGCAGTTGCCTCCTTATTTTTGTCCACCTAAATGATGTAACCCATGCCTACTATTCTCCGAACACCAAGAAAAATTTAACAAGGACTGGCATGACTACTTCACGAATTGAAACACCCGGTAGGGCCGTCGCTGTACGCATCGAAGCGCACAAGTTTTTCGTCGTGCTGGACGATGGGCGGGAAATCGGCGTGCCATACTCCTGGTTTCCGCGTCTCGAAGCAGCTACTCCAGCCCAACGCGAGCAATGGCGGCTTATCGGCAAGGGCAAGGGCATTCATTGGGAAGCCGTGGATGAGGACATCTCGGTAGGGGCGCTACTGCAACCGGCGGTTGCATTTACAACGCAGGGTGTGGGCGGGTAGGATGGTCGCGGACTCGTCCGCCGAATTTGTCGTCGGACGAATGGCCCGCTCGTCTCCGCATTCGTCTAACTACGGACTCGTCAGACGACCCGCTACTACCGCTCCAGCACCCGCCACGATCCTGACGGATGCTCCACCACATTCACCCGCTGCGCCCGCACCATGCGCAACACCCGGTTTTCCATGCGCCGGCACTGCCCGAAGCGAACGTGCCCCAGCCAACTGTTCAGCCCGGCCTCCAACCGATCCGGCGACAGACGCCGCCGGCGGCGCAGGCACGCTTGCTTGCGGACATGCCGCTCCGCGCGGTGCGCGTTTTCCTTACCGCCCTGCTTGGTGTTTTCACCAAGCAGTACCGCAGATGACTTCGTAATGCCGGCGCGACAGCGCTTGGTGAAAACACCAAGCGCGGCGGAAAAAATATTCATCCCCGCCGCTTAACCGCCCTGCTTGGTGTTTTGCGCCGCGCTTGGTGTTTTCACCAAGCGCTGTCGCGCTCGGCACGCCCCCCTACCCACATGGCGGCCACTCTTCCCCATACCAAAAGTGGGTCAAAAAGGGCCAATGCAAGTCTCCGTTGGTGTAAAATCCAGCAGACGACCATTCGTACTCCTCCGATGCAGCGGCAAGCCGCCACTTCTCCTGAATTGGATTCTGGTGGATATACCCTATCTTTTGTTCAGCCGTCTTGTCCGTGAAAATCGGAATTGACAAAGGGCGTTCCTTGAAAAATTGGTACTGCCTATCCCTTCGTTGCACTTTGAAATGCTCCAATACAGCGGGATGATTGGCTTGCAAGTCAAATTTGATGTTTTGCGCCACAAACTTCATCAACCGTAGTTGCGTATGTGATAGGTTGTGCTCCCCTTGCATTTGCCACACCCAATGGAAATGGTTGGGCATGATAACGAAAGCGTAAATCCAGACGCTTTGTTCTTTAGCCAAAAACTCGAAGGAGTCGGTGATGATTTTCTTGTACTTGTCCGGCTTAAGCAGATGTTTCCAGTCTTTTACTGTTGCTGTGGTAAAATACAAGTCAGAATATCGGGAGGACAAGTTGCCGGGGTACATACGGAGACGGTTTTGTTCACAAAAGTACATCGGCGGGCAAAAATATCATCCCCGCCGCTTAACCGCCCTGCTTGGTGTTTTCACCAAGCAGTACCGCGGGCAGTTTCGTAATGCCCGGCGCGACAGCGCTTGGTGAAAACACCAAGCGCGGCGGACAGCGTGGAGGGCACCGCGCCCTGCTTGGTGTTTTCACCAAGCAGTACCGCGGGCGGTTTCGTAATGCCCGGCGCGACAGCGCTTGGTAAAAACACCAAGCGCGGCGGACAGCGTGGAGGGCACCGCGCCCTGCTTGGTGTTTTCACCAAGCAGTACCGCGGGCGGTTTCGCAATGCCCGGCGCGACAGCGCTTGGTGAAAACACCAAGCGCGGCGGACAGCGTGGAGGGCACCGCGCCCTGCTTGGTGTTTTCACCAAGCAGTACCGCGGGCGGTTTCGCAATGCCCGGCGCGACAGCGCTTGGTGAAAAAACACCAAGCGCGGCGGACAGCGTGGAGAGCACCGCGCCCTGCTTGGTGTTTTCACCAAGCAGTACCGCGGGCGGTTTCGCAATGCCCGGCGCGACAGCGCTTGGTGAAAACACCAAGCGCGGCGGACAGCGTGAAGGGCACCGCGCCCTGCTTGGTGTTTTCACCAAGCAGTACCACGGGCGGTTTCGCAATGCCCGGCGCGACAGCGCTTGGTGAAAACACCAAGCGCGGCGGACAGCGTGGAGGGCACCGCGCCCTGCTTGGTGTTTTCACCAAGCAGTACCGCGGGCGGTTTCGCAATGCCCGGCGCGACAGCGCTTGGTGAAAACACCAAGCGCGGCGGACAGCGTGGAGAGCACCGCGCCCTGCTTGGTGTTTTCACCAAGCAGTATCGCGGGCGATTTCGCAAACCTCGGCGCGACAGCGCTTGGTGAAAACACCAAGCGCGGCGGACAGCGTGAAGGGCACCGCGCCCTGCTTGGTGTTTTCACCAAGCAGTACCAAGGGCGGTTTCGCAATGCCCGGCGCGAAAATAAAAAAGTAAAAAAGAAAAAGGGTAAGCGGGTAAAAGGGCCAAAGGGTTATCAAAAGTGCCGGGCAAGCCGAAAACCGATAAGGTAGTACCAGAGGTACGGACTGCCCCCGTTGCGATCGACAAGGCGGCTACCGTAATCGTCGACGTTCCACGAGCCGCCGCGCAAACACCGGTATTCCCCTTCCTTTGGGCCAATCGGATCCGCTCCGGGGCTTTCATTATAATATGCCTTGTCGTGGCACCATTCCCACACGTTTCCGGTCATGTCGTAAAAACCGGCTGTATTTGGCCGCTTCGTGCGCACCGGATTGGTACGGCTGCTGTTGCCCTGCCACCAGGCCACATCGTCGAGTGCATCGCGGTCGGCGCCGGCGTAGATGAAATTCGTTTGCTTCGGGCCGCCCCGGGCGGCGTACTCCCACTCGGCCTCGGTGGGCAGGCAAAAGCCGTCGGCGCCGGGGATGCGGGTAACGTCCCAGCCGTCGCCTTGCGAGCGCCCAATGGAATCAATCTCGTAGGCGGCCGTTCGGCCAAATCGGGCACTCAGCCAGTTGGCGTATTCCACGGCATCGTACCAGGAAACGTTGATGACGGGATCGTTCCCCCGCATGGCGCCCCAGGCCTCGTACTGATTGTCGGATATTTTTCGTCCGAGGGCAGTGGAAAACAGGGCGTATTGCCAATTGGTGGTTTCGGTTTCCGCCAGTTCGTAATCGTTCAGGCGTACGCGGTGGCGGGGCTTTTCATCACTGCCACAATTTTCCTCCACCGTGGAGTCGCATCCCATCCAGAATTCGCCGCCAGATACGGGTAGAAGGACGGGGTAGTAGCGGGCCTCCAGGGTTTTGTACCACACAGGATCGGCGCGGCGCAGGTATTCCCGGCAGGCCTCGCGGCTGCGGGTACGGGGCTGTCCGAGCAAGGCCAGGGCCTGGTCGCGGGCGCCGGCCTGCCGGTTGTCGGCTTCATTGTAGAAAAAAGCCAGTTCGAGGGCGGCGCGGGCAAAATCGGGGGTGCGTTTGTTGAACTTTGCGGCGGCTTCCAGTTTGCCGAGTGCGTCGGGGTATTCGAGCCGGAAGATGTGGCCATTCACTTCCTTCACGAGGGCATCCACCACCTGCGCGGTGCTGTGCCCAAGTTGGAGCATGGCCCGGGCTGTGGCATCGGCGCTGATCCGGGCTTCCTCGGTTTTTCTCGCGGCAACGGCCTGTGCGGTATCGGCGCGGGTTTGTGCGGCGCGGGCGCTGTCCAGCGCTGCGGCGGCCCGGCGCTCGGCGGCCTCGGCCGCTGCGGTGCGCTCGGCGGCTATGGTCTTTTGTTTGCCGGCCTGAATGTTTTGCCACAAGGCCCAGCCCAGCAGCAGCAGCGCCACGGCCGAAAACGCCAAATTGCGGCGGCGGGCGCGGGCAATTTTTTGTTGCTCCGCTTGCTGACGCTCGGCCTCCAGCCGCAGCCGCTCGCGTTCGGCCTCGCGCAGTTCATCCTCGCGGCGGGCTTTGGCCGCCTCCTCGATAGGCGCCACCAGCGTATCGTGCCCCACTTCGTACAGCATACGGCCCTGTTCGTCGCGTTCCACACGCAGCAGCGAGGCGGCAGCGAGGCGATCGAGCAGTTCCTGGCCCACGCCTGGCGTAGCTAAAAGGGCTTGTGCGGCGTAGGGTATGCGCGTGCCGTCCTTGATGAGCAGGTCTTCCACGAGGCGACGGGCGGGGCCGCGCTCGGCCCCGGGCAGGTTTTCGATCGTGCGCTCGTAAAACTGGCGAAAGATGGACTTGATGTCGCCGAGGTCGTGGGCTTGTACCACAAGGGGCCGTCCATCGTCTGCCGACTGCCGTCCGCCCACCACGTTGTCCTCCACATACCGGCACACGATCTGCAGGGCGCTGGTCTCGATGCGTCCGCGTTCGTTGCGCAGAGCGGCGAAAATGGCGGCGAGGGCGGCAGGAGCGTAGGTGAAGGGGGGCGTATCGAAAACCCCACCCCCACCCCCAGGGGGGAGGGGGGCTACATTCCGCTCTGTGGGATGGTCTGTTCGTTGGGATGTTTTTTTGTTTCCCTTATTGGAATCCCCAACGGGAACTGAGGGCCGGCCCCCCTCCCCTTTGGGGGAGGGGCTGGGAGTGGGGTTGAGCGCCGCCGGGCGGCACACGGCTTCGGTGGCTGCCGCTTCGTCCAGCGCCTCCAGTTCGTAGCCGTGCTGGAGCAGGTTGGGCAGGTAATCCTTCAGGCCGTTGAGCAGGCTCATGCGGTCGGATCGGATGGAGAACACCACTTTGAGGTCGAACGGTGCGTACACGGTGTCTTCCTGTTCGGGGGTTAGGCCGGCGTCGGCGAGGGCGGTTTCGTAGCGTTTGGGCACGCGGGAGTACAGGGCCTCGGCGAGTTGTTTTTTAAACTCCAGGATTTGGTCGGCTGGGTACGAGAACAGTTCCTCGAACTGGTCGAACACGAGCAGGAAACTGTTTTGGCCGGTCTGTTGGCGGTTTTTGAGGGTTAGCCAAAGGCTGGGATCGGCCTGGGGGAGGAGGCCTGGTTTGTTTTTTTGGACAGGATTTACAGGATTGGTGTCTGCACGTTGGAACGCGTGGCGGGTGGCCTCGGTGGGTGCGAGGCTGTCGCCGGGTTTGTGGGGGCCGAAGCGGATTTCGAGGAACTGGCGCTCGCCCTCTGTTTGCAAGCGCGGGAAGATACCGGCGGAGAGCAGGGAGCTCTTGCCGTAGCCCGATTTGCCATACAGGATGACGAGTTGTTCGAGGCCGATGAGGCGGTGGAGGCGCTCGATGTCGGCGTCGCGGCCAAAGAACAGGCCTTTTTCATCGGTGCGGAAGGGGCGTATGCCCGGGTATCGTTTCATGGCTCAGGACAAGGTTTCGATGAGTTCTTGTACGGCTTTTCGGATGCGGTTCATTTCGATGAGGGCGCTTTCGCTGCTCACCACACCGTCGCGGATGCTCCGGCGCAGGGTGTTGAGGCGGCCGAGTTGGAAGTCGGCGTCGGTTTTGGCGGGCGTGTCGCCGAGGCGTTCGAGGATTCGGGCGAGCAGGCCCTGGCGGAGCCAGTCGCGCAGGGTTTGTTTGAGCGGGGCGCCGGCTGTTTGGCGTTGCTGCTCTTCGGCAGCCCAGCGGGTACAGAGTTCGGCAAGAAAGGCGGTCGGCGTGATGCCGTCTACGAATTCAACCTCGAACTGGTCGGCAAAAAACACGCGGGTTTCGGCGGCCACGGCCGGGTTCACGGCATACTGGAGGCCTTTGTTGCGGTCGGGATTGAGCAGGCGGAGCAGCATCTGGATGGGCCACTGGTCGAACTGGAACCCGAGGAAAATGAAATCGGTGGCCTGGCGCAGGGTGTGCGACAGGTCAATGTAGAGGTCGGAGGTGAGTTTTTTGTCGCCGAGTATTTGGGAAAAATACCCGAAGAGGTCGTCGTGGGTCAGCACGAGGGAATTGTGGTCGCTGAGTACGCCGAGCAGGTTGAACAACAGGCGCGTATCGCGCGGGGGAGCGGCAATGCGGTCGTGGGGTTCGGGCGTGCCGCGGTAGTCGTAGTAACTGAACTGGTGCAGGATGCCGTCCTGTTCGAAGGCGCGGCGCAGTCCGAGGTCGGGCATGGTGTTGATGACGACGGGGAAAGGCAGGCGTGCGATCTGGTTGTACAGTGGGCGGAGTTTGTTGAAATGTGCGTCGTAGAACTCCTCGAATCGGCGCCAGGTACGGGTTCGGGCGGCGTCGTTGGGGAACAGGAATAGGTTTTCGGCGGGATACACCATTGCGATATCGCGGGGCAGGGAGGCGGGTATGTCCTGCGGGTCAAGGCCGAGGTGGTGGAGCAGGTCGCGGAACAGATTTTCGTTGGGGAGCAGGTCGGGGCCGATAAGCAGGACGCACTGTTGGTTGGCGAGGGATTTGAGGATGTCTTTCCAGACAATTTTATCGGGCAGGAGGGCGGGTGCAGCCATACATTGGGTTGGTTTGGTGGCGAAAGTACAAACCAGCGCAACAAGCCGCGTCAAAAAACAAAAAAGCCCTCATTGCGGGTGCAATGAGGGCTGGATATTGGGTTGGCATCGACCTACTCTCCCGCGGCATCTACCGCAGTACCATCGGCGCTGGCGGGCTTAACTGCTCTGTTCGGAATGGGAAGAGGTGATCCCCGCCGCCGTAGACACCAACGTCTCGTTGCACGGTACTAAACCGTGCGATTTTCTTAAAAATTGACAATGCTGGGAAAGAAGCGTAGTAAATGATTGATAATCTGATGTCTGTGTTTTTCGAGCCGGAGCGTGCGCGGGGCCTTGCGGGCCGCGCTGTCGGCGTGATCAGATGCTTGCACATCCAATCAAAAAATTAAAAAAAGGAAGCTTACGGGCTATTAGTACGACTCGGCTCAACGTGTCACCACGATTCCACCTGTCGCCTATCAACGTAGTCGTCTCCTACGGCCCTTAATCGGAAGATTCATCTCGGAGTAGGCTTCGCGCTTAGATGCTTTCAGCGCTTATCCCGGCCGAACGTTGCTACCCGGCGATGCACCTGGCGGCACAACCGGCACACAAGCGGTTCGTCCAACACGGTCCTCTCGTACTAGTGTCAGGTCTCCTCAATCTTCCCGCGCCCACAACAGATAGGGACCGAACTGTCTTGC
Organism: Lewinellaceae bacterium; assembly: GCA_016719605.1. Lineage (GTDB taxonomy): Bacteria > Bacteroidota > Bacteroidia > Chitinophagales > Saprospiraceae > M3007. The sequence continues at coordinate 102,340 of JADJYW010000019.1, read as the reverse complement.
GACGTTCTGAACCCAGCCACGTGCCGCTTTAATGGGCGAACAGCCCAACCCTTGGGACCTTCTCCAGCCCCAGGATGCGACGAGCCGACATCGAGGTGCCAAACCTCCCCGTCGATATGGTTTTGGGGAGATCAGCCTGTTATCCCCGGAGTACCTTTTATCCTTTGAGCGATGGCCCTTCCATGCGGAACCACCGGATCACTTTAGCCGTCTTTCGACCCTGATCGGCCCGTCGGCCTCTCAGTCAAGCACCCTTGTACTAATACGCTCTGCGCATGATTACCGACCATGCTGAGGGTACCTTTGCAAACCTCCGTTACTCTTTAGGAGGTGACCACCCCAGTCAAACTACCCGCCATGCAATGTCTCCCATCAGGGATTAGGACTCAACTAGCCAAAGGGTGGTATTTCAACGTCGACTCCCCGACAGCCTGAACTGCCGGATCAAAGCCTCCCACCTATCCTACGCATCAACAAGTCAAGCCCAATGCAAAGCTGTAGTAAAGGTTCACGGGGTCTTTCCGTCCCGTTGCGGGTAATCGGCATCTTCACCGATACTTCAATTTCACCGGATTTCGTGGCTGAGACAGTGCCCAGATCGTTACACCATTCGTGCAGGTCGGAACTTACCCGACAAGGAATTTCGCTACCTTAGGACCGTTATAGTTACGGCCGCCGTTTACCGGGGCTTCGGTCAAGAGCTGAGTTGCCCTTAACCCCCTTCCTTAACCTTCCGGCACCGGGCAGGTGTCAGACCCTATACATCATCTCTCGATTTCGCAGAGTCCTGTGTTTTTGCTAAACAGTCGCCTGGGCCTCTTCACTGCGGCTCTTGCGAGCGCCCCTTCTCCCGAAGTTACGGGGCCATTTTGCCTAGTTCCTTAGCCACGAATCACTCGAGCGCCTGAGGATCCTCTCCTCGACCACCTGTGTCGGTTTACGGTACGGGCTGCCGTGCTCGCTTTTCCTGGCACCAATTTTACGGTTTCGCCGCTCCCCGAGGGGATTGGCTCAAGGCCCTATTCCGTCAGGACCTAACCGCCACGTCGATGCGTCGCTTTCTTTGCACGGCAGGCGCGGGAATATTGACCCGCTTTCCATCGGCTTCGCCTATCGGCTTATCCTTAGGGCCCGGCTAACCCTGATCCGATTAACGTAGATCAAGGAACCCTTGGTCTTTCGGCGATGACGTTTTCCACGCCATTTATCGTTACTAATGCCTACATTTGCTTTTCCGTTGGTTCCATCGCCCCTCACGACACGACTTCAACACCACGGAATGCTCCCCTACCACTCTTGCGAGTCCAAAGCTTCGGTGCGCGGTTTGATGCCCGTTTATTTTCCGCGCGGGAACGCTCGACTAGTGAGCTGTTACGCACTCTTTGAATGAATTGCTGCTTCCAAGCAAACATCCTAGCTGTCACTGCATTCCCACCTCGTTTAACGCAACTTAACCGCGACTTGGGGACCTTAGCTGTTGGTCTGGGTTGTTCCCCTCTCGCCCCGTGACCTTCGCACCCCGGGGCTCACTGCCGCTACTATTTGCCGGCATTCAGAGTTTGTTAAGGGTTGGTAGGCGGTGAAGCCCCCTAGCCTTTTCAGTAGCTTTACCTCCGGCAAACATTCCGCGACGCTGCACCTAAATGCATTTCGGGGAGTACGAGCTATCTCCGAGTTTGATTGGCCTTTCACCCCTATCCACAGGTCATCCGAAAGTTTTTCAACACTTACCGGTTCGGTCCTCCAGTCCGAGATTATCGGACCTTCAACCTGCCCATGGATAGATCACTCGGTTTCGCGTCTGTCCCCACTGACTAACGCCCTGTTAAGGCTCGCTTTCGCTATGCTTCCGTACCTCAGGTGCTTAGGCTGCCAATGAGGAACAACTCGTAGGCTCATTATGCAAAAGGCACGCCGTCATCCCGATAAATCGAGACTCCGACCGCTTGTAGGCGCATGGTTTCAGGGTCTTTTCACTCCCTTTCTCGGGGTTCTTTTCACCTTTCCCTTACGGTACTGGTTCGCTATCGGTCTCCCGGTAGTATTTAGGCTTGCCGGATGGTGCCGGCGGATTCAGACAAGGTTTCACCGGCCTCGCCCTACTCAGGATACTGCTAGGTATCGTGTCTCTTTCGCCTACGGGACTTTCACCCCCCTGCGGTCCTCCTTTCCATGAGGTTCGACTAAAAACACGACTTCCACAGCGCAGTCCTACAACCCCGACGGGCACGCCCGTCGGTTTGGCCTCTTCCGCGTTCGCTCGCCACTACTTGCGGAATCACTACTTGTTTTCTTTTCCTCCACCTACTTAGATGTTTCAGTTCGGCGGGTTCGCGACTA
>JADJYW010000019.1:0-97500 GCA_016719605.1 Lewinellaceae bacterium | reverse complement strand
CGCAAAGGTATACACTTCAACATCACTAACCTCACCACAAACCAAACTTTTTTTAAAATTATCCGGAAAATACAAAATATCAATCGCGGGATGTAAGAACATGACTGGCCATCCCTAATTTAAACTGGCCAAGTACCACCGGGTTGATCCGGGCTTGGGAGGGGTTCTTTTAACGATTGAAACCTTGGGGATATCTGTTGCCGTAGTTTTCTTCAACTTTTTCCCACGATATGATTTAACCAGATTTACCACAAGTTTCCCATCTTGTTTTTGCCAGAGACCAAGCATCGGGAAGCAATCAAAGAGATACTTCAGTAGGTTGAGCAGCACACGCCGGCATACGACTGATTCATATGCAGGATTGGAGTGCGCCAGTTTCATCCGTGTCAGTATGGAAGGATGAATCTCCACAGCCCGACTCAGGTCGGAAGCGCGAAATTGCGCTGGAGAATTAGCAAGGAGAAAAAGTGCTTGGTCAAGCACCCAAGAGAGGTCGGACAAGTCCGGCAGGTCGGAAAGGTTAACTCGTTTTATGGTAATATTTTTTTGTTAAATGAATCCACGAGTATCGTTCCTCTGCCACCTGCTGTGCAACAAAAGCTTATAACTATGTAGGTTTACCTTGTAACTATGTAGGTTTTGCCTATAACTGTGCAAATCCTGTTTTTGGCCGGCACCTTAAAATGGCTTGGGTAAAACCGAAGAAATGGAGCGCAGAATCAGGGAAAATAGCATCCAATATAAATTGATTTTAAACCAATACATAGGTCAAACAAATTGATTTTAAACATAATTACACATTTTTATTAATTGAATTTAATTGAAAATAATACGTTTCAACGTGCATCTGGAGTGTCAATAGGGTATAATTTTGACCAAAATGACAGCCATGACACCATTTTTGCTCCCAACCTGGAAAGATTTGTGCTACGGATTTCTCCACTTGCTGTACCCTAACCTGTGTATCGGTTGCGATGCAGACATTCAAAGCCAGCATAATTGCTTTTGCATCTCCTGCCAACGCAAGCTGCACTTAACCAACATGCATCACCAACGAGAAAATGAGTTTACCGAACGGTTTTGGGGGCGTGTGCCCCTTGAGGCCGGCGCAGCGATGTACTACTTCAATCGAAAAAGCCCAATCCAAAAAGCATTGCACCAGTTAAAATACCATAACCAGGCTGATATTGGCGTGCGATTAGGGCAGCAGTTTGGTTTGATGCTGAAACAGTCGCCCTTGTTCCAAGTCGTGGAAGGTATCTTACCGGTGCCGCTACACCCCAAAAAAGAACAATTGAGAGGCTATAACCAAAGCGCCATGCTGGCTACGGGTTTATCGGACGCGCTTCAAATCCCGGTAATGTCAGGCATCTTGGTGAGGCGACAGTTCTCCGAATCCCAAACCCGAAAGAAGCGAATGGATCGCTTCGACAATGTGAACGACGTATTTGAAGTGCAACACCCTGAACGAATTCAGAGCAGACACCTATTAATTGTGGATGATGTATTAACCACCGGAGCTACACTCGAAGCCTGCGGACAAGTTTTGCTGCAAGTCCCCGCAGTACGACTGAGCATGGCTACCATTGCCATTGCGGTACACTAAACAACCCCCAACCCATGAAACGTATCTATCCGGCCCGAATACAGGACAAATTCTATCTTTCCCGACTCTTGAATCAACTACTGGAAACACTCGAAACATGCCCGCTTCAGGTGCACCTAAAGGTATTGAGCTACGACGCTCAAATACCAGAATGCATTTTCCGCCGGCTGCAAACCCTTCATTCAAATCCAGATGATGCCGCTAACATCAACGCAGAGGACTACCATATCCTCTTTGCCAACATACTGTTCCGATACCCCACCGTACACCTCTATGAATTACCCGATGGAAGTGTTTTTTTCAAAATGTAACGTGCTCTGAACTGAAACCCCAAAGGGTTGTTACTTTTGCCTGGAATAAATCTAAAGAGAGAAATTAGACAATTATGGAATCCGTCGTCAAAAGTCCGGTCATGCTCTACACCGAGCAAACGCCTAACCCGGAGGCGCTCAAATATGTTACAAATCGCCTGCTGTACCGCGGCATCGCAGATTTTAGGGAAAAAGACCTGGCATCCGAATGGAGCCCTATGGCCAACTCACTCATGGAACTGCCCTATGTGAAAAGTGTCTATTTCAACAACAACTATGTCACCGTCACCAAGGAAATGAACTACGACTGGACGGAGATCATGCTCAAGTTGAAAGAGTACATAAAAGAATATGTGGAAAACGACGGCGAGGTGGTCAAAGAAGGTTTTGCTGAGTTCTGGGATGCCCAGACAGCACAAAGCAACGCCCTACAATTTTCAGGAGAAGACGGCGAGATCGCACGAAAAGTGAAAGAATTGATCGACATGTATGTAAAACCCGCCGTGGAAATGGATGGTGGGAACATCGAATTCAAAGCCTTCGATAAGGGGCGCGTTTTTGTGACCATGCAAGGCTCCTGCTCCGGTTGCCCGTCTTCTACCGTTACCCTGAAAGCCGGAATCGAAGGTATGCTGAAGCGCATGGTGCCTGAAGTGAGTGAAGTGGTGCAGGAAATGGAGTAAGGGGTTGGAAGGTTGAAAAGTTTCTGGTTGAAAAAGTGCCGGTTGGCCGAGGATGTTCTGCAATTTTGCGCCCCCTCCAACCGACACCCGGCTCTTTTATGCACCAAATAATCCGCAGTATTGCTGCTTTCCTTCTTTGGGCTTACCTTGTTGGCGCAGTTTCTGCCCAGTCCGCTTTGATCGGAATACGCGCCGACAAAAAACAAACATCCGCTTTTTTCCATGCCGATGGCCGCGAGGCATTCCGCCTCCCCGCTGAATTCCAGTTGGTACAGTGGCTGCCTGATGATCACGGCCCGGATGGCCGGGAGATGTATTTTCTGACGTTTGATCAGACGCCTATCGTACTAAAATCGGCCGCCCTTGGCTTTGTTTTGGTGGATGCGCAAGGGCGAATCGCCGACACGCTCGGCTACGACTACGCTGCTGTCGGGCAATTCATCGGCCCATTCGCCCCCGCCCGGCTGAACGGGGGGGGCCGCGGGGTGCCGCGCACCGTTTTGCTCGACAAAAATGGCCGGCAAGCATTCGGCGATCGCTTGTTTTACCGCGCCCAGCCTTTCGCCGACGGTCAGGTAGCCGTGCAAGCCGAAGGCCCCGACGGCCCGTGGCTGATCCTCGACGAACAAGGCAAAACAGTTTGCACGTTCCCGGCCGAGACCGGGAAGCATATCGAGCAAGTACGTCCCCTGCGCAATGGTCTGCGGAAAACGATGCTCCGGTACCCACGCGGCTACAACCACGACGAGTTTCTCTACCGATACCAGTATTTCAACCGCGACGGCGTTTTGCAATTTGAACTGAATACGCTGTTTCCCGACAGGGAAATACTCGCCGTGGCGGATACCTTCGTGGAAGGCATCTGCCGGATGCTCGTCGCTGCCACAGACGGAGAACAGTGCGCACAGGTCGTCTATCTTGATACTGCCGGGAAGGTTTTGCACACCAATCCTTGTGTGCTGCGGGCAACGGAATTTCGCAACGGCAAGGCCTTTTATTCCATCGCTGATTCCTCCGGATATGTGCACACCTATATTGTTAGTCGCGACGGCTCCATTCGGCGATTCGCGCCCGACCCGTTTTTCGACTATGACCTGACCGTAGACATCGCAGGCGGGCGCTACGAATTAGTCGAACTGCGCGACAAAACTACCGATCAATTTGTCGCCAACCTCTGGGATCGCCACGCCGGGCTGTTTGTGCGGCGCTTCGAAAATCCGGTTGCTTTTGCTAAAGCAGCCGAATTCGGCCCTTTTCTGCTGACCGCAGAGTACCTCCCCGGCAGCCACTATGCCGAAAACGTACTGCGCTACCGCGAAACTCTGCAGGAAGCATTCCGAAGTCCCAAGCATATCCTGACCGTCGTCGACAGCCTCGTTTTGCTCGCCGATCCTTCACTAAACTATCAACTCACCCCCAACGAACTGGCACATCTGGACGGACGGCTTCTTTGGAGCACCGTGAAAAAAGATTATTTCGCGCTGGGCCTCGGCGAAGCGCTCCGCCATGCCCCGGACGTGCGCTCCCTTTCCCTCCAAGACGATACCGGCATGGCCGACATGGCTAAAATGCCCAACCTGGAAACGCTGCACATCGGACACGTCCGGGCCGACAACCTGCCGCACAACGTATTTTCGGCATCGCCCAAACTGAAAAAACTGGCACTGTACGACTGCCGAAACCTGAAAAAACTACCGCCCTTGCCGACCGTGCAGGAATTAACCATTCAGGGCGCACAGCACATCACCAACCTCGAAGCCGCTGTTGCTTCATCTAAAAATCTGAAAAAACTGACCTGGGTGGACTCTGCCACACTCGATGAAGCAGTTTTGCAACGACTCAAAACCAGCAGGCCCGGCCTGCAAATCCGATTTTCTGCACTTGCGTATGAAATGCAAGTTGAAGAAGCCCCAACACCACCGGTGAAATCAAAAAACTGAAGCATACATGCAAAATACCCTTTTGCTCCTCGCCACCCTGTATTCCATCTCTATTTGCTCTGCCCAGCATCTAATCCCTTTTCGTGACGCCAACGGTCTGTACGGCTACACTACCCCCGCCAGGAAAGTGGTGACCCCGCCGCAATTCAAAAAAGCCTGGCTTCCAAACGAACACGGCATCGTCCTGGCCGCCGATAAAGACGACTTTATCCGAGTCATTCGGCAGGACGGCACGGTGTTGCCGGCGACCATCGCGTTCAAATCCTACTCCGAACCCGTCGCGTATCCGGTGGTAAACTACGCGCAGGGGGATTTCGCCAAGCCCGACACACTCCCGGATTTTCGGTGCATCCGCAGCACCGATAATCAGGAATTCCTGCTGGTCAAAAACGGAAAAAGCGGCTGGGAAAGCCGCAAATACCTGAGTTATGAAAAACTGAAAAGCGCCGTTTCGATTTACGGTAACTACCGCCCCGAAAACTATACCTACGGGCCATTCACTTTTTACAAAGGCCTGCACCGCGTCATCAAGGGCGAACATCGGGTGAATTTCATCAACACCAACCTCGAAGAACTTTTCAAGGACGACTACGAGAACGGCACCATCCTGATTAACGGGCACATTGCACTGGCATCGCCAGAGAGCCGCTTCGCCCTCGCAGACGCACAAGGAAAAATCCGCACCGGATTTATTTTCCGAAACATCATCGGCACGGAACAACCCGATTTTTTCGTCGTCAATTTTACCCCCGGACACTCCAGCGGCCATGTAGGCCTCATCCGGTACGACGGTAACCTTGTCGTGGATACAGTGTATGAGTCCTTAGCGGGCATCACCGAAGACTGGGTCGTCGCCCAAAAAAACAGCCAGTTCGGCGTGCTGGACTATACGGGCAACACCGTACTCCCGTTCCGGTACAGCCACCTCGAATACGCCCGGGGCGGGCATTTCATCGCCTCCGAAGACTGGACAAACATGACGATCGTCAACATCGAAGGCAAGGCTTTGCTCGAAAAAATCTGGAACAAAATCGAATACAAACACAACTGGAACGGGTACGAACTACCGTATTTTGAGGTGCGCCCCGATCACCAAAACGGCCTGCGTGGCGTGCTCGATTCCAACCTAAACTTGCTGTTTCTGGATACATTCAGCCAAATCAGCATGACCCACCGGAAGTTCCTGGTCACCGGAGCCAAGGGCGTTGCCTTTGGCTTATACGATTACTCGGGTAAGACGCTGATTCCCATGACATATTCCTTGCTCGAACGTATGCGCGACGATGCCGGCTACCTCGTGATGCGGGACAGCCTGTTCGGCTTTTACACCGCCGATGGCCAAATGGCCCTGCCTTGCCGCTACACGCGCATCGTACCGGAACAAACCCCGGACGGGGTTATCCTGTGGGCCAAAACCCAACGCGACAAAAACCTGTACGCAGCCTTCACCGCCAAAGGCGAACGGCTGCCCATAGCCGAGCAAATCGCCCCGACGCTACGGGCCGTGGAATTCAAAAACTGTTTCGTACCCGATATGGTCAACGGCCAATGGCAGCTTACACTTCCCGACGGCAGCACGGTGGTCAAACCACGCGATTACCCCAACAAAAACATCAACGTCGGCACGCCCGACGGCTGCCTGATGGTGGAAAAGGCGGACGGCAAGTGCCGGATACTGGACGCCTACCTGAAACCGATTATCCCGCAGGGTTTTTTCCTGCCGGAAAACCTGTATCGCGGGCCATATCTGCAAATGGGCCTGATCCCGGTGTACAATCAAATCCAGTCCGGCATCATCAATACCCGCGGCGAATGGGTGAAAAAACCGGGCGAGTTCGGGTACCATATCCTGCGGCCCAACATGTACTCCGAGCACAAAGGCCAGCCCAACGAATACAACCTCGAAGGCGCCACCATCCACACGATCACCCCGGAAAGCACAAAACGTGTGGAGGTACAGTACATGAACGACAAATTCAGGGATGGCTACTTAGTCATCGGCCGCGCATTTGACGATGCGCCGGAAGACCTGAAAATGCGGCAATCATATTCGGGGAAGGTATTCAAATACGCCGTCATGGACACGCTCGGCAACGTACTGACGCCTTTCATGATCGCGCGATACCCGGAGCAAATCAAGAGCCGTTGGCTGGCAACGGTGTACGAGCCGGACTACTCCACCAAGGCTGTGGTATTCGACAGCACGGGCCGTATTGTTTTTGATTTTGGAAAAGAACGCGTCAGCGGCTACGACCCGGAGCGGCACTGGGTATACATTACGGATGAGCAAAATAAAACCGGTATCCGCGACACCTTGGGGCGGGAAATCCTGCCGGTGCAGTACCGGGAACTGCAATGGCACATACCGGGGAAACTATTCTCCCACCGGTTGTCGGATGGCAGCAAGGAACTCTGCACCGCGCAAGGCAAACCTTTTTTGTCGGGATTCAAGTACGTCAACTATGCCCGGGAACTACCGGATGGCTACTCCTATGTTATTACCGACTCCGATTGCCACATCCTGTCGCCCAATCTCCAGGTGCTGTGTTCGGCACCCGGCAAAGAAGTGGAGATTGTGGAGAAGTACCCCGACCTGTTGCGCGTGAAAACGGAGGGTGGCGCCGTGCGGTATGTTAACTTTCGGAAGGGGGTTGTTTTTGGAGAGTAAGCGTACCGGCAAGTGACAAGGAGACAGATAGTTAATTTCCAAAGCCAATAGCCTATCTATTGGGGATTCAAAACAGCCGATATTTCCGCTGAGCTCATCCCAAACACAGAAGCCAGTCCTTCGACAGAAGCACCGTTCTGATGCAGTGCCCGTATGGCTGTTTCGATCTGTTTTCGCTGCCCTGATATTGTTTTTTGGTTCTCCTGCATGGTTTGCTCTTTTTCCGAAATGGCTCGCTCCTTCTCTGTGATGATCCGCTCTTTCTCCGAAATAAGCCGTTGGTAATCCTTGATTTCTTCGATCAAATCATCTTCCGCGTCCATGCTATGCCGAATAGTCGGGTCGGCTATGGCTTTTTGAAGCCTTCGCAACAGCGGGCGATAGCGTTCGGGGAGGTCGTTCTCGTTTATTGTCAAAAAGTGTGGATCGTCGGTGGTGCTGGACTGATCGAACAACGCCAACAGTTGCTCCAGTTCGGTGCGACGCTGCCCCTTCAGGTACGGTATCTGGATGATGACGCTATCGTGCGTCAGGCTTTCGATGAACACCTCTTTTTCGCGAATCTGTTCGCCCGTGGCAGCATCAATGTAGTGCCGATTCACCCGTACGACGGGTGCCGTAGTGTGTTCGAGCCTATGGCCTAAAAAATAGATACTGAGTATGGGTAGCGCCTTGCGATACGGGTATTCCGGTGCCGGCTCTCGCACCATGTTTTCCTTGTTGGCGTACTGCTCGCCCAGATAGCGACGAAAACGCATGATATCGCTGGCCAATTTGGCCTTCTGCAACTCAATGATGACGAGTTCCTGATCGCCGTTTTCATCCACAATCCGGGCGCTGAAATCCATACGCAACACGGCCAACAATTCCCCCACCGGAAAATGGTGCTCGGTGGGCCTGAATTCCAGGGAAACTACTTCCCTGCCGATGATAGCCGACAACAGGAGCCTGGCCACTTTTTCGTCGTTCATCAGGTATTTAAAAACGACATCGTAGATGGGATTGGCTATTTCTACCATAGCGGTTTTTTAGTTTAATACTGCGAAAGTACAGCATTTTGGGTTCTGTTCATACCCTCAAAACCGCACCACCACATTCCCGATTTTCTGGCCGCTCGCCGCATACCGAAAAGCCTCCCGGATATCCTCCAGTGCATATTCCCGGTCAATCAAAGGCCTGAATTGTCCATTTCCCAGCAATTTTCGCATGGTTTGCAGGCTTTGTTTCACGTTCACGGGCACGGGGAAGACCACCCTTTTGTCACTAAAAACCCTGGTGAGCAAAGGCAGGAAAAGGTTCTGGGCGTACGGCCCCAGCTCTGAAGAAATATACACCCCGCCCGGATACAACAGCGGTTTGCATTTGCCAAAGGTGCTTTTCCCTACTGCATCAAAAACAAAGTGGTACTGCCCGGCTTCGCGAGTGAAGTCCTGCCGGGTGTAGTCTATGACCATGTCGGCCCCCAGGGCGCGTACCTGTTCCATATTGGGCGTGGCACAAACCGCCGTAACATACAGGCCCTTGTGTTTCAGCAGCTGCACAAGCACCGATCCGATAGCCCCCGTCGCACCGTTAACCAACGCCCGCTGTCCGGCTTCCAGCCGCACCTTGTTGAGGAAATTGAGGGCATAATGCGCCCCTTCCGCACTGGCGACGGCCACTTGGTAAGGGATATTTTCAGGGATAATTTCAATGGCCTCCCGCTCCGATATTGCGGCGTATCGGGCATGGGTGGAAAGGCCGTTGTCGTTGAATCCCCACACGCGGTCGCCTGCTTTGAAAGCCGTGACCTCACTACCAATGGCCTCAATTTCTCCGGCGAAATCCGTACCCGTTGTAGCCTGCTTGGGTTTCCAGAGGCCAATAAACAGGCGGTACACGAACGGCGTACCGGTCAGCATGGCGCAATCGGTCCGACTGACCGTAGTGGCGTGTATTTTTACCAGAATTTCGTGCGCTTTCGGAGCCGGTATTGGTACTTCCCGAACGCTCAACACATCGGCCAGGCCGTATTCGGATCGAACAGCAGCCTTCATGCTGCCGCTGAATGTTGGGTTGTTTTCCATTGCAGGGGCGTCCATGTTCGTGTCATACCGTTGTTTTTAAAAAAAATCCACATCAATCGAATACGGATAGGTCATCAGGTATTCGAGGGCTTTTTCTACAGGTAATCCTTCAAAAACAACCCCGTGCAGGGTGGATGTGATCGGAACGTGCAACTTGTACTGGCGGGCCAATTGGCGGGCAATGCGCAAGGTGCGCACCCCTTCGGCCAGCTCGGGCATGGTTTCCCGAATTTGTGTGGCTTTTTCGCCCATCGCCAGGCGTGTGCCAAACGTGTAATTTCGGCTGTTCGTGCTGGTAGCAGTTGCCACCAGATCGCCAATACCGGCCACACCAATAAACGCCTGGCTGGAGGCGCCCAGCGATTTTCCAAAATAAACCATTTCGGCCAGCCCCCGGGCAATCAGCAAACCCTGGATGTTGCGGCCCAGACCAAGGCCACCCAGCACGCCCGAACCGAGGGCGACGATATTTTTGAGCGCCCCGGCCAGCTCAGCCCCCAGGATATCGTACGAACCGAACACCCGGAAACGCGGCGTATTCAGCGCTGTCTGGCCCGCCTGAATCACCTCCCGAAAGCGGCTCCCTACCAGCGTAGCGGCAGGTTGCCCGGCCATAATTTCGGCAGCCAAATTCGGCCCCGACAGACAGCCAACCCGAACAACACTGCTTTCCTCCCGAACCACTTCGCTCATGGTGCGCACATTCGTACGGGTGACAACGATACCGGGCAAATTCAGGTCGTCTTCCTCCATACCAATCAAATCGAAACCCTTGGTACCGTGTATCACGATGTGATGCGGGTTCAGGTGCGGGCCTATGGCTTGCATCATCCGGCGAAAACTCGTGGACGGTACGATGGGGAACAAAAGGGTACACTGGTGCGCCAGTTCGGACAAATCGCTTGTGGCCGTGATGCGCGGCGACATCTCCACACCAAGGTGCCGGCGCGTGCGATTGATCTCGTCCACTGTTTCCGGCTTTCGGCTAAACAGCAGCACCTCGGCATTGTGCGCCAGAATGTTGGCCACCGTAGTGCCGAAACTGCCCGCACCAATGACACCTACCGGCTTATGTTTTGATTCCATGTTTTGTTTTGATAATGCCAAAATACGCAATACCTACTTCCCCAACACCCCGGTCGGCAGGATCGTTTTCTTCCAGATTTCTTTACCCTCGGCGCTGTACACGGCGATCTCCAGTTGGCGCTCCTTTCGGGGGCCGCTAAAACGCAACATGGAAAAATTGTGCTCCATAACCAAGGTGCCGTCCACCCGGTTTGTATTGTCGTCCGGCTTGCCGTATGTATTCACACCCGATGTGAGCGGCGAGGCGGTCAGGTCATATACCCAGTTACCGCGTGCATTTTGCAGCGCGCTCAGTTCGGTTAGATGCACATCGCCGGTCAGGAACACCACACCTTTGATGTCTTCGCGTTCGATATGCGCCAGTATGCTATCTCGTTCGGCAGGAAAAAGGTTGATGTAGCGCTCATTCAATTTCAGCGTGCTCAGCACTTGGCCACCGATGGCGACGATCTTGAACGGCGCCTGACTTTCAGCCAGGGCGGCTTTGAACCAGTCCAGTTGCTCTTGCCCCAGCATGGTACGCGGGCACGACTCGCAGTGGTTCGGCGTACGGAAATACCGGTCGTCAAGCAGGAAAAAATCCACGTCGGCATACTGGAACCACGTCGTACAACCTTTTTGGCCGTTCACGCCAAACGTCGGGTTGCCCCAAAAAGCGCGAAAAACGTCCCACGTCATATCCTTATGAATCCAGGTACCGTCGCTGTCGTTGGGGCCAAAATCATGATCGTCCCAGATGGCGTAATGGCTGGTTGAAGCCAGCAAGGGCTGCAATTCGGGCAGCGAGCGGCTATGGGTATAGCGGTGCAGCACGCCGGTGCGGGTAGCCCAGTCCGGCTCGCGGAGATAGGTATTGTCGCCCAGCCACAGCATAAGATCGGGTTTTTGGGCCGCTATACTTGGAAATATCTGGAAGTTGCTGCCATAAGGTTTGCCCGGACGGTCGTACTCCGGTTCGTTCATGTAGGCACAACTACCCGTAGCCACCGAAAAAGCGGGCGGGTCCGTACGCCAGCGCCACAACGGCTGGGTTTTGAACTCCGTCGGATACGGCAGTTTGACCACTTTTTTATTTATCCGCAATTCATACCCGTACTGTCGCCCCGGTTCCACCCGATCCGCGATACACTTGGCGGTGTAGGCCGTGCTTTTTTCTGTCCGTACCTGATCTGTCTTGTATTTCTTCCCGGGCGTTTCCTTGTCCCAATAAACAAACTCAACCGTTGCAGCCCGAGTCGTTTGCGCCCAAAGAAGCGCCTCTTTCATATCAACATAACCGAGCATGGGACCGGATTGGAGCAGCCGGCTCTGGGCGATTCCCGGCACGGCGCCGAGCAGAATAAAAAGCAAAAGAAAGTACCGGTGTATCATGTTTGGGAAATTGAACACACGCCCAGCCGCAGTTAAATGTTTCTTAAGTACACTTGTTTGCCTGGCCCTGGCGGGTGGTTTTATCGTCTGATGTTTATACCGGCGAAGATAGGACAAACCAGCCTTTCTCATCATTAAGTAAACATAAACAAGCCCCGTACAAACCGGGCAAAGTATTACAAGGTTGCACTGATTTGTTTTTTAAAAAAATTATATTTTACAAAAACCTTGCTAAGCACAGCATAAACACTTTACTTTGAAGCAATTTAAAAAAGGAGGCCCGCCATGACAAAACGTATCGCTTCGCTCACCCTGCTCACGCTGTTTGCCTTCAGCGCCTTGGCACAAACCACCGGAAAAACATTTACCAAATCCTTCAACACCGATGGAATGGCCAATATCAAGTTTGACCTGCCCGGTGCTGTGGATTTGAAAATCTGGAACCACTCGACTATTCGTTTTGAAATCAGCGTAGACCTGCCCTCGGGAAATGTCTCCATGCTCGACCAATTATCCAAAGTCGGGCGGTACGACCTCAAAGCAACGGTACAGAATGACGCCCTGATCATCACCGCCCCGAATCTGAACCGTGTAGTGCGTGTAAAAGGTGAAGAGTTAAAGGAAATCGTGTCGTACACCGTCTTTGTCCCCAAAGACCTCGGGGTTGAGTTGCTCAATTCCGCCGCCGTCGCAGAAGCACAGAAAAAATAGACAGCCGGCTTTTACAATTGACCTTTTCAGACGCCTGTCTCCGAGCAATTTCGGTGACAGGCGTTCGTTTTGGAGCGGCTGCCAAAAACCGTACTTTTGCCGCACAAAATCGCACACTTATGACCAATCGGTTGATCCTCGCCTTGTCTTGTCTTTGGCTTTCCTCAAATACCTACGCCCAAATGGAGCGCACCGTCTATCAAGTATTTGAGGTGGATTCTGTGCAAACCGTCACGCTGGACATCATCAATTTCACCTATCCCGAACTGCATATCTGGGCTGGAAATAACATTCTGACGGAAGCCAATATCCAACTCTGGGATGCCTCGCCCGAAGTCGTCAACCACCTGATTGACAAAGGCCGCTACGCCTTCGAATCTGACAAAACCGGCGAAACACTGCGCATTTTTACGAAAATACGCCAACGAGAGGATATTAAAATGCCGGGCATGCGCAGCAAATGCGTCGAACAAACAACCATCAAGGTCTTTGTGCCCGACATTTACGAATTTGATCCCGCCGAATGGACCGCCGAACAGATAGACAAACCAAAAACCCTGCGCCGCAAAACCACCGAGTGATCGTTTTTTGATTTTTCCGATAAACACGGAACATCCATGCCTGCCATACTTGACCTCGCGCTCCGCCCGGAGGAACGCCACAACGATTCCCTGCTGCGGCAAAAAGCCGCACAGCAAACTGGTCTGCGACCGGATCAGATTGCCCACATTGAAATTCTGAAATCCTCGCTCGATGCCCGAAGCCGCGAACCGGTATTCCGGCTACGGGTAGCGGTCTATGGCCCCACATCGGTCTTTTCGCCCGAGCCGGCACTGCTCGGGGGTTTTGTTCCCGTAGACGGTCGGAAAGGTCGGGTCATTATTGTCGGGGCCGGTCCTGCCGGTTATTTTGCTGCGCTCGAACTGCTGGAACAGGGCATTCTGCCCATTGTACTCGACCGGGGCAAGGATGCCCAAACCCGTCGCCGCGACCTGCGTGCTATCCAACAGTTTGGCGAAGTCAACCCCCACTCCAACTACTGTTTCGGCGAAGGCGGCGCCGGCACCTACTCCGACGGCAAACTCTACACCCGCTCGGCCAAACGCGGCGATTTGCGCAAAGCGCTCCGCCTCCTGGTGGAACACGGCGCCAAATCCGACATCCTTACCGAAGCGCACCCGCACATCGGCTCCAACAAACTGCCCGGCGTGGTGCAAAACATCCGCGAAACCATACTCCACTATGGCGGCGAAGTGCATTTTGGCCAGTTGGTCACCGATTTTATCCTGAACGATGGTCGCATCACGGGGGTCGTTTCTCAGGATGTTTCACCGGAAAATACCGGCGCCTCCACCCGCGAATGGCCGGCCGATGCCGTGATCCTCGCCACCGGCCACTCCGCGCGCGACATTTACCGCCTGCTGCATGCCCGCGGCATCCGCATCGAAGCCAAACCCTTTGCTCTGGGCGTACGCGTGGAGCACCCGCAGTCGCTGGTAGACGGCGTGCAGTATCGCCAAAGTCCGCGCAACGAACATTTGCCGGCGGCGAGCTACAGCCTCGTGTGTCAGGTACAGGAACGGGGTGTTTTTTCTTTTTGCATGTGCCCCGGCGGCCTCATCGTGCCGGCAGCCACAGCACCCGGCGAAATTGTGACCAACGGCATGAGCATGAGCCGGCGCGACTCCCCTTTTGCCAACTCCGGTGTGGTTGTGGCCGTGGAGCCGGAAGACCTGATGAACTGGAAAAAACACGGTGTATTTGCCCATCTGGAGTTTCAGGCAGCCGTAGAGCGCCGGATGTTTGAGGCCGGCGACGGCAGCCAGAAAGCCCCGGCCCTGCGCTTGCCCGATTTTGTCTCCGGGCGCTTGTCGGCCGATTTGCCGGCATCGTCCTACATCCCGGGGCTATTCCCGGCGCCATTGCACGAAATGCTGCCGCCGTTTATTTACAAACGCCTGCGCGACGGACTGGCGCAGTTTGGCAAAATGATGCGCGGCTATTACACCTCCGAGGCCGTGGTAGTCGGCACGGAAAGTCGCACTAGTTCCCCCGTACGTATTCCCCGAAACCCGGATACGCTCATGCACCCCGAAGTGGTCGGGTTGTATCCCTGCGGCGAGGGTGCCGGCTATGCGGGCGGTATCCTGTCGGCGGCTATGGACGGGCAGCGGGTGGCGCAGGGGGTCTACAGTTTTTTGAAATGACTATCCAATGTGGGGGAAAATAGCCCCCAACTGCTCCCGCAATGCCACCGGGTACAGCACCACTTCTTGCTGGATCAACGCTTCCACCGGTTTCCACACCGCCCGGAAGTTGTAGGTGTTGTCCATCAGTTGCA
This sequence comes from Lewinellaceae bacterium, assembly GCA_016719605.1. Taxonomy (GTDB): domain Bacteria; phylum Bacteroidota; class Bacteroidia; order Chitinophagales; family Saprospiraceae; genus M3007. The sequence continues at coordinate 82,717 of JADJYW010000019.1, read as the reverse complement.
ACTCCGGGACGCCGGTAATGCGCGCGTCCAGCACGGAAGCGCGAAACAGAAATACGATCTCATGTTTCTGATCGCCGCCGTACTCGAAGATATTTTCCAGTACATCTATCAATTCCAGGTCGGTAATCTCGGCATCCAGTTCCTCCCGCATTTCGCGGCGCACGGCATCGCCGGCAAGTTCGCCATGCTCGATGCCACCGCCCGGCGGACGGTAGAAATGATAGTTGTCGTGTTCGTGCCAAAACTCCTGCAGCAGGAGGCGGCCCTGGTGTTCGAGCAAGCAAAGGGCAATAGCGCGCATAGAAAATGATCGGGTAAAAATGGAAAGCTGGTGTAACCAAACTACCTATCCCTTGGTTCCGGCCCTTACCGCAGTAGTTTGTAATTTTTGTACTCGCCCGGTCGCCAACCGGTTTGTTGCTCCATGAATCTCGACAACCGGTCTTTCCACGACCAGCGCACACCCGCCGGGTCGCCTTCGTATTGCCAGTTCGCGGCCCGGATGCGCGGCAACATGACCGCGGGGTGTGTACCTGCATAACGTTCGAGCGGTTCTGAACCATCGTAATGATAAACATCCGATGCAGCCACCATGTCGCGCACTTTTTCGTCGGAGTGCCACAGCCGGTTGAAATTGAGTTGCTTGCGCTGCTGGGCTGCCGGGTGTTTTACCCAACCATAGTGGTGGATGTGGGCATCGAGCAGGCGTACGCGGAGTTTGGCCTCACCACCGATCCGAAATCCCTGTGCATCCCGGTAAGAGCGGATGCGTTTGTCGTTGCGAATGATGCGCACCTCGCGGCGATACCAGCGGTGGCTGGCGCCGATAAAATCGTAGGAACCGTAAAAGTGTCGGTACCGAAACAACAGCCCCTCCGTCTCCGGGTCGTCGAGCCGGCGCTCCATGCCCGCTCGGATAGCAGGCAAATCGTTTTCGTGGACGCACTCGTCGCCCTGAATGTAAAAACACCAGTCGTATTCCGGCGGAATGGCGTCGAACGCCTTGTTCGTTTCCTCTGCCAGTACGCGGCCACCCGCCCCCAGGCTGTCGTCCCATTCCGTTTCCAAAATATGGATACGCGGGTCGCCGAGGCTGCGTACGAGGCCGAGGGTGTCGTCGTCTGATTTGCCCACGGCTACCACAAAGTAGTCACACACAGGCAGGATAGACGTGATGGCCTCCACCACCGGATAGTCGTAGATCAAGGCATTGCGGATGAACGTAAAACCGGCGACTTTTGGTGGCATGGCAGGTGGTTCGCTTGTGTTTTCCGGCGCCAAAAGTATTCGTTATTCACCAAACCATACTGCCCGGCGAAACCCGGTCCCAACTGCTTCGGGCTTGCCGGCACCTGCTTGGCATACTACCCGCACTTCTTCCGCCGCGTATCCAGAATGTACTGAATCTTCCAGCCCGCGCCGGTTTTCACCAATTGAAACGAGTTGGTGCCGCAGTGCGACAACTTGCCATTCAGGTAAAACCGGTACGGCGCCCACACGCTGGCCAGGGATTCTTCGGCGTGGATGGCCTCAAACTTGATCCGCTCGTCCAGCGTATTTTTGGAAGGCGTCGTGACAAACCGGACGAACTCCCGGAAGTCATCAGTCACCACTTTCTGGTTGCCCGCTTTGTCTACCGATATGGTTTGCAGTACAGGCGATTCGGTGCAAGCCCCCAGCAGGAGCGTGCTGTCGCCCTTGGACATGCCCTCGAAAAATTGGTTGATTACGGCCTTGATGGCGGCCTTGTCTTGTTTCTGGGCGATAGCCGCGGCGGGCGCCGCGAGGATGGTGAGCAGGAGAAATGTTCGGCAAAAAGTCATAAGCGTTTGGTTGTTTTGGACAAAAATGGTCGGCCCAACAGGGGCAATTCTTTTTTTTCGATGAAAAGCATGCCCCGGGTGCGGTAGGCACGTCCTGCAGGACGCACGGACAAAACGACGTACAGGCCGCTTCTCCGGCGACATTAAAATTTGCCCGATATTGCACCCCTCAAACATTTGACCCATGCCCATACCGGATTTTTCAAAAATACAACTCGACCACGCCCTCCGCCCCCAACCCCGAAAGCCGGAACAAGGGGTTTGGAACTGGAAATTTGCGGCCGGCATCCCGCCCTTCCTCGGCGGCCCGTACTCCAGCATGTTTGTCAGCCAACCCTGGACGATCCGCCAATATGCCGGTTTTTCTACCGCCGAGGAGAGCAACGCCTTTTACCGCCGCAACCTCGCTGCCGGACAAAAAGGACTGTCCGTGGCCTTCGATCTGGCTACCCACCGCGGGTACGACAGCGACCACCCCCGCGTGCAGGGTGATGTGGGCAAGGCTGGTGTGGCTATTGACACCGTGGAGGACATGAAAATCCTCTTCGACCAAATCCCCCTTGATCAGATGTCGGTGTCCATGACCATGAACGGCGCGGTCATCCCGATCATGGCTTTTTTTATCGTGGCGGCAGAGGAGCAGGGCGTACTGCCCGAGGCGCTCAGCGGTACCATCCAGAACGACATCCTCAAGGAGTTCATGGTGCGCAACACCTACATCTACCCGCCCGCCCCGTCTATGCGCATCATCGGCGACATCTTCGCTTTTTGCGCTCACCGGATGCCCAAATTCAACTCCATTTCCATTTCCGGGTACCATATTCATGAAGCCGGCGCACCGGCCGAGATCGAGCTGGCCTACACCTTAGCCGACGGACTGGAGTACATCCGCACCGGCCTGGCAGCCGGGCTGGACATAGACGAGTTCGCGCCGCGCCTGTCGTTTTTTTGGGGCATCGGTATGAATCATTTCCGGGAAATCGCCAAAATGCGTGCCGGGCGCCTGCTGTGGTCCAAATTAGTCCAACAATTCAACCCGAAAAGCGCCAAAAGCCTCGCCCTGCGCACCCACTGCCAAACCAGCGGCTGGAGTCTCACCGAGCAAGACCCGTTCAACAACGTGGCCCGCACCTGTATTGAGGCAATGGCCGCCGTGCTGGGCGGGACGCAGAGCCTGCACACCAACTCGTTTGACGAAGCGATGGCCCTGCCCACGGATTTCTCCGCCAAAATTGCTCGCGACACGCAGTTGTTCATCCAAAGAGAAAGCGATGTGTGCCGTGCCGTAGACCCCTGGGGCGGCTCCATTTTCGTGGAAAATCTGACCAACGAACTCGTGGAAAAAGCCTGGGCGCTCATTCAGGAAGTAGAAGCCCTTGGCGGCATGGCCAAAGCCATCGAAGAAGGACTGCCCAAACTCCGCATAGAAGAAGCCGCCGCCCGCAAACAAGCGCGTATTGATACCGGGCAGGAGCAGATCGTGGGCGTCAATGTGTTTCAGGTAAAAGACAAAGTACAATTTGATATCCTCGAAGTGGACAACAGCGCTGTGCGCGAAGCACAAATCCGGCGTATTCAGGAGGTGAAGGCCGGGCGCGACGACGCGAAAGTACAAGCGGCTTTGAAGGCGCTGGAGGCGGCAGCGCGCAACCCCACCCCCGGCCCCACTGGCCTCACCCCCGCCCCCTCTCCAAAAGAAGAGGGGAGCATACACTCTGAAAAGATTTTGCCCCCGGTAAAAGAAAACACCCAAAAAAATCCTGAAAATCCTCCCCTCTCCTTTTGGAGAGGGGGCGGGGGTGAGGCCAGAGGGGTCGGGGGGGAGGCTAACCTGCTCGCCCTTGCAATCGAAGCCGCGCGCGCGCGCGCCACGCTCGGCGAAATTTCCTTAGCCATGGAAAACGTCTTTGGCCGCTATAGCGCTACCACCCGCACCGTAGCGGGTGTTTATGCCGCATCTATGGAAAAAAATGATGATTTTGAACAAGCCCGCGCGCTGGCCGACGCCTTCGCCCAACAGGAAGGCCGCCGGCCCCGCATCCTCGTGGCCAAACTCGGACAAGACGGCCACGACCGCGGCGCGAAGGTGATCGCCACCGCATTTGCCGACCTCGGTTTCGACGTGGATATCGGCCCGCTGTTCCAGACGCCCGCCGAGGCAGCCCGCCAGGCTGCCGAAAACGACGTGCACATCCTCGGCATCTCGTCCTTAGCAGCCGGGCACAAAACGCTGGCCCCGCAAGCCATTGCCGAATTGAAAAAACTCGGCCGCGAGGATATCCTGGTGGTGGTGGGCGGGGTCATTCCCGAACAAGATTATGCCTTTTTAAAAAGTGCCGGCGTCGCTGCGGTCTTTGGCCCGGGCACCGTGATTGCCCGGGCCGCGCAGGAACTACTGGGGTTGGTGATGCGGGATGTATAAAAAAATTTCACCGCAGATGCGCAGAGTTTTTTGATAATCAAGTTATTAAAACTCCGCGCCTCTGCGGTGAAATGAAAACTGTCCAGTAGGGTGCTCAATTCGTTACCAAAAACTAATTGTCTCCGATGAGAAACCGCCCGCCGAAGCCAATTTGCAGGGCGCCGACGCTCGCCGTTGGTGCCGATGTTGTAATAGCCGATATCCAGACCGAATTTATTGCGCTTGCCGAACAAGAGGCCGGTGTTGCCGCCGATGTAGGAAAGTCCGTTTTCGGCCCCGGTGTAGGTCGTGAACTGGTAGATGTAGCGCGGGTTCAGGTACCAGGCAAAGTTCTCTTTCGGATGTACCGACAGGAATAGGGGTATCTGTACATTCCACAAACCGGAGACCAGGCCAAATGTGCCCACCTCGGCGCCCAAAGCCATGGCAAACTGCGACTCGCGGTCGCCCACCACCTGAAACTTGGCGCCCAGGCCGAGGTTGAGGTTGGTGTTCATACGCAAACTGATGTCTACTTTTTCGGCAACACCATAGCGTACCCCAAACTCAAAACTCGGGAAAAACAACGTTGGAATGTCAATACCGGATGTGTCGTTTTGGTCCTCCCAGTCGTCAAAATCGGGGCTTTGGGAAAAGTTGATCGAGGCAGACAACTCGACGTTGTTCTGGCCTACCGAGCGCCCGTCCTGGAAGCCGGTCAGGGAAGCGCAGTTGGAGAACAACAGCGCAACGCTCGCCAGGGTGAGCAATAAAAACAAGGGTTGTTTTTTCATAACAGGAAATAGTTAAACAGTGAACTGTGACCGCCGACAGACGACGGCGAAGGTGAACAGGTTGCACGCAAAAGTAGGCTTTGCTTGTAAATGCACCCGGACAAAGTGACCATACTCATGTTTCAACCTGACCCCTAACCTTGCTGTTGAAGTATTCTGAAACGAATCTTTGTCAACATTTTTTCCCTCCAATCACACACAAACTACTGCCATGCGAACTCGATTTATTTTCATCGTTATCCTGCTTCTGGGCATCATATCTGCCGCGTATTCCCAAACCGACAAAGCGTTGCTGCGTGATCTTGCCCGGGAAAATCAAAAGTCAATCGAGGCCCTGGCCCTCTATCCCGAGGATGCGCGGCTGGCTATTCTGGAGGCTGCCAAATACCCCGAGGTGCTCATCAAAATGCAGAGCATCCGCGAAAAAACCAGCGCCGCCTTCCGCACGCTCATCGAAGATTACCCCCGCAACACGCAAGCAATTTTTTACGATCTCACCCGCTATCCCGGTCTGGTGGCCGATCTCGCAGCCCGGCAAGGTAACCGCGATGCCCTGCGCCAAACGCTGGACGTGCTGCCCGGGGACAAACAAAGCGAGGCGCTCGGCGTCGTGGAGCGTCAGGCAGGCACGATGTCCAAAATAAACGACCTGAACCGCACCGCGCAGGGCGCATACGATAACCTCATTGCCGGCTATCCCGCACCTGCTCAACAGGCATTTCGAACCCTGCTCGGGCTGCCCGAAGTGGTGGACATCCTGAACGAAGACCTGCGTTTCACCATCCTTGTCGGCGATGTGTACCGGGAAGACCCCGCATGGGCCATCCGAAAAATGGACTCCCTCAACCTCGCTGTCGCCCGCACCCATGCCGCAGAGCAAGAGGAGTGGAAAAAAAATATCGAAAACGACCCGCAGGCACAGCAGGAACTACAAGCCGCTGCCAACGAGTACGCCACCGAGTATGGCTATACCGATGAAATTTACGACATCGTCAACGACGACTTGTATGCCGCTCCCGGTTCGGCTCCAACGCGGGTGGTTTACCAATACCAGTACGCCTATCCCTACTGGTTTGGGTACCCGTGGTGGTCGCCGCAACCTTGGTGGCGACCCTACCCATACTGGTGGTATTGGGGCTTTTATCCTTATCAAAGTACCATCGTGATCATCCACATGCCGTCGTACCATTTTATGCACTGGTACTTTTACCACCCGTATCACCACCATCACTACAACCGCTTGTCCACGCATTTTGTCAACCACTACTACGGCCACCGGAACTCCGGCACCAACATTTCGGCAGGCGTGGGCGAATGGCGAAACCACAACCGCACGATCATTTCCGACGATTGGCTGAGCGACAAAGGCCGCGTGCCCGAACGCCTGAAAGAATACGCGCGTTTTGAGCAGGGGCGTCAGGCGTTCAATGATAAAAACCCGACCCGAGCGTTGACGAGCGAGCAGTATTTGGAAAAAAACGCGCGTCAATACCCCGAACTCGTGCGTTCCCGAACCGCCGCAACCACGGAAATCCAGCGCGAACGCGCCAATGAAAATCAGCGTCGCTCCGATTGGGCGCCTCCCAAGGAACCTGTGAAACCGGAAGCCGATCCGGCTCGCGTGCCGCGTGCCGATCAAAAAAACCAGCCGGAGCGGCCGCCCCGCGTCCTGCCGACCGACAAACCCAAAACCCAGCCCACGCAACCGGCGCCCCGGCCCGAACGCCCCGCTCAGCAGCCGGCTAAAAAACCGATCATAGACGATGCCCGGGACTACCATCGGGATAAATGGCAGGAACCAAAACGCCCAATAATACAGCCGCAGCAGCAACCCGCCCGGATGCCGCAAACCCAGCCCGCTCCGCGCAAAACAACGCCGCAACAAACACCCAAAACACAAAAATCGAGAAGCGGCGGGTAGCCCGAATAATTTGATACGAAGCCCGGCCAACCATTATTGGCCGGGCTTCGTCTTTTAAAAAAGACGAAAACTGACTCATGGAAAAATTCCTGACGCGCGCACTCTTTGCTTTGCCGGCATTTTTTTATCCCGCAGAAATTTTTTCTCAACAACCTGCGACGCAACAAGACTCCCCGGTTTGGGTAGTCGTGCACACGAAAGGGAAAAAAGCGCTTCATGGCAAACGGCTGTACGAGGATAGTACCTGTCTCATTTTGAAAACCAGACAGTTCGATTCGTTGTCGGTTCCAAAAAACACGATCAGGAGCATACGCATACGCCCGAAGCATATACTTTTCGATAACGTACACGCCCCCCGGTATTTCGCCGCAACGAGCGGGCATGGGCTGCGCAAAGGAGAAGGTTCGTACGACAACAATATGCTGTTTCTCAACCAGGTTAGCTACGGTCTCAGCGATCGGTTTTCCTTCGGCGCCGGGTTTTCGGCAGCGGCATTGCTGGATGGGCCGCTTGCATTTTGGATGACACCCAAGTACTCCATTCCACTGAAAAAAGATAAAATCACGTTGGCCATCGGGGCCATCCACGGACAGGTACTGGGCGGTTACGAAGTAGACAATTATACCTTCAGCGCTACATACAGTCAGGTGACATTTGGCTCGCGCGATGCCAACATTACCCTCGGAGCCGGCTTGCTCGCCTCCATTGGGCAATGGCGGACGCCCATTTTTCCTGGGCAGGCTCTATCCGCGCTGCACGGCGCGTAGCGCTGCTGCTGGAGGGTTACACATTTGAAGATTATGGCAGCCGGATCACCCTCACCGGAGTCGGACTGCGCTTTATGGGCCGACGAGTGGCGCTGGATGCGGGCGCCGTTCTTTCCGTGGAGGCCGATTACGGCGTTTTTTTAGTGCCGTGGGGTAGCCTGCACATCGTGTTTGGGCGACCAAAAATTTAAAGACAAACTCCGGGTACCGGCTTGTGCAGTATGCACATATCTTGGAGCGCGTTTCAAAACCTGCAAGATTTTATCCATGAAAAAACGACTTGCCCTGAGCCTCCTCGGTATTGCGTTGCTGCTTGTTTCCCCGCCCGTTCATGCGCAAGATGTGCAGAAAGACACTGCCGGGTACCTGGCCATCCGAACTTCGGACGGGAATGAATTTGTCGGAAAAGTAATCACCCAGGACTCGGCGGTAATCGTCCTGCAAACCAACATTTTTGCGGAAATTACAATCCGCCGTGAGGCCATTCGCCGGATGCGACCGGTGTCGCAAAAACAGACCCGGAGCAACAAGTATCTGTTCGAAACTGCGTCGAATACGCACTATTTCATTGGTCAAAATGCCTATGGGCTGCGTAAGGGCGAGGGCTACTATCAAAACGGCTGGATTTTCCTGAACCAGTTTGCCTACGGGCTGTCGGATCATTTTTCTATCGGCGTCGGGGCTGTGCCTTTTCTCGGCTTCGAAACCGACGAAGCGCCGATCTGGATTCAGCCTAAAATTTCCATACCGTTGCTGGAGCAAAAGGTACATGTCAGTATCACCGGCATCGTGGGGCGCTTGTTCAGTTCGTACGAAGAGGACGCTTTTGGTTTTGGAGGCGTATTGGGCCAGGTGACCTACGGCTCGCCCAATGCCAACCTCAGTGCGGGCGTCGGCTCGGTGTGGGGCAACGGATCCTGGACGCGCGCGCCTCTTTTTTCTATAGGCGGCATGGTGCGCACGGCGCCGCGTTTTGCCCTGATTTCAGAAAACTATTTCGTCCGCGAGGACGGCGATACCTACACGATTGCCATGCTCGGCTTCCGGGCTATCGGCCGGCGCGCTTCATTTGATTTTGGCCTGCTTTCCAGCCTGGATGAATTTGACGCCATCGGGATACCCTGGATAGGACTTCAGGTTCCGATCGGGCCACCCAGGTAATGCCCCAGCATATTCCATCTACGGGTATTTCATCGCTGTGCCGTGGCTGGGTATCACCGTTCCGTTCGGGAAGAAGGATTAACTGGGTGTTTTGGTGTTTGAGGGTTTTCGTGCCTCTGTAACCCAAACACAAAAACACCCAAACACAAAAACACCCAAACACCTACATTTACCCATCGAAAACGAAACCAGCTCAACCGTGGTCGCCGAACAACATTCTTCCGCCGAGGTCTCCAAGCCAATCAAAAATGATCGTCGGACCATCGCGGGGTGGGCCTTTTTCGACTGGGCCAACAGTGCCTACGCACTGGTGATCACCGTGGCCATTTTTCCGCCCTATTTCCTCGGCATTGCGCCCGACACGGTGAATATCGGTGGAATTGCTATCCGCGACGAGACGCTCATCGCCTGGTGCATTTCCTTAGCCTACCTCATTATTGCGGCCATATCGCCCATCCTGTCCGGCATAGCCGATTTCAGCGGCAAGAAAAAACGGTTCATGCGATTCTTCACCCTGCTGGGTTCGCTGGCCTGCATCAGCCTGTTTTTTTTCCGCGACCCGGAGTCGCTGTGGATCGGGATGGCCGGGTTTGTCCTGGCTACGGTAGGTTTTGCCGGCGGCATCGTTTTTTACAATGCCTACCTGCCCGAGATCGCTACCGAAGACCGCTACGACGCAGTGAGCGCCCGGGGATTTATCTACGGATTTGCGGGCAGTGTTATCCTGCTGGTCGGCAACCTGGCCATGGTGCTGCAACACGAGGCGCTGGGTTTTCCCTCGGAGACTGCGGCTATTCGGTGGGCATTTGTGACGGTAGGCATCTGGTGGCTGGGCTTTGCCCAAATTGCGTTTCGCCGCCTGCCCCCCGACGCGCCCCGACCGATGCCGCTGCGCCTGTTGCACAAAGGATACGACGAGCTGGCCGGCGCCTTTCGCGTACTGCGCAAAAGCCGCAATACATCCCTGTTCCTGCTTACTTTTTTCTGCTACAATGCCGGCGTGCAGGCCATCCTGTTCCTCGCCTCCAGTTTTGCCGACAAGGAAATGCAGATGGAAAAATCCAAACTCATCATTCTGGTACTCATCCTGCAAATCGTAGCCATTGGCGGGGCGCATCTCTCGTCACGCCTGTCCGAATGGCGCGGCAATAAGGTCTCGCTGTTCACCATGCTGGTCATCTGGACCCTCATCTGCCTGCTCGGCTATTCCGTCAATACGGAAACCGAAGTATTCCTGCTCGGCGGCGCCATCGGGCTGGTCATGGGCGGCATACAGGCGCTGTCGCGCAGCACCTACGCCAAATTCCTTCCGGAAAACACCCGCGAAACGACCTCTTTTTCAGTTTTTACGATGTGATGGACAAGGTATCCACGGTGTTCGGCACGCTGGTATTCGGGCTGGTAGCTCAGCTGTACGACGGTATGCGGAGCAGTGTGTTGGCACTTTCGATCTTGTTTTTGGCCAGTTTGGCGATATTAGCTGCCGTGCGCGTGCGACGCATGACGGTGTGAGGTTTTCAAGGTTGGAAGGTTTCTGGCTGGAGGGTTGGAGGGTTGGTCCAACCAAAACCTTCCAACCAGAAACCTTCCAACCTTCCAACCAGAAACCTTCCAACCTTCCAACCAGAAACCTTCTAACCTTCCAACCACAAAATGGATTTTACCCGACTCTTCGATATGCTGGACTACCAGCACGAGCGCTTCCCGCAGGCGATTGCCCTGGCGGGTCGGGAAGCCGGCGCCTGGCGAACATGGAGCACGGCAGAACTGGTCGCCGAACGCGACCGCCTCAGCGCGGGCTTGCTGGCACAAGGGCTGCAAACAGGCGACCGCATCGGAATACTGGCGCATTGTGGCAGCCCGCAATGGGTCGTTGCCGATGCGGCCATGCTCCAGTTGGGCATGGTACCCGTACCCGTGCATGCCACCGCCCGCCCCGATGAGATTGCACATATTTTCCACGATGCGGGGCTGCAGGCTTTTTTTGTGAGCAACGCAGACATGCTGGAAAAACTCCGCCACGCCGGGGTGGCCCCGGACCGGGTTTTTTCTTTCGTCTCCCTCGTCGGCACCCTGTACTGGGACACGCTTTGCCGGCAGCCGGATACCGAACAAGCCCGCCAAATCCAGCAGTTGCGAGACCGTATTTCGGACACCGATTTGGCTACCCTGCTCTACACCTCGGGTACCACGGGCGCCCCGAAAGGCGTGATGCTCACCCATGCCAATATCATCAGCAATGTGAAATCCGTACTCGCCATCGTACCCGTGGGGCCGGCGGTGACGGCGGTCAGTTTTTTGCCGCTGAGCCATATTTTTGAACGTATGGTGACGTATGTCTACCTCGCCGCCGGCACATCCGTATGGTATGCCACGTCTGTAGACCATCTTCCGGAGACACTGCGGGAAGTGCGGCCGCATTTTTTCACAGCCGTACCGCGTGTGCTGGAACGCACCTACGAGCGACTGCTGGAACGCCGAAAAGCAGCCGGCTTTTTTGGAAAAAAAATCCTCGACTGGGCCTTGGCGCTGGGCGAACGGTATCCCTTTGCGGGCAAATACGCTATTCCGATTGACTATCGTATCAAACTATGGGTGGCCGATTTCCTGGTTTATCGCCACTGGCGGCGGGCCATGGGGGGGCGTGTGCGCGGCATTGCGGTAGGCGCCGCAGCCTTGCAACCCCGACTCGGACGGTTGTTTTCAGCGGCGGGTGTGGACGTACGCGAGGGCTATGGCCTCACCGAAACCAGCCCGGTGGTGGCGTTCAACCGCTTTGAGCCGGGTGGCGTTCATTTCGGTACGGTAGGCATCCCGGCTCCCGGCGTGGAGGTACGGATAGCAGACACCGACGAGCAGGGATCGGGAGAAATCGAAGTACGCGGACCAAATGTGATGACCGGCTACTGGAACCTGCCCGAAGAAACGGCAGCGCGCTTCACGTCCGACGGCTGGTTGAAAACCGGGGATATGGGGCACTTCGAGTTCAGGCACTTCCTGCGTGTGACCGGCCGGAAAAGCGAACTGTTCAAAACTACCACCGGCAAATTCGTGGCTCCAGCATTTGTGGAGCAACAGTTGCTGCGCTCGCCGTTTGTGGACCAGTGCATGGCCCTTGGCCTGAATCAGCCGTTTGTGGGTATCCTGCTCGTGCCCAATTTTGAGCGACTGGAGGCCTGGTGCAGCGAAAACAACGTACACTGGACAGCGCCCGAATTCATGGTGCTGAACCCGAAAGTGGAAAAACTATTCCGACAGGAAATCGGGCGCATCAATGCCGGGCATCTTGGTCCCGTGGAACAAGTTCAGACATTCCAGCTGCTGGCCGAGCCATGGACAGCGGAAAACGGGCTGCTTACCCCCACCCTAAAGTTGCGCCGCAAGGAGATTGAGGCGCGGTTTGACCAAGCGGTGCGTGCGCTTTTTGAGAAAAAATAAGGAGGCTGTCTCGTACGTTCAGCCGCATGACCGCATTCTTGGACATCTTTACCAAAAGTCCCTCCGCGTCAGCACTCGACCAGCCCACGGTGAACTGCAAGGCCAACCCTCCGTCGGCGGTTTCCTTGTACTTGTGGTTCATATCTTCGGCAGTTTCCTTCATGGTTTTGATGACGGCATCCAGACTGACCTTCGCCTTGGCGGGGTCGCTTTCGAGCGCGATTTGAGCCGCCGTGATGGCCTTGATGGCGCCCATCGTATTGCGCTCGATGCAGGGCACCTGTACGAGTCCGCCGATGGGGTCGCAAGTCATACCGAGGTGGTGTTCCATGGCAATTTCGGCAGCCATCATGGCTTGGGCAGGCGACCCGCCGAGGCATTCGGTGAGGGCGCCGGCAGCCATGGCCGACGATACGCCGATCTCCGCCTGGCATCCGCCCATGGCGGCCGATATGGTTGCGCCTTTTTTGAATAAACTGCCAAACTCGCCTGCGGTGAGCATAAAGCGCACCAGATCGTCGTCGCCCCGAAACTCCGGGCAAAAGCAGGCGAAATACATCATAACCGCCGGAATGACCCCGGCCGCACCGTTGGTAGGCGCGGTAACGACCCGTCCAAAAGCCGCATTTTCTTCATTGACCGCCAGGGCAAAACAACTTACCCATTTGAGAATATGCCGGAAAGCATGGTCGTCTTGCCGAATTTGGTCCATCCACTCGTCCACATTGGCGTAGGGCCGGTTACCGAGCAGGTTGACGTTCATGTCGTGGGCACGGCGCACCACTTCGAGTCCGCCAGGCAGGATACCATCCGTATGGCAACCTTTGTACATGCACTGCCGCATGACCTCCCAAATGGCCAACAGCCCGGCCCGGATATCCTCGGGAAAACGCCAGGTGCGCTCGTTCTGGAAAACGATTTCGGAAATACTCTTGCCCTGTTCGGCACACCACCTGGCCAGGTCGGCGCCCCGGTCAATGGGGAAGGGCAGCGTGACCGTGGCCGCCAGATTTTCTTCCCCTTCTTTCACCACAAAGCCGCCGCCAACGGAGTAGTAGGTTTGGCTGATCCCTGCTCCATTTCGGAAAAAAGCCCGAAAGACGAGGCCATTGGCGTGGTACGGCAAAGCTTCGTGGTACAGAAAAACGACATCCTGCCCGGGGTCGAAAGGCAGGTCTTTTTGGCCGCCAAGGCGGATTGTTTTGGTTTGTGCGATATGGTCGAGTGTGGTTTGCACGGCATCCACCGGAACCGTCACGGGGTCGTCGCCATTGAGGCCGAGAACGACAGCGAGGTCGGTGCCGTGGCCTTTACCTGTTTTGGCCAGAGAGCCGTAGAGATCCACCTGTACAGCAGTCACATGATCGAAATTGCCATCGCGCCCGATTTCGCGCAGAAAACGCTGGGCAGCACGCCAAGGCCCCATGGTGTGCGAACTGGAGGGGCCAATCCCTATTTTGAAAATGTCGAAAACGCTTATTCTTTCCATGATTGTTTTTCCGGCGGCAAAGGTAGCACAGGCGGCGCCATGACCAGGGGGATCGCCCAAATTGTCCCGAAGCGAACTAAATGCCCGACGCGGGTTTTTTCCATACCGACGTTCCTGTTTGTGCGCTACTTCGCGATGTACGTTTTCACCGCGCGAACGGCCTCGTCCAGTTTGCTCGCATCGCTACCGCCTGCCGTGGCGAAAAATGGTTGCCCGCCGCCGCCGCCCTGAAGGAATTTTTGTGCGAGTTCGCGCACGATAGTGCCGGCGTTCAGGCCGCGTTCTTTGGCCAGCGCTTCGCTGATGCGTACCGTGAGCAAGGGTTTGTCGGCACTCACCGAGCCAAAGGCGATGACGGCGCTGCCGAGTTCGCGCTCCAGTTCGTAGGCGAGTGTTTTGATCGCATTGGCATCGCCGATGGGGAGCACGGCAGCGACCAATGTAATGCCGTTCACGGTTTCGGCCTTGCTGCGCAAACCCTCGCGCAAGCCATCGGCCTGTGCCTGAATGAGCCGCTCGATTTCTTTTTGCAGGCGTTTGTTTTCTTCCTGCAAATCGGCCACAGCCTTCGCCGGCTCTTTGGTTTTGAGCAGCATTTTGATTGCCGTCACTTCCCGTTCGATGGTGGTCAGGTATTGCTCGGCAGCATCGGCCGTGAGCGCTTCGATCCGGCGCACACCGGCGGCTACTGCTCCTTCGGAAACAATTTTAAAATACCCGATCTGGCCGGTGTGGCGGACGTGGCAGCCACCGCAGAGTTCGCGGGAATAGGCCGGGTCGAAGGTGATCATGCGCACCGTTTCACCGTATTTTTCACCAAAAAGCATCATCGCGCCCGATTTTTGGGCTTCCTCGATAGGCAGGTTACGCGCCTCCTCAAGGGCGATATTTTCGCGGATTTTTTCGTTGACAATCTGTTCGATCTGCGCCAGTTCCTCGTCGGTTACTTTTTGGAAATGGGCAAAGTCGAAGCGCAGCGTTTTGTCGTCGAGGTAGGAGCCTTTTTGCTGGACGTGGTGGCCCAGCACCCGACGCAAGGCGGCGTGCAGCAGGTGGGTAGCGGAGTGGTTGTTTTCGGTGAGGCTGCGTTTGCGGGAATCTACCTGGCAATGAACCGTCGGGTCTTGCAGGTACTGCGGCAGACGCTCCACGACATGCATGACCAGGTCATTTTCCTTTTTGGTGTCCAGCACCCGGATTTTTTCCACCCCACCCCGACCCTCCCCAACAGGGAGGGAGAATTCCAGCCAGCCGGTGTCGCCCACCTGGCCGCCACCTTCGGGGTAAAACGGCGTTCGGTTCAGCACCAGGTGGTACTGCGGCTGGCCTTTGATCTGTACGGTGCGGTATTTCACGACGTGGCTGTCGCGCAGTTCGAGTTGGTCGTAGCCGACAAATTCGACTTCTCCCCCGCCGGACTGCGCCTCTCCCCCTCCTTTGGCGGAGGTCGGGGGGAGGCTTATCCAGTCGCCCACTTCTTTGGCGGCATCCTTGCGGGAGCGCGTTTTTTGCTCCAGCAGGGCTTTTTCAAAACCGGCTTCGTCCACCGACCAGCCTTTTTCGCGGGCGATGAGGCGGGTGAGGTCAATGGGGAAACCGAAGGTGTCGTACAGGTCGAAGGCCTGCTGGCCGTCAATGGTGTTGTGCTGAATCGGCAGCATTTCGATACGCTTCAGGCCGCTTTCGAGGGTACGCAGAAAAGCTTTTTCTTCTTCCAAAATCACGCGTACCACGAAGTCAATCTGTGCTTTTAGTTCGGGAAAAACATCGTGAAATTCCTCGGCGAGGATGGGCGCCATGCGGTACAACACGGGTTCCTTGAGGTCGAGGAAGGAATAATAATAGCGCACGGCGCGACGCAAAATGCGGCGGATGACATAGCCCGCGCCGCCGCTGGCCGGCAGTTCGCCGTCGGCAATGGTGAAACAAACGGCACGCAGGTGGTCGGCTACCACGCGCATGGCCACGTCCGTTTTTTTCCAGTCGGCGTGTATTTCGGGGTAGGTGCCGGTGTACTCGATGCCGGAAAATTTTTCGAGAAAACCGATGAGTGGTTTCCACAGGTCGGTATCATAGTTGGATGCGGCGCCTTGCACGGCGCGGCAGAGGCGCTCGAAGCCCATGCCGGTATCCACACTTTTGGCGGGCAGTTCGTCGAGCGAGCCGTCGGCTTTGCGGTTGAACTGCATGAACACATTGTTCCACACTTCAATGACGTTAGGGTCGTCGGCATTCACGAGGGTGCGGCCATCCGTTTTGGCGCGCTCGCTGTCGGGACGCATATCCACATGGATTTCGGAGCAGGGGCCGCAGGGACCCTGGTCGCCCATTTCCCAGAAGTTTTCTTTTTTGCCGAAGGCAAGAATTCGGTCTTCCGCGATGTATTTTTTCCACTCATCGAATGCTTCCTGATCGAAGGGCAATTTTTCCTTGTCGTCTCCTTTGAACACCGAGACATAGAGGCGGTCTTTGGGCAATTTATACACCTCTGTGAGCAGTTCCCAGGACCAGGCGATGGCTTCCTTTTTGAAATAATCACCAAACGACCAGTTGCCCAGCATCTCGAACATGGTATGGTGGTAGCCGTCGCGGCCCACGTCTTCGAGGTCGTTGTGTTTGCCGGTCACGCGCAGGCATTTTTGGGTATCGGCCACGCGTTTGGCGGGCGGCGCCTGGTTGCCGAGGAAAAAATCCTTGAGGGGCGCCATGCCCGAGTTGATGAACATGAGGGTGGGGTCGCTCTTGGCCACGATGGGTGCAGAGGCAATGATTTTGTGCTCTTTGGAAGCGAAGAAGTCGAGGAATTGGCGGCGGATGTCGCGGGATGTCATGTGCAGTTGTCTTTTTTGCGGCAGCAAAGGTAGCGGTTCCTCCAAACAATTCCCCCGGCGCTGCATACGTCGGCATCAAAGACCCGCTACCGTGTTCTTTGGCGCTATTTTTTCAAATAGTGCTCACCAAAAAACTCGCGGTATCCTTCCAGTGTCTTGTTTTTCAGGATGCGGCGGTAGTTTTCCTGCGTGATGGCAAAGAACTCCTTGTTGTATGTTTTTTTGGCTGTTTCGCCGAGGAACTCCTTGAGGTTTTTCACCTCGTCGTAGTAGCGCATGGCCTGGATTCTGGTGTCGAATTTGCGAATTACCAGAATGGGCGTATTGGTATCCGTGCCGAGGAAGATGTTGGAAATGCGCAGTTGTTCCAGTTTGTGGAACTCGCGGTTGTAATCCGACACGGAAATTTTGATGTCGTCGAGGCGCACATCGCCGGAAATAGCCACCAGGAAATAGTGCAGTTTGTCGTCGTCGAGCGTGAAACCTTCATCGAGGGTGGCAGGTGGTGTACTACCCGGGGCGGTTTTTCCGTCGGTCACTTCAAAACCCTCGCAGGAGAGGAGGCGTGCGATTTCCTTTGCCCGCGTGGCTTCGGCGCTTTCCGGGAAGCGCGCAATAACCTCTTTGAGTGCCTGGCAGTAGGCGGTATTGCCTTGCAGGTTGCCGGTGCAAAGTGCGCTGAGCAGGGCGAATTTGGCCATCAGCGGGTTGGTGGTACCGTATTTGGTGGGCGCCTCGGAGCAGCGCTCGAAAGCGGTTTTGTAATTCCCTTCGGTGAAATACGCGTATGTCTGCTCGTAAAACTGGTTGAGTTCGCGTTCGCGTTCCTTGTTTGCATTTAGGAAGTTGGGGTCGGTGAGCACGCGGGCAAAGGCACTGGTCGGGTATTTGGCCACTAATTTGTCATAATAGTACTTTGCCCGGGGTGCGTTGTTCAGATCAGTGAATGCCAGGTAGCAGTAGTACCAGGTTTCCGGTTCATATTTGGTTGTATCCGGGTAGCGGGTTTGCATATCCTCCAGCGTGCCGGAGCAGCGTTCGTTGTTTTCCAGTTTGTCCCGGAAAAGCACGCCGAGTTGATACATCGCCTCGTAGGTGGAGGCGTGCAATACGGAAAGTTCTTCCTCACTTTGCGGGATACCCTGGAAAATGTCGGCCAAATCCACCTCATTGGTTTCGTTGCCTGCCTGCTGCTCGTTGTCGGCCACATCGCCGGGCAGGCTGCTTTGCGGTCGGCTGCTGCGCCGCCAGTTGTCTTCCAGTTTGCGATTGCCCCATGCTTTAGAGAAGTCTTTTTTCCCTTTTTTCAGGAAGGCATCGTTGTAAAAATAAAAGGAGGAGCGTTGGCCGGCCAGGGGTACGGGCATTGGCTGGTCTTTGTTCGACTCCTTGGCCATTTTGGCTGATTCGGCCTGTTCGGCCTCCTCTTCGCGTTGTTTTTTGATCTTTTTGGCCAGGTCTGTCCGTTCGGCGGGGCTCATGTAGAAAACCCGGATGATGCTGTCGTTGGTTTCGATATTGGTAATCAGCCGGGCAATATCGGTCAGGTTGTCGGCATAGCGGCGTGCCCGGGAGAATCGCTCGTCGGTGGCGGGAAGCACCGTGAGGGTACTGTCGTAGTATTTTTTGGCAAAAACAAAGTCTTCGTCCTCGAAGTAGAGATCGGCCAGAAGCAGGTATGCCTCGCTGCGCAGGTTGTTGTTACCCGCGCTGTGGCTCAGCGACTGCTGAAGCAGGGCAATGGCTGCTTCGCGTTGCCCGTCTTTGAGGGCAATACCGGCCATGACGAAGTAAATCTGATCCTGGTATTCAGCATTTTTGACATCCTTGGTCATGCGTTCCAGCGATTTGCCGGCTTCTGCACTGCTGATTTTTCCATTGGCATACCCGGCCTGGATTTGTCGCAGGCGGGCATTGAATTCCATTTCGTAGGGTGGATTGCTGTTCAGGGAAGTTTCCAGGGCAGCGTAGGCGCGGTCGTACTGTCCGGTACGCTCGTAGAGTTGGGACAAAATATAGGCCAATCGGGCGCGCTCCTTTTTTTTGGTGGCATGCTTGACGGCTTGTTCCAGGGGAGCTACGGCGCGCTCGTATCGCTTTTGCTTCATCCATAGGTAGGCCTGGGCCATGTGTAAATCCTTGCGCAGTTCGGTGGGAAAGAACGGGTCTTGTTCCAGGTCGCGTTGAAGGAAATCGGCTTCATCATATTTCTGCCGTTCGATCAGCGTGCGGCTGTACCAGATCATAGCCAGCGGGTATGCAGCAGTGCGCTGCAAGGTTTTGTCGTAGGGATCGTCGCGCTGAATGATCGGTTCCTCCGCCGCCTTGGCCTTCTTCGGGTCCGAAGCAGCCTTCGTTTTACTATCGGTTTTGCCTTGGGCCGCCAGTTTTTTGTTCTGCTCCCTTTTCTTTCGGGCTGCCTTCTTTTTCTTTCGGGGCGAAGACTTCTTCTTTTTCTTCTTCTTGACCGTTTCTTTTTTCTTTTTGGCGCTCTTGAGTTTGCTCTTGGAGTTGCTGTTTGGGTTTTGTTCTTCGCGGATATACCGGAACGTGGCTTCCGATGTCTCGTAGTCGCGCTTGAGGTGTTGCGCCTGGCCGATCATAATGTAGCAGTCGTCGGTGAAATCGCCGACGCGGTGCAGTGAGATAGCTGTGGAAGATTTTTTGATCACATTGTCCAAATCGCCCAGAGAAGCTTGCGGATTGGTTACCTCGTAGGGGTATAGTTCCAGTATTTGGCTGTAGTTGTCCTCGTGTTGTTTGCCGAGGCCAACCATAGTCAGTTGGAGCAGTTCATCGGCATTGAACCAGTAATTGTACTTGGAGGTGAGGTTGTGATACCCTTTTTTGAACCAGCCGACTTCGGCGTTTTTCTTTTTGGTGGTCACGCAGCCTGCGACGAGCAGCAAGGTCAGCAGGCCTGGCAGTACGATGCGGATATTTTTCATGTTGTTGGCAATGTGCAAGAAGTGCCGGTCGGCGAATGAATAGTGGTGTCGGATGGTGCAATTTGGGACAAAAGGGTTGCCTTGATGCCCGTGATTTGTGGGATCGGCAACACCAGTTCGGAGATTTCCGCGACGGGAACGGCATTTTGAACGAACTTTGCCACGTTTTCGGAGCAAAGTCAGTACCAATTTGACGGCAAGTGCCCGAAAATCGGGGTAAAACTTCATGGGGATGCAAAAATATCTTGGATTGCTAAAAAAAGTTGTGGGCTTCTTTCGCCGGGGCGAAGACGATAGCCGCAGCCTGTTGGAAAAACTACGCGACCAGTACCGCCTGGTTATTATGAACGACGAGACTTTTGAGGAAGTAACCTCCCTGAAGTTGTCGCCGCTCAGCGTATATGTTTTCCTGAGTTCCCTGGTTGTGGGCACCGCCATTGCCATGACGCTCCTGATTATCTACACCCCGCTGAAGCGCTACATACCCGGCTATGGCGATTTTCAGCGCGATGACGAGATCGCCGAACTGACCGGCAAAGTGGCCAACCTGGAAAACGAAATAAAAGCCCATCGGGCCTACAACGATAACTTCCGCAAAATTTTGACCGGCGATATCGCAGATTTCACCCAGGAAGCGGTCAAACAAAAAAGCGAGTCGGCTACCGATACGACCCAAAAAGCCGTTTCAAATAAAGCCGTGGAACGGATTGGCGAAGACGAAGTGCTCCGCAATGCGGTGGACAAGGGTACCTTCTCCGGCGGCAGCGAGGCTACTTCTACTGCGCTGAACCCAATACTTACCCGCGAGCAACCTCTGGAACAACTGTTTTTCATGCCGCCGGTATCGGGCGAGGTCATGGCTCCTTTTGATTTATCAAAAAGCCACTTCGGTATAGATGTGGCCGCTTCGAAGAATACTGCCGTAAAAGCCGCTGCCGACGGGGTGGTGATTTCCTCCGGGTATACCGTGGAGACCGGCTACAGCATTGCCATTCAGCACCCGAACAATGTGGTGACCATGTACAAACACAATTCCGTCCTGTTCAAAAAAGCCGGCAGCGCCGTCAAGGCCGGAGAAGCCATCGCGATTATCGGCAACACGGGTGAAAACACCTCCGGCCCACACCTGCACTTTGAACTCTGGCACAAGGGGCGTGCCGTAAACCCAAGCGATTACATCAATTTCAATTAGGGCGACCAACTCCATGTCCGATACCTTTACCATCAAACTCCCGGTTTTTGAAGGGCCGTTCGACCTGCTGCTGTTCTTCATCGAACGGGATGAGCTGGATATTTACAACATCCCGATAGCAACGGTCACCGATGATTTTTTGAACTACCTGCACCACCTCGAAGCCATGAACATAGACGTGGCCTCCGAATTCATTGTGGTGGCTGCCACGCTCATGCGCATCAAGGCCAAATTGTTGCTGCCGCGCAAACAGATGGACGATGAAGGCAACGAGATTGACCCCCGCCAGGAACTTGTGCAGCGCCTGCTGGAGTACAAGCGCTACAAAAGTGTGCTGGAGGACCTGCGCCGGCTCGAAGAGGTTCGGGCATTCATGTCGCCCCGTGGTTTTGCCGCCGCCGAACTGCGCAAGTTGTCCGAGACAGCTCTGGCCGATGCCGAAATGGAAAGTGTTTCCCTGTACCGGCTGCTGCGGGTGTTTGAGCGCCTGCTCGCGCGTTTCGATGAGGATCAAAAAGCAAAACGGGTACACACGGTTTACAACTTCAATTACACGATTCAGGGCCAGCGGGAGTACCTGCAAGGTAAATTGCAACGCGGCGTCAAATCTTCTTTCGAGGATATTTTCCTTGCACTCGAAAACCGTATCCATGCCATCGTGACCTTTCTGGCCTTGCTCGAATTGCTCAACGCACAAGAAGTATCCCTGCTACAGGGGGATGGTTTGAATAATTTTTGGCTGACGCTGCCAGAGGAAGAACAGCCCGGATCGTAAAAAACCTGCTCACCGCATAAACTCCCAGGCCGTCCGGTACGCTCCGCGTGCTGCACAATAGTCCAGAAATGCCTGGTAAAACTTGTTGTTCCCGATCGTGGCCGAATCGCCAATGACGACCAGCACCATGCGGGCGCGGGTCATGGCCACATTCATGCGGCGGTAGTCTTGCAGGAAACCAATCTCGTGTTTGGGGTTGGAGCGCACCAGACTGATGTAGATCACGTCCCGCTCCTGCCCCTGAAACCCATCAATCGTGTTGATAGTCAGAGTGGTTTCCTGGTTGGAAGGTTTTTCGTTGGAAGGTTTCTGGTTGCGGGTGTTGAGCAGGTGGGAAAAAGCCGGGTCTTCCTGAAAAACTTGCTCCAGGTATGTCACCTGCTCGCGGTAGGGCGACAGGATACCGATGCTCGGCAGGGCCACTTCGTGCGGGCTGTTGCCCTCATTGGAGGACATGAAAGGCTGTTCGCCGGAGCACTGATGCAGGAGTTGGAGCAGGTGCTCGCGAACGATCAGGGCCTCCTCGGGATTGAATCGGCTGAGGGCGCGGTGCAGGCTGCCGCTGCTTTGCTGCAAACGCTCCTCGAAACCGCAGCCTGCGGTGTCAATGAAGGTAACCGCCGCCCCTTCGGGACTGAGTACGCGCCCCGCCACACTCGCATGCGCCGCAAGCGCCCCGCCGTAAAAATACTGGTTGGAAAAATCCATGATAGCCTGGTGCATCCGATATTGAACGGTGAGCAGACTGACCCGGTCGGGCAACATTTCGATGCACCGTTCGATGAGGGTGGTGGACAGACCCGCGCGGGCAGCATCGAGACTTTTGACCGTAGGCGGCAACTGGAACGGGTCGCCGGCCAATACTACCCGGCTGCATTTGACAATTGGAATCCAGCAAGCCGGCTCAAGTGCCTGGGCGGCTTCGTCAATGACGCAGGTACGGAACTTGCGTTTGTCCAGCAGCGGATGCGCCGCGCCAACCAACGTACAGGTGATTGCCTGGGCAGCGGTGAGCACCTGATCCACCAGTCGGTCCTCGAGTGTGTTGGCCCAGGATTCCAGCTCGCGGGCCTGCGTTTTGAGGTGTTCGCGTTCGCGGCGGTCTTCGGCGTTGAAACTGCGTTTGTAGCGCCGGGCTTGCCGCCGGTACTCGGCAGCTTGAATTTTGACTTTTTTGATATTCTTGCTCTCGGGGTGCCGAGCTAAAATCGCATCGAGGGTGTGCTCCAGCACGTTGTCGTCCACTCGGCTGATGTTGCCGATACGAACGACATTCAGACCGCTACCGGCCAGCCGTTCCGTGAGCAGGTCGGCGGCGGTATTGCTGGGTGCGGCCACCAGCACCGTGTTTTCGCGTGTGCAAAGCAGTTGAATAGCGGCTACCAGTGTGGTCGTTTTGCCTGTACCTGGCGGGCCGTGCACCACGGTGATGTCGTGGTTTTCGACAATGCCGTGGACAGCGGTTTGCTGAGAGGCGTTCAACCCCACCCCCGACCCCAAGGGGAGGGGTGGTACTCATCTGGATATTTTGAATGAGAACTACCCGTTGGGAACATATTTACCCCTCGCGTCTCTCCTTTCCTTTGGGGTGGGGCCGCGAGGTCGCGTAGTTCCGCCAGCCGGTCCCCTTTAGCTGCGAGCACTTTTTCGAGTGCGCGTTCCATTTCCCGGTAGCTGCGGTCATCGAAAAGCATATCCACGCCAAGTTGGCCGGCATTCAGCCAGTCGGGCACGTCGCGTGCATTGAGGATGATTTTCATGCGGTTGCGCTCCACATAGTTGATGACACCCTGTTTTTCAGGCTGGTCAATTTGCGGCGCCTGGGTGAACAGGCTGACGGACTGGCCGGCACGCAACTGATGCGGTTCGTTCAGCCGGGTGGTGCGTTCCACCACGACAAAGGCTTTTTCGCCGAGGGCGAAGCCGGTTTGCAGCACCTGCAGCGGATACCAAGTGTAGCCCTGCTCGACCCGGTCAGACAGGGGTTTTTCGCGCACCGTTTGCAGGAAGGAGCGGTAATCCTCCTGCTTTTCTTGTCGGAGCAGTTCGAGCAAGCGTTCGTAATGCGCGTTCTTTTTCTCAGACATTACGGCGCTTATTCTTCGCCATCAAACTCGCGGGCCAGGATACTGATCACTTCCTTGATCGTTTCTTCCTCCAGATCGGAGCGGCGCAGCAATTCTTCGGCGCTGAGTTCGAGTACCTGGCGGGCGGTATCGCAGCCGATATTTTTGAGTGCTTCGATCACCCACGGTTCGATCTCGTCGCTGAATTCTTCGAGATCCACGTCGTCAATTTCGAGTTCCTGTTGGTTGTTGCGGTACACATCAATTTCGTAGCCGGTAAGTTTGGTGGCCAGTTTGATGTTGGAGCCGCCCTTGCCGATGGCGAGGCTTACCTGGTCGGCATCGAGATAGACTGCGGCGCGTTTGCGTTCGTGATCGAGTTCGATGGTGGTGATTTTGGCCGGGGTAAGGCTGCGCTGGATGTACAGCGAGACGTTGTTGGTGTAATTGATAATATCGATATTCTCGTTGCGCAATTCGCGGACGATACCGTGGATACGGCTGCCCTTCATACCGACGCAAGCACCCACAGGGTCTACCCGGTCGTCGTGACTTTCCACGGCTACTTTGGCGCGTTCGCCGGGCAGGCGTACGATATTTTTGATCTCGATGATGCCGTCTTCAATCTCAGGCACCTCAGCCTCCATGAGTTTTTGCAGGAAGCTCGAATCGGTGCGGCTGATCATGATGTAAGGCGTATTGTTGCGCATTTCCACCTTTTTGATGATTGCACGCACCATATCGCCCTTGCGGTAGTAGTCGCCCTTGATCATCTCGGTGCGCGGCAGCACGAGTTCGTTGCCAGTGGCGTCGTCCAGGACGAGCATTTCTTTTTTCATAATCTGGTTGACCTCACCGGTCACCACATCACCGACCATCTCGGCGTATTTGCGGTATATCTCGTCTTTTTCCAGTTCCATGATCCGGGAAACGAGCGTCTGGCGAGCGGCCATAACGGCGCGGCGCCCGAAATCGTCAATATTCAGCTGCTCGTAGCACTCGTCGCCCGTGTTGAGGCTCTCGTCCACCAGGCGTGCTTCGGATTCGCTGATTTGGGCATTTTCGTCGGTGACCTCACCATCGGGCACCACCTCGCGCACACGCCAGATTTCGAGGTCACCTGTGGTGGTGTTGACGATCACGTCGAAGTTCTCGTCGGTGATATATTTTTTCTTGATGAGGGTGCGGAATACGTCCTCCAGCACGCGCACCATGGTGGGGCGGTCTATGTTTTTTCCGGTTTTAAACTCGGAGAATACATCAACTAAGTTGACCATGTTGTACAGTTTTGAGTGTTGTGTTTTGAGTGCTGCTTAAAAAGCGGCTTTGACTACAGTTCTTTCAATTTGATCGAAGGGGATGGCTCGCTCCACGAGCACTTCTTTTTTCTTTTTGCCTTCCTTTTCGATGACGGTTTGTTCGATGACTACTTGTGTTTCATCCGCGCCTTTCAGGATACCGCGCTCCCGGGTTTCATCCAGCAGGGTGACGACCACGGTGCGACCGATGTTTTTGTGGTACTGGCGCAGAAACCGGAGCGGCCGGCCGATGCCCGGACTACTGACCTCCAGAACATACTGGCTACCGAGCCAGCCGTTGGTGTCGAGATAACTTTCCAGGTGGCGGCTGATCTTTTTGCATTTGCCGAAATTAATGCCCGAGTCGCTGTCTACAAAAACATACAGTTTGTTTCCGGGTTTCAATTCAATATCCACGGTATAACAATCGGCGAGTTCCTCGTCTATCGCATATTTTTCTTCCACTATTTGGGCGATGCGTTCGATCAGGTCCATGATAGTACAGGTTGAGGAGTTCGGGGATGGGCAAACAAAAAGGGAACCCAAGGTTCCCTCTCGCATTACTTTGATTAGAATTGTGCCGCGAAAGTACGGCTATATTCCATTTTGACAAATATTTTTTCCGTTCGGGTTTTTCCGGATAGCGCCGAAGCGAGCGCGCCACACCCTGAAAAATTGACTCCGGGACATCGGTAGCCTGGTGCAGCACCACAGGCAACCCGACCCCGCAATCCCGCACCATTACCCCTTGTCACGTTCAACGTTTCATCAGCCTGTCCACCATGAGTATCCGCATTTTTTCGGGCGTATTTGCCCTTGCATTTCTTTCGGTTATCGGGAAAATTACCGCCCAGTCTGTCAATTTTCCCAGCCTTGCCATTGGCGAATGGCGACAGCACCTGCCCTGGCAGCGTGCCGTATCGGTTTCCCAGAGCGATACCAAGGTCTATTTCGCTACGGAGTGGTCTGTGGTCGAAATTGACAAAGCCGATCGTTCCCCGCATTTTTTGACTAAAGTAGAGGGTCTGAGCGATGTCGGCATGAATTTTATCCGGTTCAACAAACCAGCCAATACCCTGCTGCTCACCTACACCAACAGCAACATGGACCTTTGGCGAGCGGCCGACGGCTCGGTCATCAACCTCCCGTTCATCGCCAAAAACACGAACATCATTGGCGATAAAAAAATATACGATGTCGCTTTTGAGGGTGAAAACGCTTATTTAGCCTGTGGTTTCGGCATTATCAAACTCAATATGGCAGCTGCCGAGGTGACGTTCACCACGTTCACCGACCTGCCCGTACGCTCCATCGCCATTTACCAAAACAACCTGTACGCCGGAACGGAAGAAGGTATCTATCGCCTGCCGAGCGATGACCTGAATCCAGCCGACTTCAGTCGCTGGCGCTTGCTGGGCGATATGGAAGGCATGCCCCGCGGGCACACGGCACTGGCTATGCAGCCGTTTGGCGACAAACTTTTCATCGGCCTGGAGCAAGCGCTTTGCCGCTACGATGGGGCCGTTTTGGACACGGTGGCTACAAACCCCACCCGCGACGTGATTTTCCTGAGCACGGAAGGCGCCGGCCTCGTTGTCGGCTGGAAAAAAGATTTTAACGGCAGTGTGCAATACCTCGTTTCTGCCACGGCACAACCCTACGATATTCACTGGGCCTGCGAATCTTTTGGCCCCCGGTATGCCGTAGAAGATGGTTCCCGAAAATTCTGGATGGCCGACGGCAACGACGATTTTCGATTTTACGACGACAACCTCGGGCAGTGCGACCGGTTCCGGTTCAACTCGCCGTACACCGAGGCTATTTCTGAAATCGCCGTGGGCAATGGCAAAGTGCTCGTGGGTACGCCAGGGTTTGACGCTACGCTGAACCCCCTCTACAACCGGGCAGGCGTGTACCTGCTCGATACGGACAAACAATGGAAGCGCTTCCATGAAGGCTCCAACCCCGAGTTGGTTCCGTCCAATTCCCATGTGGATCATTGGCGAGTCGTCACGCATCCGTTTCAGGACAAGTTTTATGTCGGTAGTTTTTGGGGTGGCCTGGTAGAGGCTACGCAGGCAGGTGTACCCGCCACGGTGTTTCATCAAAGCAACTCCATCCTGCAAAACGCAGGCGCATCCGGCACCAACCGCACGGCCCTTGGCGGGCTGGCTTTCGACGATGCAGGCAACCTGTGGATCAGCAACTACGGCGCTCAGGCCCCCATAGCGGTACTCAAAGCCGACGGAACACTACGCAATTTTGCCGGCGCGCCGGCAAACAACCTGATGCAGGTAGCTGTAGACCGAAACGGGTACAAGTGGTTTGTTGTGGCCTTCAACGGCGGGGTGCTGGTGTATGACAGCGGCAACGACCTCGACGATCCCGGCGACGACCGCTACCGCTTGCTCACCACTGCCAACAGCGTACTGCCCACCAACACCGTAAACTGTATTGTTGTGGATCTCGACGGCGACGTTTGGATCGGTACCCAGCAGGGTACCGTCAGTTTTCAGTGCGGCAGCAATGTATTTGACAATAGTTGCCGGGGTACGCGCCGCATTGTCACAGTGGACGATTTCAATGGCTACCTGCTCGAAAACGAGGCTATTCGTACGATTGCCGTGGACGGCGCCAACCGCAAATGGTTCGGTACAACCAACGGCATCTTCGTA
This sequence comes from Lewinellaceae bacterium, assembly GCA_016719605.1. Classification (GTDB taxonomy): domain Bacteria; phylum Bacteroidota; class Bacteroidia; order Chitinophagales; family Saprospiraceae; genus M3007. The sequence goes on along the minus strand of JADJYW010000019.1, from coordinate 55,138 downwards.
CAATCGGCCGGCGGCGACACCCAGGAGGCCCGCTTTACCAGCACCAATAGCCCTTTGCTCGATAACACGGTTTTGGACATTGAAATTGACCCCGTCACCGGAGAGGTCTGGATCGGCACCAATAAGGGCCTCATTTCCTACCGGGGCGAGGCCACGGCGGGTGGCCTGATCAACAGCCTCAAACCCTTCGCCTACCCGAATCCTGTGCGGCCCGACTATGACGGCCCCATTGCTATTTACGGCCTGGCAGGCGATGCCAACGTAAAAATCACCGATGTGTCCGGAAACCTGGTTTACGAAGGCAAAGCCCTCGGCGGGCAAGCGGTTTGGAACGGACGCGACTATCTTGGCCGGCGGGCTGCCAGCGGGGTGTATCTGGTTTTTGCTACCAGTTCCAGGTTGTTTGAAAACCCCGACGCGGTGATCGCGAAAGTGGTGATTTTGAATTGACTACAACACCGAATGCTCCACAAAGCCAGCCGGTCCGGGTAATCTGTGGTAAAATGTAATCCCCGGCTTTCGCGACGATGTGTGGCCGAACGCGTGATGAGGTAAGCGATAGTAATCAAATTGCGCAGCTCCATCAGTTGCGGGCTGATCGTGGTAGTTCGGTACAAATCTTCTGTTTCCTGGAAGAGCAGGTAAAGTCGGTCAAGCGCGCGTTTGAGACGCACATTGGAGCGCACGATGCCGACGTAGTAGGACATGATATCTTTCAATTCTTTCATGCCTTGCGTAATCAGTACCATCTCGCCCGGATCGGTGGTGCCTTCGGCGTTCCAGTCGGGCACATCTTCGCGGAGCGTCCAGTTGGCAATTTTATCTTGTGTATCAACAAAAATTCGATGGGCAAAAACCATAGCCTCCAGCAGCGAATTGGAGGCCAGGCGGTTGGCTCCGTGCAAACCGGTAGAGGAGCATTCACCTGCGGCATAGAGGCGGTGGATACTGCTTCTCCCGTTTTCGTCCACCAAAATACCGCCGCACAAATAGTGGCAGGCCGGTACTACCGGAATCAGGTCGTGCATAGGGTCAATGCCCTGGCTGCGGCATTTTTCATAGATTGTTGGGAAGTGCGCGAGGAAGGCTTCCTTTTCCAGGTGCCGACAATCGAGGTACATACAATCGGTACCGCGTTTTTTCATTTCAGAGTCAATAGCACGAGCCACAATATCGCGCGGGGCCAGTGACAGGCGCTCATCGTACAGGTGCATAAACTCTTCGCCTTCGGCGGTTTTCAGGATTCCGCCGAAACCGCGCACGGCTTCCGAAACCAGAAACGAGGGGTTTTCCCCGGCAGGGTTGTACAGAGAAGTGGGGTGAAACTGTACGAATTCCATGTTTTCCACCCGGCCTTTGGCGCGATAGGTCATGGCAATGCCGTCGCCGGTGGCAATAACCGGATTGGTGGTAGACTTGTAAACCTGCCCGCCGCCGCCCGTGCAGAGGATCGTAACGCGCGCGAGGATTGTGTCAATCTCGCTATTTTTTTTGTTCAGCGCATAGCAGCCATAGCACTCAATGTCGGGTGTAACCCGAATGACCATGCGCCCGAGGTGGTGCTGCGTGATCAGGTCGAGCGCAAAATAGTGCTCCAGAATTTCGATATTCGGGTATCGGTGGGCCTCTTCGATGAGGGTGCGTTGCATTTCCCAGCCGGTGAGGTCTTTGTAGTGCAGGATGCGGTGTTCGGAGTGGCCGCCTTCCCGGGCGAGGTCGTAGTTACCTTTTTCGTCTTTTTCCTTGTCGAAACGAGCACCCCAGTTGATAATTTCCTGTACGCGGTCGGGGCCTTCGCACACAACCAATTCAACGATTTCAGGTTTGCAGAGGCCGTCACCTGCATCGAGCGTGTCCTCGATATGCTTGTTGTAGGTGTCTTTTTGGTGATCCCAAACCGCAGCTACCCCGCCCTGGGCATAGCGCGTATTACTTTCTCCCTCGTCTGTTTTGGTCAGGACGAGCACCTTACGATCGGGATGTGCCTGTGCGGTTTTAATCGCAAAAGTCAGCCCGGCTATACCTGAGCCGAGCACCAAAAAATCGGCTTGAAGTCTTGCCATGTTTTAGAGGCTCTTAGAAACCATACGCGAAGGTCAATGCCCAGGCGGAATTTTTGAGGCTGCCTACCAACCCGTCAACGGTTTGGCCGCTGCCCACGTCCTTGAATCCACGGGAGATACGGAAGTGCAGGCCAATGTTGCCCAGATCAATTCCCGCACCAACGTGCCAGCCGAAGTCAACTTTTTCCAGATCGTCTTTGTCAAAATTGATTGTATTCCCTTGTTCGTCCTTGAACAAACCCGTCGAACCGGCGAGGTAACCAGCATTCAGGCCGGCATGCAGGTTGAGAATACTGAGGTTGTACTCTAAGGAGAGTGGCAGTTCGAGGTAAGCAGATTTCAGGGAAGACACGAAACTATCGCGCGTGAAACTCGCCCCTTTCGTAGCAAAAAGCAGTTCGGGCCGCAGCGAAAATTTACTTTGTCCGAGCGGGATTTTTACAAAAGCGCTCCCGATCAGGCCAATGCGGCCGTCGCGGTCTTCTGCTTTGGCATCGTCGTAGAGGTTGCTACCGTTCACGCCGATTTTGAGTCCGAAACGTACACGGCCTTCCGTCATTTGGGCATGAAGATTAGCCGTACTTATTCCAGTGAGGAAGAGTACGGCCAGCAAACAGCGGGGCCAAAAGTGTTTTGTTTTCATAGCTGTATTCAATTTTCTTTCGGATCCTCCTCCGGTTGTGATTTTGTCTTTGATTTCGCCTTTGTCTTCACTTTCGGTTCCGCTTCTATAGTTGCCTCCGCTTCAACTTCCGGCTCCTTTACTTTTTTGGGTTTCTTCACCGCTTTGGGTTCAACCACGATTTCGGGAGCCGTCTCCATATCAACTTCCGGCTCTTTTACTTTTTTGGGTTTCTTTACCGCTTTGGGTTCAATCCCAATTTCGGGAGTTGTCTCCATATCAACTTCCGGCTCTTTCACTTTTTTGGGTTTCTTCACCGCTTTGGATTCAACCACCATTTCGGGGGCTGTCTCCATATCAACTTCCAGTTCCGGCTCATCCTGGGCGTCCAGCATTTCTGCACGCCGTTGGGCGGTGGACGGGTGTCCGGTGAAATGCTTCAGCATGACGATTTCGCGTTGGGTCAGTTCCCGGAAGGAGCCGCGGGGCAGTTCCCGTTTGGTCAGGCCGGCGAAATAAAAGCGATCCAGTTTGCGCACCTGATAGCCCAAGGCTTCGAACAGGCGGCGGACGACACGGTTTCGGCCTTCGGTAATTTCCAGTTCGATCACATCGCGATTGGGCTGTTCTTCGGAATAGCGTACCCAGTTGACTTCCAGCAGGCCGTCTTCCAATTCCACTCCTTTTTCGATGCGTTCAAAGTCGGCTTTGCTCAGTGGATGGTCCAACCCGACGCGGTATTGTTTTTGAACCTGATGGCTGGGGTGGGTTAGTTTGGCTGCCATTTCGCCGTCATTGGTGATGACCAGCAGGCCGGTGGTATCGCGGTCGAGGCGGCCAACGGGGTAGAGGCGTTCGGGGTAGTGCGGGTCAACAATATCCAGCACGGTTGCGCGCCCGCGTTCGTCGTCGGTGGTGGTGATCACGCCCTTGGGTTTGTTGAGCAGCAGATACACGCGGCGTTCCTGGATTTGAACGGGTTTGCCTTCGCAAAGCACTATATCGTTTTGCTGAACCCGATAGTAAGGCTCCATTTTGACTTCGCCGTTTACGGTTACCAGGCCCTGTTCTATGAATTCGACGGCTTTGCGGCGGGATGAAAGGCCGCAATGCGCCAGGTATTTGTTCAGCGGCATATCCGCACCCGAGGGTAACCCGGGTTTGGGTTTGCGTTCGACATGAAATTCTTCTTTTTTGAACGGTTTACGCCCGAACGGTTTTTTGCCAAAACCACTGCTGTCGCGGCCGCTATATGATTTTCTGAAACTACCACCGCCACTTTGGCTCCGGTCTTGCCATGGTTTGCGCTCGCCGCCTTCACTCCGGTCTTGCCACGGTTTGCGCTCGCCACCGCCACTTTGGCTCCGATCCTGCCACGGTTTGCGTTCGCCGCCTTCACTCCGGTCTTGCCACGGTTTGCGCTCGCCTCCGCCACTTTGGCTCCGGTCCTGCCAGGGTTTGCGCTCGCCGCCTTCGCTCCGGTCTTGCCACGGTTTGCGCTCGCCACCACTACTTTGGCTCCGATCCTGCCAAGGCTTGCGTTCGCCACCTTCGCTCCGGTCTTGCCACGGTTTGCGTTCGCCACCGCCACTTTGGCTCCGATCCTGCCACGGCTTGCGTTCACCACCTTCGCTCCGGTCTTGCCACGGTTGACGCTCGCCGCCGCCCTTTTGTCTGCCACGGGTCCGCGTCTTGCCACGGTTTACGCTCGCCGCCGCCACTTTGGCTCCGATCCTGCCACGGTTTGCGCTCGCCGCCTTCGCTCCGGTCTTGCCATGGTTTGCGTTCGCCACCGCCACTTTGGCTCCGATCCTGCCACGGTTTGCGTTCGCCGCCTTCGCTCCGGTCTTGCCACGGTTTACGTTCTCCTCCGCCACTTTGGCTCCGGTCTTGCCATGGTTTGCGTTCGCGGTCAAAGGGCCGATCTGTTTTTTGGTCTTCGCCGGAGTTCTCCCGGTTTTGCCAAGGCTCTTTTTCTTTATTGAATCTTTCGCGATTGTTTTCATCGCCGGGATCATCTGACTTAGGACGCTCTTTCAGCGGAAACTCCTGATTTGGCTTTATGATGCGCGGACGGCGCTTCTTCTCTTCCATTTAGGTATTGAATTATGAAAAATAGTGTTGTACGATAATGCTTGTTTAGGGTGTAAATATCGGGCAAAAGGGCAGACTACGTTTGTTAATTTATCTTTTCAATAAAAAATACGCCTGTACGGTGGAGTATACGGAGACGCAGAGGTTTTGATATTCAAAGCATTAAGAGCGTGTTTAAAATTTAGTTGCTGGGCTACGGACGGCCAATTTCATTTCTATCTTCGTTAAAATTTTCGCCGTAGGCACCTGGCTACGGCTGCAAATTTTGCCTCAATAGAAACAAAATTTGCTCGCCCTCGCTCCAGCACTAAAATTTAAACACGCTCTAAAACCCCGCGTCTCCGCATCTGCGGTAAAAAAGATATTTGTTCCGTTAGTCTGCTTTGACCCATTTCGCCAGGAAGGAGCGCCCGTTTGCGTCCAAAACCTGCACATAGTGCAACCCTGCCGGCAAGGATGCCACTTCGATGCGGTTTTGCCACTCGGCGGGCAACACGGTGCGGAGCAAGCGGCCCTTCCCGTCCAACAATTGCACAACGGCGGGTTGTATGCCCCGCATTTCAACGCGTATAAACAGGCTGGCCGGATTGGGCACGATACGCACGGACACGGCAGCGTCCGGCTCTATGGTGGAAACGGTGTTGTCTATGGTTACCGGCGGCAGTGTTCTGGCGCAGCCATTTTGATCCGATACCGTAAGCGTGTACACACCGGCCGTCAAATTGCCCAAGTCTTCCGTGATGGCAAACGGCTGACCGTCTTTCTCCCACGCAAACATCAGGTTGCCTGTGCCGCCACCGACTGTGATCTGGATACCTCCCACACCGGTATTGCCCACATCGTTCGAAGTCGCATCCAGCGTTATTTCGATGGGCTGGCCAACGGTAACCGAAAAGGAGCAGGTGGATTTGTTGCCCGAAACGTCCGTAATCTGGTATACCAGCACACTCTCGCCAACCGGAAAATTGCTGCCGCTGGGCAACCCGGAAATGAGTTCCACTTGTACGCCGCCGAGGTTGCAATTATCCGATACGCCGGGCACAGGGTATTGCAGCGAGACACCTGCACAGCCCGTAACCGATATCGGGCAACTGATAACCGGCGTGATGGTATCGTTGGAGGTGATTATTACCGTTTCCAGGATGGTACAGGCATTGGCATCAATTACTGTGATTGAATAGGTGCCGACACCAAGATTTTGGTTGCTGCCGCCGCCCGTCCAGGAGATTTGATACGGCGATACTCCCCCTGAAAAGGCGAGAGAGAAGGCGCCATCCAAATTTTCCGGACAAGAGGTCGGCGTCACCGAAATTTGTGCTACCAGTGGTGACGGCTGCGTGATGGTTGCCATAGAAACTGTTTGGCATCCGGCGGCATCGCTGACGTTGACGGTGTATATGCCGGCGACGAGGTTGGAAGCAGTAGCCGTAGCTGCGCCGTTCGACCAGAGGTAGGTGATGGGTGCTACACCACCGGTGGGGATTGCCGTTGCCTGACCCGTATTGCCGCCGTTGCACAGGACATTCAGGGTAGAGATGGTTGCAGCGAGGCTGCAACCGAAAGCATTAACCGTTGTAGTTTGCACGGCAGTGCAGCCGTTGTCATCCGTAACCGTCACGGTGTACTGTCCCGGTGCGAGGCCGGTGATGGTCTGGGTGGTAGCATTGTTGCTCCAAAAATACAGGAAAGGCGCGGTGCCGCCCGTGGGTTGGGCGGTTGCGGTACCGTTGTTCAGCCCTACGCCTGATTCATGGGTGGCTGAAACATTGGCCAGGAGCACGGCGGGTCCAGTGATTTGCACCGAAAGCTCGGCAGGACAGTTGTTGGCATCCGTGATTTCAACAGTGTATGTGCCGGGCACCAGGTTGGTAGCCATGGCCGTCGTATCGCCGTTGGACCAGAGGAAAGTAGCCGGTAATGCCGCCCCGTTCAGGGTGACCGTAGCGGTACCGTCACCGGCGCCGTTGCAGGTGACATTCGTGGTTGTAGCCGTTGCCGATATGGTGCAATTGAAACTGTTGACCGTGACGATTTGCACGGCCGTACAGCCATTGGCATCCGTGGCCGTCACGGTGTAATTGCCAGGAGACAGGTTGGTGATCGTTGCCGTTGTTTCGTTGGTGCTCCACAGGTATGTGTAACCGGGGGTACCGCCGGATGGGCCGGAAGTAGCGGTGCCGTCGTTGGCGCCGGATGCGGTTTCACCGGTGGCTGTAGCGTTGGCGTTCAGCACGGTCGGCTGGGTGATGGTGGCCGTAGCCGTGGCCGTGCAGTTTTCGGCATCCGTGATCGTGACTATGTAGGTACCCGGAGCCAGGTTGGTCGTTGTAGCCGTCGTATCGCCGTTGGACCAGTTGTAGGTAAAAACACCAAAACCGCCGCCACCAATCGCCGTGGCCGAGCCGTTTTGTCCACCGTTGCAAGCCACAGGCACCACATTATTTACGGCGGCAGTTACCTGTGGTGATTGCACGACGATGACGCCGGCAGTAGACGTGCAACCGTTGTTCGCGTTGACAACCACCAAGTTGTAGGTTCCGGTTGCATCCACCGTCGGGGTCAGAGTAGTATCGCCCTCAACGATATTACCGTCCGGGGTTGTCCACAGGTAATCAAAATTGGGGCCTTGTGAGGAGGGCGTTCCGTTGAGTTGCAGCGAAGACACGAGACAGTTCAGGTTGCCCGGCTGGGCAACGGCGGCCACGGGCGGCGTTATGTTTTGGTTGACCGTCGCCGTGGCCGTAGTGGTGCAACCATTGGCGCCATTGGTCACGGTCACCGTGTAATTGCCGGATACAGCCACTTCGGGGTTTTGCAACGCAGAGGCAAAAGCACCCGGGCCGGCCCAGGAAAATGTGGCCGGATTAGCATTGGTTGTTGTGGTTATTTGCGACAGCGTGTCCGCGCAAGTCAGCGTTTCAGCCGAAACAGTAGCCGTAGGCGGGGTCTTATTTTGTCCTACCGAAACGGTAGCGGTGTTGGTACAGCCGTTGGCGCCGTTGGTCACGGTCACGGTGTAATTGCCGGATACAGCCACTTCGGGGTTTTGCAACGCAGAGGCAAAGCACCCGGACCGGCCCAGGAAAATGTGGCCGGATTGGCATTGGTCGTTGTGGTTATTTGCGACAGCGTGTCCGCGCAAGTCAGGGTTTCGGCCGAGGCCGCCGCCGTAGGCGGGGTCGTATTTTGCGTCACCGATGCTGTAGCGGTATTGGTGCAGCCGTTGGCGCTGTTGGTCACGGTCACGGTGTAGGTGCCCGACGTATCCACCGAAGGGTTCTGCTGATTAGAAGCAAACCCGGCCGGCCCCGACCACAGGAATGTCGGGTTATTCGCATTGGTGGTTATTTGGAGCGTCACGGATCCGTTGGCGCACGTCAGCTGTCCGCCCGTGGCCGATGCGGTTGGCGGCTGAATGTTGCTGGTTGCCGTAGTGAAACTCGAAGCCGTACAGCCGTTATTGGTATTGGTCACCAGCAGCGTATAGGTACCTGCGGCATTCACTACGGGATTCAGGGTCATAGCGCCCGAGAGGATATTGCCGCCGTTGGATGCTGTCCACAGGTAGGTAAATGCCGGGCCTTGCGACGAGCCGGCTGCACTCAGGGTTGCTGTTGGCTGCGCGCAGGTCAGCGTGGCCGGCGGGCCGGCGGTAGCATTGGGCAAGACGGTATTGCTGAGCACCGTGAAGTTGGCTGTTTTGGTGCAGCCGTTGGCATCAATGGCGGTCACCGCGTAGGTACCCGGGTCCGTCAATTCGACCGGGTTGCCCATCAGGCCGTTCGGCCATTCAAACGAGTATGGCCCGATTCCTCCCGAAGCGGATGCGGTAGCCGTGACGGATAAATTGATGCAGGTAAGTACCCCCGCAACGGAGGCCGATGCGTTGAGCACGGATGGCTGGGTAATGACCGCCGTGGCGGTGACAGTGCCCGAGCCGGCGGCCCCGGTAACGGTGGCGGTGTAGGTGCCGGCGGCCAGGTTCACGGCTGTCTGACCGTTTTGACCATTCGACCACAGGTAGGTGTACGGTGTAGCGCCACCGGAGGCTTCCACTGTTGCGCTGCCGTTGTTACCGCCGTTGCAGGATACCGGGGTCACATCGGACATGAAAGCCGACAGGGGAGGCAGGCCGGCGAAGGCGTATGTTTCAGAAAAAGCGAATGCAATGTCGCCGCTATCATTGTTGTTTCCGTTGCAAAAGTTACCTATAAAATAGGCTTTTATGGTATTTCCGTTGACGGTCACCGGTGATTTCCAGTTAAAAGCCCACGATACGGAACCGCCGGAAAAGACTTTCGAGCCTCGGTGTTCCATATATTCCCTGCCGGAAAAAAACTCGGTACCGCTCTGGCCGTTGATCGCGATCAAATCGCCGGCATTGGCATTGTTGCCGTCCACCATCACGAGTTGGTATCCGCCCCGGGAAGGGCTACCGCCGGTAGCCGTGAGGGTGATGGTCAATGGGTATGTTGTGTTGGGTTCGATGGTGGAAGGCAGCCCGTCCAAAACCACTGTACCTGAAAAATTGCCGCCGGAGTGGCAGTTGTTGCAACTTCCGTCGAATGGCGCCCCGGTACGTCCGGTAGGTGGGTTACTTGAGTTGGCGAGCCAAACTAAAACAATCAAAATCAGGCCACTAAATCGGAAAAGGCGGGAATTGTACGGAAGGTTCATGTTTCAAAAAGATCGGTTAAAATTTGAATAGATTTTAGAAAGACAAATGTAGATACACCTTTGTGGAGCATACGCTGCCAAATGATTTTTACATCTGATTGGAAATAGCAAAACACCATTATTGTTTTGTCCTTTCAAACTCCAAAAGCAAACACGGGCTACATTCATTTTTTCCTGCACGAAACCCCTACCTTCGCCGGGCGAACTTTCGCCGGAAAAACCTGCGGTAGTTTTTTCAGACAACCAGCCCGCCACTACCAATCGAGTCAATCAAACTATTCGAATCAATCAAATCATCATGCTCAATAAACACATACGAAAAGTAGCCGTACTTGGATCCGGCCTCATGGGTACAGGCATTGCTGCACACCTCGCTGGCTGCGGACTCGAAGTCCTGATGCTGGATATCCTGCCCTCCGACCTGAAGGAAAGTGAAGCCCAAAAGCCCGATGCCCGCAACCGAATCGGGCAAGCGGCCCTGCAAACAGCCCTCAAATCCAAACCCGCGCCGTTCTATGACCAGAAATTTGCATCCAGGATTACCGTGGGCAATTTCGAGGACGATTTTCCGAAAATAAAAGACTGCGACTGGATCATCGAAGTGGTCGTAGAGCGCCTCGACATCAAAAAACAGGTATTTGAAAAAGTCGAAAAATACCGCACCCCCGGCAGCTTTGTCACCTCCAATACCTCCGGCATTCCGATTCACCTAATGACCGAGGGCCGCAGCGCCGATTTCAAACAGCACTTCCTCGGCACCCACTTTTTCAATCCTGCCAGGTACATGCGGCTGCTGGAAATCATTCCCACGCCCGATACCGACCCGGCCGCGACGGCGTTTTTTATGCACTACGGCGACGTTTTCCTCGGCAAACAAACCGTACTCTGCAAGGATACCCCGGCTTTCATCGCCAACCGCGTCGGCGTGTATGCCATGGCCAAAATTTTCCAACTGACCCACGAGATCGGCCTTGATATTGCCACGGTGGATACGCTCACCGGCCCGGCTATTGGCCGTCCAAAAACGGGTACTTTCCGTCTGGGCGACCTCGTCGGTATGGATACGGCCGTGCACGTCATCAACGGGATGCGCCAAAACTGCCCGCACGACGAGCAGATCGGCGCCTTCGAGGTACCCCGGTTTCTGGAATTTTTGATCGAAAACAAATTTTTCGGAAACAAGTCGGGCAAGGGTTTTTATCAAAAAACCGGCGAACGGGACGAAAAAGGTCGCCCCGTGGTGCTCGCCCTCAACCTCGATACCCTGGAGTACGGGCCTTCGCAAAAAACCAAACTGCCGATACTCGACACGCTCAAACAAATTGATGAACTGCCGCGCCGCATGAAGGCGATTTTCAAGGGTACGGACAAAGGCGCGGAGCTGCTCCAGCGCTCCTTTCTCGGTCTCTTCGCCTACGCTTCCAACCGCATACCGGAGATCAGCGACACACTTTATGCCATAGACGACGCCCTGCGCGCCGGCTTTGCCTGGGAAAAAGGCCCGTTTGAATACTGGGACCTCGTGGGTGTAGCCGAAGCCGTACAAGCCGCCGAGGCCAAAGGCGAAAAAATAGCGCCCTGGGTGTCGGAGATGCTCGCTGCCGGGCACACGAGTTTTTACAAATCCGAAAACGGCAAACGCCTGTGTTACAACCCGACTACGAAAACCTTTGACCCGCTGCCGGGTGGCGAATCATTCATCGTGCTGGATGCCTGGCGCGACCAAAAGCCGGTGTTTCAAAATGCAGAAGTTACCTTGCACGACATCGGAAACGGGGTGCTTTGCCTGGAATTTCACTCCAAAATGAACGCCATCGGCGAGGGTATTTTGCGCGGTCTGAACGAAAGCGTGCGTATTGCCGAAGAGGAAGGCTGGAAGGGGCTGGTGATCGGCAACAATGCCCAAAATTTTACCGTGGGCGCCAATCTGATGATGATTGCCATGATGGCCTATCAACAGGAATGGGACGAACTGAACATGGCTGTCCGTATTTTCCAGCAAACCTCCATGCGCTTGCGCTACTCGTCGGTGCCCGTGGTGATGGCTACGCAGGGCTATGTTTTTGGCGGAGGCTGCGAATTTGCCATGCACTGCGACGGCGTCGTGGCTGCTGCCGAAAGTTACATTGGTCTGGTGGAAGTGGGCGTGGGCCTCATTCCGGGCGGCGCCGGCACCAAGGAATTTGCTGTGCGCGCCTCCGATGCGTACACCCGCGAAGGCGACGTGCAAATCCCGACATTGATTGAAAAATTCAAAACCATCGCTACGGCACAAGTGGCCACATCCGCTTACGAGGCATTCAACTACGGCTACCTGCTTCCGCAAAAAGACCAGGTGGTGCACAACACCGCCCGCAACATTGCCGAAGCCAAAGCCCGGGTGCTGGAACTGGCGGAAAACTATGTCCAACCGATCCAGCGCAAGGACATTTTTGTCCTGGGACGCACAGGCCTCGGCGCATTGTACATCGCGGCACATTCGCTCAAACTCGGCAACTACGCCACCGACCACGATATCAAAATAGCCCAAAAAATAGCGTGGGTGCTTTGTGGCGGCGACCTCACCAGCCCGCAACAGGTGTCCGAGCAGTACCTCCTCGATCTGGAACGCGAAGCGTTTTTGAGCCTGTGCGGGGAACAAAAAACACTGGAACGCATCCAGCAAATGCTGGAAAGCGGGAAGCCGTTGCGGAATTGATTCCAATTGTACACTCAAAATAGCACCTGTGCTCTACGTCGTCCCCACCCCAATCGGCAACCTCGAAGACATCACCCTGCGTGCATTGCGCATACTGAAAGAGGTGCCGCTGATTCTGGCGGAAGATACCCGTACGAGCCGCCGACTACTCGACCACTACGGCATCAGCACGCCGCTTCGGGCGTTTCACGCACACAACGAGCACACCGTTGTTGACCGAATTGTGGCGGAACTGGCGGCGGGTGGTACCATGGCGCTCGTGTCTGATGCCGGTACGCCGGGCATCAGCGATCCCGGGTTTTTACTGGTACGAGCTTGCGTTCAGGCAGGCGTGCGGGTGGAATGCCTGCCCGGACCAACCGCATTCGTGCCTGCTCTTGTAGCTAGCGGACTACCTTGCGATACGTTTCAGTTTGATGGTTTTCTACCGCATAAAAAAGGCCGGCAAACCCGGCTGAAATACCTCGCCGAACTGCCCCATACTTTCGTCCTGTACGAATCTCCCTACCGCTTAGTCAAATGCCTTGGCGAACTCGTCACCGTGTGTGGCCCCGACCGCCGGGCCTGCGTGGCCCGCGAACTGAGCAAAATGTTCGAGGAAATCAAAACGGCATCCTTGCAGGAAATCCTTGCCCATTTTGGAGCCAAAGAAGTAAAAGGAGAAATTGTAGTGGTGGTTGCCGGAAAACCGTACCGCCCGCCCTTTACCTGCATCCCCCGGATTCGTCGCTTGTCTTTTCGGCATTGCCCCATGTCCTTGTCTCCACAGCCATTTTATTATTCTACGAAAAAATTCGTAGAATAATTTGTTACTACGAAAAACTTCGTAGATGTTTGCAGCGTCATTTTTTCACACCTGCGCAAACATGCAAACAAGCAAGCCAACCGAATCCGAATTAGAAATCCTGCAGCTCCTTTGGGAACTGGGGCCAAGCACGGTACGCACCGTGAACGAGCACCTGAACAACCCGCAAAAACCCGCCCGCAGCGGACGGCGCTCCTCCGGCGCTCCTCGCGAAACCGGGTACACCACCACGTTGAAAATCATGCAAATCATGTATGAAAAAGGGTTGGTTGGCCGGGACGAAGAGGGGCGTACGCACATCTATTCGGCTGCCGTGAACGAACAGGAAACCCAGTCCGCGCTGCTCCGGCAGTTTGTGGATGCAGCCTATCGGGGCAGCGCGATGAAACTCGTCCTGCAAGCGCTGGGCAACCACGAGGCCAATCAATCTGAAATTGACGAGATCAAAGCGCTCCTGGCACAAATTGAACAAAATCAACCGGAACCATGATGCACAGTTCGCTCTTTTTGTCCGACGCCGTCGTCCGCGCTTTAGGTTGGACGCTGGTACACACCCTTTGGCAAGGCTCGGCCATTGCCCTGGTACTCTGGCTCGTACTGCCGCGGTTGCGCTCGGCAAAACAGCGCTACCGGGCAGCCTATAGCGCCCTGCTATGTCTCGCCATTGTTGCCGCAGCCACCTTTGTCCGGGTGTATCAGCCCGCGCAGGTACCTGTGGTTGCCGACGCCCAAACCGTTTGGATGCTGCCGGCGATGACACTTGGCACACCTGGCGCCACACTGCCTGTTTCTCAAAATTTTTGGGCCGCTATGGCCTCAAAACTGGAGGTATGCCACCCCGTGATCGTGGCGCTATGGCTCCCCGGATTTTTGTTTTTTCTGCTTCGTTTGGCTGGAGGCCTGCATTATGTGCAGCGCCTGCGACGCCGACAAACCCGGCCGGCAGGGGCCGATTGGCAGGATCGTTTACGGAAATTGACTGCCGAAATCGGCTACACCCGACCGGTGGTTTTACTGGAATCAGCTCTGATTCGGGTACCCATGGCTTTAGGTTTTTTCAAACCGATGATCCTGCTCCCCATCGGTTTGGCCAACCAGCTCTCCCCTGCCGAAGTAGAGGCTGTGCTGGCGCACGAACTGGCGCACCTGGCGCGGCGCGACTGGCTTTTCAACCTCCTGCAAACCCTCATCGAGGCTGTGTTTTATTTCCACCCCGCCGTGTGGTGGATATCCGCTACCATCCGGGCCGAGCGCGAAAACTGCTGCGACGACACCGCCGTAGCGCTTACCGGGAACCGGCTGGCGTACGCCAAAACCCTTGCACACCTGCAAGACCTGGCCCGCAACGCCCCAACTCCCAACCTGGCACTGAGCCTGAACGGCACGCCCACGTTGCTCCGTCGTCGCCCCCTGCTGCTGGAACGTATCAAACGTATTCTCCACCAACCACAACCATCCACTACAATTATGGAAAAGACCATTGCCTTAGTCATTTTTTCGGCTCTTATCGTCCTCTTTACGTTGCGCGCCAATACCCCGCCGGCCTTGGCAGAAGCCATTCGTAACATAGCAGAAACACCAAAAACATGGCTCGCTGCCGGCACGCCACAAGAAACACAAGTGTGGCAAACGGTTACCGATTCCGTACCAAAACCCAAAAAAGAGCGCGGAAAAATCGTGCATGACGACGGTAACCAGCGCGTGGAAATGGAGATGGAGGACGGCAAAATGCGTCGGCTCATCATCAACGGAAAAGAAATCCCGGCCACGGAATACGACCAATACAGTACCCTCACCAAAGAAATTTTGCGCGACGCAACACCGCCGCCGGCCCCACCGGCGCCACCCGGAATACCGGGTTGGGAACCTGCACCGGCCCCGCCAGATGCCCCGCGCGGTTGGAATATGCCCGCACCGCGTGCGCCATTTCCGCCGCACGCGCCATCTTCTTCCATCATCACCACCGATGTGGACGACCAGGGCAACACCGTCATTCGTTTGGAACAAAACGGGAACCCCATGGAGATACGGGTCAAAAACGATGAAGTTTGGGTGGATGGAAAAAAACTGGAGAAAGGTGAAAAACTGGATATTCCGGGTATCCGTTTTTTTGAGGGTAACGAACGCGTGTTTCAAATGGAGGGCAGCCGCCTGCACACTCCCCGACCCGACGGACGAGTTATGGAATTTCATATCCCGCCCGCGCCGGATGCACCGGACGCGCCACAGTTTTTCCAGTTTAGTCCGGATGGAGGACAGTTTTTATTTGATACGCCGGAAGGCGCCGAGCTGCAAATCCGGGAATTCTTTCCTGAAATGGATGCCAAACGTATCCGGGAAGAAGCGCTGCGCGACATGGAACAACAGCGCAGGCAAATCGAACAGGAACTATGCGCGCTGGAACGGGAACGCACGCAAAGCCGTACCGAATGGAAAAAATCTCAGAAAGAAGCACACAAGGCGCTGGAAGAAGCACAACGGGCACTTGAAAAAGCCGAGCGGGCGCAACGCGCGGCGCTGGATGAGCAACGGGCCGCAGCAGCAGAATCAAAATCCCGGTCGTACTGGGCAAACGAGGAGCACCAGATTCGGTTTCGGGAACAATATGGTATCGTACACCTTCTGGAAATCAACCTCCAGCGCGATGAACTGGTTACCGACCCCAATAATTTTTCCGTGGAACTCTCCGGCAAAACCCTCCATGTAAACGGCAAAAAGCAATCCGATGCCACGCACAAGCGGTATCTCGAACTCTACCGGGGCAGTGCGGGAAAGGAACTTGGCAAACGGGGTAAATTCCATATTGAGATGAAAAACGGAAAGCGCACTTTCGGCTCAAGCCCGGCCAACTACTAATTTGTCTTTTGCCTCTGGCGGGATAATGAATTTTGAAAAATAAAACGTTCTTTAAAATATTGGAAATTAGCGCAAAAAAAACATGGTACTTCGACTTGAATTGAGTGAGGAGGAGCGAAAGGAATTGGAAGAAATGGTGAAAAAATCCGCTAAATCGCACCTTCGAGAGCGCGCCTCGGCCCTTTTGCAGATAGCCGATGGTCGCCAGGGTAAAGAAGTGGCATTTTATGGTCTGCTACGGGTTCGTCGCCGTAATACCGTCTATGAGTGGGTGCATCGATACAAAGCAGAGGGGGATCAAGGGGCTTGAAAACAAGCCCGGCAGAGGTCGCAAGCCCTCTTTTTCCCCGATGGCGGTAGCGGAGGCCAAAAGTGAGATCGAGTATTCGATGGGCAGCCGTCCGCAAGGTTTCGGCTTGGTTGCTGTTCGCTGGACGCTTAAAAACCTGTGCTCGGCGGTGAGTTGCCTGAATTCTTACAGTGTGTCGGGCGCTTGGCGCGTGCTTCGTCGGCTGGGTGTGCGCCACGTTCGAGCGCGGCATCACGTACATAGCCCAGACCCGCTGTACCAAGAAAATTCTGAACATGTCTTGAGCATCGTGCGGGATTTCGACCCTGAACGTCAGGTTTGTATTTTTTGACCAAGTTTCGGTGCATTTGCAGCCCAGCGCCAGTTACGACTGGGTCGAATCCAGTGTGCCGCAGCCCTTGGCACGCCAAGGACACAGGGCAGACAAAGCACTGCGTATCTGCGGCGCTTTGAATGCCTTCACGGGTGACTTTGAGGCCATCGTCCGCAACCAGATCACCGTACCGGCTCTCATTGAGTTTTTCAAAACCTTGACACACAAGCATCCGGGCAAGATTGTACAAATCGTTTTAGACAACTGGCCCGTCCATGTCCACCCCAATGTTTTGGCCGCTTTGCAAGTGCAACTTTATCCCTTTGAACGCAAAGTGCCCGCTTCGTGGGCCAACCTAAAACCCCAAAAGAAGTACCTCAAAATGAACCTGCCCGTCCAACTCCACTTTTTGCCTACATATGCTTCCTGGCTCAATCCTATCGAAAAAGTATGGAAAATGCTTAAGCAAGACCTCGTGCATAATCACCCCTTTACTGATCGGTTCGATGTGTTGAAAAAACACATCGTCCAATGGTGCAACAAACCGCCCCATGAGCCCAACAGCATCCTTAGGTACGTCGGCCTGTTGGCACACGTAGGACTTTTCTCCAACGCTTTTAATTGCGCTTTTACCAATATGTCAAAGAACGTTTAATTTTTCAAAACTCATAAACCCGCCGCTACTGCCTACCGCTTGCTCACAAGCTTCGCGTCCGCCCGCCGTCCACCGGCAAATTTATTCCCGTGATGTATCCGGCAGCGGGGCTTGCCAGGAATGCCACGGCAGCGGCCACTTCGGCCGGCTCCGCAAAACGCCGCAGTGGCACCTGATTTTTGAACTGGTTTTCCACCACATCTGCCGAGGCGCCCGAAGCGGCTGCGCGTTTTTCGATAATATCCGTCAGCCGCCCGGTACCGGTGAAGCCGGGCAGCACATTGTTTACGGTGATACCGAACCCGCCCACTTCATTGGCCCAGGTTTTGGCCCATGATGCCACTGCCCATCGGGTTGTGTTGGACACGCCGAGATTTTCCAGCGGTTCTTTCACCGATGTGCTGATGATGTTGATAATACGCCCGTAACCCGCTGCTTTCATGCCCGGCAGTACGGCCTGGGCCAGCAGTTGATTACAAACGAGGTGGTTGTGGTAAGCCTTCAGAAAATCTTCGGGTTTTGCGCCGACAATAGGTCCGCCCGGCGGGCCACCCGTGTTGTTCACCAAAATATGAATGGGCTGCTGATCCAGCAGATCGGATACTTTGGTGAGCAGAATTTGGCTGTCATCAAAATCGGCGACTAAATAGCGGTGCCGTTGTCCCTGCGTGGTGTCCAACCCGGCCATCGCGGCCTGCAAGGTGGTTTCGGTACGGGCTACGAGGGTCACATTGGCTCCAAGGTTGGCCAGTTCGAGGGCTACCGCCCGTCCGATACCGGCGCTGGCGCCGCCGACAAGGGCATTTTTGTTCAACAAAGAAAGGTCCATACTGTACGATTGGCTGGATGGCAAGAAATACCGTGCCGGCGTCCACCTTGTAAATTTTGGTTTCGGTAAGGTTACGCCTGCGTGCAAAATTGCTGAAACCATGCGACTTCCCCGGAAAAATCCAGTTCCGGATGCTGGTGCGTCAATTTTTGGATCAGTTCCAGTTGTTGGCGGGCAAAGGCGTGGTGCTCCGGGGTGTCGGGGTGAAACGGGCGGTGGGCGACGGCTGTTCGTATTTTGGCGATTTGCGCCAGCAAGCTTCGGGTTTCAGAAGAAAAAAAAGCCTCGGCAAAGTAGTCCCAGATGTAGTCCACGGCCGTATCCGTCGGGTGTACCATGTCGGCGGCGTAAAACCGGTAGTCCCGCAAATCATCCAGCAGCAATTCGTACGCCGGGAAGTAGTGTACAAAATCGAGTCGTTCGCACAGTTCGGCGCAGGCCAGCACCAGCACAGCCTTGCTACGCTGGTTTTCTACCAAACCACCGCGCAGGTGGCGCACCGGGCTGACGGTCAGCAGCACATTCCGTTCGGGTTTTCCGGCATGCCATTGTACCAGCGCATTTTCCAGCGTGTTCACCGTTTCTGCGATAGTCAGCCGGCGCTGCCAAAACCAATTGGCGGGCGCCTTGTGGTTGTTGGCCACCACCTGGTCTGTTTCCCGCAGGCAAAACACATCTGCCGTGCCGAGTGCGAGCAGCAGGCGGTTTGTATTTTTAAAAAATGCCGCCGTTTCGCGGTGCGCCGTTTCAATATTTTGCAACGCGACCTCCCGGTCGGGATGCGAAAAACGTCCGTGATGTGCCCAACTATGCCAAAGCCCCTGGTGCTCGAACAATAGTTTTTCGGCATCCGCCTGTTCCTGCTGAAGTGCCTGCAATGTGGCAGCAATTGAAACGGGATTGTACACGATTCCGTTGGGATTCACCCGCATTTGAAATTTGGCTGCTGCCAGATACGCCCCGATATGCTCGGTGAAGCAGGAGCCTACGAGCAGGAGCCGATCCGTGTGCGCAAGAGCGAACGGTGTCTGGTACGGTGGCAGCATTGTCCGAAACGATTTCATGGTGTCCCCTTTTTTCCGGGCAAACTTGCTACTTTTGTCGCTCTTTTTCGCCAACCAACTCCAATACGCGCATGGGTTTCTTCGAACAACTCTTCGGCAAGCGCCAAGCGGTGCTCCCGGACATACCTTTCGGGCGCTATACCGATGCCTACAAAACGGACGACCAGGTGGCTGCCTGGAACCGTTCGCTGGAGTTATTTGATAAAGACTTGCACCTGGAGGCATACGATGCATTTTTTACCTACCTGCGCGACGACCGGGTGGACAATGTGCACTGGAAACAAGCGGACGGGACGCTGCACTTCGAATTTCAGCAGGGGTCCCAGCGCATCACGGGTCTGGCTACGGCCGGCAAGGTTTTGGCCGAAAGCAAGGTTGCACGCGCTGAAGACCTGAATGTGGGTTTCCTGCGCCGCCTTATGGAATACAACTACAACCTCAAGTTTTGCCGTTTTGCCCTGTCGCCCGACAACATCCTGCTCTTGCGCTTCGATACGCCGGGCGTGGACGCCTCACCGCTCAAACTACTGCACGCCCTGCGCGAACTGGCCGTGCATGCCGACAAGCAGGATGATTTGCTCATAGACGAGTTTAGCACGCTGCACCCGGTGGAAACGCCGCCTGAGGCGGAAATACCTGAATCGGAAAAGGCCGTCAAATACGATTACCTGTGTGCCCAAATCCAGTCGGCTTTTGTCCTGATGGACAAAGCCGATCCCGATCCCAACAAATATCCCGGCGGCTATGCCTATCTGCTGCTTTCGCTGGCATTTCGGTTGGATTACCTGCTTCGTCCGGAGGGATTTGTGATGGATACGCTGGAAAAAATCTACGGGATTTATTTTACCAAGGACGAGCGCACCAATCAACTCAAACTCCTTGCTCTGCGCAAAGAGTTTCAAAAAATTCTTGACCGCCCGAGGGCGCAAATTCTTCGCGAGTTGTACCGCACGCGCAGCACGTTCGGCGTCAATCCGCCAGCCAACCACGAGCGTATTGTCGCCCTCATTGACGGCGAACTGCCCAATATGGAATGGCACCTCAGCCAAAACCACCTCGAACTGGCGCTTGCTGTGCCGCAGTATATTGTTGGCAACGCATTGTTTCAAAATGTGCCGCCAAAGCCCGACCGCGATTTGCTCCACTTGTTTTACCAGATAACCGAATCAGATTTTTTTAGCGGCCTCGGCTTCCCGACATTTGTTACCCCGGACGGGCTGCCAGACAAACGCCTGATTTTCCAGGGCATTCAAGCCATAGCCGAAAATAACCGGCGCGAATACCCGCGTCTGCGTCCCGCAACCAAACTTTTGGATTTCACGTCCATGCCGCTCTTCGCCAGGAGTTTTCTGGAAATGATCCGCAATCTGGATATGACTCGAGAAAAAGGTTAGAAACCTTTCAAGCAGAAACAACATGTCCGACTTTATAGACACCTACCGCGACATCATCGTCCAGATTGCCACGCCATACAGCACGGGCACGGGTTTTTATTTGAAAGACCGGGGACTGATCGTCACCAACCACCATGTAGTGGAGGGCAACCGCGCGGTAGTCATCGAAGGCGCCCGGTTCAAGAAACAACTGGCTACGGTACGTTATGCCGACCGCAAGTACGATCTTGCATTTCTCGATGGGCCGGCCAACGGCTCCGAATTACCCGAGGTGCGCCTCGGGGTGGGCAAGATGTTGCGGGAACGCGACCCCGTGACCGCCATCGGCCACCCGTTCGGGCTGAAATTTTCTGTTAAAAACGGCATCATATCCAGCGCGCGCGAAGTGATGAACAACATTCCCTACCTACACATTGATGCTGCCCTGAACCCAGGTAACTCCGGCGGCCCATTGGTAGACGGCGAAGGGGACGTGGTGGGTATCAACACATTTATCATCCAAAACGGCGATAATATCGGTTTTTCACTTCCGGTGGGTTTCTTGCACGATTCGCTGGAAGATTACCAAAAAACGAATGCCGACAATACCTGCCGCTGCTCAGCCTGCTCCAATGTGGTATCTGAAAAAACGGTGGAAAAGGGTTTTTGCTCTTTTTGTGGCAATCGCGTACAACTGCCCGGCTCGGTGGACGAGTACCTGCCCACAGGAGTACCGCGCACTATCGAGGCGCTCATTACCCGCACCGGGCATGACGTGAGCCTTAGTCGTGGCGGCCCAAACTGTTGGGAAATAGCCCAGGGCAGCGCCAAAATCAACATTACCTACCACGAGAAGACCGGCCTGATGACTGCCGATGCGATCCTCTGCCAGTTGCCCCGGGAAAACATCAAGCCCCTGTACGAGTTCCTTCTTCGGGAAAACTATACCAATGAGGCACTCACCTTGTCGGTACACGAGCAAGATATCCTGCTTTCTCTGATCATATACGACCGCTACCTGAACGAGGAAACGGGTATGCAAACCCTTCAACGGTTATTTGAAAAGGCCGATTTTTACGATAATATTCTTGTGGAACAGTATGGAGCGCAGTGGCCCACCGGAACTGACGGGCATACGGCGGGATAAATCCCGCCGCTACAGGCCGGCTACGCACACATATTTGATTTCCAAAAATTCCTCGATACCGTATTTGGAGCCTTCGCGCCCGATGCCACTTTGTTTCATGCCACCGAACGGCGCAATGGCGGTACCAAGGATACCCGTGTTCACACCAACCATACCGTACTCCAGCGCATCGGCCACCCGGAAGATGCGGCCCACATCGCGGCCATAAAAATAGGCGGCAAGACCATACTGGGTATTGTTGGCATATTCAACGACCTCCTTCTCTGTATCGAAACGAGCTATCGGGGCAATGGGGCCAAAAATTTCCTCTTGCAGGATATCCATCCCGGTTTGTATACCGGTTACCACGGTAGGTTCATAAAACGTGCCTTGCAGGGCATGGCCTCCGGTGCGTACTTGTGCTCCTTTTTGCACGGCGTCGGCAAGCAGGCGTTCTACTTTTTCCAGCGCGCGGACATTGATAAGCGGGCCAATACTCACACCATGTTCGGTACCGATGCCTACTTTTTGTTTTTGTACGGCCTCGGTAAATTTTTCCACAAACCGATCATAGATGCCGCTTTGTACATACAACCGATTGGCGCACACGCAAGTCTGGCCGGCGTTTCGGTATTTAGCGGCGATGGCGCCTTCTACTGCGGCATCCAGATCGGCATCATCGAATACTATAAAAGGTGCGTTTCCTCCGAGTTCGAGCGAGATTTTTTTGACTGTATCGGCGCATTGGCGCATGAGCAACTTGCCTACGACTGTGCTGCCTGTGAAAGATAGTTTGCGTACGACGCGGCTTTTCGTCAGTTCCTGCCCGATGGTTGGCGCATCCAGGCCGGTCACTATGTTCAAAACACCTGGAGGGAATCCGGCCCGTTCGGCCAATTCGGCCAGAGCCAGGGCAGAAAGCGGTGTTTCTTCCGAGGGTTTGACCACAACCGTGCAGCCCGCTGCGAGTGCCGGGGCCACTTTTCGGGTAATCATGGCATTTGGAAAATTCCAGGGCGTAATGGCAGCAACCACGCCGACGGGTTCTTTGAAAACGAGTACTCGCAGATTAGGGGCGTGCGGTGGGATGATATCGCCATAGACGCGCCTACCCTCCTCGGCAAACCACTCGATGAACGATGCTCCGTACCGCACTTCTCCGCGCGATTCCGTTAGTGGTTTGCCTTGTTCGAGGGTCATGAGCAGGGCGAGGTCTTCGACATTTTCGATGATCAGATCGTTCCAGCGCTGGAGCAAGGCGCCACGTTGTGCGGCTGTTTTGGCGCGCCAATCCGGGAGAGCTGCTTCTGCGGCTGCGATGGCGCGTTGCGTTTCGGGTATGGCGCAATCGGACACCTGGGCCAGTATGTCGCCGGTAGCCGGATTGGTGACGGGAAAGGATTTGCCGGAATCGGCGCTTTCCCATTTCCCGTTGATGTAAGCGTTTTGGCGGAAGAGCGTGGAATCTTTTAGAAAGGACATGGTATTTGTTGATTGCGGCGTGGTTCGCCTTGCGTTAGTTCAGGTTAAAGTCCAGGCGCATCGTTTTTTCTGGTTCGTCGTCGAAGCCTGGACGGTGAAAAACACGCCAATTGGGGAATAAATCTGCCAGATCGGTGCGCAGGTGTTGTAATTGATGTTGTAGTTCCTCGATTTCGTTTTGTTTTTCCGGCAAGTGTTTGCGTACGACCTCCCAGGCACCAAGACTACGCTCGAGGGCGATCATGGCAATTTTGGCACTGCCATTGGCATCGCCTTGTCGGGGATCGTCCCGATCACCCAAGCCATTGGCGGCACGGTCCGTTTTGGCCGGGATAAAAAACTGGTACCAGCGAATCACCTCTACGGCGTCCTGAAAAAATTGCAGGTGCTCTATGTCCACGGGTTGTCCCTCTTCGATCTGTTCGGTCAGTTCGTTTTCTTTTTGTTGGAAGATATCTGTGTTTTGCTTGAAAAAGTGCTCAACATTCGTAGCATAGAGCATGCTTTGCTTTCGAATATGCTCTTCGCGGGCAGCCAGGGCAGTATCTGGTTTTGTTTGCTTGTCCTCCTCTTCGGGTTCAATTCCCAGTTCTGCCATGGTCTTGTTGAGCATATCCAGCATATCTTCGAAACTTTTTTTGATATTTTCCCAAAATGCAGGATTGGTTGGGTCTTTGGCTTCTTCGGAAAGTTCCTGTTCGTTGGCATAGACTATGCACCGGGCAGTGAACGGGCAGCGCTCGCACCAACGGTCGCAGTAGTTGTGTACACCCGAAATGAATTTTTCTTGCATAAATGGTCAGTTTTCAGAATTCGGTGTCCAAAGTACATACTTCTCCTTTTAGCAGGTTACTTCAAATCGGCACAATAATACGAGGTCAGGCCTTGCTTCCTTTCCTGTACCTATACATAATGTTCATTTTGGCTCTATGTCTTTGTGCATGCATTGCAGATAAAACGCGACGACTGGCATAATTCAACTATTCAAAAAATGATCTTGATCACGCTGCCAGGTGATTGATTGAATCGGAATCAGCACCTGAATCGCCGGTATATTGTCGCTTGTCTTTGGCTTGTTTTTACAGTGAAAACCTTTTTTATTTTGACTCGGAATTTGCGAACAAGGTCTACTTTTGCGCTGTTTGGATTTTGTCTAAATCGTTATTTTATTTGCCTGAACTATGCAACGCCGCTACCGCACGATTCCCGATTTGAAAGCGCATGAAAGCGCCCGTGCCCTCGCATTTGAGGACCCGGCCCTTGCCAGCAAGTTGACCGCAATGGGTCTTTTACCGGGCACCCTGATTGAGTTGGTACGTCGGGCTCCTTTTGGCAAAGCCTATTATATCAAGGCCGACGGGGTTCGCCTCGCGCTGCGCGAGGAAGAAGCATTCAGTATTTTAATTGACGCATGAAGGAGCAACGCGGGAAAAAACTACAGCATATCGCCCTGGTTGGAAATCCAAATAGTGGTAAGTCCACAATTTTCAATCAACTTACCGGGCTGAGGCAAAAGACCGGCAATTTTCCCGGTGTCACCGTGGATATGAAGGAGGGGCATGTACGGTTTGTCGACCGGCAGGAGGTCATACTGACCGATTTGCCTGGCACATACAGTTTATACCCCACTTCTTCGGATGAAAAAATTGTGGCTGCCGTATTAACCAATCCGGACGATGCGCATTATCCAGATGCCGTGGTGTATGTGGCTGATGCGACGCATCTGGAGAAGCATTTGCTTCTACTTACGCAACTACTTGACCTGAATCTACCGGTTTTGCTTGCGCTCAATATGCTGGATACTGCAGCGCAAATCGGCATCAAGGTGAATGCTGCCAAATTATCCGAGCGACTCGGTATCCCGGTCGTGCAGGTGAGTGGCCGCACCGGCGAGAACATGCCGAAACTGCTCGCCGAGATGGAAAAACTGCTTGCTGTACCGGTGCAACAGCGAAAATATTTTTATCCACTCACGGAAACAGAAAAACATGTAGCCGAGGCTGTTCGCCTCAATCTTGGCATTTCAAATACTTATCAGGCTCTTTTGGTAACGCACCACCATAGTTGGCTACCGTTTTTGTCGGTACAACATCGCACTACTATCGCAGCCATCGCACAAAACAAAGGTTTTGCCTCCCTGAAAAATCAGGTAGACGAGACTTTAGACCGATACGACCGGTTCACACCTATTGTACAGGATGCCGTGCAGCACCCGCCACAATTTCCAAGTACTCCTACTGATCGGATTGATGAAGTAGTAACCCATCGTTGGGCCGGACCTTTTCTCTTTTTTGCAATCATGTTGCTCGTTTTTCAGGCCATTTATGATTGGAGTTCTGTTCCAATGGATCTGATCGAGTCTTTTTTTTCCGGGTTGAATGTTTGGCTCAAAGCAACATTGCCGGAACATTGGACCACCGACCTGCTGACCGACGGTATCTTGGCAGGCCTGAGCGGTATCCTCGTATTTATCCCGCAGATCGCCATTTTGTTTTTTTAGTCACGCTGCTGGAGGAAATTGGCTACATGGCCCGAGTGGTTTTTATGTTCGACAAATCCATGCAACGCTTTGGCATGAACGGCCGCAGCGTAGTGGCTCTCATCAGCAGTGGCGCCTGTGCCGTGCCGGCCATTATGAGCAGCCGCACCATCGGCAATTGGAAGGAACGCCTCATTACAACTATGGTCACACCATTTATCAGCTGTAGTGCCCGTTTACCCGTTTATGCCGTCCTAATCGGATTAGCGGTACCTGACAAGCGCGTCTTCTGGATATTTTCGTGGCAAAGTCTGACATTCGGCAGCATGTATCTTTTGGGTATAGCGGCTGCTCTCCTTTCCGGCTTTTTCTAAAAAAAATCCTGCGCACGCGCGAAGTATCCTATCTGGCCATCGAATTGCCTGTGTACCGGATACCGCACTGGAAAAACCTTTGGCTGACCGTATGGGAAAAAGTGGCTGCATTTGTGATTGGCGCCGGAAAAATTATCCTGATCATCTCCATTTTCTTATGGGCCTTGGCGAGTTTCGGTCCGGGCGAGGCCATGGAGCATGCGGAGGTATTGGCAAAAACAGAGGCAGTAGCACGACAGTTGGATGAAACAGCTACAGCAGATTTGACGGCGGCATATCAATTGGAGGCTTCTTATGCCGGTTATCTCGGTAAATTGATTGAACCGGCGATTCGCCCGCTCGGGTACGATTGGAAAATCGGTATTGCCATCATCGCATCCTTTGCTGCACGGGAGGTTTTTGTGGGCACTATGTCTACTATTTATAGTATTGGTAGCGTGGAAGACGATCTGCTCCTGCGCGAGAAGATGCGAACGGCCACTTTCGACGATACTGGATTGCCCGTTTACACATTAGCTACCGCTTTGTCGCTGCTCGTTTTTTATGCTTTGGCGATGCAGTGCATGAGCACCATTGCGGTGGTGAAGCGCGAAACAGGCGGTTGGAAATGGCCGCTGATTCAGTTTTCTTACATGAGCCTTTTGGCATACTTGCTGGCCTGGGCTGTGTACAACCTGTTTGTATAAGTGAAAAGCCGTGGAGAAAATGATTGTAAAAAGTAAGTTCTACACAACGTTGCGTGCATGCGGCCGCGATGTTGGGGATAACCTAAAAGGAGTGTGTACAACCGGGTCAAAAGCCAACGGCAATTCACATGCGCCTGCTTGATGAAACGACCAAGATGACTTGTGCAAGAGTTGTTCACAGGCATGTGTATAGCGAAACAACCGATTGAATATTAAGTCTGTATTAAGTTGGCCTGCTGTGCATAACCCTGGAAAGGGTATGAAGAAAAAAAGTACTTTTTTTAGTTACAACGTTCTCCACAAGTTAACACCGCTGATGATGAGGGGTGAGTTTTTAAAATTTTTAAAATTTAAATTCAATATCAATAATAGCATTGTGGAAAACGACCGTCACAAAATGCTTGCGCGCTTGTTTTATGAAATGATACCTCGAAAACGTGTTGTTTCTTTTCACTATTCAAAACCTCCGTTCATGTTCCGGTTTGTTGAAGATATCAAACTTTCTCGTGCCATTCAGATATGGCTGGTCATTGGCTTGGTCATGATTTTTTTGCAAGTGGTTATTGGCGGTGTGACACGTCTGACCGGCAGCGGGTTGAGTATCACCCGCTGGGAGATTGTAACGGGCACTGTACCTCCTTGGAGTAATGCAGCATGGCAAGATGCGTTTGACTTGTACAAGGCGACTCCGCAGTACTCCAGGATCAATGAGGGGATGTCCATGCAGGACTTCAAGTTCATTTTTTTTTGGGAATACTTTCACCGCTTGTGGGCACGTCTGATGTTTTTTGTTTTCATCATTCCGTTTGGGTGGTTTTTGGCGCGCGGCATGTTTTCGCGGCGGTTGGTTCCGCGTCTGTTGGTGGTGGTGTTGCTGGCAGGACTGGAGGGGTTTTTCGGTTGGATTATGGTGGCCAGTGGCTTGATCCAACGTCCGTGGGTGAACGCCTACAACCTGACCCTGCACCTGACAATGGCGTTGGTAATTTTTAGTTATCTTTTGTGGATAACTTTTATAGCATATAATCCCAGTCCGCCTGTTTTCCACAATCGAATGTTGAAACGATTTTCCTTGATTATGGTGCTTGTCGCATTCTTCCAGATTGCTTTGGGAGCCATGATGTCGGGTACTAAGGCGGGGCTTTTTTTTCCGACATGGCCGGATATGCACGGTAGTTTTTTGCCTGCGGTGTTGCTGGATGGCGGGCAGTGGGCAATAAGTAGTTTTACCCATTACGATACCAATTCATTCATGCCGGCATTGATACAATTCTTGCATCGAAATACAGCATATCTATTGACTATCATGGTTTTATACTTCACATGGAAAATATGGAAGATGCCAATATCGCACGGGCTTCGGAGGGGGGTATTACTGCTGGTTTGCACTTTGATCATGCAAGTATTTCTGGGAATCATCACGTTAGTTAATTGCGTATCAACCATTCCTGTGATACTGGGGGTACTGCATCAAGCGGGTGCAGTGTTGTTGTTGGGGAGTATTTTGTCTGTTACTTATCACCTGAGAGGTAATACGTTTTCCACGAGTGTGAAGAACTAAATTTTAAGCACGCCATTTAGGCTATAATATTTTCCACATTTTACTTCACTGCTTACAGAGGTTTTTCCACATTATTTTGAGCGTTACTTATCCGGTTTTAAAGAAAATTCAGGCGAGTACTGGTTAGAAAAGTTGGAACAAATTGAATGAATTTGGAATGCTCGAACAATCCGGCATTTTCGTTACTTTTGCTCATCATTTTTTGCAGAAGGCACAATCACAAATGGATATTTCGATTTTAGAAGAAAGCGGATTCAAATACATTGAGTCCGGTAAACAAGACGGGGAAACCTTGTTATTGCTGCACGGATTATTTGGCGCCTTGAGCAATTTCGAGTCTATATTCAAGCGCTTTTCGGGCAACTACAATGTTGTAATCCCGATATTGCCTATCTATGAATTACCCATTTTTGATGTTTCGGTGGTGGGTCTGGTTGATTTTGTAACCAGGTTTGTAGAATTCAAAGGATACAAAAAGGTTCATCTTTTAGGCAATTCACTTGGTGGGCACATAGCTTTGATGTACGCCATTGCACACCCGGAACGAGTCGCCTCAATTACGCTGACCGGTAGTTCGGGATTGTTTGAAAGTGCTTTTGGATCAGCGTTCCCCAAAAGGGGGGATTATGAGTATATTAAAAAGAAAACGAGCGATACTTTTTATGACCCGACAGTAGCCACCAAGGAATTAGTGGATGAAGTGTTTGATATCGTGAATGATCGCGGTAAAGGTATTCGGGTTGTAGCAACAGCCAAATCGGCGGTGCGACACAATCTTGCTGATAAATTGCACAACATCAAAGCCCCCACGTTGCTTGTCTGGGGTAAACAGGATGCAGTAACTCCTCCGTTTGTTGCTGATAAATTTCACGAATTAATTGCCGATTCCAGGTTGCATTTTTTGGATAAATGTGGTCATGCTCCCATGATGGAAAAACCGGAGGAATTCAATACGATTTTGGAAGATTTCCTCCGGGAAGTAACTCAAAAAAAGTCGGCTCTCTGATACGATAATTGATATTTTGTAAATAGTTGCATGTTCATTGAGCAAGTAGCCACTCCTTGAATTTAGCATAGTTTACAGGTAGAGAAACAGCCTCTTTATTTCGAGATTCAAACACAGATAATGCCTCGGGGATTTCAATATTGGTGCCTATGGTATTTTCGACATCTTCCAAAAACTTGGCAGGATGTGCCGTCTCCAGTACAATGCCTATGGCCTCCGTTTTTGTTTTTTCCAAATACTTTTTCCATGCCAAATAGCCCACTGCGCCATGTGGGTCTAACACATAATTGTGTTCAGCGTACACGCGGCGCATAGCCGCACGGGTTTGTTCATCGCTGAAAGAAAATCCTGAAACATGTTTTTGTACTATGTTCCACATGGAACCATACAATTCCAGCATACGCACAAAATTGGATGGATTACCTACATCCATCGCATTGGACAAGGTGCGTACAGATGGGCGCGGCGTAAACTGGCCGGAGTGCAAGTACTCGGGACCCACATCATTGGCATTTGTGGCGGCGATAAAATGGTGTGCCGGCAGGGCTCATACGCTGGGCTATAATCCCAGCTGTTAGATTACCGAAATTTCCCGAAGGTACTGTAAAAACAATTTCTTTATTCTTTTGATAAGCTTGTTTGTAAGCTTCCCAATAATAAAATATCTGCGGAATCAATCGTGCGATATTGATACTATTGGCTGAACTGAGATTTAGGAGATTGCGCAAGTCGGCGTCCAAAAAGGCTTGCTTGACAAGGGCTTGGCAATCATCAAACGTGCCGGCAATTTCCAATGCAGTTATGTTATGTCCGAGTGTGGTTAGTTGCTTTTCTTGCAATGGACTGACTTTCCCGGAAGGGTAGAGAATTACTACTTCAACGCCCGGTGTTTGAAAAAAACCGGCAGCGACAGCGCCGCCAGTATCGCCGGAAGTAGCGACCAAAATTATCAAGTCTTTTGTTTGGTCTCGATTGAAATATGACATCGTTTGTGCCATGAAACGTGCCCCGAAATCTTTGAAAGCCAAAGATGGACCATGGAAGAGTTCCAGGATCGACGTGTTTTCATCTAAAGGAATAACCGGAGAAGGGAAATTGATAGATTTATGAATGATCTGATTTAAATCATGTTCTGGTATTTCATCACCGATCAAGGCATGGGCGAGTCGTAACGCGATCTCTTGGAAGGAGTAGCGATGTAGTTCTGCTACAAAATCGGCGGGCATTCGCGGAATAATTAACGGCATAAAAAGGCCATTATCGGGAGGTAGCCCTTGGAAAATAGCCTCCCGAAGATTGGTACGCAGGGCTGGATTATTGGTACTGTAGAGTTGCATGGTGTGTGAATAGTGGATATGTAGAAAAAAACTGTGGAACACAGCAGTAAAGAATAAAATGTTCCACATGGAACATTTAGTGAGATTTGGTAGTCAAAGATTGATAAAAAGGTATTGTCATTGCCCTTCTTTTACCTAAAAAACTTTGGCACATCAAATTTTGATAACGCGCACTTCAACACGTCGGTTATTGGCCCGTAATTCATCCGTGCTGTTGTCGCTAATTGGATACTTGGCGCCAAAGCCTTTGGTTTTTATTCTGGACGCTTCGATGCCTTTGCCGACGAGAAAATCGCGAATAGCATCGGCGCGTTGCTCGGACAAAAGTTGCAGGTCTTCCACTTTTCCCATACTGTCTGTATGCCCTTCAACACGGATTTCCAGTCCTGGATTTTTTAATAAGATACTCCCAAGGCGCTCCAGTTCGGAGTGCGATTTTTCCAGAATAATCGCTTTGGATTGCTGAAAATAGATGGGGTGAAGTTCAATTTTATCATCTACTTCGAGCGGGTTCAACCAGAGGTCAATCGGATAGTATTCCTGAAAAAAATAGTAGTCCTGCCGAAAAAATACCTGCTCCGTTTGACCAACAAATACACCACTTTCCGGTGTCAGATTAAAAACAACACCCTTTGGGACTTTTAAGGTGAAGAATCCATTGGTCGAGGTTAGGGTATTGCTTGGGCCGCTTTCGGTGCCATAGCGCACAACGGCATCAGACATAAGTTCATGTGTTTTGCGGTTGAAGATGCGTCCACGAATGACAAACTCGGTGGGCTGGGGCGGGGCAATTCGTACGCGAAAAATATCACTGTTGCCGTCGCGGGTAGAGGTGAAATACAAAAAACCGGAGGTCATGTTGAAATAGGGTTGGCTGTCATCGGCCGCCGAGTTGATGGGTTCTACAAGGCGCTGCGGCTGTGTCCAATTTTTCCATGTATCATCAAGGCGCTTACACATGAAGATGTCATTACCTCCGGAACTTTCCCACCGGTTGGATGAAAAAAAGAGGGTCATATTATCTTCAGACAGAAATGGCGTGGTTTCGCGTTTTTCTGAATTGACTGTCCGCCCGAGGTGCTGCGGTGCGCTCCAGGTATTTTCCCCTTCCTTGAAACACACGAACAAATCCATGTCTCGCGAATCGTGCCGTACTGCCGAAAGAATGAGCACCTTGCCATCAAAACTCATGGTCAGATTTACATCAGAGGTAATGGTGTAGTACTCCGCAATTTCGATAGGAACCGGAAAATGCCATACACTGTCTGCCCGGCGGATGAGCGAAAACCCCTTTGACATGTCTCCTTTTTCGGAAAACTGATTGATGCAGTAGAAGGCGTTCGGGTCGGGTGTGATGCATACGATGCTGTTTGGAAGGGCATTATTAAGTGGCTCGCGCGGATGTTCTAAAAAGTGAAAATTGGCCGAGTCTCCTTCTGCAATCCACACATCCTGATTGAATGGGGAAGCCGCCGGGTCGCGCACGGGCTTACCCGACAGTTCGGAGTAAATGTTGCGGAGGATGCGTTCGTACTTTTCCTGCGGATATTTTTGGTGCAGGTCGATGCTGTCTAAAAACAGGTATCGGTTGAACTCTGGGTAAGCCACGCGGGTGAAGTGCAGGATATTACCGTCGCGGCTGGGCACAGGTGTGATTTCGTCATACTCCGAATTGATAAACTCAGGAAGTTTTTCCAATTGGAAAAGTGTCTCATTTTGGGCGCCGGCAAAAATCGGAAAAATGAGGATTAGGGAAATGGCGCGGATATATTTCATAACACAGTGGGTTTTGTGATACTTGTTGATATTTCAGAAAACGGATCAACCTATGAAAAAGGGCTGCATTCGTGTTTTGAACGAAAGCAGCCCTCAATCGGGTTTGTGTACTTTTGATAAAATTAATTGAGTCGCTCGAAAATGCCCGCGATACCTTGCCCTCCACCGACGCAGGCTGTGACGATGCCATAACGCTGGTTGCGACGGCGCATCTCGTTAAGTAATTGTACCGATAATTTGGCCCCTGTACAGCCCAACGGGTGTCCCAGCGCAATAGCGCCACCGTTCACGTTCACAATGTCGGGATTAAGTCCAGCCTCCTGAATAACCGCCAAAGCCTGTGCGGCAAAGGCTTCGTTGAGTTCGATTTGCTCAATCTGCTTGAGGTGCATACCCGCCTGTTTCAGTGCTTTTGGAATGGCTTGCACTGGGCCGATACCCATGTGCAGTGGATCCACGCCGGCTACCGCACAAGCGGCAAGACGAGCTATTGGCTGTAGCCCCAGATTTTTCATCAGTTCTTCAGACATGACCAGCACGAAGGAGGCGCCGTCGGATGTTTGAGAAGAATTGCCGGCTGTAACACTTCCGCCGTTGGCAAATGCCGGCCGGAGTTTGGCAAGTCCTTCTACGGAGGTTTCGCGACGGACTCCCTCATCGGTATCTACTACAAATTCACGGGATTGACGCTTGTCGTTCTCCACCCAAACTTCCTGAACATGGATAGGGATGATCTCATTTTTGAATTTTCCTCCATCAATAGCAGCAGCGGCATTGCGGTGTGAGCGCGCAGAAAAAGCATCGGCGGTTTCGCGGCTGATACCATATTTTTTTGCCACGGCCTCGGCGGTAAGCCCCATACCCACGAGATAGTCCGGGGTTTTGGAAGCGATGTTATAGTTGGGCGCGAGTTTGTATCCGGTCATAGGAATCAGGCTCATGCTTTCTGCCCCGCCGGCAATGTAACAATGACCCATTCCTGCCCGGATTTTTGCCGTTGCAATGCTGATCGTTTCCAGCCCGGAGGCACAGTAGCGGTTTACGGTCATACCGGGCACATCCTTGCCGAGTGCCCGAACAGCAATGAGCCGTCCAATCTGCAAGCCTTGCTCACCTTCCGGGTTGGCACACCCGACGAGCACGTCGTCCACCATATCTGGTTCAAGGCCCGGCGTATTTTTGATAATGTGCTGGATAACCTCGATTGCCAGATCATCGGGGCGTGTGCTTTTAAAGCCGCCTTTTCCAGCTTTACCGATGGCGGTACGGTATCCTGTTATGATATATGCTTCTTGCATAAGTATTTGTTTATCTGGTAATTATCCTTTATTTAGTTCGTAGGAAAATGTTTCCACGATCAGGTTTGCCAATAATTTTTGGCAGGCAGTTTCCACCGTTTGACGTGCTTCTGGCTCGGATGCTGCTTCGAGGGTCATTGTTACATGGCGACCAATACGAACATCAGTAACCCTGTTGAGATCAAGGTGTCCGATGTTGTTCACCACTGCTTTACCCTGTGGGTCAAGCAGCTCTTTGTGGGGCATGATGTCAATTTCGGCAATGAATTTCATGTGCGAAGGTTGTGTGTGTTGTTTTAGTTGGAGGACGATTTTCCTGCAGCGAGGATGATATTTTTAGAAAAAATAGAAATCAGTATATAAAAAAGGATGACTACAGACAGCCCCAAGCCTTTTAAAAAGAACAACGCTGCAAAAGACAATCCCAAAAAAAGGAGGGGCATTTTATTTTCTTGCCAGCGCATCGAACGAAATTTCAATCCAAACATTGGAATATCACTCACCATCAGGTACGAAAATATACCCACAATTATGTAGAGTACCCAAGGTTGTGCAAATAGAAACGAGCCGATCCCAAATTGGTTGTTGTGTGCAGCCAAGGTTAGACCCAACACAAAAACGGTGCAGCCAGGCGTACTCAAGCCAACAAAATAGTTTCGAGGCGTAGTATCCAGATTAAAACGTGCCAGACGATATGCTGCGAGCATAGACAGCACAAAGGCGGGCAATGCCACTGGGCAAATTGAAGGAAGGGTAGCCACTGACTGCTCGGGTACCCAGGCTAAAAAGCCAGGTGCAGATGCGCAAAAAATAGTGGCCAGCAGCCCATACAACATGGCACCCGGCACCACACCGAAACTCACTACATCGGCCAGTGAATCAAGTTCGCGACCCATCGGGCAGGAGACATGCAACGCCCGTGCTACCATACCGTCGGCATAATCGAACAAAAAGGAACCCAGGGTAAACCATGCAGCGGCTACTGGCTGCCCGTACAGGAGAAGCACGACCGCACAGCACCCGCAGAACAGGTTGGACAAAGTGAGCAAATTTGGAATGTGCTTACGCATCGGTGCTAAAAATTATCAACTCCGTGGGACACACGGGAAATTTTCAGAAACTGGTTCCTCGGAGGCTCACAGACGAAAGAAGGAACGCAGAGCAAAAAATCTACATCACCGAAATTTTTTACGCGCTAACCTAACCTCGCTGGTATTTTTTGTATATCCGCTCGATGACCTCTGCCAGTCTACGATCTTTTTCTGTGACGATGTTTCCGGCATCATGGGTAGTGAGATAAATCTGCACAGTATTCCACTCGTTGCTCCAGTTTGGGTGGTGGTTTTGTTTTTCCGCATGAAAGGCCACTTCGGTCATAAATGCAAACGCCTCCACAAAGTCCCGAAAACGGAATGTTGCCTGCAAGCGATTTTTATCTTCGTGCCACATAGATGAGTGAACTGGTTGTGCCGCAAAAATAGGGCGGGTTTAGTGGGCATTATCAACTTTTTTCAACCAACCTGTCAACAAGCCAACCAACCAATATATTTTGAATAGGGCAGTACCTTTACGCGCCGCAAGTACTTCAGCGGATACGCCTAACCACATACCCTTATTTATTATGCAAGAATTATTGGAGCAGATCGAGCAGAAGTATCATGCGCTCGGCCAGAACCCGGAAACCTATTTGCAGGGCCTTTTGCTCAGCAAGCCGATCAACTACTGGGATTACATACAGGTAGACACGTTGCTCTCGCTTCAAAAACCGCGAACAGACTTTCAGGATGAAACGATATTCATCATCTATCACCAGATTACCGAGCTCGTGTTGAAACTGATCCGCCATGAACTCGAACAACTCACGACTGGTATGTTGCCTGAGGTGCCGGTATTCATTGAAAAAATGCACCGTTTGGTACGTTACACCCGCCTGTTGAGCACATCATTTAGTATCATGAATCAAGGGATGCGTTACGAAGATTATAACCAGTTTCGATTGGCTCTGGCGCCAGCCAGTGGTTTTCAGTCTGCCCAGTTTAGGTACATCGAGTTGCATTGTACTCCTTTGGAAAACCTGATTCCAGTGGCAAAAAAGGCGCTCGTTCCCGCAGACACGACGCTGGAGGCCATGTTCCAGTACCTCTATTGGCAGGATGCCGGCTACGACCGTGCAACGGGTTCTAAAACATTGACTTTGAGTCAGTTCGAGGAACGTTATCTGGATTCATTTGTGGCTATGGCACAAAAAATGGAAACAAATAATCTTTGTGCACGCTACATGGCTTTGGAGCGACAAGGCCTTTCAACAGATGATCTCCGCTCTGCTTTACGTATCTTCGATCATACTTTCAACGTGGCCTGGCCGCTGGTGCATCTCCAAACAGCCCACACATACCTCGGTGGTGGACAGCATGAAAAAGCAGCAACTGGTGGTAGCCATTGGGAAAAATACCTGCATCCGAAATACCAGCAGCGCATCTTTTTTCCGAGCCTTTGGTCCGACGAAGAGCGGAGGATGTAAGAGGATGTGCAAGTGCCACAACAAAGTTAATTCGGGCAAAAACGTGTTGGTTTTCCGCGTTTGGTGAACAGTCAAAGACTGGAGAGCACTGCATTTTTCGTACATTTGCATCATGAAAGAAGAAAAAGACGAGATGGAATCCAATCCAGTACAACCAGAAAAAAATTCCGAATACGGTGCCAGTAGTATTACCGCCCTCGAAGGCCTCGAAGCCGTGCGCAAGCGCCCGGGCATGTATATTGGTAGCACCGATATCAAAGGGCTACACCACCTTGTTTGGGAAGTGGTGGATAATTCGATTGACGAGCACCTCGCCGGCCATTGCAGCCACATTTGGATGGTTATTCATCCGGATAACAACATTACGGTCAAGGATAACGGGCGCGGTATTCCCACGGACATACACCCCAAACTGAAAAAATCAGCCCTTGAGGTGGTTATGACGGTGCTGCATGCCGGCGGTAAGTTTGACAAAGATTCCTACAAGGTTTCCGGGGGGCTGCACGGGGTTGGTGTATCTTGTGTAAACGCCCTCTCCATCCGTCTGCGCGCCGAAGTGCACCGTGCCGGCAAAGTATACGAACAAGAATACAGGCAGGGTAAACCGCAGTACGATGTGCGCGAGATTGGGACGACAACCGAGCGCGGCACCATTGTCAACTTCCTGCCCGACCCGGAGATATTCGAAACCGCCGAGTACAAGTTCGATATTCTGGCGCACCGCTTGCGCGAATTGGCATTCTTGAACAAGGGATTGCGCCTCGAACTCATAGATGAGCGGGAAAAAGACAATGGCGATTTTAAGACGGAGCATTTTTATTCAGAAGGTGGCTTGCAGGAGTTTGTGCTCTGGCTGGATGAGGCCAAAACCAGTTTGATCGAAAAGCCGATCTACATCGCCACCAACGAAGAGAATGTAGAGGTGGAAGTGGCGATTATGTACAATACTTCCTATTCGGAAAATGTCATTTCCTTCGTCAATAATATCACCACTCGCGATGGCGGCACGCACGTCAGCGGTTTCCGTCGGGCACTTACCCGCGAGTTTAAAAAGTACGGCGACGACAATGGTTTTTTCAAAAAAATCAACTTTAATATCAGTGGCGAGGACTTCATGGAAGGCCTCACGGCTATTGTATCGGTGAAAGTTCAGGAACCCCAATTCAAAGGCCAAACCAAAGGCGAATTGGGCAACTCCGAGGTATTAGGTATCGTGAGCCGCTGTGTGGGCGATGCGCTGAAAGTTTTTTTGGAAGAAAATCCCGGACAAGCCCGACGTATTATTGACAAGGTTGTACTGGCTGCCACAGCCCGCAACGCCGCCCGCAAAGCCCGTGAAATGGTACAGCGCAAAGGAGCACTCACCGGGGGAGGACTTCCCGGCAAGTTGGCTGACTGTGCGAGCCGCAACCCGGGAGAAAGCGAAATTTTTCTGGTTGAGGGTGACTCTGCTGGTGGTACGGCCAAACAGGGACGCGACCGACATACCCAGGCTATTTTACCACTACGCGGTAAAATTCTGAATGTGGAAAAAGCCCTTGAGCACAAAATTTATGAAAACGAGGAGATCAAAAACATGTTCACTGCCCTCGGCGTATCGGTCGGTGAAGATGGTGATGGACACCGCATCCTGGTCACAGAGAAATTGCGGTACCACAAGATCGTGATCATGTGCGATGCCGATATAGACGGTAGCCACATCACGACGCTCATTCTGACTTTCTTTTTCCGCTACATGCGCGAGCTAATCGAAAAAGGACATATTTATATCGCACAACCACCCTTGTATTTGGTCAGAAAGGGCAAAAATCAACGGTACTGCTGGAACGATAAAGAGCGTAAAGAGGCTCAACTCGAATTTTCCGGAGGACGTGAAGACGACGATTCTGTGAAGGTGCAACGCTACAAAGGCCTTGGTGAAATGAATGCAGAACAACTCTGGGAAACAACAATGGATCCCAAGATGCGCATTCTTAAACGAGCCACCATAGACGATGCGGCTGAAGCAGACCGCATGTTTGCCATGCTGATGGGCGATGAAGTGCCGCCACGCCGGGCATTTATCGAAGCCAATGCAAAATATGCCCGGATTGATGTTTGATATAAAATAACATGCAGTAAAAAATGAAAAGGGGCCGGTGTAAACCGGCCCCTTTTTCTTGCTGTTTCTTGATTTTGTGCTTTAGTCGTTATCAATCCAGTGATTGATTGGCCATATTGGCGCTGTTCACCATTTGCTGGTATTCCTGAGGGGTGAGGTTGTCCATACAAAAATTGATCGGGTTGATTGGCTTCCCCTTGAAATGGACTTCATAGTGCAGGTGTGGTGCAGTAGAGAGGCCTGTATCACCGACTTCGCCGATCTTTTGGCCTTTTTGAACCCGTTCGCCTTTCCGCACACTCATTTTGTTCATGTGTGCATACCATGTTTCGTAGCCGTATCCGTGGCTGATACGTACGCAATTTCCATATCCATGATGCCAGCCTGCTTCCAGAACCACGCCATCGCCGGTAGATTGTATAGCAGTACCGACGCGTGCGGGAAAATCAACGCCCTCGTGGAATTTTTTGATTTTGTAGACCGGGTGGAGTCTATAGCCAAATCCGGAGAGGATATTCATGCTTTTTTGCAGACGGTCTTCTCGAACGGGTTTTACGCTGGGGATGCTTGCCAGCATTTTTTGTTGGTTATTGGCCAAACTTTGGATAGTATCAAGGGACTTGCTTTGCAAGGCCAGTTGACGACTTAATGCATCAATTTTTTCCACAGTAGCGCGGATGGTATTGCCACCATATTTGAAAGCGTTCAGTTCCGGGTGGGCTTCATGGCCGCCAACACCGCTGTGCCAAACAGCATCATCTATAGGCTCCATTCCGAATACCGTGCGGTGTACATTGGCATCTCGTTCCTGTAAATTATGGAGAACCTTGGACATCGTATTCAACTGGTCTCCCAATTGACTGTATTTATGCTCCATCTGCTCGATTTCCCGGAGCAGTTCCTTCTCGCGAGGAGAAGGGAAGTAAACGTACAGCAATGCAAGCAATGCAAAAGATGTGACTAAAACGACGGAAAAAAATCCGAATGCTTGCCAAATTCTGGTTTTTACGGGTACTACAACTTTCTCGTAGGTGAGGGTGTGAATGTTGTAAACAAACTTTTCTTTCCTGCCCATACTTTAGATTTTTACCTGAGTCATCTGAATAGATTCTGCGTACATACTAATGCTGAATCCATCATGCGAACAACAGCGGATTAGATTACTATTCTGCTGCTGAAAAAGACAAATTGAGGTAACCGATTGTCGTTCGCTGGTGATGCTTGGGTTGGTTAAACTGTTTGGCACTTGAGCCAAGCGGCGCACAAATGTATCAAAGCGGCTAATACTGGCAAAACAATTTGTCAAAAAATGCAATTTGAGCGGCTTTTGCCACAAAAAAGACGTTGATTTGATTCATTTTCAAACCTTTATCATACCTGTTTTTCCATTTTTCAACAAATAATTTACTACCCGGGGCGGCTTTTTTTCAATAAACCGGCTGCGAAGAAACAGCATTTGGCAGACGGACAAGACTTTGGCGACGGTTTTAACATTTTTCGTCCGACAGATGACGGGGTCTAGGGTCGTTACATGCGGTATTTGACCTCCTCGGCTCCCGGGCGTGCACGTTCCAGAATATCGCTATCAATGACACCTCGTTTAGTACTTTCCGGTTTGAAGAGTGGATGACTTGCCGGGTCATCAAACCAATTTATGAGGGCCTCTACCGTAATTTTTGGTGTCTCGTTTTTGTCGGAAGCCTCCAGATCATCTACGCCAAGCACATCAGCGGCGATATATTGACCCAACTGGTAGTAGGCCTCCCATTGGATCGGATCAAAAAATTGATCACCGGTTGACTCATGCGGAAACGCCGGGTGATAAATTTTATATTTGTAGGTGCCATATTTGAGCGGATCGCCAGGATCGAGGTCTGGTTTGCCGGCCGGAGCGGTAACGGAAGATTTCACATAAACAAAGGTACCCACCTTGCGTGGGCGTTTAAGGTTGATGGTTTCGGTTCGTTCTTGCCGGGTAGACGGATCGGTCACAACGCGATCCTCCCACCACTGCAGGATATCAGCCACGGCAAAACGTTGCCGGGAATAAACGGAAGAAGGACGCGGCCGAATCATGTCCTCCGGATACTGGCCATCGCGGAAGCGTATTTCTAATCCCATCTCATTGCGAGCGCGCAAGATGAGGTTGTTCAGATCAGCAAACAGATAGGTTTGGTCTTCGCCGGCGTCTACGGAGATGATTAGCCGGCAACCACGGCGCAGCAATTCATAAACACCGAGATTTTCGATGTGGCCACCATCGGAAATGTTGATCATTCGGTTGTCACTACCAATACGCCCAGCCAGTTCCCGAAAAAAGTAAGTCGGCCACCACACCATACTGTATGCTTTTTTGAGCACCAGGGGATTGGATACCCAACATCCCAGACGTGCATTAAGGAGGGTGACCAATACACGGAGCAACGGATTGGAGTACATGCCCATGCCAGGGTTTACGGCTGCTGCCGAGATAGTGACCGCCGCTGGAAGGGTCATGCTGCGGTAGTCATCATAGTGATTGGTAGGAACATAGCCGGTTAGTTTGGATCCACAGTACAGGGGGCTGAGTAAAAAATAATCACTCGCCTTGGTGCCCTTGAACTTGGCATCGCCACCCGGGTTTTGCAGGTTCAGGCAAGTATTGATGATCGGATACGGTGCCGTGTATTGCTTTGAATCGGCAGCATGCGCATCAAACAGGTTTCGCAACGGGATATTCCTGACTTTGCCGGAGAACCGGAGGTACAGATCAGACAATTGTTTTCGGTAGTATCGGTGAAAACTGATGGCATTGGGATTGACATAAAACCCCAGCACGATCAATACGACCATTTTTAGCGCAGCATCCCACAGGCCGTCTGCATGGTTAGTGCCACCCAGACCTGCAAGCAGCATCCAGGCATACAAGCCCAAAAACAGCAATGCCAGTGCCGATTCGATGCGATTGAAAAATTTGGAGATTCCCAAATGGTAGTTCAGGTAAATATTGATTACAAAATGCGTGGCGAACACCGCGCCACTGAGATACAGCAGCCAGATAGAAAAATCAGAGACAACGGGGAGTGAACCAGCGAAGGGATTTGCACCAAAAAAACTGGTGACGATGCTGTAGGCGTAGTACAGTATACCAAAAACGATGAGTGGATTGATGATGCTCATGAACCAGCTAACCACAAAGGCCACTACCAGCAAAAAGGTGTTGGTCATTTTCCAGATACCGTTTCCCGGGGTCATGTACTCGCCATGTTCGCGTAACTCATTCACATGTTCTTTTGAGAACAGTTGATCCATGTTACTTCCGCCCTGAATCGTAGCCTGAATGTAAGCATGTGTGTATCCCCCACCGGATACGCTGCTCAGGTAGTCTGCTTTTGTTAAAATACCAAACCTGTTGAGCGTTTTGAGGAAGCCCAGATTGATCGTTGCGGAGCGGATACCGCCGCCCGACAGGGCAATACCGAACCAGTTTTCCTGATCCGGGCTGCCGCTATGCTCAATACCCAATTTTTGGCGGCGCAGTCGGAGTTGTTCTTTTTCCTGAAGGATGACATCGTGATAGGAAAGATTCCCCATAGTGGATATAAATAATTTGGTGA
Source organism: Lewinellaceae bacterium (assembly GCA_016719605.1). Taxonomy (GTDB): domain Bacteria; phylum Bacteroidota; class Bacteroidia; order Chitinophagales; family Saprospiraceae; genus M3007. The sequence continues at coordinate 13,436 of JADJYW010000019.1, read as the reverse complement.
AGGTATAGTCGGCCGCAATTTCGTTCAACTTCGGAAGAACATTGACAACAGGGGGCGCGTCGGCTAAATTTTTATGCTTTATTTTTGCTGGACCAAAAAAGTACATGTCAAAAGCACTGATATGCAATACGACGAATTTGGGTTTATCGAGGCAGAAATAGCTCCAGAGGAGCCGCATATACCGATGCGGGAACAATTCCCGCCGGCCGGTTCCAATTATATGGGCGGCTATAGCGATGGTTGGGAATACCGGAGCGTATTTGCGGGCAAGCAAGCTGGCGTACAGCCATGAAATGGTGAAACAGTTTCTTCGAGAGGAGGGTATGGCGATGTGCCCATACCAGCAACGGCGGAAGAGATGCGGCTGTTTCGACTTCCACGGACACGACAATTGCAGTTGTTCGGCGAACGCGGTTATATGCACAACCCGATCAAAATTCTGTTTACCGATGAACCAAAGCGGCGCAATACGCTGATTTTGTGTGTGTACAACGAGCAAGCGCCCGGGCATTTATTGCGATTTCACGGGGTAGAGCCGCGCCAGACAAAGTAAATTCAAGCAATGAGACAAGAGAAAAGGGCAGAAAGGGTGAGTAAATACCTGAATCGTTTCGCGCATGACCTAAAACCCAGAAAAACAAAAACGCAACTGCCTGATAACAGACAATTGCGTTTTGCAGTTGCGGTCTGGACGGGACTCGAACCCGCGACCTCCGCCGTGACAGGGCGGCATTCTAACCAACTGAACTACCAAACCAAGTGCTTTTCTTCAAAAGCGGGGCAAAGATATGCGAACACTTTTCGTTTGACCAAGTATGGGCGAAAAAAAATTATGCATAGCCTTTTTGCCTGACCCATCGCGTACCTTTGCTCTCTCTGTTTCTCTTTTGAGCACACGGATACGAAAACAATCTTAAGAGGCCGCACCCGGCTGTTAACCCTCATCCCGATCATGGCTATGACCTTCATGGATTTTGAAAAACCCCTCGAAGCCCTGTACGAGCAATTGGAAAAACTTCGCGAAGTAGGGGAAAAGGGCGAAGTAGATGTGACGGAAATGATCCGTGAGCTGGAAAACAAGATCCAGCAAAAACGGAAGGCTATCTTCGCCAACTTAACCGGGTGGCAAAAAGTACAACTTTCTCGCCACCCCGAACGGCCATATACGCTGTACTATGCCAATACCATTTGCCAAAAATTTATTGAGTTGCACGGCGATCGCTGTGGCGGCGACGACCATGCCATCGTAGGCGGTATGGCCAATCTGGATGGACAACCGGTCATGATCATCGGACACCAGAAAGGGGTAAACACCAAAATGCGGCAGTATCGCAATTTTGGCATGGCTAATCCCGAAGGATATCGCAAAGCGCTCCGACTGATGAAACTGGCCGAACGTTTTGGTATGCCCGTCGTAACGCTGATTGATACGCCCGGTGCATTTCCAGGGCTGGAGGCCGAACAGCGCGGGCAAGCTGAGGCGATTGCGCGCAACTTGTTCGAAATGGCTCAACTGCGCGTACCCATCCTATGCTACATCATTGGCGAAGGGGCATCGGGTGGTGCCTTGGGTATTGGTCTGGGAGACCGAGTTTTCATGCTGGAATACACCTGGTATTCCGTGATATCTCCTGAGTCTTGTTCCTCTATCCTTTGGCATTCCTGGGATTTCAAAGAGCAAGCGGCTGATGCCTTGAAATTAGATGCAGACAACATGCTCAATTTTGGTCTCATTGACGGCATCATACGCGAACCCCTTGGGGGGGCGCACAATGCTCCCGACGAAATGGCCGGCACGCTCAAGCAACATATTCTTGATGAGCTGGAGAAACAATTGAAACTGGAACCTGACGAACGGATCACCACTCGCATTGCCAAATACAGCAACATGGGCCACTACCGGCGGCTTACACCAGCCACTACCGGAAAATAGTAACCAAATTCCCCCATCAGCGCCTGTAAAACTGCTTTATTATGTTGGAAAAACTGCGTATGTTCCTGCTTCGAAGATCTCTGCGCCAAACACTGACGGCACAGAACCGGAAGCGCAAAGCCCATACCCTCGAAAGCGCCCGTACCATAGGCATCCTGTTCGATGCCACAGAAGAAAAAGACCGCAAGGATGTACTCGGTTTGGTGCGTTCACTGGAAGACGGGCAAAGGAAAAAAGTCCGGCTGCTCGGCTTTGTGAACAGCAAACAACCCCTTGATCAAACACAATTTCCTCAATTCACCCAAAAAGATGTGCGGTGGAACGGTAAACTGGACAGTATGGCTGTTGTCAACTTCGTGGCCGAAAAATTTGATCTGCTGCTCTGTCTCGACAAAGACCACACTTTACCGATCGCCTGGGTGGCTGCCGCATCCCGAGCTGCTATGAAAATCGGAACTACTACCCCTCCGCCACACGATTTTGATATGGTATTGGAAACGCCTGCGGACAAGGGAGTACGTTTTTTTATTGACCAACTCAATCTCTATCTCGGTAAAATAGTACCATCCAAGCATGAGCCAGCATCTGCGCTTTAGAGGAACAGGAGTAGCCTTGGTCACACCGTTCGAGAGTGGACGTATTGACTGGGACAGCCTGGAAAAAATCATCGAACATGTCATCGCAGGTGGAGTTGATTTCCTCGTTAGTCTCGGGACTACCGGGGAGTCGGTTACTACCTCAGAGCCGGAACAACGTCAAATTCTGGATGCTACCATTCGGATCAACAGAGGACGCCTACCGGTGGTTGCCGGCGTCTTCGGCGGTAATAACACTGCTGAACTGGTGCGTAAAATGGCCGAGTTTAACTTTGACGGCATAGATGCCCTGCTCTGTAGTAACCCCGCATACAACAAGCCCAGCCAGGAAGGTATTTTCCAACACTACATGGCTTTGGCAGTGGCATCCCCCAGGCCGATTATCCTGTACAATGTGCCCAGCCGGACCGCCTCAAATATGACCGCAGAAACTACGCTGCGACTGGCGCATGCGAGCGATAAGTTTCTGGGCATTAAAGAAGCCAGCAACGACGTCTATCAGGTGGCCAGAATCATAAAAGGAAAGCCAAAGAATTTCCTTGTTCTTAGCGGCGATGATTTTATTACACTGCCGCTCATCGCCAGCGGGGGTGACGGTGTTATTTCGGTCATCGCTAACACCGTCCCCCGACTGTTTACGGATATGGTACGCGCTACCCTGCGCTACGATATGCCACAAGCACAACAGATGAATCTTCGATTACTCGACCTCTACCAATTACTGTTTCTCGAAGGAAATCCTTCCGGGGTGAAAGCAGCATTGGAGGCGCAAGGACTTTGCACCCGGGAGGTGCGCCTGCCGTTGGTTTCGATGTCGGAAAACGGTCAACAACTGATTCGCGCCGAACTGGAGAAAGTGTTTGATACACAATAGTGCCAAGTGGCATGCTCCATTTTCAGCCTAAAGCCTCGGTGTTCGATCAAAAATCTTCTTCTTCCGTGCCGTTGTCTACTGCGGCGACCGATGCGGTAGCAGATCGCGTCGGCGAGCCGGCTGCTATTTTCTCCTTGATCTTGTTTTCGATCTCGGCAGCCATTTCCGGGTTATCCTGCAAAAACTGCTTGGCTGCATCGCGGCCCTGAGCAATTTTTGCGCCCTCGTAGCTGTACCAGGCTCCACTTTTTTGGATGATCTCGAGATCGGCGCCGAGGTCAATAATTTCGCCCACCTTGGAAATACCTTGCCCGAAAATGATATCGAATGAAGCCACCCGGAATGGCGGGGAAAGTTTGTTTTTTACCACTTTTACCTTCACCTGGTTGCCGACAACGTTGCCGTCCTTATCCTTCAATGCGGCGCCACTTTTGCGAATATCCAGTCGTATAGATGCGTAAAATTTGAGTGCATTGCCACCGGTAGTGGTTTCCGGGTTTCCAAACATGACACCGATTTTCTCCCGCAGCTGGTTGATGAAAATACAACAGCTTCCGGTACGGCCGATGGCTGCTGTGAGTTTGCGCATGGCCTGACTCATAAGGCGCGCCTGAAGGCCCATTTTGGAATCCCCCATTTCACCTTCGATCTCCGAGCGGGGAACGAGGGCGGCTACGGAGTCCACCACAACGATATCCACCGCGCCGGAACGGATCAGATTTTCGGCGATTTCCAGTGCCTGTTCGCCGTTGTCGGGTTGGCTGATGAGCAGATCATTTACATTGACTCCGAGATGCTCGGCATAGAACCGGTCAAAGGCGTGTTCGGCGTCAATGATGGCTGCTATACCGCCGTTTTTTTGGCATTCCGCAACAGCGTGGATAGCCAACGTGGTTTTACCGGACGACTCCGGGCCGTAAATCTCAATGATTCGGCCTTTGGGATACCCGTAGCACCCCAAGGCGATATCCAGGCCCAGGGAGCCGGAAGGAATTACTTCTACTTCTACGGCTTGCTTGTCGCCCAGGCGCATGATGGTGCCTTTGCCATAGGTTTTGTCGAGACGATCAATTGTCGCCTGCAAGGTTTTAAGTTTGTTGTCTCTTTCTGTTGACATAATCTGCGGTGTTTATTGAAAGTGGCGACAAAAATAAACAAAATGTTTTTGTGTGTATATCCCGGGATATATTTTTTTTAATTCAATTTCAGATTTTTGCATAGTTTAAATTTGATTTACAGCGAATTATGCTACTTTTTTTTAAAAATAAAAGAACAAAAAAAGCAGTGAAGGACTCGACGTTATACACCGGATGGCCTACTTCCGGGGCAAAAATTTGTTGTAGGCAAGCCGCATAAATCTATTTTTTGTTTTAAAAAAAATACCATTGCTGACTGCACTATCGTAGCACGCGAAGATGAACATCTTGTGCTACCGAAGGTTTTAGAAGTTAATTGAGTTATTCCCGCCGGATCAAAAAGGCATCTTTCAACCTCGTTCGGCATTTTTTTGAATTCATGGCGCCGCTCCACGTTTTAAAAGTGATTTTACCGGTCTCCAAAATCTGTTCTTTTGCCTCTGGCAGAACACCCCCACAACAAAAAGCCAACTTTGACGAATTTTGCGTCGCACGAATTGTCCGGGATTTTGATACCGGCAACTGCCCACGAGCAAAATCCCCGACAATACAAACATCAAAACAGAATCAACAAGGCAACCGCCCACCGCAATGGCAAAAACAATATCGGGCTTCTCCAAACTGAGCAAGCGCCAGAAAATCGAATGGCTGGCAAATAATTTCTTTGAAGACGCAACGGCAGCCGAATCAGCCCTGATCGCCTGGCATCGCCGCGACGAACAGCAACAAAAGATCATTGACGGATTCACGGAAAATGCCGTCAGCAACTTCACCCTCCCCTTCAGCGTGGCCCCCAATTTTGTAATCAACGGCCAGGAATATGCCGTGCCCATGGTGATCGAAGAGAGCAGCGTGGTGGCAGCAGCTTCCAGCGCCGCCAAGTTTTGGCTCGACCGCGGCGGTTTTCGCGCCGAAGTATCGGGAACGGTAAAACTTGGCCAGGTACACTTCCGATGGGCCGGCTCCCCGGGACGCCTGTATGCGTTGTTTCCCGATCTGAAGACTCATTTATTGGCCTCCTGCGACGACCTCACGGCCAATATGCGCCAGCGCGGCGGCGGCTTGCTGGATATTGAACTGCTCGACTTCACGCACCTGGAACCGGAGTATTTTCAACTGCGGGCTTCCTTTGAAACCTGCGACAGCATGGGCGCCAATTTTATCAACTCGGTGCTGGAGCGTTTTGGCGACCAACTCGAATTTTTCATAGAAACCGCACCCGTACTTGCCGACCACGAGCGCGACGTGGAGGTGATCATGTGCATTCTGTCCAACTTTACGCCCAACTGCCTGGTACGCGCATGGGTGGAGTGCCCCGAAAATGAACTGGAAGATCTCGCTCGCGATGCCGGCCTGCCCGGCCGGTCTGCTGTTGACCGTTTCTGCACTGCCGTGCGCATCGCTGAAATTGATCCCTACCGCGCAACAACCCACAACAAGGGCATTTTCAACGGAATAGATGCTGTGATTCTGGCTACAGGCAATGACTTCCGGGCGGTGGAAGCCTGCGGCCATACCTACGCTTGCCGCAGCGGCCAATACCGCAGCCTGAGCCGGGCATGGGTCGAAAACGGTATTTTTCGGTTTGAACTGGAAATTCCGCTGCCCATCGGTACGGTCGGAGGCCTAACTGCCCTGCACCCGTTGGCCAAACAAGCGCTCGAGATGCTCGGAAATCCGTCGGCGCGCGAACTGATGATGATCGTAGCAACGGTCGGACTGGCGCAAAACTTTGCCGCCGTGCGCTCCCTGGTCACCACGGGTATACAGCAAGGGCACATGAAAATGCACCTGACCAACATCCTCAACTATCTGGGGGCTTCTGAAAAAGAGACAGTGGCCGCTCAGGCGCACTTTTGTCGGGAAACGGTGAGTTTCAGCGCTGTACGAACGTTTTTGGAAGGCGCTCGAACCCGGGAATAAAAAAAGCCGCCCGGTCAGTTTTGACCAGGCGGCTTTTTTTATTGCTCAAAGGGCATCAATCCCGGTACACGACAAAGCGTTTGGAAACAGACTGTTCATTGGAAATCAAACTGATCCAGTACATACCGGGAGCCATACCGGAAACATCCAGTACCGTCCGGTTGCTGCCCAATGTTGTTTCCGTTTGTACCACCTTGACCAGTTTTCCCTCCGAATCAAAAACACGCAACTGCATATTTCCGATTGTTTTGACCTTAAAAGTTACAGTGAGGCTGGCAAATGCCGGATTGGGAGCCAGCAACACCTCATCGGACAAACCTGATTCCTGGTCGGCACTCCGCTCTTCTAAAATCCCGATACCGTCTGCTTCTTCACAAGCAACGTCTATGCGGCATTCGTGCCAGTATTCGTTCAGCACGGTCAGGGCATTCGTCAGCAGACTACCGAAACCTTTGGCAAAGGTTTCTCCGGTACAGTTGCTGGACAGGAAGCGGTTTGTCCGTTCGATCAGGTCTTGAATCGTCGCAGTATCCACGCCAAGGCCGAGCGCCTTGACTTGATCGGAGGTCAAGGCACAGGATTCGGCAAGGATAATGGATCCGAGGTTCAGTTTTCGGAAATGTGTGTTGTAGCGCAGGTTAAGTTGCAACGCGATCAACTGCCCGACCAAGGTGTTTTTGATCGTGGTGTTGCAGTTCAGTACATAGTTTTTGGCCAATGGATTGGAAGGACCACCTGCCGGTAAAATATTGAGTACGCACTGCCTTGTGGAAATGCCGAACCCGCAATTTGTGCCGTCACCCACCAGAATTGGCCCCTGTTGCATAAGTGTGTCCAATATCTGCGATGTGGTCAGTCCATTGGCTTTACCGTTGCTATTACCCCAGAAACCCTGCGTGTAGCTGCAAATGCAAGCCCCGGTGAAGGAGACCGAGCAGGAAGTTGTATTGCCGCAAACATCGGACACGATGAAGTGAAACGTGCGGCTGAAGGTGTAGCCGGAATTTACCTCGTATGAGCATGTCTCCAGCGAATCGTTTGAAACAAACGTAACCGATACATTCCCGCCACAATTATCCTTGTAAGCCAATTTGATGGAATCAATGGCTGCCTGGACCAGCGGATCGGTACCGCTGCAAGGAATGCTTTTGATGCAGGAAACAGAAATATCCTTTGGGCAGATACCAGAAGGCGGGGTGGCATCATACACCTCAATATTCTGAAAACAGGTATTCTTGTTTCCACAAACATCGGTAGCGCGATACATCCGAACGATCCGGTATCGGTTGGCACACAGGTAGTCGCTCATCGCATCCCCGATGTAGGTTGTAACAACCGTTCCACCACAATTGTCGTTTGTCAGCACGGCGTTCACATCGGCAGCGGGTATTTCGGTTGTACAGGAAACGCTCAGGTCATTCGGACAAGTTACGGTGGGTGGTATTTTGTCGTCTACCCGAATCCCTTGCGAACACGACGCGGTATTGCCGCACGCATCTTCGGCTTCGTAGGTGCGTATGATCAGGTAGCGGTTTTCACAGGCCTTCGGGCCAATGTTATCGCCGGTATGTGTGACGGTTACAGTTCCTGCGCAGTTATCGCCGGCGGTAACTGCATTGGCATCAGGAGCCGGAACATTATCTGTGCAGGAAACCGTGATGTTATCCGGACAAGTAACCGTCGGTTTCAGTTTATCCTCCACGGTAATGGTCTGCGTGCAGCGTTCGGTATTTCCGCAGGCATCCTCGGCTTGGTACATTCTGGAAATAGTTGTCGGGCAAGTGCCGTTGGGCACGTCGCCTATGTGTGTGACGGTGACGGTACCGCCGCAGTTATCGCTGGTGGTTACGCTGCTCACATCCACCGGCGGCGCCCTGATCTATGCAGGAAACCCGTGCAGATCGGGCCGGCAAACGATGATCGGTTTCAGTTTATCCTCTACGGTAATGGTCTGCGTGCAGCGTTCGGTATTTCCGCAGGCATCCTCGGCCTGGTACGTTCTGGAAATAGTGGTCGGGCAAGTGCCGTTGGGCACGTCGCTGATGTGCGTGACGGTGACTGAACCACCGCAGTTATCGCTGGTGGTTACGCTGCTCACATCCACCGGCGGCACCTGATCTATGCAGGAAACCTGCAGATCGGGCCGGCAAACGATGATCGGTTTCAGTTTATCCTCTACGGTAATGGTCTGCGTGCAGCGTTCGGTATTTCCGCAGGCATCCTCGGCCTGGTACGTTCTGGAAATAGTGGTGGGGCAGGTACCGTTGGGCACGTCGCCGATGTGCGTGACGGTGACGGTACCGCCGCAGTTATCGCTGGTGGTTACGCTGCTCACATCCACTGCCGGCACCTGATTCGTGCAGGAAACGGTGCTGTTGCTTGGGCAGGAAACCGCCGGTTTCAGTTTATCCTCCACGGTAATGGTCTGCGTGCAGCGTTCGGTATTTCCGCAGGCATCCTCGGCCTGGTACGTTCTGGAAATAGTGGTGGGGCAGGTACCGTTGGGCACGTCGCCGATGTGCGTGACGGTGACGGTACCGCCGCAGTTATCGCTGGTGGTTACGCTGCTCACATCCACTGCCGGCACCTGATTCGTGCAGGAAACGGTGCTGTTGTTTGGACAGGAAGCCGTCGGTTTCAGTTTATCCTCCACGGTAATGGTCTGCGTGCAGCGCGTTCGGGTATTTCCAGCGTTCCGGCAGCCTCCGGCCTGGTACGTTCTGGAAATAGTGGTGTGGGCAGGTACCGTTGGGCACGTCGCCGATGTGCGTGACGGTGACGGTACCCGCCGCAGTTATCGCTGGTGGTTACGCTGCTCACGTCCACCGCCGGCACCTGGTTCGTGCAGGAAACGTGCTGTTGTTCGGGCAGGAAGCCGCCGGTTTCAGCTTATCCTCCACGGTAATGGTCTGCGTGCAGCGCTCGGTGTTTCCACAGGCATCCTCGGCCTGGTACGTTCTGGAAATAGTGGTGGGGCAGGTACCGTTGGGCACGTCGCTGATGTGCGTGACGGTGACGGTACCGCCGCAGTTATCGCTGGTTGGTTACGCTGCTCACATCCACCGCCGGCACCTGGTTGGCAGGAAACGGTTGTGTTATCTGGGCAGGAAATCGCCGGTTTGAGCTTATCCTCCACGGTAATGGCCTGCGGCAGCGTTCCGCGGCATCCCCGGCCACGTTGGAAATAGTGGTCAGGTACCGCTGGGCACGTCGCCGATGTGCGGACGGGGCGGTACCACCGCAGTTATCGCTGGGGTTGCTGTCACATCTACTGCCGGCACCGGCTGGAGCAGGGGCAGGGGCACGGGAGTGGCTTTGGGCAGGAAGCCGTCGGTTTCAGCGTTTATCCTCCACGGTAATGGTCTGCGTGCAGCGTTCGGTATTTCCGCAGGCATCCTCGGCCTGGTACGTTCTGAAATAGTGGTGGGGCAGGTACCGTTGGGCACGTCGCTGATGTGCGTGACGGTGACGGTACCGCCGCAGTTATCGCTGGTGGTTACGCTGCTCACGTCCACTGCCGGCACCTGGTTCGTGCAGGAAACGGTGGTGTTGCTTGGGCAGGAAGCCGCCGGTTTGATTTTATCGTCCACGGTAATGGTCTGCGTGCAGCGTTCGGTATTTCCGCAGGCATCCTCGGCCTGGTACGTTCTGGAAATAGTGGTGGGGCAAGTGCCGTTGGGCACGTCGCCGATGTGCGTGACGGTGACGGCACCACCGGCAGTTATCGCTGGTGGTTACGCTGCTCACGTCCACCGCCGGCACCTGGTTCGTGCAGGAAACGGTGCTGTTGCTTGGGCAGGAAACCGCCGGTTTCAGTTTATCCTCCACGGTAATGGTCTGCGCGCAGCGTTCGGTATTTCCACAGGCATCCTCGGCCTGGTACGTTCTGGAAATAGTGGTGGGGCAGGTACCGTTGGGCACGTCGCCGATGTGTGTGACGGCGACGGTACCACCGCAGTTATCGCTGGTGGTTACGCTCACGTCCAACACGGCAGGCACCTGGTTCGTCAGTGCAGGAAACGCAGGTTGTCAGCCTCCGGTAATGGTTGCGTGCAGCGTGGTATCGCAAGTCTCGGTGCGGTTTGGAAGTGGGTGGGGCAGGTATTAGACGTGGGTGCGTGACGGTGAAGTCGGGTTTGTGGTGTGCCACGTCAGGGGCAGGACGGTGCTGTTGTTGGGCAGGAAAACCGCCGGTTTCGTAAGGTCTTTGACGGGGACTACTTTGAACAAAATGTTCCACAAAAGCATTGCCAAGAAACAGGGACAGGGTGTAAGCAGATGCAATTGGCGTCGGCTTCCACCGTCACGCAGGGGCCATCGGTTGGGTAGTGATCGTACCGCCCGGAGACGAACCAGGGATAGGAAGTGGCCGGCGGGGCGCAGTATTCGTTACTGGCGCCCGGCAAACCCTCAATAGGCCCATCAATGGAGCAGGTACCGGAAACCGAGAACTTTAACATCGTAGGTGCAACTGCTGCATAACCCGTTGTTGGAGGTCAGGGTGACTTCCAGCGTGAAATCCTGGGTGCCTGCTTGTACGTTGATACAGTTCCCTGAACCGGAAATGGTTGCATTACCACTAATAATGTCCCAAGTGTATGTAATGCCGCTTTGATTCGCAACGCAGTACTGCGCGCTCGCGTTGGCGCACGATAAAGGTGTCGGAGCCTGTGATCGTGCAAACTGGCGCGATACTGCCCCCGCTGAGGGAGCGGGTCCTGTCCTCCGAGATTACCGGAGCGTCCAGCCCACTGAGTGTGGTAGGCGACCGATGCCCCGGCGGAATTGCCCGCGCCCCAGTCCAGCCGGGATGCAATATGACCGCCCCAAGCCAAAACAGCAGTGGCGCTTGTGGCGCGGAACACGACACTGATTGTAGTCGAAGCATTATTGACATTCAGGTTGCCCTGAGTGACATAGTATATGGTGTCGATAATTCCGCCATACAAACGCATGAGCCGCTCGCCGGCAGGCAGTGCATTGAAACTGTTCGTGGGCATACCAGCCAATGGAGACCCGGCAGAGGACGGGGCTGGAATAGGAAACGTGGTGAAAGGATTGGCTGATGGAACCACGCATTCTGCAGCATTGTGGCTGTCACCACAGAAAACATCGTGTGGTTCCATGCGGTGGAAGTACGTCAGGTAGTCCAACGCATGTTTGCCGTTATTTTTAATGTCGTAGCCGGAACGTGAGTGTGATAGGTGTGTTCAGCGGAAGGTCTGTCATCGTGCAGCGATACGGGATAGACCACCCTTCCAGATAGTGGGAGTTTTGTTCCTGGCATTTCCGTTGACCCAATTGGTACAAGTGTTGACGGGGTTGTCAAATGAGCTGTTTCGGTATTGCTCCAAACTGGCAGCAGGAGGAGCCAGGAGCGCAAAACTGTGGGCCGCCGCCGTTTCTAGCCGATGAGATGAGGTCAAGATCGTGATGCGATCTCGCCTTTGATTTGTGCAATGCAACAGTGACCGTGACTGCCCAGAGGCAGCACTAAGGCTGCGCGGAGAAAGTTAGTGGGTGTAGAGCCGTTCTTCATTTCGTTAAAAAATTGAAAGTGATACAAGAAACGAAAGCCTACCCCACAAAGCGGTAAGCCGGTACATATCTCCGAAGACAAGGGGGAAGGAATACGGGGGAAAGTGCTATCCGGATTAAAGTGAATATTGAAAACCTTCAATGCACAGGCTTCCAAACGCGCTTGGTGACGCTATTGCGTCCAGATGGTAACAAAACCGGAAAAGCAGGAAAATGGATTGCGATCTGTGTGATCGAAAACACCGAAGGAACCAGTGTCCTGGGGTAAATTTGTTTACAAACAGCCAACAAAGGTACTCGGGGATTTTCAAAATGGAGCAATTTTTAGGCAATCTCTTCCACGATATCCTGCCCACACCCGGGATTCCTGTCCCGGGTAGTAGCCAATGTTCCAGCAAACGCCGGTTTTCCGGTGCAGTCAAGCCCGGATCGCTTTCCAAAAATGGGCGGCAATTTCCCGCGCAGCAGTCAGTATTTGGTCCGTCGCGCCCAAATCGGCGAGCAGGAAACGCAGCATGCCGCTTTGTTGGGTGCCCTCCATGTTGCTGGACCGCGCAGGCGCAGGTCGGTTTCAGCAATGACAAAACCGTCATTGGTTTGAAAATTTCGGTTTGGCAGGCGCTCGCGGGCATCGGCGGCGCTGAGTTTGAATCCGGTTACCAAAATGCAGTACGACTGCTCGGCGCCACGACCCACCCGCCCGCGCAACTGGTGCTGGCTCAGGCCAAAACGATCGGCATTTTCAATGACCATGACGGAAGTGTTGGGCACATTCACGCTGACTTCAATTACCGTCAGCCACCATGATCTGCGTTTCCGCGCACGAAACGCTGCATCTCGAACTCCTTGTCGACGGGTTTCATCTTTCCGTGTACGATGCTGATTTGATACTCGGGCGTTGGTCGCGGCTCAGCGCCTCGTATCCGCTCATCAGGTCCAGCATGTCGGCTTTTTTCGGTCTCCTCAATCATGGGGTAAACGACGTACACCTGCCGGCCTTTTATGACTTCTTCGCGCATAAATCCTGCACGCGCAGCCGATGTTGCTCGGTCTTGTGGATGGTCGTGATGGGCTTTCGGGCCCGGCGGCAGTTCGTCAATCACGGACGAATCAGGGTCGCCGTACAGGGTCATGGCCAGTGTGCGGGGATGGGGTAGCAGTCATCACCAGGACATGCGGCGGTAGCCCGGCGCCTTTTTTCCACAGGGCAGCGCGTTGCTCCACGCCAAAGCGGTGTTGCTCGTCAATGATGACTAAACCGAGTTTTTGGAACACCACCCAGTCCTCCACCAGCGCGTGGGTTCCGATGACAATGTGTAGCGTACCGGCCTCGAGGGCGTCCAGTATTGCCTGGCGTTTTTTGCCTTTCACGGTGCCGCTGAGAAAACCCACATTGACACCCAGATCGCCAACTAATTCGACGATATTGGCAAAAT
>JADJYW010000018.1 GCA_016719605.1 Lewinellaceae bacterium | reverse complement strand
GCAAACACGATATCCGGGTTGGTTGTGTCGGGCTGCACCCAAAGCCGTCGCCGCCGTTGAGCGGTTCCCAGTCGCGGTTTGATGCCGCCCTTGCTTGGAGGGGCCACGCCAGAGCCGTTGTCCTGCAAACCGCCGTAAACCTGATAGGGCCCTGTCGTCGGCAGCCACTCGGTAAAACTGCGACACGGGCAGGTTTTTTCAGGTGCGTCCAGGAAACGCCGTAGTCGAGGGCTCATGTACACCCTGCCGTCGGTGCCGAGGTAGAGTTGATTGGTACTATTCGGATTGATCCGAGGGCATGGTGGTCGGCGTGTACCCAGCCGCTGCTGCTGCCGCCGTCGGAAAAAGGTGCATAGCCGCTGTCGGTGCTGGATAGACAGCGAAAAAGCCGGGCGATAGACGCGCTTGGGGTCTTTGTGGCCCAAGGACGTAGGGTGCCGGAAATAAAACGGGCGGGCGGTCACCTTGAGGTGGCGCTTTGCGTTTCCAACTTTCAGGCGCTGTCGGCGGAAATGAGCAGGCTGGCGTTTTCGCCTCACGATGGCAAATACGTTGTCGGGCGCACTGGGCGCCAGGGCGAGCGCGATGCGGCCAAACGCGCCGGTGGGCAGTCCGTTGGTGATTTTACGCCAGGGTTTTGCTGCCGTCGGAAGCTTTTGCAGAGCGCTGCCGGGGCCGCCGGAAGCGAACGAGTAGGGGGTGCGACGCACTTGCCACAGAAGCCAGCAGCACATTGGGGTTGCGCGGGCCCTGATGATGTCGGCGCAGCCGGTTTTTTCGTCGGTTTACAGGATTTTTCCCCTGGTTTTGCCGCCGTCAGTGGTTTTGGTACAGGCCGCGGTCGGGGCTGTCTGCTCCACAACGGCCGGGCACGGCAACGAAGACCGTATTTGGTTGTGTGGGGTGGACGATGATTTTGGAAATGTGCTCACTTTTTCAAGCCCCCATGCGGCTCCAGTTGCGTCCACCGTCGGAAGTTCGGTAGATGCCGAGGCCAATGGCTACGCTGTTGCGCATGTTGCTTTCGCCCGTGCCCACCCACACCACGTTGGGGTTGGCGGGATCAATGGCCATGGCGCCAATGGATTGCGGGTACTTTTCAAATACCGGCTCGAAGGTCATGCCGGCTGTGCTGGATTTACCACGCTGCCGCCGGCGGTACCTACATAGAGCACTTTTGGGTCTGTGGGCACACCCTCATGGCGGTGATACGGCTGCTCGACGACGGCCGGCCTGATGTTGCGGGCCTCGATGGCGCTGAAAGTGGACGAGGAGAGACTGGTTTGGGCAACAGCGCCGAATGCAGCGCAACGCTTGCCAAAGAAAGGAGGAGCAGTATGCGCTTCATGGATTGCTTTTGTTTGTTGATGACAGGGAATTTTTTATCTGCGGCGCACGGAGTGAAAAAGGCCCACAGAGCATGTTTTAGCAAAACCGCTGTGAGCCTGTTGTTTCTTCGTGTCGTGGGGGCGCGTCAGAAGAGGCTGTCTCAAAAGCATGGCTTTGACGGGAATTGATTTTCAGACAGGATAAAAAGGATTCGCTTGTCAACTGTTTATCCTGCAAAATGAATTCGCCGTCAAGGACTTACGGTGACTTATGCATCCTCTAATCTCGAACGTATCGTCCGTGATCGCGTACGTTTACTTCTTCGGCATATCAAACATCTTCATGTCCACGGTCGGGTTGAACGTGACCTTGGTGAGGGTAATGGTCGTGTTGCCCATCATCGGGCTGACGATTGCAGGGAGTGCGGCATTACGATGCCGTCCACGGTTTTGTAGTTGGAAAATACCGTAGCACTTTCGACCTCTTTGCCGTCCACTTCGTCTACCCGATGTTCTTGATTTCGTAGTACGTTTCCGGTCGTACAGGATGTATCTGACCTTTTGCCGCCTTTGTTGACCTTGATTTTGAGCGCTTCGGTGCCTTCCACATCCTCTTTGCCAACAAACCCACGGTGTAGCCTTTTCTTTGTAACCAATGACGGTGCCGTCAATATCGGTCTGGCCCATCATGGATTTTACCTGGTCGGCGGTGAGCGGTTCGGGGTCGGTTTGGCCCATGAACGGTTGGTTGCCCAGCCTTTGTCGCCGTTGACGACGGAGGTTTGGTTCATGCCCATGACCGACACGTCCATACGGGCGGCCTTTGTTGCGGATGGAGGTCATCGTCCAGCCAACAGCCATTCCGGCTGCGGACTCGGAGGCGATATTGGCCTCCATTTTTACAGCCTCGACCTTGCTCCAGTTATCGCCGGTGGCGCGAATGTGTTTGGCAATGATTTCCTCGGCCGACCGTGCCGTGGCGAAGTTGTTGAGTACGAGCAGCAGAAATGCGGAAAAGAGTGTTTTTTCATAATAAAGAGTTTGATTTTGATGTGTAGCCACACGGGCGTTAAAAAATACGGATGCAAAACAACGAGAACGCGCCGAGGTTTTGGTTGAAATTCGATAAGAAAAGGTATCTGGGGATGCACCCCGGGTTTCGGGGTGTTTAAACGAGGTGTACAACAACTGTCGCTCCAGTAATTCGCCGGCGTTCAGCACCGGTTTTTTGTCCAGCAAAGCCAGTGCTGTCCGGGCCAGGTGCGTGGCTTCGACCGGTTCTCCATTTACACGCGAAAGCGCCGATTTGACCCGCAATGCCGACACGTCATGGCGTTTGGCTAGCTGTTTTTCAATTTTTTGCCACCAGGCATTGGCCGCCGCTGCGTCGTTTTTCAAATAAGCGGCGGCAAACACACTTCTTTCCACTGCTTCGGCCCGAAATAGCGCGGGCATCTCGTCGGGCAGCTCGTGCAAACGCTCGGCCACTTGCACTGCCATATCCGGCTGATCGGTAGCGAGATAGTGCGAAAAAGGCGTACAAATCGGCATACACGGCGTAGTCCTTGTCCTGCCGAACCACCTCCACATCGGCCATATTGAGTTCCGCCAGGGACTTCGCCCGAATGGGCCTGGGCAACCAACCCGAGCATCGCCCGCTCGATGTCTGCGGTTTTTCCGCCCGACCGCAGGCGGAAGTAACGCGCCTGGTCGGTGAAAACATACCGGTTCTGCCGGGCACGGTGGTAGCCAGAAACAGGAAGAACGATGTAATCGCGCTGACGATAAAAATACCGCCAGCAAACGCAGTCCGACACCCGCTGCGTGGGAGAGCGCCCAACCTGCCGGAACCCGCCACCGGCTGCCAGTGCCCAAGACCCCAGCGGGCCGGCGATCACCACCCTGGGCAAAACGTTTGATCAGATCGGGCGAATCTTCCTGTGGCAAGGTGGCTGCCACACCGCCGAACAGTTGCATGTCGGTATTCCAGTACGGGGTAATGCGCTCCGTTTCCGGGTCGCGGCGGATACCAAGGAAACCGGCGACGTACAGTTGAAACCGGAAGCCCTGGCCAAGGCCGGTCACTAAGTGCGCCAGTTCGTGGAAGGCCAGAGCGAACCAGATGGCGAAAAAAGCGACGGCAATAGTCGCCGTTTTTTGCACCGGGCCATCCATCGGGGCAAAACTGCCCATGTTTTTGCCGAACTGCATGCCGGCATATCCGCAAATGGCGCCGACAACCAGGCCGAGCGCGAGTTGAATCAGTTGCTGTTTTTTGATTTTCATGGTTATTCCGATTTTCCAGTACGTCTATGTTGGTTTTGATCTGGTCGAGGTATTTGCCGAAGGCGATTTTCCCCATCCACCGGGCCAGCCAGTGCGCTGCCGGGGTGATTACGACCACGGCGCCGCCTATCCACCACACAGCGGGTTTTTGCAACGCAGTGTCCAGGTCAATCTCCGAGGCGATACCCAGCAGACCGCCGCCTACGACAGAAACCGGATAGATGAACAAGGCGACCTTCTCCTGCAAGTCCAGCCAGACACGCAACTGGTCGTGGTAGGCCCGCATCACAGTCAGCAGCGGGGCGCTCATATCCGGGAGGGGAGGCAGGCTGCGCAGTTTGAGTGCGGTGAAAACAACTGCCGCGAGGTAGGCCAGGATCAATACCCGAGGCAAATCCGGATGTATGGATGCGGGTTTAAGGCGAACAATACCACGAAAAGGATCGCAAAACCACGGCAAACCCCATGTTGATCCGGGCATTTGCGGCGCAGTTTGGCCATGGGCGACTCCGAGGGGTGGCGCATCAGGTCACCAACAGCGAGGCGCGTGGTTTCGCCGGAGGCGAAATGGCCTTCGTTCAGGCTTTTCCATGCTTCTTGAATGTCCATGATTTATGCGTTTATGCGTTTGGTGAGTTCGGTTTTGATGCGGTGTAATTTCACGGCAACATGGTTGGCCGAAGGGCCGGCGATGTCTGCAATTTCATCGTTGCCGAAGCCGTCGAGGTGCAGCAGAATGAGCGCCCGGTCGGTTTCTTTCAGTTGTCGGATCGCGTGGTACAGGCGTTCGGCATTGTCCGAAGTGCTGTCGTCGGGTGCGGCTAGTATCGGGGCCGACAGCCTCCAGCGGGGCGGTCGTACTGCGGCTTTCCCGTTTTCGGAAAGTGAGCACGGTGTTCAGGCTGATGCGATACAGCCAGGTGGAGAATTTGAAAGCCCCTGAAATCCCGGGAATGCTTTCCAGGCCTGGTAGAGGATTTCCTGCTGCAGGTCCCGGCGGTCGTCCGGGTGCTCCACATACAGGTGGACGATCTTTCGGATGATGCCCATATTGGCCTCGACTTGCTGTAAAAAAATATGCTCGGGTGTCAACATAGCGATGCGGTGGGCGCCTGGAATGTTTTGTTTTCCGATAAGTAGCCTGAAGGTGAAAAAGATTACAAAGGCGGAGACTTTTTTTGAAATATACTGCGGCGCCCCGTTCGCCGCTGCCGCCGAGCGCGATTTCGCCGAACGGGGTTTGGCCATACATTCGTCCAACGCACCCGGGTACAATATGCGGATAGGCACTTTTTAAACAACAACAACTCCGCGTCTCTGCGGAGCATTTGGAAAATGTCCAATAGCGTGCGCGCTTACCAACTGTTTCGGAAAGTCAACCACCTTTTGCCAAACGCCGCAGTCGCCCTACATTTGTAAAAAAACAATGGTCAGGCACGCGCCCTGGATTTTTCTCATGCTCTCCCTTTTTAGTTGCTTTCGCAAAAAAACAGCCCCGAAACCGTCGGGGCCTGGCTGGAACAGCAGTTCCCGGGCCGATTTGACGTGCAGGTTTCCAATCTGAAAATGCTTGATCTGCCGGCGCAGTTCAAGGGTGAAAAACGCGCTGCCGTGGCCGACAAGACCGACCAGGAGGTGCAGTTTTTTTGAACTGGCAAAAAGGTGGACGGTCTGGGGCTGGATGTGGTACGCCGTGACGCGTGCCCACGAATACGCCAAAACCGAAGTGGCCAATGCCCGCGTCTGGCAGGAACGGCTCCAAAATGCCGGCCTGGAAAAATTTTCGGTTGGTGTGGTGGAGAAAGCGCTCATCGTACAGGTGTTTGGCGAACCATCGGCGGCCATCCGCGACGGTTCGGCCGCTACCATACGGAGGGCACTGAACGATCGGCAAGACCAATTTCCTGAACGTGTTTTTATTGAAATTATGGAGCCGGTGGCCTTTCACACCGAGTTCCGGGATATCATTCCGCGCGGGCATTGGGAGATCGGCACGGGTTGGCAACGGAATAACCTGATCTTGTCGTGGTGCATGGAAAGTGGTTCGGATGCAGCAGCCGTGGGGAATACAACCCCGAATCGGGGCGAAGCAGCCGTTATCACACGGATGCATTCCAGCAGGCAAAAGCCTGGGCCGACAAAAATCTGCGCAAGCCATTTTTATGGATTCCGGACCAATGGTCGCTTACGACGGGCGCCACCGAAGGCCCGGAAAAAGGGGCCGGCTATCAGTTTTTCCTTTCCTTATTTTGACAAAGCCCGGCGAAGACGCCGAACCTCAGGGCTACATCATCGGCATCTATTATCCGGACGAGCAGGTTTTTACCGATGTACATGTCATATTAAATTTATAAAAATGGATGCCGTCAGGTGAGGGTGTGTAGGCGTGCGGGTATTTTCGCAGAGCTAATACAACATTCTATGAAGGAAACAAACCCGATTCGCAGGGCATTCACTACCTGTCTGTACAGCATTGTTGTTGTACATCTGGTGTTCCTGTTTTTTTTGAACCCATTGCGAGGCCAGGTCGCCGACACCTCTTTTTTCATCAACGAGGCACATCACTGGTGGGATTCCAGCGTGTACCGGTACGCTGCATTCCTTGGGGATATGCCCGTGGAACCAATTTGGGAAGATGCAGAAGTAACCGAAGTCCCGAATGGCACGCACCTGATCGTTGTGCCCATTTTGCATGGAACATCAATACAGGTTTCCGATGGCTGGCAAGGGACAGCCGCACAAGCCAATGGAGGTGTACGCCTGGTACTTACTCGATTTTCTCCCACACAGATTTACCCGCTCCTGTTTTTTGTGTACGGCTACTCCGACTATACCGCAGCCGTTGGTCTGGAAGGCGTTTATTCCAAAAACAAACCGCATGGCTTGGATACTGCGTTTACGGGCGAAGCCTTTTATGTATACCCCGGAGTTTTTCCAAACGATACAATGCGCCTGCTTTATGGAATAGGTTTGGAAAATGGTGTTGTTGTTAAAGAATTCTATCCGGCTGAATTGTCCGCAGGAGAAGTGGGATACAGATGTTGCGTTCAGCAGTATCAAATTCAACAAATGACTATACAGATGGATGATGGTAGTACCCAGACGCTGAATGGCGTAGTCATTATATGGAACTGTTCCGGATGTGGACAAGTGATTTGGGTAGGAAATGGCCCCGGAGGGAGTGGCAGTAACGGATATTGGCACCCGAATGCCCCTGATATACCCAACAATGGCGGCGGCGGAAGCACTGGCGGCGGGACAAATGAAGGTGGCGGCACAAGTGGAAAACCCAAGCCAATGTTCTTCGGCCCGCTTTGCCCCGACGGCTCCCCAAGACCGCTAACCGGATGCACTTGCCCCGATGGTACGCCCATGCCGGAGGATGGGGATTGCGGGGAGGTAGATTGTCAACTCACACATGTGCATCTTCAAAGAAGAGGAGCTGATGTGTATTTTCCATATACACCGGTTTTGCCATATACCATTCATACATTGCTTTATGGCAAATTAACGGACTGTGAACAGGGTACAGCAGAGTACAATACAATTATTACAAATCCGCCTTCCGGTTATTCAACCCGGGTTATTGGACAGCACGCGATTTTACAGGATGTTGATGAATTTCCAATAAATAAGACTTGGCTACATATTGTAAAGCATGTTGCTGAAGTAGAGATGAGACTTGTTCTTTTGTCATTAGAATTCGAGTGGACATCCGCAGGAGAACTATCTAATATACACTTTCCTTTTAAGTATAGATAAAACCACCGCAACATGAAAATAATATCATTTTTAGCACTTGTCATCATAATATTGTCATGTAAAATGATCAAGGAGGACATCGCCACCAACCCCGACCTGCCCCCGCCGTTCAACGGCCCCGGCGTATCTCGCGAGCGGGTACTGGCTATTGCAGCAAAGTATGGATTGCAGGACAGCATTGCTGTGGGCTACAAGTCAACTACGCTGAAACCTCCGCCTCCTGAAACCTATCAATATCTTTCTGAAGAGTTCTTCGACGGGTATTTGTCAACTGGAGGAAGCATCTTGATTTCCTCGAGTACGAAGCGCAGCGGCAACAGAAGGTTGCGAACCTTCAGACTGTTCAGGAGTACTTCATGTATATTGAAAACGACTCAAGCCTGTTCAGATCAAAATTGAATCCAGGGGAGGAATCGAAAATTATTCCGTATTCAAAAAGATGCACTGGCAGGCAAATACCATATCTACATCTGTACACATCCCCAAAGTGGGACGTACCCCGACGACTGTACTGGCAGAAAATGACTATCAAGGTAAAATCAACGGCCGCCTGCTGCGCAACGAAAACTAACTTAATCCATCATAAAACCCGTCCCGAGCCATTCTGGTGGCTCGGAAACGGGTTTGAACCTGCACTTGAAATGAAACACTTTGCGCTCCTCCTGATTTTGTTTCTCGCCGTTCTGGCCTGCAAAACAGTCAAGGAGGATTTGACCACCAACCCCGACCTGCCCCCGCCGTTCAACGGCCCCGGCGTATCTCGCGAGCGGGTACTGGCTATTGCAGCAAAGTATGGATTGCAGGACAGCATTGCTGTGGGCTACAAGTCAACTACGCTGAAACCTCCGCCTCCTGAAACCTATCAATATCTTTCTGAAGAGTTCTTCGACGGGTATTTTGCCAACTGGAGGAAGCATCTTGATTTCCTTGAGTACGAAGCGCAGCGGCAACAGAAGGTTGCGAACCTTCAAACTGTTCAGGAGTACTTCATGTATATTGAGTCTGATCCAAGTTTGTATAGGAGTGAAGTCGAAACAGAAGGCGGATATAATAAATACAACGCTTATAAAAAGGATGTTTTTGCAGAAAAATACCACATTTACATCTGTAAGCATTCAAAAATGGGCACATATCCCACCATCGTACCGGCTGATGACGACAAACCCGGCGCCATCAACGGCCGCCTGCTGCGCAACGAAAACTAATCCAATTGGTCATCTGAACCCGTCCCGAGTTGCCATTCTGGTGGCTGCTCAAGAGGGCTTGATCTCCCACTTGCCCTAACCACCCACTTCCAGCCGGTACCCCACGCCATGCACCGCTACTATGCGCACCGACGGATCATCTCGCAGCAATTTGCGCAGGCGGGATACAAACACGTCCACACTGCGGCCCACCAGTATTCTCTTCGTCGGCCCAAACCTGCTGCAGGATGTGGCCGCGTTCGAGCAGTTGGTTAGGTTGCCGGCAAACAGGTGCAATAATTTGGCTTCCTGATAGGTGAGTTCGTGGCGCGCCGCGCCGCACAGGAGCAGTTGGTTGGCCACATCGAGCCGCGAATGACCAAATACCTGCCACGGGATTTCGCCGGCAGTGGTTTCAGGGGTCGGAGCGCGGCACGGTGCGGCGTCTTTTCTAGGCCCAAACGACCGCAACGAGCAAGCCGCCTAGCAATAAAAGTCCCGGCATGCCGGGGGGGAAGAGGGGCCTTTGCGGTGGTTGTGCAGCAAAAGTGACCTGCAGGTTGTAGCACCCGTCCTCTGCATCGCGCCCGCCGCAGGGAACGGCGTTGTTTTGAACGTAATCCTGCGAGTTGTAGCCCAGTTGCAGTTCGCTGTCGGCGCAGCGCAACACGGCCACATCACAGGTTTCTTGGATGTTGTGCAAGTCGAAGGATGCTTGCAGCAGTACCGCAGCCGGTCGTAATCGAACGGGCGTTCGAAGCGGACGAGCCAGGTGCCCGGGCCGGTTTGTTGCACAGGCGGTATGCGCACGGTACTATCGCCCGCCTCGGCCAGCAGGTGGTGGGCTGTTCGGCGCAGCGCGAGGTTTATTTTTTCAGAAGAACGGAGTTCGACTGCGGGCGTGCCGGCATTGGCACGCCAAAACGACCACACGAGTGCGAGAACTCAGCAGCACGGCGGCAGGCACGGCTATTTTTTGAAAGGCAAGCTGAACATCCGTGCAAATGCCCTGGGATGGCGTAGTGAAAAATTAGTTCACCAGAATCTCATTGTGCGGCAAGGAATACGCGTCTTCCATGGTAATCAGCACGATATGGTCGCCTTTTTTGCAGCGAGCCAGCACCTTGCGTATGTCCACTTGCTTGTAGGTTTCATTGGAAAACATGGTCAGCGTCCCGGTACTTTTGTCGCGCAGGGCAACTTTGAACTTGATTTTTGTACCGGCAAACTGTTGTCGGGCGATAAATCGGCGGTGCACACGGTCAGTTCGCCTGTAGCCGAATCGGGCAGGGTACATTTGCCGTCGGGGTGTACTGATCCACCACGATCTTGTTGTTCAAAAATGCGGCGGAGCAGTTGGTGAATGCCTCTTGAGAAAAGCCGGATACAGCAAATGCACAGCAAAAAAATATACCGGAGAGGATGGTTATCTTGTTCATGTCGCAGTGTTTTTGTGAAAAATGACGGGGCAAAAGTATCGGCGACACGCTCTGTTGGGAGAAAACCCGTGTAAAACGTTGTAAACGACTTGTAAAATATCGAATTCCGCGGCTTGAAAAATTTCATCGAACATGAATCTGAACACCTACCTCCAGCAGTTTTCCCAAAACACCGTGGCATTCGTTGCGCTGTTTTCCGGCACATCTGAAGATGAATACCTGTGGCGACCCGCACCCGTGAAATGGTGCTTGCCGAAATCCTCTGCCACCTCACCGACGAGGAACGCGAGGACTTCGGGCACGCGTCCGGCATGTGCTCGAAACCCCCGACCAACCCATGCCGCCTATTGACCCGGTGGGCTGGGTAAAAGACCGAAAGTACATGGCCCAAAATTTTGAAGAGTCGCTGAACCAGTTTGTCCGCGAACGAAAAAAATCAATGCAAGAACTACAAGAACTGCCGCCGCTGTCCGAGCCGGTGTGGGACAATGCGTACCAGCACCCCAAACTGGGCGCCATGAGCGCCAAAATGCTGCTGGCCAACTGGCTCGCGCACGATCATTTGCACCTCCGGCAGATCGTGCGGCTGAAGTACGAACGGCTGAAAAGCCTGAGCGGCGAAAGCCTGGCGTATGCCGGGAGAATGGTGACTTGATGTACAAAAATGGTGGTTATTTCGCTGCCAGCACTGCCCCACCTGCTTCAGTTCTCCGCCTCAAACCTCAATTTTTCCAAACATTTCAACGAATCCGCCAGCTGTTCCGGTCGGCTGGCGCCCACCAGCACCGAGGTCACGCGGGCATCCCGCAGCACCCCAGGCCAGGGCCATTTGGGCCAGTGTCTGGCCGCGTTGCTGCGCCAGGGTGTTCAGGTCGCGGATTTGCCGCAGGCGTTTTTCGGTGACATCGGTCTCTTTCAAAATCCGTGCGGTTTGGCGGCGCGGAGTCTGCCGGGATACCGTGCAGGTACTTGTCGGTCAGCAGTCCCTGTGCCAGCGGCGAAAACGGGATGCAGCCTGCGCCCTCCTGTTCCAGCACATCGAGCAGGCCGTTTTCGATCCAGCGGTTGAACATGGAACACCTGGGCTGATGGATCACGCAGGGCGTACCGAGCGCTCGCAGGATGCGGCAGGCTTCGGCAGTTTGTTCGGCGGAATAGTTGAAATGCCCACATACAGCGCCTTGCCCTGCCGCACCACGAGGTCGAGAGCGGCATGGTTTCTTCCAGCGGCGTGTGCGGGTCAGGCGGTGGCTGTAAAAATATCCACATAATCGAGGCCCATGCGCCGCAGGCTTTGGTCGAGGCTGGCCACGAGGTATTTTTTGGTTTCACTCGCCATACGGACCGTCCCACATGCGGTAGCCGGCTTTGGTGGAAATGACGAGTTCGTCGCGGTGGTCGCGGAAGTCCGTGCGCAGGAATCGCCCGAAATTTTCCTCCGCCGAGCCGGGCGGCGGGCCGTAGTTGTTGGCCAGATCGAAGTGCGTGACGCCCGCATCGAAAGCAAGCCGAAGGATATCCCGACAATTTTCCTGAACATCCACATGACCGAAGTTGTGCCAAAGGCCCAGTGATACAGCGGGCAGGAGCAGCCCACTGCGGCCACAGCGGCGGTAGGGCATTTGGGTGTAGCGGTTGGGGCGGGCAGATAGTGCATAGGGCAAGGTGGTTGAAAAGCGGGTGTCTGGTAAGCCCGCACCGTATTGCGCAGTTGACAGGCGAATCCATTTTCAGACAGGATTTACAGGATTTACAGGATTTTCGGCGGCGGAGCCGCTTCATTTATCTTGTAAATCCTGTAAATCCTGTCTGAAAAATTTCAATTCCCGTCAGAACAGTGCTTGCAAGAACAGCCTCTTCTGATTAAAATAACGACACCGGCTCCTACCGCCGGCGATTCTGCTCCAACACGTTTTCAATACGCTCCAGACAATCCAGATAGTGACTGCGGCTCATGGCATCGTTCGAGGCATTGTAGGCCGCCGTCAGGTCGGTGCGGAGTTGGCGCAGGGTGTTGAGCGCGAGGGACGGTACGTCGGTGTTGTGCAAAGTTGCGGTGGCCGGAGATGGCTGGTACAGGCCGATCATTTTGTCCACAAATGTTTTTTGCAGGTTGCGGCGGTGTACCCGCACGGGTGTTCGGGCAGGTATTTCCGACCAAATCCCGGTGCGCAGGTCGTCGAACAAGTTGGCAGCGGTGTAGGTGTTCGGGTCAAGCGCTTCATTTTCGATCATGCGCTGGAGCCGGGCGGCTGAGCAAACTCGAGAGCGTGTTGTCTTGCAAACGGGCCACGGCGGCCACGCCGTTGTCGGGACGGATGAGGCGCAGCACGCTGGATCGAGCAGCCACTGGGGTTTGGAACAGATGCTTGTGCAGGAAAACCACCGCGTCGCGCTGCTTGTCGGCGGGTGCAGCCTCGTACACCGCTCCGGCCTGATCGTAGGTTTTTGGCGTTTCAAACACGCCGCCCACCCATTTGGTGACATGACCGATGTAGCGGCGTGTACTGGCCCACCACATTGTTGCAGGTCTCCGTCGGCGCGACCGTAGGTTTTAGCCTCCTTTTGTCCAGACGGCTGCGGCAGGATGCGTTGCAGGTTTTTGATACCGTACTCGGAGGCCGTCATCGAGTTGTCGCCAAGGTCTTCACTCTGGGCGCGCGGGTCGTAAGCGCTGACTCGGTCAGAAAATGCAGGCGCGGGTTGTTGGCCGCTTTTCGAGGTACCAGCGGTTGAGCACCTTGCTGTCTTCTTCGGCATCTTTGGTGCCGTAGACGGGTTTGTAACCCCACCGATAGCCCATTTGTCGTAGTCGCGCACGCGGGGCATAAGGTCAGTGATGCTGTTCGGGTTGGGCCATATAGTTGAAGCGGGCGTAGTCCATGATGGAAGACGCCCGTTGGCCTCCATGAATTTTTTGTCGCGTAGTTTTTCCACTGGCGGGCGTGGTGGCGCCGAAGTTGTGGCGCAGGCCGATGGTGTGGCCCACTTTCGTGTGCTGCCACAAAACGGATGAGGGCGCCCATGAGGTTGTCATCCAGTTCGTTTTGGCGCGCGCGGGGCCCACGGCGGCGGTCTGATGGTGTACCAGGTTTTGAGCAGGCGCATCACGTTGTGGTACCAGCCGATGTGGCTTTCGATGATCTCGCCGGTGCGCGGGTCGTTTACATTGGGGCCGTAAGCGTTCTGGATATCGGAAGCGAAGTAGCGGACGACCGAGAAACGCGCGTCCTCCAGGCTCATCGTGGTGTCGTTTTCAGGCCAGTCGCGGGCGATGATGGCGTTTTTCCAACCGGCCTGCTCGAATGCGGGCTGCCAGTCTTCCACCCCTTTTGAGGAAAGGACGCCATTTTGCCGGCGTAGCCGGGTCAATGTAAAACACAATCGGTTTGGCCGGTCCGGATCTTTTCGCCTTTCATCTGGCGCCGCATATCGGCATCGTTTTTCGGCTCCAGGCGCCAGCGGACGGCGATGGTCTCGTCCTCGGCGCGTTGATGGTCGTCGTCAAAACCCGTCCGGCTAGCGAAATAACCCACGCGCGGCTCGAAGACGCTTAGGAACGGCGTGCGCGGGAGCAGGATCAGCGAGTTGTTGACCTCGAACGACCACCCCGGCATCCAGACCTGCAGGCAGGTTCATGGTTCCGGGTGTTCTTCCGGCAGCAGCGACGGCGGCGATACTTGTAGGTTTTCACCGTGCGCACTCCAGGTTGATCGGGTACGCCCGCATGCGCCTCGATATAGCGCGGTCTTTTTTGCAAATCACCCATTTTGAAACGCTGCTTGGCAAAAGAAGGCAGCGGAAACACTGATTGTCTTTTGAGAAAATCCGTGACCTCAATCACTACCGAGGTATCCTTTCGATGGATTTTACGTCGAACGCCGCCGCAAGGGATCCACGTTGGAGTTCAGCACGGCCTTGTAAATGGGTTGTGGTGTGTCGGAACTT
>JADJYW010000017.1 GCA_016719605.1 Lewinellaceae bacterium | reverse complement strand
CCTTCGCATCGGCACATTGCCGAATATCATTTTTAAAGTTTTTACCAATGCACTCGGAACAGTTAAGTTTTCAATGAGACCAAAGGGTTTGGTTTTATCATTGACTCCAGCACCAGCGAAGAAATCTTCGTTCACGTTAGCGGTCCCATTGACAGCATCCGTGAGGGTGACACCGTCACGTTCGACACCCAACGTGGCAAAAAGGCATGAACGCAGTCAATGTCAAACTGGCCTAAGCCTGATTGGCATTTCAACTGATAGCATGTTGGAAACCTCGCTTTTGGATCGCGCCGGCGGGGTTTTTGTGGCGATGAAGGTGGCAACCCGAATCCGGGCAAACAAATGCATTATGTCAAATCATTAAGAAAAAAATTTGGTAGCAAACAGAATTAATCTGCACTTTGCGGCGGCATATTGCCAAACATCATTTTTTAAAGTTTTTACTAATGCACAGTGGAACAGTAAAATTTCTTCAATGGCACCAAAGGTTTTGGGCTTCATTGTTGACTCCAGCACCAGCGAAATCCCTTCTGTTCACGTTAGCGGTCTTATTGACGACATTCGCGAAGGCGATACCGTTACGTTCGACACCCAACGTGGCAAAAAAAGGCATGAACGCAGTCAATGTCAAACTGGCTTGCTCTACGGTATTAGAAGTGACATCATTGTGGGGCAGTGGAAACCTTCGCCTCTATAACTAAAAAAAACGTGGGGTTTTTATTTTGAACACCCCACTTGCTCCGGACAAGCATAAAATCTATGGGCACCGAACTTTCAATACGCCTGATCGGTTTGACCTCCGTAAGGAACAACAGCACCATGAACACCGCACAACTGCTACAAGAACTTACCTACTGCACCGCACGCTCTGGCGGAAAGGGCGGGCAAAACGTCAACAAAGTTGAAACGAAGGTGGAGGCATGCCCGGCGCTGGCTGCATCCACCGCGCTGACCGACCCGGAAAAGAACCCATCCGACAAAAATTGTCGGGCAAAATTTCGCCGGAGGTATCCTTTCCGTGACCAATCAGACCAAGCGCTCCCAATTGGCCAACAAACTCATGGCCACTAAAAACTGCTTCGCCTGGTACAAACAGCGCTGATTCAGCCCAAAAACGCAAACAAACCACGCTCCCGTCCGGTAAAAGCTGCCCGCCCCGAAGCCAAACGGCGGCGTCCGAAAAGGCATCGCGCAGAATACACGAAATCTAAGTCCCGCCCGAAAAACACCCCGCCCGCTACATATCCCCGCCGCCCAACGCAGTCCTGCCGCCGCCTTCGGATAAGCAGCCAATAATTTCAAATACTTCTGACCTGAGCCTCCAGCCAGCGCTGCTCGGTGTTGATCAGAAAACTGAACTCTCGCCAAAACGAAACTTTGCGGTCACGTCAAGCAGCGCCTGGTAGTTGGCGGCGATGTCGCGGTAAAGCGCAACCTGCCGGGCAAGTGTATTGATCTCTGCCCAGATACTGCCGGACTTTTATTCTCTATTTCGAGGCGTTTTTGCCCCAGATCAAGGTCTGTTTGGGCTATTTTGACTCGCGTCATTTGCTGGTCACCGCGCGCCTTGCGGTTCAGAATGATGTTTCGAACCGAACGCTCCGATTTGATATCGTTGGCCAGGACGCCAGGCCCCTCCACACCGGGCGTGGAGAAAAACCGCCAGCCGTCGCCCAACAACTGATAGCCCAGGGCCCAGCACCGGTTTACGCTTTTCCGTTTTTCAGGCGGCGCTCCACGTTGAGCAGGCGGAGTTTGGCATCGTACAGGCGTAGCGCGGGGTGCCTGCGCAGGGCCGTTTGGAGCAGATTGCCGGCAGCATCCGGCTCCATCGGCAGGCAGGCACTCCCGATCAATGGCTCCGGCACACCGGGCGTACCCTCACAGCCCAACTGGGCATTTTGCAAATCCACACGAGCAAAATTGATATCCAGGGTTCAGTTTTGTACCTGGCAATAAACGCCCTCCAGGGTGTCAATGGCGGGTTTGTCGCCTTGCACAAAACTTTCCAGAATGCCGGCGTACCGAATTTCGGCCTGACGCAACGCCTCTTCAAAACAGCGCAGGAATTTTCTTGTGCAGCCACCCAGTCCCAATAGCGTTTCTGGCGGCAGCAAACAAGAGATCATTGAGCGCGGCACTGCGCTCGGCTTCGGCTTGCTGCAAACCAATACGCCCCTGCTGGAGGTCGGCAATGACGGTCGTCCAGCAGCGGACCCTGGCCGCGTCCAGCTGAAACCTGCGGCTACCTGCCCGGCATCCGGGATTTTAGATCTGGGGTTCAGAAACACACCGGAAGCTCTGGTTGTGGTTCCCTTGAGTTCCAAACCAAACCACGTTGGCCACTTCACGCCGGCCTCGGTGTACTGGAAATAGTTTTTGTCATTGAAATTTTTACTGTCAAAATCGCCGTACAACTTGGGGTCGAAACCGCCCCTGGCACGCAGCAATTGGGCGCGTCCCTGCTCTACGAACAGATCAGCCTGCAGGGCCATCGGGTGGTGGCGCAACACCTGGCTCCGAACGCAAAACCAGTCCCGTTAGGCTTCGGTTCTCGCGCGTGGAGCGTGCCCGCAAGCAACCATATTGTGAATAGAAAAAGGTGCTTCTGTACGAGTAACCTTACTTTGCTTTTTTGATCGGCGCCTCGGTATCAGGCCACCGTCTTTTTCCTGTCATCGTCCACCGTCCTGATAAAGGTCGGGCGGAAACCCGTTGAGGATTCGCCAGAATTCGACCATACCGGAACGTTTTGAGCAGTGCGATTCCCGGGCGCCGCCGATCCGTTTTGCAACGGGCCAGGTTTGCTCGTTTTGATCGGGTTCTACCAGCACGCGAAATTTGCGCCATTCTGATGTTGCGGTCGATAAGCCACTACACTTTCGGCAAAAGTACCGTGGAAAACCCGGCCATCCGCTGAAGAAGAATGCCGGCCAGCCATCGACCAAAAGCGCATCTGCTTGCCGAGGCTGATCAGCGGCAAGTCCATGGGATTGACATAACTCCACCGCCAACTGGTAGTCGGCAGGCAGAATACTCACCACCGGGTCGCCTTCTTGAACAAATTCGCCGATGCCGGGCCTGGCTTTCACCACATAGCCGTCTTGCGGTTTCACGATGGTGAAACTGCTGCGACGACTGTAGTTTTCGCGCTCGATACGCAACTTGTTCACCGAACCTTGTGCGTCAAATTTTTCCGACAGCGTGCCGTACTTATCGCTTTGGGGTTTGGCAAATCTTGTTAACGTATTCGTTTCTGCGAGCACCAGTTCGGTTTGGTAAATCTCCAGATCGTTCCGGCTGGAGTGCACAGCTTTGTTTTCGGCGCCAACCATTTTAGCCACTCTCCCGCAACTTGCCCTTTGTCCTTCCAGTTCCGTCGAAGCGACGGGAGGCCCTTTGTCGTACAGGCTTTCGTGCCGTCAAACTGCCGCCGGGCACTCTGGATATCTACCCGGGCCTGCTCCACACCCGCTTTGGTCGGACCTCGATCTTGTTTCTGCCTGGCGAATTTTATTACCGATCTGCTGGTCTTGCTGATCAACTCGCGCTCCATTGCCGCAATCTGGATCCCCTCCAGGGCGCTCACTTTGCTGTCGTATGACGATATCGCGCCGCTTTGGCTTGCACCTGGCTGCCCACACGCTGCACGAGATGTCGGGTCGAAATAGTCGGATTTTACCCTCGGAGATATGCACAATGGTAATGCCGGCACGCACCTGCCGCCTCTTATCAACATACCAACTTTCAATCCGGCCCGCAATGGTAGCGAATAGTTTGAGGTTGGTGCTCCGGCGCAACGTGGTCACCTTGCCGCCGGCCTGTATATTTTGGGTCCTAGGGCAGGAAAAGGAAAACTAAAAACAGCCAGCAACACCAGAATTTTTGCACGTCATCGAACCCGCTCTCCAGCACAATTTGCCCTTCCTGGAGTACGATGACGCGGTCGCACAGGGAGGCGAGCAAGGGATCGGCGGTGACGCAGATGAGCGTCCAGTTGTGGCTGCGATCCGTAAGCAGGCGACCGATGCGCAAGCGGTCGCGGAACGTGAGATTGCCCAATGGCTCTTCCATGACGAGCAAATTGGGTTCGGTGATGATGGATCGGGCAATCAGGATTTTGGTGATGATGCTGCGCGGTACGTTTTTGCCGCCGGGTAGCAGCTCGGTGTCAATCCCCTGCGGGTTCTGCCGAATGAACTCCGTGAGACCGATGTTTTCGGATATTTCCAACACCCGTTGCAGGAAATTGTCGATGGGCTGAGGGTGATATTTTCGCGAAATAGTGCCTCGAAAATATCCTCCTGGGGAGGAGAATCGCCGATATGCTCACGCAGGCTGCGGAGGTTGATGTTTGCTTTGGGCAGGCCGCTGAAGAGCAACGAGCCGTGGTGAAAACGCGCTTGATCACCGACAATACCTGCGTGAGCGCGCTCTTCCCCGGAGCCGATAGCCGGTTATGGCGACCCGCTCGCCAGCCGGAATGATCGTCGGTCAGGTCTTTCAGTACGGGTACATCGGCATCGTTGTACTGGTATGGCGAGGTTGCGCAATCCCACACCGAGCGGCTGCCGGCTGTTGCAAAAATCCTCCACGCGCACCCCGTCTTCCCGCTCGATGGGCAGATCGGTCACCTGCCCGATTTTTTCGGTGGCCGTGAGTACATCGTAGCCGGTTTCATGCAGCAGGATCAGTTTTTCTACCGATTCCACGATAAAAATAACCAGGATTTCGGCGGCCACAAACTGCCCGAGGTTGATCTCATTGTTCATAACCAGCAGGCTGCCAAGAATCAAAAAAGCGCCCATTACCAACGCGCGAAACACAATGCTGTTGCTGAACTGGGTGACCAATATCCGCCAGTGTTTGGCCCGGGCGCCGAGGTAGTCCATCGTCAGTGCGTCGGTGCGCGTGATCGGAAAACGGTTTTCGCCCGCCAGCTTGAACGTGGAGGACACCCGGCTTACTTCCTCCAGCCAGTACGCAATTTTGTACTTGTACTTGGATTCCAGCAGGCTGGAAGCCATGCCCTGGGGGGCCGTCCACCAAAACAACAATGCCAGCACACCGAGTAGCAGCAGCGAGGACAACACGAACGTGCTGTGGTAAAACGACAGCAACAGCAAACTGAACAGGATTTGTAAAATAGCCGTACTGCCTTCAATCAAAATTTTGGGCAGCCCCTTCTGGATGGTTTGTGTATCAAAAAAACGGTTTACCAATTCCGGCAGGTATTCCTTGCGCAGCAACTCCAGATTGGATCGGGGATCCGGAACGGCAAATTGATAGCCGAGTCCGCGGTAAAACCTGCCGCTGCATGTGCTCCATGATAGACAACTGCAGCAGCCGCAATCCGCCCGTTATGATCGCCCCGACAATAACGAACGCTACCAGCAGTCCCCACGAAGCCGAAATACCACCTCCGGCGATCAAACCAATGATAGCCTGTATCCCCAGGGGCAGGGACAAATTGATCAGCCCGGCCACCACGGCGTACAATAAAATATAACGAATCTCGCGCCGGTATTTGGCCAGCAGGCGCACCATCCGGCGCATCGGAGTGAGTGTATTTGGGTTTTCGATTGCCATCTTTGTCGTGATTCTCGGTGTTTTTCGTGCAGTTGCACCGCTGTAGCGCCACTTGCAACCGCCATACTTGCTACGCCATGCGCTTCTGATTTACGCGTGCAACAAGAAACGAAGCGCAGGCTTTTTGGTTTAAAAAACGGGTCGGAACTACGGGCTATCAACTTTCAGCACCGGAAGCACCCGGTACTGTCCGTTATCCAACCGAACCAGCACCCGATAAATGCGGCCGGCCGGCCGCTCAGGTCCAGTACCACTTCGTGCCGGTCGCTTTTTTCCACCAGCCGCACGCCCGCCACTTGCCGGCCCGTACCGGAAAACACCCGGACATCTACCGCCGAAGGCATACCCGGTTCCACCGTCAGGCGCGTACGTCCGGCCGTGGGATTTGGCGCCAGCAGCAGCCCGGCAAACGCGTCCGGGCGAGTCGTGCCGCTCACCGTCCCAACCGGAATCTGGAGCACAAGTACGCAGTCGTTTACATCCGAAATGGTCACACTGTAGGTTCCGGATGCCAGTCCCATGGCCGTGGAGCCGGTTTGTCCGCCGGTAGCGGCATCCCATTCTATAAAATAGGGTTGCAGGCCGCCCTGCGGATCGAGCACAACCGTCCAGCCGCCCGCCGTAGAGTCGCTCGTCCAGGTAGCCGCGAGTCCGGTCAGCGGTTGTGCGACGGAGAAGTTCCAGAAATCGAACACCCGGCAGCATCCGAAACGGGCAGGATGTAGCTGCCGGCCGGGATGTTGGCAGGGCCGGAGCGGGTGGCGCCGTGGCTCCAGGCGTACTGGTGGGCGGGAGTGCCGCCGGTGATAGTTGGCACGATGGCCCCCGTACGGTCGCCCGGCAGAATACATCCACGATAACGGCAGCAGGTATTGCCAGCGGCGGCGCCAACAATACGATTTCGTATTCCGGAGAAATACGCACACAGCCACGGTCGTCGGTCACGGTGAGTTGGTACAGCCCTGGCGGCAAGTTGCTGATGGAGGCTGTTTGCGCGCTGTTGCTCCACAGGTAGGTATTGGGCGGCATGCCACCGGTCACCTGAAGGGCGATAGCGCCTTCATTTTTTCCGCATTTGTCGGGCGTAACGGCGTTCAGCACAAATTCTAATGCCGATGGGTTCATGCACGATTGCAGGCGCCGACACCAGGGTGCAGCCGCGCACATCGGTCAGGGTCAGCTGGTAGGTGCCGGCCGGCGCCTGTTGCAAGCCCGCCTGTGTGGAGCCGTTGTTCCACAAATAACTGTACGGCGGCACACCGCCGGAAACCTGCACAGCAATACTGCCGGTGGAATCGCCCTTGCAAACGATATTGGTAATGTTGCTGATGATCAACTGCAGCGGCGGCGCTTCCTCAATGTTGAATGCCGCCGAGATAGCCGTGCAGCCGGCAGCATCGGTAACTGTGACCTGGAAATTGCCACCCGTCAACCCGGAAGCGGTATCCCGGGGGGTAGGGACATTAGGGTGCAGCCCGACAGGAGCCGACCAGGAAAACTGGAAAGGGGCTGTGCCGTTGTTGACCTGCACTGCGATGCGTCCGTCGTCCCCGCCAGGTCGGTGAGCACCTGGGCGCAGCCGGTTGCATCCAAAACCGTCACGGAATACGCCCCAGCCGCCAGGTTGAAAATGTTTTGGGTCGTGTCCGGTGTGCTCCAGATATAGCGGTAGGCTGGGATGCCACCGCTGACCGTCAATTGGATACTGCCCGTGAGTACGCCAAAACAGGGGATGTGCTGCACCGTCGCCGAGGCTTGCAGTGCAGGCGGTTCGCCGACAATCAGCCCCGACAATACCCGCGTACAGCCGTTGGCATCTGTAGCCGTCAGGCTGTATGTGCCGGCGGGAACAGCAGGCAGGTTCGGCGCCGTGGAGTTGTTGCTCCATTTGTACTGGTAGGGCGGCGTGCCGCCATTGACGCGCACGGATATGCTGCCCGTTGGTTCCCCGGCACACAGGGCGTCGCGAATATCTTGCAGCAAAATACTCAGCGGAAAAGCCGGTTCTGCAATGACGAAGGTATCCCGAATCGTACACAGCCGGGTATCCATCGCCTGCAGGATATATTGCCCGGCAGCAGCGCCGGTCAGGGTGAGGTCGTCCGGCAAACCATTCCAGATAGCCGTCACCTGCCCAATGGCGCCGCCGATGCTCACGGCGATCAGGCCGGTCTGGGCGCCTCTGCAGCCGACATTGATTTGGCTGTCTACGGTTACGGACAGCAGTTGCGGGGCCGTCAGCGGGGTTATGGCCGAGACGACGGAGCAGCCTTGCGCATCGGTGATCGTAGCGCGGTAATTACCCACACCGAGGTTTTGAATTTTGGCGGTAGAGCCGCCCGTACTCCAGTTGAAAAAAAAACGGCGGCTGCCCACCGGCCAGGAGCAGTTCAATACTGCCGTTTTGGGCGCCAATGCAGGTGGGATTTTCCGTATTGGTGATTTCCACCTGCAACGAACTGTTCTGGGAAATCACCCCCAGCCAATCCGCGGTACAGCCGTTTGCATCCGTAACCGTCACGGCGTAAATACCTGCCGGCACATTGCCGAGAGAAGCCGTCGTAGCGCCGGTATTCCAGATGTACTGGTAGGACGTAGCACCGCCAGATGCTTTCACCCGCAAAAGCCGCTGTTTTCGCCAAAACAACGCACGTTGGTTTGGAGTCGGGTGCACCGTGAGCAGTTGCGGCTCTGTGATGAAAAATTGCGGTGACAAGTAGATACAGCCGTTCGCATCCGTGATCGTACACTGGTAATCGCCAATATCAAGGCCGGTCAAATCTTCCGACATGGCGTTGTTGGGCCAAAGGAAACTGTAGGGCGGCGTAGCGCCAAACACTGCCAGGTCTATTGCCCCGTTTGCCGCACCAAAACACTGCACATTTTCCAACGCATTTTGAATAATCTCGATCGGCGGCGGCGACACGACCTCCAGATTGGACAACTCCTGGGAGCAGTTTCCGTCGGTGATGGTAGCGCTGTACGAACCCGCGCCAAGGAAAGCGGCGGTAGGGCCGGTTTGCTGGTTGCTCCAGGTAATCACCGGGTTCAGCCCGTCTACATTCAGCAAAATAGACCCGGTAAGCGCGCCCGGGCAAGCCGGGTGTATGATGGTGTCCAGCACCACATCCAACCCCGGGGCATTGAGCACAATCTGGGGCATGACCATGGAGCAGCCCGCATTGGTGGCGTCGGTCACCGTGATCCGGTAACTCCCCTGCGCCAGCCCGGAGATTGTCCCGGTGCCCGTTATCCCTGTGAGGGTACCGCCCGCCCAGGCGAAGGCGTAAGGCGGGGCGCCGTTGAGAGGGGTGAGCGCAATACTGCCATCGCTACCGCCACAGGTGCTCACATTTTGTACCGACGCGATAGCGGTCTGGGTTACGTTGTTCAGGGTATGAACCTTAATTTGGTCGGTGCCCGTGCAGCCGTTGGCATCCGTCACCGTTACGGTGTAGGTGTTGGTCACGTTGGGGATATTGCCCGCCTGCACCGGGATATTGGGAAAATTCAAACCTGTGCTCCAGGCATATCCGATGGGTGGCGCGCCTACCCCGCTTTCAGTGCCTGTATCTGCAAGGTTTTGCCCCGGCAAACACGGACGGAATCGCCCGGAGCAATTTGCACTTCCGGGCTGGGCAGCACCGTCACGGCGATTGCCTCGGTGTCCGTGCAACCAAAAGCCGTTGTGCTCAAAATGTGGTATGTCGTTGTGAAACCGGGCTGCACTACAGCCGAAGGCAACTGGTTGGTCGGCGTCGGGGCGCGGCGCTGTGGTAGGTCAGTAAGCCGCCGGTGTTGGCCGTATCTAATACCGGCAAAGTTGCCAGATTAAACGAACTACCGGCACAAATGGACGGGGACGCGAGGGACTGTAGCACCGGGTTGGGATACACCGTGACCGTGGCCGGCACCCGAGGCCGGCGCAACCGGCGCTCAGCCCGGTGAGGGAATCCACGAGGTAGAATGTTCGGGTTGCAGTCAGGTTGTTCAGCATCAGGGTATTTCCGGTGGCTACCGGTGCACCGCCGACGGGCTGTTCGTACCAATAAAACGCGCCGTTCGGCGTACCTGTAGCTACCAGGGCGGTTGTACCGCCCCGGCAAATTTCCGTGCTCACGGGCGCGGCAGGCATGGGGATCGCCGAATCGTCGGCCATACCGTTGCAGTTTTCGTCTTTTTGATTGCACAGAATTTCCGGCGCGCCGGGATAAACAGCCGGGTTGGTGTCGTCGCAATCGCCGTCCGTATCCACATAGCCGGTCGGTGCTACGGGAAAACAGGAAATCACGCGCACATCGGGGCTGCCGTAGCCGTCGTTGTCGGCATCACCGTAAAAAACGTAGTCCGGCGTTCCGGCTTCCAGGGAGCCGTAAAAAGCCAAATTGTCCATGGCGATATCGCCATATGCCCCGAAAGTGCCTGTGGCGACAAACTGAAACAGGGCAATCTGGCCGTGGTAAGCGCCGAGGTTGATGTACTCGCGGCGCCAGCGCTTGCCCCGGTTGCCGCTCCAGGTCTGCACATTGGCCCACGTTTGGCCCCCGTCGGTGGAAGCCTGGAGCGCGAGCGTGCTCATCTGGCCGGAGGTTGTGTTCATGTACAGGTCGAAGGAAAAATGACACGACTGGGCGGGCGACGCCACCACATCAATACAAAGTGTGCGCAGGATGGCTGTTTTTCCAAAGCGCCTGTGGGCGAGCAGGCATTTCTGAAATACAGATAATTGCCGCTGCCGCCAGCCGCTGCGGGCGGGCCGGCAATGGGAAACGTGAGGCCCGGGCCGGTGTAAACCTTCCATTCGTAGTCGTCTCCGGGTGCATTTTGCCAAACATCCGGCAACGGACAGGGATCGGGGCAGCCCGTGGAGCAGACGGACAGCCCGTCGGCGGTTTCGAGCAACGTGGGCGGGCAGTTGGTAAAAAATATAGCCTGCGTGTTTGGCCCCCACACCCCCGGCGCGCACTGGCGGCGGATATAAACTTCGTACAGTTCGCGGGTTTGCAAACCGGAAATTTGTACCGGTGCCAGAGCAGGTTGCAGCAGTCCGACAGCAATACCGCCCACTCCAGGCATGCCCGCCGCACCCGGAACAAACCCGGCGAGGCCGTACTCCAGCACGAGGCTATCGCCCACCGCATCGGCCGGCCAGGAAATATCCGCTGTGGTTTCGGTGACATTGGACACCGTCACCGGCTGCACGGGCGGACAATCGGCCGAGACAAAAACCAGCTCGAACAAGCGGAGTTTGCCCACATCACCCGCTTTGCTGTCGCAAAACTCTACCCGCCAAACCCCGAGCGGATTCTGGCCAGTGTGCATAGCGGCAAGCATATCCACCGGCAGGTAGTATCCGGTGATATTGTCCTGTTCTGCGGCCGCGCTCAGGGGTTTGCCGATGGAAGCATCACTGGTAAGTTCCACAAATTGCGGGCACACTGCACCGACGGGATTGCCTATGTTTTTGTCTCCGGCATTCAGGCCACCAACCAACTGGATGCGTGTACTGTCGGGGGCAGTCAGCCAGACGCTCAGATCGGAGCGCCACGGATGCTCCACCATGATGCGCACACTGTGCAGCAACACATTGGTGCCCAGAGTGGTATCTGATGCCTCATCCACATGCAGCCTGAAAATCTGGACGTTGTTGCAAGAGGTATCGCGCAGGTCGAGATTCAGCGGGCAGGGGCGGGCATTGTTCAGGTCGGTGGTAAAACTGCGCGGCGCCGACCAAACGCTGAATGTCGTGTCGTCGCACACCGTACGCACCTGGAAACGGTAGTTTTCGCCGGGCGTTAGGCCTGTCACATCGAACGGTGGATCGGCATTGACGACCAGGCTGGGCATACCCGTGAAGGCTGCCACCCCGGTCACCAGTTCAATTTCGTATCGGTCGCCCACGTCCGACCAGGTCAGCCGGGCCGTGGAGTCGGTCACCTGGTCAACCTGGAGCAATTCCGGACGGGGACAGTTTTCTTGAGTTTTGAGTTTTGGGTTTTGAGTTTTGAGTTGCGCGGCGGAGACGCGGAGATGCGGAGGGGTTCCACAACCGCCTCTGGAGGGCATACCAAGTTGTAGCAGGAAAGCAAGCCCAAGTAGGCGGGCGAGGGATGTGGAATTTGTCATGGCGTGGATTACGGTTTTGAAGGCAAGAAGGTGAAAAAATCGGGTCGTTGGGTCTTCAGGTTGCGCGGAAGGCATAGACTTTCCAGGTTTTAAAACCTGGAAAGTCTGCATATCGAGGCGTCAAACAGTCCTGATTGGCCGGCGAAAGTACGGGAATTGGTTGGCGACAGAAAACGAAGGAGGTGTTTTGTCGGCAAGTTGAATTTTTTGGACATTTGGACCAGAAATATAACCAACCTAAACCGCCATGCCTATACCGTTACAAAAACCGCACGACGAGTTTTTCAAGGAAACCTTTCGCCAAAAAGATATTGCCGAGGCTTTTTTTCGTCATTTTTTACCAAAATCGGTGGTTGAAGACCTGGATTGGGATCGGCTCCAATTGGAAAATGCGTCCTTTACCGACGAATCTCTGGCAGAACGGTTCTCGGATGTGGTGTACCGGTGCCCGTTTAAAAATCAAGACGCAGAGACCATACTGAGCCTCTTGCTGGAGCACAAAACCGGCGTGGTAAAATTTCCGCACCTGCAACTGCTGAAGTACATCACGAATATCTGGGACACTCAAATCAAACAGAAGCAAAAACCCGGGCCAGTACTACCGGTTTTGTTTGTGCAAGGGCCAAAAGGTATAACATACAAGCCGTTGGAACACTACATCCAAGGAGTAACTGATGGTTTACTGCCCTATTTACCGAGATTCGAATATGTCTTGGTGGATTTAACCAAAGTACCGGATGGGGACATTATGCGGGTGCAGATGAATTTGCTCAAGGTGGGTTTGTTGATGATGAAGCATATTTGGAACGAGCAGCACATTCTCCGGAACGCTAAAGAAATTTTCACCCTGCTTGCTGAAACAATGAACCTGGAACGTGGACAACTTTATGCGAAATCAATCTTCGTATATTTGTTCTCGCATTCAGATTTGAAGCCCCAGGAAAAAGTTCAAATTGCGCACGCCATGCCTAAAAATTTAAAAAATATAGCCATGAATACATTGGAAAGAACCTTCTACGAAGGTGTCGAAAAAGGCAAACTGGAAGGTAAACTGGAGGGTAAACTGGAAGGCGAACTGCTCGGCATAAAAAAATCCATCCGGCAGCTGCTGGTACACGGATATTCGCCCGAGCAAACGGCCGGCCTGCTCGATGTACCGATAACCCTGGTGCTGGAAGTGCAAAAAGAGATGAACGAACAAAACTGAACACAAACCTGTCATGTCAAAAAAATATCGGATACCTCT
The DNA here is from genome assembly GCA_016719605.1 of Lewinellaceae bacterium. GTDB lineage: Bacteria > Bacteroidota > Bacteroidia > Chitinophagales > Saprospiraceae > M3007. The sequence goes on along the minus strand of JADJYW010000017.1, from coordinate 16,797 downwards.
CCGGCCGAAAGGGCCTGGACGACAACCTTTTCGAAGCGCTTGGCCGAAGTGCCGACGAACACGGCACCGTGCCCGCTGCGGAGATGGAACGCCTCGCCCAACAATTTCTCATCGGCGATGCCAACGTATATTCCAGCGTCACATTTTACGATTTTCTGCGCCCCGAAAACCAGGGTAAAAAAGTGTACGTCTGCAACGGAAGTGCCTGCCTCACCGCCGGCACGCAGGATGCGATGACCCAGAAACTTGGCGAACATTTCCCCGCCGATGAGATCGGAAATATGTGCTGCCTTGGCCGCTGCCACGAAAACCACGCGTTCAATTACGCCGGCAACAACTACTCCGGCCAGGCCATCGAACAAATTGCAGCCATCAAATCAGACAAAAAAGCCCGCCCTGATACGTACTGCGCCAAAGCACACGGTACGCCCGTGCTCACAGCGGAATTTCCCGGGCTGGAGGCTTTTTATCAGGTGCTGATAGATTCCCTGAAAAAATCGCCCGACGACCTTTTAGCCGAACTCAAAACCTCCGGCCTGCGCGGGCGCGGGGGCGCAGGTTTCCCGACAGCGTTTAAATTTGAATCCTGCAAAAACACACCCGGCGACATCAAATTCCTCGTCTGCAATGCCGACGAAGGCGACCCGGGCGCCTACTCCGACCGTTACATTATGGAGGAACGCCCGCACAGCCTGCTGCTCGGCATGATTCTGGCCGGATACATCATCGGCGCCAGGCATGGCGTGCTCTACATCCGCGGCGAATACCCCGAATCCATCCGCGCCCAACGCGCCGCCATCGCCGAAATCCGGCAAGCGGGCTACCTCGGCGACAACATCCTCGGCTCGGGCTTTTCGTTCGATTTCAAAATCATCGAAGCGCAGGGCGCGTACATCTGCGGCGAAGAAACGGCCCTGCTGTCGTCCATCGAAGGCCAGCGCCCGGAAGTGCGGGTGCGCCCGCCCTACCCTACCCAGCAAGGCTTGTTCAACCAGCCCACCGTGGTGAATAACGTGGAGACACTGGCCTGCATCCCGTTCATTTTGCAGAACGGCGGCGCGACCTACGCCGCCATCGGTCGCGGGCGCTCCACCGGCACCAAACTCGTGTGCCTCGACGGGCACTTCAACCAGCCCGGCCTGTACGAGGTGGACATGGGCACGCCCTTGGCGACGGTCGTACATGAACTCGGCGGCGGCTTCCGCCACCCGGCGAAGGCCATGCACATCGGCGGCCCGCTCGGCGGACTCGTGCCGGTACACAAAATTGACGATCTCACGGTAGACTTCGGAGTCGTTTGCCCAAAATGGTTTCCTGCTCGGCCACGCCTCCGTGGTGTGCATCCCCGAAGATTACCCGCTGATCCAGTACATTGAGCACCTGTTCGAGTTTACCGCCCACGAGAGCTGCGGCAAGTGTTTCCCTGCCGCATCGGCTCCACCCGCGGCGCCGAAATGCTGCACAAAGCCCAAACTTCCGATTACCGCATTGACCGCACCATGTTCAACGACCTCGTGGAAACGCTCGAAATTGGCTCGCTTTGTGCGCTGGGAGGCGGGTTGCCGCTGCCGGTGAAGAATGCCTTGATGTATTTTGAGGGGGAGTTGAAGCCGTATTTTAGTTAAGAAAACATCAGCTGTATCAACCAGCAATAACCTACAAACAACTCTAAACCTATTTAATGAGCACTCAAATCAATACGAACAAAAGGTCTGTAGCTCCTATCTTAAAATTAAAACAGCCAAAAAAGTTGATTGCTTTTGGCTGGTATGGTGGAAGTTCTCCCATTTGGACGGGCTTTTGCCCTTACTGCCTGACTGTATGCACTATTGTTATCCTTTTGCAGGTTCAGGGGCTGTCTTGCTCAACCGGGAACCCTCGCTGGTGGAAACATATAACGACATTGACGGAGAGGTCGTGAACTTCTTCAGAGTTCTTCGAGAAGAAAAAGAAGCGCTTATTGAGCAGATTGCACTGACGCCGTTTTCTCGGGAAGAGTTTGGCATTGCCTGTACTTTAGATCCCAATCTGACGAACCTTGAACGGGCAAGGCGCTTTTATGTGCGGGCAAGGCAAGTCCGAACGGGCTTAGCCCAAACCGCTTCTATTGGGCGCTGGGCAAACTGCAAAAACACCAGCCGAGCCGGCATGAGCGGTGTCGTCAGTCGTTGGCTTGGAGGCGTTGGAGCAACTTGACTTCATCGCGGAACGGCTCCTGAGGGTTCAAATTGAAAACCGGCCTGCCATTGACATCATCAAATTATATGATAGCAAAGACACGCTTTTTTACTGCGATCCTCCCTACATCCATGAAACTCGTGGAGACACGAAATCATACGGATTTGAGATGAATGACAATGCCCACAGCGCACTTGCTCAGGTGCTTAACTCCATCGAAGGACTTGCCGCCATTTCAAATTACGAATGCGAACTCATGGAAGAACTGTACCCGTCAAGCCAATGGACTAAAATATACAGTCCTGAAAAAAACCATCCACTCCACCAAGGATGTTCGACAGGAAGTGCTTTGGGTGAACTACAACCTGCAAGAGATAAAATCAAAAAAGAATTTCTCCCTATTTGCTGATGCGTAAAATTGTGCCCATCGAAATTCTGGAAAATCTGTACCATAGTGCAGCAGGTAGCATGACCCAAAGCGTCGTCAAGTCGCCTGCTACCCAAGCAAGTATTGAATTTATTTGCAGATGCAATGCAAACAAAGCACCAATCCGGTTTTTGATGTCGTGTCTGCTTGCAAAAATACATAACCCCAACGTTGACATACGAAAACCTTACACCGAGATACCGGGAAGTGACTCGTTCTCCGGGAGGTTTTACGATGAAAGGTTTGTCGAGGTTCTGGTTCATCAATACAAACTCCCCTGTAATCCAACAACAGCGTATCTAACCCCGGCATTCAGGAATCTTGACCGACTGTTGACAACTGATCTTGTTTTGGTGGGAAGGCCACGGGAAGTGTACATTCGGACTCTCGAAGTTTTAAATTTAATCCACACCAAAAAAGAAAAACCTGAAAATGTTTTACGGGAAATTATCCGCAACCTGTTAGTCATCAAGTCGGAGGACGAACAAAGAATGAAGCAGTTGATTGCAGATTTGAAACAAGAAGATGACGTACTGCCGCTTGCAAGTGAGGAAATTGTGACATTGCTGGTGCAGCACTTGATTCGCAAGGGATCAAGCCGACTACCAGTTTTAATTGTTGCTGCCGCATACCAGACTGTAAAAGAAAAATTGGAGAGACAAACAGGTTACTTGAATCTCATACCGCCGCAGACAAACAGACTGGCGCAATTGGTGACATTGAGATTGTATTGGCTAATGACGACCGGGTGGTCACTTGTTATGAAATGAAAGACAAGCGTGTAACAAAAACTGATATTGACGTTGCACTTCAAAAATTATCTGGAGCAAAAAATCGAGTTGACAACTACATTTTTGTTACAACAGACACAATTGAAAGCGAAGTGGCCGATTATGCAAAATCACTGTACGAGAAGTCAGGTGTAGAATTTGCAATTCTGACTGCGTCGGCTTCATTCGACACTACCTGCATTTCTTCCACAGAATGCGAAACGATTTTGAACACCTATCAAGCCATGGTGCTGGAAGAGCCAACAAGTTCCGTTTCGCAACCATTGAAAGAAGCATTTTTGGCATTGCGGCGAGTGGCTGAAGCAGACAAACGATAAAAATCTGAAAAATCCGTCCAAGTCGCAGGCGTTTTGCTAACGAAGCATACCCTCGTTGATCGAACAGATTCCTTCGAAATGCCAAAAAACACGCCCCAATCGAACCAATCACATCAATTGAACTAATCGAATCAATACCACCACTATGGGTTCTGGAAAATTTGCCTACATCAACAACAAACCCCACGACATCCGCGACGGCGAAACCATCCTCGCCTTCCTGCGCCGCCACACCGGGAAAGACAGCGTACCCACCCTCTGCGACGCGCCAAACCTCGACCCTTACGGCGCCTGCCGCGTGTGCAGCGTGGACGTGGCTCTCTCCCCCGACGGCCCGGCCAAGGCGATGGCTTCCTGCCATACGCCCATGCAGGAGAACTACCACATTTTCCCGGACTCGCCGCGCATCCAGAAACTCCGCAAGAATATCGTCGAGCTGGTGCTCACCGATCACCCGCTCGACTGCCTTACCTGCGAGGTCAACGGAAACTGCGAACTCCAGGACGTGGCCGCCCAGGTCGGTATCCGCAAGGTGCGCTACCCCGCCGGCAAAAACCACCTCGACCGGCAAAAAGACCTCAGCCACCCGTACATGACCTCCGACCTGTCGAAGTGCATCAACTGCTCCCGCTGCGTGCGCGCCTGCGACGAAGTGCAGGGCGAGTTCGTGCTCAGCATGGCCGGCCGCGGATTCGATAGCTACATCGTCAAGGGGCTGAACACGAGTTTCTTTGAGTCCGAATGCGTGAGCTGCGGCGCCGCGCACAGGCTTGCCCGACTTCGGCTATTTCCGATATTTTCGAGTCCAAAGCTGTGGCCACCGCCGAAAAGGTGCGCACGGTTTGTACCTACTGCGGCGTGGGCTGCAACCTCGAAGTGGCGGTGGATTCCAACAAAGTCAAATCCATCCAGGCGCCCTACGACGCCGAGGTCAACCAGGGCCACACCTGCCTGAAAGGCCGTTTTGCCTTTTCGTTTTACGACCACCCCGACCGCATCCGCACGCCGCTCATCCGCCGCAACGGCGAACTGGTGCCCGCTACCTGGGATGAGGCCTACGATTTCATTGCCGAAAAACTCACGGCCATCAAGTCCCAGCACGGCCCGGATTTTATCGCCGGCATTTCCTCGGCGCGCTGCACCAACGAGGAAAACTACCTGATGCAAAAGTTCATCCGGGCGGTGATCGGTACCAACAATATTGACAGTTGTGCGCGCGTGTGCCACTCCCCCACGGCACTCGGCATGCAGCGCACCTTCGGCACCGGCGCCGCCACCAACTCCATCGAAGACCTGAAATACACCAAGTGCATCATGATCATCGGGGCCAACCCGACCGATGCGCACCCCGTTACCGGCGCCAAACTCAAACAAGTGGCGATGAAGGGTATCCCCAGCATCGTCATTGACCCGCGCCGCACTGAAATGGCCAAGTACGCCACCCACCACCTGCAACTGCGCCCCGGCACCAACGTGCCACTGCTGCAAATGATGCTGTACTACATCATCATGGACGGGCTGGAAGACAAAACCTTTGTCGCTTCCCGCACGGAGGGTTACGAGGGATTCCGCCAACAAATTCTCGGACTCGACATAGACAAACTCGAACAAACCTGCGGCGTATCCCGCGAGCAGGTGCGCGCCGCCGCCCGCACGTACGCCTCGGCGGAGGCCGCCATGTCGTTCCACGGTCTCGGCGTCACCGAGCACTCGCAAGGCACGCTCACGGTCATGCTCATCGCCGACCTCGCCATGGTGACCGGCAATATCGGTCGGCGCGGCGTAGGCGTGAACCCGCTTCGCGGGCAAAATAACGTGCAGGGTGCTGCCGACATGGGTTGCCAGCCTCATCAGGGCGCCGGCTATCTGGACGTGACCAAGCCCGGAGTTCCACAACCTGTACGAGGAGTTTTACCACGCTAAACTGCCCCTGCACGTCGGCTACAAAATTCCGCAGATGTATGAGGCCGCCCTCGACAACCGGCTCAAAGCGATGTGGGTCATGGGCGAAGATCTGCGCAAAAACGACCCGAACACAAACAAGGTCATCGCGGCTTTGGAAAAACTCGACCTGCTCGTGGTGCAGGAAATTTTCTTCAGCGAAACCTGTAAATACGCCACCGTGGTGCTGCCCGGCGCATCGTTTCTGGAAAAAAGCGGCACGTTCACCAACGGCGAGCGCCGCATCCAGCGGGTCAACAAGGTGGTGGACCCCCTCCCCGGCACTAAGCCCGATGGCCAGATCGTCGCGGATATTATGAACCGCATGGGCTATGCACAAGCCGACTACAATCCGGAAACGCTGTTGAAAGAAATCGCGCAGATCGTGCCCTTCTTCGCCGGCGTGAAATGGAACGAACTGGGCGAAAACGGCAAGCAGTGGCCCGTGAAGCCCGACGGCTCCGATACCGAAATTCTGCACATCGAATCGTTCAAGCGCGGCCTCGGGTCGTTCCAGTTTGCCGACTACCGCGAATCCAGGGAGACGCAGATAAACGGCGAGTACCCGCTCATCCTGACCACCAACCGCGAGAACGGAGCACTACAACTGCGGCACCATGACCCGCCGCACGCGCAACGCCGAAATCCTGACCGAAGACGTGCTGCTCATCCACCCCGACGATGCCGCCGCGCATTTCATCGCCGACGGCGACATGGTGTGCGTGGAGTCGGTGCGCGGCAAGGTGGATGTGAAAGCCCGCGTGTCCGACGAGGTGCGCCCGGCGTCATCAGCACCACCTTCCACTTCCCGGAAATGGCGCTCAACTGGTCACCCCGACGAGCACGACTCGAGGCGCTGTGCCCGGAAACAAAGCGGTGGCGGTGAGGATTCGGAAAAGCAAGGGGAAGTTTGGGCAGCGGAGGTGGGGGTGTAGAGGCTTTCGTTTCTGCGACCGCGACTCGAGTCACCCGGTCACTTTTTTAGGCGAAGCAGGCCGCAGCCTTCTGGTCTTGTTTTTTGTAACTGTCCCAATGGAATAAGGCATTCAAACACAGCACCAAAGATTGACAATAGGATTAAAAATATGGCCGGATTTAACATTACGACTCAAGACGGGCAAGAAATAAGATTTGAATTTTATCTTGACCTGCGCCAGTGACATCGGCTGCTTTCACAACAATTTTACCATTTACAAGGACGTTTAATCACGCCCGGGTTTCTGGACAAGAAATATGGATAGACGATGTTCCTAAACTCGACATCATTCAGGAGAATGCTTCCGTTTTCACAGAACCAGGAGAGGTTGTATTTGGTCCCACAAAACCCTCCAGGACAAAAACTGCAAACTGTTTTGGTATATACTATGGAGACGGTAAAGGACTGGACGCTTGCAACATTTTCGCGAAAGTAATTGACAGCGACAAACAAAAATTAATTGACTTGGGTAATTATATTTGGAAAAACGGTTCACAAGAATTGACCCTCTCTTTAATTGACAAATAGTTTGACATCCAATTGGAGTGAACCCGGAAAAAAGTGACCCTTGAACACTCGAATATTGCTTTGCCTGATGGTTGCGCTTGGGAACGTCCCTGGCCTGGCGCAAACACCGCCGGCACTGCCCAACACCGCCGGCGTCGAAACCTGTTTCCCGGATACCAGCGGCTATGCGGTGATCACGGTAGGCCCGGTAGGGCGCGATTTTAGCGATCTGCAAACGGCCATCAATGCCGCCACGCCGGGCAGTATGCTGGTGCTCGATGCCGGGGCTACGTTTAAGGGCAGTTTTACCCTGCCCAATAAACCGGGAAACGGCTGGATCATCCTTACCTCCTCGCATACACACTTGCTGCCCGCACGCGGCAATGCGAATCGCACCCGGACGCGCCCACCGGAAACGGCGCGTTCCCGACCCAAAAGACGCCATGCCGAAGATCGTTACGAATAATCCTTCCGGTCTTCCCTGTTTGCGCACGCAAGCGTCGGCGCACCATTACTCGTTTTGGTCTCGAACTGACCGTGGATACCTGGTGCTTAACAGCTACGGTCTGGTTTTCCTCGGCGATGCCTCCGCCGCCCAAAACACGCTGAGCAAGGTGCCGCACGATCTGGTGGTGGACCGGTGCTACATCCACGGGCATGACAAGGCGACCGTGATGAAAGCGGGAATTTTGCTCAACAGCGCCAATACCGCCATCGTGGACTCGTACCTGTCCGATTTTCACAGCATCGGCTTCGATACCTACGCCATCGGCGGCACGAACGGGCCGGGGCCGTTCAAAATCCTGAACAATTACCTCGAAGCAGCCGGGGAAAATATCCTGTTCGGCGGCGCAGCGCCGGCCATTCCCGGACTCGTGCCTTCCGATATCGAAGTGCGCAACAACCATTTTTTCAAACCGTTTTCCTGGCGTATCGGTCATCCGGACTATGCGGGAAAACACTGGACGATCAAAAACCTGTTTGAATTGAAACCGGCAAACGGGTCCTGCTGGATGGCAACCTGCTGGAAAACTGTTGGGCCGACCTGCCCATCGGCCAAAGCGGGTACGCCATTTTGCTGACCGTCCGGGCTGAAGGCGGCGGCGCTCCGCAGGCGGATGTGAGCGACATCACCATCACCAACAACGTCATCCGCCACGCCGGCGCAGGCATTTCCCTTGTCGGGCCACGACAGCCCCACGCCGAGCCTGCAATCCAAAGGATCCGATTGCCAACAACCTGTTCGACGACATCAACGGCCCGGACTTTGGCGACGGAAATATTTTCGGGCCAAACGACGGCACCTTTATCAAAATTGGCGACCCGGCGGATGTCGTCGTCGAGCACAACACCGTTTTTCAGACCGGGCCGATCACCTGGGCCTACGATACCACGCTAAGCATCGCCATTACCAATAATATTTTCAACTGCTTCCTTTCCGCCGGCGGTTACCAGGTGCTGTACGGGCCGGGCTTTGCGCAGGGCGGCAACGGGCCGATGGGGGCTTTTTTCCCCGGCATCACCGATGCTAACCGGAAATTTCACAAAAATGTGCTGATCGGGGGCAATGCCGCGCGGTACAGCAACTACGCCACGGCGAGTCAGAACTTTTTCCCGAATGCAAACGGCAGCGTGCAGTTTGTCAACTTTAGCAACGGCATCAACAACTACCGCGACTACGCCCTCGCCGGCACAAGTCCCTACAAACACGCCGCCTCGGACGGCCGACATCGGCGTGGACTTCGCCCGACTCGACAGCGCGTGGCTTGCGCGGGGAAACCTGCGTCCCGACGGTGTCCGTGCCCACCGAACCCGAGCACCCGGAAATCCGCCTGTATCCCAATCCGTTCCGCGACCACCTCGCCCTGGCCGGCCCCGTGCCCGCTGGAGGACGCAGTGCTTGTCCTGTTCAGCGCGACAGGGCAGGAAGTCCGGCGGTTTTCGAAACTCAACGGGCTGGCGGTTGTTGTAGCGACGGGAGATTTGCCCCCCGGGATTTATTTTGCCGCGTTGTGGCAGGCGGAGCAGGTTTTGGCCAGGAGAGTAATTGCGGTTGCAAAATGATGCACCGAATCTTCCCTACCTTTGTGCCCCGCTCCAAAAGCCAGCAGCCAAAAGCCAATGGCTAACAGCTAACAGCCAACAGCCACCATGTCCAACATCCTCGAACAGCAAGACATACGCGCCCTCGGCAGCAACCTCGAACTCCTGGCCCGCCAGGTTGTGGAGGGATTCATCGTGGGTATGCACCGCAGCCCGTTTCACGGTTTTTCCGTCGAATTCGCCGAACACCGCCTGTACAACACCGGCGAAAGCACCCGCAACATTGACTGGAAAGTGTACGCCCGCACCGACAAACTCTTCGTCAAACGTTTCGAGGAGGAAACCAACCTGCGCTGCCAGATCGTGGTGGATGCTTCCTCCACGATGTACTACCCCTGGGACGAGCGGAACCCACAGAAATTCAAGTACAAAAACAAGATGTGCTTCGCTGCGCAGGCCGCCGCCGCGCTCATGTACGCCCTGAAAAACAGGCGCGATGCGTTCGGCCTCACCTTGTTCGACGACCAGATACGGGTGAGCACCAACTGCAAATCCACCACCCAGCATTACCAGCAACTGCTCGCCTACCTCGCCGAGCGCATCGAAAACCCGCAACTGAACCACACCACCGACCTCGCGGGCACGCTGCACCAAATAGCCGACGCCATCCACCGGCGCTCCATGATCATCCTGTTCACCGACGTGCTGGAGCGCCCCGACGAGGCCGAAAAACTCTTTTCAGCCCTTCAGCACCTGCGCCACAACAAGCACGAGGTCATCCTGTTCCACGTCACCGACAAGGCCAAGGAACTCGACTTCGAGTTCGAGAACCGACCCTACCTGTTCGTGGACATGGAAACGGGCGAAGAGGTTCGCCTGCAACCCGGGCAAGTCAAGGAGTTTTACACCCAGCAGGTGGCGGCTTTCGCCGAAAAACTCAAACTCCGCTGCCTCCAGTACAAGATTGATTTCGTGGAAGCCGACATCAACAAGGGCTTCGTGCCCATCCTGCAAACCTGGATGGTCAAACGCGCCAAAATGGGTTGTTTGTTGTTTACAATTTACGAATGGGAAAGGTGACGGATAGACAAATGGCTGTGGAGCGTGCGCATTTTCAAAAGCCGCACGATCGCTATGGATGCCTGCAAGGCGGGCAAGGTGCGCATTGCCGGCGAGGCGGTGAAGCCCTCGTACCTGCTGACCGAAAACGAGGAAGTGGTGGTGAAAAAGGAGGGCTTCAACTTCGAGTACCGCTCCCTCGTCCTGATCGAAAAACGCGTGGGCGCCCCCATCGCCGTCACCTGCTACGAGGACATCACGCCCGAAGAGGAGCGCAACAAGTACAAATCATGGTTCCTAAACGCCCGGGCACCAGCGAGAAACGCGAAAAAGGCCGGCCGCTCCCACCAAAAGGAGCGCCGGGAAATTGACAAGTTCAAGGACGACGACGACGACGACCTGCCGGAGGAACTCACATAAGCCCGAACATTTTGGCGTATTTGAGCATTTCGCCGGGATTGCTGATCTTGAGTTTGCCGGTCATCATGGCCATCATCGGGTTCAGGTCGCCGGAGAGCAGCTTGGAAAACGACTCCGCCGAGGTGGCGACCTTGCAGGCGCGGCTCGCCGCTCAGGCCTTCGGAAACCTCCAGTTTGCCGTCGGTCAGTTTCACGGTGAACTGCCCCGAATCGGCAATGTCGAAATGAAACAGGGTGGAAAGGCCCTCCAGGGCATCAGCATTGGCCTTTTGGGGCAGATCGAACAGAAATTTTTTTACGTCGAGCATATTTTTTCAGGTTTCTGGTTTGAAGGTTTCTGGTTTGAAGGTTTCTGGGATCTTAGCCGTTGTTGGCGTCCCTCGCCAACAACAACGGCGGAGCGCAATCTCAAAACTTCACGAATAGTTAACCTCGGCAAGCAGGGGTAGCGTGATTGGGGCGTTTAATTTTCGCCCAAAGAAACTGCACTACAGATGACCGGACAAAAAAAATTCCCGACAATCTTTTGGCTTATGTTCGCTGCACTCCGTTCCTGACCTGCAAATTGACAGAAAAACGCCCTGTGCCCGTGCCGCCGGGCTTCGACTGGCAGGGCCACCGCGGCGCCCGCGGCCTGTTGCCCGAAAACACCGTGCCGGCATTCCTGCGGGCACTTGAGTTCCCACAGGTACGCACGCTCGAACTGGATGTGGCGGTGTCCAAAGACAAGCAACTGATCGTCAGCCACGAGCCTTGGTTCAACCCTGACATTTGCCGGCTGCCCGGCGGAGCAGCCATTTCCAAGAGCGACTCGGCGAAGTTGTTGATTTACCACCTGACCGCCGCCGAAATCCGTGCCTTCGACTGCGGCAGTCAGGGAACCCACGATTTCGGAGTCAGCAACCGATGTCCGCGCACAAGCCCACCCTGCGCGAAACTGTGGAAGCGGTCACGGAACGCGGGCTTTCAGCCCGAAAACAGTACGCTGGAACATTGAAATAAAAAGCCGCCCCGAATGGGACGGCCTGTACACGCCACCAGTGCAGGAGCCCGCCAAACTCGTGGTGGACGAACCCGCGCTCGGACTGAACAGGACGCCAACGTACAGTCGTTCGATCCCCGCGCCTTGCGGGCTGTACATGACCTGAACCCCGACCTGCGCCTGCGCTGCTGATAGAAAACCTGAATTCGCTGGATTCCAACCTGACCCGCCTCGGCTTCACGCCGGAAATTTACAGCCCGTACTACTTGCTGGTGGACGAAAAACTCGTGCGCCTTTGCCACGAACGCGGCCTGAAACTGATCCCCTGGACGGTGAACGAGGTGCCCGCCATGCGCCGCCTCGTGCGCTTGGGTGTGGACGGGATTATCACGGATTACCCGGACCGAATTCGCAGGGTGAGCGCCGGAGAGCAGTAGTGTCACAGAGGCCCGTGGAGAGAACGGAGGCTCACAGAGTTTAATTTCAAAACGTAGAGTATGGTGCCACAGAGGCTCACAGTTTAAGAGGCTCACTGAGAATATTTTAAAAACTCTGTGAGCCTCTGTTCTCTCCATGAGCCCCTGTGACACTTTACTCTACGGCGCGGCTTAGTCCAATTTTCACACTCCCCGAACCTGCCACCGAGGTCTCCACCGATGCCGTGCCGGTGGGAAAATGTCGCCGCTGCCGGCGATATTGGCCTTCAGGGATTCTTTCATGTTGCAAGTGACCGAGCCGGAACCGGCGATGTTGGCCTTGCCCGAGCCGGCTTCCAGTTTCTTCGCCTGGATGTCGCCACTGCCGCTGATGTCGAAAAACGCCGATTGCGCGCGTCCGCCCACCTCCACGTCGCCGCTGCCGGCGATGGTGCAGTTCAGGGATAGACTGCAGCGAACCCTCGGTCACCTCGGTCTTGAGTAGCGGCAGGATATTTTCTGGGCCTGTACTTCCACGGAAAATTTATCGCCGACCCGAACCTCGATCTTTCCAGGCACCTTGGCCTCGACGGTTCGAAAATCGGACACCGAACGGGTCTCCGTCTTGATCGGACCTTTTGCGCGGGTACCCGGGCCGAGCGACCAGTTGTCGCTGCAAGAGAAACGGCCGAGCACAAAAACGCTGACCAGAAACATGAATACAAGTAGGTAACGCATGTTGGAATGATGAATGATGAATGATGAATGATGAATCCATTTCGCCGCTGTTGGTATCCCCGCCAACAGCAACAGCATGGGCAGATTATCCGTTGTTCGGATTGAATTCGGATCCTGTTTTCTGGGCAAATCGCACTCGTAAAAATCCTTGCGGCGGTCCTGCAGGTTGCGCGCCGCCCCGAAGTGGTGCAGTTCGGAGAGCAGTTCCATGTCCACGTCGGCGATCAGCACCATCTCCGTGTTCGGTGTAGCCTCGGCTTTCACGCCATTGGATGGGGAAGGCAAAGTCGCAAGGCGTCAGTACGCCGATTGCGTACTGTAAGTCCATGTTTTCCACTTGCGGCAGGTTGCCCACCGAACCGGTGATGGCTACGTAGCATTCGTTTTCGATGGCGCGGGCCTGGGAGCAGAGCCGTACGCGCATGTAGTCGTTCTGGGTGTCGGTCAGGTACGGGACGATCAGGATTTGCATGCCCTGTTCAGCCAGCAGTCGCCCCAGTTCGGGAAACTCTGAATCGTAGCAGATGAGCACGCCCACTTTGCCCACGTCGGTGTCGAAGATGTTGAGGGAATCGCCGCGCGAAATGGCCCAGTACTTGGTTTCGGCGGGAGTGACGTGGATTTTCACATACCGTTCGGACTGGCCGCTGCGGTGGCAGAAGTAGCCTGCGTTGTAGAGGCGGTCGCCTTCCAGTTCGGGGCAGGCTTCCAGTGACGATGTTCACGTTGTAGCGCACGGCCAGTCCGCAAAAGCGCTCGCGGATGGCGTCCGAGTGGCGAGCCAGCAGCCGGATGGCCTGGATTCACGCAGGTGGTTGTGCCGGCCATGAGCGGGCGTTGAAAAATTCGGGGAACACGGCACGTCGCACCCCAGGCCGAAATCATGTCCACAAAATATTCGGCCTGGCACAAACAGTTCGTCGAGGTCGTGGTAGGGCCGCATTTGCCACTGCACCAGGCCTAGGCGGGCGTAGGTTTTGCGCGGTGGCATGTGGCGGGCGTCGCGCTGGTAGTAGATGTTGTCCCACTGGAGCAGTGTGGCATGATCCTGCGATTGCTCGTCGCCGGGCATGTAGTTGCGCAGGATTTTTTTGACGTGGAAGTCGTTCGACAACTGGAAGTTCAGCACCGGATCGTGGATTTCCTTCATCCGGACCTTGCTGATGTACTGCGCGGCGACATGATTTCGGCGTAGTCGTGGTAGTTGGGGATTCGTCCGCCGAACACGATTGCCTTCAGGTTCAGGTGCTCGCAGAGGTCCTTGCGGGCGTCGTACAAGCGGCGGCCCAGGCGCAGGCCGCGGTAGGCCGGGTCAATGAACACCTCAATCCCGTACAGCACGTCGCCGTCGGGGTCGTGGGTGCTGAAGGTGGAGTTGCCCGTGATTTGGTCGTAGGTGGTCGTCGCCATATTTTCGTAGTCCACGATGATGGACAGGCACAGCCCACCACCTTTGCCGTCCACCAGCACGACGTACTGGCCTTCGGGAAAAATGTGAGCAGGTGCTCGATGGTGCCGCGCCCCAGTAGGAGAGCGGCCCAGCCGGGGCACGAGGCTTTCAGGCCTTAAGCAATTCCGGTAATGCTCCGGTTGCAGGGTCGATCGAAACTTTTCCATGCAGGGAAAGAATGTGGGTTGGTTTGTGGTAACTGTTTAGGTTGTGGCTCGGAACTCCGCACTGCCATCGGAAAGGCACTTGGAAACCGACGGCGGTGCAATGTTATATATCCCGCGTTTTTTTGTCATAGATCAGGCTTTTCCGGAAAACACGCATGCCTCTTTATTCACTTTTTAAAAACAATATGTTTAATTAAACCCAAACAGGCAGCGTCGTAAAACAATTTGACTTTTTATTTGTCCCATCAAAAACTACTACTATGAGCGCGGAGTGGAAAACGATTCCACGGGCCGAGTTGCGCCGTATACCCTTTGCAAACCGGATGAAATGCTGATAATCCACGTGGACGGCGCTGTTGCCGGTTTCTCTTCGCCCGCCGACGACTACCGAGAGCCGTATTGACCTGAAAACCGAACTGATACGCAATCCGGACGCGACCTTCGTCGTCCGGGTGCAGGGCGATTCCATGTCGGATGCCGCGCATTGCCGACGGCGATGTGCTGATTGTGGACCGCCTGGTAAAACCCCGCAACGGCGCGGTAGCCGTGCTACCTGAACAATGGTTTCACGGTAAAACGTATCGAAAAAGCGGGGCGACAAGGTCCTGGCTCCTGGCGGCCAACCCGGCTTTTGCGCCCATCGGAAATCCAGGAACACGACGAATTAATCATCTGGGGCATCGTCACCTACGTCATCAAAAAACCCTGAACCAACAGTGCAACTCAAAACTCAAAACTCAAAACTCAAAACTTTTAAAACCCGTGGTTGCACTAGTGGATGTCAACAACTTTTATGTCTCCTGCGAGCGGGTGTTCGCTCCCGCCCTGAACGGGCAGCCCGTGGTCGTGTTGTCCAACAACGACGGGTGCGTGGTGGCGCGGTCGGACGAGGCCAAGGCGCTGCAGATCGGCATGGGGCAGCCCCTTGTTCGAGATCTGGGGACCTGTGCAGCGGCATGGCGTGCATGTTTTTTCCTCCAACTACGCCCTGTACGGCGACATGTCGGCCCGGGTGATGAACACACTCCGGCAGTTTGCCCCGGCGATGGAGGTGTACAGCGTGGACGAGTCGTTTCTCGATTTTAGCGGCATGGAACACCTCGACCTCGCTGCGCAAGCCCGGGAGATTTTCGGCAAACCGTTTGGCGCTGGGGCGTGCCGGTCAGTCGGCATCGCGCCGACTACAAGCTGGCCAAAATCGCCAACCGCTTGGCCAAAAAAGACAAACAGGGCTCGGGTTTTCGGATACTGGCCGGGCAGTGGGACGATGCGCTGAGGGCCGTCCAGATCGGCGACGTGTGGGGCATCGGCAGCCGGTACGCGGCATTTTTGCAGCAACACGGCATCCAGACCGCCTACGACCTGACGCAGACAAACGACGCCTGGGTGTACATCCAGACCAACGACTCTGGCCCGGGGCGAGTGCAGTATTCCCGCTCGTTTGCGGTTTCGTTCACCGCGCCGACCACAGCACGCTGCTTTTGGTGAAAGCCGCCAAGTTCGCACTGCAAAATTTTTTGGGAAGGTTTCCGCTGCAAACGGGCAGGCGTGTTGCTGGGTGGATTGATCCAGCAAACCGCCGGGGCACAAACAACGCTTTCGACACCATTGACCGCGACAAACACCTTCACCGCCTCATGACCGCCCTCGACGCGCTGAACACCCGTTATGGCTGCAACACCGTGCGCACCGCCGCCCAAACCCTCGGCGGATGCGTCCGGCTCACGCAAACAAAACCGCCTCCCCTCGTACACGACCAAGTGGGCCGAGGCGCTCACCATTCACGTTGGATAGGGAAAAGTTGGCCGAGGCCTTGGCGCTTCGTCCGACGAATTTGTCGCACAGTTGTTTGACGAATGCAGAGCCGCGCGATTCTCGGCGAAAGTTCCGGTCGGCTGCGTCCTTGTCCGACGACAAATTCGTCGGACGAGGACGGGAGCACATTGCCTACCTTTGCGCCGTGACGCACACGAGCGTGCACCACGCGAGCAGCCATGATGGACCGCCTCAAAGTTTTTCTACGGCACCGGCAGGATTCGTTCCAGCCCAAGTTGTTCACCGTATTCCAGGAGGGTATTTCCCGCCAGCAACTCCGCCAAGACCTGATGGCCGGCGTGATTGTGGGGATCATTGCGCTGCCGTTAGCCATCGCCTTCGCCATTGCGAGCGGGTTACCCCGGACAAGGGACTGGTCACGCCGTGGTGGCTGGTTTTCTCATTTCGGTTCTTAGCGGCAGTCGGGTGCAGATCGGCGGCCCGACGGGGGCGTTCATCCCGATCATTTACGGCATCGTGCAGCAGTACGGCGTGGACGGGCTGATCGTGTCCACGTTCATGGCTGGCCTGATCCTGACCTTGATGGGCATCGGGCGGTTGGGCACCATG
>JADJYW010000016.1 GCA_016719605.1 Lewinellaceae bacterium | reverse complement strand
CTGATCATGCCGACGGTCAGGTTTTTGGGTTTAAGTTTTTGGTAGAGTTTGGTCACAGCCTGTTTGGTGCTGCTGAACACCAGGATACGCTGGCCCGTGCGGTCTTTGAGTATTTCCTGCAAGAGCGGCAGTTTCTGTTCGTCGTGTACGACATAAGCGGCCTGGCGCACGCCCTCGGCGGGTTTGGACAGCGCGATGTTCACCGAGACCGGGTCGCGCATGAGCGAGCGGGCCAGTTTCATTACCCCCTGGGGCATGGTAGCGGAGAACAGGAGGTTTTGGCGATCTGGGTTCAGGGTGTTGATGATTTTGTTCAGATCGGGCATGAAACCCATGTCCAGCATCCGGTCGGCTTCGTCGAGCACGAGGAACCGGAGTTTGGAGAAATTGACATAGCCCATGTTGAGGTGGGCGATGAGGCGTCCGGGCGTGGCAATGATGAGTTCGGCGCCTTTACTCAGAGCCTGGCGTTCCTGGCTGAACTCGCTGCCGCCACTGCCGCCATACACGGCGATGCAGGAAATGCCGGTGAAATAGGAATACGCCTCCACGGCCTGGTCAATTTGCATGGCCAGTTCGCGCGTAGGCACTACCACCAGCGCTTTGGTAAAGTGATCCTCCGGCATGTCGAGGATCATATCGAGGATGGGAAGGATGAAGGCTGCTGTTTTTCCGGTACCGGTTTGGGCAATACCGATCAGGTCTTTGCCTTCGAGGATAAGCGGGATGGCTTGTTCCTGGATTGGAGTGGCTTTTTTGAAGTTCAGGCTGTCAATGCCGTCGAGTAGGTCGGGGTGGAAATCAAATTCTGTAAAGTCCATTATGTCAGTTGAAGAATGCAGGCTCTATAGCCCACGTACAAATACGTTTGAGTAGCAGCCGGGCTTTCGTTTTTAATTGCCCTTCGTGCGGGATGCCTTTTATGTGGCTATGTGATCTGTTTTCCAGAATTGGAGCATGTGTGACCTCCAAATTTATCGCCCTGACTGCTTCCACGCTAAACTGTCCGATACCATTTTCTACAGGTATTTTTGATCGTTGCTGAGTTTCCTCTGCAGTAGAATACTTGCTCCAATCGGTAGACATACCCCTATCGGCACCTTCGCCTCTTTCCTGAAAAGCGCCGGGAATCAATTCGCCATTCACAAGAAAACTTTTATGAATTCGGTAGTAAAGAAAGTCGGAGTCCGGAATATCCTCGATTGTCCACATCAGGCAGATATTAAAGAAAGATCAGGCAGAAGTGCTTGCTGGAATTTGGCAGGATCAAACTTGCCCTCGATTACCTGCGCGCCATAATTGTCTCCGTAAAAGGTCGCAGGTTCGTCTCCCGGAGGAATATTAATGAGTAAGTTGAATCTCGGGTTTTCCCAGTACAAATCAATACTACCATCCGGACCATGATAGATTTTGGGAGTGACGATTACTTTGCCAAAAATATCAAACAACCATTGAGCGTAACCGGAGATAAATCGAACGGCTTTTTCCCATGTCTCCGGGGAATAAGCCCTTCCGCTACCGTTGTCAAAGTCGTCTTCCAACGCCAAATGGATTTCAATGAGCGGGGTTATTTTATCTTCTGCATCAAAACCATGCTCCAAAGCTAAAAGGTACTTGGACTGTTCAATAGCAGCAGCAAGCTCCCCCAGTTCGATAGGTAGAGCTGCAACTATGTTACCATCCAGCGATACCCATATTTCGTTGTGGGCAGTTGTTGTCATGCTCCTTTTTTTTGACAAAGATACATACGCATACCCAAAGCTACTGCCGAACTTTTCACACCTCCCATTTCCGGGTTTTGAAGAACCGCACCAGCAGATACACCAGCAGACCTGCCGGTCCGGCCAGCAGGGTCAGCACCAATCCGGGCGCTACAGCGATGTGGGGGATTTTTTGCTGACGGGCATCGTGTACCTGCCAGATACCGACCAGCAGGCAAAACGACAGGTAGTTGAACCAGCCCGTGAGTACCATGGCCGGGTTGCGGAACAGGTCGCGCAACCCTTCCAGCGACAGGAAGCTGCCCCCCTGATCGTCGGTGGTGAGATAGGTGTAAGTAAACCAGGCGGCAGCCAGCGACAGCAGCAGGGCCGAGCCGAATGCCACAGGCTCAGTGTAACGTCCGCGCGGAGCGAAGATCAACAAGGCCCAAGGCAGGAAAATGAGTACGGAGGCGTAGGTATAAAATTGGTCGGCAGTCATGGTTTTGGTTTAAATCAATTTGACAGGTCAGCGAGCCTCCGCCCCGGCGGTGGCGCCGCAAAGGTAGTTCCAAACGGTTTGTTCGGGTACCCTGTCCTTTTCCGCCGGTTTTCCGACAGTTTATATATTAAGCCCCCCAAAAAGCCAAATCGTGTTTACTTTTCGGCTCGAAAAACAGACTATTGAACAAACAGGCAGCCCTCCTCCTATGTACAACCGGATTTTGCGCCTTTGCACGTTACTGCTTTTTTTAACCATGTTCGACCCGACCGTTCGGGCCGACTGCACCGACAGTGTGCATCTGACTGTTCGGCCCGTCCAGTGCCACGGGCTACGCAATGGCGTGATTGAAATCACCGAGATATTCGGCGGTGTCCAGCCGTTTTTCTTTTCGCTGGACGGCCAATCATACAGCACACGCCCGGAGTTTGACCTGCTGTGGGCCGGCGAATATGTGCTGCATGTGCGCGATGCCACGGGTTGTGTGCAAACCTACACGGTGCTCGTGCCCGAACCGGAGGAACTGATGGTGCAGATCAACATCGCCGACACCTCGGTGGCTGCCGGCGAATGGGTGCAGCTGCACGCCTCCGTAACGCCGCCCGGCTCGGTACTCACGGCCATTGACTGGCGTCCGCCTGCACTTTTTGCCAACCCCTTCAATCTCAATCAGTATATCCATCTGCTGGAAGATACTGACATCGCTATTGAGGTGCGTAATGCCGACGGGTGCATCGCACGGGATCAGTTATCCGTGACGGTGGAGCAAACCAAACTCTACTTCCCCAACATTTTTAACCCCGTCAGCAACCAGAACAACTATTTTACCTTGTTTGCTGGCGAAGGCGTGGCGCATATCGTTTCGCTTCAAGTGTACGACCGCCTCGGAAACCTCGTATTCGAGCGCCGGAATTTTATGCCCAACGACCCGCTGCTCGGCTGGAACGGCAAATGGCGCGGCCGACTCGCCCCTTCCGGTGTTTATCCCTGGGTGGGGCAAGTAGAGTTTCTGGACGGAAAACGGCAGCGGTATTCCGGAAATGTGACCTTAGTGGTGGAATAATTTTTAAAAACAAATTGTTTTTTAAAAACAAAAAGGTGTTTTAACTTCGCCCATCGTTTTCATCCTTCTTGCAAAACTCCGTTACTTTGGGCGCTCAACACCACACATCGAAAAAGAAACCCGCACCGCCAAAAAGCAAAGCAGCTAAACCGGATATGGCAGAGATCAGATACACGGAAGATGAAATCCAGTCGCTCGACTGGCGCGAACACATTCGCCTGCGTCCGGGCATGTACATTGGCAAACTGGGCGACGGCAGCAGTCCCGAGGACGGTATTTATGTGCTGGTCAAGGAAGTTTTGGACAACTCCATTGACGAGTACGCCATGGGCTTCGGCAAACAAATTGACGTGACCATCAACGAACAGGGCGTATTTGTACGCGACTACGGGCGCGGCATTCCCCTCGGCAAGGTCGTGGATGTGGTCAGCAAGATTAACACCGGCGCCAAGTACGACAGCAAGGCGTTCAAAAAATCCGTCGGCCTCAACGGCGTGGATACCAAAGCCGTGAATGCCTTGTCCGAATACTTCAAAGGTGACTGCCGTGCGCGAAGGCCAGGCCAAGTGGGCCGAATTCCAGTTTGGAAACCTGACCAAGGAAAGCAAACTGGAGCCAACCAGGGACGAAAACGGCACCAGTATCCATTTCAAACCCGACAACGGCATGTTCCGCAACTTCCGCTGGGTGTTCGAGTTTGTGGAACAACAACTTTGGAACTATGCCTACCTCAACGCGGGTCTGAAGATCAATTTCAACGGAAAAACATTCTACTCGAAGAACGGCCTGCACGACCTGCTGACCAAAAAAACCCACGCCGAGCACATCCGCTACCCCATTATCCACCTCACAGGCGAGGACGTGGAAATAGCCATCACCCACGGCGACCACTACGGCGAGCAGTACTATTCCTTCGTCAACGGCCAAAACACCACCCAGGGCGGTACCCACCTCAACGCTTTCCGCGAAGCACTCGTGAAAACCGTGCGCGACCACTTCAAAAACCTTTGACGCCAAGGATATCCGCGAAAGCGTCATCGCTGCCGTCAGCGTGCGCGTCGAAGAACCCGTGTTCGAGTCGCAAACCAAAACCCGCCTCGGCTCCGACAAAATCAGCCCCGAAGGCCAGAATATCCGCACCTGGATGAACGACTTCCTCTCCAAGGCGCTCGATGATTTTTTGCACAAAAATCCCGAAGTAGCCAAGGACATGCTCAAGCGCATCCAGCAATCGGAACGCGAACGCAAGGAAATAGCCGACGTCAAAAAAATAGCCAACCAACGCGCCAAGGCAGCCAATATCCACAACAAAAAACTGCGCGACTGCCGCTTCCACCTCAACGAAAAAGGACCGGACGAAAAACGCCTCAACAGCACCATCTTCATCACCGAAGGCGACTCGGCCAGCGGCTCGCTCACCAAAGCCCGCGACGTGGATACCCAGGCCGTGTTCAGCCTGCGCGGCAAACCGCTGAACTGTTACGGCCTGACCAAAAAAATCGTGTACCAAAACGAGGAGTTCAACCTGCTCCAGCACGCACTCAATATCGAGGATTCCATGGACGACCTGCGCTACAACCGCGTCGTCGTGGCCACCGATGCCGATGTAGACGGTATGCACATCCGCCTGCTGCTGCTCACTTTTTTCCTGCAGTTTTTCCCCGACCTCGTGCGTAACGGCCACCTCTATATCCTCGATACGCCCCTGTTCCGCGTGCGCGACAAACAGCAAACCTTCTATTGCTACTCCGAGGCCGAAAAACAGGCGGCTATCAAAAAACTGCGCGGCAAACCCGAGATCACCCGCTTCAAGGGCCTCGGCGAAATTTCGCCCAATGAATTCGGCGCCTTCATCAGCACCGATATGCGCCTCGACCCGGTCATCCTGCCGGAGGAAACCAACCTCGATCATGTACTTTCTTACTACATGGGCAAAAACACACCGGAACGCCAGGATTTCATCATCGAAAACCTGCGCTTCGAGATTGACATCGTGGAGGAAAATATTGAAAAAGTGGAGGCGGTTGAGGAGGTTGAGACGCTGTAAACGCATTCAACTTCCCGTACACGGTACACGCGACACGAACGTATGCCCGCCCTCTGGGCTATTTGCCTTTTGTACTACCCGGCGGGTTGAAACCTGCCGCTACCTAATCTACCCAGTCTGCCACAAACACATTGGTATCGCGCGTGCCGCCATTGTTGCGGTTGCTGCTCCAGGCTATTTTTTTACCATCGAGCGAAAACATCGGAAAGGCGTTGAAGATGCTTTCGGATGTGATTGGTTCCAGCCCCGTGCCGTCAATTCCAATCATGTAGAGCTGAAAATCGTAACCGCGCGTGGAGTGGTGGTTGCTGGAAAAAATGATTTTTTGGCTGGAGGGGTGGAAATAGGGCGCCCAGTTTGCCTTGCCGAGACGGGTGATCTGGCGCATGTTGGAGCCGTCGGCATTGCACACAAAAATTTCCATATTGGTTGGCGCCACAAGGCCCTGGCTGAGCAAATCGCGGTACTCGCGGATTTCCTCGTCGGTTTTGGGGCGACTGGCCCGAAACACAATCTGGCTGCCGTCGGGACTGAAAAAAGCGCCGCCGTCGTAGCCGAGGTCAAACGTGATCTGTTTCAGATTTTTTCCGTCCAGGTCCATAGTCCACAATTCGAGATCGCCTGAACGGGTGCTGGTAAACAGGATTTTGTCGCCCCTCGGGCTGAGTACCGCCTCGGCATCGTAGCCGGGCTGATCGGTGAGGCGTTTGGTGATATTGCCCTTGAGGTCGGCCACATAGATGTCGTACGAATCGTAAATCGCCCACAGATACTTGCCGCCGGGCCGCACATCCGGTGCCGGGGGGCAAGTGTCGGCGGCAGCCTTGGTACTGGCAAAAATGATGTGCTTGCCGTCGGGCATGAAGTACGAACACGTCGTGCGGCCCTTGCCGCCACTGATATTCCGGGGGCGGTAGTCGGCGTTGCCGGCCGCTTTGCTCACTTCCATGGCAAAAATATGGTCGCACTGAAGTCCCCAGGCGGGATTGTTGCTCTGAAACGTGAGCCATTTGCTGTTTGGACTCCAGTATGCCTCGGCATTGTCGCCGCCGAACGTGACCTGACGAATGTTGCGCAGGTGTTTTTCCGCCATCGGCGGTTTGGGAGTAGTGGCCGGCTGTTGTGCGGAGAGCTGGACAAACAACAGCAGGAAAAAAGCGGGGTACAGGACAGATATGCGCATGGTTCGTATTTTTTTGAACCGCAAGGATAGGGCGATTGCCGGGAACAAGCCGTCAGCGGACGGTAAAAAAGCCATGCTTTTTGAAGAACATGCACTAATCTTGCTTCCGAAAAAACAACCCGTTTTTTATGCAGTCTACCGCCATTTTGCTGCTCTCGCTCGGCTTTTTCACCGCCGGCGCCCAGCAGCAGCCAAGCCCCGCCGCCGGCAGTCTCCGCCGCTTCGACAATTTCCCGTCCAATTTTGTGGACCCGCGCACGGTGGAGGTATGGCTGCCCGACGGCTACAACACCAAAAAAAAATACGCCGTACTCTACATGCACGACGGGCAAATGCTCTTCGATTCCACCACCACCTGGAACAAACAGGAGTGGGGTGTGGACGAAACCATGGGCCGCCTTTTGGCCGAGAGCAAAATACGCGACTGCATCGTGGTCGGTATTTGGAACAACGGCCCCAAACGCCATAGCGAGTATTTTCCGCAAAAACCCTTCGAGGCGCTCACCACTGCCCAGCGCGAGGCGCTGCTGCAAGAGGCCCGCAGCGCCAAAAACCCCTTGTTTTCGGAAAAAATCCAGTCGGACAACTACCTCCGGTTTCTGGTACAGGAACTCAAACCCTTTGTGGACAAGCAGTTTTCTACGCACAAAAACCGCAAGAACACGTTCATCGCCGGCTCCAGCATGGGCGGGCTGATCTCCCTCTACGCTATTTGCGAGTACCCGAAGGTGTTCGGCGGAGCAGCCTGCCTGTCCACGCACTGGACGGGTATTTTCCGGGCGGAGGACAACCCCGTGCCCGCCGCGTTCATGCAGTATTTGGAAAAAAAACTCCCCACTCCCCGCACCCATAAAATCTACTTCGACCACGGCACCGCCACACTGGATGCCCTGTATCCGCCTTTCCAGCAACAGGCGGACGCGGTGCTGCGGGCACGGGGTTTCACGGATAAAAACTGGATCACACGCGTGTTTGAGGGCGCAGACCATTCCGAAAAGGCCTGGCAGCAACGACTGGAGATACCGGTAGTGTTTTGCTGGGCAACCACGGAGCGGAGTAGTTTTTGATGCCCGTTCCTGAATTCACCTGGATTCACCTGGATTCACTTGGATTCATGTAAGTTTGCACAAAAAACAGCATCATGATCGCACAGCAAGGTTATGACGAAATCGCCGCCCTTTTGGCAGAAATAGATCCGGCCAAGTTAGTTTCGTTCAAGGCTTCTTCTGTATTGCAGGAGCGCGTTGAATATCTATTGGAAAAAAACAGGGAGGACGGTCTTACGGAGGATGAAAGAGTCGAGATGGAGCATTATCTCATCATAAATCGCTTGTTTACCATAGCAAAAATTAAAGCCAGGCGCAAACTCAATGCACTTCTCGCTAATGAAACAGAAAGTTACAGATGAAATGAGGGAAAAGGTGAGGAAGCGAGCTGGGCATCGGTGCGAGTACTGCCTTTTACCTGAACGAGACGGACTGATCAAATTCCATGTAGAGCATATCCGGAGTTCAAAGCACGGAGGCTCTGATGACCTTGAAAATCTTGCCTATGCATGTCCCGATTGCAATCTGTTCAAAGGCACCGATTTGGGTACTATTCTTGGTGAGGATGAAACTTTCACGCGTTTCTTCAACCCTCGGAAAGATGTGTGGGAGGAACATTTTAAAGTAGTGGACTGCACAATTTACCCGAATACCGAGATTGGTGAAGCAACGATCAAAATCTTTCAGGTGAACAAGCTCGAGCGTACCGAACTCCGCCAATTGTTTGCTGAAGACGGACTCTATCCATAAAACAAATCAACATCATGGCAATAGCAAAACCATTCAACCTCCAAAAATGGATTGACGAAAACCGCCACCTGCTCCAGCCGCCGGTAGGCAACAAACAACTCTATGTGGGCAATGATGATTTCATCGTCATGATTGTCGGTGGCCCAAACGGCCGCAAGGACTACCACTGGGAAGACGGCGAAGAGTGGTTTTACCAACTCGAGGGCGACATTCAGGTCAAAATCATCAACGAAGACGGAACCCCCGAAACAATTGACATCCGCGAAGGCGAGATGTTCCTCCTGCCGGCCCGCATCCCGCACTCTCCGCAGCGCCCCGCCAACACCGTGGGCCTCGTCATGGAGCGTACCCGCCAACCCGGCGAAATTGATAAACTGATGTGGTTCTGCGATAGCTGCGGCAACAAACTGTATGAAGCCGGCTTCCCGCTCACCGATATCGGCACCCAAATCAAAGGCGCCATCGAGGCATTCAAAAACGATGAGACCGCCCGCACCTGCAAACACTGCGGCACAGTGATGCACCTGTAAAAGCAAAAGGGTAACGGCGGGTTGGTAGTGGCGGGTTTTATCCCGCCGAATATTGCAAACATGCCCTACTGAATATCCTTCCACCGCTCCCAGTAGTTCTGGTCTTCCACTTCTTCGAGGATACCGAGGTAGTTGGTGTAGCGCAGTTCGCTGACGGTGCCCTCGGCCACGGCTTTGCGCACGGCGCAGCCGGGTTCGTTGCGGTGGAGGCAGGAGGCGCCGAACCGGCACTGGTCCGATAGTTTGAAAAATTCCCGGAACGAGTGGGCCACGTTCTGTGCGTCTTTGTTGTTGAATGCCAGCATTTTGATACCCGGCGTGTCAATAATGGAGCCGCCAAAATCCAGCTCGAACATTTCCGCAAACGTGGTCGTGTGCTGCCCTTTGCCGGAGTGGTCGCTAATCTCGCCGGTGCGCAGCACCATCTGCGGCTGTATGGCATTTACTAAGCTGCTTTTGCCTACGCCCGACTGCCCGCTGAGCAGGGTCGTCTTGCCTTTGAGCACCTCCACCAGCGCATCCAGTCCCTTGTTTTCCACCACCGAAGTAGCCAGTACCCGGTAGCCGATTTTTTCGTAGATCGCTTTCATGGCAAAAAACACGGCCACGTCCTCCTCGCTGTACAGGTCGCCTTTGTTGAACACAATGGTGACGGGAATTTCGTGCGGCTCGGTCATCAGCAAAAACCGATCAATAAAACCAGGTTTCAGGTTGGGGTGCACTACCGTCACGATGACCACGGCCTGGTCAATATTGGCGGCCAACAGGTGCAGATCATGCTTGCGGCGGGGCGACTGGCGCACCACGAAGTTGCGGCGGGGCAAAATTTTATTGATCATCCCCTGCTCCTCTCCTTCGGGCACTATCTCCACGCGGTCGCCCACGCCCACCGGGTTGGTGAGGGGAATATCGTCGAGGCGAAACTTCCCCACGATTCGGCATTGCATCACTGCGTTACCCGCGTCAAGGCGGACACTGTACCAGCTGCCGGTAGATTTTATGACGGTTCCTGTTTGCATATACATTGTCAATCGAAGTCACCAAACCACAAACTCCGTCCGTCGGTTCCGTGCGCGGCCTTCGGGCGTATCGTTGGTCTCGATGGGCTTGGTTTCACCAAAGCCTTTGAAGCGCAGCCGGTCGGCGGTGATCCCGTTTTGAACCAGATAGTCGTACACGGCTCTGGCGCGATTTTCCGACAGCGTCTGATTGCCGGCATCGTCGCCCACATCGTCGGTGTGGCCGCTGATCTGGATACGCAGCGCCGGGGTTTCACGGAGCAAGGCCACGAGGCGATCCAGTTCGGTAGTAGACGTTGGCAGCAGTGCCGCAGAACCGGTTTCAAAAAAAACATTGCGCAGTACAACCGGCTTTGAAGGCGCCGGGCGAGCAGCCGCTTCGTCGCTGGACGTGATTGGTTGCAGCCCAATTTCCAACAAAAAAGGCTTGTCGAAGGAAGCTGTGCCCACCAGGTTGAAGTTTTCGGAATGAAACAGGTACTGCTCTTTCGACACGTTCAGCGCATAGTCCTTGCCGGCCGGCAAACATACGATAAAGGTGCCGTCGGCTCGCGTGCGGGCCGAGGCAAATACTTTTCCGGTTTTCAGGTCGGTAAATTCCACCTGGGCTACCAGTACATTTCCGGTCGTGGCATCGGTCACGCGGGCCTTCGCGTAGGTCACCGGCTGCGGACGTACAGACACGGGCAGGTCAAACGAATGAATATCAATGCCGCCGGCGCCGGCGGGCAGGTTGGCGGAGAAGTAGGCTGTTTTGCCGTCGAGGCTCACGGTCAGGGTACCCTCGTTGGCTTTGGTATTGATGGGGTAGCCGAGATTTTGGGGCTTGCCCCAGGTACTGTCGGAGGTGCGGCGCACGAGGTAGAGGTCGTTTTCGCCCATACCCGGCAGTCCGTTGGACGTAAAGTACAGCGTCTGTCCGTCCGGGTGCAGAAACGGCGCCTGCTCGTCGCCGGGCGTGTTGATCTCCGGGCCGAAATTTTGCGGCGTACTCCAGCGGCTGTTGGGCAGGCGGGTGGTGTACCACAAGTCCTTGCCCCCCCTGCCGCCGGGACGGGTGCTGCTGAAATACAGCGTTTTGCTGTCGGGACTGATGCTCGGCTGTGCATCCCAGTCCTTCGAGTTTACGGCGCTGCTGAACGGAATCGGCTTGGTCCAGGCGCCATCTTTAAATTGTGACCAGTACAGATCACAACTGCCCTGAGAGCCGTCGTCGCGGCGGTTGCAGGCCGTGAATACGAACCATACCCCATCGGTATTGATGGCCTGCGCGCCCTCGTTTTGGGTGGTATTCACCCCGGTGAAATACTCGGCGCGGCCCCAGGAGCCGTCGGGTTGGCGGGCACTGGAATAGAAATTTTCGTCGTAGCCGTCGCGACGGGTGAAGATCATTGTGCTGCCGTCGGCGGTGAGAGCGGGCAGGTACTCGTCTTCGGCGCTGTTCACGCCGAGTCCGACAGATACCGGTTTGAACGGCACAGGATTTTTGACTGCTTCGGCGGCAAACAGGCAGTTTTCAGCCAAACGTTTGGCCTTGTACAGCATGTCGGCATTTTTCACGCCCGATTGCAGGAATGTTTCGATGTGCGCGTAGGCCTCCATGTACTTGTCCTGCCGCCACATACACAGCGCGAGGTTGAACGGTACGGAGGGGTGGAAATTGGGGTTCAGGCGCATCACCCGTTCGTAGCCGAGGGCCGCTTCGGCCCAGTGGTCGTTGTCGAAATGTGTTTCGGCCCACATCAGATGCGCCTCGATGAACACAGAGTCTTCGCGCAGGGCCTGCTCGAAAGCGCGCAAGGCGCGGGGTGCATCGCCCTGATGCAGAAACGTACGGCCGTCGAGGTAGGCGGTGCGGGCCTTGGGCGCAGTGCTTTCCGCGGTGGTGTATTTTTGGGAAAAAATGGATTGGGTGAAAAAGAAAAAAACGAGGAGCGGCAGCAAACGGCCGGCGGCAGGGAGTCGGGATAACATGGATTGAAAGTGCATAAAAACAAAATTTTTTGGGGAGAGAACGCCGAAAAATCGGTCGTGTTTTACGCGCAGGCAACGAGAAAATCTGTTGGTGCGTCTTGGTGAAATTACACCCGTTCATTCACCAACCTGATCCATTTATGCGACTCCTTTTTTGTACCATCTGCCTGCTTTGCCTGGCTTTTTCGGCCAATGCCCAGGTTTCCCTCGGTGTATCCGGCGGCGCCAATATGACCTACTGGAAGTGGAAAATCAAGGCATTCAATTACGACCTCGACTTCGACCCGGCCCTCGGCTGGCGCTCGGCCGTTGTTGCCGATTGGCGGCTCACTTCGGTACTGGGACTGCGCGCCGAGTTGGGATATCAGGTTTTGTCCAACCGCAAGGAACTTACATTCACTACTCCCAATGACCCGGAGGGGGAAAGCGGGGCGCTATTACGAGCGCTACCACTGCTGGACGAGCAGCCTGCTGGCCGGCATCACCCCGTTTCGGAACAAAAAAATGTATTTTCTGGCCGGCACTTCGGCAGCGCGGATTGTTGCAGGCTGGAGCAAGGTGAGCGCGGATCTACGCGAACCCGGTGCACCGAAACGCTCGAAAATTGATCTTGAAAACTTCAACCGCACGCAGTATTTCGCCGACCTCGGCGCCGGCATGCGTTTCCCTGTCGGCAAAGGTTCTTTGATAACAGAAGTGCGTTATCAGGCAGGCCTCAGCAACCTTGCCGGTGTGCCCACGGTAGATGCGCGTATCAGCACGCTGGGCCTGAACGTGGGCTACCTCGTCCAACTGTAGGAGTATTTTTCACCGCAGAGACGCTGGTTTTTTATCGCAGAGGCGTAGAGTAAATTCACCGCAGAGACGCGGAGGCGCGGAGGCGTAGAGGGGTACAAAAACTACTCTACGCCTCCGCGTCTCTGCGGCAAAAAACTACTCTACGCCCCACGCCTCTGCGGTTTACTCAGCCCCGCTCTGCGTTTGGGTGATTTCCTCTCCCCCCCGTCTCTGCGCTTCGGTGAATTTACTCTACGCCCCACGCCTCTGCGTCTCTGCGGTGAATTTACTCTACGCCCCACGTCTCTGCGTCTCTGCGGTGAATTTACTCTACGCCCCACGTCTCTGCAGTGAAAAACAACGCTCACGCATCTGCCCAATAACGCCACCGCACCACCACCCACAACAAGATGAGCGCAATACCGGCCAGTGCAACCGTACCGACCGGCAGTGCTCCCATGTCTGCCGCATCACCGTTGCGCTTCAGGTAAATGCCGTACAAGGCCCAGGCCACGGCCAATCCGTGGAACACGTTGTTGTAGCCGCGCACGATGGTGGTAGCCAACAAGGTGCCGATGATAATCATGACAATAGCCCAGGTAGCTTCCGCTATGCCGAAACCACCCCATTGCACCGACACGAGCAGCGCCGTCACATTGGCGATGAGCGCCACGGTGATCCAACCCTGATACAGCCCGAAAGGCGCATGCGCCAGCCATTTTTCCCAGTTGTTGGTGCTGGAAAAACCGACCTCGGCAGCAATGTTCAGTCGCCAGAGTACCGCAAGCAACGCCACCATCACCGCCACAGATACCGGTAGGATTTCCCAGTGCCAGGCAAACAACCAGGCGATGTTGAGCACGCAGGTGCCGGCAAACCAGACGCCGATTTTTTCGATGCCCGGTGCGATGCGGTCGTATGTTTTTTCGTGAAAAAGCGCCACCGCCTGAACGACAACCCAGGCCAGCAGCCACAGGTAAATGATGCCCCAAATCGAGAAAGTCAGTCCCGCCGGTACGAACAGGTTGGGGTATTGGCTGGACAGCTCACCCGTCGTTTTACCATGGAGCGGCAAGGCATTGGCTAAGTAGTTGGTGCCGAGCACGGCGCCGAATGCCAGGATATTGAGTAAAAAATACGAGCGAGTTGCCATGGTGAGCGATTTTGATTTAGCATAACTGGTTCACCTGTGGCCCGGAGCACAGATGTGTTGTTGCCCGGCAGGTTATATTTGCAGCTAATGTAGCGGAAATTGAGACTTTTGTGCCCCGTTTCAAATACCTTCCCAACTATGCAGCAACAAGTACCAACCATTTTGCTCCTGTGCCTGATCCGCGCCGTAGCGGTCGCCCAGCCCACCGATATCCCAAATGCCCAGCCGGGCAAATGCTACGCCAAATGCCTCGTGCACGACAAGTACGAAACCGTGACCGAACAGATCATGATCCGGCCGGAATCTACCGAGCAGATCGCCATACCGCCGGTGCTCGAAACGGTCAACGGGCAGTATGTGGCCAAAGAATCGTATACCCGGCTGGTATTGGAGGCTGCGGTATTCGACATCGTGGAGGAGAAAATACAGGTATCTCCGCCGGGCCGAAAAACCAATCCGGCCGCCTACGAGGCGGTGCAGGAGGATGTCCTGATAAAACCTGCCACACGCACTTTTGCCGTCACCGATGCGGTGTTCCAGACTGTTCAGGAGCCGGTAGAAATCGAACCGGCCTATATGCTGCTGGAGGTACTACCGCAGCGCTACGAGTCCGTGCTGGAGCGCATCGAGGTGCGGCCCGCCGGCACCAGATGGATTCGTAAAAACTCGGACCGCGATTGTCTCGGCGCCGATCCGGACGACTGCTTCGTCTGGTGCCTCGTGGAGGTGCCGGCGCAGTACCAAACCATTTACAAACAGGAATCAATCGGGTGCGAAGGCGAAGACCCCACCGACTGCGTACGCTACACGCCGGTAGCCGCCAAAACAACCCTCAAGCCCGTCCAAAGAGTGAAAACACCCGCCGGCAGCACCGAACAGATGGAACCGGCCGAATACCAGACCCTCACCCGGTGGGTACTCAAACCCGGCGTTGCAGAACCTGCCGGCGGCGGCCCCGGCGAGTTTGTCACCGTGCGCAAAAAAGTCCTGAAAAAACCGGCAACTATTCGGGAAGAGGGCGTGCCCGCCGAGTACAAGCCGATCGTTCAAAAAGTACTAAAAACCCAGCCTGCGCTAAAAACCGAGAGCTTGCCGCCGGAGTATGTGACCATTATCAAACGCCAACTCGTGCGTAAGGGCGGTTTTCCGGAATGGCGCGAGATACTCTGCGGCGAAAAAATGACGGGCTACACGATCCGCCAAATCCAGGAAGCCCTCAAAGCCCTCGGCTATTACCAGGGCGTCGCAGACGGCACCCTCAATGCCCATACCAAAACCGCACTCGCCCGGTTTCAACAGGAGCGCGACCTGCCCGCCGACGGGAACGTGGACTTTGAAACGCTCCAGGCACTGGGAATCGGGATGTGAGGCCGCCGAGCACAGGTACAGGTTTTGTTTTTGTTAAATGATGCCGACCATGGGACAGGTTCGCCAGACTTTTTTCAAAATTTGCACGGTTTTTGAACTCAACCATCTTGAACCCGCCCGAACCAAAACACACACCACATGGATAACACTGGTTTAAAACAATACATGGTGGTTTTTACACTACCGCCCCAGCCCTTCAATGATCTGTTTGTCAGTCTGATCCCGGAACAACGCCGCGTCGTGAACGAACTGTTGCAGGAAGGCAAAATCCTGAACTACGCGCTCTCGCTGGAAAACTCCAAACTCTGGGTCGTATTCTCGGTACACTCCGATACCGAACTGCTGGAACTCATCACCTCGCTGCCCCTGACCGACTTCATGCTCGTGCACATTAACGAACTGACGTTTTTTCAATCAGCCAATCCGTTTGTCTCGTCCTTCTCGGTGAATTGATGCCTGCCGGGCAACCCGAACAAAAACACCAGGTTTCCCGGTCTCGGCTACTACATTTGGCACTTGCCAATTACAAATTCATCAACCTATAGCTTGTCCGGGATGAAAAACCTACCCATGTCCATGCTGCTTTTGGCGCTTGCGCTGATGCAGCCCGCCGCTGTTCAGGCCCAATCATCAGAGGCCGTCCATGCTCCCGACGGTATTTTTTCCTTGCTCCAACAGTACGACCCGCTCGTCGTCGTGCTGGAGATTGATTTGAAAAAACTAAAAAAAGACCAGGCGGAAGAAGTCTGGTATCCGGCGTTGCTTCAAATCAAAACCGACGACTCAATTGCTTACGAGCAACAGGTACGCGTGGCATCTCGTGGCAACATGCGCAAAAAAACCTGCGATTTCCCGCCGATAAAAATTCGTTTCCTCGAATCAGACAGCAAAGACGACAGCCTCGCAGATATCAATGAACTGAAAATGGTCGTCACTTGCCGCAATACGGCATCGGACGAGCAATTAGTCCTGCGCGAAAATCTGGCATACGAACTCTACAACCTGATTACACCCCAGAGTTTTCGCACCAAATCTGCCACCGTCCAATTCCGAACCCCGGGCCGCAAACGCGCCGACCGGGAAACCAAGGCATTCTTTATCGAAAGCGAAAAAGAAATGGCTTCCCGCATCGGTGGCCGCCCCCTGAAACCCCGCATCATCAGCCCCAAAGCGGTGGATTCTCTGGCGTACACCCGCATGTGCGTGTTCCAGTACATGATTGGAAACACCGACTGGGGCGCCTACTCCCGGCACAACATGAAAATTATCGGATTCTCCGCAGATCGCCGCCCCACCGCCGTGCCGTACGATTTCGACTACGCCGGCCTCGTAGATGCCGACTACGCCGTGTCGGCTGCAGATATTCCGGTCAAAGACGTACGTGAACGCTGTTACCTCGGTCTCTGCCACAGCCCCGAACTCTACCAGCAAGTCTTTGCCGAATACCTCGCTCAAAAAAAACAGATTCTCGCCCGCTGCAATACTTTCCCGGGACTAACGGTTGCTTCCCGTACCGATGCCCGGACCTATCTCCTGGAGTTTTTTGCCGTTCTCGAAAACCCGGTCCGCGCCCGCAAGGAAATCATCGAACATTGTAATTTCCGGGTGAAAAAAACCAAAGCAGAAGATTAACCCACGGTGTAGCACGCACCACACTACCGGATATTTTCAAATGCACCGCAGCGATGTGGAGTTGTTCTTGGCCCTGCGCGGGGTCTTTTTACCCGCGTCTCTCCGGCCCCAAAACCTACTCGCCCCGCACCACTTTCCGAACCACCCGTTCCCCGCCGGCGCTGATTTCCAAAAAGTACAACCCGCCGGCGGGCGGCGCCTGTGGCGTCCAGATATTCAGGCCCTTACCGGCCAGGAATGTTTCCTCCTGCACCAGGCGACCTTGCACATTCAGCCACCGCAAACGCACCGGCTCCTCCCCGCCGGCGAGGTACTGCACCGACAGATTTTCCAAAAAAGGATTGGGCGATACCTGCACATTGTCGGCCCAGACGGGTGCAGGTTCCGGGTACACGCGCCGGATCAGGGCCCGGGCATCGGCGGGCAGGGCCGCATCGTCGAGCGTACCACCGAGCATGCGCACGTTCAGGCGCATTTGCTGTTGTTTGGAAAAACGGTTGGTCAGCCACGCATTTTCTGTAAAAACCAACCGCGCGCCGGGCGGCAAGTCCATAAAAATATCGTGCGGCGGCAAATCCTCGTCGCACTCGCTGATCTGAAGTATGGCGTCCACCACGAGCGTGGCGTTGCGCTCCAGCGCGATGGTACTGTTGGCACAAATCACCAGCATGCCCGCCCCGTTTTGGCCATAGTGCAGCGTGGCCCCTTCTTTCACCCGTATCTCGCTGCCGTTTTTGAATTGCATGCACGAAAACGCATTGTGTATGGAAATATGCCCGCCGGCGTAGTACAGCGCATCGCCGTTATCGAAAATCAGGTCCAGAAAATTCAGGCACAGGTCGCCGCCGTCGTTGAGCAGGGTAAACTGGTGGCGCTCCGTGGTGCTGCCCACCACGAGGCCACCCCGAAACTGCGCAAAAGGCTGGATTTCCAGTACTTGCCAATCGCCTACCGTCAGCGTAATATCTTGCGGAAATGTCGTATTCGGCACCGGGAATGCCTCGATGTACGAGGGGTTTTGCGGGCCGGGGTAGGTGGTGTCCGTGTACATGCCTAAATAAAAAAAGCCCCAGCCGCCGCCGATATCTTCAATCGGAACCGGATTCGACGCGGCCGGCACTGCCGTGATGTACCCAATGCCCTGTGAGCCAAACGGGTCCGGATCAATATACGGAGTACTCACCCGCAGCCGCGCACCGGCCGGCAATACCGTGTCGGCAAAGGTGTATTTCAGGATAAATTCCTGCAATATCTGGTCTTCGAACCGCTCCGTGGGGAAGCAGGCGCTCGCGGAAATGGTTTTAAAACTGCTCGGCACCGGCGGGAATACCTCCGCCAATGCCGTTTGTATCCGCAGGGCGGCGCCCGGCTGTCCATTTTCGTCGGGTATGGCAATGCCGATGAGCACACCCGAGCACAGATCGTCCGGGCAGTTGGTCGTGGTCAAAAGCGGCACATCTCCGGGACTTATCTGGCCATTCGAAAAAGCATTGAAAAGTTGACTCTTCTCAAACCCGGCTGCCGGCGGGAAAGCATCCAGCCGCGCCCGGATGAACACCGGCTCGGCGGGGTTGATTTGCTCCAGATTGATCTCGATACCGAAACCCGGGCCGGGCGGGGGCAGCATGGCTGAGATACAGCGGCTCGAGTCTACCGGCCCGTCCCAGTGCCCGTCAAGGGTTTGATAAATGCGCCAGGCTGCCGGCTGCGTGACCGTTTGGCCGGGATCGAACGGGCAGGGGATCGTTTCCAGAGGAAGCAACGCGGGCACATACTGGCCGTACGCAGCAACGACGGCGCCAAGCGCCAAAAACAGGGCAAGTAGATTTTTTTGCATGGAAAAGGGTTTAAACAGTTTTGAGTTGTGAGTTGTGAGTTTTGAGTTGTGCGGGCCGCTTGTTGAAAATCGGGGCGGAAAACCGGCCAAAAATAAGGGCGCAGGGCATCCGTGCTACACGTCGGCCTGCCAATACGCGTCACTTCATCCTTTTGAAATGCGTTTCTGCTTTTTTCGTCATTTTTGCACCCGAAATGGAAAACTGGGAACTTGATTTTGAATGGCTGCGCGTGCAGCATATCGTGCAAGACGCCATGCGGCGCGAAACCTTGCCCGACCTCAACATGGTACTTTTTCTCATTGGCATCCAGGAACTGGGCCGCTGGAAAAAAGGCTTCTCCAAGGAAGAAAAGCAAGACCTCATGCACATCGCCGTGTGCCGCCTGCTGGCCTACGACGACTACTACGAATTCGTGGGGCGCGACGAGGACGGTTGGCCACACTGGCGCCAAACCCGCGAGATGGTACCCCAGCCGGTGGCCGATCAGGAGCGTTTTTTGAAAATAAAGGCAGTCCAGTACTTCAAAGACCTCGATGCCGAATCGGCTGAATAGAATGTTCATCGCCGGACGCTGGAGGGCAGAGGCTGTCTCAAAAGCATGGCTTTGACGGAAATTGATTTTTTTCAGACAGGATTTACAGGATTTACAGGATAAATGAGGCGACTCCGTCGCCGAAAATCCTGTAAATCCTTTTTATCCTGTCAAAAAATGAATTCGCCTGTCAACGGCGCAATACGGTGCGGACTTATGAGACAGCCTCTATTACTGATACCATAATCATGCGCCCCGGCCAACCACTTTTTTAAACATGAAATACACACTTTACGCCCTCCTTTTCGGCTGCGCACTCCTGGCCGGCTGCCAGAAAAAAGAAACCACTGTGCTCATCAGCACCAACCTGGGCGATATCCGCATACGCCTGTACGACGAGACGCCCCGGCACCGCGATAACTTTCTCAAACTCGCCGAAGCGGGATTCTACGACGGGCTGCTGTTCCACCGCGTGATCCGGGATTTTATGATCCAGGGCGGCGACCCGGCGTCCAAAGATGCCCAACCCGGGGTGCTGCTCGGCGAAGGCGGCCCCGGCTACACCATCCCGGCAGAAATAAAAATGCCGCATGTCCGGGGCGCTTTGTCGGCAGCCCGGCTGTCCGATCAGGTGAACCCGCAACGCGAATCCAGCGGCAGCCAGTTTTTCATCGTGCAAGGACAATCCCAGATTGACGAGTCGCTCGACCAGTGGGAGCAACGCCTCGGCACCACTTTCAGCCCCGAGTGGCGGGCACTGTACAAGGCCAAAGGCGGAACCCCGCAACTCGACGGGCAGTACACGGTGTTTGGCGAGGTCGTGTCCGGCCTTGAGGTACTCGACAAAATCGCCGCCGTGCCCCGCGATGCCAACGACCGGCCCCTGGAGGATGTCCGCATGACCATGAAAGTAGACCGGTGAAACTTACCCCTTCGCCCTTTGCCCCTCGCCGCATTGCGCAGCAAAAAGCGCTCTATATTTGCCGGCGTTTCAGTCACCTTCGCCGGGCGCACCTGTGCCGGGCAGCAACCCGGGCGGATATGCGCTACTACCTGTTTCTTGTTTCCCTGTCGCTCTTCGCCTGCCAAAACGAAGCGCCCCAATACACCAGTCTGGAAGGCCAGGCACAGGGGACTACCTTTCATATTACCTATCTGGATGCGCAGGAGCGCAATTTTTCCGGTTCTGTGGACAGCCTGTTTCGCCTGATAGACCGCAGTATGTCGCTTTGGGACAGCACATCGGTCATCAGCCGGATCAACCGCAATGAGGCCGGCGTACTGGCGGACGAGCATTTTTCGGCTGTTTTTCGGCGCGCACAAGAAGTGTCGCTGGCTACGGATGGCGTATTCGACATCACGGTGGGGCCATTGGTGCGGGCATGGGGGTTCAGTTACAAAAAGGGGCTGCCGCCGCCCGATTCGGCCCAGGTAGACAGCCTGCGGCAATACATCGGTTTTAAAAAAATACGGCTCGAAAACGGCAGCTTACTAAAAGCCGACCCGCGCATGGAGGTGGACATGAACGCTATCGCACAGGGGTACACGGTGGACTGTGCTCGCCGGTTTTTTGGAGAAACAGGGCGTGCGCAATTATATGATCGAGGTAGGTGGCGAGGTGCGAACAGCCGGCCACAACGCACGCGGGGAGCACTGGCAGATCGGGATAGACAAACCCGTTGGCGAGGAGGCAGGTGACGGGCGCCCCCTGCAGACCATTGTATCGCTGAGCGGCAAGGCACTGGCCACCTCCGGGAGTTACCGCAAGTTCGTGGAGCGCGACGGCAAAAAATTCAGCCATGCCATAGACCCGCGCACCGGCTACCCGATTGAACACAACCTGCTCAGCGTGTCGGTCGTGGCCGATGACTGCGCTACTGCCGATGCGTACGCGACGGCATTTTTGGTGATGGGCATAGAAAAGTCAAAAGAAATTGCGCGGCGTGCGGGAGTAAAATTCTACGGTATTTACGCCAATACTGCCGGTAACCTGCAAGTACACAGCACGCTGGAGGCCCAGGATTAAAAAAATTCCGGAGGGAAGCGCCTCCCACACACTACTCCTCTTTCCCACATGCTTCGCCCGGCTTGCGGCCGCACACCCCGCAGGCGATACCGTCTTTTTGCAGGAAAGAACTATTCCCGGCGCAGGTGCCGCGAAACTCTCCGCCTTTCACAAAAAGCAAGCGGATACTGAACAGAAAAAAGGCAATCAGAACAAAGATGATGGAAGCGGCAAGGACGGTCAGCATGGTCTCAAAAATTTTGGTCAAAGGTACAACGGCTTGGTAAACCGATTTAAACGCTCCAAAGTTTTGGCTAACAAAAAGTCGTGTCATACCTTAGCCCACCAATTTTTGTTACGCCCTGGCGCCTTGTTCCCCACCCAAAAAAGCCCGAAATTTATCACTAACCACTTAATACACTCGTATGCTGCCTGTTCGAAAACTGCTGGAAGGAAAACGCACCCACGTTACCTGGACAGTCACGCCTGACCATACGGTCATTGAGGCGCTCCAATTGATGGCCGAAAAAAATATCGGTGCCGTATTAGTGCTGGAGGGCGAGCGTTTGGCCGGGATTTTTTCCGAGCGTGACTATGCCCGCAAAGGAATTATCCAGGGACGCAAGGCGAAGAGCACCCCCGTTACCGAGGTGATGACCGCCAATGTATTCACCGTAACGATGGACATGAGTATCGAGGATTGTATGAACCTGTTCAGCAGCAAGCGTATCCGCCACCTGCCGGTTGTGGACGAAGGCAAAGTCGTGGGCATGCTCAGTATCGGCGACATTGTGAATGCAATCATTCAGGAACAAACCTCCCACATCCAGTTTCTGGAACAATACATTTCCGGCACATAAAATAGCGCGCGGCGGTGACTGATAAACAGTCACCGCCGCACTCATTAAATGAACCTCCCAGTCACCAGTCAACCAATAAACCAGTCAACCAGTCAACCAGTCAACCAACTTTTTTCATCTATCCAGCCGCACTGTTTTATGGCCATACTAATTGTTGTCGCATTTATCATTGGATATGCCCTGATTGCCTTCGAGCACCCCCTAAAAATTGACAAAGCCGCTTCTGCCCTCCTGACCGGTGTGGCTTGTTGGCTGATACTGACATTTGGCATTCAGGGCATGCCTGTTGCCGCCGCCGGTTTGGAAGACCCCCAGCAACTGCTGCACCATTCCTTGTCCGAGCATCTGAGCGGTATCTCGGAAATCCTGTTTTTCCTGCTCGGCGCCATGACGATCGTGGAACTGGTGGACGTGCACAACGGCTTCCGGGTTATCACCGACCGCATCCGCACGGCGAACAAAATTAAACTGCTCTGGATCATTGCCTGGGTAGCCTTTTTTCTTTCCGCGGTATTGGACAACATGACCACGGCAATCATTATGAGTGCCTTGCTGCGGAAATTGATCAAAAAGCAGGAGGATGTCTGGTTTCTGGGCGGGTTTGTGATCATCGCCGCCAATGCGGGCGGCGCCTGGTCGCCTATTGGTGACGTAACAACCATCATGCTCTGGATCGGGGGACAGGTAACTACGCTGGAAATCATCAAAAACATCTTTGCCCCCTCGGTCATCTGCCTGCTTGCGCCGCTTACCGTAGCAACGATAGTAATGCGCAGAAAAGGTGGTGACGGAGATTTGGCCAAAGTCGAGGCAGAACACTCCAGCAATACCTCCGCATTTGAACGCAATCTGTTGTTTGTGCTCGGCGTGGCAGCTCTGCTGTTTGTTCCGGTTTTCAAAACAGTGACCCACATGCCGCCATACATGGGCATCCTGCTGTCCCTGGGAGTACTTTGGTTAATTACAGAACTCTTGCACCGGGACAAGGAAATGGACCATCGCCACAAACTGACGGTGGCCGCTATGCTGCGCCGGATTGATACACCGGCCATCCTGTTCTTCCTCGGAATCCTGTTAGCCGTAGGCGCTCTGGAAACATCGGGGCATTTGCACCTGATGTCCGAATTGCTGAACAGCACGTTTGGTAATATCTACGCCATCAATACTATGATTGGGCTACTCTCCGCCATCGTGGACAACGTGCCCCTCGTGGCAGCATCCATGGGCATGTACACGATAGAAACATTTTCGCCCAATCACGATTTCTGGAATCTCATGGCCTACTGTGCCGGCACAGGCGGTAGTATTCTCATCATCGGATCGGCAGCCGGTGTAGCCGCTATGGGTATCCTGAAAGTAGACTTTCTGTGGTATGTGAAACGTATTTCGATCTATGCAGCTATCGGGTACTTTGCCGGGATCGGTGTGTATTATCTGCAGCACCACCTGTAAAAAAGACACCACAAGCGCGTTGCACGCGAGCATCGAGCGTGTGTTTTCGGAAATTTCCCGAAGTTCTGGCACAACAGCGGCGCAGAGACGCGGAGGTTTAATAACAGGATTATCAAAACCTCCGCGTCTCTGCGCCGCTGCTGTGGACTATAAACCGTGACTTACGAGACACGCTAAACCACATTGGGCGAACTTCCCTACTTTTGGGGCGTTTTAGTCAACACACATGATACGCCTCATCTACTTTGCTACCGCTTTTATCATCGCAACCGGTCTCGGTGCCTGCCGCAACGATTCCCCGTCCGCCAATAGCCACCAAACACCGGGCATGGCCCGCGAAGCGCCGCGGCCAACTACCGTAGCCTCCGAACGCCCCGTGCCCAAAGCCGGAGCCGGAAATTTTGAAAATTTAGTGGCCGATTACGAAAGCAAAGACCGGGTCATCTGGCAAAAACCCGGCATGGTGATCGCGCTACTGGGCGATTTGAAAGGCAAAACCGTGGCCGATATCGGCGCCGGAACCGGCTATTTTACCTTCCGACTGGTACCGCTCGCCGACAAGGTCATTGGTGTGGATATTGACCCCCGTTTCATTACTTTCATGGACAGCGTAAAAGTGCGCCTGCCCGCGCAATACCGCGACCGCTTTGAGAGTCGCCTCGCCAAACCCGAAGACCCCATGCTGGCGCCGGAAGAAGCCGACGCCGCCCTCATCGTGAACACCTACGGCTACATCGAAAACCGGGTGCAATACCTCCAGGCTCTCGCCCAGGGCATGAAATCCGGCGCCACGCTCCTGATCATTGATTTCAAAAAAAATAACCTCCCGATCGGCCCGCCGGACGAGTACAAAGTGGCGCTCAGCCAGGTAGAAAAGGAATTGAGTGCAGGTGGTTTTGAGGTAGTCCAAATTGACAAGGAATCCTTAGACTACCAGTACATTATCCTGGCTAAGAAAAAATAACCCGCAGCCCCGCCTGCTCAATCCATGCCCATGCGCAGCTCACTCAAATTGTTTACCTGGTTCGGTATTCCGGTACACCTGCACTGGAGTTTCGGCCTTATTTTTCTGTATGCGCTCTGGATCGGCTATGCCAACAACCTCGATGTCCTGAATACCATCTGGCTCATGGTTTTTTTCATAGCCCTGTTTGCATGCGTGCTGTTGCACGAGTACGGGCACGCACTCACGGCACGCCGATACGGGGTGCGTACCCAGGACATTATCCTCACCCCCATCGGCGGCATTGCCCGCCTGGAGCGCATGCCGGAAAAACCAATGCAGGAATTCCTCGTCGCCATAGCCGGGCCGATGGTGAATGTCGTGCTGGCTATCCTGTTGTTCCTGCTGGGAAAACTGCTCTATCAGGGCGACCGCTGGATGCTGTTCAACTGGATTCTGGAACAAAACATGACGTTCGGTAGCGGAGAAAGCGACCCGGAGGTCATCGAAGAAGTAGGTATTGCGGCCACGGGGCTGCTGTTTTACCTGCCTGTGCTGGTCGTCACCAACATTGCGCTGGTGGTGTTCAACCTGATTCCGGCATTCCCGATGGACGGCGGCCGCATTTTCCGCGCCCTGCTGGCCATGCGTATGGGGCGGGTGCGTGCCACGCAAGTGGCTTCCTGGCTGGGCCAGGGCATCGCCGTGTTGTTCGTTGTGATCGGGTTGTGGAAAAGCGCGTTCACCCTGGCGCTCATCGGTTTTTTTGTGTTCACCACCGCACGCGCGGAGAACAACATGGTGCGCCTGGATGCCCTGGTGCGCCGTTTCAAAGCCCGCGACCTGATGCGTCCGCAGTTTACCCGCCTCTCGATCAACGACTGGATGCAAACCCCCATCGCCTTGCTCCAGCAGGGACTGGAGCGTCATTTTCTGGTATTCGACTTGCAAGACCACCTCATCGGGGTGCTGGAAGAACCCCAGATCATGGCCGCCATGAAAAAACACGACCTGTCGGCAGAAATCGGGCAGTATGCCAAACCGCAGGTCAATGTCGTGACGCAGGACGAGCGGCTGGAATACGTCTTCCATTTGCTCCAGCAGCGCGGGGTGGGCCTGCTCGCCGTAGCCGATCAGGGCGAATTAGTCGGGGTGATAGACCAGGCGGGCCTGCAAAATTTCCTGCGGCTGAACGCGGGATAGCGTATCCGCTACTTTCGGGAGTGTTCAGATGCCTGTTGCCGCTTTTTCTTCTAAAAAAATTACTCACCGGACCACCACCCGTACGGGTAACGCTCCGGCGCCGGTCTCCCGGGCGTTTTTCCACGCTTGAAAAACCGGTATGGCTGCATCGGGCAGCATGAGGTGCCCTACACTACTCAGGCGTGCCTCGAAGGTGTTTTTTTCGAAAAAAAACTCGCCGGGTTTAGCCCGGTACCAGCGGGCAAGGGCGGCGGCATCGGTGGTGGCGGTGGTGGAGCCGTCCAACAGCAGCGCGTTTTGTGCGTCTGTGAAAACGGGAAAAAGGGTGAACGCCGGCGCAGTACCGGCCGGCAACAACAGGGTCCACTCGAAGATGTCGGTATCGGAGGTATCGTCCGGCTCAACGGGTGCGCGTTCCGGCGGCCCGGGCAGCACAGCGGCAGCCAACCCGTCCGGACCAAACATGGGGATGCGCACCGTGACGGTCACGGCATCCTTGCCGAAATATGGCTCGCCGACGATGCGGGCGCCCTGTACAAGACTCCAAACGCGGGTTTTTACCGCGCTGTTCTCGGCCATCAAAATACGCATGACGGTCTGGCGGCGGATGTGCATGTCGCCGATAGTCTCCAGCAGATTAGCCTTGGCCACAACCTCGGCGCCACGGGTAGCCATTTGCACGGCTTCCGCCTCGGTGGGCCATTTTTTTCGGTTGATGCCCGTTTCCCCCGTCGCTTCCACAAATTCCTGCGTCCAGTTGATGGTTCCGGTAGCGGTATTTTGCACAATGGGTCGGGCTTCTATCGCCTGCAAACGCGTATGGCGTTCCCCGGCGCGGGCGCGGTAGTACCCGTCGGGAAAGCGCTCGAGAAAGGTCTGCCAGGCGGCACGGGAGTCGGCGTCGAGTGCGCGGCGCCAGGCAAGTCGCTCGTCGCGGCCGTGTTGGGCGCGAGCAATCCAGTCCCCCAGATCAGTGTCGCGCGGTTTGTCGGGGCAGTCGGCGGCAGCGGTGAGGTGGCCGAGGGCGGCGTCGAATGCGCGGCGTTCGCAGGCCGTTTTGCCCTCCAGAAAGCGCCGTTCGAAACAGTCTGCTTGCGCCGGAGCATAGCGCGGGAGCAGGAGGATGAGCAGCAGCAGTAGTGTTATTTTTCCATTGTTCGGGCAGCGGGCGACACCTTTTTTCAGCGGATAATGCCGCTGGGAGCAGATGTTTCTGCGAACAAAGTTGAGGTTTTTTAGCAGAACAGCCCTTCTGAGATTACTTCCAAATTCGGGAATAGGGGATCAAGTGCCCCCCGAACCCCCGAAACACCCGCTCGATACCGGGGTTCATACTGCCTTCAAAATCAAGGCTGAGGCCGCGTTCCGAGCAAAACCGAATGGCTTCCCAGTACAGGCGGTGCAAGGCGCCCGGATGCGGCTGCCTGGCATCGACACCAGTGAGCAACACCCCTGCTTGCTGCGCATCGAAGGCCAAAAAAAGGGCGGCGCAAGCGATACCGGTAATTCGGTCGCGGGCCACAAAACCCGCCGACCGGCCCCGCTGCTCGAGCGCCGCGTGCAGGCGCCGAAAAGCTGCCGGGGTGTATGGCGGGCGCAGGCCCTTGCGGGCAAACGATTGCGCATGGAGGTCAAACAAGTGTTCCGGGTTGTTTGACCGCTCCACGTCCAACTGCTCGTCGGCCCGGCGCAGGTCTGTGCGCAGGGTATTTTTCAGGCCGGCAAACAGCGCAGGCAAATCGCCGGTGTCGGGCAGCACATAGGTGTAGCGCGTCGTTTGGCGAAAGCCTGCCCAGAGAAGCGGCAGTGCGTTCCTGATTTCCGGTCGGCAGGTTTGATGAAAAAAAAATACGTCGGGCAGTTGTTCGATCAGTTGGGTCAGCAGTCGTTGTGCGGATGCGAGGCGCTTGTGCGCGGGCTGCGCGGGGTCGGGCGTAGGCAGCCAGGGGCCGGCGTAGGCCGTCAGCGGCGGCAGTTGCACGACCGGCAATCCCCACCGGCGCGTCCGATACCAGGGCCAGATCGCCGCAACCGGCCGGCCGGCTACGGCTGCCCCCCAGGCATCGGGGCCGCAGACAGCATCGAGCCACCAGGGCTGCAAATGGAGCGGCACCGCGTGGTCGTCGCAGAAATCAATATAGCGTGCTTTGCTGCCGGTCATGGATGCGGTACATTTGCTCGCACTGGAGAAAAGCGTGCAGTGGAATCACCCTGCAAAAAAAGGACATTCCAGTCAACCAATCACCAATCACCAATCAACCAATCACCAGTCAACCAATCACCAATCAACCAGTCAACCAACCCACATGACGCTTCGCGACTTTTTCGATTACCTCGGCGAACACCCGCTTGTA
This sequence comes from Lewinellaceae bacterium, assembly GCA_016719605.1. Lineage (GTDB taxonomy): Bacteria > Bacteroidota > Bacteroidia > Chitinophagales > Saprospiraceae > M3007. The sequence continues at coordinate 167,329 of JADJYW010000016.1, read as the reverse complement.
CTGGTGGGCTACTTCCTGCTTATTCCGCTGACCGCCTTGCTGGCCGGCTGGATTAGTCGTGGCGAGGGGCATCAGTCGCCTTGGAAATACCTGTATGCGTTTCTGGTGTATGCCGTGTGTATTCCGGGTATTTTTTCCGTGGCTTTGAGCGTGTACCTGTTTTTGTTTGAGCACCATGGCAGTATTCTGAATGCCAACCTGCTCACACAGGTCATGCCGGTCATTTCCATGATCCTGACGCTGAGTCTGATTCGTCGCGCGGTTCCGTTCGAGCGCGTCCCGGGTTTTGGCAAGTTATCGAGCCTGATGATGACCATCGGGGCGGTGTTTATGTTGATGTATTTGCTGGACCGTACGCACCTCGTTGCGTTTGTGCGGGTGCCTGTGCAGTATCTCCTGCTGATTGTGGTGGGTATGCTGCTGGTGCTGCGCTACGGGTTTCGGCAGATGATTTCCTGATGAACCATGTTGGACCACACACGCATACTTGTATTTGCAGCCATGCTGGTCGTGGCCTGGTGCCTGATCGGCTGCGATCCGGCAGCCCGGCGTGCCGACCTCCTGTACGACACCGACGACACGGCTGTGGAGGTGGGGCGCTCGGTTGAAATCCTGTACTCCGACAGCGCCGTTCTGCGCGTACGCGTGACGGGGCCTACGCTGCACAACTACCTGGACCGGGAAAATCCCCGACAGGAATTTCCAGATGGTATCAAAATGGAATTTTTGACTCCACGGCTTCAGGTACGCAGCACGCTGATCGCCAAATTTGCTGTTCGGCAGCAGGACAAGGGATTAGTTATTGCGCGCGACAGTGTAGTGCTGACCACCATTGAGCAGGAAAAACTGGAAACAGAGGAGCTGATTTGGGATGAAAAAACCGAACGGATACACACCGACAAGTTTGTGAAAGTGACTCGGCCCGGCGAGGTGCTTTATGGTTTCGGGCTGGAAGCCAACCAGGATTTTTCCTTCTGGAAAATAACCGTACCCAAGGGCACCCTCAAGGCGGAGCAATTGGACAAAGCGGCCAACTAAATTATGGACGACTCCCGATCTCGACGCACCCTGCTCCAAATAGGCGGCCACGCGCTACCGGCAACTTTACTGCTCACAACCCTGGCCGCTTTGGCCGCTTTCTGGATAGTGCCGATGTTTTCGTTTCTCCTCGGTAGCGGGTGGGCCGCTCCCCTGTTTGTGGGGGTGCTGCTGTTTTTATTGCTGCTGCTTTTTCGCAAAACACTGCTCCGCCACGCCTGGCAAACGACCGCAGAAGCCGACGAGGCCCTGCTGGAGTATTTCGTGCAACAAAATTCCGGCGCCGGGCCGGGAGAAGAAGTGGCCGTCGAACTGCTCGAAAATGCCCTGCATCTGAAAACCATTCGAGCACGCGATTGTATGGCCCCGAGACCGGAAATCGTTTGCCACGACGTGAATGCCCCGCTGGCAGAACTGCGCCGGTCCTTTGTCGAAAGCGGCCTGTCGAGGATATTGGTGATCGGCGGCACGCTGGACAATGTGCTCGGCTATGTGCATGTGCAGCAAATGTTTGCCCATCCCCGGCATGTGCGCGACCTGGTGCTGCCCATCACCTTCGTGCCGGAAACCATGGTTGCAAACGACCTGCTGCACAAGTTTATCCGCAAACGCACCAATATCGCTTGTGTGGTGGACGAGTACGGCGGCTTAGCCGGGCTTGTCACCCTGGAGGATGCGCTGGAACAACTGTTCGGCGAAATTGACGACGAGCACGACCGCCGGGAATTCGTGGAGGAGCAGTTGTCGGAATCCGAATACCGCTTCTCCGGGCGACTCAAAATCGAACACCTCAACGACAAATACCCCGCGCTCCAGCTGCCGTTGGGCGACTACCACACGTTATCCGGGTATTTGGTCACGACCAGCAAAACCATTCCTGAACAGGGCGACCGCCTGGAGTTGGACGGCAAAACGTTCATCCTCGAATTGGTCAGCGAGCGGAAAATAGAAACCGTTCGGGTTTTGTTGTAAACCCGTCCTATCCGTTCGATTTCACCATTTTCCCGATGTAAATACCGTTTTTCCCCGTGATTTTTACGAAGTAAATACCCGGTGCGAGTGCCGCCACGGGGATGCGCACCAGATCGGCCTGGGTGTTGTATACCGTTTGCATCAGGTTGCCGCCGATGGAAAACACCTCCACGCGGGCGACCTGTTCGCCGGGCAACAGCACGGATGCCTCCTCGGTGGCCGGGTTGGGCTGGATGCGCACAGATTGCGGGGCGGCGGCTTCCCGGGCGCTGGTGAACACGGCGTCGAAACGCGTGCCGCTGTTCAGCACCTCCTTGGTGGCGGTGTTTTGCACAAAGGCGAGCACAAAAAGCGAGTCGTAGTTGGACGTCCAGCCGTTCGGGGCGGTGAATGTGTAGGAAAAATTGAAGGAGGCCGATTCGCCGGTGGCGGGCAGCGTAATGGCGTCGCCGTCTATGTTGGTCAGCATGGCGCGGAACACATTGTGGTGTTTTTGTTCGCCGTTTGGCGAGGCGTAGTTGACGGTACTTTCGGCCACGGCGGCAAACAGTTTATAGTTGCCGGCGGGCACATCGCCGAACGTACGCACGGTGACGGTGGCTGTTTTGGTTGGTGCTGCGCCGCTTTCCAGTACTTCGATGGCGATGGGGCTTTGCTGGCCGAGTGCGGCCTGAAGCGTGGCGGCAGGGAGGAGTTGGCTGCCGCCGGGCACGAGTGTGCCGTTGAGGGCCACGCGCGGGGTGCCGTTCACCCCGTAGGCTGCTGCACGCGCATTGTTTTGCGTCGTGTTGGCTAAGTAGAGCAGGCAGTTGTTGTATGGCACCGAGGGATGTACCGAAATATGGTGCACGTCGTCCGGGTACTGATTGATGAGGGTGAAAAAACCCGGGTTTCGGCTGGCGCAAATTGAGCAGCGCGAGTTGGTGAAATGCTCCAGCAGCACATATTTTTTGGGCAGCGACTGGGCGGCGAGCGCGAGGGCGGTGAGGGAAAATGCGAGTAAAAAAGAAAGTTTTTTCATGTGTTTGTAGTGCATAGCGTGTTTAAAATTCATGCGGAGGCAAATCTATGCAGCCAAAACCGCACCGGGCATGGATGGTTTTCGGTTTTCGGGGTAAATGTCGGCAAGCGTACTTTGGCAACGGCAATTGACAAATCCCCCTTAACATTGCGGCGTTTTTCACCCAACAACAGCTTGTGTCATGTATTTACTGAGTATGCCGGACTTTACCTCCGGCGCCGTTTGGATCAGTTTGCTCACCCTGACGTTCCTGGAGATCGTACTTGGGGTGGATAACATCATCTTTTTGTCCATCATTTCATCCAAACTGCCGCCGAAGGATCAGCCCAAGGCGCGGAATATCGGCCTCGTTTTGGCGATGGTACTGCGCATTATTCTGCTTTTTGCCTTAGTGTGGATCATCGGCATGAACAAACCGCTGTTTCATATTGACATTCCCGGTTTGCACGGAGATGTGACCGGGCAGGGGCTAATTTTGTTCCTTGGCGGGATATTTTTGTTTTACAAGGCAACCACCGAGATACACCACAAATTAGAAAGCCCAAGCGACGACGACGACCCGCAGGTAGGCAAGGGAAGCAAAGCGCTGAGCGCCGCGATCCTGCAGATTGCGCTGATCAACATTGTCTTCTCCTTCGATTCCATTCTGACGGCGATCGGCTTGGTCAAAGACTTGGTCATCATGATCATCGCCGTGGTAGCTTCCGTGGTGGTGATGATGGCTTTTGCCGGGCCGGTGAGCCGGTTTGTGAACAAGCACCCGACGGTACAGATGCTTGGCCTGGCCTTTCTGATTCTGATCGGTTTTTCGCTGATCGCTGAGGCGGCACACCTCGGGCACTTCATCGAGGGTGCCGTGCCAAAAGGCTATTTGTACTTCGCGATCTTCTTCTCTCTTTTTGTGGAAATGCTCAATATCCGATTGCGCGGGCGCCGCGAACCGATCCAACTGCACGGCTACGCCGAAACAGCCCAGGAACAGGGCCTGCTCAACGAAGAGGATAATCCGCCAACGCCATAACCCCGCCAGACAACCCGCAACATGACACAACCCAACCTCGACCGCGACATCGTTTTTTTTGATGTGGAAACGACCGGTCTGAATGTGGTACGCGACCGCATTGTGCAGATCGCGTTGATCAAACTGTTCAAAAACGGAAACCCGCCCGCCGAGTTCAGTACCTTAGTGAACCCCGGCATCCCGATTTCCGAGGAGTCCATGGCCATACACGGCATCACGCCCAAAGACTTAGCCAACAAGCCGACGTTCCAGCAACTGGCACAAAAAATCTGGGATTTTATCGGCAACGCCGACCTCGCCGGCTACAATTCCAACCGGTTCGACGTGCCCATGCTTATGGAGGAATTTGCCCGGGTGGGCATGGAGTTCGATGTGAGCAAGCGGCGTTTGCTCGATGTGCAGCGCATTTTTTACAAAATGGAACCGCGTACCCTGAAAGCCGCCTACCGGCTCTACTGTGGCAAGGAACTCACCGATGCCCACGATGCGCTGGCTGATGTGCGGGCCACCCTTGATGTATTTCGGGGACAACTGACCATGTACGAGGGCAAGGATTTGCTGGATGAAGACGGCAATATCATACCCGCTCCGATCAAAAATGACATACAGGCCTTGCACGATTTCACCAACGACCTCAATTTCCTCGACGCCACCCAGCGCATTCGGGTACAGCCCGACGGTACCCTGATATTCAATTTCGGCAAGTACAATGGCCAGCCCGTAAAAGACGTGCTCGCCCGGGACAAAAACTACTACCACTGGATACTGGAAAAGGAGTTTTCGTCGCAAGTGAAGCAAATCGTGAAACAACTGATGCGGGAAATTGAAAAGCCGCGACCCGGGCCTGAAAACCGGGGATAGGGAAAAGGGGTTAACTTTGCCCGAAATTCATTGGCTATGCCATCCCAAACAATGCAGAAACCTGTGCAACAAAAATTTGCCCCGCCGCCAACACGCCCTTCGCCCTTCGCCCTTTTGCTCCTTGCCTTTTTGCCTTTTGCTTTCACGGCCTGCTTCGAGCCGCGCGAGGGTTGCCTGGATATTGAAGCCACAAACTTTGACGCTGCAGCAGACGAAAATTGCTGCTGCCTCTACCCCGCCCTGCGCCTCACCTTGCTGCCCCGCTACGACACCCTCGTGTGGAAACCCGATACCACCTACGAGTATGCCCCGGGCCAATGGTTTCGCATCAAACAGGCTGTTTTTTATCTGTCCGACTTCCAGTTAGTGCAAAACGGAACAGCCATACCCGTCAGTGACACGCTCGGTCTGGCAACATTCGGCACGAATAACGACACCGTACGCACAGTTTTTACCAATGATTTCCAACTGATTCGCCGCACGGCGGTGAATTACACGGTGGGCACCTTCCGGCCTGCCGGCACGTTTGAGTCCATCCGTTTCCGGGTGGGGTTGCCCGATGCCGCCCGGCGCGTCATCCCCGATCTCGCCCCCGAAGGCCACCCGCTGCGCCCCCAATCGGAGGGACTTTGGCTGGGGGCCGACACCGGTTTTGTGGCGCTCCGGCTCATCATTACCCGGGACACCTTCGACACGACGCCCCCGGACACCCTCGTGTTCAGCCATCCTGATTTCACTTCGCTGGTCATCCAGAACGATGCTGTTTATCAGCACGAGAGCGGGTACGACTTCTCGTTGCAACTCGTCGCCGACTTCCGCGAACTGTTCCGGGACGTGGATTTGACAACCGGTGACATTTCGGTCTGGAAAGCGCGGATTGTGGCCAACTTGCCCCAGGCATTGCGTGTTCTACCGTGAAGATTTGGCAATTTTGCCCTTCAAAACAAGCACCACACAAATATGAAAAAGTTTCTTTTTCCCGCATTGTTCGCCTTCGCGCTATTAACCGCTGCCGGTTGCGACAAAAAAACGGATACCGACGGACCAACATCCAGCCTGACTGTCACCTTCCGGGCGCTCTACGACGGACAGCCTCTCGAAAAGTACAAATTGTACGACTACGATACCTACCGGGTGGAGCTCTCCCGCTTCAACACCTTCATGTCCAACATCACGCTGCTGAACGGCAGCCAGGAGGTAAAACTCAGCGAGATTGAATGGGTAGACTTTACGCCCGATCTGGCCACGAACAACATGGCCGTAGAAGTGCCCGTCACGTTCAGCAAAGTACCCGACGGCAACTATACCGGCATTCGGCTTGGCTACGGGGTGCCGCCTGCCCTGAATGCCAAACAGCCCAAAGACTTTGCCTTCACGCACCCGCTGAGCCGCGAAAACGAGTACTGGCTGGGCTGGGGCAGTTACATTTTCAATAAAATAGAAGGTCGGGTGGACCTGAATAACAACGGCGTATTCGATGGCGGCCTGATTTACCACTGCGGTTCGGATGCCGTTTATCGGGAGTATGCCTTCAACCTGCCGATCAAAGTGGCGCCCGGCGCTACGGGTGTCGTCGTGGAGTTTGATCTGAAAAAACTGTTCGTCATCAACGGTTCCTGGCTCGATCTGAACACCCCGTACAACCATATCACCTCCAACGACAACAACGACGTGGTGATCGCAACCATCCTGATGGACAACTTCGGCAACGCCACCGCCGTCAAACAGTAAGCGTATGAAAACGACCATCGTGCCACTCGTCTGGCGTGTACTCCTGCTTTTGGCCCTCGTCCCGAGCCTGGTTTTTTGGCAGGCCTGCAAAGAAGACCCCACCGATCCGGGCGAACCGGGTGTGGATTTGACGGGTATTCCGTACGCCCCGCAAGCCTACGCGCTCATCAAACCTGACCATTTTCCACAGGTACCGATTCCGCCCGACAACCCGTTGACGGTGGACGGGGTGCAACTGGGCCGGCGGTTGTTTTACGACCCCATCCTCTCGGGCGACAGCACCCAGTCGTGCGCGTCGTGCCATTTGCCACAGGGCAGTTTTACCGACAACCTGGCCGTATCGGTCGGCATTGACGGTATCGGCGGGCGGCGCAGCGCCATGAGCCTGCTCAATATCGCCTACGCCACCAATGGTCTTTTCTGGGACGGGCGCTCGCCCAGCCTCGAAGACCAGGCACTGCGGCCGGTGGAAGACCCGATCGAAATGCACAACACCTGGACCAATGTCATTGCCAAACTGAAGGTACACCCGACTTACCCGGAACTCTTCCGGAAGGCTTTTGGCATAAAAAATACGCGTGAGATGACCAAAGAACTGGCGGCGAGGGCCATTGCCCAGTTCGAGCGGATTCTCATCAGCAGCGGCACGTCCAAATTTGACCAATACCTGCAAGGCAACCGCGACATCCTTGACGACGATGAGCTGGACGGGAAGTTGATGTATTTTGAAGAAGGTGGCCCGGCCGGTTTGCCCGATGCACAGTGTTTTCACTGCCACGGCGGCATCACCCTCACCGGCAACCAATACTTCAACAACGGCCTCACCGAAGCAGCCACACTCGACGATTTTGTGGATAAAGGCCGGGGCGAGGTCTCCAAAAATCCGAGCGACAACGGCAAATTCCGCTCGCCAACCCTGCGCAATGTGGCCCTGACAGCGCCCTACATGCACGATGGGCGCTTCCAGACCCTGGAGGAAGTGCTGGATCACTACGGAACCCACGGCAAGAACTCGCCCAATAAAGATCCGCTGATCCCGCAGGTCGGATACCCGATCCCCGGGTCCAGCCCCCTGCAGTACACGGAGCTCCTGCCCAAGCACAAGCAGGCGCTCGTCAAGTTCCTGCACACCCTGACCGACACGACGTTTGTGAACAACCCGGATATTCAAAATCCGTTTTTTTAAGCAGGATTACCGGTTTTATGTGATTTGCAGCGGGGCAGTGGCGGATAGTCGCTGCCCCGTTGGTTTTTGGCCTGATTTTTACCGCAAAACTTTCGCCCGAGGCCTAATCGCATAATCCTGCTCCCGCTTTCTTAACTTTTTTAATACCACTCATCCCATGCGTTTTTTCTACCGATTTCCGCTTTTCCTTGCCTTTTCCTGGTCTGCTGTTTCCACCGCTCAAATCAGCGAAGGCGGGCTTCCACCGAGTTTTTTACCCGAAAATGCTGCTGCATTTGCCGCTGCACCCGCACCGGTGGTGCTGGCTGCGCCGGATGCCAAAAAACTGCTGGAAGACGACGGCCTGAACCCCGAACGCAGCCGCTTTGCGGTGCCGCTGGCTCCGGTGGACATAGACCCCGCGCGTAGCGGCGACTGGACGGTACTGCCGAATGGCGACCGCGTGTGGCGCTGCGTCCTGCTGGCGCCCAAAGCCCTGGGCTTACTCCTGCTGTTCGACCGTTTTCACCTGCCCGCCGGAAACCGCTTTTTTGCCTACACGCCCGACCGGCAAGAGGTGCTGGGCGCCTACACCGCGCAAAGTTGTTTGCCCTCCGGGCAATTTTTGATCGGCGTGTTGCCTGGCGAAACCACCGTACTTGAACTGCACGAGGCTGCCGGCAGCAAGACCCCGGCCGACATTCACCTCAACCGTCTGGACTACGTTTACGATCCGGCGGGTGTGCTGCCCGGCGGGGCGCCCGAAGATTTTGGCGAAGCGCTGGCCTGTAATATCAACATGAACTGTGCGCTCGGCCAAAACTGGCAGACCGAAAAACGCGGTGTGGCCCGCATCCTGATGATTTTTTCCAACGGCGCAGGCTGGTGTACCGGCTCACTCATGGCCAATACGGCCGGCTCGGGCGAGCCGTATTTCCTCACCGCCCACCACTGCCAAATCATCGGCACGACACCCAATTTCGCTATGTGGCGCTTCGATTTTGAGTACGAGTCCGCCGGCTGCCCCAACCCCGCCACCGAACCAACGCGCAAGTCCGTTCTGGGCTGCGAACGGATATCGTTTCGGGACGAGACGGACTTCCTGCTGCTGAAAACCAACCCGATCCCGGCCAATTACAATGTGTACTTCAACGGCTGGAACCGCACCCCCGCCACCAATGCTCTGGTGCAAAACTCAACGTTCATACACCACCCCAGCGGTGACATCAAAAAAATATCCCGGGACAATGACCCGGCCACAATTTTCACCCAGACGATCAACTGGGGCGGGCAATTTGGCATATCGCCGGTCAATTCGCACTGGCGGGTTGTGCCCGACGAGGGCATCTACCAGCCCGGCTCCTCGGGCTGTGTGCTGTTCGATCAGAACAAACGCGTCGTCGGCCAGCTGCACGGCGGCAACCTGGACCCGGTCGCCTGCGTTGTTTCCGGCTCCTGGTTTGGCCGTTTCGACCTTTCCTGGGACCAGGGCGCCGGCGCGGGCAGCCGCCTGCGCGAGTGGCTCGATCCCGCCAACACCAACGCGCTCACGCAAAACGGCTACGCACAACCCGCGCCGCCACAGGCCGGTATCGGCGGAAATATCCAGACACACTGGGGTGCGCCTATGCCCAATGTGCTCGTCGAACTGTCGGGCGGCGCCACGGCAAGTACCCGCACCGATGCTGCCGGCAATTACACCTTTGCCAACCTCGCTCCCGGCCTGAACTACACCGTAGCCCCGATGCGCGACACCAACGACCTCAACGGCGTCACGACGTTTGACCTGACGCTCATCAACAAGTATGTACTGGGCCTGGAACCCCTGGACTCTCCGTGGAAAATTATCGCAGCCGATGCCAACGGCAGCAAATCCGTCACCACTATAGACATTGTAGAGGGGAGAAAAGTGATTCTCGGCTTGAACCCGCAGTTTCCCGCCGTACCTTCGTGGCACTTCCTGCCGGCGAATACGGTTTTTCCCAACCCGGCCAACCCGTTCAGCGGAGGTTTGCCGACAGGCGCATTGCAATACAACAACCTGCAACAAAACGTCACCGACGCCAATTTCAAGGGCGTCAAAGTCGGCGACGTGAACAACAATGCGAATGCCGGGGGATGATGGCGTTTTTGTAAACTTTACCGGACACTTTGAAACTTACCATACTCGGTACCGGAACTTCCCAGGGTGTGCCCGTGATCGGGTGCGAATGCCGGGTATGTACGTCTGCGAACCCGCACGACCAGCGTTTGCGCACGGCGGCCCTGCTCACCCACGGCGACACCAATATCCTGATAGATGCCGGCCCTGATTTGCGCCAGCAGATGCTGCGTGCCCGCGTCCGCCACCTCGATGCGATCCTGCTGACCCACGAGCACAACGACCACGTCATCGGTTTGGACGATATCCGTCCGTTCAACTTCCGCAGCGGCCACCCCATGTCGGTATATGCTCAGGAACGCGTAGCTGCCGATGTGCGCTACCGGTTCGCGTATATTTTTGGCGACCCAATCCCCGGCTTGCCCCGCATCGAGCTGTACCCGATAGACGCCGAAACTTGCCTGCACATCCACGGTCTGGACATCCAGGCCATCGGCATCTGGCATGGTCGCCTGCCGATACTCGGGTTCCGGTTTGGCGACCTGACCTACCTCACCGATGTGAAAACGATCAGTCCCGACCAGTTGGCCAAGGTTCGGGGCACACGGTATCTGGTGCTGAACGCCCTGCGCACCCAGCAGCATCCGACGCACCTGACCCTCGGCGAGGCGTTGGAACTCATCGAAAAAATAGCGCCCGAACACGCCTGGCTCACCCACATCAGCCACGAGCTGGGCTTAGCCGCCGAGATGCCGCTGCTCCTGCCGCCAAATGTGTCGCCGGCCTACGACGGGCTGGAAATTGAATTTTAATGGCCATCCTGTCGCTCGTGTCGCGCCTGCCGGCCCACTGGTTTTATCGGGCGTTGGCCACAGCCCGGTTGGCTGTGTTGTTTGTGCGGGCCGGGCAGTATTTCAGAAAAAGCGGACTGCGTGACCTGGGATTGGCGCCGCAGCACCACGGCCGGCTCGATCTCAACCGGCACCGGCATTATTTTTTCGGCGCCGTTTTTCTCGGCGCGGTGTTCGGCCGTATCCGTGGCAGGGCGCTGGACGGAGCCGAAATACGCCGTTTTTCCATCCTTTCTGCGTTGGCTTGTTTTTTTGACGATCTCACGGACGAGGCGCCCGGCCACTTTTTGCCGAAGGCGGATGTGGCGGAATACGGTCGGCGGGCCGACCCGTCCGGGCTGGCGTTGGTTTTTTTAAAAAAAACACGGGAGGCGCTGCCCGTTGCCCGCGTCGCCGAATTTGAGGAGGCCCTGCACCGGGTGTTTCAGATCGAGGCCGTTGGCGCCCAAAAAGCCCTCCGCCCCCCGGCGCCCGATGAAGTAGAGCGGCTCACTGCCGAAAAAGGCGGCTATTCGGTGTTGCTTTTCCGGTGTTTGCTGGCCGACCCGATCCCCGAAGCCGAGCGCCGGGCGTTGCTCGAATTTGGGCACTTCGTTCAGCTGTGCGACGATATTTTTGATCTCTGGCATGACCGGCAACGCAACACGACCACAGCGGCTACGCAAAACGATGTGGAGCAACTGATCGCCCTTTTTCACCACCGGACAGTAGCTGTGGCCAACGCTTTTCGGCAATTACATGTCCCCGGCAGTCGCCCGGAAACAGCCCTGCACACCGTGTTTTTTTTGGTGGCTATCACGCGGGTTTGTCTGCACCGCTACCGTCGTTTGCAAAAAAAGCATGGAACTTTGCCCCTTGACAACCGCCGCGCCATGGTGGTAGATATGGCCCAATGGCATACGCGTTTGCAAGCGATTTGGAATGTATTCACCGTTATGCCCCCCAAACCCTCCAACCCCAAACCCTCCAACCAGAAACCTTCCAACCAGAAACCCTCCAACCAGAAACCTTCCAACCAGAAACCTCGCAACCAGAAACCTCACAACCAGAAACCTGCACAAACATGATTATTGAAAAATCCATCCGTGCGAGTATTGCCGTCAAGGAGGCTGTACTGGCCGACCCGGTTTTGCTGGAAAAAATCGGGCAAACTGCCGACCTGTTGGTGCGCGTTTTCCGGCAGGGCGGCAAGGTGTTGTTTTGCGGCAATGGCGGCAGTGCGGCCGATGCCCAGCACCTTGCGGCCGAACTCTCGGGCCGTTTTTACACCGACCGGCCGCCGTTGTATGCAGAGGCGCTGCACGTCAACACCTCCTACCTGACGGCTGTGGCGAATGACTATGGTTACGACCATGTTTTTTCCCGGATGGTGGAGGCGGCTGGACGCCGCGGCGATGTGCTGGTTGCCATCAGCACGTCGGGCAATTCGCCGGGCATTTTGCGTGCAGCGGAAAAAGCGGCCGAACTCGGCATGCAGGTCATTGGTCTCACCGGGGCTACCGGTGGCCAACTGGCTGCGGCTTGCGACCTGCTCCTGAATGTACCCTCCACCGACACGCCGCGCATCCAGGAATCGCATATCCTGATTGGGCACATCTTGTGTGAGATTGTGGAAAAAAGTCTTTTTGCGTGATGCGCGCACGGTTTTTCCGGCGGCTGTTTCTGGCTGCGGCGCTTGGCGGGCTTGCCGGCCAAGCGTTTGCCCAGGGGCCGCTCGACGGCTACCTGAAAGGCAAGGGTGTGCTGGACCTGGCGCCCTCGTTTTCCGTCAATTCGGCTCACGATTTTGCCGGGGTCGGCGGGCAGACCTACCCTGTCGGCTACAAGGGCAGCCTGCTGAGTGTATTTGCGGAGTATGGTTTGAGCAAACGTGTAGACATGGTGGGCACGGCCGCGTATGTGTTCACGGCCAGCCAAAGCGGATTGCAGGATGGCGGGTTGTACCTCAAGTACCGGCCCGTCTATCGGGATATGGGTGGGGCGGGGCGGCTGGGTGCGCTGCTGGGTACCGGCTTGAGTTTTCCTTTGGCCAACTACGAGCCAACCGTTTCGGGGGCATTGGGCCAAAAGGCCCTGGTGCTGCCGGCCCGGCTGATCGTACAATGGGAAACCCCGATCGGGCTGTTTGCCAACCTGACGGCCGGGTACAACTGGCGGTTCGACAACCTGCGCGAGGCCGATATCGCGGCAATTCGCCGGGAACGGCCCGACTATGAGCCGACGGAGCCGGCCGATTTTGCGACCGTCCTGTTCCGCGCGGGATTCCCGGCAGCCCGGTACTACCTCGATGCCTGGGTAGAATGGCAGCGCACGATCGGGGGCAGCGACTATGCGCCCGATGTGCCCGACCTGCCGCAAGCCTACGGAGTGTCGTACATCCAGACAGGCGGCACGGCGTATTATTCCGAAAACGGCCGAAGCGGTTTTTTTATCAGCGGGGGATACATCCTCGGGGGTCGAAATACCAGCCGGATGCTACGGGTAACCGGGGGTATGGTGTTCAAGTTTGGGGGACAGCGTTAGGTGGCGGGATACGGTGGATGGTACGCGGATAGCACGGATGCTACGCAGCGCGGATTTTTACGGATTTTTTTTGCAGAGTTTCATCGCGCTGTTGTTTTCGCACTCGGAAAATATCCGCGGGCATCCGCGCTGCGTAGCATCCGCGGTATCCGCGTTCCATTTTAATCGCGTGCTGCCGTACACGAATACAATCGCACGCCACTTTGGCAGTTCATAACGAAATCGCCGACAAATTGGCGCATAGTCAAGCAACTATCGGGTGTGGAATGTTGTTTGCCGGGCATAGGAAACCTGAACCCGTTTTTTTCAAAAAATCTGCTGTGTTATGTTCCCTGCTCAAAATAACCGCCCTTTGCCGGCCAACCAGCCGCTGTACTTCGACGACTTCATCACCCGGAATAACTGGACACAAACGCAGCGGCAAATGGCAATGCAGCTCAGTCTGCTGCCGGCCACTAATGTCTACGAAACCGAAACAGCGTTTTTCATTGAGTTGGTTGTGCCGGGTCTTTCGCACGACGACCTCACCTTTTTCACCACCGACGACCGCATCGAAATCCGGTATGAGCCGGAAAATTCGGATTTTGAGCCGTACGGCAGCCGTCGCAGTCTGCACCGGGAATACCGCCTGTTGGCGTTCCAGCGTGTTTTTCAACTGAATGGTGAGGCGCTTGACCTCGACGGGTTACAGGTGCGCTCCGGCGCCGGTATCGTCCAAATGGAAATTCCGAAACGCGAAGAACACCGGGGGGTGCTGCCGCTGCAGGTACCGTTTTCGTTGAATTAGCCCTCCCTATCCGCCGATTTGCCGCGATTGCGCGTAAGTTTGATAGCCTGGATCGGCCGGCGACGAGATCAGAAATAGCTCGGCGCCGGTCATGGTACGCAGTTCGATGACTTTTTGTTCGGTCACCAGCACGAAATCGTACTGTTTGGCGACCGATCCGTTGAATGAAATCTCTCCTTTCAGGACGTAGGCTGAATAGACCTTGTCCGGGTTGCTGTCAAACGTATGCGGCCCGCTGCCGATGTCCAACCGCATAACCTCCACGCCGGGCGTGTCCATACGAAACGGGCTTCCTGCGCCCACGATGGTTTTGACGGACACCCCTTCTTCGGCGGAGATCGGGAAATCGGCGCCGTGGTAGTCGTCGTAGCCGGCGGGTTTTTCCAGGGTTTTAGCCAAATTCGGGTCAAACCAGATTTGGAACATCTCGGCCCCTTTGCCCATCCATTCGGAGTGGCTGATGCCGTTTCCGGCGCGGATGATCTGCGCATCGCCGGCACGCAGGGTACGCCATTCCTTGAGTTTGGTGTCGTAGTGGCGGATTTCGCCGGCCAGCACGAAGGAGCAAATTTCGAAGCCCTGGTGTGGGTGCAGGCCGATGGTGCTGTCCTTCACCGCGCGGGCGTGTGCCCAGTAGAAGAGGTTGGAATAGGGGCGTATGGCGGACATATCCTGCGGAAAGCCGATGGGCTTGTTTTCCACGATTTCGCCGCCGTTGAAGGCGCCCTGGCCTTGTTTTGCCTTGGGAATAACTTGTACGGGCATGATTCGAGTTGCTGTTTACGATGATGCGAGTTGCTTGAAATTTAAACAGGTCAGGCCGGACAAGGTTGCGTTACGGCCTGGTAGCTACCCGGATTGAGGGAATTTTGCGGGTTGTAGCGCCGAACTTTTGCTGTTTTCCATTTTGATTTTTACATTTTTCCTTTCGTTTGGCTGTTGTGCCTATATTTGCGCACTTTTTTTAAACCGCTTAATCACTCACCTTAATTAGAGGTATGCAAAGCAAAGGAGTTATACGTTTTTTCCTGATAGCGCTAACGGTCGTTTGTCTGTATCAGTATTTGCTCATTATCCCGACGAATAGCGTCGAAAACGCCGCATCCCGGTATGCCGATGACCGCCATGGCCAAAATCCGGATATTTCCTGGCGCACCTACTATAGTGGATATCTGGACTCGCTGTCCAGCGAGACGGTGTTTGACATCCCCCTCATTAAAAAATTCACATACGCCGACCTGAAAAAGAGCCAGTTGGCTATGGGTCTCGACCTGAAAGGCGGCATGAGTGTTCTGTTGCAGGTTGATCTTCGGGATTTCCTGAAAAGCCTTGCCGGCAACACAACAGACCCTGCCTTCAAGCAAGCCTTAGACAAAGCCACTGCCGCCCAGGTCACGCAACAGACGGACTACATTGCCCTGTTTGCCGGCGCCTGGAAAGAAACCAGCGGTGGCAAATCGCTGGCTTCTGTTTTTGCACGCAACGAATCGCTGAAGGGTCAGATCAACTTTGAATCCCCGGATGCTGATGTGCTGCGTGTCATCCGTGAGCTCGCGAATACGACGGTAGATGAAACCTACAAGCGCCTCAAGCAGCGTATTGACAAACTCGGCGTGGTACAACCCAACGTCAGCCTTGATGCTACACGCGACCTGATCCTCGTTGAACTGCCGGGCATAGACAACCCGCAGCGCGCACGCAACATGTTGCAAAAAAGCGCTAAACTGGAGTTTTGGGACACTTATCGTGCCGGTGACGAGGGCATCAGCCAGGGGCTGAATGCTGCCGACATCAAACTGCAGGCGCTTTTGTCCGGTGATACATCCGTGCAGCAGGAGGCCGCCATGGTCAAGGATACGTTGTATGTTTATCCTAACGGCCCCGACGGCAAGGTTGACTCTTCGGCTACACCGGAAATGCAGATTGTGGACCGACCGGCCGATCAGCCTCAGGGTGGTGGGCCGCTGCTCAAACTGCTGACCCCGGCGGGCGACGCCCGCAGCGTAGTGATCGGTTATACCGACAAAAACAAGATGAAAGCCGTCACGGAAATGCTGGAGCGCCCGGAGATTCGGGCGTTGTTTCCGGTTGATCTGATGTTCCGCTGGAGTTTAAAACCTGTTGCGGATTTTGGCGATGCTACCGCTTCCACCATCACGGGGAAATACGAGCTGTATGCGCTGAAAAAATGGCGTAATCAGGAAAAACCGCGACTTGACGGCGGTGTGGTAACCCGCGCCAGCGAACAGCCCGACCCCAACAGCGGCGAAGTGACGGTGACCCTTGCCATGAATAACGAGGGCGCTCGTGTGTGGGCCGAGATGACCCGCGCAGCCTACGACGGTGGTAATCGCGAAATCGCCATTGTGCTGGACGAAGAAGTCGTGAGCGCCCCGCGCGTGATCAACCCGATCGAAGGCGGCACGTCTTCCATTACCGGCGGTTTCACACTGGACGAGGCCAAGGACCTGGCCAATATCCTGGAGGTGGGTAAATTGCCGGCCGGCACCCGTATCGTGCAGGAAAGTCAAATCGGCCCTTCCCTTGGTGCCGATAATATCAACAAATCGCTGATCGCCCTGATCCTGTCGGTGGTGCTGTTGTGCTTCTTTATGATCGCCTACTATGCCAAAGGCGGCGTCATATCCGTGATCGCGCTGTTGGCCAACATTTTCTTTATCATCGGTACGCTGGCTTCGATGGGTACGGTGTTAACCTTGCCGGGTATCGCCGGTATCGTACTCACACTGGCTATTGCTGTAGACGCCAACGTTATCATCTACGAGCGTATCCGCGAGGAGTTGCGCGACGGGATAACCGGTATAAAAGCCATCGGGACAGGTTTTGCTCGCGCACTTCCTGCCATCATTGACGCCAACGTGACGACGCTGCTCACCGCCTTCGTGCTCATGTACTTCGGCCTTGGCCCTATCAAGGGTTTCGGAACAGTACTGACAGTCGGTATTTTCAGTTCCATGTTTACGGCTGTTCTCGTTGGTCGCCTGATCACCGAATGGGCGCTGGATCGCGGTACGGAGATGACCTACAGCATGCCCTGGTCGGAGAAATGGCTGGTGGGTGCTAAATACGACTGGATCGGCAACCGCAAAAAAGCCTACCTGTTCTCGGGCGTAATTATTGCCATCGGTATTGGTTCGTTCTTTTTGCGCGGCTTTGAATTAGGTGTTGATTTTAAAGGCGGCTACTCGTTCAACGTTCAGTTTGACCAACAGGTAGACCAGAGCAAACTTCGCTCGGCACTCAACGAAGCCTTCGGTGGCAACCCAATCGTAAAGGCAGTAAGCACGGAAAATACATACAACATCACAACGTCCTACCTGATCAATGAACAAGGCCCGGATGTAATGGATCAGGTGACCGCCAAACTGCATGAAGGTTTGACAAGTGCCGGGATCAAAACGGAACTGGAGAATTTCAGGAACACGGACGGTACCGGAACGCACATCACTTCGTCCAGTCAGGTTGGCGCAACCGTTGCCGATGATATCCGGGATTCTTCGTTCAAGGCAACGATCTGGTCGCTGCTGGCGATCTTCCTCTACCTGTTGATCCGCTTCCGCCGGTGGCAGTTTTCGCTCGGCGCTGTGGTTGCGTTGTTCCACGACGTTCTGATTACGCTCACGTTTTTCTCGCTTTTGCACGGCCTTGTACCATTCTCCCTCGAAATTGACCAGGCCATCATCGCCTGCCTGCTCACGGTAATTGGTATCTCGGTAAATGACACCGTGATCGTGTACGACCGTATCCGGGAGTTTATCAATACATACGCCGGCAGGCCCAAGGAGGAGGTTTTCAACCTCGCTATCAACACGACCCTGAGCCGTACCTTGATCACATCGGGTACTATCGTCATTGTTGTTTTGATCCTGCTCGCCTTTGGCGGCGCCGCTATTCGGGGCTTTGCATTCGGGATGTTCATCGGTATTCTTTTCGGTACCTACTCCTCCATTTTCATCGCTTCTTCGCTCGTGGTGGATTTCACCAAAGAGAAAATTCTGAGTGGCAAAGCCGTCGAGGAGAAACCCAAAGTCGTTTCGAAAACCGAGAAGGCCAAGGCTTGATAACCAACACATCTTTTTTTCTGATCTTTTAAAAACCTCCCGTGCTGTACCATCAGCGCGGGAGGTTTTTTGCAAATAGAACTTGACATGCTGAAACAAACCCTCCTGCTGCTGCTCCTGTCAGTCATTGCTGCCACCGGAACGGCCCAACAACCCCGCACTCCAAACTCCAAACCCAAAACTCAAAACTCAAAATCCGAGGCCCACTACCTGCAACAAGCCCGGCGTATTCTGAAAAACACGCCAATCATTGACACCCACATTGACTTTCCCTGGAGCCTGGTGGAGCGGGAAGAAGATTTCAAACCGGGCTACACGGCGTTGGCGCTGAATCATCCAGGTGGCGATTTTGATTACATACGAGCCAAAAAAGGCGGGTTGTACGGTGCATTCATGTCTATTTACATCCCGGCGAGTTATCAGAAAGAACCGCTCGGCACGGCCAAAGCGGTTGCCGATTCGCTGATAGACATGGTGCATGCGATTGCAGCGGCTTACCCGGACAAGTTTGCGCTGGCGCCAAAATCCGCCGATATCGAGCGGAATTTTAAAAAGGCATCATTTCGCTACCGATGGGTATGGAAAACGGGGCGCCCATCGCAACGCTGACCGATGTGGCCTACTTCCACCGGCGCGGTATCCGGTATGTGACCCTGGCGCATAGCCGCGACAACCAGATTTCGGACTCCTCGTACGACACCTTGCGTACCAACGGCGGCCTGAGTGCCTTTGGCCGCGACGTGGTGCGCGAGATGAACCGCGTGGGTATACTCGTGGATGTGAGCCACCTGACGGATGCCGCGATCCGGGATGTGCTGGCCGTGACCACCCGGCCGGTCATCGCCACGCACAGCGGCTGCCGGCATTTTACGCCGGGCATGGAGCGCAACCTGCCCGATACGCTTATCCGGGCTATTGCCCGCAACGGCGGTGTGGTGCAGGTGCCGTTCAGTCATTATTTTCTGAGTGCCCGCAGTCGGGAGGTGTTTTTTCAGGCAGAAAAAAAATTGAAGGACAAGGGATTGGACGCAAACAGCCCGGAGGGCCGCCAATTTATGACCGCCGAATTGACCACGTCGGGGGTCAGCGTACGCGATGTAGCCGACCATATTGACCACATCAAAAACCTCGTGGGGGTGGCGCACATCGGCCTCGGCGGCGATTTTGACGGAGTGGGCTTGGCACTACCGCCCGATCTGGCAGATGTGAGCATGTATCCCAACCTGATTGCGGAACTGCTGCGCCGGGGCTACTCCAAATCCGATATTCGGAAAATTTGCTACCAGAACACGGTGCGGGTGTGGCAGGCAAGTGAGCAAAGGGGTAAGTAGTGGCGGGTTTTAACCCGCTGAATATTTAAAAAAGAGACCCGCAGCGATTGCTCGCTGCGGGTCTCTTTTTTTGAGTTTCTGCAAAACCCCGGAAAATCAGGCGTCTTTCGCTTCCGTATCGTCCTCGGCAACAACCTTTTTGGTTGCCTTTTTCCGCGTTTTCTGCGCTTCGGCGTCGGGCGTCTCTTCGGTGGGCGCTGTCGTTTCCGCTTCAGGCGCCGGGGCTTCTGCGGCGGTTACGTCGGCGGTTTCAGTCGTTTCCGCTTCGGGCGCCGGGGCTTCCGCTTCGGCATCTTTGGCTTTGCGCGCCTTGGTTGCTTTCTCGCGTTTTTCCGTTATGGCATCGGCGGCATCTTCGACTTTTTCCACGATGTCTTCCATCAAATTATCGGCCTTTTCGACGGCGTCTTCGATCAAGTCGCCGGCTTTTTTGCTGAGTACTTTGCCGACGGCCAAGACGCTGTCCATCATATCTTCAATGGATTCGCCCAGAATTTTGCCGGCCACGTCAAAGGCATTGTCTTTGTCTTTTTCTGCGGGCTGTTCCTCTGAAGTGCTATCCGGTTCCGGCGTGGGCGGAGTTGCCTCGGCGTCGCCTTGAGAAGCGGCTATTTTTTCTGCAATTTCCTTTTTGGCAGCGGCTTTGGCCTCTTCAAATTTTTTGCGGTCGGCCTCTTTTTCCTGGCGCTTGCCCTCTTTTTCCTTGGCTATATTGACCTGGCGTTCCACATCAGCGCGGGTAGCATTCATCTCGTCCAGTTTTTCGCGCTTGGAGTGCACGCGCTCTTCGATCATTTTGATCTTGGCGCTGCGGATTTGCGCTTCGAGTTGGCCTTCCGTGGCGGCTACTTTTTTCTTTTGGAAATTGAGTTCCTCTTCGTCGCGACGCATACTGTCTTCCATGCGGCGGATAGCATCGCGCAGGCCGGCAATGCGGCGCTCGTGGCGTTCGACGAGGGAGCCTTCGTTGGCGCCGGGGCCGAAACGGCGCTCCTTGGCTTTTTTGAAAGCCTTATCGAGGCGATCCCAGAGTTTGTTCCGGTGTTCGTTGCTCATTTTGGCTTCGCGGTAGCGGCGCTGCAGATTTTTGAGGTCGTCAAACACGGCGTTCATCCGGGAGCCGCCGGCGGCGACGCGCTGTTCCACGTCTTCCAGTTTGGCAATGAATTCGTCGAAGACCGACTGCGAGCCGGACATGAATTCGTCCTGCACTTTGGCGCGCAGTTTTTTCATGTCGTCAAACAGGACATTGATATTGTCGCGCAGGCTGTCGGCGTGGTTCCGGAACAGGTTGCGTTCGCGGGCTTGTTCTTGCACCTTGTCCCAGAAGCCGCGGAGACTGTCCCAAAGCGGGGCGTCGTATGTTTGGAGTTCTTGTACTTTTTCCTTGAAATCGGCCAGTTCCTGCAGGTAAGCCTGGTGCAATTTGGACGATAGCACGGCGAAGTGCCATTCGGTTTGTGCACGCTGGATGAGGCCACTGCGATCCTCGGCTTTGAGATCATCGGGGAGCAAATTTTCGGTAACGCTCAGTTCGCGCTCCAGGACGGTGTGTTCTGCCGGGAGTTCGAAGTCGGTGCCGTTCTTCCAGTCAGTCATCATTTTGTTGAAAAACTCTTCGGTGGCTACCGATTCCGGGAAGGTGTAAAGCAGCACTTTGTTTTCTTCCGACTTGAGTTCCAGTGCGATCAGGACTTTCTCATTTTCTGCGTTGGTTCCCCAAACTACGATCTTGTTCTTCATTGCTGTGCGGTGTGCGGTGTACGGTTTACAGTTTTGACCGGGCGGTCTTTGCCCGGCGTGATTTCGAGGGGGCAAAATTAGGTTGTACCGGTTTGTTTTTGTGTTTTTGGGCGTTTTTGTTTCAAAATTCCCTGTTCCAGCAAGTATTCTGCAATTTGTACGGCATTGGTGGCGGCGCCTTTGCGCAGGTTGTCCGACACGATCCAGATGTTCAGGGTATTGGGCTGGCTTTCGTCGCGGCGCAAACGCCCCACAAACACCTCGTCTTTGTCATGCGCATGGAGCGGCATGGGGTATTCGAGTTTGGCTGGATCGTCCACCACCACTACCCCGGGGGCTTTTTCGAGCAGGCTGCGCACCTCGGTCAGGTCGAAATCCCGTTCAAACTCCACATTGACAGCCTCCGAGTGGCCGCCCAGCACGGGTACGCGCACGGTGGTGGCCGTGAGCCGGATACTGTCGTCGCCCATGATTTTTTGGGTTTCGAGCACCATTTTCATCTCCTCTCTGGTGTAGCCGTTTTCGAGAAATACATCAACGTGCGGCAGCAGATTCAGGTCAATGGCATACGGATAGGCCCGCTCGCCGGGTTTTCCCTTACGCTCGTTCATCAACTGGGTGACGGCTTTCACTCCGGTACCGGTAACCGACTGGTAGGTGCTCACCACCACACGTTTGATGGTGTAGCGGTCGTGCAGGGGTTTGAGCGCCACAACCATCTGGATGGTAGAGCAGTTCGGATTGGCGATAATTTTGTCTTTTTTGGTCAAGACATGGGCGTTTACTTCCGGTACCACTAATTTTTTGTCGGGGTCCATCCGCCAGGCACTGGAGTTGTCAATGACAACGGTACCGACCTCGGCGAACCGGGGCGCCCATTCCTTGGAGGTGCTGCCCCCGGCACTGAAAATGGCTACGTCCGGTTTTTTCCGAATGGCATCGGTCATACTCACGATCTTGTAACGCTTTCCGCGAAACCTGATCGTTTTGCCTACCGAGCGCTCCGACGCGACCGGGATGAGCCGGGTGATGGGAAAATTGCGCTCTTCGAGCACCTGAAGCATTTTTGTGCCTACCAAGCCGGTGGCACCAACGACGGCTACTTTCATTTTAATGTTGAATAGTTAGAAGGTTGGAGGGTTGGAAGGTTGGAAGGTTAGAAGGTTAGAAGGTTAGAAGGTTAGAAGGTTAGAAGGTTGCCATGCTTGTGTAATCTAACGAGCAACCTTCTAACCTTCTAACCTTCCAACCTTCTAACCTTCCAACCCTCTAACAACCCTCCAACCTTGAATACGCAAAGGTATGGTGCAAAAACAGGATACCGGGTAGAAGAAATTGGTTGAAATGGCGACCTTCGCGCCGAAAAAAGATATGGATATGTTCATTCGTCTGCACAAGGAAGGTTTTGCGATTTTGTTGGCCGTCGGTCTTTTTCTGTTGTTGCTGAATACAGCCCTTCGGATGCTCGGCTCGCTGTACTTCTGGCCGGTGCTGGTACTGTCTCTGATTCTTTATGTGCTGGTGGTTCAGTTTTTTCGGAACCCGGTGCGCGTTATCCCGGTTAAGGACAACCTGTTGGTGTATGCCCCTGCCGATGGTCGGATTTGTGTGATCGAGGAGGTGCATGAACCCGAGTATTTTAAGGACAAACGTTTGCAGGTGTCCATCTTCATGTCGCCGCTCAATGTGCATGTAAACCGCAACCCCGTGAGCGGAATCGTGCGATACTTTCGGTACCACGAGGGCAAGTATCTCGTGGCGTGGCACCCCAAGAGCAGCACCGAAAACGAACGCACGACGGTGGTGTACGATACGGGCGCCGGCCAAATCCTGATGCGCCAGATCGCGGGAGCCGTGGCCAAACGTATTAAATGGTATGTGGAAGAAGGCCAGGAAGTGGAACAGGGCGAAGACATGGGGTTCATCAAATTCGGTTCCCGGGTGGACCTGTTCCTGCCCATTAACACCAAAATCGAGGTGGCCATGGACCAGCAGGTGCGCGGAAACCTGGACGTAATTGCCAAACTTCCCAATTGATTCGATTGATTCGATTGGTCCGATTGATTCGATTATTTTGATCGAGCGGCCAATTGAAGTAATCGAATCATTCGGACCAATCGAATCAATAAAATATGACGGAACAAGAACTATTGCGCCGCGAATCGCTGCAAAAATTGCGCGAACTCGGCATTGATCCCTACCCGGCCGAGATGTTCGAGGTGACGGCTTTTGCAGCCGACATTAGTGCCAACTATTCGGAAGAAGTGCTGGAAGACGGTTCCAAAAACCGCCTCAATTTTCAGGAGGTTGCCCTCGCCGGCCGCGTCATGGCCACGCGCGAGGCGGGCAAAGCGTTGTTTATGAATTTGCAGGACAGCAGCGGACGTATCCAGCTGTACTTGCGCCGCGACGAATTCGGGCAGGGCGAGGATTTCACTTTTTTTGATGTCGCCATAAAAAAACTGCTCGACCTCGGCGACTATATCGGAGTGCGCGGTTTCGCTTTCATCACCAAAACCGGCGAAGTGTCGGTGCATGTGCAGGAACTGAAATTTCTATCCAAAAGCCTGCGCCCGTTGCCCATCGTGAAGCGCGATGCCGAGGGGCATATTTACGATGCATTCACCGACCCGGAGCAGCGCTACCGGATGCGCTATGTGGACCTGACGGTGAACCCGGAGCTCCGCCAGATTTTTATCAAGCGCAGCAAAATGATCCGCACCATGCGGAACTACCTGGATGACCTGGGTTTGCTCGAAGTGGAAACCCCCATTTTGCAGCCTATTCATGGCGGCGCGGCGGCACGTCCGTTTGTGACCCACCACAACACGCTGGATATGCAGTTGTACCTGCGGATAGCCAATGAGTTGTACCTGAAACGGCTCATCGTGGCCGGCTTCGACGGGGTGTATGAATTTGCCAAAATGTTCCGCAACGAGGGCATGGACCGCACGCACAACCCGGAATTCACCGCACTCGAATTTTATGTGGCCTACAAGGACTACAACTGGATGATGGACGTGACCGAGCAAATGCTCGAACGCGTAGCCCGCGCCCTGAGTACCGACGGCTCGGCGCTGGTGTCTTTTGGCGAGCATACCCTCGATTTTGCCGGGCCGTACACCCGCCTTACGATGTTTGATGCCATCCATCAGTACACCGGCCTGAACGTGGAAACGGCTACGGAGCAGGAACTGCGCACCTATTGCAGCCGGGAGCACATCGAGATAGACGCCAGCATGGGCAAGGCGAAATTGATTGACGAGATTTTCGGGGAAAAAGTAGAGCGCCACCTGATCCAGCCGACGTTTTTGATAGACTACCCCGTGGAAATGTCGCCGCTCACCAAGAAGCACCGCAGCAAACCGGGTCTGGTGGAGCGTTTCGAACTTTTTGTCAATGGCAAAGAGGTCGCCAACGCCTATTCGGAACTCAATGACCCGCTCGACCAGCGCGAGCGCTTCGAAGATCAGCTCAGTCTCGCTGCTCGCGGCGATGAAGAAGCCATGGCCATGGATGAGGATTTCCTGCGGGCGCTGGAGTACGGCATGCCGCCCACGGGAGGCATCGGCTTCGGCATAGACCGGCTGGCTATGTTGTTCACCGGGCAGACGAGCATCCAGGAAGTATTGTTTTTCCCGCAGATGCGGCCGGAGGCACCCACGACTTAGCAGGTGTAAAAAGAAAAAAGAGGCTCGCGGAGTAGTTTCCACGAGCCTCTTTTAGTTGACTGGTTTCCGCGAACACGTTTTAGCCCACTTGTGCGGCGGTTGCGCTCCGGTACACCCCGTCCTCCATTTTTTTCCGGACTGCCGAAAAGGCATCCAGCGTGATGCGGATGTCTTCCTCCGTATGTGCGGCCGTGGGGATGAGTCGCAGAATGACCATGCCTTTGGGGATCACCGGATACACGACGATGGAGCAGAACACGCCGTAGTTTTCGCGCATGTCGCGAACGAGCGCGGTGGCTTCCGATACTTCGCTTTGCATGTACACCGGGGTGACGCAGGTGTTGGTGTCGCCAATGTTGAAGCCGCGTTCGCGCAGGCCGCCTTGCAGGGCGCGCACGTTTTCCCAGAGTTTTTCGCGCAGTTCGGGTTTGGTTCGGAGCAATTCGAAGCGCTTGATGGCGCCCTCCACGATGGGCATGGGCAGCGATTTGGCAAAAATCTGGGAGCGCATGTTGTAGCGCAGGAAGCGGATAATATCCTTTGGCCCGGCGATAAACGCTCCGATCAGGGCCATGCTTTTGGCAAAAGTGCTGAAGTAGAGGTCCACGTCGTCGGTTACGCCTTGTTCTTCGGCGGCGCCGGCGCCGGTTTTGCCCAGCATCCCGAAGCCGTGCGCATCGTCTATCAGCAGGCGGAAGTTGTACTGTTCTTTCAGCGCCACGATCTCGCGGAGTTTGCCCTGATCGCCCCGCATCCCGAATACACCTTCGGTGATGACAAGAATACCGCCTCCGGTTTCGGCTACTATTTTGGCTGCGCGTTCCAGGTTTTTGTGCAGGCTGCCGATGTCGTTGTGGGTGAAGGCAAACCGTTTTCCGAGGTGCATACGCACGGCATCCACGATGCAGGCGTGGCTTTCGGCGTCGTACACCACCACATCGCGGCGGGTGAGCAGCGCATCAATAACGGACATGATGCCCTGGTATCCGTAGTTGAGCAGGTACCCGGCCTCCTTGCCCACAAAGTGCGCGAGGTCTGTTTCCAGTTTGTTGTGCTGATTGGTTTCGCCGCTCATCATGCGCGCACCCATGGGATATGCCAGTCCCCAGCGGGCGGCACTTTCGGCATCGGCTTTGCGCACCTCGGGGTGGTTGGCCAGTCCGAGGTAGTTGTTGATGCTCCAGCAAACCACCTCCTTGCCCTGGAAAATCATGCGGTTACCGAGTTCGCCTTCCAGTTTGGGGAACATGAAATAGCCTTCGGCCATGTCGGCATATTGGCCGAGCGGGCCGGCCTGTTCTACAATACGAGTGAATAAATCCACGACTTGTTTTTATGATGAATGAAGAATGGTGCATGTAGCCGGCTCGTTTTGGAACAAACAGCCGGTGTAGATTTTCAACACAAAACCTGGTCTTTATTGGCATGAACCAGCGGTGCGGGTTGTTCGGGGTTTTCGGTCAAAAAACCTTCGGCATGCATCCAGTCATCGTTGAAAATTTTGCTGACATATTTGCTGCCGTGATCGGCGAAAAGGAGCACAACGACATCGTCGGCAGTCAGTTCGGCTTTGATCTGGTGCAGGCATTGCAGGGCTGCACCGCTGGAGTAGCCGGCCAGAATACCTTCTTGCCGGGCAATAGCGCGGGCGCGCAGGGCGCTGTCGCGGTCGGTGACTTTCACGAAGCGGTCAATCAGTTCGAAGTCAATATTGCCGGGGATGATGTTTTTGCCGGTGCCTTCGATCCGGTACGAGTAGATTTCGTTTTCGTCGTACACGCCGGTTTCGTGGTATTTTTTGAGCACGGAGCCATAAGCATCTACGGCAATGACCTTTATTCCGGGGTTTTGTTCCCGCAAATAACGCGCGGAGCCACACAACGTGCCACCGGTACTTGCACTGCCGATGATACAAGTGACCCGGCCGTTGGTTTCGTCCCAAATTTCGGGGCCGGTGCTAAGGTAGTGGGCCTCGCTGTTATCGGGATTGAAGTTTTGGTTGGCATAAAAGGCGCCGGGAATGTCTTTAGCCAGCTGCTCGGCTCGGCGGTAGTAGGAATTAGGGTCGTTGGGTTTGGCGTCTTTCGGGCAAAGGATGACCTCCGCTCCCATGGCGCGCAGGTTGTTCAGTTTATCTTCAGAAATTTTGCTGGTCACCGTCAGTACACAGCGATAGCCTTTGAGTGCGCACACCATGGCCAGGCTAAAACCCGTATTACCGCTGGTAGCATCCACTACCGTACCGCCGGGGCCGAGTTTGCCCAGTTGTTCGGCCCGCTCAATGATGTGGAGCGCGATTCTGTCTTTGGCACTCAGGCCGGGATTGAAGGCCTCCAGTTTGGCATAAACGGTGGCCGGTATGTCGGCTACCACGTTGTTCAATTGCACCAATGGGGTTTTGCCGATTGTTTCCAGAATGTTGCTGTAAGCCATACGCCGAGGACTTTTAATGATCAAAAGTGTATGCGGTCGGGTTCGGGATTCCGCCTGGATTTAACCCAAAAAACGAAGTGCAAATGCACACCGGAAGGGCGGGCTACTCGCCACAAACGTGGGGCGAACAGCAGCACACCTTCGAAGGAACACATTTGCACACGATAGAAGTAGGTGGCCCAAAGGTATGGCTTTGCCCTCAAACGGAGGGAGCATCTTTTTTTTGAAAAAATGCAAACGCTGCTGGAAGACTGTTTGAAAAAAAACTTTTTTAAAACAGCATACTTTTTTTTGAAATATTTCCACCTTTGAGCCTAAGGCGCAATTTTAGTCGGGCCTTGAATGAAAGACACTCTTTTTTTTATAATCTAAACCGTTTCTGTACTATGCTTATTCTGTACGTTACCCTCCTTGCGTTGTTATTGGTGCGCACGTTGCCCAGAATGCTCAACTTCTGGGATGCGCTTTCCCGCCACTGACACGTTTTACCCCCCACATTTTACCCCCGATTCCTTTTCCCGTTGGCATTAAAACAGGAGCCACCTCAGCGTATGCGAGTGGCTCCTGTTTTTAATGCCGTGCCGGACGGCGCTTCCCGGACGGAGCACGTTTCCAGCCCGCGGGTCAATTCCCAACCAGCAATGTCCCGGACAAATACAGGGATATGTTTCAAAAATGTTGGGCGTCTCACCTGGACAAATACAAAACGCGCTACTTTTGGCGTTCGCAAGCACGCAGAAAAACAATCAATTACTAACTAACCACACCTTTTTTTATGATATTTCAATCCTTGTTGGCCGCATTCTGGTTCCTGCAATCCATCCAGCCCGCCGATACCGAAATAGTGGAGCAAAAGAGTCTGCTCGACTCCTTTCTGGGAGATACTACCTCCAGCATGGTGATGTTTTTCATACTGGTATTCCTGTCCATTGCAGCTGTCTATATCATCATCGAGCGCTACATGACCATGCAGCGCGCCGGCCGGGTGGACCAGAATTTCATGAACAGCATTCGTGCCAGTGTGGAAAGTGGCAATCTGCAAGCCGCCAAAGCCCTGTGCCAAAGTGTGGATGCCCCCATGGCGCGTATGGTGGAAAAGGGACTCGACCGCATCGGCAAACCGCTGGAAGATATCAATAAAGCCATCGAAAATGTCGGCAACCTCGAACTGCTCAAACTGGAGCGCAACTTGTCCACGCTGGCCTCTATCTCCGGCCTCGGCCCCATGTTCGGTCTGCTGGGCACCGTGCTCGGTCTGATTCTCTCCTTCCAGGATATGACCACGGCCGACAATGTGACCCCGCAGGTACTGTCTGCCGGTATTTATCAGGCATTGACCAGTACGGCTATGGGACTTGTTGTGTCTATCGTGGCCATGGCCGGCTACAACCTGTTGGTGTCCAATTTGGACAAAGTGGTTTACAAAATGGAATACACGGCGCTGCAATTCATGGACTTGCTGCAAGAGCCGTCGCGGTAATGTCCGGCTTGCCTTCGATTTTTTCCATCCACCACCACTCCACCTTCATTCAATCAAGATCATATTATGGGCTTAAAACGAAGAGTGCGCGTCACGCCCGCCTTTAGCCTTGCTGCCATGATTGACATCATCTTTCTGTTGTTGATGTTTTTCATGCTTACTTCCAAATTCGTCACCCCCAATGCCCTGAACCTGCAGCTCCCCTCCAGCAGCTCCAAAACCATGGCCTCGCCCGACCTGGCCGTGTCCGTCAATGTCAAGGGAGAGTATTTTCTGGATGGGGTAAAAACGCGTAAAGAAAGTCTCGAAGCGGCTGTGTCTGCCAAAATCAGGGCCACCAAAGATGCCTCCAGGGTTTCCACCGTGACCGTAGTTGCAGATAAATCAGTACCGCTGGATTATGTGGTTTTTATCCTTGACATTGCCAACCGGCTGAAAGTAAAAACCATTTTGGCCACCGAAGAACGACAGGAAGATCAGTAGGCTTCTAATAAAAAACGTCGTTTTTTTGAGCAATTTGAATACCCGGAAAGCCTGTCAAACACGTTTGCTTTTTGGAGAACAGATAAACGTCTCAAAGCACAACAGTCTCTTACCAACGGCCAATGGCCAGTAGCCGGCGGCCAACAGCACAATAACAATGAAAGCCGTTGCCCACAAAGAGGAAGATAGAACCAGAGCCGCCCTGATCAGCGTAATTTTGCACGCGATTCTGCTGGCGCTGCTTTTATTCATGCAAATCACCGTAAAAAAACCGGCATTGGAAACACCTCCCATCGTCATTGACTGGGGTGGCGGTGGCAGCAATGCCGCTGCCGGCACGCCCGACAAAGGTCAAGGCCAAAATCCGGCTCCTGTGGGCCAACAGATGGACGACCCGAGCAGCACCACTCCCGCGGAAAAACCCGCGCCCTCTACGCCGCCGGCTAAAACCACTCCACCGCCCAAAGCATCCACCCCGGCGGCCACCAATACACCTACTTCCACCGATCCCGATGCCGCAGCCTTACGCCGTACACAAGAAGATGCGAAACGCCGGCAACAGCAAGAGGACGATCGCCGCAAACAGGAACAAGCCGCCCAGCGCGCCGCCGAACAGCAGCGCATCGCTGCCGAACAAGAGCGTCAGCGCAAGGAACAGGAAGAACGCGACAAGAAAAAAGGCACTTTTGGAGGAGCATTTGGCAAACAAGGCGCAACAGGAACCGGCCAGGGCAACACCGGGACATCCGGCAACCAGGGCCAACCCGGTGGCACAGGCAACAATCCAGGTGGTACTGCCGGTACGGGCACCGGATCCGGTGGCGGCGACGGCTCCGGCGTAGGCGAATCCATCGGCGGCGGTCTTTCGGGGCGGCGGGTGGTCGGTCGGCCCCAAATGGTGGACGACACGCAAAACACCGGCCGCGTGGCCGTTCGTGTCTGCGTTCGCAGCGATGGCTCCGTTTCGTCCGCAAACTATACCCAACTCGGCTCCACAACCACCGACAGCGTCCTGCGTAGCAAAGCCGAGGGTTGGGCCAGGAAGTACCGCTTTGCAGCATCCGATGCAGCCGAACAGTGCGGAACCATCACGTTTGACTTCCGGGTGAAGTAAGAATTTCTTCTACTTCAGCAAATCCAGATCGTACTGCTGTATTTGAAAACCAAACTGCTGCGCGCGCTGGTAGTCTTGTTGCGCAGCGGCGGTGTTCCTCAATATGGCATGTACACGGCCACGCTCCAGGTATGCGATGCCGAGGTTCGGGTCCAGTTCAAGCGACCGGTTCAGGTCGGACAGTGCTTCTTTCGGAGAACCCAGGGTGCGGCGCAGCATGCCCCTTTCGTACCAGATATTGGCAGCATAAGGATCAAGTTTGAGGTACTCGGAGTAGTCCCCGATGGCAAGGTCGTAGCGCTGCTTGGTGAAATATACCAGCGAGCGGTTCAGGTAGCCATTTTTGTTGGTGGGCGCGAGAGCCACACCCTCGTTCAGGTCCCGAAGGGCTTCGTCCAGGTTGCCCGATGAAGCCAGAGCGGCGCCCCGATTGATCAGCATCTCGGACTTTGTTTTGGGCTTCAGGTTGGGCTTGCTCAACCCTTCGTTGAAGTCTGCAATGGCTTTTTGTGTCAATTCGGCCTCCCGGCCCTTGAATTTGCCACCCATAGCCATGTCGAAGTGCGTTTTGCCCCGACTGTTGTGCAGTTCCGCGTTTTTCGGCTCAATGCTGATCGCTTTGTTGTAGTCCTGGAGGGCAGCATCGTAATTGCCCTGCCCACGCAAATACTGCCCGCGATTCCAGTACGGCAAGGAGTTTTTGTCGCTCTCGTATTTCATCACGTGTGTCCACAAGGTGCCGCCGTTTTCCCAAATACCGATCTGGCGAACCGTCCAAACGGCAAAAATGGCGAAAACGATGCCGGCTGCAACATTCAGGTTACCGCGCAGCTTCGGGTTGTCCGTGGCGTAGGTGTGGTACAGCCACCCGGCAATTGCAAAAAAGCCGAAATAGGGCACGTATGTGAAGCGGTCGGCCAAAAAGCCCTGGCCCGCGCCAAATACCTGCAAGAGGAACATCACATTGAAAAAGAAAAACAGCGTACCGAACACCCACATCCGCTTGTCCTGTTTCCAGAAACGGTAAATGGCGTACCAGACCGCGAAAAAGAGAATGGGCGACAAGTACACCCAGATCGGTAGCGGCTTCGGATACGGGTACAGGGGCGACATGGGGTGCGGGACGAACAACTTGTACAGGTACACGCAGAACGAGTATGCCCCGATGCACAGGCGATCCAGAAAGTTGAAGTTGGTGACCTCATCCTCGGTAGAGCCTGCCTGTTTCAGGGTGTAGAGGTTGATCACGCCAAAGGCCATAGATACCAGCCAGAAGGGCGTTTTTTCTACAATCAATTTGAAACTGATGGGTCGCCGGAACCAGTAGTCCAGCGCAAGCATGGACAACGGCAGCGTCACCGCCTGTACTTTGGAAAAGCCCGACAGAATAGCCAGCACGAGCATGCCGATGTACAGGGTCGTCCGTTTACCGCTTTCTTCGGTCTTGATCCAGCGCACATAGTACATGAGGGCGGCAAAGAAAAATACGGCGAAAAGCACGTCTTTGCGCTCGGTGGCCCAGGCGACCGATTCGACCCGCATGGGGTGTATGCCGAATAGTAACCCGCCGATAAAAGCCCCGCCGATACCGATACCCATGTGCAACAGGAGCCGCATCGCGAAAAAGAGGGTGAGCAGGTGGAGCACCAGATTGTTGAAGTGAATGAGTGTGGTGTTGAACTCGCCGGTGGCCCATTTTTCTAAGTAAAAAGTAAAAATGGGCAACGGGTTGTAGTTCCCGATCACCGCGCCTTTTTCGATATCGAAGATGTTGCGCAAGCTCTCGCCGTCAATATGTATCAGGTTCGGGTTCTCGGTGATGTTGGGGTCATCGTCCCAGTTCACGAGTTTGTGGGATAGCGTAGGCAGGTAGCAAGCAGCCGTGACAGCCATGGCGATGAGCGCCCAGCGCAGCCAGCCAGCCGGCTCCCAGCGACTGGCGGAAGTTGTTTGCGAACGGGTGGCTTTGGCGGGTTTGTTTGCTTGCGCCTGGGATTTGGGTTGCGGGCGGTTGGGTATGTTCTTTTTTGCCATGCTTGACGAGGGATGCTGTATTTGAGCGGCAAAAATAGCATTTTTCGGTACCGAAACGCCGCTATTGTCAGCCCCGCAGGAACCTGACTTTTAAAAAAAATAGTCCGGCCGGTGTCGGTAGAGAAATGCGACTTTTATGGCGGTTCGTGCGATGGGAGTTTTTGAAGACCGGTTGCAGCGGAGCACACTACCGGGCATTAGACTTTCCAGGTTTAAAAAGCCGGAAAGTCTGGGCGTTTCAAGGTTGATCAAAGTACCATTGACACACTTTATTGAACACTCTCAAACGCGATAAACGATGTTGCAAAACTACCTGACCGTCTCCCCGGAAGTCCGCGCAGCCCTGGAGGCCGGGCGCCCTGTTGTAGCGTTGGAAAGTACCATTATTGCCCACGGCATGCCCTATCCCAAAAATATGGAAACCGCTCTGCGGGTGGCGCAAACCGTCCGATCGGCCGGCGCCGTGCCCGCCACTTGCGCCATTCTGGACGGCCGGCTCCGGGCCGGACTGGGTACCGACGAGATCGAAC
The DNA here is from genome assembly GCA_016719605.1 of Lewinellaceae bacterium. Classification (GTDB taxonomy): domain Bacteria; phylum Bacteroidota; class Bacteroidia; order Chitinophagales; family Saprospiraceae; genus M3007. The sequence continues at coordinate 134,357 of JADJYW010000016.1, read as the reverse complement.
GGATCGCCCGGGCCGGCGCCACGATCCCCAAAACCAGCCGGCGGGATATCGCGTACCTGCTGAGCCAGGGGCTGAGCGGCGCCACCACGGTGGCGTCCACCATGCTAGTGGCGCATCTCGCCGGCATACGTTTGTTTGCCACCGGCGGCATCGGCGGCGTACACCGGGGAGCGGCCACGAGTATGGATATTTCGGCGGATTTGCAGGAACTGGCCCAAACGCCCGTGGCTGTGGTGTGCGCCGGCGCCAAAAGTATCCTCGATCTCGGCCTTACGCTCGAATACCTCGAAACCCTCGGCGTGCCGGTACTCGGCTACCAAACCCATGAACTGCCGGCATTTTATACCCGAAAAAGCGGTTTCTCCGTGGACTATCGCATGGAAACGCCAGAGGCTGTTGCCCGGCTGTTACACATAAAATGGGGGCTGGACCTCCGGGGCGGGGTCGTCATAGCCAACCCGATACCCGCCGAATATGCGCTGGATGCCGCCGTCATGGAAAAAGCAATTTCCCAGGCCCTCGCCGAGGCCGAACAAATACAGGTAAAAGGCAAGGCCATCACGCCCTTTTTGCTCGCCCGCATGGAGCAACTGACCGGCGGGGAAAGCCTGGAAGCCAATATCGAACTGGTGTGCAACAACGCCCGGCTGGCCGCAGAAATCGCGCGGGCGTACTCGGCACAAACCGCCCACGCCCAACCATAAAAAAAACCCCTCCAGCGACGTTTCGCGGAAAGGCCAATCCCAAAAACCAATTGTTAAAGACAATTTTTCTGAATGCAGCGTACCGTTGAAAATCAACTGCCACAATTTTTAATTAACCCTCCAACCAGAAACCCTCCAACCCTCCAACCTTCTAACCTTCCAACCCCCTCAACCCTTACTGTCCCTGCTGGTACAAATTTGTGTTTTCCAGCGGCACACGCGGCTTTTTGCGTGCCAACGTGTACGCTGCGGTGAATTCATGCGAGCCATTGCTGTACTGCTGGAAGGGGCCGAACGATACGTCGTAGGTATAAAACAGGTTAAAGTTGTTGTACTTGGTGCCGAGCAGGAAGGCCATAGAGCCGCCGGAATTGGGGCGGTAAGTAAGGCCTGCGATGAGTTTTTCATCCAAAAAGCGGCCTTGCAGATTCAAGTCCACCTGAAAAGGCACGTCGCGCACGTTGCGAATGGCGATGGAAGGTACCAACTGGAAGTTGTGCTTCGGAATATCCACGATGGTACCGAGCTGAAAAATATAGTACTGGATGCCCGAGCCACTTTCGGTGCGCGGGTCATCGAGCGGAATTTCGTCGAGGCGGGCGCGTATAGCCGATGGCAACACCAAACTGGCGAATACCTTTTTGTCGAACAAAGCATGCACGCCGAAAGACGATGTGAACAACCGCTGTCCGTCCACCGCGCCTTCCAGCACGCCGTCGCCAGTATCCACGATGGGGTTGCTCAGGACATCGCCCGAGATGCGCCGGCGGAGAAATTCCGTGGTCAGGCCAAGCCCGAACTCGGCGCGTTGTACCTGAAAGCGGAAGGAGTAGATGCCTTGCACACGCGTCACCGTCTGCGCACCAATTTTTTCGGAATAAACACTGCCGCCCAGACCGAGTTTGTCGCCGACCGGCCCGTTGTACAAAAACGTGTAGGTTGTCGGCGAACCGGGGAAACTGGACCAGCTGCTGCGGGCGTTCACCAGAAACAGGTGTTTGTTGTCAAAACCTGCTACGCCGGGGTTAATCAGGTTGGGAAAAACCTGGTATTGGGAATAAACGGCGTGTTCTTGTGCCGTGGCGGCCAATGTAAACAGGCCGAATATCAGGGTGTAGAGTACCTTTTTCATAATAAATCGATGGATGGGAATTGATGAAGGTGTTAACTGTGGGTTGCCACGGGTGTCTTGTACATGCGATTTTGAGCGGACAGAAAACCGGTTCATACTGCATGTACAAGACATCCGAAACAGCCGTTAGCGGAGCAGATTGATGTATCCTTTTACCTGGCGGCCCTCGCCGGCGTCTTCAAATTTGAGTACAAAGAAGTACACGCCGTCGGGCAGGAGTTGGCCGCCCGGGGTAAGGCCTTCCCAGCGGTTGCTGCCGTTGTTGTAGCCAGTGGTTTGATAAACCAACTGGCCCCAGCGGTTGTACACTTCGAAGGTGTTTTGCGGATAGTCCTCGATGCAGGTGATCAGCGTGTAGTCATTTTTGCCGTCGGCTGAGCCGGGCGTGACAACCGGGCGTACTTGCAAGCAACCGTCGTTGGGATAAGGTACCTGAAACTGACCTACGCCCGTACAACCGTTTTGATCCTGAACCACAAAGGAGACCAATTCACCGGCACACAGGTCTTCGGCACGCGGGCCTTCCCCGTTTTTGCCGGCATCGGTAGACCAGGTCAGATTGAGGTCGCCGGCGCCGGCAGGCACCGAGGCGATCACTTCGCCGTCGCACAATGTGAAGGTTTCCGGTGCAATGGAAGCAAACTCGAACACCAGCGGGTCCGGCTCACTGACGGAAAAGGTATAGACCACGACCACGTCGTTTTTGTCGGTAATCGTCACCTTGTACTCGCCACCACAGAGCTGATTGGCCTGCGAGGTGCCGCCGAGCGGCACGTTGGCATCTACCTGACCGGTGGGCCAGCTGATGCGGTAAGGCGGTACGCCACCCACAGCGGATACGCTGACTTCACCATCGCAGTAAGTGTCGCAGCTCACGCCGTAGCCGTTGTAATCACTCAAAATGCTGGCGCTACCGGTTACAGACGGCGGAGAACTAAGCTCGCCCTGCCAAACGGCCGTACAACCCAACTGGTCGGTCACCGTCACTGCGTAATCGCCGCCACAAAGGGTATTGTTTGTCTCGCTCGCCACGCCGTTGCTCCATGCCACGCTCGTGGTGCCCGACTGGCCGGAAAAAACCACGGCCGCACTACCGTCGCACACCGTAGCGCCACTCACCTCGAAACCGTTGTAGTCCGAGAGCACATTCACATTGGTGACCGCGAGTTGGGACTGCGAGCCGATCGTGGCTATCGGGCACTGGTGCGGCTTATTGCTTTCGTCTATGACCGTGCAGGTATAGACACCGGGGGCCAGATTGTTGATATTCTGTGTGTTGCCGGTAAATCCGTTCGAGCCGACCCACTGAAATGTGTAGGTTGGGCCGTCGGCACCCGATACCGCAATACTGGCCGAACCATTGCTGGAGTTCAGGCAGGTTGCCGGGGTTGTTTGTACGATGCTGCACACAAATGGCAGGTACTGGCGCACCAGAGGGAACGAATACACACTGGTGCAACCGGATGCCAGATTGGTAACCGTCACGATATAAGTGCCGGAATCCAGATTCATGCGGGTGTTGGAGGTACTGCTATCATCCCAAACATACGTCAGATTGGCATTCGAAGGCACCGGGTTGAGGGTAATGGAGCCGTTTTTGAAATCGTCAAACGGGTTGTTGCGCGAATCGCTCACAATAGCGGGCGGCAACTGGGATATCTGAATCGCCGGCATTGTGACCGTGTTGCCTGCCGCATCCGAGATGGTCGGCAAATATGAACCTTGGGTAAGTCCGCAGATTTTGAACGTATCGGCAGTCGGAACGTAGGTGTTGTTTCCCATTGTGATCAGGAGCGGGGTTGCCGCACCGGAAGGGATGTTGAACGTGATACAGCCGTCGGCGTCGCAGGCAGCGGTGACCGGGCCGACGGTGGTAGCCAGCAGGATATTGGTGCTGGGCATTGTAAATTGGGCTACAAGCGTGCAGTTGTTGGCATCGGTAATGGTCACGGTGTAGAGGCCAAAGGTCAGGTTGCTGATATTTTGGGTTGCTGCCATGAAACTGCCGGGGCCGGCCCAGCTGTACGAGAGCGGCGCCGTACCACCGGTTACCATATCAAGTGTGATGGAGCCGGGCACTAGGCCGTCTTGCTGCACAATCGTTGTGTCAACAATGACAAGCGGCTGCGGAGCGGTCACGGAGATGGCCGGTATAGCCACCGTGCAGCCGGTAGCATCCGTCACGGTGGGCGAATAGGTGCCGCCGGCGAGGCTGCTGATTTGCAAACCCGTAACACCTCCCGGCCACTGTACGGTGAACGGAGCGCCGTTGCCGCCGGTAGGCGCCAGCGTGATAGAGCCGTTGTTGGTGCCGGCACATAGAACGTTTTGTACCGAAGGGTTGGCGGTAATAGCCGTCGTGGGGCCACCCACGGCAATAGCCGGGGACAAAACTGCCGTGCAACCCTTGTTGTCGGTTACCTGGGGGACATAACTGCCGGGAACCAGCGTGGTCACCGTTTGGCCGGAGGCTATGACCGGCCCGGCGGGACTGCCCAAATGCCACGAAACCACATACGGGGTGCTACCACCCGACACCGTTACGCCGGCAGCGCCGTTGTTGGCGCCAAAACAAGTGGCGGACGTGGGCGTACCGTTGGCCACAATAGCCAAAGCTGCTGCCGGGCCGTCCACCGTGTAAGTGAACGAACGGGTACACATATTGGCATCCGAAACAGTCAGGGTATAGGTACCCACCCCGAGGGTAGAGATATTTTTGGAACTTGCTCCTGGAAAACCGGCCGGGCCACCCCAGGAATAGGAGAACGGCGGAGTACCCCCGACAGGGGTTGGCAAAGCGATAGAGCCGTTTTTCAATCCAAAACAAGTGACAGGATTGATCACAGTCGTACTGGCCGCAATTTGTATCGCAGCCGGCTGGCCCACACTGATCACCGGACTGGAAGTAAACTTGCAACCCCGGGTATCGGTGATCGTGACGGTGTAACCGCCCGCAGATACTCCGGTCGGATTCTGTGCCGTAGACGTGTATCCGCTTGGGCCGGTCCAGGCAAACGTGTAAGGCGACGTTCCGCCTGCGGGCAGCAAGGTGATGGCGCCGTTTTGGCCACCGTTGCAGGTAACGTTATTGACAGAAATGCTGGCAGATACAGCAGCCGGCTGGCCCACAGTAGTCGTAGCGGTGGAGGTGACACCTCCGGCTACCGTAACGGTTACCGTGTAAGTACCCGGCATCAAACCGGTGATTACCGTATCGGTAGTCATCCCGTTGCTGGGGCCGGACCACGAAAAGTTTGTCGGCGGACCGCCTTGTATCAGCGAAGCCGAAATCGTACCGGTGGGCGAACCATTGCAGGTGGCATTCGTTGGACTCAACTGCAAAACCGGGGCAATAAACGCCGTAATATGTACATGCCCGTTGTTCAGGGTCGGGGTTACTTCGCCGCCAGGCTCCTTGACCACCTCGATGGGCAACCCGGCCAGGCTGACAAAGCTAACCGGCGATGTGGAGCCTGGAGCGCCTAAAGCCGTGAAACAAACGGAGAAAATGATGGTGCTGTCGGCCAGGTCCACGCCCAGTGCATTTTGGTCAAACCAGGTAAACTTGATTTCGCCCGGCAAGGTCGTATTGAAATTGGCTCCGCTCAAACCCAGCGGGCCGCCTGGTGGCGGGTTGCCGAACAGGATCGGCATCTTGTACTGTATTTTGGTCGGGTCGTACATGATGCCAAACTGCAGGGAAATAATATCCTTGAAGTTTTTTACCCGGATATCCACGCAAGTCATGCCACCGACGGTGGTAGTATCCTTGTCGGCTGTGAACGTCACGGCAGTGGGGTCGGGCGCGCCGGTCACTACAAAAACCGTATCGGACACGCCGGAGTTGGCTGTCCAGACATCCTGGCTCAGGGTATTGATGGCCTCGGCATCGCCGCCGCCGGGCGGAAAGCCGATTCCGTTAATCGTAACCATGGAGGTGCTGCCCGTTGGGCCTATTCCTTTGAAACACACTTCATAAATCGTGGCTCCGTTGGGGCGCGTCACCCCCATCAGAGACTGGTCGAACCAGCTCATCAGCAGGTTGTTGGAACCGGCCGGCAACACATTGAAATTCGATACACCCAGGTCCGGGAGGTTGTAGCCTTGCGTATTTTTATACTCCAGCACGGTCGGATCCCAGTGCATGACATACGAAGCCGACACCATATTGGTGAAGCCGTTCACGGTCACGGGCATACATGCCGTTTGGCCTTGCGGGATTTGTACCGAGTTGGCGATGATATGAAAACCCGTCAACGGGCCACCGCCGCCGCCGCTCGATACGGTGGAGCCGCCTGTACCGAAGTTGACCTGTATCACCTGATTGTTGCGCGTCACCTCGATACCGGGCGACACGCTGGCGATATTCACGGCCGAGGAGCCACTGCCAATCACGGTGAAGTTCATAGTGAACATGGCCGTATTGTCGGTCAGCGTGAACCCGGTGGGATACTGCGCGAGGTCGGGAAACCACGAAATCGTGACTTTACCCGCCGTGGCGTTGTAATTGGAGGGCGCAAAGCCCGGCAACGAGGAGTTGTTGATGGAGTTGAACTGCAACACGGCACTGTTGAAGGTGACTGGTAGCTGCAGCGAGGTGATGCTGGTGAAATTTTGCACCCGTACCTGAAGTGCCACGGTGCCGCCAATAGGCGCGCTCGTGGTGGCCGGGGAAAATGTGGTGATCAGCGATTGTCCGTAAATCGGAAGGGTCAACAACAGCAGACCAGACAGGAGCAAGTGTGTAAAAATCGGTCTCATCTTTAACGCGGAAAAGGGATGATGATGAAAAGGAAAGGTTGTCATAGTTTTACTAAAGGACGGACGCACGACCGGGTTTTCGTGCGGAGAATGAGATAATAAATACCATTTTCACGCAACCGGTCCGAGGCAATTTCTATGCCATGCCGTCCGGCGGAAAGCGCCATTTTTTTGTCCAAAACCGGGTGCCCGGAGGCATCGGTGAGTACCATGTAAATTTCGGAAGCAGCATCCAGGTCGAACGCTGCAGTCGTGTATGTGGAGAATGGATTGGGAGCGAGGGTGACGGGCAAGGTATTGTTTTGCTCGTAGAGCCAGCCGGTACTCAGGGTGAAACCAACGGCCACATAGCCATTGTCCAGCGCACAATCGGCCAAACCAAAAGGCGGGCGTCCCACCTGAACGACTTCAAAAGCGGTGGGCGGCACTTCGGTGAAAACAATGGATGTGCCCTGATTGATCTGCCCCGCCACGCTGAACTTGATCAGAAAAATTGCCGTGCCGTCGGCTACGCTGTTGCCGTTGTTTACATTCTGGGCCTCCCAGGCAAAACGCAGGATACCCGATGAGGCCTCCAGCAAACCAAAACTCTCAAAGTCCATGCCCGGAAGGTTGTAATTGAGCACCGTCAAAAACTTCAGTACGGCGGTATCCCATTCCAGCACAAACTGCACACCTACGATACTGTCAAAATTGGAAACCGTAACTGGCAGCGTAACAACCGTGCCCGGCGCCACCTCATTGAGGACGGGAAGGGCAAAACCCACTTGCGCCGAAAGGCCGGAAGCAGTAGCGAGCCAAAGACCCGCCACGAGTGACAGTATACGTATAAACATGGAAAAACAATTGGTTGCGGATGAAAAATGTTTGCCGGGAAGGCAAAATCAAGTCCGTGTATGGATTAAAAACTGGGCCACTTACGGGAAAACAAGTGACCATTCCTGTGTTTTCAAAAAGCGGGCCAAAGTTCGGACGATTATTGAAAGGAGCGAAAATTTAGTAAAAAAGGAACGAACACCGTGCCGGATGCGGCCGGCCGGTCGCTCCGGCAACAGGCCATAAAAAAACACGGACAGCGGGCGCTGTCCGTGTTTTTTTTCAAAAACCGGTTGTGCCGGAGGATCACTCCACCACGATCATCTTCTTCGTAGCGCTGTGCGTCGGCGTATCAATCTGGTAAAACAGCACGCCGGAGGTGAGTTCGGCGCGGTTGAGGGTCACGGTGTTCAGCCCCTTGGCAAAGGCGCCTTTCTGTATTTTCAAAATACGGCCCTCGACGTTGCTGATCGTCAGCGTAGCCTCGGCGGCTTCGGGCAGGTTGAAGGCGATGTTCGTAGTGCCTTTCACCGGGTTGGGTGTGTTTTGAAACAGTTCGAAGCCGGCACTCGCCACCACAGCGCCGTCGGCGCCATTGAAACGAAGGGCGACGGACAGGTTTTCACCGCTCTTGCCGTACGCCTCTGCTCGGGTGATGCGGCTGCCGACTGCCAGCAACTGGCTGAGCATGCCGTTTTGGCCGGCGCGGAACCGGATAGCAAATCCGTTGCTGCCTTCAACCGAAGCCGTGAGGGTTCTGTCCTCGGCGAACACGGCGAAGTTGTCGCGGGTCATATTTTCGCCCGGCAGCAGATCAACGATGTCGAGGCCGGCAAAATCCAGGGTGAACTGGTAGGCTGCCAACGGATCGGCGGTGCGGAAGTCCACCGTGAATTCTTCGCCGGCTTTCACCGAGCGGTCGGCAATATCGAAGAACGTCGTGCCGGCGGTGCGGTCGTCGGTGGACAGCAGGTTGTTCGCCACGGAGTTGCCGTTTACGTCGCCCACTTTCACCGCCACAAAGTCGTCGGCCAGCTGGCTGGCCTGCACATTGGCTGTCGAGATCGTTTCCGGGAAAATCTCCTGGAACGGATTGGCCGGATTCGGGAACAGGTGTTTTTTGTCCACGAATCGCCAGCTGTTGTTGGCGGGCAGTTGTGCGTAGATGCCGAGGATCAGTTTGCGCAGTTCCACGATGTCGAAGGTCGTGATGGAGCGGCTGCTGTTGGCATCTGCGGCAATCATTTTATACGGGCTGCCGAGCGGTTCGAGGCCGAGGATGTGCTTGTTGATGAGCACGAGGTCGAAGGTCGAAACGCCGTTGAGCGGGTCGTTGTCTTTTGTCGGCGTGAGCGTGTAGTTCGAGCTCATGGGCACGGCGTTGCCAAATCCGTAGAGGCCGTTGTCGTCGGTTGTTGTAAATAATGAGGCGGGGGGCAAGCCGTTGGGCAGTGTGGCCACCAGTTCAATATGGGCACTGGCCAAACCTTCCTCATTTTCGGTTTTCAGGAAACCGGCTACCGTAGCGTTGCTGCCGGCGGGGCGCAGGCGCCCATATTATCTTGTACAATGACGTATGAACCGCAGAAATCAGCATTTCCGGCGAGGTCTTGCGACCAGATTTCGACATTCTGCTGGCCGAGTTCATTGCAATCGAACGTCACGGAGGTTTGCGGCTGGCCATTGGGCAACGTTGGGAAGCCTGTGCCGGCGCCGGCTTTGCGTATGGCAACGACCAGTTTGTTGGCCGGTGTACAGTTGTCTTCGGTGTATTGCAGGAAATCGCCCACGGAGAGGGTGATCATCTTGGTCGGCATAATGTTGATGCTCAAACCGTTGATGCAGACCACGGTGGGTTTTTTGCAGTCCTTGACGACAAACGTGTATTCGCACACTTTTTCGTTGCCGCAACCGTCGCTCACGATCCACTTGATCTTGTGGGTGCCGTAGGGCAATTCGGGTACGGTATAGGTGTTGGGCGATTGTGCGGTATTCCAGCGGACGCTGGCCACTTTGTTGTTGCCGCTGACAACCGTTTGCAGGGCGAAGCCGTATTTCTGGTTGGCCGGCACGGCGCGCTGATCGAATGCGCGAATCGAGACAGGGCCATTGACATTGTTGTACGGGACAGCGTTCCAGCCCAGCCCGGCAATTCCGGTCTCTGTGCTGTTGATCACCGTTTCCATCGTACCGTTGTTGTCCAGATCGAGGAACAACAGGTAACTGACGTTGACGCTGGAGTCGGAGCACAGGTCGGTGGCGGTAATACTCAGGTTGGACGGGCCTTCGCACAGGTCGTGGCTTTGAGTGGTCGCATCCCACCAGTACATTTCATTCCAGAGTTGGTTGTTGTTGGCCGTCGAGTCGCACACATCAACCGGGCTGGTCGGGCAGTTGCTTACAATCGGTGCCTGCGTGTCAATCACCTTGATGATCTGCTTGTATTTGTAGCAGTTGGCGTTGACGTTCCAGAAGATGGAGTAGTTGGTGGGGGACTCGCCCGGGTTGATGGCAACCACGGTTGGGTTCCAGGGAGACTGGGTGCCGGCGGGCGATACCACCGGCCCGGTCAGGTTGGAGGGGTTGTTGGAAATGGCGCTCGGGTTGGGGTTGGGTACATCCGTGCAACCCAGATTCGGGTTGTAGGTACACCAGTTGATGATTGTCCAGGTACGCTCAATTTTGAAGCAGGCATCCGGCACCACGGTAAAGACAAGGTCCTGGTGGGAAATGCCGAGCATTTCGCAGTCTTCACCGAAGAAGGTCGGCTCGCCGTAGTTGCCCATGCCGTTGCAGGAGGTTACAATCACGTCGTTGGGGAAGCGCACGAAATAGTTTTGGCTGTAGTTCACCACCACGCGCTGAGTGCAGGTGCTCGTCTGGCCGCCACAATCCTCTGCCCGGAACGTACGGGTGATGGTGCCGCGGTTGCAAACGGTGTCGAACAGCGACAGGTTGCGGGTTTCCGTGATGGTGTCTATGCAGCAGTTGTCTGTGGCCGTGGCAAAACCGTAGGCCCAGAGACTCGGGTCGAAACTTTGGCAGGAAACGGTGACGTGTGCCGGCGGGGTACAAGTGGGTTTGAGTTTGTCATCCACAAAAACCTGCACCATGCAGTCGTTGGAGTTCCATTCGCCAAATTCCAGCGCTACCTCGCCATTCGGCACGGGGATGTCGTAGACGCGGAAAATCACGGTAATGGTGTCGCCGATATCTTCGCAGCAAAACTTTACCTGATCGTAGAATCGGTTGTTCGGCTGGCAGCCGTTGGCATCCATGCGGCGGGCCTTGAATTTTACAGGCGAGCAGTTGTCATAAGAGCCATCGTCGAATGTCGAAGCATTGACGAAGATCATGCCGTTGTTACCGAGCGACACCTGGGTGTACTCGTCGCAGACAGCCGTGGGCGGCGTTTCGTCCGCTACGGTGATGTTAAACTGGCAGGATGACTCGTTGCCGCAGTCGTCGCGCACGATGTAGGTCATCAGCGTAGTGCCCAGCGGGAGGTTGTTGGCAAACCCGAGCGCGCCGAGGGTGTCGGGGTGCCAGTAGTTGTTACCTGAAAAATTTTGAATCGTACCGTTCAGGGTTTGGCCGATGCCGTTGACGGAGAAGACGGCCTGGATGGATTTGATACGCGAGCAGGCATCCTCGATGATCACATCCGGGAGGTCAAGGTTACGCAGGCAATCGTTCGGATCGGTGTTCACCGTCATATCCTCCGGGCAAGCCAACGTTGGCCCCTGATTGTCTTCGATTTTGATCTGCTGGATATAGTACCTCGGATTGGTAAACGGCGGGTTCGGCGTGGATGGCAGACACCAGTCCAGCACCGTCCAGGTGCGCAGTATTTTGCGCGTGCCGTCGCAGATAGGCAGGAGCTGGTCCGCATAAACTACGTTGAGTTCGCAGAAGGTACTCTGCGGGTACAGCGGAAACTCGATACCGAAGTCGGAAATATACGGTGCGCCGGTCACGGACGGGTCGGCATCCGGGTTTTCGCAGGAGATCGTGATGTCGGCAGGAAACTGTACCTGGCTCACATTACGCCGCTGGAAATAGATGAACTGGGTGCAGCTGGACGAGTTGCTGTTTTGATCCACGGCGGTCCAGGTACGGCGAACGTAGGCGCTGACATTGGACAGTCCGTTGATCGTACCGTTGCAGGCCAGGTCGGTGTAGTTGTCAAAATAGGATGTGGTGAAGTTGCCGCAGTTTTCCACCACCGTCGGGTAAGCAGCCTGAATACCGAGCGTGTTTTGCAGGTAGGCTGGTGTGTAGGTGGTGATGCCGCAGGCGAGGGTGATATTGGTGCATGTCAGTTGTGGCGCCAGTTTATCCTCCACCAAAACATAACCCCAGCAGTTGTTGCTGCTGTTCAGGTCGCGCACGCGGGTCTGAATAGTTTGGTTGATGTGGTTGCTGTTGACTACGCCGGGGACCCACACGCCATTCACTTTTATTTCGACGATGAGGTTGCCGTTGGGGCAGCCATTACCTTCGAGAATCATGTCGGGCAGAATTTCCACCTCACAATCGCCATCTAAGGAGATTTGCACCAGGTTGTTGCACACGAGTGTACACTGGGCATTGGCGGCGGTATCGGCAGAGAGGGTAATGACGAGTGCGAGCAGGGAGGCAAGCACGTTAGCGACTATGGTAGAATTCGCTTTTGTCATGTGATTAGGATGAAGTTGTTTAATGAACAGATATTTTGAAGAAAAAACGGATTACGATGCGTCGGGGTTTTTGTGGCGTGTTTTTGCGTGTGCAAAGGAACAAAAGCATTTTTTGGGGACAAAGCATTGGCTCAATTTGCCAGGCAAATTCAGTCTTTGCAAAAACAATGCCTCAAATGCCAAAAACCGCACTGGGGTGGTGCGATTTTTTTTAGCGGCGTTATTCGGGCCGGTTTTGTTCCGTCTTGATAATTTTACACGAGGTGGTTCTCGAAAGCGATTTTGATCAGGCTGGCGGTGTTGTTGACCCGCAACTTGCGCATGATATTTTTCCGGTGCACGCTGACCGTCTGATCGCTGATGTACAGTTTCTCGGCAATATCCTTGTTGTTCATCACCTGACCGATGTACTGCATGACCTCGATCTCGCGGCGGGTGAGTCCGTATTTGCGCGCGAAGCGGCTTTCGGGCTGCGTGGCATCCATCCCCATGCCCGGGATGCTGTCGGTGAGGGTCACGCCTTTACCCAAAAATGTTTTACCTACCATAACTTCATCCACCGCACGAAACAATTCGTCCCGGGATGTGGAATTCAGCAAGAGGCCATCGGCGCCGGCGCGAAAGGCGGCTTTGATCAGGCGCGGGTCATCGGTAGAGGTAAATAGTAGAATGCGCAGATGCGGGTAGCTCTTTTTCAGCATAGGCAACTGGCCCAGCCCCTCACTGTCGGAGAGGTTCATGTCCATCAACAGCAAATCAATCGGTGTCCTGCCGAGCATTTCTCCGATGCCGGGCGGGTTTTGCACGACACCTTTGAGCTGGAACAAAAACCTGCCCGACGGAACCGCCAAGACGTTGCGCAGCCCCTCCACGAAGATAGGATGAGCGTCGGCAATAAGAATGTTCAGAGATTTTACGGCTGGATTAGTCATATTTTTGTGCAATAAAGTAACAGATGCGGCGGCAATTTTTATACCAAACTCAGGCCCGAAGTGTCGGCCAAATTGCCCTTTCCAAGGTTTCTTGCCCTACTTTTGCAGCCGATTACGCGCTTGTCAGGTATCCGACAAAGCGCCCTGTGTATCTACCCTTTTCGGGTTGGCAAAATTCTTGTTAAGATAGTTTGTCTCTCCATCCGCATTCTTCCCATTCCGGGGGCCACGCGCACGGCGCAGCGTCCTTCAACTGATTACAAAACGATGAAAAAAATTGCTACGCTCCTGCTCCTGTGCCTTGGGGCAATACCTTTTGGCTGCGACAAAGCCGACGACGATCCGTCTGCCCGCGCACTCACCTACAAGACCACCCGATACGACGGTCAACTCGCGCATGAATGGATCAAACTGGCCGACCAGATGATCCGCGCCAACAACCTGCACGGCCCGCAAGCCGCACGGGTATTTGGTTACCTCGGCCTCACCACCTGGGAATCCGTGTGCCGCGGTATTGAAAACGGCCGTAGTATGAGCGGCCAGATCAACGACTACACCGCACCTGCCTTTGACGAAGACAAGGCCTACGACTGGGGAATCGTGCTGTGTACCGCCATGCGCACCGTCTTCCCGCACCTCGTCGAGGGTATCAGCAATACGCAACGCAGCGAGGTGGATGTGCTCGCTGCCGTGCAGGAAGACCTGATGCTGCAAAAAGGTCTGAGCGAACAAGTGCGCCAGGATTCCAAAGACCTCGGCGCCCGCATCGGCGCCCGCATCGTGGATCGTATCCGCAAGGACGGGCGCGACGTGATCCGGAACATCGTGCCCGTGTTCCCGCTCCGCGACGCCGAACACCCCTGGTACTGGGACCCCGCCACCCTCGGGCAAGCGCCCGTGGAACCCCTCTGGGGTACCGTGCGCACGTTTGTGCTGGACAATGCCCAAACCTGCGAGCCGCCGCCGCCGTTGCCCTGGTCGGTAGACCCCGGCGGCGATTTCTACGCCGAGGCCAAAACCGTGTACGACATAGAGCGTACCCCCACGAACAAGGCTATTGCTTACCATTGGGAAAACGGCACAGGCCGCACCAGTACCTCCGCAGGCCACTGGATGCGCATCGCCCGACACCTGCTCGAGCGCGAAGGCAGCAACCTCGCCGAGTGCGCCAAAACCTACTGCCTCGTGAGTTTTGCCGCCGCCGACGGCTATTCCTCGGCGTGGTTTCTCAAGTACAAATACTTCCTGCTGCGCCCCGTCACCTATATCCGCGAACAGATAGACCCAACCTGGACCCCGCTGCTCCACACCCCGCCGTCGCCCGACTACACGTCCGAGGCGGCCGTCCTCGGCGGCGCCTGCCCGACGATGCTGATCCGCGCATTTGGCGATATCGGTTTTGTGGACCCCACGCATCTGGGTAGCCCCTTGTTTACCCCGGATGGTGGCCCGTTTGTACTGCCGGAACGCACCTTTGGATCGCTCACCCAGGCGGGCAACGATGCCGTGCTCGGCCAAATCCTCGGCGGCGTGCATTTCCCGCGCGCCTGTGTGGAAGGGCAAAAAACCGGGCAATGTGTAGCCAATACCATCCTGTCGCGCTTGAATTTCGGGTTTTGACGTTTCTGGTTGGAAGGTTTCTGGTTGGAAGGTTGGAAGGTTTCTGGTTGGAAGGTTTCTGGTTGGAAGGTTGGAAGGTTTCTGGTTGGAGGAACCATCCTGTCGCGCTTGAATTTCGGGTTTTGACAGCCCGCAGAATCGTTTACTTTTGCAATAAAAACACGACGTATGCTCTACACCGAGGAATTAGTCGAAACGGCGGCCAATACTTACGAAATAGAACGCGAAAAGCCCATGCCAAGTAAACATCACGCCATCATTCAGGGAAATATCAATTTTCTCATCCGGTTGATATACGGAGATAAATTCAGAGTGTTGTCTGAAATCAGCATCAAATTCCCTCTCCGGGATCGAATCCCCGATTTGGCCATTTACCGCCCAATGGAGTACGGTGAGGAGGAGATTAAGATGTCCGAAATCCCGCTCGGTGTGGTGGAAATCCTTTCCCCGACACAAAGCCACGAGGAACTGGAGATCAAGCGCAAGGTATTTCGCCACAGGCGTGCAATCCTATTGGCTGGTGCTGCCCGACCTGAAATCCGTGTATGTATTTCGCAACCCGAACGACTACGATCTGTACTCCCGCACCGAAACGCTGAACGACAAGGTTTTGGGCATTGAAATTGACCTCACGGAGGTTT
Source organism: Lewinellaceae bacterium (assembly GCA_016719605.1). Taxonomy (GTDB): domain Bacteria; phylum Bacteroidota; class Bacteroidia; order Chitinophagales; family Saprospiraceae; genus M3007. The sequence continues at coordinate 119,072 of JADJYW010000016.1, read as the reverse complement.
TCAAATAACGACCTCCCGCATGCATCAGCATTACCCCCACCTGTTCGCTCCGCTCGACCTCGGTTTCACTACCCTGCCCAACCGCATCCTTATGGGTTCCATGCACACGGGCCTGGAGGAACACAAAACGCTGGACCGTCTGGCGGACTACTTTGCCGCGCGTGCCCGCGGAGGTGTCGGGCTGATGGTCACCGGAGGCGTAGCCCCCAACCGGCAGGGCTGGCTGGCGCCATTCGGCGCCAAACTGAGCACCGGCGCCGAGGCCCGAAAACACCGCGTTGTGCCCGAAACAGTGCACGATGCGGGCGGCAAAATTGCTTTGCAAATCCTGCACGCCGGTCGCTACGGCATGCACCCGATGCTGGTGGCGCCCAGCCCGATCCGAACGCGTATTTCGCCTTTTCGCCCCTGGGAAATGTCGCCGCGACTCATCCGCGCCACCATCCGCGATTTTTCCAATACCGCTACCCTGGCCCGCGAAGCCGGCTACGACGGTGTGGAAATCATGGGCAGCGAGGGCTACCTCATCAACCAGTTCATCGTGCCGCGCACCAACAAACGTACGGACGATTGGGGCGGCCCGTTTGAAAACCGTATCCGTTTTCCGCTGGAAATCATGCGCGCCGTGCGCGAAAAAACCGGCCCGGACTTCATCGTTATTTTTCGTATTTCCATGCTCGACCTCGTAGAGGAAGGCAGCACCTGGGAAGAAGTGGTTGCGCTGGCCAAGGCTATCGAACAGGCCGGCGCTACGATCATCAACACCGGTATCGGCTGGCACGAAGCGCGTATTCCGACCATTGCCACGCTGGTGCCGCGCGGCGCCTACGCGTGGGTGACCGAACGCCTGCGCGGCGAAGTAAACATTCCGCTCATTGCCACCAACCGCATCAATACCCCCGAAAAAGCCGAGGAAATTCTTGCTGCCGGACAAGCCGATATGGTGAGTATGGCCCGCCCTTTTCTGGCCGACCCCGATTTCGCCCAAAAAGCCAGCGAAGGACGTGCCGACCAGATCAACACCTGCATTGCCTGCAATCAGGCTTGCCTCGACCATGTTTTTGCCGGCAAAGAAGCCTCATGCTTAGTCAACCCGCGTGCCTGTCGGGAAATCCAATACCCACCCCTTTCCCTGCTTCCAACTCAAAACTCACAACCCAAAACTCAAAACCGGATAGCCGTAGTAGGCGCCGGACCCGCCGGATTGTCGTGTGCCACCGAACTGGCGGCGCGTGGCCTGGAAGTACATTTGTACGAGTCCGCAAGCGAAATCGGCGGGCAGTTCAACATGGCCAAGCGTATCCCCGGCAAAGAAGAGTTTTGCGAAACCTTGCGGTATTTCGGGAAAATGATCGAAAAAACGGGCGTGCACCTGCATTTGAATACCCGCGTCAGTGCCGCCGAATTGCTGGAAAAAGGTTTCCGGGAGGTTGTGCTGGCTACGGGTGTGGCACCGCGCACACCGACGATCGAAGGCATCGGACACCCCAGAGTGCTGTCGTACACCGATGTGCTGCTGCACGGTAAACCCGTCGGCCCACGCGTAGCCATCATCGGCGCGGGCGGTATCGGTTTTGATGTGGCCATGTTCCTCACCGAACCGACTGACATACCCGCCGACCCGCTGGACCACTACCGCCAGGAATGGGGCATTGCCTCCCCCTATCCGCCGATCAGTCCACCAACCAATCAACCAAACCAGTCAACCAGTCAACCAGTCAACCAGTCAACCAACCGCGGCGGCCTCATGCAGCCCGTGCATTTTCCTGTTCCGCGGCAGGTATGGCTGTTGCAGCGCTCCAAGGGGAAGGTTGGCGAACACCTCAGCAAAACCACTGGCTGGGCGCACCGACTGACACTCAAAAATCGCGGTGTACACATGTGGAGTGCTGTGCAGTATCATAAAATTGACGATGCCGGGTTGCACCTTACCGCCAACGGCGCCATGCAGGTGTTGGAGGTGGACAACGTGATTATTTGTGCCGGACAAGAGCCACAGCACAGCCTGCTGGCGCCGCTCGAGCAGGCAGGCGTGCGTGTGCACCGCATTGGCGGCGCCAAACTGGCCGCAGAGCTGGATGCCAAGCGGGCAATAGAGGAAGGGATGCTGGTGGCTGCAGCCTGCACCTCCGTTTTCCTGAAAAATTGTAATATTTCAGGAAGGCAAATTTCAGTGATGGAACACGGATTAAACGGAGCGGCACATTTTCACGGATTTAAAAAATCCATGCCTGCATCCGTTTAATCCGTGTTCCATCACTCGAAATTTGCCACTACTCAGGAATCCAATCCCTGCTTCTTAAAACAACCGCATCTGTGGCGATTTGTGCAGGTCGTGCAAATCCAGGTTGTACTCCGGCATTTTCCGGCCGGCAAAGTACTTTTCCCGCGCCAGCCGGAACTGGTCGCGGATGATCTCGGCGATCTTGCCCTCCCCGCGCATGCGTACGCCGGGCCGATGGTCGTGCAGGTTGCCGCCGTGCGCTTCGCGGATTTTGTTCAGCACCTTGTCGGCCCGGTCGGGCATGGTTTTACGCAGCCAGTCCTCGAAAATGGGACCGATGTCGCCGTTGAGGCGCACCATGGTGTAGCCGATGCCGAGGGCGCCGCGATCGGCGACAGCCTTGGCCATGCCGAGTATTTCGTGTTCGTTCAGCCCGGGTATGATGGGGGCCAGCATGGCAAAAGTGGGTATACCGTTGGCCGTGAGCGTTTCTATGGTTTTGAGGCGCAGGGCTACGGTGGCAGTACGCGGTTCGAGGAACTGGCGCAGTTCCTCGTTCAGGGTGGTGACGCTGACGGCAACATGCACGAGGCGTTCCGAGGCGAGTTGTTTGAGTACATCCAGATCGCGCAGAATGAGGCTGTTTTTGGTGATGACGCTCACGGGGTTCCGGTATTTCCAGAACACCTCCAGACAGGCGCGGGTGATGCCGAATTGGCGCTCGGCGGGCTGGTACACGTCGGTATTTCCGGCAAACATGACCGGCGCCGATTTCCAGGATTTTTTCTGAAATTCGTTTTCCAGGAGTTGGGCGGCGTTGCGCTTGATGAGGATTTTTTGCTCAAAATCCAGTCCGGCGCTGAAGCCCCAGTACGGGTGGGTATTGCGGGCGTAGCAATACACACAGCCGTGTTCGCAGCCCTGGTAGGGGTTCATGCTCCATTCGCCGGGTATGTCGGGACTTTCCACCCGGTTGAGTATCGTTTTGGGGTGTGTTTCGAGGTATTCGGTGCGCAGGTCGGTGTCCTCCCAGTCGGCTTCGTGCAACGCCCAGTCCACGGGTTGTTCGCCGCGCACGATTTTTTCGTACCTGGAGGAAGGATTGATCTGGGCGCCGCGTCCACGGAGAAAGGGTTCGTTTTCTTTCATTTTTACCGGTCGAACCGCCGCTTCATCTCCATTTGGATCAGTATCAGTTCGCGCCCGGCATCGCCGGTAACAGAGGTATTTTCCTGTGCGCGCCGGATGAGGTACGGAATCACATCGTGTACTTGTCCGTAGGGGACATACTTGCTTACGCGGAAACCCGCCCGGGCCAGGTTGAACGTGACGTTGTCGCTCATGCCAAACAGTTGGCTGAACAGCGCGTGCGGATGGTCGCGCGGGATGCCTTTTTTCTCCATCAGTTCGGCCTGGAGCAGGGCGCTGTTGGCGTTGTGGCTGGCATTGCACAGCGCGATGTGCTCGATGTGGTCGAGGCAGAAGCGAATACCGGTGTCGTAGTGGTCGTCGGCGGTATTTTTGTTGGGGTTGATGGGATCGGGATAGCCCATTTCGGCGGCGCGCAGGCGCTCTTTTTCCATGTAGGCGCCGCGCACGAGTTTGGCGCCGAGCAGAAAGCCCGCTGCACGGGCGCGGTCGTAGCTTTCCATCAAAAAGTTGAGCCGGTCATTGCGGTACATCTGGAAAGTGTTGTACACCACAACGCGCTCGCGATTGTAGCGGCGCATCATGAGCCACACGAGGTGGTCAATGCTGTCCTGAATCCAGGTTTCTTCGGCGTCAATGAACACGGACACACCTTTTCGGGCGGCATGGTGGCAAATAGCGTCTATCCGTTTGAGCACATTGCGGTACTCGTTCAGTTCGTCACGGGTGAGTGTTTTGGCGTTTTGGATGCGCTCCAGCAAGCCGAAACGGGCCAGACCGGTCACTTTGGTGCTCACGACGGGGATGTGTCGGGAGCGGGAAGCAAAGTCAATAGCCCGGATATTTTCGTTCATCGTGTGGTTGAAATCGAGTTCAGCCTCCTTGCCTTCGGCGCCGTAGTCGAGGATCGTGAGCACGTTTTGGGCTGCCAGCCGCTCGATGTTCCGCTGGCTGTCGAGCAAGGTGGAACCGCCGACGAATTGTGTAAAAACCGTGTTTCGAATGATCGTCTCGACAAAAGGCAGACCTTTTTCCACCGCCCAGAGTGTCGGCCCGGAACCATACTTGACTAACCAGGGCCGGCTCATCATGCGAAACAGCCAGGCTGTTTTTTTGAGTTCTACGTTGCTGAGGTGCGAAAAGGCAATTTCTGTATTGGAGAAATCTACAATGGGGGATTTCTTTTCTGTGGTTGGGTGATCCTGTGCGGTGCGCATCAAATCCGGCTTGAAATGGTTAGGTAGAATGGTTGGGCTTGTCATTTTGTCCAGACATCCCAGGCTGCTTCGGCTTGCAACTGCAACATTTCCAGTCCGTTTTTTACCGCTGCGCCCCTGGCTCCGGCACGTCGCAAAAGTAGCGTTTCGGCAGGATTATAAACCAAATCAAAGACCAAATGTCGCTCGTGGAGAAGATCAAACGGGACGGGCGGGCAGGTGTCCAAGTCGGGGTAGGTACCTGCCGGTGTGGCATGCACGATCAGGGTAAATTCGTTGGGCAACAGGCCGTGCAATTCCTCGTAAGACACGGTGTTTTGCCCCTTGTGGGTACGCGAAACGAAGACAAAATCAATCTGCATTTTTTTCAGCACGAAGGCTACGGCGGCGGCGGCGCCCCCCGTACCGAGGATGACGGCCCGCATCCATCCGGTTTTCAGCACACCTTCGGAAGGGCTGTCGGGCATGGGCATCCGGCCCTGTTCGGTCAGCCACGCCGTCAGGGATTTCTGGAAACCGACGGCATCGGTGTTAAAACCCGTCAGTTGGTTGTTTCGGATGCGGATGGCGTTCACGGCGCCCACGGCCTGAGCGGTTTCGTCCAGTTTGTGCAGGTAGGGCAGTACCGATTTTTTGTGCGGGATGGTTACGTTCAGGCCGCAGAGATCGGGATTGGCCTCCAGCAGTTCGGGCAGCGCCCCGATGTCGGGCAGGGGAAAAAGATCGTACCGGGAATCGGAAATGCCCTCGCGGGCGAATTTTTCCGAAAAATAACGCTGCGAAAAGGAGTGCCCGAGCGGGTAACCGATGAGACCGTATTGTTGCAAATGGTGCGGCATTGTGGCTCAAAGGTACTTTCTAAAACTTGTCTACCTTCGCGCCCCTATGTTTATATCTGGAATTCAACAAATTGGTATTGGCGTTTCCAACGTCCACGAGGCATTTGCCTGGTATTGCAAACATTTCGGCATGGACGTGCCCGTTTTTGAGGAGGCTGCTACGGCGGGATTGATGCTGCCTTACACAGGCGGAAAACCGCAAGACCGGCACGCTATTTTGGCCCTCAACCTGCAAGGAGGCGGGGGTGTGGAAATCTGGCAATACACCAATCGAACCCCTGTGCCCCCTGCGGATAGTACCGAATTGGGCGATTTGGGGATTTTTGCCGCCAAGATCAAATGCAAGAATGTGCAAGCCTGTTTTTACGAACTCCAAGGGCGCGGCGCCAATATCCTGACGGAGCCTTCCGCGCGGCCGGACGGGCTGGAGCATTTTTTTGTCAAAGACCCCTGGGGCAATCCCTTCGAAGTCGTTGCCGGCAATGAGTGGTTTTCCCGCAGCCGGCCCAACCACACGGGCGGCATGCTGGGCTGCCTCATCGGGGTGTCCGATATGGAGCGTTCGTTGGCCTTTTACCGGGAAATACTCGGGTACGACTGGATCGGGTACGATCAAACCGGACAATTTGCCGACTGGCAGGGCGTGGATGGCGCTACCGGCACCTATCGCCGCGTACTGCTCGGGCACCGTGCCAAACGCCAGGGGCCTTTTAGCCGCCTGTTGGGCGACTCGGAGATCGAGCTGGTGCAAAACATGGATGCCGGGCATACGCCCAAACACATCTACCGGGATCGCTACTGGGGTGATCTGGGTTTTATCCACCTGTGTTTCGATGTCACCGGCATGGCCCGGCTGAAGGAGCTTTTTGCCTCCAAAGGGCATTTATTTACTGTAGACTCCAGCGGCAGTTTTGACATGGGCGAGGCGGCAGGGCACTTTGCCTACCTTGAGGACCCCGACGGTACGCTCATTGAGTTTGTGGAAACGCACAAAATGCCGATTCTGAAAAAACTCAAGTGGTACCTGCACCTAAACCGCCGACCCGATCCTGCCAAACCACTGCCCGACTGGATACTCAAAGCCCTGGGTTTTAGCCGGGTACGGTAATAGCTTCTTAGAAAAATTCTTTCAGGTTGGTGCCTACTCCGAAATGGACGACTCCGCCGCCGAGGTGGTAGGAAGCGTAGCCTACGTCAATACGGAATCGGCTGACTTTGATACCCACGCCGCCGGAGAACCCGGCGAGACTGCGGTAATTCTGTACCGTGAGTTCTTTTTTGCGCAGGTGATTGTAGCCCAGCCGGATTCGGAAGGCTTCATTGCGCCCGAGCAGGAACTCCCCGTTGAAGACGAAGTGCCGGAAAAAATTATCCAGCGCGGGGTTTCCGCCGGCATCGTCTTGCCCGCCGCCGAACAGGAGAGTCGGGTTGGTGCGCAGGCGCGGGTCGTCGTGCCGAATTTCCCATTGATGCAGGTTGTGCGCGATAACGGAGAGACGGAAAGGCAGGTAGCGCAGGCGCTTGCTCACGCCGATTTGCAGGTCAAAGGGCAGGTCTTCGCGCAAGTCATTGTACCGCGCGATTTGTGCGCCGGCGTTGCGCAGCACCATGGCCGCTGAAAACAGCCGGGCGGTGTCGGCATACAAAAATCCGGCATCGGCGGCTATGGCTGTGGACTGGTACACGTCTAGTGTTGAAACGGCCACCCGCAGGTTCAGGCCCATCGAAAGGCGCGGGCTGAGCCGGCGGGCGGCGCCAAGGGCAAATGCCGTTTCGGCAGCCCGCACCTTGCCCAGCATATTGCCGAACTCGTCGGTCATGGGCATATCGCCATAGCCCATGTATTGCAAGCCGCCGTGCACCGTGATACCGAGTTTCGGCAAGTGGGCGGCATAAGCAGCATAGCCATGCTGGATGTCTGACAGAAAAAAGTTGTGATTGAACACCAGTTGGCCGTCCATCGAGGCGTTGAGCGCGGCCGGGTTCGTGGCTGCGAGCGCCACATCGTCATCCTGTACCGTGATCTGCATACCGCCCAGCGCCGTAATGCGTGCCGAGGGCGGCAGCGTCAGAAACTGGAAAACGTGCTGCCCGCCGGTGACCTGTGCCATGGCGAAAAAAGGCGGGAGCAGAAGGACGAGCAGGTGCCGGATGCGGGTGCGCGTTCGGGCGGGTATGGCACCCGCCACAAAGAACTTTTGTATGGCTAAAATCATAATCATCAACTTGAGATCAAATTCAACTCAAAACAAAACGGGCCGGCAGGCGCGGCGCAAATTCAACTCAAAACTCAAAACTCAAAACTCAAAACTTTAAACTGTTACTCTTTTTTCCAAATGGTTTGGCAGGCTCCCCTTTGGCACATCAGCATGCGTTCGAGTTGCCCGAGGGTATCGTATAATTTTAGCGTATCGTGTTCATTGTCGCCGCCAAGGTAGTTGCCCTCGGCTCGGATTTTGCCGTTTTCATACCATTCGGTGAAGGGGCCGTTTTCTTCGTTGTTGCTCAGGGTTACTTTTTCCAGGAGGACGCCATTGGGGTACCACTTGGTACTGACCCCCTCGAGCACACCGAATTGATAGGTTTGTTCCAGTTGTTTTTGGCCGTTTTCGTAGTACAACACGACCGGGCCGTGGTGTAGTCCGTGCTGAAAAGTTTCGATGCGCTCCAGTTGGCCATTAGGCTGATAGAATTTCCGGATACCATGCAAGGTATCATTGATGTAGGAGGCTTCCTCCAGCAAGTAACCCTGCTCGTGCAGCCGCCGGTAGGAGCCGTGTTTGGCAAAGTCTTTTTTCCGGCGTTCAAAACGTTCGGTCTGGTTGTGTTCATTTTTGATTTCCACCATCTCTGTGTCGGCCTGGCAGGCGACGAAGGCAAGGAACAGGATCAATACAGGTGCGCGTTTCATGCTGCTGGTTGTTGTGTGTGCAAAAGAACGAGGGGGAAACGCATAGACGCGTCTCCCCTCGTTCTTTTTTTGCCGGTACCGCCGAGCCTCGGCTGTGCATATACTGTGTTTGTCATCCCTTCGCCCTGCTTGGTGTTTTCACCAAGCGGTTCTACGCGAGGCTGCTTGGTGAAAACACCAAGCAGGGCGAAAAAGGAAGCAAATTTGGGAGCCGTTTGTTGCTGTTGGCGAGAGGGCGTTGTGCTAGCGGCAAAACAGCCATCCTTTATTTCAGGATAATTTTTTCGGTAAACACCTTGTCGCCCTGTAGCACATGGATGATCACTGTGCCTTTGGCAAATTCCGAGAGATCGAACCGCTGGAGGTAGTCGCCGCCGAACGCATTGAGTTCTTCCCGGAACAACTGTCTTCCCGACATATCGAGCAGCGATACGACCGTCGGCAGTGGTTCGGTGCGAAACTCTACTGTCAATTGTCCGACCGTCGGGTTCGGGTAGGCCCGGAAGCCTTCCAGTTGGAGGGCGCGGTCGGGTGTTGTTTCCGGGACAGGCACTACCTGGGGGGCATCGCCTTCGGTACTGCGGCGGATGGTGATGACCTGGCGTTCGCGCAGGCTCTGCTCGTCCTTTTCGACCCAGTTTCCGAGGAAAAACTCGCGCTGGGCATCGGCGCCATCTTTGTCCGTCTTGTTCAGAATCACCTTGTTGGAATTGTCCTGGCAGGCTTTGAGGGATGCCTCGACTTGGCGGGACTGATCGTCGCGCAGGAAATCCACCACGATTTTGTCTCCGGGCTGGTACCTCGCAATTTCATCCCACAGCGCGCTATGCCCCTGGACGCGCACACCGTTCACGGCAGTAATGACATCGCCGGCGATCATGTCCGCTTCGCGGGCAGCCGATTCCCGGGTGAAGTCGGAGATACAGGCGCCTTGCTTGTCGCCGGTACCGGATGCATCGGAGTACACACCGAGGCAAGCGGCCTTTTCGCGGGTGTCAACGGCCACTTTCAAGTCCTGGGGTTCGAATTTAAAGTCCCAGGCAGCAGTTTTCTGTGTGCCAAGCACAAGGTCTGCGGTATTTTTTTTGCCGTCGCGCAGGTAAGTGACGCGCACTTGCTGTTCCGGTTTGGTGTCGGCCATGAAGTCGGAAATATCCTCCCAAACCCGTACCCCGGAATCATTCAGCCGGGTTAGTATATCGCCATCGCGCAAACCGGCTTTTTCTGCGGCCGAGTTTTCCACGATGCCCACAACTACACCGTCGGATGTATGTTTTGCATCTTCCTTAGGCGTTACGCCGAGGAACCCGCGTTTGGGTTTCACGTTCAGTTCGGCCAAACCCGACAAATTGCGCTCCAGCAGGTCGTCGAGGTCAATATCTATGGAACTGTTGATCCGAATGACCGAGTCGCCTTCCTCGGAACCCTGCACCCGTACATCCAGTTCAACATTTTCGGCGCGGTTTTCCCGTAAGTACCGATTCACATCGAAGTTTTCGGCGGCCTTACCTTTTTTGACTATAGTTTCGGTGATTTCGGTGCCGTCGGCATCAATGGTGCGTTTGGTGATGATCACTTTTGTTTCCCCCTCCGAGGGTACGGAGGATTGAGCAAAAGCGGAAGTGGTGCAGCAAGCGAGGAAGAGCAGGATTCCGGTAAGGAGGTGGTGGACTGTTTTCATAGCAAAAAGTTTGTTAGCATTCCCTGCCCGCACCTGGCGGAACAGACAAGGGATTTCGTTTAAAAAAAGGAACTTGCACGGCCAAAAGTATTACGAAGAGATTCGTACTTTCAAATCAAATGCGGGCATTGGGGTGAGATTAACGCGCCCTTAACGATAGTGGCCAAGGACAGATTCCGTGATCCGAAGTTGCGTGCACTGCTGCACGCACGGAAAAAATTATAGACCGGTGCGGTTACCTGGCTGGCGAAGGCGCTTAATTAACAGGGGTTTGGTTTTGTGTCCTGACCGAGTACACCTTACAATTTTAACAAATTTTCCGAGCCGGGACGGGACGGGATACTGTGTTCGGGTGGTATGCGTTATATGCGGCATTGCGGCGGTTTTGAGCCGTGTTGCATCCAATCAAATTTGAAAATGAATCCGTTTTAATCCACGCATTTACCCTATTTTTTCACACAACTACTATTTCAAACCGGTTTTATTATGGCAAATGCGAACTATAAAATCCTGCTGGTAGAAGACGACCAAAACTTCGGTGACGTACTCCGTTCGTATCTGGAAATGCACGACTACGCCGTGAATTTGGCTACCGATGGCGTACTGGGCTACGAAGCCTTTAAAAAAGGCCAGTACGACCTGTGTATTCTGGATGTGATGATGCCGCGCAAAGACGGCTTCGCCCTGGCCAAGGAAATTCGCGAGCGCGATCGCGATGTGCCGATCATTTTTCTGACGGCCAAAACGATGAAAGACGATATACTGCAAGGCTTCAAAATCGGCGCCGATGACTATATCGCCAAACCGTTTAACTCGGAAGAACTGTTGCTGCGCATCCAGGCCGTGCTCAAGCGCGTGAACAAAGCTGCCGACCCGCGCGACGAGCAGCGTGAATTCGTGATCGGAAAATACCACTTCAACTATCCGCTCCGTATCCTCACGCTCACCGAAGCGCTGCCAGGCGAAGAGAACCAGTGGAAACTCAGCCCTAAAGAGGCTGAACTGCTGCGGATGTTTTGCAAATACATCAACGACGTCACGCCGCGCTCGGAGGCGCTCGTCAAAATCTGGCACGAAGACAACTACTTTACCGCCCGTTCGATGGACGTATTTGTGACCAAATTACGCAAGTACCTCGCGAAAGACCCGGGTATCGAGATTGTCAACATCCACGGCAACGGGTTCCAGCTGCTCGTACGGGACATGGTTTAAAAATCAAAATGTAAAAGCCAAAATGTAAAGGCGTGCTACTTTTACATTTTGGCTTTTACATTTTGATTTTCGCTCCATGCTTCAGCGGTTTTTCCAAAAATACACCGGTTTCCTGCGCAGCCTCAAGGCGGTGTACGTCCTGAACAATATCCTGAATTTCAAATACCTGCGGCGGAACAGAGACTTGTACCGCCAATTGGGCCTGCGCAGAAGCGTCGTTGCTCCCCTCGGCAGCGCCGATTTCCCGCAGCACAGCCCGGACATTCCCTGGCTCGACCGGCCTGATGCCCTCGAACACCTGGAGCAAGACGCGGAATTCGCGGCCATGGATGCCGGCATGCAGGCCAAGGTGCGGCAGTTTGTGCAGGACGGATACCTGATTCTGGAGGGTTTTTACGCCACATCCGACACGGCGGCCCTGAATGCCGAGGTGGACCGGCTGCTGGGCGCCGGCAAGGCCGGATTCAACTACACCGGCCGAAAAATTTTCAACTTGCACGAACAGAGCGGGTTAGCCAACGATTACTTTTTCCGAAACCCGAAGATGCTCCGCCTGTTGTCCTTCCTGCTGGGCAAGCCGGTCATCCCGTTCCAGTCACTCAGTTTCGTGCAGGGCAGCGAGCAACGCGCCCACTCGGATTCTATCCACATGACCACGGAGCCACCGGGTTACCTCCTTGCCACCTGGACGGCGCTGGAAGATTGTACGGCGGACGGCGGTCCGCTGTTTTACTACCCCGGTAGCCACCGGTTGCCCTACATAATGGCGCCGGATTACGCGTCGGGAAACACCCGTTTCACCATCGGCAGCAACAGCAACCGCCGCTACGAGGACAAAATAGAAGCGATAATCCGACAGCATGGCCTGAAAAAATCGGTATTGCTGGCCAAACGCGGCGACGTGTTGATCTGGCACGCCAACCTCTTGCACGGTGGCAGCGCCATTGAGCGCCCCGGCGCCACCCGGCGCAGCATTGTTTGTCACTATTTTGCCGAAGGCGTACTGTGTTACCACGAAATGTCGCAACGCCCGGCGATCATCAAATTTTAGCCCGCATCGCGCATGCTCCGATTCGTACTCTTGTTGGGATATTTGACTGCACTGTTTTGCCCCGCCGCCGCCCAGCCCGGCTTCATCACCCTGGCCGGGCGCAAGCAAGTGGAAATACCGTTTGAGTACACCAACAATTTCATCATCCTGACGATCAATTTCGGCGGGTACCTGCCGCTAAAATTTATTTACGATACCGGCGCCGAGCATACCATCCTGACCAAACGCGAGATCAGCGACCTGCTGCGAATCCAGTACGAGCGCGAATTCCGCGTACTCGGTTCCGACCTGAAAACACCACTCGTGGCTTACCTCGCCCGGCGGATTCGGCTCGATATCCCGGAAAAAGTGTACGCGCCTTCGGAGGATATTCTCGTCCTGCAGGACGACTATTTCCGCTTTGAAGAATATGCCGGCGTGAACGTACACGGGATTTTGTCGGGCATGATCTTTTCCCGCTACATCGTAAAAATCAACTACGACCGCCGCACCCTGACACTGTACGACCGCGAAACGTTCAAACTGCGGGAAAAAGACTTTGTACCGATTCCGATCGAAATTTTTCGAGGCAAGATGTACCTGAGCACCACGATTCAGGTATTGCCCGACTCGGTGGCCCCGGTCAAACTGCTGCTCGACACCGGCGCCGGCCTGCCGTTGTTGCTCTTCAACAACACGCACCCGCTTGTACATCCGCCCCAAAATGCCTTGCCCAGCAATATCGGTATGGGGCTGGGCGGGTACCTCGAAGGCTTTACCGGGCGGGTGCATCAGGTGGCAATGGGGAAATTCAGTCAATCGGGCGTGGTCACCTACTTTCAGGAACTGGACACCACCGTAAACCGGGACTACCTCAACCGGCGCAACGGCTTGATCGGCAATGCCCTGCTCAACCGGTTTCAGGTTATCCTGGACTACCAGAATGAACAGATATGGCTGAAGCCAGCAAGATCGTATCGGGAAATTTTTGTGTACGACCGGAGTGGTCTGAGTGTGGTGGCTTCCGGAGCCAGGTACAACATGTTTATTGTGCAGAATGTCTTGCCAAACTCGCCCGCCGCCGAGGCTGATATCCGCCGCGACGATCAGATTATCCGGGTTGGCAACTCGCCCGCCAGTTTCTACAGCCTGAATGATCTCCAGCGCCTGTTCCAAAAAAAACCGGGCAAAAAAATTCGCCTGACCATCAGGCGCGGGGAAGAAAAAATCAGGAAGGAGTTTCTGTTGCGCGATTTGATTTAGGAACGGCGCTACCGGATCATGCGGAAAAAAACATTGGAAAACCAGTTGGAGTCGGCTTTTGTCAAAATATCGAGCGTTTGGTCGGCCTTGTGCGAAAGGGAGCGGATTTCCCGGACTACCCGGCAAAATGACTCGGATTCGGGGCAGTGCGCTTCCACGCCGGCCACGTCGTCGAGCACCTTGAGCATGGGTTCCAGTTCCTTCTTTTTTCGGTGTACAATGATTTGGCGTACAACGGTCCACATGTCTTTTTCCGCCAAAAAATACTCCTTCCGCTCGCCGGTTTTCAGTTGCTTGTGTACCAGTCCCCAGTCCATGAGCGCACGCAAATTCATGTTGGCGTTGCCTCGGGATATGCGCAGACCCTCCATCACCTCGTCGGCCGTCAGCGGCTCGGGTGCTATGAGCAGCAGGGCATGCACCTGTGCCATGGTACGGTTGATGCCCCAGTCGCTGGCCATTTTGCCCCACGATTCGATGAATTTTTGTTTGCCTTCCTGAATATCCATGCTCTGATGGTGACCGGTTGACGAAGGATGAGTTGACAGGTGCTGCATGTAGATCATTGAAATGTGCGAACAGAACTGACCTCATAAATGCCGTTTCCCTGTATTTTGTTCTCAAAAAAACGGAAACGTAGCGAATAGAGGACGGGTAAAACCTGCCAATGGCCACTATTGCGACACTGCCACCATTTTCGAGGTGGCCCCTAACCTTTTCTTTGTCCAGATGTTCCTATAAAATCCCGTTGTGTACCCCGGGGTTGCTTGCAGTATGACCGAACCGAATTTGTATCTGGAAACAGACGGCGATGGCGGCGCGTACACCCGACAAATAACGCGTCTGCTGCGCGACATGGAGACCGACAATTGTCCGCTGCTCCTGGAAATTATCGAAGGCGGTGGCGCCAACCGCCGCCTGTTGGGCTATTTGTTTGGCATCGCAGTATTTCACGCGAGCCGGGAAACGGCATCCCGCGCCATGGGTTTGCTCCAGCGCCATGCTGCCGAACAAACGGTACGCCAGGCCCAGAAACTGCGGGAGTCGGCGGCCTACCACTACGACGAGGCGGAGTACTTCAGCCGCTACCAATGCGCCGAAGTGGACCTGTTCGATCTGCTGCTGGCCAGCAAAATGTGCCTTTGGCATCGAAACCGCCCCGGCGGCGGCAGCAATGCACAAGTCGCTTTTCAAACGCTGGACTTGCGCCGCCTCGAGGTCGAGACCCTCTCGCCTGCACTCGGCACGCTCGACTTTCTGAAATTCATTGCCTTGCCGGCAAACAAAAACTTTGCCCTGGCCCCGGCGCTGCCCCTGTTGCAGCAGTTGCCTCTGGAAATTGTCATCATCGAGAACATCCGGGTCGAGGCATTTCCGGTAGAACTACTTGCACTACCCGGCCTGCTCACGCTGATCATCCGCAAGGGCAACCTGCGGCCACGAAACCCGATGCAAGTGCCCGAAGGCGGCCCCTTCGGCAGCCCTACGCTGGAAAAATTGATTCTGGAAGGATATCCCATGACGGGTGAGGAACGCCTTGGGCCATTCCCCGCCCTGCGCGAAGCGGTGTTGCAACGGTGCAATCTGATGTGTCTGGATTTGCTCGAGCAGTCACCGTTGCTCGAACGGCTCAATGCCCGCTACAACCGGCTCGAAACGCTGCCGGCGTTTCTCGGGCGATGTACCCGGCTCCGCTCGCTGGAACTCAGCCACAACCCGTTCCGAAAAATCGAACTTGATTTGGAACATTTGCAACACCTCGAGGAACTGGAAATCACGCTGCAAACCAGGCTGCCGGGCATGCGAAACTTTGAGGTTTGAGCAGCTGTGCTCACCATTTCTGACCCGGGTAGGTGCGCTGGAGGTGTTGCATTTCGGCCAGAATAAAGCCAAGGTGTTCGGTGTGGCGTCCATCCTTGCCGCCGCTTTGCATCCAGGCATTGTCTGGAATTTGGAGGGTGGCTTCTTGCAAAACAGCCCGCACCCTGGCCTCCCAAAGCGGTTTTATTTTAAGTAAATCAACTCCGTAGCCGGCCTCGGCCGCCGCGCGGTCGGTATCGTTGGGCGTGGTGAGTTCGCCGGTAAACATCCACAGGTCATCCACCGCAGCCTGCATTTTTTGCCGGCTCAGGTCGGTGCCGTCGCCGAGACGGATGACCCATTCGCTGGAGTACCGCAAGTGGTAGGTGATTTCCTTGAATGCTTTTTCTGCGATGCCGGTCAGGCGCTCGTCGGCGCCGGCCAACAGGGCCTGGCAGTGGTGGTAATTGTAGGCGTCAAAAAAGAACTGGCGCGCCAGGGTGTGTGCCCAGTCGCCATTGGGCTGCTCCACCAGCAGCACATTGCGAAAGGCGTGTGCATCACGGAAATAGGCAATATCATCCTCGTTTCGGCCCTGGCCTTCGAGTTCGCCGGCGTAGGTGAGCAGCATGCGGGCCTGGCCCAGCAGGTCAAGGGCGATGTTGGTGAGGGCAATATCCTGTTCCAGAACCGGCCCGTGGCCGCACCATTCGCCAAGGCGCTGGGAGAGAATCAGGGCATTATCGCCCAAATGCAGCAGATATTTGTACATAGCGGTTGGGCGGTTACATGTGCTTGACTTCGTCCGGCAGGTCGTAGAATGTGGGGTGGCGATAGATTTTGTCGTTGGCCGGATCGAAGAAAGCCTCGGCATCTTCGGTGGAGGCGTGTATGTGGCTGGATTCGACGACCCAGATGCTAATGCCTTCGTTGCGCCGGCAATACACGTCGCGGGCATTTTCGAGCGCCATGGCGGCATCGGAGGCGTGCAGGCTGCCGACGTGCTTGTGGCTAAGCCCCTGTTTGGAGCGGATGAATACTTCCCAGAGTGGCCAATCTTTCATGTGCATTATTTTTGGGCCGATGGCTCCTGTGGGTCGCCAATAGCCGGTTTGGGCAAAAGTAGCGCCTTTTGGCGGGACGCATCCCGACGCGGTGGACTTGTCGAGGAAAAATGTACTTTTGCCCGCCTCCGGGCGTTTTGGGTGCCCCAAACCAAGGCGGTCTATTTTTCCTCCGTCAAAAACCACGGCATACGACGCTCCTATTTTTCAGTTTCAACCAATCAATTCATGGCTTATTTTTTCAAAAACAACGCCCTTCTTCTTCGCTTTTTCGGCATCTTGCTACCGGCTCTTTTCCTTGCCGGCACCGTGCAGGCACAGTTGCGCTACGGCTTCAAAACAGGTTTGAATTTTTCCCGCATGGACGGCCCTTCGGAAATTAGTACTGCCGGCGCCGACCTGGAATCCTGGAAAACACTCACCGGTTTTCACATCGGTCTTTCTCTCGGATATGCCTTCACGGATGCCTTTGGCGTACGCGGCGAGGTACTTTACACCAAAAAAGGTGCGAAGTACACCTACGACGGCGAATCGTACCGCATTTTCCGGTACGATGGCGGCAGCACCCTGAGCACCGGAAACTCCCGCTACCTCATCAATGTCACCAATGCTTACATGGATATTCCCGTGCAGGTTTACGGACGCTGGAAAGACCTGGAATTTTCGGGCGGCGCATACGCAGGTTTTCTGCTGCAATCCACCGGCGAAGGCTCCCTGTCGTATACCAATGGCCGCACCAGCACGCTGGGAAACAGTATTCAGGACGTGGAGTTCAACCTGAACCACAACTACCGCAAGGACAAGCCCGGACTGGGTGAAGGCGGCGATGTCGTTTTGCCCAATGTGGATGGCCGTGTCGTCGAATTACCCAAAACCCTGGGCGCCTACGACTACCCCGAAGACAAGGGCAAACTGTACAACAGCCTCGACTTTGGCCTCACGGCGGGTGTGGCCTACTACATGAGCAGCTCGCTTTTTGTCGGCTTCCGCCTGCAGTACGGCCTGGCCGATGTCACCAACAATACGGCCGATCTGGCCAAATCCACCACCGACAACGGTACGCTGCTTTTCCGCGACGACAAGGACCGGAACGTGGTCATGCAGCTATCCGTCGGCTTTGGTTTTTAGAGCGTGTTTCCATTAGACAGTATACAGAATAAGTTTCGTACCGTCTTTTGGGCCTATTTTTATCCACTCTTCGTTCGATTTTTTCGCCGAAAATCGTCCCATTTCGACTGCAAAATCCGCCTCGATTGGATAAAAATAACCTCCAAAATCCACTACGAAACTTAATCTGTATACTGTCTATTTTAATCCCGCGCCTGGTATTTTCTAACCAATACCCAATTCTTGTTTCTGATGGCATTTAAAAACTGGTTACGTCTGCTGATCCCTGCTTTGCTGGCGATTGGCCTCTATTCCGCTTGCAACAAGGCAGGTCTCAACGATGTGGAAATTGCCGAACGCTCGGCCGAATATGCTTTCCCGTTGTTTTCCACCACGATCGGCCTGCAAGAGCTGATGCTCACGGTGCTCAACGACACCCTTAGCGGCGACACAATTGTCGTGAACCCCGACAACACCATGACGCTGTACTACAGCGGCGACGTGGCTGAAAAACCCGCCACGGATATTTTCGAGTTCTTCAAATTTCCCGACGCGCCGATACCGGTGGCCGATACCTTTTTCCGCTTCCCGTTCAACGTGCCCGATTCGGTCTATATCCACCGTGCCGATGTGCTCGCCGGAACGCTGAACGTGATCATCAACAACAAACTGAGCCAACCGATAACCGGTACGTTTTACATCCCGCAGATGTCGAAAAACGGGCAGGTGTTTTCCCATCCATTCTCGGTAGCGGCCGGGCAGCTGTCCATCTCGCCGCCGCTCGACCTGTCGGGGCACCTCTTGCTCTCGGACAGCAATACCCTGGATTTTCGCTACGAAGCCTATACCCCCGACGGTGTGCGCGTCGTGCTGCCCGAGTCCTCGCCCGGCATACCCGGCATGGGTTTGCTGCTCAACGGATTCACCCTTTCGTATGTGGAAGGCTACTGGGGCTATTCGGAGTACCCGCTTACACTGGACACCATTGACATTGATATCAACCAGACCGACCTCAAAGGCGACGTGCGCGTGAAAGACCCGAAGGTGATTATGACCGTGTCCAACTCCTGGGGATTTCCGACGCGGGGCGTGGTCAAATACCTGAGTTTCATCGGGCAGGACGGCCTGGAGTACAAGTTGGAAAGCAGTGTGTTTTTTGGCGACAGCATTGATTTCAACTACCCCTCGCTGGCAGCCGGGGAGGTCGGCCAAACCAAGTACACCGACATCGTGCTGGACGGCTCCAACTCGAATATCGCCGACATTTTCAATGCCCAGCCTGTGCAACTGGTTTACGAAGTGGCGGGTATATCCAATGCTACGAAGGACCCGACGATTGAAGGTTTTTTGACCGACAAGAGCACCATCGCCCTGCGCATGCGGGTAGAACTGGTACTGGAAGGTTCCGTGCAGGACTTCGGGGCGGAGCAAACGCTCAACCTGAATTTCGGTGACTACACCGACCTGGACACGGCCAAAATCGAAGAAGTAGAGTTCAAATTAGTCACCGAAAACGGCACGCCCATTGCCACGGCGCTGCAATTGTACTTCCTCGACGAGACGGGCAATGCCCTGGACTCGCTGTTCGTCGGCGCTCCGCAATTCATCATGGAGGCCCCGCCCATTGACGCCAATGGTATTGCCATTGGCTCCAAACGCACAGAAACTTTTGTGCAGATGGACATTGCCCGCTTCGACCGGGTGCGCCAATCCAAATCCATCCTGATGCGCAACTTTTTTACCACCGCCGAAGGCGGACTGGTACCGGTCAAACTTTTGGCCACACAAAGTACCACAGTAAAAATGGGTCTGAAAGTGAAGATGCGCCTCGGCGGCGAGTAGCGTACCGGCAGGTTTTAACCCGCCGACAATGCGTACCGACGGGTTGAAACCCGCCGACCTCTCGAATTATTCAAACATTGACGAACAATGAAACTACACCATATCCTACCCGTTTTCCTGTTTCTTTTTCACCTGCAAACAGCCCATGCCCAACAGGAGCTCCTGCTTCATCAGCAAAACGGCCTTTGGCATGCCAGCGCCCTGAATCCCGCATTTTTCCCTTCGGGAAAGCGCGTTGCGCTCGGCGGACCTTCGTACGGTCTCGATGCCGCCCACTCCGGCGACGTGACCTACAACGACTTGCTGCGCAAACAGGGCGACCGCACATTTCTGGACGTTGGAAACGCTATCGGCAAGTTGGAGCCGAATAATGACGTGTTCTACGACCAACGCTTCGAGACGGTGTCGCTTGGTTTGCGCCTCGGCGCCTGGTACCTGCAAGCCGGCCACGCCGTGCGCGTGAATACGGCGATCAACTATCCCAAAGCATTGGCCGAACTGTTCTGGTACGGCAACGGCCCGTACGTCGGCCAGACGCTGGAAATCGGTTTTGCGGTCAACACCGCCAGCTGGAACGAACTCCACCTCGGTATAGGCAGGCGATTCGGCGACAAACTGACGCTCGGCGCCCGCGCCAAATTCCTCTCCGGCATCGGCGCTATGCAGACGGACGACAGCCGCCGGCAAATCCGCGCCCTGACTGATTCGGATATTTACCAGTTGTCACTCGCCACGGACTACGCTTTCCACTCCTCCAGCATCGTTTCGGGTATTGACACGGCCGGCCTGACCTACGATCTGGCACTGAACGAAATCAAAAACAAGTTTGCGGACAACACCGGTGTCGCGTTTGATTTTGGCCTTCAACTCCAGGTCAGCGAGCGCCTTTCCGTGAGTGCCAGTGTGCTGGACCTCGGCGGCAGCATTTCCTGGAAGAAAAATGCGCGTTATTTCCACAGTCAGGGCACGTTTGAGTACAACGGCATCGGCATCCCGGGCACCGACATCCTGAACGGCACCACGGACAGCCTCGATTTCGGCGCGGCGCTGGACAGCCTGAACGACGTGCTGCAATTTCAGCAAACCGATTCGGAATTTACGACCACGCTGCCCACCAGAATCTATGTCGGTGGCTCCTGGAAACTGACGGAACGCTGGGTATTGGGCGCCGTGTTGCACCATTTCAACAGCCCGCGCCGCACGGCTACTTCCGTAGGTGTAAACGCGCACTGGTCGCCCTTGAAATGGCTGACTGTGGGTGGCATGTACAGCGTGAACGATCGCTCGGCAGCCAACATCGGGCTGAGTATTGTGGCCCGACCCGGCCCGCTGCAGTTGTTTATCCTGTCCGACAACGTGCTGAACGCCGTAACGCCTTATGGATCGGCAGCGGTGAATTTCCGCTTTGGCGGGGCGCTGGTTTTTTAGGGATGCGTTGCGTAGAGGCTTTTATTTCTCTTCCTGCAATTTCCGGTACTGGCGCTCCATCAGGTACCAGTTGAGGAAGCCCAGCAATACGCCAACTATGACCTTGGAGATCAATTTGCGCGGCATCAGGTTGCTCGAAAGCGCATCGGCAAAAGGCTGATCGAACAGGTCGAGCAGAACCAATAAAACAAATACTATGACGACGAAAAGTGCCGCTGTGCGCAGCACAAATGGCGCCTTGCCGAGTCGGTGGCGGGCCTCCCAGGATTTGAGAAATTGTTGTTTTTCGTAGTCGTCCATACGTTTGTCGTTTCACCCCGCATCATTCAGGTTTCGATAAGTTTTCTCCGTAGCATGCCACTCCAGCAAAGCGATGATGAGCGCACCAGTGGTCTTGGAGATCAGGCTCTTGGCTGTCAGGTTGGCAAAAATTGCTTCGGTGAACGAATGATCCATAAGGTCAACAAGCACCGAGGTGGCGAATAGCAGTGCCACCATGCCCAGGGTGGCACGGAGCAGGTACTGCATTTTTCCGCGTTTGTGCCGCGCCTCCCAGTTTTTCAGGAAGCGTTCTTTTTCGTCTGGATACATCATATTCGTGTATTTTAATTCGTCATGCGCGTGGGTCTACTTCCGAAACCCCTTGTACATTTCTTCGGCTCCGAACCAGCCCGTGATACCAATGACGAGGCCGGCAACCACCGAAAAAAACAAATAACCCGACAGCTCAAATGCAGCCGACCACGCCGTCCAGGTATCTGCCGAAAAAGGGTTGGCGTGCAAAAGTGGATCAGACAACTGCACAGAACCTGTGAAAAGCATGGTAAACAAAATCATCCGCAGGATGTAGAAAACCATCCCCCGGCGGCGCGTAAGTTCCCAGCGTTTTACGAAGGTTTGCTTTTGGGTTTCGGACAAGTTGTCGCTCAGGTCAAGAAAATACATATCCCCTGTTTTTGACGGTTTGGAATACCCAAATGTAAGGCAAATGCACTATTAGACATTTTTTCGGGCAATAGAGGCTGTCTCAAAAGCATGGCTTTGACGGAAATTGATTTTTTCAGACAGGATTTACAAGATTTACAGGATAAATGAGGCGGCTCCGCCGCCGAAAATCCTGTAAATCCTTTTCATCCTGTCAAAAAATGGATTTGCCTGTCAATTTCGCAATTATGGTGCGGACTTATGAGACAGCCTCTCGGAGTTTCGAGAAAATGTCCCGTAGTGTGCGTGAAAATACACCTTGCACCAATGAAACCACGTCAAATCTGCATCAAATCAACCCGCGCGATTTCAACTCCAGGTACTTGTTGATGGTGTTCAGGGTCAGGTCTTCGGGTTTGGTGAGCACGGCCTGGATGCCGTACTGGCGCAGTTTGGTCACCATCTCTTTTTTGTCCTGCAAAAATTTGCGCGCCACAGTTTGCCGGTAAATATCGGCCGTGTGGTGTACCGTTTCGCTGGCCAAAGCGCGGATCTCGGTGTTTTCAAAAAAGACCACGACCAGCAGGTGCAGTCGGTTGAGGCGGCGCAAGGTGGGCAGTGCGCGTTCCAGCGCATGCATACTTTCAAAATTGGTGAATAGCAGGAGCAATGCCCGCATCCCGATGAAACGCCGCACGGCCTCGTACAGCAGTTCGTAGTTGGCCTCTCCGGTGCGCTCCCGCTCGCGGTACAGGGTTTCGAGGATTTTGTTCAGTTGGCCGGCGTTGCGCTCGGCTTTGAGCG
The DNA here is from genome assembly GCA_016719605.1 of Lewinellaceae bacterium. Taxonomy (GTDB): domain Bacteria; phylum Bacteroidota; class Bacteroidia; order Chitinophagales; family Saprospiraceae; genus M3007. The sequence continues at coordinate 96,577 of JADJYW010000016.1, read as the reverse complement.
TAGCCCCGATCACGTCGGAGAAGGTGAGCAGCCCTGCTTTGTCTTGTTTTTTCAGGATGATATTGCTGATAGCCAGCGCGGTGTTGATGGCGTAATCCATGAGGCTAAGTCCGTCGAAGGGCATCCGCATGACACGGCTTTTGTCCACCATGCAATACACTTGCTGGCTGCGCTCGTCCTCGTACTGGTTTACCATGAGTGCGGATCGGCGGCCCACGGCCTTCCAGTTGATGCTGCGATAGTCGTCGCCTTGCACATAGTTTTTGATCTGCTCGAACTCGTAGCTGTGCCCGATGCGCCGCATTTTTTTGATGCCTGTCTCGTGGGCAATGTGTTTCATCGCCCGCAGTTCGTAGCGTTTCATCTGGATGATGGACGGATACACCGCCACCTCCTGCTGCTGATCAAAAGTGATGCGCCGTTCCACCAAACCGAGGCGACTGGCGGCAAACACATTGATCTTTCCGAAGGCGTACACCCCGCGCGTCAGCGGGCGCAGTTCGTAACGGATGCCCGCGCGTGTGCCGGGGGCCATGGTCAGCCGCTCCCCGAAGTCGCGGCGCTGAAACTGCACGGGCAGTTCGTCCACGACAGTGAGGTGCAGGTGCAGGTTGCCGGCATTGTGCAGGCTCAGGGTCACCGGGTTGTTGTCGCTCAGGGAAAACACGGGGTGGAGTACGCGCGTACACAACACATTCGGCCGCCGGCCAAACAACAACAGCACATCCACGCTCGCCACCGCCACCGCTACAGCAAACGCAGCCTGCGCCGCCGGATACAAAAACCCGAACGGATAGGCCAGCGCAAACAACCCGACAAGGCCGCCAAAAAGCCGAAAAAAACGATTGGTCAGGTAAAGCATAAGGGTTGGAAGGTTGGAGGGTTAGAAGGTTGGAGGGTTAGAAGGTTAGAAGGTTTCTGGTTGCGCTAACCCTCCAACCTTCTAACCTTCTAACCTTCTAACCTTCCAACCTTCCAACCTTTTTACGGGATGACGATGGTTTGCAGGATTTTTTTGACGATGTCTTCCTGGCTTATGTTTTCGGCTTCGGCTTCATAGGTTAGCCCGATGCGGTGGCGCAGTACATCGGGGCATATTTCGCGCACATCATCGGGGGTGACGTAGCCTCGGCGGTTGATGAATGCCAGTGCCCGGGCCGACTGGGCCAGTGCGATACTGGCCCTCGGCGAGGCTCCGTAGCTGATGAGTGGAGCGATATCGGGCAGTCCAAAACGGTCGGGGGTACGGGTGGCAAAGATGATATCGAGGATGTATTGTTCGATTTTTTCACTGAGAAATACCTTGGTCACGGCCTCGCGGGCTTTCAGGAGCGCATCCACCGACACTACTTTGGTGATGGCCAATGGTTCGTTGTTCAGGTTGCGGCGGATGATTTGCCGCTCATCGTCCTGCGAAGGATACTCGATTTTTATTTTCAGCAAAAACCGGTCGACCTGCGCCTCGGGCAGGGGGTAGGTGCCTTCCTGCTCGATGGGGTTCTGGGTGGCCAGCACCAGAAACGGCTCGTCCAGTTTGAAGGTTTCGGTGCCGATAGTCACCTGGCGTTCCTGCATGGCCTCCAGCAAGGCGCTCTGTACCTTGGCGGGCGCGCGGTTGATTTCATCGGCCAGCACGAAGTTGGCGAAGATCGGGCCGCGCCGCACGGTGAATTCTGCCTTGGCCGGGTTGTAGATCATCGTACCTACCACGTCGGCAGGCAACAGATCGGGAGTGAACTGGATGCGGCTGAAGCGGGCATCCACGGCTTGCGCGAGTGTTTTGATCGCCAATGTCTTGGCTAAGCCCGGCATACCTTCGAGCAAGATGTGCCCTTTGGTGAGCAGGCCGATGAGCAAGCGATCCAGCATATCCTGCTGGCCTACAATCACCTGTGCAGTAGCCGCTTTTAGTTTTTCCAAAAAAGCGCTCTCGGCTTGCACGAGTTTGTTGAGGGCCTCTACGTCTGTTTTATGTTGCATCTGAAAAGTATTGATGCACAAAGGTAGGAAGGTTACTGGTTGGAAGGTTAGAAGGTTGGAAGGTTGGAAGGTTAGAAGGTTAGAAGTTTGGAAGGTTCGTGCAACCAGAAACCTTCCAACCTTCCAACCTTCCAACCTTCTAACCTTTCTACCTTTGCCCGGTCTAACGAAATCGTATGCCTACACCGATTGATCAATTGCACGAAGAGGAGCGCTTACGCGGGGAGCGAGCCGAGATGTCATTTTTGACCATATTGAAGAGTTGCGCCGGCACATCCTGCGCTCGGTGGTAGCTATAGCCGTGGTTGGCACGGTGTGTTTTTTGAACAAAGACTTTATTTTCAACACACTTATTTTTGGTCCGCGCAATCCGGATTTTCCGACATTTCGGGTAATGTGCCACTTGTCGCATCAGGCGGGTCTGGAAGACAAGATGTGTTTTCAGCCGGTGGAATTTAAAATCATCACGCGGCAGCTGGGCGAAATTCTGATGCAGCACCTGTATGTTTCTTTTTGGTTGGGCTTGATTGGCGCTTTTCCGTTTGTGTTGTGGGAGTTTTGGAAATTTCTTCGGCCGGGTTTGTTGGAAACCGAGCAGAAGGCTGTGCGCGGCGTAGTGGCCATTTGTTCGGCGCTTTTTTTGCTGGGCGTGAGTTTTGGCTACTTCATCGTCGCGCCGTTTTCCATCAATTTTTTGGCCAGTTACACCCTCGACGGCGCCGAAGTATCGCCTACGTTGGATTCGTATGTGACCTACATGACCATGTTCACCATCCCGATGGGACTTGTTTTTGAAATGCCGATTGTGGCATATTTCCTCACCAAAATAGGTTTGGTGGGGTATCGCTCCTTGCAAATATACCGGCGCCATGCCGTGGTGGCCATCCTGATCGTAGCGGCTATTATCACGCCGCCGGATGTTATTTCCCAGACCATTGTTGCCATCCCGTTGTATGTGCTGTACGAGGTGAGTATTTTGGTCGCCAAACGGGTGCAACGCAATCGGGAGCGGGAGTTTAGCCGTGCTGTTCAAGTCCGGGAAGATAGTTAAATCATACGATGAAAGTTACCGACCACTTTTCCAAATCCAGGGGCAAAACCCTGGTCTCCTTCGAGGTGCTGCCCCCGCTCAAGGGCGGCAGCATGCAAGCCATTTTCGACACCCTCGACGCGCTGATGGAGTTCAAACCCCCATTTATTGACGTCACCTACCACCGGCAGGAGTACATCTACAAGGTGCGCCCGTCGGGGTACTACGAAAAGGCCGCTATCCGAAAACGCCCCGGTACAGTGGGTATCTGTGCGGCCATTATGCACCGTTTCAAGGTGGACGCCGTACCGCACCTGATCTGCGGGGGCTTTTCCACCGACGAGACCGAAAATGCTCTCATTGACCTCAACTTCCTCGGCATCAACAATGTACTCGCCCTGCGTGGCGACGCCCGCCAGTTCGAGGAACGCTTCATTCCACACGAGCATGGACATAAATATGCACTCGACCTGGTGCGCCAGATCACCGGCATGAACCAGGGCCACTACCTGGATGACGATATTATCAATGGCGAAAAAACCGACTTCTGTGTCGGCGTAGCCGGCTACCCGGAAAAACACTTTGAGTCGCCCAATTTCGATTCCGATCTGGTTTTTACCAAAAAAAAGGTGGATGCCGGCGCGCACTACATCGTCACCCAGATGTTTTTTGACAACCAGAAATTCTTCGAGTATGTAGCGGCCTGCCGGCAGGCGGGCATCGAAGTGCCCATCGTGCCCGGCCTGAAACCGCTCACCAAACGTTACCAACTCAACTCCATTCCCCGCAAGTTTTTTGTAAACATGCCCAAAGACCTCGTGGATGCTGCCATGAAAGCCGCCAACGACGAGGCCGTGCGCCAGATCGGCATCGAATGGTGCATCCAGCAGTCGCAGGAACTCAAAGCCGCCGGCGTGCCCTGTCTGCACTATTATACCATGGGCGATACCGACACCATCCGGCAAATTGCCAAAGCCGTAGTGTAAGAGCGTGTTTAAATTTTAGTGCTGGAGCGAGGGCGAGCAAATTTTGTTTCTATTGAGGCAAAATTTGCAGCCGTAGCCGGGTGCCTACGGCGAAAATTTTAACGAGGATAGAAATGAAATTGGCCGTCCGTAGCCCAGCGACTAAATTTTAAACACGCTCTAAAACCTGCTGCCGGCGCCCCACAGATAGGTCTGATCAGTCCGCATCGTATGGCGCAGTGGGCAGAGCGGCTTCATTCGTCCAGTTCAAACAACCGGTACGCCTGAATAACCTCGGCCATTTCCGCCTCAAACTGTTCCACATCGGATACCCGGTGCGCAGCCAGGCCCCTGGCCCAGGCCTTCCAGTCTTTTTTGGCCGATTTTTTCAACGCGGTATACCAGTCCTTTTGGCTGTGGTACACATTAAAGTCCCGGATACTTTCCCAGGCTGTATCGTATTGCCGGAAACAGGCGCCGGAGATGGATACTACTGGCCCGCCCCAATCAGCCGTGCAGCGTGTAGCGAGGTAGTTGTTGGCTTCGGTGGCGCAGGTGCGTTGGCCGGCAAAACTGTTCAGGTATGCGCAAGCCAGCAAGACCGACGCGGGTATCCCGAATTTTTCCTGCTCGGTCACCGCTACCGAGGCGAATCGTTTGAGAAAAGCCACCGTGGTGGCGTCGTCCACATCGGGTAGTCGAACAGGTTTTTGGCTGCCGTCACCGGCGATGTTCATCAGCGCCGTAGCCTTGGGCGTTGCGTCTTCGGTGTATTTTTCAAGGGTTTTTCCGGCTGCAGGAGCGGCGGTGTCGTCCGCTTGAAAGCGCACGTTTTTGCGCGCCACGGCGACCAGAACGATCAAAACCAGCGCGATACTGAACCAGCGCTTTTTTACAAATGTCACAATCATGGCAGATACGTTTTAAAAAAATATGAACATTTTCGGCATGTTTCTCCTATTTTTCCTATCGTTGTTGTTTCAGAGAGCAAATATAAAACAAATTGTTTTTTAGAGAATTAATTTTTTGTTTTAGGTTTGCCCTGTCACTTGAATGCTCCTGTGCTTATGGTTTATCAGGTGCTTTTACTAATCGTTCATAACTCTTCGTCCATCACTCCGTATGACCCTCAACCTGGCTCAAACCACCCTCAAAAAAGTATTCGGATACGATGCTTTCCGGCCCTTGCAAGCCGACATCATCCAGACCGTGTACGACCGGCGGGACGCGCTGGTGCTCATGCCCACCGGCGGCGGAAAAAGTATCTGTTTTCAGGTTCCTGCGCTGACACTGGACGGCACCGCCGTAGTCGTTAGCCCGCTCATCGCGCTGATGAAAGACCAGGTGGAAGGCCTGCGCGGCAACGGCGCTCCGGCGGCGTTTATCAACAGCGCGCTCAGCGCCGGCCAAATCCGCGATGTAGAAGACGACCTGCTCGCCGGACGCATCAAACTGCTGTACGTCAGCCCGGAAAAATTAGTTTCTCAAAGTTTTCAACCCCTGCTGCGGCGTCTGAAAATCAGCCTTTTTGCAGTAGATGAAGCGCATTGCATCTCGGCTTGGGGGCACGATTTCCGACCGGAGTACACCCAGTTGAAATTTCTCAAAGAGCAGTACCCCGATGTGCCCATGCTGGCGCTCACCGCCACAGCCGACAAACTGACCCGCAAGGATATTGCCGCACAACTCCAGTTGCACGATCCGGCTGTTTTCATCGCGTCCTTCGACCGGCCCAACATCTCGATGACCGTACGCCCCGGCCAAAAACGCTTCGAGCAAATCGCCGATTTTTTGAAAAAACATCCCGGCCAATCGGGTATTATCTATTGCCTTGCCCGGCGTACCTGCGAAGAAGTAGCGGAAAAACTCAACAAACGAGGCTTCAAAGCGGCGCACTACCACGCCCAGATGCCCCCGCAAGAGCGCGACCGGGTGCAGGAAGATTTCATCAACGACCGCGTACCGGTCATCTGCGCCACTATTGCCTTCGGCATGGGCATAGACAAAAGCAACGTGCGCTTTGTTATCCACTACAACCTCCCGCGCAATCTGGAGGGTTATTACCAGGAAATCGGCCGCGCGGGCCGCGACGGTCTGCCCGCCGAGGCGCTGCTGTTTTTCAGTTATCAGGACGTGATGACCTATCGGCAAATGTTCGAGGAAGGCGATGCCTTGCAGGAGCAAAAGGAACTCAAAATTGCCAAACTGAACCGGATGTACCAATTCGCCGAAGCGCCTGTGTGCCGCCGCAAAACGGTGTTGCACTATTTCGGCGAAGCCTTCGAACGCAGCTGCGGCAACTGCGATGTGTGCAGCAACCCGCCCCGCCAGTTCGACGGCACCACTGCTGCGCAAAAAGCACTGTCCGCCCTGCTGCGCATGGAGGAAAAAGCAGGTATCAATATGCTCATTGATGTGCTGCGCGGCAGCCGGCGTCAGGATATTTTGCAGGCAGGATACGACAAAATCAAGACATACGGTGCGGGCCGGGAGTACAGCGCCGAGGAGTGGCAATTTTTGCTCTCGCAAATGCTGCACCACGGCCTGATCGAGATTGCCTACGACGAAAACAACTGCCTCAAAGCCACCGATGCAGGCCGGGCAGTGGTGTTCGGAAACCAGCAGGTACGCCTGGCCCTCCCGCCAAAGCCCGAAGAAAAAGCCGCCGAACGCGCCGCCGCTGCCGCCCTGCGTCAGCCCGGCCGCACCCAACTCCTGCGCGGCGAACTCTTCGAACGCCTCGTGGCCCTGCGCCGCAAAATCGGCCAGCAACAGGGTGTGCCGCCCTACCTCGTTTTCAGCGATGCCACCATAGAAGAAATGGCCCAAAAACGCCCGGTCACCGACTCCGACATGCTCTATGTCAGCGGGGTAGGCGAACGCAAACTGCAACTCTATGGCAATGCGTTTATTGAGGAAATTCGCCGCTTCGTACGCGAAAAAACCGGGGATGGACTCAACGTACCCGGCAGCACCTACCTGCTCACCTGGGACTTGTTTCAGCAGGGGCTGCCCATAGAGGAAATTGCCCGCCAACGGGAAATCAGCCCGGTCACGGTCATCAGCCACCTCGCCGTCATGTACGAGCGCGGCGAACTGGTGGATATCAGCCGGTGGACCTCCCCCGAGGCGCTGGATTTGGTGCAAGGGGCGCTATCCCTGTTCGAGGAACCGTACCAACTGAAGGACATCCACGAACACTTCAAGCAGCGATTTTCATACGAGGCCATCCGGTTCGCTATCGCAGACGCGAAACGGAAGAAAAAAGGCAAATAGCAAGGGGCGGTCGTCTGGTACTAAATCAGCGCGGGCCGCAGTACTCGTTCGTACCGCGGCCCGCGCCTATGATATTCTCATGAAAAGATCGAATCTGGTGTCTATGCCGCGCCCCGTTTTTCGTATCGCCTCTTGTTCTCTCGCATTGACAGTACAAAGATGCGGGCACTTGCGCGGCGATAGCAAGACAAAATTCGCAGTTTGTTCGCGTACCTTTTCTCGATCTTTTTTTACAAGAAAAAATTCAAGTGTTTGATTTTCATTTTTTTACAAAAAAAGAAACTGCTGGAATTTTGTGGCTTCGACGCCGGTTGGCAGACACAAAAAAGTTGTAAAAATTCTTGTACAGCCTGAAATCCTGCCCGGAAAATCCGGTATTAAATCACCCGGCCACCAATTCCTGTGCCTTTTGGGCTACGTTCGCAGCCGTCAGCCCGAATTTTTCGTATAGCAACTCGTATGGCGCCGAAGCGCCGAAATGATCCAGCCCAACGACGGCGCCGTCCAAACCGACGTATTTGTACCAACCGAGACTTGCCCCGGCTTCCACAGCCACCCGCGCCCGGCAACGAGTCGGCAACACCAACTCCCGGTAGGCCGCCGGCTGCCGGTCGAATACATCCGTGCTGGGCATGGACACCACCCGCACGCCGATACCTTTCTGATTCAGCAGAGCCTTGGCATTCACGGCTATCTCGACCTCCGAGCCGGTGGCCAGAAGCAATACCTTAAAATCTTTGTCTTCCGTCAGCACATAGCCGCCCTTGCGCGCCTCTTCGGCGGCGCCCATCCCGAGAGCAGGCCGGTCGTAGTTGGGCAGGTTTTGTCGGGTAAGAATCAGCCCGGTCGGGCCATCCGTACGGGTCAGCGCCATTTTCCAGGCCACGGCGGTTTCGTTGGCGTCCATGGGCCGGATGAGCGACAGGTTGGGCATAGCCCGGAGGGATGCCAGGTGCTCGATGGGCTGGTGTGTGGGGCCGTCTTCGCCGAGGCCGATGGAGTCGTGGGTGAGCACATAAATGACCCGGATTCCCATGAGTGCCGCCAGGCGCATGGACGGGCGCATGTAGTCGGTAAACACGAAAAAAGTGCCGCTGTACGGGATCACACCGCCGTGCAGAGCCATCCCGTTCATGATGGCGGCCATGCCGTGCTCGCGTACGCCGTAGTGAATGTACCGTCCGGCCGGGTTTTTGATGCTGAACGGAGTTTGGCCTTTGGCAAAGGTTTTGTTTGAGGGCGTCAGGTCTGCCGAGCCGCCTACCAGCGCGGGTATTTTGCCGGCAATGAAATCCAGTACTTTGCCGGAGGCAATACGCGTAGCCATTTTGCCGGCGGGAAACTCCGGGATGGCAAGCGCCTCGGCAGACACTTCCGCGCGCAGACAAGCCTGGAATGCTGCGGCGAGTTCGGGGCGTGCTGCCTGGTATTTTCCGAGTAATTCCTGCCACTTGCGTTCGGCTTTGGCGCTGTCGGCGCCGGCTTTCCGGGCCATTTTCGACACTTCCGCTCCGATAAAAAACGATTGGTCGGTGGGCAAGCCAAGTTTTTTCTTGGTCAACACAGCCTCCTCTTTGCCCAGCGGAGCACCGTGCGATTCCTCGGAACCGGCTTTGTTGGGGCTGCCAAACCCAATAATGGTGCGGCAAGCGATAATGCTGGGTTTGTCGGATGCCTGCGCCAGGGTGATGGCGGCGCGGATCGCGTCGTAGTTGTGACCGTCAATGCGCTGCACATTCCAGCCGTAGGCGGAAAACCGTTTGAGCACATTTTCGCTGAACGACAGGTGCGTCTCGCCGTCGATGCTGATGTTGTTATCGTCGTACAGGACGATGAGTTTGGACAGGCGGTTGTGTCCGGCAAACGAGCAGGCTTCGTGCGAAATGCCCTCCTGCAGGTCGCCGTCGCTGGCGATGACGTAGGTGTGGTGGTCTACCACTTTGTACGGGCCTTTGTTAAATCGCGCGGCGAGTTGTTTTTCGGCCAGCGCCATACCGACGGCACTGGAAATACCCTGGCCGAGCGGGCCGGTGGTGGTTTCCACGCCGGGTGCATGGCCGTACTCGGGGTGGCCGGCGGTTTGGCTGCCCCATTGGCGGAAGTTTTTCAGTTCGTCGAGCGGCAGGTCGTAGCCGTACAGGTGCAGCAGGCTGTAGATCAGCATACTGCCGTGGCCGGCGGAGAGCACGAAGCGGTCGCGGTCGGCCCAATGCGGGTTGGCTGGGTTGTGTTTGAGAAATTCCGTCCAGAGGACTGCGGCTACATCGGCCATGCCCAGCGGCATGCCGGGGTGGCCGGAGTTGGCGGCTTCCACGCCGTCAATGGCGAGTCCGCGGATGGTGTTGGCTATCTTTTTTAGTTGCTGATTTTTCATAGGTGCGAAGGTACGGCTGTCGTGCCGCACATGACCCTGCATTTTTCTTCAAAGCGGAGACACCGGAGAGAAGATTTTACCGCAGAGACGCGGAGGCGCGGAGGAGGAGAGAAAAATTTACCACCCTGTTTAGTGTTTTCATCAAGCAGACTCGCGTAGAGCTGTTTGGTGAAAACACGAGGCCGGACGGTTAAACCATCAAAATAACACAGTATTGGCTCAAAATGAAGCCGGCATACCAGGTGCCAGGCGATCAATTTCCGGCGCTTTTTTTATGCCACAAGAAATAGGAAGTCAAAAGCATTCCGATGAAAAGGAGCATAGGCAATCCCTCGGGCTTGAATCCTTCCACAGACAATATCGAGTACCACGCGCCCGTCAGATCAAAAAAGAATCCGGCATAAGCCCACTCCTTGAGGCGTTGCAGCGAAGGTATGAGGATGGCAATGGCGCCCAGCACTTTGGCTACACCCAAAAAAGGAATGATGTACAACGGATAACCTAAATGTCCGTTCAGAAACTGTACCGCTTCCGGCGAGGAAAGCACATTGGATACCGACGAGAAAATCATGAAGGCGGCAAACAGCCCGGTTACGATCCAATACGCAATGTTGATTTTTTTCATAGTGTGCGTGCTTTTCAAGTTTGATCCATGCGGCTGAGCATTCCCGGATATTGGGTTGGCCAAGGCAGGAGTCCTGTTGTAATTTTTTTGTTTTAAAAATCCGACCCCAAAGGTATACTTACCCCGGAAACAGGTATGCATGCTGAAATGCGACATGCTTAGGGAGGATGGTAGTGGCAAATTTCGAGTGATGGAACGCGGATTAAACGGATGCAGGCAAAACGGATTTTCACGGATTCCTCTAAATAAATCCGTGAAAATCCGTTTTGCCTGCATCCGTTTAATCCGCGTTCCATCACTCGAAATTTGCCACTACCGGGAGGATTGCTCTTGTATTGATTTCCAGAAAAGGTTTCGAGACGCTGTACCCTTACCGCTTCACAGAGAACCGATACACCGTGCTGGATGTATACATTTCGCCCGGCCGCAGCACGGTGGAGGGAAATTCCGGGCGGTTTGGTGCGTCGGGATAGTGCTGCGTTTCGAGGCAGAGGCCGGTGCGGTACCGGTAGGGCAAGTCGCCTTTGCCGGTGACCGTGCCGTCGAGAAAATTGCCCGAATAAAACTGCACGGCGGGTTCGGTGGTGAGCACCTCCAGCACACGGCCGCTTTGCGGTTCGGACAAAACGGCAGCCGGGCGCAAGCCATCGGCATCGGAAGCCGTCAGTACCCAGCAGTGGTCGTAGCCCAAACCATACCGGATTTGCACATCCGACGTGTCGTTGATACGAGCGCCAATAGGTGTGGCAGAGGTAAAATCAAACACGGTACCGGACACCGGACGCAGCTCGCCCGTCGGGATGAGTGTGCTGTCCACAGGCAAAAACCGGTCGGCGTGCAGGAGCAATTCGTGGCCGAGGATATCGCCGTTGCCTGCGAGGTTGAAATAGGTGTGGTTGGTCAGGTTGACGATAGTGGGTTTATCCGCCGTGGCGGTGTAATCTATTTTCAGGGCATTGTCTTTCTGGAGGGTGTAGGTCACCGTTGCGGACAAATTCCCGGGATAGCCCTCTTCGCCGTCTTTGCTCTGGTAGGTTAGCCGGAGCGCCGGTTCAGCGCCCGGCACAGCCTCGGCAGACCAAAGCACCTTGTCGAAACCCGCAATACCGCCGTGCAGGTGGTTGCCGATGTTGTTGGTAGCCAGGGTGTAGGCGACACTGTCGAGCGTGAATTTTCCTTTGGCAATGCGGTTTCCATAGCGCCCGATGATAGCGCCGAAATACGGAGTGCCGTGCAGGTAATCCGCCAGCGAATCGCAGCCGAGCGCGATGTCCGCGTATGTTCCGGCTTTGTCGGGCGCCGTCCAGCTGGTGATGGTGCCGCCATAAGTGGTGATTTTTACCTCCATGCCCTGCGCATTGCGGAGGGTGTACAACTCCACGGCGCGCCCGTCGGGCATTTGGCCGAAGGCCGATTTTTCGATGCCGGGTTGTGGCGTGCCGGGGGTGTTTTTACAGGAAAAAAAACAGATGACGCCCGCCAGCAGGGCAAGTTGGAAAATTTTTGAATACATGGTGGTGGTGTTTTTAAGCAAGTGAAAAACCGCACTGCCTGAGCACTCAGAGGCTGTCTCATAAGTCCGCACCGTATTGCGCCGTTGACAGGCGAATTCATTTTTTGACAGGATAAAAAGGATTTACAGGATTTTCGGCGACGGAGTCGCCTCATTTATCCTGTAAATCTTGTAAATCCTGTCTGAAAAAAATCAATTCCCGTCAAAGCCATGCTTTTGAGACAGCCTCTATTACCTGAACCGGCAGCGAGGTGAAAAACAAGCCGCCGATAGTACATCGGCGACTTTTCTAACCTAACTCAAATTGTATGAAGCATGAGGCGTCCAGCCTCGAAAATACTACCCCGTAAAACTGATCATCACATACGCCACGATGGCGATGACGGCGAGCGACACGACGATATCCCACACGTTGTAACTGCTGCGGTTATCGGCTTTTTGCTTGTCGGTCAGGGAGCCGAATGTCAGTCCTTCCACCTGTTCGGCAGACGGCGCGGGCGTGAGCAGGCTCACCACCACACAAACGCTAACCGAAAACAGGAAAAACCAGGCAGCGAACGTGAGGAAGTTCATACTGGCGAAGGCATAAAAAAAGCCGTTCGGATCGAGTGCATGGCGGCTCAGTTCCAGCGTAAGGCGTACCACGGCTACCAAAAGCCCGGCCATCAGCGTTGCCATGGCTCCTTTGGAGTTGATCCGTTTGGAAAAAATACCGAGCAGAAATACCGCTGTAATCGGGGGCGCGATGTACGATTGCACCGATTGCAGGTACTCGTACAGCACACCGGAAATGTTTTGCATGATCGGTATCCAGGCAATACCGAGTACCACGACGACAACGGTAGCCATTCGCCCGATGTTGACGAGTTTGTGTTCCGGGGTGTCAGGACGCAGTTTGCGGTAAACGTCCACGGTAAAAAGTGTGGAGCAAGAGTTGAACACGGAGGCTAACGAACTCATCAACGCAGCCAACAGACCAGCAGCCACAAGCCCCTTGAGGCCACTCGGCATTTTTTGCATCAGCAGGGAGACAAAAGCCTGATCGGGCGTGTCCCACTGGAGCTGCCCTTTGTTTTTGAGCGCCAGCGCTATTACGCCCGGGATGAGAAATAAAAACACAGGCAAGAGTTTCAGTAACGCGCCGAAAATGGTGCCGCGCCGGCCTTGCGTGATGTTTTGAGCAGCCAATGCCCGTTGCACAATGTACTGGTCGGTACACCAGTACCAGATACCGACAATGGTGCTCGTGATCACCAGCGAGGGCCATGGAAACTCCGGGTCGCTCGCCGGGCGCCACATATTCAGGTAGCCGGGTTCGAGCGCGGCTTTCATCTCGCCCCATCCACCTACCGCTTGCAACCCGAAAAAGGTGAGGGTAGCCGCGCCGATAACCAGCACAACGGTTTGCAATGCCTCGGTATACACAACTGCCCGCATTCCGCCCATCACGGTGTATGCCCCGGTAAGTACAACCGTGATGAGAGCGCCAAACCAAAAATCAATATTCAGCAAGGTGGAAATCACGATACCGCCGGCATACACCGTGACGGATACTTTGGTCAATACATACGCCAACAGTGAAAAAACGGTGAGAAACCACCGGGCCTGCGGACTAAAACGCCGTTCAAGAAATTCGGGCATCGTGAACACGCCGCTGCGCAGGTAAAACGGCAGGAAAATCCAGCCCAAAGCCAGCACCAGCCAGGCGTGCAGTTCGTAAATGAGCATCGGAATTTTGCCGCCGGCGCCGGCGCCGGCCAATCCGACGACGTGTTCCGAACCGATATTGGAGGCAAAAATGGAAGCGCCTACCACAAACCAGCCGATGTTGCGGCCCGCCAAAAAGTAATCTTCCGTGTTGTCTTGCTTTTGCCGGATTACCCAAATGGCAATCCCGATCAAAATGAGGAAATAACCGCCAATGACGATCCAATCCAGTGTGTCGAATCCTTGCATGTTAGAGTTGGTTGGTTGAATTGTTGACTGGTTGATTGGTGATTGGTTGATTGGTGGTGGGGTTATTGTTGGCCGTAGTAGGCATCCTTGCCGTGTTTGCGGAAATAGTGCTTGTCTACGAGGGCTTGTTTGATGGGCGGCGTAGCGGGGTTTAGTTGCAGCGTGAGGTGAGCCATTTTGGCTAATTCTTCCAGAACGGCAGCATTGTACACCGCCTTTGCCGCATCTTTTCCCCAAGTGAAGGGGCCGTGGCAGGCCACGAGCACCATTTCCACTTCCTCGGGCGAGAGGTGGTGTTTTTTGAAAATGTCCAGAATCTGGTTGCCCGTCTCGTGCTCGTAGTCGCCCAAAATCATGGCGTCGGTCATCACCTCGGTCACCGGTACGGCTGCCACGAGGTGGTCGGCATGGGTGGTACCGAGGTTCGGGATGGATCGCATCGCCTGCGCCCAGGCCACGGCATAGGTGGAATGGGTGTGGCAAATGCCGCCAATCGTGGGGAAATGCCGGTACAGCAAGATGTGGGTTTTGGTGTCCGACGAAGGGCGGTTCGTCCCTTCGACAATCTGATTTTCCAAATCCACCAGCACCATGTCTTCCGGTTTCAACTCCGAATAAGGCACCCCGCTGGGCTTTATAGCCACCACGCCCGCCGCCCGGTCAATCGCCGATACATTGCCAAAGGTGTAAATGGCGAGGCTCTGGCGCGGGATTTCCAGATTGGCCTCGTAGGCTGCTTCACGCAGGTGTTTGAATTGGTTCAACATTGCTTTTTGTTTTGTAAACATATATCACTTCAATTCCAAAACCACTACCGACACGGGAGGCAGTGTGACTTTCAGTTCGTCATTTTTCAAAACCGCGCCTTTGTACTCCGCCGGTTTGATCTTGTTCGGCTCATCGAAACTGTTGTAATCCTGCACTTTCCCTGAGGTCAGAATACGCCCGGAGACGCCCTTTGCCGACACGCCCCGGAGCGAAACAGTCACTTCCTGCGTCCGGCTCGGATCGATATTGACTAAAGAAATATGCACGCGTCCGGCTTTATCCCGCGAAGCGGAAGCCGATACGGCGGGCAGTTTTTGATCGCCAAAAGCATAGTCGCCGACGTGCACATCGAGGGGAAGCAAAAGCGCATCCTGGTGCACATTGTACATTTCCATGACGTGGTAGGTGGGCGTGAGCAGCATTTTTTCGCCGGAAGTAAGCACAACGGATTGCAGTACATTCACGGTCTGGGCGATATTGGCCACCCGAACGCGGTCGCAATGGTTGTGGAGTATGTTGAGCGTAGTTCCAGCAATCATGGCGTCGCGCAGGGTGTTTTGCTGGTACAGAAACGCCGGATTGGTGCCCGGCTCCACGTCGTACCAGCCGCCCCATTCATCCACAACAAGGGCGATTTTTTTACCCGGATCATATTTATCCATGATCGTACTGTGGCGGGTCACGAGTTCCTCCATACGCAGCGCGGTTTTCATGGTTTTGAAATACTGCTCCTCGGAAAAGGCCGTAGCCGAACCTTTTTTCTCCCACTCCACAAACGAATAGTGGTGCAGGGCCACGCCCTCCAGCATCTGGTGTGGGATATCGCGCATCAGCACTTCCGTCCAGTTGTAGTCGGCCACATTGGCGCCCGAGGCGACGCGGAACAGTTTGTCGCTGTTCACCCAGTCGGTCATAAATGTGGCGTACTGGCGGTAAATGTTGGCGTAGTATTCCGGTTTCATGTTGCCGCCGCAGCCCCACACTTCATTGCCCACACCCCAGATTTTGACATTCCAGGGTTTTTCGCGGCCATTGGTTTTTCGCTGGTCGGTCATCGGGCTTCCGGATTCGTGATTTACATATTTGACCCAGTCGGAAAGCTCCTGCACGGTACCGCTGCCCACGTTGCCGGCGAGGTACGGTTCCGCGCCAATACGTTCGCAGAGGTTCAGAAAATCATGGGTGCCAAAACTGTTGTCCTCCGTCACCCCACCCCACCAGACATTGACCATGCTGGGGCGTTTGTCCTTTGGCCCTACGCCGTCTTTCCAGTGGTAGGTATCGGCAAAGCAGCCGCCCGGCCAGCGCAGGTTGGGTACTTTGAGTTTTTTCAGCGCCTCGATGATGTCGGTGCGCACACCGTCCGTGTTCGGGATTTTCGTATTGTTTTCCCGCACATAGAAGCCGTCGTAAATACACCTGCCGAGGTGTTCGGCAAAGTGCCCGTAAATGTGGCGGCTGATGGTGTCGCGGCCCAGGTCGGCGTTAAGTGTAAGCCGATTTTGGGCAAGGAGCAGGGTCGGCAAAAGTGCCAAAACAGTCAGGTAAACGAGTTTTTTCATTGTCAATCAAGTTTATGGTTGGATGGGGTTGACGAAAAAAAATCGCAATGAATCAAGCACGGCAGGAATCGAAATAATCGAATCAATCGGCTTAATCTAACCAATCAGTCCACCTCCCACTCGTGTACGCCCCCAGAAACACCATCCTGCCAGGTCATCTCCAGCCGCAGGGCAGTCGTTTTCACGGGTTCAAATTGTACTTCGTTCCACTGGTCTTTGGCGTTTTTGTATCCGTCGGGGGCGTACACAGGTTTCCAAACGCCGTTGTCCAGATAGAGAATCCTCCAGGATTTGGGTACGCGGCAGCCGCCATTGGTGACCTCATCGTCGAACCAATAGACCCGCGCAGTGCCGACCTGTTCGGCTTTTTCAAAATCGTATTGCAGCCATTCGGTGGTACCAAAGTGGGGCCACCAGTGCACCAGCGGGCTTTCGTGGTCGGCGGAGCGTTTGGTCGGAAACTGGTCGGCGATATTTTTCAAATCGCCGTTTGCGCCCTCGGAAGCCGATGCCCTGGAGCGGGTAGCAAGCGTCGGCTTGGCAATTTCGTTGACAACCCGCAGGCTATGCGGCAGCCAAACCGCCATATTGTCCCGGCCGCGATTGGCCCAGGCATAGTACGGAATGGCCTTGAGGGCCAGTTTTTGCAGGTCGGCTTCATTGGGGGTGATTTTCTTTTTGACCAAAAAACCGTACAGCGAAAGCGTTTGCACGCCGCCCAGCAGGGTCGGATCAAATTTTGAGCGGATAGTCGTCGTGTCCGGCACAAGCAGGTTCAGCACCCGGTCGTCGGCCTGATCCTGGCCTTCGAGACAATACACGAGCGGGCCGCGTTTCAGCGCAAACCGGCCGGCGTCGGCTTCCACCCGGTTGTCGGCCTGCACCCGCTGGGTTTGCATCGGCAAATCCAGTTCGACCACGTCGCCCTTGTTCCATTTGCGTTCAATAACTGCAAAGCCGTTTTCAAACTTCGGAACAACGGCCCTGCCGTTCAGCCGGATGCTGACCGGATTGTCGGTGTAGGCAAAATACCGGTACAAATCCAGGGGCACAGCATTGCCCTTGGCCCAGCCGGGGATGCGGATTTTGAGGGCGAACGTGTTGGGTTTAGCCGGGTCAACGTGAATATTGACCCGGCCGTCCCACGGGAAACCGGTTTCCTGACGGATGAGAACCAACACTTTCTGTCCTTTGCTGTTCGTGTTTTCTATTTGGGTTTTGCTGGCTGCAAATTGGTTGATGTACAGTTCGTTGCCCTTTTTGGCGTACAGCAAGGCGGGCATTCCTTCAAAAAAGCGGGTCAGATTGGGCGGGCAGCAGGCGCAGAAAAACCACTCGGTACGCTCCACGTTTTTGCGGCTTTCCAGCGGATTGGGGTAAAAATACCGGTCGCCACTCAGCGACAACCCGGCGTTCAGAGCATTGTACAGGGTGAGTTCCACCACATCCAGATAACGGCTGTCGCCGGTCAGCTGGAACATCCGCTGCGTCCACCACAAAAACGCGATGGAGGAGCAGGTTTCGCAGTAGGCGCTGTAATTCGGCAGGTCGTACGCGCCGCCGAAACCCTCGTTGCTGCCCGTGGCGCCCACGCCGCCGGTGATGTACATCTGACTGCTCACAATGTCGTCCCAAACCGATTTCATGGCCTCGTCGTACTCGCGGGTACCCGTCAACGCCGCCACATCCGCCGCTCCGGCAAACATGTAACAAAGCCGTACGGCGTGCCCGACGGCCACGCGCTGGTCTTGTATTTTTTGGTGGTTTTGGGCGTACTCTTCGCCGTACCGCGCACATCCAGGAAAAATTTGGCCAGGTCGAGCCAGCGGCGGTCGCCCGTGGTTTGGTACAATTTGACCAGACCGACTTCGATTTCCTGGTGCCCGGGGGCTTTGGCAAGTTTGCCGGGACCGAAATCGTGAGCCACGAGCTCGGCATTTTTCAGGGCAATGTCCAACAGGTCGCGCTTGCCGGTGGCTTCGTACCAGGCCACGGCGGCTTCGTACAGGTGCCCGGCGTTGTACAATTCGTGGCTGAGTTTGTCCTCGTTTTGCCAGCGCGGGCCGTCGAGCCAGTCCAAAAAGGGTTTTTTCTGCTCCGGCGGCGTGGTGTCGCCCGTTTTTTTCTGCCGCTCCACGATAGTGCGCCAGGTGTAGAGGTAACCGTCTGGCTCCTGCGCCGCGCGTATTTTTCAATCCATGTTTCTACATCTGCCTGCAATTTGGCGTCCGGGTGTGTCCGCAGCGGTGGCCGCGCCTTCGATGCTTTTGTACAAATCCGAGTCGTCGAACGGAAAGCGGGTGCAAACGCCGCCCGCTCGGCGCCCGCCGCTACCTCGAAATTTTTACCCGACCGGTCTCCTCGCTTTTTCCGAAACGTAGCCGGAATCGTCACCGTTCGGACAATTTCGATGCGGGGCGCCCAGAATTTGTCTTCCAACTGCACCTGATGGAAGGGCACGGGCTGAATCGGGTATTGGGCCGGCGCCGGCCGGCTCAGGAGCAAGAATGGAATGCAGTACAGCAGTTTCATATTTATGATGTATTTTTTCTGGACATTTTTGTCTTTCGGCATCCAGGAGGCTGTCTCAAAAGCATGGCTTTGACGGGAATTGATTTTTTTCAGACAGGATTTACAAGATTTACAGGATAAATGAGGCGACTCCGTCGCCGAAAATCCTGTAAATCCTTTTTATCCTGTCAAAAAATGAATTCGCCTGTCAACGGCGCAATACGGTGCGGACTTATGAGACAGCCTCCTCATTCTAAAAATGTCCAGTAATGTATTTTAAAATCAAAACCTTCTACCCTTCCACAAACTCCCCCAATTCCACATACCGCTTGTACAGTTTTTCATACACCGCCACCTGGTACGGCTGCGGGTGAAACTCCGCGTCGTAACCCGAAGCCATAGCTGCCTGCGCGTCCGACATGCTGGGGTAAACGCCCGCCGCCGTAGCCGCGCAAATCGCTGCACCGAGCGCACAAGCCTGCTCGGACTGCGCTATTTTGATCGGCATGTTCAGCACATTGGCAAGGGTTTGCATCACAAATGGCGACTTCCGCGACACGCCGCCGATCCCGATAACCTGCCGGATGGGAACGCCCTCGGACTGGAACCGCTCCACAATGCGTTTGGCCCCAAATGCCGTGGCCTCCACCAGGGCTTTGAATACTTTGGGGGCGTCGGTTCCGAGATTCAGACCGGTGATGGCGCCTTTCAGCGTGTGGTTGGCATCGGGCGTGCGGCGGCCGTTGAACCAGTCGAGCGCGACCGGGTCGTGTTCGGTCACCGGCAGCGCAGCCGCCTGTTCCGACAAGGCAGGTATGATTTTCTCCGAAATTTTTTCAGCCTCCTCCGCACTCAAAAACGTGCGCAGGGGAAAGGCCAGCAAGTTTTGAAACCAGGCATACACGTCGCCAAACGCCGACTGGCCGGCCTCCATACCGAGCATGCCGGGCAAAATAGATCCGTCCACCTGCCCGCAGATGCCGCGGATGAGCAGGTTACCAACTTCCTCGTTGGGCGCCGTGAGCATATCGCAAGTGGAGGTGCCCATCACCCGCACCAGCGAATACGGCTCGATGCCGGCGCCAACCGCCCCCGTGTGCGCGTCGAACGCGCCGATGCCGATGACGATCTGTTGGGACAAGCCCAGCCGTGCTGCCCATTCCGGAGCAATTTTCCCCATCGGGGTGTCGGCCGTGTAGGTATGGCGAAACAGCCGCTCGCGCAGGCCGGACAGCAGCGGATCGAGCCGCGCCAGAAATGCCTCGCTGGGCAGTCCCTCGAATTCTTCGTGCCACATGGCTTTGTGGCCGGCCGCGCAACGCGAGCGCCGCAATTGCAGCGGGTCGGTATTGCCGGTGAGCACCGCCGAAATCCAGTCGCAATGTTCCACCCAGGAAAATGCCGCCCGGCGCACCCGCTCGTCGGCGCGCAGGGTGTGCAGGATTTTAGCCCAAAACCACTCGGAAGAGTAAATCCCGCCGACGTATTGGGTAAAATCCGTGTCCCACCGCCGGGCCAGCGCGTTGATCTCGTCGGCTTCGGCATTGGCCGTATGGTCTTTCCAGAGGATAAACATCGCGTTCGGATTTTCCCCAAACTCGGGTAACAAAGCCAGCGGCGTACCCGCCTGATCCACCGCCACAGGCGTGGAGCCGGTAGTGTCCACCGAAATGCCGACGACGTTGGCGGCCACATCGGCGGGCGCCTGTGCGAGCGCCATTTTGATGGAATTTTCCAGCCCTTCCAGATAGTCCAGCGGATGCTGGCGGAACTGCGATGCCGCGGGATCGCAGTATTTCCCGGCCTTCCAGCGCGGGTAGTAAAAAACGGCGGAAGCCACCTCGCGCCCGTCGGCCGTGTCGGCAATGAGGGCACGCACCGAGTCGGTGCCGTAGTCTAAACCTATGACGTATTGCATCTTTTTATTTGTAATAAACTTCTCCCAGGCGCAGGTCCGAACGGAACTGCCGCAGGTCGGTTTTGGAATCAATGACGGTCAATTCGATGCCGAACATGTCGGCAAAATCCTCAAAATGCTCGGTCGTCAGGTTTTGACTGAACACGGTGTGGTGTGCGCCGCCGGCGTAAATCCACGCTGCACAAGCTGTATTCAGGTCGGGCAGGGGTTTCCACAACACACGGGCAACAGGCAGTTTGGGTAGTTTTTCAACAGGCGCCACGGCTTCCACTTCGTTGATCAGCAGGCGAAAACGGTTGCCCATGTCAATCATGGAAGCGTTCAGCGCCGGGCCGCCGGGGGCGTCGAACACGAGCCGAACGGGGTCGGCTTTGCCACCGATGCCCAGCGGATGCACCTCGCAAGCGGGTTTGCCGGAGGCGATGGACGGACAAATTTCGAGCATGTGCGCCCCGAGCACGAGGCTGTTTTGCGGGTCGAAATGGTAGGTGTAATCCTCCATGAACGAGTTGCCGCCGGGCAAACCTGCTGCCATGACTTTGGCCGCCCGCACGAGTGCCGCCGTTTTCCAGTCGCCTTCAGCGCCAAAACCATAGCCCTCGGCCATGAGCCGCTGGGTGGCAATGCCGGGCAGTTGCGCCATGCCGTGCAAATCCTCGAACGTGTTGGTGTAGCCTTTGAAACCGCCCGCTTCGAGGAAATGCCGCAAGCCGATTTCAATGCGAGCGGCTTCGCGCAGCGCAGCATGCGCAGCGCCGCCTTTGCGCAGCGAATCGGCGAGTTGGTACGCAGCCTCGTACTCGGCAATGATTTGATCAATCGCCGCATCGGACACTGCCTGCATACTTTTCGTCAGGTCGCCGACCCCGTAGCCGTTGACCGAATAGCCGAATTTGATTTCAGCTTCCACCTTGTCGCCCTCGGTGACAGCCACCTGGCGCATGTTGTCGCCAAAACGCGCGAATCGGGCACCTTGCCAGTCGTGCCGGGCTGCCGCCGCGCGCGCCCACACCTCAAGACGGGTCTGCACGGCGGGGTCTTGCCAGTGCCCGACGACCACTTTGCGGTTCATGCGCAGGCGCGAGGCCATGAATCCGAACTCGCGGTCGCCGTGCGCCGATTGGTTCAGGTTCATAAAATCCATGTCAATGTTGCTCCAGGGAATGTCGCGGTTAAACTGCGTGTGCAAATGGCACAAGGGTTTTTGCAGGCTTTGCAAACCGCGAATCCACATTTTGGCGGGTGAAAACGTGTGCATCCACGCTACGATACCGATACAGTTCGGGTCGGTGTTGGCGGCCTGACAGAGGTGGTATATTTCGTCGGGGGTTTTGACCACGGGTTTGAAAACGACGTGGACGGGGATTTTTTCCGCAGTATCCAGCGCGCCGGCGATGGTCCGGGCGTGCTCCGCCACTTGCCGGAGGGTTTCTTCTCCGTACAGGTGCTGGCTGCCGGTAACAAACCAAATGTCCAATGTTTTTAAGTCGAGCATGTTGATGTTTTTTTGTGTTTAGGGGGTTTAGTGTTTGGGTTGGATTCGGAAAAGGCGGGCGCCGTGCGGCTTGACTTTAGGTGAAAACGTGTTGGAAAAATTGGCTGAAGCGCGCTTGGCCCACAAATCACGGGCAATGTATGCCCCATTTGTCAAACCTAATTCTGCAAGCGACACAGGCACTTCTTTTTCATTTTCTGAAAGGTTGAAAAACGCGACGTTCAAATCCGGCGAATCGGGATTTTGGGAAACCCACACGCATACGCTGTCGCGCCGAAACAGTTGCCGGGCAGCGTACCCCCGCTGGTTCACCGCGATCACCTCATCGTTGGTCAGCAGGCTGAACCGCTCCGGCCCGACGGGGCCGCGTTTCGAGAGTTTGCCGATCTGTAACATATCGGCATCCGGGCACGCATTGGGCCAGACGTTTTTCATGTCGGTCAGTTTTTTACTCGAATGACGGATACCGAACCGGCCGCCAATACGAGGGCTACTTTTTTGTCTTTCACCTCGATGGCTTGTTCTGCCGGACTGATACGGGTAGGCTGGTCGAGCGAATTGACGGCCTCGGGGCTATCGCTGCGCAGGACGGACAACTTGCCCGAGCCGCTTGTTTTTTTCCACCCGTCGAGGCGGATTTCGGTGTTTTTGGCGGCAGCAGTGGTGTTCACAATTTTTACAATGACCTCGCCCGTAGCCTGGTCGAATGTGGCGGATGCGTACAGACCGTCCTGGCCGGCAGCCGCAGCATTTTGATACAGGATAGGCAGCACCTTGTCGCCGCGGTTCGTGGAAAATATCTTCTGGACGTAGTAGTTCGGCGTACCGAAAGCCCGCAAATTGTCGAACCAGATCAGGTTGGGCGTCCATTGCCAGCCTTCGGTGTGGGCAAAAAGCGGTGCGTAGGAAGCCATCTGGATCAGGTCGGCATTGCGCTCCAGACCGGTCATAAAAGCCGCCTCGGCAATGGCGCAGCGCCAGTTGTTTTTATTGTCGGGGCTGACCACGGCCACACTTTGGGCAGCATACTCGCCGGCGAAAACGCGCGGGCCGGAGCGGTCATACCGGTCGTACCGGCCGGCGTTTTGCAAAAACCACTCCGGGTTGCGGTAGTAGTGCTCGTCCACAATTTCGGCTTTCAACGCCGTCATTTCCTTGGACAAATAGTCAAACTGCTCCCCGTCGGGAAACGGGCCTACGGCCGAGATGAGGCGGATATCGGGGTATTTGTCTTTGATGGCTTTGGTGAAAATTTTGTGCCGCTCCACATATTGCTCACCCCACTGCTCATTGCCCACGCCGAGCAGTTTGAGGTTGAACGGCGCCGGGTGGCCGAGGTCGGCGCGGAGTTTGCCCCAGGCGGTAGTGACGGGGCCGTTGGCAAATTCGATGAGGTCGAGCGCGTCCTGGATATAGGGATCGAGCTGGTCGAGCGGCACCACTTCGGAGGTATTGAACTGGCAGGCCATGCCGCAGTTGAGGATGGGCAGGGGTTCGGCGCCGATGTCTTCGGCGAGCTGGAAGTATTCATAAAAGCCAAGGCCGAAACTCTGGAAATAGTCGGGTGTAGGGCGGTGCGCAAACTCGGTATTCCAGCGGTTGACGATGAGTTCGCGGTCTTCCACGTTGCCCATGGTTTTTTTCCACTGGTATCGGGTGGCGAGTTCGCGGCCTTCGACGATACAGCCGCCGGGGAAGCGAAAAAATCCCGGCTTCAGGTCGGCGAGTAATTGTACCAGATCGGCGCGCATACCGCCGGGACGATTTTTCCAGGTTGTCCGTGGGAACAGGGAAATCATGTCGAGATCAACCGCGCCCGGGTTGTCCAGCCAGATGTACAATTTTGCTTTAGGCTCGGTGGCCGTGGCGGTGAAACTGACTTTTTCTTTTTTCCAGTCTTTACCGGACGGCGCCAGTGCGGCCGTGCCGATGACCTCGCCGGCGGGTGTGCGCAATTCAATGTTCAGCCGTACGGGTTGCTCGCCGGCCTGGCGTGTCCACACGGAGAAATCGTAGGTTTCGCCGGCCCGGATGCCCATGCCCCGAAAGCCTTCGTTGGAAAAACCATATTTGCCGGCTTTGGCTGTTGCGCGCAAATACCGCGGGTTGGCGGCGTTTTTTCCGCCTCTGTTCTGCACAATCAAGCTGCCCGCGCTGTCGCCGGATTTTTCCTCTTTCCAGCCCATGAGCGGCGTATAAAATTCAAACGAGCGGTTTTTTACCAGTTCGGCATACAAGCCGCCGTCGGCGCCGAGGTTGATGTCTTCAAAAAAGATGCCCCACATCGTGGGTTGCACTTCAGCGCCGGGTTTGTCCACGGACACGTTAAAAACGGCGGGTGTTTGGGCCTGGCCCAAGGCGGCGAGCAGGAGAAAGGCTGCGAAGAGTGTGTTTTTCATGTTTTTTAATGTGTTTGGGTGTTTTTTGGTGTTTTGGTGCTTTCGTGTTTGGGTGTTTTCGTGCTTTCGTGTTTGGGTGTTTTCGTGCTTTCGTGTTTGGGTGTTTTCATGGTTGACGAAGGCACAAAAACACTCAAACACGGAAGCACGCCCCCCAAACAGGTTGTATTAAATTTAAAAAAATATCTTGTTTTAAATCATTTTGTTTTATAAAAAATAAAATGATTCGCAGGTTTGTGGTCTTATTTTTTTCACACAATTAAATTGGATGCTACATGGAACCTATCAAGAGATTCGAGGAACTTGAATGTTGGAAGGCCGCGAGAATTCTCGTAAAAACCGTTTACGAATATGCTCAAACGGGTGAATTATCCAGAGACTGGGATACAAAAAGCCAAATCAAACGTGCTGCACTTTCCGTTATGAACAACCTTGCAGAAGGGTTCGGTAGATTTGGCGACAAAGACAGTTTGCGATTTTATGATATTGCCAAAGCGTCAACTTTTGAAGTTAAGAGTATGCTTTATGTACTGGAGGATGTCAATTATCTGTCCACAGAGCAATTAATCCATTTAAGTAAACTGACGGAAACCACACTCAACTTAACCCTTGGCTGGATTCGCCATCTGACTAAAACACCCAAACACTAAAACACCCAAACACCTCACCTCTTCCCCCACACCGCTGTTCCCGCGCCGTTCAAACCGGCGAAAATGAGACAGGGGCGTTTGTTTTCCCAGTCGCGCCCGCGTTCCACAAGTACCTGATCGGTGCGGCCGTCGGCCCAGCGGAGTTCGAGTAGCGGGGCGGTGTAGGTCCACTGGTTTCCGGGGTTTCCGTTGATGCTGCCGTCGGCGGCTAAGGTCAGGGGTTCGGCTACTTGCAGGTCGGGCGAAAGTTGTTCGTTGGCGTAGCCGGGCACCACACGGTAGCCCAGTTGGATGTATTCCCAGGCGCCGGCGAGGTCTTGTTGTACGACGGCTGTTTGCTCCGTGGCGGCATACCGCTGGGGCGACACGACCGGCCAGCCGTTGGGCATCCACAGGATTTTGCGGACGTGCAGGTTCATAAAATAACTGTTGATGGCCGGGCGGGCCTGGTGCGCCATGAAGTACTGCCCGTTTTCCTTAAAAACCGCGCAGTGCGCCACACCCTGATAGCCGCCGTGTCCGGCAAACTGGTACGGGGCGAGAATCATGGGACCGTGGTCTTCTTCGATGTTGATGTCGCGGCCATTGAAATCGTAAAATGGGCCTTGCGGGGAATCGGAGCGCCCGACGCGAACATTGTATTTTGTCTGGAGCCAGTCGTAGGCGATGAACAGGTAGTACTTGTTTTGCTCGGCGTTGTAGATGATTTCTGCGCCCTCGATGTTCCCGTTCGGTTGTCCGCTCGTGAAGCCGCGTTGCGAGATTCGGGTACCGCGTGAGCCGCCGTTTTCGGCGAGGCCCGTCGTCGGATTCAGTTTTAACAGATAAATGCCGTCCCACGCGGAGCCGTAGTACATCCAGTGCTGTCCCTGCGGGTCAATGACCACCGTGGGGTCAATGGCGTTGGTTTGCACGGTGTTGTCATCGGTGGAGGTCACGACCAATCCTTTTTCCGTCCAGGGGCCGACGGGTGTGGGCGCAGTGGCCAGGCCGATAGCACTCAGCCTGGGCTTGGGCGTGGACGAGAGGGAATAGTACAACCGGAATTCGTTGCCGACCTTCAGGACGTACGGCGCCCAGAGGCCATTGTTGGGCGTGCCTCCCTGCTGCTTGATGTAATTCGCCCCCTGCGCGGGAATTCCGCTGAACACCCAGCCGTAGAATTGCCATTCGATCAGGTCCTTCGAGCGCCGAATCTGGATGCCCGGGCGCACCTGCGCGCCGTAGGCCACGTCGGTGTTGTAGCAATAGAAATAGTCGCCGTCCTTGATGACGCAGGGGTCGTGCACATTGTGCGATCCCCACTGATAAACGTGGTCCACCGAAGCAATCTCCGCGTAGGTGTCGTTGATCGTGTTGATATCAAACGGCGGTTTTACAGGCGGCTTGATGGTGTCCGTCGGGTCGGTGATGCCCGTGGCGGATTTGGAGCAAGACACCGCTGTGCTTTGCACAAATGCCAAGCCGCCGATCAGGGCGATCAGGAGGATAATGCGCGTCATGTTGTTACAATTTGAGAAAGGAAAGATGTGGGGTGTTTTCGTGCTTCCGTGTTTTCGTGTTTGAGTTACGAAAACACGGAAGCACGAAAACACCCAAACACAAAAAAATTAATACCCTGGATTTTGCCGCAAGTTCGGGTTGGTTTCGATTTCCAGTTGCGGGATAGAGAAGAACTCCCGGCCTGGAACGTAGCTCACAAATTCCGGGTCATGGGCCTGGAGTTCGGTCAGTTTGGCCGGGTTTTGCAGCCAGCCCCAGCGACGGATGTCATCGAAACGGTGGCCTTCGAGTGCGAACTCCAGCAGGCGTTCGTCGGCGATCCGATCGCGCATTTGTTCTTTGGAGAGGGCGGCGAATTCGGTCTGACGGTCGGGCAGGTTGGCGCGGGTACGCACTTTCTGGATGTACTCGGCGCAGATGCCCGTGTTGCCCAGTTCATTTTGGCACTCGGCATACATGAGCAGCACGTCGGCGTAGCGCAGGAGGCGTTCGTTGATGCCGGAGCGCCAGTCTTTTTCGTCGGGGCGGCCGCTGTCGCCGTTGCCGTATTTTTTCACGCCAATTTTGCCCAGTTCGGTGGCATATACATCCTGGAAGGACTGGCCGTACAGCGTGCAGCCGGGGTAGTTGTAGTAGATCGTTGTGCGGAGGCGCGGATCGTCCTGTCCGCCAACCGTTTTTTCTTCCTGAAATTTTTGGAAAATAAAACCGGTAGGCGCGGCGTCGTTCCAGCCAAACGGAGCGGGTGCGAACGTGATGGCGCGGGCTGTGGTTTTGCTCCAGTCGGAATACGGCGCATCCACCCAACCCAGTACCGTACCGCCTACTTCACGCGAAAACTGGATTTCAAAAAGCGATTCCTGGTTGTTCTCGAATTGCTCCGTGAAGTTGTCGCCAAAGTTGGGCATCAGGCTATAAACGTTCAGGTCAATAACCTCCTTGAGTTTGGCGGAAGCTTCCGAAAAACGCTGGTTGAACAGGTAAGACTTTCCGAGGAAAGCGAGTGCAGCGCCCTTGGTTGCCCGCCCTTTGTCGGGGTCGTTGTGGGAAACCGGCAACAGGCGGGAAGCCTGGTCGAAGTCTGCATAAATCTGATCCCACACCTCGGCAGGCGGCGCCTGGCTGGGGAAATAGTCGGCAGATGATTCGTAGGGTTTCAGGACAAGCGGGACGTTGTTGAAAAAAGTGACCAGATAGTAGTAGTTCAATGCGCGCAGGAAAAGTGCTTCGCCCATGAGGCGGTCGCGCAACGCAGCATTTGTAAAGGTGATTTTGTCAATGTTGGCAATGGCGAGGTTAGCCCGGGTGACGCCACCGTAAAAAGCGACCCAAAGCCATTCCTGCATGATGGTGTTGTTGAAAAGTTTGAACGAGCCGGTATTGGACAACACATCCCACGGGCTGGGGCTCATCACGTCGTCGCCGCGCAAGTCAAGGGCGCATTGCGCGAAGCGCAAAAACGTACCGTCGTAGTACAAGGATTGGTAAATGGCGTTCACGCCGGCCACGGCGTCAGCCTCTGTTTTCCAAAACGAACCGCTGGTTTGCACGTTCGGATTGGTCAGTTCCAGAAAATCTTTTTTGCACGCAGTAGCAAACAAAATGGCCACCGCCAGGAGCATGAATTTTATATTTTTCATTGTTGAAATGCTTTTGTTATGTTTGAAAAAGAGGTTGGAGGGTTAGAGGGTTGGAAGGTTAGAAGGTTGGAAGGTTAGAGGGTTGGAAGGTTGTGCATAACCAGAAACCTTCTAACCTTCTAACCTTCCAACCTTCTAACCTCAAAATCCTACTTGCAGGCCGACCATCAGGGTGCGGGGGTTGGGCAGGCCGCCGCCGTATGCAGTGAAGGGGCGGTTGGGATACGAACCTTGGTCAATAGCGCGATCAAAAAGACCGTCGTTGCCGAAATCGGGGTCGAAGCCGGTGTACTTGGTGAACGTGGCTAAGTTTTGGGCGGCCACATACACGCGCAGTTTCGACATCCGGAGCCGGGAATACACTGCTGTGGGCAGGCTGTAGCCGAGCTGGACATTGGAAATGCGCAGGTAGCTGCCGTCTTCGAGCCAGCGGCTGGAGGCGCGACCGTTTTTGTTCGGGTCGAACATGACCACGCGCGGTACGTCGGTGTTGGTATTGGTAGGCGTCCAGCGGTTGAGCAGGTTGGTGCCGTAGTTGTCCCAGCCGCCACCGCCTTCGAGTCCGGCGCGGATGCCGTTGAACACGAGGTTGCCCGATGCGCCGGAAGCCAGCAGCGAGAAGTCGAAACCTTTGTAGGCAAGGCTGACATTGAAACCAAAGTACAGGTCCGGGATGGCGCTTCCGAGGAACCGGCGGTCGTCGTCATCAATTTTTCCGTCGGGCACACCCGTCAGGTTGCCGTCGTCGTCGCGGCCATTGATGTCGAGGAAACGGTAATCGCCGGGGCGGGTGAGGGCTTCCTGGTAGCGGCCGATGGGCGATTCAGCGTTGAGCGCATCTATTTCTGCTTGTGTCTGGAAAATACCGTCAATCACCCAGCCGTAGAGGGCGCCGACTTCGCCGCCCACTTCGGTGCGGGTGAGGCCGCCGTAGCCGATGATATCCTGGTCGCCATAGCCAAGAGAGAGTACCTCGTTTTTGAGCGTGGACAGGTTGCCGCTGATGCCGTAGGTAAAGTCGCCGCGTTTGTCGTTGTAGCCGAGTGTGAACTCCAGGCCGCTGTTGCGCACGGATGCACCGTTCACATAAGGTGATTTCCACGGATAAACGCCGGTGGATTCCGGAATGCGCACGCGCAGCAGCATGTCGTTGGATGTATTGCGGTAGTACTCGGCGGAGAGCGTGAGTTTGTCTTCGAGGAAACCGAAGTCGAAACCAACGTTTTGCGATTCTTTCGACTCCCACTTGATGTCGGGTGTGGCAAATTCTACCTGTGTAGCGCCGACGGCGAGTTGGTTGCTGAATACCGCGTGTGCGTACGGGTTGAGCAGTGCCTCGTACTGGTACGGCGGGATTTCCTGGTTGCCCAGCACCCCGTAACTGGCGCGGAATTTCAACTGGCTGAACAGGCGCTGGTTGCGCATGAACGGCTCGTTGTGAATTTTCCAACCCACGGCTACGGACGGGAACGTGCCCCAGCGGTTTTGGGTCGAGAACCGGGAAGATGCGTCGCGGCGGATGGTTGCCGTGAGCAGGTATTTGTTGTCGAAACTGTAGATTATGCGGCCGAAGTAGGACAGCATCCGGTTCATTTCTTCGTAGCCGGTGACGCTGACGCCGGAAGTGCCGTTGCTCAGTACCGGGAAATAGGGTTTGGTGAAACCTTCGGCGTGGCCGGAGATGCGGCTGATGGCCGATTGCAGTACTGCCTGACCGGCGAGCAGAGCGATGTTGTGGTTGCCCAATGCGCGGTCGTAGCTCAGCGTATTCTCGATGGTACCGGTGTAGCCGTAGCCGCGCCAGTCATTCATTTTGGCAATGTTGTTCACATAGAACCAGCCGAGGTCGTGCTCGGGAGTGAAATTGAAATCGCGCCAGTCGGTACGTTCGTAGCCGAGGCTGAGGCGGTATTTCAGGTGGTCAATAATTTCGTACTCGCCGTAGGCATTGCCGATAAACCGGTAGCGGTCGGTTTTGCTTTCGAGCAGGTTGTTGAAACCGATCGCGTTGGCGGTGTAGGAGCCGTGGATGGTTTGGCTGGCGCTGCTGAAACCGTCAATCGTGGAAGGGTCGTACACCGGCAGGGTCGGGATGGCATTGACGATGTAGCCGAGGTTGGTACCCGTGTGTACGAACGTCATGAAATTTTGGTCTACCTTGGAGTAGCCGATGGACTCGCCAAATTTGAAGCGGCCTTGTTTGAAGTCGGTGTTGACGCGAATGGCGTAGCGGGTGTAGGCGGGGCCTTGTCCGTGTACGGTTCCGGTGTGGTCAAAAAGGTTGAGCGAGATGTTGTACATCGCTTGTTCCGTGCCGCCGGAGAGTCCGATGGTATGGGCCTGAATGGTACCTGTTTTGAAGGCCTCGTCTTGCCAGTCGGTGTCTACATTATTTACAAACAGCGGCGACGAGGGGTCGTTGGCCGGTTTGATCGGTTGAGCAGGTTCGGCATTGACACTGGCTTCGTTGACCAGCATTTGGTATTGCTCACGGTTGGCCACATCGAAGCGGTTGGTAATTTTTTGCGAGCCGCGGTAGTAGTCGTAGTCGAGGCGGAGTTTGCCGGCCCGGCCGCGTTTGGTGGTGATGATGACCACGCCATTGGCTGCCCGCGAACCATAAATGGCTGCTGCAGAGGCGTCTTTGAGGATTTGGATAGACTCGATATCCGAGGTTGGAAGGTCATTGACGGGCGATTGCACCCCGTCAATGATGAACAGCGGGTTGTTGTTGTTGAAGCTGCTGACGCCGCGGATTTTGATCTGGGGCACTGCTCCCGGTTCGCCGCCGCTGTGTACGCTGACCCCGGCCACCTGTCCCTGAAGGGCTTTGGTCACGTCGTTGGTTGGTATTTTTCCATGCTTTGCACGTCTACGGTGCCGATGGAGCCGGTCAGGTCTTTTTGCTTTGGGTGCCATAGCCGATCACGACCAGTTCGCCCAGTTGTTGCGTATCGGGTGCAAGGATAAAATTGATTTCGGTGCGGCCGCCCAGTGCAACTTCCTGAGAAACATAGCCGGTGTACGAAACCAGCAGCACTGCCGACGCGGGCATGCTTTCTTCCGGGATACGGATAAAAAACCTGCCTTCGGCATCGGTGACGGCGCCGAGTGTCGTGCCTTTGATTTTGATGGTGGCGCCAATGAGCGGGGCGCCGGCGTCGTCGGTTACGCGGCCGCTGATGTTCAGTACGGCAGCCGTAGCATTTAATACAGGTGTGGACGCCGCGAAAGTTCGGGCATGGCCGAGGCTCAACATTGCAGGATGGAGCACAAACAGCAACAGGAGCAGCCCCAGACTGGTATGTACGGGTCGGCTCGAACGGAAGAGGTAAACTTTTTTCATAGATTGGTTAGAAACTATTGTTTGAAAAAATCACAGAGCATGGTTGAGTTTAGGTTGAGCGGGGTTGAGATTTAAAATGCGTTTTTTTGACACAATTAAAGATTTGGGGTTAGGCAAACGAATTCAATGTGTGTTTTTGACACAATTCAAAACACAACAAGTGGGGTCATTCTATAGCCTTGATTATTAGTAAAGTAACAGGGAACGTGGCACGGCCTCGCCGCTCAACCACCTCAACCTTCTCCACCTGAACTCAACCCATCTCAGAGCGCTTCCGGCAGAGCCGGGTTGGGAATAAAATTCCAGAACGAGTAGAACTTTTTCTGATATCGTTCTCGGTCAAGTCTGAACAGGCCGGCTTTTTTGGTGGTGGAGTTTTCATCTTTTTCTCCCGTGTCAATCAGCAGGCCTGTGGAGAGAATTTTCCGGCTGAAATTTCGGCGATCCAACTTCATGTCATAGATAGCCTCGTAGAGTTTTTGGAGTTGTGGAATTGTAAACCGTTCGGGCAGCAATTCAAAACCTAAGGGATGCAGGGCCGCATTGTACCGGAGGTGCTCCAGAGCCATGCGCACCATATCGTCGTGGTCAAAGATCAATTTGGGTTTTTTGCCGAGGGTAATCCAGTTGGCGTTGTGCGCTTTCACGGCTTCCTGATCGTGGTCGGCGATATTAATGAGCGCAAAAAATACCACCGAGAGGGTTCGTTCCACGGGGTCGCGGCTTACTTTTCCAAAAGTTCCGATCTGCTCTACAAAGATGTTTTTCAGTCCGGTCAGATCGTACAAAATTCGTTCGGCGCCTTTTTCGAGGTCTTCGGTTTCATTCAGAAACCCGCCCATGAGCGACCACTTTCCTTTTTCCGGCTCGAAGTTTCGTTTGATGAGCAGCAGATCCAATTCCTCGCCGTCGAAACCAAAAATGATACAATCAATCGCCACTAAAATTCGCGTAGGGTGCTCGTACCGGGTCATACTTTTCGTTGATTTGGCCAACATGATTAAAAGGCTTGAAAACGCAACACGATTTTGAAAAACCTCCTGAAAAGAAAGTGACAGGTCAAAGGTAGAAATTGAATTTTGGAATGTGTCAATAGTACACAATAATTTTTTTGAAAAAAATTTCGTGCCCAACCACGCAGGGTTGCAGAAGCGTGCCTCCTTGCGGGAAAGCGGGAAACAAAACTTTGTTTTTTTGTTTGATTTTCAATGAAAAAGCAAAACACCCCGAACCAGTTTGAACCAGTTCGGGGTGCCGCGTTATTGCATTGGCAAAAGGCTGGTCAGCCCTGCAACTATGCGTGAAATTTAACCAGGTGATTACACCCGGCCGGAGTTATGCCGCTTTCAGCCGCCCTACCCGCGAGCGCTCCAGTTTATCGGCCGCATACGCCCGATCTACCGTCAATTTTTTGCTTTCGCTGGTACTGGTGGGCAGGTCGAACATGGCGTCGGTGAGGATGGCCTCGCACAGGGAGCGCAGACCGCGGGCGCCAAGTTGGTACTCCAGCGCTTTTTCGGCGATGAATTCAATCGCATCGGACTGGATATCCAGCTCAATCCCTTCGAGGGCAAACAATTTTTGGTACTGCCGGAGGAGGGCATTGCGCGGCTTGGTCAGGATTTGCCGCAAGGCATCCAGGTCGAGCGGATCGAGGTGAACGACCACGGGCATGCGGCCCACGAGCTCGGGGATCAGGCCGTAGTGTTTCACATCCTGGCTGGTGACGTACTGGAGGAGGTTGTCTCGGTCAAATTCGATATCGCGGTTTTTGTTGCCGTATCCGATCACCTGGGTATTCACGCGCCGGGCAATGACTTTGTCAATGCCGTCGAAAGCGCCGCCGCAGATGAAGAGTATATTTTGTGTGTTGATTTTGACGAGTTTTTGTTCCGGGTGTTTGCGTCCGCCTTGCGGCGGCACCAATACCTCGGCGCCTTCCAGCATTTTCAGCATGGCTTGTTGCACGCCCTCGCCCGATACGTCGCGGGTGATGGAGGGGTTGTCCTGCTTGCGGGCGATTTTGTCAATTTCGTCAATGTACACGATGCCGCGCTCGGCGGCGGTCACGTCGTAGTCGCACACCTGAAGCAGCCGTGCGAGGATGCTCTCCACGTCTTCGCCCACATAGCCGGCCTCGGTGAACACCGTGGCGTCCACAATAGCAAAAGGCACATGGAGCAGTTTGGCGATGGTTTTGGCGAGCAGGGTTTTGCCGGTACCGGTTTGGCCGACGAAGAGGACATTGGATTTTTCAATTTCCACGTCGTCGCTCCCGGCCTTGGTTTTAGCCAGTTCTTGCAGGCGTTTGTAGTGGTTGTAAACGGCCACCGCAAGTACCTTTTTGGCATCGTCCTGCCCGATAATATACTCGTCCAGAAAGGTCTTGATGTCGCGCGGCGGGATGAGGTGTACAGGGCCGCTGTATTTGGAACTTTTAGGTGCGGCTTTACCCTCGCCCTCGTGTTTGCTGAGCTCCTGCTCAACAATTTCCCCGGCTTTCTCCACACAGTCCTCACAAATCTGTGCCTCCATGCCGGAAATCAGGATCATCACGTCGTCTTTGCCGCGCCCGCAGAAGGAGCAATGTTGTGGGTTCACTTTGCCGCGTTTTTGCATGGTAAAAGGTTGGAGGGTTAGAAGGTTGGAAGGTTAGAAGGTTAGAAGGTTTCTGGTTGGAAAGTCATGGTAACCAGAAACCTTCTAACCTTCCAACCTTCTAACCCTCCAACCTTTTTAAACCTTTTTCTTCGGATTGTTTCGGTCGAGCACTTCGTCTACCAGGCCGTATGCTTTGGCTTCTTCGCCGCCCATCCAGTTGTCGCGGTCACAGTCCTCTTCTATTTTTTCGTAGGCCTGGCCGGTGTGGTGTGCGAGGATATCGTACAGCGATTTTTGCATCTTTTTGATGAGCTTGTACGAAATCTCTATGTCGGATACCTGGCCCTGGGCGCCGCCCATGGGTTGGTGGATCATGACGTGGCTGTGGTACAGGCAGCTGCGTTTGCCCTTGGTGCCGGCTGCTAAAAGTACGGCGCCCATGGAGGCCGCCAGACCGGTGCAAATGGTAGCGACATCGGGGGTTACATACTGCATGGTATCGTAAATGCCGAGACCGTCAATGACCGAACCGCCGGGGCTGTTGATAAACAACTGGATATCGCGCTTGGGGTCGCTGGATTCGAGGAAAAGCAACTGGGCCTGAATCACGTTGGCCACATAATCATTGACCGGCACACCCATGAAGATGATGCGGTCCATCATCAGGCGGCTGAATACGTCCATAGACACGGCATTCATTTGCCGTTCTTCGATGACGGCGGGCGTGAAAGCGCGGATGTCGGGGACGCTCACCGGCGTGGTGGCAGAGATGTACTTCTCGAGGTGCATGCTGTTCATGCCGAGGTGCCTGGTAGCGTACTTCTGAAACTCGTTTTTGTTGAACATAGTGTTGTATTTTTTGTGGCAATGATAACAAGGTTTCGCACGAATGGTTACCCGTTTTGCTACTCAATCGTTTCGCGCAGGGCAGCACCGGCGCCTTGCTCCTGTTTTGCTTTTTGGGTGATCTCGTCCAGCATTTTGTGCAGGTCATCGGACAGTATGGGCTTGTCGGTGACCGTTACCTGGGTACGGATGGCCTCGAATACCTTGTCGGTTTCCAATTGGCGGAGGGTTTCCTCGACCTCTTTTTCGTCCTGCATCAGGCGCTCAACGCTGCTCTCGATGATATGGTCGGGCAGTTCTGCCTGGAAATAGTTGCGGACACGCGCGGCATACTCTGCTTTCAGGTCGTCGTTCGTCACCTCTATGGCCAGAAGTTCTTTCAGGCGATCGCGCACCAAAGTCCAGCGCAGGTTTTCGGCAAATGCCGGGTATTCTTGTTCGATTTGCGAGGGGCTTAGGCCTTCGTTATTGAAGCCGAGCCAGCGCTTGAGGAAAGTATCGGGGAGGTCGAAGCGGTTGCGTTCCATCAGATGCGTTTGGAATTCGCGCATGAGCAGGGCGTTGGAACGCACGTCGTAGTAGCCCTGAATTCGGGTTTTCAGCTGCGCCATGGCTTCTTCAGCGGTTGAGACTCCGCCGCCGAAGTACTGCTCGAAAAATTCGGTGTCCAGATCGGCGGGTTCCAGTCGCGACACCTCCTCGATAGGGCCTTCGAACCAGTCGCCAACCGAGCGGTTGTCGTCGGCGGGGATATTCAGGATAAACTTCCGGAACCGGGTTTCGTCGTGACCGTCTTCCAACAGGCGGGCATTGAAGCGCAACACATCTCCTTTTTTCTTGGATAAAATTTCGTTTTTCAGTGCTTCGTCGGGGACAGCATTCACCAAAAAAGTCACGGTGGTTTCCCAGCCGCCGTCTTTGGGTTGGTCGCCGTCGAGTTCCCGGGCGGCAATTTTCACCATATCGGTTTCCACAATATCGTGCTCGGGGTTGGAGCGTTTCCCCATACGTTTGCGGGCGTAGTCCAGGTCTTTTTCGGCGAGTGCATCGAGGTCGGAAACGGCCAGGCGTTCAAACGTTTGCTCTTTGCCCAGCCCCTGAAGTTCGAAGGGCGGCACGAAGCCGACTTCGTATTCCACGGCATACTCCTGCTCCATTTGATCTATTTTGAAGGAATACCGTTTCTGGTTTTCGGTGGGCAAGGGTTGGCCCAGCACGTCAAGTTTGCTTTCACGCAGGTAGCCGGTCAGTTCGTCGGCCAGCATTTCGCCGAGTACTTCGCTGAAAACCGAGGAACCATACATCCGCTTGATGTATTCTACCGGGGCTTGACCCTGTCGGAAACCCTTGATAACGGCTTTGTTGCGGATGCGTTTGAGTTCGGCATTGATTTTGGGCTTCAGATCGTCCTGGGTCAGGGTGACTGTAACCAATGCGGAGGTATTGTCAATATCTTTTCGTTGAACGCTGGGCATGAAAAGGAGGTTGGAAGGTTGAGGGGTTGGAAGGTTAGCAGGTTGGAAGGTTTCTGATTGGAAGGTTAGCGTAACCAGAAACCTTCCAACCAGAAACCTTCCAACCTTCCAACCCACAAACCCGGGAAAGTGCGGGCGGAGGGACTCGAACCCCCATGCCTCTCGGCGCCAGATCCTAAGTCTGGTACGTCTACCAATTTCGCCACGCCCGCAGTGGGTGTTTTTCAAAAAGGAGCGCAAAAGTAAACCTTTTCTGAATAAACAAAAGTCGGTTTTTTTAAAACCGTTAACAAGCCTCAAACTCCCGGAAGCGTCCGGCGGATCGTGGTAATTTTGTTACGAAATTCAAAACAAGCAGCAGATATATGGAGCAGGAAAACATGCCATTGCCCGAGCCGGACCGCGACACGGCGCTCATTCAGCGTGCCTATCGAAACCTGCTCAAGTCCATGCCCACCCCACTGGAAAAGGAGGACAAACAAAATATTCGCGCGGCATTTGAATTGGCAGCCAAAGCGCATCAAAAGCAGCGCCGCAAATCGGGTGAGCCCTACATCCTCCATCCGATTGAGGTAGCCCGTATCTGTGTGGAGGAAATCGGGCTTGGCCCCACGGCCGTTGTTTGCGCGCTGCTGCACGATGTGGTGGAAGATACCGAGGTGACCCTCAAGGAAATTCACGCGCAATTTGGCGAGCGGGTAGCGCTCATCGTGGATGGATTGACCAAATTGGACAGCCTGCACGACTCCGAAAGTCCGCAAGCGGAAAACCTGACCAAAGTGCTGCGCACCATGCTTTCCGACGTGCGGGTGGTGCTCATCAAAATGGCCGACCGGTTGCACAACCTGCGCACCATCAAGAGTATGGCGGAGCACAAGCAGATCAGGATCGCCGCAGAAACAAACAGTATTTATGCCCCGCTGGCACACCGACTGGGTTTGTATAAAATCAAAACCGAGTTTCAGGAGATTTGCCTCAAAATTTCGCACCCTGCGGAGTACCACGATATTGCCGAAAAACTGGCCCAAACCAAACGCGCCCGCGAGTTGTATATCGAGGAGTTCAAACGCCCGCTGCAAAAAGCGCTGGAAGAACAGCTGGGAGCAGGTGTGCGCATCATCGGGCGCCCCAAAAGTATCCACTCGATCTGGACCAAAATCCGCACCAAACTGGTTGCTTTCGAGGACATCTACGACCTGTTTGCCATCCGAATTATTCTCGATGTGCCGCCTGAGCGGGAAAAAGTGGCTTGCTGGCAGACGTACGCCATTGTGACCGATTTTTACACCCCGGTACCGGAACGCATCAAGGACTGGATAACCAATCCCAAAGCCAACGGCTATGAATCGCTGCACACATCGGTCATGGGGCCAAAAGGCAAATATGTGGAAGTGCAAATCCGCTCGGAACGGATGGACGAAATTGCCGAGCGAGGTTTTGCGGCGCACTGGAAATACAAGGGGATCCGTCGGGTGCGCAACGACACCAATATGTTTGATACCTGGCTGAACCAGGTACGGGAAACCCTGGAAAACGTAGGCGCTGCCAATGCGGTGGAGGTGCTAATCAATTTGCAAAGCGACCTGTTCTCGGATGAGGTGCACGTCTTCACGCCCACCGGCGAAATGAAAATACTTCCCGAGGGCGCTACGGCACTTGATTTTGCTTTTAGTATCCACTCCGATGTCGGGTGTACCTGTCGGGTTGTGAAAGTGAACAATCGCATCGAACGCATCAATTATGTCCTGAAAAACGGCGACCAGATAGAAGTGATCACCGATAAGCACCAGCACCCTACGGAGGCCTGGATGAACTATGTGATTACGTCGAAGGCCAAAAACCGTATTCGATCCGCCCTCAAGGAAGAAAAACGCCAACTGGCTGCTATGGGCCGGGAAAAACTGGAGCGCAAGTTGCAGAACCTGCACAAATGTCCCGTAGAGGAAAATGCTGATATGCTCGCCAAATGGTTTGGCTACCCCAACCGGCTGGAGTTCCTGAGTGCCATCGCGCTGGAACAAGTGGACTTGGCAGGCCTGAAATCGTTCCGTGCCGAGGGCCAGCGCCTGGTGGAAATTGAGGGCGAAAAAGCACCTGCGCCCGGGAGGCGAGCCGAAACCGGCCGACGCCAACCAGGCTGCCAAACCCCTCAAAAACCAGAACGCCAAGGCCGATATTTTTATCCACGGCGACCCCGGCAGCTATTACGCCTATTCGTTCGCGACCTGCTGCAACCCCGTGCAGGGCGACCCGATTTTTGCCTACATCGGCGCCAAGGAAGGCGTCAAAATACATCGTACAACCTGCCCGAATGCAGCTTTCATGCTGGCCAACTACGGATACCGCGTACTCGAAGCGGAATGGGGGGCGGCCGTCAAAGCCGACTTTGTAGCCACCATACTCGTCACCGGTGTGGACGACGGCCCAGGGGTTATTCAAAAAATTACAGACCGGATTTCCGGACTTGGGATCAACATTCGATCCTTTTCCATTTCCGGGGAAGGCGGCTATTTCGAGGGGCGTATTTCCCTTGTGGTGTCCAATACCCACCAGCTGAACCAGGCTATACTGGCGCTCAAGGGTTTCAAGTTTGTAGCGAATGTGAGCCGTATGGAGTAAGTGCAGAAACAGGAATGTTCAGGTACCATGCAGGCCCGACCGGTTTGTCGGCATTATCTAGTTTTGATAATAAAATTTGTACTTCAACTCAAAGTTCCGATTTTAGCGCCCGGATTGCGCGGCAAAGCCACTGGTTTTCTCAAGCAATCAACCAGTCAAAAGCTAATCCATTCTATTGTATGAACGACGCCGGCTGCTCTTGTTAGCAGCCGGCGTTTTTCGTTTTCCAAATTTTCTTTCCGAAAGGAAACCAATGTTTCCGCGATACGGTTTTTTGTTTTGATTCGTCGGTTGGGCTGCGCAACCATTTCACAAAGGCGCCCGTCTGTATTTTTTCATATTCCAAACATCGTTTGCTCATGTTATTTCGGCTTTACGCGCATTGGCGGGAATCCTACTCGGGTATTCCCACACGAATATGGTTGCTGTCGCTGGTCAGTTTGGTGAACCGCTGCGGTTCCATGGTCGTAATTTTTCTGACCATTTACCTCACCAAACACCTCGGCTACGGACTCGAAGATGCCGGCTATGTACTGGGGTGTTTCGGGGCAGGCGCCTTGCTCGGTACTTACATTGGCGGCGGTCTGGCCGACCGGTTCGGGTACTACCCCGTCATGATCTGGAGCCTCTTGCTGAACGGCGCCATGCTGATCCTGCTCATCTGGATACAAAGTTTCTGGATGATGTGCG
Source organism: Lewinellaceae bacterium (assembly GCA_016719605.1). Lineage (GTDB taxonomy): Bacteria > Bacteroidota > Bacteroidia > Chitinophagales > Saprospiraceae > M3007. The sequence goes on along the minus strand of JADJYW010000016.1, from coordinate 56,835 downwards.
CGGCAGTTTTTGTACTCAGTGTGGTGGCCGACGGGTTTCGGCCGGCCAACTCGGTCGCTATCGCCCGGTACAGCATCCCGGAAAATCGTACGCGATCCATCTCGCTGTACCGGATGTCTATCAACCTCGGCTGGGCCGTAGCACCGGCTCTCGGCGGACTGATGGTAGGCTTAGGCTGGCATTGGCTGTTTGTGGCCGACGGCATCACCTGCATCCTCGCGGCAATACTGCTTTGGTTGTTTATGGCCCCGGCGGCAGGTGAGCAGCCCGGAAAACATGTGCATACCGAGCACGCACATCGGGAAAAGGCGCCGGCGGCGGTATCGCCTTACCGCGACAGACCTTTTTTGGCTTTTGTATTTTTTACTACGATCAATGCCATCGTTTTCATGCAGTTCCTCTGGACGGTACCCGTGTATTTCAAAGACGCCTACCACTGGGATGAAGCCACCATCGGGTTGGTCACGGCGATAAACGGTTTGCTTGTCTTCCTGATTGAAATGCCGCTGATTTACAACATCGAAGGCCGGCGGTCGCGCTTGCAATATGTCCGCTTGGGGTTGGTTCTGTATGTGGTTGCGTACCTGGCATTTGTTTTTCCGCCCGGTGGGCTGGTCACAGCCTTGATTTTTATCGTTGCCATTTCATTCGGCGAGATGTTTGTTATGCCTTTCAGTTCCAATTTTGTTTTCGGCTATGCGGCCAAGGGCAGCGCCGGGGGCTACATGGCTTTGTACGGAATTGCCTATTCGGTGGCCAATATCATTGCTCCGCTGTTGGGCACACAGGTGATCGCGCGGTGGGGATACCATACGCTTTGGTACCTGTTGGGCGCCCTGGCGGTTATCAGTTGGGTCGGTTTTTGGGTTTTGGAAAAAAAGACCGAAGGCGCTGCACCCCGGGCGAACTTATCGGTCGAAACGCTGTAGGTTGTACCGCTCGATCACCCCGATGAGTTTTTCGGAGTAGGAAGGGTCGGTGGCGTAGCCTAATTGTTCCAGACCTCTGGCCCATGCCCGGTAGTTTTTTCCGTGTTTTTTCAATTTGGCATACCGGCCCCGGGCCAGCATTTGGCTGTGCGCGCGCCAACTCTCCCACGGGTTTTTGTATTTTCGGAAAAAATCCTTGTGGTGGTCGTCGCTGTGGTTGGAACAATGGCCGGGTCGGCAGTTTTTCAAAAAACATTTCATGCCGAAATGATTGTTGTTGCGCACAGCCAGTGTGCTGGTCCCAAACCGGCTTTCTACCAGCCCCTGCGCTAAGCTGATACTGGCCGGTACGCCAAATTTTTTCATCTCCTGCACGGCAATGTTGGCATACCGGGCGATGTAGCGATCGGCATTCCCCTTGCCGATCTGGCGGACGCCGACCGGCGCGGCGTCGTTGTGCTCGACCGGTCTTTTGGGTACACGTTTTTGAGGTGCAGCCGGTTCAATTTCCCGAATCAGCGACCGCCCGCGCGGTTTTTCATCAACTTCCAGCGACGTCTCCACCGGCCCGATCCAAACGGTTTCCGTGCTGCCCGTACCGGTGGCGAACCAAAACTCCCGATCTGAAAACAGGAGCACATAGCTCAGCGCCGCCAGCGTACCCAGCTTGAGTGCGGTTTGTTTTTGAAAAAGTCCCAGCGTGTACCGGTTGGCCTGAAACCGGAAAGCGATCCAGTTCCGCCGCCATCGGAGCAGAATTTGGCGCAACAGGTACCGCAGGGACGGAACTTCCGGCTGTTGCTGAAAGAACCGGCCAGGCGGTTTGGCCCGGTGCTGGTGTTGACGATTTTGATTGGTGCTGCGTATTCCCGGCTGCGGCATATTGTCCTCCGAGGCGGCGTACCATTTCATTTTTCCCATAACGACAACGGAAGGATTGGTGAACAAACTGTTTTGTTTCTTGCTTTGTGGCAGCAAAAGTAAAACAAAAAATGTTTTTACAAAACAATTTGTTTTTTATCGCGACATTTTTGTGAAAGCGGGCTAAACACGGTGTGGTCGGTCGCATCTTCCTACATTTGCCGACTGCTTCGCCCCAACGCAAAACCGTAAATCGTACACCGCGTGGCTTTCGCTCAACCCTACTGGCTGCTTCTGCTCCTGCTGCTTCCGTGGCTGATGTACCGCTACCGGCAGGCCGCACGGGAGCGGCATGTCACCTTGCAGGTCTCGCGGCAGGCAGCCATGCGGGGTGTAAAAACCTGGGTAGTGTATGCGCGGAGTTGGTTGCAGGCCGTACGCTGGGTGGTGCTGGCGCTGCTGATTGTGGCCATGGCGCGCCCGCAACTACTCTGGTACGAGGAACAAACGGAGGCTGAAGCGATGGACATTCTGCTGGTGCTGGATATTTCGCCCAGCATGCTCACCAAGGATTTGCCGCCGGACCGGCTGAGCGCAGCCAAAAAATTGGCCAACGATTTCGTGTCGCGCCGCCCTTTCGATCGTATCGGCCTCGTGGCGTTTTCCGGCGGCGCATTCACCCAATGCCCGCTCACGAATGACCGCCGCCTGCTGCAGGGTTTCATCAATAACCTGCAAGTGGGGCGCCTGCCCGACGGCACGGCTATCGGCATGGGCATCGCCACCGCAGTGCACCACCTGAAAGATAGTCCTTCGCCCGGCAAGGTCATCATCGTGCTGACCGACGGCGAAAACAACACCGGCTCGATTGGCCCGATTCGGGCTGCCGAGGCGGCCCGGGCACTCGGCGTGCGGGTGTACACGGTCGGGATCGGCAAAAACGGCACGGTGCTGTCGCCCTCCCGCCGCCGCTACGACGGGGGTTACGATTTCGCTCCGCGGAAAATGGTGTTCGACCCCTCGGTGTTGCGGGAGGTAGCCCGACTGTCGCAAGGCAAATTCTACCCGGCCGGCACGTCTGCCGATCTGCAAAACATCTATGCGGAAATTGACCGGTTGGAAAAAGCCAAAATTGTGATCAAGCAGGTCGAGCAAAAAACGGAATTGTACTTTTGGGTGCTGGACGTGGCGTTTTGCCTGCTGGTACTGGAGTTGTTCCTGCGCTGGGGGCCGCTGCGGGTGATTACGGTGTGAGGTGGTCTCCTGCGTTTCTGTGGAGAAAAAAGATGCAGCAGAAAAACTTTCCTTTTGTGGCGCTTGGCCGGACAAAACCAGGGCGCTACCTTTCGCAGGCCAAAACAAATTCCAATGGGACAAAACCCGCCAACATGATGATGACCCGCGCCCCCGCTTCCGGCCCTGCTGCCGGAGGCGGGGGCGTGTGCGTCCGTAGCGGGCTTACACGCACCTCAACGGATCAGTAAAAACACGAAGTGCGGGATAAGTACCGAAAATGGGGGTAAAGGCGCACGTCGTGTTTTTACTTAGGTGTTAGGGTGCGGGAGTGTAATAGTTCGCTTTAACTAAATCGATAAATAATATGAATACACATATTACTATCACTGTGTTTTTCTCTATAGCATTATGCTTTTGCGTACATAATGCGAGCACTCAAAACATCCCTGACTCAAATTTTGCCGATGCCATCCGTGCTGATTGCCCTCCGTGTATTGACCTCAATAATAACCTGACACCGTTTGCTCAAACTGAAACTTCGCTTGATGTATCCGAATCCAATATTTCCAATTTATCGGGAATTGAAGGCTTTGTTAATCTTTACACTTTATATTGTCAATACAATAATCTGGATTCTTTGCCTAATCTATACTTGTATTGCCATTACAATTCATTGGATTCCCTGCCTGACCTGCCCGACAATCTGATAGAGTTGTATTGCTTTGGCAATGAACTGAGTTCCCTGCCTTACTTGCCTGCCAGTTTACAATTATTGCATTGTTATCACAATACACTTAATTCCCTACCTACACTGCCCAACAGTCTGACAGTTTTAAGTTGCGCCTTTAATAATCTTGTTTCTCTACCCGTTCTGCCTCACAATCTGATAGAATTTGGATGTGACTACAATCAACTGAACTCCCTGGCTACGTTGCCTGACAATCTGGGAACACTGTATTGCTCCCATAATAATCTGGATATCCTGCCTACACTGCCTAATAGCCTGATAACTTTGGATTGTGCTTACAATTCCGCCATCGTCTGCCTGCCGGTCTTGCCTAACGACTTAACAGAACTATTTACTTCCGGCACTCAAATAACCTGCATCCCAAATCAGCCGTCCAACCTCATTATGGATCCTGTGCTACCCCTGTGCAGCGAGCCATGCGATTCCTCCGTGTTCACTTCCGATATTCTTGCAGCCAAGCCTTTTACCGTGCAGCCCAACCCGGTGTCCGATATTTTGCATGTGCGTTTTTCTGCCGAATATGAGCCAAAAACCAATCTTCGTTTGCTCAATTCCAGTGGTCAAACTGTTAGCGCCTTGTCAAGCAAAGGTGACCTTATGATACCTATGAAGGATTTGCCGGCAGGGGTTTACTGGCTGGAAGTGCGCCGTGCGCGGTGGGTTTTTGGGCAAAAGATTTTGAAGCAATAAAGTAAACAAAAATAAGCGAACTATGCATGGTCTCACATAGCCGACTAAGCGCGGCCACGTAGCCCATGCCCCCGTTCACTCAAAACTAAAACACCCTACGCGTCACCATCATCTGCTCCTTCACCCGCGGCGGGCGGCCTTGCCCGCAAGGGGGCGGCGCCCTTCGCGCCGGACTTCGGCGCGGCAGGTACTTGAGGTAACTCCTCTTTTCTCCATCACAACCCATTAATCCCGTACAACGGCAAATTCGTCATCCAGCCTTGCGCGCGGTACGCGCTCATGGAACTTCGGTAGGCGAGCCGGGGCTTGAATTGCTCCACAAATACGCTCAGGCTTTTTGATTTCAGGTTTTGTCCGGCCGAATTTTTTGGTTGATCTCGATTTCCAAGATGGACAAGATGCGCCGGATATCAAAATCAGTAGTGAAAATTGTTTGCAGACGGGCGTTGCTTTCAAAATTTAGATAGGCGACTTGCTCAAACTCGTTTTTGCCGAATTCTTTCATCAGCCAGGTTTTGCCCACCTGCCTTGCCCCTTGCAAAATCAGGGGTTTTCGGGCTGGGGCGTTTTTCCATTGAAGCAGGGCCTGGTACAGGTTTCTTTGCATCGCTTGACTTTTTGCAACAAATTCACACTTTTCCGTTTGAAAAAGTGTGTTTAAAAACATTTTTACCCCACCAAAAAATGTAGATCGCAACTATATAGCCCTGCCTGCGACGAAGCATTTTTTACCACAGGTTTCACGGATTTTTTTGTTGGCAGGAGCGTCAGGTAATGTTTCTTCGCAATCCCCCTGATCGAAAACGCCCGGCACGAAAAAGATATCGTGCGGATTGAAGGCTTCGTTCAGCGCCCGGAATGTGCCGGCCGTGCGGTGGCGCCGTTCATCTGCCCCGAGTGCATCCGCCCAGTTATCGGACGAAGTCTGGCAGCAAACCAGTTAGGTGCGGATAAAAAATTTACCTCCCACGGCAGGATACGGTCCTGTCAGGTAGGGGGAAAAGTTTTGAGCCGGCGCTGCCGGACCGGAAGCAAACAGGACAAGGAATGTCAAAATTTTATGAAAGCAAGCCGAGGAAAACTGGCTGCCAGTCCCTTGCTCGTAAGCGTAGCGGTTTGCCTTTTTCATTGGTCGTGGTTTAGGTGAACGGTTGGTGCACATATTCTGTAAAGGCGAAAAGGCCGGGTGGTGTGTCGTGGTATGGCCAGGATTGACATCAGCCGGGGGCCGCTGCGGATGCTTGCGGTGTGATCCCTTTGCAGAAAGTCGTGTTTTTTCTACTTTCGCCCCGGCTACCAACATCCAGTTTTTGGTTCGACAACAATTTACATGACAAACCTCCGCGAACTTTTCCCCGACCTCGAAGAAGCGCTCCGCACCGAACTGGAGCACAAAGGCCGCCTCCTGCAAGTGCCCGCCGGCAAAGTGTTGCTCCAGACCGGCCAGAATATCCGAAACACGATCATCGTGCTGGATGGCCTCGTCAAACTTTTCCGCGAGGACGAGGAAGGCAACGAGTTTTTTATGTACCACCTCCAGCCCGGCGACGGCTGCGCACTTTCGCTGATCTGCGACCGCACGCACCGCTCCAGCGCCGTCACCGCCAAAGCCGTCACCGATGCCACCCTGCTCGTGGTGCCCCTCGAACATACCGAAAACTGGATGCGCGACTACCGCACCTGGTACTATTTCGTCATCAGTACCTACCGCAAACGGTACGAGGAACTGCTCGAAACTATTGACAGTATCGCGTTCAAAAACCTGGACGAACGCCTCGAATTTTACCTGCGCCGCCACCGCGATACCCTCGGTACCAACGTGCTGGAAATCACCAACACCGAAATCGCACATGAACTGAACTCCTCCCGGGAGGTCATTTCCCGCCTGATGAAAAAACTCGCCGAAGCGGGAAAAGTACGGTTGCTGAAAAACGGGATTGAAATTGTGAAACTTTAGCGCACAAACAAATCCATCCAGCGAGTGCCATATCCATAGTGTAACCTAAAATCATACACGCTCTAAAATGCGAATCAAAGCACGTTTAAAACGCATCTGGCTACTGAATTTTTTTTTCGGCGTATTTACTATGCCACCAAACAATTCAACTTCAGGTACGGGCAAATTTTGAGATGGGGTTTCGAGTCGAAAGAAGATACCAACTTTACCTACGACCTGACGCCAAATAACTTGCGGTACATGGCATGTTTCATAGCCCTCGTACTCAAAAAGGACTATTCGACCGTCTGGAAGTACATAGAAGAAGCCTCGCAGGATCAAACCCTGCGCGACTACATTTCCACAAAGGTGAGCCAATCCGATTTAGGCCGCTGGTCCGATACCGAAGTTCGGTTTGGGCGGCGACTGGGCTGGTATGTTTTTGCCCGGATCATGAAACCTAAACTCGTCGTCGAAACCGGGGTAGACAAAGGACACGGCGCCGTGTTGCTGTGCTCGGCGTTGCTCCGAAATCGTGCGGAAGGTTTTGAAGGCCAGTACTATGGAACCGACATAAACCCGAAAGCCGGTTATCTGCTCGACGGCATCTACAAAGAAGTTGGTGCAATCCTGTATGGCGATTCGATCGAAAGTCTTTCCAACCTGAAAACACCGATTGATTTGTTCATCAACGATAGCGATCACTCGATGGACTACGAGTACCAGGAGTATCTGACGATTCGGAATCATTTGCACGCACAATCTATCATCTTGAGCGACAACGCGGAAGCATGCCCCGCTCTGCTGAATTTCTCCCTGGAAACAGGTCGGCAATTCCTGTTTTTTCGGGAAGAGCCGAAAAACCACTGGTACCCCGGTGGCGGCATCGGAATATCCTTTTCCTCTTAGCCGTTCATAAAAAACTGCCCGCCGTGATATAGATCACGCATTGCCTGCCATGCCTGCCGACACCTTTGCGGCACACTTTCTCAGCATGCCCGTCCAGGCGACGGAATTGTAACTCATCATTTTTTACTTGTTCAAAATGGCTATCGCAGGTTACCTCGCGTCGGCACTGATAGGCGTTTCTCTTGGTCTCATTGGCGGCGGCGGCAGTATTCTTACCGTCCCGGTTTTAGTGTATCTTTTTGGTGTGGACCCCATCGTGGCCACCGCCTATTCCTTATTTATTGTCGGTGCTACCAGTCTGGTGGGCACGTTTCCCAAGTACCGGGAGCACTTGGTCAACCTCAAAACGGCAGTCATTTTTGGCATACCGTCCATCGCCGCCGTGTATGTCACGCGGGCCTGGCTGGTGCCGCTTATCCCCGATCCTATTTTCGCCGTGGGCAGCCTGTCGGTCACCAAACCCATGTTCATCATGGCTTTGTTTGCCTTGCTGATGGTGTTTGCTTCCATCTCCATGATTCGGGCCAAGAAAAACGGCAGCGCCTCGGAGCCTGCCGCTCCGCAGGTATTCAACTACCCCATGATCCTGCTCGAAGGCGCCGTAGTGGGCGTGCTCACCGGTCTGGTGGGCGCCGGCGGCGGCTTTTTGATCATCCCCGCACTCGTGTTGTTCAGCAAACTCCCCATGAAACAAGCCGTGGGTACCTCGCTGCTCATCATCGCCGCCAAATCGCTGTTCGGCTTTCTGGGAGACATCACCCACTACCACCTCGACTGGCTGCTGCTCGGCTCCGTTACCGCACTCGCTATCGCCGGCATCTTTATCGGCAACCGATTCAGCCGCAACGTGGACGGTGTGAAACTGCAAAAAGCATTCGGCTGGTTTGTCCTGATCATGGGTATCTACATCCTGGTGCGGGAACTGTTCCTGAATCCGGCGGCTATGGTCGGGCATTAAAAAACTGGTGGTGGCAAATTTCGAGTGATGGAACGCGGATTAAACGGATGCAGGCACCGCGGATTTATTTAAGGAATCCGTGAAAATCCGCGGTGCCTGCATCCGTTTAATCCGCGTTCCATCACTCGAAATTTGCCACCACCAAAAAACTGTGTGCCGTGCGAGTCCCCCCCATGGCAATTTCGGGTCGCCTTTTGCCCCGCGTTTCAAAATCTTGTTGATCCTGTCAAAAAATACGGCAAGTCGCCTATTTTCGCACCGGATTGCCACCGCGTGACTCATGTCACGAAATTTTAGAAACCACCCCGGCTACTTTTGCGCCGAATTTCAGCCAAACTGACGCGGCATTTGATCAATCGGATTAATCGAATCAATCGGATTTAATTAAAAACAGTACACATGAAAATCGAGCAAATCTATACCGGCTGCCTGGCTCAGGGCGCCTACTACATCGAAAGCGCGGGCGAGGCTGTTGTGATAGACCCCCTGCGGGAAGTGGCTTCGTACATCGAAAAAGCCGAAAAAGACAACGCCAGGATCAAGTACGTTTTTGAAACGCACTTTCACGCCGACTTTGTCAGCGGGCACATTGACCTGAGCCGCAAAACCGGCGCACCCATCGTGTACGGCCCAACGGCAAGCCCTTCCTTCGCAGCGCATATTGCCCGGGACGGCGAGGAGTTCAAAGTGGGTAAACTGACCTTTCGGGTGCTGCACACACCCGGCCACACCATGGAAAGCACCTGCTACCTCCTGCTGGACGAAAACGGCCGGGAAAAGGCCCTGTTCTCCGGCGATACACTCTTTATCGGCGATGTGGGTCGCCCCGACCTGGCCCAAAAAGCCGCGCACCTGACCCAGGAACAATTAGCCGAAACGCTGTTCGACTCCCTGCGCAACAAGATCATGCCCCTGTCCAACGACCTGATCGTGTATCCCGCCCACGGCGCCGGTTCCGCCTGCGGCAAAAACATGTCCAAGGAAACTTTCGATACCCTCGGCCACCAAAAAGAAACCAACTATGCCCTGCGGGCCAACATGACCAAAGCCGAATTTGTGAAAGAAGTGACCACCGGCCTGATGCCGCCGCCGGCCTATTTCCCGCTCAATGTGGCGCTCAACAAACACGGCTACGACAGCATTGACGAGGTAGTGCAACGCGGCACCCAGGCCCTGTCGCCCCGCGCCTTCGAGGCCGCAGCCAACGAAACCGGCGCACTCGTCCTCGATACCCGCGACCAGCAGGTCTTCGCCAAAGGCTTCGTACCCAATTCCATTTTTATCGGTATTGACGGCCAGTTTGCCCCCTGGGTAGGCGCCCTCATCCCCGACGTGAAACAAGAACTCCTGATCGTAGCCGAAGCCGGCCGCGAAGAAGAAGTGGTCACCCGCCTCGCCCGCGTAGGCTACGACTACTGCCTCGGGTACCTCGCCGGCGGCATAGACGCCTGGAAGGCCGCCGGCCTGGAAGTGGATACCATCGAAAGCATCAGCCCGGATGAATTCGCCGAACGCCTCGCCGCCGATCCAACCGCACCTGTGTTCGATGTGCGCAAAAAAAGCGAGTACGACAGCGAACGCCTCGAAGTGGCCGAAAATGCCCCGCTGGATTTTGTCAACGAATCCATGTTGCTCATGCCCAAGGAAGCGACGACCTACATCCACTGCGCCGGCGGCTACCGCTCCATGATCTTCACCAGTATCCTGCGCGCCCGCGGCTACAACAACCTCGTGGAGGTGCAGGGCGGGTTCAGGGCGCTCAAGGAAAGCGAAAAATTCAACTTAACGGACTACGTTTGTCCGAGCACTTTGCTCTAAAACTTAAAAAAAATATGGAACTTCTGACACAACCCTGGTCCTGGTGGGTCGCCGGTATTTTCGTCGGCCTCACGGTACCCATTTTGCTCCTGCTGGGCAACAAACACTTCGGTATTTCGGGCAACCTGCGCCACATCTGCGCAGCCTGCATACCCGCCAACATCAAATTTTTTCAGTACGACTGGAAAAAAGAAGCGTGGAACCTCTTTTTCGTCGCCGGCATCGTCCTCGGCGGCGTAGTCGCCACCGTGTGGATGAAAGACCCCAATCCCATTCAGGTACACCCGGATTTGGTCAACGACCTGGCCGCTGTCGGCGTGACCCAAATAGACGGATTGGTACCCGCCGACCTGTTCAGCTGGGACAGCCTGCTCACCCTGCGCGGCTTCGTGCTCATGGTGGTCGGCGGCTTTCTCGTCGGTTTTGGCACACGCTATGCCGGGGGCTGCACATCCGGCCACGCCATCATGGGACTTTCCACCCTCCAATGGCCATCACTGGTTGCCACGATTTCCTTCATGGTCGGCGGTTTTCTGATGACCCACCTGATCCTCCCGTTCATTTTGGCCCTATAAAAAAAGACACCAGCAAACATGGAAAATACAGCATTCAACCAAGCAGCGCCGGCCGAAACGGATACCGAAGTGTACTCCCTGCTCGATACCAGCGCCAACGCCTCCGATGCACCCCAACCCTGGTGGCACCACCTGAAATACACCCTGGTGGGCATCTTTTTCGGCATCACCTTCGTGAAAGCCGAGATCATCTCGTGGTTCCGCATCCAGGAAATGTTCCGGCTGGAATCATTCCACATGTACGGCGTGATCGGTACCGGCGTAGTCGTAGGCGCCATTTCGGTCTTTCTGATCAAAAAATTCAAAGCCCGCACCATAGACGGCGAGCCGATCACCTTCACGGACAAAACATTCAACAAAGGCCAGATCATCGGCGGCCTCATCTTCGGCCTCGGCTGGGCCATGACGGGCGCCTGCCCCGGCCCCCTGTTCGCCCAGATCGGTACCGGAGCATTAGCCGTCACCGTCACCCTGCTGAGCGCCATCGCCGGCACCTGGGTGTACGGGTACTTCCGGGAGCGCCTGCCGATGTAGCAGGGTGTTATGGGGTAAATGTGCGCCGTCGGAAATTTTTCAAAACCCATGCTGCATGGTCGAACCTGCCAGGCAACCCCAACAGGGGTTCTCCCCAAAAGGGAGGTGAGACGTATAACCCCTTTACCGCCGACACCTCGGCTTACGCTACTTGCCTCCTCTTTCGCCCTGCTTGGTGTTTTCACCAAGCAGCCTCGCGTAGAACCGCTTGGTGAAAACACCAAGCAGGGCGAAAAGAGTCTGGCCATTTACCGCTCAATCAACTCCCCTTTAGGGGCTGGGGGTCGGGATTGCCCAAATAGCCAACCAACTGACTAAAAAGCACGGCAAAGGCGGAAGCCGAGGTGGTAGCGGAGCGAGGGCGTGTAGCCGTAGCGACAGGCGACGCGGCAATACCGCGCGTCGTTGCTCCACGAGCCGCCGCGATGCACGCGGCTGCCGCCCGACTGCAGCCCTTTCGGGTTTTGCTGCGCCGCTACGGTGTAGTCATCGTACCAATCCCAGCACCATTCCCACACATTGCCGCTCATATCGTGTAGGCCGAGTGCGTTCGGGCTGCCGAGGCTGCCCACGGGTACCGTTTTTTCGCGGTATTCGCCGGCAATGGAATACGCCGTTTTATAGATGGCACTGCCGTCAAAATTGATAACCTTCGGGTCGGCGATATCTTTTCCGTTGCCGAAACGCACTTTTTTTCCGCCTTCCCGCGCGGCGTATTCCCACTCGGCCTCGGTGGGCAGGCGGTAGCCGTTGGCACGCCAGTCGCTCAGCACGTCATCGCCCTTTCGGGTATAAACGGGTTTATAGCCCAACTGCTCACTGAGCCAGTTGCAGTAGTCTATCGCGTCATACCAGGTTATGTTCAGCACCGGGCGTTTGCCCCGGCCCCAGCCGTTGTCCGGGGGTTTTTCCCGCTGGGTCCAGTCACAAAACAGGTCGTAGGCCTCGAAAGTAACCTCGTAGGCGCCGATTTCGTAGGCCCCGAGGGTGACGCGGTGTACGGGTTTTTCATCGCTTATGCCCTCGCCGAAGACATCGCCCATATCAAACGCGCCGGCAGGTATGGCGATCATGGCCGGGCGGGGAACCGACTCGGGGTTGCCGTCAAACAGGGTGGGTGGTAAGTCCTGTATGCGATGTTTTCCTCCTTCATCAGCATTGATGATACCCTCGGACAGGGTCAGGTGGGGGGCCTTGCATGCGCAAAGAGTTGGAGAACAGGTCGGCACCCGAGTTTCCGGAAGACGTATTCCGGGCATCGGCGGGGCGCGTTCTGGCGGGGATGCGCCGGGTAGTGTTCAGGTTGATGGGCGGGGTGGCGCGCAGGTACTGCTGCACGGTGTTTCGGAAATCGGTCCAGGCGGCGGCGGACTGGAGGGGCTGCGGGCAGGTTTTGTCCTGCACCAGATCGGAGTGGCGGTACAGCGCGCTGATCGGCAGACCGTGCCGGCGGAGCAGCGCAGCGGCCAGAGCGGCGGCACAGCGGGTTACCGAGGCGATATCGGCATCCTCGTTTTCACACATTTCGATGTTCAGCGTGTGGTAGTTCAGGTTTTTATCGCTGCCGGCACGCAGTTTTTCGCCGGCGGGCGTGAGCCGGTTGCCGCCGAGGGCGTAGGCTATTTCGGTATCGGGAATACAGCGCAGCACACCGAGGTCGTCCACGATGTAGTGCGCGCCGCTGGTGGGTTTCGAGGAGCGCGTTCCAGTATTCGCGGATGGAAGTGGCGCGGGCGCCCCGAGCGGTGAGCGCGGTGCTGTGCATGACCACGCCGCGCACCTGGCGCAAGGCGTACTGCGCTTCGCCTTTCAGGCCGGGGCGGGTGTTGAGATTGGTGAGCAAGGCATCGGTCACGGGGCAGTTGGGCGGCGGCGGGCCGGCATCGGCGGGCCGGTCGAACACCGTCGGGTCGGCGCACCAGCCGGCGGCTTCGCGCAGGAGGCTGTCGGCGGGCAGCAGGTTGAACGCCCGTGCAAACCACGCGCAAGCCGTCTCTTTCCGCACCAAAAAACGCGGCGGAACGGATCCGGCGGCCGTTTGCCGCAGGCTGTCGGCTTCGCGGTAGGGCGGCACACCGCGGTTGAACAGCAGCAACCCGATGTTGCGGCGGAACACCGCAGCGGCGGTATCGGCACGCGGGTTTTCCCGCTCCACGAGGCGCTGCAGGGCCTGCACGACGGAATCGGCCCGCTCCACACTGTCGGCCTGCACGGCGTCGCGGGCCAGGTATTCGAGGAAAAGGACGTGGTCGGCGGGTGTTTTCAGGCAAAGGATTTGTTCGGGCTTGTTCGGTTGCGCATACACCACGCGGGCGCCCGTACAGGCCGGCGGCTCGGGCGTGTACAGCCCAAGCGCCACAGCGGCGGCGAGCCACAGCCAAAACGCCCATCGGAGCAGGTCGCTCCAGAAATCCTGCAAACCGAGACCGGGCCGCCCGCCGCGGTAGAGAATTTTTTTCCAGCGGTCGGGCAGTTCAAACTGGAGCGCGTTTTTGGGTTTATCGAGGTATTTGATGACGGTAAAATCGGCCTCGGCATGGGGCAGCAGGTCGGCAATTTCGCGTTCGAGTTGGTTCTTTTGGCTGCGGTCGTCGGTGAGCCGCCAGGCATTGAGCGCGGCATTCAGCCGGTACTGATCCCAGGCGGCGCTGTCGCGGGGCGGCTGGTTGTGGGGTTGCGCAAGTTGGTCGGCAATGGCCATGCGCACCCGCAGGTGCTGCTGCGGGTGGTTGGTTTCGAGCCAGTGGATCAGTTGGGCGCGCTCGGGGTCGGGTATGCGGCCTTTGGTAAACCAGGGCAGGGCCGTGAGCGCGGCCATAGTCGCCCCGTCGGCGCCGGCGCCGGCGAGGCGCAGCGGGACGCCGGGAAACAACACCCGCCAGAGGTACACGGTGAGTTCCCAGTGCAGGGCGGGGTACACGGCGCAGGCGGCTATCCACTGGAGCAGGTCGTCGGAGTAGTGGCGACGCAGGCTGGGGATGAGGTTTTCGGAATCAGGTTCTACGGGTGTGGCGGGCGCATCGGCCACGGCGCCGGCCCAGCGCCCGAAGTCGGCGTCGTCGCCGAGGTCAAACTGGTCGGCTGCAAACACGAGGGCCTGCAAGGTAGCGGGCAGCACGGGCAGCAGGGCTTCGAGGTTGGTCTCGCGACGGCCAAAGGCGCTGAGCGGGCGGGGCGTGAGCAGGGTGCGGTAGCGCCAGCGGACGAGAATTTCGGCCCAGCGGGCGGGCTTTTGGTGCAGCGGATTGAGCAGGGCGTAGCCGGTACTCACGACCAAGAGGCGGCTGTCGGGGTAGCGCTGTTGGAGTTCGGCGAGGTGGAGGCCGTCGCGGTGTTGCTCGTTGTAGCACAGGCGGGGGTCGCCGTCGAAGAAAAAACGCTCCACGAGCACTTCATTGGCGCGGAAAGCATCGTACAGGGTATCAAAAAGATGGGCGCGGTGGTCGGCACTATCCTGGCGGTCTATCAGCAGGAGGTATTCCGGGGGTTTGGTGTGTTGGCGGAAGCGCATGGCAATCCGGCCGACCTGCTCCACGGTGGCCAATACGGTGGCGGGCACGTCGAGTTCGCTCCAGGCATCGGCCGTGCGGCGGCGCAGGCGGTTGAGCACGAGCGGAAAATCGTCGCCGGGTTCGGGGGCTTCGAGGTTTTGGATACGCAGGCTCCAGGTGTAGGGCGGCAGGTCGCCGTGCCGGTTTTCGGCCACGAGGCGGCGGCGGCGGCGCGCGCGCCAAACCAGCAGCGCGTACAGCAGCACGGCCAGTACCAGCAAAAACGCGGCTTTCAGCCAGGGCAAATACTGATAAAATGCGGCTTCCCAGCCTGCAGGCGCATCGAACCGCAAAGCGGCCAGATCGGCGGGCGGCGGCACGTCCTGCTCCGAAAACCGGTAGGTGACGGCATCCGGCGGCGGCGCGTCCGGGCGCGGCTCCACCACGGTGGGGAAGTAGTCCAGCGCGACGGTGGCGCCGTCGGAATTGGTGAGCAGAACGCGCAGGCTGTCGCGCCCGAGGCTGTCGCCGGACCAGGCGCGCAGGCAGCCGTCGGGCAGGAGGCTGTAGCGGCCGAGCGCGGTAGCGAGGGTATCGTTGCGCCGGATGGAGGCATCTGTTTGGACAAAAACAGCGGATCGGATACTACCGGCAGTGGCCAGGTCGAGGCTGTCGGCGCAAACCGTAGCGACCGCATTGGTCGGGTAGGAGAAGTAGCGTTTCAGGTCGCCTTTGGGCGGCGGCGGCGGTGTGCGCAGGCTGTCGAACCAGGCCCAAACCCCGCTGCCGAGCAGCAGGGCCAGCACTACGGCTGCCAGTACGGCGGTCCAGCCCCAGCGTTTGGCGGCCCGCACGACGGGGTCAGGAGCAGGTTTCGGGGGAGCGGGCAGCACTTGCAGCAGGTCTTCGGCCCGCTGGAGGCATTCGGCAAACAGCACTTCCACGCGGCGTTGCTCCTCGGCATTGGTGGCGAGGATGGGGCACAGGGCGTCCTTCCACACGGCGGGGTCTGCGTCGTCGGGCAGTCGCTGGAGCAGCGTTTGCCAGAGCAGGTGCCGGTCGGGGCCGATGCGGCGGCCTTCGGTTTCTTCGAAGGCGCTGAGCAGGTCGGCAGCGAGGAGATATTTTAGCGAATTATGAATTGCGGTTTACGATTTTAAAGCAATCAGGTCCTCCCGGTACTTGGCCAGCACCGAGTAGGAAATGTGGAGTTTTTCGCGTTCGTCGGCACTGAGTTTTTCGGGATGGTCAAGTTTGGAGGCGTCGAAATTCATTTTGTGGAGCAGGGCTGCCCAGTGAAGCAGTTCGGCGGTGGCGGGTTTTTTGCGCAGCATCACTTTTTTACCCGAACGGATCAGGCTGAAATGGCGGACAATGGCTTCGAGGTGCGCTTTGTTGGCGAAGCCGGTCACCTTGGATTCGAGGATGTGCAGCAGTTCGACGTCGGATGGAAACTCAATATTGAAATAAGCCACGCGACGCAGAAAGGGGTCGGGCAGGTTTTTTTCGGAGTTGGACGTCATGATGATGACGGGTCGGTGTTCGGGCGTGGCCTGGTATTTTTTGTTGTCGAGTTCGGGGACGGTGAATTCGAGCTTTTCCAGGGCAGCCAGCACGTTGTTGGGCAGGTCGCGCGGGGCTTTGTCTATTTCGTCGAGTAGTACCACCATCGTGCGGTTCTCCTTGATCGCCTTTCCGAGACCCTGGTACTGGATAAATTTGGATTCGATCTGGTCGGGCGTCAGTACCTCGCGGTGGGTTTGGGCGTACTGGAAATGGCCGAGCGCATCGTACCGGTAAAACAGGTCGCGCACGGAAGAGGTCGTTTGGGCATCGAACACTTCCGGTTTGCCGAGGCCGAAACGGTACGCCAGAAAGCGGGCAAGTTCGGTTTTGCCGGTGCCCGGCTCGCCGGTGAGCAGGAGGGGCAAGCCCAGTTCGAGGGCCACCGCGACGGCGCTCCACAGAGCGGCCGAGGGGCGGTACAGCGCCGGGTCGTTGAACCGGGGATTGGGCAGCCGGGGCGGCAGTTCGAGGTTTTTGTCGGGTGCGGGAAGCGAAAAATCGAGCATGGGTAGCGATTTACGATTTGGAATTTACGATTTCCGGGCGATGGCATACACCTGCTGCTGCACATCGTGTATGTCGTCCATGTTGAGTTGTTTTCGGGATTCGTACTGTTGGCGTACGGCGGATTCTTTGCCGGCGAGCATGGCGCGGGTGATGCGTTTGATGTCGTCGGCACTGCGCACGCCGATGTCGCGCCACCAGGCGGCGTGTTCGTCGTCGTCCACGGGTTGCAGGGGGCTGAGGTGTGCCACGTTGGGGTAATCCTGCGCCAGGCGGTCGAGTTCGGCAATGATAGTCATGGCCTCGGAGTCGGGTGCTGCGCAATGCAGATCGTGTACGGCGAAGGAAAAAAGGAAGATAAACCGGGGCGCCGGGCCGGGATGCCGGGAAAAGGTTTCGATGATCAGGCGAAAGTACTCGGGCAGGAACTTGCGCCATTTTCCGATGGAAAAATCAAACGGCGCAAATACATACTGGTGGCGGACATTGGCCACGCCGCCGGCCATGAAATCCTCGAACCCGGACATGCCGGTGTTGAGAATTTTTTCGCAAAACGTGGTCTTGAATTTTTTGAACGCATCGGCGGCGGTGAGGCCGATCACGGGCAGCGGCAGGATTTCGGCGAGTTGGGAATCGTCGTCCTGGGTGCGGTAGAGGATGGGCTGGAGCAGTCCGTTGTCGCTGTCGTCGAGGGCGGCTTTGAGTTCCAGAATGATACGTTCGCTGAACAGTTGCGGCATCTGGGTGTCGCAGGCGCTGATAAAATAGAACTGGGCGGGTAGTTCGTCGCGCAGTCCGTAAGCATCGGCGAAGCGGTCGGTCATGTCTTCGCGGTCGCAATTGACGAGGTGGTACTCCGTGATTTCATCCTTGCGCAGCGGGAGTTGGCGCAGGATGTCGTCGAGGTTTTCGCCGGCAGGCACGAGGTCTTTTTCCTCCAATTGGTCAATGAGTTCGAGCAGGCGGGCGCCGACGCGGTTTTGGACGATTTGAAGTTCATCCACCGTCGTCATACCGTCCAGAAAGGCATTGCGGGCGTTGGTGTACTGGGCTTTTTGCTGAACGAAGGTGTTGTAGTGCGGCCCATCGGGGGCAAGGGCGCTCGTGAGCGTTTTGATACCTTCGCCCACACCTTCCGCAAATGCGGCTTTGAGTTTTTCTCTGATCTCGTTCATACCTGCTTGCCCGCAAACATCGGATGCGCGCGACACAAATGTATGTAGTCGTTTGAATTTCAACGGGAAAAACAAACGGGGCGCCTGTCAACTATGTAATACCTACGGTATGTACACAAGTTCCTTGTTGTCAAATTAGGGGCGTAGCCCCGATGCCGTTTATAGCCGCGTTAGCGGCGGCACGATTATCATCAATTTTTCGGCCAATAGCCGGTTTTCGCGCCGGGGCTAACGCCCCTCGGTGGTGGCAAATTTCGAGTGATGGAACGCGGATTAAACGGATGCAGGCAGCACGGATTTTCACGGATTTATTTAAGGAATCCGTGAAAATCCGTGCTGCCTGCATCCGTTTAATCCGCGTTCCATCACTCGAAATTCGCCACCACCGGAAATTTTTCAAAATCAATTCCCGGCATCCCGCAAAGAGCGGGGGACGGGATAAATCCCGCCCCTACTTTATCCGCGCAAAGCCTCCACTTCCGCCACTGTTTTCGGTATCGGGTCGCCGAGGATGCGGTGGCTTTTTTCGGTGATCAGTACGTTGTCTTCGATGCGGATACCGCCGAAGTTGCGGTATTTGGCTACGGTTTGGTAATTGATAAATTCGGCAAACAGGTTTTTGCGCCGCCACTGGTCTATCAGTTGCGGAATAAAATAAATGCCCGGCTCTACGGTCAGCACGAAGCCGGGTTCCAGTGCGCGGGCCAGCCGCAGGTAGGCGGTACCGAATTGTGCACTGCGCGTCACCGCGTCGGAGTAGCCCACATATTTTTCACCGAGGTCTTCCATATCGTGCACATCCAGACCAATTTTATGGCCGAGACCGTGAGGGAAAAACAGGGCATGCGCGCCCTGGGCCACCGCCTCGTCAAGGTTGCCCTGCATCAGCCCGAGTGTTTTGAGGCCTTCGGCTATGCGGCGGGCAGCAGCGAGGTGTACGTCGCGGTAAAGTATGCCGGGTTTCAGGGAGGCGATGGCGCCGACCTCGGCATCGAGCACGATTTCGTAAATCGCGCGTTGTTTGGGTGTGAAACGGCGATCCACCGGGAAGGTACGGGTGATGTCGCCGGCGTAGTGCGAAGCCGTTTCGGCGCCGAAGTCGCCCAATACCATTTGGCCGGGTTGCAGGGTATTGCCGTGGTAGTGGTTGTGCAGGATTTGGCCCTGGACGCTGAGAATAACAGGGTAGGACAGGTTGCCGCCGGCGCTCACGGCCATGCCTTGTACGAGGCCCGCCAGTTCTGCTTCGGTTTGCCCGGCACGGGCGGCTTTCATGGCCGCTATGTGCATAGCCCCGGTTACGTTGACGGCACGCTCCATGTCGGCCACTTCTTCGGCAGACTTGTACGACCGCTGCGCCACGACGGCCCGGATGAGCGCCTCCGACGCGGCAGATTTTTGGCGCGCTACCGGGATGTTCAGCAGGTCTTTGAGCAGCAGCATGTTGTCGTGCCGGTAGGGCGGCAGGAAATGGACGGCTTGCCCCGCGCGACGGGCTTTTTTGACAAAAGCAGACAAGCGCCGGGAGGGCAGTACTTCGCGCAGGCCTGCTTGTTCGGCCAGGGTTTTCAGGCGCGGCTGGGCGCCCATCCACACCACATCCTCGATGCTCAGGTCGTCACCGAAAATGATTTCCCGGTCGTTGTCCACATCAATGACGGCCGCAAGGCCGGGCTTGTCGAGGCCGAAGAAGTAGAGAAAATTGCTGTCCTGCCGGAAATGGTAGGTATTTCCGGCGTAGTTCATGCCCAATTCGTTGTTGCCCAAAAAGAGGGCAAGTCCTGACTTAAGGTCTTTTTTGAGCCGCTCGCGGCGGGCCTGGTAGATAGATGGCTGGAACATAGATTTTTTCGATTGATTCGATTTTTCGATTGATTCGATTAGACCGATTGATTCAATTTCTTTTTTCGTTGCCGAGCAGCACGGTGCCAAACTCGGAATTTATGGTGATTTGTCCGTTTTTCACGTTGGTTTTGGTGCCGGAATAATGGTCGAGCAGCACCGTCCCGTCGGGGAAAACGCCTGTGACGGAAATTGTTTTTTCGCCTTTCGGCAGGTCGAGACCTACGACGACAGTATCGGAAAACCCGGCGCCGGCGTACGTCCGCCGGAACAGATACGGTTTTTCGGACAACATGGTGTGCGTGCCAGCGCCCACGGCGGGGTGCGCCCGGCGGAAGCGCCCGAGTTTTTGCCAGTGGGCCAGCACGTCCTGCGTACTTCGGCCGCTGCGGATGGTATTGGCGGTCAGGTCGTCCCAATTCATAAACGAGCGCAGGGTAGCATCGCCGGTGGTGCCGGGGATTTCGAGCGGGCGGCTGGTTTCGTCGCCGTAATAAATTTGCGCGGCACCGGGGCAGAGCAGGAGTTTGTTGGCGGCTTCGAAGGGTTTCCGGCGCTGCTTGTCGTAGGGGTCGCCGTCGTCGTGCGAACTGAGGTAGTTGAGCACGCTTTTTCCGCGCAACGGGCCGTGCAATTGGGCGGCATATTTGGAAAAAAGCGCCTCGTACGATGGGTTTTTCGCGTCGTATTTCAAGCCGAAATTGATGACGCTATGGAAACCGTTGGCGAAGTAGTCCACTTTCCGGTCGCCGAAATCGTAGTCGCGGCCGCCGGCGATATTGTAGCCGTACACCTCGCCGACCATATAGAAATCGTTGTTGTCGAGCACTTTGGCGGGGTTGGCTTTTTTCCAGTCGGCAAATGCGCGAGCGGCTTCCTGCTGTAGTTCGGCCCAAACGTTTTCTTCGACGTGCTTGACGGTATCGCAGCGGTAGCCGTCAATGCCGAGGCGGCGCACCCAGTCGGTGAGCCATTTGATGAGGTAAAAACGCGGCGCACGCGGGTAGCCGGTACGTTCAAAAAAAGCGTCAAGTTCGGCCAGTTCGTGGTCGAGACGGCCTTCGTTTTTCCATTTTTCAGTCAAAAAAGGCGGTAGTTCGACCGGTTCGTTGCTTTCTGTTTTGATGTCGGGCAGGTTTTTTACCAGGGTACAACTGATCGTGGATGGATAGTCCCGGTAGGAACATTGCGGATTTGTGCGCGCCCAGTCGTTCCAGAGCGGGTCCTGGGGCGTGACCGGCCCGGTGTGGTTGATGACTACATCGAGCAGGATGCGGATACCGCGGCGGTGGGCTTTGTCCACGAGTTCGGCCAGGTCGCGCTCGGTGCCGAAGTTGGGGTCGAGGCGGGTCCAGTCTTTGGTCCAGTAGCCGTGAAAGCCGTAGGTGACGCCGCCGCCCTCGTCCACAAAACCATGCACTTGTTCCAGCACGGGCGTGAACCAGATAGCCGAGACGCCGAGGCGGTCGAAGTAACCTTCTTCTACTTTTTGGATGATGCCCCGGATATCGCCGCCCATAAAACCGCGGAGTTTGGCGGTTTGGGCGGTACGGCCGGCGACGATATCGTTTGTCGGGTCGCCGTTGGCGAAACGGTCGGTGAGCAGGAAATAGATATTGGCGTTTTCCCAGAGAAAAGGTACTTCGGAGGTGCTGTTTTGGGTACTTCGGCGGGTGCCGGAGCAACCGAAGCATACCAGCAAAAGCAGCAGAATGTGGTAAAAATGGTTCATACAGTTTGAATCGGATGGATCAATACTAAAATCGGGAGCCAACGTAGGGGTTTTTGCCCAAATGGCACACGATGCAGGCCGTCGAATGTCCGGGATAGTTTTGTTTTTATGGTTATTTGTTTGACGGCAATTTTTCCTTTGGGGTAATTTATTTACGAAATTCTGGACAGCAATTTTAATTTTGCCTCGCTCCCCCCCGGCGAACGTGTCCTGCTCAAACACACACCACATTTTGACATGAAAATTTACTACTTCTTGCTGGCTTGTCTGCTGACAGGCATCTCCGCGCCTCTATTTTCTCAGCCATGCCCGCCGCCGGGTTTTCCGGATGCCGGAAACAACTGTATACAGGCGCCGATCCTTTGCGAAAACCTGGACGGCTACTGCAATGAAATCAACAACAACAATTCGCCGCAAGGCTTTCCGGGCTGCCCGGGCTGGCAGTTGAACAACGACGAATGGTTCGCGTTTTTTGCCGGCACCACCAGTATTACGATTCAGGTAACGCCGAGCAACTGTTCGCAAGGGGCACAAATGGGTTTGCAAGCCGGTATTTATGCCGGGTGCGGCCCTCCCTGGCAACCGATGGACCTGCAGTGCTCGTGCACACAAAACCCATTCATTTTGCAGTCCAACAATTTCGTCATCGGACAGGTCTATTATTTTGTGATAGACGGCTGTTCGGGTAATGTGTGTGATTACGCCATTGACGTGTTGTCCGGCTCTACGGTCGGGGTGCCACCGGCCAACCCCGGCGCGGTCACCGGCCCGACGCCGGTATGCCAGTCAAGCTCCACCCAGTACAGTATTCCGCAAGTTGTGGGCGCCACAATTTATACCTGGACGCTCACCCCGGCGAGCGCGGGCACCATCACCGGTCAGGGTACGCGAAATATCACGATCAACTGGTCGGCCAACTACAGCGGCCCGGTCGAACTGTGTGTTCAGGTCTCCAACTTGTGCTATTCCAATCCGGAAGAATCCTGCATTACCATTGAAGTTATCCCGCGACCAACAGCCATGATCTCCGGCGGCGGTATTCTGTGCGCCGGCGGGCAAAATCCCGATCCGATTGACATACCCGTGACGTTTACCGGAGATGGCCCCTGGACGTTTGTTTACCGCATCAATGGCGCCGCGCAGCCGCCCATTACGACCAGCGATAACCCCTACATCATCCAGGCTTCGCAGCCGGGCACATACACCCTGCAAAGCGTCACGACCGTAGTCGGGAATTGCACCGGCACCGTCTCCGGGTCTGCCCAGATTATTCAGATCACCCTAAGCGCACAGGTTGCCATAACGGATGAAGAATGCGGCGATGGTACCGGCGACATCAACCTGACCCCCGGCGGAGGCACCGCGCCCTACATGTTTGTGTGGTCCACCGGAGCGACAACCGAAGACCTGATGAACCTCAATGCCGGCCAATACACGGTCACGATCACCGACGACAACGGTTGTACGCTGGAGCGAACCGTAATGGTGGAAGACGATCAGATCACGATCTCCATCAACGGCAACGTCCAGCCCAATACGACCTGCATCGGCGGAAACGGCAGCATCACGACCAGTGTGACGCCGCAGGGCACCTACGAGTACGAATGGTCCAACGGAGCAACCACACCCAGCCTCGTCAACCTGGAACCGGGAACCTACACCCTCACCGTCACTACCGGCGTCACTTGTACGGCTACCGCCGAATTCACCATAGATGATGAACCCAACGAGCCGAACCTAACCGGCACAACAACCCCGAGCACCTGCGAACTCGAAAACGGCAACGTCAATTTGAGTGTCTCGGGGGGCGTGGCGCCGTACACATTCGTTTGGTCCACCGGCGGCACCACGGAGGATATCACCAACATACCCGCCGGCACCTACACCGTCACCGTCACCGGCGCCAACGGGTGTTCCAGTACGGAAGAATTCACCGTAGACAACAACAACCCGCCGTTCAATGTGAACGCCAACGTGATTTCCAATACTACCTGTATCGGCGGCAACGGCAGCATCTCGCTCTCGGTATCTCCATCGGGAAACTATACCTACACCTGGAGCACGGGAGCAACTACGCCAAACCTCAGCAACCTGCCCCCCGATACCTACACCGTGACGGTGAGTGCGGGCGGCGCCTGTATCGAAGTCGCGGAATTCACCGTGCTGAACGAACCGCTTGAACCGAACATCAATGCCAACCCCATCGAAAGCACCTGCGAACAGAGCAACGGCAGTATCAATGTGAGCGTGTCGGGCGGCGTACCGCCGTACACCTTCCTGTGGTCTACCGGCGCTACCACCCAAAACCTGCCCAATATCCCCGCCGGCAGCTACGGCCTGACGGTCACCGGCGCCAACGGTTGCACCAGTTCGACCGACATAGACGTTATCAACGACAACCCGCCGATTGATGTGGATGCCAATATCCTGTCCAATACGACCTGCATCGGCGGCAATGGCAGCATCACGGTTTTCGCGTCCCCGCAGGGTAACTACACCTACACCTGGTCCAACGGCGCTACAACGACTACGATCAGCAACCTGCCGCCGGGCACCTACACCGTGACCGTGAGCGCCGGCGGCGCTTGTACCGAAACCGCCGAATTTGAGGTGCCCGACGAGCCAAACCCACCCAACATCAGCTGGAGCTCCACCGAGTCTACCTGCGAACTGAGCAACGGCAGCATCAGTGTTTCCGTCTCCGGCGGCGTGCCGCCGTACACGTTCCTGTGGTCTACCGGCGCTACCGCTCAAAACCTTGCCAATATCCCCACCGGGGCATACAGCCTGACGGTCACCGGCGCCAACGGCTGCACCAGCACGGAGGATATGTTTGTGAGCAACGACAATCCGCCCATAGATATCAATGCCAACATCAACGCCAACACGGCCTGCGTGGGCGGCAACGGTTCTATAACCCTGTTTGTCAGCCCGGCCAACCCCGCCTACACCTACACCTGGTCTACGGGCGCTACCACGCCCAACCTCGCCAACCTGGCATCGGGTGTGTACGAGGTGACGGTCAATGGCGGTGGTGCCTGCATCGAAATCGCTTCGTTTTTTGTACCCGACGAGCCGAATTTGCCCGAACTGTCATTCTCCCAAACCGATGCCTTCTGTGGCCTGAACAACGGCAGCGTGAACCTGACCGTATTCGGCAGCGTAGGCCCGTACACCTACCAGTGGTCCAGTGGCCAAACCACCCAGGACCTGAACAATGTGCCGGCAGGTGTTTACAACGTGACCGTCACCGGCGCCAATGGCTGTACCGCCGTGGACGGTGTAGCGCTGACCGACGAGGAGATTTTCATTTCACTTGACGGCTCCGTCACGGACAAAACCTCCTGCATAAACAACAATGGCTCCATCGCACTGAATTATTCTCCGTTTAATGTTACGATTTCCTGGTCCAATGGCAGCAACCAGCCTGTTCTGAACAACCTCGCCCCGGGTACCTACACGGTGACTGTGAGCGCCGGCGGCACCTGCACGGAAACCGCAGAATTTACCGTCTTCGATGTTTCCGAACTGCCCAACATTTTTGAAGAAGTTACGCCGGCAACCTGCGGTTTCCCCAACGGATCCATTACTCTGGATGTCTTTGACGGCGTGCCGCCCTACACCTACAAGTGGTCGCACGGCCCCACCACGCAAAATGTGAATAATCTTGCCGCAGGCAACTACATCGTAACGGTCACTACAGCGGTGGGTTGTACGGCGGTGCTGTTTGTTAACGTGCCCGGCGAGACGATAGATATCGAAATAACGGCCTTAGTCTCGGACAACATCTCTTGTACCACACCGAACGGGTTTGTGGATATTGACATTTTCCCCGTTGCACCGTACACCTACGCGTGGTCGAACAACCGGTTTACCCAGGATATCTTCGACGTACCCGCCGGCACCTACACGGTCACGGTCACGCTCGGTATCGGTTGCAGCGCCGAGGCCACTTTTGAAGTATTCGACAATACGAATCCGCCCAACCTGTCCACATCCACCATGCCCGCCATTTGTGGCCAGTCCAACGGCTCGGCTACTGTGAGCGCAAGCGGCGGCTCTTCCCCGTACACGTTTCTCTGGTCTCCCGGCGGCAATACCGCCACCATCAATAACCTGCCCCCCGGCACCTACACGGTCACCGTCACCGACTTCTTTGGTTGCTCGGCCACGGCCACGGCCACGGTGATCAATACGACCATAGCGGTAAATATCACGGGCACGCCAAGCGCCAATACCTCCTGTGCCACACCCAATGGCGCAGTGGATATCAGCGCTATGCCGGTGACGACATACACCTACGTTTGGTCCAATGGGCCGACTACGCAGGACATCGCCAACGTGCCGCCCGGAACCTACAGTGTCACCGTGAGCGCGGGTGCAGGCTGCTCGGCCACGGCCTCTTTTGCAGTGGACAACAATACCGCCGATCCGGCCCCCGATCCGACCGTGACACCCTCCGTTTGTGGACTAAGCAACGGGGCAATTGATCTGAGCGTAAGCAACGGCATCGCACCGTATCAGTTCCTGTGGTCAAACATGGCTGCCACAGAAGACCTCAACAATATCCTGGCGGGTATTTACACGGTGACCATCACCGACGCCAACGGCTGCACGGCCATCAGCACGTCCACCGTCCCAAACAACGCTTCCACGTTCAGCCTGTCGGGTACTACGGTTGCGCTGACCAGTTGCGTTGCGCCCAATGGCGCCATTGACCTGACGATAACGCCCGCCGGGACATACACCTACGCCTGGAATACCGGCCAAACCTCGCAAGACATAACCAACCTGCCCGACGGCACCTACACCGTGTCCGTAACCGAGCAGGGGGACTGTACCGCCTCCACATCGTTCATCGTAACCAATGGCCTGACGTTCCCGACACTCAACCAGAGCATCACCCCGGAACTCTGCGACCTGATTGACGGAGCCGTCAACCTCAGCGTCGGTGGCGGCGCCGCGCCGTTCAACTTCGCGTGGGCAACCGGCCAGAGCACGGAAGACCTGAACAATATCCCCGCCGGCGACTACGCCGTGACCGTCACGGGCGCCAATGGCTGCTCGGCCACGGCTACGGCTACCGTGCCGGATAATGTAATCAACTTTTCCATTGCCGGCGTACCAACAGCCAACACCTCCTGTGTGGTGAACAACGGCGCTGTCAACCTCACGCTGACACCCACCGATCCGGGCGGCGGGCCGGGCTACTCGTTCGTGTGGTCCAACATGGCCATGACGGAAGACCTCAGCGGGCTTGCCCCCGGCGCCTTCACCGTCACGGTGAGTGCGGGTGGTTCCTGTACCGCCACAGCCGGCTACAACGTGGCCAACAATGCCCTACCGCCTTCCATTTCAGAAAATGTGGGCGCTGCGCTTTGCGGCCAAAACAGCGGCTTCATCAACCTGACCGTCAGCGGCGGTGCTTCGCCCTACACTTTCCTGTGGTCGAACATGGCCGCCACGGAAGACCTCAACGGACTGACTTCCGGGACATACACCGTGACGGTCACCGGCGCAAACGGCTGCGCCACCACACGCACCTTCACGGTACAGGAAAATACCGTAACGCCCGATGTTTCGGGCCTGCCCACGCCCAATACCTCCTGTGTAAGCAGCAACGGCAGCGTCAATACCAGCGTTTCGCCCGGCACACTCGTGTACACCTACGCCTGGTCGAACGGCCCAACGACAGCAAACATTTCCGGCCTGGCGCCGGGCGACTACACCGTGACGGTCAACGGCGGCGGCGCCTGCACCAATACGGCTACATTCACTGTGGGCAACAATACGGACGCTCCGCAAGTCGCCGAGGCCATTTCTGCGGCGCTGTGCGGCCAAAGCAGCGGCAGCATTGACCTGACTACCTCGGGCGGTATTTCCCCCTACACCTTCAACTGGTCGAGCGGACCCGCCATCGAAGACCTGGCTGGTATCCCGTCGGGCAGCTACACGGTGACGGTCACCGGCGCCAACGGTTGCAGCGACTCGGCAACATTCGCGGTACCGGAAAACACGGTTATCCCCGACGTATCGGGTGTGGTTACCCCGGTCAGTTCCTGCATCGTGTCCAACGGTGCGATTGACCTGAGCGTGACCCCCGTCACATTGCCCTACACCTACGCCTGGCAAGGCGGCCAAACTACACCCGACCTCTCGAATTTGCCCGTTGGCAGTTACACCGTGACGGTCAACGGCGGCGGCGCCTGCATAACCACGGCTACCTTTTCGGTGATCAGCTCCACCGGCACAGTACTGATTGCCGGCGCGCCTGCGGACATTCTTTGTTTTGGACAAAACACCGGCGCGATAGACCTGACCGTAGGCGGCGGTGCGGCGCCATACACGTTCAACTGGTCGCCCAATATCCCGGGCAACCCGGAAGACCCGGCCAATCTGCTCGCGGGCACATACAACGTGACGGCAACCGACGCGGCAGGCTGTACGGCTGCCAGTACGGTGGTTATTGGCCAGCCGGCAAGTGCGCTGCAACTGGTTTGTGCGCAGACCAACGAGGTGAGTTTTCCCGGTGCGGGCGACGGCGCTGCGGCGGTGACGATCTCGGGCGGCACAGCACCGTTTGCTGTGGTTTGGACGCCTGGCGGCAACCAAACCAACGTCCCGACGGGTATTTTCCCGATCAACAACCTCAACGCCGGCAGTTTTGCGGTTGCGGTGACGGATGCCAACGGCTGCCCGGCCAATTGCAATTTCAACATCAACATCATCGCCTGCGAAACCAAAATAGGGATCATGCAGGGCAACACGTTGTCGCTGTGCGGCGCCGGCTGCCTGTCGGCAAACTACAATTCCATCGGCGAGTTTTTGGAGCCGGGCGACGTCCTGCAATTTATCCTGCACGAGGGTTCCGGTACACAGATCGTCAATGAAATCGGGCGCAACACCGAGCCGACTTTTTGTTTTGATCCGGCTTCGATGACCTACGGCACGACCTACTACATTTCGGCGGCAGCCGGCAACAACGACGGCGCGGGCAACGTACTGCTGAGCCACTATTGCACCGTGGTAGCCGCCGGTACGCCCATCATTTTTCAACAAAAACCCGTTGTTACCGCCTCGCAACCAGGCCCGCTCAATTGTGCCGTGCCGCAAGTACCCATCACGGGCACGTCGGACATACCCGGTAGCACGTTCCAGTGGAGCACCACTGCCGGCGGGCAGATCATCGGCAGTCCGGCACAGCCGGCTATCAGCGCCGGCGAAGCGGGCGCATACACCCTGATCGTGGGCGCCAATGGCTGTGCGGACACGACCGTGGTGCAGGTGCTGGACATCACCAACCAACCACAGGCGACCATCGTGGCCAATCCGAATGGTATTCTGGACTGTGGCATTACGGAAATTATCCTGACAGGCGGCGTTGAAGGCTCCACGGACGCCAATTCGGTGTGGTTGTACAACGGCGTGACCTACGCCGTGGGCACCGTGCTGACGATCAGTGCGCCGGGCAACTACCAGTTTGTCATTCTGGATACGCTGACACAATGTTCGGATTCGGCGCTGGTTCAGATTCAGGAAAACCTGAACTTCCCGCCGCTGTTTACCAACCCGCCGTCCACACTAAACTGCCTGAACAGCAGCGTGACCCTGTCCGGCGGCTCGTCGTTCCCGAACATCCAGTTTGCCTGGGCATTGGTGAACGGCACGGACACGACCATCGTGGGTACCGGCACCAGCGTCACTGTTTCGACGCCGGGCAACTACCTCCTGATCGGCCTTGATCCGGGCAGTATGTGCACAAACGAGATCGGCATTACGGTACTGAGCGATGTGGTGTACCCAACAGCCGACGCGGGTACGCCGTTCAGCATATACTGTTTTGGCGAAACGGCCCAACTCGACGGCACCGGTTCTTCCGGGCTGCCCGGGCTGCTTTTTCAGTGGAGCTCAACCGGCGGCAACATCGCAGCGGGTGCTACCACCCCGGCGCCAACGATCAACCAGCCCGGCACATACACCCTCGTGGTGACCAACCCGGGCAACGGCTGCACGGACACTGCCGAGGTGGTCATTGCTCCGGAAGAACCAATTGCCACGGCTCTGGCAAAACACCCGCCCTGCGAAGGCGACCGCGGTGCTATCGTGATTGACACCGTCATTGGCGGCGAGCCGCCTCTGCGTTATTCGCTCAATGGTGGGCAGACTTTTACAAACTCAAACCTGTTCAGCAACCTCAATCCGGGCGACTACACTGTATTTTTGGTAGATGCCAACGGCTGCTCGACCGAGGTGGATGTGACCATCAACCCGCCGCAGATACTGGAAATCATACTGGACGCGGAGGCATCCATCAAACTGGGCGAAACCTACCTGATCGAAGCGGAAGTAAATCTGCCCGCCAGTGCGCTCGCGCAAATTCAGTGGACACCGTCAACTGGGCTGAGCTGCGACACCTGCCTGATCACGGAGGCCAATTCGTTCACCAGCACGATCTACCGCCTGACGGTGGTCAGCACCGTTGGTTGCCGCGACGACGCCACCCTGCGCCTGCTGGTGGATCGCCGACCGAACGTGTACATCCCGAACGTGTTTGCTCCCGATACCGACGGGGACAACGCCATCTTCCGGATTTTCGCCGACCAGACGGTGAAGCAGGTTAAAACCTTCCAGGTATTTTCCCGCTGGGGCGAGTTGGTACACGAGTACTACAACTTCGTTCCGGACAGCCCGGCACACGGCTGGGACGGCCGTTTCAACGGCCAGCCCTTGAACCCGGCGGTGTTTGCCTACTACGCGGTCATCGAATTGGTGGACGGGCAGGAAGTGCTGTACGAAGGGGATGTGACCATTGTGCGGTAAAAAGTTAGGGGATACCGGCAGGGCAAGGACTATTGGTAAAAAAATGTCCTTGCCCTGTTTTCCTCCAACTACTTTTGCCAATAAAATCTGGCCTATGCGAATTCTGTACTTTGCGCTCGCGCTCATTAGCGTATCTGCGCTTTCCAACCAATGTAAACACCCCAAATACACCGCCGACAACCTGCCCGACGAGCACCTCCGGTTTGGAAACGGCGGTGGTTTCACCGGCGTGGAAACAACCTTCACCCTGCTGGAAAACGGCCAACTGTTCAAATCCACTTCCGCCATGCCGCAAGCCGTGGCGTTGAAAAATTGTAACCGCAAAACGGCCGACAATCTCCTGGATACGGCCGAAGACCTGGGACTGCTGAAACTCGATTTCGACCACCCGGGCAACATCTACAAATTCATTGAATTCACAGACGACGGACAAACACGGCGCATTACCTGGGGCGACCCTGCGCACCCCGTGGACGAAAAAATCAAGGGACTGTACGAACAACTCGTACAGTTGACATCAAACCAGTAAACACATTTATGCAAAAAATGAATCGCGTACTCGCTCTGCTCCTGTTTGGGGCTTTTGTTGTTTTTTCCTGTACCCAACCCGCACCGCCGCCGGCTACCACCGCTGCGCCCGACGACCGCGTCGTCCTCGACACCTTCGCCGACCTGCAAATCCTGCGCTACGAACTGCCGGGCTGGGACGAGCTCGACCTGCGGCAAAAAACCTTCATCTACTACCTCAGCGAGGCCACACTGGCCGGCCGCGACATTATCTACGACCAGCACTGCAAGCACAACCTCGCTGTGCGTAAAACCCTGGAAGCCATTTTTGAAACATACAAAGGCGACCGTAACACAGCGGAATGGAAGGCCTTTGAAGTGTACGCCAAGCGCGTATGGTTCAGCAGCGGCATCCACCACCACTACAACGAGGCCAAGATCATACCGGAGTTTCCCCGGGAATACTTTGTCGCGCTGGTGAACGGCAGCGACGCCAAGGCCCTGCCGCTTTCGGACGGCGAAAATGCCGCTGCGCTCCTGGCAACCCTGACACCGGTGCTGTTCGACCCCGCCGTGTTGGCCAAACGCACCAACAAAGACGAAGGCGTAGACATCGTAGCCGCCTCCGCCGTTAATTTTTACG
This sequence comes from Lewinellaceae bacterium, assembly GCA_016719605.1. GTDB lineage: Bacteria > Bacteroidota > Bacteroidia > Chitinophagales > Saprospiraceae > M3007. The sequence continues at coordinate 25,361 of JADJYW010000016.1, read as the reverse complement.
AAAATATCACCGCCGCCGAGGTAGACAAATTTTACAAAGAGCAGCTGAAGGCCGCCGGCAAAAACCCACCCATGGTAGGGCTAAACACCAAACTCGTGGGCAACCCGGGCGGACAGCCCACCGAAATTGTATGGCGTGCCGGAGCCGGCAACATGTACGGAGCCGCCATTGACAAAATCGTTTTCTACCTGGAAAAAGCCATCCCGTTTGCCGAGAACGACCAACAGAAAAAAGCCATCGGCTTGCTCATCGAGTACTACAAAACGGGCGACCTGCGCAAGTTTGATGCATACAACATCGCCTGGGTGCAAGACACCGCCGGCACCATTGACTTTATCAACGGTTTCATCGAAGTGTACCACGACCCCAAGGGTTACAAAGGCGACTGGGAGGCAGTGGTGCAGTACAACGATCCCGAGGCTACCAAAAAAATGGCCATCGTGAGCCAAAAAGCCCAGTACTTCGAAGACAACAGCACCATCCCTGCCGCCTACAAAAAGAAGGACGTCAAGGGTGTTTCGTACCGCGTGATCAATGTGGCCATGGAAGGCGGCGACTGCGCCCCGTCCACCCCCATCGGCATCAACCTGCCCAACTCCAACTGGATCCGCGAGCAGTATGGCTCCAAGTCTATCAGCCTGAACAATATCGAAAATGCCTACGGAAAAGCCGGTGGCCCTGCTGCTGTAGCCGAGTTTGCCAACGACCCGGAAGAGGCGGAAGGCGCCAAAAAATACGCCGAGGTCTGCGGCAAAATGCACACCGCCCTGCACGAGGTAATCGGCCACGCCAGCGGCCAGTTGAAAGCCGGTGTATCCGAACCGCATGTGGCCCTGAAACAGTACTCCAGCACCCTCGAAGAGGGCCGCGCCGACCTCGTGGCGCTCTACTTTATGCCCGACCCCAAACTCGTGGAATGGGGGCTACTGCCCGACGCCAATGCCTACAAAGCCGAGTACGACAGCTACCTCCGCAACGGCCTGATCCAGCAACTGCGCCGCATTCAGCCGGGCGACAACATCGAGGAAGACCACATGCGCAACCGCCTGCTGGTGTCCGCCTGGGTACTGGAAAAAGGCAAAGCCGACAACGTGGTAGTCAAGGAAGTACGCAACGGCAAAACCTACATTGACATCCGCGACTACGCCAAACTGCGCGAACTGTTTGGCCAACTGCTGTCCGAAATTCAGCGCATCAAATCCGAGGGCGACTTCGCGGCAGCCCGCGCCCTCGTCGAGGGCTACGGCGTGAAAGTGGATCCCGAGCTCGTGCGCGAAGTGAAATCCCGCTACGCTACCCTGCCCTCCAAAGCCTACTCCGGTTTCGTGCAACCCCGCCTCGTAGCGGTGCAGGATGCCTCCGGCAAAATCACCGACGTGCAAGTGGAAACCGAACTGGATTTTGTGAAACAAATGCTGCGCTACGGGAAGGAGTACGCGTTTCTGCCGGTGAAAAACTGATCCCCTTCCGCGTGATTTTTTCTGAATCCACCCATCCTTGCAAATTAGAAATCGAACTTCTAATTTGCAAGGATGGTACAACGGCTATCAGGCCCGCAGGTGGTCAGCCGCGCCGTACCTTGCCTCCGATATGGAACCGACCCGCCTCGCTATTCTCTACGACGACCCGAATTTTATCGCCATCAACAAACCGCAGGGCATGCTCGTGCACCGCACCCGCATCAGCGAAGACTCGGTATTCGTGCTGCAAACCCTGCGCGACCAGATCGGCGAATCGGTGTACATCATCCATCGGATTGACCGGGCTACTTCGGGTGTGCTGATTCTGGGCAAAAGCAGCGCCGACGCCGAATCGCTGGCCGAACTTTTCCGGGAAAAAACCATCGAAAAAAAATACCTCGCCATCGTGCGCGGCTGGACGGACGACTCCGGCACCATTGACTACGCCGTGCGCGATCAGGACAAACCCGGCGCCGAACTCCTGCCCGCCGTCAGCCACTACCATACCCTCGGCCGCAGCGAAGTGCCCCACGCCATCGGCAACAAACACGCCACCGCCCGCTTTTCGCTCGTGGAAGCCGAGCCGGAAACCGGACGCCGGCACCAGATTCGCAAACATTTTGCCCATATCCTGCACCCCGTGATCGGCGACAAACGCCACGGCGACAACAAGCACAACACCTATTTCTGGAAAACCCTCCACCTGCCCCGTATGCTGCTGCACGCCAGGGAACTGGCGTTTCAACACCCGTTCACCGGCGCACCAACCGGCATTCAGGCGCCCGTGGATGCACTTTTTACGGAGGCGCTGGAATTGCTGGAATTAAAAAAATTTATGCCGTAAAATGTGGCTTTGTTTACTGCGGAGACGCTTTATTACCGCAGAGACGTGGAGCCGTAGAGGTGTAGAGTAACTTTACCGCAGAGACGCGGAGACGCAGAGGTGTAGAGTAGTTTTACCGCAGAGACGTGGAGCCGTAGAGGTGTAGAGTAGCTTTACCGCAGAGACGCGGAGACGCAGAGGTGTAGAGTTTTTTTTACCGCACTCTCGAGCAAAACTACTCTACACCTCTGCGTCTCCGCGTCTCTGCGGTAAAACTACTCTACACCTCTACACCTCTGCGGCTCTGCGGTGAAAAAGCGGCTCCGCACACTCAAATCGTGACCGAGCGCAGCAGCCCCCAACGCAACACCGCTTCCAGCAACAGCAAAACCACCGCGGCGCCGATCAGCCAGTGGAAATAGTCCGTCGTTTTGCGGATGGTCGTCACGTCAATTTTGGTTTTTTCCAACTGGTCTATTTCGGCGTAAATGCCCTCCAGTTCCGTTGCCGACCAGGCGCGGTAAAATTTGCCGTTGGTCATGCTCGCCATTTCTTCCAGCAGCCCGGTGTCGAACTCCATTTGCCGGGGCGCGTAGTCGTATGTGCCGTCTGGATTTCTGCGGGCGGGCGACATAACGATGCCGTTGGTGCCGATCCCGACGGTATACACCCGGACGTCAAGTGTCCGGGCAATTTCAGCGGCTTTGCGCGGCGAAATGTAGCCGGCGTTGTTTTCCCCGTCGGTCAGCAGGATCACCACCTTACTTTTGGAAGCACTGTCCTTGAGGCGGTTCACGGCCGTCGCCAAACCCATACCGATAGCCGTGCCGTCTTCGAGGCGCCCCACCTGGAGGTCGCGCAGGAACTGCTGCACCACGCGGCGGTCGGTGGTCAGCGGGCACTGGGTGAAGGCTTCAGCGGAAAAGGCGACCAGGCCGATGCGGTCGTACGGGCGTTTGTCCACAAATTCGGAAGCCACGCGTTTCGCCACTTGCAGGCGGTCCGGTTCAAAATCGCGGCTCAGCATACTGGGCGAAATATCGAGCGCCAGCACGATGTCTACCGCTTCGGCCTGAATGATTTGTTCCTGCCATTGGCGTTGCGGACGCGCCATAGCCACCGCCAAAAACGCCAGCGCCAGCCAGCGAAAAGCCGGCAACCGGCGCCGAAGCCATACGCGCCAGGTTTGTCCGCCCTGCAGCATACCTCCGTCGGGCATGTACAGCACGAGGCGTGCCTGCCCGCCCGCCCGGCGGTGGCGGCGCAGCAGCAGCGGCAGCACAAGCAGCAGCAGGAGCCAGAGCGGTTGGGCAAACATATCAGTTTTGAGTTTTGAGTTTTGAGTTTTGAGGGGCCGTGTCGGGTTGTTCCACGGGACGGGTTTGCTCCACCAGGCGGCGCGCTTCGCGCAGGGCCTGCGCATGAAAATGCTCCGGCGGCGCGCCCTTGGCGAATTTGGTCAGGTCGGCCCAACGCAGCAGATCCGCCAGTGGCCCGTGCAGTGGCTCGGGCATATCCGTATCGGCCAGCAAGTGCAGGATATCGTCGGTAGCCGATTCTAAGGCCGGGATTTGGTAGCGGTGTTCGAGGTATTCGCGGACGATACGCGTCAGTTCGGTGTAGTATGTTTTGATCTGGCCCTGTTGCCAGTATTGGCGGCGCTCCAGTTCGGCGAGTTGGCGCAGGGCCAGTTCGTGGGGCGGCAGCCGGAGTGCGCGCTCGGCCAAGAGTCCCGACTTTTTTTTGCGCAGCAAAAACCACCACACCGCCAGTGCCAGCAACAGTACCCCCGCAGCGATGATGCCGAGGGGCAACAAAAAATCGCGCCAGTTGGCCGGTTCGCGCCGGATGTCTTTGATGTCGTACAGGTCGGTCAATTCGCCGGTGGCAGGTGTGGGCAGCACGTTCAGTTCGAGCGGATTGGTCAGCACGGAATCGCCGTCGGGAAAAGCAATACCGAGCGGGGGCAGCCAGAGTTGCGCGGAGTCGAAGGTGATCAGCGTGAGGTCGTTGACCCAACGGCCGTCGCGGTTTTGCCAGCCCGTGGAGCCGAGGATATTTTGTGCGGGCAGCAGCGTTTCCCAGGGGGAAAAATCAATATCGGCGGGTTGGCCCAGCTGCTCCGGCACGCTCAGGTGGAGCACAAACGGGTTGCCCGTTTCCACATAGCCGCTGTCGAACGCCGCCACAGCGTCGCCTGTTTGCGCCGCCACGGGCAGCGCGAACAGGAGCAGGAAAAGGAAAATGTTGGATGCGAAATGCTGGATTTTCAATGCGGTGCTTTGCTGTGTGGCGATTGTGCCGGCAAAGGTAGTATTTGGCCGGCAAGTGCAGCGCAACGGGAATGGGGCTTCCCGGGCAAAACCCGGCAGCCAGCCGCCCAACCGGGGAGCCTGCTGCCGGGCCATGGCATGGTGCTACGGTTTCTTTTCGTCCAGAGCAAACTTGATCGGAAGCGTCATTTCAGCGTTCACTTTTTTGCCGCCGGCCTCGGCGGGCGTCCATTTGGGCATGGATTTGACAACGCGCACGGCCTCCCGCACGAAATCTTCCCGCGGGTTTCGGCTTGCCTCCGATATGGTTTTGATGCCCGAAAGCGTACCGTCCTTGTTCACCGTAAAACGCACGAACACCATGCCCTCGGCCTGCGCTTTTCGGGCCGCCTCCGGGTAAGTGATGTTTTTCACCATGAACTCAATCAGGGCCGGCATACCGCCGGGGTACTCGGGCTGTTTATCCAGCGTGGCAGCCTCTTTTTGTGCCGCCAGCGGCGATACAAGAAACAGGAAAAGAGCTGCGCCAAGCAGCCGGGAGACGCGAAAACTTTGTTTTGTTTGCATAGTTGTGTGTATTCAGGTTGTGAAAAAATATTGATTTCGGACATGCATCGTACGGGCGCCGGAGCAGCAATGCCCGGCACAAAGGGTGGTTATTGCGGCGTGCGACTATGTCACTCGCCGGTTTCCAACTTGAATTGGATCGGCAAACTCAACCGGCACGACACCGGCCGGCCCGCCGTTTCGGCGGGTGTCCACCGGGGCATTTGCCGAATGATACGCGTAGCTTCGGCCGCCATTTCCGGGTAACCCGGCGCTGCATCCGGCACCCGGACGGTTTCTACCTGAGTCACGGCGCCTGTTTGGTCAACGACAAACGTCACCACAATTTTTCCTTCAATTTTTTGCTCCCGCGCGACTGCGGGGTACTGTATGTTTTTGGACAGGTATTCTATCAGGCCCGGGATGCCGCCGGGAAACTCCGGCTGTTTTTCCAACTGGGCGGGCATGTGCACGGGTTGTTTTTCCACAAAAGGCCCGCGTTGTTCTGCCGCGTTTTTTTGAAAATAAAAAACCAGCAGCGCGAGCACGGGCAGCGCCATGCCGTACTTCCAGCCGCGTATGGCCGGCGATGCCTGTCGGGTGAGCATCAGCAGCCGCTGCTTGAGGGGAGCCTGGTAGAAATGATTGGCCATGACCAGCGCGGGCAGCGGTTGCGCCTGCCGGAGCAGAAGTAAGCCGTATTGGCGGCGATCGGTCTGGCGGGAAGCCGCCGCATCGGCCAAAAACTCGTGCACGGTGCGCAGCGAACGGCGATACCAGTGCGCCAGCGGGTGGAACCAAAATGCGGCACACAACAGCTCCAGCAGCAGCACGTCGGCGCTGTGCCGGTCCCGGACATGAGCCTGTTCGTGGGCCAGCATTTTTTCAAAATCCGCACCGGCCTCGCTGTGTTCCGGGATGAAAATCCAGTGGAAAAACGAAAACGGTAGTCGGGCGCGGTCGGTCCGAATCAGCACGGCGCCGTCGGGCAACCGCTCTTGCCGGCCTGTAGCAGCCATGCGGTACAGGATAGCCAGGCCCCGGAGTATCCGCGCGGCAGCGAGCATGGCCCCGATCAGGTATATCGCCCACAGGCCGGTCGTCAGCGCGGGCCATTCGGCGGCTGTTTGCTCTGCCCGGTGCAGCCCCACGAACAGTGCGGGCAATTCCGCCGGCAAGGCATCGGGCAGGGGCAGCAGCGCGCGCAGCCAGTGCCCGACAATCGGTAGCGTCAGGCCCAGAGCCACCGTGAGCAACAGGTAAAATCGGTTGGCGCGGAAGAAAGTCTCCCGTCGAAGGAGCAGCGTGTACAACAGGGCAAACAGGCTCCAGCAGATTGTGACGTGCAACAGATAGGTCAGCATAGTCAGGCTTTTTCGTCCAGTTTTTTCAGAATTTCCTGCACGTCGCCGGCACTCAGGCTTTTGTCTTCCACGAGGTGCGACACCAGGCGCGATACCGAGCCGTCAAAATAGTTGCGCAGCACATCGGTCAGCGAGCGCCGGCCATAGTCCTCTTTGGCCACGATCGGAAAATACTCATGGGTTTTGCCGTAGGCCTTGTGGTCCACATAGCCTTTCTTTTCCAGGATGCGCACCACACTGGACACAGTGCTGTGGGGTGGGCGCGGCTCCTCCATACGCTCCAGCAGGTCGCTCACGGTGCCCCGGCCGAGCTCCCAAATGAGCTGCATGATATCTTCTTCCGATCTGGTCAGTTTTTGCATAAAAACAGGTTTGTGTTTTGGTAGGCGACAAAGGTAAAACGCATTTTTTAGCCAAGAAACTAATTTTTTAGTTTAATAACGTAAAAATACGTTTAAAAATCATAATGAGTTGTTTATCAAATTTTTGAGTGTGTATCGTAGACGTTTTTGCGTCGCTGCGACGCGGAGTTCCACGAACGGGCAAACGGTTGTGCACGCTCCCACCCTCAGTTTCAAACTGCGCCTCTGCGGTGAAAAAACTTACGACGCGCTCTTAATTTTCAGATTTTGAAAAAGCCCCTCGGTATCCCGTCCGGCAGCAATGCTGCAGCCCCCCTAACCCACTCCTCGTGGCCGGGCCAAAACCTGCGCGTTGTATCTTCGCACCATGAAAAAAATCGTTCTCCTTTTCCTCCTCCTGCTGGCCGCCGGTCTGCACGCCCAGACACCCGAAGTCGAACTCAAGCCCGGTCTGAAAATCACCCGGTCGTGCCGCATCAAGCCCGGCGCCGTCCGCCTCGAAGCGCCGACGGAAATACAAACGGGGGCGGGGTATGCGGGGCTGATCGTCATTGTAGGCAACAACCTTGTGGTAGATTTTCAGAATGCTGCGCTGCACAGTACCGCCGATCCCACCCGACCCGATCTGTTCACCGGCCTGGCTATTCTGGTGCAGGGGCAAAATATCACCATCCAAAATGCGCGGGTACACGGGTTCAAAATTGGCTTGCTGGCCTACGGCACAGCCGAACTGACACTGGAAAACTGCGATTTTTCCTACAACTACCGTCCGCGCCTGCGCTCCATCCGCGAGCGGGAAGATTTTTCAGACTGGCTGAGTTACCACCAAAACGACCGCAACGAATGGCTGCGCTACGGTGCGGGCATCTACCTCGACAGCTGCTCCGGCGCCACCGTACGCGACTGCCGCATCACCGGTAATCAAAATGCTCTGTTGATGACCCGCAGCAACGACGGTCTTTTTTACAACAACACCTTTCAGTTCAATTCCGGCCTCGGGATCGGGCTGTACCGCAGCAGCCGAAACCGCGTAATGCACAACCGTCTCGACTGGAACGTGCGCGGCTATTCCCACGGATTTTACCAGCGCGGGCAGGACTCCGCCGCCCTGCTCTGCTACGAACAGAGCAACGAAAATATCTTCGCCTTCAACTCCGCCACGCACTCCGGCGACGGGTTTTTCCTCTGGGCCGGCAAAACGACCATGGACACCGGCGCCGGCGGCTGCAACGACAACATCATCTTCGGAAACGATTTCAGCTATGCGCCCACCAACGGGGTGGAGGTTACCTTCAGCCGCAACCGCATACAGGGCAACCTGATACGCGAATGCACCTACGGCATCTGGGGCGGCTACAGCTACGAGTCGGTTTTTATGGGAAATTATATCGCCAACTGCCGGACCGGTATCGCCATCGAGCACGGTCAGGACAACACCATCCGTCAGAATTATCTGGAGAGCGACAGCATCGGCGTCCACCTCTGGGCACGCGCCGAGCAGCCCGCCGACTGGGGCTACGCCCAAAAACGCGACACCCGCAGCCGCGACGCGCTCATAGACCGCAACGTGTTCCTGCGGGTAAAAAACCCGCTCAAACTGGCGGCCTCCCGGAACATCGCCGTGAACGGCGAAAACCTGTTCAGCGGCTACCAGACCCTGCTCGAAACACCCCGACCCAACGACAGCCTGAAGTTTCTGCGGAACGATCTCTACGGCTCCATGCCCCAGATTGAGCGCGTGTGGGCACACCCCGAACTTGCCCCGGCCCGCAAACTCAACAGCAGCTACCCCGACCGGCAGCCGCCCAATCCGTTTGCCCCGCTGGCTATCCCGTTCAGCGAACTCGCCGAACCCGACAGTCTGCCGGACGGTGTGAACACCCAACTTGCGTCCAATCAGCCTGTCGGACGGGAGAATATCCTTGTGGACGAATGGGGGCCGTTCGATTTTCGGCGCCCGCAGGCATTCCTGACCAACATTGCCGACGCGGCCAACGGCGAAATTTACTATTCGCTGCAGTTGCACGGTCCGCCCGGACAGTGGCGGATCGTTCGGCAGCACGGCGTGGTTCCGTACGACCAGTCGTCCGGCGCCATGCCCGGCCTGGTGCTGATGCGCTGCACACCCGATGTGGACGATATCCGGGTCGAATTTGAATACATCGGCAAGCAGGATTTCACCGACGGGTTTGGCCGCACGGTACCCGCCGGACAGCCCTACCGTTTCGCATTTCAGCGGTTTGAAAAAAGCCTGAACTGGACGGTACAATTTTTCAACCTGACGAATGAACTCGCCAAAACCGTCCAGGCGTGGGCGCAGACGCCGCTATCCCTTGGCGAGGAACCCGGCGGCCAAAAACCTGTTGCAGAAAAAACGGTGCGCGACCTCTATTTCGCCTGGTGGGGCAGCCCTGCCGAGGGCGTGCAGGCCGACAATTTCGCCACCATTTCCACCACTACCTTCGACATCGCGCCGGGGCGATACGCCATCGAACTGACCTCCGACGACGGGGCCCGCCTGTACATAGACGGCAAACGCGTCATAGATCACTGGGACATACACGAACCCGCCGTGGACGAGATCGAAGTCGAACTCGGCGGCACACACACCATCCGGATCGAGCACTTCGAGGCGAGCGGGTTTGGCACGCTGGGTTTCCGGATGCGGGTAGTGTGGTAAAAAGCGAGTAGCAAGGGGCAAAACTTGTGATTTTGCCCCTTACCTTTTGGCTTTACCATTCTATCCGCCAACTCAAATTCGGCACCAACCCCAGTTGCTCTTTCACCGCTACCCTACCCGTGTACGGGTCGTAGTACCGGTACGCGGTGTTTTTCCGGATGGAAACATTCTGGAAATCCATAGCGAACAGGCTGTTGCGGCGTATGCCGATGTTGCGCCGCCAGTAGAACCGCACGTCGAGACGCACAAAACCGGGCTGCTGCTCGGAATAGCCGTCGGAGAAGTCATAAATCGTCGTTTGGGCAGCGGCCGAAGCGGCCTCGTCCACAGGCGCCGCGCGTTGGCTGCCGGCCCAGGTGATGCGGCCGTTCACACCGAAAGCACGCATGCGCTCGGGCCACGCGTCGCGCTGCCATTCTTTGCCCGCCGTGAGGTTGGCGATGTGGCGGAGGTTCCAGCGGCCGGCACGCCACACCGCGTCGCTGCCCTGGTATCGGGCATCGAACAGGGTCGTGTTGGCCAACAAAAACCACCCGCTCGCGAGGTAGCGCTCGGCGGAAAGTTCGATACCCTTGTTTTCGGCGATGCCGGTAGCCGCCAAGGCGCCAAAGGTTTGCACTTCGCTGATGTTCACGAGAGAAAAGGCATCCTGCGTTTCCGCCGATACGGGTATTTTGTACTGCCATTGGTAAAAAATCTCCGATTTGACGGCCCACAGATCACCCGGGTTCCAGGTGTACCGCAAGGAGGTTTGGAACGCCCGCGCCAGTGCATTTCCCTGGAAGTGTTGGCTGTTTTCGGTATGGTTGCCGGCTTCGAGGGCATACAACCACAAGGGATGGGTCTGGCTGTTCAGGCCGGCCGAAAAAGCCAGGCGGTGCCGGCGGGCCAGGCGGTGGGCGATGGTCAGGCGCGGCTCCAGGGTGGCATCGGTCAGCGTGGCGCTGTCGCCTGCGGCCGACAGGATGAGACTGTGCAACCCGAATTTGACGTTCGTGCGGTCGTCCTTGCCGCTCCAGAGCCAGGCGGCCCAGGGTTGCAGCACGGCGTTTCGGGAATAGCCGTAGTACACGGTGGAAAAACTGCGCCGGGCGTCCACTTCATGCGCCACAAACTGGCCCAGCACACCTGCCTGGAGCCGGTTTGCGCTATTGATCCGGTGGGAAATGATGCTGGAAAGTCCCGTCCGCAGTTCAAATCCGGTATCCCTGTCTGTTATGCCCGCGCCTTGCGCATCGCGGGTGTTCCCCTGCACGGACGTCACGACCGTCGTTTTCAGGTGCGTATTCCGCCCGACGGGTTTCCAGTGGGAAATGCCGAGGATACCCGTTCCCGATTTGAAATCAATCCGGAACAAATCCTTGTACTGCTGTATGTCGGCACTGTCTGTCGGCGGCGTGAACGTATTTCGGCTGTAGCCGCCGACGCCGAACACGGCCCATTGGCCGCCGTTTTTTCCGGAAAAATCCATTTTGAAGGACAAATCCTGAAACGTGATTTGCTCACCGCCGAAGGAAACGCCCATTTGGCCGAGCAGGCCCACGGTGGAGTAGCGGTAGTTGACCAGATAGGCATGTTTGTTTTTTTTGCTCAACGGCCCTTCGGCAGCCAGGTCCAAACCGATGAGGCCGGCTTGGACGGTGAACTCGTGGCGCTCGGCGTTGCCTCGTCGCCACGACATATCCATGACCCCGCCGAGCGCGTCGCCGTAGCCGGCCGGGAGGGCGCCGAGCAGCAGCGACGAGTTGTCGAGCAGTTGGGCGGAGAACAGCAGCACCCCGCCGCTGGAGGTGGTGGGCCGGTCGCCAAACGTACCGGCATTGGGCAAGTGGTTGGGGTTTACCACGTCCACGCCTTCGAGGCGCCAGCGCACGCCGGTCGGGCCGTTGCCGCGGATGGAGAGGCCGTTGCCCTGGTCGTCGGTATTGGCCACGCCGGGATAAGCCAGCGCCAGTCGGGCCGGATCGAAAAAAGTGGCCGGAAAACGCTGGGTCTGTTCGCGGGTAAGCGGCAACTCGCCGAGCGGCTGCAAGGCGCGGCGGTCGGGCGCGGCGGCCTTGACGGTGATGTCAGGCAACGCCGTGGGCGAGGGGCGCAGAGCCACGTCCAGCACGGTTTCCTTCCCGGAAGCAAGGCGCACCTCGGGAATCAGGATCGGCTCATAACCTTCGAGAGAAAAAAAACACAGGTAGAGGCCCGGCGGCAGCGCATCGGTAAAAAAAAGGCCGTTGGCATCGGTCGTTATGGCCAGTGCATCTATGTCGGGCGTAGTACCCAGGCTGATGCTGACCCCGGCGAGCGGTTTGCCGGTGTCGGTGTCGTGAACAACGCCCCGGAACTGCTGGGCAGTAGCATGGCCGGCAAAAAAGCCAAGCGCAAGGAGCAGGAAAAATCGGCAGGTCTTCATTGCGGCAATTTCTGAAAAATATCAAAAACAAAAGGCAAAAGGCAAAAAATGCCGTCATTTGTCCCCCTTCCAGCCAACCAGAAACCCTCCAACCAGAAACCAGTTAACCAGAGTCATGCGCGTCGTCGTCCAACGAGTATCTGCTGCTTCGGTCACCATAGATAATTTAGAAAAGTCCCGCATTGGCCGGGGCCTGCTCATTCTGCTCGGTATCGAGCACGACGACGGGCCGGAAGACGTCGCGTGGTTGTGCAAAAAAATTGCGGCCCTGCGCATCTTCTCCGACGAGGCGGGTCTGATGAATCGCTCGGTGCAGGACATCGGCGGAGAGGTGTTGGTCATCAGCCAGTTTACCCTTTATGCCGGTACAAAAAAGGGCAACCGCCCGTCGTTTATCCGGGCTGCGCGGCCGGAAACGGCTATTCCGCTGTACGAGGCCTTTGTGGAAATGCTCGAACGGGAATCGGGCCTGCCGGTGTACACAGGCTCTTTTGGCGCCGATATGCAAGTAGCACTCGTGAACGACGGGCCGGTCACGATCTGGATGGACTCGCGTGCCCGGGAATGACAAAAACTTAGAAACCCGGATACCGGCATACCACATCCTTTCGGACAGGCGTTTCCTGCCCTAAAATCCGGCCTGCTTGCGCGGTGTGGCCAAATCCTGCCTACCTTCGCGCACTTTTTTTTGTAAAAATCAAGTCTATGATCCGTCGCGTCCCGGGTTTTCTCCAAACCAAACGCGACGACCAACTACCGACAATATGAATCGTATCCGACTTTGCGTACTGCTAAGCAGCCTTTTCCTGATACCGTCAAGCACCGCGTTCGCTCAAATGAAGGGCTGGGAACTCGGCGGCTGGCTGGGCGCCTCCAATTATTTTGGCGACCTGAACACGAATTATCGCCTCAATCGGGTGCATCCTGCAGCGGGTATTCTGACCCGATACAATTTCAATGACCGGATGGCGCTGCGTTTCGGGGCACGTTATGGCAAGATCAGCGCCACGGATGCCGATTCCAAAAACGAATACGAGCGGCAGCGCAACCTCTCTTTCCGCAGCACCATCGTGGATGGCGCCATGTTGCTGGAGTTCAATTTTATGCCCTACATGCACGGCCACCGCGACTATTATTTCACGCCTTATGTATTCGCCGGCCCGGCTGTCTTTTTTTACAACCCCGAAGCCGAACTCGACGGCAAATGGTACGACCTGGCCGCACAAGGCACCGAAGGCCAGTTCCGGGGAGATGAATACACCACCACACAAGGCGCCCTTGCATACGGATTCGGCATCAAACTGGATTTTTCCTATCGCTGGAGTATGACCGTCGAACTGAGCGGACGCAAGGTGTTTACCGACTATCTCGATGATGTAAGTGGCGTTTATGCGGACTGGCGCGACATCCGTTCCCTGCGCGGCGACATAGCCGCCGCGCTTGCCGACCGCTCCGGCGAACCCCGTCTGGGCGAGCCTGGCCGCCAACGCGGCAACGGTAAAAACAACGATACATACCTCTTCCTGGGAGTAGGTTTACAGTACTACTTTGGGGAAATCCGATGTCCGTCGTACAACCGGTAGATTGGCTGATTGATGTGGGCACCACCGGCAATTGCAATTTTCACACCCTGCCGGAACCGCACCGCCTCAACCCTCCAGCGCTTCTCCTGCACTGATTTTCGCAAAAAACACATCCTCTAAATCTGCCTCCGCGCGGCGAAAGCCGTCGCTCGGGTCGGTATCGCTGAGGATATGGATGATGGGTTTGCCTGCCACGAGTTTGCTGGAAATAACCTGAAAACGCTGTTGGTAGTCGTCAATTTCGGATTTGGCTATGGCCTTTTCCCACACTTTTCCTTCCAGTTGTTTCAGCGCGGCGTCGGGCGCTCCGTCGTACAGCACGCGGCCGTTGTTGATGATGGCCATGTTGGAGCACAATTCGGTCACGTCCTCCACGATGTGCGTGCTGAGGATGACGATCACGTTTTCGCCGATTTCGGATAGCAGGTTGTAGAAACGGTTGCGCTCGCCGGGGTCGAGGCCGGCGGTAGGTTCGTCCACGATGATCAGTTTCGGATCGCCAAGCAGGGCCTGCGCGATACCGAAGCGCTGGCGCATACCGCCGGAATACGACGACACCGATTTTTTCCGGTGTTCCCACAAGTTGACGCGCTGGAGCAGCGCGTCCACCACTTCCTTGCGTCGGGCGGCAGGTATACCTTTGAGCACGGCTAAATGGTCGAGCATTTCCAGGGCGCTGATGCGGGCGTACACCCCGAATTCCTGCGGCAGGTAGCCCAGCACCCGGCGCACAGCGTCTTTATCCTTCAGCACATCCATATCGCCAAGCGTGGCGGCGCCGGAATCGGCCTCTTGCAGCGTGGCTAAGGTACGCATGAGCGTGCTCTTGCCCGCACCGTTGGGGCCGAGCAGGCCGTACATGCCGGTAGGGATGTCGAGGGAAACGTCCTGCAGGGCTTTCACGCCGTTGGGGTACGTTTTGGTGAGGTTGCGGATGGTGAGTTGCATGTGCCGGTTTTGAGTTTTGAGTTTTGAATTTTGAGTTGGCAGGTAGCGGTGCTGTCTGTTTTGAAACAGCGGCGAATATGACAAAATTTAATTCAAGGCGCGTGGAAAGAATTAAGGAAACATCGCAGAAACAGACTCTTGGGCCACGCTGTTGAATTTCACCGCTTCGATATCCGGTTCCCGGAAATGATCCGCTGCATTTTACTCCGAAACCGGCGCACCGAATCGCTCCGCAGCGCAACATGTTTGGAGGCCCGGCCCTGTACCCTTGCCCGCCATTTTTTCCAGTTTTTGAGGTGCATTTCCGATTTCATCAGCGCGATCACCTCGGCTTCGGTCAGCCCGAATTGCACCGCAATCGCATCAAATGGCGTGCGGTCTTCCCAGGCCATTTCCACCACGCGATCCAGATCGGCGGGAGAGAGTACCTGGCGGATTTCGGCTGTTTTTCGTGTGGACATAGCGGATGGGTTGGATAGCCCGGTCGGGCGACATATTTTCTTCGAGTGATGTTCGGCGGAAAACCCCGCCTTGTTTCATTTTGTTTGCAAAACCTCAAAAAAAACCAGGCAGGTGTGGATACAGACTTCCCTTCGCTGCAAAACCGGTGTCTCATTCCTGCTCAAACGCCTCCTGCACGAGGGCCAGCATGTCGCCGAACACCGCTGTATTGCAGGCCAGCATTTCGCCGCCACTCACAAAATCATTACCGCCCCGGAAATCGCTGATGCGTCCGCCGGCCTCCTGTACCAGCAGTGCGCCGCCGGCAACATCCCAGGAACTCAGACCATATTCAAAAAAAATATCGAAACGGCCGCAAGCGACGTACGCGAGGTCGAGCGCGGCGGAACCGTAGCGGCGCACGGCACGGCCTTCGGCCAGCAGTGTGCGCAGCACCCGAAACCAGGCGTCCACGCGACTGAAATTATGGTATGGGAAACCCGTAGCCACGAGAGCCTGGCGCATGGTTTGGCGTTGGCTGACGTGAATGGGTTCGTTGTTGCACCAGGCGCCGCCGTTGCGCCACGCGCAAAAAAGTTCGTTGTTGGGGACGTGGTGTACGATGCCCGACAGCAGATCGCCGCCGGAGCGCAGGGCTACGCTGATAGAATAGTGCGGCAGGCCGTACAGGTAGTTGGTGGTACCGTCGAGCGGGTCAATAATCCAGCACAGATCGGCGGTTCGGTGCTGTTCCACGGTTTCCTCTTCGGTGATAAACGATGCTTCGGGCAGGAGTTTACCGAGGCGCTCCACCAGCATTTCCTCGGCGGTCCGATCCACATAAGACACGAGGCCGTTGAGGTGTTTTTCTTCAATTTGGCCGGGTTGTACCCGGGTAGATTCCTGGCGCAGGAAAGCGGCCACTTCCAGCACGGCTTTGTTGGCGTGGCGGGTGAGTTGTTCGAGGTCGCGGTGTGGCATGGACGTGTTTATTTTCCGGTGAAGGTACGTTCCTAAGAGGTTATTTGAAGAGGCTGTCTCAAAAGCATGGCTTTGACCGGCATTGATTTTTTTTAGACAGGATTTACAAGATTTACAGGATAAATGAGGCGACTCCGTCGCCGAAAATCCTGTAAATCTTGTAAATCCTGTCTAAAAATGAATTCGCCTGTCAGCTGCGCAATACGGTGCGGACTTACGAGACAGCCTCTTCAAATAGCCTCTTAGTCGCAAGTACAAGCCGCATCGGTCAGCGCGGTGGCTTGCACCTGGATGGCGCCCAGCGGCGTTCCCGGGGGTGCGCACACGACAAGTGTCCCGGTATTGGCATTGTAGTTTTCGGAGAATGTTCCAATCACAACTCCACTGGAAATCAGGTTGCCGTTCAGCGAAAATGGCGCTACCCCTGTCAACGCCACATTCAAAGTTAGGCATCCGCCGATGCAGAGGTCGGGGTTGCCTGCCGTAAAAGTGACGGCGGGCGGGCCGGTCCAGATGACTTGTGCCGTGTTGGAAATATGGAGACAGGGGTCGTCGAGGTCCACGTTCCCATTGAGGTCGTTGCCAGCGATGGCTGCCACATAGTAGGTCACGCCAGGCTGCATGATGACCGGGTCGTATAGAAAAACAGGCGTGTTGCTGGTCGCGACGATGCTGCCGAGTGTATCGGTCAGGTCGGTGAACAGAATATACTGGAGCAAATCGTCACTTTCGAGGAACTCATCCCCGTTGTGAAAAACAAGGGCGTCGTTCGGGATACAAATCGTTTGCAGCCAGTTGCTTATCGTTCCGGCATCTGTTTCGCAAGGGCACGGAAGCGGATCCACGCCGGGCGGCAGGTCCGTCAGGCCCCGGATGCCCTGGTTCAGAAACGGATACAGATTCATATCCGAAAAGTCGCAGAGTACCGTGTTGGTGTTGGTCGCCGGATCATACTGGCTCAGGGTTTTCAAGTTGATGTTATTGGTGTTGTAAACCCCGTTTGTGAGGCCTCCGCCGGCTATGTTCATCGGAACATTCTGGATTACAATAACCGATTGGCTGGGGTCGGCTATGTTGATTTGTATGATTTGCGCCGTTACAGGAGGGCCGTTATTAAACCCGACCCCATACAGGATGCCATTTTCGAAGAAAAGTTCGGTTACGCCAACGCCCGCCGGCCAGGGGCCGAGGAAGGTGACTGTATTGGTAGCCGGGTCAAAAACGCTCAACCCGATGTTGGGATCAAGTGTGGATAGATACACGAGTCCGTTGGGTGCGAGTACCCCTCCCAAGGTGCGTACTGGGGAGGCCCAAACAGGGCCGGGATTGCCGGGTTCGTACAAATAGAGGCCAGTTCCACCACCGCCTGCCATGCCCAGTATGTTGCCATCGGGCAGCACGACAATGTCGTTCAGGTTGCCACCGGCGCCCTGCAAGGTGCCGATCGGACATATTTCGCAAGTGTTTGGATCTATCCGGACCAAATTGCCGCCGTATGTGATGCCGTACAAAATCTGAGCGCGCAGGGTCGGCGAAAAAAATCCCAGGGCTATGCAAAAAAGAAAAATGTATCTTTTGAAAAACGGCTTGCCCGGAAACACAACAGGGCGCAAAACCTTACTGAATGGTCGTTCGTCGCGCATAGTTTTGTTATTTTATACCGATAATCCTCCAAAAGTAGGCATATTCTGTACGAAGCCATCCATTCCGTATTCGCAAATCGTGCGGGGCGTCCGAAACCAACCACTTTGCTGTTTGTTTCGCTGCTTTCATTTGGAAAAAACGACCTTTGAGCGACTCAAACCGTTGAACTGTACTGCATGAACCTGTCCGACCTTTCCCTCCGCCGCCCCGTATTGGCCACCGTGATGAGTATTCTGATCGTCGTTTTCGGCGCTATCGGGTACACCTATCTTGGTGTACGCGAGTATCCGGCCATTGACCCGCCTACCATCAGCGTACGCACCTCCTACACAGGGGCCAGCGCCGAGGTGGTGGAGAGCCAGATCACCGAACCGCTGGAAAAGGCGGTGAACAGCATCGCCGGTATCCGGTCTATCTCGTCGCAGTCGGCGCTCGGCAGCAGCACCATCACGGTCGAATTTGACCTCGGGGCAGACCTGGAACGCGCGGCCAACGATGTGCGCGACAAGGTGGCCCAGGCGCAGCGCGGTTTGCCGCAAGATATTGATGCGCCGCCCGTGGTGAGCAAGGCCGACGCCAACAGCGATCCGATCATGTTTATCCCCATCCAGAGCAGCACGCGCAGCGTGATGGAACTGTCGGACTATGCAACCAACGTGCTGGCAGAAAAACTGCAAACCATACCCGGAGTGAGCGAGGTGCGTATTTTCGGCGACAAACGCCCGGCCATGCGCCTGTGGATTGACCCCGTCAAACTCGCCGCGCACGGGCTGACTATTCAGGATATCCAGAGTGCGCTCAACCGCGAGAACGTGGATTTGCCTGCCGGCAAACTTCGCGGCGACGCTACCGAACTGACCGTAAAAACCTTTGGCCGCTTAGAAACAGAAGACGATTTTAATAACATGATCGTCCGGCAGGCTCCGCCCGGCCAAAGCGGCGCCACCATTCGCTTCCGCGACCTCGGCGAGGCCGTACTCGGCCCCGAAAACGAAGACTTCGGCGCCCGGCGCAACAACGTGTCCAACGTGTCCATGGCCCTTATCCCCCAGCCCGGAGCCAATATGATCGAGATCGCCGACGAATTTGAACGGCGCTATGCGCAGATCAAACGCGACCTCCCGCCCGATATGGTGACGGAAGTGGGACTGGACAAATCGCGCTTTGTACGCCGGGCCATTCTGGAGGTACAGGAGACCCTGGCCATCGCCGTGTCGCTGGTGATCCTCATTATTTACCTGTTTTTCCGAAACTGGATCATCGCCCTGCGCCCCCTGATTGACATTCCCGTTTGCCTCGTCGGGGCATTTTTCATCATGTACATTTTCGGATTTTCCATCAATGTACTTACCCTGCTGGCCATTGTTTTGGCTACCGGCCTGGTGGTGGACGACGGGATTGTGGTGACGGAAAATATCTACAAAAAAATAGAACAGGGCATGGACAAGTGGAAGGCCGCCCAGGAAGGTACGCGCGAGATTTTCTTCGCCGTCATTTCCACCTCCATCACGTTGGCGGTCGTGTTCGTACCGGTTATTTTCCTGCAGGGGTTCACCGGGCGGTTGTTTCGGGAGTTTGGCATTGTTGTGGCCGGCGCTGTACTGATCTCGGCGTTTGTGTCGCTCACCCTTACGCCGGTGCTCAACGTGAAACTCAGCCAGAAAAACCCGCACGATCACGGGTGGTTTTATCGCGCCACCGAGCCGTTTTTTCAGGGTATGGACCAGGTATACGGACGGGCATTGCGGGCTTTTATGCGGTTTCGCTGGGTGAGCCTGCTCATCATCGTGGGTTGTTTTGGCGCTATCTGGTTTTTGCAGGGAACCCTGAAAACCGAACTGGCGCCACTCGAAGACCGCAGCAGCATCCGGGCGGTGGTGGTTGCGCCCGAGGGCACCGATTTTGATGTCACGGAAAATATCATCTACCGGCTGGTGGATCAGGTTATGGACTCGGTACCGGAGTATCAAATGATTTTTGGCATCACCGGCGGAGGCCGCGTGAGCGGCGGCAACGCGGGCTTCATCAGTCTGGGTCTGGTAGACCCCCAGTACCGCGAGCGCAGCCAGGCACAAATTTATGAACAACTGCTGGGCATGACCCGCGGCTTCACCGAGGCACGCGTATTGCCCAATCAGGAACAAACGATCTCTACGGGTTTCGGCGCCAGTTTGTCGCTTCCGGTGCAATTTGTCATCCAGAATCTGGACTTCAAAAAACTCGAAGAGGCGCTTCCCCGCTTCCTCGAAGCAGCAGGCCAGGACCCGACCTTTGCCAATGTGAACGTGGACTTGAAGTTCAACAAACCCGAACTTCAAATTGAAATTGACCGACTCAAAGCCGCCGAACTTGGCGTGAGCGTGCTGGAAATCAGCCAAATCGTGCAACTGGCCCTCTCCGGGCGCCGCTTCGGCTATTTCCTGATGAGCGGCAAGCAGTACCAGGTGATCGGGCAAGTGGATCGCGAAAATCGCGACGAACCCCTGGACCTCGCCAGTTTGTACGTCCGAAACAATGCCGGCCAACTGATCCAGTTGGACAATCTGGTGCGTTTTGTGGAAACCAGCAGCCCGCCGATGCTGTACCACTACAACCGCTACAAGTCGGCCACGGTGAGCGCCATTCTGGCTCCCGGCAAAACCCTCGGAGAAGGCATTGCGGGCATGGAAGCCATTGCCGCCCAAACCCTTGACGAAACATTTACGACCGATCTCAGCGGGGCTTCCCGCGATTTCCGGGAGAGCAGCGGCAACACCGCGTTCGCGTTTTTGCTGGCGCTGGGCCTGATTTATCTGATCCTCGCCGCCCAGTTCGAGAGCTTCCGCGATCCGTTCATCATCATGTTCACCGTGCCGCTGGCTATTGCCGGGGCATACCTTACCCTGGCCATCACGGGGCACACGCTCAATATCTTCAGCCAGATCGGTATGATCATGCTCATTGGTCTGGTGACCAAAAACGGGATCCTGATTGTGGAATTTGCCAACCAAAAAATGCGGGCCGGAACCGTGGCCACCAAAATGGAGGCGGTGATCCAGGCTGCGCAAGGGCGTTTGCGTCCCATTCTGATGACCACCTTAGCCACCGTGCTCGGTGCATTGCCCATCGCTCTGGCGCTCGGGGCTGCGGCCACCTCGCGTATCCCGCTGGGCATGGTCGTGGTGGGCGGTTTGATGTTTTCACTTATCCTGACCCTGTTTGTCATTCCGGCCATGTACAGTTACCTGAGCGGAAAAAAGAAGGGTTTGCCGGAAACGCTGGAAACGGAGGAGGATGCGGGCGCGTAGGTTACCCTGTAACCCGGCTACAATATAAACTTGTAGCGAGGTCCGATTTTCCAGAAACCCTCGCGTTCGTAAAAGCGCAGGGTTTTGTCGAACTCGTCGCCCGGGGTCGTCAGTTCGATTCTCGTCCAGCCGCGCTGCTCGCCAATTTCCTTGGCGAAATCGAGCAGCATTTTGCCCACACCTTCCGAGCGGTATTCCGGCGTCACATATAATTCGTTGATGACCCCGTACCGCCCGCCTGCCGACAGCGACAGCGATTCCACAATGGTGATGACGCCGATGGCTTCGTCGTCGGCATTGATGGCCAACAGCGTAGAATGGTGGTCATCGGCATCCATTTCGGCAAAAATTTCGGCGATGTCCTCAAATTCGAGGGTATGCTCCACATCTTCAAAAAGCCCTGCGAGCAAGGCGGATACTTCGGCGGTATGTGATTCGTCGGCAATGAGCAATTTGATCATGGCAAGGTTGATTTTTGGCGGCAAAGTAACGACGGTTTGGGGTTTCGGTTTGGGGGCTGGTGGCACGGATTTTCAGGGCGTGTTCGACCCCGCCCCCCCAAGCGCGAATTTTATTCGTTTCAAATCCCCACCGTTTTTTATCCAGGAAATGGTGCTACCTTCGCGCCCGCTTTTGCGGTAGGGGCAAATTTTGTTTTCTGTACCTGCCGAAAAAACAAGGGGCAACGGCCACGTCCCGAAGTGTGGCCGGCAAGTCAATAAACAGTTTAAAAACCTCAAAATCAACCGTTTTCAATTATGATACTCGACGACGAAAAAGAAGTTATCCTGGAACAGGAAGAAACTCCAACACCTGCCGAGGAAGCTACTCCCGAAGTAGTGGCTGCGGCAGAAGAACCCCAGGCAGAAGCAGAAACCGCCCCCGAAGTGGTGGCTGCTGTGGAGGAGCCGGAAGTTGAAACCACTCTGGTGGAAGAAATAGCCGAGCCGGTGATCGAAGCCGTAGCAGAAACAGCCGAGCCGGAAATGGCGGAGGTAGCCGAGCCGGAAATCGAAGCCGTGGCAGAAGCAGCCATTGCCGACGTTACCGAAGCCGTGGCCGCCGCACCCGCTGCTGTGGAAACTCCCGAAGAGGTGGTTATGGATGAGGAAGAAGAAGACATCGAATTGCCGCTCGCAGAGCCGGTGATTGTCGGTGGCGCCCATGACGATTTCAACTGGAAAATGGACAAGCGCGGCGCAATTGCGTACTCCGACAGCGACCGCTCCCAACTCCTCGAGCAGTACGGCGCTACATTGAGCCGTGTTGCCGAAAATGAAATCATCCGGGGACGGGTCAGTGCCATCACCAGCGGCGACGTGGTGCTGGACATCAACTACAAAAGCGACGGCCTGATTTCCCTGAACGAATTCCGCGACACGCCGGACATCAAAAAAGGCGACGAGGTGGAAGTGTATGTGGAAAGCCAGGAAGACAGCCAGGGCCAACTCGGACTTTCGCGCAAAAAGCCAAGATTCTCCGCGCCTGGGAAGGTATTGTTGATTCGTTCAAAAACGGTACGATCATCAGCGGTACGGTTATCAGCAAAACCAAAGGCGGCTTGATCGTTGATTGCAACGGACTGGAAACCTTCCTGCCCGGTTCGCAAATTGACATCAAGCCGGTCATTGACTACGATCAGTACGTAGGCAAGTTGATGGAATTCAAAGTGGTCAAGATCAATGAGCAGATCAAAAATGCCGTGGTCAGCCACAAAGCGCTCATCGAAAGCGACCTCGCCGAGCAGCGCGAGCACATCCTCGCCAGCCTCGAAAAAGGTCAGGTGCTGGAAGGTATCGTCAAAAACATCACCGACTTCGGGGCATTCCTCGACCTTGGCGGCGTGGACGGCCTGCTGTACATCACAGATATTAGCTGGGGCCGCATCGGTCACCCGAGCGAAGTACTGCAACTCAACCAGCGCATCAACGTGGTGGTGCTGGACTTCGATGAGAACAAAAAACGCATCAGCCTTGGCCTCAAGCAACTCACCCCACACCCGTGGGAAGTACTGGCTGCCGACATTACCGAAGGTGCCATTATCAAAGGCCGGGTCGTCAATATCGAAGACTACGGTGCATTTGTGGAAATCATGCCGGGTGTAGAAGGCCTCATCCACATCAGCGAAATCAGCTGGGGGAACCAGAGCGTGAACGCCAAGGAATACTTCACCATGGGCCAGGATGTAGAGGCGCGCGTGGTAACCATTGACCGCGGCGACCGCAAGATGTCCCTCTCGATCAAGCAACTCACCGCCGATCCCTGGAGCGATATTGACAGCCAATTCCCGGTAGGAAGCCGCCACACCGGCACGGTAAAAAACATGACCAACTACGGTATCTTCGTCGAACTGAGCGAAGGCGTGGGTGGCATGGTACACATCAGCGACCTGAGCTGGACCAAGCGCTACGCGCACCCCAGCGAGTTTACCAAAATGGGTGAATCCATTGAGGTAGCCGTACTGGACGTTGATCGGGAAAAACGCCAGATCAGCCTTGGCCACAAACAGACGGAAGACAACCCCTGGGATGCCTTCGAATCTGTTTTCCCCATCGGCTCCTACCACGAGGCTACGGTGCTGAAGCGCGACGACAAAGGAGCCACGTTCCAGTTGCCGCACGATCTGGAAGCCTTTGCTCCGGCCAAACACATCCGCAAGGAAGACGGCCAGGTGGTGGAACCCGGCGAAACCCTCACGGTGAAAGTCATCGAATTCAACAAAGAAGACCGCCGCATTCTGGTATCGCATACCCGCTATGTGGAGGACCTGAAGTACAAGGCCGAATCTGCCGTGAAAGCAGAACGCGCCAAAGAAGAAGGCGAAACGAAATCGGCCGTAGCCGACGTACAGAAAAAAGTCGAGAAAGAAACCCTCGGCGATCTGGCTGCACTGGCTCAGTTGAAAGTACAGTTCGACGAGAACGAAGAAGCGAAATAGCCTGAAAAAAGGCTTGACGGAATATAAAAATCCCCCGCAGCAGTTGCTTGCGGGGGATTTTTTGTTGTGTGGTGGGCCCGGCGAAAACGATGCCGGTCGCTGCCTGTATAGCGCGCAAATTCAAATACATTTGCAGACACCAAATTTGCAGACAAACGCTACACCACTTCCAATAAATGGCCGACCAAGACCTCGAACGCACCCTCTGGGCCGCCGCCGACAAACTCCGCTCCAACATGGACGCTGCCGAATACAAGCACGTCGTACTGGGGCTCATTTTCCTGAAATACATTTCCGACACCTTCGAGGCCAAGCACCAATGGCTGGCCGACCGCGCCGCCGACGGCTACGACCCGGAAGACCGCGACGAATACCTCGGCGACAACGTGTTCTGGGTGCCCGCCGACGCCCGCTGGCCCAACATCCGGCGCAACGCCAAACAACCCGAAATCGGTAAAATGATTGACGCGGCAATGGACGCTATCGAACGGGACAATGCCTCCCTCAAGGGCGTACTGCCCAAAGACTACGCCCGACCCGACCTCGACAAAACCCGCCTCGGCGAACTCGTGGACCTGATCTCCAACATCGGGTTCAACCAACCCGGACACACGGCAAAGGACCTGCTCGGCCGGGTGTACGAATACTTCCTCGGCCAGTTTGCCGATGCCGAAGGCAAAAAAGGCGGCCAATTCTACACCCCGGAAAGTATTGTGCGCCTGCTGGTGGAAATGCTGGAACCGTACCGGGGCCGCATCTACGACGGCTGCTGCGGCTCCGGGGGTATGTTCGTGCAGTCGGAAAAATTCATCGAAAGCCACAACGGCCGCCTCGACGACCTCAGCGTGTACGGCCAGGAGAGCAACCCCACCACCCTGCGCCTCTGCAAAATGAACCTCGCCATCCGGGGCATCGAAGCCAATATCCAGTTGGGCGACACCTTCCACCAGGACAAACACCCCACGCTGAAAGCCGATTATATCATAGCCAATCCGCCCTTCAACATCAGCGACTGGGGCGGCGAGCACCTGCGCAACGACGACCGCTGGCAATACGGCGCCCCGCCCACCGGCAACGCCAACTATGCTTGGCTCCAACATTTCATCCACCACCTCGCGCCGACGGGCACAGCGGGCATCGTGCTGGCCAACGGCTCCATGACCTCCAATTCGGGCGGCGAGGGCGACATCCGCCGCAACCTGATCGAAGCCGGACTGGTGGATTGTATGGTGGCCCTGCCCTCCCAACTGTTTTACAACATGATACCTGCCTGCCTGTGGTTTCTGGCCCGCGACCGCGCAGTGGTCTCCCCTCCTGTGGGGGGGCCGGGGTGGGGCTTTCCGGGACAGACGCAATGAAATCCTTTTCATTGACGCCCGGAAAATGGGCCAGATGCGCAACCGCCGCCACCGCGAACTGACGACGGAAGACATCGAAAAAATAGCCGCCACCTACCACCAGTGGCGCACTCCCGGCGGCGCCTTCGAGGCGATAAAAGGGTTTTGCCATGCCGCCACGCTCGACGAGGTACGGGCAAACAACTATGTGCTCACGCCCGGCCGCTACGTGGGCGCCGAAGACGTGGAAGACGACGGTGTGCCCTTCGAGGAAAAAATGAATACGC
>JADJYW010000015.1:217500-329372 GCA_016719605.1 Lewinellaceae bacterium | reverse complement strand
AAACATTCCCATCCGTACGGCCGAAGGCCGGAAGGTGCGCGAGGCCTTCATTCCCCGCGACGCCGACCATGTCCTGCTCTCCGCCGACTACTCGCAGATCGAACTGCGCCTCATCGCCGACATGAGCCACGAAGAGGCCATGCTCGAAGCCTTCCAGCTCAACCAGGATATTCACCAGGCCACAGCCGCCCGGGTGTTCGGGGTGCCGCTGGAAAACGTGACGCCCGACCAGCGCCGCGCCGCCAAGACCGTCAATTTCAGCATCATCTACGGCGCCGGGGCCACCAACCTCAGCAACCAGCTCGGCATCAAACGCACCGAAGCCAAGGAACTCATAGACAACTATTTCGCCCAGTACCGCGGCCTGAAACACTACATGGACACCACGGTCGAGTTTGCCCGCAAGCACGGCTATGTAGAAACCCTGCTCGGTCGCCGCCGCTACCTGCGCGACATAGACAGCCGCAACGGCATGAGCCGCAGCATGGCCGAGCGCATGGCCGTCAACACGCCCATTCAGGGCACGGCAGCCGACATGATCAAAGTAGCTATGGTCAATATTTGGAAAGCCATGCGCGAGGCAAACCTCCGCTCCAGCATGATCTTGCAGGTACACGACGAACTCGTATTCGATGTGCACCGCGACGAACTGGACGTGCTGCGGCCGATCATCCACGAAAAAATGACGACGGCCATACCCAACCTGCGGGTGCCGATATTAGTGGAAATGGGGGTAGGGGAGAATTGGTTGGAGGCGCATTGAGGGGGCTACGTCAGGAAAGGATTTACGATTTTAAGTTTTCCCTCAATAACTTGCCCATTCTGCATATCCTCTGAATACACAATAGAACATCCGATAGATAGGGAACTACTCAAAATGAGACTATCGTAAAGTGAATAGCCATACTTGGCAGCAATGCGAAACGCGTTGTAAAGGGTATCCGGTTCATTGCTAAAGACCTCGAAATTTTGACAGACCTCTTCCGCTGTTGCGGCAATTTCGTCCCAGTTTTTTCCAAATTTCTTGCGAAGTGTATTCGCCAACTCTTGAAGTACCTGCGTACTTACCCACGCATTCGGGCTTTGAGCAAGGTTCACCGATGTAGCCTTTTTGGCCGGCTCAGTTTCGGTGTAGCAATACACCAAGACATTGGTATCAAAGAAAATTTTATCGCTCATTGGCCTCTTCGCGGTTGAATTTAAAACCTCGTGTATCGAGCCGAACAGCGTTGAATTCCTTTTTGAGCGCTTTTATATGGGGATGCTTAGGCAGTACCCCAAAAAGGCGAATGACATGCATACGCTCCAATTCACGTAACAGGTTCAGAGCGTGCTGGTCTAGTATTTCGACGGTGACAGTCATACGTTCATCAATTTTGGCCTCAAAGTTAGACGCAATACGCGAAGCAGCCAAACCGCCCACACGAATGTCGCCCCAGTTTGATATCACAATTTGTGATTTCAAGTTTTCTATTTCTCATGCGAATAATGGGTTGAAAAAGCAGGTAAAAATCGAAAGGCAATCATGTTTTTGTAGTTATCACGCTATAAATTTATGATTATGAAAGAGTTGGAACTCGTTCGCCTGTATTTCTACTTCTGCGAGTGCAATGATAAATTCCTTTCGGCTTATCGCCAAAGGTTTAGCCCCAATGCCTGCCTAAGTAACGAGAAATTGACGCATGCTGAACTGTTGACGATCTATTTTCAACCACCGTTTCTTCCATCAGGCAACCGATTGAAAGTCTATTCAACGGACTAATTGAAAAAACCAACATCCAAAGCGCCTCAAAAGTCAGGTCCACTAAGGGTTTGATTCTCCATACTTTTGGGGCAATCGCCGCCGCTCTTACTTTTTGGCTGTTTTAACCCATTACTCGCATTACTATTCCATCGCATCCCGCATCATGCGGGATACACTTGAAGCGGGTTTGATCAAACTTGAAAATCCAGAAAATAAATCAAAAAAATACACAGCCTACATCCCTTTTTGGGCATGATCTTATGTGATTGTTATGTGAATTAAGGGATCAATTAGTACCATAAATCATTTTAATTCAAGCACTTGCTTATGTGACGGTCATGTGATAGCCTCACCTCATACATGCCCATACCGCAGAAATGGGGGTAGGGGAGAATTGGTTGGAGGCGCATTGAGCCACCAATAAACCAGTCAATAAATACTTGATGATGCGCCATGTTGCCCGGTTTCCGATTCATGATCTGGCATTGATGAAACGCCGGCTACTCGCCTGGACAGACACTTATCCAATCGGGGCCTGCCTGGATAGCAATGCGCAATCGGAAAAATCGAACCAATCATGGGAATGTCTTGTGGCGGTAGGTGCTGCCGACTTTTTTCGGGCAAATAGCGGGCAGGCGTTTGCAGGGTTGCAGGCGTTTTACGAACAAAAAAAAGACTGGCTTTTCGGCTTTTTCGGCTACGATCTGAAAAACGAAGTGGAAAAACTGTACTCGGCGCACCCCGACGGCATCGGTCTGCCCGATCTGTATTTTTTTCAGCCGGAAATAGTAGTCGGTATTCGCCCGGTTGAGTTGCCTCCGGATGGCGGTTTCGGCGGTACTGCACGCAACGGAGTGGCGCACCTGCTGGAGATTTCGTCCATTTCGATGCTCCCGGATGCGGTTTTTTCAGCCATCCAAAACACGCCCGTTCCGAAACCCGCCACACCGGCAGTAACCCTCATGCCGCGAACCGCAAAACAGGACTACCTGGCTACCGTGGAGGCCATCCGGCAGCACATCATCGCGGGCGATGTGTACGAGATGAATCTGTGCCAGGAGTTTTTTGCGGAAAAGGTGCAAATCGAGCCACAGGCAGTTTTCGTGCGCCTGAACGAACGTACCCGGGCGCCATTCGCGGCTTTCCTGCGGATAGAGGACCGGTACCTGCTGTGTGCCAGCCCCGAGCGGTTTTTGCAAAAAAAAGGCACAACGGTATTGTCACAACCCATTAAGGGTACGCGGCGCCGACATACCGACGTGCAGGCGGATGCTCGTGCACGCGAAGAACTGCGCACCAGCGAAAAAGACCGCGCCGAAAACGTGATGATTGTAGACCTCGTGCGCAACGACCTCTCCCGCAACTGCCTGCCCGGTTCCGTCCGTGTGGACGAGCTCTTTGGCATTTACTCGTTTCAGACCGTGCACCAGATGATCTCCACGGTGTCGGGTACCCTGCGGCCGGGCACACACCCTATCGAGGCCCTGCGGGATGCCTTCCCAATGGGCAGTATGACCGGCGCGCCCAAGGTGATGGCCATGCAACTGATCGAACAATACGAGCAAGCCCGGCGCGGCCTGTACTCCGGTGCGGTGGGCTATTTTTCGCCCGACGGGGATTTTGATTTCAATGTGGTGATCCGCAGCATCCTGTACAATGCCGCATCGGGCTACCTTTCCTGTCAGGTCGGCGGTGCCATCGTGTACGATTCCGTGCCGGAGCAGGAATACGAGGAATGCATGGTGAAAATCGGAGCGCTCGTGGCGAGTTTGGGTGCATAATGCCGACGGGACGTATCCCGCCGCCGCCGGCTGTGGGCAGGGCACAGATTTCAGGTGCCCAAGAGTTCATCTGAGACGCAGGAGCAAGTGTACCGACGGCATCCCTGAAAACAGACCGGAGATCACCTGCCGGGCGCAGTGCGGATTGGAACGCCGTCCGATACTTACTTTGGAAAATCCAGAATGAAGTTTCGGTTGTACAGCATCAGCACCAGCGCTGTGAAAAAGAAGAGGCCCAGGAAAATGTACAGGAGGCAGTAGCCTTTGCCGCGGGAGTTGGAAATGTTTTCCATGCTATCGAACGAGTTGAGGAAATGTCAAAAAGAGCGGCAAAAATAAAAAGAGCCGGGCAAGTAGGTACCGTTCCCCGTTTTTTTATCCCGGGTATGTTCAAGTTTGTACAAGATACAAGCTGTATTCGGGTAGACGCCGGGCGCCAACAACCGGCAGCACAGCAAACAAGGCTTGGCAAAAATGAACTACCTTTGCAGGCTAAATACCGCCTTGGCTCAAATAAAAAAACAGCATGTGCATTGCCCTGCGGCCGGTATTGGAACCCAGCTATGACAAACGTAATCCAGTTGTTGCCCGAAAACGTCGCCAACCAGATCGCAGCCGGAGAAGTGGTACAGCGCCCTTCCTCCGTGGTCAAGGAACTGATGGAAAACGCCATAGATGCCGGGGCCACACAGATCAAACTCATCCTTCGCGACGCGGGAAAAACACTCATTCAGGTGGTGGACGACGGCTGCGGCATGTCGGAAACCGACGCGCGCATGTGCTTCGAGCGGCACGCTACCTCCAAGATACGCGAAGCCCGGGACCTGTTTGAAATCAAAACAATGGGTTTTCGGGGCGAGGCAATGGCCTCCATTGCCGCGGTGGCGCAAGTGGAGTTGCGCACCCGCCGTATGATAGACGAGCTCGGTACCCGGGTTGTAGTGGAGGACTCGACGGTCAAAACCCACGAGCCTTGCCAGGCTCCGGTGGGCACCAGTATTGCCGTCAAAAACCTGTTTTTCAATGTTCCGGCCCGCCGAAATTTTCTGAAAGGTGACCCGGTGGAGATGCGCCACGTCCTTGATGAGTTTCAGCACATCGCCGTTGCGCATCCCGATCTGTTTTTTCCCTGCACCACAACGAGCAGGAAATGTTCCACCTGCCGCCGGGCAACCTGCGGCAGCGCATTGTCAAGATTTTCGGCGAAGCCGCCAACAAAAAACTCGTGCCGGTACACGAAGAAACCGACATCCTCAAGATCAGCGGCTTTGTGGGCAAGCCGGACTATTTCAAAAAATCGCGCGGCGAGCAGTTGTTTTTCGTCAACAAACGATTCATCAAAAGCAGCTACCTGCACCACGCCGTAGTCGGCGCTTTTGAGGAAATGCTGCCCCCGGATACCTACCCGCTGTATGTCCTGTTTCTGGAAATCGCCCCCGGCCGCATAGATATCAATGTGCACCCGACCAAGCAGGAGATCAAGTTTGACGACGAAAAACTGGTTTACAATTATTTGAAAGTCACGGTTCGGCATGCACTCGGCGCGTACAGCATCACGCCTATGCTCGATTTTGAGCAAGAGCCGGCGTTCCAGGCCACACCTACCCCCGCACCTGTGTTGCGTACCGGAAGCCAACGCACCGGCGATGTGCGCAACTACACCCCAAAAAACCCGGATCGCCTCGCCGACGAAAACCTGCGCAACTGGCAACGCCTCTACGAGGGGCTTGACTTGCTGGACTCCAAAGCATCGTTCGACGATGCCGGGCAACCCGCAGTACAGCCCCCGGATACCAATGCCGATGCGCTACAGGGTACCTTCGACATACGCCCCGGCTCCGAACCCACTGCGCTGGACGACGACAGCGGCTCCTTTTCCAAAGGCCAAAAAGAACCCTACCAGATACATGGGCAGTACATCGTGAGCCAGATCAAATCGGGCTTTATGCTGATTGACCAGCAAGCGGCCAGCGAACGTATCCTGTACGAGCGCTACCTGGAAGCACTGCGCCAACAACCGGTGGCCACCCAGCAGGCGCTTTTTCCCAAAAATATCGAACTGCCACCCGCTGATGCAGCCCTGCTGCGCGCCATTCTGCCGGAGGTAAATCGGCTGGGCTTCGACATTGCTGAGTTCGGCGGTGATACGTTTATCATCCACGGCACACCCTCCGACATGGGTTCGGGCCAGACCGAGGAACTGCTGCTCGAACGCTTGCTGACACAGTACAAAAACAACCTCGAAATGGAATTGGGTACGCAGGAAAACCTCGCCCGCGCCATGGCCCGCAGCGCAGCGCTCAAGCGCGGTCAGCCGCTCAGCGCCCTGGAAATGCAAGACCTGATAGACCAACTCTTTGCCTGCTCCTCCCCATACCGAAGTCCCTCCGGCCGCACGTCCTTTATCACGTTTGATCTGGACGAACTGCAACGGCGCTTCGCTTCCTGACAACTCAACCACCTCAACGCGCTCAACTTTTTCAATCTACGCCATGTCCTTTTTTCCGTTCAACCAACCCTTTTCCGGTGTAGTGCGGCACCTGATTATTTTAAACGTGCTGGTTTTCATCGGCTCGTATGTGTTTTTTGGCAGCGAAGTCTGGAGCCTCACCGACCGCGAGTACACCAATCTGGGGCGCCTGCAACTGGCTGCCTACATGCCGGGGTCTGAAAACTTCCGACCGTTTCAGCTCGTCACGCACATGTTCATGCACGGTGATCTGGGCCACCTGGCATTCAACATGCTTTCACTTTTTTTCTTCGGGCCGATGGTGGAAATGGTTTGGGGGCACAAGCGTTTTTTGTTCTACTACCTGTTTTGTGGTTTCGGTTCATTAGCCCTGCATTTTGGCGTACAGTGGTGGGAGCTGGATCAGGCCGGCATAGACCCCCGCAGTTGGGATGGAGCCATGCTGGGAGCTTCGGGTGCTATTTTTGGTATTTTTGTGGCCTTTGCCTACATGTTTCCCAACCAGATCATTCGGCTGCTGTTTCCCCCCATCGCCATGAAAGCCAAGTATTTTGTCCTGATTATGGCCGTGCTGGAGTTGTTCTACGGTGTTCGCGGTTATTCCACAGGTATCGCGCACTTTGCCCACCTCGGTGGCGCCCTGTTCGGTTTTTTGTTAATTATGATTTGGTATAAAGGACGATTTCAGTAAGGGTTGGAAGGTTGAAAGGTTAGAAGGTTGGAGGGTTAGAAGGTTGGAGGGTTCTGGTTCAGGTCGAAGGCTACCTCCAACCTTCTAACCTTCTAACCAGCAACCTTCTAACCTTCTAACCTTCTAACCTTCCAACCTTCCAACCTTTTTTAAATGGCACTTTTTCAATCAATATGGGATGATATCCGGCATACTTTCCGGATCGGGAACATGGTGACGCGGCTGGTCATTGTGAACTTCGGAATCTTCATCCTGGTCAACATCGTTTACCTGTTCCTCCTGATTTTCAAGGGATCGGAGGCGGCGCCGGATGCCTTGCAGGAAGGCCTGCACTGGCTGTGCATGCCGGCATCGGGTCGTACGTTGTTGTTCCAGTTGTGGTCGCCGTTCACGCACTTTTTTCTGCATGAAAACTTCTGGCACGTCCTGAACAACATCATCTTTCTGTATCTGTTCGGCGTAATCGTGGGCGACCTGGTGGGCGACCGGCGGGTGCTGCCGATCTATATCCTCGGCGGACTTGCCGGCGGGTTTGCTTTTATGGCCTCGGCACAATTCATCCCGTACATCGGCTCGTATGCCCTCGGCGCTTCCGGCGCCGTCATGGCCCTCGGCGGCGCGGCACTGATTATGGCGCCCGATTACCGCGTGCGGCTGTTTCTGCTGGGCGATGTAAAAGTGAAGTACATCGTGCTCGTATTGCTCCTGTTCGACCTCATCGGCGTAGCCAACAAGTACAACTCCGGCGGGCACCTGGCTCACCTCGGCGGTTTTGCCATGGGATGCCTGTTTGTGTATCGCCTGCGCGACGGCCACGATCTGGCCGAGCCGGTAAATCGCGTGCTGGACTACATGACCGGCTGGATTTCGGGCGGGCGGGCAGCCGGCCCCCGGCCCAAACGCCAAACACAAAAAACGGCTTCCGCGCCCTTCACCGCCACGCGGGGCGGGCGGGCGCCGCAGGACGAGCCGTCGTACCAGCAGCGTCTGGATGCCATTCTGGACAAAATAAAAGATAGCGGCTACGAGAGCCTCTCTGCCGAGGAAAAAGAATTTTTGTACAACGCCAGCAAGAAATGAAGGGTTAAACAGCCATGCAGTACCTGCTAAAACATTCCGTCAAAATCCTGAGCGCTGCCGTCATCGTGGGCACGTTCCTGTCGTACCTGTCGCCGTATATCAATCCGGCCCTGTTTCGCTGGGCGGCGTTCTTCGGCACCGCATTTCCGTGGTTTCTGATGGCCAACGTCTTCCTGCTCGGCCTCTGGGCTTTTCGGCTCAACCGTTTTGCGCTGTACCACCTCGGCATGCTGGTGTTTGGCTGGCAGCACGTCACAGCGTTTGTCGGGCTGAACGCCGGCCAAAATGTTGCTCCCGAAAATGCGGTCACGGTGGCTACACACAATCTCGGCGGGCTGTTTCGCGGCATTCACCTCGAAGACGACGAGTGGGGGGGGATTTTTACCAACTATGTACAGTTTTTAAAGGCCAACGGCGACCCCGGAATCCTGTGCGTGCAGGAAACGGGACGCAAGTTTTTTAAGGCCCTTGGCCCCAAACTCGGCCTCCCGAACACCTTCGAACTGAACCGCTCCGGCACCGCCATCCTGAGCCGCTACCCGGTGCTGCGCGGCGGCCAATTACCCTTCGGACAGCCGGAAAACACCTCCATCTGGGCCGACCTGCGGATCGGAAAACACACTGTGCGCGTGTACAACGTACACCTCCAGTCCAACAAAGTCACCTACGAAACCGAGCGCGTCATCGAAGATTCCAACCTGAAAGAAGAGGAAACCTGGCGCGGAATTTCCCGCGTCCTGCGCAAAGTCGGCGGCGCAACCAGCGTCCGCGCCGGCCAGGCGGCCACACTGCGCGACCTCATTGCGGCCAGCCCCTACCCCGTTATCCTGTGCGGCGACTTCAACGACACGCCCAATTCCTTCGTGTATGACTGCCTCGCCACACTCCGCAAATCATCCACCAACACGGTTTTGAACGGTTCCAGCAGGCGTAGTGCATGCTGGCGGAGCAAGTTTTCCAGCGCCGGTTTTGTCAGCAGGAAACGGTCGGTACCGTCGGGCATGCGAAAGCGGCCGTTTTCCAGCGGGAGCATTTTTTCGGCCAAACCGACATCAGTGGCTACCCGGATAAAAAGCGATCCGCCGGGCTGGAGGACGCGGATCAGTTCGCCAAACATTTGCCCGAAATGCACCTCGTTTTCGGCAAAATGCAGCACAGCGCAGCAGATGATGTGGTGGAAAAAAGCGTCCGGGAAGGGCAGCGTTTCTACCGGAGCTACCCGGAAATGTTCGGCGGGTACGTCCGGATAGTTTTGCCGCAATGCCTCTACCGCTGCAGGGTCCCGGTCGGTACCAAATACCCGGAAGCCCTGCCCGACAAACCAGTGCAGGTTGCGGCCGGCCCCGGCGCCGGCATCCAGAATGGTGTCCGACGGAGCATATCGGTTTTTCAGGATTTGGTCGAGCAGGTAGATGTCGGTGTTGCCGAGGAGGTGGGAGAGTGGGTGCATCGGGTGCATTTTGAAGCGAAAATAGGGTGATTTGAAGATTGTTGGGAGGTAACTATTTAGCCCCTACCTTTGCCCCCGTCATGCATCAAGAAGTCCTGCCCAAGCGCAGGATACCAACCGAGCCTCGAGGCCGCGGTGGTAAACAGGATGCGGGGCGCCGTTCGATACCGGCGTTCAAAAAACTCGAGATTCCCTTGAGTTGCCCGTCCAGTTTTTGGTGCATGGTATATTTTTCACCAGCCAAACAACACGATCATGGACCTGACGGCACCCTTCTCCACCCACAACAAGTACACCACCGTAGCGGGCTATGTGCGCTTCCGCCACACGCTGGCCCTCCTCCAGCAAAAGGACGCGGCCTGTCTTGATGCCCGCTCCCCTGCCGAACACAAGAAAAAACTGCTCGAAATGGCCGCCTTCATCGGCTATTCCCAAAGTTCGTACAGCAAATTTTTGCGCCGCCGCGACGGCTGGCTCCGGCTCGAAGGCCGCATCCCGGAAAAGTACTTCCGGTTCATCGGCATCAAACCGGCGGTGCTGGACTTCTCGCTGCAACTCGACCAGGAGGCATTTGAGTACGCCCTGAGCCTGCCGGCTTATCCCCGCAATTTCATCATTCGCTACATGCCGGCCGTTTACGGCCCCAAGGAACTACCCGAAGGCACCACCGAGCAGGAGGCTATTGCCCTGATTCAGGCGTTTCAGGAGGAGCATAAATTGCGCTGCTGCATCAATATCCACCAGATCAAAACCATTTTTGTGGAGCCGGGGCGGGGCTGCTCCACCGTCATCTATCCGCCCCGGCTGAAGCGCACCGCCGATGGGTTCTATGTTGCCTCCGACGACGGCACGGGTACGGGCGTGGCCCGGTAGCAGGATGCGCAGCGGGCGGAAGCGTGCGC
The DNA here is from genome assembly GCA_016719605.1 of Lewinellaceae bacterium. GTDB lineage: Bacteria > Bacteroidota > Bacteroidia > Chitinophagales > Saprospiraceae > M3007. The sequence goes on along the minus strand of JADJYW010000015.1, from coordinate 319,254 downwards.
GCTTGCGGAAGATGGTGGTGGCAAATTTCGAGGATGGAACGCGGATTAAACGGATGCAGGCAGCACGGATTTTCACGAATTTATGTAAGGAATCCGTAAAAATCCGTGCTGCCTGCATCCGTTTAATCCGCGTTCCATCCCTCGAAATTGGCCACCACCAAACGCCAGCTAGGTGTCCAAAGTCTAATTATCTCGAAACTCCCATCTTCCCGGCTGCCACAACCTTTCCTTTCGACTCCAGCCGGTAAAAATACAGGCCCGGGGCAAGGCCTGTAACCGGGAGGTCAAAAACATCGGATTGGAAGCCTTTTTCCTGTACGAGCCGGCCTTGTGAATCGAACAGGAGCAAACGGCCGTCTATCGGGCGGGGGCTTTTCAGGAAGAAAGTAGCCGCAGTACTGGCGGGATTAGGATACACGTCCAGTTCCAGTCCGGGCTGAAACACCACGTTGGATAAATTGAGGTATATTTCTCCAACGGTATGCCAGGTGCGGTTGGTGATAACAGGCTCGTTGAAATCGAAATAAATTGCAGCGGCGTTCTCGATCAGGCTCGGTTTGGACAAATCCGCTTTGGGGCGTATGCTGAACTGGACAAATCCGTGGGAGGCCGCTTCGTTTACGTTGCTGTCGGGCAATAGGATGTTTTGAAACAAAAACTGAATCACGCCCGGGCCGAGGATATTGTATGTGTACGGGTGACTGGCGGCGCCTGTGCGCAGGGTGGCTAATTCGAGGCGTTCAGAAAGCGTGTCGAGGATGACAATGTTGAACGCCGTATCCGTGCCGGTATTCTGAAAACGGATGTGGTAGGTAATCTCCTGATTTTCTGGAATAAAATGCTCGTCGTGTACGCCGCGCGGGAACCCCTGTTTGTCGTTGGGGTCGAAACTGGCGATGTTTTCCTGGCAGTCGGTGTCTAATGCGGGGCTTTCGTCGGCATAAGGGAACTGCGTGACAAAACCGGTGCTGAATGTTCCGCCGCTGTTGGTACCGCAGCCTTCCACGGAAACACCGGGTTGGGTACTCCAGGGGTGGAATGGTACTTGCGGAATTTCCAGTCGCCAGGTGGCGCCGTTGGCGGCAGCTCGACGGTTTGTGTTTGGTTGGTAGCCAGCAGCACCGGGCCGCCGCCGGTCATCTGGATCATAATGTCTTCAATCACCACATACTGTTCAGGCTCCGTCATGGGCGCGCCGGTATTTTTGATCGTGAAGATCACCTCGCCGTTGTCGCAGCGGCCGCTGACCTCCAGGTTGGCGCCGTTCCAGAGTGGGCTTGGAGGCGTGCAAAGGGTGTCGGGAAGAATATGCGCCGAGGAACAGTGCGTTTGGCCTGGTTCGGCTGTACAGTCCACATAAACCGTGACGTAAAAAGTGCTGCATTGACCCGGTTGCATATCGCCGAGGGCAAATGTATAGAGGTTGCCGTTGACCGAAGTCCAGGGCAAAGTGCTGCCCACCACGTCTAAAGATGGGTCGAACATGACCTCCACCGATGCGTTTTCGGCTACGATGGTTCCCTTGTTGCAATACTGCACGGTGTAAATATTATTGAAACAACGCCGCAGAAACGGAGCGGACAGGTCGACCTCCATGTAAGGGCATTCCGTTTCGATCTGCACCGGAAACGACACGTCGGTATGGTTTAGCAGGGTGGTTGTCACATTGGTTAAGGGGTTGGTGCAAATGTCCCATAAGTTATTGGGAGACAATAGCGTAACGGTGTGTGTGCCCGGTGGTACTCTAATGGAAAACTGCCCGCCGGCGTTGGACTTTCCATAAAATGTCCCGAAAGGACTTTGCGCCCGGACCACCCAATTTTGCAAGGCCGGCTCTCCCGGATCGGCTACACAATCGGTGTTTTCATCTATGCGTACCGAGCCGTCGATCCAGGAAAAGTGCGTCGAGTCGGTCAGATTGGTCGGAACCGCAGTATAGTTGACGTCGCCGATTTTTACACCGATAAAATCAACATTGCCGACATCGGCGGTCAGGTTCGGGATGCTGAACGACTCCGGGTATGGCGGCTGAAAGGGGTTTAGCGAGTCGGGGAAGACATACCCCGCCCGCACAAAACGCCAGGAGGTGTTATACAGAAATTCGGGGTCGATACCCAGGATCACTTTCCGGGCTTCCAGCGAGTCGGTCAGATCGGCCACGCCGTTATTGTCGACATCGGCGGCGATGAATTGGTAGGGCGATGTAAACGGCTCCTTATTGAACCAATGTCTGGATATCAACACTATATCTAAGGTGGAGACGCCATTCAGGTGTTTCATATTACAATAGGGGGCAATGGTATAGGCGCCGCCGGCCGGTAGTGTGGCGGTGTAGTTGCCCAATGTATCGGTGATGGCAAAGGTGTCCTCCGAACCGGTGATATTGACGACAACGCCGGTCATTGGCGTGCCCAGGGGATTGGTAATGCGGCCGGAGACAATCAATTGCGCCGAAGCAGGCAGGCTTGCTAAAACCAGCAGCAATGCCGCTAAGCATGGACGGAGACAACGGGTGATATTTTTTCGCATGGGATAAAGTGTTTTAAATAGTTCGATTACATGGTACAAAAGTGCCGGGAGATCAGAGAAGCGCCAAAAACAAAATTGAGGTTTTGTCTACTGTTTTTATTTGTGTGAAAGGGGGCCTGCTTTTTCCTGTATGCTGTATTCAGATAAAATCTGCGTAAAATGATTCAACAGGGTGCTTGACTAAGTCCTACATTTGTCTACTGAATCAAGCAAAACGTTTCATGGAAAACACCCGTTTGCTCCAACTTTTGCGCACTTTTTCCGATGCGGAACTGCGAGCGTTGAAAAAATTTGTCCGTAGCCCGTATTTCAATCAGCGCCGGGAAGTGATTGATCTGCTCGATTTTTTGGAAAAACCGCTAAAAAGCAAACGGCCTGCACCGGAAAAGGAGCGCGCATTTGCAGCCATTTTTGGAAAAGACCAATTTGACGACCACCGGATCCGGATGGCGATGAGTTTTCTGTTCCAGTTAGCCAGTCAATTTTTATCTGTTCAGGATTTTGTGGGCGACACGTCCCAACTGCGCTTGCGTCAGGCCGGCCTGCTGCGCCAGCGCAAACTTCAGGACCACGCCCGGCAGACGCTTATGGAATCGGCCACGGCGCTGTTGAGCCGCCCGCAGCGAAATGCTGATTTTCATCAGCAACACTACCAGTTTTTGTTAGAAAAATACCGCGCGGAAGCAGAAATAAACCCGACAGGACCCTTGCCTCTGCAGGAACTTTCCAACCAATTGGACCGGGCCTTTTTGAGTCGCAAACTATGGCAGTCCTGCTTTATGTTGTCGCATCAAACCGTGTACAACACGACCTATGATTTTGGACTGCTTGATGCCGCGCTGGCGCATCTGGAATCGGCCCCGGTATTGGACGACCCCAGCGTGGCCGTGTACTATTTCTGTTACCGGGCACTTACCAATCCCGATGAAACGGCTTATTTTCAGCAGTTTAAACAACTACTCCTGCAGCACAGCCAACTGTTTCCGAGTGATGAAATGCGCGATCTGTATGTCTTGGCGATCAACTTTTGTATTCGCCGGTACAATGCCGGCAACCCGGATTACCTGCCCGAACAGTTCGACTTTTACCGCGATGGTCTGGCTCAAAAATATTTTCTGGTCGACGGCGCACTTTCGCGTTACACCTACCTCAATGCCGCTACTATTGGCCTGGTAATGCACGAACTGGATTGGGTGGAGCAATTTATCAACGACTACCGCAATTTTGTAAAAGAACCACACCGCGAAAGCTTGTACAGTTTCAACCTGGCCCGGCTTGAATATCAGCGCCGCCACCTCGATAAAGCCCTGAAACTCCTCCAGAAGGCGGAATACAAAGACCTGCTGCTTCACCTGGCCGCCAAAACACTACAACTCAAAATCTTCTACGAACTGGAGGAATTTGACCTGCTCGAATCGCACCTGCAAACGCTGCAAACGTTTATCCGCCGGAAAAAAGACCTGGGCTATCACCGGGAAAATTACCTGAATACCATCCGGTTTACCCGAAAACTGCTGGAAGCCAATCTGTTTGATAAAACGGTTCGGAAGGCCCTGCTCGAAGAAATTGAGGGCACGAAAGGCGTGGCGGAGCAGGAGTGGTTGCTGGAAAGGGTTTCTGGGTTGGTGGGTTAGAAGGTTACTGGTGGGTGGAGGGTTGCGTCAAGTGCTCGGGAGTGTTCAGAAAAATGTGTCAGCCTGTTATGATTGCTCTCAACAGGCCGACACACTCTCTGTTTTGGTTTTACCTGCGATGCTTACCGCGCCACCTGATCCTCCACAATTGCCGATGGTGTCGCGATCCCCACGTTGCCCAACAAGACGTTGCGGTCATTGGCTGAACCGTTGTATTTCACCACGCCGTCCAGGTTATAGTCGGCCTGCAGATAGCCCGGCACAATGGCATTTGGGGTGCTCAGTCCTACTGCCGCGAGGATGAAGGTGCGGTCGTTGTTGCTGCCGTTGTACTTGAGTTGGAAGTCTATCCGACCGTTTCCGGCCCAAAGTACATAACGGCCGCCGATGAAGCGCTGGGCAGGACTGAGGCCGTTGTGTGCATAAAAACCTTCCGGAGGCGCGTTTGTGAAATCTTTTTCTACCGCCGTGCACACCGGATATGGTGACCCGGCGCCCAATTGAACCCCCAGGTGGTTGCGGTGCCTAACGGTCAGATAATACGACTGGTTGGCCGACACGCCAAATGCAACCGGCGACACGCCGTCCGTATCCACCACGTCGCCGTCGCGCTGAACGAGCGCCGAGCGGGTAGCAAGTACCTGAGCGGGGTTCTCGGCACTGCGCAACTCCAGAAATACCCAGTCCACGATAGCATCGGGGCCACTCACAGCAAGAACCGCGGGGGTAGTTTGCTCGCCGCCGCCGCCGCCTGTGTGGGTGAAGTTCGTCAAACCGGTGTATGGTTCTTGCAAGGGAATCAGGCCGTTGACCCGTAAATGATCATTCATCAATTGAGTGGCGGAAACGTATGGGCCTTGCAGGAAAACCTGGGGTTTGGTCCAAACCAGCGGGTTGTCCCGTATCCATTGCACCGTGCAAACGCAAGAATCTGTTGCTCCCGGACAAAGGGTTGTCAGTGTTAGTGTATACATGCCGGGAGTGGTTGTTTGCGCCGCCGGGAAGGTTAATTGCATGTAATTGGCTATACTACCGGAGACCGTCAAGCCGGAAGGGCCGAGCAACAACCAGGATACCGACGTTTCGGCACACGGTTCTTCACTGGAGTTTACACACCCGAAAAAACCTGAAATCACGATATCGGCGGCAGGGCAAGGAATCACGGGTGTTTGTACACCCCCGCCGCAAGGCAGGGGGTAGTTCACACCGCTTTGGGTGAGCACCAGATCGGGTTGATTGCAGGCGCAGGTATCGCAGGTCGGAAGATTCAGGCACAACGTATCGCTCTCGAAGCAGCACCAGGCACTGTCAAGGGTCATATTGGCCAGGCGCATATCCAGTTTTAGTTGATTTCCGGGATACGGAAAACCGGCTAAACTGTAGATGTAGGTAGTCAGCGTGGCCTGTCCCCCGGCGGGCACCGGCGGGTTCAGGATAAAGGTATTTGGAAACACCAGGTAATTGGCGCCGAAGCCCGGAATCGTTGCTATTTCAAGCCGGTTGGCCGTATTCGGCGGGTTTGAGGCATTTTGGAAGGTAAACGTGTATTCATACCGTTGCAGATCACTCCGGCATACGATGTCGTCGGAAACGATTGAAATGCAGGTATAGTCGGTGGCAGGACATTCAAAAGTCAGGGTATCGGCGCATGCTACCAGCAGACCATCCGGCCCCTGGGTCAAATACCGGAGTACCACCTGTTGCGGCGTTTCATTGGGCTGGTCAATATCATCCAGGCAGAAATTAATAAGCCCTGCTACTGATCCGGTGATGGGCGAGTTGTCTAATTTGGCCCATCGGATGATCGTGTTGCCGGTGACTGGGTTGTGCCAGCCTGCGGCATTGGGGCCACCCATGGTGTGCGAGCCAAAAATTACTCCGGGTGTGATGATCTCGGCCTCAATGGCGAAAAAATAATTCAGGTAGCAATTGAATTCCAGATCAATGGAATAACAGCAATCGGAAGGTGGGGCTTCGACGGAGGACACCGAAACCACTATTTCTTCACATGGATCACAACAAGGCAACAGTTCCAGACAAATCGGCTCCTGCCCCGTGCAACACACCCCGCCGGTTCCACTCGAAAACAAACCGGCGCTGATGCACAAGGTGGTCGGAGAAAGAATCGGGGAAGGCGTTGCAATTTTGATACAAAGTGGAACAGAGGTGCCCCCCGTTGGTAACGTCGGGAAGGAAACCGAGGTAGTCGGAACGGCAAAAGGAACGGGTATCGCACAGGGTTTGAATCCAAAACCCAAATAAGTCAGTTGGTCAATCTCCAGTGCAATCGCATTTACCGGAACGCTACCGAGGTTTTGAACCCTGAAATAGAAAAAATACTCGCTGGGGTACAACGGATCGCATACCACCGAATCCACCAAAACCTGAAGGCAACCTTCGATGGTATCGGCAGGAAATGGGCACTCCGTTGTAAAATTATTGGAGCAAGCCAGTACAGCCTCCCCGTTTGACAGGGTCTGGAACCACTCCAGGGTAAGTTGCTGGGGTACCTCCGATGCATCGTCGATATTATCGAGGCAAAAGGTAATCAGGTTGGAGATCGTACCGGCAGGGAATCCGCCGGGGTTTTCGATGCGAACATACTGATCCAAAGGTGCGGTCGCCCAACTGAAGCCGGGCGCCAATTGGGCGTTTTTGAACTTCACATCCGAGGTTGAAATAGACAGAGCCACCTGCGTAATCGTTGGGCCGAACGGGTTGATCAGATCAATCGAATAGCAGCAGGAATCCGCCTGGAGGCTGACCGGATTCAAAACGAATTGCAGGGAATCGCAGGCCACCGGCTGGGGTGCCGGACAGGGGCAATCGAAAATTTCTACATCGCCGATTTCCGTTTTTGCAGACGTTAGAACAACGCCATCGGCATCAATCAAATAACTGTTCAGGCCTAATGGATGCGGGTTGTTTCCGGTCGCCGGCATGCCTTGAATACCATATATGTTTAACTTAAAGTAAGGATTCCCCAAGCCGAAAAGATCAACGGTAGCCCATACGCGTTGATCACACTGTGCCGGCCCCGTTTCCGTGATCGGATCATAAAAAGCGTCGCCATAATCCACTCCGCCAGCCGTGTTCCGGCCATTTATCGGGTTGTTGTTTTGTAGGTAGGCTTGTCCAACAAAAAAATTATTGTTGGAAGGAGTCCAGTTATTACCGCTGAGTACATATTCCAGAACCCGCGCGTGGTGTGCGCCGGTTGATGTAGGCGAGCACATGGATCGTTCGGCGAGCAGCATTCTTTGACCGTCGCTGGAAAAGGCGATATCGGAAACGGGATTGGAGTGAAAGGTGACCATCTGGGTATTAGGGTCGGTGTACGGAAACCATGTAGGCATGGTGATCTCAAGTGTTAGAGTTCCAACAGGTACTCCATTGGCATCCAATGCAACAGAATAAATCTCGTTGGTGGCTGAACCGACTGGAGGGGGAGGATTGAAACGGCATGCGCCTCCACCAGGAACATTTTCATTCCACCTGCCAAAATACAGCCGATTGGTAACCGGGTTGTATCCGATCCCCCAAAGCAATTGACCGAGCGGGGCATAGCCCTGTACCGGATCGTCCATCATAAAAATATCGAACCCGGTTGGCGTGGCGGGGTTTGCCACATCAATCTGGTATATGAAACCATCCTCCCAGTTGGTGGCGTACAAACTGTTGTATGGAGCCGCAAAACAGATATTGCCAAGTCCTTGTCCGGTATTGGGCAGGCTGGCGAAAGCACTCGCATTGCCCGTCGTGGCGTCCAACCGGTAAATATCACCACCGGTGCCGGCCCCCAAAGCACCGAACAGATCGGGTTGGGAATTATAAACCGTTGTCTGAGAAACATAAACATTGCTGTTGTTATCTATGGCAATACCAAACACCTGACCCAGGTTGTCCCGGGTCCAGGTCGGATGCATCATCATGGGTACGACAGTATTGGCATTTTGGGGATTGGGATTGGAGAAGGTGTTGTTGTCGCGAATATCCTTAAGGCCCAGTACCACATCGTTTCCGGTTGCACCGTAACACGTTATTATCGCCTGCCCACAAAAAAACTGCGGGGTTTTTACCTCTACCACAAACGAACAAACGTCGGTGTGCCCCGCGCCATCAGTTACCGTACACACCACCGTTGTTTGGCCAAGCGGGAAGAAACTGCCGGGCGGCGGTACACAAGTGACGGTAGCGTCGCAGTTTTCGGTCACCACCGGAGCCGGATAGTTTATGGTCGCGCCGTTTACACCCGAGGGGACGATCTCGCAGATATCCTCCGGACAAATGATCTCCGGCGGGATGGTGTCTTTGACACAGAAGGTCAGGTAGCAGGTGTCGCGGGAGCCGGTTGTATCGGCTACGATCAGGGTGATGTCATGGCAGCCTATACCGACTGTTGTTCCGGGCGGCGGCGATTGGGTAATGGTGTATGGAGATAAACCCATGGATATTGCTATTGGAGAGTTTTGGTTTTGAGTATTCCCGATCCCCAATTCGCCATCGGTATTACGCCCGAAACCGAAGAAATTGGTACTGTTGATCCAAGCAATAGAATGCGTGCCTCCTGCATGGATTTGACCAGTGGTCGATGTATATCCGTTCAAAAGGACTGGATTACTTTGATCCAGATTATTTCCAGCACCCAATTGTCCAAAACTATTCCACCCCCAAACGTACAGTTTGCCATTATTTTTTAAGCCTAAAGTATGCGCTCCGCCCGCTTTCACCTCAGTCCAATCAGTTGCTGCGCCCACCTGTACTGGCGACAATTGTGTAATCAAAGAACCTATACCAAGTTGCCCTGCATCATTAAGGCCCCACTCCCATAGTTCACCGTTTTGTTTAATGGCGGCTGAAAAATCTTCCCCGGCACTAATTTGTATCCAATCATTATGACTGCCGACTTGGGTAGGGACTACCTGATTTGATTGTGTGCCCAAGCCTAAAGCACCATTCCCGCCCGAACCCCATGTCCATAGTGTTCCATCAGATTTTAATGCAATGCTATGTACATCACCTGCTTCGATTGTTAACCAGTCTTGAGCATTACCGACTTGAACAAAAATGTTTTTATCTACGGTGTTTCCTATACCCAGTTCGCCATAATTATTATTCCCACATGCCCATAAAGTTCCATTTGTTCTTAATGCAAGAGTATGCGATTTTCCAACGGCTACCATAGTCCAGTCCAAGTCTGATCCCACCTGTTGGGGCGTGAGTTGATACGAATTGTTTCCGATTCCAAGTTGACCATAATCATTTCGCCCCCAAGCCCAAAGGGATCCGTCATTTTTTATCGCCATGGAGTGTTGGCTTACTGACCCTTTCGCGAGTTGCCTCCAATCATTAGCGGCTCCAATTTTAACCAATTGGTTTTGGTCATTGTTAGTTCCATTCCCTAATTGACCGAACAGATTGTCGCCCCATGCCCAAAGCGTACCATCTGGCTTTATGGCAAGGTTATGATGATCATACGTCTCTACGGGTGTTACCTGCCCGCAAAGCGGTATCAAATACGAAAAATCCGGCACTACCGCCTCGCACTGCGTCTCCGCACAAATCGTATCATTTACTGGGCACTGAAAATCATACTCAACACTTATACATCCTTCACAAGTAGCCGTATTCCCGGCCTCGTCTTCTACCGTCCAGGTAATGCAGGTGATGCCAATGGGCCAGGGCGCATTCAAAGGCAGGTTGTCTTCGCGTACCCCGGTGAACATAAAGTTTCCATTCGCCGTACAATTGTCTTCCGCAGTTGGGAATGGCGGGGTAAAAGTAGCTTCGCAGATACCCGGGTCCGTGACGATTGTTGAAGAACTACAAAAAGGCGTCGGCGGCTCCAGGTCTCTTAAGGTGACAATCGTGCTGCAGGTGGCGCTGTTCCCGGCATTGTCCGTGACCGTGAAGACCACCGTAGTGGTTCCTTTTGGCCAAGGGGCGTTCATGGACAAACCGTCGCTTCGGATACCGCCTACTAACAAAGGTGACGTGCAGTTGTCCGTGGCGCTGGGAGTTGGGATGTTTTGAATACCCGTACACAAGCCGGGGGTATTAGGCACGAGGAAGCCTGGAGGAGGGCAATTCACCAATTTAGGGGCTTCGGTATCCATCACCGTTACGGTGTAAGAACAACTCTTGGTATTTCCATATTGATCACTGGCACTGCAGGTGACCACGGTGGTACCCAGCGGGAAATTGGCATTGATAGGTTGCCCATCACTTCGGACACAGGTGACAATACTAACCTGTAAACAAGGGGGATGGAGCACCAAAGTGGCCGGTAATAAGGCATTTCCCTGACACAGCCCGGAGATGGTCGTTTTGACTTGATTGCCTGGGCATTGAAGGTTGAAAACAGGCTCATTCACCTGCACTATCGTACAATACGTATTGGAGCACTCCCCATTGCTCACCGTCAGGCACACGGTGTAGGTGCCGGGGCCGGCGTAGAGGTGCGTGGGGTGTTGTGCCGTCGACGTGCCGCCGTCGCCAAAGTCCCATTCGTACGAGAGGCCGTATCCGGTGGACGTATTGGTGAAGCTGTAGTCAAAACAATTGGACGTGGATGCACTATAAGTAAACTGAGCCATACAATTCTGACAAACGCACTGGTGCATCTGCGTCCAGACATTCAGCCCTGGCCCTGCCGACAATGTCGTGCTTGCACTGTCGGGATTATTCGGCACAGAATCAAGGCTGAAAACGAAGGACTGAAGGGTCATGGAGGTGTCTTTCGTGTAGCAAGTGGTTAATTCGGTATCCGTCAGCACCACCAAGAGGTCTTCCTGCTGAAACCCGTATTGTGCGCTTCGGCGGCCATCGGCATACACGATATTTCCGGTGCTCAATACGTCCAAAGTACCATCTATTACGGTAGCATTGGTGATAGAGCCGTCGTTGAGGTGGCGCGACCAAAGCAGGGTGGCGCTGTTCCCGTTGTCCTGGATTTTATTGATGATGGGGGTGGATATGCCGTTGACGGGGACGAGGGCGTACCCGAGCGCGTAAAGATTGCCGTTGTCGTCGCGATCAAGGGCCGCTATGCGCGTCTGGCCGGCAATACGATACGTCCAAATGGGGGTATAGTCGGCATTCATTTTCGTCAGAGCCGCCTGAACGGGAGTTCCAAGAAGGTCTCCACCCATAACAACCTGATCGTTCGGCAAGGCTAAGCCGGTGTAGAATGCCCGGAAATCGGAACCATCATGACGCGCTGTGACGTAATTGCCATCGCCATCCACTTCAACAAAATAACCCGTAAATGCCGCATCGTTGCCCGCGAGTACGATATGCCCATTGTTTAATGGGAACAGCGTTCTTCCATACTCATCATCTGAGGAGTTGTCGAATAGCCGCTTCCAGTTGATTGCCCCGGTTACGTCAACATTGTACAATACGATATTGTCAAGGGTGTTGATGCCAAATTTGTTTTCAAATCCTGCAATATAGTAGGGGTTGGCAGGATCAGAGGGGAAGGGGTGGCGAACAATGGCCATCATCAATTCCCGTCCTGTGTTGGAGAGATAATTGGAAGAGATCAGGTTGCCGTTTACACCGATTTTAAGAATCAGGGAGCTATTGTCGCTGGGAGCAGGACCAACCGGGGTATGACCGACCAATAAAAATGCGTCGTCATCTGTAGGCACAAAATCTGTGATGATACTTTGTGCATTTAGTTGGAAGGCCCAAATCAGGTTGCCCAATGCATCGTAACGGCTGAATGACCCACTTGGGAAGAGCGGGTTGCCCGAGGAAGCATTGGTGCCGGCCACATAAATATCGCCATTAACCCATCTGACCTTGGTGGGTTTGTTTACAGAACTGTTGCCATGCACACAGTTTTGGGTATTGCTCGTATATTCAATGTCAATCGTCCGGCAACACTGGAAGGAGCAGCCGTCGGTCAATGTGGCCTGGTAACACACGACATAAGTACCCGGCCCCGGAAAACTATAGCAAAAGTTTTGAATCGGGTTGGCTGTTGGCGCCACAACGGTGGCGCCATCCACGGTTATCCAATTGGAGGTAATCGCCGGGGGATTTCCCGCAAAATCCAGGTCGAAGCAATACTCAATTTCCCCGTTGGGAGCGACCGAACTGAACTGGTATTGCAACGCCTGACAATTGGCGGAAAAAAATGGCGGCTCAATCTCAACCAGCACGCATTCGGTATCCGAGCACTCCCCGTTGCTCACCGTCAGGCACACATTGTAGGAGCCGGGGTTGGCATAGATGTGCGCAGGATTTTCTGCCGTCGACGTGTTGCCGTCGCCAAAGTCCCACTCGTACGAGATGCCGTATCCGGTGGACGTATTGGAGAACGTATACCCAAAACATTCCGATGCCGATACGGTGGCGGTGAACAGCGCCGAGCAGTCTTCGCACACGCAATTATCCATGGAAGCCCAGGCGGGCGTCAGGCAGTATGCGTTTGCTGTGGGAATAGCCGGAGTAATCAGTGTGGTGGTAAACCCGGACAGTGTGGGGGAAATCGAGATGGAATTATCCGTCAGCGTTTGGGTAAAGCAGTTGTTGAAATTCGGGTCGTTCGGATCGGTCAGTACGAGGAGCAGGTCTTCCTGCAGAAAGCCGTATTGATTGCTGGCCCGCCCTTCGGCATACACGATGTTGCCGGTGCCCAACACGTCGAAACTTGCCGCCAGGCGGGTCGTATTGTTGAGCGAGCCGTCGTTGAAGTGTCGGATCCAGTCCACCGTAGCCGAGGAGCCGTTGTCGGTAATTTGTGTGATGACGGGAGTTTGTATGCCGCCGATAGTCTGTATGCCAAGTATAAAAATATGCCCGTTGTCATCGCGATCTACGGCCAGCAGTTCGATCTGGCTGGGCAGGCGCAAACCCCAGCGCAGGGCATTATAGGCATCATACCGGGCGATGCCGGCAGCCGGCCCCATCAACCGGCCGGCAAGCAGTATTTCATTGTTGGGCAGGGAAATCGCGTCCAGGAAAGACAGGAAAAAACTCAACTCGGAGTCGTCGTGCACAATACTTCCACTGCTGTTTACCTCCACACGATACCCCCGGGGTGTACCGCCATTGCCGCTACCGAGCAGCAACAGGTTGCCATTGTTGAGCAGCACCATTTTCCGGCCATATTCATCGTCGAAACCAGCGCTGTTTGTGTATAGCTGTTTCCAGTTGATCGTACCCAGGTTGTCCACATTGAGCAACATGACTCTGTCATGGGTGTTGAAAACGCCGGGAGTCTCATTCTCTAATCCCAGGATGTAGTAGGGTGAATTTCCGGCTCCGGGATTGGGGTGGCGAACAATGGAGGTAAAAGTTTCCCGGCCGTTGTTGTTGATCGTGTTGCAAAAAAGGAGGGTTCCATTGAGATCAATTTTTGCCAACACGGAGCGGTTGTCGGTAAAATTATTTCCGCCGGTCGAAATGATCGGGGTTCGCCCCACGAGCAGGATGGCGTTGTCTTCGGTGGCTACAAAATCGGTAATCACACTGGGCGAGTCTAATTGCACCGCCCAAACGAGGTTGCCCAGTATATCGTAGCGGCTGAAGGTGGCGAAGGTATTGGTGGTTGAGGCCGAAGCGCCATTGGTGGCAGCCAAAAAAATGTCGCCATTAATCCATTTGACTTTAGTGGGCTGGTTGCTGAGGTCGTCGCCGTGCAGGCAGTTGATCGTACTGTCAATACCCTGTAGGACATCAATCATTCGGCAACACTGATACGCGCAGCTGTCCGGCTGTATGGCATTGTAACACACGACATAAGTACCCGGCCCGGGAAAAGTATAGCAAAAATTTTGAATCGGGTTGGCTGTTGGCGCCACAACCGTGACACCATCTACGGTTATCCAGTTGGAGGTAATCGTCGGGGGATTGCCCCCGAAGTCCAGGTCGAAACAATACTCAATATCCCCGTTGGGAGATGCTGAACTGAACTGGTATTGCAACGCCGCGCAATTATAGTTCACTTCATCCGCACAAGGGGGAATCGTACATTGCGGGTTGATCTCGAACTGAATACCACCGTTAAAATCAGATTGGTTGATCGGCGACCAGTCGGCTACAATCAAGTAGGATCCGAATGCATTGGGAATGACAACACTTTCCACGCCCGAAGTCGTTTGGGAATACCCGACGCAATCATCCAGGAAACAGGCCGAGGGACAACCCGAGCACGTCTGAAACACGCCGAGAAAATCCCGGTTGGGTTTGTCCGAGTTCAGGTAGATGGTGATGTCGGTCGGGGTGCTGATGACGAGTTCGAACACGCGGTCTTGACCGGTAGTTGTAATTGTACCGCCGCCGCAGTCGCTCACATCGTGGGCGTCGTGTTCATTGGAAAAATTAGCCATGTTGAACGTGGTGGCATTGTCACACTCCAAGGGTTCCGGATTGCCGCAGTTGTTTCCGTTTCCCAGGAATCGCATGCCGACACCGTCGCTGCCACAGGGGTCGCCGAATGGTTCCGTGATATTAATCCATATCGCATCGCCGGCAGTGACTTCCAGCCGGGTTGCATACTCATCACCACACCAGGTGCTTCCACAATATATACCTGTCGGATCGGGCACAAGCTGGTTCAGGGGGGTGCCGTTGACACAGTCGTCATATACCTGGTAGTTCAGGCCCAAAAAACAAAAATTCACTTCGCCATCCTCCGTAGGCGTAAACTGCCACCAGCCGAAGCCGATGCCGTAGTATTGCCAGGTAGCATTCAGGCCGATCATCGGGGCCTGGCCGCATTGTCCCCAAACATGTTGAGAATAGCAAAAACAGGTTAGCAGTAGGGACAAAATTGCTTTTTTCATTTTTCAAGAATTTTTATTCAAGGGAAGGTGTAGTATACGTAAGTCAACACTCCCTTTGCAAGCACATGCAAGGGGAATTCCAGGTTTTACAGGTACTATAGAAATGAAGCGTATGAGCAGGTAGCAAAAGCAATACGCTATCTCGCAGAGAGACAGGCTCGTTTCGGTAGCAGGATGTGCAGGAATTATTGGGCGGGATGAGTGCAGCGGGCGGAAGCGTGCGCGCTTGCGGAAGATTAGTGTCGCGAAGGTAAATCGCCGACGGCAAAATATGTGCGCGGCATCAGGAAAAATTTAAGGAAAAGTGTTTGTTTTTGTGGCGACAGCACAGAACTTTTGTCAAATCAGGCCGGAAGGCCCCCTTTAAAAAAATCCGGGCGTGTTCCTCCATATCGGCGGGCCATCGGAGCCTGTTCAGATGGCTATGAGCGCTCCGCATTTTCAGTACTTTTGCCTGCCCTCCAACCAGAAACCCTCCAACCTTCTAACCTTCCAACCAGAAACCCTCCAACCTAATTACCTTTGCGCCCATGAACACAGCACGCTCCCTCAAACTTTACAACAGCCTCTCCGGCAAAAAAGAAGTTTTCCAGCCCCTGCATGAAGGCCATGTCGGCATGTATGTATGCGGCCCTACCGTGTACTACGATGTCCACCTCGGCAACTGCCGCACGTTCGTCAGTTTCGACATTATCTACCGCTATCTGCTGCATCTCGGGTATCAGGTGCGCTATGTGCGCAACATCACCGATGTGGGCCACCTGACCGACGACGGCGAAGACCGCATGGCCAAAGGCGCCCGCGTTGCCCAACTCGAACCGATGGAGGTGGCGCAGAAATACACCGTAGGTTTCCACGAGATGATGCGCGTATTCAACACCCTGTCGCCGAGCATCGAACCGCGCGCCACGGGGCACATCCCGGAGCAGATCGAAATGGTACAGGATATCCTCCAGCGCGGCTACGGCTACGAGCGCAACGGTTCGGTGTACTTCAATGTGCGCAAATTCGACCAGGAGAACCCTGGCGTGTACGGCCACCTCTCCGGTCGTGTGCTGGACGACCTGCTCGCCGAAAGCCGCGACAACCTCAAAAGCCAGGACGAAAAGAACGACCCTGCCGACTTCGCGATCTGGATGAAAGCCCGCCCGGGCGACATCATGGTCTGGAAAAGCCCCTGGTCGGTGGGTTTCCCCGGCTGGCACCTCGAATGCTCGGCCATGAGCACCAAGTACCTCGGCCAAACCTTCGACATCCACGGCGGCGGCAACGACCTCAAATTTCCGCACCACGAAAACGAGATCGCCCAAAACCACGGCGCCTGCGGCTGCGCACCCGCGCAGTTTTGGTTGCACACCAACATGCTGTTGCTCGAAGGCAAAAAAATGAGCAAGTCGGAGGGCAATTTCATCACGCCCGTGCAGATGTTCACCGGCGACAGCCCATTCATCAGCAAGGCGTACACACCCATGATGTTGCGGTTTTACATGCTCCAGGCGCACTATGGCAGCCAACTCGACATCACCGACGAGGCCCTGCTCGCCGCTGAAAAAGGCTACCGCAAATTGATGGAGACCAACAAAATCCTACAGAACCTGCCCGCCGACACCACCGCCTACGACGGCTCCGAAAGCGATACCGACCGCGCTATTCTCGCGCTCATCGAGGACGCCTACGGAGGTATGGACGACGATTTTAACACCGCAATTGCTTTAGCCAGCCTGAATGAACTGGGCAGCTACGCACACAAATTAGCCAACAAACAACTCGACGCCGCCGAAGTATCCCCGTGGGTGCTCGAGCGCCTGAAAACGGTGTTCAATGCCTTCATTTTCGACATCTTCGGCCTGCAGGACGAAAGTGCCGCCGCCGGAGACGACGGTACCGTGGACGGCCTGATGGCACTCATCCTCGACATTCGCGCCAATGCCCGTACCCAAAAAGACTGGGGTACCAGCGACAAAATCCGCGACGGCCTCGCCGCTGTGGGCATTGCGGTGAAGGACGGCAAAGAAGGAACGACGTGGGGAAAAGGGTGAGCGGGGATGCGAAAGAGGTTTGTGGCGATGTGGCTAATATCCGGCTATTGTTTGTTGATTTCCAGCAGTATTTGTATCCGCAGAGGCTGTCTCAAAAGCATGACTTTGACTGGAATTGATTTTTTTAGACAGGATTTACAAGATTTACAGGATAAATGAGGCGGCTCCGCCGCCGAAAATCCTGTAAATCCTTTTCATCCTGTCAAAAATGGATTCGCCTGTCAACTTCGCAATTATGGTGCGGACTTACGAGACACCCTCTATTTTTCCCGTAACCCCAGCAACGCCGCCACCGACCGCGGCCGCCGCTCTTTTTCCCAAAAAAATCCTTCCAGTTTTTTGCTCTCCGTGACGCCCGCCTGTTTCATGGGCAGGAACTTGCCCTTAGGTTCGGCGTAGAATTTGATGCCCGACACCGAGTTGTTTTCAAAGTAGAGGCGCATCTCGGAGCACGCCGTTTCGTTCACACCGACGTAGGCTTTGTTGTCGTCCAGCGCGTAATAGATAGCCTGGGCGTTGCCTTCCACGAGCATCTCGCGGGCTTCGTTGCCGGCAAAAAAAACGGTGTTGTTGCGGCCTTTGATCTGGTTGAACATCCGCCCGTCGTCCGAATTGATAACCAGCGCGTTTTGGCGCAGCCAGATTTGATCCACTTTGTTGTCGCGCATGCTCAGCATGATCGTGTCGGCCGAAAACTGCGAGGTGTCGGACCAGATCAGGGGCAAGGTATCTACTTTGAAAAAATGAAACAGGCTGTCGGCGGAGTTGTAGGTCAGCGAATCGCACACCGCTTGCAGGTTGCTTTTGAAAATACGCACATCCCGGTAGGCCAGCAGCAGGCGCCCGTCGCTGGTGGAATCGGGTTTGAAGGAGGTGAGCGTGTCGGCGCTCATGTACAGCGTATCGTTGTCTATGAGCGATTTCATCAGCGGCCGCCCGTTGTCGCCCGCGTCGCCAAATGCCCCGTATGCATGCAGGTAGTCGGACGTTTTGTTGTAGTCCATGCGATGGGCCAGCAGGGTATAGTCGCCGGCGGTGTCCAGCCAGATGACGTTTCCGAGCGCGAGGCCGTTTCCGAGTTCGTTGTTGAAACTGATGGAGTCGGCCTCAATGATATTGGGCGGGTCGCTGATACGGCCGCGACCGCGGAGTTGGTACTGTTTATTTCGGCTGTCGTAGCGCACCTCGTGGCCGGTGATGGTCTGGGCGCTGTCGCGGTAGTCCACGTTTCCGATGAACACGGCTTTTTCGGTTTCGGTGTTGTATCGGATCACGTCGGCATCCACGATTCGGCCGGCAGCGGGTTCCTCGATGTGGGCGTTGCCTTCGAGGATATACTCTTTGGAGGCGCCATCGTAGCGCATTTTACCAGAGCGCCCGCGCTGGCCGTCGCGCTCGTACTGCGGGTTTCCGTCGAATACAGCGAAGTTGTTTTCAATGTCGTAAAAACCGCTTTCGCAATACACCCGGCTGCCCTGCTGGACGATGCTCGTCGGGGCGAGGAAACGCACCATCTGGGTTTCGGTGTTGAACGCCATGGTGTCGGTACGCAGGGTAAATTCCGGGTCGGTAGCCAGCACGTCGCCTTTAAAATAGACCATTTTTTCATCTACATGGTAGTAGCCCCGGGTGCTGGTAAGTTGGCTCTTGCCGTTGGTGAGCGTGGCGCCTTCGGTATAGGTAGCCACCTTGGTGTCGAGGTTGTAGTGCAGGCGGTTGGTGAACAGTTCCTGCCGGCCGTTGATGAGTACCACCTCGCCGAAGAGGTCGCTTTCGCGGGTATTTCCGAAGTAAAAAGCCGAATCGCCGTACACGCGTGTGGAATCACCCTGATCAATGAGCACGTTTCCGATCAGGCGGGCATCATCGCCGTCAATGATTGCGGTGTCGCAAAAAACGAGGGTATTCTCCTGGCGCAGGCGCACCTTGCCGCTGAGTTTTTGCATGTAGCGCCCGTCGCGCAGGAAGTACTCGCCGGTGATCGAAGATTCCACCTTGATCTTGCTGGAGGTGTCCTGCGGTGGCGGTGGGACGTTGATTTGGGCACAAAGCGCCGCCGGCGCCGCGAGCAGTACGCCGAGCAAAAGATATATCGGGAGAAATCGCATGATTTGTTTGTGTTCGAGGTTGATGGATGTGTTTTTTTGGGTTCTTCGTGGCTCCATGTGGGTGCCATGAATAGTTGTTTGATGTGTTCTTTGTGTTTGTTTAGGCCAAAAACCCCGAAGGAGTTGTATGTCAAATGTTTATTCAAAACATAAACCCCTTCGGGGTTCAAAAACGATTCGTATACTGCTGCTATAAACATACTGCCCCTTCGGGGCAAAAGAAGGCCGACAACTATATTGAATTACCCACACAAAGTCACGAAGAACCTGTTTTTTGGAGGGCCGGCGCCGGAATTTGCCGCGCAGCGCATTCGTAGCAGCGGGCGAAGGTGACGAAAACTTTTCAACTCCCGAAAACGCTGCCTGGGTACCGCCGGAAACACTGCGCTTCCGACGTGAAAAAAGCGACACAAGCCGCCCTCAAGCCCTACTTTTGCGCACAAATTTTAAATAAAGACGTGGAAAACACCGAACCGGATACCCCGCTTGCCGCTGCCCAACGCACTATTCGTATCGAAGCGGAGGCCCTGCACGCCTTAGCCGACAGCCTTGACGACACGACCGATTTTCTGGCCTGTGTCGAAACCATCCACCGCAGCACGGGCCGGGTCGTGCTCACCGGTATCGGGAAAAGTGCCATTGTGGCCCAAAAAATCGCGGCTACGCTCAACTCCACGGGCCAACCCGCCCTGTTTATGCACGCTGCCGATGCTATCCACGGCGACCTCGGCATGGTGCAGCCCGGCGATGTGGTCGTGTGTTTGTCCAAAAGCGGCGAAACCGCCGAGGTGAAAGTGCTGGCGCCGCTCGTCAAAAATTTCGGAAACTGCCTGATTGCCATGACCGCCAACCGCGAAAGTACCCTGGCCCGCCAGGCAAATTTTGTGCTCTGGACCCCCGTGGAACAGGAAGCCGACCCCAACAACCTGGCGCCCACCGTGAGCACCACGGCCCAAATGGCCCTGGGCGACGCGCTCGCCATGTCGCTGCTCCTGCTGCGCGGGTTTTCTTCCGCCGATTTTGCCAAATTTCACCCCGGCGGCGCGCTCGGCAAACAACTCTACCTGCGCGTACACGAACTCTGCGCCCTCAACGAACGCCCCGCCGTGTCGCCCGAAGCAACCCTGCGCGAGGTAATCCTCGAAATTTCGTCCAAACGCCTCGGCGCTACGGCCGTGCTCGATCCATCCGGCCGCCTGCTGGGCATCGTCACCGACGGCGACCTGCGGCGTATGCTTCAAAAAAACACCGATATCAGCAGCTTGACTGCCGGCCAGATTATGTCGCCCGCACCCAAATCTATTGCCCCGGATGCCCTGGCCGTACACGCGCTGGCCCTCCTGCGCGGGCATTCGATTTCCCAGTTGCTGGTGCTTGACGGCGGGCGCTACGTCGGCATGGTACACCTGCACGATCTGGTGCGGGAAGGGCTGGTGTGAGCAGAAATCCGACCGATAGCCTTTCCTCCTGAAACTTTGCCGACCTTTGCCGCCATTCAAACCGATTTCACACCTACCAAAATTCAGGTTTTTGCCATGCAAAAAACATGTTCATTTTCGATTCTGGCCTTGCTCTTCGCTTGTTTACCAGCGTACAGCCAACTGACCCTCCAGGTCACCACCATACCCGCCAATACACCGGCCGGCGCCAACATCCACGCCGTCGGCACCTTCAACAACTGGACGGCCGGCGACCCGGGTACCATCCTGATGCCGCTGCCGGCGGGCGGGTATAGCATCACCCTGAACCCGCCGGCCGGCGAGGTAAAATTCAAATTCACCCGTGGGAGTTGGGCCACGGTGGAAGGCAATGCCAACGGCGGCTACCTGCCCGACCGCACACTGACTTATAGCGGCCAGCCGACCACGGTGACGCTCAGCATCCTCTCCTGGGAAGACCTCGGCGGCAGCAACTCCACCGCTGCGCCCAACGTCAGTTTATTGTCCAACAACTTTTATATGCCGCAGCTCAACCGGAACCGCCGCATCTGGATTTACCTGCCGCCCGATTACCACACGACCTCCAAAAAATACCCCGTGCTGTACATGCACGATGCCCAGAACCTGTTTGATGCCGCCACCAGTTTTTCCGGCGAGTGGGAGGTAGACGAATCCCTCAACACCCTGCACCAGCAGGGCGACCACGGCTGCATTGTGGTGGGCATTGACAACGGCGGCGGCGAGCGCCTCAACGAATACTCGCCCTGGGTGAATCTTCAGTACAATGCAGGTGGTCAGGGCGACGAATATGTGGAGTTTATTGCGAGTACTCTGAAACCGCACATTGATTCCACCTTCCGCACGCTGCCGGGCCGCACCACCACGGGCATCATGGGTAGCAGCATGGGTGGCCTTATTTCGATGTATGCTTTTTCGGAGCGACAGGACGTGTTTTCCCGGGCGGGTATTCTGTCTCCGGCGTTCTGGTTTGGGGGGAGCGAACCGGCCACACATGTTGCCGGCCACCCCCGGGAGGGTGAGGCGCGGGTGTACTTCCTTGCCGGCGGTCAGGAGCCGGCCTCTGTGGCGCAAAACATGCAGGTTGTAGCCAATGCCATGGACACGGCCGGTTTTTTCAACAATGAAAAATACATAACGGTGCCGTCCGACGGGCAGCATTCCGAGTGGTTCTGGCGCCGCGAGTTTCCGGCGGCATACGTCTGGCTGTTTGCCGGCGCAGTCTCGTCCACCGGTTCGCCTGCGCCGGAGGAACCACTGGGGGTTTTCCCCAATCCCGCCGGTTCGTGGGTGCGTATTTCCGGCGTCAACGCAACAGACAAGGTGCAGGTACAAATCGCCAATGCGGCCGGCAAACGCTTGCGCAGCACCACGCTCCAGGGCAGCGAAGCCCTCTGGACAGGCGACCTGCCCGCCGGTTTTTATGTACTGAAAATCCGGAAAACAGGTGAGAAATGGAAGACAGTGAAATTGATCCGGCAATAAATAAGTTTGCAAAAGGCGAGGGGCAAACCCGCGCTCTTGTTTACTTTTGAACAACCTTCCAACCAGCAACCTTCCAACCTTCCAACCTCCAATGTACACACCGGAAGCCCAACGCGTCCTTTACGATTTGTCCAAAACGCTGCTGTACACGCCGCAGGCCGATTTGTTTTCCGAAAACACCGCCGAACGCGCCGAAAATTTGCGCAGCGTCATCTGCTACCACGAGTGGCGGTACTATGTACAAAACGACCCGGTTATCAGCGATTTCGAGTACGACCAACTCTACAAACAACTCGAAAACCTCGAACGCCTGCACCCGGAACTCGTTGTGCCCGACTCGCCCACCCGGCGGGTGTCACCCGATCTCACCGAAGACATGGACCAGGTGGCGCACCTCACGGCCATGCTCTCGCTGGATAATTCCTACGATGCTGCCGACCTCACCGACTTCGACACATCCGTAAAAAAACTGGCAGGCCTGCCCAAAGACGCCGATATCGAGTACGCCGTGGAACCCAAGTTTGACGGCGGTACCATCGCGCTGGTGTACGAAAACGACCGTCTCGTGCGTGCCGCTACACGCGGCAACGGCGCCGTGGGCGAGGAAATCACGGCCAACATCCGCACCCTGCGCTCTATTCCGTTGCAAGCCGCTTTTGCCCGCTACGGGATAGTCAAAGCCGAATTGCGCGGCGAAGCCCTCATCCGGAAAGATGTTTTTGAAAAAATAAATGCCCGCCGCCAGGCTGTCGGCGAGTCGCTCTTTGCCAATCCCCGCAACGCCGCCACCGGTGGCCTCCGCATGAAAGACCCCAGGGAAGCCGCCGACCGCGGCCTGGAGGCGTTTATTTACCAACTCGGCTACGCCGTGGATGCCGACGGGAACAATGTGCTGGGCAAATTCCCTACGCATGAGGATTCGCTCGCGCTGCTGGAGGCGTTGGGATTCAAGGTGCCAACGGGTTCGACTCCGGCCTCTCCCCAGGAGGGGAGGGGAGCAGCATCCGAACCCGCAGTCAAATCCGAAGTGATAAACCCGATACCCGTTCTTACCGAAATATCCAAAGTGGCGGACAGCAAGCCCCCCTCCCATTTGGGGGAGGGGCAGGGGGTGGGGTTGCCCGAACGCCGCGTATGCCCCAACATCGCCGAAGTCATCGCCTTTTGCGATGCCTGGCAAAACCACCGCGATGCCTACCCGTACGAAATTGACGGCATGGTCATCAAGGTCAACAGCCTGGAACTACAAGCCAGATGCGGGTTCACGGCACACCACCCGCGCTGGGCGATTGCGTTCAAATTCAAAGCCAAACAAGCCACTACCCGCCTGCGCGACGTGGAATTTCAGGTCGGGAAAACCGGTGCGGTGACCCCTGTAGCCAAACTGGAGCCGGTGCAACTCGCCGGCGTGACCGTACAGAATGTGAGTCTGCACAACGAGGAATTTATCCGGAGCAAGGATATCCGCATCGGCGACTCGGTGCTGGTCGAGCGTGCCGGCGACGTGATTCCCTATATCGTAAAATCGCTGGAAGACCTGCGCAACGGCACCGAACGCCCCGTCGAATACCCGACCCATTGCCCGGTGTGCCAAAGCCTGCTGGTCAAGCCCGAAGACGAGGCCATCTGGCGCTGCGAAAACGCCGAGTGCGAGGCCCAGGTCGTGCAACGTATGATTTTCCATACCTCCAAACACGCTATGGATATCGAGGGCATGGGCGAGAGTACGATCGAGCGGTTTTACAAACTTGGCTGGCTGCACTCCATTGCCGACATTTATCGGCTCGACTACGCGAAAATCGCCGAACTGGAGGGTTTCGGAGAAAAGTCTGCCGCCAACCTGCAAAAAGCCATCGAAAAAGCCAAAGGCAATCCCGTCTACCGGCTCCTGCACAGCCTCAGCATCCACCACCTGGGCCAAAAATCGTCCAAACTACTCGCTGCCGTGGTGGAGCACGTCCTCGATTTGAAGGACTGGGACCTGGCGCGCTACCAGGAAATCAAGGATATCGGCCCTGTGCTGGCTCGCAACGTGTTCAATTTTTTTCAAAATGAACACAACCTCGATTTGCTCCGCACGATGGAAGCGCTTGGGGTGAACCTGCATCAAACCGATGAAGACCAGCGGCCTGCCGGCGCCGCCGACGGACCGCTGGTTGGCAAAACCATTCTGTTTACGGGCACTTTGCCTACCCTTTCCCGCGAGCAAGCCGAGGCTCGCGCCGCCGCCGCCGGGGCCAGTATCTCCAGTGGCGTGAGCAAAAACCTTAACATCCTTGTGGTGGGCGAAAAAGCCGGCAGCAAATTGAAAAAAGCCGAGGCTTTAGGTACCGTGGAAATTTGGACGGAAGAAACGTTTTTGCAGTGCGTGGAAGGCGGCGCGTGAGGGCAGCGCACGGATTTCCTCCATTTTTCGACTATGATTCTTGCCCGGAGCATTGTTCGTGTTTTCCCGCTCCAGTCAGTACCTTTACCCACATCATTCTTTCACTCAAAAAAGAAACATCACATGCGTATCCAATTCGTACTGACAATCGCGGTGGGGCTGGCCTGCGCCCCCGTGCTCTCCGCCCAATCAACGATGGTGACAGAAATCGAGAAAGCCATGTCTTTTGGTACCCGACCCGGTTTTGCAGTCAGTTTTCCCAATACCGACACCCGGTTGGTGGACAATGTCTGGACTGATTTTGTCAAAAACAATTTCGGCGGCAAATTGAAAAAAGGCAAAAAAGGCGAAAAATCCGCCGCCGGGTGTCGCTCCGTCAGTGTCAGTGCCGGGGATTTCACCCTGTACTCCGAGGTAGAAAAAATCGGCGATGGCGCCCAGCTGAATGCCTGGTTTGATGTCGGCGCATTCTTCCTCAACCGCACCGACGACCTCACGCGCACCACCGAAACCAAGGAATTGCTCACGAAGTACTACTTCGACGTGCGCCGTGCAGCCGTCGGTCTGGAAGTGAAAGCCGAAGAGGATAAACTCAAGGACCTGGACAACCGGTTGAAAAAACTCAAACGCGACAACGACAATTTGAACAAGGACATCGCCAACTACAAGGCCCGGCTAAAAAAGGCCGAGGAAGACCTGGTGCAAAACCAGAAAGATCAGGAGGCTACCCTGATTGATCTCGATCGCCAGCGCGAAGCCGTGGAGCAGGCCAATCAGCGCCGGAGCAATGTGGAGAACGAGCGGCAGTAGCCGGAGCGTGTCGTTTCCCATTTCACCGCAGCGGTGCAGCGTTTTATAACCTGTTTTTCAAAAACGCTGCGCCGCTGCGGTGAAAAACCACTTCTGATGCAGCCTCTTTTTTTCAAGATGATTCGATGCCGCGCCGCCTTTCTAAAACAAAACCTGTTACTTTTGTAGAGCGAAAAAACGTTCCGAATTTTTTTAAACAGCGCAGAATTAATCCGGGCTTAACCCGGGCTTAATCTTCAGGTGTTCATGCTCGTTTTCCAAAAGCAAAATGGCCGGGAATAGCGGACATCATAAGCGCTTACGAGTCATAATTTTAACATTTTTGCCCGGCATTGGATGCCCCGATAAACCCCTCCGCCCGGCTGTGCATAACGTTGGGCCGATGTGGATAACCTGGCTTGTTTTTTTGTTTATCCACAGTCAAGACAAGGGTTATCCACAGGTTTTCGGCAATACGGATTGTTTGGAATGCCCCGCGTTTCTGATTTCCGAGTAGGTTTGTCCCCATTTTTTACGGCCCTTTCCATGACAGACAAGAACGAAAATAAAGATGCACGCAACAGCGCCCCCCGGGGCGGCGTCCAGCGCAGCAGCGGGAAAAGCGGCGAGGGTTTGTCCAACTATGTTTTTGGCAAAATCCAGCCCCAGGCACTCCCGCTGGAGGAGGCCGTTTTGGGGGCATTGATGCTGGATCGGGAGGCGCTCCCGATCGTCATGGACATCTTGCGGCCGGAGAGCTTTTATCACGAATCCCACCAGCAAATCTACCGGGCGATCATTCGCCTGTTCGAGCGTTCCAATCCGGTGGACATCCTGACGGTAACCGAGGAGTTGCGCAAAGCGGGCGAACTGGACCGCATCGGCGGCAGCTACTACCTCGTGGAACTCACCAACCGCATCGCCTCGGCGGCCAACATTGAGTACCACGCCCGCATCATCGCCCAAAAACACATCCAGCGCGAACTCATCCAGGTCAGTACCCGCACCATCAAAGATGCCTACGAGGACACGACCGATGTGTTCACCCTGCTTGATGACGCCGAAAAAGGTCTGTTTGCCATCACCCAGAACAACCTCAGCCGCACCTTCGAAAGTATGGGCATACTCAGCAGCCGGGTACTGAAACAGGTGGAAGAACTCTCCAAAAAAACAGACGGCCTCACCGGGGTGCCCTCGGGTTTCACCGATCTGGACCGCATCACCTCCGGCTGGCAGCCCTCCGACCTCGTCATTCTCGCGGCTCGCCCGGGCATGGGTAAAACCTCCTGCGTACTGGCCATGGCACTCAATGCCGCCCGCGATTTCAACAAAGGCGTGGCCCTGTTCTCCCTGGAGATGTCCAGCACCCAGCTGGTGCAACGCCTGATCTCGATGGAGTCCGAAATACCCGGCTCCAAAATGCGCAACGGCAAACTGGAGGACTACGAGTGGCAGCAGTTGCAAACCACCGTGGAGCGCCTGTCTGGTATACCGATCTTCATAGACGACACGCCGGGCATCAATATCTTCGAACTCCGGGCCAAGTGCAGGCGCCTGAAGATGCAGCATGATATCCAGTTGGTCATTATTGACTACCTGCAGCTGATGACCGGCGCTTCCGAAAACAACCGCAGCGCTAACCGGGAACAGGAAATCGCCGGTATCTCCCGGGCCTTGAAAAACATGGCCAAAGAACTCAGCGTACCCGTCATCGCACTGTCGCAACTCAGCCGGGCGGTAGAGGTACGCGGTGGCAGCAAGCGCCCGCAGTTGAGCGACTTGCGCGAATCGGGCGCCATAGAGCAGGATGCCGACATCGTCTCCTTCATCTACCGTCCGGAATACTACGGCCTGCTCGAAGATGAGCAAGGTATGTCGTTGAAAGGTGTGGCCGAGTTTATCATTTCCAAAAACCGCCATGGTGCGCTGGACACGGTGAAACTCAAATTTACCGACCAGTTTGCCAAATTCGGAAACCTGGACGATCCCGCTTTTGCGGGTCTCCGCGATCCGCTCTCCGGACCATTTACCCCCACCGCGATCACGATGTCGTCCAGAATGAATGACGAGGATATTCCTTTTTAGGAAGCAGGGGATCAAAACAAAACGTCCCGAACCTTTCAGAATTGAAAGATTTGGGACGTTTTATCCAAAATGAGAAGAAAAAAGCCATGCTTCCTAGCCTCAAGTCTTCAGGAAAGGCTGACTTGAAAATCCAGCATGTTCGAAAGTTTACTTCTCGACAGGCTTCTTGTCCGCCTCGCGAATCCCCTGGCGGATTTCGTCCTCCACGGAGTTTTTGGCGTTGTTGAACTCGCGGATACCTTTGCCGAGGCCGCGCATCAATTCGGGGATTTTATTGCCGCCAAACATCAGGAGGACAACCAGAAAGATGAGTGTGAGTTCGGTAGCGCCGAGATTGCCGAGAAAAAGAAGGGTGGATGTCATAGTCGTGTTTTTAAAAAATCAAAAAAAGAGCGGTTAGGGGCAGCAATCAAATGCTGCATGCCGGAACGGCGTTTCGACCGAAAAACCTCCGCAAAGTTACAGTGGCGGTAGGTGAAAATGGCGGGCTGCCGATTTTTTTAACCAGAACCGGGCGAAAAAACCCAAACGACAACGACCATGCTGATTCAGAATATCATCACCGTACTGGAGGCTGTGGCTCCGCCGCACCTGCAGGAGTCGTACGACAACGCCGGCCTTCTGGTAGGCAATCCAGATACACCTTTGACCGGCGTACTGTTTTGCCTCGATTCCACGGAGGCC
Organism: Lewinellaceae bacterium; assembly: GCA_016719605.1. Lineage (GTDB taxonomy): Bacteria > Bacteroidota > Bacteroidia > Chitinophagales > Saprospiraceae > M3007. The sequence continues at coordinate 291,262 of JADJYW010000015.1, read as the reverse complement.
GTCGTGGCTGAGGCCAAAAGCAAGGGTTGCAACCTGATCGTCGCCCATCATCCCATCGTCTTTCGCGGCCTCAAACGCCTGAACGGAGCGACCTACATTGAGCGAACCGTCATGCAGGCTATTCGGGACGACATCGCCCTGTACGCCATCCATACCAACCTCGACAACGTACATCAACAGGGTGTGAACGCTAAAATTGCAGAGAAAATCGGGCTGCTGCGCACCAGTATTCTGGCGCCAAAGCCCGGTATGACCGACATCGGAGCCGGCCTCCTGGGCGAACTGGAGGTGCCCATGGACGAGCAGGCTTTTCTGCACCACGTCAAACGGGCACTGCAAAGCGGGTGTGTACGCCACACCGCTCTGCGCGGCAGGGTCATCCAGCGTGTGGCTGTTTGCGGGGGCAGCGGCAGTTTCCTGCTGCCCGAGGTGCTGCGGGCGGGAGCGGATGCGTTCGTGACCGCCGATTTCAAATACCACGAATTTTTTGATGCCGAAGGTCGCGTGGTTATCGCCGATGTGGGTCATTTTGAAAGCGAACAGTTCACAATCGAACTTTTGCGCGATATTATTCGGGAGAAATTCTCTAATTTTGCGCTCCATTTGACGGAGGTACGCACCAATCCGGTTTTTTACCTGTAAAAACCCGCTCGTTCGGCTTGGCTTTTGCGCGTACATCGCCTCAAAAATGGCAATCTGCGCACCCATTATCCTGCGCCATCACACCATCACTCAATCACGCAAGCACGCAATGACTGTCGAAGCAACCATCACCGAGAAACTACAAAAGATGTGGAATCTGCAACAGATTGATTCCCAATTGGACGAAATCGGCATCCTGAAAGGCGAGTTGCCTATGGAAGTAGCCGATCTGGAAGACGAAATCGCGGGATTAGATACACGTTGCAGAAAACTGCGCGCCGCGGTAAAAGAGGCGGATCAGGAAATCGCGCAAATGCAGGCCGTCGCCAAAGAGGCAGAGGGTAACATAAAAAAGTACCAGAAGCAACTGGAAGAGGTCAAAAATAACCGGGAATACGAAGCGCTCCAGAAAGAGATTGAGTTGGCTCAGTTGGACATCCAGTTGTCGGAAAAAAAGGTTCGCGATGCCAAGGGCAAATTAGACACCCAAAAAGAGACCCTGACCGTGGCTGAAGCCAAGCAGGCCGCCAAACAAAAAGACCTGGATGCCAAAAAGGTGGAACTTCAGGGCATTATTGAAAAAACAGAAGCGGAAGAAAACCGCCTGCGGACCAAAAGTGTCAAGGCTCGGGACGGGATCGAAGACCGCCTGCTGAAGGCTTATGACAAAACCCGCACCACCTACCGCAACGGTCTGGCCGTTGTTACCGTGGAGCGCAACTCCTGCGGCGGATGTTTCAACCACATTCCCCCGCAGGTGCAACTCGAAATCGGCTTGCACAAAAAATTATTGCTTGCGAACACTGTGGCCGTATTCTCGTGGATCAAGCCATCGCCTACCCGGAATCTACCGTTTCTGTATAAAAAAAAATTGGCACTTATTTTGAATATGAGTCCTTCGAATACTTTTGTTCGAAGGACTCGTTTTTTTGAAAAGTGTCATCCGGGATTTTAGTCGGAAAAACTGTTAAAACCACTTGGCGTTTCAGCAGTTGTTCGTTTCTTGCATGGCCTTTTTTTAATACACGAAATTTTACAGTGTTTCCTGCCATGCGGAATATTTACTTGATTTCTCTATTTTCACTGCTCATACCTTGTTTGCTTCCCGGGCAACCTTTCAAGGTTTTTGACAACTTTTCCGAGTTGGAAGAGCGGATTCAGCAGACCAAAAACACCACCACACTGGTCGTCAACTTTTGGGCAACGTGGTGCAGCCCCTGTATCAAAGAACTGCCCCACTTCAGTACATTGCACGACAAGTATACAAATTCCGACATCGAAGTGCTTTTAGTCAGTCTGGACATGAAGAGCCGTATGGATGAGGCTTTTATCCCTTTCTTGAAAAAACACAAAATCAAACCGGAAATAATCCTCCTTTCCGACCAGGACGCCGACAACTGGATACCCCGGGTACACGAAGATTGGGGTGGCGCAATTCCGGTAACGGTGCTGGTACGCGGCGACCAGCGGGACATCTTTCAGGGAGAGTTTGAAGACTTTTCCGATCTCGAGAACTTCGTCGCTAATTTCCTGAAAAAAATGGGTAAGCCCATGCCGCCCATCAAAGGTTCCTGACTGGGCAATTGCCGACTGCTGAAACGCCTGTGCAAATTTTTTCGCAAACCGTTTACGGACTAAATTCCCACCAACTATGAAAAGTCCCGCCCGAATACTCGTTTTGTTGGCATGCGCTTTCCTGCTTTTCAGCGCCGGCGATGACCCCAGCCACTATGTTGTCGGAGACAGAGCCGAAGATTTCTCCCTGCGCAATGTAGACGGCAGCATGGTGTCTTTTTCAGATTACACCAGCGCCAAGGGCTTTATCCTTGTTTTTACCTGCAACCATTGCCCGTATGCGCAACTGTACGAACGACGCATCATTGAACTGCACAACAAATACAGCTCAAAGGGCTATCCCGTGATTGCAATCAATCCGAACGACCCTAAAATTGTACCCGAGGACAGTTTCGATGAAATGGTCAAACGGGCCAAATCCAAACGTTACCCGTTTGCCTACCTGTTCGATTCTACCCAGACCGTGTATCCGCTCTTTGGCGCCAACCGCACCCCGCACGCATTTGTGCTCGATAAAAATTTAGTGATTCGCTACATCGGCGCTATTGACGACAACCCGGAAACGCCGGCAGCCGTAAAGCGCCGGTATGTGGAGAATGCCGTGGAATCCCTGTTGCGCGACGAGCGCCCCGACCCGGATTTTACCCGGGCCATCGGCTGCACTATCAAGCGGAAGCGGAAGTAACACTTCCCAAAAATGGCCCCTGCTCCGGCCCAACCATGCTACCCGGAACAGGCTGCTCCACAGATTTATCGCGAATCAACCACCGAATCAGTACAGGCGCCAGCAACAGGTCGCAAAACAGCGCCCCGGCCAGTGTCACGCTCACCAGCAATCCGACCGTCACCGACGGTGGATGCACGGAAAACAGCATGACCAAAAAACTGAAAAATAGGATGACACTACCCAGGCACATCGCCTTGCCTGTTTCCGCCAGGGTGGTCTGAAGCGATTGCTCCACGCTCAGCCCCCGACTTCGGCACAGTTTGAACGTGCTCAAAAAGTGGATCGTGTCGTCCGTAGCAATCCCAAAAACAATGCTGAACACCGTGGCAATGCCCGCCTCCAGCGGGATACCCAGATACCCGATGAGCGCCCCGGCAAAGAACAGCGGGAATACATTCGGCACGGCAAAAATCAGTACCATGCGCGCATCCTTGAATAACAGCGCCATGAGCAGCGCCACCACCAGCACCGACGGGATCAGCCCTTGCAGCATATTGTCCCGGATGTACATGGAGTTTTTGTCCAGCACCACGCCCGTGCCCGTGATCTTGAACCGCGCCACCGTCGAGTCGGTATTTCCCCGAATCCAGTTTTCCAAAGAATTTTGAACCAGCAGCACCGTGTCGCGGCCCACATCCTGCATGCGCGCCGCAATACGGGCTTTATCGCGGTTTTTGCTCAGGAGCACCTCCGCGGCTGCAGTGGGCGCGCGTTCGGCCAGGCGTTTGTAGCGCTCAAAATCGGCTTCGTTGTCGGGCAACCGGTAGGCTTCGGGCCGGTTTCCGTTGTGCATGGCATTCAGGCTGCGGTACAAATCATTGATCGAACTCTGCGTACGGATAGGCGGGTAGGTGCGCATTTGCGCCTCCACTTTGTCCATTTCCTGCAACACCGCAAAATCATCGGCCAACCGGCCTCCTTGCGGAAACACCGCAATTTCCACCGGCCGGAACCCGGAAAATTTTTCCTCGAAAAAAAGAAAATCCTTCGTGATGGCTTCGCCGCGCGGGAGGTTGTGCTTGATCCGGTAGTTGGTGTGTATCTGCGAAATTCCAACCAGACAAATGCCCAGCAAACCCGCCGATACCCATGCGATCTTGCGCCCCTCTGCCCGGGTAAATAGGTATGTCCAGTCCATAAATCGCCCCCAAAACGCATACTCCGGCGTGACCTTGATGAGCCGGCCCCGCTCAAACCGTGGCAACCAAATCCACAACCAACCGTAAATCACCACAAAAGCCGTCACCACCCCGATGGCTGCGTTCACACCAAAATCCTGAATCGGCCCGGTGCGGTTGGTCAGCAGCGACAAAAAGCCGATAGCCGTGGTGATGCAGGTGATGAATGTAGCCAGTCCGATCTCCCGCAACGTGACACGGATGGCCGCACCCGGCGGGCGCCCCTTCTCGAGTTCATCCATGTACTTCGTGGTAATGTGAATCGTATCGGCCACACCCACGATGCACATCAGGATGGGGTACAGGGCCGCCAGAGCATTCAGCTCCCGGCCCATCAGGCTCAGTACCGCCAGGAAAAACAGCAGCGCCAACCCAATGCCCGACATGGCGATGAATACCGTGGCCCAGCGTCGGAAAATAAAAAACAGCACAGCAATGACCAACAACGCCGCAATACTGGTAGACACCAGCACCTCGCGCTTTTGCATGGCTACCATGTCCCGCTGGAAATACTGTCTGCCCAGGGTATGCACCGACGCAAAACGGTATTGCGCCAACAGACTGTCCAAGGCCCCCATGAGTTCCACCGACTGGTCGTATGTACTCTGGTTGACGGTTTTCAGCACCACCGTGAGCGCCGTGGCATCTTCCGAAATGAGGTTGTGCACAAACCGCCGATCCTGCAGCACCTTGGCCCGGTCGGTGGCGTAGTATGTGCTGTCGTTTCGGTGGATGACCGGCACCGCCGTAATCCCAAACGGCGTGCGCAGCGGATACTGCATAGTGGTGAGCGACACAGCCGACGTGACGTGCGGCAAGTCGCGCGCCTGGAGGGTCAAGTCGTGTACCTCATTTAGAAACTCCTGCTCAAAAACCCCTCCGGACGTTCAATGGCCACCAGCAGGAAGTTGTCGTCGCTTTCAAAATCTTTGATGTAGTTTTTAAAAAACTCCCAATCCGGGTCGCCCTGGGGAAAAAACTGCTCGAAGTCGAAAGAAAACTTCAAGCGGGTGAGCAGGAACAGGCTGGCAAGAATTACAAGGCCGTAAAGGCCCAACAGGAGGTTGCGGTTGCGGTGCTGCATGGTGCGTCAAACAGAGTAAAAACGGGCGTCAGGCGTTTGGAAGCAACCATAACCAGAGAAGGGTTGGAAGGTTTAGGCAACCGAACGGAGCGGTTTGGAATCCTGCAAGGACATCAGTTTCAACCCGATACTTTTTATGAAAAAAGGAACAGCCACACGCCCGTTCAACAGCAGCGCCCTGGCTATTGCAGGCCTGCTTGTTTTGGCCTTGCAGGCCTGCAATTACCGCATTGCCTTTGCATCGCCATTAAAAAAAAAGCAAACCACCGAACAACGCGAACTGGTGTTTTTTACCGACGCCTTCGCCGGCCGCCTCGACAGTGCCAAACTTGCCGGCAGACCGGTATTCATTGATTTTTACACCAGTTGGTGCGGCCCATGCAAGATAATGGATCGGGACGTATTCACCGACCCTACGCTGGCAGCCTACCTCAACGAAAATTTTGTCAACCTGAAAGTCAATGCCGAAGTTGGAGAAGGTGTTGCGCTGGCCGGAAAATTTGAAATCATGGGCTATCCTACTCTGGTTTTTATAGATGCCTCGGGCAAGGAACAAAAGCGGCTCCTTGGTATGGCTAAGGCCGCACGGCTGCAGCAGCTGGGTGAAAAAGTGCACAAGTCAAAGTAAAACGATCCAGGCAGTTGCAAGTGCAGCCGCCTGGATCGTTTAAAAATTTCAATTCCCGTCAAAACAGTACCTGTGCGTCAGCCTCGGTAAAGGCAGAAACTCAATACCGGTAGTACTCCGGCTTGAACGGCCCTTCGACTTGTACGCCGATGTACTCGGCCTGTTCGGGGCGCAATTGTTCCAACTCCACGCCGATTTTGGCGAGGTGGAGGCGTGCCACTTTCTCATCAAGGTGTTTCGGCAGCAGGTACACTTCGTTGTCGTATTTCGCGTAGTTTTCCCACAGTTCGATTTGCGCCAGCACCTGGTTGGTGAACGAATTGGACATGACAAAAGAGGGGTGGCCCATTGCGCAACCGAGGTTAACCAATCGGCCTTCGGCCAAAACGATGATATCTTTTCCTTCGATATTGAAAATATCCACCTGCGGCTTCACCGTCACTTTGGTGTGGCCATAGTTGGTGTTCAGCCAGGCCATATCAATTTCGTTGTCGAAGTGGCCGATGTTGCACACGATGGTCTTGTCGGTCATCATACGGAAGTGTTCTTCCGTCACGATGTCGCGATTGCCCGTGGCGGTCACCACGATATTGGCGCGCGGGATAGCATTTTCCATACGCTTCACCTCGAAACCGTCCATAGCTGCCTGCAGGGCGCAGATCGGATCAATTTCGGTAACAATCACGCGGGCGCCGGCGCCGCGCAGAGAAGCAGCCGACCCCTTGCCCACGTCGCCGTAGCCGGCTACAACAGCCACTTTGCCGGCGATCATGATGTCGGTAGCACGGCGAATAGCATCTACGAGGCTCTCCTTGCAACCGTATTTATTGTCAAACTTCGACTTGGTGACCGAGTCGTTGATGTTGATGCAAGGGAGCGGCAGGGTGCCTTTGCCCATGCGCTCGTAAAGGCGGTGCACCCCCGTGGTGGTTTCTTCGGAAATACCGCGAATACCGGCTACCAGTTCGGGGTACTGATCCAGCACCATGTTGGTGAGGTCGCCGCCGTCGTCCAGAATCATGTTGAGCGGTTGGCCGTCTTTAAATGCAAACAGGGTTTGCTCGATGCACCAGTCAAATTCTTCGTTGTTCATGCCTTTCCAGGCGTACACCGGGATACCTGCGGCGGCAATGGCTGCTGCTGCGTGGTCCTGCGTGGAAAAGATGTTGCACGATGACCACGATACCTCGGCGCCCAACTCCACCAGCGTTTCGATGAGCACGGCGGTCTGGATGGTCATGTGCAGGCAGCCGGCTACGCGGGCTCCTTTCAGCGGTTTGGTACCGCCAAATTCTTCGCGCAGAGACATAAGGCCGGGCATTTCGGCTTCAGCCAGTTGAATTTCCTTGCGGCCCCATTCGGCAAGGGCGATGTCTTTCACTTTGTACTGGGGACGGGTAGCGGTTGCTGTGGACATGTGCTAAGTTTTGAATGTTGAGTGTCAGGTTTTGATCCGGTGGGAATCCGGCAAGTTTTTAGCAAGCCGGTGACAGTAACAAAACATCGTTTGGAATTGTTGGCGGCTCAGGCTGGGCAAAGGTAGGTAATTTGGCCAAACTGTATCCTGCTCGACAAGCAAGCCTTCCGAACAAGCTCCGTGCCGAAGCATCCGGCGTCGGCGGGATTTTTGACATCGCCTGTTTCAAAAGGTATAATTTGCCGCCAAACCACAGAATTTCGCCGGCATTTTTCGCACACGCTCGCCTGACAATGCTCCACCTCGCGTACACGATTTTTTGCACAAGCCTGTCGCTGGCTTATTTGATCATACTTGCCGGCTATGTGCGGGGCTGGCGACGCCTGCCGGAATGGAACGTCCCGACCGGTTTTGTACCCCGAACACCCGTCACGGTACTGGTGCCTGCACGCAACGAAGCGGCTAATATCGCGGATTGCCTGCACGCTATTCTCGCCTGCAACTACCCGCTGGATTTGCTGGAAATTGTGGTACTGGATGATTTTTCGGAAGACGACACGGCTTGCATTGTTGCTGAAATAGCCGCAACACACGCCGGACAAGTGCGACTCATCCGCTTGAGCGAACAGCCGGAGCCTGTTTTTTCAGGCAAAAAAAAAGCGCTCGAACTCGGTGTTTCCAGCGCCCGCGGTACGCTCATCATCACCACCGACGCCGACTGCCTGGCGCCCGCCAACTGGCTGTTGCTGCTGGTATCGCTGTACGAGGCCAGGCGCCCCGGCGCCATCGCCGCCCCGGTGGCCATACACCGCGAACACACCACTTTCGAGCGGTTTCAGGCGCTCGATCTGGCGGGCATGATGGGCATTACCGGCGCGGGCATCGGAATGGGTCGGCACCGCATGGGCAACGGCGCCAACCTCTGTTACGCCAAAACAATGTTCGAGGCCGTGGGCGGGTATTCGGGCAATACGGACCGGGCATCGGGCGACGATCTGTTTCTGCTGGGAAAAATAGCGGCCATCCCGGGAGCGTACGCGGGCAAATCGGGCATCTTGTTTCTCAAAAATCCGGACGCCGCCATCCGCACACTTCCTTGCCCCGACCTGCTTACATTCGTGCAGCAGCGTATTCGCTGGGGGACAAAAAATGCCGCTTTGCCCGACCCCGGCCTGAAGGCTGCGCTGGCGGTCGCGTTTTTATCGTGCAGCACGATCGTACTGCATGCCGGCCTGCTTTTTTTTCTGCCTGGATTGGTGTGGTTGTGGATCGGCCAACTCCTCGTGAAGGCCCTGGCCGACTACATGCTCCTGCGTGAAATGTGTATTTTTTTCGGGCGGCGGGAACTCCTGCGCGGATTTTGGCCGGCCTTTTTCCTGCATACGGCCTATATCGCCGGTGTCGGAGCGGGGAGTTTGGCCGTGCGGAAATATGTGTGGAAAGGGCGGCAGGTACGGTAGCCGGGGACATCTATTTTTCCAGGCCGATGACCGCCAGCATACGCCCGGTTGTCCCGCCATCTTTTCGGTGCGAGAAGTAATCCTGATTGTGCAACACCGTGGAAAAAGGCGAAATTTCGATGTGCGCATCCGGTACTCCGAAGGTGCGCAATTGATCCGCGCAGACTTTTTTCAGGTCAACAAAAAATTTGTCGCGCCCGGCATCGTAGCGGCTGAATTCGGGTGCAAACGCTTCGGCAACCGCTGCACCCACCTCAAAGGAACATTCGTCAATGCAAGTACCAACGTAGGCTATACAATCCGCCCCGCGTGTGCCGAACTGCCCGGCCATAACGTCCAGTGTTTTGCCGACAATACCTGCAGCCGCCCCGCGCCAGCCCGCATGGATAGCCGCTACCGCCCGATGCACAGGATCGAACACGAGGACCGGCGTACAGTCGGCTACCGATACTGCCAAAACCACACCGGGGGTTTGGGTCGTCAGCGCGTCGTAGCCCTCCGCGCCGCCAGGCGCCGTGACCAATTGTACCGCTGCGCCGTGCACCTGTTTGCTCCAGGCGAGTTGTTCGGTCTGAAACCCCAGCGCCGCGCAAAACCGGCGCCGGTTCTCCGCCGTGTTTTCGGGGGTGTCGTCTGTGCTTTTGCCGAGGTTCAGCGACTGGTACGGTGCAGGGCTTACCCCCCCGTGTCGTGTACTTTCGGCGACGATCAGGCGGGGGCAGGCGGCAAAGATGGCGGGTTGACGGAACAGGTGCATGGTGTGCTAAATCCGGCGAAGCCGGGCATTGATCGAAAAAATCGCAGTCGCTGCGCTTATGGCGGAAATGCGTGCGGCAAATCTCGGTACATTTGGCCGCTTTTCGCCCCCCCCTCTGCCATCGCAACCCAACCGTGCCATGCCGTACACCGAAATACTGCGCCTTGCTTTTCAGAATATCCGCGCCAACATGCTGCGGGCTACCCTGACCTTGCTCATCATCGCCTTTGGCATCATGGCGCTGGTGGGCATTCTCACGGCGATAGACGCCATTGCGTACTCCCTGAACGACAATTTTTCCGGCCTCGGAGCCAACTCGTTCAGCATTTCGCGCAAGGGAGGCGACACCCGAAACAATCAGGGCGGACGGCGCCAAAAACCCGGCGACCCGATCCGGTACGATGTAGCACTCCAGTTCAAGGAGCGGTTCGACTTTCCGGCTACGGTGTCCGTATCCTATTATGCGACCAACCTGGCGACCGTCAAGTACGCCGGAGAGAAGTCCAATCCGAATATCGGTTTTGTAGGCGTGGATGAAAACTACTTTGGCGTCAAAGGGATGGATATCGAGTTTGGGCGAAATTTTTCAAAAACAGAGGTATATGACGGGCACCCCAAAGTGGTGTTGGGACGGGCATTGGTGAAAACGCTGTTTAACGACAACCCGGAAAAAGCCCTGGATCAGATTGTCATGGTGGGCAACAACCGCTACCGGGTGGTGGGCGTGCTTGCGTCCAAAGGTACATCTATGGGCAACCAGGCCGACCGGGCCGTGTACGCTCCATTGGCCAATGTGCGGTCTATCTACGGCACTGCCGATACCAACTACGATCTGGTGGTGGCCGTACACAACGCCGCCGATCTGGAGGCAGCCCAATCGGAAGCTATCGGTCTGTTTCGGCAAATCCGTGGCTTGCGGCCGGGAGAAAAAGAGGATTTTGAAGTTTTTGCCAGCGACAGCCTCGTAGCCATCCTGAAAGAAAATACCACCAACTTGCGCCTGGCCACCATCGCCATCGGCCTGATGACCCTGCTCGGCGCAGCGATTGGCCTGATGAATATCATGCTGGTGAGCGTGACTGAGCGCACCCGCGAGATCGGGATATACAAAGCCATCGGCGCTACACGCAAGAGCATTCTCGCCCAGTTCCTCACCGAGGCCGTGGTGATCTGCCAGATTGGCGGCATCGTGGGTATTCTGCTGGGCATCCTCGTCGGCAATATCGTAACCCCGCTGCTCGGCGGCTCCTTCCTCGTTCCCTGGGGCTGGATGGTGCTCGGGTTCACCCTCTGCATGATCGTCGGCGTCGTATCGGGTTTCTACCCGGCCATGAAGGCATCCCGACTCGATCCGATTGAGGCCCTGCGGTATGAGTGACGCCTGGGTGGCAAGGGGCGAGGGGCAAATCAAGGAGGGGAACGTCTGACAAAATTTGATGCGAGCGGATTTCGTCGGTGTCCCCCCCCCCCCCCCCCCCCCCCCCCCCCCCCCCCGAAATCCAGTTTTGTAGCAGCAAAAATTCAGTCCAAATATGCAAATTCCAAACCCGTTCTACCTGCTCCTGGGCCTTTTGCCGACCCTGTCCGGCTGTCAAAATCCGGGCAAACAGGCGTCCTCCACAGAACTTCTGAACTATTTCCATCCAACCGCTGCTACCGACACCCTCCTTTTTGAAGTGGAACACGCCGAAGGCCGTACGCCGGCTATCGGCGATACCATCCCGAACAGCCTTTTTTTTACTGTGCTCGATTCCGTGCTCCTGAGCGAAATCAATTATGTGGCCGACGCTTCCGGGGCAGTCGTCCTTGCCGGGCAACGTTTCCCGCTGAGCACCGATTTTGAGGCCTGCATCGTGGATATCCGGCAATTTTGGTTTCAACACCAGTCGCTGTTGCTGTACGACAAACGCCAAAAAACTTTCACCGACAGGGCCACTGTGGCCGAATGGTATGGCGGCGACGGCGGCCAAATCCTGACCGGAAGTTGGCTCGTGGACTACGACCGCGACGGGCACAAAGACCTGGTCGTCCGGGAAATTCACCACACCCTGCGCCCGGATGACCAGGGAGAAACGCACGACGAGACGCACGAATCGGCTCTGCTGTTGCTGTGGCGGGCGGACAGGTTTGTGGAACAACCGTTGTCGGACACGGCACTGGTCGTGAAACGTTTCCCGATCCGGTCGTTTTGGTAAACCCATGCCCGCCGCAAGCACCCCACAACAATGCCCAGCCCACATATCCTCGGTATCCGCCACCACGGCCCAGGCTCCGCCCGGAGTCTGTTGGCGGTACTGGAGCAGCGGCAGCCCGATCTGATCCTGATTGAGGGGCCGCCCGATGCCGAGGCGCTGCTGCACCTGGCCGCAGACCCGCAGATGCAGCCGCCTGTGGCGCTGTTGATTTACAACCCAAAGACACTCCGGCAGGCCTCGTTTTTTCCGTTTGCCGAGTTCTCCCCGGAATGGCAAGCCATGCTGTTTGGACAGCGACACGGGATTCCCGTTCGGTTCATGGATCTGCCTATGTCCATGGTATTCGCGTTGCAGCCCGATGCGGAAGCGCTCATTCAACCGGCGCTGGATATTTCCAGAACGATTGATCCTGCTGCTGCCGATCCGTTTTCTGAAATCGCGCGTTTGGCCGGATATTCCGATCCGGAGCGCTGGTGGGAAGCGATGTTTGAGCGGCGACAGGCAACAAGCCCGCAGCTGCCCCAAACGCCAAACGCAATACCCGAAACAACCGACGCATCGGTATTTGACGTGGTGCTGGAGCTCATGCGGGCGTTGCGGGAGTCCCGGTTTCAAGGTGGCTTTTCCGAATCCCGGGAAACGCTGCTGCGCGAGGCGTACATGCGCCAAACAATCCGAAGCGCAGAAAAGGAGGGTTTCCAAAACATGGTGGTGGTGTGTGGCGCCTGGCATGCGCCCGTGCTTGCCGATACTGCCACCATCAAATCTGCTGCCGATGCGGCCCTGCTCAAGGGGCTAAAAAAAATAAAAACAGAGACCACCTGGATCCCGTGGTCATTCGATCGTTTGGCCGGCCAAAGTGGCTACGGAGCGGGCGTGATTGCCCCGGCCTGGTACCAGGAAATCTGGAATTCGGACTCTGAACTCGTCCGCTGGTTCTCCCGGGCTGCCCGGCTGCTCCGCGAGCAAGACATCGCCCTGTCGCCGGCGCACATCATCGAAGCGGTGCGCTTGGCCGATACGCTGGCAACCTTGCGGAACACGGCGCTGCCGGGTATCGAAGAACTGCGCGAGGCGGCGGTCACGGTTTTGTGCGCGGGGGCCGAAGCCGCATACCAGATCATCGAGCAGCAGTTGATTATCGGCGATGTGCTGGGTGCCGTGCCCGATTCGGTGCCGGTGGTGCCGCTGAAAGCCGACTTCGAGGCGCAGGTGCGCAGTGCCCGGCTGAAAATCAGCACGGAGGAGCAGGCGCTGACGCTGGATTTGCGCGAGGAGGCGCATTTGCGCAAGAGCCAACTGCTGCACCGGCTCGACTATCTCCGTATTCCCTGGGGCAAACCGGTCGCGGTGAGCGGCCGAAAAGAGGGTCGTTTTCACGAAAACTGGACGCTTCGATGGCTGCCCGACTACGAGATTCGCCTCATCGAAGCCGGCGCCTGGGGCAATACGGTGGAAGAAGCCGCTGTGCAGATGGCCCGGCGTCGCATTCGGGACACGGAGCACTTGCCCGATCTGGTGGGACTGCTCGACGCAGTACTCAAAGCCGATTTGCCCGCTGTGTTGCCGCTTTTGTTGCAAAAACTGCGCAATGTGAGCGCAATGGCGCAAGACGCGCGTGCACTGTCGGAAACCGTACTGCCCCTGGTGGAGGTATTGCGCTATGGCCATGCCCGGCAAATGGACCTGTCGGCCATCGAGCAAATGCTGAAACAAATCGTGCCGCGAGTCTGTATCCAACTGCCGGGCGCCTGCATGGGCATCAGCGAAGTAGTAGCCGCCGATGTGCTAAAAAACATACTGACCGTACACCGCGCCCTGCATCTGTGGCGACCCGAAGCATTTTCCGATCTTTGGCAAGCGGCACTGATCCGGATCGCCGAACAGGCTGTGCCGCTTTTGGCCGGATTGGGCGCCCGCTTGCTTTTTGAGCAAGGAGTGCGTTCGGCCGGCCAAACAGCGGTGGTTATGCAGTTTCGGCTTTCTCCTGCCCAGCCGCCCATCGAAGCAGCCCAGTGGCTGGCCGGATTTCTGCATGGTAGTGGGTTGTTGTTGCTGCACCAGCCGGTGCTCTGGCAAATTTTGGACAATTGGGTAGGCGGAATTTCAGCACCGGATTTCCCCGAAATACTCCCGCTGCTCCGGCGGGCATTCAGCCGGTTCTCCGGGCCGGAGCGGGAAAAAATGCTGGATTTGGCGCGGGGGCGCGATGCCGTACCCGAAGGGATGACAACCGGGAAAGAAGGCTGGGATACGGAACGAGCCGAACTGGTGCGGCCCTTGTTGGGGATTATACTGGGGAAGGCAACATCGGCATAGGTATCCATGCCGATGACCCAAGGCTCGCGCTACGCCGTGTCGGTTGCGCAGCAAAAACAAAACCCCCGTCCAGGAGCCGCATTGCCGGACGGGGGCTTGAGTAAGCCAACAAAGATGTCGGTGGTTTATTTGGCGTCGGCAGTCAGGGTAGATGCCGGCTCTGTGGTATGGTGGTAAGCCCAGGTCAGTTGTTCAACTGCGTTGCCTGAGGTCAGGGCGATTGTGCGGCGACCGGCGGGTGTGAGGCCGACTACTGTGTTGCCGTCGTTGTTGGCGCCGTTGCGGAATTCTCTGGCCCAGTTGACCTCGTAGGCTTGCACATCGGCATTCAGTGTTTCGTCAATAACAGCCGCCGTGATGGTGCCGGCGTTGGCGCCTGCCACAAAATGTGTGGCGAGGTGGTTGCCGTCTTTATCATATACGCTGATGTGGTAGCTCTTCAGGTTTTTGGTGAATGCGCGACCGGTGTTGTACAGCACGGCGAAGTATTCGTTCGTTTCGAAGGCGGCTACTGCCTCGGGATACACCGGCATGCGGTTGTGGCGTGCGCTTTCTTCGAGCATGGGCAGGAAGTGGTAGTATTCCCAGGCAAGGCGCTGCGCTTTCGGAGCGGCAGTGCGCTTTTCCAGTTGCACCTGCATGTCTTCGGCCTCAAAGGCGTAAGGCAGGTTGGCTTTCGGAAACTGCGCCAGAAAATCCTGAAAGGTAGGCTTGGCGCCGTTGTCGTTGTTCGCGGTGTTGGTCGAAGCTGCGGAGAGGCTGACCAAAGCGAAGAAAAAGACCGGGATGAAGAAGATTGATTTCATTGTAATAAATCGGTTTGGATTAAGATTGTGAATATTGAGGCGGCTGCTTTCTTTGTAACGGCGTGGCTTGCCGAGAATGTTTACCGCCTGGATTAAAAAAGCCTGCAAGAGAATTGCTCGCTTGCAGGCTATTTTCCAAACGGTGTGCCAAATCAGGCCCGACTATGCCTTTTTAACGCTGGATGCCTTGCCGGCAGCCTTTTTTACCGTAGGTTGGTTAGCGTCTTTCGTCGGTATGACGGGTAGGCGACCATTCGCCGCGCCGCCCACATAGGTTCCCCAGGTGAGGTTGTCGGCGCCGTCCTTGTGTGCAAGGGCTTTTTCGATGGTCATTTGAGCGGCGGTTTCTACCACCCACTCGAAATTTTCCTCGCCCACCGAGTGCACATCGGCGTCGGGCGCGGGGTTGCAGAAGTCAATCGCGTACGGAATCCCATCGCGCACGGCAAACTCCACGGTATTGAAATCGTAGCCGAGCGCGGCGTTGATGTTCAGGACGTGGGCGTGCATTTCGTCGCGCAGGGCTTTTGACACTTTATGGTCGGCTACATAGCGCAGGTGGTGCGGGTTGCGCGGTTCGTAGTCCATGATGCGCACATACTTGCCGCCGAGACAGTAGCAGCGGAAGTAAGCATCAAATTCGATGGCCTCTTGCAGGAGCATGACGAGGGTATTGGTCTCGTTGTAGGCCGCGAAGAACTCATCGAAGTTGTGGATTTTGTAGACGCTTTTCCAGCCGCCGCCGGAGTGGGGCTTCATGAAGAGCGGAAACCCGCCGAGGTATTCCAGCATTTTTTCCCATTCGAGCGGGAATTTGAGGTTGCGGAAACTCTGTCCGCTGGTGTCGGGCGGCATTTCCTTGGAGGGCAGCAGCACCGTGCGGGGTACCGGCATGCCGATTTTGGTGGCGAGGCAGTTGTTGAAAAATTTCTCGTCCGCACTCCACCAGAAAGGGTTGTTGAGCACTGCCGTGCCGTTGAGCGCGGCGTTTTTCAGGTAGGCCCGGTAGAAGGGCACGTCCTGACTGATGCGGTCAATCATAACCGCATAGGGTGTGGGGTGGCCTTGAATGACCTCGTCCACCAGAACAGGCTCCGCCTGCACGCCCTTGACGTTTTTGGCATTGACGCGGGCGACGAAGGCTTCCGGGAAAGTAGTTTCCTTGCCGTGTAAAATTCCGATTTTTTTCATCCGTCTTGTTTTTGTTAAAATGTCAAAGTTATAGGCAAGCGACAAAACCACTTTCAGAAGCACTTAGTCGCAGGCTGATTTCAATTGTCAATAAACGGTGCAACTTCCACTTTTTCCGGGCGGGGAGGCACCTTCACTTTTTTGTTTATCGTCTTGAGTTTCACCTCCTGGCCGTCGTATTTGGCCCATAGGGAAATCTGAAAATCGCCGGTACGCGAATAGATATACTTCAGCGTGCCGTCCTGAAATACCTGGCGGCCGCTGCCGTCGCCGGGGTCCAGTTCGTAGATGGCGCCCTGGGAAAAGTTGGTCATGCGGAACACAAATGGCTGTCCGACCTCCGGATACTCTTCGTCGCGCACAACCAGATCGCCGGTAATGGCCTGGATGGGTGCCGACACGGCGCCGGCATCGATATTTTTTTGTGCGCCGGACTGCACCATGGAGCGTTCGTCGGTGCGGGATGCCGGGGTTTTGCGTGCAAATTGCAAAATCAGCAACCCCGCCGCCCCCGCGATAGCAATGACCGCCAGCAAGACAACCTCCCGTTTTTGGCCGAAGGCTTGATTTGATTTACCCATTTTTCAATTTTTCTCCGGCAAAAGTACGCCCAACTCGGGCGAACGACAAAACCCGCCTTTACTTCGCTTCCCGATATGAAACTCTACTGGAACGACTACCTGAACTTTGCCCGAAAAATCACGCTGCGCCGCGGCTGGAACCTGCTTCAGGTGCTGGCTTCGTACCACCTCGCCCGCTGGACGCGGCAGCCGGTACAGTGGGGGCTGCCCGTGATGCTCAGCATCGAGCCTACCACCGCCTGCAACCTGCGCTGCCCGGAGTGTCCGTCCGGACTGCGGGCTTTCACCCGGGATACCGGCAACCTGAAAACCGATTTTTTCCGCCGCCTGGTGGACGACCTGCACCGCGACCTGTTTTACCTCTATTTCTATTTTCAGGGGGAACCCTACATCAACCCGCATTTTCTCGACATGGTGCGCTACGCCCACGAACGCGGCCTGTTCACGGTGACCAGCACGAACGGTCATTTTCTGAACGACGACAATGCGCGACGAACCGTGGAATCGGGTCTGGACCGCCTCATTATTTCGGTGGACGGCACCACGCAGGAGACCTACGAACAGTACCGGATTGGCGGCAACCTGGAGCAGGTGCTGCAGGGCGCCCGCAATGTGGTGGCCTGGAAACGCCGCCTCCGCGCCCGCCACCCGCATATTATTTTTCAGTTTTTGGTGGTACGCCCCAACGAACACCAGATTGAAGATATCCGGCGCCTGGCCCGCGAAATCGGTGTGGACGAGGTGAAACTGAAAACTGCGCAGGTGTA
Source organism: Lewinellaceae bacterium (assembly GCA_016719605.1). GTDB lineage: Bacteria > Bacteroidota > Bacteroidia > Chitinophagales > Saprospiraceae > M3007. The sequence continues at coordinate 273,935 of JADJYW010000015.1, read as the reverse complement.
CGATTATCAAAACGGCAACCCGCTGATTCCGCTCCAGACCCGCTATGCGCGCTATGCCGAGCAACCCGACGGCGCCTGGGCGCCGCGCCACGCCCTGCACAACCATTGCTGGAAACTCTGGCACGCCTGCGTGATCACCTGGGACGGGCTGGTGGTGCCCTGCTGTTTCGACAAAGATGCCGCACACCGGCTCGGCGACCTGAAGGCTGCGCCGTTTCGTACCGTCTGGCAAAGCGACACCTACCAGACATTCCGCCGGAACATCCTGAAAGGCCGCAGCGAAATAGATATCTGTACCAATTGCACGAAAGGTTGCCGGGTGTGGGCTTGACGATTCGGGTGTGAGCCGCGGATGTTTCACGCCGCGTCCGTGAACCAGTTTCCAGCCAACCAATGTTTCACCTTACCTTCGCGTCCAAAATTGACCTTCCGGCTTTTTAGCCGGTTTTCCAGAACCTTCCTGCCGGACACAACATGACATTCGGACAACAACGCGCCAAGGCACATCTGCACCGGCTGCTCCAGAGCGGCCGGGTGCCGCACGCGCTGTTGTTTCTCGGAAAAACCGGGTGGGGTACCCTCGCGCTCGCGCTGGAATTTGCCCAACAACTCCAGTGCGAAAACCCGGAACACCTCCAAACTCCAAACTCGAAACTCGAAACGTGTAAAGCCTGCCGCAAGGCGGAGCAGTTTGTGCATCCCGACATTCATTTTTCCTATCCCACCGTTGGGCCAAACGCCGTCAGCACCACCTTTGCCAAAGAATGGCGCGCGGCTATAACCGAAAACCCCTGGCTCGATGCCAATACCTGGCTCCAGCGCATCGGCGCCGAAAACAAGCAGGGCAACATCACCAAGGAAGAGTGCAACGCAATCATCAAAAAACTGAGTCTCAAGGTGTTTGAGGGGCGCTACAAAATCCTGCTGATGTGGCTGCCCGAATACCTCGGCAAAGAAGGCAAACCGGCTGCTCAAACTGATTGAAGAACCACCCGAACAGACTGTCTTCCTGCTCGTGGCCGAAAATGCCGACATGATCCTGCCCACCATCCTCTCCCGCTGCCAGATCGTAAAAACCGATCCGCTGCAAGACGAGGATATCGCAGTGGCTTTGCAGGAAAAACGCGGCCTTGACCCCGAACGCGCCCGGCAAATTGCCTTCCTCGCCGAGGGCGACTTCCAATCGGCGCTGACCGTAGCCGATACCCCCGAAAACGATGATGCCGGCTTCCTGCTCGACTGGCTGCGCAAATGCTGGCGCGGCAACGGTGTGGAACTGGTCAAATGCACCGAGACCTTTGCCAAACTGGGCCGCGAAAACCAAAAACAATTCCTGCATTACGGTCTGCACTTCCTTCGCGAGTTGCTCGCCTTGGTTGTCACCCAAAACCCCGACGCGCGCCTCCGCCCCGAAGAACTCAAAACCGCCCAAAACATGGCTTCCGTGCTGAATTTTGAAAAGATCACGCGCCTCGCCGGCATCCTGAACGACAACATTTATTTCATCGAACGAAACGCAAACCCGAAAATCCTTTTTCTCGATACGTCCATTCAGGTAAACCGAATTATGAAAAGTACCGGCGGGCTTTAACCCGCCGAAAGGAAATAGTACCGGCGGATTTTAACCCGCCGAACACGTTTAAAACACAATCGAACCAATCATATCAATCGAACCAATCGAATCAATACTATGGGCTGCATAGGCTGTTCTTGTTCCACCGGTAAAGACTCCGTATCCGGCTGCCAATCCAACGGCGGCTGTGCTACGGGAGGCTGCAACCGACACAATACCTACGACTGGATTTCGGCAATTGGCATTCAGGATACCAAGCCGTTCGACGTCGTGGAAGTGAGCTTCAAAAATGGCTCGCGCAAGGAGTTTTTCAAAAACCCGGCGCACTCGCGTGCCATGACCGGCGACTGGGTGCTCGTCGAATCGGCCTCCGGCGGCTACGATGTGGGCACCATCACGCTCTCCGGCGAATTGGTGCGCATGCAGATGAAGCGCAAACGCGTGCGCAACGATGCCAAACAACAAGCCATCATCCGCAAGGCGCACGACCGCGATCTGGAGCGCCTCGACGAGTTGCGCAAACAGGAACGCGATTTTATGATCCGCGCCCGAGCCATCGCCCGTACGCTTGATCTGAATATGAAAGTCGGCGACGTGGAATTTCAGGGCGACGGACGCAAATGCACGTTTTACTACACTGCCGACGGGCGTGTGGATTTCCGCGAACTGATCCGCCACTACGCCCGGGAGTTCAAGGTGAAAATTGAAATGCGCCAGATTGGCGCCCGGCAGGAATCGGCGCGTATCGGCGGACTGGGCAACTGCGGCCGCGAACTGTGCTGCTCCACCTGGCTCACCGAGTTCAAAAGTGTGAACACGGCCGCTGCCCGCTACCAAAATCTGGCGATCAACCAGACCAAACTTTCCGGTATGTGCGGCCGCCTCAAGTGCTGTCTCAACTACGAACTGGATACTTATATTGATGCGCTGGAGGATTTTCCCGACAAGGCCGAACGTATAAAAACACGCGCCGGCTTAGCCATTTTGATCAAAACAGATGTGTTCAAACGCCTCATGTTTTACACCTACGCCGAGGATCGCGGGAAATTCTATTCCCTGCATGTAGATCAGGTGTGGGAAGCGCTCGACCTGATCAAACAGGGCGAAATACCGGCCAGCCTGGACGATATCCTCGCCATGGCCCCACCGCCGGTCATTGAAGAAACAGACGAGGAGGAACAGCACGACTACGAAAGCGTGGACAATGTGATCCAGCTGCCGATGGAGAAGCGCAAGAAAAAGCGCAAGAAAAAACGCACCGGTCGTGCCGACGAGAGCCTCGCTTCCGCCGTAGAAAAAGCCGGTCAGGCCGACCGCTCCCGCTCCCCCCAACGCCGCGGCGACCAGCGCCAGGGCGGCGGAAACCGCTCGGAGCGCCCGCCACAGCAGCGCCCCGACAACCGCCAGGGCCGCCCGGAACGCACCCCGGAAAACCGCCCGGAGCGCCCGCCGCAGAACCGCCCGGAACGCCCGGAACGCACCCCGGAAAACCGCCCGGAGCGCCCGCCGCAGAACCGGCCGGAACGCCCGGAACGCACCCCGGAAAACCGTCCGGAGCGCCCACCGCAGAACCGCCCGGAACGTCCGGAACGTACCCCGGAAAACCGTCCGGAGCGCCCGCCGCAACAGCAACCACCTGCGCCGCCCAGGAAAGAGGGCGACGCCGATAGCCCAACCCAAAAACCCGGTGATGGCAGCACCGGCGGTGGCAACCGCGGGCGCGACAAACGCCGGTTCCGGGGTAAAGGCCCCAGGGGGGGAGACAAGTAGTTTTGAGTTTTGAGTTTTGAGTTGCGAGTTTTGAGTTGCGTCGGTTTTTTGGGCCTTGAAATGCGGCGCTCAAACCTCTCAACCAGAAACCTTCTAACCAGAAACCTTCTAACCAGAAACCTTCTAACCAGAAACCCTCAACCACCTCAACCTGTACATTCATGCAATACGACGTTACTATCATTGGCTCCGGCCCCGGCGGATATGTAGCCGCCATTCGTTGCGCCCAACTGGGCATGAAAACCGCCATTATCGAACGCTATCCGGTGCTGGGCGGCACTTGCCTCAATGTGGGTTGCATCCCGTCCAAAGCCCTGCTTGACTCCTCGGAGCATTTCCACAATGCCCGCCACACGTTCAAAACCCACGGTATTGATCTCAAAGACCTCGCGGTGAATATGCCGCAGATGGTCCAGCGCAAAAACCAGGTGGTGCTGGACAACAACAAGGGCGTGGAGTTTCTGATGAAGAAAAACAAAATTGATGTGTACTACGGCCACGGTTCGTTTGTCGCCCCAAATCGCATCAAAATTGCCCAGGCAGACGGCGCCAGTGTTGAGATAGACAGTCGCCGCGCCATCATTGCCACCGGCTCCAAACCCATCGTGCCCGCCGGTTTTAACTACAACAAAAAGCGCGTCATCACCAGCACCGAGGCGCTGAACATCGAAAAGGTACCCGGTAGCATGCTCGTCATCGGCGGCGGGGTCATCGGACTGGAGCTCGGCAGCGTATATGCCCGCCTCGGCACTGAAGTTACCGTGGTCGAATACCTCGACCGCATCATTCCCACGATGGACGCCGATTGCAGCCGCGAACTCATGAAAAGCCTCAAGGGCCTGGGCATGCAGTTCCACCTGCGCCACGCCGTCACGGAGGTGAAACCCTCGGCCACCAAAGTCAAGGTGACTGCCAAAAGCCGCGATGACGACTCCAAAGTGTTGAATTTTGATGTAGACTACTGCCTCGTAGCTATCGGTCGCCGGCCCTACACCGATAGCCTTGGTCTGGAAAACATCGGCATCATACCCGACGAAAAAGGCCGCATCCCGGTGAACGACCATCTGGAAACCACTGTGCCCGGCATTTATGCCATCGGCGACGTAGTAAGGGGCGCCATGCTGGCGCACAAAGCCGAAGAAGAGGGTGTGTTTGTGGCCGAAACCATAGCCGGACAAAAACCGCATATCCACTACCACCTCATCCCGGGTGTCGTGTACACCTGGCCCGAAGTAGCCGCCGTGGGCTACACCGAGGAGGAACTCAAAGAAAAAGGCGTACCGTTCAAATCCGGCAAATTTCCCTTCCGCGCTCTGGGCCGCGCCCGCGCCAGCATGGACCTCGACGGCATGGTGAAAGTGATCGCGCACAAGGAAACCGACGAGATACTCGGCGTACACATTGTGGGCGCCCGTGCTGCCGATATGATCGCCGAAGGCGTAGCGCTCATGGAGTTTCGCGCCTCTGCCGAAGATGCCGCCCGCATGAGCCATGCCCACCCGACGTATACCGAAGCATTCAAAGAAGCGGCGCTGGCAGCAACTGGGAACAGGGCGTTGCATATTTGAGGGCCGATTGTTTTCAGAGCAAAACATGGCTACGCAGCCGGGTTGAGACCGGGCGGGGCCATAAAACGCATGCTTTGCCGTCTTTTTGCCAAGAGACGGGCGGCACGCCGGCCTCTGCCAGGCCGGGAAGCCTTACCTTTCGCCCCAACCAGCATTTCCAGTCCTTGGAATACGCTTCACTCATCGTTTATCATTCATCACCGCCATGCGTTTTTGTACCCTGCTCTGCTGCTTTTTTTTCAGCACGCTCTTGTCGGCTCAAACAGCCGCTCCCAATTTTTTCAAATCCGTTTCGGAAAGCCATGGCCGACGGCACGGTCGAGGAATTTTCCGTTTGGGAAATATCCATCATGGAACCCGAACTGGCTGCACAAGCGCCTTTCGTGCGCACATTCGCCGGCGAATCCCTGACCAACAAGGGCAAGACTGTGCGCCTCAGCCACACCTTGCGCGGCTTCCGAGCCATGGTGGTTCGGCCGGATATGGGCGTGGCGTTCATCGAGCCGTACGCCTGGGGACAGGATATGTTTTACATGGTGTATGATGCCGGGGACATACCCGCCGAGGCATTGCCGCAAGGCCCGCGCGAGGTGCTCGCGAATCCGGTCTGGCCGGCGGATAAAACGTCGCTTTATGTTCCGCCCGCCGTAGCCGAACGCGGAACGCAACTGGCGCCGATAAAATTGAAACAATACAAACTTGTCATCTCCACTACCGGCGAGTTTGCGCAGGATCATGGCGGGGACAAACAGCTCGTGTTCTCGGCCCTTGCCGAGTATGTGAATTTGATCAATGTGCCTTACGAGCGCGACTTCGCCCTGCGCTTCCAACTGGTACAAGCCACCTTGCTCACCATATTTTTGAACGCCGCCACGGACCCGTTCTCCGGGCCGGACAACGGCGCTCTGGCCGGCCAAAACCAACAGGCCTTAGCCATGGCGGGCGTGACACCCAACGGCTACGATGTCGGACACGTTTTTGCCCGCGGCGGCGGCGGGGTGGGCGGCCTGGGCGTGATTTGCCAAAACAGCAAATGGCTCGGCTGCACGTCAGGCAGCGGTGCTTATGGCGCAGGATTTATCTATGTGGCTTGCCAGGAACTCGGCCACCAAATTGGCGGCAACCACACCTGGAACCGCTGCGGAGGAGGCGCTCCCGACCAGCGCGCACCACTCACCGCCTACGAACCCGGCAGCGGCAGTACCATCATGTCGTATGTGGGTGGTTGTGGCAGCGACAATGTGCAGGGCGGCGCCGACCTGTATTTCCACGGCGGATCCATCCAGGAAATGCGCAAATCCCTCGACTTTGAGGCAGACTCCCAGTGCGGACTGAATATCGAAACGACCAATACTGAACCGACCGTCACCCTGTCCTACCCTGGCAATTTCTTCATCCCCATCGGCACGCCGTTTGAACTGGACGGCAGCGCCACCGACCCTGATGGCGACGCGTTGACCTACTGCTGGGAGGAAATGGACCTCGGCCCGGAGACACCGCTGGGCACACAGGTGGCCAGTTCGCCCATCTTCCGCACCCGCCCTGCGGTGTCGGTCACCAACCGTTATTTCCCGCAACTCACCACCATCCTGAACGGTACGACTGACCCGCGCGAACTGCTGCCCACCTATACCCGTGACCTCACGTTCAAACTCACCGTGCGCGACAACCGCAGCGGCGGCGGCGGTGTGGCTTCGGCCGATGTGGCGTTTCAGGCCTGGGGCGCCGCCGGGCCGTTCGTAGTGCAATACCCCAACGAGGTCACCGACTCCTGGAACATCGGCGAGTACACCGAAGTGCGCTGGGATGTGGCCAACACCGACAAAGCGCCGGTCAACTGTTCGCACGTCAACATCCGCCTGAGCACCGACGGCGGCCTCACTTACCCGATCACACTCGCCGAACGCGCGGGCAACGACGGGAGTCACTTTGTGCGCGTGCCCGACCTGCCCACGACGCAGGCACGCATACGCGTGGATGGCTACGACAATGTATTTTTCGATATTTCCAACCGAAACTTCACCATCAAACAACCCACACAACCCTCGGCCACCGTAAGCCTCAACAATGACAGCGGCATCTTGTGCCTGCCCGCAACGCATCAGGTGGAAATCGCAACCGCCGGCGTGCTGGGATTCAGCAGCCCCGTCAGCCTCGAAATAGACGGATCGCTGCCGGCCAACATCACGGCTTCGTTCAGCGCCACCACCCTGCATCCCGGCGAAAGCGCTACGCTGACGCTCGATCTTTCCCAGGTACAGGTGGAGCAGACCTTCGTCCTGACGCTGCGGGCCACCGTAGCCGGCGCGGCGCCCATCCTGCGCCCCATCGTGCTGACCACGATCCGCAACGACTTTTCCGCGCTCGCGCTCCTCGCTCCGGCCAACGGCGACACCGAACTGGACCTGAACCAAACCCTGTACTGGAATCGCGGCCTTGATGCACTCACCTACGATGTGCAGTTTGCAAGCAGCCCCTCCTTCGCGCCCGGCACCATTCTGGCATCCGCCACCAGCACCACGCTGGACAGTTTCAAGGTGCCCGTGTTTTTGGCCAAAAACACCCCCTACTTCTGGCGGGTTCGGCCTAAAAACGAGTGCGGCGCCCACAGCTGGACCGAGCCGTATTTCTTCTCTACGTTCGCTGAAAAATGCTTTCAGTGGGAAGCCACCGACCTGCCGAAAAGCATGACCTCCAATGGTACGCCGACTATCGAGTCTACCATCACGGTACTTGCCGGCGGCCCGATCAAAAACATGGAGATTCGCCAGTTAAAAGGCTACCACGAGTTTTTCAAAGACCTGGATGTGCGCCTCATTAGTCCACAAGGCACCGAGGTGGTACTTTGGTCGGCCAAGTGCGGCAATTTCAACGGGTCTTTTAACCTGCGCCTCACCGACGAAGCGCCCGGGACATTTTTGTGTCCGCCACCCAACACGGGCCTTGCCTACCGCCCGCAGGAACCGCTGGCTGCCTTTACCGGCCAAAACTCAACCGGCGCCTGGACGTTGCGTGCCAAGGACACCCAGATTGGCGGCGGCGGTACTTTCCAGGCTTTTCGCCTCGAATTTTGTTCCGATGTGACCCTCAGCCCGCCCTATTTGGTCAACAATAACCCCCTCTATGTGGAGCCGGGCAACAACCGCGTCGTTGCGCCCGATCTGCTGCTGGTGGACGATGCCGACAACACGCACAGCCAGTTGATTTTCACCCTGCTCACGGTACCCGAACACGGCCACCTGGCGCTGAACTGGTCCGCGCCGCTGCAACCTGGCGCCCAGTTTACGCAGTCCGACATAGACAACGGCGCCCTGCGCTTTTTCGACTATGGCGGCGCCTATACCTCCGACGGATTTTACTTCATGGTTGCCGACGGCGACGGCGGTTTCTTCGGTACACCGCGCTTTAGTATCCAGCCGCCGCCTGTGGGCACCAACGAACCGGGGCAGGCAGCCTTCGATTTCCGGCTGTTCCCCAATCCGGCGAACGACGTGGTCTGGGTAGCAACGGATGCGCCCCTGCGGGATCAAATGCAGGTAGCGCTTTACAACAGCGCCGGGCAAATGATACAAGAAACCTTCCTGCCTGCCGGTGCGGAGCGCCTGCCCCTGCGCACAGCCAATTTGCCGAGAGGCATGTACTTTGTACAAGTAGGCGGGATGGTGAAGAAACTGCTGGTCGGGAATTGATTTTTTGGTGGTGGCAAATCCCGTGTTCCATCACTCGAAATTTTCGCCCTGCTTGGTGTTTTCACCAAGCGGTTCTACGCGAGGCTGCTTGGCGAAAACACCAAGCAGGGCGAAAACCTTATAAATCCTGTCAAAAAATGAATTCGCCTCAACGGCGCAATACGGTGTGGACTTACGAGACAGCCTCATGTTTTTCTTTATTTCACATTGAGATCCATACCTGCATAAAAACCCAGGTCCTTGTCCCGCAGCAGTTTGGTCCAAAACGCAATCTGCCCGGTGTGGTACGAGTAGTGCTCCACGACGTGCAGCACGATGCCCATTCCGGAAAGCAGGAAGCCCTGTACCGAGCGTTCGCGCAGGAGATTTTCTGCATCGGCCCGAGCGATTGTTTCTCTGGCTTCGGTCACTGTGGTCAACAGATTGTCCAGCAGGGCGGCTTTGTCGAAGCCCCCGCGTGCGGCAAACTCCGCGTCCCGTTGGCGGCTGTCCTCGGCGCCCCCGAGGGCGGAAATGGCGTACTGGCGGATATTCCCGCACAGGTGCAGGATGAGGTTCCCGACACTGTTGGAGGCGGTATTCGGGCGTTTCCAGAGGTCGGCCTGGGGCAGTTCATCGAGGGCAGTTCGGAGCATTCGGGTACTTTCGTCCATACGGTAGCAGGCTTGTTGGACAAATTCGGTGGCAAGATCGTGGCGCATACGCAGTTGATTGGACGGCAATTCGAGGTTTGCAAACGTACGGGACGCCGCGCAGAAAGTCGGATAGCCGGTGCATAAAATGCGGGAGCGTGCTGGTGAAAACACCGACTGGACGGAAGAAAGTACCACACTTTACCCCACCTTTGCGCCCATGAATCGCGTCGGCTATTTTTTCACCCGCCTCGTGGTGGAGATGTTTCGTTTCATGCCTTTTTGGCTTCTGTACCGCTTGTCCGACGGACTGGCGTTTCTGCTGCACCGCGTTGTCGGCTACCGGCGGCAAGTGGTTTGGGACAACCTGCGGCGGTCGTTTCCCGAAAAAACGGATACCGAAATCGCCGAAATAGCCCGCAAATCGTACCGCAATCTGACGGACGTTATGCTGGAGGCGCTGAAATCCTACACGCTTCCCGTGCCGGAAATCAGCCGCCGCTGCCCGGTGCGCAACCCGGAACTGATCAACCAGTACCTCGACCGCGGGCAGTCGGTCATCCTCAGTGGCGCCCACTACGGCAACTGGGAATATACCGGCATCACCATGCCTCCGCTGTTTCACGGTACCGCCGTGACGGCGTTCAAAGCCATCGCAAATCCGTACATGGACGCCTATGTGAACCAGACCCGCGAGCGTACGGGAATGGTCATGGTCAGTATGGACGACACCTTTGGGGCCATGCGCCGGCGGGAGCAGGAGGGGCTGCCTTCGGTGTATATTCTGCTGGCCGACCAGTCGCCTTCCAACCGGAAAGGCGCGCACTGGGTAACGTTTCTGGGGCAGGACACGGCCTCGTTGCCCGGCGTGGATGTGCTGGCCCGGCGGTTCAAGTTTCCGGTGTTGTTTTACGAGGTGCGGCGCGTGCGGCGCGGGTTTTACGAGGTTGTGTTTTCGGAAATTTGCCCCGATCCGGCGGCAGCAACGGAGGCGAGCATCACCCGGGCGTTTGCGCAAACGCTGGAAACCGTGATTCAAAAACAGCCGGAAAACTGGCTGTGGAGCCACAAGCGTTGGAAAATGACGCGGTGAGTGCGGCTCCGACCTGAGTATTAGAACTTTCTCACAACCTTTCAGCCATGTCCAGTTTCGCACACATCCAGCAAAAAATACGAACCGCCGAACAACTCCGCGAGGCAGTGGCCGGCTGGCGAGCCGCCGGCGAGCGGATCGTGTTCACCAATGGCTGCTTTGATATCCTGCACTTCGGGCACCTGCACTACTTAGCCGATGCCCGCGACCTCGGGCAGCGTCTGGTTATCGGCCTGAACAGTGGCGACTCGGTGCGGCGGCTCAAAGGCCCCACGCGCCCCATCAACGACGAAGCCACCCGCGCCCACCTGCTGGCAGCGCTCGAAGTGGTGGATGCCGTTGTGTTTTTTGACGAGGATACGCCGCTAAACCTGATCAAAACCGCTATGCCCGACGTGCTGGTGAAAGGCGGCGACTGGAAACCGGAGCAGATCGTCGGCTCGGATATTGTACTGGCAAACGGCGGCCGGGTGCTCAGCCTGCCATTTGTGGACGGGTACTCGACGACGAATATTGAGCAGAAAATTCGGGCGTTTGGCTGCTAAAAACAATCGGGGGGGCAAACCGTGTTACCGGCTGTACGCTCCGAGGTATCCATTTTCTAACATCTCCCGACCTTCAACTTATGAACCAATTGTTCTACACCACAAAAGTTGAAAACGGCCTCGCCGACCTCGATGAGGAGGAAAGCCGGCACCTGCTCACCGTGTTGCGCCGGCAGCCCGGCGACCGCCTGCGCCTGACCGACGGCAAGGGTTTTTTTTATGAAGCCGAACTCGCCGGGGCGAGCAAAAAACACGCTGTGGTGCGTATTTTGGAAACCATTCGCGTAGCAGCGCCGCCGGCCCGTTTGCACATTGCCATAGCGCCCACCAAAAATATAGATCGTTTCGAGTGGTTTTTGGAAAAAGCCACGGAGATCGGTGTGCAGGAAATAACGCCGCTGCTGTGCCGGCGCTCCGAGCGCACCAGCATCCGGCACGACCGGTTGGAGAAAATTCTGGTATCGGCGATGAAACAATCCCTGCAAGGCCATTTGCCCCGGCTGAACCCGCTCACGCCGTTTGCCGAAGTGGTGCGCCGCGCTACCGAACCCTTGCGCTGCATCGCCTGGTGCGCCGAAATCCCGGCGCCACATTTGACCACATTCCTCCGCCCTGCTACCGACACGTTGGTGCTCATCGGCCCGGAGGGCGATTTTACGCCCGAAGAAGTGGCGTTGGCGCAAAACTTTGTCGAAGTCGGACTCGGCCCCACACGGCTACGCACCGAGACTGCGGGTTTGGTAGCGGTGCTGGCATTCGGGTTGGCAACAATCGGCATGCCCGCCAACCCCTAAACCAATCCACCAGTCAACCAATCAATCAACCAACTCAGTATGCCCGGTCGTCGCTATTTTCCATAAAGTTCATAAATGCGCGATTCACCACGCGGTTGCCGCCGGGGGTGGGGTATCGTCCGGAGAAGTACCAGTCGCCGCGGTTCTTGGGGCAGGCGGCATGCAAGCCGTCGAGCGTTTGAAAAATAACCTGCACCTCTGATTTGATGCCCTTGGGCGTGACCAATTTGGCGATACAGGCGCTGATTTCGCCGTAGCCGAAGTGGTTGTACAGCGGTGCCACTTCGTTTTGCACCATTTCCACGGGCAGGTGCTCGGTCGTTTTGCAGCGTTGGTAGGTTTCGGCCAGGAGGTGTTCGCGGCCACTCTCGTGCAGGAGCTGCACCAGGGCCTGAAACGCTACAAAATCTTTCATTTGCTCATGTCAATGCCGTAGCAATCGGGGAACCGGATTTGCGGCGCGCTGGACAGGATGATGATTTTCCGGGGGTGCAGGCGGGCCGTGATGTTCACGATGCTGTCGCGCAGGGTAGTGCCGCGCACGATGGAGTCGTCGAGCAGCACCAGGTTGTCTTTGTGGTTTTCGACCAGTCCATAAGTGACGTCATAGACGTAGCTCACCATGTTGTGCCGGCTTTTGGTGTCGGCGATGAACGTGCGTTGTTTTTCGTCCTTGTGCACGAGTTTTTCCACCCGGGGGCGGCGCTGGAGAATGTGCTGGAGTTTTTCCGGTGTGAGTCCGTTGGATTCCTGCAGGGAAAGGATTTGTTCCTGTTTCCACAAGTTGAGTGCTTTGTCTAGGCCTTCGGCCAACCCCTGAAAAGCGACCTCTGCCGTATTCGGAATAAAAGAAAACACCGTGTGGTCAATATCAAAATCCACCGCTTCGAGGGCGGGTTGGGCGAGTGTTTCGCCCAGTTTTTTGCGTTCCTGGTAAATTTCGCGGTCGTTCCCGCGGCTGAAGTAGATACGCTCGAAGGAGCAGGCGCGTACCTCGCGTGGTTCGGAGAAGGGTAATTCGCTCACGGCGCCGTGGCACTTGAGGATCAGCGCATGACCGGGTTTCAGTTCCTTGACGGTGTTGAAGCGCACGTTGAACACCGTTTGGATAGCGGCACGCTCGGAAGCGCCCACCACGATCTCGTCGTCCTGGTACCAGTAGGCCGGGCGTATGCCGTTGGGGTCGCGGATCAGAAATGCATCGCCGTGGCCGATGAGGCCGCCCAGCACATAGCCGCCATCAAATTTTTTGCAGGCGCGGCGCAGCAGGCGCTGGATATCGAGGTTTTCGTAGATGAGTTTGTTGATATCCTGATTGGAGTAGCCGTCGGGTTTGTACCAGGTGTGCAGGCGCTGCACCTCATCGTCGAGGAAGTGGCCCATTTTTTCCAGCACCGTTACCGTATCGCTTTTTTCCTTGGGGTACTGGCCGAGGTCGACGAGTTCCTCGAACAGTTCGTCCACGTTGGTCATGTTGAAATTGCCGGCTAAGAGGAGGTTGCGGTTGATCCAGTTGTTTTGGCGGTGGAAAGGGTGTACGCGCTCGATGCTGTTGTCGCCATGCGTACCGTAGCGCAAGTGGCCCATAAGCACCTCGCCGGCATACGGGGCGTTGGTTTTGAGCCAGGCAGCGTCGCCGAGGCGTTCGGGTGGAATCTCCCGGATACGCCCCCACACCATGTCGAACAGGTCGGACAGGTAGGTATTGGGGGCGTTGCTGCGTTTGCGGCTGATGTAGCGGTCGCCGGGCGTGGGGTTGAGTTTGATGGTGGCAATACCGGCGCCATCCTGCCCCCGGTTGCGCATTTTTTGCATGAGCAACTGGAGTTTTTGGACGCCATAGAATACCGTACCGTACTTTTTGTGATAATAATCAAGGGGTTTGAGCAGTCGCAAAACGGCGATGCCACATTCATGCTGTATCTGGTCACTCATCGTGTGGAGAAAAATTGGAAGGCTGGTCGCGCAAAGGTACGTCAATGTGTGCCGGACTACAAAGTGCCGGAGGCTGTCTCAAAAGTTGGGATAAAAGGCAGTGTGAACACGCTCGGAGAAGGCTCCACAAACCGCTGATTCCTTCTTGTTATTTTTACTTCACCTGAACGTACGAGACACCCTGCTTTTTGTCTTTGGGGCACGGTGTGCCAATATCCTACGACTCATCTCCCGGATTCTCCCGTTCACCGGATTTTACTTCCCCCAAAAACCCAAACCGCGCAGGTTTGCACCGTCATTTTCACAAAAACATTTTTGACGATGAAAACAAACCTGTCCTTTCTCCTCCTTCTCTTGCTACCCTTTCTGCTGCATACCCAGACTGTTCGGGGTTTGGTGCAGGACCAACATGCCGAGACGCCGCTCATCGGCGCAACGGTGCAACTCCTGACCCCATCCGGCGAAATACAACAAGGCGCCACGACCGACATGGATGGCCGCTTTGTTTTACAAAATGTACCTGTTGGCCGGCAGGTGTTGCGTGTTGCTTATCTCGGTTACGAACCGCTTACGGTGCCCAATATCCTTGTTACCGCCGGGAAAGAGGTGCTGCTCACACTCAAACTTCAGGAATCGTTTTCCACCATCGCCGAGGTGGTGATTAATGGACGTGCCGACAAGGACAGGCCCGTGAATGATTTGGCTACGATCAGCGCCCGACAGTTTGACACCGAGCAGGTGCTGCGCTACTCCGGCGGCCGCAATGACGTGGCCAAACTCGTGGCCAACTTCGCCGGTGTGGCTGCCAACAACGATGCCCGAAACGATATCATCATCCGCGGCAACTCCCCCACCGGCGTCCTTTGGCGGCTCGAAGGCATCCCGATGCCCAACCCCAACCACTTCAGCACCCTTGGCACCACGGGCGGCCCCGTATCGGCCCTCAATCCGAACATGATCGGCACATCCGATTTTCTTACCGGTGCTTTCCCGGCCGAATACGGCAACGCGCTGGCTGGTGTATTCGACATCAACCTGCGCACGGGCAACAAGGATCGCTACGAGTTCACCGGCCAGGTGGGGGCGTTTTCCGGTATGGAAGCCCTTGCAGAAGGCCCGTTGAACCGCAAAAATGGTGGCTCTTTCGCTGTGGCTTACCGGCACTCGTTCGTGGAACTGGCCTCTGCTGCCGGACTGAACGTGGGTACCGCCGCCACGCCACGGTACAAAGACCTGACGTTCAATGCCGATTTTGGAAATACCAAGGCCGGACGCTTCTCGGTGTTCGGTATTGGCGGTCAGAGTTCAATTGACTTCCTCGCCGCCGAATTGGATACCACCGACCTGTTTGCAAACCCGGATGAAAACGCATACGTCACGTCCAAATTTGGGGTGCTGGGCATCAAGCACAGTTTTTTGCTGAACGACAGGTCTTACATCCGTACCGTTGTCTCCATGTCGTACTCCGGAAACACCTACAATTCCGATAACCTGATCATTGAAGACGGCACACCGTTCCGCACCAACAGCGTGACCGACGACGAGATTACCTATCGCCTTTCGTCGTTTTACAACACCAAAATAAATAGCCGACTCACGGTGCGGGCCGGTGTGCTGGCACAAATTTTCGCGCTCGACACCCGCGCAGATACCCGCGAAAGCACGCCCGATCTGGACGGCGACGGCAAACCCGACTGGTGGACGCAGCGCAACTTCGACGGCACGTTTACTTTGCTGGAAGCGTATGGGCAAGCCCAATACCGCCTCACCGAACGTTTGACCCTGAACGGTGGTCTGCGCAGCCTGTACTTCGATGAGTCCGACGACTTCGCGCTGGAACCCCGCGCTGCCGTAAACTGGCAGCTAGCTCCGAAAAACACCCTGAGTATCGGTTACGGCATGCACCACCAGAACCAGCCTTTGCCCGTGTTCCTGTTTCGCGAACAGCGCCCCGACGGGACCACGGTGGCCACCAACCGAAACCTCAATTTTACCCGTAACCAGCACCTCGTGCTTGGCTATGATTTCAAACCATCGGCCAACTGGCGTATCAAAACCGAAGCCTACTACCAGTGGCTTGCCCAGGTACCGGTAGATGCCGCTCCGTCCAGTTTTTCGATCCTGAATACGGGCGCCGATTTCATATTCCCGGAGCGCGGCTCTTTGGAAAATGCCGGAACAGGCACGAACATCGGGTTGGAACTGACTTTGGAGAAATTCTTTAGCCAGGGCTGGTACGGCCTGTTCTCCCTGAGTTTGTTCGACTCCCAATACAAAGGCTCCGACGGGGTAGCACGCAGCACCGCGTTCAATGGCCGGTATGTGGCGAATGCGCTGGCGGGCCGCGAGTTTGCCCTGGGCAGCAGCGGCCGGCGGTTTTTTACCCTCGATACCAAACTGACTGCGGCCGGTGGCAGGCCCTACACGCCCGTAAACCTGGATGCCAGCCGCGCTGCCGGTAAGGAAGTGCTGTTTGAAGACCAAGCTTTTAGCAAGCGCCTTGATCCTTACTTCCGCTGGGATGTGAAACTGGGTGTACGCCTCAACAGTGCCGGGCGCAAACTCTCCCAGACCTTTTTCCTCGACTTCCAAAACGTAACCAACAACAAGAATATCTTTGCCATGCGCTACAACACCGTGCGGCAGGAAGTAGGCCGTATTGATCAGATCGGTTTTTTCCCGGACGTACTGTACCGGGTAGAGTTTTAGAGATGAACAGCCTGCTGAACGATCCATTTTGTGACATGCGCATCGTTCAGCAGGTCGCTCATCGGGGCATCACTTATCGCAAAAAACAATGCTTCAAAAGTGCTTCAAAGATGTGACCGGTTTCGACGACCGGATGGTGCTCATCATCGGGTTGCCGCTGGCCAGTATGCTCATTTCGATGTTGCTGTTCAACGACTACTACGCCGCGGGCAACTGGCGCTTCCTGAGCGTTTGTATTCCCATGTCCTTTGCCTATACGTCGGCCTTTTGGTTTACCTTGCGCTGGACATATTACCAGGTTAAAAGCAGATATCCTGCTATGGGCGATATCGGCAAGCGGCTGTTTTGGATGTTGTCGGCTTTTGTGGTCGTGTTTGTTACCATAAATTTTCTATTGGGCAGTTTGTTTATTGCAATGGGCCTGGATCATGGAGCCGACCCGGACCCTGTCGTGAAATTTATTGCAGCTCTTCTGGTGTCGGCACTCGTCATCGCCACCTATGAGATGTTGTCGTTTTACCTGCAACTGCAAAATGCGGTGGCTGAAAAGGTCGAACTGGAACGCCGGAATGTGGAGTCTCAACTGGAGAGTTTGCGCAACCAGGTGAACCCGCACTTTCTGTTCAACAGCCTCAACACCCTGACCTATCTCATCCCTGAAGACCCGGACAAAGCCGTGCGTTTCGTGCAACAACTCAGTAAAGTGTACCGCTATGTGCTGGAAAGCCGGGAAGCCCGAATCATCCCGTTGCAGGACGAACTCGATTTTTTGCACAGTTATATTTTCCTGCTCAAAGAACGTTTTGGTGAGAACCTGCAGGTGCGCCTGCGCGACCTCCATGGCCACGCCGGTGGCGGCATCGTGCCGCTAACCCTGCAGATGTTGTTTGAAAACGCCATCAAACACAACGTGCTTTCCACCGAAAAACCGCTTGCAATCGAAGTGTTTGCCGAAAACGGACACCTCGTGGTGCGCAATAATTTACAAAAGAAAAACCAGGTGCTGGACTCCACGGGTGTGGGCCTCGAAAACATTCGTTCGAGGTACCGCATGCTGACCGACAAGGAAGTGGAGGTGATCGTGTCGAGGGAGTATTTTACCGTACTGCTGCCGATGATTGAGCGCGTCGCGCAAGAGGTGGTATTGCAAGCCTAAACGCACTAAATTTTGGCGTTGGTGAAAAATCACGTCCTGGGCAGGCGCCCCCCCGGGGGCCCCCCGCCCCCCCCCCCCCCCGCCCGCGGGGGGGGCCCCCCCCGCCCGGCGGCCCCCGATGCCCGGGGTAAAGCCTCGCCGGGCCCCCCCCGCGGCCCCCCCCCCCCCCCTCTTCCCCCCCCCGGGGGCGGGCCCCTCCCCCCCCCCCCCCCCCCCCCCCCCCCCCCCCCCCCCCCCCCCCCCCCTGAGAGCGTGAATTTTGCTTGGCAGAGGTTTTCCGCGTTCTGTTTCGTAATCGGATGGTACCGGCAAGGTTGCTACATCCATGTTGTTTTATTTTTGTACAAAAATACGCGTATTGCTCTGAAAAGCAACGTTAGTTTCTCTACTGCTTTGACCCGACACATGAACATCCTGCTCATCGAAGACGAACTGCCCGCTGCCCGACAACTGGCCCGGTTGCTGCAAACGCACCTGCCCGGCGGCACCATTCTCGAAACCCTCGACAGCGTGGAAGGCGCGGTGCGCTGGTTCCGGGCTTTTCCTGCACCTGATCTGGTTTTTATGGATATCCAGATCGCCGATGGCCTCAGCCTTGATATTTTCCGGCAGGTGGACGTGTCCGCGCCGGTCGTTTTCACAACCGCTTACGACCAGTACGCCGTGCAGGCCTTCAAGGTAAATGCCGTGGACTACCTGCTCAAACCCGTGGATCCCGAAGACTTGCAAAAGGCCCTCGAACGCGTGCGCGAACGCCGGGCTGCGGGAGCCGCCGCGCAGAATTTGCAGGCGCTGGCGCGGCATTTTCAGCCGGCAACGCACAAAGACCGGTTTTTGGTCAAGACCGGCCAGCACCTGCTTTACATCACCGCGTCGGACATTGCGTTTTTTCGATCCTCCGATGGGCTTACGCAGGCGCACTTGTTTTCCGGAAAAAAATACTTCGTAGACCACACGCTGGATGAACTGGACGGTTTGCTTGATCCCCGGCGTTTTTTTCGCACAAGCCGTGCCGTTACGCTTTGCCTCGACGCCATTCGCAAAATTCATCCCCACCTGAACGGCCGCCTGAAGATTGAAACCGAGCCTGCCATGCCGGAAGAAGTATTTGTGAGCCGGGATCGGGCGGGTGCGTTCAAGACGTGGCTGGGCGGGTAAGCCGCACAACGCCTACTGTCGGTTTGTTCTGCTTCGAATCACCGTTGTGCTGTCCGGGTAACTGATGCTTTCACCGTTGCAGTTGGTGAAATACACCGTGTTGCCTCGATCTGTAAACCGATATACTTTACAGCCGTCGTGCTCGAAGAGGTAGGAAACATTGTAGGTGCTGTTGTTCTGGGGTGGTTTGGTGGATATCGGCTGCGAAACGGAACAACTTCCCAGAAAACACATGAGGAGACCCAAAATAGCGTACATCTTTGCCATGATCAAGCGTTGAACAGGTGAAATAATCTTCAAAATGATGCGCACATTTTTTTTGTTGCTTTGCTTGCTGCGTTTTTTTGAGGCGGCGGCACAAACCAATGATACCCTTCGCGCTTGTCTCGACAGCGCTCTGGTGCAGGCCAAGTCCATTGCGCTCCATCGCAGCACCGTATCCTGGGAAGTGGTGGAAGGGCAAATACGTCAGCGGGCGGAACGGGCCGGTAATGTGCTGGAACTGCGTCCAGCATTTACCTACCTGCTGGAGCAACTGCACGACTCGCACGGGCGGTTCTTTTTTCAAAACAAACCCGTTGCCTGGTATCACGGAACTCCCGAGCCGCACCAACAGCATATTGACCCGAAAATATGGGCAGCCATCCAGTCGGGGAAACACCCGTTTCAGGCGGCCTTGCTGCCCAACCAAACCGGCTACCTGCGGATTTCAGGTATGCCGATGGGGAACAACGCGCAACTGGCCGAGCCAATCCTCGCGGCGGTCTGCTCGCTGCAAACAGCCGGAGCCAAACACTGGATACTGGATTTGCGCTACAACGGCGGCGGCAATATGTACCCCATGTTGGCCGGCCTGTCCGCCATTCTTGGAGAAGGCGAGGTTGGTGGTTCCATGGACGCCGATGGAAATCGTTTTTCCATCTGGGAAATCAAGGACGGCGATGTCTATTACAATACTTTTTTAAATGCAGATGTGGAAAACCGCTGCCCCGTGGATGGCTTCCCCAAAGTAGCCGTACTGACCAGCCGATACACCGTGAGCTCCGGAGAAGTGGTTGCGGTAGCATTCAAAGGGCGACCCAATACCCGCTTTTTGAGAGCATACAGCAGGGTTTACCACCGAGACCAATTGGCAGCCCCTGCCTGCCGGCGTTTTCATGTCCATTTCCGTGAGTCACTTCGCCGACCGGGAAGGGCGGGTGTACAAAAAATTTGTACCCGTGGACGAAGAAGTCCCGTTTGATGTGGACGCCGAACCGGATGCCGATGCAGGCATCCGGCGGGCACTGGAGTGGCTTAACAAATAAGGCTTAGCACCACAACCAAAGGGCGGCATAGAAAATTTCTGGTTAGAAGGTTGGAGGGTTTCTGGTTGGAAGGTTTCTGGTTGGAAACGCAGCACCACCACAACCAAAGGGCGGCATAGAAAACGCCCTTGCCCTCTCGCCAATTTACCTTTTTCCCGTCACCCTTCGTCTTCCATGCTGTCGCAGTGGTAGTGTTCGCGCGGCCGCTGTGCGGGTCGTTCGCCGCCGCCGCCGGGCTTTTTGTCGGCCTGCATTTTGGACAAGATGCGGGCGCGCTCCTTGCGTACCCATTCCTGTCGTTTTTTGTCTTCCTCCCGATCGAAATACTGGATACCGTCCACCCAGGTTTTTTCAGCCCTGGCGTACACCGACAAAGGATTGTCGTTCCAGAGTACCAGGTCGGCATCTTTGCCGGCTTTCACACTGCCCACGCGGTCGTCCACACGCAGGAGTTTGGCCGGGTTGAGTGTCACCATTTTCCAGGCATCTTCCTCACTGACGCCGCCATACATGACGGTTTTGCCGGCTTCCTGATTGAGTCGGCGCGCCATTTCGGCATCGTCGGAGTTGATGGCGACGGTCACACCCTGCTTGTGCATGATGGCGGCATTGTACGGAATGGCCTGGTACACCTCAAACTTGTACGCCCACCAGTCGCTGAACGTGCTGCCGCCTACGCCGTGTGTCGCCATTTTATCGGCTACTTTGTAGCCTTCGAGGATGTGGGTGAAGGTATTGATGCGGAAGCCAAACTTTTCGGCCACGCGCATGAGCATGGTGATTTCGCTTTGCACATAGGAGTGGCAGGTGATGAAGCGCTTGCTTTCAAGAATTTCTTGCAAAGCCTCCATTTCGAGGTCTTTGCGGTAAGGCTTGCCCGATTTTTTCAGGCGTGCGTACTCCTGGGCACGGGTAAAGTAGTCCACATAGACCTGCTCCACGCCCATGCGGGTTTGTGGGTAGCGGGTGCGGTTGTTGTCGCCCCAGTTACTTTGTTTGACGTTTTCGCCGAGCGCAAACTTGATCTGGCCCGGCCAGTTCTGGAATTTGAGTTCTTCCGGCGCGGCGCCCCAGCGGAGTTTGATGAGTTGCGACTGGCCACCGATGGGGTTGGCAGAGCCGTGCAGGAGGTGGCTGCTGGTAACACCGCCGGAGAGTTGACGGTAGATGTTGATGTCCTCGGAGTCCAGGGCATCGGCGATGCGCACTTCGGCCGATGATTCCTGGGTACCCTCGTTCACCGAGCGGGCCACGGCGATGTGCGAATGTTCGTCAATGATACCGGCAGTGAGGTGTTTGTTGCGACCATCCACCACCTCGGCATCATCTTGCACCGGCAGGCTGCGGCCGATACGCTGGATTTTTCCATTGGACACCAATACGTCCACATTTCGCAGAATGCCCTCGCGCTCGTTGGTCCATACGGTTGTATTCCGGATCAGGTAAGTAGCCGCTTTGGGTTTTTCTTTTTGGCCGAAGGCCGTGAAAGGATAAATCATATCACCCGTTTCCGGTGCAGCCGGGGTCTTTTCGGGGCGTTTTGGTTTGTCTGCGGGGGCATCGCCCGTACGCTGGGCGCTCCATGCCGTCCAGCTGCCGTCGGTACGGGTGCCGCGCCCCGACCAGTTACCGTCCGCCCGCACTTCGCCGCTGAGCGACACGAATGCTTTCCCGGTGGTGTCTGGCTGAAAGGTGAGCAGCACCAGGCCGTTGCCGTAGGAGATATTTGCCTTGCGGGTGCTGCTGTCGGCAAATAGCAGTTCGGCTTCGGGCGCCTCGGTTTTTCCTTTCACGGTGAGCGTGAGGGTGCCTGTGTCAACGCGCAGTTGGTAGACGCCCAGCAGATTAACCCCGTCCAGATTGTCGGTGGTTACTGTATATTTTTTGCCCTGCACCCAGGTGTCGAGGATTTTCGTGTCGGCTTTGAACACGTTGCCGGAAGTGATAAAAAAGTTGGCCACTTTGCCCGGTTCGAGGCTGCCGATCTGGTCGTAGGCGTTGATGAGCCGGGCAGGTTGCCAGGTGAGCGCCCGGAGGGCGTCCTGTTCGGAAAGGCCATTTTCGACGGCCTTGCGGAGGTTGGTCCAAAACTGTTTTTTGTCGCGCAGATCATTGGCGGTGAGGGCAAACGGGATGCCCGCTGCTGCCAGGCGGGCCGGGTTGGAAGGGGCCATTTCCCAGTGTTTCAGGGTGGAGAGCGACACGTTGAGCGCATCGAAAGGGTTGGCGGCAGCATCGGCATCGGGGAATTCGAGCGGTACGATGAGCACCTGGCCGGTGGCTTTTATTTCGGCAAGGCGCTGGTACTCGTCGCCGGTTGTTTTCACCACATATTTTTTTCCGAATTCCTGCCCCACGCGGGCGATGCGCAGCACGTCGAGTTTGTCGGCAGCCTCAAAAATCTGGGGCAGGTCTTGCAGGCTGTTCCAGGCTTCGAGCGAGAGATTTTGCTCCTCTTGGTGGCCGGCGGTTTTGTACCAGTCGGCATCCAGATAGGTTTGGCGGATGAGGGCCAGTACGCCCATGAGCGAGGAGGGGTAGTTTTGCGTACTGCTGCCTTTGCGCAGGGAGAGGTGGTGGGTGGCGCGGGGCAGGAGGATGGTTTCGTGTTCGCGTTCGTCGGCGAGGGCAACGAGTGCGCCCGTGCCGCGGGAGATGCCGTCGGCCTGGTGGGTGAGCAGGGCGCCGAAGCCGAGTTTGCGCCACTCGGCGGCGGCTTTTTCGTCGTTGGAAAACGCTTCGGCAGCGCTGAACTCGGGCCGGAGGGCCTCATTCCAGGAATACGCGCCTTTTTTGTTGGAGTATGGTTGCGGGGCTTGCTGACCCGGGGGGCGGCTTTCCGTGCGCTGGGCGCCCAACCCGTATCCGGTTGCATACAGGTCAATCAGGCCTGGATAGATGGTTTTGCCACTGCAATTCACGACCACGGCATCT
Organism: Lewinellaceae bacterium; assembly: GCA_016719605.1. Classification (GTDB taxonomy): domain Bacteria; phylum Bacteroidota; class Bacteroidia; order Chitinophagales; family Saprospiraceae; genus M3007. Next base: position 251,072 of record JADJYW010000015.1, on the reverse strand, counting down.
TTGGGCACGGCCACATTTTTTCCGCAGGCAACCACTTTGCCCTTACGCACAATCAGCGTGGCACTGTCGAGCCGGGTCTGATAATCTACAAAAATGGTGGCATTGGTAAATGCGCCGGCGCGGTCGCGCTGGTCGGAAGGCGCGGCCTGGGGGTAGGTTTGTTGGGCAAAAAGCGCGACGGGGGCTGCGCAAAACGCAAAAAAGAGGAGGCGAAGGACGAAATGCTGCATGGGCAGGAACGGTTGTTTGCGGGCAAATGTAGGTGAAGTACCGCAAATCAGGGGGGAAGGAATGGCCGGGTTGCCAAGCGATAAAAAAAACCGGCAGCGCGGAGCATTCCGCGCTGCCGGTCACCAACTGTACCGTATCGGTTGCCAGCAGATTACTCTCCGAAAATTTCGCGCAACTTCTCGGCCAACTGTTCTCCGCGCAGGTTGCGCTGGATGATCTTGCCCTGGGGGTCGAGCAGGAGGGTTTGAGGAATGGAGCTGACCGAGTACAGCGCGGCATGCTGGCTTTTCCAGCCTTGCAGGTCGCTGATGTGGGGCCAGGTGAGTTTGTCCTGTTCGATGGCCTTTTTCCAGGCGGCATCGTCCCGGTCAAGGCTCACACCGAGAATCTCGAAACCCTTGCTTTTGTACTTGCCATAGAGGGCGACAACATTGGGGTTTTCGCGGCGACAAGGGCCGCACCAGCTGGCCCAGAAGTCAATGAGGACATATTTTCCGCGCATCTGACTCAGGGCGTACGATCCGCCATCGGGTGTGGGGCCGGCGAGGTCGGGCGCTTCCATGCCGGGCGTGAAGGTGGACGTTTTGCGCAGTTCGGACTCGAGGCGGGTGATTTCGCCGAGGTCCTTGCTGCGGTAGGTATTGATGTATTGTTGAGAAAAGGCGGCCTGGTCGGGATGGTTGGCGGTTTTCATGCCGGTGACGATTCCGGCGAAGGCGCGGCGGTAGGCATTGGTGCCGGCATTGAGTTTGGCCAGTTGGGTGTTGGCCATGTCTTTGCAAGCAGCGGCGCTGGCCCCCAGTTGGGAAACCAGGGCGACATAGGCCTGGAAGGCGTCGTACAATTCAGGTATAGTTTCGTAGGCGGGGTCGCTCAGGTTGGCGTAGCCAAAAAATTGTTTGCCGTAAAAATCCAGTTCGGTTGTAGCGCCGGTGGTTTCGGAAACATCCTCGGGCGAGAGCAGGAGCGTTGCGGCGTGCCAGATTATCGGATTGCTCTTTTTCAGGTCGGCGAGAAAACGTGTTTTTTCCTGTTCGTGGGCCACCAATTGCTCGCGTGCGGTTTTCATGGCAGCGGCGTTTTGGGCGGCCCGGGCTTGCCGCTGTTCGTTGCGAAGTTGGTCGCTGGTGCTGCGCAATTGTTCGGCTTTGGTGCGCATGGTTTCGTAGGCTTTGTTGATTTCGGAGCCTAAGGTGCGGCCTTTTTCCATAAACTGAGCGTTGGCCCACAGGGTCAGGTCTTTTTCCTTGCCGAGGATGATACGCCCGGTTTGGGCATCGCTGAAACCGATGCTGTAGATGCGCGGCTCGGCGGCGGGCATGGTAACGACGTATGCGCCGTCGGGCTGTCGCGTGCCGCGGGCCACCTCACGGCTGGCCATTCCGACCTGTTCGTACACAAAAATTGTTTCGGCATTCGGGGGGGCTTCAACGATTTTGCAGGTGAGCTGGATTTGGTCGCCGGCAGACTTGGCCGGTTTGGGAGCCTGCTGGAAGGCTTGCAGGTAGAGCGGGAGCAGCAGGAGGAAAAGCAGTTGTTTCATGACAAACGTATTGGTTGTATTTTTTTGAATTTCAAACGAATTGATGTGTGCATGCGGAAAATGGTTGGTTGGGGCCGCAAAATTACACAATGAATCCTTGCGAAGTTGGTGCCAACTTTTTTAGCCCGGGCTTCGCTGCATCAGTTTGTTACGGTCACGACGATCTCGTCGGTGTAGTATTCGGCGGTGCAGCGCACCGTGGTGTCGGGCTGTTCGGACTGGATACTTTTTTTGCGTACCAGGTACAGTTTCCAGGTTCCAGGCTCGAGTTTGGACAGTTGCGCTGCCGGGAATTCGATGCGGTCTTGCCCGGGGTTTCCGATTATCTCCATGGGCACGGTTTTGCCCCCGTCGGTAGTGACCCAGATCATGGCTAAGCTTTCGTTCTTGTCCAAGGGCGCCCCGTCCCAGGTGAGGGTTGCCGGGTTAGTTCTGGAAATTGTTTCGGAATTAAAAGAGAACGCGGATATGGGCGGCAGGTTCATTTGTACGGTGTGCGGTTGCTGCCGATTATCTTTCCAGGTGAAGGTATGCTCGGGGGCATAGCCTCCGGTTTGTTCGGTTCGGTACGTTGTGGTGCCCTGCAAATCCAGTGCGCGCATGAGCGTGCCGCGGTAGCGCACGCCTTCGGGCGCTTCGGCAGATGTTGCTTCGGGCTGATCGGGGGTCTTGGCATGCAGGACCGTTTCTGCGAGAAGTTGTGCTTCCGGTTTCAGGTAGCGCACATAGCAATTTGCGGTGTATCGGGTAGTGGGGGTATCGGAGCAGCTGCACCAGGTGGCGGCAACGAGGATCAAAAAAATATCTGTTTCATAACACGAGGCGTAAATACCTTTGCCGGCTGTCGCGGCATTCGTTTTGTGCGAAAATGGAGGGATGGACGAACCCGACCGACGGCGCCGGGTTGCATCCGGCAAAGTTCCGTTGCCTGGCGTGGATTGCAAACCTGTTGCGGGTTTCTTTCACAAACCCAAACGCTGCGTTCACCACCCCAGGGTATTCATCTGCACATTTGACCTTTTTCACCTATAAAATATACGCCACTTTGCAGGGCAATTAGCATGAAGCAAGTGCTGATCACAGATGATTGCCATTCCTTTTTGATGGACGGTTTGGAGCGCTTGGGCTACATCTGCCATTTTTTGCCGGATATTACGGTGGAAAGTGCCCAGGAAATCATCCACTTGTACCAGGGCTTGATCGTCAACAGCAAAATTCGGATTGATCGCGCTTTTCTGGATCAGACGAAAAACCTTCGGTTTATCGGCAGGCTTGGTTCCGGGATGGAGATTATAGACCGCGAATACGCCGCCGAAAAGGGTGTGGCCGTGGTGAGCAGCCCCGAAGGGAACCGAAACGCGGTGGCCGAACAAGCGCTTGGGATGCTGCTGACCCTGATGAATAATTTGCTGCGCGCCGACCGGGAGGTCCGCCAGGGTATCTGGCGGCGGGAGGCAAACCGGGGTGTAGAATTGAGCGGCCGGACACTCGGGATTATCGGGTTTGGGCACACGGGCAGCCAGTTTGCGCGAAAATTGGCCGGGATGGAAATGACCGTTTTGGCTTACGACAAATACAAAACCGATTACGCGGCCGATATGCCCTGGGTACGCGAAACCGATTTGGAAACCATCGTGGGGCACGCCGATATCATCAGCTTGCACTTGCCGCTGACCAAAGAGACCCGGCATTTTGTGGACCGGAAATTTTTGAATCGCTGCAAACCGGGTTTTATTTTGATCAACACGGCCCGGGGTTCCTGCGTAAAAACGGCCGATATCGTGGAGGCCCTGGAGGAGCAAAAAATCGGCGGCGCTTGTCTGGATGTATTTGAAAATGAAAAGCCTGCCACTTATTCGCTGCGGGAGCGTAGTTTGTACGGGCGCTTGTATAAAATGGACAATGTGGTGCTGAGTCCGCATGTCGCGGGATGGACATACGAATCGAAAAGGAAACTCGCGGAAGTCCTGCTGGGAAAAATAATTACCGTTCTTTACCCCCCAAAATTTCCCTGAGAAGACTGGGTAGCCGCCCAAATTTGTCAAAACCTTAACAATGTTTACAAAGTACGGCCATGCTGCCACACAGTTTCACTAACATTGCGGGCACTTTTGGAAGCCCACTCAATTGAAGCCTTGATGCCCCCTCCGAAAAGCCTGTTGGCGCGACCTAAATTTTTTCTGACATTAACTAGTGAATAATCAACCTCTGTTCTATGGTACGTTCATTACTACTAATTTTTGCCATGCTCCTCAGCGCTGGCGCCGGGTTTGCCCAAACGGTTTTGACGGGCAACGTGACGGATGATCAGGGCGAGGCACTGATCGGGGCAACGATCAAAGTGCTCCGTGGCACCGATCTGGTGCGCGGGACAATTACGGATTACAATGGGGACTACCGCCTGAACGTAGACCCCGGGAATTATGACCTCGAAGTGACCTACACCGGCTACCAGGTTGAAAAGGTAACCGGTGTTCGGGTATTGACGAACGCGATCAATACCCTCAACTTCAAACTGGTCTCCGGCAATGTGCTCGGTGAGGTGACGGTGTCGGCTTTTAAGGTTCCGCTCATTGAGCAGGACAAAACATCCGGCGGCCAAACGCTTACCTCCGAGCAAATCAAAAACCTGCCCACCCGTAGCGTCAACGCTATTGTGGCTACTACAGCGGGCACGACGTCAATTGATGGCGGTGAGGTCAACATCAAAGGCTCGCGGGCCAATGCCACCAACTATTACATTGATGGTATCCGGGTGTCGGGCGCTCCCCCGCCTGTGCAGGACATTGAGCAGCTTCAGGTCATCACCGGCGGCCTGGGCGCCGAATACGGCGACGTGACGGGCGGTGTGATCTCGGTGATTACAAAAGGCCCGGCCAGTTCCTATCATGGTACCGTTGAAGTCGAGAACTCGCACGGTTTGGACCCGTACGGTTGGTTCCTCGGCACGGCCAACGTGAGCGGCCCGATTCTCAAGCGCAAAAGTGCAGACGGAAAATCGGAGCGCACGCTTATCGGCTTCCGCCTTTCGGGACAGTATCTGAAGCAAAAGGATGACGGCCCCTCGGCTGTGCCCGTGTACCGGGTGAAAGACGAGCTGCTTGCTACCCTGGAAGCCTCGCCGCTGATTCTGCAAAATGGTGCACTGACTCCACGGGCAGAGACCTACACGCAGGATAGTGTGCAACAGATGGACTACCGGCCGTTCGAGTCGAGTCAAACCATTGACATTACGAGCAAGTTGGACTTCCGGCTTTCGGATAACATTGACCTGAGTATCACGGGTACTTATCGGGACGTAGAGAACCAGTTTACGCCGGGAGGATGGCGGTTGCTCAACAGCCAAAACAACCCGACGAACTATTCCAGCCGGTACCGCGGTATCGGCCGTTTCCGCCACCGCCTCGGCAGCAGCGACGGCAGCAGCGATAGCGGCAGCGCCAATCGGGTGTCCATTTCCAACGCCAGCTACACGCTTCAGTTTGGTTTTGAGCGCGGCCTGGGCGAAACTGCCGACCCCCGCCACCAGGATCGCCTGTTCGATTACGGGTATATCGGCCGCTTCAACTATGACTATATTCCGGTCTCGACCATCAATGATGCCGGTGAGGTTTCGCACCTTGACAACCGGGAAACCTTCGTGGGTTATCAGGATGGCTCGGTCATTACTAACCCCGGCCTGATTGCCTACAACCAGTATGCAAACCCGGAAGATGATGATTCTTATTTGGCCCAAAACGGCCGCTTCTCTTCGCTGTACAATGGTATTTGGTCCGGTATGCACAGCAATGTGGGGTTGGTGTACAACAGTTTTGCCAAGTCTGAAAGCGACATTATCACCGGTATCGCTTCTGCCGGCTTCGACCTGAAACTGGGGCGCACCGGTACGCACAATATCCAGTTTGGTCTGCTGACCGAGCAGCGTACCGACCGCAGCTATGCCGTGGCGCCCTTTGGCCTTTGGAACCAGATGCGCTTGGCAACCAACAACCACTTCAATGGTCTGGATACTACGACGATCGTCGGGAAGTATTGGGATCCGTTCTTTAGCCCACAAATAGGCGACTCCATCAATCAGTTTGCCAATGCTACGATTGAGCTCAATGACTTCAAGTTCTACCGTTCGGTGCGCAGCCTGCTGGGCAGGGATCTGTCGGAATACGTTAACCCGAATGAACTTGACCCAAGCCAGTTGAGCATCGGGATGTTCTCGCCGCGGGAGTTGACCGATCAGCAGTTAATTAACTACTATGGTTATGACTATCAGGGCAACAAACTGGGCAACAACATTACGTTCAACGACTTTTTCACCAGCCGCGATGCCGATGGTATTCGGGATTTCCCGGTGGCGGCCTTGACTCCGCTTTATCAAGCGGCATATATCAAAGACAAGTTCACGTTCAACAAGATGATCTTCAGCCTTGGTCTTCGTATCGAACGTTTTGATGCCAATACCAAGGTAATGCGCGACCAGTTCTCGCTCTACGAGGTTATGAACGCCGATGAATTCTACCGCACGGTGTCGGGTGTAGGCACCCGTCCAGGTACCGTCGGAGATGACTACAAAGTGTACGTCACGAGCGAGCAGGACAAAACGGTCAAAGCGTTCCGCAATGGCGATACCTGGTATCGGGCGGATGGTACGCAAGCGCCTGACGGCAACGTCATCTTTGGCGGTGGTGTCGTAGCACCGTTCCTGCGCGATACCGTTTCCGGCGACGATATTTTCGATCTGCGTTTTAACCCGAACTCGGCGTTTGAAGACTACGTCCCGCAGGTCAACTGGCTGCCGCGTCTGGCATTCTCGTTCCCGATCTCGGAAGATGCCAACTTCTTCGCGCACTACGACATTCTCGTACAGCGCCCGCCCAGCAACTGGCAAGTGACACCGTTGGACTATATCTATTTCTATGTCCCCGGGCGTACTCCGGAAAACAATGCGAATCTGAAACCGGAGCGTGTTGTGGACTATGAGGTGGGTTTCCAGCAGCGTCTCAACCAGAACTCGGCACTCAAATTCTCGGCCTACTACCGCGAAATGCGCGATATGATCCAGCAGCGCACGTACCTGTACGTGCCCGTAATTGGCCGCTACGAAACCTTTGGCAACCTGGACTTCGGTACGGTTAAAGGCTTCACGGTCCAGTACGACCTGCGTCGTATCCAGAACGCAGAGTTGCGCGTGGCGTACACCCTGCAATTTGCAGACGGCACCGGTTCGGATGCCAACTCGCAGCGCGGCCTGACCACACGGGGCAACATCCGTACCCTGTATCCGCTGAGCTTCGACGAACGCCACAACGTTCAGGCTATCCTCGACTACCGCTACGACTCGGGCAAACGCTACAACGGCCCGCGCATCGCCGGGAAAGATATTCTGGCCAACTTTGGCGCCAACCTGCAATTGTCCGGAGCATCCGGTCGTCCGTACACCGCCCGGCAGCGTGCGGAGCGTTTCGGCGGTACCGGCACCTTGGGCGCACTCAATGGCAGCCGCCTGCCCTGGCGGATTACCCTGGACCTTCGTTTGGACAAAACTTTTGATCTGTCTTCGGCAACCAGCAAAAATCCGCTGGGCCTGAACGTCTATCTGCGGGTGTCCAACCTGCTCAACCAGAAAAACGTGCTCGGTGTGTACCCGGTTACCGGTTCGGCGTATGATGATGGTTACCTCGCTACGGCCGAAGGACAATCAATTCTTCGTGGTGTGGAAGATCAGGGCCGGGACCTGGATGCTTACCTGGCTTCCTACTCCTGGGCGGTACTCAACCCCGGTCGCTTTTCCTTGCCGCGTCGTATTTACATAGGCGCTGCGCTTCAGTTCTAATGTTTGATTCGGTGCAACGTTGAGCCGGTTGAATCATGCAACACGCATGATCAACCGGCTCAACATCCCGCACCAACACCATAGATAAATACATATTTCAGTACAAAAATTCAAAAACTTGTAAACCATGCGTATAAACAAACTTTGGATGGCGGCCGTGCTTGCACTCGCGTCCTGGGGCGTGTCGGCACATCCCGGACTATGTGCGAAACGCGGGCCGCAACACCAAAAAGGCCGAATACCGCGGCGTTTGTGCCAGTTCCAGGTCCCAGATTGACATGGAAATCAACAACGTGCGTGCTCGTTTGCTGGGTGGCGGCGACTGTTGGTGGGATTTCAACGACGGCCGTTATATTGTCCCCAAGGTGGATGTCTCCACCGGCCAACGGGAAGTATCCTCCATCTTTGCCGGCTCGGTCTGGTTGGGTGGCGTTGACCCGGCAGGCAACCTGAAACTGGCTTGCCAAGACTATCGCCCTTCCGGCCGAAACGACTTCTGGCCCGGCCCGCTGACGGAAGCCGGCACGACCGACGATCAGGTCTGCGCCAACTGGGACCGGCACTTCCGGGTGACGGGCGACGAGATTCGCACCCACTTGTCCAATATCGCGAGCGGCAACCTCAACCCGGATAACATCCCTCGTGGTGTGAAGGGTTGGCCGGCAAAAGGCAACAATGCTTTTTTCTTTGATGTATGGGGCTTTCAGTTGCCCTTTACCGATCAGGGTCTCGCAGGCTTTTTCGATGCCAACGAAGACGATCGGTACAACCCGCTGGATGGCGACTATCCCTCCATCGAGATACGGGGCTGTCCGTTGGATCGCTACCCCGACGAGATGATATTTTGGGTGTACAACGACCAGGGCGGTGGCGCCCCGCACGCCCTCACTACTGGATCGCCCATTCAAATGGAGGTACAGGTGCAGGCGTTTGCATACGTCACCAACGACGAACTGAACGATATGACGTTCCAGCGTTACAAACTGATTAACCGCGCGCTGGAATCTATCGACTCTACGTTCTTCGCTATGTGGGTTGACCCCGACCTTGGTTGCCATCTGGATGACTACATTGGTTGCGACAGTTCCAAAAGCCTGATGTTCACCTACAACCAGGATGCTACCGACGGCCAGCCGGGCTGCGATTGCGCGGGTGTAAATACCTACTGCGACCGGGTACCGATCATGGGGGTAGACTACTTCCGCGGCCCGCTGGATGAAAACGGCGACGAAATCGGGATGTCCTCCTTTGTGTACTACAACAATCCTACTATTGGTACACCGGAACAACAGACGACAGACCCGCAGCTGCCGATTGAATTTTATCGCTACCTGACCGGTTACTGGCGTGATGGAGCGCCGTTTACCTACGGTGGCAGCGGTTACGATCCATCGGGTGTGCAAACGAAGTACGCCTTGCAGGACCCGCCCAATGATCCGAACGGTTGGTCCATGTGTACGGAAAACTTGCCTTTTGGCGACCGCCGTACCCTGCAAGCCTCCGGCCCGTTCCTCCTGACGCCGGGCGCTGTGAATGAACTCATCATCGGTATCCCGTGGGTACCCGATATTGACTATCCCTGCCCGGATTTGGAGGGGTTGTTCCGTGCCGACAAATTGGCGCAGGGCTTGTTTGACAACTGCTTTGACCTGCTTGACGGTCCGGATGCCCCAACGGTGAACTGGATCGAACTCAACCAGCAGGTGATTGCGGTATTGACCAATGAATTCCCGTCGAATAATATCAACGAAAAGTACGAGGAAAAGGACATTCTTGCTCCCGACTCCCTGCGATTCGGCCCGGACTCGAACTTGATCAAGTATAAATTCGAGGGCTACCGCATTTACCAGGTAGCCAACCCGAACGTGTCGTCGGCTGATCTGGATGATCCGGAAAAATCGCGCCCGGTACACCAGGTTGACATTAGAAATGGTGTTGCGAATATTTACAACTGGGTGGAAACGCGCGACCCGAACAACAACAACCTGCTCTTCTTCCCGGAACTCCGGGTGGATGGCGCGGACAATGGTTTGCGCCACACGTTCCCCATCGTAGAAGACCGGTTTGCTACGGGCAACGACAAGCGACTGATCAACCACAAGAAGTATTACTACGCCGTCATTGCGTACGCATACAACAACTACAGCACGTTTGATCCGTTGGAACGCCCGGTTGCCGGCCAACAACTTCCATATTTGCCCGGTCGCCGGGGTACACAAATTTATACGGTTGTTCCGCGTCCGATTGTTGACCGCGTATTGAATTCTGCGTACGGCGACGGTGTACCCGTCACTCGTCTGGAGGGTACGGGCAACAACAGCAACTTCCTCGATCTCGAACCGGCCAGTCGCGAAGCCTTGTTTACACCCGGGCTGCAAGACACCATCCTGACCTACCTCCCGGGTCGCGGCCCGATTACGGTCACGATTTTCAACCCGCTGGAAGTGAAAGACGGCGAGTATGAGTTGCGTTTTGTGGACGGCGACGTGACCGACACGAAACTCGACAAGGATGCCCGCTGGGAACTGCGTAAGTTGCCAAACGGTGACATCATTGCTTCGGAGCGTACGATCGCCGAGCTAAATGAGCAACTCGTTTTGGAATTCGGGTTCTCCGTGACCATTGCGCAGGCGCCGCTACCCGGCAGCTACATTTGGCTGCAGGACACGACCACAGCGAAAAAGTATGTTGATCCAGGCGAGGCCAACGGTGCTATTGGCGCCGAGATCGAGTACGCCAATGCCAATGAGCGGTGGCTACTGGGTATCCCGGACGAGGAGACAGGTTTCTTCAACTACGTCAAAACCAATAAATTTGAGCGCGACGAGAAACTTGATCCCTTCCAGGCCCTGAGTACTATGGGCGACAGCTCATTTGTGCCGTATATGTTGTGCGACTGGGCGCTCGATCCGATGTCGCGTATGGTTACGCCGGCATGGACGCCGACACAGGCGCAGTTGTACACGAATGTGACCGGGCCTGAAGACCGGGAACCGGACTTCGTTACCAGTTCTGCTACCAGCCGGCACTACAAGTTGGCCAACCTGCCCAACGTGGACATCGTACTGACCAGCGATACCAGCAAGTGGAGCCGCTGTGTGGTCGTTGAATCGGCATCCCTGTATTATACCGGATCCGCGTATCCCAAAGACCCGGCGCTTCGGACAGAAAGCCCGGCCAACCGGCAACGTGCATCCTTTGATGTACGCTACTCCCCTTCGGTGGGCAAGGCGGATGTTGACGGTGACGGCCGACCTGATCCGGACGGTACACGCGATGCCAATGGTAACCTGATCTACGGCATGGGCTGGTTCCCCGGCTACGCCATAGACGTGGTAACCGGCCGCCGACTCAACGTCTTCTTTGGTGAAAACTCTTGTTATTCGAACAACCTGCTGGAAAACGAAGCCTTCTCCAAGGGCAACCAATTCTGGCTTCCGGCAGCAGGCTGGGCAGTAGCCGGTTCCAATCCGGCAGCCGTTCATACGCCGGGTTCTACGGATAGTTTGGGACAAACAATCGTCAATATGGAGCCGAATAAGGACTATGAGGTCAGTATTCGGGTGAGCGACCGGACCGCAGGCAGTATCTCCATTACGCTTGGTGGTGGCCAACCGGTAGTGCTCTCTTCCAATGGTGTTTTCACCCAGACATTGAGAAGCAGCGATAAAAACCTGATCCTGTACATCAAGCCGAGCAGTGATTTCAACGGAACGGTGGATGATCTTGTTCTTGACGACCCGCTTACGAATTACACCGGCCGGGATATGCTTTGGAATCCGACCAGCGAAGGGGCTATCCCTCCGGTTCAGGACTACTATGATTTGATTCTGGGCGGTCAGCACTGGGTATATGTGATGAATACACAGTACGACCAATGCGAAGCTTTGCGTAAGCGTCTGACTCCTGAACTTGCGCCTAATGCCAACGCGATTGAGATTATCAAAACGCAGGAGCTGCGGAACATTGCGTGGACGGGAATGCTGCTCACAAGACCCGGATTCGAAATGACCTCGCTGCGCGAGGGTCTGGTTCCGAACGAAACCGTGGTCAAATTGCGCGTGACGCAACCGTTTGATACCTGGTACAACGATGCCGACAGTAAGAAAAAGACCGGCCATCCGCGCTACCTGTTCAAAATTGACGGCAGGCAGTCCTCCGATCAGGATGCAGTGCAAATCGCCAATGCTCTTGATTCCATCAAGGTAGTGCCGAATCCGTACTACGGTTTCTCGTCGTACGAGACCAGCCAGTTCAGCAATGTGATCAAGATCACGAACCTGCCCGGCAAGTGTACGGTTACGATCTACTCCCTTGACGGTAAATTCATCCGCCAGTACCGGCGCGATGAAGTATACGAACCGTATCAACAAATCACACCCGACCTGGAGTGGGATTTGAGGAACAGCAAAGGCATTCCGGTTGCCAGCGGGGTTTATCTGATACAGGTACAAGCGCCGGAGTTAGGGGAACGAACGATCAAGTGGTTTGGCATAGCCAGACAGTTTGACCCGTCCGGTCTGTAGATTTGAAGCGCGATAGAGCGGTTGAGTGTTTGCATATTTTAGGTATGCCAGACACTCAACCGCTCCATCCTCCAGTATACAATGAATAATCATCACTCAATCACTCAATGGTATGAATCATAAATACACCAGCCTGCTCGCATTCTGCTTTTTGGTATTGGCCGGGACTGTATATGCAGGCAACCCGGACCGCCAAGGTGAAGCAGGTGCAGCACAATTGCTTATCAATCCGTGGGCACGGAGCGCCGGTTTGCACTCCATCAACACCTCTATGGTCACAGGTACCGATGCGCTTTATCTGAACGTAGCGGGTCTGTCCCGAATCAATAATACCCAGTTTAACCTGAACCATACCCGTTATCTGGACGGGGCCGACATCAGCCTCAATGCCCTTGGCTTTGCACAGCGCATCGGCAAAGGCGGTGTGTTCGGGGTCAGCCTGGTTGCCTTTGATATGGGCGATTTTGACCTGACCACTGCGGATACTCCGGAAGGCTCGGGCGCTACTTTCAGTCCGTCATTTTTCAACATGGGCCTTTCGTATTCCCACCTGTTTGCCAACCGGGTATCGGTGGGTGTGACGGTGAAGTTTGTCAACGAGTCCGTATCCAATGCCGGCGCTCGTGCAATGGCTCTGGATGCCGGTGTGCAATACGTCACCGGTGAAAATGACAACTTCAAGTTTGGAATATCCTTGCGCAACGTGGGCGGCAAAATGCGCTTCACCGGCGAGGGCTTGGGCGTTCAAACCGGCAGCACCAACCCTACTTTTGACTACCCGATTACCTACTACCAACGGAGCGCCGAGTACGAGTTGCCTTCTCAGTTGAATATCGGGGCATCTTACGACTGGTTGCTTGGCCGCAGCAGTCGGCTTTCCCTGCTGGGCAACTTTACCTCCAATGCCTTCTCGCGCGATCAGGTCGGAGCGGGTCTGGAGTTTGGCCTTGGTCAAAATTTCACCCTGCGTGCTGCCTACAAGATGGAATTCGATGCACCACAAGGAAGCCTCGAAGCATCCTTGGACAACGGCTTCGCCGGCGGTTTTTCCGTCTCGCTGCCCTTGAAAAAAGGCTCCAGCAGCCGGTTGGCTCTTGACTATGGCTACCGCTACACCGAAATTTTTAGCGGTATTCACAATCTCGGCGTGCGCATTGACTTGTAAACGGACATAGCCGCAAGGCTCGGAAAAAGCAGAATTAAAATTTTTGTCTTTCTCGCAGGGCCTGTACCTTTGCCCGACTTTATTGTTAGCAGAAACGTTTCTACCCGCGCGGCAGAAACGTTTCTGCTTTTTTCTGTACCATACCTAACCTATACCAGTAAATACTATGGCTAATTACACGTATTTGACGCAGAGCGGGTACGACAAGCTCAGAGCCGAATTGGACGAACTCAAAACCGCCGGTCGGCAAGAAGCCGCCCGCGCTATCGCAGAAGCACGCGCCCAGGGCGACCTTTCCGAAAATGCCGAGTACGACGCGGCAAAGGATGCCCAGGGCATGCTCGAAATGAAAATCAGCGAGTTGGAGACGGTTCTCTCCAATGCGCGTGTTTTGGACGAGACCCAATTGGACGATTCCAAGGTGGCCATTCTGTCCAATGTCACTATCAAAAATATGAAGACCGGGAAGCAACTGACATACAAGTTGGTTTCGGAAACAGAGGCAGACACCAAACTGATGAAAATATCAGTCTCCTCCCCCATCGGCGCCGGCCTGCTCGGCAAAGAACGCGGCGATGTGGCTAAAATAGAAACGCCCGGCGGCGTATTCGAATTCAAAATCGTAGAAATCTCCATCGGTTAAACAGGTTAGCCGGTTGTGGCGGACTGGAAGGCTTCCTGAAATCTTCCAGCCCGCCGACCTGCTATCGCTTCAAACTTTCTTCAAATGGCATCCATTTTCACCCGAATTGTCAACGGCGAAATACCTTGCCACAAAGTCGCCGAAACCGCCGATTACCTGGCCTTTTTGGACATCCGCCCGCAGACCAAAGGCCACACGCTCTGCATTCCTAAACAGGAAGTGGACTATATTTTTGATATGGATGACGACCACTTGGCCGGCCTTATGGTTTTTGCCAAAAAAGTGGCTAAGGCTGTGCGGCAGGTCGTGCCCTGCAAACGTATCGGTATTGCCGTTGTGGGCCTCGAAGTACCACACGCCCATGTGCACCTGATTCCCTTGAATGCCGTGTCCGACATTGGTTTCAAGGAACCACTCGATATCCCGGCAAACGAACTGGCAGAACTGGCAGCCCGGATTGCGGAACTGGTTTAAATCGCTGCAAACCGGGCCAATATGCTACCACACTCCAGTCTCCTGCTTCTGGTATTTTTATCATGCCGCTGCTCCCAGCCCGGCCCGCTACCCATACAAGCCGCTGTCCTGCCTGTTGCCGGCAAAATGAACGGTCTGACGCTCGTGGCTCCTCCCGAGCCGTTTTCCGAAAATCCTATGCCTGCCGTCAAAGCCCTTGGGGCCGGCTGGATCGCTGTGGTACCATACGCGTTCACCAGAACCGGCACGCCGACCGTACGTTATCAGGAGGCAGGCGGGCAATGGTGGGGCGAACGCCCGGTGGGTGTCCGCGAAACCATCCGGCTGGCACACGAGGCTGGCATCCGGGTTATGCTCAAACCACAGGTATACGTCCCCCGATCGTGGACCGGGAACCTGAGGTTTGCCACCCCCGAAGAATGGGCCGCGTGGGAAGCAGACTACGAACGCTACATCCTGCGTATGGCCCGCTTAGCCGACTCCACTGGCGTGGAATTATTTTGTATCGGCACCGAATTCCGAAAATCCGTGGAGCAACGCCCGCAGTTTTGGTTTTCGCTGATCAAAAACGTGCGTCAGGTTTTCCCCGGCAAACTGACCTACTCGGCCAATTGGGACGACTGGCAGCAAGTACCTTTCTGGAAAGAACTTGATTTCATCGGTCTGAGCGGCTACTTCCCGCTGGTGCAAGCCGATACGCCCGGGGTGGCCGAACTGAAAACCGCCTGGCAGCCCATCGTACAAAACCTGCGGGCATTCAGCCAAAAACAGAGCCGCCCGGTGCTGTTCACCGAGTTTGGCTACCTCAGCGTGGATGGCGCGGGCTGGCGTAATTGGGAACTGGAGCGCGATATCAGCAGTCGCCCGGTGAACGAGCAGGCCCAGGCCAACTGCATGGAGGCTATGCTGTCTACATTTCAGGCCGAAAACTGGTGGGCGGGCGGCTTCCTCTGGAAGTGGTTTCCCAACATGCGCGGCCACGAAGGCTATCCCGAACGGGACTATACCCCCCAGGGGAAACATGCCGAACCGGTACTCCAAAAATGGTACAGGTACTGATTTGATGATGGATTGCATCGCATCTTTGTGCCGCATCTTTGTAAACTTTATAAACCGTAGCACCAGCCTTTTTTGCGCATGGCCAGCAGCCCACCGTCCCGCCAAATTCTTTTCAGCCTGATCGCCCTGCTGATCGGTGTGCTGTTGGTATTTGGTATTGGAGAATTGTTTTTTCGTGCTTTTCCGCAGTTTGTCAGCGACCCGCCGGCCCCGCCGCCGTACAACTACCGCGTGCCCGACCGCACCTACGGCTGGCTCGTGCAGGAAGGCTACCGGCACACGGGCGAACTGCGCGACAAGTGCAACACAGCCTATCCCATTTCCCTTTCCTTTGGGAAAAACGGGTTCCGGCACTGGGGTAATCCCGATGTCTCCGGCCGTAAAAAAGTGCTCTTTCTCGGCGATTCCTATACGGCTTGCGCCCAGACTTCCGACAACCGGCTTTTTTACAAATTGCTCGGCGACTCCCTGCCCATCGAGGTTTTTGCTTACGGCGCGGCAGGTTACAGCAATGCGCAGCAGTACCTGGTTTTGGAAAAATTTCTGGACGAAGTACAGCCCGATCTGGTGGTCTGGCAGATGTGCAGCAACGATTTTATAGACAACTACTGGGAACTTGAAAAAGTGGCGGGCTACCATGTCCGGATGCGGCGGCCATACATTTTGGAGGACGGCAGCGTGGTATACAAACTCGCCGCCGAGTACCCCCGCAACGTGAAACCCTACTCCCACTTCCTCTACTTCATCCTCAAGCGCATTGCCGAGGCGCGTGGCACTTTCGACCAGCCGCCTGCCGAGCCGGCGGAAAAGTTTATTGCCGAAAAAACCTCGACTACGAACCCTTCGCCCGCAGCGTGCGCATGACCGATGCCGTTTTCAAAAAAATGAAAACCCTGCTCGACGGAAAGGCACAGCTGCTGGTGTTCAATGCCGATGGATTCCAGCCCCAGTACGATCACTTCGCCCGGCTATGCCGGGAAAACGACATCGCTTTTGCCGACGGCCTGCCGGTCTACCTGCAAACCTTTGAGGGCGTCGGCCAGTGTATCCGTACCGACGACGGCTACCACTGGAACGACCGCGGGAATGAACTGGTGGCGGCGTTTTTGCGGCCGTTTTTGGAAAAACAAATTGCACCACAAGACCTTCCAGGTTTTTAAAACCAGGAAGGTCTGTTACACCCGTACGCACCCGTGAACATCCTCGGTATTTCCGCCTACTACCACGACTCCGCCGCCGCCATCCTGCGCGACGGCCACCTGATCGCTGCCGCACAGGAGGAGCGCTTCACGCGTAAAAAACACGACCCCGGCTTCCCTGCCAACGCCGTGCGCTACTGCCTCGAAGAAGCCGGTCTGACGATTGACCAACTTGACGCCGTGGTGTTTTACGACAAACCCCTGCTCAAATTCGAGCGCCTGCTGGAAACGTACTACGCCTTTGCTCCGCGCGGTTTGCGCTCTTTTTGGGCCGGAATGCCCGTTTGGCTGCGCGAAAAAATGTTTCTCAAACGCGCCTTGCGGGAGGAACTGGAGCAGGTGATGCCCTTCGATCGCCGCAAGCTGCGCCTGCTGTTTCCCGAGCACCATCTCTCCCACGCGGCCAGCGCGTTTTACCCGTCCCCGTTCGAGGAAGCAGCTATCCTGACCGTGGACGGCGTGGGCGAATGGGCCACGGCCAGTATCTGCCACGGTACGGGCAAGGATATCCGTATCCTGAAGGAACTGCGTTTCCCGCACTCGTTGGGGCTGCTGTACTCGGCGTTTACCTATTTTCTCGGTTTTCGGGTCAATTCCGGCGAGTACAAATTGATGGGCCTTGCGCCCTACGGCAACCCACATTCGCCCGATATTGCCCGCTACCTCGACACCATCCGCACCGAACTCGTGGACCTGCGCCCCGACGGTTCGTTGTGGCTCAACCAGCGTTATTTTGATTATGCCACCGGCCTGCGCATGGTGCGCGATGCCGACTGGGAGCGCCTTTTTGGTTTTGCCAAACGCCGGCCGGAGGATACCCTGGAGGCGCACCACTGCAACCTCGGTTTGGCCATCCAGCAGTTTACCGAAGAGGTGGTACTGCGCATGGCCCGCGAGGCGCAGCGCCTGACGGGCGCCCGGAACCTGTGTCTTGCCGGCGGGGTAGCGCTCAACTGCGTGGCCAACGGAAAAATCCAGGAGGCAGGCATTTTTGACTCGGTGTTCATCCAGCCCGCTGCGGGCGATGCCGGCGGCTCGCTTGGTGCGGCCCTGGCGGCGCAGCATATTTTCTTCCAGAAAGACCGGCCCGTACCTGCACAACTTGACGGCATGCTGGGCAGCTACCTCGGCCCCACCTTTTCCGACCTCGACGTGCAGCGCGTGGCCCGAAAATACGGGGCGCCTTATCGCCATTTCGAACAGTTCGACGACCTGGCGAAGGAAACCGCAGACCTGCTGGCTGCCGGCAATGTGGTTGGTTGGGTACAGGGCCGCATGGAGTTTGGTCCGCGCGCGCTGGGCAATCGCAGCATCCTCGGCGACCCGCGCAATGCCGAAATGCAAAAAAAACTCAACCTGAAAATCAAGTACCGGGAAAGTTTTCGACCCTTTGCGCCCTCGGTGCAGGCCGAGCGCGTGGCGGAGTATTTCGCATACGCAGGTATTTCGCCCTACATGTTGCTCGTACACCCCGTGCGCAACGAACGCCGCTTGCCCTTGCCCGAAAATTACGACAGGCTGCCGGTGCGCGACAAACTGTACCACCTGCGTTCCGACCTGCCCTCCATCACGCACATTGATTTTTCGGCCCGTATCCAGACAGTGCACCGCGAAACCAACCCGCGCTACTGGTTGCTCATCGAGGCATTCCGCCAAAAGACCGGTGTGGCGGTGGTGGTGAACACCAGTTTCAATGTGCGCGGCGAACCCATCGTTTGTACGCCCGAGGATGCCTACCGCTGTTTTATGCGGACCGAGATGGACTACCTCGTGGTAGGCGATTATTTGTTTGACAAAAAAAACCAGCCGGAGTGGACGGAAAGGGACGGGTGGAAAGAGGAGTTTGTGCTGGATTGAACCCCATCCGGTTTTGTTAACTTTGCCCGCACCCCATCATGTTCACCGTTTTCTTGCTATGAGCAAAATGCTGCCAATAACTGATCTTTTGAATAAAGTCATTCAGGGCGACTGTCTGGATGTCATGCATACTATCCCAAGTAAGTCTATTGATCTGATTTTGTGTGATTTGCCGTATGGAACCACCCAAAACAAGTGGGACTCGGTGATACCGCTCGATTTGCTTTGGGCGCATTACGAGCGGATCATCAAAGACGAAGGAGCCATTGCTTTGACAGGCCAAGGGGTATTTACGGCCAAACTCATTTTGAGCAACGAAAAACTGTTCAAGTACAAAATCGTGTGGATCAAGTCGAAGCCGACCAATTTCCTGAATTCTAAAATTCAACCGCTAAGAAAACACGAGGACATCTGTATTTTTTACAAAAAACAGCCGACCTACAACCCGCAAATGACCGAAGGTGAACCCTACGACAAAGGCTATCGGAAAGACCAATACACGGGAAGTTATGGGGATTTCAAACCCCGTCATGTGAAAAGTAATGGCAGCAGGTACCCGACTGATGTAGTTTTTTACCCGGAACAGGAATTCCCGATTGAGGACCATATCTATATCAAGACGGCTGAATCCGAAGGGAAGGTGTACCACCCAACGCAAAAGCCCGTCGAATTGGGCAGGTACCTGATCCGAACATTCACAGATGAAGGCGATATCGTCCTGGATAATGCTTGCGGAAGCGGTAGTTTTCTGCTGTCGGCTATATTAGAGAACCGGAATTTTATCGGAATCGAAAAAAATGAAGATGTGCTGTTGCACAAAGTGCATCCCATTGACTACATCAAGGTGTGCGCCGACAGGATCGAAGAGACCCTTCAAAATAAAAAAAAGGAAATCAAACCCGCCACCCTGCTGCTTTTTGAAGAGCCGTTTGTCAAGTATCACACGATGAACTATGAAGGCTAAAATTAACGAGCGCACCTGGGCCGGGCATCTTGTCGGTTGGATCAAGGAGGCGATAACAAGCGGCGCGACTATTTTTCAGGATGCGACGAATGATCAGGGTATCAAGGGAGAAGCCAAGGCCACCAAGTTCCCGGATATCTTGCTCTTTGTGGACAAAATATCCGGGGTGATCTTTAATGGGTGGGAACTGAAATTCCCGGACACGCCGGCGGATGATCCAGCCATGCTCCTGAATGCGCTCGAAAAGCAAAAATCCTTCGTTCCAACTCTTTTGTGACCTGGAATGGCGCGGAGGCCGTCATTTGGGGATTCCCGAAAACAACTACACCTCCATTCATCTGCTTGAAAAACTCAAGTATTATCCAAGAGAGGCCGGCATCAACAGCCGGGCAGACCTGGAGGATTACGGATCGTACCAAAAACACGAACAAGCGCTGAAAGCCCGATTGAGGGATATTTTAGATGATTTGCAAACCTTGTCAGAACGCGGTGCGATTAGAGCGGCCCTGACTATTTCAGATACGTTTATTGAAGCCGTAAAGGACACCTCATTGGTTGTCATACCTCAGTTTCAGGAAGCGATTAAGCGCTTGAAAGGAAGCGATCGGTCATTTCGCGACCAGTTTAACCGATGGACGGTGTACGAGCGGTCAACGCTGGATATGCTCGCCAGTTCATCCCGAAAAAATATCGTTCTGGATGAAGAAGCGGTTCTGGCCAAGTTCACGTTTTACAACCTGATCGGAAAAATTATTTTCTACGAAACCCTCGCTTCGAATATACCAGCCCATTTGCGTGGGTTTGATGTTGCTGCGCCCGAAGGCCTGAAAGAAGTGCTGGAAACCAATTTTGACTCGGCAAAAGAGATTGACTATCAGGCTGTTTTTCAGCCCTATTTTACCGATGTTATCCCGTTTTCCCCGACGCTTGAAAAGGCGCTTTTCGACTTGCTGCGCGTGGTATCGCGGTTCAATTTCAGGTTGTTGCCCTCGGAAGTGATTGGAACTGTGTTGGAAAATCTGGTGCCGCAAGACGAAAAAATCAAGTTCGGCCAGTATTTTACCCCCCAACAACTCGCTGTCTTCGCCGCATTTCCGGCTATCCGCTCAGCGGAAGATGTGGTTTTTGACCCGACATCGGGAACCGGCACCTTTCTCAGCACTGCCTATTCGATCCTGCGCTATTGGGGCAACACCGATCATGGTGCTTTGCTCGATCAGATTTGGGGCAACGATATTTCGCATTTTCCAGCGATCCTCTCCGTCATCAACCTGTACAAACAAAAGCCGAGCGAAACTAACAACTTCCCCAAGGTCATTCGCGACGACCTTTTCAATTTAGCAGTCGGCAAAACAATTGATTTCCCGGAGCCAAAGGACTTTACCCAAAAATCCGGAATGAGTATACCGCTGTTTGATAGCATAGTCAGCAATTTCCCTTTTGTACAGCAAGAGGATATTCCCGACGATTCGTTTTTGCGCTTCAAACAACAAATCGAGAAAGAGCAGCAGAGCACACAACAAGACCACTCCTTTCGCCTGAACAGGCGAGCCGACTACTTTACTTACTGTATTTAACATGCTACCAAGTTTCTGAAAGACGACGGCATGCTTGCCGCGATCACGTCAAATGCGTGGCTGGGCAAGGAATACGGCGACCAATTCAAAAAATTCTTGCTCGACAATTTTACGATCAAATATGTGATCCAGACCGAGGCAGAACATTGGTTCAAGTCGTCCAGGGTTATTACGATAATTACCGTACTGGAGCGCCGACAAACAAGTGCCCCAACAAGGTTCATCACATTGAATCGCAAAATGGAGCATTTTTTCGGCGGCCTGGACGAACAAACTCAAATCAGGGAGGTCGAAAAGTTCTATGCCGATGTTGACCTTTGCGACGATCCTAAAAACAAGCAGTGGCGCGTATCGGCTAACAGGGCCAATCTTTACACACGGCAAGACGGCGCTGCAAGCGTTTGTATCGTACCTAAAGAACGGCTTCTGGCATCGTTACCGGTACACGATAATTGGCGGGCTTTTTTCGAAAGCCCCGATTTGTTTGCTCCATTCGAACCATATTTTGCCAAAGACATCAACCAAATCACGACTTCGGGCAGAGGGGAACGGACGGGTTGGAACGATATGTTCATCATACCAAAAGAGACTGCGGCGGCCACGGGCGTAGAAGCGGATTTTTTGCTGCCCCTCATCAAAGGGCCGAAAGAGCTGAAGCGAATCGCTTTGAAACAACAGGACTTCAAAAACTATCTCTTTGTTTGTCAGGAGCCGATTGAGCAAATTCAGGCCCGATATCCGGGTGCTTACAACTGGATCAAGAAGTTTGAAGGTATGCCCAACAAAAACGGTCGGAACACTATTTCAGAGGCTTGTGCCCAAACCAACAAACCGTTTTGGTACTCCATGCGCCCCAAGATGTTCCATTTGATTACCTCAATCAATCCGGAGGAGCGGTTTTTTTTCACCTTCTCGGCAGACGGATTTATGGTAGACCAGCGCTTAGTCGCTCTTCAGGTCAATGCTGCTTACGACAGGGAGCTGATCGCGGCATTGCTCAATTGTACCTTGACATACCTTTGGATCGAGATGAACGGCACTGCCCGCTACGAAGGTGTACTTGACTTGAATGCCAACGACTTTAAAAAACTGAAACTGCTCGACCCGGCTCGATTGAACCGGTCTCAGGTTGAGAATATCAAAAAAGCCTTTGAGCGGCTCAAGCGTCGCGACGTTTTGAGCATAACCGACGAGGTCCTCAAGACGGATCGTATAGATTTTGACAAGGCAATCTTTCACGCTTTTGGGCTGGATGAATCCTTGTTTTCAATGGTTTATCAGGTATTAACCAGATCGGTCAAGAACAGGACAGAAATGAAAAACAGATAGTTATGGAATTTTTACGCGAACTCTTTCAATTTATGAAAACCCGCAAGAAGTGGTGGCTGGCGCCGGTGGTGCTGGTGCTGTTGTTGCTGGGTGTGCTGCTGGTTATTGGTGGCGGAAGTGCCATTGCACCGTTTATTTACACCTTGTTTTAGCATGAAAAATCGCACAAAAGTGCTCGAGACCATGCTGGTCATCGCAGCGGGATTGTTGGTATTGCACATTTGGCTGGGCAACGTGTGGCTGTTGCACAGTGCGTTGGTCGTGGCGCTTGTCGGGGTTTTTTCACCCGGGCTGTCGGCCAGGGTACACGCCGGCTGGATGCTGCTGGCCCAGGGCTTGGGCTGGCTGAACGGCCGGGTACTGTTGTCAGTAGTGTTTTTTCTGCTGCTCACGCCCATTGCCTGGCTGGCACGCCTCGCGGGTGCTTCGTCGGGATTTTTGCTGCGCAAAAAAAAAGCAGAAGAAAGCTACTACTCCGACCGGGATCACACCTACGAACCCAAGGACTTGGAAAACACCTGGTGACAAACGCAATATCGCTTTTATCGAAAGAGTGCCTACCTTCCCGGCGTCCAAACGTTTTTTCCAACTATCCGTTACCTTTGCTGGATAACTACTCTATTCTATGAGTTCTACCACGACATCCCTGTTGCAAGATGCCGAAGCGTTCGTGACGGCGTATTTTGCAGAAAATATGCCTGCGAAATACGTCTTTCACGATTTTGAACACACCATCCAGACGGTGGCCGCGGTGAACGTGATTGCCGAAGGCTGTCAGGTCAGCCCGTACCAGATCGAACTCCTGCAATTGGCCACCTGGTTTCACGACACCGGGTACGCCCAAGGGCCGGAAGACCACGAGGAGCGCGCTGCATCAATGCCGACCGTTTTTTACGCGGAAAAATTTCCGATGAAGACCTTGAAATTATTTTCCGCTGTATCCGGGTCACCAAGGTACCCCAGCAACCGACCGACCTGCTGGAGCAGATCATCTGCGATGCCGACCTGAGCCATCTGGGTATGGATAGCTACTGGGACCGCAACAGCAAACTCCGCCAGGAATTTGCTATAACACGGGGCAGAGTAATGAACGATCAGGAATGGGTGGATTTTGAAATCAACTTCATGCTGAGCCATGAGTACCACACCGTTGTGGCCCGCGAAATGCTGAATAAGCGCAAGGGAAAACATATTCAGCGCCTGCTGAAACAAAAACGTCGGCTCAATCCAGACAAGGCGCCTACGGTGGAAGAACTGGCTCTGCTGGACGAGAAGCAAAAAAACGGCAGCATCAAAAAAGTGCTGCTCGAAAGTGAAACTGAACTCAAACTTGCCCGATTCGGACGCGGTGTGGAAACGATGTACCGCACCACCTACCGCACCCATACCAACCTCAGCGCCATGGCCGACAGCAAGGCCAACCTCATGCTGTCGGTCAATGCTATCGTGATCTCTATCCTGGTGTCCAACCTGCTGCCCAAACTTATGGATAGCAATGATCATGTCAACCTGAAACTTGGCATACCGTCCATGTTGTTGCTGGCTACCTGCCTCGGATCCATGATCTACGCTACGCTCAGCACCCGTCCGAAAGTAACGGAAGGTAAGGTGACCCGCGAAGCCATCAAACAACGCAAAGCCAATTTGCTCTTCTTTGGAAATTTCCACAGCATGCCGCTGGAGGACTTCCAGTGGGGGGTCAATGAAATGCTCCGCGACCCGGAATTCCTGTACGGATCCATGAGTCGCGACTTGTATTTTCTCGGTATCGTACTGGCCAAAAAATACCATTACCTCAGTATCTGCTACAATATCTTCATGTACGGCCTCATCGTATCGCTGCTGGCATTCGCCGCAGCATTCGCTTTATGAGGTTGGAGGGTTGGAAGGTTTCTGGTTGGAAGGTTGGAGGGTTGCTGGTTAGAGGTACATACTTCTCTCAACCAGCAACCCTCCAACCTTCCAACCAGAAACCTTCCAACCTTCCAACCAGCAACCTTCCAACCAGCAACCTTCCAACCCTCTCCAAAATATGCTTGTCATCATACCCACCTACAACGAACGGGAGAATGCGGAAGCCATCGTGCGGGCGGTTTTTGCCTTGCCGGACAGGTTTCATATCCTCATCGTGGATGACGGTTCGCCTGACGGTACGGCCGATATTATCCGGGGCCTGCAGCAGGAATTTCCCGACCGGCTACACCTCCTTGAGCGACATGGTAAACTCGGCCTCGGCACGGCCTATATCGCGGGCTTTCGCTGGGGCCTCGAACGCGCGTATACCTATTTTTTTGAAATGGATGCCGACTTCTCGCACGACCCCCACGACCTGCTCCGCCTGCTGGCCATGTGCCGCGACGAGGGCGCCGATGTAGCCATCGGCTCGCGCTATGTGCGTAGCGGGCATGTCGAAAACTGGCCACTCGACCGCATCATCCTTTCCTATGGTGCGTCGCTTTATACCCGTATCATTCTTTGGATGCCCGTGGCAGACCCTACGGCAGGTTTTATCTGCTACCAACGCAAGGTGCTGGAATCCATTAATTTGGATAAAGTGCGTTTCGTGGGTTATGCCTTCCAGATCGCTATGAAGTTTGCTGCTTACACCCTCGGTTTTCAGGTACGCGAGGTACCGATCATCTTCAAAGACCGGGAAAAAGGACAGTCCAAAATGTCGCTCCGTATTATCCGGGAGGCCATGCTGGGCGTGCTGCAAATGCGGTGGCGGAACTATGCCGCCGGGAATCAGGGACAGGGTGGATAAGCAAAAATTGCCTGAACAAGTTGTAAGAAGAGCCTCAAAACCTGCCGGTTTGCCCTGTCGGCAAATCCTGTTGCAACCGCATGGGCTGCTCCAAAAAGATGCGGAGTCCTGTGGTGCATGAGCGTCGTGTCGCGGTAGGCATAAAGGATGCCCCCGAGTTTGATGAATAGTTGAAAATCAGGTAGTGGCAAATTTCGAGTGATGGAACGCGGATTAAACGGATGCAGGCAACACGGATTTTCACGGATTCCTTACATAAATCCGTGAAAATCCGTGTTGCCTGCATCCGTTTAATCCGCGTTCCATCACTCGAAAGAAAATCAAGCCTCCTCTGGTCGCGGATATTTTGGGTGTCGTACTCCAGCAGGAGTTCAACGGAAACACCGGCGCACAGTTTTTGTAACAATACCCCGAAAACATTGCGGTGGGAAAACCAGCAAACCGCAATTTGAATGCGTGAACGGACATTGTTGAGATGCCGGCAGATAGCGGCGGGCAGGTTTTGGAAATATACTTCGGCCATGCTGGCGCTTGAGACAGGGTTTGTTTTTGCGGGGGCGGTGTTTTTAATTTTATGATTGTCAAATTGATAGCCAAAGCATCAACTTTTTTTTCTTCGGCAAGTTATTGAAAATGTCTTTGGTTGTAAAACTCCGGCGACTAACCTTTACACGCTCAAATACTGCTCTTGAACTTCGTGCCGCTATGCTAAAACTCGTACCTGCGCTCCATCCTGTTCCGTTGCCCGTGCGTTTGGCACCATTGGCTGGGTTGTTCTTATTGTTTTTGGCTTCGCATGCCCATTTGTCGGCCCAATGCGAGCGGGTTGGCTGGGTAGCCAATACCACGACCGGCTGCGGCGCCCGGATCATTGATCTGGACAATGGCCAATTGATACGCGCCGTAGTTGGCGCAGAAGACCTGCTGGCCGGCGAAACGATTCGGTTTTCGGCGGCGCATGCCAGCCTTCCGCCCGGGTGTTTCGCCGACGGACTGCCCAGCGTGGCACTTACCTGCGTGTCCGATACCCTGCCTTGCATCGCCCATTTTGGCTACGCCTTCAGTCCACAAAATGCTTTCCGGATAAATTTTGAAGCCGATATTTATGACCCTGCCGTGCAGTTCTGTTCCTGGAACTTTGGCGACGGCTCGCTCGGCGCCGGCCACTCCGTGCAACATACCTTTCCGCATGAAGGCTACTTCACCGTTTACCTGACCGTGACGGATGCGCACGGCTGTTCGGCGCAGACCAGTCAGGATGTGTTCGTAAGCCAGCAAAACCCCAACTGGTGCGGCTACGACGCGGTTGTAACGGCTGTAGGCACCAAACTATACGGCAAACTTGGCCCGGTGGTAGCCGATCCCGGTACGGTGAAATCCATCAAGTGGTTCGACAACAAAACCAATACGATTCTTGCCGAAACAACCGAGTTCACCGCCACCCTGCCCGGCGAAGGCACCTACTTTATTTGCGCGCAATACGAGATCGAAAACCCGGACGGCCAGACGTTCTGTGCTACCACCCGTTGTCAGGTGGTCACAGTAGCCGCGCCGAGCTGCGTCAATGCGGCTATGGTCAACAATAGTGCAATATGTGCGTCTTTTTTTGCCCCGGTATGCGGTTGCAACGGCGTGACCTACATCAATGAATGTACCGCCATGGCAGCGGGAGTCACCAAATGGTGGGCAGGGGAGTGCGGCGCTCCGGCGCCCGGAACCTGCGGCGCCGATCTGGACGTGGAAATCGTTTCGGGTAGCCCCGCACAAGGCTACACGGTGCGTTTCCGAAACCTGTCTTCCGGTAGTTACACGAATGTTCAGTTGGACTTTGGCGACGGCAGCCCACTGTGGACGGGTGGCCCGGCCGACACCGTTGTGGAGTACTACTACGCCGGCGGCGGGGTGTACCGGACCAACCTGACTGTTTGGAAAAACAACAACTGCGTGTCCTCGGTGGATAAAATAGTCGTGACGGATACCTACAGTTTGTTTGCTGACCAAACACCCCCGATGACGGACTATGTGCTGCCCGGTGATGCCAATGGCGACAAGCGGGCCAACGTCTACGACCTGCTCAATCTTGGCCTTGGCTTCGCCGAAACGGGATCGCCCCGACCCTTTGCCACCACGGCCTGGTTGCCGCAGTTTGCACCCGATTGGGGTCTGGCGACTACCGTCGGCGTCAATTTCAAACATATAGACTGCGACGGAAACGGCGTGGTCAACGAATTTGACCGCAATGCCATCGAACAAAACTACTCCGCCATTGACACCGGCACGACGGTTTACGGTGGGGATGCACCCAGAGTTTGGGCGCGGTTTGCCGTTGATTCCATCGTCATTGACCCGGGAAACCCGATGCCCCAGCAGATCAGTGCAGATATTATGGTGGGCAGCCCGTCCAAACCCGCCCTTGGTCTGTACGGACTGGCTTTTGCCCTGTGCTATCCGGAGTACATGAACCACGACCCGGAGGTACTTTACAGTACGAACTCGTTTTTCGGTTTTCCGACCGACATCCTGCTGCTACCTAAGGATATTCACAGCCGCCGGCAGTTTGATCTCGGATTTGCCCGCAAGCACGGGCAGCCGGTATCCGGGTTTGGCAGTATTGCCAAGATCAATTTTTCCACCAATTTTATCATCATCATAGATGTGATCGAACGCGCAGGCGGCGCTAAAATACCGTTCACTTTGCCGGTGCACGGCTTGCGTGCCATTGACCCCGCCGGAAATCCCATCGAGCTGGAGGGCATCGTGAAAGACACTTTGTGGCTGCACATCAAGGAAACTACCGGCACGTCTTCCGATGCGACCAATCTGCAAGTCCTGCTCTACCCGAACCCGGCCTCCGAGGAGGCCTGGCTGGCTGTCGGGAGCAACACACTGGAGCAGGTGGTCGTGTTCGATGCCGTTGGCCGGCTGGTAGAGGTGCACCAGCCGACGGGTGTACACACAACCCGCATAGACACCCGCCTTTGGGGCAAAGGTTTGTTTACCCTGCGCATTCAAACGAAGGAGGGGGTGGCGGAAAAGCGCCTTGCTGTGCATTGATCCCTGCGTAACTTCCTGAAAACCCCTATCCTTGTGGCATGACAGAAGTAGCCGTATTTGAATTCAGCCCTTTTGCGGAAAATACCTATGTCGTGTACGACGAAACCGGCGAGGCCGTCGTCTTCGATCCGGGTTGTTACACGGATGCGGAACGCACTGCCTTGCGCGATTTTATTTCGGAGCAACAACTCCGGGTCGTCCGGCTTATCAACACGCATTGCCACCTGGATCACGTTTTTGGCAACGCATTCGTACACCGTACCTGGGGTTTGCTGCCGGAAATCCACCGCAACGAGTTGCCCTTGCTCGAACACTACCCCGCTACCTGCCGCATGTACGGTATTCCGGGAGCCGAGCCATCGCCCATGCCCCGGCATTTTTTGGAAGCCGGCGGCGAGGTTTCATTTGGGAATACCCGCCTGGAGATTTTATTTACCCCCGGGCACTCGCCCGCCAGCCTGTCGTTTTATTGCCGGGCGGGCGGGTTTGTGCTGGCCGGCGATGTCCTGTTTTTGGAAGGTATCGGCCGCACCGATCTGCCCGGTGGCGACTATGACACGCTCATCGGGAGCGTACGCAGCCAATTGTTCGCTTTGCCCGGTGAAACGATTGTCTATCCCGGTCACGGTCCAGCCACCACCATCCGCCACGAAATGGAGTACAACCCGTTTTTTGCGTGAGCCGCTGACTTTTACCTGTTGATTTTTATATTTCAATGCTCGCTTACCTCCTCCGTCGAATCCTTTTGGCTGTGCCTACCCTGTTGATCATCTCGATGGTCACCTTTGCGCTCAGCCAGTACACCGGTACGGATCCGGTGCAGGTGGACTATGCCGACAGCCCCACGGCGTATCTGGCCAAGGCTCGGAGTATGGGGCTGGACAAACCGGTGTTTTACTTTTCCCTGCTCAGCAAGGCTTACCCGGATACCCTGCACCGTATCCTGCCGGTGGAAGATCGCGAGCAGTTGGTGCGATTGGCGGCATGGAGCGGCAACTGGGCGGCTACCAGCCGCTATTGGCAAGCCGTCACATCCGAACTTGCTCCCGCGCTGCAGTATGCTCCGGGACCTGTGCGTATTGCGTTGGCGGCACTTCGCCAGGTCAGACAACCCGATGAGGTGCCGCCGTTGTTGCAAGTCGCGCGGGCGTATACCGATACGCTGCGCGATGCTACCGCCAGGGCAATTTTGATGGCCCGGATCGCCGCCGTGGAGCAAGCCTGCTCGGATTGGAAAATGTATCCCCGGCGGTGGAATCTATTGGTGCCCGCCCTGCACTGGCATGGTGTGGAAAACCGGTACCACGCGTGGCTCAGCGGATTTGTGACGGGCAACCCCGGCACGTCCATTGTGACCGGAAATCCCTTACTCGTGGAGTTGCGTCCGCGCCTGTTGGTCACGCTCCTGCTCAACGGCATGGCGCTGTTGCTGGCTTACCTGATCGGGATTCCGCTGGGTGTGTTCATGGCCCGTCACCAGGATCGGCAGGCCGACCGCTGGCTGCGGGCGGTACTCCTGTTTCTGTATGCCATGCCGGTGATTTGGCTGGGTAGCCTGTTGATTCTGTTGTTGTCCCGGCAAGACGTGGGGCTGGGCCTGATCAACGGGCTGAACGCCGAGCCGTGGTTGCTGAGCGGCAAGCCATTTGGGCGCTGGGCCTGGGACAACATGGAAAAATTTGTGCTCCCGGTGCTCACGCTCACCCTGCATGCTCTGGCTATTTTGGCCATCCAAATGCGCGGGGGAATTCTGGAAGTGATCCGGCAGGACTACATTCGCACGGCGCGGGCCAAGGGACTGAGCGAGCGGCTGGTATTCTGGCGCCATGCTTTCCGCAACGGGCTGTTCCCGGTCATCACCGTTTTTGCCAATTTCTTTCCTGCCTTGTTTGGCGGCTCGCTGGTTGTGGAATACCTGTTCGATTTTCCGGGGATGGGTACCAAAATGGTGGCTGTTTTTGCTCAAAATGACTACGCGGTATTATTTGCCATGGTCATGTTTGCGGCAGCGGTCACCGTCGTCGGCACGCTTGTAGCCGATGTGTTGTATGCCCTGGCAGACCCGAGGGTGCGGTTTGGACGGCGGTGAAGCGGAGATATAAAATCGGTTCCTTTATTTTTTTAACTCAAACACGCCATACCATGCGCATCCTCATCGTCAATGGCCCGAACCTCAATCTGCTGGGGCGCCGCGAACCTGAAATTTACGGCAGCACCTCGTTCGAGGATTATTTCAACGAACTGAAAAACCGTTTCAGCGGCATACACCTGGAGTATTTTCAAAGCAACCACGAGGGCGCCTTATTGGACAAGCTCCACGATGCAGGCTCCAAAGCCGATGGCATCGTGATCAACGCCGGCGCCTACGCCCACACCTCCATCGCCCTCGCCGATGCGTTGGCCGCCATCCGAACCCCTGCCGTGGAGGTGCATATCAGCAACGTATTTGAGCGCGAAACCTGGCGCCACCATTCCTGGCTGTCGGCCAAATGCGAGGGCTGTATTTTCGGGCTCGGGCTGGAAGGTTATGCCCTGGCGGTGGAGTTTCTGGTGCGGCGGTTTCGGGCGGCGGGGGAGCTGGGCGGGTGATCGTTTGGGTAGCCGAAACAGCGTGGCTGGATTATAAAATCGGTAGTATCCAAATTTCGAGTGATGGAACGCGGTAAACGGGGCTTTTCACGGATTAAGTCCGAAGTGCCACCAAAATCATGCGCTCGCATGACAGCACACATCTGCCCGTTTTGGGCCTGGAAAGTATGTTTGTGTGCGGTGTTCAGTAAAATAAAAGGAACACCGAACAAACAAGATGATCCAGATAAAAGGTATTATTTGCCTGCTGCTCTTCAGTGCGGTTTCTGCAGAACTTCCCGCATTTTCGCTGGAGTCCCGTCATGTTCCCGGTATGCTTGCCCGGGATTCCGTTCCACAAAAAAAAGTCAAACGCTATGTCATGTGGGTTGATGTGGCAAAGCCTGCTGGTACTGCCGGCGCCCGGGAATGGATGGGGCGTTACAGGGGAACGTTGCGGGGAATAACCGACTCGACCCTTCTTTTTGAAACCACAAAACCGTTCGCCGATTGGAACACGGTGGGTGCGTTTTATGAAATTCCCTACCCGGATATCGAGATGCTTGCCTTTCGGCGGGAGCGTTCTGCTCTTTGGTGGATTGGGGTAGGCTATGGTGTGGCAGCCGGGAGCGTTCTTGCCGGCGCCCTCCTGGGGCATCCTTATCCGACAAGAGCGGCGGGCAGGGTGATTTAGGCCGGGACTTGAATATCATATTGGGCGGGATGGTCGGTGGGACAGTAGGTATGATTGCCTTTCCCATCATCGCTTCAAAAAAGCAGAAATTTAATATACATGGCAATAAAAACATTTTTGATCGCCATCGCACGCTGCTGCAGATGTATATTCAATGAGGCAGCAGCTTCACACAAACCTCAGCGTTTCAAACCGCTGCGCTAAAATTTGTTCGGAATCTGCTCCGAGCCAGCGTTCCAGCAACGTGGCGTACACCTGCCGGAAATCTACCGTAAACTTCAGATCGCCCTGATCGAGGTCGGTCAGGTTGGGCAGCGGGTTGAGCAGGCCTTTTTCTTTCAAACTTCCACCGAGGAAAAACATCTGATTGGCGGTGCCGTGGTCGGTGCCGCCGCTGGCGTTTTGCGCCACGCGCCGTCCAAACTCCGAAAAAGTGGCCACCAGCACATCGTTCCAGCGGCCCTGCGATTTCAGGTCGGCGGAGAAAGCAGCGAGAGCATCGTTGAGTTCGGTAAACAACCGTTTTTGCTGCGCCGCCTGATTGATGTGCGTATCAAAACTGCCGAGCGAAACGTAGTACACCGACGTGTCGGCATCGCCGAGAATCAGGGAGGCCACGGTTTTCAGGTGTTTGCCGAGGCCTGTGTTCGGGTAGGTTGCCGGGCTGGGTTTGACGCGACTTTTTTCAAAAATATACTCCGCCGAAGCGAGCGTCTCGGCCATGGTTTTGTAGAGGTAACCTACCGGCGAGTCCTCGTGTATGTGATCGGCGCCGGCGGCGGCATAGTCGGTGAAATACGGGCTGCGGGCGCTCTCGTACAGTTGTTTGGGTTCCTGCAAGGCGAGGCCCTTGCGCTGTGCGCCTTTCAGCGCGAGGCTGAGCGTGTCGTCAATTTCCAGTACGGGCGACTGGCAGGCAGCATCGCCGCACTGTGCATCCAGGTAGCGACCCAGCCAGCCCGTGGGCCAGTACTCGTCGGCCGGGCTGGCGGTGTGCCAAATGTCCATGCTGCGGAAGTGCGACCGGTCGGGGTTGGGGTAGCCCACATTGTGCAGCACGGCGAGGTCACCCGCATCGTACAGGGACTTGAATGCGCCAAGGGCGGGATTCAGCGCCGCTTCATCGGTCAGCCGCAGGGCATCCGGGGCTTTGATGCCGAGGCGCGGACGCTCGCGGTAATACACGTCGTTGCGCACAGGAATGACCGTGTTCAGGCCATCATTGCCGCCACTGAACTGGATGACAACAAGTATTTTGCCGTTCGGCGCCAATGCACCGGGACGCGAATGTGCCTGCAAAAAGCGCGGTACCCACAGCGAGGCCGTGGCTAAAGAAGCAGTCTTGAGAAAGGAGCGGCGTTTGATCAACATATTTAGAGTTTAGAGTTTAGAGTTTTGAGTTTTGAGTTTAGAGTCGCCCGGAAAAGGTTGACAAGCGTTGAGTTTATGACAACGCACAAACGACTACGTTTCGGGCGACTTCAGGTACTTTACAAAATTTATCACTATGATAATTGGTATTCCGGGGTGGCCATCAGTTGCAGGGTTGCAGTTTTTACGAGTTGTTCCCGGGAGGAAGGGTCGGTGTGATTTTTCAGGACGGCTGCGGGCGGCTCGGCGACTGGTATTTGCCAGAGGAACCGGGCGAGGGCCGGCAGGACTGCTGTTTCATCCCGGTCGGCGAACAGCGCCGTCATGGGTTTCCAGTTGATTTCCAGCGCGAGGCGTTTTTGCAGGCGCCCGCCGCGATTTTGGCCCATGAGGGCGTCGTCGTCGTCTTTGGGACTGAGATCAAGGGCGCCGTTTGCGGCGATGATATGCGGGAGTCGCAGGCGCAGCATGAGCGCGGTACTGTCAATCCAGGCCCTGCCGCCGGGCCAACCGGCCACGTTGGGCGGGTGGAAAAGCACCTGGCCGAGGGCGCGTTGCAGGAGCAGCTGGGCTTCCGCGTCTTCGAGGGTTAGCGGGAGCGTGCGGCGGATGCCGACCCAGAGTTCCACCGGCGATTTGATTTTGCAGCCGATGTTTTCCGGTTCGTAAAACCAAGTGCTGGTAAAAATCGCGTCGAGCAATTTCCCGATGTCGTAACCGCTGTCAA
>JADJYW010000015.1:0-215000 GCA_016719605.1 Lewinellaceae bacterium | reverse complement strand
GATCTCGGGATCGCGGCCGGCTTCGAAGACGGTTTTTTCCGGAGCGGCGGGTTTGGTAGCGGTGGTTGTTGCAGGCGGCGGGGCTGTGGCTTTCGGCTCGGCTGCCGGTTTGCGTTTGGCCGGCGGCTCCGGGCGCGGCGGTTCCGGCATCGGTGCGAATTCGATCACGATTTTGGCGCTGACATAGGCGTGGTTGCCATCGAACGCCAGGCTGACCGCCTCGACCTGAATCGTGTTGGTGACGTTGGTAAAAAAGAAATCCGTCACGTCGTAGGTGTAGATTCTGCCGGACGTGAAGCCGGTTACGCTGCGGAACGTAAACCAGTCGTCGTACCCGTCTTTCAGCGTTCCGTCGCGCTTGTCGACGCTGACTAACCGCTTGTTGATGTACATGCGCGCTACATCGTCGCTGTTGACCTCCAGTGTGATCTTTCGGATGGGGTCGGCGCCGAGCCGTACGGTCTTGCGAAACTGGTAGGCCTCTCCTTCCGGTTCGGCAGTGCGGTTGCGCCAGATCGGCACGGAGCCGGGGATGATTTTCGAGCGCGGGCCGAATTCCGCTACGACGGCTTTGCGCGTTCCGCCGTGCAGTGGCGACGTGGCCGAGGCAATCTGTTCGGCCGACAGCGGGTACTCGCCGAACGTTGTCTTCCGGCCGCCGACGTCCCAACTCCGGTCGGTCACGATCGTGATGGGCGGTCGGGCGCTCGTGGGTTGAAAAAAGCCGAGTGTGCCGAAAAAAGTCGGCACAAGGGTGTAAACAGCAAGGAACAGCGGCGTCATGATGTCTTTGTTGGATGAAGCGAATACCGGAACTCCTGGGAGGTCATCTTGTAACGAAGCGAAAACCGAAATGTATGCATCCCTGCCCCCTTCCAGCCCTTCCGAGATGTTGACGTATTCCCTCGCCCAAAAATAATTTTACAAAAAACATTGAAAATCAATTTTTTGCAATTTATGCGCTTACCTTTGTCGCGGCAAATTGCCATATCAACATTTTCAATTTTTTACAATGTACACTGGAACAGTAAAATTCTTCAATGAATCCAAGGGATTTGGTTTCGTTGTTGACAATTCCTCCCAGGAGGAGATTTTTGTACACGTCACCGGTCTGATTGACAACATCCGCGAAGGCGACCAGGTCACCTTCAACACGGAACGTGGCAAAAAAGGAATGAATGCAATAGATGTCAAGATCGCATAAGCGAGTCTGATATTTGATTGATAAAATTCTAAGCCTCCGGTGGTTATCCACCGGGGGTTTTTTTGTGTCCTGCCAACTCCCCGCTCAAAAACTTCCCCGTCCAACTCGCTTCCACCTGCGCCACTTCCTCCGGCGTACCCGCGCAAACAATGGCGCCGCCGCGGCCGCCACCTTCCGGGCCGATGTCCACAATATGGTCGGCCATTTTGATCACGTCGAGGTTGTGCTCGATGACGATGACGGTGTTGCCCTTGTCCACCAGTTTGTTCAGCACCGCCAGCAGGTGGCGGATGTCCTCGAAGTGCAGGCCGGTGGTGGGTTCATCGAGGATGTACACGGTGCGGCCGGTGTCTTTTTTGCTGAGTTCTTCGGCGAGTTTGACGCGCTGGGCCTCGCCGCCGCTGAGCGTGGTGGCCTGCTGGCCGAGGGTGATGTAGCCGAGGCCGACGTCCTGGAGGGTTTTCAGTTTCCGGAAAATATTGGGGATCGGCTGGAAAAACACCACGGCCTCGTCAATCGTCATGTCCAGCACATTGCTGATACTCTTGCCTTTGTACAGCACTTCGAGCGTTTCGCGGTTGTAGCGCCGGCCCATGCAGCGCTCGCAGGGTACGGCCACGTCGGGCAGGAAGTTCATTTCGATGACGCGCATGCCGCCGCCCTCGCACACGTCGCAGCGCCCGCCTTTCACATTGAAGGAAAAACGCCCGGGCGCGTAGCCGCGGATTTTGGCCTCCGGGGTGTCGGCAAAGAGTTTGCGGATGTCGCCGAACAAGTTGGTGTAGGTGGCGGGGTTGGAGCGGGGCGTGCGCCCGATGGGGCTTTGGTCTATTTCGATCACCTTGTCCACCAGTTCCAGCCCTTCGATTTTTTCGTAGGGCAGCGGCCGCTTCAGGCTTTTGTAAAAATGCTGCTGGAGGATAGGGTACAGCGTTTCGTTGACGAGGCTGGATTTACCCGATCCGCTCACGCCGGTGATACAAATGAACGTGCCGAGCGGCAGGTGCAGGGTCACGTTTTTCAGGTTGTGACCGGTGCAGCCATGCAGCACCAGCGCCTCGCCGGAGCCTTTGCGGCGATTTTCAGGCAGTTCAATTTTTCGCCGCCCGGCCAAGTAATCGGACGTAAGCGTGCGGTTGCGCATGTACGCTTCGGGCGTGCCGATGTCCACGACCTGGCCGCCGAGTTTGCCGGCGCCGGGGCCGAGGTCAATGAGGTAGTCGGATTCGAGCATGATGTCGCGGTCGTGTTCCACCACGAGCACGGTGTTGCCGATGTCGCGCAGGTTTTTGAGCGCCACGATGAGGCGGTGGTTGTCGCGCTGGTGCAGCCCGATGCTCGGCTCGTCGAGGATGTAGGTGATGCCGGTGAGTTGCGAGCCGATCTGGGTGGCTAAGCGGATACGCTGGCTTTCGCCGCCGGACAGGGTACGGGCGGGGCGGTTGAGCGCGAGGTAGTCGAGTCCGACCTGAAGCAGGAAGTGCAGGCGGAAGCGAATTTCTTTCAGGACGTCTTTGGCGATGGCACGCTGGCGCTCGCTGAGGGAGGGTTCCACGGTTTGTACCCACTCGTACAGGGAGGTCAGGTCGAGTTCGGCCAGTTCCGCGATGTTTGCGTCGCCGACTTTGAACCACAGGCTATCCCGTTTCAGGCGGGTTCCCTGACATTCGGGGCAGGGGGCCACGGTCATAAAGTCCTCGGCCCACTGGCGGATTTTTTCACTGCTGCTGTCGGTATACCAGCGTTTGAGCATATTGGAAATGCCCTCTGCGGCGAGGTTGTAGCTCCACTCGTCGCCGCCCCAGGTGATGTTGACCTCGAAGGTTTCGTCGCCGCCGAACAGAATCATGTCCAGCGCCTCTTTGGGTATTTCCCGGACGGGTGTAGAGAACGAGAATTTGTATTTTTTGGCAATGGCGCGCAGTTGTTTGAACGTCATGTTGTCGCGCACCTCCCCTAAGGGGGCAATGCCTACCTCGTTGATACTCTTCGTATCGTCGGGTATGATGCGGGCCATGTCGGCCTCTTGCACCTCACCGAGTCCCTTGCAGTGGGGGCACATGCCGTAGGGGGAATTGAAGGAAAAGGTGTTCGGGGAGGGTTCTTCGTACGAAAGTCCGGAGACGGGGCACATGAGGCGTTTGGAGTACACCCCTCCTCCGGCCCCGCCCCCGGTGGGGAGGGGGGCTACATCCGGCTCTGTTGCTTCATCTTCAGCCGCAATTGTTTTTTTGTCTTTCTGACCGGCAGGTTCCTCATTTGCGGGGGTATGGGCACCCTCCTCGGGGGAGGGGCCGGGGATGACCAGCAGCATGCCGTCGCCGAGGCGCAGCGCTTTTTTTATGGAATCATAGAGCCGGTCGCCGCGGTCGTCGCCCACCCGGAGGCGGTCCACGACGATCTCGATGTCGTGGATTTTGTAGCGGTCCACCTGCATACCGGAGACGAGTTCCATGATTTCGCCATCCACGCGTACTTTGGTGTAGCCTTGTTTGCGCACCTGCTCGAAGAGTTCGCGGTAGTGGCCCTTTCGGGAACGCACGACCGGAGCGAGCAGGATGATTTTTTGGTTGGTGTAGTTTTCCGAGATATGCTCGATGATTTGTTCTTCAGTGAACTTGACCATTTTCTCGCCGGTCACATACGAGTACGCTTCGCCGGCCCGGGCAAACAGCAGGCGCAGGACATCGTACACTTCCGTGACGGTGCCGACGGTGGAGCGGGGGTTTCGCCCGGTGGTTTTTTGTTCGATACTGATGACGGGGCTGAGGCCGGTGATTTGCTCTACGTCCGGGCGTTCCATTTCGCCGATAAACTGACGGGCGTAGCTGGAGAGCGTTTCCATGAACCGGCGCTGGCCTTCGGCGTAGATGGTGTCGAATGCCAGCGAACTTTTGCCCGAACCGCTCACGCCGGTGATGACCACTAATTTGTTCCGCGGGATACGCACATCCACGTTTTTCAGGTTGTGCACGCGGGCGCCGGTGATCTCGATAAACTCCTGTGCGGCGGATTCGGGGGGCTGCGAAACGGTGGGAGCGGGCTGCGAAGTGGCGGTTTTTCCGGTGGACGATTTTGCCTTGGCCATAGTGCGCGGGTAAACAGTCGGTGCGGGGATTTGGTTGTTGTGGTAGAAGGCGCGAAGGTACACATCTTGCGGTTTGCCTACGCGGTTGGTATTTTCATAAGTACCCGGACTGAATAAATCGATAAAATAAACGCAGGGATTTTGAGGCAAGACAAGACATTTTTTGAAAGCATAGCAGCGCTACGGTTGAAAAAAATAACGCAGTATTGACACAAAAGACCAAAGTAGATTTTATCGATTTATTCGGTCCGGGTACTTAAAATGATTATCCGCATATTTGTTTTTGCTACCAAACACGCATCAATGAACCTGCCATTCCCACCCATCGGCCTGCTGCTCCTCGCGCTGGCGGCCTGTCAAAAAGAGAAACCACCGCCGGCCATCCCGCCGGACACGGACACCTACACCCTGGCCATTCCGCCGGGTTTCCCGTCGCCGGCCATTCCGGCAGACAATGCGCTGACCCAGCGTCGGGTGGCCCTGGGGCGGCGCTTGTTCTACGACCCCGTACTTTCTGCCGACAGTACCCGCTCCTGCGCTTCCTGCCACGCGCCGCATCTGGCATTTTCGGACAGCACGGCAGTGAGTCTCGGTATCGAAAGCCGGGCAGGCACGCGCAACGCACCAACCCTGGCTAATGTAGCCTACCAGCAAAAACTACTGCGCGAAGGCGGCGTTCCGACGTTGGAAATGCAAATCCTCGTGCCGTTTCAGGAGCAACATGAATTCGATTTCAATATCCTGCTGGCGGCCGAACGACTCAACCGGATACCGGAATATGTGCAAATGGCCGAAGCAGCCTACGGTCGCAAACCCGATGCATTTGTGATTACCCGCTCGATTGCGGCTTTTGAACGGACACTGCTGAGTGGCGATTCACCGTTCGACCAGTGGTTTTTTCAGGGAAAACCGGAGGCGGTTTCTGCATCTGCCAAACGCGGCTACGAGTTGTTTCAAAGTGAACGATTGAACTGCGGGAAATGCCACGCGGGGTTTTTGCTCACCGATCAGTCGTTTGCAAACAACGGCTTGTATGCGGTGTACCCCGACTCCGGCCGCATCCGACTGACGGGCCTGGAAAGCGACCGGGCGGTGTTCAAAGTGCCGACACTGCGCAACATCGCGCTGACCGCACCCTACATGCACGACGGTAGCTTGCCTACACTGGAGGCGGTACTCGACCACTACCAAACAGGCGGAAAGGCGCACCCGAACAAAAGCGCCCTGCTGAAACCCTTCGCGCTGACTGTACCGGAGCGTACGGATTTGCTTGCCTTTTTGCACAGCCTGACGGATACCGGGTTTGTGACAAATGCGGCGCACGCCAGACCGGAGTGATTTCGCAACCATACTGCTGGACATTTTTATTTTCCTGGTATCCAGACGAGGGTGTCTCGTAAGTCCGCATCATGAATTGCGAAGTTGACAGGCGGATACATTTTTTGACAGGATGAAAAGGATTTACAGGATTTTCGGTGGCGGAGCCGCCGCATTTATCCTGTAAATCCTTTTCATCTTGTCAAAAAATCTCAATTTCCGTCAAAACAGCACTTATGATACACTCTCGTCTCGTTCCAAAAATGTCCAATAGCGTGTTTCGCAACGTTTTTCCACCAATGCACGCGCTACCTTTGAGCCATGGAATTGCTGATCCCTTCCTTGAGTGCGCTTGATGCCGCTATACCTGCCTTGGCGGATGCCCTTGGCAACCGCCGGAAAGTGGCGCTGTTCGGCGATCTCGGTGCAGGCAAGACGACCCTGGTGCAGGCATTTTGCCGGTGGTTGCATGCGGAAGACACGCCCACCAGCCCCACCTTTTCCATAGTCAATGTGTATCGCTACCTCGATGCTGCGGGCACGCCGGCTTTCGTACACCACCTCGATTTGTATCGCCTGAAAAACACAGACGAAGCGCTGGACATCGGTATCGAGGAAATCCTGTACGACCCGTGGTACTGCTTCATCGAGTGGCCGCAGGTTGTTGAGTCCCTGTTGCCGGCGGATGCGGCAAAAATTCACATAGACATTTTGAGTGAAACCAGCCGTCGGCTCCTAATTTTGTAACCCCGAATTCAATACCTAATTTCCTCCCTTGCATGGAAACGCTCGCCAGTACTTTTGCCAAACTCACCACCCAGACCGAAACGCTCGAAGTTGCGCGCAAACACCAGCGGCTTTTCATCGGCATTCCGAAGGAAACGACCTTGCAGGAAAATCGCGTAGGGTTGATGCCTCATTCGGTAGCGACGCTAACTGCTCATGGGCACCGGGTGCTGGTGGAGGCCGGCGCCGGTGAAAAAGCCCGATTCAGCGATCTGGAATACACCGAGGCCGGCGCGGAAATAGCGCACAGCCGGGAAGCGGTGTACAAAGCCGATATGCTGCTGAAAGTAGCGCCACCCACGTTGGAAGAAATTGATCTGATGCAGCCCAACCAGGTGCTCATCTCGCCCATCCATCTGCCCCTGCTTGATCCCGAGTGTATTGCCCGGCTACAAAAACGCCGGGTGATTGCCCTCGCCATGGAGTACATCCGCGATGCCGAGACGGGTGTGTTTCCTATTGTGCGGGTGATGAGCGAGATTGCGGGTACCAGC
This sequence comes from Lewinellaceae bacterium, assembly GCA_016719605.1. Classification (GTDB taxonomy): domain Bacteria; phylum Bacteroidota; class Bacteroidia; order Chitinophagales; family Saprospiraceae; genus M3007. The sequence goes on along the minus strand of JADJYW010000015.1, from coordinate 208,111 downwards.
GCCATCCTCATTGGGGCCGACCTGCTCTCCACGGCCCGGGGCGGCAAGGGGGTACTGCTGGGCGGCATTGCCGGGGTACCGCCGTCCAAAGTCATCATTCTCGGCGCCGGCGTGGTAGCCGAATTCGCCACACGCACGGCCATCGGCCTCGGCGCAGAGGTGCGCATTTTCGACAATAACGTGTACAAACTCATGCGCCTGCAAAAACATGTAGGCCGCCAACTGCACACTTCCGTTATCAATCCCATGCACCTCACGGAACAACTCATTACCGCCGACGTGGCCATCGGCGCCATGCACAGCGGTCACGGCCGCACGCCTATGGTGGTGCCCGAGGAAATCGTGCAGCGCATGAAACCCGGATCGGTCATCGTGGATGTGAGCATTGATCAGGGCGGTGTGTTTGAAACATCCCGGACCACCAGTCTCGACAAGCCCACTTTTGTCCAGCACGGTGTGATCCACTACTGCGTGCCCAATATCCCTTCGCGCGTGGCCCGCACCGCCTCGGAAGCCATCAGCAATATCATCACTTCGCTGTTGCTCAAGGCCGAAACAGGTGGCATACTGGCCCTCATCACCGGCGACGAGGGCCTGCGCAACGGTGTTTATACCTACAAAGGCTGCCTCACCAATGCGTACATCGGCGAGCGGTTTCAGTTGAAAAGTACCGATCTGGATTTGTTGATCACGTCGGATTTTTAACCCCATATCCCACACCCTGTAGTTTTCCTATACTTTTGCCGCCATTTTTGATCGGCTACTTGACCTTCCATCTACATGAAATTTGCTACCAAAGTGATTCACGCCGGCATCGAGCCGGACCCCTCCACCGGGGCCATTATGACCCCCATTTTTCAAACCTCCACCTATGTGCAGGCGGCACCGGGCGACCACAAGGGCTACGAATATGCCCGTACCCAAAATCCGACCCGCGCGGTTTTGGAAAAAAATCTCGCTGCGCTCGAAAACGGCACAGATGCCATTTGTTTCAGCTCCGGTCTGGCCGCACAGGATGCGGTGATCAAACTGCTGAAATCCGGCGATGAGGTACTTTCCGTCAACGACTTATATGGCGGCTCCTACCGCCAGATGGTGCGCGTGTATGGCCCATGGGGACTAAAAAGTCGCTATGTGGACATGACCGACGCCGCCACGGTGGAAGCCGCTATCGGCCCGGATACGCGCCTGCTCTGGATCGAAACACCCACCAATCCCATGCTGAGTATCGTGGATATCGAGGCCGTGTGCGCCATAGCCCGCAAGCACGGCATCCTCACGGTGGTGGACAACACCTTCGCCTCGCCTTTTCTGCAAAACCCGCTCGACCTCGGCGCCGACATCGTGCTGCACTCGGCCACCAAATATATTGGCGGCCACTCCGACGTGGTGCACGGTTGCCTCATCGTACGCGACGCCGAACTGGGTCAGCGCCTGCATTTTATCCAAAATGCTTCGGGTGCAGTGCCCGGCCCACAAGACTGTTTCCTCATCCTGCGCGGCATCAAAACCCTGCACCTGCGCGTGCAGCGTTCCTGCGAAAATGCGGCAGCCATCGCCGAATACTTAGCTGCTCATTCCAAAGTAGCGAAAGTGTATTGGCCGGGTTTTGCCCATCACCCCAACCACGCGGTGGCCAAAAAACAAATGCGGATGTTCGGCGCCATGGTATCGTTTGATCTGAAAGACAACACTCCGGAGGCAGCTAACAAAGTACTCAGCGGCACCCACTTGTTCTCGTTGGCAGAGTCGCTGGGCGGCGTAGAGTCGCTCATTGGTCACCCGGCCAGCATGACCCACGCCAGCATTCCGCGGGAGGAACGGCTCAAAGTGGGCCTGACCGACTCGCTCATCCGGCTCAGCGTGGGTGTGGAAGACGTGTCGGATTTGATTGCGGATTTGGATGCTTGTATTGGTTAAGAAGGTTGGAAAGTTAGAAGGTTGGAAGGTTTCTGGTTATGACAACCTTCCAACCTTCCAACCCTCCAACCTTTTTTTATGAAATACCTATTCGCGTATTTGCTGCCTTTAAGCGCCGCCCTGTCCTTGGCCTGGCAAGGCCCCTGGGCCTGGGCCACGGTCGTGTTCAGTTTTGGCATCCTTCCAGTTTTGGAAATCTGGACACCACAATCCACCGAAAATGTGCCGCCGGAGGAAGAGGAACCGCGTACTCGCCGGTTGTTGTTCGACGTGCTGCTGTACCTCAACCTGCCTATCCTGTTCGGCATTGTGTTTTGGTATTTGCACACCGTGCAATACCGGCTCTTGTCGGTGGCGGAGTTGCTGGGCTTGACGCTTGGCACCGGTATCGTCGTGGGCACTGTGGGCATCAATGTGGCGCACGAACTGGGGCACCGGGTGCGGGGCTACGAGCAGGCCATGTCCAAATGGATGCTGCTTCCGGCGCTGTACCAGCATTTTTTTATTGAGCACAACCGCGGCCACCACAAAAATGTGGCGACAGATCTGGATCCGGCCTCGGCACACCTGGGCGAATGGGTTTTTGTGTTTTGGCTGCGCTCCATCGTCGGTAGTTGGCGTAGCGCGTGGGTGCTGGAACGCGAACGCCTGCAAAAAGCAGGAAAACCGCTTTTGGGTATTGGCAATGAAATGTTGCGGTTCCAGCTCTGGCAAGCCGCCTGGCTGGCAGGTATCTATTTTTTCCTGGGTTGGAAAGCGCTAATGGGGGCACTGGTTATCGCCCTGATCGGCATCCTGCTGCTCGAAACCATCAACTACATCGAGCATTACGGCCTGCGTCGCCGGCTGTTGCCCTCCGGCCGGCCGGAGCCGGTGACCCCCGCGCACTCCTGGAACAGCGACCACGAACTGGGGCGCATTTTCCTGTACGAACTCACCCGCCACAGCGATCACCACTACAAAGCCACGCGCAAGTACCAGATTTTGAGGCACCTGGATGAAAGTCCGCAGTTGCCATTTGGTTACCCGACCAGTGTGCTGCTGGCGCTGGTGCCGCCGTTGTGGTTCCGGGTGATGGATCACCGCGTTGCTGCCGGTGCGGTTCAGGGATTGTCAACAGACACGCTCTAAAAAAGCCATTCTACGGCTTTCGGAAACTCCAGTCCCCAGCGGCTTTCGGTGTGCCGGCCTTCGGGGTCAATTTCCAAACGGAGCAGATCGCGGTTTGGGCAGCACCGTTCCAGCGTTTCCTTGAACCGGTTGGCGTTGGCCAGCATGCCGGCGCCTTCTTTGCCGCCGGCGTACAGGTAAATTTTTGTTTCAGCAACCGCTGCAAACCGGAGCGGCTCGGAGTAAATGTTGGGAGTGACCCAAAGAGAGGGCGAAAAGATCAGGAACCGGGAATAAGCTTCCGGAAACATAATGCCCGCGTAAATGCTGATGAGGCCACCCATGCTGCTGCCACCGATTCCGGTATGTTTCCGGCCGGGTAGTGTTCTGAATTTTTCGTCAATGTACGGTTTCAATGTTTCGGTCAGAAATCCCGCATATTCGCGCCCCAGGCCATCGCCCCATTTTTGGGAATCGTAGGGCAGGAATTCATTGATGCGTTCTTTGCCGCCGTGGTCAATGGCTACCACGATAAAATTGCCTTTTCCGCGCTGGGCCAGTGCGGCGAGTTGTTTGTCTACGCCCCAGGTGCCGAAAGGTGCATCGTCCTCGAAGAGGTTTTGGCCGTCTTGCAAATAAAGCACAGGGTAACGCTTGTCGGAGGTGTGGTAGTCCCAGGGCAACAACACCGAAATACGCCTGCGGCGGCGCAGCTGGGGCAGGTTGAAGCGCTTGGAGAGTACCTGAATATCGGGGTAAAACCGGGGGTCGTACCAGTCGGCGTGTTTTTTCCAGCGGGGCACTACATCGGTGACTTTGCCTTTGGGCACTTCCATGCGGCGATTGGCGCCGGGCAGGCCGTCGGCGCCGAGTTCTTCGCTTTCCCAGCCGCCTTTGACATATTTGTATTCCATGGGTTCGTTTAGGTGCAATGGTTCGATAAAGGTATATTGGTAGCGTCCCTCCGCGATCCGCCGCATACGGTAGCGGTCGTCTTTGGTGGACCAGCCGTTGAAATTACCGGTAATAAAAACCGGACGCGTATCGTCGGACTGTGTGATAAGTTCAAGCGTGAGCATGGCGTGCTGCATTAAATCGGAGGCGGCACTTGTGGCCGAAGCGGGCGCAAACATCAGCAAAAAAGGGCGTTAGGGCACGAGAAATGATAAATGATGCATGTTGAATGCGGAGAAACAAATGCTTAAACAAGTGTTGGCGGTTTCTGGTTGATACCCCAGGTGTTTCCTTCGATCTCGTTTCCCTTTTTTTCATCTAAAACAGGGCCATAAATGGGGCAGGAAGGCGTTTATTGGGGCGTCGAAAAAGGCCGGGCAACTTGTTTGTATGTAATCATCCGGCTATTTCGGCATGGTTTTTTAGATTAGAATGCTATATTTTTCAAAAAACAACAGCAGAGTATGCAAAAGACAAATAAACTACGGTGGGCAGTGGGTTTAGCGCTGGCTATCCCGTTAGCATTGGCCGCACAACAAAAAGGAAGCCCGATTCTTTTCACCAATCCTTCGTTTGAAGGTATTCCAAAATGCTGTGAAGCGCCATCGGGATGGTACAACTGCGGAAAATCCGAAGAAAGCCCACCCGATATACAGCCCGGATTTTTTCAGGTGACCAAAGCGCCCAGCCATGGCGAAACGTACCTGGGGTTGGTCGTTCGCGACAACGATACCTGGGAAGCAATCGGGCAACGGCTACCACGCCCGCTTGAAATCAATGAATGCTACGAGTTCTCCCTGGATTTGTGCCGTGCCGAATTGTACCTGAGCCTGAGCCGCACTACCGGTGACGAGGTCAACTACGCCACACCCGCCAAAATCCGGATATATGGCGGCATGGGCTACTGTGATCAGCGCGAGATGCTTTACGAAACCCCGCTCATCACGACTACCCGCTGGCTGACCTACACCTTCCGCCTCACCCCCAAAAAAGGTACCTATCCATTCCTCTACATCGAAGCGTACTACAAAACGCCAACCCTGTTTCCATATAATGGCAACATCTTGATGGACAACGCCACGCCAATCAAGCAGATTGACTGCAATATGAAGCCTATGGAGCCGCCGGGGATAGCATCAGTTGACAAACCGAACCAGCCGCCAACTACCGGCCCTAAAAAGCCTGATACCCCGCCCATTACTATCGTAAAACCCGCCCCGGCCCCGGCTATCTCCGCTTCCAACGAAAAAATCAGTCGCGAAGGCCTGAAAAAAGGCAGTACGATCCGTCTGGAAAACGTGTACTTCGATGCCGACAAGTATGTCATCAAGCCGGAGTGCGTATCTGCCCTGATGGTGGTGTACGATTTTCTGGTAGAAAACCCGGACGTAGTGCTGGAAGTTGGAGGGCATACCAACAACCGGCCATCCCCGGAGTTTGCAGAAACACTCTCAACCAGCCGCGCCAAGTCCGTAGCCGACTGGCTTGTCAACAAAGGCATACCCGGCGAACGGGTACAGTACAAAGGTTATGGAAAAAAATATCCGGTGGATACCAATACCACACCCGAAGGACGCAAACGCAACCAGCGTGTGGAAATCAAGATACTCAGCATAAACGGGTGATCGCCGGCAGGCATGCTGCAAAAACGTACGGAACAGCCGCACAGCAGGCTTTTTGATCACAAATATCGCGGCAGAAGAAGCGAGCGTATTCAGAGAAATTTGCCACCTTGCCGCTCTTGCCCTTTGCTCCCTGTCTACAGTTCTCCGGCCAACAACCGCAGTCCCAGCTCCGCCGTCTTCAGGTTGTACAACACCACATTCTGTCGGAACAGCGCCTGTTCCAGGGTATTTTGAGCGACCTGCACCTCCAGAGCATTGGTTTGTCCGAGGCGGAAACGTTCGGTACTGACGGCGAGACTCTCGCGCGCGTTTTTCACATTGTCGGCTTCCAGCGCGAGCACCTGCTTCTGGGTCTGGAAAAAGGCGAGTTGGTTGTCTAATTGGGTTTCGGCAGCAAGGCGTTGGGCATCCACACGCAGGGTTGCCTGCTCGGCAACGATGCGGGCCACATCCACCTGGCGTTTGATATTGCCACCTGTGTAGAGCGGCACAATGAGGGAGGCGCCCACCACTACACCGGCCTGGGTATTGTTGAGCAGAAAGCCTGCGCCGTTGTCGGTGCGCTGCACGATGAATTGCCCGTTGCCGGTGATACGCGCCTTGTTCAGCGTGCGGGTTTCATCCACCAGCATGGAGGCTACCGAAGCGTTTTTTTGCAGGGCGAGCAGTTGCGGGTTTTGGGTTTGCAGCTGTTCGGACAGGCGGGTACGGTCGGGCATGTAGGTGTTTTCGAGTGTCTCCACCACGTCGAACGGCATATCGGGTGCGCGCGCAAGCAGTTGGTTGAGGTTGCGTTTGCCGACGGCAGTCGCGGTTTGCTGCGCGAGCAGGTTGGCGCGTTGCTGATTGAGGTCAATACGAGCCTGGAGGGCATCCGTTTGGGCGGCAAAGCCGGCGGCAAGGCGGGCTTCGGCGATGCGCAAGCGCTCCTCATTGAGGGCGATTAGTTCTTGTGCAGAGCGCTCCAGGAGGCGGCTGCGCACTACTTCATAGTAGGCCAGCAATACATTGGCGGTAGTCTGCTGGGCGGCGGCTTGCAGGTTGGCCTGGCCAAGGGCATCGAGTTCTTCGAGGCGTTTTTTGGCAATCTGCATGCGTTTTCCGTCAAACAGCGTCCAACTGAGTTGCACGGCAGCGTTGGCGGCGTTGAACGGAGCGCCCAGCGCGTTGAATCCGTCGCCGTTGGCGAGTTTTTGTTGAAAGGAGCTGAGGGTAAAGGTTTCGTTCGCCACAAAGTTGACGGTGGGGAGCATGCCGGCATTGGCCTTCGTGTTGTTCAGGCGCGCGATGTCGCCGTCGGCACGCACCAGCCGGATGTCGTAGTTGTTTTCAAGAGCCATGCGCACGGCCTCATCGGGGGTGAGCAGTGGTGCTGGTGTTTGGGCAAAAAGGGCGAGCGATGCCACTGTGCCGAGCAGCAGGAGCAGTATTCTTTTTTTCATAACGGGAAATAGCATGAACGGTGCGCGGGCGAGTTGAAGCAGAGTAAACAGGTTTGCGGGCGAATGGATGACAAACGAAGGCTTTTTGTGCAAGCAAAACCGGCTGCAAATAATTTGATGCTGCAATTTTACGCCACTTCCCCGCGCTCGCCCTACTTTTCGCCCCGAAAATGCTGTTGGCTGCCGGCCGCTGGATTTCCCCGTAACGAGGGCGCCCCAAGACTGGCAGCCAACAGCCAACAGCACAAACATGAAACAAGACAACATCCTGCTCATCGGCGCCGGCGGCCAGATCGGAGCCGTGCTTACCGAAGCCCTGCGTACCGTGTACGGCGCCGACCATGTCATCGCTACCGACCTCAAGCCGCTCGAAAACCAAAGCGGCCCCTCCGAAATACTCGACGCCCTCGATGGAGCGGCCATGGAGGCCATGGTGAAAAAATGGCGCATCAACCAGATATACCACCTCGCCGCCATCCTGAGCGCCACCGGCGAAAAAGACCCGATGTGGGCCTGGAATATCAACATGACCAGCCTGTTCAATGTGCTGGAAATTGCCCGGCAGCGCAGCCTGAACAAGGTCTATTACCCGTCGTCTATCGCCGTGTTTGGCCGCGAGGCTGCCCACCAAAATACCCCGCAGTACGAAGTGCTTATCCCCGAAACGGTCTACGGCATCAGCAAGGTAGCCGGCGAGAACTGGGCCAATTACTACTACCGCCGCTATGGGGTGGACGTGCGTTCGTTGCGCTACCCCGGCATCATCGGCCACCAAAGTATGCCCGGCGGCGGTACCACAGACTACGCCGTGGATATTTACCACTACGCCGTGCAACACAAACCTTTCGAGTGTTTTCTGCGGGCCGATACCGCCCTGCCCATGCTCTACATGGCCGATGCTATTCGCGGTACCATCGAACTCATGGAAGCCCCGACCAATCGCCTGTCGGTGCGCACCAGCTACAACCTGGCCGGCATGACCTTCACGCCGGACGAAATCGCGGCCAGTATCCGCAAGCACAAGCCCGATTTTAAAATTTCATACAAACCCGATTTCCGACAGGCCATCGCCGACTCCTGGCCGGCCTCCATTGACGACTCCGCCGCCCGCCACGACTGGGGCTGGAAACCCGACTATGACCTGGATGCCATGACGAAGGATATGCTGGAACACCTGGCTGAAAAATATGCGTAGGTGGTTCGCGTAATACGGCGGGCAGTACGTCAACATCTCCGGGGCACAGCATACGCATAGTTACTTAAAACGATACATTTGCCACCGAACGACATACCGCCTTTTCCCAAAACATGGATCCAAAAGATAGCATCACCCGCCTGATTTCAAAAGGAAATGTAGAAGAAGCCCTCGCCCTTTGGCTCCAGTCGCCCGGCGTGAGCAATACCCTGCGCACCGACCTCCTGGGCTACTCCGCCCGGCTTGCAACCATCGCCGAGGTGCGCAATCAGGGTCGGATTGATTCCAGAGAAGAATTGCGGGAGCGCAGCGCCGTGCTCGCCGCCATGCTTGACTCCCTGAAAAACTGGCAGCCCGGCGGCAATTCCGGCCCCCTGGATCAAGCCATTCGCGGGCTTGGCATCAGTGCCGACACCGATATAGCACCCGTCCATTTGGTCAACTGCGACCGGGCAGGCCAGGCCTACAGTTTTCGCCGCGCCTTCAACCAACGGCAGGGCAAAAACGACTTCCAGTTCTACTTCATCTGCGGGTGCCCCACCGAAATGCCCTCGTCCTTCGGAAAGCGCCTGATCTACGAGATCGGCCGCGACCGCCTCGACGACCGCCTCGACGCCCTCTCGTTCCCCTTCCAGGAAGATGCCGACCGCATCAAAGTCGAAAACCTGCCCATCGCCAGCGATCTGCCCGGCAGCCAAAAACGCCTCAAAGAATACGTCGCCAAACGATTCCACTTTTCCGATACCCAGAGTTTCGAGGCATTTATCGAAACCGGCGTGCCCAAACTGCCCTACGATTATGTGACCGCCGTGTTCGAGATTTCAGAAAAAAAATGGGACAACGACGAGGGCGAAATCCAGGAATACTTCGAATGGATGATCGAAACGTTCCGCTGCCCCAACAAAAACGTGCCCACCTTCCTGTTTTTCATCGTCGTCAAAGGCCTGGGCCTGTGGGAAAACCCGGCAGGCAAAACCGACCGCCAAAAAACTATCCTGGCCCAACTGGATGCCATCCGCCAAAAATACCCCGAACAAGCCACCGTACTGTCGGACTTCCCGCCCGTGGACGAGCAGGACTTCGACGACTGGGTAGCCGACATTGACGGCATCCGAAACCCCAACCAGTCCCGGGCAGTAACGCGTGCCTTGGCAGCCACTTTTGAAAAAGACTCCGAGGAGGATAATCTGTACCGCAAGCAGAAAAAATTCCACGTCAAAGACATCGAACCCGTCCAACGGCGCATTTATGACATCGCAACCAACTAATTCAGCATGAGCGACTTCCACTTGTACAAATCCGAAGGCCAGGCCGACCTGCCCGTCATCGAACCCAACCCCAAACTCCGCGACGCCGCGCTGTACGAACCGCCCCCGGGCCTCCAGGCCGCCGTCAACGTGGCCCTCGCCCTGGCGCAGCCCCTCCTGCTCACCGGCGAACCCGGAACCGGCAAAACCCAACTCGCTGAGCACCTCGCCCACTTCTTCCAACTCGGCGAACCCCTGGTGTTCAATGCCCAAACCGGCTCGACGGTCAAAGACCTCTTTTATCGCTACGACGCGCTGGCCCACTTCCAGTACGCGCAGACCCAACGGGAGCCGCTCTCGCCGGAAGACCTCGAACAAAAGTACATCCGCTACGAGGCCCTCGGCGAGGCTATCCGCGGCAACGAGCGCCGTGTAGTGCTCCTCGACGAAATAGACAAAGCCCCCCGCGACCTGCCCAACGACGTGCTCGCCGCTCTCGAAAAACTCGAGTTTTACGTCCCCGAAATCGGCAAAACCTGGCCCAGCCCGCCCCCGGAACGCCGGCCCGTCATCATCATGACCTCCAACTCCGAAAAAAACCTGCCCGACGCCTTCCTCCGCCGCGTGGTCTATTACCACATCCCTTTCCCCGACGACCAGATGCTCCTGCGCATCCTGTCCAAAAAAGTGGGCGGCTTCGGCACGGACAAACTCGAAAACATCGTCGCGCACTTCGAGGCCATCCGCGACGAAAAACTCGTCAAACTCCGCAAAAAACCCGCTACCGCCGAACTGATCCAGTGGGCCGCCCTGCTGCACAAAGTCAAGTTTCCCGTGGAAAAATTAGATCGGGACGCCCCCAACGCCCTCAGCGCCGCCGAACGCAACCTGCTCTCGGTGACCTACTCCGTGCTCGCCAAAAGCAAGGACGACCTGCACGCACTACAAGATTGGAAATAACCGCCGGCAACACCCGATAAAACATGGCCGCACGTCTCCATTTCTTAGTCAAAGACCTGCTCGACGAACTCCGCAGCGAGCGCATCGAACTGGGCACCGGCGCGCTGCTGCGTGTGCAGGAACTCCTGCGCCTGCTGCCCGCCGATGCCGACGACGACGCGCTGCTGCTCGCCCTCGCGCCCCTGCTCGCCCGGTCGCCGCAGGAACAGGCTTTGGTCTATGAAAAATTCAGGGACTGCCAAAAACGCGCCGACGAACTGTTCGGCAAAGTGCCCGACACCCCCCAGCCCCCCAAACCGCCAAGCCCGTTCGACAAGAAAATCAGCACCGCCAAACGCTGGTTCTGGGCCGCCGCCACCGCCTTTGCCCTGCTGCTCGGCGCCCTGACGTGGATTTACCTGCGACCCGACGAAAAGGGTATCGTGGAAAAATCCTGGGCCGTCACCGCCGGCCAAACGACCACCATCTGCCCCGCCGACCTGCCCGAGTTGGACACGTTCGGGCAAAAAGCCATTCGCTTCTCCATGAATGCGGAATTTCCCCACATCAAGGATTGAAAGGACAGGTGGGGTAACGGGGAGAGGTGAGGGGGTCAATACGCCGATAGAACCACCAAAAATCAGAAGGTCGAAATTTGCCGCCTTCTCCATCCAAAACGACACCTGCCTCGCCTACACCGCCCGCGATTCCGTGCAGGGCATGGACTCGCTCGTCCTGCAAGTCCGTTTTGCCAACGGCAACACCTGCCAACTCCGCCTGCGCCTGTTCGTAGCGCCGCCGGTGGAAATCGTCGAAGGCCCGGCAGCGACCACCGACCCGGCACTGCCCGACTTCCGGCCCCGACTACCGCTTCCCCACGACCACACCCAGGCCCTGCTCGACCCGGCCGCCCCCACCGCCGACCCTGGAAAACCCGGCTCGCCGCCAACTGGCCCGGGCTCCGGTGGCTGCTCCTCGGCCTTTTCAGCGTCCTGCTCTTCGCCCTGTGGCGCTGGCTCGAATGGCGCCGCCGCAAGCTCATCGCCGAACTCGACCGCCCCGACAAACCGCCCTACGTCTGGAACATCCGCATCGAAGGCGCCGACGACATCGTGCTCGGCAACGCTTTCCAGCACGCCCTCCGGGTGATGCGCCGCCGAAGCGCCACCGACACCCTGCGCCTCGACCTGCCCCGCAGCATACAGGCCACCGCCGAAAAAGGCGGTATGCCCGCCTTCCGGTTCCGCGCCCAGACCCAACCGGTGGACTACCTGCTGCTGCTCGACCGCCAGAGCGCCCAAAACCACCGCACCCAACTCTTCGACGCCGTGTTCCGTGCCTTGCAGGCGCAGGAACTCCACATCGAGCGTTTTTTTTACGACTCCGATCTGCGCGTGGGTTTCAACGAAGCCTACCCCGACGGCCTGCGCATATCCGACATGGCGCAGCGCTATGCCCAGGCCCGGCTCCTCGTGGTCGGCACCGGGCTGCAACTCCTGCAGCCCGCCAGAGCCAGGCTCGAAGGCTGGACCGAGGTGTTCAAAAACTGGCCCGCCCGCGCCCTCTTCAGCCCCCGCCCCCCCGAGGAATGGGGCCGCGCCGAACGCCGCCTCGCCGAATTGTTCACCGTGCTGCCCGCCACCCTGCAAAGCCTCGCCTTTTGGGCCGAAGAAACCGAACAGGGCGACGATGCCCGATTCGAGCGCTGGCGCGAGCACGTGCAGGATGCCCCCGCCGCCATCTTTCAGCCCGACGACGAGCAGCCCCTGCCCATGCTGCTGGCCCAGTTTCCCGAAGACATGGTGCGCTGGGTAGCCGCCTGCGCCATCTACCCCAGCCTGCACTGGGACCTCACGCTGTGGCTCGGGCGGAGACTTTCCAGGTCTCCAAGACCTGGAAAGTCTGACGTGCCCGACACCGCCGACGCCCCCCCGCTGGAGCAACTCCTATCCCTCTTCCGCATCCGGTGGTTTGTGCAGGGCCAAATCCCCCAGACCGCCCGCGCCGCCCTGCTCCAGTGGCTCGAACAGGACAGTCCCGGCCTCGTCGCCCGCCTCCGCCGCGCCTTGGCCGAACTGCTCGAACAGTCGCCCCCGCCCGAAACTTCCTCCGCCTGGCCCGAGCACCGCATGGCCGTGCTGCTCAACCAATGGCTGAGCGAAACCGACCCGAAAAAGAAAAAACAGCAGGAAAAAGACATCGAAAAACTGCTGCCCCAAACCGAGGCCGACTTCACGGTGCTCAAATACCTCGACCGGCCGCCCTCGCCCCTCCACTTCCCGGTGCCCGACCGCTGGAAAAAATACGTCTATCGCGGCGGCTTCCGCACCCTCGGATTTACGGCCGGCCTCTGGACTTCCCTCGGCGCCGCCCTGCTCTGGCTGCTCGGCGCCCTCGGCCTCTTCCTCTGGGCGCCCGCCCCGCCCGACGACGGCTGCCAAGGCGAAAAAGTAGACTATGTGCTGGACGGCAAACCCCTCACCCTCTGTCTCGACAGCCCGATGGACTCCCTGCTCTGGTACGAACGGCTGGCCCTCGACACCATCCGCGCCCGCGACCTGACCGCCCTCGATACCTTGGACAGCCGCATCGGGCAACTGCTGGGTATGAGGCCCCACGGATACCCCTACCAAAACGACTGGGAACGCCTGATACAACCCGAACTGCCCGAACGCCCGCCCGTGCCGCCGGACTCCATGCGCCAGGTGTTCGACAACCTCTCCGCCGCACTCTACAACGCCGCCGTGGAACTGGCCCGCAGCGGCCAAAAAGACTCCGCCTGCACGTTCTTCCAAAGGGGCCTGGTGTGGGATGTGGCCGGCTCGCTCGAAGGGTACAAGCCCATAGCCGACTGGTGCGCCGCGCAGCCCGCCGAACAGAAACCCCTGTGCCGCCGGGTGGCCAATAGCCTCGCCTTCCGCAACCGCCCCCTGACCCAGCGCGAGTTTGACCAGATTTCCAAAAACCTAAACACGCGGCTCGACCGCAGTACCCGAATCCTGACCCTGCCAGCCGGCGTCGAGGTGGAACTTTTGGACAGCAACGCCCTCAACTGGACCGTCCGCTACAAAGGCGCTACCGGCTTTGTGGCCAAATACATCAGTGACAAACCCACGCTTCTGCCCTGCGGTGCTCCCCCCGAGGCCGGGGGTGAGGTCTCTCCCCTCTCCCCTGGGAGCGGGGCCGGGGGTGAGGCCTCTCCCCTCTCCCCTGGGAGAGGGGCCGGGGGTGAGGCCCTCCCCGACATGGTCTTCGTACAGGGCGGCACCTACACCCGGGGTTGCACTCCGGAGCAGGGCGACGATTGCTTTAATTTGGAGAAACCGCCCCACGAGGTGACGCTTTCGGACTTTGAAATCGGGCGCACGGAGGTGACCATCGGGCAATACCTCGCTTTTTGTGACGAAACCAAAACCCACTACCCCGAATGGCTGGAACCCGGAAACGACTACCATATCGAAACCGGCAACGATGACTACTACAAACAAAAAGGCATGAGTCGGGCAAACAAAAACCATCCGGTGACCGGTGTTTCCTGGAACGATGCCGTAGCGTACTGCAACTGGCTGTCGGGCAAAACGGGCAAAAAATTCCGCCTGCCCACCGAGGCCGAGTGGGAGTACGCCGCCCGCGGCGGGCAAAAGGCCGCCCGGCAGACGAAATACGCCGGCAGCGACAACCTGGACGAGGTGGGCTGGTACACCAGCAATACGAACGATACGGGCACGCGCCTCGTGGCGACCAAAAAAGCCAACAATCTTGGCCTGTACGATATGAGTGGCAACGTGTGGGAGTGGTGCGCGGACTGGTTCGGCGATTATAAGAACACCGGAAAACCCGTTTTGAACCCGAAAGGCCCGGGGACAGGCTCGAGCCGTGTGTATCGCGGCGGCTCGTGGTACGGCGGCGCGCGGTATTGCCGCGTCTCGGGCCGCAGCCACGACACGCCGGGGGCTCGGGACATTGGTCTCGGCTTCCGCCTCGCTTCGTCCTCCCAGTGAGGTGGCTTGCTTATTCCGGCCATCTATTGAGCATCCGGGCAGCGCAGCAAGACGCGGAACGGAGCAAGGGGCGGGGCTTGCGCAGCAGCCCGCCCCTGCGGAGTGGAGGGTATTGCGAGCATTTTTTGGGTCATTCGGCGAAGCCGAAAATTTTCGCCCTGCTTGGTGTTTTCACCAAGCGGTTCTACGCGAGGCTGCTTGGTGAAAACACCAAGCAGGGCGAAAATTTCTGCCGTGCGTGGGTCGTAAGACCCTACGGTATGCACATTAAAATGGTTGATTATCAAGGGCTATTATTTGCTCCGTGCATTAAGGTAGAAAGGTCAAGGAAGTTTTTTCGCCCTGCTTGGTGTTTTCACCAAGCGGTTCTACGCGAGGCTGCTTGGTGAAAACACCAAGCAGGGCGAAAGCGGTTCTACGCGAGGCTGCTTGGTGAAAACACCAAGCAGGGCGAAATCTTGCCCTTTGCCTCTTGCCCTTTGCCAACTTGCCCTTTGCCCCTCGCCCTTTGCCAACTTGCCCTTTGCCCCCTTCCTACTTCACCCCCCATCCGTTCGGCCAGCCTTCCTGCGGGCCGACAAAACTCAGTCGCCCTTCGGCGTCTTCGGCCATAAGGATCATGCCCTGCGATTCGATGCCGCGCATCTTGCGCGGGGCTAAATTGGCCAGCACCACGACCTGCCGGCCGATGATTTCTTCCGGCTGGTAATGCAGGGCGATACCCGACACGATGGTACGTTTCTCAAAACCGAGGTCTACCGTAAGTTTCAGCAGTTTGTCCGCTTTTTCCACCCTGGATGCCTCCAGAATGGTGCCGGTACGGATGTCGAGTTTGGCAAAATCGTCGTACTGAATTTCGTCTTGCACGGGCGGATGTGCTGCCGGAGCGGGTTCGGACGCTTCGACGGCCGGTTGGTTTGCCTGTGCCGTGGCTTGCAGTTTGGCGATTTGTTCGGCGATCACTTCGTCGGGAATACGGGTGAACAGGTGTTCGGCGGGGTTCAGGGCGTGGTTGGCCCGGATAACGGGGTTGCCCTCGGCCAGTTCGTTGTGAATATCCAGCAGGTCGCGGTCGTCGTTCAACGGCTGAAGGTTAAGCTGGTCGCGCAAACGCTGTGCGGCAAAAGGCAGGAAGGGGCGCAGGGCTACCGACAATACGGCGACGTACTGGAGCGCCAGTTTGAGCACGACTTTCACCAGCTCCGGGTCGTCCTTGATGGTCTTCCACGGTTCGTTGAACTGGAGCAGGGCGTTGCCCGCGCTTGATATTTCCATCAGTATGCGCAGGGCATCCCGAAAATTGAAGCGCTCGATTTCACGGCCCATTTCCTCCAGTTTGAGGTGCAGCAAGTGCAACTCATCGTCGAATGTCCCGACCTGCTCGGCGTTCCAGCCGCTCTTGAATTCCCGGTTGGCATCAATGGCCGGCACCACACCCGTATAGTTTTTGTGCATAAGCACCAGCACCCGGTGCACAAAACCGGCCAGATTGCCCACCAGTTCGGTATTCGTGCTTTCCTGAAAACCCTTCCAGGTAAACTCGCTGTCGCGCTGCTCCGGCATATTTTTAATCATGTTGTACCGAAGATCGTCCTCGCGACCGGGCATTTCGGCCACATACTCGTGTACCCACACCGCCCAGTTTTTGGAGGTGGAAAGTTTGTTGCCTTCGAGGTTGAGGAACTGGTTGGCGGGTACATTTACCGGCAGGATAAACCCGCCGTGCGCTTTCAGGATAGCCGGAAAAATGAGGCAGTGGAACACAATGTTGTCCTTGCCGATGAAGTGGATGAGCGCTGTTTCCTTGTCTTTCCAGTAGGGTTCCCAGTTGGTATGGTGGTCTGAGGCCCACTGTTTGGTCGCGGAAATATAACCAATGGGCGCATCGAGCCAGACGTAGAGTTTCTTGCCCTGAGCGTGCGGTATTTCGCCCGGCACGTCCACACCCCAGTCGAGGTCGCGGGTCATGGCGCGGGGCTGCAGGCCCTGGTCTAGCCAGGAATTGCACTGACCGACGACGTGGTTTTTCCAGGTGGCGGGGTCGTGCAGTTGTTGACCATCGGCTTGGCCGGTGTTGATCCATTCGCGCAACCAGGCCTCGTGCTCATCCAGTTTGAGGTACCAGTGGGTGGTGGGGCGCATCACCGGAGCAGCGCCGCTGAGCGTGGAGCGGGGATTGATGAGTTGGGTAGGGCTGAGCGTGGAGCCGCATTTTTCGCATTGGTCGCCGTAAGCGTCAGTATTGGCGCACACGGGACAAGTACCGATAATGTACCGGTCGGCGAGAAACTGCCCGGCCACCTCGTCGTAGTACTGGTCGCTTTCTTTTTCCTCAAACTGCCCGTTTTGAAGCAGTTTTCGGAAAAAATCCTGCGAGGTCTCGTGGTGCAGCGGCTCGCTGGTGCGGTGGTAAATATCGAAAGCGATACCTATTTTTTCAAAGGTGTCGCGGATGCTCGTGTGGTACTTGTCCACAATTTCGCGCGGGGTCACTCCCTCCTTGCGGGCACGCACGGTGATGGCCGCACCGTGTTCGTCGGAGCCACACACAAACACCACGTCTTTGCCCATCAGGCGCAGGTAACGAACGTAAATATCGGCAGGAAGATAAGCGCCTGCCAGGTGTCCGATGTGGAGCGGGCCGTTGGCGTAGGGCAGAGCAGCGGTGACTAAGTATCGTTTTTTCATCAGGGAAAATGTACGCGTTGCGTTTTAAGCCGCAAAAGTACGATACAACGCGCCGCTTGGACTTACCAAGTTTCAAAACAAAAATGCGGTTCTTCGTGACTTCTTGTGGGTACTGCGAAAGATACTTTGATGTACTCGTTGCATCAGTTTAGGCCAAAAACCCCGAGGGGTTGTATGTCAAACGCTTATTCAAAACATAAAACCCCTTCGGGGTTCAAAAAAACGATTCGCATACTGCTATAAACATACTGCCCCTTCGGGGCAAAAGGGATTGGTGCTACATTGAATCACCCATATAAACTCACGAAGAGTGACAAAAATGCTTACCGCACGATCGTCACATCTCCCTGCCGAATCACCCGCTGCACCCGCCCGCAGTAGTCAATATCCACCAGCAAATACCAGACAAACACCGCAGGCTGCATGTCCTCGGCGCGGAACGGCCCGCGCCAGCCCGCCTCGGTGTCCGTGGTGCGGAACATCAGATTGCCCCAGCGATCAAAAATCTCGAAACGATAGTTCCCCAGTTGCAGCCCCGGCACAAAGTAGGGCCGGAACAGGGAATTGTCCGGGTCGGACGACAGCGGCGCAAACACATTGGGCACATACAAAAAGGAAAAATCCCGCGCTACATCCGCCCACTGTACCTGCACCTCCCGGCGCACGGTCTCGCACACATTGCGCACCTCCACCGCGTACACCCCCGGAGCATCCACCGCAATTGCCGCTGTTTGCGCACCCGTACTCCACTGGTAGGTCAGTCCCGTCGGATCACCGTCCACGACGGGCGCCAGTTGCACATTTTCGGCACTGCACGGCAGCTCCGCATCGTTTAGTTCGATAGCCAGCGGCGCAATGGCTGGTATGCCGGTGATTTGTTCCAACAAACAACCGTTGCTGTCTTCCAGCCAAACCGTGTAGGCGCCCGGCGCCAAACCACCAAAAACCGGCTCGTCCTGAAACGCCGATCCGTCTATCGAAAAACGGTAAGGCGGCAAACCTCCTCCCGGATTGAGCACCGTGAGGCTGCCGGTATTGGCGTTGGAACAGGAACTTTGCACGGCCAGGCCAAACGTTGCAGCGGGAAATGCCGATACCCGGACGACCACCGTGGAGTCGCAGCCCGCCGAGTTCGTGTAGGTGAATGTCCGCACATCGCCGGCCCGCAATTCAACCCCGCCGAACATGTATGTCTCGTTCGGACAGACCGTCACCGACAACGTTTCCGAAGAAGTCGAAAGGGCACTCACTGACACCGTCACGATGGAATCGCAACCCAGCGTGCTGGTGAATGTGAACTGCTGTACCGCACCGATAGGCAGCGCCACACCCTGGTAGGTAAACGACTGGCCGGGACAAGCGCCTGCCTGTACCATGCCCGTCGGCGTAGGCAGGGCGATGACCGAAACCGTCACCACCGAGTCGCAGCCGAGGTGGTTTTGTAAAACAAAATCCTGCACAGCACCCGCTTGCAGCACCGTGCCGTTGTAGGTAAATGTTTCGCCCGCACAAATTTCAGCAGTAAAACCTCCGGCCGAGGTCGGCAGCTGCGCGACGCTGACGGTGAGAATGGAGTCGCAGCCCAGCGCATTTTGCAGCACAAAATCCTGCGACGTGCCCGCCGCAACGGGTGTTCCGTTGAAATCAAAACTCGAACCCGGGCACGCGGCGGCATTCAGCGTTCCGAAGGAAACCGGCAACTCTGCCACGCTGACGGTGAGAATGGAGTCGCAGCCCAGCGCATTTTGCAGCACAAAGTCCTGCGACGTGCCCGCCGCAACGGGTGTTCCGTTGAAATCAAAAGTGGAACCTGAGCACGCGGCGGCGTTCAGGGTCCCGAACGTGACGGGCAACGCCGCCACGCTCACCGTGAGAATGGAGTCGCAGCCCAGCGCATTTTGCAGCACAAAATCCTGCGACGTGCCCGCCGCAACGGGTGTTCCGTTGAAATCGAAACTCGAACCCGGGCACGCGGCGGCGTTCAGCGTTCCGAACGTGACGGGCAATGCCGCCACGCTGACCGTGAGAATGGAGTCGCATCCCAGCGCATTTTGCAGCACAAAATCCTGCGACGTGCCCGCCGCAACGGGTGTTCCGTTGAAATCAAAACTCGAACCCGGGCACGCGGCGGCGTTCAGCGTTCCGAACGTGACGGGCAGCTGCGCCACGCTGACCGTGAGTATGGAGTCGCATCCCAGCGCATTTTGCAGCACAAAATCCTGCGACGTGCCCGCCGCAACGGGTGTTCCGTTGAAATCAAAACTCGAACCCGGGCACGCGGCGGCGTTCAGCGTTCCGAACGTGACGGGCAATGCCGCCACGCTGACCGTGAGAATGGAGTCGCAGCCCAGCGCATTTTGCAGCACAAAATCCTGCGACGTGCCCGCCGCAACGGGTGTTCCGTTGAAATCAAAACTCGAACCCGGGCACGCGGCGGCATTCAGCGTGCCGAAGGAAACCGGCAACTCTGCCACGCTGACCGTGAGGATGGAGTCGCATCCCAGCGCATTTTGCAGCACAAAATCCTGCGACGTGCCCGCCGCAACGGGTGTTCCGTTGAAATCGAAACTGGAACCTGAGCACGCGGCGGCGTTCAGGGTCCCGAACGTGACGGGCAACGCCACCACGCTCACCGTTACCAACGAATCGCAGCCGGCTGCCGTAGTCAGCAGGAAGGTCTGGCTGCTACCCGCCGGGATGGGTGTGCCGTTGTATAGCGCCACATCGTTGGGGCAGGCATCGAGTTGCAGGTTGGAGGTCAGCACGGTCAGGCAGGCTGCCCGGATCAGCAAACCCACTTGGTCAACGGCGTCGCAACCGGACAGGCTCGCCGGGTCTTGCCCGATGACGATCTGCCAGCCGGCCGGCAACAACCCGGCGTCAACTTCTACCGCGTAGTTTTCCGAAGCGATATTGGTGAACGCAAAATCGCCGCCCGCGCCGGATTGGCCCGCACCCACCGGCGTACCGCCTTGCAGCAGGTTCACCGCTATGCCGCTCACCAAGGTGTCTGCGGCATCAATTACGCCATTGTTGTTTACATCCGACCACACCTGGCCGAGGATGTTGCCGAAACCATCAAGCAGGTTCAGCGTGAGCGGTCCGCTTTGGTTGGTGCAACCGAAAATATCGGTCAGTTGGGCAAAGTACGTCCCGCTTTGGTCCGGCGCAAACGTCGGACTCGTGGCGCCGGGCACCGGGTTTCCATTAAAATACCACTGCCAGGCGGTGATGTTCGGGATGTTGGGCAGGCAGAGGGTGTCCGGTCGGCAGCGCGTGTGGCAACCCGCCGGTATGGCGGCCACGTTCGGGCCGGGCAGAATGGTGAGCGGATTGCTGCGGGCTTCGCAGCCAAACTCGTTGACGACCCGGAGGAAGTACCGCCCGGGATTGGTCGTCACCAACGGCACATCGGTTTGGCCGGTGTTCCAGATAAATTGCCAGTTGCCGGGATTAGGGCCGGTGTACGCCAGCGTGTTTGTTGCACCCGCACAGGCCGGCGCGATGTTGTTGGCTATGGAAAAACCGGAAGGAACGGGATTGACGGTCACCACAAACGGGTCTGAAACCGTTGTACAACCGCTCGTCGCGTCGGTTATCGTCACTGTGTACAGGTGCGTGCCCACGGGCAGCAGGTTGTTGCGCACCTGGGAAAACTCGATGGTGGTACCGTTGATCCCCGTGGACCAGGTATAGGTTTGGGAACCAATCCCTTCGGCAAATAGCCGCACGTCTTCACCTGCACAAACGCTGTACGAAGGGTAGGCTACGCCCACCGTTTGGCCCAGGTTGTTGAGTATGGCGGCTTTGATCAGCGCATCCGGGCCGGGTGTGACTGATACGGGCACTGGCGCCGGCACATAGACGCAGCCGTTGGCGTCGGTAAGGGTTACGCCGTACACGCCTTCCTCGGATACTACGAGTGTATTGGCGCCGCTGCCGTCCGACCACAGGTAGGTTAGTCCGCCAACCGGGGCCGTGAGGGTAAGCGATCCGCCTTCGCAAAATGGCGCCGGGCTGGTCGGAGTGATTTGCCCGCTAAACGGATTGGGCGCTACCGGCAGGGTGTATGTGGCCGTAGCCGTGCAACCGAGGTTATCGGTTGCGGTAGCCGTCACGGTGTAGTTGCCGGCGGCAAATGTGTGAAAAACCGGGTTGCCGGCCGCCGTGTTCAGTGCCCCGGAAGCGGGGTCGCCAAAATCCCAGACGAGGCCCTGTCCGGTGCCGCCGAATTCCAGCGCGTTACCTGCACAGGTTTCCGCCGGCGGTGTAATGACCGGTGCTGTGGGTTGCGGAATATCGGCGGGATGGACAACGGTGGATGTGCAACCGCTGTTGGCAGTCACCGTCAGCGTTACAGGATAGGTTCCGGCAGCGGCGTATAGGTGCGTCGGCGTTTGAATGGCCGCCGTATTCAGCGGGCCGGAAGCGGGGTCGCCGAAATCCCAGGCCCATGCGGTGATACCGCTGCCGGGCAAAAAAGCGCTGCCCTCATCAAAACCCGTCGGGCTGCCCGGGCAGGCGGGCAGTACCGAAAATTGTGCGACCACCTCCACGTTCACGGAGTCTACCACCCGACAAACGCCGCCCGTGGTGAGCGTGGCGAACAGTACCACGATATACTGTCCCGCATTGGGGAAAACAAACGACACCTGATCTCCGGCGGCGGTTCCGGTCACCCCCTGGCCGGATTGGCCGAAGTGCCATTGCGCCGATCCGGCCAAATAGTTGGCTCCGATGGCTTGAAAAAGGAAGGAGTCGCAGCGGGTCGAAGGCGTAATTTGTATGGAAATACTGCCCGGCGGGCAACCCGGTCCGCCACCACCCGGAAGCCCGCCGCCGCCACCGCCGCCACTACAATCTTCAAAAACGAGCACAGGCCCGGCTGTGGCCGTACAGCCTGCTGCATTGGTGGCCTGCACCGTATAATTGCCGTACTGGTTGGTGGAATAGGTGGATGTTGTTACCCCGAGCGGCGCTCCGTCTCGAAACCACGCGTAGGTGAGCGGGCCGCCGGAGTTGGCCAATGCCTGCATAGTCACGAATTGAGAGTTGTTGCAAAAACCGGTCGGATCGGCGGTAGACACGGTCATGTTGGGCGCCTGGGCGGTGTTAATGGAAAAAGTAGCGCTCCCTGTACAGCCGTTGGCATCGGTAACGGACACGACGAAGTTGCCCGGGCCAAGGTCAACGGTAGCCGCTGTGCCGAGCACCGTGCCGGCGGTATTTTCCCAGGAATACGACACAAATGGCGCGGCGGTTTGTACCGGCGCCATACCACCGGCGCACAACTCGGTCGGGTGTACGACTGCCGGCACCGGGTCGGGTGTCACGACCACCGCCTGATTGGCGGTTTGGCCGCAGGCCGAAATAGCGAGCGTGTGCGTACCGGGTAATTGCCAAAAAATCTCCACCGCGTTGGTGCCCTGGCCGGATACGATCGCGCCGGCATCGGCGGGCTGGAGGCTCCATTGAAAATCCAGACCCGGTACATCGGGCGCCGTATAGGTTGTGGTGCTGTTGATACAGGTTTGGGCAGGGCCGGCAGCGGAGATGGCGCCGACGTGCTGCGCTTCCAAATAGACCGCTGCCGACGTGCAGCCCAACCCATTGGCCGAAAGTACGACGGCCCTCAACTGGTAGGGGCCGACGGCGTTCCAGGTCACATTCAGTGGGTTTCCCAAAACAGTGGTTGGCGCGCCTGGGCCGTTTCGAACGATCCAGCTGATATTGGCATCGGGTGCTGTTCCGGTAGCCGAATAGGTGCTGGTTTGGCCGGGGCAGACGAGTACGGGGCCGGCGATAGCCGTCGGGGCGGCGGGCACATCGGGCACACGGATGGCCCACTCTCCCTGATCGGTACAGGTGAGCAGCGGGTTGTCGGGCACGGCAAACATCCGGTAGGTGCCGGGGCCGGCGGCAAACGGCGCGGCCACCGAAGCCGCCGGCGCGGGAGACGTCCAGGCCGTGGAGCCGTCGGGTGCGCGAAGCGTCCAGTTGCAATTGATATTTGCGTTGTTGAACGTTAGGCGGGAAAGGAAATTCCCCGTTGCATCGGCGCAGGCTTCCACGGGGCCTCCGACAAAAAACGGCGACACAATGCGCACGGGAATGGAATCCTGTCCGCCGCAACCGAGGTAGCAGTTGTCGTATCGGACGGATAGCCAATGGGTTGTGCCGGGGTTTGGGAAGCCGCTCCAGCGGATGGAGACACGGTTGGTGCCCTGTCCGTCGAGGATGGCGCCGCCGCCGCTGAGGGTCCACACGAAGCCGGTGCCGCCAAAGGGATCGATGGAGTATACTTCCTCAGCATCGGGGCAAACGCGCTCTGCGCCCAGGATTTCGGCGTTGTCGTCTATGATCGGGATGCGCACGAGGGTCGGGAACGGGCAGGCTACGCCGGAGCAGGCGAAATTGCTGAGCAGGATATTGCCCGAAGGGCCGGTGGCCCATTGCACGGTGATGCTGTCTGTGCCGGGCGTGCCGCCGGCGAGCACCGTGCCGTTTGGGCTGACTGCCCAGGTGATCCCCGTGCAATTGGGCGAAGCTGCGTATGTAGCCGTGGCGCCCGGGCACACGTCGCCTACGCATTCGAGCGTGGGCGCTTCGGCATCCAGGACTTCGACAACCATCTCGGTGGTGTCGGTGCAAAAACAAGCGCTCAGCGCCACGAGGCGCACGGTGTACAAGCCGGGGTTTTGGAACGTATGCTGCGGGTTTACGGCATTGGTACTGGAAAAATCATCGCTGAAAAACCATTCGTAGGTATCGGCGTACTGACTCTGGTTGTCGAACCACACGGTTTGTCCTTTGCAAATCCGCACGGTATCGTTTCCGGCGCCGGGCGCCGGGTCGGTACCAAACAGGGCTTGCGGTTCCTCCACGATGGTGACGCACAGGCTGGATTCGCCGACACAGGAAGGCTGCGTGTTGGTAACCACCACTACGGATACCGAGCCGGCGCCCGAAGGTCCCCAGGTGACTGTGACGGAGAGGTTGCCCGGTGTGTTGACCACGAAGTTTTGTGCGCCCGATACGTTCCAGGTAATGACCGGTTGCCCACCGCCGACAGGCGAGGCGGGCGGGTTGGCAAGGGAGTATGTGACGGTGCTGTACGGGCATACTTTTTCACAAAACTGGTTGGTTGCGTCGGAATTCAAGCTGTCGGAATTGCAAATAGCGGGGTTGCCGGACACAATCTCGACGGGCAAGAAGTTCAGCACGGTTACCTCCAGGCTGGCGCTGGAACCCAGGGTGCCGTTTCCCGACACTACCGTAACGGCGATTTTGTAGAGGCCGGCCATGGAAAAACAAAACGTCGGGATGCTGTCTCCGGAAATCTGGCTGAAGCCTCCCGGGCCGCTGACGGCCCATTGGTACAAGAGCGGCGCCGAGCCTGGGTTGCCGGATGAAGGACTGACGATGGCCCGGTAGGAATAGCAGCCCGGGCACACCACCGTGGGGCCGCCGATGGTGACGGTCATATTTTGGGCGGTCAGCCGGGCGTGAAAAAACAGAGCAAACAGGGGAATGAGGATGGCGGATAAAAATCGGTTGGGCATACACAGCGGATGAGTTGTTCACGGAATGGAACAAAGATACAACTGCGGGGTAGAGTGCTGCCGGTTGCCGGGCGAAGGGGAGGGTGGAAATACTTTTTCACCGCAGCGGCACGAAGTTTTTTTCTGTCTGTGAATTTAAATGATGTCCCCACCTTTGCTTGCATCATGGCAAAACAACAAGGTCAACTCGTTCGCAGCCTAACCCTCGGGGCTGCCACTATTCTCGTCGTCAGTTCGGTCATTGGATCGGGCGTTTACAAAAAAGTGGCGCCGATGTCGGAGCAGCTCGGCTCGCCCGATCTGGTACTTTGGGCGTGGGTACTGGCGGGTATCATCAGCCTGTGCGGCGCTTTGAGCAATGCCGAAATTGCGGGCATGATGGCCGACGCGGGCGGCGAGTATGTGTATTTTCGACGGATATACGGGCGGTTTACAGCTTTCCTTTGGGGCTGGACGACCTTCGCGGTCATCAAAACAGCGGCCATTGCGGGCATCGCGTATGTATTCACGCAGTCGCTCAACGCTATTGTGCCGCTGCCTCACTTGCCGGAATCCATCGAAAGCATCGAAATTTGGGTATTCAAACCCCTCGAAAACGCCGGGGTAAAGGCCGTGACCATTGCGCTTATTTTGATTCTGACGTTCCTGAACACGCGCGGCCTGCGCGGCGCAGCGGCGCTCAGCACCTGGATCACACGCTCGGTGATCGTGGGACTTGCACTGATTGTGTTGTCGGGGCTGTTGTATGGCGGCGGCAGTTTTGAAAATTTTCAAACGCCGGCTACCTCGTTCACCATGCGCAGTTGGCTGGACTTTGATTTTATAAAAGCCATGTTTGCTGCACTGTTGGCGGCTTTTTGGGCGTACGAAGGCTGGAATACGGTAGGTTTTCTCGGCGGCGAAATCCAGAATCCTAATCGAAATCTACCCCTGGCGTTGTTTTCCGGTATGCTCATCATTATCGGGGCGTACGTCGTGGTAAACTTTACCTACCTCTATGTGCTGCCGATAGACCAGATCATCGGCGGGTACAAGGATCAGAATGAGATCGCCGCCGTGGCTGTGGTGCGCCATTTTGCAGGCGATGTGGGTGCTGTACTCATTTCCATCGTCATTCTTATCACTACCCTCGGTTGCACCAACGCCACCATTTTGATGCCGCCCCGGGTCTATTACGCCATGGCACGCGACGGGCTGTTTTTCCGTCGGGCCGCCGAGATACACCCGAAGTACCACACGCCCAACCCGGCGCTGTGGATGCAGGGGGCATGGGCTTGCATGCTGGTGCTGTCGGGCAGTTTCGATCAATTGACCGATATGCTGATCTTCGCTGCGTTCTTTTTCTATGGAGCCACGGCCTTCGGGGTGTTCGTCATGCGTGTGCGCGAGCCGGATGCCGAGCGACCTTACCGGGTGTGGGGTTATCCGGCGGTACCGGCGTTGTTCATCCTGTTTTGCGCGGCACTCATCGTCATCACCTGCATCAATCATCCTCGTGAAGCCATGCTGGGGATCGTGCTGATGCTGACGGGGGTACCGTTTTATTTTTGGTGGCGGCAGTAGTTGGGAAGGCGTTGTCTGCCGGGTGTGTCCAGGATCGCGCTTACTTGTTGGCGAGCTGTCCGCAGGCGGCATCAATATCCTTACCCCGGCTGCGGCGTACGGTCACGGTCACGCCGTTTTTGGCGAGGTGTGCCGCGAAGGCGTTTAGCCGGTTTTCGTCCGATTTTTCAAAAATAGCGCCATCAATCGGGTTGTACTCAATGATATTGACCCGTACAGGAAACTGACGGCGGCACAACCGGATGAGGTTGGCGGCATCCTCGATGGTGTCGTTGAAGCGCTCGAAGGCGATATACTCGTAGGAAATGCGGCACTTCGTTTTCTGGTAAAAATACTCCAGCGCCGTCATGAGCGCTTCGAGGTTGTTGCTCTCGTTGATGGGCATGATCTCGTTGCGCTTCTTGTCGTCGGCAGCGTGCAGGCTGAGCGCGAGGTTGCTGCGGTAGCCGTCGTCGGCTAATTTTCGGATCATTTTGGCGATACCGGCCGTGCTCACAGTGATACGTCGGGCAGCCATACCCAGCCCGTGGGGCGGCGGCGTGGTGAGTCGGGCGATGCTTTCCATGGTATTGCCGTAGGTAAGCAGCGGTTCGCCCATGCCCATGTAAACCACGTTGGTGAGCGGGCGCCCGAATGCTTCGATGCACTGTCGGTTCACGAGGGTCACCTGGTCATAAATTTCGTAGGCTTCGAGGTTGCGCTTGCGGCCCATACGTCCGGTGGCGCAAAAGGTGCAGGTGAGGCTGCAACCCACTTGGGTGCTCACACACACGGTGTAGCGCTCGTCTTGCGGTACGGGGATCAGCACGCTTTCGATTCGGTGGCCGTCGTGGGTGATAAAACGGGTCTTGACGGTGCCGTCGGTGCTGTGTTGCACGGCATCTTCGAATAGCGTATTCAGGGTAAATTCTGCTTTCAGGCGGTTGCGCAGGTCTTTGGACAGGTTTGTCATGGTTTCCCAATCGGTGACCGACTTGGCCCAGAGCCATTCGTACAGTTGTTTAGCGCGGAAGCGCGGTTCGTTCCAGGACGCGAATAGGACTTCGAGGTCGGGGAGGCTTATTTCACGGATATCTTTCATGTACTCAATGTTTTCTTGCCCGCAGCTCCGTCAGGAACCGCTCCAGTTCTACCACATCGTAGTACAACACTTCGCGGGGTTTGGAGCCTTCGGCGGGGCCTACGATGCCGAGGCCTTCGAGCTGGTCCATGATTCGTCCGGCCCGGTTGTAGCCGAGTTTGAGGCGGCGCTGGATCATACTGGTGGAGCCGTGTTGAGTTTCCACCACGAGGCGGGCGGCATCGTCGAGCATATCGTCGAGGTCGGCGACACTGACCTGTTTGGCGCCGGCGCCCTCGTCATCGCCGTGGAACTCGGGCAGGAAGAATGGTTCGGGGAAGCCCGTCTGGTTGGCGATAAATTCGATGACGCGGTCCACTTCGGGCGTATCCACGAAAGCGGATTGCAGGCGGATAACGTCGCCACCGACGGAGAGCAGCATGTCGCCCTTGCCGGTCAGTTGTTCGGCGCCGCCAGCGTCGAGGATCGTGCGGCTGTCTACCTTAGACACCACTTTGTACGCGATACGGGCAGGGAAGTTGGCCTTGATAACGCCGGTAATGATGTTGACCGAGGGGCGCTGTGTGGCGATGATCAGGTGTATGCCCACCGCCCGGGAAAGTTGCGCCAGGCGACCGATCGGTAGTTCAATTTCTTTGCCGGCAGTCATGATGAGGTCGGCGAACTCGTCAATGACCAGCACGATGTAGGGCAGGAATCGGTGGCCTTTGAGCGGGTTGAGGCGGCGTGCCACGAATTTGTCGTTGTATTCGGCGATGTTGCGGACCTCGGCACTTTTGAGCAGGTTGTACCGGGTTTCCATTTCGATGATGAGCGAGTTGAGCGTCTGCACAACCTTGTGCGTGTCGGTCACGATCGGTTCTACCTGGTCGGGCAAGAAGCCGAGGAAGTGGTTTTCCAGGCGGGCGTATGGAAACAATTCCACCTTCTTCGGGTCAATGAGAATGAGTTTGACCTGTGAGGGGTGTTTTTTATACAGCAGGGAGTTGAGGATGACGTTGATGCCGACCGATTTACCTTGCCCGGTAGCGCCCGCGATGAGCAAGTGCGGCATCTTGGTGAGGTCGGCTACAAATACCTCGTTTTGGATATTTTTGCCGAGGGCAATGGGCAATTCCATTTTGGCACGTTTGAAACGGTCGTCCATGAGCACATCGCGCATGCCGACCGTTTGGCGTTTTTTGTTGGGCACTTCGATACCGATGGTGCCTTTACCGGGGATGGGTGCGATGATACGGATGCCCAGTGCGGAGAGGCTGAGGGCGATGTCGTCTTCGAGATTTTTGATTTTGGAAATACGGATACCGCGTGCCGGCACGATTTCGTACAGCGTAACGGTGGGGCCGATGGTGGCTTTGATCTTCTCGATATCAATCTTGAAGTTCATTAGTGTGTGCAGAATCTGGTTCTTGTTCTGTTCCAGTTCCTCACGGTCAATTTCCAGTTGCGAGTTGTCGTACTCGTGCAGGAGTTGGAGGTGGGGGTACTCGTAGTGCGACAGCTCAAGCGTGGGGTCGTAGGGTTCGGTCAGGTTGGGCGTGTCCTCCTGGATGGCTTCCACAGGCGGTTTGTAGGACATGGCATCGTCGGGCAACACCGGTGTGGCGGGTTGTGCGGTGGGAAGGTTGATCTCCAATTCAGTATCCTCCAGGGCATCGCTCTTGCTGCGTACGGGTTTTTCTTCGGCAAACAGAGCACTTTTTTTGGTGAGGTCAAAAGACATTTGCCCCCCCGTGGGTACCAGTTCTTCGGCGGGTTCGGGTTGGGCGGAGAAGACGCCGTCCGACGTGGCCGGCAGGGACTGGCCGGTGACTTCCGGTGCAACCTTTGTTGTTGCGGTGGGTGGTTTGGCGGCACGGCGTCGTCTGCCGTATTCGCCGCTGAGCAGGTCGCGCCAGGCACGCTGGGTTTCATACCACAGTTGGCGCCAGGTGAAATCGGACAGGTCGGGGTTGTTGTTCCATACAAACGTGGCTACGAGCGCAAACACCAGGAGCGCCAGGGTGCCGGGTATGCCGAGAAATCGCTGAATCCATTCGCTCACCGCCTGACCGAATACGCCGCCGACGGGGAACTCGAAGGTTTGTAAAAAAAACGACGATACCACAGACGCGATCACCATCCAAATGACGGTGTGTTGCAGGGTGATGAAAAGATGGCTCAGCGGTACACGGCGGATCAGGGCCAGGCCGTACTGGTATAGCAGATAAACAAACCCGAAGGAGGCTATGCCAAACCCCCAGTAAATGATGCTATCGGCCAGATAAGCGCCGAGGCGTCCCAGCCAGTTGTCCACTTCAACATCGCCGAGGAAGATTTCCCAGGAAAAGCGGAACACGATATCGTGGTCGTTTTGCCAGGTAAAAAAGTAGGAAGTGAACGCGATGAGGAAATAGAAAGAAAGGAATAGGAGAAACATCCCGAAAAGTTTCGAGAGGCGCTCGTCGTCGAAGTTCAGGCTTATCTGTCCACGTTTGCTCTTGGCCATGCTTGGTGTGTGGCGAACTTATTATTCGCCTGCGTTGAAAGGGGGGTATGATGCCGCGCAAAAGTAAGGTGTGGCGGGCAAACGTTGTTTTTTTTGTGGTTAGGCAGCGCAACGCATAAAAAGGCCTGGGCGTCAACGCCGATAAGCACTTATCCGAGTCTCCTATGTCTCCATGGTGCGTTTTGCGCTCTTCGGCCCATATTTTCAAGTGAAATAGACTCTATTTTTTACACCGTGAAAATCTTTTTCAAAAAAATTAGACGCAAAAACGAATTTTTAATTCAACAAACCAACTATCAAAAGCATCTGAAAAAAATTATATTATCTTATAAATACTTTTAAATCAACAACTTATTTTTATTATAAAATAGAAATTAAAAAAAAATCAAGATTTTGTTTTCAACAAATGCTTATTTTTGTTCTTTACTACCCAAACAATGCTCCGCACTTTTGTATCGTTAATGAGAGCGAATGGCGGCAGAATGAAAGAAAGCGGTGCCTCAATGACCATCAACATTTGACTTTTCATGAGATTATACGGGAAACCGCCGCGGCGCAAACGAGCGCCGCGGTTTTTTTTTGCCCCTATACCTAATTTGGGTGGGGGGAGAACCAGCCAAAATCTTGGGGCATATCCATCGTATATTATACGATCGCCATCCCAAAACGCAATGTTTTCAGTTTGGTAAATGGATACTGTTTGATTCTTTTCCCCGGATAACACCTCTTGAAAACACCTGAAAAATCGAAATAATCGATCTGACAGATTATAGATTGAAATAATTTTTCAAAAAAACGAAATTTTTTAAATATGTTTTTCAACAAAATAATGGAATTATTTTGAAATAGGAATGAGTATTTAATGCCTAAATGATTAAAAAACAAACACTTAAGATATTGAAATGAAAATACATTGCAATAAGCAAGGGTTGTTTTTATCAACAAACGTTGTTTTTTGTTCTTTTCTACTGGTACGGTATGCTGCACTTTTGTATTGTCAATAAGAGGTAGCGGCGGCGAAAAGAAAGAAAGCGGTAAACATTGACCACCAACTATGTGACTTTTCATGAGATTATACGGGAAACCGCCGCGGTGCAAACGAGCACCGCGGTTTTTTTTTGCCCCTGCCAGAACTTGTAATTTTTGGCCTGGCAACCAGGCTATGCTTTCAAAAATTCGTGTTGAGCTTATATATGACGCTCGGCATGATAACTCGACCGCACCAATGGACCGCTCTCCACATAGCTGAATCCTTTGGACAGACCAACTTCTTTGTATTCTGCGAATACATCCGGGTGAACGAATTCCACCACGTCAAGGTGCATTTTGGTGGGCTGGAGGTACTGCCCGATAGTGAGGATATCGCAGCCGTGAGCCACGAGGTCGTCCATGATCTGGAATACTTCATTTTTCGTTTCCCCAAGTCCGACCATGATACCACTCTTAGTGCGCTTGCCGTAGTTCCTGGTGCGCTGAATTTGTTCCAGGCTGCGTTCGTATTTGGCCTGAGGACGCACCTTGCGGTAGAGGGTTTGCACCGTTTCCATATTGTGGCTCACCACTTCCTGCCCGGCACTAATCATTCGTTCCAGCGCTTCCCAGTTGGCTTTGGTGTCAGGTATGAGCGTTTCTATAGTCGTATCAGGGCAGCGCTCCTTCACAGCGCGTACGGTCTGGTGCCAGATTTCGGCGCCCCGATCTTTGAGTTCGTCACGATTGACTGACGTAATGACGGCATGCTTGACGCGCATGAGCCATATTGCTTCGGCCACACGGCGAGGCTCGTCCTCGTCATATTCGTTGGGCCGTCCGGTTTTAACCGCGCAAAAAGAGCAAGAACGGGTGCAGACGTTTCCAAGAATCATAAAGGTAGCAGTTCCCGCCCCCCAGCACTCGCCCATGTTAGGGCAGCTGCCACTTTGGCAAATGGTGTGTAACTTGAAATCGTCCACGATACTGCGTACCGTGCGGTAATTTTCGCCCATAGGCAGGCGCACTTTGAGCCAGTCGGGGCGTTTGGGGCGGGACTCCGTTGTATTTTCGACGATGGGTAGTTCGAGCATTACTAATTGAGATTATCCGTGATGAGCAACGCGGCATTCTACCGGCGCTTGCCAAGCTGCAAATTTACGAAGAAGTTCAGGTACACCCGACGGTTCTCCTCGTCGTTCACCAGGATAGGGATTTTTGTTGGAAATATGTCCAGCATGGCGCCGATCTCAACTGCTTTGACCAACTCGTCAAACGCACCCCAATCCAGATGAAGCGCGACGGAGGCGTTGGCGCCCGGCCGGAAGCCCAGTTCGCCGAGTCCTTTGGTAAAGGGCGACGCTCCCTTGATGCGGCCATTCTCATCCAGAAACAAGCTGGCGTTTTCTTCCGAGTACTTTTCGTGGAAGATACGGCAATCCCCCGGTCGGTCAGGATTGGGGTAGCAGATGGCCAGATAATAAGGTTTAAGCAAACCCAGTGATGGGCCAAAAGCATAACTCATACCCACAGCAACGCCCTTTTGCTTTGCTTTTTCGGAAAAATACCGCTTGACGCCCCAACCGCCGCGCACCACGAAGACATTGTTTTCTTTACCAAAAATGAATGGACGAAACGAACGGCTCAGGATCGGATCGGCGCTCTGGCGTTGCTCCTTGGGATGCTTCAGTTCACCCATACTGATGTGGTAATAGGTGGTTTTGTAGTAGGTGCGCAGCCGGCCAAATTCCATGCCCGCTATAAACCCACGGTTGCTCGCTACCTTCATATTGAAGGTTGTCTCGCGACTGTAAACAATGCCCATATTTTCAACAGGGGGCGTAAGTCCCTGCGACAGGGCCGAGGCAGCCAAAAGGGCTACAAAACAAAACAGTAAAACGGTGCGTATCATGCGTCCGAGAATTTGATCCAAAATTAGGGCTTTCTCCTGGGTATCAACAAGCAATTTTCCACCCATTGCACTTTGCGGCTAAAACTTTTTTTCTAACAGAAAAAACCGACCGGGGTTCAAGCCGATGTGCGGCAAGGAGGTAAACGCCGTTTCTCGCCGGCGACATACCTTTGTACCATGTTTCGTTTTGAACACCCCTCTTTTTTGAACCTGCTGTGGGCGCTTCCCGGTCTATTGCTGCTACTGTTCCTGTACGCCTGGTGGCGGGCGCGGGTGTTGGCGCGGTTGGCAGCGCCCGTTTCGGCGGTGCGACTGCTACCCGGCTGGTCTTCCGTGCGGTTTTGGACAAAAAATGCGCTGGTTCTGGTAGCATTGGCGCTGCTGGCTTTTGCATGGGCCAACCCGCAGCGAGGCGCCAGGCAGCAAACGGTGACGCAACAAAGCACCGATGTGTTCATTGCGCTGGATATTTCCCGGAGCATGTTGGCCGAAGACGTGGCGCCCAGCCGTCTGGAATTGGCCAAATCCTTTGTTCGTAAACTTATCCGAGCGCTCCAGGGCGAACGCATAGGCCTGATCTTTTTTGCCGGAGATGCTTTTTTGCAAATGCCGCTCTCGACAGACTATGCCGCCGCCGATATGTTTGTCGCTGCCGCACATCCCGACCTGATCACCGCGCAGGGTACCGCTATCCCCCGCGCTATTGATCTGGCTACGGAGTACTTCGATCCCGACCCGCGTAGCGGGCGGGCTTTGATCCTAATCACCGATGCGGAGGATCACAATGGCGATGCAGCCGACCGGGCGGCCCGTGCCTATAGCGACGGCATCGCGATTTTTGCCGTAGGCGCAGGTACGGTAGCCGGCGGGCCTATCCCGCTGGGCGATGCCGGCGATGCCGGGCAATACAAACGCGACGAGGAGGGGGCAATCGTCCGCACTCGGATGGACGAGGTGCTTTTACAAAAACTGGCTGCTGCCGGCGGCGGCGCAGCCTATCGGATACCACAAGGCGATGCGGCCGTGCAGGCCATCCGACGGGAGGTAGGGCGCTTGCAAAAACGTGCTATGGAAGTGCGGTCGTTTTCGGAATTTGAGTCCTGTTTTCAATGGTTTTTGTTGCCTGCTTTTTTTTTACTGCTGCTGGAGACATGGTTTTCCTGGAGAAAAAAAAGCGCATTGCTGGCGTTCCTGTTATGCGTATCCGGCCCGGCACTCTTCGGCCAGTCCGCGCACCAACTCCTGCGCGACGGGGATCGCAGGTACGAGGGATCGAACTACCAGGAGGCCGAACAAGCCTACCGCCAGGCGGGCGAAAAAATGCCGAACGATCCCAAAGTTCCGTACAATGCCGGCAACGCCCTCTATCGTCAGGGCAACTACGCCGATGCCGAAAAACGGTACGAACAGGCGGCCCGGATAGCCAGGGATCCTGCTTTGCAAGCCGACGCCCTGCACAACCTCGGGAATACATACCTCCAGCAGCAAAAATACCAGGAGGCCGTACAAGCCTACGAAAACAGTCTGCGCCGCCGACCCGCCGACCCGGAAACCAAGATGAATCTGCAACTGGCCAAGAAAAAATATCAGCAAGAGCAGGAGCAAAAAAAACAGCAACAGGAACAAAAACAGGAAGATACCTCCGCCGGTCAGCAGCCGGAGGAACAACCCCAACAGCCGCAACCCAACCCCAACCAACAATCCCAACAACAGAACCCGCAGCAACAGCCCGCCGACCAGGAACAACAGTCCGCCGATGGCAAGATGACGCGCGAGCAGGCCCGCCGCGTACTCGAAACAGCCGTGTCGCCAGAGGACAAACGCAATGCCCGCAAATACCGCGAGCAGGAACCAGGCAAACACCAGGCACAACCCAAAAAGGACTGGTAAAGAGAAAATTGAGACTGTTGAGGGTGGAAGCCGTGTTTTTAGTACCAAAACCCACGGGACGGTATTCTTCCGAAACCCTACCTTTGCCTCGCTTTAACCAAAATAAAAAAATAAAGAGGCTTGAGCAACAGGTCTGCGGACTCAAAACTCAAAACTCAAAACTCAAAACTCAAAACTGCGAAAATGGCGCGTGTAGAACTTGTGATGCCCAAAATGGGCGAAAGCATCATGGAAGCCACCATCCTGAAGTGGCGCAAACAACCGGGCGACCGGGTGGAACTGGACGAGCCGGTACTCGATATTGCGACCGACAAGGTGGACAGCGAGGTGCCGTCGCCGGTGGAAGGCGTGGTGGTGGAAATCCTGTTCAAGGAAAACGATGTGGTGCCGATCAATGTCGCCATCGCCATCATCGAAACGGAAGCCTCCGCTGCACAGCCTGCCGCTTCACCTGCCGTGAGCCAATCCTCCTCCAACGGCAACGGCGCACAACCTGCTCCGGAGCCTGCCGCCGCAACACAAGTCCCCTTCGTGCCGGCAGTGGCTACCGAGGCGCCCGCCCAAGCCGGTTTCTCGGGGCGATTTTACTCACCTTTGGTACGCACCATCGCCAAAGAGGAAGGCATAGGCCAAGCCGAACTCGACACCGTCGCAGGCTCCGGGCTGGAAGGCCGCGTGACCAAAAAAGATATTCTGGCTTACGTCGGCAACCGCTCGGCGACCACGGCCCAGCCACAAGCCCCGGCCCGGCCTGCCGCCGCCGTACCAGTTTCGGCGCCTGCCGCACCCTCAGCCCCGGCCGTTTCCGTCTCCGGCAACATGGAAATCGTGGAAATGGACCGCATGCGCAAGCTCATCGCCGACCACATGGTGATGAGCAAACACACCAGTCCGCACGTCACCTCCTTCGTGGAAGCCGATGTGACCAACTTGGTCAACTGGCGCAACCGCATCAAAGACCAGTTCAAGAAAAAATACGGAGAGAACATCACGTTCACACCCATTTTTGTAGAGGCGGTAGCCCGCGCCATACGCGATTTTCCGATGATCAATATCTCGGTGGACGGCACGCGGCTCCTTGTCAAAAAGGACATCAACATCGGTATGGCGGCGGCCCTTCCCACCGGCAACCTCATCGTACCGGTCATCAAAAACGCCGACTTCCTCAACCTGATTGGCCTCACCAAACAAGTGAACGATTTGGCTAACCGCGCGCGGCAGGGCCAACTGAAACCCGACGAAATCCAGGGTGGCACGTTTACCCTGACCAATGTGGGCACTTTCGGCAATGTCATGGGCACACCGATCATCAACCAGCCTCAGGTAGCCATCATGGCCACCGGCGCCATTCGCAAAAAACCGGCCGTGCTGGAAACCGAATACGGCGACGTTATCGCCGTACGGCAAATGATGTTCCTGTCCATGTCCTACGACCACCGCGTGGTGGACGGTATGCTCGGCGGGTCGTTTATTCGCCGGGTAGCCGACTACCTGGAGCAGTTCGACCCGAACCGTGAAATCTAAAACCCCGCTCGAATTACTCACCCGGGGCTGGTGGCTACAAGCCATTCTTCTGGTTGTTTTGGTGCTTCAAATCGAGGCGCTGGACGCAGTACGGGACTGGGTGCTTGGGGTTGGCATCCTGCTGTATGCACCGCTTTTGATCCGAAAAAGTATTGATCGTGCACAGGCTTTTCGCCCCCTCACGACCAAGGTGCTGGCGCTTTTTCTGATTGCTACGGTTGCCCTTTTGGTGGTACACAGCATTGCCGGCTTGTTGTTTGGGTACACATTTTTGTCGGCAGGCGCTTTCCATCTGCTGGCGGGATTCACGCTGCTGGTGGATATTTCCGAGCATACGTTCCTGAAATTTTACCAAAATATGCACCCCGCGCTGGCTTTCGTCAGCACTTTCTTCGGGATTATCGTGGTGGGTACCGGCTTGCTGATGCTGCCCGATGCCACCGTCAACGGCATTTCCCTGATTGATGCGCTGTTCACCTCCACCAGCGCCGTATGCGTGACCGGATTGGCGGTGCTGGACACGGGAAAAGATTTTACATTTCTCGGGCAGGTTATCATTCTGTTCCTGATCCAGGCGGGCGGCATCGGTATCCTGACCTTCACCAATCTGTTCGGCTTGCTGTTCCGGGGTGAAAAATCGTTCAAAGACATCATTTTCCTCACCGACCTCATCAGCGCGGGCAACCTGCGCACTACTTTTCGGAACTTAGCCAAAATCATCGGTTTTGTGTTCGCCGTGGAAGCCGCAGGGGTGCTGCTCATTTACCTGGCATCGCCGGAAACCGATCTGTTTTTTGCCATTTTCCACGCCGTTTCGGCGTTTTGCAACGCAGGTTTTTCTACGTTGACCAACTCGCTCTACGAAGGCAATTTCCGATTCAACTATGCCCTGCAACTTGTCATTGCCGGACTGATCATTTCGGGCGGCATTGGTTACAATGTGTTTTTCAACGTGTTTGCGGTGGTTCGTTTTCGTATCCACCGGCTCCTGCACCACTCCATCGGGCTGGTTCCAAAGCCGAAAAAAATATTAGTCAAATGGGACATAAATACCACCTTAGTCTGGCGCACCACGCTGATCCTGCTCGGGGCGGGGTGGCTCCTGTTTTACATGTTGGAGTACAACAACACGCTGGGAGAACACGGGTTTTGGGGCAAAATTGTCACCGCCTTTTTTGGCTCGGTCACGCCGCGTACGGCGGGATTCAACTCGGTGGACATGACCGCCATGCTCAATCCCACCATCATGGTCTACCTGTTGTTTATGTGGATTGGCGCTTCGCCCGGTTCCACCGGCGGCGGTATCAAGACCACGGTATTTGCCATAGCCACGCTCAACCTCATCAACCATATCCGCGGACGCGACCAACTGGTTTTCAAATGGCAGACCATTTCGCATACCGTCATTGCCCGCGCAACCACCATCATCAGCCTGTCGCTCATCGCCATTGGCCTTTCCACCACCCTCATCGTGTCCTTTCAGCCGGAATTGCCTGTGCTGTCCGTGGCATTTGAATGTTTTTCCGCGTATGCTACGGTGGGGCTTTCGCTGGGCCTGACGGCCAAACTGAGCGTGGCAAGCAAGGTCGTAGTAGTTGTCCTGATGTTTTTAGGACGCGTCAGTTTTCTGACTTTTTTGATCGCTCTCGTCGCCAGCATAGATAAGCGCTCCGGAGCAGGGAAAATGATTTTTCCGGAAAATAATATCACGGTTAATTGAAGGTGTTTTAGTGCCTCCGTAACCCAAAAACTAAAACACCCAAAAACTAAAACACCCAAACACTCAAACACCCAAACACTCAAACACACCCAAAGCATGAAATTCGTCATCATCGGTTTAGGAAATTTTGGCGCCAGCCTTGGCAAACGCCTCATCGAAGAGGGCCACGAGGTCATCGGTGTGGACAACAACACGGAGCATACGTCGCAACTACAGGAACACCTGACGTATGTGGTATGCACCGATACTACGGAGGAGCAAAACATCACTAAACTCCCCATTGACGATGCCGACTTTGCGGTGGTGAGTATCGGGGAGGATGTTGGTGCATCGCTCACCACGGTGGCGCTTATCAAACGCCATTACCCCGAAACCAAAATCATTGCGCGGGGTATTTCGTATATCCACCAGGCGATACTGGAAACGATGAACGTACACGAGATTATCAATCCCGAGGAGGCTTATGCCAACCAGTTGGCCGAACGCTTTTCCATGAAAGGCAGCCTGCTGGCTTTCCCGCTTGACGACCAGTACGAGATCATCGAGGTGGATGCGCCCAAGGCGTTTCACGGCCAAAAACTCGCCAACATCAACCTGCCCGACTACGGCATTATGACACTGGTGACCATCCTGCGCACCGAGGAGAAAACCAATTTTCTTGGAAAAACAACCGTAGCGAAAAAGGCACTCGGCTTAGTGAACAACGAAACCGTTATCCGCCCCGGCGATGTGCTGGTGCTGTTCGGCAAGTTTGACGACTTGCAGGATTTGTGCAACGGGAAGTAACAGACTGGTGCGGTGGGTGGCGTTTTTAGCCACCCACCGCACCAGTCTGTTACCCTACCTGTAAAACAACCACTTCCCGATTTCTTTCAGGGTCACCTTTTTGCCGTACAGTAAAATACCCACCCGGTAAATCCGACCGGCCATCCACACAAAGAAAAAGGAGGAGCCGATGACCAGCACCAGCGAGAGTACCACCTGCCAGACCGGTGGACTGAACGCCATTCGGAAGGGCATGACGATGGGCGAAAACAGCGGAAACATGGACGCAAACACCATCAGCCCGCTGTCGGGATTGCGGATACCCACGAACGCCACAATGTAAAAAGCCAGAATGATCGGGATGGTCACCGGCAGCACCAGCGCCTGGCCCTCGCCGTAGTCGTCGCCCATAGCCGAGCCGATAGCCGCGAACATGGAGGAGTAGATGAAATAACCGCCGAGGAAAAAGATCAGGAAGGAGCCGACGATCAGCGGCCAGTTTTGTTTGCCCAGTTCCTGAAACATGCGAAATGCTTCGCCTTGCGCCATTTCGGGGTCAATAGCAGCAGCAGCAGCGCCCGGCGGCGGCTGCATGGCTTGCGGGTCTATATCCACCAGAAAAGGCATGAGGAACATCACGGCCCCACCGAGCACGATCCAGGCCAGCACCTGCGTGAGGCCCACAGCGCCCGCGCCGATGATCTTGCCCAGCATGAGCTGGAACGGCCGTACGCTGGACATCATCACCTCCACGATCCGGTTGGTTTTTTCTTCCATCACCGAGCGCATCACCATCTGGCCGTACATCATCACCATAAAAAACATGATAAACGCCATGATGCCCCCAATGGCCAAACCCACGCCGATCGTGTATTTGCTCTCGTCGGCGCCTTCCTTGGCGATACTTTCCGGGTCGATGGACACGTCGGTTTCCAGGTTTTCCAGGCTGGCGCGGTCGAGTCGCAGCGAGTCAATCTTGAAGTCGCGCACCTTGTCTGAAATACGCTTTTCAATAAACTGCCGCTTTTCCGGCGCGAGCTTGTCGTCGGAATAATAGAAAACGGTCAGGCTTTTTTGTTTCAGCGTGGCCAGGGCCGGAATAAGCAGAACGCCGTCGTATTGGCCATCCAGCACCTCCGTTTTTAATTGGTCGAGGGTTTTGTCGGGCGCCGGGATATAGCGCACGCCCCGGTCGTCGGGTATAGCGCCGACAATGCCGGCCTCGTCGAGAATGGCTACCTTGACTTCGCTGCCGCCCTCATACTTGGTGAGGCCCACGATGACCAGAAAATAGACCAGTAACCCTACAGGGGCCAGCAGGGTACCGATGATGAAGGATTTTTTGCGAACGCGGGTGAGGTATTCGCGCTTTATGATGAGTTTTAATTTGCTCATAATTTGAAAAAGGTTGGAAGGTTGGAAGGTTTCTGGTTGGAAGGTTAGAAGGTTGGAAGGTTTCTGGTTGGAAGGTTTCGGTAGCGAGAAACCTTCTAACCTTCTAACCTTCTAACCTTCTAACCAGAAACCTTCTAACCGCTTAGTTTTGAGTTTCTTCGACGCGGCGGATGAAGATTTCGTTGAAAGTGGGCAGAATTTCCTCGAACCTGGAGACGTGGATGTTGTGCTGGAGGAGGTAGCGCAGCAGCTCGTTGCTGCGGCTGGCTTCCTCGTTTAGCTGCACCACCACGGCGCCGTCGGGCCGGCTGGCAACCTGGAAGTGCCGGTCAAAGTCGCCCGGCAGATCATCGGCGGTTTCGATGCGGAAGAGGTTTTCCTTGAAAGCGTTTTTGATGGCTTTCACCTCGCCGTACAGCACGTTTTTCCCCTGATTGATGAGCACGATGTGGTCGCACATTTCCTCCACCTGCTCCATGCGGTGCGTGCTGAAAATGATGCTCGTGCCGGCGGCATTGAGTTGGCGGATTTCGTCCTTGATAAGCGTGGTATTGATCGGGTCGAGGCCGCTGAACGGCTCGTCGAGGATGAGCAGTTTGGGTTTGTGCACCACCGTGGTGATGAACTGGATTTTCTGCTGCATACCTTTGGACAGTTCCTCCACCTTTTTTTCCCACCAGTCGTTGATCTCGAACTTGTCGAACCAGTACTTGATTTCCTGATTGGCGGATTTTTCCGACAGGCCCTTGAGTTGTGCGAGGTAGAGCAGGTGTTCGCCGACCTTCATTTTTTTGTAGAGGCCGCGCTCTTCGGGCATGTAGCCGATTTGTTCGGGTGTACGTTCGTTGAGTGGTTCACCATCAAGGAGAATGGCGCCTTCGTCGGGGCCGGTGATGGTGGTGATCATGCGGATCAGCGACGTTTTGCCGGCGCCGTTTGGCCCCGAAAGGCCGAACACACTGCCTCGGGGCACGTCGAAACTCACATGGTCCACCGCAGTGTGCTTGCCGTACTGCTTGACGACGTTTTGAATGGAAAGGATCATAACCGGGATTTTTCGTTTAACGGGCGGCAAGTTCCAAAGGTTTGTCCGGCAATTCGAGCGTTAATCGTCAAAAGGCTCAAAAAAACATTTTTTCCCGGCAGTGTGCCCGGCCAAAGCAAAGAGGAGGCGCCCGCACAACGAAAAACCGGCTACATCTTGCGGGCCTCCGCCCAGTTCTTGCCGGCGGTTTTGATGTACTCCGCTTGCTTCTTTTTCCAATCGGCCTGAATGGACAGGTTGTAGTTCAGGTACAGTTTGCCGTCCACAATACTCCAGGCTTCCGGCTCGATTTTGGCCGGATAGCCCTGCGCCCAGCCGTATGCGCACCATCCTCCGTATTGCGGTGCATATTGCTCCGGATGTTGTTTGAACAGCTCCCGGTTTTCGGCAGAAGCAAAATGCCATCTTGCACCATTCCAGTCGTAAGTGAGGTCTGCCTTCCCTTTGACGGGTTTGTTTTGGTTAAAATAAGCCACCGGGTCATACCCTTTGATGGCGCCTGCTTTAGTAGCGTAAACGGCTTTGGTGGTGGTTTGGGCGTACAAGCCGCAAGGAACAAGCAGCGTCAAAGCGCACAGGAGAATAAGTTTCATTTTTGAAAGTGGTGTGTGAAAACGATCACACTACTGGACATTTTTGGAACGAGAGGCTGTCTCATAAGTCCGTACCGTATTGCGCCGTTGACAGGCGAATTCATTTTTTGACAGGATAAAAAGGATTTACAGGATTTTCTGCGACGGAGTCGCCTCATTTATCCTGTAAATCCTGTAAATCCTGTCTGAAAAAAATCAATTCCCGTCAAAGCCATGCTTTGAGACAGCCTCTGGATACCAGAAAAACAAAAATGTCCAGTAGTATGGAAAACGATACCGGATGTGCCGGATTGACCGGGATAGAACGAGGCTGGTGCCTGCTGTGTTGGCCCTGTTTGAGTGTGTGGCAAAAAGAATTCCGGTAATGTCGGCGCCCGGCTATTTATCCATTTTCTCCAATGAGTCGCCGTAGCCCTACCTTCGCTCCTCAAATACCACCACGCATGCTTACCATCCAAAACTACATCAACGGCCAGTTTACGCCCCCGCTTGGCGGGAAATACATAGACAACATCGCTCCGGCCACCGGCGAGGTGTACGGAAAAATACCCGACTCCGGCCCCGAAGACGTGGAAACCGCCGTGCAGGCCGCCGCCGCCGCATTTCCCGCCTGGGCCGCCATGCCGCTGGAGCAGCGGCACGATATTCTGCGCGGCATCAGCGACGGTATTCTGACCAACCTCGACCGCTTGGCCGAAGCGGAAAGCATGGACTCCGGCAAAACGATCACTACCGCCCGGACGGTGGATATCCCGCGTGCGGCGCTCAATTTCAAGTTTTTCGCCACAGCGCTCCTGCATTTCGCCTCCGAAAGTCATGCCATGCCCGGCGCCCTGAGCTACACCTTGCGCCAACCGATCGGCGTGGTAGGCGGCATTTCGCCGTGGAACCTCCCGCTGTATTTATTTACCTGGAAAATAGCGCCCGCACTCGCGGCGGGCAACTGTGTGGTGGGCAAACCCTCCGAAGTAACGCCCTACTCGGCGTACCTGCTCGGCGAAATTTGTACCGCTGCCGGCCTGCCGCCCGGCGTGCTCAACATCGTGCACGGCCTGGGGCCGAGCGCCGGAGAAGCCATCGTACGGCACCCGCTGGTGAAAGCCGTTTCGTTTACGGGCAGCACCCGCGCCGGCGCCGAAATCGCGCGTATCGCCGCGCCTATGTTCAAAAAACTATCCCTCGAACTCGGCGGCAAAAACCCCAACCTCATCTTCGCCGACTGCGACTACGAAAAAATGCTGCAAACCACCGTGGCCTCTTCGTTCAACAACCAGGGCCAGATTTGCCTGTGCGGGTCGCGCATTTATGTGGAACGCCCGCTGTACGAGCGGTTCAAAACCGATTTCGTGGCGCAGGTACAGGCTATGCGTGTGGGCGACCCCGCCGACCCGGGCAGCCGGCTGGGCGCCGTTGTGTCCAAATTGCATTTCGACAAAGTGTTGTCGTACATCGAGTTGGCCAAACAGGAGGGTGGGCGTATCCTCTGCGGCGGTCATGCGCTGCAATTGCCGGGCCGACTGGCCGGCGGGTACTATCTGGCACCCACGGTCATCGAGGGACTGTCGCTGGACTGCCGCACCAATCAGGAGGAAATTTTCGGCCCTGTGGTCACGATCCAGCCATTCGATACCGACGACGAGGCGCTGGCTTTGGCCAAT
Source organism: Lewinellaceae bacterium (assembly GCA_016719605.1). Lineage (GTDB taxonomy): Bacteria > Bacteroidota > Bacteroidia > Chitinophagales > Saprospiraceae > M3007. The sequence continues at coordinate 164,825 of JADJYW010000015.1, read as the reverse complement.
GGCTCGCCCTACGGACTCAGCGCCACGGTCTGGACCAACAACCTGCGCCGAACGCAACGACTCAGCGCCGAATTGCAGGCCGGAATTGTGTGGGTCAATTGCTGGCTGTTGCGCGACCTGCGTACGCCGTTTGGTGGCGTGAAACAGTCCGGCGTAGGCCGGGAAGGCGGCTGGGAGGCTATGCGGTTTTTTACAGAGGTGAAAAATGTGACGCTGGGAGAGTGACCCGAAATGCTATATTTGCAAAAAATACAAAGAGCATGAAGATCGCTGCTTACGACGATATGATTGATTTGATCGCTATGGCTAACCCAGAGCGGATCATAGCATATCAACCCTCGAAAAAAACACTACAGCGTGTGCAGGAGTTGGTTTTGAAAAAAAGTGGCGGAATTTTGAACGCTGAAGAAGAACGTGAGTTGGACTACTACATCTGGCTGGAAAATCTTATTGGCTTAGCCAAAGCAAGAGCGCACCAACTTCTTCTTCAGGTAGCATGAGGCGTTCCATTCCCGAAAAAATACGCTTGGATGTCGCAAAACGCGCCGGTTTTAGATGTGAATACTGTCTGCTCCACGAAGCCGATTTGATCGTCGGCGCTCAAATTGACCATATCATCAGCATCAAGCATGGAGGCAGCACAGCGATAGAAAATCTTGCTTATAGTTGTTTGATTTGTAATGCAAACAAAGGCAGTGATATCGCTACTATACTGCTGCCTTCCGAAACAATTATTCGCTTTTTCAACCCCAGAAAGGATTTGTGGTCAGATCATTTTGATTTGGCCGATGGCAAGATTATACCCAAGACAGACATAGGTGAGGCAACTGCAAAAATATTGAACCTGAATGCCTCGGAACGTGTGATACGAAGAAGGTTGCTTGCTCAAGCGGGGCGGTATCCTGTAAATTAGATCGGCAGATTCCCGCTTAGGAACGGTGTTGGAATAAAGGTACAAATTTGGGGAGCCGTTTTTGTTGCTGTTGAGGCGAGAGGAGGGCGTTTAGTGCCGCCTAAACAACCGACGAACAACGAAAACAGCGGCAAAACAAGGCCGCCAAATTTGTACCTTTATTCCGACACCGTTCCTTAAGCAAAACACACACTTCATGCAAATAATTTACGAAGACGACACCCTGCTCGCCATCAACAAACCCGCCGGACTCTCCTCCGAAAGCGGCAAAGCATTGCACCCTTCCGCCGAAAAATGGGCGCAGGAATACACCTCCGACCAGCGCCGGGAAGCCGTTGGCGCCTTCCAGCGGGCGCCGTATTTGCGGGCCGTGCACCGGCTCGACCGCGCTTCCAGTGGCGTGTTGTTGTTTTCCAAAACCAAATCGGCACTCACCAACCTGATGGATCAGTTTGAAAACCGTACGGTCGAAAAAATCTACATCGCGGAGGTTGTCGGTACGTTGCCGGCAGCATCGGGTACGTTGCAGCACCACCTCGCCAAATCGCCCGACGGGAAAGCGGCCATTGTATCCGATATGCCGTTTGACGGGAGCAAACCGGCGGAATGTGCGTACCTGGTTTTGGAAAAAACCGCCACCGGCGCCCGGGTGGAGATCGTTCCCAAAACCGGACGTTTCCACCAGATACGCGCCCAACTGGCGCACATCGGCTGCCCGGTACTGGGCGATACGCGCTACGGCGGACAACCCTGGCTGGAGCATGCCGTCAAACTGCACGCTTGCCGCCTCATCGTCCAGCACCCGAAAACTGGCGAACGCTTGACCCTGGAGGCGCCATTGCCGGACAATTGGCAGGAGGCTTAAGACGTTTGGGCGTATGTTTTTCAACTGGAATTTTATGGAAAGAAACATAAAAATAACGCAGGCACAACCGTCCTCCACCCACCCTTGTCGAGGTCGCGTCGGCTTCAAATTGATCCGCAGCATGCAGGCAATTTTACCTGCATTGCTGTTCCCCCTGGCGCTCCTTGCCCAATCGCCCGACAACCCCGGCAACGAAGAACGCAACTACGATCTGGACATCCTCTCCGTACAATTGCACCTGCGGGGCGCGCCAACGACCTTTCCAATGGTGGACCTGAAAGCGCCCAACGGCTCGCTTATATTCCAGTTCGACCGCCTCGGCACGGATATCCGCGACTACCTGTACACCATCGAACATTGCAACGCCGACTGGCAACGCTCTGCCCTCGACGACAATGAGTACATTGAAGGGTTCACCGAAGACCGGATATTGATTACAAATAATTCCTTCAATACCCTCCAGCAGTACGTTCACTACACCCTTCCCCTCCCAAACAGCAACATGCGCTGGACCAAATCGGGCAACTACCTGCTCAAGATTTATGACAATACCTACGAAAAACAACTGGTACTCGTGCGGCGCTTCCTCGTGGTGGAAGGGCGCTGGAGTGTAGCCACCAACTTTGTGCGGCCTGTGCGCGTGGACAAAATGGATACCCACCACGAAATTGATTTCACCGTAAGTACCAAGGGAATGCGGGTGCAGTATCCCGAGCGGGAGGTGAAGGCTTATGTCCTGCAAAATGGCCGCTGGGACACGGCGCTCGGCCCCATTCCGCCATTTGTGGTGCGGCAGGAGCAGCTGGTGTTCGATTATCAGGACAAAATCTTGTTCCCGGCGGGCAAGGAATGGCGTTACTTCGATATGCGCACCTTCCAGTATCGGGGCGAGTTTGTCCGCAATATCCGTATGCTGCGGGACTACTACGAGGTCACGCTCAACATGGACGAGAGCCGGGCCGGCCGCACCTACATCCAACTCGGCGACCTGAACGGGCGCTACAGTATAGAAAATATCAACCAGAACCAGGGGCCGGATCAATGCGACTACGCCGCCGTGTTGTTTTCCCTGAAACAAAGCCAGCCTTTAGACAACGAGGACGTGTACATCTATGGCCAACTGACCGACTGGCAACTGCGGCCCGAGTTCAAAATGCAGTACGACGAAAGCGTATCGGCATACATTTGTGAAGCCTACCTCAAGCAAGGCTACTACAACTACCAGTACCTCGTGGTGAACCAAAAAACAGGCGCCGTGCACGAAGAAGGCTTCGAAGGCAACTGGTACGAAACCGGCAATGAATACCAAATCCTGGTCTACTACCGCCCCTTCGGTGTACGCTACGACCAACTGATGCTGTCCGCAACCATGAATACCCGGCTGCGCTAACAACCCAAAACTCAAAACTCAAAACTCAAAACTCAAAACTGCTAATGTTCCTCCGTCCGGCCCAAAATCTTCCCCTCCCCGTGCATTTTTTTCAGCGCCTCCTCTTCTTTGCGTTCTTCTTCGGTAGCAATGGGCTGATCCATATTCGACAGGTCGGGCTGCCCGGCGTCCACCCAGGCGGTGTACCAGGAGCAGGCCACAGCGTGAATAGCCGCGCGTAACTGGCGTTCCACCATGCCGTCGAGCGCGATTTGGTAGGCATTCGCAAAGTCGCGGCACGGGGCAATAACGACGGCGTTGCCGCGCATATCGGGACACATCTGCTGGTCCTTGGGGTAGGTCAGGCGCATCTGCCGCTCGATGCCGAGCACACTGTCCACCATGGTGTTGCTGATCAGCACCATATCCCAGAAGTAGTCCGGGGTTTGGGCGATGTAGTCCGGTTTGCCCACAAAATAATCGTACTGTTCGTCGGCGAAGAGTTCCGGGATTCGGCTTTCCCAGAATCCGTGAATACCGGTCTGGCCGGTTTTCTGACCGTTGTAGTTGCTGGTCGTATGCAAGGGCACATTGGCGTCGCCGATGTAATGGCCCATGTCGGCACAAAGGCGGAGAATGCGTTTGCTGTCGCGGCGGCGGAAAGCGTTAGTGAGGTCGCGCTGCATTTTTTGCAGGTGCCAGGGCAGGATACCATGTTCGGAAAGGCTTTCCTGAAAAAATGCCGAACGCAGGGCGGGCGGTTCCAGGCCATTTTGGCGCAGGAGCGCGACAAGCGTGTCGGGGTTCAGCAGCTTGTCCGGGTCGGTGAACAGCGGCACGACGTAGCGGGCAAAGTACTCGCGCCAATACGGCTCCGGCGTGTACGGTTGGGCGCGTTCGCCGCCAAAGAGCAGCACGGTGTCGCCTGCAGTCGTCTCGCCCCGGATGTCGGTGTATTGCAGCAAGGCTTCCGTAAAGGTGCGGGGCAACCCCTCGAAGGGCGGCGCGCCGTGTTCGTCCAGATCAATATAATGGCGCGGGCCTTCCCAGAGTGTGGCATAACGCCGCATGTCGGGGTCGGTCGCATGGTCGGAAATCCAGTCAATATTCGGTTTGAAAAACACCATCATCTCCGGCGGCAGGGTCAGTACGGCGAGGCGGTTGATGCGGCGGTGGGCGAAAAAGCCCCAGACCGGCGCGGAGCCATGCCCCGGGCAGGCGCGTTCGGTACGACAACCATCCCGGGGATGCATGGCGTTAGGCATGTTGACGGAATCCAGCGGGGCATGGAGGCCAACGGCTGCTACATTTGCGCCAAAGCCGGCACAAAAGGCAAGTATGAAAAAGATCGCTTTGCGCATAAATCATTTTTTATGAGGTAAGCCCGGCTCATCCAGTACCACCACCGACCATGCCGTTGCTTTTTCTGCAAACAGCGCTTTGGTTTTGGCCCAGGTGCCCTGGAACAGTTCCGACTGCCGGTACCGGTCCAGTGCGGCTTCGTCGTCCCAAACGCTGAAGGTGAACAGCACATTCGGGGCGCCTGTGTTTTGCAGCAATTCCATGTGCCGGCATCCCGGGAAAGCCCGGATTTGTGCCTTGCTTTGCTCAAATACCTCCTGCACAAAAGTGTCCAGCCCATCGGGTCGGAAGGTCATTTTTACGATACGTTTTATCATAACGGGTGTGGCGGGCGGGTTACAGGAGCATGCCGTTGACCGGCTGACGCGGAGCGGGGATTTCCTGTTCGCCCAGCATTTCCTTCAAATCAATTTCGATGCCGCGGCTGATCGCCGAAATCGGCACATCGTTGTAGGTGCCCTCAAAGGGGTTTTCGCTGTAGTCGCCGATCATTTCCATCAGGATAAACACCCATGTCACGATGGCATTGAACGGCAACGCCAGCCAGACGTGGTGCGGCCCGATGGCATCGAACTCCCGGATGAGTGCGAAGGGGAGCAACACAGAAACTAATTTGATAAACAACAGGGGTATGGTGGCGTACTGGCGCGGGAACGGGAAGTTTTTGATACGTTCGCTTTTGCCCTGCTCGTCGTACATAGCCGACACGAATTTTTGCAGATCAATATGCCGGAAGTCGTCTATCAATCCCTGCTGCCGTAGCCGCTGGAGGTCGAGCGTTTGGAGTATCAGCAGATGCACGGCTTTGTTGCTTTTGCCGTCCAGTTGGGCCAATTCGTCCGCCGCCAGGTATTGGCGCAGCACGTCGTCTATCGCTTCTGTGCGCTCCGGCGTTTTCAGGTCGGGAAACAAGTTGTTGAAATGTTCCGCTTCTTCGACGTGCTCCCACACGCGGGGCGTGCGCATCTGGTAGCGCAGGCAGGTCAGCCAGGCCAGGTGGCGGAAAATAAGCCGGCGTTTGATCGCGTGCAGCGCCGCGTCGTCCAGCCGTTCTTCGGCGTGCAGGTTGCTCACATAGCCCAGCACCGATGCCGCAAACGACCGGGAACCGTTCACCATGGCGCCCCAGATTTTGCGGGCCTCCCAAAGCCGGTCATACGACGCATTGTTTTTAAAACCGAGGTAAAACGCCAGCGCGGTACCCACCAACAACACCGGTTGCCAGGGCACAAAAAAACACCCGACGCCAATCAGGGCGTACACCCCCAGCGCAATCAAGGCCGTAGCCAGGCCGAAAAAATCCTTTGCTCGACCACTTAATGGTCGTCCAATACCCGTAGCGTCTTTCTGTATACATACAACTGGTTGAGGAGGTGGAGGAGGGGAGCGGGCAAAAGTAGATGTTTGAACACAATTCACCCCGTCAGTGCTCCTGAACCGCCCCGGGTCTTCCTTTGCTCCCGGTAATCGGGTCCAGGTATTCCGCGTCGTCCGGCTCGGGGGCAGGGCGGGTATCCACACCCCGAAATGCGTTGTCTATGGCCGTGGCGATGACCTTTTTGCGGGCTTCGCTGCGCTCAAACTCGGCTTTGACCGTTTTTTTGCCGCGCTTCATGTCGTATTGATCCAGGTTGCCCACGATGGTGTAAAACACATTGAACAGGCCGTCCCGCGCGGGCAACGGATCCAGATCGGGATCGTGGCGTTTGATGCGGCTGAGCAGGGTCTGGCCGGCGTTCACCTTTATTTTGTAGTCAATATCGTTGTCAAAACTGTGGGTGCCGGAGAGGGTCATGTTCAGGGCATTGCTCTGGATGAGCATAGCGGGCAAGTACAGGTTCCGATCCCGAATTTCGAGGTAGTTGTGCATGGTGGTAAACTTGACCCGCCGCAGGTCTTCGATGTGGATGAAGGTGGAAAATTCTTCCAGCATCGGGAGGCCAACGAGTTCGCCGTTGGAGGCCGTCACATCGGTATATGCGCGGAGTTTGTCCATCAAAAATTCGTTGCGCTCATCCCAGAAAGCATACACAACCACGCGCCCCGACAGACGGCCCCGCAGGTTGTCGGCAGTCATCACGCTTTGGCCAAAGTTGTCGCATTGCTCCATGCAGGTGCGCAAATCAATATCGGTGGCGGTGATGCGCATCTGGAGGGTGGGGCTGATGGCAAAGTGCGCGATACCGTCGAGGGTAATGGCGCCTTGCATGGTTTGGGCGCCACCTTTCAGTACCAGTTGGTTGTGATCCAGCGCCAATTGTCCGACGAAATTTTTTCCTTGAATTTTTTCGTACTCAAACGCCTCGAAAGTAGCCGAAAATGCGCCTTTGAGCCGGTCGGTGAGGCGTTGCCGCTCGGTGTTGGCAGCGGTGCGCAGGGAGTCGAGTGCTGCCTGGCCACCCTCCACGGCATCCTCCTGCACGGCGAGCATGGCCATGAACTGGGTGATGTCGAACTGGCGGGCGTGCAGGCTGCCGCTGAATTCCAGCAGGGCATCGGTGGTGTTGAGCGAATCGGCAAACAGCACGGGCAGGAGGTTGCGGGCGCTGCCACGAAAGGCAAAATCGCTGCGTCCGACTTGCACGTCAAGGCTGTCGAGTGCAAACAGGTTGTCCTCCAGCATCAGGCGCCCGCTTCGGAAATTGATCGGCACGCCGTTGTATGTAATTTCGGCTTCCTCAAACTGCATCTCCCCGCCGGCCCGAACGCCGGCAATGCGACTCATGCTGGTCATATCGGCGTAGCGCCCCTGCACGGAAAGGCGGTTGATGCGAACAATACCGTCGCCTGCCGTCACGGCCGGGTCGTCGAACAGGCCGTACGCGGCGTTCAGCGGCAAAGCGCCGTGGCATTGAAAATCCACGCTGGGGTCGTCGAGATCGGTTATTTTCAGGTTGAAAGCAAGCGGCTGCCCACCGAAATCGGCCTGAAAGTCGGCTATTTCAAAAACACCCCTGCCGTCGGGAGGGGCACTGTACACGGCCCGGAAAGACACGTTGCGCAGGGGACTTTGCAGTTTTTCGGAGCGCACAGAACCGTTGCGGAGGGTTGCTTCTGCACCCACGGTAGGCGTTTGGGTTTTGCCGGCACGGCCGCGCACAAAACCGGTGAACGTGTAGGCTCCGCTGCTCTGAAAATCGCTGAAATAACTATGGTAGGGTTCGGGTAACAGGTCTACGACCACCGAAACGTCGCCCTCCTGACCCAGCAGTTTCAGGTTCAGGTCGGTATAGTCGGGTTTGTTCACGGCAATGCCCTCTACCGTGAAGGCGTTGCCGCCAACGGTGAGTTCCACGTTCTGGAAATCGAACAGCCCCTTCTCGATATCCACGGCAATGACGGCATTGTAGCGCACGGTTTTGCCAAGCAGGTACCGACTCTGATCCAGTTGCAGGCGGGCCACGGTGAGGTCGGCCTGGCTGGACAGGTCAAATTTTTGTGCGGAAAAATCGCCGGCAAAACCGGCGCTGCGCAGGTTGATTTCGGCAATTTGGTTGGTTTTGGCATTCTGGTACGAGAGGAGCAGGTTGACTAATTCGGCATTTTCGAGGGCAATGCGCAGGCCGCTGTCGGCGGGTGCAGCGGCCCGTTGTCCGGCCGTTTTGAAAATATCGTAGTTGGCCTGGCCGCGCTGGTTGATGCGTACGGCGATACCGCCGCCGCTGATGCGCAGGTTTTTGATTTCGATGCGGTCGCCGAACAGGCTCGTGATTTTAAAGCGAAAAGCGACCTCGCGGGCAACGAGCAGGTTTTTTCCGAAGGCATCCTTCACGCGCACGTCGGCGAGGTTGACCGAAGCGTTGGGGAAACCACTGAGCAGGGAGAGGCCGGCATCGCGCACTTCCAGTTCGGTGCGCAGGCTGTTGCTCACTTCCTCCAGCACGCGGCGGGTAATTTGTTTACTGAAAAACGCGGCGAGCAGGACAAGGGCCACAGCCAATATCGCCACGACAATACCCGTGGTCAGGAACATGCGCAGCCACAGCGGACGGCGTTTTTTTTGCGGTGTGGAATACATGACGAAGTAGAAAATGCGGTTCGGGCTGCAAAGATGCGCAGTGTGTCGCGTAAGTCGCCTTTCATATTTCACCGCAGAGGAGGCTGTCTCAAAAGCATGGCTTTGACGGGAATTGATTTTTTTCAGACAGGATTTACAAGATTTACAGGATTTTCGGCGACGGAGTCGCCGAAAATCCTGTAAATCCTTTTTATCCTGTCAAAAAATGAATTCGCCTGTCAACGGCGCAATACGGTGCGGACTTATGATACAGCCTCCTCTGCGGTGAAAAATTATTTACAGAGCGCCCTTCTACCGTACCACCAACTTTTGCATGCCGCTGCCCCCGGCATTGTCCACGGCAACGGCGTACAGGCCTCGGGGCAGACCGGCCACATTCAGGAGCAGCACCGTTTGGCCTTCGGCCAATACCTGTGTTTGCACCATGCGGCCGGCCATGTCGAACAGGCGGACGCGGGTGTCCGAGCGGAGGTTTTCGCCGAAGGCGAGGCGTACCGTTTCAGTAGCCGGGTTGGGGGCCAGCAGGAAATCAAGCGTATGGGCTTCCTTCGTACCGAGCGGCAGCGGCTGCACCGTGAAACAACCCTGGGCAAGACCACCCGTACTATCGGTCACAGCAAAGCAAAACTGGTCGGTCAGGGCATTGGTGCCGTAATGGAAATACCGCAGCCCGCCGTTGTTCAGATCGGCCTGGGTAAACTGCGCACCGGGCAGCATCTGGCCCATCCAGAACAGTTGCAACTGCCCGTGTTGCGGCACGGTCATCAGGGTGTAGGTTAGTTCGTTGTCGGTGTTGTCGGCATCTTCGGCTTTGAGCAGGTCGTTGGTCACGACTTTGTTGTTGCCGGGTTCCACATACAGGATGTTGTTGTTGACGATGACCGGCGGGAATAACGTCGTGTTGGCACAAAGCTCCAGTTCAAAGGCCGAAATGGAACCGCCCGAGCTGATGACATTGTCGCGTACCCGGAGCGTCCAGTCGCCGGCGGTGTTTTCACCATGCAGTATGCTCAGCGGGGTAGTGGACACCGGCTGAAACAGGGTGCCGTTGTTTGGCGGCGGGCAAGTCATTTCGGAGAGTGCACTGTCGTCGAAACCGATGTTGAAACCGCCGTTGAAGTTGCCGCATTTATCTTTGAACAGCAAAACTTCGGTGCCTGCGGGGCTGACCAGGCGCACTTCCAGGTCGCGGAAAAACTGATGAGTGCCCTGTATTTTCGCCACATTGACGTCGCTGATGATGCTGTTGGCGAGCACGGTAATTTTCGATTCTATGGTGGCTGCCTGGTTGGCCGATATGTTTTTGGGTAAATCGAAGGCTTCCAATCGGGAGCAGGTATTCACCACGGTAGCAAAGGCAAACGGCCCGACCCATTTGCCTGTTCCGCATGCGTTTTTGGGGCGTACGCGCCAGTAATACACTACGCCTTTTTCCAGTAACAAGGGCATTTTCAGGCTGTCCACTGCCAGGTTTTCCCGCTCAACCACCAGATTGGCGAAGGTGGGGCTGGCTGCCAGTTGTACATCGTAGGTATCGGCATCGGGCACAGCCTGCCAGCGCAGCACGGGGGTTTGATCCAACCCACCGGCGCCGTTGGCGGGCGCCAGGAGACTCAGGTTGTCAAAGTTGTTGGAAACCAAGGTCAGGTTCATCGGAAGTGTAACCGTATCGGCGCCCGCGATGCCGCGCACCGTAATATCCAGAACACCTTCGGGCAACCCGCCGGGGAATTCGAGGGCCATTTGAACTGTCTGGCCGGGCACGACCGGGTTGGGGCTGAACAGTGCCGTGGAGCCGGCGGGCAACCCCGACACATCCAGCAAGACCGGATCGGAAAAGCCCAGCAGGGCATTGGTCGTCATGGATGTGCTGAATGTTTGGGGCAAACACACCTGCGCAATAGGCTCTGCCACGCACAACGAAAACGACGGGGCCTGCGGCGGAGCAATCTGGAAGTTGGCGTTCGAGATGTCGAAAAAAATGTTGTTCGCGGCTTCCACCTTGATGCGGGCTGTGGCTGTCTCGATATCCGGCACCTGAATACAATACGCACCGGTATTGGGTACCTCGGCGGCCAATAATTCGGGGTAAGTGAAACCCCCGTCGGTGCTCAGGCGGATATTCACCGATGGGCAAAAGACCGGCGTTTGGTCGGTATTGGCCACGTTCCAGGTGATAATGCGGTATTCGCCGCTGCGCCACGCGGTAGCCGTGTTGGGCTGGGTGACGGCAAACGGCCCTGCCCCGGCCGCTACCGTTACAACCATGTCATCCTGGGCCGTGCTGCCGCCGGCGGGGTTGTTGTCCCGGGCGGTAACCCGGAACTTGAGCGTTCGCCCGGCGGCGGGCAGTTTTTCCCAGGTGGAACTGGCGCCTGTAACCAAGGTAAGCAGCCGCGGGAAATAACGCTCGGGCAGGGTATCCGGTGGGAACGTGCGAAACAGCGGGCCACCGGTACTCGTAGCATTGGGCGGCATGACGGCCGTTTGGTTGTCCATTTGTTCCCAGCAGTAGGTTAGTACATCGTCGGGGTTGGTATCGTCGGCTACGGCACGCAGCACAAAAGGAGTGGAGCGGGGGATGGTATAGCTCAGCCCGGCAAAGACCGTCGGGGCACTGTTGCTGTTGGGGATTAGGAGCGGGCAGTTGTTGCCTGCTCCCTGGGTAATAAACTGGGTGACTTCGGCCACATTGACACCGTGGAAATAGTCGTGGCTGTTGTTTTGTACGTTGGGGCTGCATATTCCGGCATAACCCATAATGGTGGAGCCACTGCCCGGCTCCATGGCCGTGAGGCCATTGCGTTCGCAGCTGTTATTTTGAGTATGGTTGGCGCTGAACTGGTGCCCTATTTCGTGGGCCACATAGTCAATGTCGAAGGGATCGCCGATGGGTGAACCCTGACCGGTTACGCCCTCCGCCTTGGAAATCCCGCACACCGATGCAAGTGACGCAATGCCACCGCCCCCGGTGCTGAATACATGACCGATGTCATAGTTTGCCGAGCCGATGAGGTTGTTGCAGGTGGTCCGATTTTGGTCCAGCATATCCCCGCCGTTGTTGTTGGTATAGGGGTCGCTGAGGGCATTCAGAAAAATCAGGGTATCGGTGTTGGGTATCAATTGCAGGGTGACGGCGAACTCCCGTTCGTACACGCTATTGATTCGGTTGACAGACACCACCATAGCGGCGAGTGCCAACGACTTGTCCCCGCCATGAAAACCGGCGTATTCTGCTGTACAGGCCAATGCCAGCCGGTATTGGCGCATATTGCCGTCGTTGCTGCGTGCCGAAACCGGGGCTGGAAGGATGTTTTGCTGCATTTCCTGCTGTGCATCGGGTTGGGTTCCGCAGCTGAACAGGTGTTTTTTTGCCTCCGGCAAATAGTCTTTTTTGTCGTAAGCAATGTAGTGCGCCGTATTGCCGAGGCGGTACGGTTCCACGAAAACGGTGCCCCAGCGGTTGGAAACCAGCATGGCGTGAAAGCCGTAGGGTGTCCAGTTGCATTTGAGCAAAGCGGTCGGGTCGTCGGCACTATAGCCGGTGTAACTGCGGATACCGGGGTAGCGCCGCTGCAAGTCCGGGTGCATGACCGCTGCTTCGGCAAGCCGGAATCGGGCGGTGCCGCCCTCGGGGAGGGGCAGGTTCAGTATCGTCTGCGCGTCGGCATTTTGCCGGGCATTGCTGTGCCCGGGCACAGTAGCCAGCACCCCTTGCAACGCGGCGGCATCCAGCTGGAGCGTACGGTAGCGCTGTGGTGCCGTGCGGCGCTCCGAGGTTTGCAGGATAGCAGTTTCTGCGAGGTCGCTAAAAACCGTTTGGGCAGCAGCCTGCAAGGCAAGCAGCGCCCCGAACACGAGCAATAGTTGTTTTTTCAGCATGAGCAAACAGACGAGGAGATGTCAAAAAAGTTATGTCTGGATTAGAGTGCAAAAACGGGTTAATCCCCTATGTTTTTTGCAGATAAATATGGCTCCGAAGCATGCCTAATGGCAAAAGGCAAAAAAAATCCGTGCCCGGGATGCACACAAACCGGACACGGATTTTTTAACTGTAGCGGCGGGATTTATCCTGCCGTATCTGTATATGCCACATCGGCGGGATAAATCCCGCCGCCACCTACCTATCGCACCACCAACTTCTGCACACCGCTGCCCTCGGCATTGTCCACCGCAATGGTGTACACGCCCTTGGGCAGGTTGACTACATGCAGGAGTAGGGTTGTTTGGCCGGCGGCCAAAGCCTGTGTTTGTACCATACGACCGGCCATGTCGAACAGACGGACGCGGGTGCTGGAGCGGAGGTTTTCGCCGAAGGCGAGCCGTGCGGTTTCGGTAGCCGGGTTGGGGGTCAGCAGGAAGTCCAGCGAACGGGCCTCCCGAGTGCTGAGCGGCAGGGGCTGTACCGTGAAGCAATCATAAATCAGGCCGCCTTCGCCGTCGGTCACCGTGAAACAGAAGTTATCGGTTTCGGCATTGGTGCCGTAGTGGAAATACCGCAAGCCGTTGTTGTTCAGGTCGACCTGGGTGAACTGGTCGCCTACCTGCATTTCACCTGTCCAGTACAGTTGCAACATGCCGTGCCGGGGTTTGCTCATCAGGGTGTAGCGCAGCTCGTTGTCGCTGTTGTTGGAGTCTTCTGTTTTCAGCAGGTTGGTGCCCACAACGGCATTGACGCCCGGTGCGATAGCCAGCGGGTTGTTGTTCACCAGTACCGGCGGGTTGAGGGAGCTGCTCGAACAGAGTTCCAGTTCAAAAGCGGCGAGCGAGCCGCCCGAACTGATCATGTTGTCTTTCACGCGCAGGGTCCCCTCTCCGTTGGAGGTTTGGCCGTTGAAGGCATTGAGGAGTTGCTCCGGTTTGAAAATCGCGCCGCTGGTAGAGGGCGGGCAGGCAAACGTGGTGTTTGGGCTGGAGTCGTCGAAACCAACGTTGAAACCGCCGTTGTAGCCGCCGCATTTTTGATTGAACAGCAGTACTTCCGTGCCCGTCGGGCCTACCAGACGTACTTCCAGATCGCGGAAAAACTGGTGTGTCCCCTGGATTTTGCGGATGTTCACGTCACTGATAATGGCACTTACAGGAACAGTTATTTTGGATTCAATCGTCGAGACGCTGGTCGGGATATTTTTCGGCAGGTCAAATGCCTGAAACGCGGCGCACACATCCACGAGGGTTCCGAAAGCGAATGGTCCCAGCCAGTCGCCGGTGCCGCATTCATTTTTCGGACGGAAGCGCCAGTAGTACACGGCGCCTTTTTCGAGCAACAGCGGCACCTGGAAACTGTCGGCCGTAATGCCGTCTTGTGTAGCGATGATGGTGCCGGAGGCAAAGGAGGGGTTGGTGGCTAATTCTACCTCGTAGGTGTTGGCATTGGGGGAGGCATTCCAGCGCAGGGCCGGTGCGCGGTTTTGGCCATCGGCGCCATTCACCGGCGTTTTCAGGGAAAGGCCGGCAAAGTCGTTAAGAAAGACCGTTACCGTTTTGCTGAATGTTTTGGTTGTACTGCCCGCCTCGGCGGTGATATCTACATTGAATGTGCCCTCTTGTTGGCCTGCGGGCAGGTTGAGCACCATCAGGACATCGCTGCCGGGCGTTACGGGATTGGGCGAGAATGTGGCTGTCACACCGGCGGGCAAAGTACCGGCGCTCAGGGTAATCGGGTCGCTGAAGCCGGCGAGGGCTGCTGTTCCCAGCACGCTCATGTTTTGCGCAGGCAGGCAAATGGTGTCAAAAACGGCGGGTGCACACAGGGTGAACGACGGCTGCTGGGCCGCCTCTATGCGCAGGTTGGCGTTGGACATATCGAAAAAGACATTGTCTTCGGCTTCTACCATGATGCGCACGGTGCTCGTGATGACGTTGGGCACCCGGATGCAGTGCCGGCCTTTGTTGGGTACGTTGGTTGCCAGTGTAAGCGGGAACGTGATACCGCCGTCGGTACTCATTTTGATGTTCACCAATTGGCAGTTGATGGGCGCCTTGTCGGTATTGGCTATGTCCCATTCCATCAAACGGTCTTCGCCCTGGGTCCACACCACGCCGTTGGCGTTCGGGTAGGATACCAGAAATGGGCCCGCAGCTGTCGTGACGGATAGTTTGATTTCTTCCCAGTCTTGTCCGCCGCTTGCGGGGTGGTTGTCTCGCAGGGTCACCCGGAAGGTGAGGTTGCGGTCGTACTGTGGCACTACTTCTGTGCCGGAGCTGGTATTGGTGGATACGGTTTGTAAGCGCGGGAAATAGCGGGTAGGCGAGCTGGTTGGCGGGAAGGAGCGGAACATGGGCGCGTTGCCTGTGGGCGAACCGAGGGTGGATGCCGGGCCGGTGTCGTATTGTTCCCAGCAATAGGTGAGGGGTGTTCCATCGGGGTCGGTACCCGAAGCAGTGAGCCGGAAGGGTGTTCCAGCCGGAATAAAGACGTTTTTCGGACTTATGACAGACACCTCCGGTTCGGTGTTGGTCGTTGGGACAACGGCGCCACAGGCACTGCCGTCTCCTTGCCAGACGAAGGTTTTTACCTGTACGATGGAGCCGATGTGATAGTACGAGTCCTCCATATTCTGTACGTTGTTGCCCCCTCCCCCACAAGCACCGGCATAGGACATGATGGTCGTGCCGCTCCCGGGTTCGAAGGCCGTCCCTTGGGCCAGTTGTACCTGAAAGTCCGGGCAGTTGGACCAGGTATGGCTGGCATCAAGCTGGTGTCCGAATTCGTGGGCGGCGACCAGGAAAAATTTCTCTGAATTGGTATTGGAATAAGAGGAGGCACCGCGGGCTTTGTTTACTACATTGCAAGTTCGACCGCCCACAACGCCCAGCGTGGTTCCGGTAACGTAACGTGAAAAAACATGCCCCAAATCATAGCTGGATCCCCCGAGAATGGAGTTGATAGCAGTCGGATTTTGGTTCATCCAGTCACTCGCGACATCGCCGGAGTAGGGGTCTGTGGCAGGATCCAGAAAGATAATCTCGTCGTTGTTGGCGATAAGTATCATACGAACACCGAAGTCGCGCTCCTGTTTGTCCACGATGTAGTTCAGTGCGGTATTGATCGCAGCCAGCACCAGCGGTTTGGTGCCGCCGTGAAACTGTGCGTACTCGCCTTTGGCTGCAATAGCAATCCGGTAGGTTTTCAGTTCCACCAACGCGTTGCCTCGTTGGGCCACAGCGGAGCCTTGCTCCAGCAAATTTTCCAGTGTTTCATCGGCAATATGCTGGTTGTCGGCGTCGCACCAGGCTCCGCCGGCGGGCGTGTTCTCCTGGGGCAAGTCCGTCAGGCGGTAGGCTATGTAATTGGTGTTTTGGCCATTGGCGTAGGTGCGCACAGACTGCGAGGAGCCGTCTTCGCCGAACAGGAAGGCATGGAAGCCCTGGTAGCCGACGCCAAGGCGTACCCGGGTGCCGGAGTTGTCGGCGGCTACACCGGCGTAGTTCCGGATTTCGGGGTATTTGGCGGTAAGTTCCGGGGCCATGATCGGCGATTCCCACATGCGGAACGTGCGGAAAGAGCCGTCGGCCAGCGGCAGGTCAATCAAAAGCGGCTGCTGGTTGGCTGCCTCGGTGAATTCCATCGGCGCCTGGCGCAGGGAAGCGGCCATGCCGGTATAGTCCAGTCGGAAGGTTTTGTACTGCACGGGTTCTACCGTGCGCACGCCGTTTTCCGGGAGCTGGATGCTTTGTTCGGCAACGGGTTTCCAAAAATTCAGAGCACTCTGGGCGGAGAGATTCATCCCGAGGCCCAGCAAACACACAAGTAAAGCGAGTTGACGCATGATGTACTGTTTTTTTAAAGAAGGCATGATATGCGAGTGGATATTGAGCAACAAAATTCCGGCTTTTGGCCGGGATGGCGGTTGTTTTTCCAAGGTTTGCTAAAAATGACGTAAAGAGCGGTGGCGGCCTGGTGGCATAAACCCGCTCGGCTTGTTCTACAGGAACGCGCGCACCAGCAGCACTACCCCGGAAATCAGCAATGCAAGGCCGATGGCCTGCTGCAAACGGCGGATATGTTTCGGGTCGAGAAATGAACGCACGCGTTTGGCGGCGTAGGCTTTCAGTACATCGGTAGCGATGAGGGCCAGCAGCATGCCGGAGAAGAAGGAGACTGCCTGCCCGGAGCTCCACTCATTGGACACCACGAATGCGCCGGCGAGGCCCAGCCAGAAAAAAACGGTGAACGGGTTGATCGTGTTCAGCAGAAAGCCGCGGAGCCAATAGCCGGGGTATCCCCAGCGGGTCCAGTTGTGCTCTACGCCTGGTGGCTCGGGGCCGTCCAAGGCGTCCAGCACCCGATCTGCAGTAGTATTTTGGCTGTCCGCAGCGGGTATTTTGCGCGTCAAAAGCGCACCGATACCAAACAAGACAAGTATCGTGCTGCCGGCCAGTCCCGCCCACAGGCGAAAATTGGGCAGAGCCGTCAGGGCCGTCAGGGCATCCATACCCCGGTAGATCAGCAGGATATACAAGCCGTCGCTGGTCCATATCCCGGCAGCCAGGGCAACACCTGCCCGGAAACCGCGGTCCAGACTGGCCTGCACGATGGCGAAGAGCAGCGGGCCGACCATGAAACTGAGGGTGAGGCCCAAGAGCATACCTTGAAAAATCATGGCGCGAAGGTATCAAATCCGCGTTTACTGCCCCGGGTGTATCAACAATCACCTTGTACATGTCCCGGACACGAAACCCGGTGACAAGCATCCGTTCGATTTTTCACCCCTCAAATCCCTTCTCCATTTCCATACCTTTGCCACGCAACCCCAACTCAAAACTCAAAACTCAAAACTCAAAACTCAAAACAGGATGCATCCACTTCTTCGCCAACGCTTCAACGCTGCTTTTACACCTGAAAAATACCAGGCGCTGCTGGAAACCATGAACACCGAATTTGGTGAGCCGGTCTCCTTCCGCGTGGCCGAAACCCCCGTGTTCATCCCCAGGGCACTCAAGGAAAAACTCCTGCAAGGGGTGCAGGATATTTCCGAGGTGCTCACCCGGCCCGATTTTCGCACCCGCAGCGAAGCAGCCATTCCCGGTCACCTGCGCGTACCCGGCGAAGACGACCACACAACTTTTCTACAACTCGACTTCGGTATCTGCCGCGACAAGGACGGCGGCTACACACCCCAACTGATTGAATTGCAGGGCTTCCCCTCGCTGTATTTTTACCAGCACCTGCTGGCCAAGGGCTACCGGAAACACTTCGACATCCCGGCGGAGTACCACCACCTCTTTGGAGGCATTGACGCGGAAGGCTACCTGGATTTATTGCGCCACATCATCGTCGGCGATGCCAAACCCGAAAACGTGGTGCTGCTCGAAGTGGAACCGGAAAAACAAAATACCCGCATTGACTTCTGGGGAACCCGCAAATACCTCGGCGTAAAAGTGCTCTGCCTCAGTCAGGTAAAACGTGCGGGACGCGACCTGTACTACCTCGACGACGACGGCCGAAAAGTGGCCATCCAGCGGATATACAACCGGATCATCTTTGACGAACTGGAAAAACGCGCCGATCTGCCCCGCGAGTGGGATTTGCTCTCCGAGGTGAACGCCGAATGGGTGGGCCACCCCAACTGGTTTTTCCGCATATCCAAACACACGTTGCCGTACCTGAAATCCGAATTTGTGCCCGAAACGCATTTTCTCAGCGATCTGAAAACGGTGCCGACCGACCTGGAAAACTGGGTGCTCAAGCCGCTGTTTTCCTTTTCCGGCCAGGGCGTAAAAGTGAACGTCACGCCTGAAGACGTGGCTGCCGTGGACGATCCGTCCAACTTTATCCTACAGCGCAAGGTGGAATACATTCCCGGGGTGGAAACCATCATTCCGAACGAGCCGGCCAAGTGCGAAATTCGTATGATGGTGCTCTGGGACAAATCCTGGGACAAGCCCCGCCTCGTGAACAACCTTATTCGCATGAGCAAGGGCGAAATGGTGGGCGTGCGCTACAACATGGGCAAGGAATGGGTCGGTTCCAGCGTGGGCTTCTTCGAGCCTTAGTTATTCGCTGCTGACCCGTCCGCCTTTCAGGCGCAGAATACGTCCGGTGCGCTTGGCCAATTCCGGATCGTGGGTGACGAGCACGAGCGTGGTACCTGCGGTGCGGTTGAGATCAAAAATCAAATCCACGATACCTGCGGCGTTGTCGGCGTCAAGGTTGCCGGTGGGTTCGTCTGCAAAAAGAATTTTCGGGTTGTTGGAAAACGCCCGGGCGATGCACACGCGTTGTTGTTCGCCGCCGGAGAGCTGGGCCGGATAGTGGTCGAGCCGGCTGCCCAGACCCACTTTTTCGAGCCAGGCGCGGGAGACCTCCTCGGCACTCGGGTCGCCGCGCAGTTCGAGCGGCACCATCACGTTCTCCAGTGCCGTGAGCGTAGGGATGAGCTGAAAATTTTGAAAAACAAAGCCGACATAGCGGTTCCGCACCTCGGCGCGCTCGTCTTCTGAAAGCGTGTCCAACGGGATTCCATTCAATTCCACCGATCCGCTGCTGGCCCGGTCGAGGCCGGCACAGAGGCCCAATAGTGTGGTTTTTCCGCTGCCCGAAGGGCCGACAATCGCAAAGGTGTCGCCGGGAGCCAATTCAAAACTGACGTCGTCCAGTACTGTCAATTGGCCGCCGCCGGCAGTGGAGTATGTCTTGGTGAGGTGCGTGGATTTGAGCATGCGCGTGTTGGAAGGTTTCTGGTTGGAGGTTTCTGGAGGAATTGGTACCAAACAATAGTTTTGACGTTTAGTTATGTCCATGCTTATGAAAATACTGCTTCTGCTCATTACCGGTGCTTTTGTGCTCACCTGGTGGCCCCGACAGGCGCCCTTGTCCAGCCGCGATGCCTTGCCGGTGGATACCGTCATGGCCCGGGTGGTTCTGAACGAGGTGAACACGTTGCGGGCCAAGGGATGCCGGTGCCCGGGCGGGAAACGTTTCCCCGCCGCTCCGGCACTGCGCCTGGATACCCAACTCGGCGCTGCCGCCCAGGCGCACGCCGAGGACATGCAGCAACGCCGCTACTTCAGCCACGAAAGTCGCGACGGCAGTGATTTCTCCGACCGCATCACCCGGGCCGGATACGAATGGCGCTATTCGGGCGAAAATATCGCCATGGGACACCCCACCGCAGAAGCCGTGGTACAAGGCTGGCGCAACAGCAAAGGCCACTGCCACAACCTGATGAATCCAAATTTCCGCGACATGGGTATCGGAAAAGCCGGAGCCTACTGGGTGCAAGACCTGGGGAGACGGGCGGAGTGACAGGTTTTTTATCCCAACTCCACATTACCGGACATTTTCAAATTCATGGCCGAGACGCGGAGTTGTTATTTTGTTGAAAATCAATCTTTTTAGAAGCCCTCCGCGTCTCCGCATCGCTGCGGTTGGAAAAAATGTTCCAGTCGTGTAATCGCAGATTCGGCGCTTGCAGATTTTCAACTTACCGTACCTTGCGCCGCGCAACAAACTGCTACCCGACTTTTGAAACACTTCTTGCCGCATTTCATCCAGGAACATTACCGCCACGGTCTTCTGAAAGGCCGTTTGCAGGCCTACACGATGTTCGTGGACCTCAGTGGCTTTACCCGTCTGACGGAAAAACTGATGCAGCAAGGCGCCGAGGGCGCCGAAGACCTTTCGTACATCCTGAACCATATTTTCCAGCCCACCGTACGCCTCGTGTACGAGCAGGGCGGGTTTATCCCGTATTTCGCAGGGGATAGTTTTTCGGCCATTTTTCCGGCCTCCATTCCGGGCAGCGCCGTCCTGCAAACCGCCCAGGCCACCCTTCAGCGCTTTCTTCGGGATCAAAAAGACGCGGATTCGCTGCTGGCCGAGCACCAGATCGGGATCAAAATCGGTCTATCGGCCGGCGAAGTAGAATGGGGGATCATCGGCAACCGCCGCAAAGGATTTTACTTCAAAGGCCCGCCCGTGGAGTCCAGCGCCCAGGCACAAACCCACGCCTCCAGCCTGGAGGTCGTATGCGATGCCGCTTTTTTGACCGCCAACCGCGACTTGTCGTTGCCGGCTGCCCCGCTGAACAAAGACTATTTCCGCCTCGATTTACAACACATCGCTCCGGCCTTGCCGGGTACCAATTTGCTCAAATTGCCTCTGCCGGATGCCCGGATCATTGCCGATTTTTTGCCCGAGGAGGCTATTGTAGAAGGCAATGCCGGCGAATTCCGCAATGTAGTCAGCGTCTTTTTGTCGTTTTCCGGCGTGGACACCCACGAATCGCTCGACCACTTCGCCTCCGTGGTGCTCGACCAGAGCCTCAACTTCGGCGGTTATCTCAAGGAAGTTGACTTTGGCGACAAGGGCGCCGTGATATGCTGCCTGTTTGGCGCGCCGGTTTCGTTTGAAAATAACACCGAACGCGCCCTCGAATTTATCGCAGCCATCCAGGAAGAACTCCAGAATCTGGAAACCATCACCGGCGCCCGCTACCGCATCGGCATCTCGTCGGGCGTGGCTTTTACCGGTGTCATTGGCAGTGCCGAACGCTGCCAGTACGCCGCCGTGGGCGCCCGTGTCAACCTGGCGGCACGCCTCATGGCCAAGGCCGACTGGGGGGCGGTAGTGGCCGACGACAATGTGCAACACAACCGCAACTTCAAATTCGTGTTTCGGGGCGAAGAGGCATACAAAGGTTTTGAAAACAAAATACCGACCTACCTGCTCAGCGGGCGTAACCTTGGCGGGCGGGCCTCGTTCAGCGGCGAATACTACGGACGGGCCTCCGAACTTAAAATACTACAAGAGTTCGCCGCGCCGCTGCGCGACGGGAATTTTTCCGGCATTGCCTTCATTTTCGGCGAAGCCGGTATTGGTAAAAGCCGCCTGACCTACGAGTTTCGCCGCTCCATGCGCGACACGATGACTATCAGCTGGCTCAATTGCCAGAGCGACCAGATTTTGCGCAAGCCGTTCAACCCCTTCATCTACCTGCTCAAAAACTATTTTGAGCAAAGCCCCGACAATACCCCCGAGCGCAACCGCGAACTGTTCGAGTCCAATTTTCTCGAACTCATGTACGACCTTTCGGAGAGCAAGCACCACGAAGCCGATGCCATTCGCCGGGAAATAGCCCGTACCCAAAGCGTACTGGCAGCGCTCGTCAGCATCCATTCTCCCGGCTCGCTCTGGGAGCAGCTGGATGCGCGCGGGCGATACCAGAATGCTCTGTCTGCCATGGCCAACCTGTTCGTGGCCGAGTCCATCCTCCAGCCCGTCGTGGTTGAACTGGAAGATACCCA
This sequence comes from Lewinellaceae bacterium, assembly GCA_016719605.1. Lineage (GTDB taxonomy): Bacteria > Bacteroidota > Bacteroidia > Chitinophagales > Saprospiraceae > M3007. The sequence continues at coordinate 143,047 of JADJYW010000015.1, read as the reverse complement.
CTGGTACGACGACATGTCGCGCGAGTTTATGGCCCAGTTTGTCCGACGCGCCCAGGGCTACCCGTTGTTTTTTATGGCCACCAGCCGCTATGAGGACGACGGCAGCAAGGCGTACATCCTGCGCCCCAATGTGCTGCAGGAACTCCAGGTGCCTTTCTGCGAGGTGGATCTGAACTTTCTTCAGCCCGACGACCTGCGCGCTTTTGCGGAGACCCGACTGGGCGGAGCGTTGCATCCCGACCTGATGGAACTGCTCCAGCGCATGACGCAGGGTAATCCCTTCTATCTGGAGCAAATGGCCGATTATTTTCAGGAGGCCGACATGCTCCAGAATACCGGCGGGCTGCTGCAATTGAAAAACCGGGAGATTCAAATTTCCGACTCCGTCAAACAAATTATGATGGCGCGTATTGACCGGCTCAGCGGCCTCGTCAAGGAAACGGTGAAGGCAGCCGCGGTCATCGGGCGCGAGTTTGAACTGCCCGTACTGTCGGCCGTTATGGCCCGGCAAGAGGAGTTTGCCAAACGCAACGGCGATCTTGAAATGGTGCTCAAAGAGCAGGTGCAAACTGCCGAAAAATGGCAGATATGGCACGCCATGAACGAGTTGCGTTATATTTTCCGCCACTCGCTCCTGCGCGAAGCCGCCTACGATATGCAGCTGCGTACCCGGCTGCGCGAACTGCACCAGCTCATCGCCGAAGCCATCGAGCAGCTTTACCCGGACTCCGAGGAGCGTTTTGTAGACCTCGCGTTCCACTACGAGCAGGCGGAGATGGAGCAAAAAACCAACAAGTACCTCGAAAAAGCAGCCCGCTACGCCCAGCGCAACTACCTGAACCGCCAGGCCCTGCTGTATTACGGAAAACTGATTAAAAACCTGAGCGATGCGGTCGGCAAAAACAAAAAACTCATCAAGTTTCAGCTTCGGAAGGGCGCTGTACACGAACTAATCGGCCAATGGGAAGAGGCTGAACAGGAATACCGATCCGGCCTCAAACACGCCAAGGCACTCAACGACTGGTACCTCATCGGACGTGGGAACCGCCGACTTGGCCAGCTGCTCGTACTGCGCGGCAACTACGCCGAGGGCAAAAAACACCTCGACGTAGCCGTCACCTGCTTCGAACTTGCCAACGACCAGGTGGGCATAGCCAAAACCTACGGCAACCTGGGTACCTACTTCTTCCGCCAGGGCAGCTACGAGTCGGCCCAGAGCTGGTTTGCCAAAGCGATCGAAATAAACCGATCCCTCCAGCGGGATGCCGAAAATGCCGCCATTGTAGCCAACCTCGGCCTCATTTTCATGAACCAGGGCCACTACGACGAGGGTATCCGTTGGCTTGAGGAACAAATTGACATCGCCGAACGCGCCGAGGACAAACAGGAACTCACCACGCTGTACACCAACCTCGGCATTCTTTATTTAGAAAAAAACAGCCTCGACAGTGCCCTGCTCTGCCTTGAAAAGGGCCTCGCACTCTCCGAAGAACTGGGCAATAAACTTTTCGTAACCATCTGTATCGGGAGCATCGGTTCGGTATGGGAAAAGAAAGGCGATTACGCCAAGGCCATGGAAATGTTTGAGCGCGACCTGGCTCTTTGCCAGGAACTCGGCGACAAGCAGGGGCTTGCTATCGCCAACGGCCTCATCGGCGATCTGCTCTCCACCATGGGCGAACTCGACCGCTCCAGCGAATACCAAAAACAGAACTTGGCGCTCTCCCGCGAACTAAACTACAAAAAGGGTATCGCCAAGGCCCTCAATACCCTCGGCGACAACTGGTTTTTTAAAGGCGACTACCAGCACGCGCTCGAATACTACGGTGAGGCGATTGAGTATGCCCGCAGTATGGGCAACCGCTTAGTGCTTGGCACATCGCTCGTCGAAAAGGGTACGGCACACCTGTATGCCGGCGATGTGTCCACGGCCCGCCAATTGCTGGAAGAGGGCCGCGATATCAGCCTCACCCTCGGCAATGCCGAGTTGACTTTCGCCGCCAACATCCTGCGCGCCCAGGTCATTCTCGCCGAGGACAATAAGCCCGAGGCAATGCGCCAGCTGATGCAACTGCAAGCCATCGCCCGTACCGAGCGCGAGGAAGCTGCCGTCCAGTTTGAACTGCGAAAAGTGGCCGAAAACCCCGAACCACACCGCAAACGCGCCCTCGAACTGTACCAAAACCTCTACAACCACACCCCGCAGTATGTGTACAAATTGCGTTTGGATGAGTTGGGAGGTTAGAAGGTTTCTGGTTAGAAGGTTTCTGGTTGAAACCTTCTAACCTTCCAACCAGAAACCTTCCAACCAGAAACCTTCCAACCAGAAACCATCTAACCTTCCAAGCAGATCATGCTCAAATACAACCTCAGTTACTGGGAACGCGAGACATTTTTCAAGGACTTTGACGTGGCCGTCATTGGCAGCGGCATTGTGGGCCTCACAGCCGCCATGCACCTGAAAATCCTCAACCCTGCGCTGCAAGTGGCTGTACTGGAGCGCGGCGTACTGCCCGCCGGAGCCAGCACCCGAAATGCCGGCTTCGCCTGCTTTGGTTCCATGACTGAACTGCTCGACGACATGACCCGCATGTCGGAAGACGATCTGCTGGCGCTCGTGGAAAAACGCTGGCGCGGCCTCCAGCGCCTCCGCAACCTTGTCGGCGATGCCAACATGGACTTCCAGATGCTCGGCGGCTACGAATTATTCACAGACGACGACGAGGATGTTTTCCAGGAATGCGCAGCCCGCATCCCTGATTTTAACAAAAAAATAGGCGCCATTACCGGACATCAGGAAACCTACAAGGTGGTGAGCGACCGCCTGCCCCATTTCGGGTTTCGGGGGGTGAATCACCTTATCCTGAACCAGCCGGAAGGGCAGGTACATACCGGCAAAATGATGGCCACGCTGCTCCACCGTGCCGAGGCACAGGGTATCCAGATATTCAACGGCATCAGCCTGTGCCGGCTGGAAGACTCTTCCCGGGGGTGGAACTCGAAACCGAAACCGGCTGGACACTACGCGTACCCCGGGTATTGGTAGCCGTCAACGGCTTTGCTAAAAGCTTGCTGCCCGACGTGGATGTCACCCCGGCACGCAACCAGGTACTCATCACCCACCCCATCCCCGATTTGCCGGTGGAGGGTTGCTTTCACTACGACCGTGGCTACTATTATTTCCGAAATGTAGAGGGGCGCGTCCTGTTGGGCGGCGGCCGTCATTTGGATAATTCGATCGAACAAACCAGCGAGTTTGGCGCCAACGAACTGATCCGAAGCGCCTTGGTGCAATTGCTCAAAACGGTTATCTGCCCGGGCCGCCCGGTGGAAATTGATGCCTGGTGGACGGGTATTCTCGGCCTCGGGCCGGTCAAAAAACCCATTGTGGAGCGCTACTCCGACAATGTAGTGGTGGCCGTCCGGCTCAATGGCATGGGCGTGGCTATCGGTACACTGATTGGGCAAGAGGGTGCGGAAATGCTGCTGAACGGGTAGTTTTTGACAGTCTCCCGGGCGTGCGCTATTTTGCCTTGCGCAGTTCCATAGTTTGCACCACGGACTGCGTAGTGGATTTCCATATCTGGTGCGAGCGCTTGTTGCGCATCACGATCCAGGACTTGGACAAATAGGTGTTCCCGCTGATGATCGTGACCTCTTCGGTTGTATTTTTCCAGGAAAAACTGCCCGCGTCGGGCATCCGCACTCCGCGGGTGAGCACGGGCAGATCGTTTTCCCCACCGCCGTTGCGGCGAAATGTAACAGAGCCTACATTCGGGCTGACATCCCTTTTGCCGCTGGGATAGAGCTGTTCGTAACGTTCCACATTCCAGGTGCCTACCAGGCGCCGTTGAAAGCGTTTTTGGGCGGAGCAGGAAGCGAACAGGGAAAGCGTGAGGGCGAGTGCGCCAACTTGAAAAAGCAATTTTCTGATCATAATACCTTGTTTTGTTGCAAGTTAAACGTCCTGTTCCAATACCGGCATCTTTTGTGGGTAAAAAAAACACATCGGGCATCCCGAACAAAGCCGGGACGCCCGATGCGTGAGGGAGCAATACCTGCTTTTTCAGGCAGTCTGTTCTTTCACGGTGAGCACTTTGCGTGCCACATAGATGGCTGCCAAAAGCAGGGTGTACGAAATGGTTGCGGTCATGGTCGTGTAAGATTGGTTCGATTAGTGATGAAAATAGTATCTGGTCAGGCCTTGATCCGCAGTTGACGCAGTCCGCTGTAAACCGGGTTGCACGTTGCGGCGAAATCGTTTGGAAAACGAGGGCCGTTTTCCAAACGCTGCCAGCGGAAAAAATTTTTTTCAATTTTTTTTGTGTTTCGCTTGGCCCCGGAGGGTCGTTCGTTCCCGGAACCACAGGAGCCTAAAATTTTCCAAACATTTCTTTCCCACGTTCGGCAAACCGACCTACATTAACCGCTCAAATCATTTATCAACATCAATTTCTCCTATATGGCAACCTACGATACCAGTAAAATCCGAAACGTGGTTCTGGTCGGACACTCGGGATGTGGCAAGACGACCTTTGCCGAAACCATGCTCTACGAGGGCAAAGCCATCGGCCGCCGCGGCAATGTCGGCGATGGCAACACCCAAAGCGACTACACCCCGCTGGAGCAGCAGCGCGGCCACTCCCTCTTCGCCAGCGTGCTCCACTGTGGCTGGAAAGACACCAAAATAAATATACTGGATACCCCGGGCCTCGACGACTTCGTGGGCGAGGTGGTCACGGCACTCAAGGTGGCCGATACGGCCGTTGTGTTGCTCAACGCCCGCGGTGGCGTGGAGGTCGGCACGGAACTGATCTGGGAATATGTGGACAAGTACGAGCTCCCGCCCTGTTTGTTATCAATCAGGTGGATCACGAAAAATCCGATTTTGAAAAAACGCTCGAACAGGCCAAAGCCCGATTTGGCAATCGCGTGTTGCCCTTGCAGTTTCCGGTCAACCAAGGCCCCGGGTTCAATGCCATTGTGGATGCCTTGCGTATGGTTATGTATGTGTTTCCGCCCGGCGGCGGAAAACCGGAGAAAAAAGACATTCCGGCCGAGCATAAGTCCCGTGCCAACGAGATGCACAACGCGCTCGTGGAAGCCGCTGCTGAAAACGACGAGGGCCTCATGGAAAAATACTTTGAAAACGGCACGCTCGACGAGGAGGAACTGGCTACCGGCCTGCGCATCGGCCTGGCGCACCACCAGTTTTTCCCGGTCTTCTGCGCCTCCGCCCTCAACGACATGGGCTCGGGCCGCATCATGGGCTTCATCCACGACATCTGTCCCAGTCCTGCCGACCGGCCCGCAGCAAGCCTCGACGGCGGCGGCTCCAAACCCTGCGACCCCAAGGCGCGCCCCTGCGTGTTCATTTTCAAAACCGTGAATGAACCGAAAGTGGGCAATGTGTCCTACTTCAAAGTGTATTCCGGCACCCTCAAGGCCGGCGACGAACTCACGAACGCCGACACCGCCACTGCCGAGCGTTTTACCGCCCTGTTTGAGTGCGAGGGCAAAAATCGCGAGCAAGTGACTGAACTCCAGGCCGGCGATATCGGCTGCACGGTCAAACTCAAAAATTCGCATACCAACCAGACGCTGAACCCCAAAGGCTCCGAGGTGCGCATCGAACGTATCCACTTCCCTACCCCGCGCATTCGTATGGCCGTGGTGCCACCCAGCAAAGCCGAGGTGGAAAAAATGGCCAACGCCCTGCACTCGATCCAGGAAGAAGACCCCACTTTGCTCGTGGAGCAAAGTATGGAACTGAAACAAACCATCGTGCAGGGCCAGGGCGAATTGCACCTGGAGATTGTGCGCACCAAGAGCGAACAGAACTTTGGCGTACACCTGGAGTACGAAGAGCCGCGAATCCCGTACCGGGAAACGATCACCAAAGAGGCCAACCATGCGCATCGGCACAAAAAGCAGTCGGGCGGCGCCGGGCAGTTTGCCGAGGTGCACATGCGCATCGAACCGTACTACGACGGCATGCCCACTCCGCATGGCCTCACGGTAAAAAATGTAGAGGCGGAAGACCTGAAATGGGGCGGCAAATTTTCCTTCTGCTGGGCTATCGTGGGCGGCGCCATTGACGCGCGCTTTACCAACGCTATCAAAAAAGGCATCATGTCCAAAATGGAGGAAGGCCCGCTCACCGGCTCCTATTGCCGGGATATCCGGGTCAGCATCTACGATGGTAAAATGCACCCCGTGGACTCCAACGACATGGCTTTCCAGATTGCCTCCACCATCGCTTTCAAGGAAGCATTCCCGATGTCGGCGCCGCAAATCCTCGAACCAATCTACAACCTGGAGGTACTGTGCGACTCCGAATTCATGGGCAACGTCATGGGTGACCTCCAGACCCGCCGCGCCATCATCATGGGTATGGATGCCGACGGGCACTACCAGGTGATCCGTGCCCGCGTACCGCTCAAGGAATTGCACCGCTACTCGTCCACCCTGCGCGCACTCACCCAGGGCAAGGCCAAGTTCAATATCTCCTTTGCCGACTATGCCGCCGTACCGGGCGATATCCAGGCCAAATTGACCGCCGACTACGCCGCGCATGCGAAGGACGAGGAGCACCATTGATCCGCACCCAAGTGCTGAATAAATTACAGCCGCAGGGAGGACGAATGTTCTTCGCTGCGGCTGTTTTTTCTGCCGGTAGCGGAAAAGCACCCTCCGCGTCTCTGCGGTAAAACCTGCACGCCGCCGCCGCAGTAAAAATCTACGCTACACCTCGGCGGTGCATCCTATCACCCAAATCTTTCGATATTTGCCCGCGCTTTTCACAAACACCGCACCGCATGGCAAAGAGTAAAGGCAAACCAACGCCACAAATCAAACGCACCGTCCCGGCAGACAAACCCGTTACGGCCAAAAAACAACCGGCATCTGCCCCTCGTACGGCAACGTTTGCACCCGGATTCCTGGAGCAGCACTGGCTGCCCGCGCTCTTGCTGATGAGCTTGTCGTTCGTGCTCTATGGAGCGGCCTTGCAGTATGGCTACATCCTGGACGACCAGATGGTTTTTTGGCAAAATGCGTATGTGCAGAAGGGTTTTGCCGGTATCGGCGACATTTTCGGTTATGACAGTTTCATGGGGTATTTTCAAAAAAGGGAAAACCTGCTGCTGCTGGAGGGTGGGCGTTACCGTCCGCTCTCGCTGGCTACGTTTGCCGCCGAGGTCGGTATTTTTGGTAAAGACCAGCCGGGTATCAGCCATTTCATCAATATCCTGCTGTACGGTATCACGGGTGTCGTGCTGTACCGCGTCCTGCTGGGTTTTTTCCCGCTTGGTGAAGGCGGCCGCTGGTATTTCAGTGCGGCTTTCATCGGGGCATTGATCTTTGTGGTGCACCCCTTGCACTCCGAGGCGGTAGCCAACATCAAAGGTCGCGACGAAATTCTGGCCCTGCTCTTTAGTTTGGGCGCCTTGTATGCCGCACTGAAATACTTCGACACCAACGGGCGGCTGTGGTACTGGCTATCGGGTCTGCTGCTGTTGCTGGGTTTGTTTGCCAAAGAAAACGCACTTACCTTCCTGGCGGTCATCCCGCTCACGGTCTGGTTTTTTGCCAAAGTACCTACGGGGCGTATTGCGGCGGCCAGCCTGCCGCTGTTTATTGCAGCACTCGTGTTCATCCTTGTGCGCTACAAGGCGCTGGGTTTTATGCTCGACCACGGTAACGCCATCGGCGACCTGATGAACAACCCCTTCCTCGGCATGACCGGTGGGGAAAAACTGGCCACGACTTTCCTCACGCTCGGCTGGTATGTCAAACTTCTGGTGTGGCCGCACCCGCTCACGCACGACTATTACCCCTACCATGTGCCCAAGGTGGACTGGGCCGACTGGCGTGCTTTGGCCTCGGTGGCCCTGTACATCGGAATGGGCGTATGGGCCACGATGAATTTGCGTAGCCGCCGTGTCCCGGCCTATGCCATCGCCTACTGGCTGGTGACGCTCAGCATCGTATCCAATTTATTTGTGTCGGTGGGTACGTTTATGAATGAGCGTTTTGCCTTCATGCCTTCGGTGGCATTTGGCTTGCTCGTGGGCTGGCTTCTGGCAGAAAAAGCGCCCGTGTGGTTCAAAGAGCAAACCAACCGTCCCTACCTGTTGGGGGTGGGTGTGCTGGCTATCGTGGTGGGTGTTTTCGGCTGGCTCACCATCCGGCGCGTGCCCGTATGGAAAGATGCGATGGCGCTCAACCAATCCTCCATCGTGACCTCGCCCAACAGCGCCCGCTCGCACTGTTTTTATGTGACGGCACTATACGAGAATGTCTATTTGAAAACGAAAGACCCCGAATTGAAAAAGCGGATGGTGGACACGATGGAATACCACATCAACCGCTCAGTCGAGATCAACCCGAACTACGGCTCGGCGCTGGTGATGAAGGGCGCCATTGCCGCCGCCCGGTTTGAGCAGGACAAGCAGATGGATAAACTTTTTCACGAGTTTGGTATCCTGCTGGAAAAAATACCGAACAACTCCAACTTCCGTCCGTTCTTCGACGAGTACATGAAATATCTGGCAACCAGCGGCGGGAATCCAAACAAGATCAACGCGTTTTGCTACCGCATGGGTTACGAGTATTTTTTTCAGGAAAAGCAGGATCTGAAAAACGCCGTTGCCGTACTGGAGCACGGGCTGCCCACGCTTGTGGAGAACGAACGCGTACTGAATGCCCTGTCGGAGGTGTATACCGCCGCCGGAAATCCGCAAAAGGCTGCTGAAATGAAGGCCCGGGCGGAGGCCTCGGCGCAGGTGCTTTACCGGTAGTTTTCACCGCGGAGGCGCGGAGTTTTTTGAACCGGAGCGTTTTTTGAACCGCGGAGTGTTCAAAAAACTCCGTGTCTCTGCGTCTCCGCGGTTCAAAAAACGTTGCGTCTCGCGGTAAAAATTCACGCTGCCAACATTTCGAGCAACCAGAAACCCTCCAACCAAAAAACCTTGTCTGCGGTTTCACCCCCGGGGCGCCCGCCGCAACCCTCCAACCAAAAACCCTCCAACCAGAACCTTTCGAAAAATTCACGCTGTCAGCATTTCGAGCACTGCCGTCCCGGGTTTTCCCAAAAAAACCAGCGCGTGTTCCCGCACATCTTCCACGACGTCGGCGGGATACACGAACGCTCGATCGCGGAATACCTCGCGTAGTTCGGCGGCATCCAGGGCGCTGATTCTGGCGGCAAACTGTTCGGCTTTTTCAAAGCAGTACTGCAGGCGGTCAAGCAAAAACTGGAAATCCTTGATCCAGATGACGCTATTGCCGGGCAGTACCCGGAACAGCGGCACCTTTTGGTCTTGGCGGAAACGCGTGTTCAGGTTGGGCACGATGCGTACGCTGCCTATGGTTTGTTTTGACAACTGGGTCAGCGGATCAAAGGTGCGGATGCTTTCCACCTCGTCGTCAAACAGTTCGATCCGGTACGGAAACTCGTTGCCGTAGGAAAACAGGTCCACGATGCCGCCGCGGATACTGAACTGCCCGGGTTCGTACACAAAATCGGTGCGCTCGAAACCGTATTCCACCAGCACCTGAATGACAAATTCCATGTCCAGTTTTTCGCCCGTGACCACCTCGATGCGGCTCTGGGCCAGTACGTCGGGCGATACGACCTTTTCAAACAGGGCCTCCGGGTACGTCACCACCACCATACCGCCGGTCGAGGGCGTGGTTGCCTTGTTGATCGTTTCCGAGCGTTGCAGGATTTGCGTCGGGTTCAGGTCGTCGAAAAAGGCCGGGCGTTTGAAACTGTCCGGGAAAAAATGCACCACCCGATCGCCGAGAATGCCCTGCAGGTCGTTCAGCAGGTAGGCGGCTTCCTCCTTGCTCTCGGCGATGAAGAGGGCCGTGGACGAGAGGTTTGAAACCGTAGCAGCAATTGCGAAGGCCGGCTGGGCGCCGGTTAGTCCCGCGAGTTCGATGCGGGCACGCGGCTCTTGAAGAACCCGAGCCAGTTCTGCTATGGCGGGATGTGCGCCGTAGCGTTCGAGAAGGTGACCGATATTACTCACGGGGCAAAGGTAGGGCGGGTTATTTTTCAAAAACCAGCAATTACGAATCGGCCTGCCTTCAATCAAAATAATCGAACCATTCGATTCCACGCTTGCACGATCTCCGGTACTTTTCTACACTTTTCCCGATACTTGCACACGCTTTTTTACGGAGCAGCTAATCGCGTGAACGTTTTCCCTTTTTCCGACGCCAAACAGAAAAATAAAACGCGTACAACAGACATGACACGCAAGACCAAACGCCACGCTGCCGAGCGACCGGCGCCCCGGCAGGCAGACAAACCTGGCCATACAAAACCCGCTACGACTCCCGCCAGTCCACCGGACTACGGCGCCCTCGCTGCGCAGTGGGCGCCCAAAATCCTTTTGTTGTTTTTGACAATCGGGCTGCTCCTGCGCGTCCTGAACATCTCGGAACTAAGCCTTTGGATGGACGAGTATGTACACGTCATGCGGGCCAAGGGATTTTTGGAGGACGGCGGCCCGCTGCTCACCGACGACAACAACGGTATCCTGCTCACGCTGGCACTACTGCCGGGGTTCGTGCTGTTTGGCTCCAGTGTATTTTGGGCGCGATTCCCGAGTGTTTTGTTTGGCGCAGCACTGGTCTATGTGGTGTACCGGGTGGGTACACGCCTGTTCAATCGTTATGTCGGACTGTTTGCCGCAGGCGGGTCCGCCTTGTCGCTGTACCTGATTTTTTGGTCGCGGGTATGCCGGAACTACGCCCCGCTGAGCCTGTTTTTCCTGCTGCTCGGCCTCGTTTTTTTGATGGCGCTGGAAGCCGGCCCGAAGCCGGATTCCGAAGACCGACTGGCTCGGGCCGGCATCTCCAAAAAACACTTGTGGCTGCTGCCTGTAGTCGGAGTACTCGCGTTTTTGTCGCATCAGTTGACTTTTTTCTTTGTGTTTTCCGTGGGCGTGTACAGCCTGCTTCGGTTGGCCGGCACCTACTGGGCAGGTGGCGAGCAGCCCGAACGCATCAAGTTTATCTGGCTGACCGGGCTTACCCTGCCCCTCTTGCTGGTTGTATTTATTCCGCCACTGGGCGAGGTACTGAAAACTACGCTGGCGCCATTCCTGCTGTCCAACATTACCGAGTGGGCCATACCCGACTGGAACCGGCTGGGCGCCCTCGCGGAAGCCAAGCCGCTGGAGGCCTTTGACCTGTACCATAGCCTGCTGGTGTACGACCTGAACCTGTTGTACATTCCGGCTTTGCTGGGGCTGGTGGCAGCATTTTGGATACGTCCACGGGCAGGGCTGTGGCTGGTGTGCAGTTTTGTCCTGCCATTCCTGCTCTTGAGTTTTGTGTTTCGGGAGCCATTTCTGCGACGCTATCTGATTTTTGCTTACCCGTATTTACTGATCTCGGCGGGGGTGTTTTTTTACGCCTTGTGGCATTTTTTGCGCAGCAAGGTGTGGCCCCGGATGAGCCTTGCCGTGGCGGCCCTGCCGTTTGTCCTGCTTTTGGCAAATACCCGGTGGTCTTCTGTGGCCGATCTGGCGTTGGCTCGTAAATTGGAGGGCTATATCGTGGATTCCCGTATTGCCAGTTGGTCGTTCACCAACTGGGAGGAAGCCTGCGACTATGTGAACAAGCGCCGCCGGCCCGGCGATGTGATTATGGCCACCGTACCTACCGCCGTGTCGTACTACATGGATCACGAGCAGGTGCTCTGGTTTCGGCAGGCCTACTACGACAACCGCGACAAAGGCTACAAACTGAATGCGCCCAACCCCGGCGGCGGCCCCAGTGCCGCCTCGTTCGACGATCTGGTGCGCACCGTGCAGCAGTCGCCCCGTGGGTGGCTACTGGCCGACTATTACCTTGAAAATGTATTTACCGACGAGCGCGCACTCTTGTGGGTGTACCAAAACCTGCACTACTACCCGGAAGCCTCTGCCGTGGGCAGTATCATGGTGTTCGGGTGGGATCACGCCCTGCCCAAGCCGGAACGCCAAAACCTCGTGGTGGAAGTGGGTTGTGTGGACAACAAACTGGAGTCCAGGGAGTACCACCTCACGTTGCCCGAACAACTGTTTGCCGCCAACGAAATAGAGCTGACGGTGCGCAGCCGCTGGGTGGACAGCAACCGCGAAGCACTGGTGGTATTCAACAAGGAAAACGCCGTGTGGCTACCGCCCAATACAGGCGACGGGGTGGAAGAAAATGTGTTGCCGCTCCAGCGCGAGTGGCTCCGCCCGGGCAGCAACACCATCCAGGTGATTTACGAGCCGGAGCGCCCCAGCGACCCGAGAAAGGGATTCACTGTGTACTTTCTAAGTATTGCGGGCAAGTGACGCATGTTGTTAAAGGTCGCCCAGTTGGGGGCGAATGATCAGTTCCTCCACCACGGCTGAGTCGGACAGTTGGTAAGCGGCCCAAACCATTTTGGCAATGTCGTCGGCTTGCATGAGCCGTTCGGTGGGAAAATCGGCGCCCCGCCAGGAGTCCGACCAGGTAGCGCCGGGCAGGATGGCGGTGACTTTGATGCCTGTGGTTTTCAGTTCCTCCCGAAGCGCTTTGGAGAAACCAAGCAGGGCAAATTTTGAGATGGTATACGAGCCGCCGTTGGGATACGCGACCTGGCTGGCGATGCTGCACATATTGAAAATGTGTCCGTGGCGGTAGGGGAGCAAGAGCGGGAGCAGCGCGCGGGTCAGGTGGTAGGCACTGTACACGTTGATTTCCATGAGGCGTTCGAGGGCGCCGTCGGCTTCGCCCGAAACCGAATCCGGGACAAAAAGGCCGGCATTGTTCACCAGAACATCTATCTGCGGGTATTCGGCGCGTACGGCATCGGCGAAGCGGAGCACGTCGGCCTTGTTGCCGAGGTCGGCAGGTTGGGTGAACAGGCGGCGCCCGGGGAAGGCCGCCGACCAATGGCGCTGCATGGCATCGAGGTCGGCCGGCGTGCGGGCACAAACGCACACGTCGAAGCCGTTAGCGGCGAAAATTTCGGCGACGGCGCGGCCGAGACCTTTGGTGCCGCCGGTAACGACAGCAATCGGGACACGGCCCGGAGCGGAAGGATCAGACACGGGAATGGATTTATAGGTTGGAAATCAAATTATTGAATCGTTTGAACCAGTAAATTGTCGGGTTTAAACCAGAAACACTGCCCAAAGTTTTGAAAAAAACCCAACCTTTGAACCCTTTAAAAAAAGGCAAGCGCCTATGATGACCGTTGACAAGCGATTCAATTTCCTTTTCCATTTTGGTCGGTATTTGCAAATGATGCGGCAAGCCTTCGGACGCCCGGAGAAGTTTGCCATGTACTGGAAAGAGACGATGCGCCAGACCAACGATATCGGTGTCGGCTCGCTGATCATTGTTTGCCTGATCTCCGTTTTTATCGGCGCGGTAGCAGCAGTACAGTTTGCTTACCAGTTGGACGGCCAGCTCATCCCGCGGTACTACATCGGCTACATCGTACGCGACCTGGCGATCATCGAACTTTCGCCAACGATTACCTGCCTGGTGCTGGCCGGCAAAGTCGGCTCCAATATGACCGCCGAGATCGGCGGCATGCGCCAAAAAGAGCACATAGATGCGATGGAGGTGATGGGCGTGAATACTGCCGCATACCTTATCCGGCCCAAGATGGTTGGCGCGTTGGTAGCGATCCCGCTGCTGGTGACGTTTTCGGCGTATGTCGCCATTGTGGGCGGCTACTTAGCCAGCGTGCCTACCGACCTGATTACCGACGACGAATACATCCAGGGGCTGCGCTCCTTTTTTGAGCCGTACAACGTGTTTATGATGTATGTGAAAGCGTTCGTGTTTGCTTTTCTGCTTTCCACGGTGTCGTGCTACCAGGGCTACTATGTGCAGGGCGGCAGCATCGAATTGGGGCAAGCCAGCACGCGCGCGGTGGTGTACAGCGACATTATGATCCTGCTGGCCGACTACCTGCTGGCGGTAGTGCTGACGGTTTAGGTTTTGGATTTCCCTGACCACAAGACCAAAGAGCCGCGGAGAATTTCTAAAAAGGATGGTTTCAAAAAAATAACAACTCCGCGTCTCTGCGCCTCTGCGGTGCATTTGAATGAAAAAACATAGACCCCTACCGTAGTGCTGCATCCCGCAGCCGCTGCAAAAACGGCGAGGCGAAAATGAAGGACTGGAGGTTCGCGTTGGTGCTTTCCAGCACCTCGTCGCGGGTGCCGCTCCACTCCAGTTGTCCTTCGTACAGGAAGCAGATGTTGTCTCCGTTTTCCATCACCGAGTTCATGTCGTGGGTATTGATGATGGTGGTGATGTTGTTTTCTTCGGTGATACTGCGGATCAGTTCGTCAATGACAAGCGCCGTTTTGGGGTCGAGGCCGGAGTTTGGCTCATCGCAAAACAGGTATTTGGGCTGGAGCACGATCGCCCGGGCGATGCCCACGCGTTTTTGCATGCCGCCGGAAAGTTCGGCCGGGTATTTTTTGTTGTTACCTGCCAGGCTGACGCGCTCCAGACAATAGTTGACACGATCGAGTTTTTCCCTGGGGGTCAGGTTGGTGAACATATCCAGCGGGAAACGGATATTCTGCTCCACGGTCAGGGAGTCGAACAAGGCCGAGCCTTGAAACAACATCCCGATCTGCATGCGGATGGCCCGCATTTCTTTTTTATCCAATGCGGTGAAATCCGTTTCGTCGTACCAAACGGTACCGGTAGTGGGCTTCAGCAACCCGACGAGGATTTTTACCAGTACAGTTTTGCCCGAGCCGCTTCGGCCGATGATGAGGTTGCACTTGCCGGCCTCAAAAGTGAACGAGATGCCTTTGAGCACCTGCTGGTCACCGAAGGACTTGAAGATATTTTCTGCTCGAATCATGGTTTCTTTGAAAGTAGCAGCGGGTTTTAACCCGCTGTGTGTATTGGGGTGGGTTGAAACCCGCTGTGTTGCGGCGGGTTAAAACCCGCCGGTACTATTACAACGGCAGTGCCGAATAGCGTTCCACAAAAGCCTTCAGTTCGTCCACCATGGCCGGCGAGCCGATGGCAATGGTACAGCGCTGGTGGAGCTCTCGGGGTTCCATGTCGAGGATGCGTTTGAGTTGGGTGGTGAGGGATTTGCCGCCGGCCTGTTCGACCACCATGGCGAGGGGATTGCATTCGTACAGCAGGCGCAGTTTGCCCTTGGGGTACTTGCGCGTACTGGGGTACAGGAAAATACCGCCCTGGATAAGAATTCGGTGGATATCGCTGACCATGGAGCCGATGTAGCGCAGGCCGTAGTTCTGGTCGCTGCAGTTGTCAATGTAGCGGCGCATTTCGAGGTCGAACTTGGAATAGTAGCCCTGGTTGACGGCATAAAACTGTCCGTTTTCGGGGATGCGGAGGTTCCGGTGGCTGAGGCAAAACTCGCCGATACTGGGGTCGAGCGTGAAGCCGTTCACGCCGTGGCCGGTGGTGTAAACCAGAATCGTGGATGTTCCGTACAGCACATAACCGGCGGCCACCTGTTTGGTGCCCGGCTGCAAAAAGTCCTCTTTGGTAGCCGGGCCGGCGGCATCGCTTCGACGCCGGTAAATAGCGAAGATGGTGCCCACGGAGACATTCACGTCTATATTGGAGGAGCCGTCGAGCGGGTCGAACAACACGATGTAGTTGCTTTTTTTGGAATTTACGGGCGATACCTGAATGATGTCGTCGTTTTCCTCGGAGGCAATGGCACAGCATTCGCCGCTGTTTTGGAGGCACTCAATGAGTTTCTCGTTGGCATACACATCAAGTTTTTGCTGCTTGTCGCCCGATGCGTTGTCGCCGCTGTCGGCTACGCCGATGATATTGACCAGCCCTGCCTTGTTTACCTCCCGGTTGATGATTTTGGCAGCCACCCCGATATCGCGCAGCAGGCCAGTGAGTTCGCCTGTAGCGTACTCAAAGTCTTTTTCCGAGCGGATGATGAACTCGTCGAGGGTGACGATGCGGTTGCCGTGCTGTTGGGTTGCAATGGTTTCCGGTGCTTTTTTTGTTGTGGTGGCCATAGAAAACGGTTGGAAGGTTTCTGGTTGGAGGGTTTCTGGTTGGAAGGTTTCTGGTTGGAGGGTTTCTGGTTGGAGGGTTTCTGGTTGGAAGGTTTCTGGTTGGAAGGTTTCTGGTTGGAAGGTTTCTGGTTGGAGGGTTTCTGGTTGGAGGGCAGGCAAAAGTAGGGAAAAGTTTATTCCAAAGGAGAGTGTTCAGAAAACTGTGTCGAGACTGTTTAGAAAAGTGTGTCAAGGCATTGGGGCAAAAACAGGCATTTGCGCATGGCAAAAGTTAGAACAAACACGAAGGGGCCTTTTGAAGAGGGTTCTTTTGACTACGACGAATTTGAAAAAGAAGCGATCAGTCGGCTCAAAGAGGGTGCTGGTTTGGTGGGGTCTGGCGGCGTATTGACGGGCCTGATCCAGTGTTTGGTGAATGCTGCGCTGGGAGGCGAGATGAATGCGCATTTGAAGGAAGATCGGGCGGTGGAGGCGCTGCATCGGCAGATACGAAAAGTGGCCGAGAGCAAAGGCTGGTGGGTCAACGACAAGGCCCTGCACAAGCAACTGTACCTCATCCTGGCCTACGGCAGAAAACAGTGTTCAACTGGAACATCATCAGCCGGGAGTTGCGAGAACGCTTTGGCCAGCGGTATGCTCAACATCTGGAATAGGGACTTTCCCGGCGTTTGGGAGGGACCACGGTTCCTCCCAAACGCCGGGAAAAAAACCGGAGACTGTTCAGAAAACTGTGTCAATGGGTCATGTTTAAAACAAAGGTGCCGTGCGTGGGTCTTTTGACCCCGCACAATAGTATCTGATAATCAAGCGGTTGGCGCGGGGTCAAAAGACCCGCGCGCGGCGTTTCAAGGTTGACACAAGCACCGTTGACACAATTTTCTGAACACACTCAAAAACCGCCGAAAATCCTAAAAACAAGTGACATCATCATTCATTCAATTTTATCCTTTAACCCACTCGTTTTGTTTGACACACTTTTCTGAACATTCCCGCTCAAGTGCATTCCATACCTTCGCGCCGTTTTCTGAAACCCTCCAACCAGAAACCCTCTACGGTATGTAAACAAGTCGAATCAGGGGCGCAACCCCGACACCGTTTATAAAAAACCCATCATTTAAACCAAGAGGGGCTTTAGCCCCGGCACGAAAACCGACTATTGGCCAAAAAATTGGTGATAATCGTGCCGCCGCTAACGCGGCTCTTGTGTTATCGCACCATTAGCTATAAACGGCATCGGGGCTACGCCCCTAATTTGACAACAAGGAACTTGTGTACATACCGTAGGGTTTCAAAAACCTGGAAGGTCTGTGGGAGCCTTCGCTCATCCAGATGCCGCGTTCGGGTATGGAGAGGGGGCGTTCACACAAAAATTGATTTCTAAGGCGAAGGGTTTGGTATGTTTGCCTGCTGTGTCCCGGAACTCCTTTCCGGGACACAAACAACGCCATGCTCAGACTCACGCTACTTTCCAGCCTCGTACTCGTTTGTTTTTGTGAAACAAACGCCCAACCCGTCGCGTCAAAACCGACCGCTGTGGCAACACTGCACGCCAACCGAATGCGGGTACACGGCCTGCAACCGGGCCATCCTGTGCAGAACATCTATCAATACGGCAACCCGCCGATCTCGATAGACTTTGACGGCAGCGACAAACCCTGCGCGGGCATGTCCAGCGCCGGGCTGTGGATCGGCGGAAAAGACAGTGCCGGACAAATCCGGGTTTCCTGCCAGACCGAGTATCCAAATCCATATCCGTTCACCGCCGGCCCGTACAGCGGGCACTGGCCAACCGACAGCCTGAACGCCCTGCGCTGGGATCGCTTTTTCGGCGTGAGCAGGCTGGATTTAGAAATGCACCGAGCCGACTGGGCCGACAACGGCGTGCTGGACAATCCCCTGCCCAACGTATTGGCCTGGCCCGGCCGGGGCAATCCGCACTTCAAGGCGCAGGTCGGTTTTCCGCTCCCGGCGGACGTGTCGGCGCCGTTCCGGGATGTGAATAAGGACGGCATATACAATCCCTACGACGGCGATTATCCGCACCCGCCCGCTTTGGCCCCCAACGTGTTGGCCGGGCAAATGCTGTGGACGATTTTCAACGACGCGCACGGTAAGTTCCTCGGCGTACCCGTCGGCGTAGACGTGCAGTTCACCGCCTGGGCCTTGGACTGCAGCGGCGACAACCTGCTGAACGAAACCGTCTTTTTTTCCTATACCATCACCAACCGCTCCGGTACCACCTTGGATTCGGTGGCCGTGGCGCTGTGGAACGACCCGCAACTCGGGAAGGCATATGACGACTATTTTGGAACCAATGTCCTGCTAAATTCCATGTTCACCTATAATCAGTTCAACCACGATGCCGCCCCAAATTCGGGGGACCCCAACTCCTTCGGGGACAACCCGCCGGTAACGTCGTTGACCTACCTGAACCGGCCACTCTACAAGAGTATGTACCACTACCTTTGGGGGCTTTGCGACCCGGTTGTCGCCATGCTTCAACCTTTGTCCGACCCGGTAGAATTTTTCCACAACCTGCACGGACGGTGGCGCGACGGAAGTCCGTTGAGGGACGGAGGCGATGGCTACGATTGGCAAGGGCAACCTACTGACTATGCGTTTCCGGGCCACCCGAACAATTCGGCGGACTGGTCCATGTTCGAATCTTTTGGCTTATGCTTTTCCATGTCCGCCATGGTGCCCAGCATGTACGTCGGCCACTTCCCGCCCGGCGCCGTGTTTTCCTTCGATGCCGCTTTTGCCTACCACCGCGGCGAGGGCCTGAACAACCTCCAGAACGTCACCTACGGTTTTGACCGTATCGAACAATTGCAGGTACTGTACGACGACCGGTTTGTCGGTGCCTGCCCCTACACCCCTGCACCGACGATTGCGTGTGGCCGGGCGACCGCGACCGCGACGGTATCGTCCGCCCGCGCGACATCCTGCCCCTCGGCACAGGCTGGGGCACGACGGGTGAAAAACGCCCGGGGCCGGTCACATGGGCGCCCCATCAAGCCCCGGACTGGGGCCTGACGGTCAACGGCGATTACGATTTCAAACACTTGGATGCCACGGGCGACGGGGTACTGGATTCGCTGGACGGTTTGGTGGTTCAGTCCTTTTTGGGCGAAAGAACACCCCACTACGTCCCACTGCCCGATGTGTATAGCATTGGCGACGGGCTGTGGCTGGAGCATGTTCCAGTACCAGGGGGGTTAGCGGCAAATCCCAACAACGTGCAGCCGGATAGAATTGCGCGGGTTCGGGTGCGCTCGAACGCAGCGGGTTTGTTTGGAGTGGCTTTTGAAATGGAAGTGGACACGAACTATTGGACGATCACGTCAGTAAATATGACCCATGCCGGCGTTGCCCAGCGGCTGATGCAAACCCGGGGCGGTATCGTGGATATGGCGATGGTGCTCACAGATACGGGCACCCTTGTAGTTCTGGGAAATAACCTGATGATTACTTCGCTGCGCTCCAAAGCCATCCCCGATTCCCTGCCCGACACGACGTTTGTGCGCATCAAAAACATCCGGGGCATCCGGGCCGACGGCTCGGAAATACCGCTCGGCTCCAACGAACTGCGCTATTGTTTCGGCGGCGACTGCCCGCCCTACGTCGGCACGGCGGAAGTCCGGCACGAGGCCGTCGCGGTTTTCCCCAATCCGGCGCAGGGGCGCGTCATGTTGCTGGCCCCCGGTTTGGCCTGGGATCGGGTCGAATCTTTTGACCTAAGGGGCCGCCTGCTGCACCGCTGGGACGAGCCGGGCCGCGACGCGGCGACGCTTGACCTAAGCGGGATGCCGCCGGGCTGGGCGCTGCTTCGGGTGCAGGGGCGAGATTGGGTGGGCATGCAGCGGGTGCTGGTGGTGCGGTGAGCCGGATGGGAGGACGTGTGCTGCCGCCGCGCGCGACAGCGCCGAACGGAGTTCCGCGCCACAACGCAGTAGCAACTCGGCGAAAACACCAAGCGCGGCGAAAAAATGCTCGCAAGACTCTCCACTCCGCAGGGGCGGACTGCTGCGCAAGCCCCGCCCCTTGCTCCGTTCCGCGTCTTGCTGCGCTAACCGGATGCTCAATAGATGGCCGTACCTCGCTGGGGGGACGAAGCGAGGCGGAGGCCGAGATTGACGTCCCGATACTCCGGCGCGTAGCGGTTGCGGAACGATACGCGGCAATACTGCGCGTCGAAGTACCACGAGCCGCCGCGATACACGCGGTACGAGCCTGTCCCCGGGCCTTTCGGGTTCAAAACCGGTTTTCCGGTGTTCGTATAGTCGCCGTACCAGTCGCTGCACCATTCGTACACATTCCCGCTCATGTCATACATTCCCAGCGCATTGGGCGCTTTGCCGCCCACGGGGTGGGTTTTGCGGCCGGAGTTGTCGTCGTACCCCGCGCCAACCGCTTGATTATCGGCATTATTGCGCTGCTCCTGCCAAAATAGTTACTTAGTCCCATTTATTCCCCTTGCCTACCTTTGCGCCGTTTTTCCAACTGGTCCAACCAGAAACCCTCTAACCAGAAACCTTCTAACCTTCCAACCACCCATGTACAATAAAAAAGGCTTCAAAAAAGAGACTCTGCTCCACCTGTACGAGCAATTGGTGCGTCCGCGCCTCATCGAGGAAAAGATGTTGAACCTGCTGCGGCAAGGGCGCATCAGCAAATGGTTCAGCGGCATCGGCCAGGAGGCCATTGCCGTGGGCGCCGCCTGTGCGTTGCTGCCCGACGAGATCATCTTCACCATGCACCGCAACCTCGGCGTGTTCACCGCCCGCGACATGCCGCTCGACCGCCTGTTTTGCCAGTGGCAGGGCAAACGCCTCGGCTACACCAAAGCCCGCGACCGTTCCTTCCACTTCGGCGCCATGGAGCACCATATCGTGGGCATGATCTCCCACCTCGGGCCGCAACTTTCCTTAGCCGCCGGTGTGGCGCTGGCACACAAAATCCGAAAAGAAGGCCGCGTATCCTTAGCCTTCACCGGCGAAGGCGCCACCAGCGAAGGCGAATTTCACGAGGCGCTCAACGTGGCCGCTGTGTGGAAACTGCCCGTTATTTTCCTCATCGAAAACAACGGCTACGGCCTCAGTACCACCACCAACGAGCAGTACGCCTGCAAAAACCTGGTGGATCGCGCCCTGGGCTACGGTATGCGCGGCGTGCAAATAGACGGCAACAACATCCTCGAAGTCTACTCCACCATCCGGAAACTCGCTGCCGAAATGCGCGAAAACCCCGAACCTGTCCTGCTGGAATGTATGACTTTTCGGATGCGCGGCCACGAAGAAGCCAGCGGAACCAAGTATGTCCCCAAGGAACTGATGGATATGTGGGCTAAAAAAGACCCGTTGGACAACTACGAAAAGTGGCTGCTCGCCGAGGGTATCCTCACCGAAGAGCAGCGCAAGGAGATGCGCGACCGCTACAAAAAAGACATCCTGCACGCCGTGGACGTCATGTTCAACGAACCGGAACCCGTGCCCGACACCGGGGAGGAACTCCGCGACGTGTACGCCCCCGCCCCGCCTGCCGTGGCGCCCTCGGGCCCCGCCCGCGAATTGCGTTTCATAGATGCCCTCACCGACGGCTTGCGCACGGCCATGCAGCGCCACCCCGAGTTGGTACTCATGGGCCAGGACATCGCCGAGTACGGCGGGGTATTCAAAATTACACAGGGATTTCTGGAAGAATTTGGCCGCGACCGCGTGCGCAATACCCCCATTTGCGAAAGCGCCATTGTGGGTATAGGGTTGGGGCTGGGCCTCAAGGGCATGAAAAGCATGGTGGAAATGCAGTTTGCCGACTTCGCCACCTGCGGGTTCAATCAAATCGTGAACAACCTCGCCAAACTGCATTGGCGTTGGGGCCAAAATGCCGACGTGGTGGTGCGTATGCCCACGGGCGGCGGCACGGGCGCCGGGCCGTTTCACAGCCAGTCGAACGAGGCGTGGTTCACCCACGTTCCGGGCCTGAAAGTGGTGTATCCCAGTACACCCGAAGATGCCAAGGGTCTGTTGCTCGCCGCTTTTGAAGACCCGAATCCGGTCATGTTTTTTGAGCACAAGGCGCTGTATCGCAGCGCCGCCGGACCCGTTCCGGAGGGTTTTTACACCACCGAAATCGGCAAGGCCCGGCAGGTGCGTACCGGCCACGACGTGAGCATCCTGACCTACGGCCTCGGCGTGCGCTGGGCCGAAAAAGTGGCCGACGACATGGGCCTCGACGCCGACATCGTGGACCTGCGCTCGCTGGTGCCGCTCGACTACGAGGCCATCGCCGCCAGTGTGCGCCGCACCAACCGCGTGCTCATTCTGCACGAGGACACCATGTTTGGCGGCATCGGCGGCGAAATCAGCGCCTGGATCACCGAAAACTTGTTCGAGCACCTGGATGCGCCGGTACTGCGGGCCGCCAGCCTCGATACGCCCGTGCCCTTTGCCATCCCGCTGGAGCAGAATTTTTTTCCGGTAGAGCGGATGCGGGAGCAGTTGGGGCGGTTGTTGGCTTATTGAAATCCGTGATTGGATTGCCGATCCAAAGGCATATTTTTGTGAAAAATTTATTGCGAATGGAATTCAGACACATTGTTTCCAATCCCGGCATATTAGGTGGCAAACCCATAATTCGTGGCAGCCGCATCAGCGTTCAGTTGATTTTGGAATGGTTAGCATCCGGGGCAACCATTCAGGATATCGTGCGAAAATACTCCCATTTGACAGAGGAAGGGGTTAAAGAAGCCATCCTGTATGCTTCAAACTTCATGGCCAATGAAATTCTGATTGAGGTAGAAGCCCCAGTCCATGAAAATTTTTGACTTTGCGTTGATAACAGACGAGAACATTGACCCTGATGTAGTGGCTCATTTGCGACGTTTTGGGTTTGATGTGCTTGACATCAAGGAATCTGGATTACAGGCGTCTACGGATGAAGAAATTATCCGGATCGGAAATCAGACAAGACGCGTAATTGTCACCGAAGACCGAGACTTCTGCCGCATCATTTTTACCCAAAACCCGGAATTTACAGGGGTAGTATACTTCAGACCCGGCTCCTTTTTTTCAGCGTATCACCTTGCAACACTGGAAGGCTTGTTGGAGAGTAATCCCGATTTGGAATCACCGTTTTTTATAACTGCTGAACGCCAAAACAACAAACTGCGGATAAAGGTCCGAAATGCCATGCCGGGCCCTTCTGCCGATTAACAATGCTACGCGCCGCCAGCCTTGACACGCCCGTGCCCTTTGCCATCCCGCTGGAGCAGAATTTTTTTCCGGTAGAGCGGATGCGGGAGCAGTTGGGGCGGTTGTTGGCGTATTAGTGATCAGTTCCCGTTGGGCGAGGTACACCTATTTGAAATGGCTTCAACTGCAAGACCTCGGGCTTATTGGCCCCTTCCTTCAATTTGATCGCCGTATTCATGGGGACTTCTGTGTAGATCGTATTGGGTACTCCTGGCTTAGGCCACTGTACTTGAACAGAAACGATCCGGGTTGCATCTCCCAAACCGATTTCCTGTCGCAGGCTGGATGAACCAAAACTGCCACCAGTACCCACTGTAGCGTAGATATTTCGGCTTTTGCCATCGGGTTGTTGTACGGTCACATTGATCCGGGCGCCTATGGCATCACGGTTGCAGGTGGTGCCTTCGAGAAATAGTGTGACCCATTTGTTGGTGTTGCCGGGATTGTTGTACAAGATATTGTTGCCCAAATCACCCTCGAGTGCTCCGCCAACAACAACGTATATGTCCTGATCGCCATCGTTGTCTATATCGGCAAAAGCCACTGCATGGCCTTTTTGGAGGTGGCTGAATCCGTTCATAGAGATATCGTCGAACCGTTTTCCTGCTCGGTTATGAAAGACCCTGTTGGGCGTCAGTGCCCGTAAATCCGGCCGGCCTGTTCCGAAATAGAGGTCTAACCAACCATCATTGTCCAAATCGCCGAAATTATTGCCCATGCCGTATGTAATGGTGTTTAAGCCCATTTCCCTGGCCACATTGGAAAAGGTACCGTTGCCATTGTTTTGATACAACATCATCCAATCACCTGGCTGCTGGTTACCCAGGTATTGGCTGATCATCGGCGCAATAGTCGGATCTTCATAATTTTGTGGAAAAGCCGAGGCGAGCATATCCTCGTGGCCATCGTTGTTAAAATCGAAGAAGAAGGCGGGGAAGGTGCTTAGCGGGTTCGCGGTGCCCGTTACCGTCGTTATGTCCTCCAAACGCCACCGATCCGGGCTGGTTCCGCCCTTGTTCAGCAGCAAAAGATTGTCGCCGATGAGGTTACTGGCGTATAGATCGGGGCGCTGATCATTATTGATGTCTCCCCAGGCAACGGCTTTGAAGAACCCTACATAGTCCACACCTAACGTTTTCGCTACATTGGTAAAGGTGCCGTCGCCATTGTTGTGAAAGAGTTCGCAGGGATGTTCCTCCTGGGGGGTATACGTTTCATTTCCTATGAACAGGTCAAGCCACCCATCTCCATCATAATCAGCCCAGTCTGCCGCCTGTGTGGGGTGAAAAGAAAGAAGCCCGGCTTCAATGGTTACATCGGTGAAGGTGCCGTCACCGTTGTTGCGCAAGAGTGAATTGGGGTGCGAGCCGCCAATTAACCAGGCGCCACGCAGGATCAGGATATCGCGGTCGCCGTCGTTGTCATAATCGGCATGAATGGTGTTCAAGCCGCTGACTATACCGGTTAAATTAGCTTCCTCGGTGCGTTCTGTGAAGGTGCCGTCGCCATTACTGCGAAAAAATCGGGCCTGATCGCCCAAGCCGTAGGAGGTAGCAAATACATCAATGTTGCCGTCGTTGTCGAAATCTTCCAGGCAAACACCGCCGGAGATGCCGCGCAAGTCAAGTCCGGAAGCAATAGCCACATCCTCGAATCGGATACTACCGCGCGATTTGAAAATCTCGGGAGGCAATAAAAACGCTTTTGGCACGTCCCCGGGCCATTTCCCAAGGTTCATGTA
The DNA here is from genome assembly GCA_016719605.1 of Lewinellaceae bacterium. Taxonomy (GTDB): domain Bacteria; phylum Bacteroidota; class Bacteroidia; order Chitinophagales; family Saprospiraceae; genus M3007. Next base: position 118,031 of record JADJYW010000015.1, on the reverse strand, counting down.
TGCGATGTTGTAGAGCCAGCGGGTTTGCAAATCATCCGGGAAAGCCATCAAAATCCGGTTGTAAATTTTGATGGCATTTTCCGGGCCGGAAGTCATTTTGTAAAATCCTTCGCCTGAAATTGGAAGGACACAGGACGCCGGGACGTGTGTATCAATGCAGTTTTCCTGTTCACCAATCCGCATATACGCCAATGCTAAAAGATCGTACAGGATTTTTGTTTGCTCCGTCAGTTGATCGCCCGCCATTTGAATCATAGCCTTCAACTGCATGATCGCGGATTCATTTTGTCCGGATTTCAAGAGTTCAACGGCGTAGTTGAACTTTATTGACACCATTTCCGGACCGCTTGTTGCGTTCAATTTTTCCTGAAAATACGCTGCCTTACGCTTGTTTAAATTGAGGTGTCGCAGCGGATCAGCATGTTGATAAATACTATCTAAAATTGTGATCATGCGTTCATGACCGCTCATTTTGTCTTTTGATGTGAATTGGTCGCTTTTGCAAGCCGCGAAAAACACGATAAAGACCAGCAAGAAAAACCGAGATTGAGATTGATTGAGTATCATAAGAAAAATTTAAACCAATACAGCGCTCGTTTGGAGCATCGCTCTGCGCGTACTATATGCAAAGGTAGAGGATGCACACTGCTTCTTTACCCTGTTTTCAAGTGCACAAATTAATTTGTGTGAGGTGGTTCAATTTTTCCCGCAGTACAAAATTCCCACCCCAAGGCCCTACCTTTGCGGCCCCAACCAGAAACCCTCCAACCAGAAACCCTCTAACCAGAAACCCCCCAACCAGAAACCCTCCAACCTCCTCCACCATGCAAAAAGACTTCCTCCGCAAACTCGGCCTCAAGACCAAAAACGCCGGCACCTGGACCGGCCAGGAACACCTCACGGGCAGCGCGCGCAGCCTGCACAGCCACTCGCCCGTGGATGGCGAACATATCGGCTCGGTCACCGTCACCACCCGCGAACAATACGAACAGGTCATCGCCGGCGCCGAGTCGGCCTTCCGGGTATGGCGCGACATGCCGGCGCCCAAACGCGGCGAAATTGTACGCCAGTACGGCGACGTGCTGCGCCAGTACAAAGACCCGCTGGGCCGCCTCGTGAGCTACGAAATGGGCAAAAGCCTGCAAGAAGGCTTCGGTGAAGTGCAGGAAATGATTGATATCTGCGACTTTGCCGTCGGCCTTTCCCGCCAGCTCTACGGCCTCACCATGCACAGCGAGCGCCCCGGCCACCGCATGTACGAACAGTGGCACCCGCTGGGTATCGTGGGCATCATTTCGGCATTCAATTTCCCTGTAGCCGTATGGTCGTGGAACGCCTGCATCGCCTGGGTATGCGGCGACGTGTGCGTGTGGAAAGCCTCCGAAAAAACACCCCTGTGCGCCATTGCCTGCCAGAACCTGTTCCAAAAAGTGCTGAAAGCCAATAACCTGCCCGAAGGTATTTCCTGCATCATCAACGGCGACTACAAAGTAGGCGAGTATATGACCAAAGATCCCCGCGTGGCACTCGTGAGCGCCACCGGCAGCACGCGCATGGGCAAGATCGTGGGCCGCACCGTGGCCGAGCGCCTCGGCCGCAGCCTGCTCGAACTCGGCGGCAACAACGCCATCATCATCACCCCGTCGGCCGATATGAAAGTGGTGCTCACCGGCGCCGTGTTCGGCGCCGTGGGTACTGCCGGACAGCGCTGCACCAGTACCCGCCGCCTCATCATCCACGAGAGCGTGTACGAACAGGCCAAAACCGCCCTCGCCGGCGCCTACGCCCAACTCCGCATCGGCGACCCGCTCGACCCGAACAACCACGTCGGCCCGCTCATTGACACACAGGCCGTAGAAAACTACCTGCACGCTATTTCCGAAATCAAAAAAGCCGGCGGCAAAATGATCGTGGAAGGCGGCGTACTCAGCGGCCCCGGCTACGAAAGCGGCTGTTATGTGAAACCCTGCATCGCCGAGGCAAAAAACGACTGGGCCATCGTGCAGCACGAAACCTTCGCGCCGGTGCTTTATTTGCTGAAATACAAAACCATCGAGGAGGCTATCGCACTCCAGAACGGCGTGCCGCAGGGCCTGTCGTCGGCCATTATGACCAATAACCTGCGCGAAGCCGAACGCTTCCTCTCCGTTGCCGGCTCCGACTGCGGCATTGCCAACGTCAATATCGGCACGTCGGGCGCCGAGATCGGCGGCGCTTTCGGCGGTGAAAAAGAAACCGGCGGCGGACGCGAGTCTGGCTCCGATGCCTGGAAAGCGTACATGCGCCGGCAGACAAACACGATCAACTACTCGGAGACGGTGCCGCTGGCACAGGGGATCAAGTTTGATTTGTAGTCGCCCCAAGCCAGGCTTCATAATTCCCCGGATGCGCTACATTAAAAACCGCATCCGGGTACGCCTTGGCGAACGCAATGGGCGCTTTCGCAGGCCCTTCTTTCCACTTGCACTCGAAGGCGGCTATCTGCCGGTTGTGTACTTCTACCAGGTCAATTTCCTGCTGATCGTAAGTGCGCCAAAAGTAACTTTCGGGTGGGTTGCCCAAGTAGTGGTTGTACTTCATGCGTTCGTTGATGAAATGTTGTTCCCACAACATACCCTTGTCCGGTCGTAGCGCAAGCGGGCTGAAGTCGTTTAGCAAAGCATTTCGGATACCATTGTCGTGAAAATACCAGCGCTTGCTTTTTACGACTTCTTTGCGCAAGTTGGCACTGAAGCCGCTGCGGCCGTGCACGACAAAAACCTTGGACAGTAAATCCAGATAGCGCTCCACGGTGTTTTTGCTCATGCCAAGTTGACGACCAAGTTCATCCAGCGAGACCTCTGCGCCGATCTGATGTGCCAACAAAACAAGCAAGTCCTTCAACTTTTGTGCATTCCGGATGCTCTCGAAAGCAAGAATATCCCGGAGCAAATAGGTGTTCACCAGGTGCTTAAGGTAGTTTTCCTTTTGTTCAGTACCGGGTAGTTTGGACAACTCGGGGTAGTTGCCATAAATGAGTTTTTCTTCCAGCAATTGCCGGGTCTGCAGCGCGTCCTCCTGTTGCTTCCATTCCGCGTACGACAACGGAAAAAGTTGGAAGGTACGGCTACGTCCAACCAGCGGTTCACCCATCTGTGCCAGATCAAAGGCTGACGAACCGGTAAGGATGATATGCAATGGTGCAATGGTATCTATCATCAGTTTGGCCTTTTGAGCGATGTCCGGCACATATTGCGCTTCGTCTATGATGAGCAGTATTTTGCCGCCCAATACCCGGCGGTAGTTTGCCTCGGAGCGGTATTCCAGAAGTACCGCGGTATCCATGTCTTCGCCGTTCAGCCACAGGGTGTTGTCCTTTCTCGCTTGGTAAAGCACGCGCAACAGTTCCGTTTTGCCGGTTCGGCGAGCACCTAGCAGTAAGGTGATTTTTTGCTGCGGGAGTACTTGTTCTATTAGCGGCTGAAGTGTTCGTATGAGCAACATGACAAAAATTTTGAAAGCAAAAGTATAAATTCAGTCAACAAACTGACGGAATTTGTATAAATTCAGTCAATAAACTGACGGAATTTTCATTTCTGCACTTGCAAAGGAATTGCTTGATGCGGTCTTTTCAGGCATGCGCTGCCTGCCCAATGGATCAAAAAGATGCAAAACGCGACGTGATCCACCGACCCACAATACCCGCATATTGCCGCCGTTTTTTGAAAGTTCAACTTTTAAAATTATACGGCTATGCATTCATGTTTTACCACGCGCGCAACCGGATTGCTTTTCCTGCTGCTGTTCGGCACACAAGCCACCCTTTTCGGGTTTCAGTTTGCCGACGGCACCCCGCCTGCTCCACCAACCTCCCCCAAGTACATTTTTTACTGGGGAAACCTGCAAGCCGACCTGACTGCGGAAAACCGGTTCCACACCCGCGCCCAAATGACTCCGCAAGCATTCCGCCAGATGCTCCTGCGCGCACCTTACCTCTGGAACGGCGCCGCCATGGCGCAGCAGGTGTCGTTCCGGCTCGACGGTCACCCGATCACTGCCACCCGGGGCGAACAAGACTATCTTTCCCGGCTTGGCTGGATAGACGAGACTTTCGGCGCGAGGGCGACCACCGGCCAGGTACTGCGCCTAACCGATCTGTATCTCGACGGCCAAGCCACCGGCAGTATTGATCTGATGCTGGAAATGCAGGAAGACAGCAGCTCAAACGATGTGGTCAGATGGCAAAATACCGTCGTCAGTATGCTCAACACGACTTTGCTGGAACAGGTCGTGTGGGGCCGGGAGGATATCCATGAGGTATCGAATCGCGACTTTTTTACGGAAAACGAATTTTGGCAAACGGTTCAGCAAATACCCTTCGCGGTGTGGAATCCATACGTTACCCCCACGGAAATTCGCGCCGGCATCCAGATAAAATCCCGCACGCTGACCACACAGGGGTTCTCCTGCGTACTGACCCCGGATACCTACACCGGCATGGTAGCCAACATGGCCAATTACAAACACTTGCTGGAACCCGGATCGGTCATTTCGCTTACACTGCACACCGATCAGCACGAACGTCTTTTTGAAAAAAGCCTGAACATCGTTGCCAACAACGACCCCCGCCTCGCACTGCGCCGCAACCGGGATACGCACACCCTGAAAATCAAATGGGGCGCACTGGAACAAAGCATCAGCAACCTGTACCTGCTCGAACTGCGCGACACGCAAGGCCAGTTAACCTCCGTTGATGCGCCCAACAATATGCGCTTCACGATCCAGGCCGGCGAATTGGAGTATATGCTGACTTTGCACCCTCAGTTTTGGATAGACGGGGAGCCGCTACCGGATGTGACCTTCCACCTCTCTACACCCAATCGAACGACGCTGGTAAGTCCCGGCCAACCAATGCCCGACAGCCTTTCCGCAGATTTGGCACAGACCTCCGGCGATCTGGGGATGCTCCGGTTGCACCAGATGCAAACACCGGGTTACGACCTGTCCAGCCTGGAGTTTTCGGTATCTTTTTTTACTGGAAACAACGCGCTCCTCGTACGCAACACCCTGTCTGCTCTACTGTTCGCCCCCGGCAGCGCCCGCATCAAACTGCACCCGCCGGCCGCGCAGGAAAAAGTATTCGAGGTGTCGTTCGATCTGCCGGAGCCGGCCAACGGCCGCCTGAGTGTGTTCGAGCCGGATGGCTGGGTGACGTACACCAGTGGCGACAAATTCGCCGCAGGCCGCAACAGTATACAAATTCCGCGTTCGGTGTTTCGCCGTTCCGGCAAACACTATCTGTTTTTAAATACGCCTTTTGGGGTGGCGAAGCAAGAGTTTGATGTGCGGTAAAACCACCAGGTCATTTTTCAAACGGCCGCCGCCGCGCTACCGAATAGTCATTAATTTTTACATCAGTTCTTCATTTTTGCTCACCGGGCTGGGGCTGCCAGAAAAAGTCCAGTTCGCAGAGGATAGATACCCCGATCGTGGAACCGGCAAAGCCGAGTTCTTCTCGCCGGCTTTTTTGATTGATATTGAGGTGCCCGTTAATCCAGAACGGACGCATACCGAACCCCAGCGTGATACTTGCCTCCGGTATAAAAACAGGCGAGGCTTGTTCGATCCGCGCGATGGTGCTGATGTGCGGCTCGCCGATCTGGTAGTCTATGTCGCCGCGGATATACTGCAACTGATTGAACCGCATAGCGAGACCCAGTCGAATCCAGCTGGCTTGCACCGCGATGGTTGGTTGCAAAAAACGCCGCTGAAACCGCAAATCAGCTCTGGCGCCCTGATCGTACGAATTGAGCACGCGCCCGCCGCCCCAACCCGCAAACAGACTGGCCGATACGATATTGCTCAGCGGATAGTAGCCACCCAGTGCAATTTCCGTCAGGCGACCCTGCCCCCAGTGCGCACTGGAGGACCGTTCGTTATCGGACTGCACCTGAAAATGATTGGCCATCAGCGCGAGGTACGGGACGGGACTGTACACGGCGTGTGCCTCGAATCCGTTGAATTCGTCGCCACCGATGTAGCCGAGACCAACGCGGGTATCGTGCTGCTCGCGCAAAAATGGTGTTTGCAGGGTATTGGGTGCGTAGTAATAGTGGGTACAGCCGCCGAAAACGGCAAATACCGGCAGGAGGACAAGCGGGAAGTAACGGCGGTATGGCATGGTGTTGTTTTTTTATTTGACAACGAACAGCGCGGCAAAAATGCTTCTGTGTTTGGGTGTTTTGGTGTCTCCGTAACCCAAACACCTAAGCACCTCTCTTCCCTAAAACCACACCGCCAGGGCCGTCGTCAGCACGGCGTTCGACGTGGTCGCCGACCCATTATTTTTTTCAAAAACGGCATCCCGGCTGCTGAACAGTTTGCCTTCGATGCGCCAAACAGCGTTTTGGTGGAGCTGCACGTCGAGGTTGACCGACACGCCCAGCGTCTGGAATCCGTGCTCGGTGCCGGTGGCAAGAATGACGCCGTTTTTATCGCTGTAATATTCGACGCGACCGGCCAGGGTTACATCGTCGCCGGCGGCGTAACGTGCGATGAGCACAGGGCTGTACCAGAAATTCGGGTCTTTGTCCGGGTTCGGATTTTCCTCCCGGCCGGTGTCGAGGCCGGCAATGAACCCCAGGTGGTCGGTCACCTGGAAAATACCGTACAGGTTGTGGAATACCCGGAACAAACGGGTCGCGTCGGGCTGGTCGGTTCCGAAAAAACTGCTGCTGTTCAGCGTCACCCGGTCGGATGGAGTATAGGTAATTTGCCAGCCGCCGGAAAGCAGGGAGTTGCCCGGTACCCGCCGGATGCGTTGCCAGCCGTTGAGTGCGAGCGCGCTGAACCGCCACTTGCCGTCGGGCGTGGCGTAGGTCAGTTTGGCCCCCGCTTCGTAGTACGGCGAGTTGTCGGCCAGGATGCTGCGCGTAAGCGTCCAGCAGTCTTTTCCGACAGCGCTTTCGAAGCCGATATGCGAGCCGAAGATGCCCGCATCCACCCAGAGATCGCGGTTTTTGGACAGTTTGACGCCCGCATTGGCCTCAAACACATTTTTGAGCGTGCCCGGCTCGGCAGCCAGATTGGCATTGGCGTAGGTGCCGGCCATGAGGGCGAAGTTGCCGCGCACACGCTGTGCCTGCACGGAGGCGCGCAGAAAGGCGATATTGACATTGAACTCGTGGTGCCGGTTGTGCGCGTACACAAAACCGGGCCGATTGCCGTCGGCTGGTTGGTTGAAATCGTAGCCGTAGTAGGGTTCGGCGTAGCCGCTGAGCGAAAAATGCAGCGCAGCGGTGTCCGTTTGGGCGCTGGCGCCGGTGGCGAGAAAAAGAGCGAGTGCGAGCGGGAAGAGGTGTTGCATGCGGGTGATCCGTTTGCTGCAAAAGTCTGCAAATGCACGCGATCTTGGGCATGCCGATTGGAGCGTGTTCAGAAAATTGTGTCAATGGCTCGTGTTCGAAACAACGGCGCCGTGCGAGGGCATTTTGACCTACGGTATGCACACATCTTTTGTTGATTGTAAACGCGGCAACCCTTTAGTCTTGAAGTCTGTGCCCTGAAGTATGCACACATGTTTTTGCTGATTGCAAACCGGATTTGGCAACAGAATGTGCCGGTCGAGGTATAAAATACTGCACTGCCCCGTTAAAAGCAATTAACACTCGCTAGTAACGGGGCGGCGAATACCTGCTGGGAACACATTTCTACCGATACTTTGCCCATCTGGGGCAGTGCAGCATTTGGCTCCCTTGCTCCGCATTGTGATGCTCTTCTCGTCCTGCTGAAAATCAAATCGCTCTGTTTCTCTGTGCGAAACTCGGTGCCCTCTGTGTTTTTATTCCGCTCGATGGGCTGACACCGTTTTTTCAATACTCTCACTTTTGAACGAATTTCCCAACACGCAGTTTATGTTCAACCAGCAGCAACCTTCCAACCTTCCAACCTTCCAACCCTCCAACCTTCCAACCTTCTTATGTTTACTGGAATTATCGAGACGCTTGGCGTTGTTCAGAAAATTAAAAAAGACCGCACCAACGTGCATTTCACTATCGGCAGCCCCATCAGTAGTGCGCTGAAGGTGGATCAAAGTGTGAGCCACAATGGCGCTTGTCTGACCGTGGTGGGCGTTTTTGATGATCACCATGTCGTGACTGCCGTAGAAGAAACCATACGCCGCACCAACCTCGGTGCATGGCGAACGGGTACGCTGGTCAACCTGGAGCGCTGTCTGCCCATCGGCGGGCGACTGGACGGGCACCTCGTGCAAGGGCATGTGGATGCGGTGACCACTTGTGTGGAGGCGCTGGAAACCGGCGGATCGTGGCGGTTCACATTCCAGTATCAGCCTACTCCGGAGCACTTGCTGGTAGACAAAGGTTCCGTGTGCCTCAACGGGGTGAGCCTCACGGTAGTGGAACCACACGACGATCTGTTCTCGGTGGCCATTATTCCGTATACCTGGGAGCACACCAATTTCAAGACCCTTGTGGCCGGTGATACTGCAAACATCGAATTTGATGTGATTGGCAAGTATATCGCCCGATACCTCGCCCTGTATAGGTAGTTGTGCAACCCCGCCAACAGCCGGGACGGAATTGCCTACCTTTGCGTCCCGGTTCCAAATTCCCGACCGCTATTTCCCATTTCCAACTTCACAGATGGCAGAGCAGAATTTTGTTGATTATGTAAAAATCCACTTCCGTTCCGGCAAGGGCGGAGCAGGCAGTGTACACTTCCACCGCGCAGCGGGCATAACGAAAGGCGGTCCCGATGGCGGCGACGGCGGACATGGCGGTTCTGTCATTCTGAAAGCCGATCCGCACGAATGGACCTTGCTTGGTCTCAAATATACCAAACACATTTTTGCGAAGGACGGCGGCAGCGGCAGCGGTGGCCTGAAGACCGGTTCCGACGGCGGTAGCATCGTGGTAAAAGTGCCCCTTGGTACCGTAGCCAAGGATGCCGAAACAGGTGAAGTGCTGCTGGAAATTACCGAACGCGACGACGAAAAAATCCTGCTGCCCGGCGGGCGTGGTGGCAAAGGCAATAATTTTTTTAAAAATGCCACCCACCAAACCCCTCGTTATGCCCAGCCCGGCGAGGATGGTATAGAAAAATGGATCGTACTGGAGCTGAAAGTGCTGGCCGACGTGGGTCTGGTTGGTTTTCCCAATGCCGGCAAAAGTACCCTGCTCGGGGCTGTCAGCGCCGCCAAACCTAAAATCGGAGATTACCCCTTCACCACCCTCGTGCCTCAGCTCGGCATCGTGGAAGCTCGCCCCGGCAGGTCATTTATCATGGCCGATATCCCGGGTATCATCGAGGGCGCCCACGAAGGCCGCGGTATCGGGCACCGTTTTTTGCGCCACATCGAACGCAACAGCGTCCTGCTTTTTCTCGTCCCCAGCGATACCAACCGCAGCCTGCAACAGGAATTTGACATCCTGCTCAACGAACTCCGCGAGTTCAACCCCGATTTGCTCGACAAGCCGCGCCTCCTGGCCATTACCAAGGCAGACCTGATAGATGATGACCTGGAGAAAATGCTGCGCGAAACCCTGCCTGCCGATATGCCGGCAATCTTTATCTCGGCAGTGACGGGCAAAAATATCCAGCGACTGAAAGATATGCTCTGGGATATGCTGAACCGATAGGGGGCCGGGATTCCGAGCCCGCCTCGCTCTTGTTTCGGCAGTGTTCGTCTCCACTTTCCGGCAGCCCGTCGGTCATCTGCCTGCATTCTCCGTTTTTTGGCTCTTCCCCCTTGACTTTTACAAAAACCAGATGCTATCTTTGTGATATCATTTCAATATCACTAAAGCATCAAAAAAAGTCATGGAAAAGATTGTAAAACCTGCTTCCGGTTGGAGTATGCTGGCCCTTTGTCTGGCCTTGTTGGCGGGCGGTATTGCCCTGCTTGTGGCGAAAGTCATCTTTGCAGGCGCCGCTTTGATCGTGCTGGCGCTCACGATTATCCTCCCCGGTTTTATTGCCATTGAGCCAAACAGTACCCGAGTGTTGACCTTATTTGGCGCCTACACCGGTTCTGCCAAGGAGAGTGGTTTCTTTTTTGTCAACCCATTTTTTACCCGAAAAAAACTCTCGCTTCGCGCCGTCACCTTCGATGTGCCCGTGGTGAAGGTAAACGACAAGCAAGGCAACCCGATCATGATCGGCGCGGTGGTTGTGTACCGGGTAGAGGACACGTTCAAGGCCGCTTTTGCTGTGGAGCACTACCCGGAGTTTGTCAAAATCCAGAGTGAGTCGGCCATTCGCAAACTCGCGGGCATGTACAGCTACGACAATCTGGAGGACGAGGATGCTTTGGTGACTCTGCGCACCAACTCCGACGAGGTAAACCACGAGCTCGTGCGCGAAATCAGCGAACGACTGGAAATTGCCGGAATTGATGTGATTGAGGCACGAATCAACCACCTGGCATACGCCACCGAAATCGCCGGGGCTATGCTGCAGCGCCAGCAGGCTACGGCCATTGTGGCCGCGCGCAGCAAGATCGTGGAAGGCGCCGTGGGCATGGTGGAAATGGCCCTCGATCAACTCTCGAAAAAGAATATCGTGGTTCTCGACGACGACAAAAAAGCCGCTATGGTCAGCAACCTCATGGTGGTGCTTTGCGGCGACAAAAACGCTACCCCGGTACTCAATACCGGAACGCTGCACCAGTAAAGGAAAAGGTGTTTGGGTGTTTGGGTGTTTTTGTCTACCCAAACACCCAAACACCCAAACACCCAAACACTAAAACACATAGTACCCAAAACATGGCAAACAAAAAGAACTTCGTACTGCGCATAGACGAAGCCACCTACGAGGCACTCGAGAAGTGGGCTGCCGACGAGTTTCGCAGTGTGAACGGGCAAGTGGAGTGGGTCATCAACCGCGCGCTGAAAGAGGCCAGCCGTGTGCCAAAACCACGCAAAGCGGAAAATCCACCGGAAAAGATATAGGCTTTGTCCGACCGGCGAAGCGTATCGCAGGTGGTGGCAAATTTCGAGTGATAGAACGCGGATTAAACGGATGCAGGCAGCACGGATTTTCACGGATTCCTTAAATAAATCCGTGAAAATCCGTGTTCAATCACTCGAAATTTGCCGGCATAGCGTACCGCAAACGCATTTCTTATACGGGCCTCTTTCGGCGCAATAACATTCCAAATCTTATCCGTTTGTAGCCAGCCGATCCAGTTTGGCCAGGGATGCGTCGCTGAGCCGCCAAATTTAAATTCCGATTTTACAAAAGAAATTGGTCGCATCCCAAATTATCGCCGGAATGAATAAAATTCCTTAACAAATTTTCTGACGAAAATTTGCACGTCATTTCATTTCTGTTTTACTATCTTTGGCGGCTTTTTGAAAAAGGCCCCGCTGTCGGCGGGGCTTTTGCAATAAAAGCCCCAACAGGAAAGCCTGTTATTCAAAGTTTTAAAACAGTAATTGAACAATGTCTGCAATATCCGCCGCACCCGAAACCCTGAACGAAAGTCTACACCGATATTTTGGATTTGATACGTTCAAAGCGGAGCAAGGTGCCATCATACAAAACGTACTGGACGGCAACGACACCTTCGTCATCATGCCCACCGGAGGCGGCAAAAGCCTCTGCTACCAGCTGCCGGCCCTCATGCTGCCCGGAACCGCCATCATCATCAGCCCGCTGATCGCCCTGATGAAAAATCAGGTAGACAGTATTCGGGGCTATTCCGATGCCGACGAGGTGGCCCACTTCCTCAACTCCTCGCTCACCAAAGCACAAATGAAAAAGGTGAAACAGGATATTTCCGACGGCAAAACCAAACTGCTGTTCGTAGCGCCCGAAACGCTCACAAAGGAAGAGAACATCGAGTTTTTCCAAAATACCGACATCTCCTTCGTGGCCGTGGACGAGGCCCACTGTATCTCCGAATGGGGCCACGATTTCCGGCCGGAGTATCGCCGTATCCGCCTGATGCTCGACGCTATTGCCCGCGATGTGCCCATCATTGCGCTCACCGCCACCGCTACGCCCAAGGTGCAACAGGATATTTTGAAAAACCTCGACATGGGCGGCGACCATACCTACATATCCTCGTTCAACCGTGAAAACCTGTTCTACGAGATCCGGCCCAAAATCAAGAAAGAACAGACGATCCGACAGATTATCCAGGTCATCAAAGAGGAGTTCCGAAACGAGTCGGGCATCATCTACGTTCAAAACCGCAAAACCGCTGAAGACCTCGCCGAGATGCTCGTCGTAAACGACATCAAAGCAGCGCCCTACCACGCCGGCCTCGACCCCAAGACCCGCTCCAGAACCCAGGACGATTTCCTCATGGAGGAAATTGACGTGATCTGCGCTACCATTGCCTTCGGCATGGGCATTGACAAGCCCGACGTGCGTTTCGTGATCCACTACGATATGCCCAAAAGCATCGAAAACTATTACCAGGAAACCGGACGCGCCGGTCGCGACGGCCTGGCAGGCAAGTGTATCGCCTTTTACAACTACAACGACATCCTGCGCCTCGAAAAATTCCTGCGCGACAAGCCCGTCGCCGAACGCGAAATGGGCGCCCAACTCATGCAGGAAGTCGTGGCCTACGCCGAAACCGCCGCCTGCCGCCGCCGATTTCTTCTGCACTACTTCGGCGAAGATTTCGAGGAAAGCCGATGCGGTAAAATGTGCGACAACTGCAAAAACCCCAAAGAGCGCATTGACGTGCAAACGGAAATGGTGCAGGTGCTCTCCGCCATCCTCGAACTGAACGAAAACTACCTGATGAAAACCATCGTGGACTTCATCATGGGCCGCGAAACCAAGGAAATGAAGGACTTCCGGTTCAATAAATCGGAAAACTTCGGCATCGGCGACGAGAAAGACGAAAACTTCTGGACCTCCGTCATCCGCCACGCCATGATCAATAACCTGGCCTACAAGGAAATCGAAGAATTCGGCTTGCTCAAGGTGTCGGATGCCGGACGGGAGTTTATCAAAAACCCGCACACCATCCAGATCACCGTCAACCACAACTACGACGACGGCGGCGCCTACGACTTCGACGACGAAAAAGGCAGCACCGATGTGCTCGATGAGGTGCTGATGAATATGCTCAAGGATGTTCGCCGGAGCGTAGCCAAAAAACACGACCTGCCGCCCTACGTCATTTTCCAGGACCCTTCTCTGGAAGAAATGGCCACCCAGTACCCTCTCTCCATGGAGGATATGGCCAAAATTCAGGGCGTATCCATCGGCAAGGCACAACGCTATGCCCAACCATTTATAGACCTCATCAAAAAATATGTAGCGGAAAACGAGATCGAGCGACCTATGGACATCACCATCAAAACGGTGGCCAACAAGTCCAAAACCAAGGTCAGCATCATCCAGGCTATTGACCGGAAAATCCCGCTCGACGACATCGCCAAGTCCAACGATATGTCCTGGGGGGAATTGATGGAAGAACTCTACGGCATCGTCACCTCCGGCACCAAACTCGGCCTGGACTACTACCTGAACAAAAACGTAGACGAGTATGTCCGCGAAACCGTGCTGGAGTACTTCGCCGAAGCGGAAACGGACAACCTCGACGCAGCCTTCAAGGAACTCAAAGACGACGAGATCACCTGGGAGGAAATCCAGGTGCTGCGGTTGAAGTTTTTGAGCGATTTCGCAAACTAAGAGCGTGTGTTAAGAATAGTCAGAAAACGTGCCAATGAGGGTGTATCAGAAGTGCTTTTTCACCGCAGAGACGCAGAGGTTTAATAACCTGATTATCAAAATCTATGCGCCTTTGCGGTGAAATGGGAAACGGTATATTCGAATCGCCCTCATTGGCATACTGCTCGGCTCGCCCTCACTCCACTATCGTCACATCGCCCTTGATCACTTCCTCGCTCCCGTCGGCCAAAAGCACTTTCAGGTAGTACACATACACCCCCGGGCCGGCCTTTTGGCCGCGGGTGGTGCCGTCCCAGCCGGGCCAGTCGTTGGGCGGCAGCGGAGTGTCCCAGCGGTATTGCAGGTTGCCCCACCGGTCGAAAACAGCGACCTCCCGGAGCACGGCCACGGATGGGCCGGCGTTCAGGCGCCACACGTCGTTGGCGCCGCTGCGGTCGGGCCGAAACACGTTGGGCACATACAGTTCCACTTTTCTTTCAACCGATACCCGGATGCGGGCCGAAGCGGTGCAGCCGAAGGTGTCGGTGATGGTTGCGGTGATCAACTGGAACCCGTCGGGCATCCACTCCTGCACCAGACAGGCCGGACAGGTGGTGTCGGGCAGGGGCTGCCATACAAGGCTGCTCCAGACCGCGAGGTTGGTCGCCGCCTCGATGCGCAAGGTATTGCCGAGCACCACCGAGGTGTCGGGCGGCAGCGAAATGGCGGGCAGAGGCGGCAGGGTGATGCTCGCGGCGGAGTCGGCTGTGCAGCCGTTGGCGTCGGTCACGGCTACGAGGTGTACGCCCGCGCCGAGGCCGGGCATGCTGCCGGCTACGATGTTGCCGTCTACCGACACGACGTACGGCGCCACGCCGCCCAAGGCGGTGACGGTGGCATCCACCAGGGTGTCGCCGCAGTCGGCGAAACCAAGCTCCAGGCCAAGGGCGAGCGGAGGCGGTGCAGTGAGCGTCGCCGTAGCGGTGGTGGTGGCGCCGTTGCTGTCGGTGATCGTGATCAAGTAGGTTCCTGCCGGCAGGTTGCCCACGACCGTCGGCGGCGCAAGGGTGGTGATCTGGCCCGTGCCGGTGTTGCCGAGGTTGTTGGCCCAGTTGTACTGCAAGGGCGGCTGCCCGCTCTGGATTTGGATGGTGAACGACCCTGTGGCGCTGCCCGCGCAATTTGGGCCGACTGTGCTCACTACCACGACCGGCCCGCAGGCCGCAGGATCAAGCAAGGTCGTGGTGGCCACGATGGAATCGCAACCAAACTGGTTGGTCAAATTTTGCACCAAAACGCCAACCTCTGCGGGGTCGCAAGTGGTGGCGGCAATGCTCACGGCGTTGCTGGGCAAGAGCGTCGTGGTGGTGGTCACGATGGAATCGCAACCGAACTGGTTGGTCAAATTTTGCACCAAAACGCCCACCTGCGCGGGGTCGCAAGTGGTGGCGGCAAGGCGCACGGGGTCGCTGGGCAAGAGCGAGGTCGTGGTAGTCACGATGGAATCGCAACCGAACTGGTTGGTCAAATTTTGCACGGAAACCGGCCTGCGCGGGGTCGCAAGTGGTGGCGGCAATGCTCACGGTTGCTGGGCAGGGTGGTGTGGTTACGATGGAATCGCAACCGAACTGGTTGGTCAAATTTTGCACCCCGCCTGCCGGGCGCGGGTCGCAAGTGGTGGCGGACAGGTTCGCGAAGTCGCTGGGCAGCAGCGTCGTGGTGGTGGTCACGATGGAATCGCAACCGAACTGGTTGGTCAAGTTTTGCACCAAAACGCCAACCTGCGCGGGGTCGCAAGTGGTGGCGGCAAGGTTCACGAAGTCGCTGGGCAGCAGCGTCGTGGTGGTGGTCACGATGGAATCGCAACCAAACTGGTTGGTCAAGTTTTGCACCAAAACACCCACCTGCGCGGGGTCGCAAGTGGTGGCGGCAAGGTTCACGAAGCTGCTGGGCAGCAGCGTCGTGGTGGTGGTCACGATGGAATCGCAACCGAACTGGTTGGTCAAATTTTGCACGAAAACACCCACCTGCGCGGGGTCGCAAGTGGTGGCGGACAGGTTCACGAAGTCGCTGGGCAGCAGCGTCGTGGTGGTGGTCACGATGGAATCGCAACCGAACTGATTGGTCAAATTTTGCACCAAAACACCCACCTGCGCGGGGTCGCAAGTGGTGGCGGTAAGGTTCACGAAATCGCTGGGCAGCAGCGTCGTGGTGGTGGCCACGATGGAATCGCAACCGAACTGGTTGATCAAATTTTGCACGAAAACACCCACCTGCGCGGGGTCGCAAGTGGTGGTGGCAAGGTTCACGAAGTCGCTGGGCAGCAGCGTCGTGGTGGTGGCCACGATGGAATCGCAACCGAACTGGTTGATCAAATTTTGCACCAAAACACCCACCTGCGCGGGGTCGCAAGTAGTGGCGGCAAGGTTCACGAAGTCGCTGGGCAGCAGCGTCGTGGTGGTGGTCACAATGGAATCGCAGCCGAACTGGTTGGTCAAATTCTGCACGGTCACGCCGACCATCGCGGGGTCGCAGGTGGTGGCGGAAATGCTCACGAAGTCGCTGGGCAGCAGGGTGGTCGTGGTGGTCACGATGGAATCGCAGCCGAACTGGTTGGTCAAATTTTGCACCAAAATACCCGCTTGTGCGGGGTCGCAAGTGCTTTGCGCCAGCACCGTAGTGTCTGTCGCCGCCGGGTCAAAAACAACCGTGGTGGTCACGATAGAATCGCACCCAAACTGGTTAGTCAAGTTTTGTACGAAAACACCGACCTGCGCAGAGTCGCAAGTGGTGACGGAAATACGCACGGAGTCGCTCGGCAAGAGGGTAATCGTGGTGGTCACAATGGAATCGCATCCAAACTGGTTAGTCAAATTTTGTACGAAAACACCGACCTGCGCAGAGTCGCAAGTGGCGGCGGAAATACCCACGGAGTCGCTCGGCAAGAGGGTAGTGGTGGTGACGAAAACCAATTCGCAGGCGCCCTGGGAAAAAGTTAAAAAAGTTACACCGGCCATTTGCGGGTCGCACGTCGTGCTGTCCACAAAAATGGAATCCAACGTGGTGACTTGTGTAAAAATGGCGGTTGTCGCCACGCTGTTCGCACACAAATCGGTAGCCGTGAACGTCACCTCGACTACAGGATCATTGAAATTGCCCGAAAAATTGTTGGTCCAAACCACCGGCCCACAGGGGTCAATCACTTGCGCGCCGCCTTGATTTGCCAGCCAGGCAGCCAGGGAATCGGCCGGGTTGACGGGGCAGAAAAGCGTTTTGTCCACAGCCGGCTGGAGCAGTGTCGGGGGCAGGTTGTCCACAATCGTAAACAGTACGGTGCGCGTCACGGTGTTGAAGCATTCGTCCTGCACGGTGAACGTGACGGGGTACATGCCGCACGTTTCGCTGAAGGGTATCAGGGGCGTGACGGTCCAGGTCAAATTCTGGGTACAATTGTCCGCCGCGATACCCCCGCCGTAGGTCTGAAGCCAATTGTTGTAGGCTTGTTCGGTGTTGTTTCCGCAACTCACAGTGCTGTTGCCCGGCAGGGTCAGGAAAAACGGGGCCTGGTTATCCAGCACCTGGATGTTTTGCTGCACCGTGGTCGTATTGTTGCACGCATCGGTGACCTCCCAGATACGGAGCACAGAGAAATAACAATTCTGGGGCGTGATATCTTCGGAATAGGTCACGGTCGGGTTTTGTGCGCAATTGTCGAAGACGGTCAGTTGGGCCGGCGGCGGTACCAGCGATGGGCAGGACACCGTGAGCGGACTGGGCGGCGGGTTGGCCACTGTCGGCGCTTGCGTATCGGTTGGGCACTCCCACATGGTGATGTCGTCAAGCAGCATCCCGGCCACGGCCACGCCGCTGCTGCCGATGAAACGCAGCTCCGCCGTGGCGGCCTGTGCGGTGAACATGAAACAGCGCTCCAGCCAAATATCACCGCCATTGTTGGTGGAGCTCCAGGTCTGGTTCAGCCAGCTCCCGCCCGCTACACGAATGTTGCAATTGGCGACAGGGGTGCCCGGGTTTTTGGCGTACCAAAGTACGATCGTGTAGGAATACCCTGCCGTCATGCCCGTCAACGTGGTCGTGATGGTGCCGTTGGTAAAACCATTGAGGTCTATGTGCTGGCTTGGCCCGTTCGGATTGCCGTTGGCAAACCCCGGTGTGTTGGGGCCAAGCAAATCAATGGAGCCGCCCTGTACGGTCCAGGAACTGAAACTCTCCCCGGCAAAAAAGGTGATAAAATTGTTCAATGGTGCAAAGGGCGGCCCCTCGAAATTGCCGTTCGGAACGCCAATCTCAACAACTCCGCCGCAACAGCAATTGGTCGGCACACAGGCAGGCTGAGCGCGTAAAACCTCGTTTTTTCCTAAAAAAAATACCAACAGGGCAATGCCAAGGGTGCTGCGGGCGGCAATTTGTTTCATGTCTGTCTTGAGTTTTGCATGATGCTTGCCGCGAAATGTTCGTTCGCGCGGCGCTCAAAGATAAACAGCCCACCGCATTCCTCCCCCTCACTCCACTATCGTCACATCGCCCTTGACCACTTCCTCGCTCCCGTCGGCCAAAAGCACTTTCAGGTAGTACACATACACCCCCGGGCCGGCCTTTTGGCCGCGGGTGGTGCCGTCCCAGCCGGGCCAGTCGTTGGGCGGTAGCGGGGTGTCCCAGCGGTATTGCAGGTTGCCCCACCGGTCGAAAACAGCGACCTCCCGGAGCACGGCCACGGATGGGCCGGCGTTCACGCGCCACACGTCGTTGGCGCCGCTGCGGTCGGGCCGAAACACGTTGGGCACATACAGTTCCACTTTTCTTTCAACCGATACCCGGATGCGGGCCGAAGCAGTGCAGCCGAAGGTGTCGGTGATGGTTGCGGTGATCAACTGGAACCCGTCGGGCGTCCACTCCTGCACCAGACAAGCCGGACAGGTGGTGTCGGGCAGGGGCTGCCACACGAGGCTGCTCCAGACCGCGAGGTTGGTCGCCGCCTCGATGCGCAAGGTATTGCCGAGTACCACCGAGGTGTCGGGCGGCAGCGAAATGGCGGGCAGAGGCGGCAGGATGATGTTCGCGGCGGAGTCGGCGGTGCAGCCGTTGGCGTCGGCCACGGTCACGAGGTGTACGCCCGCGCCGAGGCCGGGCATGCTGCCGGCTACGATGTTGCCGTCTACCGACACGACGTACGGCGCCACGCCGCCCGAGGCGGTGACGGTGGCGTCCACCAGGGTGTCGCCGCAGTCGGCACGGTCGAGTTCCAGATCAAAGGCAAGCGGGGCGGCGCGTTGAGCGCGACGGATGCCGAGGCGGTACAGCCGTTGGCATCGGTTGCGAGTACGGTATAGGCGCCGGCGGCGAGGTTGCTCAGGGTGGCGGTTGCGGCGCCGGTATTCCAGGCAAACAGGTACGGTGGCGTGCCGCCCGCAGCGGCAGCGGTGGCGCCGCCGTCGGATCCACCCGCACAGCGCACCTCAAAACCACTGTGCGGCGCCGGCGCCGTAGCGGTGGCGGACAGGATTGGCGGCGCAGTGAGCGTCGCCGTAGCGGTGGTGGTGGCGCCGTTGCTGCTGTCGGTGATCGTGATCGAGTAGGTTCCGGCCGGCAGGTTACCCACGACCGTCGGCGGCGTGAGGGCGATGATCTGGCCCGTGCCGGTGTTGCCGAGGTTGTTAGTCCAGTTGTACTGCAAGGGCGGCTGCCCGCTCTGGATTTGGATGGTGAACGACCCCGTGGCGTTGCCTGCGCAATTCGGGCCGACGGCGCTCACCATTACGACTGGCCCGCAGGCAGCAAGATCAAGCACGGTCGTGGTGGTCACGATGGAGTCGCAGCCGAACTGGTTGGTCAAATTTTGTACGGAAATACCAACCTCTGCGGGGTCGCAAGTGGTGGCGGCAATGCTCACGGCGTTGCTGGGCAAGAGCGTCGTGGTGGTGGTCACGATGGAATCGCAACCGAACTGGTTGGTCAAATTTTGCACCAAAACGCCCACCTGCGCGGGGTCGCAAGTGGTGGCGGCAATGCTCACGGCATCACTGGGCAAGAGCGTGGTGGTGGTGGTCACGATGGAATCGCAACCGAACTGGTTGGTCAAATTTTGCACGGAAATACCGGCCTGCGCGGGGTCGCAAGTGGTGGCGGCAAGGTTCACGGCGTCGCTGGGCAAGAGCGTGGTGGTGGTGGTTACGATGGAATCGCAACCGAACTGGTTGGTCAAATTTTGCACGGAAATACCGGCCTGCGCGGGGTCGCAAGTGGTAGCAAATAGTTCGATGGTGTCAATGACCGTCGGGTCAAAAACAACGGTGGTGGTCACGATAGAGTCGCAGCCGAACTGGTTTAAAAGGTTTTCTGTAAATACTCCTGCCGCGCTTGGGTCGCAGGTCAATTGTGTGATCGCCAGGCTGTTGGATGGCAACAAAGTGGTCGTGGTGGTCACAGTCGAGTCGCAACCGAACAGGTTTTGCAGCACTTGTACCACGGTACCGGTATCGGCCGGGTTACAAGTCGTTTGAGCGATAGCGGTCTCGTCCACGGGGTTGGCCGTCACGGTGGCTTCGGCGGTAGCCGTACAGCCAAAAGTATTGGTCGCGTTCACCGTGTAGGTACCTGCGCTTGCCGGGCCGACGGTGATGGTTGCATTCGTTTCGCCATTATTCCACAGGTAAATGTTGCCGCCGGAGGCCGTCAGTGTGGTTGTTTCTGCGCCGCAGAGTGTCGTGTCTCCACTGATGGTAGCTACGGGAGCGGGGTTGATGTTGACAAAAACGGAGGCCGCCGTGGCGCAACCCGCGCTGGTGGTGATGACGGCCACAAATGTGGTGGGTACGGCGGGGCCGACGGTGATAGATGCCGTGGTTGCGCCGTTGTCCCACGCGTATGTTGCGCCGCCCGTTGCCGTGAGGGTTGTGCTGTCGCCGGCACACAGCAGCAGGTCGCCGCTGATGCTGCCCACGGCTGCCGGGTTGACGGTTACAGTGAATGTCACCGGTGTGCCCGAACAGCTGCCCAGCACGGGCGTGGCCGTGATGGTGGCGGTTTGGGGTGTAGCCACGCCGGCGGCGGTAAATACGAGACTGCCCGTGCCGCTTGCCGGCAGACCAATGCCGGGGTTATCGTTCGTCCAATTGACCGTAGCGCCGGGGGAGGCGCTGAAGGCAAGGGTGGCGGCGGTATTGCCGCACACGGCTGCGTTGTTCGGTTGCGCCAGAGTGGGCGCGGGGCCTACGGTAATGGTGAAAGTTTGTGGTGGCGCGATGCAGGTGGCGGCAGTGGTGATGAAATTGCCGAAAGAGAGGGGGGAGCCTCCTATGGGGATTGTTGTCGTTACGGTGTTCGTGCCGGTGTTTATCACGGCAACATCGCCAAAGAGTTGGGCCACATAGAGCAGGCTCCCGTCGGGGGTTATGCTTACGCCTATCGGCCCGACACTTCCGGTCGGAATCGTCGCCACCACGGTATTGGAAACGGCATCAATGACCGTGACATCGCCCGAGTTTTCATTGGTTGCATATAACCTGTTTCCGTCAGGACTTATAGCCAGCCCGTGCGGGGCATCTCCGGCCGGTATGGTCGCTATCACAGTATTGTTTGAAGCGTCTATTACGGATATGTTGTAGGATAAAAAACCAATGTTTGCTGTGTAAATTCTATTACCATTCGGGCTAACTACTATTCCGCGCGGATCATCTCCGACAAGTATTGTTGTTGTTATAGTATTTGTATTGGCATCAATAACAGAAACAGTGCTTTGGCCAGCGGATGCAGTGGTTGTTACATAAATCCAGTTGCCGTCCGGGCTTGTTGCAATGCCGTTTGGAGTGCCGCCGGCAATTGGTATTTCTATAATTAAACTATTGGTCTGGGCATCAATGACAGATACGGTCTGTGCAACATTATTTGCTGTATAAACAATACTGCCATCCGGACTTGTAGTAATGCCGGTTGGTCGGGCGCCTACTGGAATTATTGCTATAACGCTATTGGTGGCAACATCTATCACATAAACGCTGTTGGACGTGCCCTGGCAGGTTACATATACTTTGCTCCCGTCCGGACTGACGCTCACACCAAATGCGCCGTTTCCAACCGGTATTGTATCAATGACTGTATTGGTTTCAATTTCTATAACTGATACAGTGCCCGGCAGAGCATTGTTTACGATATACGCATACTCCCCCTTTGCCTGCGCGGCCACGGTAATAGTCGCTGTTTCTACTCCGGCTACATTGGCGGCGATGAAACTGATGTCTCCTGTTCCGCTTGCGGGCAGACCAATAGCCGGATTGTCGTTGATCCACGAAACCGTCGGGTTTCCTGTGGCGGAAAAAAGCACCTCCACGAGGTCGCCCACACAGGCAAAACGGTCGCCGGGATCGTCCACACTGATCCCGGGTTGCACGGTAATTTCAAACGTGACCGGCGCACCGGAGCAAGCGCCGACACCGCCGGCATCGGGCGTGACAGTGATGGTAGCCGTTTCGTTTCCAGCGACTTGTGCAGCATCGAAATTGATATTTCCGCTTCCGATTGCCGGCAGGCCGATGTTGGGGTTATCGTTGGTCCACGAAAACGTTGCGCCGGCGCTGCCGGTGAAATTGACGGCCACCACTTCGCCCGAACAGACGCTCACATCGGCGGGCTGGTCCACGGCGGGTGCGGGATTTACCGTGATGGTGAAGGTTTGTGGCGGCGCCACGCAGGGCGTCACGGGCGTAATAAAATTGCCGAAGGAAATGGGACTGGCCCCGACAGGAATGAGCGCCACTTCGGTATTCGTGGCAAGATCAATCACCGATACTTCCTCGGTCAGGATATTGGCCACATAAAGGTACTGTCCGTTCGGCGTGATACTAATGCCAATGGGGCCGGAAAGCGGGCCGCTGCTGACAGCGATGGTGGATGTGGCGAAGGTGGCGGCATTGATTACGGTAACGGAAGAGGCATTTTCGTTGGTGACGTACACGCGGCTGCCGTCCGGGCTGACCGCTACACCGTTGGGGAAATTGTCGGTAGGAATAATGGCAATGATTGCATTATTTGCAGCATTGAATACATACAAATTATTGGAAAAACTATTGGCCACATAGATCCGTGCACCATTAGGACTTACACGAACACCGGCGGGGGTGTCGCCCGTAGGAACAGACGACAGGATCGTATTGGTGGCGGCGTCTATGGTTACCAGTACGCTGGGGTTGGACCCCGTAGCATACACGCGGCTGCCGTCGGGCTGCCAGGTGATACCACGCGGCGAAGTACCTGCCGGGATGGTCGCCAGCACCGTATTGGTGGCGGCATCCAGCACAGAAATACTGTTGGAACCGCTGTTGGCCACAAATACCCGGGTACCGTCGGGGCTGACTGCGATGCCTGTCGGCGTGGCGCCTACACCCACCGTAGTAATGAGCGTGTTCGTAACTCCGTCCAGCACGGATACGGTGCCGTCGGCCTCATTGGTCACATACACGCGGGTGCCGTCGGGGCTGACACTTACGCCGTAGGCGCCAAAACCAACCGGGATAGTAGCAATCACTGTGTTGGTAGCCAAATCTATTACAGAAACATCGCTGGATAGATAATTAGCGATATAGGCAAATCCCCCTGGCTGCGACACGGTGATCGTAGCCGTCTCTGTGGCGCCGACATTGGCGGCGAAGAAACTGAGGTCTCCCGTGCCGCTTGCAGGCAAGCCGATAGCGGGGTTGCTGTTGGTCCAAAAAACCGTCGGGTTTCCGATTGTGGAAAAAGGTACCTCCACCAATTCGCCGGCGCAGGCAATGCGGTCGCCGGGATTGGTCACACTCGATACGGGTTTCACGGTGATGGTAAAAATCACGGGCACACCGGGGCAAGCGCCGCCGCCCGCTTCGGGGATGACGGTGATCGTAGCCGTCTCGTTTCCAGTAATTTGTGCTGCAATGAAATCAAGATTCCCGCTTCCGCCGGCCGGCAGGCCAATAGCCGGGTTGTCGTTTGTCCAGGAAAATGTTGCACCGGGACTACCCGCAAAATTGACCAGCACCGAATCGCCCGAGCAGGCGTTTCGGTTGGCAATCGGGTCTGCTGCAGGTGCAGGATTGACCACTATAGTGAAGGTTTGGGGAGTGCCGGAGCAACTGCCCAGCATGGGGGTCACAGTCACCGTGGCGGTTTGGGTGGCGGCCACATTGGCGGCGAGAAAACCGATATTTCCGGTACCGGAAGCAGGCAATCCGACGGCCGTATTGCTGTTTGTCCAGGAAAACGATG
Organism: Lewinellaceae bacterium; assembly: GCA_016719605.1. GTDB lineage: Bacteria > Bacteroidota > Bacteroidia > Chitinophagales > Saprospiraceae > M3007. The sequence goes on along the minus strand of JADJYW010000015.1, from coordinate 94,142 downwards.
CGGCGCCGGCGCCTGTAAAATTGACGGAAACAACCTCGCCTGCACATACGGTACGGTTCGCCGGGTCGTCCATGCCCGGCGCCGGATTGACGGTGAGCGTGAACGCCACCGGCACACCGGTGCAACTGCCCACAGTGGGCGTAATGGTGATGGTGCCGACCTGCTGGGCGCCCACGTTGGCAGTATTGATGGGAATGCTGCCCCCGCTACCGGTAGCCGGCAGGCCGGTAGCCGGATTGCTGTTGGTCCAGTTGAATGTCGCCCCCGGCGAGCCGGAGAGCGTGATGACCACCGATTGCCCCCCGCAAAGCGTCAGGTTTCCGGGCTGGTTCACAGTGGGCGTGGGGCTGACGATGATGGTGAAGGTTTCCGGCTGGCCCGTACAGCCGTTGGCCGATGGCGTGACGGTGATATTGGCGGTCTGGGCTGTGGCTACAATAGCCGAAGTGAACCCGATGTTGCCTATTCCGGCGGCGTCGAGGCCGATGGCGGTGTTGTCGTTCGTCCAGGAATAGGTGGGGCTGCTGTTGGGGCTGCTGAACACGACATTGACCACGTCGCCTCCGCAAACTGCCTGATTTCCAGGTGGATTCACGATCGGGGCGGGGTTGACGGTAATGGTAAATGTACGGGGCGTTCCGGTGCACCCCCCGATGACCGGGGTGACGGTGATGGTGGCCACCTGTTGCGTAGCGGGGTTGGCAGCGGTAAAACTGATATTTCCGCTGCCCGAAGCGGGCAAACCAATAGCCGGATTGTTGTTGATCCAGTCAAACGACGCACCGGGCGAGCCGTTAAAATTCACGGAAACGGTGCCACCGCCGCAGGTGGCCGCATTGGCCGGCTGCACCACGGCGGGCACGGGCGACACCTCGATGGTGAACGTTTGCGGAGCGCCGGTACACCCGTTTTGGGCGGGCGTGACGGTGATGGTGGCGGTTTGGGTGGTCGGTGCGTTGGCAGCGGTGAAATTGAGGTTTCCGCTGCCCGTGGCGGGCAGTCCAATGGCCGGATTGCTGTTCGTCCAGTTGTAGGTCGGATTGCCCGAAGGGCTGGTAAAAACCACATTGACAAGTGCGCCGCCGCAGACAGATTCGTCGGGCACGGGGTTCATGGTCGGAGCGGGGGTGACGGTGATGGTGAACGTCACCGGGGTGCCGATGCAGGGGCCGAGTTCGGGTGTGATAGTTATGGTAGCAATTTCCTGATTTTGAACATTTTCGGCGGTAAAACTGATGTTCCCGGAACCGCTTGCGGGCAGCCCGATGGCCGGGTTGTTGTTGGTCCAGGAAAACATAGCCGATGCGGGTGTTCCGCTCAAATTAGTAACCACAATCTGCCCGGAACAGGCGCTGATATTGGCCGGCTGCGTCACCGTGGGCAAGGGGTTGACGGTGATCGTGAACGTTTGGGCCATGCCGGTGCAGCCGTTTTCGGAAGGGATGACGCTGATGGTCGCGGTTTGGACGGTTGCCGGGTTGGCGGCGGTGAAATTGATGTTTCCCGAGCCGCTCGCAGGCAGCCCGATGCCGGGGTTGTTGTTCGTCCAGTTGAAATTAGGATTGCCCGCAGGGCTGGTAAATGTGACGCTAACCGGGTCGTTTCCGCACACGGACTGGTTGGCGGGGTCGTCCACGACGGGGCCGGGATTGATGGTGATGGTGAACGTCACGGGGGCGCCCATGCAGGAACCGAGGGTAGGGGTGGCGGTGATGGTGGCGGTCTCGGGACTTTGCACACTGGCGGCCGGAAAACTGATGTTTCCGCTGCCGGAAGCCCCCAGCCCGATAGCCGTATTGTTGTTGGTCCAGGTGTAGGTCGTGCCCGGCGTACCGGTAAACGTGATGCCGACAAACTGCCCCGTGCAGGCATTTACATTGCCCGGCTGGTTCACCACGGGGTCCGGGTTGACGGTGATCGTGAACGTTTGGGCCGTGCCGGTGCAGCCATTTTCCGAGGGGGTGACGGTGATGGTTCCGGTGATGGGATTGGGCACGGCCGCGGCGGTAAAACTGATGTTTCCGGCGCCGGCGGCATCCAGTCCGATAGCCGTGTTGCTGTTCGTCCAGGCATAGGTCGGGTTCCCTGAAGGGCTTGAAAATGTGACGGTTACCGCATCGCCGGCGCATACGGACTGGTTGGCCGGATCATTCATCACGGGGCCGGGGTTGACGGTGATGGTGAACGATACCGGTGCGCCGACACAGCCCCCGAGCGACGGGGTGACGGTGATGGTGGCCGTTGTGGGGGTGGTGACGTTGGCTGTCGTGAAATTCAGATTTCCCGAACCTGCCGTGCCGAGACCGATGGCGGTGTTGCTGTTCGTCCAGGCGTAGGTGGGGCTGCCGGCTGGGCTGGTAAAAACCACGCTCACGGGGCTGTTGGCACACTCGGCCACGTTGGCCGGGACATTCATCGCCGGGCCGGGGTTGACGGTGACGGTGAACGAAACGGGTGTTCCGGGACAGCCCGCAGGACTGGTGGGCGTGACGGTGATCGTGCCCACTTCTTGTGCGGATACACCCGCTGCGGTGAAGTTGATATTTCCGCTGCCCGAGGCGCCCAGCCCGATAGCGGTATTGCTGTTCGTCCAGGCAAATGTAGCGCCCGAACTGCCTGCGAAATTGACGGCTACCTGCTGCCCGGCGCAAACGACCGGGCTGGCGGGCTGGTTGACGGTAGCCGCCGGATTGACGGTGATGGTGAAGGTTTGGGCCGTGCCCGTGCAGCCGTTTTCGGAAGGGGTCACGGTGATGGTAGCGGTGGTCGGGTTGGACACATTGGCGGCGGCGAAACTGATGTTACCGGCGCCGGAAGCAGGCAACCCGATTCCGGGGTTGCTGTTGGTCCAGTTGTAGATTGGATTGCCCGAAGGGCTTGAAAATGTTGTCGTTACGGTTTGTCCGGCGCATACGGACTGGTTGGCCGGGTCGTTCACTGCGGGCGCGGGGTTGACGGTGATGGTGAACGAAACCGGGGCGCCCGGGCAGCCGCCAAGGGTGGGGGTGATGGTGATGGTGGCTACCTGCTGGCTGCTCACATTGGCGGCGGTAAAAACGATAGCGCCCGTACCGGAAGCGGCGAGTCCGATGGCGGTGTTGTCATTCGTCCAGGGGAACGTGGCGCCGGGTGTTCCGGTGATCGGGATATTGACGTTTTGCCCGGCGCAGGGCGTGGCGTTATTCGGCAGGTTGACGGTGGGCGCGGGGCTGATGGTGACGGTAAACTGTTCCTGATCGGAGCAGCCGGGGCCGTTGCTGTCGAAGGCGTAGAGCGTTGTTGTTGCGGTAATTACGTCGCCCGCATTGTATTCGGTGCCCGAGCCGTTGGGGCCGGTGAAATAGGCGGCGTTGGCGGTGAGATTGGTGCCGGCAATAGCGGGCAGGGTGTAGGAACCGCACACATTGACATTGGCGATGGGGTTGATCATTGGCGGCAATGGCGCGGGCGACGTGGGGGGCACCGTGCAGCCGGCGTTGCCGTAAGCACCGGAAAGCGGCAGGTAATAGTCGCCGTTGGTATCGCTGAGCGCAGAGAGATCGTAGGTGATTGACTGGGTGCAGCCGCCGGCAATGGAGAAGTTGGTGGTGCGGGACCCTGCGCCCTGATTGGAAAATGCGCCGGCGCTGCGGGCGCAGGAACTGGAGATGACATACACACACTCGCCGGCGCCGCACAAGGCGGCAAAATTGTAGAGGTTGGCGGTGGCGCCGCCGCTGGTTTGCAGCACCACAATGGCGTTGGCGGGGATATTCACGCCCGACCCGACGGCAATCAGGTTGGGGCAACCGGTGTAGGCCCCGATATTGCCGGTTGCGAGGCCGCAAGGGGCAGGGTTGGCCGGCCAGTTGTCCACATTCGTATTGATGTCGTTGTTTGCCGGGCCGAGGATGTTATTACTGACATCGTAGTCCAGTTGGATGTCCGCCGTGTTGAACCCGCCACCGGAGTGGATGATGATAAATTCATTGAAACTTTCCGGGCCACAGGCGTTGATCATAATCGCCTCTACCTGGGGGCATTGGGCATCGGCGCGGGTGGCGAATAGTGCAAGAAAGAGCAAGGGGAGGGCAACGGTTGCGTGCAGTGTTTGTTTCATAAATACGGTTTGAGAAATAACCGGGGATAAATCGGTCAACAAAGGTACTTCTGTGGCATGACCACACGGCGAAAAGGCCGGTTAAATAACGATTTCTTCAAGTGCGCGATGTTTGGTACTTTTGGCGCCGTCTTTTGTACAGAGAGGCGTACAATTCAAATATATGCACATTATCCCGTCTTTTGACCTGATGGACGGCCGTCTCGTGCGGCTGCGGCAGGGAGATTTTGATCAAAAAACAGAGTATCCCGCCGAGCCGCTCGAGCTCGCCCGGGAGCTGGAGGCTGCCGGTATCCGGCGGCTCCACATCATAGACCTCGACGGCGCCCGCGAAGGGCATCCCGTCAACCTGCATATTCTGGAACAGATAGCAGCCCGCACCCGGCTGGAGATTGACTATGGCGGCGGCCTGCGTTCCATTCCGGCGCTCCGCCAGGTGTGGGATGCCGGCGCCCAGATGTTTTCCGTGGGCAGTGTGGCGGTGCTGGCGCCCGATGAATTTCGCGCCTGGGTCGAGCGCTTTGGCGCCGACCGCTTCCTCGTGGGCGCCGATGTGCGCAACCGCATGGTGGCCGTACACGGCTGGGTGGAACAAACCAGCCTCGACCTGTTCGATCTGCTCACGCGGCTGGCCAAACTCGGGGTGCACCACATCTCCGTCACCGATATCGCCCGCGACGGCGAACTGGGCGGCCCGGCCATCGAACTCTACCGGGACATCCTGCAGCATTTCCCCAAAACACAACTCGTGGCCAGCGGCGGCATCAGCAGTGTGCCCGACCTCGAAGAACTTCAGGCGCTCGGCTGTGCCGGCGCGCTTGTCGGCAAAGCGTTTTTTGAAGGGGTAATTCCGATCCAGTATTTTAAAGTGCATTCAAAAACATAAGGAGCCGGGGGGGGGGGGGGGGGGGGGGGGGGGGGGCCCCAAACACCCCCCAAAAACAAACACCCCAAAACCCCAAAATTACTTTTCCCCAACCCCCCCCCCCAAAAAAACCTGCCGCCTGTCATGCAAATCCGTATTTGGCTTTTTCTCCTCTTCCTGTCCGCCGGCCTTTCGGGCGCCTCCGGCCAAATCCGCTACCAGTTGGGTTTTACTGCCGGGGTCAACTACGCATCGGTGCGCTCCGACCAGTTTACCACGGCATCGGGGCTGCTGGCTCCCGTCATCGGCTGCTCGTTTGTGGTGGCGCCCAATGGCCGGTTTGAATTAAACCAGGAAATTATCCTCACCATGCGGGGCGCCAGAGCGCGGGCCGTGGACTTCCGCGCGGAGCAAAAGCCGGCGGAGCAGACCTATACCTATAACTACTATACCTTCGAGACCGGCCTGTTCGGCGGCTTTCGGCCGGGGCGCGATCTGCCCATCCTCTTGCAGGCGGGCGGGTACTTCGGCGCCAACTTCCATACCCTGAACCGATCCCGGCGGGAACTCATGATCGGGGACTACCAGAACATCAACAACGCCGTCCGGGCCGTAGACCTCAACGATGCTTTTGCCGGATTGGACTATGGCCCGGCGCTGGGGCTGATGCTCGGTGAGGGCCGCTTCCGTGCCAACGCCCGCTACTACCTCGGCCTGAAAAACCTGTACTCCTACATTGACTTCGTGGCCCCCGGCCCCGCATCCGCACCAGTACCCTGCGGGTGACGCTGACGTATTTTCTGGAATGAGGGAGGGGCCGGTCGTGCGGGTGTGCGTGCCCCCGAATGTCCGCCTTTTTTGACCCGCACGGGAGCGCGATGCGCCAACGTATTCAAAAAAAAATCAAATTTTTTTTCCACACGCAACTAACATTTTTGGACCTGTTCCAGCCGGGCAAAACCGTTCCTGCATCCCGCAATTGCCGAAAAACCGCCCGAATGCCGGAAATTATTCCCTTCCAAAAATCTACAAAAACCCCCCATGCGCTTTCTAAAGCGCAGGATCGCGCCACCTGTTAATTTTTTTTAAAGAATGTTTAAGGGCATGAAGCTGGATTTTGGAGAAACATCTACCTTCGCAAGGTGAAAGGCGATGGAATATTGTCTTCAGGTTTTCCAAGTTTGTTAGGCACCATTTTTGTGGTGTCGTATTACAGTGTCTGTTAAATGACTTTTTCAGTTCCCAAAACTGATCGTTTCATTTTTATTTTAATCCTCCTTGACTCGGAATTTTTGATTTTATCTGTAATAACTTTTAACAAAATTATCAATCTCATGAAAAAAGTCTACGAGGCTTCTACGCCCGGCTTTAGCCGTGTGATGAGCAATGTGGCCCCCTTTTTTTCAGGCAGAACAATGTCCGCGCTTCCCCGCTTGGCGACGTTGCTCTGTTTGTCTATTGTTGGGCACAACGTTGCTTACGCTCAGCCATGTGCCAATGTTAGCTGTACCATCGGCTATGCACCGGTACCGGTTGTGCCCCCGGCGCCTCCCCTCAACCCAGGGGAGATCATCCTTTGCCTGAACGCCGAAGGCGAGGGCCAGCTCACCGCGAACTTTTTCGGGCCGTACACAACCACTTCAAGTGGTTGTTGCGACATCGTCAGGGTGTGGGAGGATGCTGCTGCCACCGACCCGCTCGTGTCGAATGATCCGGTTAATGATCCAGATTACGATGTGGATTGCACGGACATCGGCCGCACCATTCAGGTATGGGTGACCCGGGAAGTAAACCTGCCGCCTACCGGCCGTGGCCGTAGCGCACCTTTGCCGTTTACGGTACTGATCGCCGACTGCACGGCGCCGAACATTTCCTGCCCGGCGCCGCAGACACTTACCTGCGCCGCAGACCTGGCCACCTACAGCCCGCCAAGCCCGCTGACCGAAGCCCAGTTTGAGGCATTGGTTGGCAATGGCGATGTAAGCGACAACTGCAACGTTGACCGTGTGGAGTATTTTGATGCTATCAGCAACTGGCTTTGTACGAACCGTTTCACGGTTACGCGCACCTATTATGCTTACGACCCAAGCGGCAACTCTAAATCCTGCACACAAGTAATTACGGTGTCGGATAACGTGAAGCCGGATTTTGATGTAGCACCGACCGATCTGGTTTTGGACTGTCCGAATATTTCCTTGTTGGAAATTCCAATTGTCGGCAACGCTTTGTACGCCGCGAATGTGCTTGCTATTCAGACAGCCATTCAGAACTGGCTCAACAACGCCGGCGGCGCAGTCGTCTCCGACAACTGTGGCGGTCCGATCAGCAACAACATCGTTGCGTGTTTGTTCTTCGACCCGGTTCTGGGATGTTTGAATGCTTCCCCTGTTTTAGGATCTACCGTTTGGGCGCAGTTCCCCGACGAATGTTCACCTGGCCCGCGTGAGGTGCAGGTGACCTTTTTCGTTAAGGACGAATGCGACAACCAGGAGTTTGCTTCTGCAAAAGTCATCCTGAGGGATATCCAAGACCCGGGCTTCCGCTTTGGTGTTTCAAGCATTCCGGCCTTGCCGAGCGATAACAATTACTACCGGTGTGCAACTGCTGCTCCCGGCCCGAACATCGAAACCATTCGCCAGTATGTGGGCGACAACTGCACTCCGAGGGAAGATCTCCTGATAGAGTGGGTGGAAGATGGCCCGACGGTGGACGGTTGTGTTGCAGCCCCCAATGTTGAAATCATTGAGCGCCGCTACCGTGTAACGGACTGTGCGGGCAATGACGCCATATTCACACAGAATATCCGTGTTCGCGACGACGTCGCCCCGAACTGGACCAACGATCCAAACAACATTGATCTGGATTGCGATGCAGACCTGAATACGGCTGTGGCCGCATGGCTTGCTTCCTACGGAACAGACGGTGCTGTGGAAGATAACTGTAACGGCGTAACCGTGACGACCAACCCGGTCGATGCTGCTGCGGTTGTTGCTGCTATCCCGGCATGGTGCCCCGGCAATACGCCTTACCGCTTCGTTGACGTTGCCTTCACGGCTACCGATGCCTGCGGCAACGCTTCCACGCGCACAGCGCGGGTACGGGTGCGTGACTTCACGCCGCCAACCGGCACGGCGCCTGCCGATGTCACGGTGGACTGCGTGGCCAATGTTCCGCTGCCGGACATCAATGAAATCACAGACGAAGCAGACCAGTGCTCCCCAACGGTGGCAGTTGCCCATATAGGCACAACCGTGGTGTGGAATGGCGTAGGCTGTGACGGTGACGAAATTGTCTACCGCCGCAACTACAGTCTGACCGACTGCGCCGGCAACTCGCGTGTGGTGACGCAAATGATCACCGTCAGCGATAAAATGGCACCGGTCTGGCAAGTAGATCCGACTGATCTTTCGGTAGCCTGCCCGCTGACTAACGCTAAGCGTTTGCAGATAGCCCAGTGGCTTAACAACCGTGGCGGCGGCTCTGCAACCGACAACTGCGGCGGCATCACCTACACAACCAACCCGACACACTCGTATGTCAATGCAGGAAACTTCGACATTGACAACATCCTCGACGCTTTGGGCGACTGTGCTCCGCGTGCCGGTTCGGTGGTCGTGACCTTTATCGCTACGGATGCTTGCGGTACTTCCGCAATCAAAACCGCTACGCTTTCGGTTACGGACAACATCCCGCCCACGGCCAGCAACCCGATCCCGTCGAACTACAACTGCCTGAGCGAAGTACCACTTCCGGATCGGGAAGTGGTTACGAACGAAGAAGACAGCTGCTCGCCGCTTGGTACAGTTGATGTGGAATTCGTGAGCCAATCCGACAACGGTGGCGCAGGTTGCCCGGGTAACCCGCTGGTGATCTCCCGCATCTACCGGGTGATGGATTGCAGCTTCGAAAGTGTGGCTTTGACACCTAATAACTACATAGATGTGGTGCACACGATCACGGTGAACGACAACGTAGACCCGAATGCGGACTGCCAGCCGTTCACGGCATACCTTGGCCCCGACGGCACGGTGGAAGTGAATGCTTCCTCGTTCAACAACGGTAGCGCGGACAACTGCACCGGCGCCCTGACCTACGAGTTTGCTCGCGACGTCCTTTTGAACGATCTCGAACTGATCTATGGTCCGTACACTGCAACAAAAGTGTTCAACTGCGACGACATCGTTCCGAATCTGGAAAGCTGCGACGGCAACGTCAACAACGAGGAAGTGATCGGTATTCGCCTCCGCGTTCTGGACGTTTGCGGCAACGTATCCGGTTTCTGCACGACAGCGCTGACGCTGATTGACGCCATCATTCCTACAATTGACTGCCCGGCTGATCGCACGGTGAACACCAGCGACGACGGTGATGGCGCTTATGACTGCCAGGTTTCCGTTGAAATCGAACACCCGACTCCGGAGGACAACTGCGATGTTGTTTGCTACGAGATGGAAGTACAGAAAGAAATCAACGGTGTATTCGTAACGATTAACCCGGAGTTTGGTAATCCGGCTCCGAACTTCCGCGTGGATGTTCTGGGGGTTACTTCTTCCACTTACATCTTCGATAAAGGTCCGTACTGCAACGCAGATCAGATTGATGATGAGTACAAAATCATCTACTACGTCCGCGACGAGCATGGCAATTCTTTGGCTGCTCCTTGCGAATACTCGATCAAGGTGGTGGACGACGAGGCTCCTGTATTTACCTCCTGCCCGTCCGACCCGATCATCGAAGCCCTGACGGTACAGAATGACTGCTACCAGTTCAAGTGCTGGGAACCACCGACGTGGTACGACAACTGCCAGTATCCGTTCTTCGGTGAAGGCAGCGGCGAGTGCCCGATCCCGACGATGACCGTATCCGCCGTATCCACGTTTGGCCCGCAAGCGAATCAAACCGTTATGGTGGATACCATCGGCGACGACCATTGCGCGCTGTTCCCGGTAGGTATCACGGAAGTTACCTACACGGTGACCGATATCTGCGGCAACTCGAACACTTGCGTTGTTACGGTGATCATCACCGACTCGGAAGCGCCCATGGCTATGTGTGTTGTACCGTTTACGGTCAACCTCGAGCCGGACGGTTTGAACGAGGTTACTTTCGCTCAAATTGATGCAGGCAGCACCGACAACTGCGGTCTTTGCTCCAAGGAAATTGCACGTAGCGGTACCGATTGGGACTGCCCGGGCTTCGACGCGTTGGGCAACCCCATTATGGAGCCTTGCTTTGGCGGTAAAATTTTCCTCACTTGTGATGACACTTCTTCGCAAATTGAAGTGTACCTGCGTGTGAAAGACTGTTCCGTACCCGAGCAGAACGAAAGCATTTGCACGACCTATATCACGGTACAAGACATGCAGACACCCGGTATTGCAACTTGCCCGGCAGACATCGTTGTTTGCACGGAACCCAACGCTTGCAACGCTATTGTGGATGCTGCCGACGGCTACCTCATCCCGACGTTCAACGACGGTTGTGCCAGCCAGCACAATGGCAAGTTGATTGGCGGTCTGGCTCCGGGTGTATTCCCGATTGGCGAGACGCTGGTACAATACGACTACACGTCGGCCAGCGGTTTCAACGTGGTTTGCCAGTTCAATGTAACAGTTGAAGATTGCCAGGCGCCGACGATGGTTTGCCCGGCCAATGTGACGCTGACTTGCCTCGACGCACTTTGCTGCCCGGAAGATTTCACGGGTGGTACGCTGACGGACAACTGCGCAGTGAAACTGCTGCAATCCAGCGATTTTGACAACGACCTGACGCACTGCTCGTACGACGGTGTGCGTGTGGTCGTGCGCACCTACACGGCATGGGATGCCGCCGGCAACTCTTCTACCTGCCAGCGCACCTATACCTGGACGGAAGACACCGAGCTGCCTGTTCTGGCTTACAAGCCGGACGATCTGACGGTAGAATGTGCCAGTGAAGTTCCGGTAGTGGACGTTCAGTCGGCTACGGACAACTGCGGCACCGTCAATATTGACTACAGCGAATCGGTAGAAAACGATACTTGCCAGAACAAGCGCGAGATTGTTCGCTACTGGGTTGCTACCGACCTTTGCGGCAACACCGCTACACACCGCCAGCGCATCACGGTGCGTGACACGGAAGCGCCTGTGCTTGCAGTGGTTCCGGTTGACCGCACCTACGAATGTTTTGACGAAGTACTTGCTGCTCCGCTGGGCCAATCGGCTACGGACAACTGCGACGTTGTGACGCTGGAATTCTCGGAATCCACCGAAGGTGGTTCCCCGGACGATCCGAACTGGAGCTGCCCGAACAACGTGGTGATCACCCGTCGCTGGGTGGCTACCGACTTGTGCGGCAACACGGTTGAGCATATCCAGACAATCACGGTATATGACGAAATCCGTCCGGCTTTCGTTGTGACGCCGGTTGACCGCACCTACGAGTGCCTCGAAGATGTTCCAGCAGCACCGGATCAAGGTGTGATTGCACAGGACAACTGCGAAGTAGTATTTGTTGACTTCATGGAAACCCGTGGTGGCGACTCTTGCGACAACCAGGTGTTGATCATCCGCCGCTGGGAAGCTACCGACGCTTGCGGTAACAAAAACACCCACTGGCAGTACCTTACTGTATATGACAATGTGCCGCCGGTATTGTCCACAACACCGGTTGACCGCACCTACGAGTGCATTGATGAAGTGCCTGCTGCTCCGTTCCAAACGGTTACGGATAACTGCGGTACGGCATTTGTTGATTTCTCCGAATCGCAAAACCCGGGCCCGCTCAGCTGCCCGAACCAGACGGTGATTAGCCGCCGTTGGTATGCATACGACATCTGTGGCAACTCCACGGAGCATATCCAGACCATCACGGTGCTTGACCTGATCCGTCCGGTTTTGTCCGTGACACCGCTCGATATCACGGTAACATGTTCGGAATCTGTTCCGGATATGCCGTTGCAGACTGCATTGGACAACTGCGATATAGTAAATCTTGATACATACGAAACGACAGAACCAGGGGGCTGCGAAGACAACTATGTGGTTGTACGCACCTGGCTTGCAACGGACCTGTGTGGAAACACCCGCGTCCACACGCAACGCATCACCGTGATTGACACGATACCCCCGCAATTCTCGGGTGTTCCGGCCAGCACGGGAGTTATCTGTGCGCAAAATTTACCGCCTGTTGTTCACCCGACGGTTTCCGACGACTGCAGCGAATTTGTAGTTGACTTCTCCGAAACGGTTACGCCGGGTACTTGTCATGACAAGTTCACGGTAACCCGTACATGGGTTGCTACCGACTTGTGCGGCAACCAGAACATGACGTTCCAGACCATTGTGGTGGATGACAGTAAGAAGCCGGAGTTCCAGAACTTGCCTGCTCCAACCGTGTTGGTTGCCTGTTCGCAGGAACTGCCTGCTTTGGCGCCTGTGACGGCAACGGACAATTGTGGCGAACCGCTTACGCTGGATGTGTCGGAAGTTGAAATTCCGGGCACTTGCCACGATCAATATCAAGTGATGCGTACCTGGACGGCGCAGGATGCCTGCGGCAACAGCACGTCTTTTGTACAGTTGATCACAGTTCGTGACACGATTGCACCCGTACTGTCCGGCTTGCCTACGGCAACTGTTCCGGTACAATGTGCAGATGAGGTACCGGCCAAAGCCAACGTTACGGCTTCGGACAACTGCGGTGCTCCGATCGTACTTCAGTTCAGCGAACTGGAAATTCCGGGCGATTGCCCGAACCAGTATACCATCACCCGTACCTGGAGTGCACAGGATGACTGCGGCAACTCGACCTTCTTCGTTCAGACGATCAACGTCAACGATACGCAGGCTCCTGTCGTAACTGCTCCTGCCGCCATCTCGCTGGATTGCGGTGATATTGGTGAAACCAATGATCCGGCTGCAATAGTTACGAACTGGCTGGCCAGTGCCACCGCTACGGACAATTGCGACCAGTCGGTAGACATTACCTATAATTTTGATGTAACGACGCTGGACGTATGCGTAGGCGGCACCTTGACGGTGACGTGGACGGCTACGGACGCTTGCGGCAATCCGGGCACGACATCCTCGACGATCACGGTTATTCCGGACACGGAAGACCCGATTGTTACGGCTCCTGCCGGTATTACGCTCAATTGCGACGATATCAATGAAACGGCCGATCCGAGCGCCACGATCAGCAACTGGCTGGCCAGCGCCACGGCAACGGACAATTGCGATACCGATCCGGAACTCGTTTATGACTTCGATGTAACGACGCTGGACGTATGTGTTGGCGGCACCTTGACGGTGACGTGGACGGCTACGGACGCTTGCGGCAATGTTGGCACGTCTGCTTCGACGATCACGGTTGTACCGGACACGGAAGACCCGATTGTTACGGCCCCTGCCGGCATCACGCTGGATTGCGGTGATATCAACGAGACACTGGACCCGAGCGCTCAGATCAGCAACTGGCTGGAAAGCGCTACGGCAACGGATAACTGCGATACCGATCCGGAGTTGACCTATAGCTTCGATGTAACGACGCTGGACGTATGCGTTGGCGGCACCTTGACGGTGACGTGGACTGCTACGGACGCTTGCGGCAATGTTGGCACGGCTGCTTCGACGATCACGGTTGTACCGGACACGGAAGACCCGATTGTTACGGCACCTGCCGGCATCACGCTGGATTGCGGTGACATCAACGAGACACTGGACCCGAGCGCTCAGATCAGCAACTGGCTGGAAAGCGCTACGGCTACGGATAACTGCGATACCGATCCGGAGTTGACTTATAGCTTCGATGTAACGACGCTGGACGTATGCGTTGGCGGCACCTTGACGGTGACGTGGACGGCTACGGACGCTTGCGGTAATGTTGGCACATCTGCTTCGACGATCACGGTTGTACCGGACACGGAAGACCCGATTGTTACGGCACCTGCCGGCATCACGCTGGATTGCGGTGATATCAACGAGACACTGGACCCGAGCGCTCAGATCAGCAACTGGCTGGAAAGCGCTACGGCTACGGATAACTGCGATACCGATCCGGAACTGACGTACAGCTTCGATGTAACGACGCTGGACGTATGTGTAGGCGGCACCTTGACGGTGACGTGGACTGCTACGGACGCTTGCGGTAATGTTGGCACATCTGCTTCGACGATCACGGTTGTACCGGATACGGAAGACCCGATTGTTACGGCCCCTGCCGGCATCACGCTGGATTGCGGTGACATCAACGAGACACTGGACCCGAGCGCTCAGATCAGCAACTGGCTGGAAAGCGCTACGGCTACGGATAACTGCGATACCGATCCGGAACTGACGTACAGCTTCGATGTAACGACGCTGGACGTATGTGTAGGCGGCACCTTGACGGTGACGTGGACTGCTACGGACGCTTGCGGTAATGTTGGCACATCTGCTTCGACGATCACGGTTGTACCGGACACGGAAGACCCGATTGTTACGGCACCTGCCGGCATCACGTTGGATTGCGGCGACATCAACGAAACGGTTGACCCGTCGGCACAAATTGCTGCATGGCTGGAAAGTGCCACGGCAACGGATAACTGCGATACAGATCCGGAGTTGACTTACAACTTCGACGCTACGACGCTGAATATCTGTGCTCCGGCAACGTACACCATCACGGTGACGTGGACTGCTACGGATGCTTGCGGCAACGTTGGTACGTCTGCTTCGACGATCACGGTTGTACCGGATACGGAAAAGCCGGCGATCACGGTACCTGCTCCGCTGGTGCTGGATTGCGGCGACATCAACGAAACGGTTGACCCGTCGGCACAAATTGCTGCATGGCTGGAAAGCGCTTCGGCAACGGATAACTGCGATACGGATCCGGAGTTGACCTACAACTTCGATGCTACGATGCTGAACATCTGTGCTCCGGCAACATACACCATCACGGTGATGTGGACGGCAACGGACGCTTGCAACAACAATACGACGAAGACGCAAACGATCACGGTTGTACCGGATACGGAGAAACCGGCGATCACGGTACCTGCTCCGCTGGTGCTGGATTGCGGCGACATCAACGAAACGGTTGACCCGTCGGCACAAATTGCTGCATGGCTGGAAAGCGCTTCGGCAACGGATAACTGCGATACAGATCCGGAGTTGACCTACAACTTCGATGCTACGACGCTGAACATCTGTGCTCCGGCAACATACACCATCACGGTGATGTGGACGGCAACGGACGCTTGCAACAACAACACGACGAAGACGCAAACGATCACGGTTGTACCGGATACGGAGAAGCCGGCGATCACGGTACCTGCTCCGCTGGTGCTGGATTGCGGCGACATCAACGAAACGGTTGACCCGTCGGCACAAATTGCTGCATGGCTTGAAAGCGCTTCGGCAACGGATAACTGCGATACAGATCCGGAGTTGACCTACAACTTCGATGCTACGACGCTGAACATCTGTGCTCCGGCAACATACACCATCACGGTGATGTGGACGGCAACGGACGCTTGCAACAATAACACGACGAAGACGCAAACGATCACGGTTGTACCGGATACGGAAAAGCCGGCGATCACGGTACCTGCTCCGCTGGTGCTGGATTGCGGCGACATCAACGAAACGGTTGACCCGTCGGCACAAATTGCTGCATGGCTTGAAAGCGCTTCGGCAACGGATAACTGCGATACAGATCCGGAGTTGACCTACAACTTCAATGCTACGATGCTGAACATCTGTGCTCCGGCAACATACACCATCACGGTGATGTGGACGGCAACGGACGCTTGCAACAACAATACGACGAAGACGCAAACGATCACGGTTGTACCGGATACGGAAGACCCGATTGTTACGGCACCTGCCGGCATCACGCTCAATTGCGGTGCTATCAATGAAACGGCAGACCCGAGCGCAACGATCAGCAACTGGCTGGCTAGCGCTACGGCTTCCGACAACTGCGATACCGATCCGGAATTGACGTACAACTTCGATGTAACGACGCTGGACGTATGTGTAGGCGGCACCTTGACGGTGACGTGGACTGCTACGGATGCTTGCGGAAACGTTGGCACATCTGCTTCGACGATCACGGTTGTACCGGATACGGAAGACCCGATTGTTACGGCACCTGCTCCGTTGATTTTGGATTGCGAAGATTTGGGTCCGATCACCGACCCGTCCGCAACGGTGTTGAACTGGTTGGCCAATGCAACGGCAACGGACAATTGTGACACTGATCCGGAATTGAATTACGATTTCGACATCACAACGCTCAACGTATGCGTTGGCGGCACGCTGACGATAACCTGGACGGCTACGGATGCTTGCGGAAACGTTGGCACATCGGCTTCTACGATCACGGTTATCCCGGACACGGAAGATCCGCAGTTGGTGGGTCTCCCGCTGGATGCTACTGTAAATGTAAGTTGTGCAGCAGATGTTCCGCCTGTTCCGGTGGTGACTGCTACGGACAACTGCATTGCACCGGTTGACGTTGAATTTGTTGAAGTTGAAGTACCTGGCGCATGTGTCAACCAATATCAGGTCATTCGTACCTGGACGGCGGAAGATGCTTGCGGCAATACAACGATTTTCGTACAGACAATTAATGTAAGTGATACGGAGGCTCCTGAGCTCTTTGCCAAGCCGCTCCGCCGTCACTACAACTGTATTGAAAAAGTGGAAATTGCACCTTACCAGTTTGCTACGGACAACTGCGGTGTCACGACGATTGACTTTTCCGAAACGGAAAACCCGGGCAACTGTCCGAGCAGCGTTGTGATTGAGCGCCGTTGGGTTGCTTATGACCTTTGCGGAAACTCCAGCACCTGGGAACAGATCATCGAAGTAAGCGACACGACTGCTCCATACTTCCTGGTAACGCCGGTTGACCGCACCTACGAGTGTCTGGACGACGTAGAAGGTGCTCCGGACCAACATGACAATTTTGCTGCGGATAGCTGCGGTGTAGTGTTTGTAGACTTCCTGGAAACACGCGACAATGATTCCTGCCACAATCAGGTGATCATCAAGCGTCGCTGGGAAGCAACCGACTTGTGCGGTAACAAGAACACACACTGGCAGTACATCACGGTGTATGACGACAAGATTCCGACATTCCGTACAACGCCGGTAAGCCGCGTTTACGCTTGCTCGGAGGCTGTTACAGCAGCACCCGTACAAATTGCAGAAGATAACTGTCTGGTTGTATTTGAAGACTTCATGGAGACTGTTGCCCCGGGCGGCTGCCTCAACGAGTATGTGATCACACGTCGTTGGGAAGCTACTGACTTGTGCGGTAACACGAACGAGCACTGGCAGACCATCACGGTGAAGGATAGTATCGCACCGACTTGGACAAGCCCGCTGCCCGTTGACGTAACGGTTGAATGCGGTGAAGAGGTACTGCCGGTAACGGTAACGGCTTCCGACAACTGTGTTGCTCCGCTTGACTTCGAGTTCAACGAAACGCTGCTGCCGGGCGCAGGTCCGAATGACGGCGCTACGCTGACACGCACTTGGACGGTAACGGACGTTTGCGGCAACTCGATCCAGCACACGCAAGTGGTTACGATCAACGATACGCAAGACCCGGCCTTGGGCAACCTGCCGATGGCTACTGTAAATGTGGTTTGCTCCGAAAACGTACCGGCTATTGCAGCCGTGACATACACGGACAACTGCCAGGGTACGGTTGATTTCGACTTTAACGAAACCATCCTGCCGGGCGACTGCGCACACAACTTCACGTTGATCCGCACCTGGACGGCTACTGACTTTGCTGGTAACAGCACGCAGTTCGTTCAGACGATCAATGTGAATGACAATGTGCTGCCGACATGGACGAGCGCTTTGCCCGCCAACGCAACAGTTCAGTGTGGCGAAGACGTGCTACCGGCAACGGTAACGGCTTCCGACAACTGCTCGGGTGATGTTCTGATCGAGTTCAACGAAACGCTGCTGCCGGGCGCAGGTCCGAATGATGGCGCTACGTTGACACGCGTTTGGACTGCTTCCGATGTTTGCGGCAATTCGATCCAGCACACGCAAGTGATTACGATCAACGATACACAAGACCCGGCTCTGGTCAACCTGCCGATGGCTACTGTGAATGTGGTTTGCTCCGAAGATGTACCGGCTATTGCAGCCGTGACATACACGGACAACTGCCAGGGTACGGTTGATTTCGACTTTAACGAAACCATCCTGCCGGGCGACTGCGCACACAACTTTACGTTGATCCGCACCTGGACGGCTACTGACTTTGCTGGTAACAGCACGCAGTTTGTTCAGACGATCAATGTAAATGACAATGTAGATCCGACGTGGACTAGCGCTTTGCCCGCCAACGCAACAGTTCAGTGTGGCGAAGACGTGCTACCGGCAACGGTAACGGCTTCCGACAACTGCTCGGGTGATGTTCTGATTGAGTTCAACGAAACGCTGCTGCCGGGCGCAGGTCCGAATGACGCAGCGATTCTGACGCGCACATGGACGGCTTATGACGTTTGTGGCAACTCGATCCAGCACATTCAGACCGTAACGATCACCGATACACAGGCTCCTGCTTTGGGCAATTTGCCTATGGCTACTGTGAATGTGGTTTGTGCTGAAAATGTACCGGCTGTTGCAGCCGTGACATACACGGACAACTGCCAGGGCACGGTTGATTTCGACTTTAACGAAACGATCCTGCCAGGCGACTGTGCACACAACTTTACCTTGATCCGCACCTGGACGGCTACTGACTTTGCTGGTAACAGCACACAGTTCGTGCAGACGATCAATGTAAATGACAATGTGTTGCCAACGTGGACGAGCGCACTGCCTGCTGATGTTACGATCCAGTGTGGTGAAAACGTAACGCCTGCTGCGTTGACGGCTTCCGACAACTGCGCTGGTCAGGTGATCATCGAGATGAACGAAACGGTGTTGCCTGGTGCAGGCCCCAATGATGCGGCTGTTATCACCCGCACCTGGATTGCCTACGACGTTTGCGGCAACTCGATCACACATGTTCAGACGATCACGATCAACGATAATGTAGCACCTGTTCTGACTAACCTGCCTGCAGCCGCGGTTTCCGTGGAATGTTCTGAAGAAGTACCGGCTGTTGCAGCCGTGACATACACGGACAACTGCCAGGGCACAGTTAATCTCGACTTCACAGAAGTAGAAGTACCGGGTACTTGCGCAAACCAGTATCAGGTTGTTCGCACCTGGACGGCTACCGACTTTGCCGGTAACACGACCCAGTTCGTACAAACGATTACGGTGAGCGATACAGAAGCTCCGGTTTGGGACGCTGCTGCACAGGTTCTCTGGATCAACGAAGTCCATTACGACAACGTCGGTACGGATCAAGATGAATTCATCGAAGTTGCTGGTACTGCCGGCCTTGACCTGTCCAACTACTCCATCGTTCTGTACAATGGCGCTACTGGTCAGTCCTACGATGTGATGAACCTATCGGGTGTTATCTCCAACCAAAGCAATGGCTTCGGCGCTATTTCCTTCGCATATCCTGTAAATGGTGTGCAGAATGGAGCACCGGACGGTATGGCTCTGGTACTCAATGGCAACATGGTTCTTCAGTTCCTGAGCTACGAAGGCGCTTTCCTGGCTATCAATGGCCCGGCTAACGGCATGATGTCTACGGACATTGGTGTGCTGGAAGACGGAACAAATGCCATCGGCACTTCCCTGAACCTGATCGGTACGGGTAATGCTTACGCCAACTTTGCGTGGAGCGGCCCGTCGGCTGCAAGTGCAGGTACGCTGAACATCGGTCAAACGATGACTCCGGCTGCCGGTTTTGCACTGCCAGTTGATGTGGCTGTTGATTGCGGTGAAAATGTACCGATGCCGGTTGTTTTGACGGCTACGGACAACTGCAATGCTCCGGTGGATATTGAATTCAACGAGGTATTCGTTCCGGGCGCAGGCCCGAATGACGGCGTAACGATCGTTCGTACCTGGACTGCTGAAGACGACTGCGGCAACGCAATCGTGCACACGCAGACTATCACGGTCAACGACAATGTGGCTCCGACGCTGGGTAACCTGCCGGATGCAGTGGTTAACGTGGAGTGCTCCAACCTGATTCCGGTTGTGGCTGATGTTACGGTTTCCGACAACTGCAATGGCACGGTGGATATGGACTACTCTGAGTCCATCCTGCTGGGCAACTGCATCAACCAGTACACGTTGACGCGCACCTGGACGGCTACGGACTTTGCCGGTAACACGGCAGTGTTTACGCAGACGATCAATGTGAACGACACGCAAGCACCGGTTTGGGACAATCCTGCTCCGGCCAACGAAACGGTTTCCTGCGCTGCCGATGTTCCGGCTGTTGTAGCACAAACCGCTACGGATAATTGCGGTGTTCCGGTTATCACGGACTTCAGCGAAATCATGCAACCGGGCTCTTGCCTGAACAAGTTTACGCTTGTTCGCACCTGGTCGGTACAAGATGATTGCGGCAATGCTACTTCGCGTCAACAGATCATTACAGTTAGCGACGACATCGCTCCGGTGATGTCCTGCCCGGCTCCGCTGCAAGCGCAGTGCTCGCCGGCAGAACTGCCGCCGTACGCCAACCTGACCGAGTTTGAGTCGGCTGGTGGTACTGCTTCCGACAACTGTGGTCTGAACGTGAATTCCTTCGGCTTGCTCAGCGAAACTGCTGCCGGCAATGTGTACACCCGCACCTATCGCGTGGTTGACCAGTGTGGCAACGCAGGTACCTGCTCGCAGACCGTGACGGTTCTGGATACGGAAGTTCCGGTATTCCTGAATTGCCCGGTAGGCCCGCTGGTGTTCGGCAACGACCCGGATCAATGCTCCGCCAAGATCAACTGGCCGCAACCGGTGGCTGTGGATAACTGCAGCATCCCGACGGTAGTACAAACTTCCGGCCCGACTGCTGGTTCGGTTGTACCGGTTGGTACCTACACGGTAACCTTCACTGCTACGGATGCACAAGGCAACGTAAGTTTCTGCACCTTCCAGGTGATGGTGATGGATACGGAGAAACCCGAATTCGACGCCGACATCGTGATGCCTGGCGACGTAACGGTTGAATGCGATGCCGTACCGGCTCCGTTTGTACTGACGAATAACGATGTGAACGACAATTGCACTCCGTCCAACCTGCTGGTGATCACTTTCACCGAGGTTCGGACAAATGGCAACTGCGCGTTTAACTATACACTCACTCGCACATGGCGCGTGACCGACCAGGCGGGCAACCAACTGGTACACACGCAGATTATAACAGTTCGCGACACCAAGGCTCCGACGGCTATCTGCCAGAACGCTACGGTAACGCTTGACAAGGCCGGCAATATTTCGATTACTGCTGCTCAGATCAACAACGGTTCGTTCGACAACTGCTCCGCTCAGGCTAACCTGACGCTGTCTGTTTCGCCGAGCGCGTTTACCTGCGCAAATCTGGGCGCCAACACGGTGACCCTGACGGTAACGGATCAGTGCGGTAACAGTGCTACTTGCACGGCAATCGTGACTGTTCTGGAAGGTATCGGTCCTTGTGTGCCGCAATACTCGGTACAGACGGTTTGTGCCGGCCCGAACAATGTAGGCAACGCTACGACACTTGATAATGGCCAATTCATTGACCGTATCACTGTCAAGTCGCTTGCTATGCAAACATGGACGGTTGTTTCCAACACAGGTCTGTATCTGGCGAACAGCCCGGCTCCGCCGGCTGCTCCGACGCCGCTGCCTGTGGGCACAGTGTTCGTAAATGGTACTGCCGACGGTATTGATAACGACGGCAACGGCCAGATTGACGAGGCTAATGAAATGGTATTCTACACCCTGCGCGGCGTACACGTCGAGGCTATCGGGTATGTAGTTACCCTTCAGAATAACCTCGGCCAAACGGCTACGATCAGTAATAAAGGATTCTACCCGACACCGTACTTCACCAATCTGGATGGTCCGTTCTGCTTGAACACCCCGCCGTTTGCTATTGAAGTTGGTGAGCAGTATAATGCTGCAGGTGGTGTTGTGAATGGTAGCGTGACCGTTAACGGTGTTGTTACCACGACCTTCAACGCCGCTCAACTGGGTGTTGGATTCCACACGGTGATGGCTACGTTTGATGCAAGTGCAGCCGGTACTACCACGAACTTGATTATCAATGGCGTCCTTGTGGGCGGCACGGTTGATCAGGCTCTGGCTAACCCGGGTTGCCAGCAGAAAATCACGAAGATTGTCCAGGTGGTAAGCACCCCGACGACGATCGTGTGCAATGATCTGGTCAATGTTTCGATCTCCAACGATGGTGGCAACTGCGTATTCGTGGTTACACCGGATAATGTACTCGAAGGTTCGTACCTCTGCGATGATGACTACTCGGTGGTTATCACATATCCTGCAGGTACCAACACATACTCGCCGCCGAACCGCGTAGACAATACGCACATTGGCAAATTGTTGAACTACACACTGGTACACTCGCAGAGCGGCAACGTTTGCTGGGGTAAGATCAAGGTTGAGGACAAAGAAGCTCCGATCCTGACCTGCCCGGGCAACATCACAATCGCTTGCAGCGATCCGACCACACCGTCCTTCACGGGTCAGGTATTGATCTCGGATTGCAGCTCTACGACTTCGGTTGTTACGGATGACTTCACAGACTTCGGTGCTTGTGTTGATCCGCGTGCACAAATCGTGCGCTTGTGGCTGGTAACGGATGCTACCGGTAATCAGTCCTCCTGCACGCAGCGGATCACGATCTCGGCCTTCAATTTGGCTGCTGTGATCTTCCCGGCTGATGTGACGCTGAACTGCGCTACCGCTAACAGCACAGATCCTTCGTTGACGGGTCTGCCCACAATCAACGGTTCGCCGATTGGTACGGGTGGCTTGTGCATGGCTTCGATCAGCCGCACGGATGACCGTTACGAAATCTGCCCGGGCAGCTACGAGATTGTTCGCACCTGGAAAGTACGCAATATGTGCTTGCCATTGTCCTCGACCAATCCGCGCGAACACCAGCAGGTGATCAAAGTGATTGATACACAAGGCCCGACGTTTGACTGTCCGGCTGACGTGACGGTCAGCACAGATCCGTTCTCCTGCTGCTCGACTGCTCCGCTGCCGAGCGTGATTATCACGGAAGGTTGCTCGTATGTAACCAACGTGGAATACCGAGTGGTTGGTACCGATTTCGCTACCGGTAACCTGGTAATCTTCGAAGGTTTTGGTTCCTTGAGCGACTTCGCCGGCAACAATCACTGGGTACCTGATACAATGGGTAACTTTGGTTTCACGCAGTGCCTGCCTCGCGGCGAGTACACGGTGACATACTGGGCTTCGGATGCTTGCGGTAATATCTCGAACTGCACGTTCCAGATGTTTGTACAAGACCTGATTCCGCCGGTTGCAGTTTGCGATGAGTTTACGCAAGTTGCTTTGGGTGGCGACGGTATGGCATTCACGAATGCTTACACGTTTGATGACGGCTCCTACGATGTTTGCGAAAGCATTCACTTCAAGGCACGTCGTATGGATGCCAATGACTGCCAGAGCGATACCTTGTTCTACGATCAGGTTAAGTTCTGCTGCAGCGACATCAATGATACCGTTCGCGTAGTATTCCGTGTGTATGACCTGCCCGTACCGACTGGTGAAGTTGGTCTGGAGGACTTCGAAGGACACTACAATGACTGCATGGTCAATGTCTTTGTTGAAGACAAGATCAAGCCGATCTGTACTTCTCCGGCGAATACCACTGTCAGCTGTGAAAGCTTTGATCCCAGCCTCTGGGCTTATGGTTTTGCTTCCGGCGTGGACAACTGCTGTCTGGATACGATTACGGAAACCCGGAATATCTCGCTGTTCGACACGGTGTGCAACCGCGGTATTATTACCCGCACGTTCCGCGCCTTCGATTGCGGTGGTAATTCGGCCACCTGCACACAGCGTGTGACAGTGACGTACGAGCAGGATTACTTCGTTCGCTTCCCGAATGATGTGATCGTAACGGTTTGCGACGGCACTCCTAACTATGGCGAGCCTACCTTCTTCGGTGTTGATTGCGAACTCTTGGGTGTTTCCCATGAAGACGAAATCTACACAGTGGTACCGGATGCCTGCTATATGATCGAACGGACTTGGACCATCATCAACTGGTGCACATACAACCCGAATCTGGGCTGTACGGAGGTTCCGAATCCGAACCCGAATGCGAATTCGCAAAGCCCGGTCAACTTGCCTGGCCCGATTGTTTCGCAGGCAGGAACGCCGGCGCCGTGGAATCCGACATCAAGTGCTTTGCTACCTGGTGGACCTACGGTCAATTTCTCGACCTTCTGGAGTCCTAACGCCAACTGCTACAAGTACAAGCAGACGATCAAGGTGATTGACACACAGAAGCCGATCATCGAGAATTGCCCGACCAGCCCGGATACGGCTTGCGACATAACGGCGAACAATGCCGAGTTGTGGAACGAAATGTACTGGTGGGATAACACGATTGGCAGCCACGACTTGTGCGAAGGCCCAACCGATCTGACGATCACGGCTACGGACCTGTGCTCTGATTCTGCAGTGAATGTTCGCTACCTCTTGTTCCTTGATTTGGACGGCGACGGCGGCATGGAAACGGTGATCAACAGCGCCAATCTGCCGGGCTTCAACACAGTCAACTTTGGTAACGCAGCCAACCAGAGCTTCTCTGGTGGCACGGCGCGCCAATTCGACTTCCGCTCGGTTCCGGCTAACCAGAAGTACGGCTTTGCACTGCAAACCACGGTGAGCGGTGATAAGCGGATTGCTTCTGTTCGCTGGAATACGCAACAACAACTCACGAATTATGTGATCCCGGAACTGCCTTACGGCACGCACAAGATCAAATGGATCGTGGATGATGCTTGCGGAAATGAAGAAGTTTGCGAATACACCTTTATCGTGAAGGATTGCAAGAAACCGACGGTTGTTTGCCTCAACGGTTTGAGTGTTAACATCATGCCTACGAAGATGATCATGCTGAATGCAAGCGACTTCCTGCAGTATACGGAAGACAACTGCACACCGGCAAACCAGTTGGTGATCGGTATTCGCAAAGCAGGTGCCGGCACTGGCTTCCCGCGCAATCCGGACGGTACGCCGCAAACGACGGTGACGTTCACTTGCAACGAACTCGGTCAGCAGAATGTGGAACTTTGGTCCATTGACAAAGCCGGTAACGCAGACTTCTGCCTGACTTATGTACTTGTTCAGGACAACGCAGGCAACTGCTCGACCACTTCCGCAACAGTCGCCGGTGCGCTGAAAACGGAATCGAACAATGGTTTGGAAGACGCTAATGTTGAACTGGATGGCTCCAGCCCGAGCAATCCGTCGGTCAACGCACTCGTATCCACGGATGCTGATGGTCAATTCCTCTTCGGAAATGTTCCGTTGAATGGTGACTACACCGTGACACCGATCAAAGACAACGATCCGCTCAACGGCGTATCTACGTTCGACTTGGTGCTCATCAACAAGCACATCCTGGGTATCGAGCCGCTGAACTCGCCGTTCAAAATGATCGCTGCCGATGCTAACAACAGCCGCTCGATCACGACGTTCGACATCGTTGAATTGCGCAAATTGATCCTCGGCATCTACACCGAGCTCCCGAACAATACGTCCTGGCGCTTTGTGGATACCGAATACAACTTCCCGAACCCGTTGAATCCGTTCCAGGCACTCTTCCCCGAAACGAAGCAGCTCGCTAACTTGCAGGCTACTACGTTGGACGAAGACTTCACGGCGGTGAAAGTGGGTGACGTGAATGGTAATGCTGTAACAAGCAGTTTGGTTAGCACAAATGATCGTTCGGAAGGCACGCTGTTGTTCGATGTACAAGACCGCACGGTGAAAGCCGGCGAAACCTTTACGGTGAACTTCCGCGCTGCTGAGCGCGCCGTTGGCTACCAGTTTACACTCTACTTCCCGAACATGGAAGTTGTAGATGTAACTCCTGGCGCCGCTGAGATGTCCATTGGTAACTTTGGTATCTTTAATGGCGAGCACAGCCTGACGACATCGTTCGACAACGACCGTGCAAATGGTGAGTTTGCTGTAACCTTCCGTGCAAAAGCAACCGGTACCTTGAGCCAGATGTTGGCGGTATCGAGCCGGATCACGAAGGCTGAAGCATACAGCCTGAACCGTGAGCGCCAATCCATCGCGCTGCGCTTCAATGGCGATAATGGCTCTACAGTTGCAGGTCTTGGCTTCGAATTGTACCAGAACCAACCGAACCCGTGGATGAACAAGACGCAAGTCGGCTTCTACTTGCCTGAGGCAACGAATGCTACCTTGACGATCTTCGACGAAACGGGCCGCGTACTCCTCGTTCAAAAAGGCGAATTCAGCAAAGGCTACAACGCATTTGCTATCGAACGCGCACTGGTGAATACAACGGGTGTTCTGTACTACAAACTCGAAACGGCTACCGACAGTGCTGTTAAGAAGATGATTCAGACCAAGTAAGGTGAACTAAGGTTCTCCTGATATTGCAAAGCCGCCTCGTTCCGATTTATCGGGACGGGGCGGCTTGCTTTTTGGTACAACATGCGCCAAACACTCGAATATGCCGTTAAGCAGATGCTACGCAACACGGATCATCGCGTATTGCCTTGGCAATCTCTGGCCACCAAATCCATTAAAAAGGCAAGGTTGATGCTGTGCAAAAAAAAAGCCGCTCCTGTTGGAACGGCTTGAGTAGCATCAAAATAGATTTTTATCAATTTGGGTGAAACCCGTAGTTGCCCATGATTTTTTCTTTCAACTCTTTCCGGGCAAAGAAGATACGGCTCTTGACAGTACCCAGCGGGAGGGCCAACTCATCGGCTATTTCCTGATACTTGAAGCCTTCAAAGTGCATCAAGAACGGAACCCGAATACTGTCATCTAATGAAGCAACCATTGTGTTTAATTCCTTCAATAAAATCTCTCCTTCTGCAGCATTCCCTGTGGCATGACTTCCAGAATTCAGGTAATACTGATTTTCTGTCGTGTCAAGGATGGTGTTTGCCTTTACTTTTTTCCGGTAGTTGTTGATGAAAATGTTTTTCATAATCGTAAACATCCAAGCCTTGAAATTGGTACCCGGCTGGAATTTATCACGATTGGACAGGGCACGGAACGCTGTTTCTTGATACAGGTCTTTCGCGTCCTCTGAGTTCTTCGTCAGGTTGTACGCGAAGGAGTGCAACAAGGCAGCCAAGCCACTTAATTTGGTATTGAACTCTATGCTTGTCATGGCAATCTCCTTTAGTGTTTTTTTGATGGGTCAAAGATATAGCCTTGTTTAATTTATCCAACAGATTGCTTAAACATTTAAATGTCAATAATTGTCAAATTTGAGTGTTTGAACATTTAGTATAACGACAAAAATTTGATTATCAGATTTATAGGTTGTTTAGATAAACTCTTTTGTTTTCCTAATTTTCAAAAAAAAATGAAAATAAAATATTGTGAAGGTACTACCGATTCGATTTTTTGACGTGCACCCGGAGAGGAGATCATTACTCCCTGATGTTAAACGCGCTGTTTCTGTAGAAAATTGAACCCTGTTCGCCCTATCCGCTATGGCTGCAATGTCTTGGGGTAGCAAATGAAGTGCTTTGTCACTACCTGAGTGTACAGTGGGACATCGGAGCACTCGTCAATAGGTAGTACGCGTCCGTCCTTGAACAAGATATTGATTTTTTCCTCGGCGGTATCGTAGGCTTGGTTGCTTGCGCTTCCCGTAAAAACAAGGTGCTCCAGAGGAGCTTCCGGCCCATAAACCTGCATGGCTCTGGCGCGGATATGTTCAAGGTAGTCGGCTTCCACCGGTACACTGCGCCACTCCAGGCGAAACAATTTGCGGTCAAGCAGCCCCTCGGCCAACAGCGCAAGCACCGGATCGGGGGCTTCTCGCCAGGCCTTGATGGCAGCCGCAATATCCACATCGTCAAGCCGGGCAAAATGTTCGAGTACCTCGAAGGGGGAGGGCTGCTCCTCGGAACTTCGGTATAAAAACCAGTGCAAGTGCCGTGACACCTCCAGCGGTATACCCGAAACAGCCAACTCGCGGGCACGGCGTAGCAAGTGGATCACCATCTGTTCCGCCGCCACATTGGTTTTGTGGAGGTACACCTGCCAGTACATCAGTCGGCGGGCAATCAAAAACTTCTCGATACTGTACATACCCTTTTCCTCCACCACCAACTCGCCCTCGTGTACGGCCAGCATCTTGATGATTCGGTCGTAGCCGATCACCCCCTCCGATACACCGGTGAAAAAACTGTCGCGGTTCAGGTAATCCATGCGATCCATATCCAATTGCCCGGACACCAACTGGTGTAGAAATTTTTTGGGGTACCGATCCGAAAAAATCTGAATTGCCAGTTCCAGGCGCCCGTCAAACTGCCGGTTGAGATCTTCCATAAACAACAGCGACAACTGCTCATGGTGCAGGTCCACAATGGTATGCTCCAGTGCATGGGAATAAGGCCCGTGGCCGATGTCGTGCAGCAAAATAGCCACGCTCACCGCCTCGGCTTCCTCAGGCGTTATCAAGGCGCCCTTGTGCCGAAGCGCTTCAACGGCCTGCTGCATCAGATGCAGTGCACCCAAGGCATGGTGAAAACGCGTGTGCAGGGCGCCCGGATATACAAAGTGTGCCAACCCTACCTGCCGAATGCGTCGCAGCCGCTGAAAGTAAGGGTGATCCACCAGATCAAGCAACAACCCGTGCGGCACAGACACGAAACCATACACCGGGTCGTTAAAGATTTTCTGTTTGTTGTACATGCTATCCATTTCTTGTTTGCAAAGGTATACTGCGCACCCGGTTGCTTTTGACTATAAACAACTCCTTGCTACTTCAGGCGGCTCCACCGTTTCGCAAACCCGCAAGTCTGTACTATCTTCGCCACATTACTTCACAATTAACCTGCACGCCTCATTTAACGAGGGTACTATTACCTACTATGGACAAGATTAAAATTCTCTGGGCTGACGACGAGATTGACATGCTCAAGCCGCACCTCCTGTTCCTGCAATCAAAAGGCTATGAGGTGGTAACGGCGACCAATGGCCACGATGCTGTAGAAATCTATCTCGAAGAAGGCAATGATATTGACGTAATTTTCCTGGATGAATCCATGCCCGGTCTGACCGGCCTGGAAGCCCTGCCCAAAATCAAGGAAATTAACCCGCATGTACCCGTAGTTATGATTACCAAAAACGAGGCGGAGCATGTCATGGAGGAAGCACTTGGCTCGCAGATATCCGACTATCTGATTAAACCGGTCAATCCGAACCAGATACTGCTGACACTCAAAAAAATCATTGACAACAAACGCCTTATTCGGGAAAAAACGGCGGCAGACTACCAACAGGACTACCGCCAGATGTTCCTTCAAATCACTGGCGGCCTCAACCACGAGGAATGGGTGGATGCCTACCGCCGTATCGTCGGCTGGGAACTGCGCCTTGATGCCAATCAGGCCGAAGTAGGCGACATCCTGTCGCAACAAAAACAACAAGCCAACACCGAATTCAGCAAGTATGTCGTGAAAAACTACTTCGACTGGGTGGACAAAAACAAAGAGATCGGTCCGGTTATGTCGCACTC
Organism: Lewinellaceae bacterium; assembly: GCA_016719605.1. GTDB lineage: Bacteria > Bacteroidota > Bacteroidia > Chitinophagales > Saprospiraceae > M3007. The sequence continues at coordinate 64,542 of JADJYW010000015.1, read as the reverse complement.
GCTGCTGCGCAAGCACGTTTTTCCGCATATCGGCAAAGGCGTACCCACCATCGTCATCCTGCTCGACAACCTCCGCTACGACCAGTGGAAAGTCATCGAACCATTCCTGAACGAACGCTTCCGCACCGAAAACGAGAGTTACTTTTTCAGCATCCTGCCCACGGCCACACAGTACAGCCGAAACGCCATCTTCGCCGGCATGATGCCCGCCGACATCGAAGCCGCATTCCCGGATAAGTGGAAAAACGATATTGACGAAGGCGGCAAGAATCTCGCAGAGGATTTTTTCCTCGGCAAACAAATCGAACGCGTGTTCCGGAAAGGTATCAAATGGGACTATACCAAGGTAACCAACGTGGGCCACGGGAAAGACCTGAACGACAACATACTCAACTACCTCAACAACGATCTTACGGTTATTGTCTACAATTTCATTGACATGCTCTCGCACGCCCGCACCGAAATGGAAGTCCTCAAGGAACTCGCCGGCGACGAAAGCGCATACCGCTCGCTTACCCGCTCTTGGTTTCTGCATAGCCCGCTGTGGACCGCCCTCCAGCGCCTCGAAGGCCGCGAAGTACAACTGTTTGTAACCACCGATCACGGTACTATTCGGGTACAATCGCCCTCCCGTGTCGTCGGCGACCGCGAAACCACCTCCAACCTGCGCTACAAAGTGGGCCGAAACCTCCAGTACGACCCCAAGGACGTGCTGGCGGTGAAAGAGCCCAAACAGGCCGGCCTGCCGCGCCCCAATATCAGCAGCACGTTTATCTTCGCCAAAGAGGATTATTTCTTCCTCTACCCCAACAACTACAACCACTTCCACAATTATTACAAAAACACTTTCCAGCACGGGGGGATTAGTTTGGAGGAGATGATTTGCCCGATCGTGCGCATGCGGAGCAAATAAAGCGCGCCGAGGTATCATTTGCGTGGCAGGAGCAGATGATGCCTCGGTGCAGTGCGAATAGATGTTGTAAACACCCGCGTGTGGTTTGCAAAAACCTGCCAAACACCGCCAGTTGTCAACTTTCCGTCTATTCCCGGCCAACACTTTCGCTCAAGGGGCGTTATTAGCGGCAATTATGAAAATAGCGCTACTCTCCACTTTTTTGCTGGTTTTGGGCCTGCCATTGGCCGCTCAGGACATCCCCTACATCAAGTCCGATCAGGTAACCGCCTGGAAAAACAGCGATTCCGATACAGTTTATGTGCTCAATTTCTGGGCTACCTGGTGCGCACCCTGCGTGGCCGAGTTGCCGGATTTTGAAAAAATAAACCGCGAGTACGCCGAAAAAGGCGTGCAGGTCATACTCATCAGCACCGACTTCCGCCGCGATGTGGACAAGCGGGTCAAGCCCTTTCTGGAGCGCCACAAATTGGAAAGTCGCGTGGTGTTCATGGACGAAACCACGCCCAACAACTGGATTGATCTCGTGAGCACGGAATGGTCGGGCGCTATTCCGGCCACACTCATTGTGCGCAAAAACCGCAGTTTCGAGCGTTTTTTTGAGAAACAACTCCACTTCGAGGAACTGGAGGAGGCCGTGCAGGCGGCTTTAAAAAATTAAAATTATTTCATCACACACAAACAGCACAACACATGAAAAAAGCACTCGCTCTCTTGACCATTGTGGCCGCAGTAGTGGCTTGGTCGTTCACCACCGCGCCGGTACACAACGGCTACCATGTCGGCGACATCGCCCGCGACTTCAACCTGAAAAATGTAAAAGGGAAAAATGTCTCCCTCGCAGGCATCAAAAAAGCCGAGGGCTACATCGTTATCTTCACCTGCAATCATTGCCCGTATGCGATTGCTTACGAAGACCGCATCATCGCCCTGCACAAAAAGTACGCAAAACTGGGCTACCCCGTAGTGGCCATCAATCCGAACGACAAGGATGTGCAGCCCGCAGACAGTTTCGACAATATGAAAAAGCGTGCCAAGGAAAAGAAATTCCCCTTCGTCTATCTCTACGACGAGACGCAGGAAATCGCCAAGGCATACGGCGCCACGCGCACCCCGCATATTTATCTCCTCGACAAAAACCGCAAGGTGCGCTACATCGGCGCGATGGATGACAACCATGAAGATGCCGGCGCTGTAAAAGAAAAGTACCTGGAAAACGCTATTGATGCGCTGCGTGCCGGCAAGGATATTGCCACAACGGAGACCAAGGCCATCGGCTGCACCATCAAGTGGCGTAAATCCGATGCCGTCAAGCCAAAGGAAGCGGTCAAGCAGTAAGCCGCAACCCCGCCAACAGGCACACCATGCACACGGCTAACTGGAGAAACACGTTGGCCAGCACGGCGCTCATGTTGCCGCTTTGCCAAAGCCCCCAGGTTTCGGAGGTGAAAGTAGAGTAGGTGCTGAACCCGCCGCAAAAGCCCGTGACCAGCAATAGTCGGTGCTGATCGGACAGCAGGCCCTGTGCTTGCCGGCCAAGCAGCGCGCCGAGCAGCAGACAAGCCAAGGCGTTGGCCGCGAAAGTAGCCCACGGAAACTTGTCCGTCCAGGGGCGCAAGGCCAGCCAAACCGCGTAGCGACAGACGCTGCCGCCGCCGCCGCCGAGAAATACGAGTGCAAGGGTTTGAAACATGGCAATAAAAAACCCCGACTCATTACAGCCGGGGCAACAACTAAAAAATTAAGCTATGAAAACAAAAACTTCTTAAGTCGAATCAATGATGCGGCAAGAATAAAACAAAAGGGCGTACCGGCAAAACCGGACGCCCTTAATTTTTTATCATTCCGTCACATCGCGCCCGCCGATGAGCATGTCCTGATAGTCCTTCAGGTCTTCCCACTGGCCGGCGGCGGCAAACCTCGCCTGTGCGGGCCAGGTGCTCGGGTCGTGAATCTGGTAACGCGCACCGGCCGCTTCGAGGATTTCCTTCAGGCGATCTACCGGCGCATTGGCCAGGTCTTCCCAGGTATCAATGCCGCCTTCTTTCAGCAGCTGCTCGATTTTCGGACCAACGCCTTCGATGATTTTCAGATCGTTGAGTTTTGGCTCTTTTTTAGCCGGTGCTTTTTTCTTCTCTTCAGCCACAACCGGTGCTTCTTCTTCCGGCTCGCTGACCGCTTCAGATGCCATTTCGGCTACTGCCGAAACTTCTACGGGAGCTTCTTCGGCTACTGCAACGACCGGCTCATCCACTACGACCTCAGGCGCTGCGACAATTGTTTCTTCCACTGCCGGTTTGGCTGCGGGCTTTTCCGGGGCAGGAGCAGCCGATTTTTTGGCTGTCGGCTTGACCGGAGCCACCGGGGCGGCCACCGTTTCAACTACGTCGGCAAAGGGAATGATATGTACGACGTTGCGGTCGTTGAAAGTCCGCTTGAATTCAACGATACCGTCCACATAAGCGTGGAGGGTATGGTCGCGTCCCATGTAAACGTTTTCGCCCGGGTGGTATCGGGTACCCCGCTGGCGAACGATGATGTTACCGGCGTATGCCTTTTGGCCGCCGTAGAGTTTTACGCCGAGTCGTTTGCTTTTACTATCCCGGCCGTTATCGGTTGAACCTACACCTTTTTTGTGTGCCATAACTCAGGTTTGAGTTTTGAGTTTTGAATGATGAGTGAACGAAGTCGGGCTGCTGCACCCAAAGAAAGCCTTATTGGTGCGCATGCCATTTCGGGAGTTTACTTACCCGGCGATACCTTCGATTTTGATTTTGGTGAACGCTTGGCGGTGGCCATTTTTTTTGCGGTAGCCCTTGCGACGTTTTTTGTGAAAGACGATCACCTTGTCGCCTTTGACGTGGCTGAGCACGCTGGCTGTGATTTTGGCGCCGGCCAAATTGGGGGTACCGATGGATACCTCACCGCCGCGATCTATGAGATGCACGGTGTCGAAGGAGACTTTGTCTCCCTCCTGAGCTGCCAGCCGGTGGACGAAGATCTGTTGACCTTCCTCAACTTTGAATTGTTGACCGGCAATGGAAACGATTGCGAACATGTTGAAAATCAGATTTTTTTGATAAAAATGATGAATGCCTTTCAGAAAGGCCGGCAAAGGTACATTGCGGCGCCCGAAAAACCAAACCCGAATTTATGTGTAAATACGCAGCAGTCCCTGCACTTCGGCATCGCTGCGCAGCGCAGGCGCCCATCGGAAAAAATCCGAATGTCGGTTGGCATCGGCAAGCAGAGCCTGACGCAGGGTATCCACGGCCTGTTCCCGTTGGCCGGATAAAAACTGGCAGGCTGCTGCGCAGTACAGCAAATCGGTGCTGTGCGCGTTTTCCAGCGCCTGCTCGAGGGCTTCGCCCGCGTCCCGGAGGTTCCCTGAAAAAAGCAGGTGCTCGGCGAGTTGGAGCCAGACAGCGGGTGTTTCCGGGGCAATTTCCACCGCTTTCCACAAGTGTTGCAGTGCTTTTTGGGCTTGCCCAAAGCAGTTGTATGCAGCGGCGAGCAGGCTGTGAAAGGCGTCCTGGTGACCGTCGTTGCACACGGCTTCCTGCAGCCAGCGCACGGCCTGGCGGTAGTCTTTTTCAGCCAGATAACATGCGCCCAGGTGGTAGCATGCTTCCGCGTGGTAGGGGTCGAGTTTCAGTGCCAGCCGGCACATTTTTTTTGCCGTTCGTACATCACCGAGGCGGAGGTAACATGCGCCCATGCGAGCCAGCACCTGGCTGTCGGCCTCGGCGTGGTCGTTCATCTCGGTGTAGCATTGCAAGGCCCGCCGGTGGAAACCCTGTTGAGCGGCCAGCTCGGCGCAGGCTTTGTATGCCTCTTCAAAATAGGGTTGCGTGATGTAGGCGTATTCAAATGCCTCAAGCGCCTCCCCGGGTTCGTCCAAAGAAACGAATGCCCAGCCCAGATTGTACCAGGCATAACTGCAGTACGGATGGCGGTCTATGACGGCGGTGTAAAACTCACGGCATTCCAGGTGGTTGCCGGAGACCTCGGAGCAGAACAGCAGGTTGCGAAACAATGCCTGGTTGTCCGGCTCACGGAAGGCGCGTTCGCGCAGGAGAGCGAATTGAATCAAATAGTCTTGCATACCGAAGGCGGATTAAAACGGAATCAAAGGTACGGTATGCCCCGTGAAGAAAACGAAGGTTTTTTCAGGGGTTAGCCGAAAGGCAGCACCCGTGGCCCGAACCCGTCGCGGGCGGCATCCAAAAACTGCGCAGCGGTTTCCCGCACGGTTTGCTCCAGCGGGCGGTACGAGAACCCCGGCACGGTGAGCGATTTGGCATTGTCATAGGAATAACTCGACACGGTTGCCCGGGCGCTTTCCCGGGTGACCACGGGCGTTGTACCCAAAATTTTTTCCTTCAGCCACTCCACACGCCAGGCTACTTCGGCCAGCAAGGGCGTCACTTTGATGAAAGGCCGTTTGCGTCCCAGTGCATCGGCGACCGAAAAAAACAGATCGCGGAAAGGGATATTTTGTGCGTTCAGGATGTACCGCTCCCCAACAATGTCGCTTTCCAGTAGCAGGAGCATAAACTGCGCTACGTCCCGAACATCCACCAGCCCCGTTCGGCCTATCGCCCAAAATTTGAGGCCATCGTGCACTTGCTTGAATATCCGCCCGCTACCCACATCCCAAAAACCGCTGCCCAGTACCACAGACGGATTCACGATGGCGACGGGAAGTCCCTCTGCATGCGCCCGCCATACTTCCTGTTCGGACAGGTACTTGCTGATGGCGTACTGGCTGTTGCCCTTGCCCGGCACCCATTTGCATGTCTCGTCCAGATCGGGTCGTTCTTTCAGGCGGCCGAGCGATGCGATGCTGCTGACGTGCAGGAATTTTTTTACCCCGAAATCGAGCGCCAGATTGGCCAGGTTTGCCGTGCCCTCCACGTTGATCTGCATCATGCGGCGCACGTCTCTGGGGTGAAACGAAACCATGGCGGCACAGTGGCAAACATGCGTCACACCGGCAAAAGCATCTTCCAATGCCGGCAGGTCGGTCACATCGGCCTCTACCCATTCTACCTGGTCGGCTACATCGCGCACGAGGGCCATGGGGCTGTCGGGACGTCGAAGTGCCCGCACCGCGTAGCCTTTCTGCACGAGCAGGCGAAGCAAATAGGAGCCGATGAACCCGGTCGCGCCGGTGAGCAAAATCTTCGAGTCGTTGGTCATTTTTTCAATGTTTCGGTGTAGTTCGCCACAGCCTGGATTTCTTCCGGCGTGAGCACCTCTTCAAAAGCCGGCATCAGGTTTTTGCCTTTGGTAATCTGGACTACGCGTTCCGCCTGTGTGCGGGCCGATTTGGTCAGGTCGCCGGCACCATTGAGGCCGAGCGTGCCGTCGGCGCCATGGCAGGTGACGCAATGCCGGCGAAAGAGCGCTTTTCCGTCCGGACTTGTCTTGTCCGGGCCTGGCAATTGGTCTGTTCCGCACGAAACCCCGGCGAGCAGGGCCGCCAGTACAAAAAAACGGTTTTGCTGCATGGTGGTTGGCTTTGGTTATTTTTCCATGGGAGTTGCCTGGCGCCGTAATTTTATTGTTGTGAAAAAAAACGGCAGCGTATCTTTGTTTGCACAAGTTTTTCCGTGTTTTTCCCCCGATACCCAGCCCTTTTCCGTTTCGAAAAATAGTGTTTGTTCATAGTGTTTGTTTTTTACACACCCTGTCCGGTAGAAATATGGGACAGGGTTTTTTGTTCAACAAAGCGGCTAATCAAAAAAAATCTTTGGAACAGGGCGGCTTTTTTGGTTTTTGGCACAGATTTGGTCTGTTAAAATTGCTTCATACAATAGAAACGGTTTAGTGAAAAAAAGCCCGGGGCAAATGTGCCGCCGGGCTTCTTTTTTTATCGGAGCAGGGTCAGGTTCCCCGCCTTTATTCGTTCCGTTCCGTCGCATCGGTATCGCAGCCGGTACAGGAAAGTGCCTGCGTTGGCCGGTTCGCCCTGAAAGGTGCCGTCCCAGGTATCGAATACCGTGGGGGCATTAAATACGCGCCCGCCCCAGCGGTCAAACACTTCAAAAGAAATAAACTCGTCTACCGAATTCGGATTGCTGATCCCGAATACGTCGTTGCGCCCGGGCGTTGCGCTCGGCGTGAAAGCATTGGGGATGAAAATCAGGTTGCAGTCCAGCGTGTCCGGGTCAATGACCTTGACCAGCAAGGTGTCAAAAGCAGTACAGCCCTGGTGAATAAAATTAAGCCGGTACGTTGTGGTTATCGTGGGCGTGATAATCGGATCGGCCTCGGTAGGGTCCGAAACGCCGGTGGTGGGCGTCCAGCCGAAGTTGGCGGTGCAGGCCGGGTTGGCGCGTACTTGAAAGGAGTTGCCTAAGTAAATAATGGTATCGCCGGTCAGTATCCGGTCTGGTTGCACATTAAGTGCGTCAATATCGGCCTGCCCAAGTGCCCGACTGTAAATGCGCAACTCATCCACCTCGCCCGAAAACGCACTGTCAAGCGTACAGATTGGTTCGGCTACTTTGAAAATAGCGTTGGACGTGAGGTCAATGCGGGCAGATGAATTCCGTTGATCCCGCAACTTGCCGTTGATGTACAGGGCGTATGAGGTGTTGTTGCGCACCAGCGTAATGTATTGCCAACAAGTGCCGGGGTCCAGGTCTGCGGTGACCGATACGAGGAGGCTGTCATTCTGGCTAATACCCGAACTGATTTTTTTGGTCTTGGGATTCAAACGCACCCAAAAAGCGCGGTTCGTCGTAGCGCAGTTTTCCTGTTTCGACATGATAACCCGCGAGTTGCTGATTTTCGGGTCAACCGGCGCCGGTTTCATATAAAAACTGATCGAGAAGTCGCTCAGGGTAAATACGTCGGTCAGGGGGCCGACAAAAAAGATCGCGTCGCCTTTGCCGTCAAAAAGGATAGCCGAGTCGCGCACACCGCACGCGCACGCCGGGTCGCCGATAAAAGCCCCTGTGGAACCATTGCCGCTCTCGTCAATCGCTTTGCATTCGCTGAAAGAGAAGTAGGACACCAGTTTTTCATTGATGTTTTGTGCCGAAAGGGCTGTGCCAAGGCCAAAAAGAAGCAGGAAAAGAGAGAAATTTCGCATCCGTATTCCGATTTTTAGGAAAAGTAAACGCCCATGCAAGTGGCAAAGTATGCCGGCCCGGGAATGCCAAAGGTGGTTTGTCCGACCCGAAATCATCCGTTTTTTAACGATCACATCCTGAAATGCACCAAGTCGGCAAATTGTTTGATCCGACCTTCGATCATATCGCTGTCCAGCTCCTGCAACCGCTGCACGCTGAATTTTTCTACGCAGAAGGATGCCATAGTCGAACCATAAATGACCGCCCGGCGCATATTGGCCATAGACACATCGCCCGTTTTGGCCAGCCAGCCCATAAAACCGCCGGCGAAAGTATCGCCCGCCCCCGTCGGGTCAATAACCTCTGCCAAGGGCAGCGCCGGCGCATAAAACAGTTCTTCACCGTGAAACAGCAGCGCCCCGTGTTCGCCCTTTTTGATAATCAAAAAACGTGGCCCCATCTGGTGGATGATCCTGGCCGCTTTCACAAGCGATATCTCGCCGGAGAGCTGGCGCGCTTCCTCGTCGTTGATGGTCAGCACGTCCACCCGTTTCAGCACCTGAAGCAGGTCGGGCATGGCGGTGTTCATCCAGAAGTTCATGGTGTCCACAGCGATCAGTTTCGGCCGGCTCTGGAGCTGGTCCAGTACACGCAGTTGTACCTGGGGGGTAAGGTTGCCGAGCATCAGGAACTCCGCATGCCGGTAGGCCGGAGGTAGCACCGGATCAAAATCGGCCAGTACGTTCAGTTGCGTATCCAGCGTATCGCGGGTGTTCATGTCCCGGTAGTACTTGCCGGCCCAGAAGAAAGATTTTTCATCGGGGCGTACCTGCAGGCCCGCAAGGTCTGCGCCGCGGCTTTCCAGATTGTCCAGCATTTCCTGCGGGAAATCGCCACCTACGACCGACACGATTTGCACGGGTTTTACAAAATAGGAGGCGGCCAGCGCGATATAGGTGCAGGCGCCGCCAATCACTTTTTCGGCGCGGCCAAACGGGGTTTCAATATCATCAAAAGCGACAGTGCCTACGGCAACTAAACTCATGGTACATTTTCTTGTCGCCGGCAATGAAGCCGGCGGGATGAATAGTAAAGCAAAAACTGGCGCGCAAAGATGCGGCTTTGCGCCCAAAAGCAAAAAACTGCGTCGGCGCCAGATCGAACCGCCGTGGAAAATACCAACAAAAAAGGCCACTGCGATTGGCAGTGACCTTGTTGCGCCTCATCAAGGACTTGAACCTTGGACCTACGGATTAACAGTCCGCCGCTCTAACCAACTGAGCTAATGAGGCTTGTTTCAAAAGCGGCGGCAAAGGTAAGTTCCCTTTTTTCCAAAACCAATACCCCCTTTTAAAAATTTTTGGGAAAGGCGGCGGCGGTGTTGCCCTTGCACAGGTAGTTACAGATGCGCTTACCTTTACCGGTCTCCCCAACGGCTTTCAAATTCACACTATGCGTATCGTTTTTTTTCTCGCTATCCTCTGTACAGCGCTGCAAATACCCCTGCCGGCGCAAACGGCCTACCTCCACTGCGGGCGGTTGCTCACCATGACCGACGAACAAGTACAAACCGGGATGACCGTCGTCGTGGAAGATGGTCGCATCGCTCGTATCGAAAAAGGCTACCTCCTCCCGCCCGCCGGTATTTCCGCCATTGATCTGAAAAACAAAACCGTGCTGCCCGGTCTCATAGACTGCCATGTGCACCTCGAATGGGAACAAAGCCGCACATCGTACACCGAGCGCTATACCCTCAACGATACCGAAGCCGCCATCCGGGGTACGGTGTATGCCAAACGCACGCTGGAGGCCGGGTTCACCACCGTGCGCGATCTGGGCGGACGCGCGGCCAATATCGCCCTGCGCAATGCCATCAACCAGGGCTGGGTGCCCGGGCCGCGTATCCTGACCGCAGGCAAAGTACTCAGCATCACCGGGGGCACGGCGACATCACCACAGGCTCCCGCTGGGACTTGTTCGATCCGCCTCCCGGCTTCGAAGAGGGCATTGCCGACGGCCCGGATGCCTGCCGCGCTGCCGTACGCAACCAGGTGAAACGCGGCGCCGACCTCATCAAAGTAGCCGCTACCGGCGGCGTGCTCAGCCTCGCCCGCGACGGCCGGCTGCCCCACTATGCCGAAGACGAACTCGAGGCTATCGTGCGCACCGCCGCCGACCTCGGCGTGCGCGTGGCCGCACACGCTCATGGCGACGAGGGTATCCGCCGCGCCGCGCTGGCCGGGGTAGCCAGTATTGAACACGGTACGTTTATGAGCGACGAAACCCTCCGCATTATGAAAGAAAAGGGCACCTGGTATGTGCCCACGCTCACCGCCGGCTGGGCCGTGAGCGACAGTGCGCAGTATGCCCCCGGATTTTTTCCGGAAGTGGTGCGCGAAAAAGCGCTCGGTATCGGCCCCAAAATCACCGAAACCCTCGGACGCGCGTACCGGAGCGGCGTTAAAATTGCCTTCGGCACCGATTCGGGTGTGTTTCCGCATGGCAAAAACAACCTGGAATTTCAATTTATGGCCAAGGCAGGCATGAAAACCTGGGACATCCTCCGCGCAGCCACCGTGCATGCCGCCGAACTGATGGGGCTGCAAGATCAGGTTGGCACCATTGCCCCCGCTCGCCCCGCCGATATCATCGCTGTGGACGGAGACCCGTTCGCCGATATCCGCGCCATGGAGCGTGTGGTTTTTGTAATGCGCAACGGCAAAATCTGGCTCGGGGAGTGATGGAGCGGTAAGTTGCCGCCAAAATGGCAGACAGACGCATGTGGCACGCTTTTGCGCAGTAAGAGATTCCATACTACTGGATATTTTTATTTTTCTGGTATCCAGAGGCTGTCTCATAAGTCCGCACCGTATTGCGCCGTTGACAGGCGAATTCATTTTTTGACAGGATAAAAAGGATTTACAGGATTTTCGGCGACGGAGTCGCCTCATTTATCCTGTAAATCTTGTAAATCCTGTCTGAAAAAAAATCAATTCCCGTCAAAGCCATGCTTTTGAGACAGCCTCTCGTTTCAAAAATGTCCGGTAGTGTGGAGAGATTCACTTCGGTGAAAAACAAAACCACACCCGTCATGATCCAGCAACACATTTTTGCCGAGGGCACTTCGGTCAATACCGACACCCGGCCTTACCAGCAAACCATAATCGAAGAAGCCGCACTGCTCGATGCCTATTCCCGCACCGTCATCGGTGTCACGCAGCGCGTGAGCAACGCCGTTGTACACCTGAAAGTAGAGAAAAAACAACAAGGCCGCCGGCCGGCGCAACCCCAGGGGACTGCCGGTACGGGCAGCGGATTCATTATCAGCAGCGACGGATTTGTCGTGACCAACAGCCATGTTGTCAGTGGCGCCGAACGCATCGAGGGCACCCTGCAGGATGGCCGCACCTTCCAGGCGCAGGTAGTGGGCGACGACCCGGCTACCGATCTCGCCGTGGTCAAAATGGACGGCGAAAACCTCGCAACCGTCACGTTCGGCGAGAGCCGCCGCCTGCAAGTGGGGCAAATCGCCATCGCGATCGGCAACCCGTTCGGGTTCCAGTACTCCGTGACGGCGGGAGTTGTTAGTGCCCTCGGGCGTACGCTGCGCAGCCAAAGCGGTCGCCTGATTGACGATGTAATCCAGACGGATGCCGCCCTCAACCCCGGCAACAGCGGCGGACCGCTGGTGGACTCGTACGGGAACGTCATCGGGGTCAACACGGCCGTTATTTTACCCGCACAGGGACTATGTTTTGCCGTAGCCTCCGACCTCGCCAAATTCGTGGTGGGTAAACTCATCCTCGAAGGCCGCGTGCGCCGCGGATTCATCGGCGTTGGCGCCCAAACGGTGCCGCTCCCGCCAAAATGGCTGAATACCCTGCAACTCGATACCAAGGGCGGAATCCAAATCCAGAGCCTCGAAAATGGCGGCCCGGCAGCACTGGCCGACCTGCGCGCCGGCGACGTCATCGTGCAGTTCGAGGGCAAGCCCATGGATTCCATTGACGCCCTGCACAAGGCGCTGGACGAAGAAACCATCGGCCGCCCCGTCAACCTCTGGGTGCTGCGCGACGGTGGCCTGAAACGAATGACCGTGGTGCCGGGGGAATTGAAGTAAAAGCCCCCGGCGGAATAAGAGCGTGTTTAAATTTTAGTGCTGGAGCGAGGGCGAGCAAATTTTGTTTCTATTGAGGCAAAATTTGCAGCCGTAGCCGGGTGCCTACGGCGAAAATTTTAACGAAGATAGAAATGAAATTGGCCGTCCGTAGCCCAGCGACTAAATTTTAAACACGCTCTAAATTCCACCGCTACTGCTAAAATTCCACACGGTAGCTCAGCACCGGAATCAGCGGCGCCTGGTACCAGTATTTGATCGTTTGGCTTTTGTCGTCGTAGTACCGCCCGAATATGTTTTCCCGGTTGGTGGTGTTTTGGATGTCCAGCCCCAGCGTGGTCGTCAGGCGTTCGTAGTTGCGTTTGATTTTGAAACCCGTGTCGAGGCGGAAGTAGTTGGGCATACGTTCCTCGAAGGCGCGGTTTTCGTCGCGTACGGTTTTGCCCTGCCCGATGGAAGCCGCCAGATCAATGGGCGTTTCGCGCAGGCCGCCCATTGCGGTCAGTTTCAGGTTGATGCCGAACGTGCGGTTTTTTCGACCCCGATTCCAGTTCCATTCCTTGCCCGTCACGAGGCTATTGACAAAGTTGGAGTTGAAGCGCGTACTGCGCCACACCGCGTCGGAACCCTGGTATTCGGACTGGAACAGCGCCGTGGACAGCAGAAAATAAAATCCGTTGGTCAGGAATTTCTCCACCGTCAGTTCGGCGCCATAGTTGCGGCCCTTGCCCCGGTTGGTCAAAATTTCGCCTGAAAATCCTTCGATCACGTTCAGCATCGAAAAGGCGTCGCGTGCATCGCGGGTCACCGGCACATCGAACAGCGCCTGGTAGTACAGTTCCGGTTTCAGGCGCCAGTTGCCCGGCAGCGTGTGGTCGTACGACAGCACAAGGTGGTGTGCCCGGGTCAGTTCCAGATCGCGGTTGGGTTGCATACCGGTTTCATTTTTGATAAAATACACGCCCAGCGGTTGCAGTTGGCTGTGCAAGCCATAGCCGACGCTCACGGACTGCCGTTCGTTGAATGCGTACCGGACTGCCGCGCGAGGTTCCACCGACCGGGTATTGTTCAGGGAAAAATAGAGGGCGTGCACGCCGGCATTCAGGGTCAGGCGTTCGGAGGCGCGGTACTGCCACTGGGCAAAAGCATTGGCGGACGCGCTCGTGCCGGTATTGCGCAGTTGTTCCACGAGCCGCTCGGCTTCGTCGTCCCATTCGTTTTGCCGGAAATTGTAGTCCATAAAATTGACGTACGCGCCGGTGCGCAGCAGGTGCCGGGCATTGAATTTGTGCGTCAGCGTGGACGAAACGGTGGTTTTCACCTGGTCATACCCGCCGTCGAACAGGCGGCGCAGGGAATAGTCTTTTTGGAACTCGTCGGTGCGGGCGCCGTTGCCGGCGCCGGACACGGCCACTACGTTACGCAGGAAAGTATTGTCGCCCAGCACCAGGCTGTGGGTCAGGCCCACCACGCCGGTATTGGCTTTGAAATCCCATGAATACTGTTTGTCGCCGTTGTCGTTCCACAGCAGGGAATCGGCCTGGCCCTCGTATTTTTGGTCGCTGAGGCCGCCCATGCCGAAGAGCGTGAACTGGCCCAATTTCCCGGCCGGCATCCAGAGGTTGAACGACAGGTCCTGGAAGTCCGTTTGGGCGTCGCCGAGATTGACGCCGAGTTTGCCCAGTACCGAGAGGGTGGAGTAGCGGTAGTTGACCAAAAAAGAACCGGTTTGTTTGCCGATGCGCAGCGGTCCTTCGGCGGCGGCATCGAGGCCAAGCAAGCCGGCCTGCAAGGTGAATTCGCGCTTTTCGGCGTTGCCTTTGCGCAGTTTCAGGTCGAACACGCCGGACAGTGCGTTGCCGTATTCGGCAGCGAAGGCGCCGGTGACGAAATCGGAGTTGGACAGCACCTGCGCACTCAGGATTGAGATACCACCGCCCGAGGTGCCCACGGCGGAAAAGTGGTTGGGGTTGGGGATGTCCACCCCCTCCATGCGCCAAAGCAGGCCGTTGGGGGCGTTGCCGCGAATGGCAATGGTGTTGCTGCCGTCGTTGGACATGGCCACGCCTGCGAAGGAAGACGCCATGCGCCCGGGGTCGTTCACCGCGGCTGCGAAGCGCTGGGTTTCGTCTACGGAAAAGGTGCGCGCACTCACGGTGGACAGTTCATTCAGCGGTTTTTGTTTCACTGTTTTGGCCCGGATGACCACTTCCCGGGTGGTTATCAGATCCTCCTCCAGTTCGATGGTGAGTTCTGCTTCTTTGCCGGAGTAGAGCGCAATGTTCGGTATGATCACTTCTTTGTATCCGAGGTACGTCACGCGCAGGGTGTGTTTGCCCACCGGCACCGACGGCAGTCGGAACCTTCCGTCGGAATCCGTTGAGGTGCCTATCGGTTGCTTTGTCGTCAAGAGTACTACCGTGGCGCCGATAAGTGGTGTTTTCACGGCTTTATCGAGCACGGCGCCTTTCAGGGTTTGGGTGTAGGTTTGGGCGCCGGCCGAGCAGGCCAGCAGCAGGAGCAGCGGGAAAAGGATGTTTTTGTGCATATTTTTCGTGTTGTGTTTTTTCAGAAAAATGGCGTGCGGCATCCGTGTGCTGCACGCCCTGATTTTTCACCCGTAACCAAATTTTGGAAAAATCGAATGGAGACACGGAGGGGGCAGGCATACCCTGACTCCGTTTGAGTTTTTTCCAAAAAAAATCCCCCGTTGGCAGCCGAAGACCAACGGGGGACTAATTTATTTTTTGAATCCGGATCAGGATTTTCCTTTGTTGAGCATGCCTTGCAGGAAACCACCGATACCGCCTCCGGCGCCGCCGAGAATGCCTCCGCCGAGCAGGGAACCGAGCAGTCCATTGGCGGTTTCACCCCCCAGCACACCACTCAAAACACCGCCGATACTGGGGTCTCCCAGTACACTGGCGAGGATACCGAGTGCGCCGCCGCCCATTGCGCCCGAGGCGGCGCCGTCTTTTGGATTTTGTTTGAGCAGCACGCCTGCTACGGCGCTGACGAGCGGTACAGCCCAGGTAGCGGAGCCTGCGGGCAGGAATTTATTGGCCAAAAAGCCAACCACAAGTGTGATAGCAGAAGAGATCAGAGTGTTTTTCATGCTAATGATGTTTCGTTTTGTAGTGATAAACTAGACTGAACTATTATTCCGGCTTGGGCAAATGTAACCAAGTGTATAGTTTGTCAAAACATTTTTTCTTGCATCATTTTTCCGGCTCACCAGTCTCGCTTGGCCTTCCCCGGATTTGCTTCCGGCGGCAACGCCCGGTATCGGCGGGCATTTTTGATTTCCTCCTGTTCGATGGTGCCGTCCAGCAGCCGGCGGGCCGCCTCGGCGGTCATGTCCCCCGACGGGGTCTCTTTTTTTTGTGGCTGCCGGGCCTGATCCACAAACGCGTTGCTGGGCGGCGGCGGCGGCGGCGGTGGTGGGGGCGGCGGCGGTGGGGGCGGGTTTTGTTGTTCGCGCAGTTTATTCCGGGCGATTTGCAGGTTTTTTTTGCCGTCGGGCCGGCTGGGTTTCAGGCGCAGACTGCGTTCGTAGGCGGTTATGGCTTCCCGGAATTGGCCCAATTGCAGGTATGCATTGCCGAGGTTAAAAAAAGCGTCGGCGCGGACGGCCGAGGGCGCAGCCGCAGCCTGCTGGAACCACTGTGCCGCTACGGCGTACTTGCCTTGCCGGTACGCGGCATTGCCGGCATTGTACAGGGCTGTCGGGTCGTTTTGTTCTTGGCTGTACGCATTTTCTGCGCCGGGATAGTCCTGATCGTCGTAGTGGCGTTCGCCCGCGCGCAGTTGGGCGTGTGCGGACTGGACGGGCAAAACAAGTGCCGACAGCACGAAAACCAGCGTCGGTGCGCGGTGGCCAAGGCTGCGCGAGTGCCGGATTTTTTGAAAAATAGTGGTCTGAAAATACATCGCTGTGCGTGGAGTGGAAAGCGAAGGTAGGCGCGAACGGCTCGATTCTTCCGAATGAATTCAATTATTTCGACTGAAAAAATCGGCAGCCCGGCGCCCCGTCAAAAAACAGGAGCCACCCCGGAAAGTCGGGATGGCTCCTGCCGGGTGTGCGAAAATTGCAGTGCTTACTTTTTCAGCGGTTCCAGTGTTGCGTCCACTTTCACGGCGATTTCTTTGGCGATTTTCTCGCGCACCACACCGGGAATCTGGATGTTGTAGTCGGCGCAGGCAACCGCCAGGTTGGAGGTCACCCGCACTTTGCCTTTTTCCACCACAATGACGCCCGGTGCTTCGATATCTTTTTCCACACCGTGTATGTTCATCTTGCCTTTGGCTTTTACCTTGTAGGTGCCGTCTTTGGCAAAATTCACGTCCTTCAGGTTTGTCAGTTCGCCTTTGAACGTGGCGTTGGAAAACTTGCCCGATTCCATGTAGTTTTCGTTAAAATGTTCCTGCATCAGCGCTTTTTCAAAGACGAAGTTTTTGATGAGCACCTTCCATTCCATGCGGCCGGTCTCGGTGTCGAGCACCGCGGTACCGCTTTTGTTGATGGCCTCGATTTTTTCCATCGGCGTCTCGGAGTCGAATTGTACGCGAGCATCGCGGGTCATCAGTTTTTGTGCCGAAGCGGCGGCGCCAAGGGCCAATACAGCCAGGGCGAGCAACAGTACTTTCTTCATGTGTTTGAGTTTTTGTGTAGTGTAAAAAGGTTGTCGGGTTGGCTATTTTTCGTCGCTAACCACGCAGCGCGCCAGTTGCACATCAAGGTTCAGGCCGGCGCATTCGCCCTTGAGCGTCAGTTTTTCGCCGGGCTGAAACGCCGTGCGGGCGTGTCTGGTATTTGGATCGAACTCGCAGGATACCCCGAAGTCGTTGCCTGTTTCGAGAATGACCTTGGGCGTACCGTCGTCCAGGATAGCCGATTCCCGCACGGTACCCTGCACCGCCACGATCTTGCCCACATACCGGGCGTTGGCGGCGTTCTCATCCGCTTCAAATTCCTGGAACAACCGGGCCGCGTCTATGGCTACTTCGGAGGCCTGGCCGGCCATACTCGGCACTTTTTTGTTGTAAAAATAAAACCCGATACTGCCGCCCACGACGGCTGCTACCAACAGGAGAAGCGCTATTTTTTTCATGGTCTGTGATTTTTTTGCAGCGTTAATTATCTAATGCGCCGGTGCGTACCCAGGCTTCAATTTTGGCGCGGTTGCACAGCGACATCAGTCCGGTTTGTGGCATGGGTGCGGATTGGCTGTTGATCCGGTTCAGCAGTTTGCCGTTTTTAGCAACAGCTTCAATTTGTGCATGGGTCTCAAACGGAATCAACGAATAACTGGATCCGGAAGTGGTGTGGCAAGCATTGCAATTTTGCTCAAAAATCTGCTTGATTTCCACACCGAAGCGTATGTTCGTGGTATCGCAATTCAAAAGAACAGGCCCGTACAAATCTTCTTCATTATCGTAATAACAGCCCGACGGCAAAGCGAGCAAAGTGAGGCCGACGAACAAACTCAGGGCGACGAGATTTTTTTTCATCTGTAAAAAGCAATGGTTGTATGTTGAAAGATGCCACAAAGGTAGGCCCGGGATGAGGAATGTATCCGGTCTCGCGCTTTGTCATTTTTAGCCGATATTCCTTTCCGCCAAAAACAACCGAAGGGGAACCGGTGGTTTCTTTGCCCAACAAAACTACGCCTCGGTGTGTTTGACAGGCCGATGAAAAACGCTGAATAAGCCAAATCAATAGCTGAACATGGAAAAAAAAGACTGGAAAGGGTGGATGCGCCGGCTCGGAGTAGCCGGTTTTTTGTTCTTTTTGATCAAAGGACTGATTTGGCTGGCTATTTTTTGGGGTGCCTGGGAGGCCGGCTGCAATTAGTCTTTTGACTAAGTTTTTCCGAAATTTGCCCGCCAATCGCCTCCGCTTCCCTTATGCTACAGATCGACAAGAGTACCGCGCCGAAGCGGCAACCACCGGAAACCGACCTGGTTGACCCGCGTTTCATCACCATCAAGGGCGCACGAGCCAACAACCTGCGCAATGTGGACCTGCAAATCCCGAAAAACAAACTCGTGGTCGTCACGGGTGTTTCCGGATCCGGCAAGTCCAGTATCACCATGGATACGTTGTACGCCGAAGGGCAACGGCGGTATGTGGAGAGCTTGTCGAGCTATGCCCGGCAGTTTCTGGGGCGTATGAAAAAACCGGATGTGGACTATATCCGCGGCATTTGCCCGGCTATCGCCATTGAGCAGCGCGTCACAACAGGCAATGCCCGATCCACCGTGGGCAGCATGACCGAGGTGTATGATTTTTTGCGCCTGCTCTTTGCCCGTGTCGGCAAGTTCTACTCGCCCGTCAGCGGCCAGGTGGTGCAAAAACACGAGGTGAGCGACGTGATTGATTTTATGAACAGCCAACCCGCCGGCACCCGCGGCATGATTCTGGCCCCGCTCAGCGAAAAATACAAGGAACGAACCCTCGAACAGGAACTGAACCTGCTGCTGCAAAAGGCTACAGCCGCCTGTACCAAAACGGCGAAATTGTACGCATCGAGGAGGTGCTAATCCCAGGGGGGAGGGGGGCTGCATCGCGGGATGTGGGGGAATCCGTACGGGCAGATGCCGGGACATCCAAACCGAAAAACCAATCAAATAGTGAGGGCAAGCCCCCCTCCCCCCTGGGGGAGGGGCTGGGGGAGGGGTTTACCCTGCTCGTGGATCGCTTCGTCGTCAACACCGACGACGAAAGCGAATGGATGCGCCTCGCCGATTCGGTGAACACGGCTTTCCTCGAAAGTGAAGGCGAATGCTGGATTCTTCTGCCGGCCGACGCTGCGCCGTCGGCCGTCCACCAGTTCAACAACCGATTTGAGCTGGACGGCATCGTATTCCCCGAACCGACGCCGCAGTTATTCAACTACAACAACCCCTACGGCGCCTGCCCGACCTGCGAAGGTTATGGTCGCATCCTCGGTATTGACCCCGACAAGGTAGTGCCCGACAAGTCCAAATCGGTGTACGACAGCGCTATTGCCGCCTGGAAAGGCGAAAAAAATGGCGAATGGCTCAGTGAGTTTTTGCGCGTAGCGCACCGGTTTCAGTTTCCTGTGCACACGCCCTACGAACAGTTGAGCAAGGCGGAACAAAAACTGCTGTGGAGCGGCAACGAGCATTTTTACGGTATTGACGCCTTTTTCAAGGAACTGGAAAGCAAAACCTACAAAATTCAAAACCGCGTTACCCTGGCCCGATACCGGGGGCGCACGGTGTGCCCGGCCTGCGACGGTGGGCGGTTGCGCAGCGAAGCGCTTTGTGTGCGCATCGGCGGGAAAAACATCGCCGAACTGATCGAAAGTCCGCTCGACGAGGTGCTGGTATTTTTTGAAACTATCCGGTGGACGGAGCACGAGCGCCTGCTCGCCAAACGCCTGCTCGTGGAAATCCACGGCCGCCTGCGCTTCATGGTGGAACTCGGGCTTGGCTACCTCAGTCTCGACCGTATCTCCAGCACCCTCAGCGGCGGCGAAACCCAGCGTATCCACCTCACCCGCACCCTCGGCAGCAACCTCACCGCCTCCATGTACCTGCTCGACGAACCCTCCGTGGGCCTGCACCCGCGCGACACGGGCCGCCTCGTGCAGGTGCTCAAAAACCTGCGCGACCTCGGCAATACCGTGGTGGTGGTGGAACACGAGGAAGAGGTGATCAAAAATGCCGATTTCCTCGTGGAGATGGGGCCGGAAGCCGGACTCCACGGCGGCCAGGTGGTGTTTGCGGGCAACTACACCGACATTGCACAGGCCGCCCCAAACAGCCTGACCACGCAGTACATGACCGGGAAAATGCACATCCCGCTGCCGGATATGCGCCGGAAAACAGTGGAGTTCATCCACCTCCGAGGCGCCCGCCAGCACAACCTGAAAAAAATAGACGTGCGCATCCCCCTGCACTGCCTCACCGTGGTGAGCGGGGTGAGCGGTTCGGGTAAAACCACCCTCGTGCGCGATATTCTATACCCCGCCCTGCTCCAGCATTTGCCCGAAGGGCCGGCCAAACAGCCCGGCCTGTTCGACGGCATCGAGGGGCCGGTGAAAAAAATCAGCCGCGTCGAGTTTGTCAACCAAAGCCCTATCGGGAAGAGCAGCCGCTCCAATCCGGTGACCTACGTCAAAGCGTACGACTACATCCGCGACCTGTTTTCGAGCCAGCAACTGAGCAAAATTCGCGGCTTTCAGCCCAAACATTTCAGTTTCAACGTGGAAGGCGGTCGCTGCGAAGCCTGCAAGGGCGAGGGCGAACAGGTGATTGAGATGCAGTTTTTGGCCGACGTCCACCTCGAATGCGAGGTGTGTAAGGGCCGCCGGTTCCAGCAGGACGTGCTTGATGTGGAATACAAGGGCAAAAACATCTTTGATGTGCTCTCCATGAGCATCGAGGAGGCGCTGACATTTTTCAAAGGACAAAAAGAAATTATCGAGCGCATCCAGCCGCTGTACGATGTGGGCTTAGGTTATGTGCAACTCGGCCAGTCCAGCAGCACCCTTTCCGGCGGCGAAGCGCAGCGCGTCAAACTGGCTTCCTTCCTGATCCGGGACAATAGCGCCGGCAAAATTTTCTTCATCTTCGATGAGCCGACCACGGGCCTGCACTTTCACGACATCCGCAAACTGCTCACCGCTATCAATGCGCTGGTGGAGAAAGGCCACACGGTGCTGGTTGTGGAGCACAACGTGGAGGTGATCAAAAGTGCCGACTGGGTGGTTGACCTCGGCCCCGAGGGCGGCAAAGCCGGCGGGCACCTCGTGTTCGAGGGCAGCCCGGAGGATTTGGCGCAGGTAGCGGAGAGCCACACCGGCCGGTTTTTAAAGGAAAAACTCGCCTGAGTGGTAGTGGCAAATTTCGAGTGATGGAACACGGATCACACAGATTGGACACGGATTTTCACAGATTCCTTAAATAAATCCGTAAAAATCCGTGTTGCCTGCATCCGTTTAATCCGCGTTCCATCACTCGAAATTTGCCACCACCCCTGAGTAACGATGAAACAACAAATCGCTCACATCCGCACGATTTTCCCGCTCGCTGACCGATCCTGCTGCTCCGCCGTGATGCGCCAAATGTAGATACCCGGCACGGGCAGCGCTGTTTCCGGCAGTTCAAACTGCTGTGTGCCGGCCTGGCCGGGCCACCGATCGGAGAACACACGTCGCCCGGCGGCATCAAAAATTTCCACCAGCAAGACGCCGGCCTCGGGCAGGTACACGCCGAACCACACGGGGCCGGGCGTGGGGTTGGGTTGCGGCGCAGCCGCCAGTTCGCCGGCAGGTGGTGTAGAGGCGCGCGGAGCCGGGAACTCGACGCTCAGGTTGCCGTTTTTGATGGCTAAAAAGTTGATCTCGTGGTTCTGCCCGGTGTAGTTCCGCAGCGTAATTTCGAAGGGCAGGGGTGTTTGCAGGGGATTGAGCGGCAAAATTGCTGAGGCATCCAGGAGGGTCCAGTATCGGCAAAAAGTGGAGTCGAGCGGTAGCGGAAGAATGAGTTTGCGCAACAGAACAATGTCCTTCGTTTCGATCAATCCGTTGCAATCCACGTCGGCGGCAATGAGTTGTGCCGGGTGGTGGAGCAGTTCTTCCTTGTTGATGTGTTTGCTTTGAAGTACCAAATCGTAGGTACTCACGCCATTCCGAATATCGTCGGACTTTGTCGCCGAAAAAACCAGCGTGCTGCCCTTGGGCAGGTTGTCGAATACACACGTTCCGGCACACTCTTTTTCGATGGTGTACGCGCTGCCCGCAGCGGGCTGCACGTCCACCCGGGCTTTGAAATTGGCCAACGGGAGACCGCTCGGTTCCGTGTTGTACTCGGTAGCGCGGACAGTGACAGCGCCCGGTATATGCTGGGCGAACACGTCGGGCGTGCAGAATGCTGCCAGCAGGAGGGCAAAAATTACCCGATACATGAGCGAGCGGGTTATTTGCATAAAACGATTTTCCCAACCGTTCGCTGATTGGTATTCAAATCCCGCATTTCCAGCCAATACACCCCGTTCGGGAAATCGCGCATATCCAGGCTATTCGTCTGGCGAACACGGTGCACAACCTGCCCGGAAGCCCGGTACAGGGTCAATTCCAGATCGAGCAGGTTGGCGGCCCGGACAGATAAAATATCGCTGACCGGATTGGGAAACACGTTGATGGCCGTCTCTGCCAGTTGGTAAGTAGCGCTCAACAAATCGTTTCCATCACAATTTTCATCAATCCCGTTGTTGGCAATCTCTTGTGCGGCGGGATTGATATTCGGGTTGGAATCGTCGCAATCGGTATCGGCTGCAAATCCGTCATTGTCACTATCCGGAAAGGTAATTGTCAGGCCGGTGACAGTCGCATCGATATTCCCGATTACCCGCAGCGTATCGTTGTAATAGAGAAAATCAAAAACTTGCGATGGGATTCCCGACAGGTTTCCATCGAAAAAGTACTGGTTTCCTATTTGGTCATAGTAGTGCAGACCTTCAAATAATTCGCCCAGCCACAATTCATTTTTCGGTGTGTAAATGATTGCCGAGTATTTCTTGTTCCCGTACGTCGCCTTCAGGTTTTCAAATTGTTTGGTGGTGTTGTTGAACTTGATGACACCTGTCCGGGTGCCGAACCAGATATCTTGCAGGTGGTCTATGTAAATATCATAAACCCAGGTTTCTGGCCCGAACAGGTCGTCGAAATCGTACGACACCCAGGTATTTCCAGAAATGAACGTAACCGCTTCGTCAGCTGCCGCGATGACGGTACCGTCGGCCTGTATTTCCAGATCGGTCAGGTAATCACTGCCCAGCGTGGAATTGGCGGCCGTATAATGCGTGTAGGTATCCCCTGTTTTTTTCGCCAGTCCATTGCCAAAAAAGGTCATCCAGAGTTGATCCTGGTATGCGCGTACGGTGCGTAATTCATGCGCTGGAAGTTGGCTGTTCGATGTAGTAAAGTGCGCTATCTGGCCTGCATTAAAAGTATACAAGCCATCGGCGCCGCCGATCCAGACCACGTCGTTTTCGTCCACCGCAATACCCCAGGCATTTTCTACACTGCCGGGATTCAGATCATAGGTTTCCCAAACCTGATTTTTTTTGAAATACAGGATTCCCTGTTCGGAACAGACATACAGGTTGCCGGCGGTGTCCTGCTCCATATCCCACAGAAATGGCCATGTAATGCCGGGAAAGTCTGTATGCAAATTCAGGATTTGGCCGGAGAGGTGAAGCGTTATGCTCCAAGCAAACAGGGTAATAATTCCTTTTTTCATGGGTGAAGTTTTAGCAAGCAAAGCAGGAAAATGGACTGCCGGCCAAAGGTACGCCCCGCGTTGTTTCGGAAATTGCAGAGGGCAATTAAAAAAACTAACGGCTGCTATTTTCCACCACACCGTATCTTCGCCCCGCGTTGGCAAGGCTATTTTAACCACGTTGGCTTTGACGCGCCACCACCACATTGTATTATTTGCCTAACCAATCTAAAACAGCACCCATGCAAGAAGTTGGACTTCGCAACCCTGCCGCTTCGCTCGAATCCGTCGGGCTGAAGGGCTACAAAACCGCACATTGGAACTTCGGCCCCGAAGAACTGGTCGAGCACACCATCGCCAAAGGAATGGGCCACCTGGCCGATAGCGGTGCGCTGGTCATCAACACCGGCGAATTCACCGGCCGCTCCCCGGAAGACCGCTTCATCGTGATGGACAGCATTACCAAAAACAAAGTCCACTGGGGCAAGGTCAACAAACCCTTCGACGCCAAAAAATTTGACCAACTCTGGCGCAAAGCCTGCTCGTACATGCGCAAAAAAGACCTGTATGTGCGCGATGTGATGGCCAACGCCAGTGCCGACCCGCTGTACCACCTCAAAATCCGGGTCATCACCGAGTACCCGTGGAGCAACCAGTTTGCCTACAACATGTTCCGCCGCCCCGGCAAGGAAGACCTGCTGACTTTCGATCCGAACTGGACCGTCCTCTGTGCGCCCGGCTTCAAAGCCGACCCGGCGGTGGACGGCACGCGCCAGCACAACTTCGCCATCATCAACGTCAAGAAAAAACGCCTGCTCATCGGCGGCACCGGCTACACCGGCGAAATCAAAAAAGGTATTTTTTCGGTCATCAACTTCGTGTTGCCCACCAAGACCAACGCCCTGCCCATGCACTGCTCGGCCAACGTGGGCGAAAACGGCGACATCGCCCTGTTCTTCGGCCTCTCCGGTACCGGCAAAACAACCCTCAGCGCCGACCCGCACCGCCCGCTTATCGGCGACGACGAGCACGCCTGGAGCGACACCGAAGTGTTCAACTTCGAAGGCGGCTGCTACGCCAAAACGATTGACCTGACCGAGGAAAAAGAACCGGATATTTTCCGTGCCATCCGCCACGGCGCCATTCTGGAAAACATCGCTTTCCTCGAAGGCACCCGCGAGGTGAACTATGCCGACCGCAGTATCACCGAAAATACCCGCGTATCGTACCCCATCCATTTCATCAAAAATGCCGTGCCCACCAGCAACGCGCAGGGAAATCCGAAGAACATTTTCTTCCTCACCTGCGACGCGTTCGGTGTGCTGCCGCCCATCAGCAAACTCACCCCGGAGCAGGCCATGTACCACTTCGTGAGCGGGTACACCGCCAAGGTGGCCGGCACGGAAGTCGGCGTGAAAGACCCGAAAACGACTTTTTCGGCTTGCTTTGGCGCACCGTTCCTACCGCTGCACCCGACGAAATACGCCGACCTGCTGGGCAAAAAACTGCGCAAAAGCAAAGCCAATGTTTGGCTCATCAATACCGGCTGGAGCGGTGGCTCGTATGGTGTGGGTAGCCGGATCAAATTGGGCTACACTCGCGCCATGATCACTGCCGCTCTGCGCGGCGACCTTGACCATGTGGAGTACGCTACCCACGACGTGTTCGGATTGTCCATGCCGAAATCCTGCCCGAACGTGCCGGCCGAAATCCTCAGCCCGCGCAACACCTGGGCCGACAAAGCCGCCTACGACGCCAAAGCCAATCAACTGGCGAAGGAGTTTATCTCCAACTTTGAGAAGTTTGCCGACGAAGCCAAGCCGGAAATTCTGGCGGCTGCGCCGAAAGCGAAGTAGGGGAGCGGCCACAGATGCCAGCAATCTGTGCCTCGGAAGCGTGAATTCCCTACCGGAACACGCTGTGGGTAAAACACCTCACCGCGGATATTTTTGTGATAAATGCACATCCCTTGCCCGACACACGCTGTCGGGCAGGGGATGTTTGTTTTGCCCATGCCATGTTAAGTTTTTGACACAGGGCGGTCTGCAACAGACTGATTTTCAAGAGTTTTTTTTGAAAAAAACTGGGATGGCCTTGCCGTATACTTCTGCTGCCCGCTGTATCGGCAGGATTGGCGGCTGCGCCGAAAGTGAAGCAGGGGCCGTTGGCTGTTCGTTTTCCTGAGCGTGCCCAGGGCCAGCAGCGCTCGCAACCCGGGCGATACGCTCAGTGGATCGGAATCGAAGATTCTCCAGGAGTGTTTTTTTGAAAACACAGAATCAGCGTAAAATCGTTTTGCGAACAAAACGATTTTATGCCGGTATCGGCCTCTGCCAACTTGCCCGCATCACTTCGCTTCCCGGAACCACCGCATGCCGCCCTCTGGCAGCACGTTGTTGTCAAAATCGAAAAAGGTCGCGTGTTCCTGGTGCGAGCCTTGCCCCCAGGGCGTCCAGCACGGCGACGACACCCAGCTCGGTTCCCAGTACAGTACCCCGGCGCCGCCCCGGCGTTTCACCTCTTTGGTCAGGTCAAGCAGCCACCTGCGCTGTGCGTCCGGGCTTGCCGGGGCATAGTCGGGGTGGGTCTCGCTGATGATGTTGCCGGCGTTGTCGTTGTAGTCGGTGGTCCAGATGTAGCCCGTTTCAAAAATCATGACTGATTTGCCTGGGTACAGTTGGCGCAGTTGAGCGATCACCTCGCCGGTTTGGGCAATGGTCACCGGTTTGTGCCAGGCCCAATAGTAGGACATACCGATCACGTCAAAGTCTTGCACGCCGTTTTGCCAAAAATCGGACAGGAGGTAAAGCGCCTTGGACGGGTCGGCGATGTGCAGGGCGGCCTGAATAGTTTTTCCGGTGTTTTTTTCCACTGCGCGCACCGCCTGCAGGCCGGCATTGAAAAGTGGCGCGTTGCGCTTCCAGTCAGTCGGTACGCCGGCAGCATCATCCTCCGGAGACAGCAGGATAGGGCGATTGACCTCGTTGCCGATCTGCACCATTTCGGGTAACAGCCCTTCGGCATTCAGTCGGGAAAGCGTTTGGAAAACATGGTTGTACACCGAATCCCGGAGCGCGGGCTGGTTGTTTAGCACCGGCAGCCAAGCTTTGGGCGCCAGTTGGCGCTGGGGGTCGGCCCAGATGTCGGACAGGTGAAAATCCAGCAATACGGCCATGCCGGCGTCCTTTGCGCGGCGGATGCTGCGGCGCACGTCGTCGAAGTCGGAATAGCGTTTCCCCTGGTTGAGCGTATCGTACCACGCGGGCGTATGCCAGAGGCGCAAGCGCACCATGTTGCAGCCGTTGTCGGCAAACATTTGATAAGGATCCTTCGGCTGGTTGTTTTCCTGATAAACCACGCCACAGTCCTCCATTTCATTGGTGTATGACAAATCTGCACCGAGGTAAAAGGTAGTTTCCTTCGGTTTTTGGGCATCCGGAGTGCAGGAAATGTGGAACAACAACAGCAGCAGGGCTGTACGGCAAATGGTTGGTATGTTCATCATATTGGTATTTAATGTCCTGAATCACACTGCCGGACATTTTTTTAGCAATAGAGGCCGTCTCATAAGTCCGCACCGTATTGCGCCGTTGACAGGCGAATTCATTTTTTGACAGGATAAAAAGGATTTACAGGATTTTCGGCGACGGAGTCGCCTCATTTATCCTGTAAATCTTGTAAATCCTGTCTGAAAAAAATCAATTCCCGTCAAAGCCATGCTTTTGAGACAGCCTCTGGAGTTTCGAGAAAATATCCGGTAGTGTGATTCGGAACTCGTTCCGTGTCACACCCATTTCTGTGCTGCCTGGTACTCATAGGCCACCATCTTGTCGAGCAACTCAGGTACAGTGGGTGCATCTATACAAAGTCCACGATTTTTTTCTTTTAAAAAACCGAAACGTACCATTTGGTCCAGCATCTGGAGCATGGGTGCGTAGTAGTGCTGCACATTGAGCAAGCCTACTGGCTTGCGGTACTGGTGGAGTTGGGCCAGGGTGAGCGCCTCGAAATGTTCGTCCATGGAACCGAAACCGCCGGGCAGGGTGATGACCCCGTCGGTGCCCTTGATGAGCAGGGTACGGCGCTCGGCCATAGATTCCACCACGATCATGTCGTGCACGCCGGGGTGACCCATTTCGAGGTCGTTGAGTTGGTCGGTGATGACGCCGGTGATGGGGCCGCCGTGTGCCAGTACGGCATCGGCCAGTATGCCCATGAGGCCCACGCTGCCGCCGCCAAAGAGGACACGGATGTTGCGCTCGGCGAGGGTTTTGCCCAATTCGGTTGCTGCAGCGGCAAACCAGGGTTCATTGCCGGGGTTGGCCCCGCAAAAGACGGCTACGGATGTCATGTTTTTTTTGTTGAGGCAGGGAGCAGGTTAGGCGGCGTTTCAAAAAAAGAGCGTGTTCAATAAAAATCCTTTGGTTTCACGATTGTGAACACGCGGGCGATATTGAAACCAAAACGGACACCGGATGCTCCGGAAAACCACTCCTCAGTCGTTTCCGTCACGAATCCCTTGTAGGTCATATCGGCCGAATTGCTGAAATGCAACTGGAACACATGCCCTCCCGTCTCGATATCGAACCCGATAGACAACACATTGGTGTAAATCGAAGCCAACTGATCGGGCAGCACATAGTAGTACTCGGCGTTCAGGGCGATACGTTTGGTCAGTTTCACCCGCCCGGCAACACCCATCGCCAGCACAGTATTTTTTTCGGTGCGGGTTTCCACCAGATTGCGGTGTACTACCGTAGGCATGAGCTGCAGGGTCAGGCCGTCGCTGAATTTTCGACCCACGAGCACCTGGTGGGTGTAGTACAGGCGCGAGGAAAAAAGGTTGTCCCGATCGGTATTCGCAAACTGGACCGATTTGATTTGCGCATCCACCAAATACGACAACGTGATTGGCATATTGCGCTGGCCCGACGACTGCCGGAGTATCTTGTACTTGGCAAAACCGTCGTAGATTTTCTCTTTGCTGCTGCGCCCCACACCCACCATGAGCCGATCGGTGATGCCGTAGTCCAGCCCGATGCGGATGGTGGCGCCATCCAGCCCGAACATATCGTACAGCCCGTTGCGTACCGGCGAAAAACGGTGTGATATTTTGAAATCCAGCACACCGGCCGCGGTGTTTTCAAAAGAATGGCCGTTCACGACGCGGGTCGTTTTGAAACTGGCCGTGGCATAATCCGTGGTCGGCTCGTCGCCAAGCAGGGAAAGCAGGTCGCCTTCGTCCTGGGCATAAGCCAGGTGGAACGACAACAAAACAAGCAGGGTGTGCAGGATTTTTTTCATGGATAGTTGAATTGGTACCGGCGGGTTTTAGCCCGTCGGCAGGATCAGATTTTCCGTTTTTTACCTTTCACTTTCGGCCGTCCAATGCTGGCATACTGAAACCCGAGGGATTTCATCTGCTCCACATCGTACACATTGCGCCCGTCAAAGATGACCGGTTCCTGGAGCAGGGCGACCATTTTTTCAAAATCGGGTGTGCGGAATTCGCTCCATTCTGTGGCGATGACTAAGCAATCGGCCCCGTGTAGTGCATCGTACATCGTATTGGCAAACACAATCCGGTCGCCGTAAATGGCCTGTACATTGGGCATGGCTTCCGGATCGAAGGTGCGTACCCGGGCGCCGGCAGCCAGCAGATCGTCTATGATAATCAGGGCCGGGGCCTCGCGGATATCGTCGGTGTTTGGTTTGAAGGCCAGCCCCCACACGGCGACGGTGCGGCCGGTGAGATCGTTTTTGAAGAAGCGCCGGATTTTTTTGGTCAACACACTTTTCTGGAGCGTGTTGGTTTTCATTACCGACTTCAGGATTTTGAAATCGTAGGCATGCGCACTGGCCGTTTTGGCCAGCGCCTGCACGTCTTTGGGGAAACAGGAGCCGCCATAGCCGATACCGGGGAAGAGGAATCGTTTGCCGATACGGCTGTCGCTGCCCATTCCGATGCGCACCTGATCCACATTGGCGCCCAGTTTTTCGCAAAGGTTGGCGATTTCGTTCATAAAGGAAATGCGTGTGGCGAGGTAGGCATTGGCGGCGTATTTGGTCATTTCGGCGGAGCGCTCGTCCATGAAATAGATGGGATTGCCCTGGCGCACAAAGGGTTCGTACAGTTGGCGCATCACTTTGCGGGCCTTTTCGCTGCGGGTGCCCACCACCACGCGGTCGGGTTTCAGAAAATCTTCCACAGCCACGCCCTCGCGCAAAAACTCGGGGTTGGATACCACGTCGAACATCTTTTTCGACAGGTTTTCGGCCAAAATAGCGGCTACTTTTTCCGCCGTGCCCACGGGTACCGTGCTCTTGTCCACGATGACTTTGTAGTCGCCGATCATACCGGACAGGTCGCGTGCCACGCCCATGATGTAGGACAGGTCGGCGCTGCCGTCGTCGCCCGGGGGGGTGGGCAGGGCCAGAAAAATGATCTGGCTTTTTTCCACGGCCTCGCGCAGGTTGGTAGTGAAATGCAAGCGCCCTTCTTTGGTATTGCGGTCAAAAATCACGTCGAGGCCCGGTTCGTAAATGGGGATTTCGCCGTTTTTGAGGCGGTGGACTTTCTGTTCGTTGTTGTCAACACAGATGACATTATTGCCTGTTTCGGCAAAACAAGTACCGGTAACCAGCCCTACATAACCGGTACCGACGACAGCGATGTTCATGTATTTTTCTATTTTTTTCAGAATAATGGAAATGGCGGGCAAAGGTAAGACCAGCGTTTGGAAGTTTCGCCCGACCGATTGGCTGCCTTTTGACTATTGCCGCCGGAGTGGTAAAAAAGGTGGCTGAACCGGCACGGTTATCTGAACACTCCTCCATGCCGGTTGCAAGAAGGTAAATATCTTTACGGCTTAGGAAAACTCTTCACTCATTTTACGCTGTCATCATGCACAAACTCATTCTTTTCGCTGCGTTTACGCTTTGCCTCGCAAGCGCCCACGCCCAACAACGCAAAACCTGGTACACCTCCAACAGTGGTGACGCCGGCATCCTCTCGCTTGCAACCGTAGAAATGGATGGCCGCACCGTGAACCCTGTTGTGCGCTGGTCGCCGGTGTTTAATTTCGGTACCAATGTGAATTGGGATTTTGCCAACAAGGCCGGCATGTTTGTCGGCTGGAATGTGCGCAACATTGGCCTCATTACCCGCGACAGTATTTTACAGGACGACCGCTTCAAGCGCCGGGTGTACATGCTGGGCGTTCCCTTAGGCCTCAAATTCGGCAACATGGACAAAGGATTTTTCTATTTCGGCGGCGAGGTAGGTTTCCCGTTCCACTACAAGGAGAAATTTTTCCCCGATGGGAAACGCAAGGACAAAGAAAAAAACCGCGAATGGTTCAGCGAGCGCACAACGCAACTCACCACGGCCGTTTTCGCGGGCTTTCATTTCAAAAAGCGCTTCAGCCTGAAGGCGCAGTATTTTATAAACAACTTCTTCAATCAGGACTACATCACGACCAATGCGCAGGGCCAGCAAATCAAACCCTACGCCAACTACTCGGCGAATATCTTCTTCATCACCTTCGGATTTGATTTCAAAACGAAAAATATCTGGGAAAGCAAGCAGCCGCCCAAGCGGGAAACGATGCTTTAAATTAAAAGGTTGGAAGGTTAGAAGGTTGAAGGTTGGAAGGTTAGAAGGTTGGAGGGTTTCTGGTTACGCCAACCTTCTAACCTTCTAACTTTCTAACCTTCCAACCCCCTTAACCTTGCTCAACGCCTTCGACCACTACCCGGATGCCGTCCATCCGTTTTACCTCCACCGTGGCGCCTTCCGGGAGCGGCCGGCCATCGTGGCTCAGCGCGATCCATTCGGTGCCGCGGTAGTGTATTTTCCCTTCGCCATTGGCCGGTATAGCTACCGATACCGTGGCGCGGTGCCCGGTAAAATCCTGATACTTGTCCACCTTTTCGTTTTTTCCGAACAATTGCAGCGCGTAGCGCCGAAACAGGGCCAGCGATGCCAGCGAAACCACGGTAAAACAAACCAGCTGGCTCACATTGTCCGGTGTGATACCCAACCACGTCAGCAGGGCGGTAATAGCGGCCCCGGCGGCGAGAAAGACGAAGAAAAACGATACCGTGAACAGCTCGGCAATAAGCGCGACTGCTGCAACGATGACCCACATCTGGGCTGATCCTGAAAATTCCATAGCGCTCCCGGGTTATTTTTTGTCAGACTGTTGTTTGACCACCGACATCGCCCCGGCAATCATGGACGCCATATCGCCGAAATTGGCCGGCAGGATGAGGGTGTTGTTTGTGCGGGCCAGGTTGCCGAACTGTTCCACCATTTGCTCGGCCACGCGCAACTGTACGGCCTCGAAACCGCCCTTTTCCTGTGTGGCTTGCGCCACTTTGGTGAGTGCTTCGGCCGTAGCGGATGCCACCGCGCGGATAGCCTCGGCCTGACCGTTTGCCTCGTTGATCTGGCGCAATTGTATGGCCTCGGATTCCAGCACAACCTGCTGTTTTTGGCCTTCAGCCACGTTGATCGCCGATTGTTTTTCACCTTCCGACTGGAGGATACGGGCGCGTTTTTCGCGCTCGGCCTGCATCTGTTTTTCCATGGCGTGCAGCACCGACTGCGGCGGGGAGATGTTCTTGATTTCGTAGCGCAGGATTTTCACGCCCCAGCCGATGGCGGCTTCGTCAATAGCATTGACTACCTGCCGGTTGATCGTGGAGCGCTCCTCAAAACAACGGTCGAGGTCAATCTTGCCCACCTCGGAACGCATGGTCGTTTGGGCCAGCTGTGTTACTGCAAAAAGTAGTTATTGACCCCGTAGGAGGCCGTCTTGGGGTCCACGACCTGAAGAAAAATCACGCCGTCCACCTGTACCTGCACGTTGTCCTTGGTGATGCAAATTTGCTCCGGGATATCGTAGGCCTGCTCCTTGAGGCTGTGCCGGTAGGCGGCGCGATCCAGAAACGGAATAATGAAATTGATGCCGGGTTCCAGCACGGCGTAAAACTTGCCGAGGCGCTCCACCACATAAGCGGTTTGCTGCGGAACGACTTTTACGGCGGACATGATGACCAGAACAGCCAAAATACTGATAACTAACAGAGGTGTCATAGAATGAAATGGTTTGGTGAAAAAGACCCGGGTACGGTATACCCGGATGTTGTTTCGGCTAAGGTACGCTTTGTGTGCACTACTGGATGTCTTTGTTTTTTGGGCATCCAGACCTTCCGGGTTTGCCAAACCTACGGTATGTACACAAGTTCCTTGTTGTCAAATTAGGGGCGTAGCCCCGATGCCGTTTATAGCCTAATGGTGCGATAACACAAGAGCCGCGTTAGCGGCGGCACGATTATCACCAATTTTTCGGCAAATAGTCGGTTTTCGCGCCGGGGCTAACGCCCCTCGGTAGTGACAAATTTCGAGTGATGGAACGCGGAGTGTTCAGAATCGCAATTTTGTTCGTAACAAGATCCCCCTGCGTGGGGCCTTTGGCCCCGCACAAAATTACTGATAATCAACCCCCCCCCCCCCCCCCCCCTAATTTTTAACGGATGCAGGCACCGCGGATTTTCACGGATTTTCACGGATTCCTTAAATAAATCCGTGAAAATCCGTGAAAATCCGCGGTGCCTGCATCCGTTTAATCCGCGTTCCATCACTCGAAATTGGCCACCACCGAATTGTGTACATACCGTAGGTTTGGCAAACCTGGAAGGTCTAAACGGCCTCGTTTCTCCGGCGAAAATATGCGAACGAACCGCCCTCCTGCGCGAATCAGCACGCGCAAACCCCGCAATTCTTCCGTTCTTTGCGAGGCATCTTTTTTAACTGCCCACACAAGATGGTCGCACGTTTTCGCCTGTTTTCGTTTCTGCTCCTGCTCGTGGCTGGTGCTCCAAGCGGGGCCGCCCAGTGCGATCCGTATTTCCGGCAACCGCTGAGCGCCCGCCTGGCTAATTATACGATACACGCCACACTTGACGACCGGAGTAAAACCCTGGATGCCACGCAGACTATCCGGTTCACCAACCAAACGCCGGCGCCCATCCGCGAACTGCGGTTTTACCTGTACCTCAACGCTTTCAAAAACTCGGAATCCTCTTTTTTGCAGGGAACTTCCAAAATTTTCGGGCAACGCTATACCAACCGAACGCCCGACGAGTGGGGCTGGATAGCCGTTGAAAAAATAGTGCGCACCCGCGGCACTCAGGCCACCGATCTGACCGCCAACATGCGCCACGTTCAGCCCGACGACGGCAATACCGCCGACCAAACCGTGCTCGCAGTGCCGCTCGAAACGGCTATCCTGCCCGGCGAAACGGCTGTTTTCGACCTGAAATGGCGCGCCAAAATGCCCAAAACCATTGCCCGGGCGGGGTACAGCAGGGACTTTTACCTGTTTTGCCACTGGTTTCCGCAACTGGGTGTTTTTGAACAAAATGCCGCCGGGGACTGGGACTGGAACTGCCACCAGTTTTTCCGCCAAACGGAATTTTACGCCGATTTCGGGGTGTACGATGTGCATATTACGGCCGACAACAAGTTTGTAGCCGGCGCTTCGGGCTGTCTGGTGCGCGAAAAAAACAACGGCAACGGCACCACCACCCGCCACTACCACGTCGAAGACGTCATTGATTTTGCCTGGGCCGTCTCGCCGCATTTTCAGGTGCAGGAAGACCGTTGGCAGGACGTGCAAATCCGCCTGCTGATTCCGCCGGAACACGCCGCCCTCGGGCCGCGCTACCTGCATGCCCTGAAATTTGCCTTCGCATACCTGGACAAGCACGTCGGGAAGTATCCTTACCCGAGTATCACGGTGGTGGATCCGCCGTTTCACGGGTTGCGCTCCGGGCTGATGGAATACCCCACGCTCATCACGGCGGGTACCTTTTACGGTATGCCGAAAAACATCCGTACGATGGAGTCGCTTGTGGTACACGAGTTTGTGCACCAGTATTTTATGGGTATGGTTGCCTCCAATGAAAAAGAGGAAGCCTGGCTGGACGAGGGGATGGTCACCTACTTCGAAGACCGGATCATAGATGCCGCCTACGGCGAAAAACGCTCGCTTGTGGATGTACTCGGGTACAGCATGGACAACCGCGCACTGACCCGCCTGGAGTACACGACCATGAGAAACCCGCGCGAGGGTACGGTGGCGCGGCCGGGTTGGCTTTTTTCGGAATCAAATTTCAAGGCGCTGATTTACAGCAAAACCGCTACGAGCCTGCGCACGGTGCAGGAACTCGTCGGCGAGCCCAAAATGGATCAAATCATACAGGCCTATTTTGAGCGGTGGAAATTCAGACACCCGCGCGGCAGCGATTTTATGGCTGTTTTGAAAACGGAACTGATGGCCGGACCGGATACGGTATTGGCGCAGCAGGTGTATACTTTGTTTGAAAAAAGTATCTACGACGCGGTGGTGCTGGACTATGCCGTCACGCATATTTCCAACGAAACCTTGCCGGCACCGCAGGGTATTTTCGGGGAGACAGTTCCCGATTTTATTTACAAAAGTGGCAACGGACGGGGCGCTGTTCGTTCAAAAGTGGAAGTACAGCGCAAGGGAGACTGGGTTTTTCCGGTGGAAATTCTGGTGACATTTGAAGACGGCAGCACACAAACGCTGCATTGGTCGGGTGTGGAAGGATTGAAAATTTTTGAGTTTACGGGCACGTCCAATATCGTGTCGGCGCAAATAGACCCGCAGCACCAGATCGGTCTGGACGTGGACTGGAACAACAACAGCCTGACGCTGCAACCCGCCAAGGCCTCTTTGTGGAAATACGCGGCCAAGGCTGTTTTCTGGATTCAAAACTTCATGCACGTGGTCAGTTTTTTAGTTTGAAAACAATGCAGGACGCTTTTTTACATGGTTTCAGGGTTGGAGTGGGGCAGTGGCGCATCGCCGCCATTGTTTATGTTTTGCAGTTGTGCCTGGCGCTGACCGTCGGCATGCAGGTGTACGAAGTGCTGGATGCCTCGATCGGCAATTCCTTGGAAATTAACAAATTGCTCCGCCAATACGACCATACCGTGGTGACCGATTTTCTGAAGGTGCACGGGGCGTCCATCACGCCGCTGCTGGGTCAGTTGCGCTGGCTGTTGCTCGTTTGGCTACTGTTTTCGGTATTCCTCAACGGCGGGTTGTTGTACTGTGCCGCTTCGCCGGAGCAGGCCTCCGGGCGGTCCTTTTGGCAAGGCGGCGCGGCATACTTTTTTCCTTTTTTGAAAATCAGCCTGTTTTTTCTGCCGGCAGTCCTGTTGTGGACGGGTGTGCTTTGGTTGCCGATAGCGGTATTTCTGGAGCGTGCACTGGAGTATTTGCCTTCCGAAAAACACACCGTTTGGGGGGTACTCACGCTGGCGGCTTTTTGGCTGGCGGGGTTGGGGCTGTTGTTTGTCTGGGCGGTTTTGAGTCGTTTGCAGCGGCTGACAACCGGCGCTTCCGCCATCGGCTGCATCATCGGCGGCGGGCGGGTATTTCTGAAAACAAAATGCGCCTGGTGGCTTTGCTGCTCGGTTTTGCGGGCATGCAATTGGTGCTGGTGGCGGCGTACCTGTTTTTGGAAGCGTTGACCGGCATGACTTCCCCGGTTTCGATTTTGGTTTTTTTCGTTGTGCAGCAGGCGTTTGTGTTTGGTCGGATTCAGATCAGACAGATGCTGTACGCAGGAATTAGCCGGGCGGCAGGTATATCCTGAGGTGTTTGTATCTGATATTGTTCGAATAAAAAACATCGAGGTTTGTCGGAGCGTACCGGCGTGACTCCAAGTCATTCCGACATATTCCAACAAACCTCGATGCGCATTAATAACACTTGAAAAGCAGTCTGGAGCATGGCCCCGCGCTTTTCTACTCTACCGTAATTTCTTCCACTACAGTGCCGGCGTCGTTGTACACCACGGTCAGGCCGTTGCTAAACGTGTCGCCAAAAAAAGCACTGCTGCTCACGGGTGCGCCAAAGGCGGCCTCCACGGCTGTTTTGGTGCTTCCGATGCCGATACCACTGGTGGTTTTGCCATCGAAAGGAGCTTGGAGGTTGATGCTTTCCACGTTCATGGTTGGGCTGAAGGTGTCCGATGCGCTGGCCTCGCAGTACACGATGACACCTTTGGTGAAGTACGTCAGGAAGTGTGTGTACTGGCCGCCAACACCGCCGAACGAAGGCGCTACGGTGCCGTACAGGTCAATAGCCTGCTGGGCAGGTTCGCCGATTTTGATACCGGTGATGCCTACGCCGGGCAGGATTTGCGTGACGGCGGGCGTGTCGGGGTCATCGTCTTTTTTGCAGGCATTGAAAACGAGGCCGACAAAGAGGAAAAGCAGGGTGGTTGTGCTGAATTTCATACTGTTTGGTGCGTGGTTAAAAAATGTGGAGTAAGGTTTATATCAAGGGCACATACAGTTCCCCGTTCAGTACATTTCTGGAAATCACGATGCGTTGCACCTCGGAGGTGCCCTCGTATATCTGTGTAATTTTGGCGTCGCGCATCAGGCGCTCTACATGGTATTCTTTCACATAGCCGTATCCGCCGTGGATTTGCACGGCTTCCACGGTGTGGCGCATGGCTGTTTCGGAGGCAAACACCTTGGCCATGGCGGCGGCTTGGGCGAAGTCGAGGCCCTGGTCTTTCATGGCGGCGGCGCGGTACACGAGCAGTCGCGCGGCCTCAATATCGGTGGCCATATCGGCTATTTTGAACGCGATAGCCTGGTGTTGGCTGATGGGTTTGCCGAAGGCTTCGCGTTGTTTGGCATAGTCCACCGACAGTTCGTATGCACCGCCGGCGATACCAAGGGCTTGGGCGGCGATGCCGATACGGCCGCCGTTGAGGGTGTTCATAGCAAATTTGAACCCGAACCCGTCTTCGCCGATGCGGTTTTCCTTGGGCACCTTCACGTCGTTGTACATGATGGTGTGGGTGTCGGAAGCGCGGATGCCGAGTTTGTCCTCTTTGGCGCCGATGGTCACGCCGGGCCAGGAGGTTTCGACGATGAGGGCGTTGATGCCGCGGTGTTTTTTCTCCGGGTGCGTTTGGGCGATGACGAGGTGCAGGCTGGAGGTGCCGCCGTTGGTGATCCAGTTTTTGGTGCCGTTGAGCAGGTAGTGGTCGCCCATATCCACGGCGGTGGTGCGCTGGCTGGTGGCATCGGAGCCGGCCTCGGGTTCGGACAGGCAGAAGGAGCCGATCCATTCGCCGGCAGCGAGCCGGGGCAGGTATTTTTGTTTTTGCTCTTCGGTGCCGTATTTTTCGAGACCCCAGCAAACGAGCGAATTATTGACCGACATGATGACCGAGCAGGAGCTGTCCACCTTGCTGATTTCTTCCATGGCGATCACGTATGCAAGAGTGTCCATGCCACCGCCGCCGTATTCGGGGGCGGTCATCATACCGAGAAAGCCGAGTTCGGCCATTTTCCGTACCTGATCGCGGGGGTATTGCATTTTGGTATCACGTTCGATGACGCCGGGCTTCAGTTCATTTTGGGCAAATTGGCGGGCCGCTTCGCGTACGGCCTCGTGTTCTTCGGTCAGATGAAACATACTTTTATGATGAGTGATGAATGTGGTCAGGGATCGCGGTTGGAGGACGTCGGCAACACAGCCAAGGCTACTCAATTACATGTTTCTCGGCAGCCTGGAGCACTTCCTTGTCGGGGGTTCCGCCGCGGTGTACGAAGGCTACAACACTGCAATGTTTGGCCTCCCAGGTGGCAGGCAAGACGATCGAGAACGTTTTTTTAACCGTGTTGTTCGCCGTGAGCGGCTCGGCGATGATATCGCCGGTAGACTGGGTAAGGATGCTGCGCAGGATGTGCCGGTGCAGGTAGTTAGGCTCCTTCACGAGGTTCACCTTTTGGTAGTCCACGATACTGTCCTGTGTGATCATGATCGTGATACGGTGTTCGCCGAACAGGTCTTCCAGCGGCGTGAGGTCGGCGCTGATATCCAGTTTGCGGGAGCCGGCATCGAAGGTGTTTTTCAGGGCGATACCGATGGTGAGCGGCTTTTCGAGTTCTTCGGCAATGATACCGGCCCACTGTTGGCGGGGTATGTAGGGTTCCGATTCGGGGGGCACGATGCGGCGGTTGATGGCGGCAGTGGGGAAGAAAAAGGCGGCGCCGATGTAGTTGGCCATTTCGGTGCCTTTGGCGGTGCGGAAATCGTACAGGCTGCTGGGGTAGGGCACGTCGTAGCCGAGGGCCGCGTGTACGGACACGACGACTAATTGTTCGCCATACTCTTTGTCCAATGCTACGAGTGCGGCAGTTCCTTCCGGGCAGTTGGGGCAACGCACGCCGGTGAGTTCTTCGGCCAGTACGGTGCGTTTTTGTTCGCCGGGGAGGGGCCTCCGGTGTTGGAGGAGGGCGTGATGATGATCAATTCTTCCTCGCATCCCGGAAGGAAGAGTCCGGCGAGCAAGACGAAAAGTGCAAAGGATATTTTTTTCATGTTCGGCAGTTTTTTAAAATGAAGAACTCAGTTGGAGGCGCACGCCGTGGAAGGTTGGTTCGTAGCGGCAGATACCGCCGGCGCAGTTGATACCTTCCACTTGCTTGACGTAGGCGAGCGAGAAACGGTTGGCCCGGTGGGTGTAGACCACGCCGACAGTGGGGTAGTGCAGGCCATCGTATTTTGCCTTGTCCGACTCCCCTTTCTTTTCCAGTTCGACAAGGGCTTCGTCGGAATGCCGGATTTTGTACATGTCCGACACATAGATCAGCCAGTGCGGCGCCAGGCCGAGTTCGGCCAGCAGGAACGTCCAGGAGCCGAACTCATCGTCGGTCAGCAGGTACTGAGCCTCCACGCGCAGCGATTTGCGGGGCGTGAATTTGTACAGCCATTCGGCATACGGGGAGAATGCGTCCACATAGCCTTTTTTGCCTATTTTCACCCAGGGTAAAATATCGGGATTGTCTTCCGAGTCGTCCTTGAACTGGTAGGCGCCGATGTTGTATTTCAAAAACTGCAAGCCTACGAGAGCCTGCCATTTGCGGTTGTGTTTATAGGTAAATTCAGGTGCGATTTCCCGGTAGAGTTCCTTGCCGTCGAGCAGATAAATATCGGTCACATTCAGGGCGACGGACATTTTGTCGTTGAGGCTATAGCGGGCATCCAACTGGAGGCCTTGCTCGCCAATCTCCTGGGTATTCGGGGCAAAACGGGCAGGCAGGCGGAAGGTGTTTTGCCGGGCGATGGGCGGCAAGAAATTCATCTGGCCCTGCACGCCGATCTGGAAGGGATCGGTTCGGAAACGGAAATTTTTGGTGTACTTGCCTTCCAGTGTGATCCCAAAACCGCCGGTAGCGTAGGTCAGGCTGGTGTAGGCCATGTAGCCGTTGGTATTCACGAGGATACCGTTGATGGTGTCCAGACTAATACTCCCGACCGAACCATCAGGCAGGAAGGTGGTGTCGCGGGTAGTTACATTGTCAAATTCATTAAAAATGACATCCTTCGTTTTGAAGGCGCCTTCGACGAACCAGGTGAAATTGCCCGCGCTGAGGGTATTGTAGAGCGTGAAGGCGTAGGAATTGTACTGGATGCTGTCGAGGCGCTGGTAGCGTTTCATTTCGCTGGCCGCGCGGGTGACGGACTCCCGGTCGAGCGTGCGGGCCACTGTGCCGAAGCCCGGCGCCAGCGTCAGGCTTTTGGTGGAGTCCGGTTTGATGAAGCCCTCGATGGAACCGCCGCGGATGACCGAGCCGTAGGTCGTGAACTGGCGTTTTTGGCGACCGGTGAAGGCTTTTACTTTCCAGTTGTCATTGATCTGGTAGCCGGCTTTCACACCAAAAAGGGCGTTGTCTATCATCAGTGCGCGCTCTTCATAGGCGCGGAAGATGATGCCCGAGCCAATCTGATCGTACAGGTAGCCTGCCGACACGTCAAATTTGTTGATCTCTTTGTGGATATACCAGCGTCCGATGCCCTCACCGGTGAACGACCCGGTAGGGTTCAGGAGGTTGGAGTTGTTGAACATATCGAAGCGCACACCTCTGTCGAAGCCCCAGTTGGAGTAGTTGAGCGCCAGCCAGCTCTCGGCCCCGAATTTCTGGTTGTCATACTGAGGGGTGCCGGTGGCTCCGATCTTGGCGTCCGTGATAAAAAAGTTGCCGTTGGTTTGCAGGTTACCGGTGATGCGCGGGGCGGGGGTCTGGGCGACCAGTGCGGTGGTGCAAATAGCGGTTAAGAAAAGGACAGGTAGCAGGTGCTTCATGCTCGGTGGTCTTGCGTATCGTGGAAGGATTCGATTCGTGCGGCTGCGATTTTTGGTAGCCTGCGCGAGCGTTGGCTGGCAAAGGTAGAGAATCAAACAAAATAGCCACTCATGGAAAATTTGTCGGAATTGTTGCAACTTGAAAATAAATCATACATTTGCTTTCGGTAATTGTCTGATATGTTTTTGTTTAAACCTTTAATCTGTTGCTTTATAGTTTTTTGTGTTATTTTTTTGTGCTTTTACAGGTACTAAAACACAATCCTTTTAATCCCTTTTTATATCCGTAATCTCTGCTTAACTTCTACAAGTTGCGCCGCCTATGAAAAGTCTTGTACACCTCTCGACTGGTTCTTACCACCCTTCCAATTTCGTTTCACGCACGCATATCTGTTTGATTGGGCCTGACCGGGTCTTCTGAATCCCGGCCTGCCTGCGTTGTATTCCGGAATGAAGCAGCACGCCTTGTTGCGTGTGCGCGTACACCTTGTGTATGCTGCGGATTCCTCGGAGCGAACACGCATGGCCTGCTCTGGACTGTTCATCCAAAATCATTCAATCATGCGTGACCTGACCGAATTGGTACATTCCCTGCATTGGGGAAAACTAAAATCGAGTGCCCTGTGGAATACCGTGTTGCAACCGGATTCCAAAATGGCACAATTGTTCGATTTCCTGCAACAGCAAAAATCAGCCACCGAAGCCGATGCTGCCGCGTTGCTCTATGGTTCGCCTACGGCGCTGACCAAACTGCGCAGCCTGAAAAACAAACTGAAAGAGCGCCTGCTCGAAGTGGTTTTCCTGCTCGATTTTCAGGAACCCGGCTACACCGACCGCCAAAGGGCGCACTTCGAGTGCAACAAGCGCTGGGCAACGGCTATGACCCTGCTCTCCAAAAAAATCAGAACTACCGGCATCGAACAACTGGAACAAATGCTGCGCCACACGCAGCATTTTGAGTTTACGGAACTGAGCATGAACGCCGCCTACCACCTGCGGTTGCACTACGGCACCATCGTCGGCGACTCCGGCAAATATGAGCAGTACCGAAATCTCTACCGGGAGTATCAGGCCGTATGGGCCATGGAAAATGAGGCCGAGGAACTGTACACCGATCTCATCAGCGGGTATGCCAATAGTCGCGCGCCCCAAAAGGACGTGGCCCGGCAGGCAGAGGTTTGTTTCAAACGCATCGAGCCGCACCTGGCCGAATGCGCGTCATTTCGGCTGCATCTGAGCGGCCGGCTGTTACAGTTGATGATCTACGGCGGTCGGAATGACTACGGCACGATGGCCGATCTTTGCGAACAGGCGCTCACGTTTTTTCGCAACAAACCCTACGAGAGCCACCTGCCCTTGCAGGTTTTTTATTACCAGTTAGTGGTGTGTTGCGTACAATTGCGCGATTTCGGACGCGGCCAGGCCATCATCCGCCAAAATGCCGATATCTACGAACCCGGCACGTTCAACTGGTTCAAGGTGCAGGAGCTTTACTTTCTGCTCGCGCTGCATACCCGGCACTACGACGACGCCTTCGATGCCTGCCAGGCAACCCTCGGCCACCCTGGTCTCGTGCAGCAGCCCGACCAGATTCGCGAGATGTGGAAAATCTACGAGGCATACGCCCAACTCCTGGCCCGTATCCGCCGTGCCGACCGCCTGCCCGCTCAAAAGTTCAAATTGGCTAAGTTCCTCAACGAGATTCCGGTTTTCTCCAAAGACCGGCGCGGTATGAATATTCCGGTACTCATTGTCCAACTCCTGTACGATATCGTGGACAAGCGCTACGATGCGGCGCTGGACCGCGTGGAAGCAGTAGAACAATACACGACACGCTACCTGAAAAAAGACGAACACTTCCGCAGCAACTGCTTCCTGAAAATGCTCGTGCAAATCCCCGAAGCAGCCTTCCACCGCGAAGGCGCCGCACGAAAAGCCGAACGATTCCTGGCCCAACTGCGCCAGGTGCCCATTGAAATTGCCAACCAGGCACACGAGATCGAGATCATCCCCTACGAAGACCTCTGGGACATGATCCTCGACAGCCTGCCCAAACAGCGCGTCGGTAAATAAAGTACCTGCCGAACAACCTAAAAAAGTACCAAAAAAGCCTGATTAAAACTTATATTGAAACTGCGTAATGGTTTAAGTTTTGAAAAACATAAAAAATTGTTTTTCAATAATTTAATAAAAATAATACACCGAAAGAGGTGGATTTATTACGCGAATGAGCCTGTGTTGCTGTCCCCTGTCAGGGGGTGAGATGCCCGGACATTTGACTTCGTAAACAATCAACAACGAAGTCATCATGGCAAATCAATTCAACACTCCGCTCTTCTCCTCCTCCTCCAACCAAAACAACAACCTCCACAGCGACGTGATCATCATAGACATCACCGGCGTATAGCGTTCTGCTCCACTTCATTTGCATCTGCGGATGTTACTGCGTGCGTTCAGGCGAACGCGGCGTATCGCTGAGAGAAAATACCAGGGTATCGGGATAGTTGGCAAGCTGTTTGTCCGTACAACGCGCCGGGCAAATCACCCGGATCGGATTTTTGCAGAAACCCGTAGGTTTGTTGCTTCTAATCCGAACAGAGTCCTCAACCGCCTCCCAACCGGCGCCTGGTATGCACGCACTCCGCGAACTTGTCTCGATTGTCACCAAACAAAAACTGCGGGCAGCCTCGCTGCTCACGGTAAAAGCACTCCAGCCCGGGCCGCTGTCCATGCGGCTTTACGATCTGGTTGCCGAAAGCAAGGTGGAAAACGACGATCAGGCCATGGCTATCCTCTACCCGGGGGAGCAGCGCAATGTGTCGTACCTGCGCATCAAAAAATCGCTGCGCGACTACTTAGTGCAAATGTTGCTGGTCATTGACCTCAACCTGCCGCACTACAACGCACGCCAAAAAGCCTATTTCGAGTGCTACAAAAAATGGGGCGCTATCAAACTCCTGCTCGGCAAAAACGCGCACCTCACTACCCTGGAACTGGCCGACGAGGTGCTCCGATCGGCTCTCCGCTTCGATTTCATTGACCTCGCCCTCGATATGGTGCGCACCATGCGCCTCTACTACGGCTCCATCGAGGGCAATCTGAAAAAATACGATCAGTACGGCAAGCAAGTGCACCACCTCCAAGAGGTATTCCGGTTCGAGAACCTCGCCGAAGAACTCTACACCGATCTCGTTAT
Source organism: Lewinellaceae bacterium (assembly GCA_016719605.1). GTDB lineage: Bacteria > Bacteroidota > Bacteroidia > Chitinophagales > Saprospiraceae > M3007. Next base: position 20,767 of record JADJYW010000015.1, on the reverse strand, counting down.
CCGATTCGTCAACGACAAGTCCACCAAACGCGAGGTGCCCAAAGTGGCTCGTACCTATTTCAACCGGCTGGACGACGCGCTCAACAAGTACGATTCCTACCGCCTGCACTTCACCGGCCGCCTGATCGAGATCATCATCTACACCAGTGTCAATGACTACGCCAATACCATAGACATCTGCGACAAAGCCATCCGCTTTTTCGATGCCAAGGACTATGTAGCCAACGTACCCTTGCAGGCCTTCCTGTACCAGGAAATGGTCTGCTATGTGCAGTTGCGCGACTTCCCGCGTGGCCGCAAAGCCGCCGACCGCGGCCTCAAACTGCTCGAGCAAGGCTCCTTCAACTGGTTCAAGTATCAGGAACTGCTGCTGCTGCTCTCCTTCCATGCCCGCGAGTACCAGGAGGCGTACCAAATCTACAAAACCACGGTGAAGCATCGCCGCTTCAACGGATTGCCCGACGGCATCAAACAAACCTGGAAAATTTTCGAGGCTTACCTGTTTTATCTGATCCAGGTCGGACGCATCAAGCCCGACGACCCGGAGACGGTTATCAGCCGTATCCGGATCATGCGTTTCCTCAACGATGTGCCACTTTTCTCCAAAGACCGGCGCGGCATGAATATCCCCATCCTGAACTTTCATATCCTTTACCTCATCCTCACTAAGGAGCACGATGTGGTTATTGACCGCATGAAGGCTATCCAGAAATACTCGTCGCGCTACCTGAAAAAGGACGACAACTACCGCAGCAACTGCTTCATCAAAATGTTGCTGGAAATGCCCGACGCGGGTTTCCACCGTACGGCCGTGATTCGCCACGCCGACAAGTACGTCAAGATGCTGAAACGGATGCCACTGGACTTCGCCAACCAGTCGCACGACATCGAACTCATTCCCTACGAAGACCTATGGCAAATGGCGCTGGACTCTCTGGACAACACCATTTACAAGCCCAAAGCCCGCAAAGGGAAATAAGCGCCTGTCCATCGTCTACCCGGTTTTACATTTTTTTTATCAAAAAAACACCCTTGTTCTTGCGCACGAACAAGCAGGTTGTGTATAAAATTAACATTTATCAAAAAATTGATTTTCAATTATTTGGAATGTTTTTTTTACATTTTTAGTTCTTTTTTTATGGTGTTTGTTTGACGGGTATTGTCCGGATGCCCCTTGCGCACCCCTGTACTTTTGTAGCATCAAAACGGAACAACAATCCAGTACAGTCAAAACATGCAAGTCAATATGTACACGATGAGAACAACACCAAGCACAACGACCGCCACGCCCCAACGTGCCCATTCTACTCACAAGATTCGCACCGATGTGGTACTTGGTTCGCCCAGCGCCAATTGTGGCGGAGTAGGAATTTGCCGGGTCATGGCATCGGGTGAAAACCTCGATGTCAAATGCCCCAGGGTAGCGACTTGGGTCAGCGTCACCGAAGAAGGAAAAATGCGCTTTGAGTTTGAAAAAGCCTCCATGGAGGGCCGCTACATGCGGCGGCATTTCCGCTGGCTGCTCTTTCAGGTTTTCGAGCCGTATCTGGTACCGCACAGCCTGCTGCGGTCGCAGAAAATTGAGCAGCGCACCATCCGGCCCGGCATTTACCAGGTATGGGAAGTGGATGATCGGCTCATCGTGGAGTTTTAAATGAAGTACAACATGGACGATATTTTCCGAACACGCTCTTTGGAGCGCGCCGGTGCATAACCTGCCGGACAGGCAATAACAATGCTCGCCCGACCCGGACCGGGGTGTCCCATCCCCGGTTTGTAGCGTCCCGGCGCACGGCAGTACTTATTATGGAATAAAAAACGGTCGGCTCGATGCCCATACCGGTGGAGCAATTGCGCTTTCCCGGCCAGCACCCGGCATGCCCCAACCCAACTGCGACATCCGCTGCCGGAGGATTTTCCTCCGCATGGATCACTAAAAAACAGCCCGGCGCTTCACAAACCGGATTGACCCTTTTGAACCAATAAAACACCTGTGAGAGAACCGGGCACTATGCCCGTTCAGCAATATCATGACGCTTGGCCAAAAGCGGTCCGAGTGATTTTCCCGAGTGTTCGCGAAGGGGGGGGAAGGGGAGGTGCGACGTCCGATCCGGTTGTCCGCCTTATCCAACCCCCACTAGCGGAACTTTTTTGTAAATCATTAAAAATCAAAAAATTGTAGCAAACAAATAATGCACTCATTCAGATAACAACTCGTAATCCACACTCTCAAATTTAGTTTATCATGCGAATGCTCACATCCCTTTTCGTACATGGGAAGCACAGCCTTGCCTGGCTGCTGTTCCCGATCTGCTTGTTTATTGCCGCACAGGCCTTCTCCCGACCTTTTTCCGGCATCCATGATGCCGGGCATGCGCCAACGGTCACAACGGCGCCGCAAGCAGTCACCGTCACCGCCGGCTCCAACGGGCCGCTCTGCGCCGGGGCTACCCTAAACCTTACCTCCACCGTCACCGCCGGTACGATGCCTTTTATTTTTGCATGGAGCGGCCCTGCCGGATTTACCTCCAATGCTCAAAACCCGTCGCGCCCCAATACCCTGCTGGCACACGCCGGCACCTACACCGTGACCGTGACCGATGGTACCGGTATGAGTGGTACGGCCTCAGTGAATGTACAAATAGATACACCTGCTACAGCCGATGCCGGCCCGGACAAAGCACTTTGCACCGGCAGTCAGCACCCGCTAAACGGCATCATCGGCGGCTCGGCCACCAGTGCCACCTGGTCGGCTTCCGTCGGGGGCGGCACATTTCTGCCCAGTCCGCAGGTGCTGAATGCCACCTACAGCCCGCCCGCCGGTTACATGGGGGCAATCATCATGACCCTCACCACCAACGACCCGGCAGGCCCCTGCCCGGCGGCGTCCGACCAAATGGTGCTGAACTACGCCACGCCGGGAGCATTGGTTTGCAACGACACGGTGTATATTTCGATAGGCCAGAGCTGCTCGGTTGTCGTGACGCCCGACATGGCCCTGGAGGAGGATGTGTTCGACGACCTGTACACCGTCACTCTGTTCACGCCGCAAGGACAAAATATCGGCAATACCATCACGTCGCAGTATGTGGGCGTGGTTTTGACCATTCGTATTCAGGACAACTGCTCCGGCAATTTCTGCATTACCAAGGCCCTGGTGGAAGACTATTTGCCTCGTGTTTGCATTCCTGCCAGGACATCTTCCTGCCCTGCGTGGTCAACAACTATACACCGGCTTACCTAGCCAATGTACTCGGTATACCGACGGCAAACCCCCAGGTGACCGACAACTGCACCCAACCTACCCTGACCTACAACGATACCTGGGTGGATGTAGATTGCGGCGACACGTTCAACGGCCAGTCCAATCTCAGCGGTTATGTAGTACGCGTTTGGACCGCCACCGATACTTACGGAAATAAATCAACCTGTACGCAGTATATCTATTTTCAAAGGATCAGCGTGCTCGCCCTGACCATGCCTGCCGATGTAACCGTGAATTGCGACATGGCTATGACCGATCCGGCTGTGACCGGCGCACCTTCGTACACGTTCAATGGTGTGACATTTTACTTGACCGGCGCCAATGCCTTCTGCGAGATCAATGCCACATCAACCAATCAGGTCGCCCCATTCTGCGACGGGGTGTATTCCATCCTGCGAACGTGGCAGATATTCGGCTCGTGCCCGAGCGCTTCGAGAACCCACCTCCAGGTCGTCAACGTAGTGGACCTGCAAGGTCCTGCTATCGCTTGCCCGGCCAACCTGTCCGTCAGTACCAATCCGCTTACCTGCTGTGCTACCGTGGACCTGCCCGATGCCATCGTGGAGGATGCCTGTGGTCGCGTGGCAGATGCCACGGCAATCATTTTTATCCTGAACCCGATCACGGGCGATACCACCGACCAGGTTATTGTGCCGGGTGTGTTGTCCAACTTCCCCGGTAACGACCTGACCAAAAAAGATACTCTGGCCGTGTTCGGCTTCACACCCTGTTTGCCTGTGAGCCAGCACATTGTGGCATATTTTGCCGAAGATGCCTGCGGCGTTTCCTCGTATTGCACCTTTACGCTAACGATTACAGACAGTGTGCCTCCAGTGGTTGCCTGCGACGAGATCACACAGGTTTCACTGGGTATTGACGGCATGGCCCTCGTGAATGCATTAACCTTCGACGACGGTTCCTACGACAACTGCGGCCCCATATTCGTTAAGGCCCGCCGTATGGAAAGCAATTCATGCCAGACCAATTCCCAGTTCCACGACCAGGTCAAGTTTTGTTGTGAAGATGTGGGCGATACCATTCTGGTTATCCTGCGCGTGTACGATGTGCCCATGCCGCCTGGTTCGGTGAGCCTGAGCTTCCAGGAACAACATTCCAACGAATGCCAGGTGCAGGCTTATGTGGACGACAAACTGAAACCCGTGTGCGTGCCGCCGGCCCATGTGACCATAACCTGCGAAAGCTTCGACCCTACCCTCTGGTCTTATGGCATGGCCACGGGCGCCGACAACTGCTGCGTGGACACGGTCACCACGACCTCCAACTGGGCTTTGTTCGATACCATGTGCTCCAAAGGAACCATTGTCCGTACATTTCAGGTGTTCGATTGCCGCGGCCTGACCAGCACCTGCACCCAGCGCGTGGTGGTCGAGTACAAGCAGAACTATTTTGTAAAATTTCCCGATGACGTGATCGTCACGTCGTGCAATGGCGCGCCTACCTACGGAGAACCCCAGTTTTTCGGAGCAGACTGCGAACTGCTCGGCGTGTCGCATACCGATCAGGTATTCACCGTTGTGCCGGATGCCTGCTACAAAATCGAGCGCACCTGGACGATCATCAACTGGTGCCAATACAACCCCAATCTCGGTTGTACCCTCGTGCCAAACCCGAACCCCAACGCACAGTCGAACCACGCATCCAACCTGGTCGGCCCTGTCGTGTCGCCTCTTGGCACCCTGTTCCCCTGGGCGCCAACCGTGGCCAAACTCAGTCCGGACGACCAGACGCCCAAAAACTTCAGCACCTACTGGTCGCCCAATGTGAACTGCTACCAGTACAAACAGATCATCAAGATCACGGATACCCAAAAACCAACCCTGTTGTGCCCCGCCTCTCCGATCACGGTATGCGACGAAACCGACAACGACCCGCTGCTCTGGAATCAGTCCTACTGGTACGACAGCAAGACGTTTTCGCATGACCTCTGCGAGGCGCCAACCGACCTGTGCATCTCGGCTACAGATGATTGTTCCAAATCGAATATCTCATTCCGATACCAGTTGTTCCTCGACCTCGACGGTACCGGAACGATGGAAACCGTGGTGAACAGCCTGGCGGCGCTCGACCCCAACGTGGTGTATTTCAACAATGCCGGCAACCCGAACTTCAGTGGCGGCATTCCGCGTGCGTTCGACAAGCGCCCTGTACCGCTGGAGCAGAAATACCGCTTTGCCCTGCAAACCAACGTGAGCGGCAATACCAAAACGGCTTGCCTCCGCTGGAACACCATCGAACAACCGGACGACTATGTTTTGCCCGAACTGCCCTACGGCACGCACAAAATCAAGTGGTTCATATCCGACGGCTGCGGCAACGAACAGGTCTGCGAATACACCTTTGTGGTCAAGGATTGCAAAGCGCCCAGCCTCAAGTGCTACAACGGAATCAGCGGAAACATTGGCGCAGACAAAATGCTCACCGTCAATTACCAAACATTCCTGGAAGAAGCTTCCGATAACTGTACGCCTGCCAACCTGCTGGTACACGGCATTCGCAAGGCCAACAAGGGTACGGGATTCCCCTTCCTGTCCAACGGGGCGCCGCAAACCAGCATCACGTTCGACTGCACCGAGCAGGGTTTCCAACTGGTCGAACTGTGGGGCATGGACTTGCAGGGCAACGCTGATTTTTGTGAAACATACTTCCATGTACAGGACAATGTTCCCAACTGCGGCAACACCAATGCGACGGTTGCCGGCGTGGTGCTCACCGAGCACGGGCATGGTCTGGAAGAAGCCAATGTAGAGATCACCTGCCAGTCCATCAATGGCACACCGCCCATCAGCAAATACGACATGACCGACCAGAACGGCCTGTACCAGTTTGACAACACGGTGCCCATTGCGCTCAACTACACGCTGAAACCCGTCAAGGACAACGACCCGCTCAATGGGGTCTCGACCTTCGACCTCGTGCTCATCAACAAACACATTCTCGGCCTCGCACCGTTCACATCGCCGTACAAACTCATCGCAGCCGACGTGAACAACAACGGCAGCATCACCACCTTCGACCTCGTCGAACTGCGCAAACTGATCCTCGGGATTTACACCGATTTTCCCGACAACACCAGCTGGCGTTTTGTAGACAAAGCCTACCAATTCCCGGTGCCGACCAACCCGTGGCAGGAGGCCTTTCCGGAAAGTAAATCGGTGTGGAACATTCAGGGCAGCCAGCTGGAAGATGATTTTATGGCCATCAAGATCGGCGACGTCAACAGCAACTCCATCGCCAACAGCCTCCTGTACAGTGAAGAACGCGCGGCCGGAACCCTGCTGTTTGACGTGGAAGACCGCCTCGTCAAGTCCGGCGAACGTGTCACGGCCACCTTCCGGGCTACCCAACCGGTGCTGGGTTACCAGTTCACGATGAACTACACCGATCTGGAAATCGAGGACATACAGCCCGGTGCGGGACTGCGCGCGGACAACTTCGCGGTTTTCCCCGACCAGCAAGCCCTGACGACCTCGGTGCAGGTACCCGAGGGCACGGGTGAAATAGCGTTCACGGTGCGTTTCCGGGCCAAGGCCGCCGGGCAGTTGAGCAGCATGCTGGGTATCTCCAGCCGCATCACCCGGGCCGAGGCATACCCCGACGCGTATGGCGCCGAGAAATACGACATTGGATTGCGCTTCGATAACGGCGGCGAACAAACCATCGTCGGGGTCGGCTTCGAACTGTACCAGAACGTCCCGAACCCCTGGGTGAACAAAACCCAGATCGGATTCTACCTGCCCCGTGCAGCCGATGCCACGCTGACCATCTACGACGAACTTGGCCGCGCGGTATTCATCGAAACGGCCGACTACGACCGGGGCTACAACGCCATCTTCATCGAACACGCGCTACTGGACAAACCCGGCGTACTGTATTACACCCTGGAAACCCCCTACGGCAAAGCCACCCGGAAAATGGTGCAAGCCAGGTAGGCCGGCAACAAAAATTTGAGAGTTCCGAGGATTCCTCGTTCGCCTCAACGATTTTATTTTATCAGTAAAATCAGTCTTTGAGGTGGCCCCTCCCAAACGCGGGAGGGGCTTATTTTTTTTGAAAGGACACATACCGGCCTGTTCTAAAAATAACCGGCTGAATAGCCCCGCTTTGCTGCCCGTCGTCCTACATTTGTAACATTCATACAACGTTTGTCTGGTATTCATTCAAACGAAAACAGCGCAAAAGATGAAAACAGACTGGTACAAAAACACATTCCCGAAAGATTTTTGCCGGTGGCTCAAGCCGCTCGGGCTGTTTATTTTTCTGTGGACAAGCGCGGGCACGTCTTCGGTTTGGGCGCAGCCCAATACCCTGTACGGCTACGGCTCGGAAGGCGGCGCGCAGGGTTTTGGCACCCTTTACAAGGTTCAGGTTCCGGGCGGCAGCATCGTCAAGGTGTTTGATTTTCCCAAAACCGAGGGCGCCGAGCCGGCACACGCGACCCTGATGCAGGCCTCCAACGGCAAACTGTACGGTGTGACCGGCGGCGGCGGCGCAAATTTGTCCGGCGTGTTGTTCGAGTATGATCCGGTAGCGAAATCCTATTCGGCGCTCTACAGTTTTGACTATCCAACCGGCGCAGAACCCGTTGGCCGGCTGGTGGAATCGTCGGGAAAACTGTACGGCATGACTGCATACGGCGGCTCCGGCGGCCGGGGCGTCCTGTACGAATACGATTTGAACACACAGACTTATGCCGTGAAGATCGCTTTTTCGAGCAACGGCGATGCCGCCGATCCACGCGGCAGCCTGACCGACCTGGGCGGTATTTTTTATGGAACGACCAATGCCGGCGGCTCGGAAAGCGCAGGTGTCCTGTTCAGCTACGATCCCAATACCAATGCCCTGAACTATTGGCACCACTTTGGCGTATCGGGTGCCGGCGCCGGCCCTGTCGGCAGCCTCACGGTCATGGGCAGCAAACTCTACGGCACCACGGAGCAAGGCGGCGCCAACGGCCAGGGCGTGTTGTACGAATTCGACCCCGGCACAGTTTCGTACACGGAGTTGTACCCCTTCGACGGTACCACCGGCGGGGCGCCGAGGGGCGCTTTGCTGCCCGATGCGGGCATTCTGTATGGCACGGCGAGCCAGGGCGGCAGCAACGGCGCCGGCGTGTTGTTTTCGTACAATACCGGTACAAACCTGTACGCAACCCTGCACGATTTTGGTTTTTCCGACGGCGCCGGTCCGGAGGGCGATCTGGCGATTTTTTCCGGAAAACTGTACGGAATGACGCCCAATGGGGGCGGCTCCAATTTGGGCGTATTGTTCGAGTACAACCTCGGCGCCAATGCCTATCAGGTACTTTTGGAGTTTCAGCAATTCAATACGGGCAATTCCCGGAACGGGCTGCTGGAGATAGGCGGCGTGCTATACGGCATGACCGCAAGTCCCGGCAAGATATTTACATACGAGGTGGCTACGGCTACATTTACTCCGCTCGTCAGTTTCCTCGGCGCCTGGCGGAAAATTGTACGGCACGACGGAGTACGGCGGCTTGTACGACCAGGGCGTCCTGTACGAACTCAACCCGGCAAACGACGCGTACACGGTGCTGCACCATTTTAGTGGGGCCGATGGTTCCAGACCCTCCTGCGGCCTGACGGAGGCCGGCGGCAAACTGTACGGCATGACGGAAAACGGCGACCCGAACCTGCCGGGCGTGCTGTTCGGATTTGACCTGGGCACCAGCACATTTCAAATAGAACGTCTTTTTTACTTCCTCTACGACGGTGGCTACGCAGTGGGCAACCTGCTGTTTCAGGACAACCGGCTGTACGGCGTGGCGCATAGCGGCGGCGCGTATGGCCGTGGCACCATCTTCGAATACGATTACTCAGCGGACACCCTCTTTGTGGAGCACGCGTTCCAGGCAACCGAAGGCCAATACCACCGCGGCAGCCTGACCACTGTGCGCGATAAATTTTACGGCATGAGCTATAGCGGCGGCACGTTCGGCAGAGGCGTGCTGTACGAATACGACCATCTCCTCAGCTACTTTCAAATCAGGCATCACTTTAATCTGCCCTCGGGTGCTTACCCCGATGGCGACCTGACGTATTTCAACGGCAAACTGTACGGTCTGACATCTTCGTCAACCGGAACGAATACCTACGGTACCCTTTTCAAATTTGATCCCGAAACGGGGGTTCACACGGTGCTGCACTGGTTCGACGGCGCCGGCGGTTCGTACCCGAACGGCAGTTTGATCCTGTCGGGTGGTAAACTGTACGGCGTTACGCTTTTCGGCGGCGCCAACGATGCGGGGGTTGTCTTCGAATTCGATCCGGCAACCGACACCTACACCGTGGTGGATGAACTGGACGGTACGAATGGCTCGCGCCCGCAATACGCCCAATTGACGGCCCTGGCCGCCGCCGCCGCCGATGACGACGGCGACGGGTACAGCGAAAATACCGGCGACTGCGAAGACCGGAATGCGGCCATTTACCCTGGCGCCACGGAAATCTGCAACGACACAGACGACGACTGCAACGGCTTGGCTGATGATGGTGCCGGCTGCCTGATCGAGTGCTCAAACGACGGTTTTCCGATTCCCAACCGCGCCCAGCCGCCCAACCCGGCCAACGGAACGGACTTTGGTCCCGTTTCGGTGGGCGGCACATCCGCCCGGCAGTACACGCTCTCCAACACCGGTATGGGCGTACCGATTCAACTGACCGGCTCGCCCCTGGTGACCATTGCCGGCCAGCATGCTGCTGATTTCAGCGTGCTGATTCAGCCGGGTACGCCTATTGCGCCCGGCGGCAGCACCAATTTCACCGTGCAGTTTCACCCCAGCCAGCCGGGCTATCGCTGGGCCATCGTGATCGTCACCCATGACAACCTCCCGGAAAACCCGTTCGTGTTTATGGTGGCAGGAGTAGGGCAGTGAGGAAAGGGGCAAGTTTGCAAAAGGCGAGTGGGGAAGGGAGGTCTCGTAAGCACTGTTCGGTAGTGGCAAATTTCGAGTGATGGAACGCGGATTAAACGGATGCAGGCAACACGGATTTTCACAGATTTTCACAGATTCCTTAAATAAATCCGTGAAAATCCGTGTTGCCTGCATCCGTTTAATCCGTGTTCCATCACCGAAATTTACCACTACCAAGACCTGATCGCAGCGTTTAAAAAGCAGCCCGCCTGAAATCATCAGACGGGCTGCTTTTTTTGAAACAAGTGAAAAAATCGTGGTTACTCCACCAAAACCACGCGCGTTGCCACTACCCCGCTCGCACTCCGCACACTGACGGTATAAATCCCTGCCGCAGCGCCCGCTTCGCGCAGGCTCACAGGTAGCAATAAATCCTCCACAGCAGGAATGCGGTTTTCCCACACCAACTGCCCCAGATCGCTGAAGATAGAGACGGTCACCGCTTCGTCGGCAAAGTCGCTGAGGTCTATCCATACCCGGTCGGTGGTCGGGTTGGGCTGCAGGCCAACCGCTTTGTGGTTTGCACGTTGTGTTTTTTGTGCGGTATCCGGCAGGCGGTCGTTGCTTGGAGGCCCGAAGCTGGAGCCGTCCACCGTAATCGTTTGCTCGTGTACCTGCACATTTCCGCACTGGTCGGTGGCGTGCCACGTCCGCGTGATCACATAGCCCGTAGTACAGTCGCCGGGGCCTTCCGTCTGGCCCTCATAGGTTACCCCGGGTGAGCCACAGTTGTCCACGGCATTAAGTGGGAAGGGCACAGTCGGGATGTTCGCACAGGTGACCGTTACATTGGCCGGTGCATTGGTAAAGGTTGGATACTGCGAGTCCTGCACGGTGATGACCTGGGTAGCGGTGACGGTGTTTCCGCACAGGTCATCGGCACGCCAGGTGCGGGTGAGGGTGTAGTTATACAGGCAGTTTCCGTCGGTGCGCACTTGTCCGAGGAAGGTAATTTGAACAAAACCACCGCAGGCATCGGAAGCTACAGGGTTGCCAAGTGGCGGCGGAGCCTGACTGCATTCGATAGTCACATGATTCGGTACGCTGACGAACACCGGAGCGACCGCATCCACGACCGTAATGGTCTGTGTGGCGGCAGTAGAGTTGCCACACACATCCGTAGCACGCCAGGTGCGTTTGATCTGGTACAGGCTCGGACAGGTTGCATTTGTCGTACTCTGGCCAAGGTAAAGCAGGGTCACTGTGCCATCACAGGCATCGGAAACCATAGGCGTGCCAACGGGAGGCAAGGGGGCATCACAGGCGATGGTCTGGTCCGGCGGCAGGTAAGTAAACACCGGCTTGCCATTGTCTACCACCGTGATCCGTTGCGACACGGAACGGGTGTTGCCACAATTGTCGGCGGCAGTCCAGCGGCGGGTGAGGGTGTATCGGTTGAGGCAGGTGCCATTAGTGCGTGTCTGGCCGTTGTAGGTGACGAAGACATTTACAGCACAGTTGTCCGTAGCCGTTGGTGTAGCGGCATCGGGTACAGCATCGCATTGTACCGTTATATTGGCTGGCGCGCTGGTGAAATTAGGCCGTTGCGTATCAATCACGTTGATGATCTGCGTGGCGGTTCTGGTATTCCCGCAAATATCCGAGGCCGTCCACGTCCGCTTGAGGGTGTACCGATCCTGGCAGGTGCCGTCCGTGCGGGTTTGGCTGGTAAAAACAATCGTAACCGGCCCGTTGCAGTTGTCTGTAGCCGTCGGGTTACCTACCGGGGGTACGCTGTTGCACTGCACCGTCACGTTGGCCGGCACGAATGTAAAGACAGGCGCTGTGCCGTCGTACACCGTGATAATCTGGCTGCAACTGGAGCTGTTCCCCACCACATCGGTGGCGCGGTAGTAGCGCGTCACTTTGAAACGGTTGATGCACTGAATGTCGTAGGGCGGCGAGTCGGACAGGTGGGTTTTGACCACCGCGCTGCAGTTGTCCACAGCAGTCACCAGGTTGGTATTAGGCGCCGGGAAATTGCTCGCACAACTGACTGTGGTCGGGTTCGGGCAGGTAATTATGGGCGGCGTCACATCCTTGAGCGTGACCGTAAACGAGCAGTCGGCCGTATTCCCGTTGCCGTCGTCGGCAGTGAGCGTCACCGTCCTGAAGTCGTTGTGACCAGTCATCACGGTGTTGGAGGCCGGGCTTTGGTTTTCGGTAATATCCACCGAAGGGGTACAGTTGTCCATTTTAGACATCAAAAGCCGTATGCCTACTTCCCCCTGGCAATTGGCATTGGCACTGACCGTCTGGTTGGCCGGGCATTGAATGACGGGCGGGGCGATGTCCTTGAGCGTGACGGAGAACTGGCAGGTTTCGGTGTTGCCGTTGCCGTCGTTGGCCGTCAAGGTAACCGTACTGGTGCCGTCGTGGCCGCTGAGCGGGGCGTTGGGCATCAGGTCCTGGCTCTCCGTGATACTCCCGAAGGCGGTACAATTATCCATTTTGGATTCCAGCGTCCACGAGCCGACCGTGCCCGCGCAGTTCATGTCTGCTTCTATCGTTTGGTCGTCAGGGCACTGGATCACCGGCTTAGTTACGTCCTTCAACGTAAGATTAAACGTGCAGGGAGCGGTGTTGCCATTGCCGTCATCGGCAGTCAGTGTGATGATTTGTACCGTATTATGCCCGCTGACAATCGAAGTCGGTACAGGCAACTGCGATACGGCGATGTCGCCGGGGGATACACAGTTGTCGGTCAGGTTGGTTGCCTCGCCCGTCCAGTCGGGCAATGCGACCTGACAGTTGTTGTCCACGTTCAGCGTTTTGTCGCCCGGACAAGCAATCGTCGGCGGCTCAATATCGCCCACCTGTACGAACGTGGTGCCCGTGCCGGTGCAGCCGACGTTGTCGGTTACCGTTACGGTATAGGTGCCTTCGGCAGCTATTGTTCTGGGGAACGGTGTCGGGTTTTGCATACTCGACATATAGGTATTCGGTCCTTCCCAGGCATACATCGTATAAACACCGGATCCCCCTGCGGGAATACTTGTCAGCGTGATATTCGGATCTATGCAGCCCCCGGAGTTGGAGGCTGTGATGGTGGGTGGGTCTATGACTACCGTGGCAGAAGCCGTGTTTTTACAACTTTTGTTGTCCGTCACGGTGACCGTATAGGTGCCCGAAGCCGCAACAGAGGCGGGAAATCCTGCCGGATTTTGTCCGGTGCCCATGTAACCGTTCGGGCCGGACCAACCAAAAGCCAGGTAGATGCCGCTACCGCCCGAAGGCGTACTGGTCAGGTTGATCGTTGCTCCCGGGCACAGTGGCCCGTTGCTGCCGGCCATGATGGTCGGCGCTGGATTGTTCTGTACCGCCAGTGTCGTGGACGCAGTAGCCGTGCACCCGGCATCGTCGGTGACCGTCACCCGGTAAGTGCCCGATTTGCTCAAATCAGCCAGGAAACCTGTCGGGTTTTGGACATTGGCGGTATAGGGAGGAGCAATCGGGGGGGAACTGGCCCAGTTGAAACTGGTATAGTTTCCGGTACCACCCGAAGGATTGGCTGTCAGATTGACTAAGGTGCCAATACAGGCAGGTCCATTGTTTGAAGCGGTGACCTGGGGCATCGGAACGATCACTACCGTTGTGGTAGCCGTACCGGTACAGCCGTTGCTGTCGGTTACTTTCACCTGATAAACACCGGCATAATCGAGTGTCGTAGAGGAGCCTGCTGGGTTTTGTATGGAGGCAACATAGTCATCCGGCCCGGACCAGTTGAACAGGTAGGGTGCTCCGGCGCCACCGGCCGGGGTAGAGGTCAGCAGCATATTGGCTCCCTCGCAAACCGGGGTATTGCTGGCGGCCATAATTGTCGGCACCGTGTTTACTGCAATCGTCGTGGAAGCAGTGGCCGAGCAGTTTGCATTATCCGTCACCGTTACAGTGTAGGTACCCGCAGCAGCAGAAATAGCGGGGAATGGCAGGGGCGATTGCACGGTTCTGGAAAACATATCCGGCCCTTCCCAGGCGAAAGTTGTGTAGGTGCCCGAGCCGCCAGCCGGCGTGGAGGTCAGCGTGATGTCTCCGCCAAGGCAGGTCGGTCCGACGGCCATAGCCGTGATGGTCGGATTGCCGGTGATGGACACCGTCACCGAGCTGGTTGCGGAGCAGCCTGCATTGTCGGTTACCGTCACCGAGTAGGTGCCGGAAGCAGCCAGTTCGGCCTGGAAGGTTGCAGGCGTTGCCAAATTGGACATATACATACTCGGGCCTGACCACGCATAAGTGGGATACACGCCCGAGCCGCCAACGACTACAGAACCCAGCACAACCGTGGCGCCCACGCACAGCGGGCCGTTGCCAAGTGCAGCAATGGAAGGATTGGCATTCACCACCACCACCGTAGTGCTCGTAGCCGTACAGCCCTGGTTGTCGGTCACGGTCACGGTGTAGGTACCGGCAGCGGCCAGCGAAGCGGCGAAACCGATCGGGTTTCTAAAGTTCGACGTGAAGCCGGGGCCGGTCCAGGTATACTGGGTATATGTCCCCGAACCGCCCGACGGCGTAGAGCCTAACGTCAGATTTTTTCCTACACACAGGGGGCTGTTGCTTGTGGCGACAATCGTCGGAGCCGGATTGGCCGACACGTTGATTGTTGCCGTAGCACTGGCCGTGCAGCCCGCATTGTCCGTCACGGTGACCGTGTAGGTGCCCGTAGCACCCGGTGCTGCCGGGATACTTGCCGGATTTTGGGCATTGGATGTAAAACTATTCGGCCCGTCCCAGGCGAACGTGGTGTACACGCCGGAGCCGCCGGTGGGCGTGGAAGTCAATTGAATTGGTGTGCCGTTGCAAACAACACCGACATTACCCGATGCCGTGATCGTCGGCGCGGTGTTCAGCGTGGTGCTTAACACGGCCGTACAACCGCCGGAACTGGTCACGGTCACGGTATAGGCGCCGGAATTGACAACAGAAATAGATGCCGTCATAGCGCCTGTGCTCCATTCGTAGGAAACGCCGCCCGTGGCTGTCAGCATGGCTGATCCGCCGGCTATACAAGTGCCGCCGCTGCCGATGATTTGCGGGTTGAACGGCCCGCCGACCTCCTGCGTCACGGTGACCACGAGGTTGATTTCATTAAACAGGTTCAACAGATTGGTCACCCGAATAGTGACCTCGTACTGGTTGTCGGTGTTGGCATCGCCGGGGACATCAAAATCAGGCGTGAAGTTGAACCAGGAGAGTACGCCGGTAGCGGCATCAATGGAAAACTTCGCTGCATCGGCGCCGCCCTCGATGGTGTAGGTCAGGCCGTTGCCCTCGGCGTTATTCGGGTCTGCCGACTGCGTGTCGTACAGGCCCGAGCAGGCATTTTCCTGATAATTGACGGTCGGGGGGGAGGTAATCTGCGGGTTGTTGTCGTCCTGTACGCTGAACGTCGCCGATGTGGTATCGCGGCGTTCATTGGGGTAGTCACAGTCCCAAACGATAAAATCAATTGTCATGGAGCCGCGCCAGGCGGGGTCAATAATTTGAATCTGAACGCTGCCGTCAACAGCGATAACCGGCAAAATGGGAGCGTTCTGAACGGTGTAGGGCATCGGCAACACAAAGTCGAATGCGCGGCACGGCCCGTTGTAGGTCAGGTAGTTGTCCAGATCAAACGGCGCGAACGAGCCGCCGCCGAAAATCGTTTGCGAGGGAATGGATTGCCACACCGGGGGGCCATAGTCGGGCAGTACGGTGTAGAGCGCATAAGTAGTATCGGCCAGCATGCCGGGTGTGTTTTCCGTGACAATGATGCGCACGGAATCGGTACCCGTCCAGGCGGGCGATACCGGCTGCACAAACAGGGAGTCGCCGACAATAGAAGCCGTGAGATTCGGGCCGGCCAGTGCGCTCCAGGTCACCGGGTCACCGTCGAGGCTGAGCAGGTGGTCGGTCAGATTAAGTGCACCGAACGGGATGGTTTGCAGGGTTGTATCGGCCAGAATGGGCAGAATTTCCGGCGGAAAATTGAAAGTAGGATCAATATTGATCCAGTACGGTTGGACGATGTTGCCAACGAAAGCATAGTTGGTGAACGTGATGGAGTCGTTGGTGGAATATATCTTGTCATTCGGGTCATAATAAGCCCGGAAACGCAAGGTCTCGCCGGTGTACTGGTTGGAATAAATTGTTGTGAAAAAGTACTTCTGCCCGCCGATATCAATCGGTGTAGCCACGCCCCGCAATTCCGCTCCGACAAAAACACCGACGATATTGTCGGGGTCGTTGGAGGGTACGGTATCGTAGTTGATGCGAATCACCATGTCCATGCGAAACTGGAAGTCGGCGGGATTGATCGTCCAGTTGGGCGGAGCAATAGCATTGCTTGATGACGGGAGGAGCAGCAAACAAGTAGCGGCAAACAGGAGGAATGCACGGCAAGTTGCTTTCGGACAAGGTAGATGTAAATTCATGAGATAAGTTTGTCTTGTTGTAAGGCCTGCCATCCAGTCTGAAACAGGCACATTTTTTTGAAAACGATTAGAAAACCACGTTAATCAGAATTTGAAGCATCAGGTCGCGGTATGTACGCTTAACCTTACAAAAGCTAAATTACAGACGGTGGGCCAAAAGTAAGTTTAATGCGCGACTGTGCCAATCACATTTTGGTGTAACAGGCACGAACGAATCGAACACACGTTGCTACCTTCTCCCCAAGCCCGATACAAAGTTGTTTGTATCCCGGACAGCGGTCTCGTTTTTCCAGCGAACACATCGGATATACCGTTCACCTGTTGAAAAATTTCAGGGAACACTGGAGTAATGTTCTTGAAGAAAAAATCCATTCTGCGGGAGGTTCACTATTGTCTCAAAACGTGGACTATTGTTTCAGGTTCCTGGATTTGCCTTACAAAATACAAATCAGACCTGAGATCGTCACCCGCTACACCTGTTTCCAGGCAGCAAATGTGCCATAATGCACGGTATTGGATCGGACAAAGAGGGCAATCAATCGGACATTTTGCCTGAACGGAAGCATTTGTCTTCTCGAAGAAACCGGCCCATGCTGCGCATGCCTCTACGGTTGTTTGAAAAGACAACCGCAGGGCATGTGTAGAGCAGACAGGTTTTTTCAAAATGACAAAAGAGGTAAGTACCCGGACTGAATAAATCGATAAAATAAACGCAGGGATTTTGAGGCAAGACAAGGCATTTTTGAAAGCATAGCAGCGCTACGGTTGAAAAATAACGCAGTATTGACGCAAAAGACCAAAGTAGATTTTATCGATTTATTCGGTCCGGGTACTTACACCCATCAACCAGTAAACCAGTAATAAACCAAATCACGGCAGCCGTTGCAACACCACTTTCCGCACCACACTTCCCGCAGCCGTCTGCAAGCGCACCGTGTACACCCCGCTGCTCAGCCACGAACCCGTGTCCGAGCGGCCGTTCCAGGTCGCCACATTCTGCCCGGCCACCGCCGAAATCGGCTTGCGCACCACCTCGCGGCCCTGCGCATCGCTGATCGTGAGCGTCACTTCTTCCGCCTTCGGCAAATTAAACCGTAGCGTCGTTTCACTGCTGAACGGGTTGGGCTGCACATCGAAGCCTAACGCAGCGACGGAGTCCTCTCCGGCGCTTGTCGTTTGCAGTTCAAACGGCACCGGGCTTTGAATGCTGCCCTGGTGCTGATTGGGCGCGAAGTACATCGTTTCCGTCAGGTCGCGCACCGAGCCGTCGGCATCGTTGTACAACTTGAAGCGCAACAGTTCGCCCGCTGTGTTGGCGTAGGTCGTCAGGAAGAACAAGTGCGCGTCCAACGGTTCGATGTAGATCGCCTGGGCCGTGCCGCGCACTTCGCCGCCCGCGAAGGCGCCGAGTTCCATGTTGCTGGTGGTGGCGTTGGTGCCGTCCGAGCGAATCATGCCGATGAGGGTGTTGGTGTGCTCAAACTGCGTCGGTTCACCGTCCAGTGGGCGGGCGGTGTTTCCGTTTCGCCGCGTGCCTCCGTTTCGTTTTCCATCAGCGGACTGGGCGGCGGCGGGTAGGTCAGCGTGCCGGCCTGGGCTAATTTGATCTGATAGCCGTTGGGCGGCGAGAGGTATTTCAGGTTGCCCACCCAGCCGGCAGTCGGATTCAGGTATTCTGCAAACGCAAACTGGCTTTTGACGACATCGCCGTTTTGTGCAGGTAAGGAAGCCAGGGCTGCGTTCACCGGCAGCGCGTAGCTCGGAATATACCCGATCCAGTTCCAGCCGGCTACCACAGGGATCGGCGTCGTGGCGGGGTCTATGGCCGTACCCTGCATGCGCAGGGTGTCGGGCTGGTCGGCGCGGTAGATATACATGGTGGTATTGCTCAGGTTGGTCAAAGAGCCAAACCAGCCGCCCGTGTATTGCGAAAACGCCGTCTGGCTGCGCATCAGGTCGTTTTGCGGGTGGTGGAGCGTAGCCAGCGCGGAATCCAGGCTGCTGTTCGGGAAGGCTAAGTTGAATGAAAGCCAGTTCCAGCCAAAGACCAGCGGCACTTCGCGCAGCAACAGCCCCGCCGTGTGCACCACCTGCGGGTTTTCCGTCTTGCCAATGATGTTGTCGGGCTGGAAGGTAAAATTCTCGACTACTGAACCGTAGCGCTGACACTCGGAAGCGTCCCACACTTCGAGTCGCAGCGGCTTGAGTATATCGTCGGGGTCGCCGTATATGGTCAGATAGGCCAGCCAGGCGTTCACCTGTGGCACGTACTGCACGTTGGCGTAACCGCGCAACTGGTTGTCTATGAATGCCGCCACAATGTCCTCGCCATCCGTCGAGAACACGCCCTCCATGTTGACCTTGGAGGATCATGTTCATCGTGTTTTGGTATTGCGTCAGGTTCACCGGGCTGTAAGGCGGGCGGCACACCACGCGCACGCCCACGGGCAGCGGTTCGCTGCCGCCCATGAAGAAGGGATTTTGCCCCGTCTGCGTTTCCAGCACGATCGTGTCGCTCCACCGGCCAAAGGCTAAGTTCGGGTCCACGGTGAAATTGATCGGTCGGATTTCGTTGGCTGCCAGCGTGCCCTGGTTGGGCGACACATGCAGCCAGTCGGGCGCATCCAGAATTTTGAACGGCACCGGATAGCCGCCCCGGTTGTGGATGTTGGCCGTGACGGTTTTAGTCTCTGCCTCGAACTTGGTGATGCCGAGGCTGTCGGTCAGCCAGGCGAGTTCGTTGCGGTCCACAAAAAATTCCCAGGTGAGGGCTCCGGTCTTGTTGCCTACTAGATCCTGAATACCGCGTAGTTCGGCGCGCAGGATTTTATTTTCATAAAACTGATTGTCGAAAGTAGGATCGAGGACGATTTTGTTTTCGTAGCAGGTCGCGTTGACATCAATCAGCGTATTTGTTGTGGTATTATACAGGCCTAGATTGCGCTTGATACCGATGAAATCCTGTTTCAACGAATCACAATTGACATGCTGGTTGAACGTGAATGAGATTTCGTCGCCGACGTGGTACACGCCATCCGAAGGCTGCGGTACGCCTACAAGACTGGGTGGTTCGCGGTCAATACGGCCTTTGATAATCTGCGAAAAGCCGGGTTTGTCGCTGGCATCGCCGGTACATACGGCCCAGGCATGGATTTCGTAGTCCCCATCCGACAAGCCGGCTGTTTCCCAGATGAACTGGGTAAAGTCGGGGAATAACAGGGGCGTATCCGGCGGAGAGACAAATCCCGACCAATTCGGGTTGAAACGTTCAAACGTGTCCACGATATTGATCCAGGCGCCGTTGCCGTCGGCGCGGCGGTATTGTACGCGGATCAGTTGGAAATCTGTGGAATTCAGGTCATAACCGGAGACCGTGATGCGCCGTTTGGTACCTGGTTGAAGCGGGTCGTTGTTGATAACAGCCCAGTTTTGCTCCGGCACTGTGATATTCACTTCGCTGCACGGACGGATAAAGTCCACGCTGATCGGAATACCCGAGAAGAACAAGGTATCGTCGCCCACACCCAAGGGGAGAGAGAGGCCTAGATTGCGCTCGAACTCACATTCGGAAACCAGGGCAACCATTAAACTATCGTACTCGTATGCTACCGGTCCGCGTTCCACGGTCAGGGTTATCGGTACCGAGGTACCGTATGGGACGATGTATTTGATCGTGTTGTTGTTAAGCGTTGTCCCGTTGAGTTTGATTACGGCTCCGTCCGGGTTGCTCGATGCAATGGCCGTAAACCCATACGTCCAGTCCTCATTGGAGGCGCTCAGGTTGCCGAGGTTCAGATTGAATACCGCCGGTTCTGTTGCAGGCACGTTCACGGCTGTAAACTGCGAACCCAAGCCTAATTGCAGGTTTGGCCCTTCCCGGTTTGCCGTACCAGGTTCCCACGGACAAGAGGACTGGCCCGCCCGGATTTTGAATACGGGGGTTTTGTAGAAGGTATCCATGGCCACATCTACTGTAAAGGCATCGCCGGGATCGTCGTCTTTAAGGGAATAACCGGTCGTCAGGCCTTTTTCGGTGCCGTCCTCCGTTTTCCAGGCATTGCTGGATTTGACGAGTGCATTGACTTTAACCTTGGCGCCGACATTATCGAATTCCAAACCGAACGTGGTACCAATTTT
>JADJYW010000014.1 GCA_016719605.1 Lewinellaceae bacterium | reverse complement strand
TCGCCACGCCGAGCAAGTACTTTTTACATGCACCGCGCCCTCAAGATTTACGCGCAGCGAAATGGACTACGCCACACTGCCCGACTTCGGGCTGACCGACAGCACGAATTTGCAGTCCGCGACGCTCGAACTGTGGGCCAACAGCGCTGGCCCCGACAGCAACCAATGCCTGATCTCCAAAAATGGGGCAGCCAAGAGTTCCGCCTCTCGCTCGCGCCCAACGGCAACAACAACGACCTGAAATGCACCCTCGGCGGCACCACGCACACCTTCGGCACTTTCGGCATGGGTTACCAGCACGTCGCCCTCACCTTCCAGCAGACGGGCAGAACGTGACCGTGAAAGCTTACAAAACGGCGCGGCACTGGGCAGCACGGCCAATTTTCTCCGGGGTGACCGGCAACTGGTCGGACCCCAGCGCAGGAGCTGGCTAGTCGGGGCCCGCCTCAACGGCGCGACCCGCACCGACTACTTCGGCGGCCTGCTGGATGAGGTAGCGGTGTACGACACCATCCTACCGATCGGCTCCATCATCGCGCACAGACCTACGGCCGCGACCCGCAAGCCCCGCCACCTGCGGGCCTACTTCGCCTTCGACGAAGGCGCGGGCAATCAACTGAACAACGGCGGCTCCAAACTCACCGGCGCGGGCAAATCCTACGGCACCGAGTGGGCGGCATTTTCGGCCATCCAAAAAACCGAGCCGCACGTTTTTGCCCCCAAAACCCGCCAGGTGACGCCAACCCCAGCGTGACTTCGGTGGACATCGTGGACTTCGTAGACCTCTCCACCGTCCCAGTGACGGGCTACGTCCGCTTTGCCAATACCGACTGCTTTGCCGAAAAGTGGAAATTTTGGTCAATGGGCACCTTGTCAACCCCAACATTTTCACCGACTCAACGTGGGCGTTTTGTCGTTGACCTCGAACCGGGCGACCGTTCGGTCGTCCTGTCGCCAAGTTTGAAGACCACAGTTTTGCACCCGCGTTTTGGGACATCACGAACATTTCCAGCCCCATCGCTGGAGTGCTGTTCAACGACATGACCACCCGCACGGTGAAGGGCGTGGTGGCTGGCGGCGATTGCAAAAAATCCATCATCCCGACGGGTACCGTGTGCAAGGTGAAAATCCGCTCCGAAGACGGCTGCTATGAGAAAACGCAGCAGATTGAACCATGGCGGCGAGTACGAATTGACCGACCTGCCGCCGAAAGAGATGATCGTTGGCGGTCATCGGTTCACAGCGACCCAACCATCAAAACGGCCTTCCAGGTGCAGGGGGGCGCGACGGGTGGATTTGGGCAAGCGCGACACCACCGTCAACTTCATCTACTTCGCCCCGCCAGTCATCGAGACGCCAGCGGCTTCGACCCTACGCCGCCTTGTACGCAGGTGGTGTTCGATCAAGGTGAGGCGGTGACGATCAACATCCGGCTGGCCGAAGATTACTACGGCGACCGTTGCTATGTGGACTCGGCGGCGTTCCGCATCCTGAACGGCTTGGCTGGGGAGCTGGTGGACACAACGATGGGCGGCGGCGTTTTGAAGTACAAGTTCAAAGTCGGCAACCCCAACCCCGCAGCACCATTTTTGCAAACCCTGCAAATCATCGCCACTACGCTGAAAGGCGACGAGGTGAGCCTGGTCAAGCAGGCCCTTGTCACCGGGCTGCGCTCGAAAGAGCAGACGTTCACCACCATTTTGCCTGAAACACCCTGGCTTGTGCTGCGCGACCCGCCCGGCGACGGCAGTTATGCCTATTGGGAAAAGGTGTGTGGTGTTAATAAATCTATTGACCGTGGAATAAAGAGAACAACTCGGAGGTTGGAACAGAACTCCACCTTGGGCCCTGATTTTGGAAATATCTTTCCTTCTTCGGAGCAGGCGAAGCATACCGTCGGAGGTAAGTAACCGGATATCGGCATTACCGGTGTATCCACGCCAAACGTGTGGATGACAAAACCGTCGAAACCTACCCTGTACTGAACCAGCGTGTCGCCACCAGCGACGGCGATTTGGTGTCGGCAGCCCGTATAGTCAAGACTCAGTGTATATCGGCAGCGGGCGGGGGCAGCGACGTATTCGTCAGCGGTGGTATGAACATCGTGTTCGGCTTTGGGGATGCGGTCAAGTTCAACGATACAATCTGAGCGGCACAGGTGAAATTGGTACTGGACGTACAGCTCAGAAGGATTCAAGACGACCTTCATGACACGGAGTATCCCATCCGGAGTTATGTGATGCGCTACCTCGATTCCGATTCTCGACCCGAATGCCTCGACCGCCGACTCGGCCAAATACGCTCTCCAAAAAGGATTGGGGAATATTCTGACCAAAAACGACCAGCAAAAGCCAAAGCCAAAACCGAACCGCAACATCGTTCGATGCCGGCGCCGAATACGAATAACTCGGTTACCTGGGACAGTACCAATACGAAGAGCGTGGACGTAAAAACCGGCGGCGGGCATTACTCTACACAACACTCGGGTATTCCATTAGCGGCGTTGGTGCTGATTTAGTAGTGGATGCGTTGATACTGGATTCGAAAGGGAAAACGGAAAGCAACGGCACAGAACGGAGCCTGACCACCGGTTTTATCCTCAAGGACGACGATCCCGGCGATGCGTTTCGGTGGACATCGGCCTGGATTCCTTACAAAACGCCGATTTTCAAAACGAAAATAGGCCACCGTCCTGCCCGGGAACCGGGCACGGCCCACCGCGAGGGCTGCCTCATGTCCCTGCGCGATGGCAGCGGCAGCATTGCACAACGACGTACCGGCCAATGAACCGGCGGTGTTCAAATTTACCCTCGGCAACACCAGCGCGACCAATGAACTGCGCACCTACGCCTTCACTGCCGGCCCGAGAGCATCCCCGACGGCGCCGTCATCAAACTGAACGGCGCCGTGCTGGATCACCCGGTTTTCTATGCCATTCCTCCCGGGAGCCTGTCCTGATCACGGTAACCCTGGAGCGCGGGCCGGAAAAGTATGACTACGACGACCTGGAACTGGTGCTCTCTTCCGAGTGCGAAGATTCCCGGCGGGCGCCATCGAGCGCCGTACCGACGACGACACCATCCTGTATTCGGCCATTTACGTCAGCGCGCACTTCATTGAACCCTGCAGCGAGGTGGACATCAGTTTCCCGCAGGCAGGCTGGGTGGTACACCCGGATACCAGCGCCGCCACCGACGACAACCTGCTGCCCATCACCCTCACGGGTTACGACCGCACCGACGAAGACCTCGACGTGGTGCGCCTGCAGTACCGCGCTACCGGCGGCGATGGCGCCTGGATCGCCATCGGGGAAAACCGACAACCTGCAAAACCCCGACGGCAGTATTGCCCGGGGACTCGCTGCGCGGCGGTTTTACGCGCATCAACTGGAACACGGTGGGGCTGAAAGACGGGCCGTACGGAATGCGCGCGCTGGCCGCCTGCACCGGCGACCTGGCTGCAATCCCGGTATGTCTCCACATCATTCAGGGTCGCATCGAGCGGGAGCCGCGGTACTTGGTGAGTTTGCCGCAGCCCTCCGACGGGGTGTACCAGTTGGGTGATGAAATTTCGTTCACGTTCAATAAAAATATCAATTGCGACAAGGTGTTTCAGGCCACGGCGCCGCCTCTTGTGCAAAACAACGTGGGCCTGTTTGATGCTACCTCCAACCAGTTGATAGACGTGGCCATCACATGCTTTGAAAACAAGATCACCCCTGGATCCGACTTTCAACAATGAGTATTTTGAAAACCAATCCTGCGGGCCGAACTACACGGCATCAAAGACCTGATCGGCAACATATTCAGGTACCAAGCCCAACAACGGTATCTGGGAATTCTATGTGGACCGCAACGAACTCTCGCCTGGCTCACCGACAGCATCGGCATGACTAAAACCGAGGGCGAGATCAAGTCTGTCACTGCCAATATCCACAACCGCGGCGGCTACCCCGTACCGTTCAGCATCGTCGGCGCCCGACTGGGTGCGGTGGTGCCCAACATGGTACCCTCGTGCCGAACGAAGTCCGGCCATCCGCTTCGAGGTGGATTCCACGCTGGCATTCGGTCGGTGGTCCGACTCGATTACCCTGCGCACCGAAACCGGCGCCAATCCCTTCTTTATGGGCGGCGACGAATCCATCCCGCTCGGCGTGCGGGTGATTTGTGCTCCGCCAAACTGGAACCTCGACGCAGGTATCCACCCGGCCACGATGAACATGGTGTTGGCACTCAACATCGAAGGCGCCCTTTCGACCGATGAGGAAGACCTGGTAGCCGCTTACATCAACGACACGCTCCGGGGCCGCGCCAACATCCGCTACTACCCGTCGGTAGACAAGTACCTCGCGCACCTGACCATCTACGGAGAGTCGGCCGAGGTGAACGACACCATCCGTTTTCAAATCTGGGACGCCTCCGCCTGTTTGCGGTACGACCTGAGTGTGGACACATTCAAGTTCCAGCCCGAGAACGTACTGGGTACGCCGATAGCCCCGACCGTGCTGTCTACCAATAGCCTCGTGCTACGCGACATTCCGCTCCACCTCGGTTGGAACTGGATTTCGTTCAACCTTCAGTTCCCCGACCCGGCTATCAATCCGGCGCTGGCTTCGCTGAAACACCCGGCCAACGACCTCATCAAAGCGCAAAGCGGGTTCTCGGCGTACGGCGGCCCCTGGATGGGCACTGTCAGCACACTGGAAAACACCACCATGTACCAGTTCCGCGCCGACCAGCCCGACACGATCAAAATGACGGGCCAAACCATTGACCCGACTGCGGTGAATATCCCGCTCAGCAACGGCTGGAACTGGATCGGTTACCTGCCCAATTACCCGCTTTCGGTGAACGATGCCTTAGCCTCGCTTAGTCCGGCCGGCGGCGACATCATCAAAGGACAGTACGGTTTTGCGCAGTTCATCCCGCCCTACGGCTGGATCGGCAACCTGAACTACCTGGTGCCGCCGCAAGGCTACCAGCTCAAACTGACCGGTACGGGCACGCTGACCTATCCGCCGAAGAACCTGCTTGGCGGCGGGGAGGTAGCCGCCCGGGGTGAGACGGAAACCGGTACTGCTTACTGGAATGTGAATCCGGCGCAGTTTGAAAACTCGATGACCTTAGTCGGTATGTACGCCAACGGCGAACAAAACGCCACGGCTGCCGCACACGAAATTGGTGCCTTTGCCGGCGCTGAACTGCGTGGCGCTGCCAGGGCGCTGTACGTGGAGCCGGTGGACCGCTATGTGTTTTTCCTCACGGTATTCAGCAACAGTTCCGGCGAGCAGCTGCATTTCAAACTGCACAACTCGGAGACCGGGCAGGTACGCGACCTCGTGGAGACCCTGTTCTTCGCACCGCAACAGCATCAGGGTAACATTGAGTCGCCCGTGCCGTTCACGGCGCAAACCACAGGCGTCGGCAACGGAAGCAAACCGGCCAATCCGTTCCTGCTTGACGTGCAGCCCAATCCGTTTACCGATGCTACACTGATTCGGTTCAATCTCGTGCGCGATCAGGATGTACAGATCACCGTCACCGACCTGCAGGGCCGCGAAATGCAGCGTTTCCGCAAGTATGCCCGTCCGGGCTGGAACGTCTTCGAGTGGCAGCCCGATCTGAGTGCCGGGGTGTACTTCCTGAGGCTGCAAACCACGGAAGGTGTGGCGGTGCAGAAGGTGGTGAAGGAATAGGTACACGCGACTCCGGCCCCACCCCCAGCCCCTCCCAAAGGGGAGGGGAGACGCGACAAACACCTAAGGTTTTAATGGTGGTTGAAGTGTACACTACGTCTCCCCTCCCCTTTGGGGAGGGGCTGGGGGTGGGGCCGCTACCCTCAAATCCAATTTATCGTTCAAACAAAACGCGCATGAAAAGGAGCGATTTCCTCCGTCCGGTATGGCTTTTAGCCTTTCTGGTTGTGGTATCATTTGTTCAGGCCCAACCCGGCGGCTGGAGCATAAATCCGAAAATCTACCAGTTCACCATGAGCATGGTAGCCCGGATCGAAACAGACAGTATGCCGAACAATGCCCTCAACAACCATCTGGCGGCCTTTTCCGGCAACCAGATTCGAGGATATGCCACACCCATTCTGGCTGGTGGCGGGCAGGCACTGTATTTTATGAATCTGTACGCCAACTCCTACATCGGCGATAAATTCTACTTTTTGGCCTACATCGGCGATGTGGCCAAAGTATACGAATCGCAGGATACCGTCGTGTTTCTGCATCACAACCTGGCCGGCACGCTCCAGCAGCCCCTCGTGCTGTACTTTTCCCTCAGTCCCCGACCGCTGATTTATTCCGTGGCCGATGTCCGGTATGAAGAGTCCACCTGCACCCCCGGATTTTTGGTCAATATCGAAGCATCCGACAACGAAGATTCCGAAGGAAATGGTTTGAAATACCGGATTGTCGGCGGCGCCGACTCCTCGCGTTTTCAGGTGGATTCTCTGAGCGGCGAACTGCGCTGGAAAAATTTCACACCCGACTTCGAGAACCCGGTGGATGCCGACGGCGACAACCTGTACCTCGTAGATGTACAGGTGCGGGACCTCGACGGCTTTTTCTCCGTGCAAACCATTGCCGTGACCGTAGCCGACGACCCGCCGCCCACTGCCACCTGCCCGGCGGCCATGACCGCCAATACCGACGACGACAGTCCCGGAGATTGCAACACCACCGTCCCGGGGCCTTTGTCCGTCGGCTCGCCGGCCAACTGTGCCACATACCAGATTGCCTACCAACTGGAAGGCGCCACAACAGGGCAAGGCATGGGCCAGCTGCCGCCCGGCCAGCCGTTCAACAGCGGAAAAACTACCGTGTTTTACACCGTAACGGATGATTCTGGCGCCCTGAGCAAAACCTGTAGTTTCACCGTAACGGTGCGCGACAACGAACCGCCGTCGGTGACCTGTCCGAACCCGGTCGCTGTCGGCACCGACTTTGGAGGCTGCTCGGCTGTGCCTTCGGGAACAGCCGTCACCGTGCTGGATAACTGCGCCAATCCGTTGATTTCGCATGTCATGACCGGTGCTACATCCGGTACGGGTTCCGGGCAGATGCCGGCTAATCAGATGTTTGCCGCAGGCGTAACGACCGTAGCCTACACCGTGCAGGAAACCGGCGATACGACCCGATATACCTGCTCCTTTACCGTGACGGTAACCGACAACCAAAACCCGACCGTAACCTGCCCAGACAACAAAAACGCCACCCTGTCCAGCGGGTGCAACACCACACAAACCGGGACAGCCGCAACCGCCTCCGACAACTGTTCCGGTTTTCTGCTCTCCTACGCGCTGAGTGGCGCTTCGACTGGTTCGGGTAGCGGCCAGGTGCCTGGCGGGCAAAAATTCGAGGCCGGGGTAACCACCGTTTTGTACACCGCCACCGACGGCGACGGGACGGGCGAAACCACCTGTAGTTTTACCATAACGGTTATCGAGACCCTGAAACCAACCGTAACCTGCCCTTCCAGCACCACCGTGACCGTGGGTGCCAACTGCGAAACCGAACTGGCCGATTACCGGCCTGCGGCCAGTATCTCCGACAATTGTACGCCCGACACCGCCCTGCTCATCGTGCAGGAACCGGCTGCCGGGACTATCCTGAACGGCCTGGGGACGACCCTGGTGAAAATTACCGCCACAGACCTATCCGGCAACTCGCGGCACTGCACCCTGAACGTGACGGTCAAGGATACGCCTTTGTTTGAAATCGCCTGCCCTGCCAACCAGCAGGTGTGCGACGGGGGGATCGGCGACTACCGCTCGCTCGGACAACTGACTGCCGGATGTGCAGGCGTTTTGCCGCCGATCACGCAAGACCCGATGCCCGGCGGCACGATTCCTGCGTACAACGGCGCCGTGACGGTTACCCTTTCAGCCGGCAACGGCGTAAAAACCGCCAGTTGTACATTTTCGGTAGTCTGGCGCGACACCATTGCGCCGCAGGCCAATGCAAAACCTGCCACCACGGTCGTGCAGGCCAACGGCGAAGCCACTATCGCCGTGTCGGACGTGGAAAACGGCTCCACCGACAACTGCGGCGTGCAGGGGGGCATGCTCGACAAGACCTTGTTTACCTGCACCAATTTGGGGGAAAATACCGTCACCCTCACGGTCACCGACGTAAACGGCGTGACCGGTACCTGTACGGCGAGCGTGCTGGTGAATGACCTGAACGCGGTTTGTTGCGCATTGCCGCAGGCGATCTGCAAAACCAACCCGACGGTTTATTTGGATGAAAATGGCCAGGCCACCATCGCTGTAGCTGATGTGGACGATGGCAGTACCCATGATTGTGGTTTGCAACGTATTGAGGTCAGCCCGACATCGGCATCGTGCAACCAGGCAGGCACGTCCCTCCCGGTGACGCTGGCCGTGACGGATGTGAACAACAACACATCGAGTTGCCTGACATCGGTAGTGGTGGCCGATACGGTTTCACCTGTGGCGTTGTGCCAAAACACCACCGTTTATCTTGATGTTGCCGGCCAGGCTGCCACCACTGCGACGACGATTAACAACGGCTCATCGGACAACTGCGGCATCACTACGGTGGTACTGAACCCGACAGATTTTACCTGCAACCACGTCGGTTCAATTACCGTGACGCTGACTGTGACGGACGTGCATACCAACACAGCCACCTGCGAGGCTACCGTGACGGTGGCCGATACGACCGACCCGACGGCGTTGTGCCGGAACACGACGGTTTACCTCGACAATAGCGGCAACGGCAGCGCCACGACAGCAGATATAAACAACGGCTCGGCGGACAATTGCGGCATCGGTTCGCTGGAGTTGAGCCGGACAAATTTCACCTGTACCGATGCCGGTACCAATACCGTGACGCTGACCGTGACCGATGCAACCGGCAACACCGCCTCCTGTTCGGCCACGGTAACGGTAGCGGACAACATTCCACCCTCCATCATCTGCGTGGCCAACCAGACGAAAAATACCAATCCCGGCGAATGTACCTACACCGTGCAGGGCGTGGAATTTCAACCGCCCACGTTTGGTGACAATTGCTCGGCGACCACTTTGACCAACAATTTCAACAACGCGGCATCGCTGACCGGGGCTGTTTTCCCGAAGGGTAATACCGTAGTGGTATGGACGGTGACCGACGGCGGCAACAACACCGCTACCTGTAGTTTTGTGGTGACGGTGGTGGATATGCAGCCGCCGATGATCTCCTGCCCGGGCGCAGTCACGATTTCCTGTGCCGGCGCGGTACCGGCACCCAACCTGGCATTGGTCACTGCCACCGACAACTGCGGGCCGGTGACCAGGGAACACCAGTTTACGACCTTGCCCTACGATATCACCTGCATCAACCGGTTTACAATCAGACGGCAGTACCGTGCTACCGACGGTTCGGGCAATACGGCCACCTGTTCGCAGGTCATCACTGTATTCGACAACACCGCGCCGGTGTTCACTTTTGTGCCGGCCAATACGACGGTACAATGCAACAGCGTGCCCGCCGTGGGTACGCCGGTGGCATCCGACAACTGCGGTGGCACGGTAAATATGACCTACAACGGCCAAACAAAAGTGAACGGCGCTTGCACGGATTCCTACACCCTTACCCGACAGTGGACGGCCACCGATGCCTGCGGCAATACCCGGACGGCGACCCAGCGTATTTCGGTTATTGACACGCAAAAACCTGCATTTGTGGGTACGCCTGCCAATATCACGGTGCAATGCGATGCCATTCCGCCGGCCACCGCGCCCGCAGCAACGGACAACTGCGACCCCAACGTGGCGGTGTCCTACGTTGGCGAAACCCGTACCAACGGCACCTGCCCGAACCGCTACACCCTCACCCGCCGTTGGACTGCCGCCGACAATTGCAACAACACCCGCAGCATATCGCAGCGGATTACTGTGGTGGACAATGGCAAACCGGTATTCACGTCATTTCCGCAAAATCTATCCATCACCTGCGCGGAAGCAATACCGGCGGTAGGTACGCCAACGGCTTCGGATGCTTGTGGCGGCGCCGTAACCATTGCGTATCTCGGCCAAACAACTGCCAATAGCCAGTGTCCGGGTACCTACCAGCTTCGGCGCACCTGGCGCGCTACGGATGTATGCGGCAACAGTACGGCATCTACGCAAACGATCCAGGTAACCGATGCCGGCGCTCCGGTGTTTACGTTCGTGCCGCCACCGTTGACGATGCAGTGTATCCAAACCATCCCGCCGTTGGCAACCCCACCGCTTCGGATGCCTGCGGCGGGTATGTGCATATCACCTTCCTGGGTAATGTAGCATCGGGTAGTGGCTGTGCGGCGGATTATACGATCACCCGCACCTGGCGGGCGGATGACTTGTGTGGGAATACGGCGACGGCGACGCAGGTGATTACCGTGTTGGGAAACCCTTTCGGGCCGCCGCAGGGCGCGGAAAACCGAGCGGAAGACGCTCAAATCAAAACCCAAAACTCAAAATTCAAAACCGTTTACCCGAATCCAACAACCGACCGGGTCTGGATTGATCTCAGTGATTTTGCCGGCCAGCCGGTCACAATTTCGATTCTTAGCGACCTGGGTAAGTTGGTTTGGGAAAACCGCATACCAGTCGTGACGGATTTGCAGATGCAGATCAGTCTGCGTGAAACGGGTGTTTCGGCGGGGATTTACACCGTGCGGGTGCGCAGTGTGCGTTGGGTAGTGGCGAAGCGGGTAGTGTTGGTGGATTAAGTATCTTTGTGGGGGCCCGCCTGCTGTTCGTTGGCAACTTGCTTGCGGACACGACATACTGATCTGATCTTTTTCCATTAACAGTTTAAACTCGGTTTATTATGAAATCAACTTCTATCTGTGCCCTCATTATGACTGCCTTGCTCTTTGCCTGTGGGCAAAAAACACCGGATACCCCCCCTCAAACCGCTGCACCAACCAAAGAACAGACGCGTGCAAAGAGTGGAGAGGAGGTTTGGCTCATCGTTACCTATGTGAAAGAGGCCTCCAAATCTGAATTTGAACAGTGGGTGAAGGACGTTTTTTATCCGCGTTGCGCAAGTCTGAAAGTCCCATGCATGAAGCGCAACTGAACGCTACGCGCTGGCTGGAACCTGCCGGCCAAAATGAAGACAAGACCTGGACGTATGCCTGGATCATGGATCCGGTAGTGCCCAAAGCAGACTACGACATTCCGACTTTGTTGAATACCGCTTATGGCGAGGAAAAAGGTAAGGCCCACTGGGAAGCCTACATGGCATTTTGGGCCAAACCAGTTGATATGCATGTCCTCAAACAAACGACCTACTAACCAATCCCGTCAAAACAGTGCTTTTAAGATACCTTCAGGGGCGCGCGTATCACAACTGATGCTCCAACACAGCCGTTAGCGCCTCCAAATCCCGGGCATTGTTGTACACATTGGGCGACACGCGAAGCACTTCCCCGCGCGGGGAAACGTAAATCCGGTGTTCGGCCAGGCGGAGCACCAGGGCATCGCGATCCACGGCAACGGGTAGTTTCAAGCCGAACAAATGCCCCGCCCGGTATTCGGGCGCTTCGAGGCGGATGCCCAATGCGTCCCAGCGCGGCATAATCGCCTCGGTCAGCGTCCGGCAATAGTGCTGGATCGCTGCCGGCGACCATTCGAGCAGTTGTTCCAGCGCCGCCTCGAGTACCGGCAACTGGGCGAATTGCGCATACTCCCCTGCGTTGTACCGCTGGGCTTTGGGGCGATAGGCGCGTTCGTACCGGGTGAGTTTGGAAAACTGCTCGCTTCCCGTCCGGTTCATCCAGCCCTCCTCCACCGGCACACCTTCATCGAAGAAAGGCCCGAACCAGGCCGCGCCGGTTCCGTACGGCCCGAGCAACCACTTGTACGCGGCACAAATCACCGCATCGGGTCGGACGGCCTGCACGTCGAAAGGCATCGCCCCGACGGACTGCGTGGCATCCACGGCGAGCATGGCGCCCGCTTCCCGGCAGCGCCGGCCAACTGCTTCCAGATCGAACACCGTCCCGTAAATCCAGTGTACCTGTGCCGCCACCACCAGGGCCGTTTCCGGCGTGATGGCCTCCAGCAAACGGGCGTTCCATTCGGCGCCGCGGTGGTCCGGTGTGGCGGGTTTTTCTACAGTAACAATGGACAACCCATGCGCTGCACAAACCCGCTCGAAGGCATAGACGTTGTTCGGAAACTCCTCGCCAATCAGCACTATGTGTTTTTGGTGTGCAAGTCCGGCCAGCGGTGCAGGTTGTTGGCCACGATCGCCATGCCGTACGAAACGGCCGGAATCAGGGCGATGCGCAGCGGATCGTCGGCGCCGATCAGGCTGGAGAAAAGTCCGCGGATCCGGTCGGCGGTATCAAAATGATCGGCGGGCCGAAACGTATAGGGTGTTTGCGCTTTGCGCTGAAGGCCCTCAATGCCTTTTCCACAGAACGGTTTAACGAAGGCGAATAGGCGCCGCAGTTCAGGTAGTGCACATTCGGGTCGAGGGCGAAAAGATGTTTTTGGCAGGATAGCAGCATGTGTCGGGTGGATGGTTGTACGCAGCAAATGTAGCGGGATGTTGCGGCGGGGTCTATTCCGGGTGTCCTTCTTTTCTATTGAATTTTTTTTGAGACGCATGGTACGCTACCGTTTTTTCGGTTGTTTCACAAACGGCGAATCCCGCAGCCAAAACCGCCACTCCCGGGCGGCGCAAGCACCGGCATAATCCACACCGATGCGCGGCCCGGCGGCAATATCCGATGCTTGCACCGGGTATCCGCGGTCTTCGATCCAGATGGGCGAGTCGGGCGCAAGCAGGCTTTGGCCGGTGTGGGCGGTGTGCAGACCGAGGGCTTGGGCCAGCGCGCCGGGGCCGGTGGTCAGGTGCGTATCCGGCCGTTTTGGGGTTTGGGCCATGCGGCGGCGGGCGTACATGAATTCCGTGCCTTCGAGGGGTTCTACCGCTCGCACGAGTACGGCATGCGCCATGCCTTCGGGGCCGGTGACCACATTGAACAGGTGATGGATGCCGTAGCACAGGTAAATGTAGGCGTGTCCGCCCGGCAGGAACATAACCTCCGTGCGCGGGGTTCGGCGGTTGCCAAAAGCGTGGCAGGCCCGGTCGTCGGGTGCTCGGTAGGCTTCCACTTCGGTGATGCGGCCGGTTGTTTGTGTCGAGTCGAATGCTGTGACCAAAACTTTACACAGCAGAGCGCGGGCGATTTGCACCACGTCCGGGCGGCGATAAAAATCGGATTGGAGGCGCTGGTTGCTGGTACGGGGAGATTTTGATCGTGTGGGGCAAAGATGGAGGCAGGAGGTTTTCGAGCCAAGGAGGAAATGGTTTTTTTGTGGAGGTGTGCCCGAGGTAGGCGGGCGGGGGCACTACGATTGCGGGCGATATATACGCACAAACTTGTTTTCCAAATGGTCCTGTTCATCCAGTATTGCCTGGTGAATTCGATCTGCCAAGCCTTGCAAGTCGGGGTCATAGGTACAAACAATGATGCCGCTGTGTTCGGAATTCTGCTTATGGAGATTTAGATAATCCCGGCGATCAAAAGTGACTACCGCCCGTTTGTGCTTCGTAGCAAAATTCAACACTTCCGAATCTGGAATCCGCATGTTGATTTGTCCCGCATCGCGTGCTGTCAGGGTATCGTGTCCTAAAATTGAAGTGCGGACATCGTATGCACATCAAAATTTTCGTCGCTGTACAGTCTTGCCACGGGGTTCTAAACGTTTTCGTTCTCGACAATTTCTGCGTCAATTTCTTCCTTGTTAGCGCGGTAGTAAGCCCAGGCGTTGATAAGGTCTTCCGCGCGGAGAGACGGGAACGAACTTAGCAGTTTGGCTTCGGTTGCTCCTGCATTTTGAGCCTCTACCAGTAGCCATACCGGTATACGCGTACGAACGATACAGGCGCTTCCGCCACATACCCCGGGCGTTTTTCTATTCCAGGGGTGTAGCGACTCAGGTCACGTTCGATCCAACGTGCGATTTGCGCTTTCTCCCCTACGGACATGGTGGGCAACAAGCGTTCGATCTGTTGTAATGCTGTCATTTCTTTTTTTTGCTTCACAAAGTTACGCTAAAAATGGTTTTGAGCGAAACCTGTCTCCGTTCGTAGCGCTACTGCAACATGTGGCTTTGGTATAGCACGAATATCCCCAACTTCGCGCCACCAATCGAATCAATCGGCAAAATCGAATCAATCAAAATGATCCACACCGACGAACTCCACCGCCGCCTCTACGCCACCGACGCGTCCATTTTCCGGGAAATGCCCGCCGGCGTGGCATACCCGAAAGACGCGGACGACATCAAGGCGCTCATCCGGCATGCCCGCGAACACGGCCTGTCGCTTATTCCCCGCTCTGCCGGCACCTCGCTCGCAGGCCAATGCGTAGGCACGGGTATCGTGGTGGATATTTCCAAATATCTAACGAAGGTGCTGGAGATCAATGCCGAAGAACGCTGGGTGCGCGTGCAGCCGGGCGTCATCCGCGACGAGTTGAACCATATCCTCAAACCCTACGGACTCTTTTTTGCGCCCAATACCTCCACCTCCAACCGCTGCATGCTCGGCGGCATGGTGGGCAACAACTCCTGCGGTACCACTTCCCTCGTGTACGGCAGCACCCGCGACCATGTGCTCGCCCTGCACACTGTACTCAGCGATGGCTCGGAGGCGCGTTTCGAGGCGCTCTCGCCGGAGGCTTTTGAAGAAAAATGCCGGGCACGGGGCTCGAAGCCGAACTGTACCGCCAGGTTCGCGAAATGCTCGCCCCGCCGGAGGTACAGGCCGAAATCCGGGCGCAGTACCCCAAACCCGAAATCCACCGCCGCAACACGGGCTACGCCGTGGACTTGCTGCTGCGCTCCAACCTGTTCACGCCCGGCGGACCGGATTTCAATTTCTGCACC
Organism: Lewinellaceae bacterium; assembly: GCA_016719605.1. Taxonomy (GTDB): domain Bacteria; phylum Bacteroidota; class Bacteroidia; order Chitinophagales; family Saprospiraceae; genus M3007. The sequence goes on along the minus strand of JADJYW010000014.1, from coordinate 28,808 downwards.
ATGCTCACCGGCTCGGAGGGCACGCTGGCTTTTACCACCGAAATTACCCTGCACCTCGAACCGCTGCCCGCACCACACGACGTGGTGCTGTGCGCGCATTTCGCCAACATGACCGAGTGCCTCCAGGCGGTGGTGGCCGCCGTGCAGCACCGGCCTACGGCTTGCGAACTCATGGACAAACTCATCCTCGACTGCGCCAAAGCCAACCGCGAACAGGCAAAAAACAGTTTTTTCATCGAAGGCGACCCGGGAGCAGTACTCATGATCGAGTTCCGGGGCAATACCCCTGCCGAAGCGGAGGCCAAAGCCGATGCGCTCATCGCCGATTTGCGGGCGCAGGGTTTCGGCTATGCGTACCCGTTGGTGCCGGGGCCGCAGTCCAAACGGGTATGGGAACTGCGCAACGCCGGCCTCGGCGTTTTGTCCAACATGCCCGGCGCGGCCAAGGGTGTGCCCTGCATCGAGGACACGGCAGTGACCGTGACGGACCTGCCCGCCTACATCGGCGAGTTTGAAAAACTGATGGCCGGCTTCGGCCAAAAATCCGTGTACTACGCCCATGCCGGCGACGGGGAGCTGCACCTGCGCCCTATCCTAAATCTGAAAAAAACAGCCGACCGCGTGCAACTGCGCCAGATCGGCGAAGCCACGGCGCGGTTGGTGAAAAAATACGGCGGCTCGCTCAGCGGCGAGCACGGCGACGGGCGGGTGCGTGCCGAGTTCATCCCGCTGATGATCGGCGAAAAAAACTACGAACTGCTGCGCCGGATCAAACGCACCTGGGACCCCGACGGCATTTTCAACCCCGGCAAAATCACCGACGCGCCGCCGATGAACACCTCCCTGCGCTACGAGCCGGGGCAGCAAGACAAGCCGTTCGATACCGTGCTCGAATTCCCCGATGGCATCCTGCGCGCAGCTGAAAAGTGCAACGGCTCGGGCGACTGCCGCCGGCTTGATTTTGCGGGCGGCACCATGTGTCCCAGCTACCGCGCCACCCGCGACGAGAAGGACAGCACCCGCGCCCGCGCCAACGCCCTGCGCGAGTTTCTGACCCGCAGCGAACGCGCCAACCCGTTCAGCCACCGGGAATTGTACGAGGTGATGGACCTGTGTTTGTCGTGCAAAGGCTGTACCTCGGAGTGCCCGTCCAACGTGGACATGGCGGGCATGAAAGCCGAATTTTTGCATCAGTACTACAAAACCCACGGCGTGCCGTGGCGCGCGCGGGTATTTGCCAACATCGGCGGGCTGAACCGGCTGGGGGCGTACGCGCCGACAGTGACCAATTTTTTTCTAAAAAATCCTGTTGTGGCGCCGCTGCTCAAACGGGTGCTCGGCGTAGCGCAGCAACGCAGTTTACCGGCCGTGCGCCCTTCGCTGCGCCGGTGGTTTGAAAAAAACCGGGCGGCGTTGCAGCCAACCGGCCCGGAAAAAGGCCGCGTATTTTTCTTCTGCGATGAATTTACCGACTACAACGACGCGCCGGTGGGAATGGCCGCGATCCAACTCCTGACCCGGCTGGGCTACCGCGTGGACATGCCGGCGCACCCGGAGAGCGGGCGGGCGGCTATTTCCAAAGGGCTGCTGCCGATGGCGCAGGCACTGGCGGTGCGCCAGGTGGAAATTTTCCAAAACCTCGTGACGGAGCAGACGCCGCTCGTGGGTGTGGAGCCGTCGGCGATTCTGAGTTTCCGCGACGAGTATCCGCGCATGGTGCCCGAGGCGCAGCGCGGGGCGGCGAAAAAATTGGGCGCCAATGCCCTGCTGATCGAGGAATTTTTATTTCGCGAAGCGCAGAAGGGGAACATTACGCCCGATATGTTTACGAAGGAAAAACGCCACATTTGCTGCACGGCCATTGCCACCAGAAGGCGCTGGCGAGTGTGGACCCGTCGGCCTGGGTACTGGGTTTGCCCGAAAACTATGCAGTGTCCGTGATTCCGTCCGGCTGCTGCGGCATGGCCGGTTCTTTTGGTTATGAGCACGAGCACTACGACGTGAGCATGCGCATTGGGGAGCTGGTGTTGTTTCCGGCGCTGCGCGGCGCGGATTCGGAGGCGATAGTGGCTGCTCCGGGCACCAGTTGCCGGCACCAGATTCTGGACGGCACGGGGCGGGCGGCGCTGCATCCGGCGGAGGTGTTGTGGGGGGCGGTGACGGGGTAGTTTGCACCGGCTTTGCATTTGCCTGAAAAGCCTGTATTTTTGAACTCAAAATTTGGACAACATGGTTATCGAACTTCCTGATTCCATCTTGGCAAAAACGTCCATTAGCGAGCAAAATATCAAATTGCTGCTTGCCATCACCTTGTTCAGAGAGGAATTGCTGACGCTTGGGCAGGCTGCTACTTTGGCAGATTTGCCGCAGTTAATTTTCCAGAAGGAACTTGCCAAGCGCAAAATACCTGTTCACTACGGGGTTGAGGAACTGAAGCAAGACCTCCGGTTTTTACCTCGGTGAGTCGCTTCGTCGGGAAGTGCTGTTGCTGGCAGGTGAATAGGTGTTGCCCGGCACCCGTTGTTGGCGCCAGATTCTGGACGGCCAATACCCCCAAGCCGCATCTTCAAGCCAGGTATCCCTTCTCTGAACACGCTCCATCTGCCCCCCTCCCGCCGCGTAAAAGCAATACTACTCCCATACTTGCAAGATTTGTCCGGGTGTTTGGCACGTATGTACCAGACCCTGGCAGCCGTGTCCGGGCCGGATCGGAGTAGCCCCCCGCATCTTTGCAGCATCGAATTTTTCAACAAAAACTTTTCAACACTAAAATTTTCGAAGCTATGAAAATGCACCTGAATTTGATCGCCGCAATGGTACTGGCCGGTTTCACTATGTTCACCGCCACCGCACAAACCAGTGTACACCCGGAAGACCTCAGCGCCATCACCGCCGACCAGTCGGAACCCCAGGCCGCTGCAAGCGGACTCGTACTGGAAGCCGGCGGCACCCGCCGCGTGATCGCCCGATTTGCCATGGACGGCGCGCACAACCTGCGCGTACAATTGTCCAACCTGCAAGAATACCAGACCACCATCGCGCTGGTCACTCCCGACGGAAGCATCCGCTGGGAACAACAAGTAGCCAACCAACGCGCCTTTGCCAAAATGCTCGACCTGAAAGCGCTGCTCATCGAACCCGGAACCTACACCCTGCGTGTGCAAGCCGGAGAGGCAAACCTGACGCAGGAACTGGTCGTAAAATCCCGCAGCGTGACGCTGGGCGCCGCGCACCATAGCGCAGTGGCGCCGGGTGCGCCCGCGATGGCCGGGAAGTAGCGGCGGGTTTTAACCCACCGAATGCGCCAAAGGCAAAGCGCAAGAGACCCCAAAAAATACTTCATACTTTTGGCAGGGCAGGTCGCAACGATCAGCCCTGCTTTTCCTGTCTAATGATGTAGTTTAAAACTTTCCAGGTTTCAAAAACCTGGAAAGTTTACCCTAAACCGTCACACCATGCCCAATACCTCCTTTTCATACCTTCTTGCATGCTGCGTGTTGTGCGCCTTGGGCGCCCGGGCACAGCCGGTACGTTTGTTGGATTTTTCCCCGCAATTCGAGGTGTTCGATCTGCCGGGAGAAGAGCCCGGAAACTTTGTGCAGTGCGTCGCGCAGGATGCCCTGGGTGTGCTGTGGTTTGGTACCGCAGATGGACTGCAGCGCTACGACGGGCGAAGCATAACGACCTTCCGCAATGACCCTTTGCAGGACAATTCCTTGTCCGGCGGTTACGTACAGTGGATTTGCGCGGCCAAAGACGGTACGCTTTGGGTAGCCGACTACGGCAGGGGTTTGACCCGCTATGACCAGGCAACCGGACGGTTTACCCGCTACCGCCACCATCCAGCCGACCCCAACAGCCTCAGCTGCGATACCGTTTCGATGATCGTCGAAGACCGGCAGGGGTACATCTGGCTGGGTACGCACCATGGGCTGAACCGCCTGGACCCCAAAACCGGACAATTCAAACGCTTCTTCTCCGATCCCGCCAACCCGGGCAGCCTGAGCGCCAACCTCGTCCGGGCACTTTACATGGACCGGCAAGGCACGCTTTGGGTGGGTTGCGGGTTCCCGTGGGACGTAAATGACCCGGAAGGCAAAACAGGAGGGCTAAACCGCTACCACCCCGATACCGAAACTTTTACCCGGTACCTGCATGACCCCGCCAATCCCAAAAGCCTCGCCGACAACCGGGTGCGGGCGCTGTTCGAGGACTCGCGCGGCAATTTCTGGGTGGGAAGCATGGGCAACGAAGGCCTGCAACGCCTCGACCGCAGTACCGGGCAGTTCACGCGCCTGCCTTCCGATCCGGCAAACCCCGGAAAACTGAGCACGCCTTTCTTGCGCAGCATGCCGCTTGACCGGCAAAACCTGCGGCAAGTGTTGTCCATTCTGGAAGACAAAAACGGCTGGCTCTGGATCGGCTCTATGTCGGGACTGGATATTTACGACCCTGCTACCGGCGCAGTGCGCCATTTTGAGACGGGAAAAGGCGCCAGCAGCCTGCCCATGAATTTTCTCTGGAACCTCAGCCAATCGCGCGATGGGATCATCTGGATCGGCGGCGGCATCACGGGCGGCAAAGCGCTGAAAGTACACTCGGACAAACCCTTGTTTACCTTCCACAATACGAGTGCCGTTATTGTCGGGCTAAACGATATTCAGGAAGACGATTCCGGCAATTTATGGCTGGCGGGTGGCGGACTCGGACCGAACAAATTGGTGCGCTACGACCGGACAAGCGGGCAGATGCGCGCCGTCCCGCTTGGAGAAACCGGTAGCGATCTCTACAATGCTTTTTCGATCGTGCAGGATCCCGGCGGTCACATTTGGGCTTGCACGCAAAACGGACTTTACCGAATTGATCCCAAAACCAACGCGATCGTCAAACACTACCGGCATCAGCCGAACAACCCGCACAGTTTGTCCACGGACATCACCACCAACATCCTGAAAGATCGCCAGGGATATTATTGGGTAACCACCTGGGGCGGCGGTTTGCATCGGTTCGATCCGAAAACTGAAAAATTTCAACGATTTCTGCACGATCCCGCTGTGCCCGGCAGTATCGGCGGCAACCAGACATTCGGTTTATACGAAGATGCGCAGGGAAATATCTGGGTCGGCGGCGGCACAGAACCGTATTCGGATGAAAAACAAAATCCGATGTTTCTGGACCGGTACGACCCCGAAACGGGCACATTTACCCACCTCCTGGGGAGCGACGAGTGCGGGTGTGCCTGCACGATTCTTGGCGACAAAAAAGGCAACCTCTGGGTACTGACGATGATCCAGGGGCTGGCCAAAGTCAATATCGCCACAGGCCAAATCAAGAAGTACACGCCGTCCAACAGCAACATCCCAACCAATTACCTCCGGTCGGTCGCGCAGGCGCCGGACGGCAAGTTATGGCTCACGACCAAGGACGCGTTGGTGGAGTTCGATCCGGAGAGCGAGTTTTTTTACGCCTACGATGCCTCCCACGGTATTCAGACGCGGGAGATAGGTTTCATGTCCACGTTTATCAGCAAAAAAGGGGAAATCTACTTCGGTGTAGGGGAGGGGTTTTACACATTTTTACCCCAAAAAATGGCGCGTTCGGAGACAAACGGTTTGCCGGAAATCCGCATCACGGGTTTCAAATTAGCCAACGAACCCATTACTCCCGGCCCTCAGGCGCTGTTGCGCCGGCCGGTTTGGCAAACGGAAGAGATCCGCCTGAGCCACGACCAGAATGTGTTTGCCTTCAACGTGACCTGTTTCAACTTCCGAAACCCGGCCGGAAACCGCCTCGAGTTTATGCTCGAAAACTACGACAAAAACTGGCGCAATGACCTGCGCGACAACGAAGCGGCCTACTTCAATGTCCCACCCGGCGAATATGTGTTTCGGGTGCGGGGCGCCAACAGCCTCGGTGTCTGGAATGTGGAAGGTGCAAGCATCCGCATCGTGGTGCGGCCCCCGTGGTGGCAAACGCCGTGGGCGTACCTGCTGTACGCCGCCCTGGCGTTTGGTATCATCTTCGGCGCCTACCGATTCCTGCTTCACCGCCGCCTCGCACAGGCCGAATCCGAGCGCCTCAAGGAGCTCGATGCCGTCAAAACCCGGCTGTACACCAACATCACCCACGAATTCCGCACGCCCCTCACCGTCATCTCCGGCATGTCCGACCAAATCCGTGAAAACCCGTCGGAGTGGCTCGACCAAGGTACCCGCATGATCAAACGGAACAGCAACCGTCTGCTCGATCTGGTCAATCAAATGCTCGACCTCGCCAAATTGGAAAGCGGGAAAATGGCCCTCCATCTCCAACCGGGCGACGTGGTGGGCTACCTCCGGTACCTCGTGGAAAGTTTCCACTCCTACGCCCAAAGCAAAGGTGTACAAATCCACTTCCTGTCCGACGCCGAAACACTCGACATGCATTTTGACCCCGAGCGCTTGCAGCAGGTCGTCGGAAACCTGATTTCCAATGCCGTAAAATTTACCCCCGCCGGCGGGCACGTCTACCTGGATTTGCGTTTTGAAAATACCGATTCGGGACTGAAAAATGGCGGCGCCAATGGCCGGCTCAAGGCAGCCGGGGATTCGCGGTTGGTCATTCGGGTGCGCGACACCGGCGTGGGCATTCCCGAGGAGCACCTGCCTTACGTTTTTGACCGGTTTTATCAGGCATCCCCCGGTATCCCGGCCGCGAACAACGGCAGTTCTGATGCGTCCTATCGGGCGGAGGGCGGCACCGGTATTGGTCTGGCACTCACCAGGGAATTGGTCAAACTCATGGGCGGCGAAATTGTGGTAAAAAGTCAGGCGAGCAAGGGTGCGGAGTTTGTCGTCACGTTGCCGATCCGGCAAGATGCGGAAAACGCCCGCACGACGCACGACGATTGGCGGCTGGAGCGCGAAAATGCTGCGGGTTACCCGCCTTTTTCTTTTGAAAACCAGATCGAAAATACCGTCGAGATCGTTTCGCCTGCGGCCGGCAAACCAGCAACCGGCAAGTCGCCATCCACCGAAAGCCCGCTGATTTTGCTTGCCGAAGACAACCCCGACGTGGTGTCGTACCTCGCCTCCTGCTTAGCGGGCGACTACCGGCTGGCAGTGGCCCGGGACGGACAGGAAGCCATCGAAATCGCCAACGAGATCGTGCCCGACTTGCTCGTGACCGACGTGATGATGCCGCGCAAGGACGGTTTCGAGGTGTGCCGCACCCTGCGTGCCGATGCGCGCACCAGCCACATCCCCATCGTGATGCTCACGGCCAAGGCCGATATGGACAGCAAACTCGAAGGCCTGGAGCACGGCGCCGACGCTTACTTAGCCAAGCCGTTCAACAAAGCTGAACTGCGCCTGCGCATCCGAAAACTGCTCGAAATGCGGCAAAAACTCCAGCAACACTACCTGGCAGCGGCAGGTCTGACGGAGGGTAGTATCGCACAGAAAGACCTGCCCGTCCTATCGGGCGAAGAGGACCGGTTTGTACGAAAAGTGCGGGAAATTGTGGAGAGACACCTCGACAACAGCGCATTCGACGTGGAGCAGCTGTGCCGCGAAATGGCCATGAGCCACTCGCAGTTGCACCGCAAACTATCGGCGCTGACGGGGTTGGCAGCCACAAAATTTGTGCGGCACGTCCGGCTGAGCAAAGCCAGGGAACTGCTGCAAGACCCGGCAACTACCATCAGTGCCGTGGCCTACGATACGGGGTTCACCGATCCGAGTTATTTCGGGCGGGTATTCCGGCAGGAACTCGGCATGTCGCCACAGGAATGGCGGGAACGGAACTTATGACTTCGCGCCAGAGGCCGTCTCATAAGTCCGCACCGTATTGCGCCGTTGACAGGCGAATTCATTTTTTGACAGGATAAAAAGGATTTACAGGATTTTCGGCGACGGAGTCGCCTCATTTATCCTGTAAATCTTGTAAATCCTGTCTGAAAAAAATCAATTCCCGTCAAAGCCATGCTTTTGAGACAGCCTCTAATGCTCGTTTGAACCAGAAAATAGAGGGCGCCGGATGCACGCGGTCTTGCGGGAGGGAGTTAGTTTTGCCCGTTCATTCCAAACATGCTCGTACATAGAATTTGCGCCGCAGGGCGCAACCCTGCACTCCTGCCCTGCGTATCAACCTTTTGATTTATCATCCGTTCAGTATCAAAAGATTTCCCGCCATGAGGTTCAGCAAGCAAGAAGAGTCCCCCCTCGACCGCCTCGAACGCGAAGCCAACGACGATTTCCTCCTGTTGGAAGAGCTCGGCCCGGAGTATTTCGGTGGGTCGCACCTGTTGGAATTGCACGAACGTGTGCGTCTGCGCCTGGCTCAGTTTGACCGGCTGCGCCGCCTGAATACCCTCGTGGGCGCTACAGCTGCCGGTTGGATGCTGCTTGGCGTCGTACTTGTTCTGGTGGGCTGGATTACCCCGGCCCGCGTGGCGTTTGCCGTCATGGGCGTTTCCCTGCTGGGTTTTCTCGCCGGCGTGTGGCTGCTGAAGTGGAAATTTGAAAGCCGCGGCGAATTGGAATTCACCCTGCGCACCATCGAAGAAGAACTGCGCCGACGGGCCGCTACCAAAGGCCGGAGCGCACGCCTGTGAACGCAGCCCGTACCGTATCCCAAAAAAACCTGTGGAAATCCGCCGCCCATGCAGCCACGCACACAATTTCTCGATGCTTTCCGAAACGCCTGCTCCGCCGGGCATTTCCTGAAATGCACCCTCAGCAAACCCACTGCCGCCGCCGCCGCGGGTTTAAAAAACATCTACCTGCGCCCGGTGACGCTCAAGGCCGGCCCGCGCATCGCTTGCACCTTCCGCTACCAAACCCGCGACGAAGTGAAAAACTTCACCGCCGGGGATGCCGCCCTGCAACTGGAAACGCTGCTCGGCGACGTATTTTTGAACGCCGAACTGTTTACCGCCGATGCCGATGTTTCGCTGGCTTTTTCCAAAAAACAAGGCTGTTTTTCTACTAAAAACCAACCAGCACAAACCCTCCGGACACCCGGCACGACCGCGAAAAACACCGCTTGCTCGATCCCGCAGCGCCGTGGCTGCACGCGCTCGGCATCACCAGCAAACAAGGTCAGGTGCTGCCCACGGCGCAGGACAAGTGGAAACAGATCAACAAGTACCTCGAAATCATCGAGAGCCTGCTGCGCACCCACCCCCTGCCGCCGGATGCCCACATCGCCGACATGGGCAGCGGGAAGGGCTACCTCACCTTCGCCCTGTACGATTTTCTGACCAACCACCTCGGGCTGCGCCCCCAGGTCACCGGCATCGAACTGCGCCAAAACCTCGTGGATTTTTGCAACCAAACCGCCCGTGCAGCGGACTTTGCGGGATTGCACTTCGTCGCGCAGGACATTGCCGAATACCAGCCCAAGCGCCTCGACATGCTCATCGCCCTGCACGCTTGCGACACGGCTACCGATCTGGCGCTGGCCACCGGCATCCACGCCCAGGCAGGCATCGTTGTGGCTGCACCCTGCTGCCACAAACAAATCCGCCGCGACATGGACACGCACAACGAACTGGCGCCCATCCTTCGCCACGGCATCCTCGAAGAGCGCCAGGCCGAGATCGTGACCGACGGCATCCGGGCGCTCCTGCTCGAAGCTAACGGCTACAAAACCAATGTGTTCGAGTTTGTCTCCACCGAGCACACCGCCAAAAACGTCATGATCACCGCCATCGGCGATACCCGCAGCGATGCCCGGAAAAAAGCCGCTGCCCTGGAAAAAGTGGCGGCGCTGAAAACCGGTTTCGGGATCGGGGAGCATTATCTGGAGCGGCTGCTGGCGTAGAATTGCGTTTTTCACTGCGGAGGCGTGGAGTTTTTTTACCGCAGAGACGCGGAGTTTTTTCCACCGCAGAGACGCGGAGCACGCGGAGACGCGACGTAGTTTTTTTACCGCAGAGACGCGGAGACGCGGAGTTTTTTCCACCGCAGAGACGCGGAGACGCGGAGTTTTTTCCACCGCAGAGACGCGGAGACGCGGAGTTTTTTCCACCGCAGAGACGCCTTGTCTGAAGAAAACAAGCCCGCCGGCAAAAGAAGACTCTAGTGATGGATAGCAATTGTACTTTTGCCGCTACAGCAAGTGTTTGTCCATACTTTTCACTACAGTGAGGCGGATGGATTATCAAAAACTCCGCGTCTCCGCGTCTCTGCGGTGGAAAAAACTCCGCGTCTCCGCGTCTCTGCGGTGAAAAACTCCGCGTCTCCGCGTCTCTGCGGTGAAAAATACTCCGCGTCTCCGCGTGCGTCTCTGCGGTAAAAAAAACTCCGCGTTTCTGCGGTAAAAACGCACGTTACCCCCAACCAACCCGACCAACGCAACACATGTCCGACAAGAAAAAATACATCTGCGTCCACGGCCACTTTTACCAGCCGCCCCGCGAAAATGCCTGGCTGGAAGTGGTGGAACAACAAGAAGGCGCCCGTCCCTACCACGACTGGAACGAGCGCATCAATTTCGAGTGCTACGCCCCCAACGCGGCAGCCCGCATCCTGGACCGGGAGGGCTGGATTGTCAAGATCCGAAACAACTACAACCGCATTTCCTACAACCTCGGCCCTACCCTGCTCACCTGGCTGGAGACGAACGACCCGGAGGCCTACGAGTTGGTTATCAAAGCCGACCACCGTAGCCGGGAGCGCTACGGCGGCCACGGCAATGCCCTGGCGCAAGTCCACAGCCACCTCATTCTGCCCTTGGCCAACTACCGCGACAAAGTGACCCAGGTGTACTGGGGCGTGCAGGATTTTGAGTACCGGTTCGGGCGCTACCCCGAGGGAATATGGCTCGCCGAAACGGCCGTGGACACCGAATCGCTCGAAGTTTTGGCTGCGCATGGCCTGCTGTTCACCGTGCTGGCGCCCCGGCAAGCGGCGGCGGTGCGCAAAACAGGCGATACTGTCTGGAAATTAGTGGACGCCGAATCCATAGACACCCGCCGCCCCTACTGGTGCCCCCAGCGGACGCCGCATTGCCCTGTATTTTTACCACGGCAGACTGGCGCAGGAGGTGGCTTTCAACGGCCTGCTCAACAACGGCCAGTTGTTTGCCGAACGCCTGCTCCGCATCCTCGACGACCTGACACGCCCCAACTGGCCCATATTGCCACCGACGGCGAGAGCTACGGCCATCACCACCGATTTGGCGAAATGGCACTCGCCTCCGCGCTCACCCATATCGAAGACAACAACCTCGCGACCCTGACCAACTACGGCCAGTTTCTCGAACTGTTTCCGCCCGAATACGAGGTACAAATCCACGAAAACTCTTCCTGGAGCTGTGCCCACGGGGTAGAGCGCTGGCGCAACGACTGCGGCTGCAACACCGGCGGCAATCCGGGCTGGCACCAGCGCTGGCGCAAACCCCTGCGCGAAACGCTCGACTGGCTGCGCGACCGACTTGCACCCGCGTATGAAAAGGAGGTCGGCCGTTTCCTGAAAGACCCCTGGAAAGCGCGCAACGACTACATCGGGGTCACGCTGCGCCGCACCGACGAGGCCGTGCAGGAATTTTTTAAAAAACATGCGCGCCGCGAACTCAGCAAACTCGAAGAAGTGACGACCCTGCGCTTGCTCGAAATGCAGCGCTACGCCGTGCTCATGTACACCAGTTGCGGTTGGTTTTTTGATGAAATTTCGGGTATCGAGACCAACCAGATTCTCCAGTACGCCCTGCGGGCCATGGATCACGCTCAGGATTCCGCCGGGCTGGAACTGCACGCAGAATTTGAAAAACGCCTGCGCCATGCGCCCAGCAACAAATACGCCGACGGCGCAGCCAGTTACCTGCAAAACGTGTTGCCCGCCCGCGTAAACCTCGAGCGTGTAGCCGCCCATTTTGCCGTGGCCTCGCTGTTTGAGGACGATCCGGCACAGCTCGACCTGTTCAACTACACCGTCAAAGTAGAGGCTTTTGAGCGCATCGAAGCCGGTACCCCGCGCCTTGCCATCGGTCGCCTGCGTATCCGTTCCCGACTCACGCATGCCGAGCACACCTACAATTTTCGGCCCTGTACCTCGGTCAGCAGCACATTATCGGCAACATCAGCGGCACGCTGAACCGCACCACCTACGACAAGGTGCACCAGCGTGTGGCCGACGCGTTCCGAAAGGCGAACCTCGGCGAAGTTATCGGCATCCAGCAGGAGCACTTCGGGCCGCACAAGTTCACCCTGGCCACCTTGTTTGCCGACGAGAAAATCAAGATCATCCGCGCCATCACTGCCAACAGCCTGCTGCTGGCGGAGGCCAATTTTCGAAATGTTTTCAACGACAACTACCAGCTCATGACCGGCCTGCAGGAGGCCGGACTGCCCCTGCCCGACACCTGGCGCAACATCGCCTCGTATGTCCTGAACGACGACCTGCTGCATTTTTTCAGAAACGGCCAGACGCCCAACATCCAGGCCCTGCACCGCGTGGCCGGCGACCTGAAAAACTGGAAGGTCAAACTCGCCGACGAAGATGCCGTGCGCCACGCTGCCGGCCAGCGCATCCACCGGGAAATCAAACTGATCGAGCAAGAATCCTCCTCGCTTGCCCGGGTACAATGGCTGGCCGAAGTGCTGGAAATTATGCGGGAAATACACCTTGTACCCGACATTTGGCGCAGCCAAAACATCTTTTATCTCGTCACCAAAGGCCACCGAAAGGAGTTGTGGGACTTCTGGAACGACGACTGGAAGGCTGTTTTTGAGCGGCTGGCGGGATTGCTGAAGGTTCGGTTGTGAGTTTCACCGAGCCGTCCATGTTGTAATCGGCGAGCCGGTATCCGGGTATGACCGCGTTGGGCGTGCTCAGGCCCACCACGCTCAGGATTGAGGTGCGGTCGTTGTTGCTGCCGTTGTACTTGAGTTGATAGTCGATGCGCCCGTTCCCGGCCCACAAAACGTACTTGTCACCCACGAGGCGCTGGGCGGGATTCAAACCGTTGAACTGGAAAAACCATCCACGGGAAGGCTTCGGAAATCAGATTCCACTGCGATGCACGGTGGATAGGTATCGGTACCGCCCGATTGCACCCCAAAGTGGTTGCGGTGCCGCACGGCAAGGAAGTAGTCCTGGCCCGTGGCTATCGGAAACGAAACGGATGACACGCCGTCCACCTCCACCACGTCGCCGTCGCGCTGCACGAGGGCCGAACGGGTAGCCAGCACCTGCGTCGGGTTGGCGGAGTTGCGCAATTCGAGGAAAATCCAATCCACTATAGCGTTGACGCCGGTTACGGCCAGAACGCCCGTCGTGGTGGTTTCTCCGCCACCGCCGATGTGGGTGAAATTCGTCAACCCGGTGTACGGTTCGGTCAGCGGGATCAGGTTTTTTACCCGCAGACTGTCGTGCATGAGCTGCTGGGCACTGATGTAGGGGCCTTGGAGGAGGACTTTGGCGTGCATCATAACCGGCGAGTTCTCGTCCACCTGATTGTTGCAGTCATCGTCTATCCCGTTGCAGATTTCCGTGGCGCCGGGATGCACGGCAGGATCGTCGTCGTCGCAGTCGCCACCGCCGACCAGGCCGGTATTTCGATAACCCGGGCCGGAACTGCTGCAAGGCCCCACGGCGCTACCGGTGTAATAGTTGTCATTGTCGGCGTCGAGGTACCACATCGGGTCATGGTCTACGACCGTCACCATCGCCGAACAGGTGGCGGTATTCCCGTTCTGGTCGGTCGCGATGAGTAGTACTACCGTCGGCGTTCCGATATGAATGCATGTAAAGTTTGACTGGGTCATTATGATGGAACCCAGGCCGCAGTTGTCGAAAGCGCCGCTGCTAATGGTAGTCATGGTAATAGAGGCAGCCCCGCTCGCGTTCAGCGTCACCGTCGCCGGGTGACACAGAATGGTGGGCGGTGTGGGATCGAACACCGTGGTGGTGATCACCACGCTGTCGCAGCCCGCCTGGTTCGTCAGCACGAGGTTGGAAACCCCGGCAGAATCCGGGTTGCAGGTCGCGAGCGCGATATGTGTGGTGTCTACGCTGGCCGGCAAAATGGTAAAAGTCGGACTGAGCACCGCCACCGTAGAATCCGCGGAATCGGATAACCGACCTGGCAGTCGTTGCAGGAAAAACCGGCAGGTACTTTCCAGGAGACGCCGCTGAAAATGGATTGACGTTGGACTGGATGGGCACAAAATCGCCCAGCACGTCATCGTAAATCTCGACGTCTATACCGCTCAGGCCTTTGGCGTACCACTGGACTTCGAGCAGCGACCCGTTGCAGTAGATGCTACCGGCGACCGGTTGGAGCAACAGCAGGGAGTCGTTGCCAAGTTTGGTTGTTTGCTCGACGGAGTCTTTCGGTTGTTCCGGATTGCCCACCAGGTCGGAGGAAAGCACGAAAAAACCGTAGGTGGCGGCGGGTTCTCCCGTGAAAGTAAAAGCCGTGGTATCCATTTTGGCCGAGTACAGAAATGGAGGCTCCCCACTTTTCGACACATACAAATCGTAGAACCCCACCCCGACGCCGCCGGGATCGTCGGTGGCCGACCAGGATAAAACGATCTCGTTGCCAGGCGCGACGGCCGGCAGAGAGTCCATGACACTGACCGGCGCGACGGCGTCAATGTAGTTTTTCCAGGTGTTGGTTTCGAGGGGCGCGTTGATATCGAACACGATGGAGGCTTGAGCCATGATGGAGTCGCCGGTGACGGCTGCCGCAACGGGCGCCACGGTGTAGGTGACAAATCCTTCTCCCTGGTGGGTTATGCTATCATTCACCAGGAGGAATCCCTTCAGGGCATCACTTGGCGCCAGGCCGGTGACCGGGTCTATGGACTCGAATATCCAGAAAAACTGGTTGTTGATGATGTCCACGCCGGCAGTCACATCCAGGTAGATGCCGAGGGAGTCCCGAATGTCCAGCCGTTCCGAAAAGAAAGATGCGTTGGGTGGCACATCAAATTTGAAACTTCCGAAACCAAACTCGCCCAGCCGGAACGACAACGGGTTCATTTTCGGGTCAATGGCCTGTGTGATTTTCACCACCTGCGCCGGGGCGGTGGCAAAGTCGGGGTCGTTTTCAAACAGGATCGTATAGCCCAGCACAGCCTTCCCCGACACCCAGCGCAGCGGGCCGTAGCCATCCGGGCCGGCGATTTCGTTGGGGTCGAAGGAGATGATGATGGGTATGTTGATCTCATCGTCCTTTGGAGGATCGGGCTGCTTGGGTGTGGCGGAGTGCCATACTCGCCGTCGTCGTCACCGCCGTTGCAAGACTGCTGAGCCTGGAGACCGGGAGTGATTGTACACAGGACTATCCAGGTAATTATAATTTGCCAGGCGAGTATATTTTTACCATAATCCTCAGGTTGTTAATAGGCTGGAGCGATTGCGCTTTCTTACCCAAAGCCAAACAGTTTGTATACAAGCGTGCTAAGTATTGCGATTAATGATTGCTATCGAATGCGCCCGGGTCGCAGGGGCTGCAGTAGAAGTGGACGGAGAGAGGGGTGGGCCAAAAGCCCTATTAACAACAGCGTCAAAAAGACTGGATAGTCTTGTATACATCTTTTCATTACATGAGATTTTCTTATTTAATTTTAATGTGTAAGGGTGCCCGAGTTAGATTTATCCATTTGCTGCGTCGACGTGGCAAATCGGGATAGTTCTCAAAAAACGATCTCAAAGCCTGGCTTTAACTTAAATATCACTGTGATTTAGTTCTACACTACTATAACTATCAAGCAATCTCTTCCTAACTTCTGTGATACTTCAACCGCTTCATTGATCGCTTTTTTAGCAACTTCATAGCTTCTTTTCGAGTACTCTGCTTTACTCTCATTCTCCATCTCATCACAATACCAATTCAAATAATGGTATTCTGAACCCCAAATCTGATAAGCATAAACAAGCTTTCCTGAATCGGTCGAAAAAATATCACCCCCCAATATTGGTAACTCATTGTCTTTAAGTATTTCTATTGCTTCCAATGCTTCACCTGCACTGAGAGCAATTTCATCACTTCCGGGATTTATCTCTGCTAAGGGTCTTCCCTTCGATTTTATAAAATCTAAATATTCTGATACTGCTGTCATATCTAATGCACATTAAAGAACCTATGATTAATTACCCCATTGGCATCCTTAATAAACTCAAAAATTCCTGTCTTACCTCCATAACTGCCGGGCATTTCTAACCATTGATAAGTTTTCCATCAGCCCAACTTTAGTAGACCACTTTCCAAATTTAGTTGCGTAACCATCCACACTTTTAGGGAACCCATGCAATAAATCACCTGCTTTACTCATCTGGCGTAAAACCTTCGGTGAGTATTTAGCACCATCAAAAAAGGTCTTTGCCCCCTTAGCGGCCCCTTTGCCCAAAGATCCAATTATTTTATCCACGGTCGCTGCCGGTAAGGCATCTAAAAGTGCCGACCCAATTGCTCCACTATACTTTCCTTGACGCCATTGATCTAACGGATTCGTACCAAGAAGAACATTCATGCCGCAACCAAGAGCAGCGCCTATAGCAATCCCCAAGGGGCCTCCAAAGAGCCGCTAATACCACCTAACAAAGCCCAACAGCACAGTCTTCCCAAAAAGGTTTTTTATAGTCATTACAGGGTGAACTAGACAAGCCAAGTCTATCAATATAGATCGCCGGATTACTATACGCATACTCATACACCGACATCCCATCCACATACCCCAACGGATCTCGCTGCAAAAACCTGCCCAGCACCGGCGAGTAGTACCGCGCCTTGTAAAAATACAACCCCGATTCCGCATCGTACCGCTGCCCGGTAAACAGGTGCGGGTTCCCGATAGCAGAACTCGCCAGCGGCGAATAGGAACCGTTGAAAAATGAGACCTTCCCGTACGCATCGTACTCGTACTGCTCCACAACAGCGCCGGCAGTATTGGTTATTTGCGTCACAGACCCGAGCGCATTGGTGTGGTAGTAGTATATCTGCCCGCCGCGCTGCATGGTCAGCACCTCGTCGAGGCCGGTGCCGAAAATGTAGGTCGCCTGCACTGGCCCGCCGGTAGCGCTGCGCTCCTCGATGGCCCGCAACTGGGAATAGTAAAAAACGTGGAATCCGCACCCGCCACCTTCAGGATGCGGCGACCGAGGGCATCGTAAAAGTACTTGGCCGTAGCGCCGCCGTTGACGCTGAGGAGGCGGTTCTCGAAGTCGTAGGCGTACGTCTGTGTGCCGTCGGACAGCAGGTTTCCGTTGGCGTCGTAGGTCAGGGTAGCCGTGGTTCCACCGGCCAGCATCGTGTACTGGTTGAGGTTGTTGGCGGAATACGTGGTGGTCACACCGTTGACCTCCACCGTTTGGCGGTTGTGCACGCCGTCGTAGTTGAACAGGAGGTCGTCGCTCGGGGCCGGGATGTTATTGCCGGCAAGCGTGCCCTTTTTGAAACGCGTCAGACGGTTGTACACATCGTACAGAAACTGGTTGGAACGCGCGGGCTGGGCATTGTTTTTCTCGAATGTTTTGTTGTC
The DNA here is from genome assembly GCA_016719605.1 of Lewinellaceae bacterium. Classification (GTDB taxonomy): domain Bacteria; phylum Bacteroidota; class Bacteroidia; order Chitinophagales; family Saprospiraceae; genus M3007. The sequence goes on along the minus strand of JADJYW010000014.1, from coordinate 11,335 downwards.
GTTGTTGTCGTAGCCGTACTCATACCGCACCATGTTGTTCAGCAGGTGGTTGATCTGCACGACATTCGAGTTCAGGTCGTAGGCGTACTCCGTCACGGCGGAATTGTGAAAAAGTTTCCGCAGCAGGCGGTTGCCCGGGTCGTACTCGAAGGCGGCCAGCGGGTCGGCCGACACCGCATTGTCCTGCACCTGTCCAAGCCGGCCGCGCGGATCGTACTGCTCCAGCACCTGCTTGCCGCCCGGATAGGTCAATTGGCGGGTGCGGGCATTGGTATTGTAGCTATATGCCGTCGTGTGTCCGTTGAGGGTTTCGCTCACTAAGCGGTCGGCGGCATCGTAGGCCATCGTCACCGTCGAATGGGGGTTGGTGGCGGTCAGGATTTGGCCGACATTGTCGTAGGTGAAGGTTTCGCTGACGCTGTTCGGGTAGCTGCGCGTGAGCAACCGGTTGGCATCGTCGTAGGTGTAGGTAATGCTGTAGCCGTTTGGTTCGGTGCGCGAAACGAGGTTGCCCGCCGGGTCGTAGGCCATCGCGCGCTGATCGCTGTTGGGGTACGTTTCCGTGATCCGGCGGTCTGTGACGTCGTAGGTGTACGTCGTGGTGTTGTTTTTGGCATCCTTCAGGCTGAGCAGGTTGCTGCCCGGATCGTAGGTAAATGTGGTGATATTGTTCAGCGGGTCTTTGCTCGTTGTCCGGCGGTTCAGTTTGTCGTAGGTAAAAACCGAAACATTGCCTTTGCGATCCGTGACCTGGGTCAGGTTATCGTTTTGGTCATGGGCGAACACCGTGATTTTCCCGGTCGGGTCTTTGGTTTGCACCACGCGGTTTACCGCGTCATAGACATACTGGGTGGTATTGTCGTTGCCGTCGGCCGTCGTCAGCCGGTTGGAGTTTTTATCGTAGGTGTACCTGGCAACGAGACCTATGGCGTCCGTTATTTGCGCGATGCGGTTCAGTTTGTCGTACACGACCTGCACGGCATTGCCGCCCGGTAGCGCCACGGCCGTGAGGTTGCCCACGCCATCGTAGTCGTACAGGGTAATATCGCCGACCGGACTGGTTTTTTTCACCAACCGGTTCAGCGTGTTGTACTCAAATTGGGTGTCGTGCCCATTGGCGTCCTGCACCGCAAGGGTGTTTCCTCGTTCGTCGTAAGTTATCGTGGTGGCATGGCCGAGCGGGTTCACCGTACCAACCACGCGGTTTACACCATCGTAAGCGTAGGTCGTGACATGGCCGTTTTGGTCTCTGAAGGAAGTCTGATTCCCAACCGGGTCGTAGGTGTATTCGATAAAATCGCCCAGCGCGTTGGTGATCTTTTCTCCCGGTTCCGGCGGTCGTATTCGATGGTAGTCGTGTGGTTGTTCGGATCGGTGAAAGACAGGTTATTGCCTACGCCGTCGTAGGTGAGGGTCGTGGCGCCGCTTTCCGGATCGGTGATGCCGGTCAAATTTCCATTGGCATCGTAGGAATAAGTGGTGACATGGCCGCGCGGGTCGGTGTACGTCAGCGGATTACCAAAAGCGTCGTAGGTAAATGACTCCGCGATACCCAGCGGGCGAACGCGCTGAAGCAGGTTGCCCTTGGCGTCGAACGTGTTACTTGTGGAGTTGCCGTTGCGGTCGGTGACGGACTGGAGTTGGTTGAAGTTCGGTTCGTGGCTGTAAATTTCCGCGTTGCCATTCGGATCAATTTCCTGCAACACATTGCCCTTGGTGTCGTAGGTGAATATCGTGGCGTTGCCGTTGGCATCCGTGCGTTTAGTGATGTTATTGCTGGCATCATACTCAAACGTCACATCGGAGCCACAACAATTGCCAAGCTGCCGCACAAGACTTCCCTGTTTATTATATTCATACGTTGTGATTTGCTCCTTCCCGCTAACCTGTTCCCGCACATAGGTGCGGCGGTTTTCATAGTCATAGCTGATTACCGTAGTACTAACACACGAAACCAGTTTCCGCACGGCTGTCCGGTTATTGTACTCTATGTCTACCGAGACACCGTTTTGATTGACAATAGTTTCAATTTTATCATCCCCGTCATATCGGTATTCTATATAACTGCCAAGCGGGTCAATCACTTTTTCCGGCTGCCCGGAGCTACTGTACACATATATGATCTCTCTGGCAGGGGAAAAATTGGCATCTGTCAGTTTCGTTACCCGGTTGCCGGTCCAGGTAAATTGAACCACCCTGCCCGACGGGTCGGTCAGCGTAGTCAGCAGGGTGTCGGCATAGCCCAATGCAAACATATTCCCGTTCCGGTCTTCTATTTTTGTCAGCCTTTGATGGTCTGGGTTTTCAAAAAAAGTAGCGGGTGCCATCCAGCCTGCGCAAGCGAAACTTCCCTGGTTCGTACTGCTCTAAATGATCAAATACCCCAATCGGTGGATTAAATCCGCCGAAACCATTGGGGGTGTAGCGGTTTTTACGGCCATCCATCTGTAGCACCGTGACGGCGCCAACCGAGTCGGTGTAATACAGCATGTTGTAATTATGCGTCCAACCGCGGCCGAATCCCCAATCCCGGTCACGGGCGCTACTGTTGTAACTAAACGTCAGGTCAATAGATAAGCCTCTTCCCGGTATAAACAGATCCTGCCGCTGAAGAAACAGGCTTCCCGTGTATGTATTGACCTCAACCCCATTGGCCCCCCTGATATTCGGTCTCGGAATATTTTGAGCCGCCAGCGGCAAGCAGAAGGCCCCGGGCAACAGCAAAAACAGCACAACGTATACACTTTTCATAGTGGAGATGATCATTTTAGATTGATCTGTTTGTCGGCAGTAGCGTCATTCATCGCTGCCCCCTCATTCCAGCAAAACAAACCTCAACGGCCCGTTGGAGTATGTGTACACGGTAATGGCATGGATTGCTCCGGGCCGCAGGATGTCGGGCGGCCCGCCGGGTTCCTCAAATTTCAGCAACAATTCTTTGTAGCCGTTTTGGGTACGTCTTTGGCCTCCAGAGCGAGGGGAGTGCCGCCGAGGCTAACCATCAGACGGGTAGGCGCCGGAATATCTACCAAGCCGCCGTTGCCAAACTGGAGGGTAATCGGCACCACCTGGTTCAGCCTTACCGATGCCGGATATTGGTAGTTTTTTTCCAGCCGGTGGTCATTTCCGGTGTTGACGATCGTACAAGTGAATGCCCCGCCACCGCCCGTATTACCGGAACTAAGGCCCGTGCCTGCATCGCCGGCCAGCACCTGGAACCCATTGCCCAGCGTGGCGCTCTCTTGCGGTTTTTCAGCCACCACGTCGTACTGGCCTACCGCCGCCCCGTTGAGGTTGAGCGTTATGTACACTTCAGCGGAACTGACATAGAACAGTTTGTGCGCAACCACCGTGTCCAGCCCGGGCTTTTCCAGCCGGATTGCCATGTCCGGCGTGAACTTGGCTCCGCGCAGCTGCACCGTTACGTTACCGGTATTACCACCACTGGATGCCATGACCTCCCGTATTTGGAAACTGATGATCTCGGCCTTCAACTCAATATTTTGGGTCGGATGCGGCAGAGCCGGCAACCGGTATACCAGCAGGTAGTACGATCCGGCCATCAGCCCGGCACCAAAATTTCTGATCCGGCAAATCGGCGTTGGAGAACGAATAATCGTGGCCGGCCCGCGAGGGTATTGCATTGTGGCTCAGGTAGAGTTCATTTGTCCCGGACGGCGCCAGGCCGTTCAGGGTGAGCAGCATGGTTTCGCCAGCCAGTGAATCGGGCACCTCAATGCGGTAATACAGGCTGGTTCCGGCAATCAGCTGGTCCGTACTCAGGGTATCCAGCGGCAATTCCTTGATGGCGATCGTGACTTTGTGGGCAGACGCCGTGATGTTGTTCTTGTTGTTCGACTCGAAGATATTGTCCTGCACGTCGGTGGCTGCCAACACAAATAGTCGCCGAGCGGCAGGCCCGGGGTAATGTAGGTCAGGGTATCCCGCAGCGTGTCCTGGGGAGAGAGGTCTACATTTCGCAGGATCAGTCCGCTCAGGGAAATGTCCGACACGTCGAACAGGGAGTCCACCGAAAAGTAAAGCATGTCTTTCATCATACCTTTCGCTGTATTGGCACTCTGGTTGGATATGCCGTACTGCACCTCGAATGGTTGACCGACCATGGCCATGGTCGGCACTGCAAGATCGGATACGATCAGATCGGACTGCTGCGGCTGAAAGATGGACAAAATGGCAAACTTCGTGTTGTTCCCTTCGCCGTTGTATTCAAACAGGTTGTTGTTGGCATCGGCTTTAAAAACAGGATGTAATTGCCGCTCAAACTTGCCGGGATGGCGAATTCCACGGAATCCGTGTAGAATTCGCCGGCAGCGAGCATGCGGTTTTGCGCCTTGGTGGCAAATACCTGATCGCTGTTATCCAGAGCAATATCCGTGGACAGGTAGAATTTATCCGTCCAGGCACCACTTGCCAATCCCGGCCCCATGTTGGTCACCGTCCAGTAGAATTTCACCGGCTGACCGGCAAGACCCGCGGTGGGAACCGTCATGGAGTTCGCCACCAAATCCGGTGTGGGCGACAATTTGATGTGGATGGTTTTAACGGGCCCGTCTCCATAAGGATTAGCGGCCGGGTATACTGTTTGGACGTTGTTGGCCCGCAGGTTATCATTGGTGTATTGGGCGCGATCGGTCACCAGAAGCATGTAATAGTTGCCAAAAATATCTTTTGGGATTTGAAAGGTTTTGTTGTCTATGTAGGTTGCTCCGGACAAGAGCGGGCCTGATTGCGGGAAATCCCGGAGCAGGGCGTCGTCGCCGCTCCAGATGGAATCGCTGGAAATATAAGCGGCATCGTTCCAGGTGTAGAAGTTCCACAAGCCTGTGGCCGTACTGCTGCCATTGTTACGCACGGTCCACTGCAGGCCCACGGTCTGGCCGGAGAAGATGGTATCGGGCAAGGCGCCGGCACCGATTACTTCCAAATCCACGGGCACCGGCGCAGTCACCGTCATAGGTAGACTGCGCAGGGTATTGTTGTTTTTCGCCGGTAAACTCGTAGATGGTATTGTCCGCATCGGTGCGTATGTACAAATAACGGGTTGCACTGGACTGGGCGCCCGGAGAGGGTATCTGAACTGTTACATTTCGCGCATACATAGCGCCGGGCTGGAGTACAGGTGTCTGCACCACTTCTTTCAGCAGAATGGCGGTATTCAAATTCCAGACGGAGTCCGGCGAAATATACACCCGGTCGCGCCAGTACGATTCGCCGGCGCCGCCAGTACCAAAGTTTTTAATGGTAAACGTCAGGGGAACCTCGGTACCGCCCTCTGCGGTGGGCGGCACACCGCTCAAGTCGGTCACCTGCAGGTCGGGCCACGGTGTCAGTTCGATCTGGATACTGTCCATCCCGATGTTATTGGTTTCGTTGTCCTCCGGGATGTTGTTCCGGGAATCGCTTAGTGCCCAAACATACCAGGTTCCCTCGATGCCCTTGGGCAGCGTGAGTGCCGGGTTTCCGGCGGTCATGGAATCTCCGCTGCCGAGGTTGATTTTATAACTATTCATCCCCAGGAAAATGGCAGACGACCGGTCCCAGGACAGGGGCAGGCGTCAGCAAAATACTATCCCAGACGGCAAGATCAATGATCCTGCCGCCGCCGGCGTTCTGTATCTGGTAGCTGAAACGCAAATGGCTTGCCCGAAAAGCCCATCGTATCGGCTTGCACCGCCGGCACGGTCAGGTCGCTGGACAAGACCGTGATGTTGCTGCTTTTCAGGATATTGTTGCCCTCCAGGGGGTATTCACTGACCTGGCGATTGTAGTCTGTGTAAATATACAGGTAGTATTGACCCGGCTTCAGGTTGGCGGGCAGTTTGACCGTGGCATTGCTTTGGTACGCGGCGCCGATCTGGAGCGTATCAACATTGGTCACGGCCACTTTTTTAGGAAAAGATCTAATCCCGCCCGGGCAGTTTGCCGGTAAAGAAACGGGCAAGTAGTTCTGAAACAACGGCTCATAACAGCAGGTATACCATTCCACAATATCCGTTTGAAAACCCAGCAACCTGGACGTACTCCCCAAAAAAACGGCACTATCCGGTTTGAACGATTCGCTTTGAGAAAGGTAGATGCCATCTTCCCACCCTTTCCGATGGAGTGCTAATTCTGAATAAAATGCCGAAGACGATGGATCCTCCGTGCATACTTGGACGCCTATTCCGGTATGGTTCCATGTTTGCGGATAGCCCGCCTTGGGCGTGATGCCATTGGCTCCAATGTTGCCCACGCCGAAAACCACATTTATCATTTCATTCGGGCTGACTTCCTCGGGGTGACTCACGGTTTGTACCACCAGATCGGGGGGCGGCGACAAAATGATATTAATATCCTCCCCATTGCTGGTGTTGTTTCCGTCGAACACAAATTCATAGACCTTATTGGAAGCGTCTGCAGGACATAGATATACTGGATACCGATCATGGTATCGGGCAGAACGACCTGCCGGAACCGGGTAATGCTGGAGTCCGGCTGGATAATATTAAAATCATTACCGGCGTAAGTCAGTTGACCGAGGTAATGGGCATTGAAAAAATTAAACACCGGACTCGGGCTGATATAGATTCGGTCTGAGGAGTTCGGGTTCGGATCCGGCCCGGTACCGTTGTTCTTCACGGTCCACTGTACTGTGATCGCCGTACCGGTAAACGCGTTGTTCGGAGTGAGCACGGACGTTACCCGGAAATCCGGATACGGCGACAGATTGACGTACATGAACGCGGGTGCAGATACGTTGTCGGTTTCATGGGCTTCCCCGACACTATTGTACACGTCGGTTTTGACAAAAATATAATAGTCGCCCAGAATACCGTCCGGCAGGCTCATCCGGGAGGTTTTGGTATAACCCTGGCCGGGGTTGAGAGCCGTTTGGTACGGAAAGGAACCCAGCAGCAGGTCAATGTTTGGACTGAAAACAGTGTCTAAGGAGAGGTATACCGATTCATACCAGGGAACCATACCTGTTTCGCCGGCGCCGATATTCGTGATGGTGTATTCGATGTCTATTTTTTTTCCGGAAAACGGGTCTACAGGCGCCTGCACGTTGCTTACTACCAGATTGGATAATTCGCGCAGGGTGAAAGTTTGTTCCGCGCCCGATGTGACGCAGTAGGTATTTTTTACCACCACCTTCCAGTGGTATTTGGCCCCGGAGACAAATGCTGTCTGGTAGGTATAGGAAATTTGCTTCAGATTGGCCGCCGTCGGATTGACCGTCATCGTATCGCCGTCTTTCCAGACAAACAGATCGTGTTGTGTGGCGTTGGCGCCCGGCGTCCAGAAAAGCGCGACGGGAGGCGTAATACCCACAGCGCTGTCCATCGGCAAGGGATTGCCCGGCGCACCCACCAGCGGGAGTTTTCAACAGTAGCCCGCAGGGTATCGTTGGGCCGGTACAAATCGGGACCGAGCAAGGTATACACGGCAAAATGATACAATCCCGTGGCGGAAAAGTCTACCGGCACAGGGAAAGTGTAGTGCAGGGTATCGTTTATATTCGGCAACTTGCTGGTGCTGATTGCCTGTGTTGTCACGGGGCCATCGTTCAGGGAGTACGCTATGTTGAAATTGGTTTGTGGAAGACCGCCGATGTTTTTGACCACCACTTGGAGCGGCTGCGTACCGCTGAGGGCACAGCCGCCACCCGGAGACAGCATTTCCTCCACACTCACGTCGTTGTATGAATTAAAATACGACTTGCCCACGGCAAAAGACCACCGTCCCTCCGTGTCTTTCGTGCGAAAATAGATCGTGTTGGTGCCCGGCAACAGATTATCGCCGCCAACTTCAAAGAAGAAATTCTGGATGTTCGCCGCGAGCGGCAAGGTACTAGAACACCAGCCCCTGCCGTCGTATCCCGGTTAAAAAAATACTCGAGCGCGACGATCCTGGCGCCCGGATCGGGACTTTGGTAAGGCAAGGTGCCCCTGAAAAATACTTTAGGCGCAGCATGCGACCAGTTCCCGTCGGCATCCTGCAGCCGGACATTGACCGTGTGCAAACCCTGCTGCAGCGCGCCAATGTCCAACGGCAAAAGCAGCCCCGACAAATTCGTGCCGGAAACGACTTGGGAGACGCCTTGTCCAAAGCCCGGGTCAGCATCGAAAAAATACTCCAGCCGAACCAGATCGGGAACAATCGGAGACGGGAACGCGGGCAGGCTGCCCTTCAAAAAAAAATACGAATTGCTCCACGACCAGGCGCCGTCGGCAGCTCCGGCCCGAATGGTCAATTGGTGCAAACCATCCGTCAAACCTGAAATATCCAGGGGAACGTTGAGGTTCTCCACCGACATCCCGGGCGTGAATACCACGGCCGTCCCGTTCCCAAAACCCGGATCGTTGTCAAAAAAATACTCGATATCCGTCAGGGCAGGCAAGTCATTGCTCTGGGTGGGCAACGGGTTTTTCACAAAAATAAACGGTGTGGAGGACGACCATCTGCCATGGATATCTTTGGAGCGGAGGTGCAACTGGTGCAGCCCGTCACTCAGGCTGTTGATATCCACTGGAAACGTTACCTGATCCAGTTCCGGAGCGGCAGCCACGGAAACCTCAACGCCCTGCCCGAACCCCGGATCCGCGTCGAAGTAGTATTCCAACCGGACGATGTCGCCCCCCTGCGGGTTTCCGGCCATGGAGGGCAACGGATTTTTTACAAAAAAGAACGGATTGGATACCGACCACCTGCCCAGCTGTCTTTTGACCGGAGGTGCAACTGGTGCAGACCATTGGCCAGACTGCCGATATCCACCGGAAAAGTCACCTGATCCAGTTCCGGAGCGGCCGTCACGGGAACCTCAATTGCTTGACCAAAGCCCGGATCAGTGTCAAAATAGTATTCTAACCGGACGATAGCGCCCCCGTATGGGTTTGGCACCAGGGGATGTTTGTAAAAGGTTTTGTATGCCAGCAGCGACCACTGGCCATCAACATCCTTCGACCGGATGTACAAGGTATGAAAGGTATTGAACGGCAGGGCTGTCAGATCAATAACCAACGGGTAGTTGCTAATCTGGATGCCCGCAGGCAGGGTAACCAGCGTGCCGTTTCCAATTCCCGGGTCGGTGTTGAAATAATACTCCAGCGCGCTGATGTTTGTCGTTGGCAGGAACACCGGATTTACCTTGATAAAATACCGATCCTGGGTCAGGGATACGTTGCCGTCGGCATCAAATACCCGAATACGCAGGTGGTGCGTCCCTTTGCTCAACGCGCTTATATCCACGGTAAAGGCAAAATCCGGCGCCTCGGAACCGGTGGGTAATGCAATGCTGGTACCATTTCCAATACCCGGATCCGCATCAATGAAGTACTCCAGCTTTTGCACGTTGGGCAGGTTGTCAACCGATGCAGGAAGACTTCCTTTTAAAAACACATAACTACCGGTATGCGACCAGTCTCCGCTGTCGTTCCGGCTCCTGACCTGAAGCGTATGCAGACCGTCGGTCAAACCGGTCAGGTCAATACCAAACGCTACATCTTCGGTATTTGCCGACAAGGCGATACCGGCGCCATTCCCAAAGCCCGGATCCGTATCAATAAAATACTCCAGCGTTTGCAGGTTGGGAATACCGGCATTTAAAACCGGCAGGCTGCCTTTCAAAAACATATAGTTAACTGTATGCGACCAGCTCCCCCGATTGTCCCGGCTTCTGACCTGGAGGGTGTGCAGACCGTCGGTCAAGCCGGTCAGGTTTACGCCGAAAAGCAACCCGGCGATATCGGCGCCGGAGGTGATGACAACAGGCGTTGCCTGGCCGAAGCCGGGGTCCTGGTCAATGAAATACTCGGCAGCCAGGACGGCGGATGGCGCTGGAGAAAGCACCGGCAGGCCGCCCTTGATAAAATAAAAATCATTGGAAAGCGACCACCGGCCGGCAGCATTTCGAAAACGCACAACCAGCCGGTGAAAACCGTGGGCTGCACCGGAAAGGTCCACCGGGAAGGCCATGTCCACCAGGTTGGAACCCGGCGTGACGGCAATCGGAGTCCCATTTCCAACGCCCGGGTCGGTGTCTATGTAGTATTCGCCGACGACAAAATCGTACACGGTAGTGTCGGTACCGGGCAGGGCGCGCCTTGAGTACCACCTGCTGCGTGACCATAGGCCCAGGCGCCATTGGCATTGCGGACCGGATGTTCAGGGTATGGAGGCCGTTGTTGAGTGCAGCCCAGTTGATGGGAAAGGTCAGGTTTTCAATGTTCGGCCGGGCTATGACGGGTACGGATTGTCCGGCCCCAAACCCGGGATCAGCATCGAAAAAATATTCGATCCGGGTGATGTTCTGGCCCCAGAGCAACACGCAGGAGCACTGGAAAATACCCAGCAGGAGCCACTGGCGTATAGGTACGGATCGCCTTTTCATGAGATTGAGCTGTTGCGGAAAATGGATTCCAGGCACTGCTGCAAAATCGCCTTAGTTGTTCGAGCGCGTACTGACCGTCACGTTGAGCGTATTGCCGCTCACGGTGGCGTTCAGCAGGTAAATGCTCGGTACGCTGGGAATACCGGAAAGTTTGTAGGGCACATAGCCGAAACCCGGCGGAACATCGAACATGCCGCAATCCTCGCCGGCATAAAAACCGGCGTCCTGGGCTGGGGAATTTACCTTCAACTGGTACCTGCCGTCCGGACTGGGGTTGGAATAATTGAACACAAAGTCCATGTTGATATTCTGCTTGTTGCCGTTCCCGGCAGGGAATTGCGCACCGTTGCCGATATTGTTCTGCACGATGCTGCTACTGATATTAAATGGGGTCGCCTGCACGGCAATATTGTTTTGCACCAGCGCATTGGCTACAGTTCGTGGTGGTCTGTCCTTGAAATACATTGTTGAGCACATACATGTTGGTATCATCTCCTGAAAGTTGATGCCGTAGTACAGGTAGTTGTTCATGATATACACGTAGGAGGCGGCGCCACCTACGCTGTAAATCATGGGATACATATAGTTTTGAGTGACGTAGATGCCCGTTACGTTGCCGTTGATCGCTACACCGTAATTGCTTGATTGCGCAGGGGTATTTGTAGCGAAGTAATTCCGCTCAATTGTAATGGAATCGGTGTTGACGGCAATGCCCGTCGTCAATACCATGCCTGTTATTTTTGAGCGCTTGCTGCCGGCATCGCAAGTGATTACAGCAAATTGGGAGGTATTGGTGTTGACCTGCAGCCCCATGTTATCTTGTAAAAAATACCCGTTGCCGATCAGGGTCAGCCGTTTGGTCATCGTCAGGTTGCCGTAGGTAGTGACGGACGGCTCGATGTGTAGCGTATCGCCGGGGCTGGCATTGTCGTGGGCGGTTTGGGC
>JADJYW010000013.1 GCA_016719605.1 Lewinellaceae bacterium | reverse complement strand
TGGCAGATCAAGGAGAACACGGCCACCGGGCTTCCGCGCAACTTTCGCCAGCACGTGGCTACCAGTATTCCATCCAGCGGCCCCGGTATTCCGGCCAGCGCACGGGTTCAGTACCAGCGATGAAAAAATTAGCTTCAGTGCCCCGCAAACCTCACGCCGAGCATTTTCCCTCAACCAGTGCTGTTTATAACTCTACCCGACTGCCCTGAAGGCCGCCCGGTACTACCGTCAGTATGTACACCGACAATTAACCGTTGCCCAAAAACGCTCCGATCAAGTGACCGATGCCCCTCTCGGCCCTTCTGCCATCGCCGAAAACCTGAAGGTGTGGACAAAAACATCGGCAACCTCGACAACTGCTCCGAAACCACGCCACACGGCTGCCGGTTTTGCGGAGCAACTCGATGTAGACCGCCTCCACCTGGCACTTTCCAGCCCCTGCGTACCGACCGCGACAACCTGCCTCGGCAGCGATGTCGTCGTCAATGCCCTGTACAAACCAACGATGCGTATGCTGGTGAAACGGGAACTCAACCTGGCTGATGACCTGCCCACCCTGCTCGCCAGATATACCGATACAAACGATTAGCGCCGAACTGAACTGCATCGAACCGCCCGGAGTGTCGCTGCCAAAGGCCGCGAACTGGGCCGCTCCAAATGGACCTCTATCGTAAAGCCTGGATGCCTTCGTTACGTTTTGCCTGCAGTACCAGCCGGGTGGCAAGGTGCATTCGCCAACGATACCATGGTATTTTATCCCCTCGGCGGTGCATGTTTGCTGGTCAGTATCCCGATCTGGGGGACGGTGGCGGCACCCAGGCCAAACGCGAACCGGCTATTATCGCCGTGTGAACGGTAGATGCCCAAAAAGAAATGCTGGAAATGCATTCAGCCCTCGAACAAGAGAACGCCCGCAAACACTTTATCAACTCCACCGAGCGGACGAAGCTGGGTAACAAAACCCTCGGCCTCGCGCAGTGTATTTACAATTACTACCCAAACGGAATACCACAAAAAGGGCGGTGGGCTCCACCGGTTTCGTCAGCGCCGAACAACTACACTTTCAGCGCCCAGCAAACCTCATGCAAGCCTGACGCCTTGCGTTGAGCAGCCAAGGTGGCTTAGAAAAAAGCCCTCGAGAGCCGACAACTTGCCATCCAGAAAAACGTCCACTCTCTGCGAAGAGAGTGACAGGCCCCTGCGGGAATGACGAAAACCAAAGGCTCATCCAACCCAGAACCTTCCAACCAGCAAGCCAACCAGAACCCGCCAACCAGCAACTTTTCAACCAACTCAGTATGAAACATACCACCTCGTCACTGTATCCCCTCCTGTTGCTGCTGCTTGCTGCTTGCGGCGGGCCTGCCAGGACAAGGCCAAACAATTGGCCACGCTAAAAGAACAAAAATCAGAACTGAGGCACAAATTGCCCAACTTGAAAGAAGTCGGCCCTGCTACCGGCGGCCAGCAGCGCATCCGCACCGTAGGCCTGACGGAACTGGCAGCACAGCCATTCCGCTATTTCATCGACCTGCAAGGTCGGTGGATGAGGACAAATGTACCCGTCACGTCGAGGATGCCCGGTACATTGGTGCGGGTATTGGTGAAAACGGCGATTTCGTAAAAAAGGCCAGTTGCTCGCTCAACTTGATGACGACGTCATGCTCAAAGGTTTGTCCGAACTCGAACTACAACTCAAGACCGCCGAGGATATTTACAACCGGCAAAAGGCATGGGATCAGAAGATCGGTACGGAAATCCAGTTTATACAGGCAAAACCAACAAAGAAGCCGTGGAGCAACGTATCGCCACCACGAAGGAACAAATGCAGCAAAGCAAATCTACGCGCCAATTGGCGGCACGGTGGATATGGTGATGCTGAAAACCGGCCAGGCGATTGCTCCCGGTGTTCCGCTTTGCAACATTGTGAATCGGGGCCAGCACAAAATCACGGGCGACGTACCGGAGGCGTATGCCGCCAAAGTGAAACAGGGTTTGCCGGTGCAGATTTTCTTCCCCGATCTCGACAAGGAAGTTGCTTCGCGGGTAACGTATGTGAGCAAGAGCATCAACCCCACGAACCGGACGTTCACGGTGGAGTGTGCATTGCCTGCCGGTGGATCAGACTACCGCGCCAACATGATCGCGGTGATGAAAATCATAGACTACCAAAACCCCAAAGCCATTGTGGTGCCGGTCAACCTGATCCAGACGGCGGAGGGCGGCGAGTTTGTACTGGCTGCGGATGCGCGCGGCGAAGGCAACAAAGCCACCGTGCGCAAAGTCTCCATTACACAGGGGCGCAACTACAACGGCATGGTCGAAATCAGCAGTGGCCTCAAAGCGGGCGACCGGGTGATTTCCACAGGGTTTCAGGATGTGAACGGGGGGGAGACGGTGCTGTTTTAGGCAGCGGCAGATTTGATTTTAAGAACTTTCGGGTTGGCAAAAACACGCTCTATGTGGCAGCCACAACTTTTCTTTGTTGGGCGGGAGAGATTCTCCTGCAGACACCAGCCCTTGAAGTTGCGGCTCAAGTTTTTCAAAGGACTCATCAGACATCGCAGGAACGTGCGATGCGATTCGCGAAAGATTGTCAACCTGACGTTTCCAGAGTTTTTCAAATGCCAATGTTTTGGCGGACTCTGATGGCAGGCTTTCGATAAAAGGTTTCCATTCGTCAAGAAAAATGCTTCAACATTATCCGGAGACAGGGCCATTAACCGATCCAGCAGTTGCTCAATTTGTTCACTAATTGCTTTTTCATGCTTACGGCGTTCGATTTTTTTGAATGAGTAAAATTTTGTCCAAGGCTTCGTCAATCATAGATCGGATCGTTTGGCTGGAATACTTTTCAAAGCCGTGAGATTGGCCCAGCAAAAAGCACCCGCTTCTGGTGGGCATACAAGTTCTCTAAATCTCGATCGGACAGGTTTTTTAAGTCCATACTCCTCGTTTTGCTTTGCAAATGTATCATTTTCCGACAAAAATAAAACCCCCTGAGTCCTGCCATTGACCAATTCACATAAGCACTTCCTAAAATGAAAGAATTCAAACCAACTTCCTGGTCTATTGATAACCGGACGAGCATTTTTATCATCACGGTGCTCATCACGCTCGCCGGCATCATGTCATACAATTCCCCGCCCAAAGAGCAGTTCCTGATGTGGTTTGTGCCCACCTTTTTCGTCTCTACGGTCTATCCGGCGCATCGCCGACCGACATGGAGCAACTCGTCACCAAGCCCATCGAAAAACAACTGAAGGGCATTGCCGGGGTGAAAAAAGTGACCTCCTCGTCGGTGCAGGATTTTTCCAGCATCATCGTTGAGTTCAACACCAACCTGAACGTGGTGTTGTGTAAAGACAAGGTAAAGGACGCTGTGGATAAAGCCAAACGCGATCTGCCCAACGACCTGCTTGACGACCCGCAAATCACGGAATTCGATATCTCCGAAGTTCCGATTATGAACGTCAATATCTCGGGCGATTTCAGTTTGGACAAACTTAAGGACTACGCCGAAAAACTCAAGGATCGCATTGAGGAAATGCGGGAAATCACCCGCGTAGATTTGGTGGGCGCCCTGGACAAGGAGGTGCAAATCAACGTAGACAAGTATAAAATGTCTGCTGCGCAACTGACTTTTCGCGACATCGAGAACGCGATCGCTTTCGAGAACATGACTATTTCTGCCGGCAACGTGGACATTGGTGGCATGACCCTCGATCTCCATTCATGGCGATTTCAAGGATGTAGGAGCAAATCAAAACATCATTGGCGCCTCCCAGTCCGGCGCTCAAATGTTTCTCAAAGATGTAGCCGAGGTGAAAATGGGCTACGAAGAACAGGAAAGTTTCAGCCGTCTGAACGGCAAAAACGTCATCGCACTCAACGTCATCAAGCGCTCCGGCGAAAACCTCATCAACGCTTCCGACAAAATCAAGGAACTCGTGGACGAGATGAAAACCTCCGAGTTCCCGCCGAATCTGGACGTGGTTATCACCGGCGACCAAAGTAACGCCACGCGCGTCACGCTGCACGACCTCATCAACACCATCATCATCGGTTTTATCCTCGTCACCATCATCCTCATGTTTTTCATGGAGGCACCAATGCTATTTTCGTAGCCATGTCGGTGCTCCCTGTCCATGTGCATTGCGTTCATGCTGTTGCCGGCATTCGGTTTCACCCTGAACATGATCGTGCTTTTTGCTTTTTTGCTCGGACTGGGTATTGTGGTGGATGATGCCATTGTGGTCATAGAAAATACGCACCGGGTGTACAATGACGAAAAATTAGACATCGTCACGGCTGCCAAAAAGGCCACATCGGAGGTTTTCCTGCCCGTGCTCTCCGGTACCGCCACTATTCTGGCGTTGTTTTTTCCGCTTGTATTTTGGGGGGGTATTTTCGGCAAGTTCATGCACTTCTTGCCGGTTACGATTATCATCACGCTCACGGCCTCGCTGTTGGTAGCCTCACATCAATCCGGTGTTTGCCGTGTGGTTTATGCGCCGTGATGGCGACGATTCGATAAAACCGACCCGAAAAAGCCGCCGCCGCACCATAGCCGGCTATGTGCTCTACGGGTTGGCACTTGTTTATTTTTATGCCAATAGTAACTGGTTTGCAGGTAACCTTCTGGTTGTTTTGGCGCTGCTCATCGTGCTGTACCGGTTTGTATTGCAGGGCTTGGTGGAGCGTTTTCAAACCAAAGCCTGGCCCGCTGTTCAGAACATTTATGCGCGTTTCCTCGATTTCGCCCTTGGGCGTCCATGGACAATGCTGGTGGGTATGTTTGTTTTGCTCATCGGTTCCTGCGGTATCACCGCTTCGAGGGAAGCCAACATCGTGCTCTTTCCCAAGGCCGACCCAAACTTTATCTACGTCTATCTGAATATGCCTGTCGGCACCGATGTAAACGTCACCGATTCGCTCACCAAAGTCATGGAGCGCAAAGTGGTGGAAGTGCTCGGGGCAGACAATCCCATCGTGGAATCCGTCATTTCCAATGTGGCACTGAATGCTTCGGAGGATCAATTCGACCGTTCGGCTACTTCCAACAAGGGCAAGGTCGGTGTGGCATTTGTTGAGTACGGCAAACGCAACGGCGTGAGCACCAAGGCATACATGGACGAAATTCGGGGAGGCCACCCACGGTATTATTCCAGGCGCCGAAATCACGGTGGATCAGGAATCGGGGGCCGCCGACACCGAAACCAATTTCTGTGGAAATCCGCGGCGACGACTTCGCCCGCTCAGCAAGGTATCTATGGCGGTGAAACGCTACTTAGATTCCCTGGCGATCCCCGGTGTGGAAGAATTGCGCAGCGACCTCATTGTGTCCAAGCCCGAAATCAACATACAGATTGACCGCGAGCGCGCCAACCGCGAAGGCATCAGCACGGCCCAGATCGGCACCGAGTTCCGCACGGCTATCCTCGGCAAAGAAGCCAGCAAATTCCGCGACGGCGAGGATGAACTGCCCATCAACATCCGCCTGCAAAAAGACCAGCGCGAGAATATCAATTCCGTGGAAAACCTCAACATTACGTTCCGCGATATGAACATGGGCGGTGTGTTGCGCTCTGTCCCCATGTCCGCTCTGGCAGATGTGGCCTACCGGAATACGTTTGCCGGCATCCGCCGCATGGATCAGCAGCGAATGGTGACGCTTTCGTCCAACATTACCGCCGAGTACCAACCCAAACAAACCCAGGTGGTAAATGCCGTGAAAGCTGCCCTGCTTGCCTTGCCTGCCTACGAAGGCGTCACGGTCAATTTTGCCGGCGAAGATGCCGAAATGATGGATGCCATGAGTTTTCTGGGCAACTCGCTCATTATCTCGCTGTTCATTATCCTGCTCATTCTCGTCACGCAGTTCAACTCGTTTGGCAAAGCCCTCATCATCATGACCGAGGTAGCCTTTTCCATCATTGGTGTGCTGCTCGGAATGGCCATTTTAATATGGATTTTCCGTGATCATGATGGGCGTGGGCATCGTTGCTCTCGCTGGTATTGTGGTGCGAAACGGTATTCTAATGGTCGAGTTTACCGACCATTTGCGCGCCGGAGGAACACCCGTGCGCGAGGCTGTCATCGAAGCGGGTCGTATCCGAATGACCCCGGTGCTGCTCACCGCCACGGCTACTATCCTCGGCCTTGTTCCGCTGGCGGTAGGTTTCAATATTGACTTCGAGAGCCTGCTGACGCATGGTGATCCCAAGATATTCTTCGGCGGTGACTCCGTTTCGTTCTGGGGGCCGTTGTCCTGGACAATTGTGTTCGGCCTGAGTTTCGCCACGTTTATCACACTGGTCATCCTGCCGGTCATGTACCTCAAGGGTTGGCAGATGAAGCAGTGGTGGGACAAGAAGATGTAAGGGCGGAGCAAAAGTGTTAAAACCGAACCTCGTACCCGATGCTCAGCCCGTTGGTAGTACGCGGTTTGTCCAGGCGTTTTTGGTGTTGGAAACTGAGCACGAAACGGTGCATTTTTTGATAAGAAAAAGCCAGATTGATATTGGTACGCCAGCGATCAAACTTGAAAATGCTGTCGTCCCAAACACCGTTGAGTGCGTTGCTCCAGGTAAGGGTGTGGTTTTTGTGAAATGTCCAGGCAACATCTGCACGCGGCACGAGCGAGGCCTGCCAACGCATTTCCCGCTTCTTACTGTGCTCAGCGCCATTGTACTGGAACAACGTGCGAACGGCCACATCCCACTTGCGCTTGCCCTTGAAATGTTTGAGTGGGCGGTAAGCAACCTCGGCGCGTAAGCTGTGGCGCGGCTTTTCCCAGTCGTGCATCAGAGCGTACCCGGCGCTTGCTCGCAGCCACTTGAATGCCTGATAGTTGTACTGAGCCGCACTTGTGCTGCGCCAGTCCAGTGCGATACGCCGTGGGTTGTCGTCCAGTTCGTTTGCAGGATTGTTGCCGGCGTTGTTGCCGGTGCCATCATCGTCATCATCGTCGCCGTCATCGTCGTCATTTTGACGACGGTCGGGAATGGGCCAGAAGCCGTCTTCGTTGAAAAAATCGCCGTATTTGCCACTGTACTTCTTGATCTCGGGTACCAGTTGAATCTGTTGCCGCAAGTCAATGCTGGATTTTTTGTTCAATCGAACGGTCTTGCGTACACCGGCGTTGATGCTGACTCCGACTTGCTGTTGGGCTGCTGCCGGCGCTGTGGCGAGGAACATGGAAAAAAGAAAAATCAATAGTCTCATTGCTGTGCGATGGTTGTAGTAGCATATCGCACCAATGCAAAAAAGTTACCCGGCAGACCAGTTTTTATCGAATTAAAATCACACTTCCAAACTGCGAGTAGACGCGATCCAGCGTGATACGCAGCACAAAATAGTAAACCCCCGGCGGCAAGTCTTGTCCGCTGCGGTTTTTGCCGCTCCAATCGTTGTTGTAAGGCGATGCTTCGAATATAATATCCCCCCAGCGGTTGTAAATGATGATTTCGCTTTTGGCAAAATTAACGGCGCAATCTTCCACACGCACGACCCGAAAAACCAAAAAATCGTTGCGCCCGTCGCCGTTAGGCGTAAGACCGTTGGTGAACACATTGGATGTATCGCTCGTAATAATGCAAGGATCGTCAGCCCGAATGTTCCGAAAAACCACCAGGGCCGTATCGCATTCATTGGGACAATCCTGATAACAAATTTCATACACCACGGTATCCAAACCCTCGGCAGTAGCATCGGGCTGATAAACGAGCAGATTTTGTGTATTTAGAAAAGCCGAGCCTTGTGCCGGCCCGCTCAGGATACCGGCAGTTACCGGCAACGCCAGAACGTCGTTGAGCAAAACAGGCGCCTCGGCACTCCCGTTTTCCGGCACGTTGAAAACGCCGTCCGGGTTGGCTATGGGCGAAGGAAGCACGTTGATCTCGATCACGGCTGTGCTGTAGCCCGGGCATCCGGGAGCAGAAAGCACCCAGGTGACGGTCGTAGTGCCGATCGGCGCGTTGCTCAAGTTCCAGACAGGGTTGCCGGAGACCGGTGGCGGCACCTCGTCGGAGTCCCATTGACCCGTAGCCCCGGACGGCAGGTTTCCGGTGAGCACAAACACCGTTCCGTTGCAACCACTCAGCCTATTGGCCGATACTACTGCCGACGGTAAATTGGCTCCCGGATCACTTAGTGCCGCAGATTCGATGTTGATGCAAGCATTTGCATCCCGAATGGCCATGCTATAATTCCCTGCCCCAAGACCGGTGAAAGTGCCCCCGGACTGGAACAACCCGCCATTCAGGCTGTACTGGTACGGCGGCGTACCGCCGGAGCCGATGGCCGTTACGCTGCCGTTATTTTGTCCGCAAGCGGGATTTTGTGTGGAAATGCTCAGCGCAGGCGCGCCGGGCGCAGTGAGCATGACCGACTGCTCGGCCGTGCAGTTAGCCGCATCGCGCACGGTCACCGTGTAATTCCCCGCCCCAAGACCAGTAAAAGTGCCCCCGGACTGGAACAACCCGCCGTTCAGGCTGTACTGGTAAGGCGGCGTACCGCCGGAGCCGATGGCCGTTACGCTGCCGTTATTTTGTCCGCACGCGGAATTTTGTGTGGAAATGCTCAGCGCAGGCGCGCCGGGCGCTGTAAGCATAACCGACTGCTCGGCCGTGCAGTTAGCCGCATCGCGCACGGTCACCGTGTAATTCCCCGCCCCAAGACCGGAAAAGACGCCCCCGGACTGGAACAACCCGCCATTCAGGCTGTACTGGTACGGCGGCGTACCGCCGGAGCCGATGGCCGTTACGCTGCCGTTATTTTGTCCGCAAGCGGGATTTTGTGTGGAAATGCCCAGCGCAGGCGCGCCGGGCGCAGTGAGCATGACCGACTGCTCGGCCGTGCAACCAATGGCATCTCGCACAACCACTGTATAATTTCCGGCCGATAATCCGGAGAAGTTGCCGCCCGGTTGAAATGCGCCGCCGTTCAGGCTGTATTGATATGGCGCGATCCCGTTAGACGGAGTAGCTGAAATGCTGCCGTTATTTTGCCCGCAGGCGGGGTTATTGCTGTTAAGCAACAAAAATGGCGTCGAAACTGTAATGGGAACTGTTTGATTTAAAACCGTGACGCAGTCGTCGTCCCCCTCTGCCAGCACGAGTACCACAGTCGTATTGCTGAAGGCGACATACTCGACGGTGAAACCGTCTTCCACATCCTCCACCAGATAGGTCACACCCGCCAGAATGTAGGTCACATCAAGATCGTCCTCATCTCCATTGAACGAGAACGTGATGAAAACGGTACCCCCGGGGCACACTGGGCCGGACACCGATACAGTACCCACAATAGGCGGATCGCAAGGCGGTTGCGCAGTGAGTATTTTTACAAAAAACAAGATAAAAAAAAGCAGTCCAATACGGGTCATTGATCGGAAATATTAATGATGGTCGCGCCGGTTTTGGCGTTCAAGATATCGCCCTCCGGGGCCAATACGACAAGCAAGAAGTATTCGCCTGGTAAAAGTGGATCGGGCAGCAAGGTCGCTTCTTCGAGTACCGCCCTGGCGCCGGCCGGAAAACCACTATAGGTTTTGGTTAGCAGCAGTCGGTCGTTAAAATCCCAAGTGGCATCCGCCGACAGGTAGATGCGCAACTCTGTACGATGGGCCGGCTCATCGAAAATGTTGTGCACGGCAATGGAAAGGCCGGCCATACCTCCCGAAACATACGCATCGGCGTCGGTTTTTATATTTTCTACCAGCACAAACACGACCTTGGGTGCTGCATACTTCTCCTGCTCGACAGCGGTAAGCGACTCGTCCTGTGCCACCTTGCCGTCTTTGCGCAAAAAACCTTTGTCGAACGGGCTTAGCGGGGAGTACGTCTTCCCCTCGGAACCCATAACCGCATAGTAGTAATCCTTGCCTTTTTCGGCGCCGTAATCACAAAACCAGGTGCTACTTTGGCCCGATCTGGTGAGCTCGATCAGTGAAGCGCCCGATGGCGATGTAGATCGAAACAAGCGGTATTCACTTGCTTTGCCGGCCGGCTCCCAGCGAATAAGCACAAACTTGTCGTACACTCCGTCGCTGGCGTTCAAGTTGACCGGCGGAGGCGGCGCAACAGTATTGCCGATGCCCATGCGCGAAGTAGATTGCTGCGCGTGTACGGCCGTCAGACAAAAAAGGAAAAATAGTACAGAAGTGCCTCGCATAATTATTGCCTTTGAAATTCCTGCGTATATCGCAGTCCTCCCGATTTGTTACCTGAAATTTTCGGAAAATTTCGCAGTAACATTTTCATCTCCCTGCGATATACCGTCAATACCTACCCGAACGCCACAGAGGTAAAACATTTTTTTGGAAACTTTGCCCGAATAGAACGCAAACAAATGCCCATGAACGTCGCCGCAATAATAGACGGCTTGAAACAAAACAACCCGGAAACCTTTCGGGAGCTGTACCGCGCATTCGGCAGCATGGTGGTCGGGTATGTGAAAAAAAACAGCGGCACCGACCGTGATGCCCGCGAAATGGTGCATACCGTGCTGCTCGAACTGTGGAATGCCGTGCGCGAAGACCGCTACGACGAGCGCGGAAAACTGGAGCGATATGTCTATATGCTGACGTCCAACACCTGGCGCGACGAACTGCGCCGCCGGCAGGTGCGCCGGGCCGATCCGTTGGACGACGCGCACACGGTCATTGCCGACGACGGCGACCTGTCTCTGGCAGAGGCCATCGTCAAGGATCGCCGCCTCGAGGCGCTAAACCATTGTCTGCCACGCCTGGAGGCGCCTTGCGACGATATCATCCGCCTGTACCACCTGCAGGAAGTTAGCCTGCAAGCGGTAGCGCAACGCTTGAACTACGATTATAACAACCTCCGAAAACGCATTTTTGATTGCCGAAAAAAACTCAAAAAAATGGCAGATGAATGGCTACGCCAACAACCTGCTTCATCTTTTTCAGACGATTGAGATTATCATGGAAAATACAAACCAGTCCTTGCAAGAAAAAATCCAGGCTTTTGTTGCCGACGAACTTGACGGCTCTGCTCGCCAAGCCTTGCTCGAACAAGCACAGGCAACCCCCGAAATAGCCGACGAAATAGCCTTCAGCCAAAGCCTGGCCCGCATGCTACGCCACCCCGATGCCACTGCCGCCAGCGTCGCCATCGCCGGTGTTATTGCGGAAGAAGGATTCCCGCCGCCGCCGCCCACCTTTTCTTTTTTCAAAACCGGCTGGAAATGGCTGGGGGCTGCAGCCGTATGCCTGATCCTTGCCGGCGGGGGGTACCTTGTCGCCGAGCGGTTCGGGATGCCGGCCACCCCGACGCAGAAACTGAGCCGAACCACCCTGGAGCCTTTGGAAAATGTATTCTTTTTACCTGCTGATAACGGGCAACTACCTGAACTGCAACGCGCCATGACCGCCTATGACGCCCACCACTACAGCGATGCGGCACCCGCATTCGAAGCGTACCTCGCCAAGCGCCCCGATAGTGCCGTGCGACTATACCTTGGTGTCTCCCGGCTGCTGTCCGGACAAGCAGACAAAGCCATTCAAACGTTGTCCGTGGCGGCATTGTCAAATGAACCGCCCATCCGCGAGGCGGCACACTGGTACCTTGCCCTGGCCTATTTGGAAAAAAACAACCCGTCCGCCGCCCGGCGGACCCTTCTAGAAATACCGCCCGACGGTATTTTTGGAGCCAGAGCCAAAAGTTTACTGAACACGTTATCCGATATTTGAACCCCATGCAGCAATCCTGGATAATTATAGCGCTACTTAGCGCAATCCGATCACCCTCCCGGCTCAGCCAACCGGCTTGCTGGTTTCCGACAAGCGCTATAGCCAGTTGCCTCTCTTGCCAACATACAGCGGCGCCAAATACAATGAAATACCGGTGCGGGTCAATCTGAAAAAATACTGCCCCGTCCCCGGCGACCAACGGCAGACCGGCTCCTGCGTCGGCTGGGCTGTCGGCTACGGCATTTTCACCATTCAATGGGCCATCCTGAACAATACAACCGATCAGGCACGCATCACCCAGGAGGCTAATTCAGCCGCCTTCATTTATAATCAAGTGCGCCGCAGCCAAACGGATTGTACAGACGGCGCTTACCTCGAAGATGCACTCACCCTCCTCAAAGAACAGGGCGACTGCCTCGAAAAAACGTTCAATTACGAACGGTACTCCTGCCTGGACAGACCCGGCTCCGACGAAGTGACGGAGGCATTGGGCTACCGCGCCCAAGACTTTGCCGCCGTGTTTGCCCTCGACGAAGACCCCAAGGCCAAGGTGGGCAAAGCGTGCAAAATTTTAGCCACCAAAACACCAATAGTTGTTGGTATAGGCGTGACTAAAAGTTTTTTCGAGGTGCTTCCCGGCGCTGTTTTCTGGAACCCGGAGGATGCAGAGCCTATTGTCGGGTACCATGCTCTGGTAGTGACAGGGTACAACAGCGTGGAAAAATACTTCGATCTACTCAATAGTTTTGGCCCTTCCTGGGGCCAAAACGGTTTTGTTCGGTTGGCTTACGACGATTTTGAGCGGCTGTGCCGCTATGCGTTTATCATTGTGCCCGACGCGACAGCACTCCCCAATCCCACTCCGGCAAACGCAGCCACCGATCAACCGAAAGCGGTACGACATTCGCTCAGTGGTGAGTTTGTTTTTCGCCGTCCGGCAGGTTTTGTAACCACCGAACAGGGCGACGAATTGATGTATTTTGAAGAAGTTGAAACCCGCCTGGAAGATGCCGAGGCGGGACTTTACACCACAGCGCAATCTTCGTTTCGCGTCGGCGATGTCTTTCAATTGGTAGCCCGCGATGTGCCCGGAGGACGATACATTTATGTATTTGGCTGGACCAACCGGCACACTAAACCAGCATTTCCCCAGAAAAAAAGATGCGATTGCTTCGGCAGGCTTTATCCTTGACCAGGCAGCGGAAATAGTTGTACCCAATGAAGAACACTTGTTGCAGTTGCCCCTGCCCGGAGACGATTATCTCTGTATTTTGTACAGCCACACGAAACTACCCGATTTTGAACAACGTCTGGAGCAAATAAATCAAGCCGACGGCGACTTCCCCAGGCGCGTTCACACCGTTTTTTCCGACTTGCTCATTGACGGGCCGAACATCCAGTTTGCCCCCGATCGTATGACCTTTGCCGCCCAGTCCACCCCTTCGGAAGGTCGGATGGCAGCCGTGACAATACTGCGGGTAAAAGCCGATTAGCACACACCCGAGCCTCCCGATAAAACAAAAGCAACAGATAAAAAACTGCCCGTGTACCGATTACAGCCTGCACAATGCATCATTTTAGCCTGCCTGGCGGCCACAAGTGCCGCCGGGCGGTCGCTCGTTTTGCCTCAAGAACCGATTCAGCAGCGTTTCACAGGCACCGCCGGGCAAGATGAACTGCGTACCCTGGCCATCAATTGGCGCGGCGATATCGCTGCCGCCGGCAATACCACGCGGGGCAGTCAGGGAGGCGAAGACATCGCTTTCGTGGCCTTTGATGCCCAATTGAACAAAATCGTGGAACGCCATATCGGCCGCCAGGGCAACGACGGCTGCGGACAGATAGCCGTTTTGCCCGATGGTCGCTACGTTCTGGCGGGCTATTCTACCGCCCCCGACAGCCTACACAAACCTAAAGCGCGTTATTTCGGTAAAAAAGATGGCTGGCTCCTCATTCTGGACGAGCGGGGAGAAATCGAGCGGGAAATCTTGCTCGGCACGTCCGACGACGATGCGTTTGTGGCTGTGGCCACCAGCCCGAACGGCGAGGTTTGGCTGGCCGGAAATTCCGGCCCATCAGCATGGCTCTTGCGGCTCAATCCGGCGCTGGAAGTTGTGTGGGAACGCCGCCTGCAATACCACCGGCTGCCCACCCGAGCAGCAGCGGCGGTGCTCACGCCGGAAGGTTCCTTTTTCGCGGTAGGCGCTACCGAGAAATTCGGGCGCCAACACCTCTGGGTTGCGGGAGTGAATGCCGACGGGCAGCAGATCATAGAAAAATATCCGGCATCGCAAGCGGAGGAGGGCACGGCTATTGCTGCTCTTGATAGCGGTATGTTTGCCATTGTCGGGAATGTGCGCGATCCCCGCGACCGCGAAAACGGATTTCTTAGCCTGTTGAGCCAAAACGGCGAGATGCCCCTGTACCAGCCTTTGGGTGGCCGCGAGTTTGACGCCGTCCAGTCCGTTTTACGCTTGCACAATGGGCAATTACTGACAGCCGGTGGTAGCGCCTCCTTCGAGCGCGGCAGTCGGCGCATTTCTGCCTGGCTTACACAATTTGATTTAGAAAGCAACAGCGTCAAAGACCACTACTACGGCAGCAAGCTCGACGATGTGCTGTACGCCTTGGCCGAGCACCCCGACGGACGATTGTTTGCCGTGGGGGCCACTGCCCGGCAAGTCTTGAAATTGCGGCAGGGGTGGCTTTTGCAGTTGCTGCCGCGCTCGAACGCAAAGCCAAAGCCGGTACACTGACGGTACGCACGCAGCCTATACGCTACACGCCCGGAATGTCCTATACGGTTAGCGATCGTGTAGTAGTACCTTTTTCTATTGAAAACAACGGAATCAAAGGACAAGGTAACCTCCGGGCTGTGGTCAAAAACACCGACTCGGCCCTGGACGAGCATTTGCACATTCCCGGCATTCGCTCGGTGCTGATACCGGCGGTACGAGCAGGCGCCCGCCTGGAGTGGGGCTTGCCCGTGCGCGTTGCAGAACATACACCGCCTGGCATTTACACCCTTCAGGTTCAATTTTACCAGGAGGACCGTCCTTTGGGCGATCCCCATTCTGTAGAAATCCACATCGGCAAACGCGACGGGCCAGTGCTGAAATCGGTGCTATTGCCCCCGACAGCGGGTTTGTCATCGGACAAGAAGGAACTTTACTGGTGGAAGTGCGCAACACCGGCGGGAAAACTGCCCAAGGGCTGGTGCTCTATGCCGTGGCTCCATCCGGCGTGGTAATGCCCGGCGAAAAGATACTGGGCGATTTGGCTCCCGGAGGAAGCCTGTCCGTGTCGGTGCCCGTATTGCCCCTGCATACAGCTGCAATCCTGGCCAAACCCCACCGCTTGCACCTGCGGGTGACTGACGGGAGCTTGTTGTACACTGCCACGGCGGAGTTGGAACTGCCCTTTGCTACGCCTGCTTCTGCTTCCGACACGACGGTGAGCGGATCGAGCGTGGTCGTCTGGATGTATCCCAACCCCGACAATTTCGACCGGGCAGAAATTGTATGGACACAGGAGGAGATCACGGTACAGGTGAAGATCGTGTCAAAACAGCCTATCAACCGACAACAATTTTGTCTGGAAATCAATGGAGAGCCGTGTGCTACCGGCGCCAAATTTGAGGAAGTACGGATGAGCGGAAATCGCGGTAGTCGCACGTTTTCGCAGACGATACGCCTGCGCGAAGGGGAAAACCTCTTGCGGGCAATGTTTAAAGACCACCCAGATGTCATTGGCAGCGAGCCTCTGCGCATTGTATATGCTCCAGCCAAGCCCAACCTGCATATCGTAGCCATTGGCGTACCGGCTGATGACCTGAAGTACACGGCCAAGGATGCCCGAGACTTCGCCACAGCCCTTGCGCAAGGGCCAAACAATGCTTTCGGTAAAATTTTTCTGGACACGCTTCTGACGGACGAGCGTACGACTAAAACAGAAATCCTCAAAACTTTGCGACGCTTGCAGTACCGGTATGCCGACCTTCCAAATTTTACCTAAAGACCTGCTGGTTTTGTTCGTATCGGGGCACGGCCTGGGCGCTTACGACGGCAGTTTTCGACTTGCAGCAAGTGACTACGACGGGCCTTTTTTGCAAGAGACCAGTCTCGATTTTGAACAAGAAATAGTCAATTATTTACAGCGCCTTCCTTGCCACAAGATATTTTTTGTAGATGCTTGCCACAGCGGCACTACATCGGGCAGTGGGCTTGCGGGTATAGCCGGCCGGAAAAACAACCTCAATATGCTTGTCTCCTGCCAAGCCGACGAGTATAGCTATGAGGATGACGCCTGGCGAAATGGCGCGTTTACGCACGCTCTCGTGCTCGGATTGCAAGCATTTGCCACTCAGCCTGCTGGTTTAGATAAAAACCACGACATGGCGCTGGACATCGGTGAATTGTTTGCCTTCGTACAAAAAGAAGTGCCCGGTTTGGTAGAGAAAAAAACCCAGACCTAAAACGGCTCAACGCCCGCTGCTCTATCTGTCCGATCCAGCCACTTCCGTGATTTTATTGGAAAGGAAGTAGCGCTAAAAATCAACACACCTTTATTTCTACACAGCACATGAACATCTACCCTGCCTCTATCTTGCTGATCGTACTGTCGGTATCCGCGCACCTGTGCGCACAACAACTGCCTTACCAGACGCAGTTTCGACAGATATACGCCTACATCAACCCGGCCTCGGTGAGCAGCGACTATTTTTTGTACGAATACAACACGAGCATAAACGCTTCCTATCGGTTGCAGTGGGCAGCACAACCGCAGACGCCGCGCACGATGTTGCTGGCCGGCGAGTACGTCCACAACCGCGGCACGCACGATGCCCGCTTCAATCTTGCCGGAGGCGCCATGCTGCTGCGCGACCGGATTGGCCCGCTCAGCCTGACCGGTTTTTATGGACGTATTGCCAGCTTGTTCGCCGCCGATCCGTACCTCGGCGCCTTTTCGGTCGGCTTTAGTGCCGGCGCGACCCAGTACCGGCTCTTGCACGACCGCATTGTGTGGGAAACGCTGAATGACCCGGATATCCCCCTGGATGATATCGCAACCACCCAACCAGAGATCGGAATCGGTATGTACTATTTCAAACGCATACGCCGCGGCGGGCTGGCAGGCGACAACTTTTACGCCGGCCTCTCGGTGCCGCAACTCTGGTCGGCACAGGTCGAAGTGGCCAGCCAGGGCAATATGGTACCCATTACCCGCATACCGCATTTTTACGCTACCGGGGGATGGTACCACTTTTTCAATACGGAAAGTTTTCTTGAACTAAGCGTTTGGGCCAAATACGCCAATGGCGTCCGCCCAAACCTGCATCTGACGGGGCGCTTTCAACCCATTCGCACCTTGTGGGTAGGCGCCGGCTTCAATCCAAACGGTTTGGTACATTTAGAAGCCGGCTTCAATCTGCCCGGCTTCCTGGCCGAAAACGGCAGCCTTAAAATCGGTTATGCTTTCGACTACAACATCACGGCCTTTGATCTGCCGTTGGGATCGTCGCATGAATTGCACTTGTCGTATTTGTTCGATACGCAAGGGCGGTAAAACCGCTGCCTCAAACTATTGGCGACAACGGCTCAAGTGTAATCGGCGGGATGCCCTCTGTTTTATGCACGAAGCCTTTGTTGTGTATCCGACCAAATGCCGTCCTCGACAAAATGCTCTTCCTCTGCAATAGTGACCAATTGCACGGCCTTATCAGTGAGCAAATCAGGCAGCCTCAATACCGGCACCGAAATGCGATTTTCTACTTCCCGGATCAACAACTCACTGGCTGTGAACAAGCCGCTGACGCCAAACGGATGGATATTGGTCGCTTCTAGTACCTGAAGCCCGGACAAAACGCCAAGGCTATCGCTCGCCGAGTACAGCGTGGCGTGTACGGTAGCGCGGAAATCGGGGTTGTTGAGCAAGAGGGCCGTTTCGCGTTGAAGCAGGCCGTCTGCAATTTCCATAACCACATATTCCACATGGGCCTGTTCGCAAGCCATGTTGATCAAAGATTGGTACAAATCGAGGAGTTCAGGCAAGTCGAGCATGTAAGTAGACGGAAAGCCAAAGTGGGAAAAATCCGCTGCAAAGTTGGCACCCCGATCCAGGTTGAGCGCGGCATCCTTGGGAAATGTCGTTCCGGTAAGTTTGATGTAGCCGACGCGCTTGCCCGCAGCCCGCAGCCCACCGCAAAGCCAGGCGGCCGACGTGGTCTTGCCGCTATCCATAGAAGAACCAACGGAAAGAATAACCTTAGCCCGGACATCGAACCGGCTGAACGCATCCAGTGCTTTCCATCGAATCGTGTTGAGTACAGCGCCATTGCGCCCGGTAGCATAGCCGACCAGTTCGAGCTGTGCGGGTATACCTTAAAAATAACATTTTTACTGCTAATAACTCCAACCACACCGCCTCTGCCGAGCAGCTGGCAGTGTTGCACAGGGGCATCGGGTACATAGCCTTCGTATTGGTTGGTGGCATAGCGCCCGCCAAAAGCCAGCATGACAAGGTCGTCGTCAAACAGGTGTGCATTGTGCCCGTCCGGGGTGGCGACATAAGCGCCGTTGGCTTGCATAACCCGAAAAATAGCAACATCGCCCATTTTGGGAATATGCGTGCTGTTCAAATCGGTATTCAGGGAATAGGTGTGGATGCGTTGGCAGGTAAGCGCTTTTTTGATGTTGGAATACATGACATAGGAAGTTGAAGTGAACGTTTGTGCCGGTATATCGCGGACGTGTCCTGATGTTACCGAAGTATGCCCCATTATTTTTTATCAAGTGGAACAGGTGTGCCCGGCCATCCGAAATGAGCCGCACTGGACGGGTGTGCCGTCAGCAAGAGGAGTGCCTTGTCCTTACGATTTTCGAGCAACAACCTGCCCAGCCTCGAAGCGGTTTCGGGGTCAAGCCCGACGAACGGATCGTCCAGCAGCAAAAAGGGCTTGTCGGCAATGACCGCACGCAGGCACTGGAGCAAGCGTTGTTGCCCCATTGAGATTTTTTGAAGGGCATGGCGATCGTGCAGATCAACAGATTGCAACGCAGGAAATCGGCGCTTCCAGTCCTCCAACAGCACCTCGGCACGGGCCATCGCTTCGGTCCCGCTGCCGTTGCTGAGGGCATCCAGCGGCGTATTCCCAGATAGCGGAAACGCATCGGAAACAAATGATACTTGCCGGCGCAAACCCTGTATCTGGAGGGTTTCGACCCGCAGGCCGTCCCATTCTACCGTACCTGAAGTAGGCGCATATAGCCCTGCAAGCAATTTGATTAAAGCCGTTTTGCCGCCCCCCGTCGGGGCATACAAGCAGACCATATCGCCCGTATTCAGTTCCAGATCAATGTTGTTCAGTATTTCACGCCCGGCCAAGACCAGCGAGACGCCGCGCAGACGCAGGGTGTTCGCACGCCGGGATTCCAGGCGACTTGCTCCCGCAGTGTGCTTTGGCGATTGCAACAACAAGTCCATTTTTTCCAGGGACAACAGCCCTTTTCGCCACACCAACCCTGCCCGCAACACTCGGGAAAGGGGGGTTCTACAAGACATCAGGATGAGCGCCACCACCAGCATACTGCCGCCTTCAAGACCGAGTTGCCGACCCCATACCAATGCTGCAAGCAGCTGCCATTGTACAATCTGAAGCGGAAGCGCCGACGAAGCGGCGGCCCAGGTATGGTAACGCCGGCCGAGTCGTCGTACCCGGCCGGCCTTTTTTTCAAAATAACGTTGGGTACGCCTGTCTCTGTTCAGCGCCTGAATACTGGTGAGTCTGGATAATGTATCATT
The DNA here is from genome assembly GCA_016719605.1 of Lewinellaceae bacterium. Taxonomy (GTDB): domain Bacteria; phylum Bacteroidota; class Bacteroidia; order Chitinophagales; family Saprospiraceae; genus M3007. The sequence goes on along the minus strand of JADJYW010000013.1, from coordinate 7,659 downwards.
TACCAATGCCAGCAAGCCCGCTTTTTTGCTTCGCCGCACCGTTTCAACCACCAAAATACGGGCATTGACCCACCGGGTTGCAAGGCCACCCACCAGAATAAGTGCCAGCGCCGAAGTAGCCATACGCCAATCGAGCCAGGCCACCAGCCCCAGCCCCATGAGCAGGAGTGTCAGGTCGGCGGTGTATTGCAGCACCCCGTGCGCGAGTAAACGCTGTGCACTGCCAAGATCGCCGCTAAACCGCAACAGGCTGCGACCGGCATCGCGCCGTTCGTGATAGGCCGGGTCCGTGCGCAAATGTTGCTCGAAAGCAAGTGTGCGCAGGTAGTGCGCAAAATCTTCGGACAGGATGCCGCGCAAACGGAGCCGCCAATAGTCCAGCGCAAATTTCAGCAGCAGGATGCCGGCGAGCCATGCAAAAACAGTTTCTGCTGCTATGGCCTCATCAAAAAAAAGCCGGCCGCGTACCGAGTTGAAACCAAACAACACGGCCAGCATCTGTGCCAACAACAGCGAGAATACCAGCACACAAACATTGGCCGACAGATCAAGCAAAAACGCGCCAAGGGCGGGTTGCCACCGGGCGCGCAAAAAATTGGCCGGCAAGTAACGGCCCTTTGCAAACAGAAGCGTGTGCATGATTTTGTTTTTATGCCGGTTCATCCAGAAAACGCCGCCGCATCTCCCGGTCAGGGATCGGGCAGGTCTCTGCCTGCCCGAACCATGCGTAGCGGTTGCGGGCAAACCACCGGTAAACCGCATCGCGAATCGGGGCAGGCACAGCGACAAAACCATAACCCAAAGGCCACAAGCCGCCCATCCGGCGTGCAATGCGAAGTACAGCCGTACTGTTCCGATAGACGCGACCACTTTCGATGAGCACGATGGAGGAAAAGTCTCCCGGGGCGTCGTGCGCCGACAACAAGGACTGCCCGGCTGCCGACTGCTGCGAGGCAAACCGAAAAACACCCCGTGGGTCGCGCGCTGCGATGAAGCGTACCGTCGCATTGCAAAAATTGCAGACGCCGTCGAACAGGACGATACCCGGCGCTGCTTGTTCGGTGCCTGCGCGGTGGGTTTGCCACAGTGTCCATTTGGAGCGCAGCGCCGGCAGTATTTTTTCTATTTCAAAAAAGGAAAGGAATATGAGTCCGCTCAACTGGTAGCGGAAGCTGATGCCCATGAGCAAAAGAATACCCCAGTGCATGCCCCAGGTAGCCAACGCCCAAACTATCCGGGTGCGCTTGCTCCACAACGCCAGGGGCGCGCCCAACTCAATCAGCAGAGCAAACAAACCCATGAGTAAGAATATCTCCCCGTGAGCATAGAGCCAGTAGAACAGCGCGGAGGCCGACTCGCCCAGCAATTCCTTGCGCAGCGCGTCTACGGCCACTTGAGAACGCATGGCCGACCCATCCATCCAGCCCCAGGCCAGTTCGCCCATGACTTTGGCGACTCCGGCTACAAAGTAGGTCAGTGCTGTGGCGGTACAGATCAGCCGTATGGGCCAGCCGTATCGCCAATGAATAGACGCTTGCCCGACGTTGTCCCGACCTGGAGTATCCAGCGCATACGCATTGGCGGCCGGACTTAGGGCGATGATCAGGACGTGCAGCACCACGGCGATGTTGTCGTGGTAAATCATGGACCAGGAGTAGCGATAGCTAAATACGAACAAGCTTGCCAAAGCAAAGCCAATGCCTGTAAACCGGAATTTCCACCCCAACAGGTAAGCAATACCCAAGGCAAGTGTCAGCCAGACAATTCCTGGAACACGTCGGGCGGATCGGGGCACTCAGCCACGCGGCCAGTCCTACCGGGGCAAAATTATCTGTGTCGGAGCGCCCGATGCCGGACAGCAGTTTGTAGCGCGTAATGAAGTACCAGAGCACAAACCCGCCCGAAGCGATACGCAACAAAGCGAGCCGCTGTGCGGGCATGGGCGAAAACCAATATGATTCGAGTTGCCGGAGTATCTTTTTCATGGCTTGTCAATGGTTGTTTCCGCTACCAGAGATTCTTGCAAGGGTGTCTTTTGGCGGTGCAGAAAATAGTGGTCCAGGTGGTAGGTGCCGGTCATCAACGCGACGCGCACGAGTCGGTTGTACGGCGCCCGATCGGTCTTGGCCAAGCGTTTGGCGACCTTTTCGGTCAGGGCAACACCCTTGCCTTGTTTGACTTTTTTGTTGATTTGCCGACGCACCTGGTTGAACCCGCCCGAGCCGGCATAGCAGTAGGGCACGAGTAGTTCGCGACCTTGCGCATCGTAGCCCACGAGGTAGCTGACGGTGTACACCGAATCGCGTTTTTGCGAAAACATGGGGAAATACGACAGTGGGAAGCTATCCTTGGGCTTTCGTTTCAGGTTTTCCTGAACAGGCCACACAATAGCAGCCAGAATAATAAAACTGCATACGGCCGCGAGTGACTTAGATTGGTACATGGTCAAATCCGTTTAGTTGCGGGTATATCGCAGTCGGGCAGAAATGTTACCAAACCTGATTTAAAAATGCGTTTTTCAGATAAAATAACGCGCGGTCATTACCAACATAAAAATCCCCCTGCACGCTTATGTGCAGGGGGTCGTTATCAAAGACATGCTCGAAATCGTCGCAGTTGCCGGTGATTGGAATCGGGGGTAGATCCCAGACTTCCCAGGTTTGAAAATCTGGAAAGTCTATCGAGCCTTGGCAGCCCGCAAGGCTCACAACGTTTCTCCATTGCTCGTTTTGCTCGATCCAGCGGCCTTGTTCTACTCCTCAAAAAACCGGATGGCACGCTCCTGCAGTGGCCGCAGCGGACGAGAGTTTTCGTGCATGACCGTCTCGAAATGATGGATTTGTTCCGGGGACGCTTCCACAGGTTGTGCCAGTACATACCAAATGACGTTTTGGGTACAGGGCGGCGTGGTGAGTGAGCCCGGATAGGTGTAATAACTCCGGTTGGTCGGCAGCACGTCTGCGGGATTGTATTGTTCGGAGGACTGGTAGTGTGGACTGCTGCTCGTAGGCAGATGATCCATGAATGCACTCAGGAACGCATTTTCTGCTCCTTCTTCAAACAACACCCCCACAACCACCCGATTTCCCGTAGCGGCATGCTGATGCACCAAATGTAATTCCAAGGGGGTGTGGACACCCTCTATGGCGTGCTCGCTGTGCGTATGGAAATGGAACTGGAGCAACTTGTACGACGCTCCGTTCAAGGTGAGTGTACTATTGCCCTTTTCCGTATCAAACTCGATCGTGTGCCCATTGAACACGATATCGGTTTCAAGGTCGGTGTATTGGAGGGCAAGGGCCTTCAGCGATGGGTCGAACAACGCGCCCGTGAGATTCACAGGGGACTGGAAAATACCATTGCAATCGGCATAGTCGTCGCAGAGCGACATCCAGTGGTCAGGGCCGGTCACGCCTTCGTACTCCCATTTTTCGCACACGTCGTCCACCGGTTCGTCGTCTTTGCAGGAAAATACAAACAGGAGGAGGACGGCCAGCATGGCCGGGCGCCAGATGGCGGCGGGTTGGGTATTTTTGAATGTTGTCATAGAGATGATAAGTTGATAGGTGAGAACAGAGCAAAAGTGCGCTCACCCCAAGTGACCATTTCCGTCAACTTTGTAGCATTTTCCATCAAAGTGCGTGAGCAAGGAACACCATCACTTCCCCACTACCTCCGGCCAGCAGGCGACGGGCTTCGATCAGGCGCACTTCCAACAGGTATTGTATCGGCGGCAAGCCCGGTGAGGCGCTTCAACTGGCCGCAGCAGCGTGGACTCGCTCATAGCGAATACGCGGGCCAAATCGGCAATGCTCAGAATATCGCTGGAAAGATGCGCCGGACGTACTCTCAAAAGTTTCGAGCCATTGCTGGTCGGGCTGCGGCAAGGATGGGTTGGCGGCCGATGGCTCGACGGCAATAGCAGCCTGCGGCTTGTCTGTTCGCGGCGTTGCGCAGCAGGTTTTCGATGCGCACGAGCAGTTCCTCCTCGTCGAAAGGCTTGAGCAGGTAGTCGTCCACACCGATGCGCAAGGCTTTCAGTTTGTCTTGCGCCTCCGCCCGGGCAGTGAGCATGACAACCGGAATGTGCCGGGTGGCCTCGTTGGATTTGAGTTGTTCGAGCAGCCGGTAGCCATCCATAACCGGCATCATGAGGTCGGAGAGGATCAACCCCACCCCCGGCCCCGACCCTAATGGGAGGGGAGCCGTAGAGGATACCGTGGTGTTTGCCGCGTCTCCCTTTCTGGTTTGGGAGGAGCCGGGGGAGGAGCCGACGCGCGGAGGGTACTGCACCGGATCAACTTCCGGTTTTTCCCGGTTTCCCCCTAAAACGTCCAAAGCCGCCTGCCCGTGGTCGGCGGTGACGACGTGGTATTTTTCCTGCAAAATGGTCCGGATATAATCCTGGAGGTCGAGATTATCCTCCACGACAAGAATGGTAGGTTTGGCTCCGGTGGAGATTTCCGCCGGGACAGGTGTGGTGTGCTGGCGCCGGCGGTTGGAAGAACGTAATGATTCGCGTGATCGGGTTCCGCAAGCGCTTCGGTTTCCGACCGGGCAACCGGGAATGCCACCTGGAGAACAGAACCTTTGCCAAGTATACTTTCCACCTCGATGGTTCCGCCAAACAGTTGCGCGTAGTCGTGGCAAAGCGCCAGCCCGATGCCGGTGCCGCCCTCGGCGGGCTTATCAGGGCGAGTGGTCTGAAAGTAGCGATCGAACAAGTGCGGCAGGTCGTCGGGTGGATGCCCGGGCCGGTATCGGCTACGCGCAGGTGCAGCATACCGGCTTCGACCGATACGGCTGTCTCGATACGGCCACCGTTGGGCGTGAACTTGAAGGCATTGGCGAGCAGGTTGAACAGGATTTGGCGGAATTTTTCCTGATCGAGCAACACTGCAGGTGTGTTTTGCGGCGGCAATTCAACGGAGAAGTCAATTTGCTTGCGTTCGGCCAACGACTCAAATTGGGCAATAGGTGCGGACGAAAGCCGACAACCCGGTAGGTTTAGGGTGCAACACCAGATGCCCTTGCTCCAGTTTGCGCAGGTCGAGGATGTCGTTGACGAGTTGTTCCAGTTGCTTACCACTTTGCCCGGCCATTTGCAGCAGGCGCACTTGTTTGTCGGTCAGTTGGCCATCTTTCAGCAGGGTATGGATGGGGCCGAGCAGCAGGGTGAGCGGGTGCGCAGTTCGTGGGAGACGTTGGCAAAGAAGCGGGATTTGGCGGTGTCGAGGGATTTCGGTTGTTCGGCTTGTTGCTGGATGAGGGTGTTTTGGACGGCTAATGCCCGTTTGTCCTGCCGTTGTTTTTGATACCCGAAGAAAAGGCCTATAGCCAAAAGCAAGATCAATATAAAGATGACCAGCGTGTAGCGGAGTTGGGTGTTTTTCAGGCTCAATTTCAGGTTCTGCTCTCTCTTATCGGCTTCCAGTTGATCTTTTTCCTGTTGGAGGTAATAGTTTTTTAAATTAAAACCGGCACTTCTTTCTTCCAATGCTTCTTTATGGAAATACTGTTTTTAGTGTACGCCAGCGCCTCTTCAAAGCGCCCTTCCTGCTCAGCGATGTAGGCCTTCCATTCAAATGTACCGACTAATAAGTCGTCTATTTTTTGTTGTATCGCCCTGTTATGTGCCCGTTCCAGATAGGATTTTTGCCAGTTTCCTGTTGCCCCTATCCCACTCCAATTCGGTCAAGGCGTCCAGAATGTGGACTTCGATCCACGGTTGGGTGCCGTCTTCAGTTAATTTCAAGGCTTTTTGATAATTGATCTCCGCCTCAACAATGTCTTTTTTAATCATGGCCAGCTTGGCTCGCCCTCGTGCAGCCGTTATCAATTTACCTAAAACAGCAGGCCGGATTGGATGGGCCACCGGCATTTTTTCGATCACAGCGATGTGTTTGTAAGCCTCTTCGTAGCGCCCGGCATCTATTTTCAAACCCAGCATTCGGGTATTCAGGTGGTAAATAGCCAAGGAATCACCCTTCCCTTCCGCTTCTGCCAGAAGCACGTCCATATCGGCCAACACATCGCCCAATTTCCGGTCTTTACACTAGCTCCAGTTTGCTCATCCGCGCCTCCACTTGGGGAAATAATGGCCTGATTGGTCAAACAGGGCGAGCGCCTTGTCAATATACACGGTGGCCAACCGGTTCATCCCCAGGGCACTGTAGTATCGGCTCAGATTCATATTCGATCCGCCCTCTTCTTTCAGGTCTTTTGCATTCGGGCCACCTGCACCATTTCCTTGCATACGTCAATCGCTGCTGGAAGATTGAACTGCTGCTCCAAGCGGATCATGATGTTGTAGTAGTTCCGGCGAAGGCAGTCGAGGTCCTGACCGCAGTGGCCGCGAACCAATGTAAGTATAAATTGAACGGAGCTATCGGGCGGTTGGCGTTCCAATTGGGCTTCGATACGAGACCAAAGCGTATCCCCGGCATCACCAGAGCGGGAATTCTGGGCGCCAAGGCCGCCCGCACCTGGAAGCGTGCATAAAATGGTTGTAGCAAACGCCACAATGCCCCGATAAATAATTCTTGTCACGGTGGGTCCGATGCTGCTTCAAAAAAATGGCAAACCGCTGCGAAATTGTGGAGACAAAGAACCGAAAAATTTATCGGCGGGCATCTAAAAGGAATCCCGGGATACTCGGTTTTGTTATTTCTCCAAGTGGACGCCTATCTTTGCCGCCGCTTTTAACGAAAAGCCGCTCGGAGAGAAGTTCTGGTACAAAAATTGCCTTCTTCCGTGCAAGTACAACAGCCGGATTAGCTCAGCGGTAGAGCAGCTGATTCGTAATCAGCAGGTCGAGGGTTCAAATCCCTTGTCCGGCTCCAGGCAGGTTTGAGTTTAGAGTTTGGAGTTTTGAGTTGCACAGGTCAACTCCAAACTCTAAACCCAAAACTCAAAACTGTCAAGTGCGGGATGTAGCGCAGCCCGGTAGCGCGCGTCGTTCGGGACGACGAGGTCCCAGGTTCAGATCCTGGTATCCCGACCAAAAGCAACCATTCGATTTTCGGGTGGTTGCTTTTTTGCGAGATTAGCCATTTTAACCCCGATCCGCGGGCGGTTCTGCCATGCGTTTGGCTCTTCGTCCTGCGGCGCCAATTGAGTAAGCGCCTCGTGGATGTCGGCGATTTCCAGATCATATTTGGCTTCCAGTTCGGCTATTTTTTGTGACAATTCGGCATAGGTACGGGCGTAGTTCCGCAAGGCGACGAAGGCTCGCATGATAGCAATGTTCGTATAGACAGCCTTGGGCTACGCAGTACCCCGACAACATGGCTACACCTTGTTCGGTAAAACAATACGGTAAATAGATTTTGCTGCAGAAATTTTTTGGAGGGGGGTCAAATTGTGACCCCCTTCCATCTCGTATTGAAACCACTCCTCCGTGGTCAATTGAAACATAAAATCATCCGAAACCGTTCGTGGTTGCGTTTGACAGTCTGGTTTAGCACTTTTGTTTCCACACCATACAGTTCCGCCAAATCAAGCATCCAGCAGCACCCGAACGCCGCGGATTTCGTGAATTTTCTGTTGAATGATTTGCAACTCCATGAAGCCCGATTCAGTTGTACCTTGAGTACAAGCACGGTCCAACTACCGGCCTGTTCAGTAGTCAAATTCAACCCGACAACAACACATTTTTAT
>JADJYW010000012.1 GCA_016719605.1 Lewinellaceae bacterium | reverse complement strand
ACATCAAACTCGCTATCGCCGATATTGCCGACGCGGCGCTTTTTTCCGCCGTTTTCCTGAAAGCCAACTCCTTCAACGCCGGCGGTGTTGTCAAGGCAGGCCCGGTTTACCCCGCCGGATTTGATTATGTGATTGAGGGCTGCAATGGCGGCTTTATTCGTTTCGTCCGCGCAGGCGGTGATATCAACGAACCGCTGACGATCAACTTTACAATTAGTGGCACCGCCACATCGGGCGACGATTACGAGCCGCTACCCACTTCGGTTACGATCCCTGCCGGCGCCTCTTTTATCAATATCCCGGTCAATGTTTTTAACGATCTGATCATCGAAGGGCAGGAAACGATCATAATCACGCTCAGCAACCCTTGCTCTTGCGATGATCAGGAAATGACATTTGTCATTGACGACAAAGACCCCCTCGAAGTAGAACTGGAGGATATAGAACTCTGTGGGGTGCCCAGTACGACCCTCACGCCCAATATCCTGAGTCCGGGTGTGCCGCCACTCACATACGAATGGAATACGGGTGCCACCACCGAGTCGCTTACCGTCAACACCCCCGGCACCAATACCTACACCGTGACGGTCACTGACGATTGTGGCGAAACCGCTACTGCCGAGGCCACCGTCACCCTGGAACCGGCGCCTACCGCTAACCTAACCGGTGCGGGTGTTTTTTGTGCCGGCCAGACGCCCTCGGTTGACCTCACCCTCACGTTCACGGGTATTGGCCCCTGGACCGTTGAAATTGACAACAACGGCACCGTCGAAACACTGACGTTTACAAACAGCCCGGTTACCTACACGGTTAGCGACCCCGGCACCTACTCGCTGGTCAGTGTGGAGTCCCAAACCGGTTGTCCGGGTACCGCTACCGGTACGGTTGTGCTCAGCGAGGTCACGGTTGACCTGACCGTCAATGCCACCGATCCGCCCTGTTTTGGTGTCAATGGCGGTTCTGCGCAAGCAACCGCTACCGGCGGCAACGGGCCGTTCACCTACGCCTGGAGCAATGGCAATTCCGGCCCCAACCAAACAGGGCTCGCCCCCGGCACTTATACCGTGACGGCTACCAACGGTCAGGGCTGCACCGCCGAAGAAACCATTGTACTGACCGAACCGCCTCAGTTGACCGCCACAGCCAATAATACCGGCAACATAGACTGCAACAATCCCAGCGGCAGTGCCGACGTGGATGTAAATGGTGGCACACCCGGGTACAATTTCAACTGGAGCGGAGGCTCTGGAGGTCAAAACCCGACTTTTAGCACCGGAGGAACCTACACCGTGACGGTATCGGATGCCAACAATTGTACGGTCACCGCATCGGTTACCATCACCTCGAACCTGACCCCGCCCGTAGCCGTAGCAACCGCGCCGGATCAGATCAACTGTATCAATTCGGAGGTTACAATCAATGGCAACGGCTCTTCCCAAGGACCAAATTTTACCTACGAATGGAATGGCCCGGGGCTGGTTTGCTGCGAAACAACGCTTGGGCCCGAAGTCAACGCAGGGGGTACCTACACCCTCACCGTAACCAATAACGACAATGGCTGCACCGCAACGGTGTCGGTCACCGTGGTGGAAAATCTGACACCACCCATCGCCGTCATCAATACGCCGCAGGAAATCGGCTGCAATATGCCAACGATCACCCTGAACGGCAACGGCTCCTCCAACGGCAACGGTTTTACCTTCGAATGGACTACCAACGGCGGCAATTTCACCTGCTGCACCAACACGCTCAATCCGCAGGTCAACCAGGCCGGAACCTACACCATATCAGTTACCAACACCAACAACGGCTGCACTGCCGAGGCGACGGTGACCGTGAGCGGCGATGTCACACCGCCTGTAGCGACCATTGAACCGCCTCCGGTTGTGGATTGTAATTTGCCGGAACTGGATCTCGATGCCGGCGGCTCCTCGCAGGGGGGCAACATTACCTACAACTGGTCGGCCGGCGGAGGCGGCAATATCGTCAGCGGCGGAAATACCACCAATCCGACCATTGATGCCGGCGGTACCTATACGATTACCGTAACCAATACCGATAATAATTGTACGGCAACAGCCAGCGTGACCGTCACTGCCAACCTCACGCCGCCCGTAGCCGTGGCCGTCACGCCGCCGCCACTCACCTGCCAGGACCCGGAACTGACCATCAACGGAAACGGCTCCTCGCAAGGGCCGGATTTTACATACGAATGGACCGCTAACCCCGGCAATATTGTCGGCGGAGAAACGACGCTCAACCCCGTCATTGACGAGGCCGGTTCCTACACGTTGGTGGTGACCAATAATGCCAATGGTTGTACCAGTTCAACGACCGTAAATATAACCTCGAACCAGGACAACCCCGATGCCGATGCCGGGCCGGATCTGACCGTAAATTGCACCACACCCAACCTGCAACTCCAGGGTTCCGGCAGCAGCGGAAACGGCATTGTAATCCAGTGGACAGCTAATCCGGGCAACATCACCAGCGGCGGAAATACCTATTCGCCCACGATCAACCAGGCCGGTACCTACGTTTTGGTGGTCACCAACACCAACAACGGCTGCTCCAGCACCGACGAAGTCACCATTTCCGAAAACTTCGACACACCCGTAGCCGTTATCGAACCGCCCATCGTTGTGGATTGCAACAACCCGACCATTGAAATTGACGGCAGCGGCTCCTCCCAGGGGCCGGAAATTACCTACAACTGGTCGGCCGGCCCGGGCAACATTACCGGCGGCGGCAACTCCACCAACCCAACCGTCAACCAGGCCGGAACCTACACCGTCACCATCACCAATACCGACAGCGGTTGCACAACAACGGCCAGCGTGACCGTTACCTCCAACCTGACCCCGCCCGTAGCCGTAGCCGTCACGCCACCCTTGCTCACCTGCGCCAACCCGGAACTGACCATCAACGGAAACGGCTCCTCGCAAGGATCGGATTTTACCTACGAATGGACCGCCAACCCCGGCAATATTGTCGGCGGCGAAACCACCCTCAACCCCGTCATTGATGAGGCCGGCTCCTACACCCTGGTGGTCACCAACAACGCCAACGGCTGTACGAGTTCGACCACCGTCAATGTGAACAGCAACCAGAATTACCCCGATGCCGATGCCGGACCGGAATTAACATTGAATTGCAGCAATCCCAACCTGCAAATTCAAGGTTCCGGCAGCAGCGGGAACGGCATCGTGATCCAGTGGACAGCCAACCCGGGCAACATCACCGGCGGTGGCAATACCTACTCGCCGACGATCAACCAGCCCGGAACCTACGTTTTGGTCGTGACCAACACCAACAACGGCTGCTCCAGTACCGACGAAGTTACTATTGACTCCAATTTCGACCCGCCAGTGGCTGTGATCGAGCCACCATTGGTTGTGGATTGTAATAACCCCACTATTGATATTGATGCCGGCGGCTCCTCCCAAGGCCCCGAATTTACCTATAACTGGTCGGCCGGCCCCGGCAACATTACCGGCGGCAGCAACTCCACCAACCCAACCGTCAACCAGGCCGGAACCTACACGATTACCGTAACCAACACCGACAACGGCTGCACCGCTACGTCCAGCGTGACTGTTACCTCCAACCTGACGCCACCTGTGGCCGCTGCCGTTACGCCGCCGCTGCTTACTTGCCAGGACCCGGAGCTGACCATCAACGGAAACGGCTCCTCGCAAGGGCCCGAATTTACATACGAATGGACGACCGGAAACGGCAATATCGTTAGCGGCGAAACAACCCTCAACCCCGTCATTGACGCGGCCGGCTCGTACACACTTGTCGTAACCAACCAACTCAACGGCTGTACGAGTTCGACTACAGTGAATGTCAACTCCAACCAAAATAACCCCAATGCCGATGCCGGGCCGGAACTGACGCTTACCTGCGTACAGCCTGCCTTGCAAATCCAAGGTTCCGGCAGTAGCGGCCCTGGATTCACGATCCAGTGGACAGCCAGTCCCGGCAACATCGTCAGCGGCGGAAACACCTATTCCCCTACGGTCAACCAGGCGGGTACCTACACCTTGGTCGTCACGAATACCGCCAACGGATGTACCAGCACGGACGAAGTCACGATCAATGCCAATTTTGATGTGCCGGTAGCAGTGATCGAACCACCCTTGGTCATCAATTGCTACAACCCTGTTATTGACCTTGATGCCGGTGGCTCGTCGCAGGGGCCGGAGTATACCTACAACTGGACTGCCAATCCCGGCAATATCCAGGGCGGCGGCAACTCCCCATACCCTATCGTCAACCAGCCCGGCACATATAACCTCGTGGTAACCAACACCGAAAGCGGCTGCACGGCTACTTCCAGCGTGACCGTCACGGCCAATTTGGCCCAGCCGACAGCCATCGCCAGTTCGCCGGGAATTTTAACTTGCCAAAACCCGGAACTCACGCTCAACGGCAATGGCTCCTCGCAAGGGCCGGAGTTTACATACGAATGGACCACTGGAAACGGCAACATCGTCTCCGGTGAAAACACCCTCAACCCGATCATTGATCAGCCGGGTTTGTACACCCTGGTCGTGACCAACGAGGATAATGGTTGTACCCGAGCCGTCACCGTCAATGTTACCTCCAATCAAAATTTCCCCAACGTCAGCGCCGGTCCGGAAAACCTGCTCAACTGTGTAAATCCGGCGCTCCAGTTGCAAGGCTCGGGTAGTAGCGGCCCGGGTTTTGTTATCCAGTGGACAGCCAACCCCGGTAATATCCTCAGCGGCGCCAATACCTACTCGCCGACCATCAACCAGCCGGGTGTTTATTATGTGGTGGTGACCAATACCGCCAATGGCTGCACCGCCGAAGATTTTGTACAAATCGAAGCCAACTTCGATCAGCCTGTGGCGAGTATTGCCCCGCCTGATGTCGTCAATTGTTACAACCCGGAAATTGAACTTGATGCAAGTGCTTCCACAGACGGGCCGGATATCATTTATACCTGGTCAACAGCCAACGGAAGCATCATCGGCGGCCAGGGCTCGCCCAACCTGACCGTGAATCAGGGCGGTACCTACAATCTTTTGGTGTCCAACTTTGCCAGCGGCTGTACGGCCACAGCATCGGTGACCGTGCTGCAAAATCTGACGCTGCCTAATGCTAATGCCGGCCCCGGCGCCACATTAGTTGCAGTGTTGCCCAGTCGACCCTGAACGGCAGCGGATCCTCTGGCCCCAACTTTTCTTACGAGTGGTGGACCGGAAACGGCAGTATTGTCAGCGGCGAAAATACCCTCAACCCGGTTATTGATGCGCCCGGCCAATACACCCTGATCGTCACCAACGCTACCAATGGCTGTACGCGCGAAAGCACCGTCAGTATTCAGGCCGACCAAAATGCACCCACGGCGTTTAGTGGGGGCGATGTGGAACTGACATGCACCACGCCCAGCGTACAATTAAGTGGATTTGGTTCCTCTGCCGGCAACGGTATCACCTACCAATGGGTAGCCAATCCCGGCAACATTGTTTCTGGCGCCAATTCCCTCACCCCGACGGTAAACTCGTACGGGTTCTACACGCTCATTGTCACCAATACGGCTAATGGCTGTACGGATGAAGACGAAGTGTTTGTGGACGACAACATCGTTTATCCGTCGGCAGGCATTTTCCCTCCCCAACAACTGAATTGTGATTTTACCACGGTTTATCTGGATGCCAGTGGTTCTTCCGGCGACAACCTTGCTTTCGCCTGGACGCCCGGCAACCTCATTATCAGCGGACAAGGCACCGAAAATCCGGAAGTTGGGCAAGTTGGTACCTACAACCTCGTGGTGACCAATACCAATAATGGCTGCACGGCTACGGCATCGGTCACGGTCACGCAGGATATTACGCCGCCCATAGCAGTTGCCGTGCCCACCGCTTCCATTACCTGCCAATCGCCGCAAACCACGCTCAATGGCAATGGCTCGTCCGACGGTTATCCATTTTACTACGAATGGACGACGCAAAACGGCAACATTGTCAGCGGTTCCCAGACCCTGACCCCCATCGTGAACCAGATTGGCACCTACACACTTACCGTTTTCAATATCGAAAACGGGTGTACGGCGCAAACAGCCGTGCAGGTCATCACCCAGCAGACGTTCCCAACGGCTGATGCCGGTCCCGCACAAACGATTACCTGCTCGGCCCAGCAGCTGAACCTCGACGGCGCCGGCTCGTCGCAAGGCCAACAGTACAGTTATGTCTGGACGACGCAAAACGGCAACATCGTTTCCGGTGGGAATACTTTGAATCCGCTGGTCAATGCACCGGGAACATACGAGTTGTCGGTAGTCAATATTCAAACCGGTTGTACCTCAACCGCTTCTGTATCGGTTGCACAAAACACAACCAACCCGGTGGCTGCCGTTGCGCCGGGAGGTGTGCTCAGTTGCACGGTTTCCACCCTTACCCTTGACGGCACGGCCTCCAGCACCGGCGGTAATTTTACCTACAACTGGACGACTACCGGGGGCAACATCGTGTCCGGCCAGGGCACGCTCAACCCGGTTGTGGATGCCACCGGTACTTACACGCTGCTCGTGACCAACACCACCAACGGCTGCACCACGTCTGCCGGCGCCACCGTCACCGCCGATGCCAGTGTGCCGACAGCCAGTGCCGGCCCGGCAACTACGCTCACCTGCGCTGTTACAACCATAACTCTCGACGGTTCGGCTTCGAGTCAGGGCGCTGATTTTACTTACAACTGGACCGGACCGGGCATCGTTTCCGGCGGAAATACCCTCACTCCGACCATCAATGCTCCCGGCAACTACGCCTTGCTCATCACCAATACCTCGAACGGCTGCACCGCCGGCTCCAACGTTGTTATCCCGGCAGATGTGGCCTTGCCTATCGCCGAAGCAGGCCCGGCAGCGGTGCTGAACTGCGTGGATACCGTACTGACTATCAACGGGAATGCTTCCAGTTCCGGGCCATTGTTTGAGTATATCTGGACGGCTTCTCCCGGAGGGAACATCCTGTCGGGTGCCAATACCCTGATACCACAAATTGATCAGCCCGGCACCTATACCTTATTGATTTCCAACACCGCCAACGGCTGTACTGCCACCGACGCGGTGGATATTTCCCAAAACACAGCGCTACCCGTGGCCGCCGCAGGCGCCCCCGGACTCATTACCTGTACCAACGCGACCGTGACCCTCTCGGGCAGCGGCAGCGTCGGGCAGAATTTTGCCTACTTGTGGACCACGCCCAACGGCAGCATTGCCTCCGGCGCCACGACCCTTAGCCCCGTTGTGGACGCACCAGGTACCTATAACTTGCTGGTAACAAACACGGTAAACGGCTGCACCGCTGTCTCGGCTGTTGTCGTGAACAAAGATGCCAATGTCCCTGTGGCCACCGCCGTAGCACCCGGTCCGTTGACTTGTGCCACCACCCAAATCCAGTTGAACGGCGCCGGTACCACCACCGGGCCGACCTTGCAGTACAACTGGACAACAACTACCGGCAACATTATTTCCGGCGGAAACACACTCGTTCCAACTGTAAATCAGCCGGGACAATACACCCTCAACGTATTCAACTCGGCCAATAACTGCGAGGCGTTGTTTACCGTGAACGTAGCCGAGGACCTGGCTGCGCCTGCCGCTAATGCCGGTGCTCCGGCGGTTATTTCCTGCGCCAACCCCGTGCTGACGCTTAATGGTGGCGCTTCCAGTCAGGGCGTCCAGTTCACTTATCAATGGAGTACCGCCACCGGGAACATCATTTCCGGGGCTACAACTACTGCGCCGCAGGTGGATCGTTCGGGCAACTACGTTTTGGTAGTAACCAACACCCAAAACGGCTGTACCGCATCTGCGTCGGTGCAAATTTTGCTGGATCAAAACTCGCCGCAGGCAGAGGCCGGCCCGCAGCAACAACTGACTTGTGTGGCCAACAGTGTAACCCTCAACGGCACGGGTACCAGCGTGGGACCAAACTTTGTGTACCAATGGACGGCAGCCGGAGGCGGCAACATTGTCAGTGGCGAAAACACCCTCAACCCGGTGGTCAATGCTGCCGGTCAGTACACGCTTTTAGTCACCAACCCGACCAATGGCTGCACGTCGGTGGATGCCGTCAACGTGATTGTCAATGTGGCGCCGCCGGTAGCCGTTGTAGCGCTGCCTCCTATCCTGAACTGCCAACTGACGCAAACCACGCTCGTTACCACAGGCAGCAGCACGGGGGCGAATTTCACATACGCCTGGACGACGGTGGGCGGCGGCTTCGTGTCTGGCGCCAATAGTCCGGCGCCAATCGTGAACAAGCCCGGAACCTACAACCTTGTGCTGACCAATACCGGTAACGGCTGTACCACTACCGCTTCCACGGTAGTGGCACAGAACATCGCCAACCCGACTACGGATGCCGGTATCTCGGCGGAACTGAATTGTGCGACCACTGTGCTGACACTCAACGGCGTTGCCGGCAACCTCGGCGGCAGCAGCGCACAGTTAGTTTGGAGCACCCAAAACGGCAACATCGTTTCGGGCGCCAATTCGCTCAATCCAACGATTGATGCGCCGGGAATTTACATCCTGACCGTCACCAATCTGGATAACTTCTGCACGGCAACCGACCAGGTAGCGATTTCGCAAAACGTCAATTTGCCGATTGCAGCAGCGGCAGCGGCGCCAATACTGACGTGCGCCGTGCCGGTCATTTCTCTGAACGGCAACGGCAGCAGTGCCGGCGCCCTGTTCGCTTACCAGTGGGTAGCCCAAAGCGGGGGGAACATCCTGTCCGGGGCAACATCGCTGCTGCCCTCCGTGAACGCCCCCGGCACCTACTTGCTGACCGTCACGAACAACAACAACAAATGTACCTCTACGGCCACGGTGACCGTGTCGCAAGACATCACGCCACCCGATGCCGTAGCGGGAAGCACCGTAACGCTCACCTGCACCACCCCTACCCTGCAACTGAATGGTGCGGGCAGCAGTACCGGCGCCCAGTACCTGTACGAATGGAGTACTCTGAACGGCCAAATCCTGTTGGACGAAACTACCTTGCAGCCCACCATCGGGGCGCCTGGGCTGTATACCCTTTTGGTGACGAATACCGGTAACGGCTGTACCAGAGATGCCAATGTGCAGGTGTTGCAAGATGCCGGCGCACCGATTGCCACGGCTGCCAATCCGGCAGAACTGACTTGCAATGTGCAAACGGTGATGCTCGATGGAACAGGTAGCAGTACAGGTTCTAATTTTGGTTATTTGTGGAGTACTGCCAACGGCCAGATTTTGACCGGCGGCACTACGCTTCAGCCTGCCGTTGGTGCACCGGGAACCTACGAACTGATCGTCACCAATAGCCAGAATGGCTGCACGGCGATCCGAAATGTCACGGTAACGCAGAATATCACTCCGCCCGATGTAGTCACCAATACGGCTAACACAATCACTTGCGCTACTACTTCCGTGACACTGAGTGCCTTTGGCACCGGCGGCAGCCTGGGAGTAGGCTATGCCTGGACCACAACAAACGGCAACATCGTTTCCGGAGCCAATGCCGCCAGCCCGGTGGTCAATCTTGGCGGTTCGTACAGCCTCACGGTGACGGATCAGTACAACGGTTGCACCAATACGGCCGAGGTTCAAGTGCCCTCGGATACCGAGACGCCGGCCATTGCTGTGGTGATGCCCGATCTGCTCACCTGTGTAGTCGCGCAGGTTACCCTCGACGGGACAGCGAGCGCGCAAGGCAGTCAATTTTCATATACCTGGACAGGGCCGGGTATTATTTCCGGCACCTCTACGCTCACGCCGGTGGTGAACCAGCCGGGGAATTACAATTTGGCTATCGTGAACAACCAGAACGGCTGCACGGCAGCCGCAGTGGCAGCTGTGCAGCAAAACGTGCAGTTGCCTGTAGCCGAAGCCGGCAATGGATTTGAACTCACCTGTTCGGTGGATGAAGGCACCTTGAGTTCGGCCGGATCATCGGCTGGTTCAGGATTCAGTTACCTGTGGTCTACACAAACGGGTACTATCCTGTCCGCGCCAACGGATGCAGCGCCTGCCGTCAATGCGCCGGGCACCTACTTGTTGCTGGTAACCAACCTGCAAACAGGTTGTACCTCAACCGACAATGTGGTTGTCACGGAAAATACCAACTATCCGAGCAGTCTGAATTTGTTCACCGAGCCGCCGAGTTGTGATGGCCGGACGGGCACTATTCGCTTCGAGGAAGTGCAGGGCGGTGTGGGGCCATACCTGTACTCCATTGACGGAGGTTTTACCTTTTTGACGGCCAACCAGTTCAATAATTTGACCCCCGGACAGTACCAGCTGGTGGTACAGGATGTGAACGGATGTGAGTTTGAAGAATCGCTGACCTTCCAGATACCCGTGGAGCCGGATGTGCATATCGGGCCGGAAATCAGCCTGAGTTACGGGGAATCGGCGACACTGACCGCGCTGATCAACATACCGTTGTCGCAAGTAGATTCGATCATCTGGTCGCCAATGGAAAGTCTGACCTTGACGAACAAGCCAAACGTGGTAATTGCACGGCCATTTGGTGCGACCGAGTACACCGTACGGGTGGTCAATAAAGAGGGTTGTGAAGACCGCTCCACCATTATTGTCCGGGTGGACGACCCCAATTTGTGGGCGCCAAACGCCATCAGTCCGAACAAGGAAGACGGCAAAAACGACGTATTCCTCCTCTTTGCCGGGCCGAATACGGTCAACAAGATCAACTCGTTGCAGATTTACGACCGCTGGGGCAATCAGGTGTTTTACAAGGAAAACATTGAACCCAACAACGAGAAATACGGCTGGGATGGCCGCTTCCGCGGCAAACCGATGAACCCGGCAGTATTTGTTTGGTGGGCAGAAATTGAACTCGTTAGCGGGCAGAAAGTTTTGATGAAAGGGGATGTGACGATTGTGGATTGAGTGGTAAACATGCACATTTTGTCAAGTGTGAGGCTTCGGAAGTTTTTCAATTTCCGAAGCCTTCGCAGGACAGGCATCCGTAAACCAGATGAACCAGGCAGCAATGGATATTGACAAAAAACAAACCACCGCGCCCGATACCGTAATCGCGCAGGCGCCGGGGCGCATCAACCTCATCGGTGAGCATACCGACTACAACGACGGCTTTGTGCTCCCTGCCGCTATAGACCGCAAAATGACCGTACGGGCACGCCGCAACGGGACGGCTTCGACCGTCCTGCTGACCGACGTCCGGCAGCAGCAATCCTTTTCCTTCGATCTTCGGGATTTTTCTCCTGTGGAAAAAGGCTGGCAGAACTACGTCATGGGTGTGGTCAGCGAGCTGCAAAAGTTGGGTGGCGTCATCGGCGGTTTCGACGCGGCGTTCGAGAGCGACGTGCCCATCGGCAGCGGCATGAGCTCGTCGGCAGCGCTGGAATGCAGCTTTGCTACGGCTTTGAATGCGCTGTTCCGACTTGGTTTCAGCCCGCTGCAGCTCAGCGAGGCGTCGCAACGGGCGGAGCACAACTTCGTAGGCATCAAGTGCGGCATCATGGATCAGTTCGCCTGCATGATGGGCAAGAAAGACCATGTGCTCTTGCTGGATTGCCGCAGCCTTGAGTTCCAGTACTTCCCACTCGAATTGGGCAATTACCAACTGCTGCTGCTGAATACCAATGTAACACACGCGCTCGCTTCCTCGGAGTACAACACCCGCCGCGTGGAATGCGGAGAAGGGGTGTCTATTTTGCAAGCGGTCTTTCCCGGTATCAAGAACCTGCGGGATGTGGCCCTGGAGCAGGTGGTAGCCAACAAGGAAAAGATGCCGGAGCATATTTTCCGGCGTTGCCACCACGTTGTTTCCGAAAACCAGCGGGTGCTGGACGCTACGAAAGCGTTGACGGCCGGCGACTTCAAAACACTCGGCGAGCTGATGTATCAGTCGCATTTTAGTTTGCAAAACGACTACGAAGTGAGCAGCCCGGAGCTCGATTTTCTGGTGCAGCAAACCCTTGGGAAAGCATACATCCTCGGTAGCCGGATGATGGGTGGCGGTTTTGGCGGCTGCACCATCAACTTGATTGAAAAAAACAGGGTGACAGAATTTGTGGAACAGGTTTCGGAAATCTACCACAACCGTTTCGGTATCCACCTGACGCCCATCGAAGTTGCCATTGGCGATGGCGCCACGGTTATTCAGGAAGCACTCCAAAACTAAAACAGATGCTCAATTTTTCCAACGACCCGCACCGCCGCTACAATATCCTCACGGGCGAATGGGTGCTCGTATCGCCCCACCGCAACAAGCGTCCCTGGCAGGGTAAAACGGAAAAAACGTCCGATGAAAAGCCGCCGTCTTATGACTCGGGTTGTTATCTGTGCCCGGGCAACACCCGGGCAGGTGGCTACAAGAATCCGGACTATACCCACACATTCGTTTTTACGAACGATTTTGCTGCGCTTCTGCCGGAAAGTAACAGTGGCAGTTTTGAAAAAGGCCTGCTCCAGGCAGCCGGCGAGCGGGGTATATGCCGGGTGGTCTGTTTTTCTCCCGATCATTCGCTGACTATCCCGGACATGGAGGTATCGGATATTGAAAAAGTAGTGGAACTCTGGCAGCAGGAATACCTCGAACTCGGCCGTATGGACTTCATCAACCACGTTCAGATATTTGAAAACAAGGGTGCTATCATGGGCTGCAGCAATCCGCACCCGCACGGGCAGATATGGGCACAAAGCACCGTGCCCCAGGAGGTTTTAAAAAAGTCTGCCCGGCAATTATCCCACTGGAACAAGACCGGGCGCAGTCTGCTGCTGGACTATTTGGAGCAGGAATTGATCGAAGGCGAACGCCTGATCTGTCAGAATAGTGATTTTGTGGCATTTGTGCCATTTTGGGCGGTGTGGCCTTATGAGGCATTGATCATCCCGAGACGGCATTTTCAGCACATTGGTCAGATGACGCAGGCAGAAAAAGGTGCTTTTGCAGCCATTCTCAAGGACCTGACCCAGCGGTTCGACAACCTGTTCGATACCTCGTTTCCGTACTCCTCCGGTATCCATCAGAGTCCTACGGATGGGCAGGAGCATCCGGAATGGCACTTTCACACGGCTTTTTATCCGCCGCTGCTTCGGTCCGCCACGGTGAAAAAATTTATGGTGGGGTACGAGATGTTTGCCAACCCCCAGCGGGATATCACTGCGGAAATGGCGGCAGCACAATTGCGGGAAGTAAATTGATTGAATGAAATCCGGTCGGGCCGCAGGCGGTGCTGAAGGCTATGCTAGATTTCTAAATCGGCAGTAAGGCCAGGCGTACCGACCTTTGGCCGTACCACCAACAAAAAAGCCCCATCCGAAAGGACGAGGCTTTTTCTTTGTGGCGGAGGCCGGACTTGAACCGACGACCTTCGGGTTATGAGCCCGACGAGCTACCAACTGCTCCACTCCGCGATTTTGTGCCCGCAAAGGTAAATGCCTTTTTTGCTATCCGCCTATTTGGTTTCAATTATTTTCAAAAAACATGACCTTTGCCCCATGACGCAACAATGGCTCTCTTTCCACTTGTACCCCCTCGAAACCCTCAATGTTTTTCTCGCGCGTGGTGTGCGCCCCTTTTTAGAACAGCATATCTGGCCGGTCAAGGGTGTTCGCGCTTTTTTTATTCGGTACGAGGATGAACATGGCCCGCACATCCGGTTGCGCCTGCGCGGCACAGCGGACTGGATCGAAGCAATCCGGCCCGAACTGGAGGCGTGGTTTGCCGAACGCGGCACCTGTGTGGAAACGCCCTACCAGCCGGAATCGGAGCGATTTGGTGGCGAGGCGGCCCTGCCCTGGGTGGAGGAATACATGCACTTGTCCACACGGGTCGTGCTGGATCGCCTGAACAGACCTGTCACCTACGGCGATGCCTTGTTCGATGCCTTGCGCATGCATGTCATCACCGCGTTTGCGGCGGGCTGGGATCGGGAGAAAAGTTCCTGGTACTTCGATCAGCTCTGCACCCAATGGATGGAACTGTTCTTTCAGCCGGCCGAAAACAAATCCGGCAGCAAACTGACCTGGCAGGCATCCCTGCGCGAAGATTTTGAAAAAAGTTTTACCCCCCAACAGGAAGAACTACGCCTGTCCGTGATCGAACTATGGGATGCGCTGGAGCAGGGAAAATTCGATCAGGAACAACCCGAATGGTTGCGCTGGCTGCGCGGCAACCAGATGATCCTTGCCGAACTGAACGAACACCTCGAAAAAGCCCTGCCCAGTCTGCTGCACCTGACCAACAACCGTCTCGGCATAAACAATCAGGACGAGGTGTATCTCAATTTTCTGCTCTCCAAAACGCTGTAGTTTTATTCAAACCGGCGCTTGTAGAACCACGAGTTGTCGTTCAGCGTGAAGCCGGCGGTCACGCGAAAATAGGTTTCCTGAATGGGCGAGTCTGCGCCCAGCCGTCCTATTTCCAGTGCGGTACTCACGAAGGAGGTCTGCTGGCGCGGCAAAATCGGGAAACCAAGCCCCAGCGTCAGGCCGATATCGTCCAGCCCTTTGCCGTTGACGACGCGCGGATCTTGCCGCAAATAGCCCCCCGCGCGGTACCGGATGCGCTTGGCGTAGTTGTTGTACGAAGCGTAATTGGGTATATATTCCACACCAACCGAGAAAGCAGATGTATTGCGAAAGCCGGAATCGTTGGTGCGCGCCTCGTTTTTGAATGAAGACCAGCCCTCGTAGGCGTACTGCCCGCCCAGACGCAGTTTGTTGGCCACCACATACTGAACACCAATCTGAAAAGATGCCGGCAACGAGATGGTACGCTTGACATCCGTATCGTACAACAACGTATCGGCGCTATCGTACTGCCCGTTGGAAGACCTTCCCCGACTGCGGATAAACAAGCGGTCGGCCGTACTGGTGATCTTGTTATTCCCTGCACCAGTCACACCAACGGTCACCCAGCGCGTCGCCAAATTCTTGTCATTTTCTGCGTATTTCAATACAAAATCGTGTTGCAGGCCCAGGTTCCAGGTCAGGCCGCTGATTCGGATATCGTCGCGGCGGGTGCTCCAGAACGTAGGCAGGGAGTCGTTGAAAATAGTGGTGTTTTCATACACGTTTTTGCCAAAAATCCAACCGAGATTCAGCCCGAAAGCCGTGTTTTTGTACCGCACGGCATTGCTCCAGGTGAAGCGGTATGTTCCGCCGTTACCCTCGAAAAGGTTGTCGAGCGCACCGAGGTCAACGAGTGTATCTAAAGATGAAATATTGTACCCCACCACCGAATTGGGGGTCAGTGCTGCGCCCATTCCGAAATGCCAGGGTGATTGTTTTCGGTCCAGTACCTCGTTGATCGGGCTGCGCAAGGGAAAGCCTATGGCCAAATAACCCAAATTGCCGCTCCAGTTTTCCAACGAAGACCCGGATGCCTGATAGTTACTTTTTTTTGCAAACAGCCCACCCTCCAGAGTCGTAGCCCGCAAAAACGCGTACGAGGCGGGGTTGGCCAGATTCAAGTGGAAGGGGTCGTGAAAGGCCGCTGTCTGTCCCCCGAAACCGGCTTGCGCAGCAAAAAACTGGCTGATCGGGTCACCAAGGCCATAGCGCGAATAGGGTGAATTTTGTTTGGGTTGGGCCGGCAGTGTGGCAGCAAGGAAGAAGAAAAGCAGGATGCTCAGGAAGAACTTCATGTAGGATGTGTTTGATCGGGTTTCAGGGTATAAAGTTTTGGTTTGCATTGTATTGTAGAATATAGTTTAGTCCGTACAACGTCAGATATGGTTCAATATGCCGGGTTTCAAGGGGAAGAAGTGGTGCAAGAAAATCTGCATCGCCGCCCGTCAACAACACCTTCAGGGGATTCAACTGTGCTTCAAATAACCGTACAAACCCCGAAATTTCCAGCGCCGCACCCCGCAGTGCGCCGTTCTGGAGAGCGGTTTCGGTGCTGTACCCCACTTCATTTTCAGGGATAAGCATCGGCACTTCGGGCAACTGCGCCGTAAAGATATGCATGGCACGTATCCGCATGTTCGCACCCGGAGCGATATTGCCGCCCCGGTAAGTCGCCTCGCTGTCTATCAGGTCGTATTTGATGCACGTTCCGCAATCCACTACCAAACAATTTTCTCCGGGAAACAGCACCTGCGCCCCCGCCACACCCGCCAAACGATCCCTGCCCAATGTTTCCGGCGTCCGGTAGGTATTCCGAAACGGCACCGGCGTTTGGTGGGTAAGTTCGAGCGCCACCGGAAATGTTTGTACCAGAATCCGTTGTGTGTACGGATCAGGTACTGCCACCGACGACGTGATTACCCGGTCTACACCTGCCTCCTGTCCGTACACCAGTAATTCCTCTAACGTCCAGTCGTCCCAAATCGCTTGCTCCACCAACCGCTCGCCTTCAAAAAGACCCGATTTGGTGCGTGTGTTGCCGATGTCAAGTACCAGATTCAAGGATTTGCGAATGACAGTTTACAATTTTCGGTGCATACCCAATATGCGCACTTCAAAAACAGGCCGCGAAGGTACGTTGGAATACGCAGGTTGGGAGGAGGACATAAAAAAAGCCGCTGACACGCATGGCGCAGCGGCAAATGTTTTTGATGGGCCGTCCTTAGCCCAGATACGATTTCAGCAGGTTGCGGTTGTATGCCTTACGCAAACGCCGGATAGCCCGCTCCTTGATTTGGCGAACCCGCTCGCGCGTCAGGCCATAACGCTCGCCAATTTCTTCCAGCGACAACGGTTTGTACCCGTTCAGCCCATAATAGGAAGCGATGACCTCAACTTCCCGGGGCGAGAGAATAGATAAGCCCTGCGCCACTTCTTCGCGCAACGATTCGGCCATCAGTTCCAAATCCGGTTCCTGTGCATCCTCCGACATGAATACGTCAAGCATCGTGGATTCGCCGTCTTCCGAATTGGAGAGCGGCGCATCGAAAGAGACGTGCCGAATACCACTGCGCAGCATCGTTTGCACTTCGCGGGGCGACATATCGAGCAAGTCGGCCAGTTCCTCGTCGGTCGGTTCGCGTTCAAATTCCTGCACAAAGGAGATAAATACGTCATTCACTTTGTTGTAAGAGCCAACCCGGTTCATCGGTATACGCACGATGCGGCTGTTTTCGACAATAGCCTGCAGAATACTCTGGCGTATCCACCAAACTGCGTAAGAAATGAATTTGAAACCTCGCGTTTCGTCAAAACGCCGGGCGGCTTTCATCAGCCCGACGTTGCCCTCGTTGATCAGGTCCGACAAGCTCAAACCCTGGTTTTGATACTGCTTGGCTACCGAAACGACAAACCGAAGGTTCGAGCGGGTTAGTTTATCCAGCGCTTCCTGATCGCCCTTGTGGATCCGCCGGGCGAGCTCGGCCTCTTCCTCCGGGCCAAGCATCGGGATGCGGCCAATGTCCGTGAGATATTTGTCCAACGCGAGGCTCTCGCGGGAGGTAATTTTGTGGCTGATTTTTAACTGGCGCATAGCAGGCTGAACTTGAATTTATATTTACACTCAAAACGAAAATATCGCGAAAGGTTACTTTTTCTTTGCAAAGTTTTTAACAGAAGGATTGACTTTTTGTAAAAAAGCCGATATATGGGGCCTCCTGCCCAAATGATACAACTTTATTGCCAAAATAGTTGCAGCGACACAAGGGTTTGTCTGGTTTATGAAGTTTATGCGGTTTGCAGGATTTATTCAAACGACTGATGCGGTTCGGGGTGGCGTGCGGCGTACATGGGATCGGCTCGTTCGGTGGACACGTCACTATCCCAAGACGTGTGCTGCGGGCCTGGCGTTGCTGCTGCTGTGGCTTTTTTGTCTGCCCGACCCTATTTTCGACAATCCGCTGTCTACCATTATTGAGGATGAACAGGGTGACCTCCTCGGCGCACGCATTGCTGCCGACGGGCAATGGCGGTTCCCGGCGCAGGAACAAGTGCCGGACAAGTACGCGACCTGCGTGGTGGCTTTCGAGGACAGACGTTTCTGGTGGCATCCGGGAGTTGATCCCATCGGTTTGTGCCGGCACTATGGGCCAACCTCGCTAAAAGCCGCGTGGTCAGCGGTGGCAGCACCATCACCATGCAGGTGATCCGACTCGCTCGAAACAATCCGCCGCGTACGATCCTGGAAAAAACGATCGAGGTATTTTTGGCTACCCGACTGGAATTAGGCGCGTCCAAGGAAGAAATTCTGACACTGTACGCCGCTAACGCGCCATTTGGCGGCAATGTCGTGGGTATCGAAGCCGCTGCCTGGCGGTACTACGGCAAACGACCGGAAGCACTTTCGTGGGCCGAAACCGCAACATTGGCTGTGCTACCCAATAGCCCGGCGCTCATCCACCCCGGCCGCAACCGCAATACCCTGCTTCAAAAACGAAACCGCCTGCTGACCGCCTCCAGGCCACCGGCAAACTAACCGCTTCGGAAGGGGCGCTCGCAAAGAAGAACCCTGCCCGACACTCCCTACCCTTGCCCCAATTGGCCCCACACTTGTTGGATCGGCATGCACGCAACAAAAAATGGTGGCGCCCGCTTCAAAACCGGCATCAACCGCCACCTGCAACAACGGGTTTCGGATATCCTTGCCCGACGCCAGGCGGTATACAGGGCAACGATATCCATAACCTCGCAGCCGTAGTGCTCGATGTGCGTACCGGAAACGTGCTCGCGTATGTGGGCAATGTAGCCGGCGCGGGCGCTGAGCACGGCGAACAGGTGGATGTGATTGCCGCACCGCGCAGTACCGGCAGCATCCTCAAACCGTTCCTGTACGCCCTCGCTATCGAAAACGGCGACATCCTGCCCAACAGCCTGCTGCACGATGTGCCTACCCACCTCGGCCGCTACAAACCGGAAAACTACCTTGAAACCTACGATGGCGTTGTTCCGGCCAAACGCGCGCTGATTCGATCACTCAATATCCCCTTCGTCCTGCTGCTCCAGCAGTACGGCCTCGAAAAATTTCATTTCGACCTGCAAAAACTCGGCATCACGACCCTCCAAAAACCGCCGGCGCACTATGGGCTTTCTCTCATTCTCGGCGGCGCCGAAGCCAACCTGCTCGATATCACCAATATCTATGCCTGCATGGCCCGCCGTCTCGGTGCATTTTACGAACGGGACGGCCGCTACGATGCCCGGGATTTTCGCCCGCCGACGTTTTGTCCGCTCCCGGAAACACCAGACCCAATAGCACCAAATGCCTCGACCGCAGCAGGACTGGGCGCCGGCGCCATCTGGTTTGCCTTTCAGGCCATGCAGCAGGTAGAGCGCCCGACAAGCGCGGGCGAGTGGGGAATTGTTTCAAGCCAACAGACAGATCGCGTGGAAAACGGGTACCAGTTTCGGGTTTCGCGATGCATGGGCCGCCGGCGTCACGCCGCGCTACGCCGTGGGTGTTTGGGTGGGAAATGCCGACGGAGAGGGTCGCCCCGGATTGATCGGCGTGGATATGGCCGCACCTGTACTGTTCGAAATTTTTGAACAACTGCCCGCCGACGGTGCCTGGTTCGATCCACCCTACGACGATATGGTGCAGGCGCCGGTGTGCAAACAAAGCGGTTTCCGGGCCGGCCGGCATTGCGAAGCAGACACGGTTTGGGTACCCGCAGTCGGCCTCAAGGCAAAGGCCTGCTCTTATCACCAACTACTCCACCTCGACCCTACGGGAGGTTGGCAGGTACACAGTGCTTGCGAGACGCCTGCTGCTATGCAGCACCGGTCTTGGTTCGTGTTATCGCCCCTCCAGGAATTTTATTTTACCCGAAAAATCCAACCTACTTGCCGCCGCCGCCGTTTCGTGCCGATTGCCTCGCCGCACAAACCGGACCCGAACACAGCCCCATGCAACTCGTTTACCCCAGGGATCCCACGCGTATCTATGTGCCGGTGGACCTCGACGGCCGCCTGAGCAGCACGGTATTTCAGGTAGCGCACCGAAAAGCGGATACTGAAGTTTTCTGGCATCTCGACGGCGCGTACCTCGGCAGCACCAAAACATTTCACCAGATGGCGCTCCAGCCACCGGTCGGCAAGCACACCCTTGCCCTGGTGGATGCCAACGGCAACCGAGTGGAACAGGCATTTGAAATCATCGGGAAATAAAAAAATCAAAAGCGCACCATCTTCCGCACCACCCGATCGGTGTCTGTTTGCAACTGGTAGTACAAAATTCCGAGGCCGCCCCCCAGAGCAGCGCCCTCCACCAGTACGGTGTGGTGCCCGGCTGGGTACGCGTTCGTGGTTGACCAGAGTAAACGCCCCGCACTGTCCCACACTTGCAATGCTGCTGTTGTTGCCGCAGGCAAATAAAGCCCGATGGCAGTGGACTCGGAGAACGGGTTGGGCTGGTTCTGGTACAGTTCAACCCCGGCAACGGAAACCGCATCGCCGCCAAAACGCAGGGCAACCTGAAGCAAATCCAGCGCAGAGGAGTACGCCTCGCTGCGGGCTATTCGGTTGGACAGTTGCAGCATATCGCGTAAATGACCCGACTCGTGCGCACGAAAACGCAACGCAAAGGCCGCTTCGCCCCCGGTTTCCCAACTCAAGGCCAGGCTGTTTTCGGCATTGAAAACGGCGAAGTGTTCCGATCCGGCGCCATGCCCCGGCAATACGTCCAGTACCTCCAGCCCCGGATAGTTGAGCGTCAGTTGCAACCCGGCCACGGTCTTGTCCGACCGCACGATTACCACAAATTCATCCCCGGCCGTTACCTGGCGGTCGGCTACATCGAGGTACAACACCGGACGATCGCGGTCATCCGCGTCCGTATCGGCAAAACCGGGGTCGGCGTTGCCATTCACGTCGCCCACCTTGAACCCGATAAAATTATGCAAAGCCAGGTCGGATGGTAGCAAGTTGGTGACGGTCACTTGCTCCGGTAGCCCGCCGGCAAAAGGGGCTGTCGGGTTGGAAAAAACGTGATCGGCAGGCACAAACCGCCAGGACGGCAGCACGGGTAATTTTTGGTAAAGCCCAAGAATCAGTTTGCGAAACTCCACGATGTCGAAGGTCGTCACCGTATTGGATTTGTTGGCATCGGCGGCCAATATCTTGTAGGGCGAAGGCAGGGCGCCCAAAGCCAAAACGTGTTTGTTGATCAGCAGCAAATCAAATGTGGACACGCCATTCAGCGGGTCTTCATCGAGAAACGGCTTGATCGTGTACGAAGATGCCGTCGGCACACTGAACGAATAGACGCCCTGGTTGTCCGTCAGGGCAAACTGGGTGAACGCCGGCAGCACAGGGTGCGTCCCGGTGAGTTCAACAGCCACATCCGGCATGCCGGCCCCGGACTCGGTTTTGATCGTTCCGCTCACCGTGAGTACACTGGGTGCGCAGGTACCGTCGGGGTCTTCTACCCGAAAAGCGTATTCGCAAGTGGTCTCATTCCCGCAATTGTCATAAACCGTCCACCGAATGCGGTGGCTCCCAAGCGGCAACTGGAGTTGGGCGTCGGAGCCAGATGACTGCCAGGTCAGACGCACAATCTGCCGGCGACCGGCAGTGTCGGCTCGCAGGACAAACTGGTACCTGTCGTTTTGGGCCACTGGGCGCGTATCGTACTGGCGCAATTGCCCGCCCGAGTAATTGGGCGTGTTGGCATTGTTGTACAGGATGGTGCCTGGGAGCGACAGGTCGGTGCTGTTCACCACGGTTTCCTGCACATCGTCGCCGTCCAAGTCCAGAAAAAGCAGGTAGTCCACACCCAGATTGGCCCCAAAACAGGCATCTGTAATCGTGATTTCCAGGTCTACCCCACCCTCGCAGAGATCCTCACCGGGGTTTCCGGGATCGGAGAGAGAAATTGGCGTTCCACAGGTACAAATCGTTGTCGCTGAGGTCCGTGAACATCGGCTCGGCAACAGGGCAATTTTCCACAACCGGTTCTTCGAGGTCAATAACCCGAATGATTTGTTTGTACGAATAGCCGTTTGCGTTTGCTGTCCAAAAGTTACTAAAATCCATTGTCGTGTCACCCGGCGTCAGGTTGATGAGCGTGGGCGCCCAATCACCCATAGTACCCGGCTCCGAAACAACAGGGCCGGGCTGGTTGTCGGGGTGTACCGCAAAACCATTGGGTTCGGATTGGGGATAGCGATCAGGGCCTGGCTCGAATCGTAAGCGCAGGTATTGTAGATCGTCCAGATGCGCTCGATGCGGAAGCAGGCATCCGGCACATTGAACAGGGTCGCTTCGACGAACGACGCAATCATATTTTCGCAACCGGTACCGAAAAACATCGGGGCGCCGTAGTTGCCCGAGGTGTCGCAGGCCATGATGACCAGATCGTCCGGGAAGCGAACAAAATAGCGTTGTTCGTTTTCTACATCAATCTGCTGGGTACACTGCCCGCTCACGCCATTGGCATCAAACACCCGGAACGTACGGGTGATCATCCCCTGATTGCAAATGGTGTCATACTGTTGATAATTTGCTGATATGCCCACGGAGTCCACGGTGCAGGATATTTGGGCAAAACCATACGCGGCGAGCGTCGGATCGAAATCGGCGCACAGCACGACCGTATCGGCCGGCGCACTACACTTCGGGTTGTTGAGGTCAAACAACAAAACCGGTACGCTGCATTCACTGTATTGGCCCAGGGCCAAACTATCGGATACCGGGCCTGGCGGCACCGGCACGTCGTACACCCGCAACAGAACGGTTACCGTATCGCCCAAATCTGCACAGCAGGACAGCACATAGTCATCCCAAACATTTCCAAGGGTATCGCAGGCGCCTGCTTCCTGGCGGCGTGCTTTGAAAAACACGGTATTGTTGCAGGCATCCATGGAGCCTTCGTCGAAAAGCCCGGATGGCAAGGCTGCAAGGCCCTGATCGTCGAGGTAGGCCGTCAAAAAGGTATCGCACACGGCCACCGGCGGTATGCTGTCCCACACAATCAGGCCTATTTCACACTCCGATGTGTTTCCGCAAGCATCGGTGGCTACCAGTAAAATGGTGGTGTTACCCACCGGAAAGCCGGAGGCCTCGCCAAACATCGCCAGCGTATCGCGCGCCAGCGTGTCATTTCCAATAAAGTCGGTCAAAACGGCAGACAAGGAATCGTCCACCCCGTTGATACTCCAAAAAGCCGTCACGCCGAGGAGGTACGAGCAGGCGTCTTCCACGACAATATCGGGCAGGTCTACCGGCCCCATACAATCCGTCCCGATGATGAATACGACCGTATCCTCCGGACAATGCAAGACCGGCTCCAGTACATCAAGCACCTCAACGGCCTGCTCGCCTACCATCGGATTGGCCAACGAATCGGGCAAGCAACCATCCTGTACCGTCCAGAGGCGGGTGATGTAGCGGGCGGCACCGCAATTGATCTGCTCGGCATCTGTAAATTCAGTTTCGATACCGCATGACTGTGCTTCGTTCAGGCTGTAGGGTCGCCCACCTACCTCGATATAGGGCCAGCCCGTCACCGCCGGTAGCGGCTGCGGGGCACAATCAAATGTGCCGTCGAGCGGGAATTGCACATCGTCCACCGAACGGTGCCGGACAATGGTTTGTACACAGGTAGCCACATTGTTCGAAGCATCCAGGGCCGTCCAAAACCGGGTGATGATACCCGCTACACCGATGGAATCGCAGGGATAGTCGGTACGCACATCCACAAAATTGAGACTGGTATTTCCCGCGCAGTTTTCGTTCAGTACGGGCACGCCTTCCAAGATACCAAGTGTGTCCCGCAAAAAATCAGGTAGCAGGTGCCCGGCCGGCAGGATGCAGGGCACAGATACAGTGGGACAATCCAGTGCCGGCGCCAGTGTGTCGAGGATACGGATAATTCCGGTACAACTACTGCTGCTGAGCAAGTCCGTCACCCGGTACACATAGAGTTTGTTCCGATCGGCCACCTCAAAAAAAGCGCTTCCCCAGGGACCGTCGCCGAACGGTGCGGTACGGTCGGCCTCCGCCAGCAAGTTCAGTGGACAACCATAGTCGCCCGACAGTAAGTCCGTTGGATTCGGAAATACCGAACAGTTCATGTCGAGATAGACCACAACAGTGTCTCGGCAGGACAGCGCGGTCGTGTCGGCCATAACCGTCACGGAAAAGGAGCAATCTGCCGTGTTGCCCGACGAATCCTCGGCTACAAAAATATTCAGTGTTGTGCCGATCGGAAAAACCTCACCGGATGCGATGCCTCCCCACATATCCGGCTGGATCACCAGGGAGTCGTCGTTGGCCGTTACATCGTAAAAAAGCACGGTGTCGCAGCGGCCCGGCTCCAGCAGGATCGTCTCGTCCGGCGGGCAAATAATCGTAGGTGGTATGGTGTCGGTATTTTCGACGCTTGCTCTGGCATGCGTACCATGGCTATGCTGCGCATAAAAAGTAGCCGGTGCCGCATGGTGTGTATAGGAAGGCGTAGTGGCGTGGAGGCAAGCGAGTACGCCACAAAAAAGGATGATGACAAAGGATCGGTTCATAATTAAAGTATATTGGAATGGGTACGCTACTTAAGCGAAAACTGGGCCAGAAAACCCTTTCCAACGGATTGTAACTTGGGAACGTTTGAAAAATAACAGCATCATTTTTCTATGCCCTGCTTCAGAGCACCCAGCCTGCCCGTATCCATTTCCATACTTCAAACCAGCCTACACTTAGTGCTGCCACTGCCGCGCAAAGTCCGATTTCGCCCCAGGTCAACGGGTCCATTTTGAACAGATCGTTCAGCCAGGGCACAAAAAGCACGGCTCCCAGGATGCCTGTTGCGATGGCCAGCATCACCCAGATGGCGCGGTTGGGATAAAATATCGTGCGGACAATGGTGAACTGAAAGGAACGGTTGGCCAGCGTAAGAAAAACATTGGCCAACAGGAGCGTGGCAAATACAAAAGCCCGGGTTTTCTGTTCGCCAGCCCCTTGTGCCACAGCGTAATGGTATAAGACGAAAATACCTGCCGTGATGGCCACGCCTTGTACAATGCTCACGATCAGTTCCGCTGCTGAAAATAGCGGTGCATTGGCGGCACGCGGTGGCTGCTTCAGCAGGCCCGGCTCTGCCGGTTCGTTTTCGTAGGCCACCGCGCAAGTCGGGTCCATCAGCAATTCCATAAAAATAACATGGATCGGCGTCAGAATGTGCAGGTAGTTCCAGCCAAAGACCAGTGGCAACACGACCACCAGTACAATCGGGACGTGGATGCTGATGACGTAGCGGATAGCCTTGCGCAGGTTGTTGTAAATTCTTCGTCCCATTTCGAGGGCCGTCACCATGCGGTCAAGGTTGTCGTCGAGCAACACCATGGAGGCGGCGCCTTTGGCTATTTCAGTACCGCGCTTGCCCATAGCCACGCCGATTTGGGCAGATTTGAGCGCCGGAGCATCGTTCACGCCGTCGCCACTCATAGCTACGACCTCGCCGTTGGCTTTCAGTGCCTCCACGACGCGCAATTTGGCGGCAGGAAACATTCGGGAGAAGATGTTTACCGGGCCAACGGCTGCCCGCAGTTCGGCATCGCTCAGGAGCATGACACGCTCACCGGTCAGGGATATACCATCGTGGCGCAAGCCACTTTGTCCGGCGATATGGAGCGCCGTCTCCGGATAATCGCCGGTGATCATTTTCACCTGAATACCAGCCGTGTAGAACTGCTCGAACACTTGCCGGATATTGGGTTTGGGCGGATCGTACAAAGCGACAAGCCCTTCAAACTGCCACGGAAACTTGTCCGGATCATCCGGGAAGTCATTACCTGGCCATTCGGCGGTGGCTACCCCGAGTATCCGGTAGCCTTTAGCCGCCATTTCGTGTGTTTTTTTCAGCACCTCCGTGCGCGTTCCATCGTCCAGACCTGTGCAAATCAGTAGAATACGCTCCACCGCGCCTTTGCTGGCTATCACCCGTTTTCCGGCATTATTTTCCTGGATATGCGTCATCATCGGCGGTATTCCGCCCAGCGGATACTCGTGGATGAGGTGAAAATCAGGTCGCAAATCTTTTGGCGTTTGCTCGGAGTATGCCGCGTGAATGGCCTGTTCCATGGCATCAAAAGGTTTTGCTTCGCTGGCCCACATGGCGTACTCGAGGCAACGTTTGTGCTTGCCATAGTCGGCTACTTCGGCCAGGGACATGCGGTTTTCGGTGATGGTACCCGTTTTGTCGAGGCAAATTACTGTAGCCGAGCCGAGGCTTTCCACGGTTTTAGGTTGCTTGACCAGGATTTTTTGTTTGGTCATTCGGTAGGTAGCCCAGGGCCATAAATGCCGCAAAAGCAACGGGAATTTCGGAAGGAAGTATGGCCATCGCTAAGGACAACGAGAACAGCAAGGCAGCAATGGCGTGTCCGACGTAGTAAAAGTTAATCGCAAACACCAGTAAAAAGGCAAGCAAACCGGCCAGCATCATTTGCCGGACGAAGCGATCAATCTGCTGTTGCAACGGCGTCGGCTCCGGCTCAATTGCTTCAATGGATTTGCCCAGTTTACCAAACTCGGTAGCGGCGCCAACCGCCTCTACCCGGGCGATACCCAGGCCGGTGGCAACCACCGTACCCTGAAACAACCGGTCTTCGCCGGAATTGGTGGATTTGGTCACCGGCAGCGACTCGCCGGTAAGCACGGCCTCGTCCACCGTCAAGTCGTTGTGTTGCAAGACGACCCCATCTGCGGGCAGGCGCTCGCCTTCGGCAAACAAAACCAGATCGCCCACCACGAGTTCCTCGGCGGGAATGGCCTGTTCTTGTCCGTTGCGCCGCACCCGCACTTTGGGTTGTGTGTACTGGCGGAGCGCTTCGAGCGCTTTCTCGCTGCGGAACTCCTGTACTATTTCAATGGCCACAACAAAGCAGATCGAAGCCACCATCAGCCACGCCTCCGTGATGTCGCCGATGGCGAAATACAGGCCGCAGGCAACCACCAGCAGTAAAAAAATAGGTTCTCGGAAAATCTCCAGCAGGATATGTACGATTTGCCGTTTGGGCCGAAAATAGAGGACATTCGGGCCGTGCTGTTTGCGGCCGGCAGCTACTTCGGCATCGGTGAGGCCCTGTAGCGGGGAGTTCGGTCGGGTTAGTGTGGGCACGACTTTTTTGCGAAGGTGTTTGGAGGTTACATATTGATTTTTGATAAAAGAGGCTACATTTGCGGCCTGCTCGTTGATTTTTTTGGTCCCGTAGCTCAAAGGATAGAGCACCTGCCTTCTAAGCAGGCGGTTACAGGTTCGACCCCTGTCGGGATCACAAAAAAACGCGGCTCAAACGACAATCATAGTAGTCGCTCGGGCCGTGTTTTTTTTATCCGCGCTCAAACCCCGTGAGCACGCGTTCAATAATCGTACAGCAGGTATCCAGTTGTTCTTCCGTCATCACCAGCGGAGGCGCGAAACGGATGACATTCCCGTGCGTCGGCTTGGCCAGCAAGCCATTTTGAGTCAGTTCCAGGCAGATATTCCAGGCTGTTTTGCTGTCTTCCGAATCGTTGATCACAACGGCATTGAGCAGGCCTTTTCCGCGTACGAGCACCAGTAAATCCGGTCGTTTTTGTACCAACACCTGCATACGTCGGCGGAAGATGATGCCTAAGCGCTCGGCATTTTCGGACAAACGCTCGTCCAGCACGACTTTCAGTGCTTCCATTGCTACGGCGCACGCCAACGGATTTCCGCCAAAAGTGGAGCCGTGTTCGCCGGGTTTGACGGTCAGCATGATCTCATCAGAGGCCAGTGCAGCACTAACTGGAAAAACGCCCCCGGAAAGTGCTTTCCCCAACACCAAAATATCGGGCTTGACATCGTAATGATCGCAGCACAACAAGCGCCCCGTGCGACCGATGCCCGTTTGCACTTCATCGGCGATCATCAGCACGTTGTACTCCGTGCACAACGCCCGCACGCCTGGTATGTAGTTGTCATCGGGCACCACCACTCCGGCCTCGCCCTGAATGGGTTCAAACATGAACGCCGCCACATTTTTGTCCTGAAAGGCTTTTTCGAGCGCCGCCAGATCGTTGTACGGGATAATTTCATAGCCCGGCATAAACGGCCCAAAATCTTTGAACGAAGTTGGATCGGTGGAGGACGATATGGCCGCCAGGGTACGACCCCAGAAGTTGCCTTCCACAAAAACTACTTTGGCCTGGTTCTCCGGCACACCTTTTACCCGGTAGGCCCAGTGGCGGGCAAGTTTGATGGCCGTTTCGCCGCCTTCCACCCCGGTGTTCATGGGCAGCACGCGGTCGTAGCCAAAGTATCGGGTGATAAACTCCGCATACGGACCAAGCAAGTTATTGTAAAAAGCCCGCGACGTGAGGGTCAGCTTTTGTGCCTGCTCCGTCAACGCCCGAATAATACGCGGATGACAATGCCCCTGGTTTACAGCGCTGTAGGCCGAAAGAAAATCAAAATAGCGTTTGCCCTCCACATCCCAGACAAATACCCCTTCGCCCCGTTCAAGCACTACCGGTAGCGGGTGGTAATTGTGCGCATTGTAGCGGTCTTCGAGTTCCATTAGTTCGGTAGAGGCAGTGGCAACAGTCAAAATATCCATGATGCTAGGAACGATTGCGTGATCAATGCCGCAAATCTACGCGAAAAGTCGGGCGGGTGGATTGGTTTATTGGTGGACTGGTGGATTGGACTCCCGAGGGCCAAAAGAGATTGGGGCGACGACTTGCCGTCATCGCCCCAACCAGTCAACCAATAAACCAGTCAACCAATAAACCAGTCAACCAATAAACACCCGTTTTCCGGTATTTACCCCACGAGAATCCGAACTTGAGCGTAGCCTGACCAAAAGCACCGGATAGCTGTCGGTCGCTCAGGCTGATGTTGCTGTCGGTCACGAAGCGATAGCCGCCTTCCAGAGCGAGGTGGCACCAGCGCAGGAGGTTTATTTCCACACCGGCAGAAGGTTGTACCACGAAAACACGGTCTTCACCCTCATTAGCAAATCGCACGGTACCACGGCCGGCGTCCACCCCGATGATGGGATGCACTGCGCGAAACTTCTGAAAACCATAGCCGAGACTAACGACGCGCCAGTCTATGTCAAAATCCTGGCCGGGTTGGTTGTCCCACTGGAGGTTGTCGTGGAGTTCGTAGCTGCCGATACCGATCGTGAGGGCTTTGCCAAACTCCAATCCGAAATGCCACCCGTTCAGATAATTATTGGTGTTGCCGAAACGGGTCATCTGGTGTTTGCTGCCCCCCCAAATTCCGGAGAACCCGAGACTTCGACTGCCGAGCACGGTCTCTTCGCGTTGGGCTTGTGCGGAAAATGCCAAAAGCAGGGCAAAGACGAGAAATAATGGTCTGGTACGCATAGTAGTCAGTTTTATTGAAAAGTTAGTTCAAACACTGGGACTATGGACAGCGCAGGGAGCGACGAGGTTGCACAAAAAAAGGAAGATGGAGCGGCAGCCAAACTTCTACTTGCGGCGCAAGATGGCTGCCGAAATCAAGGTGACCTGCCAGTCCGATCGGGAAAGGCTCCAGGAAAGTAATGGCCACTTTGAAAAACGGATTTTTGTACATCTCGCTGAAATGCTCCATTTCGGCAGTTTGCCGGGCAATTTCCTCCGCAGAGGCGCCGGATGCCTGTAGTTTTTTCAGACTCTCCTCCATAAAAATATCCATAAAATCGGCCATCAACGTGTTGGATATCAATAGCCAGGCGATCACATACATAGCACAGGAAATGAGCGTGATAAGCAAGCCAACCTGAAATGCCTTCCCGAAGGAAATGACACCCGAGGCGATCTGGTCGCGGTAGGCGCGCACACCGAGAAACACAAACACCATGCTGAGGATAATTCCGGCGTAGCCGAAAACTTCGCCATTGCTGAATTTTTCGGGATCGTTTCCCTGTGTAAAGTGCCATGCCCAGCATCAGGAGGGCTGCTATGCCCCCGGACAGCAAACCATAAGTGAGTACCGTTTTTTTCATAACAAATCAATAGTTTTGGTGAACAGATGGAGCAAAGGACGCGGACAGGGCCTGCTTTGCGCTCATACTTTCAGGTGATTCTTTCTGAAAATATACTATTCACACTTTTGGGTGAGTAGCCGAAATCAACCCAAGTGCTCGTGCTTTTTCCACGGCTTGCGTGCGGCGCTGCACATCCAGCTTGGAAAAAAGATTGGATGTGTGGGTTTTTACGGTATTGAGGGAGACAAACATCTGCGCGGCTATCTCCTGGTTACTCATTCCCCGGGCGATATGCTGCAGCACTTCGTATTCCCGTTGGGTTATCCGGTGTTTTTCCAAAACGTGCTCCGGCACAACCCCGGGAAGTGACTCCGACGAACCGGATAGGAGCGCAGCCGAGCGCCGGAATACCAGCTGCCGCCCGGCCCAGATACCCACCCCCATGAACAGAACGGCAACAAACCCCATATAAATCTCCTGGGCATTGCTCCAAAAAACCAGGCGATACCGCCCGATTTGCAAAGCCGCCAACAACAGGCCCAGGCAAGCCCGTACAACAGGATGGTAGAAAAACGGCGGAGCAGTGGATACGGATGGTGTTCCATCGTGCAAAAATGCAAAAAGTCGTCCGGCATACGGACGACTTTTTGCAATCGAATCAATCGAACTACGGTTTCACGACTACCAGCCGCTTGGTCCCAATGATATCGCCCTTGCGATTCACCAGACTGTAGAGGTATGTGCCCTTGTTGAAGTTTTCCAGATTAAGTGAGATGGCGCGTTTTCCGGCGGCCTGAAACGTCTCTTTCCAAACGACTTTGCCAACGATATTAAAAATCTTCAGGGTGTACTCGTCAGCAGACAGGTTGTTGCAATCAAACCGTACCCAGTCAATGGCTGGATTGGGGATGGCCTGCACGCTGGCTGTACCGGTGCGTCGCCGACTTCCGCGCAGCGGTAGTCAGCGGAATACGTTTGAACTGAACGCTCTGGATGGTGTCCAGTGCAAAGTTTGCCGTGACGGTAGCCAGGGCTTCCTTGTGCATATCGCTCAGGAAGCGGTATGAAATGGTGGAGTCGGCGCCAAAAAGGTTGTCCAAACCACTTCCACCGAGGAAGTTGGTGATGTCTATCCAACCGCCACCCAAAGGCAGGTTGATGCGGGCTTCCATGGTGGTGGTACTTTTTTCTACAGATTTTTCGCGCAGAACGGGCGCAGCCGCGGCCAAGCCGGGGATTTTAAGACTGCCCCAGGCATCTACCGTGTCTTTTTGGTCAAAACGCACTTTTATCCGGAGGGAGTCAATGAACTGCGCTCCGGGAATACTGGCGAGTAAACTATCAAAAGTCGGCGGCAGTTGGTCCACTGAGAATGGCAGCGTGAGGTTGCTGATCAGGCTGTTGGTGTTCCCGTAGTCCAATGGTGCGCGGCGCTCCACCAGCGGCGGCGAAAGCGGCCCAAAGCATTCGGAATAAAGGGAATACCGGCGCCGCCAACAAAGCCCATTAGTTCCACCTGATTATTGGTCATGTTGTAGTACGTCTCGCCGCCACCCTGGGTTTGCGTCAGCAAATCCGCGCCTGTAAAAGCGGATACATTATTGCCCACATTGGGGGACAGGTACACCGTTTGGGTAGTTTGTGTGGACTTGAGGTTGGAAAAATCCCAAAGTTGATTGCCTCCTGGCGGAGTGATAAAATCGGTGGCGGCAGGGGCCGGATCAATGGCGTAGCGGAACGTGTCGCCCACAGCGGGGAAATTGGCAGCAGAGATAGTGATTTGGCCCGTGGCATTGAAACACAAAGCGGAGAGAACAGCAAGTAGCATTCTTTTCATCGGATTGTAGATGCAGAAAAAACGTATGAGAAAAAAGTTTTCGTCAAAATTGTTTGCTTCAAAGGTACGCCTCTTTTGTTCTTATTCGGAAAAGGCAAATTTTGGAATGGATCAAATTGGCGTTACGGCAGTATTAAAAGGACGAGAAGCGGCATTTAAAGCGCCTGCAATTCTACCAATTTTCGATACATCCCGCCTTTGGCCAACAGACTTTCGTGCGTACCCTGCTCCACTACGCGGCCTCCGTCCAGTACCAGAATTTCGTCGGCGTGTTGTACCGTACTCAGGCGATGCGCAATGACCAGCGCGGTACGGTTTTGAAGCAGGCGGTCGAGGGCGGCCTGCACGAGTTGCTCTGACTCGCTATCCAATGCCGAGGTTGCCTCATCGAGGATCAGGATGGGCGGGTTTTTCAGCAATGCCCGGGCGATGGTCAGGCGCTGGCGCTGGCCGCCGCTCAGTTTCGACCCCCGGTCGCCGATGTTGGTGTCGTAGCCTTCCGGGAGCGCAGCGATGAAATCATGCGCATTGGCAGCCCGCGCAGCGGCCTCTATCGCGGCCTCGGTCGCCGATTCGCTGCCGAAGGCGATGTTGTTGCGCACGGTATCGTTGAACAGGATAGCCTCCTGACTCACAATACCCATGAGTGCGCGCAAGTCGTACAGACGCAGGTGGCGGATATCCGTGCCGTCAAGCAGAATTTGCCCCTTCGTCACATCGTAAAACCGGGGCAACAAATCGGCTACCGTGCTCTTGCCCGCCCCGGAGGCGCCTACAAGAGCCACGATTTTGCCGCGCGGGATGGTCAGATTGATGTGCTCCAGGGCATCCCGTTCCGCATTCTGATACCGAAAAGAGACATCCCGAAACTCTACTTTGTCCTGAAATGCCGCAATGGCGCCGGACTGCTCGTTGTCGCGGATAACCACCGGCGCATCCAGCACAGACTCGACCCGCTCCAGCGCACCCAGCCCCTTCCGGATGCTGTACGAGGCCCCGCTCAGGTGCTTGGCCGGCTCAATGATGTTGTAAAAAGCGTACAAAAAGGTGATGAACGTGGCTGCCGACATTTCCCCGGAAAACACCTGCCTGGCGCCAAACCACAAGATGACCGACACGGCGGCAATACCCAGAAACTCGGACATGGGCGAGGCCAGGTCTTTTCGTCGGTTAAGTCGGGTCAGCAGGTTGGCGTAGCCGGTATTTTCGCGCCCGAAACGCTCCTGTTGCCACGCCTCGGCATTGAACCCCTTGATGATCCGAAGCCCGCCGAGTGTTTCTTCTACCAACGAGCCGATCAGACCAAGACGCCCTTGCACTGCCCCGGACTGCCGCCGAAGTGAACGCCCGATGCCGCCGATAATCAGTCCGGAAAAAAGCATCAGCGCCAGCACAAAAACCAGCAACTGGGGCGAAACGTAAACCATAAAAGTCAGGCTACCCAAAATGACAATCGGCTCGCGAGCCACCGACTCCACCACCCCGATAATGCTCCAGTCAATTTCCTGCACATCCGCCGAGATACGGCTCATCAGGTCGCCCTTACGTGCCTCTGAAAAATAAGACAGCGGCAGATCGAGAATTTTTCGCACCAATTTGTTCCGCAAGTCGCGCACAATACCGTTGCGCACCGGGGCTAAAAAGTACAACGAGAGGTACCGAAAGAGATTTTTCCCAAAAAAAGTGAACACCAGAAAAGCGCACACGATGAGCAGTGCCTCTTCCCGGCCATGCTCCCGGACCAGATCGGCAAAAAAAGTATTGACTTGCTGCTCAATGGCTTGGAATCCGCCGGTTGCAGGCGCCTTGCTGCGCAACGGTATCGCTTCTTCGCCCGCCGGATTGAACAGTATCTGCAAAAACGGCTGCAATACCGGGATACTTACGACCATAAACAGCGACATCAGGAGGTTGCTGAGCACGGCGAGGAACAATAGTTTTTTGTACGGACGGAAGTAGCGAAGGAGGCGGATCATACGGTGGTGTAAGCGGCAAAAGTACGCAGACTCCCGCTACTCACCGCGCCACCTGATCGTGCAAAATGGCGGAAGGCGTCGTAATCCCCACGTTGCTCAGCAGTACATTCCGGTCATTCACCGAGCCATTGTACTTGACTAATCCGTCCATGTTGTAGTCTTCCAGCCGGTAGCCGGGTATGGTGGTATTGGGCGTGAGCAAGCCCACCAAACTCAGGAGTATCGTCCGGTCGTTGGCGCTGCCGTTGTATTTGACTTGGTAGTCCACCCGGCCATTACCTGCCCAAAGCATTTGTTGGCCTCCAACCTGGCGCTGCACCGGGTTCAGGCCGTTGAACGTATAGAAACCTGCGGTGGGCGTCGTTCTAAAATCCGATTCCACCGCCGTGCAAGCGGGATAAAACAGGGGCGCCCCCCATTGTGCGCCAAGATGGTTGCGGTGTCGGACAGCGATTGCGTAAAACCGCCCGGATGGCGCCTCAAATGTTACCGGCGATACACCGTCTACGTCCACCACATCGCCGTCGCGCTGAAGCAGGGCCGAACGGGTAGCCACGCTTCGCGCCAGATCGGCCGGATCGCGCAATTCCAGAAACACCCAGTCCACAATGGCATCGGGGCCGCTAACAGCCAACACAGCGGCCGAGGTCTGTTCCCCGCCACCGCCGCCGGTATGCACAAAATTCACCATACTGCTGTACGGCTCCGTCAGCGGAATCAGGTTTTTGGCGCGCAGGCTGTCGTGCATCAATTGGGTGCTGCTGTTGTACGGGCCTTGTAGGAAAACCTTGACGGCGGCCTGGGTGACTAACGAACAACGGACAACGGTACAATCCTCCAGCACCCCGGTCTGGTACTGCTCGCAACCGGCAGCATCCTGTACCACAGTGAAATACGGCAGCCCAACGGCCAGTATTTCTTCGGGCATGTTGCCGAGAAACGTGTACGGCTGCGTTCCCCCTGTGGCCACTACATTGAGCTGCGCCGAATCTCCGGTGATGCACAACGGTGTCACGGTCAGTTGCAGGGGCTGAATATCCGCGGGCAATGCCCCATCCAGAATTTTGATACAAACCGCGCCCGTTTGCGGCCCGGCCATACCCAGCCAGGATGCCACTTGCACATAGTACGTCTGGCCGGGCGTCAAACTGCCAACGGTCACATAGCCGTCGCAGCGCAGCGGGTTTAGGGCGCAAAAAATTTCGGTGATGTTGTTGCAGTCGCCTTGCCATACGGCGAGAGTATGCCGAAAATCGGCGCCAGTATTGATGCGTACGGCGCCGGAACCGGGCGCTGTGAACGCAAACCAGATATCGTGGCCAACCGAAACGGCACACGACGGCCGCCAGCCGGAGTAGGTAGCGCCGGTATTGCTGCCCGCCACGCAGGAGCCGCCGACGGGTATCGGGATAGCCGACGCGCAATCGTCGTTTGCGGGAGGCGCAAACTGTTTCGTGACAAGTTCCGGACATAGGTTGCCCTCGACCGTCGCAAAGTTGCCGCCGATGCGGACATGGTATGTTTGCCCGACAGTCAGGTCATGCAATTCCAGACTCCTTCCGAGGTGATTGCCCGCTACTTCCTGCAAATTGGCGCAGCCGCCCTCGTACACCGTGATAATATCGGAAAATGTCGCGTTGCTGCGCACCTCATAGTAGTCGTCCGGGGGCAGACTGTCGGCCACGAAATGGAACCACACATCGGCCCGGGCCAGCGTATTCAAACTGGGCAGAACGGCTGCCGTCCGGGCATTTTTATTGTCGGCGAGTATACAGGGGGCGTTCACCGGGAGTTGCAGGGCATTGGCGCAGGTATCGTTGGCGGGCTGCTCGGGGTAGCCTGGCGCCTGTTCTATTTTTGTGCATAAATTTCCGGTGGGTAGACCAAAACCTTCTTGTTGGCCGCTGATGCGAATGCGGTACTCGGTGCCGGCTTGCGCCTCGAAACTGGTTGTTTCCCCGGTAAAGCCGTGTTCGTCGCGGTTGTCGCACACAATGGGTTGGAGATTGCCGCACGAACCGGAAAAAATATCCACCACTGCGTTGAAATCGGCTGATGTGACCAATCGGGCTATGCCGGAAAAATCGGCTTGCCAGACATACCACAGGCTGCCGACAGATGGGCCGGCACAGATCGGGGCGGGGCCGTCGAAAGTGGCCGAGCGGTTGTTGGCAGCCGTGCAGTCGGCTCCGGTCAGCAAAGGCAGCGCATCGGCGCAATACTCGTTGGCCGGCCATAATCCGGTCACCTTGACATTGTCCACACCGGTCCAATAGCCCCAAAGTCCGCCGTCCGAGTATTCGAAAACGAGCCGGCAGAGTTCCGCACGATAGGGACTCAAATCGAAGGCGAGGTGTACATAGTCCGGAAAAATGGCCCGCCAACTTTCCCGTCTGACTGGAACAGCAGCACCGAATCGGCCGGGCCGGTTTGCAGGTAGATTTTAAAATGTTCCGCTCCGCTGTAGCGCATAATGACGTCGCAGTTCAGTTCATATTCCAGAAAATCGTTGCCGTCAAACCAGGGGGACAGCAGGCGGATGGTGGATGGTTGTGCGGAGTCGCCCAATTTGGCATCGTCAAAATACACGAAACAGGAGCCGTCCATCGAATTGCCGTCGTAGAAAGCGCTGGAACCGAGTTCGATCTTGCCGAAACGCCAGTTGTGGTTGCCTGTTACGATATTAGTTTCCCATCCACCGGGCATCGCGCAGGTATTGAAGGCTTCCGCAACAATTGACCCCGCCGCCGGTACCGGTGATGCGGATGTTGTCTATACCTGCAAATTTCCCGAAACTGGCGGTCGGGCTGGTGTAGCGAATGATAATCCGGGTATTGGGTGACAGCGATACCAGCGACAGATCGTGCCGAAGCGTAAAATGCCCGTCGGTGATGTTCACTTCATTCTGGCGGTACTGATCGAAACGCGCCAGTTCGGTTTCCACCACGCCATCGGTGGCGAGAATTTGTAAATAATCGGTTTGGCCGGCCCGAAAATACACGTCCATCGTGCATTCCACGGTGGTGTAGGGCGTAACATCGAAAGCCGGCGTACTGAAACTGATGGCATATCCCGGCGCACCCGCTCCGGCCGCATTGTCGTCCACAAACAACATGCAGGTGCC
This sequence comes from Lewinellaceae bacterium, assembly GCA_016719605.1. Lineage (GTDB taxonomy): Bacteria > Bacteroidota > Bacteroidia > Chitinophagales > Saprospiraceae > M3007. Next base: position 302,675 of record JADJYW010000012.1, on the reverse strand, counting down.
GTCTATGCTTTGGCCGAGGATCAGCGGGTTTTGCGCTTCATCCACATACCAAACGATATCCGGATAGCCGGAAGAACCCACCGTCCAGCCGGGTGACAGGCTACAGGTGTTGAATTTTTCCTCGAAGAGAACAGTCTGGCCGGTGAGCCGGGCAGCGCTGCATATCAAAAACAGAAAACAGTATGGAAATGCCGGGAGACGCATGAGCATTTTTTTTGCTCCATTTGGTCCTTGCAGACTGGAACAGATAGCTGCAAGGAAGATTATCAATGGACTTTTCAAGCAATAAAGAGGACGATTAAAATAATCGGGAATAAAGGTAGGTAGCCTTCAAGTATTTGGGGGAATAGAATTCTATCTAATTTTGGCATTTAAAAACAAGCGACACGGCATTGGATTGCCAAAAAAGCGCCTGAACAAACCTTTTATCCAAAAATAAACGCCGTTTCCCGTATGGCAGCACACACTGATCTTTCTACCGAACGCGCCGCCGCGCCGCCGCCGCCCGTGAGCGACTCGCTGGACCCGTACATTCCTTCGGCCGGCAAACCCTGGGATGCCCGCCGCGTAGCGCACCTGTACCGCCGCCTCGGCTATGGCGCCACACACGACCAAATCCAGCAAGGACTGCAGATGACCCCGTCCGCACTGGTTGATTTATTGCTCGACACTGCAGCTGCTCTGCCCGCGCCGACGCCGCCGTATTGGGCCGATTGGGACTCGGAGGACTACGCGCCTTTTGGTTTTGACAAAACCGAAGAGCACCGCCGCGAAATGCGCCACCGCTGGATGACCGATATGCTGGGCGAGGGCGTTCGAGCCAAAATGGCTTTTTTTTGGCACAACCACTTTGTCACCAAACTCATCATCTACGGTTGTAACGCCTATCTCTGGCGCTACTACCTGCTGTTGCACGAAAAAGCCCTCGGCAACTTTCGCGACTTTGTAGTGGAAATGGGCAAAAACCCGGCTATGCTCGTTTTCCTGAACGGCAATCTGAATGTGGTAGGAAACCCCAATGAAAACTACGCCCGCGAGCTCATGGAACTGTTTACGATGGGCGAAAACAACGGCTACACCCAGCAGGATGTGGTGGAAATGGCACGCGCCCTGACCGGTTGGACCGCCTCATTCAACGACTGTACCCCCGCGGCCTTCGATCCGGCCCGGTTTGACAACAGCGACAAGACGATCTTCGGGGTGACCGACAATTTTGATCCCGATGGCGCACACCTGCACATCTTCTCCGCGCGCGCCAATGAGGTATCGCATTTCATTGCGGGCAAAATTTACCGCCATTATGTACACCAGGAAGAAACCCCGGCAGTCATTGCAGGGTTGGCGGAAACATTCCGCGACAACGACTGGGAACTGCTGCCCATGCTCAAACAACTCTTCAAAAGCGAGCATTTTTTTGAGCAGGACTTCCTGAACGCCAAACTCAAAAGTCCGGTCGAAACCTTTATCCCCGTCCTGAAAATGGCCGGTGTGACCAATCCCGCCGGCATACCCCCGGAATGGTGGAACGATATCACGTTCTGGATACAAAAACTCGGGCAGGAATTTTTCATACCACCCAACGTGGCCGGCTGGCAGGAGCACCGTTCCTGGATCAACGAGAGCACGCTCACGGCCAGGTGGAATTATGCCACCATAGCTACCTACTTTTTGTCGCAAGACCCCCAACTACAGGAAAACCTGCGAACCATAGCCAAAGCATTGACCAACAACAGCAAAGACCCCGCCGTAGTCACCGCAGCCATGGTAGATTATTTCACCGGCCAGACCCTCGAACCGCTTTACCTGCAAGCCGCCACAGCGTATTTCAAATCGGGTGTGCCGGAAAACTATTTCACCGGCGGGATTTGGAGCCTCGACTTCGGCCAAGCTCCGGGCCAGATCATCAACCTGCTGCAATACCTCGTGCGTATGCCCGAGTTTCAACTGACATAACCCCCACTAACAGCCAAAACGACAAACACAATGTGCAAAAAACATACCCTGCGCCACGGCGCCGCCCTCGAACACGGCGCGGCCCATGAACGCGAACACCAGCACTGGACACGCCGCGATTTCCTGTCCGCAACCGGCCTGCTGGGAGCGGGCAGCCTGCTGCTGGGCGGTATCCCCGTCCGTGCCTTCCAGCCCACGCCCCTGATGGCCGGATTGTCCATCGGTGGCTCCAATGACCGCATCCTTTTGCTCATTCGCCTCGACGGCGGAAACGACGGGCTGAACACCGTCATTGAGCGCGGTAATCAAAACTACTACGACCTCAGGCCGACCATCGCCATTCAGGAAAACCAGATGTGGGCACTCAGCGACGACTACGGCATGCCGCTGCAAACCAATTCGTTGCAGCCGCTCTGGAATGAAGGTATGATGAAAGTCCTTTTCAATGTCGGCTACCCGAACCCCAATTACAGCCACTTCCGCTCCTCGGATATCATCGTGACCGGCACCGGACGAGACGAGGTGAAAACCACCGGCTGGCTCGGGCGTTTTCTCGACAACGACTACCCGGCATTTCTCGAAACACCCCCGTCGGTGCCGCCTGCCCTGCAAATCGGCGTGGAGGCCAACCTGATTTTTACCGCCGAAAACGCCAATATGGCGCTGGCGGTCAGCAGCCCGCAGGAATTTTACCAGATCGCCCTGACCGGGCAACTTTTTCCCGTGGACACGCTCGGCAACTCCCGGCGCGAACAAGAACTTTTTTATGTGCGCCAAACCGCCAATGCTGCTTTCCGCTACGCCGAGACGATCCGAACCGCCTACAACAAAGGGCAAAACCAGGTACCCTACCCTTCCGACAACAAGTTGGCCGCCCAAATGGCCATCATCGCTCGCCTCATCAAGGGCAATCTCGGTACCCGCATTTTTATGGTAGACATCGCCGACTTCGACACGCATGTGCTGCAACGCGAAAACCAACTGTCTTTGCTCCAGCAGGTGGCTACCTCCGTCCGCGCTTTTTATGATGACCTTGCCTACGGCAACAGCGGTCTCGAAGAAAAGGTGCTGGGCATGACGTTTTCAGAATTTGGTCGCACCATCTACGAAAACGGTTCCAAAGGCACCGACCACGGCGCCGGCACGCACACCCTGCTGTTTGGCGGGGGCATCGGTAACGGCTTCGTCGGGAACTACCAGGACCTGAGCGACCCGCACCCCGTTTACGATCCGCCTTTCAGCGTGGATTTCCGCGACATCTACGCCACCGTGCTGCAAGACTGGTTGGGAAACAGCCCCGAGTTGACCACTTTTGTGCTGGGGCGCCCCACCCCAACTATTCCCGGCCTCGTGCCCGCCCTTGCGCCTGTGCTCGGCGATAACGCCCGGTGCGCGCTGATCGGCCACCATCAGCACCCCGACCTGCCGGGTACCATCGAAATCAAATACGCGGTCATGCAGGACGGCGATGTACGGCTGCAACTTCTGAGTCGGTCGGGGCAGGTGCTGCGTATCCTCGTCAACCGCGTACACGCCAAGGGTACGCATACATTTCTGTTCAAACCGTCGGAATGGCACATTGCGCCGGGCGAGTACTTGTACCGCCTGCAGTCGGGTGGACAAATGTTTGAGCGGGATATTCGGATTGCAACTTTGTAACCTGCTCCTCAAACCTGCTGCAATATGACCAGAACCATCATCATAAAGACCCTCCAGGGCCTTGAGCCGGTGCTTGCCGCCGAACTGGAAGCCCTCGGCGCCACCGATATCCTGACGCTCAAACGCGCCGTGTCATGTGCCGGCGACCAGCGTCTGCTCTACCGCGCCAATTACGAATTGCGCACGGCCATGCGCATACTCGTGCCCTTTCGCACTTTTCAAGCCACCAACGAGAAGGCCTACTACCAGGCCGTGCGCGAGACAGACTGGAGCAAATACCTGGATGTACAGGATACCTTCGCCGTGGAGGCCGTAGTAGCGGGCGACTATTTCAAACATTCGCAGTATGCCGCCCTGCTCACCAAAGACGCTATCGTGGATCAGTTCCGCGACCGCTACGACCAGCGGCCCAGCGTGGATGTAGAGGCGCCTACCCTGCGCATCCACACCCGCATCCACGGCGCGGAATGCACCTGCTGCTTGATTCCAGCGGCGACAGCCTGCACAAGCGCGGCTATCGGCGCGACATCGTGGAGGCGCCACTGAACGAGGTGCTCGCCGCCGGCATGATCCTGCTCACCGGTTGGGACGGCAACAGTACATTCATAGACCCCATGTGCGGCAGCGGCACGTTGCCCATCGAGGCGGCCATGATCGCCATGCGTATGCCCCCCCAATACAACCGCGCCTCGTTTGGTTTTTTCAAATGGAAGGGTTTTAACAAACAACTCTGGGAAACGGTGAAAGCCGAGGCGGATGCCCGTATCCGGCAGCCTGCATTTCCGATCCTCGCATCCGATATGGACGTCCGCGCCCGCCATGCAACAACGACCAATGTCCTGTCGGCCGGGCTGGAGCAGGTAATCCGGGTGGATCAACTGGCATTCGAAGCGGTCGAGCCGCCGGATAGCCCCGGCATACTTGTCACCAACCCGCCCTACGACGAGCGCATTAAAGTAGAAGAAATCGAGGTTTTTTATAAAAGCATCGGCGACCGGCTGAAACAGCACTGGCCCGGCTGGACGGCCTGGCTCATTTCCTCCAACATGGAGGCCTGGAAACGTTTCGGACTGCGGCCCTCGCGCAAAATCACCCTGTACAACGGGCCGCTGGAGTGTTATTTCCAGAAATTTGATTTGTATGCGGGGAAGAAATGGAAGGAGACCGGGCTGATCCTGCTGATTTGCCTGTGCAGCGCTTTTGCGCCCGCGCAGCAACCTGCAGTGCAGTCGTTGCATACCTTACAAAACGGGGTCAATCCCGCAAACAACTGCCTTGTCCGTGCATCTGCTCGCATCGGCAGCATCCGTTTTATTAAATCCCCCAAAACGATGCTGCCGGAATTTTGCCCGAAGCAATCTCCGACTTTTGCATCCGTGCTGCCTCCGCCCAGCTGGTCTGCCGACGACCTGCCGTTTTTTTGCCGCATCGAGCACAATCTGGGGCGAAAAACACAGGTGCCTGTCAAATTTCGGCTCGGCTCGGTGGACTATGTTGATTGGCTGGAAGGCAAACGCCCCTACCCTTTTAACTCAACCGCCTCAACCCCTCCCGTATGACCCACCTCGATATTGGCAAACTCGGTGAAACCCTCGCTGTGGGTTATCTCGAAGAAAAAGGCTACCGCGTTATTCGCCAGAATTTTCGTTCCGGCAAGGGCGAGATTGATCTCATCGCCTGGTCGCCCGAAGGTTGCCTTGTTTTTGCAGAAGTAAAAACCCGCTCCCTCGACAGCTACGGCGGACCCGAAGAGGCTGTAGACCGCAAGAAACAGGACATGATTGCCCGCACCGCCGGCTCATTTATGGAGCAGATCGGCCACGAGGGCGAAATTCGTTTCGACATCATTTCCGTGTTGCTGGCCCGCGGGGAGGTGAAGAGCATTCGGCATGCGGAGGATGCGTTTTTTTGAGTTGCACCCAGGTACTCAACCGGCAATAGAAACTCCTACCAGTTTTCCGATTCCAAACGTAACAGCAGCAGCCAACAAACCAAAAACCACCTGCCGTCCACCGGAAAACCAGATGCTCTTTCCGGTAAACAGGGTAATAGCCGAGCCAATGACAAACAGGCCCAGCGTGCTAAACCCGACACTGGCTAAAATAGCCGGATAACCGCCGCCCCAGAAAAAGGGCGCCAGCGGAATGATTGCGCCAATGGCAAACAGTACGAAAGACGTGATCGCGGCCTCCCACGCCGAACTTTTCAGCTCCTCCGGATTGATACCGAGTTCCTCTTTGATCAGCAATGCATGCGCGTCGTCTTTGTTCGACATGGCTTTTTTGGCCATTTCATGTGCCTGTGCTTCCGGAATTCCTTTAGCGATGTAGATGAGCGCGATCTCTTTTACCTCGCCCTCCGGGTTGGCGATGATTTCGTCCATTTCCAGCCCCATTTGGCGCTCGTAGAGTTCCTGCGAACTTTTCACCGAAATCCATTCCCCCAAGGCCATAGACAGCGCTCCGGCCAACAGTCCCGCCGAGCCGGCGAGCAGGATTTCGCTTTGGCCGCTGGTAGCACCTGCCACGCCCATGACCAAACTGAGGTTGGACACCAGGCCGTCGTTGGCACCGAGCACAGCGGCCCGGAGCGCATTTCCGCCGACCGTTTTGTGCCGGCCTTCGATGCGGGACAACTCTTCCCCGGAAACCCTCTGCTTGTTAGTGAGCAGCGATTGCAGGATTTTTACGTGGTTGCCTTCCTCCCCGGTAACCGGGATTTTGCCGGCTTCTTTTTGTCGGACAATAGCCTGGGCGATACTCTTTTCGGTATCCATCATCACGCCGATGATGTAGTCATAGCCAAAAATTTTGCCGATGCGGTCGAGCACCCGCGCGCGCCAGGAAGGCGGCGGCAAAACAGCCGGAGTGCCGGATTGCTGCAACCGTTCCAGCATTTTGGCCGCATGGCCGTATTCGATTTCGGCGAGGTTCCGAAATATACCCGCAATGCCGGGGTCCGTTTCGGCCCCGGCAATTTTTTCATAAAGAAAAGCGGCATCCACTTCGGTCTGGACACTGGCAAAAAAACTCTGTGCGGACTGGGTTTTCATATCTGTTCATTTAATCGTCGTCGTCTTTTTCCTGGCCTCCTCCTGCCTGACCGTTCTCAACAGCGGCTGTTGTTGCACCTCTCCTGATTTCGGTGTGCCGGATTTCGCCGCCCGAGGCGCCGACCCGTTGCGCAAATACCATCGTTCCGATAGCTGCGACAAACGTGAGGGTGTACAGCATGGGTGCAGCCTTCTTTGCGCTTAGATCGGTGTAGAACGTCGCCGCAGCGATCAATCCCAGTGCGCCGACCATCCACAGGAAAATATTGGCCATTTCTTCGTGCGCCTCAATCAGATTTTCCGTGACGGCCGGAAGGCGCTCCGCGATTTCTTCGGCGCCTTCACCGGTAAGGTAGGCCGGGATCGCAAGCACCCCCGAAAGTACAAACATTCCCAAAGCCGTTCTTTTTATGGTATCGTTTTTCAGGAAAAAACCACCCGCTAAAATCAGCAGTCCGAAGAGTGTGCCCAGAATGGGCAAGTGGTTGAACAGTAAATGCAAATGGGCCTGGTTCATAATCTTATCTTTTGTGTAAACTCGTTTTTGATAAGACAAAGGTGACCTCCTGTACCTTTAACCAGCCTTGGGGAATTCTAAAAATCGGCTTAAAAGCATTCAGGAAAAAACAAGCACGAAGGTCGTCCCTTCCCCTTCCCGGCTACTGACAGACAACTGGATACCCAGCAAATCTGCCAACTTTTTTGCGATAGACAACCCAAGGCCCGAACCCGGCACGACGGTATTGCGCGAATTGTCCACGCGGTAAAACCGGTCGAAGAGATACGGCAACTGCCCGGCAGAAATACCCGGGCCGTTATCGCGCAGGACCAGCGCGACACTTTCAGATTGCCAGGTGCAATCTATATGGCCGCCGGTATTCCCGTATTTTATGGCATTGCCGAGCAGGTTGTCGAGTACCACATTTAGCATGGCCGCATCGGTGGTGACACTTGCCGCAGGCGGTATTTGCACCCGCAATTCCATGTTTTTTTCCTGTAAACGGGGCTGCCACTTGTCGGCCAGGGCGCGAAAGAGCATCTGCAAATCAACCGGTGTTCGATGGACGGAGACGTGACCGCTTTCCAGTCGCGCCAGTTGCAGCAATTGGTCAAGCATGGCATCCAGCCGGTCCACCTCGCCGATGACCCGGTTGATTTTTTCTTCGTACTGTGCCGGTTCGCGTTGTTTGCGCAGCAATACTTCGAGCGTACCGCGGATAGCCGTCAACGGCGTGCGTATTTCGTGCGAAGCATCGGCGGTGAACTGTTTTTCGCGTTGAAAACCGTTTTCGACCCGCTCCAGGAGTTCGTTAATGGTGGCTGCCAATTGATAAATTTCGTCCTTGTTTTCCGGCAACGGCAGGCGGGTATTGATATTTGTTCCACTGATGCCGGATGCCGCTTGTATCAGTTTTTTTACCGGAGCAATACCTCTGGATGCCGCGATAGCAGTAGCCAGAAACAACACGAAAAGGAGCAGCGGGAAAGCGATTCGCAAGGTATTGCGCAGGTTGTGCAGCACGATGGCCGACTCCTCCTGCGAGATGCCCACCGTCAGGTGCCCAATGATGGCGTTGCGGTCGTTGAAGAGCGGAAACTGTCCTTGCCGGATGCGCTGATCGCCGATACGACTGTTGAAAAATGAATCGCTGGTCAGGTCGGGGTCGAAAATCAGGATATCGTTTTGTAAATTGGAGGAGCGGAAACGCAGTTCGCCCCGGCGATGCACCACCTGTAGAAAAACCGGATTGACCTCAACCTGAGGTGTTCTTTTCCTCCCACTCGGGCATGTCGTTGATGATAATCGAATCGCCCGCCCAATGCAAACTGTTCAGGACTTCCTCCTTTTCTTGCTGGATATCGGCGTCCAGGTGGTTGTATGCCGAGAAGTAAACCACGCCGTACACCACCATGAAAACCAGACCGATGGTAACGGCTGCCGCTGATGCCGTGAACAGCGCAATCCGGTTTCTGAAACTTAGTTTCATGCGTCGTCGTTGATGCGGTAGCCGATCCCGCGCAGGGTTTGAACAAACGAGGGTTGGTTCGGGGCGTCCAGCTTTTTGCGTAAAAAGTTGATATACACGTCAATCACAGACCTGTCGTGGTCAAAATTGATGTCCCATATTTTTTCGATGATGCGGGTGCGGCGGCACGCTTTACCTTTGTTCCGCAACAACAATTCAAGCAGAGCAAATTCCTTCTGCGTAAGCTCCACCGGTTTTCCGCCTTTCAGCACCCGGTGCGTAGCCACATCCAGTTCGATATCGGCGTAGCGGAAAATATTTTGTTCGCCTGTGCTACTCCGCAGCAGTACTCGCATCCGGGCGAGCAGTTCTTCAAAAGCAAAAGGCTTGCGGAGGTAATCGTTTGCGCCCGTTTCCAGTCCGAACACGACATCGTCCACGGTGTCTTTGGCGGTCAGGAAAATCACAGGAACGGCTTGATTTTCCTTGCGAATGGCCCGGCAAATTTCAATACCACTCGCCCCCGGTAGCATCCAATCCAGCAAAATCAGGTCGTATTCGGCCAGATTATCCAGTGCCAGCCGCAGGCCTTCTTTGCCGTTGTAGGCTACATCCACCGCAAAGCCTTCCTCTTCCAGCCCTTCCGCTATAAAGTTGGCAATCGCCGTTTCATCTTCAACTAACAAGATGCGCATAGTGCTATGTGTTAGGACTGCAATGTCCACAATTTTTCGCAAATCTGGCCGTCCTGACCTTATAGGCCACTAAAGGTTTGCTTAAATTTTGCTTAACCACCTTGCCTTGTCTGCGATCTTCCCGTCGGAATGACCGCTACCACCAGCACCGATTCCAGCGCTACACGCTCCTGAAATACCGCTGCTGTTATCCCGATAGCCTCAGGATTTTTCACCGCAGATACGCAGATATGTAGCGTATCTGCGGTGAAAAACTACGCTACGCCTCCACAGTAAAAAAACCACCGGCTTTCCTCCTACCTTCGGGGCGAAAATTTCGGTTTTATATGAGCACAAACACATTCGCACTACTTGCTTTCCTTTTCGCCGTTCCGGCTTTTTCCCAAAACACCAATGTTGCGTTCCGTTCCAAAATGACCTTTCCCGGCCAGACAGTAGCCAATGTGTGGGGCTACACGGCTGCCGAACGGGAATATGCGCTCATCGGCGCGTCCAAGGGTCTGATCATCGCCGATATCACCGACCCCGATGCGCCGGTGCAAATCGTACAGATTCCCGGCCCAAACAACCTCTGGAAAGAAGTCCGAACCTACCTGCACTACGCCTACATTGTCAGCGAGGGCGGCTCCGGAGTCCAAATCGTGGACCTGAGCAAATTGCCTTCGGCAAACCTCGACTACCACTACTACGCCGGCGACGGCCCCATTCAGGGCCAACTGGGGAAAATCCACGCGCTGGATATTGACGAGGCCAAAGGTTTCCTCTATGCCTACGGCGGTAACCTGTTCAGCGGTGGCGCCAAGGTACTCGACCTCAACGCCGACCCGTACAATCCGACCTACGCCGGCAAGTTTGACCAACTCGGCTACATCCACGACGGCTATGTGGAAAACGACACCATGTACTCCGGCCACATCTATCAAGGCCGATTTGCGATCGTGGACATGACCGATAAGAGCAACCCACAACTGCTCGCCACCCAAAACACGCCCGACAACTTCACCCACAATACCTGGCTCACCGACGACCGCAAAACCCTGCTCACTACCGACGAGCGTGCCAACTCTTTCCTCGCCGCCTACGACGTGTCCGACCCCGACAACATCCGCCTGCTAGATAAAATACAGAGCAACCCCGGCGCCAACTCCGCCGTGCACAACACCATCATCCGCGGCAACTTCGCCATCACCTCCTGGTACAAAGACGGGTTCACTATTGTGGACATCACCCGCCCCGACAACCTCGTGCAGGTGGGCAACTACGACACCTATCCCGTCGGTGCCGGCAGCGGTTTCGACGGCTGCTGGGGGGCCTATCCGTACTTCCCGTCGGGCACGATCATCGCCTCCACCATTAATGTGCCGGGCGCCAATGTGGGCGAACTGTGGGTACTGACGCCCACCTACGTCCGCGCCTGTTACCTCGAAGGCACGATCGTCAACGGCCTTACCGGAAACCCGCTGGCCGGCGCCACCATCGAGGTCGTCGGCAGCGACCAGACCACTACCCTGCCCGACGGCACGTTCAAAACGGGACAAGCCCGGGAGGGTTACGCGACCGTGCGCATCAGCCGCGCCGGATTCCAGAGCCAGGAGTTCACGGTTTATTTTCAGCGCGGCGACGTGCGCCTGCTGAACACGGCGCTGTACTCCACCGGTGGACTTGTGGTGGACGGTCAGGTTGTCCGCGAAGCCGACGGTGCGCCTGTGCCCAATGCGACCGTGGCACTATTTTCCTTCGGTGGCGCCTGGGGAAACCACCACCGGCGACGACGGATTCTTCCGCATCGAGAATATGATGCCGGGGCTGTACGACATCGCTGCCGGCGCCGAAGGGTACGGCCAGACGATGCTGTTCAAACAAAAAATCACCGCCGACAAGACCCTTGCGCTGGTTCTTCCTGCGGAAAGCAAAGCCGTGCAAGGCCCCGATGCGGCTGCCAAACGCTCCCAAATCCTCGGTGACGACACCCGTCTGGCGGCCTGGCCCAATCCGTTTTTCGAGGAGTTTCGGCTGGAAATCCCGACCAGCGCCGGTGCTTGCCGGCTGGAAGTTGTGGATTTCGCGGGCCGGGTGATCGAGCAATTGGAACTTCCGGCGGGCGCCGACCGGCTGCAGGTTGGTGGCCATTGGGCGCCGGGCGTGTATGCCCTGCGCGTCGTTGGCGCGGCGGTTGGGGTTATGCAGGTGACGCTGGTGAAAATGTAACTGGTTGTTTCGCCGGCCAAACCCCGCTTTCACCGGAACACGCGTGGCCCGAAACAGAATACACAACACATGAAAATAGGACTCTTCGGCTACGGCAAAATGGGCCGGGCCATCGAAACCATCGCGCTGGAGCGCGGGCACGAAATCGCCTGGCGCATCACCCGCGAAAACCGCGCTGCGGTCGCCCCGGAATGGCTGCAGACAGCCGATATGGCCATCGAATTTTCACGTCCGGAAGCGGCATTCGGCAATGTCATGGCCTGCCTCGAAGCGGGCGTGCCTGTCGTGAGCGGCACCACCGGCTGGCTCGAACAGTTGGCCGATGCAGAAGCCTGGTGCCCCAACACCAGGGCGCGTTGCTCTGGGCCTCCAATTTCAGCGTGGGCGTCAACCTGTTTTTCGCCCTCAACCGATTCCTGGCCCAACTCATGGACAACCACCCCGAGTACCGACCCGACCTGACGGAAATCCACCACATCCACAAACTCGATGCCCCTAGCGGCACCGCCCTCACCCTGGCGCAGGACATCCTCGCGCTATCGCAGCGCCTGCACAACTGGCGCCTCTCCCCCACCCCCGCCCGGCCCCGCCGACCTGCCCATCTCGTCCATCCGCGAAGGCGAGGTGCCCGGCACGCACCAGATTCGTTGGGCCGGCGCGGTGGACGAGATTACGATTGAGCATCGCGCACACTCGCGCACGGGATTTGCCGCAGGCGCCGTGCTGGCTGCCGAATGGCTGGCCGGAAAGACTGGGGTGTACCGGATGGAGGATGTGCTGGGTTTGAAGTAGATTTGCGCCGCACTCTCCGCAAACTCTAAACTCAAGCCTGCTTTGCAACCGATTATCCGCCTAAGCAACACCGATATCTGCCAGCAAGACAACCGCGTCGTGCTGGAAAACATCAGCCTGACCATCGGACCGGGCGAATTCACCTACCTCATCGGCAAAACCGGCAGCGGCAAAACCAGCCTGCTCAAAACCCTGTACGCCGCCCTGCCCCTCGTCAACGGCAACGGCGAAGTGGCCGGCTTCGACCTCCGCGCAACCACCCGCCGCAACGTACACCTGCTCCGCCGCAAACTCGGCATTGTCTTTCAGGATTTTAACCTGCTCACCGACCGCAATGTGGAAGACAACCTGCTCTTCGTACTGCGGGCTACGGGCTGGACCGACCAGGCGGAGATGGACAAACGCGTGCAGGAAGTACTCGAAGGCGTCAACCTGCCGGACAAGCGCTTTGCCATGCCGTTCGAACTCTCCGGCGGCGAACAACAGCGCATCGTCATCGCCCGCGCCCTGCTCAACCGCCCCGCCCTGCTTATCGCCGACGAACCCACCGGCAACCTTGACCCCGAAACCAGCGACGACGTGCTGACCCTCCTGCGCAACCTCGCCAAAGAATACAACACCGCCGTGCTCTGCGCTACCCACGACTACCGCATCCTCCAAAATTTTCCCGCTCGAATCATCCGAATCCGAAACGGCAAACTGATTGACGACGAAGGAGTAGCCATAAAATGATGATTTTTTTCAACATAAACAATTGATATGAAACACTTTATTTTTCTCGCAATTGCGGTGTTGACTCTGGCTGTAACGGCCTGCAACGACACGCCAAAACCCGCGACCACCACCACGGACGCCGCCACTACGCCCGCCGAACAGACCGCCGTCGCGTATGCTTGTCCAATGAAATGTGAAGGCGAAAAAAACTACGAACAACCCGGTACTTGCCCTGTTTGCAAGATGGATCTGGTATCCACTTCCGAATTGGAAGAAGAACACGATCATCCGCATGACGGACATGACCACGGGCACGAACATTAATTTTTTTCGTGGTCGGTGGGTGCGTCAAACTTTCCAGATTTTAAACATCCGGAAAGTTTGACGCACCCGATTTTTGACACTTTTTCAATACACTGTTCTTATGGCAATGCAAAAATGTTTCTGACTGTGCTCCTCGCGAGCCTTTTCACCACGCTGCTGACCGCCCAAACCGGCATGGTCAAAAAAACAACCAAAGCAGCCGCTACCGAAAAAACGGAGACCTTTCTGGTGCTCGGTAATTGTGGTATGTGCCAACGCATTATCGAAAAATCTGCCGTGGATGCCGGGGATACCAAGGCAACCTGGGACATGGATGCCGACCTGATGACGGTCACCTTCGACCCGGCAAAAACCACTGCCGATGCCATTCAAAAAGCCGTGGCACTGTCCGGCTACGACAATGTGGGCTACAAAGCGCCCGATGCCGTGTACAACGACCTGCACGGCTGCTGCAAATACGATCGGACCGGCGCACCAAGCACCGCCAAATCCTGCACGGAAGACGATGCTCCCAAAAACTAACCGCACCATGAAAAAAATCCCGTTCCTGCTTGCTCTGCTCTTCGCCGGCGCCGGCATTTTCGCCCAAAATAACGAGGTTGTTTTCCGGTTCAAACATCAGGTGAGCGGCGATCCGCTCGTGCTGAACAACACCGTTTTTTCGCTCCCCGACGGCCGAAAAGCCTTGCTGACCCGCGCCGAGTTTTACATTTCAGAAATCGAACTGAACCTCGCTAACGGCAGCAAACTACCGCTCGCCGGCAATTTTATGCTGGTCAATGCCAACACGCCCAACCGGGAATACAACACCGGCGCCACACCCGCCGGCAGCCTCACGGGCCTGACGCTGCACCTCGGCGTGGATGCCGCGCACAACCACCTCGACCCCTCTTCCTGGCCAACCGACCACCCGCTGGCGCACCAAAACCCTTCGATGCACTGGGGCTGGGTGTCCGGCTATCGGTTCATGGCCATCGAAGGCTTAGTGGACCTGAACAATGACGGCGCCCCCGAAGCAATTTTTCAATACCACAATCTCGACGACAGCCTGTATCGAATGGTGGAACTAACCGGCGCCGGCACAGCGGAAAATGGCCGCCTGCTCGTGGAGTTGACCTTAGACTACACGCGGCTGTTCGACAAGTTGGACATGAGCGGCAACCTCACCCAGCACGGCAGCGCCCCACCCAATGCCGCCATGATGAACAATGCTGCCACGAAAAATTTCATCGTGCTGGACCAGGTGAGCGCAGCCCCCGATGTAACCCTGCAATCGGATCGGGTGGCGGCTACACCCAACCCGACCCTGGCCGGAACCACCATCCGGTACAACCTGAATGCCGCCGACCGGGTGAGCATGATACTGACAAACCCAGCCGGACAGATCGTCCGCCGGCACGACAACCTGCCGCGGGAAGGGACGTTGTATCTAGAAACCGCCAGTTTGCCGGCAGGCGTGTACCGATATGTTTTTTACAGCAAAGGCAGTGTGCTGGCGCAAAAACAGCTGGTTGTTGTTTCCGGGGGGTGAGTGATGCTGCATCGTTTGAAAGGCCTGCGCCCGTATGTGGACGGCGACATCGTGACCACGCCCGTCGTGCCCGGTATGGAGGTGGTGCTGGCGGATGTGTTTGAGGGGTGAGGAGAGGATTCTCAAACCGGGCATAAAACACGCATATTTGCACAATGATTCGTCCAACTGTTTATCTCGACACTTCGGCCATCAACTTTCTTTTTGCAGATGATGCTCCTGAAAAAAAGGAAATTACCGTTGACTTTTTTGAAAACTATGTCAAAACCGGCATTTACAAAACGTACTGGTCTGACTTTGTGGTGGATGAAATCAACCAAACGGATGACGAGCGTAAACGCCATCAACTTCTGCGCGTTTTTGAAGATTATTACATCGAACGCTTGGCGATAAATTCGCCGGCAGATGTTGACAACCTTGCGGAGCAATATCTCCAGAGTGGTGTCATGCCGCCCAAAAAGTTATATGATGCCTTGCATGTTGCCTGCTGCGTGATCGAAAAAATTGACTATCTCGTTAGTTGGAACTACCGGCACCTCGCCAATGTGCATCGTGAACGCAAAGTGATTTCCTTAAACTATCAGTTGGGCTATTTGCATCCGCTGCGCATTTTAACACCCACCGAATTGATTTATGTATGAAAAAGCAAAAAAGTAGTAGTCTTCACACCGTCTCCAAAGCCCAACTGGAAGTATGGGTCTGGAAAGATAAAGCCGCCGAAAGCGTCGCGCATTTGCCTGTCGGCGAACGCATCAGGATCATCCTGGAACGCGCCAAACACACATCAGATAAGATACAAATTCAACAAAAAGAAAAAGCAAGCGGACAACCGGCCCGAGTCGGCGGGTAGCCGCCACCGCTCGCAAAACCCTTCCAAAGGTAAAAAAATCAAATCTTACCCCCCACGTGCTGCCCTGGCGAGGCGAAAGCCATAGTCAAAGTCGCCGGTTGACGGGTCACGGCCGTTGCGGTAAGCCACCCGCACGTTGTCGGGCGGATTGCCCCATGAGCCGCCACGCAACACCCGACGGTAACCCAAACTCGGTCCAGTCGGGTTGTCTTGCTCCGACTTGGCGTAATAGTTCTCCCCGAACCAGTCCCAGCACCATTCCCACACATTGCCCGTCATATCGTGCAGGCCCAGGTCATTTGGCCGAAAACTGCCCACCGGGATGGTTTTTTCCCGGAAAACGCCCACGCGGGAATAATTGGACTTGTACGCAGCGCTGCCTGCAAAATTGATCTCCGAAGGGTCGGCCACGTCCTTGCCGTTGCCAAAGCGCACCCGTTTGCCCCCGCTGCGGGCGGCGTATTCCCACTCCGCCTCGGTGGGCAGCCGGTAGCCGTCGGCAGCCCAATCCGCCGTCACCGAGGTCTCGTTGATCGTGTACACCGTTGTTAGCCCCTGGCGCTCGCTCAGCCAGTTGCAGTATGCCACCGCATCGTGCCAACTCACGTTGATCGCGGGCCGCTTGCCCCGGCCCCAGCCCGCGTCGGAGGGTTTCGCCCGGCCTGTGGCCACACAAAAGGCATCGTACTCAATGAAGGTCACCTCAGTCCTGCCGAGGTAAAAATCGCCCAGCGTCACCGGGTGTACGGGCCTCTCCCAATCGTCCCCGTCGTCAAGCATATCGCCCATCTCGAATGTGCCGCCGCGTACGAGTATCAGACTGTCCTCCACGGCGATACCGCAGGCGAAGTCCTTATCGGCACGCAGCGGGTACGGAGCTTGGGGGCCGGCGGTAGGCAAGGCGGTCGAACTAAGGAGGAAAAACAGGGCGGCGCAGGGCACAAGGATGTAGACGGGTGTTTTCATCAGTGGACGAATTTTGCGCAAATGTAGGGCACGGCGGGGGAAACAACTGCTACCCTGCGTGGACGGCAACATCGTGACCACGCCCATCGCTTTAAACGTCCACTCTACATTTGCTCCATCTTGTTTGTCATTGCCGGTGGAGGGTTGACACGCGCAGGAAGGATTTTCCTAAACCATTGACTTTCAAGGCGCCGAAAGTACATTAAATCGTCCGCACACTAAAACGTGTACCCGCCCAACAATTGCTCCACCCGTTTTTGCACGGCGGTATCCACTTCCAGTTCCGGCGCATGGTGCGGCTTCTTGCGGGCATCCAGCACCAGCGGCCCGCGACAGCCCCAGTGCTTGTGCTCGGTAAACGCCCGTACGCCGTACAAATCGTGGCTGGGATTGGCCCGGGTGAAGGCCACCCACACGAAATTATTCAGCGTGGCAGCGGTGAAACGGCTGTCGTCCACCAACAAAATCAGCGGGATGTGTTGCAGGTCGAACGGCTCCAGGGCCTGGCAAAGTTGTTCGGCTTGCTCGCGGGCCGGCTGCCCGGCCGTGAACGCCGGCGCCTGCACGGCCAAAATACCCGGCAGACAAAACTGCGGATCGGAAAATCCCTGCGGAAGCGCAAAGTTTTTCGGTAATTCAGTTGTCAGCGTGCGCTTGCGATCCCCCCGGCAGGCAATAACCACTTTGGAACCGGCATTCCAACCGGAGCCGGAGTAGTCCAGCGTGTCGATGGTGGTTCGGGTCTGGAAATGCAGGTCGCGGGTCCAGTCCACACGATCCAGAACGTGCTGAAAAAAGCGAGGCATGTCGTGGGTATCCAGACTGGGGTCGTCATCGGAAGCGGCAATGAACAAAAACTTGGCTAAGGAGGTCTGCCCCGACCCCAGAATTCGGTTGGCAATAGTCAGGATTTCTTCCGGCACACGCTCGCGGAACGGCATGTAGCGCTCATGGCCAATGGCCAGTAGCAGCGGGTGTACTCCGGCGGCATCCACGGCGTGCAGTTCTTTTAGCCCCGGAAACTCCTGCGGGGTGAGCGGCGCCACCAATTCATGGATCAGCCAGCCGAAACTGCTGTCTTCCTGTGGCGGGCGACCCACCGCCGTGAAATGCCAGAGTGGGTTTTTCCGGTGATACACGCGGTGTACGCGCATGACCGGAAAATCGTGCGCCAGCGAGTAGTAGCCAAGGTGGTCGCCGAAAGGGCCTTCCGATTTTTTTACATTTTTCAAAATCTCGCCCGTGATAACAAAATCGGCGTCGCTGCTCAGGACGTACCCGTCGCGGCGGGTGTAGCGGAAGCGGCGGCCGGCCAGCATCCCGGCAAAAGTCAGTTCGCTCAGCCCCTCGGGCATAGGCATGATGGCGGCAAAGGCATGGCTGGGCAGCCCGCCCACGAAAATACTACACCGGAAGGACTCTTCCCGCTGGTTGTACTTGGTGTGGTGCACGCCGATACCCCGGTGGAGTTGGTAGTGCAGGCCGATCTCTTCGTTGGGGAGGTAGTCGTTGCCGGACAGTTGTATCCGGTACATGCCGAGGTTGGAATGCATGATACCCGGGTCGTCCGGGTCTTCGGTAAAGACCTGCGGCAAGGTGATGAACGCCCCGCCGTCCATGGGCCAACTTTTGATTTGCGGGAGTTTGTCTATCGTAGTGGTGGCGTATGCTACCGGAGGGGGGAGCAGGCTGTGCATGGGCAGGGCCGAGAGCGCCGTGAACGGCGCGGACAGGTAGCGCCCGGGTTTTTTAAAAAAATTGGCCGGGTCTTTTTTTAGTTCGATGACCCGCTTGACGCGCTCCAGCGTGTGACGAAACAGGAATTCGGTTTGCCGGAATGTTCCGTACAGGTTGCTCACGGCCTGAAACGGGCTGCCTTTCACCCGTTCGTAGAGTACGGCGGGGCCTTGGCGGTCATACACCTGGCGGTGAATTTCCGCCATTTCGAGGTTGGGGTCCACTTCCTCACGGATTCGGAGCAGCATGCCGTTTTTTTCGAGGTCGCGGACGGCGTCGCGCAAGTTGGAATAAGCCATAAAAAGAAAAGCGCTGTTTCGTGCAAGAACAGCGCTTTCGCCACAATGTTGGTAGTGAATCGGGGAATTATTCCTTGATATGCGCCAATTTGGTATTCTGGTAACGCGGGTCTTTCAGGGTTTCCTTCATCAACTTGACTGTCTCGCGCGGCCCCATATCGAGTGCCATATTGACAGCCCAGTCAGGCAGGTTGCCGCCCGGATCGGAGTGCAGGTAGTATTCCAGACCCAGCCAACCACCGGTACCCGGCGTGATGGTCCATTTGGAGGTTGTTTTTTTGACCCGAATCACATCTTTCACCTCGGGTACCCACCCGGATACCGCTACGCTGGAGGAGGAAAGCACATTGCTGTGCGCGTGTTGTTCCATTTTGGTGTGCAGCACGAGGTCGCGATCACTCATCGGCCAGGGGAAATCAATTCTGGCGTAGTAGTACATTTCAGTAGCCGAAATGCGCTTCACAAGTCGGGCTTGAGAAACTTTATAGCCCCAAACCGGAAAGTTATCCACATCGTCCAGCAGGTGCGCGATGCCCGACATGGGCGCTTTGATGGACGTCACTAATTTAAGTTCGTGGATATCGGATGTTTTGCGGTAGTAAACTTTGACACCCGCCTTTTCATTTTTCAGAACCCACCCGTCGCTGGACTGGGCGGAAAGCGAAGAATTAGAGAGCAGGACAACCAGCAGGCCAAAAGCATACAGGGTTTGGCTGATTCGTAGCATAGATATTTTTGAAGAATTGAAAAAGCGACCTCGATAAATTTTCACCGCGGAGGCGCAGAGACGCAGAGTTTTTATATTTTTTGAAGAATTGAAAAAGCGACCTCGATAAATTTTCACCGCGGAGGCGCAGAGACGCGGAGTTTTTATATTTTTTGAAGAATTGAAAAAGCGACCTCGAAACGGAAAAAACAGGGGATTGTTTCTGTTGGATGCGGCGGGTAGAAAAAAAGATTCAAAAACCAATCCAACTTGTACTCGTGTCACGCCCGGCCACTGGAGATAACCGACACGATTCTGGCTTTTCCGCCGTTCCTTTGCCTCGTCCATGCGTTGTTTTGCTGCTTTTTTGCTTCTTTTCTTTATTGCAAGCGCCTTGTCCGCGCAGGATGCTCCGCGTATTCGAAATTTCCTACCCGACGAATATCGCGGCCAAAATCAGAACTGGGCCGTGGCACAGGGAGCAGGCGACTGGATATGCTTCGGCAACAATGGCGGCTTGCTCGAATTCGACGGCGCCCGCTGGCAGACTTTCTACTTGCCCGAAAATCAGACCGTGCGGGCTGTAGCTACCGGGCCGGACGGACGCGTGTACTGCGGCGGTTTTGCCGAATTTGGATACTGGCAGCCCGATGCTACCGGCGCCATGACGTACTACTCGCTCAGCAAAAATGTTCGCGCGGAGCACCTCGACCGAGAAGAAATCTGGCACATCCTGGCTACCGAGCAGTTTGTGCTCTTCCAGTCCTTTTCCACGATCTATAAATACGACTTTGCCAAAACAACGGTACTCCAGCCGCCCAATTCCATCATGTTCGCACATGAGGTGCACGGGCGTATTCTGGTACCGGTGATCGAGCGCGGGCTATACGAATTGCTGCCCGACAATACCTTCCGCTTTGTGCCCGGCACGGAGCCGTTAGCCAACGAAATTGTGCAGTTTCTGGTGCCTCACGGCGCCGACGGCATCTGGGCGGGAAGTACCAATCACGGTATTTTTGAAATAGCCGACGGGTCCTGCCACCCCTGGAAAAATCCGCTCAACGCAGTTTTTCAAAAAAGTCAACTGAACAAAGCCGTGCCCTTGCACGACGGCGGCTGGGCCATTGGCACCATCCTCGGCGGCGCGTACATTCTCGACCGGCATGAAAACCTCCGATACCGCCTCCACCGCGAAAACGGCTTGCAAAACAATACCGTGCTGGCCCTGCGCGAAGACCGTAGCGGAAACCTCTGGCTTGGCCTTGATCGCGGTATTGACCTCGTGGCGCTCAACGCGCCTATCACTTTTTTTACCGATCTGACAGGAAAAATGGGCACCGTATATTCCGCAGCACGCTGGAACGGCCAACTCTATATCGGTACCAACCAGGGCGTATTTATGCGCGAAAACAGCGGTTTCCGACTCGTAGATGGTTCTCAGGGACAAGTATGGGAACTCCGGATAGCCAATAACCAACTGCTCTGCGGGCACAATGCCGGTACCTTTCGCATCAACGGGACAACGGCCACCCGCTTGTCCGACGTGACGGGCGGGTGGTGTACGGTTCCTGTGCCGGGTCGCCCCGATTTGCTGTTGCAGAGCACCTACACCGGCCTCGTCGTATTTCACTGTCCGCCCGACGGTGCGTGGCGGTTGCAGCACCGCGTTGGCGGGTTCGGCGAACCGCTGAAAAAAATCCTGTTTGATCCGACCGGCGCGCTTTGGGGCGCCCACCCCAACAAGGGCTTGTACCGGCTGCGCCTGAATACCGACCTGACCGAGGTGCTGGAAATCAAATCCTTCCGCCGCGAAGACGGGCTGCCTACCGACTTCGCCCTCGACCTGAGCACGGTGAATGGCGCACCGGTGGTGAACGCGCAATCTACACCCCTGCAATTGGTAGATTCGACGGGCAAAGTATTGTTTCGCCCGCTCACCCGGGCTGGGCGGCGGCAAAAATGGCTGTGCGGCGCCAACGGCGATTTTTTCGCTTCCGATAGCAGCGGCGTCACGTTGCAAACCCGCACCAAGGCATACCCATTGCCCATTCGGTTGGTACCTGGCTACGAAAATATCGTGGCTATTGGTCCCGATGAGTATCTTTTTTGTCTCGAAAACGGCTTTGCACGGTTAGAAAAACACCGCCTGCTGGCCCGCCAATACGAACCGCCGCCTGCCCGCATCCGACGTATAGAAACCGGCGCCGGGCAGGCCCTTCCCCTGAATACCCCCTTGCGGCTGCCTTACCAGCAAAACAGCCTGCGGCTGCTCTTCACCGTGCCGGCCTTTGAGCAGCCACCCCTGTTTTCCTGGCGCCTCGACGGGCTTTCGGCAGACTGGTCGCCCTGGCAAAACAGCCCGGAAAAAGCCTTCGATAATCTGCCTGCCGGCAACTATGTGTTCCGGGTACGGGCAGGAACGGGCGGCGCGGAAGCGACACTGCCCTTTCGGATATTGCAACCCTGGTATCGCACGGGCTGGGCACTCGCTGCCTACCTCTTGTTGCTGTTCGCGGCGCTTTATGTACTGGAAAAAATTAGTCAGACGCGGTTGCTGCGCCAACGTCGGCGCCTCGAAGCGGAAAAACAACAAGAACTGGGCAGGCAGCGTGTCGAAGCAGAGCGCGAAAAATTTGCCCTTGAACTGGATAACAAAAACCGCGAACTCAGCAACGCCGCGCTCAGCCTTATCCGAAAAAACGAAGCGCTTCAGCACCTGCGCGACGAACTGCTCAAGGCCGGAAACGATGCCCGCGCCCTGCAAAAACTCGCCCGCCAAATTGATCAGCACCTCGAAGGCGACCACGACTGGGACACCTTCGAGACGGCTTTCAATCAGGTGCATAATGACTTTTTCAAACGCATCCTGCTCGAATACCCCGAACTCACCCCCGGCGACCTGCGCCTGGCAGCCTATCTGAAACTCAACCTTTCTTCCAAAGAAATTGCTCCCCTGCTCAATATCTCCGTGCGCGGCGTAGAAAACAAACGCTACCGCCTGCGGAAAAAACTGGGCCTGCCGGAAGAAGCCAACCTGACGGAGTTTATTCTGGGATATTGATCAATACATCGGATTTTGCACAATTCCGCCTTCTGTCAGGTCAATTTCAGGTTGCGGGATAGGCAACAACTCGTGTTTGCCCGTCGTGAAATTGGTTTTACCCACCGCCTGCATGACCGAAGCGGCCCGGCCCCAGCGCAACAGATCGAACCAGCGCTGTTGCTCCATGGCCAACTCCGCCCGGCGCTCCCGATAAATCCGATCGCGCAACAGCGATTTGTCGGCCACCGTCACGTCGGGCAGGATGAAGTTGTTGGTGCCCCTGGCGCGTTTGCGTACCTGATTGAGGTATTTCTGTGCGTCGGCAGGTTTGTCGTTTTCGTTGAGCGCCTCGGCAGCAATCAGCAGCACGTCGGAGTAGCGCAGGATACGGATGTTGCCGGGGCCGTTGTCCTGCAGTCCGGCGTGTGCAGGTACCCAGGCTTTCTGGTTGTACCGCTCACCGATAATTTCGGGGTTGTCTTGCACAATTGTGGAGCCGTCGGGTAGCACCTCGCCTACATAAATAACGGTGGCTTCGCGACGCGGATCGCCGTTTTCATAAGACGACACCAGGTTGTCCGACGGACGGTTGAACCCCCAGCCGAGATTTGGCGTTCCGCGTACGCCCTGCACCATGTTGTACGGGGTAGCGCCCGGACCGACCACGGAAGCGGCCAATGCAGCGGCGCCAATTTCAAATACAGACTCCACGCCGTTCTCGCCCACGGGCAGGAAATTGTCGGAATAGCGCGTCAGCAGGCTGTACTGGTTGGAATTGATGACCTCCAGCGCATACTGCTCAGCTTTCACGAAATCTTTTTTTACCAGGTAAAACTTCGCCAACAGCCCCCGTGCGGCGCCTTTGGTGGCGCGCCCCAACTCGGACGCGGAGTACTGGGATTTCTCCGGCAACACCGCAACGGCATCCAGCAAATCGCTTTCGATCTGTGCGTACACAGCCTCCAGCGGCTGGCGTACCTGGGTATAGTATTCCTCGCCGTCCAACGGACGGGTGATGACAGGCAACGGCCCAAACCACTGCGCGAGCAGCAGATAGCTGTACGCCCGCAGGAATTTGCTCTCCCCGATCAGGCGGTCGCGCAGGCCGGCATCCATATTCACCTTCGGGATTTCGCTGATGGCCACGTTGGCCCGCGCAATCACGCGGAAGTAGCCCCGCCAAATCGCGGCGAAATTGCTGTTGGAGGCATCAAATGTGAAATTGTCAATTTCCAGCAAGGTCGGCCCGTCGTTGAGCGTGGAGCCTTTGTCCGAGTCGTCGCTGATGATGTCTGTGCAACCGATATAGGGCAAACCCACACAGTCCCAGGCCCGGAACTGGTTGTACACGGCATTGGTCGCCTGCACCGCCTGGTCGGCGGTCTGGAAAAAATTTTCGTAGGTCAACTGCCCCAGCGGCTTGCGGTCAAGAAATTCCTTCTGGCAACCGTTGGCGAAAAAGACGACGAGCAGGAGGGAAAGGAGGGGCTTAATGGCCGGAGGAAAGTGTATGTTTTTCATAGAATTGAATCTTTTTTATGTGTGTTTTGGTGCTTCCGTGTTTGGATGTTTTGGATACGGAGGCACCAAAACACCCAAACACATAACTTTTAAAACGTCACGTCAAGTCCCACCAGCATGGTCTTTGCTATCGGATACGAACCGAAATCCACCCCTGCGCTGAACACATTGGCTCCGGGGAATTCCGGCGAATAGCCGGTGTAGGCCTGCTTGGTCCACAGGTTTGTTCCGTTGCCGTACACCCGCGCCCGGCTGATACCAATGCGTTCGGTGAGCGTTTTCGGGAGCGTATAGCCCAGCACGATGCTGCGGAGGCGGAGGAAAGAACCGTCCTGCACATAAAAATCAGACATCCGGTAATTGTGCCCGCCATTGGTGACACGCGGCACGGTGTTGCTCGTACCCTCGCCCGTCCAGCGGCCGTCGTAGAACGTTTTTTCCCAGTTATACACCCCGAAGCGCGACATGGCTTTGGCGTTTACCACCTTGTTGCCGCTCACGCCGAAGAAGTCGGCAGCGATATCAATCCCGAAAAATTCTATGCCTGCTGAAAACCCGTACGTCACCTTTGGGATCGAGCTGCCGAGAAACACCTTGTCGGCCTCGGTGATCACGCCGTCGCCGTTGGTATCCTGGTACCGGAAGTCGCCGGGCTTTTCATTACCTAATTTAGGAGAAGCGGCTACTTCGTCGGCATTTTGGAAAACACCCGCCACCTTGTATCCGTAGAAATCACCGATGGAGCGGCCCACAATCGTACGCGTGGCCGGATCGCCGGAGGCTGTATTGGCGCCCCGCACTTCTGATTTGCGCTCGTCCAGCTGGGTTACTTCGTTGTTGACGGTGGAGAGGATTCCCGTGAAATTGTAGGTGATTTTGTTGCGCGTTTCGCGCCAGTTGAGGGTAATATCCCAACCACGGTTGCGCACGTCGGCCACATTCACCACGGGATTGCCGGCCGAGCCGACATGGTCGGGAATGGGCAACTCGTACAAAATATCATAAGTGATCCGGTTGTACCAGTCTATTTCAGCCGTCAGGCGGCCTGATAAAACGGCGAGTTCGAGACCGACATCCGTTTGGGTGGCCTCTTCCCAGCGCACATTCGGGTTGGACAGTGTGGCGAGTGTAGCGCCGGTGTTCAGCGATTCGCCAGGCCCGAAAATGGCGTACAGGTTACCCTGAATGATCCCGAATGAGGGGTACAATTGTGTTTTGTCGTTGCCGACTACGCCCCACGATGAGCGCAATTTCAAGCGGTCGAATATGCCCTGACGAGCCAGAAACGGTTCCTGCGCCAGATTCCAGCCAAAGGCTACAGACGGGAAATATCCCCAGCGGTTATTCTGGGAAAAACGCGAAGAGCCGTCGGCCCGGATGGAGGCCGTAAACAAATAGCGGTCGGACAAGGTGAAATTGATGCGCCCGAGGTAACTGACCATAGCCCAGTCGCCTGCTTCGCCGTAATTCAATTGCGTGGTGTCATTACCTGCGTTGAGGTACAGGAGCTCGTCGCGGCCGGAGGGGAAGTTGCTGCGGCTGGCGCCAAATTTTTCATAGGTGTATTCCTGTGCGGTATAGCCGGCCAGCACGTTGATGCGGGATTTTTTCCACTCCCGGTCAAAGTTCAGCGTGTTTTCCCAAAGCCAGGACTGGTTTTCGTTGAAGCCTATTTCCAGCCGGTCGTTCACGTTGCGCTGCGACACCGACACCTCGTAGGCCGGCTCGAAATACCGGCTCTTGGCGTTGGAATAGTCCAGACCAAAGTTGGAACGGAACGTGAAGTATTTTAGCAGTTTAATATCGGCGTACACCGTACCCACCACGCGATTGGTCTTCGTGTGGCTGTTGTTTTTGTAAAACAAATCTGCGGCAGGGTTTCCGATAGACGTTCCGAAAAACGTCGGGTCGGAAAAATCGCCCGTCGAGTCGCGCTCGGCATACACGGGAGGCATCCAGAGGGTCGAGAGTAGTACACCGGGCGGGTTCTGGCTTTTGGAATTGGCAAAAGCGATGTTGTTGCCTAAGCGGATCGCCGGATTCAGTTGATACTCGTTGTTGAGGCGAACGGTGATGCGCTCGAATTCCGATTCGCGCAGGACCCCTGACTGGTTGAAGTAGTTTCCGGAGATGTTGTACGAGTATTTGTCGGAGCCGCCGTTGGCGCTGAGTTGCACACTGGCCATAGGCGCATCGCGGTAGGCTACATCCTGCCAGTTGGTGCCCGTTCCGAGTGCTGCCGGGTCGGCGAAGTAGGTCTGCCCGATGAGTTCGTTGTACATCTGGCCAAATTCAGCAGCATTGGCCATCGGAATTTGGCGGGTCAGCGCCTGCGAGCCGTAGTAGGAACTGAGGCTGATCGTGGCTTTTTCCGCCGATTTTCCGCGTTTGGTAGTGATCATAATGACCCCGTTGGCGCCCCGGTTTCCGTAGATGGACGTAGCGGAGGCATCTTTCAATACTTCGATGGATTCCACATCCTGGGGATTCACAAAGGACGCATCATCGAGCAACATCCCGTCCACCACATACAACGGGTTGGCATTGTTCAGCGTACCGGTGCCCCGGACGCGGATGACTGCCCCTTCGCCTGGCCGGCCGCTGGCGGGGGTGACGTAAACCCCGGCGATTTTCCCCTGCAGGGCCTGATCCACCGAGGCGGTCGGTATCCGTTCGATATCCTTTGTTTTGATGGATCCGACAGAACCGGTCAGGTCGCTCTTTTTTTGAGTACCATAGCCGATGACCACAATCTCGTTGAGCAGGTTTTGGGCAGTACTTAGTTGCACATCCAGCACAGAACGGCCGGCAAGTGCAATATTCTGTCTATCATAGCCGGTGTATGAAAAAACCAGCACCACATTGGGGTCCGGCACAGATACCAAATAGGCACCGTTGATATCGGTATTGGCGCCGATAGCAGCGCCCTGTACGGACACACTCACGCCAATGAGCACCTCGCCGGTACCGGCATCGGTGACGGTACCGGAAACACGGTGCTGTGCCTGCGCCGCCAGCGCGCCGAGTACGAGCAAAAAAGTAAAAATTGGTTTCATAACAAGAACGGTTTTGTACATTTCAATTTGTCAAAGTCACGCGTACGCTTTTCACATCAGCCGAATTTCCACCGATCATGATGTCAAAAGTGCCGGGTTCGGCGCCGAAAGTCATGTCTTTCCGAAAAAAACGCAGGTCCTGATCGGTCAGCAAAAACTCCACGGTACGGGACTGCCCCGGGTCGAGGCTGATCTTTTGAAAACCTTTCAACTCCCGCACCGGCCTGGTCACGCTGCCGACCAGATCGCGCACATACAATTGCACAACTTCTTCGCCGGCCCGCTTGCCTGTGTTGCGCACGTTGACGCGCACGCGCAGCGTTTCGCCGGGTTTGAAGGTCGCTTGGGGTACTGTGGGGGTGGAATACTCGAAGGTTGTATAGCTCAGCCCGTAACCAAACGGGAACAGCGGGGTATTGGGGGAGTCTATGTATTTGCTTGTGTACTTGCTGTTGGGGTCGAATACGCGGCCGGTGTTTTTTTCATTGTAAAAAATGGGCACCTGCCCAACCGAGCGCGGGAAGGTCATGGGCAATTTTCCGGCGGGGTTGTAATCGCCAAACAGGATATCGGCCAGCGCGCTGCCGGTTTCGGTGCCCAGCCACCAGGCTTCCACCAGAGCGGTGGCCTGTTCAGCCAGTTCCGGGATAACCAGGGGGCGGCCGTTCATCAGCACCACCACGACCGGTTTGCCGGTGGCGACGAGTGCGCGCACGAGGTCTTCCTGTACACCGGGCACCCGGATGTCTGTTCGGGACGCCGCTTCGCCACTCATGCCGGCTGCTTCACCGATAGCCACCACGACCACATCCGCCTTTTGGGCAGCAGCTACGGCCTCCGGGAAACCGCTCTTGTCGGTGCCTTCAATTGCACAGCCTTTTGCATGCGTGATCGTGCCTTTGCCGGCGGCTTTCAGGCCTTCGAGCAGGCTGATGCAGTCGTTGAAATTGCCGGCCGCGCACCAGCTGCCGATGAGTTCGGTCTTGTTATCGGCCAGCGGCCCCACCACGGCAATCCGGGCGGACTTGGACAACGGGAGCGTATTTTTTTCATTTTTCAACAAAACAACCGACTTGCGGGCCACCGCACGGGCGGCGGCGCGGTGTTCGGCGGAAAGGAGGAGGCGTTTCTCCCGGGCCGGATCGCAGAATCGGTACGGGTCGTCGAACAAGCCGAGTTCGTATTTCAGCAGGAGGATACGGCGTACACTCGCGTCTATCTCGGCTACCGTGACCTTGCCCTCATCGAGTGATTTTTTTAAAAAACTGTGAAAAATTCCGCCTTGCATGTCCATGTCCACACCAGCACGCAGGGCCAGTTCGCCGGCCTCCTGATCATTAACCACCACACCGTGGGTGGTCATTTCATTGATGGCGGTGTAATCCGTGACCACAAACCCCGAAAGTCCCATTCCTTGCGCAAAATATCGGTGAGCAAATAGCGGCTGCCGGAAGCAGGTACGCCATCGTAGTCGTTGAAAGAGGTCATCACCGTAGCAGCGCCGGCCCGCACGGCGGCTTCGTACGTTGGGAGGTAGTACTCGCGGAAGTAACGTTCACTCATGTCCACCGAACCGTATTCGCGGCCGGCCATGGGTGCTCCGTAGGCGGCATAGTGTTTCACACAAGCCAGCACGGCATCGGTTTCTCCAATACCCTTTCCCTGAAAACCCCGCACGCGCGCTTCGGCGATGCGGCATCCGAGCCAGGTATCTTCGCCGGCGCCTTCCATGACGCGGCCCCATCGGGGGTCGCGGCTAATATCCACCATTGGTGCGAATGTCCAGTGCAGGCCGGCGGCGGCGGCCTCTGTTGCCGCCACGCGGGCCGAAAGTTCGATGGCCGACAAGTCCCAGCCGGCAGCCTCGCCCAGCGGTATGGGGAAAATGGTTTTGTAGCCGTGGATGACGTCGTAGCCAAAAAGCAGGGGTATTTTCAGGCGGGTTTCTTCGACGGCGATGCGCTGGAGTTCGCGGGTGAACGCCGTGGTATGGCTGTTGAACAGCGCCCCGCAACGGCCCTGCCGGATATCGTCTTTGTAGCCTTCGCGAATGGTTGGACCTGTGGATTCCCAGTCGGTGGTAAACAGCGACAACTGACCGATTTTTTCCTCAATAGTCATGCGGGCAAGGAGCGAATCTGCCCGGAGCGCATAGCGGTTATCCTCTTTTTCCATGGAGTTATTCTTTGAAAAAAAACCGAACGCGACGAACGCCGTGAGCGGCAGCATGATCAGGGCAACGTGTTTGATTCTGAACATTATCTTGATGATTGTGTGTGTTTGGGTGTTTTAGTGTTTGGGTGTTTTAGTGTTTTCGCTGGGCAAACAGCCATTGCAGTACTGCGGGGTTGTAGTACGTTTCCTGCCAAATTCCGTGGCCGAGGGTGGCGTACTCGGAAAAGCGCACCGGGGCTTTAATTTTTTCCAACGCCTGCACGATTGCCTGCGAACGATGTATGGGCACCACGTCGTCGCGGCGACCGTGAAAAACCCACATCGGCACGTTTTTGATTTTTTCCGCAAACCGCGGGTCGCCGCCGCCGCACAAAGGCATGGCCGCAGCAAACCACTCGGGCCGCCGCATAAGCAGGTCGAACGTGCCGGCGCCGCCCATAGACAAGCCGGTCAGGTAAATGCGGTCGCGATCAATAGCGGGGTTTTCGTTCCGTATTTTTTCGATCAGTTGGATGAGCAAGCGCATGGATTCCGTGGGCGCCTCGGACCAGGTAGCCGCCGTGCGAATGTCGACGCCGGACCAGCGGTCGTTGACCGGACATTGCGGCGCGAGTACAAAACAAGGGTTTTGGCTAAAATTTTCAGGTTCAGTGAAAGCAAGTGCGCCGTTACGCAGTTGCGCCTCGTTGTCGTGTCCGCGTTCGCCGGACCCGTGGAGAAACACTACGAGCGGGAGTTTTTTGGGTTTTCCCTGGCTATCCAGCAGTTGGTTTTTGTCGTCCCACGTATGGTCCGGTACGGCATTGGATGCCAACCCGTCGGCTGGGCGCAGAAAGCGGTATGGCAGAGCGGCGGATTCGCTTTCGCGGTAGGTGGCGCGTTCAAAAAAGAACAACGGGTTGGAGGGCACTTCGGGATTGGGGGGCACCGCCGGCCCAGGGGTGCGTATCCCGGCAGATTTGCCCAGCCAGCCGCCCTCGAAGCCGGCGCGTTGCAGGCCCTTGCGGATGTACGGGTTTTGTTTCATAATATCCCAAATCAGGCCGCTGCGGTAGTTTTCGAGCATGAGCAGAATGGGTCCCTGGTCAATACCGAGATAGTCCGTATCAAACCAGCCGCCGGGTAATTTTCCGCAGGCGGTAAACGACGGATTGAAAGCATCTTTAAATCCGTATTGCCCCACGAGGCTGTCGTAGTGGGTGTTCCACATCGCTTCCAGCGCCGGCAAGCATACTTCGGGTGCAAACGGCACGGAACCGCCGGCGGCAGTTGGCGCGATGGTGCCGTCATCTTCCATATAATCTGAAGCCGCCCCCCGGGCACTATAGCCGTGGAAGCGCTGTCGGTCTTCGTGGCAGCGGTGCTGCGGGTCGTTTTTTGCTAAAAAATCTGCAGGCCCGTCGCAAGCGGTCAGACCCCAGATATTGTCAGTATAGCCCTTGAATTTACCTGGATTTTGCAGGCAGTAGGCGCGATTGGCCAGAGTGGCGCGGCGGCTGTTTTCAAAGTAATCTATGCCTTTGGCCCGCATGTACCGATCCTGTATGCCCCGGAAATCAAGCCAGATGTGGCTGTACTGGTGGCCAAAAAGAGGGCCAAAATTTATATGTGGCTGTCCCTGAAACTCGTCCCAGAAATAGTTTTGGCACCAGGAGTCCCAGGATTCGGCGGGGATGGTATGCGTGGGCGAACCGAGTGCCAGAACGTACAAAATCATTGCCTCGGTGTACCCGAACCACTCGGCCTGGATGAAGCCCCGGTCGGGTCGCCAGCCCATACTCAGGCGGTTGTTGGCGTTCAGCATCCAGCTCCACTCCACCCGGCGGTACAGGGCGTCAGTAGTTTCCCGGATAGCCTTTTCGACAGGGTTGTTGCGGTCAAAATACGTCTGACAGGAAAGCACGCCGGCCAGTAGTAGGCCGCTGTCAATGCTGGATAATTCCACGTCCTTGAACCGGTGCGCGTGTTTGTGGTCGAGGAAGTGGTAAAAAAAGCCCCGGTAGCCCGATACGCCGGCGGCGGCATCGCTCTGTGGTAGTTCCAGCAATACACGCACCGTACGCAGTACCCGTTCGGCCGCCTGTTCGCGCGTGACCCACCCCCGCTCGGCGCCCACGATGTAGCCGCTCAAGCCAAAACCCGTAGCCGCAACGCTGGAAAAAGCCCGCGTCGGCCAGCGGTCCGGAATTTGTGCGTTGCTGTCCGCCTGCTCCCAGAAGAACAAAAACGTACGGCGCTGCAGATCATCCGTGCTGAACGGCGCCGGCGATTGGGCTGGAAGGGTAAATGCTATGGAAAAAAAGAGATAGAGCAGGAGTTGAAATCGGGACATGAACAACCGGATTGAGGGCGTTGAGAAGGGCGTTGAGAAAGTTGAAGGGGGGAAGGAGGGTTAAGAAGCGATGGTCTCACCCTCCTCAACTTTCTCCCCCCTCAACTCACGCTCAACAATCTACTGCTTCACAAACTTGGCGTAGCCGATGGGCTGGCCCTGACTGTTGAAACCCGTCAGGGAGTACATGCCGGCCGGGAAACGGGTTACGTCAATCTCCGTGCGCAGATCGCCGGAGGTGTTCAGCGCCGCTACACGGCGGCCCAGCATATCAGATATTTCGATACGGGCCACATTCTGGAAATTGTCCACCCGCAACCGGTCTGTTACCGGGTTGGGCGATACTTTCATCGCTTCCAAAGGCAGCGGCTGAAACACTGATACGATGCTGCAGGAACCGGTGCCGATTACAATTTCGTCGAAGAAGGACGTCACGTCCTGACCGGTAGCGTCAATGCCCAGATCGAAGAAAACCGTCAGGCGCTTGAACTCCGAATTGTCGGGCACCGCCGAAAAGTTGAAAGTCAGTTCTTCCCAGGCATTGATCGCCGTATTCGGAACGGGTACTTCCGCAGAGGCGCCATTCACGGCATCACCCTCCAGCTTGATGGTAAAGTTGCCGATGTGGTCCATGTGGACTTTTGCCCGCGCGGTTTTCACACCTTTCCAGTCAATAGGTGCTTCGAGGTCGGCATACATACCCGCGAAAGATTGCGCATTGCCCGCTTTTACAAACTTGCCTACGTTAGCCGAGGTGTTGATACCGGAAGGATTGGGATTGCTCACCACTTCGAACTGGTAGTTGGCGGCTTCCAGCGCGCCGTTGGCGAAGTACTTGAAGTTGGAAATAGTTGTAGCCGGTGACTCGTAGTCGTTGGCGCAGCCGTTGTAGCCGGCGCGGCTCCAGCGGATGTTGTCCATGAAGTAGGTGCCGCCACCTGTTGGACTGAGCACGTTGAAGAAAATGATCAACTTGGGGTGCTGGGTACCGACATACTGGCTAAAGTCAATGCTGAATTTGTGCCATTTGTTGCCGGTCGTGAGGGTATCAAAAATTTCGATACCCTGTCCGCTGCCTTCCAGTTTGAACATGAACGGCACATTGTCGAACGGCGCCCAAACCTGGAGTTGCAACTGGTTGTAGAGCGACAGATCGGGCGGAGCCGGGAACTCGAAACCGATACCGGCAAACTCGGTGCCCGCGCCGGCAGGGTCCGTGTACTCGCACACTTTGAGCGAACCGTTTTCGGGGGCGAGGTGCGGGTTGTTTACCACCTTGACATCGCTGGCGCCGTAAAAATTTGCGTGTAGTTGCGCTGGCACTCGTGGTCGTCAATGATATTATTAACCGGAATAACGCCAACACACGGGTCTACCGTGGCTTCCGACTGGCGCAGGTTGTCCACGCACCAGTTTTCGCCTGCGGCTGCGGTACCTGCATTGAAAATCAGGCGTAATTCGCTAAAGTCCGTAATGGCGTTGAAGGCCGAAAAATCAAAACTGAGGGTTTCCCACGCGCCGGGTGTGGTGATGGTAGCGGTGGCGGTTTTATTCCCTTCGATAAGCGAGTTCAATTGCATGGTAACCGTTCCACCGGTGGCCGGGCTGAGGACATCGAGGTTGAATTGCGGATAAACGGACAGGTCGAAGTTGTTCAGTGAAAACGCCTGCAATGTAGAAAACTGCGAGGCGCCCTTGGTGTAGCAACCCACATTGGCGGAGTTGTTCACGCTGTTCGGGTTCGGGTTGGGCGTCGGGCCGGTGAAGGTGCCGTGAATCGGTTCGTTCTGGTCCAGCGCCTGCCAACCGAGGCTGACACCTGCTTCAAAATCTTCGAGCGGCGGCGCAGCAGGCGGCGCAGCGAGTTTGACATTGTCGAAATAATAGACATCGCCGGCTTCGCCATTTACGCCGGCATTGAAAAACAGTACCCAGCTCTTGTGGCCTTTGCCAACCTGGTCGCTGAAGTCGCCGGTGTAGGTCACCCATTTGTTCGTTTCCGTTATGTCCACGAAAATTTCCTTGGCTGAGTTGGGACCGCCTTCCAGTTTCATCAAAATTTTACCTGTTTTAGGCGCCCAAACTTGAAGCGAAAATTGATTGCGAGCACTCAGATCAATCGGGTCTGCATTGGCGATCACCATAGCGGCCCACTCGGTACCGTTGCCGGCAGGGTCGTTCCACTTGCCAACTTTGGAAGAATTGTTGTCGCCTGTGGGCGCCGGATTTTTGACCACCGAAAGGCTGTCCCAGCCGAGGGCGTAGGCGGCATTGCGGTTGCATTCAAAATCGTCAATGAAATCGGGGTTGGCCGTCACGCCCGAGCAGGTATTCGGGTAGGCACAGATGTTGTCGAAATAGTACGTTTTGTCGTTGCCTGCTACACCGGGATCGAACACAATCAGGATTTTATTGATCGTATTGAAACCTGCTGCGCCGGACATGTCGAATGTCATGCGTTGCCACGCGCCGCCAACCGGCACGTACTTGATTTTTTCCAGCGCCTGCCCCGTGCCTTCCAGTTTGAAAAGCACTTTGGTGCCGGCAGGCAACCACACGTCCATCGCAAACTGGTTGTACACCGACAGGTCAATAGGGCCGGTGGACAGGGTGCCAAAAGCGAAGTTGTAATCGGCGGCCGGGTTGTTGGTGAACGAGCCGACGGTAGCGGTGCTGTTCACCTGATTCGGCCCGGGGTTGGCGATAGCCCCGTTGAAGGTGCCGTTGAGTCCGATCCAGGTAAA
This sequence comes from Lewinellaceae bacterium, assembly GCA_016719605.1. Classification (GTDB taxonomy): domain Bacteria; phylum Bacteroidota; class Bacteroidia; order Chitinophagales; family Saprospiraceae; genus M3007. The sequence continues at coordinate 268,351 of JADJYW010000012.1, read as the reverse complement.
ACCCGATGGCGATTCGAACGTTTCGTGGCAAACTTCGGCCTTTTCGGCGCGGATATCGTCGAAGTAGTACGTCTTGTCATCGCCCAGCACGAAGGGATTGAAGGAGACCAGGATGGTTTTCAGATTGGTATAACCGGCGCCTGCCGACAGGTCGAATGTGTACTCCACCCATTGATTGGCCACCGTGATGTCCACGAATTTTTCCACCGCCGGACCGCCGGGGCCTTCCAGTTTGAACAGGACTTTGGATGGCGCCACGGGCGACCAGACTTTCATTTTAAACTGGTTTAATTCGCTGATGTCCAGTGTATTCTGGAAGGTGTGCAGCGAAAAACTGAAATCAACGGCCGGGTTGTTGGTGTACGAGCCGACAAAGTCACTGGTGTTTACGCCCGACTTGTCGGGGTTGGCGATCGCGCCGTTAAAAGTACCGTTCAGGCCGTTCCAGGAAAGCGTGGGCGAACCGCTCTCGAAGTCTTCATATACGACTTGAGCATGTGCGCCGAAACTTGCCGCGAAGACCAGCAGAGCGAGTAGGAGGATTTGTTTCATAAAAAGATTCCTTTTGTGAAATGGTTAGCGAAAAAAATGATGCAAGCGCAGGGCATTAGCCCGATACGCCCAAATAAATTTTCTTTAGTACCGGCATCCCGCCAGGTGTATTTACCCGCACGATATACCAGCCCGATGCAAGGCCTGCTACCGCAACATGCCATTGATGCGGCCCTGTCGTTAATTCCTGCTCGGACAGGATTTCGCGTACGGGTCTTCCCGGTATATCGTACAGCATGATAGATAAGCGTTGTGTTGCGGCGAGTTCCAGGTCTATGGTAAAACCACCCGATTCAACGGGGTTGGGGGAAACAAGCAGGTGCATGCCGGGCAGTCCCTCGGCAGGGGCACCCACCGAATTGTCGGGCGAAAAGCCGCTGGCAAGCAGCGCGGGTTCGATTTCCGGGTTCTGCATGAACAGGTTCCAGAACAAGCCGGTGCGGTGGTTTTCGATCATAGCGACTATCGGGCCTTGATCAATAGCCAGGTGGGAGCCGGCAAACCAGTTTTGTTTCAGGTTGAAAGCATCGCGAAAGCCATAAATGCTCCAGAGTTTTTCGCCGAGGTTGCGGTAAAAATACCGGAGCGCGGCCATGCTTTGGACGGGCGTATAGGGCATGGAAGCCAGGGCCGCCGTGGGCGCTATGGTGCCTTGGTCGTTGGCTATGTCGAAAGCGGAATACCCGTTTGGGCCGTCGGAGGCCGTCAGCCCCCAGCACTCGGCGCTGTAGCCGGTCTGATTCTTCGGATTTGCCTTGGCGTACTCCCACTGGATGAGGGCGTGGTTGCGGTTGCGCACGAAATAATTGCAGCAGGCATCTTTCCAGCCGCGCGGGTCGAACCCGAGGTAGGAATAGTGGGCAAAGAACATGGGGCCGCCGCCGTTGCTGCCGGTGTAGATGGGGTGCCCAAAATATACCGCCGATGTACAGTAGCCCGCGTTGGCTGCCCAGCCGGTTTGGTACAGGCTGCCCGGTATGGGGTGCGTGGGTGATGCCGCTGCCAGCAGGTACACGATTTTCACTTCGTTGAAACCCCGAAGCGGGAAATTCATCTGCCAGCCATAGTTGGGCGACCAGTGCCAGTACAGCACCGAACCGCCGTTTCGCCGAAACCAATCCCATTCCACGTCCTCCCACAGGCCATTGATTGCGCTGCGCAGGGCATTTTCCAACGGTGTGTTTTGATTGAAATACTGGCGGGCGATCAACAAGCCTTGCATCAAAAAGGCCGTTTCGACGAGATCGGCGCCATTATCATATTGGCTGAAAGGGATTGTTTGGCCGGTAGAACCGTGCATCCAGTGCGGAAAAACGCCGTGATACCGCTCGGCAAATTCCAAAAAGGAAACGATCTGTACCATGCGGTTGACGGCGGCTTCGCGGGTCACCCAACCGCGCTCGGCGCCGGCGACGATAGCCATAATGCCAAAGCCGGAGCCGCCGGTCGTCACGATATTGGCATCCCCGTTGCTGCGTTCGCGGGCCATCCCGCTCACCGGGTGGCCAAAATCCCAAAAATACCGAAACGTGGAGCGCTGCACCATATCGAGCAGTTCCTCGTCGGCCATAGGAGCGGTTTGCACGAATACGGGATCGGAAAAATCGCCGGCCAAGCCATTGTTTTTCACCGCCTTGAGCCGATAGTGACGGGAAAGCGACTGGCCTTCGTCGCCGGTCCAATCCAGAGCAACGGTTGTATTGCTTACTGTTTGGATCAGGTTGTACTGCAGCCCCCCGTCTTCCGATCGAAAAACCTGATACCCGGTCACGGCTGGATCGGCACTCGCCTGCCAACGCAATTCGACATGCGCCTCGTAAGCCTCGGCCACGACACCTGCGGGTGGTGCGGGTACCTGAGCCCAAAAGGCAGCAGGCACGATTCCACAAAAAAGTACAAGTAATCGGTGTCGGTTCATCTTGCTTTGCATTAGCAGCATAAAACTAAAAAGCAATGCTGCGCTTCAAGCAAAAAGACACCTCACCACTACTACGCCAAGACAAAAACAGGCCAAAACACCCTTGGAACGTACTGTATTCGGCCAAAAAATTAATAGGAAACCGGCTCACGGGCATCAAACTGCAATTTGGCCAAACTACTGTACAGGCCATCCTCCCGGGCCGAGAGTTCTTCGTGGGTACCTTGTTCTGCAATGCACCCGCCTTCCAGCACATAAATACAGTCTGCTTCCCGCACGGTGGCTAATCGGTGCGCAATGATAATGCTGGTTCGGCCTTCCATCAGGTTGTTGAGGGCCTCTTGCACCACTCGCTCGCTCTCGGCATCCAGCGACGAGGTAGCCTCGTCGAGTAAAAGGATGGCCGGATCGCGCAGGATGGCCCGCGCTATGGCGATACGCTGCCGCTGTCCACCTGAAAGTTTGATACCGCGCTCGCCCACGACCGTTTCGAACCCTTCGGGGAAACGATTGATAAAATCCAGGGCATTGGCTTTTCTGGCGGCTTCGATGATGTCCGCTTCGGTAGCGTCCGGTTTGCCGTACAGGATATTTTCCCGGATGGTACCCCCAAACAAGATCACCTCCTGGGGCACGATGGCGAAATTGCTGCGATACGAGGGCAGGTCGTATTCGTAGATGCTGGTGCCGTCAATGCGAATATCGCCTGCCGTGAGGCGATGGAATTGCAAAAGCAATTGCATGACGGTGGATTTGCCGGCGCCGCTTTGGCCAACTAAAGCCACTTTTTTCCCGGAAGGGATAATCAGGCTCACCCCTTTTAGCACTTCCACGTCCGGGCGGGTCGGGTACGAAAAATGCACATTGTCAAATTGCACATCGCCGGTGAGGCGTCCGGCGGCGTGGTTGGTTTGTGGGCGTTCGTCCACCTCGGCAGGGGTTCGCAGGATTTCACGCACGCGCTCGGTAGCGCCCACCGCGCCGACCAGTTCTGTGTAAAAGTTGCCCAAACCTGCAATAGCGCCGCCAATAATGGCTGTGTAGGTCACGAACGTGATCAATTCGCCGGCGGTCATTTGTTTGGTTTGCACGAGGTGCATTCCGAAACCGATGACAAAAAACAGGGCGCCGAACAGCATGGTGATGATGAACACTGCGAAAATGGCTCGTCCTTTGGCGTAGCGCATGGAAACGCCCACCACCTGATCGTTGGCGCGGCTGTAGCGGAAGCGTTCGAAGGCTTCATTGGTGAACGCTTTGACGGCATGAATGGACTGGAGCGTTTCGTCCAGCACGGTATTGGTTTCTCCGAGGATATCCTGGCGTTTTTTTGAAAGTTTGCGCACCCAGCGGCCAAAAATGATGGCGCCGATCACGATAACCGGGAATGTAGCCAGCATCACGCCGGACAATCTCGGCGCCATCCAGGTTAGCAGGATAATGCCGCCGATGAGCACGATGAGTTGCCGGATAAACTCCGCGAGGATAAAATACAGCGTGTTGTAGAGTTTTTCCACGTCGTTGGTGAGGCGGCTGACCAATTCGCCGACGCGACTTTTTTCAAAAAAAACGATCGGCAGGGCGATCAGTTTCTGGTACAGGGCTTTGCGTACATCGGCGGTACCTTTTTCGCTAACTACGGCAAACATCAGTACGCGTAAGTACGAAATCACACCTTGCACGGCCAGGATGAGCACCAGCCACAGTCCCATTTTTTTCAAATCAAAATCTACGACTACGCCTTGCGCTACGTCGAGCATTTTGCCGATGATGTATGGAAAAACCATAAAAATGCTGCTGGACAAAAACAACAACACGAGGCCGAATACAAACTGAAACCGGTACGGGCGAATGAATTCGAAAATTTTGAGGGCTTCTCGCAGGGACTCCCGGGAGAGCCGGGGCTTGGCGTCTTCTTTGTTCATGGCTGCAAAGTTCCGACTACGAACCCGGAAATCCGGCAAATGTTTATGGTCAGATTTTAAAAGATAACCGTTTACTTTGCCGCTCAGTCTTTTGCACATTAGTTTCGATCAAAACCCGATCCGTATGAGTTCACGAGTTTTAGTGCTGGTCGTATTCGTTGTGTGGAGCGCGGTCTGTTGGTATTGGTACGTTTGCGGCATCAAACAGCAGTGCGACGACCGCCCCCGATGGCGCGGCAAGCCATACCGTTTGACCCAGAAACACTCCTGAACCAGGATGCCGCTACCGAACCTGCATTTACTCCGACAGACAACACCTCCCCCACCCTGCCCCAGCCGGCTGCCACCGAACCCGACATCACCAAAGTGTATGTCGAAGAGCGCACCGACCACGTTCTCATCCACTTTCCCTACAACTCCACACGCAAAGAAGAGGATGCCGCCGTGGACGAGTATTTGTCCCGACTGGCCGGCCAACTTGTTTCTTCCGGCTCCACCGCCACCCTTACTGGCCACACCGATATTGTTGGTGACAGCAAAACAAACCAGGCCTTTGGTTTGCGCCGCGCCAAAAATATCCGGGATATTCTCCTTGCCAAGGGTGTGCCGAGGAAACAGATTGTTTGCAAATCTGCCGGCGAGAAAAAACCGCTGGCCACCAACGATACCCCCCAGGGCCGGTACCAAAACCGCCGGGTAGAAATTCGAGTAGCGCAGTAACCCCCTCATCACTCTCATAACTTAGCACTTTCACTGATGTTCCAGCAAGACGTTTTCCAAGGACCAGGAACCGGAACCTTTACTTCCCACACGTTCGAGATCATCTTCATGTTGCTCGTAGCGGGCCTCATTGGCTTGTGGCTTGGGTGGGTATTGTGGAGCCGGTACCGGCAAATTGCCGAAAAACTGCAAATCGAAAATACGAGCCTGAGCGCTTCCATTACGGCCCTTCGGCAGGAAGTGGACGGCCTCAAGACTAAACTCACGGAAGCCGAATCGGAGCGTGCGACATTGGAAAACCGGGTGCAGGGTTTAACCTGGGAGTCTGAAAACCAGCGCACCCAATTTACCATCTTGCAAAGCGACATGGAGAAAATACTGGCCCGGAACCGCCAACTCGAGACAGAACTCGGCCTGAACGCAGAGCCGGAGACAAACGCTCTGGCCGGTACGATCCCCCTGGAGGTGGAAATACCCGGGACCTCACCAGCCGAAGAAACCGTTGAACCGGAGGGCGTATTTGCCGATGAGGCGCCCGGCGAAGCCGAGCTACAACCGGAAAGCGAACCAGTAGCCGAGGCCGTCGAAGTACCTGCCGTGCCGGAAGCGCCGAGTGTGCCCGAGCAGCAAGAAGGCGTGACTTTTATCGCCCCTGTAGCGCGGGGAAGTATCGTTCCGCTGTCCGAACTGAATGCTATGCCGTATGTTCAGGATCCCGCTGCAACGACGACCACCACCTTACACGAAGCAGAAGCGCCCATGGTTGTGGCTGCCGTCACAGACGGCCCGCGCGACGACCTGAAAATTGTAGAAGGAATCGGCCCGAAGATCGAGCAACTGCTGTTCAAAGCCGGTGTGACCACATACGGCCAACTGGCCGCCACCTCCGTCCAGCACCTGAAGGACATTCTCGTGGAAGCCGGCCCCCGGTATGCCATGCACGACCCCGGCACATGGTCGGCTCAGGCGCTGCTCGCCGCCAACGGCGAGTGGGAAAATTTGAAAGCCTATCAGGATTTTTTGAATGCCGGAAAAAGACCGGACAAAAATTAGACTGACGGAAGGTGAATTTTTCAGACAGGATTTACAGGATAACTCCGGCGGCTGCGCCGAAGGCCTCCATTTGCCTTTCGCTAACCTATCTATCCCAGTTGCTCCGCTGCCAACTCCCACTCGGCGTAAACTTTTTCGAGTTCGGCCTTGCCGGCGCTGTATTTCTGTAGCACGTCCTGTGATTCAGGGCGGCTGTAAAAATCCGATTCAGCCATTTTGCCTTCAATTTTTTTCAGTTCGGCCTCAATTTCGCTGATCCGGCGTTCGGTGCGTTGCACGGTGCGCTGGAGTTGTTTTTTGTCTTCGGCAGAGAGCGCGGAACCGGCTTTGCCCCGTTCGTCGGGAGCAGCGTAGCCATTGCCCGCTTTTGCGGTAGTCGTGCGCATTTCGACCTGGCGCATGTTGTCGAGGCGGCGTTTTTCGAGGAAGTAGTTGACATCGCCCAGGTATTCGTGCAAGCGGTGGTCGCGGAACTCTATGGTGCGGTTGGTAAGTCCGCTGAGGAATTCGCGGTCGTGGCTGACGACGAGAAGAGTGCCTTTGTAGTCGAGAAGAGCCTGTTTGAGCACGTCTTTGGAGAGCATGTCCAGGTGATTTGTCGGCTCGTCGAGCACGAGAAAGTTGAAGGGGCGCAGCAGCATGCAGGCGAGTGCGAGTCGTGCACGTTCGCCGCCGGACAGTGCGACCACTTTTTTATCCACATCTTCGCCGCTGAACAGAAAGCCGCCAAGGGTACTGCGCAGTTTGGTGCGCATTTCCGGGGGGCTGTACTTTTCCATGGTTTCGAGCAGGGTAATTTTTGGGTCGAGGGTTTCGGCCTGGTTTTGTGCGTAGTAGCCGATAGCCACATTGTACCCCATGGTGGCCTTGCCGGAAGTAGCCGCTTCGGCGCCGACGAGTATTTTGGCGAGTGTGGTTTTGCCCTGACCGTTTTGGCCCACGAAAGCGACGCGTTCGCCACGCAGGAGTTGAAAATCCACATTTTCGAGGACTTTCAGATTGCCGTAGCGTTTGGTTAGATGCTCAGCGGTAGCCACCACTTCCCCGGCGCGGGGCGCTTCGGGAAAACGCAGCCGCATCACGGAGGTGTCCTGTTCGTCTATTTCAACTCGGTCCATCTTGTCGAGCTGCTTTTGCATACTCTGCGCCATTTTGGTTTTGCTGGCTTTGGCCATAAACCGGGTGATCGTGCGCTCGCGGTCGGCAATGACGCGCTGTTGATTTTCGTAGGCTGCGCTGAGTTTTTCGCGGCGTTCGGCGCTGAGCTCCACATATTTGGAGTAGGGTACTTTGTAATCGTCGAGACGGCCAAGCATGACCTCGACGGTTCGGTTGGTCACATTGTCGAGGAAGCGACGGTCGTGGCTGATGACGATAGCCATGCCGGGGTATTTGGCCAGCCAATCCTCGAGCCAGAGGATACTTTCGATGTCGAGGTGATTGGTCGGCTCGTCGAGCAGGAGCAGATCGGGTTGCCGGAGCAGGATTTTGGCGAGTTCGATCCGCATCTGCCAGCCGCCGGAAAACTCGTCGGTGAGGCGGGTCATGTCGGCGTGCTGAAAGCCGAGTCCGGTCAGTACCCGTTCGGCATCGGCGGTGGTACCATGTCCTCCAGCAGTTTGTGGTAGGATTCGGATTCGTAGTCTTCGCGGTGGACGAGTTCCTCCTGAATGTCGTGCAATTGTTTTTCGAGCGCGAGTACCTCGGCGAAGGCCGTCATGGTTTCGTCGAGCACCGTTTTGCCTTTGGGCAGCAACATGTCCTGGTGCAGGTATCCAACCGTGAAGTGGGTTGGTTTGACCACGTTGCCCTCGTGGGGGGACATTTCGTTGGCAATAATTTTCAGGAGTGTAGATTTTCCGGCGCCGTTGCGGCCTACCAGGCCGATGCGTTCACCGGGTTTGACAACGAGGCTCACCGAGTCGAGCAGGGTGCGGTTGCCGTATTTGACGAAAATGTTGTTGAGGGATAGCATATCGGCCGCAAAGGTACGAATGCGCTGTAACTTTGTGCGCGATGGCTTTCATTGCATAAAATTCGACGCGTTATGGCGACACATCAACCGGATGCTCCGGGCGGCGGGGAAGGCTCGGGATCGGTACTTGGCAAACAAATTTTATTGCTGGCGCTGGTCAGCATTGCGGGTATTTTGGTTTACAAAACCTTCTTCGCGGGTGGCGGTGGCATCTCTGATATTTTCCAAAGCCCGAAAGGAGTACAACTCACCTACATCCCGTCCGATTTCCAGCCCAACCTGAACGAGGAGGCTACCCTGCAAATCCTTTCCCAGCCGGAAAAATACCGCAAGGAGTTCGACGACCTCGTTTACAATTTTAATGTGTCGCTGCTGTACCATGTGGCCAACCGCATGAACCTGCCCGACAGCCTGAAACGCCGGTTGGAGCCGGAATACCGCAAGCACCACGACTACCTGCAAACCCTGTATTTCAACGATTTTGTCGCGCTCAAAGACACTACTGCCTCCATGTACGAAAACTGGTACAGCGACAATGCCAATCAGGCCGTGCAGGTGTTCAACGAGGTGGCTGGCAAGTACACCTGTTTTTTTGTCACCCAGATTTTAGCCACATTGCTCAAGGCCACCGATGGCCGAATCATGGCCAAGGGCAAAAACGTGGATAATCCTTGCGGTATCGCCCTAAGCGAAGGACTGCGCCCGATGGTGGATCGGCTTCAGACCCGCGCCGCCATCATGGATTTCAGCGCTTCCCGCGGGATGCTCAAGGACAAAGTGCGGCAGGGTATTGCCGAATTGGCAACCTACGAGTTGCGCAGCCGTCTGGGTTTGGACAAAACCCTGTCGTACAAAGTGTTCGGTTTTTCAATTTCCGAGACGGATATCCGGGTGGAGGCCATCAGTGTGGTCAAGGCCGGTTTTAAACTGGACCAACAATTTGACGTGACGTTCAGTCCCAAAAAAGGTATCGTGTATGTCACCTTGCCGCCGCCCACCATCCTTTCGCACGAGGTGTACCCCCGAGTGGACAAGCTGGATGTAGGTTTTCTTTCCGGCATCAGCGGCGAGGAGATGAACCAGAATTTCAATGAGTTGCGGCGGCAGTTTCGGCAGGATGCATTGGAAAACGAACACGTTTTGGACAAAGCCAAGGCGCGTGCAGACACCGTGATGCAGCTGATGCTGGGGCCGGTCGTGAAAAGTATGGGCCGAAAATACAAACTGGAATTGCGCTTCCGGGATCAGATCGAGACGGTGACGCCGGAGGAGCTGCGCCGCCGGGGCGAAACGGAGCAACCCCGGCAGCCCGCTACGCAGGACAAAAACAAGTTTATTCCGCAGTGACGCGGCCTATTCGCGCCCGGAAAGTTCCTCTATCTTTTTTTTGAGCCATTTCCGCTCATAAATGTCCACTACTGCCTCTATTTCATCATGGAGTTCCTGCAGGCGTGTTTTGATTTTTTTGGTACTTTTTCGCAAGCGATCCAGTCGGGTTGTAAACTTATAAAAATTATCGTAGCAGCGCACTCTTTCCCCGGTCAGGCTCGTCTCCCGACCAATCATAATCCGGAAAGCATGCAGACGGTTTTCCAATAAACCATAGTCCGGTTCTCCACCTTCATACAGGAGTTCGATTTCCAGTAACTTGGCTAAATAGCGGTAAGCAATATCGTGAAAATTTAGTGTCGTTACAATCACGCGTGCTTCGTCAAACTCCCTCTTGGCAAACAAGTAGAGGGCCATACTGAGCTGGTAATAATCTTCCGACGGTTGTATACCTGCTATTTTGTGGCGCAGCATATCTGCGAACGAACGAGCGAACTCAAATTGCTGCTGAATAATAGCTGTCTTGAAAATACTCAGAAATTCCGAAGCGGGTATGGAGGCCTCCTCCGCTTGTGACGACGATTGGTATCGGCTTCGGTACAGATCAAAAAGCACTTCCCGATATTTTGGTATTTGGAATTTGCGTACACAGAAATTGTAGGCCAACTGTTCAAATCGTTTCAGGTGGTACTCCGGGATTTGTGCCTTGTATTTGGAAAAAATTTCCATAAATGTATCAAAGGCTACTTCTCCATCGGCTCCGGCATCACACAAAAACTTCAAGGTCACCCGGTATAGTTGTCCGAGCGGGCTGGAGTACCACGGAGCGGTGGCCTCCAGATCAATCTCTTTCAGGATAGCGTCAACCTCGGCATCGCTCAAGATCGTTTTGAAGTTCCGCAGGTTAAAGAGTGGAACCAGCAAGTCCAACCGCTGTATCCAGTAAAAGGTCTCCAGTGCCTGAAGCGTTGCCAACAAGTTCACATCATCTTTAATGTCGCTATATACCGTCATCAATTTGGACTTGCTGTTTCCGGCCTCCCAATCATCGGATAATTCAAAAACGTCCTTGGAATTATTTGTTTCCTGCACGCGTTCCATCCGCTTTAAATACCGGGTGGCCGCTTCAATCGCACCTCTTTCGGTAAAAAAATCCACTAATCGGGCATAAGGGCCAACGGGACGAAGGCTTCGGCGGTGTAGCATCTCTGCTTCTATAAATGCGCGAACAAGTTCCAGTGCAGAGTTTGCTATTTTGGTCAGCGACCGAGTATTGTACGGGCTGCCCGGAAACAGCACTTGAAACACGCGTTCGCGTTCCAACCCAATTTGGACAGGGACTTCGGTATCGGATAATGCCTGAAAAATGCACTGAATCAGGTTGATTTCCGCTTCAACTTCTTTTTTACCGATGAAATAGGGAGACTTTAAAAATAGAAATAAACGATGTCTTTCGTTACCGGAAAAGATACGCAGGTCTTCTACCAAATCGGAATGCAGCATGCGGACAATGAATTTTACGGCGTGTTTCGGGGTGATTCCGGATTCATGCGCAAGTATAGGGTAACTAAACAACTTTCAATATGAATACGAATTTAGAAAGTATCATCATTCTGGACATCATTCTGGATCGGGCTTCGGGGACGCAAATAGCACAACTTTGTAGTGGTCTCAGCGACTCCTGGTACTCCCAGGCAGCGCAAGCCAACACGCCTTACACGTTCAACTGGGGTACCGGAGGGGTTTTTCCTGAAATTAAAATTGTAGTGGGCGATGCCGAATTTTTGGCCGAATACGATACCGCCAGTCAGGAGGTGAAAATAATTGGCACCTGTGGCTCCACCGACTGGGATAATTTTAACATAAATAATCAAACGCTCTACTACAGCGACAGTGTCGTTGCGTTCGAAATCCAATTTCATCTATTAGGCGGTACTACTTTGGAAATCAGTGTGATATCGAACAGCAATACCACAATTGAGGCGTTTTTTTGAAAACCCAAGTGGGAAAAAAGTGGAAAATTTGTGCATACTTTTTTAAAAAAATGCCCTATACTTTTGTGCCGTCAAAAGAAATTATGCGCGGCTAAGGGCCTGAAAAGAGTGTGTTTTCGACCTTTGAAAAAAGGGTATGTCGGCCAAAGGCAACAACGGGAGCACGCAGGACGGTAACAAGTACCGTCAATTTGAAAACGAGTGCGAAGCCGGCGGGAAATTTCCCGCCGGCTTTTGTATTGCTGTTACATTTTTCCAAAGCGCTCTTCCAGCACGCGGTAGCGGTAGTCAAAAATGCTGCGCAACTGGCGGCCCACAAAAAGCCAGTGGGCAAAACGCCCGAGAATGCCCATTGGCAGGCGATAATGCACGAGGTCGGTTGCTTCCACCCCACCGGGTATGGCTTTAAAATGGTGTTGGTGGTGCCACAGGGCGTATGGGCCTATGCGTTGCTCATCCACAAAATAAGTACCCTCCTGAACATGCGTGATCTCGGTCATCCAGAAAAGCGGAATACCCAACAAGGGGCTGACCGTGTAGGTAATAATTTGGCCGGGATACATCTTGCCCAGCCACTCCGGATCAGATTTGATGTGAAAACCCATGTAGGATGGCGTAATTTTCTGGAGATTAGCCGGCGAAGAAAAGAAATCCCACGCCGTTTCAATTGGGATGGGCAAGTGCTGGATGCGTTTTAATGTATAAACAGACATGCTGGATTTTTGGGCAGAAGAACAGCTCGACCTGAAAATAGTTGCGGCACCGGGACGCTCTGTCCTCGATGCCGCAACAAAAAACCGACTGTTTTTTTTCTACATATTGTCCGGAATAAACTTGTCCAAACTCTCCGGATACTCTTTCAGGTACTCATAGCGCAGCACATCGTATGTAGTAACGATGCCCATCAGTTCGTGTTTGTCGTTCACAATAGGGATGGCGTGGAACAGGTGCTCCATCAGCACCTCGGCAGCAGCACCGATATGTTGATCGGGATCCAGGGTGGCCAGATGGGTGGTCATCACCTCGCTCACCCGCATATCCTGGTAGGCTACAGCCGAGAGTCCGAGTTTGAACATATCCCAGGAGGTGATCAGCCCGACGAGTTTCTTTCCATCAACGATAGGCAAGTGGTGGATACGTTTGGACATGAAAATTTCCCGGGCCTGCCCAAGGGTGTCACCGGGAGTAAGGGTGATGACGTTTGAGGTCATAATCGTTTGTATGCGTTCGTTCATCATAGGCCAAGTGCATTTTGAATGACAAGTCAGTAGATATTTTTTTCAAAAAATAATTTTGGCCGAAAGTAGCGGGCTCCCACTGATTCTCCAAGCAAACAGAAAAGAAATACTTCAGGGATATTTATGCACGCTGCGCAGCCAACAGATAGAGCACAGCCATTCGAATAGCTACGCCGTTTTCTACCTGTTGCAAAATAATGCTTTGGCGGCTGTCGGCTACATCGGTCGTGATTTCCACCCCGCGGTTGATGGGGCCGGGGTGCATGACGACAATCGGCTTGTCGAGGCCGTCCAGCATGTCGCGGGTGATGCCGAAATACTGGTGGTACTCGCGCAAACTGGGAAAGTACTTGATATCCTGCCGTTCCAGTTGTATCCGCAGAACGTTGGCTACGTCGCACCAGCGCAGGGTGTCACGCACATTGTGCGAAACCTCCACGCCGAGTTCTGCATAGTATTTTGGGATAAGCGTTGGCGGCCCGCAAACACGAACCCTGGCTCCGAGTTTCAGCAAACAAAACACATTACTCAGCGCTACGCGGCTGTGCAGGATGTCTCCGATAATTGCCACGTTTTTTCCGGCCACATCGCCGAGTTTTTCCCGGATCGAGTAGGCATCAAGCAGTGCCTGGGTAGGGTGTTCATGGGTGCCGTCGCCGGCGTTGATGATGTTGGCGGGGATATATTTGGACAAAAATACACACGCGCCCGGTGCGGGGTGACGCATAACCACCATGTCTACCTTCATCGCCAGGATGTTATTCACGGTGTCGAGCAGGGTCTCGCCTTTGCTGACACTGGATGAAGAGGCGGTGAAATTGACGATATCGGCGCTCAGGCGGCGCTCCGCCAGTTCGAAGGAGACTCGGGTGCGGGTGCTGCTCTCAAAAAACAAATTAGCCACCGTGATATCGCGCAAAGAAGGCACTTTTTTGATCGGGCGGTTGATAACCTCCTTGAAATTATCGGCCGTCTCGAAGATGAGCTGGATATCGGCTTCGGTGATATTTTTGATGCCGATCAGGTGGCGTGTGGAAAGCTGTTTCATTTTTTATCAAAAAGCAGGACCTCGTCCTGACCGTGTATTTCCTTCCAGTGCACTTTTACATAAGCCTCGTCAAGGGCGTCTACGATCAGACCGGTGTAGTCAGCCTGAATGGGCAGGTGCCGGTTGAAACGCCGATCTACCAGCACCACCAGTTCGACCATTTGCGGCCGGCCGTAATGCTGAAGCGCTGCCAGAGCAGCCTGAATCGTGCGCCCCGTGTAGAGCACATCGTCCACCAGCAGGACTTTTTTGCCGGTTACGACAAAATCCATTTCGTTCGGGTGTGGCGCGAGGGGGGTATCGTGCATCCGAAAGTCGTCGCGATAAAACGTGATATCCAGCCGGCCATACTGAATCCGATGGTTTCCGGTGAGTACCTGCAAGCGGTCGTGTATCCGATCCGAAAGCGGCACCCCACGCGGCTGAATACCGACGACACAGGCATCGGAGAAATCTCCCCAGTCTTCGATCAACTGGTGGCACAAGCGTTCGATTGTCAGACCGAACCGCTCGTGTGCAAGCAGATTTTTTCCACCGTCATTCATGGTGTATTATTGACTACGCTTCGGTTTCTATCTCCAGGGTGTCCTCTTCGGCTATTTTCACGACAGTCACATCGGCGATTTCGTCGTTATCGCCGAGTCGAATCACTTTTACGCCCTGGGTATTGCGGCCCATCACGCGCATTTCGTTCACTGCAGTACGGATGGTAACTCCACTGGTAGTGGTGATCATCAGATCGTCCTCGTCGGTCACGGACTTTATGGCCACAAGATTGCCGGTTTTGGCGGTAACCTGCATGGTTTTCACCCCTTTCCCTCCTTGGCCGTGGGTCGGGTATTCTTCGAGTGCCGAGCGTTTGCCGATCCTTTTTCCGAAACAACAAGTATTGTAGTCGTGGTATCGGCCGGGTCTACGCACACCATGCCGACTACGGTATCGTCGTTCTCGTTGTCTACCCGGATACCGCGCACCCCGGCAGCGCCGCGGCCCATAGGGCGCACGTCCTGCTCGTTGAACCGGATAGCGCGTCCGCTTTGCACAGCAAGCAGGATTTCGTTGTTGCCATTCGTCAGTTTGGCCTCTATCAGAGCATCGCCTTCGTTGATCTCGATCGCGTTGATTCCGCCCTGGCGCGGCCGGGAGTAGGCCTCCAGCAAGGTTTTTTTGATCTGGCCGCGTTTGGTGCAGAAAATGATGTAGTGGCCATGGATGAATTCCTCGTCGTCCAGTTTTTTCCGGAGTATAATATAGGCGCGCACCCGGTCTTCCTTGGGGATGTTCAGCAGGTTTTGGATGACACGTCCGGCAGTGGTTTTACCGCCTTCCGGTATTTCGTAGACTTTCAGCCAGAAGCAGCGCCCGCTTTCGGTGAACAGCAGGATGGTCTGGTGGTTGGTGGCCACAAACATGTGTTCCACAAAATCCTCATCGCGGGTGCGAACGCCCTGGGCACCGCGGCCGCCCCGGCCCTGGGCACGGTATTCGGTGCTGGGTGTGCGCTTGATGTAGCCGGCGTGGCTGATGGTAATGACCACCTCCTCGTCTTCGATGAGGTCTTCGATGCTGATGTCGGCGTCGTCAATTTCGATGGCGGTGCGGCGGGCATCACCGTAGCGCTCTGAAATTTCCCGCAGTTCTTCCTTGATAATACCCCGCTGGAGCATTTCATCGGCCAGAATGGCTTTGAATTCGGCTATTTTGCGTTGCAAGTCATCGTACTCGGCCCGCACTTTGTCGCGCTCCAGGCCGGTGAGTTGTTGCAAACGCATGGCGAGGATGGCCCGTGCCTGAATTTCGGACAAACCAAAGCGCTCCATGAGGCCCTCGCGGGCCTGTTCGGCATCTTTGGAAGCGCGGATGAGCGCGATGACTTCGTCCAGGTGATCCAGCGCGATGAGCAAACCCTCCAGAATGTGGGCGCGTTCTTCGGCTTTGCGCAGTTCAAACTTGGTGCGCCGCACGATCACTTCGAGGCGGAACTTGATGAATTCCGTGACCATATCCAGCAGGTTCAGAGTGCGCGGGCGCCCGTTAACAAGGGCGATATTGTTGATGCCGTAACTCGTTTGCAGGGGCGTCAGTTTGAACAACTGGCTGAGAATCACGTTGGCAGCGGCGTCGCGTTTGACCTCGATGACGATGCGCACTCCTTCGCGATTCGACTCGTCGCGCACGTCGGAGATGCCCAGTACTTTTTTTTCATTGACCAGTTCGGCGATCTTGGTGATCAGCATAGCCTTGTTGACCTGGTACGGGATTTCGGTGACGATGATGGCTTCGCGGCCTTTTTCGTCGGTTTCGATCTCGGTTTTGGAACGCACCACCACGCGGCCGCGGCCGGTGCGAAACCCTTCCTTGATGCCCGAAAGTCCGTGGATGATGCCGCCGGTAGGGAAATCGGGGCTAGTACATGCTGCATGAGCTCCTCAACGTCAATCTCGGGGTTGTCCACGGCGGCGGTGATGGCGGCGCACACCTCGACGAGGTTATGCGGCATCATGTTGGTGGCCATACCGACGGCGATACCACTGGAGCCGTTTACCAACAGGTTGGGAAACTTGGTGGGCAGTACGGTTGGCTCTTCGAGCGAGTCGTCGAAATTGAGTTGAAAATCAACGGTTTCTTTGTCAATATCACCCAGCATCTCGTCGGCTACGCGGCGCAGACGTGCCTCGGTGTAACGCATGGCCGCCGGGCTGTCGCCATCCATCGAACCAAAGTTGCCCTGCCCGTCTACCAGGGGATAGCGCAGGCTCCACTCCTGAGCCATACGCACCATGGTATCATACACGGAGCTGTCGCCGTGGGGGTGGTATTTCCCCAGTACTTCACCGACGATACGGGCCGATTTTTTGTAGGGTTTGTTATAGGCCACGCCGAGGTCCAGCATGCCATAGAGCACGCGCCGGTGTACTGGTTTCAGGCCGTCGCGTACATCGGGCAGCGCTCGGCTGACGATCACCGACATGGAATAGTCAATGTACGCGGTTTTTAGTTCGTCTTCAATGTTGATAGGAACGATCCTCGACTCCATTCTTGCGTTTTACGATTTACAAATGACAATGTGCGATTTGGGCGGGTATGCTCGCCGTTTTTTCAAATCGGCGGGCGAAGGTACGAAAAATGGCGTGTCTGCAAGATTCTCCCTGGTTTCGATATTCATTGCTTTTGTAAAAATTGTAACGGCGTCTGGACCGGATGACGGGACAAAGCCGCAGTGGGCGTTTTAAATGAATATACCTTTGCCGCATGCAATTCGCCGCTCAGATCATTTTCTGGGGCAGCATGCTGGCGCTGCTGCACAGTTATGTGTTTTATCCGTTGTTGATGCGCTTTTTGGCCCGTGGCAAGCGCCCTAATGCGATAATCTTCACGCCCGACGACCCCGACCTGCCGGTGGTTTCCGTACTCATGTCGGTACACAATGAGGAGCGTGTCATCGGGCCAAAAATTTACAGCCTGACCAAACTGAACTATCCACCCGAAAAACTGCGCATCTACATCGGCTCCGACTGCTCTACCGATCGCACCAATGATCTGGTCGCCCATGCGTTCGATATTCATTTTCCCCTACCCCACGCCCATTTTTCTCTTTTTCCCAAACGCCGCGGCAAGCCGCCTGTCATCAACGACCTCGCCGCGCGTGCGCAAGCAGACTTCGAGCAGATCTTTCACCCCGCCCTCGCCAAGGCTACGGCGGGCAACCCCGAAACCCTCCAACCTTCCAACCCGAAACCCTCCAACCAGCAACCTTCACCCCGGCACATCTTTCTACTCACCGACGCCAGCGTCATGCTGGAACCTGACACCTTATATAATCTGGTTCGGCATTTCAAAAACGACCGTATCGGTGTGGTGGACGCCAATATGCGCAGTGAGGGCCTGCGCGTGCAGGGTATCAGCCGCAGCGAAGAGCGCTACCTGAGTGGCGAAGTGGGCTTGAAAAACCGGGAAGGACTTGCCTGGGGCATGATGATTGGCCCTTTCGGCGGTTGCTATGCTTTCCGTGCCGATCTGTTTGAACCGATCCCGCCGCGTTCGCTGGTAGACGATTTTTGGCTCGTGTTCCGTGTGCTGGAGCGCGGCTACCAGGCAATCAACGATCTGGACGCAGTGTGTTACGAAGGCGCCACGCATCGGGTAGCGGACGAGTACCGGCGAAAAAAACGCATTGCCGCCGGGAGTTTCCAAAATCTCGCCCGCTTCCGGCGCTGGGTGTTGCCGCCGGTCACACGACTTGGGTTTGCCTTTTTTTCCCACAAAGTACTGCGCTGGTTTGGCGGTTTTTTTCTGCTGGCTATTTTGCTTTCGTCGGGCTTTCTGGGGCTGCAAGACCAGGCTTTTCGCGTGCTGTTTTGGTTACTGTTGGTGGGCACAGCGGGTGTTTTTGTACTAAATTATATCCAAAACCAACTACTGTCCAGGCCAATCATCCTGCTCAAAAACATCGCCTACTTTCTTGCCATGAACATCGCCCTCACCGATGGTTTTTTCAAATGGGTGCGCGGTATCCGCGACAACACCTGGCAACGGACAACCCGCTCTTGAAACCCGGGCTACGCACAAAAAAACACCCCCGCTCATATTATGACACTACCGTGAACTTCCCCGTTTTCGACAGCCATAGGTTTGCACCCGGTTTTGGACGCCCCTACCCTTTCGGGAAAAATCACCCCGTCCAGCCGACCTAAACATTTCTACACTATGTCTATCGTAAAAACACACCAACCATTTCATTTCCTCGCCATTGCGGCGCTCGCGGTGGCCGTTTCCCTTGGCGCCTGCAAAAAAGACGAAGCCGAGCCACCGGTGTACGGCTCCATCACTATCGAAAATCCCGACACCTGGGCTGCCTGGCAGGACAGCGGCGAGGTGCAACTGACCCTTTTCCCTAAATTCAGCCTTGATCCGCTTGCCGGCTGGGGAGAAGTGCCCGACGATTTCTTCGGCCCCAATGTGCTGGGCGGCACCTTCGCGGTGGGCGCACCGTACAATTCCCAAAACCCGCTCATCCTCACATACGTCCCGGGCAAAACGACATACGACTACGAACTGGAACTGGAACCCGGCACTTATTCCGCACTGGCCCTCGGCTTCCGCCACGACCTGGTGACCGACCCAAGCAAAAAAACGGCCACACTGGGTGTGCACTGGGGCAATCCCGATCAAACGAGCCACGGTATCGTCATTCGGGTGCGCGTCGCTCCCGGTGTCATTGCCCCGATTTTCAATTTCCCGGCTCCGCTTTCTTTTGACATTGCCGAAGGCGAACAAAAAGAGATCAATTTCAAAGCAGACTTTGATTTTGTAAACCAATGGTACTAATGCCCGCGACCAACCGCAGCCTGTCGATCGTGCATGTTGAAATTTTAAAAAATGTGGCGTGGACGTGGCTTGTTTGTTTCCTGTGCGTATCCGCGCAGGGGCAGCAAGCCGCGTCCGCTGTTTTACCGGTGACCGCATCGGGCAGTATCGAAGGCACCATCCGGGACGCTGAAACCGGAGAAGCGCTGCCGTTGGCCTCCGTCCGCTTGCTGGATGCCCCGTTCGGGGGCATGGCCGAACCCACCGGCGACTTCCGTCTGACCGGTTTGCCGGCAGGCACATACACACTGGTTGCCTCGTACCTCGGCTATCAGGACTTCGTGGCAAAAGACGTGGAAGTAGTCGCCGGCCAACGCCACTGGATAGCGATGGTACTTCAGCCGGTAGCACTACCTGTTGGCGAAGTCGTCGTGACGGCAAGCCTGCGCTCCCAGGCCATCAAACTGGCGCCTGCGAGCATCGGTGTGATCTCCAATAAACAACTTCAGGAACGCCGGATTACAACGTTCGATCAGGCATTCGATGATATGCCGGGCGTGGTGGTCACCCGCTCCGGAGGCGCCAATGTGCAGGCATTTTCTATCCGCGGCGCCTCGGAAGTAGCCGGCGGCGGTATCGGCAACCGCGTGTTGCTGCTCATTGACGGTCGCCCTGCGCTCAGCCCGGAGTCGGGCGGCGCACTCTGGAATCTGGTGCCGCTTAGCTCCATCGAACGCATCGAAGTGGTGCGGGGCGCATACTCTTCCCTGTACGGTTCCAGCGCCATGGGCGGCGTAGTAAACGTCATCACCCGCCAGGCGGATGCCGTACCCCAAACCCGGCTCCATCTCAACTATGGCGCCTACAACCACGCCCCACAATCCGCCGGATACCGCCGCTACAACGACTTCCATTCCGTGGATATCAGCCACAGCCGTCAGGCGGGCAAGTTTTCCTGGCTGCTGGACGGTAGTTGGAAATCGGACGACGGGCACAAAGAAAAAACCGGCTTCGACCTCTACAATTTTTTCGGGAAAACGACCTGGGCGATCAGTCCCCGGCGTACCCTCCAGTTGTCGGCCAATGCCAACCGGATGTACAGCGATGCGCCGGCTACCTGGCTCAGCAAACGGCAGGCGTACAGTGCAGCCGAATTCAAGCAGGACGACTACCAGGACCGCCGCGAGTTCAACGCCGACCTGTACTATGCCGCCACTCCGAACGACCGGATTAAATACGCTGCGCATTTACCACTGCAATTCCTCGCTGTTCACTTTCGACAGCGACCGGGCAACGACGGCAACGAACATCAATCTCGGCAAACCAATCGTTCAAGTTCCACAGCGTGCACGCGGCGGCTGGGCAATGTCGCAGGGTGGAATACTTCGCTCAGCAACTTGTTCGCTACCTCATCGCCGGGCTGGACGTGAAGGGTGATTATGTCCTGGGCGCCCCCGACAGTTTTCTGTACGGCGAGCATCGCGCCCTCGGGGCGGGCGTGTATGTGCAGGATGAAGTGACACTCAGCAACCGCCTGACGGCCACTGCGGGTATCCGGTACGACCACTACCGTATTTTCGGGCAAGTGCAGGAATCGAATGTGAGTCCGAAGGTGGCGTTGCTGTACTTCAGGCCCGGCCCAATTTTTCAGTTCGGATGCTGCTTGCGCAGGCATTCCGGGATCCGCCATCTGAGCGGTTTCATCAAATTTGAGCCAGGCGGGCGCGGGCGCGTTTTTGCCCAATCCCGACCTGCGTCCGGAGCGACTGACCCTTTCTACGGAGCTCGGCGCCAAAATGACGCCCTTCCCGGGCGGCACCTTTGATGTGGCATTTTTTTACAACCGCTACAATAACCTGATCTCGTTCCAGCAACTGTCCAACCCGCTGGAGCCGCTGCTTTATCAGGTAGTGAACCTCAAGGAAGCGCTCATGCAAGGCGTGGAGGTTTCGTACCGTCAGCAATGGAAGGACTACCTAAACCTGCAACTGTCCTACACCTTTTTGGATGCCCGCGATATTTCCGTCGGTCGCATCAACGATGCGCTTGCCTACAAGGTGCGGCACACCCTCGGTGCATCGGCCACCGCCCGCCACCGGGGCTTCGTGCTGAACCTGAATGCACGCTACCGCAGCCGAATTGAGGAGGTATTTATCTACCCCGGCAGCGAACCCGGTGCGGCTTTCGTAGCCAATGCCAAATTAGCCTACACCATTGCCGGCGGCCCAACCTGCTATTTTGCGGTGAACAACCTGAACAACGCGCAGTATGAAGAACTGGAGCGCTACCGAATGCCGGGCAGAAGTTTTTCGGCAGGGGTGGAAATGCGCTTTTGAGCGAACAAACTCTTTGTCTGCTACAATCTTTTTCCTTGTACACGGAAACGCCTGCTACGACTATCTTTGCCGCCCTCAAACAAGGTATTGATGAAGAATTGTTTTTTACTACTCGCACTCCTGTGCCTGCCGTTCGGAATGACGGCTCAAAAAGCGGACAAAGGAACGATCCGTGGCAATGTTTATGACAAGGAATCTGCCCAACCCCTCGCCTTTGCCACCGTTCAGATCGAAGGGGCAAACGTGGGTTCCGCTACAGATGTCAATGGTTTTTTCTCTATCGCAGAAATTCCCGTCGGACAGTACCGAATAAAAGTGACCTATCTGGGGTACGACGACTTCGTGGCCGATATCAAAATTGCCAAGGGCGAAATTGTTTACAAAACAATCTACTTGCTGGAAAGCGGCTCCAGTTTGGGAGAGGTAGTCATCAGTGGCCGGAAGGAGCAGGCAAAATCGCAAGTGCAAGTATCCAAACTGACTGTGACCCCCCAAGCAGATCCGCTCCTGCCGTCCACCGGAGGGCAGTCCGACATTGCCAGTACCTGACGGTGTTGCCGGGTGTAATTTTCACCGGCGACCAGGGCGGGCAACTACATCCGCGGCGGATCGCCTGTCCAAAACCGATCCTGCTCGACGGCATGACCCGTTACAACCCCTTCCACAGCATCGGATTTTTCTCTGTTTTTGAAACAGAACTCATCCGAAACGTGGACGTGCTTACCGGCGGTTTCAATGCCGACTACGGCGGCCGTATTTCGGCTATCGTGGACGTGAAAACACGCGAGGGCAACCGCAAGCGCCTTTCCGGTCTTGTGTCGGCCAGCCCTTTCCAGGCCAGGGCCATGATCGAGGGGCCAATCGTCCCGCTCCGGGAAGATGGCGGTGCGAGCGTGTCGTTTGTCCTCTCCGGCAAGCAAGCACTCATAGACCAAACAGCGCCCACGTTTTACAAAAATGTCAATGACGGCGAAGGTATCCCGTTCAACTACCGCGACCTGTACGGGAAACTGTCCCTCCTTTCCGGCAACGGCAGCAAGGTTAATTTCTTCGGGTTTAGTTACGACGACGGCGTCAAATTCAATATTGCCGATTTCGGCTGGGAAAGCACCGGTGGCGGCTTTGATTTTACTCTGGTACCAACCAACTCCAACACCATCGTTGGCGGCACCCTGACCTATTCCGGCTACAACTCGCGTATCGTGGAAGCCGACCGCAAGCCGCGCACCAGCGGCATCAACGGTTTTTACGGCGGCCTGAATTTTACCAACTTCGACCGCAACAACGAACTCAAGTACGGCCTCGAAATGACGGGTTTCAAAACGGATTT
The DNA here is from genome assembly GCA_016719605.1 of Lewinellaceae bacterium. GTDB lineage: Bacteria > Bacteroidota > Bacteroidia > Chitinophagales > Saprospiraceae > M3007. The sequence continues at coordinate 245,626 of JADJYW010000012.1, read as the reverse complement.
TGCTTTTGAAAACTTCCGCGGACTGCGTATCGAGCAGGTCGAAAACACTACAGAAATCAGTCTTTACCTGCGCTGGAAACGCAAAATCGGGGCACTCGTAATCGAACCGGGCTTCCGGCTGCAATACTACCAATCGCTCGGCGATGCATCGCCCGAACCGCGTCTCGGCCTGAAATACAATATCTCGGACAAGATCCGCTTCAAGGCGGCCGGCGGCCTGTATTCCCAAAACCTGCTCTCCACGGTGAACGAACGGGACATTGTGAACCTGTTTGTCGGATTCCTGTCCGGCCCGGAAGAAACGGTTTACAAGGCCGGTTCTGCCTTCGAGCGTGTGGATCACCGCCTGCAAAAATCCATACACGGCGTAGCGGGTTTCGAGGTGGATGTCACCAACAATTTCGAGATGAACGTAGAGGGCTACTACAAGGATTTCACCCAGTTGCTGACCCTCAACCGCAACAAACTGCTGCCGCAAGACCCCAACTATGTGGTGGAAACCGGCAACGCGTATGGCCTGGACTTTTCCATGAAATGGGAGGCCAGGCGGTTTTACGTTTGGGGCGCGTACTCGCTTGGTTTCGTGACCCGTTCCGACGGTGTACAGGAATACCCGCCGGTATTCGACCGTCGCCACAACCTGAACCTGGTAACGAGTTATCAGGCGGGCAAGAAAAAAGAATGGGAGTTTGGCGCCCGCTGGAACCTCGGTTCGGGCTTCCCGTTCACCCAAACACAAGGCTGTTTCACCAATTTCAATTTTGGCAACGGTATCGGCACCGATGTGCTTGGCGGAAACGGCGACCTCGGCATCCTGTACTCAGATGTCCGCAACGGCGGCCGCTTGCCGTACTACCACCGCCTCGACCTGTCCGTCAAGCGTACGATCGAGTTTACCAAACACGCCAAAGCGGAAATCACGGCATCGGCAACAAACGCTTACGACCGGGCCAATATCTTCTATTTTGACCGGGTGCGCTACGACCGCGTTGACCAACTTCCGATCCTGCCGAGTTTGAGCATGACGCTGCAATTTTGACCATGACCGAATACAAACTCACGCAGTATTCTCACGGCGCCGGGTGCGGTTGCAAAATTGCACCTGCCGTGCTCGATCATATTCTCCAGAGCGCCGGCACACCCCAACAGGCGTTCCCCCAACTGCTCGTCGGCAACGAAGAGCGCGACGACGCCGCCGTCTTCGACCTCGGCGACGGCACGGGTCTCGTCAGCACCACGGATTTTTTCATGCCCATTGTGGACGACCCGGAGGACTTTCGGGCGCATTGCTGCCGTCAACGCCATCAGCGACGTGTATGCCATGGGCGGCACGCCCCTTCTGGCCATCGCTATTCTGGGTTGGCCCATCAACACCCTGCCTCCCGAGGTAGCCAATCGGGTGATCGAGGGCGGGCGCAGTGCCTGTGCCGAGGCGGGCATTCCCTTAGCCGGCGGCCACAGCATAGACAGTCCTGAACCGATTTTCGGCCTGGCCGTCACCGGTCGCGTGCGCATCGAACATTTGAAAAAAAACGGGGGCGCCACTGCAGGCGCAAAACTGTACCTCACCAAACCACTCGGCGTAGGTATTCTGACCACCGCTCAAAAAAAAGGCGTGCTCTTGCCCGAACACGCCGGCATTGCTCCTGCCAGTATGAAAATACTCAACAAAGTGGGTGCGCGCTTCGGATTGTTACCCTACATCCAGGCCATGACAGACGTGACGGGATTCGGACTGCTCGGCCACCTGTCGGAAATGTGCGCAGCCAGCAACGCCTGCGCCGTGGTCCAGTTCGACTCGGTGCCGACGATAGACCGCGCTGTGCTGGATTTTTACCTGGAGAAAAATGTGTGCCCGGCGGTACGAACCGCAACTGGGATAGCTACGGGCACCATATTGCCGGCGCCAACGACTTGCAACGCAACATACTCGCCGACCCCCAAACCAGTGGCGGCTTACTGGTAGCTGTGGCGCCCGGCTTTGAGGCTGAATTTGAAAAAACAGCAGCGGACGCCGGATTTGATCTGAAGCCTTTGGGCTTTTTGATCGAGCAACAGGATGTGCTGATAACGGTGGTGTGAGTGCTCTGCACTAAGTTTTTAACACGTTCCAGGATTTCTTACCGCTGGTTGCGGTACTCTTCCCAGTTGGTGGTCTTGTATTTTTCCTCAGCGGCAAAGGTCAGTTCCTTGAGCATGTCGGGCGCTTCCTTGTAGCCGGGCGAGATCATAATGCGCTCGTACTTTTCGTTCAGATAAACCATAGAAGGGTAACTCATTTTACCGTCCAGCAGGGCGTAGGCCAAGGTATGAACCCCTTTACCGTTTCCTGTTTCCACGAATTTGAACGATTCTCCGTTGAACAGAATGTCGGCTTTTTGCTCCGCATTGAGTTTTACCGGATAGTAGTTGGCGGCGAGGTAGGCTGCCACTTTTTCGTCTGTAAACGTGGATTTATCCATGCGTTTGCACCAGCCACACCAGTCGGTGTAAATGTCCACAAAAATTTTCCGGGGTTTGGTTTTGTTGAGTGCCGTGGCTTCTTCCCAGGTGTACCATTTCAGGTTGGTGGCGGCGGGGGCGGGTTCTGTACCGCTTTTGAAGGCGAGCAAGGCGAAAAGGCCGATAGTGATCAGCAGAAAAGAGAAAACGAGTTTGTTCATGTACGATTCATTTTTAAAAAACAAGGAAACAACGAAGACTGTGCCGAAGTTGTCGGGGGTTATGGCGCGTCCCGGGTCGAGTCAAATATCCACTGTTCGTAGTCGGCATTGGCACGCACGGGGAAACGAAGAATGCAAGGTGTTTCGTAGGGATGAGCGTCCCGGATAGCGGCTTCCAGCTCGGCTTCCAGTTCCGTCCGGGTTTTCAGGACAGAGACCCACTCGCCTTCTTGTTGCACGGCGCCGTCCCACCAATACGCGCTGCTGATGGGGAACACATTGGCGCAGGCTGCGAGGCGTTTGCGGACAAGCTCGCCTCCGATACGGCGCGCAGTTTCTTCATCGGGATGCGTAATATAGAAAAGCAAAAACGCCATTTTTCAGGGAAGAGCGATGAATGATGAACGAGGTTGTGATTTTTAAGACATTTGCCTGATTTTAAAAGGCTACAAAGTTAGCAGGAGTACTCGTTCCATAAACGTAAATCATACATCGCTTTGGATTTTCTAAAAAACAGGCTGCGACGCTGGTACCGTTCCATCCCCAGAACGGAGGCCGGTGGCTTGCGGTGGGGACTTTATTTTCGTCGTCTGGTATTCCGCCTGGCGCTTTGGTTTTTCGGCATCACCATTGGCCTGACCATTTTGTACCGGTTTTTACCGATACCCTGCACGCCGCTCATGGTTATCCGCTGGTTCGAGCAGGCCGACGACCCCGACCGGGAAACGCGTTGGCGCAAGGACTGGGTATCGTTTGACGCACTCTCGCCAAAACTACAACTGGCCGTGGTTTGTGCAGAAGACCAGGAGTTTCTCGAACACACGGGTTTTGATTTTAATGCCATTGAAAAAGCATACCAGCACAACAAGCGGGGGCGGCGCATCCGGGGAGCGAGCACCATCAGCCAGCAGACCGCCAAAAACGTGTTCCTCTGGCCCTCGCGCTCGTGGATACGAAAAGGGCTGGAGGTCTATTTTACGTTCCTGATCGAAGTGCTCTGGAGCAAGGAGCGCATCATGACCGTTTACCTGAACGTGATCGAATTTGGCGACGGTATCTACGGCGCAGAAGCCGCTGCGCAGCATTATTTCAAAAAAAATGCCCGGAACCTGACCACCACAGAGGCCGCACTACTCGCCGCCGTGCTGCCCAATCCGCTCAAACGCAATCCCGGCAAACCCTCCGGTATCGTCCGGCGGCGACAGCAATGGATCATCAGCCAAATGCGGATGTGGGGCGGAAGAATTGATTTTGAAGAACCAAACACCCCGCGAAAAAGCAACTAAAGCGTGTCGGGGCGGGCTATTTTTGCCCCCTGTTTTCATTCCACACCTATCCATCCATGACAAAAACGATCCTTCTCCTGCCAGGTTTAATCCTCTGTTTTGCAACTCTTTTTGCTCAAAACAATACCCCTGTTCATCAATTTGACAATGGCAACTGGTTCGATGGCACCAAGTTCGAGCCGGCTACCTGGTACAGCGTTGACGGCAAACTCACCCAAAAAATACCCGCCCGGATAGATGCTGTAGTAGACCTTGCCGGGCGCTGGGTAGTGCCGCCATTGGGCGATGCATTCTGTTCCAGCCTCTCCGAAAACCTGTCGGCCATCCAGCAATTGCAAGCCTACTCGAAGGAAGGGGTTTTTTACCTCCAGGTTTTGAGCAACACTCGCGAAGGACGGAAAAGAGCAGAATCCCCTGCTCGTCAAAAAGAAACGCCGGATGTAACTTTCGCCAACGGCGGCTTCACTTGTACCCTCGGATACCCCTTCCTGTTGCAGGAGGCCCCCGCACAAGGCATACGAAACCCGGCCGAATGGGCAGAAAAATACAGCACCATCCGCGAAGGCCGCAGCATGCTGGGCGATGCATACTGGTTTGTGGACAACCGCAAAGCCGCCGACGGCATCTGGAAAAAGGCGCTCGCACAGTCTCCCGATATCATTTCCATCTACCTGCTTGATGCGCAAAACAATGGCGGTAAGGAAACGAAGGGCTTGACGGCCGCCGCTGCCAAGGCTATCATAAAAAAGGCGCACCGCTCCGGCCTGCGCGTATTTGCTCATGTGGAAACGGCCGAAGATGTCCGCCTCGGCCTCAAAATTGGTGTGGATGGTTTCGCCAATTTGCCGGGCCACAACTGGGACGGAACGGGCGACGGCATAAAATATGACCTCACCGATGACGACCTGAAAGCCCTGGCTAAGAAAAAAACGCCCGTGATTCCCTTGTTGTCGCGCATGCAAACCCAAACAACACGCCCCAATATCCAGCAGATACATGCCAAACTACTCAAACGCCTGCTCGACAACGGCGTCCAGGTCATTGTCGGCTCGGACGATCCGCAGCGCACCATTCGCGCAGAGATCAACTACTGGTTCCAGTTTGACGGGTTGGACAATGCACAGGCTATCAAAATCTTTTGCATCAACACACCCCAGGCCATTTTTCCCAAACGGAAAATCGGCCGCTTCGAAGAAGGGTACGAGGCTACTTTCCTCGTTCTGAACGACAACCCGCTCCAGAATTTGTTGAAATTGCGCAACATTGCCTTTGCCGTGAAGGAGGGCAACATGCTCCAGTATTAATTCAGAAGCAGATCCAGAATGGTGAGTGCGCCAAAAACGAGGCTGGCAATGCCGTTTGTAGTAAAAAAGGCGAGGTTGACCCGGCTCAGGTCGTTTGGTTTTACCAGGCGGTGCTGATAAACGAGCAGCGCCAAAAAAATGCCCGTCCCGATCCACGACAATTCGTGGGCCTGTGGCAAATTTTTGTGCAACAGCCCGCCGGCAAGTACCAGCAGGGCGGCGGTTCCGAGGTGCATCCACTCCGAAATACGCAATGCGCGCGCTTTTCCAAAAAAGGCGGGAATGGAGTACAGCCGCCGGCTTTGGTCAAACTCTTCGTCCTGAAGCGCGTAGATCACGTCGAACCCGCCGGTCCAAAGCAGTACCGCGAAGCCGTACAATACAGGTACCCAGCCAAAATGCCCGGTCGCCGCGAGGTAGGCTCCCACCGGCGCCAAAGCCAGTCCCAGCCCAAGTACGAGGTGGCAGAGCCAGGTGAACCGCTTGGTGTAGCTGTAGCCGAGTACCACTGCCAGCGCCACCGGCGAAAGAAAAAAACAGATCGGGTTGATAAAAAAAGTGGTGGCGATAAACAGCAGACAATTGCCCGCCACGAACAGCAGCGCCGCTCGCGGAGAAATGATGCCTGCCGGAATTTCCCGCATTCGGGTGCGCGGATTGGCTGCGTCCACGTCGCGGTCGAGCCAGCGATTGAATGCCATAGCCGCACTGCGGGCAAACACCATGCACAACACCACCAGTCCCAGTAATTTCCAGTTCAGGGTACCGCCGTTTTCGGTTGTGCCGATAAAAAAGCCTACCAGCGCAAACGGCATGGCGAAAAGTGTGTGACTGAACTTGACAAGAGCGAGATAGTTTTTCATCGAGGGCAAAAGTGCGGCAAGTTTGGCCAACGGCAAAAACCAATAGCAACAGCCAACCAGCATTATCTACCTTTGCCGATCATTTCAAATCACATCAAAAAGATACATGGCACACAAAATACGCGCGGCCATCACCGGGGTACACGGATGGGTACCCGAAGACAAACTGACCAATGCCGACCTTGAAAAAATGGTGGATACCAACGACGAGTGGATCACCTCCCGAACGGGCATCAAGGAGCGCCGAATCCTGCGCACACCCGGCTGGGCTACCAGCGACATGGCGGCAGAGGCCGTGAAAGGACTTTTGGAAAAAACCGGCGTCAAACCCGGAGAAATTGACCTGCTGATCGTGGCTACGGTCACGGGTGATATGGTTTTCCCCGACACGGCCAATACCGTGTGCGACAAGGTCGGGGCCACCAATGCGTTCGGGTACGATATCAATGCGGCGTGCTCGGGCTTCCTGTTTGCCCTGGCTACCGGCGCCCAGTTCGTCGTCAACGAAACCTACCAGAAAGTCGTGGTAGTAGGCGCCGATATGATGTCCTCTATTGTGGACTACCAGGACCGGAACACCTGCGTCATTTTTGGCGATGGCGCCGCCGCCGTGTTGCTTGAAGCCCGGCGCGACGGTACGGGCATCCAGGATTTTGTACTGCGCAGCGACGGCTCCGGCCGGGTGCACCTGCACATGAAAGCAGGCGGATCCAAATGTCCGCCTTCGGCAGAAACGGTCGCCCAACGCGAGCACTATGTTTTTCAGGATGGCAAGCGGGTGTTCAAGTTTGCCGTGGAGGGTATGGTGTCTACCGTGCAGGAAATCCTGCGCCGAAACCACAAAACGATAGACGAGGTCAACTGGGTTGTACCCCACCAGGCCAATATGCGCATCATTTCCTCGGTTGCCGAACACTTGCACTTCCCGATAGAGAAAGTGATGGTCAACATACACAAATACGGCAATACTACCGCCGCTACCCTTGGCCTCTGCTTGTGGGAATACCAGAACCAACTCCAGAAAGGCGACAACATCGTTCTGACTGCTTTCGGGGCGGATTCACCTGGGGCGCTCTGTACCTGAAGTGGGCTTTGTAGTTTTGAGTTTTGGAAAATTTGATACAGAAGAAAACTCTACCTTTGCCCGCCTTTTTCTCAAACACGGCACATTTCTTTCAACCCTGGTTTTGTAACAACTCGTAACACAAAACCCGCAACTCAAAAACTTTTACAATGGCAACAACCGCAGACATCCGCAACGGCCTGTGTATCGAATTGAACAATGACATCCTGAAAGTAATTGACTTTCAGCGTTTTCAGGTAGGTCGTGGCAGTGGAAAGGTTTGGACAAAACTCAAAAGCACAACCTCCGGCAAAGTAGTCGAACACACCTTCCAAAGTGGGCACGCTATCACCGAAGTGCGCGTGGAACGCCGAAAGTTCCAATACCTGTACCCCGAAGATGGCGGGTACGTCCTGATGAATCAGGAAACCTACGACCAAATGTCCGTTCCGGAAGAAATGCTGGAAAACGGTAAATTTCTGAAAGAAGGCGACAGTGTGGACGCTCTCTTTCATGCCCAGAAAGAATCCTTGCTGGCGGTCGAGATGCCCCAAACTGTCGTCCTCGAAATCACCTACGCCGAGCCTGGCGTCCGGGGCGATACCGCAACCAACACGCTCAAACCGGCCAAAGTGGAAACGGGAGCCGAAGTACGGGTACCCCTGTTTTGTGAAGTAGGCGACCTGATTAAAATAGATACCGCTACCGGGGCCTACATGGAACGTGTAAAAAAATAAATCATCCGCTACTACACACACGCCATCACGCACACTGCGCTATATTTGGCCCTCAAGCAAAACGATCTTTGGTATGGACATCAACCAGATACAAGAATTGATTCGACTGGTCAGCAAGGCCAAACTGACTGAGTTTATCCTCAAAGAAGGCGATTTTAAACTCATCATTCGGAACCAGCCAGGCACCGACGGCAATACCGTTCCTGTAGTCGCCTTTCCACCGCCACAACCGATGGTGAACATGGCGCCCCCGCCGCCACCGCCACCCGCGCCGGCTCCTGCGGCATCCGCAGCATCGGAATCCACTCCTGCCGCCGCCCCTGTAGATGCTAATCTGCTGACAATCAAGTCCCCCATGGTCGGTACATTTTATCGCGCTTCCGGCCCGGACAAGGGGCCGTTTGCAAAAGTTGGTGACACCGTAAGTGTAGGTATGACGGTCTGCATCATCGAAGCGATGAAATTGTTCAACGAGATCGAGTCGGATGTCAAGGGCAAGATTGTCAAGGTTTTGGTGGAAGACGCCTCTCCTGTGGAATACGATCAGCCGCTGTTCCTCGTGGAGCCGGGGTAGTTTTCATCTTCTTTTCCAACATTTAAAAATCACGGCCCTCGTGCGCAAAACAGGATGCATACGAAAGCCAGCCAAGCCATGTTCAAGAAGATACTGATAGCCAACCGCGGCGAAATCGCGCTGCGTATCATCCGCACCTGCAAGGAAATGGGTGTCAAATCGGTAGCCATCTACTCCACTGCCGATCGGGACAGCCTGCACGTCCGTTTTGCCGACGAAGCCGTCTGCATCGGTCCGCCCGCCTCTCGGGAAAGTTACCTGAATATCCCGCGCATCATGGCCGCCGTAGAAATCACGGATGCCGACGCCATTCACCCCGGCTACGGTTTTTTGGCTGAAAATGCCAACTTCGCGGAGGTTTGCAGCGAATATGGCATCAAGTTCATCGGCCCTACGCCCGATCAGATTCGGCAAATGGGCGACAAGATAACGGCCAAGGAAACCATGATCGCTGCCGGTGTGCCCTGTGTGCCCGGCTCCGAAGGTTTGCTGCAAAACGTAGCCGAAGGCATCAAATTAGCCAAGACCATCGGCTACCCGATCATCCTGAAGGCGACTGCCGGCGGTGGCGGCAAAGGCATGCGCATCGTCTGGAGCGAATCCGAATTCGAGAACCAGTGGGAAACTGCTCGCCGGGAAGCCATGGCGTCCTTCGCCAATGACGGCATCTACATGGAGAAATTTATCGAAGAACCGCGCCATATCGAAATTCAAGTCGCCGGCGACCAGTTCGGCAAAGCGTGCCACCTCTCCGAACGCGATTGCTCCATCCAGCGCCGCCACCAAAAACTCGTAGAGGAATCGCCATCCCCGTTTATGACGCCCGAATTGCGCGAAAAAATGGGCGAGGCTGCCGTGAAAGCCTGCACCGCGATTGGTTACGAAGGCGTGGGTACCGTAGAATTTCTAGTGGACAAGTACCGGAATTTCTACTTCATGGAAATGAACACCCGCATCCAGGTAGAGCATACCGTGACCGAGGAAGTTATTGATTTTGACCTGATCAAGGAACAAATCAAAATTGCTGCCGGCATACCGATTTCCGGAAAAAACTACTTCCCGGAAATGCACGCCATCGAGTGCCGGATCAATGCCGAAGACCCGTTCAACGACTTCCGCCCCAGCCCCGGCCGCATCACGTCCTTTCACTCGCCCAAGGGCCACGGCGTACGGGTAGATACCCATGTTTACGGGGGCTACACCATCCCACCCTACTACGATTCCATGATTGCCAAACTCATCGTTCGCGCCCGCACACGCGACGAGGCCATCACAAAAATGGAACGTGCCCTCGATGAATTCATCGTGGAGGGCGTCAAAACTACCGTCCCCTTTCACCAACGACTCATGCAAAACCCGGACTTCCGCAAGGGAAATTTCCATACCGGTTTTTTGAATACCTGGGATTTCAAAAACGCGTAATACTTGTCCTACTCCCAACCCATAGCCCAAGGGCTTGGCATCCCCATTCGCCGCGTCGAAGCCGTGCTCGAACTGCTCGAAGCCGGCAGCACAATACCCTTTATCGCCCGGTACCGCAAGGAAGCCACCGGCTCTCTGGATGAAGTTCAAATTGCTGACATTCAGAGTCTTTGGAAAAAAATACAGGAACTGGACAAGCGCCGGGATGTTATCCTGCAAAGCATCGGGGAGCAGGGCAAACTCACCCCCCAACTCCGCGCCGTCATCCTCGCCGCCGCCACCATGACGGAACTGGAGGATATCTACCTCCCCTATCGGCCCAAGCGCAAAACCCGCGCCTCTGTAGCTATCGAACGTGGTCTGGAACCCCTGGCTAAACGCATTTTTTCCCAGCAAGACAAGCACGGCGTGGAAAACCTCGCGGCCAAGTTCATTACCAACGAAGTGCCTACCGTGGACGATGCCCTGCAAGGCGCCCGCGACATCATCGCCGAGTGGGTCAACGAGGACAAACGCGCTCGCGACCGTACTCGCCGGCACTTTGAAAAAACGCACGCATCGCGTCCCGCCTCGTGAAAGGCAAAGAAACTGAAGGCGCCAAATACCGCGATTACTTCGATTGGAGCGAAAAATTAGCCACCTGCCCCTCCCACCGCCTGTTGGCTATGCGCCGGGGCGAAGACGAGGGCTTTTTGCGCATAGGCATCGCGCCCGAGGAAGATGTTGCCGTGGCTGATCTGGAACGGATATTCGTCACCGGATACGGCGAGTCTGCCGAGCAGGTACGCCTGGCCCTGAAAGACGGCTACAAACGCCTCTTGCAACCTGCTATCGAAACAGAATTTCGCAATGCCTCCAAGGAAAAGGCCGATCTGGAAGCCATTCGCGTGTTTGCCGAAAACCTGCGCCAACTCCTGCTTTCCGCACCGCTGGGCGAGCAGCGTGTACTCGGGATAGACCCCGGTTTCCGTACCGGCTGCAAGGTGGTAGTGCTCGACGCCAACGGCAATCTCTTGCACAATACCGCGATCTACCCGCACGAACCCAAGCGGCAGGTTTTTGAAAGTCAATCTGTTATTGAAAATTTGGCAGACAAGTTCCAAATTGAAGCCATAGCCGTAGGCAACGGCACCGCCGGGCGGGAGACCATGGATTTTTTACAAAAAATAAAATTCCGGCAGCCGGTCGAAATGTTTCAGGTAAACGAGGCAGGCGCCTCCATTTACTCTGCATCCGAGGTGGCGCGCGAAGAATTTCCCACGGAAGACATCACTGTACGCGGAGCCGTCAGTATAGGTCGGCGCCTCATGGATCCCTTGGCCGAACTCGTCAAAATTGATCCAAAAAGTATCGGCGTAGGCCAGTACCAGCACGATGTAAACCAAACCCTGCTCAAGGACAGTCTCGACCGTACCGTGGAATCCTGCGTAAACGCCGTCGGGATCAACCTCAACACCGCCAGCAAACACCTGCTCACCTACATTTCGGGACTCGGACCTGGATTGGCCCAGAATATCGTAGCATTTCGCGCTGAAAACGGCGCATTCCGCCGCCGCGCCGATCTGAAAAAAGTGCCCCGACTTGGCGACAAAGCCTTCGAGCAGTGCGCCGGGTTTTTGCGTATCCGCAGCGCCGACAACCCGCTCGATAATACGGCCGTACACCCGGAACGCTATGCACTCGTGGAGCAAATGGCCAAAGACCTCGGCTGTACCGTGTCTGATCTGGTGGCCGACCGCAGCCTCCGGCAAAAAATTGATTTGCAGCGCTATGCCAAGGGTGACGTGGGTTTGCCTACGTTGCAGGATATTCTCAAAGAACTCGAAAAACCAGGCCTCGACCCCCGGGGCACTGCCCAGCCGTTCGAGTTTGGCAACGTACACAGCATCGAAGACCTGGCGCCGGGCATGGTGCTTCCCGGTATCGTCACCAATATCACCAATTTCGGTGTGTTTGTGGATATCGGGGTCAAGGCCGGCGGCCTGGTGCATGTGTCGCAATTGACCGACAAATTCGTAAAAAATCCAGCCGATGTGGTCAAACTCAACCAGCAAGTTATGGTGCGGGTACTGGAAGTAGATTTGGAGCGCAAGCGCGTGGCGCTGACGATGCGCGGGGTTTGACAGTTTTGAGTTTTGAGTTTTGAGTTTTGAGTTTTGAGTTGGGAGTTTTGATTCCTTGCGGATGTTGGGAAGCGGATAGAACTGACCGGATTCACCAAATAAAAACACAGCGGCGCAGCGTTTTTTGAAATCAACACTGCGCCGCTGCGCTACAATTCATTCAGATTGTATCAATTCCGAAGCCGGATGGTGACCGTGTTACCGTTGGGCAAGGTCAGTTTGCCAAACCGGTCGCAGGTGCCGTTTCCGAAATCAAGCGTAGACACGTTTCCATCGCGGGTGAATTCGACAACGCCTTCGGATATCCACCGGCAGGCAGCCTTTTTTATCAGCGGCTCGATAATGGTGGATGTGTAGCTGATGCCGTTGCGATTGGTGCCTGCGGAACTCCCCGCGGAACTCCAGACATTATCCCAGTGTGTCGGGGTGTTGCCGCCCTGAATCAGCGTGCTGGTGTGCGTATGATTCCAGGTTGTAGATGTACCGTCCGGGTAGATCAGCTGCATATCGGTGGCTGTTTTCGTGTACGACCAGTTATCTGAGGCGTCTTTCCCGTTATTCGTCCACGATTTGCTGCCGGAAACTTGCACATCGTCTACAAAAAAGTTTTCAAAAGTCTTGGTCCGCACGGCGCCTGCGGTAAACATATCGCCCGTCTGAGTGACGATAATTTTACCTTTCAAAAGGTGCTCGCCATTCGGCCCGGTGCAACCCGTCGTACCGTAGTCAATCGTAATGGTGTTGGGCCAGGTGCCCCAGGGTTGTGCGAGTGTCACTACCGGGCAAGTTCCGCCACCACCGCGCTCCTCTATGGCCACATCGGCGGCAAGGTCAATTTGTTCAGAAAAATCTTCGTTTGTAGCCAAATCCTCGGAGGTGATGACATCTACATCCTCGGATGCATCTTTTTTGCAAGACTGAAACAGGGCAATGCCCACCAAAAGGGCTGCGAGCAGGAAAAATGATTTTTTCATTTTCGGTCAATAATTTAGTTTGTTAAAAATAGTGTGTGTCCTGTGTGTTCCGAACGTTCGAAGGATGGGGCATAGACGGGCGGCGCCTGATGCGGTTTAATGATGTTGTACTTAAAGGAATGTTAAGAACCTTCCAAGCCTCCTTTTTGGACAAACGAACTACCTTTGCTGCATCAAGCCCGGAAATAAATTTGTGTCATTCTGGTAGTTTACACGTCCAATGGGCCGCTTTTTTAAAACTTTTAAACTGTTTCAATAATGAAAAAATCGTTTTTCTTGCTCCTCAGCATCCTGATGACTGTTGGCATTGCCCAAGCTCAAGAAGAGGGTTCCAAACTGGCTAAACAGGCCGGTCGCGCCCTGACGAGTTACAACATGGATCCCAACGGCAATGCAGGTAAGCTGGAGGAGGCCAAAACCAAAATTGATCAAGCACTCCAACAAGCAGATGTTCAAGCAAATGCTGCTGCCTGGATTTCCAAAGGGGAAATCTACAACACCATTCTTCAACGCGACATGGCCAAGCGGATGTTCAGCCCAACAGCCCCGCTTACCGGCGACAACGATGCCCTGGAGGCCTTCAATGCTTTCCAAAAAGGCTATGACCTGACGACCAAAAAGTATGAAAAAAGCGATGCGACCAAAGGCATCGGCGAGGTGCAGGGCCACCTGATCAACATCGGCGTGACCAAGTACGAAGCCGCCCAGTACGAAAAAGCCTTTTTGTCCTTTGAAGCGGCTCTTAAAAGCCATGCCTTGCTCCAGACGGAAAAGCAAAAAAGCGTTCTGGATGATCCAGAGCAATACGAAAACCAGATTTATATCACGGCGCTCGCGGCACAATTGGCCAAGCGAAACGCCGACGCAGAAAAATACTACACAGATCTGTACAAGACCGGCAATGCCAAAGCCCCCATATACGAGGGCCTCTACAACATCAAACTTGAAAACAAAGACGAGGCCGGCGCCGAAAAAGTCCTGCTCGAAGGCCGTCAGAAATTCCCGCAAGACCCGGGTCTGCTCTTTGCCGAAATCAACGTTTACCTGCAAAAAGGCAAGCTGGAAGAACTCATCAGCCGCTTGAAGCAGGCCATTGATCAGGAACCAACCAATGTAAGTCTGTATGTGACCCTCGGCAGCGTGTACGACAACCTGTACCAACGCGAAATGCAGGCCAAAAACGAGACCAAGGCGACCGAGTACTTCACCGAGGCGAAAAAGAACTACGAACAAGCGCAGCAGGTTGACCCGAAAAACGCAGATGCCTGCTACTCGCTCGGCGCGCTGTTTTACAACAAAGCCGCTATCCGTACCCAGGAACTGAACGCACTGCCGCAAGACGATTTTTCTTCCGCAACCATGAAGAAGTTTGAAAAAATTCAGAAAGAAGTCATGTCCTTGTTCGACGAGGCCTTGCCCTACTTCAAAAAAGCAGAAGGCCTCAACCCCAACGATCTGAACACGCTCATAGCCCTGTCCGAAATTTTCGCCCGCAAGGACGATCTGGAGACTGCCGGAGCGATCAAAAAACGCATGGAGATCGTGAAAGAGGGGGGGAAGAACACAGACTCCTTTTTTAAACAATAAGCATCATGCCTGCGGAAAAACCCGTCAGCCTGCTCAACGCCGCCGTCATCGTGGCGGCGTTGGGCTATTTTGTTGATATCTACGACCTGCTCCTGTTCGGGTTTGTGCGCGTAAAAAGTCTGCAAGACCTCGGATTTTCCGGCCAGGCACTCACCGACACCGGTATTTCCCTCCTCAACTGGCAAATGACCGGCATGCTGATCGGCGGCCTGCTCTGGGGGGTACTGGGCGACAAAAAAGGCCGGGTCCGCGTCTTGTACTTTTCCATCGCCCTGTACTCTGTCGCCAACATCCTGAACGGTTTCGCTACATCGGCAACGGACTACGCCTTTTTCCGGTTTCTGGCCGGTGTCGGGCTGGCCGGCGAACTCGGCGCCGGTATTACCCTGGTAGCCGAAAGCATGCCTCGAGAAAAACGCGGTTACGGGACTATGATCGTGGCCACCGTAGGTCTCAGCGGCGCCCTGCTGGCATGGGTCATTGATATGTTTTTCCCCTGGCGAATGTGCTTTTTTATCGGTGGCGGCCTCGGGTTGTTGTTGTTGTTTCTGCGCATCAGCGTCAATGAATCGGGTATGTTCCGGCAGATGCAGTCCGAAGACAATGTCAGTCGCGGCAATTTTTTCGCACTATTCACCGACTGGAACCGCTTTTCCCGTTTTGCCCGTTGCTTGCTCATTGGGTTCCCGACGTGGTTTGTCGTGGGCGTATTGATCACGCTGGCGCCGGAATTTGGTCAAGCCAAAGGGCTTAGCGGCATCACCGGCGGCAACGCCATCGCCGCTTGTTACACGGGACTCATTCTCGGCGACATCGGCTCGGGCCTGCTCAGCCAGTACCTGCGCAGCCGCCTCAAAGTGATGTGGATTTTCCTGGGCCTCGATGTGCTGGCTGTGGCGTACTACTTAGTTGCCGGTTTCCCCACACCCGCGTCTTTCTATTTCGCCCATTTTCTGCTGGGTTTATCCGTGGGTTTTTGGGTTATTTTCGTCACGATTGGCGCCGAGCAGTTTGGCACCAACCTGCGTGCCACAGTGGCTACCTCGGTGCCCAACTTTGCCCGCGGCATGCTGGTACCCATCGGTTCTTCCTTTATGTGGCTGAAAAATCCGGACGTGGCCGGCGGCGTTTTGCCCGCAGCGGCTATCGTGGGCAGCGTTTGCCTTTCTATCGCTTTTTTGGCACTGATTGGCATGAAAGAGACCTTCGAAGAGGATTTGAACTATGTAGAAACCATATAGTTTTTACAGGCAAGTCCTGTGTTTGACAAACCTCATCAAAAAGATAAACCCATACCTTTGTGGCCATGATCACCACCGCTGCGCCAGAATCCACCAAACGCCCTTCGCGTCTGGCTGCTTTAAAAAAGGCACTCGTCTATGAAATTGTGGACGGGCACCCGATTTATTACAAAGGCTACAAAGAGGTACTCCGCGGCGCAAAAAACCAGGAAGATATCATAGGCGATAGTTCCTTGCAGGCGTGGCTGAAAGGCCGCATTTACGCTATTTTGTTAAAGCAATTGCTTCAACATCAATTCGAGGTTACTGTCGGAGAGCAAGGCCTTCGGTTAGGAAAAAAACATCGTCGAGATGCCGATATCGCCATTTTTCGTCGGGAAAACTTCTCGCTCTCGCCGCGCTACACCCAATTGCCCCCCGATGCCGTTATTGAAATTGATGTGGATGCCGAAACGGAAAACACCTCGGAAATGGAGTATGTCTTGCGCAAAGTGGCCGATTACTTTGCTTTTGGAGTGGTCAAAGTCGTCTGGGTATTCACGCTCGAACAACGCATCCTGGTTTTTTCACCCGACCAGCCCCCCCGCACGCTCAACTGGCAACACGACGTGGACGTAATCGCCGGCGCTACATTCAATATCTCCAATCTGCTCCAGGAATCCGGCCTGACCATCGAACCTTAACGACCTCCTCACCCGCTATTAACCACTACTCTACCCACTACATGAACTTCGATCTCATCGTTATCGGCAGCGGCCCCGGCGGCTATGTGGCTGCCATCCGCGCCTCCCAACTCGGCCTCAACACCGCCATCATCGAACGCGAAAGCCTCGGCGGCATCTGCCTCAACTGGGGCTGTATCCCCACCAAAGCCCTGCTGAAAAGCGCGCAGGTATTTGAATACCTCAACCATGCCGGCGACTACGGCATCAAAATCGAAGGCAAAGCCGAAGCCGATTTCGACGCCATGATCAAGCGCAGCCGTGGCGTAGCCGACGGGATGAGCAAAGGCGTGCAGTTTTTGATGAAAAAAAACAAGATCACCGTCATCACCGGCACCGGAAAACTCGCCAAAGGCCCCAAAGTAGTGGTCACAGACGCGGAGGGCAAGGCGACCGAGTACACGGCAAAATCCATCATCGTAGCCACCGGCGGCCGGGCTAAACAGCTGCCCAACCTGCCCATTGACGGCAAAAAAATCATCGAGTACCGCAAAGCCATGTCCCTCGAACAGCAACCTAAGCGCATGGTCGTCGTGGGCGCGGGCGCTATCGGGGTCGAGTTCGGCTACTTTTACCATACCCTCGGCACCGAAGTATCCATCGTCGAATTCCTCGAACAGGGCCTCGTGCCGCGTGAAGACCCCGATATTTCCAAGGAATTGGCCAAATTGTACACCCGAAAAGGCATGAAAGTGTTCGCCGGCTGGGCTGTCGAAAGCGTAGACACCTCCGGCAAGGAGGTCAAGGTGAATATGAAAAACCGAAAGGACGGCAAAACCGAAACTATCCTTTGCGACGTGGTACTAAGCGCCGCCGGCGTGACGCCCAACACCGAAAATATCGGGCTGGAAGACCTCGGCATCGCTACCGACCGCGGATACATCACCGTGGACGACTACTACCAGACCAATGTGCCCGGCGTGTACGCCATCGGCGACGTGCTGGCTACCCAGGCCCTGGCCCACGTGGCCAGCGCCGAAGCCATCACCTGCGTGGAAAAAATAGCCGGACACCACCCCGAAACGATCGACTACAACAACATCCCCGGCTGTACCTATTGCGCACCCGAAATTGCCTCTGTGGGCTATACCGAAGCTGCCGCCAAAGAAGCCGGTTACGAGGTACTGGTGGGCAAATTTCCGTTCACCGCCTCCGGCAAAGCCAAAGCCGGCGGCAACCCGGAAGGATTCGTAAAGGTAGTTTTTGATAAAAAATACGGCGAATGGCTCGGCGCGCACATGATCGGCGCCAACGTCACCGAAATGATCGCCGAGGTGGTCGTCGCCCGAAAACTCGAAACCACCGGCCACGAAATTCTCAAAGCCATACACCCCCACCCCACCATGAGCGAAGCGATCATGGAAGCTACTGCCGCGGCGTACGGCGAGGTGATTCACCTGTAACCAAATCTGTTTCAATGCGCACCTTACTTCCATTAACCATCACCCTCCTGTTGCTGCCGGCAGCAGGAGGGTTTTCTTTTTTACACGCACAGTCAAACTGGACGCCTGGCTACGTCGTCAGCGCCAGGGGCGACACCATGTCCGGCTGGATTGACGACCAAAACTGGGAATACAATCCGCGGCAGATTCGATTCAAAAAAAAGGACAGCGATGCCGTCATAGTGTTTGCCCCACTGGATATTGCAGCGTTCAGCGTTCGGAACGAGCACTATTTCGGGCACGTCACACTTGTGGACAAATCCCCGCACCGGCCAGGCGATCTGGACCTGAACCCCGAACGGTTTCGACTTCCGGATACGGTTTTTCTCCGCGGCCTGGTGCTGGGCGATATCGGCCTGTTGTTTCTGAAAGACGAGCACGACAAAAACCATTTTTTTCTCCGAAAGGACACCCTGTTGGATGAGTTGCTCAACCTGAAATATGCAGTGGAGGAAAATGGAATCCGGAAAACCCGGCACAAACCACAGTACCGGGGGCAATTGCTCTACTATTTCGGCGACTGCCCCGAGTTGGACAGCAAGATCAAACGGCTCAACTATTCCAGTTCCGACCTTTCGGCCGTCGTGGCCAAATACAACATCTGCCGAGGAACGGCCTCTGTACTTACCACCTCCCGGCGCGACCGATTCAAGTTTGAAATGCTGGCAACAGCGGGTATGAGCAGCACATCACTGCAAGTACAAAGCGACGTGAAATACGATATCGCACTGGCCTCCTGGGACAAAGCCTCCGAGAAGCCTGCGGTCGGTTTGGCCTTCAACGTCCGGGCGCCGCGCAACTTCGGCCGGTTTTCCTGGTACAATGAGATTTTGCGCAAAGCCCACGCCTTCCGCGAGACCATTGACAGCGAGCCAAGAACCCCGGAAACACACCGGATTGTGGACATCAATCTGGATTTTGTGTACATCAAATGGAGCACGTTTCTGCGGTACCAGCATGTGAGCAACCGAAAAATACAGCCGTTTGTCCAGGCCGGCCTTTCCACAGCAACGGCTTCATTCCATTACAATGCCACCAAAATCGTGGATCGCAAGTTTTTTTCCACACAAACCGTTGGCACCGAACAAGCCATCTCGGTCGGCAATAATTCCTCGGAGCGGGGATGGAGCATCGGCTTGGGCGCATTCGGCTGGAACCGGCTCGGGGTAGAAGTGCGGTACGAATCCGGAAACGGGTTTTACAACCTGCTCGATATGTCCACTCGGACCCATGCTTTTTACTTTTTGGTGTCGTCCCGGTTGTTTTAGTGCAGGTGGATTCTACTTGCGCAAACCTGTTCTCCCTGAGTGTTTTGAACCCGCAAAAAATACCCTCCCGGCGCTATCTGCGGCAACAAAATCGGGCTATTCCCGCTGTCTTGCCACACGCAGCGCCCCCCGGCATCCCACAATTCCACGCGGATATTGGCAGGCAATTGTTCCGAAAGGACAAGCGTCTGCCCCGGCCGAACCGGATTGGGCGACACCCGGCAAGACCGGGGTGCTTTCTGATGTACATTTTTGGTGGGTAAAAAAATCGGTGGCAGCCACTGCGCCACCTCGAAGGCGTAAAGTCGCGGCGGCACGGTGATCGGCGAGCCGAGCACGGTCACCGTCAATTCCTCGTTGGAAATATACCCGGAGCCGTTGCCGCGAAAACACAGCCCCTCCACCTGTCCCGAAAACGGCGCAAGGCCCAGGCCGATGCGGCGTTTATTGCCGTTGAAAAACAGCCCGTTGGCGTGGTCAAACAACAGCCACATAAATAGCGCGGCATTGTCGGTGCGGTACCCCAGCAGGAGCAGCACGCCTGCGGCCGACATGTCGGCGCCGGTGATGAGTCCATCCGCCAGGAGTATCTCGCGTTTGCGTGCAAGGTGAGCGCCCGCCGTTGCCGGCAGCGTATAGTGCACGGTTTGCTGCCCGATCCAGTCCTTGGTAAACAGGTGCAGCGTGTCGTTCCGCCAGACCATGGCCTCGCAGTCGAACCGCGTGTTGTTGGAAGTTTGCGGCGAAAAATCTGTCTGATCCTCGTAGGCAAATTCGATGACCCCGACCTGGGCGGCAGGCACCGTGACCACGCTGCCCGAGGGGATAGCCGACAGCGGAAACTTATAGATTTTCAGGTCGGTGCGGTTGCCTGTGGCGTTGTTTCCAAAATCGCCGATGTAAAAATATACGCCGTCAAAAGCCATGTCTTCCCAGTCTACATGGGTTGCGCCGCCGATGGTCACGGTTTGCAAAATGGCGTTGGTCAGAGTGTCCACCTGGTACAAAAACGGGCCGTCTCCGCTGTCGTTGTGCGTCCAGAGTCGCCCGTCGGCCAGCATCAGGCCGGATGTTTCCTTGACTGTACCGGACAGCATTGTTTTGGTCGTCAGCGTATAGTTGGTGGCGGCGTACAGGCAACTGCCGTCGTTTGCGGTAGCGCCGGGAACGTAATTGATCGCCTGGGGGTCGGGGCAGCCGGGCTGGGCCATGGCCGTGCCAAACGGAAAAAGCAAAAGTGGAATAAAAAAACGCATCGGGATACCGTAGTTAAGTTCGGGTAAAAGTACGGCTCCGGGCTTTACGCAAACACCCTCGTTTTGGACGCAAGAGCCAAAAACGAGGGTGTTTTTTTTAAAAATATCCTGGATAAAACGGCCAATTACTTTACCAGCGCCACATTCAGCGCCAGAATCAGCCGCGAGGGCGAGTTGGAAAAATTGTACTGGTCGCCGAAGAACGTGACATGGTCACCGTACTTGTTGAAATTGCCTTCGTAGCGAATATCGGCAGAGATACGGCCGGTGCCGATGGTCATACCTGCTTGCCAGCCCCAGGTAAACTGTTTCCAGCGCGCCTTGTAGCCGTTGAAATCCGTCAGTTCGGAGGTGCTGTTGAGGAAGTAGTGCCCAACCGGGCCGCCGTACAGGCGGATCGGGCCGGCCGAGAAACCCACGAGGACGGGCAGGTCCAGGCTTTGGTACTTTTCTGTGCGAATGATCTCGCCGGCAGAGGTTTCTCCGACCTTGAAATCGGTCCGGTTGGAGTTAAAGAGCAGTTCCGGCTGAATGAACACGGCATCGCCGATACGAAGCCAGGCGCCGAATTGTGTACCGAATTTGAGGTCTTGCACGCCAAAACTGAAGGACGTAGTCGGGTTGGCCGATGACGATATCATCGGGGTTTTTCAGCAGGGTTTGAAAGCCGCCTTTCAGACCAAAAGCAAATTGTGCGTGTGCCGTGGCGGCAGCGAAAAGAAGCAGGGAAGCAACAAGGATGTTTTTCATACGAGTTCAAGTTTTGTTGGCCGAAAAACGGTACGACACGCCGGCTGGTACAAAGTGCGCAAATCCGGGCCTGGTTTAACCTTTTCTTAGCCGAAGGTTTTAACAAAAAGCAAATGCGTACTTTTGCAGCCCTTCGAACATGCGCGGTCCCGGGCGCAACGATTTTTTTGACGGGATAACCAAATTGGCCGGCCTTTTGGCCGCCATGTGCTTAACCAAGGGCAACAGGATGGACATAAAAAAAGCCGAGTTCGTTTCGAGTTTTACCGCCGAAAGTCATTGTCCGAAAACCGGGCTGCCGGAATTTGCCTTCATTGGCCGCTCCAATGTGGGTAAGTCTTCGCTGATCAACATGCTGACCGCCCGCAACGGACTGGCAAAGGTGTCCGGCACACCCGGCAAAACGCAGTTGCTCAATTTCTTCAATATCAACGACCGCTGGTATCTGGTGGACTTGCCCGGGTACGGGTACGCCAAAGTGTCCAAAAGCCAACAAAAAACCCTGGCCGCCATGATCGAGGGTTACCTCATCCGGCGGGCGCCTCTGGTACTTGTTTTTGTTTTGATTGACTCCAATGTCCCCCCAACCGCCATTGATCTGGAATTTGTCAACCGCCTTGGCGAATTTGGCGTGCCGTTCGCTTTGGCGTTTACCAAAACCGACCGACAAAAGAAAGGTGTGCTGGACAACAACGTCGAGGCATTCCTGGAAGCCATGCGCGAAACCTGGGAATCCCTTCCGCCGCATTTTATTACCTCCTCCAAATACAGCACCGGCCGCGAAGAAATACTTGACTACATTCAGCAAGTCCTGAAAAGCCTGCCATCCTAACCCATCGCAGTTTGTGAAAAAAGACATCCAGATATACCCGCGCATCATCGAAAAGATGGAAGACTGGCCGATTCATCGGCTGAGCGACGACCGCGCGGCATTTATTCGAGATATTGAAGACACCACCTTCGAGCGCCTGAAATCGAAAAAATTGCAGGACATGGTGGACGCTATCGTTAAAACAATTTATCAGGAGCGCATCCGCATCAAGGAATCGCCCTGGAAAGTGGACCCGCCCAACGAGCGTTCGTTCTGGAACAAGATCAGCAAGCGCCTCATCACCAAATCGCTGGATCGCAACGACTCGGAAGCACAAACTGAAGCCGAGGATATCCTGCGCAGGATTATCCACCGCTATTCCGAGGAGATTGTCGGTACGTTTAAATCCTCCACGTTCCGGTTCGCCCAGCGTTTTTTGACGGTACTTTTTAACCGCCTCCTGAACGCTGCCGTGGACAAGAGCCTCGCCAGCCTCTGGCGCGGGCGGCGCCAACTGTACGAACGCCTCAATGTCGTGGGTGATGTGGATACGGTGCGCCGTCTGTTCGACCACGGCACCGTTGTTATTGTACCCACACACTCCAGCAACCTCGACTCCATCCTCGTGGGCTATGCCATGGACCAGATCATGGGCCTGCCTTCGTTTTCCTACGGCGCAGGCCTCAACCTGTACAACTTCGGTCCGGCGGCTTATTTTATGAACCGCCTCGGCGCATACCGGGTGGATCGGCGCAAAAAAACGCGATTTACCTCGAAACGCTCAAGACCATGAGCAACCTCAGTATCCAACGCGGAGTGAACAGCCTGTTTTTCCCGGGCGGCACCCATGCCCGATCCGGCGAATTGGAGCGCGACCTGAAATTGGGCCTGATGGGTACCGCCGTAGAAGCTCAACGTGCGCTTTGCCGGCGCGGAGAAAACAAAAAAGTGTTTATCGTGCCCATGGTAATCGGTTACCACTTTGTTATCGAAGCGCCCTTCCTCATTGAGCAGCACCTGCGCTACATCGGCAAAGAACACTACCTGCGCCTGCGCGACGACAGCCTCAGCGTACGCAGCTGGCTCCGATTTATCTGGCGTTTTTTCTCCACCACCAGCGACATTACCCTGAGCGTCGGCAAACCAATAGACGTGCTTGGCAATTTTGTGGACGCCAACGGGCGCAGTTTTGACCGATTTGGTAACGAAATCAATATCGCCGACTACTTCACCGCCAACAACGAGGTGAACGAAGACCGCCAGCGCGAGAGCGAATACACCAAACTGCTCGCCGAGCGCATCGTGGAGCGCTATGCCGTCGAAAATGTCGTGCTCAGCAGCCACCTCATCGCCTTTGCTGTCTTTGAAATGCTCCTGCACCAAAATCCCAAACTCGATATTTTTGGCATCTTGCGCCTTCCTCCCGACGACTACCTGTTTCCCTTCGATGCCGTGGCGGGGGTAGTAGAACAAATGCAAGCCAAACTGTACGAGTGGGAACGCGAGGGAAAAATCAAACTCGCACCCGAAATTCACTTGCGCGCGCCCGAAGTCGTGCGCCACGGTGTGAAGAAACTCGGCGTATTTCATCGGGAAAAACCTCTCGGGTTCAGCAAGGACGAGGGCATCACTTCCTCCAATTTCCGGGTGCTCTATTTTTATCACAACCGCCTCAATAACTACGGGCTGGAGAAAGCCGTGCAGTGGAAATCCGAGGAAATCGAAGTTTTAAAAGTGGACTGACATCAAAAATTCAACATGCAGTACGAAAATCTGAAAATTGAAATCACCGACGGCATTGCTGTCATCACCATTAGCCGGGAAAAAGCGCTCAATGCCCTGAACTCCCAAACCATGCTGGAGTTGCGCTACTTCTTCTCCGAAGCGGGATTAAAAATTCCGGGTCTGAAGGGGGTGGTACTCACCGGCGCCGGCGAAAAAGCCTTTGTTGCGGGTGCGGATATCACCGAGTTCAGTGGTCTGGATGCGGCGCAAGGTGCGGCATTTGCCCGGCGCGGACAAGACATCTTTTTCCTCATCGAACACTTCCATCTGCCCGTGGTGGCAGCCGTCAATGGCTTCGCTCTGGGCGGCGGCTGCGAATTGGCCATGGCTTGCCACTTGCGCGTAGCGGGCGAAAAAGCCCGGTTTGGCCAGCCGGAAGTCAACCTCGGTCTCATTCCCGGCTACGGCGGCACCCAGCGCCTTGTCCAGTACATCGGCAAAGGCAAAGCGCTGGAACTCCTGATGACAGCCGACATGATCGGCGCCGAAGAGGCGCATCGGCTGGGTTTAGCCAACTGTGTTGTGCCTGCCGGCGAAGAAGTGGCCAAAGCCAAAGAAATTATCGAAAAAACAAGTGCAAAGGCGCCCGTAGCCATTTCCAAAATTATCGAATGCGTCAATGCCTGCTTCGAGCCGGGCACGGACGGGTTTGCCAAAGAGGTGGAAGCCTTCGGCCAATGCTGCAACACGGAAGATTTCCGGGAAGGTGCCAGTGCATTTGTGGAAAAACGCAAAGCGAATTTTCAAGGGCGGTAAGAAACCGAAGTCGCTCCAAATGGCAAAATGATCAATGTCATACCCCGTAGCGATTTACTGCTTCAGTCCGCCCGGCAACTGCCCGGATATTTACCTCCTTTCTCAACCTCCGCATAAAACCACGTCACAGACATGGATCAAAAATTCATCGAAACAGACATCCTGATCATCGGCGCAGGGCCGGTGGGTCTTTTTGCGGTGTTCGAGGCCGGGCTGCTCAAAATGCGTTGCCACCTCATAGATGTGCTGCCTCAGGCGGGTGGCCAGTTGACGGAAATTTATCCTAAAAAAACCGATCTACGACATCCCCGGCTGCCCCGGTATTCTCGCTGCCGATCTGGTAAAAAACCTGTTGCAGCAGATTAATCCGTTCCGACCCGGTTTCAGCCTCGGCGAACGCGCCGAATCCCTGGACCGGCACCCTGATGGTCGCTGGCGTATCGTCACCGACAGAGGCCATGTGCATGTCGCACCCGCCGTGTTCATCGCCGGAGGACTCGGTTCGTTCGAGCCGCGCAAGCCGCCGATTGAGCATATTGAACAATACGAGGGCAAGGGCGTGGAGTACTTTGTACGCAATCCCGAAGACTTTCGGGGCCAACGGGTTGTCATCGCCGGCGGCGGCGACTCGGCTCTGGACTGGGCCATATACCTGGCCAACGAAGTGCGCGAACTGACGCTCGTTCACCGCCGAACCGAGTTTCGCGGTGCGTTGGATTCCGTAGAAAAAATGCAGCATCTCGCCCAAACAGGAAAAATAAAACTCGTCACCAATGCACAAGTTGTAGGCCTGAAAGGCCCCGACCGGCTCGAAAAAATCTCCGTTTTACACGATACCGAAGGCGCCTTCGATCTGGAAACCGACTATTTCCTGCCGCTGTTTGGCCTCACTCCCAAACTCGGGCCTATTGCCGACTGGGGCCTGGCGCTTGACAAGGGCGCCATCGAAGTGAATACCCTGGACTACAGCACCAACTTATCGGGGGTTTTCGCCATTGGCGACATCAATACCTACCCGGGCAAACTGAAACTCATCCTTTGTGGTTTTCACGAAGCAACGCTGGCTTGCCAGTCGGCTTTCAATATCGTGAATCCCGGTAAAAAGTTATCCTTCAAATACACCACCGTCACCGGCATCGAAGGCATGGAAACACCCGCCATACCTGCCACATCCTGATCCGCACCGATTCATGTCCGATACCATCCAGATCACGGTTATTGATCGCGACAACCAGCCGCACCAACTGGAGGCTCCGACCGATATGGGCCTGAACCTCATGGAACTGTGCAAGAGCTACGAACTGCCGGTGCAAGGTACCTGCGGCGGCATGGCGCTTTGTGCGTCTTGCCATGTCTACATCCGGAGCAACCATGCGTTGCCGGAACCATCCGACGACGAGTTGGCCATGCTCGATTCCGCTTTTTTTGTACAGGAAAACAGCCGCCTTGGCTGTCAGATAAAACTGCGGGATACGCTGGAGGGACTGGAAGTGCAATTGGCTCCGGAATCCGTGTGACATTCCTCGTGTCAAGTCGCGCGCTCCTATTTGTTTTTGCGATTCAGGTAACTCCGAACGAGAACAAAAAGCCCGATTTCGGATAAAAAGACCACCAAAAAAAACAAGGATGCCCGTTCATAGTCCCCTTTGATCAGAAAATAGGACGCGAGCATGGCGGCGGTAATGCCCGCAAAGAGGGCAACAGCCCACTTGACCCATACGATGCCTACAAAAACCTGATGCAACCGGGGCGCCATCGGCTTAAGATCGGAACGCACGCACCGGAGTAGGATTCCGTTTTCCACGACATCGCAGACCAGCGGGATCAGTTGCGCCCAGGCCAGCACCATGAAGAATTTTTGGCCGATAGAACTTGCTGGAAACTTCCCGGCAACTAAAAGACACAACAAAAATATCGAGCCGTACACCGCCGGCATAAACAGAAAATCGAGGTACAGAATCCGTTTCAGCGCCTGCTCGACTTTTTGTTTTTTGGCCGGATCAGGCAAGGCATAAATACCGTTGATAATGCCCGGCAAGTCCCGCGGGTTGGAGGGAAACTCCAGATCAATAACCATAAATTTCCGCAGGGAGCGGTCTTTGGTGATCAATACCGCGCTGATCCGTTCCATCATCAGAGAAAGTAATAACGCGGCCCCGAATGCGATACAAAACCACGTCCAGCCGTGTTCGATAAAAAGGAGTGTGTACATAGCGTATGTGCTTATTTTCGAACAATTTCCTTGCGCATAGCGGTTTGCTTCTGCTTATAGTCTTCCCAGTCAAATGTCATCAGGAACTTCGTGGCTGCCTGGGCGCCCAGAACAAACATCTTCTTTGTCCTCGTCGCTCAGGAAAAAATTCAGCCAGTTGAATCCGGTCAGGTTGATCGTGCCGATGCCACCCTCGTAGGCCTTGTTTTGTACCAGAAAATCTTTGTCGTAATACCCCCGCAGGGTATTCAGCATACTGCCGAAATACCCGAGCAGCCCCCAGTTGTCGGTACTGCCTGGTGTAGATTTTTCGCCGGCGTCGTTCAGGTCTATGCCGAAAGTAGGCAGGCGCGGTACCATCATGTGGGGGTTAAAAAACAGGCTGATCGGGAAATTGGACAACAGCCCTCCATCCACAAAGCGGGCATTGGTGGGCGGGAAGCGCTCGTTGAACGTCTGGAGCCAGGCTTCTTTGATTTCAGGTGAATTGATCGGTATGTTGTCTATGAAATACGATTCGAAGAAGATTGGAATTGCCATAGAAGCCCGGACAAAACCGGCCGGCTGCAGGGTATCTATCTGATCTTTTTCCCGAAACAGGTTACACATTTTCGGAAACTGGATTTTGTTGCCGGTCGCGAGTTCCGAGGTAATAAAAGTGACATCACCGTTGAGATCAGCGGTTCCTTTAGTGTGCTCCACGCGCAGGCACAAGCCTGGGATGGGCTGGCCCGCTTTGTTGTTCAGGTCTGTAACGTTTTTTACACCGTTTTCTATGAAGCGATCCTTGATCCAGGTGTAGAAAAAGTCGCCCGGATTGACCCCGAATCCGGCGTTTTTCAGTCGGTTCATCAATCGGTTCAAGTAAAAAAGCAGGGTTCCCAGCGCCATCAGGGCAAAACCAGTAGCAACAAAACAGGTTTGTGTCCAGGGAGTCAGCCATTTGTAGTGGTGTTCCAGGCTGAGCAGCGTGGCATCGGCAACGATCAGGGCAAAGAACGTAGCTGCTGCGGCCAGTATCCATTTTTTCAATTTGGCTGCAAAGTCCTTGTGGGTGATAAAGTTTTTGATGAGCCAACGCGCCGAGGGGTGCCCGTCAACCAGCGAAAAAAAGTTCAGTTCGGAAATGATTTGCACGATTTTCTCCGACTTAGCCTCCTCCTTTCGGCCAATCGCCGTCATCATGGCAGTATTGATGGCGCCGGCGCTGGTGCCCGCCAGTCGCAAAAACCGGATACCCATTTGCTCCAAAACATAGGTGTAGCCTACCAGCGCTACCCCCAGTACACCACCACCTTTTTGCACCAGGTTGACGTACTGGTTTCCGTGTTCGTCCAGCACATCGGATACCACAAGCGGATTTTGCGCGTGGAAATGCTCCCGCAACTGTGCCAGGCATTGTTGCACTTCCGGTGCGTCCGTAAAAGCAGTGGCTCCGGGGGTTGTGTGTTGAGCAGCGAGCATGGTTTGATTTATCGTTTTATGATCAGGCAAACATCGGTTAGCGGCGCGTAAAAGTATGAAATTTAGCAATGTGCACAACAGCTGACTGAGGCTGTAAAAATACGCCGCAATTCCTCGTTCCTTTGCGCCATGTTTTCCAAAGAACAAAATTCGATGCCCACGGGGCTGCGCTCGCCGCTGCTACCGGTTTTCCTGACTGTTTTTCTGGATATGCTCGGGGTCGGTATCATCATTCCCGTGCTGCCGGCTTTGTTCGTGGCGGAGGGTACCAGTTTTTTGCCGACGGATACGACTGTGGCGGAGCGTTCGGTGCTGTACGGTTATCTGATCGCGATTTATCCGTTTATGCAGTTTTTTGGCGCGCCGGTGCTGGGCGCCTTGTCGGATCGCTACGGTCGCCGGCCCATGCTGGTGGTGTCGCTCATCGGTACGCTGGTGGGCTATTTGCTGTTTGGTTGGGCTATTTTGATCAAAAATTTGCCACTACTTTTCCTGAGTCGGGCCTTGCCGGGCTTTACCGGTGGCAATATCAGCATCGTTTATTCGGCCATTTCAGACCTGACGGTAGAGCGCCCCGAGACGCGGCCCAAGTACTTCGGACTGGTGGGCATTGCGTTCGGGCTGGGATTCATTCTCGGGCCGGCCCTGGGAGGTGTACTGGCGGATGGCAGCGTGGTTTCGTGGTTCGATCACTCCACACCGTTTTGGTTCACAGCCCTGCTGACCCTCGTAAACATCCTGTTGCTTTGGCAGTTTTTTCCCGAAACATTGAAAAACCGCCGGGAGACGGCGATCAACCTGTTCACGGGGTTTGCCAACATCCGCAAGGCGTTTTTGTCGCCCAATTTGCGTGGCATTTTTCGGGTGTCGTTGCTGCTCTCGCTGGGATTTTCCTTCTTTACCCAGTTTTTCGCGGTCTACCTGATGCAACGTTTTGGTTTGGTAGAAAAAGATATCGGACTCATTTTCGCCTGGGTGGGTTTGTGGCTGGTCTTCACGCAAGGCGTGGTGGTGCGGCGGCTTGCCCAAAAAGTATCCTCCAGGCAAGTTTTGAAATACTCCATCTTGTTGCTCAGTATTGCTACTCCGCTGGTACTGCTGCCGGTCAACCCGTGGAATATCCTGTGGGTCAACCCGTTTATTGCTATTTTTCAGGGAATTACGGCGCCCAATCTCACCGCGGTAGTGAGCGCTCAGGCGGGCGTCCGGGATCAAGGCGAAATTTTGGGTATCAACCAGAGCATGATTTCCGTCGGGCAGATGGTGCCGCCGGTACTCGCAGGCTACCTGAATAGCCTGAACGGCGCCTACCCGATTTTGGCAGCCGGAATTATGATGTTTCTTGGCTGGGTGGCGTACATTACCCTCCGATTGGACCATTCAAACACCCGTTCAGCAGCATGAAAAAGAAAAACGAGATTTCCTTGCAGGAGGCTATGCAATCCATGCTCCGCGAATACCGCCTCGAACCTCAACTCAACGAGACCCGCGTGAAAATGCTGTGGAGCAAACTAATGGGAAAAACCATCTCGACCTACACCTCCAACATCTCCGTGCGCAAAAATGTGCTGTACCTGACCATCCTGTCCGCACCTCTCAAACACGAACTTTCTTACGCCAAAGACAAAATCAAAGACCTCATCAATGAAGAAATGGGCGAGGAATATGTGAAAGACGTTGTGATTCGCTGAATAATTTGCTCGCCCTTTGCCCCTCGACTCTTGCCCTTTGCAATATCGGGCGGGTTAAACCCGCCGCTACCCCCTCACCCGATCATTTCCAGAAACCATTCTTTTTCCGTCAGAACCGGCTCGGTCTCAATTTGTTGACGCAGCGTATGCCGGGCTTGCCGGCTGTTGGGATTGAGTTGCAGCAGTCGGCGACCGTAGCGCACAATGTTCTGGTAGTTGTTCTTGTGGTAGCCGATCACCCGCTGACGGCGGATAAAGGTTTGCATACTTTGCAGGTGGGCATCCAGGGCGTCCAATTCTTCCGTTTCGTAGTAGATTTTCATTTGCAATGTTTTGGCGATCAGGTTATTGATCAGGTCTTTGTAGTCGGCTTGCTGGAGGTGCAACAAAGCCGCTTTCATATTTTGGCGGCCGTACTCCACGCGGGCGAAATTGAGGTGAAACGCCGCATCGCGGTGTTTTTTTTCCAAAAACGGCGCATATTGGTGAATGAAGTGTTCCGCCCAGTCCGTATCGCCCACCTTGAGGGCTATAGCGACAATGTTGTTGTAGGCAAAGTGGGAAAGTTGGCCGTTTTCGAGCAGCAGGTTGGCGTTCAGGGCAGATTTATACAGATCGAGCGCCTCGTGGAAATAGGCCGGATGGGACTGGTTGATCTGGCGAATACAGAAATTCACGGCCAGCAAGTGGAGGTTGCGCTGCTCGTCCACGGGCAACTGCCCAAGGTTGGCTAAGAGCCGCGGTTTGAATTCCCGAAAAAACGGCTCGCCCTCCACCTCCGCCAGAAACAGATAGCAGAAGTAGTACAAGCCAACAGACGGGATGGACTGGAGTGACTCCGAGTCGCGCACATGGCCGAGTACGGCGTCCAGCAGACCAAAATTGTAGTCCGTGCTGTACACAATCTGGTGGCTGAGTGCGAAACACGCCTGCCGCAACTTTCGGGCGATGAAAGCCGTGTCGGTCTGGTCGGACAGCTCCTGCCAGTTGAGCGCCTCGGTGCGACGCCCGGCGGTTTGATGTTGGTAAAGTTCATACTCGATAGCCACTTGCGCATCGAAGTACTCGGCATGGCGAAACGGTTGTCTGGCCCAATCGCTGCGGGCAGCGTGCAAACTTTGGCGAAAATGCTTCTCCAGGCCGCGTTTGCGGTATGCTTCGGCTAAGCGGATATGGTAATCGCCCGTTCGCTCAAATTTTTCGGAATACACCAAAAAATGCTCGATTTGGCCCATCAGTTCGGTCATCACGGCGCGAAGAGCTTGTAAATCGGCACGGCTATCCGGCCCGAATACCGCCCGACGTGCGGCCGCTTGTTCCGGCGTGTTTTCCGATTCCAGGCACCCGCGCAAATACGCGTACAAAGCCACCGGCTGGGCGCGCCGGCAAAAAAAGGGCGACTGCAACCATTGCCCCAAGTGCTTGCACTCCGCCAAAGTGAGCACGAGCAGGACTTTCCAAAGACGTGTGTTTTCCATTTATTTCAAATCTTAACTTTCACAAAGTTCTAAAAATCAATTTATTGATTTTTATTTTTTACAAATCAACTTGAATAAATGCTTGAAAATGTCTTTTTTAGGTCGGTAACAAACCTGAACATTTGTACCATCAAAAAGTATTTGCGCAAATCACCCACGCCAAAGGGAAAAAATGCAACCTTCAACCGCTTTTTCAGGCCCAAACGCATCACGTTATGTACACGAAAAAAATCCGCTTCCTGCTGCTCGCCGTACTTGTCCTTGTTTCCCTGGGCTTGTACGCCCAACAACCTTGTAACATTCAGGTGGATATCGCTCCGCCGGACACAATTACCTGCCAAAACCCGACGATCCAACTGCAAGCCACGGTTAACCCTCCGGGCAACTACCAGTACTCGTGGTCCGGGCCGGCTCAATTGCCCAATATCCCCAACCCGATGGTGACGGTGCCCGGTACCTACGCCCTGTTCGTTTTCGATAGCCTCCAGTGCTGGGGCGGCGATACGATCGTGGTACCACAGGAAGGCTCGGTACCTGTGGTCACATTCTCGGGAGGATTTATTGACTGCGACGGAAACCTGGAGTTTACCGCTGTCGCATCGGTCATGGGTGGCGGCACATTGGAGTACGAGTGGTCAACAGGTTCAACGGAACAAACTATCCTGGTGCCGCCTTCTGCGCCCGGCACAGTCACTACCTATTGTGTTACCATCACCAACAGTGCGGGCGGGTGCTCCAGTACAGGGTGTGTCACGGCAGGAGCCTATCTCCCGCTTGCTGCACAAATCACCTACTTCGACAGCCCGTTTTGCAATGACTCGCTGGGGATGTGGGTCAGCGTACAGGGCGGATTCCAGCCATACGCTTTCCAATGGAACAACGGATCAACGACCAGCTGGCTATCCGACCCGCCGGCCGGCACGTATGCGGTCACGGTAACCGACAATCGGGGCTGTACTGCCGTATCCAGCATCGTGGTCGAAAACGAACTGGGCGAATGCGCCAACATAGAAGGGCATGTACTGGCCGACTGGAATACCAATTGTACCAAAGAAGCCTCCGACGATGGCCTAATCAATACGGTCATCCGCATCACGGACGCCGCCGGCGATGAATTTTTCGCGTACTCCAATGCCGACGGATTTTACCGGGTAGAACTTTATCCCGGAACCTACACGGTCACAGTGGAACCAGCCAATAGCCTGTGGACGCCCTGCCAGGCCTCCTACACGCTGACGGTCAATCCCAACCAAACCGTAGAGCGTGATTTCCTGCTTCAGCCCGAAGCCATTTGCCCCGCCATGACGGTTGACATCAGTACCCCTCTCCTACGTCGCTGTTTCAACAGCAATTACTCGGTTTTCTATTGCAACCAGGGCACTGCCGCTGCTACGGATGCCTACATCGAAATCCAGTTTGACCCCTTCCTGTCGGTCAACAGTGCCTCCATTGGTTACACCAACCTCGGCAACAACCTGTACCGGTTCGACCTCGGCACGGTTCCGTTCAATACCTGTGGATCATTCTGGGTGTCGGTACTGGTTGGTTGCAATGCCACTCTCGGACAAACGCACTGCTCCGAAGCCGTGATTTATCCAACCGGCGCCTGTGAGCCGGCCAATCCCCTTTGGTCGGGCGCCAGCCTGCAAGTACAGGCCGAGTGCAACACCGATTCCCTGGAGTTTGCCATCCAGAACATCGGAAGCGGCACGAGCGGCCCGCTGGAGTACGTCATTATAGAGGATGCGGTGATGCTCATGCAAGCGCCGCCGCCGGCCATTTCACTCGCCCCGGGCGCAATACACTACATCAAGGTGCCGGCCAACGGCGCCACTTGGCGCGTAGAAGTAGAACAAGAGCCTTTCCACCCGGGTCTTTCAGCCCCGGCCCAGGCCGTGGAGGGCTGCGTCAACGGTGGACAGTTCAGCGTCGGCTTCGTCAATCAGTTTCCCGCAGACGACAACAACCCTTGGGTGGATATTGACTGTACCGAAAATGTTGGCTCCTACGACCCGAACGACAAGCAGGGTTTTCCTGTCGGCTACGGCGCAGCACACCAGATTGAGCCGGGTACCGATATCGAATACCTGATCCGGTTCCAGAACACGGGCACCGACACGGCCTTCACGGTTGTCATCCGCGACACGCTTTCGCCATGGCTCGACCCGGCCTCCGTGCGCCCCGGGGCAAGCAGCCACGCGTACACATTTGACTTTTACGGCGACCGCAACATCAAGTTTACCTTTGACAATATCCTGCTGCCCGACAGCAGCACCAACCTCGACGGTTCGCAGGGTTTTGTGTCGTTCCGTATTGCACAAAAAACCGACGTGCCGCTGCAAACGGACATCCTGAACTCGGCGGCTATTTTCTTCGACTTCAACGAGCCGGTCATCACCAACACTACGGTACACCGCATCGGGCGAAATTTCGTGACGGTGAGCGCCTGGCAGCCGTTCCGTTCCGGTCTCGAACTGCGCGTACTGCCCAATCCAGTAGCCGAAAGCGCTCTGTTTGAACTGCGCGGCATGGAGGGTTTGCAAGACTGGCAAGTGGAATTGCGCGACGCCACCGGGCGGTCGGTACAAACAGCTACCGCAAGCGGTACACAATGGCGCTTCGAACGCGGCGATTTGCCCGCCGGGCTGTACCTGCTGCAGGTGCGTGCCAACGGGCAATTGCTGGGCAGCGGCAAAGTGTTGCTGCGGTAGGCTTCCCGGCAAGTTAAAAATAACAACGCGGATTCGAGGAATGGCCGACATTCTTCAAATCCGCGTTGTCATTTTTGCCCGAACTGGAGACTACTGCTTTTTTACCCGCAATTCTACTTTGTAATCCTCTTGCGAAATTTCCACCCCGGACAGTGCATCCGGCAATACTTTACTCAACTGCACGGTGTATGAGCCAAACGTAGCCGTGTCGGTTTTGTCTGTACCCACCAGTTCGCCCAAAACGAGCGTATCGGTCAGCGTACTACCTGGTTGGATAAAGGTCAATTCGACCTCGGCGCGACCAGCCCAGACACATATTGCATCAATCGGGCAGCGGCTGTCGCTCACCACCCGGCCAAATCGTACCTGAACAGCACTGTTTCCATCCCAGGGAATAGCAGCGCCCTGCTCCAGCAGAAATGGCGTATCGAGCTTGAAAACGAGATCGTTGGCGTCTTTTTTTGTGCAGGCGGCCAGCGCCATGAGGGTAAATGCGACCAGAAAAAATGATTGTTTTTGCATAGCAAAATGTAGTTTATTTGATAAAAAAGATTTGTGCCGGGAAAGACCCCCCGCTACCCCGGAAACGTTGGGTGTGCAAGATCGGATTAGAACGCTATTTTTGCCCCTTAGTAAAACCGACGCCCCTCTACCGAGCGTCGGTTTTCTTTAAATGAACCAACCCATCCTCCCTGACTATGTACTTGCTCGGACACGTCATAAAAACCGGCATCCGCTTAGGCGCAACCCGCCCGGTTCCATGGAGCTCGCCGGTTTCCAAACAACGGAAAACCCTCGTGCGCCTGCTCACGCTGGCAAGCGATACGGCATTCGGTCGCCAATACGGCTTCCGGGAAATCCTGTCAGACCCCGATCCCATACAGGCATTCCGGGAGCGTGTTCCGATCCACGACTACGACAAGATGTACGGCGAATGGTGGTACCGGGCACGGCAAGACGAACCGGATGTGTGCTGGCCCGGCCTGATCCCGTGGTTTGCACTGAGCAGCGGCACCTCCAACGCTGCATCCAAGTACATCCCGGTCACGACCGATATCATCCAGTCCATGACCAAAGTGACCCGGCGGCTATTCTGCGATATGGCGTACTTCAACCTGCCCGCCGACCTGTTTACCAAACAAATGCTGATGGTGGGCAGCTGTACCACCCTCAACCCCGAAGGCCGGCACTGGGTAGGCGACCTGTCGGGCATCATCGGACTGAATCGGCCGTTTTGGTTGAAAAAATACTACCGCCCCGGACGCGAAATTACTGACCTGCCCGAATGGAGCGACCGCATCGAACGCATCGCCGAAGAAGCACCGAAGTGGGACATTGGCTTCATCGTGGGCAATGTGGCCTGGGTGCAAATGATCTTCGAGCGAATAATTGAGCGGCACGGCCTGAAGCACATCCACGAAATCTGGCCCAACTTCTTCTTGCTTCTGCACGGCGGCATCTTTTTCGAGCCGTACCGGCAAACCTTCGAGCAGCTGCTCGGCAGACCCGTCCAGTATGTGGATAGTTACATGGCTTCCGAGGGCTTCATGGGCTACCAGCCGGGGCCAGACTCCCGGCTGATGCGCTTAGTTTCGGATGCCGGTATCTTTTTTGAGTTTGTCCCGTTCAACGAACAGCATTTTGATGAAGAAGGCAACCTGCGCCCCGGCGCCCGGGCCGTCACGCTGGCCGAAGTGGCGCCCAACCAGCAATATGCAATCCTGCTCAGCACCGATGCCGGCGCCTGGCGCTACCTGCTGGGCGACACGATCCAGTTTGCCGACACGAAGCGCTTGCTGTTCAAAGTGACCGGCCGGGTCAAACATTACCTCAGCGTGGTGGGCGAACACCTTTCCGTAGACAATATGAACACCGCCATCCGCCACGCCGACCTGAAAATGGGCGCCGGCGTGAAAGAGTTTGCTGTCGCCGCCGTGCAGGACGGCAGCCACTGGGCGCACCAGTGGTATGTGAGCGCCGACAATCTTTCCCTCGACACCACCGCGTTTGCCGCCGCGCTTGATGAGCATTTAAATGAAATCAACGACGACTACCGGGTGGAACGCCGCTATGCCCTGGGCAATGTTCGGGTCAAATTCCTGCCCCATGACAGGTTCTACCAGTGGCTGGAAGTGCAAGGCAAACTGAACGGACAGGCTAAAATACCCCGGGTGCTGAAAGGGGCTGCCCAGCAGAGCTGGGAAACTTATCTGGAACAGGCGGCAAAGGATACCGCGCCGTGACAGCCGCTATTGTCAAAGGAATACTGGCCGGACTGGCATACGGGCTGCTGCTGGGGCCGCTTTTTTTTCTCGGCTTGCAGGTTACACTCAAGCAAGGCTTGCGCAACGGATTAGCCCTGGCCCTGGGTGCTTTTTTCAGCGATGCCATATTGGCTTTCGGCGGGTGGTGGTCGTCGGCATGGCTTTTTTCGCTGGCTCGGGGCGAGCAATTCCAGTCGGCAATGGGGGTGACGGGCGCCCTGCTCCTCATCGGTTTTGGTGTTTCGGCCATGGCGCCAAGGCGGGAAAAAGCGCCAGCTATGCTGTACCCCGGCACAGGCCGGCGGCGCTATTCGTTTTTGAAAGGCTTTGCCATCAACATGGCCAATCCCTCCAACTGGCTTTTCTGGCTGGGCCTCGCTACCGCCGCACGGGCAGAAGCCCCGACAGAAAATCCGCACTACACACTCGTTTTTATCGGCGCCTCGTTGCTGATGGTACTGAGCACAGATATAGCCAAAGTGCTGTTGGCCAACCAGATCGGCCGGCGCCTTCGCCCCGACCTCCCCGGCAAAATCGTACGCTCGGCCGGCGCCGTCCTGATCGTGCTGGGCTCCGGCATGCTGATCAAAAGTTTGATGACCTGATCCCGACCGCTCCAGCATCTGCCATGGCTACCATCCTCTTCTCTGTCACCAACGACCTGGCCTTCGATCAGCGCATGCAGCGAATATGTACCACGCTGACACGGGCCGGCCACGGTGGAGTTGATCGGGCGGGTACTCCCCCACTCCCTTCACACAGAAGAACAGCCGTACCGGCAAACCCGATTGCGGTGCCGAAACACCAGCGGTTTTTTATTTTACGCCGAGTTCAACCTGCGCCTGTGGTGGTACCTGATGCGTCGGCCCTACGATGCCGTCTGCTCCGTTGACCTCGATACCTTGCCCGCCGGGTGTCTGGCGACCTGGCTACGACGCAAAAAGCGTTTGTTTGATGCCCATGAGTATTTCACCGAAGTGCCCGAGGTAACCGGCCGCCCGGTAGTCCAGTTTTTGGAAAATGGTTGCCCGGATATGCCTGCCTTTTTACCGCCACGCCTACACCGTAGGGCCGGCACTGGCGGGTATTTTTGAAAAAAAATACGGCATCCCGTTCGGGGTCGTGCGGAATATGCCGAGCGAGGCTGCTTGCCCGCCGGCCGGTTCGTCGGCCGAACGCAAGGAAACTGCCGGGCGGGTGCTGCTCTACCAGGGCGCCCTAAACGAAGGACGCGGTATCGAACAAACCCTGGTAGCCAT
Organism: Lewinellaceae bacterium; assembly: GCA_016719605.1. Lineage (GTDB taxonomy): Bacteria > Bacteroidota > Bacteroidia > Chitinophagales > Saprospiraceae > M3007. The sequence goes on along the minus strand of JADJYW010000012.1, from coordinate 207,920 downwards.
GCAACAACTCGGCGACTTCGAACTTTGGCTGGCCGGTGAGGGCGACCTGTCGGAAATGCTGCGCAAAAGAGCTATCGAACTCGGCGTACAAGACCGGGTGCGTTTTCTCGGATGGGTCCGGCCCGCCAACCTGAAAACGCTGACCCCACAAGCCTGGATAGGTATCAACGTCCTGGAAAACAAGGGCTTGAGTTACTACTATTCGCTGGCCAACAAGTTTTTTGATTATGTACAAGCCGGCGTACCCGTGCTGACGATGAATTTTCCGGAATACCGGGCGCTACATGCCGAACATGCCGTGGCACTACTACTGGATAATCTCTCGTCGGAGGCTGTGGTGCGTGCCGTGCGGTATTTGCAGGAAAATCCCGAGGCGTACCAAACGCTGAAACAAAACACCCTGCTCGCCCGTCAGGAATGGAATTGGGAAAAGGAGGAGCAAGCGCTGCTGGCATCCTGGAATGCCCTGCTGAACGAGACCTGAGTTGCTTTTTTTTCTATCCCCAAAAAACATCCCACGCAAACCGCGCAACAATCCCCGCTACCACCACGAGAAAAACGCGGCGGATAAACGCATTTCCGCGCAGGACGGCCATGCGACTGCCGAGGTACGAACCGGCGACATTGCAAACCATCATTGGAAGCGCCAGATGAAACAGGACGTATTTGTTCGTGAGGAAAAAAACAAGCGAGGAAACATCAGCTACCACATTGACCACCTTGGAAATAGCCGATGCCCGAAGAAAACTGTAGCCAATAACGCTGACAAACCCGAACACCAGCAAACTTCCCGTGCCGGGGCCAACCAGGCCGTTGTAAAAACCCAGTATCCCGCCGATCCCTGCCGCCCACCAACCCAGTTTCTCCGGTGCAACATTGAACTGCTCCTGGCGCCCGAAATCCTTTTTCCGGTAGGTGTACAGGGCAATAGCAATGATCAGGACAAGGATAATCGGTTTCAGCAGGGCGGAGGGCAGCAGGCTTTGCACAGTAGCGCCGAGGTATGAAAAAACAGCCGCTGCCACGCCTGACCACAGCACCGTTTTCCATGGAATTTGTACACTTCTGGCGTAATTCAGCGCCGCAACCGAGGTGCCAACCGCCGAAGCCAATCGGTTGGTTCCGATCACGTTGGGTACCGAAAGTTGAGGATACAGCACAAAAAATGCCGGTATCTGCACCAACCCGCCGCCACCTACGATGCTGTCAATAAATCCGGCGAGAAAAGCAAATGCGCAGAGGAGATAAATTTCCATGTCGGCTGCTTATTTCAACCGAAAGATATTCCCCTTTGCATAGCACGACCGGCATCGCGGCTCGTACTGTTCTTTTTCCCCAAGCAAGATCACCTCTTCGCCTGTAGCCAGGCGATAGGAATGCGTGGCGAGGTTGCCACAATGCACACAGATTGCGTGTACTTTGGTGACGTACTCCGCGAGCGCGAGCAAATTGGGCACGGGGCCGAAAGGCTTACCCCGGAAGTCCATGTCCAGGCCGGCCACCACCACGCGCACCCCGCGCAGGGCCAACTCCTGACATACTTCGGGCAGGTCGGCATCAAAGAACTGGGCTTCGTCCACGCCCACCACGGAGGTTTCGCCATTGATATCGAGCAGTTGGGCCGAGTGTTCAACGGGAATTGCCAACACGGAGGAAGTGTCGTGCGACACAATGCTGGTTTCATCGTAGCGGGTGTCAAGCAGAGGTTTGAATACCTCTACTTTGAGGTCGGCAATACGGGCGCGTTTGAGGCGGCGGATCAGTTCTTCCGTCTTGCCGGAAAACATGCAACCGCAGACCACTTCGATCCAGCCGGCGCGTTGCCCCTTGAAATGTGGTTCGAGAAACATGGGCGCAAACGTATCAAATGTTCCGCCTATTTTTTGAACTTCGCCGCTGAAAGTAGGATTTCAGTCACACTACTGGAACGAGAGGGTGTCTCGTAAGTCCGCACCACAATTGCGAAGTTGACAGGCGAATCCATTTTTTGACAGGATGAAAAGGATTTACAGGATTTTCGGCGGCGGAGCCGCCTTATTTATCTTGTAAATCCTTTTCATCCTGTCAAAAAATCTCAATTCCCGCCAAAACAGCACTTATGATACACCCTCTGAATACCAAATTGTTCAATAGTTCGGATTTCAGCACCAACAGGATTTGAATCATGGATTTACAAAAAACAAAAATCTTCCTCGACAAAATCAACCGCGAGTACGGCCGTATGAGCAAAGACCCGGACAATATCATGCGCATTGACGTGGATATCATGCTGTCGTATGTGCGGGATCTGTACGACGCCGTTCTGTCCGAAGCCTCCGGAGCCGCACCCGCGCCGCGCCGCGAGGCAGCGCCCCCGACACCGCCGCCCGCTTCGGCAGCGCCGGCGGCCGTAGCTGTCGCAGCACCGCCTGCCATAGCCGAACCCGCGCCGCCACCGGAGGAAAAACCCGCGCCCGCGCCGCCACCGCCGCCCGTGCTGTCGGAAGCGATCAAGGCAAGCGAGCCGCTGCCCATCCTGAAACCACAAGCGCCGGCCGCGCCGGCGCCGAGTTTTCCGGCAGCGCCACCCGATGCCGAGGCCCTGTTTGAGCAAAAACAAGCCGTGGAACTGTCGGAAAAACTGTCCGAACTGCCCATCCCGGACCTACGCAAGGCCATCGGGCTGAACGACAAACTGCTGCTCACCCGCGAACTGTTTGGCGAAGACAACGCAGCACTCGAAAAGACCGTGGAAACCCTCAACGGGTTTTCGTCCATGGAGCAGGCCAAAGCGTACCTGCTTGACCACTGCGTGATGCGCTACCGCTGGACAGACAAAAAACGTCTCGAAGTCGCTAAAAAATTCATCAAACTCGTTCGTCGCCGCTACTCCTGATGCGTATCCTCGTCGTCGGCCAAGGCATTGCAGGCACTGTGCTGGCCTGGACGCTCCGGCGCAGAGGCGCAGACGTGCGGGTTTCCGACGCCGATTTTCCGCACCGTTCCTCCAGTATCGCCGCGGGGATCATCAACCCCGTGACAGGGAAACGCTACGTCAAAACATGGCGCTACGACGATTTTTCCCCGTTTGCCAAAACGACTTACCAGGCGATGGAGGCGGAATGGGGCGTACCGCTCTGGCACGACCAAACCATTCTGCGTTTGCTCGAAACACCGCAAGCCGCCAACGACTGGTCGGCACGGATGGCAGACCCCGACTACGCCGGACTTCTCGGTGAGCGCCCGGATGCCGGACCGTGGTCCGATCTGTTGGTACCGGGCGATGCCGTCGGCGAAATCCGCGGAGCAGCGCGGGTAGATTTCGGGGCATTGATGCAGGCTTTTCGCACGGAAACCCAATCCGCCGGTATTTTTTTATCTCAAAAAATAACACCCGACGATACTACACAGGCATTCCGAGACTACGACTGCGTGGTGTTTTGCGAAGGTTATCGCGGGTCGCAAAACCCGTTTTTCCCCGATCTGCCCTGGCAATTAGCCAAAGGGGAGGCCATGCTCCTGCGGCTGCTGCACCCACAGGCAGCGCTGATCCGCGAAATGATTAAAAAAACGCTGCTGTTGGCTCCTTTGGGCAACGGCCTGTTCTGGGCCGGAGCATCCTACAACTGGGCATTTGAAGACAACGGCCCCACCGGGAACGAGCAGGGTTTTCTGGAAGAACGCCTCGTTCGGTTTCTCCGCGCACCTTACGAAATCGTGCAGCGCATGGGAGGTGTTCGACCCACCGTGCGCGACCGCAGGCCATTTTTGGGCGTCAGCCCGACAGATTCCAATGTGTTTATTTTCAATGGGCTGGGCACCAAAGGCGCTTTGCTGGCGCCATTTTGGGCGGCGCATCTGGCAGATCACCTGCTGGAAGGGCGGGCGCTGGAACGTGCAGTGGATGTGCGTCGGGTAGCCCTCGGCCAATAAAAACTCAAACGTAAAAAACAGACAAATCATGCGCAAACGGCTCCGCTCCATCCTCTTCGCCCTGCTCACCCCGGTGGCGCTTTACTGGGTAACCTTGCTGGTTAACGGCTGGATAACCGACTGGCAGCCGGAAGAAAAATCCCGGATACTGGCGACCGATTTTGCCGGCGCAGAGGAGTACATGATCGCCGACAGTGTCCTTTCTTTTGTCACCTGGAATATCGGCTTCGGCGGGCTGGGGGCCGAGTCCGATTTTTTTACGACGACGAGGGAATCTGGTACTCCGGCAACAGCATGGTGCGTGCGCCGCGGGATTTGGTGGACAAAAACGTGTCGGGTATTGTCAAAACACTCGCCATGACCAAAGCCGATTTTTTTCTTTTGCAGGAGATGGACGTGCAATCTGACCGGAGCTACCGAATCAATCAGTTTGAAGCTTGCCAAAAAGCCCTGCCCGATTTTATGCCTGCCATGGCCATTAACTACCGTTGCAACCGGGTACCCATCCCCTTGCTGGAGCCTTGGAATGCCTACGGAAAGGTGGAATCCGGCCTCGGCACGTTTGCCCGGTTCCAGCACCTGGAGGGTACCCGCTATCAGTTGCCCGGCAAGTATCCCATGCCCGACCGGATGTTTCAGTTGGACCGATGTGTGGCGCTGCACCGTTTCACCATGAAAAATGGCAAACAGGTGGTGGTGATGAATCTGCACAACGCCGCGTATGATCCGGGCGACAAAATCAAAGCCATCCAACTACCCTACCTGCGCGACCTGGCTGTAGTCGAGTATAAAAAAGGCAACTATGTGGTGCTTGGCGGCGACTGGAACCAGTGCCCGCCGTTTTTTCGCTTCGATGCTTTTTCGCCCGGATTTACCCAGGGATACCGGCAGGGCAATGTACCGGACGATATGTTTCCAGCGGACTGGCGCTTTGTCTACGATCCTACGGTACCCACCAACCGCAAGTGCCGCGACCCATATCTGGAAGGCAAAACCTTTGTCACCCTGATTGACTATTTTCTCGTGTCACCCAACGTACAGGTGCAGACAGTGAAGGGACTTGACCAAAAATTTCAGTACTCCGACCATCAGCCGGTGTGGATGGAAGTAGTGCTGCAGTAGGCAACAGGGCCACAAAAAAGGCCCTATTTTTGCAGCCCGGGTAGTGGCCCGCTCAACTGCCCTCAACCGATTTACATGATGCGTTTTTTCCAGTACCTTCTCGTTTTCGTCCTGTTTGCTGTCATTTCCTGCCAACAGACAGCCCCGGATCCCAAATCTGATGCTATCCGGCGCAAAACCGAGCCATTCGATCAGTTCGCTTTTCAGCGTTCCTACCCCGACCCGACCTTCGACGCGGCCGGCTGGCGCAGGCAATTTGTAGCCCTGCGCACGGATTTTATCAAAATGCGCGAAAAAGCAGGCAATGCCGAAAGTGGTTCGGCAGCCGACTGGACCCTGCAAGGCCCGGGCAACGTGGGCGGCCGAGTCAACACGCTGGCCATTCATCCTACCAATGAAAACACCGTACTCGCTGGTTTCTCCGCCGGAGGTATTTTCAAAACAACCGACGGCGGCGTCACCTGGAGACCTGTTTTTGACAACAACCTCGAACTTTCCATCGGCCATATCACCTACGACCCAACCAACCCCGATATCCTGTATGCCGGTACCGGCGACCCCAACGTGCCGGCGTATGTATTCAATGGGCACGGTATTTACAAAAGTGCCGACGGCGGCGAAACGTGGAACTACCTCGGCCTCGGGCAGGAAGGCATTGTATCCAAAGTTTTTGTGGACCCCACCAACTCCAGTACACTTTTCGCTGCGGTCATGGGTAATCCCTACATCCGCGACAACAAACGCGGCATTTACAAAAGCACCAACGGCGGCCAGACCTGGCAAAACGTTCTTTTTGTGAGCAACCAAGCCGGCGCCAGCGACCTGGTGCTGAACCCGGCCAGCCCGCAAATCCTGTACGCCTCCTTCTGGGATCGCATCCGCAGCAACAAGGAATCTATCATAGACGGACCTCATGCGCGCGTGTACAAAACCACCGACGGCGGCGCTACCTGGACCCATCTCGGCGGGGGGCTACCCAGCATAAAAAATGGCCGAACCGGGCTTGCTATCTCCCAGCAAAACCCGGACAAGGTCTATGTCGTCTACATTGACACGCTCGCCCGCCCGGGCGCTATGTTCAAAACCGAGAACGGCGGCACCACCTGGACGCCGGTGAATATCCTTGCTCTGAAAGACGCGTGCGCTAATTTTGGTTGGTATTTTGGGAAAATACGGCTCAACCCGGCCAATGACGAAGACGTATATTTCCTTGGCATCGTGCTGTGGCGCAAAAATGCCGGCAGTGACCAGTGGTCTGTTGCGGCCAACTCCCATGCCGACGTGCACGATCTTCAGTTTGCCGGCACCGGCAAACGTTACCTGGGCTGCGACGGCGGCGTGTACCGCAATACGCCCGGCCAGCAGCAATGGATCAAAAGCAACAACCTGCCCACCACACAATTTTACCATACCTCCTACAACCTGCACGAGCCCAACATCTATTACGCCGGCGCCCAGGACAACGGCGTTCAGCGGGGCAACGCGGGCGGCTACAACACCTGGAATTCCGTGTTCCCCGCCGACGGGTTCCGGTGCGCTTTTCACCCGCTTGACCCCCTCACCTTCTGGGTGGAAACCCAAAATGGCGAGATTCATAAAACCACCGACGGCGGCGTCTCGTGGCAATTCGGTTCCCCGTGCCTCGGTACCACGGACCGCTGCAACTGGGACATGCCTTATTTCCTGAGCAAACATTCCGCCACCCGCCTGTTCGCCGGTACCTATCGGGTCTATTTTTCCGATAACGGCAGCGGCTGGGGCACCATATCGGGCGACCTCACCGACGGCATTGTCTTTGAGCCGCGGTTCCACACCATCACTTGCCTCGACGAATCCCCCGTGCAGGCCGAAAAACTACTTGCGGGGACTTCGGACGGAAATGTCTGGCGCCGCGAGCCTACCGGCAACTGGATCAATATCTCCGCCGGACTACCCGACCGGTACGTCACCGCCGTGGTGGCCTCCCCTACCCTGCCCAACCGCATCTTCGCCACCAATTCCGGCTTCCGCGACAACGAGACCATCCCGCATATCCACCGTTCCAATGACAACGGCGCCACCTGGACCAACATCAGCGGCAACCTGCCCAACATACCCGTCAACGACTTGCTCGTGCTGCCCGGCCATGCCGACAGCGTGCTTTTTGTAGCCAACGATGCCGGCGTTTATGTCACGCGCAACAGCGGCGCTTTTTGGCAGCGCCTCGGGGCGAGCCTGCCCTTTGTACCCGTTTTCGACCTGGAGCGCAATCCGGTGCGCAACGAAATTATGGCCGCCTCCTACGCCCGGGGTTTGTGGACTTTCCCGATTGACTCCGTTTTTTCCCTGCCTGCGGCGCCCGTTGTGGCGGTTGGCGGCGTCATCCGAACCGAGACCAATGCGACCATCGCTCAGGTGCTCGTCTGCAACCAACCGCAACAAACCACCGGTGCCAACGGCGCATACGAGATATTTTCCGATGCCCCCTGTCTCGCCAACGGCCTCTACCCCAAGCGCAACGACGACCCGCTCAATGGCGTGAGTACTTTTGACCTCCTGGTCATCAACCGCCATATCCTCGGTATGGACACGCTCAACTCGCCGTACAAAATGATTGCTGCCGATGCCAACAACTCGCGCTCCATCACCACTTTTGACATCGTGGCGCTGCGCAAACTCATCCTGGGTTTCGACACCGTACTGGCCAACACCGATTCCTGGCGATTCCTGCCGGCCGACTATGTATTTCCCAACCCGAAAAATCCCTTTGCGTCCGTGTTTCCCGAAGGGGTGAGCATCGCGCCGGGCACTCCGCTGCAGACGGTCAATTTTATCGGGCTGAAAATGGGCGATGTGAACAGCAATGTAGTCCCCGACCTGCAGGGCCTTGCCGAAACACGTTTCGCGGAAGACTGGCCGCTGCACCTCACCGACCGGTTTTTCGCCCCTGGCGAAACAGTTCGTGTGGTATTTTCCGCCGATTGGGCCACGGTGGCCGGGGCGCAGTTTAGCATCGGCTTCGACCCTGAAGTGCTGGCGCTGAGTGCCATTGAGCCGTTGGCACCGGGTCTGGGGTCGGAACATTTCGGTATGCGGCCGGGTGATCGCAGTTGTTTCACCGCCTGTTTTGAGAACAATACTTTTTTGAAAAGTAAAAACCCGCGCACCGCCGCAAGCGGACGCACGGCCCTGTTTGCAGCGGTGTTTCGCGCCCGTGTTGCGGGGCAGTTGGGGCAAAGCCTTCGGATCGGCCCGGCGCCAACGCCTGCCGCTGCTTTCCGCGCCGAGGGCACGGCACTGCGGCCTGTTTTGTTTTGGGAAAATACTGGTGTGTCTGTTCAGCCGATTGTGCAGGCATACCCCAACCCGTTTGGTTCCGCAGGCGTTTGGCTGCGCCAGCATGAAAACACCGGCGATTCAGGCACTTTGCGCGTTTTTGACGCCGCCGGGAAAATGATTTTACAAAAAAAATGGGACGGGGAGCCAACGTACATACCCGCCGAGGTCTTCCCCCAAAAAGGCGTGTACTGGTACGACATCCGGCAAGGCGCATACAGGCAGAGTGGAAAAATTGTTTTTCAAGGCAACTAGCCCGACAGGTAGCCCGGCAAAATCAGGCGTCTGGCACCTGGCGCTGTGCCGGGCACGAGAAACGGCCAAGCCGTTACAAAAAATCTTAGTTTTGCCTCTCCAGTCAACCAATCAACCAGTCACGCACCATGCTGGCCGACAACTTTCCGTTTTACAAACAACTTGACGCATCCGACTGCGGGGCGACGTGTCTGCGTATTGTGGCGCGACACCATGGCCGGCACTACTCCCTGGAGCACCTGCGCGAGTTATCCTATCTGGATCGGGAAGGCACCTCGCTCATGGGTATTGCCGATGCTGCCGAAAAAATCGGTCTGCGCACGCTTGGGGTAAAAACCAATTTCAACCGCCTGCAGAACGAGCTCCCTTTGCCTTGCATCGCCCACTGGAAGCAGAATCACTTTCTGGTTGTGTACCGCATTGCCAACGGGAGAGTATATGTGTCCGACCCCGCTGTGGGCAAAGTGCAAATGTCGGAACAGGAGTTTTTGGACAACTGGATCAGCGATGTGTACCATACCGAGCCGCAGGGAATCCTGCTGCTGCTGGAAACCTCGCCGGAGTTTTTTCGGCGGGAAGGCGAAACGATCAACCGTTCGGGACTCGGCGTGCTGCGGCAGTATCTGGTGCCGCACAAGCGCCTGATCTGGCAATTGGTGCTTGGGTTATTGCTCGGCAGTATCGTCCAGTTGATCTTTCCCTTCCTCATGCAGGCTCTTGTAGACAAGGGGGTACAGCTCAATGACCTGAATTTTGTATACCTCATTCTTGCCGCGCAGAGTATGCTTTTTTTTAGTCAGGTAGCGGTGGAGTTTATTCGGGGCTGGATACTGCTGCACATTGGTACCCGCGTGAATATCAATCTGGTGTCGGACTTTTTGATCAAACTGATGCGGCTGCCCATGTCGTTTTTTGATTCCAAGATGACCGGCGACCTGCTTCAACGCATCTATGACAACGAGCGGGTAGAGCGTTTTTTGACCTCGTCGTCTCTGGTCACCTTGTTTTCCGTGGTGAGTTTGTTGGTATTCGGGGTCGTGCTGTTGTTCTACAACGTCTGGATTTTCACCATTTTCTTCCTTGCTGCATTGCTTTACTTCGGTTGGGTAGCCATTTTCCTGCAACGCCGGCGTGCACTTGACTACCGCCGTTTCGAGCAAATGGCCGACAACCAAAATGCCCTGATCCAGTTGGTCAACGGCATGCAGGAGATCAAACTGCACAATGCCGAACGCCAGAAACGCTGGGCCTGGGAGCGTATTCAGGCCAAACTGTTCCGAATCAGCGTGGACTATCTGGCCACCGACCAGATGCAGCGTGCCGGTGCCGCCTTCATAAACGAAGGAAAAAATATCCTGATCTCGATCACGGCGGCCACGGCAGTCATCAATGGCGATATGACGCTCGGCATGATGCTGGCTGTGCAGTACATCATCGGCCATACGAATGCCCCGCTGGAGTCCCTCGTGCAATTTATCCTGGCCGCCCAGGAGGCCAAGATCAGTTTGGAGCGTATGAACGAAATCCACCTCAAACCCGATGAAGAACCGCGCGACCTGGTGAAGGTGACCGTACTGCCCGATAACGGCGACCTCTCTGCGGAGCATTTATCGTTCCGTTATGGCGGCCCCCACGAGCCATGGGTGCTGCGCAATATCTCTTTGGTTATCCCCGAGGGCAAGATCACGGCTATTGTCGGCAGCAGTGGTAGTGGCAAAACAACTTTAGTCAAACTGCTTTTGAATTTTTATGGCCCGACGGAGGGCAGCATCCGGTTGGGTGAAATCAGTTTGGCCAATGTGGACCACAAACTCTGGCGCGACCACTGTGGTGTCGTTATGCAGGATGGTTTTATTTTTTCCGATACCATAGCCCGCAATATCGCACTCGGTACGGACAGCATTAACCGCCAGCAACTGCTATACGCTGCCAAAATGGCCAATATCCAGACTTTTATCGAGTCTTTGCCATTAGGCTACAACACCAAGATTGGCCCCGACGGAGTAGGGCTGAGCCAGGGGCAGCGACAGCGCCTCCTCATCGCCCGAGCGGTGTATAAAGGGCCTGACTATGTTTTCTTTGATGAAGCCACCAACGCCCTTGATGCCTTCAACGAGCGCATCATCATGCAAAATCTGGAGCAGGTGTTTCAAAGCAAAACCGTAGTGATTGTTGCCCACCGGCTCAGTACGGTGCGCAATGCCGATAATATCATTGTATTGGAGAAAGGAGAATTAGTGGAACAAGGCACCCATGACGAACTGACCTACAAGCGCGGGGTTTATTATCATTTGGTCAAAAACCAGTTGGAGCTGGGTCTTTAAAAAATGGAAGAACGCGAATACGTCGAATTGCGCTCGGAAGAGGTGCAGGAAATCCTCGGCACGCCACCTGGATGGCTCATTCGCTGGGGTACGTTTGTTGTGTTTATTGGCGTGACTGCCCTGCTGGGTGTAGCCGCCATTATCAGTTATCCTGATGTCGTGGTAGCCCGCATTACCATTACACCCAAGGCTCCGCCCGTGGATGTAATCGCCCGCACGGATGGGCACATTGCCAACCTTTTTGTCCGCGACACATTTTTTGTTCAGGAAGGTTCGGTACTTGCTGTTTTGCAAAGTACGGGCAGGTATGAAGACATCAAGCGATTGGAACGCGCCATGAATTACTGGTTCCAGTGCATACCGGACTCGCTGAACAATATACTTCCCCTCGAAGGCCTGGAAACGGGAGAACTCCAGGCTGAGTATGCCGCTTTTGTACAAGCCATGGACAACTATCGCTTCGGCAAGCAAGACAAAAGTTCTTCGGTTCAGCGCAGCATTGAGGCGATCAAAGCGCAAGCAAACAAATTGGAGCAGAGTATTGTCGCCGATCAAAAGGCAATGCGCCGGATACAAACCCAGTTGGCTTCGGCCAGAGAACTGTACCAGCGCCAGCGCGACCTGTTTGATGCCGGGGCCATTGCCCGAAACGAATTGGAAAAAGAGCGCCAGCGCCTGGATGATATCGAGCGCCAGTACGAGGCCATTGAAGACAACATTATCCGTAAACAAAACGAGATAACCAGCCTCGGCAGAAGTAGAAATGACGCCGCCTTGGGAGAGGCAGAAGGCGAACAGTCTGCCGCCGGCCGGGTGCGTCAAACCCTAAGCGACCTGAAGTCGGCATTAGACAAATGGAAGCAAACCTACCTGATCACCGCTCCGACTGCAGGTCGGGTCTCTTTTAATGCCAACGTGCTCTTCGAAAAGCAATATGTCCGACAAGACCAACAGTTGCTCGTTATTGTCCCGCTTCAAAAGGACATGATGGTTGGTCGCCTGCTCCTGCCAATAGCCAACAGCGGCAAGGTGCAACCTAAACAGCAGGTCATAATCAAACTGGACAGCTACCCGTACGCGGAGTTTGGCACTTTGCGTGGCGGAGTGCTTTCCAAATCACTGACACCGAAAGATGACAAATACAGTGTAGTGGTTTATTTGCCCGAGGGGCTGACCACCCACTATGGGAAGACGCTCCCCTTCAGACAACGGCTGGAAGGAACTGCTGAAATAATCACCGATGAGAAGCGGTTTTGCGGCGCATTTATGAGCAAGTTTTTGCCTCGAGACGCTGATTTTGAGCCTTTTCACTTCCTTTCAAAAAGGGTTTAGTTTTGTTTGGACATCGTTAACAGCGCGATGCTTTGGGGGCGCTGAAGGTCGCCCTACTTTTGTCCCGACAAGAAAAGATCACAGAATTTTCCTTCACAAACTATTTCTACTTTCCATGAAAAAAGTACTCGCCATCCTCGCGTTTGCCCTTGTAGGCACCTTTTATGCATCCGCTCAATCTCAGAACGGCCCGGTTATGACCTTCGAGTCCACTACTGTAGACTACGGTACAGTCAATAAAGGCGCCGAGCCGCTCCGCAAGTTCAAGTTCACCAATACCGGCAACGAACCGCTTATTATCAAGACGGCGAAAGGCTCCTGCGGCTGCACGGTACCGACCTACCCGAAAGAGCCGATTATGCCTGGCGAAAGCAATGTGATCGAAGTACGCTACGATACCCAACGCCCGGGTGCCTTTACAAAAACCATCACCCTTACAACCAACGAGGCTACCGAAACCCGGATGCTGACGATCAAAGGTGATGTAAAGATGCACCTACTCCGGAAAGTGTACCGGCCGGCAATGGCGGTCTGAAGCAGTAATTACGAATTGATTTTTGGTTTGACGATACGAGCCTGGGTCGGTGTAATACCGCCCAGGCTCATTTTCAAAAAACATTCCGGTACCGGCAACCTTTTTGTCATCTGTTTGTCAATAAGTGTCCAAATACCGCAACGTTTTCTTAATTTCGATCCATTGAAAGTTATACCTTCGGGCGTCTAAATTTCAGGCTATGAAACAAAAACAACTTTTCAAGTACGTCATCGCCGGCATTCTTGCCTTTAGCCTTTTCTCGGCCATATATGTAAATTTAGATGCGGCAGCACAGCCAGAATGCGCAAAGACTGCCTCTGATATACAGCAAGCCACCGAAGCAGTCATAGTAGAAGAGGAAAATCAGGATCGAAACCTCCCCATTCCGGACGTTACACTTATAAGTCGCATTTTGGATTTGGCCCAACGAGTTGTTTCGCACACGCCATAATTTCAGCAGGAGCTCTTCCTGAATTCAATCGCCTGATTCTTCAGGCATGTTTCTGCCGAGCAAGCGATCGAAACCGTGGGCTACCAGCGATCCAATCGCGGCTCCCAACAGCCCCCCACACAACACATCACTTGGGTAGTGTACGCCAACATATACCTGAGAATATGCCACTATTGATGCCCACACCAGCAGACCAAGCCGTACGCGCGGAATACGCGTGCCCAATGTAAAACTCAGAAAAACAGCGGCAGCAAAATGGTTGGCAGCATGTGAGGAGGTAAAACTGTATCCACTTCCGCATGGTACTCGTTGCACTACCAGTTCCCGTATTGCCGGATCGTTGCAAGGGCGCAAACGCCGCACGTTTTTTTTGATCAAAGTACTGCTCGTAAAATCAGCCAAACCGGCGGCTATTACCAAGCCGAATATGAGAATCATCCCCCTGCGACTGCCGGAGTTTTGTAAAAAAAAGACCAGTACGAACAGATACAACGGCGCCCAAAACCATTTTTCCCGAAACAAGGGCAGCAGAAAGTCAAACACCGGGTTGCTACCGGTTGAATTAATCCAATGCAAGAGCGCCGCATCCAGGGTTACCAACCAAGTCATATCAAAGTATTTTTTTTGCGATCAGGATGAGCCGTTTGGATGTTGTCGGGTCAAATGAACTAAGATCATAGCCGCCGTATGTTTGCTGTATATCCAGACCGGCAGCACGGAACATGTCCTGAAAATCAGGTAAGGTGAACAGCCGTACCCGTTCCCGAAAAACAAACCGCCGCCCCCCTGTCTCGAATTCCACGCGCTTGTGTACCCGGACCCGACCGAATGGATTTGTGTACATGAAAAACGATTCCGTCCAGAGACTTTTGCTCATACCGCACAAGATGGCGACGCACCCATGCTGCATTGAAAAAATCCAGCAAAAACAATCCTCCCGGCCGAAGACCTCTGGATACGTTGGCTAAGGTGTGCAAGTGGTCCCGATCCGTATCGAAGTAGCCAAAACTGGTGAATATATTCACGATAGCATCGAAATAGTTGATGCGAAAGGAATGCCGCATATCGTGTTGGAAAAACGCCAGGCGCTCGTGTTCGGAATGGCGGGCAAAAGCAATACTGGCCGCAGAAATATCCAGTCCTGTTACATCAAATCCCTTTTCAGCCAAATAACGGGCATGCCGGCCCCTGCCACAAGCCAGATCGAGGATACGCACTCCGGGAGGCAAGTGCAGGGCGAGGAGCAACTTGTCAATAAAGTGGCGTGCCTCCGTGTCATCGTGACTTTGATACAGGATGTGGTAGTAGGGCGAGTCGAACCAAGTGGCGAACCATTCGCTGGACATGTATAGCGGCTTTTTTTCAGGTGGGCAAGGTAGTGCGATTTTGCCCGCCAGTCCGGCGCATCGCGTACTTTCGCGCAAAAAAAGAAATGGATATTTTGCTCGTGGCCGCTACACCTTTTGAAGTGGCGCCAATTCTGACCTTCCTGGAGCACAATTTTCAAAAAAAAGGAGACGCCTCTTTCGAAAAAGACGGCGTGGCGGTACACCCACTCATCACCGGAGTCGGTATGGCATCCACTGCCTGGCACCTGGGTCGGTATTTGGCCCTGTACCGCCCGGATTGGGTGCTAAACGCCGGAGTAGCCGGAGCGTTCGACCGGTCATTCCAGCCGGGCGAGGTTGTCCAGGTGGTCGCCGACCGGTTTGGCGATCTTGGGGTGGAAGAAGCCGACGGCCGGTTTACGGATATGTTTGAACTGGGGCTGATCGCACCCGACGAGCCACCGTTCGAGCAGGGCCTGCTGCGTAACCCCGTCGCGGAAAATTTCGGTTTCCTGCCCGCTGTTCGGGGGCTGACGGTCAACCGCGTGCATGGAGGTGCAACATCTATTGAGGCTGTACAAAAAAAGTACCCGGACATACAGGTAGAGACCATGGAGAGTGCCGCGTTTTTTTACGCCTGCCTCCTGGCAGATGTGCCATTTTCGGCTATTCGCAGTATTTCCAACTATGTAGAACCCCGCAACCGAGCAGCGTGGGAACTGGGCCTGGCTATCGAACGACTCAACGAGGTACTCGTCGAGATGCTGCTGATCATAAGTCGCAAATCGTGAAAGATGATTGCGTCATTCCTCTTTTTCCAGAAATCTCACCCCAAATTCCTCCAACTCGGCCATGACCGGTTCGTACACTTCCGGCATGGTGGGGATATTGACCCCTGTGGTAGAAATTTTACCCAGGAGAAGTAGTTTTACAAAAATACCAAGTGGCAAACCCACCAGCCGGGACATAGCCGTGTCCACGCCGTTTTTGCCCTTCATGATGAGGGTGGAAGTTAGTTTTCTGTTGCGTCCGTCGAGTTCGTACTCGAATACATGTTGCATGATAACCATGTCCTTATCGTTGGGTTTGAGCGCCCATTTTTCCAAAAGCAACCGTTCCAAAATGAGGGCAGGCGTGGCATCTTTCACCTTGATGCGGCGCTTGCTGAACAGTCCCAGCCATTCTAATTTTTGCATAACGGGGCTGTCCGGCTCAGTTTCGAGCAGTTTGGCCATGCGGTCTTTTACCGATCCGGTATGCTGGCTGATACCAAGAAAAGCCTCCATCAGGTCGTGATAGGACAGGTGATCGGAGTCTACAATAGGAAATGTGGCATCGGTGAGTCCAATACGCACGAGTGCATTCCAGGCATCGCAAAAGCCGCGATGTCGTACCGTCCCCCGAAACAGGGTTTTGATATCCGTGAGGCCGTACGCCTCCCGGTATAGCAGCGAGTCGCGGTTGGCATACACTTCCCATTCGCCCATGCCAGGAATTTCGACCAGGCGGTATTGGCGGAACAGCCGGCGATACGGGATGTACTTCAGTTTGCCGTCTTCCAGAAACTGCGCGGTACCCTGGCCCGCCAGCACCACGTTGCGCGGATTCCAACTGAACTTGTAGTGCCACGGGTTGGTGTCACTTTCCGGAGCCACCAAGCCACCCGTGTAGGAGTAAAATGCGGAGATTTTGCCGCCTTTGGCGCGAATGGCATTGATGCGTTGCATCGCACTCATGTGGTCAATGCCGGGATCCAGACCCAGTTCGTTCATAAAAACCAGTGCGCGTTGGCGAACCTCATCCCCCAGGCGAAATACTTGTTTGGAGACATAACTGGCCGTGACTAAGTGCTTGCCCAGAGCAACACAATCCTGCGCCACTTCGACGTGCATTTGGGGAGGCAGAAGCGATACTACCACATCATGGCGGCTGATGAGTTCGCGCCGGTCGTTGGGCTTGGAGGCGTCCAGCCAGGTCGCCCGACCATTGGGGTGGCTGCCTACTTTTTGCTGTGCCAGCGTGACATCTGCGTCAGCCACGGTGACAAAAAAATTATGCCGGCCGGCTTGCTCTAAAATATAGCCGATCAGTACCGTGGCCGAGCGGCCCGCGCCAATAAGAAGGAGATTTTGCATACTGGAGGAAATTGAAATAGATGGGGGATAAAGTAAAAGGTGGAGGCAAAAATAGGAAAACTTACTGCTGCGGACGCATCGGGTCGGGTTTCAAAACTACAAACTAACCTATCTTGCGCCACTACTTTTAGTCAACCTGAAGTGTTTGCAACGATGCCCGCGCATTGTTCAACCAACACAATTTCCTGCATTTGTTCCATTTTGCTCAAACCAACATGCATGACTCCACAACGCACACACCGCGTCACGGCACAAACTGTAACGTCGGCCGGGTTTGAACAACGCTCCGACCTGCTGGTGGCCGAGGAGCCGCTGGAAATCCGCATCGGGCACGGGGCGGGAGCCGGCCGGCGCCAACTATCCATAGCCGTCACTATGCGTACGCCGGGCGACGATGAAGAACTGGCCACCGGTTTTCTGTTCACCGAAGGTCTCATCCAGCAAGCCGCCCAGATCATGGCCGACCGGTGGCTGGCCGAAAATACGCTGTTGGTAGAATTGCAACCGGATATTCCAGTAGACGAGGCGCGGCTGACGCGGCATTTGTTTACCTCCTCCAGTTGTGGCGTATGCGGCAAGGCATCGCTTGATGCCGTACAGACTGTAAGTTGCCACTACCCGATGCCGGGGCATCCGCTTTTTTCAGCAGAAACACTTTTCAGGCTTCCGGACATACTGCGCCAGGCGCAGGCCACTTTTGATGCCACAGGCGGGCTACACGCGGCGGGTCTGTTCGATGCAAGCGGACGCCTGGTGCTGCTGCGTGAGGACGTTGGCCGACATAATGCCGTGGATAAGGTTATAGGCGCCGCGTTGCGCCGCGCCTATAACTTGCCCTTGCGGGACTATCTGTTGCTGGTAAGTGGCCGAGCCGGCTTCGAACTGGTGCAAAAAGCCTCCATGGCCGGCATCCCTTGTCTCGCCGCTGTGGGCGCCCCATCCAGCCTCGCCCTCGAACTGGCAGAAGCGTCCGGCATGACCCTCATCGGATTCCTGCGCGGCGAACGGTTCAATATCTATTCCGGCGCAGAAAGGTTGGAAGGTTGGAAGGTTAGAAGGTTAGAAGGTTTCTGGTTAGAATGTTACAAGAACCAGAAACCTTCTAACCTTCTAACCTTCTAACCTTCTAACCTTCCAACCTCTCAACCTTAAAACCCGTAGGTAAATGCGAAACGGTATTGCCACGGGTTTTCGATGGCATTGATATCGCCCCCGACATAAAAATCGTACATAATGGATATTTCCTGCCCGAGTCCACCGGCCCCATTGGAAAAATTATACCCGACTCCGAGGTACTGCGAGGGGCGGGTGCGGGTGCCTTTACCATAGCCACTCCCGTCAAAAAATACATACTGATCCGAAAGCGTGCCCACTTCTCCCTGAATAAAAAAGCCCTTGTACACGCGTACCCGGGCAAACAGGCTGAGTTCGACGTCGAACAGATTGTACGTCCCAATGCCGGTGTATTTCTGTGAGGTATAAAAAACAGACAGACGCGGGCCTGCCGACAGCGGACCGATAATTTTGTAACCGACCATGGGCGAAATACCAAATCCGAATACACTGACCCCGGAACCGCCCGCAAAGCCAAGACTGAGTCCACCGCCATACCACAGGCGATCCCGGAAGCGCGGTGCTTCTTTTTCGTCTTTGGGCGCCGAAAATCCGGCCTCCGAAACCGAATAGCCCAACATGTTTTGTGCGGAAAGACACGCCGTGGAGGCAAGCAGCGCCAGACATGCAAGTTGAAAACGCAATTGTTTCATAGATAGATAGTTTTGAAATTGTTTGAGAACGCTACGGGGCATCATTTGTGGGATTGCAAAAGTCGCCGCACAAACCGCTTGCCGCGCAAAAGCGTCGGTGTTTTGACGAAACTGTCAATTTAGAAAAGTAGTAAAAACGATTGTTCGGAACAAGTCCTACTTTCGCCGCCTGAAATCAGGCTACCGGCCGCAAATAAACGGCGTTTCCAACTTCCTCCCTGCCGAACCTTATTGACATTTGTTAAAATCTACGAATCCGCACTACGCAACCAGCTGCAAGGCTATCCCGTATAATGTCAATTATCATCGTTTTCAAATCAAACCTGACCATGCTCAATTACTTACGTCTGTACATCCGGCTTGTCGTATTGGTGGTGCCGGTCTTGCTAACTTTTGGAGCAAGCGCACAAAACTTCATCGGCGAGCCGCAAACCGTAGAGGCGCCTGCCGCCCTGAAAAAGGTACTCACCGAATGGAATGTATACCGGCTGAACCCGTTGGCCCTCCAGCAATTCGTAAACAGCACGCCCGAGTCCTCCACGATGCAACTGCACCTCGGCAACCACGACTGGACCCTGCAACTCCAACCCAGCAACATCCTGTCGCCCACATATTTCGTGCAGGTACCCACCGAAACCGGCATCGAAAAATATACGCGCAAAGAACATATCGCCTTCAAAGGCCATGAAACTACCCGTGGCGGCAAGGTGCGCCTGACACTCGACAAGGATTTCATCAACGGCTTTGTGGACGTGGGCGACGTGCGCTATTACATTGAACCCCTGTGGTACCATCAGCCGGATGCCGCCCGGGACCTGTTCATTGTGTACCCGAAAAGCGCGGTGCTTTACCCCGAAGATGCAACTTGCGCCACGCTGGCCGCCACGGAAGACACCGATCACCTGATTGAGGCAGCCAAACAAAAAGGGGACTCCCCGGAATTTTTCGGTTGCTACGAGTTGGAAATCGCCATTGCATCCGACAAATCCATGCATAGCAAATACGGCTCCGTCGGCGCTGTAGAATCCCACAACATCGCGGTAATCAACAATGTAGAAGGCGACTACACCGGATCGTTTAATCACGACATAACATTCGTCATCGTCACCCAACTTGTGATAACCGGATCAGACCCGTGGACTAATTCAAATATAGCAGACGACCTCCTTGTCTCCTTTCGCTCCTGGGGTAACGGCGGTGGCTTCGGTGTGCCTTTCGACAACGGAGAACTGTGGACCAACCGCGATTTTGATGGATCTACCATCGGCATCGCCTATTTCAATGGCCTCTGTACCGCTCAGAAATACCACTGCTTACAAGATTTTTCAAATAACGCGGAACTGCTTCGCTGCCTGACTTCGCACGAACTCGGGCACAATTTCAACGCCAGCCACGATCCCGTCGGTGGTGGCAGCTGCCCCACCAACTTCATCATGTGTCCGTTTGTCAGCACCAGTAACATCTGGAGCAACACCTCAATAAACACCATCAGCAACTACATCACGGCACGCATCAACAACGGTTGTCTCCAACCCTGCGGCGCCAACCAGCCGTTGGTCGCCGACTTCGAGTGGGCGCCGAATCCAGCCTGCCGTGCTACGCCCGTGCAATTTACCGACCAGTCCGTTGGAAACATTACTGCACGCAACTGGAGTTTCCCCGGCGGAACACCACCTACCTCCACGGCTCAAAACCCGACCGTAACCTGGGCCAATGCCGGAACATATAATGTCGTGCTGACTATCACCGGCGTAGGCGGAACAAACTCCATCACCCAACCGGTCGTAATTAACCCCACCCCGACCGCCAACTTTACTTTTACCTACACCGGTCTGATGTACACCTTCACCAGTACTTCCCAAAATGCAACGAGCTACTTTTGGGACTTTGGCGATGGCGGGGTCAGCACCGAGCAAAATCCAACCTACACATACCCCGAATCTGGAAACTACACCGTCGTGCTTACCGTGGAAAACGACTGTGGCTCGTCAACAAAAACAGTATTAATCAATACCATTCCTACCGCTGAATTCTCGGCCTTCCCGACAGATGGCTGCGCACCATTCACCGTGCAGTTTAGCAACGAATCCTCGGCCAATGCGTCCACTTTTCTGTGGTTGTTCCCGGGCGCTTCGCCGGCATCTTCCAACCAGACAAACCCGATTGCCGTATACCAAACCTCCGGCACATACACGGTCACGCTCACGGCGGTCAACGGATCAGGCTCCAACACGATTATCAAAAACAACTATATCACCGTCCAGAGCATTCCATCCTCCAATTTCAATTTTACGGTGGACACCCTGACGGTTTCATTTACCAACAACTCCAACGGGGCCTCTTCGTACCTCTGGAACTTCGGCGACGGCGACACCAGCAGCCTGGCCAACCCAACCCATACCTATGCAACGAGCGGAACGTATACCGTCACGCTGACCTCCAGCAACGCCTGTGGCAGCAATACTTCATCCAAAACCGTCACCGTCATCGCCCTGCCCGTAGCAGGTTTTGTCGCCGACACCACCTCCGGCTGCGCACCTTTCACCACGCAGTTTACCAGCCAGTCCTTAGGCAATCCGACCGGGTATTTCTGGTCGTTTCCCGGCGGCACACCCGATACGTCAAGCGCCCAAAACCCGACGGTGACGTACAGCACCCCGGGTTCTTATTCCGTGATGCACATCGTTACCAACCCATTTGGCAACGATACCCTGACGCTCCCGAACTACATCGTCGTGGTTCCGCCGCCTTCGGCAAGTTTTTCCAGCACCACCAATGGCTTCGTGGCATCATTTACCAACAACTCCGACGATGCTACCACCTACCACTGGAGTTTTGGTGACGGCGGCGAAAGCACCGAAGAAGAACCGGAACACACCTACGGGCAAGACGGCACCTACACCGTGACACTCACCGCTACCGGCCCCTGTGGTACCAGCACGGCGAGCCAAACGGTAACCATAATCACCCCGCCGCTGGCCGCATTTACCGCCAACCCAACCAGCGGATGCGGGCCACTGACCGTGCAATTTTCCAATGCTTCCTCCCCCAATGCCATCAGTTTTGAGTGGTCGTTCCCCGGTGGAACCCCAAACAGTTCCACCGAAGAAAACCCGACTGTGGTTTATTCCAGCCCCGGCGCCTACACCGTCACCCTGGTGGTCTCGAATAGTGCCGGCAACAATACAGCAACTCAAACGAGTTACATCACCGTAACCCCGGGACCGGCTGCCGGTTTTTCCAGTGCAACCAATGGCTTCACGGCGTCGTTTACCAACAACTCGGCCAATGCCAATACCTACAACTGGAACTTCGGCGACGGCAACACCAGCAACGATGCCAACCCGACACACACCTACACCACCGACGGTGTATACACGGTGACACTCACCGCCACCGGCCCCTGCGGCACCAGCACAGCAAGTCAGATGGTGACCATCATCACCCCGCCGTTAGCCGCATTTACCGCCAACCCAACCAGCGGATGCGGCCCACTGACCGTGCAATTCACCAATGCATCCTCCCTCAACGCCGTCAATTTTCTCTGGGCATTTCCCGGCGGCACACCGGATAATTCCACCGAGCAAAACCCCGTCGTCGTGTACAGTGCCGCCGGCACCTACACCGTCACGCTCACCGTGAGCAATGCCGCCGGCAGCAATACAGCGACCCAAACGAGTTACATCACTGTGAGTCCCGGCCCTGTCGCCGGCTTCGCGAGCAACGTAAATGGCGCCACGGCTTCGTTTACCAACAACTCGGCTAACGCCAATACATACAACTGGGATTTCGGCGACGGCAACACCAACAATGAAACCAACCCGACCCATACCTATACCGCTGATGGAACCTACACCGTGACGCTCACGGCTACCGGGCCTTGCGGTACCAATGTATTTACCGAAACCGTCACCATCGCTACCCCGCCCACTGCCGGTTTTACCGCTTCGCCGACCGCCGACTGCGGCCCGCTGACCGTGCAGTTCACGAGTGTTTCCTCGGCCAACAGCACCGATTTTCTCTGGGCATTCCCCGGTGGCACACCCGATAACTCCACCGAGCAGAATCCCGTCGTGGTGTACAACACACCCGGCACCTACACCGTAACGCTCACCGTGAGCAATGCGCAAGGCAGTAACTCGGTCACACAAACGAATTACATCACAGTGTTCGAGGATGCTGCAGCCGATTTCAACAGCACCACCAATGGCGCCACGGTTGCTTTTGAAAATACGTCACAGAACGCAAACCTGTATCTGTGGGATTTTGGCGACAGCAATGGCAGCAACGAGGTCAACCCGACGCATACCTACACCGCCGACGGAACCTACACCGTCACACTCACGGCATCCAATGCCTGCGGCGCGAGCACCACGACCCAAACCGTAACGATCGTCACGCCGCCCACCGCCGAGTTCACCGCCGGACCAACCAGCGGTTGCGGCCCCTTGACTGTACAGTTTGCCAGTGCGGCCTCGGCCAATGCCACGGATTTCTACTGGGAATTCCCCGGTGGTACGCCGAATAATTCCACCGAGGAAAATCCGACCGTGGTGTACGATACCCCGGGCGCCTACTCCGTCACGTTCACCGCCAGCAATGCCGCCGGCAGTAACTCGACCACCCAAACCGACCTGGTCGTCGTGCTTGCCGGACCGACGGCGGACTTCAGCAGCAACGTTTTGGGCGGCACGGTTACCTTCGCCAATAACTCGAACGACGCTACCGCGTACGCATGGGATTTTGGCGACAGCAATGGAAGTACGGAGGAAAACCCGATACACACCTACACCGTCAGCGGCACCTACACCGTGACGCTCACCGCCACCAATGCCTGCGGCACGGCCACCGCCACAAAAACGGTGACAATTCTCTTGCCCCCGCAAGCCGCTTTCACCGCCAGCACAACGGAAGGCTGTGCTCCGCTCGAAGTGACGTTCACCAACCAGTCCAGCGCCGATGCCACGGATTATGACTGGACGTTCGAGGGTGGAACACCTGCCACGAGCACCGAGACCAATCCGGTAGTAATTTTTGACCAGCCGGGCGTGTACACCGTCACTCTCATAGCCGGCAACAGCGCGGGTAGCAGCACAACGACAAGCACCGTCACCGTGCTTGGGCCGCCCACAGCAGGATTTACCGTGCAAAATGCCGGCCTTGGCGTGGTGCTGTCCAACACGTCGCAAAACGCTACTTCCTATTCCTGGGATTTCGGCGACGGCAATACCAGCACGGAAGCCAGCCCGACACACAGTTACGAAACTGCCGGCGCCTACACAATTACCCTGGAGGCTAAAAATGATTGCGGCACTACGGTATTTACTGTTGAAGTTGAGATTCAGGGCGCAGCGCCTATTGCAAGTTTCAAACCAGACGTAACAAAGGGTTGTGCACCATTCACCGTGCAGTTCACCGACCAGTCTGCCGGAAACCCGACCGCCTGGAACTGGATTTTCCCCGGCGGAAACCCGCTGCTCTCCACCGCCCAAAACCCGACCGTGACCTACGCCACGGCCGGCATCTACCCGGTATCGCTGGAAGTAACCAATGCCTACGGCAGCAGCTCCAGCAACCAGCCCAACCTGATTGAGGTACTGGCGCTGCCCACGGCGGCATTTACCCATTCGACCACGGACTACACGGTGACATTTTCCAACCAGTCGCAAAACGGCGATAGTTACACCTGGAACTTCGGCGACAGCAACATGAGCAATGAGGCCAACCCGACGCACACCTATTCCCAGCCGGGCACTTACACCGTGAGCCTGACCGTACTGAACAGTTGCGGCGCCACGACCCTGCAGCAGATGGTTGTCCTCCTTGTCGGCACGGGCGAAGTGGCTTGGCTGGAAACATTCCGACTCTACCCCAACCCCAGCGCCGGGGTGTTCACGGTAGAACTGCGCGGCGATGCGGCACAGGAACTGGATTTCACGCTGTTCGATGCTCTTGGCCAGTTGGTTAATCGCCAAACCGTAGCATTCGGTACAGGTACGCTGAAACAAAACTTTGACTACAGCAACCAGCCTGCCGGACTGTACTCCCTGCAAATCCGCAACGGAGCCAGTGCCATGCAGGTAAAGGTAGTTATTCAGCGGTAATCCGTTGTTCGCCCGCTTTGTGGAATCGAACATTTTTTAGAAATAACAAGCCCCCGCCGCCGGTATTCGGTGGCGGGGGTGTTTTTTTGCGGGGGCCAAATCACACCCGATTTTTCAAATTGACACAACCTCCCATGACCATTTCCATACTCGTCGGCACACGCCCCAATTTGATCAAGGCAGCCCCTTTGTGGCACGCCTTGCAGCGCTGTCCGGGGGTACAAGCGAACCTGATCCATACCGGACAACACCGGGACACGGCCATGAGCGCCGTTTTTTTTCAAGACCTCGGGCTACCAAAACCATCGGTGACACTGCCCGGCGATACATCTTCGCCGGTGCGCGAAGCCCCCCAAATCGCACTGGAGTTGGTGCCGGTACTGCAAGCCGAACGGCCGGATTGGGTCGTGGTTATCGGCGATGTCACGTCCACGCTCGCAGGGGCGTTGGCCGCCAGGCAATTGGGACTTCGGGTAGCGCATGTGGAAGCGGGTTTGCGCAGCGGCGACCGGCGCATGCCGGAAGAACGGAACCGCATCGCCGTGGATCATTTGGCCGATCTGCTGTTTGCGAGCGAAGAGGCCGGCGTGGAGAATCTGATTCGCGAAGGCGTCCCCGCCGAGCGCATACATTTTGTTGGAAATGTGTTGATTGACGCGCTGCGTGCGATTTTGCCGAAGGCGGAAAAAATAGATTGGCAGCAGCGATTTTTCATTGCGGAGACGATTTTCACCGCAGAGGCACGGAGACGCGGTGTTTTTGATTATGAAAAAAAAGCCCCCCCGCCTCTCTACGCCTCTGCGCCTCTGCGCCTCTGCGGTAAAATCCCCCTCTCCGCCTCTGCGGTGAAAAACAACTACGCGCTCTGCACTTTCCACCGCAATGCCAATGTAGACGACTCGGAGGGTCTGCTCCGCATAGTTGACCTGATCCGGCGGACGAGCCGACACCTGCCCGTGGTGTTTCCGGTGCACCCGCGTACGCTCCAGAAAATCGGACAATACCAACTCGATCACTACCTGCAGGAATGCCCGGATGTGTATGTTTTGCCGCCGGTTTGTTACTCCGAAATGGTTTGTTTGATGCAAAATGCCCGGCTCGTGCTGACCGATTCGGGTGGCGTACAGGAAGAAACAACCTGGCTCGGGGTGCCCTGCCTCACCTTCCGGGAAACCACCGAACGGCCCGCCACCGTGCAATACGGTACCAATACGATCATTTCCGACTTGAACACGGAAACAGCGGAGCGCCAAATTGAACTACTTTTGGCCGGAAATTTCAAACGCGGCACCGTGCCGCCGCTGTGGGACGGACACGCGGCGGAGCGCATTGCAGCAATACTTTGCTCTTAAATCTGAACGCAGCACTACAAAAGATGAAAACAGCACTCATAACCGGTATTACCGGACAAGACGGCGCCTACCTCGCCGAGTTTTTGTTGAAAAAAGGCTACATCGTGCATGGCATCAAACGCCGGAGCTCCATGTTCAACACTGACCGGATAGACCACCTGTACCAGGATCCACATGTGACGAACCGGAACTTTATCCTCCACTACGGCGACCTGACCGACAGCACGAACCTGATCCGCATTGTGCAGGAAGTGCAGCCCGATGAAATTTACAACCTCGGCGCACAGAGCCATGTAAAAGTTAGTTTTGAAACGCCCGAGTATACCGCCAACGCCGATGCTATTGGCGCGTTGCGGTTGCTGGAAGCTATTCGGTTGCTGGGTTTGGAGCAAAAAACGAAGTTTTACCAGGCATCTACCTCCGAATTGTACGGCATGGTGCAGGAAGTGCCGCAGCGGGAAACCACGCCGTTTTACCCGCGCTCGCCGTACGGCGTGGCCAAACTGTACGCCTACTGGATCACCGTCAACTACCGGGAGGCTTACGGCATTTTTGCTTGCAACGGTATCCTGTTTAACCACGAATCCCCCCTGCGCGGCGAAACCTTTGTGACCCGCAAAATTACCCGCGGTGTGGCGCGCATCGCCTTGGGCATGCAGGACAAAATCTGGCTCGGCAACCTCGATGCCCGGCGCGACTGGGGTCATGCGCGCGACTTTGTGGAGGCCATGTGGCTGATGCTCCAGCAATCCGTAGCCGAGGATTTCGTCGTCGCCACCGGAAAAACCATCGCTGTACGCGACTTCGTGCGCATGGCATTTGCGGAAACCGGCATCACACTGGAGTTTCATGGACAGGGCGACCAGGAAGTGGGCGTCGTAACGGCGTGTTCCAATCCCGAGTTTCAACTGGCCCCCGGCGCCGAGGTCGTAGCTGTGGACCCGCACTATTACCGCCCCACCGAGGTGGATTTGCTCATAGGCGATGCCACCAAAGCCCGCGAAAAACTCGGCTGGATTCCCACGCGCTCCCTCGAAAATATGATAGCCGAGATGGTGACTGCCGACCTTGATTTATTCCGCCGGGACAAACTCCTGCACGAGTCGGGCTTTGCCATCAAAATTAGTGATGAGCGATGAGTTATGAACGATGACCGATTGCATCTGGCGCCATCCCCGTTTGCAAGCGTACTCCTGTTCTCCGTGGCCGCACTCGCCGTCTTCGCGCTGTGCTACCCTACCCATTTTTTGATTGCCGACGAGGTGGCTTATTTCGAGCAGGCATGCGCATGGACTGGAAACAATGCCGGCGGCGAACTCCCGCCAATTGCCGGCGATTACCCGCCGGGAACAGCACTGCCGGCGGCAGCGGGTATCGCCCTCTTTGGCCCGAAAGCTGTTTTCTGGACTGGAACAGGTGCCTGGCTTGTCGGGATTTGGGCCTTGGCGCTCTTGTTGCACCGGCTTGAAAAACCGGTAATTTGGGCGCTGTACCCGGCGCTATTTCTCCCGGGCTTAGTACTGACCCGCACGCTGATGAGCGACCTGCCGAGTTTCGCCCTCGCGA
Source organism: Lewinellaceae bacterium (assembly GCA_016719605.1). Taxonomy (GTDB): domain Bacteria; phylum Bacteroidota; class Bacteroidia; order Chitinophagales; family Saprospiraceae; genus M3007. The sequence goes on along the minus strand of JADJYW010000012.1, from coordinate 180,423 downwards.
GCATCTTTTTGTGGCTATACACCCCCCCAAAAAAAAACCAATCCACCAGTCAACCCTCCAACCCGCAACCCTCCAGCCTTCCAACCTTCCAACCCGCAACCTTCCAACCTTCCAACCTTCCAGCCTTCCAACTAATTCGCCTGGCTGCGGCGGGCCTGGTTGCCGGACTCGGCCTGTTGTTCCGGGAAACGAATGTGCTGTGGGCCTTGCCGTTTTTGCTGGGCGCTGCGTTGCGCGGGCGCACATCCTGGGGAATTCTGTGGCTCGGATTTGCAGCAGGTATGGCGCCGCGACTGGCCTGGGGCTGGTTTTTTTTCGGTGACCCGCTGTTTGTACGCGACTCCGGCATTGCGTTTTCCATTGCTTTTTTACCAAAAAACCTGATGTTTTATGTGCCGGCCCTGCTGGTACTGGTTCCCGGTGGGTTGTATTTTTTATGGAAAAACAGATCGCCGTACCGATGGGAAATAGCAGCAACGGTGGGGTTGTTTCTCGCGGTTTATGGCTGTTACGGATACGATGCGTTTTCCAAAAGTGGGTACAAAGCAGTGGTGCTGCAAGGCCGGTTTTTGTTGCCTTTGCTGCCATTTGTGGCTCTGGCAGCGGCGGAAACAATGCCCAGGGTTTCCCGGCGCTTCCAAATCGGAATGGGTGTGGCGGCATTTGCGTTGTTCGTTGGTGTGCAAATGCTGGGGTACGGCTACAACAGCCGGCAGCAGCGCATCACCGATGCCCTGCTCCAACTACCCACTGCGACGCACTACACGTTCACCCCCGATGAAAGCCACAAGTACCTCAATGCCCTGCACGGACACCGGCAACTGATCGCGCTGCCCACAACTCAAAACTCAAAACCCAAAACTCAAAACTGCTACGCCCACCTCATCACCCGCTCGGAGAGTGCTGACTGGAGAAAAAAAACCGGCGAAGCGGAAACGGCGTTTGAGCGGTATTTTCGCGGCCGGGATACACAACTTGTTTGCGACCTGACGATCGAAGACGGCACGCGGCTCCGCATTTGGCGCGTACAAAGCACAAAAAAAGATGAATAAAAACGACAAAATCTATGTGGCCGGCCACGCCGGAATGGTGGGTTCGGCTATCCTGCGCAAGTTGCAGGCCGAGGGATTCGACAACTTCGCACTGCGCCGCTCCAACGAACTCGACTTGCGCAACCAGGCTGCCGTGGACGCATTTTTCCGGCAGGAAAAACCGGAGTATGTGTTCCTCGCCGCAGCCAAGGTGGGCGGTATTTTGGCCAACGATACCTACCGGGCCGAGTTTCTGTACGACAACCTGATGATCGAAACCAACGTCATCCACGCGGCCTGGCAGCATGATGTGCGCAAACTATTGTTTCTCGGCTCCTCGTGCATTTACCCCAAACTGGCGCCCCAGCCCCTCCGGGAAGAGTACCTGTTGACCGGCCCGCTGGAGCCGACCAACGAGCCGTACGCCATTGCCAAAATTGCCGGCATCAAACTGTGCGATGCCTACCGGGCGCAGTACGGGTGTTCCTTCATTTCGGCTATGCCCACCAACCTGTACGGCCCCAACGACAACTATCACCCCGAAAACAGCCACGTTTTGCCGGCGCTGCTCCGCAAATTCCATGAGGCCCGGCGCGACGGTTTGCCGTTCGTAACCCTGTGGGGCACCGGCACACCGCGCCGGGAGTTTTTGCATGTAGACGACCTCGCAGACGCCTGCCATTTTCTCCTGCAACACTACGACGAGCAGGGCCTCGTGAATGTCGGCGTGGGCACCGACATTTCCATCCTCGAACTGGCCCAAATGGTACAGCGCACCGTGGGCTACACCGGCGAAATCCGCCACGACCGGAGCAAGCCCGACGGCACTCCGCGCAAGCTGATGGACGTGGAAAAACTGACCGCTTTGGGCTGGCAGGCGACGATTGGACTGGAGGAAGGTATCCGAGCTGTTTATCAGGAATATCAGGAAAAACACCAATGAACCCCTACACGATTTTTTAAAGAAACCATGTACGTTTGAGACCTAATTCAACCAGCAACCCTCCAACCTAAAATATGCATACCTCCAAGACAACGTATGTGGCCATCATGGCCGGTGGCGTGGGCAGCCGCTTCTGGCCCGGCAGCCGCGAGGCGCGCCCCAAGCAGTTTCTCGATATGCTCGGCGTAGGCAAGAGCCTGCTGCGGCTCACCTTCGAGCGTTTTTTGCCGATATGCCCGGCATCCAACATCTTCATTGTGACCAATGCCGCCTACCGCGACTTAGTCAAACAGCAATTGCCCGAACTCTCCGACAACCAGATTATCGGGGAGCCGAGCCGCAACAACACCGCTCCGTGCATCGCCTACACGGCGCTCAAACTCGCGGCGCTCGATCCCAACGCCAACATGGTGGTGGCGCCTTCGGACCACATCGTGTTGCAGGAAGGTGTTTTTCGTGAAAAAATCGAGCAGGCACTCGCCTTTGCCGGCAGCCGCGAGGCCCTCGTGACCCTCGGCATCCAGCCGTCCCGCCCGGACACCGGCTATGGCTACATTCAGTTTGGCAGTGCTGCTGAGTCTGGTATTTTCGCCGTTGAACGCTTCACGGAAAAACCCGATCTGGACAACGCCCGGGCGTTCGTGAAGTCCGGCCAATACCTCTGGAATGCCGGTATTTTTATCTGGAACCTGCAAACCATCCTGCATGCTTACGAAAACCTCGCGCCGGATATCTTCCAAATCCTCGAAAAAGGGCGCGGGCACTACAACACGCCCGGTGAGCAGGGTTTTATCGAAGAACACTACCCTGCCACTCCGGACATCTCTGTTGACTTTGCCATTATGGAAAAAGCAACAAACGTATTTACGATTCCGGCCGACTTTGGGTGGTCGGACCTCGGCACCTGGGCCAGCCTGCACGCGGAGTGTCCGCAGGATGCCGACGGCAATGTGCTGCAAAGCCAATCTGTCGTGGCGCTTGATGTAAAAAACTGTCTGGTGCGGGCGCCCAAGGGCAAACTGATTGTGCTAAAAAACCTCGACGGCTACATCGTGGTAGATGAGGGCGATGTGCTGTTGATCTGGCCGAAATCCGAGGAACAGGCTATAAAACAGGTCAGATCGGTCGTTCATACCCGTTTTGGGGAAACATTTTTATAGGTTCAGGAAATTTTTTCGGGATTCGGTTTGGAGGATATGGGAGTTTGTCTACTTTAGCCGCCGTAATTTTTTAATCCATATTCAACCGTTTCTAACTCAATTGAGTTGATCGGCTCTGTCTGCACAATTTTTATCAAAACATTAAACAGCAGCCACCGTGAGACAATGCCAATCCATCACTGTACATCCTGAAATTCAGGACGGAGCGCCCGTATTCAGCGGCACCCGGGTTCGCGTCGAGACATTTTACGATTTTATTCGCATCGGCGTCAGCGTAAACGAATTTTTGGACGAGTTCCCGTCCATCACCCGCGACCAAGCATTGGACGTGTATGATCTGGTCAAACAACAATACACGCTGGAACAAATCGCATCTTTGGTAGATGGGCCAAGCGCAGCAACTTCCTCCTCCTCGCGGCTACATACGACAAACCGGTAGCCAAAAAGCAAGAGGCAAAAAGTAGAGGGCAAGAGGCAAAGGGCAAAAAGCCCTTTGCCTCTTGCTTTTTGCCTTTTGCCCTTTTTTATTATGCCACCTGAAAAAATCCTGCTCGTAGCCAATACTTCCTGGAACGTGTGGAACTACCGCCGGGCATTGATTCAGGCTCTGCAACTATCCGGCTACGAAATCGTAGTGGCAGCGCCCGCCGACCGATTCAGCCCCCGGCTTAATACCCGTTTTTTGCCGCTGAGGCATCTGTCGCGCCGAAGTTTTTCTATTTTTCAAAACCTGCGTACGCTCGTTGAATTGCTCCACCTGTTTCGGCTGGAGCGCCCCGATATCGTCTTGCTTTTTACTATTAAACCCAACACCCTGGGCAACTTGGCGGCACGGTTGACCGGCACGCCCACCATATCTGTTGTGGAAGGTCTGGGCCATAGCGGCACATCGGCGGCCCGCTGGCGCCGGCTGGCGGCACCGCTCTACCGATTCGCACTCCGACACGCATACCGTGTCATTTTTCTCAACCGGGACGATATGCGGGAGTTTTTGGAACAAAAAATAATAACCCCGGCACAGGCGCAAATCATCCCCGGCCCGGGTATTGACCCCGACCACTTCCAACCGCAGCCATTTCCTCGGTCCCAAAAATCCACCGTCACCTTTCTTTTTTGCGGTCGCTTGTTGTCTGAAAAAGGTATCCGTGAATTTGTTGAGGCTGCGCGGCAAGTGCGGCAGACGGGCGCTGCGGCCAGGTTTTGTGTAGTGGGCAGTCCCGATCCGGGCAATCCTGCCTCCATAGAAATTGAGGTGTTACGCACCTGGCAACAGGAAGGTGCAGTGGAATTTTTTGGTGCAGCCGATGACGTGCGCCCGCACCTCGCCGAAGCCGATGTGCTGGTGCTGCCTTCGTACTACCGCGAAGGCGTACCGCGCTCCGTGCTGGAGGCCATGGCTATGCAAAAAATCATTGCAACGACCGACACCCCTGGCTGTCGCGATACGGTGGAGGAAGGGAAAAACGGTTTCCTGTTCCCGCCCCGACGAGCCGATATGCTTGCTCAAATCATGCTCCGAATACTTGCTCTGCCGGCAGCAACCCGTTCCCGGATGGGCTTGTTCAGCCGCCAAAAGGTGCTTCGGGAGTTTGCCGATGCCGTGGTGCTGCCGCAGTATCTGGCGTTGCTCCATGATTTTTTTTCGGAAAAAGAAAATCCTCGTAAGCCGCCGCTACCGCCGCTACCGTGAATTTTTGCACCCGCTGCAGGCACTCTGTGACACTCGGCAGGATGTGTTTTCCTCTAAAAATGCCAGCCAGCGCAGGATATCTTCATCTGCCACACGGTCGTGGTGCACGCGTACCGTCAGCAGTCCGGGCGTATCGCCCCAAAAATCAAGAAACGGGTCATGCTCCGTGTAGGACAGGTGCAGCACCGGCTTTCCGGCGGCCAGATAGTCCACCACTTTGCTGGGCAACTGGTACTCCGTGGTGTTCCCGATATTGACCAGCACGTCCATTTGCCGCATAGCGGCCTGCACTTCGGCCCGCGCGCGCAGCCCGTGCATCTGCACACCCGGCGCACGGTTGAGTTTTTCAAAAAACTCCGGAAATACCTCGCCAAAGAAATGTACCTGCAACAGCCCAAGCAGTTCTGGTCGCGCTGCAATCGTTTTGTTCAGCAGACCCAAAAAGGCGTCGGGCGTGCGAACAGGGGTGTACAGCGCGCCGAAGTACCCCAGATTCAACCCTTCTCGAACTGAAAAAGGTTGTGGTTTGGATTGTTCCCACACTGGCGGCACAACCCCGATTCGCGCTGTCACATCGCCGAATTGTTCCCGATACGCCCGCACGGCCCCCGAATTGGTGACAACCACCGCATCGGCATTTTCTAAAACGGTGCGCTCCAGTCTCCGACTGATGTGCGCGTACAAAAAAGCATTGTTCAGTGGTTGGGCTTGTATCGTGAACGGATCTCCGATGTCGGCCAGCCAGCGTACCCCAGGGCTACACCGCCGGGCATACATCCCGACCAGATGCCCCGTGAACGGTAGCGAAACGGACACCAGCGCGTCAAACGGTTGGGCCGCCAGCAGCGTCCGCACCTTCCGCCGTGCCAGGAAATACCACAAGCAGGCATCGTCGGGGAAATAAATGTTTTTCCAAAAAGTGCGGTACAGCCACATCGCTATGCGCTCGATGCGGCCGGGTTGCCGGACCGCCCCCCCTACCCTGCCCCTGCCTGTCGTGGAGCCGGATAAAAAATAGGCAACCTCTTTCAGGGAATCAAAACCCGCGCGATGTACCTGCACACCGTTCACTTCGGCCGTATCAGGGCAATTGCGCCGCCGCGCGCACACCACATGTACCTCGTGCCCCTGGGCAGCCCAATACTCGGCAATGCTCGTCCAGCGGTGTGCTCGCGGATGAATGAACGGATGGTACCAGGCGGTGATGAGTAGGAGGCGCACGCTAAGTTTTGAGTTTTGAGTTTTGGGTTTTGAGTTGCGCGGTTTGAGTTCCTATTGCTGTATAAATGGCGCGTAGTTGCCGGGCGCTTTGCCGGACATCGAAGGTTTGTTTCACCCACGCGCGGGCATTCCGGCTGAGTATCTGGTATGGTTCGTTGTCCATTCGGTACAGGGTTCGGATGGCGTCGGCAAGCGCCGGCGCATCGCCTTCCTCGACCAGAAAACCGGTATGTGTATGTTGAACTTCATCGGGGATATCGTAGTGGCGGGTGGCCAGCACGGGCAAGCCGGTTGCCTGGGCTTCCAGCAACACTACGCAAACCGCCTCGTGGTCGCCGTCGGGCGTACGTTGGCTGGGGTGAATAAAGACATCGAACTGCATCAAAAATGCAGGCATTTGCCGGTGGTCAATCGGGTCGAGCCAGGTGACGCAGTGCTCCATGCGATGTTGTCGGATAAATTCCCGTACCTGCCGGGTCAGCACCGGGTCGTGGGGTTCGCCGGCGAGCGTCAGGCGGAGGTTCGGGCAATCCGGCAGAGCCAGCCGCACGGCATCCAGTGTGGTCAGGTAGCCTTTTTTGGGCGTGAATGTGGCAACCTGCACCAGGTGGAGACGGCCGGGCTGTTTGATGCGTTTTGCCAAAGGGAACTGCGCTAAATCGGGACTCGGACGCACCAGGGCTATTTTTTCGGACGGACAGCCCATGGCCTCCAGTTCCCGTTGCCTGATTGGACTGGCCGCCACTACGCGTGCAGCCTGCGCAAACAATTCCTGGTACTTTTTTCGAAAAACCGGCCGATGGTGCAACAGTTTTTGGTAGTCAAACCCGTAAAACGTGACCACCAACGGCCGGTTCAGTTTTTTTGCCGGCGGCAAATACAAACACCCGGTGGGGCCAAAATGGGCGTGCAGGATATCGGGCGGGTTATGCCGCAAATGCCACCCCAGCCAGAGCGGATACGTCGGCAAAAACCGCTGCGAGCGGGTCAGCATCCAGCGCCAAAACGGGAATTGCATTTCCGATACCGGATCAAAAATGCCCGGCGCCTGAAGTGGAAAGCGGTAGTATTTAAATTGCGGGTGGCAGAACTGGTTTTGCACCATCCAGGGCGCACCCACGGACACCTCTACTTCAGGCAAATGTAGCAGAAGGCGACTCACCCAACTCAGGGTGGAAGGCAGATACCAGTCGAAAAGATGCAGGACGCGCATGGGGCAACAGTAGGGCGAAAGGTAGGGGGCGCACCGTACATTTGTGTCACGATGCACCGAAAGCACCAACCGATTGTGAAAAAAGGTAGCGCGTAAATACACTACCCCGTTAAACCTGACACCCGTACTTTCGTCTCACTGCACAAATTCACCAGACTTGCAGGTGCCGCCAACAAACAAACCCGCTTCAGACGAACAAATTCTGCAACTGCTGCGCTCGGACAACACGTTCGAGCGGGGGTTTCGGATGCTGATGAACGTCTACAAAGAGCGCCTGTACTGGCATATCCGTCGCATGGTACTGGTGCACGAAGACGCCGACGATGTGCTGCAGAATACGTTTGTCAAAATTTACCGGGGGGTACTGCTATTTGAGGGAAAGTCAAAGTTGTACACCTGGTTGTACCGCATTGCCACCAACGAGGCGATCACCTTCCTCCAAAACCGAAAACGCCACCACGCATCGGCGATAGACGACGGCGACAATGGTTTATCCAACCGTCTCCGCGCGGATAGCTGGTTTGACGGCGATGCAGTACAACTGCAACTCCAGGAAGCCATTACCCAACTGCCGGACAAACAACGCACTGTTTTTAATCTCCGCTACTACGACGAAATGCCCTACGAGGAAATGTCCCGAGTACTCGATACCTCGGTAGGCGCCCTGAAGGCTTCGTTTCACCATGCGGCCAAAAAAATCGAATCATATTTCCGCCAGGCGGATCATTTTTGAAGAACCCCCGAAAGCACAATGCCATGATTATGAAAAAGAAGGATGAATTGCACGACGAACTGAACGAACATGCACCCTTTCTCCGGGAGTTTAAAAAAGCGGACGACGGATTTCAGGTGCCGGACGGCTACTTCGAGTCGGTCGAGGATTCCGTGTTTCGGCAACTGGAGGCCATCGGCGCCACACGCCATGCTCCGGCGCCCAAACATCGGCCCAGTCTCTGGCAAGTGTTGCAAAGCCTTTGGCAGCCGCGCATTGCGCTGGCATTCGCCGGTGTTCTGGCAGTGGCTTTTTCGGCCTGGTGGCTTTTTCGGCCGGCAACCGACGGGACAACCGACTCCCGGACGCACCTGATGGTGAGTGCCGAAGATGCCGAATCTTATTTACTGGAAAACCCGATGCAACTGGAGCCCGAAGACCTGGCAGCCGCATTTCCTGAAGGCCAGTTGCCGGCTATCACACTCGAAAACGGCGGATCAAATACACCCGGCGAAGCGGTCAGATTGGCGCCCGAAGACCTGGAACTCTTGCTTCGCGACATGACCGATGAAGAACTGGGCAATTTACATGCGCTCTAATTTTTACCTGACCTAACCACCACCATTCATTTTCAATAAAAAAGTAGAAACGACATGAGATATGCTATTTTAACTGCCGCCCTGTTGCTGCTCGGCACATCCTCCTGGGCACAACCTGACCCCGACCGCCGGGACGAACGTATCCGGTCTTTCCGGGTAGCCATCTATACCGAAGTACTCCGGCTAACCGCCGAAGAAGCGCAAGGCTTCTGGCCTGTTTACAATGAGTACCAGAACAACCGCGACCGGATACACGACGACCTTCGGCCTAAAAAGCAATTAGATGCCATGAATGATGCCGAGGTAGAAGAACAAATCAAACGTCACTTCGAAGCGAAACAACGCGAACTGGACATGGAGAAAGACTTGTACCAAAAACTGCGCAAAGTATTGCCCTTGCGGAAAATTGCTCAAATTCCGAACGCCGAGCGCATGTTTCGGGAGCGGTTAGTGACTAAATTGCAAGAGGCCCGCAACAAACGGCAAGACCGGGCACGAAACCGGTAAACATCCCCGGGTAGGTATTTTAACATGCAAACGCCCCTGTTTCGGAACTGACATCCGACAACAAGGGCGTTCTTGTTTTATCCGCCGGACTAATCCTTCGACGAGTTACAACCGGCAGCGAGTTTCATATATTTTTTTGTCTGGCGTCCCGTGGATTTTTCGGTTACGGTGACCGAGCCGGTTTTTCCACAGACACAGTTGGCTTGTGGCGTTTGACTCACCACTTGTCCGTCCACTTCCCAAACGATCGTGTACAGGCTCAAATCAACCCGGGTATCCGGGAAACTCAGTTCCAACGTCACTCCCTCGCGCGTACAGACCGACTGAAGTACCTCCATATAGAGCCAGAGCGAGTTGTTCATGATTTTTTTGGTGTCGTAAGCAACTTCAGTCGTGACGTTGCACTTTGAATCTTTGGGTTGCGCATACAGTGTGGCGTAAATTTCAGCCCCGGAGGTACGCTCGGTACAGCGCACACAGGTTGTCGCTGTCCGGCAAGTGCTCGAAGCGTTTTTTTGCAGCTCTTCCAATGCTTTTGGCATGATCACATCGCAAAAAGGCGCTTTTGTGTTTGGATCATCTGTACCATAATTGGTGAAGGTCACCGATTGTCCGGGGGTGGTTGGCAGCTGCTGGTTGGGTTTTTGTGCCTGCACTACGGCACAGGCGAAAAGTACCAGCGTTACGGTAAACATGGATACTTGAGCATACTTCATGTTGCAGTGAATTTAGGTGTGAAAAAAAAGGCAAGATACTGAAGTGTGCCATGAATACCAGGCTGCCGCCATGCGTTATCAGGCGCCAACAGATATTTAAAAAAAACGGGCAGCGAGATTTGCGTCTCGTTGCCCGTTGCAATTTAAGTTGATAGTACGCTTTACGGCGTCACCACTTTGTCGCGTTTCGGAGCCTTCCCGGTTCCGGCTTCGCGCCAAACGGCTTTTTTGCTCTTTTTCTTTGCCTTGGTTTGTTCCGCCATTGCCACGGCATTGGTGGCGCTGGCAGTACCGCCACTGATACAGAGTTCGCTGAACTTGACCTTTTCTGTTGTGCCGGGTTTGAATACTTCGCCTTCCTGCTTGACTACCGAATTGACCAGAATATCGCGCACCTGCGATGCAGCCAGTTCGGGATAGTAGGAACGAATGATAGCAGCTACGCCGGCTGCGGCAGGCGAAGCCATGGAGGTTCCGCTGAAAGCGGCATACTTGCTGTCGGGCACGGTCGAGTTGAGCTGGTATCCGGGTGCAAACAGGTGTACATTTTTTTTGCCGTAGTTGGAGAAGTTGGCTACACGACGCTCGCCGGCAACCCAGGAGAGTGCGCCTACTTCCAACCAGTTGGGTGCGCTTTTTTCCTTTTTGAACAAGCCCTTTTTCACCGGTTCAATGTAGCTGGCGTTGGGGAAGTTGGGGTTAGCATCGTTGTTTTCCGCGTCGTTGCCGGCAGCATGCACGAGCAACACATCGTGCTCGGCAGCGTATTTGACGGCGTCATCCACATATTTTTTATCCGGGCTGTAGCCTTTTCCAAACGACATGTTGATGATGCTTGCGCCATTGTCCACGGCATAGCGGATGGCGTTGGCCACGTCCTTGTCGCGTTCGTCACCATCGGGTACACAGCGCACGGTCATGATGCGCACGTTGTCGGCTACGCCGTTGACACCGATGCCGTTGTCCCGAATAGCGGCGATGATACCGGCAACGTGGGTGCCGTGGCTGGCATCGGGGCCGCGGTATTCGTTATTTCCGTAGATACGGTTGGTCAGGTCGTTGGGATTGTCGCCAACAGCTGTGCGGGGATTGTAGTCGGGGTTGAGGTTGTACCGGAGTTGGCCGGAAGCGCTTTCCTCTTTTTGCTCGGCGAGGTTTTCAGGCGTGATACCACGCGACATGGCGCGTTGCGCCAGAGCAATGGCATCTTTGAGTTCGGTATTGGTGCCGGCATCCATTTTGGCGAGGTCGTCTGCTGTAAACGAAGCCTTTCCGATCGCCTTGGAAATCGCGGCGAAAGCAGCCTCTGTTTTTTCAAATCGGGCTTCGATTTGCGTTTTCATGGCCTCGGCTTGTGCCCGAGCTTCCTCGTAATCTTCCTTGATTTCCTGATAATATGCAAACTCTTTTTGGGCTTCGCCGTACAGATTTTTACCGTTGGTACCTTGGTATTTTTGCTCAGGCGAGCATACTCACGCGTCAGTTCGAGGGTTTCGTGGTGCACATTTTCGCCAGTGGGGCCGCCGAGGAAGTTCCATCCGTGGATATCGTCCACATAGCCGTTGCCGTCGTCGTCTTTGCCGTTACCCGGAATTTCGCCCGGATTGACCCACATGATGTCTTTCAGGTCTTCGTGAAGCGGATCTACACCGGAGTCCAGCACAGCCACGATAATGGTCTGGCCTTTCTTGCCTTTGGCTTTGAGTGCAGCCAGGGCCTGGTTGGCGCTGGTGCCCTGTACATTGTCTGCTTTTTGATCGAGTGTGAACCAGTTTTCAGGTGCTTTGGATTGAGCAGAAAGAAATAAGGCAGGTACGCAAAATGCGATGACTGCTGCAAACTGTTTAAATGTCATAGTAGCGTGAAAATTTAATTTTTGTTTAAAACACAATTGCCATTGCGGCAAATGCTCCTTGAAACGACAAAATTATCGCTCCGGTTGCCGACAGGGAGCAGATTAGACCAACTTATGACAGTTGGGGGTAGAGAGCGGATTGAGGTGTTTTTTTTACAACATCACCTCTTCTGCATTCCCGGAGCTATCCGTGGGGCACCTTGTTTGGACAATTCCAGCGCATCGTCGTACACTTGCGCCCGAAAGAAATACCTGACAATCGAATCAACCTATGAATCCGCTACTTCCGTACGTTTCTGCCGAAGAGGCACTTTCCGTTATCCAGTCCGGCCAACGGGTGTATGTCCACGGCAGCGCCTGCACGCCCACCAACCTGCTCCGCCTGTTGGCTGCCAGAAAAAATGAACTGCGCAACGTCGAACTGGTTTTCATCAGCCTGTACGGCGAAGTATTTGTGGACCAGCCGGATTGTGCCGATGCCTTCCACATCAACGCCATGTTTGTGTCGGCGCCTGTTCGCAAGGCCGTGAACGAAGGTCACGGCGACTATATTCCCGTGTTTCTTAGCGAAATACCCGAGCTGTTCAAACGCGGCATTCTCCCCATTGATGTAGCGCTGGTGCAGGTATCCCCCCCCGACAAACATGGCTACTGCTCCCTCGGCCCATCGGTAGACATCGCCCGCACGGCCGTCAACACCGCCCGATTGGTGATTGCTCAGGTCAATCCCCAAGTGCCGCGTACCCATGGTGACAGCCTCATCCACAGTACACGTTTTCATAGCGTGGTTTTCCACGATGAGGCCATACATGAGGCCAATTTTGGCGAAAAAGTGACCGAAAGCGAACGCCAGATCGGGCGTAATATCGCTGCGCTTGTTGAAGACCGCAGTACCCTGCAAATGGGCATCGGCGCCATCCCGGACGCTGTTTTAAGTTGCCTGACAAACCACAAAGACCTCGGTGTGCACACCGAAATGTTCTCCGACGGCCTCATCTCTTTGTTTGAAAACGATATCATCAACAACAAGTACAAGGCCATTCACCCCAACCGAACTGTAGCAGGCTTCGCGCTCGGTTCCCGCGCCCTGTACGACTATGTGGACGACAACCCGGCTTTCGCTTTTCTCGATATTGACTATGTGAACGAACCGCATGTCATCCGCCGAAACCCCAAAGTAGTGGCCATCAACTCGGCCATTGAAGTGGATATCACCGGACAGGTGTGCGCCGACTCCATCGGTACCTACCAGTATTCCGGTGTGGGCGGGCAGATGGATTTTATGCGCGGGGCCGCACTCAGCGAGGGCGGAAAACCGATCATCGCACTCACAGCACGCACGGCCAAGGGCGTGCCCCGCATCGTACCGTTCCTGAAACCGGGGGCCGGGGTGGTCACGACCCGGGCGCACGTTCATTATATCGTGACTGAGTACGGCGTGGCATTCCTTTTTGGAAAAAACCTGCGGCAACGCGCCAAAGCCCTCATCGAAATTGCCCACCCCGACGACCGGGAGTCGCTGGAGCGGGCTTGTTTCGAGCGGTTTCATCAGTTCTAAAATACCCATCCAAGGCCAACTTCCGCAGCCGGCCCGTAGGCGCTCCCGGGTAGTTTTCCATAGGAAATACCCGCCTCTGCAAACACTTTTTTGAAAAACACAACCCGTACCCCTGCGCCGCCAAAGGCAGAAAACGTGGTGCCAACGGGTTCGGCAGACAACGGGAGCGCTACGCCCGATAGCGTAGCCCCGGCTTGTTCATCGGTACCGAACAGCCCCCGCACACCGCCCTCTATGTATGGCCGCACTTTCGTGCCGGTGAAAAAATACGCCAGGCCCGCCTGCGCCAAAATACCCGACGCAGATGCGTGTATTTGGCCAAAACTCCAAACCGACGCCAACGCCCGGCATAATGCGGGTTTTTCCCGCCATCTCCACGCCGGAGAAAACACCGCCGGTCAGGCTTCCGGGAAAGAACTCGCCACCGAGCCGCTCAAACAATTGTTCCATTACTTCCGGTGCAAACAGGGCTGTCTGCACCGCCGCTTCCGAAACATGCCGGGATGCGGGCGCTTCTGCCGGATATGCCGCTCGGATTGAGATATGAAGTCCGGCACACCGGGACGCAGGCAGTACCTTTTGCTCCGGACCAACAAGTAGAAAATTGGACCAGGCCACCTGGCTTTGGAGGGTTGGCAGTGCAAGCAAGCACATTGCTGCACCGATAATGACGAGCAAAAACAGCGATTTTTTCATGGTGCGAATTTTAAATTGAGATGATTTTCATGGTTTGGAATAGTCTGGTTGTGCATGTACCACCTTGGCGGCTGCACCGGTCATTTGAAAGGTGTTCCACAGGGCTGCGACCCCTCCTTGTATTTCCTGTTGCACATCGTCGGGCTGCTTGTCCAGATCATTGCCGGTAGCGGATTTGTACTGTTTTTCCATGTTTTCGGCAAAATGGTCAACCTTGTACGCCGATCCGGTCAAGGCGGCACTGAACATCCAGAATGTGTGCTGGGCGACGGTCGCGCGTTCCTGCGGAATGTTGGCGCCGATGGGCGTGGTGATGGCGCCCCGGCTTTGGAGGGAGTCATACGCCTGCGTAATCCGGTTGATGGCTTCCAGCAGTACCGGCGCGGCCTCTTCAGGGAATTTGTTGGCATTGATAGTATGCCCCATGGGAGTATCGGTGCCGGGTATACGGACCATGGAGTTGGGAGCAGGTGTCCATCCCCTGCCGGTGGCGGGCACCCAGTCGGCAGGCAGCGAAGCGTCGCCGGACAAGTGTACCCAGTTCCGGACGGGCGGCATGGCTCGTCCCTTGGGCGTAGCCGGCGAAAATATATCGGCACAATAACCCGAAAGGGTCACATTGGCAGTGCTGTTGGGCTGTACCACAATGGCCGTGGTACCGGGCACGATGTAGGATTGGTGTACCTCGTCGGAGGTGATGTAGCAGGGGCCTAAGACTGTGGCCATCGGCGTGTTGGTCGGGTTGTAAATCGAAACTTGCGCAATCGGGCCGGTTGTTTCGCCCATACCCGTAGCCGTGAACACCAAAGCGCCATCGCCGCCGGGCGGTTGGTACGATATAGTAGTGATGCTGGGCGAGTTGCCTTGCATTTTTCCTCCATCAGTGGCGCCGCGTTCTTTGGGAATCTCTTTGCCGTCTATCGTCCAGTACCAGTTTTTTACCTCGGTTTCGTCGTCAAACTGAATAGTCACGCTCCCTCCGATAGCTACGTTTCCGCCTGTTTTGTAATCCTGAGCCGATTTTTTTTCGGACGGATAATTTTCAAAAACACCGCCAACCTTACGCACGCCGGTCACCGGGTCTTGCACCAGATTGACCGGTTTGGAGGCTACGGAAAGATCAAAATGGAGGTCGTTGGCCGCCTGGGCAGTATTGTTGGTAAATGTGAAACATTTGCCTTTTTTACTATTGTCCTGCTGGGCAAATGCCGGCTGCATCAGGGCTGATGCCAAGAGCAGGAATACGGAAAATACGGTCTTTTTCATGTCTGAATTTTTTTGAAATAGTGAAGAAATCGAATGGCGTTCTGCGCAAAACACTGGGCAAAACTGCCGACCTCGACACCATGCAGTCCAGTACACTTTTTGCCGGTTTCTACAGGCTGCTCGGGGTGTTTTGCAGCAAAAACAAAAAGAGGACGGGGTTTAAAAAACTGAAAATCAGTTTTTTAAACCCCGTCCTCTTTTGTACGCCAAAACCGTTTTTTTGAAAAAACCTATCCAATTTTCACAAATTTTTTCAGCACAAACCCCGTCCGCGTCTGCGCCCGGAGCAGCCACACGCCTGGCGGAAGTGCAGAAACCGGCACTTCGCAGCGGTGCAGTCCCCCGACTGTCCGAGCCAGTACGGGTTTACCACCCGGGTCGCATACCTCGATCCGTAGCAGTGGCGTTTCCGGCGATTCCACGACGAGCATATCGCGCACCGGATTGGGGGATAGCTGCACGGATACCCGCGGCCCGGCAGGCGCGGCGGTGGAAACGATTGTAACCGATTCGCGTTTGACCGCCCCTGGGCAAACGATTTGTTCCAAATGATTGACGAGCAGAAAATTAGTCAGGTTGATGGAAAACTTTTCCACCCCACCCCGCACAATCAGATCTTCGATCACAAACCGAACGACGAAAAGCGTATCCGCGCCAAAAAACACATTTTGCCCGCGCCCTGCTGTGGCAAAACCCATGCTGCCGGGGGACGGCAGCCGCCAAAACTGCGCCTCGGTGCTGGTTGCAATGACATACATCCGGTCGTCGGGAAACAGATCGGGAAATACGTCGGTTTGCGCGTCCACGATTTTGCCCGGATCGTATTCGTATTCCACATCGAAGGCGATACCGAGCGCGCCGTTTTGCGGCGGCACATTCGACGGGTACAAATACTGGATGTAGGCGAAAAGTGTGTCGGGCATACCTTGTCCGGTGATGACCGTATCGGCGCTGAACGTGATCAAAAAATCGGGTTTGGGGCAGGAAAAGCAAGTGTCGGTCAGCAGGAGCGGGTAAGGCAGCGGCGGCGGCATGGCGATGTTCTGGGTACTGTCAAAGTTGAATACAATGGACTCGATGTCTGTGCTGTCCAGAATACCATTGCCGTCGCAGTCCAGAAAGCCGAGGTTGATCCCGCTGACGGGCAGCGTGCCGTCCCAGGGTTCTTCCAGTATTTGTGGCGCCCAATTGGGGAACGCCGGAATGCGTAGCGGGCCGATCTGGCCGTAGGCTACGCCGATGGGCAGCAGGTCGAAGTGATTGGCCACGCCGTCGTTGTTGGTGTCGCCGGGAAACAGAATGATAGGCTGGGCAGACGCAAGCGTGCCGAACAGGAGGCCGGCGAGCAGAAATCGGGTGGTCAGGCGCATAGCATCGGTATTGGTTAGGAAAACTTGTGCGAACTTTCGGAAAATTTCAAACAGGCGGTGACCGACAGTAAACTCATCACACTCCTCCGGGCACTGGCACCAAGGCAACTGTCGCGGCTCGGCGATTTCCTTCGATCCCCCTATTTCAACAAAAACCGGGACTGCCTCCTGCTGTTCGAGTATCTGCAAAAGTACGCTCCGCACTTCGCCCACGACCACCTGACACGGGAAAAGGTGCTGGAAAAACTGGTATTGGAAAAGCCGGCCGACGACAAGTCGCTCGCCCAACTTGGCAGAAAACTACTGACTCTGGCTGAAAAATTTCTCGCGGTGGAGGCATTTCTGGACGACCCCTGGGAACAACAGATGCTGGCCGCCCGGCAATTTCATGTATTGAATTTGCCGAAGCACCACCAGGTGGCACAGGCGGAGGCCGATGCTTTTTTTGAAAATACAGACTTGCGCGATGCCGGCTTTTTCCTGAAAAAACTCCTGACCGAAAAAATGGCGCTCGAGCAGGGCGATGCGCACCAGATTGACTACAACCGGCACTTGCAGTTGGCCGTTGATGCGCTGGATGCGTACTACGTCGCCGAAAAGCTTCGCTATGCCTGCCATATCCTCAACCATGAAGCGGTGCTCAATATCCGGTATGCCTCGGCCCACATCGAAGACATTCTGCGCTGGGCGGAGGGGCCGGATTTTGAAAATGCCCCGCCCGTACAGGTCTACTCCCGAATCGCGCTGTTGCTGAAAAACCCCGAAGAGCCGGCCCGCTTCGAGCAGGCCCGGCAAGCGGTGGTGCAGCACGAGCGGGCGTTTCCTGCCGACGAACTCCGCCAGGCCTACACCCTGCTGCTCAACTACTGCACCCATCGCATCAATCGGCACAACGACGAACGGTTTTGGGCCGAGTATCTGGAAATCAATAAACTACTGCTGAAAAACAGGCTTATTTTCGACGGCGCCGTCTTGCCGCCCTGGCGCTACACCAATCTGGTCAACGTTGGCCTGAAAGTGGGTCAAACCGACTGGGTATGGGATTTTTTGCACAACCACCGCAAACAACTGCCGCCGGAGTATACCGACAACGTGTTCCGCTACAACCTCGCCCAATACCATTATCATCAAAAAAACTACGACTCGGCGCAGCGCGCCCTTGCGCAGGTAGAATTCACCAACGTGGTGTTCAACATCACGGCACGCAGCCTGCTCATCAAAATCTATTGGGAAACCGGTCAGTCGGAACTGTTGCTGGCCTATCTGGAAGCCACGCGTATTTTTTTACACCGCAACCGCTTGCTCGATGCCGGACGCAAACGCCAGATGCAAAAATTTGTGGAGATCACAACCAAACTCGCCAGAACGGCGGCCTTCGATAAAGACCGGTTGCGGGCTCTGCTCGATCAGTTGCCGGCGGTACAGGAGATGCTCCACCGCGACTGGCTGGCCGCACAAATACGCCTGCTGCTGAAATGAATCAGACAAATTTGTCTGCGCAGGACGACGACGCAAACGCGTCCGGTTTGGCTTTGAAAACGAAACCCATGCTCAGGATGTAGCCCATCGCCTCCCGCAGTGCCGTGTTGCTCTCGAAAGCCGGGTCGGTGTTGATATCGGCATGTACTTCGAGGGCTACATCGTAGCGATCAAGCAGTTCGCACAAGGAATACGCGACCTCCACCGAGCGGCCTACTTCGAGGATCATGCGCTCGCGCAGACTCATTTTTCGGGCATTTTTGTAGTTGGAAATGAACATGAAGCCTCCGCGTTTTTCCCGCAAAAACACAATGACCGAAGCAAAATGCACCTCCTCGCCGATCACCTGCGAGTCGGTGCCGATGCACACCTTTAGTCGGTATCCGGCGGCCGTTTCCCGGCGGATGGTCTCCTCCACGGCTTCGAGAAGCGGCTGTTCGATGCGTTGTCCGTTCAATCTTCTCCAGTGCATATTTTTGACAATAAATGGTGAATAATGAGAGGAAGGCCTCAAAAATAAGGGGCGTCGGGTATTCCTGTTTGTTTTTGAGCAAAAACTTAACTGTTTCTTCAAACAGCAACTTGGATGAGAACAGTTCCGACGTAGGTTTGCCGGCTCTAAACACAAATCCGCCGGCATGTCACTTTTCAGAACAATCAATTCCCCCTGGCGGTTTCGCCTGTTTTTGTGGTGGAAACTCCCGGCAGCCGCATTCGTGGGTATTCGGGTGCTGCAATGCGATGCTCAGCGGGCCGTGGTTCGGCTACCCTACGGCTGGCGCTCCCAAAACCCGTTTCATTCCATTTATTTTGCCGCTCAATGTGCGGCAGCCGAGTTGTCTACCGGCTTGCTTGCCCTGGCAACCCTGCACGGCCGGGAGCCGGTGTCTATGCTGGTGCTGCGTATTGAGGCCGATTTTTTAAAAAAAGCCGCTGCCCCGTTGCATTTCACCTGCGAGCAGGGCAAGGAGTTGGAAGCAGTCGTGCAAAAAGCCATAGAGACCGGCGAAGCACAAACAATCCGAATGGCCTCCGTCGGCACGCTACCCGACGGGTCGGAAGCGGCGCGGGTATGGATTACCTGGTCGTTCAAAAAGCGATGAGTACGCATCGCACATCCCTGAAAAATATGGAATCTCAATTTGAAGCACTGATTGACGGCGTCCTGGCACGCCACTACGGCACCGTGAAGCACTTCGTGCCGCCCGCCCTTGTAGCCGCATTGCGCGAGCATTTGCTGGCAACCTTCCGCAGCGGTGCGATGAAACCCGCCGGCACCGGTCGGTTAAGCACCTACGATCAGAACCTGGCGGTACGCGGCGATGTCATTCACTGGTTAGAGAAAGACCACAACGCCGCCGAAAAAATGTTTTTGGAACATATTGAGCAGTTCATCGCCTACCTCAACCGTACTTGTTACACCGGAATCAATGCATACGAATTTCACTACGCACTTTACCCGACGGGGCATTTTTACAAACGCCACCGCGACCAGCTGCAGAGCGATGCCGGGCGGAAGTTTTCCTTCGTGCTGTATCTGAACGAGGACTGGCTACCCGAAAATGAAGGCTGCTTAGTTTTGTATCCCGAAGGACAACCACCTGTGCGCGTATTACCCGAAGGAGGGCACAGTGTTTTTTTCAGGGCCGACGAACTGGAACATGAAGTAGCGCCCGCCAACCGACCCCGACTGAGCATTGCCGGCTGGTTGAAGCAGGTATAACTTGCCAAACAGGTTTGATCAAATCAAAACTTACTTGATCTGCTGAATTGCCGCGCGGAACTGCTGTGCAGCCTGGGGATTACCCGTAGCATCGTAAATCTGGGCAGATAATTCGTAGGCTTGCTTGAATGTGGGCGCCACTTTAATTGCCTCCCGCAGGTAGTTCAAAGCCGCCACATGATCGCCCTCTTGCTGCACAATGAGCGCCAGATAATAGTAGGCCGTCGCATTGGTCAGTTCGAGTTTGATTGCTTTTTGAAACTGCGCTTTCGCCTGCGCGACATCGCCCTTGGTGAGCCAGTACAGACCAATCATATTGTTGGATTGTTCGTCGGCCGGACTGATATCGAGCGCTTTTTCGGCAGCAGAACGGGATTCCTCCAATTGGTCGCTGTTCATGTAAGCCTGCGCCAGGGCAGCCCATGCCACTTCATTGTCGGGCACGGCTTCCACTTCTTTTTTCAATTGTTCGATGGCGCCGTTCCAATCGGCGAGTTTGATGGACGCCATGCCGAGGGCACAGTTTTTCCCGGTATCTTTCAGGATGGCCAATATCGGCGCACCTCCGACTTCCAGAATGTGTACGGCATTGTCGGGCGGCCATTTTCCCCGTGCCAGAGCGGCTCCATCGAGGAATCGAGTGGGATACAGGCCATAGTCCCAGGCATCGTCGCAGCGCCGCTCCCACTTGAGGTACTTGAGCGAGACTTTGTCGCCGTATTTGGCCAGAAGTTTCTGCGCCGGATAAAACATATTGGTAGCAATAACTACCGTCTCCTGCATATCCGGTTTCAGAATACCCTGCTGTTCCATCCACTCGATACCCTGGCGAATACTGATGCCCCAGTAGTCTGTTTCATACTTGCCGTATGCGCCTTTCACCCCGCCCGCAAGCGGATTGAAATAGATGTACGGGATTTTGGGATTGACTGCGATAAAAGCCCCGGCATCGGCCAGCAAAAGCGCGAACCCACCATACATGGCATATTGAACTACCTTTTTGCCGGAAAACATATCCAGCAGTTCGTTCCAAAACAGGGCTGCCGCCACCGCCAGCGTGGGATAAGCAAACGTCAGCTGGCGCCAACCGTCGTAGACATTTGACTTTTTGTAAATCACATAAAATACCGGAAAGACGGCGGCAAAAAATACCAGGCCAACCCAGAGCGGCTGGTAGCGTCGGAGCAGGCGCGGCAGTAGCACCAAACTACCCGCGAAGCCCAGCAAAGCGGCCAACGGGATTGTATAGCCAATCCATTTGATCGGGTAGTGCCACGGTGTCATGTTCGATTTCATGTTCACCCCTTCGTACAGCACCCGGATCGCCACTTCAAACTCGGAAAACTTGGACAGAGCAAAAAACGGATTGCTCAGCGGCTTTTGCAGGGCAAAGGGCCAGAATAACAGCGCCCCCACATAGCCGGCCACCGCCGCACCCAGTATCACAACAGCATACCGGCCGATAATTTTTCCGTTGAAAAGTCCGCCCCAGCCATTTTTCAAAACCAAAAAGAGGCCGGCAAAAAAGAACAGGTAGGCAAAATTGAGCAAACCCCCTGCCCGCACGGCTAAGGCGATGGCCAGCCCCGCTATCAGTCCGGCGATATTCCACCGGCCAGGCTTGGGCATTCGGGCCAACACAGCGGCCATGTTGTAAATAGCCAGCATGTAACCCGCCGCGAAAGGAATGTCTTTGGGGTTCATCAGGGAGTCGCCCACAAAACGCGGCGATACCAGCAGGATGACTAAGGTGAGCACACCTGCCCGCCAACCAGCGATCAGCCGGGCCAAAAGCGCGGCACACAAGATGGCGACCCAGCCCAGAATGGCGCTGAACAGGTGGCGCACATGGTGGTATGCCAGTTCGGACTCCTCAAAACCAAGGGCTTTATTGGCAAAACCGGTAGTAAGTTCGAAGAAACCACCATAGAGGTGCATGTTGACCTCCGGCACATAAAGCGCCGACGTATCCTGTCCGAACGTGCTGTAGTACTTGACCAGATGCTGGCTGTACGCGTTTTGGAACTTGTCGTCGGCATTGATACCGCTGCCAAATGACAACCCGCAGAGCACGACCAGCCCCAAAAGTGCCAGGCCCCAAAATACATTGCGAAGCAGCGGGTCGGATGTGGAGTCTACGGGCGGGCGCTCCAGCAGGTCGCGCACTACACGGGGCGCAGCAGCATGCCCGGCAGGTTTTTGTTTTTTGAGAACGGGAGGCTGTACTTTGTTCTTGCCGGATTTTGACATGACGATGTGCAATAGGTGGGAAAAATTCCGGCGCAAGGTAGAAAGATTTGTTTTTTCTGGTTGGAAGGTTTCTGGTTGGAAGGTTTCTGGTTGGAGGGTTGGAAGGTTGGAGGGTTGGAAGGTTGGAGGGTTTCAAAAGCCGGATTTGTGGATAAAATACCAGACGAGGCCCGCTGCAAGGAGCAATAGTGCCAGGGCTGCGACGACCACGCCCAATTGCAAAAAACGGATGGCACGCCGACGGCGAACCCGGCGACGCTCCAGCCGCACCTCCAACTTTTGCCAGGCCTGCTCCGATGGCCGCTCGTGCAGTTTGGACTCGTTTTCCTTAAAAAATTCGAATAAATCCATTTTCATAAATCAATCTATGATGAACACCAATCCGTCTCCAACCCTCCAACCAGAAACCCTCCAACCAGAAACCTTCCAACCAGAAACCTTCCAACCCTCCAACCAGAAACCCTAAACGATTCCCTTTGCTTTCAGCAATTGTTTCATCTTGTCTTTTGCCAAAATCAACTGTGATTTGCTGGTATTGATACTGATGCCGAGCATATCGGCTATTTCCTGGTGTTTGAAGCCCTCCAGTACATACAAATTGAAAACCGTGCGGTAGCCCGGGGGCAATTTTGCAAGCAACTCGAGAATTTCCCGAGCAGACATATCCGCCTCAATGGAGAAACCGTCCCGGGTATCCACGGGCTGAAAATCGTCGCCCGGAAAAACCAGCGGTTGGGCTTTGCGCAGGAGCATCAACGATTCGTTCACCATGATGCGCCGAATCCAGCCTTCAAAACTACCGTTCCCCAAAAACGTGTGAATCTGGGCAAAAACCTTGAAAAATCCACTTACCAAAGCCTCCTCTGCGTCTTCCCGTGCATTCAGATACCGCCTGCAAACGGCAAACATGACCGGTGAATACCGGTCATAGAGCCATTTTTGGGCCACCCGATCCTGCTCTTTCAGGCGTTCGATAAGGGTTTGTTCGGTCATACAGAGACAAAGATGCGCCGGGTTTAAGTTTTGGCGTGCTGCATCCGCCAGCCTTTCTACCTTCGCCCCCGATTTCTCGCAACTCAAAACTCGCAACTCAAAACTCAAAACTGGTTTTGGAACTCATCAACGGAAAGTACCAACTCTCCGGCGGCATTGATCCGCTGGCCCTGTGCAAGGAATACGGAACACCGCTCTATGTGTACGATGCGGCAGTTATGGAACGGCAGTACAAGCGCCTTTCCTCGGCCTTCCCCTACCCCAATCTGCGCATCCATTATGCCTGCAAGGCACTGACCAACCTGACCGTCATGCGCCTGTTCCGGCAATGGGGTGCGGGGCTGGACTGTGTGTCCATCCAGGAGGTACAATTGGGCTTGCAGGCCGGGTTTACACCCGGGAATATCCTGTACACCCCCAATTTTGCCGGCATGGACGAGTTTGAAGAAGCCGCACGGCTCGGCGTGAAAATCAATATAGACGCTATTCCGATGCTCGAAAACTGGGGGCTGCATCACAAAGACATCCCTTTTTGCATTCGTATCAACCCGCACCTCATGGCCGGCGGACACGAAAATATCAGTGTCGGACACATTGACTCCAAGTTCGGCATCAGCATCCACCAGATGCCGCACGTCCTGCGGGTGGTGGAAAGCCAGGGCCTGCGGGTAGAAGGTTTGCACATGCACACCGGCTCGGACATCCTGGATGTGGATGTCTTTTTGCGCGGCGCTGAAATCCTGTTCGAGGCCGCTCGCAAGTTTCCTGATCTGAAATATATTGACCTCGGCAGCGGCTTCAAAGTGCCGTACAAACCCGATGACATCGAAACCGATGTGGAGGAATTGGGCGAAAAACTGAGTGGGCGATTTGCCGAATTTTGCCGGGAGTACGGCCGTGACCTCACGCTTATGTTCGAACCGGGGAAATTTTTGGTGAGCGAGTCCGGCTTCCTCTTTGCTCGCTGCACTTTAGTCAAACAAACCACCTCCACGGTGTTTGTCGGGCTGGATACCGGATTTAACCACCTCATCCGGCCCATGTTTTACAATTCGTACCACAAAATCGTGAACGTGACCGAACCCCAGTTCAAGCCGCGCATCTACACCGTAGTGGGCAATATCTGCGAAACCGACACGTTTGGTTCCGATCGCCGTATCGCCGAAGTGGTAGAAGGCGCTGTCCTTTGTTTCCATAATGCCGGCGCCTACGGCTGGATGATGGCATCCAACTACAATTCCAGACCCCGCCCCGCCGAGGTGCTCCTGTACCAGGGCAAAGCACACCTCATCCGCCGCCGGGAAACACTGGAAGATTTGACAAGAAACCAGATACAGATTGATATTTAATCAGATGCGAAGAATAAATGGCACGAGAGAAAAGCACTGGAATAAAAAAATTACATCAAAAGTTTGACAGTCCGAAAGTTTCCTACATTTGCCCATCATTGGAACAAATTCATTATTCACTAATCAAACTTTCTGTGTTATGCTGAAACATTTTTTCTCCATCGCCGCAATGGCGCTTGTAATCGTCGGCCTGAATTCCTGTGCCAAAAAACAGGAGGAAACAAACCTCACCCAGGGACTTCCGGACGCCATCCAGAAACAAATCATCAGTCTCGGCTTCAACCCCGAAAATGCCTTTGAAGCCGACGGTGGTTACATCGTGGAAAACGACATTTTCCTGAGCAAAGAAGACCTGAACAGGCTTGCCCTGGAGCAAGCAACCAGCCTCGTTATCGCCGAGGAAGAACAGTACCGTACCACGAACTTGGTCAACGCTCCGAGAACCATTACGGTACGTGTCAACGGTACGGTGCCCGCTGCTTTTTCCACTTCGGTTGACAATGCAATCGCCCGCTACAATGCGGAAAACCTTGGGCTTACATTTCAACGTGTTACAAGCGGCGGCAATATTGTGATCAGGCTCGTGAACACAAATCAATACATAGCCTCGGCTGGTTTCCCTACCGGCGGCAATCCGTATGGTGAGATTAAATACGCCAAAAAGTACACAACTGGCTATAGTGATGGGTTCATGACCACCGTTCTCGCCCACGAAATGGGGCACTGCATTGGCTTCCGGCACACCGACTACATGAGCCGGCAGTACAGCTGCGGCGGAGCAGCGGCCAATGAAGGAGCCGGAGACGTCGGAGCCGTCCTAATCCCCGGCACACCCTCCGGCCCGGACGCAGCATCCTGGATGCTCGCTTGCTTGGGCGCCACCACGAATCGTCCGTTCAACGCAAACGACAAAATCGCGCTGAATTACCTGTACTAGCAAATTGAAGTGCTATAACCAATTTCTTAGTGCGGCGGTGACGAGCAGTCACCGCCGCACTTTTT
Source organism: Lewinellaceae bacterium (assembly GCA_016719605.1). Classification (GTDB taxonomy): domain Bacteria; phylum Bacteroidota; class Bacteroidia; order Chitinophagales; family Saprospiraceae; genus M3007. Next base: position 155,090 of record JADJYW010000012.1, on the reverse strand, counting down.
TTACCGCCGCACCATCAACTTCCCTCTTGCCAACCGCTCCGACGATCCCGAAGCCACCATCCAGACATAACACCCCGGCGGCAAATCAGGCAGCACAATCTCTGTCCGCCCGCCCTCCAGAGGCTTTTCCAGCACATACCGGCCCATCATGTCGTACAGGAAAAACCGGGGTGTTTCTGCGGAAAAACGCGCCAGCACCGTCAGCATTTGACCGGGCAAAAGCGGGTTGGGCAACACGAGGTATCCGGCCTCGCCGGGATAGTACACGAGCACCGGCTCGCTCGTGATGGCACCCCCGTTTTCCATTTCTAACCGGGCACGGTAGGTATTTGTCCCGGGAACGAGTGCGCTATCCACAGACAAAATTTGCAACGCAAGAAGAGACTCTTCCAGCAAAACCACCCAGACACCGTTTTTCGGTTTTTCCAGAAATATCTTCCGGACGCCGTAAATCGAACCCAAATCGAGGGTTAAATGCACTTGTTCCGCATCGAGCAATGCCAGCAGATTGTTGATGTAACAACCCGCGCCTTGCTGGTCAATATCCGGCGTGCCGGCTGTCGGGCCTTCCGCAAACGTTCCATTAAACCTGGCGGACACCGCAAACCGCTCCTGTGCGTATGCACTTTTTTGCAAAACCAGGACGGTATCGGAGGTAACCAGCAACGGTTCGAGGTAGCGGTCGCCAAGCCCCCAAACTTGATAGGAAACTGCCGAGGCAACAGCCGGCCAGCGCAGAAGCAACGAGTCCGGACAGTTAAATCCTACCCGCACCCGCAGATTTGGGGCGATCAAAAACGTGTCGGAAACGAAGTCGCTCCCGCCCGTCCGCATCCGCACCTGCGCTGCCGCAGTCGTATCCGGCAACAACCATTTCCAGTAACCAACACCCAGCGGTATGTTCGTCATCAAACTGCGCCACTGATCGCTACCCGCCGGTTTCCATTCGATCGAGCCTGTTTCCGTTGTTCGGGTGGTTTCCCAGCGCAGCACGGCCTCTTTCCCTGCCCCGGCCGGGTCATTCCGCACCGGGCAGGTCCATTCAAAATGCTGTAAGGTATCCCAGGCAAACGCCAGCGCAAAAGCCTGGCTACCACCCGGAACAACCTTCCCATGCACCCGCACGATACAGGTTCCCGCAGCAGGCTGTTCGATAACCACCTGCTCCGTCGTGTTGATCGAATCACGGCCCCGATAGGCGGGCAACAGCAACGAGTCGCGGCTCGGATAGACATTGAGCGTCCAAGGCTGCCACACCGAGCCATCCGGAGCGGTCACCGACAGGTCAAGGTCGTTCACGATGGATTGGGTAGCATTGGGCAAAGCCGGCACATCGTTCCAGCAAAGCGTAGTTTTGAATTGGCGGACATTGGGCGGGAGAACTATTTCAAAAACAGTGGTTTCCCCGGCGGCCAGTTCGCCTACGGCCATGTACTGGCTCTGTACCAGTTCGACTGCTTTTTTCAGATTCAGATTTCCATAGCCGCTGCTGAAATCAGGGCCGGGCGGCCCAACCTCGTCGCAGGTGCCGATCAGGATGGCCCGCACCAGATCAGATTTTGGCCGGAAGCCGTATTTTTCTAAAAAAGCCTGCCGCACTACCGCCGCCGCGCCGGAAACCAGGGCGGAGGCCTCGGAACTACCGTTTTGGCCGAAAGCCACCAGGTCGGGTTTCACGCGCCCGTCGTAGGCCGGGCCGCGCGAACTGAAGGGCGTCACGTTGGCAAATGAATCCACAGAACCGACAGTCAGCACATTTTTGGCCATTTTAAAATTTCCCGTGAGGTTGGCAAAACCCTCGGTGCCGGCGTAGGTCCCGGTCGGCGCGGTTTCTGCACCCTGGTTGCCCACCGAAAAAACGTGCAGCAAATCGGGGTGCTGCTGCGTACTCTGGTCATAAGCCAATGCCCCTGCGCCGTAGTAGTTTTCGATACCCAAGCCGTAGGAATGGTTTTGCACGGAGATATCAAACCCCGCGTAGTCTGCGTCGTCATCGGGCAAGAGGCCTACAAAAGAAGACGAAACCAGCCGGCTGCCGCGGGCTACGCCCCGAGCCTCCGGATCGGAATTGCCGGCCCCGGCGGCTAAGGTGGCCATTAGTACGGCATGTCCGGACAGAATGGGCGCCGATTTGCCAGTCGGCAGCACACGGTTTTTGAGGTCCACGTCCGTCGAATCGAATCGAAATTCTTTGATGGAAATCGTTACGCCGCTGCCATTCAGTTCGGGTTGGCGGGTATGGACGTAGCGGATATTATTTACAAACAAATTATGCCCGGGCACCGCACGCTCTTCGTTTGCCGTTGCCTGGCCCAGGTCGGCGAAAAGTACCTCGGGCAAAGGCAGGATTTTTTCCAGCAAAATGGTACGCGGGCAGTACAGTACGACTATGCCGGCGGGCGTATAGGTATGCAAAACAGCAATTTCGAGTGCCATTTCAGCCAAACGGCGCTCGAAGGCGATCAAGTCGCTCGTCACCACCGTGAACCGTTCCGGGGCCGGGGAGCGGGACTCCACCAGGAGGGTCGGTGAACATTTGGGGCACGCGGTTTGGCCACGCAAAAAGGACAATGCGCCGAGAAATAGCAACAGCGCAAAAAGAGGACGAAACATGAAATTTTTGACAAAAATACGCCTTTTTCCCAAGGCCGGATCGGTCTCAAAAATTGTATTTCCCCCCAATTCCTCTCTGTGCTGATTCCCTTATCTCCGCAAACAAAAAACCGAAAATTCTGTCTTACTCGCAACCGCCGCCACGACGTCCGCCTAATTCGCCCTACTTTCGCGTTCTTTTTTGCCGCACCCAGGCAGATGCGTATATGCCATTTGTACAAAAAAATGAAAACCAATCATTTGCATGCCCATTCAGACCACTTAATCTTATCCACCTTCTATGACGACATACGCCGTATCCAAACCCGCCTTCACCACCATTTCCGGCGACCCCATCCATGTACAAATGCACACCCTTGGCAATGGACTGCGCCTGTTTTTATCGGTAAACAAAGAAGAGCCGCGCATTTACACAGAAATCGCCGTGCGTGCCGGTTCCAAACATGACCCTGCAGACACAACCGGACTGGCACACTATTTTGAGCACATGATGTTCAAAGGTACCGACCGGCTTGGCAGCCTCGACTGGGCTAAGGAAAACCCCTTGCTCGATCAAATAGAACAGCGCTTCGAAGAGCACCGAGCGGAGAAAGACCCGGAAAAGAAAAAAACGCTGTACGCCGAAATTGACCGCCTGTCCTTCGAGGCCGCCAAACTCGTGGCTGCCAACGAGTACGACAAACTCGTGAGCGCCATCGGCGCCAAAGGCACCAATGCATACACCTGGGTGGAACAAACAGTGTACGTCAACGATATCCCCGCCAACGAACTGGAGCGCTGGTTTTCGCTCGAAAGCGAACGGTTTCGGCGGCCTATCCTGCGCCTCTTTCACACCGAACTGGAAACCGTTTTCGAGGAATACAACATCAGTCAGGACCGCGATTTTCGCAAAACCCTCAAGGCGCTCCAGGAAACCCTCACCCCCACGCACCCCTACGGTACCCAAACCACCCTGGGCCGCGGCGAAGACCTGAAAAACCCTTCGCAGACCAATATCTACCGCTTCTTCGACCAGTACTATGTGCCCAACAATATGGCTATCGTCCTGTGCGGCGATTTCGATCCCGAGGAAGCGGTAGCCCTTGCGGAACGCCACTTCGGGCATTTCCGGCCCAAAACAATTCCGCCCTTCCGCACCGAGCCACAACCCGAACTGCAAAACCGCGTACGGCGCGATATTTATGGACAGGAAGCCAACTGGATCGAGATGGGCTGGCATTTCCCGGGCGCCGGTTCCGACGAAGCCGTTTTGTTGCCCTTGATTGCCGGCATCTTGCACAACCACCAGGCAGGCCTGTTCGACCTCAACCTCCTGCAAGGTCAGCAAGTTCTGGAAGCCTACGCCTACCCGCGGATGTACGAGGATCACAGTAGCCTGGTAGTGTATGGCAAACCGCGCGAAGGGCAGTCGCTGGAAGATGTGGAAAAACTGCTTGTCCAACAAATCGAAAACCTGCGCCAGGGGTACTTCGAAGACTGGCTGCCCGAGGCCGTTGTGCGCGACCTCAAACTCTCCGAAACCAAGGAATTCGAGAAAAATCAGGGCCGGGCTGCCGCCATTACCGCTGCCTATGTGGCCGGCATCGAATGGGCCGACATGGTGCACCGCTGGAAAATACTCGAACGCGTCACCAAGGCCGACGTGATGGATTTTGCGCAGCAGCACCTGAGAATCGACAACTTCGCCGTCGTGTACAAACACCACGGCGAAGACACCTCGGTGATGAAAGTGGAAAAACCGCCCATCACCCCGGTGGAATTAAACCGCACGGATGTATCCGACTTCGGGCGGGCGTTTCTCGAACAGGCCACCCCCGATATTGAGCCACAGTTCCTCGATTTCAAGAAAGCGATCAAAACGGCACGCCTGACACCCAAACTAAAACTGAAGGCTGTGCGCCAGCCCGACAGCCGGCTGTTCCGCCTGTATTTTATTTTCGGCATGGGCAAAACCAGCGATCCAAAACTGTCTGTCGCGGCCTCTTACCTGTCGTTTCTCGGCACCAGCCAATATAGCCCCCAACAAATGCAGCAGGCTTTTTACCGCCTCGGCGTGCATTTTTCCGCCACTTGCCAGGACGACCGCATGTACCTGACTCTCAGCGGCCTCGACGACTCGTTCGAGGCGGGCCTCGAACTGGTAGAGCACCTGCTCACCGACCTTCAGCCAAACCCCGAAGCGTTGGAAAACCTCAAGGCAGACATCCTTCAGCGCCGGGAAAACAACAAGAAGGACAAACGCACGATTCTCAACAAGGCCCTTTTCAACTACGGCAAGTACGGAAAACGATCCTCCTACACCGATAAAATGACCAAAGACGAGATAATGGCCCTCCGGGCCGACGACCTGACGAACCTGCTGCGCGAGCTGACCACCTTTCAGCACGAAGTTTTTTATGCCGGAAAACGCAGCATCCGCCAGGTAGCCGGCGTACTGAAAACGCAGCATCGGGTACCGGAAAACCTCCACCCTGCCCTGCCCGCCCGGAAATACACGGAATTGACCACGCGCAAGGACAAGGTACTCTTTGTGCATTTCCCGATGGTCCAACTGGAACTGCTGCTGCTGTCCAAGGGTACCCCGACGTTCAATCTGGAGGAATTTATCTTTTCGGAATGGTACAACCAGTACTTCGGATACGGCCTTTCGTCCATTGTTTTTCAGGAAATCCGGGAGTCCAAGGCCCTGGCCTACTCCGCGTATGCTTACTATGCCAACCCGGGCAAACGCAAACAAGCCCATTTCCTGCAAGCGTATGTAGGCACACAACCCGACAAATTGCGCGATGCCGTGCAGGCATTCCAGAGCATTTTAGAGGAAATGCCGGTTTCGCTGCCGCAAATGGAACACGCCCGGCAAAGCGTGCTCAAACAAATAGCCGCCGGACGTATCAACAACGCCGACATATACTGGAACTGGCGCACCAATCGGGATCGGGGATTCAGCCGCGACCTCCGGCAGGATATTTACGAAACCCTCCAGCAAGCAACTCCCGACGACCTGCTCCGCTTTCACCAGCAACACATCAAGGGCCGCCGATTCCACTGGATGGTGCTCGGCGACCAGAATCACGTTGATTTTGAATACCTGAAAACCTTGGGAAAAGTAGAAAAACTGACGCTGGAGGAAGTGTTCGGGTACTAGGGTTTTGACCGTAGAGACACGGAGGAGAGTTGGGATAAACCAACCTGTCTCTGTGGTAAAAACCCCTCTAAGTCTCTGCGCCTCCGCGTCTCTGCGGTAAAAACCCTTCTGCGGTAAAAACCCTCTGCACCTCCGCGGTAAAAACCTAAAACCGGGAGTCCACGTAATAGGGCAGCATAGCCCGCCAGGTCGGCCAGTCGTGGCGCATATCCGGCCCCCAGACGTCGAGTTCGTGCGGGATACCCTTGGCAGACAAAATGCCCGACAGGCGACGCGATGCATCGGGGTCTTCGTAGTCGCCGGATCCGGTCAAAATATGGATATGCGGCAAACGACGCAACCGGGAAAGGTTGTATTCATCCTCCAGATTGGGCAGGTAGTGCGCCGGGGAGTTGAAATAAACATCCTCGTCGAAGTAGCCCTTGGTATAGGTGGACAGGTCGTACACACCCGACATGGCGATGGTTCCGGAGAACAAATCGGGGCGGCGGAAGCACATATTGGCGGCGTGCAATGCCCCCAGCGAGGCCCCGCTCGTGATGATTTGCGTGTCCGGGCTGGTGTGCATTTGAATGAACGGCACCACCTCGTTTTCCACATACGCGTTGAACTGCTGGTGGCGGATGGCCTTGTGCCGGGGATGCATCTTGTTATTCAGCCAGGCTTCGGAGTTGATGCTGTTGATGGAAAAAACCTTGACTTTCCCGGCATCAATGTAAGGTTCCAAAACGGAAAGCAGATGAAACCGCTCGTATTCCAGATAGTCGGCAGCGGCGGTGGGCAGGAGCAACAGCGCGAAGCCATAGTGGCCGTACACTGCGATTTCCATGTTTTTGTTCAGGCGGGGGCTAACCCATTGGTGGATTTCTCGTTTCATGCAGCGAAAGTAAAAGTTGAATAGTGCGATAGCGGCAAAAGTATAAAAAGAAGTTTGTCCACAATGAAACTTCTTCCCCTACCATAACTTGATCGCCGAGGCTAAGTATGCTTGTGCCATGGCGTTCAGTTGGCCCCAGGTAAAGCCACAGGTATTGCATTCGTAGTACGACATGATGTTGCCCAGGTCAGGATTGTAGAAATTACCCGCAGTGTCCATTTGTTGATTGATGAAACGGCAGTTGCCATCCACATAATTTGCCAACGGATCGCCCTCCACATACGGGTCGGCAGGCGTGTCGCAAATACCGTCCCCTTCGATCGTACAGTTGGAGCCGTCCACGAGCTCTGTGCCGTTGCCCTCAAAGGTGTGTTTCAGGCTAAAAAAGTGACCCATCTCGTGGGCAAAAACTCGCGTGTTCACGCAGTCTTTCCGGATTAAAATAAACGAGGAAGTCGGGTTGCCGATACCACCCAGTTCCGCCAGCCCACAAGCATTATTGGGGTCGGCGAAAAGCGTAACAAAGTACATATTGATGCGGCGCTCCACATTGTACTTGGTTGTGATTTCGGGCATCTCTTCGTCGGTATCTTCCACGACATCGTGCTGCCAGTTGTCGTGGTAGCGAAACTCACAAATCTCGAAAGACACGCCGATGGGTGCAAAAAACGGATTCATGTCTTCAACAGCTTGCCGGGCCAGGGTTTCCGAAACAAGAGCCAGACCAAGGCTGTCGCGAAAGATGTGTGCCACGATGGTGAACTTCTTGTTCAGGGAGGGCAACGATTCGTGCTGAAACGTATAAGATTGGGCATGCAGCCGGCCGGCCGGGGCAAGCCAAACACAGGTCAAAAGGGCAACGAGGAAAAGACGCATAGTTGAGGTGGATATGATCGTGACGGGGAATTTGCACCGCAAATGTGGCAACTTTATCCATGATTTCCACCAACCATGCCGGTTTAGTCTTTTTTGGCAAAAAACAGCGGGCGCTTCGCCCTTGTCCATAGCCCATGGCTAATGGCCAAACCGCCGTACCTTCGCACCCCAACTTTGAAACGCACGTCATGCCCAACACTTTCGAACAAAAACTCGACGCCTTTGGCCGCCTGCTCACCATCATGGATGAATTGCGGGAAAAATGCCCCTGGGATCGCAAGCAAACCCTCGAATCACTCCGCCACCTCACCATCGAGGAAACCTACGAACTAGCCGACGCCATTTTCGACAAGACCTTAAGGGCGTAAAAGAAGAAATCGGCGACCTGATGCTGCACATGGTTTTTTACGCCAAAATCGGCTCCGAACAGGGCGCATTCGACATCGCCGACGCCCTGCACGCCGTGTGCGACAAACTCGTGGCCCGACACCCGCATATCTACGGCGACGTGACCGTGGCCGACGACGAGGAGGTGAAGCGCAACTGGGAACAACTAAAACTCAAGGAGGGCAAAAAATCCCTGCTCGCCGGCGTGCCCGCCGGCCTGCCCGCTATGGTGAAAGCCTACCGAATGCAGGAAAAAACCAAACAGGTCGGCTTCGAGTGGGAAAATGCCGGGCAAGTGTGGGTCAAGGTACAGGAGGAAATTGGTGAACTGCGGGAAAATATCGAAAACGGCGCCTCTCAAAAAGAAGTGGAAGATGAATTCGGCGACGTCCTTTTTGCCCTCGTCAACTACGCCCGCTTCATCGGCGTGGAGCCGGAAGCGGCGCTCGAGCGCACAAACCGCAAATTCAAATCGCGCTTCGAGTACATCGAAGCCAATGCCCCGCGCCCCTTGCAGGACATGACCCTGGGGGAGATGGATGCGCTGTGGAATGAGGCAAAGAAGGGAGAGTACTGAATTTCGGCGATTGAAAAAAAATGATACCAGCGAAACAGCAAGAATCCTTTCCGCTATGTTTGCCACACTTTTCATCATGTAGTTCAATCTAAAAACTAACTCTTTAGCATGACAACCAACTTTACCAATCGCGTCATTCCAGTTTCCGGCGAAAAAATAGAATCTATGCTCGCCACGGACTCTGCGTTTTGTTTTTTGAGCAAAAAGTGCAATTCCGTCCACGAGTTCGAGGAAGCCTTTGGCAAAACTATTACCCTGACCACGAAAACCGAGGTTAAGTACGACGCTATCAAAAACATAAAAAAGGAAGCCAACGACGACGACGTTACAATCGCGTACAAAGGAGGAATCGGAGGCTCTTCCACGACGTTCAGTTTTAATAACGCCTCCGATTGTGATGCTTTTCTGGAGTATTGCACGCAAAACCTCGGATTGACCCGAAACGATGTTCAAATTTCCCCATTCCGTGCGGCGCGTAATTACATGCTTGGACTGCTCGTCACCTTGGTAGCAACGCCCTTTTTATACAACAGAGCCGTCAGTTTGGCTACAGGAGTAGCCACCGACCCGGACGGCTATTCAAAAAGCGCAAGGAGAGAGCGCTCTTTGAACAACATACTGGAAACATTAGGACCTAACGGCGTTCTAATCGCCGGAATTCTGATCGCTGGTATTATCGCCTTTATCATCTGGAAACGGTATCAAAATCCGCCAGTTCAGATTCAACTGACACGATAGCATCCGGCATTTCATCTACAAGAGCACGGCGCTTCTGAAGGCTCTATTAGCGAGAATACGACAAACATCATTCGGCTCCAGGGGGGTGAAATCCACTTTGCACAAAACTTTTGAGCGCCAACCCTTTGCATCTTCAAACCAGCCGTGTACTTTTGCACCCGCTAAAACCGGACGGATAGGCAAAAACTGCCGTTTGACCCTCTGAAATTCGGTTTAGGCAAATGCGTTCATTGTTCATCACACACCACTTAGAAAAATGGCAGTTTACTATTCAAAAGAAAAAGTCGCCGAGATCGTCAAGACCTATGGCCGGGACGAACACGACACCGGTCACGTCGAAGTACAGGTAGCCCTGCTGACCTACCAGATTGAGAGTCTCTCCAGCCACTTGCGCAAGTTTAAGCAAGACCACTCCACGCGCCGGGCCCTGCTGACCAAGGTAGGCCAGCGCAAAAGTTTGCTTGGCTACTACGCCAAAAAAGACATTTTCAAATACCGCGCCCTGATCGAAAAACTCGGTCTGCGTAAGTAAGCCACCTGGAGGGTTTGGTACGTTCGATGGCCTGAGCGGTTTTTAAAAACCGTATCCCGGCAAGTTGAGCCTGCCAAACCCTCTTTTTTTTACCTTCTAATTCGTTCATTCTTTATTTAACCGCACCGGCGGAACAGCCCTTACAGTACGCGGCAACGCACCTGCATTCGGATCGGCTGCTCAGAAACGGGGATTTGACTCCCCCACACAAAGACACAGACGTATCAGTTTTGAGTTTGGAGTTTTGAGTTTAGAGTTTGGAGTTAGTTACGCAACTCAAAACTCAAAACTCCAAACTCAAAACTGACAAGACTCTGCCTCTTTGTGTGTTGTATCGGTTTCTACGCACCTTTCCCTGCGCTTTCGCCACACCTGACGGCAATGCTTCCGGTGCACAACGCTCTTTCATTTATGGGTAAACAAATCCCGCTCCGCACCGCGTTTTCGCTGCCCGACGGCCGCGAAATATCGCTGGAAACGGGCAAACTCGCAACGCAAGCCGACGGTAGCGTGCTCGTCCGCATGGGTAATACCATGCTCCTGTGCACCGTCGTCAGCGCCCGAAAAGCCAAGGAAGGCCAGCCTTTCTTCCCGCTTTCGGTGGACTATCAGGAGAAATTCGCCGCTGTGGGTCGTATCCCCGGCAACTTCTTCCGCCGCGAAGCACGTCTTTCCGATTACGAAATCATCGTCAGCCGCCTCGTAGACCGCGCCCTGCGCCCACTCTTCCCCGACGGCTACATGAACGAAACCCAGATCATCATCAACCTGATCTCTGCCGACAAGGATGTCCTGCCCGACGCGCTTGCCGGCCTTGCTTGCTCCGCCGCCGTCGCCGTCAGCGATATCCCCGTGGAAGCCCTCTTTTCCGAAGTACGCGTCGCTCGTATTGATGGCAAGTTTGTCATCAACCCCAACCGCGCCGACCTGCTGCGCGCCGACATGGATTTCCTCGTCGCCGCCACCAAACGCGACATCACGATGGTGGAAGGCGAAGCCGACGAATGCCAGGAACTGGACATGATCGAAGCAATCAAAATCGCTCACGAAGCCATCCGCGTCCAGATTGAAGCACAGGAACGCTTAGCCGAAATGGTCGGCGAAAAAGCCCTCGTGAAGCGCCCGCTGCCCGAAGTACTGGAAAATGACGACCTGAAAACGCTCGTCGAAAAGCACTGCAAGGACGATATCTACGCCCTGGCACGCAGCGCCAGCGACAAGGACACCCGCCGCGCCCGCCTCGAAGAAATCAAAGACAACCTGGTAGAAAAACTCACAAGCGAGTTCGGCGAGGAGTTCATGGCAGAATGGGGCGCTCTGGCCGGCAAGTACTACGACAAACTGAAAAAATACGTTATCCGCGACGTCGTCCTTTCCGAAGGCAAACGCCTCGATGGACGTAAAAACGACGAGGTACGCCCAATCTGGTGTGAGGTAGACTTCCTGCCCAGCGCACACGGTTCCGCTATCTTCAACCGCGGCGAAACCCAGTCACTCACCTCGCTCACACTCGGCACCAAACAGGATCAGGCGCTTATTGACATCGCCCTCGACCCACACGACGACAACTTCATCCTGCACTACAACTTTCCGCCCTACTCCACCGGTGAAGTAAAACCCATGCGCGGCCCCGGCCGCCGGGAGGTTGGCCACGCCAATCTGGCAGGACGTTCTATCCGCAAAGTGATGCCGGACGGCCTCGCCTACACGGTGCGTATTGTGTCGGATATCCTGGAATCCAACGGCTCATCTTCCATGGCCACCGTTTGCGCAGGCACCCTGGCGCTCATGGACGGCGGTATTCAGCTCAAGGCCCCGGTTGCCGGTATCGCCATGGGCTGTATCGCCGACGAAAACGGCCGCATGAGTATCCTGTCCGACATCCTCGGCGACGAGGACGCGCTTGGCGATATGGACTTCAAAGTGACCGGCACGGCCAAAGGTATCACCGGCACCCAGATGGACATCAAGATTGACGGCATGCCGTACGAGCTGCTCGAAAAGGCTCTCATTCAGGCCCGCGCAGGTCGCTTGCACATCCTCGGCGAAATGGCGAAAGCCCTCGCTGAACCCCGCGAAGACCTCAAGCCCCACGCTCCGCGTATGGTTGAGTTCCGCATCGAGCGCGACTACATCGGCGCCGTAATCGGACCAGGCGGCAAGGTCATTCAGGAAATGCAGCGCCAGACCGGCACTACGATCAGCATTGACGAAGATGAAAAAGGCGGTATCGTGGCTATTTTCGGCCCCGACAAAACGGCGCTCGATGCTGCTTTCGACAAAATTCAGGACATCGTGTTCGTGCCCACCGTCGGCGACACCTTCGAGGGGGTCGTGGAGCGCGTGGAAGACTACGGCGCTTTCGTCAAATTCAAAGGCAAGAGCGGCCTGCTGCATGTATCCGAAATCAGTTACCAGCGCGTCGAAAATGTCTCCGATTTGTACAAAGTCGGCGACACGGTGACCGTGAAATTGCTCGAAAACGATCCGAAGACAGGCAAACTCCGCTTGTCTACCAAAGCGCTGATGCCCAAGCCGGAAGGCTATGTGGAGCGCGAGCGGCGCGAAGATCGCGGCGACCGGGGCGACCGGGGCCGTGGCGGCGACCGGGATCGCGGCGGTGATCGTCGTGGCGGTGGTGGCGGCGGTGATCGTCGTGGCGGTGGTGGCGGTGATCGGCGCGGCGGTGGCGGTGGACGCAGCTAATTCTACGACTTTTATTTTTAAAAATACGAAGCCGGCCGGGAGGAATCCTGGCCGGCTTTTTTTGTGGAAGTCGTTACTTTTGCAGAAAAGGATACGCTACCACCTCCGCAAGCATCCCATGGTTAAAATCCCACGCACCATTTTTACCCGTCCGATTGATCAGGAACTGGGTTTTGGCAAACACCTCACCACGACCGGGCGCATGATGAATCCGGACGGCACTTTTAATGTGGAGCGGCAGCCCTTGAGCCGCTGGGATAACACATATTTCCAACTGGTAACTATGTCCTGGAGACGTTTCATCAGCCTGGTTTTCGTGTGTCATGTTCTCCTGAATTTAGTTTTTTCAGTCATTTATCTATCCATTGGGTTGGATCAGTTGGACGGGGTTCAGCCCGGCAGTTTTTATCAAAACTTCCTCTCCGCTTTTTTCTTTAGCACCCAAACCCTGTCCACCGTCGGGTACGGACATATCAGCCCGGTTGGTTGGGGCGCCAATGCCGTGGCGGCGCTGGAGTCTTTCGCCGGCGTACTGGTCTTTGCGCTGATTTCGGGCTTGCTTTACGGCCGATTTTCGCGTTCATCCGCAAAAATCGTGTTCAGTTCCAACCTCCTCGTGGCGCCATACCGCGACGGAAAAGGCTTGATGCTGCGTATGGGTAATGCCCGAAAAAGCGAACTGATCGAAACAGAAGTCCAGATTTATGTAGCCATGAACCAACCCGAGGAAAATGGAAGTCTCACCCGGCGCTTTTTTGATATCCCCTTGAAATTTCCAGAATCTCCTTTTTCTCCCTGTCCTGGACGGTGGTACACGCCATCAATGACAAAAGCCCGTTGTGGGGATTATCCCAACAGGAATTACAAGATTCCAACGCGGAATTCATGGTCCTGGTAAAAGGTACCGATGAGGCAAACCAGCAGGTGGTACATGCGCGGCGGTCCTATACCGGCGAAGAGATCGTTTTCAACGCGCGGTTCAAACCAATGATCGGCCGAAATGCGCAGGGTATTCCGCAGGTAATGGTTCGCCAGATGGGCGCCTACGAAATCGTAGAGTAAGCGCGTGTTTTACATGGAAGACGTTACTTTTGCACAAAAGGGAACGCACACAAACCATACCCATGACAGCAAAAGCGCAACCTGTCGAAAACACGGCCAAGCCCGTCACCCTCGCCGATTACTTCGCCTTGGAGGCCCAGGCCGAAGGGCGGAACGAGTTCATAGGCGGAAAAATCGAGGCAATGGCGTACACCTCAGAGGAGCATGCCACTATTGTCCACAACCTCGACGTCTTACTCGGCAACTGCCTCCGGCATAAAGACTGCAAGGTTTATCCGGGCGACCGCATGCTCTTCGTTCCGGAATGCCAAAACGTGTTTTACCCTGACCTGCTCATCGTGTGCGGCGAGCATAAATTCTACCAGGCAACGAAAAACATGAAAGCCACCCTGAACCCTTCCGTGGTAATCGAAATCCTGTCTGACTCTACGGAATATCTGGATAAAACAGCCAAGACCCGTTGCTATAAAAAAATCCCCAGCTTGCGCCAAATTGTCTTCGTTTCCCAAAAAGAGCAGCATATCCGTATTTTGGAACGGGAGGGCGAACGCTGGATAGATACCGAATTTTATGAAAAAGCCGACATGCCCCGGATCGGCGACTGCGATGTGCCGCTGGATGAAGCCTATTGGAAGGTTTTTTAAAACATAAGGCAATCAACTTTTGCGACCTTCGCCCCAACGTCCATCCCGACATACAACCGAAACAATATGCCGTACCGAATCCACCTCCTCCTGCCCCTCCTTGCCGTAGCCCTCCTCTCCGGCTGCATGAAATCTACCTCCCTCACGGTGCTGCAACCGGCCCAGTTCAAGGTACCCGACCACATCGCCAAGGTAGCCGTCGTGGACCGCAGCAAGCCTTCGAACGGCTGGTCGAACGTACTGGAAGGATTATTCACCGGCGAGGCTATCGGGCAAGACCGGCAAAGCCGCGCCGAAGCAGTACGCGGACTTACCGACGCCCTGCAGCGTACACCGCGCTTCCGGGTCATCAGCACCGGTATCGAAATGGAAGGCAGCAAAGCCGGCGGAAGTTTGCCCACGCCCTTGCCCTGGGCCGAAGTCGAACGCATCTGCGCCGACTATGCCGCCGACGCCGTGGTCTGCATCGAGTCGTTCGACTCGGACAATAACGCCTCCGCACGCCGCCGCGAAAACAGACAAAAAAACAAGGACGGCTCCATAACAACCAAGGTGGACTATGTGTCCGATATGCGCACCGGCGTGCGCATGGGCTGGCGATTTTACGACCCAAAGGCCAAGATCATTTTTGACGAAGTGGTCACCGACGAGTATTTACAAAACACCGCTACCGGCTCCACCGAGCGGGCAGCAATCTCCAACCTGCCGTCGCAGGTGTCCGTCACGCGCAAAGTGTCGTTCATCGTCGGACAGGAATACGGCATGCGCATCGCGCCGGTGTTTGTGCAAATCACCAGGCAGTACTACCCGAAAGCCAAGGGATTCAAAAGCCAAATGGCCCAGGCTACCCGCTTTGCCCAGGGCGGCGACTGGGACCGTGCCGCAGAAATCTGGAAAAAAATAGAATTAACCGCCACCGACAACCCCAAAGCCGCCGGACGGGCAGCCTACAATATGGCCATTGTCGCCGAAGTGAAAGGTAACCTCGACATCGCGCTGGAGTGGGCCGAAAAATCGTGGACGAAGTACGGCAACAAAAAAGCCCGCACCTACATCGAGATGATCCGCCAGCGCCAAAACGATGCCCGCAAGGTCGAATACCAGATGAACAAAAAGGTATAAATGCTGACCGAAGACGACATCAAACGGGCTTTTTTACCCTACCTGAAAGAATTTTACCGGTATCGCTACGAGTACCGCCCGGAATCTGTGCACACGGAACTGGACAACGTAAGCGCCGGCGGCTTAGTCGCCGACGGTATGTTGTCGTTTCGCAAGGACGACGGCAACCCGTTTGTATGTACCTACGAGGCGACCTCTATGGACAAATCCGAGGAGGTCAAATTCAAACTCAACGTGGTGTATTTCACCTGGGACTGTCTCGCATTCGGCGCTGTGGTTGCCGCCGTGGCCTACGCTGCTGCGTACGCCCTGCGCCTGCCCTGGCTGGTTAGTCTGCAATGGGCGGGCAACCTCGGCTTCGTGCTGGGCGCCTGGCTGACCGGCTTTTTAGGCTGGTATTTCACCATGCGCAACTGGCGGAAATACCGTTACATCTATGCCATTGAGCAGTTCAAGCGATACTTCGCCGACGAACAGTGGATTGCCCTGGCCGACGACGTATTCCCCGCACCTACCGACCCGTATTTGCAGGCATTGAAAAGCCAGTGCGTGTACAATGGTTTCGGGTTGGCCCTGGTATCGGACAAAGGCGCCGTGCGCGTGTTGGCTACCCCCTCCCGACTTGGCATTTACGGCAAAGACCGGCGCATGGTGCAGTGGGTCACCCAACGGGACTGGTACCGCAGCGTGTCGGGCAATGTCGGCATGCTGGGCCGCTACCGCCCCGCCATACCAAACCAGGTCACCCAAGCCTGGAACAAAACGGCACGCCCCCTGCGCTACCTCCTTCTCGACCCGATTCTGAAAGCCTTCACGCGCCCCCTCGGCAGCAGCGATACCGCCTTCGGCCGCTACATGACCGGCCAAAGCGTACAAAAATGGGTGTTTGTGCTGGCGCTCCTCGCCATTGTCCCGCTCGGCTACCGCGTGCTCACCATCCGTGCCGACGACGTGCGCGACATTGTGGAGCGCCCCGAAGAAAACCCCGAGGACCAGTACGGCTACCTGTACGAAGGCGAACAAACGCGCGATCCGCCCGGCATCCCCAAGCCGTACCCGGAACCGGCAAACGCTGCCGAACCGACATCATCTGAAATGCCGGCGATACCGAAACCCGGCGGCAAAACGCAGGACGAAATTTCCACCATCAACTTGTCCGGCAACGAAGACGAACCGGAACCCGCCGGCGACCCTTGTGCCAGGTTCCGAAAAAAACAAGGCTGGGTATTGCAGGACAACACCTTCGTGAACAAGGCCCTCGCCGAAGAGCGCGCAACCGCGCTGCAGCGCCAGGGTATCGAAAGTGACGTCATGCCCAAAAGTTGCCTCGGCGACGGTATCGGCTACCTGGTCCGCGTGGGCGATGTGTACCAAACAGAGTCTGCAGCGTCCCGACAGGCAGAAAAATTTGCCAACTTGCTGGTACAACATGCTCTTTTTCAGGGCGAACTGATCGTACGAAAACTAAATTGACCGCTTGTAATCGAAAATCAATTCAGCCAATCGAATCCATACAGCAGATGCTCAACCAACGTACCCAGGCATTGCGCGTCCGCGTAGAGGACGCCGTCAAAGACCTCCACAGCCTGACGCAGGCCATCGGCCATCAGGAACTCACGGCTACCGTGGGCGAACTGCGCAACCGCATGTCCGAACCCTACATGTTCGTCATTGTTGGCGAAGTGAAGGCGGGCAAAAGCAGTTTTGTGAATGCCCTGCTGGAACAGGAGATTTGCGCCGTGGCGCCCCAGCCTATGACCGACACCATCCAGCAAATTCTTTTCGGCGAGCCGCCGCAAACCGTGGTGGTAAACCCCTATCTGAAAAAAATTTTCCTGCCCGCCGATATCCTGCGCGATATCGCCATCGTGGATACCCCCGGTACCAACTCCATCGTGGAGCGCCATCAGGAAATTACCGAGGGATTCATCCCGGCCAGCGATCTGGTTATTTTTGTTTTTGAAGCCAAAAACCCGTACCGACAGTCGGCTTGGGATTTTTTTGAATTTATCCATGCAGACTGACACAAGAAGATCATTTTTGTATTGCAGCAAAAAGACCTGCTCCCGGCAGACGACCTCGCCGTGAACGAGCGCGGGCTCTACGATTTTGCCCAAAAACGCGGCTTGCCGGAGCCAACCATTTTCGCCACCAGCGCCAAAGCCGAACAGGAAGGCCGGTTTGACGAAAGCGGATTTTCCACCATACGGGACTACATCCGCACCCACGTCACCGGCGGGCGCGGCGCAGCCATGAAATTGCAAAACAACCTGACGACCTCGCGCAGCATCCTCGCCCGCATCCGTCAGGACCTCGATACCCGCGCCGAGCAATTCCGCGCCGACGGAGCCTTCCGCATCGATGTGCAACAAACCCTCGACCATCAGGAAGCCAAAAGCAACCACCAAAGCCAGGTACTCATCGAAAACCTGCTGAACGGCTACGACCGCATTACCAAGCAAATCGGCAACGAACTGAGCGACGGACTTTCGTTCCCGGCTATGCTCCGCCGCTCCTTTCTCGGAATTTTCAGCAAACAGGCCTCCATCAAAGACTGGCTCGACGAACTGGCCAAAAAACTGGAGACCAACCTGAACGCCGAACTCAAGGCCAAACTCAGCGACGGCGTGGTGGACCTGGCTGACAGCGTGCAGCAAATGGCTAAAATGATTGACCTGAAAATCAAGGCCAGCACGAACACGGTCGTAAAAAACGATTCCTATATTTTTGAAGACATTTCGGACAAACGCGCTACTGTGCTCAAAGACCTTCAGGAAGCGTTCGGGCGGTTCATGTCCCGCGCAGAGAGTTTTACCGACACCCGCCTGTTTCCTGAAAATACCAGCATTTCGCCCAACATAGCCGCCGGTAGCGGTGTGGCCGTCATCGGAATCATCCTTGCGGCCGTCACCCAAACGGCTGTATTCGACATTACCGGCGGCGTACTCACAGGCGTCGGACTGTTGTTTGCGGGGATCACGGCGGGCTTGCAGCGGCGCAAAATTGTCGGTGGATACTTCGAGGAAATCGCACAGGGACGCAGCCGCATGGAACAAACCCTGCGCGATAAACTCACCGGATATGTGCGCACCATAAAAAGCCGCATCAGTGATAATTTCACAGACCTGGATGCCTTGCTCGCCAACGAGGAAAAACAAATTGCCCAATTTGATGAGCAGTACGAAACCCTGCGCAAGCGTTTCGATACACTGGAAGGAGAACTGGAAATCAAATAATCAAATACCCGAACACCGGGAGGCATACCGTATTTTCGCGCTTCAATTTTACCACACCATGCACATCCTCCTCGGCAACAACGAATACTTCCCGGGCATCGGAAAAATCCGATACGAAGGCCCCGAAACCGACAACCCGCTGGCATTTCGGTTCTACGACGAAAACCGCGTAGTGGCCGGCAAGACCATGCGCGAATACTTTCGATTTGCCGCAGCCTACTGGCACACACTCGGCAGTACGGGCGCCGATCCTTTTGGTGCGCCGACGAAGGCACTCCCCTGGCTGCAAGCAGCCGATCCGCTGCAACAAGCCCGGGACAAAATGGACGCCGCGTTCGAGTTTATCACCAAACTGGGCCTCCCCTTCTTCTGTTTTCACGATTTCGATCTCGTAGCCGAAGCCGATACGCCGACCGAAAGCGAGCGGCGGCTACACGCCATCGGCGAATATGCCCGGGCGAAAATGGCCGACTCCGGGGTGCGTGTGCTCTGGGGTACCGCCAACTTGTTCAGCCACCCGCGCTACATGAACGGTGCCGCTACCAACCCCGACTTTGCCGTGGTGGCTCGCGCCGGTGCACAGGTAAAAACGGCGCTCGACCTGACCATTGCCCTCGGCGGCGAAAATTATGTGTTCTGGGGCGGGCGCGAAGGCTACCTCTCCCTCCTGAACACCGATATGAAACGCGAACAGGACCACCTGGCGCGATTCCTCCATATAGCCAAAGACTACGCACGCGCCCAGGGATTCACCGGCACGTTTTTCATCGAACCCAAACCGATGGAACCCAGCAAACACCAATACGACTTCGACGCCGCCACTACTATTGGTTTTCTTCGGGAATACGGGCTTACCCACGATTTCAAACTGAACATCGAAGTCAATCATGCTACGCTGGCCCAACACAGTTTCCCGCACGAACTCCAGGTGGCTGCCGATGCGGGCATGCTCGGCAGCATGGATGCCAACCGGGGCGATTACCAAAATGGCTGGGACACCGACCAGTTTCCCAACAACGCACTCGAACTGACCGAGGCCATGCTCGTCCTCCTCGAATCGGGGGGGCTACAGGGCGGCGGCATCAACTTCGACGCTAAAATCCGCCGCAACTCAACCGATCCGGACGACCTTTTCCATGCCCACATCGGCGGCATGGATGCGTTCGCCCGCGCCCTGCTTGCGGCAGTCGCCGTTTTGGAAAAATCACCCTACCGGCAAATTCGCCGGGAGCGATACGCCTCTTTCGATAGCGGCGACGGGCATCGGTTCGAGTCCGGCCAACTCGATTTGAATGACCTGCACCGTATCGCCGGCGAAAGCGGAGAGCCTCCCCTGCGCAGCGGCAAACAGGAATTGCTGGAAAATATCGTGCAACGGTATCTGTAAATTCTGCCCGGAAGCACGCGATACCGACCCGCAAATCAACTTTTTACCGGAACCAGTCCCGACGTTGTTCACCGATAAAAACATACGCCATGAAAAAACACCTCCTCTTCCTCGCCCTGCTTTTCCTTACCCTCGCAGCCTGCGACCCCGCGCGCCGAGCAGCCACCGCCGGCAAAGACGACGGCATGATCGAAATCGTCTTCCTCCAATTAAACGACGTGTACGAAATCGCACCACTCAGCGACAATACCGGCGGACTGGCCCGCGTAGCGATGCTGCGCAAAAGCCTGTTGGCCAAAAACCCCAACACCTTCACCGTACTCGCCGGCGATTTCATCAGTCCGTCGGTCATCGGCACCCTCCGGCACGAGGGCAAGCGCATCCGCGGCAAACAAATGGTAGAAACCCTGAATGCGCTCGGATTGGACTGGGCGGTATTCGGAAACCACGAATTCGACTACGACTACGAAGACCTGCAGGCCCGGCTGGACGAGTCCAAATTCACCTGGATTGCCGCCAATGCCCGGCAGGTAACAGGGAACACTACGCGGCCATTTGCCAAAAAACGGCCCGACGGCAGCACCGAATCCTGCCCCGACTATGTCGTTGTGGAGGCCAAAGATGCCGACGGTACCACCGTCAAACTCGGTGTCTTCGGCGTGCTGGTGACCTCGGGCCAAAAACCCTTCGTGGCCTACACCGATCCGCTGCCCGAAGCTAAGCGGGCGCACGCGGAATTGCTCGGCAAGACCGACATTCGCGTCGGCCTCACCCACCTGGACGTGGAGGACGACCTGAAACTCGCCGCCATGCTGCCCGATGTACCGCTCATCATGGGCGGACACGACCACGACAACATGCTGCACCGCGTAGGTAAAGCCACCGTGGCCAAGGCCGATGCCAATGCCCGTACCGTGTATGTCCATACCCTGCGCCACAACAAAAAAACCGGCGCAACCACCGTCAAGTCTGAACTGCGCCGCATAGACGACAAAATCCCGTCCGAATCCTCCACAGCGCATGTCGTGGCCAAGTGGGAAAAAATCAAAAGCGAATCGTTGGCTACTGCCGGCTTCGATGCCGGAAAAAAAGTGACCGATTTGAAGGAACCGCTCGACTGCCGGGAGGCTGCCGTCCGGCACGGGCAGGCGCCGGTGGGCCAGATGATCCTGAACGCTATGTTTTCGGTGGCCAAAACCAACCCCGAGTGCGGCATCCTGAATGGAGGTTCTATCCGCGTAGATGACGTGCTCAACGGCGCCCTCACCGAATTGGACATCGTGCGCATGTTGCCCTTTGGCGGCAGTATTGCGGAGGTGGAAATGCGCGGCAACCTCCTCCAGCGCACCCTGGATGCAGGCTTGAAAAACAAGGGAAAGGGTGGCTACCTCCACCTGGGGCGCATCACCCGCGACGAGGCGAACAACCGCTGGCTCATTGGAAACGCCCCGCTCGACCCCAAAAAAATCTACCGCGTTGTTCTGGGCGACTTCCTGCTCACAGGTCTGGAAACCAACATGGATTTCCTGAAAACCGAATCCACTGCCGACGGCAAGGGCACTACCAATCCCGATGTGCTGCGGCTTATCCGGCCGGATACCAAGGACAAGGGTGATCTGCGCAACGACGTTCGGCTTGCGCTGATTGAGTATCTGCGGAAGCAGTGAAGAAAAAACACAATTTTTATTCTACCCCTTGCCCGAAACAAACTTTCCGTACTTTTGCACGCCTTTTTGGAAAGGCATTGAAAAAAGTCAACATCTCATAATTTTCAACAGACAATGGCAAAACGCAAAACATCCAAGGCGGACGACGCTCAGGTAGAGGTACAAGAGGTAACAGGATCAGCACGTCCTTTTTGGGAAACCAATCAAAACCTGCTGCTGTATGCAATAGGCGGTATCGCCCTGCTCGTCCTGGGCTGGTGGGGGTACAAAGTGCTCGTCGCAGAACCCCAACAAAAAGAGGCCGTCAACGTCATGTGGCAGGCACAAATTCAATTTGACCGCGATTCCTTTCAACTGGCCCTCGAAAATCCCGGCGGCGGATACGAAGGTTTTCTCGGCATTATTGATAAATATGGCAGCTCGAAAGCCGGTAACTTGTCCAAATACTACGCCGGTATCTGCTACTTGCAAATGGGCGACTTCGACAACGCCATCAAATATCTGGAAGATTTTGATGCCGATGGCGACCTGCTCCCGATCATGAAAAACGGGGTATTGGGCGATTGCTACTCCGAAAAGAAGGATTTTGACAAGGCTATCCAGTACTACGAGAAGGCCTCCAACTCCGGCAACCACGACCAATTGGCCAGTGTTTACCTGAAAAAACTCGGCCTACTCCACGAGTTCCAGGGAAACAAAGAGGCTGCGCTTGCGGCCTACGAACGCATGCGCCGGGACTTTGCCGATCAGTCCTCAAACGACTGGCGGGAGATCGAAAAGTATATTTACCGCGCTGGAGGCAAATAAACACCATACGCTTTCCTATCACCGCAGAGGCACAGCG
This sequence comes from Lewinellaceae bacterium, assembly GCA_016719605.1. Classification (GTDB taxonomy): domain Bacteria; phylum Bacteroidota; class Bacteroidia; order Chitinophagales; family Saprospiraceae; genus M3007. The sequence goes on along the minus strand of JADJYW010000012.1, from coordinate 132,677 downwards.
CTTTTGATCATTTATTTTCAAAAGCGCTGTGCCTCTGCGGTGAAAAGATACTATGCACGCGATATTCCTGTCGCACTTTCTTCTAGTTTCTCCAGAAACGAATCAGCATCATCCTCCAATTGAACCACTATTCGGGCTGATCGGTACACAGGCTCCCGCTGTTCCAGCAAACAACCGATGTACACCTCCAGACCACGCTCGGGCACATCTTTCAGCAGCGGGCGTGTTGCCCGGTTCGCCCGGAGCCGGGTCGCCAAAACGGGTACCGGTACATCCAAATAGATCGTGGTTCCGTGCGCATTCATCCAGTCCATGTTGTCAAAAAAGCACGGTGTTCCCCCACCTGTAGCTATTATTCGGGGCGGATACAGGGCCAATTCGCGCAGGTATTGCCGTTCCAATTGGCGAAACCCATCTGCGCCTGCCTGCAAAAAAATAGTTTCGATGGAACACTGCTCGCCGTTTTCGATCACGTCATCCAGGTCAACAAAAGCAACCTTCAGGCGTTCGGATAAGCGATGCCCCCAGTAGGTTTTACCGCTACCCATGAACCCGAGCAGGAAACACGTTTTTTTTAACATGATTGCACAAAAAATAACGGACTGAACATGAAAAACAACTTGCTTTTTCTCGCTATAGCACTCGTATTATGGGCGGGCTGCAAAAACGACGGCGCGGAATCTGTACGCGAAATTCGCGGCAGCGGCGGCCCCAACAGCACCTTGATCCGAAACCCGGCCACAGCAGATTTGCCGTTGGACACCAATCAGTTGGCGCGCATCACCTACGATGCGCCAGAATTTGACTTTGGTGAAGTGAAAGAAGGCGCCATCGTGGAGCACACGTTCACCTTCACCAACACCGGCAAGGTGCCTCTCTCCGTCCTCAACGCCCGTTCATCCTGTGGCTGCACCGTGCCTGAATGGCCTAAGGAACAAATTCCACCCGGCGGAACAGGCAGCATAGTAGCCAAGTTCAACACGGAAGCAAAGACGCACGATCAGAAAAAGTGGATTTATGTGACCTCCAATACCTACCCGAACGAAACCAAAGTACTGCTGCGGGGCTATGTGAAACCGCAATAATCACCGATACCGACGCATAAACGACAAGAGTCATCCCGAAAATCCGGGATGACTCTTGGTATTTTATCAGGGAGGATGAGGGGCTCGAACCCCGACCTTCGGAACCACAATCCGACGCTCTAACCGGCTGAGCCACAACCTCCATTTAAAGTGGCGGCAAAGATACGTCCGCCCGCACCAAAACATCAATACCCGCGGGCGAGATTTTTTTTATACTTTCCATAAACGCAAGAACAACACCTCCAGCGCCAAAAACAACAGAGCAAACAGGAGGCACCATCGCCAGAGCACAATACCCTGATTTTCTTCGTCCACGATCTGGGTGAAATTAGCCTCGGCATTCTGGGCCCGCACCTTCATGTTGGGTGGTAGCGCATCGGCCAGGTCAGTCTCGGTGCGGTAGCGCAGGTCGCTTTCCCGCCGGTCGTAGTTGAACGCAAAGAGCGCAAGCGTGGAATCACCTTTCAAAACAAGATCATACCATCCGGCATCACGCACCTGCGTTCCGGGGGTGAGCAGCACCTTGGAGCCGAGTATGCGCTGTTCGGGAATAAACTCACTGGCCGCCGGAGCCGGTTCGTCGGTGTCCGAAGCGCCCGGTGCCGGCTGCGATATGCCGTCCAGCCGCGACCGCATTTTGTAGACCATCTCGCTGCTTGCAGACACCGTATGGTTCGCCTCCAGGATTTCGTCTTTGCCGATGGTGTAGCCAATTTGGCGCCCCCTGGAACCAGCAATTGCCGTTTTGAACAGGAGCGGAACAAAAATTTCACCATTGCGTACCAAGTCACTCACTTTTTCGTCAAGCGGTGCGGCGGAAAGGTAGAGCGCCCCTTCTCCGGCGGGGAATTTGGCCAGCATAGCCGATCCGTCGCGATAGGTCAGGATGTGTTCGCCCCGGTTGGGGGCTATCTTGAAATTCCCCTGCGTACCGGGTAGGCGGAGATTGTTGCCAGTATTCAGGAATACATCGCGGAACACATACTCCTCCGTATTGATCTGGCTGGCTTGGCGCGGCGTCTGTTCGTAGGCCCCCAACGAGCCTGCTTCAAAAAGTTGCAAAAAGCCGTTGTAGGCGTTCAGATCGGCGTTTGGGGCAGGAAATACGAGCACATTACCGCCGTTATTCGCAAAATTTTTCAATTCCTGCGCCAGTCCGGAAGTGATGAGCGCCGGTTCGTTCAGAACAATGAGTTGGTAGTTGGGAAATTTGGAATAGTCCAGCGATCGCGCATCGGCATTGTCCAACTGAAAATACCGCGCGCCGGCGAAAGCATTATTCAGATACTTGTTTGGCTGCAGCCCGTTGATGCACAGTACATTGACACGCTCGGCCACATAAAAAGCGATGTAGTAGTCGTCGTCAAATTGCACCGGAAAGTCGGTGACCGATAGTTTGGCCTGATGCCAGCCCGGGCGCAGGATCGTGAACCGGACGGTATCCAGACTGGTGGCACGGGCCGGGATGCGCAAGGCGCCCACGGGTTTTGTCTGCCCTTCGTAGCGCAGGGCAAGGCGCACCTCCTCGGCTTCCTCATCGCCGCGGTTGCTGATTTTTACCAGCAGGTTGGTTGGTTGGTTGAGGATTTGCACCGGACTTTCAAACCACACAGAGTCAATGGAAATGTTATTTTCCTGCACTGCGCGCAGGGGTACGAGGTTCACTTCGATCAGGGTATCCTTGAAATCGGAGAGGTCGGTACTGTTTTCCTGAAAATCGCTGACGAGAAAAGCAATTTTGTTTTCCGCTTTTCCGGTGTTCAGGCCCTGCTGTTGCCGGAGCAGCACCTTCGAGAGGTCGCGTGTGGCCGGGCCGATACGAATTTCCTCGATGCGGGCCAGGGCATCTTCTTTGCCGATGAGACGCTGGTCGCGGCCCTCAAAATCGGCGGTCAGCACTTGAAACCGATCGGCGGGGCCATACGCATTTACAATGTCGCGTGCACGTTGTTTGGCCAACTCAACCAGCGGGGCATTTTTGGACAAAGCAGCCATACTGAACGAGTTGTCCACGAATACGCTGACGGCTTTTTCACCCTGCTTTACCGCTGATGTGCGCGGGATGAACGGCTGCGCAAACGCCAGTACCAAAAAAATAATGGCGAGGCAACGCATGAGGAGCACCAGCAGATTGCGCAATTTTTGGCGGCTGTTGGTGATATCTTTCACCTCCTGCAAAAAGCGCACATTGGTGAAATAGACCTTCTTGAACCGCCGAAAATAGAACAAGTGAATGATAATCGGGATGGCTATGGCAGCAGCGGCGGCAAGAAAGAGCGGGAAAAGGAATTGCATTGTCCAGGAAAAATTTGAGGAGGGTTAAGCGGGATTGAAGCAGATGAATCGGGTTGCGGGCAGCAAAGGTAAGTTGGTTTTTGTGGATTTAGGCGGCCGACAAATACCTTTGCCGGATATGACACAACAACCAATTCACCGCCGTCTGCCCGCCGAATGGGAGCCGCAGAGCGCTGTACAACTGACCTTTCCACACGCGGGCACCGACTGGGCCGATATGCTGAACGAGGTGCTGCCCTGTTTTGTGGAAATTGCCGAGACGATCAGCCGGTTTGAGCCGGTGCTCATCGTGTGCCAAAATGCCGCCCAAATATCGGAGCGCCTGAAAAACGCTTTTCGGGAGCATATAGTTTTCGCCGAAATTCCATCCAACGACACCTGGGCACGCGACCACGGCGGCATTGTGATTTTTGAAAACGAAAAACCGGTCGTATTCGACTTTATGTTCACCGGCTGGGGACTCAAATTTCCTGCCGACCGCGACAACCGAATCACCCGAATTTTGTGGGAAAAAGGGCTTCTGCACGCCGAGCACCGCTACCCGGGTCTGATCCTCGAAGGCGGCGGTATCGAAAGCGACGGGCAGGGCACGCTGCTTACCACTGCCGAATGCCTCCTGTCGCCCAACCGAAACCCGCACTTGTCCCAAGCCGACACGGAAGCGCGCCTCAAAGAACTATTCGGGCTGGAGCGTGTGCTTTGGCTACACCACGGCTACCTCGCCGGCGACGATACCGATGCCCATATTGACACGCTGGCGCGGTTTTGCTCGCCCGATACCATCGCATACATCCGCTGCCCGGACCCGAACGACGAGCACTACCCTGCCCTGCTCGCCATGGAACAGGAATTGAAGCAGTTCCGTACTGCCGCAGGCCTGCCCTACCGCCTCGTGCCGTTACCTTGGCCTGAAGCCTGTTTTGCGCCCGATGGACACCGCCTGCCGGCAACCTATGCCAATTTCCTGATTATCAATGGCGCTGTGCTCGTGCCGACCTACCGCGTGCCGCAGGATGCTGAAGCACTGCGCATTATGGCAGAAGTTTTCCCCGACCGCGCAATCATCGGCATAGACTGCCGCGCCCTGATCGAACAACACGGCTCACTGCACTGCGTGACCATGCAATACCCAACTGGAGTAGTTCAAACCGTTTACAATCAGCACTCAAAACTCAGCACTCAAAACTCAAAACTATGAAAATCGGTTTGGTACAACAGTCCTGTTCCCGCGACAAGCAGGTGAATATCCAGAAATCCATTGCCGGTATTGCCGAGTGTGCCCGACAGGGTGCAACATTGGTGGTGCTACAGGAACTACACTGCGGCATCTACTTTTGTCAGGCTGAAGACACCGAAATGTTCGACCTGGCTCAGCCGATACCTGGCCCGGACACCGATGTTTTTTCGGCGGCAGCCAAAGCGCACGGTGTGGTGCTGGTGGCGTCGCTGTTCGAAAACGCGCTCCAGGGCTGTACCACAACACCGCAGTGGTTTTTGAAAAAGATGGCGCCATCGCGGGCAAATACCGCAAAATGCACATTCCCGATGACCCTGCGTACTACGAAAAATTCTACTTCACACCCGGCGACCTTGGTTTTCAGCCGATACAAACATCCGCAGGTAAACTCGGTGTGCTGGTTTGCTGGGATCAGTGGTACCCCGAGGCTGCCCGGCTAATGGCATTAGCCGGGGCCGACCTGCTCATCTACCCCACCGCTATCGGCTGGGAAAGTACCGACCCGAAAACCGAAAAAGAGCGCCAACACGGGGCCTGGCAGACCATCCAGCGCAGTCACGCAGTGGCGAATGGCCTGCCCGTCATCGCCGTCAACCGGGTAGGTCACGAGCCAGACTGGACGGGTGTGACGGAAGGCATCCAGTTTTGGGGACAGAGTTTTGTCGCAGGGCCTCAGGGAGAGGTATTGCACCAGTCGAGCGCCGACCGGGAAGAAAATACCGTCATCGAAATTGACACCCTGCGCACCGAGGCTGTCCGCCGAATCTGGCCGTTTTTTCGCGACCGCCGCATTGATTTCTATGACGACCTGACGAAACGGTACCGGGATTGACATAAAAAATAGGCACGCTGTGCAGCGTGCCTATTTGAACAAACAAAACCAACTAAAAAACCTACTTTCTGCTTTTTACACTTAATCCGTTGTTGAACATTTTTGCGCTAAAAACATATCTGAAACGGAGATGCACAGGCAAACGCTGCCAAGGCAGAAAAAAAATGTCAACAAGTCGGGGCATTAATGCCGATACCTACTCATGCGTCCATTTTCATCCTGAATGATGTAGGCATCCGCAAAACCTTTAGCCCGGAGTTTGTCCGTGGCGGTGATAGCCTGCTCTACACTGGAAAACCCGGTGAGCATAACGGCAGTCATTTTGGTATCGCCAACAGGCCATTTTTCGATGACACCACCAGTACCATCAATTTTCTTTGCGTCAAAGTTGGACGTATCTTCCAGTGCACATACCCGAATATAGTATTTCGCATTAGTGGCTACCGGTGTGGCTGTCGGGATAGCAGATGACGTAGTGGAATACTGCGCCGGCGTTGTAGTGGCAGCCATCGGTGTAAATACACTCTTGGGGGCAGTCGCACCGCTCTGTCGTTCGGCAGGCAGGTTTTCCGCTTTTTCCGTAACGATCACAGCGTCCCGATAGCCAAGTCGAACCGCTTCGTTACGAGCCACTTCTGCCTGCGTGTAGGATTCCCAAGCGCCCACGCGCACCCGCATCTGGTCATTTTCGGGTTGGATGTAGGTTGTGCCAATGCTGTTCAAATTGGCATAATCCCCCAGCAGAACCGGACGGCTCATTGGCCACGAGGCTACCTGAAGCGTGTATCGAAGGGGCGAAGTCTGCGCCGCATACATGGCCGGACTCTTGGCAGCCAGCGATACGTCGGCTGTTTCGGGTACCAGAAGACTCTCGTCTGCTTGTGTTTCCCGAACCACAAAAGCGTCCCGGGTTACGGGCGTTACCTTAGACAACACTGCATTTGCCTGTTCTTTGGTGGCGTAAACGCCCAGACGCAGTTTGTAATGCGAGCCTTCCCGAACGGTGTACAGGTTCCCGTGCTCGGAGTGCACATCGTACCGACGCAACTGGCTGCCCGAAAAATCCTCGGGATTGGCGGCCAGTTGAATGCCATAGCCATTGATTTTTTTGGGCGCAGCAGCAGGCGCCGGCGCAACTGGTTGCGGCGCGGTGGAGGTTTGTCCCAATTCAGCCAGCGAGATCATACCGCCCGAGGTCGGTGCGGTGGTGGTGCTGTACGTCGCCGGCGCCGGCGACGCGCCGTACATGGGTTGGATGGCTATAGGCGACAATTCCATATCGGCCTGGGTCGCGCGTTCGGTTTGTACCGAACTTGCAAAATTCAGGTAGCCGTCTTTGCCATAGGAAATGTCATAGGTCTGGTAAGGGCGCAACAGGAGCGCGTACTGGCCCGAGGCGTTGCTGGAAGCCAGGGTCTCGTGGCCGCCCTGGCGGCTACGGGCGGTAACAACCACGTTTTGCACCGTTTGGCGTGTATTTGCATCAAGTACGATACCGGAAAACTTGGTGCGTTTATCGGCACTCATGGCCACGGACATCTCGCGGGTGCTTTGCGCATGAATCGGCACGACTACGTCTTCCAGACCATTTTTTCGGATAACCAAATTACAAAGAGCCCCGATCGGATAGTAAAAAGATGCCTTGCCGGCAATATCGGTGTAGATGGTGCCCAATCCGCAGGTAGTCAGGTTGAGTTCGGCAGCCGGCAATGCGCGTCCTTGCTCATCGCTGACATAGACCGAAAATTTTTCTATAGTACCCGCCTGCACCGGAATATCCGTCGTGCTGTAGGTTTGCGGCGCGGCAGCGGTGGGTTGGGTTGCTGCGACGCCGTACTCCGGCACCAGTACGGCAGTGAGGTTCTTTTCTCCGGACGACTGGATCGGCAAGGTCGTAGCACGGTAGCCATCCTTGCGCACGGTGACCCGGCAATCGGCTTTTCCGGTAGCCACAGCAAAAGCATAGCGGCCGCCGGCGTCGGTTTGTTTGATACCGGAGTTGCAGGCTGCAAAATCAATTTCGACATCGCCAATCGGGTTGCGTTGCGGGTCCGTGACCATGATGACAAACTCGTCTACTTTTTTCCGAATTTGCCAGATATCCTCATTGCCACGGCCATCGGAGCGGTTGCTCGTCAGGTAGCCGATGCTTGATTTAGGATCAAAAACAAATCCATAGTCGTCGCGGGAAGAGTTGATACCGGTGCCAAGGTGGACAACATCGCGTACGGAATTATCCAGCATTTCAGCGCGGAACACATCGAGACCGCCAAGCCCTTTGTGCCAGTCGGACGCAAAGTAGAGGTTGTTTCCGTCAAAAAACGGAGTTACTTCGTTGCCGGGGGTATTGAGCGGCGCACCGAGGTTGCGCGGTACGGACCACGAGCCTGCATTCCAGTTGGTCACAAAAATATCCCAGCCGCCGAACCCGCCCGGCTGATTGGATGCAAAATAAAGCGTGTTGCCGTCGGCAGAAAAGCAGGGAAAGCCAACAGCAAAATCGGATCCGTTGAAGGGGAAAGCGCGTTCGTTGGCCCATTTTCCGTCCACGATATCGGCTATGTACAGACTCATGCTGACGCCTTTTTCGGCGATCTGCCGGGTTCCGTCAATAAAGTTGTTGCGACAGAAAGCCACGCGGCGGCCGTCGGCGGAGAAACTGACAGGCCCTTCGTTGAAGTTATTCTGCAGATCGTCGCGCAGGAAAGCGGGGTTTTGCAGGTAGTTATCGGCTGCATTTCGCTGCGTGACAAAAAGTTGATTGTACGCGCTACCCGTCCAGTCGGAACTTGTTTTGGCGGTGGTTTTGCGCTTGATATCGGTACGCGCGGAGCTATACGCCAATTTGTTCCCGTAAAAGGCCGGGGCATAGTCGGAGGCGCTGGTATTGATCGGCTCGTTGAGGGCCTGAAACAGGCTTTCCTGGCGTCCGGCTTGCAGGGCAAAGTCGCACATTTGAGCATAGTGCTGTCCGACCGTGGCATTGCCCTCGGCGTAGGCGAGGAACCACTTTTTAGCGCCAATATAATCGCCTGTTTGCAGGAGTGCCTTGCCGTAACTGAGCATGGTTTCGGGTGGCGCATCGTTGAGCAGCAGGGCGCGTTCGTACCAGGTAAGCGCCTCCAGCGGGCGGTTTAGTTGAAAATGGCAATCGCCTGTTCGAGCCAGCGCCCGGGCATTATTGGGTTGTTCTTTGATGACCTGCTCATAGGTGCGCAGCGCCAGGTTGTAGGCATACAGGTCATATTGTTTGTCGGCGCGGGATAAATTTTCCTGTACGGAAGTTTGGGCCGAGAGGCCGGCGATGACGAAAAGCCATGCAGCCGCAAACCAAACGGCTCGGAGCGTGATGTTCATAACGGTGTTGAGTTTCGGTTAAAATCAGTTTCATCAGAAAAGCCTGTCGGAGGGGAGACAGGCGAAACAGTCTAAGTTTCAAGCAAATGCACGGCATAAACAGCGAACTTGCCTGACTTAGTATAGTGGAGGAACCATCTTTTGATAGCGGGATGGGGCAAAAGTACGCGGATTTTGAATACAACACCACCTTTTATTTTTTCGAGGAAATGCCGTCGCTAAAATCTCGTTCGACAGCCCGAACGGGTTTCTGGTCGAACAGTACCGCAGTTTTTGTCCGGCGTGGTGCCACCAAATGATGAAACCGGCTGTCTATGGCACCGGACGCAAAACACACCGTTCATTTTTTTATGAAAATACGAATCCTCCTCTTTGTACTGCTTGCACTTGGCAATACCGCCCTTACCGCCCAGAATGCCTCCCTCTTCGAATTTTTGACTGCCACAGATGCGCCTGACCTGACGCTCTCAACCGACATTTCAGCGCTCATCACCAACAAGATAATGGAGGACTACCAGCCTGCTACGCTGACTACAGCAGATGGAAAATCGTACAGTGCGGGCGTAAAACCGCGTGGCAAATTCCGCCGGCGCATTTCAGAAATACCACCGCTAAAAATCAAGGTAAAGAAAAAAATCCTGCAAGCAGAAGGCCTCGATACGCTCAACGAACTCAAACTGGTGCTTCCTACTTCGCTGGATGAGCCTGGCAACGAGCGGGTCATCCGGGAATACCTGGCCTACCGCATGTACGAACAGGTCACGCCCTATCACGTCCGAGCACGCCTCATCAACCTTACCTTGTTGAATACAGGCATCCTGCACCAGAAAAAATACACCGTGAAGGCCATTCTGCTCGAAGACGAGGAGGAAACCGCCGCCCGCCTCGGCGGCACACTAATCGAACGCTTTGGCCTGACGCTGGATAGCCTGCAAACCGACCAGGCCGCTCTCATGAGCGTGTTCCAGTATATGGTTGGCAACACCGACTGGGGCGTTTCTGAAAACCGGAATGTACGCCTGCTCGAGACTGCCCCCGGCGTAATCATACCAATCCCCTTCGATTTCGATTTTTGCGGGTTTGTAGATGCACCGTATGCTTCGCCGGTTAGCGAATCCGGACTGCGCAACGTGCGCGAACGCTACCTGATGGCGGACGGCTTGAGCGAGGAGGCCCTGAAAAAAGCCGCCACCACTCTGCACGAACACCGGCAAACGCTTACTGGTTTTTGCAGGGGAAAACACAACTCCAGCTCCGTTGCCGAACACTGTGTCAAGTACCTCGACGCTTTTTTCAGGGAAAAAATTTGAGTGCGTTCAAAACCAACGCTTTGCGTAAAGCAACCACACAAAAGCACCCACCCAGGCGAGTAGCACAATTTGCAAAAAACCATCGCGCAGCAGCGCGCGGGTGGGTGATTCCGTGCGGTCGAATACCAGGGCAAGTTGCAGGTAACGCAAAATGCCCACGATGACAAAAAACGCCGTGTAGTAGATATTGTGGCTGCCGATCCGCCCGGTCACTTCCGGCGAAAAACAGTACATCAGATAAGCCACGATGGCTACCGTAGAGCACACGGTAATGCTCACGTCGAGGAAAGGCAGGTTGTAACCCTCCAGCGCGCGGCGGAAGGTGTGCCCTCCGGTCGCGATCACATACTCGCCCCGGCGCTTGGCCAAACCCAGGATGAGCGCCAGCAAAAAGGTCATCACGATCAACCAATGCGACACCTCTACCCCGGTGACAGCCCCGCCGGCCAGTACCCGGAGCAGAAAACCCATGCCGATCAGGCTAATGTCCACGATAGCAATGTGTTTCAGGGAAAAACTGTACAGCGCGTTAATGAATACATAGAGCAGACAAAGCAGCAACAGGGTTGTGTTCAGCCACGCAGCCATGGCTGTACCGATCCCCAGCAGCAACGCCAGAATACCGATGGCCTCGTGCCGACCGATGGCCCCGCTGGCGATGGGCCGCAAACGCTTGCCCGGGTGGTTGCGATCCTGCGGCGCATCCACCAGGTCGTTCAGCACGTACACCGAAGAGGCTACGAGGGAAAAAGCCATAAAACCGAGCATGGCGTTTTGCAGCACCGGCCACTCCGTCAGTCGGGCAGCAAAAAAGGCCGGAAGAAACAAAAACAGGTTCTTCACCCAGTGCTCTATCCGAATCAGTTTTATGGTGTTGCGCAACGTCATTGGGTAGCAACGTATTCAGGCTGTCCGAGAATCTTGTCCAGCACATCAGGAAAATGCCGGTGCTCCAGTTCCTGCACCTTGCGCGCGATGTCGGCAGGCGTATCGGTCTGCGCCACCGGGCAGCGCATCTGAAAAATAATGTCACCCTCGTCATACTGCTCGTTCACGAAGTGGATCGTGATACCCGTTTCTGTTTCATTGGCTGCGCGAACAGCCTCGTGCACATGCATTCCGTACATGCCTTTGCCACCGTACATCGGCAACAGTGCCGGATGGATATTGACAATCCGACGCGGAAAGGCGCGTACCAGACTGGCCGGTACTAACCAGAGAAAACCAGCCAGCACGATAAAATCTACTTGATGCTCGGCCAAAACTGCAAGCAATTCCTCCGTTTCGTAAAAACTCTTCCGATTGATCAGGTGCGTCGGCACCCCGTGCTCCCGGGCAATGTGCAATACGCCGGCATCCGGTTTGTTCGATACAACCAGTGCGACGTGCACATTTGGGGAATGCGCAAAATGGTCGATGATTTTACGGGCATTACTGCCGGTACCGGATGCAAAAATGGCAATGTGGTGCATGCTACTGGTTGGAGGGTTGGAAGGTTACTGGTTGGAGGGTTGCTGGTTGGAGGGTTGTTGCTGGTTGGAGGGTTGCTGGTTGGAGGGTTTCGAGTCGCTCGTTTACATACTCTGGATAAGATCGTATGGCGTGAGGATATGTAGGGCGCCGGAGCGATCCCGGGCAACAACCGCCGGAGCATTTTTGCCGAGGTAGCGGTTGAGTTGGCTGATCGGGAGGTTGTCTTGCACCATAGGAAACGGCTCGCCCATGATCGTCCCGACTGTTTTTTCAGAATTGTTCAGTGGGTTTTCTAAAAGCAGGTGCAGTACCTGCTTCTCGGTGACCGAGCCGACGATCTGTTCATCTTCCATAACCGGCAGCTGACTGATATCGTGCTCTTTCATCAGGTTGAACGCCGTGCGTACGCTATCGCTTTTCTGAACGGCGACGAAACGGCGGTCTTTTTTTCGGGTCAGAACATCGGCTACCCGAAGTTCGTCCTCCAGAAAACCGCGCTGGCGCATCCAGTCATCATTGAAAATTTTACCGACATAGCGACTGCCGTGGTCATGGAAAATGACGACCACAACATCATCTTTTTTCAGTTGGTCGCGCTGCTGCCACAGGGCACCGATAGCGCTGCCGGCGGAGTAGCCCAGCAGCAGACCCTCTTCTTTGGCCAGCCGCCGCGCCCAGAGCGCCGCCTCCTTGTCTGTCACCTTTTCAAAATGGTCAATGACGGAAAAATCCACATTGGCCGGCAGGATATCCTCGCCAATGCCCTCGGTGATGTACGGGTAAATCTCTTTGGGATCGAAAATGCCGGTCTCGTGGTATTTTTTGAATACAGACCCGTAGGTGTCGGCACCCCAAATCTGGATATTCGGATTTTTTTCCTTCAGGTATTTGGCTACGCCGGACACTGTGCCGCCGGTGCCCACACCCACCACGATGTGTGTGACCTTGCCGTCGGTTTGTTCCCAGATTTCGGGGCCGGTACTCTCGTAGTGTGCCTGACGATTGGAGAGGTTATCGTACTGGTTGCACCAGAATGAGTTGGGAATTTCGGTACTCAGGCGGCGGGCCACCGCGTAGTACGAGCGCGGGTCGTCGGGTTCCACGTTGGTGGGACACACGATTACCTCGGCGCCCATCGCCTTGAGAATATCCATTTTCTCCTTGCTCTGCTTGTCGGTAGTCGTAAAAATAGCGCGATAACCCCGCACACAAGCCACCAGCGCCAGCCCCATACCCGTGTTCCCGGAGGTACATTCAATGATCGTGCCGCCGGGTTTCAGGTCGCCACGGGCCTCCGCATCGTCTATCATCTTGAGCGCCATGCGGTCTTTGATGGAGTGCCCCGGATTAAATGTTTCCACTTTTGCCAGCACGAGCGCCGGAATGTCCGCCACAACGCGGTTCAGTTTGACTAACGGCGTATTGCCAATGGTTTCGAGAATATTGTCTTTGTACTGCACCTTGCCTGTATAAATGATGAATGAAAAATGATGGATATTTTAAAAATTGCCCTTCAGTCTGGCCAACATCAGCTGCCGCACCTGTTCTTTCAGTGCCGGAATATCGTCCGCAGTCATATTGGCTGTTTCGATAGGCCCGTCCCAAACGATGCGCACCGTACCGGGGCGCAAGTCAATAGATTGGGCAGTGGCGGAAATATCTTTCATGTTGGTGATCGTCTGAACGGCGATGGGCGCTTTGGTCTGGATGGCAATTCGGAAAGCACCATCAATAAACGGTGCGAGGGGTTCAGCTGTTCGGTTGCGCCCGCCTTCCGGGTAGATAAAAATACTCCAGCCGGCAGCGAGTTGTTGTTTCAAAAGAACCACACTACGGGCGCGGCTCATGGCGCTGCTCCGATCCACGGTCAGACACATTTTTTTGACCACCCAGCCAAACACCGGCACTTTGTGCAGCTCCTGCTTAGCCAAAAACTGAAACACCCCCGGAAATGCCTCGGCATTCACGATGAAATCGAGGGCCGAACTGTGGTTGCCGACGATCAAATAAGATTGCTTCCTGTCTATTTTTTCGGCGCCCTCCACGCGCACCCGAATACCCACGAGGGTCAGAAAGACCGGGGTAAAAATGTTGTGCAGAAAATGGATGTTGCGGCGCAAAGCGCGATCGCCCGGCGCCAGCGCCATATTGGCCACCAATACCGGAAAGCCCACCAAAAAAAGCAGCAACAGGAATAGCAAAACCCCGTAAACCGCCCATATTTTTCTAAAAATACCCATAGCAGCCAAACTATGCTATCCGCTCGATCACGATGGCCGTGGCGCCGCCGCCGCCGTTGCAAATGGCGGCAAGACCCAGCGAGCCGTCTTTGTGCTGAAGTACATTGCTGAGGGTGGTCACGATGCGTGCACCGGACGCACCTAAGGGGTGACCCAGCGACACAGCGCCGCCAAACACATTGGTTCTGTCGTGTGCCACGCCCAGTACCTGCTCGAAGGCAAGCGTAACAACAGCAAATGCCTCGTTGACCTCGAAAAAGTCAATATCCGACTGTTGCAAACCGGCCATTTTTAGTGCCTTGGGCGCTGCTACCGTAGGCGTGGTAGTGAACCATTCCGGCGCCTGTTCGGCATCGGCGAAGCCGCGGATTTTAGCAATTGGCCGGAGACCGTACTTCTGCACGGCTTCGGCACTGGCGAGGATAAGTGCTGCCGCACCATCGTTGATCGTGCTGGCGTTGGCGGCTGTCACCGTACCGTCGGGCGTAAAAGCCGCGCGGAGACCGGGAATTTTGTCAAAACTCACCTTTTTGTACTCCTCGTCTTCGGAAAACAGCACGGGGTCGCCCTTACGCTGCGGGATAGCCACAGGTACAATTTCTGTTTTAAACATACCACCTTCGGTGGCCGCTGCAGTGCGTTGGTAGGAATCAATGGCGAAGGCGTCCTGCGCTTCGCGGCTGATACCATACTTGACGGCAGTGGCATCGGCGCACACGCCCATGGCTTTCTGGTTGTACACATCGGTCAGGCCGTCTTTGGCAAGACCGTCGACAAATTCGCCGCCACCATACTTATAGCCCCAGCGGGCATTGGGTACATAGTAGGGAATTTGGGACATATTTTCCATGCCGCCGGCCACCACGATGTCGTTGAGACCAAGCATGATACTTTGGGCGCCGAGGGTGATGGCTTTCATCCCGGAGGCGCACACTTTGTTGATGGTGGTACAGGGCACATTGGCGGGCAGGCCGGCGAATACGGCAGCCTGGCGCGCGGGCGCCTGACCGAGGTTGGCGCTGACCACGTTGCCCATGAGCACTTCCGTGACCCAGTCGGTCTGAACGCCGGCTTTTTCGATGGCGCCTTTGATGGCTGCTGCACCGAGGTGGGTGGCGCCCACGCCTGCCAGCGAACCGCCGAAACTGCCCAGCGGCGTACGCACAGCAGAAATGATGAATACTTCCTTCATGGAATATCTGTTTGAAGTGTTTTGAAAAATGACGGCGGCGAAGGTACAGGATTTTACAAGCCTGACCGGTACCGGCAGACCCCAATTGAGCAATACACCCTACTTTTATGCCCGCTCGAAGCAGGAGCATGTTCTTGTATCATCGAACCAACCCATCATGTCCTTAAAAACAACCCTTGGCCCCTCCCCCACTCTTCTGATCTGGTTGTTTACAGCCAGCATTTTCGTGCTGGATGCCTGGCTGGTTGAGGAGAGTAATTTGTCTTTTATTTATCTCCTGGTCATCATGCTGGGGCTTCTGTTTCGGGAGCGGAACGACGTGGTTTTGCTGGGTGTCATTGCCACGACACTAACCATCGGAGCCGTCATCATCCGCTACCAGAATGGCAGTGAAGCACCGCTCGACCAGCTGTTGTTTGCCCGGGCACTCAGCATTGCCGGCATCTGGACAGGGGCATATTTAGTCATTACCATTCTCACCATGCGGCGTGATGAAACGGAACAGGAAGAACAGTTTCACGCGCTGTTTCGCTTTGCGACCAACGGTATTTTGGTGACCAACCATCGCGGCGAGATCGTGCGGGTCAATCCGGCTACGGAACAGCTGTTTGGCTACAACGCCGAGGAATTGATCGGCGAAGCCGTGGAAATCCTGATCCCGAACCGGCTGTCCCGCTCCCATACCCGACATCGAAACGACTACCATGCCAGTCCACACCCGAGGGCCATGGGCGCCGGTTATGACCTGTACGCCCTGCGCAAGGATGGCACAGAGTTTCCGGTAGAGGTTAGCCTCAGCCCGTTCCACACGGGAAAGGGGGAATTTGTCATGGCTTTTGTCGTAGACAACACCATCCGCAAAGAACATGAACAGCGCATTGTGCGGCAAAATCAAAAACTGGAACAATTGGCCGTGGCGCTGCAAAACCTGAACGAAGGCCTCGAAGAGAAGGTGCGCGACCGCACCCACGCACTGGAACAAGCCAAAAATGATCTGGCTGCCGCTCTGGCCGCCGAACGCGAAGTGGGCGAACTCAAAAGCCGGTTCGTGTCCATGGCATCGCATGAGTTTCGCACGCCACTCAGCACGGTACTTTCCTCGGCAGCGCTCATCATGACGTATGCCGATCGGCAAGACTTTGAGCAAATAAAAAAACACGGCCTGCGCATCAAAACGGCAGTAAACAACCTGAACACGATCCTCACCGAGTTTCTATCGCTCGGCAAACTGGAAGAGGACAAAACCGAACCCAACCTGCGCGAGACCGACCTGCCCGAGATGATCGAAGAAGTCATCAGCGAAATCCGGGGGCTTTTCCGTCCGGGTCAGGTATTGGACTATCAGCATGAAGGCCCGGCTATTGCCATGCTGGACCCCGCCCTGTTCAAGCACGTTTTGCTCAATCTGTTTTCCAACGCCATCAAGTACTCGCCCGAAAATACCACCATCCGGGTGCGCACCACCATCACGCAAACGGAAGTACTGCTGCAGGTGATTGACCAGGGCATGGGCATTCCGAAAGCCGACCAGCGACATCTGTTCAGCCGTTTTTTCCGGGCAACCAACGTCACCAATGTGCAGGGCACGGGACTGGGGCTGTATATTGTAAAACGTTATGTGGAACTAATGAATGGGGAGATCGGCTTCGTCAGTACAGAAGAACAAGGCTCGGAGTTTTGGGTAAAAATTTCTCCCCAACAAGAAAAATAACTACTTCCCCCGCCCCTGCATCAGCACCAGCACCGTGTAGAACATGATCTTGAAATCGAGCGCCAGCGACATGTTCTCGATGTACAACAGGTCAAACTTCAGGCGCTGGAGCATTTCCTCCACGGTGGAGGCATAGCCATATTTCACTTGTCCCCACGAGGTGATTCCGGGGCGCACCTTGAGCAAGTGCCGGTAATGCGGGTTTTGCGCCACGATCTGGTCTATGAAATGCCGGCGCTCCGGGCGCGGCCCTACCAGCGACATATCGCCGCGCAGTACGTTCCAGAAATTCGGAATTTCATCCAGCCGCCATTTGCGCATGATGGCGCCCCAGGGGGTGCAGCGCGGGTCGTTTTCCTGTGAGAGCTGCGGGCCAAACTTTTCCGCATCGGTGTACATGGACCGGAATTTGAAAATAGTGAACGGCCGCCCCTGCAATCCGGCGCGCTCTTGCCGGAAAAAAATCGGCCCCGGCGAGGAAAGTCGCACCCGGATAGCGATGTACAACAACAAGGGCGACAACAGCGCCAGCACCAGCAGGCTAACCAGCACGTCCAGCCCGCGTTTCACCACCCGTTGCCACTTGGGCATCAGTTCCTGCCGAATCTCGATCAGCACCGCCCCGTAAACGTGGGTCATTTTCACGGTACCAAGCAGGATGTCGTACATGTCCGGGATAATTTTTACCAGTACCTGATCGCCAAAATCGAACAGGGTATCCAGGATATTGCGCAGCAAATTGTGCTCGCTGGTTTCGATTGCAATAATCACCTCCTCGACCTGATGCTCCCGGATGATGCCCGGCAGGTCATCCAGACTGCCGAGTCTGGCTATATGGTTGCCAAGCAGCGGACTGCTTCCGTTGATATCCACATAGCCAATGAATTTGTTACCGAGGCTCTTTTTGCGCCCGCTGACATCCTGGTACAAGTCAATGGCATTTTGGTTTCCGCCAACCAGCAGGGTATTGAACGCGACTTGGCCCGCTTTCAGGCGGCGACTGGCCCGGGTGAGCAATACCATGCGCATGAACGCGGTCAGCAAAAAATGCAGAGCAAAAAGGGTCAGAAAGGAATTGTAGTAGGTGTGGTAGTCGCGCACCACATCATCGAGGATCAGGGTAAAAAACAGGAACAGGATGCCGAGGAAGGACAGAAAAAATGTGCGGCTCAGGGTAGCCAACCGCGAAAGCCGGTAGATGTCGGTGTAATGGTCAAAAATAGCGTACAGCAGCACCCACCCAATCGGTACGATGAGCGCGCCCAAAAAAAGGTTGGAATCGTTGAACACGTCCCACGAAAATGGGGTGCCCTCCATTTTTTTTCGATACAGGAAAAACAATACCCAGGCGAGCATGGCCATCAGGAAATCGGCCACTCCGTAGAAAAAGGTATCGCGTTGACGTTTAGCGCGCGACAAGGTTGGTCTCGTTGATTGGTGAACGAACGATTAGAAATGGATCAGGCGCAGATTGTCCAGAAAAACCGCGCCCGTTTGTTGCTCAAATTTCCCCGACACATTTCGTTGCAAAGCTACGCGAACAAACAGGCGGTATTTATCCTGCTGCGAGGCTACCAGAAATTCCGTCAGGTTGAAGTATATCTTGTTCCAGTTTTCCGAAGTGGAGAACTGGTAAATGGGCTGGGCTACTTCGTTGGCGCTACTGCCTTCCGTGCCGAGCAACCAGAGTTCGAATGGCAGATCGTTGCGGTAGTGCATTTCTAACCAAACCGCTCGGGCGCCCGTGGACGGTAGATTTTCCACTTGTTCGGTCGCTATTTCATTGAGGCTGTGTATCGTGTCCACCGTCAATTTGACCGACCGCCCCTCGAAGGCGCCGTCGGTTGTCAGTTCAAATGTAGTGGAGGGATCGCCGTCCCGATCTTCCAGCACGATGGTGGTGACGTTGAACGACGCGCGCTCCACCGTCCACGGAAATATGGCCTCAGGCAAATAACGGGTAACAGGCTGCACGGTAGCTGTCTGACCCGGTTCGAGCATTGTTTTGCCCTCGTAGCGTTCCAAAAACGGATAAACGCCGGGGGTTTGCAGCAAACCATTTTCCTTGACGCCCGGAAAAATCAAAATGTCACCTTCCCCTTCATCCAGTACGGGCACCATAGCCGGCAGGGAGTAGCCTCCCAGAAAACGGTCGTTCACATACACCCACGCGTCCGTTATTTTTTGCCAACCGGCGCCGCCCGCGGCATCCACCGCAAACGGTTCGATCCGGATATAGGCAGGAATACGCTCCGGCTCGTCCTTGCAGGCAGACAGCAGCAGCGCGAAGAAAAAGAAGGTGGCAAGTAGTCGCATGTTTTTGTGCTTTTTTGTTTTGGGGGCGAGCCTGGCGCCCTATTTCGCTCGCATATAGACCTCAATCGGCACGCCTGTGAAGTTGAAATTTTCGCGCAGTTTATTTTCCAGAAACTGCACATAAGAATCGCGCACCCAGTTGGGGTTGTTCACGAAAAAGGCGAACGAGGGAAAGTGCGTGGGCAGTTGGGTAACGTATTTGAACTTCGGATAGCGGCCTTTCACCGAGGGCGGTGGTGTCCGCTCGATGATGTCGAGCATCAGTTCGTTCAGCTGGGAGGTTTTGATCTTTTGCGTACGGTTGGCGTACACCTCCATTGCCGCATCTACTGCCTGGAAAATGCGCTGCTTGTCGAGCGCAGAAATGAACAGAATCGGTATGTCGTCGAACGGTTCGAGGCGTTTTTTGATGGCCGCCTCGTAGTCGCGTGCGGTGTTCGTTTCTTTTTGCATCAGGTCCCATTTGTTGACTAAGATCACGATGCCCTTGTGGCGTTTTTGTACCAAACGCAAGATACTCAGGTCTTGCGCTTCGATCCCCTGCGTGGCATCCAGCACCAGGAGGCACACATCGGATTCCTCCACGGCCCGTATGGCCCGCATGACGGAGTAAAATTCCAGGTCTTCCTCCACCTTGGCTTTTTTTCGGATGCCGGCGGTATCAATGAGCATGAAATTGTTGCCATACTTGTTGTACACGGAGTGGATCGGATCGCGGGTAGTGCCGGCCACATCGGTCACAATGTTGCGATCTTCTCCGAGCAAAGCATTGGTCAACGATGATTTACCCACATTGGGGCGGCCAATGATCGCAAATTTGGGCAGTTCCGTTTCCAAAACCGGATCGGCCACGATGTGCTCAACCACTTCATCGAGCAGGTCGCCCGTTCCACTGCCGCTGATAGATGCCACGAAGTGGGTTTCCTCGAAGCCGAGGCTCCAAAACTCGTTGGCTTCCAGAAGGCTGCGGTGGCTGTCTACTTTGTTGACAACCAAAAACACCGGTTTGGTTGACCGGCGCAGCAGCCGGGCGAGTTCCTCGTCGAGGTCGGTGATACCTGTTTGGGCGTCTACCATGAATAAAATAACGGCCGCTTCTTCGATGGCGACGCGGGCCTGGTCGCGGATAGCCGACTCGAACACGTCTTTCGAGCCGTGTACAAGCCACCGGTGTCCACCACCGTAAAACGTTTGCCGTTCCACTCGCAAAACCCGTACTTGCGGTCGCGGGTCACGCCTGAAAAGTCATCCGTAATAGCATCCCGGGAGCCGACTAAGCGGTTGTACAGGGTGGATTTGCCTACATTAGGTCTGCCAACAATGGCGACGATATTTCCCATTTTTAATCAGGTGTTTGGACGGGGGGATGGTTTGTGTACTTTTGTGGCGCCCGAATCATACATTTGTGCCCCGTCTGCGAAAGCCACAAAGTTTTCAAGGGCCACAAAGGTAGCGTTTTCCTGCCACTCATCTTCCCTCCCCCGACCATTCCAATCCGAGAGCCTTAATGAGCAAGATTCTTTTCCGAGATCCGAACATCACTATTTTTCAAAGTGCTTTGTTCCAGACCAACTCGACCGTGGTCAAAACGGACGATCTTATCCTTGTGGTGGACCCCGCGTGGCTGCCCGACGAGGTGGCTGCTATCCGGGAATATGTAGATTCCATCCGGGAAGAACGATCCGTATTTCTGGTATTTACCCATTCCGATTTCGACCACATCATCGGCTACAAAGCGTTTCGGGCCGACAAGGTGTTTATGAGCGAGCTGATGGTTGAAAATCCGCAACGAATAGCCATCGTAGAGCAAATGCTCGATTTTGATGAACAGTACTACATCAAACGATCCTATCCGCTCGAGTACCCGGAAGCCGACTTCAAAGTATATCGGGACGCGGTGCAGTACCGCCACCACGGCACCAAGATGGCGTTTTACCTGACGCCCGGCCATACGGCCGACAGCATGATGGTGGTCGTGTGGCAACTGGGGTTGTGCATCGCCGGCGACTACCTGTCCAACATCGAATTCCCGTTCATCTACCACAGCAGCGTGGAGTATGAAAAAACCCTGGAAAAACTTCCGCGCATCCACGACCGGAACTGGTTTACCCGCCTCATACCCGGCCATGGCGACCCCGCCCTCACCATCAATGACTGGCTCCAGCGGCGCACCGACAGCCTGGCCTACATATACGCCCTGCGCGAGAGTATTGCCATGAACACCGCATTTGATCTCGCAGCCTTGTGGGAAAAATACAAATTCCCCCGCATGCCGATCAAAGAACATGAAGCCAACACAGTCCTGATGCGCCGGGAATTCGAGCAAGGTTTGTGGACATGGGACCCGGACAATGTGCCCATGCTGCCCGATCCGACCCCTTACGGGGAAACAACCCATTAGCAAAGGGCAAAGAGCAAGAGGGGGCGACTTACCTTATTCCGACATGTCCATCGTGTGGAATACGTTCAGCACATCGTCATCCTCTTCGAGGCGGTCAATGAGTTTAATTACCTGATCAACCTCGGTGTCACTCAGCTTTTTGGTCATGGTTGGCAGCCACTCCAGTTGCGCGCTGGTTGGTTCGATTCCCCGCTCTTCGAGCGCTTTTTGCATAGCGCCGAAGTCGGTGAAATCCGTATAAAGCAAAACCTCACCGTCCTCGATTTTGATCTCCTCCAGCCCGGCGTCAATGAGTTCCAGTTCCAGTTCTTCCCAGTTGTGTCCCTCCTCTTTGGCCTTGAACATACCCTTGCGATTGAACATATAGCTCACGCTGCCGGACACGCCCAATGCGCCACCGCAGCGGTCGAAGTACATCCGCACGTTAGCCACCGTGCGGGTGGGGTTGTCTGTAGCCGTTTCCACGAGCACCGCAATTCCGTGTGGGCCGTAGCCCTCGTACACCACCTCCTGAAAGTTCTCGGCATCTTTGCCGGCGGCCTTTTTAATGGCGTTTTCGACGTTGGTTTTGGGCATATTCGCCGCCTTAGCATTCTGAATAGCGATACGCAGGCGGGGATTGTAGTCCGGGCTGGCACCGCCCGATTTTACCGCGAGGGCGATTTCCCGACCAATTCGGGTGAAGGTTTTGGCCATTCCGGCCCATCGCTTGAACTTTCGTTCTTTGCGGAATTCAAACGCGCGTCCCATGTGCGTGTGGAATTAATTTGTTGGTGAATTTAAAAAGCGCGCAAAAGTAGGAATTTTACGGTCAGCAAAAAAAACAGCCCGAACTACCTGTCACAGAAAAATTCGCCCCAAATCCCGCATCTTTGCCCGATGTTTCTAAACCACTCATGTCACAATTTTATGAAAAAGGCTCTCCTGGTAAATCTCGCGCTGTTGTTGTTTGCCGCGCCCGCAGTTTTTGCACAAAAAAAAGTATACATATCGGAAAATGTCCTCAAAGTAGCGGACCAGCTCAAACTTGACTACAAGGGCATGGTGAAAAAAGCCGCTTCCAAAGACACCAAGGCACTCCGTGATATCCTGGAGTTCGGCCGTATTTTGGAAAAATGGGAGGTTGCGGAACATGCCGTGACGTGCCTTGAATTGATCCCGCCGGCTACCGACGAAGTATATGCCAAAGTGGTCGAGGCTTGCGATAACAAATTTAAAACGACCATGCGCATCTGGATCACATCGGCACAAGAACACACGCAAAAAGAGCATCTGAAGAAACCGCTGAGCGAATGGGCGCCTTATACCTGGGAAGCACTAAACAACCGCGCAGTAAACATCTTGCCCAAAGATGACGAGTTGTCCAAAAAAACCGCTCAAGGCTCCTCGCAAGGTCAGTTGCAAAAAACACCCGATGGCAGCAGCACATCTCCATTGGACGCCACCACCACCCCTGCCACCACCACGCCTACCGCCATTGATGCCGGCCGAACCAAAGGAACTTCGCCCGGCAAGGGCAATTGAACCCATGCCATTCCGAATTTATACCAAAACCGGCGACACGGGTGAAACGGGCCTCTTTGGAGGCAGCCGGGTATCCAAAAGCCATATCCGTGTGGATGCATACGGCACCGTGGACGAACTCAACGCGTTCATCGGGCTGCTCCACGATTCCCTCGAAGAAGAGGCGGTGCGCGAGTTGCTTCGGCAAATCCAGCACCGCCTCTTCTCCATTGGAGCCGCACTGGCCTCCGACCCCGCCCAACCAATGCCCGCCGACCTGTGGGAGGCCGACATCCAAATACTCGAAAATGCCATGGATGCCATGGACAACCAACTGCCGGAATTGAAAAACTTCATTCTGCCGGGTGGTTTCCCCACCGTGTCGCTATGCCATGTTTGCCGGACTGTATGCCGGCGAGCCGAGCGCTGTGCCGTGGCGCTGCACGAATACGAACCAGCAGAAGCCCTGATTTTGCAGTACCTCAACCGGCTTTCCGATTATTTTTTCATGCTTGCCCGCTACCTCGGGCACCTGGCCGGGGCATCGGAAATCGTGTGGACACCGCGCAAGTGACGTGCCCCGCACCTACACCACATCCGCCACCGCACTTTTGGCATATTCCTGCCGGAAAACCTCCGGCGCTACACCGGTGTGTTTTTTGAAAAAACGGGTGAAATAGGCGTTGTCCTCAAAATTCAACGCAGCAGCAACCTGGGAGATATTCAAATCTGAGTTGGCCAGCAGACGCTTGGCTTCCAGCACCACCCGATCGCGGATCAGTTCGCCGGCAGGTTTGCCGATGGCGGCGTTCACGAGGGCATTCAGGTGGTTGGGCGTAATAAACAGCAACTCGGCGTAGTCGCGCGGCAACCGTTTTTCCCGAAAATGCTCCTCGATGAGCCGCTCGAAATTGCGCAGTGTCGTCAACTGGTGTCGGGAAATACCGCGCTGGGAAACACGGGGCAGCCGGCGCGAGAGCAGCACCATGAGCTGGAGCAGCATCCCGCGCAGCATCTCCAGTTTGAAATCACTATCGGTCTGAAACTCCCGCAACATACGCTCCATGAGCGCGTGCACTTCGCCGCAACACTCGGCCTCCAGGATATTTACCGGCGTACCACTTACGGCGTTGAACAGCGGAAACTCCGACACAAAATTGGGATTGTGGCAAATGGCGGTGAAAAAACTCTCATTGAAATTGATGATGAAACCCTCCGTACCAGACTCAAACTCCCAGGTATGAATCTGCCCAGGCCCCATGGCATATACCTGGTGCGGCACAACCTGAAATTTCTGGAAATCAATAGAATGCGTACCGCCACCCTCGGTGAACAGGACGATTTGGAAAAATGCGTGCCGGTGCGGGAAATACAAGTGCTCGTGCCCCCGCAAAAAATCGCCGATGCGGGTGATCAAAAACTCGGTGAAGCACTGGTCGCTGCCCAGCAGGTTGCAAATACTGTATGTGGGTATTTTTTTCAAAATGCGGGATGGTTTGTAAAAAAGGCACCGCAAAGCAACGGATTTGCCGTCATTTTGCGGTGCCAATCAAATTATTCAAACCTATCGCTTACGCTGTCCCGTGCAGGATTTTGTTCCAGTACAGCCACGGCAGTACATAGCGCTTGAGTTGGTACATGGACCAGCGCTCCTTGGCTTGGTCGAAAGGGAACGTTTCCATGGGATTGTTATCGTAGTCAAACTCGGCAAGTACCAATTTCCCGTATCCGGTGATGAGCGGGCAGGAACCATACCCGGAGTATTTTGCATCGGCGGGTTTGCCCGTGCGAATTTGGCTGAGCAGTTGCTCCACGAGTACCGGTGCCTGTTTGCGGACGGCAGCCCCGGTCTTGGCATTGGGGGTACTGGAGGCATCGCCGATGGAATAAATATTCGGGAAGCGGTTGTGCTGAAACGTGAATTTATCCACGTCTACCCACCCAAACGGGTTGTCGGGTACCGCCAGCGGACTATTTTTGATAAAATCGGGAGCGCTCTGCGGCGGCGTGATGTGGATCATTTCGTAGTTTTCCGTCACCTGGCCCACCACATTTGTACCTTCGTACACATCAAAAATAGCCTCTTTGCGGTCGGCCTTTACTTCCACCAGGTTGTGCAGGAAGTGCGTCTGTATCCCGTAGCGGGCGATGACCTTGTTGAGGGTATCCGCGTATTTTTTTACACCGAAAATGATGCTGCCGCCCGAGTGAAAATGCACCTGAACATCGCCCAGCACCCCGTGCTTGCGCCAGTAGTCGGAAGCGAGGTACATAATTTTCTGTGGCGCGCCACCGCACTTGATGGGCGTATTCGGATTGGTGAAAATGGCTTTGCCTTTTTTGGTGTTGCGCAAGCACTCGAATGTGTACGGCGCGACGGTGGGCAAGTAGTTGGATGTGATGCCGTTTTTGCCGAGGTTCCCTTCCAGGCCTTTGATTTTTTTCCAGTCAAGTTGAATACCCGGGCATACCACCAGATAATCGTAGGTGTACCGATTGCCGGCGGCCGATACAACAGTGTTTTTATCCGGCTCAAAGGTTGCGGCGGCTTCCTTGATCCATGTTGCTTTTTTAGGCATAACCTCGGCCTGGGAACGGATCGTGTCCTGGACATCAAACGTGCCGCCGCCCACAAATGTCCACGCAGGCTGGTAGTAGTGTTTGTCGGACGGATCCAGAATGCCTATATCCAGTTTGGAATCCCGGAGAAATAGTTTGGCAGCCAGAGAAATGCCGGCATTGCCGCCACCGACGATCAGAATTTGATAATGTTGCTTCATAAAAGGGTGCGTTTTAGATGCGGCAAAGTTGCGCTACCGGATGATCCCATTGGGGCGGGACTTAGGGCGTTTCTTGCACTAATCAACGATTTGCCGGATCAGTTTTGCCGGGCACGCGCTTTCTCGATAGCGCGCGCGTCGTAGCGTGTGTTGAAATTGATCCACATCAGGCGCGATATGCGGAAGATATACCCGAAGTTCACCACCAAAAAAGTGATCAGCAACCCGAAGGCAACCGTCAGCCCCCAGTCCAGCATCCAGTGGAACAGCGCGACAAAGAGCAAACAAAACCAGCCCGTCCAGATGTACGAAATAAACATGGCGCCGTAGTAATACCCCGGCTCCGGAAAATAGTTAAGATCACACTTCGAGCAACGCTGGAGCATATCAAAGGGCTTGACAAAAGACCAGCTGCCCGTCTCGAACATATCGCCTTCGTGGCAGCGGGGGCATTTTAACGCGAAAATACTGTAGGACTTGGAACCTTTCTTGCACATGCGAACGAGAGTGACAGAGGATGAAAATGGCGGCAAAAGTACAGCGGCTTCCTTACAAGTCATGGCTTTCCTTGCGCAGCAAATTACGCAGCAGCGCCGAGCATTTGACAATCCAGCTATCAAATGCCCGCGCTGCTGCATCTACAGGATGAAAAAGTGCCTGATTACACCGCTGCCGGTGTCATAAACGTCTCCAGGGTACGCGTCAACTCAACGGCAGAAAGCACGCCGGAACGGCGCCAGACAGGTTTGCCTTTTTGAAAAATGATCAGCGTAGGCACCGCCATGACGTTGAAAGAAGATGCAATAGCCGGATTGCGATCTACATCCAGTTTGAAAATGGTGGCATTTTCACCCACCCGGCTTTTTACGTCTTCGAGAACGGGGGCAAGCATTTTACAGGGGCCACACCATTCAGCAGAGAAATCAACCAATACAGGTTTTTCGGAACGAATTAATTCGGAGAAAGTCATTGTTGCTAAAAGTTTGAAGGTTAGAAGGTTTCTGGTTGGAGGGTTGGAAGGTTGGAAGGTTGAAGGATTCACGAACCAGAAACCCTCCAACCCTCCAACCAGAAACCTTTTTCGAGTGCAAAGGTGCGGCGGGACAGCACGGGCTGTTAGGACGGGAACGCGGGTTTGTTGTACTTTTTGCGGATGCCGGCAAAAACTGACTATCCTCACCACACATCCTGACTCCGGTCATCCGCCTGCCCAGCCACGTCGCCCGATTTTTGCCCCCATATCTATTCAACCTTTATCAACCAACTTAACCTTTCTGCTGTCGTGTCAAAAACAACTGCCCTGTCTCCTGCCAAACCGATGCCCGGCGCCGGCCTGAAATGTTACCACTGCCAGGACGATTGCTTTACCGACCGCCTGCACATAGGCGACAAATACTTCTGCTGCGAAGGATGCCAGATGGTTTACGAAATCCTGAACACCAATGATTTGTGTCAGTTTTATACCCTGGATGACAAGCCGGGCGTGTCGCAAAAAAACCGACGCGACGCGCGTGCATACGCTTGGCTGGACGACCCCGAGGTGCGCCGCCAGTTGATCCAGTTTTCCGACGGGCACACGGCACGGGTGACATTTTTGCTTCCTGCTATGCACTGCGCGTCTTGCATCTGGTTGCTGGAACATTTGTATAAACTGGATGCCGGTGTGGTCCATTCCAAAGCGAACTTCCTGAAAAAAGAGGTGACTATCCACTTTGAAGCGGATAAAACCTCGTTGCGCCAACTGGCCGCCATGCTTTCCGGTATCGGCTACCCGCCGGAAATCAACCTTGGCGATGTGAGCGGACAAGGGCAGCACAAGGCCGTAGACCGGTCGCTGTATTACAAAATAGGTGTAGCCGGTTTTGCCTTCGGCAATATCATGTTGCTCAGTTTCCCCGAATATCTCGGGTTGGAACAGGAGCGCGAGGCGTGGTTTTTCGGCATATTTGGCTACCTCAACCTACTGCTCGCCCTGCCCGTGCTACTGTACAGCTCGCGTGACTATTTTATTTCGGCAGTCACCGGCCTGCGCAACGGTCACCTGAACATAGACGTGCCGCTGGCGCTGGGTATGCTCATGCTTTTTGGCCGCTCAGCCTGGGAAATCATCGGCAGTACCGGGGCCGGGTACATGGATTCCTTCGCCGGACTGATCTTTTTTCTCCTCCTCGGCAGGTGGTTCCAGCAAAAAACCTACCACCATCTCTCGTTTGAACGCGACTACAAATCCTATTTCCCTGTGGCTGCCTCCCGCAAAAACAGCGACGGGTCGGAATCAGCCACGCCCATCAACAACCTCAATCCCGGCGATATCATCCGCGTCCGAAACGGGGAACTCATTCCTGCCGACGGTGTACTGCTCAAAGGCGGCGCCCAGGTAGATTACAGTTTTGTGACCGGCGAGGCCGACCCCGTGGGCGTTCGCAGCGGCGAACAAATTTTTGCCGGCGGCAAACAAATGGGCGAAACCATCGAAATCAGCCTCACCCGACGGGTAAATACCAGTTACCTCACCCAACTGTGGAACGACGAGGCATTCAAGACCAACGCCAAGGGGCACGTCAGCCTGCTGGCCGACCGCGCAGGCCGGTATTTTACAGCACTCATCCTCGGCGTGGCTACGTTGGCATTTTTGTACTGGGCGCCGCAAAACATGGCCACGGCGGTCAATGCTTTCACGGCGGTACTCATCATCGCCTGCCCGTGCGCCGTGGCCCTGTCCATCCCGTTCACCATGGGCAACGTGCTGCGCATCCTCGGGCGAAACCGGTTTTATATCAAAAACACCAATGTGCTGGAAGCATTTTCCACCGTCAGCGCAGTCGTGTTCGACAAAACCGGTACCATCACCAATGTGGAGCAAAATGCGGCTCGGTTTGTACCTGCCGACGGACTGAGCCACTCCGAGCAGACGCTCGTGCGCTCCCTCGCCAACCAAAGCGCTCACCCCCTCAGCCGACAAATAGCGGCGTCCCTGGAGCAGGCCGCGATAATTCCCGTGGACGATTTCGTGGAAACACCCGGCCAAGGTATCAGCGGCATGGCACTCGACAAGGTGGTGCGAATCGGTTCCGCAACGTTTATTTTTGCTGAAAACCGTACCGAACCGGGTGTTTTTGTGGAAATAGACGGGAACGTGAAAGGACATTTTGACCTGAAAAGCCGCTACCGCGAGGGGTTGTCCGGTGTGTTGCGTTACTTCCAAAACCACCACGCGAGCACCTGGTTGCTTTCGGGCGACAACGACCGCGAGGCCGGGGTGTTGAAACCGCTGTTTGGCGAAGCCGCCGCCATGCGGTTCAATCAAAGTCCGCACGACAAACTTGCCTTTGTCCGGGATTTGCAGCAAAGCGGGAAAAAACTTCTCATGCTCGGCGATGGCCTGAACGATGCCGGCGCCTTGCAGCAAAGTGATGTAGGCATCGTGGTGGCTGAAAACACCAATAATTTCACCCCCGCTTGCGATGCCATACTCCACGCCGACGAATTTGAGCGGCTGCCCCGGTTTCTCGACCTCGCACACTGGGGCATCACCACCGTCAACCGGGCCTACCTGCTCGCAGCTTGCTACAATGTTGTAGGCCTCAGTTTCGCGGTCACCGGCACCCTTTCCCCTGTGGTCGCCGCCATTCTCATGCCGCTGAGTTCCGTGACTATCGTGCTGTTCGGGTTCGGCATGAGCTACTGGAAAGCATGGCGCATGGGGTTGGTTCGCACAACATGACAAACCTCACAAATCCGAATTCCAGCGCAGGGTCTTCACCATCCTGTTCACATCCTGGCGCATGAAGTCCAGTACGGGCGCAATGGAGTCGGGGCGAGACTGTGTATTGAAATACAGTGCCCCGCGCAGGAAGTGTTTGGTAGAATCCGTCACAAAAAACTGGTATCCGGAAGCCGTTGCGCCTTCGATAGAAAAAATGATACCGTGCACGCGATCGGGCGTGCGGTGTACCGGGATTTCTTCGATGTAGTTCGCTTTGATGTTGTGCTTTTGAGCCATCGCGAAGGCGTCCTGCACCAACCGGTCCAAACGTGCGCGATTCGTCACCGGGTAGTAACTGCAATGGATTTGCGCATTCAGCGAGGGTACGTTGATATTGAACCAACAATCGCTCTCGGGTTGTTCACCAAAAAAAACAGTGTCCCGCTCGATTTCGGCATAGCGGGGTATCTCAAATGTGAAATTACAGTACGCTTGATCGAAAGCCTGATAAGCCTTTTCGGGATAAATTACCCGGGGATACGCACGCGGTTTGGGCACCGGCACATAATCTTCACAAGCAGAGAAAAACAGCGCTAAAGGCGTCAAAACCCATAGAATTCGAGGAAAAGCCATGACAAATAACGAAAGATGAAAGATGAAATCCCCACGTCGGGGATATGGATACCGCTAAACACCCTACCCTACCGCTCATTCCACTCCCGCAAACGTTTTTCGTAGCGTTTACTGCTGATTGGCCAGGCACTTTTATCGAGCGAACCTTCCAGTTCTTCATCAAGCCCCTGGAGCAGTTTCGGGAAAAAATCAATCCCGGTGAGGGTCTCCACCTGATCTATGGTGCAAGCGTATTCCAGAAGTGGCCGGTCGCTAACGGCATTGGGCAACACAAATGCAATGGCCCGGTGCTGCTTCGGGGCCAGAATAACTTTGTAGTAGGCCGCAGGTACGGTTACCTTGCTGAATCCGATTTGTGCTTTGCCCGGCCGGGTAAGCACCGGCCCGGTGGCGACGTACAGGTGGCCAAACTCGCGCGCCCAGTCGCGGGTACATTCTTCCAGTTCGCGCCAGACACCGCCGTTGAAAGCCCGCTCTTGCGGACTGATATTACTCATAAAAAACGATTCGTTCATCGCCACCGTATCGAAAGCCATATCGGCTGCAGGAGCCAGATGCCCGCGGTCATAGCCACTGCTGTTGTAGTCGCGGGGTGTAGCGCTTTCGGTGCGCACGGCGGGATCGGGGCGAAAGATCGTGGCCCGTTCGGCCCAATTCCGGTTCAGGCGTTCGCGCGTCAGTTCGTAAGCCACCCATTCGGCCTGCTCGTGGTCTTCGGAATAAGCGAGCGTGTAGTAGGTGTGGCGGACAATTTCCTTCATGCCAGACGTCGGCAGGATATTGTCGGGCACCGTGGGTGTCTGGCTTATGGCAGGTTGTTCCGTCAGAACCGGGGCATCCGGAGAAGTCTCTGTTTTGTTGCCGCCAAACTGGTTGAATACCCAAAAAGCAATGCCGGCCAACACAGCAAAAAGCCCTGTTTTGAAGATAAAGCCGTCGGAATCGGAAGCGGGTTTGCGTCGAGCCATTTCAAAAAAATTTGTTGGGGCGAAGGTAAAACTATTTGTTGAACAAGTCGGGCAAGTTTGCGCAGCCCGGCAAGAATCCCACGCCCGGCTCCACAAAATTTCCCATACTTGCACCTTGTTTCATTGCGGGCAGGTTCATCATCAAATCCCTGATCCAGTTTCACCGCCATTGAGCATCCGACATATGCGCAAACTCATCGCCCCCCTGCTCTTTTTGCTGATGTCTTGTGCCGGAAGTACCCAAACGGCACAGAAGATCGCTTCCGGCTACTATCCCAGTTGGCGCTGGTACGAGCGCGGAAAATTAGTGCGGCCGGCTACCCTCGATTTCAGCAAGTACGACATTGTGACCTACGCTTTTCTGGATGTGGAAGCCGATGGATCGCTTAGCCTGTTTGATCCCTGGGCCGACAAAAATCTGTTGCTCGGCCCCATCAATGCGGCTACTGCCCCAACCGGCTACGGCCAGGCCAACGATCTGGGCAACCCTGCCTTCCACAAGCGGGGCATGCGTTTCAGCGACTATGCGCACAAGCACCGGACGCGTTTTACGGTATCCATCGGCGGCTGGGCACACTCCGAAAATTTCCCCGCCATAGCAGCCGATCCCGCCAAACGCGCCCGCTTTGCAGCCGACTGTGCCCGCATTGTTGAGTTGTACAACCTCGACGGTATTGATATTGACTGGGAATATCCCGGTACGGAAGAGCGCGGAGGCAGCCCCGCCGACCGCCAAAACTTCACGTTGCTGCTCCTGCAAGTGCGGGAAACGCTGCAAACCCTGAAAACCAAAATCCGCCGCGACCTGATGCTCACCATCGCCTGCGGCGCAGCACCCAAAAACATGGCAAACATAGACTGGCCATTGGTACACAAACTGGTGGACGGCATCAACCTCATGTCCTATTCCTTTTACGGACACTGGGACCCCGTGTCCAACCACAACGCCCCGCTGTTTCCCTCCATCAATGCCACCCAACTCGGCTACAGCTGCGTTGAAGCCGTACAAAACCTGTTGGACTTCGGCGTCCCCGCTGCAAAGATCAACCTTGGTCTCGCTTTTTACGGGCGTACCCAGCTGACCGCCGGGCAATCCGGACTGCATGTAAACTCCCAGGGACAACCCGATACCATTGCATTTCCGCGCAGCGCCGCCACGCCGCAGTACCACGAAATAGTAGCCAGAATGAACGAGGGCCTGTACCAGTACAACTGGGATGAGGCTGCGCTGGCGCCCTACCTGACCGGCAAGGAAGGTATCCCGTCCTTTGTTTCGTTCGACGATGAGCACTCCATTGCACTAAAAGCACAGTTTGCCAAAAGCCGCAACCTGCGCGGCACCGTTGTCTGGGACATCACCGCCGACTATCTGGAAACCGCCCCGGGATCGAAAACTATCTCGGGCACACCCTTGGCCGCTGCCGTTCGCCGGGTATTTTCCAGTACAGAACCGCTGCCCCTTGTGCTTACCGGCACCACGGTGTGCGTATTCCCCAACCCAACCCCAAACGGCTACATCCAGGTGTTTACCAACTCCGCCGAACGCGCCAATACCAACCTGACGATCTTTGATGCCAACGGTAAAAAAATACATGCAGCGACCTACACCACCGCCGCCCACCGCGTAGATATGCGCCCGCTGCCGGCAGGGCCGTACATGGTGCAGGTCAAACACGGAAACAGCAACGCCGTGCAAGTGCAAGTACTAAAAAAGTAATTTCAAGAAATGCTGTCGGCGGGCCTTGGAATTTCAAACCGCTTGCGCTTACCTTTGCCCCCGCAAAAAAATGGCGCGGTAGCTCAGCCGGTTAGAGCGCATGATTCATAATCATGAGGTCGGGAGTTCAAGTCTCCCCCGCGCTACAATAAAAAACGTCGAAGCGATTGTACCGCTTCGGCGTTTTTTATTTCCAGCCGACTGCCTGTCAGATACCTCCTCCCGGAGGAAAAACAACCTTCCGCCGCCGCTTGAACGTCGCCGGGTTCCCCTGGTAAATTCCGTACTCCTCCAAATCCCCGGTCGCTACAGAGCCTGCCGTCAGAATAGCGCCGGCATGCACGGCGACGCCGGGGCAGACCAGCGCCTTGGCGCCCACCCATGCCCCGTCTTCCAGCCGGATCGAGTGCACGATCAGGTCAAATGTCGGGCTGGCGTGGTCGTGGTTGCCGGTCAGCAACATGGCTCCTTGCGACACGCAAACATGGCTGCCGATGGACACCTCGGCCAGGTTGTCTATCCAGACGCCCTCCCCAATCCAGACATGGTCGCCGATGACCAGTTTCCATGGGAACTTGATGGTCACGCGGGGCTTGAGCAATACGCCACGCCCAATCACTGCCCCGAAACGGCGCAGCAACCAGATTTTCGCGCCATTCCATACGGCCAAACTGTGTTGAAAAAACAATGCGCCGGCCAGAAGCCACAGCGCCTCTTTCCAGCGCGGAGCGCCGCGATCGAAAGCGGCATTGTTGTAGCGAGAGAGATCAACCGGCAACGGCACAAGTGGAAATTGAAACAGTAAAACTCAAAAAGGGGCGCGGTGCTTCCGCTCGAATACTTTGGCATCCACAAGAAACCGGAACCAGAACCCCTGGAGAAAATGAAAAATCAGGCCGCGACGACCGTCCAAAAAACCGAGGCGCAGGAAGTAGCGAATAAAAAAATAGAACATCGGGCGCACAAATAACGGCATGTGCTCGTACAAAACTTTCAAAAAACGCCGCTGCTGCATGGGGTTGCCGAAGGCGTTGGCTTGTACTAATTTATCCGAATCGGGTACACCGCCCTGCGCGATTTCCTCCGCCTCCAGGGTTGACCATCGGTTGTGGCGTTCGGTGAACCGACCCAACGAATCCGTGATGATATCAACGATATCTCCGTGCAGTTTTTGAATTTTTCCTTCCACTTTGAAATGCTGGTCGTAGCGTTTTTCTTCGCAGTAGCCCTTATTTTTTCGAAATAAAACCGCATGGTAAACCGGATAGTGGCCCCCAAAACGAATCCATTTCCCCATAAAAATCGTGCGGCGGCTCACCATGAATCCGTTGAGATCATCAGGCAGGGCGGTAGAAAAAATGCCCTGAAGGGTATTTTTTAGTTTGTCGGTCACGCGGTGATCGGCATCGAGGTGCAACACCCAATCGTGGTGCAGCGGCAGGTTTTGCAAAGCCCAGTTGCGCTGCCGGCTATAATTTTCAAACGGATGCTCCACCACCACAGCGCCGAATCCTCGTGCAATCTCGACCGTGCGATCCGTGGAGCCGGAGTCCACCACGAGTATTTCGCCGGCAAAATCCTGCACAGACCGGAGGCAGTCGGCGATGTTGCGCTCCTCGTTCCAGGTGAGGACGATGACGGTTATGGGAAGGATAGTCATATTTTTTGGTAAAGGAGCCAATAGGCTGCCGCCACGGCCTCGGTTTGAAAACGCCGGGCATTGTCAAAACCACGCTGTACGATTGTTTCCCGAAATTCGGTGTCCCGGATCACGCGCAACACACCCGCCCGAATGGAGGCCACATCGAGCGGATTGACAAAACAAGCCCCGGCGCCTGCTACTTCGGGCATGCTGGAGCAATTGGACGTCACCACCGGGCGGCCTACCGACTGCGCTTCGAGGATAGGCATTCCAAAACCTTCCAGCGTGGAGGCAAACAGCAGCATATCGCAGGTTTTATATGCCTGCACCAAGGCGGCATCGTCGAGGTTGGGAGTGCAGCAGTATTCTATTCCGGACTGATCGAGCAGGTATTTTTCCGAATCACGCAACCGGGCTACGATATGCAGCACCACCGGCAACCCGCGCAACGCCTCGATGTGCCGGCGCAGGTTTTTGTTCGGCGCCGAGCCAATGTGCAGGATACGCGGTTTTTCGGCAAAAAAAACTTGGGGCACGGGCCGGAAATGCTCGGGTATCGCACTCGGTATCACCGTGATTTTGCCCGGGTCGCATCCGGTATGCCGCACAATTTCTGCCTTGGTGGCCTCCGAAACGGTGGTGACGAACCGACAGTGCCGCACCGGCCATTTCAACCAAAAAAAATAAAGCAACCGGCGGGTTATCGGGTTGGGATGCTTCAAAAAACCGCAGTCGTGCACAGTGAGGATTGTTTTTTGGCCCGGCAGAGCCGGCGCCGCAAAATGAATATCGCCGGAAATATGAAAAACATCCGCTCGCAAAGCAGCCATTTGGGCCAAAATCCGCAGGCGCGGCCAAAATCCCTTGCTCACGCAGCAGGCGGTAACCCGTTCCACACGGGTCGTCTGGTGACCCGCCAAAACAGGCCATATCGCCGCGAATGACCGCTCGATGCTGAAGTACCCGCCCGGCAGCGGGCGGCGGAAGATGACTTTCACATCCGTCATAGCCCGTACATTTCCAGATACAACCGCACCACTTGCGCAGGTTCGAAATCGGCACGCACCCGCGCAGGGGCAGTCCGGCGAATACGATTCCGCTTTTCTACATCGGCAATGGCTGTTTTCAGCGTTTGGCAGAGCGCTTCCGGGGTCGGATTGGTGCTCCAGCCGAAGTCGTTTTTGGCCACATAGCGATGCAAACCTACTTGCTTGCCAACCACCACGGGGGTACCCACAGCAAGGGCTTCCAACACCGCAACGGCAAAATTCTCATTGTGCGAGGGCAGGACAAACAGATCGGACTGCGCCAACAAGTCCCATTTGGCGGCACCCTGTACCCAACCGAGCCAGCAGACGCGGTCGGCCAGACCGAGGTGGATCGCGAGCGCCTCCATCTTTTTCTGGTAGTCCGTGCCGGCCGCGCCACCGACACGGAGCAGCCAGGCGCCGGCATCCAGCCCGGCCAACGCCCGCAGCAATACGTCCATACCTTTTTTGGGGTCTATGCGGGACAAAAACAACAACTGCACGGGTGCTTCGCCGGCGGGCTGGTTTTCAATACGGATATGCTCCGGCAAGTACACGATATTGGGTACAACCGCCGGCATACACCCGGGATTCAGGGCCTGCAATTCCAGGCTTTCCTGCTCCGAAGTAGCGTGCAGCAAGGTATTTCTAAGAAGCCACCGCCCGATATTTTTTTGAAAAATACGGCGCAGCCTGCCGCGCACCGTGTACGGGCTGAGCATCCCGCGCGGGCTGACGACGGCCCGAATACCGCGCAACCGGCAAACCAGAGCAGCGCCAAAAGCCACCCAGTTCCACCACGAATGGATGTGCACGACCTGAAATGTTCGGGCATCGCGCCAAACGGCCCACAGGAGTGCCGGACTAAAATGTCCGTGGTCGCCCGTCCAGCGGCGAAAAAAACGCACGCGTACACCGTCCATTTCCTGCGGAACAGCAAGGGGCACGTCCAACTCCCCGGCCCCATTGGCGGTTGTGGCGTACACCCAAACTTCGGCCCCGACCCTCGCCTGTTCCTCGGCCAGGCGACTGACCGAGATGATCGGGCCACCATACTGGTAAGCGGGTTTGTAAGAAGGCGTGATGTGCAGGATACGCATTTTGAGGTTGGAGGTTTGGAGGGTTGGAGGGTTGCTGGTTAGAGGGTTGCTGGTTAGAGGGTTGCTGGTTAGAGGGTTGCTGGTTAGAGGGTTTTTTCTATAATTTCTATCAATTTTTTATGGTAGTTTTCCCAGGTGTAGTGCTGCGCAATGGTGTAGGCAGTTCTTCCCTTGTTTTCAATTTCAACGCGGTTTGCTATGCAGTGCCGGATACAGTCGGCCAATGCAGGAGCATCGTTGGCGGGTATGACCCAACCGCCGCCCTGCTGCACGGCATCCTTGGAGCCGGTATTTTCGGTGACAATGGCAGGTGTGCCATAGCCATGGCCTCCAGCACCGTCTGTGCCCAGGAGTCGAGCAGGGATGGAAATACAAACACGTCGGCTGCCTGGTAGTGGCCGACCAATTCCTCGTGATGCAAAAAAGGCAGGTATCGGAACTTGCCGGCATGCTCGCGCAAACGATCTCTTGCATCCGCCATGGGGCCGATGAGGGTCAGTTCTACGGTGCCTGGGGGTAGTTGTTCGAGGGCGTCCAACAGGATTTTGATGCCTTTGCGCTTAGTCATGGTGCCCACGAAGAGCAAGCGCAAGGGGCCTTCGTGGCGATAGTGTTTTTTGGGCGCAAATCGCTGCACATCTACACCGAGATTGACCGTAAACAAGCGATCTGCCGGCCAACCGTGCCGAAGCATGGATTCGGCGGCAAAAGTCGAGAGCGTGAGCACATAGTCCGTGTAGCGCAGTGCTTCCGCCTTTTTGGGATTGACGACCTCAATTTCCGTGCGCAATTGTTTGGGCGACATAAACCCGCGGCCATATTCCACAATGTCTTCGTGGTGTATTTGGGCGAGGTCAAGGATAGTGATTTTGCCCGCCGCTTTGGCAGCACGCATGGTGGCGCAGTTGGTGTTTTCGTAGGAAATAACCACCGTGCACGGTATGCGCTGGAGCCGGCGGGCTACGCGCCGGTCGAACCAATCGCCCAGCAGCCGCCCGACCCAAGGGAAGCGATCGCGGAGTACGCGCTCCAAAGCAAAAAGCACGGGGGAATGTTCGATTTTTTTC
Source organism: Lewinellaceae bacterium (assembly GCA_016719605.1). Taxonomy (GTDB): domain Bacteria; phylum Bacteroidota; class Bacteroidia; order Chitinophagales; family Saprospiraceae; genus M3007. The sequence goes on along the minus strand of JADJYW010000012.1, from coordinate 95,084 downwards.
GGTGGGATACCCGAAAAAACGCGTTTGCGTAGTTGCTGCTGCACAACCTCGGGCAGGTTTCTCTCCGGCAGTTTATTGGCTGCTATGGACGTAAAAAATACGGCAAGCAGCCCCTTTTCCTGCAAGGCAATCAGGAGTTGGTTGCAGTACTGCCTGCCGAAATTACTGACCAATACTTTCATTCCAGGCGGGTTTCCGGTTTGGGGTATGCCTGATCCAGAAGGCTCAAGCCGAGCGGGACAAATACGAGGTTGTACACATTGAAAATACTGTGTGTAAATAGAATTATGAGCAATCCGAATAGAATTTTATACAAAAAAGGCAGCCGAAGCCGACTCAAAAAATAGAATACCAACAAGGTGCGCAATATAAAAAGCAGGTATCCTCCCTCCAGTACAATACGCTCCGGCTCTTCCTCAAAACCGCCGTACCGTTTGATAAAATACGACTCGCCCCAGATGATACGCGCGCCCTGGTAAGTAGCGCCCAGCCCTGTGCCAAAAACCGGATAATCCCCTCGGTAGTCAATAATTTCCTCCACGACCCCGACCGTGCGGCGTCCAAACTCTTCGTCCCGGATGCCATCCTCGATACGGGAATAAAAATTGCTCCACGCCTCCTGCACGAAGGCGCTCTTTTGGTATGCGCCCGCCGCCGCCAGCACGCCGACCAGCAGGGCCACCGACACCTTGAGCACCGACAGCCGTTTCAAAACGCCCCAAAACATCAGGCAAGCAAACAGCAATGTGAGGGCTAAGGCCATACGTGCGCCGGAAATGAGACTGGCAAATACCGCCAAAGCCGTCAGCAGTACAACCAGCCTAAGGGAGCGTCGCTGCAGAGCCAGACTCCAAATCCAAAGGTTTGCAAAAAAAAGCCACGACGTGAATCCGGCTACATAACTGAACGTACCGGTCACGCGTGCCCGCTCCCCCACATACGCGATGCTCGTGGCGGTTTCGGCAGCATACCGGTTGATAAAGTGGGTACGCGGCAAGCTGTACTGGAAAATGCCCAGCACGACCTCGACAAAAAACAGGACGATTAACAGGCTGAACAGGTTTTCCCAGACGTACAAGTGCCGGTTTTCCAGATAGTGAAAAGCAAAGAGCCAGAACCCCAGATGCAACAGCAACCCGAACGCACCGTGAAACAAGGACTGGTTCAGCGGATTGAAAGCCATGAGCAGCAGCAGCGCGCCAAACAACAGTAAAACCGGGGTGTACCGACCTTTCCGGCCGGGAGCGAGCATATAAAATAGCCACGGCAGCAAAATATGCCCCAGCAACAGCACATTGCTGATCGGACCACTGAGAACGATCCACTTGCGTACGGCGCCCGCCAGAAGGGTGTAGAGCAACACGAAGGCTAAGAGGCGGGTGATTTGCCGCTGCTTATTTAGCGTTCCATCCAAAATCAAGGGTCACCGTTTGCAGGAAGATAAAATTTCCAAATACGCCGCGCCTACCGCCTCCCGCTCGTGTTTCCGCAGGTGTTCGGCCACTTTTTCGGTCTCGGGTAGGTGTTTCAGCGGATGTTCCCAAACGCGTAGCAGCCGAGCGGCAAGCGCCCGTACATCGCCGTTGGGGAACGTCAGCCCCAGGTCGCCCATCGCCTCCGGCAAGCCGCCTGCCGACGACCCGACGACAATACACCCGCAGGCCAAACCCTCCAGCGCTACAATGCCAAACGGCTCGGCCCACACCGAGGGTACCACCAGAATCCGGTGTTCGTTCAGCAGCGCCGCGAGTTCCGCTCCTTTTTTCACGCCGGCAAACACGACCTGGTCGTCCAGCCCAAGTTCATGCGTTTTTTGCCGCAGTGCCGTCTCTTCGGGTCCGCCACCGACGATGGTCAGGCCGGGTTGAGGCCCGTTTGCACGCAACATCGCCAAGGCTTGCAGCAGCAGGTCGGCGCCTTTGTCGGACACTAATCGGCCCACAAAAACGAGGTCGCGTTTGCGAAACACCCACGGCTCCGTCAGGCGAAACACCGTGTTGTCGTACGGATTTGGCACCGGCACGGCGCTGGCAAATTGCCCGCTCATGTACACGCTGCAACCGATATTCCGAGCCGCGAGGCGGTTGGCTACCCACGTTTTCAGCCGCCCGCGCCGGTCGGCCGTGTTCGGTGTCTGGTGCGAAACCACCAATGGCCGCCCCGACAACAGCCACGGCAAAACGCCTTTCAGGCTGACATTCAGCATCAACACTACATCTGCCCGGCGCATGGCCGCTATTTGTTTGAAAATATTTGGACGGCGCAACACCCGAAACGGAAACGTATCGGGCGCACCAGCCGGGGTCAAGGTGATGACGGTGACCGCGTGTCCGGCGCGGGCAAATTCCGTAGCCAGATCAAGTGCCACATTTTCCAGGCCGCCGGTGAGCGGGTGAAAATTGGGGGAGTACAGCGCGATGTTCATTAGAGAGCAGGTTTTTGAAAAACGACTTGATACGCCGTCGCCAGCACCTCCCAGGCAAGTTGTTCCCGGAACAAGGCCGCGCCGTTTGTCTGCAAACTTTCGCGCAATACCGGATCGGATAGCACCATTTGCATGGCATCGCGAGATTATGGGCGTGTCCCTGTTCGGCCAGCCAGATATTTTCCCCATGTCGGAGCGGCAGTTCGGTCATGTCGCCGCGTACCCCGATCACGGGCAGCCCTGCCGCGAAAGCCGCCGCCAGCGAGCCACTTTTCAAGCAGGTACCACCTTCACCACGCGGGCTGACATAGTCGGGCAACACGAACAGATCGGCACATTGGAGCCAGGCGCCGACAGCAGCAGCGGGGAGTTGGCCGGTAGCATAGACCTTCCAGGTTTTTGAAACCTGGAAGGTCTGTCGCCCCCGCCTATTGCCAAAACGCCCACATCCTCCATCATTTCTGCGGCTGCCATGAGCGCCGAAATATCCCGCTGCCCGAAGGTCGCAACCACCACGGACTTATCCGGGAACATCTGCCGGCGCAATCGTTGCCTTTCCGCCTCAGCCAACGGCTCCACCTCAATGTTCGCCCCTACCGGAATCACCCGAATATCCGCATGAAACGGCGCCAGCAACTGCCGGTAAAACGCAATGCTGGTGGCAACCACATCGGCATGCCGACACATCCGGCGGGCAATACGCCGTTGCAACTGCCCAATGATCCAGCCTTTTACGCCTTGCGGACGGATATGCACTTCGTGAAACATGACACAGACGCGCGTGCCGTTCCGGCAGATTTGCCTCAAAAAATCGGGCAAAAAAAACGGCAAGCCAAGATGCTGAAAACTATAGGGAACATACTGCACCGCTACCCAGTCCGGCTGTATTTCCCGAACGGTATCCAGCACGGCGGCTCTCGATTTTTCACCCCAATCCGCTGCCACGGCATGCAGCGTCACCCCTTTGGGCGCCACGATTGCTTGCTGTTTTCGGCAAATCACATGTACCTCCAGCCCCCGTAGGGCCAACGCCGCCGCCAGGCAAGCGGTGTAGTCCCCTACTCCGTCTATGCGGGGCGGGAAGTGGTTGGCGAGGAGGGCGATGGTCATGGTTCTTTTGCTATCCAGATCAAGTTAGGCGACGGGAGGGATTTGCCCGAAATTTCCGCAAAGGTCACGCTTCGGTAACCTGTTGCTTCCAGCAGTTTCCGGATGGCGGCGCGTTGTTCAGTATTGTCTTCGATAAGGAGCACAGGCTTGTTGCGGCGGATAGTCTCCAACCCGCCTCGCAGCACCTCCAGCTCGTGGCCTTCCACATCAATTTTTATCAGGTCAATGGCTTGATTTTGCACAAACGGCTGGTCGTCGAGGCGTTGCAATTCCACTGGTAATTCCAAAAATGCATCGGCGAAGGGTAATGTTCGCCGACCGATACTCGCCCAACCAACAACCGGAATACCTTGTCGCACCGGGACATGCAGCACGCGGGTTTCATTGGCGTCGGAAAGGCCGTATTGGAAAAAATGTACGTTTGGCTTTTGGTAGTGCAGAAGATCGAAATCCGCTGAACGATTGGCCTCAAATGCAAACACCTGCCCGAAGCGTTGCGCCATTTTGTAGGTGTAAAAACCGTGGTTGGTCGCCCACGTCCACTGCGCAGCGGAACTTCTTGCAAAGCGAAAACAAATGCTTCAGTTCCGGTTCCGTGCCCGGGCTATCAGGAGCGCCTGGTAGCGGAGCGGAAGCCGCCAGCGTTTTGGGAAAAACCAGCGGGTAGCGGTTAGAAAACGGGAGATCATGCGGAAAATGGTCACTACGAGGAGATATTTAAGACTTTCCAGGTTTAAAAACCAGAAAAGTCTGTGTGTTCATTCAGGCTTCTTTTTGCAGAGATCGAAAAAACATAAACCCGTTGAAAAGCAAAAAAAACAGGTTGTTGATACCCAGCAGCAGGATCACATTTTCCAGAGCGGATAAATCCAGCGTGTAAATCAAGATGACTTGCAAGGGCAAGGCTATGGGAACATAAAAGCGGTTCATGTGAATCCAGGCACGGGCGGTGCAAATCTGGTACACCACGGCGGCAATTTGCCCCAGCGAAACAGCCGCGAGAAACGGCAACAGGTGCTGCATCAGCCCCCGGTAATTCGGCCCCAGTATCCAAAGCAAAGACGCGGGATGCACGGCTGCCCAAAGCAGCACCGGCGCTACCAGCAACACCGACAGGATCATGGTTTTCAGAGCCAACCTCGCAATGGTGTCCCTCCCCTTTGCCTTGGCGATTTCCGGCAGAGGGTAGTTGACCACAAACGCCTGAAAAATAGCAAACAGCACGCTCAGTCGCCCCAATGCTCCAATGTCGGCTATGGATTCGGTAGTGGCAAACAGTGCGCAAAGCAGTATGCTGACCTGCCCTTCGAGCGCCCAATAGATCGTGCGCACGGCATTGGGCCGGGCGATATCCTCGATCTCCCCGGAGAAAGCCGGGGCTGGTTTCCCCGTGTTGGGCGATGTACCGCTGCGCCAGGTGTCTGGTTGGTAACCAGATTGAATGCCGAGGCCAGGCCTACCCAGCCGACGAGCCAATATACCGGCCCTGAAAACAGGATGGGCGCAATGCCCGCCAATTTAAGTGCAGTGGCGGCCAACTCGTTCTGCTGCAATGCACGCACAGCCTTGTTCAGTTGCAGCACGATGGCGTACAAGGCGGCCTGAATTTGCACCCAGGCAGCTGCCAAAACCAGCAAGGCCAAAAACGCTGCGGCAAACCACCCGGCGCCTGTTTTCCCAAACTGCCAAACACAATAGGCCGTGAAAGGCGCCAGTAGCCACAACCCGATTCGGGTACGCAACTGAAACGCCGAGTTGAGCAGTGCCCGCAGTGCCACCGGGTCTTGCCACACCCGCCCGCCGATACCCGTCATGGCCGGAGTGATACCGACATTGCTGATGTTTACAAAAACGGCGAGGAAGGAAAATGCGATGGTGTACTGCGCGTACGCCGTCTTCAGTGGAATGCACAATCAGCAAGCCGACTGCTGCATTCAGGGCCGTGATGGCAGATTGTTTCAGCAGAAAAATGGCTTTATCAAGCATCACTTTCGGCAAATAGCGGCGGGTTTTACATACTCGGCGATTCGGCGGGTTAAACCCGTCATTACTCCTGATAATACCCGTACCCATAACCATACCCGCCGTACCCATAGCCTTTCCCTTTCTTCACCCCGTTCAGCACGAATGCCGGATGGCGCAGTTTGCCCTCGCGATTCAGTTGGTCCACAAAACGTACGAGATTTTTGTCGGTCTTGCCGGCGCGGGCCACGCAGAGGGTGGCGCTCACGAAGGGCGTGAGCAGCATGGCGTCGGCTACGAGGCCAACGGGCGCCGTGTCCACCACGATAAAATCGAAGCGCAGGCGGAGTTCATGGAAGAGCGTTTCGAGTTTGCCGTTGAGGATGAGTTCGGCAGGATTGGGCGGCAGCGGGCCGGTGGGAATGTAGTACAAGTGCTCGGAATGGGTGCTTTGCACGATAATGGCATCCGCATCAGCCTGCCCGATGAGGTAGTGCGTGATACCATGCGCAGGGTTGGCCTCGCCGAGGTACTGCCCGAGTTTGGGTTTGCGCAGGTCAAGCCCGATGACCACCGTGCGTTTGCCCGACAGGGCCATCGTCATGCCGAGGTTGGCGGAAATAAAGGTCTTGCCCTCGCCACTTATGCCGGAGGTGACGAGCACAACGGGCGATTTTTCGTCGCCGAGCACAAACTGCAAATTGGTGCGGAGCAGGCGAAACATTTCCGAAATAGCCGAGCGACTGCCGGCACGAACGACGACCGGGTCTTTTTTGCCCCGCAGGGCAATACTGCCAAGAAACGGAATGGTCGTGAGTTGTTTCAGATCAGCCTCCGAATCCAGGGTATTTCGGAACAGCGCCAACAGGTAAAAAAACAATGCCGGCAGGATCAGACCGGCCAAACCGGCAAACAGGAAGGTTTGAAACCGCTTGGGCGCAATGAGGCCGGCGTTGGCAGCGCGGTCTATCACCCGGGAATTGCCAACTTGGGCGGCTACGGACAGCGCCGTTTCTTCGCGTTTTTGCAGTAAAAACAGAAACAGGTTTTCCTTGATCTGCTGCTGGCGCATGATCTGGATCAGTTCGCGCTCGTTGCGGGGCATAAGGCCCATTTGTGTTTCGAGCGGAACGAGCAGTTCGCGCAGCTGACGCCGGCGGTCGGCGGTCTCGCGGCTCAACGTATGCACGCTCAGCAGGATACTCTGGCGCAACTCATCCAACTGGCGAATACCGGCGCGAGCCGCCGGGTTGTCGGGCGTGGCACTTTGGAGTAGGTTTCGGCGGCGCACAGCCAGTTCATTATAGTTTTTGACCACGGTAGCCAGTTCGCCGCTGATGATCTCGGAGGCCACCGGCAAGGGTTTGAGGTAGTTAGAGTCGGCCGCAAAAAAACGTTCGATGCTTTGCAGGAGGTTTTGCCGCATATCGAGTTCGGCCAGTGCCTGATCCTTGTCGGTAATTTCCGTCAGGAAAGCCTGTGCCTGTACCGACAGCGCCACCGGGAGGTTGCGCCCGCGCTTGAACTGCTCCACTTCCCTTTCCACGCCGTACAGTTCCTCCGTGACAAAACGCAGGCGTTCGTCAATGAAACGCAGGGTTTGTTTGCCCACCTTGTTTTTGTCCTCCACAATGGACTGGCCGTACAAGTCGGCGAGCGTGTTCAGGATATTGATCGCCTTGTCGGGAATAGGATCCACCAGACTGATGGCCAGCACGTTGGATCGCCCGATTTGCTGGACAGCCAGTTTTCCAGCGTAGCCCTGGGCCACGGCCTCGGGGTTGCTGATTCGGATGATATGGGGCTGACCTGTTTTGTGAAACAGCGAATCGTTCAACGCCAGCAGGTATTCCACCCGGCCTACTGAAAACGACTGCCCGAACCGGCCGTGCAGGGTATCGCCGGGGGCTTTTACCAACACGAAACCTCCCGGCTCATTAGGCAATGGCTCAATGCGCAACGTCACCCCGTAAGCCAGTTTTTCCGGTTCGGCATACCGCAGTTCCATGGCCAGTACCTGATCGAGGTAGGGATAGACTTCCGAAGTTTTGACCCTGCCCTCGGAAAAGTATTGCAGATGAATGCGCAGAGAATCCACCACCCGCCGCATCAGGCTGCGCGATTTGAGCAACTGTATCTCGTCCTCAATTTCAAAGTTGGCGCCAAGCCCCAGTTTTTCCGTGATAAATGCCTCGGTCAGCGCCCGCTGGTTCTTTTCATTCTGAATCAACACCGTACCCGAAACCTGATAAATCGGCACGGCATAGCGCAAATAGACCCACGCCAGAGCAATACTCACGGCAAATGCAAGCGCAAACCAGTACCAGTTGCGCAGCAGCCGGAACAGGAAGGCACGCCAATCGAAAGGATGCTCGGGAAGCGGGGTATGCATGGGAAGGTTGGAGGGTTACTGGTTGGAAGGTTGGAACGGCAAGGGCGCCCCCCTTTGCGGTGCTGTTATTTAAACAGCGCAATGAGCAACGTGACCACCGACAGGGCACCCGTGACGTAGGTTATGGCCCGGCTGGCCGGGTCGGCCACGGCGGCGGTTTTAGCACGGTTTGGTTCGACGTACAGGATGTCGTTTTGCTGTAAATAATAGTAGGGCGATGAAAAAATATCGCTCGACTGAAGGTTCAGGCGGGTGTAGGTGCGCTCGCCATTGCGTTCGCGGATATGCAACACGTTGGTTCGGTTGGCATAAGGCGTCAGGTCGCTTGCCCGGCCTATGGCTTCGAGGATGGTAATCCGCGGCGTAGAAATGGTGTAGGTGCCCGGCTTAGCCACTTCGCCGAGAATAGTAAACCGAAAATTCAGGAACCGCACGCCCACCACGGCGTCAGTCAGGTATGTGCGAAGTAGTTCAACCAATTTCTGTCGGATTTGCGGCAGCGTCAGGCCGGCCACTTGCACCGTACCGATAACCGGAAAATCAATATTGCCGTCGGTGTTGACCGGATAGCCGAGAAACAGCTCAAGGGTCTGAGTATTTTGCACACCCATCATATTCGGAGCAGGTTCCTGCAGGTTGAACGGTTTGGCCGCATCGAGATCAAAACTATGCACGGTGATATGCAGGATATCGCCGGATTGGGCCGTCACCTCCACAAAATTGGCGATGCTGTTCGAGCCGGGAGGAAACTGCACGTCCCGGAAAGTGACTAAGTCCTTGTGGGCGATGCAGCTGCTGAACGAGAAGATGACGAGAACAGGAAGCAAGTGTCTCATTCCTTAAATTTGATTGGCGGCGCCAGAAACCAAGCCTGCTTTCATGCCCCTAATTTACTATTTGATCGTAAACAACGTAACCAACAAACCCAACGCCGACACGATCGGTAGCGCCCATTGCAGGTACTTGGTAGTACCGTCGGCGGTGTCGCCGACTTTGGCTTTTAGCGGCTCCACATAGATGATATCGCCTTGTTCCAGATAGAAAAAGGGCGACTCGAACACGTTGCGGTCATGCAGGTTGATCCGGCCATAGCGGCGCTGCCCGTCGGTTTGGCGGATGACAAGGATGTTTTCGCGGTTTCCGTACTTACCCAGGTCGCCCGCCTGGCCCAGCGCTTCCAGCACCGTGACGCGCTCGTAGGCGACGGTGTACGTCCCGGCCTTATTGACGTCGCCCAGTACGGAAAAGCGGAAATTGGAGAGTCGGACGTTGATAATCGGATTTTTCAGATAACTCGACAACCGTCCCGAGATGGAGTCACGAGCCTGCTGGGTGGTCAACCCCACCACGGCAATCTTGCCGGCAAGCGGGATATTGACATAGCCCTCCACATCCACGAGGTACTGCGGTTCTGTAATGCCGCCGCCGCCCGGAGCGGTAGCCGCCTGAAACGGAGCGGTGACTTTGGGATCGGCGGTTTGACTCAACACGCTGATAGCCAGCAGATCATCGTGCTGGATACGCAACGCGGGCGCCTGTACCGATGTTTGCAAACTGTCAAAAGAAGGCCCTGTGTCGAAGTTGATCAATTGCCGATGCTGGATACAGGCGCTTTGGCCAAGCAGAAGTGCAAAAGGCCAAGCGAAAAGGAAAGATGTTTCATACCGCTGCGGGTTGGAGGGTTACTGGTTGGAAGGTTGCTGGTTGGAGGGTGCTGGGGCATTTAAAACTTTGATTTTCAGTAAAAATTCATTGTTCATTACGAACGGTTGCGAGTTCCGCGTTTGCGAAACGGTGTTTGGCAAGTGTTTTTTCCAAATGCCCGCTGCGCAGGGCGGCGTGCAGCGTGTGGGCATGGCGAATACGGTGGGCGTCGGTGCCAAGGTAGTCCACCATGCCGTGGCGTAGCAAAAGTTGCGCCGATTGCTGCACATCGGGGCCATAATGCCCGGTGATGGACAGGATATTGACTTGAAAACTACAGCCGGCATCCTTAAGTCCCTGGTATTCGTCCAATTTGAGGTGGTAAAACGGGTACCGCTCCGGATGGGCCAGCACGGGTTTGTATCCTAATTTTTGCAAATCAAACAGGTATTGCTGCAAAGCCAGAGGCGGGTGCAAAAACGACATTTCAACCAGTACATGCCGCTCCGAATCAAGCGGAAGCAGATCATCCTGCTTCAGCAGCTCTGCAAAGTGATCGTCGAGCATATACTCGGCAGCAGCATACACCTCCACAGGAATGCCCGCCTTCTGTACTGCCTCCTGCACGATACGGACATTTTCCAGAATGATTTCCGACGTATTCCGGTAGCGTTCCCACATGACATGCGGAGTTGTGACTACTCGCCGGTAGCCCAGCCTACCCAGCGATTCTATTACCTCCAGCGCCTCGTCCAGCGTGGGTACGCCATCGTCCAGCCCTGGCAAAAGGTGGCTGTGCATATCTGTAGCCAACACCGAAAAATCAGTCATGCTGGTACTGGAAAACAGTTTTGAAAAAAATTGTCGCATAGTCCTGTTGGTTGCAATCTGCCGGAAAGACCGGCCCCTCAAATTTTAAATTTCGCCTTTTAAAGTCTCCAGTAGGTCAAGGTTGGTTCCATATCCTCCCGTTTGTACAGGGCCTTGATGTCCACGAGAATCGGGTTATCTTTCATTATTCCGGCAAAAAAAGCCGCATCGAATGCTTTGTATTCGTTGTGAGACACGGCCAGCATCACCGCATCGTAGCCGCTGGATATCTCATCCTGCAAAGTCAATCGGTACTCGTGGGCAACTTCATTCGGCGAGGCGTGCGGGTCGTGAATATGCACATAAATAGAATAATCCATCAACTCTTTCACGACATCGGCCACTTTGGAGTTCCGAATATCGGCCACGTTTTCCTTGAAGGTAATTCCCATGACCAGTACTTTGCAGTTGGACAGGTTTTTCCCTTTTTGGGTCAGCAATTGCACCAGGCGTTTGGCCACAAAAGCCGGCATACCGTCGTTTACCCGCCTGCCGCTGAGGATGACCTGCGGGTCATAGCCCATTTGTTTGGACTTGTGCAGCAGGTAGTACGGATCCACGCCTATGCAGTGCCCGCCGACCAGGCCAGGCGAGTACGGAATAAAATTCCACTTGGTGCCCGCTGCTGCCAGCACCTCGTGGGTGTCTATGTCCATGCGGTCAAAAATGATAGCCAATTCGTTTACCAACGAGATATTGAGGTCGCGCTGGGTATTTTCAATCACCTTGGCGGCCTCGGCTACCTTGATCGTGGAGGCCTTGTACACGCCCGCCTTGATGATGTCGCCATAAATCCGGGCGATATTTTCCAGGGCTTCCGCATCGCAGCCGGCCACAATTTTCAGAATATCGGTAACCGTTCGGGTTTTATCGCCCGGAGAAATACGCTCGGGGGAATAGCCAACTTTAAAATCCTTGACTGCCGACAAACCACTTTCCTGTTCCAGAATGGGTTGGCAATCTTCCTCAGTACAGCCAGGATACACCGTGCTCTCGTAAACCACATAGTCGCCACGCTTCAAGGCCCGTCCCACCGTCGTCGAAGATTTTTTCAACGGAGTCAGGTCGGGTACTTTGTGCGCATCCACGTCGGTCGGCACAGCTATTATGAAAAAATTGGCAGCCTTCAAGTCGTCCGGATTGGCCGTAAACTGAATATCCGTGTCGTCAAATGCTGCTGCATCCAATTCCTGCGAAGGATCCTGCCGGGCCTGCATGGCTGCAATCCGGTCTTTGTTAATATCGAAGCCAATGACCCGAAATTTTCGGGCAAATGCCAGCGCAATGGGCAGCCCCACATAGCCAAGGCCTACTACAGCGAGTGTCTTTTTTTTGTCTTTAAGTTGCTGATACATGATGTGATTAGGTTGGAAGGTTTCTGGTTATGAGGTTGGAGGGTTGCTGGTTGGAGGGTTTTATTTGTAAAAAAACGATTGCACTGCGCTGGTGATTTGTTCCAGTTGAGCGGCATCCAGTTCCGAGTGCATGGGCAGGGAAATGACGGAGCGGCAAAGTTGTTCGGTCACGGGCAGCTGGCCACCAGGCCAGTACGCGGCAAAAGCCTCCTGTTTGTACAGCGGTATCGGGTAATAGATCATCGCCGGAATTTCGCGGTCGGCCAGATACTGGCGCAACGCATCGCGGTCTCCGTCGCGCAGAACGAGCGTGTACTGGTGAAAAACATGCGTGGCATTAGGTTGCCGGACGGGTGTTTTTAATTGAGGTACATCGGCAAACGCAGCGTCGTAGTAGTCGGCAGCACGCTGCCGCGCCGCGTTGTATTGGTCCAATCGCTTCAGTTTTACACGGAGAATAGCGGCTTGGATGGAGTCGAGCCGGGAATTGACGCCCACCACGGCATGGTGGTACAGGCGGTTTTGTCCGTGGTTGGCCACCATGCGGAGGCGCTGGGCGAGGTCGTCGTCATGGGTGGTCATTGCCCCACCGTCGCCGTAGCAGCCGAGATTTTTGGAGGGGAAAAACGACGTGCAACCGATATGGCCCATCGAGCCTGTCTTTTTGCGCGTACCGTTGCTGAAGGTATAATCCCCACCGATGGCCTGGGCATTGTCTTCAATCACAAATAGATTATGTTCCTGGGCTAATGCAAGCAGTGCTTCCATGTCGGCGCTTTGACCAAACAGGTGTACCGGGACAATCGCTTTGGTGCGGGGTGTAATCGCCGCCTCCACCAGATCAACCGAAATATTGAACGTATCCGGATCCACATCCACCAGGACGGGGGTGAGGCCAAGCAGCGCAATCACCTCGGCCGTAGCCACATACGTGAATGCCGGCACGATGACCTCATCGCCAGGCCTCAGGCCCAGCGCCATCATGGCGATTTGCAGGGCATCGGTACCGTTGGCACAAGGAATGACATGCGCCACACCTTGGTAAGCCTCTAGTTCAGCCTGGAAATTTTTTACAGCAGAACCATTGATGAACTCCGTGGAAGCAATCACATCGAGTACCGAGCGATCAATTTCTTCGCGGATGTGCTCATATTGGGTCTTTAGGTCAACCATTCGTATCATACAAAAAGGAGCGATAAGTGAAGAGAGGTGATTAGTTTTGAATGTCGAGTTTTGCGTGTTGAGTTCTTTGGGATATTGACAAAGAATGTTCCAAGATTACAACTTTCGGGGTATTTGGAGACTTTCCAGTTTTTTAAAAACCTGGAAAGCCTGGTCACTCGCGTCGAATAGCCTCCACGGGATCCAGTCGGGACGCCTTCACTGCCGGATAAGTACCAAAAATGACACCTACAAGGACCGAAATGATCGAAATGGTGATGAATGTGTTCCAGGTGTACGCTGCCTCGAAAGGCACCTCTGTGACCGCCCGGATAATTGCTACCGCGACTACGCTGATCAGTATGCCGAACAGCAGCCCGATTGCGCTGCCAAAAGCCGAGACGGTGATGGACTCGGCGAGGAACTGGCGCAGGATATCACGGCGGTTGGCGCCCACTGCCTTACGGATACCGATTTCGTTCACGCGATCATTTACAGAGATTAGTAAGACGTTCATCACGCCGATACCACCCACCACGATGGATATGCCCACGATCAGGCCCATGATGATGCGAAATATCCGGAAGCCCACAGCGGCCTGCTCCACCCGGTAGTCATTGGTGAGCACCTCAAAATCGTCCGCTTTGCCCGGAAACTGTTTCCCGAGACGTTCCGTGATTTGTTTTTTCAGGCCGGCAACCTGTTCCACGCCGGAAGCTTCGACGAAGCAGTTGGGTACATTTTTTTTCAGTTCATCCGGTTCCAGCAGCGAAATCGGGTAACGCACCTGAAACTCGGTGGGGTCGTCGCCGCCTGCTTTCACGACGCCGATGATTTCCAGTTCACGCTTTTTGTGGTGCAGTTTTTTGCCCATCAATTCGCCATACCGCTCGTGGCCCAATACCTTTTTTGCTAAAAATTTATTGACCAATGCCACCGGACGGCGCTGCTCCACATCGGCGTCGGACATAGCCCTGCCCGCCAGCAGCATGGTGTCGGCACGCGGGTCACGGGTGCTAAACTGGATATGTGCGCCGAGCGATTGGGAGGCGGTATCCACCCAAATCTCGCCACCGCCCGACGTGTACAAGGCCGACATTGCCACACCGCTCAACCCCGACACCAAAGCCGAATAAGCCGGGTAGTCCAGCACCGCAAAAGAGTCTTTCGGCACTTTGATGTCGCCCATCTGTTTGAATCGTATTGGATTGATCAGGATGGCATTCAGACTGGTTGTCCCTGTAATTTCATTTTTGGCAAACCGCTCCAGGCCATCAATAAAAGACAAAATAGCCACCAGTGCCGCCACGCCGATCACGATCCCCAGCACGGAAAGTATGGTGTGAAACAGGTTGTTGCGGATGTTCTGAATGGCCAGGCCGAACGAGAAAATGGTGTTTTTTAACATCGGACAAACAGGTTTAGATTGCGTATCAAAATTGGTTTTCAGGTTCGGGCAAGGCTTCGCCTTTGATATGTTGCGGGCGGGGGAACATATCGGGTATGTAAATCTTCCAGGTTTTGCAAACCTGGAAGATTTGTTCACACATCATAATTCAGCACCGGCGCCAGCCAACGTTCCGCTTCCGCGATAGACATGCCTTTGCGTCGGGCGTAGTTTTCCACCTGGTCTTTGCCGATCTGGCCGAGGCCGAAATACCGGGATTCGGGGTGCGAAAAATACCAGCCGCTCACCGCCGCCGCCGGGTACATGGCGCAACTTTCCGTGAGCGTAATGCCTATTCCGTCGGGTTGGAGCAATTGCCACAACGTGCGTTTTTCCGTATGCTCGGGACAGGCCGGGTAGCCCGGCGCAGGACGGATGCCCCGGTATTCCTCCGCGATGAGCTGATCATTTTTCAAATTTTCTGTTTGGGCGAAACCCCAAAATTCCTTGCGTACCCGCTCGTGCATGCGCTCGGCCAGCGCCTCGGCGAGTCGGTCGGCGAGGGCTTTGAGCAGGATAGCGTGGTAGTCGTCGTGCGCCGCCTCAAATTTTTTCACATGCTCCTCGATACCAATACCCGCCGTGACGGCGAATGCGCCAAGATAGTCCGGTACGCCGGTTTCCTTTGGCGCTATAAAATCGCTGAGGCAAAAGTTGGGCAGCCCCGGCGCTTTTTTGTTTTGCTGGCGCAAATGGTGGAGCAAGGCAGAAACCCCCGTGCGCTTGTCGTCTGTGAAAATTTCGAGGTCGTCGTCGCTAACGGAGTTGGCCGGAAAAAGTCCAATGACAGCCCGGGCCGTTAGCCACTGTTCGTCAACGATTTGGCGGAGCAAGCGCTGCGCATCGTCGTATAGTTTTTTGGCTTCCACGCCCACGACGCTATCGTCAAAGATGGCCGGGTACTTGCCCGCAAGTTGCCAACTCTGGAAAAAAGGCGTCCAGTCAATGTAAGGGGCGAGTTCGTCCAACGGGTAATTTTCAAAAGTTTTTACACCCAAAAACGCAGGTTTTGGCGGGGCGTAAGCCGCCCAGTCGGTCATCCATTTATTGGCTCGTGCCGCCGGCAGCGACAAAAATTCTTTGGCCGACTGCCGCCCGGCGCGTGCTGCCCGGATTTGCTCGTATTCGGCTTTTACGCCCGCGACAAATGCGGTGTTTTCCACGGCGTTTTTTGTGAGCAAGGAACTGACCACGGCTACGCTGCGGCTGGCGTCGAGGACGTGCACGACGGGTGCATTTTGGTATTTCGGCTCCACCTTCACGGCGGTGTGCGTTTTGGAGGTGGTGGCGCCGCCGATGAGCAGGGGCAGTTTCAGGTCGAGCCGCTGCATTTCGCGGGCAACGTGCACCATCTCGTCGAGCGAGGGGGTGATGAGGCCCGAGAGGCCGATGATATCTACTTGGTGTTCGATGGCGGCTTGCAGAATTTTGTCGGCAGGCACCATCACGCCGAGGTCTATGATTTCGTAATTGTTGCAGCCAAGCACCACACCAACGATGTTTTTCCCAATGTCGTGCACGTCGCCTTTTACTGTGGCGAGCAGGATTTTTCCACGTCCCCCTACCCCGCTGCTGCTTTTTTCAGCCTCAATGAACGGGGTGAGGTAGGCCACAGCTTTTTTCATCACGCGGGCGCTTTTTACTACCTGCGGCAGAAACATTTTGCCGGCGCCGAACAGGTCGCCCACCACGTTCATGCCGTCCATCAGCGGGCCTTCGATGACCGACAAGGGCTTGTCGAACTGCTGCCGGGCTTCTTCGGTATCCTGCTCGATAAAGTCGGTGATGCCTTTGACGAGGGCGTGGGTGATGCGCGCCTCCACGGGGGCTTCGCGCCAGGCGAGGTCTTTTTCGACGCTGCGCCCGCCGGTGTCCTTGAGCGATTCGGCAAAACGCACGAGTTCCTCCGTGGCACCGGGATGGCGGTTGAACAGCACGTCTTCGATGCGTTGCAGCAGGTCTTTTGGGATTTCCTCGTACACTTCGATCATGCCGGCATTCACGATGCCCATGTCCATGCCGGCCTGGATGGCGTGGAATAGGAAAGCGGCGTGCATGGCCTCGCGCACCTTGTCGTTGCCGCGAAAGGAGAATGACAGGTTGCTCACGCCGCCGCTGATTTTGACGCCCGGGCAGGTTTGTTTGATGACGCGGGTAGCCTCGATGAAGTGGATGGCATAGTCGTTGTGTTCCTCGATGCCGGTCGCTACGGCGAAGATATTGGGGTCGAAAATAATGTCCGTGGGATCGAAGCCGACCTGTTCGGTCAGGATGCGGTAGGCGCGTTGGCAGATTTCAATCTTGCGCTCCGCAGTATCCGCCTGGCCCT
Organism: Lewinellaceae bacterium; assembly: GCA_016719605.1. Classification (GTDB taxonomy): domain Bacteria; phylum Bacteroidota; class Bacteroidia; order Chitinophagales; family Saprospiraceae; genus M3007. Next base: position 78,389 of record JADJYW010000012.1, on the reverse strand, counting down.
GTTCGTCGAACGCCATGACCACGACGGCCGCACCGTACCGGCGGCAAATTTTGGCTTGCCGGATAAACTCCGCCTCGCCTTCTTTCATGGAAATGGAATTGACGATGCTTTTGCCCTGCAAACATTTCAAACCCGCCTCGATGACCGAAAATTTGGAAGAATCCACCATCACCGGCACGCGGGAAATGTCGGGCTCGGCGGCCACCAACAGCAAAAAATCCACCATGGCTTTTTCGGAGTCCAGCAAACCCTCGTCCATGTTCACGTCAATAATTTGCGCGCCGCTTTCTACCTGCTGGCGGGCTACGCTCAGGGCCTCGGTCAGGTTGCCGGACTTGATGAGGTTGGCAAATTTTCGAGAACCGGTCACGTTGGTGCGCTCGCCGATGTTCACGAAGTTGGTTTCCGGACGGATAATGAGCGGTTCGAGGCCGGAAAGCATGGTGTACCCGCCACCCCCAGGGGGGAGGGGGCTTGTTTCGGTTGCCCCGTTGCGGGGCGGGTGCGGGCCACCTCTGCCACATGCCTGGCGATATGCCGGATATGTTCCGGGGTGGTTCCGCAGCAGCCGCCAACGATATTGACGAGGCCGGAGCGGGCGAAATCTTCCACAAAATTGCACATCTCGTGCGGGGTCTGGTCGTATTCGCCAAATTCATTGGGCAGGCCGGCATTCGGGTAGGCGCTGATGAAACAAGGGGCGATGTCCGACAGCGCTTCGATGTGCGGGCGCATTTCTTTGGCGCCGAGGGCGCAATTGAGCCCGACAGAAAACGGGCGCGCGTGTTTGACGGAAATCCAGAACGCTTCCACCGTTTGGCCGCTAAGCGTACGCCCGGAGGCATCGGTGATGGTGCCGGAGATCATAATCGGCACACGGGTGTTTTTTTCTTCAAAAACCTCATCAATGGCAAACAGAGCGGCCTTGCAATTGAGCGTATCGAAGATGGTCTCGACAAGCAGGATGTGCGCGCCGCCGTCCAGCAATCCGCGGGCCTGTTCCGCGTATGCCTCGCGGGCTTCATCGAACGTGAGTGCCCGGTAGCCGGGGTTGTTCACGTCGGGCGAGAGCGAGAGGGTTTTGCTCAGCGGGCCGAGGGCACCGGCGACGAAACGGGGTTTGTCAGGATTTTTCGCCGTAAACTCATCGGCGGCGCGGCGGGCAATTTGCGCAGCAGCTACATTGATTTCATAAGCCAGATCGGACATGTCATAGTCGGCCTGGGAGATGCTGGTGCTGTTGAACGTATTGGTCTCGATGATGTCGGCCCCGGCTTCGAGGTAGGCGCGGTGGATTGCCTCGACCACATCGGGCCGGGTGAGGCTGAGCAGGTCGTTGTTGCCCTTCAGGTCGCGCGGATGGTTCTGGAAACGATCGCCCCGGAAATCAGGTTCTTCCAGTCGGTACTGCTGGATCATGGTGCCCATGGCACCGTCAATAATAAGAATGCGGCGCTGGGCGGCCTGGGTAAGTAGAGGCAAAACTTCGTTTGTCACGTGCTTGAGTGTTTGGCGGCGCGAAGGTAGGAAGTTGTGCGCCGGTCTCCCAAAGGCTTTTCACCGCGGAGGCACGGAGGCGTGGAGTTTTTTTCGTGAGCGACGCAAAAAAATCTGCCATATCAGGTGGGGCGCTCTTTGCAGTTCGTATATTTTTGCGTTCATGTTTATGCGAGGATGTACCCCCCCCTACGCATCTGAAATACGGCGGGAGATCACCGTAGTAGGGGCAGCCCTGCGTGGCTGCCCCGAGATACAGACGGGAGAATTAGGCAGCCACATAGGGCCGCCCCTATAAATATAACCATACATGACCAAGTACGATCCAAGCAAACATCATCGTAGGTCTATCCGATTGAAAGGATACGACTACGCACAGGAAGGGCTTTATTTTATCACGCTGGTCGTCAAAAACCGGCTTCATCTTTTTGGACAAATCGAAAACGGGGTTATGCTGCTGAACGATGCGGGGCTGATGGTTGAAAAATGGTACTACGAACTGGAGAGCAAGTATCCCGACAAACGATGCCATGAAATGGTGGTAATGCCGAATCACTTTCACTGCATTATTGAAAATATGCGTTGGGGCGGCCCTGTTTGGCCGCCCCAACCGGGTTCGCCCGAGTCCGGAGATTCGGGCGGCGGAGATTCGGGCGGCGGAGATTCGGGCGGCGGAGATTCGGGCGGCCACGCAGGGCCGCCCCAACGGCCTCCGAAATCAGGGGGGCGGTATGGGATGCACAACAAAATATGCGGCGCAACCATCGGCGATGCCATGGATTGGTTCAAAACAATGACAACTAACGAATACATCCGGGGCGTGAAAAACCTGGGCTGGACGTGTTTTGAAGAAAAGTTATGGCAACGAAACTATTGGGAAAACATCATCAGAAGTGAACAAGCATTGGACAACATTACCAGATACATCAACGAAAACCCGAAACGATGGGACGATGACCTATTTTCAAAAAAAGAATAATCGTGGGTAGATGCACTACATTCGTATGTTATGTCAAAAGTCACCCTAGCAAAGGAGGTTTACCGTCCACCGCAATAGTCCTCAATGCTTCCTCAACCACGCATCCAAATCTTTCTTGCAAATAAACGCCGGTTTATCAATCTTGCATGGCGCATCGAAGGCGTCGCGGAGTTCCTGCACCATCGGGCGGTAGTCGGTACCGTTGCCCTCGAACCTTTTCAGAGTAAGCAGTACCCGGTCGACCTCCCATGAAAATTGCCCTGCATACAAGTGGTGGCTTTGGTACACCTCCCCGAGTTTTTCGCGGATGAGCGTGGCCTGCATGCGAATGCCCTCGGCGATGGGTTCGGCAAACAGGCTTTTGTCGTTCACATCGTTTCCGGCTAAATAGGTGAATACTTCGGGCGCCCAGCGCGCGTGCAGCCCTTTGACAAGTTGTGCCTGCCAGTCGGGGCGGGATCTGATTTTTGCCAAGGCCGGTTCGCGCACTGACTTGTGCTTGGCGTAGTGGGTATAGATCAGCAAGCCGCCGATGCTCTTTGAAGCGTCGTACGCCTCGATATCCTGGATCATGCGCAGGTCGTTGCTGTCGGGCTGACCCAGCGCCCGTATGGAACCAAAGGTATTTTCCACTTTCATTTTTAGCGTGACCCAAAAGATCGGCAAGCAGGCGAGCGTGCCCAGCGCGACCGCCGTCAGCACGGGCAAGCGGTAGGCCGGCAGCAGAGGTGTGCGATGGTTGAGCAAAATTGTCAGTCCCACGATCATTAAAGCAGGAACGACCAAGGGCAGGAAACGCCACAACGCCATCCCTTCCCGGGAAGTAACGAAACTTGACCCCAGTACCGCCAGCAACAGTCCCGCCGAAACGAACCAAAAACGCGATGTTCCCGACCAGCCAACCCAGGCAAAACCGCCCTGCCGCCCGACAATACCCGCCACGGCAGCCGTGCAAACCAAAAAAACCAGGTGAAAAATGATCAGGAGGAAGGCGAAGCCCACCGCCGTGTCGCCGCCGGAAGGGATGGGTCTGCTGTACAACTCAAATGCGAAGAGTAAAAACGCAAAGGCTGCGATGCCGAGCAGGATGTTGCCGAGGAGTACCATGTTGTAGAAATATCAATTTGAATAGACAGTATACAGATTAAGTTTCGTAATGGATTTTGGAGGTTATTTTTATCCAATCGAGGCGGATTTTGCAGTCGAAATGGGGCGATTTTCGGCGAAAAAATCGAACGAAGAGTGGATAAAAATAGACCCAAAAGACGGTACGAAACTTATTCTGTATACTGTCTAATAAATGGTCAGCACGTTTTCGCCTACAAGGAAGGAACCGCCGCCGGTGGTCTGCTGCGCTACAATTTCCTCACCGATAAAATTCAGAATCTCGTCGCGCCGCTCAAGCGGCAGTCCTGTCCGGGCCACCCAGCGGTCGGGTGGCGGGATGTCAACAATGGCAAGCGCAGTGCTGCCCATTTCCCACCACATCTCGAATTTTGCCTCGCTGCTCTCAAAATACACCGTACCCCCGCGTCCGTAATCCTGAAACCTGATCGTCGGGTTGCCGGCAGGCACGGTTCGTTTCGATTGCCTGTTGGCGTAAAATTTTTCAACACGCTCCACCACGACGCGTATTTTTTCTATAAAATCCGCTTCCACCCCGAGCCAGTCGGCGATGACGGGAGTCGCCTTGCCCGCTTCGATGTGCCGTCGCGCGAGGTCGCGCAGGACTTTCAGTTGAGCCGCTTCGTCGTACTGAAGGCGGTGTTTTTCGTAAGCTGCTGTGGCCATTTTTTCGCCTTCCAACTCGGCTTTTCTGCGGAGTTCGCGGGCGTGATCGAGTTCTGCCTGGAGTTTTTTTTGCTCCTCGGCCAGGGCGGTGTTGGCTTGATCCAGGCCCCCGACCGAGTTTTTCATCATCAATTCCATCGTGGCAGCAAACTGTTTTTGCTGCTCGACGACGATGACAGCCACCCGTTTTTGGATTTCTGCTTCGATGCGGGCTTCCGCTGAATTGTCTGTCATTTTTTAAGTGTTGGTTTTTACAAATTGCTGGAATTGCCACGAGGTAAAAGCAGAGCAAAAGTAGGTCGGTTATTGGCAATGGAGTTAGTGCCTGCAAAACGCCCTGATTCTTCTTCAAGCAACCATCCAAATACTGTGGCGGCTGAACCAATATCCGGCAGAACCGTTAAAATTATCCTTCGACATTGAGCGAGACGAATGGCCAAAACGTATTCAAAACAGCCTGTTACCATGCATCATACCAGATTGGATTGCACCCGCCTCCTTCTGTTTGCCCTTCTGGCGCTCGGGTACAACACGGCGCATGCCCAACAAAAATACGAGCGGGAAATCCGCATCCGGCCGGAAGCAGTACCTGCTACTGCCAAGGCATTCGTAGCAGCCTGCACAGGCAAAGAAAAAGTGCACTGGTACAAGGAAATTAACCTTGGTTTTTACAGTTTTGAAGCTAAAGCAACCAGAAACGGGCGCCGCTACAGCATTGAGTTTGACAGCTTGGGCGTCATTCAGGATGTAGAAATAGTCATCCGGTTTGAGCACCTGACAAACGTTGTGCAACGCACAATAACCGCAGAACTGGCCGGTCGCTGCTCCAAATATCGCATCACCCGGGTGCAACGCCAGTGGACGGGTTCTGCAAACGCCCTGCAAGAGGTGATTCGGGAAGGCTCGACCACCGGGCAATACACCGAACGCTTCGAAATCGTGTTTTCCTGCAAAACGGACAAGGGGCCTGTCTTGTACGAGGCGTTGTTTGATGCGCTCGGAAACCTGGAAAACCTCCTGGAAATTATTCCCCGAAACACCGACAACCTGGATTACTGATGAAACTGTTTTGGATAGTTCCCGCACTTACAACCTGTTTCTGCCAGATGACCGCCGCACAGTCCAGCTATCGCGCCGGCTGTTTACCCCAGATTAACCTGACAACAGATTTCACCAACAATTGGCGGGCAAACCTCCGGATCGAGTCCCGCCAAATATTTTCCGAAAGCACGTTTGACCATACAGAGAAAAGCGGCGGATACCGGTATGAACGAACCGACATTGCGGGTCTCATTCTTCGAAAAACGGACATCGGCACCACTATCGGCGCGGGTTACATGATCCGGTTTGAAGGTGGCAGGATAGTCCACCGGTTCACCCAGCAGTATTCTTCTGTGGGCAGGCTCGGTGTGCTGCGCACCGGACGTCGGGTTACAACCGACCAGACCATAAGCCCGGGCGATCTGTTCGTATTCCGGCTTCGGTACCGGGTTTCGGCAGAGATACCGCTACAAGGGCAGAGTGTAGACTCCGGGGAGTGGTATACCAAGATCAACAACGAGTATCTCGGTATCCTGGAGGGCGTGGCGCTGGGCCTGGAAATTCGGGCTGTCGGGGTGATCGGGCTGAATATCAGCGACCGAAACAAACTTGAACTTGGGCCGGACTACCGAACAAATGCCTTTTCGCCGGGCGCACAACGACACCAGTTTTGGTTGTACATGGGTTGGTTTGTGACGATTTGAGTGGAGTATTCACGCCTTGCGCACAAACTCCGATTTCAGGCCCATCGCCCCGAAGCCTTCGATTTTGCAGTCAATGTTGTGGTCGCCGTCGGTCAGGCGGATGTTTTTTACCTTGGTCCCGGCTTTGACGGGTCGGGGCATACCTTTCACGGGCAGGTCTTTGATGACGATGACGGAGTCGCCCGTGTGCAATTCGTTGCCGTTGGAGTCCAGCACCCGGAGGTTGGGTTCTTCGCTTGCGGCAGTAACGGTCGCCGGGTCCCACTCGTGAAAACACTGGGAACACATCATCAAACCGTCGTTTTCGTAGGTCAGGTCGGATTGGCAGTTGGGGCAAAGGTGTGTGCTGGGCATTTGTTTGTCTGTATTTAAAGTTGATTTCGGGCGGCGAAGGTAAGGAGATTTGCTACCAACCATACGCGCAATGCGGGACGAGGAGTGGTTTGATTTTTCTGTACGTTTGCATAAAAAATACCGCGCGCATGGAAGTCCCATCATCTAATGCATCAGACTTTCCAGGTTTCAAAAACCTGGAAAGTCTCTACTCTACCAGGACAAAAATCGAAAACGAAACCATCCAGGCGTGGGACAGCGTCGCCGAACTCTATCAGACCAATTTCATGGACCTGGACCTGTACAACGACACCTACGACGCCTTTTGCCGGCGCATAGAAAAGCCCGGCGCCAAAATCCTCGAACTCGGTTGCGGCCCCGGCAACATCACCCGCTACCTGCTGCGCAAACGACCGGATTTTGACATCCTCGCCACCGACGCAGCGCCCAACATGGTAAAACTGGCTCGGGAGAACAACCCCGCCGCCCGCTGCGAAGTTCTGGATTGCCGGGAGATGGACCGGCTGGACGGCCCCTTCGACGGTATCGTATGTGGGTTTTGCCTGCCCTACTTGTCGAAGGAAGAAGTCACCAAATTACTGCACGACTGCTCGAACCTGCTGAACGACGACGGAACGCTGTACTTCAGTGCCATCGAAGGCGACTACAATCGCTCGGGTTACGAAACCAGCAGCGACCGCAAGACCACCATGTATGTGTACTACCACCAGGAAGACTACCTGCTTGAGGGGCTGCAGGCAAATGGATTTGCGCATATTGACGTGATCCGAAAACCCTATACCAAAGGTGACGGGAGTGCCTCGGTACATTTGATTGTGGCTGCTCAGAAAAATCAGGCCTGACACAGCGAGCCGTGTCAGGCGGTCAGTACCGGGCACATTTCGAGCACATCACCGGGCCGACAATCCAGTACCTTACAAATCGCTTCCAGAAATATCCGTGACCGGAACAAACCGGTCACGGATATAAAAACAGGTTATTCGATTTCAATAGTACCGCAACCGGATCACCCCTGCCAACTGCTTGGCAAAGCGTATCACCTGCCGGGTGTAGCCGTATTCATTGTCATACCAAACGTAAAGCACCACACTTTTGCCGTCTTTTGACACAATCGTCGCCGGCGAGTCGAAAATGGAGGACGTCGGGTTTCCAACCAGATCACTGGAAACTAATTCATTGGAAAAGGAATACTGAATTTGTTCCACCAAGTTGCCTTTCAGGGCAGCCTGGCGCATGATCTCGTTCACGGTATCCTTGTCGGTGGCTTTCAGCACTTGCAGATTCAACACGGCCAGTGACACATTGGGCGTAGGTACCCGGATCGCGTTGCCCGTGAATTTACCCGCCAACTCCGGCATCACCTTCGCAATAGCGCTTTCAGCGCCGGTTTCGGTGATGACTAAGTTGAGCGCTGCCGAGCGCCCGCGCCGATATTTTTTGTGGTAATTATCGAGCAGGTTCTGGTCGTTGGTGTACGAGTGCACGGTCTCGATATGCCCTTTGTCAATACCCAATGCCTCGTGAATGACCGCCAGAACCGGGATGATGGCATTCGTAGTGCAGCTCGCCGCCGACCAGATGTTTTCGCCATCAATATCCGCATGGTGGTTGTTCACACCGTGCACGATGTTCGGAATATCGCCTTTAGCGGGGGCCGTGAGCAGCACTTTTGAAGCGCCTTTGGATTGCAAATGGCGGCTCAGGCTGGCCCGGTCGCGCCAAACGCCGGTGTTGTCAATGATCAGGGCGTCCTCAATGCCGTAGGCGGTATAGTCAATTTCCTCCGGCGTTCCGGCGGAGATCATGTCAATTTTGTGGCCGTTCACCCAGATGCATTTTTTTTCGACATCGGCGATTACCGTTCCGGGAAAATGGCCGTGCACCGAGTCGGAGCGCAGCAAATCGGCGCGTTTGATGATGTCATCCGGACTTTTGTCGCGGGTCACAATCGCCCGCAGGCGCAATTGTTCGCCCTTTCCGGCTTGCGTGATCAGTTCCCGGGCTGCAATTCGTCCGATGCGGCCGAAGCCGTACAGCACGACGTCCTTGGGCTTGAGGTGGATTTTATCTTCGCCGATGTAGTCCTTCAGTTTTTTGCTGATGAAATCTGATTCGTTGGCGTAGGCGCTTTTTTCATCCAGCCACTGCACGCCGATCCGGCCAATATCGAGCCGGGAAGGCGCCAGGTGGTTTTCGTAAATGGCCTTGGCCAGCCCCAACGTATCGTGCACGGAAAGCGGGTGCCGCACGACCTCGCGGGCATAGTGGTGCAGGTTCAGGAGTTCGGAAGCGCTCCGATCCACCATTTGGTTGCGGAAAATGACCAATTCGATGGAGTGGTCGAACCAGAGTTTTCCCACAACGGCGATCAGTTCAAGAGCCGCTTTTTCGTCTTCAATCCAGGTTTGCAGGGTCTTTTCGTAAACTTCCTTGGGCATGGTTGATAAGATTTTAGGACAGATAAATGGTTAGGTCGCCCTCAACTTGTTCGGGCAGCGGCAAAAAATGGCAAATCTTGAAATGTTAGTACAATTTGAAGGAATTAGGATGGTCCAATTTTTACGGACAAAACCCTGCGTATAAATCATGCCAGGCGAATTCACGATTCAGACTCATCAAAGAAATTGCGGTACCCTTTTTTCATCAGGCCGCTTTTCAGGATTTCGTCACCTGTAAACAGTTCGGTTAGGCTTCCGTTTCGAGGGAATGGCGAAACACTGAACTGTCATTTCAGTCAATACTCGGACCCGAAAAAAAAGGCCTCGATCATTCAGCCACGATCTCCTCGCCTAAATCCTCGACAGAGGCATCAAAATCAACTTGTTCGGCTAACATTTCGAGGCGAAACAGTTCCAGTAATCGAAGCAAGGTTTCTCGTTTGATAACGCTGCGATCCATGCTGATTAAAAACCGGTCGGTCGTAGTTGTCAATTGTAGTGCACTCATGTTCAAACCTTATTTAAGTTGTTGCAAAGATAGGCTGTTTTTGGATTGATCTAAAGTTACAACCCCAGCAACCCCAACGCCCGCAACTGCATCACCGGCTTGCTGTACCAAAATACCTCAAAATCACCCAACCCTGCGGTTTCAAAACCGGTTTTCAAATCCTGAAACGTGCGCCCGTCGGTATGGGCAACCGATAGTTGCTCCAGCATTTTTGCTAACCAGATGCCCTGTTCCGGCGGAAAGTTCAGGCGTACGGTTTCTCGTTTGTCCTGCACCGTCAGCGTAGCCGTTTCCCAGGTAACCCCTTTTTTGGTTTTGGTGGATACTGCCAGCGTCGGCGTCGGCCCCAGCCACACCATTTTAGCCGTCGGTTTCAGGGCCAAAGCATCTGTTTCCTGCAGGACTTGGGCGATGTAGTTTTTTGGGATGGTCGTGCGCGGCACCTGGAAATCGAACCAGTCGGACAAGGGATATTCCAGCCCGATGCCGTGCATGAAATTGAGCAGCGATTTTTTGAGTCCGTAACTGAACAGGTCGTGATCCGCCCCGGTAGGATCAATATGCACGATGTCGTTTTTGGCAAAAAGACCGTCCTGCCCGGGTTCCTGTTGCACGCCGAACTGCTCGGGATACAGGCCTACGGGGCTGTGGGCGGTCATGGCAAACTGGTGCCAAAACCCGGATTGCAAAACACCTGCCTCGAACATCTGGCGCACCATTTCCAGCGAATCCACCGTCTCCTGCGCCGTTTGAGTAGGAAAACCGTACATCAGGTAGGCGTGCACCATGATGCCCGCCTCGGTAAAATTGCGCGTCACGCGGGCCACTTGCGCCACGGTCACACCTTTCTGAATCAGGTCGAGCAGGCGGTCGGAGGCTACTTCCAGTCCGCCCGAAACCGCCACGCAACCCGAAGCCCGGAGCAGCGTGCACAAATCGCGACTGAAACTTTTTTCAAACCGGATGTTGGTCCACCAGGTGACGGTGAGTTTCCGCCGGATGATTTCGAGCGCCAGGGCGCGCATCAGGGCGGGCGGCGCGGCTTCGTCCACAAAGTGAAACCCGGTTTGGCCGGTTTGGGCGACCAGGGTTTCCATCCGATCGCAAAGCAGCCGGGCCGTCAGGGGTTCATATACTTTGATGTAGTCGAGCGAGATATCGCAAAACGTGCATTTTCCCCAGTAGCAGCCGTGCGCCATGGTGAGTTTGTTCCAGCGGCCGTCGCTCCACATCCGGTGCATGGGATTGGCGATTTCGAGCACGGAAATGTACCGGTCGAGCCACAAATCGCTGTAGTCGGGCGTACCGGTGTCCGCCTGTTTGTAGTCCTTGCTGAGGCTATGGTTGAGGTATTCCACCTGCCCGTCCACGAGCGTAAAACAGCGTTTCAGCAGCTCCAGCGGACGTTTGCCGGCGATGTGTTCGACGAGGTGCTCCACGGGCGCTTCGCCGTCGTCGAGGGTGATAAAATCAAAAAATTCAAACACCCGCGGCTCGGCGAGCGAACGCAATTCGGTGTTGGCAAAACCGCCGCCCATCGCGATTTTCACAGCGGGACAATGTTTTTTGATCCACTGCGCGCACCGGAATGCAGCGTACAAATTGCCCGGAAACGGCACGGAAATCGCCACCAAATCCGGCTTGATTGCTGTCAGATGCGCCGCCAAAGCAGCTGCCAACAGGTGATCTATGTAGGTAAAATCCTGGTGCAGGGCAGCGTACAGTTCGTCGAAGTGGTTGGCCGAACGGCCGAGGCGTTCGGCGTAGCGGCTAAAACCAAAATGGGCGTCCACGCACTCCTGAATCAGGTCGGACAGGTCTTCGAGGTACAGCGTGGCCAAGTGTTTGGCTTTGTCCTGAATACCCAGCGCGCCGAAGGCCCAGTCGAGGTCGTCTAATTGGGCGAAGCGCGACGCCTCCGGCAAAAAACCTTCCGGGCAAATCTGGTGGGCAAGCGTGGGGTTTTTGCCTTGCAAAAAGGCAATCACAGCGTCGATAGTCCGGATATACTCCGCTTGCAAAACCACGATACGTTGCGCATTCGCGGACATAGTCGCCACAGGTGGACCGATATGGGCAAACAAACGCGTTAGCCCCTCTTTTGAAAACAACGCCAGGATAACTTCGATACCCAAATCGGCCTGCCGTGCCGATATCTGCCGGGTGTTCAAAAAGCCCTTCAGGTATGCCGTAGCGGGGTACGGCGTATTCAATTGCGTGAAGGGCGGCGTGATCAGAAAGACTGTCGGCTGCAAGGCGTGGCGGATTTTGAGCGTGAAAGTACGGTTTCGGGAAAAACTCCGCACCTCCGCGCCTCGGCGGTAAAAAATTCCCCTCAACTTGTGCCCCAAAAAGCACTTCCGTGAAATTTACTACGATCGTATTCCTCTTGCTTGCTCTCTCCCTGCCGGGCCAGGCCCCGCTCCGCCAAACCAGCACGCTTGCCGAAAACTGGAAATTCACCAAAGGTAATCCCGCCGGCGCAGCAGCGCCCGACTTCGACGATGCCGCCTGGCAAACGGTGCGTGTGCCGCACGACTGGGCTATCGCCGGACCGTTTAACCCAGCCGGCTCTGCCGAAACCGGCAAACTGCCCTGGCAGGGGGAAGGCTGGTACCGCTACACCTTCCGCGCAGATGCCGACTGGGCCGGCAAACGCGTGTACGCCGTATTCGACGGCGTCATGGCATTTCCGAAAGTGTACGTCAACGGCCGACTCATCGGCGGGTGGGACTACGGCTACAACTCCTTTTTTCTCGACCTCACGCCCCTGCTACGCCCCGGCGCCGACAACCTATTGGCCGTGTACGCCGATACCCGCCTGCACGACAGCCGCTGGTATCCCGGCGCGGGCATCTACCGCAAGGTGCAACTCGTCGTGACCGATCCGGTGCATGTGGGTATCTGGGGCACCCAAATCACCTGCTCCGACATCCGCCCGGAGCGTGCAGCCGTGCAGGTACGAACCACCGTAAACAACGAAAGCAACCGCACGGAAACGGTCTCTGTGCAGCAGTACGTCGTGTCTGCACGAGGTGACATTTTGACCTCCGACTCCGTCGGCTGCCCGGTAAAACCCGGCGAGGCGCATACTTTCGAGCAACGGTTGCAAGTCATGAAACCGCGCCTTTGGTCGCCCGACAGGCCGGCACTGTACACCCTGAAAACCGTGCTGCGCAAGGGGGGAGTCGTGTGCGACGAGTACATCTCGACCTTCGGCATCCGCACCATCGAATTCACCGCCTACGATGGTATGCTGCTGAACGGCAAACGGTTGCAACTCAAGGGCGTGAACCTGCACCACGACTTCGGAGCACTCGGCGCGGCGTTCAACTACCGCGCGCAGGAACGGCAACTGGAACTCCTCCGCGACATGGGCTGCAACGCCATCCGCACCAGCCACAACGCCCCGGCGCCCGAACTGCTCGACCTCTGCGACCGGATGGGTTTCCTCGTACTGAACGAACTGTTCGACAAGTACGACGGCAAGGCGGATTACCTGCCCGGCGCCGATTTCGCCGCCTTCGCCGACCGCCAGGTGCGCAACTTCGTGCAGCGCGACCGCAACCACCCCTGCATTTTCCTCTGGAGCGCCGGCAATGAAATCGGCGATGTGCAGGGCAACGTCAACGGCGGCTTCGCCAAACTTCAAGCCGTCGTAGAGGCGTTTCGGAAATACGACCCGTCGCGTGCCGTGACGCTTGTGTGCGACCAGCGGGACAACGCCGCGCTCCGCCATTTCGACTACTACGACGTGGTGTCGTACAACTACGGCCGCCGCTACGATCTGGCCCGGCGGCTGGCGCCGCAAAAAGCCGTCATCATCACCGAATCGGCCAGCACGGTCAGCACCCGCGGGTTTTACGAACTGCCGCTGCCCGCGAAGAAAACCGATTTCACCGACGCTGTGCAGGTCAGTTCCTACGACCTGAATGCGCCCTCCTGGGCCGAGGTGCCTGAAGACGATTTTGAATGGCAGTGGCAAGACCCCTTCGTGGCCGGCGAGTTCGTCTGGACGGGCTTCGACTACCTCGGCGAGCCGACGCCCTACGGCGACTACGCCATAGCCGAGCGCGGCATGAAGCGCGAAGACCTCGCCCGCAGTTCATACTTCGGTATTTTCGACCTCGCCGGCCTGCCCAAAGACCGCTACTACCTGTACAAAAGCGTGTGGAAGCCCGAAGAACCAACCGTCCACATCCTGCCGCACTGGAACTGGCCCGAGCACGCGGGCAAACCTGTTCCCGTATTCGTCTACACCAACGGCGACTGCGCCGAACTGTTCCTCAACGGCAAATCGCTGGGCAAAAAGTGCAAGAAACTCGATTCGGACAACAACATAGAGCGGTACCGACTGATGTGGCACGATGTGTCGTACGCTCCCGGAATCTTACGCGCCGTGGCCTATCGCGCCGACCAGCGCATTGGTGAAGCCGAAGTAAAAACCGCCGGCGCACCCGCGTCTATTCGCCTCACACCCGACCGCGACACCCTGCGCGCCGGCGGCGAAGACTTGAGTTTCATCACGGTGGAAATCCTGGACCGGGACGGAAACCTGTGCCCTCTGGCCGACAACACCATCCGCTTTTCGGTGGACGGCCCCGCCGAAATAGCCGCCGTGGATAACGGGAACCCGCGGTCGTATGCGCCGTTTCAGTCCGACACGGTGCAAGTGTTTTTTGGCAAAGCGATGCTGGTGCTGCGAACCAAGCCCGGGCAAAGGGGCAACGTGACGGTGACGGCGAGCGGGGACGGGGTTGCTCATGTATCCATTCGCATTCAGGCAGAATAAATTAATCGGGAAATGTGATTGCTGAGAAGGGAAACTGAAATCCACCACTTTACGCGTATTTTAAGGAATCTATAATTTTTTCAGCGCCCGGCAACCATCTACCTTTACCAATTTACTAAACGAATCTGGTATCCGTCATGGTCAAACCACTACCCTTCCTCATCGGCTTCTTCTTCATCGGGCTTGCACCGGTGGCTGTCGCCCAGCAAAGCATGGCCCGTCAATGGAATGAAGCCCTTTTACAAAATATCCGGGAAGACCTCGCCCGCCCACCCGTGCAGGCCCGTAATCTGTTTCACACCTCCATTGCCCTGTATGATGCCTGGGCGGCTTACGACAGCGTGGCGCGTCCCTACTTGCTGGGGAATACCGTCGGCAATTATACCTGCAATTTCAACGGGGTGCCCCAGCCGGCGGATGTGCAGGCCGCCCGCGAGGAAGCGATGAGCTATGCTGCTTACCGGGTGCTTATCGCCCGGTTTTTTAATTCTCCGAATGCCTTTGCGGCGATAACCCGGGTCAGAGACTTGATGACCGCGCTCGGGTACGACTACAACTTCACGTCTACCAATTACCAAACCGGGTCGCCGGCGGCCCTGGGCAACTACATCGGCCAGTGTGTTCTGCAAATGGGCCAGCAAGACGGCGCCGGCGAGGCGTACAACTACGGCAACCTGTACTACCAGCCGGTAAACCCGGCCGTAGCCGTAAATCTTTCAGGACTGTCCAATTTGTTCAACCCCAACCGCTGGCAGCCGCTTGTCATTCCCGGCGCAGTAGACCAAAACGGAAACCCGATCAACGCAACCCAGGTTTTTATCGGCCCGGAATGGGGCAATGTGCAGCCGTTTTCCCTGAAAGCAAGCGACAAAACGGTGTACCAGCGCGGAGGAAACAACTACAATGTGTACCACGACCCCGGCCCGATGCCGTTCCTTGACGTGGTTGCAGGCGACAGCACGACCGACGAGTTTGTCTGGAATTTCGCCCTGACCTGCGCCTGGGCGTCGCACCTGACACCCGACGACGGGGTGCAGTGGGACATTTCCCCGAAATCTATCGGAAACATCCAGACCTACCCGACGAACCTGGCCGAGTACCACGATTTTTATGATTTTGCCAACGGCGGCGATACCGGCATCGGGCGCGACACCAACCCGCGCACGGGACAACCTTACCAGCCGCAAATTGTACCGCGCGGCGATTACACCCGCGTGTTGTCCCAGTTTTGGGCCGACGGCCCCAATTCCGAAACCCCGCCGGGGCACTGGTTTACGATCCTGAACCATGTCGGTGACGACCCGAATTTTGTAAAACGCTACAACGGCAAAGGCCCGTTGCTCGACGACCTGGAGTGGGATGTCAAGTCGTATTTCACCCTCGGCGGCGCCGTCCACGATGCGGCTATCGCCGCCTGGGGAATAAAAGGCTGGTACGACGGTATTCGACCCATCACCGCGATCCGGTACATCGCCAAACTGGGGCAGAGCTCCGATCCTGCCGGGCCAAATTACCACCCCGCAGGCATCAAATTGGTGCCCGGATTGATCGAGCAAATCACAGCCGGCGATCCGCTGGCCGGAATGAACAACGTCAATGTGGGCAAAATAAAAGTGAAAGCCTGGCGGGGTTTCGGCTTCATTGCAAACCCCGCAACGGACTATGCCGGCGTGGACTGGATACTGTCCGACAACTGGATCCCGTACCAACGCAAAGGGTTTGTGACACCGCCCTTCGCCGGCTATATTTCCGGCCACTCCACCTATTCGCGTACGGCAGCCGAAACACTGACCCGGCTCACGGGCGACCCGTACTTCCCCGGAGGAATGGGCGAATTCCATGTGGCCGCCAACAGCAATTACCTCGTCATCGAACAAGGGCCAAGCGTACCCGTAACCCTGCAATGGGCCACCTACCGCGACGCTTCCGACCAGTGCAGCCTCTCCCGGATTTGGGGCAGCATCCACCCGCCGTTCGACGATATTCCGGGACGGGTCATCGGCGACAAGATCGGAAACGAGGCTTTCGACCTGGCAACCATGTTTTTTTACAAAGATGAAGACCAGGATGGTGTTTACAGTTTTGAAGACTGCGACGACCTCGATCCGACGGTGTACCCCGGCGCTCCAGAATTGTGCGACGGCTTAGACAACGATTGCAATGGCTTGACAGACGAGTCCCCAGTGTTCACCTACTTCCTCGACAGCGATAGCGACGGTTTCGGCGACGCGGCTACGGCACTGGACACCTGCCTGACCACACCGCCCCCCGGATTTGTAACCAACAACCTCGACTGCAACGACGCCGACGCAATGCTCAACCCCGGCATAGCCGAAACCTGCGACGGGCTGGACAACGACTGCAACGGACTGGTGGACGATATACCCGTGTTCACCTACTTCCTCGACAGCGATAGCGACGGATTCGGCGATGCGGCCACGACGCTGGACACCTGCCTGACCGCACCGCCCGCCGGATTTGTGGCCAACAACCTCGACTGCAACGACGCCGACGCCATGCTCAACCCCGGCGTAGCCGAAACCTGCGACGGCCTGGACAACGACTGCAACGGACTGGTGGACGACCTGCCCACGTTCACCTACTACCTCGACAGCGATAGCGACGGTTTCGGAGACGCGGCCACGGCACTGGACACCTGCCTGACCACACCGCCCGCCGGATTTGTGGCCAACAACCTCGACTGCAACGACGCCGACGCCATGCTCAACCCCGGCGTAGCCGAAACCTGCGACGGCCTGGACAACGACTGCAACGGACTGGTGGATGACCTGCCCACGTTCACCTACTTCCTCGACAGCGACGCCGACGGATTCGGCGACGCGGCCACGGTGCTGGACACCTGCCTGACCACTCCGCCCGCCGGATTTGTAACCAATAACCTCGACTGCAACGACGCCGACGCCATGCTCAACCCCGGCATAGCCGAAACCTGCGACGGCCTCGACAACGACTGCAACGGACTGGTGGACGACCTGCCCACGTTCACCTACTTCCTCGATGGCGATAGCGACGGATTCGGCGATGCGGCCACGGCGCTGGACACCTGCCTGACCGCACCGCCCGCCGGATTTGTGGCCAATAACCTCGACTGCGACGACGCCGACGCAATGCTCAACCCCGCCGTAGCCGAAATCTGCGACGGCCTGGACAACGACTGCAACGGACTGGTAGACGATATGCCCGTGTTCACCTACTTCCTCGACAGCGATAGCGACAGTTTCGGGCACGAAACGACATCCATAGACACCTGCCTGACTCCGGCACCTGCGGGATATGTAGCCAACAACCTTGACTGCGACGACGCCAATTCGGCGATAAACCCGGATGCCCTGGAGATCCCGGACGGGGTGGACAACAACTGCAACGGAATCATTGACGTGGACGTGAGCACTTCGGAGGTGTTTGCCCAAACCCTGGTTTTCCCGAATCCGGCAGTGGGTTTCATCACCATCCAGCACCCGGCAGGCAATGCGCTCGACCTGGAAGTACACGACCTCGCGGGCAAGTTTTTGCTGCGCCGGCGACTGGAGTTTTATGCTGAACGCACCACGGTGGATATATCGGCCTTGCTGCCGGGTATGTACCTGCTGACGCTTCGCCACGACAAAAGCGGGCAAGCCATGCAGGTAAAAATGGTGAAGTTGAACTGGTAAAAAAGTGGAATCCTGCCAGGAGAGGGTGTCTCGTAAGTCCGCACCATAATTGCGAAGTTGACAGGCGAATCCATTTTTTGACAGGATGAAAAGGATTTACAGGATTTTCGGCGGCGGTACCGCCGAGCATCGGCTGTGCATATACTGTGTTTGTCATCCCTTCGCCCTGCTTGGTGTTTTCACCAAGCGGTTCTACGCGAGGCTGCTTGGTGAAAACACCAAGCAGGGCGAAAAAGACCCACGCACGGCGTTTCAAGGTTGAACAAGGGCGCCGTGCACGCGGCACGCGCGGCGTTTCACGCCCTGCTTGGTGTTTTCACCAAGCAGTACCACGGGCCGTTTCCCAATGCCGGAACGACAGCGCTTGGTGAAAACACCAAGCGCGGCATCAAATTTTCAAATTTCCACAGTCTTACGCTTGATCACGCTCTGGGAGTTGCGGGTTCATTACGCTCCAATTGCCAAAACAAAAACCCCGAAGGGGTTGTATGTTTATAGCCGGGAAACGACACGAGTGCCAACCCTGAAGGGGTTGTATGTCAGAATGTTACCCAACATAAAACCCCTTCGGGGTTCTCGAATATACCATATCTCAATGCTATAAACATACAGCCCTTTCAGGGCTTCGCCCTGCTTGGTGTTTTCACCAAGTGGTTCTACACGAGGCTGCTTGGTGAAAACACCAAGCAGGGCGAAAAAAACACCCCGACCCCAACATTACCCATATTTTTTTTGGAATACTACTACATTTGCCTGCGCAACCTTCTGCGAAAAACACCCTTTCCCTTAACTTTAAAACATTGAACACCATGGTATTTTTACTCGGCCTGGCAGCAGGCGTAGTCCTGACACTGCTCGTCACCTACCTCCGGAGCCGCACCGCCGCACCCGAAATGACCCCGGCCACCGAAACCGTAGCAACCACCGAAACCGCCCAGATGGAAGCCACCGAAACCGAAGAAATGCCCGCCAAACGAGACGTTGTCGTCGGTTCCGCCAACAACGGCCGGTCGAATAAATCAACCGGGGTGACCAAAACAATACCGACTACCACAACCACCACGAAATAGCCGCTTACCGTTTGCGCAGCATCAGCGTATACACCGGCAGGTGATCGCTGTATCCGTTCAGGAAAATATCGCCCACATAGGTACGCAGCGGGTAGCCCCGGAAAGCGCCTTCTTCCTGAAACATCCACGGCTCGCGGAACACGACGGCCTTGTGAAACTGCCAGCCGCCCGCTTTTTTCCACACCCAGCCTTTGGACACGATGATTTGGTCGAACAGGTTCCAGGCATCGCGGTAGGCCAGGGTGCCGTTGCCGCTCTGGTAGATATCGTACATGGGGTTGTACAGTTCGCCGGCTTTCATCTTTTCGGTGCTGCGCGCGGCGCGTAGTACTTTTTCCACACTCTTGTTGTTGGGGTCGTCGTTCAGGTCGCCCATGATGATGATCTTGACGTTGGGGTCGAGGGTCGTCAGGCTGTCCACCGTATTTCGGCACACCTGCGCCGCGGCGGCGCGCATCCAGCCCGAGCCGCTCTCGCCGCCCCGGCGCGAGGGCCAGTGGTTGACCAGAATATGGACGGGGTCGCCCTGAAGGGTGCCGCTCACATGGAGCACGTCGCGGGTGAAATCGCGGGTGCCGGTTGCGGCGTCTTCGAGCAAAACGGGGATGGACTGCGAGCCGGTGACCGTGAAATACCGGGGCTGATACAGCAGCCCGACATCAATGCCGCGCTCGTCGGGGGAGTCGTAGTGCACGATCTGGTAGTTGCGGCTTTTGAGCGCGGGCTGGGCCGCGAGGTCTTCGAGCACGGTGCGGTTTTCCACTTCGCACACCCCGAGCAGGGCCACGCCGTCGGGTGTTTTGTCGGTAGCGAGCAGGCTGATGACTTTGGCCATGTTGGCCTGTTTGGACCAATACCGCTCGCTGTTCCAGAGCAGGCGGCCCGTGGGCAGGAAGTCGGCGTCGTTGGTGACGGGGCTGTCGAGGGTATCGAACAGGTTTTCCAGGTTGTAGAACCCGATGGCAGCAACTTCGTACTGGTTTTTTTGCGCCACAAGGGGCAGGCTCAGCAGCAGGGCGAGCAGGGCGGACAGGTAAATTTTCATAACAGGTGACGTTTGTTGGGCGCGAAGGTACGGAGGGAGGGGCAGGATTTGGTAGTGCCTTTCTTGTTGCGGGTCACCCCCCCCCCCGTCCCCTCCCCCAAATGGGAGGGGGGACGTAGAGTATCTCGTAGAGGCTACCT
Organism: Lewinellaceae bacterium; assembly: GCA_016719605.1. Lineage (GTDB taxonomy): Bacteria > Bacteroidota > Bacteroidia > Chitinophagales > Saprospiraceae > M3007. Next base: position 58,356 of record JADJYW010000012.1, on the reverse strand, counting down.
CCCATTTGGAGGAGACTATCTTCATAAAAGACATCTCGGACTGCCCTACGGCTCCCCTCCCATTTGGGGGAGGGGTCGGGGGTGGGGTTCCCCCACGCGGCGTTCAAGGTTGATAAAAACACCGTTGACACAGTTTTTTGAACACGCTTGCGCCGTAGCCCCGCACTCCCCTACCCTGCCTTTTTCAATTCCAGTTCCGCAAAAGCGAACACCACCAGCACGGATACCACGCAGTACACACCCACCGCGTACACATACCAGGCGCCCACATTGGCGCGCGCGCCAAACCAGTCGCCACCGGCCAGCCCCGATCAGGTACAACCCGAAAGCGGCTTTGATAATTTCATAAAAACGGGCATTGCGGTTTCGATCCATCAGTTCAGTGTACGCGAAAATGGAAACGAAAATAAACGCGCCGTACAGGAAAATACCCGGGGCGCCGATCTGGCCGATGAACGCAAAAAAGTAGATGAGCAGGAAATAGCAGAAAAACATCTGCGTCCACGACCAGGCTACCAGCGCGCGGGAAGCGGGGGTATCGTATTTTTCAAAATGATAAACATCGCCGATGGCGTACACCGGGTAGCGTTCCTGCACGTCGGCGGGACGCCAGCCGGTGGGCATGAACCAGATGCGCAATTTGTCCGGCCAATGGCGCGCACGCCAGGCATCGGTCAGCATCAGCCAAAAATGTTGAAAGTTGATTTTGAACGGATTCCAGGTGTGCACGGGGCGTTTGACGCCGTACACCGGCGGCACATCGGGGCGCTCGTCCTGAAAGGTGCCGAACCACTTGTCCCACAAAATAAAAACCTGCCCGTAGTTTTTGTCCATGTACTCCGCATTGATGGCGTGGTGCACGCGGTGGTGTGCGGGCGTGACGATCAGGTGCTCCAACCACCCCAGCCGGCCGATGAGGCGCGTGTGGTACCAGTACTGCAAAAACAGGTGCAGCGGCCCGATCACGGCGATCACCTGCCCGGGTATGCCGAGCAGCGCGGCGGGCAGCAGCACGAAGGTGAAATAATTGACAAAATTGGATATTGGCTGCCGCAAGGCACAGGACAGGTTGAACTCTTCGCTGCTGTGGTGGATGATGTGGCGGTTCCACAGGAAATTGATCTCGTGGCTCCAGCGGTGTACCCAGTAGCCCTGAAAATCAACCGCCACAAAAGCGACCGCGTACACCAGCCAGGTTGCCTCGATGTGTACGAGCGCTACTTTTTCCACCAGCCAGTAGTAACTGAGGATGCCTACGCTCAACCCCAACACGTCTTTCACCACATTGGTGATGCCCGAACTGAAACTGGACACGCTGTCCAAACCGCGGATAACTTCTGCGCCCCGCCGCCATGCGACGATGGTTTCGACGAAGTACAACAGAAAAAAAATGGGGATAACGAGGTTGAGAACGGCTCCGTATGCTTCCATGATATGCGTTTGTGTGATGCGCTGTTATTGCTTTTAATGACTATCCGCAGTTGATGCCGAGGTTGTATCATAAGGCGTTTGACGGGAAACGCAGGTGAAAAGACCAAGGGGGGCCCGAAAGTACCCGATCCCTGCCGTGCTTTTCACCAGGCACCCTCGCGAGAACCGCTTGGGGAAAACACCAAGCGGGGCGAAATCAAAGGTTGGCGCGGGGTCGAAAAACCCGCGCGCAGCGTTAAAACTCAAAATCCGTTTCCATTCTACCGCAATACCGTCACATCCCCCACCGCCACGGGCTGCAGTGCGCCGTCTCCGCGCCGCCATTGAATACGAAAAACGTACACGTCGGAAGGTACCGGTTTACCGTTCGAGGTGCCGTCCCAGGCCGCATCGGGGTCGGTGCTTTCAAAAATTTTTCCACCCCAGCGGTTAAAAATCTCGAACTGCTCCACCAGCGCGCGGCCTTCCAGGACGACCATCCGAAACTGGTCGTTGTTGCCGTCGCCGTCGGGCGTGAAGGCATTGGGGAAACGCACGAGCGGGAATATCAGGCGAAAAGTTTTTTCCGCCACCTGCATGCAGCCGTTGGGGGCCGTGGCGATGAGCGTGTAGCGCAGGGCCGACACGGCCGTATCGTTACTGGCGGGCGTCACGTCTATAGACTCCGTACTGAACGGCAGGGTCTTGGTATCCACCGTGCTTTCCTGCCAGACGAAGGTGAAATTGCCGAGATTTTGCGGGGGCGTCACGGCAGCGGTCAGGGTCAGGGAGGCGCCGATGTCTATCGCGTTGGTGTCCGGCACGCACTGGATGTCCAGCATAAACGTGGGCAATACGGTCACCCGCACGGTGTCGCGCAGGGCGCAGGTATCGCCGAACGTGTAGGTGACAGCAAAGGCCGTGTCGCCGGTCGGAAACTTGAGGATACCGGCGCCGGCTTCCCCGGTGTTCCAGGCGTAGCGGCCGTTGGGATCGGAGCCAAGGGCCGTGAGCACAACCTGACTTCCAGCACAAATGGTCGTGTCGGGCGTGACGGTCAGCGTAGCCGAGTAGGCAATGACCGCGACCGTGTGCGTGACGACACAGTTGTCCAGTGTAGCCGTCACGGTGTAGGTCGTGTTTTGCGCAGGCGAGACCACGGGGGCAGCGTCGTCGAACACTAAGGTCGGGTCTGGCGGATTGGCCGTCCAGGTGTACTCCGCCCCCGGCAGCACGGGGCCAAGGTTCAGGGTAAGGTTTTCGCCGGGGCACAGTTGGCGGTCGGCAGGAAAAACCAGCAGCGGGGCCTCGCCGGCAATGGTCACGGTCACGGTGTCGGTCAGTTGGCAGCCGTCGCCGTAGGAAAAAAAAGCAATGTACGGTGTCGTCTGGGCGGGCTGTACCGGCAGGGTGCGCACGGTGCCCGCCACCTGCCCCGTCAGCCCGTTCAGCCAATAGAAGTCCGTACCGGGAATACTGGTAGCGGCCGAAAGCACTAATGGCGCGTTTTTACAAATTGTGGTGTCGTTGCTTGCCGTCAACGTGGCGGTACTGACTTCGATGCGCACGGAGTCCCGCCCGATGCAGCCGTTGTTGGTGGTAACGAAGTAAGTGGCCGTTTGGGTGGGTCGAAAACGCGGGTCGGGCAGCGCGACTGTCCCGAAACCCGGATGTGTGGAGGTCCAGATGTAGGTTGCCAGCGGATCAAAAACGGTGTTCAGCAGCACCGTATCGCCCAGACAGATGCTCAACTTGCCCGGGAACTGGAGCGGAGCCAGGGGGTTCAGGTTCACCGTCGCCGAAGCGTTCACCGGGCACCCCTGTAAATTGCCCGTAATCGAATAGGTCGTGGATACCGCCGGGCGGACCACCACGCTGTCGCAAACAGAACAGGACAGCCCCCCGACGGGCGACCAGGCGATATTCGTCACGCCGGGCGTGTAGGTCAGTTTGATGGTCACGCTGTCGCCCGGACAAATTGTGCTTGATGCAGGTGTGACGGTCATTTGTGGAGTCGGAACCACATGCACCATTGCCATGGCAGTATCGGCGCACACGCCGAAACGGGTGATGCGTCGGTACACGGTTGTCTGGTTGGGCTGCACCAGGAGGTTCAGCAGGCTGTCGGGCGTGAGCAGTGTTGTTTGCGGCGTACGCGTCCATCGGAAAGTGGTGCCCGGAAAATTGCCCGGTTCATACGCGGGCGATTGGAGCAACACCTCCGCGCCCTGGCAAATGGTGGTGTCGGCGGGCCGGATTTTCAGGTCGGCGGGCAAGCTGTCCACGGCGAAATACACTTGCCGTTGCCGGACACAACCGGCGATTGAAGCTGTCACGGAGTACAGCGTGCTGGTCAGTGGCGTGGCCACCGCCGTCGTACCGTTCGCATTGATTTGCAGGTCCGTCGCCGGCGTCCAGGTCAGGGTTTGGCCCGTCGGATTCACGGTTGCTTGCAGGGTGCGGGATCGGCCCCGGCACAGGCGCACGGTATCCGTGGGGACGAGTTGCAGTTCCAGCAGCACAGGCGTGATTTTCACACTGTCCAGTAGCGGTACGGGGCACGAGGAAGCGGAAACGGAGAGGTAGTAGGTTGTGGGGGCTGGCGGCACGGTCGACGGGTTGGCCATAAAACTGCCAAAGCCCGCCGGCGCCGAAAACCAGTTGTAAAATGTGCCGGGTACGGGCGCTCCGCCCAATTGCACGGTGTCGCCCGCACACACCACGCGGTCTTCGCTGATTTCGTATTGCGGCGCTTGTCCGTTGATGACCGTCACGATCAAGGTATCGGCGCCCGTGCAATCGGGTGTGGTCACGGTAGCGATATAGGTATAAACTCCGGTGACAAGTCCCGACACATCGGGCGAGGGACAATCCAGGCAACTCAGTCCGGTACTGCCCGACCAGAGGTAGGCGCCTGGTATCGGGTTGGGGTTCAGGGTAAATTGGGCGTTGTTGCAAACCAGCACATCGGGGCCAAGGTTGAGGTCGCAGGCAGCATTGGATTGAGAAAAGGCGGTTGCGGTCAGCAGGATGAAAAAAACAGTCGGTAGGATGTGCATGATTAGAATCAAGTGAAATGCATGGTTCAAACAGCCGCGTGTGCGTCTCGTCCAAACTCGCGGATATAAATACGGATGATTAATAAAAACAGGGCAATCAGGATCGGTCCGAAGACAAATCCGATGAACCCAAACAATTTGAGGCCGGCAATGACCCCGAACAGCGTGATGAGCGGGTGCGTGTCGCCCAATTTTTTTTGCAGCCACATCCGCCCGATGTTATCCACCGAACCGATGACAATAAACCCGTACAGGAAAAGTGCCAGACCGTGCCAGGGCATCCCGTTGGCTACCATCAGGATGGCCATGGGTGTGTACGCCAGTGCCACGCCGATAACCGGCAGCATACCCGAAATACAGGTGATGGCAAACCAAAGCCACACATCCGGCACACCCAACAGCCAATACACCGGCAGCCCCGACAGTCCCTGAATAATACCCATGAGCGGAATACCCACGGCATTGGTAAAGACCAGGGTGTTCAGTTGGTGTTTGAAATCAGTCACATTAGGCTTTTGGAAAGGCAGCCAGTTGAAAAAAAACGCTTCCATTCTGGGGCCGTTCACCAGCATAAAAAACAGGATAAATCCGGCCAGCAAGGTTGTCACCAGCCCTTCGAGGGTAGCCGAGATCAGCGCCCGCAATTGTGTTCCGCTCCAGTTGGCCACGTCTTTCAGGGTATCGGCTGTCAGCACCGCGATGCCGTACTCCGCTTCGAGTCGGTGTACCAGCGCCTCCATGTTTTTCAGCACCTCCGGCGAATGTTGCAGCGCCGAGATCAAGCGCCCTTGCACCAATTGTACCAAAAAGTAAACGGGCACCCAGATCACCACAACAGCGAGCAAAATTAGCAGCAAGGCGACCAACACCTTGTTCCATTGCTTTTTTTCCGTCAACCGAAACATCGTCGGGCGCAGCAGCACATACAGGGTGTAGGCGCCCAGCAGCGCAGGCAGGTAGGGGTGCAGGGTAAAAAACAACACCCATCCCAGTGCGAAAATGAGCAGCAGCAGGAGTACTTGCCGAACGAGCAAACTCGGAATGCGATTCATGGGCGAAAGTTACGTCAAGGACAGCGGCAGACCCGTGTTTGTTTTTAATCGCCTACTTTTGCCGCAAAAAATAACAACCTTGACCGTCCGCATCATCAACCGCTCCGACAACCCGCTGCCGAAGTACGAAACCTCCGGCAGCGCCGGCATGGACCTCCGCGCCCAAATCCCCGAACCCATTGTGCTCGGCCCGCTCGAGCGCGTGCTCGTACCCACGGGTCTGCACATCGAACTGCCGCACGGCTACGAAGCACAAATCCGTGCCCGCAGCGGACTGGCCGCCAAACGCGGCCTCACCATGCTCAACTCCCCGGGCACCATTGACAGCGACTACCGCGGCGAAATCAAGTGCATCGTCGTCAACCTCTCCAACGAACCTCAAACCATCGAACCCGGCGAACGCATCGCCCAAATGATCATCGCCCGATACGAACAAATCACCTGGCAGGAAGTAGAAACACTCGAAGAAACCGAACGCAACAGCGGCGGATTTGGAAGTACCGGAACGGTGTGATCAGTTTTGAGTTTTGAGTTTTGAGTTTTGAGTTTAGTCGTGGACTCATCGCTTGAAAACCGCAACTCAAAACTCAAAACTCAAAACTCAAAACTTATGAACATAATCATCCCAATGGCAGGCAAGGGAACACGCCTGCGACCACACACCCTCACGGTGCCCAAGCCCCTCATTCCCGTGGCCGGCAAACCCATTATCCAGCGCCTCGTGGAGGGACTGGCCGGCTCGTATGGCGGCCCTATCGAGGAAATTGCGTTTATAGTCGGCGACTTCGGGCCGGAGATTGAGCGCGAGCTCATCGCCATTGCCGAAGGGTTGGGTGCAAAAGGGAAAATTTACCACCAGGAAAAAGCGCTCGGCGTGGGCCATGCGATCTATTGTGCCTGGGAAAGTATGGCCGGGCCGTGTATGATCGCCTTCGCCGACACCCTGTTCAAGGCCGATTTTGCTTTTGACACCAATTCCGACGGCGTCATCTGGGTGCAAAAGTGAAGGATCCGTCGTCGTTTGGCGTGGTACGGCTGGATGCCGAAGGCTTCATCACCGAACTGGTGGAAAAACCCGCCGTGTTCGTGTCCGATCTCGCGATTGTCGGTATCTACTACTTTCGCGAAGGCGAAAAACTGCGCGCCGCCCTGCACCACATTATCTCCAACGAGATCAAGGAAAAAAACGAATACCAGCTCACCACCGCCCTCGAACACCTCAAAAACAACGGGGTGCGTTTCCGCACCGGCGACATTGAAGAGTGGCTCGACTGCGGCAACAAGGACGCGATCCTCTATTCCAACGAACGTATGCTGGAGTTTCACCGCGACTCGGGCCTCGTTTCCCCCAAGGCGACCATCGAAAACAGCGTCATCATTCCGCCTTGTTTCGTGGGCGACAATGCCGTGATCCGAAACGCCGTGGTGGGGCCGTATGTCAGCGTGGGCCACAACTCCACGGTGGAAAATACTGTTATCACCAACAGTATCATCCAGAACAAATCGCAGATCAAAAACGCTGTGCTCGAAAACTCTATGGTGGGCAACGTCAGCAAGTTTATCGGCTCCAAAGACGAACTGAATCTGGGTGATTACTCGCATTTTTCAAAAAGATAGCCACCACCAAAAGCACTGTACCGATGGTCAATAAAGTCAAATTGCTTCTTTTTTTTCTGCTCGCCACAGCACAGGCTTACGCGCAAAACACCCTTGACGGGCAATCCAAAATCGTCCCGGAGGAAGCGGTAACCCGCCAAAGCATATTCATCGAGGCCGAGCGCGAGCGCGTACTGGGCCACTATGAAAAAGCCGCCGGGTTGTACAAAAAGTTTTTGAGCGACAACGCCGACAATGCCGCTGCGTGGTACGGCCTGGCGCGTACACTCGAAATGCTTCAGGACAACGTGGCCGCCATGGACGCCGCCGCCAAAGCAGCCGCCAAAGACCCCGCCAACCCGTGGTTCCGTATTTTTCAGGCCGACCTGTTTGAAAAAGTCGGCCAGCCGAAAGATGCCGCCAATGTCTATCTGGAACTGACCAAAAAATTTCCGCAGGACGGCGCCTTCCTGGAGCGCCTCGCCTACCTGTCCGTGCTGGCCGGCGACCCCAAGGGCGGCCTCAAAGCGCTCGACCAATTAGAAAAACTCGGGGGTATCACCGAGATCACCGCCGACAAAAAACATATCATCTACCTCGGTCTGGGCGACATCAAAAAGGCGGCCGCCGAACTCGAAAAATTAGCCAATACCTACCCCCGGCGGCTGGAGTATCGCCACCGTGTGGCCCAACTCTACGAATCGGTGGGCGACAAGGCTGCCGCCCGGAAAGTGTACGAAGACATCCTGCGCCGCAACCCCGACGACGAGGTGGCCCGGATCGCCGTACTGGAAAAATCCGGCTCCGACCTGGCCAACCTCACTGCGTTCAAACCTTTTTTCAAAGACCCGAACCTCGCCCTCGACGGCAAAATCAAGGAAGTCTTGCCGTATTTTGAAAAACTGCGCAAAGGCATGGCGCCCGAGGCCATACAGGCCCTGCTCGACCTCGGCGTCCTGCTTGAAACCACACACCCCGACGACCCCAAGGCCTGGAGCCTGTCGGGCGACCTGCTCTACTACACCGACCGGCCGCAGGAGGCGCTCGCCCGCTACCGCACCTGCATCCGGCTCAACCCCACCGTTTTTTCCGTTTGGGAAAACGCTCTGGCCATCTTGCACGAGCAAAAAAACTACGACGAGATGCTCGTGCTGGCAGAAAAGGCCATGGATGACTTTCCCAACCAGGCCGCTGCCTACTACTACTACGGCATAGCCGCCAACGAAAAAGACCGGCCCGACGACGCGCTCGGCCAGCTGCAGCAGGCGACCCTCATGGCCGGCAGCAACCTGCCGCTCGCCCTGAACATCGCCGACCAGATCGGCCTCGCCCTGCTGCGCAAAAAAGACGCGGCTGCCGCCAAAATCCACTACGAACAAGCCTTGGCCAAGGGCGGCGACAAACACCCGGGTATTCTCGAACACTACGGCGACACACGCTACCAGCTCGGCGACCGCGCTGAAGCGGCTGAATACTGGCAAAAGGCGGCCAAAATAGCGCCGTCGCCTGCGCTGGAGCAGAAAATTTCAACCGGAAAACTGTAACGCTACCGCTGCTCCACCCCGATACCGGCGGCTTGCAGGGCGGCGGTGATTTTGTCGAGTTGGGCTTTTTGCGCGTCCAGCTGAGCGCGCAGGGTGGCGTTTTCGGCATCCCGTTTTTTCAGTTGTTCTATTTCTGCCTGCTGGGCTTCGATGAGGGTTTGTTGCTCCTGTACGGCTTTTACCAAACTCGGCACAAACTGGCTGTAGGCAATGCTGTAGTTGTCCGTGGTATTTTTCGGTGCGTTCACACCGTCGAAGGCGTAGCCGATCTGGCGGGCTACGGCCTCCACTTCCTGAGCGACAAATCCCGTGTGGCTGTATTCCCGGTCTTTCGCCTGCTGCTTGGCATCAGGTAGATAGCGCTGAGCAATACTGTCGGGCATTTCAGCCGTGATGTGGCGCTGGAGTTTGTCCGTATTGATCCAGTACGTCACGGGGCGCAGGCGGCTGATAAAATCCAGGCCAGGTACGTTTTCGCGGATATCTTCCTTTGAAACGCCCGTCGCTCAGGTTGCTCCAGTTGGCGTAGCCGCCGATGACCATGCCGGCTGTATTATTGCCGATAACCACTTTATTGGAAGCGTTCGTGATAGCCGTACACCCGATGGCTGTTGCATTCATCAAGCCGGGCGCGCTTACACCTGCAGCATAACCAAGCCCGGTATTGCAATTTCCTGTGACGTTGGAAAAAAGAGCACCATTCCCAAAGGCGGCGTTGCTACTGCCCAGAGTATTGTCGTAAAGCGCCCGGAAGCCGGTAGCAGTATTTTCGCTTCCATTCGTGTTGTTTAGTAGTGCCTCTGCACCATTCGCTGTACTAACGGCGCCGGTAAGATTGTTTTGGAGTGCGAAAACCCCGATAGCCGTGTTACTGAACCCGCCGGGGTTAGCGGCTACATTGTTGTTCATTAGCAATGCACCGGTGCCAATGGCAGTATTGTCGCCCTGAACTTTATTACTACTGAGCGCACTGGCCCCGACAGCCGTATTCCGAGAGCCGGTCGTATTTAATACCAGCGCACCTCTACCATCAGCCGTATTTTGAAAGCCGACAAGGTTGTTTTGAAGCGCTGTAATACCCGTGGCGGTATTGCTATGGCCGGTAGTGTTCTTTTCCAGCGCACTTGACCCAGTCGCGGTATTGAAATCTGCGGTATTGTCTCGCAAGGCTTGCCACCCGGTAGCCGTGTTGCTGTTGCCGGCAGTATTTGTACTCAAAGCGCCCGCGCCGGTTGCGGTATTGCTACTACCTGTTATGTTGGCACTCAGGGCTGCATGCCCGATAGCTACATTGAAATTTCCGTTCGAGTTGCTTTGCAAGGCAAATGCCCCGTTAGATGTATTGTAACTCCCAGTCTGGTTGAGGCGCATGGCCCATACGCCGGTGGCTGTGTTGGCTGTCGCGTTCGTGTTGTCCCGCAATGCTTCGAAGCCAATTGCGGTATTGTTGTCGTTGTTAAGATTGGAAAACAGGGCTTTATACCCGATGGCCGTGTTGTCTTTTCCGAGTGTATTGGTGTAGAGCGCCTGCGATCCAACGGCGGTATTATACTTGCCTTGGTCGCCCGTAGCACCGGCAGGTCCATTGTTGTAGAGCGCCTGGTCGCCTACCGCCACGAGGTTGCCGCGGCTGACGTTGCTGAACAAGGCTTGGTACCCGGTGGCCGTGTTGTTAGCGCCAGAGGTGTTGGCGCGCAGGACCTGGTAGCCGATTCCGGTATTCGTTTGGGCCGTAGTAGTCAGGCCTGCTTCATAGCCGAGGAACACTTTACCGCCAGGATCAATGGTGCCGGAGGGTTGGTTATTGAGCCGGAAATTGAAGGGTGTCGCGTTCCCGATGGCGTAAGTAGTGCCGATGAAATTGGCGGATGTTACGTTGTTATTACCGCCGATCAGCCAGGGAGGCTGGTCAGCACCGTCCCGGCATCGGGTACCAGGATCACATCACCATTAATATCCACGCTTAAGACATTCAGAAGTAGGGTTGGGAACGGGCGTCGAAGCCGTGGTCAGTTTCCGGAAACGCAGGCCGCTGGCCCCGGGTATCAGGGGCACATTGGCGTCTATTTCAAGTTTGTTAGCAGGCCCCGCGGCATTGGCGGACAAGCCGATACCGACCTTGACATTGTTGTTGCCCAGGATCATTTGGTTATCGTCCATCACCGTGGCATCGTAGCCGATGGCCGTCGCGTTTTGCAAGTTCGTCTTGCCGGCGCCGGCATCTGCTTGATACCCGATCGCCGTATTGTATTGCCCGGTTACGTTGGTTTGCAGCGCCCAACGGCCGGCGGCGGTGTTGTAATTACCGACGGTATTGGAAAACAGCGCGGCCGCCCCCGCCGCGGTATTGCTTTCTCCGCCGGTGTTGTTGTAGAGGGCTTCGACACCGTTGGCCGTGTTGAACCAGGCGATGTTGTAATACAGGGCCGCGGCCCCGGTGGCCGTGTTATTGCTTCCGAAGGTGTTGGAAAAAAGCGCCTGGTCGCCAATAGCGGTATTCGATATGCCGGTGTTGTTGACCGGGTTTGGGCTGCCCCTTAAAGCCTCGTAGCCTACGGCGGTGTTGAAGGTTTGTTTCGTACCGGTGGCGATGTTGTCGGCATTCAGCATGGCATTGTAGCCGATGGCGGTGCTTCTGCTGTTGGCTTTGTTGCTGCTCAGCGCGTTTACGCCGTAAGCCGTATTGGAATTGCCGGTAGTATTTCCGAGCAGGGCATTCACGCCGGCAGCCGTGTTGGCGGCGCCGGCGGTGTTGGCGGTGAGGGCAAAAAAACCGTTGGCAGTGTTGTAGTTGCCGCCGATATTGGCGCCGAGCGCGCCTGACCCGGTGGCGGTGTTTTGGATGCCGGCGGTGTTGGCACGCAGGGCAGCCCATCCATGGGCCGTGTTGTTGTTGCCCGTGTTGTTGAGCAGCGCCTGGTAGCCGGTGGCCGTATTGTTCAGGTTGGCAGGGCTGGCTTTCAGCGCCTGATGGCCAATAGCGGTATTTGTTTGCGTGGCCGTGTTAATACCCGCCAGGCCGGCTTCAAAACCTAAAAACACATTCCCTTTTTCGTCGATGGCGCCGGCATGGATGTTGTGTACCTTGAAGTTAAGCGGTGCATTGGGATCGAGTGTGCCGAGGAAGTTGGTAGTGGTCGTACCCGAATTTCCGAGAATATCCCACGCCGTTCCGCCGCCACCGCCGGTAAGCGCGACCAGAACCACATCTCCACTGGCGTCAACACTCAGCACCTTGGGAGCCGGCGTCAAGGGGGAGGGATGCCGATGCCGGCGAAGCAGATGTGAGCCTTCTGAAACGCAGTCCGCTGGCATCCGGCGCCGTTGCATTGATTTCGAGTTTGTTGTTCGGGCCCGGGAGGTTTGAAAGCCCGATACCGACCCTGACATTGTTGTCGCCGAGGATCATCGAGTTGCTGGCGGTTACCTTAGCATTGGCGCCGATGGCCGAGGTATTGGTAAGGTTGATCGCCGTAACATCCGCTCCATAACCCAGGGCAGAGTTATTCGTCCCGATGGTGTTGAAAAAGAGCGCGATACTTCCGATGGCCGTGTTGTTGTTGCCGGTCGTGTTGTTATACAGCGCAGCAGACCCACTGGCCGTGTTGTTGGCGCCGGTGTTGTTATACAGCGCCGCATACCCATTGGCCGCGTTGTCGTCACTGGTGACGTTGCTATACAGTGCAGCAGACCCACTGGCAGTATTGCGGGAGCCATGGGTATTGGCGCTTAGGGCATACGCCCCGTTGGCGGTGTTGTTGGCGCCGTCGATATTGTTAAAAAGTGCGCTTACGCCCGTTGCCGTGTTGTCGAAGCCGGAGGTATTGCTGGAAAGTGCGCTGTTGCCAATTGCGACGTTATTATCGGCATTGCTTTTGGCGAGTGCCGTCACCCCGATGGCAGTATTGAAATTTCCCGTGGTATTGAGTTCCAGGGCGCGTAAGCCGACGGCGACGTTACTCATCCCGGTAGTGTTGGCGTTGCCGGCCTTTTCGCCGATAAACAGGTTCGCATTACCTGTTGGGTCGAAAATTTCCAACATGGTATTGCTGTTTGGATTTGTCGCGCTATTGTGCCGCAACACCAGCACCTGCGTGGGGTTTGTAGTGCCCGAATTATAATCGCCTAGTGTCATGCGGATAATATCCGGATTTTGCAGCAGGTAATCGGTTTCCACCTGGGTGTCCTGGTCGCAATCCTCGGCCACGGTGGTAACTACATTAGGATTTGCCGGGTTGCAGTTAAGCCCGGTCGCGCGCAAGCCGACGCGCTGCCAATCCGGCGCTGTGGGCGTTCCGGCGTTGTACCAAAACGCATTGGCGGTGGCGCCGTTGCCAATTTCATACACGATCAACCCCGAGGCCGGGAAAGCAATAGCCATCCGTTGCATGAAATCCATCCGGGGGATCAGAATCCCTTTGTCGGTGCTTTTCACATCGAGAATAGCCGACGTGTCGGGGTTGCTGCCGTCGGTGTTGATGGAAATGGCCTGGGCGCCGGCGAGGCCGTGTATGGCGAGAAAAACCAGGGCGGAGAGGAAAAGTCGCTTCATTTTTAGATTTTGTTGATGTGATAAAATACGGTGTGTTGTGCTACAAAAATTCAAAAATGCGATAAATTTACCTGCATAACACGAAAATTTAGAAAAATAAAAAGGGGCAGAGCAGAAGATTTAAACAAAACTGGAACTGTGCCCTTTTTTGCTTAAATCTTTTGCTCCCCCTTGCCTTTTGCCTTTTGCCTCTTTCTCAGTTCCCCACCCCGATACCGGCGCCTTGCAGGGCGGCGGTTATTTTGTCGAGTTGGGTGCGCAGGGTGGCGTTTTCGGCAGCTTGTTTTTTGAGTTGTTCTATTTCTGCCCGCTGGGCTTCGATGAGGGTTTGTTGCTCCTGCACGGCTTTTACCAAACTCGGCACAAACTGGCTGTAGGCAATGCTGTAGTTGTCCGTGGAATTTTTCGGTGCATTCACACCGTCGAAAGCGTAGCCAATCTGGCAGGCTACGGCCTCCACTTCCTGAGCGACAAATCCTGTGTGGCTGTACTCCCGGTCTTTTGCCTGCTGTTCCGCATCAGGCAGGTAGCGTTGGGCCATACTGTCGGGCATTTCAGCCGTGATATGACGCTGCAGTTTGTCCGTATTGATCCAATATGTCACAGGGCGCAGTCGGCTGATAAAATCCAGGCCAGGTACGTTTTCGCGGATATTTTCCTTGAAACGTCCGTCGCTCAGATTGCTCCAGTTGGCGTAGCCGCCGATGATCATGCCGTTGAAATTCTGACCGACTACTACTTTATTATTTCCGTTGGCAAGGGCTGAATATCCGATAGCTGTAGCATTAAATAATGTACCTGAAGAAACATTGGAATAATCACCCAATGCAGTGTTGTTGTCGCCGGTAGTATTGGAAAACAAAGACTGATAACCAACAGCAGTATTATTAGAGCCGCCGATTGAATTAGAATAAAGTGCCTGAAAACCAACAGCCGTATTATAGCTACCATCATTGGAATAAAGTGCCTGATAACCAACAGCCGTATTTTGTTGAGTTTCAACATTCGAATAAAGTGCCTGATAACCTATCGCAGTATTGGCACCACCGTCAGAGTTGGCAAATAATGCCTGATAGCCAGTAGCCGTATTTTCACTCCCGGTACTATTAGCATTCATAGATTGAGACCCATTAGCCGTATTCCCGTATCCACTTGTATTAAGTAATAAGGATAAATACCCAACAGCTGTGTTATCTAATCCAGAAATATTAAAATTCATTGCACCTGATCCGATAGCTGTATTAAAACTACCAATAGTATTGGAAGCAAGCGCAGCTCCTCCATTCGCTGTATTATAAGTACCTTCCGTGTTGGAATACAAGGCATAGTTTCCGAGGCAGTGTTGTAATAGCCCGTTGTGTTAGCAAAAGGGCCCTGCTTCCAAGACCTACGTTATTGGCTGCTTGATAAAGTTCTGTAGCTCCCACCCCATTATTGAACAGCGCCGAATCCCCCACCGCCACCAGATTAGACCGGGTCGTATTACTCCGGAGTGCCGCAAGACCTATGGCCGTATTGGATACGCCGGTGGTATTGGAATACAAGGCCGAGGTGCCGTTGGCAGTGTTGTTCGATCCCGAAGTATTGGAAAAGAGGGACCAGTTGCCGCTCGCCGAGTTGAAGGAGCCGGTGGTATTAAAGCGCATGGATTGGAAGCCGTTTGCAGTGTTGTTGGAACCGAAAGTGTTGGCTGTTAATGTTTTGCTTCCTACTGCTGTATTGCCCAAACCACTACTGTTGCTGTACAACGCCGAGTCCCCCACGGCCACGAGGTTGGAACGGTCGGTGTTGCTGTACAGGGATCTAAAGCCCAGCGCGACATTGGAGAAGCCGGTGGTGTTGCTGTAAAGTGCCAGTCCACCCAGAGCGGAGTTGGTATTCCCGGTGGTATTTAAGCGCATAGCCAGCGTGCCAACTGCGGTATTGTCCCGCCCAGTCGTATTGGCGCCCAGTACCTGAGTGCCCAGACCACTGTTGTTGTAGCCAGTGGTGGTAGCGCTCATAGCGCTTCCGCCCACGGCGGTATTGCTGTTGCCGGTGGTATTTGCGGTCAGCGCGCTGCTCCCCATAGCAGTGTTGCCGAAAGCCGTTGTGTTGGATTGCAGGGCCTGAAAACCGTTGGCTGTGTTGCCGCCACCGGTAGTATTGGAATACATAGCCGATGTACCACTTGCTGTATTGTTGGAACCGGTGGTATTACTGAACAAAGCGAAAGTACCGGCGGCCAGGTTGTTCCCGCCCAGTGTATTTAGATTCAGTGCCGACTTGCCGATGGCAGTATTTTGAGCACCGGACGTATTGGCCCGCAAAGCAGATTCACCTATTGCCGTATTGGAACCTGCCGTACTGTTTGTCAGCAACGCCTGATAGCCCACGGCGGTGTTATTGCTGCCGGTAGTCGTGATACGCAGGGCGCTGTTGCCAAAAGCGGTGTTACTGAATCCAGTGGTATTTGACAGCAAGGCGTTTTCTCCAACAGATGTGTTGCTACCGGTGTTGATCAACTCCAGTCGCGGCGTCCCACCGGCATTTTGGCGCAACACCATACGTTCTACTCCACCCAGATCAAAGCGAATCACATCCTCATCCGGACTCTCTTCTACCTGAATTTTTGTGTCAGCGTCTGCGTCTTCCAGTGCTGTGCTACCACTAGCTGCAGGCGCCCAGACTGTTCCGTTCCATTTCAAAACCTGTCCGACACCGGCCCCCATTTGGCTCAGGTCGGCAGCAAGGATACTGCTATCTGCAATTTAAGTGCTTCCAACAGCATTCGCTCCAATAATCGGATTCGGATAAGTACCCGACAGGTCGCCGCCGGCTGCACCGCTTGGCGGCAGGGTTGTCGGATGACGCCCGGAGCAAGTTTTGCATTCGTGATGGCGCCGTCTGCTACGGCCGGATTCGGATAAGTACCCGACAGGTCGCCGCCGGCTGCACCGCTTGGCGGCAGGGTTGTCGGGATGACGCCCGGAGCAAGTTTCGCATTCGTGATGGCGCCGTCTGCTACGGCTGGGTTCGGATAAGTACCCGACAGGTCGCCACCCGCCGCACCGCTCGGCGGCAGGGTTGTCGGGATGACGCCGGAGCAAGTTTGCATCGTGATGGCGCCGTCTGCCACGCTTTGTTCGGATAAGTGCCCGACAGGTCGCCGCCCGCCGCACCGCTCGGGGGCAGGGTTGTCGGAATGACGCCCGGGGCAAGTTTTGCATTCGTGATAGCGCCGTCTGCTACGGCCGGATTCGGATAAGTACCTGACAGGTCGCCGCCGGCTGTACTGAATATGGTAATATCGTCGGCTGGATTCAGATCGCCCGTGTTACTGATCGTGCTGCCCACAATAGAAATACCGGCGCCGGCAGAATAAGATCCGCCGCCTCCCCCGCCAACCAGATTCGTCCACGCCGAACCCGTATAAAACCAAAAACTACCCGTATTCGTATCAAAAACCAGCAAACCCGTGGCGGGTGCAGCGATCATTGTGCGCTGCCCGGTGGTCATACGCGGTACCAGCACGCCCTTGTCGGTGCTTGTCATATCGAGAATGGCCGAGGGGTCGGGCGGGCTGCCGTCGGTATTGATGGACACGGCCTGAGCGCGGGCGAAGCCGAAGGAAAGGAAAGCAAACAAAGCGGAAAGGAGGATTCTGTTCATGGAGATGATTTTTTTGTGAAATAAAAAGGTTTGTCGTGCCCGGATAACGGAGCGTCAACAAAGGTAGGCGGCCCGGTGCTTCACGCACCCGGGCCGCTATTGTTATTTATGAAAAAAACCAACACTATCGGTCCTGTTTGGAACAAGACCTTCCAGGTTTGGCAAACCTGGAAGGTCTATATGCTCAAAAGACAAAAATGTCCAGCGGTTAAAAAACCAACACTATCGCACCCGCACAAAACGCCCCGTTTGCCGTTCGCCTTTTTCATTCACGGCTTCAAGGTAATAGATTCCAGCGGGCCAATCGGCCGATAACCGGAGTAAAACAACCTGGTCTTCCGGGGTCTTGGTTTGCTGGTACAGCAGCTTGCCCTGCGCGTTCCTGACCGCAATTTGAACCGGCAGGTTTTCCCAATCGGATAGTTGCAGATAAACCACATCGGTCGCAGGATTGGGGAAAACATGTAGTTGCCGGCCGGGGGACGGCACTTCATACGCGCGCACCAGCATGGGATCATACATGAAAACACCGTAGTCGGTACCCGCAGGATGTCCGGTAAACCAAAAACGATTGTCGCGATCTACAAAAGTTGCCCACGGTTCAAGGTTAAACGCCGACTCGTATCCCGGAGGAACGAGTTTTGTCCAGACCCCTCCCCGGTACACAGCACAATGCGATTCAACATCAAAAAAAGTAAAGGGATCATAGCTGATGTACATCCCTCCTGCCCGATCGAAATCCACTGAAAAAATATCGTTGGTCGGGATATCGGAATTGGCCAGCGAGAGGTTTGTCCAGTTGGCGCCGTCGAAACGGTCAAGCCCATTTTCGGTAGCTACCCATAAGGCTCCGTCGGGTGCTGTGTCTATTTTACGAACAGAGGATAAAGACGGTCCGGAGGGGTTAGGCAGCGCTATTTCCTCCCAGTTGCTGCCGTCGTATTTAACCAGGTCATTATAGGCGCGGAACCATATTACGTTGCTGTCGCCAAATGCAACGGATGAAAATATTTTGTCGGAAAGCACCGGAATATCCGGCGCGCTAAAAAAAGTCCACGCACCATTTTGGTATCGCACCAAAACACTCCTGTAGGTGCTGTTTTCAAGAAAAGAAAACCAGATACTGCCGTCGGGTGCAGAGGCGGCAAACCAGGTATCAAAGATGTCGCGCGTTTTAGCAACGGTGTCGAACATCGTCCACCCGGCGCCATCAAAACGAAGTATTTCGCCGGTGATCATGGGGAACCAGACGTTTCCGAATGGGTCGCCATGTGCTGCCCATATTTCCGTGACGGGTTCGCTCAGCCCCAGCGCCATCGGATTGAACGTCTGCCAGGTGTCCCCTTCTTTTTTCGCGATGGATTGTCCGTTTCCGACAAACCACATATTGCCTGCGGTGTCTTGCGTCAGGGCGTACACACTGGTCAATGGCGCGTTGCCTGTAGTAGTGTGTTTTTCCCAGATTTGTCCGTCAAACTGCGTCAAACCGCAATTGGAAGACCAGAACCAGTATTGCCCGGCCCCGTCAACCACCGGTTGAAACTGGGTCGTGGGCAGTACCGGCAACGTGCAGCCAATATCAGATTCCAGATAATGTGTCCAGTTGCCTGCTTCAAGCACCGAAATACTTTTTGAAAAAGCCAACCAGAGCCGGTCTTGGGTGTCAACGATCACGTTTAGCGAAAACCCTACGCCGGGTAGCCCGATGGCGGCAGATGTATAGTCCGTCCAGACACCTGCTTCTAATTTGGCAAATCGGTTTGAGCCGATGGTTACCCAAACGATGCCGGCAGACGTCAACGCGACAGATTTGCAATCGCTGAAACCGGTAATACCGGTATTTGTCGTATTGTAAACCGTCCAGACAACGCCGTCCAAAACAGCCAGGCCGGCATTAGTCGCGAAGTAGATTTTGCCGTCGGCGCCGAAAGTGATGCCGCGTATGTTATTGGACGGGAGACCGGAATTGGTTGTCGTCAGTGATGTCCAGGTATTGTTTTCAAAAACAGCAGCACCCCGGCTGCTGGTGCCCACTCCGACGCGACCGTCGGGCGATGTTTCCAATACGGTGGCATTTGATGTCCAAAACGACAGCCCCATCTGCGTGGTGTCCCAATTGGTCCAGTTGCTGCCGTCGTATTGGGCGACCCCGCCGGGGTGGGTCACCCACCAATCGCCGGCCTGATCTATGGCAACTTTTTTGGCCTGGCGAAAAGGCAAGCCCGAGTTGACAGGGTCGTAATAGGTTGCATTGCCCAAGGTATCCAGTCGTGCCAATCCAAAATCGGTAGCGACCAGAATAGTGTTTCCGCGGGCGGCGAGGCCGTTAGCGGCGGTGTTGGGATAAAAATGTTGCCACGAAGCATTTTGGCCCGACAGGCTGGTTGCGACAAGCGCAAGGAGAAGAGTGCAGAAATTTGATTTCATACTGTATTTGTTTGTGCTATTGATCTATCGCCCGTGCAACTTATTCAGCGCCTCCGTCCGGGTATGCACTTCCAGTTTTTGATAAATGCTGCGCACTTGCGAGCGCACGGTGTGCTCGGATACAAAGTACAGCGCGGCTATTTCCTTGTAGGCGAGGCCCTTGTCCAATCCTTTCAGCACCTCCTGCTCCTGTTTGGTCAGTTTTTGCAGTTCGGGAAACTGCGGTTCGGTGCGTTTAAATGAAGCCGCTACCATCCGGGCGATCCGGCGCGACATGGGCGACCCGCCGGCATGCACCTCGCGTATGGCTTCGGCCAACTGCTCGGGCAAACCACCTTTGAGCACATAGCCGGAAGCGCCCGCAGCAAGCGCCTCAAAAACCGCCTCGCTGTCCGCATGGTCGGTAAACATGACAAATTCCAGCACAGGGTAGCGGCTGTGTTGCGCTTTTACGCAAGCGGTACCGCTTTGGCCGAGCAGGCCAATATCCATCAAAACCACATCCGCGCCCAGCGTGGGCAGTGCGTGGACAAATTCCTCGGCAGAGCCAAAAGCGCCGACGCATTCCAGATCGTCAAAAAAATGGAGCAGGCTGGCCGTCAGTTGGCGGATGTCGGGATCGTCTTCGACGAGGGCGATGCGGATAGACATTTTACAGTTTTGAGTTTTGAGTTTTGAGTTTTGAGTTTTGGTTTTGAGTTTTGGGGAGTTTTGAGACGGGGCAAAATTGTAGGTTTGCCGAGCGTTGAACAATCCCACGAACGTATGAAATTCAAGCACTCCGAAAGGCAGTTTTTCCCGCTGCAACAAAAATGGGTTTGGCTTTTACTGATTGGGTGCGTCGGGGGCGTAAGCCCCGGAGAGGCCTTGGCCCAATCCCCGTTTTTAAACCACACCTTGTTCGGCATACCGGAAGGGCTGTTCAGTAAAACCATAAATGCCGTACTGGAGGACTCCGACGGGTACATCTGGATTGGCACGCACGACGGGCTGTGCCGCTTCGACGGAACCAAAATGACGACCCTTCGAGCCGGCCCGAAACCGGGACAGATGCGGGGTCAGCGCATCAAGTGCCTCCTGAACTGGGACAGCCTGCATATTTTAGTCGGCACCGATGCCGGTATTGCCCGCGTAAACATCCGCACGTTTAGCGCCGACCCGGTCGTTTTTCGGGGGCCGCCGGAACTGACTTCCAAAATCAACTTCGTACAACAACTGTTGCGCAGCCGAAATGGCGGGCTGTACGCCGTCACAACAGCAGGGGTACACCGGCTATCCGGCAGTTTGCAAGTGCAGCAATCGTGGCTTTTCCCTGCCGATATGCTCGAAAAAGCGCCCGGCGCCGAGCCGAGTCGAATTTGGGAAATGCCGAACGGAACCGTGTGGGTGACCGGCCCAAGTATTTTCAAGGCGCATCGGGTGGAATTGCACACCATTTTTGAAATTGATCCTGCGAAAAATACCATGCGGCCGTTGCCCGACCCGCCGTTCGGCGATCAAAAACGGTTCCTTGCCCTGCGTCAACTGAACGACACCCTCGGGTTTGTCTGCTACGAAAACCTCGACAAACAACCCGTCACCGGTTTGTTCAACCTGCGTACCCGCCAGTTCAAATCCGTGCCCTGCCGGCCCTTCCTTTTTTGGAACTACTTGCCGTTTTTATCCGAGCCCGAGCCAGGGAAAATAGGGCTGAGTACATACACCGCATCGGCGGACAACACTCCGTCCGCTCCGTTGGACTACTACCTGCTGGACTGGAAACAGGAAAAATGGACGTACTGGGAGGTTCGCCCCGAACGACTGCTCAACGATATGATAAAAACCCGCGCCGGGTACTATTTTGGGGCATCCGATATCGGATTGGTACGCGGTACTTCCGTTAATGTGTTTTTTGACCAAAAGCCGTTGCCGTGCCCGAAAAATGACTGGGGTATTTTGGAACAAAACATGCACATTTCTGCTGCTGTTCTTATAGATAACAACCTGCATGTAGCCTCGAGATGGAACGGTCTGTATTCATACAATGAAAAAACAAGTACCTGTACGCTTAAGCATCCTAAAAGCCCGGTGTGGAAAGGTGCGTTGAACAACCTGGTCCCGATAAACGGCGATACCGTGCTCGTTTCCGGCGAAGGCGTGTACTGGCTTGACCTTGGCTCCGGCAAAACATGGCCTATGGCGGGAATCGGGAAACCCGCCCTGCTCGATACCTTTTCTGCCGTAATTTTCCGGGACAGCCGCGGCTTGTTGTGGATGGCCAACTTTTTCCTGAAAGGCATACTGCGCTACGATCCGGTTTCCGGTATTTTTCACCGGTATGCCTTCCAAAATACACCCGGCATGCTCGGTTTGACAATAGTGGAGGGGTTTGCAGAAGACCACAACGGCAACATCTGGATGGGCGGAACCATGGGGGGCGGGCTGGTATGCTGGGAACGGGCTACCGACCGTTTTCGGGTGTATCATCCCGATCTGAACTCCAGCCAATCCTTTCGCGACAACATTGTCAGAATGGCTTGCGACCAACAGGGGCGAATCTGGTTTGGCACCGAAGGCTACGGAGTGTATTATTTTCACCCCAAGGACATGGTATTCCGAAACATCAGCATGGAGCAGGGGTTGCCCAACGCGTATATCCGAACCTTGACCATTGACGATACAGGAAAACTTTGGATCGGTACGGTAGTCGGTCTTTGCCGGTACGACCCCGAAACCGGTCAGGCATGGCAATTTTTCAAGGAGCACGGCCTGCCATCGTCGGGCATATCCCACCTAACCATGCTTCCGGGAAACCCGGCCCGACTCTTCATCGGCACGGAGAACGGGTTCCGAATGACGTATCCGAATCAATTTCCAACAGTCCCGATTGAAAAACGGGTTATCGTGCATGCCATTCGGGTCAATGACAAAGCAATAGACTTCCGTGCCGGGCAAACCCTTGAACTTGACCCGGACGAGGACAATATTGAAATTGACTTTTCGCATCTCAACCTGCTGGACGGTCATCTCGACCGCTTCGAGTATCGGTTTGCCAACTGGCCGGTGGGCCGGTGGACGGCAGTGGGCGAAGCAAATGTCTTGCGGCTTGCCGGGTTGGGGCCTGGTTTGCACGAAGTCTTCCTGCGGGTATGCACCAACGGGGGCGTATGCTTCGAGCAGCCGCTGGTGCGCATGCGCGTACGCCGTCCTTTTGTCCAAAGTCCCGTTTTTTATGCCCTGATTGGCCTGCTGCTTGCGGCGCCTGTTTTTGTGTACTGGCACAGCCGCTTGCGGCTCCGCTTCGTCGTGCTGGAGCAGGAGCACGACCGCGACCTACTCCGAAACCGCATTGCCCAGGACATCCACGACGAGGTGGGCAACCGGCTGACGAAGATCAGTTTGAGCGCACAGGTGGCAGCCCGCCTGCCCGATCTCGATGCTTCTGATCTGCAAAAACGGCTCGCACAACTTGGCACCGATGCCCGCACCGCCGCTGCCGGCCTCCGCGAGATCGTGTTTGCCATCAACCCCGACTACGACCGGTTTTCGGAAATGCAGGCGTACTTTCGCGAAACGGCCCGCGAGTTTTGGAACGGCACCGATACCGACGTGCACTTCGATTTCCCGCAAAACCCCGCCTGCGACCCACTGGTGCCGCCCGATACCAAACGCCAATTGCTGCTGATTTTCAAGGAAGCGCTGAACAATGCCGCCAAACACAGCTGCGCCACCGCCGTCTTCCTGGCATTTTCTATAGATGATACCGGACGGTTCCTGCTGGAAGTCCGGGACAACGGCCGGGGTTTTGAACCAAACCAAACGAATGGCGCTTCGCACGGCCTTTCCGGCATGAAAAAACGCGCGGAAAGTATTGCAGCCACCCTTGCGCTTGTCAGTTCGGCCGGCGCCGGCACGGCGGTGCGGGTGGAAGGCGACGCTTTTCATACGAAATAGCGATTGTGAAGGCGGGATACCGCGCGATTTGAAGACCGTTTTTTGCACGATAAAATACGAATCTCCATCTTTAAAAAAATTCACCGTATGCTCCTGAATCACTACAGAACAATCGTCCTGCCACTTGTACTCCTCTTGCTGGCAGCCCCATTTAGCGCGGACGCCATCACCAAAACCTGGAACGGAACCAGCGGCAACTGGAGCGACGGCTCTAAATGGATACCTGTGGGCGTACCTACCTCTACGGACGAGGTGGTCATCAACAATGGTACGGTCACGCTTGATGTTGCCCCGACCGTCGCCGGCTTCACGATGAGCGGAGGCGCTATTGAGGGAACCAGCAACTTGCTTGTCACCGGCAATCTCACCCAAAGCGGCGGCAACCTCGGCAACTTCGGGGACATAACCGTTGGCGGTATATTGCTCTGGTCGGGCGGCACCGTGGGCAACGCTGCTGCCACGGCGACAGGGTCAGTTTTCGTTGCCGGTGCAGCCACCTTCAGCGGAGGAGGCTCCAAATCCCTGTGGAAAAAAACACTGCAACTCAACGGCGGCGGCTCCTGGACGGCCGGCACTATCACCATAGGATTTGGGGGAATTCTGCGCGTGGCTTCCGGACAAACATTTACAGCCAACAATGCCGCATCTCCAAGCCTTTCTATTGGCGGGGTGCCCGGAACGTTTGAAATTGCAGGTACCCTTCAAAAATTGGGTGCCGGAGTACTCACGGTGAACGCCCCCGTCAACCACAGCGGCACCATTCAGGCGCAGGCCGGCATCTGAAACTCGGCGCCGGCGGCACCTACGCCGGAATTTTCGAGGTGGCTGTAGCCGACGGACTGGAATTTTCCAACGGAACCCACACCCTGAACGGCACAACCGGCAGCGGCGCAGGTACCATAAAAATTTCAAACGGCAATGTAGATCTGACCGGCAATACAACATTACCCGGCTTGAATTTGAGCGGCGGCGCAGTCGGCGGCACGGGCAACCTGACCATCAACGGCAACCTCACCCAAAGCGGCGGCCACCTCGGTAACTTCGGAGATGCCGCGGTTACAGGCACGTTTATCTGGTCGGGCGGCACCGTGGGCAACTTTTCTGCCACCGCCTCGGATGGTAACCATTGGTCGGAGCGGCCACTTTTAATGGCGGCGCTAAGTCACTGTGGAGAAAAACCTTGCAATTAAACGCGGGGGGGGCGTGGACAACAGGCACCGTAACGATTGGCTTTGGCGGAATCCTGCAAATTCCCACCGGACAAACATTCACGGTCAACAATGCCGCAACACTTGATCTCTCCAGTGCTACACTCCCGGCTACAATAAACAACCTCGGTACTTTTGTCAAACAAGGGGCCGGAACACTCAACGCCAACACCACTTTCAACAACGGAGGCACCATACAGGTACTGACTGGTATAATGAAACTGGGCAGCGGCGGCACCTATTCCGGCTTGTTCGAGGTGGCTGTAGCCGACGGGTTGGAATTCTCCAACGGCATCCACACCCTGAACGGCACAACCGGCAGCGGCGCAGGTACCATAAAAATCTCAAACGGCAGTGTCAATCTGGCCGGCAATTCGGCCATTCCCGGCTTGAATTTGACCGGCGGCGCAGTCGGCGGCACGGGCAACCTGACCATCAACGGCAACCTCTCCGAAAGCGGCGGCAACCTCGGCAATGAAGGCAACGCACAGGTGAACGGCGCGTTCGCCTGGACAGGCGGTACAGTGGGCAATTCCTTGGCTACGGCCGGTGGAATCGTCACCATTGACAGTGCGGTTTCCTGGACCGGAACCACCAAATTCCTCTGGAAAAAAACACTCACCCTCCGCGGAGGCGGCATGTGGACGGCAGGCGATATCACGATGGGATTTGGAGCCATCCTGCGCAACGACACAACCAGTAACCTGGTGGTCAACAGCGCTTCAGCCTTGAATATAAACGTGGCAACGCCGCCTGCTACCTTCGAGAACAACGGCACTTTCGTCAAACAGGGCGCCAACACGGTAACCGTTGCAGCGCCGTTCACGAACAACGGTACCACCAGTATCGTATCGGGTATCCTGAATCTCAACAACACATTTATCAACAACGGAACCATACAGGGTACGGGAACACTTGATTTGGGCACCATCAACACCAACAACGGAACCTTCGCACCCGGCCTCTCACCGGGAACGTTGACCGTTGTAGGAAATTTCACCAACAGCACCCTGCTCATCGAAACGGCAGGCGGCATGCCGATGCTGCACGATTCTCTACACATATCCGGCAACCTCACCCTCACCGGCTCCACGCTCACTGTGGTGGAAACACCGTGCGTACCCGACGGGACATACACCATCCTCAGTTGGACCGGTACGCGCACCGGCACTTTATTGAACGTGAACCTACCCGCCGGATACGCTTTGCAATACGATGACGCACAGAAGAAAATTAGCCTCGTGGTCACCAAGGTTGAAATCTGCAACGGTATAGACGACGACTGCGACGGGGATGTGGATGAAGGTTTCAATTTGGTGATTGTTGGAAATGTATGGTTAGGCGCACAAGCCGATGTTGATTTTTTCTCTACATGCTACACCAAGATTGAGGGAAGCCTTACCATCTCCGGGGCAGACATTGTCGACCTGAGTCCGTTGAGCAACCTTGACAGCATCACCGAATTCTTGCACATCCACAACAATGACCTGCTCCCAACTCTGGACGGACTAAACGGGCTGACCTGGGTGGGTCAAGGTGTTGTTATTGAGTCGAATGGCTCGCTGGAGTCCATCCAGGGTTTGCAATCGCTGACCCAAGCAGGAGGAGGTGCAGGTGTAGTAAATGTTATAGACAATCCCTTGCTCCAAAGCCTGTCGGGCCTCGAAGGGCTGACATCACTTGGTGCGCTGAGCATCATAAACAATCCTTTGTTGGTAAATCTTGTCGGGGCAAACAACATCACAACGCTTGCAGGCGGTTTGCAGGTCGATGGCAACAGCGGTTTACAAAGTCTGGAGGAATGGAAGGGTTGACTTCGGCGCAAGAGTTACTCATTAGTTCAAATGACCAACTGGGCAATCTGGATGCCTTGAACAACCTGGTTAATGCGCCCTACGTCCTTTTGTCAGCCAATCTCAATCTCGAAAGTATCGAAGGGCTTTTAAACGCCGGCCCGACGATTGAAAATTTGATAATCGAATCCAACAATTCATTGACGAATCTGAACGGCCTGGAAAACGCAACAGCGATCCAGTATTTGGGGCTTTACGCGAACCCGCTCCTGGAAAACCTGAATCCCCTCTCCAACTTGAGCGGCCCTGTGGAGCAGTTGGTTATTTCTAATAACAGTGGGCTGACAAATATAGATGCCCTTAGCGGCGTGAGTGCGGCGAGTTTGGTACTTATCGAGGAAAACCATTCGCTCAATTCCCTGCAAGGTCTTGACGGCTTGACCCAAATCACGGGCGATCTCTCTATCAGCGGGAACTTACAATTGGCAGACGGTTGCGCCATCTACCCGTTATTGACCACACCGGGTGCCATAAGCGGCCCCATTGTCATCGAAAACAACGACATCGGCTGCAACAGCGTCGCCGAAATCATCACCTACTGCTCCGATGCCGATGACGACGCCTTCACCATCGTAGATGGCGACTGCGACGACGACGACCCGGATACCTACCCTGGCGCTACGGAAGTGTGCGACGGCGCCGACAACAACTGCGATGGTTTTGTGGACGAGGGCGTGGCCAGTACCGTGGTAGCCGTCAAAGCCTACCTGCAAGGCCCATACATCGCGGCCGTCCAACTCATGCACGACAGCCTGCGCATCAAAGACCTGATCCCGCTGACCGAACCATACACCGGACTGACCAACTTCACCCACGTCGGCGGCGGCGGCGAAACAACCACGGCCGACGTGCTGGCCGTGACCGGAAACAATGCCATTGTGGACTGGGTTTTTCTCGAACTGCGCGACAGCGCCAACCCCGCGCTGGTAATCGCTACGCGCTCGGCACTGCTCCAGCGCGACGGCGATGTGGTGGACGTGGACGGCGTGTCGCCAGTGGAATTTCCCATTGCCGGCGATGTATTTTACTTCGTCACCGTGCGCCACCGCAACCACTTCGGCGCCCAGATCGGCGACCCGGTCTTTCATCCATCCTGCAATGCACTCGAAACCGATTTCCGCAATTTGTTGCCGGGAGATTCCTACCAGTTCAACGGCCTGAACCCTGCACAGCGCCTGATTTCAGGCAAATATGTGCTCTGGGCCGGCAACGGACGGGTGGATTTCCAACTCAAATACAACGGCAGCAACAACGACCGGTCCGTCATCCTGAGCGTGGTGGGCCTGAACACGCCAAACGCCACCGTACCCGGCTACCTGCTCGCCGACTACAACCTCGACGGACTCGTCAAGTACAATGGCAGCAGCAACGACCGCAACCTGTTGCTGAGCAATGTGGGCATCTTGACACCCTCGGCGATTGTACACGATCAGATTGCGCGGTGAGCGGATTTGTTTAGCGGGAATGGGAAATGAGGTATTTTGCGCGTTTCCATTCCCGCTTTTCATCTGGTAAAAATCAACCGTATGCATTTGAACAAGTACTCATACTGTCTGGTATTGCTGCTCTGTGTGGCAACAGGCCTGGCCGGCCCACTTTTGGCGCAATGCCCGCCGCCCGGTTTTCCGCAAACAGGCAACGCTTGCGCAGCCGCACCCATCATTTGCCAGAATCTGAACGGATATTGCTCAACGGTCAATAATAACAATATCCCTCGGGCTTTCCCTGGGTGTGGTGGAGGATGGATATTAAATAATGACGAATGGCTTGCCTTCTTTGCCGGCAGTACCGCCATTTCTATACAGATAACCCCGTCCAATTGCTCTTCGAATAACAATCAAAATGGGCTTCAGGGTGGTATTTATGCGGCCTGCGGCCCTCCATGGGTACCGCTCGACCTTCAGTGCCAATGCACAGAAAATCCCTTCGTCCTCACGGCCGGTAATTTTGTAGTTGGACAGATCTATTATCTGGTTCTGGATGGATGTGCCGGGGATATCTGCGATTATTCCATTCAGGTATTGTCCGGCTCAACTATCGGTGTGCCCCCAAATAATCCGGGGCCGCTGAATGGCCCGGCAACAGTCTGCCAAGCCGGGAGTACAGCCTATACTGTTGCCCCGGTGGTGGGTGCCACGGTGTATAACTGGACACTCAATCCAGCCAATGCAGGTACCATCAGTGGCAATGGCAACAGCATTACAGTGAACTGGTCGGGCAATGCCGGCGGCCCGGTCGAACTTTGTGTTACCTGCTCCAATACCTGTTTTTCCAATCCGACACCGGCTTGTCTGACAATTAATGTGCAGCCTGCCATGACAGCAGCACAGACAAATACCCCCGTCACCTGTCCGGGCGGCGCCGATGGCGCTGTGACGGCAACTGCTCTGGGCGGCACCCCACCCTACTCGTATCTGTGGAGCAATGGCCAGACAACAAACAGCGCCGACAACCTTGTAGCAGGTACCTATACCGTCACCGTAACAGATGTCAACGGGTGTTCCGCTACGGCTTCGGCAAGTGTGACACAACCGGATACCATGACCATTACCCCCACTATCACCAATGCCGATTGCCCGGGCGCGACCAACGGCGCCGTGGCAGTAGCGGTTACCGGCGGCACATCGCCGTATACATACCTTTGGAGCAATGGCCAGACAACAAACAGCATCGGCAACCTTGCAGCAGGTACCTACACCGTCACCGTAACAGATGCCAGCGGGTGTCCCGTTACAACCTCGGCGATAGTAGCAAATCTGACCATACTGACTATTACCCCCACTGTCACCAATGTAAAATGCCCGGGCGCGACCAACGGCGCCGTGGCAGTAGCGGTTACCGGCGGCACATCGCCGTATACATACCTTTGGAGCAATGGCCTGATGACGGACAGCATCGGCAACCTTGCAACAGGGACCTATACCGTCACTGCAACAGATGCCAACGGGTGTTCCGTTACGACCTCGGCGACCATAATCGTACAGATCACCCCGGCTGACCTGTGTCCGAATGTATGTACTTACTGCAGCCTCAACGGATATACGGGATCAACGGCTGGATATACGGGCCAAACACCGCCCGGCTTCTGCGGGACTATTGAAAATGAGCAATGGATTGGCTTCACCGCACAAACGGAGGTTGTGACCATTACGGGTACCCCTTCCAATTGCCAATTCGGACACGGCATTCAAATCGCCCTGTATACCAGCCGCAATACACCTGCCATACGATGTGCCAATGGTATTTCCGGCGGTGGTAACACCCCGGTTTCGATCATAGCCAACTTGATACCCGGCACAACCTATTTCTTGCTCATTGATGGCTATGCAGGCGATCAATGCAATTTTAACCTTGAAATGACCCCGGATCCATCCGAAATGGTACAAGTTGCCCCCAAGGTGTTTCTGCAAGGCCCATACATCGCGGCCGTCCAACTCATGCACGACAGCCTGCGCGTCAAAGACCTGATCCCGCTGACCGAACCCTACACCGGACTGACCAACTTCACCCACGTCGGCGGCGGCGGCGAAACAACCACGGCCGACGTGCTGGCCGTGACCGGAAACAATGCCATTGTGGACTGGGTTTTTCTCGAACTGCGCGACAGCGCCAACCCCGCGCTGGTAATCGCTACGCGCTCGGCACTGCTCCAGCGCGACGGCGATGTGGTGGACGTAGACGGTGTGTCGCCGGTGGAATTCCCCATTGCCGGCGATGTATTTTACTTCGTTACCGTGCGCCACCGCAACCACTTCGGCGCGCAAGTCGCCGACCCCGCCTTTCATCCATCCTGCAATGCACTCGAAACTGATTTTCGTAATTTGTTGCCGGGGGATTCCTACCAGTTCAACGGCCTGAACCCTGCCCAGCGCCTGATTTCAGGCAAATATGTGCTCTGGGCCGGCAACGGCCGGGTGGATTTCCAACTCAAATACAACGGCAGCAACAACGACCGGTCCGTCATCCTGAGCGTGGTGGGCCTGAACACGCCAAACGCCACCGTACCCGGCTACCTGCTCGCCGACTACAACCTCGACGGACTCGTCAAGTACAACGGCAGCAGCAACGACCGCAACCTGTTGCTGAGCAATGTGGGCATCTTGACACCCTCGGCGATTGTACACGATCAGATTGCGCGGTGAGGGATTTGTTTAACGTCAGGCAAACCATGCTGCAGAGGCCCGACGCAAACAAATCCGGCATATTTGCCTGCAAGCCAAATTTTTTTACAAATAATTGGCTTGACTGAACATGCTTAGCTATACTTTTGTACAGATTTTTCTTTTTACCTGCAATCACCCGAGACATGAGAAGAACCATACTTTCCCTTCCGCTGCTTTTTTTTGGCCTCCTTAGCCATCGGCCAAAACTTCGAATTGCGCCTCAACAATGCTGGAAACGGACTCATAGCCGTGGAAATGCGTGAACTTACCGGCAAGGAGACCAAAACCGCCGATATCAACACCGATCTGGTTTTCGGTATCTGATGGGACAAAAACTACAACATTGATCTCGGCAATCCCACCTCCAACTACACCATCCGCAAAGCCGGCCCGGAAACGGTCAGCGGCGACCTGGAGTACCAGCAGTTTGCCAAAGACCCCAACCCCATGCACTTCCCCACCGAATGGGGCAATGGCCAGTGGGCTACCATCCTCACCATCCCCAACAACATGGCCAGCACCCGGGCACTCGGCACGTTCTCCGTGTGCCCCACCAACCTGCAGGAGCTCAACATCAACTACAACCTGGTGGACTACCCCGTAGCCGCCGCCGGCAATGCCACCAGCGTGCGCATCGGCAGCCTGATGCCCGACGGGCTGCGCCTGTTCGACGTCACGCTCCGGGCAACCAACCAGGCAAACCTCGAATGGCAAGTCGTCTCCGACAAAAATTTCGTCCGCTACCAACTGGAACACAGCCTTGACGGCAATGTCTTCACCCGCTTCGCCGAAGTGCCCGCCAAAGGCGCCGGCGCAGCCGATAGCCGCTACGAATACCAGCACGATCCCATGCCGAGCGGCACCAATTACTACCGGCTCAACATGATCGCCGCCAACGGCCGTACCGAATACTCGCCCGTGCGCATCATCCAACTGGAACGCCACAACGACTGGAGCGTGACCCCCAACCCCAGCAAAGGCGACTTCGCCCTGCTGCTGGAGGCCGACCAGCCCGAAGAAGTCCAGATGTCGGTGCTCGACACCTCGGGCAAAACCATCTACCAGGACTTTGTGACCGTACAGCCCGGACACAACCGCCATACCGTCCGCCTCAACGACCTGCCTTCGGCGATGTACCAGGTCAGCGTGCGCTGGAGCGACGGCACCACGGAAACAAAAAACCTGGTAATTAACCGGTAACACTACTCCGGCAAGATTTTTGCAGACGAAATTTATCGGGAAAACAAACAGCCAATTTCCTGAAAAACAGTTCTTTGATCTTTCCCCGCATCAAAATACTCACCCCTTCAAAAACTTAATGTCGTAAAATCAAACCGGCGCGTTACTTTTGCGCGATCAATTTTCAAACCTAATCCGTAAAAACAGTTAAACGTACTCCGTACTCATGAAAAATTTGATACTTCTCTGGCTTGTCCTGCTCGCCTCGACAGCACAGGCAGCCGTGCTCACCTTGAACAACAACAACCCCTCCCCGGGGCAGCACTCCACCTTCGCGGCAGCACAGTCGGCAGCGAATGCAGGAGACACGATTTTGGTGCATGGGTCGCCGACGCTTTACGCGAATTTTTTAGTTACAAAAAGTCTTATGATCATTGGGCAAGGGCATAAACCCAGAACAGTACTTGCACAAGGTGCTTCCGTTGATCTAATTGATATTTCGGTAAGCAATGTCCGTATTCAGGGCATGAAAGCCACAGGTATCGCCGGTTTCAATGGCGTAACAGATGTCACGATTGAAAATTGCTTCTTAAATTATGTTGGAGTCGGTGTCAACGGAAACAATTGGTTGATCAAGAACAATGTTTTTCAAAACTCTGGTATTCAAGCGATAACATTAGCAGGAGCATCAAACGCTACAAATTTGATTGTAGCCAACAATATCATTAACTCTGCAAATGCTTTAAGCGCTTTTGGTGGAACCGGCACTAAATTATTTTCCAACAACATATTTACTTGGAGTGGAGCAGGAGTACTTATGGGGGGAGGCGAATCCGCTAACAACACAACTTTTGAAAACAACATTTTTTACGGAATAACTCCAAACGCAGGCACTCAAACCAACTGCGTGTACAATAACAACCTGACATATCTCACCTCCAACAATACCTTGCCTCCAGCCGGTCAGACGGGTTCAAATAATCTGGTCAATGTGAATCCACTTTTTGTAAACATTTTCTCGATAGCTCTTTTTGAACCATCTACTTTTTTATACATTTTTGACTACCACCTTGGCGTCGGTTCTCCCGGCCTCGGCGCCGGTACCGGCGGCACCAATCTCGGCATTTACGAGTCGGACAATGAGTTCTCGATGACCGGCGAACCGGCTCGCCCGCAGACCACCACGGTGACCACGCCAGCAACGGTGCCCTTGGGGGGCGCCATTCAAACGAGCTTCACGATTCGCAAGGCTACTCCCAATGCGCAATAATCCGGATTCCCGAATCTGTCGTGATTTACTATCATACACTTTTATTCCTTCTCTCTCTATGAAAAGTCTTGTACTATCCATACTGTTTATCCTTGCCTGTTTCGGCGCACAAAGCCAGACTTTTGAGATCCGGCTCCAGAATGCAGGCGGCGGTACCATCGCCGTACAAATGCGCGAAACCTCCGGCAACCCGCCCACTACAGCCAATACTTTGACCGACATCGTGTTTTCGATCTGTTGGCCAAATTCTTATGGCGTCAGCCTCGGATCCATCACATCGTCCTATACCGTCGCCAAGGCAGGAGCAGAGGTAGTCAGCGGCTCGACTCGGATTCAGCAGTTTGCCAAAAATCCTGACCCGTTACCGTTTCCGGTGGACTGGGTTACGAACCAGTGGGTAACGATTATGACCATCCCGAATAACCTGGCGGGTGTTGGTTTCGGTACGTTCGAGATATGTCCGTTGGGTGCTTTCCCGGGGTTGAATACCGAGATAAATATGAACTACGACTTTAACGACTTCCCGCCTACCAATGTAGGCGGCGCCGTTGGCGTACAAATCGGCCCATTTATTCCATCCGACCGTATTACCGCTGCAGAATACTTCTTTGACACCGACCCGGGCGTTGGAAACGGCACGCCGATTCCGGTTACTTTGGGCGACACCGTTAATATTTCCAACCTGCAGCTCCCGCAATGCCTGCCTCCGGGCGTCCACCGCATCTACGTCCGCGGCCGCGATGTCGGTGGCCAATGGGGTTTTTATGCACAATCCCAGTTCACCGTTAACCCGATAATTATTTCGGGCGACCTGGAGTTTTGCTCCGGCAGCAGCACGGCACTGACGGCCTCCGGCGGCGTCTCCTACGCGTGGAGCAACGGAACCAACGTTGAAACCACGGTAATCAACGCCGGCGGAATATACACGGTGACCGTGACCGGCCAAAACGGCTGTACGGCCACGGCATCCGCCACGGTTACTCAAAATGCTACACCGGTTGCTGCCATTTCGGGCAACCTGACAATTTGTAACGGCCAATCTACGACCCTCACGGCCTCCGGTGGCGGCACATACCTCTGGAGCACCGGAGCAACTACGGAATCCATTGTCGTTCCCGCTTTCGGTTTTTATGACGTAACAGTTACTTCAGCCGAAGGCTGCACCGCCATGGCAGGGAAAAGAGTGGATGTAAATGGTTTACCGACTGTGTCCATATCCGGCGATTTAAGTTATTGCGCAGGTAGCAACACCACCCTCACGGCTTCCGGCGGCACGTCTTACAGCTGGAGCACGGGCGCCGACACGGATGCCGTCACGGTTGTGGCCGGTACCTACACGGTGACTGCCACAGATGCCAACGGCTGCACCAATACCGCAAGCGCCACGGTTGTGGAAAATGCTTTGCCGGTCGTTGCTATTTCCGGCGCCCTCGAATTCTGCCCCGGCGGTTCGACAAGCCTTACCGCCTCCGGTGGTGTTTCATACCTCTGGAATACCGGCGCAACATTCTTTTTCATCAATGTAGCCGATGCCGGTTTATACTCTGTAACCGCTACCGATGCCAATGGCTGCACGGGCACAGCATCCGTCACCGTCATTGAAAACGCCAATGTGACCGTCACCATTGATGGCGACCTCTCCATCTGCGCAGGCGAGACAACCACCCTCACAGCAACCGCCGGCGCTTCCTACAGCTGGAGCACCGGTGCTTCCACGCAATCCATCAACACGGGCGCCGCCGGCACTTACTCGGTCACGGTAACCAGCGCCGCCGGTTGCACGGGCACCGCCTCGGTCACCGTGGTAGTCAATGCATTGCCTGATGCTTCCATCAGCGGCAGCCTGACGATCTGTGCAGACAAAACAACTACGCTCACCGCTTCTGGCGGAACTTCATACGCGTGGAGCACGGGCGCCAATACGGCCGCTATCTCGGTCGGCGCCGGCACCTATACCGTGACGGCCACCGATGCCAACGGCTGTACCGATACCGCTTCCGCAACCGTAACTGCCAATCCTTTGCCTACAGCCGGTATCACGGGCGTACTGAACTTCTGCCCGGGCCTTTCCACAACACTCACCGGTACCGGCGGCACATCTTACGCTTGGAGTACGGGAGCAAATACCACCAGCATTTCCGTCAATACAGCTGGAATCTACACCGTGACGGCTACCAACGGTAACGGCTGTACCAATACCGCAAGCGCCAATGTGGTAGAAAATCCAGGCACCAGCACCTTCATCAGCGGCAATCTAACCATCTGCGCAGGCGCTGGCACCACGCTTACCGCTACCGGCGGCATATTTTACAACTGGAGTACAGGGTCCAACAACGGCTCTATCAATACCGGTACCGCTGGGGTCTACTCGGTAACGGTGACCAACGCTTCCGGTTGCACCGCAACCGCCTCGGCTACGGTGGTAGTCAACCCGCTGCCGAACGCAGCCATTAACGGCGACCTGATCATCTGCTCGGGCGAAACGACAACCTTGACTGCTTCCGGCGGCACCTCTTATGCCTGGAGCACCGGCGCCAATACGGCCGCTATCAATACCGGCAATGCCGGCGCTTATACGGTGACGGTGACAGACGGCAACGGGTGCACCAAAACGGCTTCGGCTACGGTGGTGGTCAATGCCCTGCCCACGGCCGCCATCTCCGGTCTGCTGGAAGTTTGTACCGGTGAAACGACAACGCTCACAGCTTCCGGTGGTACCAGCTACGCCTGGAGCACCGGCGCCAATACGGCTGCTATCTCGGTCGGCTCCGCCGGCACATACACCGTTACAGTAACGGATGCCAACGGTTGCACGGACACTGAGTCGGTTTCCGTTACGGAAAGCACTACGATCGTTGTCAACATCAGCGGTGTGCTGGACATTTGTGCAAATGAAACCACCACACTGACGGCTACCGCCGGCCTGTCGTATGCCTGGAGTACCGGCGGCAATACACAATCTATCGTAGCCAGCACGGCAGGCCCGTACACGGTTACGGTAACCAACGCTGCTGGTTGCACCGGTGAAGCATCTGTAAATCTGATCGTCCGCGCGCTGCCCAATGCAGCGATCAGCGGCGATCTGGCTATCTGCGGCGGCGAAATAACGACGCTGACTGCTTCCGGTGGTGCATCCTATTCGTGGAGCACAGGGGAAAGTACGGCTGCCATCAACACCAACGCGACCGGAACCTACACGGTGACCGTGACCGGTGCCAATGGTTGTACCAACACCGCCTCGGTTAATGTGGTACAAAATCCGGTGCCTACGGCAGCAATTTCCGGCCAACTGGAAATTTGCAGCACGGAAACAACCACTTTGACGGCCTCCGGTGGAACATCCTACGCCTGGAGCAACGGCGCCAACACGGCAGCCATCAACACCAATACCCCGGGCGCCTACACGGTGACGGTCACCGACGCCAACGGTTGCACGGCAACCACTTCGGCCACGGTATCCGTGAAACCAGGTGCTACGGCTGCTATCAGCGGTACCCTCGTTATCTGCGCAGACAAAACGACCACGCTCACAGCAACCGGAGGCATCTCTTACGAGTGGAGCACCGGCGCTACTGTAGCCGCTATTATTGCCAATATCGAAGGTACTTACACGGTGACTGCAACCAATGCAGTAGGCTGCACGGGCACGGCAACCGCCACGCTGGTCGTCAACCCGCTGCCCACAGCAGCCATCGTCGGTGTTGACATTGTTTGTGCCGGCACAACCGAACAACTCACGGCTTCGGGCGGCACGTCCTACGCCTGGAGCACAGGGGGCAATACGGCTGCTATTAACATCAACGCCGCCGGAACCTACACGGTGACGGTGACCGATGGCAACGGCTGCACCGATACGGAATCCAAATCGGTGGCACAACCGGCGGCTATCGTGCTCGGCACGAGCGTGACCAATATCCTTTGCAACGGTAGCGCCACCGGCGCTGTAAACCTCACCATTTCGGGTGGCGCGCCAGGCAGTCTCGATATCGAATGGAGCAATGGCGCCACGTCGGAAGACCTCAATGGTATTGCCGCAGGCACCTACACGGTGACCGTAACGGATACGGACGGCTGCTCGGCTACTACTTCGGCTACGGTAACGCAGCCGGATGCACTTGTGCTTGGTCTGGCTGTCACTAATGTTGACTGTAATGCCGGCAACACGGGCGCTATTGACCTCACCGTCAACGGCGGCACCGGCAACAAAACGTATGCCTGGAGCAGCGGCCCAACGTCGCAAGACCTGGTAAACATCCCGGTTGGAACGTACACCGTGGTCGTAACTGATGCCAACGGCTGCACCAGCAGTGCAACCGCCAACATCGTTGTTGATCTGAACGACCCGCGTCCGCTGAACATCATTTGCCCACCGGCAGCATCTATTGCAACCCTGAACGCAAACAGTTCCTGCCAGGCGTTCCTCGGTGACTATCGCGCTATGGTAACCATCACGGGTGGTTGCAGTGGCATGCTGGATATGGTGACGCAAATGCCTGCACCGGGCGCCGTTGTCAACCCGGGTACCGTTGGTGTAAAATTGTCCATCAGCAACAGCACAGGCGAATTGGCCAGTTGCGTTGTGAATGTGACCGTTTCGGGAAGTTGCGGAAATTGATCCAAATAAAGTCCATCCATAAAAGAAAAGAGCCGCTCCGAATTATCGGGGCGGCTCTTGTTTTTGTTGGTTAGGCCTTACGCAACATCTCGCGCAGTTTCTCCGTGGCAATAGCCCGGTGACTGATGCGGTTTTTCACGGCATCGCCGAGTTCCGCAAACGTTTGATCGTAGCCATCGGGGATGAAAACCGGATCGTATCCAAAACCGCCTGCGCCGCTCCGGGTCGGCGCGATCCGGCCCGGGCAAATACCCTCTATCAACACCTCTTTCCCATCCGAAACCAATGCAATGATCGTGCGAAACCGCGCCCGGCGGTTTTCTTTATCCGCCAGATTGGCCAGGAGCAACGCCATGTTGCCCTCCGGGTCTTTGGCATCGCCGGCATAACGCGCCGTGTACACGCCGGGCGCGCCATCAAGCGCCTCTACTTCCAGCCCGGTATCCTCGGAGAAACAATCGTAGCCATATTTTTCCTTGACATACCGCGCCTTCAGCAAGGCGTTGCCTTCCAGTGTTGGTTCCGTTTCCTCTATTTCTTCCAGGCAACCGATATCCTTCAGTGTCAAAATACGATAGGCGCCGCCAAGAATCTGTTCGATTTCGCGGGCTTTGTGGGCGTTGTTGGTGGCAAAGACGAGCATGATTAGAAATTTTTAAAGCGGGATGTTTCCATGCTTGCGTTTGGGCCGCGCCACGGCTTTGTGCTCCAGCATGGCAAAAGCCTTGATGAGTTTCCGGCGCGTTTCGCGGGGCACAATCACCTCGTCAATAAACCCGCGGGCAGCAGCCCGGTAGGGATTGGCGAACGTTTCGGCGTACTCCCGTTCTTTTTCAGCCAACTTGGCGGCCGGATCGGCTGCCGATTCGATTTCTTTTTTGAAAATGATCTCGGAGGCACCTTTGGCGCCCATGACCGCGATCTCGGCGTTGGGCCAGGCAAAGTTCATATCGGCGCCGATGTGCTTGGAGTTCATCACATCGTACGCGCCGCCGTAGGCTTTCCGGGTGATAACCGTCACGCGGGGCACCGTGGCCTCGGAAAAAGCGTAGAGCAACTTGGCGCCGTTGGTAATGATGGCGTTCCATTCCTGGTCGGTGCCGGGCAAAAAACCAGGCACGTCTTCCAGTACCAAAATCGGGATATTGAAACAGTCACAAAAACGCACAAAACGCGCACCTTTTTTGGATGAGTTTACATCCAGCACGCCCGCGAGGCTCATTGGCTGGTTGGCCACAATACCGATACTGCGCCCGGCTAATCGGGCAAAACCCACCACAATGTTTTCGGCGTAGCGCTCGTGAATTTCAAAAAAAGTATTTTCATCCACGATGCCCGCGATTACTTCCTTGATGTCGTACGGATGGTTGGCGTTTTCCGGGACAATGCTGTCCAATTGCTCGCGGTACTCATCGCCCGGCGTGTAGGGCAATGCGGGCACTTTGTCCGCGCAGTTCTGCGGAACGTAACTCAGCAGGCGTTTGATTTTTTCAATACAATCCACGTCGTTTTCGGCCACGAGGTGCGTGACGCCCGATTTGGAGGCATGGGTGCCGGCGCCACCAAGTTGTTCGCTCGTGACTTCCTCGTTGGTCACGGTTTTGACCACATTCGGGCCGGTCACAAACATGTACGAGGTGCCGTCCACCATGACAATGAAATCCGTCATGGCCGGGCTGTACACAGCGCCGCCGGCGCAAGGGCCCATGATGGCGGAAATCTGCGGTACCACCCCGCTCGA
Source organism: Lewinellaceae bacterium (assembly GCA_016719605.1). Lineage (GTDB taxonomy): Bacteria > Bacteroidota > Bacteroidia > Chitinophagales > Saprospiraceae > M3007. Next base: position 19,103 of record JADJYW010000012.1, on the reverse strand, counting down.
CAACACATTCCGATAAAAAATATCGGCGTAGCCGCCCAGCGAGTTCACCCCCTCCTGAATACGCGCGCCGCCGGAGTCGTTGAGGCCGATGACCGGCGCCCCGTTTTTGACGGCCAGATCCATCACCTTGCAGATTTTTTCGGCGTGCGTTTCGGAAAGTGATCCCCCGAAAACCGTAAAATCCTGCGCAAAAACATACACCAAACGCCCGCCAATGGTACCGTACCCGGTGACTACCCCGTCGCCGAGCACAATCTGGTCGGCCATGCCGAAATCCGTGCTGCGATGTGAAACCAGTGCGCCGATCTCTTCAAAGGAGCCATCGTCAAGCAAAAAATGGACACGTTCGCGGGCCGTGAGTTTGCCTTTTTTGTGCTGGGCATCTATGCGGGCCTGACCGCCGCCTAATTTGGCTTCGGCAATTTTACCCTGGAGAAGTTCTATTTTTTTTTCCATAAAATGGATTGATTCGATTGATTCGATAACTATTTTCCAACCAGAGAGACGTATTGCAGACCGGGGCGAAATGTTTGTTTCAGTACGCCGGCGATGCCGTCAAGGATTGTCGGGTTTTGTACAAAATCGGCATCGTGCAAATCGAGCACGACGATCGGGATTTCTGTTTCCTGTTTGAAAAAATCGAGGTAGGCATGTTGCAGCCCTTCGAGGTATTCATCGGTGATGAGCCGCTCCATATCGCGCCCGCGACGCTGTATTTGTTGTTGCAAAACCGATACCGGGCGGTGCAGGTACAGCAGCAGGTCGGGTTTCGGGAATGTGGCGTTCAGCACGGAAAACAACCGCTGGAACAGCCGAAATTCGGTTTCACTCAGGTTGTTTTTGGCAAAAAGCAGGGTTTTCAGGAAAAAATAGTCGGCTACCGTAAAGGATCGAAACAGGTCAGGTTGCGCAAAATGCTCGAGCAATTGTTTGTGTCGCTCGGTCATAAAAAAAAGTTCTACCTGGAATGCGTAACGCTCCGGTTGTTCGTAAAAAAACGGCAGAAACGGGTTGTCGGTGAACTGCTCCAGCACCAAAGCGCACCCATACCGCTCGGCCAACAGGCTGCAAAGCGTCGTTTTTCCGGCGCCGATATTGCCCTCAATGGCGATGAACGAATGCGGGAACATGCTGTGACTTCGCGTTTTGAGTTAGCTCAACATGACCACATCGGACGTGTCCTCACAAGCCATGTACAGCTCGTCAATGGGTTTTTTTAGCACCGGGTGCATGAGATCGGGCGCAATTTCGAGCAGCGGTACCAGCACAAAAGCACGCTTGTGCAGTTCGGGATGCGGTATCTCCAGGCCCTTGTCGCGGATGATCCGTTTGCCATAAAACAGGATGTCTATGTCTATGATTCGCGGCCCCCACTTCTCCTTGCGCACGCGGCCCATCTCGCGTTCGATCTTGGTTGCCGCTTCGAGCAGTTCGCGCGGATCCATGGTGGTGTTGATCATAATCACCTGGTTGAGAAATGCCTCCTGTTCTTCATTTCCCCACGGTTCCGTTTCGTAAATGTGGCTGAACTTGGCCACTTTGCCGATCAGACGGTGGATGTGGTTGTAGGCTGTGCGCAGGTTGGCTGCCCGGTCGCCAACATTGCTTCCGATGCCGAGGAAGACATTGATGTACTTTTGAGCAAACTTCGGTTGCGTAGTACCGGATGTCTTGGTCGTGTGAACTGGTTTTGCCATAGTGCGCAAAGGTATGCCGCCGACCCGGAAATAATTGGAATCGCCTACCTTTGCGCCGATTTTTAAAAACATGGATTTAAAAAAAGCACAAACACGATTTATGAAAAACATGACATTCCTGTTGCCGGCTGCACTACTGGTTCTGCTTAGCGCCTGCAATCGAATTGACAACGCCTATGTAGAACAAATTCAGACGGGCATGAACAAAACCCGGGAACACCGCGCAACCTTTGAAACCAGCGCACAGAGCTGCACCAAACTGTTCGAAAAAATGCTTCAAGTCCCCGAAGGTGTAAAGAATAATCCAAAATTCGGCTACGAAAAAGTGTACTCCGAGGTCGTGTTTCTAAACCGGGGGTGTGCTTCCATGATAACTGCGCAGGACGAGATGGTGTCTCGCCTGGAGGCCATTTTGGGTGAATACACGGATGGAAAAGTAAAAAAAGAGGATGTGCTGCAAGAAACCCAAAATATGCTGAGCAATGTGGAAGGGTATGAAAAACGTATTGAAATGGTTGGAAAACGGCTGGATGCGGCTTCTGCAGCGTACGACAAAATCATGTCCGAGTGGGCTGCAACGCCGGAAGCCGAAAAAATCGCCTCGGCCGCCATGCCCCCGCCCGTATTGCCCGATGCTGCCACCGAAAGAAGTTCCAGCCCGCTGCCCACCTCCATTCCTTCGAGCCAGCCGAATGCCGGCGGCGCGTCCCAAACTCAGCCCGGTGCTCTTACCCCAACATCCCCCGGCGCTATTGCACCAAAACAGGACGGCCAAAAACAGTAAGCGGCAGTAGCATCCAGTTTTGAACTGCACCACCGACGCCTGCAACGCAAAATGCCGGAGACAGCGAAATCAGCCCCGCTCGTATCCGGCATTTTGTTTTCTTTGCAACCGATTCGCCGCTCATCCCCCTCGCTATGACATACAAACCGCTTCTCTGGGCCTTCCTTTTTCTTTGCACATCGGCATTCAGCCAAACCTTTGTCATGACCGGGGCTCCAATCGCATCCTGTAGCGGCACTTTTTTCGACAGCGGCGGCGGTACCGACAACTACTCCAACAACCAAAACCTCCAAACCACCATTTGCCCCGACGGCATGGGCAGTACCCAACTGCTCCTGCACTTCGACAGCGTGTTGCTGGCGCCGGGTGACACCCTTTGCATCCTCGACGGGTCCACCGTTTTCGCCCCACTGCTGGCTTGTGCCAACGATTTTCCCAGCGGACAATCCTTCCAAATCCAGGCATCTGCCGGCAATACCGGCGGATGCCTCACCGTGCTGTTCCGCTCCGATGCCGCCGGTACAGCCACCGGATGGTCGGCCTCCATTTCCTGCGCAAGCCCCTGCGTCGTGCCGGCTCCAGGCAATGTTCAGATCGTCGGCATGACCGGCGGCAATATGACCTGGGCCTGGGATGCCGTGCCCGGCAGCGCCGGCTTCGAGGTCAGCGTAAATGGAGGCCCATGGGCGCCTGCAAGCGGCGCACAAACACATACCGTCGGTGGCTTGTCTCCGGGCGATTTGGTCGTGATCGAAATACGCCCCATAAGTGCCATTCTTGGCTGCACGGTGGAAAGTATTACGGCCAACAAAACCTACGTCGAGTGCACGCTGTCCGCTTCCACGACTACCCTCACCCCGGCTACCTGCCCCGGTACAGCCACCGGATCGGCCACTATTGTCGCAACCGGAGCCAACGGAATCGCACAGTTTTTTATCGTCGGTAACCCGCAGGCCTTTCCCAGCGGCAATTTTGTCAATTTTTTTGCCGCAGGCGACCACCTCGTGGCTGTGCACGATGCGGCAGGCTGCCGGGACACGGTGGCTTTTACCATCACCCAACCTCCACCCTTCGACATCCAGATCACCGTCACCGACGCAGAATGTTTTGCCGATAACAGCGGCGCCATCCAGGCAGCCGCATCCGGCGGAACGGGTACGCTCACTTATGTCTGGAGGCGCTGCCAGGGCGGCATGAACATGCCCGGCCCGATAGCCGTTGATCTGTTCGCCGGCTGTTACGTCGTCACGGTTACCGATGCTAACGGCTGCACAGCAGTCGCACAGGACACCATCGGCGAGCCGGACAAGTTCGAGTTTACCTCGATGCAGGAACCGGTTCGGTGTTTCGGCGGCATGGACGGCCGCGCCACGATAATGGCTTCCGGCGCCATACCACCTTATACCTACGCTTGGAGCAACGGCGATACCGGCACTACTGCCGACAGCCTGAAGGCCGGGTTCCACTCCGTGACCATTACCGATGCTATTGGCTGTCAGGCGGTGACACTGGTGCAGGTACAACAGCCCACCCAGTTGGTTGTGACCAGCGTTCCCGGCGCCGCCATTGCCTGTTTTGGCGACAGCACCGGCACGGCCTCCGCCTCCACCCAGGGAGGCATATCGCCATATACATACCTCTGGAGCGGCGGGCAAACCGGCCCAACAGCAACCGGACTGGGCGCAGGGACCCACACCGTGACCGCTACCGACCAAAACGGATGCACGGCCACCAGCAGCGTATCACTTGGTACGCCACCGGAACTGATTGCAACAATTTCGGGCATTCAGGGTGAAACCTGCGCGGGCGCCTGCGACGGCCAACTGACACTGAACGTCACCGGAGGTGTTCCGTTCTATGCCATTTTATGGAACAACCCAGGTATTCTGCCCGGCGAAACTGCCCCCCAAAACCTGTGCCCCGGCACCTACCAAGTGACGGCAACCGATGCCAACGGATGTAGCAAAACCGCCTCAGCAGATATCGGCGCCGCAACACCCCTCGGTGTGCAATTTACCGCTACGGCTCCCGTATGCGCCAACGACCAAAACGGTACACTAACCGCCGCTGCTACCGGCGGCGCCCCACCCTACCAGTACCTCTGGAGCACGGGCGGAACGAGCGAGACCATTCAGAATCTGTCCTGCGGAACATACACCGTGACCATCACCGACGTGGCAGGCTGTACCCACACAGCAACCGACTCGCTCCCCTGCCCCGCTCTTTTGCTCGTTGACAGTATTGCCGTACAGCCGGTGCGGTGTTTTGGCGCAGCCAATGGCGTGCTCACGGTATTCGCACAGGGCGGCACAGGCGGGCTGTCCTACCTGTGGAACGACCCTAACCAGCAACTGACCGCTTCCGCCTCTAATTTACTCGCCGGCAACTACACGGTCATCGTTTCCGACGGCAACGGTTGTACCACTTCAGCCTCGGCGACCGTTTCGGAGCCGCCACAGATCAGTGCCGTTCTTGTACCAACATCGGTCACCTGCTTTGGCGGAAATGACGGGACCGTACAGGCCACAGCTGCCGGCGGAACACCGCCCTATACCTACACCTGGAATGTACCACAAAGTACGCCCATCCTTGTGGGCCTGCCGGCCGGGAACTACACGTTGACGGTCACCGATGCCAATGGTTGCTCGTTCAGTCCGGCCGCCGCCACGGTGTCGCAACCGGGTACTCCGCTCCAGATAACAGCCATACAAACCCGAAATGCCTGTGCCGGAGCCGGCAACGGTGCGGCCACAGCAACGGCCATCGGCGGCAACGGCGCGCCCTTTACCTTCGAGTGGAGCAACGGACAAACCGACCCGGCGCCGACAAATTTTGCCGCCGGCAACTACACCGTCACGGTCGCCGACAGCAAGGGCTGCACGGCCACCCAAAGTCTGAATATCGCCGAATGGAGCAGCATCCAGGTGAGCGTCGCCACAATACTGCCCACTTGCCCGGGTGGCAACGACGGGCAAGCGGCGGTCAACCAAGTCAGCGGCGGCACCGGAAGCGGCTACTCCTACCAATGGAGCGTACCGGGATTCGGCGACACGATTTACATCAACGGCCTCACGGGCGGCCAAACCTTTTCGCTGACCGTGACCGACGATGCCGGGTGTACAGTAGTACTCAGCCCCACGCTCAACGACCAGCCGCCAATTGTACTAACATTGAACACCGACAGCATCGCTTGTTTTGGACTGACCACCGGGGCGGTGCAGGTCTCTTCTGTACAAAGCTCCCGCCCCATCGCGCAATACCGCTGGAACACCGGCTTCATCGGCCAAAACCTGGCCAACCTGCCTGCCGGTGTGTACACCGTAACCGCCACCGACACGCAAGGCTGCACCGGCACGGGCGTAGCCACCGTGTCCGAACCGCCGCCGCTGTTCATCGAACTGGTCATCCAAACCTTGATTTGCAACAACGACAGCAATGGTATCGTGCAAACCACCGTGCAGGGCGGTACACCCGGTTACACCTACTCCTGGAACACCGGCGCTTCCGGCGACAAAATTGAAAACCTCGGTCCGGGCAGCTACGCCGTGACCGTCGCCGACAAAAACGGCTGCACCGCCACCGATAGTTCTGTGCTCAGTCAACCCAATCCGCCTGTTATTTCGGTAGAAACCATCCACCCGGTCTGTTTTGGCAACCTGAATGGCCAGGCACAAGTGCTCATTTCCGGCGGTGTACAGCCGTACCAATTCAGCCTCAACGGGCAAACATTCGCAGGCTCCGGGGTCTTCTTCGGACTGGCCGCCGGAGCGTATTCGGTATTGGTGCGGGACGGACTGGGCTGTATCACCACCACAAACTTTACCCTGAGCCAACCGCCGCCCATCGAGGTGTTGACCGATCCCGACATAACCATTACCCTCGGCGACAGTGTCTTGCTGACAGCGGATGCTTTCAATACCGCCGGCGCGGGTGCATATACCTGGCAAGGCGCCTTCCCCGACAGCATACGCTGCGCCAATCCGCCCGAATGTTCCGCCGTGTGGGTATTCCCAGCCTACACCAATACCTACACGGCTGTCGTCACCGATACCAATGGGTGCCAAGGCCGTGCAGCCGTACGGGTAGAGGTGGAAAAGCCGCGCGGGACGTATGTGCCCACGGGTTTCAGTCCCAACGGCGACGGCAACAACGATCTGCTTGTGGTGTACGGGAAAAGCAAGCAGACTCGGCGAATCAAGGTGTTCCGGGTTTATGATCGTTGAGGCGAATTGGTTTTTGAGGGCGCTGATTTTGCAGTAAACAACGAGCAGCGGGGTTGGAATGGTCAGTTTCGCGGACAAGATTGCCAGGCCGGCATCTACGTCTGGTACGCCGAGGTGGAGTACATAGACGGTTTTGAGCAGGTGGTGCAGGGCAACACTGCGCTTATTCGATAATTGCTACATTTGGCCGTTCATACGAGCAATCTCCACGCATTATGAAATTGCACACCCTACTCGTTCCGGGCTTTTTGCTCCTTCTTTTTTTCGGTATTGCTCCGAATGTTCGCGGGCAGGACCCGCATTTTTCGCAGTTTTTTGCTTCCCCCTGGAACCTCAACCCGGCATTGACGGGAGCGTTCGATGGGCGATGGCGCGTGACGGCCAACTACCGCGACCAGTGGAGCAGCATCCTTGCACCGGTGCCCTTCCGCACCTATTCGGCTGCCGCTGATGTGCGTTTCGGCGTGAACCGCACCGATTTTTTCGCCCTCGGTATCGGGCTTTTGCACGATGAGGCGGGTACCGCACGGTTTTCCCAAAACAAGGGCCAATTAGGTGGCGCATTTCTCAAACAACTCACCGGCGGGCCACGCCGGGCGGATCATTTCCTGAGTGTCGGCGCGCAAGTCGGTTTCGGGCAAAACAGCATAGACTGGGGCCGCCTGTGGTTTAGCCGCCAGTTTGACCCCGCGACGGAAGCGCCCGACCCCGGGGCCGGAAACGGTGAGCCGAATGCCGGCGCCAACACGAACATTTACCTCGATTTCAACGCCGGGCTGCTCTGGTACGTCCTGCTGGACAACGGCGGCCACTGGTCTGCCGGCGCGGCCCTGCACCACATCAATCAGCCCGTGGTGACTTTGGCCGACAACGATGCCGAACGACTGTATTCCCGATGGACGGCCCATACGGGCGGCCAGCTACCTGTGAACGAGAATTTTAGTTTGATGCCGGGTGCACAAGTGATGCGCCAGGGACCTGCGCTGCAAGCCAATTTTGGCATGAACATCCGCTATTCCAACAACGACCGCAACGAACTGGCCATGCGCCTCGGCGCCTGGTCGCGCTTCGGAAACCGCCTCGACAGCGGCCTCCAGGCCGATGCTGTTTCGGTGGTGGCCATGCTCGAACTGGAGCGCTGGATGTTGGGCGTCAGTTACGACATCACCGTTTCGGGACTGACGCGGGTCAATAATTCTCGTGGAGCAGTCGAGCTCTCGCTGACGTATTTCCACCCGGCAGAGCGGAAAACCCGCGTGGTGTGCCCTCGATTTTGATTTGATTCAAAAATTCAAAAACTACATTTTGACATGAAAAAACTATTGGCATTACTCATCGGACTTGTGCTCGCCCCCATGCTGAACGCACAGACGCCCCACCTGAAAATTACCCCCGAAAACCCGAAGGCGGGCGCGACAATCTCGTTCGAGTACGACGTGGCCGGCAGCCCGCTAAGCGGGGCTAAAGAAATCATCGAAGTGGCCGCACTGGAATATATTTCGGATCAGCCGCAGACACGGGATATCATGGTACAATACGCGGGCGGCAAAATTTCGGGACAGTTTTCCCTGAGTGCCAACGCACAGGTGGCCGTATTGGCTTTTCAGGCAGGTGAGCGCCGGGACAACAACAAGGGCGCCGGGTACTTCGTGTATGTGCACGATGCAGCCGGCAAAGTACTGCCCCAGAGTTTGGCCGCACATGCGCTGGTTTATCGCGATTGGGGCAGTTTGTTTGACCTCGACCGCAAAGCCCCTGTCGCATTGGATTTGTATAACCGCGCATTTGCGGCTAACCCGACCCTGAAAAAACGGTACAGCGTGTCATACTCTAACTGTATTCTTGCCGTCAAACGCGGCGACGAAAGCAAAAACGAGGCGCTTGCCGTGCTCCGGGAGGCCGGCAGTTCGGCAGACCTGACCGAAAAAGATCGCGTGGCCGTGGCCCGGTTGTTTGACCGGCTCGGCGCAGCGGCGGATGCGACCGCCTTGCGGGAAAAAATTGCCAAAGATTTCCCGAAGGGAATCTATGTGCGCCAGCAACGCCGGCAGGAAATGCGCAGTGCTGCCGACATGGCGTTGCTCGAAAAATCCATTGATGCCTACCAAAAGGATTTTCCACCCGGCACCGATGAGGAAAAAGACGAGGTCAGCGAACTCTATACCCTGCTCGGCAGCAAGGCCTTTGAGGCAAAAAACTGGGATATGCTGAAAAAAGCCGCCGGAAAAATGAGTCCCGCCAGCCGGGCCAGCTTGTACAATAACTTCGCCTGGGGATTGGCAGAGGACGGGGAGAATATGGAACAGGCCCGCCTCATGGCCGCAGAAGCTACCGAATGGGCAAAAAATGAAATGCTCCGCCCACAAAAGGCCAAAACGCCATACCTGTCGCAGAAAGACTGGGAGCGTAACCGCAAATTCACCTTCGCCCAGTATGCCGATACCTACGCTTTCATCCTCGACAAACTAAACGACCCGCACACCGCCGCCGCATACCAGGCACAGGTTGTGGAAACCGGCGAAGGGAAAGACCCCGAAATGAACGAACGTTATGTCGGGTACCTCGAGCGCACCAAAGCGCCCGACCTGCGCTACCGCCTCGAAGGCTTCATCCTCAACGGAAAGGCGTCGGCCAAAATGAAGGAACAGTTCAAACGCCTGTTCGCCTCGGAAGATAAGTCCACCGCAGGTACCGAAGCCTATATGGCCGGTTTGGAGCAGATCGCCAAGGCAAATTTGAAAAAGGAAATTGCCGCCAAAATGCTCGACCAGCCGGCGCCCGGTTTTCAACTGAAAAACCTCGACGGGCAGGAGGTCAGCCTGCAAAGCCTGAAAGGCAAAGTTGTGGTAGTGGATTTTTGGGCCACCTGGTGCGGCCCCTGCAAGGCGTCGTTCCCGGGTATGCAAAAAGCCCAAGATAAATACAAAGACGACCCCAACGTGGCTTTTCTATTCATCAATACCTGGGAACGCGCAGCCGACAGGGCCAAAAGCGCTGCCGATTTCATTCAGAGCAAGGGCTACACGTTCAACGTGCCCATGGATACCGACGACTCCGTGGTTGCATCCTTTGGCGTGAGCGGCATTCCAACCAAGTTTATCATGGACAAAAACGGAAAAGTACGCTTCAAGAGCGTTGGCTATAGCGGCGACAACGATGCCCTGGTGGAAGAGCTTTCCGTGATGATCGAACTGGCCCGGGAGCAACCGTGAAACAGTTTTGAGTTTTGAGTTTTGAGTTTTGAGTTGAGTTTTATGGACAATAGTTTCAGGCAATCAGTTTTATTGCGCTGGGCCGACATGGATCCCAACGGGCATGTGCGCCACTCGGTCTATTACGACCTTGGCGCCTCCATCCGTGTGGCATTCCTGTCGGCCCATGGCGCGACTATTGAACAAATGGAGACACAGCATTTCGGGCCGATCCTGTTTCGGGAGGAGGCCGTTTTTCGGCGGGAAATCCGTTATGGCGATGCGCTGTGGATCAATTTGGTGGTAACCAAACTACGCCACGACGGCGCTCGATTCTCTTTTCGCCACGAAATTTCGCGCACCGACGGCACCCTTTGCGCCACGATCAATGTGGACGGCGCCTGGATAGACACCCGGCTGAGAAAACTCACGGCTCCGCCAGATTTGGTGCGCTCGATGTTCGAGACGGCGCCCAGGTCGGCAGACTTTGAATGGCAATAAAAAAACCATGCACCACTCTTTTCTCTCCGTCATCGGCATCATCCAGTCCGGTCGCCAGGTTCGCGAACTGGAGTCGTGGCTCACGGGCTTGTATGCCGAACTGGCCGCAAATTTCAGCGATTTCGAGTTTGTACTCGTGAACAACCACAGCGACCTGACCGCCATAGATGCCGTCATCCGTCCGCTGCCCGAGGCGTTGCGCAAAAATATCTTTCTCCTGAATCTCAGCACCCCGGTGAGCCGGGACAACGCCCTGCTGGCCGGCCTGGACCGCGCCAACGGCGACTATGCCGTCGTCTTTGATTTTGATTTTGCCCACAAACCCACTCTGATCACCCGGATGTGGGAGCAAAGCCAAACCGGTTTCGATATCGTTTATTTGCGCGGGCCGGAACGTCGGTTGCCCTGGGCCTATCGGCTGCTCTATCAACTTTTTTACGGCATCCTGCACCGCTACTCCAACCTGCGCATTGACCCGAGCGCGCACCACACCCGCATCATCAGCCGCCGCGCGCTGAACTCGCTGCTCCGCTTGCGCGAAAACAGCCGCTACCTCAAGGCTATCTATGCCCTCGTCGGATACAATACGGCGGCTCTGGCGGTGGAACAACCCCTCGAACCGGAGCCGGAAACATCGTTCGGCGAACAGTTCCGCACCGCATTGGTGGCTATCACATCCTTCACGACATTCCTGCGCAGCCTGTTGTGGTGGATTTTTGTGTCGTCTTGCCTGGTTGCCGGCATGGCTATTTTTAATGCCGTCCGGGTACGCCTCACCAACATGGACATCTTCGGCAATTACCACCAAACCGTATCCGGCTGGGCATACCTCGTGGTGATGATCTCCGTTTTTTTTGCCATCACTTGCCTGAACCTGTACATCATGTCCATCTACCTGTCCAATATCTACAGCGAGATCAAAAACCGACCGCTGTACATCATTGAGTCGGTAAAACGGTACTAAGGGCGTACTACGTTTACTAAACTTTTTAAAGTTTAGTAAACGTAGTACGCCGCCACCCATGCTGAAAACCTAGTGACGGGTATAGCCACGCAACTCAAAACTCAAAACCCCAAACTCAAAACTAAGAAACCCGCGGCGCCAGCAATTTGTACAACACCGGTGTCACAATACGCGATAACAGCGTGGACGAAATAAGGCCCCCGATCAGCACATAAGCCAAGGGGGAATACAGCGGGTTTTCCTCGATGGCCAGAGGCGTGAGGCCACCGATAGCCGTGAGCGACGTGAGCAAAATGGGCACAAAACGCAACTCGCCGGCCTCCTGAATGGCGTCGTCTATGGACTTGCCCTCCAGGCGCAACTGGTTCGTGAAATCCACGAGCAGAATCGAGTTTTTGACCTCGATGCCCATCAGCGCGATGAGGCCAACAACCACCGTGAACGAAAACGGGTAACCCGTGACCAGCAAGGCCAACACCGCCCCGATGATGCCCAGCGGGATCACCGACAACACAATGATCGTGCTGCGGAAAGTTTTGAACTCCAGAATCAACACCGCCAACAGGCCGAAAATGGTAATCAAAATGACTGTGCCCATACCCCCGAACGAGCGCTGGCTGCTCTCTACCTCGCCCGCGATGACATAGCGCATATCCTTCGGAAAATCCATTTTTTCGAGGTTTTCCTGAATTTTAGTATTGATATCCTGCGCATAGTACCCGCTTTTTACAAACGCCGTGATCAGCGTGTAACGGTCCCGGTCGAAGTGCGTAATCGTGTTGGGCGCGCGTTTGAACTCGATTGTCGCTACCTGACTCAGCGGCACGGCAGCCCCGGTCAGGCTGTTCACATAAATGTTTTTGAACGCATCCAGCCCCGAAAATACCCCATCCCTTGGCAAGGTGACGGTGAGACCGTACTCGTCGCCATCGGCGGTATTGAAACTGCCCATATTCAGCCCGGCCACGGCAAGCCGCACCGTGCGGTCTATTTCGGCAATGGGTATGCCGAGCGAAGTTGCCTTGTCGCGGTTAATTTTTACCTGCAAATCGGTTTTGATGGATGCGATGGGATTGTCCACATAAATCGCGCCCTCAATGCCGGCAATCATATCCTCCACCCGGGCTGCCACCGTACGCAGGGTGTCGAGGTTGTCGCCAAAAATCCGGATAGCTACCGGCGCCTCGATGGGTGGCCCTTGCTCGAAGTTTTTCACGGTGATGACCGCCCCGGGCACGTCCCGGAATTTTTCCCGCAAGGCATCAATCAGCGCCACCTTCACGGGCGGCGGCGTGCGGTCTTGCAATTGCACCACGATCTGGCCATAATCGGGGCTTTCGTTACGCGGGATCACGTTGTAATACATCCGCGGGTTGCCACGCCCGACATTCGTGGCAAACGATACGATTTGCGCCGGCGCGCCGTGGCCGGGGTATCTCGATTGGTTGGTCTCCAGTTTTTGGTGCTGCGCATTTGCCTGCCCGGCTCTAATTTCTTCAGGCATATAGGTGGTCAATACGGAGTCTACCTGCAACATGATCCGGTTGGTAAATTCTATGTTGGCGCCCGGCGCTGTTTCCACATCAATATAAAACATGGGGCGCTCGCTGGCGGGAAACACCGCAAACCCGGCGCGGCCCGCCAAACTCAAAACAGCCAGAAAAATAACCCCGGAAACCACCATCGTCCAGCGCGGATAACGCAAACCAAGATGCAGCAAACGGGCATACGATTTGGAAATGGCCCATTTCAGCCCCCGCAGGAAGATATTACCGCGCGGATCGTGGTGCTCCGCCAACAGACGGCTGCCCAAAAACGGTACAATGGTGAGCGACACAAACAAGGACGCCAACACGGTGGTCACCACAGCCATAGGCAAACTGCGGATAAAATCGCCCGAAGCCTCCGGCAAAAACACGAGGGGCAAAAAAGCGAGGATGAGCGTGGCCGTACAGCCTATCACCGCCAGCCCGATCTGCCGGGTAGCCAAAATGGCTGCTTCCCGGCGATTATGCCCTTCGCGCAACCAGCGCTCGATATTTTCTACCACCACAATGGAGTCGTCCACGAGGATACCCAGCGCAATGATGAGGCCCACGATACTCAACTGGTTGAGCGAGTAGCCCAGCAAATCGAGGGCGAACAAGCCAATGGCGATGGATAACGGGATGGAGATCATCACCACCAGCGAAGCGCGGGTGCCCAGTGGCAGCAAGGTGAGCAACACGAGCAGGATGGCAATGGCAAAATCTTTGGAAAACCGGTTCAGGCGCTTGCGCACCGAATCATCCTGATCGAGCACTTTCCGGACATCCATGCTGGCCGGCAAATCGGCCCGGAATGCTTCGAGTGCGGTGTTCACTTCTTGCCCCACCACAGCGATGTTCTGGCCATTTTTCATGCGGGCCGTGACGAACACGCTGCGTGCGCCGTTGAAACGGGCAATATGGCGTGGTTCCTCGTAGGCGAAGGCCACCTCGGCAAGGTCTTTCAGGTAAACAATTTTTCCGCCGTTGGCAAAAACAATGGTGTTGCGCACGTCTTCGATATCCTCGAAATCGCCACTGGTTTGTACAAAAAACTGCCGTTCACCGACGTGCAAAGCCCCGCCGGGAATGGACACGTTTTCGCTCTGCAAGGCGCCCAGCACCCGGCTGACAGGGATACCTTCGGCCGCCATACGCGGCAAATTTAACCCGATACGCACCTCGCGCCGGGGGTAGCCGTAGGTGTCGGCGCCCTTGATCCCGGGGATTTTTTCCAGCATATCTTCCATACGCTCGGCTTGCTCGCGCAGTTGATACCACGAAGCATTTTCAGAAATAATAGCCGTTTGCAACATGAGCACGTCCGAAGCGGAAAAGCGCTGGACTTCCAACCGGTACAGGTCCTGGGGCAGGTCGGCACGCAAGGCATTTATTTCCCGGAGCAACTCGTCGTACTTTTTGTCGGGGTCCTGGCCGTGCCGGAACTCCAGGGTGAGCACCATCAGGCCATTGGCTGATACGGAGCGCATCCGGTCAATGTTCTCCAGCGCGCCCAATTTGGCCTCCACTTTGTCGGCGATCTGGTCTTCAATTTGTGCCGGTCCGGCGCCAGGATAAACGATGATTACCGTAAAACCGGGCGCCTCAAACTTGGGGTCTTCAGCCCGGGGCATATTCAGCAGGGAACCGATCCCGAGGGCCAGCACCGCCAGGAAGACGATAAAGGTAAACTGGCTGTTTTTTACGGAAAATTCTGCGATTTTCATGTTTGTGCTGTTGGAAATGGTTGCTGGTTGGAGGTTGGAGGGTTGGAGGGAAGGTTGCTCAACGTGTTTCCGCACCCGCTTTTTTTCTGTCAGATACGTGGCGCGCCGGCGGTGACCACTTCGGCCGTCTCGCCGAGGCCCTGAACCAGCACGGCCAGGTTGCCGTCGAGAAAAGCGATTTGCACGGGCACCTTGCGTACACGTTCGCCATCGGGTTCCAGCACAAATACGAACGCCTCCTGGCCGTCGCCCTCCACAATGGCTTCCACGGGCACGGCCGTGCAGGTTCGAGCCTGACGGGGAGTTATATCTACCTCGGCAAACAGGCCGGGTGCGAAACGTTTGCCCTGTGGGGCCACCTTGATTTCGACGGGGTACAGGCCATTGGCGGGATCGGCGGCGGGCGCCAGATCGGTCACTTTCCCGGAAAATGCTGTGCCGGGGTAGGCATCCATGCGCACCTCGGCCGACATGCCGAGGGTGAGCCGCGCCCAGTCGCGGTCGCTGATACTGACCTGGACGACCCAGTCATCGTTGCCGGTTTCGAACAGCACAAACACGGGTATGCCCGGACCCGTGATCTCGCCCTCGTTCATCAGTTTTTTGATCACCTTGCCGCTGCGAGTAGCGCGGATTTCGGCATACTGCTGGTTGAAGCGGGCGATGCGCGCGGTTTCTTTGGCTATATCGCGTCCGGTAGTGGCGTTTTGCAGCAGTTCGAGCGTGGCGCTGCTGTCGCGGTACAACCCCTCGACGCGGGCCAGATCGCGTTCGGCTTTGAGCACGGCCTGCTCGGCCTGGTTTACCTGGGCATCAATTTCGGTTTTATCTACGGTGGCCAAGAGCTGTCCGGGGCGCACGAAATCGCCCTCGGCGACATGAATTTTTTGGATCACACCGCCGACTTTGAACGACAGGCGTTGCTCGGCGGAGCTGGTCAGAATACCGGAGGCGTGTACCGGCAAGGCAAATGTTTTGGTCTGCACAGGCGATGTGCGCACGGGGATACGTTCGTCGGCAAGGGAGGTTGCGGTTGCCGGGCCGGGTTCGGCAGCGGGTTGGCCGCAGCCGCCAAGCAGGCAATAGAGACCGCCGACGGCAGCCGCTACGAGCAGGGCCGGGGCGAAGGAGCGAAGCGGTATTTTTTTCATAATAATGGCGTAGTTGTCTAATTTTTAAAGCAATTTCATTCAAATTCCTGCCGCTTTTCGCACCTCTGCTTCCCGAACCAACACCTCCACCCAGGCCAGCACAACTTGCAGCCGCGCAGTTGTTGCACGGTTTTGAGCATCCTGGTATTCCAGCAGCAGAGCCTGATTTGCGCGGTACTTGTTGTTCACAATTCGGAAAATTTCCTCGGCGGCAACCAAGCCCTGGCGCGCGCTGGCCCAGGCGTTGCGGGCACTTTCGAGGTTGTTGGCAGCTTGCGTGACTTGCAGGGCAATCTGCTGTTGTACTTCGCCGTGGTAGGCGCGCAGTTTTTCCGTTTCGATACGCGCCTGTTGCGTTTTGCTGTTTTTTTGTCCTCCGCTGAACAAGTCATAGGTGAGGCCTACCTGGGCCAGCGCGTAGGCCTGGTCGCCGTCGAATTTGTATCCAAAACCTTGAAAACCAACTTGCCCGCCGATGTAAAGATCGGGCAATATGCGATTGGCTTCGTTCATTTTCAGGGCCGTCTCGGCAGCGGCCTGCCCGGCCTGCAGAGCGGCCAGTTCCTGCCGGTTGGCCAGGGCGTCCCGGACAAGGTCGGCCAGATTGTACACCGGAATACCCTGATTGAGCAACGTGGTATCCACGACGACATCGGCTTGCAAGTCGCGGTTTGTCAGGAAGTTGAAATAAGCGCGGGCGGTATTTTGCTGACTTGATAATTGAAAAATTTCGTTTTCGGCCTTGCTCAGTTCGTAGTCGGCGGTAGCCACCACGTCGCGCGTGGCTACGTTGTTTTTTACCAACGACTCGTTGAAGCGACGCAATTCCATGAGCACTTCTTTGGTATTCACCCAGATTTTTTGGGCTTCAATGGTTTGCAAATAGCGCAGGTACGCCTCAGTGATGCGGTAGCGCAGTTCGTGTTCCAGAGCGGCCTTGGTGGCGGTTTTTCCCAGCACCATTTGTTCCTGAATTTGCCGGTTGTATTTCAGGTCGGAGTTGAATAACGGGTAGGCTACTTTCAGGTATGTTTCGTGGAAATTGTCGGGCAGGAATTGCTCCCGCTGGTTTTCCAGCATGGGAAATGCATTGGTCTGGAGCAGTTGGTTCAGCGTGCTATAGACCGGATTCAGCATATCGCCAACAGGAATTTCGATACTCCGCCCACCCGTTGAACGGGTGTAGGTGGCATTGAACTGCACCGTGGGATAAAAGAGGCTACGCGCCTGCCGAACGGCTTCGAGGCTGCGTTGCAGGTCGAGATTTTGTTGCCGGAGTGCGAGGTTGTTGGCCAGTCCGTCGCGGATGTATGCTTCCAGTACCGGGGATGGCTGAGCGTGCAGCCCGGCTATCGGCATGGCGGCGAGCAAGAACAGGAGATTGAAAAAACGTTTGGTTCGCATGTTGAAAAAGGTATTAAGTAGCGGAACGTATGCCGGCTGTGGCATAAAAAACGCACCGGAGCGGCACGGTGAAACCCGAAAGTGGTGGGTGGTAGAACAGAGCGTTTGAGCCGTTGTTTTGTAGCGTTGACTGGCAAAGGCGCGTTTTCGCCAGACGCTTCTCTTGCAAATGCCCCGATTTTGATTTCCTTTGCCGCTGTGTCAAGTGGCCGCCTCTCCTAACCGCACCGAACTTCTGCTATGCCTGGCTATCAACCGTTTGACGAAACCTACGAACAGCTCATTGAGCGACCTTCCGCTGCCTATCGGGCAGCAGTTGGCCCTCCTGTAAACCGAACCCCGGAAGCATTTGAGGAATTGCTGACGCGTTTGAGGCATTTTCGGGACGACTACCCCAACATGGCGTTTTGGCAAATGATTGACTATAAAACCCTGGATATATCACACAGTGAAGGCGATTTGGAGGTTTTCGGACACAAATTGACCTCTGTGAAGGACTTTTTCCGACAGATACATCCGGATTATGTCATGCCGTTTTTGCGTTGGCGTACGGCTGCCTACAACCTGATTTTCAAACAGGAGATGGTCATCAACCCGATGGAGGCGGCCTATCGGATACCGCTTCCGTTGCAGGTGCTCGACGGGCAGTACTTCTGGTTTTATATGAACTCGACCATTGTACAAGTGGATGCAGAAGGCCGAATTGTGACCAATATGCAGACGTTCTACCGGGAGGGCAAGTGGTCGGAACGCAACCTGCGACCGATGGAAGCCAACATCCAAATCCGAAACATAGCAAATAACGACTTCGACGATCAGCTCATTTCCCAGCTGTCGCTCCAGATCATTGACGAGTTCACCGATGCCGAGCTCGGCCTGCTCGCGCTCTACGCTGCCGGAAAAAAAACGGAAGAGGTGTTGCGCGAGAAAGGCTGGTCGCGCCACACCTTGCACGAATACAACGCCAACCTGCTCCGAAAAGCCAAAACCCTGTTTGTGTACGATTTCAGAAGCGCCCGCGACTTTGCCGGGTACTGCATAGAAAAAGGGTTTATCCGGCTGAAAAACTGACGGGATTCAGGCCGTTTAATTTTTCAAGTACGCATCCAGCCACCTGAAAAATTCCCGCTGCCACATCAAACTGTTCTGAGCCTTGGACATCCAGTGCCCCTCGTCGGGAAAACTGACCAGACGCGAAGGTATACCGCGCAATTGCGCCGCCTGAAAAGCCTGCATACCTCCGGAAAACGGCACCCGGAAATCAAGTTCGTTGTGCATGACGAGGATAGGCGTATCCCAGTTTTTTACATACAAATGCGGGCTGAATTTGGACCAACCCGGGTTGCCTGGATTGTCCCAGTACGGACCGCCAAGGTCGTGGTTGGCAAAAAACAGTTCCTCCGTGGTGCCGTACCAACTGGTCGTATTGAACATGCCGCAGTGCGAAATGAAGGTTTTGAAGCGCTTGTTATGGTTTCCGGCCAGCCAAAACACCGAGTACCCGCCAAAACTGGCGCCCACCGCGCCCATCCGTTGCGCATCCACAAACGGTTCTTTGGCCATGGCGTCGGACGCCGACAGCAGGTCTTGCATGGCTTGCCCACCCCAATCGGTGCTGATCGCCGCGTTCCACTCCTGTCCGTAAGGGCCGCCCGGCATGCCACGCCGACAGGGTGCGATGACGATGTACCCCTGCGAGGCCATCAGCTGCAGGTTCCAGCGGAACGAAAAAAACTGACTGAGCGCCGACTGCGGGCCGCCCTGACAGTACAGCAAAGCCGGATATTTTTTCTTTGCATCAAAATTGGGCGGCAGTACCAACCACACATTCATGTCCTTGCCGTCGGTGGTTTTCACCGTACGGCGCTCCACTTTAGCCTGGGCGATGTTGTTCCACGGCTCGGCAGTAGCGGCACTCAGGGCACGGGCATTGCC
>JADJYW010000011.1 GCA_016719605.1 Lewinellaceae bacterium | reverse complement strand
TAGGAGGTATCCGTGGCGCTTGCTGCGCGAAAGAGGCGGTTGTAGGCGGCGTTCCGTTGAGTCCGGTCAATAAGGGGTTGTGGAATCGCCGTTGCAGTATGTTGTTGGCGCGCCGGCTGCCAATGCGAGTGTGGCATCCGCGTTACAGCAGCTGAACACGATCGTCTTCCACAACAACCAAAGCCGGGCTTGTAAATCGTAAAATAACGTCCCGCCCCGGGTTGGCGATTTCCGTTTTCATGGTATCAATCATCCCCATGCTCACCGAACACCGTGAGCCGCGATGATTTGCCCCCATCGCGTTTCCGGTGAATGCCACGGTTATCGTGTAGTTATTGCCGAGGGATAACTCGCCACTGCAGCCGGCATTGCCCGCCGGATCGTGGTGTGCTGACGTTGGAAAACAAGCAGCTCGAAATGGTCGTTGGCCGTCATCAAATTCACGACTTCCCGCACTAAGGGTAACTGTTCGCCCATCGGCCCGTTTTCTAAATTAAAAACCAAATCGAGACAGGCGGTGATGATTGCCCGCCGAGCAGTTTGTTCCCGCGGATTGGTGAGGTGCAAAACTGCCGGCCCGCGATATTTAGCATCGTGGTCGGTTTGATTTTTAACTCAGTCATCGCGTCGGGTTGCCCGCCGGGTTGCATCGTCCCCAAACAGCACCCGGTTGGCGAGTAGGAAAGTCCACTCCATCCGATCACCATAGGAAAAAGCCTTGTTCCCTGATCCGGGCAACAAGGACTGGGCTGCCTTTCAAAAATGGCAAGCCGAACAGTGGGTTGGCAGATTAAGTTCAAATCTACTTTCTCATAGTTTGGTTGTTTTAACAATCAATTATGAGTGTAAAAGTAGCGGGACGGTGGGGAACTTGGACAGTTGAGGTTTTTTTGGGAATTAAAAAGCAAAACTCAAGCTTTTAATTTTAAAAACTTGATTTTCTGGGTACATTGTAAAGTCTAAATTTTGTATCCAGTATTCTGCTAACGGGTTTTTTAGAGCAGGGTTTTGTGGTATTTTCCAACACTATAGGACATTCCTTTTCGGTATTCAGGGAGCTGTCTCAGCTAAGTCCGTACCGTGAGCCAGTTTGAAAGTCGAATTACATTTTTTGGACAGATAAAAGGATTGGATTTTACGCTGATAGTCGCCCTACTTATCCCGAAATCTTGTAAATCCTGTCTGAAAAATCACTCGTCAAAGCCATGCTTTGAGACAGCCTCGTCTCGTGCAGTTTTTTCCCATCGGCACCGGTGTGTCAGACGTGCAGGCGCGCAGAGCCAGCGAGGCGATGTTCTCCGCTTCGGGGTCCCCAGTTCCTGCAGGAGGGTCATAGCACGAGGGTTGGGGCCGCTTAGTGTTCGGTATTCAGGCTCAGGACAACCTGCCGGCATTGTGAGAAGCGTGGCGTTTACCTCGTCCGATTGGTGCTCCAGCCGGGCCAGTAATTTCAACCTTTACCGGGCGCTAGCAGGCGTCGTCCACAACAGGTCGAAGGAGTTATTGAGCCAAATTTCGGTTTCTTGTCTTTTTTCCAATAATGAACTGCGGTCGCTCGTGGCTATCGTGACGCTGGATTTTCCCATCTGCTGGGACGTATGCCACTACGGTTCCTGGTAGCTTGTCGTAATTCTGGCCCGACGAACGGGAAGCGGAACCAGCCAGGTTTTTTCTCGTTTACCCGGTTGAGCGACAACAACTCCTGGCATTTCGTGATCCCAGGGCACCAGATTTTCTGCAACCGGGTTTAGTCGCCCGCCAGTATTTCCAGCATACGTTTGAAGGCCTTGTTTCCCGGTTCCGTGCGCAATCTGCACGAAGCTTTGGCCCTGAAGTAAAAATAATGCCGGTGATGAAAACAGCCGTTGTCAGTACAATGGTCGCGTAAACTGAATAAGGTGCGCATAGTGTGTGCAATTAGGAATCTGGAACATTTAATGTCCCGCAAAGTAGGGCGGTTTGTTTATACTGAATGCCCGCGGCATCTTCGCCCAACTACCTGGGCCCCGATGCGGTCAACCCGCTCAACCATATAAACCCGCTCAATCTTGCTCCACCATGAACACTTATTTGCCGGTCGACCCGATCACCGCCGTCCACAGTGTCTCGGATTATTTTTCTCACCTCATTCATCTGCTGATGAGGCCCGGGAGGTCGTATGTGCAGGTCTGTACTTGCGGCGGATGGATGATACGGAGACTGGTGGCTGATGCGTTGAAACGCGGCCCCGGCGGCGCGTACAGGTGTGGTTGTGGCTTTGACGGGGTATGGTTCCGATAAGTTATTGGCCGCTTTTAAAAGGTAAGATTTGCGGAACGTAGGCGGGGCTTCCGTTTTTCAACCCGACATCATTTGATCAGGCAGTGGAAGGGCGGACGCACCCCGTAACCGTGTTGGTTGTGGTGGCTGACCGCCGGCGCGCGCTTGTGGGCGCACCATTGCCATTGCTACAAGGTTCCGTGAAGCGCCGGGATAACCGCCTGGTTAGATTTGCCGTTCTGATTGAAGGAACGGTCGCTTGGCGGCACCTCGATGACCGTGCGAGGATGTTTACCGCCACCAATACTGGAAAACCGTAGCCCAAAACGGATAAATCCGGTATTCCTGCCTGAGACGCCGTTCAAAAACCCGTGGTCCGTTTTCGTCCGGCAACGACTGGCTGCGCCGAAAAATCTGAGGTTTACCAGGGTTGAACAGGGTGGATTTAAACGCCCGGTAGTCCTTAGTCATCGTAGCCGTTGGCTTGTTGCCGGGCAGCGGTGCGCGTCTACCTAGCGACGCCGCCCGGCGCGGGGTGGCGGTGCGGGATGCTGCTCACCGGCCCTTCCGATTTGCCGTTGGTCCGCCGGGCCGAGCAGCACCTGACCTACTGGAGCTCGGGAAAGGTATTCGGTTTTTCAATGGGGAAAATCGGTTATGCACGGCAAACGATTCTTGTGGACGGCCACTCGGCGTCCATCGGCTCGCTACAATATCAACCCGCGTTCCGCCAGCATCCCCTCCTTCATGGAGTGTAGTATTACATTAGACGATCTGAAAACAACTTGCCGTTACGGCAATATAAAAACCCCTTTGAGTTGATTTATGGCACTTTTATTTAAAAAACAGGCAACCTGCTCCTATGGAAAAATTAATAAAACATTTCGAGTCCATCGGTTTTAAAGGAGAACACTTAGATACAATTCTTGAATCGTTCATTTTGGTTGAGTTTAAAAAGAACGATTTTGTTGTCGAAGAGGGGAAGGTTGCCAAGTATATCGGCTTTGTTGAAAGCGGGATGTTTCAGTATTATGTCATGCTAGACGGTGCGGAAAAAACCACCTACATCAGCATAGAAAATACGTTTCTTGCTTCGGTTTTGAGTTTTGTACGCCAACAACCATCGCAGGAAAACATCCGCGCTTTGACCGACGGGAAACTCCAGTCTGATCAGCCGGTCAAATCTCCAAAATTAGTGGCTGAAGTACCCGGTTTCAAAGATTTTTATATTGCTCTTTTGGAGCACACCGTCTGCGGCATTGATGCCAGCCGCCATGATTTGATCGTACTTAGTGGGGAGGAGCGGTAGCAAGATGCTCCGGGAAGAGCCGCATCTTTTGCAACAAATCCCCTTGCAATACCTGGCCTCCATGCTCGGCGTAACACCCCGACATCTCAGTCGGATTCGTGGACAAGCCCGTTAGGAACGGTGTTGGAATAAAGGTACAAATTTGGGGAGCTGTTTTTGTTGCTGTTGAGGCGAGAGGAGGGCGTTTAGTGGCGCCTAAACAACTGACGAACAACGAAAATAGCGGCAAAACAAGGCCGCCAAATTTGTACCTTTATTTCGACACCGTTCCTTAACAGGTTGTTTGGCTAAATATAATTGACTCAAACAGCCTCCAAAACCATTTCTGGACATTTGTCCAGTATCCCTGGTTTTTACCTGCCTCACCTTTGCATCGTCAACGAATCAAAGAAGTGCAAGTCGGGCAGTAGTTTTTCGCTGCCCGGTCACAGGTCTCCGCCTTCTCCAAACATTTTTCACAATTTAATTCAATAATAAGATGAAATTCAATCAATTGGCCACGATGGTCCTGTTATTCCTGTGCACGTCAGCTTTCTCGCAAAGCCGCTTTTCAAAAAACGAAATCAGTGTGAACGGCTTTCGTAACCCATCCATCGGACTGGAATACCGGAACAACCAGGTGTCTATCCATGGCGGTTATTACATCACCGCGTTGGAATCGGGTATTACCACTAAGTTCATCAAAGTTGGTCTGACCGGCTGGTTTTTACCAGTTGGCAAAAAGGAAAACCCGTCTTCATTTTATGCGGGCGCATCCTATTTGCGTGGCATCAATTTGGACTACAACAAAGAAAATGCCCTCGGTTTGGAGGCGGGTTTCCGTTGGATGGTTTGGAAAGGAATCAACCTTCGGCTCGGCGCGATTGCGCTGGTGGCGAAGGGGCATGAGACAAAAATCAACCCCACGCCGAGTATCAACTACTCCTTTTTCTTTTAGAAACCAACAATGAAAACCAACCAAACAATCGGCGCATTATTCATAGTCGGGGCAATCGCTCTTTGCATCCCGTACACGATGCTCACTATCATTTTTGAGCATCCCGATATTTTGAGGCAGGATACGGCGACCGTACTAATCAGGTTTCACGATGGGGGGGCAGTCGCCTGATTTGACGTGGTTTGCCTTCGCTACCGTGGGCATCCCACTTTTTTGCCGGCTTAACATCCTTTTGGGGCAAAAACAGGAGCCAGATCACTTCTCGTGCGTACAGCCACCAACATCGGTGTCATCGGTTTAGTGGTGCAAATGGTCGGGCTGTTGCGCTGGACATTCGTAGTACCGATTTTGGCAGACACATTCGTGACCGCTACCGACGAGCCGACAAAAGCCGCTGCCTTGGTAGCTTTTAAAGCCATTCATCAATTTGGTGGTGTAATTTTGGGCGAGCATCTGGGACAATTGTTCACCATCGTCTGGACGGCCACACTCTCCTTGTCCTTTGCAAAATTGAAACTTTTCCCAAAGTGGGTCATTGGGTTTCTGTAGTTCTTTCATTTACCTGTTGGCGCAGGCAGAGTTGTTTGCTACGGTAATGCCCAGTTTTCCGGTTTGGGAGGATGCAGGTTTCATCGGCAGTATATTGTGGCAGGTCTGGCTGGTAGTGGTTGGGATAAAATTTCGTTCACCATAATCATAGCCTGATTGAAATAAATCCACTTTGTCTTTTGCGCCGAATACCGTTTTTTCAACCAGCGCTGCTATGCTTTCAAAAATGCCTTATCTTATCAAAACTCGCGTTATTTATCGATTTATTCAGTCCAGATACTTAGAAAGATGGCGATTAACATCCTCCTCTGTCCACGTTGCTTGTTTACCGCATGATCGTAAGCCGGCCATCTTCAAAAAAAGTGCTGGTCTTGCGCTAACCGTTATGGAGGTCGCCGATAACTTCCGCCAGCATCCCCTCCTTCATCGAGTACACCGACGTGTAAATTTCCCGCATGGCACCGCGCCGCAAAATGTGCCGGATCAGGATCATACCCACCACGATCATCTCGCGACGCTCGGGGATCAGTCCCCTGCCAGGCCTCCGCGTTCGACGAGGGTACTGCGGATAATTTCTGCGTACAGCGGCTCGGAAATCGGCTACGGGTATCCAGCCGTACAGGAGGTGGTAGCGGGATCGAGCAGGAACAGGTCAATGATGTCGAACGCGCCGGCAGCACCCACGAGGGTGGGGGAGGGGAGACGCTCCAGTTCGACCCACAGTTCGGCCATGGTTTCATCCAAAAATGCCTCGACCGCAGCGATCTCTTCGGGAGCAATGGGGTTGCTTTTGTGAAAACACTGGAATAAGACCGCCACGCCCACCGGAAAACCTGCTGCCAGATCGGGCCGGCCGGATCGGCCAGCACCATTTCCACGCCGCCGCCGCCAATGTCCATCACCAGCACCCGGTTGTCGGGGAAGGGCACAGCCTGCCGCACACCTTTGTAAATCAGCAGCGCTTCACGTTCCCGCCGATCGCCTCGGCGCGAATACCGGTGGGGTATAAACGGCTTGAAATTTCGGCGCATTTTGCGGCCGTGCGCAGCGCGGCCGTTCCGAAAGCAGGCACGGATTCCGGGCTATGCCGTGTTTGTCGAGGTGTGGCGGAACAGCGCCAGTGTCGCCAATCCGCGTTCGAAAGCCGCAGCGCCGATGCGCTGGATGCCCGCTTCGGCTAATTTGACAAAACGGCTCGCGCAGTACCGGAGTCCAGCTTCCCTGCCGTCGGCATCCAGTTCGACCACGAGCAGGTGGAAGGTGTTGGTGCCGAGGTCAATGACGGCGTGTTTGGTCATCAAAAAACGTACATGGTTTGGAAGGCGAGGAAATGCTCGTTGAGGGAATAGGCGTAGTTGGTGCCGGGTTTGCCGGGGGAGTACAGCCGGTTGATGGCCCGGTGGTACCGAACGGTGAACGCAACGTGTTGCGTGGCGTAAAAACTGGCCCCGATCAGGAAGCAAAAGCCGTTTTTGTTCAGGTCGGGCAGGGCTGCCGTGATGCCCGCGCCGAGATCGTCGGAATCGTCCTGGTAATTCAGCAGCCTGCTGTACGACAAACCCACATTGAAATGTACGCGGTAAAAATCCGGGTCTTCGGGGTCGCCATTGGCTGCCCAGTCGTGGTAGTGCCACTGCACGGGCACCTCAATGTAGTTGAGTGTGGTTTTAAAAAACGGCGGCGTTTTGGACTCGTTGCGGGCCGCGTTGCGTGAACAGGAATTCGATGCTGGCATCCTGTTTGGGCGCAACACTACGATGCCGCAGCCCCCCCTGGAGACCCACCTTGTGGTAGCGGGCGGAGGCATCGCCGTCAATCTGCGAGGCCGTGACGCCGGCGATGATACCTGCTTTGAAACGTTGTTCGCGTTGTGCTGTCGCTGCATTGGGCAGCAGCAGGAACGGGAGGGCAAGGAGCAGGGCGGCCCGGTCAAGCCGGCGCCCGAAAAATTGTCCGGTAGTTGTGTGTTTGTGCATGGTGCCTGAAATTTTGGATACTTTTGCGTGCGCCTTGCCCGGGGGTATGCCAAACCGGCAAGACGCGGCCAAGATAGAACGCTTATGCGCTACACTCAAACATCGCTGAAAAAACTGGAAGACCTTTTTACCGAACTGGACTACGCCATCCGGTATGAAAAGGGCAACTTTCACAGCGGCTACTGTATCGTGGAACACCGAAAAATAGCCGTGGTCAGCAAGTTTTTCGATATTGAGGCCCGGATCAATTGCCTGCTCGAAATCCTCAACTCCTTAGCCGTTGACCCGGAAGTACTCTCCGAAAAGTCCCGTGAGCTCCTTGGAAAATGGAAAAAATCCAGTGACGCGGAATGAAACAACCGCAAGACAAACCCTTTGGGAGTTTCGAGAAAATATCCAGTAGTGCACCGCAACACACATCACCAGACTCTTAACAATTATCACAAAAAATGAATCATACTGCCAAAGAGCGTTTCCTGCGCTACGTCCAGATTGACACCCAAAGCGACCCCGAAAGCAAGACTATTCCCAGTACTGAAAACAAAAAGACCTGAGCCGGATACTCGTGCAGGAGCTGCACGAAATAGGTATCCCGGATGCTGAATTGGACGAATTTGGCTATGTGTATGCCACTATTCCAGCCAACACGGACAAAAAAGTACCCGTCATTTGCTTTTGCTCCCATGTGGATACAGCGCCCGACTGCTCCGGCACGGGGGTTAAGCCGATCGTGCATCCGAAGTACAAGGGCCAGGACCTGGTGCTGCCCGACGACCCCGCCATCGTGATCCGCGAAAGCGAACATCCCGATCTGAAGCACCAGCACGGCAATGATATCATCACCGCCAGCGGCACGACCCTGCTCGGTGCCGACAACAAGGCCGGTGTGGCGGCTATCATGTCTGCCGCACATATCCTCATCAACAATCCTTCGATCAAGCACGGCAAAATTCGCATCTTGTTTACCCCCGACGAGGAAATTGGCCGGGGTGTGAGCAAATTAGATATGAAAAAGCTCGGCGCCCGGTTTGGCTACACCATTGACGGCGAAACAGCAGGCAGCATCGAAAACGAGACCTTCAGCGCCGACGGGGCGGTTGTCACTATTCACGGGGTGTCGGCGCATCCGGGATTTGCCAAAGGCAAAATGGAGCATGCGCTGAAAATTGCCGGAAAAATTCTGGCCAAAATGCCCGATAAACTCAGCCCCGAACACACCGAAGGCCGTCAGGGTTTTATCCATCCTACCGCCATCGAGGGTGGCCTGGAAAAGGCCACGATCAAATTTATTTTGCGCGATTTCACCGAGGGCGGCCTCAAACGTCACGCCCGTACGCTGCAAAAAATCGTGGACGGGGTTCTGAAAAACTACCCCAACTCCCGGGCCGAAGTGAAAGTCGTCGAACAATACCGCAACATGGGCAAGGTGCTGCGCCGGTACCCGCAAGTAGTGGGCAATGCCATAGAAGCGCTTCGCCGTGCAGGTTTTGCCAGCCCGATCCAGAGTTCCATCCGCGGCGGCACCGATGGCTCCCGGTTGTCATTTATGGGGCTGCCCTGTCCCAATCTATTTGCCGGCGAGCACGCTTTTCACTCCAAATACGAGTGGGTGTCGGTGCAGGATATGGAAAAAGCCGCCGAAACAATTGTACACCTGGCGCAGGTGTGGGAAGAGCGGGCGGAATAAAAGAGGGTTTGAAGGTTGGAGGGTTGGAAGGTTTCTGGTTGCGACAACCCTCCAACCTTCCAACCTTCCAACCTTCTAACCCTCTAACCTTCCAACCTTCAAACCTTTAAACACTTTATCATCATGGAAGAGAAAGACAAATTGCAAGAATTCCTGGATTCCGCCAGGGAGATGGCCGGTAAGGCCGGCGAACAACTGGAGCAACTCCGGGAGGAAGCCACTGAAAAAATTGCCCCGCTGGTAGATGCTGCCGGCGAAAAATTTGGTCAGTTGAAAGACGCCGCCGGCGAAAAGCTGACCGAGTGGAGCGACAAGGCTGAGCAAATGGCTGCTGAGGCCCGTGCCGAGGCAGCCGAGAAAGCCGCCGAACTACAAGCCGCCAAAGAAAAAGTGGCCGGGCATGAAGGTGGTGCCCTGGGTTTCATGGCCGACAAAGCCAAAGAATTGCTGGGTGATGTGCAGGAAGAGGCTTCCGAACTTGCCGAAAAGGGTAAGAGTTTCTGGGATAAAGCCCGGGATTTCGGCGCCGACGAGGAGAAAAAGGACGCTTAAGGTGCGTTTAAAATGGCTGATGATCCGTGAAGGTGTATCATAAGTACTGTTTTGACGGGCATTTGATGTTTGATAGAAAAGGATTTACAAGATAAATGAGCAGGCCCGCCGCCGAAAACTCCTGTAAATCCTTTTCATCCTGTCAAAAATGGATTCGCCTGTCAACTTCGCAATTATCGTGCGGACTTACGAGACACCCTCACGGATTTTTTTACACCACGATATTCACGATCCGTCCCGGGATCACGATAAATTTTTTCACCACAACCCCTTCGAGGTTGCGGCGCACAAATTCCTGCTGCATGGCAAACGCCTCCACTTCGGCGGGCGTGGCTGATACGGCGATCTCGATGTTGCCGCGGTGTTTGCCGTTGATCTGTACGGGATAAACGATGGTGTCGGTTTTCAAAAACTCCTCGTTCAAGACGGGCCATTCGGCATCGCAAACGGTCGTTTCGTGTCCCAGTCGGTGCCACAGTTCCTCGGCCAGGTGCGGTGCGAAAGGCGCCAGCATAATCACGGCGGGTTCCAGCACAGCGCGTTTGTTGCTTTTCAGCGCGCGCAGTTCGTTGCTCAGGATCATAAAATGGCTGACACAGGTATTCATTGAAAACCGCTCAATATCCTCCGTCACTTTTTTGATGCAGTTGTGCAGGGCGCGCAGTTCGTCGCGGATGGTGCCTCATCGGTGGGTAACCACGCGCCGTCTTCACCGATAAACAAGCCCCAAAAGCGGCGCAAAAAGCCATAGACTCCGGTAATGCCGTTGGTGTCCCAAGGCTTGCTCATCTCCACCGGGCCGAGGAACATCTCGTACATGCGGAAACAGTCGGCGCCATACTGGGCCACCATGTCATCGGGGTTCACCACGTTGTATTTCGACTTCGACATTTTTTCCACCTCGTAGGAACAGGTAAACTTTCCGTCCGGGTCCACCTTGAAATTGGCGTTCTGGAACATGGACAGCTGCCTGGCTCTGCTCAGGTCCAGCACATCGTCGCCGACCATGCTCACATCCACATGCAGTTTGCTGAAGCATTCGGGCGAGTACTTGGCGGTCAGGTTGTACGACACGAAGAGTTGTTCGTACTGCGGCCCTTGCTCGGTCATAAAAAATCGGTCGCGGCTGTTCAGTGCGCGGCTGATTTTGGCTGCTGTGCGCTCGTGCTCGTTGATGCACTCGGCCAGTTCTTCAATAAAAAGTACGAGCAGGCGCTTGCCGTCGGCCTCGGCGGTTTTGCGGATAGCCTCGATTTTGTCCGATTGTTTCCACGAAACCACCTCAACCACCAGGTCGTTGGTTTCGAAAGCAAAATCGTAGGTGAAAGATTCCTCCGCTTTGTTGGCCGGTATGCGCATAGGCCCGTATTCGGGGAAATAAGGCTGCAACACTTTGATCCACAGGTATTCTTCATAAAAATGCTCCTTGGCCCGAAAGACCAGGCTGGAGCGCCCCTGAATCATACCCTGGTTGGTGAGTTTTTTGGCAAACTCCCGTTCAGGCACCAGGCCGAGGTCGTACAGGAAGTGGTTCCAGAAACGGCTGTACAGCAAGTGACCCACGGCATGCTCGGCGCCGCCGATGTACCAATCCACACATTTCCAGTATTTTACTGCATCGGCGCTGCAAAACTCCCCGTCGTTGTGCGGATCCATGTAGCGGTACCAGTACCACGAGGAACCGGCCCACCCGGGCATGGTACTGAGTTCGTATTCGTGCACGGCATTATCCTGCTCCGAGGTGTAGCGCCACCCTTCGGCGCGTGCCAGGGGCGGTTCGCCCGATTCGGTGGGCAGGTATTTGTCAATGGCGGGCAGCACCAGCGGCAGGTCTTTTTCATCAAGGAGGTGCGGCACTTCGTCTTTCCAGTAGACGGGCACCGGCTCACCCCAGTAGCGCTGGCGGCTGAATACGGCGTTGCGCAGTTTGTACTGCACCTTGCCTTTTCCGAGGCCATTTTCCTCCAACCACCGGATCAGCGTCGGCACGGCCGCTTCGTACGTCATGCCGTTGATCATACCGGAATTGATATAGCAACCTGCTTTGGTCGGATCGGCGGCCTCGTCAAGATTTTGCTGGGCATCCAGAACAGGCACAATGGGCAGGCCAAAGTGGGTGGCGAAGTTCCAGTCGCGCTGGTCGCCGCCGGGTACGGCCATCACGGCGCCCGTTCCGTAGCCCGCCAGCACATAGTCGGCGATATAGATCGGGATTTTTTGGCCATTGCAGGGGTTGACGGCAAACGCGCCGGTATTGGCGCCGGTCACTCGTTTGACTTCCGACATGCGCTCCAGATCTGAGCGGGAGGCCGTCCATTTGATATAGGTGTCCACCTCGGGTTGTTGGGCAGGGGTCGTCAGGTGTGGCACCAGGTCGTGTTCGGGGGCCAGCACCATGAACGTGGCGCCATAAATAGTGTCCACACGGGTCGTAAAAACCTCGATATGGACACCCTCGTGGCCGTCCACAGCAAATCGCACGGAAGCGCCCTGCGAGCGGCCGATCCAGTTGCGCTGTTGTTCCTTGATAGATTCCGACCAGTCCACCTCGTTCAGTCCGTCGAGCAGGCGGTCGCAGTATGCGGTGATGCGCATGCTCCACTGTTTCATCAGTTTGCGCTCTACGGGGTATCCGCCGCGTTCGCTGACACCGTCCTTGACCTCGTCGTTGGACAACACGGTGCCCATGGCCGGGCACCAGTTGACGTAGGATTCTTCGGGGAAGGTCAGGCGGTATTTGAGCAGGAATAGCTGCTGCTCTTTTTCGGGCATGCTATTCCAGTCGGCTGCCGATATTTTCGGTGTATCCTCATCGCAAACGGCACGCACGCCGTAGTTGCCATTTTTCTCAAAACGGGCTGCGAGGTCTTGCACGGGCAGTGCCTTGTCGGCATCCAGGTCGTAATAGTGCTCGAACAGGCGCATAAAAATCCACTGCGTCCACTTGTAAAAAGCGGGGTCGCTGGTGCGTACTTCGCGGTTCCAGTCGAAGCAAAAACCGATATTGTCCAGTTGCTCCCGGTACCGTTCGATGTTTTGCTCGGTGGAT
This sequence comes from Lewinellaceae bacterium, assembly GCA_016719605.1. Classification (GTDB taxonomy): domain Bacteria; phylum Bacteroidota; class Bacteroidia; order Chitinophagales; family Saprospiraceae; genus M3007. The sequence continues at coordinate 49,741 of JADJYW010000011.1, read as the reverse complement.
ACAGCGGGGTGGATGCCGGTTTGAATGGCGTACTGCTCTGCCGGGAGTCCGAAGGAATCGTAGCCCATGGGGTTGAGCACGTTGAAACCTTTGAGGCGTTTGTAGCGGGCTACGATATCGCTGGCAATGTAGCCTAACGGGTGGCCCACATGCAGCCCGGCCCCCGAGGGGTAGGGGAACATGTTGAGGATGTAGAATTTCGGTTTGGGCGAATGGTTGTGTACCTGATAGGTCCGTTGGGCTTTCCACCAGGCTTTCCACTTCGATTCTATCTCACGCGGCGCGTATTCCATGAAAGAGATTACTATAGTTTTTTAATTATTCAGCATCACCGGCATCACCAGCATCAGTATTTCGCGGTCGGTATTGGCCTCTTCTACCGGGGTGAGGATACCGGCGCGGGAGGGGGTGGAGAACTCCATTTTCACCTCTTCGCTGTCGAGAGAACTCAGCATTTCCACCAGAAACTTGGCGTTGAAGGCGATGCGCAAAGGTGTGCCGTCGAAGGAGCAGGACATTTGTTCGGTAGCCTCATTGGAAAAATCGAGGTCCTGAGCCGACACGGTCAGGCTTTTGTCCGACACGTCCAGCACAACCTGGTTGGTGGTCTTGTTGGCGTAGATGGCAATACGCTTGAGCGAATTTTGGAAATCGGCGCGGTTGACGGTCATGACGTTGGGGTTGTCCACCGGGATTACGGCGTTGTAGTCCGGGTAGCGGGCGTCAATGAGTCGGCAGACGAGGTGCATATCGCCAAAGGCAAAAAAGGCGTTGGCCTTGTTGAAGGCGACGGCAACATTATCGTTGGCAGGCAGGGCGTTTTTGAGCAGGTTGAGGGCTTTTTTGGGCACGATAAACGTGGTTGCCACTTCGCCGGCCAGTTGGGGTGTGGTGATTTTCACGAGTTTGTGCGCATCGGTGGCCACACAGGTGAGTTTGTTGAAATCCACTTGAAAGTACACGCCGGTCATGGCCGGGCGCAGTTCGTCGTTGGAAGTAGCAAACACTGTTTTGTTGATAGCCTCCAGCAGGTGCTTGCTGCCGATCTTCACGGAGTCCACGTTTTCCGGCTCGGGTATTTGCGGAAATTCCGCGCCGTTTTCGCCGGCGAGGCGGTATTTGCCGTAGGAGGAAGTTATCTCGATGCCGAAATTTTCTTCGTTGATGCTGAACGTCACGGGTTGCTGGGGCAGCGCCTTGAGGGTTTCCAGCAAAATTTTGGCCGGCACGGCCACGGTAAAATCGTCGTCGGCCAATACTTCGATGCTGGTGGAGATACTGGTCTCCAGATCGGTAGCGGCTATGGTGAGTTTCTTGTTCTCGATTTTGAACAGGAAGTTCTCCAAAATGGGCAGAACCGGGTTGGAGCCAAGGGCGCCCGAAGCGATTTGTACTTGCTTCAGCAATTCGGAAGAGGAAACGCTAAACTTCATGGAGTGCTTGAGTGATTGAGTGATTGTTGAGCGTTGGCAACGCCCCGGGCTGGGCCGGGGAGGGATTGCGGTTCGGGTGGCAATTGATTTTCAGGATTTTGTAAAATCTTGACGCCGCAAAAGTAATGCGCACGTTTGGGCTTTTTGTGTAAAAAAACCAACATGTTGTTAAAAAGGGAAGCCCTACCTTTGGCCGCTTTTTAGAAAATGATGACAAATTCAGTGATTCCCGGGCGGAAAAGAACGCCGAAACGCCTGGCTCCGGCCATTCATCCGGTGAGCCGGCTGGTACTGCCATTACCGCAGGTTATCCGGCTGGACAACGGGGTTCCGGTGTATGTACTCGATTTTCCAGGGCAGGAAATTCTGAAAGTGGAGGCTGTGTACCGGGCGGGGCGGCCGGAAGAGACCAAACGGCTGGTATCGCGGGCTGTTGCACGGTTGGTTCGGGAGGGCACCCGCTCGCGGGCCGGCGCCGAAATAGCCGAACACATTGATTTTTATGGCGGCTCGCTGAGTATCCCGACCAACCTGGACACGGCGGGCTTTTCGCTTTTTTCCCTGCACAAGTATGCACGCGAACTATTGCCCGTATTTGCCGAAATCCTGCACGAGCCGGCTTTTCCTGCCGATGAACTGGAAACATTCCGCCGCAATAACCTGCAGGAACTGCTCATTGATCTCGACAAAGAGGAGATATTAGCCTACCGGAAAATTACGGAGTTGATCTTCGGCAGCGACCATCCGTATGGCTACAACTCCACGCCGGAGGATTATGCAGCACTCACGCGCGAATACCTGGAGGATTATTTTAGCAAGTGGTACACGCCCGCCAACTGCCAATTGTTTGCCAGCGGTCGGGTGGACGATGTGGTGCTCGCATTGCTGAACCGGCATTTCGGCCACGCGCCCGCGCGGGGCAATGTGCCCACTTTTTTGTCAAACGTTCCCGATTATCAGCCCGAACGCGTGCACATTCCGCACCCCGGCTCCCTGCAAACCGCGATCAAGATTGGTCGCCGCCTGTTCTCCCGCCACCACCCGGACTATAATGGCGTGTATGTGCTGAACACCATTCTCGGCGGCTATTTCGGCTCGCGCCTGATGATGAACATCCGGGAAAAACGGGGACTCACCTACAACATCTACTCGACGGCGGATTCCATGCTACACGACGGCTATTTCTATATCGCCACCGAAGTGCATACCGGCAAGGTGCCCGCTGCTCTCAAGCAGATTTTCGTCGAAATGAAAAACCTGTGCGATGTGCCGGTGCCCGAAAAAGAACTGGATATGGTGCGCAATTACCTGCTCGGGATGCTGCTGAACGGACTGGACGGCCCCCTGAACATCTCCGATGTCGTCAAAACACTGGTGACCGAAGACTTGCCTTTCGATACCTTTGATGCGCTGGTACACACCATTCGAACGATTACACCCGGGCAAATCCAGGATTTGGCCCGCCGCTATTTGCAACCCGGAGATTTTTGGGTCGTCACGGTAGGGTGAGTGGAGGCGTAGAGCCAAAAAATGACCAAAAATTTAAATTATACGGCAGGACTTGCGTACCAGATTATCCAAAAAACGTGCGTAGTTTTGCGCGTTTTTTAGCACAAACAGCACTTTTTCCGAAGACCTTTAAACTTTAATAACTTGAACTTTTTTAAATTTTTTAAGCAGGAACTGGCGGTGGACTTAGGCACAGCCAACACGCTGATTATGATGGACGGCCAGGTGGTCGTGGATGAGCCTTCCATCGTGGCCGTTGACCGAAAAACCGGACAAACTATTGCTGTAGGGCACCGCGCCATGCAGATGCACGAAAAAACCCATGAAAACATCAAAACCATTCGCCCGCTGAAGGACGGCGTGATTGCCGATTTCCAGGCAGCAGAGGCTATGATCGAGAGTATGATCCGTATGGTGGGCAGACGCAGTTCGTTTTTCAGCCACCTGAAAATGGTGATTTGTATCCCCAGCGGTATCACAGAAGTGGAAAAACGCGCTGTTTTTGACTCCGCCGACCATGTAGACAGCAAAGAAACATACCTGATACACGAACCCATGGCCGCAGCCCTCGGCATCGGCCTCAACGTGGAAGAGCCGGTCGGAAACATGGTCATTGACATTGGCGGCGGCACTACAGAAATTGCGGTTATCGCACTTTCCGGTATCGTTTGCGATCAGTCTATCCGTATTGCCGGCGACGAACTGACCAACGACATCATGGGCTACATGAAGCGCGAGCACAATATCCTCATCGGAGAGCGCACGGCCGAGCAGATCAAAATTCACGTCGGCTCCGCACTGCACGAACTGGAAAACCCGCCCGAGGACTATGCCGTGAACGGGCGCGACCTGATGACGGGTATCCCCAAGCAGATCAAGATCAGCTACCAGGAAGTGGCGTACGCGCTGGACAAGAGCATCACCAAAATTGAGGATGCTGTACTGCGGGCACTCGAAGTAACCCCGCCGGAACTGGCATCTGATATCTACAAAACCGGCCTGTACCTGACCGGTGGCGGTGCGCTTTTGCGGGGACTTGACTACCGTTTGCAGCAAAAAACCAAACTCCAGGTGCGCGTTCCGGAGGATCCGCTGCGCGCCGTGGTGCGCGGCACAGGTATGGCCTTGCAGCATTCGGACAAGTTCTCTTTCCTGATTGACCGAAAGAGTGTCTGAGAGCGATTCTGCCCAGCAAATTCACCTGATCGTTTATCCACAACAACCAATGGCCAACGGCCGGCGGTTAACCGTCCAACGGCATGCATTCCATCCTACAGCTCTTTATTCGGCATGGCGGCTTGCTCACGCTGGTTGTGGTGGAGGTGTTTTGCTTTTACCTGATCTCAACCTACAACGACGCGCAAGGCGAGATATCGGCCACCACCTGGATGCAGTATTCGGGCACCGTTCTTGGCTGGAAAACGGACTTGTACGACTATGTGGGGTTGAAAGACGAAAATACGCGCCTGCGCATCGAAAACGCGCGTCTGCAATCGCAATTGGCTAATTCCCGGATGATTGAAGTGCCTACGCTCGACACCGTTCGGCGGCAGGTACGGGCCGATACGCTGGAGCGCAAAATTATCCGACCCGAGTACGTCCTGATCAGCGGGCGTGTGGTGGGCAATACCATCAGCGGGCGGAACAACTGGATGATTATCAACCGGGGAAAACGCGACGGGGTACAGCCCAACACCGGCGTCATCACACGCTCCGGCGTGGCCGGTGTCGTCCGGTATGTTTCCGACAACTTCGCTATTGCCATGTCGGTGCTGCATCCGCAAACCAAAATTTCGGCCGCAGTGAAAGGATACGAGTATTTCGGCTCCTTAGTTTGGGACGGCGACGACCCGCAGTACCTGACCCTCACGGATATCCCGTACCATTTGCCGGTGAAACCTCGGGATACGATTCAGATCAGCAACTACTCCCTGTTGTTCCCGGAAGGGCATACGGTCGGTTTGGTGGATACGGCGTATCGGGTGCAGGGCAGCAGTTTTTTGTACATTCGTGTAAAACCTACCCAGACACCGGCCAGCGTAAACGACGTGTATGTGGTGACAAACCGGTATGCCCCGGAACTCAATGACTTGCAACAGGCCATAAAAAAGGATGAATAGCGTCAATTTTTTTCCAAACCTCTGGCGTTTCGCAGGGCTTGTACTCGTGCAGGCCATCGTGCTGGAGGAGGCATCACTGAACACCGACGGGTATTGCAATGTGCTTTTGTATCCCTTGTTCATTCTGTTTTTGCCCATCACCCTGCCGGTACCCTCGGCCGTGCTATTGGGTTTTTTGGTGGGGCTGGCTGTTGATTTTCTTACCGGAACCATCGGCGTGAACGCCGCCGCCGGCGCCTTTTCCGGTTATGCACGCGCCATCATTTTGCACCGATTTGCCACCAAGGGCGGGTATTCCGGCAAGGAGCCGGTTGCTTCCCCGGTGTATTTTGGCTGGCGCTGGTTTTTGAGCGTGGCCGGCGTTTTTTTTGCCGTTCATATTTTCTGGTACTTCGCCATGTCGTATTTCACGCCGATGTACCTGCTGGGAAAAATAATCCCGCAAACCATCCTCAGTTGGGTACTAACCATGCCGGTTGTGTTTATCTTCACGCGCTTGTTTTATCCTAAAATCTGATCATGGCCGATATCTTCCGCGAACGACAACGTACGATCCAGATCGTCATACTGGCTTGCGCAGTGGCCATTGTCGCCAAGGCTTTTCAGATACAGCTGCTCGACGACTCCCTCCGCCGCCGCGCCGATGCCACCACCATCCACAAGATGACCGCCTACCCGCCGCGCGGGCTGATTTTTGACCGCAACGACAGCCTGATCGTCAACAACAACGCCATGTACGACTTGATGGTGACGTACAACCAGGTTGATCCGGGCATGGATACCCTGAAGTTGTGCCGGTTGCTGGATATCACCCAGGCGGAGTTCAAGGAATTTTTGAAAAAAGACTGGCGCAGCGGGAAGTTTTCCCGCTCCGTGCCCTTCGTCTTTATGAAAAAACTCTCTACCGTTACATACGCCCGCTTGCAGGAGTGCATGTATGAGTTTCCCGGCTTTTTCGTGCAAGTGCGCAACATACGCGCCTACCCGTACAGCGCAGGGGCGCATGTACTGGGCTATATCAACGAAGTGGATCCCCGCGATATCGAAAAAGGCGGTGGCGTGTATGCTTCCGGCGACTATATCGGCGCCGGCGGCCTCGAATCGGAGCACGAAGCACGCTTACGCGGAAAAAAAGGCTACACTTTTTTGCTCAAGGACAACCTTGGCAGGATCGTCGGCAGCTACAACGAAGGCCAATCGGACACGCTTCCAATTAGCGGCGACGACCTCGTGTCTTCCATTGACGCCCGGCTCCAGAAATACGGAGAAGCCCTCCTCGTAAACAAAACCGGCAGTATCGTTGCCATCGAACCGGCCACCGGCGAAATACTCGCCATGGTCAGCGGTCCTACCTACGACCCCAACGACCTGACCATGACCAAAGACCGCGGCCCCGTGTTCAGTCGCCTGCTCACCGATCCGCTCAAACCCTTCTTCGACCGAACGGTCATGGCCAAATATCCGCCCGGCTCTATCTTCAAAACCGTGGTATCGCTGATCGGCCTCCAGGAAGGCACCCTCAATCCCAACAGCGGGATGGGCTGCAGCGGTGGCTATTTCTACGCCGGCCGACTGTACAAATGCCACGGACACAGTGGTGTCGGCAATGTGGTAGATGCGCTGGCCTACTCGTGCAATACCTACTATTTCAACAAATTCCGCGACATCGTGGACAAGTCCGGTTTCCATACTCCGCACAAGGGTCTGGACAAGTTCGCAGCATATTGCCACGAGTTCGGCCTCGGCCGCCGCCTTGGCGTGGATTACCCGAATGAAAGCGCCGGCAATATCCCCGACTCTCGGTACTACGACCGCATCTACCCGAAAAAACTCGGCGGCTGGCGCTCGCCCACCATCATGTCTGTCGGTATCGGGCAAGGAGAACTCCAGCTCACCACCGTGCAAATGGCCAACCTCGCCGCCTGTATCGCCAACCGCGGCTACTGGTACCCGCCGCACATCGCCAAGCGTTTCAAAACCGGCGGGGATATCCCCAAACCGTTCCTCGAAGCACAAAAAATCAGTATTGACAAACGATACTTCGAACTCGTGGTGGAAGGTATGGCCGAATGCGTGAATCGGGGCACAGCACGTTCATGCGCCATTCCCGACATACAGGTATGCGGAAAAACCGGTACCAGTCAAAACCCACAGGGCGACGACCACTCGGTATTTTTCGCTTTTGCACCCAAAGACAATCCGACCATCGCCATCGCTGTCTATGTGGAAAATGCCGGTTGGGGATCATCTTATGCTGCCCCTATCGCCAGCCTGATGATTGAAAAATACCTCAACGACACCATCGCTACCAGCCGAAAATACCTGGAAGAACGGATGTACAATTCCAACCTGACCGACAAATACCTCGAAAACATCCGTCGGGCAGCCGCCCGGATTGAAAAACCAAAACCCGCGCCCGCATTGCCTTCGCCCGATATTCCTACCGACGAACCAACGGGCAAAATACCGGCGGATCTGAATACCGGCACCGAGCGGCGGCGGCGTTGATGAATATGAAAAAAATAGTCGTACTCACCGGGGCGGGCATTTCCGCCGAAAGCGGCATCAGTACATTCCGCGACGCAGGTGGTCTGTGGGAGCAGCACCGCATTGAGGATGTAGCCACTCCGGAGGGATGGGCGCGGAACCCCGAGCTGGTACTGCGTTTCTACAACCAGCGCCGCCAAAAACTCCTCGAAGTGGAACCCAACGCGGGCCACCTGGCGCTGGTCGGTCTGGAAAAAAATTTCGAGGTACACATCATTACCCAAAACGTGGACGACCTGCACGAACGCGCAGGCAGCAGCCGGGTGCTACACCTGCACGGCGAACTGCGCAAGGTGCGCTCCGTACGATACCCGCAGTTGATTTATGACTGGGACAAAGACCTGTGTACAGGCGATTTGTGCGAAAAAGGCGCCCAACTCCGCCCGCATATCGTATGGTTTGGGGAAAGTGTGCCCATGTTGCAACACGCTGCCGAACTGGCCGCCGCGGCCGATATATTCCTTATCGTCGGCACGTCCCTGCAAGTGTATCCGGCGGCGAGCCTGATGATTTACGCAGAACCAAACATCCCGTTTTTTTACATTGATCCGGCGCCGCAACTGAACCCGGAACTGCAACAAATGCCCAACCTGACCATACTCCCCGAGCCGGCCACAACAGGTGTGCCCCGGGTGGCGCAGCAACTGCTGGAAGGGTTGGGCACACGCTGAACCGTGATAAAAATCAACCGTTGGCCGTAAAAGACCCGCACACGGCGGAATCAAATCAATCAAATCTATGCACAAAACTGCCCTCTTTTCCGTCTGTCTCCTTTTTGCTCTTTCCTGCTCCGCGCAAAAAACCATCCTGATCCAGTCGCTCCAGCTCGACGAGGAACATGTACTGGTGCTGTTGGACAGCACCAGTGCCGCAAGCACACTGGTGCACGATGCTACCGATCGTTTCTTTGATCTGGTAACAGCCTCGGAAATGTCCATTCAAATGAAAAAACCGCTGGAACCGGGCCAGACCCGTACCGATTTGTTGCCCGCTTTTCTGGACTACCTGCGCCGCGACGTGGCTGCCTTTACCCCCGAGGAGTCTGTATTTGCTACCGAGGTCCTGCAGGAGGTTTTCAATACCTGCCGGGAAGTCGCACCCGATATTTTTCCCGATACGCTGGTACTCATCAAAACCCGGGGCAACCACTACGGTAAATCGGTGTATTACACCCGGGAGAATACCATCGTGATCCCCGAAGACGCGCTTGGTGGCGGTCTGCGACAGGCGTTTTTGAGCACCATGTACCACGAGTTGTTTCATGTTTATTCGCGGCTAAACCCGGAAAAACGCGCCCGACTCTACCGTCTGATCGGTTTTGAAGCGCTTGGGCTGGACCAGTTGCAACTACCCGACAGCCTCGCGCTGCGCGTACTCTACAACCCGGATGGCGTGGATTTTGCCCAGCGCATCATTTTGGACATGGGTAATGGAAAAACCATACACGCCGTGCCGATCATCTATTCCAAAAACCTCGGTTTCAATCCCGGCAAACAAGCGTTTTTTGCCTACGTCAAGTTCGAGCTGTTTGAAATTGAAAAAAATGATCTCGGCGGCTGGAGCGTGCGCACGAAGGCCGACGGCTACTCCAGTACCTTGAGCATGCGCGAAGTGCCCGATTTTTTCAGGCAGATACGCGACAACACTGGCTACATCATTCACCCGGACGAGGTGCTGGCCGACAATTTTTCCTTCCTCATGCTGGCAAAAAAAGACCCTGCGGTGACGGCGAAGTTTTCGGAACCCGGGAAGCAGTTGATTCGGGATGTGGAAGCGGTGTTGCGCAAGTGATCAGCGCCCCCTTCCTCCTCCGCCTGTAGGCCGAATCGTACCGTCCGACGGCGGCACGCCTCCTGTTCCCGGCGGCGTCCGATCCTGATTTACATCCAGAAACCGCCAGCCAACGCCGAGGCGCAGGGCGGCAAATGGTTGTGCGTAGTGGGCTGTTTGGTAATAAAGTGTTTCCTTGTTCCAGAGGGTGCCCAGATTTTCATAGCGCACAAAGAAGCGGAACGACTGCACCTGGAAAGCCGCGAACACATCGAGCCAGGGGTAGGGTTTGGAGCGCAGGGAATCCTGCAAGTGGAACTGCGCGGTCACGGGCTGGTAGCCGTCGGCCAAAAACTCGCCGTTCAGGCGGAAGTCTACCCCGATATCCAACAACATCCTTTTTTTGAAAACATAGCCGGAGTGGTACAGGCTGTTTTTGGTAAACCAGCGGGGCAGGCGCAGCACATCGGAGCGGTTGGGGCGTTGGAGGGCTACGGTATTGTCGAAACGCAGACGTCCCAGACGCAGGTTTTCACGCACAATCAGTTGCGCCACTTGCAGGGGGGCTGCGGTTTGGGCGGCTAAGCCTTGCTGGTCGTAGTACAGGTAGTTGTTTACCAGGTGGGTTTTGCCGGTAATTTCCAGGCCCGCCGACGGCAAGGCGTAGGTGGCGGACAGACTCGTTTCCACAGGCTTGGCGAAGTCATTTTGCCAGAACAAACGCCGGCTCACGAACAACTGCCGATGCATCTGGCCCGGCGGATACCGCTGGCTCAACAGCGACGCATGCAATGCACCGGCTTTGCCCAATCCAATTTTCAAATCGGCCTGGAGTTGGTACTCCCCAAGGTTGGCCAGCACGCCGAGTTTGCCGGTTGCGGTGAGCGAAAAATTGTCGGAGGGCGCCAGCGCCAGGTCGCCGGTTAGAAACAGGTTGGAAAAGGTGGAATCGCGCAGTGGCTCCTGCCGAAGGGTGAACAGCGTGTGCGCCAGGCCGACAGCTAGTTTGTCGGACGGCTTGCCCGGTTTTTTACTTTTGAAGGTATTGATGGTGACGGTATTGTCCAATCGGTACAGTTCCAGCACACTGCGTATGCCGCGTTGGTCCACAAGAAACGTATCGAAAAACTGGGCATCCTGGAGCATGGGCGTACCGGGTGTGGTACCCGGATCGGAAAATTTGAAGGTTTGTTTGCTCCTCTCGATGGTATGCGACGCGCGCAGTACGCGTTTGCCGGAGAGGCTGTCGCCGAGAAATTTCAGGTGCTGGGTTCCGTGCAGAAACCAGTTGGCGTGCCGGGTCAGGGCCTGCTGGTCGGGCAGCCGCACCTCGGCGTTGATTGGCCCGCTGAATTGACCGTCTCCGAATTCGGCGTTGTCGGCGAGACCGCCATTTTCTTGTTGTTTGGAGGTGTTTCTGGTATAGATGAAGAAAAATTCGTAGCGTGAACGGATGGGATACCACACGCCTATTGCCAGCGACGAATGTTTGACCGCCTGGTAGCGGTACTGCCCCAGGTGATTGAATGTGCGGTACTGAAGCGAAAAATTCAGCCCTTCGGCAAATGTGCGCGAGAACCTGGCGCGGAGCATGTTGTCGTTTTGGATGCGGCCTTGCGAGAAAAACAAATCGGTAAACGAACGGGTATTTCGGTAGAACTGAAGATCCGTCGGGCGGAGCTGGTACAGGTCGAACGCGTGGTGGCCGGTATGAAAGCCGAGCTGCTCCTGGTTTTGGAAAAACAAGGGACGTGCCGAGGCGCCGATGTTGCCCAGCGTGCCCCAGTCCAACAGATGCCGGCGTGCCGGATCGTACATCCGAAAATTTGCATCGGGCAAGGTATCGGTGGCAGGGTAGGTGCGCTCGGGCGCCTGCGGGAAGGCGTAGAAAAAAGGCATGGTGTCGGGCGGCAACGGTGGCAGTGCCGGGGCGAGCGTGTCGGTGACGAGTGGGACTTGCGCGGATACCCCGGCAGTTGCCCCAAGTGCGACTACTACGACGGCAAGTACCCGCCAAAACAACGATTTCCGAGATCGGTGCGACGTCGGAAATCGTTGTTTTGGCGGGCAGGAAGCATCACAAAAATTAAATGATCTCATGGTAGTCTGTGTGTTGCAGTTGTTGGCGTATCGCCCGCCCCTGTGCTACCGGCACACCAGCAAACGACGCGTTGCGAACATCCGCCCACCTCCGCAGAGCGGCAGATTTTTATGAGGGTGCAGCCTAAGTACTTTTTCATTGCAGAGGCGCGGAGTTTTGATAATCAAGTTATTAAACTCTGCGCCTCTGCAGTGAAATGCGACTTACGAGACACCCTATTGAATAAGCGCCGGATTCATGCCCATATTCGAGAAACCCCCGTCGTGAAACAAGTTCTGCATGGTCACATACCGGGTCAGGTCGCTGAACAACACCACGCAGTAGTCCGCGCAGGCTTCGGCGGGCGCATTGCCGAGAGGCGACATCTTGTCGGCGTACTCGTAAAACTCTTTGAAACCCTTCACCCCCTGACCGGCGGTAGTCATGGTGGGGGACTGCGAAATGGTGTTCACGCGTACGTTTTTGGCCGTGCCAAGGTGGTAACCAAAACTGCGTGCGAAGGACTCCAGCAAGGCCTTCGATTCGGCCATTTCGGAGTAGTCCGGAAATACCCGCTGCGCGGCAATATAGCTCAGCCCCAGCACGCTGCCCCAGTCGTTGATGGCATCTAATTTCCACAGGGTCTGCATGGTTTTATGGAACGAAATGGCGCTCACGTCAAAGGTTTTTTGCATCCATTCGTAGTTCAGGTCGGTATAGGCTTTGTTTTTGCGCACGTTCACCGACATACCAATGGAGTGCAGCACGAAATCCACTTTGCCGCCAAAATGCTCCATACTTTTCTGGAAGAGGTTTTCCAAATCCTCTATGGAGGTAGCATCGGCGCCGATGACCGGCGCGTTGCATTGTTCGGCCAGTTTGTTGATCTCACCCATGCGCATCGCCACGGGAGCATTGGTCAATACGATTTGAGCGCCTTCCTGCACGCAGCGTTCAGCCACTTTCCAGGCGATGCTTTGCTGATCAAGTGCGCCGAAAACGACGCCTTTTTTGCCTTTTAAAATCATGGAATCAGGTGTGTATGGTTGTTGGATAATGTAAGCGCAAGCCTTCGGAAACAGGAAAACCCCGGCGATCCCGGGTCATCGCAGCAGCGTCAAGTCTCCCTTCAGCATAACCTTTTTGCCGGTCAGAAACTCTACTTCGGCCAGCCAGGCATATACATCCGAAGGGGATGCCTTGCCGTTGTGCTCCCCGTTCCAGCCGGTGGTGTTCAGCAGGCCGGTACCTTCGTAAACCAATTCGCCCCAGCGACTATAAACGCGCAGGGTAAGCACCCGCACCAATTCCTCATCACCGTCGGCCAATAGCGTAAACACGTCATTGTTGCCGTCGCCATCGGGGGTAAATGCATTGGGAGCAAATACTTTTTCCGGTACAATCTGGATATTGAACTCAAACTCCGCGTCTGTGCAACCCCACACATCGCTGACGATCAGGGTGTAGGTAACGGAGGTGTCCGACTGCACCACAGGCGGATCGCTCGGGTCTGCCGGCATCCATTCGAAAATGTATCCCGGGCTGAAGGTCACGGGCAGCAGCACCGGTTCGTCTTTGGCTACAATGGTGTCCAGGTTTTGTGCGCCCATGTACGCGCCGGGCACAAATACAATGGTGCTGGCCGTATCCTGACAGCCCGAAGCATCTATGACCTGAAGTGTAAAATTGGTCGTTTGAGCAGGGCGCACGCGTACAATATCGTCGTTATTCGGGGGCAATACCAGGCCGGCCGGTGACCAGATGAAGGTCGCATTGGGCAGCGACGGCGCCAGCAAACCGATCACCGCCGTATCGCCCGGACAAATCGTGTCGCCAAAAAGCTGTAACCCCGGGATACCCGTAATCGAAATGACCTGTGTGGTCGAGTCTTTGCAGCCCAGCGGCAAGTCCGTCACAACGAGTTTGACCGTGTAGTTACCCTGTGCATTGAAAATATGCACCGGGTTTAGCAGCTGCGAGCTGCCGCCGTCGCCAAAAGTCCAGCTCGACTGGTCGGCTTGAGTGGAGGTATTGGTGAACAACACCGAAGCGCCCGCGCAGGCAGGCAGGGCTGCTGTGAAATTGGCTCGAACCGGGGAAAAGTTGACAGGAAGTTCCACCGTGATGGAGCAGGCATCGTCTTCGCCCTTGAGCACCAGTTTGGCCACCGTGGCATTGCTCGGCGGGCGGAAATTATAGACGTGGGTCACGGGATTCACGCTGCCGCCTGTGGTGCCGTCGCCAAAATTCCATTCCCACGAACTGATGCTTACCGTGTCCTTCAGGGTGAATGTGATGGCATCGCCCACGCAAATCAGGTTTTTATCCATCTCAAACGCGCCTTCCGGCCCGACGACGGTAAACGAACGCTCCACCGTGTCCCGGCAGCCAAAGGGCGTACTCGCAATCATGCTCACCGTATAGGTTCCTTTTGGAAATACCGTGGAGGCCTGGTTTCCGCTCGACGTAATCCCGTTGCCCAAATTCCAGAAAATGGTCAGCGGGCTATTCGCTGTACTGGTGCTCGTCAGGAGCATATTCTGCGGATAGCAGATGATGTTCTGCCCGTCTACATTGGATGCAAAATTAGCCTGCGGGAAATCTTGCACGTTCACTATCGTGAAGACGGAATCTTTGCAGCCCGTGGCTATTTCAGTGAAAACCAACTTGGTTGTAAACTGTCCGGATGTGGTATAGATAGCAGTTGTGCTTTGGCCGGCGCCCGTTTGCCCGTTTCCAAAATTCCATTGCCAGGAAAGACTGGAACCCTCCGAGGTGAAGTCCGTGGCCGCAAATGCAATGGAACTTCCCGCACAGATATTGGGCGGCGAAGGCAGTGTGAGGATATTGCTGACCGGCTTGTACACATTGACCACGGCACTGGCAAAACCCGGGCATCCGAAGGCGTCCTCGATGCGGAGTGTGACCTCGAAGGCCTGTCCATTTGGCGGCGCGGTCGTGAACGTATGGGTCGGATTGGGGTCGGTGCTGGTGTTGCCATCGCCGAAATCCCACTCCCAACTGACAATAGCCGCATCAGCGGTGCTCAAATCAGTGAACATGACCGTACCGGGAACGCAGATTTTAGCGTCACTGACGCCTATTTCCGGGAACCGGTTGTAGATGAAAATTTCCCGGTCGAGGGTGTCCTTGCAGCCGTTGATATCCTCCACTTCGAGACTCACGGTTTGCAGGCCCGAGGGGCCGAACAAAAATTCCAGCGTGTCCTGATCGGTGCGGATCGGGCGGTTGAACGAAAAAAACCAGGTGTAGCCTTTGTAGCAGGTTGCATTTGCACCGAGGCAATTACGTGCGTCCAGCAGTTGTGGCTCGCCGCCGCAAATCGTATCCGGCAACATAAAATCTGCCTTCAGGATGGTGGCATGCACCACAGCCGTGTCGTATGAAACCGGACAGCCGGAGGCCGGATTTTCGGCTTTTAAAAGCACCGTGTAAGCGCCCGGCAGGTCGTACAGGTGGGTAAACGAGGTGTCCACGAGGGTGCTATCCCCGTCGCCGGTGTATCAGGTGACCTGGGTTGCATCCTGGCTCCGGTTGGTAAAGACGAATTCGAGGGAATTTTCGCAGGTAGTTTTGTAGTGCAGTTTTGCAATGGGGCCTTTCACCAAAATGAAACTGTCCTTAGTGACGGTAGCAAAACAGCCGTTGTACTCCGTCGTCAGCGATACGCTCAGTGGACCCGTTTCGGTGGTGTACGCCCACGAGGGGTTTTCATTTTGGAAACAATGCCACAACTGGTCGCTTTCGGAGGAAAAATGCCAGG
Source organism: Lewinellaceae bacterium (assembly GCA_016719605.1). Taxonomy (GTDB): domain Bacteria; phylum Bacteroidota; class Bacteroidia; order Chitinophagales; family Saprospiraceae; genus M3007. Next base: position 34,498 of record JADJYW010000011.1, on the reverse strand, counting down.
CGTCTATGCGCGGGTCGTTGGTCAGATTGGTGAAATTTACCGTGTCTCCGGGGCAAACCTCCTGCCTGTCGGCAGCAAAATCGCCTGCAATCGGCTCGCCCACTTCGATCAAAACGGCATACGAGGTATCCACGCAGCCGGCACTGTTTCGGATAACAAGGCGCACCAGATACTCGCCCGGAGCGGCAAATACATGGGGTACGGGGTTGTCGTTCGTAGCCACTACGGGCGCACTGCCGTCATCGAACAGCCAGGTCCATTCCACAATCGGTTCGTTGGACATGCTGCTATCGGCAAACACGACGCTCAGCGGGGCACAACCGTGCTGCACATCGGGCATAAAGCGGGCATTGGGCCGCCAGATCGAATCCACACGGATAAAATCGGCCGAACAGCCCGACGGGTTGGTCACCCGAAGTCGAATGGTGTCTAACCAAAGCCCCGAACTGGTGTAGCCGCTCAGATCAGGGGTGGTCCAGGTGAACGTCGGGTTTTTGATGTCGGCAGTGGTGCCGTCGCTGAAAAGCCAGTCCCATCCGGTAGCCAAAGGCGACGTAGCGTTCAGGACAAAAACCGTCGGGTCGCTGCACGAATACACCGGTGTGACGCTGAAATTGGCGTTGGCCTCATCCACGAAAATTTGTTTCGTGACGGTGTTCGTACAGTTGCCCACGGTGGTGACCGTGAGGGTGATATTTTGGGTCCCGACACGCTGTAAACCGTGCTCGGGTTTTGATCATTCGATGTGGCAGGCAGAGCAAACGGCCCGAAAGCCCACTGGTAGATGCCCGGCGCCGACGTGTTGGTGAACTGTACCGTGCTGCCGATGCAAACGGTATCGGGTACTTCAAAATCGGCTACGGGCTGCCCAACCACTACGGGCCGACTGGTGGAGGCCGAGCAGCCAATGGCATCGGTAGCGGTCAGGGTTACGGTGAAATTACCCAGTTGGGTATATGTTTGGGCGGGCGGATCCACGAGGTTGGAGGTGTTGCCGTTGCCGAAGTTCCACGCGTAGGTCAGCGAGCCGGAGCCGCCGGTGGTGGTGTTGGCAAACGAAACATTCAGGGGCGGGGTGCAGGCGACGGCAGGGGAGGGGACGGTGGTGAAATTGACCACGGGTTTGATTCCGGTGCGGATTCGGTTCAGGAAAACCTGCGTGACGTTGCAAGTAAAATAGTTGGTGGTCAGTTCGAGCGACACCGTGAATGATCCCACGCTGTTGTAAACATGGGTGGGCGCGGCGCCGGTGCCGTTTCCGCCGTCGCCGAATACCCACGAGTGCATGAGTACCTGGATGTCGCCGGCCAGTTGGGTGGTGTCGGCAAATTGTACATTCAGTGGGATACAACCCGACTCCGGTACGGCCGTGAAGCCGATCTCCGGTTTGGGATACACCGTAATGGATACAGTACCCACCACCGGCCCCGCCGGGGTTTCCCGAAACTCCACGTCGTAGGTGCCGGGGGTGGTGAAAATGTTGGTTGGAGTGGCCAGATTGGAGGAGCCGCCGTCCTGAAACGTCCAAAAAAACGTCGTGGAGCCGGCAGGCGGGGTGAATTGCACGGGCAAGGGCGCACAGCCCTTCGTGACATCGGCTGTTTGGGAGAAAAGCAAAACACTTTGGAACAGCGTCAGCAGGGCTATCGTAATCCGCATAGATAACAGGTATTGGTCTGGTAAAGCATTGAAGCGCCAAAGTTGGGCATTTTTGCGGGAACAAATACCAAACACGATCGGTACGAACAAAATCTTCGGGAAAGTTGGCGGGTTTGCCAATGCCGAACACTTCCGGGTATTCCACCCAATACGCACACTACCGGACATTTTCAAATTCACCGCAGAGACGCAGAGACGCGGAGTTGTTATTTTTTTAGAAAATCAACCTTTTTAGAAATCCGCTGCAGTTGGAAAAAATGCCCAGTGGTGTGCTCAATACGTTGCCTTCAATTGCAAATTCAGTCGTACCAGCATTTCGTCCGGGGTGGTGTTGCGCAGTCGCAACGCCAGATCAATGCTGAAACGATCTTTTGTCATGATTTTTTTGGCATCGGCCAGGCTGGGTATCAGGTCGAGCACATTGCTCCGGTCTATCGGTGTGGGAAAACGATAGGCTACCTCGATATAGCCGTTGGGGTCACTCTCCTGGTAAATCCGCAGCGAGGCCTCCTCGACCACGCTGAAATCGGCATCGCCGAAAATCCCGACCAGCGCTCCCTGTACCGGCAAGATGGATTTGATCTCGGCATCCGTTCGCCCGTGCTGGTCCAGCAGCGCGAGGTAGCGCGTCGAAATGTTTTTTAGATAAAAATGGTGGGTCACGAACGGCCCGACACCCGGCGGAACGGCGAATTCCTGCTGGTAGATCATGTCAAAACCGGGGGCGGTATCGTCCTTGGTGCAGCCTGCAAAACAGCCGATCAAAAGACCCAGTACCGGAAAAAATTTACGCATAGCCGATCAAGTAGTTGGTACAGAAGGCATGACGCAAAACTGGCGGCCCGGGTTGTGTGAACGAAACCGGTACCGCCATAAACCAGCAACATTTTTCAGCAGAATGTGATCCAGTACCCTTCGTCGCACCGCCGGATCGGATACAGCCCGGCAGGAATAATGCCCTGCTGCAGCCCCGAAAGCCTGTCCCGAACGGCATCCGGTAAAAAATACGCCACGGGCACCGGGAAAACCGGCATCCGAAAAAATGCCCGCTCGGTACACGGCAGCATGCCTGCCTTCGGGAAAAATGCCTGCAGGTGTCCCTGTGGACTCACGCACAGTTCGGCCGCAGCCACGGGGCACCGGCGCCGTTTTGCGCGCATGGCGAGCCTGTCATTAAAATGGGTGGTGGTGATTCGGCAAATGCCGATGTTGATGCAGTCGCCATTGGACTGAAGTACGCCAAACTCTACATTGGCGTGCACAAGAAGGTCGGTCGCGCCCGCCCATTCCATCCAGTGGAACGGCGTAACGCCAATTGCGTAATCGGTCATGATGTTGGGCGTGTTGCCTGATTAAATGATTACTTGTCAAATGGTGGACATGCCCCACCAGAATGGCAAGATGCCATACTTCGGATTAGTCGGGCTGCCTGGGGTACTGGCCGCTACTTTCAAAAACTGTGCCGCACCCCGGGCTTATGCGGCCGATTATCGAAATTGGCGTAGTCGCCGGAGAAAAATAGGGGTATTCCCCTATGCCCCGAATGTCGTCCATATTTTTTGCCGGAACTGCACCACGCCCCGGAACTGAACCAGTTCGCTGTGCCAGGCGTATGGCCATTCGCGGTCGGGCGGAGCCATGTCGAGGACATCGGCGGGCCGGCAGCGCAGTGCGGCGCGCTGAAGGAGTTGGCGCAGGTGTTTGGGTGGCGACCAATGCCGGGGGTGCGCGTTGCGCAGGGGATATTCGAGCACCAGATGCAGCAGGGCTTTGGGCCACATCTGTTCCGATTTCAACAGCAGGCGCACCAGTTCCGAGTCGGGTGTTTCCAGCAAGGTATCGTCTTGCGCCCAGTCCGGCACAGAAGCCGGCCAATCCGGGTTTTCCGCAGCGTTCTCAAAATTGGAAAGACCGGTGTTGGCGAGATCGGCCCAGGCGGGGTTTTGCGCGGCCAGCCAAACACCTTCCGGCTCCAGAGCAGCCCGCACGGCGGGACTGAACAGGTTTTTTCGCGCCAAAAAATCAAGTGCCTCGGGGATGATTTCCGGCGGCAGTCGCCACCCGCGTTTCTGCAACAACTCAAAATACTCCGGCAGCACCTTCGGGCAGGCATCATAGCGCAGCATGGCCACGAGCGGTTGCACGGCAGCGGCGGGGCACAGCGGCCGGTCAGATTCCGGGCAGGGGGGCTGCGCCGTTGCCGGGGTATCTTCAATCGGTGCGGCAGCCCGGCGCAAAACAAACGCCGCCGGCAAGGCATACAGCGCGGTACGCGCCGCATCGTCTGCGGCTTCCTGACCCAGTGCCGCCAGTACGGCATCCGGTACCGGGTAGCGGTCGGTGCCGACCAGAACGCTGCGGAGGATGTTTTGCCAAATCATAGTTCGGGTTGAGCAAGGGGTTATTCAAATACCACGACCTGAATGCCGTCGCTCGAACGGATTTTCCGCACCACCTGCCGCCGGCCGTTGAACACAATTTCCAGCGGGGCGGCATCGTCGGGATTTACAAACAAATCTACCCCGCTCAAAAACGGGAATTTGCCGAACAGGCCCACGGAGGTCAGGTCGCTCTGCTGATTGTCGTTGCCGTCGTACAAAAAAAACGAGATCGCGGTTTTTTCCGGTGCGGCATGCTGCTCCGTAGCGAGCGGTATGCCGTTCACAAACAGACTGTCGCGACCAAAAACCACCGCCTGACCGGACGAAAACACATTGATGACCGCTTGTCTGGGCGATTTCGGCAGTCCCGCCAGCAGCATACTCACCAGCGTGCCGGGGCCGGGCAATGCCCGGAGATAGACGAGGTTGTGCGGTTGCACAAATCCCTCCCGGAAATAGTGCACAGGCCGGGCATCGGCGCCCGCCAGCACCACGAGTTCCACGGGGACATTCGTGCGCACCTCCGGCATGGCCCAATAGCCCTGCTCGTCGGCAGTGACGGTTGCCACTGCTGTACCGCTGCTGCGCCGGCCGGTGCCCGGATCAAGGTAGTACAGCTCCACGGCGGCATGGGCTGCTGGTTTGTTTTCGCCAAAAAACAACGCCCGCCCGCCGATGCGCACCTGCTCTGAAGGCGTCCACTCGGGTACCTGCGGTATCGGCGCATCGTTCAAAAAAAACAGGAAGGTTGTGATGATAGACTCGGCGCTCGTGGCAATCTGGTAGTGATCCAGCCCGGGCAGCATGATGTTGGTTGCGCCGGGAATTTCCTTGCCCGGCACCACGCGGTCGCCGTCCGACCACAGGTTCAGCGTCGGCACGGTGCCTGTTGGTCCGGCGGGCTGTTTTTGGTTCATGCTGCCAATGTGCACATAGCGGGCTACTTTGGTTGCCCGCGCGGAATCGGACAGGTAGGTGTAGCCCAGCCCCCCGCCTGCGGAATGGCCGATGAGGTCTACCTGCGCGGCGCCGGTGCGGGTGCGAACGGCATCAATGACCGCGTCCAGCGCGGCGGCATGGTTGGCCTGCTGGTTCAGGGTATTCCAGTCGAATGCCACGAGCCGGTCGGGGCAGTAGCCCACCGCCTGGAAGCCGTGCGCAAAGCCAGCCCAGGTGTCGCCCGAAGCCAAAAATCCGTGTACAAACACAACGGGGCGGTAGGCGGGGTTACAGTCGGCCTGGGCGCGAAGAGCCGGCGCTGATAGCAAAAAAAAGAAACAGGAAACGACGTAGCGCATGATGGAGGAAGTAGGCAAAGGGTAAGTGGTAGTGGGGATATTTGGATGGAGTCAGGTTTGATAACCCCGAGGGTTGGCGATTTGCTCGGCGATCCATTGCTGCATACCTGCCTGATCCTCCGGGTGAAACGTGGTCCAGTTGCCGTATTTTCGGAACCAGGTGGCCTGGCGTTTGGCGTAGTTTCGGCTGTGTTGCCTGATTTTTTCGATGGCTTCCTCGCGGCTGGTTTTTCCGTCGAAATAATCGAACCACTCCTCGTAGCCGACGGTGCGCAGGGCGGGCAGGTGGCGATGCGGCAGCAGGGCGCGGGCTTCGTCTTCCAGTCCGTCGGCCACCATGCGATCCACGCGGGCATTGATTCGGGCGTACAGTTCGGGTCGGGGCAGTTCGAGCAGCAGCAACAGGGAGTGAAACGGGCGTTCCGGTTTGGGCCGAGCCAAAAAACCGGAGTAGGGTAGGGCGCTTTCCAAGCACACCTCCAGTGCCCGGCGCAAGCGGGCAGGGTTTTGCTGGTCAACCAAAACAAAATAGTCGGGGTCGTACTTGGCGACTTGCTGTTGCAGCCACAGCAGGCCGCCAGTTTTTTCACCGGCCAGTACTGCCGCTTTTGTTTCCGGGGAAATGGACGGAAAACTGTCCAGTCCCGCGTACACCGCCTGCAAAAACAAACCCGATCCGCCAACGAGGATGGCGACATCTTTTTTTTCAAAAATCCCTTCCAGTACCTGCAAGGCATCGCGCTCAAAATCGCCTACGTTGTACGGCTCGCCCACACGCAGAAAATCAAAAAAATGATGGGGTACGCCCGCCCGTTCTGCTACCGGGGGTTTGGCTGTGCCGATGGTCATTTCCCGATAAAACTGCCGACTATCGGCAGACAATACTTCCGTACCGAATGCCCGCGCCAGCTGTACAGCGGCAGCCGTTTTGCCGGTGGCCGTGGCCCCGCCGATGACGAGCAGATATTTAGTAGCGGACATATAGGGAACTCCGATGAGCGGCGAAAATAGGCAATGCAACCGATTGCAGCCCGCCCTCGGATAAAATCCGTGTCCCGCAGTACGTTCGGCAATCACGCCCGGCAATCATATTCGGCCTAATCGAACCAATCGAATCAATCGAACCAATCGAATCAATCCTCCTACCTTCGTGCATCATGTTGGACAAAGCACCACTGGTACTCAATCCGGATTTTCGTTACGCCCTTGATGCACTGGAGAGGGACGGAAAAAGTATGTTCGTCACCGGGCGGGCGGGTACGGGCAAAAGCACCCTGCTGCAGCTGTTCAAAAATACCACGCACCGAAAAGCGGCGATACTGGCGCCTACGGGTGTGGCGGCGCTCAACGTGCAGGGCCAAACGATACACTCATTTTTTGGTTTTCCGCCCCGTATTGTCACGCCTCAGGAGGCCGCCCGGCGGGTGTCGCGCAAAGATTTGCAGCGCGTTTACCGCAATCTGGAGACATTGGTTATTGACGAAATTTCTATGGTGCGGGCTGATATCCTCGACGGTATCAACCGTTTTTTGCAGGTCAACCGCGAGAGCATGGCGCCTTTCGGCGGGGTGCAGGTGGTTTTGTTTGGCGACCCGTTCCAGTTGCCGCCGGTGGTGACCAACGATCCCGTGGAGCGCGGCTATTTTCAGGACTACTACGACTCGCCGTATTTTTTTTCCGCCAAAATTTTTCAGGAACCGGACTTCGCCCTCGAGATGCTCCAATTGGGCAAAGTGTACCGGCAGGAGTCGCGGCATTTTTTGCGTTTGCTGGAGGCTATCCGGGTCAACGAAATAGACCACGACGACCTCGCCGATCTCAACGAACGACACCTTCCGGGTTTCGCGGCGACCGAAGGCTACATCACGCTTTGCGCCCGCAATGCGCCCGCTGACCGTATCAACCGGGAAGCGTTGCTGCGCTTGTCTGGACGCGAACAAGTATTTCTGGCGGAGGTCAAGGGACAATTTGATCCGGCGCTGTACCCGACGGATGCTGCGCTTAAATTGCGCGAGGATGCGCAGGTCATGTTTGTGAAGAACGACCCGGAGAAGCAGTTTGTCAACGGCACGATCGGGCGCGTGGTCGAGTTGCGGCCAGAACGGGTAGTGGTGGCTGTGGAAGCGGAAAACGGCAAAAAACGCACAATCAACGTTGCGCCGCTGGATTGGGAGGTTGTGCGCTACAAAGCGACAGTTACGGGCGACATCGAGACCGAATCTGTTGGTTCTTTCCGCCAGTATCCCCTGCGACTGGCTTGGGCTATTACGATCCACAAGAGCCAGGGCAAGACCTTCGACCGGGTGCTGCTCGACCTCGGTGGCGGGGCCTTCGAGCACGGCCAACTGTATGTGGCGCTCAGTCGGTGCCGGACGCTAGAGGGTATTGTCCTGCGTCAGCCGATTCGCCGGCAGGATATTATCACCGACGATCGGGTGGTGGAATTTTTTTCCCGATATTTCAGGTGACGGTACGGAAGGTGGGCGTATCAAGGGCCGTTATTTCCACAAAACAGCCTTACCTTTGCACATCAATCCTTTTCAAAACATTAAACACCAATTCTTATGTCAGTAAAAGCAAAGTATCAGAGCGTTCTCGATCTCGGTGAGCAGCTCCACGTCAAAGAAGGCCGCGTCGAGGAAACAGCCGGCAAACTGAACGTGTGGGGCACCGTCGAAACCCAATATGAAAAAGATCAAATCTGGGATGCCATCAAGGAAGTTGGCGGCGACAAACCGAGTGACATCATGGCCGACATCAAGGTGGCCAACAACGCCTACTACACCAAGCACACTGTGGAAAAAGGCGAGAGCCTGAGCAAAATCGCTCAGCACTACTACAAAGACATGATGAAGTACAAGGCTATTTTCGAGGCCAACCGCGACATCCTGAGCAACCCGGATGTGATCCATCCCGGCCAGGTGCTGACGATTCCGAATCTGTAAGCGCGTTTCGGAGTTGATTAAAAAAGACAGCGGCAACCGATGTGTATCGGTTGCCGCTGTCTTTTTTTATCAGCCTCCCGATCAATAGCCCGTTTCTACCAGATACCGCTCGGCATCCAGTGCAGCCATGCACCCCGTACCGGCAGCGGTGACGGCCTGGCGGTAGATTTTGTCCTGCGCATCGCCGCTGGCAAATACGCCGGGGATATTGGTTGTGGTTCGGCCCGGGTTGGCCACGATGTAGCCACTTTCGTCAAGCGTGAGCCAGCCCTTGAAAATGTCGGTATTGGGCTTGTGGCCGATGGCAACAAAGAACCCGGTGACGGGCAGCACTGTTTTTTCGCCGGTTTTGTTATTAACGACACGCACGCCTTCCACCACATTTTCACCGAGGATTTCTTCCGCTTCGGTATTCCAGTGGACGACGAGGTTGGGCATGTTCAGCACGCGTTCCTGCATGATTTTGGAGGCGCGCATCTCGTCGCGGCGTACCAGCAGGTGTACCTTGGAGCATATTTTAGCGAGGTAGGTGCTTTCTTCGGCTGCGGTATCGCCGGCGCCCACGATGGCTACTTCTTGTTTGCGGTAGAAAAAACCGTCGCACACGGCGCAGGCCGATACGCCGGCGTTTTGCAACCGGTCTTCACCTGGTATGCCGAGCCATTTGGCACTGGCGCCGGTAGCAATGATGATAGCGGGCGCATGTATTTCCTGGCCGCTTTCCGACCATGCTTTGTGGATGGGACCAGTAAAGTCCACCCTGGTGATCATCTCGTTGCGGATGTCCGTCTCGAAGCGCTCGGCCTGGCGGCGGAAGTCTTCCATCATTTCCGGACCCATACGTCCGTCGGGGTAGCCGGGATAATTTTCGACATCGTTGGTGATCATGAGTTGTCCGCCGGGTTGCGGGCCGGTGTAGAGGACGGGTTTGAGGCCGGCGCGGGCGGCATAAATGGCGGCTGTGTATCCGGCCGGGCCGGAGCCGATGATGAGGCATTTAACTTGTTCCATAGTGGGTGCAAAAGTAAGTGCTCTGTGGAGCATCACGCGTACCCGATTGGGGATTGATTGGTACTTTTTCGAGAAATGTTTGAGCGCGGACGTTGCACGGTGCTGGAATATCCCGGAGGAAAGCCTTACTTTCGCGGTTCCTTCTGATGATTCCTTCTTTGCTGTTGTTTTGAACCGTATTTTTTTTCATAAAAAACTACCGCATGCAACAGTACGAGCAATTGCTTAAAGCGAACAAAGCCTGGGCCGACCGCATGGTTGAGCAGGATCCCAATTTTTTTGAAAGTCTGGTGGAGGTGCAGCGTCCGGCCTTTCTCTGGATTGGCTGTGCCGACAGCCGGGTGCCGCCGAATGAGATCACCGGGACGCGTCCGGGCGATATTTTCATCCATCGTAATGTAGCCAATTTGGTGATTCACACCGACATGAACATGCTCAGTGTGCTCCAGTACGCTGTAGAAGTACTGGAGGTGAAACACGTTATCGTTTGTGGGCATTACGGCTGCGGCGGCGTGAAAGCTGCGATGAGCCGGCACTCCTACGGATTGATCAACAAGTGGTTGCGCCATATCAAGGATATTTATCGCCTGCATGTAGACGAACTGGCGGGCATCCAAACCGAAGAAGCCCGCCTGAACCGCCTGATCGAACTCAATATCATTGAACAGGTGAACAATCTCGCCGATACCTCCATCGTCCAGCGTGCCTGGAAGGGCCGCAATGGACCACACCTGCATGGCTGGGTATATGACCTGCACAACGGTATTATCAATCCGCTGATTGACATAGCCGCAAACACACCATTGGAGCACGAAATTTACGAGTACGACGATTTGGACGTACAGCACTAAGGCAAATAGAGGCTGTCTCGTAAGTCTGTACCGTATTGCACAGTTGACAGGCGAATCCATTTTTGACAGGATAAAAAAGATTTACAGGATTTTCGGCGGCGGAGACGCCTCATTTATCCTGTAAATCCTGTCTGAAAAAATCAATTCCCGGCAAAACCGTGCTTTTGAGACAGCCTCTATTTTGCCTTTTGCCCTTTGCTCTTTGCCCCTTGTGTTTTACCTTTTTTGGGCGCGAACACACCGGGCATTTCTTTCTCGATGAGTGCTTTCACGTCTTCGAGCGAGAGGGTGCGCACCTGGTCGGTGGTCATGCGGGCGCCGTCTACTTTGGGCAAATTGATGGGCTTTTTGCCGAAACGGATGAATGGCCCCCAGCGACCGTTTTCGATGCTGATTTTTTCCTCCGGCCAGTGCTGGATATAGCGGTTGGATTCTTTTTCAATTTTGGCTTCGATCAGTTCGATGGCTTGTTTTTCGGTAATGGTATCGAAATTGATCCGGGTAGGCACATTTACATACAGATCGGTCCATTTCAGGAACGGCCCGAAACGGCCCTTGCCTTTGGAAATGGGCTGATCGTGGTAGTGGCCCATGGGGCGGTCGGCATCCTGTTTGCTTTTGATCAGTTCGACGGCACGTTCGAGGGTGATGTCGAAGGGGTCTTCGGATTTTGGGATGGATACAAACAGATCAGCGAACTTGACGTAGGGGCCATAACGACCGGTATTGACGGAAACCTCCTGTTCGGCGTACTCGCCAAGGGTGCGGGGCAAGCCAAAACAACCGAGCGCCTCTTCGAGGGTGACCGTTTCGAGGGTTGTGCCGGGTTTGAGGTTGGCGTATCGCGGTTTCTCCTTTTTGTCAAGTTCCTCGCCGGTACCGATTTGTACGACCGGTTTGCCGAGGCTGCTCATGCGCACGAGGATGGTACGACCCGTTTCCGGGTCTATACCAAGAATCCGTTCGCCGCTGGCCCGGCCGGCCTCCGACAGGGTTTTTTCTACGTCCTGATGGAAAGGCCGGTAAAACGCGTCTATGGTTTTTGCCCAGTCCATTTTGCCTTCGGCAATATCGTCAAACTGCTGCTCGATCTTGGCCGTGAAGCCGTAATCCATGATTTTTTTGAAATAAGCATCCAGAAAATCGCTGACGATCATACCCATGTCAGTTGGGCAGAGCACGTTTTTCGTGGCCCCGGTCACCTCCGATCCGGTTGTTTTGCTGATGGTATTGTTTTTCAGCACCAAAATTTGGAACATGCGCTTTTCCCCCGGGCGGTTGTCCTTGACAACGTAGCCGCGGTTGGTTTCCATAATTTTGGTAATGGTGGGTGCATAAGTGGACGGGCGCCCGATGCCGAGTTCTTCGAGTTTTTTCACCAAAGAAGCCTCCGTGAAACGGGCGGGCGGGCGGGTGAATCGTTCGGTAGCGGTGAGGTTGTCAAAATCGAGTTTTTGACCCACCCGGAGCGGGGGCAGGATACCCTGCGTTTCCTCGTCGTCGTCGTCGGTGCTCTCGATATATACTTTCAGAAAGCCGTCGAACTTGAGCACTTCGCCCTCGGCTACGAGTTTGGCGGCACTTTGAGTGCTGATGGCGATGTCCACCGTAGTTTTTTCTAATTCGGCATCGGACATTTGGGAAGCCATAGTGCGCTTCCAGATGAGTTCGTACAGGCGCTGCTCATCGCGGTTGGTGCCGCCGGTGGGGTTTTCAATGTATGTGGGGCGGATAGCTTCGTGTGCCTCCTGAGCGGATTCATTTTTGGTTTTGTAGCGCCGGGTTTGCTGGTAGCGGGCGCCATATTGTTTGCCCATCTCGTCGCTGATGGCTTGCAGCGCCATTTCGCTGAGGTTGGTGGAGTCGGTACGCATGTAGGTGATAAAACCTTGTTCGTACAAACCCTGTGCAATAGACATGGTGCGGTTCACCGAGTAGCCGAGTTTGCGGCTGGCTTCCTGCTGGAGGGTGGAGGTGGTGAACGGCGGGGCAGGGCGGCGGCGCGTGGGGCGCACATCCACTTGTTGCACGGTGTAAGCGGCGTTGATGCATTTTTGCAAAAAAGCCTCGGCGCCGGTAGCATTATCGTAGCGCTCGGGGCTTTCGGCGCGGAAACCAACGAGTTTGCCCTGGGCATTGGGCGCCAGAAAATCGGCGGTGACACGGAAATACGGTGTGATATCGAAGCGCTGAATATCGCGCTCGCGTTCCACGACGAGTTTTACAGCCACCGATTGTACACGCCCTGCCGAGAGTTGACTTTTGACTTTTTTCCAGAGCAGACCGGATAATTCCCAGCCCACGAGCCGGTCGAGTACGCGACGTGCCTGCTGGGCATTCACGAGATTGAGGTCCAGGTTGCGCGGGTTTTTTACCGCATTCTGGATGGCCGGCTTGGTTATTTCATGGAAAACAATACGTTTGGCGTTCCGCGGATCGAGGCCGAGCACCTCGCACAGGTGCCAGGAGATTGCCTCGCCTTCGCGGTCTTCGTCGGTAGCGAGCCAGACCTCCTCCACACGCGAGGCGGCATCTTTCAATTCCTTGACGGTCTTGAACTTGTCGGGAGGAATGACGTAGTTTGGCTTGTAGTCGTTTTCTACATCTACCCCGAGGTCATTGCCTTTTTCGAGGTCGCGGATGTGTCCGTAAGAAGATTTGACGGCGAAATCGCTGCCTAAATATTTCTCGATTGTTTTTGCTTTCGCCGGTGATTCGACGATGAGGAGTTTTTTTGCCATAATCGGGGGCAAAAGTAAACGGATTTTTAAACAAACAACCTATTGCTTCCCGCCGGGGCCTTTCGGGGTTGTTTTGGCGGGCTTTGCGGCAGGTTGCGCCGGTGTTTCAGGCGGGGCATCGGCGCCTTCCGGTTTGGGGACTTTGCGCACCTCCTCTTTCAAAACTTCGCCTTCGAGCCGCTCTTGCTCCCACTGCTTTTTGCGTTTTTCCTTGAAGTACACGGCCAGTTCCTTGATCGAGACGGTGTGCCCGTTCAGTTGCCGGTGAAAGGCGAGGATGAGGAAGTCGGCCATGTCGTCGGGGTAGGTCACCCCGGCGCTGCGCAGGTAGTTGGACAGTCGGGAACCTTCATAAAAACTCCAGTTGGCGATCATCCACTGTCCAAGGCGGTTGTGCATGATCTGGCAAACGGTGTCCTCCGGGATCGCCCGGAACTGTCGGCGCGATTCCTCCGAGGTGAGTTTGTTGAGTTGGGCCAGGGCGTCGTCCAGATTACGGGGGATGTAAATCCCGCTCAGGCGGTCTTGTTTGATACGTTCCTGATATTGGCGCTCGAACTCGTCTTCGCGGCTTGGCGGGTTGTACTGTTGGGCGACGAGTAAGCCGGCGGCGGAAAATACAAGAAGCAGTACAAGTGTGTGTTGGCGGTATCGCATGGCAGCGGCGGTGACGGGTTAAGAGGCTATTTGAGTTTTAGAGCGTGTTTAAATTTAACATTTCGGCGTCAGGCCGTCCAATTTTATCCTGCCCTGCGTTATTTTTTTCGCCGTATTGCCCACATACGCCTGCAAAAAATGTCTTGGTCAGAATAAAATTGAATCGCCCTGCCATCCGAATGTTAAAATTAAACACGCTCTTAGTTGCTGGGTACGGCCGGCCAATTCTGCTGCTGTTTTCGTTAAAAATTTCGCCGTAGGCGCCTGGCTATGGCTGCAAATTTTGCCTCAACAACAACAAAATTGGCTCGCCCTCGCCTCAGCACTAAAACTCAAACAGCCTCTAAGAATTGTGGTTTGGGAATCGGGATTTTTTACTCCAGATTTGCGACACTATGGCGAAAGAACAAAAGCCCGCCTTCCGGCTATCCTTGCTCGAGATTTTTTATTGAAACCATCGGCTGGCTGGCGCTTTGGTTGCTAAACGACTACATGGCCGCGCTGCTAACGCTCATCATCGCCGCTATCGTATTGGCGGTGCTGGTCATCGCCCTGCTCGCCGAAGTCATTGAGCGCTCGAAAGTGCCGAGGTGGTACTTCTGGCTGATGGCACTGAGCGTCCTGGCGCCATTGGTGTCGGCGCTGCTTTACGCCGCTATCTTTGGCGGGCAGTTTGCTTTTTTGGAATGAGTGCTTCTACCGTAGAGGGTTTTTTTACCGTTGGGACGCCTTAGAGGGTAATTTCCCGTGAGGGTTTTTACCTCCGGAGGCGCAGAGACGCGGAGGCGTAGAAGGTTTCCCCGTAAAAACCCGTCTCCGCTCTCCGCGCCTCTGCGGTGAAAAAAACCTCTGCGTCTCCGTAGTGAAAAAACTACACTTCGATTTCCTCGAAGGTACCTGTCTGCCGGTTTTTTCGCACCCGGTTCCAAAGAAAGTAGCGGCCGTTCATCACGACATACACGCCCGGGGGTAATGCCTGCACAAAAGCCAGCGCGCTGCCGAGGTTGAAAAACCCGTCGGACGACATGCCGAACGCATACGGCACCATGGCGCCGGTGAGCACGATGGTTTTGCCCTCGATGCCGGCTTCGGCAAGTATGCGGGCGGTGTCCACCATGCGGTCGGTGCCGTGGGTGAGCAGGATGCGGTCGGCCTCCGTCTTGCGGCAGTTGTAGACGATGATGGAGTGCTCGTCGTCGCCCATATCTAAGGAGTCAATCATCATCAGGGTTTTGATATCAATTTTGACCTCGCAACGCCCGCGGTCAAACATTTCCTTGAGGTGGGTGTCCTTGAAATACAACTCGCCGGTGATGTAGTTGTACTCCTTGTCGAAGGTGCCGCCGGTGACAAATACCTGGATCATATTATTCGGTAAGGCGCAGTTTTTAGGTGTAGTGGTGTTTGCGCGGGGCAAAGAAACGGGATTTGATTGAGAAGGGCGGCGGAGCAGGTTGATCGGATGGAGAAAGAAGGTTGATGAGGCGCCCAGGTGGTTGGGCGTGTAAAAAACGTTTTTACCTTTGCCACCTGAACAAAACTTGACTGCATCATGAACAGAAAAGAAGAATACACCGAAAACCGCGGGCGCGACTGGCTCGTGTTTATTGTCAGCCTGATTGGTACGCTTGCCCTGCTTGTCGTGGCTCCGGAATGGGTATGGGTCAGCTTCCCGTTCCTTTTTACGGCGTTGGCCGGCGCTATGGGGCGTTTGTGAATCTGGTTGGTTGAATGGTTGGAGGGTTTTCAAACCGGACCTTCCAACCCTTCAACCGTCCAGCCGCTCCTAAACACACAAAACGAATGCCTCCAGCAAAGAAAAAACGCCCCAAGGTAAAATCCGAACTGCATCCCCGAAACCAGCACCGTGAACGGTATGACTTTCAGGTGCTTACGGCTACTTACCCGCCTTTAGCCCCGTACGTTCGGCCCAATAAATTCAACGACGATTCCATTGACTTCGCAGATCCTGAAGCGGTGAAAGTACTGAATGCCGCCCTGCTGAAACACTACTACGCCGTCGAAAATTGGGATATTCCGCCAGGCTATCTGTGCCCGCCCATTCCGGGGCGAGCCGATTATATCCACCATGTCGCCGACTTGCTGGGCGCCGGCAATCAAGGCGAAATACCGACCGGCCCCGGGGTGCGCTGCATAGATATTGGCGTTGGCGCCAATTGTGTTTATCCGATCATCGGAAACAAGGTGTACGGCTGGTCGTTTGTCGGGTCGGATATTGACCCGGTGTCCATTGCTTCCGCCAACAAAATCATCGAAGCCAATCCCCGCCTGAAAGATGCCGTGGAATGCCGGTTGCAACCCAACCCCGAGGATATTTTCGTCGGGATCATTCAGGCAGGCGAAATGTTCGATCTGACCATTTGCAACCCGCCTTTTCATACCTCCATGCAGGCCGCCCAGACCGGAACACTGCGCAAATTGCGCAACCTGAACCAGGAAAAAGTACTGACCCCGACCCTGAACTTTGGCGGACAAAACAAAGAACTCTGGTGCCGGGGCGGTGAAGAAAAGTTTGTGCTGGACATCATCCGCCAAAGCCTGCTGTTTGCCAAATCCTGTCGTTGGTTTTCGTCGCTGGTTTCCAACCAGGCCCACCTCAAAAGCATCTACAAAGCCCTCGAAAAAGCAGGCGCCGTGCAAGTCGTTACGATTCCTATGGGGCAAGGCAACAAAATAAGTCGTGCCGTGGCCTGGACTTTTCTTGCCCGGGTGTAACGCAGAGGCGTAGAGTTTTTTACCGCGGAGGCGCAGAGTTTTTTACCTCAGAGGCGCAGAGTTTTTTACCTCAGAGGCGTAGAGTTTTTTACCGCAGAGGCGCAGGGCGGGGGTCCCGGGGCCCCCCCCCCCCCCCCCCCCCCCCCCCGGGAAACCGCCCCCCCCCCCCCCGTTGAGCCAACTCCGCGTCTCTGCGCCTCTGCGGTAAAAAACTCTACGCCTCCGTAGTGGAATCAAACTCCGCGTCTCTGCGCCTCTGCGGTAAAAAACTCTACGCCTCCGTAGTGGAATCAAACTCCGCGTCTCTGCGCCTCTGCGCCCCCCTCCCCGCCCCCCGGGGGTAAACCCCCCCCCCCGGGGGGGGGGGCGCCCCCGCGCCCCCCCCCCGCGGCGGGCGGCCCCCCCCCCCGGGGGGGGGGGGCGCCGCCCCTCTGCGCCTCTGCGGTAAAAAACTCTACGCCTCCGTAGTGGAATCAAACTCACTCCACCACCACCCGCTCCGGCTTACTCCAAACCCGTTTGTCATTTTCGTAGTACAAAAACGCCTGCGCTGCCGGCGCCTCGAACGCGCCTGCGATATCGGCCCGCAGGTCAAGATCAATGCGGCGGGTTTCGCCTGCCGGCAAACCCTCGAAGTGGAATACCGCAAAACCATCCCACAACTCGTAGAAATCACATTTTTTCTGATCCACCAATTGTTTCAGTTGCCACGGCTGCAACGACAAGCCTGCCGGAATGCCCACCACAATCATGGGCGAGGCAAGCCGCGCTTCGCTCGTATTTTGGAGCGCAGCGCTCAGGCGTACCGTGCCGCCAACGGCTGCTTCCGTTTGATTGAGCTTGGTTTCAAATGTAAACGGACAGTTGGGCGCGTTGCGCGGCAGCCGGGAAGCGTACTGCACCTCCAGATCAAACGGCAAGGCCACCTCGGTTTTTTCAAAAAATACCTCCACCTGCGGTCGGTCGTTGGCAAAGTATTTTTCCAGGTTTTTGATCTCGAACGTGCGCGGATTTTTTGAAGAAAAAGCCTGCTCAGCCACGCGCTTGCCATCCACCTGCACCACCAGCAAACCATCGCCCGCCTGGTTCTGGCTGTTCCGTTTGGCATACGCCACGAGGGCTTTCAGCGCCAGTACCGTGCTTTGCGTACTGCCGTAGCCGTACTCGTTTTTGGCGGCGGCAATGAAGTCCATCGCCTGGGTTAGCGCCGGACCGTTTGCACCATTTTTCATCAGGGCCAGCGCCACGAGCGCGGTGGTTTCGATACGCAAACCGGCGCCACTGCCGCCCATGACGGAGTGCGACTTACCCATCCAGGTACCGTTCTCCTCTTTTTTTTCGAGCAGCAGCCGGATGACCGTCTCGGCGCGCGGGTCTTTTTGCGCCAGCAAAGCATTGGCGACGAGCGCCAATTGGTACGGATCGCCGCTCGCCTTGGCGGCCTCGAAGGCCGCACTGATTTCCGGCTGAAACTGCTGTCCGAATCCCGCTTCGCATACCGCCCAGGCGATGTAGGTCCCGATGACGCCCTGGCTCTGCCAGCCGTGCCAGTCGTCGCGGCGTTTCCAGCCGCCGGAGCCGTCGCGGCGGTCGAGCAGCCAGCGTACGGAGCGGTCGGTTAGCCCCTTGTCCACGCCGGGAAAAACGCGAGCCATATCGCCAAACTGCAAAATACCGTACGCCGTGAGGCCTCGTGCGCCGGACTGCGTCCCCACCAGTCGAAACCGCCGTCCGTGCACTCGTAAGCGGCGAGTTTTTGTAGCCGTCTTCGAGCAACTGGAGCGCGCGGGTTTCCACATCGGGGCGGGTGGCGCCGGTTTGGCGCAGCAGGTCGAGCACGAGCAGGTTGGGGTAATTGCTGCTCGACACCTGCTCGAAACAGCCCGAAGGCTGGCGCAACATACGCTCCATGCCCTTGAGCACGTCGTCGAGCGCACTTCCGTAGGCCGTGAGTTTCACCGACATGGTGCCCGCCATCGGGTCGGCAAGGTTCAGGTTGAACAGATTTTGCGCACTTTTCCCGGCAAATACCTGCCGTACCGGGAAGCCCCGGTGCTGCGTGGCAATAGTCGTTTCGTATGCGTCGCCGTCGGTTCCGCCGAATCGTACGCGAAAGGGCAGTGCTTCGGTTTTCTCGGATTGCCCGATGGCGTATTCCACGGATACGATGCGGGTTTCGCCGGCGGCGAGGCGCACCGTTTGCGGCGCCTCGTTTTTCAGGGAAAAATGCGCGGGCGCTTCGAGTTCGAGCGCGCCCTCCGCCGGAGACTGTGTTTTGTTGGAAACTGCTATTTGCAGGCGCAGTACGTCGCCGGCGATGACGCTGGCCGGGGTTTTCAGGGCAATACTGAGCGGTTTTTGGACAAAAAACTTGTGCTCGGTGCGGGTGGCAACACCCGCGTCGGCGATACCCTCCAGCGTGGCGCGGAAATTGGTGACCGCGTCGGAGGCGAAAAATTCAACCTGCGCCTTGCCCTGCTGGTCGGTACGCACGGAGGGGTTCCAGAAAATAGTGGAGCGGAAATCCGTGCGGGTTTCGGGTTGCTGCTGCTGGTCATACGGGGGTACATAAAACACGCGGGCACGGGCGAACCGCTCGGCGGGTATCGCAGCGCGGCGGGGGGCTGCATTCGCCATTTTTTTCTTGGCCAACCGATCGTCTTCCATGTCTTCTTCGGCGCGATACTCCGCCGATAAACCAATCACTACGACTTCCTGTATTTCCATTTTTGGTTCATTCTCCATCTCTTCCGTGACTCGAATGCCATCCACATAAACGTTGGCAGCCTCTGCCCGGGAACCTCGAACCTGGAGATCCTGCGTGGCCTTTGGCGCAGGTTTTCCAGCCGTGGTTGCAGCCACAGCGTTTACGTTGCGCGTGGGCAGGTTGCGGATATTATCGGAGGTAAGCGTTTGCCCGCCCTGGGTTTGATCTTGTTGGATGAGCGGGACTTTGTAACTCGTAATCGCTACTTCTTGCAGCAAAACACCGGAGTTGAGCGCTGCATCCACGGTGTGCAGGGTGTTTGGGTAGAGGTACAGGTTCGTAATCTGTGTGGATCGATACCCGGTGTACGAGTACTCCAGCTCATAAGTGCCCGGATCAAGTTTCAACCGGTAGTTGCCCTCATAGTCCGTGATCGTGCCGCGCACCAATTTTCCTTTTTGTGAAACCTTGACGGTAGCCCCGATCAGTCCCTCACCCATATCGTCGGTCAGAGTGCCTTTCAGGATGATTCCGCCGCCGGGGTTGGCGACGACCTGTTGCGACAAAATACCCGACCCGGTGTAACCGCCGCCCTGCAACACGATGCCCTGCTGGTAATTGGTCAGTCGGAAATACTGGCGACTGCCATACTCCAGATGGGTGTATCGGTTCAGGTCGGGCTGGACGAACGAAAAACGACCCGCCTTGTTGGTTATCACTGCAGGGCCGCCGGGGTACAATTGCACCCGCTGGTTTTTGTAGGGTTTGCCGTTGGCTTTCAGCAAAACACCCTCCACCACGGCGCGTTCGGCGGCATGGGCATAGTGCAATGGCTGCTGCTCCAGTACTTCCCGCCAGGCAAAACGCCGCCAGCCCTGGGTCATCAGCAGGTAGTCCAGCGCGGCAGCAGATTTTGGTTCGGAGCGGTCGAAGTAAAAATTCGGCTCCTCGATTTTGCCCTGCACATCCTGTTCCAGCAGGAGCGCCGCCAGCAGATGGCTCTGCTTGTCGTCGGCGTAGGTGAGCATTTTTTCGTCCACCACGGCTAAGGAAAATGTGCCCTCCACGGGCCGGCCAGCCTCGTCGCGCACCCGAATATCGAGGCGGACTTTGTCGCGGGGCAGGTACTGTTCGCGGTCGGGTTTGATCTCGATGTTCAGGCCGCGGTCGCGGTTGACAAACGCCAGGCGCTCGGCTTGCTCCACCGAGTTGGCATCGAAAAGGGTAATGCGCACGATACCGGGCGGCAGGTCGGCGATGGGGATGCGAACGGTCGGCTCCTGGTCGGCGGCGCGGGTCGGGAGGTTTACTTCTTTGAAAAAAAACAGCGCATCGCGGGCGGCGGCTACGAGGAAAACCTTGCCGGGGTGCGCGGCGGACACAGCGACGTGCAGTGCGTCGTCGGTTTGTTTTTTCACATGCAACTGGTAGCCCGCAGCCTGCACATCGGGCAGGGGAAATTGCGCGGACGTTTCCACCGGCTTGTGCAAGCGCGCGGTGTACCGGGCGCCCGGACGCGGCACGAGATCGAACGCGCCCATGCCGTCGTGAAAACTTTCGAAACGAGCCACCACGATGCCCGACGCGTCCAGCACATCGCCCTGCACGTCGGCGGGTTTACCGAATTCGTTCACGGCCTTGAATGCCACGCGACTGTCCAATCCCGCCACGAGGTCGCCCCCTTCCGGGAAAAATTGCAGGTCAATGCGGTTCAGCACAATCGGTATGGCCCGGGAAATGGATTCCTGCCGGCCTTCATGTTCGACCTGAATATTAAGCAAGCCGTCTGTAGAGGCCAGATCGGCGGGCAACGGGAACCGGACGTAAGCGCGTCCGGCTGCATCGGTTACGGTCTCCGCTGCATGGAATGTTTGGCCGGCGGCCTGGGCAACTACCCGCAAGGTGCGGTTCGCGAGGGGTTTATTGTCCAATCCCGCGGCATCGAGCCGGGCGATAACCATGTCGCCGGGGCCGAACGCCTTGCGCTCGAACTGAAGGCGCAGGTTCAGGTTGGGCAGCACCACTTTTTGCAGGGTGACGGTGCGCTCGAACGCAGCATCGGTGTTGCGCATCCAGTTGGTGTAGGCTTTGATTTTGTACAAACCGCCGGGCCAGGAATTTTCCAAATCAAACTCCCCGGCAGCCGTGCCGTTTTCAGTCAAAAGTGTTTTGCGCAGCAAAACGACCTGCTGTGGGCTGATGAGTTCGACGTACAGCAAGTCGCCGGCACGGGAGGGTTTCAAGTCGCCGGCGTTGCGCAGGTACGCGTTGAACCAGAGCGTTTCGCCGGGCTGGAAGAGCATACGGTCGAGGTGGAGGTATAGTTTTTCGGGGCGGGCTTCGTCGCGGCGCTGCTCGAATCGGGCAGCAAGGTTTTTGAAAACTGCCGAGTCGCCGAGGATGAGGGGAGCCGGGTTCGGCGCGGTTTGGGGTGCATGTTGTTGGGCGGCAAAAAAGAAGGCCCAGAGCCAGAGTGCGAAGGGATACAGCATGGTGGAAGTTGTTTTTTCAACCTGATGCAGGTTGATCTGGAATTGCATAAACGACGTGTAATTCACCCTTCAAAAGTGCGCACAAGCCCGCCCACCCGTAAGCACCAATGTGTGGGCGGGCAGCGGGAACGTGTGAAATCTACAATCGGGAGAGTAAGCGAAACTCAGGCGGCGCGCTCCTTGCCGGAGCGCAGGTACGCGAGCCAGTAGACACCCGCTACCAGCATGGTGCCACCGACGATATTGCCCAGCGTAACGGCGACGAGGTTTTGGACGGCCCCGGAAAAACTTACTGCGTCGGGTGCGCCGGCGAGCAGGCCATAGGGCAGGAAAAACCAGTTGGCGATGGAGTGCTCGAAGCCCATGACAACAAACCCGCTGATGGGGAACAACACGGCCAGAATTTTATCCGTCACGCTGTGCCCGCCCATCGCCAGCCAGACGGCCAGACAAACGAGGGTATTGCACAAAATGCCCCGGGCAAACGCCTCACCAAAACCAAGACCGGCCTTGGCGCGGGCGATTTGCAGCAGTGTATCGCCGACGGCGCCGTCGGCCAGACCACCCGTGTCGGCCCACAACACCAGCGCGACGGTGCCGATGCTGCCCAGCACATTGCCGAGGTACACCAGGCCCCAGTTGCGCAGGACGTCCTGCGTGGCGATCAGTTTGCTGGCCCACGCCATGGCCAGGAGGTTGTTGCCGGTAAACAACTCGGCGCCGCCGATGACCACCAGAATCAGGCCGAGGCAAAAACACAACCCACCGACCAGCCGGGTCAGCCCGAAACCAATGCTGCTTCCGGTGACCACTATGCTGTAAAAAAGTGCGCCCATCGAAATGAACGCCCCCGCCAGAATGGCGAGTAGCAGCAGCGTCCAGACATCTGCGCGGGCTTTGGCTACGCCCATGTTTTGAACGCGTTGGGCAATTTCGCGAGGTTGGTAGGCGTCGCCGAAAAGTTGTTCTTTGTCCATGGTGGGAGGGTCTTGACTGGGAAAAGGTGCAAACATTCTTGTCAACCAATGCAAATCCAGCGCGGATGTTGTGGCAGCAAAACAAGGGTTATTTTTGCCCGACCAATATCTGTTGAAACTCGGCCATTCGGACAATTTTGGTTTGGTCGAATTGACCAAGGACGAGTAGATCCGGGTCGCCCGTAATCAAATACTCCGCATCGCCGTCTTTGGATAAGGAAAGCAAATAGTTGTCTTTGGGGTCACGACTCAGTTCTACGGGCGTTTGAATTTGAATGTGTTCAAGAACGGGCAGAATAAGTCTGACGAAACGCTGTACCTGAACGGATTTGATAATACTTGCAAATTTGGGACGGGAAATGACTTCCGAAAACTCCTCAAACAAACGGTCAGTGTACAGCAATTGAAGCCGCTCATCGGTCAAAAGATCAAACAGTGTTCGCCGTGACCTTCGATTTATACTGGCGCTGACGTACCAGTTTGTATCAAGGACTATCCTGATTTTTACGATGTTTTGCCATAGCGAACAGCCCTCAATTCATCCAGAATTTCTTCTTCGCTAATATCCGTATCCGGCAACTCCGCATCCAACAAGTCCCATTGCTCTCCAAAGGTTTTTTTCCAAATTTTCCGGGCGATTTCGACTTGCTGGGCTCGTGTGAATTGATTAAACAAAGCCAAGAATTTGGCAATGGTCAATTCTTGCGGATTGATGCGTTCGACGTTCATGGCGATAAAATTTTTACAAAAATACAGACTTTATCTTCGAAAGGTTGCGTGGATTTTGAACGCGTTGGGCAATTTCGCGAGGTTGGTAGGCGTCGCCGAAAAGTTGTTCTTCATTCATGGTTACCGGATGACGTTTCCTCTTTTACAAACAGCGAACGCAGGTAAAAAATCTTCCGGTCGCGGTTGAGTCTGATCTGATAAATGACAGGAACTGTACCTTTCCTCTCGTATCGAAATTGTACGTTCATGGATGCCTCGTAATTTTCGCCTACCTTTTCTACGGTAACAAACGATACCTCGGCGATTCTGTCGCCGGCATGCCGGCGGTAATAATCCCGATCCAGTTTTTCGCGCTGCCGGCGCGGCAAACTGTCTACACGGTGGTAGCGCACCAGCGTATCGGTCATAACAGCGGAGCAACACTCGATATCATGCCGGTTCACACAATCTACATACGTCAGAATCACGGCGCGAACGCTGTCCAGTTCTGCCTGAATGCGCCGCAGCGAATCTACTTCGTGCACGAGTTCCAGATTTTCCTGTACGACTTGGGCGCTCGGCTGGTATTCCGCATCCGTTGATTGGAGCATAGTGAACAAACTGCTCAGCAGGATTCCAAAACCACAAAGCATAGCGAGTGCTCCCGAGAATTTGGCGCGCCGTTTCCACATATCGTGTTTGCGCCGTCGGGCGGAGTTCAGGATGGGCGGTACAAAAGCATCGTGGGAGAGCTCAATGTTGCGTCCGCCGGATGTGCTGGGTTCGGCCCGGAGCAACCGCAGGTCAATCAGTTCCTGGATGAGCGCGGTATCTGACTTGTAGTCGCGTTGGATCAGTTTTTCGTGCAGGTTGATCCGCTGGTTGTCGGCCTCGAAGATCAGCCCTTGTTCCAGGAGGCGCCGGGCTTTTTTTCGGTTGCTGGGCGTCAGTTTATTGATCGAGTCTTCATAAAAATTTTCGTATAGCCGATCCAGATTGGGCAGGTCGCTGAGCGTTACGTCAGGGGTGCCGTCGCCGTTCCGGTCAGGCACCAGCCCCTGGATCACCCGGTTTTCTACATGCTGGGCAAGTACCTGCAACTGAAATGCTTCGATGCCGGTATCGCGCCCCTGCCTGTTGTGGGCGAGGTCGGTCAGCAATTTTTCGAGGGCATCGGGGTACCACGAGAAGGTCGGTGATAGGAAGCCGTCGCCGGTGCGGGCGGCGGGTTTTTCCAGTGCCTCGCGGGCTTGTTCCTGTGTCAGGGCGCGCAGTTCGTACCGCTTGTTCAGGATAGCCGGCAGGGTGTTTTTCAGTTGATCCAGTTCGCTGAGCCGGTCGGCGCGGATGGCGATGACAACGCGGGCGTCCACTTTTTGGCTCAGCCAGGCGACCTCCTCCTCGGAGTGTGCGTCCTCGTGTTGTTCGAGGTACTCCGGAATGTCGGCGTACAGCAGATCGGCCAGTTGGTTTTTGAATGCCTCAATCTGGTCGGGCGGATAGGTGAAAATCTCCTCAAATTGGTCAAAAATGAGCACAAAAACCTGATTGGTTTCCGTTTCTCTGCGTTTGAGTTCGCCCCAAATGGTTTTGGGGACGCCGGCGGGAGTTTTCAATTCAGGCCGGGCACTTGCTGCTCCAGGTGGAACGAGAACCAGTCGAACCAGTTGTACTGTTCGTTGCCGAGTCGGGAGTGGAAACGGATAAAAACCGGGGTGTAGGTTCGTTTCCCGCGTTGCGTTTCCCGCTCCAGCCGTGGGGCGATACCGGCTTGCAGGAGGGACGATTTTCCGTAGCCGGACTTGCCGAAAAGCACCGTCAGCCTTTCCAGCAGCAGGAGCGACAGGAGTTGCTCCTGATCTTCGTCGCGACCGAAAAAAAGATTTTTTTGTTGCCCGGTAAACGGCTGTATGCCGGGGTATCGGTGTTGGCGTTGTTCAGGCATGGGCGGGAAGTTGGCTGGCGTAGGTGAGCAGGGCATATCGGATTCGGTTGATCTGGACGTCCAGATCGCGGGAGTCGGCCGTTCCGGTTTGTTGTGCTTGTTTCCATTCAGAAAAACGCGCCCGGAGGAGCGGCAACTCCACGGATTTGACTTCACCGGCGGCGTGGCGTTCGAGTACATCAAAGGCGTCTTCGTATTTTCCCTGGCTGGTGAGCAAGCGGATTTGCAGGGCGGCCGGACCGAGCGGGTCATGGAGTTCGCGCAGGATGCCTTTTTTGGCGCAGGCGTTGTACAGGGCGTCGAAGTCGGCGCGGCTGGGGGCAATCTGGCGGATATTAAACTGGGACAGTACAAACTCCCGGGCATCGTCGCTGACACGGCTCACGAAGGGGAAATTTTGTTTGACATTGGTGAAGGCGTTGTTGTCCAGCCAGTTGAGGTAGTGCAAAAACATCTGAAAATACCAGCGATCCAGTTGAATACCGAGCAGGATGTAGGTGTCGGCTTCCTGTAGTTTTCGGCCCATCTGGTTCGGAATTTCATCCGAGTTGCTGAGCAGTTTGATAAACAACTGGAACAGGTCGAAGTAGTCCAGCACCGGGGAGTCCACTTTTTCCAAAACATGGCCACAAAGGTTGAATACTAATGGGTTGTGGCGATCCGGTTCCCGAACAGACTTGGCAGCGTCTTTGCGGTAGGGCGTACAGAAATCGAATTGCGGCTCCTGAAAATGCCGGATAAAGGCATCGAGCACCGCGCGGTCGGGCGAAAGAGAGAGCACGAGGTGAAATGGCATGGCTACAATCTGGCGCAGGAGTTCTTCGTCGGGCAGCCAGGTTGGATTGCGGGCAAGTTCGCGCACCGCTTTACGCGCCTTGTTCTTGCTGATCTCGTCGCGAAACAGAAACAGGCTGTCGCGCTCATAAAACAGGTTGATGCCGATATCCGGCGTTTCGCGAATGACCTTGCGCGACAACCGGCCGAAAGGTCATCTCTTCCCTGGCCGGGTGCAGCGTTGGGCTGGCCGGAGGGATACATCGGTATGGCATCGGGGCCAAGAATCAGTACGGCTTCGCCGTCGGCAATGCTTTGAGCGAGTGTATCCCAGGGGATATTTGCGGTGTCGGGTTGGGTAGACATAAGGCAATCTGTGCTAATGAAAAAGCCGCGCAAGTTTACCGCCTTTCCGGTAAAAAACGGCACCCGGACATTTTCGTGATTTGAAAGAAACGAGTTGCGTACCGGCGGGGGGTGTACTACTTTTCGCCCCAACTTGCTCTGCGCGGATGTTTCACCCCCGTTAATGTTTTTAACCTTCCCCCCATCAGCCGCCCTGTTTGGCTTAAGGCGGACATACTTTCCGGTTAAAGTTGTTTTAAGGGGGATTCAAACGTTAAAACCGCCCGGAAACGCCGTTTCTTTGCAGTCCAATTTACGAACAACAGAGGCATGAAACTGAACGACTTTTCTCTTAACCCCGTTAGCCCTTCCGCTCGCTACGGCGCTTGTTTCCCAGAACCCTGTCAAGTGGGCATTCACGTCCAAAGATGCCGGAAATGGCGCGTATGACCTGATCTTCACCGCCACCATAGACGAGGGCTGGAACACCTACTCCCAGTTTCTCGAAAGCGAGGACGGCCCCGTGCCCACCTCCATCACGTTTGAAGAAGGCAAACATTTCAAACTAAACGGTAAAGCCAAGGAAAGCGGCAACAAGTTCACCAAGTACGACAACGTGTTTGGCATGAACCTGACCAAATTTGCCGGCAAAGCCATTTTCACGCAGCGCGTGGACGTGACCGATGCGAGCCTGCCGATTTCAGGGTATGTGACGTTCATGGTCTGCAATGACGAAATGTGTCTGCCGCCCAAGGATGCCGATTTCAAATTTGTGCTGCCTGCCGCAGCCGCCAAACCCGCCACCGACGCGCCCAAAAAAGACGAAAAAACGGAGACGCCTGCCCCGCCCCCGGCTACTACGGACGGTGATGCAGGCGGCGACACCGGCGCTGCCCCCCCGCCTGCCGACGCCGATGCCGGCACATCGGCGGAAGCATCGGGCGACGCAAATTTTCAGGGAAATTTTGACTCCAAGCGTGCTATCAACCCGAACGAATATGTGAATGCATGTGCGGCAGAGGTAGAAGAAACCAGTTCGGCATGGTGGGTATTCATCGCGGGATTTTTGGGCGGGCTGGTTGCGCTGCTCACTCCCTGCGTGTTCCCAATGATCCCGCTGACGGTGAGTTTTTTCACCAAACGCTCCCGCGACCGGGCCACGGGCCTGCGCAATGCGCTGTGGTACAGCTCCAGCATCGTGCTCATTTATGTCGGCATCGGTATTTTGCTGACCTCCATTTTCGGCCCTTCCATCCTCAACGAGATGAGTACGGATATGTACTTCAACCTGCTCTTTTTGTGGTATTCGTGGTGTTTGCGCTGTCGTTTTTCGGCTTGTTCGAAATCACGCTCCCCTCTTCGTGGGTGAACCAGAGCGACAAAATGGCCGACAAGGGCGGCATGCTCGGTATATTTTTCATGGCGTTCACGCTGGCACTGGTATCGTTTTCCTGCACCGGCCCCATCGTGGGTACACTGCTGGTAGAAACAGCCAAGCCAATGCGGGCGACGCGCTGTTCGGTTTTGTCCCCATTCGTCCGCTGATCGGCATGACCGGTTTCGGGCTGGCGCTGGCGCTGCCGTTCGGGCTTTTTGCCATGTTCCCCGGCTGGCTGCAAAGTTTGCCCAAGTCGGGCAACTGGATGGACAACGTGAAAGTCACGCTCGGTTTTGTGGAACTCGCACTGGCGTTCAAATTCCTCAGCACGGCCGACATGGTGCGCCACTGGGGCATCCTGAAATTTGAATTGTTCCTGGCGTTGTGGTTTATCTGCGCGTTGCTGCTGGGTTTGTACCAGTTGGGACTGCTGCCCAAACTCAAGGGGGCATCCGGAAAACCGGGGGTTTCGCGGGCCGTGATGGGCGTTTTGGCGCTCGCGTTTGCAGCCTATATCGGCAACGGGCTGCTCAACTACCAATCCCTGAGCCTGCTCAGCGGTATCGCCCCGCCCGTGCACTACAACTACTTTCGCCCCATGGATTGCCCGCACGAACTCGATTGCTACAAAGACTTCGACGAGGGCCTGAAAGTAGCCCAACTGGAAAACAAACCGCTTTTTGTGGACTTCACCGGCTATGGCTGCGTGAACTGCCGAAAAATGGAGGAAAACGTGTGGAACAAAGAGGAGGTGCTCAAACAACTGCGCAACAACTATGTGGTCGTGTCGCTGTATGTGGACGACCAGGCACGCCTGTTCCCGGAGAGCAAACTCAAGTACTTGCTCGACAAACATACCGGTGATAAAATCCGCACGGTGGGCGCCAAGTGGAGCAGTTTTCAGATCAACAACTTCCAACGCAACTCCCAGCCCTGGTATGTGCTGATGCACAACGACGGTAAAACCCTGCTCAACCAGCCCCGCGGCTATACGCCCGATGTGGCCGAGTACCGGGCCTTTCTGGAGTGCGGCGTTGATGCGTTTGCCGAGTTGAAATCCAAAGAAGAAGGAAAGTCGCTCATTGGGGCCAATTAGGGCGGGTTTCAATCCACCGTATCTATTCTTCCGCCTTCACCCGGTACACACCGCTGTCCAGTCTTTTTTGCACAAACGAAAAGTACTCCGGCACAATCTCGAACCCGACATACTGCCGACCTTCCAGCCTGCTCACCACGGCCACTTGGCCGGAGCCGAGAAACGGGTCGAGCACCACGTCGCCGGGCCTGCTGCTGTAGGCCAGTATTTTTCGGATAATTTCGGCCGGCAGTTTGGTGGGCGTTTTCACATCGCCGTTCCAGTACTCGCGGGATATGGTCC
Source organism: Lewinellaceae bacterium (assembly GCA_016719605.1). GTDB lineage: Bacteria > Bacteroidota > Bacteroidia > Chitinophagales > Saprospiraceae > M3007. The sequence goes on along the minus strand of JADJYW010000011.1, from coordinate 5,515 downwards.
ACACGTCTTCCTTGTCCTTGTAGTGGGCGCTGCCGCCGTCCGGGTGCTTGGCGTCCTTGTCGAAACGGGCGTAGGGGAAAAACGCGCGTTTTTTATCGTTGGGGCAAGCGAACAGGATATGGTAGTGGGACGTGACATACTTGCGTTTGGTGACGAGTCCGAACTGGTATTTCCAGACGAGGTGGTTCACCAGGGTGAGGTTCAATTCGTCTAAGGCAATGAGCAATTCCTTGAGGTAGTTCCAGCCGGAAAAAATGTAGAGACTGCCTTCCGGTTTCAGTACACGTTTCACTTCGGCAAGCCAGGCGCGGGTAAATTCGAGGTAGTCCGCGCCTTTCACCTCCGTGTACCCCTCCAGCACGCGACTGTCCTTGCGGTTGTAATTCCCGCGTTTGGCCTGAAATTCGATACCGAATGGCGGATCAGTGATGACCAAATCAACACTGGCATCGGGCAGGTGCCGTGCCATGCCGATGATGCAGCCTTCGTTGTATATTTTGTTCATGTGGGACAATGGCGCGTTTGGAGCCGGTGGCCAACTGCCAGGGACCAACGGCCGATAATCGCGGCAACTTTCGGAAAAAACCGCGCATTGTCCGGTTTCCGGGAAGAGGGTGGCAAGCCAATCTTTGAACGTGGCCAACTGCCAGAGACCAACGGCCGTAATCGCGCAAGAAAACCGCGCAATGCTTTGCCGACCCCGACCCTGAGTTTATTTGTTTGTGTTTCAGAGCAATCCTTCTGAACCACCTTGTTTGTTCAGGTACTCTGTCTGAGCGGATCCAATCAAAATTTTATACTTGCCGGAGGGGAGGTTGGCTACGTCGAGCGACCAGTCTTCCGTCTCCGTGGTAAATACTTTTTGCAGCACTACCTTGCCGTCGGAGCCAATTACCTGTACGGGCAGGCTACCCACGGGGAGTTCGTCTACCATCAACCAGATTTTTTCCTGCGTGACGACCACCTCGACATAAGGTTGTTGCGGGTCGGTCGGTACTGCGGAGATTGGCGCCCAATGGCGGCTTGTTCAGGCCCAAAAAGGGCAAGCGTCAAAATGAGTTTTGTTTTCATGCTTCAATAATTATTTGTTTTTGTTTCGGCCATACAGACACGACGGCTTCGGGGCCGGGTTGCAGCCCGTGCTCCGTTCTCGATAAACACACCCGAATGCGGGGCCAGTACACGTTTTGGGACGGTCAATTGCCGCCGGCAAACTCGAAACTCAAAACCTGAAATTCAAAACACCCGCCCGCGCCTATCTTTGCCGAAAAAATTGCCCGCCACTATGCTCCGGTTTCTGTTTTTGGCACTATTGCCGCTTTCGCTGTCCGCCCAGCACCACGCCCGACTGTATGTTCTGCCCAAGACGCTGCTGTGCGGCAAAATTTGTCGGAATGGCAAGATCTCCAGTTTGGCCTGCTTATGCACTGGGGCACATACAGCCAGTGGGGCATCGTGGAGAGCTGGAGCCTCTGCCCCGAGGACGAGGGCTGGTGCGAGCGCCGCGGCCCTTATGCAGCCGATTGGTACACCTACAAAACGGCGTATGAAAACCTGCAAACAACGTTCAACCCAACCCGCTTCGACCCGGAAAAATGGGCCGATGCCGCCCGCACGGCCGGTATGCGCTGGCATGGTGTTTACCACCAAACACCACGACGGGTTTTGTATGTTTGATACCCGGCAAACGGACTACAAAATCACTGCCGCGCAGTGTCCGTTTTCAGCAAACCCGCGGGCCAATGTGGCCAAAGAAATCTTCGGTGCCTTCCGGCACAGGGGATTCAAAGGTGGGCGCCTATTTTCCAAACCCGACTGGCACAGCCCGGACTTCTGGTGGCCTTATTTCCCCCCCAAAGACCGCAATATCAGCTATGATCTGGAACAAATATCCCGACCGGTACCAGCGCTTCCGGGACTGCACGTTCAACCAACTGAGGAACTCTGTACCGATTATGGTTGCCTTGATCTGCTCTGGCTCGACGGGGCCTGGGCTGCCGCTACCATATTGACCGTGTTCGAGTCCTGGCAACGGGGCATCCCGGAAGGGCAGGATGTGGACATGCTCCCGTATAGCCGCTGGCCCGCTAACGGCAGCCCGGCATCCTGGTGGTAGACCGCTGGATTCCGGGTGCCTTCGAGAACCACCTCACCCCGAACAGGGCATTCCGCCCGCCCCGCTCGGGGTGCCGGGAAACCTGCATGACCATGGGCGATTCGTGGTCGTATATCGCGAAGGAAAACTATAAAAGTCCGCGCCGGCTGGTGCACGCGCTTTGTGATGTGGTGAGCAAGGGCGGCAATCTGCTGCTCAACATAGCCCCGGGCCGGTTGATTGCGTGGCACGCCGAAGACTACGAGCGCCTGCAAGCCATCGGCGCCTGGATGTCGGTGAACAGCGCCGCTATCTACGGTACAAAAACACCGGACAGTGGCGTGTTTCGGCAAGACAATATCGCATTCACCCAAAAAGGCGACACCATGTACGCGCTCTATCTGGCGGAGGAAAAAGAAGTGAAAATGCCTGAACAGATCATCCTGAAAAATATCTGCCCGGCTGCGGGCAGCGCCGTGCGCCTGCTCGGACGCGCGCAACCGCTCGTCTGGGAAATGCGCCGCCGGCGACACCCGGATTCAGGGTGCCCGAAGCACTGCGCAACACGCCTCCCTGCAACTATGCCTGGGTTTTTTCCATCGCACCCATTAGCCGTTCGTGCCTGTTTCTGGATCAACGAACACGAAATGACCCTTCTGCACCCCCTGGCGGAACCGGGCGGGTGGCAGTTGGCGGTGACCTAAGCCCGGAGCGACTCGTTCTGGCATATCGGAACGGGATTTTTCCTGGTTTGAAGATGAAGGCAGTTTTTTCTGGTACTCGCCCGACCCGCGTTTTATTTTGTTTCCCGCCGAGATCAAGGTTTACAAAAGCATGCGCGCTGTTTTCAACCAAAACAAGTTCGACTACACGCTCGACACCTGTTTCGAGCAGGTGATTCGGGCTTGCGCCCAAACGCCGCGCGCCGGACAAGACGGCTCCTGGATCGCGGAATCATTCGTCGAGGGCTACACCGAGTTGCACCGGCAGGGCGTGGCGCACTCCGTGGAGGTTTGGCAGAACGGCGCGTTGGTGGGCGGCCTGTACGGGCTGGCGCTGGGGCGTGTATTTTTTGGAGAAAGTATGTTTTCGGGTACCCAATGCCTCCAAGGCCGGCTTCATCACCGTTGTGCGGGCATTGGAAAAATCCGGCTTTTCGCTGGTTGATTGCCAACAGGAAACCGCCCACCTCAGCAGCCTCGGTGCGCATAATATCCCCCGCCAACAGTTTCTCGAACTGCTCTACCGAAATGCCTACGAGCGCTCGCTGATCGGTACCTGGCATTCCTCGATGGGCCATAGTGGCCAATCCGCTTTGACTGTACCGGCGGGTTTCAACCCACAGCCTCTCGTACAGGTACGGCTGCAGTTTGCTACCTTTGCCCGCCCGATTTTCCTCCAACATGCACCATCTTCCGCCATGCACCGCGTTTATTTCGATAATGCCGCCACCACCCCCATTTCGAGGAGGTTATCCAGGCCGCCGCCCGTTTCGCGCGAGCAGTACGGCAATCCGTCCAGTATCCACGCCGAGGGCCGCCAGGTGCGGGCACTGATTGAAACTGCGCGAAAAACCGTCGCCCGGGGCATTGGCGCGAGCATTGCCGATGTGCTTTTTACCCCGGAGGTACCGAGAGCAACAACATGGCTATCAAATGCCGTGCGCGACCTTGGGGTGCGGCGCATCATCAGCAGTCCAACCGAGCACCATTGCGGCTTGCACTATCGAAACGGTGGAGCGGGAGAGCGGTGTCGAGGTAGTCTGGTTGCCGTGGACGACCGCGGCTGCGTGGATATGGAGGCACCGGAACAAGCCCTGGCCGACAGCCAAAACACCAAAACCCTCGTGTCGCTCATGCACGCCAACAACGAGATCGGCACCATGGTCGAAATAGACCGGGTGGCCGCGCTCTGCCGGCAATACGACGCCTTGTTGCACACCGATTCGGTACAAACTTGCGGCCACTTTGCCTGGGATGTGGGCAAATACACCCGTCAGTTTTTTGTCGGGTGGCCCGCTAAGTTTACTGGCCCGAAGGGCGTGGGTTCATTTATATCATCCCGACAACCCCGTGCATCCGTTTCTGGACGGCGGCGGGCAGGAGCGCAATATGCGCGGGGGCACCGAAAATGTATACGGCATCGTCGGACTGGCCAAAGCACTGGAACTGGCTGTTGCCGAAATGGAAACCCGCACGGCGCATATTCTGGATATTCGCCGGCACCTGATGGCCCGGCTACTGAGGTCGTTTGCGGATATCCGGTTCAATGGCGACTACGACGGCCACTGCCTGTACACGGTGTTGAGCGTATCGTTTCCGCCTTCGCCCAAAAACGAACTGTTGCTGCTTTTCAGCCTCGATATCGCGGGCGAGTGATCCGGGGCAGCGCCCTGCACCAGTGGCGCCGAAAGGGCAGTCATGTACTAGCTGCTATCGGCGCCGACCCGGACCGCAAGAGCATCCGGGGTTTTCCTTTTCGCACTACAACACCAGCAGGAGGTAGATTTTGTGGTGGAAAAACTCCAGGCCATACAGCCGGCACAGGCGCTTGCGGGAGTAGTTTAAATCAATCCCGCAGCAATATCGGGCGGGTTGCTGTCCGATACATTCGAACTTTCAACCGCAAAAATTTGAATATGAAAAACAAAGCTTTCCCGATCGCGCTGTTCGCCGGCCTGTTTTTTTGGTTGCCTGCAAAATCGCCCACCCCTGTTCAGATAAAAACGGAGCAATTCACTGCCCGCCAATGCGTGAACGATTCCTTGTGCGCCGAGATGCGGTTGTCGTACCCGGTGGTGTCCGGCGCCTGATTCTGCGGTGGTGCGGCGGCTGAACGATTCTATTCAGGTTGTGGTCTATCTTGCTGCCAATGCAGACCTGAACCTCCCGTTCCAGGCGGCACTCGACACAGCGGCCGTTCGGTTTTTCGAGATGTTGCAAGCCGACTACGATGCAAATCCCGATTTCTCCATGTCGTATTCCATGGAGTTGGACAGCCGGGTGGCCATGCAAAGCAATCGTTATCTTTCCATAGAAATGAACGGCTACGCCTTCACGGGCGGGGCGCACGGGTACTACTACACGGTGCTGAATACTTTTCACACTAGAAACCGCCGAATCTGTTCGGCTGGAGGAGTTGTTTGCCGATACGGCAGCGCCTTGCGCCCTTTGGTTGGAAAAAAGCGTTTTTGGAAGTACACCGCAAGGAGCAACGGGGTGGAGTTGGCCGACCTGCTCCTGGAGCCGGATGCGCCGCTGGCCCTTGCCGGCCAACTACTGCGTGGTGCCGGAGGTGTGCGTTTTGTGTACAATCCATACGAGTGGCGGCGCGTACGCGGTTGGGCAAGCCGATTTTACCCTGACCTGGAAACAACTCGGAACGCTGGTGGAGCGAAAAAAATGGGCGCCGTAAGCGCCA
>JADJYW010000010.1 GCA_016719605.1 Lewinellaceae bacterium | reverse complement strand
TATATGAGTGCGTTGGAGAGTCGGAGGGTGTTTTCGGGGATGACGGTGTTGCAGTAGGGGTTATTCTCAAAAATGGTTGTCATTATTAAATATTTTGCAAGTGTACCAACGCTCTTAATTTATTGTGTTAGATTTGCTGCGATATTTTCCCTGCGCTTCTAAGATGGGGCTGGATCCATATTCTTTAATTTTTCAATCTCTTGAAAACGAATAAAATATTTAATTCCATAGCCCCATGCTTCGTCGCCGGGCTGCTTGTCTTGCAAGCGGGCATGGCCAATGCTACCAACTTGTGAACCACCGTTGGACAACTTTCCCCGTTTTGTAACTCCTATTGCATTTCGCCCAGCCCAGCGCAAGTCGGGGGCAGCTGCAGACTGTCCCCGGGCTATGTAGCCGTGTAGGCTATGAGGTTTGGAAGGCAATGTTTATGGCGGGATGGTGCTAAGCCAGTTTGAGTTGCGCTGCAAGCAGGCTGAACCCAGACGGCACCTTGGGTGCCGCCGTCACGGTGACCTGCTCAACGGAACAAGCATGCTTGGTACTCCCCGACGGCCCGGTTGGACGCCGGCGCCGGCAGGTCTTGGTCGGTGCAGAAGTCCGGATCGGCTGTGCGATGGATGCCGTATACGGCCGTCCCAGTTGCTTCCGGAAGTGTATACGGGCAGGCAATGCGGCCAGTACTGCTATGCCGTTCATCGGCGGGCCGGGCGGTTCGGCTCAGCCGGTCATGTACGCCCCGAATGGCAATGTTTTGTCGGTATGCAGACCCACGTCGAGTTTCCGGCCCCAATCCCGCCGGCTCGGCGGGCATTACGGCGGGCGTAGCCTGGCGGTATGCGCCGATCCTGAATGGTCTTCGGCGGCGCTGCCTGCTCGATTGCTTCTATTGCAGTCAGCAATATATCTGCTCGTAACAACAACGGAACACCCAATAACCCCGGCGACGATACCTTCAGCCGCCAACGTGACCGTAACGTGGCGCCACCCCGCCCGCTTCCGGGAACTTAAACCTCTCCGGTGATGGCACGGCTTCCCGTTGCAGTCGGTTCTATTGGCGCAAACGGTCCGCACGTTTACGGGCGTTTCGATTGAGCGCCGATTGTGCTCTGATCGCATTGGACGGCGACTTTTTCCGCAGACCCGGTCTGCACCCCGACCAACAATAACGCCGGATCCGCCCCGGCATCCTGTTCGGCACCGGTGTTGACCTCGCACGATCGTCAGTATAACGGCAAGCAATTTATCGGTTTGCAACGACAACGGCACACCGAACAATCCCGCTGATGATATCTTTAGCGGGCCAATATCACCGTTACTTTTTCAATCCGCCGGCCAGTGGAACCTCGAAACCAATAGGTACGGCAACGGGTCCGTTCCGGTGAGCCTTTGGGTGCGGGAACTTAGTACGTTTACGGGCGTGACTATGCCGGCCAACGGGCTGCTGATACAACTGACGGCTTCATTTTCCGCGGCAACGGCTTGTACATTAACCACTCTCAATGCCGGACATCGCCGTCATCTCTGTTTCATCCGGCGTGGCGACCATCCCGACCATGTCCGAGCGGGGCCTGATACTCTTTGCTTTGATTATCTTTTCGTTTTCGGTAGGTATTCGGCATGAAACAACAACAAACATTGGCATGGGAAATGCCGGCGGGAAACATGGCTCTACCATTTTCTTCAGCTGTTGTTGGGTAAAGCACTTTATTTCAAAGTACTGCCCGTGGTATATTTGGTATTTGGTTGCTTTTGCAACGGCGATGGCTTCGGTTGTAACCTTTGACCAACGGCGGACATCCCCGGCAGCCGTTTGCCGGCGGCCTGACTGCCTATTTGGTGCAATTCGTCAGCAATCCACAAGCGACCAATAATTTAAATTGGAGTGGTTCCGCCGACTTGCCGTTCAATTAAATATTTGATTTAAATAAAAGCGCAGTAACAGGCCATTATGCTTCGTTAATGCGCTCTTTCAATAGAGCCGATATGTCGACGAAAAGACGGAACCAAACACCTAAAAGCGGACGGAACCTGATTCACCCCCCATTTAGTTTTTTCTAAAAGTATTCAATCCATACTATGTACCGCCACCCAATCTTCAAGTATTTATCGGGGTTTATTGGTTGTAGGGCTGTTTTATGACGATCTATCTTCCACTTTTTATCAAACTCATTTTGAAAGGCCATTAGTTCACGGGCAAGCAGTTGTCGGAGATTTGTTGTTGCGCCTGCCCGGGTATGACACCCAAGTCAAGGTTCGGCAATTGTCGGCGCTGATTTTTCAGTGGATATTCAAATGGTCGCGACGGGTTTGAGGCCATTGGCATTCTGGTAAGTGGCATCCTGATTTTCTCCTGCCTCGCGCAAACAAAAAGTAACCGGCCTGATTTGGGGAGTTGGCGTTGGCAGTGCTTAATTTGCTGCGAATTGCCGGGCTGTATTTGACGGCCTTTACTTATCTAAAACAGTTTTTGAATTCCTGCACATCCAGGCGCTTTATTATTTTTACCATGATCAGTGTGTTGCTGCTGTTCACCTGGATGAATTGGGTGACGGGCCAATCTTTAAAAAGCGGCGCCATGACTATCCTAACCCGTTATCCTGCTTGTACACTATGAAAGCGCTTCTCCGTCCGGCCTTAAGATATTTCGCCTTGTTTATCGTGTTATCGGGAGTATTAACGGCCATCAGTATGATACCCGCGGTTGGTGAATTTTGCAACCGGGTTTACCGGAAACCCACTGAACCTATCCTCGCGGCTCTGCTCCCGAAAGCTACCTGCAAATCAAAGCCGAAGGCGCTTTATGACACGTTGCGCATCGAATTTGCTTCCAAAGCCCAAGTATCGAACAAATAGCGGTTGCCAAAAGAACCGGCCAGGCCATGACCAGGATAGAGGGCATGAACAATCTGGTGAATTTCCAAAACCTCTTTACCAGCTTTTTGTGTTTTTGGTTGTGCTGGTGCTGCTTTCCCAGGTCAATTGGCAACAAAAGGTAAAAGGTATTGTCATCGGCACTTTTATATATTATCTGTACACGGTTTTTAAACTATACCTCGTGGAACTGATTTATTTCAACTAGTCGAGTATTGCCATTTATCAAACCCATCCGAATTTATTGAATATGGCCATAGGGGTGCGGTATTGGATGACCGTAAGTACCAATGCATTGGTAGTGTTGGTGATTTGGGCGGTATTGATATTGAAAAAGGATAATTGGCAAGCGTTGCTGGGGGGCAGCGGGAAATCGTGAATACGCATACCTTTTTGTACAATGCCTTATGGTAGCCCGATGAACGCATCAAAGTTTTCTCTGGTAATCGTGGTCGCCTGGCTGCCCGGGTAGTTTTCGAGGAAGGCTGCCGAAGCGGGCGGGCTTTTGGCCTGCCATTTAAACTCGAAGGCGTACAGCCGCCCGCCGGTATCTTCCCCATAGTCAATCTCCTGTTGGCTGGTGGTGCGCCAAGTAGGTATTGCAGAAGTAGTCGGGTGTAGGCGTTGCGTTTCATGCGCTCGGCGAGCAGGAAGTTTTCATTGGGCGCCGGTGTCGGCGCGCAGGGCGAGGGGCGAGAAATTTTTGAGGATGGCATTGCGGATGCCGTTGTCGTAAAAAAATAGATTTTTCCGGCCTTTTGATTTCGTTGCGCGCGTTTCGGCTGAGCGAGGGCAGGCGAAGTACCACGAAGGATTGCTCCAGCAGGTCGGTGTACTTTTCCACGGTGAGCGGGTCAGCGCCGATGAGTCAGGCTATTTCCGGGTAGTGACTTCGCTGCCAACCTGAAGTGCGAGGGCTTGCAGGAGTTTGACGAGCAGCGAAGGTTTTTGATCTGGTCGAGGGAGAGCAAATCTTTGTACATCAGCCCGTCGCTCAGGTCGTTGAGGATTTTTTGCGCCCGCGGGGGATCGTTTTGCACCACTTCGGGGTAGTAGCCGTACAGCATTCGGTGTTCGAGCAGCGCGTGTTCCGCCAGGTAGCCGTGGTGGTTGGTCATTTCCACAAACGAGAGCGGGTAAAGGGGATACTCGAATTTTCTGCCGGTGAGGCTTTCTTTGGTTTGCGCAGCGAGGTCGAGGGAAGAAGAACCGGTGACAAAGAGTTGCACCTGTGGCAAGTGATCCGTGATGAGTTTGAGCATCAGCCCGGCATTGGTGAAACGCTGCGCTTCGTCCACCACCACCACTTCGTTCTGTCCAATGAGCGTTTGCAGGCGGGCAAGCCCGATATTGTCGAGCAGGGAACGGGTTTCCGGGTCGTCGCCTGTGAGCCAGAGGGTTTTGCGGTCCAGGGTTTGGGTGATTTGGCGGACGAGGGTAGTCTTGCCCACCTGGCGGGGGCCAATGACGACAACGGCCTTGCCTTTGCCAAATCCTTGCCGGATGTTTTCCGTTTGCGTCCGTGGTATCATGCCTTTTTTGAACAAAAATATGAATTTACCAGATTCAAATCTGTAAAATTGATCTTTTTTGCAGATTTAAAACCCGGGTTCAGTCCAATGTTCCTGAATTGTCCCCGCCTGCACTGCCGCTTCCCGGTCGAGCACGGCGCGTTCCAGTTTGATTCCCGCCATACGTTCCTCGAAGCCGAAGCCGTCGTCGGCTTGCGCTGCTACGCCCCCAAAGTTCGACCCCTACGGATAAATCTCTTTCCGGCATGCTTTCAACGTATTCATCAGCAGCGCCGTCACGGTCATCAGGCCTACGCCGCCGGGCACGGGGGTGATGTAACTGCACCGGGGCGCCACGGCGTCAAAATCCACGTCGCCGACGAGGCGGGAGCCGGATTTTTTGCTCGCATCGGGGATCCGGTTGATGCCTACGTCAATCACCACAGCGCCCTCCCTGACCCAGTCGCCTTTGACAAACTGCGGGATACCGATGGCCGCCACGATGATGTCGGCCCGGCGCACTTCGGCGGGCAGGTCTTTGGTGCGGGAGTGGGTGAGGGTCACGGTGCAGTCGCCAGGGTATCCTTTGCGGGAGAGGAGCAGGCTCATGGGCGTGCCCACGATATTGCTGCGCCCCAGTACCACGCAGTGTTTTCCGGAGGTTTCGATGTTGTACCGGCGCAGCATTTCCATGATACCAAACGGTGTGGCAGGCAGGAATGCGGGCATACCCTGGGCCATGCGGCCGAAGTTGATGGGGTGGAAACCGTCCACGTCCTTGCGGTGGTCAATGGCGAGGGTGATACGTTCCTCGTTGATATGTTTGGGCAGCGGCAGTTGTACGATGAAGCCGTCCACATCGGGGTCGTTGTTCAGGTCGTGCACGATTTGCAGCAGTTCGGCCTCGGAGGTCTCGGCCGGCCGGCGCACCAGGGAACTCTTGAAGCCCACCTGTTCGCAGGATTTGATTTTGCTGCTCACATAGACCTGACTGGCGGGGTCTTCGCCGACGAGCACTGCGGCGAGGTGCGGGATTTTGCCGCCTTGCTGGCGGAGCGTATCCACTTCTGCGGCGAGTTCCAGTTTGATGTTTTCGGAGAGCAGTTTGCCGTCGAGTAGTTGCATGATTCGAGTTTGTTTATGATTCAGGTTAGCGCAATTCAAGGATGCCGAACGCGTCTGCGTTGAGCCGGCCCCGACTTTTTTGGGCCTCGGGGATAGCGACGTTTCCCATAAAACTTTCGCGTTCCGGTGAACGGTCGTTGTCGCAATAGGCCAATGCAAAGCCCATTTTTTTGCCTTTTTTCAGGAGTTTGGGCACGTTGTCGCCGCCGTCGGTGTATTGTTTGCCGTCGTAGACGCGCACGGCAATTTCCCAGGTGCTGGTGTTGTCGCGGGAGATTCGGCGCGACAGGCAGTGCCCGTCAAAGAACCGGAACGAACTGTCGGGAGCCATGTCGGCTACCTGGCCGTCGAGGGCGATGTGGTAGGCGAAGGCATTATAGGAGAATTCGTATTCACCGCCGGAGGCGTCTTCATCGAGGAGAACCACGAGGCAGTCGTCATCCCAGAAGCGTTCCAGTGTCTGGAGTGCATCGAGGAGCGAATCGTCGGTGGTTTCGGCGAGGATGTAGAGGTTGTTTTCATCCCAGGCCAGTTTGTAGCGTCCGGTAAAATCGTCGGGTGTGGGTTGGGCGCCGGCCCACAGGTGGCTGATTGGTTGCCATTCGGTGCGTTCCCAGATGTCATCCGAGCCGCTGCCGTCCAGTGCGGGAGTGCCCTGCATCGTCACGAAGGTGGGCCGGGCGCCGGTTTCCTGCGGCTGGTTGGTGACGCCGGTGTTGGGGTTTTGGCAGGTGACGAAGAAGATGGTGATAAAAATGGCGAGATTGGAAGCATATCCTGACATGGCTTCGTGTTGTTTGTGTTATGGGGCAAATGTTCCGCTTTTTTTCGGAAATCCGAGGTGTGCAAATCAAATTCCAGCCCAATTCCAGTTTGGATCAATTCCAAAAGTGCCATTTCGAGTATAGTTTATCTCCTTGCCGGAATTTATATTTGGGTTGAAATGGTGGCAATTGCGGTACATTTGCGCCAGTTTTTGAGGCCCTTCGGGGCTACATGTATTTTTCAACACTTTGGCTAAACCCTTGTCCGGCGCAGCCGTTTTAACAGCCAAAATTGGCAAAACAGAAATTATGGATCCATCCGGATATATGCCTGTCATCCTTCAATCCTTAGTCGCTCTGGGGTTTGTCGCACTGATTCTGATTGTGGTGCCTCTGCTCGGCCCGCGCCGCCGGGGTGGGAAAAAAGACGAAAACTTCGAATGCGGCATCGAGTCGGAGGGCAATGCCCGTATCCCGGTGTCCATCAAGTATTTTATGATCGCGATCCTCTTCGTGTTGTTCGACGTGGAAGTGATCTTTTTCTACCCCTACGCCGTCAATTTCCGGGAAATGGGCATCGAGGCATTCCTGGCAGTTCTGCTGTTTGTCGCCATCTTCCTGCTCGGGTTTTACTATGTGCTGCGCAAAGGAGCCCTCGACTGGGAAAATGAAAGGTTGAAAGGTTAGAGGTTGGAAGGTTAGAGGGTTGGAAGGTTTCTGATTTCCCTAACCTTCCAACCAGAAACCTTCCAACCAGAAACCCTCAACCAAAAAACCTTCAACCTTCTAACCAGAAACCTTTCAACCCTCTAACCAGAAACCTTTAAATCCACAAAAAATTGATAACCATATTAGTTGTGACCGCGCTGATCCGCTTTGTGCGGGCGTTGCGAAAAAAATAAGTTGACATGACCAAAATAGCAGAGATGCCGGAGGGATTCGCGGGCGAGGGTTTCTTCGCCACGTCGTTGTCGAAAGCGGTGGGTATCGCGCGGGCCAATTCGATTTGGCCGCTACCCTTCGCGACCTCGTGCTGTGGCATCGAGTTTATGGCCACGATGGGTACCGACTACGACCTGTCGCGCTTCGGCATGGAGCGCCTGTCTTTCTCACCACGTCAGTCGGACTTGCTCATGGTGATGGGTACCATCGCCAAAAAAATGGCGCCGGTACTGAAGCAGGTTTACACCCAAATGGCCGAGCCAAAATGGGTGATCGCCGTAGGCGCTTGTGCCAGTTCGGGCGGCATTTTCGATACCTACTCCGTGCTGCAGGGTATAGACAAAGTGATACCCGTGGATGTGTATGTGCCGGGCTGCCCGCCCCGCCCCGAGCAGATCATTGACGGGATCATGAAAATCCAGGAATTAGTGAAAAATGAACCGCTGCGCCGCCGCTTCTCACCGGAATACCAGCACCTTTTGGAAAAATATCAAATCGCATAAAGAGGTTGGAAGGTTAGAAGGTTTCTGGTTAGAAGGTTAAGGTTTCTGGTTAGCAAACCCTCTAACCAGAAACCTTCCAACCTCCAACGAACCTTCCAACCTTCCAACCCTCTAACCTGAAGTAATGACGAACGAATTGGTACACGCCCGCATCGAACAACAGCGCCCCGGCTTGCTCGTCGGCTATGAGACTGCCTACGACGGTATGTTGTCGGTGGAAACGAGCCGGGAGCAGATTGGGGCGTTGCTGGAGTTTTTGCGCGACGACGAGCTGTTGCAGTTTCATTTCTTGACCACCCTGTGCGGCATCCATTTTCCGGAAGAAAAAGACCGCGAACTGTGCGTCATGTACCAACTGCACAACTGGCGCAAGAACATCCGCATCCGGGTGAAAGTATTTTTCCCGGTGGAAGACCCGCACCTGCCCACGGCTACTACCCTTTGGGCGGCAGCCAACTGGATGGAACGCGAAACCTACGATTTCTACGGTGTACGTTTCGTCGGCCACCCCAACCTGACCCGAATCCTGAATGTGGAAGACCTCGACGTGTTCCCGATGCGCAAAGAGTACCGCCTGGAAGACGGAACGCGGACGGACAAGGACGACCGGTTTTTGGGCGGGGAGGGGCATGAAGGGCGGCAATTTGACTAAAAAAATCTATGCAAAATACAATCCTACTTTTCCCAACTCGACAGCATTGAGGGCGAACTCGCCACCCTCAACCTGGGCCCCACGCACCCGGCCACGCACGGTATTTTCCAAAACGTACTGAAAATGAACGGGGAAAAGATCGTCAGCGCCGAACCGACTATCGGGTATATCCACCGGGCTTTTGAGAAACTCGCCGAGCACCGCCCATACAACCAGATCACCCCGATCACCGACCGGCTGAACTACTGCTCCTCGCCCATCAACAACATGGGCTGGCACATGACGGTGGAAAAACTCGCCAAAATTGAGGTGCCCAAACGCGCGCAATACATGCGCGTCATCATCATGGAACTGGCCTTATGGACCGCACCATAGGCGCCGGCCCCATCGAAGCCGAACGCGCCATGGCTTACGGATTCACCGGCCCCAACCTGCGCGCCTGCGGCGTGGACTACGACGTGCGGGTCATGCAGCCGTATTCTTCCTACGAAGATTTCGATTTTATCATTCCCGTGGGGACACAAGGCGATACCTACGACCGGTTCATGGTGCGCCAGGAGGAAATCCGCCAGAGTCTGCGCATTATCCATCAGGCCTACGACAACCTGCCGGCAGGCGATTACCACGCCGATGTGCCCGACTACTACCTGCCGGAAAAGCCCGATGTGTACACCAAAATGGAAGCCCTGATTTACCATTTCAAAATCGTTATGGGCGAGGTGCCTATCCCCAAGGGCGAGGTGTACCATGCCGTGGAAGGTGGCAACGGCGAGCTCGGTTTTTACCTCGTCAGCGACGGCGGGCGACAACCCTACCGGTTGCATTTTCGCCGGCCATGTTTTATTTACTACCAGGCTTATCCCGAAATGGTGAAAGGCTCCATGCTGTCCGACGCGATTCTCACCATGTCGAGCATGAATGTGATTGCGGGAGAACTGGATGCATAACGATGCACGCAAATGAATAAAATCACAGACATCGGGCAACTCGACTTAAACGGCACCTATACCTACGCAGACTACCTGACGTGGCGGTTTGAGGAGCGCGTGGAACTGATCTGGGGAAAGGTGTTTCGACTTTTTCCAGCACCTTCCATGCGACATCAAAAGGTATCGAGTGCTTTGTTGAGAGGCCTGTTTGCGCATTTTGAAAAACATACCTGTACTGTTTTCCATGCCCCGTTTGATGTACGCCTCGTTGACCAAAAGAAAAGCACGAAAGCCAACAAGGATATTTTTACCGTGGTACAACCAGATATCTGTGTGATTTGTGACGAATCTAAACTGGACGATAAAGGTTGTCTCGGCGCACCAGACTGGATTATCGAGATTTTATCGCCAGGAACAGCCAAAAAAGACCTCAAGATCAAATACGACTTGTACCAAGAAAACGGGGTGCGAGAATACTGGATCGTTCACCCCAATGACCAATACATTCAGGCCTACTCCCTCGAAAACGGGAAATATGGCGAAATGCGACTTTATACCGAGGAAGACAACGCTGCGGCCCCGCTTTTCCCCGACCTTAAACTTCCGCTCCCAGATATTTTTGAATAAATGAACACAACACTATCTCCATCTCCCAACGGCGCTCCCTTCCGCTACTCGCCCGAAGCCTTAGCGGAGGTGCTGGCACTGACAAAGAAATACCCCGAAGGCAGAGGCAAGAGCGCGATCATCCGTGCCCTGCACATTGCCCAGGAAGAAAATCACGGCTGGCTGAACATTGCTGCCATGGATCATGTGGCCGAGGTGCTCGGTATCACCCCGATTGAGGTGTACGAAGTAGCCACGTTTTACTCCATGTACAATCTGGAGCCGGTTGGAAAATACGTCCTTGAATTTTGCCATACCGGCCCCTGCGCCATTGAGGGCGCCGAACGGCTCATCGCGTACACCCAACAAAAACTCGGCATCCGAACCGGCCAAACCACACCCGACGGGCTGTTTACCCTCAAAGAAGTGGAATGCCTCGGCGCCTGCGGCTATGCCCCCATGATGCAGGTCGGCGAGTTCTACCACGAGCACCTGAACGAAGAAAAAATGGACCAATTCATCGAAGACTGCAAGGCAGGAAAGGTGAACAAAGGCACCTGGAAAATGCATTGAGGGTTGGAGGGTTAGAGGGTTGGAAGGTTTCTGGTTAGCGAACCCTCAACCAGAAACCTTCCAACCAGAAACCTTCCAACCTTCCAACCCTCTCTAACCAGCAACCATAAAACATGCTGACACAACAACAGATTGAAGAAATCCTGGCGAAAAAGCCGGAAGCGCGTTACAAGTATTTTATCCGCACCGCAACGGCGGAAGAAGAAGTTTGGGGCCTTGTGGATGGCGAAGAGGGCTGGCTTCTTCTGGAAGATGACGAAGATGACACGGATGTGTTCACCGTATTTCCGAAGGCTGAATTCGCGGAGATTTTTAAGGAAAAAGGCGGCTTTGAGGAGTTCAACGTAGAAGTGCTTGACCTGGCAGAATTCCTGGAATGGCTCAGCGACTTTGAAGCGGACAAGATGAAAGTGGCGGTATTCCCCACGCCCGATTTTCAGAGCGCGGTGATGACCCCGGCACAATTGCGAACCGATTTCCAAATTGAGTTTGACAAAGAACAAGAATAAGGTTGAACCGCAGAGACGCAGAACCGCCGAGTTGTTTTTTAAAAACTCCCCGCCTCCGCGTCTCTGCGGTGAAAAAATACCGCGCCGCAGCGGTCGAAGATATGTCCAGAAAATTACTACTCGAACACGCCCACATCCCGGGCATCCACTCCTACGAGGTGTACCGCAAACACGGCGGCTACCGCTCCGTGGAAAAAGCACTCAAGACTATGTCGCCCGAGGCGGTGCTGGAAGAAGTGAAAAAATCCGGACTGCGCGGACGTGGCGGTGCGGGCTTCCCCACCGGCATGAAATGGTCGTTTCTGGCCAAGCCGGAGGGTGTGCCGCGTTACCTGCTTTGCAACGCCGATGAGTCGGAGCCGGGCACCTTCAAGGACCGCTTCCTGATGGAAAAAATCCCCCACCTGCTTATCGAGGGTATGATTTCGTCGTCGTTTGCGCTGGGCGCCAACACCGCGTATATCTATATCCGCGGTGAATACTCCTGGATTGTGTTTATCCTGGAAAAAGCCATCGCCGAGGCGTATGCTGCGGGTTGGCTGGGCAAAAACATCCTCGGCTCGGGCTTTGATCTGGATTTGTACGTCAACCCCGGCGCGGGCGCGTACATCTGCGGAGAAGAGACTGCGCTGATCGAAAGTCTGGAGGGCAAACGCGGCAACCCGCGCATCAAGCCGCCATTCCCTGCCGTGAAAGGGCTGTGGCAATGCCCGACGGTGGTAAACAACGTAGAAACCCTCGCTGCCGTAGTGCCGATTGTGAACGACGGTGGCGACGAGTACGCCAAAATCGGTATCGGGAAAAGTACCGGCACCAAACTCATGTCGGCCGGCGGCAACATCAACAAACCCGGCGTGTACGAAATAGAAATGGGTCTCTCGATGGAGGAATTCATCTACTCCGACGCGTGGTGCGGCGGCATCAAACGCGGCAAACGCCTCAAGGCCTGCGTGCCCGGCGGCTCGTCGGTGCCCATCCTGCCGCACTATTTAGTCACCAAAACGGCTGCCGGCGAAGACCGCCTGATGACCTACGAAAGCCTCGCCGACGGCGGTTTCGCCACCGGCTCCATGCTCGGCTCCGGCGGTTTTATCGTGTACGACGAAGACCAGTGCATCGTGCGCAACACCTGGAATTTCACGCGTTTTTACCACCACGAGTCCTGCGGCCAGTGCTCGCCCTGCCGCGAGGGCACCGGTTGGATGGAAAAAGTGCTCTGGCGCCTCGAAAACGGCCAGGGCAAAATGAGCGACATCGACCTGCTCGTGGATGTGGCCAAGAAGATCGAAGGCAACACCATTTGTCCGCTCGGCGATGCGGCGGCCTGGCCCGTAGCCTCGGCCATCCGGCATTTCCGGGAGGAGTTCGAGTGGCATGTGACGGAGCGGGAGGCGTGTATGCAGGGGAATTATGGGTTGGTAAGAGAGAAGATGGCGGTGTGAACAAATCTCTATTCTTCAATCAAATTAGGTAAGCATGGCAAAATGGATATTTCTGGCCCTAATTTGTTTGGCATCTTGCAAAACGCTTGATCCGCCTAACAGTATGGTACAAAAACACACGGAAAAAG
This sequence comes from Lewinellaceae bacterium, assembly GCA_016719605.1. GTDB lineage: Bacteria > Bacteroidota > Bacteroidia > Chitinophagales > Saprospiraceae > M3007. The sequence goes on along the minus strand of JADJYW010000010.1, from coordinate 15,517 downwards.
CCACTGTTTTTTTAATAAAACTACCTCCGTCATATCAAAATGACGCGTGGTTCGACGGAGGGAATATTGAGATAAGCAAACCCAAAAGAGGGAGGGTTATTTTGCAGTTTGAAGCATCTGGAACTGTAAATCAAGCATCAGTTTTGTCGCCCAACTGGGAAGTAGAAAACCCATCTAAAATTGAAGATTATTCTGAAGTCAAGGAAGTATTTTTTAATACTCAATATGCAAGTTCAATTGATGTGACGGAGTTAAGGGGAACTTATTTGATCCTCTATGGTTCCTGCAATATCGCAGGGTCTTACAAACTAATACTAAAATGACCATCAAGACCTCGGTCTGTGTTGTTGGTTAAAATAAAACGTACGCTATGACAGAACAACTCATTCTCCGTGAACTGCACAGCCTACCTGAGTCGCTCAAGTTGGAAGTACTCCACTTTGTGCAATTTCTGAAACAAGAAAAACCAAAGAGGTGAAACCTACGCGTCCGAAACGTAAAGCCGGCAGCGCAGAAGGCAAATATGTCCTTGCGCCCGATTTCGACGCACCGCTGGAAGATTTTAAAGAATAAACGAATTTGGTAAAATGACCACACAATCCAATCCCAACTCACCCAACTCGCCCGCGCACACGACATCAAAATCCTGTACGCGGTGGAGAGCGGCAGCCGGGCGTGGGGCTTTGCCTCCGCGAACAGCGACTGGGATGTGCGGTTTATTTACATACACCGGGAGGATTGGTACCTCTCAATTGACGACAAGAAGGACAGTATCGAAATCATGCTGCCCGACGACCTCGACCTGAGCGGGTGGGAATTGCGCAAAGCCCTGCGGCTGTTCCGAAAATCCAATCCGCCCCTGCTGGAATGGCTGAACAGCCCGATTGTATATCTGGAAGACCACGATTTCACCAACCAAATGCGAACGGCGGCGCGTACATTCTTTAATCCAAAATCCTGCCTGTACCATTACCTGAGCATGGCAAAAGGCAATTTTCGAGAGTACCTGCAACGCGACACCGTGAAAATGAAAAAGTACTTTTTTACGTGTTGCGTCCGATACTGGCTTGTATGTGGATCGAACGGACAAACACTATGGCGCCGACGGAATTTCATAAACTTCTGGATGCCGAAGTGCCCGCTGGTAACTTGCGAACTGAAATTGATAAACTGCTGGCCCGAAAAATCAGTGGCGAAGAGTTGGGCGAAGACGCCCGAATTGATGCACTGAACCATTTTTTAGAAGAAAAAATCGAATACTATACCCAATACCTGAAGGACTACCAAGTGCTGATTCAACCGGACACGGAACACCTGAACCGGATTTTCAGGACGACCCTGGCAGGCTAAAATACAATATACAATGCCCAAAGTAAAAATAGACGGTTTCGAAGTTGAAGTGCCCGAGGGCACCACCATCCTGAACGCGGCGCGCCAGATCGGCGGCGACATCGTGCCGCCCGCCATGTGCTACTACTCCACGCTGAAAGGCTCGGGCGGCAAGTGCCGCACCCACCCGCTGGACTGCCCCATCTGTGACCAGGCCGGCGAGTGTCACCTCCAGGACCTGTCCTATGAGCACGGCCTGGCCGATACCCGCTATGAATTCGAGCGCCGCACGTTCGAGAAAATTGATATCGGCCCCTACATCAAACTCCACATGACGCGCTGCATCCTGTGCTACCGTTGCGTACATGTAGCCAACCAGCTGACCGAAAACCGCGTACACGGCGTCGTCTATCGCGGCGACCATGCCGAGATCAGCACCTTCATCGAAAAGGCGATTGACAATGATTTTTCCGGCAACGTCATTGACGTGTGCCCCGTAGGCGCCCTCACCGACCGCACGTTCCGATTCAAAAGTCGCGTGTGGTTCCTCAACCCGATGAACGCCCACCGCGACTGCGATAAATGCACCGGAAAAGCGGTGGCCTGGATGTACGGCGGCGAAATTTATCGCATCACCGCCCGCAAAGACCGCTACGGCGAGGTACATGATTTTATCTGCAATACCTGCCGTTTTGAAAAAAGAACACTGCCGACTGGACGATCGAAGGCCCGCGGGAAATAGACCGCCACTCCGTTATTTCCCAAAATCACTACGACGGCGCTTCAACAACTGTGCGCTAAACAGATCAATCAGAATAATCGAATTCAATGATACTTCTATTTACTTTTTCCTGATACTCGAAAAATGCTGCTCGTGCTCGTGCTGTTCGTCATCACGTTGACAGTAGCGGCTTACGCCACCTTTGGCGAGCGCAAAGTGGCTGCCGCCATGCAGGACCGCGTCGGCCCAGACCGCGCAGGCCCCTTTGGGCTGCTCCAACCCGTAGCCGACGGCATCAAGTTTTTTACCAAGGAAGACTTTATGCCCAATTCTGCTGAACGCTGGTTGTACATTCTGGCGCCGGGATCATTCATGTTTGTAGCCTGCATGACCAGTGCGGTTATCCCCTGGGGCACGGAACTGACGCTGTTTGGCCGCCCCATCGCGTTGCAGGTGACGGACCTGAACATCGGGATTCTGTACATCATGGGCTTCACCTCCCTCGGGGTGTACGGCATTATGATCGGCGGCTGGGCGTCCAACAACAAGTATGCCCTGTACGGCGCCATTCGCGCTTCCGCCCAAATGATTTCGTACGAACTGGCTATGGGCCTGGCGCTCATTGCGGTAGTGATGCTCACCGGCACGCTCAGCCTCAAAGAAATGGCTGAACAGCAGGCCGGGTTGAACTGGAATGTCTGGTATCAACCCTTGGGTTTTCTGCTGTTTTTCATCTGCGCACTGGCCGAATGCAACCGTGCCCCGTTCGATATGGCCGAGTGCGAGACCGAATTGATCGGCGGTTACCACACCGAGTACAGTTCCATGAAACTGGGCCTTTTCCTGTTTGCGGAGTACATCAACATGTTCGTCGCCTGCGCCGTCATTGCCACAGTCTATTTCGGCGGATACAATTTTCCCGGCATTGACCCCGGCTGGCTCGGCGGTCTGATGGGACCCATCGTGATGTTCGCCAAGACATTTTTCTTCATCTTTGTGTTCATGTGGATCCGCTGGACGCTGCCCCGCTTCCGCTACGACCAGCTCATGCGCCTCGGCTGGAAAACCCTCGTGCCGTTGGCTATTGTGAATATGTTGCTGACCGGGGGCGGGGTGCTATGGCTGGGGAAGTAGCCAGAGTCGTATTTTTGTACACTTTTTAATTGAAAAAACAATGAGTTCGATAACATTGAATTTTGAGGATAAGCAACTTGTACAACTTCGTGCAAAGGCCAAAGAAATGCAGTTGGCTTCTGTAGAAGAATTGCTTTTGAAAATAGCAACCGACTTGCTGGAGTCCCGCGAGGCAAAATTTGAGACTGCAATGCAGTATGTTTTGAAAAAAAACACAGAACTGTATAAACGCCTTGCCTGATGTTTTACCTTGAATTGGACGAAGTGGTGCGTCTCCATGCAGCTATTATCTCCGCATCAGGGGGCCTGAGCGGTATTCGGGAAATAGGAGGACTTGAATCAGCCATTGCCCAACCACAGATGGAGATGTTTGGTGCGGAGCTTTATCCAACTATTTTCGAAAAGGCTGGGATTTTGGGCTTTTCAATTATCCTCAATCACCCTTTTTTAGATGGGAACAAACGAATTGGTCATGCTGCAATGGAAACCTTTTTATTTATGAATGGATTCGAAATTGAGGCATCTGTTGACGAGCAAGAATCTATCATCCTCCGCGTCGCTGCCGGCGAAATGCCCAAAGAAGCCTTTACCGAATGGCTGAAGTCAAAAATCAAATCTGTTGAATCTCTGTGAGCCTTTGTGGCATAAATAAATAAAAATGCAACCACTAACCACGCGCTCCAAACTCGTCGTCCACAAGGAGATGAATTTCTGGGAGCGCATCTATTTGCCGGCAATTTTCAAAGGAATGTGGACCACGCTGAAACACTTCCTTCGGGTCGTTTTTACGAAATCGAATACCGTCAGCTACCCAGAAGTGAAGCGTCCATTTGCTCCCGTTTGGCGCGGCTGGCATGTACTCAAGCGCGACGACGAGGGCCGCGAACGCTGTACTGCCTGTGGCTTGTGTGCCGTGGCCTGCCCTGCAGAAGCCATCACAATGGAAGCCGCCGAGCGGAAAAAGGCGAGGAAAAACTGTACCGCGAGGAGAAGTACGCCGCCGTGTACGAGATCAATATGCTGCGCTGCATCTTTTGCGGCCTGTGCGAGGAGGCCTGTCCTAAGGAGGCCATTTTCCTCACCGACCGCATTGTGCCGAGCGACTATGTGCGCCAAAATTTCATTTTTGGCAAAGACCTGCTCGTGGAAGGCACGGAACCTGAAACCCGCATTGACGTGTCCAAACGCCAAAAACATATCACCGAAATAAAGGACTCCCCCTCCTTTGGAGGGGGTGAGGGGGGAGGCCATCAACAGCAAACAGCCGTATGAGTCTGACCGTATTTTCGATCCTGGGACTGGCGTCCGTGATTTTTGCCCTGCTCATGGTTTTGACCAAAAACCCGGTGCGCAGCGTGATTTTCCTAATACTGACCTTCTTTTCCATAGCCGGGCAGTATGTGCTGCTGAATGCACAGTTTCTCGCCGTGGTGCACATCATCGTGTACGCCGGGGCGGTCATGGTGCTGTTCCTGTTTGTGCTCATGCTGCTCAACCTGAATGCCGAAGCCGAACCCCGGCAAACCGACCGCTGGAAACTCGGTGCGGCTATAGCGGCAGGTATGCTCCTGGTAACTTTTGTGGGTGCGTTGCGCGGCGGTATCCAGATTACCGTACCGGCAGAAACCAACCCACAGGTTGGTTTAGTGCAAAACCTCGGAAAAGTGTTGTTCACCGACTTTGTAGTGCCCTTCGAAATAGCCGGCATTTTGTTCTTGGCGGCAATGGTGGGAGCGGTGCTGCTGGCTAAGCGCGATGTGAAAATATAAAATTAAAACCATGCTCGACGTCATTAAATCCGTCCCCATCGAATACTATGTCTGGCTCAGTTCCCTGCTGTTTTGCATCGGCGTGTTCGGCGTGCTCATCCGCCGCAACGCCATCGTGGTGCTCATGTGCATCGAACTCATGCTGAATGCCGTAAACCTCCTGCTGGCGGCTTTTTCCACCTACCTGTCCGACGCCCAGGGGCAGATCATGGTGTTTTTCATCATGGTCGTGGCCGCAGCGGAAGCCGCGTGGGGCTGGGCATTCTGGTCATGATTTTCCGAATACGAAGTCCACGGATATTTATTTAACTTGATAAACTTCAGGAATTGACCATGAACCAACTCATACCACTCATTCCCTTCCTGCCCCTCCTCGGCTTCGCCATCAACGGCCTGTACGGCCGGCAGATGTCCAAAACCGCTGTGGGCCTTATCGGTTCGGGCACGCTGTTGGCGTCGTTCCTGCTGAGCGTCGCTTGTTTCAATACGGTGTCCGCCTCCGGACCGATACAAACCGTGCTGTACAATTTCATCACAGTGGACAGCCTGCACGTGGATTTTTCCTTCCTCGTGGATCAACTCTCCGTCTGGATGATGCTGATCGTAACCGGCGTGGGCTTTCTGATCCACGTGTATTCCATCGGCTACATGCACGACGACGCGGGTTTTTGGAAGTTTTTCGCCTACCTCAACCTGTTCATTTTTTCGATGCTGCTGCTCGTCATGGGCGACAACCTCGTCATGCTGTTTTTCGGCTGGGAGGGCGTGGGCCTGTGTTCGTACCTGCTTATCGGATTTTGGTACGACAACCGCGAGTACGGCAAGGCCGCCCGCAAGGCGTTCATTATGAACCGCATCGGTGACCTCGGGCTGCTGCTCGGCATTTTCCTGATTTTTAAAACCTTCGGCTCGCTTACATACGCCGACATCTTTGCCCGCATCGAAACGGTAAACCCCGACCCGGCCATCGTGACGGCGATATGCCTGCTGCTGTTTGTGGGCGCCATGGGCAAAAGCGCTCAAATTCCGCTGTACACCTGGCTGCCCGACGCCACGCCGGTGTCGGCGCTGATCCACGCGGCCACCATGGTTACGGCCGGCATCTACCTGGTGGCACGTTGCCATCCGCTGTACAACCTTTCGCCGGATGCGCTGAACGTGGTAGCGCTGGTCGGCTTGGCCACTTCCATCTTCGCTGCGCTGATTGGCCTGCGGCAAAACGACATCAAAAAAGTACTGGCTTATTCCACGGTATCCCAATTGGGGCTGATGTTCGTGGCGCTTGGCATGGGCGCTTACGTGACCGCCATGTTTCACGTCACCACGCACGCATTTTTTAAAGCCTTGTTGTTTCTCGGCGCGGGTTCGGTGATTCACGCGATGGGCGGCGAGCAGGACATTCGCAACATGGGCGGTTTGCGCAAGGCGCTGCCGATCACGTTCTGGATTTTCCTCATCGGCACATTTGCCATCAGCGGATTTCCGTTGTTGGCGGGCTTTTTTTCCAAGGATGAAATTTTCGCCAACACCTTTGCCGCAGGCGGAAAATGGTGGTGGGGTTTTGCCGGATTGGGAGGTTTGATCACGGCCGTATACATGTGCCGGTTGTTGTTCGTGACCTTTTTTGGCGAATTTCGCGGCACTGCGGAGCAACGCCACCACTTGCACGAAAGTCCGGCGGTGATGACCATTCCGTTGATCGTGCTGGCCGTGCTTTCGGCACTGGGCGGATTCCTGAACACCCCGCACTTCCTGCACCTCGGCACCTCGCAATGGATGGCGCATTTTCTGGAACCGGTGGTTCAAAATACCAACCTGCACCACGGCGGCGAGCCGCACCACCTGCCGGCCAGCACGGAGTGGATACTGATGTCGGTCACGACCTCGCTGGCGTTACTCGTGATGGCGACGGCGTACTGGGTGTATGTCGTGCGCCGCAGTCTGCCGGCGACCGATGTTGCTCAAACCGGCTTGACAAAGGTGCTGGCAAACAAATTTTATGTGGACGAAATTTACCAGTTCCTGTTCGTCCGCCCGTTGAAAAAACTTCCCAAATCTTGCACTACTATGCCGACATCTGGGCTATTGATGGTCTGGTGAACGGCGTGGGTGCGGGTGTGCAGCGCCTCGGCGCAGAGTTTCGGAAGCTTGCAAAATGGCAACATGGAGTACTACCTGCTGGGCATGGTGGTAGGGGCCGTGGTGTTGTTTTTGACGTTGTTTGTGTGAAAACAATTTGATTTAAGCATTGAAAACATGATGACACTGCAAATGCCAACGTTTTAATCGCCGTGTCTCATGCTTTTAGCGCCAAAGAAGCCGCGAGATATTACGAAAAGCAGGAGCACAATTTGATCAATTACTCCGAAATAACGATACAATGAACCCTGCAGCACCTGTTCCCCCCCCTTTTCCCCCCCCCCCAAAATCCCCCCTGTCCCCCCCCCCGCCCCGTTAGGTACCCCCCCCCCCCCCCCCCTCTCCCCTTGCCCCCGGGCAAATCCACCACGGGTCACTACGCTGCGCCTAACCCTATCAATTGATTTCCCATTTTCCATGTTGTTTGGCGCTACACTTATTTACTGTGTGATTTAATTAAAATATGTCGCTCCTCCTCCTTCTCATACCCTTTCTCGCTGCCCTTGCGCTGCTGCTCACGCGGGCACTCCCGGCGCGCCGCGTCGCCTTGGTGGCATCGCTGGCCAACTTAGCCGTTACCGGTGTGCTGCTTGCGGGCTTCAACGGCGACGGATCGTTCAGCCACGAAATCAATGTGCCCTGGGTGCCCGCTGCCGGTATCGCATTGCACCTCGGGCTGGACGGCATCAGCATGCTGCTCGTGCTGCTCACCAACCTGCTGGCGCCGCTCATCATCCTGAGCAGTTTCAGCCGCAATTTCGACCTCGAAGGCCGCTACTACGGCCTGGTATTGCTCATGCTCGGCGCGCTCAATGGCGTATTCATGGCCATGGACGGGCTGCTGTTCTACGTTTTTTATGAACTGGCACTCATCCCGATCTACTTCATCTGCGCGATATGGGGCGGTGAAAACCGCATCCGCGTGACGCTGAAATTTTTCATTTACACCTTCGTCGGCTCGCTGTTTATGCTGGTAGCCTTGCTGGCTGTTTATTTGAAAACACCGGCAATCGTGGAAACCGGAGCGGCGCATTCTTTTGCCTGGGAACACCTTGTGGCGGTGGAACTGGATGCCAACACCGCCTGGTGGGTCATGCTCGGCTTTTTCCTCGCGTTTGCGGTGAAAATGCCCCTGTTCCCGTTTCACACGTGGCAACCTGATACCTACGTCAGTGCGCCCACGGGAGGCACGATGCTGCTGTCGGGTATCATGTTGAAAATGGGGATTTACGGCGTGGTACGCTGGATGGTGCCGCTGGCTCCGGAAGCGCTGCACACCTGGGCGCCGGTGTTTCTCGGCCTGGCGGTCGTCGGTATTGTGTACGCCAGTATCATCGCGGTGAAACAGAGCGACCTGAAACGCCTGATCGCCTATTCGTCCATTGCGCACGTGGGCCTCATCGCTGCGGGTGTGCTGGCCTGGAATAAAACCGGCGTGCAGGGCGGGATGATCCAAATGCTCAGCCACGGGATCAATGTGGTGGGCCTGTTTTTTGTTGCCGACCTGCTGGAGCGGCGCCTCGGTTCGCGGGCTTTGTTCGACATGGGCGGTATTGCCCGTTCGGCCCCTCGGTTGGCCACGCTGTTTATGATCGTGACCCTTGGCGCCATTGCCGTGCCGCTCACCAACGGCTTTGTTGGCGAGTTTTTGTTGCTCAACGGTGTGGGAATTACAACAACTGGCTGGGCGCAGCAGCGGGACTTACGATCATCCTGGGCGCGGTGTACATGCTGCGGGCGTACGGTATGGCCATGTTCGGTGAGGCAAACCGTCAGACCGCCGAATTTGAAGACGTGAACTCCCGCGAGTTTTTAGTGCTGGGTGCCGTGGCCGGCTTGGTCCTGCTGATTGGCTTTTTTCCGCAATGGGTACTGCATTTGACAGATGGCAGCGTGAACCGGATTTTGGGCGCGGTGCAGTTTTAAATTTGACCTTATGATTATTCTACTTATACTTTTCCTCACGGCCGTTGCCGTTCTTTTTGCCGGTCTTGCCAAAAAGCGCGACCTCATCCAGTGGCTTCGCAAGATTGGTCTGACACTGGCGCTCGGCGCTACAGGCTGGAGCCTGTACTATGGCACACCTTTCGGCGACCACTACGCGTCCATGTTCCAGTTCGACACGTTCGCGCTGGCATTCACCGCCTCGGCACTGCTGAGTACCCTGCTGTTGTTCGGCTTCACCCGCTGGGGTTTTCGCGAACTGACCGATACCCTCGGCGATCATTATGCCCTTATTCTGTTCAGTTTGTGTGGGGCGCTGTGCATGTTTTCGTACTCCAACATGGTCATGTTGTTCCTTGGCATCGAGATTCTCAGCATTCCGCTGTATGTGCTGGCCGGCAGTCGCCGCGACGATTTGCGCTCCAACGAAGCCGCGCTCAAGTATTTCCTCATGGGCGCGTTCGCTACCGGTTTTCTACTGTTCGGCATTGCATTGGTATATGGTGCCACAGCGAGTTTCGACCTCAATCAGATTCACACGGTCATAGTGGCCAACGGCCACTCGCCGCAAATGCTGAGTGTGGGTATTTTGCTCGTACTCATCGGGTTGAGTTTTAAAGTATCCGCCGTGCCATTCCACTTTTGGGCGCCCGATGTGTATTCCGGCAGCCCAACTATCGTCACTACCTTCATGGCTACCGTGGTAAAAACAGCAGGTTTCGCAGCTTTTTACCGCCTGTTCGGCACCGCCTTCATTGGTGCAGGCGAATTCTGGACCACTGCCGTAGCTATGGTGGCCGCACTCACCATGACATTGGCCAACACCACCGCCCTGTTTCAGTCGAATTTCAAACGCATGATGGCCTACTCGTCTATCGCGCATGCCGGCTACCTCATGCTGGCCATTTTGGTGGCCGGGCAGCCAGGCGCGGCGGGGGCTATTTTGTTTTACTCCCTGACATACTCGGTGGCCACGATTTGCGCTTTTGCATGTTTTTTGCTGGTATCCGAGCAAAACCAGGACGAAACTTTCCGCGCGTTTAACGGGCTGAGCAAGAAGCAGCCGCTGGTGGCTGCGGCCATGGCGATGTCGGTACTTTCGCTGGCAGGTATACCGCCGTTGGCGGGTTTTTTCGGTAAATACTTCCTGTTTACGGCGGTTTTTGAGCAGTACCCTGGCTGATTGTGCTGGCGGTGATTAACTCGGCTGTTTCGATTTACTATTACTTCAAAGTCATCATCGCGATGTACTTTTCCAGCGAGGAAAACGCCTACGAGGTGCATATCCCCTGGGGTTTCCGGGTGGCAATAGCGGCAAGTTTGGTACTCATCGCGCTGCTGACAATGATGCCGGGAGCGGTGTACGGGCTGATTTAGAGTAGTTTTAACACAGAAAACACGAAGGCTTTTCACAGAGAACCACAGCATTTATCAACCAGAAACCCTCCAACCTCCTAACCAGAAACCCTCATCGGCATGATCAACCTCCTCTCCGACACCGTCACCAAACCTACATCGGGCATGCTTCAGGCGATGTTCGCAGCCGAAGTGGGCGACGACGTGTTTCGCGAAGACCCCACGGTGAACGCTCTGGAGGCAAAATGTGCCGACTTGTTCGGCCACGAAGCCGGTCTGTTTTGTCCCAGCGGCACCATGACCAACCAGATAGCCCTCAAGGTGCACACCCGCCCGCTGGACGAGGTGATCTGCGACGAGATGAGCCATATTTACCAGTACGAAGTGGGTGGATACGCGTTCAACAGCGGCATCGGGGTCAACCTCATCCGCACCCCCAACGGTATTCTGAGTGCCGATCTGGTGGAAGCCGCTGTGCGCCCCCCGTACGATTGGTTGCCGAGAAGCACGCTCGTGGTCATCGAAAATACCTGTAACAAGGGCGGTGGCGGCGTGTACCCGCTGGAGACCATCCGGGAAATCCGCGCCGTGTGCCGGAGCAAACGGCTCGCGCTGCACCTCGATGGCGCCCGTATTTTCAACGCCCTTGTGGCAAAAGGCGGCACGCCCGCCGACATTGGCGCTGCCGTGGACAGCATCAGCATCTGCCTGTCCAAGGGGCTTGGCGCACCGGTTGGTTCCGTGCTGGTGGGTAGCCGGGACTTCATCGCCGAAGCCCGGCGTGTGCGCAAAGCGATGGGCGGAGGCATGCGACAAGCCGGATACCTGGCGGCTGCGGGCATCTATGCCCTGGATCACCACGTCGAGCGTTTGCAGGAGGACCACGCGCACGCGCGTTGCTTGGCCGACACCCTTGCAGCACTGGAGTATGTGCAAAATATCCGTCCGGTAGAGACCAATATCGTCATCTTCGATCTGGTACCACCTGCTACGCCCGCCGTTTTCTGGAGTATTTGAACAAAAACGGCATGAAAGCCTCCGCCTTTGGCCCACAGACTATCCGGATGGTGACCCACCTCGATGTAACGGCCGATATGATTGAAAAAGCGGCGGTCATTTTGCGCGCTTATATGGTCTGAAAAAATTTGCCAATTTTGAATGGCCTTTTCCTACCTTTACCCAAACTCTTCTTTACTCTAATAATCATGTACTTATGGAAAACGCCAATTCCACCCAAACCCGCTCCCCAGGAAGAAAACCCCAACCGTAACCGTGGCTGATCGGCTTGTTGCTCCTGCTTCTGCTGTTGCTTGCCGGTTATTGGTACTTCACATCCGCGGCTCAAACGCACGAAACCAAGTACGCTTTCGCATTCGATCACACCTTTGACGAACCAGTTTTGTTTTTCGATGGTCAGGGGTTGCGGTTTGAAATTGCAAAATTTGATCGCCGCATGCTGAAAGTGGAGGCCCCCCTCGCAGCACTTACGGTGCCCAAGACATTGATTGTGGAGGACGGCGAACTGGACTTCATCGGCCCCGTGAAAAAGGCGAATCATTTATTCCGCTCGAACTTTTCCAGATACACAACGACCGCGCCGGCGCACAAGCCTCCCGGTGACCGACTGCAAAACCTATCTGGATGTAGCCGCACCGACGGATACGATTCTCGTCCTCATAGACGGCAAACACATCCTCAAGGGCACCAAAGTAGGGCCAAATCGGTACGTTATCAATTTTTGTGAAACGACCCGCGAGCACCAATTCCAGATTTTGACGCCACATGGAGGAAGTATGGCGCTGAATGGCCAGCCGGCACTATATGCTATGGTCGGCAAAGGCCCCGGGCAACCCAATACATTTCGCTTCAAAATTCAAAATCCCGGGGAGACCATTCGCACGAACATGGCTCCGGCAACCTACTCGGCCGATGGGCCAAGCCCTGCACCGACCACTGCGGATGACGACAAAAAAACATCCGTCACCAAAGTGATTTTCACTCTGCCGCGCAGTATGAAAACACCGTGGGTATATCTGAACAACAACCGTCTGACCAATTTTACGCTGAATACTGCGGGAAATCAGGTGACCTTATGGGTCAAACAAAACGGACAGCCCGTGAACGTGCGCGTAGGCGATACCGATTGTGAATGCCAGGGCAGCGGCCGGGCCGTCAATGCGGTACTGGAACTGGCCGGCTATTGCGAGTGCCGGGATGTGCGGGTTACGGTGCAATTGGACAAGGGTCTGGACCGATACCGCAACAAAATCAAAATCTATCTGGATGGCCAACTCACCGACATTCCGTTGCCGCCGGCCGGACAGCCGCTGGTCTTTTTGTCCGCAAATCCGGCCGGGATCAATTTGTCGAACTGAAACTTGCCCTCCCGGACGACTCCGGTCGCGCCGGCCTGTTCGATCTGTGCGACTTTTCCATTCCTACCGAAATTACTACGGTCAACATCAGCCCGTCCTGTCACTGTGCGGATTGCCCCGCTAATATCAAAGTGTCGGGATGAGCGTTGCCCCCTTGCAGCCGAGCGAGCGCATTCACCCGGCTACAAGGGGCGTTCATAATCGCAGCGTGTTGGCACAATACATTTCCCTGATACGATTGATCCTCATGTCGGTAATTCTCCGTTTTTTGTGCTGTTGTCTGAACACAGCATTCAAGACCATGCAAACCGACAAGACCGTCATTGCCGCAACATTCATCTGGCTGCTTCTGGGGTTTCCCATTTCTGTACGAGGCCAAGTGCTCCAATTGCTTAAAGATATTCGCCGGCCAATCTCGCAGACGATACCTCAAATTGGCACTTATTGTGTAAACATAAAGGGCAAAATTTATTTTGACGGCCACTCACAATCCAACACGAGTGGTCTTTGGGAATATGACGGCAAGACTGCACGCCTGGTAGATACTCATCTAGGTATCCGTTTTGCATTGGATGCCGATGATGGATTTTTTCTGTTTGACAACGATCCAACATCCTCTACCCATTGCCTGCTTTGGAAAACCGACGGCACTCCATGCAGTTTCCTGGAATTAGCACGCGTAGAAGTTGGCACTTACTACGCACCTGTTCATGCGACGGTTATTAAAAATCGTATTATTTACGCCAATACTACGTCGGAGCACGGACGCGAGCTTTGGATTAGCGGCTCTTCCCCCGATCAAACACAGATGCTGGTTGATATTCGTCCCGGCATCCAGAGTAGCAACCCCACGGACTTTGCAACTGTAGATTCAATAGCATTTTTTCATGCTCAAGATACTTCCGGCAACTACCGGCTATGGCGTACTGACGGCACCACAACGGGCACTTACGCTATTTCACCTCCGTATTCAGTCATTCCCAGTATTTCTGACTCCAGATTTATGCGTACTGTAGGGAACTATGTTTATTATGTTATCCCAAAATCAGAATACCACAATGAATTGTGGAAATCCGACGGCTCAATTACGGGAACATTTAAAGTAGCTGATGTCCCCGGTACACCTTGGAGCACTTACCCGGGGGCCTTGTCGTTAAACGGAAAATACCTCATAATTCTGAACGATGGTGAAAAATGGCTTGAATGGTGGGTGTCTGATGGGACGCCGGAGGGTACCAAAATGCTGAAAGAGGCAGTCGGGGAGTCTTTTGATTTTTTATAACCATTTTCAACCGACTATCCTGAATAACAACTTTTATTACATTGTTGAAGGAGAATTGTGGCGCACCGATGGTACTTCGGAAGGTACTTACAAAGTCTTCACTTCTTTGGCCGGATTTGATTTGCTGCCTGCTACAGATACGCACTTGTTCTTTCTTACCAGCGACTCTCAAGGCATCAGGTTGTGGAAATCGGATGGTACCGCCGAAGGCACCGCGTTTTTAAAATATGTATCTGACGCCAACCATTCTTCCTTAGGTGGCAACGATTGGGCTGCTGCAGCTACGTCCAAGCACGTTTGTTTCCCAATTTCCCAAACAAGCGGAGCGGCTTACCACCGCCCGACGGTCATAGAAGCGATGGAACGGGTATCAGGAACAAACTTCCTTGATGGTATCATTGCACCCGAGCTGGAGCATGCACGCCCGGAAAATTTTGTTGCTACTACGAATGGTGACGTGTTTTTCCTGGCAGAACATGAAGCATGGACATCATCCATTTGGCACGGCTCGCACAGCAATCCTGCAACAGTGAAGCGACTTGCTGTTGAACAGCCCGCACCTCCTGGATTAGGCAACGCATCCTGGCTCAGGGGCCTTACACTTCGTCGGAAAAAGTATTTTGGTTCAGCAGAGACACTTCGTACAGGTTGTGGACGAAGTCACAAGGCTCGCAGCCCAATGCCATTCTTCTGACTTCGGTACCCACACCTAATTCCGCTTCTTTTGCGGAAGTAGCCAATGACTGGATCATATTCCCCACCGACAACCGGGCCAGACTGTGGCGATCTGATGGAACACCTGCCGGCACCTCCGAATTTTTTACCCTGCCGAACAACGAGCGCGTGGAAAGTTCAGTCGTCATCGCCGACACTATGTTCTTCGCCGAAAACACGCCTCCCCCGCTTTTTGTGGGCTACCGACGGCACTTCCGACGGCACCAAGATGATTGACTCGCTTACCTCTAACGGCAATGTTCGCTTGCGGAACATCAATGGCCATGTCGGGTTTGAAACCAACAACGGAGGCTCGACAGGACGTGAACTGTACATACGAAATAAAGCCCGACTTGTGCTCCCCGGGATCGGCACTACACCACTTGCCGGTTACGAACTTGTTCAAGACCGCCTGTTTGTTCTGGGGCATCGAAATCCCGGCAACATCCATCATCTATGGCGTTATGAAAACGAAACACGCACTAATTTGTACACGTTTGCGGCCGTTTCCGGTTACGTTGCATTTAGTGTCCCAAATGTGCTCCCAAGAGATCTCTTGCATGGCCTCCATAACGAAACGTTGTTGTTCGGAGCTGGGATAGATGAAAACAACATTGAACTCTGGCGCAGCGACGGTACCACCGCAGGAACGTTCATGGCGTATGAAATAAACCCTGACGGCAGCTTCATGGCCGGATAATTTTGTTCAGTACAACGACTCCATCTGGCTCTTCACGGCGTTCGATGGCGATGA
>JADJYW010000009.1 GCA_016719605.1 Lewinellaceae bacterium | reverse complement strand
CTTGCCGCTTCAGTACTTCGCTCCAATCACAGCGGTCACATAGTACATGTCCATCAGGCCTTTGTTTTTGGCGGCTACTTTGCCGCGGGGCTGCCACTCGAACTCGTATTTGGATTTCCAGTAGGTATCCTCGCTTACGTTGACGCGGCCGGGCACGCAGGCTTCTTCCATACGCGCGGCGGTATTGACGGTGTCGCCCCAAATGTCGTAAGCAAACTTTTTTTCGCCCACCACACCGGCCACTACCGGCCCGGTGTGGATGCCTACCCGCGCCTCGAAACAGGGCAAGCCCTGGCTCATGCGCTGGGCCTTGAGGTGCAGCAGAAAATCCTGAATTTGAAGGGCAGCCTTCACCATATCGGTAGGGCTGGCATTTTTGTCGGACAAGCCGCTGGCGCAGATGTAGGCATCGCCCACCGTTTTTATTTTTTCGATCCGATACTGGCCAATGATATGATCGAAACTGGTGAAGCAGTAGTCCAGCTCGGCTACCAATTGCTCGGGGCCAAGTTGTTCGGACAGTTGGGTAAACCCGGTGATGTCCACAAACATGACCGTGGCGTCGTCGTATTTGCGGGCCGCCACCTTCTTTTTTGTTTTTAATTCCTGTGCGATGGCCGGGGGCAGGATATTCAGCAGGAGCTCGTCGCTCTTTTTTTGTTCGTCTTCGATGATTTTATTCTTCTGGGAGAGTTCGACGGCGGTTCGGTTTTTGGAACGGTAAAGCAGGTAAAAAAGGCCGGCGACGAGGAGTACCATGCTGGAGAGCATGAGCATGAAGTTACGGGCAGACTCCGATTTTTGGCGCGCAGCATCGGCCTCCGCAGCAAGCGTTTTCTGGGTCTGTATTTCCCGCTCCTGCTGGGCCTTGATCATGGAATCCACCATTTGGCCCTCGGTCATGGTTTTCAGCAGGCGGTTTTTGACGGTCACCAACGAGTCGGCCTGCCGTCGCCCTTCCGAAAACTCCGCCTCGCGTTTGCTGATTTCTTCTTTGGTGAGGGCTTCTACTTGCTGCATTTGCTGCTTGTAGGTTGTTTCCAGTACCTCGGTTTGGCCGGTGGCCTGGGCTATTTGTTCGCGCAGGCTCCGGTTTTCGGCTTCGAGTGCCGCAATCTGGCTTTCGAGGCGGCGTGCCACGTCGCCGCTGCCGCCCGACCGCCCGGTATTGTCCTGCAAATAACCAATCATCTCCTGGCTCCATTTCAGTGCTTCGGACAGGTTTTTCTGGTCTTTGTTGATCGCCATGAGTTTTTCGGCAGATTGGAGGGCGACATCGCGGTGGCCGTAGTTTCGGGCCGTATTCCACGCCTCAACGAAACGGGCGGTGGCTTCGGCGTATTTCCGGCGGCGGTACTGTGCGTCGCCGCTCAAAAAAACAGCATCGGAAGCAATGCGTTTTTCGCTCAGCTGTATCGCCAGTTCGTAGGCCGAGTAGGCCTGGTCGGCGGCTTCTGTATAGTTCCGTGCAGACATCAGCGCCTGAGCAAGGTCGTAGCCCAGTTGCATCTTTTCATTTTTGGTTTGTGCTTTTCTCAGTCGGGCTTTCAGTTCGTTGACGGAAGACTGAGCGCCGAGGGTACCAACACTGAAAACCAGCAACAAAAACAGGGTAAAGGCGGAGTAACGTTTCATAATGCGCGAATTGACCGCCAAAAATGAAAAAATCCCAACTACCGGCGGGAATAAAATTGGATTGCCGCTACATTTACCCCACTTAACCAGCACCACTTATGCACATAAAGCCCTTCCTGGCCACTTATCCCCTTTTCGACCGCATACCCTCGCCCGATATTTTTTGCGCAGAGGCGAAAAATGCGTTTCTCGATTACCAGCGCAACCGGCTGCTGGTACAAGCCGAACAAGAGGCCCTTTTATTTACCAGATTGAGGATGGGCACCACCGCCGCCACACCGGACTGATCGCCGCAAACGACGTGCAGGACTTCTTTTCAGGAAAAGTAAAAAAACACGAAAAAACACTCAGCGAACGCGAGGAAAAACAGAAAGACCTGCTCCTCCGTTGGGGCGCCGTACTGAAACCCGTGCTGCTCACCTTTCCCCCCGTAGCCGAACTCAACGCCTGGATGAAACAGTTCATGGATTCCAATGCCCCGCTGTACGAAACCATATTTGAGACCGAAGGACAAACCCACCGAACGTGGATGGTGTCTGGCCCCGACGACATCCGGCGCCTGCAGGAACTGTTTGCGCAGCATGTACCCGGCGTCTACATCGCCGACGGGCACCACCGAACCAGTACGCTAGCCCTGCTCCACCAAACCCTCAAACATGAATACCCGGAACTGGATTTTGACTACCTGTTTTGCGCCTATTTCGCCACCGATCAGTTGGATATTTTAGATTACAACCGCGTGGTGGAGGGCCTGAACGACCTCAGACCGGAGAGATTTTTTGAAAAACTGGGCAAAATCTGCACCATCGAACACATTGACCACCCGCGCAAACCGCGCCGGAAATACGAACTCAAACTGTTTTTTCGCGAACACTGGTACCGCCTGAACTGGCGCAAAGAGGTGCTGGACGCTTTTCATCCCTCGCCGCGCACCCTCCCCGTACTGCTCGACGTGAGCCTGCTCAACGAACTGGTTCTGCACAACATCCTCGGCATAAAAGATGTGCGCACCGACACCCGGATCACCTACGTCGAAGGCACAAAAGGCTTGCAAGGCATCCGAAAAGCCGTGCGCAACAACCCCGACCGCATCGGCTTCGCCCTGCACCCCGTTTCCTTCGAGGACATGATGCGCATTGCCGACGCGGGCAAAATTCTGCCCCCAAAAGCACCTAAGAGCAGTAACCCGACCAAACCCATTCGGTGGTTGTACCGACGTTCATAGAAAAGCAGGGAACGGCCAGCCTGGGGGGTCGACAACATCCACAGCCCCAACTCGCTTTGAAAATGATTGGCTACTAACCTGCTCGTGCGAAGCACCACAAGACCTAAAAACCAAATCGAAACCCCAAAGCCAATGCCCTGTTGGAAAAAACACTTTCGGTACAGATACAGCACCAGCAGAAAGAGCAGCAATCCGCCAATTAAATAGGCGTACAACACAGGTGACTAACTCCTCGAATCAGCCTACTCCCCTCCTCCCGGCCAACACACCCCAGGAAGTCAAAGTCGGCATACACCTGATGAACCTGTACGACCTGAACATGGACGAGCACTCGTTCTACGCCGATTTTTACCTCTGGTTCAAATGGACGGGCGACCTCGACCCCACGGAAATCGAGTTTGTGAATGCTATCGAAAAATGGAGCATAACCTCGGTCATATCCGGCGACGGCAGCGACAGCCTGATGCGCGACGGCACAAACTACCGCGTGTTCCGGGTAGAAGGCCGGTTTTTTCACTCCTTCCCCCTGAGCCGTTTTCCGCTCGACCGCCATGCCCTCGACATCCAGATCGAAAACCCGGAACACGACTCCGAAATGCTCGTGTATGTGGCCGATACCGCCGGCGCGTCCATCCGCAAAACCTTGCAATTGGTGGGCTGGGACATAAACGGCAGCACGCTCGAAACGTCGGTACACGACTACGGCACCAATTTCGGCAACCCCGACGAGAACGCCCGCGCGTACAGCAACCTAACCTACTGCGTACTGCTCGCCCGCCCGATCAACTATTTCCTCCTGAAAATGATGCTGCCCATCCTGGTGGTTATGCTCGTCAGTATCGGCTCGCTCCTGCTGCATCCCACGCACATTGACACACGCTCGTCGCTGCCCATCGGCGGGTTGCTCACCGCCGTTTTTCTTCAGCAATCGTACAGCAACGCCCTGCCCGACACCGGCTACATGGTGCTGATGGACAAAATTTACCTGCTGGCGTACCTGCTCATTTCACTCGTGCTCCTGCAGGTCATCCGCGCCGGCAACTGGCTTATGCGTGAAAGCAAACTGCCCGAGAGGTTTCTGATCCGCAAGGAGCGCCGGCTGGCCGGGATTTACCTCGGGATTTTTGTACTGAGCGTACTCCTGCTGAGCATTTGGTAATCTTTTGCGGCAATTGCTTAGCCGCAGGCCTGCCTGAAAGAGGAGCGTATCTCGTAAGAACCGCCTTCTTTACTTTTTCACAAACTTCCCGCTCCAGTACGGTCGCCCGTCAGTATGCAGCAGTACGGCGTACACGCCCGGGGGCAGTGTTGCCACATCTACGCGGAGCAGGCCGTCTGCGGAGCGTGCGGCGTGGTTCAGCGTGCGGACATTTCGGCCCAGCAGGTCGCTGACGCGGATATCTACGTTTGCGGGCGCGCGTTCGTCCACAAAAGCCAGCAGGACTTCGTCGGTGGCCGGGTTGGGGAACAGCGCCACATTGTCGGCGGCATTGCCGGGCAGTTCACGTGCGGACGATGTTTGCAGCACGGTGATGGTTTTTTCAGCCACATTGGAACAGCCATTGGCCGTAGCGGAAATGAGCCGCACCAGGTACGCACCGGTTTGGGTGTAGGTGGCACTCGGAGTGGCCTCCGTGCTGGTTTGGCCGTTGCCAAAGTCCCAGGAACGGGAGACGGCGCCGGCGGTTTGGTCGCTGAAAGCGATGTTGCCGCCGCCGGAGAGATAGGTCGTGTCGGCCGATGTGGTGAAACTCACCGCCGGCGCCATTTGGGGGCTGACCTGAACGGGCACGGCAATACGTCCGCACACAGAGGGTACTTCTACTTCCCAGTCGAAGAAATAGTAGTAGAACAGGGTGCTGTTGCCGCCCCCGGGGGTACGTCCGGTATAAATACTGACCACGCCCGACACCGTGTAGGGATAGCCCGACGCGCCAACGGAGTGTTTCAGCGGGTTGCCGGATACGGCGATGATGCGAAAGCCGTCGCCCTTGGGTATGTTGATATTCAGCGTAACCCGCTGTTCTCCCGTCTGGGAGATGATCACCGGCTTGGATGCTACGAGATTGCCGTCCTTGTCCTCGATCCGGATCAGACGGGCGCCGGTTTGGTCGGCAAATACTTTGACGGTCTTGAGCACAAACGCCTGGGTGGCATTGAATACCAGCCCGCCTTCGATACCGCTGCCGGTATTCGTGCCTGCGGAAAGGTCGAACCGGCCCACCTTGTACACGCCGGACGTGCTGACATAGTAGTTGGTACTTTGGCTCAGCGGGGGGGTGAGGTAGCGGGAGGTTTCGGCGACGGGGTTGACGGCGACCTGTGTGGAGAACCACTGCGCCTTGTCCTGTGGCCCGAGTGTACCGGTGTACTCCAGCAGTACCCGGCCACCGGAACAGAGCGGTTGGGGTTGCAGGGACGAAACGGCAGCAGTGGGATAGTCGGCGTTGGCCATGGTGAACGCGCGTTTGAAGCGGTTGTTCAGGGGGCGCGAGTCGGGCTGGCTGTTGGGGTTGAACAGTTCCACCACGAACGTGCGGTCGCCGGGAGTAATGCCCGTCACGTCGGGCAGGGTCACGGTGGTGAATGCGTTGGGGGCCAGCGTACCTGTCCAGTTGTAATTTTGTTGGGTGCCGCCCTCTATTCCGTACTGGATTTGCAGGCTGTTGATGGTTTCTGCGCCGGCGTTTTCGAAGGTAACGGTGGCCACAACGGGGCCTTTGCAACGGCCCGCTACTTGTACATCTATGGTGAGTGCATCCCGGTCGGCGGACACGGGCGGCACCGGCGAGTTGCCTTGCAGGATGAGGTAGTTGTAGGCAGCCTGGAGGTTAATCATGCCCTTGCCATGCGCATTGTCTTCGCCAAATGTGCCGAGGTCGGTAGCCGAATTGTAAAGAGCCAGTTTGAGTTGGATACCGGACAGGTAGGGAAATGCTTCGCGCAGCAATACGATAGCGCCGGCAGCGTGAGGAGCGGCCATGGAGGTGCCGTTGAAAGCCATGTAGCCGGTGCCGGGCACAGCGGAGCGCACGGCTACGCCGGGGGCGCACACTTCCGGTTTGATGAGCAGCGCACCGGCTCCGCCGCACGGGCTGGGGCCTCGGCTCGAAAAGTCGGCGATGGGAAAATTGCTGTTGGCGCCGTCCACGGCGCCAACGGCAAAGGTGTTCACGAGGTCCATGTTCATGGATGCACCGGAAGAAACCGTGCCGGCATCGGGGCCTTCGTTGCCCTGGGCCCAGACCACTGCGATGCCTGCGGCTTCCACGGCGTTGAGCACGTTGATGGCCTGAGAAACACCGCAACTAAAGGGCTGCGCGCGCCAGGAACAGTTGATCACGTCGGGCTGGTCGGCCGTGGTGGCCGCGTTGCCGTCGGGATTGATAGCCCATTGCATGGTGACGGTATTGGCAAAAACCGTTTGATTGAACGATGACGCACAGCCCAGGTCGCTGCCTACGGGAAACTGCATGGGGCCGCCCATCCAGTGCGCGTTGAAGGCTACGCCGATGGTATCGTTGGTTTTGCGGTCGAGGCCGCAAACGGTGCCGGTGACGTGGGTGCCGTGTTCGGCGCAGTCTTCGGGGTACTTGCTGCCGTTCCAGGCTTGCTGGATGGGCACCCGGTGACCCCAAAAGTTGTCAACCATGGCCGGGTGGTCCGCGTCGTTGCCGGTGTCAATGACCAATGCCTTGCGGCCGTATCCGGTGTAGCCGAGGTCCCACATAAACGGCGCTTTGATCGCGCTCAGGCCTGATTCTTTGCCGTTGGGGCCGGCGGCGGCTACTTCTTTGTGTACCGGCAGTATGATTTCTACGGGGGCGTTCCAGAGGATATCGCCCACTTCCGGCCAGTCGGCCATGCGCACAATAGCCGCTGCGTTGGCGCGGACAAAGATGGCGTTGGTGATCCAGACCGGGTAGATGCTGGAGGCGTCGGCGCCATCAAGTTGCTGGAGGCGGCCGATCACGATGGGCTGGGTGGCGGCGGCCCGGGTTTGCAGGCGGCTGATGACCTGGTACGAGCGTTCGTCGAGGGGCGTGTGCCCGGCTTCGAAGGCGGCCAACATGGCGCGGGTGTCTTCCTGATCGGTCAGGCCGATGATTATTTCCTGATAAACCTCCGGCGCAGCAGTCATGCGCTGCAACAGTTCGGGGTCAATTTTGCTGTTTTGAGCAATGGCGCACAGCGGAAAAAAAAACAGGAAAGTCAGCAGGGTTTTGGCGGTTGGCGGTACAAGATTGAACATGGCGATTTTTTTATTTAAGCGGATTGGACACGGAATTGCAGCACAAAATTCCCGCGAAGGTACGGGACGGACAAATAGGCGACGACGGCAAAATTTGTTTTTACGGGATTCTGCCAGAGGCGTACAATTATTCACTGGCTGGTCAAGCGCTCGATCTTTTCCAGCAGCTCCTCGCTGTCAATAGGTTTGGTGATACAATCGTTCATGCCGGCGGCGCGGCACTGCTCCAGTTGTTCCGGTATGGCGTTGGCGGTGAGGGCCAGAATGGGCACGTTGCGTATGGCGCCGGGCATATTGCGAATAGCCCGCGTGGCCTCGTATCCGTCCATGACGGGCATTTTTACGTCCATCAGCACGAGGTCGAAGGGCTTCCGGCCGATTTTTTCAAGGGCAATCCGACCGTTTTCGGCGATCTCCACCTCCACGTTTTCGATGTGCTTTTTCAGCAGTTCCAGTGCCAGCATCTGGTTGAAATAGGCATCCTCGACGAGCAGGATTTTGAGGTTTTTCAGATGGTGTTCTCCGACAGGGGCCTTGGGTACTGCGGGCGCTATGCCCCGGGCTATTTTGACGGGAAGCACTACGGTAAATGTCGCCCCTTTGCCCACGGTACTCTGCACGGAGATGGTGCCGCCCTGCTGCACCACCATCTGCCGGGCGATGGACAGCCCGAGACCTGTACCGCGCTGGCCGGCAAAATCCTCGTCGTCCACCTGCTCAAAACTCTCGAAAATGAGGTCCAGTTTTTCAGCGGGTATGCCGATACCGGTGTCCTGCACGGCGAAGCGTAGCCAGGCGTGGGTGTCGTTCTTGTCGGCTACGGACACGTCGAGGCGCACGGATCCTTGCCGGGTAAACTTGATGGCGTTGCCCACGAGGTTGGTCAGTACCTGTTGCAGGCGCAGGGGGTCGCCGAGCAGCCGGTTGGGTACACCGGGCGCCGTGTGGATGCCGTACTCGATCTGGTTTTCCAGTGCTTTGTGCAGAAACAGGTTGCGCAGTTGTTCCAATTGCACATCCAGTTCAAACGGGCGTTCCACAAAGGAGAACTTGCCGCTTTCGATTTTGGCCTGATCCAGAATGTCGTTGACGATCCAGAGCAGGTTCTCGCCCGATTGGGCGATGGCTTTGACGTACTGCTTCTGTTTTTCGTTGAGGCCGGAGTCCAGCAGGAGTTTGTTCAGCCCGATGATGGCGTTCATGGGGGTGCGGATTTCGTGGCTCATGTTGGCCAGAAACTGGCTTTTGTAGCGGGCGTTTTGTTCGGCCAGTTCTTTTTCACGGGCGAGACGCTGGGCGTGCAGGCGGTTTTTAAAAATAGCGTACCCGATGCCGCAGCATGCGAGTGCAAGGAGCAGGTAAAACCACCCGCGCCGCCAAAAAGGCGGCTCGATCCGAACCTCCACCACCAGCGGTCGGCCCGACCAGCGTCCGTCGGCATTGGCGGCATCGGCCATGAACGTGTATTTGCCCGGCGAAAGGTTGGTGTAGGTAGCCTCGCGTTTGTCGCCCGCCTCTTGCCACCCGGTGTTGAAACCCTCCATTTTGTAGCGGTAGCGCAGGGCGTCGGGGTGGGTGAAATGCAGGCCGGCGTAGTGGAACGTGAACACGTTGTCGGTGTAGTTCAGCCGGATACTGCGGACAAATTCGGGGACGGTGCGGAAATTCATGGCTTTATTCAGCGCCGAAAAACCGGTCAGCACCATTCGGGGCGGCATGGTATCCACGGGAATGCGGTCGGGATCGAAGGCGACAAAACCGTTGATAGCCCCGAAAAAAAGGCGCCCGTCGGCGGTTTGGCAACTGCTGCGCGTGTTGAATTCCTTGGCGGCTTTCAGCAGGCTGTAGTTGTGGAACGTACGGGTAACGGGGTCGAATCGGGCGAGATAGTTTTGGCTGGCCACCCATATTTGTCCGTTTGGGCGCGCAATCAGGGCGCACAGGTCGCTCTGGGCCAGGCCCTCGGCGGCAGTGTAGTGCTGAAACGTGCCGCTGTCGGCATCCAGGTGGATCAGGCCCTGATCCCGGGCCAACCAGGGGCCGGCATCGGTGAGCGTCATGGCGCGCACTTCGCCCTGGAGCAATTTTTCGTTTTTACCAAATACCTCGACTTGCTTGGTCTGCGGGTCGTAGCGGAACAAGGTGCCGGGACAGCGCAGCCACAGCCGGCCATCGGCTGCTTGTGCGATAGTGAGCACATTGTTGCTTTTCAGATCGGGCAGCCAGGCGGTGGGATACAGCCAGGCGGTGTCGAGCGTGTGGCGATCCAGCCGGCAAAGTCCGTTGCGGGTGCCGAGCCAAAGCCAGTTCGGATTTTTTCGGTCTGCGGCTATGGCGCCGACGTATTTGGCCTTCAGGCGGACGCCGTTGTCTACCCGTTCCGTGCGGTTGGTGTGGGGATTGTGGCGGAAGAGGCCTTCCTCGGAAACGCCAAACCAGAGCACGCCGTCCGGGTCGTCGCAGAAAGCAGAAACGGTGCAAAAACCGGGCTTGAAGGCGGGCGGCAGCAGCAGCGGCGCGGGTGCGGCGTTGAGGTTTCGGCGCACAAAAATGCCCTCCATGGTGTTGGTCCACACTTTTCCGGTGCGGTCCTGGTGTATGCGCAGGATGTAATTTTTGGGGTTGTCCAGCCCCGGCCCGTTCTGGTACAGTTGAAATTTTTGCGCGTCGGGGTTGATGCGGCTGATGCCGTTGAAGGTGCCGATCCAGAGGTTGTGGAGGCGGTCTTCGAGCAGCGAATAAACGACGTTGTAGTTCAGCCCGTCGGGGTCGTCGGGGGTAGATTTGTACTGGTTGGTGACTTGTTTGGTGGAAATGTCGAGGCGCAGCAGTCCCTGGTGTTCCGTGCCGATCCACAGTATGCCCCGGGGGTATTCGATCAGGGTCACAAGGGCAGGGTTGGGTATGCCAAGCGGTATGTTTTTGATGCCCGGTGTGGCGAGGTCCACGGTGTACAAACCCGTAGCGGTGGCGAGCCAGATATGTCCGGTGGATGTTCGGGTGATGTGTCGGATATCGAGTGGTTCTTTGCCGTTGAGGGGCAGGAGAGCCAGGGAGGAGTCGGCCCACTGCACCCGGAACAGTCCGCGGGGCGTTCCGGTGTACATACTGCCGTCGGTGTGTTCGTACAGCACCGGCGCGTGTCGGCCAACGGCAGTGCTTTCGCTTTTGAAATGCAGGAACCGGTTTGTGTCGGGATCGAACAAATCCACGCCGGTAGCGGTGGCCAGCCACAGGCGCCCCCGGCGGTCTTCCAGCACATCGCGCACGCGGTCGTCGCTGAGGCTTTCGGGGTTTTCGGGGTCGTGGAAATAGCGCACAAACTTGCCGGTGCGCCGGTCGAACCGGTTGAAACCGCTTTGAGTAGCCACCCAGTAGCGCCCTTTGCGGTCTTCCAGTATTTTATAGGTAAACGATGCGGAAATAGTGGTGCTGTCGCGGCTGTCGTTGAGGTAGTTGGTGAACTGGTAGCCGTCGTATTTGGCTAAGCCGCCTAATGTGCAAAACCACAGGAACCCCTCGCTGTCCTCCGTCATGGAAAAAATATGCCCCTGCGGCAGGCCGTCCTCGATGCCGATGCGGTCGAAAAAAACCTTGCCCTGCTGGGCCGACGCGTATGCGAATCGCCCGAGTAGCAGCAACGAAAGCAAGAAGGGACGCAGGGTGGTTTTCAACGTGCCGAAGAAATTTCCGGGCAAGGTAGGAAGTGTTCCGGTTTTTCAGGGGTGGTGGTGCCGCAGGGCGGGGTAATTTGTGCATTTCGGGAGCGATTTGGAATTCGGGCGGCTTTGCCCATCGGGGCGAGCAGGATTTGCGCCAACCCGGAAAAAGACACCTTCGCCGACACAGTTTTTTGAACATACCCGAATTATCAATCAAGGCGCTACTTTTGCGCGTGGCCAAAAACAGAATCTGCCATGTAAGACCATGAACTGGAACAATCTGAAATCAAGTCTCACCTTTTGGATACTGATGGGCCTCGTTGTTGGCGCATTTCTGGGTTGGGCAGTGCCCGATTTTGCCGCCAATCTGGATATTTTAGGAAAAATCTTCCTGCAACTCATCAAAACACTGGTGGCGCCCCTGCTTTTTGCCACACTCGTGGTAGGTATTGCCGGGCACGGGGACTCCACTTCCCTTGGTCGGCTGGGCGCCAAATCATTTGGGTATTTCATTGCGGTCACTTCGCTTGCTCTGGTCTTTGGTTTGTTGGCCATTAATTTGTCTAAAGCCGGCGACGATCGCAGGATTGTGCGGGAGAATGCGGAAAAACTGGCGCCGAAAGCGGCTTCCGTCAAAAAAGACTGGAAAGATGTGGCGGCTCCGATGGTCATGGGGCACACTGAAAAAATCATCGCGGAATACGAAAGCGCTCCCGACAGCCTTCGACCGGGTATCCTGAAAAGCGGGATTGATTCCCTGCAAGCCACGTTCTCTACGGCCAAAGCGATTGCCGACCGGCCGCCAAAACACGACTGGAAGTACATCATTGCGCATATTTTCCCGGAAAACATCGCTAAGTCGGTAGCCGAAAACCAGGTCTTGCAAGTGGTGGTGTTTTCCATCCTGTTCGGCCTCGGCATCAACATGGCGGGCGGGCGGCACCGCCGCATGATGGTCTCCTTCTGCGAAAGCCTGACGGCGGTCATGTTCAAATTCACCACGCTGGTCATGTATGTTGCGCCCCTCGGCGTGCTGGGCGCCATGGCTTCCGCCGTTTCGGCGATGGGCCTGGATGTGTTTATTCCCATGGCCAAACTGGTACTGACGCTCTACGGTGCCTTGATTGCCTTTGTGGTTATCGTGTTCGGCCTGATTGTCGTGGTGATGCGCATCAACGTCCGCAAATTCTGGAACGCCGTGCAATCCCCCGTCACGATTGCCTTTTCGACGGCATCCAGCGAGGCTGCGCTTGGCCCGGCCATGGAAAAGCTGGAAGCGTACGGGATTCCGCGCCGCATCGTGTCGTTTGTGTTGCCTACGGGCATGAGTTTCAATCTGGACGGTTCGACACTGTACCTCAGTTGTGCGGCTATTTTTGTCGCGCAAGCCACCGATCACCCCATTGCAACTTCCATCAGCGGACAATTGACGCTGCTGGCGGTTTTGCTCATTACCAGCAAAGGTGTGGCCGGCGTCGCACGCGCATCCGTGATTGTCCTGATGGGCACGATTGGCCAGTTTGGTATTCAGGAATGGCCTATTTACCTCATTCTCGGCGTGGACGTGCTGATGGACATGGTACGCACCGGCGTGAATATGCTCGGAAATTGCCTGGCTACGGTGGTTATTGCGAAGTGGGAAGGGGAATTTGAGGATTGAGGACATTCCTCACCCCGCCTCAAACACCAGCACCTCGTGGCTCAATTGCCGGAAATGTACGGGCGCTACGGCGCTTGCGAGCGGATACGCTACCGCATCAAAATGGCCAACAACATACCTAGGACGGAGCGCGAGGTTGAAAAAACCGGCAAAATGATTTGGTGGAGGCATTGGCATCGTTTTGTTTTAGTCCGATTTGGGTATATCGAGAGCCAACAAATGTGCCAACTATTAAGGAATTCCCAGGTGGTTTCTCGTGGCTTCCAGAAAATCTCTTGCCCCGTCAATCGCGCTTTTAGCGTCTTCGTCCGTCGGATCAAACTCAAAGTCATAATCGCAGGACTGGCGCATTTCAAAAACAGCGCGGAGTGATTCGGCCATTTCCATCGGTATCAGGCCAGTTTTTATGTACAACTCGCGAAACTTCAAGTGGGCGCCCTGATGCGTCTTGACACTTATCTGCTGAATGTGCAATAGTGCCGTGACGCAATAAAACATGCAGTAGTAAGCGCGATTGACAGCGGCCTTGCTCCAACTGCCATGAAGGTTGTACTCGGCGTTAGACAAGCAATCTTCCGCTTCCCGAATGATCTTTTCCACCTCACCGCTCATACCTCAACCCCCTCCCGCCGGACATTCTCGTAAAACAAAAACTGTGATTTTTTTAAGCGGCTCAGCGTCGTCGGATGGCTGGACAAGTAAATGCCGTAGTCGTCGGATATTTTGTACAGTGGTTTGTTCATAAGCCGCAGTTCCTTGCCGATGTCAATACTTTCGTCCTTGAGCACCACCAAAAAATCCATGTCGGAGTCGTCGCGGAAATCTCCGCGAGCATAAGAGCCGTACAGGATCACCTTGGCGAGACGGTCTCCGTACAGTTGTTGCAGTTCTGCCTTGACGGCACGGGCGATGGCGTTTTTGTCAACCATAATTTGTAATTTAAAACGCCCAAAGTTATCCGTTTTCTTCGCGAACAAACAACTTCACACTGCCTACCCCTCCGCTGAAACGCCTCAAAATCTGCTACCGATGCAGCAGCAGTTGAATACCTCGCCTTGACAAGGAACAGCGAAGTCTGAATCGAAACTGGCAATTACGGGAATGCATGTAGCGCTTGCAGGCGGCAAGGATGAGGGTATCGCCGGGCAGCAGATGTATGTTGCCATGAACTGCACTGCCGGGCGGAGGCAGGTGAATAGTTCAAGAAAGGGCGTTGAGTCCCGCAAGGCAAGCATCTCCGGAACCTGCCGCTTTACTTTTATGGCCAAAGGCGACTTCCCGCCGACAATAGCCAAATGATGAAAGCGGAAAAGCTAGCCCATCACAGTCCGTTGCGTTGCAATCACTTGACAACCCGTGCAATGGCCAGTAATACAAAAACCAGCCCGGTCATAATAATCGGAGGCGGGAAGGTGTACGCGGCCATGATCGCAAAACAGAGTCCGAAAACGGGCAGGTTGATCCAAAGTACCCCGCTGAGCAGGGCTTCGTCCCGGGTGCTGCGCAGCAAGTACGCGTTGAGCAGGCCGGCAAAAAGGTAGAGCAAGGAAAAGCAGGAACTCAACGCGGTAAACAAACCGTCCATCGTCACTTGCATGCCCGCTAGTTCCTGCCGGTAGTTTTGCATCAGGTCGAGCAGTTGTTTTTCGGTATCATTCGCGGGCACGGGATCGCTCAGAAAACTGAGGGCGTGAACCGCTGCCGTCAGGAGTTGCACGACCACCGCTGCCCACCACCATGTTTTGTAGTTACGCATAACAAATTAGTCGTTTTGTAGGAAGTGAAATGAAAGGGTTTTCACAAAAACGAGATAAGAGGCTGTCTCATAAGTCCGCACCGTATTACGCCGTTGACAGGCGAATTCATTTTTTGACAGGATAAAAAGGATTTACAGGATTTTCGGCGACGGAGTCGCCTCATTTATCCTGTAAATCTTGTAAATCCTGTCTGAAAAAAATCAATTCCCGTCAAAGCCATGCTTTTGAGACAGCCTCTATCAAAGCGTACTACTGTGCGTATCCGTTTTTCGCCCAGCAGGCGAGGCGGCTCAGCACATCGGCCGACAGTTTAGTGCCGCCTTTGGGCATAGGCTCGCAGTCGCTGCCGTGGTTCACCGAGCAGAGGAGGTCTTGCGTTTCGAAGGCGGTTTTGGTGCCCGCGTATGTGGATAAGTCAACGCCTTCCGATTTGGTGCCGGCATCGTGGCAGCCGCCAAGCGCGCAACTGTTGTCCATAATGGATTTGATGGCGAGTGCGTAGGTGTTGGTGTTGGCGTCCACGGCAGTGCAATTGGCCTCGGAGATATAGTCGGGGTTTTTGTCGTCCTTTTTGCATCCGGCCCAGGACAGGGCGACAAGGAGGGTGAGGAGCAAAACTGATGCAATGGGAAGTTTCATAGTGTTAGCGTATGGCAGTAGTGAAAAGATGTTGTTTACGAAGCCCAAAGGTAAACAAGGCTGCTTCACATTGTCGTTGGACATTGAAGCAGCCTTCCGGAAAGTGTGTGTTGCGGTTTTTTACTACTGATTTTGGGAACTCGTTGGTATCACAGTCGGGCTATTGTGCTCCGGGTCCATGATGATGGGCACCGACCCATTGGAAATAATTACTTTGGCATTCGGCGACTTGCTCAGCTCGAGCCAGGCCTCCAGTGCCTTGAATTGCAGAACATTCTGATTCAGGCCCGCTGAAATGATCTGATTGGCATCTCTTTGCCCTTCTGCTTGTATACGCTGCCGTTCCGCTTCCTGCCTTTCTTGCTGCAATACGAATTCCATGCGTTGGGCCTGTTGCTCGGCTTCCAGTTTGTCCTCAATGGCTTTGGTCAGGTTGCGCGGCAATACGATGCTTTTCAGCAGGACTGCCTCCACGACAATCCCCTTTTTGGACAGGGTTTGCATCATCAGTTCGCGGATGCTGGTTTCGATCTCCGATCGGCTGCCGGAGTGCATGTCTTTGGCATAGTATCTGGCGGTCACATCGGCAACAGCCGAGCGAAAAACCGGCAGGATGATCGTCTGTTCGTAGTTGAGGCCTACGCTGCGCAAGAGTTGCGGTGCATCTTTTTGCACAACATTGTACAGAATAGAGACTTCGCTCTGAATCGTGAGGCCTTCCCGCGAGGGGATGTTTACAGATACTTCGATGTTCTCCGTCTGTCCGCTGATCTTGATAAATGTGCTGGTGAACGGGTTGAATGCAGACATGCCGCTGGTGTAAACTTTGTCTTCGTATTTGCCCAATTTACGCTTCACGCCGTACTCGCCCTGACGCACCACGACACAACTCGTAGCGCCAAAACTGATTACAGCCAATACGATACATACTAATCGAAACAATGGTTTGGTATTCATGACAGTGTAGAATTATGCGTTAAAGAATAGGTAAAATCCTGATGAAAACGCACCTCCAATAATTGGGGTTTGGATATCTATTCCATTTTTTTGCCAAAACGAGCAAAAAATACTGCGCTGACTGCATGCTTCAGATTTCAGCAAATCAGGGTGCTGTCAAAGGCTTGCCGTAGTTTTGCTGCATGCAGCGCAACGATATTCTGGACGACTTCGATTTCGGCGAAAGTCCCTACTTTGAAGAAAATTCCGGCGAAGTAGTGGCCAAGTTCTATTCGGCCATGGAGGCCGAGGTAGCCGCCGCCCGATTGCGTTCCGAAGGCATTCCCTGCTTCTTAGCCAACAGCGCGTCGCAGTCCATGCTGCCGCATTTGCAATTGCTTGTCCGGCTGCATGTGCGCCCGCAAGATGTGGAACGCGCCCGGGTACTGCTGGCCGAGGCGGCCATAGACACCAATGACCCGCCGGATGTGCGGAAATATAAACTCGTCCTGACGGCTTTGGCCGTCCTAATCGGGCTTTTTCTGGCGGTATTGCTGGCGCGGGCGGTATTTTAGGGTTTGGAAATCTCTCCGTAGAGGTCGAACGCTTCGGCGCCGGTGATGCGCACGTCGGCAAAATCGCCGATACGCACATAGTTGGCTTTGGCATCCACGAGTACCTCGTTGTCCACTTCGGGTGAGTCGGATTCGGTGCGACCCACAAAGTAGCGGCCCTCCTTGCGGTCGAACAGGGTTTTGAAGGTTTGACCCACTTTGGCCTCGTTTTTTTCCAAAGAAATTTCCTGCTGGGCATCCATGAGGCGCTGCGCGCGTTCGGCCTTCACCTCCGCAGGCACATCGTCGGGCATCTCGTAGGCGCGGGTTTCTTCCTCGTGGGAATACTGAAAAACCCCGACGCGCTCGAACCGCTGCTCCTGCACAAAATCGAACAACGTATCGAAATCGGCCTCTGTTTCGCCGGGGTGACCCACGAGGAACGTGGTGCGCAGAGCAATACCGGGGATTTTGTCCCGGATTTGATCGAGCAGCACGCGCGTCTCGTCGCGGGTAATCTGGCGGCGCATGGCGGCGAGCACCGGGTCGCTGGCGTGCTGGAGGGGCATGTCGAGGTAGTTGCAGATTTCAGGGCGCTCGGCCATGACATCAAGGATTTCCAGCGGAAACTTGCTCGGGTAGGCGTAGTGCAGGCGAATCCATTCGATGCCCTCCACGTCGGCCAAAGCGTGCAGCAGCCGGGGCAGTTCGCGTTTTTTGTACAGGTCAAGGCCGTAGTAGGTCAGTTCCTGGGCAATGAGCATCAGTTCTTTCACCCCGCGCCGGGCGAGGTTGCGGGCTTCCAGCACCAATTCCTCCACCGGGCGGCTGATGTGCTGCCCGCGCATGAGCGGGATGGCACAAAAAGCGCAGGTGCGGTTGCAACCTTCCGAAATTTTGAGGTAGGCGTAGTGCGGGAGGGTCGTGATCTGGCGGTCGCCGAGCAGTTCGTACTTGTAGTCGGCGTCGAGACGGGCCAGCAGGGCGGGCAGTTCCAGCGTACCGAAATAGGCATCCACTTCGGGTATTTCCTGTTCCAGGTCGTCTTTGTAGCGTTGGGACAGGCAGCCGGTGACGTACAACTTTTCAATCTGGCCGGCGCTTTTCAGGGCTGCATGCTCTACGATGGTGTCAATACTTTCCTGCTTAGCCAGGTCAATAAACCCGCAGGTATTGATAATCACGATATTGGCATTGGCGTCGTCGCGCTCGTGAGTCACCTCGTAGTCGTTGCCGCGCAACTGCGTGATGAGGTTTTCGCTGTCCACCAGATTTTTGGAGCAGCCGAGGGTAATGACGTTGACCTTGTCTTTGCGAAGTGTTCTGGTTTTCATCCTAAAATTTTAACGGCGCGAAGGTCGGGATTTTTTTCGCTGTTGGCTGCCGGCTAAAAGCACAACGTCAACGGGAAATTTTGAAACAGGAAAAATACAAACCGGTTTTGCCCGTACTTTTGCCGCCCCATTGCGCCAACAGCCCTGATGCATGACACAACAAGAACTGCTTGACCAATTAGAAACCGACCTGCGCGCCGTGCTGGCAGTAGTGCGTGAAAATTTCGTTGGAATGCCGCCGGAAGCCCTTCGGCAACGCCAAAATCCCGAATCCTGGAATGCGCTGGAGTGCGTGGCGCACCTCAACCGCTACACAGACGACTACATTCCGCGGCTGCATCGCGCCATCCACCTTGCCAAGGCCCGCCGTTGGGCGCCCGGCAATGCAGTGCGCTACACCGCCCGCGGCCGCCGCCTGCTGCGCCGCGCCGATGCCGCCGCCGGCAAAACATACAAAACCGCCAAACGGTATAATTTCCTGAATTTGCCGCTGGAAAAGGAGGTGCTCAAGGCATTTATTATCAACTGCGAACAACTCCTGCGCATCCTGCAGGAAGCCCGAAAAGTGGACCTGAACCGCCCGACTGTCCGCAAGGCAAATGCCTGGTTCGGGCGTTACACCCTCGGCAATATCCTGGAATTCATCGTGCTGCACAACAAGCGGCACACCGCACAGGCGATGGCCATTTTGCGCCCCGCCTGATGGTTTTACCAACCGGAAACAGCGGCAGGGAAAATGCTCAACGCCGCCGCTCCCGGACACAAGGGCGCCCGGCGTACAAGATCACGCATTATTTCTCCGCACCGTGCATATCCTGCCACTCGCCGAACACGCCCTGCTCGTCCACTGGGACAACCGCATTGACCCGCTGCTGAACGACGCAGTGCAGGCGCTTTACCGCACACTTTCAGCCGCCGATTTGCCCGGACTGCGGGATTTGCTGCCGGCGTACGGATCGCTCACCATCGTGCTCGACCTCGACTATTTCGACCGCCGGCATCCGGCCGCCGATCCGCTGCTCGTGGCCCGAAACTGGGTAGAGACGGCGATAAAAACACCCGTTCCGGACGCAATGGCCGCCGGCCGCACGGTCGAGATTCCGGTATGCTACGACAGTGCTTTTGCGCCCGATCTGGAAGCGCTGGCAGCGCGGGCGGGTTTGACTGCCGCCGAAGTAGTGGCGCTCCACACCGACCGGGTATATCGGGTTTATCTGATCGGATTCCTGCCCGGTTTTGCCTACATGGGCGCCGTGGATACCCGCCTCGCGGCGCCGCGGCTGGCGCGTCCGCGCGGACGGGTGCCGACGGGTAGCGTGGGCATCGCCGGCGCGCAAACGGGTATCTACCCGCTCGAATCGCCCGGCGGCTGGAACCTGATCGGGCGCACGCCCCTGCGTTTGTTCGACCCGCAGCGACCGGAGCCCGTGCTGCTGCAGCCGGGCGATCAGGTGCGGTTTCGGGCGATCAGCACCGAGGCGTTTCACCAAATCGAACAAACACGATGAGTTTGCTGATGCTGAAAACCGGTTTGCAGGATACCGTGCAGGACGCCGGGCGTTGGGGCTACGCGCACCTCGGCATACACGCTGCCGGAGCCGCCGATCCTGTGGCCCTGCGCGTAGCCAACCTGCTCGCCGGCAATCCGCCCGAAACTGCTGCCCTCGAAATGCACTTCCCCGCACCGCACCTGCGCTTCGAGCAACCTGCTTTGTTTGCCCTTGCCGGCGCCGACTTCCGGGCTGTGCTGGACGGGCAGGAGGTGCCGGTTGGGGCGCCGGCACTGGCAAGCGCGGGCAGCACGCTGGTATTTCGGCAGCAGGCGCGGGGCGTACGGGTATACCTCGGTGTACAGGGCGGGTTTGCGTTGGAACCCTGGCTGGGGTCAAACAGCACCGACCTCCTGGCGGGCGTCGGCGGGCTGCACGGGCAGGCACTGCGGGCAGGCGATCGGTTGCCGTTCCGGCAAACCCTGTCCGAGACCCCGCCGGGCAACAAAAATTTCTCCTGGCGCGCCCGGGTGTCGGATTTGTATCCGGCCGATTCCGTGTTCCGTTTCCTGCCCGGACCGGAGTACAACTTGCTCGACGACGCCTCGCGCGAGCAATTGGAGACGACCGAGTGGCGCCTGAGTCGGCAGAGCAACCGTATGGCCGGCGCGGTAGAAGGGCCGGCACTCACTTTGCGGGAACACTACGAACTGGTATCTTCAGCCGTGCTACCCGGCACCGTGCAACTGCTGCCCGACGGAACATTGCTGCTCTTGCTGGCAGACTGCCAGACGACAGGCGGCTACCCGCGCGTGGCCCAGGTGTTGTCGGCAGACTTGCCCGGCCTGGCGCAAAACCGTCCCGGCGACGGGTTTTACTTTTGCCTGGCGCAAATAGAAGAAGCGGCAGCGGCGGCAAGGCGGCAGCGGATGCTGCTGCGGCGGCTGGGAATCGGGTGCGCCGCAGCCCTGTCTCAACCTTACTCAACCCCGCTCAACAATCCACACCATGACCATTGATCTCAACTGCGACCTCGGGGAAGGGTTTCCCCACGATGCCGAACTGATGCCGTTCATCACCTCGGCCAATATCGCTTGCGGGTACCATGCGGGCGACCGGGATACCATGCGCCGCACCATCGCGCTTGCCCTGCAACACGGTGTGGCGATTGGCGCGCATCCCGGCTTTGCGGACCGGGAGCATTTCGGGCGGCGCGCATTGCGGCTATCTGGTCAGGAGTACTACGACCTCGTGCTGGAACAATTGCAGATCATGGACGGAATAGCGCGTGCCGTCGACGCGGAGATTCGGCATGTAAAACCCCACGGCGCCCTGTACAACATATCGGCCGGCGACGCGGAAGTGGCACACGCCATCGCGCGGGCGGTGCGGGATTTTGATCCGCAGTTGGCGCTGTTCGGGCTGAGCGGGAGCGCGTCCATTGCGGAGGCCGGTAAACTGGGGTTGCGGACGGTGTCCGAAGTTTTTGCCGACCGGCGCTACCAACCCGACGGCTCACTTACTCCCCGTACAGACCCCGCTGCCCTCATTGAGGATGAGGCCGACTGCCGCCAGCAGGTGTACGAAATGGTCATACACGGCCGGGTACAAGCCACGGGCGGACAGGTAGTCCCGATTTGTGCCGAAACGATTTGTTTGCACGGCGACGGAGAACATGCCGTAGCATTTGCGCGTATGTTGCGCCGTTTTTTGGAAAACCTGAAATTGCTCACCAAAACACCCAAACACTAAAACACCCAAACACCACCCATGACATTTCTCCGTACATCTGCCAACCGTTCCGCGCTTGCCGGCGCTGCGTTTTTGATGGCCACTTCGGCGATCGGGCCGGGTTTTTTGACCCAAACGGCGGTGTTTACCTGGCAATTGTCGGCGTCTTTCGGGTTTGTGATTCTGGTATCCGTGCTGCTCGATATCGGTGCACAGCTCAATATCTGGCGCATACTGACCGCCTCCGGGCAACGGGCACAGGAACTGGCCGACCGGCTGGCGCCGGGGCTGGGTTATGTGCTGGGCGGGTTGGTTGCTTTCGGCGGCATGGCCTTCAACATCGGCAACATTGGCGGCTGCGGCATGGGGCTGGGATTGGCAACCGGGTTGCCGGTTGAAGCGGCGGCGCTGCTCTCTGCCCTGATTGCTCTGGCCATTTTTTGGGCGCCGGAATCGGGCCGTGTGCTGGATACGGTCGTCAAGGTGTTGGGTTTGGGGATGTTGGTGTGTACCGTGTATGTGGCCGTAGCGGCGCGTCCGCCGGTGGCCGAGGCCTTGTTGCGCACTGTGTGGCCCTTGCAGGTAGATGCATTGGCCATTGTCACGCTGGTCGGGGGTACGGTGGGCGGCTATATCAGTTTTGCCGGAGCGCACCGCCTGCTTGATGCAGGTATCAAGGGGCCGGCGGCCGTAGGCGCGGTGAGTCGCGTTGCAGTACGCGGTATTGTACTGACGTCCGTCATGCGCTATGTGTTGTTTCTCGCCGCTTTCGGCATGCTGGCTGCCGGCTTGCCGATGGATACGGAGAACCCGCCTGCCGGGGTATTTCGTTATGCGGCCGGCGCGGCGGGTTACCGGATATTCGGGGTGGTGATGTGGTGTGCGGCAATCACGTCGGTGCTCGGGTCGGCTTACACGTCCGTGAGTTTTTTGCGGACGTGGCATCCCGCCATGGAGCGGAACCACCGCCAGGTGGTCACTGTATTTATCCTGATTTCGGCCGGGATATTCCTTGCACTGGGGCGCCCGGTGCAACTCCTGATCCTCGCCGGCGCCGTCAACGGGTTTATTCTGCCCATTGCCCTGGCTATTTTGCTACTGGCTGCCCGCAAGCAAAATCTGCTACAGGGGTATCGGCACCCGGTCTGGTTGCACCTTGTCGGTTGGGCGGTTGCAGGGGGGATCGGGTGGCTGGCGGTACGGGGTTTAGTTGGTTAAGCGGGATGGAGCGGGTGTATTGGCTACAAACCCAGCGTCTCCCTGTTTTATCCGCCTCCCGTGGATCAAATCAAATTACTCCACCAGCACCACCCGTTTCGAGAGCACCCCTACCCTATCCTGTACCCGAACCGTATACATCCCCGCCTTCGCACCCGCTTCGCGCAGGCTGATCGGTACCTGCAAATCCTCCACCGCCGGGATGCGGTTCTCCCAAATCAACTGCCCCATGTCGCTGAAAATCGAAACCGTCACCGCCTCGCCCGCATAGTCTGTCAGATCGAGCCGGATGCGGTCGGTCGTCGGGTTAGGCTGGATGCCGAGCGTAGAGGATTGGAACGCGGATGCCACGGATGAACCGCGGATTTCCACCGGTTTTTCTTCCGGCTGGTTGACCTGTATAAATCCGTATTTTATCCGTGGCATCCGCGTTTCCATTGCTCGCAAGCGGTCAATATCCTCAGGCTCAGGCGCTCCAAAATTGTTATTCCCCAGTACCGTGATCACCTGCGAGGTCGTAGCGGTATTGCCGCACAGGTCGTCGGCCCGCCAGGTGCGCGTGATCGTGTAGTCCGCCGCGCAGCCGCTGCCCGAGGGTACGTTGCCGAGGAAGGTGATGTGCACAAAGCCTCCGCAAGCGTCCGACGCCGAGGGGTTGGTCAGCGGAGGCAGGGGCTGGTTGCACGAGATGGTCACGTCGGCGGGCACGGAGGTAAATACCGGTGCATTGTTATCCACCACCTGAATCGTCTGCGTAGCCACCGTGCTGTTTCCGCAGGCATCCGTAGCCCGCCAGGTGCGGCGAATCTGGTAGGTGCCCGGGCACTGGTTGTTGGCCGTGGTTTGTCCCAGATAGACAACGGTGGCACTGCCACAGCCGTCGAAGGCGGTTGGTGCGCCTACTGCGGGCAGGTTCTCCTCGCAAGCGATGGTGGTGTTTTCCGGGAACGACGTGAACACCGGCTTGCCGTTGTCCACCACTGTGATGCGCTGCGAAATGCTGCGCGTATTGCCGCAGTTGTCGGCGGCGGTCCAGCGGCGGGTGAGCGTGTAGCGGTTCGGGCAGTTGCCGTTGGTACGGGTTTCGCCAATGTAGGAAACGGCCACCGCTGCGGCGCAGTTGTCCGTAGCCGCAGGTGTGGCCGGATCGGGCACGGCGTCACATTGCACCGTGATGTTGGCCGGCGTACTGACGAAAGCCGGTTTCTGCGTGTCCGTCACCGTGATCTTCTGCGTGGCCGTGCGGGTGTTGCCGCAGGCATCCGTGGCTTCCCATTCCCGGATGAGGGTGTACTTGTCTGTGCAAATGACGTTGGACACCGTCTGGCCGTTGTAACTGATCGTTACCGAGCTGCTGCAATTGTCGGTGGCCGTCGGGTTGCCCACGGCGGGGAGGCTGTTGCA
This sequence comes from Lewinellaceae bacterium, assembly GCA_016719605.1. Classification (GTDB taxonomy): domain Bacteria; phylum Bacteroidota; class Bacteroidia; order Chitinophagales; family Saprospiraceae; genus M3007. The sequence continues at coordinate 35,394 of JADJYW010000009.1, read as the reverse complement.
CTGCACCGTCACGTTGGCGGGTACGGAGGTGAAGGTCGGGGCCTGCGTATCGCGCACCGTGACGATCTGGGTGGCGATTTTTACGTTGCCGCATTCATCGGTAGTCGTCCAGGTTCGGGTCAGGATGTACGAATCGGGACAGTTTCCGTTCGTCCGGGTCTGATTGTAGGAAATGCCGAGAACAGCCGAGCAATTGTCCGAAGCAGTCGGATTGGCCGGGGCCGGCACGGCATTGCACTGCACCGTCACGTCGGCAGGCACGCCGGAAAACTCAGGCGCCTGCGTATCAATCACAGCGATGACCTGCGAAGTGCTGCTGCCGTTGCCGCACAAGTCGGTGGACGACCAGATTCGCGTCAGGGTGTACCGGTAGAGACAATCGCCGTCGGTGCGCTGCTGCTCATAGGATACAGGTGTGCTTCCGCCACAGTTGTCTGAAGCCGTCGGATTGGCCGGGGCCGGCACGGCGTTGCATTGCACCGTGGTGTTGGCGGGCACCCCGGCGAATGTTGGAGGTGTCTCATCGTACACCGTGATGATCTGTTCGCAGGTATTGGTGTTGCCCCGGTTGTCGTCGGCTTTGTATGTGCGGGTGATGGTGTAGCGGCTCGGGCAAGTCTGGTTGCCGGCAACATCCCCCATGTGCGACTTTACGGGTGTGCCGCAGTTGTCGCTTGCCGTCACCTCGTTGATGTTCCAGGCAGGAACCTGACCGGCACAGGAAACCGTGGCATCATTCGGACAGGTAATGGAGGGGAGGGTTACGTCATCGTAGGTGATTTTTATCGAACCAGTCTGGCTGCAGCCATACTGGTTGTCGGTGGCCCGGAAATACAGGGTATGCATTCCTTCGCTCAGGTTGGTGACGGTGAAGGTATTGGCAGCCTGATTGTAGGTGCCGGCAGTCATCGTAAGCGCCTGGTCTTTGTACCAGGTTCCGGCGATGGTGACGTTCGCGCCAGCGCCCTTTTGCAGCGCATCGGCTATGACACACTCGCCGGCAGCGGGGCTGATGATGAAATCGTGGTTCGCAACCGGCTGTCCGTTGAAGCCGTCGTTCGGGTCATGAATGACGCCCTCGTTGATAAACGTACCGGAAATGGTATTCGGCAAGATACTGCGCATGAACAGGAACGCTTCGTTCACAAAACTGTCGGTACTCACGATGGCCTGGTATGTCGTCAGGTTTCCGCAGACCAGGTTGCGAAATTTGGCTTCGTTCAGGTTTTCGATGCCCGGGGTGGCGGAATTGACATCGCCTGCTCCGCCAATGGTGAACAAGCCGGCATTGATGAAATTCGGCGTAATCTCTTCAATAGATGCTGCATTCTTGACTCCACTGTCGGTTGTCCGGTTGATGGTCAAAATACCAGAGGCTTGATTGGCAAAACCGGCGCCGTTCAGAATACCGTGTTTGCCGATATTCCCGACGTTTCCGATGTTTAGTATGCTGCGGTTGTCCACCCCTCCGAATCCTAAGGTAGCCACACCGTTTTCCGCCGTAGTGTCAATCGTAATCGTGCCGAAGTTGGTGACCAAACCTCCAAACCCGCCGGAGAACACCCCTGATCCGCTTACATTGTTAATTTTCAGAATAGCACCGGCCTGGTTGTTGAAGGGGAAGAGGTTGACCAAGCCGATTGACGATTTCCGAATGGATATTTCACCGCTGTTGTTGAAGAATCCCTGATTGCTAATGCCGTTGTTCCCGGTCGTGTCAATCCGGATCATACCGGTGGCCGTATTGGTAAAAGTTGCCAAATCAACCCAGATGCCTTCTTTGAGTTCATTCTCTTCCGTCAGGCCGACGTTATGGATCGTAATCTGGCCCTTGTTCGTCATACTGCCACTCGAATTTCGGCAGTTGAGTCCATTGGCGCTGGTTCTGGTGATATAAACCTCGCCGGTGGTTTCGTTGACAAACGTGCCGCCGCGTGCATCAATACCGTCTCCGGTGGCTGCTACTACCGGGTTAGGGTTCAGACCGGTTTCCTGGATGTGGATGGTACCGTAGTTAGTGAGGTTGGCGCCGGCAGCATTGAGCAGGATGCCGTTGTTGGCCGGCCGGTAAATAGTGATGGTGCCGGTACTGTTGTTCGTCAGGTGGCGGCCCCCACCCAATACCCGGATGCCTTCTTCCCCGGTGGAATACGGGGTGGAACCCGGCTGCCCGATCACGAGGGTACCGTTGTTGATCAGGGAGCCGTTGATGTCAATCCCCTGGAAACCCGACTTGACCTTCAGCGTACCATTGTTCGTTACAACGCCTTGTTCACCGATAGCAAGAGCCGTCACATTTAAGGTACTGGCCAACTCCAGTTCGGCACCGGCATTGATGGTCAGGTGATCCTGGTAGCTGACAAACAGGTTTTTCGCCTTGGCCATCGTACCGGAGAAAATGGTGGGTTGGAATTTGCCCGGAAGCACCAATATCCAGACCGAGTCGCCGGCAACCGGCACTGCTGCGGGTGTCCAGTTGGCGGCAGTGCTCCAGTCGGTGCTGACCGTGCCGTTCCATATTTTGTGGGGTTGCGCCAGAGCGGCGGTGGCTGCAAAAAGCAGCAAAAGAGCAAGCAAAAGTTTGTGTGTCATCTCCGAAAAATTTGTTGTAGAAAAAGGTTTGAAAGCCGCTTCCGAGCCGGGCGGAGCAACGCACCGAAGCGCGCTGCATCCGCCCGAAAAATTCGGAAATGAACTTTCGTTGATCGGAGACAAAGGTGCCGGCGAGGGCCTGCGAAGGGCCTTCACCATTCTTTCAAAAGACTGGACTATTCTTTCATCTGCACCGAAAATAGTGTTTTTTAGCCCGTCATGAGGTTTTTTATTCCACAGAGGCTCGCCGACATTTTTCCTTTCATACTCATTTGCGCATTTCGCTGGGCGCCACACCAAACTCCTGCGAAAAGGTCCGGGAAAAATAGTTGGGGTCTTCAAAACCCACGTCGTAGGCAATTTCGGAAATAGTGCTATGGGTGCTGCGCAACAATTCCAGCCCTTTGTGCAACCGGATACTGCGTATGTAAATCGCGGTAGACTTGCCCGTCAGCGCTTTGATTTTGCGGTACAATTGCACCTCGCTCAGGAGCATGGCACGGGCCAGCCGTGGGCCGTCGAAATCGGCATCGGCCAAATGCTGCTCCAGGTGCTGGCGGATTTTTTTCAGAAAGGCATCCTCCATCTCGACATCTGCTTTGGGCAAGTCAGACGTTTCAGGTACCGTCGTGTTTTCAGCCAAATCGAGTTTCCCGAATCGTTCCTGCCACTTCTTGCGCTGTTCCAGCAGGTTCGTCAGGTTCAGGCGCAATTCTTCCTCATGGAAAGGTTTGGACAAATACACGTCCGCGCCGCGCCGCAGCCCGGCAATCCGGCTTTCCACATCGGCTTTGGCCGTCAGCAAAACGATAGGAATGTGACTCGTGCGCTCGTCGTTTTTCAACGCGTCGCACACCTCCAGACCATCTTTTTCCGGCATCATTACATCGCTGAGAATCAGGTCGGGCACGGCTTCCCGGGCTTTTTCAATGCCTTTCCGGCCATTGTAGGCGCAGTCAATCTGATATTCGTTTTGGAGACAAGCGACGATGAAAGCCATTACATCCGGGTTGTCTTCAATAACCAGAAGCGTTGGTAATGATGTCTGATATCTGGCAAATGATGCACTTCCAGGTGCAAGCCCCGTTACTCCGGCGCCGGTAGTGCCGGCGTGTTCTGCCTCAACAACAGGAGACCTTGGCGTTTGGACAATATCGTTCTGCGTTAACGGGGCTGGGCGGAAGCGCCGGAGGCATCATTTTTTATGGGCATTTTTATTGTGACCACCGTTCCTTTCCCTACGTCGCTTTGTATGGTTATTTCCCCATCCAGCAAGCCAACCAGTTCTTTCGTCAGGGAAAGCCCGATACCTGTGCCACCTGCTTTAGAGCGCTCCTGATTATCTGCCTGAAAAAAGCGGTCGAACAAAAACGGAATTTCGTGTGCCGGAATGCCGACACCGGTATCGGATACCGTGATTATCAATGTCGGCAGGTTTTTTAACCCTGCCGACGTTACGGACGTCACGCCCAACACCACTCTACCACCCGCCGGGGTGAATTTTACGGCGTTGGATAGCAGGTTGTGCATAATCTGCACGAGTCGCTCGGGGTCATAATCCATGACGATGCTTTCCTGGTCACTTTCTACTTGCAGCGTCAGGTTTTGCGCATTTGCCAACGATTGCAGGCTCTCGTCGATGTAGCGCAGGTAAGCCAGTACATCGCCCTGCACATAATTGATTTTAAGGGCATTGTTTTCTAATTTTGACAGGTCAAGGATTTGATTGATGAGACGCAACAGGTTTTCTCCGTTGCGTTTGATCATATCCAGACTGGATTTTGCAATGTCTTCTGTAACGCGCGCGCCGCCAGCCGCCAGCCGCTCGGTCATACCCAGAATCACGGTCAGTGGTGTGCGAAACTCGTGGGTGATGTTGGTAAAAAAGCGGCTTTTGAAGGCATCCATTTCACGCAATTGCCGGGCTTCCTGTTGGGCCAGTTTTTGGCGCAGTTGGAAACCATAAATCCAGAACGCGGCACAGCCGAGCAACAGGGCATAACCCAGATACGCCCAATAGCTGCGCCACCAGGGCGGATGCACGACGATCCGGAGCGTAACGCCTGTATGGTTCCATATCCCATCGCTATTGGCAGCCGTCACGCGTAGTTGGTAGGTGCCCGGCGCCAGATTGCTGAGGTTCAAGGTATTTTGAACGCCCAAATCTACCTGGGCGCCGGCATTTAATTGATAGGCAAAGCGGCAAAGTGCCGGCACGGCAGCATGGAGCACTGAAAATTCAAAACCGAGGTTGTTCTGCTTCCAGGACAAGTGCAGCGTTTGTACCCGCGAGATCGAACTGTCTGGAATAAAAACGGCGCCATTGACCTTCAAACCAGTGATTTTAAGTGCCGGCAGCGCCGATTGTTGCAAGGAAAAGCGGCCTGGATTTAAGACCGTAACCCCCCGAATGCCGCCAAAGTACAAATTCCCGTCGCGGTCTTCCACCGGAGGAAAGGGGGGTCTGACGGCAAACACATTCTCGAGCAAGTAATGCCGGGAGTCATAAAGCCGTCCGATATTTTTGGTTGCATCTAATTGAACGACCACATCTTCCTGGGTAACCCAAACTGCTCCGGCGTTGTCCTCTATAATTTGCTGACAAGGCATCAGGTCCAGCGGGCTGGGAACTGGGTGTACCACACTGCGCGCATTTTTCCAGTGCAAGCGAAATGGTTTCCCGTTTGCAATGAGCAGCAGATCGCCGCGCCGGGAACGAACCATACTCGAAATGACCACGGGGGAAATAAGTCCGGGGAAGCGTGTCGTTTCCCGTTTGAACTGCCCCAATAACCGGTCGTAGCGCACAAGCCCGTCCGCTGTACCGAGCAACAGGTTGTGGTCGTCCAGATCAAGCATACATTCCACCCGGTTATTCAGCAAGGAATTGTTTTCCTTTTGTCTGTTCATAAACTCAAACCGGCGGGCAGTTGCCTTTCCTGAAATCCGAACCAGCTCTCCGCTAAATGTACTGACCCACAAGTCGCCCTGCCGGTCTTTGTGAAGCCGGTAAATAGCCCCTACATCCACCTGTTTCACCGATGCCGGATGGTTGTCGCCGGCATTCGGGTGCGTAATGTAATATTCCAGAATACGTCCGTTTCGGGAATCCAACCGAAACAGTCCGGACCAACTCGCCACCCAGAAACCTTCCGGGGTATCGTTGGCGAACGCCCGAATCTGATCGTTGTATGGGTTATCATTGTACAGCGGCAGGTGCAGGTTCAAAAAAGATTTTTTGTGGCGGTCGTACAGGCTCATACCCTTCAGGGTTCCGATCGCCAGCAGGGTGTCGGTGATAAATTCCAGCGCAGTGACCGGCCGCGACACTACACTGTTTGGGTTAAATGGCGTATACGCTAAAAGTTGCGTGGTTTGCATACTGGCAGGCGCCTTGTAAATGCCGAACAACGTCCCCAGCCAGAGATTGCCAAAAGCATCTTTAAACACATCGGTTAACTGAGGCGTCCAGAGACCGTTTGGATTTTTGTCATCCTGAGAAAAACAATAAAACCGGTTTTCGGACAAGGAATACCGGCACAAGCCGCCGGAGTTCGTAGCCAGCCAGACCTGATCGCCTTCCGGCAAAATTGCATTGATGTCGGTACTGCTGATATTGTGCGTGGCGCTGCCGAAACTGCGTAATACCCGATCCTGATACGGATCGTAATGTAACAGCCCACCCGTTTTGTTATACCAAACAGAAAGCCAGAGCATACCATCAGCATCCGAGGCTATAAAAAGGGTACTGGGTACCTGCTCTTTATCTATGGCAAGAAGCGGTTCAAAAACCTGCTTTTTTGTATCAAAAAGGTAAAATCGGTTTGTGCTTTTTACCACCAGCATGTTGCTTTTGCCTCGTACCACCATATTCGCTGCCACCGTATCGCCCTGTTCAATCAACGGGAATTCTTGAAAATCATCTTGTTGCAGTCTGTAGTGTACAATTCCAGTCGCCGACGTAAACCAGGCATCCCCCTGTGCGTCCGTACAGTTGGGCAGCAGGTTTTTTGAATAAAAAGCCACTTCAAATGTCGCCAGCGAAATACGGTACAACCCTGTTGTGGTACCGATCCACAACAACCCATGCCCGTCAAGCAACATATAGGTAAAACCCTGTTGGGGTAATTTAGCCCCGGGGTTCAAGACTGAAAAAGGGACAAATCTCCGCCCATCGTAGCGTGCCAACCCTTGCCGTGTCAATACCCAGGTGAAACCTTCCGAGTCGGATTTTATACATAAAATCTGGTTTGCCGGCAAGCCGTCTGCCGTGGAAAAATGGGCGATATGGCTCAAATCCTGGCTGTGCAGTTGCAGTACATAGAAAAACAACATGCACAACCAGGAACCGGATAGTAGCCACCGGTATCTACCGTATGAATTCCATAAGAGGGGCAGGCACTTGAGCATCCGGGTGGCGAAATAATTAAATGTCGGGAAATACCGGATGCAAAAGTATACCGCGTACCGTCAAGTTTTTGTCTGTACCTGCAAATCCTCCACCGCTAGGATGCGGTTCTCCCAAATCAACTGCCCCGGTTCCCCGCAGATCGAAACCATTACCGCCTCGCCCATGGTGCGCCGCCGGGTGCGGTAAAATTGTAGTGTGGCCCCAAAACATCATGTAGATTTGCCCCCGCTGAAATGCAGCACCCCTGTCGGGGTTGTACCGGATGCGCCACGCTTCATAATCATGTTCGCCCGAATTCTCGCCCTGTCACTTTGGTTATTGCCGGCCTGCACCCCGTTGCCGGCTCAGCGGGTACAACCGGAATCCATCACCATTGAGCACGGGCTGTCGCAAGGCATGATCTTCGATATTTGCCGAACCCGCGACGGATTTCTGTGGGTGGCCACCAAAGACGGTCTGAACCGTTTCGACGGGTACAATTTCAAGGTTTTCAGCCACAATCCTTTCGATCCTTTTTCTCTTGCAGAAAACACTGTGACCGCGCTGTTTGAAGACAGCCGGGGCTGGCTGTGGGTAGGTACCGAAAGCCGGGGACTGGATTTGTATGACCGGCGCAGCGGGCGTTTTTTTCATTTTCCACTCCATTTCAACCACAGTGTCAAGGGGGCTTCCTTTGAAATAATCAGCATTTATGAGGCTCCGGACGGGTCGGTTTATCTGTTGCAAAGGGGAAACTGTCTGGTACATATCGGCATTCCGGCTACCTGGAAGGCACAATTGCCCGCCGAACCCGACCTGGGCAGTCTGACCAAGGTGACCCTGTTCCCGTCCGAACAGTTTCATTTGCCGGAGGACTCTGCCGATGTCGTTCTGATGACCATCAAGGCCCGGGAGGATGGCGGCGCCGTGCGGGTTTACTCCAACAAACGTATCTATCAGGTGGAGCCGGATAAGGGTTTTGTACGGCCTGTCGGCAAAATTTCCGACACCGGTAGCCGGCGCGACATCTGGGGATCAATCCCGAACGGGCTGGTTTGTTTTAAAAACGGACAACTTCAGGAGGCCATATTTTCACCCCAATCAAAATCGGCTACGTCGTTAGCCAGGCCTGCTCCAGACGGCAGTTACTGGTTGGCGCTGAAGCACCGGCTGTGGCAAGTGGCTCCAGGCGAAACACCGGACCTTTCCAAACCCGACTGGGAGGTAGACGCCGATATATCGGCCGTTGCAACAGACCACAACGGCAATATCTGGATCGGCACGCAGGGCTACGGCTTGCGCAAAATCAACCCCAAAAAACAACTTTTTCACAAAGGCGCAGCCGGAACGAGCATCTGGGGCTTGTGGCGCGATACCCGCGACCGCTATTTCTGCAAAGTGGTAAACGAGGTTTTCCCCTTCGACCCGGCAACCGGCAAAATCAGCGCCCAACGCGCTTTCCCGAACGGCCCCAGGCGGGTGCTGGATTTGTGCATAGAACCCTCCGGCATGTACTGGCTGCTGGGCCGGGACGAACACGAACCCCCTTTGTCCGAACTGCGGCACTACAACCCCGAGAACGGGCAATCAACATCGTATCCGTTTCCGTTCGATACGCTGCCGACGGAAATACAAACTTCCGGCGCCAGGAGGCCGGAACAGTGGTTCAAACCGTACACTTACGCCCGGCTCTTGCAAACAGCCGACGGATGCCTCTGGACAACCGGATCAAACTGCCGGCTGGTCCGCTTCGACCCCAAAACCGCCCGGTTCGATATGTTCGATTACACCGCGTCTTTTGGTGAAAAAGCCGGCTCCGTACGCGCGTACGCGCTGGCGGAAGACGGCAACGGCACCCTTTGGGTAGGCACCCAACAGGGTCTCGTCAAGTGCGTACCCAACGACAAAACCTGCGCATTTGAACTCCTGCAGGCCGATCCCGCTAATCAGCAAGGGATCAACAACAACGTCATCGCCTGCTTGCTGCCCGATCCCGCCGACCCCGGGGGCGTACTCTGGATCGGTACCAAAGGGGGTGGCATCAACCGGCTCGACCTGCGCAGCGGACGTTTCAGGCATATTACCACCCGGGACGGACTGCCCGACGATGTGGTGTACGGTATTCTTGCAGGCGGCAAAGACGAACTGTGGTGCAGTACCAACCGGGGATTGGCCAAAATTAATATCGCCACAAAGGACGGAATCCTGTCTGCGCAGGCGAGAGCCTTGGGCGGAGCAATCACGGCATTCACGGCAGTCCAGGGGTTGCAGGACAACGAGTTCAATACCCAGGCATTTTTTAAAGCCGCCAACGGCGAATTGTTGTTTGGCGGGGTGAACGGACTGAACCACTTTTTCCCCGAAGCGGTATTGCCGGACACCACGCCGCCGCCGGTATTCATTGTCGGGCTGCGCATCAACCACCAACGCGCCGCCTTCGGCGCACCCGAAAGTCCGCTCAACCAGCCGCTGGAATTTCTGCGCGAATTGCGTCTTGGCCCCGACCAGAACAACCTCTCGTTCGAGTTTGCCGTGCTGGATTTTACCGATCCGGCCAAAAACCGCTACCGTTACCGCCTCGTCGGCGCCGACCCCGACTGGGTGGAAACGGGCACCATCCGCTTTGCGCATTTCACACACCTGGCTCCCGGGCGATACACGTTTCTGGTGCAGGGAAATAACGGCGAGGGCGCCTGGCAGAGCGCAGCCAATCCCATCGCGATCACCATACTACCGCCGTGGTGGCGCTCCGGTATGGCCATCGGCATGTATGTCCTGCTGCTGCTTTTGGGGGGCCGGCGCGCGTACCAATTCCAGATGCGGCGGGTACAATTGCGCGAGCAACTGGCCTACGAACACCGGGAAACAGCACGGGTGAAAGCGCTGGAACAAATGAAAACCAGGTTTTTCAGCAATGTCACCCACGAGTTCCGTACCCCGTTGGCACTCATCCTCGAACCGGCACGCCGTATCCTCGCCAAAACAGCCGAGCCGGAAACCCGGGAAAACGCCCGGCACATCGAGGCCAACAGCCACCGGCTTTTAAACCTCGTCAACCAATTGCTCGATATGGCCAAACTGGAAAACGGCAGTATGGGCCTTGACCTCCGGCAAGGCAATTTTGCCGAAATGGTGCGGGGCATCTACCGCGCCTTCCTGCCGTTGGCCGAGCAGCGGAGCGTCCGGTTCAGCCTGCAAATTGCCCCCGACGTACCCGCGTGCCTGTTCGATGCCGGCAAAGTGGAAACGGTGCTGAATAACCTGCTTTCCAATGCTTTGAAATTTACGCCGGAAGGCGGAAACGTGTCGGTTCGGGTATCCGTACAGAAGGGCCAAAAGGCGACCCGGGATGCGCCTTACATCCTGATGGAAGTTTCCGACACCGGCATTGGTATCCCTGCCGAGGCGCTGGGCAAAGTGTTTGAGCGTTTTTACCAGGTGGATGAAACCGATACCCGCGTGGGCGCAGGCACGGGTATTGGTTTGGCGCTGTGCAAGGAACTGGCCGAACGTATGGGCGGTGGTATTTCCGTGGAAAGCGAACCGGGAAAAGGTTCCACGTTCACCTGCCGACTGCCCTTAATGGAAGGCGGCGACGTGCCGGCGCCGGCAGCAATAGTGCCCGATAGCCCTGTTTTGGAGGAAAAAAACACACACCGCCCGGCCGACACCAAGCGCCCGATCGCGCTGCTCATCGAAGACAACACCGAACTGCGCGCGTTTGTCAAACAGTGTATCCAGGCATACTGGCAGGTCGCGGAAGCCTCCGACGGCATGGAAGGGGTGCGCAAGGCTGTGGAACTGGTCCCCGATATTGTTATTTCCGACCTGATGATGCCCCGCAAAGACGGCTATGCTGTGTGCGATGCGTTGAAAAACAACGAATTGACGGCACACATCCCCGTGATCCTGCTCACCGCCAAATCGGCCATGGACGCCAAAATTAAAGGCTTGCGCACAGGCGCCGACGACTACCTGACCAAACCGTTCAACACCGACGAACTGCTGGCCCGGATGGAAAACCTCGTGGAAATTCGCCGCCGCCTGCGCCAACGCTACGGCCAATTGCCGCCTGCACCCGGCGAAAACCTCCCTGTGGGAGAACACCTCACGCCGCTCGACCGGGAGTTTTTGCGCCGTTTTACGGCCATGGTGGAGCAGTACTTGTCCGACGAAACCATCCGCGTGGAAGACCTTGCTCAAAAAATGTGCATCAGCCGGGTACAACTCCACCGCAAACTGAAAGCCGTCACCGACCAGAATGTGACCGATTTTGTGCGCAACTACCGCCTCGATCGCGCTATGGCCATGCTCCGCAACCGGGAGGGAATGGTTTATGAGGTGGCAGCCCGGGTGGGTTTTGGCAGCGAAAAGTATTTTTCGCGGGCGTTTAAGGAAAAATTCGGCATACCGCCCAGCCAGGTTGCGTAACCGGCGGATACCATGAGGTAACCTCCGGGCACCTTTTCCCGAAATGTAACCTCCGGGCACCCCGATGAAACCACAGGGTACCCCGACCGGCACGTTTGTTCGGCACTTTTGCCCCATGATCACTTGGCTCAAAAACATCTGTTTTGTCTGGTTGGCCCTGCCCGCAGCGCTGTCGGGCCAGGGTCAGTTTAACATCCAGTTGGACACCACCTCCATCCCTGGCTTGCCCGGGCTGCACTCCTTTGCGTACGCTACCCATGCCGGTAAGTGGCTGCTGATCGGGGGGCGCCGGGATGGTATGCACCCCAAATTCGGCGGGTTTAATACCAACAATGCCAACCAGAATATCTGGGTGGTGGACCCCGCCGCCCGGCAGGTTTGGCAACGCCCCATAGACGAGCTGCCCGACACCCTGCAGGAGCAACTGCGCAGCGCCAACATGGAGTTTCTCCAGCACGGCGAAACGCTGCTCTTCGTGGGCGGCTACGGGCAAAGTGCCCTGAAGCAAAACCACATCACCTACCCTTACCTGACCCTGGTGAACGTCCCCGGGCTGGTACAGGCCGTGCAGGGGAGTGCGCCGTTGCAGCCGCATTTTCAGCAAATCCGCGATACGTTTTTTGCCGTCACCGGCGGGCAGTTGCAGCGCCTGGCCGACACCTTTTACCTCGTAGGCGGGCACCGTTTCGACGGCGTTTACTCGGCCAATTCCGACAACCCGACACAAACGTACACAAATGCTATCCGCAAATTCACCCACTCCGGAGGGCAAGTGACGCATCAAAGCGCCGTCACGGACGAACTCAACCTGCACCGTCGCGACTACAACCTCACGCCTACTGTCTTTCAAAATGGCGAATTGGGGCTTACTGCCTTTTCCGGAGTGTTTCAGCCGGGCCTGGCGTTGGCTCCATTTCTGAATATTGTCGAAATCCGGGCGGCTGCCGGGCACACGTCGGTCAACGGATTCAGCCAGTTTTTAGCCAACTACCACTGCGCCCGGGTGCCGCTGTACGCCCAGTCGGCCAATGAAATGCACACCCTCTTTTTTGGCGGCATCAGCCAGTACTGGCTCGACGGGCAGGGCATCCTGCAAAAGGACGGCCGGCTGCCGTTTGTAAAAACCATCAGCCGGGTGACCCGCTTAGCCGACGGCGCCTACGAGGAAGTTGCCTTCGATACCGAACTGCCTTACCATACGGGCACCAGCTCGGAGTTTATTCTGGCGGAGGGCGTGCCCACGCAGACGCACGACATGGTGGACTATGATGCCCTGCCCGACGGCACGCACCTGCTCGGCTACATCGTCGGCGGTATCGTTACGCCGGAAAACCAGCGCAATCCTTTTGTGGCCAACACGGTCGGTATCACCTCGGCGAGCGGCCAGATTATCCAGGTTTTTTTACAAAAAAACACCTCCAGCGCCGCACCAGAAAAGGCGCTCGACGGACGCTATAACCTCAAACTGTCCGTATCGCCCAACCCGGCCCGCGACCGATGGCAAGTCCGCCTGAACCTGCCCGGCCCCGGCCGCCTCCGTTGTGTGCTGCAAGACGCGCAGGGCAAAATCGTGCGCTGGCTGGACCGGGGTGAACAACTGGAAGGCGTGCAGGAGTTCACCTTGTCGGCAGTGGATTTGCCCGCCGGAGTTTACCAACTGACGCTCAACCTCGACGGCGTTTTTGTAGAGACCAAAACTATAGTGAAACAATAAGGCACACCCTGGAATACATCCTGTCAAAATTTAAAAACAAACGATTCGGTATGAAACAAACTGCTTTTGTCCTCCTAACAACAGTCTTGCCGGCAATTGTCGGGCTGTCGTCGGGCTGCTCCGAGCACCAACCCGCTGCGGTGGCTGCTGCTGCACCGTCGGAGGAATCTGTGATTAAAAAAGGTGAATACCTGGTTGGGATACTGGGCTGTCACGATTGCCACTCGCCCAAACGTATGGGACTGAAAGGGCCGGAAATTATCGCCGAACTACAGCTGTCCGGCTACCCGTCCGACCGCCCTTTCGGCAAACCAACGGTAGAAGCCTTGCGGGATGGCTGGGCGCTGTTCAATTCCGACCTGACCGTCGGCGTTGGGCCTTGGGGCGCGACGTTTGCCGCCAATATCACCTCCGATGATTCGGGTATCGGCACCTGGTCGCTGTAACAATTCACACGAGCACTGACGCAAGGCAAATCCAAGGGGTTGGCGGATGGCCGGATGCTGCAACCGCCCATGCCGTGGTACAACTACATGGGTATGAAAGCGGAAGATGTGGAGGCTATATTTCAGTATTTGAAAAGCACCAAACCCGTGCGCAACGTAGTGCCGGCGCCGATGCCGCCCGATCAGGTTTATTAATCTGCGAGGATAAAAACGCTTTACACATACTACCGGACAGGTCAACGAGACCTTCCAGGTTTGGCGCCGGTCTTTTGACTCCGCACAACAGTGGGTGATAATCGAGCGGCTGGCGCGGGGTCAAAAGACCCACGTGCGGCGTTTCAAGGTTGAAGAAAGCACCGTTGATATAGTTTTCTGAACATGTAACCCAAATCCCAAACCACCAAACACATCAAACTCACAATTCAACTTTCAAACGATAATGCACCATGAAAAAACAAGTATGCTCTATTGTTATCGCCTTTTTGGCGGCATCTTTTTCCCTGTATGCGCAAGTTGTGCCCACGATTGTAGCATCGGGATTTAACCCCGGACTTACCGGCATCGAAGTGGACGCTACGGGAAATATCTGGGTAACCGAGTCCGGTTCCGGGAACAACGACGGGCGTATTCTTATCGTAGACCCCAATACGGGTGACAAGACGATCTTTATGACCGGTTTGCCCAGCACATATATTCAGGCGGCCGCGGAAGTGGTTGGGTCATACCGAACGTACCAGCAGCCCAACAACAAAGTACTCATCGTGGTCGGTGAAGGCGACCATGCGTTGTCGGAGACGTTGCTGCTGGTGGACAAATCCGCATTCACCCCCGGCACACCGCTCACCCTGACGAATGTCGAGCAGGTTATTGACCACGGCGATTTTGTACACGCGCAGGGTTTTGTGCAATCCAACCCGTTCAATGTAGCCTGGGATGCTGCCGGCAACATATACACCGCCGATGCGGGTGCGAACTCAATTGTGAAATGGGACAAAATGGCGGACACGTTCAGCATTGTGAAAACCATTGACCGGTTCCCCAATCCGCTGCCGTTTGGTCCGCCGATGGTGGACCCCGTGCCGACCAAGGTGCTGCGCAAGCCCGACGGTACGTTTCATGTGAGCCAGCTCACCGGCTTCCCGTTTATCCAGGGCGCCGCCAACGTATACAACCTCGATGCTGCGGGCAACCTCAGCGTACATGCCGCCGGTTTTTCCTGCCTGACGGACATGGCATTCGACCCCAAAGACGGCAACCTGTGCGTCATGCAGTTTGGTATTTTTGGACAAATTGATTCGGTTACCCTGAATTTTTTCCTCGGCTCGGCGGCCGTCATCAAATTGCTGCCCGACGGCACCCGTCAAACCATCGCCGAGGGTATCGGTGGCCTGGCGCCCAGTTTCACGTTTGATCCCGCCGGCAACCTGTATGTGGTTGATCTGGTATTCGGCCAGGTACTGAAATACGATTTGGTGAGCGCAACCAAGGAATCGGCTATAGCGGCAGCATCGGTCAAAACCTTTCCCAACCCGTTTGCCGAACAGGTAACCGTCGAATATGAACTCACCCAAGCGGCTGTGGTAACACTGGATATTTTCGACCTCGGCGGACGGAAGGTAGCCGGTATTGACGCCGGTCAGAAAAGCCCCGGAACGTATACCGCGCGCTGGAACGGCAATAACGGCAGCCAACAGGCGGCCTCCGGCATGTACATCTATCGGTTGATGGTGGGCAACGAGCTGGTGAGCGGGTTGATTCAACTGGCCCGATAGACAAGAGTTGGCGAGGGGCAAAAGGCAAAAGGGCAAGGTTTCAGAGAAACTACTTCGGACTGCGCGCTCGAAATAATTTACATTGAAGCATGTAATGTACAAAAGGACTGGCCTCTGAACGAAGAGGCCGGTCTTTTTTGTGGCTTGTCTTTAATCCGCCATTGTTCCCAGGGTCCAGTTGTATGGTTTGCTTTTCAGGCTTTCCAGTTTTTCTTTCAGTTTGTGGTCAATCAGCGCCTTTTCTGCTGCTATTCGGGCCAGGGTGAGGTGGTGACCCGTTTCGGTATCGTACCGCAGTTTGCTGCGCACGGTATTGCTGCGCAGGGTGGTGGATTCGAGGTTGGCCATTTCAAAAACATGCTCATGCTCGTGCAGCAGGAAATCGTACGGGCTGCGGTAGGAGATGAGTTTGACCATGATCGGCGCCGTTTCGATGGCTACGAACAGCAGGGTAATGAACAGGCTGGCGTAGAGAATGGCGAGGCTTTTTCCACTCAGGCGGGAGAGCGCCTCCATGCGGGCGGCAAGACCATTGTAGCGGGAGCGCTGGAGGCCGGTTATTTCGGTTTGCACGGTGGTTTCCAGCGCTTGAATGGCCTTTGTTTTTTCCAGAATAAGCGGTTGGTTGAGGGCCGTGGTCTGCTCCAGTTCAGCCTGGGCTTTGTCGGCTTCCGCTTTTTTGGCCAGGTAAATGGGGCCGAGGTTTTTTTTGCCGGAGCCGCCGGTGCCGTCGGCCTCCTGTACGGCCTGTTTCACGAGTGCGTCGCGGGCGGTGGTTTTCAGCACAATTTCTGCTTTCAGGGCATCAATTTGGGCGCGTTCGTCTGCGATTTGGTTTTGGTACCGCGCTTTCAGGCCGTCTTCCTGTTGTTTGTACACCTCCTGCTCCATGGTGACTAATTCCGCCTGGATTTCTTTTTCAAAAATTTTCATTTCGAGCGGTTTGGAAATAACGAGCGCGAGCAAAATGGCCAGTGCAAGCCGCGGCAGCGCCACGAGCCAATCGCGCCACCAACTGCCGTTGCTCTTCATACTCAGCACGATGTAGCGGTCGAGATTGAAAATCATGAGGCCCCAAATGATCCCGAACGGAATAGCGGCCCAGTACGATTCGAACACGGTGTAGAGCGCATAGCCCGAGGAAATGAAAGCCAGCACACCGGTGAAGAATACCGTGGCGCCAATGCCGACGTACTTGTTTACGTCGGAGGGGCAGCGTTCCAGAATGGAATGCTCGACGCCCGAGCAGAAAAGGAAGAAGTTTTGGGTGTTTTTCATAGCCGATAGCAGGATAGTAAAATGCGTGTGCGAGAACCCAAAACACCCGGTTTTATTGGCGACTGTGCTTTTTTTTCGACCTCCAATTTGAAAACGGATACGGACGGCAGCGGAGGATATCATTTTTTAAACCCGATGCGCGGTCGGCCTTCCCAGGTATTCGGGTCGGGTTCGTCGGGGGCCAACTGCCGGAGCGCTTCGTTTATGTCGGCAATTTCCTTGTCGTGTTCCAGCACTTTCGATGCAATTTCGTCGAACGTGAGCGCGTAACGCCGCAGGGCAACAAATGCTCGCATTACCGCGATATTCGTGTCAATGGCCTTATTACTTCGAAGAACGGATGAAAGCATGGCAACTCCTTGCTCCGTAAAGGCAAACGGGAGCGCTCCGCCCAAACGGCTTTTAGATGGTATCACATTTTGTGATACCAGCAACACAATCTCACTTTCAGACAGTTCGAACATGAAATCGGGAGGAAACCGGCGGGTGTTCCGTTTGACTGATTGCTTTAAGGCGCGTGTCTCCACTTCGTACAGTTCGGCCAGGTCAAAGTCCAACATGACCCGCTGCCCTCTGATTTCATGTATTTTTCGCTGAATGATTTGTAATTCCATCCGGGTTATACGTTTGCGTGACAGGATAGCGCAAGGCGGCAAAGGTAGATGCAAGTCCCGAAAAGTATGTCCGCGAATAGTTTTAAAGCCTGCACCTCCGCCTCCCTGAAAATTCCCGACTTTTGCCCAGAACCAACCACCCTACCCTACCATGTCGCTGACCAAACAAGACAAGGCAAAACTGCGCTCCACCATCTTCCGCCACCTCGACGGCATCGCTACCGCTCCAACCGCCTACGCCCTGCATGAAAAAGGCGTTCTGGATTACCTCCTGCAACATAACGAAGCCGATGTAACCGAGCTGGCCGCTACATTCAAAGCCAACGAAGGCTACCTGAACGTGGCCCTCCGCGTCCTCTGTTCCCAGGGTTGGCTCGACGAAACCGTGGACAACGCCGCCAACCGCGTCTGCTACCGCACCAACGCGCACAGCGCCACCGCCTTCGACCTGTGCCGGTTGTACAAAGACGTGGTGGACCTCCTGCGCTTCTCCGGGCGTTTTCACAAAAGAAAATTCGAGCGCGCGCCCTTCACCGTGCTGGAACGCATTTTCAAAAAATACCGCGACAACTACGGTATCCAGCCGGCCGACGACCCCGATACCCGGCGTATCCAGGAGCAGGTGCTGCGGCATATCGAGGGCATTGCCATCGGCCCCAGCATCGTGGCGCTCGGCATGGGCGGCATGTTTCACAAATACTTCATGGAGGCCTCGTTCAAGCCCGAGGAATTTCACGAGGACGCCGAGAGCTTCGACAAGATTCTCGACTTTTTTGCCTTTCTCGGCTGGTTTGAAAAAAGGCCACACCTATCGGTTCACCGAAACGGGTTTGTTTTTTGCCCGAAGGGCCAGCGCCTACGGGGTCACGGTGTCGTATATCCCCACCTTCCGAAACTTGGACGAACTCATTTTCGGCAATCCCGAAATCCTGTGGGACACCCCGCCCGGCTCGCCCGAGCAACATGTAGACCGTGAAATGAACGTGTGGGGCAGCGGCGGTGCGCACACCACCTATTTCAAAAAAATAGACGAGGTAGTCATTGACCTGTTCAATCGCCCATTGGACGAGCAACCCAAGGGTATCGTGGACATGGGCTGCGGCAACGGCGCCTTCCTGCAGCACATCTTCGAGGTCATTGCCCAGCGCACCCTGCGTGGACAAATGCTCGACGAGCATCCGCTGTTCCTCGTCGGCGCCGACTTCAACGAGGTGGCCCTGCGCGTCACCCGCGCCAACCTCACCAAAGCCGACATCTGGGCCAAGGTCATCTGGGGCGACATCGGGCGGCCCGACCTGCTGGCCCGCGACCTGCGCGACGACTACGGTATCGCGCTCGAAGACCTGCTCAATGTGCGCACCTTTCTCGACCACAACCGCCCCTGGGAACCGCCCACCGAGCCGTTGGACCGCGCCAGCAACTCCACCGGGGCCTACGCCTACCGGGGCGCCCGAATCAGCAATAACGACGCGGAAGCCGGCTTGCTCCAGCACTTGCGCCGCTGGGCACCGTACGTCCAGCGCTTCGGCCTGCTCGTCATCGAACTGCACACCGTGCCGCCCCGGCGCACGGCCGCCAACCTCGGGCGCACCGCCGCTACAGCCTACGATGCCACCCACGGTTTCTCGGACCAGTACATCCTCGAAGTGGATATTTTCAACCAGACCGCTGCCGAGGCCGGTCTTTTCCCCGATCCGGAACACTTCTGCAAATTCCCGGACTCGGATTTGGCGACGGTGAGTATCAATTTATTGAAAGGGGGGTGATCCTCACCGCGCCACAACAAAACACCTGGCAAAAGCCCGACCGGCAATCGTGGTGCAACAAGCGAACAAGCATCAGCGCTCCAGCACAAACCGCATTGCCACCCGTTGCCCGCTGCCCGGCGGCTGCACCAGCAGGTAGTACAATCCGTTGGCTAACCCGTCGGGCAAACGCACACGGATTCCGGTATTTTCCATTTCAAAACGCCCTTCCAGCACCAGCTGTCCCTGCGTATTCAGCACCTGCACCAGAACCGGCTGATCTTGCGCCGCCTGGAGATCAACGAACAGCAAACCACCCGTCGGGTTGGGGCGCAGCCGCACCCCCGGCCCCTCTCCAAAGGAGAAGGGAGCGATGACAGATTGACGCTCCTCCCCTCTACTTTGGAGAGGGGCCGGGGGTGCGGCTGCCACATACGGCAACACGGGGCAACTGAACGTATTGAGGTGCGCCTGGGTCGTGCTGTTGTCTTCTAATTTTGCCGAAACCAAAACGTACGCCGGTTGTGCCTGCTTCGGCAAGGTGTACTCGAAAATGTCACTTTCCCCGTTGTTCAAATTTCCCGAAAGGGGTTTGAATCGGATGGAGTGAAAGGGCGACGCGTTCGGATTGCGCACGAGGTAGGTATTGCCGCCGGGCGCCGGGTAGGTAGCGCCTTCGGCGGGCGCTTTGGCCGTCATGCCGTTGGGCAACTGGAAGTACACAAACTTCAACGGACTGGCGCAGGTATTGGTCAGCCGCATGCGGTAGCGGGGCCGCCCAAGCGCGTCCAGCCGGATGCTGAGCAATTCGTATTTGATGCAACCGCCAGGCGGAATTTTCACATCGCAAGCCACCTCGTCGGCCGCCGGCTGTATGGTGACCGTGAAGCAACAGGTGTCGCGGATGCCGCAGTGATTGGCTGCCTCGTAGCAGACCAGGGTATTGCCTAAAGAAAATGTGCCGCCAACGGGCAAACCCTGCAAGACGGTCAGCGCAATGTCGGGATCGGGGCAATCGGTCGTTGCAGTGGGCAGTGGGTAGGTCAGGTTCACCGAGGACTGGTTGGCCGGTACCGGCACCGTGAGGTCGCCCGGGCAGGACAAATCCACGTTCGTGACCACCAGTTGCAGGATGGTGGTGACTATCGAATCGCAGCCGTCGTCAGTCAGCAGGGTTTGCACCACGGTGTCGGACTGGGTGTAGGCCGTACCGGCGAGGATGATGGTGTCGCCGGGGTAGAACTGGATGGTCAACGTCGTGGGGACAGGCTGCGGCAGCACGGTTACGGCCACGGTATCGCGCAGGGTTTGTCCGCAGGTATCGGTTACTTCCACGATATAGATTCCGGTTGTGGTCACCGGCAAGGTCTGCGTTGCCTGACCATTCGACCAGTTGTAGGCAGCGAACCCGCTACCGGCGTCCAGCGTGGCGGTTTGCCCGGCACAAAGGATGCGGTCGGGGCCAAGGTCGGGTTTATCGGTACAGAGTTGCTTGGGACAGAACGGGCAGGCGAAATCGGCGATCATTGCCCCCGGGGCATACGTCGTACCGACTACCTGTGCACTCACGGTGCCGGGCAACATAGTTTGCTGTGTCGCTACCAGAACCGGGTTTGTCATAGCCGCTTCCTGCAAGGGAAAAATTTCCAGCCCGCAATCGAACTCCACATTCAGGTTCAGGTCCGTTTTCAGCAAGGTGGTGTATTGGCCGATGACACCGGCCCGGGCGGTATAGTCGGCTACATACAGGGATGAACCGATGCGTTCAATTTGATTTTTCGGCATGTTGGCAGCGCTGGAGGAAAAATAGAGCGGGTTGCTCAGCGCTTTGGAAACCAGCAGATTGCCCGTCTTGTCGGTTTTCAACAAGTGTCTTTCATTATATCCGCAAAGGATAATATACCCGTCGGGCACCGCTACTACCTCTTTAGGCAGATCGGTGAACAGGTATTTTTGTGCCCAGAGCACTTCTCCGTCAAGTGTCGTTTTGTGCAGGTAAACGGGCACGAGGTTTCCCGGTATACCGATTACATTGCTCGTTTCGGTGCCGTAGGACAAGGTTATGAGGCTGTTGTCGTCCACGATCAGGTCAATACCCCGGAACCAGGAAGCCTGCGACCGATCGGTAAGACCCGTTCGCGACCAGAGCACATCGCCCGTTTGGGCGTCCAATTTGGTCAGGATCATCCGCCTTAGCGGCGTATTGCCCTGCATGGAGTCGGAAAAACCGGTGGCGTACAGCGCCCCCTCGTGCAGTACCATGTCGGCAAATATCTGATTGGCCTGTTGCACATACCGCTTCGCAAAAGTTGGCAAAACCTGGCCGGTAGCGCGATCCACTTCAAGAATTTCGGCATTATTCATAGCAAACCCGGCCCTGATGGGCGAATGATAGAGTAGGTAGTTGCCGCCGGTGGTTTTTTCCAGAATACCGCCCTCCAGAGGGGTGTTTTCGGTCAACTGCCTTGCCCAAAGAATTTGGTTGGCGGCGGGATCGTACCGGAACACAAAACTTTTGTTGCCTGTATTGGTGCCCTTTCGGCCATAACCTACCAGTTTACCTTCGCTGTCCACGATAATTTCCGAGAGAAAAACATCGTCTTGCGGAGTGGTTGTGAACGTACGGATCCACAAGACACTGCCTGTGGGGGTCATTTTGCTGATCGCAAATCCCTCACCCTTCCGGCCGGCCATGTACAGGTTGCCGTCGGGCGCGGCACGCAAAGCGGTCATGTTTTCGGACTTTTCTTCCTGGCCGTACACATTCAAAAAAGTCTTGGGCGCACAGGAGTCCGGTTGACACAGATTCGGAATTATGGCAATACTGTCCAGATTATTGGCGTAATCGCACTCAGCATACCCGTTCGGGTAGGGAAAACCGTCAAGCGCCACAGGCGTCTGCACATCGCTCCACACCCCGGCCAGGGTGAAAATTTGGGCGTAGCCCTTCGGGTCGAAACCCAGCGGCAACTCGTACTCGATGCAATCGCCAAAGCCCGGCTGCACGGGCACAGACGTGGCAAACAACGGTGTGGCAGCCCCGGTGAGCGGGTTTTTGTCGTAAAACGTGAGGTTGAAACCGGCCGGTGTTTCTACGAACCCGGGGTTACACACGCGGAGTTTGGCCACCACGTCGCCCGCAGCGGTACAGGTGAGGTTTTCCACCCGGCAAGTGAGGTCGGGCTTGTCAGTGCAGGGGCATTGGGGGCAAATTCGCGTGACGTTGAGCGAGTCCGGCTGAAACATGGCCGGCACTTTGGCTGCCGCCAAAACATAAGGTTCGTGCGGCGTGAAGATCAGGTTTGTTTGCGGCGACAAGGTTTGGGTGGTCACTTGAACCGGCTGAACCAGGTCGCAGTCGGCGTCCAAATTCAGGTTATAGTCGGTCTTGAACAGCACAAGGTCTTCGTACACGCCATCCTTGAAGTCGTCCACAACCAGCAGGTGGTTGGGCAGGCGCAGAAGCTGGTTCTGGCGGTAATACCGAGAGGTCGTTCCTGCAGCTCCCGGCAGCGTGAGTTTTTGGGTTTTGAGCAGGTTGCCGTCTTTATCGGTTTTGAGCAGCACCCAGCTGTTGCCCTCCATACGCCCGAAGATGGCATAGCCGTCGGGCAGCACCACGATGTCTTCTGCGGCGGCGGCGATTTCATAACTTTTCATCCACAGCACAGCACCGTCGAGGGTGTATTTGGAGAGGAAAATATAGTTTTTTTGCGTGGGCATATTCAGGTCGGTGGCGCCGCCGCCCATTGCCAGCAGGTGGTCGCCGTCGGCCAAAACATTGTAAAATCCAACAAACTGAAACGGTATCGCCGTATCGGGAAGCACACCGACGATCCACTCCGGCGCGGCATCAATGGCCGACAGTTTGGCTAGTATGGGTCTGCCCGAGTTGGATACGTCCGGATTTCGCCAGCTGCCCGTCACATACAAGTTGCTGTTGTGCTGCACCATGTCATAAAAATAAACGCTCGGCGTACCGCCGAAATAGGTGAGCAGCGGCGGCACCACCTCGCCGGTAGCCCGGTTGATTTCCCACACATGCGAACGGGCCTTGTAGTAGCCGCCGAAGGGCGGCCCACCCGGGAAAAACTCCTCCGAAAATCCGTGCAGCACAAAATTCCCCCCGGGCGTTTTTTCAAAAATACCGGCTGCATGCGGGTTTTGTTCGATATAACGGTTGTACCACAGCACCTGGTCGGTCACGGGGTCGTAGCGCATGGCCACGGCTATTCGGGAGTTGGGCGACTTGCCCTCGGTGCCGCACATGACGAGTTTGCCGTCGGAGTCTTCGATGATCTCAACCAGTGCCACAGTCTCATTAAACGGGCCACCACCTGCCGGGAAATTGCGTACCCAGAGTATGTCGCCGTTGGGCGTCATTTTGGTGATCATCGGATTTATGCCCTGCCGGCCGGCCATGTACACGGTACCGTCGGCGGCAGTGCACAGGCTGTAGCCCAGTTCGGACTGGTCCACGCGGCCCATGGTTTTGAAAAATGTGGTCGGGTTCTCGCAGCCGTCGCAAACAGGTGCTTGCACCACAAAACTGTCGAGGTTGTTCGCCCATTGGCAGTCGGGAAAATCCGAATCTGCCGCCAGCAGATTCAGGTCAATCGGCGTGGACGTACCGGCCGGTACCCCCGCGAAGGTGTAGATTTTAGCATACTGGGTTGCCACGGTGGGCAACGACTCGGCCGTTTCCACGCAAGCACCCGGGCCGACAGGCTGGTTCACGGTGATGCTCCACAACACCTGCGCGGTTTCCGTCAGCGGATTTTTGTCATAAAAAACCACCTCGACGGGCGTGGTCACGGCAGCGTCGCCGGCGTTGCAAGTTTTGGTGCGGTACGCATGCGTGCTGTCTGCTGCGCAAAAAATGGAGGCCACTCCGAACGAGACGTCGGGTTTGCCTTCGCAGGGGCAGGCGGGGCACAACTTGCGCACCGGCAGCGAATCCGTTTGGAAATTGGCGGTGGCGGTGGTGCCGGCGCTGGGTGGCGTATTGGTTTCGATGCCAAGTGGTGCGTTCTGTGTTTGGGCGAGCAGGGTTTGGCTGCCGACCGGTACGCTTTGAAACAAATCACAATCACCGTCCACCCCGAAGTTCAAATCGGTGCGCACGAGTACCATGTCGCTTTCGTTGGCCTCCCAGGTGTGGTCGAGCAGCAGCAGTTGCAAGGGCAGGCGCAGCGCCAGGCTCTGGCGGTTTGGGAACGCGACGAAGTTGGGAGATTGCGGCGCGGCAGTCAGCACGCGGGCCTGGAGTACATTGCCGTGCACGTCCGTCTTGAGCATGCCGTAGCGGTTGCTGCCCGCCATTCGGCCAAAAACGATGTAGGCATTCGTGATTGCCAGCACTTCCTCGGGCCACATTTCCATGTCGTAGCGTTTCATCCAGGCAAGCGAGCCGTCGGGATTGTGTTTTTCCAGATAGGTAAACACGCCCTGGTTGGGCCCTGCGGGGTTTATTTGTCCGCCTCCTGCGATGATGGCGATGTCGCCGTCGAACGCCATATCACTTGGCGAAAAGGAGGTCACGTTGCCTGTCGTTGTATCCGGTACTTGTATCTGCGCCCATTCGGGAATAAGGGTGCCGGGCGAAATTTTGGTAAAGAACGGCCGGATCTCGTTGGTGGCGTTGATGCTCCAGCTACCCACGCTGTACAGGTAGCCGTTGTTCAATACCATACCCGACAGACGCAGGTTGTTTTGGCCGACGTAGCTGACTTCAGAGCCTACCGCGTTGCCGTCCGCGCGGCTGATTTCCAGAAACTGTGATCGGGCGCTAAGTGTCCCGTTGAGGATCTGTTGGTAGTTGTTTTGCAGGAGGTAATTCCCGCCAGGGCTTTTCTCCACGATGCACGATGCTTCGGGCAGATTGCCGGCGTAACGCCTGTACCAGAGCACTGCACCCGCGACCGGGTCGTAGCGCATGACGATGGCACGGCGGTTGGAAGGCGAGGAACCTTCGGTGCCACACACCACGATCATGCCGTCGGAGTCCTCCATGATCTCGGCCCATTCGATGGGTTCCGCGGGGTGGATGGGCGGGAAGTTGCGCACCCAGATTTGTTCGCCGCGCGTAGTGATTTTGGCGATCATCGGGTTTTCGTCCTGTTTGCCTGCTACATACACATTGCCGTCGTCGGTGGCGCACATACTGAAAGCCAGTTCGCGGCGCTGCGGGTCACCCAGTTTTTTGACAAAAGTCACCGGGTTTTTGCAATCGCCGCACAGTTGCTTCGGTACGCTGATGCTGTCGAGATTGTTCAGGTAACTGCATTCCGGCAGGTTAGGTGCGTATGGAAAACCGCTGAGCGGGATGGGGGGCTGTACGGAGAACGTGGTGCCAATCAGGCTGTAAAATTTGGTGAATGTATCCAATTCGAACGGCATGGATGCGATCACGTCGGATGACAGCGGAAATCCTCCGTAGCAATCGCCCGGCAAAATGGGTTGATCGCCGGAAGCAATGACGCCGGTAAGTAGCCTGGCTGTGTCGGTCAGTGGGTTTTTATCATAGATATAGAAAAAATACGAGCCGTCGTAGGGTTGCCCACCAATGTTGCACACGGTGAAATACAGGAGCGGGTTACCGTCCACGCAAACAATTGAATCCAGTGTTGCCTTGAGGTCGGGCAGGGTTGGGCAGGTGCCCGTGGCGCCGCATTTTTTACTGAACGTCACGTCGGGCAGGGTTATGGAAACATTCGCAGAAGTCAGTGTTGCCGTACTGGCTAAAACGGCCGGCACCACGGCTTCGCTCACGGGCTGTTGCATTTGCACCGTTACAACATCTGTGTTTTGGAGGTAGTCACAAGAATCGGTTGCGAAGCCGTTCAGGTCGGTTTTGAGTAAAATACCCTGCGTTTGGCCCACGGCATTTTGGCTCAGCGCCGTGAGGAAAAGGGCGTCGCCAAAGCGCCGGATTTTGGATCGGGCAGGGAAGTCGGGAAACTCGTCGTTGTAGTCAAAATCAATTTTCACCGCTGAAATCGGGTTGCCGTCCTTGTCGGTTTTCAGGAGAAACAGGCGGCTGGTGTCGCTCAACAAGTCGTGCCCGTACAGCAGGTAGCCGTCGGGCAAAGTGATTACATCTTCGGCGAATTCGCCGTTCCACTCCGGCAGGTCGTACTGCCGCGCCCAGAGCAGATTGCCCGACAGGTCGTTTTTTTGCAGAAAAACCGTCGTCGAGAACAGTTCGGGGTCGTTGGCGGCGCCGCTACCTGTGGACACGAGGGCATTGCCGTCCACAATCAGGTCGCGGCCTTGCAGGTTGGCCAGGGTGTTCGTCGGTATTGGCCCCAGACGCGACCAGACGGGCTGAAGCGTAGCGGTATCCAGTCTGGACAGTGCATGGCGCGTGCGGCCATAGCCGTCAATGCCGGCGCCAACGGTCAGATGCCCGCAGGCGTAGAGTGCGCCGTCGTGGTACACCACCTGGTAGAAACGGTCGGTGCGACCGAGGTCAATCCGGCCGGCTTTTCCGGGTACGATCAGACCGGTGTTGCGGTTGAGCAGCATTAACTCCGCATCCCGGAGGCCGGCGGTGAGGGTTTGCCCGTATAGCACATAGTCGCCGCCGGTACCGAGTTGGGTGATCCCGAGCAGGTAATTGATGCTGCCGCTGCGCACGATGTGCGCCCAAAGCATTTGGCGTGTGGCCGGATTGTAGCGAAATACAAAACCGCGCCCGAGGTTGTCGCCCTCAAAATTGCCACAACCGACGAGCGTGCCGTCGCTGCCCTCGAACAGGTCCATGAGGTGTTCCAGGTCGAGGTCCGCACCTTCGAAACCGATACTGTGTTTTTCGAGGAGTTTTCCCTCGGGGTCCAGTTTGACCAGCAGGGTCCGTTCGTCCTTTTGGCCGCCGAGCTAAAGGTTGCCGCCGGCGGCGGGCGCCACCACGCTGCCGCGTTCGGCGTCGAAGGTGCTGAAAAAGGTGCTGAAGGGTTGTGCAGCAAGGGGTGCCGCGAGTGCAACACCGAAGGCGAGCAGGAAGATAAATCGCATGGAGTGCGGTTTTTGAATTTTGGATAATAGACAGTATACAGAATAAGTTTCGCAGCGTCTTTTGGGTCTATTTTTATCCACTCTTCGTTCGATTTTTTCGCCGAAAATCGTCCCATTTCGACTGCAAAATCCGCCTCGATTGGATAAAAATAACCTCCAAAATCCACTACGAAACTTAATCTGTATACTGTCTAATGGATTAGAGCAATTTTCGGAGACAAAATAAACCTGCAACTTTCAGTCTCCGGGGCTAAAAGCGGTTTTTGCATGCCGGATGACAGCAAGTGTCCCGCACCCGGCGGCTGACAGGCCATTCTGGTTTGGACAGGATTTACAAGATTTACAGGATCATGGCGACGGTTCCGCGCTGGACATCCGGTAAATCCTGTCAAAAAAATTCAATTCCCGTCAAAACAGTGCGCCAAAAACAGCCGCCGGGAGTTGCGAGAAAATATCCAGTCATACGTCCCGCACAACAGCAGTTGAAACAATTTTGCGACCTTCGCACAGCGTTAAGTCATTGGTTCCTCCCGGTTTTCCGGGCGGATGAAAAGGGAACCCGGTGCAAATCCGGGGCAGTCCCCGCTGCTGTAAGTTTTGCGTGAAGTTTGTTTTTCGTCGGCTTTGCTGCGGGAAAAAACCAAACGCAACGGTCGGTCAATACGCCACTTTCCTGCAAGGGATGGGAAGGCGACCGCACCGGAAACGAGCCAGAAGACCTGCCAACGACGCTACTTTTTTTACCGGGCTTCGGGCGAAAGCCGGTCGGTACAGGTCATTGGCGACTACGCGCTTCCCGGCGCCCGGCGGCATTGTCCTTGTCCTTCCTCTTCTCCCGTTTGCCTTTCATTTTCACTTTTTTCAAATTTAAAAAATGAAAGTCAAACACATTTTCCTCCTCCTTCTCTGTGGCTTTTTGAGCCTTGCGTCATGCAAAAAAGACGATGAACCCGCCGGCGCCGGCAACTACACGTCGGGTCTGTTTGTGGTCAACGAAGGCCCTTTTGGCGGCACGGGCAGCATCACCTGGCACAATCCCGAAACGGGCGAAACCGTGCAGGATGTTTTTGCCCGGGCCAATGGCGGCGCCGTGCCGGGCCAGTTTGTGCAGTCGCTCACCTTGCACCAGGGCAAAGGCTACCTCGTGGTCAATGGCGCCAATAAAGTCTATGTCGTGGATGCCGTCACATTCAAATTCATAGACACCATCGGCGGGCTGGCCCTGCCGCGGTTCCTGCTGCCATTGGACAACAACCTGGCGCTGATCAGCCAGTGGGGCGCCGACGGACTGACGGGCAGTGTCCTCAAAGTAGATTTGAACACGCTCGAAATCGTACAAACCATACCCGTCGGCAAAGGCCCGGAAAAGATGATCCGCCAGGGTGATGGCCTGGTTGCCGTGGCCAATTCGGGCGGATTCGGGGTGGATTCCACGGTGTCTATCCTCAACCTCGGCAATACGGCCGAACTGAGCCGGCTGGTGGCGCCCGGCAAAAACCCGGGATCGTTGGCCGTGGCGCCGTTTGCCGTCGGGCCGCTCGGGCCGTACACGATCGCGCATTGCCGGGGTTCTTTTCTGGATGCCGCTCCGGCGGGCTGGGTGGGCGCCCCGATGGCAATAGCCGGCATCAGTCACGCTATTCCGGCCTACGGCGACGACCTGGTGGCTGCTCCGGACGGCCAAACGTTGTTTTTCGCCGCAGGCGGCAAAATTTATGCGCTGGACAAAAACGGGCTGTCGGCTCGTTTTGACCAAACCGCCTACGGGCTGGGCTGCGACCCGGCCACGGGCTATCTGTACTGCACCGATGCCAAAGATTTTAACTCCGCAGGCGAGGTGGTCATTTACAAACCCGACGGCGAGCGGGTGGGTGCGTTTCCGGCAGGGGTGGCGCCGGGAGAGGTGGTGTTTGTGCGGTAGAAGGGCGAAGGGCAGGTTGGTAGCGGCGGGTTTTAACCCGCCGATTTTTGCAAAAGGCGAGGGGCGAGTTTGGCCCCGCGCGCAGGTCTTTTGACTCGCACAACAGTGAAATGTCCGGTAGCATGGAGGCAAAGGCATACATTTGCCCGCAATAAATGATCCTACTCACTTTGGCCCCTACACAAGTTGTTGACCTGGCAGTCAGTGTCGTACTCGGACTGATCATGTTTGGCGTTGGACTGTCGCTCACGTTCGGCGATTTTGCGCGAATCGTACGCTATCCGAGGGCGTTTTTTGCGGCATTGGGTATTCAAATGCTGGGGCTGCCCGTCATTGCTCTGGCGATCAACCTGATCGCACCGTTGCCGGCGGCACTCAAGGTGGGTTTTCTCATCCTGAGTGCCAGCCCGGCGGCGCTACATCCGGTTTTTTGACCTACCTCTGGCGCGGCAATGTGGCACTGTCGCTCTCGCTCACGTCCATCAACAGCGTTTTGGCTCTTTTCTCGATCCCGCTGGTGGTCAACTTTGCGCTACATGTGTTCATGGGCCGGGAAACGGATTTGCACTTGCCTTTTTGGGACACGGTGGAGCAGGTTTTTTTTATCACGATCATTCCGGCCACTGTCGGTATTGCCTTCCGGCGCTATTATCCCTACCACGCGCAGTTGATCAGCAAGCCGGCCAAGTACGTCATGCTGCTGCTGCTGGCTGTTGTTTTTTTGGTCAAAATGTTTGCCAGCGAAAGCCAGGGGGGCGCCGGGCTGGAGTGGGCCGATTTTGTGCGCATCACGCCGGTGGCATTGATTCAAAACGCCTGTTGCCTGCTCGCCGGCTATTTTTTCCTGTACTACATGAAAGAACCGCATCCCTCGCGCCTGACAGCAGCCCTGGAATGCGGGGTACAAAATACCACCCTCGCTTTCCTCATCGCCAGCGTCATGCTCGGCAACCAGGAAATGGTCAAACCGGCTTTGGTTTATTCCCTGTTTTCGTTTTGGACAGCCTGCTTGTTCGCGTATTTCTCCAACCGGGCCGCATTGAAACAAGCTTAAACCCACATTACTGGATGTTTTCGGAACGAGACCTTCCACGTTTGACAAACCTACGGTATGTACCCTTGTCGTCAAATTAGGGGCGTAGCCCCGACGCCGTTATAGCCTAATGGTGCGATAACACCAGAGCCGTTAGCGGCGGCACGATTATCTCGCGCCGGGCTACGCCCTGATTCGACTTGTGTACGACACCGAGCGCCGTCCCTCTAACGCTGCCACCTATACCGTAGGTTTGCCAAACCAGAAAGGTCTGGATACCTAAACTTTCCCGCCTTTGTCGTCCATTGGCTGAATTGAAGCGCGAATGGCCCATCCAGGTCAAGCGCTTGCTGTTTTAATCCGGTGTACCTTCGCGCCTCGTTTTTCCGTTTTTGCTCACCAACACTTGTCTTCGTTATTTTTCGCGAAAACAACTACTGAAGTTATTTGTGCCGGTCGTCCTTGTGATCGGCGCCCTACCCCTTGTTGCCCAGGATTTCAACATTCAACTGCGCGGTACGCTGGATTATCCAGGCCAAACCCTGGCCAATATCTGCGGATACGCCCAAAACGGTCAGGAATACGCACTGGTCGGCGCCTCCAAAGGCCTGTCCATCGTGAACGTGACCAACCCAACCAATCCCGTGCAGATCGTCCAGATTCCAGGCCCGAACAACCTGTGGAAAGAAATCAAAGTGTACCGAAACTATGCCTACATCACGACCAAGGCGGCGGCGGCGTACAAATCGTGACCCTGAGTAACCTGCCCAACCCCCAACCTGGACTACCACAACTATACCGGTACGGGTGAAATAGCCGGTGCCTTGGACGAAATACACGCCCTGCACATTGACGAAACCACGGGCTACCTGTACACATACGGCGGCAACTTCAGCAGCGCCCGGGTACACGACCTGAACACCGACCCCTACAATCCGGTTTATGTGGGCAAGTTTGACCAACTCGGCTACATCCACGACGGCTATGTGGACAACGATACGCTCTACGCCTGCCACATCAATGCGGGTATTATGTCGGTGGTGGATATGCGGGACAAAACCAACCCGATTTTGCTCGGCACAGTGGAAACCCCCGCCCGCTTTGCGCACAATGCCTGGCTGCTCAGCGACCGGAAAACGGTGCTCACCACCGATGAGCGCGTGCCCTCCTTTCTGACCGCCTACGATGAGCGACCCCGGCGACATCCGGGAACTCGACCGCTTCTCCACCAACGACGGCAATGGTTCCATCGGCCACAACACGCACATCCTCAACGACTGGGCCATCACGTCCTGGTACACCGACGGCCTGAACATCGTGGATGCGCACAAACCGGACAACCTCGTCATGGTGGGGCCAGTACGATACCTGGCCGACCACCGGCCCGTCGTTCGACGGCTGCTGGGGGTGTATCCATACCTGCCTTCGGGCAACCTCATAGCCACCAATATCCCGAATATCAATGGCGGCACGGGCCGGCTTTTCGTACTCACGCCCACCTACCAGCGTGCCGCTTACCTGGAGGGACGCATCTTCGACGGCTGCACGAACCAGCCGCTTTCCGGCGCCGAAATCAATATCAGTGGCGGCGGAGCGCCGGCGAAATTCACCGGGAACAACGGCACGTTCAAAACTGGCCAGGTGCAATCCGGCATGTTCACCGTGACCATCAGCAAACCCGGCTACGTCACCCAAACGGTTGATTTGACGCTGAATACCGGACAGGTGACCGAACTCAACTATACACTGGAGCCGATCCTGGCGTTCAACGTGGGCGGCAGAGCGGTGGATCAGTTCACCGGTGCCGCCTTGGCTAACAAAACAATCATACTGACCGGCCCCGCACAAACGTACAAGCGGCAAACCAATGCAGATGGCCAGTTTGATGTCCCCTGTATGATCGGCGGCGCCTACCGCGCCGGCATCTGGGGCTTCCGCGTGGCCGATGTGAATATCGGCAGCGATGGCCTCGTCACGATCCCCCTCGAACCCGGCTACTACGACGATTTTGAGATTGACCTCGGCTGGACCACAACCGCCACGGCATCGGCAGGTTTTTGGGAACTCGGCGAGCCGAAGGGTACATTTTTCCAAAACAACACCAGCAACCCGGCCAACGACGAGTTTGTAGATAACAACCTCCAGTGCTATGTGACCGGAAACGGTGGCGGACAAGCCGGCGCCGATGATGTGGACAACGGCAGCGTGACCCTCTCGTCTCCGGAGATGCAGTTGGCTGCCTACACCGATGCCGAGCTGAAATTCTACTACTGGTTTTTCAATGCCGGTGGAACCGGCACCCCCAACGACCGCTTCGAAGTGCGTGTGACCAATGGCCAGCAAACGGCTACGATACGCACGGATACCTTTTCAGCCAGTGCCTGGCTCTATTCCGGCGAAATTCACCTGAAAAACTACCTCCCGCTGACCAATACCATGCGGGTCCATTTCATAACCTCCGACGACGACCCCGGCCACCTCGTGGAGGCTGCTGTGGACGGATTCGAAGTGGTGCCCGGACTTGTATCAACTTTCGAGTCGGAACAGACAGTGCAGATGAGACTCGCGCCAAACCCGACGACGACGGACTTTTCGGTGTGGTACAACTGGCCTGACGCCAAAAACGCCATACTCGAAGTGCGCAACCTGCTGGGGCAGTTGATGTTGACCAAACCGCTCGGCGCCGACAACGGAACAGTGCGCTTTGGGGAGGAACTGCCTGCCGGCGTGTACCTGATTCAACTGCGTGCAGCGGGAAAACAAAGTGCACCGACCAAGGCGATAAAAGTAAACCGGTAAAAAACACGATGTCCCTGCGCATCCACATATTCGGCGCGCCGGGCGCCGGGGCCAAGCCACTCGGCCGCGCGGATGCGCGGC
This sequence comes from Lewinellaceae bacterium, assembly GCA_016719605.1. Classification (GTDB taxonomy): domain Bacteria; phylum Bacteroidota; class Bacteroidia; order Chitinophagales; family Saprospiraceae; genus M3007. The sequence continues at coordinate 2,562 of JADJYW010000009.1, read as the reverse complement.
TGGGTTGCAGTTGTTTTGATACCGACGACTATTACTGGTTTACGAACGACCCGCTACCGTATCGGCGGAAGCGGAACCCGGAACATCGTTTGCGCTTGCTGACGGCCGATCTGGATCGGGAAGCGGCGTCCTTTGTGGTATCCGGCGCGTTGCTGGGCTGGGGGAGCCGCTGCTGGAACGGTTCGATGTCGTCGTGTACCGCCGGCTACCCACACCGCTTCGGCTGGCCCGGATACGGGAACGCGAAACGGCCCGATACGGGGCGGAGCGGCTTGTTGCAGGCGGCGACTTGCACGGTGTTTTTGAAAAATTTCTGCACTGGGCAGCGGGCTACGACGAAACGGCGGCGACGCAATGGCGCGGCCGGGCAGCCGAGGAGGCATGGCTGGAATCCGGCTGCCGGGTACCGGTTTTGTATCTGGAGGAGGACTTGCCGGTGGAGGCCCTGGTGGAAATCGTGTGCGGCCGCGTACGCGGGTAGTGGCAAATTGCGAGTTATGGAACGCGGATTAAACGGATGCAGGCAACACGGATTTTCACGGATTTATGTAAGGAATCCGTGAAAATCCGTGTTGCCTGCATCCGTTTAATCCGCGTTCCATCACTCGAAATTTGCCACTACCGTTTATTGAAACCGAGCTCCAGTTATGTGTATACCGCAGGTAAAAACACCAGCCCCGGCGGAAAACGCCTACTTTCGCCGCCCAAATTCCCTTGCAATTGGACTCCGCCAGTTTAAAACCCGACACGTCCGCTACGCCGGATTGTTTCATCCGGTTTCAGGAATCCGTCCAGGACTGCCTCTTGCCGGAGCGGTTTACATTCCGTTCCAGTACACGCCGCATCCGCTGAGCCTGCAAGCCGCGAAAGAACTCCGGCAATACCTGGCCCGCCAAACGGAATGGGACCACAACTTCGGACATGAACCCGGCAAAGACGGTGCGGTGTACGGGAAAATGTTCGGGGTGCTGGTGGTGCAAAATCAACAAAACGAGATCGGGTATCTGGCAGCTTTTTCCGGAAAGTTGGGCGGCAAAAAATCACCATCCCGGTTTTGGTGCCTCCGGTGTTTGACCTGCTGGATGAAGCGGGTTTTTACCGGAAAGAAGAGGAAGTGCTCAGCGCGATGAACCGCCGGATCGAATACCTCGAACAAAATCCGCTCCTGCCCGAACTCCTGGAAATACTTAACAAACCGAAACTGCTGAAGCCGGGCGCCAAATAGCCGCCGAAAAACAAAAATCTAAGGCCGGCAAACAACGCCGGGATGTGCTACGCGCGGAGCAAGAAAAGCACCTTTCCCCGGAGGCGTTCCAAACCCTGGAAGCCGAACTGGTGCGGGAAAGCGTACACGACCACTATGTGCTGAAAGACCTGAAAAGGCACTGGAAACAACGGCTGGAGGGGATTCAAATCCAGATAGACCAGATTGCCGGCGCGATTCAAAACCTGAAAGAAACCCGAAAACTGAAGTCGGCGGCCCTCCAGCAACACATTTTCGAGCATTATTTTCCTCAACCAGTCCGGAGAAACAAAAGAGCTTTGCCGATATTTTTCAGCGCAACGCCGCCACCCCGCCTCCTGCGGGCGCGGGCGAGTGCGCGGCGCCCAAACTGCTGCAATACGCCTTCCTGCACTGCCTGAAACCCGTGGCTATGGCCGAATTCTGGTGGGGTGCGTCGCCGGTGGGCGAAATCCGGAAACACGGCCAGTTCTACCCCGCCTGCCGCGGCAAATGCGAGCCAATCCTGGGCCACATGCTCGCCGGTATTCCCCTCGACGCCAACCCCATGCTGCCGGGCCAGGCTGCCGCACTCGACATTGAAATCGTGTATGAAGACGAGTACCTGGTGGTGTTGAACAAACCGGCCTCTTTGCTCGCTTTGCCGGGCAAAAACGACGGATTCCGTGTATCTCCGCATGAAACAGCGGTACCCGGATGCCACCGGGCCACTGGTCGTACACCGCCTCGACATGGGCACTTCCGGTCTGATGCTGGTGGCCAAAACCGCCGAGGTACACAAGGGCAAAGCCAGTTCATTCGGCGCACCATAAAAACGGTACGTGGCCGTGCTGGAAGGCCATATCGACGGCGAAGCCGGGATCGTAGACCTGCCCCTTAGGGTGGACCTGGACGACCGGCCCCGGCAAATGGTGTGCTACGAGTACGGAAAATCGGCCCGGAGCGCCTGGCGCGTGGTGTCGCGCGAGGCTGATACGACCCGGTGCATTTTTTCCCGTTACCGGCCGTACGCACCAGTTGCGCGTGCGCCGCCCATCCGCTTGGACTACATGCGCCCATCCTCGGCGACGAACTGTACGGCAACAAAGGCGCCCGGATGTGCCTGCACGCCGATCAGCTGAATTTGTGCATCCATTCAGCGGGAACGGATGGTGGTGGAGCAGGAGGCGGAGTTTTAGCCGCTCTGCTATTGTTTTATTCATACAGATAAGGCTCGTTCTGATAGGCCAACTGTCGAACATTTTCCAAAACATGGTTCATGTGGGTTTTCCCAAAGGTATTGGCGAACAACCAGTTTAGTGGATATAAAATTGCAGAAT
>JADJYW010000008.1 GCA_016719605.1 Lewinellaceae bacterium | reverse complement strand
CAGCCCAATACGTGGGTCTTTCTCATCCCGCTCATGCTGAATAGAAATCGCCTCGCTTTCAGCCACGATAAACACGCCGAAAGGGTTCCCGTTTCTGGGCTGCAGTAGCTGGAATCTGGCACTGTGCGTCGCTACAGAGTAAGGTTGGCCTGGAGTTTCGTTCGGCGTTGGTCGCTCCGAAAACAGGCGCGTCCAATGCAAAAACTTCTTGTCTTAAGGTCATACCTTACATGCGCGCAGGGCTTCGCGCCATTCGTCGGCCGACATTTTTTAAAACATTCAGGTCTTGAATGGTTGTTGCAGCAATGATAGCGGCATCTTTCAATTCCGGTTCACGTAACCATCAGCGGCGAAAGAGGGAACAAGCGGTTGTATTCCTCAAACCAATATTCATTTTTGAAGTGGATCAGGATGCGCTTCCCGGTCTAAAAAGCCCCGGTGTGGAACCAGGTTTTGGTCAGTACCGGCTTTTGATACAGCGCTTCGTTTTTCTAACTTGTTGGTGGCATTATTGGCCAGCCATTCATCATAGTGCTCGCTGTCAATTTGTTCCACCATACCGAAACCCCCGGAATTCCCGCTCCGAATGGTCGTAGTATCCATGGTGATACCTGTATTCACTGGCAAAACGCACATCGGTGATCTTTTCCTCCACGATTGACTTGCTGACCACCTGCACCGGGAAAGGTAGTTTGGTGATCCAGGGTTTTCCATCGAGTTTGGCTATCAGGTAATAATGCGTGGAAGTCTTGTATTCAACCCGCGTTTCCTTTCCGAAATTATTGATATACTTCACCAGTACGTGCGGCTTTTTGCTGCTCATCAGGTCGATGTATCGCATGGGCGCATCGGAAAAGCCGGTAAATCAGAAGACCACACGATGAAGGCAGTGCCTGTCCCCAACAGGTCTATGACAGATAACTGCAGTGCTGCTGTCAATGGGAAAGAAGGGTCAATTTCATGCGCATCACTCCAGGCGTTGCCGGTTAGGTTAATGAATGCTTTGAATTTGTTTTTCCCCAGATACAGCATGTCGGTTGCTCCGGTGCCGCTGACATCTGCCAGGTGCAGGTATTGGGGTTAAAATGATCCGGGTGATCGAACAACGGCGCATTCGCCATCGTCACTTTGCGCTGAACCGCCCGTAGCCCAGATTGGCCCAATAACACACTTCTCCGTTGCGAATCCGGGCAATATCCGTCAGTCCGTCGCCGGTCATATCGGCCAGAAAATGGTCTGTTTCTGATCGGCGAACACGATGGCCGGGCCTTGTTCTTCGTCAAAGGATTTGAGCGTGAACTCGGCTTGTTTGTGCCCTTTCTTTCCATTAGCCGCATACCATACCCAACATGTTCTTCCGAAACAACGATTTCGGGCTGCCGTCTCCATCGAGGTCAATCAGCCGGGTATTGGGATCCTGAAGTTGATATTGGCAATTTGTTCAAAGGGCTGAAAAGGCTCCCAAGAATCATCCTGCGTCAATTGAAAATAACCCTTCAGGTCGGCGCTGTTCACCACAATCTGTTTCTGGCCGTTCGATTCGAGGTCTTGCAGGGACAAAGCGCCCGTGCTTAGTCCACTAAATGACGGTTTGGGTGCGACTTTTTGAGCCACGCCGAGCTGACCTGTCCATTGCCATCCAAATCACCGTAATTGCTTTTATAATACCGGCATCTCCCTGTTCGGTGAGTATGCCGGAGATGCCTTCCCCGTAAAAGTCTGTCCACTGGTAATTATTGGTTAAGCCGACCGGAGCGTTCACGATGCTTTCGTGGTCAACGGTTTTGACCTCCTTGTTCCAGATAAGGTCCTGGTATTCGCAAAATCCATGGAGGAAGCGACTTTTTGAATAAGTGCGTCCCTTTGCGAATGTAGCCGGATTGTGTGATGGATTGGAAGATAGGTTACTTCGGTCTGCCAGGTTATTGATGGAGGAGGGTTGATACTGTAAATCCAAAGAGCGCACCAGGTAGTCCTTGCCAAAGGGAGAGCCATCAAATTGAAACTCGCCTTCAAAATGGTGGAACATCAGCACGCGTTGGCACAAACGGTAGGTGCGTATTTCAGAACCAGCGCGATACATGGAGAAGGCATCCTGTCGTCCATTCCATTTTGGCGCCGTATTTATATTGGGTTGAGGAACAGGTGTGTTGGGGTCGTGTTCGCCAAAATCAAAGACCAACTCAAAACAAGATTCATCAGTTGGGGCCTGGGGATCGTAAGGTTTTTTTGGATCCGGCATAATGTGCCGTTTGGTTTCCCGTAGATGACCCTTTTTAAATAGCGGTTTGTGAATGGCTGCAATCCATTTTCTGTTTTTCTCATTCACCGTGTTCGGCACGTTGTCAAGATTCTCCGCTTTGTAGTGGTTCTGATCCAATTGCCTTTGTCATCGTAACTGAACTCCGGCAGCCATTCAAATATCTTTGCCGGATCAGCGGGGGTCGGCAATCCGGGCTTAGAATCGCGGCCGAATAGTGTAACTACATTGTCACGGGTAGTAACTTTCCAATAGGTTCCATGGGAAGCATGTTGTATCTTTCAATTCGAGAGAAGCCGCCTTCGATTCTAGGGCGATATCTTTTACGGTATATCCACCTATATTTATCTCAGATGGCCCCAATTTCCAGGTGCCGATTCGACCATATATGGGACCAAATCTTCGACGCCTGAGAACATAAATACATCTCCTTCTATTCCTTCAAAGTACCTCGGTAGTTGTTTGTCTGTTTTCCGCTGGATGGATGGAATGCCTACCGACCAGCCCAAGCCAAATGGGCTATGCCGCCAGAATTATAACTCAATGCGAGTGATGGAGAAAAAGCCGTTCCTTCCAGGTGAAACGGGTAGTGGAATACTAAACCCTGCAGTGCCATTTCTGCGTTAACCTCGAATTTTTCATCGATGCCTTTTAGAGCGCCGCCACTTTTGGGTAAAGCAATGGAGGGAACCTCAATCGCATTGGATTGGTCTTGCCGCCGTCAGTTTTAAACTGGAGGAGGCATTTTATTTTCGGCGGGTTCTTTCATATGTTATTCAGCATTGGGCTGGGTATTATTTATTTTCTTATTCTTGCTTCCAACGTTTGGATGTGCAAATGTGCGACGTTTAGGAAGCATTTTCGTACATCGTTTGTTCGCTGCTTTATAGATTTTTGCAGTTTGAGGTTTTCTATGGAATATAGTGTTGTGTGTGCTTAGCCACAAAGGCACAAGCGCGGCGAAAAGGAAGACAAAGCAGGCGCAAAACCTATCCAAAACTCACGTTATTTATCAATAAATTTTGGCTGTTTGTAACTATCGGCCCAAGTTATCACCTTTTTGACCTCATCCTCCGAAGTCCAAGTTCCTCTGAATTTGCCTACACCTGATTCCTTGGATATGCCCAAATAATCTAAACGGTCCTCAACCGGAACTGTTGGGTCAGCATATGCTGGTACTTCGTATGCATCTTCTTTGAAAGTCCTCCATCTAGTGCCTTTAAGTGAAGGCAACCACATAGCCCACATCCCGCGCTCGAGTTGATTTTGCATAGTGTCAACATTTGGAAGGTTCGGCAGTCGAGCCAATTTAGAGGCTCCTAACTTTTCCTGATATATTTTCGCTTGTTTTCCGGGTTAAAATTATCCCATGCAGCCATTGGCAAATCCTCGAATTCTTTATTAACTTCTTGATATAGTGATGACATTATCACGTAATGTATCAAGATAATCCCATATATTATTTTGGTAACTAATGGGTTTTGGGAGACAGGTTCACTTGGATTGGCAACATGTAATTGAACGATATCGATGAATTCACTTGCCCCAGTCCATGCGTCTTCTAAAACATTAACAAGTTCTTTATACGCGGATAGCTTCCCACCCGCTCAGGGCTATTGAACTCATCCCATAAAGCCCTCCTGAAGTTGCGGCAGTTAATATCGCAAAAATAATTGCTTAGTTGAGCAATCACTTTGTCTCGATCCCCGCAGCTCTTGCGAATATCTCTGCTGCATTGGCATAGGCAGATCCGGATTCTTCGCGCGAGTTTTGCCCATTTATTATAATTATTAATATAGGCGCGCTCAAGAATTGAAAGATGATGAATCGCATCAACCTTGCTGTCAATTCTTTGGAGGGTTGGCTGGTCTTGCAATTGTTTTCAACTCAACAATTTTGGACCTTACTTTTTGCAATTTCTTCTTTGACATTATCCAGATAACTTTCTTCCCTTACAATCGGGATGATCATGTAAAATTAGGTTTTCAATCTCACTCTCTTGAATATAAAGAAGATGAAGATCCTTCTTCATCTCATTATAAGAAAGCGGTTTTTTTGAATATAAGTCCTGCTTTCGATTTTGCTGTACTGTATGTAACTAATTGTGAGCCAATAACGTCTTACCTTCAGACGAAGTAGGATTATATTGGCCATGATTAAAGTAAATATCCGACCCATGCGTGAACGCTTCGCCTGTATCCCTTGACTCATTTCCGCCGCTTGGCCCCAGCGTATCCGTACGGAAAAAATCGGCACCAAAGGCATGGTTCATGGAGGCGAGCGTCTTGCTTGGCAGAGGGTCGCCGCCTTTGCTGCTGTTGAGTTGGGAAGTCAACTGTGGAGAAGCCGTGTAGCCTCCGCCTTCGCCATCAGGGGTTTGTTTGCAGGGTTCCTCTTCGTCCATTCCTTGCTTCACCTTATCTTCTTCTTGCAGTCGGCGCATTTAGCTTGAATGGGAAGCAATGGGCAAGGTGGTTTGGTACAAACCTTTACCCTCACCGATAGGCGTGCTCATCCGCATCACCCGATCGGCCATGGCATCCGCTTCCTGCTCGTACTGGTCGCCGGGTTCGCTTGATTGTCAGTTTGGTTTTGGACGACGCGTTGGGTCCGGAAAATGGGGTATGAGCAGCATTGTTTCCAACTGAAAAAGAAGAATTAGCCGGTTTTTTGAAAAATGGGCTCGCTGAGAAAAATGGCTGCTCCAACCTCGTTTGTTGATGACAAAAAACGCCTTCCTTTTGCTGAAAAACGGTTGGGAGGATTGGGATGGGGGCAGAATTTTCCTTGCTGGCAGTGGTTTGCATCGCATCTATTTTTATTTTATCGTAGCAGCGAACTTTTATGTTATCGCACCCAAGGTGTGTCTATTTTCCAAAAACTGGGAGATATACGCACTTGAAGTGCGTATATACCCGGCGGAAAGTGGTTTGCGAAAAGTTAGCATAGTTTAATTTTGCATGATGATTCATCTTGATGACGACACGGTAAAACGGCTTCGGGTACTGCAACGAGCACACAAAGACAAGCGCGTGTTTGTCAAGGTGACTGTTTTGTTGATGCTTCATCAAGGTTGCACGCCACAATTTGTAGCTGAAAGCCTTGTAATTGATGACTCCACGGTTTATCGCTACCGCCAAGGTTTTGAGGAGTTCGGTTTGGAGGATTATCTGAAGGCATTTTTTATGGCCTATTCGGGCCAGTTGACGCAGGAGGAGGAACAGCAATTGCTTGTGGAAGTTCGCCAGGGGTTGTACATCAACAGTAAGCAGGTAGCTGCTTATATCCAGCGTGAGTTTGGCATTCGTTGTTCCTTGTCGGCGGTTGTCAAATTGCTGCGCCGCCTTGGTTTCCCTACAAAAAAAACCAAAGGTGTCGGAGTCAAAAGCAAATCGCGAAGCCCAAGGAAGCATTTGTGCAGAAATTGAGGGGATTATTGGATCAAACGAATCAAAATCAGGTGGTTTACTTCAACGACGCCGTGCATCCGCAGCATAATACCCGACCGATTTTGCTGGATTTACCGGGGCGAGGACTTTGAGATCCCAAGCAATCCGGGCGTAAGCGTGTCAATATCAATGGCGCCCTGAATGCCCACGAAGTTACCGATGTGCTGGTGGTTGAGTCCGAGCGGATCAACGCCCAGTCCTGTATCAAGCTTTGGAAAAACAACGTCACAGGCACCCCGGAAAAACCATCATCAACATCTGCGATAACGCCCCTATTACCACTCCAATCACCTCAAAGACGTGGCTGAAACAAAACCCTTGGTGCCAGGTGATTTACCTGCCGCCATACGCCCCAAACCTGAACCTGATCGAGCGATTATGGAAGTTTTTACGAAAACAGGTGACCTCTTATAATTTCTATGAGCACTTCACCCAATTTCGAAAAGCCATACTCGACTTCTTCAAAAATATCAAAGAACATAAACAAGCGCTGGAGTCACTCCTGACGCTCAAATTTCATATTGCCGGATTATAGAGTTTTTCGCAAACCACTTTCCGCCGGGTATAAATCCGCTAAGCCCGCCTGAATTCGGATCAATTAAATCCAAGGCAATAAGAATGCAGCCTCACCGCACACACGCGACAAGCCAAACACAAAAAAACGTTCAACAGAATCCCAGCCACCTATATCAGCAGACAAACAGCACTTGGTTTAAGCGCGACCGGATAAATGAGAGGGTTTTTTGGGTCAGGGAATATTCTAACAAAACCGGCACAAGGATAAAAAACATCAAAGAACCACACAATTTTTCCCAGAGGTTTTTTTAATAAAATTTTACATCCAACCTATTTCGGTTATTTAACCCCTTAAAAAGCATTTTATTTTAGGCAATTATTTCAGATTTACAGCAAAACAAGAAACAAGTCTTTCGGATTAGCACCAGCGAAAGGGGACTGCAAAATGTAAGCCTGCATCGAGACAAATTCATTTTTCGGGTATTCGGCAGGTTATTTGGTAAATTCGGTCGTGTTTTTCCAAAATTCGGTAAATACAGTCTATTTTGAAAACACTCAATTAGCCAAGTGTCACTTCCCCTCCAACCCCTCCACCGCCCGATAAAACTTCCGCAACACCTCCTTTATATCCTTCTGTGCATAAATCTCCGCAATCCGGTCGCTTTTCACGCCGAGGATTTTTTTGACGTCTTCGATACCCATGTCGCCGTTGTTCAGGATGAAGTCGCCGGTGAAGTGGCGGCCGTAGTGGGTGGTGATTTCCCGGCCGATGAGGTCGAGGCTGACCTTGCGCAACCACTTGCTGTAGGTCATGTATTTCACCTGTGGGAACAGGTAGCCGTCCAGGCGCCAGTGGAGGAGCATGGTGGCATCGGTGTTCGAGATCGGAACGATTTCTTTGCTGCCGGTTTTCTGGGCATTCGTGGCGAAGTACCGGTACCAGGTGTCGTCCTCCTGAAATTCAAAATAATGGGTGTCTTTCTTGATGCGCTGGGTATCCGAAAACCGGAGCCCACGGCACATGATCAGGAAGCGACGCAGGGTTTCGTGTGTTTGGCTTCCGGGATCGGCTTGTGCCAGCGCATTCCGAAAGGCCGCGTATTCTTCCAGGGTCAGGCTTTTCTTTTCGGAAATCTTCACCACTTTGATCTCTACGCGGTCAAAGGGTTTGCGCTGGTCGTCCAGTTCAAAGTGCTTCAGGACCCGTCCGTAAATAATTTTGAGGTAGCGCACGTATTGGTTGGCCAGGTTTTCTTTCCCTGTGGCCACCATTTTGCGTTTGAACTCCAGCACCTTTTCGCGGCTGATATCCTGGAGGCGCAGCGGCCCCATCACGCCCTGAAATTTATTGACCGCCGATTTGTACGTGATGTACGTTTTGGGACTGATCTCGTTGGCCGCATGTTCCTCCTTTAAAATTTGAAGGGCGGTCTCGCCAAACAGCGAAACCACTTTTTTGTCCGCCCGCATTTTTTGACTGAACAGGTCGAAGGCCGGTGGAATGTCCCGGGCAATCATGTCGGCCACGATGGAATACGCTTTGGTCAGCGTCGTGCGGAGGTGGTTGTTTACGACCATAGCCGTTTCGCCGCCCAGGGTGGCTCGGGGCTTCACGGATTGACTGGCCGGATCCCAGTCTTTGGGCAGCACCTTCCAGGGAAGTACGAGGTAGTTGGTTTGGTAGCGCCAGGCGTAGCGGAGAAACAATTTTTGGAAACCGAAGCGGTCCTGATAGCCGCGCAGCACAATGGAAATGACAGGAGGTCGCATTAGTACGTGAATTAGTACAGACTAAGTGAGGGTGCGAACTGCTGCTAACTGTTTCCAGAGCGCAAATAACGACCAAATCCGCCATATCCCCACGCAAAAGCCCACAACATCGCGGCAGCTCGTTCTACAAACTTAACCCTAACTTAAACTCCCTTTCCCCGAACTTGCAAATACACACCGGCACCTTTGCAAGTGCATCAGACAAGCCCCCGTCCCGATGGAAGAAGAATTCAGTAGTTTAAAAGGTTAGGAATTGACTACTCGACCCGGCCGACGCAAGTTGGGCCGGGTTTTTCATTGCCCGGAGCAGAGCAGGTATTGTTAAAGAAACGGAATGGGTCGCGTCGCCTTGTTGGGCCTACGGCGTATTTCCGCAGGGCGCGGATAGTTGGAAATTACAGAAAGAGGGGAGGATGCGGCCTTGAACCTGGCCGTAGCCGACCGTCGCCCCAAAGAGCAACAGGCCGGCTACGATATTCCTTTTCTTTTCATAAGACACGTCGGTTCTCCGTGCGTGGACTCAAAAAATGGAACGAATGCACAGGTAACTACCTTAGCGGTGGGATTGGAAGCGTCTTGGCAGCGCAAAGGGGCCAAAACAAAAAGGAAGGAGGGGACTCTGGAGTAAAAAGGCCGCGGCGGGGGCCCGGTAGATGAAAAAAATCCTACTGCCAGAAGGGGGAGCAGTAGGAAATCAAAACATACTATGAGAAAACTGGGACGAAGATACAGGCGCGTCCCTCACAGATAAAACAAGGTTTTAGGAAACGGCGGCAATTTTCGAGAAAGCGGTAAAGAAAATTTCAATCCCTACTTTTCACTCCGATTTTTGCTCCAAATCGCCCCCTTTTTTATGCACCCAGAAACAGGGCTGCTATGGACTTGTGCTCCACGGTATTCCGGATAGCCCGCGAAAAAAGTTTGGCCGTAGGCAATACCTTGATCTTGGCCGACTCGCGCAGCAGCGGAATGGTGTCGCACACGAGTAGCTCGGTTAGTTGCGAATTTTCGATGGTTTCGTAGGCCTTGCCGGACAGTACCGGGTGCGTACATATAGCCCGCACGGAGCGGGCGCCTTTTTCCAGCAGCGCATCGGCGGCTTTGCAAAGCGTACCGGCGGTGTCCACCAGATCGTCTACAAGAATTACATCCGCCCCGGCCACGTCGCCGATGACGGTCATCGAAGCCACTTCGTTGGCCTTGGTGCGGTACTTGTCGCAGATGACCAATTCGCGTTTGAAGTGTTTGGCAAACACCCGTGCCCGCTTGACACCGCCCACGTCGGGGCTGGCAAAAATGGCGTTGGACATGTCCTGCTGCTCCAGATACGGCATGTAAATCGCTTCCGAGCGCAGGTGGTCTACCGGTATATCGAAAAACCCTTGCACCTGATCGGCGTGCAAGTCCATGGTCATCACCCGGTTGGCGCCGGCAGTGGTGAGCAGGTTGGCCAGCAGTTTGGCGCTGATGGGCACGCGCGGTTTGTCCTTGCGATCCTGTCGGGCGTAGCCAAAGTACGGGATCACGGCGGTGATGTACCCGGCGGAGGCGCGTTTGGCGGCATCAATGAACAGCAGGAGTTCCATCAGGTTGTCGTGTGGCTGGCAGGTGCTTTGGATAAAAAACACAAAAGCACCGCGCACACTTTCGTTGATGACCGGCTGCATCTCGCCGTCACTGAAACGGGCGAGCGACTTGTCGCCCAGCGGCGCATCGTAGTGGAACGAAATATCGGCGGCTAATTTTTCGGAGGCCGAACAGGAAAACAATTTTACCTCGGGCATAATGTTGCTCGAATAGGGAGGGTTGGAAGGTTCAGATTGCGTAGCGTGCAAGCGGTGGAAAAGTTTTGGCAAAAGTACGTTGCGTTTGCAGCGTACTTTTGCCCTTTAGAAAAAAAATTACCGACCAACGTTATGCCCACTCTGGAACAGTACTTCCTCCCCTTCCGCGAAAATATCATCGGTATCCGCCGGCGCATCCAAACGCCTTATGGTGAAAAACCGCTCGTGTACGCCGACTGGATCGCCAGCGGACGGCTCTATGGCCCCATCGAACAGCGCATCAGCTACGACATCGGCGCCTGCATGGCCAATACGCACACCGAAACCAACTACACCGGCAGCCTGATGACCCACGCCTACCACGAGGCCCAACACATCATCAAAAAACATGTGAACGCCGGGCCCGACGACGTGCTCATTGCCGCCTACTCCGGCATGACGGGCGTGGTGAACAAACTCCAGCGTATGCTCGGCCTGCGTATCCACGAAAAATTCCACGAACGTCTCCGCCTCCTGCCCGACGAGCGCCCCGTGGTGTTCTGTACCCACATGGAACACCACAGCAACCAGACCTCCTGGCTCGAAACCATCTGCGACCTCGTCATCATCCGCCCCGACGAGCACGGCCGCGTGGACCCCAACAACCTCGAAACCCTGCTCCGCCAATACCAAAACCGCCCGCTCAAAATTGCCGCCATCACTTCCGGTAGTAACGTGACGGGTATCCTTACGCCTTACCACGAGGTAGCGGCTGTCATGCACCGGCACGGCGGCTACTGTTTTGTGGATTTCGCCTGTACGGCGCCCTACATTGACATCAACATGCACCCCGCCGACCCGCTGGAGCAGTTGGACGCCATCTATTTTTCGCCACACAAATTCCTCGGCGGCCCCGGCACATCGGGCGTGCTGGTGTTCAATAAATCCCTGTACCACAACCGTATTCCCGACAACCCCGGCGGCGGCACGGTGCTCTGGACCAATCCCTGGGGTGGCCACCACTACATTGAGGACATCGAAGCGCGGGAAGACGGCGGTACCCCGCCCATCCTCCAAACCATCAAAACCGCGCTGGCTATTCGCCTGAAAGAGCAGATGGGTGTGCAAAAAATGCTGGAGCGCGAGCACGAACTGCTCGACATCCTCTGGCAGGAAACCGCGGGCATGCCGTACCTGAACATCCTCGAACGCCCGACCAAAAACCGCCTCGGCGTGGTATCGTTCACGCTGGAAGGGCTGCACTACAACCTCGCCGTGAAAATGCTCAACGACCGGTACGGTATTCAGGTGCGCGGGGGCTGCGCCTGCGCCGGCACCTACGGGCACTTCCTGTTCGATATTTCCCAGGAGCGCTCTTGCGAAATTGTCAATAAAATAGATGCCGGCGACCTGAGCGAAAAACCCGGCTGGATCCGCCTTTCCCTGCATCCGACCATGACGGATGCCGAACTGCGGTACATCATCCGCGCAATCCAGGACATCGGGCAAAATCACCGGCAATACGCAGAGGACTATGTGACCGATTATCAGCACGGAAGTTTCCGGCATCGGAAAGAGCCGGAAATGGAACAAATGGTACGCGCCTGGTTAGACCCGGAAACCGCACAAACCAGCAACCTTCCAACCCTCCAACCAGCAACCCTCTAACCCTCCAACCAGCAACCCTCTAACCAGCAACCATTCCCTGCAGGATCATTTCCGACAGGTCGTACACCATGACGTGTTCGTTTTTTTCCTTGGCCTTCAGGCCGTCTTGCAGCATGGTGATGCAGAATGGGCAGTTTGCAACGACGGCGGTCGGGTCGGTTGCGAGCGCTTCCTCGATGCGTTCGATATTGATGCGTTTGTCGCCGGGTTCGTCTTCTTTCCACATTTGAGCGCCCCCGGCGCCGCAGCAGAGGCCGTTTTTGCGCGAGCGTTTCATTTCCACCAATTCCACATCGAGGGCTTCGAGCAGTGCGCGCGGCGCTTCGTACACGTCGTTGGCGCGGCCGAGGTAGCAGGAGTCGTGGTAGGTGATACGTTTGCCCTGAAATGCGCCACCTTCCTTCATTTTCAGGCGCCCCGAAGCGATGAGTTCCTGCAAAAGTTGGGTGTGGTGTACCACCTCGTAGTTGCCGCCAAGCGCGGGGTATTCGTTTTTGAGCACATTGAAACAGTGCGGACAAGCGGCCACGATTTTTTTCACGCCGTACATATTCAGCGTTTCGATGTTCATCATGGCCGTCATCTGGAACAAAAATTCATTGCCGGCGCGGCGGGCGGGGTCGCCCGTGCAGCGCTCCTCGTTGCCGAGGATGGCGAACTCGACACCGGCGTGGTTCAAAATTTCGCAGAGTGCTTTGGTCACTTTTTGGGCGCGGGCATCGAAGGAGCCGGCACAGCCGACCCAGAAGAGTATTTCGGGCGTGCGGCCCTCGGATTGCAGTTCGGATATAGTTTTAGCAAGCATAACGCCGGGTAGTTTTGAGTGGTGCGTTTAGAGTTTTGGGTTATCCTGGTGCTCTCCAGGCTGCCCGTTCTTCGCTCATGGCCCAGGCGGCGCCGTTGTTTTCGATGGCGTTGAACATGGGCAGCCAGTCGGCCGGCCCGGCCGACTGGGTCAGGATTTCGTAGCGGCGCAACTGGACGATGATGTCGAGCGGATTGATGAGCACCGGGCAGGCTTCCACGCAGGCGTTGCAGGTGGTGCAGGCGTGTATTTCTTCGGGCGTGATGTAGTCAAACAGGCTTTTGCCGTCGGCGTAGTTTTCCTGCGTTTGCCGGCCTGCGGCAATCGCCGCGCCCACTTCTTCGGCGCGGTCGCGCACGTCCATCATGATTTTGCGCGGACTCAGTTTTTTGCCGGTCAGGTTGGCCGGGCAAGCGGCGGTGCAGCGCCCGCATTCGGTGCAGGAGTAGGCTTGCAGCAGGTTTTTCCAGCTGAGGGAAAACACATCGTTGGCGCCGAACTCCGGCACCTCGGCGGGTGCTTCGGGGTCGGGCTGCTCCAGTCCCATCATGATGCGCACTTCTTTTTGCACATCAGGCATATTGGCCATCTCGCCCTTGGGCGTAAGGCGCGCGTACCAGGTGTTGGGAAATGCCAGCAGGATGTGCAGGTGCTTGGAGTACGGGAGGTAGCACAAAAAACCAAATACGGTGAACAGGTGCAGCCACCAGCCGAAACGCTCCACGGCCACCACGGCGCCATCGCCGAGGCCGCCGAAAAGCACCGGGCCGAGCCAACTGCTTACCGCGAATGCGCCCGTCGGGCCGTAATGTTCCGCGCCCCGGCTCTGCAGCACCTGGTCGCCGCCGTTCATGCAAAAATGCCGGTAATGAGGATAATTTCGCCCAGCAGGATCAGGTTGGCATCGCGGGCGGGCCAGCCTTTCAGTTCGGGTTTTCGGAAACGCGGTACCTGAAGCAGGTTCCGGCGAGCGAGAAAAATGACCGTGGCTACAAAAGCCAGCACGGAAAGGATTTCGATAAAACTGATGATGAAGGTGTAGAAACCGCCGAGGTAGGGCGCGAAAAACCGGTGGTTGCCCGTGAGGCCGTCCACCAGGATCTCGATCAGTTCGATTTGGGTGATGACAAACGCAACGTAGATGAACAAATGCAGCACCGCAGGCAGCATATTTTTGAACATTTTCTTCTGGCCGAATGCCACCAGCAGCATCATTCGCCAGCGATCGGAAGCACTGCCGTCCGTTGTTTCAGCCTTGCCGAGGTGTATATTTCGCCAAATCCGGCCGTATCCTTTTGCGGAAAACCAACCCGCAGCGGCCAGTACCGCAATGAAAAGTAGTGTTTGAAACATAAATAATGTTTTGCCGGCGAAAAGTACAGCGATAACGATGGATTTTTGCACTTGTTCCCACAGAGTTTTCTCCACCAAAACACCAAAACACACATACACACATGCAAATACTGAACGACCAGCAAATCCGGCAAAAGATCAAGCGCCTCGCCATCGAAATTCTGGAACGGCACTTCGGCGAATCGGAGATCATCCTCGCCGGGCTGAACAACAACGGCGTGGAGTTCGCGCAACTGTTGCTGAACGAACTGCGTCCCATCGCGCCGCCCGGCATGACCCTCACCCCTACCCGTATCCGGCTCAACCCGGCTAACCCGCTCGAATACCCGCCCGGCATTGACTTGCCCGCCGAAAGACTACGCGGCAAACCGATCATCCTCGTAGACGACGTGGCCAATACCGGCCGTACCATTTTTTACGCCGTGCAGCCGCTCCTCTCCGTCCTTCCCCAAAAAGTAGAAGTGGCCGTACTCGTGGACCGCAAGCACAAGTCCTTCCCGATCAAAGCCGACTACGTCGGGTTGTCGCTGTACACCACCATGCGCGACGATATTGACGTACAACTCCGGGGCGGCAAGGACATGGCGGCGTATCTTCGGTAAGCACGTTGGCAGGATCAACCCCCAAATACAGAGGCTGTCTCATAAGTCCGCACCGTATTGCGCCGTTGACAGGCGAATTCATTTTTTGACAGGATAAAAAGGATTTACAGGATTTTCGGCGACGGAGTCGCCTCATTTATCCTGTAAATCTTGTAAATCCTGTCTGAAAAAAATCAATTCCCGTCAAAGCCATGCTTTTGAGACAGCCTCTCGTCCCGAAAATGTCCTGTATCGTGCGCTCAACCTTCTCCACCTTTTCAACCACTCTCAACGGACTATATGCACCACACTCTACTACTTCTGCTTTCGCTCTGCGCGGCCATTTCCTTTTCAACCCGACTGCATGCACAACGGGTCGTTGATCTGGACGAATACACCATCGCTCAATTGCAGGAGGGGTACCGGAGCGGCGCCTACACCACGGAGGAAGTGGTGACGTACTACCTGCACTGGATCGAGTCCATTGACCGTACCGGCCCGGCCCTCAACTCCGTCCTGCAAATCAACCCGGATGCCCTGGAAATTGCCCGGCAACTGGACGAGGAGCGCCGCGCCGGCCGGCTGCGCGGCCCCCTGCACGGCGTACCGATTTTGCTAAAAGACAACATTGACACCCACGACAAGATGGAAACTACCGCCGGATCGCGGGCAATGAAAGGTTCGCACCCCTTGCAGGACAGTTGGGTGGCAGCAAAACTACGCGAAGCGGGCGCCGTCATTCTCGGCAAAACCAACCTGAGCGAATGGGCCAACTTCCGCGGCGAGTTGTCCATCAGCGGCTGGAGCGGCCTCGGCGGCCAAACCCGGAACCCGTACAGCCTGGACCGCAACCCCTGCGGGTCAAGTTCCGGCTCCGGCGTAGCGGTGTCGGCCAATCTGTGCATGGTTGCCATCGGTACCGAAACCAACGGCTCTATCGTGTGCCCGGCTACGGCCAACGGCATTGTCGGCATAAAACCTACGGTCGGCCTCATCAGCCGGTCGGGTATCATCCCCATTTCGTATACCCAGGACACGCCCGGCCCTATGGCGCGCACCGTCACAGACGCCGCTATTTGCCTCGGCGCCTTGACGGGCGTGGATGCCTCCGACGCCAAAACCTTGCCCAGCGCAGGCAAAGCCCACCGCGACTACACCGTTTTCTTAAACAAAGACGGCCTGAAAGGCAAACGCATCGGGTGGAACAAAGGCGCCGCCGGACAGCATTTCAAAGTGGATGCTCTGATGCTGCAAGCCATCGAACACCTGAAAAATCAGGGCGCGGTAATCATCGAACTGGACGCCATTTCCGAAACCAACGCCAACGGACTGTCCTTCGAGGTCATGCTGTACGAGTTCAAGGACGGGCTGAACAAGTACTTTGCTGCGCTCGGGACTGAAGCGCCCGTCAAAAACATGGAAGAACTCATCGCCTTCAATGCGGCCGACTCCATTGAGTTGAAATTTTTCAATCAGGAACTGCTCGTCATGGCGCAAGCCAGGGGCGACCTGAGCGACAGCACCTACCTGAATGCACTCGCCGGTATGCAAAAAGCCATGCGCGAGGACGGCATAGACCGGGTCATGGATCAGCATGGGCTGGACGCGATTATCGCCCCGACGGGCGCTCCGGCATGGAAAACAGACCTGGTAAACGGCGACCACTACATGCTCGGAACATCCTCGCCGGCAGCCATCGCGGGCTACCCCAACATCTCGGTGCCAATGGGCTTCGTGGATGACCTGCCGGTGGGTATCTCGTTTTTTGGCCGGGCATGGAGCGAACCGGTACTTTTGGAAATTGCCTACGCGTACGAGCAGGGCACGAAGCACCGCAAACAGCCGAGGTTTCGGTGATTGCGGTTCGCCCCGAACTTTCAAAACTGAAGTGCCAACCGGAAGCCGACATAACTGCCGCGGAACGCCGCAGGGGAGCCGTTTCGACACACGTTACGGCAGTATTCGCCTGAAGAAATATGGTTGCCCCAGCCGCCGCCGCGGCGCACCCGGCGCAGCGGTCTGTAGCCATCGTCTATCCAGGCCTGTCCATCGGTGGGCGCATCGTCGAAGTCGTCGTGCCAGTCGTCTTCCACCCACTCCCACACGTTGCCGCTCATGTCGTGGATACCCAGTTCGTTGGCTTTTTTGGCGCCAACGCGGTGGGTGCGGTTGCCGGCATTTTCTGTTGACCACGCCACGTCGGTGAGGTTGTTGCTGCCGCTGTACAGGTAGCCTTGGCTCTTGTTGCCGCCCCGTGCAGCGTATTCCCACTCGGCTTCGGTGGGCAGACGGTATTTTTTGCCCGTTTCCTGACTCAACCAGTTGCAGTATGCCACAGCGTCATGCCACGACAGATGGATGACCGGGTGCTGCCGTTCCGTTTCCGGCCGGCGTTTTCCGTTGGCATCGTCGCGCCAGATGATACTGTCGCGTTTTTGCCACTCAGTGCCCGTCCACAAGTTGCTCCAGCCCTCTGTTTCGGCCTCCGTTTGGTAGCCGGTTCGATCAACAAAGCGGCTGAACTCCTCCACCGTCACTTCATACTTGCCGATGTAAAAATCCTGCACGCGCACCGGGTGGGGCGGTTTTTGGCTATCGAAACAGTAGCCGTCCCGGTTGCTGTCTAAACAGCCCATGACAAATGTGTCCCCCAGTACCAGCACCATTTCGGGGCAGTCGTCGCAGCGGAGGGTATCGGCAGCCATGGTTTGTGGTTCGTGTTGCGCGTTGGCGATGTGTGCGGACAGGGTGAGCAACAGGGTGAGTGGAAGCAGCAATTTCATAGCAGGCAGGCAAGGACTAAAAAGCGTTGTGTGTTTTTCATCAAAGTCAAGTTTTGACATTTGCCCCAAAGTGCGCGAGATAACCCGATGCACACAAAAATGCCGGAGGGGTTTAGGGCTTTTTTAACGTATTCCCGCAGGGTCAAGAGGCTGTCTCATAAGTCCGCACCGTATTGCGCCGTTGACAGGCGAATTCATTTTTTGACAGGATAAAAAGGATTTACAGGATTTTCGGCGACGGAGTCGCCTCATTTATCCTGTAAATCTTGTAAATCCTGTCTGAAAAAAATCAATTCCCGTCAAAGCCATGCTTTTGAGACAGCCTCTTTCGGGCCACAATAAAACTATCCTTTGGGCAGATTTTTGGGAGATGACTTTTGACACAACGGCGCCCTGCGCGTGGCAGGGCGCAAAAGCACCGCAAACAGCGGGCGTACCGATGATCACATCCCCCCAGGCGACTTTTCCAAACTTATCCGCACCTTTGCCCCCATGAAATCCGTGCCCTGCCGCCCGTTCCATTTGCCCGTATTCGTCCTGCTCGCGGCCCTGTTGGCCCTGAGTGCCAACCGCAACAACCGCTTCAACCTTGCCCACAGCCTCGACCCGCTGGAGGCCGTGTGGGTAGATTCGGTGTTCAATACCCTCACCCCGGACGAGCGCCTCGGCCAGCTGTTTATGATCCGCGCACACTCGGACAAAGGCCCGGAATACGAGCATGCGGTGGAGGATATCATCCGAACCTACCGCGTGGGCGGACTCTGTTTTTTCCAGGGCACGCCCGAGCGCCAGGCCGAACTCACCAACCGATACCAGGCCCTGTGCGACAGCCTGCCCCTGCTCATTTCCATGGATGCCGAATGGGGACTCGGCATGCGCCTGCGCGAAAGCACCATTTCGTATCCCAAACAAATCATGCTCGGCGCTATCCGCGACAACCGCCTGATTTATGACATGGGGCGCGACCTCGCCCGGCAGTGCCGCCGCCTCGGCGTACACATCAACTTTGCCCCGGTGGCCGATGTGAACAACAACCCCGCAAACCCCGTCATCAACGACCGCTCCTTTGGCGAAGACCGCAACAACGTGGCCGCCAAATGTTTCCAGTACATGATGGGCCTGCAGGACGGCGGCGTGCTGGCTTGCGCCAAACACTTTCCCGGGGCACGGCGACACCGACGTGGACTCCCACCTCGACCTGCCCCTCATTTCCCATACCTACGACCGCCTCGACAGTCTCGAACTTTTCCCCTTCCGCGCTATGGCCCTGTACGGCGTGGGCGGCGTCATGGTGGCCCACCTCAGCGTGCCCGCCCTCGACCCGCGCCCCAACCACCCCACCACCCTGAGCCACCCCGTGGTCACCGGTTTGCTGCGCAAAAAACTCGGCTTCGAGGGCCTCATTTTCACCGACGCCATGGAAATGGAGGGCGTGGCCAAATACTTCCAGCCCGGCCAGGCAGACCTGGAAGCCCTGCGCGCCGGCAACGACATCATCCTGCTGCCCAATGATGTGGGGGCCGCCATCGCCGCCATCCGCGCAGCCCTGACCGACGGCTCGCTCGACCAGACTCAGGTGGACGAGAGCGTCCGCCGCGTGCTGCGCGCCAAGTACCGCTTCGGCCTCACCCGGCCCCAGCGTGTGGACACCGCCAACATCCGCCGCGACCTCAACCGCCCCGAATCCATCGTGCTGAAACACCGCCTCATTGAGCATTCCCTCACCCTCGTGCGCGACCGACCGGGCCGGGCAGGTTTTGAAAACCTGGAAAAATACCGCTTTGCTACGTTGGCCATAGGCGACACCAACCGCACCGTGTTCCAAAATACCTGTGGTTTTTACGCGCCCATGGCGCATTTCAATTTGCCCAAAAACATAGACTCGCTGGACTTTCAGCCGCTGCTGGACACCCTGCGCACGTTCGACGTGGTGCTCGTCAGCCTGCACGATATGAGCCGCCGCCCGGAAACCAATTTTGGCCTCAGCCCGACCCGCATTGCCCTCGTGCAGCGCCTGTGCGAGCAAAGCAACACCGTGGCACTCACGGTGTTCGGCAACCCGTACAGCCTGAAATTTTTTGAATCGGCCCCTGTTCTGCTGCAAGCCTACAGCGAGGATGCGATGACCCAGGAAATAGCCGCGCAGGCACTGTTCGGCGCTGCCGATATCAGCGGCGCTCTGCCTGTGACGGCCGCCCAATCGGCCCGGCAAGGGCAGGGTATCGAACTGGATTTTCCTGCCAAACGTATGGGTTACAACCTGCCGGAAGCCGTCGGCCTCAGCAGCGACACCTTGCGCCTGCTGGACACCCTCGCCGCCGAACTCATCGCCGAGGGCGCGGCCCCCGGTTGCCAGATACTTGTGGCCAAAGACGGCAGAGTCGTGTGGCACAAAGCCTACGGTCGCCATACCTACGACAGTACCGCGCAACGTGTAGCCCTCGACGACTTGTACGACCTGGCCTCCATCACCAAGGTGGCGGCCACTACCCTTGCCGTCATGCACCGCGTGGATGCCGGGGAAATGGACGTGGATAAACCCATGAGCACCTATGTGCCGGAGCTGCGAAATACCGACAAGAAAGACCTGACGGTAGCAGAAATACTCGTGCACCAGGCGGGTTTGCAGGCTTGGATTCCATTTTATGAAAAAACACTGATCGGGCTGGGTCGCCCTTCGCCGGATATTTACCATCCCGTGCCCATGACCTGCTATGAAGTACCTGTAGCCAAAGACCTGTACATGGCCGACGACTACGCGGACACCGTTTGGAACCGGATTTTCACCGCGCCACTGCGTTCGGAAAAATCGTACAAATACTCCGACCTCGGCCTGTACCTCACGGCGCGGGCGCTGCAAAACCTGAATGGGCAGCCGCTGGATGTGTTTGTCCGGCGCACGTTTTACCGCCCGTTGGGCTTGGCCACGGCCATGTTCAACCCGTGGGAGCAGGGCCTGACCGACCGCTGCGTGCCCACCGAAGACGACAACTATTTCCGCCAGCAGCGGCTGCAAGGCTATGTACACGACATGGGCGCCGCCATGCTGGGCGGGGTGAGCGGCCACGCCGGGCTGTTCAGCAATGCCAACGACCTGGCCAAAATTTTCCAGATGCTGCTCAACAAGGGCGAATACGCCGGGCGGCGCTACCTGAAAGCCGAGACGGTGGCGCGGTTCACCACGCGCTACCCGGGCAGTACCCGCCGGGGCATTGGTTTTGATATGAAAGAACTGGATGCCAAACAATCGCAAAACATGAGCGCGTTAGCCGGGCCGAACACCTTCGGGCACACGGGTTTCACCGGCAATGCCGTGTGGGCCGACCCCGATCACAACCTGATTTTTGTGTTTTTGTCCAACCGGACGTTTCCGAGTATGAACAACAACAAACTGATCAACGGGAACTACCGGCCGCGGATGCAGGAGGTGGTGTATCGGGCAATGGGGAGGAAGTAGGTATTTGCCGGGAGTGTTCAGAAAGCGGTGTCAGCCTGTAGAGCGCAAATTTAACACAGGGTCTCCCTGTAAAAGCCCGTAGCGTGTACGCTATTTTCCTCCGGCCAAACTGAACGAAAGGCCCGCAAAATACCCCAGTTGATACCGCGATTCAGTTTTTAGCAGACTGGCATCGGCCTCAAAATAGTCGCCCGGACTGTAGCCGTCGCTCAGGTGCTGCACTTTGCCGCCCATGATACCCGCACTCAGCACGATGCGCTCTCCACGGCCAAATACCAGGCACGGGCCTAAAAAGAAAGATAACGCTTCCAGGCCACCGCCATCGCCAAGCGGGATACCCACACCGAACGAACCACCCGCCGATACCGCTCCCCTACCCTGCCGGTAAAAATGGATAAACGAAGACAGGTAAGGCGTGAAGGCGTCTTTGGCGCTGCTGCGAATCAGGCTGTCGCGTACGAAATAATCCATGGGGCGTTGAAAAAACTGGCCGAAACTCAGGCCCAGGCCGGCGGCCACCTTGAAGCCGCCGTACACATCCACCCGAATAGCGGGAACGTATTTGGTAGCCACACCGGGGGTTTGGGCGGAGTCAATCGGGGTCAGTACCAGTTGCAGGGTCAGGTTGTCGCCCTCGGCAGTGTGCCGGTACTGCCGGGAAAAATCATTTTCTTCGAGGATCAAGTAGTCCGTGCGCAGCTGGACAAGCGTTTCAAAGTCGAGGTTTTTGACTTGCGGGAGTTGGGTTTGCAGCACCGTTATGTTGCGCTGGTATGTTTTCAGATTTTTTTCCGGCGTAGCCAGTTTTTTATCTGCTACGGTGTAAAAACGGTCTATGTTGCTGTCCGAAAAATCGGATTTGAATCCCTGAATAATGTCGAGCCAATCTTTCAGGCTGTCTACTTGCCCGGCATACAACGCGGTGTACGTTTCATACTCCTGCTGTAGCCCCGCCAGCTGTCCAATCGCGTCTGTTTTTTGAAGAACAGCCGTGATGTCTAATTTGGTCGGGTCGCTCTCATTGAATATACGCGCCATGTATTCGTGCGAAAGTGCTCGAATCTGGTGGGGAGCGAGTTGCGGATTGTAGCGGAGTTTCCGGAGTTCAGAGGCAACGAACGTTTGTATTTGCTGGGCCTCCAGCGCAGTTTGAATGGCTTCGTTTTTTTCGGAAATCTGGTCGTCCAGATCGGCGAGCAACGTAAAAGTTGTATTGACTTTCGTCTCCGTTTGCCGCATGACGTCAAGGCGTTTTTGTCGCTCCACATCCGCCGAAGTGCTGCCCATACCGTCGCCTTTGCTCACATCCCTGCCCGAGATACCGGGGATACCCGGTCCGCCGGCCGACCCGCCCGCCCCCAGAAGCATTTGGATGGGATCGAAACCACCGCCGGACAACAATTGTCCGGGATTAAAGCCGCTGCCCGACGAAACCGATTCCCGGCCTACCTCCGATACAACCTCGATATTGTACAGGTAGTTATTATAGTTATTGACGTGCAACCAGATATTTTCCCCCTTTTTAATCAGGGGCTGATGGATCGTTTTTTCACCGCGCAGGTAATACACCGAATCGGTAAAAGCATCATAGTGCACATGCAAATCCTGCGCGTTCAAACCTGAAGCAGCAGCAAACATTGTCATTAAAAAAAGCAAACGTGTCATCTTATTTTTTTTGGTAAATGTAGTGTTGTCTTTAATTAAGTGGTCATCTTTACACCATATAAACTAAACTATTTATGATGAAAACAAGCCTGCTCTGTATCCTCTCCCTAATCTGTTTTCTATCGGACGTATCCGCCCAACACCGGACAATCGGCACGATTCCGCTGGGCGGCGCCCAGCCCGGGGCCACCCAGTCTCCGGCAGACAAAATGGCCAACACACCGGAATACAAACAAGCCCTGGGTATATTCGACCGGCTGGTGGAAGCCCGCGGCGATTTCCGCCTGCCGGTACCCCGATTCGTCATGCTGAAAGGCAAAGGCAATGGAAATGCCGCGTTTATGAACTACCAACTCAACGAGGTGCAATTGGAGGAAAACGCCTTCAATGCCTGCAAGGAGTTCGGCGATGCCGGATTAGCCTTTCTCCTGGGCCACGAACTGACCCACTACTACGAAAAACACGGCTGGCGAAACGGATTTGTGCAAGAATACGGCGACCTGCCCATCGGCCTCAAACTGAACAAACTGACCGACAAGGTAGCCAACGAAACGGAAGCCGATTACCTCGGTGGTTTTCTGGCCTATTCTGCCGGGTACGGGCTGTTCGACAAAGGCCCGGAGTTGATTCAAAAAGTGTACACAGCATACGGATGGGGCACAGAATCAGAGAATTATCCGTCTCTGTCCGACCGCCAGGCGCTGCTCCTGCGCACTAAGGAAAAACTCGGACGCCTCATCGAAGTATTTGAAATGGCCAACCTGCTCACCGCCATCGGCAGCTACGCCGAGGCGTACGAATACTACCGCTATGTGGCCATCCGATACCAGAGCCGGGAAATTTACAACAACCTCGGTGTGGCTAAGGTACTGGAAGCGATGAATGAATTTGAGGCCAACGAACTGGTGTACCGCTACCCGGTCGAACTCGATCTGAGTTTTTCCGCCGGCTCTAAAGGCTCGGGCGCCGGAAGCCTGCGCGAAACAATGCTCCGCCAGGCCCTGCTCCAGTTTGATGCCGCCATCAGTATGGACCCCGCCTATGCGCCGGCCTACCTCAATAAAGCCTGCGCCTACGCCTTACTCGGCGATACGTCCCGCGCCCGCTTTTACGCCGACAAGGAAGCGCGTACGGCAGCCCTGGCCAACAACCGGTACCCGAAAACAGCCGTGGATGCCGATATCCTGCTCGGTATTCTCGAAGCCAAAAACGGCAATACCGAACAAGCCAAAAAGATTTTCCAGATCGCTGCAACGAAAGACTCCAGCAAACTGGCGGACATCAACCTCCGGATTTTAAACAATGCCCCCCTGGAGCCGGCTCCGAAAGATAAAGTCGGGCTTAAACCAGAAGCCATTGACGGAATGAAAATGATCGCCATCTCGCACCCCGCCGACAACGACCTCTTCCCCAAATACGATGATCAAAAAACAATAGAACTGACCGATAATATCGGTTTCCATCAAAACCCGACGCCCGGCCCCAACTCCAAAGTGTACATCAGCAACAACGCCGGGAGCACAACGGAACCGATGACTATTTTTCACTTGACTACTGCCGGAAACAAAGGAAAAACAGCAAAAAACATCGGTCTGGGCGACACGCGTGAAGCCATCGTGCAAGCTTATGGCGAAGCGCCGCGAACCATCGAAACCCCCATCGGGCAAATCATGGTGTACAAACAGATCATATTTATCCTGAAAAACGACAAACTGGATTGCTGGATAAACTATACCAAACGATAGCAGCACAGATCAACTCGGTACACTAAAACATAACGATGATGAAAAATTGGTTTTTACTTTTTGGAACCCTGTTTCTTGCCGGCCCGCTATTGGCCCAAACCGATAATTTTCCAGCGGTAGTTGTTTCTACCGCGGGCAAGGTTCGATATGCCTCGGCGGACAACTCCCTGAACCTCAAAATTGCACCCGGAGCAGTTGTAAAAAATGACGGCACGCTCAAAATATCCGGCAATGGCTCGGCTGTGGTCTATTGCAACGGCCGCCTGAAAAGTATCAAGGGCAAAGGCAACCATGCCTTGTCCGATATTTTCAAACCCGGCGGACTGTCGAGCCTCAACTTCGATCCGGAATTTGGCAAGTACATCCGCGCTTCCGTGGAATTCGTTGCCACCAAACAAGTGGGCGACGGCATGGGCCAGGCCATCACCAATCCAAAACAGGGCGGCGACGGCTGGGGATCGGCCATCACCAACCCCAAACAGGGCGGCGACGGATGGGGCGCGGCCATCACCAACCCCAAACAGGGCGGCGACGGATGGGGCGCGGCCATCACCAACCCCAAACAGGGCGGCGACGGATGGGGCACGGCCATCACCAATCCCAAGCAGGGCGGCGACGGTATGGGCGCCGCCATCACCAACCCCAAACAGGGCGGCGACGGCTGGGGCGGATCGGGCATCACGATCATCCCCATCCTGCCTTTTGGAAAGCTCCTGCCGGGCAACACCGATTTTATCTGGTCCAGACCCACCGGCGCCAAAACCTACCAACTGAATATCCTGGACGAAAACAACAAGTCGCTGCACAGCATCACCACAACAGATACCTTCGCCACCATAGACCTCCGGACATTGAACCTGCCGCCCAACCAGTTGTACTCCTGGAACGTGCAGGTCCCAGGCAACCCCGGCATGACTTCCGCCACACGGGATTTCGTACTTTCCACCTCCGAGGAACAAGCGACAGCGTCTGCCCGGGCGTCCAACTCTACCCTGTACCGGGACGGCACCCCTGTGGTGCGCGGACTCATGGAAGCCGTCGCCCTGGAAAAAGGCGAATGGCTGGCCGCCGCCGAACAGCGGTACGCAACCCTGCTCCAAAAACATCCGAAAGACAATATGCTGCGCGTCATGTATGCCGCATTCTGGATGCGATACGGGCTGGAACCCAAAGCCAAATCGGTGTTGAAGTGAAATAAGGAAAACGCGTAGACTTTCCGGTAGTGACCAATTTCGGGTGATGGAACACGAATTTTCACGGATTCCTTACATAAATCCGTGAAAATCCGTGTTGCCTGCATCCGTTTAATCCGTGTTCCATCACCCGAAATTTGCCACTACCGAGGCTGTCTCATAAGTCCGCACCGTATTGCGCCGTTGACAGGCGAATTCATTTTTTGACAGGATAAAAAGGATTTACAGGATTTTCGGCGACGGAGTCGCCTCATTTATCCTGTAAATCTTGTAAATCCTGTCTGAAAAAAATCAATTCCCGTCAAAGCCGTGCTTTTGAGACAGCCTCTACTGCCCCTTGTGCGCGTCGTCGCTTTCCTATAGCAAACTTGCGTTGGAGTTCAACCTTTTTTCCAGCCCGGCACAAACTGTTCCAGCAAGGCAAGGAAGCGGGGGGCCGTGCGGAGCATTTCCAGAGTAGAGGCCTGGAGTAGTATTTTTTGGTCGTTGTCCAGCGACAGGGCTTTTTTCAGTTGCTGTTCGGCCAGGTCCGGTTGATCCTGAAGTACCTTGCAATAAGCGAGGTGATAATACGGGATAGCGTCATCGGGTTTTTGCGCCGCATAGCGCCAAAAAGCAGATTCGGCTTTGTCATACCTTCCCTCGCTGAGATATACTTGCCCAATACTCAGTTGGGCCATGACATACGTCGGATCGAGTTCCAGGGCTTTTTTGAAATGCCCAAGCGCTGTTTCTTTTTGATCGAGTTTCAACGCTGCCTCACCCAGATTCTGAAGGCCTTCCGGATCGTCGGGCGCCAGTTGGTGGTAGTTTGTCCAGAGTTGCTCTGCCTGCCTGAAATCGTGTTCCAGAAAACAGATCATCCCGAGATTGAAGTAAGCCAATGCATAGTCCGGGTCTTTCTGGATAGACTTTTGGTAATGGATTTTTGCGGCAGCAAATTCGGATTTGAAGTGGTAGGCAACGCCGAGGTTGTATTGCGCCAGAGCAAAGGAACTATCCAGCCGGACGGCTTCCTTGCCGGCTATTTCGGCGTTGTCATAGTCTTCCAGGTTGTTGTAAATGGATGCTAAATTGGCCCAGGGCAATACCCAGCCGGGCGACAAGGAGAACGCTTGCTCAAAATCGTGCACGGCCGCCTTGTACTGCTGGAGCCTGCGATGCAGCACGCCCCGTTCGTTGTAGGCAAACGGTGCGTCCGGCTCCAGTTTCAGGCACTCCTGTAGCTCGATCAGTGCCAGTTTGTACAGTGCGGGGGTTTTGGTTTTTTCGCCGCGCAGGCGGTAGTTGAGGCCGGTAAAATAGTGCGCCCGCGCTTTCAGCGTTTTGTAGAGCGGGTGTTCTTCGCCCAATAGATCCGCCGCCTTGCGCAGGTATTCCGGAAAATTTTCATAGTGCCGGTCGCTGTATTTCCAGCGCTTGCGCATTTCGGTCGGGTCGGCTTTCAGGTAAGCATTCATGGCCTGTTGGGCTTCGTCCTGCAGGGCGGCGGCCAGGTTGCGGCGCATCAGGTTGTGGAAAGGCGCCATGACAGTCTTGTCTTTGAGCTGTTCGTACAGCCGCCATGCCGAGTTTTCTTCCGGGGTCAGCAAGCGGCCCTCTTTCAGGGCTTGTTTGAAATCGTTGTATTGTGCCAGCGCACTCGGGTCTTTGGCTAAAGCGTCGAGAATGCCCTTGTCGTTGCTGGCCAGCAGGGAGTTGGCCAGATTTTGGAAATCATCGTTGTGCTGCAAAGCAGCCAGTGCAGCCGGGTCCACCTGGCTGATGGTAGCACTTTTGCTGCCTGCGGTCATCGGGTTCTGGCTGTGGGGCGCGGTAGCCTTGGGCACCCAGTCCTCCAGGTAGCGCTCAATTTCCTGCAAACTGACCACCCCGTTCCCGTCGCGGTCGGCCAAACCGGCGAGACCATTCAAAAAATAATAGGAAAAAACGCCGCGTCCACCGCCCCAGCCTTCGCCTTCCAGCGACAACTCTTCGGGACGGCAAGACAGGATTTTCACCTCGTTGGCGTATTGTTTAGCCAGATTGGCTGCCGTAATCTGGATGCCGCCAATTTCATTGCCGGCCAGTTTGCCCGCCCGGCACGCGTCGGTAATGACCAGCACCCGGGCCTTCGTTTGCAGGGAAAGCGTGGAAATAATTTCCTGAAACATGGGCAAACCCAGTGCCCCCCCGCCATAGTACACCCGGGAGGGTGCATCCCAGCACAACAGATAACCCGGCTGAGAGATCGTTTTGCGCTCCACGTCACCGTGGCCGGAGAAATAAATAATCGCCTGGTCGCCTTCCTTGACGACGTCCAGCATCCAGTCCAGCGCTTTGGCTACTTGTCCGAGCGTAGCTTCCTGGTTGAGCAACAGCGTGATGTGCGTATTGTCCAGTCCGCCGCCGGCAGGACTTTGCAGGTATTTGGCAAAAGCGGCGGCATCGCGGTGCGCAAATTGCAAATCGCTGATATCAGGGTCCTGGTAGTCGGATACGCCGACGATAACCGCCCAGGTTTGACCTGTGCCGGCAACAGGGGTAGTAGAAATCGGGGCGGCGCCCCGGGGCTGCTGGGCCGGCATCGGGGCCAAACTGCAAAACAATGCGCTGATCAGGAGCAGGTATACTTTCATGGAACAGAAGTATTGGGTAAAGTGCTTGATTCAGGCGGGATACTTCGGGATTAAGCGACAAAAAGGTAGCGGCGGGTTTTAACCCGCCGAACTTACAGGCAGGTGTCACTGAATTCGGCGATTGATCCGAAGGGGGTGTCGCTCCAGACTAACACCATGATCTGTGCGGAGTTGGCAAAACAAAGCGGATGTCGTTCGCCGGGTTTGGAAATTTCGCCGCGAGCGGCAAATTGCCAGGCTGCGCCGGTAGTCATTTGGACAAACACCTGATACTCCACTGGAGCGCCCTTTCCATCGGGTGGGCCGGAAAAAACCACGGCATCTTTGGCGGATGTGTGTACTTCCACCGGCACGGCATGTTTGCATGTTTCGCACTGGATCAGCGGAAGCGGCTTGGGGACAGGTACCGGCGTTGTTTTTATTGCGCGTGCATTTTCAGATTTGCCTGCGGGTTTGGTGGTTTGGGCGCCGGCGCCGAACGTGCCGAGCAGCAGAGTCACCGCAATGAGAAAGAAACTTTTCAAAACAAAGTGGTTCATCATAATGTGGTATTTAAAATACATAAACAGATAAGGCAAGGCCCCGTAAAACTGGCCTGACGGCACGTTGCCGCCAAGCCAGGTTTGTGCAAAAGTAGGAAAGGATGTTGGTGCGTTTTCATTTGCTTTTTCCAAGTGCAAGCAAAGCCCCGTTTCCGCTGATCAATCCGGCCGTCTGCGCATCGCCTTTCAGCATCAGCGAACCGTTCACCTCCAGCGTCTGCACACCAAAGCGCTCCAGATTACCGTACACCGCCAAAGCGCCACATTGTTGAATCACCAGCGATGCGCCGGACTCCAGGATGAGGGTATTGACCTCGGCGTTTTTTTGCGCAAGCACCGGACCGGCGCCCGACCGGGTGGATACGTCGGGGATGATGACGTCGCAAAAGGCATTGGGAACGGCATTGGTGCTCCAGTTGCCCGGAGTGTTCCAGTTCGATTCCAGCCCCGGGGTGCCGCCTTTCCAGTGCACAATACGTTGTGCCCGAAGGGTGTGGCTGCATGCGAACAACAGGGTGAAACAGATAGCGGAAAATAACAGGCGCGATTTCATAACAATACAGTTTTTACAGGTGATAAAAATTGGATGCGTAATGACCATTTATACCACCCCGGCGTTTGGGTTATCAGTGGAAGAAAAAAATGTGCCGGCTGCGCATGCCGGTCACCGCACTTTTAGACATTTTTTCGGGCAGTAGAGGGTGTCTCGTAAGTCCGCACCATAATTGCGAAGTTGACAGGCGAATCCATTTTTTGACAGGATGAAAAGGATTTACAGGATTTTCGGCGGCGGAGCCGCCTCATTTATCCTGTAAATCTTGTAAATCCTGTCTAAAAAAATCAATTCCCGTCAAAGCCATGCTTTTGAGACAGCCTCTGAGCATTTCGAGAAAAAAAATGCCGGCGGCGCATGCCGGTCACTTCTCCGCCCGCTTGTCCACCACTACCTTCCCGTCCTTCATCACCCAGCGCACGCCTTTTACGACGACCTGAATATCGGCGAGCGGGTCGCCGGAAACAGCCACTATGTCGGCCAGAAAACCGGGCGCCACGGCGCCCAGTTCGGTTTCCATTCCGAGCAGGGCTGCACCATTTGTTGTAGCGGTTTGCAGGGCTTGCGCGGGTGTCATGCCGGCTTTTACAAACCACTCCAGTTCGCGGGTATTTTCTCCGAATCCGGTGAACAAGGCATCCGGCCCATGGCAATTTTCACCTTCATTTTTATAGCCATTCGGACGGATTCGAGGTTGCGGGCGATGAAATCGTGCAACCCGGCCACCACGGCATCGCCGTAGCCAAACTCGTCGCGGTGATCGGCGTAGTAGCGGTTGTGATCTACCGTGGGTACATAAAATATACCTTCCAGAGCCATTGTCCGGAACGTCATCGTGTCCATGTCGGTGGCATGTTCGATAGAAGTGGCGCCGGCCCGAACGGCATCCCGCGCGCCGTCGGGGCCGTAGGAGTGGATGGCCACACGTTTGCCGGCCCGGGCGGCAACATCCACGGCGGCTTTCATTTCCTCGTAGGAGTAGGTTTGGTTGCCGCTCACATCGTGGGCGCTGCCGGTGGAACCGTAAATTTTGATCCAGTCCACACCGGCGGCCAGTTCGCGGCGCACCACTTTTTGCACTTCGTCCACCCCGTCGGCACGGCCCGGGTCGAGCTCGGAAATCCAGGGATCAAAGGCGGTGTTGGTGACGTGCAGCCCGTGCCCGGCTACGAACAGCCGCGGCCCGGTCATGGCGCCGCGGTTGATCAAATCGCGCATGGCCAGGTCCATACCGGCCCAGGAACCGAGGTCGCGGATGGTGGTTACCCCGCATTCGAGTGTTTTTCGGGCGCTTTCCTGCGCGAGGTACACCAGCACGGCGGGCGTCGACCGCTGGAGCGCCGCCCAGGGCGTATCGCCCTGCTCTTTGTCCCAGAAATAGGTGATGTGGGTGTGTGCATCTATCATGCCGGGTATTCCGGTGAGCGGCCGCAGGTCGGTCACCGTTGCGCCGGGCGGTAAGGCCTTGTCGCCCGAGCCAACAGATTTGATGCGATTACCTTCGACTACGACGACGGCATCGGTGATCACAGCGCCTTGGCCGGTCACGAGTTTTCCGAAACGGAGGGTAGTGGTTTGAGCGCGGAGAGCGAGGGCGCTACAAGTGAGCAGCAGGCAGGAGAGGAGGATGTTTTTCATGTTGAAAACAAGTTTTAAAAAAGAAGGGAGGCAAAGCGTGTATTTTTGCAAACACTTCAACAAAGCGATACACCATGAAAAAGCGCGACAAGATACTTCAGGAAGCCAAAGCCCGTCTGGTAGCGGCTTTTGGCGACAAGATCAAGGATGTCATTCTGTTCGGATCGCGGGCGTGGGGCAAGCCGCACCGCTGGTCGGACTGGGATTTCGTGGTGGTGGTTCGGGGAGAGTATGATTGGCGGTTCGAACGAGCGGTTTTAGACATCATGACCGATATTGACTTGGATTTTGATGTGATTACTCATCCACTTATCGTTTCTGAACATGAACTACAGCATACTTTCCGGGGATATGAACCCCTTTTTGTAAAAGCGCTTTCACAAGGAATTTACGCATGATAACATCAGAGCAGCGTATGCATCTTATTTCGATGCGAATAGAACAGGCTGAACAAGCCATTCAGCGAGTTGAGTCCTGTCTGGCAAATAATCAGCCTGAACTGGCAGCCAATCGGGTATACTACGGTATGTTCTATGCCATGCTCGCGCTCGCTTTACTGCAAGGATTTGAGACTTCCAAACATCAGCAAATACAAGGATGGTTAAACAAAAACTTCGTGCATACGGGCATATTTCCGAATCAATTCTCCAAGATGGTTAAAGACGCTTTTGTTGCCCGCACCGATGCGGATTATAAATTGAATGCAATACCTGCGTTTGCCGATCTCGAAGCCATGCTCGCCGACATGAAACTCTTCATCACCACCATCAAAGTCTGGATCGAAGCCAATCCCGCCACATAGCAGCCTACTTCCCCGTTTCCGGGAAATGCTTCGCCAGCAACTCCCGGTACCGCTTCGTCTTGCGCAGGTTTTTGAAAAGCGGCTCCGCCTGTATGGATTCCGCTTCCGGCCAAAAGTTATCGAGGGATTTTTCGAGCCAGTCCAACGCCTCGGTATGTTTGCCCCGTTTCGCGGCCCCAAGCGCCATGCCGTAGCCGTGAAAATAACTCCTGGGCAGGGTGACGCTGATTTCCCGAAACTGCACCTCGGCTTCGGCGGAGCGGTTTTGCGCGAGCAGGTATTTGCCGTAGCGGAAGAAGGCCTCGTCCAGCGTGGCGTTGTATCCAAAAAAATATGAATCGTTCACTACCTTTTGGAACCATTGCGCTGCAGCCGCCGTATCGCCGCGGAGTGCTGCAATTTCGCCGAGTATGGCCCAATCTAATGGCCACATACCGTTGTACGTCGGGTCGGCCACAAGCGCTTCCCGGAGCTTTTTTTCGGCTTCATCAAAGCGGTTTTGCAAGAAATACAATTTCCCTTCCAGCGATTTTTGGATACAAACGGCCGGCGGATTATTGAAATATTGCGCTTCGGCAACTTTGCAATACCGTTCGGCAGCCGCCCAGTCCCCCTTTTGAATCAGCGCCTGGATAAGGGCGTCGGTCAGTGAACTTTTGTCCACAATGGTAGCCGCCGGCAATTCAAGTTGCTTCGTCAAATGTTGAATGGCCAAATCTGTTCGGCGGGTCTTGTAATAATTGATGCCGAGCAAAACGCCGGCCCACCACCCCTGGTTGGGTTCGAGTTCGAGCGATTTGAGGCAGTATTTTTCGGATTCGTAGTACGCACCCTTGAACATGGTCAGGGATTGTGCCATGGTGGACCAGGCATTGAAAATGTTCGGTTTGAGTTCGATCATCCGTTTGCTGATGGCGATGGATTCGTCCGGTTTGTTCTGCCACTGTTTGAGCCAGGAGAGCCGTTCCAGCACCAGATACGATTTCGGAGCAATAGCCAATGCCTTGTTCAGCCATGTTTCCGATGTTGCGAAATCCACTTGTCCGTTCCCGTATTCATGCGCTATTTCGAGGTACGGCTGCAACCATCCGGGGGCCAATTCGATGGCTTTTCCGCCCCAGAACTCGACGGAATCCGTCTGATAAACCGGGTTGAATTCAAAGGAAAAGGTCTGCCCAATAGCAAAATAGACGTATGCCGCTTCCGGTTGCAACTGCAACGATTCCAGAAATTTTTCCCGCGTAACCCTTCTGAACGAATCTCGGCGGGCAGGTTCGTTCTGAAATTCGCCCACATTTTTGAGCAGGTTGTACCCTTCAAAATACAGCTTCTTGGCGGCGAGTGCGCGGTTCATGTAGTGTTTTTCGCCGAGCAACTCCATGCTGCGCTGCAAATACGCCGGATATTGGGTGTATTTTCCGGGGCTGTACCGCCAGCGGTTGGCCTCGTAGGGGTCGTTGTCGAGCAGGGCATTGATGGCTTGTTGTACTTCATCGAGCAGAGCCACGGCGTAATTTCGGGTCATCAGGCCATGTAGGGGTTGTAGTTGCGGCAAGCGAATCAACTCGCGAAAAAGGTCGTCGGCACAATCGTACCGAGGCTCGAAAAAGACGTGTGCGGCTATCTGCTTTTTGAAATCGAGGTATCGCTGCCGGGTCAGGCTGTCGGTTTTTGCCAAAATATCTTCCTCCAACCCTTTTGAGCCAATTGCGGATATCCACGCCACTGCTCCGGATTTTTTTGTTTTCAAACCGGCCAGGGAAGCCGCATCCACAGCATTCAGTGTGGTTTGCAGGTCGCCGACCGACATGGGCATTTGTGGGAGCGGGGCGGTTTGGGCGGGCACATTGTCTTGCAGGTAACGTGTGATTTCGAAGAGATTGACAACGCCGTCGTTGTTTCGGTCGGACAAGCCGGTCAGGCCCTCAAGCAGGTTGGCGGAAAATGCTCCGCCGCCCCACTGCTCGCCTTCGAGGGAGAATTCATTGGGCTGGCAGGACATGATTTTGACTTCGTTGGCGATTTGTTTCGACAACGCCGCAGCCGTCGCCTGCGTGCCGCCAATGCCCGCTCCGGCAAGTTTTCCGGCGTGGCAGGCATCGGTGACAAGTACGACTTTGACCCCGTTTTCGGAGAGTGTGGTTACGATGGACTGCAAGTCGCGCAAGTTAAAAGCGCCGACCATGTACACGTTGGCGGGAGAGTCGTGGCAAAGGAGGTAGCCCGGCTGGGTACTGATTTTGGCCTCGACGTCGCCATGCCCGGAGAAATAAAAAATGAAGCGTTCGCCGGGCTTGCAAACATCGAGCATGGAATACAAGGCTGTAGCGACGGCGGCATACGTGGCCCCGGCATTGGTCAACAGCGTGATGTTTTGTTCCGGCACGTTTCCGCCTGCCGGACTTTGCAGCCAGCCGGCAAACGCCTGGGCATCCTGGTGGGCATACGTCAAATCAGGGATGGCGTTCGCCTGATAGTCGGAAATACCGACGACGACGGCCCGGGTTTGGTTGGAAGGTTGCTGGTTGGAAGGTTGCTGGTTGGAGGGTTGGGCGCCCTTGGTATCCTGGGCGGAGAGTGTCGTGGCGGCCGGCAGCAGCAATAGAAGTATGAGCGGGTATTTCATGTCCGGACAAGGTTAGTTTTTGTTGGAAGCTGTCTCCGGGAAATGCTTCGCCAGCAGGGCCTGGAAGCGTTTTGTCTTGCGGAGTTTTTGGAACAGAGGCTCTTCCAGCATCGGGCCGGCTTCGGGGAGCCAGTAGTCCAGCGCTTTTTCCAGGTGATCCAACGCTTCGTTGTGCCGCTTATCGGCAGCAGCGAGCAGGGCATAGCCGTATTGGGCCTCGTAACATTTGGGTTGAAATTCCTCGGCGAGGCGGAATTGCTGCCGGGCCTCGGCATGGCGTTTTTGCTGTATTAAAAACCGGCCATAGTGTAGCCGTATGGTACAGTACACAAAGCTTTTATCCAGTGCAGAAATCCGGGGGGCGGCACGAAATGCCGCCTGGTAAAGACTATCTGCCCGGAGCCGCTCTCCGCGTTTTTCAGCGACCAGTGCCAGGTACAGTTGATTTGACAACATACTATTAGAATGTGTAGTGTCAGTTTGCAAGGACTTCAGGAAATACGTCTCAGCTTCCGACAAATTCCCCTTGTTGAAGTTCATGATACCGATTCCGGTAAGCGCGAAGGATACAGAACTCGGATACAATTGCAATTCAATGACCTTGTCGAAATACGGCCGTGCTTGCAAAATCAAGTTTTGATTGTTAATTATACCCTGAACGGTGTGGACTATCATTCCCGTTTTTTGGATATTATCCGCCTGCGCGTCAAGTATGTTTTTATCCAGAAATACTTTAGCCTCGGGCCAGCGCCGCATTTGACCAAGCATCATACCTCGGAAATACAGGGCCCAGTTGCTCCAACCCGGCTCCAGTTCGATGGATCGCCGAAAACACGCGTCGGCTTCATACAATTCGTTTCGCATCAAATGGGTTACCCCCTTGGTGCTCCAGGCATTGAATAGCTCGGGCTTTCGGGCAATCATCGTGTCGCACAACGTCAGCGATTCCTGCGTCCGGTTCTGCCACTGGTATAGCCAGGAAAGCCGCTCCAGCACCACATACGAGTCGGAGCCGGTTTCCAGCACTTTGTCCAGCCACTTTTCAGCGTTCGCTACATTGGACTGGGAAAGAAAATACTCGTAGCTCAGATCAAGGTACGGCAGTTGCCAGGTGGGGGCGTATTCGACGGCTTTTTCCATCCAGCGCTGCATAGAGTCTGTGCGGCTCGGGTTGTTGGTTGCATACAAAGCGCCAATAGCGTGGTAGATGTGCGCCGCTTCAGGCTCCAGTTCAGCGGCTTCGAGGTACTTGCTTTTGGCGATATTCCGCAGAGAGTCCCGGGACGACGCCGCACTTATATCCACGATTTTTCTGTAAAACAGGTACCCCTCGAAGTAGCGCAGTTTGGATAGCACCGAGCGCTGCATATAGTGCCCATCCCCCAGCAGTTCCAGCGCGCGTTGCAGGTATGCCGGGTACTTGTCGTATTTGTCGGGATTGTACCGCCAGTTGTTCGCCTCGTAGGGATCATCGGCCAGCAGAGCGTTGATGGCCTGCTGTACCTCATCGAGCAGGGCTACGGCGAAGTTGCGGCGCAGAATGCCATACAGGGGGCGCAGCACTTCAACCATTACCAGTTGGCCGAACAGGACGTTGGCGCTGGAGTCGGTGTCGGCGAGCAGATCGCCGTCGTGGAGCGCGCGCTGGAACGCGCGGTAGCGGGTCCGGGTGAGCGAGTCGGCCCGGGCGAGCACTTCGTCCTCGATACCCTTGGAGCCGAAGCTGCTCAGCTGACCGGGGGGTGTTTTACGCTGTTTCAGTGCGGCGATACTTGCAGCGTCCACCGTGGCCAGGTGGAAATTGAGGTCGCCGACGGTCAGGGGCATTTGCGGGTGGGGGGCCGTTTGGGCGGGTACGCGGTCTTCGAGGAAGCGTCTGATCTCGAAGAGGTTCACGGTATTGTCGGTATTGTTGTCGGCCAGGCCGGTCAGGCCCTCCAGTAAGTTGTACGAAAAAACGCCCCTGCCGCCGCCCCACTGTTCGCCTTCGAGCGAGAATTCATTGGGCTGGCAGGACATGATTTTGACCTCATTCGCAACCTGTTGCAGCAGCGCTGCCGCCGTCGCCTGTGCCCCGCCAACACCTTCCCCGGCGAGTTTTCCGGCGTGGCAGGCATCGGTGATAAGCACGACTTTGACTCCATTTTCGGAAATTGTCGAAATGATTTCCTGCAAATCGCGCAGATTCAGTGCGCCAACCATGTACACGTTGGCGGGTGAATCGTGGCAAAGCAAATAGCCCGGCTGGTTTCGGGTCTTGGTTTCCACGTCGCCATGCCCGGAGAAATAAAAAATGAAGCGTTCGCCAGATTTGCAGACTTCGAGCATCGAATGCAGCGCAGTGCCGACGGCAGAGATGGTGGCTTTTTCATTGGTCAAAAGGTTGATGTTATCCTCCGGGATGCTTCCACCTGCCGGACTTTGCAGCCAGTCGGCAAAGGCCCGGGCATCTTTGTCGGCATATTTCAGATCTGGAATGGAATTGTGCTGGTAGTTGGAGATGCCAACCACCACGGCCCGGGTTTGGCTGGGGGGTTGCTGGTTGGAGAGTTGCTGGTTGAGGGTTGGGCACCCTTGGTATCCTGGGCGGAAAGTATCGTGGCGGCCGGCAGCAGTATGATGCTGAACCAGAGCACGAGCACCGGTATGAAGGCTGCTCGCTCCGAAATTGATTTGGTGTTGAATAGTACCATGGAAAAACTATTTTTATTCACGTTTCCGGATTCAGATCGAAATAGAACTACTTTTGGTGTCACTAAAAGTAATACCACTTATGAAAAATTTATCGCTTAAACTGCAAGACGCGCTTTTTTTCAGAAACCGAAGCCTTGCTCGCTCAACTCAACATGAACCGCAATGCCTACTTGAACGAAGCCATTGCTTTTTACAATCGGCACCAAAAACGCCGGCTGCTTGCCGCCCGGCTTCGTACGGAATCGGCCCTCGTGGCGGATACTTCTATGGAGGTTTTGGCTGAAATGGAAGCCATAGCCGACGAGCAAATCCTGCACGAAAATTGATCCGCCGTATGAAAAAGTACGAAATATGGCTCGCCGACCTCAATCCTCAACTCGGCACGGAAGCAGGCAAAGTCCGGCCTGTCATCGTCGTGCAAACCAATTTTCTCAACGAGTACCATCCCTCCACGATCATTTGCCCACTCACCACAAAAGTCCGACCCGGAGCAACCCTCCTGCGTATCCACCTGAGTGCCGGCACTGCCGGACTGAGCCAGGATTCCGATATTATGATGGATCAGGTTCGGGCAATTGACAACCGCCGGCTGAAACAAAAAATCGGTCAATTGCCGCCTGCTTTCCATGTTCAACTTGATGAAAATCTCAAAATAGTGTTTGACCTGTCCTGATATTTTAGTCGTTGACCTGATTGGGGAAATGTTTTTTCATCAACGCCTTGAAGCGCGCGGTTTTGCGGATTTTTTTGAAAAGCGGCTCGGCAAAAATCGGCTCCGGGGCGGGATACCAATGTTCGAGCGCCTTTTCCAAACAATCCAGCGCCTGCGTCTTTTCACCTTTTTTCGCATACAGGCAAGCCATTCCGTACCAGCCCTTGGCGCTGTTTTGATACCGCCACTCCAGCGCCTGTCGGAAACGTTGCTCGGCTTCGGGCAGGCGGTTTTGGCGCAGGAGAAAGTGTCCGTACAGTGCGCAGGCCTCCTCCATGGGTTCTGCCTGATCCAAGGCGCTGAAGCCACGCACAGTCATTGCTTTTTGGAAATACGCATCTGCCTCGGCGGTTTTTCCGGCCTCGGCGGCAATCTGTCCCAACCAGGCCTCGGCTAATGCAAAATGTGCATTATCTGCATTGTCGAGCGCAAACACGCCGCGTAGCCGCTGCACTGCTTCCGAAGTACGGCCGAGCGCAAACAGGATTTTCGCTTCCTGCAGGTTGCAGATCACATGGTAGTACGCGTAACCACGCAAGGAGTCGGCCAGGTTAAAGTAAGGCAACGCCAGGTCATATCGCTGGTGCTCATAAAGCCCGGTCAGCAGGCTGCTCAGCGTACCCGTCTTGGCATCTGCGTCGTTTTGCGGGTTGTTCAGCACATCTTGCGCCGTAGCAAACCCGCGCGGGAAGTCTCGTTTCCTGAAGTAAGCCAATGTAAAGGTTGGCCACAACCATTTTTCAGTAGCCAATTGCGCGGATTGCTCCAGCAACTCCACCGCTTGGGCATACTCGCCGCGCATCCAGTAGGTTGTCCCCATGGTGCCATACCCGCTGAACAAATCGGGCTTGAGCGCAATCATTCGCCGGCAGATGTCCAGCGCCTCGCCGGTGCGGTTTTGCCACTGGCGCAGCCAGGCTAAGCGCTCCAGCACGATATACGAATCGGGATTTCGCTCCACGGCCAGCAGCAGCCATTTTTCCCCGGCGAGGTAGTTGTTTTGAGCAATATGGTACTCGTAAAACAAATCGAGATAAGGCATCAGCCATTGGGGTGCGTACTCCATTGCCTTTTGGCAATAGACGGCCACCGAGTCGATGCGGGGCGGGTTTGTGTTGGAAAACGAGCCGGCAAGCGCAAGGTACA
Organism: Lewinellaceae bacterium; assembly: GCA_016719605.1. Classification (GTDB taxonomy): domain Bacteria; phylum Bacteroidota; class Bacteroidia; order Chitinophagales; family Saprospiraceae; genus M3007. Next base: position 422,023 of record JADJYW010000008.1, on the reverse strand, counting down.
GGTAAGCCGCATGCGGCTCCAGTTCGATGGCTTCGCGCAGGAGCGTTCGCGCGCGGTTGCGCTCGGTCTCGCGCTGTTCGGGATTGATTGCCACTTCGGCGACATTGCGCAGGTGAAGGTAGGCCTCGAAGTACTGTTTTTGGGCCAGCAGGGTGTTGCGTATGTAGTGCCGCTCGCCAAGCAGTTCCAGCGCCCGCTCGAGGTACCCGGGGTAGTCGGCGTATTTGGCGGGGTCGGCGCGCCAGGTGCTCACCTCGTGGGGGTCGTCGGCCAACAGGGCGTTGATGGCCTGTTGCACCTCGTCGAGCAGGGCCACGGCGAAGTTGCGCCGCATGATTCCATGCAAGGGACGCAATACCTCCTCGGTAATCAAATGCCGAAACAGAGCATCGGCGCTCGAGTCGGCCGCAGCCAGCAAACCGCCGCCATACAGTGCCCGCTGAAAAGCCCGGTACCGGGCGCGGGTAAGCGAATCGGCACGCGCCAGCACCTCGTCTTCGAGGCCTTTGCCGGTTGCCGCCTGCAGGTTGTCGGCCTGGGCGGCCTTTGCCGAACGGAGCGCTGCCAGCGCAGCAGCATCCACCGTGGCTATACGAAACTGGAGGTCGCCCAAGGCCAGGGGTATTTGCCGTTGCGGGGCCGCTTCGGCGGGCACCCTGTCTTCCAGGTAGCGCTTGATTTCAAAAAGGGTCACCTGCCTGTTGGCATCATTGTCGGCCAATCCAATCAGCCCCTCCACGAGGTGAAACGAGAACAAGCCGCGCCCACCACCCCATTCCTCGCCTTCGAGCGAAACCTCGTCGGGCTGGCACGACATGATTCGGGTTGCCTTGGAAAACTGCTGTTGCAGGGCCAATGCCGTGGCTTGCGTACCGCCATAATCACTCCCGGACAGCTTGCCCGAGTGACAGGCATCGGTAATCAGCATAGTGCGCACCTGATTGATGGTCAATTCGTTGAAAACCTGTTGCAGGGTGACGAGATCGAGGGCGTTGGTGGCGTACACTTTGGGCGGACTGTCGTGCGCAAGCAAAAAACCGGGCTGCAGGCTGCGCAGTTTGTTCTCCACGTCGCCATGGCCGGAAAAATAGAAGATAGCCGTATCGTCCGACTTGCAGGAATCCAGCAGGTCGTACAACGCGAAGATGATGGCGCTTTTTGTGGCATTTTCGTTGAGGAGCAACCGGACATTGTCCTCCGGTACACTGCCGCCGGCGGGCGAGCGCAGCCAATTGGCAAATGCCTCGGCGTCGCGGTGGGCGTATTTCAGGTCGGGGATGCCGGGGTCCTGGTAGTTGGAAATACCGACGACGACGGCTCTTGTGGAGTGATGAGCGATGAGCGATGAATGATGCGTTGCGAGCGGCGTGGCGGCCTTGGGCTCCTGGGCGAAAGCCGGTAATGAAAGGCAGATCAAGAAAAGTATCAAATAGTGCATATGTAGAAATTGAGGGCTAACACATCAAGTTGTGAGTTGTGAAAATTTGATTTTAAATGTGCCATAATTATCCTTTCCTCCCGAGATTACCATTCCGCCTGCACGAAATTATTTTTCGATGCCCAATGCCTTCGCCTGCTCCGGCAAATACTGCTTCACCAATTGTTGGAATTTTTTGGTGTGCCGGATGCCGTCGAAGTCGTGGTTGAACAAAGTTGGATAGACCCACGGAGCAGGCCCCGGTTTCCAGCCTGCCTGCAAAGATTTTTCCAGCCACTCCAGTGCAGCGCCGGATCGGTTGGAAAACGCATAAGCACAGGCCGCCCAAAACCAGACGTCCGAACGGTCTTCTGTCTGGAGGCCTTCGGCCCTCAATGAAGGCTTGAACATCTTCAGGCTTTCCGGTTTGTATTCGGGCGACGATTTGATAGTACAAAACAGATATGGCATCCTCTCCAAAACCACTTTTATTCTCCAGAAGATTTTGAAAAGGCTCCTGTGCTTCCGAGACCTTACCCTGTATTAAATAGATTTGTCCCAGCCGAAGCAACGCTTGGGGGTTGGTGGAATCTATGGCCAGCCATTCGCGGGTAGCCGAAAATGCGGAATCTATCCTACCCTGTTGCAAATAATAAAAGATAAGTGATTCGTATTCTTCTGGCAAACCCAACTCTATCACCTGACGGCAAAGCCCCGGCACCGTTTCCAGGTTTCTTTTTAAAAAATGGAGCCTGTTTGTCAAAAGTTGCACATATCCCTCTGTTCTTAAAGGGCTTAACTCAATGAGTCGCAAGGCGGCCTGTTCGGCTTCTTCGTATTGCCCAAGATCAATATAAACCACGCCAAGGTTAGCGTAGAAATGCGAAAATGTAGGGGATAATCCCATGCCTTTCAGCAACACAGCTCTGGCATCCTCATTTTTGCCGAGTTGCCAAAGCGCGAGACCGAGACTGCTAATGTAGACCAGCGGTACCCGCCCCGGATTTTTTTGTTCAAATTCCTGCATCCGGCGAACGTATTGTTCGAGCCAGACTGCCTTCTGTTTTCTGCCGGAACTGGCTGTGCCTAATAGCCTGTATATTGGCAAATAGGTGGAATCCATTTTAAGGGATTCATGAAGCACGTTCATCCCTGTGGCTATGTCGCCTGACCAAAGTAGTGTGTAGCCGAGAAAATAGCGTGGCAGGACCCATTCCGGTGCCAGCGCTACTGCCCGTTCAAGGTTTGATTTGCACGAATCAAAATTGATCAGCCCATACCGAAACATTTGCATATGACCTTTTTCAAAATACAGATACGCCGCCTCCGGGTCGTACGTCAACGCGGTATCGAGGCAAGCGATTTGCCGGCAGATCAGGGTGTCGACCGGCAAATTGGGATGGTTGTCTTGGCGCAAGGTCTTGGAGTGGAAGAAATACTCCCGCGCTTTCAGGAATCGCCACATATAGTGCTGCTCGCCAAGTAGTTCGGCGGCCCGCGCGAGATAAGCGGGGAGGTGGTCATACCGGGCAACGGGCGAAAAAGCGTCGTCCAAAACCTGCGGGTCGGTGGTTAGCAGTTGATTGATGATTTGTTGGGCTTCGTTTTGCAGGGCGGCAGCGTAGTTTCTTTTCATAAAACCGTGCAACGGCGCCAGTCCCGGTTCGGTAGAAAGCACGGCGTACAGCCCTTCCGCGCAATAGTCGGCAGGCTCGAAAAACCGTTTTTCCTCTACGGCCTTTTTAAAGACAAAATACCGTTTGACCATGCCGGAATCGAGTTTTGCCAGCACTTCAGTCTCCAGGCCCCGGGCCTCTGTGGCAGCAAAAACAGGCAGCCCTCCGGCCTTGGCTTTTTTTAATTCAGCCAAAATTTGGGGGTTGATCAGCGCCAGTCGTTCGGTTTTATTGCCCAGCAGCATCGGCACCTGGCTTTGCGGGGAGACTTCGGCGGTCACATGGTCTTCGAGGTAGCGGTCCAATTCGCTCAGAGTCACCTGCCCGTCGGCGTTTTTGTCGGCCAGACCAAACAGGCCGTCCACGAGGTGGTAACTGAAAATACCGCGCCCGCCACCCCACTGCTCGCCTTCCAGACTCAGTTCGCCGGGCTGGCAACTCAGTATTTTGACCTCGTTGGCAAATTGTTTGGCCATGCTCGCCGCCGTCAGTTGCGTGCCGCCAATCTGGCTGCCCGCCAGTTTGCCCGCATGGCAAGCGTCGATGACAACGACGACTTTCGCCTTGTTCTGTGTGGAAAGCGTGGTGACGATTTCCTGCAAAAAGGCCAGCGAGTACGTCCCGCCGCCCATGTACACCCGCGCCGGACTGTCCCAGCAGAGCAAAAAACCGGGTTGGGAGAAGGTCTTCCGCTCCACGTCGCCGTGGCCGGAGAAGTAGATGATGACCAGCTCGCCTTCTTTTGTTTGTTCGATAAGCGCATCCAATGCCTCAGCGACACGTCCGGCGGTGGCATTTTGGTTGGTCAGCACCAGGAGGTGGTCGTTGTCCAGGCTGCCGCCGGCGGGCGAGCACAGCCAATTGGCAAATGCCTCGGCGTCGCGGTGGGCGTATTTCAGGTCGGGGATGCCGGGGTCTTGATAGTTGGAAATGCCGACGACGACAGCCCGGGTCTGGTGGGAAGGTTTCTGGTTGGAAGGTTTCTGGTTGGAGGGTTGGGCGCCCCTGGTATCCTGGGCGGAGAGGGAAAAGGTTAGCAGGAAAGAAGCAGGAAAATGAAAGTTTTCCTGGCAGAGCGGGCTATTGCGCTTCATGTTATTCCCACCCCCTCCCCAAATGGGAGGGGGGCCAGATTCTGCTTTGCAAAGTGTCTTCTGGTTGGTTTGTCTGAGCATCCCCAACCGGAATTTTAAAGATTGTAGAGGGCAGCCCCACTCCCACTTGGGGGAGGGGTTGGGGGTGGTACCCGCGTGAAAATCAAAATATCGGTATAGCATGGCGTTCGGTTATTGTTTTGTGGTTTCCGGGAAATGCTTCGCCATCAACTCCCGAAAGCGTTTGGTCTTGCGGAGTTTTTTGAAGAGCGGCTCTTCCAAAATCGGTTTCGCTTCCGGGAAATAGTTATCCAAGGACCGCTCCAGCCAGTCGAGCGCCTCCTGCCTTCTGCCTTCGGCGGCGGCGAGCAGGGCAAAGCCGTACTCGCCCCAGAAACCCTTTTTCCGTATATCGAGCGATTTTTGAAACTGCTCCTGCGCCTCGGTCCGTCGGTTTTGGCGGAGTAGAAAGTTGCCGTACAGGTAGCGGGCTTCGTCTTTACAGCGGAGATCCTCCCCGAAACCCGAGCTATATGCCAGGGCTTTTTGGAAAAAAACCTCGGCTTCGGCGGTACGGTGTTGTAGTCGGGCAATTTCTCCAAGCCAGGCATAGTCCAAAATAAACATCGGGTCGGGCGTCGGGTCGGCCTCCAGCGATTTTTGGAAATAGTCGGCGGCTTCGGCCAGGCGATTTTGGCTTACGCGCATTTTGCCGTATTTCTGGAGGATGTCGGTTTGAATATAGGGTGGAAGGTTCTCGGCAAGTATTTGACGCGCTATGGTGTCGGCTTCGTCGTAGCGTTTCGCCATTGCCAGCGCTTCGATCAAAAATGCGCTGCGGTATCCCCTTTCTACGCCCGTACTGCCTTCCAGCAGGTGTTTTATCCGCTCTATTGCTTCCGGTAGCGAGTACAAATAGATTTGGCTGCCTGCCTGAAAATTGAGCGCCCAGTTGTTCGGCGATGGGTTTCGTTCCGCACTTTTTTGGGCGTAGAACTCCGTCGCCGGGAAGTCGCTATCCAGAAAAAAATGCACAAAAGTCATAAGGGTGTACGCATTGAACATATCCGGTTTGTCTGCAATCATTTGTTGCGCAACGGCGAATGCCTCCTCCCGATGCCCTTGGCTAAAGTGCAAAAAACCGAGTTTTTCCTGTGCCTGGTAAGAATCGGGCAGGACTTGCAGGGCACAGCGCACCCATACTTCGCTTTTTGCAAATGCACCTTGTACGTTCGTAAGTTCATCCGATATCCGCAACAAAGGTGTCACCCAACCCGGCGACGTTTCGGCCGCGCGGCTGCACCAAAGCACCAAAGAGTCGGTTTGGTACGGGTTGTTGGCGAAATACATATCCCCAATGGCATAGTACAGGTACGCTGCGTCGGGATCGAAGCCAATGGCTTCGAGATATTTCTGTTTGGCTGCATTCCGCAAGACATCGCGCCGCGTCGGGTCGCCTTCGGCGCCGACGAGGGTTTTGGCGATATTGTATCCTTCGAAATAGCATTTTTTACACATCAGCGATGCATACAAGTAGTGTTTTTCGCCGAGCAGTTCGATCGTACGCTGCAGGTAGTCGGGGTAGCGGGCATATTTTTCGGGGTGGTACTGCCAATTGTTGGCTTCGTAGGGGTCATTGTCGAGCAGGGCGTTGATGGCCTGCTGAATTTCGTCTATCAGGGCGGCTGCGTAGTTGCGTCGCATCAGCCCTTGCATCGGGCGCAGTGCCTGGCTTTGCATGAGTTTTTGGTAAAAAAATCGGCGCAATTTCCGGTGGGTTCGAGAAAATCGCGGCGGGCGAGGGCGGCCTCAAAAGCGTGGTACAGGATGGAATCGTCTGCAGACGGCAGACCGCGTATCTCGGATTTTGCGAGTGCCGGTTTATCTGCCGCCCGGGGGGCCACTTCGGTGGTCACTTGGTCTTCGAGATACCGCCTGATTTCAAGCAGCGACACCGCGCCGTCGGTGTTTTTGTCGGCTGAGCCCGCCAATCCGTCCACCAGGTAGAAACTGAACACCCCGCGCCCGCCGCCCCATTGCTCGCCTTCGAGGGCCAGTTCATTGGCCTGGCATGACATGATTTTGACCTCGTTGGCAAACTGTTTTGCCAGTGCGGCATTGGTCGTTTGGGTGCCGTTGATGCCCGATCCGGCCAATTTCCCGGCGTGGCAGGCATCGGTGACGAGCACAACGCGGCCCTTTTTCTCGGAAATCGTGGAAACAATATCCTGCAAATAAGCCAATGGAAGGCAGCCGCCGGCAGGGTACGTCGTGGCTGGTGCGTCGTGGCAAAGGAGGTATCCGTTTTGGCGGGTGGTGACTTTTTCGATATCGCCGTGGCCGCTGAAGTAGATAAAAATCAGATTACCTTCTTGAGTTGTTTCAGTCAGGCCGTCGAGGGCGGTAATGACTTTTCCCGCGGTTGCATTTTCGTTCAAAAGCACGATGATGCTGTCCGCAGGAATACGCCCGCCGCCCGCCGAAGCGAGCCAGTCGGCAAAAGCCTGTGCATCGCGGTCGGCGTACTTCAGGTCGGGGATGGCATTGTGCTGGTAATTGGAAATACCGACGACGACGGCCCGGGTCTGGTGGGAAGGTTTCTGGTTGGAAGGTTTCTGGTTGGAGGGTTGGGCGCCCCTGGTATCCTGGGCGGAGAGGGAAAAGGTTAGCAGGAAAAGAAGCAGGAAAATGAAAGTTTTCCTGGCAGAGCGGGCTATTGCGCTTCGCGTTGGCCCCACCCCTAACCCCTCCCCCAAATGGGAGGGGGGCCAGATTCTGCCTTGCAAAGTGTCTTCTGGTTGGTTTGCCTGAGCATCCCCAACCGGAATTTTAAAGATTGTAGAGGGCAGCCCCCACTCCCACTTGGGGGAGGGGTTGGGGGTGGGACCCGCGTGAAAATCAGAATATCGGCATAGCATGGCGTTCGGTTATTGTTTTGTGGTTTCCGGAAAATGTTTTGCCAGCAACTCCCGAAAGCGCTTCGTCTTGCGGATTTTTTTGAAAAGCGGCTCGGCCTGTATTGATCCCGCTTCCGGCCAAAAGTTATCGAGCGATTTTTCGAGCCAGTCCAGCGCTTCCTGTTGTTGCCCGCGGGTGGCGGCGAGCAGCGCCATGCCGTAGCTGTAGTAATAACTTTTAGGGAGGATATAGCCCAGTTTGTGGAACTGAGCCTCGGCCTCGACAGGGCGGTTTTGTGCGAGGAGATATTTTCCGTAACGGAAAAAAGCTTCGTCGCGCCATAACCCGCTTTCGTTGAAATAAGGGGCCGTACTCATTTTATGAAACCAGTCCGCTGCTGCTGCACTATTCCCCCGCTCTGCCTCGATTTCACCCAACAGCTCCCACGCCAAAACCCAAGAGTTGTTAAATGTTGGGTCAATGACGAGTGCCATTTTCAAGGTTTTTTCAGCCTCCGGTAACTGGTTTTCTAAAAAAAATATTTTTCCTGCGATGGTCTTGCGGACGGCTTGCACGGTCGGTTGGTTTGTCGTAAGCGCGTCCGCTTGTTGATCAACAGATTTGGCGGCGATTAAATCGCCGGATTGAATCAACGCCAACATCAGGTTGGTAAGTAATGGATGTTTATCTGCTGCTGACGTAGCCGGATCCTCCAAGCCTTTTTTGAAATGTTCAAGGGCCAGTGCAGTTCGGCGGGTTTTTATATAATTAATACCGAGCAGCGAGTATGCCCACCCCCATTGATTTGGTTCGATCCCGAGCGATTTCAGGCAGTATTTTTCGGATTCGAGGTAATCTCCTTTGATGAGCGTCAGTGTGTGCGCTGCCGTGGAGTAAGCATTGAAAATATCCGGTTTGAGTTCAATCATTTTTTTGTTGATAGCGAGGGATTCGTCCGGTTTGTTCTGCCACTGTTTGAACCAGGAGAGTCTTTCCAGCACCAGATACGACTCCGGAGCAATAGCCAATGCTTTGTTTAGCCATGTTTCCGATGTTGCGAAATCCACTTGCCCGTTCCCGTATTCATGCGCTATTTCGAGGTAGGGTAGCAGCCAACCCGGCGCCAGTTCGATGGCTTTTTGACACCAGAACAAGACCGAATCGGTCATATAAACCGGATTGAAATCAAAGTTGAATGTCTGCCCAATAGAGTAAAATACATAAGCCCCGTCCGGTTGCAACTGCAATGATTCCAGAAATTTTTCCCGTGCAAGTCTTTTGAATGAGTCACGGCGGGCTGGTTCGGCCTGAAATTCGCCCACATTTTTGAGCAGATTATACCCTTCAAAATACAGTTTCTTGGCGGCGAGTGCGCTGTTCAGGTAGTGCTTTTCGCCGAGCAACTCCATGCTGCGCTGCAAATACGCCGGATATTGGGTGTATTTTCCGGGGTTGTTCTGCCAGCGGTTGGCCTCGTAGGGGTCGTTGTCGAGTAGGGCATTGATGGCTTGTTGTACTTCATCGAGCAGGGCCACGGCATAATTTCGGGTCATCAGGCCATGCAGAGGTTGTAGTTGCGGCAAGCGAATCAACTCGCGAAAAAGGTCGTCGGCACAATCGTACCGAGGCTCGAAAAAGACGTGTGCGGCTATCTGCTTTTTGAAATCGAGGTATCGCTGCCGGGTCAGGTTGTCGGTTTTTGCCAAAATCTCTTCCTCCAAGCCTTTTGAACTGATCGCGGAAATACCCGCCACTGCTCCGGATTTTTTTGTTTTCAAACCGGCCAGAGAAGCCGCGTCCACGGCATTCAGTGTGGTTTGCAGGTCGCCGACAGACATGGGCATTTGTGGGAGCGGGGCGGTTTGGGCGGGCACATTGTCTTGCAGGTAACGTGTGATTTCGAAGAGATTGACAACGCCGTCGTTGTTTCGGTCGGACAAGCCGGTCAAGCCGTCAAGCAGGTTGGCAGAAAACGCTCCGCCACCCCACTGTTCGCCTTCGAGCGAAAACTCGTTGGGCTGACAGGACATGATTTTTACTTCGTTGGCGATTTGTTTCGACAATGCCGCAGCCGTCGCCTGCGTGCCGCCTATACCCGCTCCGGCAAGTTTTCCGGCGTGGCAGGCATCGGTGACAAGTACGACTTTGACCCCGTTTTCGGAGAGTGTGGATACGATTGACTGCAAGTCGCGCAAGTTAAAAGCGCCGACCATGTATACATTGGCGGGAGAGTCGTGGCAAAGGAGATAGCCCGGCTGGGTACTGATTTTGGACTCGACGTCGCCATGCCCGGAGAAATAAAAAATGAAGCGTTCGCCGGGCTTGCAAACATCGAGCATGGAATACAAGGCTGTAGCGACGGCGGCATATGTGGCCCCGGCATTGGTCAACAGCGTGATGTTCTGTTCCGGCACGTTTCCACCTGCCGGACTTTGCAGCCAGCCGGCAAACGCCTGGGCATCCTGGTGGGCGTACGTCAAATCAGGGATGGCATTGTGCTGGTAATCGGAAATGCCAACGACCACGGCCCATGTCGAGTTTTGAGTTTCAGGTTTTGAGTTTTGAGTTAGTGGCGTGGCGCCCTTTTCCGTTTGGGCGAAAACGGAAAAGGCTGCCAGCAAAAAAAACAGCAAGAGTTTAGTTGGCATATTTTACAGTTTTAGCAGAAAGTAACAATTGAGTTCCAATGCAGTCAACCGCGCTTAATCCCTAAATATATCCGGGAGATATTGCTTCAGCAGGGCCTCAATTCTAGGTTTGTCCGACCCATTGGGGAAGTACTGCTGCATCAGGGACCGGAAACGTTTTGTTTTTCGAATGTCTCCGAACAACGGCTCGGCCATGATCTCGTCATAGTCGGGATAGTACCATTCGAGGGCTTTGGCGAGTTGGTCGAGCGCCTGCCGATCGTGTTTTTGAGCGGCGTGCAAAATGGCCATGCCGTAGTAGTTGAGCGGGTTGCGGGGGTCTGTTTTTTCGGCTTGCGCAAGTATCACCTCCGCTTCGGGAAAGCGGTTTTGCACAATCAGGAAGCGGGCATAATGAAAATAGCAGGTTGCAAATTCCGCTGCGTTACAGAAATAAGCGAACAGTTTAGGGTGGTAGTTGACGGCCTTTTTCAGGAAATACTCGGCAGAATCCAGGTTGTTTTCTATCCAGTAAATTCGGCCAAGCGTAGTGAATATATTGAGATAGGTGGGGTCGGGTGAAATTTCAATCGGGACGGTTTTCAGCAATTGACTTTTAGCCAACCCAAATTCCCCCAGTTTGAAATTGATGCTCCCGCGCGCTGATCCTTCACAGATATTGCAATCGGCATAGGTGAATGGGTATTTGACCATGATATGTTCATATCGAGCCTGTTCGAGTTTCCCTAAATTTAAGGGCAGCAAGAATACCATTCCAAACCAGGGCATATTCAGGATTGCCTGCATTTCCCGCTCCACCCTGAAGGATTCCTCGTATTGCCGCTGCGTAGCGTAGATATAAGCCTGATTTTGCAACACCCAGAAACGGACAGAAGAGTCTATACCAATCGCTTCCCGGGCATAGTGCAAGCCTTCGCTGTACATCCTGCGTCTCATGTACGTAGTCGAGAGTGTAGCCATACCATTGGGTAGGTCAGGGCGCAGACGGTTCATTTTTTCGCAGATGGCAACCACATCATCCGTACGGATCATACGCTGGTAGAGCCAGGCGAGTTTTTCAAGCAAGACATAGGAATCGGGCTTGTATTTCAGGGCATCCAAAAGATAAACTTCACAGGACGCCCAATCTTCGGTGATATTGTTGAAAAGAAAGGCCGAAGCGATATCTACACGGGGCATCATCCATGCCGGCGCCAGTTCGATGGCTTTGTTTTGGTAATAAAAAAAAGAGTCCACCCCGGCCACGTCATTGATGTACGAATTGCCGATACCGTAGTAAAGGTAGGCCGCGTCCGGCTCGAATTCCAACGCTTTTGCCAAAAAGGCTCGTGCTTCGATGTTTCGGTGCAAGTTGAATGCCGAACCTAAATAGTTGTATCCCAAACTGGTATTTTTGGCTTCAAAAAACAGTTTTTTTGCCATCAAAGTACTGCGCATATAGTGCCGCTCTCCCAGCAGTTCGATGGCTTTGGCGATGTACTCCGGGTAGCGGGCGTACTTGTCCGGGTTGTATTGCCAGTGGTTATGCTCGTAGGGATCGTCGTCTAATAGTGCGTTCAGCGCCTGTTGGGCTTCGTCCTGTAATGCCGCAGCGAGGTTTCGGCGCAGCAGTCCATGCAGTTCGCGCAGGTTTTCGCGCTGCAGGAGCAGAGGAAGCAGGTCTGCGGCGCTCGGATACCCCGCAGCGGTGTCTATCAAGGCGCCGTGTTCCAGCGCACCTTTGTAGGCATAATACAGTGCCTGGGTGGCCGAGTCGGTGGCAGCCACGAGGTCATCCTCCCAGCCACGCATGTCTGTGCCCGACAACTGAGGGCGTTGCCCGGCGCGCTCCTGCACGAGATTGGCCAAAGTGGGCGCGTCCACGGTGGCGACGCGCTCGGTGGCGCTACCCACCACCATGGGGTTCTGGCTGGCCGGCTCGGCCTCCACCGGCACCCGATCCTGCAGGTACCGCTGGATTTCACGGAGATGAACTAATCCATCCCGATTGGCGTCGGCCATGCCCGTGAGGCCGTCCACCAGGTGGTACGAGAAAAGGCCGCGTCCTCCGCCCCACTGTTCACCCTCCAGGGAGTACTCGTTGGGTTCGCACGACAATATTTTGGTTTCATTGGCGAATTGCTGGGCTAAGTTCACGCTGGTCAGTTGAGCGCCGTTGATGTGGTTGCCCGCCAACTTGCCCGCACGGCAAGCATCGGTGATCACCAGCACCTGAGCTTTGTTATCCTGGGAAAGCGTTTCGATCACGCTTTGTAAAAAGTACAACGCGTACGTCCCGCCGGCGGTGTATGTGGAGGCCGGCGCATCGTAGCAAAGCAAAAAGCCGCTTTGGCGCCTCGTTTTGGTCTCCACATCGCCATGACCGCTGAAATAGATAATAACTTGATCGCCTTCACGGGCATTCTCGATCAGGCCTTCCAGGACTTTGGCAAACTGCGCACTGGTGGCTTTTTCGTTCAGGAGCAAGGTCACGTTGCGATCCGGCAGGTTCCCGCCCGCCGGCGAGCGTAGCCACCCGGCGAACACCTCCGCATCGCGGTGGGCGTATTGCAGGTCGGGAATGCCATTGGCCTGATAATTGGATATCCCCACTACCACGGCGTGGGTGGAGTATTGCGTGTTAGTTTTTGAGTTTTGAGTGCGGGGCGAGGCGCCTTTTTCCGTTTGGGCGGAGAGCGTAGTCGCTAGCATTAGCAATGCGGAAAACGTAATGATTTTCATATTCCGTTCGACAATTTGTTTGTTTATACATGTAGTGATCTGGTCGAAAAACACCCGAAAACGCTACTGCCGTTGCCGGGAAAACCCCGGCAACGGCAGCCAACCAGCAACCTTCCAACCGCCTCACTGCACATCCCACCACAGGCGGGTGAACAACCTGTCGGGGCCGTTGAGCAAACTCACCCCTTGCTGGTAACCGGTCCGGTTTTGGGTCTGTTCTTCCACCGGATAGATGACCCGCACCGGGGCGACTTTGGAGCCGATATCGAAAATCGCCCCGTCCACAGGCAATTCGAGTTTCTGGAAATCGAGGCGACGCCACTCGCACCAACCTTGTATGCCCTGGCTGTACAGGGCAATCCATTTCTGCACGCCGATCTTTTGCTTCGAGTCGCCCGGAGCCGTATTGTACTTCACATGGGTTTGCGCGATATTGGCAGCAATGGCATTCGGATCACCGACACCCCATTCCTCGATGGATGCCTGAATACCGGCATGGTACCAGTCGGCAGCAGTACCGGGCACGTTACAGTTGCGCTCCTTAGCCTCGGCGAGCATAAAACACACCTCGGCATAGCTCATAAATCGCGAAAGGCCGTCGGGTGCGAGCAGATCGGTTGCCTTGAAATTGGTTCCTCCCTCCCGGATCACGGCGGCGCCGCTGGGCTGGGAATACAAGGAAGGGTCTTGTGCTGCAGCATTCCCGTTGTTTTGCCCGTACGGACGGCCGCGAAAGCCGCCGCCATCTGCTTTTTCATCAGCAAAATGCGGCAACCGTGGATCCGCGAGCGGCAGCAGGGTTTTGTCTATCAGGATATTACTGATGCACCAGTCGGCATCGCCGCGCTCCACCCGTCCCTGGTGAAGCGGGTTGTTATTGGGCTGCCCGACGAGGTACCGGAAAGCCGCATTGTCTGCATTGCCTGTAAATACGCCGGCGGCGGCAGCCTCCACTTCGGCTTTGGCCATTGCCTCATCCGCGTCGGTCATGCGCAAGGCAATACGCATACGCAGGGATTGAGCAAATTTTTTCCAGCGGACGACATCCCCGCCGTAGATGATGTCGGCTGCGCCGAAACTACCTTCCGACTCGTCCATTTGTGCAATAGCCGCTTTCAGGTCGCGCAAAAGACCCTGATAGATATCCTGCTGATTGTCATATTGGGGTGTCCGGTTTTTGTCGGCCAGCAATGCTTCGGCAAATGGTACTGGTCCAAAGACATCCGTCAGGTCATGGAAAACAGCCACCTCCAGGATTTTGGCGACCGCCGCCCGGTTTTTGGAGATGGCAGACGATGCATCGGGACTGCCGGATACGATGCGCTGAACCTCCCGCAGGTCTTCGAGAATTTCAGCGTAATACCAGGCCCAAACGCCGCTGAAGTACGCATACCGGCTGATATCGGTGTAGTTGTTTTGAGCGTAGTACTGCGCCCACAGACCGGCATAAAAACTGCCCGAGATGTTTTGGTCGGCGAACGACTTTTGAGCATTGGTAAGCAGGAAGGCTGCCGGCACCTGACTGGGGTTGTTGGGGTCTGTATTCAGATCGCCGAAGTTTTTGCCGCAGGAGAGCGCGGAGAGCAGGGCGAGGGTTGTGAGCAGATATTTTGTATGTTTCATAAATCTGATATTGAGTGTGTGAAAATTAAAACCGGAAACTCAGATTCACCCCCACGCTCCGAACCGCAGGCACCTGTCCTCCTTCCGAACCCTGGATATTACTGGTGCTGATGGCGTTGTCGGGATCGAGGTGCGGGATGTTTTTATGCAGAATGGCGAGGTTGCGCCCTACGAGCGCAAGATGGAGGTCTTGCAGACGGACGCGCTGCAGCCACTGTTTGGGGAAGGTGTACCCGATGCTCAGTTCGCGCAGTTTGATGAAGGAACCGTCGTACACATCGGCGGCAGTGACGCCAAAACCACCGCTGAGGATACGGTTCAACTGATCGCCGACAACGACGGTGTTGGCCGTGCCGGAAGACGCGTACACATCATCCAAAGGGGTGTTGGGATCACCGGCATTTTCTAATACCGGCACGCCATCACCGTCCACGAGCGCTGTCACGCCAGGGTTCACCACGCCGTTTTCGCGGGCATCGCCCACGGCAGTTTCGGCCAAAAGACCCGAGTAGCGGCCAAACAGGTTGGTGGTAGATACAATGTCGCCGCCCTTGCGAAAATCTATAAATGCCGTAAGGCTAAGTCCCTTCCAACGCCAGGTATTGGTGACGCCACCGGTAAAATCCGGGGTGATATTGCCGATAGGCATGACGGTTTCGCTGGCTAAATAAAACCCGGAGTTGGGATCAATGAGTTTGTTTCCGTTTTTGTCGTACAGGTAATTGGTACCCGTGATCGTACCGAACGGCTGCCCTTCGTAGGCCACTAAAGCGCCCAAAAAGACCAGGCTGGTAATGGGCAGACTGACTAAGTCAGGGTCCTCCGGATTGAGATCAACGATCTTGTTGACGTTTTTCCCAAAGTTAAAACCGATGTCCCAGGAGAAGTTTTGGGTCTGTACCGGCGTAGCGTTGAGGGCGATTTCAATGCCTTTGTTCGAGATTTCACCTGCATTGATAAACTGGAAATTGTAACCCGTAGCCGGCGTGGTACTGAGCGGAATGATCTGGTTGACGGTCTTGCCGGAGTACACGGACAGGTCGAGGCCGAGTCGGTTGCTGAAAAAACGCAGGTCGGCACCCGCTTCTATCGTGGAGGTCGCTTCCGGCAACAGGCTGCGGTTGTTCAGCGTATTGGGCACCGTGAATACGGGCGCGTTGCCGAAGTTGTCGCGCGGCGTGTAGGTAGTCAGAATGTTGTACGGATCGGTGTCGTTGCCCACTTTCGCCCAGCCGAGGCGAAGTTTTCCAAAGGACATGGCCGGAATTTTGATCATTTCGGAAAATACATAGCTCAGCGAAGCGGACGGATAAAAATAGCCATTGTTGGCCTCCGGGAGTGTACTCGACCAGTCCTGGCGGCCCGTCAAATCGAGGAACAAGGTGCTTTGCCAACCCAAAGAAAGTCCGCCGAAGACGCTTTCGATTTGTTTTTCGGAGACGGTGGTTTGCACAAAGGGGCGCTCCAGCGAGTTTTGCAGGGTATAAATATCGGGTACATTCAAGCCGCCCCGCGTGACACCGACGTGCCGATTTGTTTTGCGCCACAACTTGTTGCCACCCACGAAAGCGCCGTATGAAAATGCCTCGCCAATGGTTCGCTCAGCACGCAGAATGAGGTCGGTGTTGGTTTCGCCGACATTGTACTGGTCGAGACTGTACTTGGAGGGGCTGATGCTGCCCACGGCGATGCGTTCTTCCCGGAACTCGCTGTAGTAGTCCTGCAGTACCCGGCCACTGAGGCTGAGCCAGTTATTGATTTTCCAGGTGAGTCCCACATTGCCGAAAAACCGGTCGCGGCCGTCATTCTGGTAGTTTTTATAACGTACCCAGTAGGGATTGTCCCAATACTGCGGGTTGGGGTCGTTGGGGCCGCGGCGGTTCCAGGTGCGCTGGGTACCGTTGGGGTTTTGGTATTGCTTCAGGTCGTCGAAGCGCAGTTGGGTATGCCACCACTGGTTGAAGTTTTGGGCGGAATTAAGGCCACCCCGGGCATCGTACCCGACGGCACTTCGGCCAAGGGTGCGGGTGTTGACGTAGTTGATCCCCACCGAAGCCACCAGGTGTTTGCTCATGTCGAGCGAACCGTTGAATCCGAGGCTGTTGCGCTCCTGGTGGGAGTTGGGGTAAATGCCTTTTTGGTCGTAGCGGTTGTACGACAACCGGAATGCCGAGCGCTCGCCGCCGCCATCCAGCGCGATATTCTGGTTGCTGGTGACGCCGGTCTGGAAAAAATCGCCGGGGTTGTCGCCGGCCTGCCAGGGGATAGACTGACCGAAATTGGCGGTGTCCCAGTCGTCCCAGGAATTCCAGTTGCGGTAAAACAGATTGGACTGGCCGGCGCCGTAACCGCTGGGGAATCCATATTGGGCCTGGCCGTTGTCGTAAGCAAAGCCGGCCAGGTGCTGAAAATGCTGGTCGGTGGAGGTAGCAAACCGGGTGCCGTTGCTTTCGTCCACGCCGTAAATGGGGACAAGGTCGAACGATTGGTAGGATGCGCTGACGGAGCCGTCTTCGTTGTACAGTTCAATCGGGACTTTATAAAAGCCTGTATTGTCATTGTACCCGAAAGGCAAGAGGTCGGCGCCGCCACCGTAGCGGTTTTGGTATTCGGGCAGCACGGAGATTTGCTCGAAGGTGAGGCTGCTATTCACCGTGACACCGATGCCGCGTCCTGTCTTCCCGCCTTTTTGGTGGTGATCATAATAACCCCGTTGGCGCCGCGCGAGCCGTACAGGGCGGCGGCGGCCTGGCCTTTCAGCACGCTGACCGTCTCGATGTCGTTGGGGTTGATGTCCTGAATAGCGTTGCCGTAATCAAACTGACTTTCTTCCAACGAGCCGTATCCGCCCACAACTTGCCAGGGGTGGGTAAAGTTCGAGTTGTCCATGGGTACGCCGTCCACCACGAACAGGGGTTGGTTGTTGCCGCTGATGGAGCGCAGGCCTCGAATGGTGACGCGGGCCGAGGAACCGAGGTTGCCGCTGGAACCGATGACCGTGACGCCGGCCGCTCGTCCGGCGAGCTGGTTCACGAGGTTGGCGTCGCGCACCCGGGTCATATCCTCGCCTGCCACCTGGGCGATGGCGTAGCCGAGTGATTTTTCGGAGCGGGTGATGCCGAGCGCCGTCACGACGGTTTCGCGCAGGGTGACGCCTTCTTCCAGAATGATTTCCACGGCGCGCATACCGGTGCGCACCGACACCTCCCGACTGCCGTAGCCGGTGTAACTGACGAGGAGCACCTGATCCCCGGGCGGTAGATCGAGGGTAAAAGCGCCGTTGGCGTCGGTAGTGGCGCCGCGGGTGGCGCCTTTGACCAAAACGGTTGCGCCAATCAGCGGTTCAGCGTCGCTGTTGACGACGGTACCCTGGAGCACGGTCTGGCTCCACAGGGCGAGGGCCGACAGTAGTGCCGGCAACGTGGCTAAAAACTTTTTTGCATGCATACAATAGCATTGAGTTAAAAGGTGAATGTGGCGAAGGATGGAAAACCGGGACACACTATGCGGCGGCCATGAATCCCGAAACCGGGAGTTGGTTAGCACCGGCGTGTTGCGCCGTGCGTCGGATCGTTCGGAAATGCCGCCACGGGAAAACAGGCAAAGCAATTCCGATGCTCACGCGACACAGTCGGCCGGGAGTAGTTTTTGTGCGACAAAGAAGGAGTAGGCGGCGCCGTTTATGAAGCGTGCGGGGCGTCGTCGGAAGATGAATACGACAGGGAGCAAGCAGGGTGCTTGCAGCAGTTTGGTTGTATATATGCTTATCGGGGCAACATCGGTGGATGGGGAAAATGGGATACCGTTTTCAGATTCAAAACTACAGCTTGTTCGGGTTGGCAGTATGGAGTTGGGGCGTGAAAAATTTAGTCGCAGGTAAGTGGCGGGTATCAACGGAGGCCCAATTTTTCATCAAATCTTTGATACATTTCCATACCGATTATCCCTTTCCGAATATATCCGGTAAATACTGCCGCGCCAGCGCCTCCACCTTGGGCCGGTCGGAGCCGTCGGGGAAGTACTGTTTCATCAGCGCCTGAAAGCGTTTCGTTTCGCGGATATTTTGGAACAGCGGCTCGGCCATGATCTCATCGTAGTCTGGATAGTACCATTCGAGGGCTTTGGCGAGCCAGACAAGCGCCTCCTTCTCGTGTTTTTGCGCGACGTGGAGTACGGCCATACCGTAGTAGTTGAGCGGGTTACGGGGGTCTATCTCCTCGGCTTTCAGCAGTTGTGCTTCGGCGTCGGCGACGCGGTTTTGGGTGAGGAGGAAGCGGGCGTACTGGTAGCGGGCATCGGCGTAATATGTCCTGTCCATCCAGGAACCAAACCGGGTGAAATGATAATCAATGGCTTTATGGAAGTAGTATTCGGCTGAATCCGGGAGACCTTCGTGGGCGGCGATTTGTGCCAAACCGTTAAAAATATCCACATAAAGTACGTCAGGGTTAGGCAAAAGCGGAAGTGTTTGTAAAAACATGGATTTGGCTTCTTGAAAATGACCCTGCCAAAGTCGGCGTGTTCCGGTACCGGCGAGCCGTCTCACCTTGCAATTGAGGTCATCCGCGCCACATGGATATTTTGCCGCGAACTTGGAAACCCCCTGCTCTAAAATTTCAACCAACCTGAGCTGCTTCAAACTTCGGGTAATCGTGAATTGAGCCTTGCCTCTATATTTCTGGTTTAACCGGAATTCTTTGTCATATTGCCGGGTACGGCAATAGACAATTTCCAATTCGTTCAAAGGCCAAATCCCAACCGAGGAGTCTACCTGCAAGGCTTTTTGGGCAAAATGCTCACTCAAATCATATTGACGCAGTACTTTGTAGGTGGTTCCCAGGGTGGCGTACGCGTTCGGCAAGTCGGGTCGCATTTCTGCCATTTTATGCGCAAGGGCGATGGCATCGTCCAGACGGAACATGCGCTGGTACACCCAGGCGAGGCTGTTCAGTCAGGCTATAATTATCCGGTTTCAGCGTTAGAGCATCCAAAATGTAGCGCTCGCAGGTTTGCCAGTCAGGGCTGCTGAAATTTGAAAAATAATGGTCTGTGATATTTAACCGGGGCATGATCCAGGAAGGCGCGAGGGAAATGGCTTTATCATGGTTTAGCAAAAAGGAGTCCCTGTCGAGGTCATAGAAGTGGGATGAGCCGATGGCGTAGTAAATATAAGCCGCACCCGGCTCGAACTTCAGCGCTTCTCGCAGTACTTGTCGGGCCTGCCGTAAGATGGAATCGTTTCTTACCCAAAAATACTCTTCACCCCCTAAATTCCGGGCTTTAAAAAACAGCAGCTTCGCCATCAGCGAATTGTACATGTAATGCTGGTCGCCCAACAACTCGACGGCTTTTTCGAGGTACTCCGGGTAGCGGGTATACCTGTCCGGATTGTAATCCCAATGGTTTTGCTCGTAGGGGTCATCGTTCAGCATGGCATTGAGCGCCTGTTGGGCTTCATCCTGAAGGGCGGCGGCGTAATTGCGTCGCAGATAATTGTGGAGGGGTTCAATACCCTGTTCCCGGGTCAGGCGCGTATAAAAATCCGCTGCACAATCTCCGGCCGGCTCCAGCAGGCGCTTTTCTTCCAGGGCTTTCCGGAACGCCTGGTAAAGCGCAACGATCGAAGTGTCTGCTTTTTTCAATATGTCTTGCACCAACCCCCGTTGTTCCACGCTGGAGAAGCCGGCCGGCGAAGCAGGCGCACCCGTTTTCAGCATAGCCAGGGTTTTCGCATCGGCCAGGCTTACCACCTGTGTTTTATCACCCACCGTGAGGGGAATTTGTGACAATGGTGCGACCTCCGGCGAGACATGGTCTTGCAGGAAATGTTCTATTTCCAGGAGGGTTATGTATTGGTCGCCGTTCTGGTCGGCCTGCCCGTACAGCCCGGCAACGAGATGGTACGAAAAAGCGCCACGCCCGCCGCCCCACTGCTCGCCTTCAACGGAGTATTCGTCCGCCTGGCAGGAGAGAATTTTTTGTTCGCCGGCAAATTGTTTGGCGAGGTTGGCATTGGTCAGCTGAGCGCCGATGACATGATTGCCCGCCAGCTTGCCTGCCCGGCAGGCATCCGCCACAACTAACACTTCTGCTTTTTTTTCTACAGAAAGGGTGGTGATCACCTGTTTCAAAATATCCACCGGAAGAGCGCCTGCGAGGTATGCCTGGGCGGGAGAGTCATACAGAAGGAGAAAGCCCAATTGATTGAGGATTTTGGCTTCCATATCGCCATGCCCGCTAAAATAAAGCACTGCCCGGTCGCCCTCTATGGTTTGTTCGAGGAGCCAGTCAATAGCAGCGGTGAATTGCCCGGCCGTGGCTTGCTCATTGAGCAACAGCCAGATGTTATCGGCAGATACGCTTCCGCCGGCAGGAGCAAGGAGCCACTCCGCAAACGCCTCCGCATCCCGGTGCGCATATTGCAGGTCAGGGATGCCGTTGTCCTGATAATCGGAAATGCCGACCACGACGGCTCTTGTTGAGTTTTGAGCTTTAGGAGTTGCATTTTTAGTGGCAAGGAGTGTGGCGCCTTTTTCCGTTTGGGCGGACAAAATGCCCGAAATGCCGGCAAGTAGCAGGAAAATGCATATTGGCTTTCGCATCACAACAAAAAAGTTAGCGTGCTGAGCACGTTGGTTTATGTTAGTAATGGGAGTAAATGGCGCCGAAAATGAAGCGTGCGGGGCGCTTTTAGAAGATTAGCCTGAACAACAGTCAAGCAGGGCGCTTGCAGCAGGTTGGTTGTGTGTATTTGCCGGGAGATGCGGGCGAATGGGGGAAAGGCGTGATTTACAGAACAAAACTATGCGTTCAACTGCAGACGGTCAGAATATCACGGTAAAATAATTACGCCACAGATGGTTGAGTGATCATCTGCATGTAGAGGGGGTTGTGCCAAAAGGGTAAGGCGGCACGCGACGTCGCAAATTTTTTACCGCAGAAACGCGGAGTTATATGCTCTGCGCCTCCGCGTCTCTGCGGTAAATTTGAATAATATTTGGGGCAAAAAACGCTCGTTACCCTTTTGACACAACCCAGTATCGGCTGTTACTGCCCATGCTCCACATACTTCACCATTTCCAGTACCCGTCCCTTGGCGTCCACTTTCAGCACGGCCCGGTCTGCGGGCGATTTCAGGTAAAACCCGTCTTTGGCGGCCAGAATGTTGCGGTACGCGGCGGTGGACAGGTCCTCCTCGGGCTGCAGGATGCTCACGTCGGCGAGGTTGCGGTTTTGAAAACGCAGGAGACTGACCAAGTTGCCCCGGTTGTTCGAGAAAACAAACGTGCCGGAGCCGGCAGTCGCGCTGCGCTTTTTGGCAAAATAAATCTCGTTGTTGGCATCAATCGTGGTGCGTTCCAGATTGCTGGTGGAGCCCAACTCCATGCGGTTTATTTGTTGGCGAAATGCCGGGGGCAGCGGCATATTGCTCAATACGTCGGGGTTGGGGGCGCCGTACAGGCACTGCAGGTTTTGCTGGGCGTACAGGGCGCTGACCAGGTACGTCGAACCCGACAACCGTTTAAATAGCGCCTCAGCTTCGGCCCGGCGAGCGCCGCCGGGCAACAAAGCATACGTGATACCCAGCGCGATTTCCGCCATTTCTGGCACTTGCCCGCCGGCTTTCTTGCGCCCGCTGATATGTTTCAGCAGGTGTATTTCGGCATATTTCAGCGCCTCCACCGAACTGCCCAGCAGGTTGAGCACACATACGAGATTGATGCGGGCAGGCAGGTAGTCGGCGTTCAGGTCGGCGGCGGTTCGGAACTGCCCGGCGGCTTTTTCCAAAAGAGCCGTGCGCAGCGGTTGGAGCGCGGGATCGGCCGCCTCCGGTCCGCGGCTGGTACGGGCCAGTTTGGTGTGCCAGTCGGCCTCCAGCGGATAGACGAAGTTGTCCGTCTTCGGGTTCCAGAACTCCTGTGCACTCAGGGCGTATGCGATGCCCAGGTTGTTGTGCATCTCGGCGCCCTGGTAGTATTGCAGGATATGTTCGTAGCCCGCAGCAGCGAGGCTGTGCCGCCCAAGCACGAGCAGGTAGTTGCTGCTTTCAAACAAGTCGCGCAGGTCCAGTGCGATAGCCAGCACCTCCTCGGTAGTGGCCTTGCGCTCAGCTAGCGTAGGGTAGCCGGGCAGAATTTTTCCGATAAGACCGTATTCCTTGTAAATCCGCTCAATCAGGTCGGGCATCACCTGAAGCGCCTTGTAGCCGGCCAGCCAGGCGTTGAACAGCCCTTGCACATCGGCCACTTTTTCGATACGGGTATCGGTGGTGTAGTGCTGGTTGTAGGCCAGAAAGTTGGTTTGCACCCGTCCACTTTTGATTTCGGTCTGGTACGCATGCACCAGTTCGTGCCCCAGGATGTAGGCCAGTGCCGACAACGAATCGCGCCCGAAGTCCCGGCAGATTTGATATGCTTTTTGATCCAGAACGATGGTGTTCTTCCAGGGGCTAAAAGCCGCTACTTTATTGTTTTCGGTGGAAATAGTCAGTTTCGGTTTCTTGAACCGGTAATTTCCGTTGGTGGTGTACAGGTGATCCAATACGCCCTGTGCCACGGTCTGCGGCGTGCCGCCTTGCAGCGGGAGCATGAAGCACACACTGAGTACGGCAGGCCAAAATAGTTTATTAAACATAGCCTGGAAGAGGTTGGAAAAGGTTAGAGGGTTTCTGGTTGGAAAAGGTTAGAAGGTTGGAGGGTTTCTGGTTGGAGGGTTTCTGGTTGGAAGGTTTCTGGTTTATACAACCTTCTAACCCTCCAACCAGAAACCCTCCAACCTTCCAACCTTTTTTTCCAACCAGAAACCGCTTACTGCGGGAGCAGTTGTTCGAGTACGGCTTTGGCGCCGCGGTGGTTGGGGTAATTGTTGTCGCCGGATAGTTTGGTGAAGGCGTTTCGGGCGTCTTCGACGCCGTTTTCAGTTTTCATGTAGCACAGGCCGAGGTTCCACAGGGCGTCGTTTTTCAGGGCAGACTCCTCGGAGCGGGAGATGGGCAGCAGCACTTCGATAGCCTTGGCATAACGCCCCTGGCTGATGTGGATGACGCCGATGTAGTACTGGGCCACGTCATTCTCCGGGTGGATTTCGGCAAAACCCTTGAGCAGGGCAAGCGCTTCGTTGTATTTGTCGGCTTCGTACAGTTGGAGCGCCATTTTGAGCGTATCGGTGTCGGTTTGTACGCCGGCAAGGCCATAAGAATCCAGCGTTTCTATGATGCTCTTGGCCCGTTGAATGTCATCCTTGGGCTGGTAGTATTGTGTAAAGAGTGCATTAGTGTCCAGCGGGGTTTCCTGGTTCATAAAAAACCATACACCTCCGGCGAGGACGATGAAGGTAGCAGCAATTGCAAGGATGCGTTTCATGATCGTAACTTTTGAAGAGTGAACAATAGTAAGCGTGGGCATTGGTTTGGTCTGTGCCGAATCAAAAAATCCTTCCTGGCGAAGTTTGGTCTGCACAGATTCGATGGTTTTACGGGCATCGTTCCGGCCGGCGTATTCGATGCCGGCCAACAGCATGCGCTCCAGTTCTACTTCCCGGCGCAGTGCCGGGTTCTGCTGGATTTCAGCCTCAAAGGCTTGCTGTTCGGCTGCATCCATCATGCCGGTGAGGTACCGGTGTATCGTATCTATATGTTGTTCGTTCATGAAGCGCGGTATTAAAAATTAGTCAGGATTTGTTTTTCAGGCCGGGACGAGGTTAATCCTGCATCCATAAGGCGTTGATTTATTCGTCTTTGAAAAGCGGATGTTGTTTGACGTGTTTGCGCAGGTAGTTCAGGCATCGGTGTTTTTTTACTTTGACAAATGCTTCGGTATAGCCCATCGTCTGGGCGATTTCCGTCTGGGAGCGTTTTTCAAAAAAAGAGAGCATCAGCAGCGTACAGCAGTCGGAATCAAGCAGGGCCAGACAATCAACCACCGTATTGAGTCGCTCCTCGAAAAGAGCCGGATCGGTTTCCGGCGTTTGGTGCCCGAGGCGCAACAGGGATTCATCGTCCAATGGCATATCCGTTGGTTTGCCGCTTTTTTTCAACAACAGGTTGCGGGCGATGGCGAACAAAAAGGTGCTCAGTTTGGCCGTCAACCCAAAATCGGGACGCTGGATCGTACGCACCAGTACCAGCAACACTTCCTGGAAAATATCCTGGGCATCGGCGTCCGACAAGCCTCGATCGTTCACTTGACTGGTCACCATTCGGTAGTACTGCCGGTAGAGAAACTCGAAGGCCGCCGGGTCGTTTTTTCGCAAGGCATCCAGCAGGACTTCATCGGATTCGTATTCCAATGCTTTGTTCATTGATACTGTAGTTGAGTTTTCGTTATCACCAGGCGGCAATTATTTTTCGTGGCCAAAGTACGACAAAAACAAAAACGGGTCAGAGATTACCTCTGGCCCGTGTGCTGCAAGTTATGTGTATTGCTCCTGTTATTACTGTTACTTCTTCTCGTGGAAGATGATGCCGGTACTACCGTCGCCCTTCGGCGAGGTCACCACAACCTTGATCTCGTAGGCATCCGGATCACCAATCACAATGTCATCCAGCAAGTTCAAGTCGGTGGGTGCCTTTTTCCGGCCGGATTGATCTTCCTTTTTCACAAACTCACCGGATGGGTCTGCTTTGGTCCAAAGTTCGTAATCAACATCGGTGTTCGCGCGGACATCAATCGTTGCGTATTGGGCAACAGCAGACATCTCCTTTTTGGTAAAAGCCGTGGATGCGCCGGCATCGGGTATGGCCGAGGCGACCACATCTTCGTCACTGGTAGCGGCAACGACCAGTACAGCCTGCATAACCTGGGTTGATTTAGGTGCGCTCAGCCTGAACTGGACACTGCCATCGGGGGCTTTAGTAATATCCGTCGGATCGAGTGCCTTGCGGTTTTTCCCTTCGGCATCTATAGCGTAGTAGCACCAGTACTGCGTGCTGCCGTCCTTGATGTTGGCACTGAGCGTACCATTCGAGGCAATGATTGTTGTGACTTCAGACTTTACCACCGGGCCCAGGTTGGCAATGCCGTACTCCTGCTTCTGTCCTGCGCAGAAAGTGGTTGGAGCAGTGCGGTGAAACAGAAAGCGGCGCCAAGCGCACGCACAAATAAATTTTTCATAGGAAAGTGTTTTTTTAAGTGAACTGAATTGGTGGAACACGACCATTCATACCACCCCCGGAGCGCAGGTTATCAGTAAGGGGAAAATTTTTTTTGCGTCTTCCAAACAGTCAAACTTTGTTACTTTTCGGCGCAGAAATTCCCCCGCTGCCTGATAACCATCTCCCGCCTTCGGAATCAATAGCGCAAGTATCATTCAAAACTTTGTTTGCAATGAACACCATATCCGTGCTGTTATCCGTCCTGTTTGGGCCACGATGTACCCCGTTTTCCCGGGTAGCGTTCCCCCAACAGCTCCTGTTTACTGCCCTGCTGCTGCTCGGCATTTCCGCTGCTTCCGCCCAAACAGGCAACAAGTTTGCCCTGCTCATCGGTATCGGCGACTATCCCGCAGCCGGCGGCTGGCAACGTATCAATGCCTCCAACGACATATTCGTCATCAGCGACGCCCTGCGCCAACGCGGCTTTCCCGACGAAAATATCTTTATCCTGAAAGACCAACAGGCTACCCGCGCAGGTATTCTGAACATCTGGAACACGGTGCTGCTGCCCCGCGTACAACGCGGCGATGTGGTGTATTTCCAGTTTTCCGGACACGGACAACAAGTGGCCGACGACAACGGCGACGAACTCGACGGCTACGACGAGGCCATCGTACCCCACGATTCGCCGCTGCGCTATCAGGCAGGTGTTTATCAGGGGGAAAATCTCATCCGCGACGACGAACTCAACCGCATCTTCACGGATGTGCGCCAACGCATCGGCCCCTCGGGCAACCTCATGGTCGTGCTCGATGCCTGCCACTCCGGTACCGGCACCCGTGGCATGGCCCCCGCCCGCGGCACCGACGTGGCGATGGCTTCCGATGAGTATAAAAGCAGCGCCGCCCAACGCACCGGCGACGGCTACTCGGCGCCCCAGTTCAGCGCCGTTGGCGCCACGGAACTCGCCCCGATGGCCGCGTTTTTTGGTTCGGCACACAACCAACTCAACTTTGAAGCCCGCAACGAACAGGGCCAATTGCCCGGCTCGTTGTCGTATGCCCTGAGCAAAAACTCAGTCAGGCATCGCCCAATACCACCTACCGGGGATTGTTCGACCAAATCCGGCAGGAAATGGGCAACACCGCCCCGAACCAGCAACCCCAGGCGGAAGGCTCCCTCGACCAGGAATTGCTCGGCGGCCGGCTGCTGGAACGCCCGGCGTACTACCGCGTGACGCGCTGGAATGACCCCGGATCCGTCGTAGTGAACGCCGGCTGGGTGCAGGGTCTGAATAAGGACGCAGTCGTGGCGTTGTACCCCGCCGAAACCCGCGACCCCGCGCAGGCTACACCGCTGGCAAAGGGTACTGTGACCCGCGCCCTGCCGTTCGAGGCAACGCTGCAATTGGATAATTCCCTGCGGGAGGAGCCTGCCCGGTCGTGCTGGGTTTATGTCCTGGAACCCAATTTTGGCGACCAGTGGGTTGGTTTTTCGATCCAGTTGCCCGACAGCCACCCCGTGCGCCTGGTTTTGCAACAGAAACTGCCGGAATACAAGATGATTCGGCTCGGCGAAGCACCCGAGGCCTATTTGACTGCTTATGGCGCCGGCACACAACTCATCGGCGCCGGCGACATGTTACTGACAGAAACCGATGGAAATATGCCGCCGGACGGTGCCGCAAAACGTATCCTTGGCCAATTGAAGTGCTATGCAGGCACCAAATACTTCCGAAAATTAGAGGCGCGGGGAAGCCACCTGAATGTGGATTTTGAAATCGTACCCATCCAGATAAACCCGAACACGCTGATGGAAACAGCAACGATCCCGCTCGACTCCAAGCGCGATGCCCTTGGCAATGTGCATTTCCAGTATGGCGATGTCCTGAAAATACGGGTTACCAACCGGGGAAACAAAGCGGCGTACTTCACCCTGCTGGACATTCAGCCCAACCATGTGATCAACCCGCTCATCCCGGGCGACAAAGAGACCGCCGCCGAGTTCCGCATAGGCCCGGGCCAGACGGTGGATGTTCCCAAAATTTTTACCATCGGCCCGCCCGCCGGGGTTGAAGTATTCAAACTTATTGCAACGGAAGAACCCGTGGATTTGCGCCCGATGCTTTGCTCAAATACCACGCGGGGTTCCTCGACCCTGCCTACCGCCTCCCTGCATGTTCATTCGACCACCTTTATCATTGACAAATAATATGAAACGCGCAACCCATCCTGCTCAAAACCTCCCGGCGGTATTCCTCCCGGCCATCCTGGCGTTTGTCCTGAATGCCCAAGTCCTGCAAGCACAGGACCTGCAAATGTATTATGACCTGTTCACGGACAGCATCACCTACAAAAAGGATGGAAAACCGGTGCTGCAACCCAAAATCCGCAAAGGGGATTTCGTAGTGCTGCACTTCACCGAATTCAATCCCTACCTGTACCAGGCCGATGTAGAAATCGAGCAGAGCAATGCCGAGGGCTGGTCGGGCGGCGCCAGCACGGGCACCGGCGGCGCCGGGCTGATGGGCATGCTGATGCCGGCACTGGGCGGAACAGCCGGCGCGCCCGGCGCCGGCGGTCCGATGTCGTTCATGGACCTCCCGCTGCTCAGCATGGGCCAAAACAGCTTGCGGTTGGCCGATCTTTTCGGCAATTCCCGGGGCGCCCAGCAACTGATGACCGAAGCGCAAAACCAACTGCAGGCGCTGGCGCAAATTCAGGCGGAGATGACGGAAATCTGCCAGGAAATACAAACGATGGAGCGCTCGGAACGGGCCGCTCAACTTGCCGGCAAACACCTTGACCAGTTGCTCCTGCATCCGCGCATCAAACCGTCCATGATTCGCCGAATCGCGGCGGAGTACCAAGCCATGATTTTTCCGGAAAAACCGGCTGAGGCCTTGCAAATAACCGACGCGTTCCAGTGGCAAGACCGGCCGCAAACCAAACGCCGCCTCTTGCAGGCACTCCAGGGGAAACAACGCGAATTCGATACCCAGTTGACCAACCTTGGCCCCATCACCCGGCAACTGAGCGATCTGGATATCAACAGCCCGGCTCTCGACGAATTTTCCGCCGACCTGCGCGACCTCACCGGCAAAGGCGGTAACCTGCGCCAACAAATGGAGGCGTATATCACCGCCCAAACCGAGGCGACCAAAACGCTTAACCTCGAAGAAATGCTCGCGCTTCAGATGAAATTCCGCGAACTGGCCGACCAGCCGTTTGCCTACCCTGTAGCCATCTCCGTGGAGAAAAGTACGGTGATCGCCACCGCGCGCTTTGTGCCGCTGGATTCGGTGCTCAACGCCGCCAGGGACAAAAAAGCAGGCTCCAGAACCAAGACGGTTAAATTGGAAACGCAGGGTGGCTTGCGTATCAGCACGGGTTTCGGTGTCGGATTCGGGCGTATGTTCGACCCTGCAGAGGAATTCAGCGTGCGCGAGAATGCCATCGTAGCCGAGGAAAGCGGTATCGTGCAACCGGCGCTGACTACGTTCGTGCATTTTTACCCGAACAACAGTCGCCGGGGTGTAGCCGTAGCAGGCACCTTCGGCATCGGTATCCCGCTGAGCAACAGCAACCTCACGGCCCTGAACTTCTACCTCGGCCCCAGTTTTCTCTTTGGGCGCGGACAACGCATCGTGCTGAGCGGCGGGATAAGCGCCGGCCCAGCCAAACGCCTGGCCAAGGGGTTCAAAGTAGGCGATCCGTTCGACCCCACCCTCGGCGATATCCCCACCCGCTCGGGGTACGAACTGGGCTACTTCGTGGGCATTTCGTTCAACGTAGGCGGATGAAAAGCAAAGGGCGAAGGGCAAACTTGCCGCTCGCCCTTTGCCTTTTGCAACCTTGCTTTTTGCCAACTTGCTATGCTACTCCGATACTTCATCCTCCCGCTTTTTCTGTTTGCCGGCCTTGGGTACGTTGCTCAGGCGCAGGAGACAACCATCCGGTATTTTCATCCGGTATTTTCCCCTACACTCACGGGTAGTGCCTCGGGCGAGCGCGGCGTGATACGCGCACTCGTTGTCGGGGCCGGCTATTTCCAGAATAAGGACTTCGGTCCATTGCCAAATGCCCGGCGCGATGCCGAAGCGTTTGCTGCGTTTTTGAAAACACCTGCCGGCGGCAGTGTCACGTGGGAAAATCTGGTCTTACTGACCAATGAGCAGGCTACCTTAGCCAACGTAGCCAATGCGTTGGACTGGATCGTGTCGGAAAGCCGGCAAGGCGACAAGATTATTCTTTTCCTGAGCACCTCCGGCCACATCCGGGAGCGCTCCGATGCCATGTTGTTGTTTTTTGATTCGCCTGCAGCGCCTGCCGACGCCGGCTCCATGGCGCTCGCGCGCCTGACGACACTGCTGGCAGAAGCGGCGGCACGCAAAGGCGCCCGGGTATTTGCAGCGGTCGAGATCACGCCATACCAGCCCGTCGCTCAAAGTCTGGAACGCTGGACAGGTTCCGAAAGCCGGGGGGGGCTTTTTTTAGAAAAAATGACGACACGGGCAGCCAATACGGCCGACTCCCTGGCTACCTCCGGCCATTCATTTGGAAACGCCCTGCTGCGCGGCCTCCTCGGCCTGGCCGATACCGACCACGACGAAAAAGTGTATGCGCCCGAACTCCTGCGCTATTTGAAAACACCCCAAACGAGACCGGACTGGGCCGGGCGTTGTGCATACATGGCCGTTTCGGACAAAACCGACTGGCTGTGCAAGGCCGCCACCGGGCAATCCCGGGAAAAACTGGCAGCACAGGAAGCGCGTACCCAAACCCCGATTCTGCAGTTGGAAGTACAGCCCCTCGATGACTTCATTGCCACCCACGGCGATGCTCCTGCACAGCGGATGTACGAGGATTTTATCCTGGCCATCCGGCTCGGCCAACTGCTTACCCCGCCAACGCGCTGCGCCGCAACATTGCTCGACAGCTTGCTCCAGATTGAAAACCTCGTCCCGGTGTACCGGCACCTTCGGCGCCGCATGGCCGTAGCCTATCAGGATGAAACCCAGCAAGCCATCAATGCATACCTGCAAACCAGCGCAAAAGAACTGGCACGCCGCCGCAAGGATCACGACTACTACAAACTGTACCCGCAATACCTCCAGCGCACGGCCGACCTGCTTGGCCCCAACCATTTCATGCATCAGATGATCGAGGTCAAACGCCTGTACTTCGAGGCCCTGACCCTGCGACTGGGCGCCCAGCACCACCCCGCCGACACCCTGCACCTGCCTGCGGCAATGCAGCATCTTTGGCGTGGTGTCGAACTGGAACCGGAAGCGGCTTTTCTTTTCAATGAAATGGGTGTAGTGTCATCCACGATGCAACACTACCGGGCAGCAGAGGATTACTTCCTGCTCGCGCTGGAACGCTCGCCTGCCTGGAGCATCCCGCAGGTCAATCTTAGCATTGTTTTGCAGCAGCAAAACCGCCTCGCCGAGGCCGGTGAAGCCGGTATAAAAGCCATAAGCCTCGGCCCCTGGAATCCCGACGGCTATGTGAACCTCGCGATTGTTTACCAAAAACAGGGGATGCTTGACTCTGCCGCGGTGTTGTACCACCGTGCCCTAAAGATTGACCCGGAATTGCCCGGCGCCCACTACAATCTGGCTTGCGTACAAGCGCAGCAACGCGGACAAACGGCAGCCGCGCTGGAGTCCCTGCGGCTGGCCATCAAGTACGGTTTTAATCAGCCGGAGCATATCGTGTCCGATCAGGATTTGGAATCGCTGCACGGAACGCCGGCTTTTGAGAAACTAATCGCGCAGGCGTTTCCGGATTTCAGACGGTGACGCGCCTCGCACTATGCGTGCGGGCTGACTTTAGCGGGTATACGCCGCCACATACGCCGGGGTTTCCAGCCCTGCCACGCCGCTTTCGTCGGGTACGGGAGGCTGCGGAGTAAGTTGCAGCGGCAGTACGCCCGCCCACACCGGCAGGGCCATGTCGGCCTCATCGTCGACCACGCCGTGCGCCCGAAACTTGACCGACGCTTCTTCCATCTCAACAGCGATGAACATGGTTTTTTTCATCTCGCCGGGCGAGGGCGGGCGGGCATCAGCCCAGCGGCCGGGCACGACGTGTTCGGCAAATCGTTCGGCAGCGAGCCACTTTTCCGCTTCGTCGGTCACCAGGCGTGTTTTGCCAAAGGCCACCACCGAGCGGTAGTTCATGGAGTGGTGAAACACCGAACGCGCCAGTACCAGACCATCCACCAGCGTCACGGTGATGCACACCGGGATGCCCTGCGCCATCTGCATAAAAAAATGGCTGCCCACCGAGCCGTGCAGGTACAGGGTATTGTCCACGCGGCAGTATCCCGTGGGGATGACTATCGGTTGTCCCTCCCGCACGAAACCGACGTGGCAGACAAGTCCCTCGTCCAGAATGGCATCGCGGGAAGCCGGGTCGAGATCGTAGCGTTTTGGATAGTAGCGGGAGCCTTGCGTACGCGATGTTTTTTGTTTCATAGCAAAACGGATGGGTGGAGGTGCGAAGGGGAGGATAGAAATGTATATTTTTCAACAAAAAAAACCTTCCAAATTTTCAAATCTGGAAGGTTTTCCGGTTCTTCAAAAACTACAGCCAGCCGAGGAACGGCTCCTCCAGAATAGCTTTCAATTGTTGCAGGAAACGCGCGGCGTCGGCGCCGTTGATCACGCGGTGGTCCCAGCCGATGGTCATGGGCATCATCAGGCGCGGCTCGAAAGCGGTACCATTCCAGACCGGTTCGTAGTGGGCGGCGGTGATGCTCAGAATAGCCACTTCCGGCCAGTTGACAATAGAGATCATATTGGTGCCGCCGATACCGCCGATGTTGGAAATGCTGAACGTGCCACCCTCCAGGTCTTCGAGTTTGTTCTTGCCGTCGCGGGTGCGGGTGCTGAGTTCGGAAAGTTCCACGGATATTTCCGTGAGGCTTTTTTGATCCACGTTGCGGAGGACGGGCACCAGCAGGCCGCGCGGAGTGTCCACGGCGATACCGATGTTATAGAATTTTTTGAAAATGACCTCGCGTTTTTCCGCGTCGTAGCTGGCGTTGAACTGCGGCATTTTGCGCAGCACAGCAGCCACGGCCTTGGTGAGGATGGCGGTGGTGGTAAGGCTGCCACCCGAGGCTTTCACCTGGTCTTTGTACTGCTGGCGCAATTCTTCGAGGCGGGTGATGTCGGCTTTTTCCGATATCCAGGCGTGCGGGATGGCGTTGAAGGCGTACACCATGTTGTCGGCGGTCACGACACCGATGCGGCTTTGCGGCTGGCGGTCGGTAGCGCCGAATTTGTCAAAATTAGGCAGCGGTTTGTTGGCCGGTGCAGCGCCTGGTGCAGCGGAGCCGCCGCCGGTGTCTATTTTCCGTTTCACAAAATCCACCACATCCTTGTAGGAAATGCGGTCGCCGCCGCTCTGCGGGCGCACGTCGGCCAGGTCAATGCCCAGTTCCTTGGCGCGTTTGCGGGCGAGCGGGCTGGTGCGCAGGCTGCCGGGTGTACTCGGAGCAGCTGCCGGGGCTGCCGGCGGCGGGGCGCTTGCCGGTGTCGGTGCGGCAGCAGGTGCTGCAGGCGGCGGAGCGGGTGAAGCCGGGCGCGGCCGGGCTTGGTGTTTCTGCGCCGGCACCACTGGTTTTCAGGCGCAGAATAAGGGCGCCCTCGCCCACATCGTCGCCAACTTTAACGAGAATTTCCTCCACCGTGCCGTCGGCGTCCACGGGCATCTCGGCGTCCACTTTGTCGGTGCCGACAATGACCACAATCTGTTCTTTGCTGACGGTATCGCCAGGGCGGACGAGTATTTCGGTGATTTTTCCGGTCACGCCGTCGCCAAGAGCGGGTAGTTTGTATTCGTATGTCATGGATGTACGCTGTTTTAAGGCCGGCAAAGATGGGGTAAATGATTGATTTGATTGTTCCGATTGATTCGATTAGTTCGATTGATCCGATTGATTCGATTGATTCGATTGATCCGATTAGGCCGATTGATCCGATTAGGCCGATTGTTCTGATTGTTCCGATTTCATAAACTCCACTACCTTTCGCACCGAAAACAAAGAACAATGCTATTTTGAAATCAAGAGCCCCCTCTAACTTTGCCAATCGAATCAATCGGCCTAATCGAATCAATCGAATCAATTCAACCACACCATGTCTTCACGTCAAGCCATTGAGGGCCTCGCGCCTGAGCTGCTCTGGCAGCGTTTCTTTGAAATCACACAAATTCCCCGCCCCTCGAAAAAAGAGGAGCGCATCACCGCCCACTTCGAACAACTGTTCCAAAGCATGGGCCTGAAGTACACCAAGGACAAGGTTGGCAACCTCGTTGCCCACATACCGGCCACCAAAGGTCGCGAAAAAGCGCCCACGGTGGTGCTGCAAGGCCACAGCGACATGGTGTGCGAAAAAAACCGGGGCACCACGCACGATTTCGACCACGACCCCATCCATCTCGTGCGCCACGACGACTGGATCGGCGCCAACGGCACGACCCTCGGCGCCGACAACGGTATCGGCGTAGCGGCAGCACTGGCTATTGCCGGCGACCCCACCGCCATACACGGCCCGCTGGAAATCCTCATCACGGTGGATGAAGAAACGGGCCTCACCGGCGCCAACCAGATTTCTTCCAAAATGCTCCGGGGCAAGTACCTGCTCAACCTCGACACCGAGGAGGACGGTGTGTTTTGCATCGGCTGTGCCGGCGGCATGGACACGGCGGGCGTTTTTCAGGTGAAAAATACCGCAGCACCGGGCGCCGGCTGCGTTGCTTTTGCCCTGCGGGTATCGGGTCTAAAGGGCGGCCACTCCGGCACGGAAATCCACGTCGGCCGCGCCAATGCGATCAAATTGCTGGCCCGCACGCTCCTGGCACTGCAGCCGCTGTCCCCGCAGATCACCCACCTGCAAGGTGGCAGCAAGCGCAACGCCATTCCGCGTGAGGCGGAAGTGACCGTGGTGCTGCCCGCATCGGCCGTGGAAAAAGCCCAAGCGGTCGTGGCGCGCTGCGAGCAGGATTTTCAAAATGAATTCCGCACGGCGGACGGCGGCGCACAAGTGTCGCTGGAACCCGTTTCCATGCCCGCTCTCGTGTATGCCAAGCCGTTTGCCAAAAAAATACTGAACACCCTGCTGGCCCTGCCGCACGGGGTGGTGCGCATGAGCACCGACATCGCGGATTTGGTGGAAACGTCCACGAACCTGGCGACCATCGTCAGCGACGACCATACCCTGACCATCGGCGCCAACCAGCGCAGTTCGGTGGAAAGCGCCAAACGCTACATCGCCGCCAGCGTGGCTGCCGGACTGAAACTGGCGGGCGCCAAAGTGACGCACTCCGACGGTTACCCCGGCTGGCAGCCCAATATGCAGTCGCCGCTGCTACAAATCTGCCGCACCGCCGCCACGGAACTATACGGCAAAGCCCCGGAGATCAAGGCCATCCACGCCGGATTAGAGTGCGGTATCCTCGGTGGCAAGTATCCGGGCATGGACATGATTTCGTTTGGCCCCACCATCACGGGTGCGCACTCGCCGGACGAACGCGTGCACATCCCGGCGGTGGAGAAATTCTACGATTTGCTGAAAAGGGTGCTGGAGGCGATGAGCACGCGGGCTTAGCCTTTTTGCTTGCGGTTGTCCAAAATATCCACGATCCAGATCATATCTTGATCATTGCGGTAAATGAGTGCATACCGTTTTAGCAGGGTGCATTTGCGAAATAGTGGCCGTTTAGTGGCCGGTGGACACATATTTTTGAACTGTTCCAGGTTCAAGAGCAATTTCTCGACGGCATCGTCCAACTTCAGGGCGTAATCGAGCGATTGGTCGTGCCACAATTTCAATAACTCCAGATACTTATCGTAAGCAAGGGGTGACCAGACAATTGGGGTAGGCATGGCGAACAAGATGCGGTTACTGGCTCAAAATTTGTTTTGCTTTTGCACGCACGTCATCATTTGAAATGCCCGCTCCGCGCTCCAACTGACGATTTCCTTCTTCGATGGATTCTATGTCGGACTCGTCCAGATCGTCCCACCAGTCGTGGTCTTTGCGTGATGACCGAATGTAGGCCAATACCTCACTCAAAAAGGTTTTGTCATTGGTGGCAGCAATGTATTTGAGTATATCCACTTTGATTTCGGCGATGCTCATACCAAGTCTATTTTTTTACAAATGTACTAGTTTCTACAAAAAATGCCGCTTGGTTTCACCACGAGGGATGAGCTCACCGAAGCGCTGATACCACCAACCGCGCCAGCGCCTTCGTAAACGGCGGAGCGTGTTCGGCGCGCAAGTGCGACCATTCGGGCAGTTCAAATCCTTGCAGTTCGGGATGGTCCTCGAAATGAATACCGGGCACGCCTGTTTTTTCGAGCAGGGCGTCCCAGGTTTCTTTGCGCGGAAACGATTGTTCCTCCAGTTTGTACAACATACCGGCCGAAGGCGGGCGGATGAAAATTATCTTGCCGCCCCGCTGCCGGAACTGGTCCGTCCAGGATTTGATTTCCATAAAAAACGAATCGCGCTCGCCCGGCGTAAACCGTATGAACGGTGGCATGGGCATGAATTGCCCGGCCACGGCTTCCGCTTTTTTGGAGGCGTAGTCGGCCGGACGCATGAGCGGGCCGGTGCGCGCACTGAAGCCCATCCATATTCCCCGCACGCGCCTGGCGTACGCGGTGTCCGTCACCACTTTGCTCCACATGCGGGCCTGGCGCTCGCGGGTGTCGTTGGAAAGTTTGGGTACTCCGTCATAACCGGCCAGGTAGTTGGGGCGGTTGGGCATTTCCATTTCCTGCAGAAGGTTGCCAAGATTGAGCGCCCCTTTCTCTACAAAAACAAAGGTTGGCTCCATCAGCAGGTTGGCCCAATGCTCCATCTTTTGGGCGGGCGACCAGTTGTGGTAGTGTTTGACCAAGCCCTCCGCGTCCGAGTCGTGCATGCTGCGTTTGGAGAAAAAAAGGCCCGGCGCCACCGACACGATCAGCGTGCCCGAAAAGTTGGTATTTTGAACCAGGTCGCGCACAATGGGCAGCGGAGAGGCGCCTTCTTTGGCCAACTGGATCAGATGCTCGTTGCCGGTTTCGGTACGCCAGGTAGGCAGGTCTATGTCGAACAGCGCCCGCGAGGATCCCGTGATGATGGTATACTCCGGCCCGGCGTTTTGGGCCTTGGCCCGAAACTCGGACCATGAGCTGTCCGTGGAATCGTACGAAGGCTCGTAGCCCTGTCCGCGCCAGTACAGTTCCCAACCGGCGGTGGCCGCAACCACCACGAGAAAGGCAATCAGACCAATGCGCCCCCAGGGCCGTTTCGGTACACCGCGTTCGAATAGTTCTGTCTTAGAATTGAAAGTATATGAATGCATTACCGCCTCCTTGATTGATAATTAGTGAAAATAACAGCACGGACCAAACGGCTGCCACCAGCCAGGCCGGACTTCGGCTGACCACTGCTTCCAGTGTGACGTTGCGCATGGACCAGTGCATGCCCACCATCGCCGTCATCGTGGCGGCCACCAGAATGATCTGGGTGGTGGGCAAAATTTGGGCGCCCTCCGGATGCCAACCATGCATGGATGCCAGCAATTGGCCTGCTTTGGAGAACGTGGTCGCCCGGAAGAACACCCAGGTGAGGGCGATGAGGTAAAATGTGCCAACGGCAAATACCATGGTCACGATCGGGAAGGAGGCCCAGGGTTTGTGGCCCCACCAGCCGCGCACCACGCGTTCGGCGCTCAGATAGACGCCGTGCAGGGCGCCCCAGGCTACAAATGTCCAGTTGGCGCCGTGCCACAGGCCGCCCAGTACCATGGTAATCATCAGGTTGACGTATGTGCGCGTGGCGCCCAGCCGATTGCCGCCCAGCGGGATGTACAGGTAATCGCGCAGCCAGGAAGACAACGTGATATGCCAGCGCCGCCAGAAATCCGAAAAACCTACTGCTCCGTACGGGCAGTGGAAGTTTTCCGGCAAAGCAAACCCGAGGCAGAGTGCGATGCCGATGGCTGCGGTGGAGTAGCCGGCAAAATCACAAAAAATTTGCCCCGAAAATGCCAGCACGCCCATCCAGGCATCCAGGCCGTGCAGGGCTTGTTCGCTGCCAAAAACCATGTCTGAAGTTTTGGACAGGAGCGTGTCCGCCACAACCATTTTTTGGAAAAGACCCAGGGTCAGCAGGCCGAGGCCCCACATCAGTTGCTGGAGGTTCGCTTGTTTGGGCGTTTCAAACTGCGGCACCAACTCGGTGGGCCGCACAATGGGGCCGGCCACCAATTGCGGAAAAAACGTCACGAACAGCGCAAAATCGAGGAAGGAACCTGCCGGTTTGGTTTGTCGCAGGTACACGTCCAGCGTGTAGGCCATCGTCTGAAAGGTATAAAATGAAATACCGATAGGCAGGATGATATCCGGCGCCGCCGGTTGGTAATCTATTCCTGCGGCCTGCACGATTGCGGTGAAATTGTCCAGCAGAAACTTGCCGTATTTGAAATAACTGAGCAGGCCGAGGTTCAGCACGATGCTTACCCACAGGAAAAGTCGGCGCCGCCCAGGCTCCTCGGTTTGGCTGATTTTTTTTGCAGCAAACCAGTCCACCACTGTGGAAAGCCACAGCAACACCACGAAGGGCGGGTTCCAGGCTGCATAAAAAATGTAACTCGCCAACAAGAGGTTGGCCTTTTTCACCCGCCACGGCAAGGGCGCATAGTGCAAACCCAGTAACAGCGCGAAAAAGAAGAAGAATGACAGGGAATTGAAAAGCATTTTTTTCGATTGTTTCGATTAGGCCGATTGACTCGATTGTTTCGATTAGGCGATAGCAAACCTATGTATGATGGCTTTAATTCCGGGCATCCAGAGGCTGTCTCATAAGTCCGCACCGTATTGCGCCGTTGACAGGCGAATTCATTTTTTGACAGGATAAAAAGGATTTACAGGATTTTCGGCGACGGAGTCGCCTCATTTATCCTGTAAATCTTGTAAATCCTGTCTGAAAAAAATCAATTCCCGTCAAAGCCATGCTTTTGAGACAGCCTCTAATACTCGAAAAAGATGTCCAGTCGTGTAGGCTTCAAAATAGCAGAGACTTGGTTTGGGTGCGAAAGGTAGTGGAGTTTGTGAAATCGGAAAAATCGAATCAATCGGCCTAATCGAATCAATCCAAAAAATCGAATCCTATCTTTGTCCGCACATCAAAGCGCACCGTTCATGTCCGAAAAAGTCGAAAATATCCAGATGGAGGAAAGTTGGCGGCAGGTTTTGGCCGACGAGTTTCGGCAGCCGTATTTCGCCGAAATCAAGTCTTTTTTAGTTCGAGAGAAACAGGCCGGCAAGATCATCTATCCGCCGGGATCGCTGATTTTCAACGCATTCAACACCACACCGTTCGACAAGGTGCAGGTCGTCATTCTTGGCCAGGACCCGTACCACAACCCCGGCGAGGCAATGGGCTTGTGCTTTTCGGTGCCAAAAGGCAAAAAAGTGCCACCTTCTTTGGTCAACATTTATAAAGAAATCAACCGCGACCTCGGCCTACCCATTCCTGCGCATGGCGACCTGACGCACTGGGCCGAACAAGGCGTGCTGTTGCTGAATGCCATGCTTACCGTAGAGGCCGGACAACCGGCTTCGCATCAAAAAATTGGCTGGCAAACCTTCACCGATGCCGTCATTCGCCACATTTCAGAAAAAAAGACGGGAATCGTGTTTTTGCTGTGGGGCAATTTTGCCCGA
The DNA here is from genome assembly GCA_016719605.1 of Lewinellaceae bacterium. GTDB lineage: Bacteria > Bacteroidota > Bacteroidia > Chitinophagales > Saprospiraceae > M3007. The sequence continues at coordinate 383,120 of JADJYW010000008.1, read as the reverse complement.
AGCAAAAAGGCACTGATTGACGAAACAAAGCACTATGTGCTCGAAGCCCCGCACCCTTCGCCGCTGGCAGGAAACGGATTTCAGGGATGCGGACATTTCAGCCAAACCAATGCGCTGCTGGAAAAACAAGGGAAAGCGATCGTCAACTGGCAAGTGAACACATAAGACCTGCCTGCCGCTCCGCCCCGTTATTTCCCCCGGATAAAATCCATAAAATTTTCCCGGTTGACGCCCTTGAATGTCGCCTGTGGATAGGTTTCCAACCAGGTAGCGGGAGCGGTTGGGGTTTTGGAACCCCACTTGAACTCGTACCCCGAAAGTATCCCGCCGCTTTCCTCCAGAAAGTCTAATTCGGCTCCGGTGTGTGTCCTCCAGAAATACCGATTTGCAAACCGGAAATGGTAGCCGGCGCTTTTGATGCGTTCTGTGATCAGGAAGTTTTCCCAAAGTTGCCCGACATCTTGCCGGGTGGATAACGTGTTGAAATTTTCAATCAGGGCATTGCGGACACCGAGGTCGTAGAAGTAGATTTTATCCATTTTGGTCATCTCCTTGCGAAGGTTTCGGCTGAAACCACGGAGTCGAAAAATGACGAACGACTTCTCCAGCAGGTCAATATAGTTTTCGACTGCCTCCCGACTCAGTTGCAGCGTATTGGCCAATTCGTTTACCGAAACGAGGTTTCCGACTTGCCAGGCAAGCAATTTTAAAATTTGCCGGAGTTTTTCGGGATAGCGGACGTTGGCTAAGGTCAAAATGTCCTTGTAGAGGTAGGAATGGGTAATTTCTTGTAAGTATCGAATTTTTTTTTCGGTATTTTCGATGGTGAGCAGCTCAGGGTACAGTCCGAAAACCATCCAGTTTTCCAACTGAAGTTCCGCCTGAAGGTCATTGGCCTTGTGGTGCCGTGCCCACTCTTCTACAGCAATCGGGAAAAGATGAAACGTCCAGGTACGTCCGGTGAGCGGCTCTTTGACCCGATTCGCGAGGTCAAGCGAGGATGAGCCGGTGACAATGATTTTCAAATTCGGCAAGTTATCGTACAGTATTTTCAGGTTAATACCGATGTCGGGGATGCGTTGTGCTTCATCAATAAAAACCAAATCATAGCCCTGCACCAACCCCGTTAGTCGGTCCAGGTTCCGACTTGAAAGAGCCTCCAAAAAAGGTACCATGTCGGCATTGATTTCCAGTACCCTCCCCGAATATCCCTTCAGGATTTCCTGTACCAATGTCGTTTTTCCCACTTGCCGGGCGCCATACAAAACCAGCACTTTATTCGATTCCACCAGTTCTTTCTGCAGGTTAGTCTTTTGCAATCGTTCGATGAGCATAGCAAATTTTTGATGCAAAAATAGTTTTTTGTGTGGAGCAGCCCGCACAAATAGCGCTATTTGTGCGGGTTGTCCAGCAAAATATCGCCACAAACGGTGCCAAAAAACCAAAAAACTGTAGGGGTTGAGTTGCCCGCCACGCGCGGCAACTCAAAATTCAGAACCGCCCCTGTGCGTCGAACACGTTTTTCCGATAAGGCAATTTCAGGAAGTCGAGCGTGCTGCCGGGTTTCACGGAGATAAAAAACTCGTAGGTGCCGCGCAGGGGTTGCCAGCGCAGGCTGAACTGCCAGCAGTGCAGGTCGCGGGTGAACCCGAGGTCGGGATACACGAGGCTTTTGAGTTGAAAATCGTAGCTGATGTTGCCAATGTCTATGGACCACTTGGGCGTGAGCGGGATACGGCCGGAGAAGCTGATGTTGTTGGTGCCGATGAGGAAGGTATCGCGGTTGGTGCCGAACAACTGGCGCCGGTCGAACGAGATGCGGTGGCTGATCTGGAACTGATCGAACCAGTCCAGAAAACCGTCCTTGACCGTGACCGCACGCGGCTGCCCGTCGGCCGGGGTAGCCGGTTCGCCTTCGATGAGTTTGCGCAGGTCCCGGATGCTCGTTTGGGTATTGAGCGCAATGCCGAAACTGGCCACACGCACCAGTTTTCCCCGTTCTTTCAAGACAAATTTATTGATGCGCGTACCGTTTTCGCTCAAGACGTAGGGGTCGAACGTAGTGTTCCACGTCAGGTTGGTGAGGCCCTTGAACAGGCGGAACAGACCGCCGGTGCTCACGGTACTCCATTTCAGGGTGTCGCGCGTCAGGCTGTAGCTGCCCGCAAACGCGAGGTTGTCGAAGATGCGCACCCGCTTGACGGTATCCCGCCTGGCGGAGTAGAATTTGGCTTCGAGCACGTTGCTCAGGCTGTAATTGATGGCCAGATCGCGGGGGGCGCTGGACGGGCGGCTGAACACGGCCTCGTCGAAGAGACCATAAGGCCGAAACGCTTCGCGCCCGGGCCGGGCCGTGGTTTGCACCTGGCGGAAATAGTCGGACTCGGAGTAGTCGGGTCGGAAGCCGGTGGAAATGGAGGGTTTCATGGCGTGGCGAATACCACGAAGCCAGCCTTTTTTGAATTGTTTGGTAAAAAACAGCGCCGTGTTGGCGGTGATGCCCACGTCGTATTGCCGGAACGGCTTGAAACCCCAGTCCCGGAAGGACGTATCGCGGCCCCAAACGGTCGCGTTGCTGTCCACCACGATGATGTCGGCCACGGTGTCGTAGGCAAACTGGATGTCGTTCAGAAACTGGCGTTCGATGGTGTAGGGGTACCAGTTTTCTTCGTAGTTGACCCGTGGGGCCACGTTGATGTACTTGAAAATTTTGAAGTTGAAATCCGTGCTGGCCTGGTGCTGGATGCCCATGCGGGCGTTGCGCAGGGTTGCATCGGTGAACAGGAGCGTGTCGGCCACCTGCACGCTGTTTTGCAGACGGGAGGAGTAGGTGAGCGATATTTTTTCGTACCACTGCTCTTTGCCCAGCGGATTCTTGCGCTTGAACGGAAAAATGCGCTGCACGTTGAACGCCGCCGTCGGGAAACTGATATTCATCTGCCGGGTCTGGGTATTTTGGGAGTGGCTGAGGCTGGCATTGAACTGGTACGGCTTGCCGGGGAAACGCTGGGAATAGTTGAGGTTGGAAGTCAACTGGTTTTGGTACACGCTGGCATAGTCGTTCCGGTTTCGGTTCTGGTCGCGGTTGGTTTCGATATTCACCGAGCCGCCAAAGGTGCGTGTGGGGTGCGCCTTGGGGTCTTGCTGGTGCGACCAGCGGATGCCGAAGGATTTGTTGGAAATTTTCTGCGCTTCGTTGTCCTCCACGACCCGGTTGTTGAAACGCAGGTTGAAGTTGCCGTTGTAGCGGTAGCGCTGATTGTAGCGCGTATCGTTTTGAATGCCCCACGAGCCACTGGTGTAGATATTGAAGCGGAAAGTCATGTCCAGGTGGTCGGAAATAGGCAGGTAGTAGCCCCAATCCTTGATGCCGAGGCCTTCGATGGTCGCAAACTCGAAGTCGCGCGGGATGATCAGCCCCGATTTGCGGGTTTTGGTGATGGGATAAAACCCGAACGGGAGCACCAGAGGTGTCGGTATGCCGCCAAATTCCACGTTGGAAAGCCCGGTGACGACCAATTTGTCAGGGATGACCTTCAGTTTTCGGGTTCGGATACCGAAGTGCGGGTGGGGATCGTCGCAGGTGGTAAGCAAGGCGTTTTGGTTGTAAATCGTGTTGCGCACCGGTTCGTCGGCCTTTCCGCTCGGCGGCCCGCTGACAAATTTGGCGCGTTGTCCGAGCACAAAGAGGTCCTGCTGTTTCGTTCGGGCTTCGTAGATGATGCCTTTTTTGGAACGAAAATTATAGCGCAAGCGGGTCGCTTCAAATTCCTCGCCGCCGTCTTTGAACTTAGGTAAGCCGGCCGGCACGCCCGCTGCATCGGGGAATTGCTCGGCGCTCACCTCGTTTTTTTCGTAGTCCAACAGGATGTAGCCCGCCTGGAGGTCAATGTTGGTGTACTTGACAAAAGCCTGGCCGTACAGGTGCAACTGTCTGTTTTTCACATCGAACCACATGGAGTCGTTCGCGCCGTACTCCACGGTTTCGTCCAGGGCATCGGGGGAGATGCGCACGCTGCGCAGGTCCACGACAGCGGAGTCGCGCAAGCCCGGCGCGGGTACCGCGGGCAGGGCAATTGCTGCCGTATCGCGCAAAACCGGAGGCACGGTATCTTGCGGTACCTGAGCAAAAACAGGCGACCCGGCCAAAGCGCAGGCTATTTGCCAGAAAAGCCGATATTTGCCCATAATTTTTTGAAGACGCTCCAAGATTTTTGACAACGACGCATACGCATGAGAAAACAAAGTGCCCGACAAACGATCCTGACGCTGCTGGCGTGGCTTGTTTTTTTAAATTTTAACACGGCCTCCCCATGCAAACACCACACCACCTGCACACATCCGGGCCTCGAAAGCGGCAAAGGTATAGAATCTTACCCCGTTGAAACGGTTTACGCCAAAGGGCAAAAGGCGAGGGGTGAGCGGCAGGGAGCGGCATACCGCATCAAAAAAGTAGTGCTTGATGCCGGGCACGGCGGAAAAGACCCTGGCTGCCTCGGCGCTTCCTCGAAAGAAAAACACAACGCCCTGGCCATCGTGCTGAAACTGGGCGCCCTCATCCAGGCGGAATACCCGGAAGTGGAGGTGATTTACACCCGCACCACCGACGTATTTGTGGAGCTCAACGAACGGGCCGCCATCGCCAACCGCAACAATGCCGACCTGTTTATCAGCGTGCACTGCAACTCTATCAGCGTGTCGTATGTGAAGGGGGTCGAAACGTACGTCATGGGCCTGCACACCGCCGACAGCAACCTGGAGGTGGCCAAACGGGAAAATGCCTCCATTTTCCTGGAAGACAACTACAAAAAAAACTACGGGGGGTACGACCCCAACAGCGCGGAGGCGCACATCTTCGGCAGCGTGTGGCAAAGCGCGTATCTGGAGCAAAGTATCCTGTTCGCCGGGTTCGTACAACAATTCACCAAGGGTATGGCCCGGCGGGATGACCGGGGCGTGAAACAAGCCGGGTTCATTGTGCTGCACAAAACAGCCATGCCGTCCGTGCTGGTAGAGGCCGGTTTTTTGACCAACCGCGACGAGGAGAAATTCATCGCCTCCGAGGAGGGACAGTTCCAAATGGCTGATGCCATTTTTGAGGCATTTCGGGCCTACAAGGCCAAAATGGAAAGTACGCCTCTGGCTGCCCGCAAGCACACCAACAAGGCGCAGTTGGCTGCTACCCTGGCTACCGAAACACCACCTGACCAGCCCACAGCACCCGCCGCTATCCCGGTCAGCATCAAGACACCGCCACCCGCCACCGTCAATGCCCCACCGGTCCGCGCCGGCAACCAATATGCCGACGAACAAGACCTCCCGGCAGTTTCTCAAAAAAAAGCAGCCGACGCCTACCGTATCCACCTGATGAGCTGGGGTTCCCGGCTGGATCGGAACACCGGCCAACTGAGCCTGCTGGGCGATGTGAAGGAGGAGCAATCGGGCGGACAGTTCCATTATTTTACAGGTACCTTTGCCGCCCGCACCGACGCGGAAAAAATGCTTCCCGAAATCCACAATCTTGGGTTTCGAACAGCCCGGGTAGTGGCGCGTGCCGAGTGAACTAATCACCATACCTCGTTTCCGGCACCGCACGCAACGGTTTTAATGCATCGCTTAGCACTATAAAAAAATATGTTCAAAATCAGCAACGAAACCAAGATTGGCCTGCTCGCTGTTGCAGCCATCGCATTGGGTATCTGGGGCTTCAAGTTCCTCAAGGGCCTCAATATCCTGACCGCCTCGCAAACCTATTATGTCCGGTACGATCACGTTGATCAACTGCGCCCGTCCAGCCCCGTGTTCATCAGCGGGTTGCAGGTTGGCATGGTCAAGGATATTTATATTGATCCGGTGGACGACAAGAGCATCATCGCCGTGCTCAACATCGAGCGGCGGGTGGAAGTGCCCAAAGATGCCATAGCCGTCATCGTGAGTTCCAGCCTCATGGGCGGGAAAGCGGTCAATCTGGAAATTGCCCGCCCGTGTAGCGGTGACGACTGCGCCCAAAGCGGCGATTACCTCACGGGGCGCACCAAGTCGTTTTTCGAGAGTGTGCTTGGCAATCCGCATGAACTGGATGCCTACACCGAACGCTTGCGCATTGGTCTGACGTCGCTCTACGATTCCATTGCCGACCCCCGGCATCCGCAAGGCCTCGGCCACACGCTGGTAGCCCTCCGGGAATCGCTCGAAAACATCGCCCGGATGACGCACAAGATCAACAACTTCCTCGACGCCAGCACCTCTGGCCTCACCGCCACCGCCAACAACGCGGCTGAGATCACCCGCACCATCCGCGAAAGCAACCAGAACATCGGCACGACGCTCGAAAACATGGCCGCGTTCAGCCGGCAACTGAAGGATGCGGGTATAGACCAGACCGGACAAAAAGCCTCCGTGCTCATGGATTCTCTCACGGTGTCCATGAGCGCTCTGCGCAGCACACTCCACACGGCCCAATCGGCTATCGCCAAAATAGATACGCTCGCTGCCGGTCTGGCCGGCGGCGAAGGTTCGGTCGGCAAACTGCTCAACGACCCGGAATTTTACACCAACATGGTGCGCACCACCCGGCACCTGCAGCTGCTGCTGCAAGACGTGCGCCTCAACCCGAAGCGCTACAACACGGTGAAAGTCAAGGTTTTTGGAAAAAACAAAACCGGCAACTACGCCACGCCGCTCGAAGACCCGGCATACCAGCTGCTGCTGGACAGCCTGGAGCGGGATTACAGCAAAAAGGTGAAGCAGTAGGGGAGAGGCAGGTGTTTTTCGGGAGCGGCTCTAACCCATCTTTCGCAATTTCACCATTTCCCGTTGCACCCCGGCCGTGAGGTCTTCCTGCGAGAGGTTGCGGCTGTTTTTGGCCATGGCCTGCAAACAGCAGTAGTGCACCACATTCACAATGTCGGCGCCGGAGAGGTCGTACTGCTCCGCGATAGCCCGCAGGTCCACACCGGGTTCCAGGGCGACGGCCGGCGGCAGGGCTTTTTGCCAGAGCAGCAGCCGTTCGCCGGGACGCGGTTGCGGGAAGTGGATCACCGCCTGAAAACGTCGCAAAAACGCCTCGTCAATATTATCCGCAAAATTGGAGGCGAGGATCACGAGTCCGTCGTAGGTTTCCACGCGCTGCAGCAGGTAGGATATTTCCTGATTGGCATAGCGGTCGTGGGCATCGCGCACGCCGGTTCGCTTGCCAAAGAGCGCATCGGCCTCGTCGAAAAAGAGTACCCAGCCTTTGTGTTCGGCTTTTTCAAATAAATTGGACAGGTTTTTTTCCGTTTCGCCGATGTATTTGGATACGACCAGCGACAGGTCTACCCGGTACACCGCCCGGCCGGTGGATTTTCCCAGCAGGCTGGCGGTGAGTGTTTTGCCGGTGCCCGGCGGGCCATAGAACAGCACCCGATACCCTGGCGCCACCTTGCGTTCCATGCCCCATTCGCCCAGCAGCCGGGCGCCGTATTCGAGCCAGTGCAGCAGTTGTTGTACCTGTCGGCGGGTGTGCGGGTGCAGCACCAGATCCTCCCAGTCCTGGCGGGTGGTGAGGTGTTGGGCGGGAAAATCCATACTGAACCGCGGCGGGTTCACCTGCCCTGTGGTGAGCAATTCGACATATTCCGGGTGCATCAGCAGCCGGCCGCTGAGACGCGGCTCGCCAGGGAGCGGCGGTTCCAGTTGCAAGACCTGCTCCTGAAACAACCAGTAGCCTGGCGACAGATACTCCTGTATAACCCGTTGGCGCTCTTCCGGGTCGTCTTTGGCCAGCAGGAACAGCCCCGTTTCGCCCGTGGGCAGGATGCCGCGGTGTTGTTTGCCCCGAATGCCACCGAGTTGGGGAAATTCGCCCTCGCCGAAGGTGTTGGCAAAGAGGCGGTCGAGCAAAGCGGGATCGAGGTGGGGGACGAGGGCGAGAGTGAGGAGGAGAAGGTCGGGGGGGGTAAAGATTCGGTCAGGAAAGCACTGTGTCAGGTGCGGCAATAATACTTCAGAATCTGCCTGAAAGGCAGATTGCATCGGCTCTTCTGCCTGCGTTTGGCGGAAGTGGTGGTAGAGGAAGTATTCGAGGTAATAAATATGTCCCATGCTTTCTGATTCAGGTTTTCAGAGGTTGTTTTGATAAACCGGTGCGCACTTGAACACAACAGGTCTTTATAACTTTGGTAAAGGTAGCATGGCTCCAGGTTCAGCATGGCTAAAGAGCTCCTGTGTTAGAGCGGCATGAAGCGCCCCTTTTGCATCGTCCGACAGATTGGGTATTTGTTCTACTGCCTCGCTCATCATTTTATAGTACTCTGCAACTGAAACTTCAAGTGGCAATCCCTTTCTTGTCAGTTCAGCCCTTTTTGCCCTGACCCAATTTTTCCAGTAATTATCAAAACTTATGTGTGTTTTTCGGTTCAACAAAAAGGTAGGTGCTCGATTACGGTTATAGGTCGGCAGTGTTTTCAGAAACCCAGTAGGGTTAATATGAGCCGATTCGCGGCCTTTCCAGGACAATCCCTGACGAATATCCGGGGCGCTCCAGTGTGGGCCAATCATAGCCGCAGCCTGTCCTTTGACCGGCGATGGTTGTTGCTGCCCAACAGTGCCCGGGTCCCAGGGAGCCGTCATTTCCATGGCGGCCTCGGCCGCTTCGGCATTGCTCCGATATTGGATTGTACCTGCGGCTTCGAGACCTAATTCATCGTGCAGTTCCCGAAACACATCCTCCGTTGTTCTACTATCCTGGATGTCTTTGTCGGGCTGGACGGCAGGACTTCGAGCCGGTGCAGGAACACCCTGCTGTGCAGCGCCGGAAGGTGGTCGCGGTGCAGCGCCCGGATCAAAACCAAACGATTGTTTGGTCCAGGCGTGGTAATCGCTGAGCGTAGTAAATTCAACTTTTGCGGGCATGTTCGTTACCGGATCGAAGTAGGAGACCGAAAACGGCTGAGGAGCTGCCGGGTCGTACTTGAAATGCGTGAATCGTTTACCTTGAGGGGTTTGATAATGAATCCAGGAATCGCGCATGATGCCGCCGCCCATTGCCGATTCATACTGGAGCACATCAAAATCACCACCCTTCCCGCTTGGAAAACGGTACGGTAGCGGCGCCGAGCCGGACCCATCCACTAAGGGGTGGTAGTGACTCAGCAATTCCCACCTGCCTGCATCCGGATGATCCAGTACTTCTTTCATCGATTGGGATCGCCCGGGTATGGGCAGTTCCAAGTCTCCGGAAGCGCCGCGAACGCCCACCACGGTTTCGGCGCCCTGCACAACTATGATTTCGCCCGTATCGGGATTATGAAAAATAGCGGCCTCCAGGCGTGGCTGATCCTTCATCATATTGTTGTAAATTACATTACTTCTTGCCAGGTCGGGCGCCAGTACCACATCTCCGGCGGAAAGCTGATCGCCTTTAAACGGGGGCGGGGGCGGTTTTTTGCCTGTCCGGGTTTTGGCAGCGGGTGCGGGTGCAGCGGGTGCGTGGGCCGTGGGTGCGTGGGCCGTGGGTGTGGCGTTGGTTGCCGGTTTGGGAACGGGAGGGGGCGTAACCGGCGGAGCGGGCACCTGCTCCCGGGTTTGTTCCCGAACCGGAGCCGGAGGAGGGTAGCCGGTTCCGGTGTTTTGATTTTTTCCCAAGTACGGCCGGTTTGAACGTGTCTTGCACCGTGGGCAAGTCTTTCGGGTTTTGCCGGCCAAATGAATATCGTCCGGTATTTTGCCCTGCATGGCCGTTGATGCGCCGGCCATAGCCAGATTTTGTAGCGAAAACTGATCGCCGATATCTTTGATAACTTCATCAAATTGGGCAAACCTGCCTTCCGATACCAGTTTGTCAACCACCGTGACAAGTGGCGAAGCGATCACATTTTCCGCTACATTTTGGCCCATGCCCGCGACGAACTGACCCGGCTTCCCGGCCATTTTTCAGCCATTTTTCCAGCGCCTTTAGCCAGTTTTTCGCTTACTCCGGGTGCGTATTTGCCTGCCCATTTAGCCGCCGATTGGCCGGAAGCCTTTGCCACCTGCCCCGCGCCTTTCAGCCCCGCGCCGGCCACTTTTCCGGCGCCAAAACCCGCCAGCCCTATTGCGAACTCGCGCGCAGTACTTTTAAAATTCCAACTTTGCTGCGTACCATGCGCCAGACCACTGGCCTGTTGAGCAGCATTCTGAATTCCACCGTACACAAGCCCTACCCCGGGAATAAAAACCGCCGCCACGCTGCCTACGGTTTTTACTACCTCCAGCGTCTGAATGACCGATGCTGCGCCGCGCACCGTATCATCAAAGTAGCCCATGAGCGCATCCACCAGTATTTCTCCCTCTACTTTTATGGTTTTCAGCCGGGAATGTACCTGATTTACCACGTCCGGGCTGACCGTCTCTTTCGAGTATTGCGCTATTTCTTTTAAGTACGCTTCAGCATTTTTGATGACATTTTTAAAATATGCCGTGTCAAAACTCGCGCCGCCCGCATAGTCGGAATAGACCCGGACAAATTTATATGTACTACTTCGGGTATCGGAATAGACCTTCAACTGGCTTTTCAGATGTTCTATCTCGTATCCATAGTGCTTTCTTTTCGTTTCAAATACATTGGACACCAATGCAGAATACTGAGAATTGTACAATTGGTAGGTTTTCCGGCCAACTCAACGCTCACCATCTGTTCGGTGGAAGCGGTGAAATCGGGTATCGGGCCTTCTATTTTCAACCAGGGCACTACTCCTAAATTAACGATCTTGGTCATATCCGACCAACTGGACGAATCGAACAGGACAGATTGCCCGCCAGAAACAAAACCCGGAGCAGGTGTTCCATCCGCGAGCGTAATCAGGTGGCTTTTTTCAAAATCACCATAAAAATAGAAAGCGATTGTTCTGACAGAATACCCCGGTTGTTTGATATTGAAAAATCGCAGATTAGTTTCTTTCTGTATACCCCAGTAGCCCGGCGGGTTTTCGTACAATTCCAGGAGGAGCAACATCTTTTGTACATTCTCGACCAGAAACCTGCCGTCCACACCTTCCGGCTGATGATCTAACCAGTTCATAATTCTCGGAATTTCTTCCTTCATGTCAGACACATGGAATTTGGTCACATCTACTTTGGGATTCAGCGACAGGGGGGTGTTTAGTATCTCTGTTATCCGATCTCTATTACTTTCCAGTTTTTTTCTTTTTTCTTCAGATAAATTCTCTTTATGATCCAACCAGAGATGAATTTTTTTCAACTCAGCCAGAAAGTAATTATTCCGCTCCTTTAGAATATCCACATTGCTTTTATCCAGATTTTCCTGGGTTAGAAAACGCCTGGCCAATTCGTTCGCATCCGAAAACAACCCAATACTTTGTGGCATGTTTTGCCATAAATATTCCTGCATCTGACGCCTTTCCGCCTCTTTTCTTATTCGATCAAACCAAGACTCCTCCTCGCCTTTTTCTACCTTTTCTGCTTCTTTTGCCACCCGTTCGGTCTCCGGCACATTCGATTGCATCATTCCTCCTCTCTGCTGCGAGACAAACGGTATTTCCCACCGCCCTGCTGCTGCCGGTTGCTGCTGATCAAAAGATCGCCGGGTACTGGTATTTTCGCCGGCAGGCGTCTGTTGCTTTGTTTCTTTCATAGTCGTTTTCAGATTAAGCCCAATCTACCCACAGCATATCCCGCATCCACGCATGCAGCACGGGCGACACACTCCAGGGCAGTTTGGTCAATAAAATATCCCACGGTTTTTCTTCCACCGTCAGCCGCCAGCCCGGATCGCTGTGTTGAAGTTTGCCTTCGCGCACCAGAAAACTGCCGCGCAGATCGTCGGGCGTTGCCCCTTCCAGGGCGTCCCACTGACTGGACAGCGCTTGAAGCAGGCGCAGGGTTTCCGTCTGTTCGGCGTCGGTCAGGTCGAGGGAGCGCTCCACCGGCGTTTGCAATTCCATGCCGCAGAGCAATTTGAGCAAGGGTAATTCTTCTTCAAAGGGGTGTTGCAGGCCGGTAGCAGCGTGGTACAACAGGTGCACGGCGCGCTCGCGGGCAGCCTCGTCGGCAAACTTTCCGGCGTGCAACAAACCGGCATGCTCGAAAAAGGCCGGCAGCAAGGGATGGATCAGCACGATGCCCGCCAATGGCACCAGCAGCCCCTCCGCCTCGGTTACAGGCAGGCGACTTTTGAGGCGCGCGGCTGGAGCATCCCGTCGGGGTTGCACTTCCTCGAAACGTGTCCATGCAGACACCGGGTGGTCGTCGGCTGCCGTCGCCGGCCGGGCCTCTGTACCCGGGAAGTGCCGAACATACCGATACAACATCTCCCGGAGTTGCCCCGGCGTCCCGTGTCCGCTTTCCGGCGGAATAGTGCCGTGCTGCGGGGTCAATATCGCTGCGAATGCTTGCACGAACTGTTCCTTGACCGACTCCGGCAACGCCGCAAAGACGCTGGAGTCAAGCCATTGGTCCAGCGTCTTGGCCCAAACCGTCGGATTGGCCGGCAGAAGCGCGATGGTCTGCCGCAGCAGAACGGACAGCCACGACTCCGGAAAAGTCGCCGGCTGCAGGAGCGCTTCCCAAAGGGTTTCCCAATAACTATTGCGCAGGGCACGACGCGGCGCATCCGGGAAAAGGTTCAGCCATTCCGTCAGGGAGACGGGCAGTATTTGCTCCGGTGGCGCTGTGCGAAACAGGCGTTTGGCTACCGCCCGAAATGTTTCTGTTTGCAGCGCATCGTCAAATTGCCGCACCCACCGTTGCCGGGCAACAGCAGATTCCAGCAAAGCAGGCAGATACTCCGCCACAGCAGGCAGGTGTTCACGCACGACAGCTTCTATGCGTTGGCCGGCAGCCCACCAGGGCAAAGCGCCGTTTTTCAGGAAAAAAACCAGCAGGTCGGTGGCTCGGGCGGCGGGGGTAACCCGAAAGGTATCGGAGGCGGTTATGTGCCGCTCCAATGCCGCTGTGTATGCCCCCACGATTTGATCCAACCACACCTGATCGGATTCATCGGGGGCCAGATGACCCAGGTCTACATCCAGTTTGTCCAGTTCAATCCACTCGCCGGGGCCTGCCAGCCGGTCGAACACCGGCTCCAGACGCGGCAACACCCGTTCTTCCATCAATTGCAGAAACCGCTGCTGCAAGGCCAGGACGTTGTCGCGCCGGGAAACCTGCAAGCGCACGGCTTGCCGGCGGATAATATGCGGCGTACGGCTCATGGCTGAATGTCGAAAGGCTGGTAACGATACGCCGGCTGGACGGCATGCTCCGAGGCAACGAGTACATTGACGGCATCCACCAGCACATTGCGGTTCCCGGCGGTGCGGTGTTCCAGCCAGTTCCGCCAAGCGGTTTCAAAGGCAATGAATTCGGCCGGAATCTGTTGCTGTTCGTTCAGATTTACCCAGTAGATGTACGGAAAAATGTGGGCCGGCAATTCACTGCGCAGGACACGTTCCACCACCACCCGAAACTCCGGGTCCTGAAAACGCGGCGCCCAGCCGGGCAGGAAAATACTGACCTGACAGGCATACGGCTCCAGGATAAAAGGCTCCTGCCCTCCCCCGGAAAAAGCAACGGGAGCCAACGCTTGGACAGCATCCGGTTGCGGCCGCAGCAGGATGTGCTCCACCAGGTGCATGCCCTCGGCGGGGCGTCCCTGGAGGATGTGCATGGTCTCCCGGATATGCGCCTCAAGCAGGGCGCGATTGGTGAAATTAGCCGGCGGCACGGCATGCTGAACCGTGTTGTTGTTGTCCCGGGTTTCCAGGGTAAATGTGTAGCCGGGTGCGGCAGCGCGGGTATCCGGATCTTGTTGTACCGTGTACGCGCGGGCAAAACGGCCGCTATTCATGGCGTTGTCGAGCGCCTCATCCAGCCTGCCATTGGCAATCGGGTGGACGGCAGCGCTGCGTAGCAGCGGTATTGCCGGCCCCGGGGCGCCCCACGGGTCTGTTCCAGAGTCGGAATCGCCCGGTCTGGTTGTTTCCGCTTCCTGTTTTGTCAATGACCTCCCGGTAGGCATGCACATCAAATATCGTCCCGAGGGTACGGCGCCGGCAGTCCGGTATGCCCAGCAGCGCCGCTACTCGTTTTTCATAACCGGAAACATTGGCGGTATCCCATACGTCCGGAGATCCGTCGGGGCGGGTGGCGGTATAGTTAAATCCGACGCCGCGATTAGCCGTCAGTTCGGGCAAGCGTTGCAGGAATTCGAGTTTATCAAACACGATATCCGGTGCGATAGCCCCCCCGTTTTGCGCAAATGACCACGCGGCGTAATCGGTAAAATGTTCAGAAAAACGCGCCAGCAAGTGGTCAATAAACTGGTTACGCCGCTGAAGGAAGGTGCCGCGGTCTTCGGTGGCGTGATCCACCCCTTTGATGTAGCCGTTGTTGAATTGTTTGAATTGCTCCCAGGTGATTGCATCGGGCGCGTTCTTTTCCTGAAGAAATGCATGGTATAAATCCTGTACTGCCGGCACGTCATAGAGCGGCTGAAAAAGTAGGTGCGCTCTGCGTCGGTGCGCATGGAAAACAGGTCCTGCAGGTTGTCCAACTGGGCACAATAGTTGGCCAGTAGTTGTTCGAAGAACAGCAGGTAGGCTTTTAGTTGCTTGCCCTGCGCCCTGCGCTGTGGCGTATCCGTCGTCAAAATTTCACCTTCGCGCAGGCCGTAGGTAGCTGGAAAATCGTACTGAATGGAGTGAAATGTGGCAATATCGAGCTGGTTGTCGCCGGCGGGAATAGCCAGATCAGCGCCGGCAGTAGTGCTGCCGGAGCGGTTTCGATGCGCTTCTTCCAGGGCCAGCCAGCGGGTAAGCACCTTGTCCTGCTCCACCGGCACCGGCACGCCGCGTTTGAACACACGGATATCGGTATCGTAAAAACTGAATTTTGGTTTGTACTCCCCGGTGTTGCGCAAACGCAGGCAGTTGGTCGCATCGGTGGCAATCCGAATCCGGTCCACAAACAGGTCGAGGGAGAGGTGGTTGATGCCAATGACTTCCGGCTGCTGCATGACGAGGCGCACCAGATCGGACGTGTACACAGCGCCGCCACGCAGGTGCCGGTCGGTGTCGGCTTCCGCCGGAAAGCCGTTTTCCAGTAGCGGCCCCTCGAAGATAGCATCCACCGGGCGGCCTTCGGCCAGGAGGGTTTCTATGGCGTGCAGCACCGGGCGGGGTGTGATAAACTGGTTGGCAGCAAAGCAGATACGAGCCAGCACATCGGCAGGGTCGGCATCGGGTTGCAGATCGAGTTCGGCCACCCGCAAGCCGATTTGCTGGATACGGCAGGTGTTAATGTCCGTCCAGTCTTCGGCGAGGTTGCGGTACTGCCGGACAACCGCCTCGGCGTGCAGCAGTACCTCTTGCCGCTTCTTCGCCCGCTCGCGGTGTCTTTGAAAAAAGGTGATGTTGCCGTTTATCTGGCTTTGCAACGCAGTTCGGAAGGCCAGTTCGTCCGGGTTTGGCGGGTTGTCGGATGGATGTTCATCCGGATGAAGTTTGGGAATGCCCTTAGGCAGACGAATCCACAAGCCGGTTTCCCAGACAGACGCACCGGAGTCAAACTCAAACCGGATGGTTGCGAAGTACAGGTCATAGTCAGATTTGGCGGTATCAATGGGCACCCGGATGTCCAGCACGTCGGCCTTTGTCAAGGGCATTTGCAGGTTGGCCCACTGCTGTGGCAATTCTTCCCAATAGGGAAAAACAACATAATACTCATAAGCGCCGCTGCCGGTGGGCAGGTGGACGGCTCCGCGCAGCCATACCTCCTGGAGGTCGAGCAACGGGTCGTCGGCCGGTGGTTCCAGGTCGAGCAGCACTTGCTGCAGGCCCATGATTGCTCCGTCTGCCGGCTGTACCCAGGCGTTGCGGACAGGCAGGCGGTCGGTGAGCAGGCGCCGGAAATCGGCCGGCGTGACCGGGGCCGAGGGCAGCACCTCGCGTGCCGTAAAAAATGGCCGGTCCTCCTGGCCGGCAATCAGGTCGGCGACATCGAGGCGTGCGCGCAGTCCAAGATCGGTAACGGCATAGGCCAGCACCTCCAGCATGGTGATGCCCGGATCGTGCGTATTGAAGTCTGTCCAGCGTTTGCCGGCCAGCTGTTCGACACGGCGGCGGGCTTCTTCGCGCAGGAAGCGGGCGTCCAGTGCGGGCGGAAGTGCCTGGCTGGCCAAATCCGGGATAAAAGATGGTGCCATGGAATACCTGATTTTTTTGGATTCGGGTTATGGTTGTAACATGCAGGTCACGTCAAATTTTTTGATCGTTACCTCCAGAGAACTCGACTGACCCAATCCGCCTCCGCCTCCACTTGATTTGTTTACCTGGAATTTCATATAGAATTTGGGTTTGTTTTCAATGCTCACAATGCCACTTATATCAAAAGAAAGCGTTAGCGATGCGCTGCCTAAAGTACTTTGGAATGTCTGTTCTACCGTCCAAACTTCTTTATTGTCGTTGGCGGTGAACAGCGATATAATCAAATACTCCTGGCTTCCCAAAAACTGCGTATAACTCAGATCAATACTGACTTTGAGCAACTGTCTGGCATTGTTCGGAAAGTCAAGCGTAGCCGTTTGTTTTGATTGTGGTCTTTTTACCTGAATCACCGGACTGACGGTGTACTCTTTCAGCGCAGTTTTCAGCGTAGTGTCTTTATCGGAAGACCAGACATCCTGCCAGGCGCCACCAAAAAGTATCTGGAGTTTTGTGCCGGTCCAGCGCAATGTTCCCGGCAAAAGCTGGGCGGGGTCTTCCGTGACGGGGCCTATTTTGATACCTCCTTCCACATGCAGACGTGCTTTGGGGTCTGCTGTTCCGATGCCTATATTTTTATCCGGGCTGATACTCAGGCCATCTTCTGTTTTGTGAACATAGGAATCAATCCATTCATGGAATTGCTGTTCCTTCGGTTTTTTACCTGAAGAAAAGTAACTTTTTAAAATTTCTTTCAAAGTAGCCATATAAGCGAGTTGTTATGCTGAAACCATAAAATCAATATCGATAAACCAACAGTCTATTCCGCCCTCGCACAAATCTCCCGGTTCGGTACACGGATATGCACCCGGGCTGAGCACCTGAATCCTGTGTTCGGATGCCGATACCAGAATAGCGGTAGCCGTGGATGCTTCGGCAACATCGGTATCCTGCGCCTGATCGCCGGCACGGACAAACAGGTCTATATCCACACTCATTTCTCCAACACCCGGCCCTGTTTGCTCCCGGAACATTTTAAAATCCGTCACATAGTCCACATATTCTTGCTCTTCCACAAAAGCCAGTAATTGCGATTTGTAAATCCGCCCGCCGAACCGGATGTCCACACCTTCGTCGAAGGCCCAGGGGGAGAGGCGGCGGATCAGGGTTTCCTGCAACACGCCGGCATAGTATCCGGCATCGTAGCCGCTGTGAAATGCGACGCTGAAGGACAACCGGATCGGTTCGTAACGCGGATGCACGACGTGCAGCGTGTTGCCCGCAGCGGTTGTGAAAGACATACTCAGGGATTGAAGGTAGGTACGAACTTCTTCGAGCAGGGCTGCGGATACTTTGGGTCGCAGCCGGTTGACGGCATTCCGGTTGCGTAGTTGCGGTACGAGCACTACGGTCACCTGGCCGGGCAGGAATTCGGAGTAGAAGCCGTTTTCGTTCACGCCGGTATGCGGGATTGCTTTTACCTCGTACAACGCCGGAAAGCGCTGCAGGGTCAGGCGTTCGATATCCCACAGGGTTACAGCGCGTTGTTTATGCCGCAGACGTTCGCTGACCCGGGTATAGAAATGATTGTCTTGCTCGGCCGGGGCGCCGTTGAACGAATTATAGGGCTGCTCCACTTTCCGGATCGCGCTGTTCCGCTCCAGCAGGCCTGTAATAGTGCCGGCCGGCAGGGGTTGCAACAAGTGGCCGGGATCATTGGCCTCGTTGCGAAATACCGCCGTTACAGCCTGAGGCACAATGGCCATGGCCCGGGCAGCAGCGGCCGGGTCTTTTTCCCACAGGGAAGCCCGGAGCCAATGCAGGCCGCGGGGCATTTGCGCAGCATTTTTCCCGGCATCCGGCCCGATTTGAAAAGCCATGATGCCCGGTCGCTGAAGACCGACCGTGGTATCCACCAGAATTTCACTATCGGCCAAAGGGGTAGCACGCCAACCTTGGTCGGTCAGGTAATGCCACTGGATATCCGCAGCGCGAACAATGTCGGGCGCCTCAGCGGAGCCTTCGGCGATTTGAAACAGCAGGTGCAGATTTTCGGGCGGCTCGAGACCGGAAAAACCGATGTAGAGCGCTGCTCGGGGCAGATCCGGCAAGAGGGCAACACCGCCGGCGTCGGCCGACGGCTCGCTGCTGCCGAAAGGTTGCAAGTGAAAAAACCGGGAATGGCCACTGTCGTCACGGCCGGGCGCTATGGTTTGGGAAGCCGTGTAGCCTATGGAAATGGATTGTAGTGTGGGGGTATACGGCGGGTTGGGGGGCGGCGGGCCAGTTGATCCTCCTTTTGCTGCCAAAGCAAAAAGTTGCGGAAAAATTCGATGCCCAAAGTCTTGTTCCAGGGAAAGCCGGATAAAGCCCTGCTTCAACGAGCTGTCGTAGGCCTTAACCGAAACAGCCTCCGGATTCAGCGGAAACAACCCGGAGAGGTGGTTGAACAACAATTCTTTATCGGGCACCAACTTTCCATCTACATGGTCCACGGGATCGGCATCTTCGGTGGGTTCGAACAAGGTCGTATGGGCATCCGGGGACGCAAGCCATTGCCCATGTGCAAGGACTTGCAGGCTCGCGGTGTAATTGCGGTTTTTTTTGCCTTTGAATCCGGCGTATGCCGCATAATACCCCTCAAACCCATCTGAGTTTTCCGGCAATCCCGCCCAATGCAACCGAATGATCAACTGGCGCAACGGTTTGGAAAACACCTCGCTGCTGCCGATATAAAACCGTGAATTTTTTGCCGGCGTCGGGCCAAAAGGCTGGAAAGCGCCACCAGTGGGCAACAGGCCATGATCGTTTTGCAAGACTACTTTTTGTACACCCGGCTGCCCCGGTTCATCAAGCACGGAAACCGATATATCCACCTCGCGCAGTACCAGTTCTTTTAATAGCGGGTATGCCCTGCTGCCCGGATGCAACGTCAGCCGCAATACCGGAAAGGTTGTGGGGAAATTACCGGCTAATTTTCCCTGTTCGTACCCGGCTATGGCAGGTTCGGTGGTATCTAATGCGAAGAAAAACCGCACCTGTCCGGTATCCCGGTCTATTTTCAGTTGGCGCTCGCTGCGATATGCCAGTTTTACCCAGGATGCTGTTCCGCTGGCATACGGGATAAAATATCCGAAATCGGCGGCGGTCAGCCCCGTTGGGATGTCGGCAAAAGTGAGGGTCAGGTTGATCAGGCGTTGCCCTTCGGCCATCTGCAACAAAGGCGATGCAATGGCAAATCCCGCCGCAGCAGGTTGCATGAAGTCCGGCGCACCGAACAGTGGCCATTTGGGCCACACGCCCTCCAGCGGAGCACCCAGGCCATCGGCCGAGTTGGCTACTTCGGCTGCAAAAAGGCGGCCATCGTTGTCCAGCAGGTGGGTTTTGATCGCCGCCAGGCGAGCCTTGCCGACCACAATATCCCGGTTGGTCACATACAGGAGCGGTTTGCCGTCGGCATCATTTCCGGCTTTCAGGGCTGTGCCTGCCGGCAGGAGGCATGGCCCGGCGTGCGGCGCCAATTCGAAGTGAACATGCACTTCATCGGGGTGCGCCGGCAAGCGGCGGAAGCCGAGCACCTGCTGGTAGTAAAATTCCAGGTGCTTTTGGGTAAGCGTATTGATATCCTGCTGCAAATAGCCGTACAGGCGCAAAAAGGTCAGCAGGATTGTCATGAACGGGCCGTTGTCCTGCCGTTGTTCTGCGCCGGCCAGGTACTGGCGGATGCTGTCGGGAGTCACCACCCCGTTTGTGTCCTGTAATGTGGAAAAAAAAGCCAACCAATCGCCATCGAGCCGGTGGCCGTCATTGTAATAGGCTACCTGCTCCGCCATCCGGCTGATAAAAAGCAACAAGTCCTCAATTCCCCGTCCATCCACCGGATGGCGCTCAGGCCGCAAGGCATCCAGCAACCGCTGGAGCTGATTGGTGCCGTCTCTTTTTATTGGATGACCTACTTCCCAGGACATTGGCTTGCGCGTTACGAGTTACGAATTTCGGTGTTCAGGTATTGACATCTGTACCCTCCTGGATATAGAAGGGGTATACAAAATTGAACCGCGAGTTGGTGCTGCGCACGGTATAATCCACCGCGATGAGCACGCGACCTTCCAGCGCATTATCCTGCCGTATGACCACATCATTGACATCAATACGGGGTTCGTGCAGGATAAGGGCAGCCTTGACCACTTCGCGCATATAGCTGATCAGGGTCAGGTTGAGTGGTTCGAAGAGCATCTGGTCCAGGTTGCAGCCAAAATCCGGCTCCAGCACGCGCTCACCGGGGCGGGTAGACAGGATAATCTCCAGACTTTCGCGGATGTCCGCATCGGCAGATACCATACGGATATCCCGAATGGCTTTGTCGAATGCCGGCGGAAAACTCAGCCCGGTCCCCAGAAATTCAAGGCCTGTTTGTTCCATGGTTAGTTTATGTTGATAAGCCCCCCCTTGAGATCGAGTGTTCCGCCGGACTGGATTTTGGCCGAGGCCGATGATTCCACCGTCCAGTTGGCACTTCCTGTTTTACAATCGCCCTGAGATTCAAGAATTATATCTTTTTTACTTTTTATAGAAATACCGTGTTCGCCCAGTTCAATCTGGTTTCCATGTTGATCGGCCAGTAGCATGCCCTTTCCGCTGTCCGACAGGATGAGTTTATTTCCTCCCGGAGTTTCCAGGGTAATCGCGCCGTCTTTTTCATTCAGAACAATGCGGATACCCTCCCGGGATATGTACCCTTTTTCGGCATTTTCGCGATTGGCGGCAAACGGTGCGGCCTTGTCGCGGCTGTGCAGCATACCCAAAACCACGGCATCGCGCGGGTCGTCATGGATAAATCCTACGATCACTTCGTCATCTACTTCCGGGCGAAAAAATGCGCCGCGGTTGGCGCCGGCATCGAAGGCTGCCACGCGGGCCCACACACCACCGGCCTCGGCATCGAGGATGGGCAGGCGAACCCGCACCCGGTGCAGGCCGTCCGGGTCGTCCTCGATCTGGGAGACCAAACCGATCTGCAAGCCGCTCACAGCGGGGAGCATACCGGCTGCCCGGGGCGCTTCTGTGCCGACGATTTCAGCAAACCACTTTGGCGACAAACCGAACTCTACTTCGGTCACCCACCCCGATTCCAGGTACTCCTGATGTACTGCAGCGACAAAAACCGGCCCGTCGAAACGGCGACCAAAGCCATGCAGCACGACGATCTGTCCGGGTTTCACGGTATTATACCCCTGGAACAGCACCCGTCCGCTGGTACGCGAAAGGCGATCTTTCAGCAGCCGGGCATTGGCCCAGGCCTGCAATTCACTATCCGGGATATGGCCGCCATGCCGGTGCGCAATAGCGGCATTCCCATTAGCTGCGGCAATTTTCCGGCCGGGCAAATTGCCGTTTTGTTTGATCGGGGTTCTTTGGCAGTTATTTCGACGATAGTCTGCGTACCGGGATCCCAGGTGCGGGCAACCACCTGTTCGTATTGGTCCCGCACCTCCAGTCCACCGTCAAATTCCAGTACCGTAGCGCCGTGTTGCAAGTGTAACGCCGGTTCCTGGTCAAAATCCGGCGCTTGAATGTGGGCGACACCGTCGTCTACTATGGTAAGCAGGCCGTTGTGTTCCATCCGACTCACCATAAAATCCCAGTCCGTACAATCATACTGCACCAGATTGGCATGGCGGTAACGGGTATCTGCGACATCTGCTTTCAGGCCGCCGGCAGTCAGCAATTCGGCAGCCACCTCGCTATCGGTCATCTGCTCGAAGTACCGGCCCTGCCGGCGCAGGATCATGCGGTAGGCGACGTCGCGACAGTCTACTTCCAGCAACGACACGCCTTGCCGGATCGTGATTTGTTGCCGGATGATCACCCCTTTGAACACACGCGCCTCGCCATTCAGGTAGCCTAAGGAAATTTCAATACTGTTGCCGGGCAAAAACCAATCTTCGTTACTGATTTCGAAGTCCTGTTTTGCCGGATCGCCGTCGGTAATCAGTAGTTTGGCATACGGGATTCGATTCACCTCCTTGCTGACGGTAAGCCCATAGAGCGGCAAGCGTACGGGCAGTACCGTTCCATTGATCCGGATTGAGTAGGCAACTACACCTGGTTCGCCGGCAGCAGGGATGAGTCGGGCGTTAGTCATCGAATTTTTTTACAGGCGGAACCACGAGGCGGTTTCCGGCTTTCAGGTTGCGGAATTGAATAAGTTTGTTGGCTTGGGCGATGGCGATGTAGTAGGCTTGGTCGCCGTACACTTTTTCGGCCATCCGGGGCAGGGTGTCGCCTTCTTTGATATCGAAGGTATGGGAGACATCCGGGGAGGTCGGGTTTATTTTTTTGAGGTCAAGGTCTTCTCTGATTACTTCCTGAAAAGATGCACTGACTGTTGCCCGGAGGGGTAACCCATCCGGAGCGAACAGTTTGTACGTGATATTCATACTCTCCAGACAGCACTTGAATATCAAGGTACCCCATTCGAGTAGCAAGAAATTGGGTCGGTGTTTATCTCCCTTGGTTTGAAACACCTTTGATTCAAAATCAGCGATAAGTTTTGCAACCGGTATCTCTTTGGAGGGTGCGGCGCCGGTACCATCAAATAGAATTTCAAAGTTCAGTTTTCTTGGAGGATTCATTTCCCAGACGGGTGTAAAACTGGAGGTGCCCTTGCGTTGCGATCCGCGGTATTGCACAGCGTACGCGATAGAAAATGATTCCGGATTGACCTGTACTTCAAACGGAGTCTCATCCTTCGTTTTATCAAAGCTATCCTTTGCGGACTTGAATGCCCAGATTTTCAGTCGTTTCAATTCTCCTGTACTCATCTTTCATTCCTTGCTTTAGTAGAACGTAATAGATATTTCTGCATACGCATTTCCAGCGCATGGGAGGAATCCGCCACAGGCACTGCGTTGGTTTTTGTATCCACAGGTGTCTCCTCAACATTTTGCTCGCTGATCAGGTTAGCCCGAATCGTTGTTTCACGAATAAGAATAGGCATTTTTATTCATTTTTGGTTATTGATGTACCTCACTTGACTTCGAAGTATGCGTAATGAAACTCCATACTTTCAATTACAATCTGGTTCTCTTCTGCATTGAACTCGGAGACGCTCCATTTTTTGGGCCATGCTTTGTAGACCTCCCAGGACATGACAGGTTCCTTCAATGCAGGATTCATCAATTTGATTGTAATAGTTTTTGGTTGAATAACAAAAGAACGTATTGCTTCCTTGAACCACGACTGGATGTCCATATTGGTCGGGCTACGGGGAATCCAAAGTCCTCGTTTTAATACCAGATCGGGATACTGCGTTCGTACGGGCAACTTGTATTCGTATTCATTTTGTCCACCCTCTCTGTAGCTCTCTGTTGTAATTTCGGCTGTCAGACCAGAAACAGATTGAAATCCGATAGTCTCGTCCATGCGGCCAAAATCTGCATCTATTGATCCTCCTGTGCTGTTCTTTTTACTGTTTTCAGGTTCTGTGAAAACAACACTGAAATATATTCCAGCCGGAGGATAGTAATTTGATTCTGACATTATTTGTTAAAAGTTATTTTCAGTCCTTCATGTGCGAATGTTATTTCTTCCATAGCAATATCATTGCTGCCTGCATTCAAATCTGTTGATTTAAACGCCTTTGGAACAGCTTTTTCCAGTTCCCAGATGACGATTGGCTTCTCCAGATCGTTGCCATGTAAGGTAATTGTCACTTTTCGCTGGTCGGGGACCGGACCTTTATTGAACCATTCGCTAAAGTCACTGGCGCCTTTAAAGACGCCTCTTTTTATGGTGACATCCGGCCAGGTACGGCCTATCGCCACTCTTCGTGGCGCTAAATTCGGGGAATTACCGGTTCGATAGTCCTTGATCTCGACCGTGCCATCCAGGCCACTCACTTCCGTACAGCTTAATTCAACCGTTTTTTTGTTGCTGTCTTCCCATCTGACCCGAAATTGGTTTTTGGCAAGCGGATATTCGTTAACTTGATTTGCCATGATTTTATAGTTTAATTATTGTACGTTAAAAGGGTTATGCTTCCTGTAATTTGTGTGTGAATTGCAGAATGATGAATTCAGACGGCCGGGTGACGGCAATACCAACCATGACAATCAGGCGCCCTTCCAGTATATCCTGCGCCGTCATAGTTTGACCCAACCCGATGTTCACGAAAAAAGCTGATCTGGGGTACTTCCTGCCAATGCACCGGCGCGCCACTGGTCTGTTAAAAAACTTTCTATTGCCCCTTTGACAAGAACCCAGGTATTGGCGGTATTTGGCTCAAAAACAAATCGCTCGATGGATTTGCTGATAGACTCCTCGGCAAACAGGAAAAACCGGCGTACCGGAACATAACGCCACTCATTACTATTACCATCCAGCGTACGAGCGCCCCACACCAGAATACCCTTATCGGTAAATGAGCGGATAACGTTAATAGATTTCCCTGTTGGGTGTACATTCATATCTGCCTGTTGTTCGCTGCTGATCTTTACTGTGGGTCGTACAACTCGATTGACACTGACATTTGCCGGCGCTTTAAATACACCCCGAGTAGCGTCTATCTGGGCATAAATGCCGGCTATCGCGCCACTGGGTGGAAGCGTTACGCGCAAACTATCAATCATTGTTTTTATTCGAGCATAGGCCCCGTTATCAATATGAAAAAGTGAGCGATCTTCATAATATTTCTGTTTTTCAGGTATCGGGTTGCCCTGTGCATCTTTTGGATCCGGCAAGGCGGCGAGATCAGACGTATCATATTTTAGTTTCACGCCCGAGATATTAGGCACACCTCCCAGTACAGTAATCGCAACATCAGACTCCGCGTATCCATATCCAAGCGTCGTTTCCAGCCAGGGATAATACGCAGCGCCATAGTTCAGGTTATTGGTACCGACATTGCTGCGAAAATCCTTGATGACCTGATCGCCGGCAGGCGGCTCTGCACTACTATGCAAATCAATAATACTGAACCGATCTTTAAGGTCCGCACACTGTAACAACACTTGTTGGTAATACCCGTAATAATTAGCGAAACTGACCGCATTGGGGTTGGTCGGCAAAATACCGATTAGGTCGGGGCTAAGGATCAATGTAGGTTCGTCTTCTTTTCTAAGTGCATCAAGGCCCTTGGTCAGCGCCGGGAGGTCAATCGGCGCACCGGAAGTCTTGTATGTACCAACGGAAACAATGTAGCATGGCCCACCACCATTAGCAAAATACATCAACAGTTGATAGTACAACCAATATGTAGGTTTTGCCGGAGTTACCGGCATTTTAGATATGTTGTACTGGTCGTTTGCACCTTTGGTTACCTCGGCGGTAAACGGTTCAGCGTATGCACCGCCATATAACAAGCGGTATTCGTTTAAGGAAGAAATACGTCTTGCTTCAATCGTATCGGCCGGTCGTGTTTCGGTGTAGCCAATAAATGCCGGAATAGCCGTTGATACAGGAACAACGGAGGGCGGCAACGAAGCAATCTCTTCTACATAAATGCCGGGTGTTTTTAGTGTCTTCATGTACAATAAGGTTTGTTAAATGTTACCTGGAATAAATTTTTATAGTCAATTTTATTCATATACACTTCGGAGAATAACACATTCCCTTCCGGATATATACGGTCGGGATCG
Source organism: Lewinellaceae bacterium (assembly GCA_016719605.1). Classification (GTDB taxonomy): domain Bacteria; phylum Bacteroidota; class Bacteroidia; order Chitinophagales; family Saprospiraceae; genus M3007. The sequence continues at coordinate 357,304 of JADJYW010000008.1, read as the reverse complement.
GGATTGGGAAGCAATACTTCTTCTGTATGAGCGCCTGCGGAGATACAATATCGTACGGGGCGATAGCGATGCTGGAGGGGAAGGCGCTCCTTTGTGATGAGTCGCATTGAATCACTCCCATCTTCCAGTTTTACGTTGCAAGCGGGATTGGCTGTATCCGGCGCCGGCTGTGCAGAGTCGAACAAGTAGCGCCAGTAGGTGGACCGATTTTGCCACCAAAGCGTATAGGTCGGGTTTAGCAGTTGCCCGGAGGTATCAAAAAAAGCGTATGACCCCGGTGCATCGCCGGGTAAGTGGTAGATTTCAACGATACCGAAAGCGTCGGGACAAATGTCCCCGGCATTCCAGTAAAAGGTACGTTTCAGCGCTGGAATTTCGGCATCAGTCGGGCCGTATGCGGTCATCTCGTACAAGCCGGAAGGCAAGCCGCGCGGTTCCAGCCGACAGGTCTTCAAGATTCCTTCTCCTGTATCGGCTTTGAATTCCCATGCGGCCGAATGAACCGGGCCGGCCAGAACAAAGCGTATTCTGCTGGTCATTGCAGCGGCAACATCCACGGTCAATGAATTGATGCACGCCACCCGATCAAGTGAAGATGCATAATTCTGTGGAGGGTTTATCTGAGGCCGGGTGGCATTCAGATAGTTTGTATGGCCAAAGCGGTTGTCGGCCCGGTTGGAAAAATACCAGAATGTCTTGTCCGCAGGCCCCGTTTCAGTCATAGTAAAAACATGAAAAGCCGGATTTTTGATACGAAGTACAAACGTCAACTTGAACGGCGTATCAGCTCCAACAAAGGGCTGAAAACTATTCGTGCCGTTCTTCAGGGCACGAATCCAGAGCGAAAAGCCATTGTTTTCCGGTCGGAAAAGCATTCGGTTATTTGCCATAGTCGCCCCCGCAGATTTTGTTGGTTCTATATCCAAATCGCTCCAAATAGAATAGTGCGGGATATTTGCTGCATTTGCGGCGATGGTTTCCTGTCGAGCCGTAGTCAGAGCATTGGGTCGGCTCACCGGATCAATCCAGTCGCCGCCGGCCATTTCTTCCGGATGCAGGTAGTAGCCATGCCAAAGGCACACCGAACACAACGGGCGATATGTATGCAGGCTACTCATACCGACAAATCTATATTTAGATCAATTTCCGTGATAATGCCTTCCCGCCCGATGATTTGCTCCATTTGTACCGGCACCAGGCGCAACCGGTACAAAACGAAGGGCATTTGTTTGCCGCCCAACGACCCCCACAAATCGTTCACCTGCTCGAAGGAAAGGGTATGCAACTCAGCGGCCAGTTCGACCTCTCCGGCTTGCTCCAGTGCCTTGGCATTCACTCCGGAAACCGGTGCATTTTTGAATTTGAAAACCCGCTTACCCTGAAAAAACTCCAGCACCCGGAACAGGTAGTTTATGGCGGTTTCGTATTCATCAAAATTGGCGGTGAACAACAGGTACAAATTTACATGCACCACCGGTTGCAGCGCTATATATTGTCCGTTCTGGAGACGGCTGTTGGTCTGGTTTTTCAAAGTACTCTCTTCGTCTACATTCACCAGCGTCACCACTACCTTATTGGTCAACTGTACATTGTCGCCGCCGGCAAACTTGGCAGTTGCTATGTTTCCAAGCTTCACCGCCACGCCGGTGAAATCCTGCGCACTGTGTTCCTCTACGGAGCGGATGTACTGGTTAATCTGCTCAATTATTATCTTAATCAGCGTACTACCCATATAAAGCAGAAAGTGTAATCAAGGCCATTCAAATAGTATGAAACACCAACAATCTTCGAACACTTGCACACATCGGCACACCGAAAGATTACGGACTTATTCTAAGTACCCCAACTTAAACCATCTTGAAACGCCACCAAAATAATTAGGTGATCAAACCGGGGCAACAGCCCCTCGCGCCACCAATACCACACGCCTCCTACCCTACCCCGACACTTTGATATTAGCGGGGCAATCCGCACAGTGACAGGACGGACTGATGTTGACCGTAGTAATTTCGGTAGGAATGGAAAAGTCGCACAGATCGAACAGGCCGGCGCGACCGGAGTCGTCCGGGAGGGCAAGTTTCAGTTCGACAAATTGATCCCGGCCGGATTTGCGGACAAAAAAGACCAGCGGCTGTCCGGCCGGCGGCAACGGAATGTCGGTGAGTTGGCCATCCAGATAGATTTTGATTTTGTTGCGGTATCGGTCCAGACCCTTGTCCAATTGCACCGTAACCCGCACATCCCGGCACTCGCAATAGCCGGCCAGTTCCAGTACCGCATTGACGGCCCGGCCACTGCCCTGGCATTCACAATCGGTATCGCCTACGCGCACGTTCACGGGCTGTCCGTTTTGTTTGACCCATAAGGTCACCTGATTACCCGCAGTATTCAGCGTAAAATTGGTCAGACGGTTGTTGTTCAGATAGACCCACGGTGTTTTCATGCTGCGCGGCAGGGTGAAAATCACTTTGGTGACGGATGTTTTTTTGTCATCATCCGCAGTGGTCGGCGCGGGGCTAGGCCCATCGGCCGAGTAGGTTGCCGGAGCCATGTTCGTGCGAATGGTCTCCCCGGGATTCTGAATTTTGAAGCGAAATGTATTGGGTTGCCCGGGGCCTTTGCCGACCATAGCATACAGGGCCGGCTGGCTGTTCAGGGCCATATTTCCGCCATGAGGCGTCAGAATTTGGAATTCGTGCTCGCGGGTCGTTTCACAAAAATTGATAACGTACCGATTTGGTCCCACTTTGGTGCCCTTTAGGATGTGTTTGCCGTCTACGAGGACAAGGATCGTATCCGTCGGCGCGGCTACATCCAGATAGGTTTTGCAATCGGTCACCGGGGAGGCTTGTGCGCCGGCGCGGTCGTTGTGTATCTGGAAAAGTTCGAGCGGAATAAATGATTCGCCTTTTTTCACGGGGCCGATGAAGTCCAGTTCGCCGTCCTCCACAATCAATGTCTTGGGCACCGTAAGTGCTGCGAGGGGGGCCTCCACTTTCAGCATGCGGCGATCAAATTTTGCAATTTCAAACCGCAACCCCTGACCATCGAAAAACAAAACCGGTTCGTCAAAGGTGTGATCGAATGCGAAAGCGTACTTGGTTTCGTGCGTTTGAGCCGCGGATGTGAAGTACCAATAACCGGCAAGCAACAGCAGGAGCAGGAGCAACAAGCCGATCAGCCACGGGTTACGGTTGGAGGTTTCTTCCTGGGGACGGGTTTGGGTGGAATTGGCGTTTTCCATAAGTACATGATTATTAGAGTAAAAAAGAGTTTGGGTAAAGGTAGAAAAGGCCATTCAAAATTGGCAAATTTTTTTTCAGACCATATAACTACGCAAAATGGCCACCGCTTTTTCAATCATATCGGCCGTTACGTCGAGGTGGGTCACCATCCGGATAGTCTGTGGCCCGAAGACAGAGGCTTTCATGCCGTTTTTGTTCAAATACTCCAGGAAAACGGCAGGAGTAGCAGGTGCCGCCAGATCGAAGATGACGATATTGGTCTCTACCGGACGGATATTTTGCACATACCCTAATGCTGCAAGGGTGTCGGCCAAGCGACGCGCGTGTGCGTGGTCTTCCTGCAAACGCTCAACGTGGTGATCCAGCGCATAGATTCCCGCCGCCGCCAGGTATCCAGCCTGACGCATGCCGCCGCCCATGGCTTTGCGCACACGCCGGGCTTCGGCAATGAAGTCCCTGCTACCTGCCAAAACAGAACCAACCGGTGCGCCAAGCCCCTTGGACAGGCAGATGCTGATGCTGTCCACGGCAGCGCCAATGTCGGCGGGCGTGCCGCCTTTTGCCACGAGGGCATTGAAAATACGGGCGCCGTCGAGGTGCAGCGCGAGCCGTTTGCTCCGGCACACGGCGCGGATTTCCCGGATGGTCTCCAGTGGATACACGCCGCCGCCGCCCTTGTTGCAGGTATTTTCGATGACCACAAGCGTGCTTCTCGGCAACCAATCGTACGGGGGGCGCACAGCGGCTTCCACCAGATCGGCACTCAGAATACCGTTGGGGGTGCGGATGAGGTTGACCCCGATGCCGCTGTTGAACGCGTATCCACCCACTTCGTACTGGTAAATATGGCTCATCTCGTCGCAGATCACCTCGTCCAGCGGTCGGGTGTGCACCTTGAGGGCTATCTGGTTGGTCATGGTGCCGCTGGGACAAAACAGACCGGCCTCGTGGCCGAACAAGTCGGCGCATTTTGCCTCCAGGGCGTTCACGGTCGGGTCTTCGCGGAACACATCGTCACCCACTTCGGCTGCGAACATCGCCTGAAGCATGCCCGATGTAGGTTTGGTGACGGTGTCGGAGAGGAGGTTGATCATGCCGATGAGGGTTTCTGGTTGGAGGGTTTCTGGTTGGTAAATGCTGTGGTTTTCTGTGCAAAAGCCTCCGTTTTCTCTGTGCTAAAACTACTCTAAATCAGCCCGTACACCGCTCCCGGCATCATTGTCAGCAGCGCGATGAGTACCAAACTTGCCGCTATTGCCACCCGGAAGCCCCAGGGAATATGCACCTCGTAGGCATTTTCTTCGCTCGAAAAGTACATCGCGATGATGACCTTGAAGTAGTAGAAAATTGAAACAGCCGAATTGATTACCGCCAGCACAATCAGCCAGGGGTACTGCTCAAAAGCCGCCGTGAACAGAAAGTATTTACCGAAAAAACCTGCCATTGGCGGTATGCCCGCCAACGAAAGTACCGACACCGCCATGGCTGCAGCAACCAGCGGCTGCTTCTTGCTCAGCCCGTTAAACGCGCGGAAAGTTTCGTCCTGGTTTTGCTCGGATACCAGTAAAAAACACGCAAAGGCGCAAATAGTGGCCACCGAGTATGTCAGGGAGTAGAACAAAATAGCCCCCGCCGCGCCTGGCTGCCCGGCCACCAAAATGGCCAGCATGAGGTAGCCGGCATGCGCGATGGACGAGTAGGCCATCATGCGTTTGAAGTTCGACTGAAACAGGGCGGTGGTGTTGGCCAGTGTCATGGTGAGGGCGGCCACCATGGCCACGGCAGTGGTCCAAAATTCGCCTGCACCGATAAAGGCTGTTCCGAAAAGGCGGTAAAATGCTGCGAAACCTGCTGTTTTCACCACGGTAGCCATGAAAGTCGTGACGATAGTTGGGCTGCCGGAATATACATCAGGCGCCCAAAAATGGAATGGCACGACGGATACTTTAAAACTCAGCCCGATGAGTACGAGTAAAATACCCACACTCAGCATTTGCGGCGAGTGGCCGTTGGCCACTATGACCGCGTGAATCTGATTGAGGTCGAAACTCGCTGTGGCGCCATATACCAATGCAATGCCGAACAGTAGAAAACCGGTAGCGAACGCGCCCATGAGGAAATACTTTGAGCGCAGCCTCATTGGAACGCAGGTCGTCGCGGCGGCTGCCCGCCAGCACATACAGCGGAATGCTGAGAATCTCGATGCCGAGAAACAGCATGACCATATTGGTGAACGAAAACATGCACAGCGCCCCACACAAACTGAACAGAATGAGGGCATAGTGATCGCCGAGGGTATCGGTTAGTTCGCGAAAGCCCCAGCGGGTGAAGCCGAACAACAGCAGGGTACTCAGCAGTGCCGAGGCGGTGAATACCAGCGCGAACGTGTCGAACTGGAACATGGACGCGTACTGATCGCCGAAAGGTGCGCCATAGTACAGGCTCCAGCCTGTAGCGCCGAGGGCCAGTGTCAGACCAATCTTGCGAAGCCACTGGATGAGGTCGCGCTTTTTGGCAAGACCGGCAAAAAGAACGGCAACGGCCGTGAGGAAAAGTATGAGAAGGGTTGGCATATTTTACTGCAAGTACCAGTGAAAGTCGGAAAAACAAAGGAAAAAAGGTTGAGTTCGCAATTCAAAAGAATTCTTCCGAAGAGCAAAATAATTTGCAAAAGTACGCTTGTCTTTTTAATCGGCCAATCAAGTATTATACCTCGTGCCGCCAAATTTTTGTGCATGGGTTAAACCTGAGATACGTTTACTAAACTTTCAAATTTGAGTAAACGCCGTCAAATGAATGCACAAAACCTGGCGGCGCGAGGTATAAATGAGCGGTGGGTGCGCCTGCATATTCCACTGAAATGTAGTCCGGGTGTGTGAACAGGCACAAAAAAAGCCATCCCGCTTGTGGGATGGCCAGCCTAAATGAAAAACTCTCTAATGGTTGTTTTTAGAAAATTTACTGCTCTATATAATATGAAGTTTTAGTTGCCGTAAAATATCTGTAACTCTTCAAAATAATTTATATATATGTTTCGATTCAAAATTTGAGGATTTAATTTAGGAAAGAGACATCAATTTTACCTTAATTCGATATAAATTTATTGATTTTTCATACATTATTTATCACAACAACAGGAAATGTAAATTTACAGTAATATAGATTTATGATTCGTTACATGATTATATTTATTATTTATATAATTCACACATTATAATATCAATGTGTGAATTGTGTAATTTATTTAATTATTTATATAATTTTTTAGACAAGAGCATCAAGACCTTTGTGCTTCAGTTCATCCTAAATAAAAATACTATGAAAAAATTTCGAATCAGAATTATTAAATTGGCTTCAAATGTTCTGTTTTTTTCAATAATTACAATAAACTTGAATGCACAGAGTGGTCAGGTTGGACTGCGATTCATGCCAACCTTCTCAAAATTTGATATTAAGACTTCAACAGGTGGTACAATAAAAGGTGAAGGGACTTTTGGTTTGGGGTTTGGTGCTTTTATGGGATATAGCTTTTCTGAGTATATCGGAATCCAAGGGGAGATGATATACAGTTCGTACTCACAAAAATACCAGGAACTGCAGATTGAGCGGGAGGTCAAACTCAAGTATATCAACATCCCGTTGTTGATTACGCTCAATACCGGGAAGTCAAGAGCCGTAAACTTGAATGTTGTTGCCGGGCCTCAGATCGGAATAAGTGTAGGTAGTGATCTTTTTACAACCGGAGATGACGGCACCGGCAGCCAGGGAGTACTATCGATAAAGAAGGGTGATCTTGGATTTGCTTATGGAGCAGGCCTTGATTTCGGTCTGAATCCGGCGCGAAACATTCGTCTGGGTATCGGTTATCGCGGTGTTGTCGGTGTTTTTGACATTAGCGACAATAACAGCACGATTCAAACAAACTCATTTTATGTTCTGGAGAAGTCACATGTAAAAGTAGATGCAGCCTATATTGGATTGTCTTTCGTCTTTTAGTAACGATTAAACAACAAGTAGTCTGGTTAATATATGTCGAGGTTATTTAAAATCATCCTGGAATATACAGGTGCTTTGTTTGTTCAATCACTGTGTATACTTAGTGCCTATAAAAAATAATTTATAAAAATAAAACCTATGCCTTTAATTGATTTATTACTCGTATTAATTGTAGTTGGTGTGATTCTTTGGTTAATTAATACTTACATCCCAATGGATCGAAAAATTAAAAATATCCTGAATATTGTCACAGTAGTAATAGTCATAATCTGGTTATTACGCGCACTTGGACTTATGGATTCTTTGAGTAGTATTCGAATTTAATTATATTTTGATATTATTTGCAGATTCATTTTTAAAAAAAATTAAAAATACAGAAAATGAAAAAATTGACTCTCAGTGCGGTAACAGTTTTAATGCTATCTGGATTCGCTCCAATCGAAATGAATGCCACAACAAAATCTGACACCATATCGGTAATACTGAAAAATCCTGTTGAATCAGTAGAATCCGAAGTATTACTTCTCCGATTATCCGAAATAAACGCGATGGATAAATCGGGCCTGAATTCATCGGAAAAAAAGAAATTAAGAAAAGAGACGCGGTCAATAAAAAAGACCCTTGCTGCAAATAATGGTGGAGTTTATCTCTCTGTTGGAGCCATAATAATCATTGTTCTCCTTTTGATTCTTTTGCTCTGATATTAATCAAATAACATCCTAATCTTGTCTGATTTGTAATTGATCAAATAAGTGTTTGCATACTATACCTCTATTTACGAGATATATGTTATAATTAAATTGATTTTTTATATTGCCGGATTATACTCCCAAAAGATGGGCTGCCTGAAAACTCAGGCAGCCTTTTTTATCAATAAACTAATCGATTCTCTCTGACTATTGCTATTATAATATGTGAATCATGTAATTTATTCAATTAATTGTGTAACATATTCAAATCAGATTTCCATCATCTTTGTATTACAAATTTATTATCATTTAAATAAATAAAATATGAACACTACAGAATTAAAAGGAAACTGGAACGAGCAAAAAGGTAAGCTCAAACAGAAATTTGCAGTCTTGACAGACAATGATCTACTGTTTGAAGAAGGGAAAAAAGATGAAATGCTTGGAAAGATTCAAGTCAAACTTGGAAAAACCAAAGAAGAATTTCATGAAATAATGGCCGGGTTGTAGAGTCAGGTACAGGTATCGGGGTGGCAAAACCGCCATCCCGATTTTTTAAAATTCAAAATCAATACTTACTTATATATCAATATCACAGGAAATGAAAAACATAACTTTTGTAATCGCCGTGACCATGATGCTTATGGCTGGAGCAGGTCTTACCAGCTGCGAAACTTCGGGTCAAAAAGTGGATAATGCCAAATCAGATGTGCAGGATGCCAGGCAGGATTTGAAAGATGCACAAAATGATGCCAATGCCGAAGCGCAACAGGCAGCGTATGCAGAAGAGTGGAGAGTATTCAAGCTCGAAACTAATGTGAAAATCCAGGAAAACGAAATTCGGATCGCCGAACTGAAGGCTAAAATGAAAACTTCGGGAAAAACCCTTGATGCACTCTATTCAAAAAATGTGGATGCTTTGGAACAGCGCAACCAGAACCTCAAAGCAAGGTTGAGTGCTTATGACAAAGGACAAAGCGACTGGGAATCTTTCAAGCGTGAGTTTAACCACGATTTGGAGGGGCTTGGACAGGCATTTACCGATCTGACGGTCAACAACAAGAAGTAATTCATGAGATAATTCAAGAAGGCGGCATTATGCTTCCTTCTTGAGTTTTACCCAATTTATGACCGTCTTAAACAAATAAGCCTTATCATGGACAACGGGGAGGTTGGAAAATCAATAGTACACATCACCGTAGAAATCATTGAATATCTACCTAATGCTGTAGTCATAAAAACAATTCTAAAAAAATCTACAGGCAATATTTGTGTAATGTCATTTGACACTGGAGAAGGTTTGACGGAAAAAACCACGCCTTACGACACCTTCGTCCAAATAATTGAAGGAAAAGCGGAAATTGTGATTAGCGGAGAATCGCACATTATGTGCACAGGGGAATCAATCGTAATACCTGCGCATACATCAAATTTTGTAAGGCCTAATGGACGCTTCAAAATGATACAGACGGTGATAAAAAGCGGCTATGAATCTGTTTAGTTAGTTATTTTTTCATAATATAATATTTAATACGAAATAAATGAGCAAGGATAAAGGAACTAAAAACCACAAAAAAGCCCCGGCAGACAAGTCCTCCGGTAAAGGAAAAAATTTGTCAGCATACAAATCCGAAAGCAAGGGTGGACAATTAAAACAGAATACCCTTGAAGCATTTATACCAAAAACCGACACCAAATCTGGCGGAAGCAACAAGTCTTGAAGATAACTTATGCCGAATGTCGCGAAGCAAAGGGCTATTCCAGATACAAACCGATTTAATATAAGTATTTGTATTTCAATATTTTTTATTTTTATTACCGCAGCCCAGAGTCTGCATCTTCAGCCTGCACCTGTATCTATCAAAACTAATTACGCTTCTGTAACGACAGAAATTCCTTTCCGGCTAATTCTTCCCAAAATGTGGGCCTGCAATACAAATTTATACAAAAATGAAACACTCGTATTGCATTTCAAACCACCAAATGCCCCTTTCCTGGGCGTTATTGATCCCCAAGGACACTTCTTTTATCTTGTTTATCCAGCAGAGTCTTCTGTAGGCAGCTTGACACCATTTGTAGGAAGTGCCTGTTTTGAAAATATTCAGACACTAAAAATTGACACAAGATCACTACAGGCAGACCCATATACCTATGGGGTGTATACAAACCAACCTGTATTCACAATGTCCGGAGACTATATATTCATTATGGGTGAAAATCTACATGTAGATGATCCAACCCTTTTGGGAAAAGTAACCGTGCATTACAAACATACGCTCCGCACATCCCAAGCACATATGAATATCGCTGTTAACTAGATGATGTAACCTTTTTTATCATCAATTTTTAAATTTTCAATCATGAAACATCAACTCTCTCTTGTTTTACCAACTATTGTACTCTTTTTAATCCCAATGTTAATTTTTGGACAGGCCCCTGATTTGGGTACCAGCAACAATTTTGCACTTTTTACCGCCGCTGGACAATTTGAAAATGTTGGAGCAGCAACTGTTGTTATCGGTGATGTCGGTACCAATGTCGGCGCATTTCTTGCATTTCCTCCCGGGACATTGGTTGGCAGTATTCATGTGGCAGATCCGGTTACGGTTCAGGCAAAAATTGATGTAGATGACGCTTATGCCGACCTTGCCGGTCGTACTTGCGGCTCCACTATCGGATCTACGCTTGGAAATGGCCAGATACTGGCTCCCAATACATACTGCGTAGGCGAAGCCTCCACGCTGAACGGCAATTTAACCCTGGATGCACAAGGTGATCCGGATGCTATTTTCATTTTTCAGATAGGCGGCGCCTTCGCAACAAGCACATTAGCAAACGTATTGCTCATCAATGGCGCCAACTTGTGCAATGTGTACTGGCAAATAGACGGAGCATTTACACTGGGCGGCGGTTCTCTTTTTGTCGGTACTATAATTGCCAATGGAGCAATTAACCTGCACACAGGTAGTACACTCAACGGAAGAGCGCTTTCAACTGCAGGCGCAATTTCCACGAGCGACAATTTTGTCACCATGTCCCTCTGTCAACCCCCAATAATTATTTGTGCCGGCGAAGTGCTTGTTTCGTGCGATAATCTGGTGCCAGCTCCGGATATTACTTCCGTTAGCGTGACCGCGACCTGCCCCGGCAATTACACTGTTACATTCCTGAGCGACGTATCTACAAACGAAATTTGCCCAAACCAATACACACTAACACGCACCTACCTCGTAACGGACGCTTGCGGCGAAACGGCTACTTGTGAACAAACCATTCTGGTGGACGACCAAATACTGCCAATTTTTACCAACTGCCCCGTTGCACCCATCGCACTGGGCTGCAACCCGCCTCCCAATACTGCACAAGCCATCGCCGCTGCCGGCCCGGCCACCGATAACTGCGGAGTACCGGTACTTTCTGCCATCGGCGGCCTCATCACAGGCGGCGGCTGCGTGCAATCGCAAACCTGGACAGTGACTGCCACTGATGCCTGCAACAACATGGCAAGCTGCTTGGTCACGTTCACCTGGAACTCGGATGCTCAAAATCCGACATTCACCAATTGCCCCGCCGGCCCAATCAACTTGGGCTGCAATCCCGTACTGCCAACCACCGCAAGCGCCATCGCCGCTGCCGGAGCCGCAACGGATGATTGTGGAGCACCGGCCATTTCTGCCGTCGGCGGCATCATCACGGGCGAATGCGTACAATCGCAAACCTGGACCGTGACTGCTACCGATGTTTGCAACAATACAGCAACCTGCTTAGTCTCGTTCACCTGGAGCTTGGATACGCAAGACCCCGTATTCACCAACTGCCCCACCGGCCCCACCATTCTGGGCTGCACGCCTAATCCGCCCACTGTCGCAAACGCCATCACCGCTGCCGGCCCGGCTACAGATAACTGCGGTACGCCGGTCGTTTCCGCCAGCGGCGGGGTCATCACGGGTGGCTGCGTACAATCGCAAATCTGGACGGTAACGGCTACCGATATTTGCAACAATACCGCCACATGTCTGGTAACATTTACCTGGAGCAATTCGGATGCAGCCCCACCAGCTTTCATCAATTGCCCCACCGGCCCCATCAATCTGGGCTGCGATCCCGCCCTGCTGCCTACTGCCGCAAGCGCCATCCTCGCTGCCGGCCCGGCTACGGATGATTGTGGCGATCCGGTTATTTCCGCCGTCGGCGGCATCATCACAGGCGGCTGCGTTAAATCGCAAATCTGGACGGTGACTGCTACCGATATTTGTAACAGCGCAGCAACCTGCGTCATCACATTTACCTGGACTTCGGACACACAACCGATGATTGTAGATATTCCGGACTACACGCTGCCTGGCTGCACCAATCCCGCCTGGCCCACTGCACTCACGACAATATGGACCGACAACTGCGGTGGCGGTGGCAACGTCGTTGCGGTAGCAGGTCCGATAACAACAAATGGCTGCTCCCAGTCGCGCGTGTACACCTTTACAGTTGTTGGCGTATGCGGCGCTCCTGATGTGGAAACCACTATCGTGACGCGGACGTATGATGTCACCAAGCCGATATTTACCAGCATACCGCCCAATGTGACCGTGCAATGCGATGCCGTGCCGCCACTATCCGTCGCTCCCATTGCAACTGACAACTGCGATCCATCCGTGACATTCACTCTGCTGGAAACGCGCGTCAACGGCGCCTGCCCCGATACCTATACGCTCACCCGCAGGTGGACAGCAATAGACGACTGCGGCAACACCAGAACCGCTTCGCAGCGTATAACCGTGCGTGACACCCAAAAACCGGTATTTACCTCGGTGCCCGGTAATGTTACCATCCAATGTACCGATCCGATACCTGTATTGGTTTTGCCCACAGCGACCGATAATTGCGATGCCTCCGTAACCGTCACCCTCCTGGGCCAATGGATCATGAACACGACTTGCCCGGGCAACTACCAGATCATGCGCAGCTGGTCGGCTGTTGATAATTGTGGCAACTCAACCGTTGCTGCACAGATCATACAGGTGCAGGATAAACAGGCGCCTACATTCACGAACGTGCCGCCAAGTGTAACCCTCGAGTGTAACCAATCCGTCCCGCCGCTCAGTAATTCAACCGCCACCGACAACTGCGGCGGCTATGTGCAGGTCACCTATCTGGGTCAGGTGCGCACGAACGGCAGTTGTTTGTACAACTTTACCCTGACCCGCACCTGGCGTGCACAGGATTTGTGTGGAAATTCAACAATAGCCATTCAGGTAATTACTGTACAGGATTCCCAACCACCGGTATTCGTCAATCCGCCGGCAGATATCACTGCTGAATGCGAATGCTACTGCGTGCCATTCCCGATAGCGCTGGCAATAGACAACTGCGGACCCGCTACCGTGGCGTATCAGGGCGAAGTCCAGTCCCCGGGCGATTGCAGCACCGGCTTTACGCTCACCCGTACCTGGATTGCATCGGACTTGTGCGGCCAAACCAGCATCCATACGCAGGTCATTTACCTTTGCGATGTACTCCCCCTAATGCCCCCTGCATCAGAAGAGCGGGAAAATGCAGTGGCAAATGAACCGCCGCGTGAATTCCTGTTGCGTCCCAACCCGACCAGCGACAAGGTTCAAATTGACCTCTCTCTGTTCAACGGCGAAGCCGTGCAAATAGTAATCTTCAACGAGATTGGCGCTCTGGTTTGGGATCAACAACTAAAACCGGTTCAGGAAGGCTTTTTAGAAATCAACCTGCGGCAGCATGCCAGTCTCAAAGACGGCGTGTATCAGGTAGTGCTGCAAAGTGGTGGGAAGCAGTATGTGAAATCGCTGGTGCTGATGCACTAAACCTGTTTTTCAAGCATTGAAAAAAACAGAACAGGCCTGTCGTTCCATAAAAAACGACTGGCCTGTTCTGTTTAAATATCTTCCAGATTATGCTTGCGTTTATGCTTCAGTTTCTTGTAGAATGAAGGGGTAAGTCCGGTAATTTTTTTAAACTGACTGGACAGATGCGCCACGCTGCTGTATTGCATTTTGTAGGAAATCTCTGTAAGGTTAAGTTCATCATAAAGCAACAGCTCCTTCACGCGCTCAATTTTGTGTATGATTATGAATTGCTGGATCGTAACGCCTTTAACTTCTGAAAACAAGTTAGCTAAGTAGGTGTAGTCATAACCCAATGCTTTACTGATGTGTTCGGAAAAATTCACCCGAGGCAATTCATCCGAATAGTGAATCATTTCGATGATTACATTTTTTATCTTGTCAATCAGGATACTTTTTTTATTATCCATCAATACCAACCCCGACAAAAGTAAATGTGCTCGGAGTTCTTCGCGCTGGTTGTCTGTTATGGGATCCAACAACTCTACCATACCCAAGTCAAGTACCGCATGACGCAGCTCCATCCGCTTCAACTCTGCCGCTACAATCATTTTGCATCGCAGGCTGACCATGTATTTTATGAATAATTTCATACTGTTTTGCGGTTTCAGGACTGTATCGGGACAGGGAAACACTGTTTCTACTTGTCAAAAAATTATCAGCCGGATATCGAAAGCACTTGAAAACCTCTGGAAAGGCAAAACGTAGGTTTTGGCGTCATACAAAACTCGTTTTTCAGGAATGGTCGTGTACTGATGCCAAAGTCTGCCATCTGGCAGCAAATAATGTGCCCAATCCCCCAATAGGGAAGAGGCAAACAGTTTCTAAAACTGCACCGCGCCCAAAATCCGGTTCACGCTGCCATCTGTCAAATGCAGTACCCATTGCGGAAAAAAACCAATCAACAGTACCAAGCCGGCCACGACACCCAGCACTAAAAACTCGCGGGAGTTCACGTCTTCAAATTCGGCAGTCTGTCGGTTTGCCTCACCGAACATGGCCATACCGTACGCCCGCAGCATGTACACCGCGCCCAGGATGATCGTAAGTCCCGAGGCCGCGCCCAACCAGTTGTTGTAATTCCACACACCGTTGAGCAACAAAAACTCCCCGACAAAACCATTCGTGAGCGGCACGGCAATGGCGCCAAGTGTCACGATCATAAACAGCGTGGCCAACCGAGGGGCCGAACGGGCAATACCGCCCATGTCGAACAACGCCCGCGAACCGAGGCGCCGCTCCAGCAGGTCGGCAACAAAAAACAGGCCCACCACATTGATCCCGTGGCTGAGCATTTGGATCATTCCTCCCTGTACGCCGCTTTTATTCCAAGCCAACACACCCGCAGCGATGAGGCCCACGTGCGCAATGGACGAATAGGCGATCAGGCGTTTCAGGTCGCTCTGTTTCACCGCAATGATACTGGCATACACGATACCAATTACCGCCAGTCCGAGAAACACCGGCGCCCAGGTGTGCAGCGCTTCAGGAGCCAGCGGCACCATCCAGCGCACCACACCGTAAACCCCCATTTTCAACATGATACCCGACAGCAGCATCGTGCCTCCGGTGGGCGCGCTGACACAGGTGTCGGGTTGCCAGGTGTGGAACGGGAACAGGGGCATTTCACCGCAAAAGCGAGGAAAAAGCCGAGCATGACCCACCAGGCGGTGTTGGCATCCAGTTCCACCGCCACGAGGTGTTCCCAGGCAAAAGAATGCGCCGCTCCGGTTTCCACGATTGCCGGTGTTTTCAAATAAACAGCCAGCAAGGCTACCAGCATAAACAGCGAGCCGACGAAGGTGTAAATGAAAAATTTCAGCGTCACGCGGATGCTGTTTTTACCGCCCCATATCGCGCAGATGAAGTAGATCGGGATGAGTGCCAGTTCATAAAAAACGTAGAACAGCAGCCCGTCCATGGCCATGAATACGCCATTGAGCGCGCCGAGCATGAGCAATACCAGGCCGTAGTAGCGGCCTTCGAGACCGTAATCGCGGCCAAAACTGCTCAAAATAATGAGCGGCGCCAGCAGGTTGGTGAGCAACACCAGCAGCATACTGATGCCGTCCAGCCCGATATGCAATGCGATGCCGGCAGCGGGCACCCAGGGCACATTGATTTCATGGCTGAACGATCCGTCGCCGTTGAAGCCCGCAAGCAGCACACTGGTAACGGCTAAGTTGGCCAACGATGCTGCCAGGGCGACGCTGCGCGCCGGAAGTGCGCGCGTGAAGAGCAGCGCAAGGGCAGCGAGAAAGGGTATGAGAAGGAGGAGGAGCGACATATTTTAATTAAATCACACAGTAAATAAGTGTAGCGCCAAACAACATGGAAAATGGGGAAATCAATTGAAAATACAAGGGTTTAATTATATCGGCGCAGCGTAGTGAATACCCGTGGTGGATTTGCCTCGGGACAAAGTAAAGGACTAATGAAGTGATGATCATAAACCATCCCAGCGTGTTGAAAAAATCAGGATATTTGGAAAGGGGGGCATACAAAACCAAGGCTGTTGCAGGGATCATTCGTATCGTTATTTCGGAGTAATTGATCAAATTGGTGCTGCCTGCTTTTCGTAATATCTCGCCGGCCTTCTTCGGAGCAAAAAGCATAATGAAGCCAACGGCGATTAAAAATACGCCGAAGAATATTACGGTACATTTTGCAAGTGTCATCATGTTTTTCAATGCTTCAAATCAAATTGTTTTCACACAAACAACGTCAAAAACAACAACACCGCCCCCGCCACCATGCCCAGCAGGTAGTACTCCACGTTGCCGTTTTGCAGCTTCCGAAACTCTGCGCCGAGGCGCTGCACACCCGCACCCACGCCGTTCACCAGACCATCAATAGCCCAGATGTCGGCATAGTAGTGCAAGATTTGGGAAAGTTTTTCAACGGGGCGGACGAACAGGAACTGATAAATTTCGTCCACATAAAATTTGTTTGCCAGCACCTTTGTCAAGCCGGTTTGAGCAACATCGGTTGCCGGCAGACTGCGGCGCACGACATACACCCAGTACGCCGCCGCTATCACGAGTAACGCCAGCGAGGTCGTGACCGACATCAGTATCCACTCCGTGCTGGCCGCCAGGTGGTGCGGTTCGCCGCCGTGGTGCAGGTTGGTATTTTGAACCACCGGTTCCAGAAAATGCGCCATCCATTGCGAGGCGCCGAGATGCAGGAAATGCGGGGTGTTCAGGAATCCGCCCAGTGCCGAAAGCACGGCCAGTACGATCAACGGAATGGTCATCACTGCCGGACTTTCGTGCAAGTGGTGGCGTTGCTCCGCAGTGCCGCGAAATTCGCCAAAAAAGGTCACGAACAAGAGCCGGCACATGTACACGGCCGTGATCAAACCTCCCAATCCGGCAAAACCCCACCACCATTTTCCGCTGGCGGCGAAAGTGTTGGCAAAAATTTCATCCTTGGAAAAAAAGCCCGCCAACAACGGAAATCCGCTGATGGCAAATGTGCCGATGAGGAAAATCCAGAACGTGATCGGCAGCGCCTTGCGCAAACCGCCCATGTTGCGAATGTCCTGTTCGCCGCCCATCGCGTGAATAACCGAGCCGGCGCCGAGGAACAGCAGGGCTTTAAAAAATGCGTGCGTGGTGACGTGAAACATGGCGGTCACATAAGCGCCCATGCCGAGCGCCACGAACATCAGCCCCAATTGGGATACCGTGGAATAAGCCAGTACTTTTTTGATGTCGTTTTGCCGCAGGCCAATCAGCGCAGCGAAGATGGAAGTGGCCAAGCCGACCAGCGCTACCACGTTCAGCGCATCCGGCGAAAGGTTGTACAGCGGATGGCAACGCGCGACAAGATAGATGCCCGCCGTCACCATGGTGGCCGCGTGGATCAGCGCCGACACGGGCGTTGGGCCGGCCATGGCGTCGGGCAGCCAGGTGTACAACGGAATTTGGGCGCTCTTGCCCATGGCGCCCACGAACAGCAGCAAGCATATAGCCGTCACCACTACCGGGTCGGGATTGACCGTTTCGATGCGGGCAAAAATGTCGGTGTATGTGAGCGAGCCGAAGGTTTTAAAAATCAGGAAAATGCCGAGTAGCAGCCCAAGGTCGCCGATGCGGTTCATAATGAACGCCTTGCGGGCAGCCTTGCCGTACTCGCGGTTGTCGTACCAAAACCCGATAAGCAGGTACGAGCACAGGCCCACGCCTTCCCAGCCGAAAAACAGCATGACGAGGTTGTCGCCCATAACGAGCAGCAGCATCGAAAAAATGAACAGGTTGAGATAGGCGAAAAACTTCCAGAACCCCGCGTCGTCGTGCATATAGCCGATAGAATAGACGTGGATCAGAAAGCCCACGCCGGTTACAATCAGCATCATCCAAACGGAGAGTTGATCCACGAGGAAGGAAAAATCCACATGCATACTGTCCACCGTGATGAAATTGTACAGCACGGTTTGTATCGGTCCGGAGGCGGACACCGTATTGAAACAAGCGACGCTCAGCAGGAACGACGCCAGCAGTGTGCCCGAACCGATAAGGCCCACAGCGGTTTTGGACATCTGCCGGCCATACAGGCCGTTGATGGCGAAGCCGAGGAGGGGCAGGAAGGGAATGAGTGGTATGAGTGCTTGCATTTTATTGATTCACAAGTTGGTAAAGTTCATCCGTCGTGATGACAAATTCAAAATTCAGTTTCCGCAGGTGTGCAATGAGTTTTTTGTCGCCGGTCCAAAGGTAGCCGTCTTGCGTATGGATTGTCAGGGCAACATGGGCAATATCCCGATTGTCAACATCCTTCGTGAGTTCATGCGCAGAAACCCAAGCCGAATCAGAAATAAGCGCTTCGTTGACAAAGGTGAGCTGCTGAATAATTCCATAAAGAAGTTCAATTGTGTCTTCGGGGTTGTTTTTTGCGAGACTAATGATTTTTGCCTGATGTTTAAAAAGTTCAATGATTGCGTAATAGCAACATAACCGCTCAAGCCTGAACGAAGGGTTATGCATCAGCTCGGCCACTCTGCCTGAAGGGGTAATCGCTGCGCTAAAGAGTATGTTGCTGTCAACGATTATGTTCATTGCTTCAGAAAACGTTGTTTATTTGCTGCCCACCATTTTTTGTCAACCTCTCGGGCAAGTTCGGCTACCTCCTCTTCAGAACCGAGGTTTTTTCGAGCTATTTCCAGCATTCTGAAATACTCAATGATCGCCTGTACCTTTTTCATTTCAAAGGAGGCCGGGAGCCGAATCAAAATTTCATTATTTACTCGTTCAACTGTCATAAGATCAAATTTCAAGTTAGCAAACGAAGGAACACGGGGCTAGTTCCTGAGTTTATCCAGTAAATAAATATCCGTGGACTTCGTATTCCGGAAAATCATGACCAGAATGCCCAGCCCAACGGCGGCTTCCGCCGCAGCCACGACCATGATGAAAAACACCATGATCTGCCCTTGCGCGTCGGACAGGTAGGTAGAAAAGGCTGCCAGCAGCAGGTTCACGGCGTTCAGCATGAGTTCCACGCACATGAGCACCACGATGGCGTTGCGGCGGATGAGCACGCCGAACACCCCGATGCAAAACAGCACGGAACTGAGCCAAACATAGTATTCGATGGGGACTGTGCGTATGACGTCGAGCATTTTAAATTGCTTTAAACCAATCTTCTTTGATGTTAACTTTTTCAACCAGTTCAATCGAAACTCCCAACTGCAATTCTTTTAGTTTTTGGGCAAGTTCATATCCATCAATCAGGTCAATATAGGGTATGGCTCCATCTCGAATGGCTTCTTTTCTGGCCTCTCTTGTAAACGTGCCGGTTGTGATTATCACCCCTCGATCCGCTCTACCGGCAATAGCCCCCCGAAAATCTCGGATTTTGTCCGTTGAAACCGTTTCTTTATATCGTTTGGATTGGAACGCGCACCGGAATGAAATTACGCTTCCAATTTTTAGAAGGCCAAGCCCGTCTATTCCCCCGTCATTCGTACGTTGCGTAACTTCTACATTTTGGAATCCCAACTCTCGGAGCAATCTTTGGCAAAGCCGTTCGAATGCTATGGGATCAATCCGCTTTATGACATCCAGTAGTACATCTTGCCAAGTTGTTTCGTGTACCTCATCTTCAATTTCTTGAGCAGAAAGCGGAATTCCATTTTCTCCTAAAGCCTCGGAGGCATTTCTACCTTTCTGCCGGACAAACCGTTTAACCTCGGTTTTATCTACTTTTTTCGTTTTCAGACCTTTTTCTGTTAATGACCATACCCCACGACTAGAGTTCTCAATCAGTCCATACCCCTTCAGATAATTTCTTGTCCACGCAAGTTTATAGGCCAAGACTGTGATATTGCCTTTGTGCATATAGTTTACCTCGTCTTCCGTCAGGTTAAGAATCGCGGCAACTTGGTCTTCAATTTCGCTAACGGAACCGGACCCTCCAAGTCTATGGAGCGCGTCAAGCATTGGATTGAAAAGATCGTCAAACTTGTATTTAAATGTTACTTTGCTCATCGTAAGTCATTTGTCAAATTTTCACGTCTCTTTTCGCCAGCAGCACCGCTCCCACCATAGCCGCCAAAAACAAAATGCCGGCTACTTCGAAGGGCACTACAAAATCGGTGAACAATACTTTTCCGAGATTTTGCACTAAGCCAACACGTGGGTTGGTTTCTGCCGGTACGGTAATCTGGATACCGCCGCGCAACGCACCCACAAAGTTACCAGGAGCATACCTGCCGCTATGGCCGCGCCGAATTTCCAGCGGTCGGTTTGCCGGGGTTCGGCCTCGGCATTCAGGTTGAGCAGCATGAGCACGAACAGGAACAGCACCATGACCGCTCCGGCGTACACGATGATGTGCACCACGGCGAGAAACTGTGCATTCAGCAGCACGTACTGCCCGGCTATGGAAAAGAAGGTCAGTATCAGGAAAATCACGCTGCGCACCGGGTTTTTGGTCAAAACCATGAGCAGGGCAAAAATCACGGACGCCAGTCCCAGGATCGAAAATACGGTCAGACTCATACGGCTGTTTGCTGTTGATGGCCTCCCCCCTCACCCCCTCCAAAGGAGGGGGAGTCCTTTATTTCGGTGATATGTTTTTGGCGTTTGGACACGTCAATGCGGGTTTCAGGTTCCGTGCCTTCCACGAGCAGGTCTTTGCCAAAAATGAAATTTTGGCGCACATAGTCGCTCGGCACAATGCGGTCGGTGAGGAAGATGGCTTCTTTCGGGCAGGCTTCTTCACACAGGCCGCAGAAGATGCAGCGCAGCATGTTGATCTCATACACAGCGGCGTACTTCTCTTCGCGGTACAATTTTTCTTCGCCTTTTTCCCGCTCGGCGGCTTCCATTGTGATGGCTTCTGCAGGGCAGGCCACGGCACACAAGCCACAGGCAGTACAGCGTTCGCGGCCCTCGTCGTCGCGCTTGAGTACATGCCAGCCGCGCCAAACGGGAGCAAATGGACGCTTCACTTCTGGAGTGTTGACGGTATTCGATTTCGTAAAAACGACCCGAAGGAAGTGTTTCAGCGTGGTCCACATTCCTTTGAAAATTGCCGGCAAATAGATGCGCTCCCAGAAATTCATCTCCTTGTGGACGACGAGTTTGGAGCGCGTGGTTAGTGGTTGCATTTTATTTATTTATGCCACAAAGGCTCACAGAGATTCAACAGATTTGATTTTTTGACTTCAGCCACTCGGTAAAGGCTTCTTTGGGCATTTCGCCGGCGGCGACGCGGAGGATGATAGATTCCTGCTCGTCAACAGATGCCTCAATTTCGAATCCATTCATAAATAAAAAGGTTTCCATTGCAGCATGACCAATTCGTTTGTTCCCATCTAAAAAAGGGTGATTGAGGATAATTGAAAAGCCCAAAATCCCAGCCTTTTCAAAAATAGTTGGATAAGCTCCGCACCAAACATCTCCATCTGTGGTTGGGAAATGGCCGATTCAAGTCCTCCTATTTCCCGAATACCGCTCAGGCCCCCTGATGCGGAGATAATAGCTGCATGGAGACGCACCACTTCGTCCAATTCAAGGTAAAACATCAGGCAAGGCGTTTATACAGTTCTGTATTTTTTTTCAAAACATACTGCATTGCAGTCTCAAATTTTGCCTCGCGGGACTCCAGCAAGTCGGTTGCTATTTTCAAAAGCAATTCTTCTACAGAAGCCAACTGCATTTCTTTGGCCTTTGCACGAAGTTGTACAAGTTGCTTATCCTCAAAATTCAATGTTATCGAACTCATTGTTTTTTCAATTAAAAGTGTACAAAATACGACTCTGGCTACTTCCCCAGCCATAGCACCCCGCCCCGGTCAGCAACATATTCACAATAGCCAGCGGCACGAGGGTTTTCCAGCCGAGGCGCATGAGCTGGTCGTAGCGGAAGCGGGGCAGCGTCCAGCGGATCCACATGAACACAAAGATGAAGAAAAAGGTCTTTGCGAACATCACGATGGGCCCCATGAGTCCGCCAAGCCAGCCGGGGTCAATGCCGGGAAAATTGTATCCGCCGAAATAGACTGTGGCAATGACGGCGCAGGCGACGAACATGTTGATGTACTCCGCAAACAGGAAAAGGCCCAGTTTCATGGAACTGTACTCGGTGTGGTAACCGCCGATCAATTCGGTCTCGCACTCGGCCATATCGAACGGGGGCACGGTTGCATTCGGCCAGTGCGCAGATGAAAAACAGCAGAAAACCCAAGGGTTGATACCAGACATTCCAGTTCAACCCGGCCTGCTGTTCAGCCATTTCTTTGAGGCTGAGCGTGCCGGTGAGCATCACTACCGCAATGAGCGCCAGGCCCATAGCCAGTTCGTACGAAATCATTTGGGCGGAAGCGCGAATGGCGCCGTACAGGGCATACTTGTTGTTGGACGCCCAGCCGCCGATCATAATGCCGTACACCCCGAGGGAGGTGGAAGCCCATGATGTACAGAATCCCGATGTTCAGGTCCGTCACCTGCAACGCGATGGGGCGGCCAAACAGCGTCAGTTCCGGTGCCCCAGGGATAACCGCACTGGTCATGCAGGCTACAAACATAGATGATCCAGGCGCCAGAATGTACAACCAGCGTTCAGCAGAGTGGGCATAAAGTCTTCCTTGGTAAAAAACTTGATGCCGTCGGCTGCGGGTTGGAGCAGCCCAAAGGGCCTGCGCGGTCTGGGCCGACGCGGTCCTGCATGGCGGCAGCCACTTTGCGCTCGCCAAAGGTGGCGTAAGCCGCTACCGTCAACGTGATAACGAACAGCACGAGCACGAGCAGCATTTTTTCGAGTATCAGAGAAAAAGTAAATAGAAGTATCATTGAATTCGATTATTCTGATTGATCTGTTTAGCGCACAGTTGTTGAAGCGCCGTCGTAGTGATTTTGGGAAATAACGGAATGGCGGTCTATTTCCCGCGGGCCTTCGATCACCCAGTCGGCAGTGTTCTTTTTTTCAAAACGGCAGGTATTGCAGATAAAATCATGTACCTCGCCGTAGCGGTCTTTGCGGGCGGTGATGCGATAAATTTCGCCGCCGTACATCCAGGCCACCGCTTTTCCGGTGCATTTATCGCAGTCGCGGTGGGCGTTCATCGGGTTGAGGAACCACGCGACTTTTGAATCGGAACGTGCGGTCGGTGAGGGCGCCTACAGGGCACACGTCAATGACGTTGCCGGAAAAATCATTGTCAATCGCCTTTTCGATGAAAGTGCTGATCTCGGCATGGTCGCCGCGATAGACGACGCCGTGTACGCGATTTTCCGTCAGCGCTGATTGGCTACATGCACACAACGGTAGCGGCGGGCGTTGAGCACTTCGTCGCTGCTGATATTGGCCACTTCCATGCCGTCCATGACGGTTTGCTGGCAGGAAGCCACGAGTTTGGGCATGGGCCGGGGGTCTTTTTCCGAACCTTTGACGACCTTCACGAGGCAAGTGCGGCACTTGCCGCCGGAGCCTTTCAGCGTGGAGTAGTAGCACATGGCGGGCGGCACGATATCGCCGCCAATCTGCCGCGCCGCGTTCAGGATAGTGGTGCCCTCGGGCACTTCAACTTCTGAAACCGTCTATTTTTACTTTGGGCATTGTATATTGCATTTTAGCCTGCCAGGGTCGTCCTGAAAATCCGGTTCAGGTGTTCCGTGTCCGGTTGAATCAGCACTTGGTAGTCCTTCAGGTATTGGGTATAGTATTCGATTTTTTCTTCTAAAAAATGGTTCAGTGCATCAATTCGGGCGTCTTCGCCCAACTCTTCGCCACTGATTTTCGGGCCAGCAGTTTATCAATTTCTGTCCGCAAGTTACCTGCGGGCACTTCGGCATCCAGAAGTTTATGAAATTCCGTCGGCGCCATAGTGTTTGTCCGTTCGATCCACATACAAGCCAGTATCGGACGCAACACGTAAAAGTACTTTTTCATTTTCACGGTGTCGCGTTGCAGGTACTCTCGAAAATTGCCTTTTGCCATGCTCAGGTAATGGTACAGGCAGGATTTTGGATTAAAGAATGTACGCGCCGCCGTTCGCATTTGGTTGGTGAAATCGTGGTCTTCCAGATATACAATCGGGCTGTTCAGCCATTCCAGCAGGGGCGGATTGGATTTTCGGAACAGCCGCAGGGCTTTGCGCAATTCCCACCCGCTCAGGTCGAGGTCGTCGGGCAGCATGATTTCGATACTGTCCTTCTTGTCGTCAATTGAGAGGTACCAATCCTCCCGGTGTATGTAAATAAACCGCACATCCCAGTCGCTGTTCGCGGAGGCGAAGCCCCACGCCCGGCTGCCGCTCTCCACCGCGTACAGGATTTTGATGTCGTGTGCGCGGGCGAGTTGGGTGAGTTGGGATTGGATGTGTGTGGTCATTTTACCAAATTCGTTTATTCTTTAAAATCTTCCAGCGGTGCGTCGAAATCGGGCGCAAGGACATATTTGCCTTCTGCGCTGCCGGCTTTACGTTTCGGACGCGTAGGTTTCACCTCTTTGGTTTTTTCTTGTTTCAGAAATTGCACAAAGTGGAGTACTTCCAACTTGAGCGACTCAGGCAGGCTGTGCAGTTCACGGAGAATGAGTTGTTCTGTCATAGCGTACGTTTTATTTTAACCAACAACACAGACCGAGGTCTTGATGGTCATTTTAGTATTAGTTTGTAAGACCCTGCGATATTGCAGGAACCATAGAGGATCAATAAGTTCCCCTTAACTCCGTCACATCAATTGAACTTGCATATTGAGTATTAAAAATACTTCCTTGACTTCAGAATAATCTTCAATTTTAGATGGGTTTTCTACTTCCCAGTTGGGCGACAAAACTGATGCTTGATTTACAGTTCCAGATGCTTCAAACTGCAAAAACCCTCCCTCTTTTGGGTTTGCGTTATCTCAATATTCCCTCCGTCGAACCACGCGTCATTTTGATATGACGGAGGTAGTTTTATTAAAAACAGTGGCTTTTTCCGTGTGTTTTTTGTACCATACTGTTAGGCGGATCAAGCGTTTTTGCAAGATGCCAAACAAATTAGGGCCAGAAATATCCATTTTGCCATGCTTACCTAATTTGATTGAAGAATAGAGATTTGTTCACACCGCCATCTTCTCTCTTACCAACCCATAATTCCCCTGCATACACGCCTCCCGCTCCGTCACATGCCACTCGAACTCCTCCCGGAAATGCCGGATGGCCGAGGCCACGGGCCAGGCCGCCGCATCGCCGAGCGGACAAATGGTGTTGCCTTCGATCTTTTTGGCCACGTCCACCAGCAGGTCCATGTCGCTCAACTTGCCCTGGCCGTTTTCGAGGCGCCAGAGCACTTTTTCCATCCAGCCGGTGCCCTCGCGGCAGGGCGAACACTGGCCGCAGGACTCGTGGTGGTAAAAACGCGTGAAATTCCAGGTGTTGCGCACGATGCACTGGTCTTCGTCGTACACGATAAAACCGCCGGAGCCGAGCATGGAGCCGGTGGCAAAACCGCCGTCGGCCAGACTTTCGTAGGTCATCAGACGGTCTTCGCCGGCAGCCGTTTTGGTGACTAAATAGTGCGGCAGGATGGGCACCGACGAGCCGCCGGGCACGCAGGCCTTGAGGCGTTTGCCGCGTTTGATGCCGCCGCACCACGCGTCGGAGTAGATGAATTCCTCCATCGAGACCCATTTCTATTTCGTACACGCCGGGTTTGTTGATGTTGCCGCCGGCCGACATGAGTTTGGTGCCGGTACTTTTCCCGATACCAATTTTGGCGTACTCGTCGCCACCGTCGTTCACAATCGGCACTACGGCAGCGAGGGTTTCACGTTGTTTACCACCGTCGGGCATTGCCACAGCCCTTTCACGGCGGGGAATGGCGGCTTGATGCGCGGGTTGCCGCGTTTGCCCTCCAGACTTTCGATCAGCGCAGTCTCTTCTCCACAGATGTACGCGCCCGCGCCGGGGTTGACGTACAAATCCAGATCAAAGCCCGAGCCGAGGATGTTTTTGCCCAGCCAACCCGCAGCATACGCCTCGGCGATGGCTTTTTCAGGATAAACACAATCCAGGAGTATTCACCGCGGATATAGATATACGCGGTGTTGGCGCCCAGCGCAAACGACGACGAAATCATGCCCTCGATAAGCAGGTGGGATTTTCTCCATCAGGAAGCGGTCCTGAAGGTGCCGGGTTCCGACTCATCGGCGTTGCAAAGCAGGTAACGGGGCACACCCTCCGGCTTGGCCAGAAAGACCATTTCATGCCGGTGGGAAGCCCGCGCCGCCGCGTCCGCGCAAGGCCGGATTTTTCACTTCTTCCAGCACCGCCTCGGGCGACATAGTTTTGAGTGCTTTTTCCACGGAGCGGTAGCCGCCGTGTTGCGGTACACCTCGTAGGAGTGGATGCCCGGGATGTGGGCGTGTTCGAGTAGTAATTTTCTGGACATATCTTCGACCGCTGCGGCGCGGTATTTTTCACCGCAGAGACGCGGAGGCGGGAGTTTTAAAAACAACTCGGCGGTTCTGCGTCTCTGCGGTTCAACCTTATTCTTGTTCTTTGTCAAACTCAATTTGGAAATCGGTTCGCAATTGTGCCGGGGTCATCACCGCGCTCTGAAAATCGGGCGTGGGAATACCGCCACTTTCATCTTGTCCGCTTCAAAGTCGCGAGCCATTCCAGGAATTCTGCCAGGTCAAGCACTTCTACGTTGAACTCCTCAAAGCCGCCTTTTTCCTTAAAAATCTCCGCGAATTCAGCCTTCGGAAATACGGTGAACACATCCGTGTCATCTTCGTCATCTTCCAGCAGAAGCCAGCCCTCTTCGCCATCCACAAGGCCCCAAACCTCTTCTTCCGCCGTTGCGGTGCGGATAAAAATACTTGTAACGCGCGCTTCCGGCTTTTTCGCCAGGATTTCTTCAATCTGTTGTTGTGTCAGCATGTTTTATGGTTGCTGGTTAGAGAGGGTTGGAAGGTTGGAAGGTTTCTGGTTGGAAGGTTTCTGGTTGAGGGTTCGCTAACCAGAAACCTTCCAACCCCAACCTCCAACCCTCAATGCATTTCCAGGTGCCTTTATTCACCTTTCCTGCTTGCAGTCTTCGATGAATTGGTCCATTTTTCTTCGTTCAGGTGCTCGTGGTAGAACTCGCCGACCTGCATCGGGGGGCATAGCCGCAGGCGCCGAGGCATTCCACTTCTTTGAGGGTAAACAGCCCGTCGGGTGTGGTTTTGGCCGGTGCGGATGCCGAGTTTTGTTGGGTGTACGCGATGAGCCGTTCAGCGCCCTCATCGCGCAGGGGCCGGTATGGCAAAAATTCAAGGACGTATTTTCCAACCGGCTCCAGATTGTACATGGAGTAAAACGTGGCTACTTCGTACACCTCAATCGGGGTGATACCGAGCACCTCGGCCACATGATCCATGGCAGCAATGTTCAGCCAGCCGTGATTTTCTTCCTGGGCAATGTGCAGGGCACGGATGATCGCGCTCTTGCCTCTGCCTTCGGGGTATTTCTTTGTCAGTGCCAGCACCTCCGCTAAGGCTTCTGGGGCAGTAGCGGAAGGGAGCGTCGTTGGGAGATGGAGATAGTGTTGTGTTCATTTATTCAAAATATCTGGGAGCGGAAGTTTAATGGTCAGGGGAAAAGCGGGGCCGCAGCGTTGTCTTCCTCGGTATAAAGTCGCATTTCGCCATATTTCCCGTTTTCGAGGGAGTAGGCCTTGAATGTATTGGTCATTGGGGTGAACGATCCAGTATTCTCACTCCGTTTTCTTGGTACAAGTCGTATTTGATCTTGAGGTCTTTTTGGCTGTTCCTGGCGATAAAATCTCGATAATCCAGTCCAGTGCGCCGAGACAACCTTTATCGTCCAGTTTAGATTCGTCACAAATCACACAGATATCCGGATTGTACCACGGTAAAAATATCCTTGTTGGCTTTCGTGCTTTCTTTTGGTCAACGAGGCGTACATCAAACGGGGCATGGAAAACAGTACAGGTATGTTTTTCAAAATGCGCAAACAGGCCTCTCAACAAAGCACTCGGATACCTTTTGATGTCGCATGGAAGGTGCTGGAAAAGTCGAAACACCTTTCCCCAGATCAGTTCCACGCGCTCCTCAAACCGCCACGTCAGGTAGTTTGCGTAGGTATAGGTGCCGTTTAAGTCGAGTTGCCCGATGTCTGTGATTTTATTCATTTGCGTGCATCGTTATGCATCCAGTTCTCCCGCAATCACATTCATGCTCGACATGGTGAGAATCGCGTCGGACAGCATGGAGCCTTTCACCATTTCGGGATAAGCCTGGTAGTAAATGAAGCATGGCCGACGGAAATGCAACCGGTAGGGTTGCCGCCCGCCGTCACTGACGAGGTAAAAACCGAGCCGCGGTTGCCACCTTCCACCGCATGGTACACCTCGCCCTTGGGGATAGGCACCTCGCCCATAACGATTTTGAAATGGTAAATCAGGGCCTCCATTTTGGTGTACACATCGGGCTTTTCCGGCAGGTAGTAGTCGGGTACATCGGCGTGGTAATCGCCTGTCGGCAGGTTGTCGTAGGCCTGGTGGATGATGCGCAGACTCTGGCGGATTTCCCTCCTGGCGCACCATGAACCGGTCGTAGGTATCGCCTTGTGTCCCCACCGGAATGATAAAATCGAAATCTTCGTAGGAAGAATAGGGGCTGCATGACCCGCACGTCGTAATCCATGCCGCAGGCGCGCAGGTTGGGCCGGTGAATCCGTAAGCCATGGCGCGTTCGGCTTCGATGGGGCCGGCGCCCCATGGTGCGGTCCATAAAAATGCGGTTGCGTTCCAGGAGCTTATTGAATTCCTCGAATTTAGCCGGGAAGGTTTTGAGAAAAGTGCGCAGTTTTTGGTGAAAAGCCGGGTGAAATCGCGCTCCATTCCGCCGATACGGCCTACGTTGGTGGTGAGGCGGGTGCCACATACTTCCTCGTACATATCATAAATACGCTCCCGCTCCTGAAACATGTAGGTGAAGCCGGTAAGCGCCCCGGTGTCCACGCCGATGACTGCATCGCAGACGAGGTGGTCGGCGATACGCGCCAGTTCCATGACGATGACGCGCATGTATTGGGCGCGTTTGGGCACCTCAATTTTGGCGAGTTTTTCTACCGTCATGTGCCAGCCCATGTTGTTGATGGGCGAAGAGCAGTAGTTCAGCCGGTCGGTGATCGGGGTGATCTGGTTGTATGGGCGGTGCTCGGCGAGTTTCTCAAACGCCCGGTGGATATACCCGATAGTCGGTTCGGCGCTGACGATCTTTTCCCCGTTCATTTTCAGCACGTTTTGGAAAATACCGTGCGTGGCCGGGTGTGTCGGGCCGAGGTTGAGGGTAGCGAGTTCGCCCTCAATGCTGTCGAGTTGGGAAAAGTAGGATTGTATTTGCATAGATTTTTTTAGTCAAATTGCCGCCCTTCATGCCCCTCCCGCCCAAAAAACCGGTCGTCCTTGTCCGTCCGCGTTCCGTCTTCCAGGCGGTACTCTTTGCGCATCGGGAACACGTCGAGGTCTTCCACATTCAGGATTCGGGTCAGGTTGGGGTGGCCGACGAAACGCACACCGTAGAAATCGTAGGTTTCGTTCCATCCAGTTGGCTGCCGCCCAAAGGGTAGTAGCCGTGGGCAGGTGCGGGTCTTCCACCGGGAAAAATACTTTCACCCGGATGCGGATGTTCTTGCGCCAGTTGTGCAGTTGGTACATGACGCACAGTTCGCGGTCTTTTCTTCCGGAAAATGGATGCCGCACAGGTGGTCAAGAAATGAAACTGCAACGACTCGTCGTCGCGCAAAAACTCCAGCAACGCCCCAATCTGCTCCCGGCTCGTTTCCACCGACAACATACCGTCGTAGGCAGTCTCATAGCCGACGAGCAAGCCGGGGCGCTGTTGTTCGATGCGGGCGTGTACCAATTCGTTCGTCATTACTTCAGGTTAGAGGGTTGGAAGGTTGGAAGGTTTCTGGTTAGAAGGTTGGAAGGTTTCTGGTTAGAGGGTTTGCTAACCAGAAACCTTCCAACCTTCTAACCAGAAACCTTCTAACCTTCCAACCTCTTTATGCGATTTGATATTTTTCCAAAAGGTGCTGGTATTCCGGTGAGAAGCGGCGGCGCAGCGGTTCATTTTTCACTAATTCCTGGATTTTCATGATCCCGTCAATGATCTGCTCGGGGCGGGGGGGCAGCCCGGCACATACACGTCCACGGGTATCACTTTGTCTATACCCTGCAGCACGGAGTAGGTATCGAAAATGCCGCCCGAACTGGCACAAGCGCCTACGGCGATCACCCATTTTGGTTCAGCCATCTGGGTGTAAACCTGCTTCAGTACCGGCGCCATTTTTTTTGCGATGGTACCCATCACCATGAGCAAGTCCGACTGGCGCGGCGAGAAAGACAGGCGCTCCATGCCGAAGCGCGACAGGTCGTAGTCGGTACCCATCGTGGCCATAAACTCGATGCCACAGCACGAGGTCGCGAAGGGTAGCGGCCAAATCGAATTGGCCCGCGCGATACCCACCGCTTTCGACAACGACGTGGCGAAGAAACCCTCGCCCGCGAATCCTCCGGCATCTCTGCTATTTTGGTCATGTCAACTTATTTTTTCGCAACGCCCGCACAAAGCGGATCAGCGCGGTCACAACTAATATGGTTATCAATTTTTTGTGGATTTAAAGGTTTCTGGTTAGAGGGTTGAAAGGTTTCTGGTTAGAAGGTTGAAAGGTTTCTGGTTGGAGGGTTTCTGGTTGGAAGGTTTCTGGTTGGAAGGTTAGGGAAATCAGAAACCTTCCAACCCTCTAACCTTCCAACCCTCTAACCTTTCAACCTTTCATTTTTCCCAGTCGAGGGCTCCTTTGCGCAGCACATAGTAAAACCCGAGCAGGAAGATGGCGACAAACAGCAGAACTGCCAGGAATGCCTCGATGCCCATTTCCCGGAAATTGACGGCGTAGGGGTAGAAAAAGATCACTTCCACGTCGAACAGCACGAAAAGGATCGCGATCATAAAATACTTGATGGACACCGGGATACGGGCATTGCCCTCCGACTCGATGCCGCATTCGAGGTTTTCGTCTTTTTCCCACCCCGGCGGCGCGGGCCGAGCAGAGGCACCACAATCAGAATCAGTGCGACAAACCCCAGAGCGACTAAGGATTGAAGAATGACAGGCATATATCCGGATGGATCCACAATTTCTGTTTTGCCAATTTTGGCTGTTAAAACGGCTGCGCCGGACAAGGGTTTAGCCAAAGTGTTGAAAAATACATGTAGCCCCGAAGGGCCTCAAAAACTGGCGCAAATGTACCGCAATTGCCACCATTTCATCCCAAATATAAATTCCGGCAAGGAGATAAACTATACTCGAAATGGCACTTTTGGAATTGATCCAAACTGGAATTGGGCTGCAATTTGATTTGCACACCTCGGATTTCCGAAAAAAGCGGAACATTTGCCCCATAACACAAACAACACGAAGCCATGTCAGGATATGCTTCCAATCTCGCCATTTTTATCACCATCTTCTTCGTCACCTGCCAAACCCCAACACCGGCGTCACCAACCAGCCGCAGGAAACCGGCGCCCGGCCCACCTTCGTGACGATGCAGGGCACTCCCGCACTGGACGGCAGCGGCTCCGGATGACATCTGGGAACGCACCGAATGGCAACCAATCAGCCACCTGTGGGCCGGCGCCCAACCCACACCCGACGATTTTACCGGACGCTACAAACTGGCCTGGGATGAAAACAACCTCTACATCCTCGCCGAAACCACCGACGATTCGCTCCTCGATGTGCACTCCCAGACACTGGAACGCTTCTGGGACGACGACTGCCTCGTGGTTCTCCTCGATGAAGACGCCTCCGGCGGTGAATACGAATTCTCCTATAATGCCTTCGCCTACCATCGCCCTCGACGGCCAGGTAGCCGACATGGCTCTGACAGTTCGTTCCGGTTCTTTGACGGGCACTGCCTGTCGCGCCGAATCTCCCGCGACAACACCAGCACCTGGGAAATTGCCGTGCGCTCTACGACGGCAAACAATACACCGACGGCGGCGACAACGTGCCCAAACTCCTGAAAAAGGCAAAAAAATGGGCTTTGCATTGGCCTATTGCGACAACGACCGTTCACCGGAACGCGAAAGTTTTATGGGAAACGTCGCTATCCCCGAGGCCCAAAAAAGTCGGGGCCGGCTCAACGCAGACGCGTTCGGCATCCTTGAATTGCGCTAACCTGAATCATAAACAAACTCGAATCGTGCGAACTACTCGACGGCAAACTGCTCTCCGAAAACATCAAACTGGAACTCGCCGCAGAAGTGGATACGCTCCGCCAGCAAGGCGGCAAAATCCCGCACCTCGCCGCAGTGCTCGTCGGCGAAGACCCCGCCAGTCAGGTCTATGTGAGCAGCAAAATCAAATCCTGCGAACAGGTGGGCTTCAAGAGTTCCCTCGTGCGCCGGCCGGCCGAGACCTCCGAGGCCGAACTGCTGCAAATCGTGCACGACCTAAACAACGACCCCGATGTGGACGGCTTCATCGTACAACTGCCGCTGCCCAAACATATCAACGAGGAACGTATCACCTCGCCATTGACCACCGCAAGGACGTGGACGGTTTCCACCCCATCAACTTCGGCCGCATGGCCCAGGGGTATGCCGCATTCCTGCCTGCCACACCGTTTGGTATCATGGAAATGCTGCGCCGGTACAACATCGAAACCTCCGGAAAACACTGCGTGGTACTGGGGCGCAGCAATATCGTGGGCACGCCCATGAGCCTGCTCCTCTCCCGCAAAGGATACCCCGGCGACTGCACCGTGACCCTCACCCACTCCCGCACCAAAGACCTGCCCGCCGAAGTGCGCCGGGCCGACATCATCGTGGCGGCTATCGGTATCCCGCAGTTTGTCAAAGGCGACTGGGTCAAGGAGGGCGCTGTGGTGGTAGACGTAGGGATCAATCGCATCCCGGATGCAAGCAAAAAATCCGGCTCCCGCCTCGTCGGCGACGTGGATTTTGACGCCGTGGCGCCCCGGTGCAGTTACATCACCCCCGTGCCCGGCGGCGTAGGCCTGATGACCGTGACGGCGCTGCTGATGAATACGTTGAAAGCATGCCGGAAAGAGATTTATCCGTAGGGGTCGAACTTTGGGGGCGTAGCAGCGCAAGCCGACGACGGCTTCGGCTTCGAGGAACGCATGGCGGGAATCAAACTGGAACTCGCCGTGCTCGACCGGGAAGCGGCAGTGCAGGCGGGGACAATTCAGGAACATTGGACTGAACCCGGGTTTTAAATCTGCAAAAAAGATCAATTTTACAGATTTGAATCTGGTAAATTCATATTTTTGTTCAAAAAGCATGATACCACGGACGCAAACGGGAAACATCCGGCAAGGATTTGGCAAAGGTAAGGCCGTTGTCGTCATTGGCCCCTGCCAGGTGGGCAAGACTACCCTCGTCCGCCAAATCACCCAAACCCTGGACCGCAAAACCCTGTGGCTTACGGGCGACGACCCGGAAACCCGCTCCCTGTTCGACAACATCGGGCTTGCCCGCCTGCAAACGCTCATTGGACAGAACGAAGTGGTGGTGGTGGACGAAGCGCAGCGTTTCACCAATGCCGGGCTGATGCTCAAACTTGACCTCGCTGCGCAAACCAAAGAAAGCCTCACCGGCAGAAAATTCGAGTATCCCCTTTACCCGCTCTCGTTTGTGGAAATGACCAACCACCACGGCTACCTGGCGGAACACGCGCTGCTCGAACACCGAATGCTGTACGGCTACTACCCCGAAGTGGTGCAAAACGATCCCCCGCGGGCACAAAAAATCCTAAACGACCTGAGCGACGGGCTGATGTACAAAGATTTACTCTCCCTCGACCAGATCAAAAAACCTTCGCTGCTCGTCAAACTCCTGCAAGCCCTCGCACTTCAGGTTGGCAGCGAAGTCAGCTACCCGGAAATAGCCCAGCTCATCGGCGCTGACCCGCTCACCGTGGAAAAGTACACCGACCTGCTGGAGCAATCCTTCGTGGTATTTCGCCTGCCCTCGCTCAGCCGAAACGCGCGCAACGAAATCAAAAAAGGCCGGAAAATCTATTTTTACGACAACGGCATCCGCAATGCCATCCTCAAAAATTTCTCGCCCCTCGCCCTGCGCGCCGACACCGGCGCCCTGTGGGAAAACTTCCTGCTCGCCGAGCGCATGAAACGCAATGCCTACACCGACTACTTCTGCAATACCTACTTCTGGCGCACCACCAGCCAACAGGAGATTGACTATGTGGAAGATACCGGCGGGCGGCTGTACGCCTTCGAGTTTAAATGGCAGGCCAAAAAGCCCGCCCGCTTCCCGGCAGCCTTCCTCGAAAACTACCCGGGCAGCCAGGCGACCATGATTACCAAAGAAAACTTTGATGCGTTCATCGGGCTACCATAAGGCATTGTACAAAAAAGGTATGCGTATTCACGATTTCCCGCTGCCCCCCAGCAACGCTTGCCAATTATCCTTTTTCAATATCAATACCGCCCAAATCACCAACACTACCAATGCATTGGTACTTACGGTCATCCAATACCGCACCCCTATGGCCATATTCAATAAATTCGGATGGGTTTGATAAATGGCAATACTCGGCTCGTTGAAATAAATCAGTTCCACGAGGTATAGTTTAAAAACCGTGTACAGATAATATATAAAAGTGCCGATGACAATACCTTTTACCTTTTGTTGCCAATTGACCGGGGAAAGCAGCACCAGCACGACCAAAAACACAAAAAAGCTGGTAAAGAGGTTTTGGAAATTCACCAGATTGTTCATGCCCTCTATCCTGGTCATGGCCTGGCCGGTTCTTTTAGCAACCGCTATTTGTTCCGATACCTGGGCTTTGGAAGCAAATTCGATGCGCAACGTGTCGTAAAGCGCCCCTTCGGCTTTGATTTGCAGGTATGCTTTCGGGAGCAGAGCCGCGAGGATAGGTTCGGTGGGTTTCCGGTAAACCCGGTTGCAAAATTCACCAACCGCGGGTATCATACTGATGGCCGTTAATACTCCGTATAACACGATAAACAAGGCGAAATATCTTAAGGCCGGACGGAGAAGCGCTTTCATAGTGTACAAGCAGGATAACGGGTTAGGATAGTCATGGCGCCGCTTTTTAAAGATTGGCCCGTCACCCAATTCATCCAGGTGAACAGCAGCAACACACTGATCATGGTAAAAATAATAAAGCCGCCCTGGATGTGCAGGAATTCAAAAACTGTTTTAGATAAATAAAGGCCGGCCAAATACAGCCCGGCAATTCGCAGCAAATTGAGCACTGCCAATACGCCAACTCCCCAAATCAGGCCGGTTACTTTTTGTTTGCGCGAGGCGGGGAAAATCAGGATGCCACTTACCAGAATGCCAATGGCCTCAAGCCCGTCGCAACCATTTTGAATATCCACTGAAAAATCGGCGCCGACAATTGCCGAACCTATGACTTGGGTGTCATACCCGAACAGGCGCAACAACAAATTTCCGACAACTGCTTGCCCGTGAACTAATGGTTTTTCAAAATGAGCTTGGTAAAAAGTAGAAAAATAGATCGCATAAAAAACAGCCATACAACCAAGGAACCCCAATAAATATTTGAAGATTGGGTGGCGGTCCCTTAGTATGGATTGAATACTTTTAGAAAAACTAAATGGGGGTGAATCGGGCACCGTCCGCTTTTGAGGTGTTTGGTTCCGTCTTTTCGTTGACATATCGGCTCTATTGAAAGAGCGCAGTAACGAGCATAATGGCCTGTTACTGCGCTTTTTATTTAAACAAAATACTTAATTGAACGGCAAGTCGGCGGAACCGCTCCAATTTTAATTATTGGTCGCTTGTGGATTTCATGACGAATTGCACCAAATAGGCAATCAGGCCGCCGGCAAACAAGCTGCCGGGGATGTCCGCGTTGGTCAGGTTATAACCGAAAGCCATCAGCGTTGCGAAAACAACCAGAAATACCAAATATACCACGGGCAGTACTTTGAAATAAAGTGCTTTGTCAAACGGCAGCTTTGAAGAAGGTAGAGCCATGTTTCCGCCGGCATTTCCCATAGCCAACGTTTGTTGTTGTTTCATGCCGAATACTACCGAAAACGAAAAGATAATCAAAGCAAAGAGTATCAGGCCCCACTCGGACATGGTCGGGATGGTCGCCACGCCGGATGAACAGAATGCCGGCGAAGTTCCGGCATTGAAATTGGTTAATGTGCAAGCCGTTGCGGAAAATGAAGCCGTCAGTTGGATCAGCAGCCCGTTGGCCGGCATAGTCACGCCCGTAAACGTATAAGTTCCCGCACCCAAAGCGCTCACCGGAACGGAGGCCGTTGCCGTACCCGCTAAGTTCAAGGTTCCACTGGCTGGCGGATTTGAAAAAGTAACAGTGATATTGGCCGTAAAGGTATCATCGGCGGGATTGTTCGGTGTGCCGTTGTCGTTGCAAACCGATAAATTGCTTGCCGTTATACTATTGACCGTGCAGGTCAACGCTGGTGCCGAACAGGATGCCGGGGCGGATCCGGCGTTATTGTTGGTCAGGGTGCAGACCGGGTCTGCAGAAAAAGTCGCCGTCAATGCGATCGGAGTACCGTCGGCGCTCATCGAAACGCCCGTAAACGTGTAGCTCGTTGCGCCAATAGAACCGACTGCAACGGAAGCCGTGCCATCACCGGAGAGGTTTAAGTTCCCGGAAGCAGGCGGGGTGGCATACGTTACGGTCACGTTGGCCGTGAAGGTATCGTCGCCGGGGTTATTAGGTGTCCCGTTGTTGTTACAGGCAGATATATTGCTGACTGCAATAGAAGCAATCGAGCAGGCAGCGCCGCAAGATACATTCAGGATCGGCGCATACCGCCAGGCTACGCCCGCCGTAATGCCAGCCGAGCCGGCAGGATTGGGGCCGGGCTCAACGTAGGTCTGCATACCGACAAAAACATTGCCATTCGGGGCGTACATGACCGGTTGGGCCGAACCGCCCGGCCCGCCGATGAACGGCATAACAGTACTGGCCGAATTGGCCTGCCCGGTATACACTTCGGAAAGCAGCTTGGACCGGCCGTATACGGCATCCATCGCACAGCCGATCCGGACTTCTGCACCGACCAAGGCCTGGCCGGCGCCGGCGTCAACCGGGCCGTCGGGAGTGCCGAGCATGCTTGTTCCGTTGGAGCAGGTCACCGTGACGGCGGCGCCTAAGGTGCCGTCTGGGTTCAGCTGCTTGCAGCGCAACTTAAACTGGCTTAGCACCATCCCGCCATAAACATTGCCTTCCAAACCTTCATAACCCACGGCTACATAGCCCGGGGGACAGTCGCAGACTGCCCCGACTTGCGCTGGAGCTGGGCAAAATGCAATAGGAGTTTTTAAAACGGGGGAAAGTTGTCCAACGGTGGCACCCAGTTGGTAGCATTGGGCATGGCCCGCTTGCAAGGCAAACAGCCCGGCGACGAAGCATAGGGCTACATAAGTAAATATTTTATTCATTTTCAAGAGATTGAAGAAATAAAAGAATGTGGATTAGCCCCATCTTAGAAGCGCTGGGAAAAATATCGCAGCAAATCTAACACAATAGATTAAGAGCGTTGGTACACTTGCAAAATATTTAATAATGCCAACCATTTTAAAGAATAACCCCTACTGCAACACCGTCACATCCCCCGAAAACACCTCCGACTCGCCAACGCACTCATAAAAGAGGGTTTCACCCCCGCAAAGCGACGAGCATTCGAAGCGAAAAATCCCAAATCCCAGATGTTCACAAAGGAAGACCTGGCGAAATACGTCAATGCCTGGCAGGAGGTTTATGCCGATAAAAAACTGCTGATCGGACCACATTTCGTGGTACGGGAGGTCAGAAAAATGGTAGTGATTCAGAATGTATACTGCTTTTACTCTTGCCACTACCGCCCAACGGGTGCGCATCGGCTCCCGCATTTCGGATGCGGAAAAAAATGCTGGTCTCCGCATTCTGGACATCGTGCTGACCAAAGAACCCGAGCTATTGTGGGATATAGAAGAATCTGCCCAACCATCTGCTGCTGACGATTTGTCTGAAATCAGCCCTGAACTTGTGAAACAGATGATTGCATTTGACCGTGAACACAAACGGCTGGAGGATTACAAGTTCCGGTTTATGAAGGAAACACTCGAAAAGCCATTGCCCTGGGATGACCGGACGATGAAATTTTTGAGGTTGAATTATGAAAAACTAAAACAATACGGGTTCAGAGTAGAGAAGTAATAATCCCCCCTAACCCCCACCAGCACAAAAAAAGGAGTTGCGCTTTCGCACAACTCCTTGAAATTCAGTCGGGACGACAAGATTCGAACTTGCGACCACACGCCCCCCAGGCGTAAAACAGCTTGCAAAATGAAATCGTATGTGTATGATTATCATAAAGTTAAGGATATATAATTCTTTAATTTTTATGATTTCTCTGCACCATGTCTGCACTAAAGATCGTCTTGTACAAAAACAAGCAACTCGCTAACGGCGAAAACCCCATCCGTTTGAGGGTTTATTTCGGAACGGAACGCTACATCTCACTTGGCATGAGCGCCAAACCTTCCGACTGGAATGACAAGTATGGTAGGTTCAACGCGAAGTCTCCGAACTTTGAAGCAAGAAACGCCATTTTGCGGAATCACCTTGCCCGCGCCGAAGCGATGCTATCTGAAATAATCGAATCCGGCAAGCCATTCTCCATCCATGAGTTTAAGATCAAGTTTCTTGGTAACGACAAAAAAGTGACGGTGCTGGACTTTGTTGACCAAAGGGTGAAGGAATTGATAAACGAAAAAAGCATCGGCAACAGCAATGCTTACAAGCAACTCAAATCAATGCTCTCCAATTACAAACCGGGGGACTACCTCTTTGCTGACATTGACTATACTTTCCTGAAAGGTTTCGAGTCTTTCATGCTTGCCAAAGGTGGGAAAAAATCGAATATCCACTTTTACATGAGAACGTTCAGAGCCTTGATAAATGAAGCGATTCGCAGAGATTTGCTCGATGCTGAAGCCTACCCGTTTGCGACACAGTTCAACAAAAATAAGTATTCATTTTCCCACCTGAAAGGCGACTACGACCCCAAGCCCTTGGCTATGGACGAATTGGAAAGGCTGAAACATTTTCCAATCCGGGACTACCCTCACCTCCAAGCCAGTTATGACGTGTTCATCTTTTTACTGAGAGCCAGAGGACTCAATTTCGTTGATCTTTGTAACCTGACCAATGATAGTTTGGTTGCTGGCCGTTTGAACTACATCAGACAGAAAACCGGGAAACTGTACTCCATCAAACTCACTCCTGAAATGACTGAGATTATTGATAAGTACAAAGGTGAAACCTACCTTTTCCCTGTTATGGAAAACGCTCCTGTCAGAGCAACTGCCAGGTATCACCATGTAAGGACTGCTTTGCGGCTATTCAACAAGCATTTGAAAGAAATATCGGGTATTATGGGCTTGAAGAAAAAGATGACCTCCTACACGGCAAGGTACTCCTATACAAACGTCTTGGTGCAAAATAACGTTCCTGTTCCACTGATTCAACAGGCTCTTGGTCATGCCAGCATTGCTACTACGCAACACTACATTAAAAAGTTTGCGAATGAAGAGGTGGATAAGGTGGATATGCTGATATAGAGTTTACAATGAATTAGTAAAAGTGCTACCTTTCAAAATCATAATTTAGGACCAATAGTATTAGGTTGAGCGAAAGCCCAGACTTCAAACCCTTCGTAAAAGATCATTATAAGTATTTGTTCATTTATATCTCTGGATTCTGTTTCTAAAAATGCGAATTTAAAAATCTCATGATTTGTCCCCTCATAAGATGGGATGTACAATTGTTTTTTTGCACTTTGAATGAGCATTCCATATTCATCTGCCTCCATTGTTCCATTTCGCAGGAATTCAGTACCAATGGCTAATTCTCTATTCCATCGCGCATTATATTTTTTGAAAAATGTAGCGTAGGCTATTTTTCGCATAACTAAATCAACTCTTTCTCTATCAATTTGAAAAGCGTATGTTGAACTGAGTTCATCTTTCCCCTTTTCTTGTGTAAATACTCGCTTCCGAATTTTAGTCGTAGCGGATAAAAGCTTAGGGCTTCTATTAAATGATTTTATGCAGTTATTTAGAAAGACCGAATGGGCAACTGGGTTGTTGCCT
This sequence comes from Lewinellaceae bacterium, assembly GCA_016719605.1. GTDB lineage: Bacteria > Bacteroidota > Bacteroidia > Chitinophagales > Saprospiraceae > M3007. Next base: position 316,837 of record JADJYW010000008.1, on the reverse strand, counting down.
ATCGTCATTGCAATAATATTTCTAACATATTCATCATCTTTAGAGGTCTCTTCGTTATGAGTAGAACAAGAGCCTACGGTTGTTAGAATTCCACTCCTGTTATCCTTTGGAAAAAAACATTTTGCTGGAGCATGTTCTGCTGATGATGCTGGCTGCCCACAAATATAACAGTATAAACTCATTAGATGATAAAGTATGTTGACATGATAAATTGTTGCAAAAATAAGCAATTTTTGAATAGCATAACCCAGCAAAAAAATTAAAAAATACTCTTTTTTCAGGATTTATTATCGTTCGTTTCCCCCTCCCGTCAATACCAAATCCCCCCTATTTTCTTTCAAGCATACCGAAGAAAGACAATTGAATTGAAAAACCTATCTATTTTCAATAATAAAAGCCCTTGTCCAAAAAACACGAGTAGGGATTAATTATGGTTTTAACTGAGGCTCTATTTATGGGAAACGACAGGTTTTACCAAAAAATGAAAGAACTCATCTACCCGGTAGGAACACCACAATTAAACGAAAGTAACAGCATCTTGCTTTGAACAGCCAGGCTGAAAGACATCCCGAACTGCATTGATGAGATATTCAGACTCCGATTTGTGCGCTTTAGCAAGCGAACAAATCGTTTTCGGATATTCAGACCCTTGATAGAATACTTGTTCAGGAATCGCAGGTTCGTAAGCCTGACAGAATACCAAAATATTTTCAAAGACAAGGCCAGTACAAAGGATTTCAAAGAGTTGAAAAAACGCTACCCCGCTTATAAGTTGTTTGAAATCGGTAGCGTAAATACCCGGAACAGGTTCATCAATAGCCGCTCCAAAAATCTGGATGGGTATTTTGAGATGATGGAGTGGAAAAACAAAACACTCCGAAACATCTTCAACCGCTCTTACCCTGTCAGATTGCCTGATACTAAAGGGAAGCATTGGTATATCGTAGGTGGCACAGGTAGCGGAAAATCGGAGTTATTGAAACACCTGATGATTCAGGACATTGAAAAAAAGGACAAGGCCATTATCCTGATCGAACCCAACGGCGATTTATCGGAGCAGATTGCCAAACAGCAATGTTTGGAAAAAGACAGACTCGTTTATATTGATTGCAGTCTGCCATCCGACTCCCCAAGTATCAATCCTTTCGACTTGATAAACATTGATAACGAGTTGGATATTGAAAAGCAGAGCCAGGTGATTAGAAACGCCATGATTCAAATCTTCGCTTGGGTAGGCCAACCCATCACCTTGCAAATGCAAAGCGTTTTGCAGCCTTGTTTGGAAATAGTTGCCAAACAAAGAGGTACACTACTCGACCTACAAAGGTTTATGGTGGATGGTCTCAATGAAGATTTAGTAGCCGCTGGTGTCCAGAGCCACAAGCATGGAGAGTTCTTCAAGTACAAGTTTTTCGAAAACAACCTCCTCATTTCGAGGCAGGGTATCTACCAAAAGTTGATGAACCTGCTCAATTTAAGCGTATTCGCAGACTTCTTTTGTGGGAAATCCACCATTGATATTAGGCAAGCCATTGAAGATAAAAAGGTTATCCTGTTCAACCTCAGTAAGTGAAAGTTGGGCGAGTACTCCAGTAGTTATATAGGTATGATGATGGTAGCCATCATCCAGAACCTGATTTTCCAAAGAGCGAATATCCCGGCAGACCAAAGAATACCACTCAGGATTTACATTGATGAGTTTCAGGATTTCGTGTCGGAAAGTTCAGAGCAAATCTTTGTCCAAGGAAGAAAATACCACGTTGGTCTTTCCGTCGCTTCTCAGATTGTCGGCCAGAAAATGACCACTGAAATGACCAAAATCGTCCTTTGAAACACTGATATAAAGTTCATTGGGTGTGAATGGCTACCAGAGCCTGAGCGTAATGAGTAGAGAAACCTATACAGAGATTGAAAAACTGAATAAACTATCAGTGGGCAGGTTCTTTTGCAAGATATTCAACGGACAAAGTTTTGTCCTGGAAGTACCCAAAGACCACCCTCGATTCCGCTACCTGTATCCATGATGAAGACCGGGAAAACCTGTTCAAAGAGCAGAAGAAAAATATTCTACGCGAAGAGGGGTTCCTTGATTGCCAAAAGCGATTCATTCTCCCTGACAGGCTGAATCAGATGACTTGCTGCATCCAATGAAATTTTTAAACCTAAGTATTAAGTTATGCTCACCATCTCCCCGCTGGAACAAAAAATGCTACACAATATTTGATGCTACAAGTTTCTGACGGCCCGTCAGATTTGGACGTTGACTGGGAATAAAAGCCTTCAAAGCATATATGAGAACCTCAGAACATTAGCATCAAAGGGGCTGACCTGATCTATTGTGATCAAGGCAATGGAAGAAGTGCTGGATAAAGATGGAGGGGAACTTTCTGAAAACATGGTCAACATGTTGGAAAAAGCCATCTACTTCTTGTTGCAAAGAACAGGTTCAACATTCAATGACTTGTTGGAATTATTGGGAGGCAACGAAACTCTTTTCAGAGAGGCCAAACGCTTTGACGCTATTTTTGATGACTACTACCTGAAGCCGGGTAATAAGACCCGCGAAGCCTTGTTCAACCGGACGAGCAGGGTGCTTAATTCTCCAGCCCTCAGTAATCTGTTAGGTGGTCAAAGCACTTTTGATCTGGAAGCCGCAATGAATAGTGGCAAAGTCGTCATTTTCAACCTTGCGAAATTGGGAGAGATGAGTCAAATTGCCTTTGGCAAATTCATTGTAGCAAGCATCAAAAGCATTGTCAGGAAGCGGAAAAAGAACGGCGGGACGCACACGGTTTGTATTATTGACGAAGCGCAAAACTTTGCCACCGGGAGCATGGAATATATCCTGGCTCAACTTCGGGGTTTCGGACTGCACCTTGTTCTGGCCAACCAGTATCCTGAGCAGTTTGGTGCTCAGTTAAAAGCGGTATTAGAAAATACAGCCGTAAAAATTGCAGGTGGAGGAGACGACAATATCGAAAGCATCAAAGAGATTGTCAAACTCAAAAATGAAGCATCGTTAGGGCAGTATGAGTTTTTGCTAAAGGTGCGGCATAAAGGGTTGGTCAAATTCAAGTCGCCCAGTTTCCTGCTCGATACGCCTGACCAGTAGTACATGACGAAGCAGGAAGAGCAGGACTTTGATAACTACCAGATAGTCCACTACTACAAACGATTGGGTGGGGATGAGAACCAGCAGTACGCTTCTGATTCCCCTACACTCCCCGTTTCACCTGAGACGAGTAGAATCAAACCTCCTTTCTCACTAACTATTTCCGAAGAATGATAACCAGGTTTTCGCCAAAGCAGATCAGCATTCTGGAGGCACTCGCACGGTATAAGTTTTTGACGTATTCGCAAATGATGCAGTTGGGCATTGACCAGCACCGTTCCAATCTGAGCCTTCTGCTAAAAGACCTAAGGGAGAGCAAGTTTCAAATGGTGAAGAAAATACCGCACGGCATGGGAGAAGAAGTGAAGCACTACCTAAACGAAAAAGCAATCCCGGTTTTGAAAGAGTTGTCCGGTCTGAAGGAACAAGAAATCCACTGCCCGCGAGGAACGATACTTACCCACACCCAGGATCAGGCACACCGTACCAGTATCATTGATTTTCACATCACCCTGGATTTGGCGTGTCAAAGGGAGGATATCACGCTGCTCTTTTGTGACCGTTATTTTGATACAGTAGGAAACAACCGGGTTGAAAAAAATCTCAAATCCAAAACGGCATTTGAGGTGACTGGCAGTAGTTCCATCAAACCCGATGTTGCTTTCATGTTGCAAAGTACGTTACAAAAGGAACTTTTTCTGGTGGAGTTGGAGAACGGTCGGGACTCAAAAAAGTCCATTGAAAAGTGTATCCGGCACGGCGAGGCGATGTTGACAGGGGCGGTAAACAAACGCTACGATTTCCAGAGTGGCTACCGGATACTTTGGATATTTGAACACGAAGGGGCTATGGAGGCAGTAATAAAAGACTTGCATTCCCGGCCACTGTTTGAGCCTCTTGCAGAGTACTTTCTTTTCAAACCCCTTTCCCAAATTGGGGAGGACGTTTTTCTTGCCTGGCGCAACATCGCCAGAAAAGAAAGAAGAATGTTTTATGTGATTAGTTGAAAAGAACATGTCTTTCCAAACTACTGATAATCAATACCTATCTCTTTAACTAAGGTTATGAGTAAGGTTATACTCAAAATTAGAAAAAAAGAGAACGATTTTGTGAAATGGCCTTGTGGTGAAAGACAAAAAAAGGCGTAAATTTGACCTCGAAAGATCAGACTTACGCCCTCGTAAACACGGTCTTTTTCTTTAACTTTCTGCACTATATCTGCACCGCGTGTAAAAATGGTCGGGATGACAAGATTCGAACTTGCGACCACGCGCCCCCCAGACGCGTACTCTACCGGACTGAGCTACATCCCGATTATGTTGTTTTCAAGCGCTTTATGCAAAGGTAAGAATCTTTCTTTAAAGATTGATTTGCATAAATTTTAATGTGTAATTGATTAAAAATTAATTAGTTGCGCAGCACGCCCCCCAGACGTGTACTCTACCGGACTGAGCTACGTCCCGAAAAAAGGTTTCTGGTTAGAGGGTTTCTGGTTAGAGGGTTTCTGGTTGGAGGGTTGGAAGGTTTCTGGTTAGCGAACCCTCCAACCAGAAACCTTCCAACCTTCCTTCCAACCAGAAACCTCCAAGTGGGTAATACAGGATTCGAACCTGTGACCTCACGCGTGTGAAGCGTGCGCTCTAAACCAACTGAGCTAATCACCCTGTTTTTGTCGGACCAACGGGATTCGAACCTGTGACCTCCACGATGTCAACGTGGCGCTCTAACCAACTGAGCTATGGCCCGTTTTGAAAATTTTCCCTGCTCTTTCGCAGCGGGAGCGCAAAGGTACAACGTGGCCTCCCAAAAAAACAAGCCGGCCCGAAAAAATCCCGAAAGGCCTGAAAATCTGTCCCGCAAAAATACAAACGGTATTTCGCTACCTTTGGCCGAAACAAAATCGGGGGAAAAAGAGGAATCGGAGCGGCTCAACTCAAATCCACCACACACTGCCTTAAAGCACTTTATCGTATGACCAAAGCGGATAATGACGACTTCCCGGATTTGCCACGCCTCGTGGCCGACATTAAAACCGGGAAATGCGCCCTGATTTTAGGCCCCGACATTTTCCCGGTAAATGGAATGCCGCTCAGTACCTACATCCGAAACAAGATACTGGAGCGATTCCCCGACCAAATTGCCGCCTACTACGAACGGGACGGCTTTTTCCTGCTCCGCAATGCAGACGACAAACCGGAAATTCAGGACGAAATCACCTACCAGTTCCAGGACATTGACGGCGACGAAGAATTGCTGCGCAAACTCATCGAAATCCCGTTCTCCCTCGTCCTGTCGGTGAACCCCGACACGTTCCTGCGCGATCTCAGCTTCAAATACGGACTGCCCCACCGCTTTGCCTGGTTCGACGCCAACAAAGAGGAAGACCTGGATATGCCGGAGGTAGACCCCGACCTGCTCCGCCAACGGGTGCCCCTGTACTACAATATGCTGGGCTGCATCGAAAAACAATCTACCCTCATCCTCGACTACGACGACCTGTTTCGGTTGTTCCAGGGCCTCATCGCCGCACCGAAACTGCCGGGCCGACTCATGGTGCGCCTCAAAGAAACCACCTCGTATCTCTTCCTCGGCTTCCAGTTCGATCGCTGGCATACCCAACTACTGCTGCGCCTGCTCGACGTCAAACGCGCGGCCCGGCGCTTTGCCCTGGAATCCGATGCACCAAAAGAAGAAGCCACCGAAGCCTTCCTCATCAACCAGTTCCGCATTCGTTTCCTCGGCACCGAAACGCACTTGCTCGACCAGCTGTACCAGGCCTTTGCCGAAGAAGGCAACCTGCGGGTTATCAATCCGGCCAATACCCCCGCCAAGGAATCTATCGTCCGGTTTCTTCAAAAAGGAAACACGGAGAATGCTATTGAAAAACTGATCGAAGCAGCGAAAGGGACGCCGGTCGAACAGGCGGCCATGGGACTGTCGGCTCGCTACTACAACTGGAAAACGGAAAAAAGCGGCGGCCGTATGGACTCCAGGGACTTGTTCCGGGAAATGAATCTGATCAACGACGCTATTCTGACTTTCGCAAAAGAGCTGTAACATGAACACGATCAAACGGTATCCCGGCGTCAGGCCATTTGAATTTTCTGATCAAGCACTTTATTTCGGCCGGGAAAGCGACATTCGTGACCTGTCCGATTTGATCCGCCTGGAAAAACTCGTCGTGCTTTTCGGCCGGTCCGGCTACGGAAAAAGCTCCCTGATAAATGCCGGCGTGCTGCCCCTGCTGGCTGCCCCCGACAAAGACCGCCACAACACCCCGGCCTTTACCCCGGTCGTCGTCCGCTTTGGCGAATACATCCCCGACAACAGCCTCTCGCCCATCGAACTGCTGCGCCGCCGGATCACCGAATCGGTACCGGCATCGCCTCTGATGGCATTTACAGACCAACTCCAACTGCCCGAATCGCTCTGGTTGACGCTCAAACGGCGCCAGCAAATGAACCCCGCCACACAAGACGATACCGCCGAAGACGACCATACCGAACATCCGGGTTTCCTGATCGTATTCGACCAGTTTGAAGAATTCTTTTCGTATCCGCCGGACCAGCAGCTGGATTTTCGGTCGCAACTGGCCGACGTGCTGTACGGGGATGTGCCCCGGGAAGCACGCGAGGCCGCTCGGTCGCTGCCGCTGGAACAGCGCCGCATGCTCGTTTCCGCGCTCCACTTGCGCAGCCTGTTCGCTATCCGGTCCGACCGGCTCAGCGAACTGGACCGCTTGCGCGACCACCTGCCCGCTATTCTGCACAAACGCTACGAACTGAAGGCACTAACCCGGGAACAAGCCCGGGACGGGATCGTCATTCCGGCCAGAATACCCTACCTCGGGGTAAAAGGCACAGCGTCCGAATTGCAGTTTTATTCGCCGCCGTTTGAGTACGGCGACGATGCGCTGGACAAAATCCTGAACGATCTCTCGGTCTCTTCCGCACAAGGACAAACCGGCGTGGAGGCGTTCCAGTTGCAGATTCTGTGCGACACGATTGAGGGGATGGTCGTGGACGGAAAAATTGCAGATCGCGACGGCAACGGCCTGCCCGATGTCATGGCTGCCGACCTGCCGGATTTTTCGGATGTCTATGGCGCCTACTACGAACGCCGGCTGTCGCTGCTTCCCGATAATTTGCGCGCGGCAGCGCGGTTGGTGATCGAAGACGGGCTGGTGCGCCTCGATCCGGCAACCGGGGAAGGTCGCCGCCTGAGTATGGATTCGGAGGCGCTGATAGACCAGTTTGCTCATGCCGGCGCGTCCAAAGCGCTGTTTAAAGAACTGGAAAACACGTTTCTGCTGCGGCGCGAACGCAACACAACCGGCGGCCACAACTACGAACTCAGCCACGATACCCTGCTGGCCCCGGTGCTTCGGGCAAAAAAACAACGCATAGATGCCCGCGAGCGCGATTTGGTGGCCAAACGCCGCCGCCGCGCTGTTTCGCTGATTGTGTCCGGCATCATCCTAATGGTGCTGGCTTTAGCCGCCGCCGCCTACGCCATCAACTGGTACATGAGCGCTCAGGCCAAACAGGCGGAGGCCGAAAAAGCTTACAAAAAATTAGAAAAAACAGCCATTCAGGTGGTGGACGCCTTTACCCGCGAAGCCAACAGTTTTATGTACAAACTGGAGTATGCAAAGGCCGCCGCCCGACTGAAAAAGGCGGCTGAACTGGGGCACCGCACCGAAGAATTTAAACAAGCGGTACTCGAAGTCGCCTTCTTTTACAACGAAGCAGACAAACAGACTGACGCCCTCGGTATTTTGGATACCGCCGGTTTCCTCGCCAACCACCCCATCCCGACTTCCGCCGACTCCATCCGGGCGTTTATTCAGGCTCAAAATCCCGAGTGGTACGCCACGCTCCGGCTGCGGTATTTCCCGGATATGCTGGCGGTAGAAGGCGGCGAATTTGTTTTCAATAACAGGTCCGGCACAACGGTATCGGCGTTCAGCCTCGGCAAAACGGAGGTCACCTACTGGCAAATGGAAGTGTTTGACGTGGCCAACGGAGTAGAGCGTCAGATGCCCGTTTGGGGACTTTCCGGCGACAATCCCGCCGTGTATGTCACCTGGTTCGATGCCCTTGCGTACGCCAACTGGCTGAGCCGCAAACAAGGACTTCAGCCGGTTTATACCATGGACATGACACCCTCCGACACCGTGATTCAGGTAAACCGCGACGCGTCCGGCTACCGTTTGCCCACCGAAACGGAGTGGGAATACGCTGCCAAAGACGGCCCGCTTCAGAGCAAATATGAATACAGCGGTGGCAACAACCTCGATTCGGTAGCCTGGTGGGGCAACAACTCCGGCCTGGTGCACGGCGTGAAACGCTCGAATGCCGTGGCTACCCGACAGGCCAACCAACTGGGTTTTTATGACATGAGCGGAAACGTGTGGGAATGGTGCTGGGACTGGTACGGCGCGGGACTGGATCGGCCGGAACCGGATTACCCGGGGCCGGCCACCGGCAGGGAGCGTATTTTACGCGGCGGCTCGTGGTTCCTGTCTAAAGAAATCCTGTTCAGTTCCAACTACCGGTTTCGATATGACCCCACCAAAGGCATCAACGTGATCGGGTTCCGACTGGCCCGAAAACCCGCCTGATCCGGTATTTTTGATTGAAGGTTGAAAAAAACCGGCAATTGCTACCTTTGGCCTTCGTGTGCAGACTTTCCAGGTTTGAAAACCTGGAAAGTCTATCGCCCGAAAAAAGCCTGGCAGTGCATTCTACTACTAACAATCGTTCAACCACTCGCTTTCCAATGAAAGAACAAATCCAGCAATTGATTTCCGAGGGCCGCACCGAAGAGGCGCTCGTACTCCTGGCCCAGCAAAGCAGCGATGCCCTGCTCCTGCAAGCCCGCTACAATGCCGGCAAAAAACAGTACAACATGGGGCTGATCGAATTTAGCGAGTGGGGCCGCGTACAAGCGCAGATTAACTATGCCGCGCTGGAACTGGCGGAATCCGGTCATAAAAAAACAACAGGAGCATCTCCTGCCCCCGTTGCGCCCCCTGCACCACCACCTGCCGGCGGTAAAAAAGCATTCATTTCCTACAACCACGGCGATGCAGCGGTAGCCCGTCAGGTGAAAGAGTTTTTGGCAAAAAACGACGTGGACGTCATTATTGATGAGGAAGATATGCCCGCAGGTATGTCCATCATGGAGTTTATACAAGAAAGCATCAAGAGATGCGATTCCGTGGTCTCCATCGTTTCGGCCAAAAGCCTCAACTCCGGCTGGGTAGGGCAGGAAAGCGTGGCTTCTATGTACGCAGTTTGGTTGGCGGATAAAAAATTCATCCCCGTGAAATTAGACAATGTCGTTTTCGATTCCAAATTCCAGATTGTTGCCCTCAAAGCCCTCAAAGAAAAAATTACAACCACCGAAGCCGATATTGCTGAGATAAAAAGCCTGGGCAGCAGTGCTCGCAATCTGGAAGACGACTGCAACCGGTTTTATGACCTTCTTAAAAACCTTGACAGTATTCTTCAGCGTCTGAAAAGCGTCCTCATGGTGGATATTTCGGAAGATACCTTCCAACCCGGCATGCAGAAGGTTTTAAAGCGTATCCAGGAATAAAAATAAACAATACACAAAGAGCAAGTGGGCAAAATGTAAACTGGGGTGCCCTTCGCCTATTTGCCCACTTGCTCCTCACCGCCCCAACCGCTCCATCACATATTCCTTGTGGCTGCGCCCGATCGGCAGTGTCCGGCCGGCCAGTTCCACCTCGGCAGCCGAAAACGACTCAATCTTGTCCACCGCTACCAAAAATGACCGGTGGATGCGCAGGAAATTGTCCTTAGGCAACAACTCCTCCAACTCGCCCAACTGGTAGTGCGTGTGGTGCGATTTTTCCGCCGTATGGATCGTCACCGAATCCTTCAGGCTCTCGATGAACAGAATTTCGTCGAGGTAGATTTTCACCGAACGCTTGCTCACCATAAAAAAGTAAAACGGCCTGGTGGCCCCCGGCGGCTTGGCCGGTACTGCTGCTGTTGCGCATCCGGCGGCCGCTGCGGCAGCAACAGTTTATTTACCGCCTTGGTAAACCGGCTAAACTCAATAGGCTTGAGCAGATAGTCCGTCACCTGCAGATCGAAACCCTCCACGGCGAACTCGTGGTACGCCGACGTCACAATGACCTTGGGCTGGCGCCGCAAAGTTTTGATAAACTCCAGCCCGTTCAGTTTGGGCAGGTTGATGTCCAGAAAAATTACGTCCACCGGATTGGCATGCACCACGTCCAGCGCCTTGATCGCGTCCGGACAAATGTGCGTCAGCGTCAGGAAGGGTGTCATCCCGATGTACTCGGCCAGTATTTCCGCGGCCAGCGGCTCGTCCTCGACAATGATGCAGCGCATAGTGGGAAATCGTAAGTTCGTTTGTTGCCGGAGGGCTGCAGCCCTCCGGCAACAAACGAACTTACATGGTTAAAAACGTGAAGAAATAAACAGGTCTCCCGGGTAAAGGAAATATCACTTGTTTCACAAAAGGCTGCCTGGAAACAAACGTAGCGCCGTAAACAACCATCCAACACCGACCAACCGCGCTCAAATTGAAACCCGAAGTGCCTTCCGGGAAAAACCATGTATCTGAAAATGAGGGTGTATCATAAGTGCTGTTTTGACGGAAATTGAGATTTTTTGACAGGATGAAAAGGATTTACAAGATAAATGAGGCGGCTCCGCCGCCAAAAATCCTGTAAATCCTTTTCATCCTGTCAAAAAATGGATTCGCCTGTCAACTTCGCAATTATGGTGCGGACTTACGAGACACCCTCATTTTCAGACCCCGATTTCGCCTTTCACTTTTATAAACGCCGCCACACATTTTTCTAAATGCTCCTGCTCGTGGGCGGCGGACAATTGTACCCGGATACGCGCCTTGCCCTTGGGTACTACCGGGTAGAAAAAACCGACGACGTAGATTCCTTCGTCCAGGAGTTTGCGAGCAAAAGTTTGTGCCAGCGGCGCATCGTACAGCATGACGGGGGTGATGGGGTGCTCGCCCGGCACGATGTCGAACCCGGCGGCGGTCATGGCCTCGCGGAACCACCTGGTGTTGCCCTCCAGTTTGTCGCGCAGGGCCGTGGAGCCGCTGAGCAGTTCCAGTACTTTGATGCTGCCACCCACGATGGACGGCGCCACGGTGTTGGAAAACAGGTACGGGCGCGAACGTTGGCGCAGAATTTCCACAACTTCTTTTTTGGCCGAAGTGAACCCGCCGCTTGCACCGCCGAGCGCCTTGCCTAAGGTGCCGGTGATGATGTCAACGCGATTCATCACATGGCGGTACTCGTGGGTGCCGCGCCCGGTTTTGCCCAGAAAACCGGTGGCGTGGCATTCATCTATGCCCACCATCGCTTCGTAGCGGTCGGCGAGGTCGCAAATTTTGTCCAGCTGCGCGATGGTGCCGTCCATAGAAAAAGCGCCGTCGGTGAAAATGAGTTTACGTCGGGCGCCGGCGGCGTTGGCTTCCTTGAGGCAATCCTCCAGCGCGTTCATGTCGTTGTGTTTGTAGCGGAAGCGGTTGGCTTTGCACAAGCGAATACCGTCAATGATGGACGCGTGGTTCAGTTCGTCGCTGATGATGGCGTCTTCTTCGCCGAGGAGCGGCTCGAACAAGCCGCCGTTGGCATCGAAAGCGGCGGCGTAAAGAATGGTGTCCTCCATGCCAAGAAAGTCGGCAATGCGGTGCTCCAGTTCCTTGTGAATATCCTGAGTGCCGCAGATGAAACGCACCGACGACAACCCGTAGCCGTGCGTACGAATGGCCTCGATAGCGGCCTCCACCACTGCCGGATGGCTGCTGAGTCCAAGGTAATTATTGGCGCAAAAATTCAGGACATGCGGCTGTGCAGTGGTATCAATCACCGGGCCTTGGGGCGACGTGATGATGCGCTCCTCTTTGTATAGCCCGGCTTCGCGAATACCGGCAATTTCCTGTTCGAGTGCGGGTTTGACGTTGGTAAACATGTTTCGATGTACGATTTACGAATGACGAATTGGTTATTTAAAGTCAGCGTGCGTTACCCGCCGGATTGCCGCATCCACAGCAGCACAGCCACACCCAGCCCCAGCAGAAGCAAAAGGGCCAGGCTCCACTGATTGCCCACTGCCGGCTCGATCTGTTCGGCCTCGGGAGCCTCCAGGGTCCGGGCGCCGAGTATCTCCCCGATTTCGGGCGGAAGCACGGCGGCGATACGCTCCTGTTCGGCGCGGAGCAGGTTAGCCAGCCCCGGCACGCGTGAGTTCGCCTGCCTGCAAGCGCTGGCCAAGCACACTGAGCACCATCGGCCCGGCGATACCGAGCGTTTCGGATGCGGTAGCCGGGGCGGCGCCCGAAACCTCGGCAATGCCGGCGTTGAGCGCGGTTATTTTAGCACCGAACAACTGGCCCAACAGATGCCCGGCCACGTCCTTCGGATCATTTTGCGACAGGTTTCCGGTGCGCAGCAGGGCTGCCGGGTTGGCCGCCACGTTGGGCGGAAAATGTTCGAGGCCGTTGTAGATGCGCTGCATAGCCTTCGGATTGTCTACATGATTCAGCAAGCCGGCCAGTATGGCGGCGCTCCAGGTGTCCAGTGCACGCGTCGTTTGTGGCCCGCCTTCCCGCAGCGTTTGTGCCGCTTCGGCAATAAATTCAGGATCGAAATACTCCTTCACAGAGTCGAGTATGTGTGCCATGCGGTTGGTGAATTTGATGGTTGGTCAGCGGAAAAAAAGCACTTGAAAATGGTCCGGCAGCCGCGCTATTTCATCGCATTGACAATAGCGACAAAGTCTTCCGCCTGAAGCGAGGCGCCGCCAATGAGGCCGCCGTCCACGTCGGGTTGTCGGAAAAGTTCGGGCGCGTTTTGGGCATTGCAGGAGCCGCCGTACAGGATGGGTATGTCGTCGGCAACGGCCTTGCCGTATTTTTTTGACAAGAGTACGCGTATGGCGGCGTGCATTTCCTGGGCTTGTTCGGTGCTGGCTGTTTTGCCGGTACCGATGGCCCAGATGGGTTCGTAGGCAATGACAATTTTGCGAAAATCGGCTTCATGGAGGTGAAACAAACTGGCTTTCAGTTGTTTGGCCACATAACCAACATGCGTGCCGCGTTCGCGCACGGCCAATGGTTCGCCGCAGCAAAAGATAGGCAGCAGCCCCTTGGCCAGAACGAGATTGATCTTGCGCGCCAGCTGCTCGTTGGTCTCCTTAAAATACTGCCGCCGCTCGGAGTGCCCGATGACGACATATTCCGTGCCGACAGATGCCAGCATATTCACCGATACTTCGCCGGTAAAAGCGCCTTTTTCCTCGTGGTGACAGTTTTGGGCTGCTAAATGAAACCCCTTGCGGACTTTAACCATTTTGGCCACTGCCTGCAAGTACGGGTGCGGCGTGGCAAACACGACCGGCCCGCGCGGACGCTGTTCTATACGATCCATAACGGCTTTGACCAGTTCAAGCCCCTCGTCGAGAGTCTTGTTCATTTTCCAGTTTCCGGCTACAATTTGTTGACGCATCTTGTCAGAAATAATGATGGATGAATGGATGAAAACTATGTGTTATGCCGGACGTGCCGGGTCAAGGCATCATACCGGAATTTCCTGAACCACGAAGAAACCGTCGGAGCCTTGTGGCTGGTAGAGCGGCATGAGAATAAGGCCATCCTCGGGAGCCAACACAGGGCCGGTCGTATCGTTGGCCAGGTGTTCGCCTTGCTGAATCGGCTGGAAGTTGACATAACCGGGACGCATATCGAAGGCATCGCCGGGGCGGATATGGTGTATGTGGCGCAGGCGGGTTACCTTGGGCAATGGGTCGGAAAACGTTTTCAGGATAAACTCATGGCGGCTGTCCACATCCTCCTGCCGGATGCAGCCGGCAGCCCGCAGGCAATTGATAATGGCAGCAATAGCGCGGCTGACCGACAGCGGGTCGTCGTGTTGGCCCGACTCGAAGGCTGCGCCAACGGAGTAGCGCGGGTAGCCGCAAATTTCAAAGTGATTGCCTGCGGCAAAGTGCAACAGGGTGCCCTCCAGCCCGTCCAGCATACCGAGAATAACCGGTGCGTGCAATTCCTTGGCGAGGCGCAGGCTGGCGCGGTCGTCGGAAGGGATGCAAAAAATACCTCCCTCGGCTGAAGTGGTATGCAGATCGAGGAGGATCAGGGCTTCCGGTTGCACTTCCTGAATTTCGTGGCGAATGGCCTCGTATAATTCAGCCAGTTCCTGGTCTTCTGCGATACGTTCGGTCGGATCGGTTTGCAGAATGCGGCGCAGGTTGACTGGCGTCCACAACCGGTTGAGGTCGCGGTCGAGGAAGCGCTGCCGGGTGCTGTAGGCCTGGCGGTTCCCGATCATGCCGATCAATCGGCCCCGAAAAACAAACCCGGGATTAGCCGTCGGCTCTTGTTCCAGCATTCGGAATGTTTCCTCCAGGGCGAGTACACCGGCGTGTTCGTTGCCGTGCACGGCGCCGAACACGATAACCAGTGCGCCCGGCTCTGCGCCGGTATATGTTCCAATGATGCGTTCCATTTTTCGACGACAAAGGTATGGCGTGGGGGGCGAAATTGGAGGGTATGGTTTTGCAAGATGTTTGTCCGCCATGCTCCGGGAGAAATGGCCGCTCAAAAGGGTTGGAGGGTTGCTGGTTGGAAGGTTGCCGGTTGGAAGGTGCTCCAAGAGAAATGGCCGCTCACAAAGAGCAGCCATTCCCGGAATTCTGTCCAATCTGTTGCAATCAGGTCATTTTTATTTCTTGCTCCGAGTGGTACGGGCCTTGGGCGTAGTCTCTGCGCGCGGCGCTTTCGGCGCATCCGGTGCGGCGGCTTTTTTCGGAGCCTTGGCAGCAGTTTTGGCCGGAGCCGCGGGCGCGGACGCGGGCTTGTTGGTTGCGCGGGCAGCGCGCGCTTTGGCCATGATTTCCGCACGCGTCAGCTTCGGCCCATCCGGTGCGGCGGCTTTTTTCGGAGCCTTGGCAGCAGTATTGGCCGGAGCCGCGGGCGCGGGCGCGGACGCGGGCTTGTTGGTTGCGCGGGCAGCGCGCGCTTTGGCCATGATTTCCGCACGCGTCAGCTTCGGCGCATCCGATGCGGCGGCTTTTTTCGGAGCCTTGGCAGCAGTCTTGGCCGGAGCCGCGGGCGCGGACGCGGGCTTATTGGTTGCGCGGGCAGCGCGCGCTTTGGCCATGATTTCCGCACGCGTCAGCTTCGGCGCATCCGGTGCGGCGGCTTTTTTCGGGGCCTTGGCAGCAGTCTTGGTCGGAACGGCGGGCGGAGCCGTGGACGCGGGCTTATTGGTTGCGCGAGCAGCGCGCGCTTTGGCCATGATTTCCGCACGTGTCAGCTTCGGCGCATCCGGTGCGGCGGCTTTTTTCGGAGCCTTGGCAGCAGTTTTGGCCGGAGCCGCGGGCGCGGACGCGGGCTTGTTGGTTGCGCGAGCGGCGCGCGCTTTGGCCAAATATTTCCGCACGTCAGCTCGGCGCATCCGGTGCGGCGGCTTTTTTCGGAGCCTCGGCGGCGGCCTTGGCCGGAGCGGCGGACGCGGACGCGGGCTTGTTGGTTGCGCGAGCGGCGCGCGCTTTGGCCATGATTTCCGCACGCGTCAGCTTCGGCGCATCCGGTGCAGCGGCTTTTTTCGGAGCCTTGGCGGCAGTTTTAGCCGGAGCGGCGGGCGCGGACGCGGGCTTGTTGGTTGCGCGGGCGGCGCGCGCTTTGGCCATGATTTCCGCACGCGTCATTTTTGGCGCATCCGGGGCGGCGGCTTTTTTCGGAGCCTTGGCGGCAGTTTTAGCCGGAGCGGCGGACGCGGGCTTGTTGGTTGCGCGGGCAGCGCGGGCTTTGGCCAATATCTCCGCACGCGTCATTTTTGGCGCATCCGGGGCGGCGACTTTTTTCGGAGCCTTGGCAGCAGTCTTGGCCGGAGCCGCGGGCGCGGGCTTGTTGGTTGCGCGGGCGGCGCGGGCTTTGGCCAATATCTCCGCACGCGTCAGCTTGGGTTTGTCTCCGGAAGCGCTCTTGGCATCGGCCATTTTGGTGCGTGGGCGCCCGCGCTTTTTCAGGTCGGAGACAACTGTCGGTTCTTCGCCGGCTGATACTTTGCCCCGGGCAACGAGCGCAATGTGCGCGAGGTGGTGTTTGCAATGCCAGGCATAGAGCGCTATGGCTTCGGGCAGGAGCACAAGACTTTGTCTTTCGGGATGGAAATAACCGCGCTCCAGATCATCATCGCTCAGTGTTTCCAGAAAGTTTACCCAACGTTTATGCAGAGCATTGAGCAATTGTAATGAATTTTTAATGGAGCCTTGTTTTGCGTCGTTTGTCTCTGCCCAAAGATTTTCTTCATAAGGTTTGATAATGGGCGCAGGCTCTGTCACAGCCAGTTTCATCCGAACATAGGCATTCATGTGCGAATCGGCCAGGTGGTGTACAACCTGCCGAACGGTCCATCCCCCGGGCCGGTAAGTCGTATCCACGGTTTCACGAGGCATTTTTTTAACTAATTTTTTCAGGTCTTTTGGAAAACGAGCAATGGTTTTTATGTTTTGACGCGTCTGTGGCAGTGAATAGGATTTTCCGTACTCAAAATTGCCAATGGGGTAACGCAGTTTATCAAGTTTTTTCATACTGTTAAATAGTGAATTAAATAATGATGGTGTTTGATACAAATAATATCCCGTCAGTCTATTGGTTCTTGAATTTGATCTTTCCAGCGCCACAGGTATCGGCTGGCTGTTGAGCGGTAGGGCTGCCATGGTTCGGATAGTTCCTGCATACGCAAGCGGAGTGCTTTTCCCGTGTCGGGCAGGCCATACAGTTTGATCATCCCTTGTTGAATACCCAGATCGTCTATTGGAAAAACATCCGGGCGACCCAATGTGAATATCAGAATCATCTCGGTAGTCCACCGGCCGACGCCTTTTATTTGTGTAAGTAAATTGATGATTTCTATGTCGGAATAGTTTTGCCAGGGTATTTTATCGAGATTGTTCTCTAAGGCAAAGGCGGCAACATTCTTCAAATAGTTGGCTTTTTGATTAGACAACCCGGCGGCTCTCAGTTGTTCCTGTTTTACAGCAACAAGCACTTCGGGGGCCGGGTAGTTATCTGGGAACAGCGCACAGAAGCGGCTGAATATCGTAGCGGCAGCACGAACACTCAGTTGTTGTGAGACAATAGACTCCAATAATT
This sequence comes from Lewinellaceae bacterium, assembly GCA_016719605.1. Taxonomy (GTDB): domain Bacteria; phylum Bacteroidota; class Bacteroidia; order Chitinophagales; family Saprospiraceae; genus M3007. Next base: position 299,517 of record JADJYW010000008.1, on the reverse strand, counting down.
CAAAATAGACTTTTCCGGATGGCAAAAGTGATTGAACGCTGGTACACTGGATCAGCCGGGCAAGGCAATCATCTTTGCTGAGATGCAAAATAGCCGCTTCTTCTTTCATAAGAACAGGCAAATGTATAGAGGTGAAAACGGTAAATCCGTATCGGGAGGCATTTATTTTTTCTATTTTGAGTGTCGCTTGAAAAATTTAAAGAAAGAATCTCCAATAATGTGGATGTTTGCGTGCCGGAAAACGACGGCTTCAAAACATTTCAATAGTCAAATTTGTCACCACAATTGCTCTGATATATGGGATTTCAAAAAGTAACCACCGCAGACAATCAACCGGAAATGCTGGGCTTTGTTCGCCATTTGCTGGACGACGTGCAGGCATTTGAATATATGTTGGAGAACGATTGGTTTGAAAGCGATATTACACGCATTGGCGCCGAACAGGAAATGTGTCTGGTACACAACAAAACGTACAAACCGGCCAATATAAACCTCGAAGTGCTGGCCAAACTGACAGATGCGCCGTGGTGCGTCACAGAACTGGCAAAATTCAATCTGGAAACCAATCTGTCCCCTCGGGAGTTTGTGGGCTACTGCCTGAGCCAGATGGAAGCCGAGAATTCGGACTACTTAGCCAAAATTCAAAATGTATTGAATGAGTTTGATGCGTCTATTGTGCTATGTGGCATTTTACCTACGCTGCGCAAGCACGATCTGGATATGAAAAACCTGACTCCCGTGGATCGTTATTATGCGCTTATGGCGGCTATACAAAAACATCTGCTGGGCACCTCGTTCGAACTGCGCGTGGAAGGCGTGGATGAATTGCTGGTCAAACACGACTCTCCCCTGCTGGAGGCCTGCAACACCAGTTTTCAGGTACACCTCCAGGTAGCGCCCAAGGAGTTTGTCAAAATGTACAATATCGCTCAAACCCTGGCCGGGCCGATAGTCTCTATTTCAGCCAACTCACCTTTGGTATTTGGCCGCCGGCTCTGGGCCGAATCCCGCATCGCGCTTTTCCAGCAAAGCCTCGACACCCGCACCACTTCCGACCACATGCGCGAGCGCCTGCCACGCGTTAACTTCGGTTCGGGTTGGCTTCGGGGCGATATCACGGAAATTTACAAAGAGGATATCAGCCGTTTCCGCGTCTTGCTGGCCGGCAATATCGAGGAGGATTCCCTGCAAATGATCCGCGAGAAAAAAGTACCCAAACTACGCGCCCTGCAAATCCACAATTCGACCGTCTATCGCTGGAACCGCCCCTGCTACGGCATCTCGCCCAATGGCAAACCACACCTGCGCATCGAAAACCGCGTCATCCCCGCAGGCCCCACCGTTGTAGACGCCTCCGCCAATGCCGCGTTTTGGCTCGGATCCATGATCGGCATGAGCCTGCACTACAACGACATTACCAAACACCTCGAATTCGACGACGTGCGCGACAACTTCATCAAGGCAGCCAAATTCGGCATTGACAGCACGTTCAACTGGCTCGGCGATAAAAAAGTACACGCACCTGAATTGATCCTCAAAGAACTCCTGCCCTTAGCCAAAGAGGGACTGAAACACCAGAAAGTGAACAATGCCGACATCAGCAAATACCTCGGTATCATAGAAGCCCGTGCCAAGGCGCACAAAACCGGCGCACGCTGGGCGCTGCGCTCGTTTACCGCCCTGAAAAGTGAGGTCACCAACGACGAAGCCGTTTCCTGCCTGACCGCCGTCATGATCAATAATCAAAAACAAAACATGCCTGTACATACCTGGAAAGAAACAACCGTAGCCGATCTCGGCGACTGGCACCCCTCCAAACTCAAGGTAGAGGAGTTTATGGCGACCGACCTCTTCACCGTGCAACGTGACGACCTCATTGAATTAGTGGCGGAAATCATGAACTGGCGCCGCATCCGCTACATGCCGGTTGAAAACAACAAGGGCGAACTGTCCGGTCTGGTGTCTTCGCGGATGCTCCTGCGCCACTTCGCACGGGCCGGCAAACTGGAAGACGCACACCTGACAACCGTCAAAGACCTGATGATCGAAAAACCAATCACCGTCAACCCGGAAACAACCGTCATGGAGGCTATGCGCATTATGCAGAACCACAAAATCGGTTGCCTGCCCGTGGTGAAAGGCAAAGAACTCGTGGGCATCATCACCGAGATGGACTTCCTGCGCATCACGTCCCGGCTCATGGAAAAGGTGGAAAAATAGGTCGTTGGCGTACCTTTGCCCCATGCAAGCGTACCACGATCTTCTTCGCCACATCCTCGAAAATGGAACCCAAAAAAACGACCGCACGGGCACGGGCACCATCAGCGTGTTCGGCTACCAGATGCGGTTCGATTTGCAGGACGGTTTCCCGCTGGTCACAACCAAAAAGGTACACCTCAAAAGTGTGATCCACGAACTATTGTGGTTCCTCCAAGGCGACACCAACATTGGCTACCTGAAGGAAAACGGGGTGCGCATCTGGGACGAATGGGCCGATACCGGGGGCAACCTCGGCCCCGTTTATGGCAAACAGTGGCGCTCCTGGCAATGCCCCGACGGCCGCACCGTGGACCAAATCGCCGAGGTGGTGCGCACACTCAAAACCAATCCAGACAGCCGCCGGATCATCGTGTCGGCCTGGAATGTGGCCGACCTGCCCGATATGGCCCTCGCACCCTGCCATTGCCTGTTCCAGTTTTATGTTGCCGACGGGCGCCTCTCCTGCCAACTCTACCAGCGCAGCGCCGACGTGTTTCTCGGGGTGCCTTTCAACATCGCCTCTTACGCCCTGCTGACCCTGATGCTCGCCCAGACATGCGGCCTGCAACCGGGCGACTTCGTGCATACTTTCGGCGACGTACACATTTACCTCAACCACCTCGAACAAGTGAAATTGCAATGCTCCCGTACACCGCGACCGCTGCCAACCATGCAGATCAACCCGGAAGTCCGCGATATTTTTGCATTCCGGTACGAGGACTTTGAATTGACGGGGTACGACCCCTGGCCGGGAATCAAGGCCGAAGTGGCCGTGTGAAACATGTCGGGTATCCGGCCAGAGTTTCAAAAAACCACAAGCAGTACGCCCATGCGTTTCAACAATCCGCTTCGCCTCTCCCTGATCGCCGCTATTTTCCTGTCCACCACAGCATGGGCGCAGCCAACACTCTGGACCGACATCCGCGAGGATAGCATCGCTGCAGCGCCGGGCGACCGCCTGATCGTACCCAACCTGTACCGCACGTTGCGACTGGATTTTGGTCAGATGCGCGCCCGCCTGCTCACCGCGCCTGCCGAGGCGGACTACCTGCACGGGACGCCCGGCCTGTTGGTGTATTTTCCCTTGCCCGACGGCACCATGGCCGAGTTTGAGGTGTGGGAAGCCCCGGTGCTGCACCCCGATCTCGGCGCCCAGTACCCGGAAATACGCGCTTTTGCCGGCAAAAGTCGTGTGCCTGCCGGCATGACGGCCCGGTTCGATGTTTCCCCGAAGGGGCTGCATGCCCTGCTTTTCAACCCCGGCAAGAGCAGCATTTTTATTGACCCGTATAGCCGCGGGAACACCGCCGACTACATTTGTTATTTCAAAAAAAATTTTGTGAAGCGCACCGGCGATGTGTTCGAGTGCCACGTTGCCAACCTCCCCATAAAAATTGAACTGCCCCCCGGCAACGCCTCCGACCGGGCAGGCGACTGCGGCAACCGACGCGAGTACCGCCTCGCCCTCGCCTGCACCGGTGAGTATGCCAACTTCCACGGCTCCTTCGGCTCCAACAAAGCCCCGGCCCTGGCTGCTATGAACACCTCCATGACACGGGTCAACGGCGTATTCGAGCGCGACTGCGGCCTGCGCATGGTCATCATTCCGAACAATACAGCCATTATTTTTACCGATCCGGCCACCGACCCGTACACCAACAACAGCGGAGGCACCATGCTCGGCGAAAACCAGACAACCTGCGACAATGTCATCGGCACTTCCAACTACGATATCGGGCATGTGTTCAGCACGGGCGGGGGGGGAGTGGCCTACCTCGGGTGCGTATGCAATGGCTCCATCAAGGCGGGGGGCGTCACCGGGGGAGGCAATCCCATAGGCGACCCGTTCGACATAGACTATGTAGCCTACGAGATGGGCCACCAGTACGGAGCCAACCACACCCAGTACAACGGTTGCAACCGCAACAATTCCACCGCCATGGAACCCGGCAGCGCATCCACCATCATGGGCTACGCGGGCATTTGCAGCCCAAACGTACAAAGCAACAGCGACGACTACTTTCACGCCGTCAGTCTGCAGGAAATTGGAAGTTTTGTCCTGAGCAGCGGTAACGGCTGCTCGGTCAAAATCGCCACCGGCAATTCCGCACCCGTAGTGCCCACGCCAATTAATCGCAGCATTCCCCGCTCCACGCCGTTCATCCTCACCGGCACCGCTACCGACCCCAACGGGGATGCGCTGACCTACTGCTGGGAGCAAATGAACGCAGGCGGCAACCAGCCCCAGCCGCCCCAGCCGGGAAATAATAACGGCCCCATGTTCCGCTCCCTGTTGCCCGTACCTGAAAACAGCCGCTATATGCCCAACTTCCCCGCCGTGCTGGCCAACACTCCCCCCACCTGGGAGGTGCTGCCATCCGGTAGTCGCACGCTTAATTTCCGGTTCACCGTGCGCGACAATAACCCCGGTGGCGGCTGTACTACCGACCGAAACATGACGGTCAGCACGTCCAGCGCGGTCGGCCCGTTTGTCGTAACCGTGCCCAACGGCGGCGAATCTTACCCCGCCGGCTCTACCCAAACCATAACCTGGAACGTGGCCGGCAGCAACGGCTCCCCCGTCAACTGCGCCAATGTGGAAATCCTGATCTCCACCGACGGGGGCAATACCTTTTCAACCCTCCTGGCCGGCACACCCAACGACGGCACGCAGGCGGTAACCCTCAGCGTATCGCCCACCACGCAGGCCCGCATCATGGTGCGTGCCGTGGGCAATATTTTTTACGACATTTCCAACACCAATTTCACCATTTCCGCCCCTCTGCCGGTGGAAATGACGGCCTTCAGCGCCCGCCTGGAAACCAACGCCGTACGCCTCGACTGGAGCACGGCTACGGAAAAAAACAACCGCGGTTTTCACATTGAGCGCAGCGCCGACGATGCCGCCCGATTCGCGCGTATCGGCTGGGTGGATGGCCGGGGCACCACTACCCTGCCCCAGGCGTATACCTTTCTCGACACCGACCTGCCGCCCGCCGAAATCCTGTATTACCGCCTGCTGCAAACAGACTTCGACGGCCAGGAACACCGCTCCGACATCCGGGCCGTATTGCCGGGCAACCGTATCGTGGATCGGCAGGTAGCGGTGTGGCCCAACCCCGCTCACGACAAAATCCGGTTGCAACTGCCCAATTCTGCTGCCGGCCAGGAACCAACGCGGGCAACCATCCTGAACCCGGCGGGTATTCCGGTGTTTCAATGGGCCACGCTGCCCGAATCCGGTGAAATGGATGTACACCAACTGGCTCCCGGTTTTATGTGGTTTTGATCGCCGCAGGCAATCAAATTTATTCCGGCCGGTTTTTTCGCAACGTCGGACATTAAATTTTTAATGAAAAAAAACGCATTCGCGCACGCAACAGGCAGCCTGCTGAACGGGCTGGCCCGTATTGCCCCCGGCCCAACCAGCCGGTTGGCTTTTTTTCTGTTCGGGTTGCCCAAACGGCGGAAGTACAAACAAAAGGAACTTGATTTTTTGGCCAGGGCCGAAGTACGCCACGAGTCAATCGGCGGCAACACTATTGCGATTTATTGCTGGGGAGCCGCCGGCCCGGTGGCACTGCTGGCCCACGGCTGGGAGAGCAATGCCGGGCGCTGGCGCAAGATTGCCACGAGCTTGCTCCGGGCGGGCTACCGGGTAGTAGCGGTGGACGCGCCGGCGCACGGGCGTTCGTCGGGGCGGCATTTCACCATGATCCGCTACGCGGAGGTGCTGCGTACCATACTTCGGAACCATGGCCCGGTGGAAGTACTCATCGGGCACTCGGTTGGCGGCGCATCCTGTATCTGGGCCATGGGAACGGTCGAGCCGGCGCTGCGGCCCAAACGGGCCATCATCCTTGCCTCCTTTGCTTCCCTGCAATACATCATGGACGGCGCCCAACGGCTCATCGGTGCCGGCGACGTACTGATGGAAGCCATGGACAACCACATTGAGCGGCTTACCGGCAAACGCATCGCGCAGTATTCCCTGACCGAAGTAGCCGGGCAATTAGCCGAGGTACAAACCCTGCTCGTACACGACCGCCACGACCGGGTGACGGACTATCGGGAAAGCGAAAAACTACACGCCGCTTGGCCGGGTTCGCGGCTATGGACGACGGAAGGCTTCGGGCATGGCCTCACGGCGCCGGCGGTGGTGGAGGAGGTGCTGGGGTTTGCGACGGCAAGACAGCACACATAATCCCGCCCCATCCATTACCTTTGCCCGCCCCGATCTGAAACCAGCAGTCAATAACCACCCATGTCGAACATACTCGAACAACAGGATATCCGCGCACTTGGCAGCAACCTTGAGTTGCTGGCCCGGCAGGTCGTGGAGGGATTTATCGTGGGCATGCACCGCAGCCCTTTTCACGGCTTTTCTGTCGAATTTGCCGAGCACCGGCTGTACAATCCGGGCGAGAGTACCCGAAATATTGACTGGAAAGTATATGCGCGTACGGACAAGTTGTTTGTCAAGCGGTTTGAGGAAGAAACCAACCTGCGGTGCCAGATCGTTGTGGATGCTTCCTCCACCATGTACTACCCGTGGGACGAGAAAAATCCGCAGAAACTCAAGTACCTGAACAAGTTTTGTTTTGCAGCGCAATCGGCGGCCGCGCTGATGTACGCGCTCAAAAAACAGCGGGACGCGTTTGGCCTTACGCTTTTCGACGACGAAATTCGCGTCAGCACCAACTGCAAATCCACGACCCAGCACTACCAGCAGCTGTTGTCATTTTTGGCCGAGCGCATCGAAAATCCGCAACTGAACCGCGCCACCGATCTGGCCGGCAGCCTGCACCAGATAGCCGATGCCATCCACCGCCGCTCGTTAGTCATCATTTTTACCGATGTGATGGAGCGCCCCGAGGATGCCGACAAACTGTTTTCCGCGCTGCAACACCTCAAGCACAACAAGCACGAGGTGATTCTTTTTCACGTCACCGACAAAGCCCGGGAACTGGATTTTGAATTTGAAAACCGCCCGTATCTTTTTGTGGACATGGAAACGGGCGAGCAGGTGCGCCTGCAACCCGGACAAGTCAAGGAATACTACACCCAACAGGTGACCGCGTTCACCAACCAACTCCGCCTCCGCTGCCTGCAGTACAAAATTGACTTTGTAGAAGCCGATATCAACAAGGGATTCGTGCCAATTCTGCAAACCTGGATGGTGAAACGAACCCGAATGGGATAAGAGCAGGTGAGCAAAGGCTAAATCACCTGCTCACCTGCCTATTTATTATTCGCGTTTCAAGGCCAAAATTTTGATTTCCACGCGCTGGTTCTGGCGTCGGCCATCGGCGGTCGTATTGCTGGCGATGGGGCTGCGTTTGCCATAGCCTTTGAACGATACGCGCTTGGGGTCCACACCTTTTTCGATCAGGTATTCGGCGGCAGACTTGGCACGGGCGGTGGAGAGGCGGTCGCAAAACTCGTCGGGCGGGGTACTGTTGGTATGGCCGCCAATTTCAATGACAACGTTGCCATTTTCCTCCATAAAGTCGTAGAGCTCATCCAGGGTGGGCAGGGCATCGGTGGTCAGGCTGGCGCTGTCGGCCTCGAAGCGCAATTGTTCCATCTTGATGGTCTGGCCGCTGCGCAGCAGGGATGCGTTGAGTTCGGGCAGGATACGTTGCTTGATTTCCAGCGTTTTGGTGACACTACAGCCGTTGACATCTATGACGGTTACCGTGTGCATGCCGAGTTTGAGTTTGGCAGTGGTGGTTCCGTCTTCACCGTTGTCCCAGGCGATGGTTGTAGGCGGCGTTCCGCCTTTTATTTTTACAGTGGCCTTGCCGTCGGCACTGCGCTCAGTAGTGGCGCCCACCACACGGGTGACCTCCACGAGCAGCGAATCGGGCGATTTTACGATTACCACAGCGCTCTGGGTAGAACCTTTGGCGTCGGTGACAAGCACAGCGTAGGTGCCTGCCGGCACGTTACTGATCTCCGTGCCGCTCCAGTCCTTGTTATCCCACTTGTACTGGGAGGGCGGTTTGCCGCCGTTGGCACTCACCCGCAGACCGGAGGTTTGGCCGGCACAGCGGATGATGCTGCTTTCTTCCACGTTGAGTGCGAGGGGCAGGATATTTTCGGGCACTTCGAGGCTGAACGAAGCGACACATCCTTTTTCATCGGTGACCGTCACGGTATGCTTGCCCGGGCTTAAACCGGTTACGGTGGGGGTGATCTCGCCATTGTCCCAAAGAAAAGCAAGTGTACCTGTGCCTCCCCGTGCCTCGGCCCGGGCTTTACCGTCATTGTTGCCCGTACTGGCAGGGGATAGCAAGGTGGCATACGGGATCAGGGCTGGCGGATCTTTGAGTATAATGGAGGCATTAACTTTGGAGCCTGCGGCATCCGTTACGGTCACCACATATGTGCCGGCCCCGACATTGGCTGGTAGTTCGCCACTCGCCGCCGGGTTGCTCCACTGAAACTGATACGGGCGTTTTCCGCCAATAGCATTGACGCGCAAACCGATTTTTTGGCCATTACAATTGATGGGGGTTTGTTCGCTGATGGTTGCGGACAACGGAAGTATGGCCTCGGAAATAGCCACCTCGGAAATGGCGGTACACCCGTTGGCATCGGTGACCGTAAAACGGTAGGTACCTGTGCCGAGGCGTACTGCCGCTTCTCCCACCTCGTCGTTTTCCCAACGAATTTGGTACGGGGGCGTGCCGCCGGACACGACAGCCTTGGCGCCGCCGTCGCTACCACCGGGGTTGGCCGGCCGCTGCGCCGATGCGGAGGCTTTTACCGGCTCCGGCTCCAGTACCTGAAAAGCCGTGGAGGTGCGCCCGCCGCCGGCATCAATGACGACGAGTTGGTAAATACCGGCAACCACGTTGGCAGGCTGCTGGCCCTGCATACCTGGCTGACTCCATTGGAACTGGAACGGCGCCTTGCCACCGCGCACCTCCACTTTCAGACTGGTGGTACCGCCGGCACAGGTAATTTTTCCGGTTTCTTCGATGCGTGCAGAGAGTGGAAGTATATTTTCCGTGACCTCTACGGTGGCCGTAGCGGAACACCCGTTTGCGTCCGACACCGTCACCGTATGCGTGCCCGGTGCGAGACGCTTGGCTCGTTCGGTGGCTTCGTCGCTGTCCCAGCGGATTTGGTAGGGGCCAACGCCGCCTGTGATTTTGACGGATGCCCTGCCGTCGGCGCTGGCTATAGCGGCGGCGGCATCCAGGATGGTGGTAGCCGCAAGCGGTTCGGGTTGTTTCACGGTGATGGTAGCGGTCGTTGTTCCGCCGACTACATCGGTGACGGTCACCGTGTAGACGCCCGCAGGCACACCTTCCGGCTGGTACCCGCTCAGGGCGGGTGCGCTCCACTGGAACTCGAACGGACTTTTTCCGCCGCTTACCTTGGCCTCCAGGTTACTTTGTCCACCGTGGCAATCAATCGTTTGGGTTTCTTCGATAGCCACTGCGAGCGGCAGGATATTTTCGCCGATGGTCACTTTGGCTGTGATGATGCAGCCGTTGGCATCGGTGATGGTCACGCTGTGGGCACCGGTTGGGAGTTTGGTGGCTATTTCGGTCGTTTCCCCGTTGTCCCAGGCGTAGGTATATGGACTGGTGCCCCCCCGGGGTGCGGCGGTGGCCTTGCCGTCGGCCGCGCGCACCCTGCCGGCGCCTGCACGGTAGCCACGGCGCTCAGGGCGGATGGCTGGGCCACCGTGATGGTCGTGACGGTTTTTCCGCCGGCGGCATCCACCACGGTGAGCGTGTAGGTACCTGCACCGACACCGGTGGGTTGCGTGCCGGCGAAGCCGGGGTTGCTCCATTCGTACTGGTAGGGTTCTTTGCCACCGGATATGGAAACCTGGAGGATGGTGTTGCCGCCGGAACAAGGGATGGGTGTAACTTCCTCAACCAAGGCGCCGAGAACGTCCAGTTTCCGCCCCATAGCCACCGAGGCGACCGCCGTGCAACCGCGCTGGTCGGTCACGGTTACGCTGCGCGAGCCTTCGGAGAGTTTGGTCGCCGGATTGGTGGTTTCGCCGTTGTCCCAGCGGTATTTAAAATCGGGCGTACCACCTTTCACCTGCACCTCGGCAATGCCGTCTTTGGCGCCAAGGCCGCTTTCGATCTTCTTCTGGGCCGCTGAAACGCTCATACGTTTGTCCTCCACGGCTGTTTTCCCGGATTTGGACTTGCCGGCAGCATCGGTCACCGTCACGGTGTAGGTACCTGCGCCGATATTGGCGGGCGCCTCGCCTTGCAGCCTGGTATCCGACCAGGCGAAGGTAAAGGGTGCTTTGCCACCGCTTACTTTCACGCGCAACACGGCATCCTGACCATTGCCGTCGCAGGAAACCTCCTGATCTACCGTACAATTCACGATCAGCGAGGAGGCTTTGTCTATCAGATACATGCCTTTGTCATCGGTACCGATCCAGACGGCGCCGTCCTGATCCACGGCCATACAGCGGCCGTATTCGCTGGTGTAGTACTCTGCTCCGCTGAAAATTTCAAATTCGTCGGTCAGCAGGTTGTACCGGCTGACCATGCGGGAAAGCATCCAGAGGTTTCCTTCCGCATCGAGATCGAAATCCTCCGCTTCGCCTTCGAGGGCTTTTTCTTTGATATTGATGGCCTGCCAGCGCTGGCCCTCCTGTACGAGCCAGAGTTCGCCGTCGGCCAAAATGTAGATGTCGTTGCCGACCTCGCGCACACGCTGGACATCGTAGCCGTCCAGTTCTCCTTTCCATTTGTCGGGCGTTCCGGTGATCATGCCATCTTCGCTGCCAATCCAGTAGCGGCCGGTTTTATCCTTAAAAATCGTGTTGATGGTGTTTGATTTCAGTTTGGTGTTGCCGGCGTTAAATTTGGCCAATAGTTTCAGGGCAGGCTTGGTGGTGAGTTGGAAAAGCCCATCGCCTTCGGTACCCAGCCAGAGCCAGTCCCGAGCGCTATCGTAGTAGGCTGCAGTGACTTTGGGGGCCACGCCGAGCACCATTTGCAGGATTTCGGGCGTCCAGCGCAGGTCGGCATTTCCTCCGGGAAACATGTACGGGGTCATTTCGCCGGCGTTGAGCGCCAGCGGTGTGGACAGGTCGCAGGCCTGCACCCGGTACACGCCGGAGCCGCCGGCCACCCACTTGGCATTGTCGCTGTCCACAAAAATGCTGCGCACAGGCGCCGAGCGATTCACAGCGCCACAGCGCGTCACCTGGCGATCCGATTTTTGGGCAAACAAAACCGGGGTAAATAGTAGAAAAAAAAGAGGGGACAGTGTTTTTCGGTCAAACAAGAACGTCATGTTGTTGTGCTGTTGGTTGGTTGATTGGAAGGTTGGAAGGTTGCTGGTTGGAAGGTTAGAAGGTTGATTGGTTGGTGGATTGTTTTTTTGGGGGGGGCAAAGTTCGGGTATGGTTTTGCAGGAACGGCACATAAACGGGAAATTGAATGGCGGAATTATGCCCGGAAAGGTTGGCCGGCTGGCAGGTTTTAGCCGATTTGGCGGTTTTGTATCTTCCAAACAAACTCCAGGCCGATTCCGCTGCCGAGGAAGCGTTCTTTCCGGTTGGACGTGAGTTTTTGCGTCCAGTCGGTGAGGCCGCCATCTATTATTGGGAAAGCCTTCCCGTTGCGCTCCCAAACAATACCAAATTGAAGCGCCCGGTAGTACTGTTGCTGCGCTTGCGGCAAATGCTGCACTGCCGTGGGGGTTTCCGGAAACTGCTGCCGGATATACTCGGATACCGCATCAAACACCCGATTTGGCCCGGAGTCGGGATCAAGCGATTTCAGTACAATGGTCAGATTTGGTTTTTCCGCCATTTCCCGAAGCGCATGCAGGTAAAACCCGATGTGGCGAGCGATGTTTTCCTTTTCAAAAAGGAAACTCCCGGTGTCACGTCCGGCGGTGGTCAGGCAAAACACGCCGAAATGCGGGGTAAATCCCGGAGTATTTATCTGCTGCGTGCGCAAGTGCCTGTGGGCGGCGCAGAGTTGCACGGGGGCAGTTGGAAAACCGGCGGCATGTCGGCGCAAACCCGCTTCCAGGGCCATAATATTGGTGCAGTCGGCCACTACTTCGGCGCCGCGCAGCGCCGAAAGAACTTTGTGCTGGTGCACCGTACCCACCGCCGAGCAGCTGCCAAGCGGAGCAACCGGCGACAATTCCAACGGCTGAAACCCCACTTCCCGACCGGCTTTCAGCCAGCGGAGTTCAAATTCCCGGAAGGCAACGGCATCTACCGCCGAGGGCTGCATCATCTGGTTTTTTCGGTAGGCTGCCAGCAGGGCGTGCGGGGTGACTTTGCCTGCTTGCCGGTGAAAAACTTCGAGTAAAAATGCGTTCACATCTGAAGCAGCAAGGCGACCGAGGTGTTCTTCCAGCGAGTCCGGCAAACCCAGACGCCGGCCAAGGCTTTGCAGAAAAAGATCGTCCATATATGCGGCACTTACAGCGTTCCCCGCAACTCCTGTTCGCGTTCGATAGCCTCGAAGAGTGCTTTGAAATTACCTTTCCCGAACGACTTGGCGCCCCGGCGCTGGATGATTTCGTAAAACACCGTAGGGCGATCCTGTACGGGTTTGGTGAACAGTTGGAGCAGGTAGCCGTCTTCGTCGCGGTCAATGAGGATATTGAGTTTTTTGAGGTCTTCGAGGTTTTCCTCAATGTGGCCGACGCGATCCAGCACGTCCTCGTAATAGGTGTCCGGTACATGGAGGAAATCCACCCCGTTGGCACGCAGTTGGGTCACGGTAGCGATGATGTCGTTGGTAGCCACAGCGATGTGTTGCACGCCGGCTGATCGGTAGAAGTCGAGGTATTCCTCGATCTGGCTTTTTTTCAGGCCCTTGGCCGGTTCGTTGATCGGGAACTTGATGTATCCGTTGCCGTTGCTGACCACTTTGGACATGAGGGCGCTGTACTCGGTGCTGATGTCTTTGTCGTCGAAGGTGATGAGCAGTTTGAAACCCATCACGTCCTGGTAAAACTTCACCCATTTGTTCATGCCGCCGAGTTCGACATTGCCCACGCAGTGGTCTACAAACTGGAGTCCGACAGATTTGGCGGGATAGACACTTTTTCGGGCCTGGTAGCCGGGCAAAAAAGCACCGGAGTAGCGGCTGCGGTCCACGAGGGTGTGGATGGTTTCGCCGTAAGTTTTAATAGCGGCCAGAACGACCTCGCCATTTTCATCGCGCAGGGTTTGGGGTGCAAAGGCGCTTTCGGCGCCGCGTTCGAGGGCGGTATAGTACGATTTTTCAGCATCGTCTACCCAGAGTGCCAACACTTTCACCCCGTCGCCGTGTTGGGCTACATGACGGGCGATCTCGTGGTCGGGCGAGAGCGCCGACGTGAGTACGAGGCGGATTTTATTTTGCTGGAGCACATAGCTGACGCGGTCGCGTATGCCGGTTTCGGGGCCCATGTAGGCCACCCATTGAAAACCAAATGCAGCCTGATAGTACAAAGCACTTTGTTTGGCGTTGCCGACATAGAACTCGATGTGGTCGGTGCCGTTGATGGGAAAAGAATCGGCGGCGTGCAGGGCTGTGGCGGGAGCAGATTTGGTTAGCGTATCCATATTTTTTCCGGTTGACTGTTAGAATTGTAAGGAAAGTAAGTTTCAAAAATTTGCCAATGGTCGGTTGGGGCGGAGCGGGAAACCACTCGGAGATTTATTGGCGCACCAGCAATTTTTCGCGTTCCGGGCCGGTAGACACCATGCGGAAAGGCACCCCGAGATACGCCTCCAGATCGTCCAGAAACACGCGGGCAGCGGTCGGCAGGTCCTCGATGTTGCGTACCTCGTCGAGCGAACATTCCCAGCCTTTGTAATGCTTGAACACGGGTTCTACTTCGACCTGGCACAGATCGTACGGGAGGTTTGCGGTTTCCTGGCCACCGTAGCGGTAGTGGGTGGCGGCAGCCAGGGTAGCGAAGGCGTTCAGCACGTCAATTTTGGTCATGCAGAGTTCCGTGGTGCCGGTGAGTTGAATCGTGTAGCGCAACTGGGGCAGGTCAATCCAGCCACAGCGGCGGGGTCGCCCGGTTGTGGAACCGAACTCCTGCCCGGCAGTGCGCAGCAGGTCGCCGGTTTCGTCGGTCAGCTCGGAGGGAAAGGGGCCGCTACCCACCCGGGTGCAGTATGCCTTGGTGATGCCGATGACCCGACCGATGCGCTGAGGCGCTACGCCGAGGCCCGTGCATACCCCGGCCGTGATCGTGTTGGACGAGGTGACAAACGGATAGGTGCCAAAGTCAATGTCCAGCATAGCGCCCTGTGCGCCCTCGGCCAGCACCCGCTTGCCCTGGGCAAGCGCATCGTGCAGGTAGTATTCGCTGTCTACAAATGGCAGCGTGCGCAGGGTATCTATACCGGCAAACCAGGCCTCTTCGGCGGCTTTCAGGTCAAAATCAATGGCGGGGTAAATTTTAAGCAGTTCCAGGTGTTTTTGCTTGAGCGCTTCGTACTGGTCGCGGAAAGCGGGCTGCTCTACATCGCCGAGCCGCAAGCCGTTGCGGCCGGTTTTGTCCATGTAGGTCGGGCCGATTCCCTTGAGCGTGGAGCCGATTTTTTCCTTGCCCTTGTGCGCTTCGCTCGCGGCGTCAAGCCAGCGGTGGGTAGGCAAAATGAGGTGGGCTTTTCGGGAAAGGAGGAGGCGTTTGTGGAATTGTACGCCGCTTTTTTCCAGGTTTTGGAGTTCGCGCTGGAATACCACGGGATCGAGTACGACACCATTTCCGACCAGATTCAGGAGTTTAGGGCGGAAAATACCGGAGGGTACGGTGTGCAAGATATATTTGTTGCCGCCGAATTTGAGGGTGTGTCCGGCATTGGGGCCGCCCTGAAAACGGGCTACGATATCGTACTGATCGGCGAGGTAATCAACAATTTTCCCTTTGCCCTCGTCGCCCCATTGGAGGCCGAGAATAACGTCAATCTGCATGGTTTGTGTCCTGTAAAACTGGGTGATCGGGTCAAAAAACACTGGCGGAGCAACCGCTTCTTGTTGTAAAAAATGCGGCCCAAAGGTAGGTAAAGAAATGCGGTGCGTAGTGATGCGGTGCATTTCTTTACCTTTGTGCCATGCGCCAACAACGGTTTTCGTGGGTCTTGTTTTTTTGGGCATGGGCTATCGGCCTGACGGCCCAACAGGCTGTGCTCAATCCGTTCGACATTGTGGCACGTTTGCCCGAGAACGTGCGGGTCAGTGCCTTGTCGGTGGCCGATGTGCCGCCGGGCCTTGCCGCCAATCCGTTCAATGTGGTGCCGCACCAGATTCCCGGTGCTGCCCAGGGCATGAGCACGCGTTTGAGTTTCGAGCCGCTGGAAGTGTTGCCTACCGGCGATATGCTTTCGGACAGCGCTGTGTTTTGGGTTTTGATTCTTTTGCTGGCGTTTTTGTCGTTCGCCATTACAACCAAACGCAGCATTGTGGCCAAAGCCTGGCGTGGTTTTTTAAACGACAACGCCTTGTCTATTGCCCAAAAAGAAGCCACCGGACTGATCGGCAGCGCACCGTACTACCTGTTGTACAGCAGTTTTTTGCTCAATGCCGGCATGTTCATTTTTCTCATCGCCCGCCACTTCAACCCCAGGACATTCAACAATATCGGCTTCATGTTGGTGTGTCTGCTGATCGCCGGCGTGCTGTTTTTATCCAAGTATATCCTGCTGACCATACTCGGCAGCCTCTATCCGGTAGCCACCGAAGTACGGCGCTACAACTTCCTGATCCTCATTTTCAACTGTGTGCTGGGGCTGTTTCTCGTGCCCTTCAATTTTCTGATCGCCTTTGCCCGGGATTTTGGCGACTTCATGGTGTTTTGGACCCTGGCCCTGGCCGGGATATTTTATCTGTACCGCTCCGTTCGGGCGACGGCCATCGGCAGCAAATTTTTGAGCGGAAATCTATTTCACTTTTTGTTGTACCTTTGTGTCGTCGAAATTGCCCCGCATTAGTTCTGATTAAATTGGCAATACTGGCTTCCGAATGAACCATTTTTAGAGCGTTTTATCCCGTTTTGATGCCTTTTTCCCAGCAATAGCAATCCATACGCGCCGTAATTTAATGGCAGCCGATCCAATCGCCGAACAAATTTTAAAAAACACAACTCCCGAATGTCTGCAACTGCTGCACCTGTTCAGGAAGAAACCTACAAAAGGGTTCAGAACATCCTTATCTCGCAACCCAACCCTAATCCCAACCAACGTGCTGCATACGACGAACTGGAGAAACGCTTTGGCGTTCGTATTGACTTCGTGCCGTTCGTTTCCGTGGAAGGACTAACCGAGAAGGAGTACCGTAAGAACCGGGTTTATCCGAACGACTACACCGCTATTATTTTCACCAGCCGGACTGCTATTGACCACTTCTTCCGGATATGCGGCGAACTGCGCATCAAAATTTCCGAAGAAACGAAGTACTTCTGCTCCACCGAAGCCGTAGCCAATTATTTGCAGAAGTTCATCATGTTCCGCAAGCGCAAGGTGTTCAACGGCACGAAATCTATTCAAGACCTGAAGCCGTATATCCTGCGCAACAAGGACGAACGTTTTTTCCTGCCGTGCAGCGACCCGGGCAATCCCGAAGTGACGCGGTTTTTTGCCGACTTAAAAGTATCCGTGCAGGAAGCCGTCATGTACCGCACCGTCAACACCGACCTGTCCGATCTCAAAGCCATCAAATACGATATTATCGCTTTCTTCTCGGCTTTGGAGATCAAATCCATGTTCGAGCAGTTCCCGGATTTCAAACAGGAGGATCGCCGGATTTGCGTGTTCGGGAAGGCCGCCCAAAAAGCCGTCACAGACAGCGGCATGACGGTGAATATCCAGGCAGGCACACCGGAAGCGCCATCCATCGCCGTGGCTTTGGAAAACTATCTGAAAGTTTCCAACAACGGGATAGCGTAGGTCTTACCTCCCTAACCGAGCGGGTTCCAGATTTTTACAGTACGGTCATCGCTACCTGAAAGTAGCGCATCGGGCAGCCAGAGCAGGTGGTTGACGGAATTGACATGCCCGCCATCGCGCAGCATATCAAGCACCTGGAGGAGGCGGAAGGTGCTCGAATCCCAGATTTTAATGGTTTTGTCCCGACCGGCGGTAGCAAACCGGCTACCGTCGGGGGCATAGACGATGTGGTTGATCGTGAACCAGTGCGCAGGCTGCTCCGTGTGCAGTATCGGGGCGTCGTTTTCGCCCAAATCCCATACCCGCAACATGGCATCGCGGCCACCGCTGAGCAGGCAGCGCCCGTCGGGGGAATAACACAGCGCGAAAACGGATGGATGGTGGGCTTGCTCCAGCGTATGTTTCAAAGCGAGTGTTTCCAAATCCAGAAAATAGATACTTCCATCACTGGCGCCCACAGCCATCTCGCTTCGGCCAGGCGATACGGCAATCGCACGCAGGGCCTTGTTGGACAGGTGAAAACTTTCCACCGAGCGGGCTTCCTCCAGCGCCCAACGCGTGAGTATACCTTCTCCGCCGGCGGAAAAAAGCCACGGACCGTGCCGCTGCAGGTCGTACACTCCTTTTTGGTGGTGCTGGACGTTCCGCGTTTTTTCAGGATTGACGAGGTCAACCCAGTGCAGTCCGCCGTTCATATTCCCGGCAACCAATTGTTTCTTTTCCGGGAAAGCAATCAGGGAAAAAATCTGTGTTTCCACCGAAGCCACCACGCGGCCCGTTTCCGGCTCGTCAAGATTCCATTCCACAATCCAGCCGTCGCCGCCGGCGGAAAGAACGTGGTGTTCGCTTTGGCCATGCGCCAACGCGTAAATGGCCGCGCGGTGTCCGGTGCATGTATGCTGGAGCATGGCGGTGTTGGTTATTTTGGCCGGCCGCGATCTATTTGTCGTCTCCGAAAAAAGCGAGGATTTTGTCGGCCAATTCCATACCGATGTACGATTGCGCTTCCATGGTGCTGGCGCCGATATGCGGCGAGCAGGAAATTTTCGGGTGTTTCAGCAGTGCCTCGTTCGGGGTGGGTTCGTTTTTGAACACATCCAGCCCGGCGCCGCCTACTTTGCCACTGTCGAGGGCCTGAAGCAGTACTTCCTCGTCAATAAGTCCCCCGCGGGCCGTATTGAGCAGGATGACACCGTCCTTCATTTTTTCGATCTCTGCCGTCGAGATGATCGGCCCGCTGCCCCCCGGCAGGTGCAGGGTGATGACATCCGACTCGCGGATGACGCGCTCGAAGGGTTCTGTGCGGATGCGGATGCAGATTTTTGCGTCTTCGTGGCGGAACATCTGGACGGCAATTTCGGCTTCCTGCACAAAGGGGTCGTGTGCCCGCACGTCCATGCCCAGCCCGAGAGCCATCTGCGCCATTTCCTGGCCGATACGGCCAAACCCGAGAATACCGAGGGTTTTGCCGCGCAGTTGGACGCCTGTTTCGTAGGCTTTTTTCAGTTTTTTGAAATCGCCGCCGGTAGAGAGTTCCCGGTTGCTGCGCTGAAGCATACGCGCGATACTGAACAGGTGCCCGAAGGACAGTTCGGCCACAGCGCGGGAAGATGCCCTCGGCGTATTGTAAACCGGTATGCCTTTGGCTGTGGCGTGTTCCACATCAATGTTGTCCAGCCCCACCCCGCCACGGGCGATGACCTGGAGTTTTTTTCCCGCATCAATGATTTCGCGGGTAACCTTGGTGGCGCTACGCACAATCAGGACATCGTATTCGCCAATATGCGCGGCCAGTTCGTCCTGTGGGATTTTGTCGGTGATAACCTGATAGTTGGCTTCTTCCAGCAGGAGTTTGCCGTCGGGGTGGATGCCGTCATTGGCGAGAATCTTGATCATTTTCCGTATTTTTTGCATAAAAACGCGGCAAAGATAGGCCAACGATTCACGCAAAGCAGACTTTCCCGGTTTTAAAAAACCGGGAAAGTCTGCTCGCCGGAAGTTTACATATCGAGGTAATTCGCCCAGTCCCGCGGCGTGCGGGTCTTGTCGGTAATGTCTTTCACGGTAAAGGTGGCGGGTTGCGCCTTTTTGCCCAACAGGGTGTGTGCATATTGGACTGCCGGGATGTGGTAGAACCGGCCATCGCTGTCGGTCACGATCACATCAAGGCTGCGGCCTGGCAAGAGGAGCATCCGGCTGGCGCTGGGCAAGGTAAAAAACA
Source organism: Lewinellaceae bacterium (assembly GCA_016719605.1). Taxonomy (GTDB): domain Bacteria; phylum Bacteroidota; class Bacteroidia; order Chitinophagales; family Saprospiraceae; genus M3007. Next base: position 280,132 of record JADJYW010000008.1, on the reverse strand, counting down.
GCCGTGTATTTCGTTCCAGAATACTCACCGTGGCAGGAAAAATACGGTCGCCGTCGGAGGTTTCGTAGGTAGCGTAGATGTAGTCCTGCTGTTGGCCGAGGCGGAAAATCTGATCGCAATTGTAAATTCCGAAATTGGTCAGGCGCAGGGCATACTGGAGGTTTTCCCGGCTTTCCCGGTTGGTCGTGGCTGCGCGAAAATCACCCTTCATGTAGGATTCCCGCACCCGGGCGCGCCAGTTTTCCCATGCAATACGCGCGAGGGAATCGTTGGTGGTCAAGCCGGCTTGTACGAGTGCTTCGTAGCGTTGAGTCATTTGGGGGTGTTGCGCCTCAAACATTTCGAGCCACTGCGGTTGAGGTATGCACCATTCGTCTTCGTTTTGGAACGCCGGCGCCACGGCCAGGAATCGGCGCAGGTTATCGGCAGCCGTTTCGAGGTTTTCGAGGCGCTCGGTACGCAGACGGCGGTACTCGGTCAAAATGCGCTGCACATCAAAACTTTTGTTGCCGACGGTGGCTGTCAGGTTGGCATAAAACTGTAGCAATCCTCCTTTATCGCTGTACAGCCAGATGTTGCACCGGTTACCAATGTCTTGCGAGATGGAGATACGGTCCCAGTATACATCGGTGCGCAGTTCGGTTTGTGGATTGATGGAGTCCCCGGATCGCATGAAATAGCAGTCCTTGAACGCTTTGAGTTCGGTGAATACGCCACTGATATCTTCCGGAAAAAAAAGTTCGCTCTGGTCCCGGCTTCGGACGATTCGGACGGCCCCGCGTTCCAGGCTGTTGAGCAGGGTCTCGTTGCTGATCCAGGGGCGTTTGCGGAACCAGGGGGGCATTTTGGTTTTGCCGGTGGCCAATTCGTGGCCCATACGCACACCGGTTTTCACCCAGGTAGCGGCATCAAAACCGATGGGCATTTCGGCTATTGGAGGCAAGCAGTCGCGTTGGCGGTTGTTGCGCACGGCTTCGGATTCGGACACGACACGAGCCTGGCTCGGTATAGACCGCTCGCCTTGGGCGTCAGGTCTACCGCGTTCAGCAGCATCGCTGAACGCCGGGTCGGGCAGGTACGCCCAGGCGCCGGTTTGGTCGTCGAGGTAAAACATGTTGGCGTCCGTCAGTTCTCCGGTGGCAGCGAAGGTGAGGTCGTAGGCCTGGCCGGGGGCCATGCCGAGGGTTTCGCCGTTTTGGGTTACGCGCACTTCGAACATACCGCCGGAGTTGAAGAAAAATTCGCCGCGCTCGTCGCCGTAGTGCATGGGAATGCCGGAGGCAAGAAAGTCGGGGATGTCGCGGTATTCGCGGAGCATGAGTTCGACTTCTCCGCGAACGGCCCGGCCCCGACTGTCCACCAATGCCCCGCCGGGAATGTGCACAGTGGTGCCGGTGGTCGGGCTTTGGTACTGCACGCCCGTTTCGGCCTGAAAATGCACGGCGGCGGCGGGCACGGTATTCAGGCGCAACAGTCCTGCTGCCCGGTTGGACGAGGCGTTGCCCGTTGTTTCGGCAGGAGCCAAGTCCCCGGATTCGGCTGCGGCCACGGGCACTGCGGGTGACACTTCCGGCAGGAGGTGCTGCGGTGCATCGGTCGGTAATGTTTGCGAGGCCTGATCGTAGTACCACCAACCGGCTATAACCAGCCCGATCACAACGACTATTGGCACAACATAACGCAACCGATTGCGCAAGCGCAGCCATACGTTTTGAGGCTCCTGCCGGGTCGCTATTTTTTCCCAAACATCGCTGTCCGGGGTTTGATTGACCTGCTCCAGCCCCTTGCGCAGCAGGTTTTCCAATTCCTGATTTGTAGATTTTTTATTTTCCATGACGTAATAATTGAAAAAGGTTAGAAGGTTTCTGGTTGGAAGGTTGGAGGGTTTCTGGTTGGAAGGTTGGAAGGTTTCTGGTTGGAAGGTTACTTTTTTGCTATCCAGAAACCTTCGAACCTTCCAACCTTCCAACCTTCCAACCAGAAACCCTCCAACCTACACAGGTATGGATAGCAGGCGTTCGACCATGCTGCGCAGTTGTTTGCAGGCGCGGGCATATTGAGAGCGCACGGTACTTTCGGCGATACCGAGTTCGGCGGCGATTTCGGAGTAGGAATATGCTTCCACACAATACAGATTGAAGACGGTACGGTAACCGGAAGGTAGTTTTTGTACCATGTCGAGAATGGCTTCACTGTTCAGGTCGGTATCGGGGGAGGTGTTCCAGGTGTCGGCGGGCAGGTTGTCATAGTCCTCGGCGAAACGCAGGGGATTTTTTTTACGCAAGTACTGAAGGGCGCTTCGGACGGTCACGCGGTGCATCCAGCCCTCGAAGGCGCCGTTGCCATTGTACTGCTCAAGATCGCGGAAAATAGAGAGAAATGCATCTTGCAGCATATCCTGCGCTTCGGGGCGGTCGCGCGCATAGCGCAGGCAGACGCCGAAAAGTAGATTTTTGTACTTTTCAAACAACTGGCGCTGTGCTGTGCTGTCGCCCCGGCGGCAGGCGGCGATGAGTGGCTCCATTCGAGTGCGATTTTGATTTGCGGTGGACTTCGACCTGGCAGACGGGTTTGAGGGAATGGTGCAGCAAGGGCTGGAGTTGCTGCACAAGCCGGGATTTTTTTTGGAAATATTTTCGAACCGGGTTTGTTAGACCGAATAGCGCGCGGGTAGCGGCCGCCCGCGCCCCGCTCAAATCATAGTTCCAAGCAGCCGTTACTAATCGCGCTTTCGACTCAAAATCGCCTCAACTTGCATGGCACTTAGCCCAAAAATAATAGCCAGTTGCTCTATGCTGGTATTGGAGGAAGTACGCAATTTGATAATCGCATTTTCGATTTGCCGCTCCTTCTCCGAGATTTCCTTTTTGCTCTCCAGAATTTCCTTTTTGCTCTCCCGAATTTCTTTTTTGTTCTCCAGGATTTCTTTTTTGTTCTCCAGGATGATGTGCTCCTGCTCCAATATGGTGTACTCCTGCTCGGAAATCAGGCGCTGGTAATCCTTGAATTCCTCCAGCAGGTCGTCCTCCGCATCCATAGTTTGTCGGACTACCGGATCGGCCACGGCTTTTTGCAATCTGCGCAGCAATGGGCGATAGCGCTCCGGCAAATCCGCTTCGCTCACCGATAAAAAGTGTGGATCGTCCGTAGCGCTGGACTGATCGAACAGCGCAAGCAGCTGTTCCAGTTCGTTGCGGCGCCGACCCTGGAGGTATGGAATTTGAATAATAATGCTGTCGTGGGTCAGACTTTCGATAAATTCCTCTTTTTCATAAATTTGTTCACCCGTGGCGGCATCTGTGTACCTTCTGTTCACCCGCAGGACGGGCGCTTTGGCGTGTGCGAGCGTGTGCCCCAAAAAGTAGATACTGAGAATGGGCAACGCTTTGCGATAAGGGTGGTCCGGCGCTGGTTCGCGAACCACATTTTCCTTGTTGGCGTACTGCTCGCCGAGGTACCGGCGAAAACGCATAATATCGCTGGCCAACTTGGCTTTTTGCAGTTCCAGTATGACTAATTCCTGGCGCCCGTCGGCATCCACGATGCGAGCGGTGAAATCCATGCGCAGTACAGCCAGCAACTCCCCAACGGGGAAATGGTGCTCTGTGGGTCGGAATTCGAGCGAAAGCACCTCCTTGCCGAGAATGGCCGAAAGCAGCAGTTTGGCTACTTTCTCGTCGTTCATCAGGTACTTGAATACGACATCGTAGATGGGATTGGCTATTTCTACCATGTTTTTTGTGTTTCAGGTGAAAATTAAATGACGGTACAATTACCCCCCAAACTTTTCCTTCAACTGTTTCTTCAACGCCAGCATCTCGTCCCGCAATTGCGCAGCCGTGATAAAATCCAGGTCCTTGGCGGCTTTTTTCATGCGCGACTCGGTTTCGGACACCATTTTTTCCAACTGCGTGCGCGTGGCATAAGCCACGATCGGTTCGGCGGCTAAGGTGGTGGTTTCCGGCTCCACATAGTATCTGGTTTGTTCCACACCCCGGATATCGAGGATACTGCGCTGGGCTATGATCTCTTCCCGGGTTTTGGTAACGGTGCGCGGCGTGATACCGTGTTCCGCGTTGTAAGCCATTTGTGCCGAGCGCCGGCGGTTGGTTTCGTCCATGGTGTTGCGCATGGAGTCGGTGATCTTGTCGGCGTAAAAAATAACGAGGCCGTTGGCATTTCGGGCCGCGCGGCCGGCCGTTTGGGTGAGCGAGCGCATGTTGCGCAAAAAACCCTCTTTGTCGGCATCAAGAATAGCCACGAGCGATACCTCGGGCATATCGAGACCTTCGCGCAGGAGGTTGACGCCCACCAGCACATCGTATTCGCCGAGGCGCAGGTCGCGGATAATTTCCACGCGCTCCAGGGTTTCCACCTCACTGTGGATGTAGCGACAGCGGATGTTGAGGCGCAGCAAATAGGCGGAAAGTTCCTCGGCCATTCGTTTGGTGAGGGTGGTCACAAGCGTGCGCTCGTCCAGCGCAATGCGTTTCTGGATTTCCTCCATGAGGTCGTCTATCTGGTTCAGCGAAGGGCGCACTTCGATGGGCGGATCGAGCAACCCGGTGGGGCGGACTAATTGTTCCACCACCACGCCTTCGGTTTTTTCCAGTTCATAATCGGCGGGGGTAGCGCTCACAAAAACAACCTGATTGATGAGGCCCTCGAATTCCTCGAAACTGAGCGGGCGGTTGTCAATAGCGGAAGGCAGGCGGAAGCCGTAGTTTACCAGCATCTGCTTGCGGGCGCGGTCGCCGCCCCACATCCCGCGCACCTGCGGGATGGTGACGTGGCTCTCGTCCACGATCATCAGGTAGTCGTCGGGGAAATAGTCGAGCAGGCAAAACGGGCGGGTGCCCGGCTCGCGGCGGTCAAAGAAGCGGGAGTAGTTTTCAATACCGCTGCAATAGCCCAACTCGCGGATCATCTCGATATCGAAGGCCGTGCGTTCGCGGATGCGGCGCGCCTCCAGGTGCCTGCCTTCGGAAATAAAGTATTTCTCCTGCGCGGCCATCTCGTCTTGAATAGCGTTCAGGATTTCGCTCAGGCGGTCTTTGGGGGCGATGTACAGGTTGGCCGGAAAGACGGCGGCCTCGTCCATGCTGGCAACGCGCTTGCCGCTTTCCACCTCAATACTCTCGATGCTTTCGATTTCGTCGCCCCAGAAAATGACCCGGTAGCCCCAGTCGGCGTAGGGCAGGTTGATATCCACCGTATCGCCGCGCACGCGGAAGGTAGCGCGGCCAAAATCCGTCTCCGTGCGGGAGTACAGGCTATCGGTGAGGGCATAGAGAAACTGCGTTTTGGACAGTTTCATGCCCTTGTGGATGCGGATGATGCCGGTGGCGTAGTCGGCCGGATTGCCCATACCGTAGATGCAGGACACGGAGGCTACGATGATGATGTCGCGGCGGCCCGAGAGCAGGGTACTGGTGGCTTTCAGGCGCAGTTTGTCCACCAACTCGTTGATCTGGAGGTCTTTTTCGATGTAGGTGTCCGTCACGGAAATGTACGCCTCGGGCTGGTAGTAGTCGTAGTACGACACAAAGTACTCCACGGCGTTATCGGGAAAAAAAGACTGCAACTCGCCATAGAGTTGGGCGGTCAGGGTTTTGTTGTGGGTCAGGACAAGCGTAGGGCGGTTCAGTTGGGCGATGACGTTCGCCATCGTGAACGTTTTGCCCGAACCGGTCACGCCGAGCAACACCTGCGCGCGGTCGCCGGCGCGAATCGCCTCCACCAGTTGGTGGATAGCCTGAGGCTGATCGCCGGTAGGAACGTAGGATGATTGGAGGTGGAAGGTCATGGTGCGCGGTTAGTGCTTGGTTATTTTCAGTGCCCAAAATTCCGGTTTTCCCACCCACTCTCCATAAAATTTTTTCCACTTGCCATTTTGTAGTTTACTATGAACATAAATGCTATTTTTGTCGAAAATAAACAACATAGTGTATGAAAAGTAAAAAGCAGGTGCTTTTCCCAAAACACCAAAAAATTCTGGAGCAGGTTGGAGAAAACATCAAACTTGCTCGCAAACGAAGAGGGCTTACCACGTTGCAAGTTGCTGAGCGAGCGAATGTTCACAGTACTACGCTCTACCAGTTGGAAAAGGGTAATCCGGGGGTATCCATCGGCACGATGTTCAATGTGTTGCGGGTTTTGGGCCTTCAAGATGATTTTCTCCAATTGGCGGCGGATGATGATTTAGGGAAGAAACTTCAAGACTTGAAATTGTTATCCGGGAAATAAAACTGACTATGAACAAAACGGATATATGGGTTTATGCCCATTGGCTCGGCATACCGGAACCGGTCTGTATAGGTACTCTTTCGGCGCACGCGGCCAAAGGGCGCAAGGCCTTTAGTTTTGAGTACGAAAGGTCGTGGTTGCAGCCAAAGAACCATGTCCTGCTCGATCCGGATATCGGGTGGTTCTCCGGGCCGCAATTTCCTGTTGGAAAAGAAAATTTTGGCGTTTTTCTCGATTCTATGCCCGATCGGTGGGGACGCACCTTGCTGAAACGCCGGGCTGCCCTGGTGGCCAAAGAGGAAGGCAAAGCAGTGCCGACATTGCACGACATTGACTTTTTACTCGGCGTGCACGACGAAAGCAGGATGGGGGCTTTGCGATTCAAACGCAACCCTGATGGCCCGTTTTTGGACAACGACCCTGTTTTACCTGTTCCGCCTTGGTCGTCTATCCCGGAGTTACAGCAGGCTGCTGCTGCAATTGAATCGGAAGACGAAGACAAATTTTTGAAAAAATGGCTCGCCATTTTGCTGGCTCCCGGCTCGTCGCTGGGCGGCGCTCGACCTAAAGCAAATGTGCGGGGCGAAAAAGGCAGCCTTTGGATCGCCAAGTTTCCTTCAAAGAACGATATTTACGATATGGGGGCGTGGGAATATCTCCTGCATCAACTCGCCAAGAGCGCCGGCCTAATCATGTCGGAGTGTAAGTTGCTAAAAATCAGCGGGAACTACCACACGTTTTTAACGAAACGCTTCGACCGAGCAAATGGCGAACGTATTCATTTCGCCTCTGCCATGACCATGACCGGCAATTCCGAGGAGACCCTCAGGGATCATACTGCGAGTTACCTTGACCTTGCAGAGTTTATCCGTTTTTCCGGGACGAATATCCGGACGGACTTAGACCAACTGTGGCGACGCATCGTATTCAATATCGCCGTTTCCAATACGGATGATCACCTGCGCAACCACGGATTTCTTTTATCGGAAGAAGGATGGCGTCTTTCACCAGCCTATGATCTGAACCCAAATACCGACAAGGATGGGCTGTCCTTGAACATTGATATGGACAGCAATGCGCTGGATTTTGAATTGGCGATGAGTGTCGGCGAGTATTTTCTCTTGACTACTCCTGAAATGAAACAAATACTGGATGAGGTAGCGCAAGCGGTGAAAGGCTGGAGAGGCGTTGCCAAAACCATCGGAATTTCAAGGCAAGAACAGGGCTTGATGGAATCCGCGTTTCGGTGGTGAATGGGTGGCGTGGGGCTGGTTTCCGGCAGGAATGTAGGGGTAGGTTATTGCTGTGCGAGGTTGGCAGTCACTCTGTCAGCTACATATTTTCCGATTTGATCAACGATCATGTCTTGTTCGTGAGCCGTAATCGCTGATGAATAATTTTTTGACAGCAACGGTTTGTTTGAGCCTAAAAACTCAATTTTATAAAGAAACTGCTCAAAACGGAATGTCAAACTAGTGCCGATATTATTCTTCTGATCAGGATTTGACAGCAAACCTCTCCAGCTAATGTTCCAATGAATATCCTGAACGGCATGTAGCATTTTTTCTTCGTAAAACATCTTTATTGCTTCATGTGGGTCAACGGGAGGAGTAGGATAAGATTGGACAGAAAAATGATAAGTCAATCTTCGTTCTACCCGGGCAAAAAGTCTGTTTATCAGCGATAACTTATCTGAACCGTAAATTATCAAAGGAAGAACACTATCCGATAATCGTTGGTAAACAATGTCATTGGAAATTTCTGCAACACCTTTGTTCAACGGCGACGATTTCTCCAGCAATTGAATTTTTTTCTCCCAATCCCCCATTTCCTCCACACTTTCCCCCTTTGCCGCCTTGACAGCCAATTCCAGCGACCAAAGCAGCTGTTCCGCCACATACACACAAAATGCTTCCCGGTCGCCCGCATCGGCTTTTTGCAGGGCAAACAGGTAGTTGCGCTTGTCTTCCGTCTTGATCACGACGGGGGGCAGATCGTTTCGCAGCAAATGGTAGTTGAGCAGCAACCGGGAAATACGTCCGTTGCCGTCGTCAAACGGGTGTATGCACACAAAACGGTAGTGTAGCAGGGCGGCAGCTACGGCGGGATGCAGTCTCCTGCCTTCGGTGCGGTACCAATCGATCAGTTCGCCCATTTCGCGGGGGACATCGCCCGGTGCGGTGTAGTGAAACACCTCCCCGTTGGGCAAGCGCACTGAATTTGGGTGCTCCTTGTACATGCCGATCGAGATCAGGCGGCGGGTGGGCTGCCCGTCCGGTGTCAGGGCATCTTTCCAGAATGGCCGAACCAAAATGGTCTCATTGAGCGCACGAACATCCGCCTCACTCAGTTCGCGCGCCGGATCGGTAGCCCATTGCCGGACAAGAGCGACCACCACGTCGTGGGCCTTCATTTCTTCTACTTCCCGCAGCGTATGTGGCTCGGTCGGCAACTGGTCAAATTTGAGAAGCAGTTCGGTCTCCTGATACGTCAGCGTGTTGCCTTCCAGGTGATTGGAGCTATAGTTCCATTCAAGTCTGTATTTCTCCCACAACCGTGTCTTGTGTTCCGACTTCATCGGTTGCAAAGCCGCTAACTCGGCGGCCCGGGCATCAACTTGCTGAAGTACGCGCTGAAGGTTTTTGCTGGATGCGGACATGGCAGTCTGTTTATTTAAACCCCCAAAATTCCGGCTTTTCCGGCGCATTTTGACCCAACGCCCTCAAATTTTCAAAACAAAAAATTTAAACAATGCTATAAACTACGATGGCGACGCGGATTGCGCGTCGCCATCTTTACCTCTTTTGTATAATTTCCCCTCACTCCCGCTCCAACTGCATCTCGAAAAACGGTGTCCAGTTTTTACCGTCGCGGCTCATGGCGCCGTTTTCGATCCATTTGCCCGCATCCTGGCGAATGGTGTAGCGAATTTTTCCGGCCATCGGGTGCTCAAACCCCCAGCTGATGCTGCCGTCGGTGTTTACGGCGAAGTCGGCATCTACCTGGTTGCCGTCTGCCCGAATGGCCCGCATGAGGTACTTGTCTGCGGTTTGGTCGTAGGAAATGACCGCAAAGGCCTGGTGAATGATTTCGTCGGGGTTGTCGGCAGCGCGGCCCAGCCCGTCAATCGTGAGTGCCGTGCCGTTGGCATGAAAAACCACGGCTTCGGTTTGTGTGAATTCGTGCCGCTGTGGCCCCATTTGTATCCAGCCGGAGCCTTTCCAGTTGCCTTCCATAAACCGGATTTTTTCCATGGCCGACCGGGTTTCGGCACTGGGCGCCAGGGTTGCTTGCGCAAACAGAGTGCTGAGGCAGCAGCAGAGTGCCACTACCGGGAAAAGGATGTGTTTCATGTTTTATTGAATTGAAAATGAAAGAATAGACAGTATACAGATTAAGTTTCGTAGTGAATTTTGGAGGTTATTTTTATCCAATCGAGGCGGATTTTGCAGTCGAAATGGGATGATTTTCGGCGAAAAAATCGAACGAAGAGTGGATAAAAATAGGCCCAAAAGACGCTGCGAAACTTAATCTGTATACTGTCTAATAGCGCTACTGCCCGAAATACGTTTTCAAGTCCTTGTAAAACGCCTCGAACGCTTGCACTCCGTGTTCGGTGAGCCGGCAGAGCGTGAGCGGGTAATTATTCCGGTAAGTTTTTTCCACCTCGATGTAGCCCGCTTCCTGCAACTTGCTGATTTGTGCGCTGAGGTTACCGGCTGTAGCGCCGGTTTGTTCGCGCAGGGCGTTGAAATCGGCCTCCCGCACCACCATCAGGTACGACATGATGGCCAACCGCAGCTGCGACAGCAGTAATGGATCCAGTTCCTTAAACATGATTTTTGCGCGCTTTTTGGTTTAGCAAATACCCCGGCACGAGGTAGCCCAGTACAATGGCGCCTGCCTCCACCAGCGAATGCTCCCGCACCGCTACCGCTATGCACAATGCCGCACCCGCCCACAGTACGATGCCCCCGAAAACCAAAGGCCGAAACCGGATCAGGATGCCGGACAGGAACGTGGCAAAACCCGCCAAAATCAGTACCATCGGCACCGGAGGCGCCTGCCGCAAAATGCTGGTGACTAAGGCCAAAATCAGGGATATCCCAAACCCGAGCCACAGGTAGCCGTACCACTCGCGCACGGTATTCCGCTCTTTTTGCTTCCGGCCGCGCCGCCATTCGTAAATCATGGACGCCGGCACGCCCACCACCGGCATGAGTATCCATGCCAGATGCGCCCGCACACCATAGCCGTGCACGAGCATGTAGTATTCGGCCAGACTGGCCGCTACCACCAACCAACCCCACAACAAAAACTGAAACCCGCTTTCCCCGACTCCGCGCTTCGCAAGGTCAATCGTTTCCCGGATGACGCGCAGGCTCTCCTGCGGATTGAGTACTTTTTCTTCTTGTTCCATGATAGTTTCGATTGATTCAAATTTTAAAATGATTCACAAATGTAGATTAGTTTATTTTGTAAACCAAATTCTTCTACCAAAAACTATCTCGCCGGGGACGAACCGTCCGTATCGCCCTACATTTGCTTTTTTTCAAACAACATGAGCCTACCGACCGACTTTTTCGCCGAATTCCCTTCCGTCAGCAAGGAGCAATGGCTGGAGCGCATCGCCAAAGACCTGAAAGGCAAGCCGCTGGAGGATTTGTACTGGCACCTGAACCCGGAACTGGCGGTGGACCCGTTCGGGCACGCCGACGACCAGCCGGTACCGCCCGCTCCCCTGCACACCGAAACCCACACCTGGGAAATCAACGAGGACATTGCTCCTGCCACCGCGGCCGAAGCCAACCGGCAAGCCCTGGAAGCCCTGGCTTTCGGAGCCGAAAGTGTGCATTTTCAATTGGCAACGCCGGATACCACCGGCCAGATGGAATCCATGCTGGACCGAATCTACCTGGAGTACATCGGGCTGCATTTCAGCGGCAACGGCGTGGAAGCCGCTCCGGCAGCCGTACTGGCAGCCCTGCACAGCATCGCCATCGGGCAGGGTGTACCCCCGGAAAACCTGCGCGGCTCCTTAGCCTACGACCCGGCTGCAGGGCAGTTGCCCGACTGGCGCTACCTGTCCGAACTGCTGCAATACGCCCGCGAAACCTTCCCGGGTTTTCGCTGCATTACCGTGGATGGCCGCCCGGAGTACCGTGGCACAGCCGGTGTTGCCGACGAGTTGGCCGCCGTGCTCCGTCGTGGTGCACAGTACCTTGCCGGCGGCACAGCCCACGGCCTGAGCGCCGAACAGGTAGCCGCGCAGATGCAGTTTTCGCTGCTGGTTGGCCACAGTTATTTCGTAGAAATTGCCAAACTCAGGGCCTTCAAACTGCTCTGGCTCAACGTGCTGAAGGCCTGGGGCGTACAACCCGCCTATCCGGTGCTGGATGTGCGTTTTGCGCCCGGATCGTACACCGACGATCTGTACACCAATATGATCCGCGCGACCACCATGGCCATGTCGGCCGTGCTGGGCGGCGCCGATCGCCTCACCGTGCTGCCCTACGATGCCGGACGCGAACAGCAGGCCAGATACCCGCGTCCCTTTGGGCGGCGCATAGCCCGCAACGTACAGCATTTGCTGAAACTCGAAAGCGGCTTTGGTGCAATCGCCGACCCGGCGGCAGGCAGTTTTTATATCGAAAAACTGACCGCTCAACTGGCGGAAGCGGCGTGGGAAAAGGCGTTTTTTTTGTCAACAAAAGTTACCTCGCAAGCGGAGCAAACGTAGAACTTCGCAAATCCTTAAAATCCCCACCCAGACACCACATCGCCGTATTCCTCGACTGAAAAAACAAAACGCAACCATGATTCAGGTCCTCCATATTTCTGCCGAGTGTTACCCCGCCGCCAAAACAGGCGGCTTAGGCGACGTAGTCGGTTCCCTGCCCAAGTACAACACCCAGGCCGGCGTGCTTTCCGCCGCTATTATTCCGAAATACAGCCAGCGCTGGATCAATAATCAGGAATGGGTCACGGTCTTCCAGGGTTCCACCTGGATCAACTGGCGCCAGTGGAACTTCCGGGTGCAGCAGCAGGTGGGCAATACACTCGGCTACCCGCTTTTTGTGGTGGATATTCCCGGCTTGTACGACCGCCCCGGCATCTACAACGATGCCTCCGGTGCACCTTACGGCGACGAGGTACAACGCTATATTTGTTTTCAGCAAGCCGTACTGGAGTGGCTCCTGTCGTTTCCCTGGCACGAAAGGCCCCGCGTACTGCACTGCCACGACCACCACACGGGACTTATTCCCTGGATGGTCAAATACTGCCCCGCATACCAGCAGTTGGCGCCCATTCCGACCGTTTTCACCATCCACAATGGCCAATATCAGGGCATGTTCAGTTGGGGAACAGCCATTTGCTGCCGCCCTACGAAGCCGGCGCCCGGAATCTGCTGGATTGGCACGGGGTTATCAACCCGATGGCTACCGCCATAAAAACTGCATGGGCGGTCACCACGGTGTCGCCTTCGTACCTGTTCAATTGCACCACAGCAGCCTCGGGCTGGAGCCGTTGTTCCGGCAGGAATGGCGCAAGCAGCGCGGCATCGTGAACGGCATAGACGCCCAGATATGGGACCCGTCCAACGACCCGATGATTCAATACCACCTGGAAGGCAAGAATATCTCCAAATTCAAAACGCGCAACAAGCGCGTACTCTGCGAGTGGTTTGGGTTCCCTTACGACGCGCCCCTGTTCAGTTTTATCGGGCGTATGGTAAATGAAAAGGGCGTGGACCTCTTGCCCGATACCTTCCGACGCTTCATCCAGGCCGGCGCCCGGACGAGTTTTCTGGTGCTGGGCACCGGAGAAACGTGGACGGAGAACCAGTTTCGCTCGATGGCCCACCAGTTTCCAGGCAAGTTCAATGCGGTGATTGACTACAATGAGGCGCTCGCGCACCAAATCTACGCGGGTTCCGATTTTCTCGTCATGCCCTCCCGCGTGGAGCCGTGCGGACTGAACCAGATGTACGCCATGCGCTACGGCACAATCCCGGTGGTGCGCTCCGTGGGCGGACTAAAAGATACAGTGCCCGATATCGGCGAGCCGGACGGCTCCGGTCGCGGTATCCGGTTTGATCAGTTCAGTCTGGACGATGCCGCACACGCCATCTACCGCGCCGCCTCCATGTGGCACAACGATCCCGAAACGGTGACACACCTGCGCGAACGGATCATGGCTGCTAATTTCTCCTGGGAAAATACCATCGAGCAGTACTTCTCCGTGTACCGCGATTTTGGCGCACACATCGAAGCCGTGACGGTGCAGTTGGCGCCGGAAACACCGACACCAAAGCAGCCCAAAGCCGCCGGTATTCCACCCCAAACTACACCAACCGCCCAGCCGGCGCCGGCTAAGGCCAAACGCCGGGCGCCTGCCGGGAAAGCGGAAAAATCTAAAAAGTAAATCGCGCTTCCTGCGTTGTCATGCTTTTCGCCCTGCTTGGTGTTTTCACCTATGGTATGCACACAAGTCGAATTAGGGGCGTAGCCCCGACACCGTTTATAAAAGTGCCATTATTTAAACCAAGAGGGGCGTTAGCCCCGGCGCGAAAACCAACTATTTCCGCCCTGCTTGGTGTTTTCACCAAGCAGACTCGCATAGAGCCGCTTGGTGAAAACACCAAGCAGGGCAGGAAAATACCAAGCGGGGCAGAAACTTTCAGCATAACCCGCTTTCCCCTTTTGATTGTTCTCAGTCTGCGCCATGATTATCATCACCCCGGACTACTGCATGCCTGAAAGAGCGCTCACAGGCCCGGTTTAGCCGCCATTTTTCACACTATTTTTCCTGGCATTTCCCCTCAGTTCGGGTTTATGATTCGAGTCATAAATCCCGGCCTCTGTATGCTCGTACACTTGCAGCATGAAAAACATATCGTTCAAACAAAAGCATAGTTGTATGAAAACATGGTATAGCGCCCTCTTGCTATTCGTATTCGCACTCGCAGCCTGTGGCGGCGGCGATACTCCCAAAAAATCCAGCGCCCCACCCGCTCCTTCTCCGGAAGAGCAGATGCTGGCCGAAGGCAAAGGTATCGGAGAGGTCAAGTTTGTAGAACTCAAAATACCCCTTGAGGCCGAGCGCGTATCCCGCGGGAAAGCGATTTACGACATGAAATGCTCCGCCTGCCACAAACTCGACGACAAGCGCGTCGTCGGCCCGGGCTGGAAAGATGTTACTAAAAACCGCAAACCCGAGTGGATCATGAACATGATCACCAACGTGGAAATCATGCTCGAAAAAGATGACGAGGCCCAAAAACTGCTCGAACTCTGCCTCACCCGCATGCCCAACCAAAACGTATCTATCGGCGATGCCCGCGACGTACTGGAGTTCATGCGTGCCAACGACGGAGAAAAATAAACAGTTTCGAGTTTTGGGTTTCGAGTTTTGAGTGCGCTCGAAACGCAAAACCAACCTATCACTCATAATTTATCACGAATATGAAAAAATTACTCTTCTTTCTTGCCGGGCTGCTCCTTGTGATTGCCGCCCTGTGGCAATGCAAAACCAAGGGTGTCGCCGGTGCATCTGCCGGTGATGCCGCCCAAAAAGTATATGTCGCGCCGGGCACATACGACGAATTTTACAACTTCGTTTCCGGCGGTTTCAACGGACAAGTGTCCGTGTATGGCCTGCCATCGGGTCGTATGCTGAAGATCATTCCCGTGTTTTCGGTGTTTCCGGAAAACGGCTACGGCTACAGCGAAGAAACCAAACCCATGCTGATGACCTCCCACGGGTTTGTGCCCTGGGACGACCAGCACCACATCTCCATGTCGCTCACCAATGGCGAGCAGGACGGGCGCTGGATGTTTGCCAATGCCAACAACACCCCGCGTGTAGCTCGCGTGGACCTCGCCTCCTTCCGCACGCAGGAGATTCTGGAAATCCCCAACTCGGGCGGTAACCACTCCTCGCCGTTCATCACCGAAAACAGCGAGTACATCGTGGCCGGCACACGCTTCTCCATTCCGATGGACGACCAGCCCGATGTGCCCATCGAAACCTACAAGGACAATTTCCGGGGCACCGCTTCTTTTATCAGCATTGACCCGAAAGAGGGCCACCTGAAATTGGCCTTTCAGGTACTCCTGCCTGGTATCAACCTCGACCTGAGCCGTTCCGGTAAAGGCCCGAGCCACGATTGGTTCTTCTTCTCCTGCTACAACTCCGAGCGCGCCAACACGCTGCTCGAAGTGAATGCGTCGCAAAACGACAAGGATTTCATCGTCGCCATCAACTGGAAAAAAGCCGAAGAGTACGCCCGCGCCGGCAAAGGCGTGACGAAAAAAGTGCGCTACGCCCACAACTTCTACGACGAAAAAACGCACACCGCCACTACCAAGTGGGAAACGGAGGCCATCATGCTCGACCCGAAAGTGCTCAAGGATTTTGCCTACTTCATCCCCTGCCCGAAAAGCCCGCACGGCTGCGACGTGAACCCAACCGGCGAATACATCGTGGGTTCGGGCAAACTGGCTGCCATCATTCCGGTATTTTCCTTTGCCAAAATGCAAAAAGCCATCGCCGACCGCAATTTCGAAGGCGAATACGACGGCATCCCCGTGCTGAAATACGAAGATGTGCTGCACGGCGAAGTGAAAAAGCCAGGCCTTGGCCCGTTGCACACCGAGTTTGACAACAACGGCAATGCCTACACATCCTTCTTCGTGTCGTCTGAAATCGTCAAGTGGAATGTACAAAGCCTCGAGGTCGTTGACCGCGTGCCCACCTACTACTCCATCGGGCACCTGTGTGTGCCCGGCGGCGACACCAAAAAGCCGCACGGCAAATATGTCATCGCCTACAACAAGATCACCAAGGACCGCTACCTGCCCACCGGCCCCGAGCTGGCGCAGTCGGCCCAACTGTACGACATCAGCGGCGAAAAGATGAAACTCCTGCTCGACTTCCCCACCGTGGGCGAGCCGCACTATGCCAACGCCATACCCGCCAGCCTGATCAAGGACAAGTCGGTCAAGATTTATCCGCTGGAAGAAAATGCCCACCCGTATGTAGCCAAAGGCGAGGCCCAGGCCAAAGTGGTGCGCGAAGGCAACAAGGTGCACGTCTATATGACCGCTATCCGCTCGCACCTGACGCCCGACAACATTGAGGGTGTGCGCCTCGGCGACGAGGTTTATTTCCACGTTACCAACCTCGAACAGGACTGGGATGTTCCGCACGGTTTCGCCGTGAAGGGTGCCGCTACCGCCGAAATCCTCATCATGCCCGGCGAAACCCAGACCCTGCTGTGGAAACCCGACCGCGTGGGTGTGGTGCCGTTCTACTGCACCGACTTCTGCTCGGCCCTCCACCAGGAAATGCAGGGCTATATGCGCGTTTCGCCCGCCGGATCGAATGTCCCGTTGAAATTTAGTACCGGGGAACCGCAGTAATTGATTCGATTGATATGATTATTCCGATTGATTCGATTGGTTCGATTACCCTCGTGTATCAATCGAATCAATCGGAATAAGCGTATCAGTCGAAATAAGCGTATCAGTCGTATCATTTCAATTTTACAACTATGAAACACCTGTTTTTTTCCATACTGGCGCTCGCGCTTCTGCTCGTTATTTTCGCCTGCAACCAAACTACCACCACCGATTCTGCTACTACTGCTGATGCCACGGCTGCAGGTGCCGGTCAGTCCGCTGTACAGGACGATATTTCCCAAAAAAACGTCGTGCAAATCGCCGTCGGCTCCAAGGATCACACCACACTCGTGGCTGCCGTGAAGGCCGCCGCACTGGTGGATGCCTTGTCGAATGCCGGCCCGTTTACCGTATTTGCGCCCACCGACGCGGCATTTGCTAAAATACCCAAAGAAACGCTCGACAACCTGATGAAACCCGAGAACAAGGATGCGCTCTCGAATATCCTCGAATACCACACGTTCGTGGGGGTCGTCAAAGTCGAGCAAATGCGCGACGGTCAAAAACTCAATCAGGTCAACCTGAAAAACATCACCCTGAGCGTGAAAGACGGCAAAGTGCTGGTGAACGGCACCGCCACAATTCTCGCTTCTGTACCCGCCTCCAATGGCATTGTGCACGTCATAGATGCGGTGCTGTTGCCGGAGTAGGTTGCTTTTCTACTGCGGCCTTTGTACCGCCGAACCCCGTTCGGTGCCGGGCATATCGCTTGAACAAATAAATAGAATCAAAAGCGCCGAACGGGGTTCGGCGGTACAATGACAGCCATGTTCAAAATCACCAATATCTCCCGCATTACCCTCGTCATCGGCGCCCTGGCATTATTTATCATGCTGAAGACGCCAATCTGGAGCATCTATCTCACCGCACCGCAGTACCCCGAGGGGCTGGAAATGAAAATCTGGCATGATACCCTCACGGGCGACGTGCGGGTCATCAGCGCCCTGAACCACTACATCGGCATGCGTGCCATCAGCGTGGATATGTTTCCGGAGTTCGAGTTTATTGGCCCGGCCATTATCGGGGTCGGGGTGCTGTGCCTCCTGCTGGCGCTTATTGGGCGCTGGTGGTCGGCACTGGCCTACTGGGTTGTGTTGGCTATAGCCGACAGCCTGGCATTGTACGATTTCTGGCGCTGGGGATACGACTACGGGCACAACCTCGATCCGAAAGCGCCGATCGTCATTCCCGGCATGGCCTACCAACCACCGGTACTTGGCTACAAAAAACTGCTCAACTTCGAGGCCTGGTCGCTGCCCGATACCGGCGGCTGGATTCTGATGGGCGTCACGGGCATTTCGCTGCTCATTGTGGGGTACGAGTGGTGGCGCAACCGGAAGCACCGCGTTGCAGTCACCAAACCCGCCGGCGCCGGCATTGCGCTGTTGCTGCCACTCTTTTTTGTGCAATGCAGCACCGGCCCGCAGCCCATCCACTACGGCACCGACAACTGTGCCTTCTGCAAAATGACCCTCATGGACAAGCGCTACGGCGCCGAAATCATGACCAAAAAAGGCAAGGCGTTCAAGTTCGACGACGTGAACTGCTTAGTGCTTTTTGAACAGGAGGGCACCGTCAAACCCGAAGATGTTGCCGGTCGGTACATCACCGATTTTGCCCACGAGGGCGTGCTGCTGGAGCTCGAGAAAGCGCTTTTCCTGCACAGCGACAACCTGAAAACACCGATGGCTTCGCAAGTCGCGGCATTTGCTACACCAGACGATCTGGAAAAGATAAAAACTCAAACCGGCGGAGAAACGCTTGCATGGAAGCAAGTGCCAGTTTTGTTCGATTGATTCGATTAGGCCGATTGATTCGATTATGCCGATTTAGAGCATCTCCCGTCAACTTCCAATCGAACCAATCGGTCTAATCGAACTAATCGAATCAATCGGTCTAATCGAACCAATCAGATCATGCAACACACCTTCACATTCCTCCTCCTCCTCGCCGCCTCCGCGCTACACGCCCGCACCTGGGTGGTGGCACCCGGCACAGCGTTGGCGAGCATACAAGCCGCCGTGGAAAAGGCCCGGCCTTACGATACCGTACTCGTGCGGGCGGGGAAATACCATGAACCTATACTGGTGACCAAACCCCTGATCCTTCGCGGCGAAGGCTGGCCTGTTCTGGATGGCGAGCACCGTAACCAACCCCTGAGCATCCGATCCAACCACGTTTCCGTGAGCGGTTTTCGGGTAGTGCGCTGTGGTTCCGGGTCGCTGGAAGATCAGGCCGGCATCAAGGTGTACAATGCCAGGTATGTGTATGTTTTTGGCAACATACTGGAGGACAACTATTTCGGCATTTACCTGTCCAACAGCAAACGTTGCTGGGTCACCGGCAACCACCTGACCGCCCACGGCGAAGTGGAACAAACTTCCGGCAATGGCATCCATGCCTGGAAATGCGACAGTATCACGATTTCCGACAACCGCGTGCAAGGCCATCGCGACGGGATTTACTTCGAGTTTGTCACCAATTCTCAAATCAACCGCAACTGGAGCGCGGGCAATGTGCGCTACGGACTGCACTTTATGTTTTCGCACAACGACTCCTACGAACACAACACCTTTATCCGAAACGGCGCCGGCGTAGCGGTCATGTACACCCGCAACGTCACGATGCGCCACAACACCTTTTCAGAAAACACTGGCGGTGCAGCCTACGGCATTTTGCTGAAAGACATCCAACGCAGCCACATTTCCGACAACATATTTGTGCAAAACACGGCGGCAATTTTTATGGAAGGCTGCACCCGAAGCGTGCTCGAGCGCAATGAGTTTCGCCAAAACGGCTGGGCCATTAAAGTACAGGCCAGCTGCGACGGCAATACCTTTCGGAACAACAATTTTTTTGCCAACACCTTCGACGTATCTACCAACAACCAGTTGGTGCTCAACACGTTTGAAAAAAATTACTGGGACAAGTACGAAGGCTACGACCTTGACCACGACCAAATTGGCGACGTGCCGTACCGTCCCGTCAGCCTGTTTGCCATGGTATCGGACCAAATGCCGTACGCCATGATGTTTTGGCGCAGTTTTACCGTACTCCTGCTCGACCGCGCCGAAAAAGTAATTCCCAGTCTTTCCCCCGACAACCTGCTCGACCGCTCACCTTTAATGAAACCTTATGTTGCAGATACAGCACGTCAGTAAAACCTTCGGCAAACTCACCAGGTTCAAATCCAGCATCGCCAAAACATTGGTATTGGGTTTTGAACAATGGCCATATCGGCTTCGAGCGCATTATCGGCCCCAACGGTTCGGGCAAAACCACGCTCATCAAAAGTATACTCGGCATGGTGGTGCCCGAAAGCGGCGGCATTTCATTTCAGGGGCAGCCCATCGGACAGGATGGGCAGTACCGCCGCCACATCGGGTACATGCCCCAGATCGGGCGTTATCCCGACAATATGCAAATCGGCCAGGTGTTCGAAATGATGCGCGACCTGCGCGGCGCTACCGCAGAAACACTGGACGAAGAACTCATACACGCCTACCAGTTGCCCCAAATTTACCAAAAGACCATGCGCACGCTTTCGGGCGGCACCCGCCAGAAAGTGAGCGCTGCACTGGCTTTTTTGTTTGATGCCCCGGTCATGATTCTGGACGAGCCTACTGCCGGCCTTGATCCGCTCTCCGCCGAAATCCTGAAAGAAAAAGTACAGCGCGAAAAAAAACGGAACAAACTCTTTCTCATCACCTCCCACATCATGAGCGACCTCGAAGAACTCGCCACCGATGTGCTTTACCTCGTGGAAGGCCGGCTGGTATTTTTCAAATCCCTGAATACCTTAAAAACCGAAACCGGCGAGGAGCGCCTCGGCCGGGCTATCGCACAAATCATGCAAAAAACAACGCTATGACACTGCATCCAGAACGAACTATTGGCGAATTGGTCGCCCACCACTACCGCACAGCCGAGGTATTCAGCCGGCACGGCATTGATTTTTGCTGCGGCGGAAAACGCACGCTGGCCAAGGCCTGCGCGGAAAAAGAACTGGCCTGGGAAACCTTGTCCGACGAACTAACCCAAGCTATTGACGCCCCCGAAATGCCTTCGCAAAATACAGACAAATGGGCGCCCGACTTTCTGGCGGAGTATATCGTGCAAACACACCACCAGTACCTGCGGGAAGCCCTGCCCCTGCTGCGCCGGTACACGGCGAAAATAGCCGGTGTGCACGGCAGCCGGCACCCGGAACTAAAGGTGGTGGAGAAACAGGTCGAACTGTTGGCCGGCGATCTTTTGGAGCATATCGACAAGGAGGAACACATCCTGTTTCCCTACATCAAAGCCCTGTGTGTAGCCCGGCGCGAGCATACCCGGCAACCCAAAATGCCGTTCGGATCGGTGGAAAACCCTATCCATGTCATGGAAAACGAGCACGACTACGCCGGCACGCTATTGGAAAATTTGCGCGACCTGACCAACGGATTTACGCCGCCGGCAGATGCTTGCGCAACCTATATCGTGACTTTTTCCAAACTGGAGGAACTGGACAATGACCTGCGCTGGCACGTCCATTTGGAAAACAACGTGCTGTTTCCGAAAGTCCTGCTGCTCGAAAAACTGCTGGAACAACAGAATTAGAGGTGTTTGGGTGTTTGGGTGTTTTGGTGCCTCCGTAACCCAAACACCAAAACACCAAAACACCAAAACACCCCCTTGTTTTAAATCGAATCGCCGTGTACAAAATCAATACAACCGAACCTGCCCAAACGACTGCTGCCGGGATTCCACATTCCCTGAAAGCACCGTATCCTTGCGACATGGAAGCAACTGCAAAACCTGTTGCCGGCATCGCTGATTTGCCCATGTTGAAAATTGCCAAGTACGTCGTGTACGACATCTTGCGCAACAAATTCGTGCTGGCCTACCTGTTGTTTCTGGTGCTGGTGTCCATGAGTTTTTTCAACCTGGAGAGCGACCCGGCCAAGGGCATGATGAGCCTGCTGAACATCATCCTGATCGTGCTGCCGTTGGTGAGCATCGTGTTTGCCACCATCCACCTGTACAATGCCTACGAATTTACGGAACTGATGCTGGCCCAGCCCCTGCGCCGTTCAGATATTTTCCTCGGCCAATACCTTGGCGTGGCGGTTTCGCTGTGTATCGCATTCGGCGTGGGCGTGGGTATACCGGTATTGCTGTACGAAGGCACTTTGCGCGGCGCCATGCTGGTGGGTTGCGGCTTGCTGCTCACCCTGGCTTTCGTGTCCATGGCTTTTTTGGCTACCGTACTTTCGCGCGACAAGGCGCGGGGCATCGGCATCGCATTGTTGCTGTGGTTTTTCTGCACCATCCTGTACGACGGGCTGGTGCTCATGGGCATGTTCGCGTTCAGCGACTATCCGCTGGAAAAAATCATCATCGGCATGACCTTCCTCAATCCTGTTGATCTGGCCCGCATCGCCATGTTGCTCCAGTTGGATGCCGCCGCGCTCATGGGTTACACGGGAGCGCTTTTCCAGCACTTTTTTGGTTCGGTTTTGGGGGGAGGATTGGCTGTGCTGGCCATGCTGGCGTGGGTTGCAGGGCCGTTGTGGGCGGCCGTGCGGATTTTCAGGAAGAAGGATATTTGAGTGAAGTCGCTTGGGTGATTACCCGCACAAACCCTCAGCCTCCTTCAATATCCCCCGCACGCGGCCCGGTGCTATACCCGCAATATCCAGTTTTTCGGGTTCCTGTAGCAGTTCCCGGGCCAGCACCACGCGCTGGTCCAGCAGTTTGTTTTTTTCGTGCCGCGTCAGCGATGTCAGGCAGGTGAGCGGGTGCAGACCGGTGCGGTCCACCCAGTCGCGCAGGCCGTAGTCGAACGGCGTATCCCAACCGATGAGGTGCATGCCGGAGCAGCGCCCGTATTGCAGGGCATCGTCGGTGAAGCGGGTATTGGTAAACACCCAGGACTCAAACTTGCGGCCCGCCCATTCCGGAGCGCTCAGGAAACCCGCGCTCAGGTCGCGGAAACGCGAATGGATGTACAGCGGCACCTTCACATCGGAAACCAGACCCTGGCGGTTGTGGAATTTACATTCCCCAACCAGTACGCGCCCGTCGGCTTCACCGAAAACATCCACCTCGTGGGACACGCACTTGCCCGCCCGAATTTGTCCGATCTGCACACGCATACCTTCTGCTTCCAGCAGCCGGGCGATGAACACCTCGAACGGATAGCCCGACGGACCGAGTTCCAGCAGGGCTTGTTTCAGGGAATACCGGGCGGCCGTGTACCGGGCTTCTTTGCGCAGCATTTTGTGCGCCATGCGGTAGATTTGTTTTGTCGTCATGCCGGCATGTAGTTGTGCGGTCACTTCCCGCACAATGGCTTCCGCCCGTTCCCGCCCCGCGCCGGCCCGGCGCAGCGAGTGCAATAGTTTCTCGGGAGCAAAAACAACCTGCTCGCCGGAGGCTTTGGTAACCCAAGCATTATTTTCCATAGTTTGACTCAAAACAAACTCAAAACTCAAAACTCTAAACTCAAAACTCAAAACTTAACCCCCTTCTCCCAGCCGTAAATATCCCGCAACCGCAGCGTGTCGCCATCGGGCAGGGGTACGTTCAGGTCATAGCGGATGACTATGCGCGTGCCCAGCGGCGCGTGGTAGTACAGTCGCCAGGCGTCTGCTTCGCTGCATCCGATACAGCCGTTGGAACTTGCTTTTCCCAACGTGGACGGGTTGGTCGTCGGGTGAATCAACTGCCCCAGGCGCCGGCCATTGATCTCCGGTTCGATCCACGGAATCATGGGCATCCGGGTTTTTCGGCGGTCGTCGCGTTTGGTGTCTATCAGTTTTCTGCCGGTGTGCGGATCCACAAACAGAGAGGGCGTGCGGTTAATTCGGATGATGGCGCCCGTACCGGGGCGGGTGCGCAGGTCCTCTTTCCGTTTCAGCAATTCCTGATACCGCTTTTGATTTTTTCCGACGCGCACGAGTATGCTGTGCACCGTATCGGCGCCCTCTACGATGCGCAACCGAAACTCCGGGATATTAAGATCGAGCCAGGTGCTGTCTATTTGCCGCTGAATTTCCCGGGCGGTCAGCGTATCGGGTATGCGCAGCGTGTCGCCGGGCCGCAGGACGACTAATTTCCGCTGGTCGTACACAAACTCGCCGCGCTCCAGTCGGTGGTAGTAGTCGGTGCCGGCCAATGTATCAATGAGCCACGGGTTGGCGCGCACAAGCAGGTGCTCGGTCAGGTGGTACGGCACGAGGCTGTCGTAGCGCAGCACGAGGCTGTCGAGGAACCGGAAATAGTCCCGGATGCGTACTTCTCGGGGCACTGTGTACTCGAAAAGCGGGCGGCGCACGGGGATGGTATCCACCACTGCAGCCGGCGTATCGTCGGTTTTGGCTGGTGGAATGTCCGGTGTCGTGGCCTTGCGTTTGCAGCCGGCACACAGCAATACCGCCAACGCGATTGCCAGTATTTTACCCTTATGCCAATCAAGCATAGTCATTTATTTTGTAAAAATCGGCGGGTTAAAACCCGCCGCTACACTTCCAGCACCACTTTTCCCTTCGTTTTCCCGCTCTGAAACAGCAGCATGGCTTCGCGCATGTTTTCGAAGGGAAAGACATGACCGACGTGTGGCGGCGCCAGGTGCATGGTTTCGAGGTGCCGCAGCATGGGCGGCATGAGGTCAATACGTTCGTACAGGTAAATCAGGTTGAAGCCGAAGAGGCCGCGGTTTTGCTCCGGCAACATCTGCGGGTCTATTTTCGGGCGGGTCAGGAAATGGCGCAGCATGTGGAGCACATTGGGTCGGTTGCCCACGCTGGCGTAGCGCGAGGAACCCACCACGATCATGCGGCCCATGGGCGCCAGCATCTGCCAGGGGATGGAGAAATAACGCCCGCCCACGGTGTCGAAAACAAGATGCAGAGGGCGGTCGCCGAGCGCGTCGCGGAGTTCCTGTTCGAAATTTTTGCCGCGCACCAGCACACGGTCACAACCGTTGGCGCGGGCCAGTTCCACCTTGGCGGCATCGCCGACGGTGCCCACGACGAAGCAGCCCGTCGCCTTGGCAATTTTCAGCGCCTGCAAACCTACGCCACCGGCAATGCTGTGCACCAGTATGTTCTGGCCCTGCTCCAGCGCGCCGAGGTTAAATAATCCGTAGTAGGCCGTGAGCGATTGTACCAGATACGCCGCGCCGGTGGCGAAACTCCAGTCGGCCGGAATCGGCACCACATAATTTTCGTGTATGTTGATTCCGGTCGTGTAGCCACCGAAACGGGTGATGCCCATGACCCGGTCGCCGGGGCTGTACCGGGTCACGCCCTCTCCTACCCTTTCCACCACGCCGGCGTACTCGAGCCCGGGGGTGAACGCCGTTTTGGGCGCGGCTTTGTACAGGCCCCAGATCGCAAACACATCGGCGAAATTCAGTCCGACGGCTTGCACCGCCACCTGCACTTCGCCGGGGCCGGGCGGGGGAATTGTAGCATCGAGCAGTTCGAGGTTTTTGAGGCTGCCGGGCGAAACCGTATATTTTTTTATGTTCATGGGCCAAATATACGGCAGCCGGGCGCTTTTACTGTAGTCGGAAACTGGATGCGCCAAGCAGCCCTTTGTCGCAGTACACCGCAGCAACGTAGTTTCCGCTCTTGAGTTTTTCCTCCAGTTTGTAATTGAACGAGAGGCGTTGGGTTTGAACGAGATTGACCGCGCGTGTTTGCTGGGCGATGATCGGGATGGGACCGGTGGGCGCTTCGATGGTGACTTTAGTGGGGTTGGCGGCGGCGATAGGGGCGCCGTTTGCGTCGGAGATGACGAGGTAGAGTTTTTGTGGGCCACGGTATTTTTCGGGCACATCGGCCAGGTCGAAACCGACGGTGAGGTTGCGTACGCGCCGGGCCTTGGCCGTCAGTTTGTCGCTGCGGCGTTCCATTTCCACTTTGAAAGCCGTGGCTTTAAACTGGGCCGACTGGGTGCGCTGGATTTGATCGGCCAACTTGGTGGCGAGGTCGTCCACCTTGGCGGTGAGTTGGGAAGTGCTGTCGCGCAGTTCGGCATTTTCGGCCCGCAGTTCGGCGTTTTCGGCCTTGAGTTGTTCGTTTTCGGCCCGCAGTACCGCGAGGATCGCCTCGTACTCGGCCTTGGCTTTTTGCAGCCCTTCCACCTGCACCCGCAGTTCGGTAATTTGTGTGGCGTTCTGGCCTTTCAACTGCCGGATAATCGCATCTTTTTGGGCCAGCACGGAAGCCGATGCACTGACTTTCCCCTGGAGTTCCTCGTTTTCGCTGCGCACACTGTTCAGGGCTAATTGCAGGCTGTCGAGGCTGCTTTCCAGGTTGGCTTTTTCCTCGGTAAGTGCGGTGATCTGCATTTCCTGCTTCTCTTTCTCGGCGCCGAGGGCGCGAATTTTCCAGATAGACCAACCCAACAGAGCGGTCAGCAGGACTGCAGCGATAATGCCAATGGCGAGGTTTCTGGACGATGTTGATTCGTTGCTCATGGTAAGGTGTCGGTTGATGTTAGGTGGATGGAAGTGAGACTTTCCAGGTTTTTTAAACTGGAAAGTCTGGAATCCGTGTCAGGATAAAACGCGTGGTTTCTGCTATTTTTTTTCTTCAGAAAACCGCGGCAAAAACGGCATTTCTGATCAATCTACAGGCATACGCGGCACAAAAAAGACGGGATTTTTTATATTTTCAAGACTGCCCGCACCCGCTCCTGCCCGGTCGCCCACAGCGACAAAATATCCTCCGACACCCGGAACCGGATCACCAGCACCCCAAACAACAGGGCAAACAGCCCGGAGCGCAGCGCGATATTGAGCAACACATAGCCGGTGGACGGCAGGAACCAGACGGCCGCCACCGCCGCCAGCGCCAGGACTCCTGCCAGCGCCATGCTGCGGGTGAACGGCTGCATCCGGAACTTGGTCCACACCAATGCCAGCCCGAACAGGGAGTAGCCGGTGATGGAGAGCAACGTAGCCAGCGCAGCGCCGGGCAGCCCGAGCAGGGGAATAAGCCAGATATTGAAACCGACATTGGCGGCAGCCAATACGCAGAAAGAAACCAGCGAGTAGCGGTAGTATTCGGAGTAATAAACTAAGGGGCTGTTCAGGCTGACGGCCATTTCGATCAGTTTGCCGATACACAAAAACAACAACACATATTTGCCCTGCGATACTTCGCCGGTGTTGGGCATCAGTTGGTACAGGTCGTCTACCGATACCCAGATGCAGCCGAAAAGCAAAAGCCCGGCGGTGAGCAGGTTGATGGACACCTTGTGGTACAGGTTGCTCAGTTCCGTCCAGTTTTTCTCGGCCAGGTACTTGGTCATAAACGGTACACTGGCAGCATGCAGGCCCTTGATCGGGATGTCTATCGCCACGGCGATGTTGAGCGCGATGGCGTAGATGCCGGTGCGTTTCATGTCGGTGAGCGCCCCCACGAGGAATGTGTCGGCACGGACGGTCAGCAGCACCGCTACCCCGGAGATCATGACAAAACCGGCGTAGGTGCCGAGGTCGCGCCGCATTTTGGGGTTGAGAAAATGCCAATCGGGCTTCGTGAACCGCTCGCCCATGAACAGCAGATACACCGCGAGGCCGGCGGTCACCAGCGCAAAATGCACGAGCAGCAGCCACAGCATGGTTTGCAGGCTGATCCAGTGCATCCAGAGGCCGACCAGCAGGGTCGGCAGGGCCATTTTCAGGGAAAAATCGAAGAGCAGGGACGGCACCACAATCCGTTTCAGGTTGGCGGCATACTGCGTAAAAACCGTGGCTACGGTAAAAAGCAGGGTCAGCGGAAAGGCAACCCAGAGGTGGTCATGCCGCAAGTCAGACTCCCCGGCCACTGCGGTTTGGATGTTTTCCCAAAAAAGCAGGGCAATACCGGCACAAACACTCCAGCCCAAAAGACTCATGCCGAGCAACAAGGACAAAAAACCGTGGTGGCCGCTGGGCTTGTCTTCGAAATAAGGGAAAAAACGCAACGCAACGGCGCTGCCGGCAAACGAAAACAACGGAAAACCGATCATGCCAATGCTGAGCAGAAACTGCACGAGACCGTAGGCTTCCACCACGTCTTTTTGGGAATACACAAAAAGTGTACTGACCATGCCCACGCCCAGTCCCACAAAATTGACGATCGAATGCTTGATCCCTTGTCGCTGAATAACGCCCATGTTGTTTTATTCCACCACCACGAGCCGTTTCACCGTAGCGCCTTTTTCATTTTGAACCAGCATGGAGTAAAAACCGGCACTCAGGTTGGTGGTCGGAATGTCAAACTGGTTTTCGCCGGCATACAGGCGGTAGCGTTGCTGGTAGCAGGCGCGTCCGGCAGCATCGCACAGCGACACGGCAACGTCCATGGCCTGTTCGGCCTCAATACGCAGCCGGGCAGCAATACCGGCCATGACCGGGTTGGGCGCCAACGTGATGATGGCCGAACGTTCCAGATCGTTGGTTGCCGACAGGTTCTGGGTACGAAACGAACCGATCTGCGCCTGGTCGTACGGCTGGCACACATCCCAGTCGCTGTAGGCCCGCACACGCCAGAAAAGCGTCCAATTGTTGGGCATGGATTTGGTGACCACAAGGCTGGCCGAGTCAACCAGCGTCTCGGAAAAAAACGTGGAGGGGAACTCGGGCGTTCGGCTGATTTCAACGGTATAGTAGCGCGCACCGGGCACTTTGTTCCATTTCAGCTCGATGTGGTTGTACTGCATGCTCTCGGATGAGTCTATCGGGCTGATCAAAACGACTTGCGCCTGATCATCCAGTTCGGGCAGCGGGGCCGTGATTTGCAGGTACTGGTTGTGTTCATCCGATTGCAGGTTGGCCCGCATGGCGGCTATCTGTTCTTCGGTGAAACGCGACGAACAAATATCGTTGGCATAACCCATGAGCAGGCTGGCATCGGAGCGGAAGGCGGCGCCGGTGGGATCGTGCTGGACGGTGTTGCTGCGCAGGTCGCCATTGCACGGCCAGCGGCTGTTCAGGTAGTCCGGCTCGGTGTCGCAAAAACGGTCGCCCCCGACATAGCAGTTGGTGCCGTCGGTTTTTTCGACATCGCGGCTGTTGACTTTCAACGGGGCAGGATCCGCGTAGTTCCAGGTAAAGCCCTCCCAGCCCCGGAAGGTGTGCGGCAGTGAAAAGTGGTGGCCCGCCTCGTGCGCCCAGGTGGTATTGCCCGGCCCGGAACAGCTGGATTTCAGGACAATAGCATCGTACCAGGAGTAGCCGCAGTTGCCTGCCGGATCGGCTACCACGAAGGCATTCAGGCGGTTGCGGATATCGGGAATGACGGTATTGATCATATCGGAACCGTCGTTCCAGCCGTGTTCGTACCAGGAAGAATTGTTGTGGTAGCGGACGGCATCGCCGGGCAGCAGATAAAACCGGATGCGGGCGGGTTCGTACGCGCTGTTCATTTCGCACACGGCGTTAATGGCGTTTCCCAACGGAAAATAACCCGCGCCGTTGTTGTTGCCCACGATATGCAGGGTCATCGGCACATACAGCCAGGCGGAGTCAACACCGCCATCGGCGATGCTGAAAATACCCGTGTTGCGCTGGTACCAGTCCAGCCAGGGCGATTCGGCGTGCGTGCCGCACCAGTTATCGCCTGTTTGCTGAGCGGAAATGATACTCCCAAACAACAGACTAAAAAACAGAAGCGTAAATTTTATGCGCATGGCACAAGCAGGTTTATGCAGTAGTTGGCTGGTTGTGCTAACCGATTGTTTTTACCAGAAAGGCACCGGATAACAAACCGCCACAAGGTAGCGTCTTGCCGGAGTTCGGGGCGACTGGCCGGGCAGTCTTTTTTGTCAAAGCAGGACTTTCATTTAATTTCCGTAAAAACTTAGGCAACCCAATCTCAGAGGCCTTGGTTGACTGGCTTATGTTTTTTTGACAGGATTTACAAGATTTACAGGATTGTTGGCGGCGATACCGCCTTATCTATCCTGTAAATCTTGTAAATCCTGTCAAAAAAAACATTCCCTGTCCTGCCTAAGTTTTCACTAATTTCCGACCATCAGCGTCTGCCGGAACACGCCCGGTTCGCCCGAGCATACCAGGTAGTATGTTCCCTTTGGCCAGGTATCCGTCGGCATCCGCAACGTCTGCTGCCGGGAATCCAGCAACAGAACATGCTGCCACATCTGCCGGCCGGCCGCATCAAACACGCGCAAGGTAGCCGACTGCCCCGTCCACACTTCCGGGCACTCCAGCACGAGCGGTTGGCCCGGCGCGAGCAACGTGGGGTACATCCGCCAGCCCGCCTCGGTAGCCGATTGCACACTGCTCACCGTAGTGGCCAAAAACCTGCCGTGCGGGGTCGTGTACGGCCCGACGGAACCGATATTGAACGGCCGAACACGCCAGTAGTAGCCCAGTTGGGTGTCAGCATACCCGTTAGGGCAAAGGTATCTGTCACGATAGCCTCAAAATCCTTGGCCGAGTAGCTGGATACTTTGGACACCTGCACCAGGTAGTGCGTAGCGCCGGGCACGGAGGCCCACCGCAGTTGGGCGCCCATAGTCGGGGCAGGAGTATTGTTGATGGGCGACAGCAACTGGGAGGCGGCGGTGACGACAGGCGCGGGCGCCTGCGGAGCAAGCCAGGCCGCCTTGTCGGTCAGCAGTTTGGCCCGCATAATCTGGGTTTGCTGTGCAGAAAAGCGGTTCTGGCAGTTGTCGGTGGAGTAGGACATGAACAGCGTACCATCGGAGTAAAAGGTAGCGCCGGCGGGGTCTTTTTGCTGCACATTGCTGAGACCCTGGGCGTTGCAGGCCCAGCGATAGCTCAGGTAGTCGGGGCCGGTGTCGCAAATGCGGTCGGCGGCGATACCGCAGTTGCTGCCGTCCACATATTCCACGAGCGCCGTGTCCAAGGGTGCGGGCACGATGGTATCGGGTGTGCTGTGAAAATGGGTGTAATCGTAGGTGAGGGTATCGGGTGTCGGGTTGCCGATGATGTATATTTTTCCTTCCCAGCCGATAAAGGGGTGCTGGATAGACAGGGCATGCCCAATTTCGTGGGTCCAGGTGTGGTCATTGGGGCCGGTGCAGCTGTGCGTGGTGGCCACTCCGGCGTAGGGCAGGTTGTAGGCACAATTGCCCGCTGCCTTTACCACGAAGTATGTGTTCAGTACATCCGGCACGTTATTGGCAAACATCATGGCGATGCCCTGCACCAGGGAGTCATGCTGAAACCACGCGGAGTTATTGATCAGGTTCCAGTCGTTTTTGAAATAAAACCGGATGCCCGAGGGGCCAAAATCCTCGTTCAGGCGATGAAACGCATCCAGCATTCGATCCGGCCCGAAACGCCCGGTACCGTTGTCGTTGGCCAGCAGGTGTATTTGCAAACCGGTCCAAAGGGTGTCGGTACTTTCCGGGAAAGCATGCGGTGCGGTCAGGTATTTTTTCAGCCAGTCGTCAATGTGCGACACGGTGCCACAGGGCGCGAGGTCATTTTTGTCGGGTTCGACCTGGGCTTGCAGCGCAGCAGGAAGGAGCAGGAAAAGCAGCAGCGTAAGTTTGTTCATGTTCAGAAGTGGATTGCCCGTAGCGATGTGGCGGAGTGTCCGCCGGATTTGTTTCAAATGCCGCTCGAAGTGGCAGCGAAAAAAGGTGAGCATGCCCGACCAGCTCAGCCGGCCGGCCAACGGATGCCGGTAGACGGCCTTTTCCGCCATGTCGGACGGCATCTGCCCGATGTAGGCGGCCCATTTTTGCCGGATATCCATCCAGCGGGCCTTGGTGTCGGCGAGTGTAGCAAAATCGGGCAAGTGCTCGCGGCCCACCATCGGCGGGGCCTTGAATTTGATCGGGATGTTCAGGTAAAACCACAAGGTACGGGCGCGCAACCACTCCGCCAGGCCCGCCTTTTCCAACGTTGGTTCAAACCCCAGTTTTTTTTGCACATAGCGCAGCGACAGCTCTTCCGACACGATCAGGTGGTGCAGTACCTGAATGGCCGACCAGCCGCCGTCGGCCGGTTTTTGGTTCAATACGGCATCGGACGTGGATGCGAGGGCGTTCAAAAGGGCTTCCACCTGGTGATGGTAGGCAGCGTTTTGTTCCAGGATTTTTTTCTTCATGGATGTGCAGCAGCAGGTTTTGTTGGGCTTTAGGCGACGCGACGCGACAAATGGGCGCTAAAAGTCCGTCCTTTGCCCAAGACAAAAAACTTTTTTGTTCAAATTTGCCCGAATGCGTCACCTCCCATCCGAAATCAGGCTTTTTTGCCCTGCGCACTTGCTGCGTGCGCCCTTCGCGGCCCTGTTCCTGTTGTGCGTGCCCGCACTCTTGTCCGGCCAAAAAGCAACCTCTATCCGGTCCGCAACAGCCAAACCGGCCAAACCGGCACCCGAGTACCTGCAAACAACGGCGAAACCCGGCGAAACCGTCCCGACGCTGTTGGTTCGTTTTGGTCTCGATGCGTACTCCTGCAACGCCACGGAGTTTTTCAAAATAAATGGCCTGAAAGAAGACTACCGCCTGAAAGCCAAGGCCGTGTACAAAATCCCGATACAAGTGGTGGCGTACGACGGCAAGACCATCCGCTCCACACTCGGCATCGAAAGCTGGCAAGTAGCCACGCGCATAGCCGAATTCAACAAGGCTGCCCGGGAAAAGGGGCTGCGCACACGCGATTTTATAGACGACAAGATTCTATGGGTGCCCTGGCACGCGCTCAACTGCCAGGAAGAAGCCACCATCGCAGAGGCCGTCGAGGCGTCGGCCGTTTCGCAGGTGAATACTGCTATCCGGCTCCACGAGCCGACGGCAGGCGAGAGCAACCGGGTATTCCCGATTTTTGGAAAAAAATACAAAAAAACGCCGCTGCTCAGCCAAAAACTGAAGGGCAAGGTTTTTTATGTAATCAGTGGACACGGCGGCCCCGACGGCGGCGCCGAGGGCAAACGCGCCGGCCATACGCTGTGCGAAGACGAGTACGCCTACGACGTGTCCCTCCGCCTCATCCGCCTGCTCATCAGCCACGGCGCCACGGCCTACATGATTGTACGCGACGACAACGACGGCATCCGCGACGATGCCTACCTCAAGTGCGACAAGGATGAAACCGTCTGGGGCGACCTGACCATCCCGCTCGACCAAAAGGAGCGCCTTGGCCAGCGCACCACGCTCATCAACGAACTCACCGAAATACACAAAAAAGCAGGTGTGAAAGACCAAACCATCATAGAAATCCATGTAGACTCCCGGCATCAGCACAAGGAAACGGACGTGTTTTTTTACTACCGCCCCGAAAGCGAACCCAGCAAAAATCTGGCCCTGAAAATGCACAAAACGTTTCTCCAGAAATACACCCGGGTGCGTTCGCAAAAACGCTACAACGGCACCGTCAGCGCCCGCGGGTTGTTCACCCTGCGGGAAACCACCGCACCGGTGGCTGTCTATGTGGAACTGGGCAATATCCGCAACGACTGGGACCAGCAGCGCCTCGTGATTCCCAGCAACCGACAAGCATTAGCCAACTGGCTCTTTGAAGCGCTGAAATAGTGTTTTACCACATACTACTGGAACGAGACCTTCCAGGTTTGGCAAACCTATGGTATGTAGACAAGTCGAATCAGGGGCGTAGCCCCGACACCGTTTATAAAAATGCTGGTGGTGGCAAATTTCGAGTGATGGAACGCGGATTAAACGGATGCAGGCACCGCGGATTTTCACAGATTCCTTAAATAAATCCGTGAAAATCTGTGAAAATCCGCGGTGCCTGCATCCGTTTAATCCGCGTTCCATCACTCGAAATTTGCCACTACCGACTTGTGTACATACCGTAGGTTTGCCAAACCTGGCAGGTCCGGATACCAAAATGTCGAACATTTCTACATTTGCCCGGCACAATCCATGACAATCCGAATACTGAACACAACAGCATGCCCTTTTTACTCCTCCTGCTGCTCCTGCTAACGGCCCCTGCCTACACCCAGGTCACCCTCGTGCGCGAAGCCCCCAACGATAGTTTTGAACTGGCATGCCCGACCTGCGTCATGCGGGTATCCGGCCTGGCACTCACCCAGGGCCAGCACGCCGTACCGATGAATACCCAAAAACCCGTGGCCCTCAACCTGTTGATGTGGCGGTACTACGACAATATCCTCGGCAAGGACGCCCTCATGGCCGAAGAACCGTTCTGGACGACCGGCGTGCAACTGCTGGACGAATTGGCGGAGTCGGAAATCCTGTCCCTGCACATCAATCTGGTGTGGTCCGATTCGGCCGGCCTGGCGCACCGCATCTATTTGGTGCTGGCTGGTTTTACCAAAGCCAACCTCTCCAGATTACCCTTGACAACCGTTGTGGACAGCGACACCTACGCTCCCCTGCGTTTTGCGGCGGTGGCACAAATTACCCTCGACGACAACGACTGGGAAACCTACGACAGCATCGAGGGCGTAGCCACGCTGGAAAGCCTGAACACCAAAACCGGTGCGCTCAGCGGCGCCTTCGAGTTTACCGGCAACCGTATCGGCATGGAGAAACTGGGGTTTTTCCTCGGCGGTACATTTCGCAAGTAGCGCACCACACAACTGGTTATTTTGATGAAAAAACACACGCTGCATACCGAATTTCTCGCCTACACATCTGCGGACGAACTGCCTGCTGCCGACCGGGCTTTGCTTGCGCTCGCCCGGCAGTCGCTCCAAAATTCCTACTCGCCCTATTCCAACTTCCAGGTGGGGGCGGCGGTGTTGCTCGCCAATGGCGAAATGCTGGGTGGCGCCAACTACGAGAACGCTTCCTACCCGATGTGCATCTGTGCGGAGCAGAGCGTGTTGGCCGCCACAGCCAGCCGCTTCCCGAAGGAATCGGTTGTGGCCATTGCCGTGACCGTGCACAACCCAAATCGCCCCGTTGCGCAGCCGGCCGCCCCTTGCGGTGCCTGCCGGCAGGTGATTTGCGAGACCGAGCAAAAAAACAAAAAAACGATGCGCATCATCCTCCAGGGCGAGACCGGGCCGGTGTATGTTTTTGAAAAAGGCGGCGATCTGCTGCCCCTCTCCTTCGGCGGCGAATACCTGTAGGAGCCGGTGGAAACAACCTGTTCCGGACAACGTGTTCCAAGTTCGTCTTTACCCTGAAATGGCTAAAATCGATCTCAGTTTTTAGGTAAAACAGGGGCGGAAGCGGATCCAACCAACGCTTTTTCCAGTGCCAGCAGACGGGCCTCTATGGATGTTTGTTGCTGGTTGAGTTGCTGCCGGAGTTGTGCAATTTCGGCTTGTTGCGCCTTGATTTGCGCCTCTTGCCCTTTGATTTGCTCCTGCTGCTCCTGCACGGCCTTCACCAGGCTCGGCACAAACTGGCTGTATGCAATGCTGTAATTGTCGGTCGGGCTTTGCGGGGCGTTGACACCATCGAACGCGTACCCGATAGCGCGGGCGCCGGCTTCCACCTCCTGGGCGACGAAGCCCGTGTGTACCTGGGCGCGGTCCCGGGCCGGCTGTGCAACGTCAGGCAGGTAACGCCGGGCGGCATCGCCGGGCATTTGAGCGGTGACGTGTCGCTGGAGTTTTTCCGTGTTGATCCAATAGGTCACGGGACGAAGGCGGGTGATGAAGGCTAAGCCCGGCACGTTTTCGCGCACATCTTCTTTGAACCGGCCGTCGCTCAGGTTGCTCCAGTTGGCGTAGCCGCCGATGACCATGCCGGCCGTATTGCTGCCGATAACCACTTTGTTGTCGGCGTTTACCACGGCGTTGGCGCCGATAGCGGTGGCATTGGTCAGGTTGTTGGCCGATACGTCGGCGCCGAAACCCAGGGCGGTATTGTTGGAGCCGGTCATATTCAACTGGAGTGCGCGGTATCCGTTAGCGGTATTGCCGCTGCCGGTAGTGTTCTCCATAAGTGCCTGAGTCCCATAGACGCTGTTTTCATTGCCCTGGGTGTTATAGTAAGCGGCTTGAAACCCGGCCACGGTATTGCTGTTGCCGATAGAGTTATTAAAGAGGGCGCTCACCCCCGTAGCGGTATTGAAATTACCTTCGGTGTTGGAGTACAGCGCATTTTTCCCCGTGCCGGTATTATCGTGGCCGATAGTATTGGAGTACAGCGCGAACTTACCTGTAGCGGTGTTGAAGAATCCGGTCTTGTTGAGGTGGAGGGCATCTCTTCCGATAGCCGTGTTTTCATTACCGGAGGTGGTAGCGGCCAGGGCGCTGACGCCCACAGCGGTATTGTCGGCTCCTGTGGTATTGTTCAGCAGTGCATCCTTCCCCATGGCGGTGTTCCCGGGGCCGGTGGTGTTGGAAAAAAGTGCGCTGCGCCCGACGGCCGTATTGTTCTCGCCGGTGCTATTTGCCTTCAAGGCCTCGGCGCCCACGGCGGTGTTGCCATCAACGGTATTTTCATTCAATGCCTGGTAGCCCAAAGCAGTATTGTTGGAGCCGGTCACATTAAACTGGAGTGCGCGGTATCCGTTGGCGGTATTGCCGCTGCCGGTAGTGTTATCAAAAAGTGCCTGAGTCCCATAGACGCTGTTTTCATTGCCCTGGGTGTTTTTGAAAGCGGCTTGAAACCCGGCCACGGTATTGCCGTTGCCGATAGAGTTATAAAACAGGGCACTCAACCCTGTGGCGGTGTTGAAATTACCTTCGGTGTTGGAGTACAGCGCACTTTTCCCCGTGCCGGTGTTATCGTGGCCGGTAGTATTGGAGTACAGCGCGAACTTACCTGTAGCGGTGTTGAAGAATCCGGTCGTGTTGAGGCGGAGGGCATCTCTTCCGATAGCCGTGTTTTCATTACCGGAGGTGGTAGCGGCCAGGGCGCTGACGCCCACAGCAGTATTGTCGGCTCCTGTGGTATTGTTCAGGAGTGCATCCTTCCCCATGGCAGTGTTCCCGTAACCGGTGGTGTTAGAGAACAGTGCCTTGGAGCCGATGGCAGTATTGACGGTTGCGTGTACGTCCAGAGTTGCTCCTACCCCATTGTTATGCAAAGCAGAATCACCGACGGCGACGAGGTTGGAGCGGTTGGTATTGCTGAAAAGGGCATAATTCCCAAATGCCGTATTGGAGTTGCCGGTAGTGTTATTGTATAATGCATGGGAACTGCCTGCTGAGTTTCCAGAACCCGTTGTGTTTGAAACCAAGGCGTAGTCTCCATAAGCCGTATTTAAGCTACCAGTGGTGTTTTCAAACAAGGCGATAAATCCATGGGCAGTGTTGTTGTTGCCGGTTGTGTTATTTTGCAAAGCCTGATAGCCGCCCGCTGTATTGTAATAGCCCGTGGTATTGGAGAACAAGGCTTCGAATCCGATGGCCGTGTTGGCAGTGGCGTGGTATGCGAGTGTAGCGCCGGTGCCGTTGTTGTACAAGGCGGAGGCTCCGACGGCGACGAGGTTGGAGCGGGTGGTGTTCCTAAAGAGGGAACCCATCCCAAAGGCGCTATTGCTATTGCCGGTGGTATTGGACACCAACGCGTCTCTGCCAAGAGCAGTATTGTTGCTGCCGATTGTATTGGCAAAAAGCGCATCCCTGCCTTGGGCGGTGTTGCTGCTGCCCGTGGTGTTGCTATAAATCGAACCCAATCCGGTGGCTGTGTTACTGCTGCCTGTAGAGTTGGAGTACAGGGCACGATAGCCGGTGGCAGTGTTATTGGTTCCTGTCGTATTGGAATACATCACCTGATAGCCGCTTGTCGTATTTGCCCAGCCGGCAGTGTTGGAATAAAGCGCCTGAAACCCATTGACGGTGTTTTGATAGCCCGTGGTATTAGCCGCACCGGCATTCAAGCCCCAAAAAGTATTATCGAGGGCCAAATCAATTTTTCCTGCCGGCAGATTATTCGCTTTGAACACCAGGTTCTGGTTGTTGATGGTACCGAGGAAATCCGTGGACGCGGCGCTGTTGCCGGTGAGTGCCCAGCCGCTGGTCGCAGTCAGCTGGTTGGTCCAGACCGTCCCGTTGAAATATGAAAACGACTGGGTGTCGGTGGTGTACACCAGCAAGCCCGCGGCCGGATTCGCAATGGCGTCGCGTTGCGCCGCGGTCATGCGTGGCACGAGCATGCCCCGGTCGGTGGAGTGCATTTCCAGCAAGGCGCTCGTGTTGGGCGCGCTCGTGCCGATGCCCACTTTTCCGTCTTGGGTAATCATCATTTGCGGGGCGGGGGCGTCGAAGGCGTAGAAAAACAGCGGGTGGTCGGTGGTGGTGCCGATCCAGCCGGCGTTGCCGTCGACGTATGTGGCCAGTTCGGTGCCCCCGAAGATGTGGGAAATGCCGTATGCTTCGGCTTGGACGTGCAGGGGACGGCCGGGGGTGCCGGTGCCGATGCCCACCTTCACCGCGTCGGCGCCGGTGCCGCCCAGCACGAGGCTGTTGCTGGCGCCCACCTTGGCGTTGTAGCCGATAGCGGTGGCGTTGGTGAGGTTGTTCACGGTCACATCCGCCCCTTTGCCAAGCGCCGTGTTTTTGGCGCCGGTCGTATTGGTAACAAGTGCCCCGACACCTACTCCCGTGTTTTCATTTCCAGTGGT
This sequence comes from Lewinellaceae bacterium, assembly GCA_016719605.1. Lineage (GTDB taxonomy): Bacteria > Bacteroidota > Bacteroidia > Chitinophagales > Saprospiraceae > M3007. The sequence goes on along the minus strand of JADJYW010000008.1, from coordinate 241,933 downwards.
GGTGCCGGTTACAGCACCTGCTCCAACGGCGGTATTTTCGGTAGCCGTCGTGCTCCCAAAGAGCGCAAATCCGCCGACGCCCGTATTTTGGCTGCCGCTGGTCATGTTGGTGCCCGCGTTTACGCCGATCAAGGTATTCGCCGATCCATTGGGGAACTCCAGCAGGGGCGAGCCGCCCGGGTTTCTGCGCAGCACCATGTTCTCCGTGCCGCCGAGGTCGAAGCGGATGATGTCTTCGTCGGGGTTTTTCTCTACCTGAACCTTGGTGTCGGCGTCAGCATCGGTTATGAGGGAGCTCATCCCGCCACCGCCGCCGATGTTCGTCCAGGCCGCACCGTTGTAGAACCAAAACCCATTGGTGTTGGTATCATACACGAGCAATCCGGTAGCGGGCGCGGCGACGGCCGTACGCTGCGCCGTCGTCATGCGGGGCACGAGCATGCCTTTGTTGGTACTTTTCACGTCGAAAATAGCCGAGGGGTCGGGGCTACTGCCGTCGGTGTTGATGGAAACGGCCTGAGCGAGAAGGCTGCCCGAGGAGAGCAGCAGCAAGAACAACAGGTAAATTGTCTTTTTCATAAGCGCGGAGTGTTTAGATGTGTTTGGAAATCCTGAAAAGCGAGATATCTCTGGAAATGCGTAATCTTTAGGTAACTCTTTATCTTAAGCCCGTAGGGCTGACATTCTGGTAGAAATATACGGGCACAAGGATAAGTAGTTACCGGGCTTTTTAGCCTCGTAAAACCCGTTGGGCAGATACCCTCCAAAATCAACATCTGGCGCCTGAAACCTGCCGTATGGTATTAAAAACCAATACTCAACAGGCTCCGATGCCACGGCCTTTAACTGCGGCGCACATAATCCAGCAACGGATCCCGCCCGTCGCGGAACACACCAAAGGGCAATTCCAGCGGCACACTCAGCCGTAGCGCATCGGGGTTACCGGGCAGTATTTGTACCTGACGCGTACCGTAAAAAACCTGAATACGGCTGTTGGGCAGGATCAGAAAAGTGGGGTCGCCGATGTGGTTGGGGCGCTGCGCCGGTGCTTCGCCCAGCAGCGTGGCATTAGTTCTGGCCTGAAATGCTGCGGCTATTTCCACGGCGGCGCCCGACGTGTAGCGGTTGGTAGCCACAAAAATGCGGTTGGGCAGGTTGACGAAAGGCATGGCCGCCAGGCGGTCTGCCAGGGCAATGCCGTCGTAGGGCAGCCCGCCGTTGTTGAAGCGCAAGTCGAGGAAAAAACGGGAGTCCGGGCGTCGATCCAGTATAGCGAGCACCGAATCTACAAAAATCTGAAAAGGCGGCAACTGCATGGCCCCTGTGCTATCGCCTGCGGCCAGCGCCATTTCCTGACTGAAGCAGGCATTGTACTGGAGGTAGACAATTCGATCAGCCTCCAGCCACTCCAGACTATAAATTTGTTTGACCGGGTTCCAGCGCAGGTCGGGATTTTTCGGCACAAACTGGGCCGGTTGCAGGCCTGTCTTGTCGGTCTTGAAATCAATGGGATAGGTTTTGACGAAGTAGCGCTGCCCCTTTTCGTCGGCCACCAGGAGCGCCAGCGTATCGTTTTGCGCGACGCCCGCCAGGCGCATAGCCTCCGGAAACCGGAGCCAGGTGGGGGCATCGCGCCGCACAGACTCTTCGTTTTCGCGGGCAAAAAGGTGAGCCATGCGCTCCAGGGCCACACTCGTTTCGAGGCCGTTGATCTCCAGCACTTTTTTGCCCAGCGCCGGGGCAAACCGCTGCACCGTACCGCTCACAAAAAGCCCCTCGGCATACCAGCCCAGTCCGACCGGGATCACCTTGCCTTGTTGCTGGATCAGGGAAGACAGCTCGAGTCGGGTGTGCGCATCCTGAAACCTGGCAACAACCGCCTGTATCTCCAGCGCCACCTGCAGGTCGTTTTTGCCCTCCAGGTTTTCGGCGAGTTTGGCCAGGTCGGCCTCAAATGCCGGTTGGGGGTAGTATTGATACAGATTCGGGTGGCGCTTGGGCAACTCGCGCTGCAGCAGGGCGATGTCGGCACGCCATTGCTCCGCGCTGAGTTGGGTGAAGGCAGGGGTATTGAACAGCCAAAAAAGGGACAGTAACAAGGCTATATGGCGCATATTCTATTCGATTGATTCGATTGGTTCAATTGATTCGATTGGTTCGATTGCCGAGCGGGGTGTCCTCCTCCGGGCTTGATCAACTCCATCGAAACACATTCTAAAACCAGCCCGTTTTTTTCCGGCGGCTGCTACTGCTGCCACCGATACCGAGCACGCCGAGCAGGCCGCGGGTCAGTTCGCGGGCAATCGTATTGCCAATTTGTCGGGTGGTCGGGCTGGTGATCACCTTTTCCAGCGTACTTTTTTCGCGACGGGCGCCGGTGCCGGCGGCAGGCTTGGCGGCAGGCGCTTCCTGGGCAGCCCGTTCCTGCGCTTCCTGGATTTTTTCGTTCAAAATTTCGTAGGCGCTGTCCCGGTCTACCTCCTGGTTGTACTTGCGTGCGAGGTGCGAGCGGGACAAAATTTGATCTATTTCGCTCGGTGTCAGCACATCCATGCGGGTTTCCGGCGCACGCACGAGGGTATGCGCCAGCGGCGTGGGGATACCTTTTTCATTGAGCGCACTCACGAACGCCTCGCCGATGCCGAGGTGGGTAAGCACGTCCTCGGTTTTGTACCACGGGGTGATCGGGTAGTTTTCGGCGGCGAGTTTGATGGCTTTGCGGTCTTTGGCAGTGAAGGCGCGCAGGGCGTGTTGCACTTTCAGGCCCAACTGCGCGAGAATGCTGTCGGGGATGTCCACAGGGTTTTGAGTAATGAAAAAAATACCCACGCCTTTGGAACGGATCAGTTTGATGATCGCTTCCAGTTGTTGCATCAGCGCCGGGGTGGCTTCCTGGAAAACGAGGTGCGCCTCGTCTATGAAAATACAGAGTTTGGGTTGCTCCACGTCGCCTTCCTCCGGGAACGAGGCATAAATCTCGGCGAGCATCTGGAGCATAAATGTGCTGAACAGTTTAGGGCGGTCCTGGATGTCAGTCAGGCGTACGATGCTGATGATGCCGCGGCCGTTTTCGTCTATGCGGCACAGGTCTTGTACATCGAACGAGATTTCGCCGAAGAACAGTTCGGCGCCCTGTTGTTCCAGTTCAACTACTTTGCGCAGGATAGTGGCGGCGGTAGCGGCGCTGAACTGGCCGTACTCGGCCTCAATTTCGGCTTTGCCCTCGTTGCCGAGGAACTGGAGCACTTTTTTGAAATCCTTGAGGTCGAGCAAGGGCAGGTTGCGGTCGTCGCAGTATTTGAACACCACAGCTACCACGCCGCCCTGGGTGTCGTTGAGGCCGAGGATACGGCTGAACAACACCGGGCCGAACTCGCTCACGGTGGCCCGCAGGCGCGCGCCCTTCTCGCCGGAGAGGGTGAGAAACTCCACACTGTTGGTTGTCGGGCGCCAGGTGATACCGATTTTGGCGGCCCGGTCCACGATTTTGGGGTTGTCGGTCCCCGGCATGGCTACGCCGGAGAGGTCGCCCTTGATATCCATGAGCAGGGTCGGCACCCCGTTGGCGGCCAATTGCTCGGCAATGACCTGCAAGGTTTTGGTTTTTCCGGTACCCGTAGCACCGGCGATGAGTCCGTGGCGGTTCATGGTGCGCAAAGGCACCTTGATCTGTAATCCCGGCACCGATTCGCCGTCGAGGATAGCGCCACCGATCACGAAGGAAGGGCCGGAAAAGCCGTAGCCTTTTTCGAGTTCTGCAATAAATGCTTCTTTATTTGCCATGTTTTGATTTTTCGATTGATTCGATTTTTTGATTGGTTTAACAAGAGGAAGTCGGGGGATGCTCTAAATCGGCATAATCGAATCAATCGAACCAATCGGTCTAATCGAATCAATTTTTCAACTCCTTCAGCCATGCGGCCAAAATCTTCGCTTCGGCATTGGTGATATTGGGAATGGGCGCCATGGGCGGGTAGTCGGGCCAGTTGGTTGGTTCGGGATTGCGGAGCAGGTTGGCCAGGGTTTTAGCGGAGTAGTTTTTTTGAGCAAGTTCTTTCCAGCTGGGCCCGATCAGGCGCATCTCGTAGCTGTGGCAACTGCCACAGGTATATTTCCCCAGTATTTTTTTGGTGGAATCAGGTATGTCCTGTGCACACACGGTCAGACACAGTATCAGAAAAAACAGGATCAATACGGCATACTTCATGGCGCAAAGGTAGCACACATCCGGCGGTCAAAAAAAGAGAAGACGTGACCACACTATTGAACATTTTCGCGAAACATCCAGACTTTCCAGGTTTAAAAAACCTGGAAAGTCTATTGCCGCAGCGCCGGCACGCCAACCCGAAGACCCGTATCACTCCGGTATTTCCTCTATCAGACCAAGCACGCCCATCGCCACCCGGTTCAGCATGAGCTGGACTTCGCCGGGGGCTACGGCGCTCATGTTGTGCTCGTGTTGCAAGGCGCGGTACTGCCGGCTCAGTTCGATGGCCGCATGGTGGTTGGCTGTGTGGCGCCTTTCAAAGGCCTGCTTCAGCATATCGAACACCTCCGGCAGCCGGTTTTCGGCCACCAACTCGAAGCAACGGCAGCGCTGCATCTGTCCCTTGTCCTTCCACGCAGCGGCTTTTTGCTCCGCAAACGCCGTGATGACCCGCGCATCGGGCCGAAAAAGCCCCTGCTTGCGGTAAAAAGCCAGCGCATAAAAAGCCAGCACAATCCCCTGCGCCGGCCCGAGCCAGTACCACGACGCGCGAAAATACCCCACCACGCTACCGCCCCGCAACAACGCGCCCCCCAGCGCCAAAAATGTGCCCAACAGCAGCGCCATATACCCCCAGGTACCCCACACCAGCGCCCGATGGGCGGCAGGATGCAGCAGCCGGGACGGGGCGCGGTGCAGCAGCACGTCCGCCCACAACAGCGCCAGCCCCGGCAGCAGGTTGACGGCCACCCAGACCCACGCAAACGGCAGGTCTTCCGCCGCCAACTTGCCTGTCGCCGACTGTATGAATACAAAAACCGTGAGCACTCCCGCGCCGGTGATCCAGGCGTAGAGCGCACGGGCGCGGGTGTCGGATAGCAAATACCACATGACAGTTTTGAGTTTCGAGTTTTGAGTTTTGAGTTTTGAGTTTTGAGTTTTCGGAAATTTTTCAAATTTCCGAAGGCTCCTGTTCGAAGCGTGTACGCTGCGTTTTTCATCCCGTTACGGCCACAAGTGCGCGTTTTGCATGCGCTCGCCCGGCGGATTCCCCCCCGCTCCCGACTTGCTCCAATCAACTATAAGGAACGCGCGAGGCGAAAGCCGAGATTGGGGTAACGTTCCATTGACACGTCGTAGTTGCGCTCGGCGAGGCGGCAGCGCTGCGCGTCGTTGATCCACGAGCCGCCGCGAAGCACGCGGTTGCCGCCCCGGCGAAGCGCGGCGGGGTTGCCGCCCGTACTCGGCCCTGTCGGGTTCGTCTGCGCCGTGGCGGGGTAGTTTCCCCACCAATCGCTGCACCACTCCCACACATTTCCGCTCATGTCGTGCAAGCCCAGCTCGTTTGCCTTTTTGCCGCCCACAGGCCGTGTCTTTCGGCCTGAGTTGGAAACGGTCCACGCTACTTCGTCCAGATTGTTGCTCCCGGCGTACTTGTATCCCCCGCTCAGACTGCCGCCGCGCGCCGCATACTCCCACTCCGCCTCGGTGGGCAGCCGGTAGTTCTTCCCCGGGTTGGCGGTGTTCAGTTTTTTGAGAAAACCCTGGACGTCATTCCAGCTGACCCGCTCTACCGGGCACTGATCGCAGCCGGGAAACTCCAAATCCGGCGGGTTACTGCCCATCACCTCCCGCCACTGTTTTTGCGTTACTTCGTATTTCCCAAGGTAAAAATCCGACACAGTCACCTGCCGGGTTGGTTTTTCGTCGCTTTCGCACTCGCTGCCCTGCTCACTTGTACAGCCCATGGTGAACGTGCCGCCCGGCACGAACGCCAGTCCATCGGTTGCCACTTCGCCGGCACGGGGCTTGGCGGGGCGGCCGGGGCGGGATCGGGTGCTGGCACTCGGATCGGAGGCGCGGGTCTTGGCGCCGGCGAGGCAGCCGCGCAGCGCCGGCAGGCCCGCCTCTGTCGGGCATTCGTCCTCGTGATCGGGCACCCCGTCGCCGTCGGTGTCCGGGCAGCCCTGGAATTGTTTCAGGCCGGCCTTGTCCGCGCACTTGTCGCTCTGGTCGGGCACCCCGTCGCCGTCGCTGTCGGCCGGTGCGCAGCCTTTGTGTTCGGGCAGCCCGGGGACCGTCGGGCAGGAATCCTCGTGGTCGGGCACCCCGTCGCCATCCGTGTCCGGACAGCCCAGCCATTTGGCGGGGCCGGGCTGGTACCTGCATTTGTCTTCGTGGTCGGGTATGCCGTCGCCGTCGCCGTCGGGGCAGCCGCCCAGTTTGGCTAAGCCGTACGCGTCGGGGCACTTGTCTGCGTCGTCGGGCACACCGTCGCCATCGGTGTCCGGGGCGGCGGCGCGCACGGGCGGCGGCACGGGGTCTGTACCGATTTTGCGCAGGTGTTCGTCCTGCTTTTTCCAGCCGGAGGCTACGGCCTCGCGGCGGGCGCTGCCCGGGGGGTGGGTTTTGGTTTCGCCCTCGAGGGCAAATAGTTCGATACCGGCCTTGGCGTCGTCCAGCGGAGCGCCCAGCATCCGCAGGGCGCTGCCGGAAAACTTGTCGGCCTCCAGTTCCATGGCCTTGCGCTTGTTGGCATCAGGTTCGTCGAAGCGGTGCGCGTTCAAGTGGTGCCCGATTTCGTGGGCCAGCACGGAGTAGGCGGCCCACGAGGTGCGCGTATCCGCCTTGAATTTTTCCAGAAACAGGGTACTGTACAGGATCATGCGCACGCTGCCGTCCATAGTGGCCACCGCATTGTGCACATTGGCAGATTTGACGATGAAGTTTTTGGCCAACCCCTTGGCGTCGCAAATTTCCTGCACGATGCGGTCGGCCTCGGTGCTGGGCGCAAACGTGTAATACTCGCTGGCATTTTCTTCGCCGTCGTACGAGCAGGTATGCGTGAGGCGTATGCGCTCCTGGGCAGCAAGCAGGGTGGGCAGGAAAAAGAACAGTAGTCGAAACATAGGAACAGTTTTGAGTTGCACTCGCAGATATAGTCGAGTTACCGTGTTGCACAGAGCGGACGAAGATACATAAAGTTTCGCTTCGCCTCCCGTTCTGCGACCATCTGATCTGTTATCTGCGCACACTCGCCCCCACCCGCTCGACAACTTGCTCACCGGATTGCCCCATAGCAAGCCAACTGACTAGAAGGAACGACAGAGGCGGAAGCCCAGGTGGACGAAGCTGTCTGCCGGCTCGCCGTAGCCGCGGCCGGCGACGCGGCAATCCCGCGCGTCGTCGTAGCAGGAGCCGCCGCGAATCACGCGGTAGTCGCCCTCCCCACCGCCTTTCGGATTTGTTTCCGCTCGAAAAGAATATGTCCCAAACCAGTCGCTGCACCACTCCCATACGTTGCCGCTCATGTCGTACAGTTCCAGTTCGTTCGCCATCTTGCCGCCCACCGGATGCGACTTGCCATCCGAGTTGGACCTGTACCACGCCACACGGCTTATCTTGTTACTACCGGCGTGTGTCCTCCTTGCTCCATCTGCCGCCGCGCGCCGCATACCCCACTCCGCCTCGGTGGGCAGACGGTAGTTCTTGCCCGGATTGGCGGCGTTTAGTTTTTTGAGAAACTCCTGCACATCATTCCATGAAACATTTTCCACCGGGCAGTCGTCGCAATACTTGTTTTCCGACGGGTTGTTCCCCATCACGTCCCGCCACTGCCTTTGGGTCACTTCGTATTGGGCAATAAAGAAATCGGACAGGGTCACCTGTCGGACGGGGCTTTCGTCGTCGGAACAATATTTGCCCTGCTCTTTAGTGCAGCCCATTGAAAATGTGCCGCCTTCCACAAATACCAGCCCGTCGGCGGCCACTTCGCCCGAGAGCATGCCGGCGGTGGATATCGGCTCTTGTTTTGAATTCGGCCCGGCGCGTTTGGCCGGGGGGATAACGCCGAGGCTGCGCAGGTGTTCGTCCTGTTTTTTCCAGCCGGAAGCCACGGCTTCGCGGCGGGCGCTGCCCGGGGGGTGGGTTTTGGTTTCGCCCTCAGGGGCAAACAGTTCGATACCGGCCTTGGCGTCGTCCAGCGGAGCGCCCAGCATCCGCAGGGCGCTGCCGGAAAACGTGTCGGCCTCCAGTTCCATGCGCTTGCGCTTGTTGGCATCAGGCTCGTCGAAGCGATGGCCGTTCAGGTGGTGCCCGATTTCGTGAGCCAGCACGGAGTAGGCGGCCCACGAGGTGCGCGTATCCACTTGAATTTTTCCAGAAACAGGGTACTGTACAGGATCATGCGCACGCTGCCGTCCATGTTGGCCACCGCATTCTGCACATTGGCAGATTTGACGATGAAGTTTTAGGCCAGCCCCTTGGCATTGCAAATTTCCTGCACGATGCGGTCGGCCTCGGTGCTGGGCGCAAACGTGTAATACTCGCCGGCATTCTCTTCGCCGTCGTATGAGCAGGTATGCGTGAGGCGCATACGCTCCTGAGCAGCAAGCAGGGTGGGCAGGAAAAAGAACAGTAGTCGAAACATAGGAACAGTTTTGAGTTTTGAGTTTTGAGTTTTCGGAAATTTTTCAAATTCCCGAAGGCTCCCGCTCGAAGCGTGTACGCTGCATTTTTCATCCCGTTACGGCCACAAGTGCGCGTTGTGCATGCGCTCGCCCGCCCCCCCTCCGCCCCCCACCCCCCCGCTCCCGACTTGCTCCATCCGGCTACTACACTTCGCGGGCGGGGCTGGCGCCTCCCCCCGCCTCGCTCGCTCCGTTGCCGGATGTCACTGTCTTTTTTTGCTCACAGGAATGACCGGACAGGCAGACCAACTGACTAGAAGGAGCGACAGAGGCGGAAGCCCAGGCTGTAGCCGCGGATCGTCGGCGCGTCGTTGCGGCGATCGGCAACGCGGCAATGCAGCGCGCCGGCGTACCACGAGCCGCCGCGACCCACGCGGTAGCCGCCCCTGCTACTTGTGCCTGTCCATGCCATACCCGTCGTCGGGGCACTCTGGTAACTGTCGTGCCAGTCGTCTTCTACCCATTCCCGCACATTTCCGCTCATGTCGTGCAGGCCCAGTTCGTTGGCTTTTTTGCCGCCTACCTGGTGCGTTTTGCTGCCCGAGTTGGATGTGTACCACGCCACCTCGTCTATGCTGTTGCTGCCGGAGTACTTGTACCCTCCGCTCAGGCTGCCGCCCCGCGCCGTGTACTCCCACTCCGCCTCCGTCGGCAGCCGGTAGTTTTTACCATCTGTGCTGAGCCACTTGCAATACTCGGTTGCGCCATGCCAGGAGACCAGCACCAGGGGATGTCTTTCATATCCTGATACCACGGTCAACCGCCCGCCCGGTCTGTTGCCTTTGTCATATTCGATCATTTCCGTGAATCCACTGCATCCGCCCTTTTTATCTCCGCAAAACATATCAAAAATAATTTGACCCTTGTACGACACCTCGTCCCCATTGGTGCTAAAGGTAATGTTGTTCGATATCGCATTTAAAAATCTACAAAACTCCTCGTTGGTCACTTCATATTTCCCGATGTAAAAATCCGGCACCGTCACCCGGTGCGCGGGTTTTTCGTCGCCGGCGCAATCGCTGCCCTGCTCGGTGGTGCAGCCCATGGTGTAGGCGCCGCCCGCCACAAACACCAGCCCGTCGGCGGCTACATCGCCCGCGCGGGGTTTGGCGGGGGTGGCGGTTTTCTCCCGGCAGCCGCGCAGCGCCGGCAGGCCCGCCTCTGTCGGGCAGTCGTCCTCGTGGTCGGGCACCCCGTCGCCGTCGGTGTCCGGGCAACCCTGGAATTGTTTCAGGCCGGCCTTGTCCGCGCACTTGTCGCTCTGGTCGGGCACCCCGTCGCCGTCGCGGTCGGCCGGCGGGCAGCCTTTGCGTTCGGGCAGCCCGGGTACCGTCGGGCAGGTATCCTCGTGGTCGGGTATGCCGTCGCCGTCGGTGTCCGGGCAGCCCAGCCATTTGGCGGGGCCGGGCTGGTATTTGCATTTGTCTTCGTGGTCGGGTATGCCGTCGCCGTCGCCGTCGGGGCAGCCGTCCAGTTTGGCTAAGCCGTACTCGTCGCGGCACTTGTCGGTGGCGTCGGGCACGCCGTCGCCGTCGGTGTCCGGGCCTGCGGGGCGCACGGGCGGCGCCACGGGGTCTATACTGCCGAGGCGGTCATCCTGGTTGATCCAGCCGCGGGTCACCGCTTCGAGGCGGGCACGTCCGGAGGGGTATTTGGGGCTTTCGGCTTCCTGGGCAAACGACTCAACCCCGGCTTTGGAGTCGTTCAGGGGAGCGCCCAGCAGGCGCAGCACGCCGCCGGAAAACTCGTCGGCCTGCAACTCCAGGATACGGCGTCGGGCGGGGTCGGATTCGTCGAACCGGTGGTGGTTCAGGTGGTGCCCGATTTCGTGAGCCAGTACCGAATAGGCCGCCCACCTGGTGCGCGTGTCCGCCTTGAATTTTTCCAGAAAAAGGGTGCTGTACAGGATCATGCGGTGGCCGTCGGCATCCATGAGCGCCATCGCATTTTCCACGTTGGAAGCCTTCACAATGAAGTTTTTCTGCAGGCTCACCGCCCGACAGATGTCCGACACGATCTGGTCGGCTTCGGTGCCGGGCGCCCACTGGTAGTATTCGGACAGGATGGTCTCGTTCCGGTAAGCACAAAAATCCCGGATTCGGATGACTTCCTGCGCGGGCAGGCAGGCGGGGAGGAGGAGGAAGGAAACGGATCATATCAGTTTTGAGTTTTGAGTTTTGAGTTTTGAGTTTTGAGTTTGGCGCCGTGCGCGGCGTTATTTCGAGTGATGGAACGCGGATTAAACGGATGCAAGCAGCACGGATTTCCACGGATTCCTTAAATAAATCCGTGGAAATCCGTGCTGCTTGCATCCGTTTAATCCGCGTTCCATCACTCGAAATTTGCCACTACCGTTTTGGGTTCTTGTTCAGCCGGAGGCGGGATTGCGTTTTGTCGTGCGAAATAAAGTTAAATTGAGGGCTTGGGGCAGAAAAAAACCGTGCAAACTCGAAACTCAAAACTCGAAACTCAAAACTTCAAACCTGCTCGCTCGAGATGTTCCCGGCAGGGTTTGGCGCCGGAGCAGCGTTGTTTGGGGCGCAGGTTGCTGTCGCTGGTTTCGAATTCATAGACCAGCACCTCCACGAAGTGGCGTTCGGACACGAGGCGTTTGCCGATGTCGAAGGGCAGGTTGGAGGTAGCGTCGTCGAGCCATTTTTGTGCCTGTCGACGTTCGATGCCGGTACCGCTGGAGCCTGTCGCCCGGTCGGTGACGGCAAACACGAACAGCCGGTAATAGCCGATTCGGGGTGCAAAGAGGGTGTACAGGTAGTCGAGAATACCTGTGCCGAGATTGCCCACGGGGTAGTCCACCCAGCGTTGTTCTTCGGCCATGCAGGTGCCGTCGGTGTTGAACTGTTCCAGCCGGGTGACGAGGGCGAAGCCGTTGGGCAGGTAGTGGTAGCTGCGCGACCAGTAGTGGCGGTTGTCCAGCGCTTTGCGCAGCCACTTGTTCACATCGCCGAGGGTGGCAAAGCGTTCGGAGGCATTTTCCAGTATGGTATAGCGCTGGGCGCAAGCGGGCGGGGGCCAGGGAAACGCCTTCAGGCCCGCCATTTCAGCATTGCTCTTGTTGTCGTAAAAAGCCAGCGACTCGCGGGCGCGCACGGCCGTTTCGGCGTGTGTCCACCCCTGTGCGATGGCTGCCCGGCGGTCGCGGGCAGGAAGCGGGTGCCCGCTGAAGCCCGCGCCCTCGTGGCGCCAGTCGGCCATACCCACGGTTTGCAGGGAGTCTGAAAAATTGGAGCGAAAGAGGATATGGCCCATGAACCGGTCGGCCTCCAGTTCCTCGCCCCGGCGGCAGCAGCTGTCGAACCGGTGCTCGTTCAGGTGGTGGCCGATCTCGTGGGCGAGCAGGGCGTAGGCTTCTGCCGGGTTGGGTACATGGTGAAAAAAGTACTGGCTGTACAGGAGGTAGCGCCGTTCGCCGTCAAGCACGGCCGCCACGCTGGAGGCATTGCTCTGCGCCAACTCAAAATTGGCCTCGCAGCCCGCCCAGCCGAGGATGCGCTGCACGGCTTGCGGCACGCTCTCGTTCGGCTCGAAGCGGTACAGTTCGGTTTCGAGTGTGTCGCCCCAATACTGGCAGTAGTGGCGCGGAACCAAGTCGAGGAGATCCTGCGCCGGCAGGAGGGCGGGGAGGAAAAAGAAGAGGAGACGAAACATTTGTCAGTTTTGAGTTTTGAGTTTTGAGTTTTGAGTCGTAAATCTCACGTCGTGTGTTCCTCCCCGATGTTTCGGTAAATATCCGCCAGGCGGAGTTTTTTCCGCTCGATGGTCACGAAGCCGGTTTCGGCATCGGTTACCTCCACATTGAGCCACTGGTTGGGGCGGCCGGTGCGGGAATAGAGCGATACGGCCTGGGTATGCTGACTGACGATGAGGACGTGCTGCACACTTGGCAACGTTTTGTAGCGCGGGAGTTTTATGCCCAAATCATACCGGGCAGTGCTTTTGGACAACACCTCCACCACGAGGTACGGATTCAGCAGGGTGCTGATTTTTTGTTTTTTCCCCTGGTGAACATGGTGCTGCGGCTTGCCCTGCAGCACCACCACGTCGGCATTGTGTACCGCCTGCGCGGCAGGAATGAAAGTGCTGACATTGCTGCCGAGTACCTGATAAGGGCCGTCAATACCGAAGAGGCCGGACAGCAAATAAATGATACGCCCTACAAGGGCTTCGTGGGTCAAGGAGGCATATCCCATGGCGATGATTTTTCCGTCGGAGTAATCGAGGCGGTATTCGCAACCGGGCAGCAGCTCGAAGTACTCGTCCAACGTTGCGGGCACCTCCAGGATTTCCTCCAGTTTGAGGCGCTCCTGCAGGGTTTTCGGCAGGAGAGGTTTCTCTTTTTTCGGGGCAACGGGTGTGGTGGCTGCGGCTGTCATAGTTGCTGCTTTTGGTTCAAAAGTACGGGCTGCGCTCCGTTCAACTTTAAAAGTTTACAGGTAAAATTCCGGCTTCAGGACAAATACTTGCCCACGATCGGCATCCGCCGGCCCATCCCGAAACTCTTGCGGCTCACCCGCAGCACGGGCGCCGCCTGCTCGCGTTTGAACTCGTTGATGTTCACGAGGCGCAGTACCCGCGCCACGAGCGCTTCGTCGAAACCCATCTGCACGAGTTCGCGCGGCCCCTGGCGGCACTCGATGTACTGGTACAGCACCGCGTCGAGGATGTCGTAGTCCGGCAGGCTGTCGCTGTCTTTTTGGTTGGGGCGGAGCTCGGCGCTGGGCGGTTTTTCAATGGAGTTTTCAGGTATCACCCCGGCGTCCCGATTCAGGTAGCGGGCCAGGGCATACACGTCGGTTTTGTACACATCGCCGAGCACGGAAATGCCGCCGCACATATCCCCGTAGAGCGTGCCGTAGCCGACGGCCATTTCGCTTTTGTTGGTGGTGTTGAGCAGGATGTTTCCGAATTTGTTGCTCATGGCCATGAGCAGCGTGCCGCGGATGCGGGCCTGGATATTTTCTTCGGTGACGTTGAACGGCTGCCCGGCAAACTGGGTCAGCAGGGCCGTTTCAAATGCCTCGAACATGGGCAGGATGGGCAGGATGTCGTAGCGGATACCGAGGTTTTCCGCCAATTGCCGGGCGTCGTCCACGGAGTGGTCGCTGCTGAACTGACTGGGCAGGAGCAACACGCGCACGTTTTCGGCGCCGAGCGCCTCCACGGCCAGCACGCAGGTGACAGCCGAGTCTATGCCGCCGGAAAGGCCGAGAATAGCGTGTTTGAAACCTAATTTCCGGAAGTAATCGCGGATACCCACCACGAGCGCATCGTGGATGAGTTTGATTTTGTCCTTGGGCTGCTCGTTCGCCTGGCCGCCTTGTTGTACCGCCTCCAGGTCGTACACCCGCAGGCCTTCCTCGAAGTAGGGCATTTCATCAAAAACCAGTCCGTCGGGCGATACCACGAGGCTGCCGCCGTCGAAGATGAGGTCGGTTTGCGCGCCGACGTGGTTGGTGTAAAACAGCGGGATACCGTACCGCGCCACGTTGGACTGCACGACGTGGATGCGCTCGCCGGCTTGTGTGTAACTGAACGGCGAAGCCGAGAGGTTCAGGATAAAATCGGGGTGCTCGTGCAGCATCTCGTCGAGCGGGCAGATGGTGTACAGCGGGTTGTTGTTGCCCACATTCCAGATGTCCTCGCACACGGAGAGGGCTATTTTTTTGCCTTTGAACGCTACGGTGCGGAATTCCCGACCCGGCTCGAAGTAGCGGTACTCGTCGAAGATGTCGTAGGTGGGCAGCAGGGCTTTGTGCTGCACGCCGAGGATTGCGCCGTCGTACAGGAAGTAGGCCGAGTTGTGCAGGTCTTTGCCTTCCACCACGGGGTTGCGTGCGGGTGCGCCGACGACAATACCGATACCGGTACTGGCTTCGCGCAGGGCTTCCACGGAGGCGTAGCACCGGCGGATAAAGTCGTCGAATTCCAGAAAATCGCGGGGCGGATAGCCGCACACGGCGAGTTCGCCGAAGCAGACGAGGTCGGCGCCGAGTGCCCTCGCCTGCTCCACCGCCAGCAACATTTTGTGGAGGTTGGCCTCAAAGTTTCCGATGTGGTAGTCGAGTTGTGCGAGTGCTATTTTCACAGTTTAGAGCGTGTTTAAATTTTAGTGCTGGAGCGAGGGCGAGCAAATTTTGTTTCTATTGAGGCAAAATTTGCAGCCGTAGCCGGTCGCCTACGGCGAAAATTTTAACGAAGATAGAAATGAAATTGGCCGTCCGTAGCCCAGCGACTAAATTTTAAACACGCCCTTAGCCTTTTACGTCGTCCTCTTCTTTCTTCTCCGGGGCTTTGCGTTTGGTACTTTCAAACAGGCCGGATCCGGGTTTGGTCAGAATGGGCGCTGTGGTGGTGGTTGTCCCAGTGGCGGCAGGCGCCGATGTAGCTGCGGGTTTTGAGCCGCGGAAATTCACTAATTGGCGCAGCAGGTCGTACCAGAATTTGGCGCCAAGGGAAACGGCAAAAGCCGTTGTGATCCAGCCGATGAGTTTGTACATCCACCAGCGGTTTTTGTCCTCGGTGGGCCACGCCACATTTTCCCAGCCAATGCCGAGCGGGGAGCGAATCGCCGCGATATTTTCGTTGAGCAGGGTCTCCATGCGTGTTTTTGCTCCCTGCAGATCGGGGTTGACAACCACGCTGTCTACCACCAGCGGGGCGGGCTGGGTCTGCACATATTGCGTGGCGGCATCGGCAACGTAATCGCGCAGGGCTGCATTGGTACTGAGAGTGGAGTAAATACTGATCACATCCACGTTGAACACGATGGCAATGACAAGCCCCACACCCATGAGCCACCCGCGCACGTTGCTCACATACCATTCGGAGGCGCGTTCCATGACCTCATTGTACCATTCTTCCACCTTCTGGCGGAACACCACGAGATCGCCGTGCGACTCGCGGTACAGGAAATCGAGCACTTCCTTCAGCCGTCCGTCCGGGAGCCGGTCAATGGAGGCCTGCACATCGCGGTCGGAATTCACGCCGGATACGTCCAGCAGGATGCCGGAAAATGTGTTTGGTCGGATGTAAGACGGAGGCAGCGGGGCTTTGCGCAGAAAGCGCAGGAAAGAAGCCTTCTCGCCCATTTGTTTGAAATAAACGTGGTTGACAAACGCGCCGGCCTGCTCGTCGCCGAGCATACTTTTGAACACGTTAATCAGGCTTTTGCCACGCAGCGTCAGCAGCCCGGCAATGATTTCCATGATAGTGGTAGCCAACAGGCTGAATAGCAGGAGTACGAAAACGATCCCGATGACGATAGAGAGGAGGTTGAACATGCCTGTTTTGAGTTTTGAGTTTTGAGTGGGGGCGTCGCAAAAGTAGGAAATTCCGGCTCGGTGACGGCGGGGACTTTTGTAGCACAGCAGCGGGTATTTTTCGAATATCCAGACCTTCCAGGTTTGTCAAACCTGGAAGGTCTCCTCGTACAGCCCGCCCAGCATCAACCCGGCTCTTCCTTGGCCAAATCTGCGCCGTCCAGCACCGTGCTCATAAACACATAACCTTTGTTCATGGCGTAGCGGATATCCTGGCGCACCAGTTGCATAAAAGACAGGTGCCAGCGATAGCGGCGCCCCACGAGGCACCCGGCGCTGAACTTGTCTACAAATGCCGGGTTGGCATCGGGGGCGGTGGAGTGCTGGTTGATACCAAAACTGTCGCCTACATCAATGGGATCGGATGCGTCGCGTTGGCTGTTTCGGTTGAGGTCGCGGTGCAGCCGGAGTTTGCCGCGCTGCACGAGCGCCGGCTGAAATCCCTTGTGTACGCCGTCAACCCAGGCCTTGTATTGCCCAAAAGCGATGCGGGCCACGCCGAGGCGGTTGAGCGGGTTCATGGTATAAAAACGCCCCGGCTCGGTGGTGGCCTGGTCGTTGGCCAGCATTTCCGGGCGGCCGCCGGGCAAGATGCGGATCAGCATCCGGCGGTCGTTCCACTCGTTGAGGCGGTCGTCGTTGGGTTGTCCATCGGCATTGATGCCTTCCACATACACGATGTTGAGCGTATCGGGGGCACGAGCGATCCAGTAACCTTTTTTGTGCATGTAACGGAGGACGCGTTTGGCCAGCCGGGTTTGCGGGTCATCGTCGGGGAGGGTATCGAACTGGACGGGGAAAAAGGCGTCTGGTCGGGTGTTTTCGAGGGTTGTGAAAAAATCCGGACCAAGCAGGTTGTCCACATATGGAAGTTGGGCGTAGTGGTGAAAAGCCAGAAGCGCATTGCGGGTGTTCAAGCCCAGTTTGCCGTCGGCTTTCCGAACAGGGCGAAACGGCGTGTCGGCATCGCCATCAATGATGGGATCGAGCAGGCCAATGTCGCAGAGATGTGTTTGCACTTCTTCGGTGACCAGGACGTTGGCGGACAAGCCCAGATCGCTCACCGAAATACTTTGCCCGCGCTCAATAAGTTGTTGCAAATGTGCCGGCATGGTTGGAAGGTTGGAAGGTTGGAGGGTTAGAGGGTTGCTGGTTAGCGGGTTTCGAGGTGGTTGAGGATTTCAACGGGGTTGAGGATGCCGTGGCCCTGTTCGATGTCGTCGCCTTTGTTGAAGGTACGGCGGGCGACGGCGGTCTGGCGCAAGAGGTCAAAGACTGTGTTGGGTTCCACCTGCTGGTGTTTTTCCCATTGCCACTGGCGGACGAGGGCGAGGAAACCCGCTGCGAAGGCTGCCGCGATAGCCGTTGATTTCTGGTTGTATGTTGTCCGTCCGTCGGGCATGGCGGTGAGCAGCCCTTCGCCGGGAACCAGCAGGTCGAGGTGGTAGCTGCGGGCCGAGAAACTGCTTCGTTGCCCGTATTGGTCATGGGCGCCCACGGACAGCACGCCGTCGAGTTGAGCCGGATAGCGCGACTCCGGTTTTTTGTTGTCGGAAGTGCCCACCGGCGCCACCAGCAAGATGCCGCGTTGCCCGGCTTCCTGTACGAGGGTCTTCAAATTTTCCAGGTCATGCGCCTGCATATCGGGGAAATCCACCAGCATGGCGATGACATCGGCGCCCGCCTCAATGGCCCAGCCCAAACCGGCAATCAGGCCCTCGGGGGTAATCAGGTGATCCTGCTCGCCGATTTTTCCAACCAGCAATTGGGCTGCCGGGGCTACGCCAAACACCGTGTGGCCCATACCCGCAGCCACGATGGCTGCCTGGGTGCCAAGTCCGTGCCGGTCTTCCGGTTGCATCTTGTTGTTGGGAAAACAAAACCCGCCGCGCAGGTTTTGCAGGTCCGGGTGGTTGGTTGCAACGCCGGTACCCAGCAAGGCGATGGTCACCTTGTCGCCCGTGATTCCCCGCGACTGCCACCAGTCCTGTGCGATCCGGTAGTTTTGCAAGCACCAGTTGAGCCGGCGCGGAGCGGGATTTTGCCAGAAAGACTGGATTGATTCGGATTGATTCGATTGGTCGGGCACGATTGGGGGCGGTGGGGTGGTGTTGGGGGGCGGGAATACTGTGCCACGCCGGGTAGATTCGAGTCCGGAGTCCACCGGAGGCCGCTGCGCGGGAGCAAGGCGGGTGGGCAGGCCGGCAAAAAAAGCCGTGCGGGACTGTTTTTCCAGTTCCAGTAAAACATCGAGCGGAGGTACTACGCGGGTTTCGCCATCGGGTATTTCGCCCTTGCGCCACTGGTCGTCGTCGTTGGCCAATGGGGGCACAATAACCGGCACGCCGGGTTCCTCGACGGCGGCGGCTATTTCCTGCGGCGTGGCCGGGGCCATCACAAAGCCACCGGTGGTTTCGACTTGCTGGGGCGGCGGTGGCGCCACGACTTCGGTGCGTCCCGACCAGTAGTGCCAGCCATTGTTGTCGCGGTACCACTGGTTGTTGCCCTCCAAAGACTCGCCCTTGACGGTATCGGGTTCCACATCTATTTCGGCGCCCAGATGCATCGTGCCCAGAGGCTGATTGCCTTTGGTTTTCGGAAGCGCCCGAATGTACGTTTCTTCAATAAAACGAATTTTCATAACCCAGGAGTTGATTGGCTGATGGAGTGATAGAGGTCGGCCGAGAAGGTGTCTCACAAGCACGATTTTGACAGGCTTTGATTTTTTTCAGACAGGATTTACAAGATTTACAGGATAAATGTGGCGGCGGTACCGCCGCCGAAAATCCTGTAAATCCTTTTTATCCTGTCAAAAAATGGATACAGCCTGTCAACGGCGCAATGCGGTGCGAACTTACGAGACACCCTCCGTCAAGTGCTCCTCAAGTGCCCTACCCTACCGGTTTCTTTTTCGGCGGTGGCGGTGTTGGCGTCGGCTTTTTCGGTGGTGGCGACGGCTTTTTCAGTGGTTTTTCTGTTTGCACCGGTGCGGCGGCTACGGGTTTTTCGGAGGCTTCGGCGACAGCCGTCGGCCGGGCGGCAGGCGCCTTGGCGGGCGTGGGCAAGGGCTGCGGTTCGGGGGATTTTTCGGCCCCGCCTCCGCTGCGCAGGCTGAGCATTTTGCGCAACAGGTCGAACCAGAACGGTGCGCCAAAGGTGACGGCAATGCCGGTGAGCAACAGTCCCGCCAATTTGACCAACCACCAGGGCAAACCCTGGCCGGACTCGGTGCTGTCCCAGCCGAGGCCCAGCGGAGACCGGATATACTCGATCGTCTGGAGTGCCGAGTCCATCCGGGCGACCGACTGCTCCAGCGTCAAATTCAAATTGGGGCCGACCACGGTATCCGTTTTTCGGCATAGTTGGAGGCCATGTCCACCAGCATGGTTTGGACGGTAGCGCTTGATGAAATTGTTTGGTAAATCTGGATGGTATCGGCGTTGAAAATAGCGGCCAGAACCAGTCCAACCCCGAAGAGCCACCATTTCAGGTTGCGCTTGTACCAGTCACCTGCACGGTCCATCACATCGTCGAACCAGCGTTCGGCGTGTGCTTTGAAAACGGCGGGATCGCCCCCCGACTGGCGCAGGATAAATTGCAACATCCGCTTGGGTTCGCCCTCTACCATTCCCTGTATCCGGGCTTGCAGCGCCTCCTTGTCGCCGCAGTCCAGGATATCCTGCACAATGGTGACAAAGGTGTCTTTGTTGACGTGGCCGGGCAGATGGTACAGCGATGTGCGTGCCCGGCGGTGGCTGGTAGCAAAGGACAGCTGGCGGAAGAGTGGATGCCGAACGAAGTCGTCCATCTTTTCGCCGAGCATATTTTCCAGCGTGTAACGCAGGTGCTTGGCCCGCAGCGAGAGTGCGGCCGCGATGACCTCCATCACGGTGGAGGCGAGAGGCTGAACAACAGCAGCACGAAAACGAGGCCGATGACGATGTTGAGCGTAGTGAGCATAGCGATGTTGCTTGGTAGTGACGAGTGGTGGTTTACGCGGTTTTTTCCGTTGAAAAGACTTTATTTTCTTTAGAAAACTCGCGAGCGATTCCGGTATTCAGGTTTTCGGCGGTAATGAGATTCGTGTCGTCGGCCAGTGCCTGCAAGCAACAGTAGTGGACGATGTTGACGATATTGGAGCCGGTGAGTTCGTACTTGTCGGCAATTTTGGGCAGGCTGACGGCGGGGTCAAGTTGTACGGCTGCGGGCAGGGTATTTTTCCACAGGGCGAGTCGTTCGGCGGATCGGGGAATGGGGAAATAGACGATACTCTGGAACCGTCGGGAAAAGGCATCGTCGAGGTTGCTTTTGAAATTGGAGGCCAGGATGCTCAGTCCCGGGAATTCCTCCACGCGCTGGAGCAGGTACGATACTTCCTGATTGGCGAATCGGTCATGGGCATCGCGCACGCTGGTGCGCTTGCCGAAGAGCGCGTCGGCCTCATCGAAGAAGAGAATCCATTTTTTGTTTTCGGCCTTGTCGAACAGGGTGGCCAAGTTTTTTTCCGTTTCGCCGATGTATTTGGACACCATCATGGACAGGTCAATACGATACACGTCGTGGCCGGTGTATTTGCCGAGCAGGCCGGCGGCCATGGTTTTGCCGGTGCCGGGCGGGCCGTAGAACAGCGCCCGAAAGCCGGGTTTGACCTTGCGGTACATTTTCCAGTCGTAGAGGAGCGTGTCGTTGTGCTGAATCCAGGTTTGCACCTCGCGGAGTTGGCTCATGGTCTGCGGGTTGAGGATCAGGTCTTCCCATTCCAGTTCCGTATTGATGCGCTGGGCGGGGAATCCCGTTCCGGTGCGCGGGGGGGTGACGTACCCGAGGGTAAACAGTTCGACGTACTCGGTGTCAAGGATGATCCGGCCGGCGGCGGCGGGTTCGCCGGGTTTGAGGTCTTCGAGGTAGAGGATTTTCTCTTTGGCGAAGAAGTGCTGGGAGCCGAATAGTTTTTGGACTTCGAGGCGTCGGGCAAGGTCGTTGCCGGCGAGCAGAAACAGGACGGTTTCGCCGGTGGGCAGGGTATTGCGCTGGTTGGTGCCTTTCACGCCGCCGATGGCCGGGAAGTCGCCGCCCTGGGGCAGGAGTTCAGCCACCAGTTCATCGAAAAACGCCGGGATGATGTGCGGGACCAGGGCCACGGCGAGCGTCACGAACTCGTCCACCGTGGGCCGGCGCTGCTGGATAAAACGTGTGAGCGGGGCATCGTCATCCTGCATGGGCGGCACCTGGGGTGGTTTGGCGGTTTGGCCCAAATGCGTGGCCAGCCGGAACCGGGTGAGGTCGGCGAGGAAAGCGAGTGTGGTGTGGAGGTTGGGGGACATGGTGTTATGGATAATTTACTTGGAATGTAGGTTAGAGCGGACAATTACTGATCATGCTCATTAATCTAAGCGGTTTCTCAAGGATTTCAATATTTGTGAATAAAAAGCAGAATATCATTTAATGAAACAACAGACTTGATAAATCCGGGTAAAAATGTCTTAAAAAAGATAGGTAGTCTTCTAAAATGCGAGGCCTGTTACCATTTTCTACGACAATGGTTATTTCTTTTGTTCCATTATTAAAAGTAAAAAATTCAGTAAACTCAATCCCACCCTCATTTTTAAGTTTACCTTTATATTCTCTTTCCCAATCACTTTCCAAAATGTTGTTGATATAATTTTTTATATCATTTAAAAAATCAGAATTTAATTCTTGAAGTTTCATGACAGGCAAATTACTCTTAGTGGATGCAAAAAGAGTAGCTTTGCTATCAAGAAAAAACACTATTTTTTCATTACTTTGAGACTTCGACACAAATTGATATTGGAATATGATATTTTCTTGATTTTGCTTCATTTTACTATCATTTTTTGAATTATTAGAATCACACGACAATATACTAAACAGCAACCATGTGCATACACATAAATTAAGGTTAAGGAAAAGATTTTTCTTCATATTTTTAAGCATTTGAATGACTGTCTTGCATGCCTAAATAATCACCTGTGTCACCAACTTCTCTTAGCATATATACACCAAAAGGATATATTTCATACATGAAACTACCCGAAGCACTAGTCCCCAAACCACTTGTGTCGAAACTTACTGTTAATCGTACAGCACCAAAACCTGAGGATTCCATAGGTGTTAAATTGAAAGTGAATCGTCCACCCCAACCTGCAGCATCATCAATTTCCTCTATGGCAAAAGAGATATTACCTACGCCAAACCTATCTACTTCGTAATCCATTCTTATCGTCAAGTCAATTAAATTTTCTCTAAATAAAACAGATTCCAATAAATAAGAAAAAACATGGGATTTTTTGTGTTGTAATATTTGTTCCTGCTCCACCACTCCTTGCAGTAGCATTACGACTATAAAATATTCCTGTCATTTCATCCACAGTTAAATCTATGTCACTACCACCGCCTGCACTACTCAATACTTCGCTTGTAATTTGATAAGCCAAAGCTGCTACTGCTGTCGTTGCTCCACCATCTTTTTGAATTATTTCGTCTTTTATTTGCAGAGGAGCATAATTATTTTTTTTGTTCAATTCCGATACATTTTTATCAAATTTTGCTTGTCCCAATTTGTTCTGCGCCGCTTTTTTACCCATTTCGTCTGCTTCATTTTCCAAACTTATATCATCATTCAAAGGCATCCCTTTAGCTTGTGTCGTTGGCACTACCCTTCCCTGATTCTGTTGTACGACATGTGCAAGTTCATGCCCAATAAGCTCCTGTCCCTCTTGAGTATTTGGTTTAAATTGTCCTGGTGCAAAATGGATATTATTACCTTGTGTATAGGCTAAAGCACCTATCTCTGTCGCGTTTTTCGAGTCTTTTTGAATATTGACATTAGAAAAGTCTGTACCAAATGAGTTTTCCATTTTCATTTGTATCTCATCTGGAAGATTGCCTTCTTTCTGTTGCTTTTTTTGAACTGGATTGGCGGTCACGTTGAATTGTGGTGGAGTCAACCCAGAAGGTTTGAAAAAAGCATTTTCACTATCTGCCGCTGCCTTAAAGAAGGACTCTTCTTTTTTCCCTTTTAAGAAAAAAGGTTCAGAGTTTTCATTAGTACGGCTTACAGTTTTTGCTGGACTAAAAAAATCTTTTGCCATGATTTTTAAATTTTATTGGCTACTATGGTTCGTATCGATTTGAAATTGGTGAGCGGCCATCAGAGACACATATAAAAAAGGCAAAAATTTAAGATTGTGTTGCGAATCCAAACCATATTTTACCTTATTAGTATCGATATATTCACTAAGGCAGTATTAGGAGGCGAGCACCTGGCCGACGATGGGCGGGGCCGAAAAACCGCCGGCAGCACCACCGGATTCCTTCCGCTGCGCCGGCTCCTCTTGCTCGCACTCGGCACATTCGCGCTGAACATTCAGATGTTTCATTGTTATGCATTTTAAAATAGATAAAGTAAAATGGTTTAAAAACAACGCTGCCGGCTTCCCTAAAAACGCCATGTACCGGTTATTCCGATCATATCATCCAGTTCGGGTCGTGGGGCATCTCCGATACGCGGATTGGGAAAACCCTCCGGGTTATACCCCATTTCGACGGACCACCTTGGCTGGTCGGTGCACTGGTTGCGGCGGGCGCTTTCGACAGCATCATGCAAGCCGGCGATTTTGATACCCACCTGCGCCCAACGCATGGCAAAATCTATATCGCTTTCGTCGGCCCTTGGTGTTGGGCTACTCTGTACGGCCTCGATAGCATTTTTGAGCGCTACTCCAGCTGTTTGGAGCGATTCACGCAACTGCATGGCATTTCGTGCCTGGCAAACCCGGTCCGCCGATTCCACAAAAAGACGCAACGAAGCGGAACCGCTAACCGACGCTCCCGCTCGCAACCCTATGCGGACATGTGGAATGCCGTCGTAAGCGGCCGAAAAACTAAAATCGCCGGGAACTTCTGCCGACAGGCGAAACGACAAGCGGTGCCGACCGCCAAGCGACAACGGAAGGCGTGCCACAGCCTCTGTGGGCAACTGGATATTTGCTTGAAAACTTCCGAGACTAAAATCAAGTCGGGGCATCTGTATCCCGCTGGGACTGGAGGAGGGCGGCGGCACAGCGGTTGGCGCCAGCGGCACCAACGACATGGGCGGCACACGCACACCGTGCTCGGATGCCCAAGAGCGAATAATTCCACGAATATTGCCCTCACCCATTTCGGCAGCCTCGGATACGCTGCGGCGAATCAGTAGAATCAGATCACCTTCGTTGTACTGAGTGACGCGACTGGAATTATTATCGAGCCAGCGCCGAACGGGGGCTTCTGATCGTTGAAAAATGGCTTGTACCTGTGCCGGATCAAGGGTGAGATTCGGCCGTCTCGGCCCAAAAAATGGGGTCCCGGTTGCTTGCGGCGGTGCGGCAGCGGTTGTTGTGGACGATGTTGTGCCTGCTGGGCGTTCGTGGTCGGGCATAATGTGCAGATATTTATGTATTTACGCTTCCTTCCGGTACCACCACTTTCAGCGTCGTGCTCACGATCTTGCGCAGCGCCGCAGATTTGTAGGCGTCCATCTCGGCTACGCTGATGCCGGCCTGGGTCAGGCCTTTCATCTCGGCAAGCCGCAGGTTGTCGCCCACGAGCTGCTTGAACTGCCCAGGAGTCAGGTCGCCATTGTCGAGGGCGAGGGTGTAGTTGGCAAGGTCGGACTTGACCTGCCGGTTGAATTGCTCCAACTCGGCGCGGGCCGCCGCATAACGTTCCTTGAAACGCACCTTGGCAGAGCGCGTCAGGCTTTTCAGGATGCTGTCGGTGAGATCGTCAATTTCTTGTTTGAGCATGGTTGTCCGATTTTGGATTCACGATTTACGAATTTGGATTTTGGATTTACGATTTGGGTTTGGCGCCTTCCAGTTTCAGGATTTCGTCGAAGGCGGCGGCGACTTTCTTTTTCTTTTCGCCGATGTAAAAAGCCGAAAGCGGCTTGGCCTTGGCGGCCTCCCATTCCTTGAAAAAACCGGGCAGGATGGCGTCTGTACCGGGCAATGCGTTGTCTTCCAGCAACAATTTCCATTGCTGGACGGATGCCTCGTTTTGCTTTCGGCCTTTCTGCCGCTCGTAGAGGGCGGTCGCCTCGTCCAACAGGGCTTTGGCCCCGGCAGTATGCCCGGCGTATGGTTCTGTGGCTTTGTCGAGGAGTGTCAGGGCTTTTTCTTTCAGAGCGGTTGTGCGCTGAAAGGTGTCGGAATCGTAGGCCGAACTCAGTGTCTTGCAGGCGGGCAGGCCGGCAAGCAAAAACAGACCCAGCCACCACCACCGGGGGAGACTGGGTCGAACGCCGATTGAAAAATGTGCGGTCATGGTGTATCGAATTTACAGGTTAAATGTGCTGTTTTTTTTGTTTGCTGCGCTTACCATTCTACCTGAACAAGCGCCTCCATCCAGGGTAATTTGACGACGGAATACGTCCAAGGCAGGCGGTCCAGCAGTATGTCCTGCCCCTGTCGCTCCACGCGCAGCAGCCAGGTGTGGCGGTCGGGCTGCCACAACACCTGCCCCGTCCGTTGCAAGAAACCCGCCCGAAGCCCGTCCGCACTGGTATTTTTCAAGACATCCCAATTGCGCACCACAGCCTCCAGGAGGTTCTGGCACTCGCCTTTTCCCGCTTCAGTCAGGGGTAATTCGAGGGGCACCGGGTCTTCTATGGCCATGCCACAAAGTATTTTGGGGAATGCCAGTGCAGGCTCCTCCGGGTTTTCGGTGCCGGTGGCCAAATAGTGCAACAGGTGCAAGGCGCGGTATCGGGCATCCGGGTCGGCAAAAACGTTTCCCGTTGTGCATTTCAATTCGCCCAAAAACGCAGGCAGGTACACGCCAAGCAGTACCAGCCCGGCATGATCCACCAGTATACCTTCCGGCGGGATAGCCGTTTTTCGCGGGAGTGGCGCTTTTTCCGATCCATCGGGTATTGGCGCGAGCGGGCGAACCGCACCGTCGGAGTGGGCCTCTGCATCTGTTTTCCGGACAGGGCCGACTTCCGTTGAGCCGGTGTCTGGCTGCGCAAACCATCGTTTCGGGGCCGGTTGGCCGGCCGGTGCGTCGGCATACAACGCGGCCAGCACCCCGGCCCGGGGCAATGGCGGCAGGGTGCCGGACGACGCACCGTGCAGCAGCACCCGAAACAGCGCCGTTTTACCGGCGGCATCCAGCACCTGCCCGGTTTGGCTCTGCCGGATTTGAACAGCCTGCCCGATCCACCCCGGCGCAAGGCCGAGCGCGATTTCCAGGAGGGTTTCGGAAAATTTCGGAGCAAACTGCCACACCAACCGCCGCAACGCCGACTCGTTTTTTTTCAAAACAGGCAACAACACCTGCTGCACGCCTGCCGGGTGTTCGGCCACCCACGTTGCCAACAGGGCCTCTATTTCCGCCAATGTGGTACCCCGGGCAAACCACGGCAACACGCCCGTCTCCAGAAAATGCCGAAAAATTTCCCAGGTACGTTCCTCCGGGCGCAGTGTCTGCGCCTTGTCCGAAGGGCCTGCCTCAAACGACACTTCCGCCACCTGCCGCGCTACTTGCTCCACACAACGCTCTACAAAATGCTGCTCCCAGTTGGTTTCTCCCAATATACCGAGGTCTATCTCTAACCGGTCAATGCGCACAAAATGGCCTTCCGGAGCAATCCTGCTGAACAGTTCATCCAGCCGCGGCAACACTTTTTCCTGAAACACGCGCCCCACCTGCCGCTGTAATTCCACGGCGCCTGCCTCGCGGGGCAGTTCCAGATCGAGTACTTGTCGGCGAATACGGTGCATGGGCGAAAAGGGTTGGAGGTTAGAAGGTTGGAAGGTTAGAAGGTTAGAAGGTTAGAAGGTTGGAAGGTTGGAGGGTTGCTGGTTAGCGGAGTTTTTTGTCTACAACAATTATTTCATCGCAATTAGAGGTGACGACCGTAGTCCTTGCGTTGCAATCCGCATTTCCGGCATCTGCTACCTGAATCGCATGCGGTTGGCCGTCGCCCGGTACCTGAATGGATTTGACCGTTTTGTTACCTGTCGTCGAATACGGGTACGGCCCTCCGGGAACTGGTTTGTTGTCCAGAATGATATTGAAACCCGATCCGGCAGGATTTTGAACGGTCACCTCAATATCCACACGCACGGTACCCTTGTCGCATTGTGTATCTGCCTTTGCTGCTACTTCCATTGTGCAGTCGCAGCCGGGCAGAGTCACGGTTTGTTCTGCGGAACACGTCGGGTTGGCGCTGTCTTCTACCCGAATGGTGTGTGTTTCGTTATCGGCGCCAAGCAGGAACGAGGTTCCTGTCTCGCCATTTTATAGTTTTGCCGGCCTTTTTCCGATGGTACACCATCCAGTAGCAAGATGAATTCGTACGCTCGAAGGGGTTGCTGGGCGTTACTGCCACGGATACATGGCGCTTGCCGCCATCGCATGCTTTGGACACCGAAACGGCGAGGTCGAGGGCACATGGCGTGGTTGGTTCGGCGCAGCAGCAGCACCGGTACGGCAGGGCGAAGTCGGCAACAGCCACTTTTTGTGTCTGCCCGTCTACGACCATATCCGCCATGACCACGATAAAAGTGCCGCCTTTGGGCACCCCGGCGAGGTGTTCGGCGCCGAGCAAATCCAGGACAAACGATTGGCCAACATACCGCAGGTCTGTTCCGGCGCCGATCCGGTACGGCGGCTGGCCGCTTTTTTGTTTTTGCAAATCGCCGATCGAAACCGGCAGGATTTTAAAGTCGAGGTTGTACTTGCGCACCAAAAACTCCAGCGCTTCCACCACCGGAAATTCGGCAGGAATGTCCTGATCGCTGGTGGGGCCGTACAGCCGCACGTTCGATTTGCCGATATGCCCTTCGATCCGGTAAAAATCGTGCGGATCAAGGGAGTAGTACAAAGGCCGTATGACCTCGCGCCGGTTGGAGTAACTGGGGAAGTCGGGCGGTGTGTCGGTGGCGTGGTACGAGAGGATGCGGTCGGTGCTTCGGGTTTTGGCACGGTGGTAGTTCCAGAAATACTGGAGCGATTCGGTGTTGTCGTTCAGGGGGTAGTAGAATGGTATGGCCTGGTGGCTAAGGGGGTGGATATAGCCTTTTCCGGGGGTGATGCGCAAGCGGGAAAAGTCGGGCGGTACCGTATGTTCATCACTGTCGGGCATACACCATCCGGGCATTTTTGAGCCTTTGGCGTAGTCTTCGAGGTAAAATCCATCCATCATTTCAAACAACCGGCGGTAGTACAGGCGGCAGGTTTCGAGTCGGGCCGCGTTGCCGTTGTAAATCGGCGGCTGGTGGAAGTAGTCGCGCAGGGGTGCATCCAGGCCGTTGCTGTCGGGTTGCAGGGCCGGGCCGAGCAACAGGTGGCTGTACTGTTTGGCCAGCATTTCGACGGTATAGGGCCGCAGATCGTTCATCAGTTCGATGAGTTCGCCGCGCAACTCGTGGTAGGCGGCGATCAGGTCGCGGGCCCAATCGTAAAAATACTGGGCGTAGTACTTGGTGCCGATTTTGGTGTCCTGGGTTTTGGGCGGGTCATTGTACCGGGTGAATCTGGTCCATTTTTCCGACAACTCAGCCAGTTTTTCTTCAAAAATACCCGGATCGAGCATTGGAAACAGGGTCGGGTGATACCGATGCAGCAGCAGCTTCGTGGCCTTTTCAATGTACCCGAAAGCCTCCTCAACAATCGGCCGCCAGGTTGCATAAAAATCATGCACGGCAGTCAGCGTGGGGAAATCGGTGATGTCCAGATCCGCCGGATCGCAATCTTTGTCCTGGTAATAGCCGAACCGATAGAGGGGAATTTCGGGCAGGCGCACAGCAGGGTGCAGGCAGGCCCAGAGATCATCGTCGGAGAGCATGTCATCTTCGGGGCTGTGGCCCTCGTCGTAGAGATAGTCCGTATTGGGATTTTTGGGCTTGCAACTGGTGGTGAGGGCCATTTTTTCCAGCAAGTCCTCGCGACGCATAAGCAGGTAACGCCGGTTCGGGCCATCGGGCAGCAGGAGCACAATCTTGTCGGTGATGAAGGGCAGGTCGTATTCGGATTCGTCCTGCGGGGTCAGCGCGCGGGCCGTGTCGGGCAGGTTGTTGGAGGGTTCGAGCAGTTCCCAGATTTCATAAACGCTTTTGCCGTCGGGTTTCAGGAAAAAGGGGTATCCGGCGGCGTTGGCATACAATCGGCGGTGCGAAAACACAAGCGTGCCGGACGGGTGGGGATCGTCGTCGCAATCGGCATCCTTTTTTTTGCTTTTGGCTGGTGGTGGCGCAGCGGACCGGATCGGCTCCACAACCAGCGTACCGTTGGGCGTCACGCCGATGCCGGGTGTGATGTGGATGTAATCCTTGTCATCCGAGTAAATATCCAGCCCGCCAACGATACCCCAGCCTTGCAGACAAAGCCGGGCCAACCGGGCGCCGGGGCCGTTCTGGGATTCGCGCAGCCATTCTTCGCGCAAGTCTTCGATTTCCTGGGTGAGTTCCGTCTTGTCCGCTTTCAGGTCGAGTTTGCCGTCCACGGCTGTTTCCAGGGCAGCCAGTTCCGTCTTGTCCGCTTTCAGGTCGAGTTTGGCGTCCACCGCAGTTTCCAAAGCGGCCAATTCCGTCTTGTCCGCTTTCAGGTCAAGTTTGCCGTCCACGGCGGTTTCCAGCGCGGCCAGTTCCGTCTTGTCCGCTTTCAGGTCAAGTTTGGCGTCCACGGCGGTTTCCAGAGTGGTCAGTTCCGTCTTGTCCGCTTTCAGGTCAAGTGCGGCGTCCACGGCGGTTTCCAAATCTTCCAGTTCCGTCTTGTCCGCTTTCAGATCAAGTTTGGCGTCCACGGCGGTTTCCAAAGTTTCCAGTTCCGTCTTGTCCGCTTTCAGGTCAAGTTTGGCGTCCACCGCGGTTTCCAAAGTTTCCAGTTCTGCTTTGTCCGCTTTCAGGTCCAGTTTGCCGTCCACCGCAGTTTCCAACGTGTCCAGTTCCGTCTTGTCCGCTTTCAGGGCCAGGTCGGCGTCTAATTCATTTTCCAACGTGTCCAGTTCCGTCTTGTCCGCTTTGAGGGCCAGGTCGGCGTCTATTTCATTTTCCAACGTGTCCAGTTCCGTCTTGTCCGCTTTCAGGTCGAGTTTGGCGTCCACGGCTGTTTCCAGGGCGGCCAGTTCCGTCTTGTCCGCTTTCAGGGCCAGTGCCGCATCGGTTTCCGTTTTCAGGGTAGTCACCTCCGTCTTGTCGGCCTTGAGTACGAGGTCGGATCGGTCGGCTTTGAGGGCGATCTCGCCCTGGAGTTCCATTTTGAGGAGGTTGATGTCGGCTCTGATCCGCTGGGCTTCCTCGCTTACGATGCGCCGCACTTCGGCCTCGGAGATACCGTTGCCGGTCGGCTGGCGTTCGAGCGCTTCGACACGCAGGATGAGGTTTTGAATACGCTGGTCGTCCAGCAGGTTTTGGCGTTTCAGGTCATTGATGTCGCTCTTGACGGCCACCAATTCTTCGCCAACGATACGACGTACATCGGCATCCGACAGACCGCCGGCGGCGGGTCTGTTTTCGAGGGTGGTGACGCGGGTGTCGAGGGTTCCGATACTGGTATTCAGGGGGGCGGTAACGGCATCTATCAGCGTCTGCGCTTCGGCAGCCGTGATTTTTTGCTGGATCAACGCTTCGAGGCGGGCTATTTCGGCGAGCAAGCCGTTGATTTGTCCGTCTTGCGCCTCGTCCTGCTGCTGCAGGGCCAGAATGTCGGCTTTCAACGGAATCAGGTTCGTTTCAATAAGCGCCTGAACGGCTTCCTCGGTGAGGCCTCCTGCCAGAATCAGGGCCTCCAGCCGGGCTATTTCGCTGAGCAGAAACTGGTGGCGCTGGTCGTCCGAGGTATCCTTGTCCTTCAGGCTCTGGATATCGGTCTCGTTTTGCTGGATGCGTCCGCGGTCGGTGGTCGCCTGCTGCTGGATGCCGGCGATATCGGCAAGCACCGGCATGAGGGCCGTATTGATTTTAGGGTCAATTTCGCCGGCGACGGCCTCGACGCGTGCGGCCACCCGCTCTACTTCGGCGACCAGGTTGTCGAGCCTTGTTTTTTCAACGTCGTCTGCCGTCGAGTTGGTTAGCAAGTCGGTTTGCAACCGGGCAATATCGGCGCGGATTTGCTCCAGTTCCGATTCGGGAATGTGCCACCCGTCGAGGATATCGGCAACGATATCCAGCGCATTCTTCATGTTCGGGTGGTAGGGAACCGCCCCGGCTTTTTTTACAAGCTCCAGTTGCTCGCGAAGTTGCGCTAAAAGTTCAGATGTATTGCTGGTGTCTGGCATAGGTAGTGCGCTTAAACTGGTTTGTTTTGGTCATGCCGGGTTTAGCATTCTTTGCAATCGTCGCAAGCCGGGTCGGAATCACAACATTTGTCGCAGGAACACGAACAGGGTGTTTCGTTGAGCCATCGAACGAGTTCGTTGGCGGCGGCGGTCACATGGCATTCGTCGGGTGTACAGGTTGCTTTTGCTTGCATCCAGGCCATATAGCGTTCCTCAAATTCGCGCATTTTTTCCTTATCAACCCAACAGAAACGCACGGCTGCCTCGGCGGGCATTTCCTTGCGGAATGTTTGTTCGAAGGCGGTCTGGAAACGTTTGTCTGCGAATTTGTCCGACCAGTTGGGCAGCACCACGGTGAGCCAGTTGGAGTACGGATCGCGGGGCGTTTGCTGTGGGTCGCAGCCGAGCGACAACCGGAGCAGTTCGTCGGCTGGGTCGTTGGGGCGCAGGAGGATATGTTCGAGGACGTGAAAGCCGTCTTTATCGCCTGTTGGCTTGAAGGAAACCAGCGCCTGGATGTACGCAAGCATATCCCCGGCCTCTGCCTGGCTCAGGGGTTCGCCGTAGAGTTCGGGCGTGTTTGCCGGGGAAAAGAGCACGGCCCATCGGTTGGTCTCGCGGGGGTGTGGGCCAACGCTGTACAGGTCTTTGTTCCAGAGGTCGGAGTTGAGCTGCTCGCGTTTGTCCTGCGCCATTTTCGGCGAGGTGTAGCGGTTGCTGCGCAAGGGGGTCGTGCCATAAGGCTTTTCGGCATCGGCAGGCAGGTACTCGGGCAGCACCCGGAAAATAATCTGGTGCTGTTTGGCGCCCTGCTTGCCGAGCACGGTCAGTACATCGAGGCGGTAGGCCGGTTTGATGAGCAGGGTTTGGGTATGCCAGGAGCCTTGGAGGGCGAGTGCGCGGTGTACCCGTTTTTTCACACCGGCCACATTGCCGGTATTCCAGGTGTGCGGGCCGCGGTAGTTGTAGGCCCGGCCGCGGTCGGCGCCAAGCCCCGGCATTTCGCGCAGGAAATCGGCCTTGGCCCGGAGATAGTCCTCCAAATCCATTTGAAAGGGATTGTCGGCAGCGGCGGTATCGGCACGGAGCAGGCCGATGAGGTAGTCGCTGAAGGATTCGCCAAAACGAGCCAGCAGGTGATCGAGCAGGCGGTTGCGGCGGTCCTGGCGGGTGGCCGGACTTTCGGCAGCAAATGGCTTGTTCGGATCCATGATCTCGGCCAGACCCGGCACATCCTGGAGGTCGGCGGTCAGGTAGGTGGGCAGGGAGGCATCCTGGTGGACGGCGAGCAGTTGGCGTACCTGACCGAGTTGGAGCAGGTAGGCAGCCAGTATCTGATCGAAAAAAGCCAGATAGGCCTGCAACTGCTTGCGGACGCCTTTTTTGTGAGCGGGTGTGTGCAGGGCCACGCCGTAATCGCCTACTGCATACACACTCGGCAAATCGTACTGAATGCTGCGGTATTCGGTCAGGTCGGGACGCCGGGAGCCGGGTGGCGATTCGAGGCCGCCGGGCGGCTCGGAGCACTCGGCCAGTATGCGCCGCAAGCGAAGCGGTTCTTTCAGTGCCGAATACGGTATTTCGCGCCGAACACCGTTTTGGGTCACGAACACGCACGAGGCACACAGGTCAAGCACAGGTTTCAGCGGGCGCGGGCCTTTGGTGGGGTCGGGGTTGGTGATATCGGTAGAACCGGGTGTAAAAATCGTGTAGGTCGTTTGGGTTTTGAAGGATTTGTCGGGACTGATTTTCACCTTCAGTTCATGCACCGCCAGCACATCGGGTTTGACGGTGGCGGCGTTGGTGAGGTCGGAATGGGCAAATTTGTCGCGCAACTGCGCCGCATCCACCTCCTTGTCATCGAGAAATCCGTTGTCGAGCAGGGGGCCGTTATACACTTCCTCCACGCCGTAGCCCTTGGCCCGCATTTCCTTGAACGTATGGAAGCGCAGCATGGGCGTCAAGTGTTGTTCGATGCGCCAGAGGGCTTCGGCGGCTACTTCCACGTCGTTTTTCCCACTTGCTACTTCGAGGTGGAGGCACACGGCAACGGGCAACCGCCCCACGATGACGGGCGGTTCCACATAGTCGTGGGTCAGGAACCGGTTGGCTTGCAAACGTTCCATGACGCACTCGACGACGGGCCGGGTCTGGCTTTCGTTTTCGGGATCAATGTGGTCATCGAGGTCGAGGATAATCCGCATCAGGCCGTTCAGGGCGAAAGTGCCCGATTGAGGCGCAGGGCCTTTTTCTACAGGGAAATACCCGAAGCGGCAAAGGAGCGCACGGGCCAGCTCCTTGTTTTCGACCGACAGGTTTTTAAGCATACTTGGTGTTAGGCCCGACACTACCCAGGTAGCGACTACCTGAGTTTTTTCTTCCATGCGCGTGGCGTACTGGTCGTCGGTTTCGCCTTTTTCTTTTTCGGGGTAAAACGTTTGCACGAACGCCCGAATGGCGTCGGTATCCGGCATCCAGACGTTCCCGTTTTGGGCGCCGATTTTCCGGAACCGGAATTTGTCCTCTGCCAGGTAAAGCACGTGATCGCCGTTTTTGTCGCGGAAAAGCACGGGGTCGGTATGTTTTTCCACCCAGGCATTTTTTACGCCGCGCAGGTCAATGAGCAGTTTGCGGTAGTCGCGTGCGGTGACCGGGCCGCCGGGCAGGATTTCGGTGGCCTCGAAAAAGGCTTTTTCCGGGCCGCCGGCCACGAGGTCGCCAATGGGCAGCATACGCGTGCGGTAGCCGAGGTCGGTAATGGCGTAGCAAAGCAGTTCCAGCAGGGTGATACCGGGATCGTGGGCATTGAAATCGGTCCAGATTTCAGTGGCCAAGTTCTCCAAATGGCTGATGCCTTCGGCACGCAGCAACTCATAGTCCAGACTGGGGTGGTCCGGGCGTGCTTTGGGTATGAAGGATGTGCGGGTCATGTTCGCGGTGTTAGGTTGGTTCACTTTTTCGTTTTGGCGGATTTTTTGGCGGCGGGTTTGGCGGCTTTGGGCCTGGCCGCCGATGCCGGCGATTTGGCGGCAGCCCGGACGGACGACTGGGCGAAGGTGCCCTGAGCGGTCGTGCCGCCATCGCCGCCGCCGCCGGTAGTGTCGCCGCCGGTGGTGTCACCGCCGGTATTGGTGGGTGTTCCCGGGCACTTGGCCAGGTCCGGCAATGTGGCATTCACGGCGATGCTGCCGGCCACGAGGATAGAACGGGCCGTGGCGGGGCACACCTTGTCTGCCGCCAGTATTTCCACCGGCTTTTGGGACATGTCGGTTTCGTCGAGCGGGTTGCCGTTGGCGGCGAGTGGTTGCCCGGCTACATTGACCTGTACGGTTCGGATCAGGAAGGTTTTGTACTTGCCGCTGGGATACAATTCGACGTCCACATAGTCTATGTATGGTCGTTCTTCGATGAATTGCAGGATTTGGCTGCGCTCCAGGGTACGCCCGAACAGCGGCATGGCGGCGGGGTCGGCGAGCCACGGGCTGATGTAGTGCGCCAGTTCTTCGGCGAGTTTTTCCTGGTAAAAAACGATGTCGCTGATTTCCGGTCGGAAGGTGACATACACCTGCACGTCCACTTTTTCGTACAGCGGGTTGACGACCTGAAGGTGTGCTTCCTGTTTTTGGCCGAAGGCCACGAACAGGTTGGTTTTGGTGGCCAGATAGTCGCGCATCTCGTTGAGGTCGCCCTGGGTGAAGCGCGGCTCGGCCCAGGGTTCGCCGTGTCGTTTGCGCAGGTCGGGCACAACAGCTACGGTGACGTAGCCGGGGGCCAGTTCGGAAGCCATATCGGCGGGTTTGTACCGGGTGTGCTGGATACACTTGGCCATGGCTACATCGGGGAAGCGTTCGAGCAGGAGGTGCTCGTAGTCCCAGACGGTGACGGCGCGGTCTTTGTGGCGCAGGCGTTCGCTGATGCGGTAGTAAAACTCCATACCGGCGCTTTCGGGCGATTTGCCGCCAAAGGACTCCAAGGGTTGCTCCACTTTTTTGACCTCGGCGCGGCTTTCGGCCAGTGCGGCGATGGTTTCGGGCGGCAGCGGTTTCGCGAGGTGATCGAGCGCATTGTTCCGGTTTTTGAATCGGGCATGCACCACCTGGGCGCGGATGTTGGTGATGGCAGGCAAGGCATGTACGGAGTCGTCCGCGATTGTTTCGACCGCAGCGGCACGCAGCCAGTAGAATTCGGGGTCGAGCATGGTATTTTCCCGCACGGCATTGGTGGGCACGGCAAACTGGATCATGCCGGTGCGGGTGAGGCCGCGGGTATCGTCGCGCACGACCTGGCCGGTACCGAAAGGCAGCCAGGTATTGTCGGGGCCGAGGTACGACCAGACGATGAGGGGCGGCAGTTTTTCGGGTTCGGCTTCGGTGCCATGCGCCATTTCGAAAAGCAGCGACAAAGCGCTGCCGGGCTGGAGTTCGGCGATACCGATGAAGAGGTTGCCGGTGGCATATGGCGACAGCTCGGTGGTTTTGTCGTGCTGCACATACGGGTACACGAGGCGGAGTTCGCCTTTTTCGAGGGAGAGCCACTTGTGGCCATTGAAGGGGAGGAGGTGGAAGTACTTATCTATGGGTTCGTTGTCGGCGCCGAGGTTGGCGGCGGCGGTGATGGTTTGTTCGGAGGTGTAGTCGAGTGCGATATTGTTGGTGGCCGGGGAATACGGTGCGTTCAGCAGGTGCGCCTCTGCGGGTGCACTCAACGCATAGTAAGAAAGTGCTTTGGGGTACACATCGTGCAAGAAGTCGTATTCAGCCAGGGTGAATCGCACAAATCCTCGCTTCAGGGTAGGGCTATACTTTTCAAAGTACTGTGTGCGCACATCGCGAACCAGATTGAGTGCATTGATATTGACATCGAAACACGACTTTAGTTCTGTTTGGTTGGCCAGTAAACCGGTATAGTTGATAGACTTGTAAAACAGGATGGCGTTCATTTCCGATTTGGAAAAACTCGCGCCTGGCACAGGGAACTCGGCATTCAGGTCAACAACCTTTTGCTCAAATCCCGCCACCGTAATCATTTCAAGCAATGGCAACACACCGAATGGTATGGCAATGGTGTACGCGCCGCCACTGCCCGACTTGGTCTGTATGGCGGTGTTGAGGACATTTATCGTTACATCGCCTACAGGGGTATCAAACACATCCGTGACCTTACCCGACACTACGGCACTTATCGGCAGGGGAACAAGTCGGATGTTAACCTCCAGACACCCCTGCTCCACATACACGGTGAGCGGGCGGAAGGCATCGTGTTCGATCTGTACCGTAAAATCACCGTTGTTGGTCAGTGGCAGCACAAAAGAGCCATTGTCCTCGGTGGATGTATTTCCGCCTATGGAGGCCACAAGTGTCGCACCTTTGACGGCATCTCCTTTGATATCGCGTACCGTACCGATCAGCGTGCTGCGTGCTGGACGACGTTTCGCAACTTGCTGGTAAAAAAAGGCCTGAAACGGATCGCCCGCAGTAGGTGGCGGGATAATTTCCGTAACGTTATCCTGAGAAACAAAGGTCAATTTCTTCAAATCAACTCCAGCCAGTCGGGTAATCGCAAACGAGCCATCTGCCGACGTTTGGGTTGTATATTTAATGTAGCGCCCATTCAATTCGCCTTCCAAAACCACTTCGACATTGCTTGCCTGACTGGTGTTCGCGTGAACCAGTTTTGCTGTGATCGCATCAGTTACCGGAGCTACTGTGGGCATATCCGGCAGCAGGACGCTATTGATGTTTTTGCCCGCCAATGGCGCATTCAAGTATTCTGTCGACTGGTATCCTGTTTTTTTGAAAATGATCTTGGAAGCCCCACCTCCCGGAGTGATAGCATAGGTATTACCGTTGACGGTACCGGTCGTGGCCAAATCATCTTCGACAGTAAAGCCCATCAAGGGTGTGCCATTCGCATCAAAAACGCTTCCGGTTACAGTCCCCGCAGGAGCGGTTCCTGTCTGGTGGACATTGCCCAACGGGAGCAGCCTGATTTCAAACTCGGTGTAATCGCCGATGGTAAATACCCGGGGCACAAACCCTGACAGCTCAACGCGCAACTTATTCCCTCGGTCAGTCGCCGATATGGGCAGTCGGAATATGCCGTTGTCAAGCACCGGGGATACGGAGGCTGTGCTTCCTGGCCGGACGATGCTGAACGCCAGATTACTCGTTATGGGAGCATTGAGGTAGTTTTTTACTCGTATGGAGATCGTATCCCCAACGAGTTTTTTCTCGACCTGGTTGACGGCGATCAGGTCGGCATCTACCGTCGTCTTGGAAGGGATCAGGGCCGGCAGCAATGGACTGGACGGGCCGACCATGCCGTTGGCGTAGGCATTAGGGAAAAAGCGCACGTTGCTATTGGAAGTCGGCAGCGGAAGTTGGTACTCGCCATTAGAATCCGTAAATACAGCGATGGTTAGGTTGCCCGCTTGTGCTTCTGCATAAGCTCCTGCTTTGGCGGCCCCCGTTGCTTTGTTTTCGCTGATAATACCCGAGATCACAGGGTCGGTATTGCTGATATTGGCTGAACTGTTGGGTTGATTAGCCTTCTCCGTTGGTTCCAGAACGATTTTGATTTTAGAAAAACCATTGAGTTGCACGGTTCCCGGGTTTGGCGCCTTGTACTTGTTGGCCGGAGTGAGTATTTCTATCGCCAAGCTGTTGCCTTTGGCGCCAAAACTAAAGTTCCCTCCTGATAGCACTGCGGCTTGCCCATTGATCCTGATAACAACATCGGCGGTTATCGGCTCGCCATAAATGTTGTGCACCGTACCGGTAACAAGATCATTCGCAGGCAGGGCGCCGAACAGCACGCTTTTGGAAAACAACACAACATTGAAGGTCGAGTACTCGCCAACCTTGATTGGAACCGCAGACGGTGTGTCTTTCTCGGCATACAGTTCCAATGTCTCGTACAGCACAGATTGCCCCGGATTGTTATCGTTCTGGCCCGGCGCGACAAACTGTATAGTCCAACTGGGATCAATGCCGGGCAAAAACGTGTACTTTCCATCGGCATCAGTCGTGGCCGTTTGCTCTGTACCCCCGTTGGTATTGACCAACCGCACCTCGATACCGGGAATAGGATTGCCATTCAGGTCGCTCACGATGCCGCTCAGGCCGTCGTTCGGTGTGCGCTTTCCGAACCGAACTACCTGCTTGGGAATGGACACGTCGGCGCGGTCAATGAAGTCAATTTTCAGATAAGGATCCGGTGAGGAAAAATCATTTGATCCCATACTGTATTGAGCGTAGTGCTCCACAAAATTTTCTGGCGGGGCTATCCAGTCAAAACAAACTTTGAGCGTAGCCAGCGCTTTTTGAAAGACTTCGGTGCTGCCAATGTAAAATCGGTTACCGACCTCCGGCACAGGCCCGAACGGAAAGACCTTTTGGGTGCAGTCAAAGATACCCTGATCACTCTGAATAATCAAATTCTCCTGAATGCCCCGCACATCCACCTTGATCACAATGTCCCCGATTTCCAATACCCGCAGCGCTTCATAAATTTCCACCGTTGTCCACTCCGGGTTATCGGGCGGGCAGGCTACTGCCAGTGCAGGATTGATGACCACTTTCATCATCGGCCACTGGGTATCGAATCCCGCCTCTTCGGCGAGTTTTTCGCCGAGTTGCACCACGGGCGGATCGTCGCGCTCCAGTACGGCACGGACGTGGATGGCATTTTTAGCGCTATCAAAAAACACGTTGAACGCGCCCCGATCCAGATCGGGTATTGCCGTAGGGGTGGCGATACGGTCGGGGCGGTGTACCAACTTGATCCACGTCTCCTCCGCGCTCATATACACCTGGAACAAGTCGGGATTGCCTACCCAGTCCAGAGTTGGTACATTTTTCACGGTCAGCCAGACATCCACAATGCGTTTCCCTTCGCGCAGAATAAGTTGCGGGCTGGCTATGGCAAACCCGACCTCACCGTTGGGCAGGTTGGTATCGTCGCCCATACTGCGCCAGTGTCGGGCGGTTTCGTTGGGCTTTTCGGCGCCGGCGTCGTAGGCTTTCTTGACGTCGGGGTTGGCGGTTATCTTGCCGGAGGCGGTATTGATGTGGGTATTTTTAAGGTCGGCTACCTGAGCGGGGCGCAGCACCCAGTCTTCGAGGGACTCGAAGACGAGGGGGTCGCCGTTTTTGTCTTTGCCGGCCAGAAACTCCGTGCCTTTTTCCAGCAGGTGCTTGTCCACGTCTTTAGCCAGTTCGAAGAGCAGGTAAACATCGTCGGGTATTTCGTCGCGACGACGCAAGCCGAGCACTTGTTCATAGTAAAAATTGAGGTGCCGGGTACCAAGTTCATTGAGGCTGTCCTGAGCGTGCCGGAACAGGCGCAGGAACACGAGAAACAGGACGACGTGGGGCTGCACGATGCGGTATTCCACGTCCTCGGGCAGTTCAATGCGGGCTATTTCGGTTTCAAAATTTTGCTGAGCGGCGGCTTTAAGCACCAGCCAGGTATCGAAAAACGTGATAAAAAGTTCGCGCAGGTCGTCCTGAGAAAAATTGGGATTGGCCTTGACGGCTTCGTAGCCCACGCGCCCGAGGAGACCCCAGCGCTCGTCGGAGGCGAAAAAGCCGGCGTAATCTGCCATTGCCGGCGGAGCAGACGTGCCTTTGTGGTACCCGATGAGGCGGATGAGCGCGCCCTCAAGTTGGTCGGGATCGCAGCAGTTGTCGCGCTTGATACGGCTGAGCAGCAGGTTTTGGAGCGGATGTCCGATGCGTACGAGTTTTTGGTACGCTTCTTCGAGCGATAGCGCGAGCAGGCGAATTTCTTCCAGCAGGGGGCGATAAGGCGCCGACGCGCTGATCTTCGTTTTTTTGGCCCCGGGGGCGGGCCGGGCTTCCAGATCGCGCAGAAATTGAGCATCTGCCTCTTCGTACCGGCGCCGGATTTCGTCCGTGTCTTTGGCAGCCACTACGGCGAGATAGGTGAGCATTTCCACCTCCCAGAACCCCTCCCAGTAAGCGCCCTCGGGGTGCCGGTCGGTGTTGTCGAAGTAGCGCAGGGTTTGGGCGTATTGGTGCGTAGCCACGATGAGGTCCTGGAGAGTACGCTCGTCGAGACGGAAGGCATCGGGGTGCAAGGCCCGCACGAGACGGGCGATGCGCGAGGTGCCTTCATGGCGCAGCGGATGGCAGTGGTGGAGGTTGCTCATGACAATGGTTGAATGGACGCTTCGCGTTTGTAGTAGTCGTAAACATAGTTGAACCGCCCGTTGGTGGTGCGTACCACAATGTCGAGTTCGATGAGGATGCGGCCCTCTTGGATCATGGCCGGATCGGTGACAATCTCGATGTTTTGCAGGTTGACGCGCGGCTCGTAGTAAAGAATGGCTTTGGAAATGAGGTCTTTGACAAACGTGATGATACCGGCATCCACGGGTTCGAACAGGAGGTCGTCGAGGGCGCAGCCGAAGTCGGGCCGCATGACGCGCTCACCCGGGCGGGTGTTGAGCAGGATCGTGAGGCTCTGCTCGATGTCGGGCACATCGGAGGCCATGTCCACCGTGCCCTGTTGGTGGTCGAAGGAGACCGGGAAGGCCCAACCGGTGCCGAGAAAGGATTTGTTTGGTTCCATCCTGTTTGTTGTTTGTCGTGTAGGTTTTGGTTCGTTTGTTTCATCCGATCATCACCGTCGGGCACCCCAGGGTGATTTGTCCGCCGTGGGCTGTAGTGTCACCCATTCGGGCGGCTGGTTTCCCGCCGATGAACACCGTTTGGGATCCCATGACGATGGAGTCGGGCGGGCCGGAACAGGTGCACATATCGCCGAGGGTGGCGGCGGGCATACCCCCGATCATGACGGTAGGTGTGCCGGGGGGCATAATGGGGCCGCCGACGTGGGGTGCTCCGCCCGGATTGACCATTGGGCAGGTGTGCATATCGCTTGTTCTTGCTGCTGCGGGCATAATGCTTTGATTTACGATTTTGGAGGCGATCAATTGATCCGGACGAAGGTTCCTTTCACGACCACATCTGCGGTGGCTTGAAGTTGGGCCTGTCCCTGGGAATCTGCTTTGAATGACGCCTGGGCTTTGTTTTCGATGTTCACGCCTTCAAGTTTGATGTTTTGGGTGGCTTTGAGCGTCAGGTCTTTGCCCGATTCGATGACGATACCACTTTGGTCCATGGTGATTTTGTTGCGGTGTTCATCCTCGATCCGGATCAGGTTGGCTTTCTCGTCTATGGTCACTTTTTTACCGGCCGGGGTTTCGATGATGATGCTTTTGTCGTCGTCGTTGAACACGAGTTTCATGTTGCTGCGCGTCACCCACCCTTTTTGGTGGTTTTGGTCGTCGGCGGGAATCGGAGCGGCATTTTTGCTGCTGTGCAATGCACCCAGCACGATGGCCTGGCGGGGGTCGTCGTTGAGGAATCCGACGACGACCTCGTCGTTGATTTCCGGCCTCCAGACGGCTCCCCGGTTGTTGCCGGCGTCCTGTGCGGTGAGGCGCGACCAGATGCCGTCGCCACTTCCATCCACGAGGGGCAGACGCACCTGCACGCGGAATTCGGGGTCGGCGGGGCTGCCCTTCAGGCGGGTAACAATACCGATCTGGAGGCCGTGGATGGCGG
This sequence comes from Lewinellaceae bacterium, assembly GCA_016719605.1. GTDB lineage: Bacteria > Bacteroidota > Bacteroidia > Chitinophagales > Saprospiraceae > M3007. The sequence goes on along the minus strand of JADJYW010000008.1, from coordinate 200,045 downwards.
GCAAGAGGCCTGATGCTGGCATGTCGGCCACGTCGTCGTGCTCCTCGGCAAACCAACGGCGGGACAGGCCGAACTGGGCATGGGTAAACCACGCCCCTTCGCCGATCTCGTGGGTAACCGCCGTCACCAGCACTTTTCCGCTGTGCCGCCCGCCGACGCCCTGCAGGTTGATGCAGTCGCCCGGTTTGATATCGGCCACACCGTTGAATTTGACGCGTCCTCTTTTTTTGGCCAGTTCGCTTTTGGTCATTTGGGCTTTGGCCCACGCCTGCGCCTCTTCGGTGGTGAAATTGCCGCCGTGTTGCAGGGGGTATTGGCGAAGCCCCATGACCGAAGAGAAGTCGGTATTAGGCCCGCTGCCGGGCAGGTTCAGGCCGAGACTCCCGCCACCTGGCGCCGCATTTTGGAGCGCTTGATCGGCGGGCGACCAGGTGGTTGCTTCGGCTGTAGGGTACTGATCCCGGGCATCCATCTCCGCCTCGAACTCGTAGATGCTGGAACCATAGTTGAGTGCGAACTTGGGCGCCTGGCCGAAATCGGGTTTTTTGACGGTCACCTTGCCGGCGTTGGCCAGTACGAGCATACCGTTGGCCTCGGCCCGGGTGACCACAAAATCCCAGTCGGTAGCAAAGTATTGCACCATTTCCTTGTGCCGCACGGTAGACGCAGCCACATCGGTTTGCACCCCGGCGGAGCGGAGGATACTCTCGATGATGTCGTTGTCTTTTTGGTTAAAAAAGTATTTGTTTTTGCGGCCTGCAGTGAGTTTGACCGATTCATCCTTGCATTCGATTTCAATCGCAGGAGCATCCTCTTGCGGGATTTTTATACTGTGCCGCACGATAATGCCTTTGAAAATAGACTTGTTGTCGCCGTGGTAGCCGGCGAGTATTTCGATTTGTTTTCCGGGCGACAGCAGGTCAAGATCGCTGGAGTCAAAGCGTTGCGTGGCCACATCCCCGTCCAGAATAGTGATACAGGCAAAAGGGATCCGGTTGGCGCAGTGCACCACGGACAGGCTCATCACCTGGATGGTGTCCGGTATGGGTTGGCCATTGATTTTGACAAGTATGGAGACCAAACTCGTATCGTCGGGCAGTGGCGGCAGCAATTGACTCAGGTTCAGGTCGAGCATGGCGGTTTATTTTTCGGTGGGGGGATAGATGAGTTCTGCCCCGACGGGTATTTTGCGGAACGTGGTGAGGTTATTGGCCCGCGCCACTTCGAGGTAGTGTCTCGAATCCCGGTAGATATGGTGGCAGAGCAAATCGAGTCTGTCGCCTGCTTTCACATCGCGGACGTGGGTGAGGTCGGAAGACAACAGGTTCATTTTCAACAGGCTTGTGGTTCTGTCCGAATCTTCCACAAAGGAAAGGGAGATCGTAGCGCGCAAGGGGGTTCCATTGGGGCGGAACAGGGTAAACTTGACCGAGAGTGTTTCCAGCACGCCCTGAAACAGTTGGGTGCCCCAAATGACAAAAAACTTGTTGCTCCGGTGCTCGCTGCCGTTGAACCCGACGATAGACTTGAGGAAAAGTACGTCGGCCAGAACCTCGCGTTTTTCGCCGCTTGCGCCGGTGCCGTCCACGATCAGGTCGAAAGCCAGTTTCCGGGCAGGAATGCTGTTGAAACCAGCCTCTGAACCCGTACTGCCCGGTGTCTGGGCCGTGTTGTGGCGCACGCTTTCCTGAATCTGCCAGTTTTCGGGATTGAACATGGCGGTATAGGGCGGCAAGGGCACCGGCACGGGTACGGGTGAAAATTTCGTGACCGCTATGATCGTCAGTTTGCCGGGCAGCGGCACCTGGTTCATGATCGCGCCCAGCCCGCCGGAAACGGCCCCTGTAATTTGTGCCTGCATCATATTATCGTTCGTTTTTTCGCTTGAGTATATCCAGTATTGCCTGAACAGACTGGACAACAGGCTTGAGTGCAGCCTTGTCAATCTGATCATTGGAGGCCGGTGCCTGGTTGCCGGATTCGGCAGCATTAGGGTCGGCCACTTTGGCTTTGATGACTAATTCCAGAATTTCTATAGGCATAGCCCGTGTTATTTGATGATCGTGAAGTATTGATAAACCAGTTCCATGGTTTCCACCAGGATTCGGCTTTCCTGCGCATTAAAATCGGCGACAGACCACTTTTGCGGCCAGGCGTTCACGCACTGGTACGTTTGGAGTGGCTCGTGTTTGTCGTTGAGCAGGGTGACTAATACCGTGACGGGTTTGATGTCCAGGTTGTAAATCGCGTCGTTCACCCAGCCCAGCACCCCGGATTCGAGAAACAGCCCGCGTTTGAGCACCAAATTCGGGTACTGTGCCCGCGTGGGCAATTTGAATGAAAACCGGTTTTCACCCCCGGATTTTAGCGGCTCGGTCTCCAGTTCGCGCGAAAGACCGGTCACTTCCTGAAAGAAAGCATCCTGTCTTTGCAAACCGGGAATTCCTTGAAACTCGACCCGGAAGTGGAAACTTACCGGGGGATAGTGTGTAGCAGTTGCCATTTCAGTACATGTTTATTTGTGGTTTATGAAGTTTGCAGGCCCCTGTGGGACAAGAGCGCACAAGCCCTGCAAACCTCATAAACCGCCTGAACCAATGCTACTCAAAATTCATCGTCAGGCCTTCGTGTGCGAGTTCGAGGGTTTCGATCGCCACTTCGTTGCCGTCGGCCTTGAGATCGGTGCTTTGTACCTTGACCGGCCAGGCGTTCTTGACTTGCCAGGTGATGACCGGTTCGTGGTTTTCGTTGAGCAGTTTGATCGTCAGGTCGCGCCGTTCGATGGTGTTGAGTTGTACGGTATTCCACCACTCGAAAAACTGGTTGTCGCCTTTGAAAGAACCGCGTTTGAGGGTGATGTTGCTGAACTTTTGCATACCGGGCATTTTGACCTTGTGGTACTCCGGGCTGTTGCCTTCGCGGTATTCGATGACGTCGGTTTGTACGTCAATTCCGCTGACTTCGGTAAACCCGATGCGGTTGCCGCCCCACTCAACCATGAAGTGAAACTTGGGAAGAGGATATTCTGCCATGATGATAATTGCTTGATAGTGAAAAAAGTGAGTTATCGTCCGGCGAGGCGCCGAACGGTGGATGGAGCAGTGTTATTCCGGAAGTTTGTGCATAAAGCGCAGGACGATGAACTCGGCGGGGCGCACCACAGCCATTCCGATCTCCACGATCAGCCGACCGTTCAGGATGTCGTCTGCCGTCATGGTTTGGCCAAGGCCCACGCGCACAAAGAAAGCCTGTTCCGGTTTGGCGCCTTGCAGCGCGCCGGCACGCCACTGGAGCGTGAGGAAGTTTTCAATCATGGCGCGCACACTCACCCAGGTGTTGGCATCATTCGGCTCGAACACAAAGCGATAGGTGGCTTTTTTGACCGACTCTTCCACAAAGTTGAAAAAGCGGCGGACATTGATGTAGCGCCACTCGTTGTCGTTACCGTCGAGCGTGCGGGCGCCCCAAACCAGGGTGCCGCGCCCGGTGAGGGTGCGAATGGCATTGACGGACTTGCCCGCTGTTGGGTCCACGTTCATCTGCCCTTGTTTTTCATCGTCTATTTTGACGGCAGGCCCGTTTATAGCAACCACGCCCACGTTGGCCGGGGCTTTCCAAACCCCGCGGGTGGCATCCGTCTGGGCATATATGCCGGCTATCGCCGGGCTGGGCGGCATGGTCAGCGATACCTGGGTCAGCACGTTTTTGAGCTGTTGGTAGAGGAGGTTATCCGAACTTTTGAAGGTATCCAGCGGGGCGGTGGTGGTAGAATTTGCCACATCGGTACCGTCGGGCGCCACTTTTTTCCGCACCACATTGATCCCGGTCTCCGGCGATACGAAGCGGTAGTCAATCGTTGTGTTGAGGTACGGATAGTACGCGGCGCCGTAGCGGCGGTTGTTGGCAAACGAAGCGGCGTGGTTTCGGAAGGCGCCGATATCGGTCAATACATTGGTATTGGTCAGGGTTTGTTTCACATCTATGATAACAAACCGGTCTTGCAGTCTGGCCGCCTGATCAAGTGCCGCCTGATATGTGGCAAAATAGTCGCCGTCATCGAGATTTACGGCTTCCGGAATAACGATGAGCGTCGGCTCGTCTTCATTGGCCAGTGCCGTCAGTCCGCGGGTGTATGCACTCGCCGCAAGTACCTGCCCGTCGGCGCTGTATGCCCCGATGGAAATGATGTAACACGGGCCGCCGCCGTTGGCGAAGTACAGGGACACGGCGTAGTACATATTGTGTTTGGAACGGGCGGTTTCAGACATGGCCGGCACCGGGATTTCCGTGCGCAGCACATTGCCGGCGTTGTCCGTATGGTCAATAACTTGTAGCGACAAGCCGTCGTTTTCGGGTTGTGGGCCGCCAAAGGCAGCCTCGTACTCGCGCAAATCGGAGATACGGGCAGGTGCCTGTGCAGCGGTTGCGGTAGCCTTGGATTTTTCCGTGTACCCGATAAATGCCGGGATTCCGGTTTCCACACCGGCCACGGAAGGGGGCAACAACGACACCTCGTCGATGTACACGCCGGGGGTTTTGAGTGTGCTGAGATTTAACATGGCGATTGTTTGTTTAACTTTTTAAGTACGGTGAACAAATATGCATTTAGGCTTCCTCGAAAATGATCTGATAGCGCCGGTGCGGCTCCCACCCGGCAGTGCCCGATGGTTTGAAAATACGCACCACGCCCAGCACATCGCCGGTCGGCAAATCGGTGGTCAGAAACAGTACTTCCGCCTGGTTGCCCGGTTTGTGCAGCAATTGGTATCCATTTTCCGGCAGATCAATCCGGACCGTTTTTGTTTTGGTGTCTACCGGAAACGACTGCACGGCGCCGGCGGGCGCCAGGGGTGTAAATGCCACCTCGGAAGCATCCGTTTTTGAACAGGAAAGCGTGAACGGGGCCGGTGCGGCCGAGCCAAACTGGGCAACCCCCACGGGGGTAGGCGTGAGCCACAGTTCCCCACCCGGGCGTGGCACAGGGTCGCGGTTGTCGAAATACAGCAACCGGAAACGACCGGAAAATGCCGGCAAGTTGGGGTTCGGCTTCAATACCGGCTTCGACTCCAGTACATAAGGTTTAGTTTCGTTGAGCAGCGCAGGATTTTTCAGACGCAACAAAAAAGTAAAACCCTCGTCCGGTGTTGGCAGGGAACGCAAGGCTGCCGTGCCATCGGCGGCGAACACCTTTTCCCCGTAAACCGTACCTCCCCCTGCTTGCGACCGGAACACCCAGCCCATGCGCAACAGATGGCCCGCCGTGGATACCGACGGCTCCAGCGCAAAGTCAGGCGCCTTGCGCGGCAGCTCACCTGTATCCGGGTCCGGGGTCTTGTACTTGCTGTGGTACACCTCGATGGTGAAAAGCGGATCAAATCGCCAGTGCATGGTGTCGGTTTTAGTTGTTTACATGGCTGTTGGCCTGAATTTCCTCAATACGCCCGACCTGCTGCGTACGGCCGTAGTGAATGGGCAAGAGGCGCAATTTGTATAGTACAGAGGGCACATACTTGCCGCCCAAAACACCCCACAAGTGGTTGACCTGCTCAAAGTTGAGTGAAAAAAGATCGAGGATAATTTTCTCTACTTTTTCAGGGTATTGATCACCCGGGTCGGCTGTATCCGCGGTAAATACATTTTTACCTTGCAGGTATTCGAGTACCGTCCCGATCCGATCCAGCGCTGTGCCGTACTCGGCAGAGCAACTGACCAACAAATACAGGTTGATATATATCGTGGGGTTCCGCTTGTCTATCTGGATACCCTCCTGCGGGTCATTCCGGCGAACATAAAACGGATCGTTTTTGAGTGTTTTTTCTTCTTCTATATTGACAACCGTGAGCAGCACTTTGTCCCGGTTTCCGGATGAGGCGGCACTGCTGTCCAGATCAAGCCGGGCAACATTATCCAAAACATACATCGGGTCATTGTTGCCGTTGTTTAATACACGGTTGAGCTCATTGGCTAAATACTCCACTGTCTCCTTGATCATATTGAATATAGAATTTGATATAGAAAACCAACTCCACGACTGTGTAAAACAGTCTGGATAGATTGTAATTCAATTTGGACAATGATTAAATTGATAACAGGAATCAATAAGAGCAATCTCCTGCCGGGACACCGACAAGAAAGCAATTTATATCCAATGAGATTTTGGACAACAGGAAACTATCGAATATAGGTAATTTGAAAGGTCACTTGGCTCGGTGCGTTGTACTAATCGGTTGATCTCGGTGCGTAGGGTACCAGGGGATATGCCGGGGAAGCGTGTGTGGCGAGCGAATCAATTAGTTCGTGGTAAATCAAAAAGGTCGGTATAAAATAGTATGGATTAAAAGCGTGGGCCAACTTAAGAACTTAAGTCTGGTATGAAAATTTTTTTTCTATTATTTTTAAAAAAAATTGTCGGCATTTGACGGGATATCGACTATGTACACAACTCGTGCAAGACAATAGAATACCATCTTGCCCGTGATGCACAAAACGGATAGTAACATAATCGCGCCCCGACAGCGGGCGTCAACTTTTTGTCGGCTTTACGGCAATTTTTTTTTCAAAAATTTCCGCTCCCCCAAATACCTATCTTTGCGCCCGCTCCGCATCACCGTACGCCACCCAGGTATGACAAAAAAACGTATCCTCATCACCGGCGCAGCCGGATTCCTTGGTTCGCACCTCAGCGACCGATTCCTCGCCGAAGGCTATCAGGTCATTGGTATGGACAACCTGCTCACGGGCAGCCTCGACAACATCGAGCACCTGTTCAAGGAAAAAGACTTCGAGTACTACCACCACGATGTCACCAAGTTTATCCACATTCCGGGCAAATTAGATTACATCCTGCACTTCGCCTCGCCGGCCAGCCCCATTGATTACCTCCAGATGCCTATCCAGACGCTGAAAGTGGGGGCACACGGTACGCACAACTGCCTTGGCCTGGCCAAGGAAAAAGGCGCCCGTATCCTCGTGGCCTCTACATCGGAAGTGTACGGCGACCCGCTCGTACACCCGCAAACGGAAGAATACTGGGGCAATGTAAACCCCGTCGGCCCGCGCGGCGTGTACGACGAAGCCAAACGTTTCCTCGAAGCCATCACCATGGCCTACCACAACTACCACGGCGTGGAAACCCGCATCATCCGAATTTTCAATACGTATGGCCCGCGTATGCGTGTCAACGACGGACGCGTTCTGCCGGCGTTTTTCAGCCAGGCCATTCGCGGCGAGGGCCTCACCGTATTCGGCGACGGCTCCCAAACGCGATCTTTCTGCTATGTGGACGACCTCGTGGAGGGCATCTACCGCCTCTTGCTGAGCGACTACCACCTGCCCGTCAACATCGGAAACCCCTCCGAAATCACGGTCATGCAGTTCGCCCATGAGGTACTCGAGCTCGTGCAAAACCCCAAGGCATACATTGATTACCGCCCCCTGCCCGTGGACGACCCCAAACAGCGCCGCCCCGATATCACCAAGGCCCAAACCCTGCTCGGCTGGAATCCGAAATTCGACCGCGCCACCGGACTGAAACTGACGTACGAGTACTTCAAGACGGTGGTTCGGGTCGGTTGAGAAGGTTGGCTGTAGATTACTTCACGTTTAAAAAACAGTTTTCGTTTGTCGGGGCAGCTGCAAACCGGTAGTTCCTTATAGGCGCTACCGGTTTGCAGCTGCCCCGACAAACGAAAAACGTACAATCTAAAATGACAATACTAATCACCGGCGGCGCCGGCTTCATTGGCTCCCATGTTGTGCGGCTTTTTGTCCGCAAGTATCCACAATACCGCATTGTCAACCTTGATGCGTTGACATACGCGGGCAACTTAGCCAACCTCCGCGATGTGGAACAAGCCGACAATTATATTTTTGAACGCGGCGACATCCGACAGCAGGATATCGTATCGGCGTTATTTCAGCAATACAACTTCGACGGCGTGATCCACCTCGCCGCAGAAAGCCATGTAGATCGCTCTATCGCCAACCCGCTGGCCTTTGTGGAAACTAACGTGCTGGGCACCGTGAACTTGCTGAATGTCGCCCGCCAGTTTTGGGGCAACGAGCCGGCCGGCAAACGTTTTTACCACATCTCCACCGACGAGGTGTACGGATCCCTGGGCGAGGAGGGCTTCTTTACCGAAGAAACGCCCTACGACCCGCGCTCCCCCTACTCCGCTTCCAAAGCGAGCAGCGACCACTTCGTGCGGGCATATTTCCACACCTTTGGACTACCCGTCGTCCTCTCCAATTGCAGCAACAACTATGGCCCCTGCCAGTTTCCGGAAAAACTGATCCCGCTGATGATCAACAACATTCGGGAAAACAAACCGCTGCCTGTTTACGGCGAAGGGAAAAATACCCGCGACTGGCTCTGGGTAGCCGATCATGCCGCGGCTATTGATCTGATTTTTCACCAGGGCAAAGCCGGCGAAACGTATAACATCGGCGGAAACAACGAGTGGAAAAACCTCGATCTCGTGGAAAAACTCTGCGACATCATGGACGACCTGCTGGGCCGCCCCGCAGGCGCCTCCCGCCAACTAATCACCTTCGTCAAAGACCGCCCCGGTCACGACCTCCGCTACGCCATTGACGCTTCTAAAATCCGCCGCGAACTGGGTTGGGAACCAACTATTCAATTTGAAGAAGGCTTCCGCCAAACAGCGCAATGGTACATAGACAATACGGAATGGCTGAAGCAAGTACTTTCCGGCGACTACCAAAAAAGGGATGTGTAATGCCGTGAAAAAATGATAAAAAAACGCCGCTTTCCTGATCTATCCGGAAAGCGGCGTTGCTCTTTTTATTTAACTACACATCACTTACTCACCACAATTTTCCGGGCAAGCACCTGATCTCTGACGCGAATCAGCACCGTGTACAGGCCGTCCGGCACATTGGACAGATCGAAATCCATACGCTTGGGCGCCTCCACGGACTGCTGCTGCACGAGGCGTCCGGTCATATCAAACACAGCAAAGTGCACGTCGTCCGGCAGTTGCGCCGGAAAGATCACAGCCAGTTGGCCACTGGTCGGATTCGGCACGATGAGCAAGCCTTGGCCCCATTCGGGGATGTTTTTCGTGGATACGAGACTGTCCACTACAAACGGACCAGCCACTGCCGTGCAACCCACTTCATCCGTCACGATCACCGAGTAAGAACCGTTTCCTATATTTTCCAGGTCCTCATTTGTATTCGACAACAGCACACCGTTGCGGAACCATTCGTAGGTATAGGGGGAGAGACTGCCATTGGGGGAGATTCGCACGGCGCCGATATTCAGTCCACCCTTGTCATCGAGGATCGTATCCAGTTCAATAACCAGTTCCGTCAGCACCGTCACCTCAAACGTGCAAGCGCCCACATTGCCGTCGGCATCGGTGTAGGTGTATGTGACGGTGGTAGCACCCAACGGGAACGGCGAGCCACTTGGCAAACCGGACACCAGATCAAACATACCACCGTTGCCAAGGCAGTTATCCGTGGCAACGGGCGCGGGATATTGCACCACATTGTCGCCAAAACAGCGCACCACACTGGACGGGCATACGAGCGAGGGCGGCAGGTCGTCCACTACGATCACGACTATAGTGGTGGTGGTTACATTGCCGGCCTCGTCGGTGGCCGTTACAACCACATCGTGCGGGCCTAACTGGGTGCAGTTGAACGAGCCGGGCTGGAATACCACCTCGTCCACGGCGCAGTTGTCGGTCACGATGAGGCCAAGCGTTTGGATATTGAGCGTGACGTTGCCCGCCACACCAAGCGCTCCAACGAGCGTATCCCCTTCGATAACCGGAGGTTCGGCATCTATGGCATTCACCACGATGTCCAGTGTCGTTTTGCATTCATTGCCATCCGTCACCTGCACCGTATAGGTGCCCGCGATCAGGTTACTGGCCGTCGGGCCGGTCTGGCCGTCGCTCCAGCTGATAAAGAGCGGACTGGTACCGCCATTGGCGCTGACCGTGGCGGCGCCCTCCGGTGTATTGGGGCAGTCGGTGTCGGTAACAGAAACCAGGTCGAGGGTAAGCAAATCCGGTTCGGTGATGGTTACTTCATCCTCCACATCGCAGTTGTTCGCGTCGGTAATCGTGACCTGATAAGTACCCGCTGCGAGCCCGGATTCCGTCTGCCCGCTACCGCCCGAACTCCACGCGTAGGTGAAGGGGCCGGTGCCTCCGTTAATGATAACCGTAGCGCTGCCGTTGGCCTCGCCATTGCAACTAACGGATTCCGGGATGAACGTCGTCGTGATGCCGCAGTTTCCAGCCAATACTTCCACCGTTTGCACAGCGGTGCAACCATTGGCATCCGTTGCAGTGACGGTGTACGGGCCGGCATCCAGATTGATGATGGTCTGCGTTGTTTCACCGTTGCTCCACTCGTATGTGTATGGACCTACGCCGCCGGTGGGGCCGGCGGTGGCTGTACCATCGGCAGTAGCCGGGCCACTCATATTCGTTGCCGTGGCATTCGCGCGCAGGAGCGTGGGTTCAGAAATGGTAAATGAAATTGCTTCCGGACAGTTGGCAGCGTCGGTCACCACCACGGTGTAAATGCCCGGCTCAAGGTTTCCGATAGAGGCGGTGCTCTCGCCGGTGCTCCAGTCGTAGGTGAAAGGCGCCAGACCGTTGGTCGTCACGACCATTGCCGTGCCGTCATTGGCATCGAAACACAGGGCATCGGCAGCCTCCACATCTGCCTCAATGGTGCAGTCGTAAGCGTTTACGGTGGCAATGGACACAATGGTGCAACCATTAGCATCGGTCACTGTGACCGTGTACGAACCCGGCAGCAAATCGGTGATGGTTTGTGTTGCGCCTCCAGTACTCCAATTATAGGTGTAAACGGGCGTACCACCGAGCGGCGTCACAGTAGCCGTTCCGTCGGCAACGCCATTGGCCGATTGTGGCGTTCCGGCAGCACTGGCGGTGAGGGCCGGCGGCTGACTGACCGTGGCCGTGGCTGTGGCCGTACACTGCTCCCCGTCGGTGACCGTGACCGTGTAGGTACCAACATTGAGGCCGGTGGCCATGGCGGTATTGTCGCCGGTATTCCAGGTATAAAAGTAGGTGCCGCTGCCGCCACCACCGATAGCAGTGGCGCTACCATTTTGCTGACCGAAACAGGCAACATTAATCACGTTGCTCACGCCGGCCGTTACGGCAGGAGTTTGCACAACGGTGGCGGTAGCGGTGCTCGTGCAGCCATTTTGTGTATTGGTGATCACCACGCTGTAACCGCCCGGTGTGCCGGCAGCCAAAATCGGGTTGTTGCCGGTAGATACTTCACTTCCATCGGGCAGTGTCCACAAGTGGGTACGGAATGCCCCGGGAGCCATACTCGTGGCGGTGATATTGACGGTGTTGTTGTTGCAATTGAGGTTGGCTGCCACATCCAGTTGGGCGCCAGGAGGCGTATTGTCCAAAACTACAACGGCAGTGGCGGTGCTCGTGCAGCCATTGGCGCCCGTGACGGTCAGCAGGTAACTCCCGGGCTGCTCCACAATCGGGTTGGACAGGCTGGATGAGAACCCGTCGGGGCCAACCCATGCAAACACAGGGTTGTTTCCAGGCGAGGTGCCGCTCAGTTCGACGGTTGCTTCCACGCAAGTCAAAACGCCACCTAAAGCGATTGCTCCGGGCGGTGCCGTGTCCGCAAGCACGATGGCGGTGGCTACATTAGTACACCCGGTGATGCTGTCGGTAACAACCACGGTGTATTCGCCGGCAGTATTCACGGTCGGGTTTTGCAGCGTGGAGGCAAAACTGCCCGGCCCGGTCCAGGCGAACGTCGCGCCGGCGGCATTGGTCGTGCTTTGCAGCGTTGTCACGGGTACTTCGCACGAAACGGTGCCGCCCGTGGCCGTGAGAGCCGGCGGAAGTACAGCCGCCGTCACGATGGTGTTGTCGGTTTGGGTACAGCCGTTGAGTTCGTTGGTCACGCGTAGCCGGTAGGTACCTGGTGCGTTCACGTTGGGCGTGAGGGTTGTGGAACCGGACACGATGTTGCCGCCGTTGAAGGCCAGCCAGAGGTAGTTATATTGTGGGCCAACGGAAGCCGTGCCTTGCAACTGAATCAGCGGCACATCACAGGTAAGTACACGGTTCGGGCCGGCGTTGGCTAAGGGCAAGGTCTGATTTACCGGCACCGTCACAATGGCGGTATCGGAGCAAATCAGGTTGCCGCTGACATTATTTACGATAAAATAAAACGGCCCCGCGTCGGTGACGGTGAGCGTCTGAGTTGTGCTGAGGGTATTGCCGAGGTTGTCTACCCATTTGTAAAAAACGGAGTTACCCATTGTGGTGGTGGTATCCGCGCGCAAGGTTATGGACGGTGTCCTGCAAGTCAGGGTATCCGGTTTTTCAACGCCCGCGTTTGCCGGCACTTTCAAAATAGAGAAAAGAACCAGGCTGTCGCAACCATCATCGCTGATAAGCAGTTCCTGGAAGGTTCCCGTTTCACAGTATGGAAATCCGTTGATCTCGAAGCATTCGTCTTTGCATAATCGCTGCAAGGGCAAGGTTCTAAATTTGCGCGGCAGCGCAGTAATTTTTTGTCGAACAAGACTGTCGCAGCCCAGATACGATTCGTAAGGCACGGAAGTGAGGGTGTATGTGCCCGGGGCCGCAATCAAATTGCCGGGTTCTTCTCCCCAAAAAAAAGGTAGTTCCTCGAAGCACAGGGTTAGGTCGGGCAGTTGATTGACGGTCAATGGCTGATTGACAACCAGGATGCAGGTCGTTTTGGGCGTATCGCAGCCGTTGGATGCCGTGACACAAATGACACCGCCGGCAGTTCCGAACTGGACATTTATGGACGCGTTCGGGCCAGGCGCACTGGGCAAAATGGCTAAGTTTGTTCCTCCATTTATTTTGGCACCCGGCGGCGCTGTCCAGGTATACGATATGGCATTGGGCACACTTGGAATGGAGTAGGTCGTTGTGGCATTCGGACAAACCAATTTCAGGCCCTGAATAGTCGTATCCATCGCTCCCAACGGAGGCGGTGAAGCGGAGCCGTACGAGACGTTCACCTCGTAACGGCAAATGGCGTCATTTACGCCATCCACAACTAAGTAATATACCCGCCCAACGGTAAGGCTGGTTGCTCCGATAACCGGAAAGTTAGGGTCTAATGTCCCGCAGTTCAGCGCAACATAAGGCTGTGCACAGGACGGAAGAATCGCGGCCTCCAAAGTGGTCCCTTGCTGACAACCTATATTCTTTATGCCAAATCCGACATCGGTTGACCCGGCGACGAAGGCATACCAACGGGGGCGCTCCAGCACAATCGGCGGCCCGCCGTTAATGCCGAAAAGGCACACATCAATGGTCAGCGGTCCTGGCGGAAGCTGAGAGGAGGGCGGCCCTGGTATGTTTGTAATATCCTGAAGGCCATCAATATTGCACCATAAACAGGCCTGATTACAGGTAGAGGAGCCTCCTGCCTGCTGCGAGAGTGAGCAGGTGGGAGGCACCTGAGCCGCTAATTTTAGCGGATTCATTAAAAGGAGGGTGAGTAAAATGGTAAAAATGAAACGCATTGTCCGGATAATTTTAGATGAAACGTATATGGGTAGGATTAGCAAGATACGGTCATATCGCTACTCGTTGCACAGATGCCCGGGAAAAGTATGTTTTTTGAAAACCGGTGTGCAACAGGATGCCAAATGTAGGCAGCCCCCCCAAAGGAACCAAACCATTTTTGAAGCTCCGCTATATCTGCGACACTTTAAGCCCGCTTTAATGCTAACCAACATTGCCCTACTTTTGCCCCATGATTGAACTCACAGACACCCACGCGCACCTCTACTCCGGCAAATTTGACCACGACCGCCCGGAAATGGTTCAGCGCGCCATAGCCGCCGGTGTTACCCGGATGTACTTGCCCAATATCGACGCGGAGTCCATCCAGCCCATGCTCGATCTCGAAGCGGCTTTCCCCGACCATTGTTTCGCCATGATGGGCCTGCACCCCAGCCACGTCAAACCGGAAACCGTGGAAGCCGAACTGGCCCTGGTAGAAGATTGGCTCAGCCGGCGTACCTGGGCCGGCGTGGGCGAAACAGGTATTGACCTGTACTGGGACAAAACGACGCTCGGGATCCAGCAAATCGCCTTCGCCCGGCAATGCGAATGGGCCAAAGACCTCAACCTGCCCGTCATTATCCACTCCCGCGAAGCCAACCGCGAAGCCCTCGAAGTGGTGCGAAAGGCACAAGACGGTCGCCTGCGCGGCATTTTTCACTGTTTTTCCGGCACCCTGGACGAAGCCAAAGAGATGATCGCGCTCGGCTTTCTGATTGGCGTAGGCGGCTCGCTCACCTATCCCAAATCGAACCTGCCGGCCGTACTGCGCGAAGTCCCGCTGGAACATATCGTGCTGGAAACCGACGCGCCCTACCTCCCGCCGGTTCCGCACCGCGGCAAACGCAACGAGAGCGCCTATATCCGCCTCGTGGCGGAAATGCTCTCCGAAGCCAAAGTGTTGCCGTTGACTGAAATCGCCCGCAAGACCACTGCAAATGCCCGGCGCATGTTTGGTTAAAATTTGTTAAGCCGTTAAGCCCCGGTTAAGGTTGTTGCCCGTACCAAAAGGACTGTTTCCTTTGCCCCACAAAAATTTACGTTATGAAAAAAGTCCTTTTCCTTTCGCTCTTCCTGGCCCAGGGCCTGGCACTTTCCGCCCAACTCTACGTCGAGGGCACCATGCTCAATACCACCAACACCAGCGCCTACCTCGAAGCCACCCCCCTGCGCCGCAACGACGGTACCTACCATTTCAAAATTGACTACGGCCAAAAAACCAGCGGCACCCTTTCCCGCAGCGAATGCCTGACCGACGACAAAGCCCGCCGCTACGAGTTTCGCAGCACCGTAGACGGCCTCAACTTCCTGTACGAAAATGGCTGGGAAGTCTCCGTCGTTTACAATGTAGAAGACATCCGACGCTACCTGCTGAAACGCCGGTAAGGAACGGTGTCGGAATAAAGGTACAAATTTGGCGGCCTTGTTTTGCCGCTGTTTTCGTTGTTCGTCGGTTGTTTAGGCGCCACTAAACGCCCTCCTCTCGCCTCAACAGCAACAAAAACGGCTCCCCAAATTTGTACCTTTATTCCAACACCGTTCCTAAACCAAAGAGGCAACTTGGCAAAGGTCAAGTTGCCTCAACTACCTTTGCCGCATGGCAAAATACCTCACCCGCAACATCTGGATACTCGCGCTGGTCAGCCTGTTCACCGACATGGCCAGCGAAATGCTGTACCCGGTCATGCCGGTTTTTCTCAAAAGTATCGGCTTCTCGGTACTGCTGATCGGCGTGCTGGAAGGCATCGCCGAAGCCACCGCCGGACTCAGCAAGGGCTACTTCGGCAAATGGAGCGACCGCACCGGGCGGCGCTTGCCTTTTGTGCAAATCGGCTACGCCCTCAGCGCTTTGTCCAAGCCCATGATGGCCGCCTTCGTTTGGCCGGTGTGGATATTTTTTGCCCGCACAACGGACCGCCTCGGCAAAGGCATCCGCACCGGCGCCCGCGACGCTCTGCTCTCCGACGAAGCCACTGCCGCTACCAAGGGGCGTGTGTTCGGTTTCCACCGCGCAATGGATACGCTGGGCGCCGTGCTGGGGCCGACCCTCGCGCTGCTGTACCTGCACTGGTACCCGGAAGATTACAAAACCCTCTTTCTGCTGGCGTTTCTGCCGGGACTGATGGCTATCGGCGCCACGTTTTTTATACGAGAAAACACGGTTTACCGCAAAGACGCGCAAGATTTGAACCGCGAAGACGCGGAAGATTTGAACCGCGGAGACGCAGAGACGCAGAGAAAAGTCGCCGAGGGAGAAGACGCGCAAGATTTGAACCGCGGAGACGCAGAGACGCAGAGAAAAATCGCCGGGGACGAAACACCTCCGCGTCTCCGCGTCTCCGCGGTGAAAAACAGCGCCTCCGCGGTAAACCGTTTCTTCGAATTTGCCCGCTACTGGAAAACAAGCCGCCCGGAATACCGGTATTTGGTGCGCGGGCTGCTCGTATTTGCCTTGTTCAACAGTTCCGATCTGTTCCTTTTGCTGAAAATCAAGGATGCCGGAATGACCGATTCCGACGTAATCGGCGTGTACATTTTTTACAACCTGGTGTATGCCGCCGCCGCTTTCCCCTTAGGTATTTTAGCCGACCGGCTGGGCATGCGACGGGTATTTGTAGCCGGCTTGCTCGTCTTTGCAGTGGTGTACGGCGGCATGGTCTTCGCCACAACACCGGTGGCGGCGTATGCGCTGTTTTTCCTGTACGGCATTTACGCCGCCGCCACCGAGGGCGTGGCCAAAGCCTGGATTACCAATGTGTGCGGCAAACAAGATACCGCTACGGCCATCGGCACGTTCACGGCCTTCCAGAGCGTATGCGCCCTGCTGGCCAGCAGCCTGACCGGCGCGGTGTGGTACTGGCTTGGCCCGGAGGCCGCGTTTGGCATGAGCGCAGTAGTGGCAGTAGGAGTTGGAGGGTATCTGGTGCGGATGAACGTTTAATCACCTTCCCTGCGCTACCCGAAATCCGTACATATCCGCCTGACTGTTGGGCGTGCGTTTGCCGCTATCGGCAATCCGGATGCTGGTGTCCAGATTCCCCCAGCCGCCGCCGCGCACCACCCGGTACCGGCCAAACGATTCCGTATCCCAATCCCAGCACCACTCCCATACGTTGCCGGTGAGGTCGTACAGCCCGAGGCTGTTGGGCTTTTTACCGCCGACCGCCTGGGTGCGTTTTTGGGCATTGGCGCCATACCAAGCCACGGCATCGGGATTGTCGCTGCCCGCGTATTCAAATTTGGCTTTGTTCGGGCCGTCCAGCGCAGCGTACTCCCACTCGGCCGCCCGGGGCAACCGGTAGCCGGTGGCATTTTCGCGCAGCGTAACGGTCCATTTCAAGAGCCAGTTGGCGTACTGCACGGCATCGTACCAGCTGACAAACACCACGGGATTGTTACCCGCCCAGCCCCAACCGGGCCGTTTGATGACGGTTTCATCCAGCATGTTTTTCCCCTGCGCTTGCAGAAAAAGGTTGTACTGCCAAACGGTGGTTTCGGTTTTTGCCAACTTGAAATCGGGTAAGCCGGCGCTGCCTTTTACCGGAATCAGCACCGGGTAGTAGCGCGCCTCCAGTTCGCTGAAACGCGCGGGAGACAGGGCCTGCAACGCCGACCGAAGCGCCGACCGGTCGCCGCTGCCGGGATTGGCGTTTTTCCCCAACAGGATGGCCGCTTTTGTCAATTCTTTTTGCGCCGCCGCTTTTTGTCCACTTTCATTGAAAAAATAGGCGATTTCGAGCAGGACATTGGCAATTTGCCCTGTTTTCCGTCCCAGCGCGGCGGCATTGTGCAGACCCGCCCGGGCTGCATCATAACGGAGTGCGGCGATATCGGCCCGCGCTTTCTTCGACGAGGTTGTCGTTGGCGCGCTGCATCCGTTCCAGGGCAATGCGGGCTTCTTCGGCGTTTTGTTCGGCGATGGTTTTCTGCGAATCGGCGCGCATTTCCTGCCGGTGCGCCACGAGCGCACTGGAGTCGGCGAGGCGCCGCTGTTCGATGGCCACCGTGGCACTGGAGTCGGCAGCAATACGGGCAGCCACGGCGTTGGCGCGCTGTTCTTTGGCGACAAAAAACGCGATGCCGGCCAGCACCGCCAACACGCCGACGCCGAGGGCAAATACGTTGGCGCGCCGTTTGGCTTTTTCGGCGGCATGCTGCAGCCGCTCGGCTTCTTCCCGGCGGGCGGCTTCCTCGAGCGCTTTTGCCTCGGCCTCTTTGGCCCGCTGCAACGCTTCGATGCGCTCCTGTTCCTGGCGCTGTTGCTCCAGCGTCGCCTCGCGGGCTTTGCGGGATTTCAGCATGGGGCCGATGAGCGTATCGTGACTGATTTCGTAATTGTATCCGCCGAGGGTGTTCAGTTCCCGGCGCAGGAGGTACGTCCGCTCGAGGTTTTTGAGCAACTCCTGCGACACCCCGAGGCTTTGCGCCAGTTCGACGGAGTCGCGGCTCAGGCGGCGGGCATCGCCGGTTTGGGTATCCACCAGCAGGAGACCGTCTTCAAGCACCCGGCGGGCGGGCAGTTGTTCGGCCGCCGGCAGCTCGCCGATGCGGTCCTGGTAGTAGTCCTCGTACACGTTACCGAAGTCGGGCAGGTCGGCCGCCGTGACGGTAGCCAGTCCGCGTTCGCGCACCCGTTTTTCGATGGATGCGCACACGATTTGCAGTTGAAATGCCTCAATGCGGCCCTTGCCGGCGGCGGCCTTGCCGGAGAGTTCGCGCAGCATTTTTTCGAGGGCATCGGCGCTGTAGGTAAACGACTCGCCCGCGCCTGTTCCGAGCAATTCGGGCGGCAGGGCGGCAGGCATGACGATGGCTTCGCGGGCCTGTCGTTCGTCGAGGGCCTGGAGTTCGAACCGTTTGTTCAGGATAGCCGGCAGGCGGTCTTTCATGCCGTCGAGCAGGCTGAGCCGGTCGGCGCGGATGGAAAAGAGCACTTTGGCATCGAACGGGGTGGCGAGGAATGCGCGTTGTTCGCGGGTACCGGCGCGGGCTGCCACGCGCACGTCCTGGGGCATTTCTTCGTACAGCAGTTCAGCGATTTCGGCGCGGAACTGCGCCTGATCGGCTTCGGGATACGAGAAAAATTCTTCAAACTGATCAAAGATCAGGAAAAACCGGGCCGTGACCCCGTTGGTTTGGCGCATTTTGAACTGATGCCAAAGCCGGAGGGCCGGCGTGCCGGTTGTCAAAAACCGGGCATCTTCCACCACGGCAACAGGCTCCAGCGCTTTGGCCACGGTTTCCAGGGGCGAGGCAGATTTGCCGGGCACGTATGTTCCAAAACGGATTTCGATGGGCAGGTACTGCTTGCTCTCCGGTGCGCGCGGGTCGGTGAATTTGGGGATAATGCCCGCTTTCAGCAGCGAACTTTTCCCGTAGCCGCTTTTGGCAAACAGCACGGTCAGGCGTTCGAGCAGCAGCAGGTCGTACAGGTCCTCCGTGTCGCGGCTGCGGCCAAAGAACAGGTGTTTTTCGTGGGTCTCGAACGGGCGAACGCCCGGGTAGCGGAGACTGCGTTTGGTCATCATGCGTCGGGCAGGTTGGTGGCGAGGTCGTTGATATTTTTCACTACGCGGTTGTAGAGCGTGTCGAGGTTCCGGCTGTCTTCGGTGCCGGCTTTGGTGTCATTTTCCCACTTGTGGTACCAGTTGCTGACCATCACAGCCATGTCTTTGTCTTCCGGCGAGGCGATGATGCTCAGCAAAATTTCCAGTGCCCGGCCGGTTTTCCCTTCCTGCAGCAGTTTCAGCACGAGGTGTTTGTCCGGTTTTTCGGCGCCGGCGCCGGCTTCGTTTTGTTGTTCCTGCCAGCGGCGGCAGAGCTCGTCCAGAAAGGCATCGCCCTCTCCGATAAATTTGATATTGAATTGTTTGAGCAAAAATGTCTGGTTGTCCTTGTTGCCGTATTGGGTGCTCACCGCGATGTGCATGGGCGTATTGTCTTCACTCAGGAGGCGCAGCAGCAGTTGGGTGTACCATTTGTCGAAGTCGAAGCCGAGGAAAAAGAAAGACTTGGCTTCGCCGAGCACGCGGCGCACTTTTTTGGGCAGGCCGGGTGTACCCATAGCGGTTTGGAGGAGGCGGTACAGGTCGTCGTAATCAAGCACGAGCGAAGCATCTTCCTGAAAAGAGCCGCAGAGGTTGTACACCAGCGGGCGGTCGCGTTCCCAGCCAGCGAGGGTATCCTCGTCATTTTGGCCGATGTGGTTGAAAAACGCGAAATATGGCTTGCTGTCTTTCGGGTAGGCCGGGAGCAGGAAATGGTCGGGCGAGGTGGAAACCGTGAGCGCAAAGGGCAGCGCGGCAATTTTGTCGTACAAGCCGGGATCCGGTTTTGTTTCCTCGTAAAACAGGCTGATCGTGCGTTGCACCTCCGATTTGGCGGCTTTGTTTTGGAACAAAAACAGGTTGTCGCGCTCGTGCATGTAGGCGATGTCTTCGGAGTGGTTTTGTACGAGCTGTTCCCGGAGCACTTCGCGTAGCAGGCGTCCGCCGGTGCGTGCCAGTTCCGGCCCGAGCAGCAGCACACATTTTTGGCGCCCCAGATCGAAAAGCAGGGGTTTGAATACTTTGTCCCACTCGGGTGTGGACAGATCGGTCGGGGCGGAAGTTGGTGTAGCCATCTGAGTGTGGTGTATTGGTTGATTGGTGTATTGGTTGATTGGTTGACTGGTTGACATGCACGATTTATTTTTGGCTCCGAAGCCCTTTGCAGAGCACTGCCAAAAGTAGGTATTGGGTTAAAACAGGACTGCATACCGGGTGCTTTTTTATTCTCGCACGTCGGGGCGGGGTGGTAACGTGTGCCGTTTGCCGGGATAAACAGTGTCTGAAAAGTATGTGGCGGGCGAGACACCCGTATGCGGTAACTTTGGCGCACGTTCATTCAACAATGGTGTAAAACAATCCTCTCTTTGCGATGAAAAATTCAATCTGCCTGCTTTTTGTCCTGTTGTTCCAACTCCAGCTCCGCGCCCAGACTGAGGCAGCAAAACCCACCGCCACGGTGCAACAGCGCGATACTTCCGCTGCCATGCTGAGCGAGATACTCGAAATGGGCTTCCTGCTGGCTGCCACCGGGAAGTACGGCGATGCGCGGGATTATTTTGTTTACGTGGCCGATCGGGCGCCGTCCAAGCAGGTACACAACAACGCCGGCATTGCTGCGGTCATGGATGCGCTGGAGTATTTCCGCCCCGGCGATCCGGAAATCAGGTTCCGGTATCCCATTCAACTCGATTTGCAGGGAACAGCCACCCGGGACCTGAAAGACCTCCGGGACAACCGCACCTTGCGGCTGAAGGCAGCCCTCCGCCAGTTTGATGCAGCCATCAAACTGGATACGTTGTATGCGCCGGCGTACCTGAATAAAGCCTGTGTGTACACGCTATTGGGCGACACCAATCGGGCGCGCATTTTAGCCGATACCGTAAAAACTTTCCCCGGTTATGACAAAACTGCAGGCGATGCGCAGGTGCTCATTGGTATCCTGCATGCGCTGCAGGGCGATTCCGCCAAGGCGTACAACATTTTCCAGAACGCCGCCAAAAGCGGCAACTCCCTGGCCAATTACAACCTGAATATGCTGACGGGGGCGCTCATCGAAAAACTGACTTCGGCCTTGCGGCTTGGAAAACCCGAATCGGTAGCCGGGCTTTCGCTGAACGATTCGTACAGCCTCCCGGAGGAAGACCCGGGCAGCGAAATTGCCGTGAGCGAACAAATCCGGTTTTTCCACAACCTCGATCCCGGGCCAGGCGCCCGGTATTATTTCAGCGACAACGCCGGTACCGGCGCGCAGTCCTATTTCCTGATCACCAGGCCGGACTACCCGGGCCAAACCGCGCGAAAACGGGGCATTGGCGCCACCCGCGCCGCTGTCGAAGAAGCGTACAAACAGCCGCTCCGTACCATCGAGACGCTGACGGGCGAAATACTGGTTTACCCGACTATCCTGCTCGTGCTGGGCAAGGACGGGGCGCTGGTGCAGTGGGCTATTTACGGGGATACGCCGTAGGGGGGGGGGAAAGAAAAATGCCCGGCTGCGTTGGCAACCAGGCATTTCAGCGCGGAGAGGGTGGGATTCGAACCCACGGTACCCGGAGGTACACTTGATTTCGAGTCAAGCACAATCGACCACTCTGCCACCTCTCCTGAAAAACAATTGTGGCGGAGAGACAGGGATTCGAACCCTGGATACGCTTTTGACGTATACGCACTTTCCAGGCGCGCTCCTTAAACCACTCGGACATCTCTCCGGATTTGCTGCGAACAGCGTTCAAAAAACATCACTTTTGAACCGAGAACAAACCGCTTGTTCAAAAGCGGGG
Source organism: Lewinellaceae bacterium (assembly GCA_016719605.1). Lineage (GTDB taxonomy): Bacteria > Bacteroidota > Bacteroidia > Chitinophagales > Saprospiraceae > M3007. The sequence continues at coordinate 178,118 of JADJYW010000008.1, read as the reverse complement.
GCAAAGGTAATTTTAGTTTCAGCAATATGCAAACCGGATTTTGTACAGAATTTCACGACGGGCTGCACAACCCGGTGCCGGCGGATTTCATCGTGCCGGCATGCTCTGCGTTTCCGCCAAAAGGGTAAGGAGGCGCGAGACGTCGCAAATGTTTCACCGCGGAGAGGGCGTCTCGTAAGTCCGCACCATGAATTGCGAAGTGGACAGGCGAATCCATTTTTTGACAGGATGAAAAGGATTTACAGGATTTTCGGCGGCGCAGCCGCCTTATTTTATCTTGTCAATCCTTTTCATCCTGTCAAAAAATCTCAATTCCCGTCAAAACAGCACTTATGATACACCCTCTCCGCGTCTCCGCGGTGAAAAATTTGAATAACATTTGGGGCAAAAAGTGCTCGTTACCCTTTTGAAACAACGACGGGCAGGCAAAACTCTGCGTCTCCGCGGTGAAAAGAGAAACACGGCTTACGAGACACCCGCTTTTGCTTTTGCACAAAATCCCCTATTCTTGCCCCCCAGATGAGCACGCCCTCGCCCAACCCGGAAATGGAGCGCGCGATACCGCCGGCCGAAGCGCCGCCGATACCGCAAAAGCGCTTGTATGCCAACTACATCCGCGCCATCGCGGCCTGCGCCGTGGTACAGATGCACGCCATTGGGGTGTACCTGTACCAGTTTGATCCGGCAGCACCCACGGACGTGCGGTTTGTCACGTCCGACATTTTTTACGGCCATTTGCGCTGGGCCACGACATTTTTCATCATGATCAGCGGGGCGTTGCTGCTGCGTTCCTCGCGGGAGGAACCGCTCGGGCCGTTTTTGAAAAAACGCTTGCAGCGCGTACTGATCCCATTCGCGTTTTGGGGCGCCATTTACTTCCTGTACCTGTACCGCGGCGACTTTTACTACGGGCCAATGCCCGCGTGGAGCGCCATGCTCCGAACCGTTTTTTACCAGGACATCTATTTCCATCTGTGGTTCATCCCGATGATTGCCGGGCTGTACATCCTTACCCCGGTGCTTCGGCTGTTCATCAAAAATGCTGCCCGGGCCGACATCGAGTATTTTTTGGTACTGATTTTCTTCACCAACGCCTGCCACCATTTTATTCCCGGCATCTTCATCATCAAGCATTTTTCGTGGTTTGGGTACATCGGCTACTATATTTTGGGCTACTACCTGGCTACCTACCCCATCGCGTGGAAATGGAAGCGCATCATCTATCCGGCGGCGCTGCTCATGCCCTGGCTCACGGCGTGGGGAACCTGGTGGCTCACGGTGCAGCAGGGGACTTACAACGAAAAAATCTTTGTGTACGCCAGTCCGAATGTGCTGCTGATGACCGGCGCGCTGTTCCTTTTTCTCCGCGATTTTGACTGGGATACGTTTGCCAACCGCTTCCCGCGCATCCACCGGGCAGCGATGTATGTGGCCGGGGTCAGTTATGGGGTGTACTTCGTGCATCCGCTCGTTCTGGATGTGCTGAAAAACGGTTACATCTTCGGGCTGCACATCAATCCGCATAATTTTTTCAATTACCCGCTACACCCTGCTATTGCCGGGCCATTAGTCGCCGTATTGGCGATTGTACTGTCTGTGGGCATCATCACGCTGCTCGGCAAGTCCGCCACACTGAAAAAATGGGTGATGTGAGAACGTGTTTAAAATTTAGTCGCTGGGCTACGGACGACCATATTCCACACATCGGGCGTGCAGGCAAAATAAAAACTGATTAGTCATACAAAATTAACCGGATGGTATGCCCCCATTGGCCGGGCCGCAAACTTACATTTGCAAACGATTTGCCCCCTTACTTGCCTTTACTTGATAATCCATTCCATTGATAGTCTCATGAGTGAAGTCCTTGCCGTGCGATAGCGCATCTGCGGTTTCCTGTTTTTGCACAGGCCGTTTTTCCTCACTCATTTTTTTCCAAAAGACCAACCGTCAGTACCGGTTGCGCAAGGGCGCAGGCGGTATTCTGTGTTTTGTAAACCTTGATTTTCAATTATAAAAACAACACGGCTTATGACCCGTACTTCTACTTTTCGGCTTTTTGGTGGTTTTTCGCTGCGCGTTTTGGGCGTGGTGGTGGGTATGTTCACCATGTTGCTTGTCCCGGAAGTCGGGTTTGGGCAAACCTCAACCTGGACGGGCGCAACCAGTGGCGCTTGGCTGACTGCGGGAAACTGGAGCCCTTCAGGGGCACCTTCAGGAACTGGTGCGGAAGCCTTCATTAACATTAATACCCAACCAACGATGGGGATTAACATGAATGGCATATCGGGAGGAAACTCTAGTATCGGAGCAATCCACTTCGGCTCCTCAGCCACTACAGCCCGTACCATCAGCAATAGTTCAGGTACGGTCGCAGGCACCATGACGCTGAATGGGATCACTATCAACAGCATTGCTAATACGATTATCCGAAACAACAGTGCCACGACGCACACCATCACCAATGGAGGATCGCAGGCATTGGGAATCGGCTTAGGCAACGCTACAAACAACATCATCAACATTGATGCCGCTGGAGGAATCACCATTGGCTCCGCCATCAGCGGTGTTAGCCGCAACCTGACCAAAGGAGGCAGTGGCGCAGGTGTTCTGGAATTGACTGGCGCCAACACCTACTCCGGCACCACTACTGTCAGCGGCGGCACTCTCCGTCTCAACAGGAGTGGCGGAACCACAATACCTGTAGGGAACAACGTCACAGTCAACAACGGCGGTACCCTGCGCATTTCCACGACTCAAACGCTCAACAACGTCACGGTAGACGCCGGCGGCACCCTAATCCTTGATGCCGGGCTAACTGTCAGCGGTACGTTCGCCATCAACGGCACGCTCCAAATCAACACCAACGGTTTCGTCAGTACCAACGCCCCCACCTACGGCTCCTCCTCCACCCTCATCTACAACTCCGGCGGCACCTACGGTGTCGGCACCGAATGGACGGGCAACAGCGCCACCGCCGGCCTACGGCGATCGCAACAACACTACCTTGAACTAGGAAACCGGTCTTGACCGCCCGCGCCACCGTCAACATGCCCAGACAGCACTCCACTTCGTGGCATGGCCGGAAACCTGCACATCAGTAAACGGCGCAGCATCAACGGCACCTGACCCAGCCAGGCGGCGGCGACCTCAATGTCGGCGGCAACATGACCCGGGCTGCAGCGCCACCTTTACCCCCAACGAACGGGCGGTATTTTTCAACGGAACCGGAACACAAGTAACGCGTGACCGGTGGCGGCACCATGATCTTCAACTACCTGCTGATTCAGGGCAGCAGCACCCTGCAATTGGCCACCGGCACCAATGTCACCGTGGATCGCAACGGCGGCCTCACGCTTGGCTCTTCGGCCACCAACAGCATAGACTTGAACGGCCAGACCTTGACCTACTCCGGCGGCGGCAACCTCAACCTGTCGAGCGACGCGCGGGGCGTGACAAGCAGGGATGGCGGCGGCGTGGTTTGCTGTCAGTATGGGTAGCGCTCAGCCGTGACCAACAGGGGCGCAGTCACCTGACCTTTGGCGACAACGTCACCGTCTCGTTGTTCAACCAGACCTATTTTTACAATATCACCACGATCAACGGCACCTTGCGTATTAATTCGGGCGGCGACGTATTGTCGGCTCCTGTTTATGGCGCTAATTCCCTGCTACCTATTCAGCAGGCGGCTACCATAATCGGAATCAGGAATGGTCGGCCACCAGCGGAGCGGGCTACCCGGCCAATGTGCAGATCAGCAACAACACGACCGTGAACATGGGGGCAAACAGCGGCGACGCTTTCCCGCACACTTGCGCCGGCAACGTCACGATAGATGCAGGCTCCACGCTCTCGTTGAGCATCAGCGCCATGACCGCCGCCGTCACCGTGGGTGGCAATCTGAATCTGAACGGTACGCTCACCCTGTCCCCGCTGGTCGGCGGCGACATCGTGGTGGGCGGCAACTGGACGGAAGGCTCCTCTTCCACCTTCAACGCCAACTCCCGCGCCGTTTTCCTCAACGGAAACGGCACACAAACCATCTCCAGAACCAGTGGAACCAACTCCTTCCCCTACTTGCTGCTCGGCAAGAGCGCGGGATCGGTAGCCCTGTCCAACGACGTAACCGTATCCAGTGTACTGACCTTCCAGAGCGGCAACACCGCCAACATCACAACCGGCGCCAACAGCCTGATCATCAGCGACAACAACGTCAACGCCATCGTGCGCACCGACGCCGGCCACGTCATCGGCAACCTGAACCGCCGCTGCGGGGTGGCCGGCAACTATTTTTTCCCGGTGGGCACCGGCAATGGGTATACGCCCGTCAGCCTGAACTACTCCAGCATTGACCAGCAGCAAAACGTGGTCGTGAATTCCACCGACGGTGACCACCCCGATATCACCAACTATGGACTCAGCGCCGACAAATATGTAAGCCGATACTGGAACATCACCCGCATCGGCGCCGGGAATTTTCTGGTGGACGCCACCTTCACCTACTTGCCCGTCGACCTCGTGGGCGGCGCCACGGAAGGCAACATCAAAGCCGCCAAATACGACGCGCCCAACTGGACGCTGCCCACCACCACCACCGGCACGAACAGTTTCACAGCCACGGGTCTGACGTCGTTCAGTGATTTCACGGGCGGCGAAACCCCGCCCGATTACACCATCACCACTACAGGCAACGCCATCGTCATCACCGACGATTCCGGTAACGGCGGACGATCTTACCGTCAGCGAAGATGTGGTAGACATATCCGCTTCGACGCCCAATATCGGGCGAACCTATTCCATTGACGGCGGCCCCGTGCGGAATTTTCCCGCCGACGTTGCCTTGGCATGATTTCGTCCATCACGGTTAATGCGGCCGGCGGCAACGATATTATTTATGTCAACGATTTTTCCATAAATGTACTACCTAGTCCTCACCATCAACGGCGGCACGGGCGACGACGCAGTTAACTTCGACGGCGGCATCACGTTTACCCCCAATGCCAACCTTGACGTGAATTTACAAAACGACGACGCCACGCCGGGTACGGACCGGGTGGAGTTGGGGTTAAATGTGATTCTTGAGTTATCCGGCACAGGTACGGCCACGATAAAAGTAAGCCGGGATGTGCTGCTGAACAGCGGCGCCGTCATCGAGACGGAAGACGGGGATTTAACGGTGGAGGCGAACCAGCAGGGTACGCCGACCGCAGGAAGTTTTGTGGGTGTTGATTTGAATGGCGGCCTGATTCAGGCTACGGGCACGGGTATTGTATCCGTGAAAGGCAAAGGCGGAAACATTAGCTCTGGAAGCCAATACGGCGTACAGGTACGCAGTGGCGGCGACATAATCGGCGGAACCAGCGGGACTGCCACCGTGCAAGGCACCGGGGGCGCTTCCTCCGACGATTTCAACCACGGCGTGCATGTAACCGGCGCCGGTTCCACGATCACCTCCACCGGCGGCAACGTGAGCGTGACAGGCCAGGGCGGTGGACAAAGCGGAACAGGATCGGATGAAAACATCGGGGTAAGGGTCGGCACCGGTAGCCTGATTTCAGCCGGGCGCTGGCGGTACTGTCACCGTGCTGGGCACGGGCGGCCCCACATTTGGCTCCAGAAATCACGGCATTGCGGTTGTTGCCGGAAGCATCAGCTCCTCCGGTGGGGCGGTGAGCGTGACCGGTATAGGCAGCGGTGCTTCTACAGATAAATTTGGTGTATTCGTGTCGGCCGGAGGCTCCATCAGCGCGGGCGGGAGCGGTACCGTGACCGTTCAAGGCACAGGCAGCAGCAGTGGCGCCGGCTATGGAATTGCCGTTTCAGGAACCAGTTCAATTATCAGTTCCAACGGCGGCAACGTGAGCGTGACCGGTAACGGCAGCAGCAGTTATGCAGGAGTATATGTGGGACTTGCCGGTGTGATTTCGGCAGGCAGCGCCGGTACGGTGACAGTCATCGGGAACGGCAGTGCATCCGCTACAGGCGACAACAACTATGGCGTGTATATCACCGATGCCTCCTCCATGATCACCTCTTCCGGTGGAAATGTCGGCATTACCGGTACGGGCGGCGGGACAGGATCGTCTGCCAGCAACTATGGCGTGTTTGCCTTTGCCGGCGGAAAAATTACCGCAGGAGGTACCGGTACCGTGACGGTACAAGGCACAGGTGGTGTGGCCGGCGGCCAAAGCAATGGTGTTCTGAACGGCAGCAAGCAATGATTACCTCTCCGGGGCGCCGAGTACAGGCCGGAGGGCGGAAACGGGCCCCCCAACCCCCCCCCCCGCCCCCGGGGGGGGGGGAACGGCGGGCCGCGCCCCCCCGCCCCGGGGGCGGGGCCCCCCCCGGCGCGGGGGGAAATTGTTATGGTATTTGGATTTCCGAGGTCAATTCGGCAATCACCTCCTCCGGCGGTAACGTGAGCGTGACTGGTTCCGGCGCGCATGGTATAAATTACGGCGTGGTTGTTAACTCAACCGGCCAAGGGAGGGAAGGTGACCATGTGTATTTGTCTCCGACGCCAATGCCATGATCACCTCCTCCGGCGGCAACGTAAGTGTCACCGGTACAGGCGGCGGTTCAGGAGCAAGTGTGGGCAATTATGGAGTCTATGTTCTTAACGATGGACAAATTCTGGCAGGAGGCAGTGGAGCGGTCACCGTCATCGGACAAGGCGGCACTCCGTAACCTGGTGTGCCCGGGACCGGCTCAACGATCACCTCTTCCGGCGGCGCTGTGAGTGTTACCGGACAAAGCGGTGGAACCGGCAACAACACGGGAGTACATCTCCTATCCGGTGGCCAGATTAGCGCCGGCGGCAGCGGCACCGTAACAGTACAAGGTACCGGCAGCGCTTCGACGGGAGATGCCAATATTGGCGTTTTTGTTACCAGTGCCAACTCCCGGATCACTTCCTCCGGCGGCAACATAAGTGTCACGGGCATAGGTGGTGGTAGTGGCGCTTCTGGTAGTAATTATGGTGTTGTGATAACATCCGGAGGCGAGATCACGGCCGACAACAGCGGTACCGTGATGGTGCAAGGTACCGGCGGCGCTTCGACGGGAATTAACAATTATGGCGTATGGGTTGCCGGCGCCAACGGGCGGATTACTTCCTCCGGCGGGGCCGTGAGCGTCACGGGTCTGGGCGGCGGTAGTGGTACTTCCAATTCTAATCATGGCGTTTATGTTTCTACCAGCGGTGAGATTATGGCCGAGTGCGGTCCGTGACGGCAGGGTACCGGCGGCGCTTCTACGGGAAAGGCAGGGCGTTTTTGTCGGTGGCATGCCCGAACTTCCTGACGGGAATGTTAAGGTAATGGGACAAGGTGGCGGCATTGATCACCGCCAGCAATTTGGCGTGCTGTTGGCACCCTAAGTGACATTGGCTAGGCAGCAGGCGGCGCTTGGGCGCTTCAACGGGGTTAACAATTTTGGTGTATTTGTTGTCGGCGCCGACGCCCGGATTACTTCCTCCGGTGGTCTGGTAACCGTTACGGGCATCGAAGGTGGCGGCTCAACCGGAATTGGAATTCGTATACAAACTTCCGGCGCCATAACCACCGCCACCAACGGCGGCAACATCGTCCTCACCGCTAACAGCATGGACATTGTCGGCACGCCTCCGTCAGCGCCAACGGTAGCAGCAGCGTCACCTTACGCCCATACACCAACAACGTACAAATTGACCTCGGCTCCGCCACCAACAGCATCGGCGGCCCGCTCGGCCTGTCCGATACCGAACTCGACCTCGTTACTACCGGCACGCTTATCATCGGCGATGCCAACAGCGGCAACATCACCGTCATGGCCAACATCACGCGAACGGCATCCACCAACGTGGAACTGCACAGCGCAGGCGACGTACTCCTCAGCGCCGGCGGCATCAACACCGAAAGCGGCACCCTCCTGCTCGATCCGGGCGCGTCCCCGGCAGCCGTGAAACCCACCTTCGCCGACACGGATGCTACGGCAAGCACCCTTTCTTTCGCCAGCGATCTGGAAATCGTCATCAACGGCACTACGACTGGCGACGGTACGGGCATGACATACTCCCAACTCACCGTGGTCGGCATGGTGGACCTGGACGGCGTGGACCTCGTGTTCAGCGGTTTATACACCCCTGCCGTCGGCGACGTGTTCCTCATTGTGGACAACGCTGGCATGGATGCAATTTTAAACACCTTCGTCGATTTGGCCGAGGGCGCCACGATCCCCGATTTCCTCGGCTCCGGCCTGTCTGCCACCATCACCTACCTGGGCGGCGACGGCAACGACGTGGTGCTGACGGTTGTTCAAACATGCCCGGCTACAGGCTCCGTCTGGTATGTGGATGCAGCAGCAGCCCCCGGCGGCAATGGCGCTTCCTGGACCTGCGCGTTCCAAAATGTACAGGAAGCCATTAATGCCGCCGGCAGCGGGCATGAAGTATGGGTAAAAGCGGGCACATACAAGCCCACGACCGGCTCCCTTCGTACCATTGCTTACACCATGAAAAATAATGTGGGAATTTATGGCGGTTTCAACGGAACGGAAACCATGCGAAGCCAGCGCAATTGGGTAAGCAACGTCACCATTTTGAGCGGCGAAATCGGCGCCGCCGGCCTTGCCGACAACTCGTACCACGTCATTTACAACGCTTTTACGTCTGGCAGCCCGCTGACAAACACCGCCATTCTGGACGGCTTTACCGTCACAGCCGGCAATGCGGACGGCTCTTTCCCGAATGATGCCAGTGGCGGAATGTTCAACGATTTCGCATCCCCGATGATCGTCAACTGTACGTTTTCCGGCAACACGGGTAGCTTAGGCGGCGCGATATACAGCGGCATCGGCACCTTGAACATGACCAATTGCACCGTCTCCGGAAATACCGGAGGTGCCGGCGGCGCGATGTACTCAGGCCCAAACAGCAATATCAACTTAGTGAATTGCAAAATATCCGGCAACCGGGCATACAACGGCAGCGCAATAAGCAGCCTCGGTGGCATCCATACCATAATCAATTGCAGTTTTTCCGGGAATATATCGGAAAATCCCGCTGATGCGGCTATTTCCATCACCAATCCCGGTACCGTCACCAACCTCAAAAATTGCATCCTGTGGGGCAACTGCCCCATAGAAGTGCTCGCTGTGGGCGGGGGCGCGATCAACGCGACCAACTCGATCGTCCAGCAGTCCATGGGCGTTTATCCGGGTGTTGGCAACCTGAATGTGGATCCGCTTTTTGTTGCCCAACCCGCTTGCACTGCCGCGCCGACCACGGCGGCCGACCTGCACCTGCAAACCTGTTCGCCGGCTATTGACGCTGGTACGCCAAGCGGCGCACCAGCCACCGACCTGGAGGGCAACACCCGGCCGATCAATCAGGGATATGACATGGGTGCGTATGAGTTCCAGACTTTATTGGCCGAAGCCAACATCCAAGGTAACAGCACCGACATTGCCGACGGCGACGCTATGCCCACTTCCGGCGATCACACCGACTTCGGAGACGTATTAGAGGGCAACAACCTCGTGCGCACCTTCACCATTCAGAACACAGGCTCCGAAGTCTTGAACGTGAGCAGCATTGCATCCGACAACGGCTTGTTCACCATCGGTGCGCTTACCCCCGCCGGCCCGATTTCAGGCTCCGGCGGTTCGGCCACGTTCACGGTAACGTTTTCGCCGGTAGCGGTGGGTGTTCAAAACGCCACCATCACCGTAAACAACGACGACTGTAGCGAAGCGGTGTACGATTTTGTGGTGACCGGCAACGGTATAGTACCGGGTGCTGCGCTGGATTTTGACGGCGCCAATGACTATGTTGACATAAACAGTTCGTTCACTCAGCAGGTTTTTACCGTGGAAATGTGGCTGAAGCCAGGCTCAACGCAACAGGAATGGGCAAACATAATTGACAACAACCATACTGATTTTCAAAACTGGACATGCCAGCAAGTCGTTGGTAACACCAACCAATACAGTTTTGGGGTTGCTGGCGGTGGCGGCTCCAGCAGTCTTCAACCTAACCGCAGACATCTGGCGCCGTGCACTTGTTAAAAGCGCGACAACACTGGAAGTTTATATAAATGGTGTGCTCGTTCAAACCACCCCATGGATCGGGACAATAGCGTATTCGTCCCAGTTTTTACGCCTCGGCAGATGGGGCAGCGGCGGCCGCAACTGGAACGGCAGCATGGACGACGTGCGCATCTGGAATACTGCGCGCACCTGCGATGAAATCAACCAACCCGAACTGCGCGACTGATTTGACCGACCCAGTGGCCTACTACAAATTCAATCAGGGTTTTGCCAATGCGAACAACGCCGGCATCACTACCCTCGACGATGCCACGACCAACAACAACGACGGCACATTGACCAACTTCGGCCTCACCGGCTTGAGTTCCAACTGGGTAGAACCCGGCGGCGTAGTCACCGGAACGAGTTGCCCGGCAGTCACAGCGCCCGAAGCCAACGTACAAGGCAACAGCACCGACATTGCCGACGGCGACAATACACCCGATGCCGGCGATCACACCGACTTCGGAGACGTATTAGAGGGCAACAACCTCGTGCGCACCTTCACCATTCAGAACACAGGCTCCGAAGTCTTGAACGTGAGCAGCTTGCTTCCAACAACGGCTTGTTCACCATCGGTGCGCTTACGCCGGCCCGATTTCAGGCTCCGGCGGTTCGGCCACGTTCACGGTAACGTTTTCGCCGCTGACGGCGGGCGCTGAAAACGCCACCATCACCATAAACAACGACGACTGTACCGAAGCGGTGTACGATTTTGTGGTGACCGGCAACGGTGTTTGCAATGTCACCACCTTCTACCGCGACATTGACGGCGACGGCCTCGGCGACCCGAACGAATCTATGATGGCCTGCACGGCGCCTCCCGGTTATGTCGCCGACAATACCGACGCCTGCCCCCTCACGGTGAGCAGCGTGTCCAATTCCGGCAACTGCGGCTGTGCACCTGGTTACTACCCGGTCATCACCATGATGAGCGGCGAGGACGTGATCACCGGCTGCCAGATTTGCCCGACCGGCAGCTACTGCCCGGACGGGTTGACGGGGCCGATCCTTTGCCCGGCCGGCCAATACAGCGATGTGATGGGGGCTGCTTCTTGTACCCTCTGCGATGCGGGCAGTTTCAATCCTGCGCCCGGCGCAACCTCCTGCACGCCTTGCCCGGCCGGCCAGTACAGCGATGTAATGGGAGCGGCTTCTTGCACGCTCTGCGACGCGGGCAGTTTCAATCCTGCGCCCGGCGCAACCTCCTGCACGCCTTGTCCGCCAGGCAAGTACAGCGATGTGATGGGGGCTGCTTCTTGCACCCTCTGCGATGCGGGCAGTTTCAATCCTGCTCCTGGCGCGACCTCCTGCACGCCTTGTCCGGCCGGCCAATACAGCGATGTGATGGGGGCTGCTTCTTGTACCCTCTGCGATGCGGGCAGTTTCAATTCCCTCCCCCGGTGCAACCTCCCGCACGCCTTGCCCGGCAGGCCAGTACAGCGATGGGATGGGGGGCGGAATCTGTACCCTCTGGCGATGCGGGCAGTTAATCCCGCACTGGCGCAACCTCCTGCACGCCTTGCCCGCCGGGCCAGTACAGCAATGTGATGGGGCTGCTTCTTGTACCCTCTGCGATGCGGGCAGTTTCAATCCTGCACCCGGCGCAACCTCCTGCACGCCTTGTCCGGCAGGTAGTTTCAGCGACAATGCCGGCCAAACGGTCTGCCTGGACTGCCCGAACGGCACCTTCAACAATGCAACGGGCCAAACGGCCTGCACCAACTGCCCGACGATCACCTTCACCGTTATGCCAACGGGTACTTGTGGCGCGGTTCGGATGGAGAATCGAAACTAAGGCACCCTGGCGGCGCCGGTTCATACATGTACTCCATTGACGACGGCATGAACTACCAGCCCGGCGCCATCTTTACCGGCCTGGCGGCCAACACCTACCTGGTGAAAATCAAGGACGCTAACGACTGCGAGAGCTTGGCGGAAGCCATTCTGATCGGCGGCGAACCGGAGATCGCCGTTTCCTGCAACGCTACTGCAATTGCCGACGGAGACGATACGCCCGACCCAAGCGACTGTACCAACTTTGGTTGCGCCCAACTCACGGGCGGCATGGTTGAGTTTACCTACACCATCACGAACGACGGTAGCTGCGACCTAACCCTGAACGGCTCGCCACTTGTGCTTGTCAGTGGACTGCACGCCGGCGATTTCACGGTGACCGAACAACCGTTGGCCACCGTGACGGCCAATGGCGGTATGACCACATTCAAGATCGAGTTCGATCCCTCGGCCCCCGGGGACCGCTACGCCACAGTCATCATTGCCAACGACGACAGCGATGAGAATCCGTTCACGTTTGAAATTCAGGGAACAGGGACCGATGTGGTCGCCCAATGCCCACCCAACATGACTATTTGCGTGGACCTGCTTCCGTTCACGCTGAGCGAAGGCACGCCCACGGGCGGCGTGCTCAGTGGCATGCATGTCACAGGCGACCAGTTTGATCCGCCGTCACCGGTCATTCAGAGTTTTTTCGACGTGTTCTACACCGTCACCGATCCGGTCACGCTATGCGAAAAACACCTGCTCGTTCCAGATCACGGTTAACCCGCTGGCGACAGTGACCTGTCCGAACGACGTGACCATTTGTACCAATAACCTCCCGTACACACTGAGCGACGGCATGCCCATGGGCGGTGTTTTCAGCGGTACCGGCGTCATTGGCAACCTGTTCAACGTACCGCCGCCGGTTATCCAGAGTTTCTTCGACGTGTTCTACACCGTCACCGATCCAGTCACGCTGTGCGAGAACACCTGCTCGTTTGAGATCACGGTGAACCCGCTACCGGTGGTGACCTGCCCGAACGACGTGACCATTTGCGCCGACGACCTCGCGTACACGCTGAGCGACGGCATGCCCATGGGCGGTGTGTTCAGTGGTACCGGCGTGATTGGCAACCTGTTCAATGTACCGCCACCGGTTATCCAGAGTTTCTTCGACGTGTTCTACACCGTCACCGATCCCGTCACGCTATGCGAAAATACCTGCTCGTTTGAGATCACGGTGAACCCGTTACCGGTGGTAACCTGCCCGCCCAACATGACTATTTGCGTGGACCAGCTTCCGTTCACGCTGAACGAGGGCACGCCTACGGGCGGCGTGTTCAGTGGCATGCATGTCACAGGCGACCAGTTCGACCCGCCGCCACCGGTTATCCAGAGTTTCTTCGACGTGTTCTACACCGTCACCGATCCGGTTACGCTGTGCGCAGATGCGTGCTCGTTCCAGATCACGGTGAACCCGCAACCCAACGCCGGTACCATTAGCGGCGCCATGACCCTTTGCCCCGGCGGCAGCACCACGCTCGGCACCGACGGCGACGCCGGCGGTATCTGGGACAGCAGCGACGACAATATCGCCACGGTGGACAACATGGGCAACGTGTCGGCTACGGGCACGGGCATGGTCACTATTTCCTACACCGTCGCCGCCCTCGGCTGCACGAGTACGGCCAGCAAAGTGATTACAATCGGCGACGCCGTGCCGCCAACGGCTGCTTGCCAAAATACCATCACCATCAACCTGGATGGTTCGGGCAACGCTACCCTCTCCCCGATTGCTGTGGACAACGGCAGTTCGGACAACTGCGGCACCCCGAGCCTGAGCGTGAACCCGAATACGTTCACCTGCACGAGCTTTACGCCCGCTGCCACCGATTTGTTTATTTCGGAGTATGTGGAAGGTTCCGGCAGCGAGAAGTATGTGGAAATTTTCAACCCGACTGCCGGTACGGTTAATTTGGGCAACTACCGTTTGCGCCTCTACTCCAACGGCGCCGGTACTCCTACCAACGATGTGCTGCTTTCGGGCAGCCTGGCATCGGGCGCTACCATGGTGTACAAAAACAGTTCGGCCTCCGGCCCGGGCACCTCGAACGCTGCCGTGAATTTCAACGGCGACGACGCGCTGACCCTGTTCAATGTCGGCACCAACGCCAACGTGGACATTTTCGGCCGCATCGGCGAAGACCCGGGTACAGCCTGGACCGGCGGCGGCAATACCACGCTGGACAAAACGCTGCGCCGCAAACCAACCGTTTTACAAGGAGTCACAACAAACCCTGGCGGCGGTTTCCCGACCCTCGCCACAGAGTGGAATCAATTCAATATTGACGTCATTTCGGGTCTTGGCGCGCACAAAATGGCGCACCTCGTCACGCTGACGGCCACGGACGGGAGCGGTTTGCAAAGCACCTGCGCGGCTGTTGTAACCGTACAGGACAACACCGCGCCGACGCTCACTTGCCCGTCGAGCCAGGTGGTGACCACCAGCAGCAACGGCACGGGCGACTGCACGGGTTCGTACACCATTGCCGATCCGGTTGCCGACAATTGCACGGCTACCTGGGGGTATTCGGCTACGGGCGTGACGACCATTGCTGCCGTCACCGGCTTGGCCGACGGTGTGAACAGCCCGGCGCTGGCGTTCAACAAAGGCATTTCCACGGTAGTGCTCACCGCAACGGACGATTCGGGTAATGCCGCCACCACCTGCTCGTTCACCGTTACGGTAAACGACAACGAGGTACCGATGCTGGCTTGCCCGGTAAACCAAAACCTGAACACGGCCGCCAATGTCTGCACGGCAAACTACACGATCGTCGATCCGGTGACGGACAATTGCACCGGTTCAACCTGGAGTTACGCCGCCTCCGGCGAAACAATTATTTCCACAACGACCCGCAACGACGGCCAAAACAGTGTGGCCATTGTTTTCAACGCCGGCATGACCACCGTCACGCTCAACGCCACAGACGCGGCGAGCAACGCGGCGGTTTCCTGCTCGTTCACCGTTACCGTGAACGATGGCCAGGCGCCGACGGCTTTGTGCCAAAGCGCAGCAGTTGTTCTGGACGGCATGGGGAATGCCACCCTCGATGCGGCAGATGTCAACAACAACAACAGCACCGACAACTGTGGCAGCGTCACGGTGAGCGTCAGCCCCAACATGTTTGGTTGTGCCGATGCCATACCGCCGACGGCTACCGATCTGTTTTTCTCGGAGTATGTGGAAGGTTCGAGCAGCAACAAGTACATCGAAGTGTACAACCCGACGGCTTCGGCGATCAATCTCGCCAACTATGAGTTGCACCTGTATGCCAACGGCAGTGGCTCGGCCACGACCACGAATATCCTTTCCGGCATGCTGCCTGCGGGCGCTACGGTTGTTTTCAAAAATTCCGCTGCTACTGTTTATCTCGGAGCAAGCACCACGCAGAGTGCTGTAAACTGGAATGGCAACGATGCTATCGCGTTGTTTAACACGGTTTCCAACCAGTTTGTGGACATCTTCGGCCGGATTGGTGAAAACCCCGGCACGGCTTGGACCGGCGGTGGTAATTCGACACTGGATAAAACCTTGCGCCGCAAACCCACGGTTTTCCAGGGTATCACCACCAACCCCGGCGGCGGATTCCCGGCGCTGGCGACGGAATGGGATCAATTTAACATAGATGTAGTTGCGGGTCTGGGCAGCCATACGTTCACGCCACTGGCCACCGCAACGGTCACGCTGACCGTGGAAGATGGAGCTGGATTGACCAGCACCTGCACGGCAACTGTCACGATCCAGGATGCTACGGCCCCGACACTGACTTGCCCGACTGATCAAATCATCACCACCAGCAGCAACGGCACGGGCGACTGCGCGGGCGGGTACACCATCCTCGATCCGGTTGCCGACAATTGCACGGCTACCTGGGGCTATTCGGCTACGGGCGTGACGACCATTGCTGCCGTCACGGGTGTTGCCAATGGCGCGAACAGCCCGGGGCTGGCGTTCAACAAGGGCGTTTCCACGGTGGTGCTCACGGCGGTGGACGGCTCCGGGAACGCAGCCACAACCTGTTCGTTTACCGTGACGGTGAACGATAACGAGGCGCCGACGATCACTTGTCCGACCCCCGCTCCGTTCAATACCGCCTTCGCTGCATGCACGGCTGTGGTGAACTTCACGGCGCCGGTCGGCACGGACAACTGCCCGGGGGCCATGACCACCCAGACCGATATGACCGGCCTAAGTACCGGTTCGGCTTTCCCCAAAGGAACGACCGTACTGGAGTACACCGTGACGGACGCGGCCAACCTGACCTCGAGTTGCTCGTTCTCGGTGACGGTAATAGACAACCAACCGCCGACCATCACCTGCCCGGCAGGTAGCCCGTTTGCCCGCAACACCGATCCGATACAGTGCAACTATACGGTGTTGGGCGCAGAGTTTGACCCGACGACCTTTGGCGACAACTGCCCCGGCGCGACAATCACCAACGATCTCAACAACTCGAACACGTTGGCGGACGAAGATTTGCCGAAAGGCCCGACCACGATCATCTGGACGGTGACGGACGGCATGGGCATGTCCAGCGCCACCTGCGCGATCACGGTGAACGTGACGGACAACCAGCCGCCGACGATCACCTGCCCGACGGGTTCGCCGTTTGACCGGAACACTGATGCGGGCCAGTGCAACTACACGGTGCAGGGCACGGAGTTCAACCCGACGTTCACAAACGACAACTGTCCCGGTGTTTTTCTCACCAACAGTTTCAACGGCAATGCCTCGTTGGATACCCATGATTTGCCGAAAGGCTCCACCACGATCACCTGGACGTTGACCGAAAGCATGAGTGGGGTTACCTCCACTTGCTCTATCACTGTAATCGTCACGGACAACCAGCCGCCGACGATCACCTGCCCGGCCGGCTCGCCCTTTGCCCGCAACACCGATGCCGGCCAGTGCAACTACACGGTGCAGGATGCGGAGTTCGATCCGACCTTTGGCGACAACTGTCCGGGTGCGACGATCAGCAACAATTTCAACAACACGAATACGCTGGCAAACGCCGATTTGCCGAAAGGCCTGACAACGATCACCTGGACGGTAACCGACGGCATGGGCATGTCCTCAACAACTTGTGAAATTGTGGTCAACGTGACGGACAACCAGCCGCCTGTTGTGACCTGCCCGGCCGACCAAACGGTGACCACGAGCAGCAACGGCACCGGCGATTGCACCGGGGCCTACACCATCGCCGACCCGCTTTCCGACAACTGCCCGGGTGCCACCTGGGGCTATTCGGCTTCGGGCGCGACGACGATTGCTGCGGTGACGGGTATTGCCGACGGCGCGGGTAGCGGAGCATTGCCGTTCGACCTCGGCGTCTCAACGGTTCAACTCAGCGCCGTGGACATGAGCGGCAATCCGGCTGTGACCTGTACATTCACCGTCACCTTGCAGGACAACGAGGCACCGGGTATCACCGTAGGCTGTCCAGGGGCACAAACCATTCATCTGAACAGTTCCTGCGAAGCGACCATGCCAAACTACATACCCGGCCTGACGCTGAGCGACAACTGCTCCATGCCGGGAAATATTTTGGTGACGCAGTCGCCCGTGGCGAGCAGCACGATCAGCGGCCCCACGCCGGTGACCGTCACGCTCACGCCGCAGGACGAAGCGGGCAACGACGGCACGCCCTGCACGTTCACGATCACGGGTCAAGCGCCCGACATCAACCTTCAGGGCAACGGCGTGGACATCGTCAGCGGCGACATCACGCCCGACTTGGGCGACCACACCGATTTTGGCGGCACCAACCTCGGCGTGACCGTTGAGCGCATCTATACGATCCAGAATACGGGGACAGAGGTGTTATTTCTCGGGGGTCTTTCGAGATCCAACACAACGGATTTTGTCTTCTCCGGCGCGCCATCATCCTCGATCAACCCGGGCGACGCTAGTACCTTCCGCATTACCTTCCTGGCCCTCACGACGGGTACCAAAACGTCCACCGTATCAATAGTCACCAACGATTATTGCGGCAACGAGAATCCATACACGTTTGAAATTCAGGCATCGGTGGACTGTATTCCGCCTGTAATCACTACTTGCCCGGGTGCACAAAATGTGCCTGCGGCAAGCGGCCAGTGCAATGCTGTCACAACGTACACCCCTGTGGCAACAGGCACTCCGACTCCGACGTGGTCGTACCAGTTCAGCGGCGCCACTTCCGGCAGCGGCAACGGTACGGGCAGCAGTTCGACGTTCAATGTGGGCATGACGACCGTTGTGCTCACGGCTACCAACAGTTGCGGAACGACCTCCTGCTCGTTTGTGGTGACAGTAAACGATACCCAGTTGCCCACCATCACCTGCCCCAACCCGACCACGGTTTCCTGTGCCGGAAACGTGCCGGCGCCGAATACGGCCTCGGTATCGGCCTCCGATAACTGCTCGGTGACGAACAAGGAACACCTGTTTTCCACGCCGTTCAACATCGTGTGCGCCAACCGCTTCTCGGTCTTGCGCGTGTACCGCGCCACCGATGCATCGAACAACAGCGCCACCTGCTCGCAGATCATCACCGTGTTCGACAACACCCAACCGAATTTCACCTTCGTGCCGGCCAACGTGACCGTGCAGTGCAACAGCGTGCCCGCCGTGGGAACTCCCTCGGCCTCCGACGGCTGCGGCGGCTCGGTGTCCATCAGTTACAACGGGCAAACGGTGAGCAACATCCTGTGCATGGACAAGTACACGCTCACCCGCCAATGGACGGCCACCGATGCCTGCGGCAATATGCGCACGGCTATGCAAAAGATCACGGTGACGGACACGCAGAAACCCGCATTTGTCAGTGTACCGGCGAACGTCACGGTGCAATGCGATGCTATCCCACCCTTGACTATGCCCACGGCCACCGATAACTGTGCCGCCGAGGTGACCATCACCTACATCGGCGAAACGCGTACCAACGGTACCTGCCTGAACCGGTACACCCTTACCCGCCGCTGGAGCGCCGCCGACAACTGCGGCAACGCCGCCATGTCGGTGAGCCAGCGCATCACGGTAGTGGACAACGGCAAACCGACGCTGACCGTGCCGGCCGATATGACCATCGCCTGCAACAGCCCGCTCCCAGCGGTGGGTACGGCGACGGCTTCCGACGGCTGCGCCGGCGCCGTGACGCTGCTATACCTCGGCCAGACAACAGCCAATAGCCAGTGCCCGGGTACCTACCAGATCAAGCGTACCTGGCGCGCCACCGACGTGTGCGGCAACAGCACGGCGGCCACGCAAACGATTCAGGTTTCGGACACCGGCGCACCGGTATTTGTCACCGTACCCGGACCGGTCACGATCGAATGCAACCAGCCCATCCCGCCGCTGGTGAACCCGACGGCCTCGGATGCTTGCGGCGGCTATGTGCACATCACGTTCCTCGGCAATGTGGCCTCGGGAAGTGGTTGCACCACCTACACAATCACGCGCACCTGGCGTGCCGATGATTTGTGCGGCAACACGGCGACGACGACGCAGCTGATTACGGTGCTGGGGAACAATTTCGTTCAGCCTGCGCGAAGCGGGTGCTGCAGCGGGAATGTACACCGTCAGCGTGCGCAGTGCGAGCGGGGTGGTGGCGAAGCGGGTGGTGTTGGTGGAGTGACCCGCGCGTTGAAACCTCGGCGAGGACGTTCAATAGCCGAGCGCGACAAAATTGGAACGCGGATGCCACGGATGCTGCGCAGCGCAGATTTACGCGAAAAAAATCCGTTAAAATCCGCGTTGCGCAGCATCCGTGGCATCCGCGTTCCAATGTGCGTAGCGTACGCGGGGGTGGTGGCGAAGCGGGTGGTGCTGGTGGAGTGAAAAAACGCTACACTTTTTCGAATCAATTCATTAGACAGTATACAGAATAAGTTTCGCAGCGTCTTTTGGGCCTATTTTTATCCACTCTTCGTTCGATTTTTTCACCGAAAATCGTCCCATTTCGACTGCAAAATCCGCCTCGATTGGATAAAAATAACTTCCAAAATTCACTGCGAAACTTAATCTGTATACTGTCTATTACAAACCAATCCATGCTTTTTTTATGGCATCTACTCTGTTTCAACGCATGACAAGCCTTTCAACGACCGAAACCATTTGTAAAAACGAACCGTTCAAAGCCATCGGTATTAGCCAAATAATGCTGCTCGCTCCTGTTCGGCCGGCCCTCTTGCTACTCTGCTGTGCCCTGCCCCTGTGGCTCAACGCCCAAGTCGCCCCTCAGGGCAGTTTCAGCGGCAGCACCATCTGCCCCGGAGAACCCGCCACGCTCACGTTCACCGCCACCCTCGGCACCGGGCCGTACACCGTCCGCTACACCGACGGCTACGCCATCCGCACCCAGCCGGGCGTGACGAGCGGCGTGCCCTTCAATGCGGTGAGCAGCACCACCGCCACCAAGACCTACACCCTCCTGCGGGTGACCGGCTCGGACGCGGGCGTGCGCAGCAGCGGCTTCACCGATGCCACCGCGACGGTGACGGTGCTGCCCCGCCCCGACCTGCAAGACCTCACGCTCGACCCCATCACCCCCGTATGCCCCGGCGCCGATGCCACCCTGAAAATCAACGGCTTCGTGCAAACCCATAGTTTAGAAACCCGACCCGCCATCAGCACTTCGGCGAATGGCGCCATATCGGTCTACGCGGCGGACTTGGACGGCGACGGGTACCTGGACGTGCTCTCGGCTTCTTTCAATGACGACAAAATCGCGTGGTACAAAAACAACGGCAGCGGGGCCTTCACCGCACAAACGCCCATCAGCACCTCGGCGAATGGCGCCTCCTCGGTTCATGCAGCGGACTTGGACGGCGATGGCGATCTGGATGTGCTGTCGGCTTCTGCCTTGGATGACAAAATCGCGTGGTACCAAAACGACGGCAGCGGGGGCTTCACCGCGCAAACGGCCATCAGCACCTCGGCAGATGAAGCCCTCTGGGTTCATGCGGCGGACTTGGACGGCGACGGGGACCTGGACGTGCTATCGGCTTCTAAAAGTGACAGCAAAATCGCGTGGTACAAAAACGACGGCAGCGGGGGATTCACTCCGCAAACGGCCATCAGCACCACCGCGAGTTTGGCCTACTCGGTCTATGCGGCGGACTTGGACGGCGACGGGGACCTGGACGTTTTGTCGGCTTCTTCTGGTAACAACAAAATCGACTGGTACAAAAACGACGGCAGCGGGGCCTTCACCGCCCAAACGCCCATCAGCACCACCGCGAGCGCTGCCGATGCGGTGCATGCGGCGGACCTGGACGGCGACGGGGACATGGACGTACTCTCGTCTTCTTTCAGTAGCGACAAAATCGAGTGGTACCAAAACGACGGCAGCGGGGGCTTCACTCCGCAAACGGCCATCAGCACCTCGGCGGATGGCGCCTTCTCGGTTCATGCGGCGGACTTGGACGGCGACGGGGACCTGGACGTGCTGTCGGCTTCTCTCAATGACGACAAAATCGCGTGGTACAAAAACGACGGCACCGGGGTTTTCACTCCGCAAACGGCCATCAGCACCTCGGCGAATGGCGCCATCTCGGTTCATGCAGCGGACTTGGACGGCGACGGCGACATGGACGTGCTGTCGGCTTCTCTCTATGACGCCAAAATCGCGTGGTACCAAAACCGCACGCCGTTCAGCGGCAGCGCGAGCGTGATGTACGACATCAACGGCGGCATGGCGCAGACGGCCAGCGGCGCCGTGAGCATGGGCATGGCTACACTGACCATCGCCGCGACCGTATCACAGGCACCCTCACCGTCACCAAAGTCACCAATGATGACGGCTGCCCGGCCACTGTGAGCATCGGGACCCCGGTCACTTTTTTGCCGCCGCCTACTTTCTCCACTTGCCCGGCAGCACCGGTCACGGCCAACACGGCCCCCAACCAGTGCCTCGCGGCGGTGGCTTACACGGTCACGGCCACCGGAGACCCCAGCCCGACGCTGACCTACGCTTTCACTGGAGCGACCTCCGGCAGCGGTCCCGGCACGGGCAGCGGCAGCAACTTCAACAAGGGCAACACAACCGTGACCGTGACGGCCACCAGCGCCTGTGGTATGTCGGATTGCGTGTTTACAGTGATCGTTTCAGACCTTGAACCACCTGCCATCACCTGCCCGACAGGTTCGCCGTTTGCGCGGAACACCGATCCGATCCAGTGCGACTACACGGTGCAGGGCACGGAGTTCGACCCGACGGCCTTTGGCGACAACTGCCCCGGCGCGACGATCACCAACGATTTCAACAACAGCACCTCGCTGGCAGATGAAGATTTGCCGAAAGGCTCGCATACGATCACTTGGACGGTAACCGACGGCATGAACATGGCCTCGACGACCTGCCAGATCATGGTGAACGTGACGGACAACCAGCCGCCTGTCGTGACCTGCCCGGCCGACCAGACGGTGACCCCGAGCAGCGCCGGCGATTGCACCGGGGCTTACACCATCGCCGATCCGCTTGCCGACAACTGCCCGGGTGCCACCTGGGGTTATTCGGCTTCGGGCGCGACGATGATCACTGCCGTGACGGGCATTGCCGACGGCACGGGTAGCGGAGCGTTGACGTTCAACCTCGGTGTCACGACGCTGACACTTTCCGCCTTGGATATGGCCGGCAATCCGGCTGTGACCTGCTCGTTCACGGTGACGGTGGCCGCAGCCTGCCTGGTCGCCGGCACGGTGACCTGGACCGGCGCGGCTGATACCGATTGGGACAATCCCTGCAACTGGGATGCCTTCTGCGTGCCCGGCACCGCCAACGACGTGACCATCCCAGACGTGACCAACGACCCGACCATTGGGGCGGGGACGGCAGCGGTCGCCAAATCCGTCACCGTGCAGAGCGGCGCGGTGCTGACCATCGCGGCGACGGGCAGTTTGACCATCAATGGCTTTCGCGCTGTGCCAGACATTCCCTCCATTACAACCGCACTTTACAATCTTGGAACTGTAACAAACAACGGCACCCTGGATGTAGGCCCTGGTTCAAGTGCCGGGACGGTTGGGATAGCAAACAGAAATACCGTCAACAACAATATAAACGGACTGATCAGGATAAACAACACCAGCGATCGTGCGTTCTTGAACTTGAGCTTTCCGGGCGTAGCCACCATGGTCAATGCCGGAACGTTGGAACTCGGCGGAATAGCGGCAGTAGTTCTGGGAATCCAAAACCAAGGCGCTTTTACCAATACGGCCAGCGGACAGATTTCAATTGACAATGCTACGTATGGTGGTATACTCAATTTCGCGGCCTCTGGTTTTCTCAATCATGGAACCATCACCATCGGCGCCATCGGAAATGTAGGGGCCGATGCAATCCGAAACACGTCCACTCATTTTGACAACAGCGGCTGTACCGCATTGATAAAAATCCTGACCAACAGCACGATCATTAATCAAGGCGCCTTAAACTTCGATAACTCAGGTGTCATCATCGAAAACGCCAGCGGTAACAGCAACATCACCACCAATACAGGCGTGATCCAAAACCTCAACGGCGGTACGTTCACCATCGACTCGGGCAATGCCCCCATCACTTCGACTGGCGACATTTGGACGGGCTGCGTGGACACCGACTGGGCCACCGCAGGCAACTGGCTCGACGGTTCGGTGCCGACCGTAAGCGATGATGCGGTCATCCCCGATGTGACCAACGACCCGGTCGTCATGGGCGGCACGGCAGCGGTGGCCAAATCTGTAACGGTAAGCGCCGATGCCGCGCTCACCGTAGAGGCCACCGACAGCCTGACCATCAACGGCTTTGCAAACAACCCGGACGACTTTACGACGGCCGCCATGCACAACAGCGGCACCGTGACGAATGACGGGATCATCACCATAGGCTCGACGGCATCCGTCAGCAACCACGCCATCTACAACAACGGTACGGTGTTCAACAACGCCGACGCACAGATGCACCTGGACCGCGCAGATAAAAATGGCATCGAAAATAACGGCGCGTTCACCAACGCCGGCGGAATTACCATCGGGGCGATTGACCTTGGTCAATACGGCATCGAAAACAATGGGACTTTCGACAATGCCGCCGGCGCAGAGATCGCGATAGACCGCTCGGATGAGGCCGGCCTGATTAACGCGTCCGGCACGTTCACCAATGCTGGCAAGATTACCCTCGGAGCAAGCGTTTCGGTTGGTACGAACGGCCTGACGAATACCGCCGTTTTCAACAACCAGGCGGGCGGAGAAATCAACCTGGACCGTTCGTTCAAAGTCGGCCTCTACAACAACGGCGCGTTTACCAACGAAGCGAAAATCAAGATTGGGCAAATCGCGTCTTCGGGCGACTACGGCCTTTGGCAGCAGAGCCATGCGGCCACCTTCCACAACAACGCCGGCGGCGAGATATACATCGACCGATCTGGCGATACCGGCCTGCGGAACCAGTTCGGGACGTTTAACAATGCCGCCAAGATCATCATTGGGGCTGTTGCCGACGTGGGTATTGACGGCATTTACAACAGCGCCATCTTGAACAATACCCCATGTACTGCGCTGATTCACATCGTTTCGGATGATGTCGTTACCAACACCGGCACGTTCAGCAATGCCGGTACCATCATCGAAAACGCCACAGGCAACAGCAGCATCAGCAACAACACGGGTGTGGTGCAAAACCTCAACGTAGGTACCTTCACCATCGGCTCCGGCAGTGCGCCCATCACCACAACGGGCGACATCTGGACAGGCTGCGTGGACACCGACTGGGCCACGGACGGCAACTGGCACGACGGCTCCGTGCCGACGGCGACCGACGACGTGCTTATCCCCGACGTGGCCAACGATCCTGTCGTCATGACCGGCACGGCAGCAGTAGCTCAATCGGTGCATGTGCAACCCAACGCCGCACTCACCATCGCTGCTATGGGGAGCCTCACGCTCGAAGGCGACACCGGCAGCCCCTCCGGTGGCATGTACAACCAGGGCACGGTGACCAACAACGGCACAATTCTGGTCGGCCCGAACAGCAGCCCCGGCCAGTACGGTGTCGTCAACGAGGCTACCTTTGACAACAACGCCGACAGCGAACTGCACATTGACCGCACCAGCAACATCGGCTTGTGGAACCGCACCGCAGCAGCGGTATTGACCAATGCCGGGAAGATCACCACCGGCGCGACGGTGGGCACCAATTTCAGTCCCGGCATTTACAACGAAGGCGATATCCAAAACAACGGCGGGGAAATCGAAATAGACCGCTACGGCGGCGCGGGCATTGACAACCGCCCAAACAGCACGATCTCCAATTCGGGCCGGTTGGTCGTTGGCAAAATACCCGGCCCCACCAATGTTTGTATCTACAACTTCGGCCACATCGAAAACTTAGCCAACGGCGAAGTCGAGGTGGACCGTGGTAGTTCCGGTATTTACAACACCACGATCGGGGGCATCAGCAGTTCGTTTACCAATGCGGGAAAAATTTCCATCGGGCAAACAGCATCCCTCAGCGGCCCCGGCATTTACAACCAAAGTGCCCCCGGGGCTTCGGCAACTTTCAACAACATGGCCGATGCCGAGATTTTACTAGACCGCACCAGCGCCGGCATTCACAACGATAACAACTGTTCATTCGACAACGCCGGTCTGATAAAAATTGCAACCAATGCGCTGGGGACGGGCTTTAATCCGGGCATTTACAACCGAAGCACATTCAACAACAACGCCGGCGGCGAAATCCGGATGGACTCACTTTCCCGAACCGGCCTGCACCACCAGAGCGGGACGTTTACCAATGGCGGGACGATGATCCTCGGCATCAATTGGACCATTACCGGTAACTATCCAGGGGTGTACAACGAGGCTACGTTTATCAATCAAGAGGATGCGGAAATACATATTGACCGGTTCACGTATGTGGGCTTTCATAACGCATTCAATAGCTCGATGACCAATGCCGGTCTGATCAAGATCGGGGAAAACATACTCGGAGGCAACAACGGCCTGTACAACGACGGCACTTTCGAGAACCAGGCTACCGGGGAAATCCATGTGGACAATATACCCGACGCCAACAACACGAACGGTGTTTCCAATGCCTTCGGCGATACATTCACCAATGCCGGCAAGATTTTCATAGGCAGTACTGTCGGGGCCGGCTCAACAGGTTTGTTCAACTATGGCACGTTCGGCAACAGCGGCGAGATTACGGTGGATCACGTCCGGGGCACATCCAACCAGCACGGCCTGTACCACAGCATCGGCACGTTTACGAATACAGGCAAAATTGACCTTGGCAACACGGGCAGCATCGGCAATTTTGGGATATTCTCCACGGCCAACTTCAACAACAATACCGGCGGCGAAATCAGCATTGACCGTTGCGCCATTATCGGGTTGCGAAACGGCAATTTCGGGTCTGGCGGCACGTTCACCAACCAAGGCAAACTGAACATCGGTGCCAACGCCGGGGTCGGCAACTGGGGCCTCTGGAACGAAAGCCCGTTCAACAACAGCGGCGAACTGGCGATAGACAACGCGGCCGTCAGCGGCCTGCGCCACCAAACGAACACCTTCACCAATACCGGCACCATCGAACTGGGCGGCATCGCCAATATCGGAGATTGGGGGCTGTGGAACCAGTCTGCGTTCATCAACAACGCCGGTGGCAATATCCACATTGACCGCACGGCCAACACCGGTCTGCTGAATTTCTCCAGCACGTTCACCAACAACGGCATCGTCACCATCGGTGCCGAAACGGCCGTGGGCGATCAGGCGATTTACAACCAGGGAACCCTTGCCAACGGAACCTGCGCCCAACTCTACATCTTCGCGCCGCTGCACAACGTCAGCACGCTCACCAACTTCGGTTTGTTTCAGGTGAATACGCCGGCGCTGCACACCAACACCGGTTTCACCAACAACGGCATCATCGATTACCCGCAGGGTAACCCGATCCCGAACGTGACGAACAACGAGATCATCATAGCACCCACCACCGTCAACGGCTGCGAGGTTATCAGCCCGGCCTTAACATTGGGCAGCCCGGTGGATTTGACGATTCTCGGCGTGTTCACCGATGCGGCGGCCACCATCTCGGCCGGCACGTATGTGGTGGCTACCAATACATTCACACCCACCTCGGTTCTGGACGAAGGCACGCACGACTTCTTTGTTAAAATCGAAGATGTTGTTGACGGCTGCACCCGTATCGTGTCCTGGGAACTGACCACCCAAAACTGCTGCGATGCGCCCGAGGCAATTTGCAAAACGGCCCCCGTCACTGCCGTGTTGGTGGGCAACAGCGCCTCCATCGCTGCCGGCGACGTGGACAACGGCAGTACCTACGAATGCGGATTGCAAAGCATGACGGTTTCGCCCAGTATGTTCGATTGCAGCGACCTCGGTCCGCAAACCGTGACGCTGACGGTCACCGATGTCAGCGGAAACAGCGACGAATGCACCGCCACCGTCACGGTGGTGGACAATACCGCACCCGTCATCAGTTGCCCGAACGGCCTGACCGTTTCTTGCCTGTCCAACATACCGGCCCCGAATCCCGCCTCGGTCACGGCTTCGGACAACTGCGTGTCGGTAAGCAAGGAACATTGGTACACCACACTTCCCTACAACGTGGAATGTGCCAACCGCTTCCAGATCACCCGATACTACCGGGTTTTCGACGGCTCGAACAACAGCGCCACCTGCTCGCAGATCATCACCGTGTTCGACAACACACAACCCGTGTTTACCTTCGTGCCGGCCAACGTGACCGTGCAGTGCAACAGCGTGCCCGCCGTGGGAACTCCATCGGCCTCCGACGGCTGCGGCGGCTCGGTGAACATCGCCTACAACGGCCAAACGGTGTCCAATGTCCTGTGCATGGACAAGTATACCCCTGACCCGGGTTTGGACGGCAACCGATGCCTGTGGCAATACCCGCACCGCTACGCAGAAGATCACGGTGACGGACACGCAGAAACCCGCATTTGTCAGCCTACCGGCCAATGTCACGGTGCAATGCGATGCTATCCCACCTTCAACTGCGCCCACGGCAACGGATAACTGTGATCCCGAGGTGACCATTTCTTACATCGGTGAAACGCGTACCAACGGAACCTGCCTGAACCGCTACACCCTTACCCGCCGCTGGAGCGCCGCGGACAACTGCGGCAACGCCGCCATGTCGGTGAGCCAGCGCATCACGGTAGTGGACAACGGCAAGCCGACGCTGACCGTGCCGGCCGATATGACCATCGCCTGCAACAGCCCGCTCCCAGCGGTGGGTACGGCGACGGCTTCCGACGGCTGCGCCGGCGCCGTGACGCTGCTATACCTCGGCCAGACAACAGCCAATAACCAGTGCCCCGGTACCTATCAAATCCGACGCACCTGGCGGGCCACCGACGTGTGCGGCAACAGCACGGCGGCCACGCAGACGATTCAGGTTTCGGACACCGGCGCACCGGTATTTGTCACCGTACCCGGACCGATCACTATCGAGTGCAACCAGCCCATCCCGCCATTGGTGAACCCGACGGCCTCGGATGCTTGCGGCGGCTATGTGCACATCACGTTCCTTGGCAATGTGGCCACAGGCAGCGGCTGCTCGGCAGATTACACCGTAACGCGCACCTGGCGTGCCGATGATTTGTGCGGAAATTCGGCGACGACGACGCAGCTGATCACCGTGCTGGGGAACAATTTCGTACCGCAGGGTGCGGAAAACCGCGAGAGGGACACCCAACTCAAAACTCAAAACTCAAAACTCGTAACTGTCAACCCCAATCCCACGACCGACCGCATCTGGCTCGACCTGACGGACTTCGCGGGCGAGGCGGTGACGGTTTCAATTTACGGGGACCTGGGCCAGTTGGTTTGGGAAAACCGCATTCCGGCCGTGGAGGATTTGCAGTTGCAGATCAACCTGCGGGAAGCGGGCGCTGCGGCGGGAATTTACACCGTTAGTGTGCGTAGTGCAAGCGGGGGGGTGGCGAAGCGGGTGGTGTTGGTGGAGTGACCCGCGCGTTGAAACCTCGGCGAGGACGTTCAATAGCCGAGCGCGAAACAGCGGGCGCGGCCGCTTGGAAAACCCCCCGCGGATGCCACGGATGCTGCGCAGCGCAGATTTACGCGAAAAAAATCCGTTAAAATCCGCATTGCGCAGCATCCGTGGCATCCGCGTTCCAATGTGCGTAGCGTACGCGGGGGGGTGGCGAAGCGGGTGGTGCTGGTGGAGTGACCCGCGCGTTGAAACCTCGGCGAGGACGTTCAATAGCCGAGCGCGACAAAATTGGAACGCGGATGCCGCGGATGCTGCGCAACGCGGATTTACGCGAAAAAAATCCGCCCGCTCTACGAAAGCCGTGCCGTGCAGAAAGCATCGGCGGGCACACCGTAGAGCGGGCGGATTTTTTCAAAAGGACAAAAGTGGTACGCCAATCCACCAGTCAACCAACAAACCAGTCAACCAACAAACCAAATCACGGCAGCCGCTGCAATACTACTTTCCGGCTCACGCTTCCTTCCTCCGTTTGCAACCGCACCAGATACACCCCGGAACTCAGCCATGAACCTGAATCGGCGCGGCCGTTCCAGGTCGCTGCATTCGGGCCGGCAACCGCCGACATCGGGCGGCGCACCACCTCGCGGCCTTGCGCATCGCTGATCGTCAGCATCACTTCCTCCGCCTTCGGCAAAGTGAAACGCAGTGCTGTTTCGCTGCTGAACGGGTTGGGTTGCACCTCGAAGCCCAGCGCGGTACCGAAGCCCTCTCCGACACTTGTCGTTTGCAACTCGAACGGCACCGGGCTTTCGATACTACCCTGGTGTTCTCCGGTTGCAAAAAAGAACGTTTCCGACAGGTCATACACCGTTCCGGCTGCGTCGTCGTATAGCTTGAAACGCAGCAGTTCGCCCGCCGTGTTGGCATACATCGTCAGGAAAAACAGGTGCGCGTCGAGCGGTTCGATGTAGATAGCCTGCGCCGAACCGCGGACTTCATTGCCGACAAACACACCAAGTTCCATATCGCTCGTGGTGGCGTTGGCGCCCTTGGCGCGAAGCATACCGATCAGGGTGCTGCTGTGCTCAAATTGTATCGGGTTCACCGACCAATGGGCTACCGGAGTTTCCGTTTCACCGCGTGCCAGTACGGGATTTTCTGCAAACGGACTGGGCGGCGGCGGATACGTCAGCGTTCCCGTACCGGTCAGTTTGAGTTGATACCCGTTGGGTGGCGACATATACTTCAGGTTGCCGATCCAGCGGTAGATCGTGTCCGGTGGCACCACAATTTTGGTGTATTGCGCGAATGCGGTTTGGCTTTTGACCAGATCGCCGGGTTGAGCCGTCACCGTGGCAAGTGCGACATCTACCGGCAGCGAATAGTTGGGCACATAGCCAATCCACGTCCAACCGTCGTTGAGGGGAATTGGTGTCGTAGCCGGATCAATCGGCGTACCCAGCATGCGCAGCGTATCGGGCGTGTCGGCCTTGTAGATGAACATGGAAATATTGTTCAGACTCGGCAAAGCCCCGACCCAGCTACCGGCATTGTACACCGAGAACGGTCCCTGGCTGCGGATCAGGTCGTTTTCCGGGTGGTGCAGCGTAGCCAATGCCGCGTTCAGGCTGTTGTCGGGGAACGCCAGGTTGAACGACAGCCAGTTCCAGCCGTCGCCGATCGGCACTTCGCGCAGCAACTGTCCTGCGGTGTGGATCACCTGCGGGTTGTTGGTGGTGCCGATGATGTTGTCGGGCTGGAACGTGAAATTTTCCAGCACATACCCGTAGCGCCGACACTCGGAGGCATCCCACACTTCGAGCCGAATGGGGTCAAGCATATCGGCCGGGCCACCGTAAATAGTCAGGAACGCCAAAAAGGTGTCGAGTAGCGGGATGTACTGGACGTTGGCGCGCCCGCGCAGTTCGTCGTTGATGTACGCCGCCACGATGTCTTCCGGGTCGGAGGAGAGTTCGCCTTCGATGTTGACCCGCAGGGCCATGCTCATCGTGTTTTCAAACTGCGCTGCATTGACCAGCCCGAACGGCGGCCGGCACACCACGCGTACGCCGATGGGCAAAGGTTCGTCGCCGCCCATAAAGAAGGGGTTTTGCCCCGTTTCCGTGTGCAGGGTGATGCTGTCCGACCAGTGCCCGAAGGCTAAAGTGGAATCAATGTCGAAACTGATCTGGCGGATTTCATTGGCCGCCAGAGTGCCCTGGTTGGGAACAATATGCACCCAATCGGGCGCACCGAGAATAGTGAACGGTACCGGATACCCGCCCCGGTTATGAATGGCGGCAAATCCGGTTTTCGGCTCGCCCTCAAATTTGGTGACCCCGAGGCTGTCGGTCAGCCAGGCTAATTCGTTTCGATCCACGTAGAACTCCCAGACGCCTTTGTTGAACTTGGTGCCGTTGAACGCATTGCCCACGAGGTCTTCGATGCCCGCCAATTCGGCGCGCAGGATGCGATTTTCGTAAAACTTGTTGACGAAGGTCGGGTCTATGACAATCTTGTTCTCGAAGCAGGTCACGCTGATGTCAATCAACTGATCGGTCGTGGCGTCGTACAGGCCCACATTGTTCAGCTGGGTCAGATCGGCGGGGATCAACTTGTCGCAATTGACGTGCTGGTTGAACGTGAACGAAATCTCGTCACCAACGTGGTACACGCCGTCCGAAGGTTGCGGCACACCCACGATACTCGGCGGCTCGCGGTCTATGCGGCCTTTGATGATGTCGGAAAAACCGGGCTTGTCCGAGGCATCGCCGGTACACACGGCCCAGGCGTGGATTTCGTAGGCGCCGTCGCCGATGCCGGCGGTTTCCCAGAAAAACTGCGTGAAATCCGGGCCCAGTGTATTCGCCTGTTGGGCCGGCGTCAGGCTGGAAAAGCCCGACCAGTTCGGGTTGTAGCGTTCAAACACGCCGCCCGGGCTGGGAATATTGAGCCAGGCGCCGTCGCCGTCGGAGCGGCGGTACTGCACGCGCACCAACTGGAAATCGGTAGAATTGAGGTCGTAGCCCGACACCGTGATGCGGCGCAGGGTTCCGGGCTGGATCGGGTCGTCGTTGAGCACCACCCAGTTTTGTTCCGGCACGCTCACAGCCACCTCGCTGCAGGGACGGATGAAGTCCACGCCGAAGAAAATGGACGACGTAAATTTGGACGTGTGCTCCGCCGGCACCACGGTAGTCAGATCGCGTTCGTATTCGCACTGGGAAACCAGGGCGATTTGCAAACTGTCGTATTCATATTCGATTGGTCCCCGTTCAATGGTAACGGTGGCCTGCACCGAGGAGCCATACGGGATCAGGTACGGCACGATATTATTGTTCATCGGCTGGCCGTTGATTCGGATAACAGCCCCATTCGGGTTGCTGTTGGCAATGGCCGTCAGGCCGTAGGTCAGGTCTTCGTTGGTGGCGCTCAGGTTGCCGAGGTTCACCTTGAACACTGCCGGTTCGTGGGCAGGCACATTGATCGCCGTGAACTGCGAACCCGGCGCGAGCGTCAGGTTGGGTTCTTCGCGGTTGGCAGTGCCGTCTTCCCAGGGGCAGGATGTCTGGCCGGCCTTCAGATTGAAAACCGGGGTCATGTAGAAAGAATCCAGCGCGACATCCACGGAAAACGCGTCGCCGGAGTCGTCGTCGTACAGGACATACCCTACCGTCAGGGAATTACCAGAGTTGTTGCCGGTCGTGTAGCCGTTGCTGCGGGTTTGGGAAAACGCCAGGTTACCTGTTATCCCGAATTTGTTGAACTCATAGCCAAAATGCAAGGCCTCGGTCACCGCGTATGTGGTATCGCTCAGGTCTACGGAAGAGTTGGAGGCATCGTAGGTTTCGGAAAATTCGTATGATGCGCCGGCGTCGAACGAGATATTGCGAATGAATTTTGCCTCGTCTTTCAACTCCGCGTTTTGATCCAGAATATCCTGCCAAAGCGCTAAGGATTGGGTGTATTGCTGAATCTGGTCCGGCGTGGAACTACCCGGATTGGCCAAGAGCTCATCGAGGTACCGCATCGTATTGTTGATGATGTGGTATTCGGAATACATAAACACCGTAGCAAACGTGTCGGGGTCAATGTTCAGGACGGTGATGACATCGGCTGCGCACGCATTTTCATCAAAGGAGACCATATCCGCGAATCCGAAAATCAGGTTAAACGCCTCGCCGATGTACACATCGCCGCCTGCTCCGCCACCGACTATCTGGTCGTCGTCGCTGGTGGTGATGCGCTCGGTGTTGGACACGCACGTTTGGAACGAGTTGTCGCCCGTCTTTTTGAACGTCGTGGTGAACTGTTGGTTTTCATCCAAAATAACGCCCGTATTGTTGATGATGCCCACCAACGGGGTGCCGTTGATGATGTCCACGTTGCCGCCGAGATGCAGCTCAAAGCCGCCGCCAAAGCCATCTTCCACGACAGACGAAATCGTGTAGCTCTTGCACATGGTCGTGCCCTTTTCCAAATAGGCATGACTGCCGTCGCCCGGCGGATCGCGCAGGATTGCATTAGGCATTTGCGGCATCAGGGTCGTAAAGGTGTTTTCTTTCGTTCGGAGGCCCGTCACCACCACTTGCACCACCAGGCTGCCCGACCTGCCCGCCAGAGACGTGCCGATGATTTGCAGGGTTTTCAGGTACGGTGGTGTGGGATTCGGCTCTCCTGCCCGGAATTTGTAGGTCAGCACAGCATTGGACATGGCGGTATCCAGCACCACGTCGGCAATACCGTTGATAAAACGGAAGCCCGCCGTATCCAATGGACAGACGCCGTCATCAATGACCATGTTCATATTGTCCAAAATCTGAACATACTGCTCGATCAGCGAAACAGACAAGGTGACAGGTTCGCCCTTGTCCAGCACGATAATCGGCGGATTACAACCCGGGAACGGGTCAAGTCCGCTGCTGATAATCACCTGCGGCGGCGCGAAATAGGTGAAATCAATGATCGTGTCGTTTTGGGTGAGGTTTACCGTACTCCCGCCCTGTACCTGAAAGGCCGACTTGACGTCGGGGTCGGAGTGCTCCACCACCGCCACGGTCATGTTTTCCAGTGGCGGCAACTCCAGAAATTCGTAATCGCCCTCCTGGTTGTCTATGATAATCTGGCGCTCGAAACAGCCGTCCGTGGA
Organism: Lewinellaceae bacterium; assembly: GCA_016719605.1. Classification (GTDB taxonomy): domain Bacteria; phylum Bacteroidota; class Bacteroidia; order Chitinophagales; family Saprospiraceae; genus M3007. The sequence continues at coordinate 144,092 of JADJYW010000008.1, read as the reverse complement.
GCGTACCTTGACCACACACACGGTACCCTGCCCCTGTCCGGGAGGCGCCGTGATAACGGATTTTTGGCAAAGACCGCCGGCGACCTTGCCCGATACCTGGCGGGTCGTGATGGATACCTGCCGGGTTTCCGGCAAAAAGATGTGTGGTGTGGTTGATTGCCGGGCGGTGAGCGGCGACCATTCCGCGCCGAAGTTGGTGCCGAAGGGCGTCAACACGGAGCCGCTGTTGTTCAGGCGGTTTCCGTTGCCCTCATCCAGGTTGAAATACACGCGCAGGCCGGCCTCCTGCGGATCGCGGGCGCGGAAAGCGTGCGCCACGATACTGTCCACGCTGATAATGGTGTCGTACACGGCAAACTCGTCCACCAATCCGCCAAAGTGGTCGGTGAAGGCCATGCCACTGCTGCGGGCACCCAGCACCCAGTTGGTGGTGGTGTCCGACCAGTTGCCCGTAACACCCACGAAGGCATGGCTGCCGAGCGAGATGCCGTTTTTGTAGGCAGTCACGGTGCCGGTGGTGCTGTCGAGGGTAAAAGCCAGGTGCTGATAGCCCAGCCCGAGCGGGCCGAAGTTGTGCTCTTGAGCGTTGAGATAAAACTTGATGTCGCTTGTGTTGCCGTTAGGCTCCAGGAGCAAACGGAAGTCATTACCCGGCCATTTTTTGGCGAGCACGCACTGTTCGTTGTCGGGGCCGGCGCTGTTTACCCACAGTTCGAGGGTGGCTTTTGGTGTCAGCGAAAAATCGGGCAGCAGCGCATAGTCGCTCTCGCTGCGGACAAACTTGAGCGCCCGGTACAGGTAAAAATCCTTCATCGGCTCAGCCAAAAACGTGGTACCCGTGCCGTAACTCGCCGATTCGATGCGGTAGTAGCCCTGCTGGTTGGTTTTGCCCATCGTGCGAATGTCCGGTCGGTCGGCATCGAAAGAAGCGCCACAGAAGAAGAGTTTATTCCGTTTGAGTACATCGAAGGAGGCCACACCGAGCTCCTCGTCCATTTTCCAGTAGTACTTCAGGCCGGGCGTCTGGGAGGAAGCGGTACCCATCATCGGTTCGCCGAGGTCAAGTTCGTCGAGGCGGCGGTGGTAGATGCGCAGTTCGTCGAGGTATCCGGCCCAGGTTCCCGTGGCTTCTGTGCGGGAGCCAATGAGCAGTTCATCGGCGGAGATCAGCGGGGGCAGGTCGTCTATTTCCACCAGCACGCCATTGATGTACAGCCGGCCCTTACCGTCGGCATCCATCGTGAGGGCCACATGATTCCAGTCGTTTTTGATGCTATCGGGAAATTGGCCTGTAAGCAACACGGCGCTATTGTGTGTTTGTGCTACTTCGATGCCTTCGTGGCCGGAAGCACTGACAATGGGGCGTATGGTCAGGGGATACGGATCAAATGCCAGGATGGCGGCATCGGCACTTGCGCTATCGGTTTTTACCCAGAACGACAGGGTCCACTCGCCGTTGTTGAGCGGGACGAGCGTGTCCGTTACACCTTTGTTCGACATGGCAAAAGCGCCGTCGGTGGGGCCGAATTTGGCCGAAAACCCCTGCAAGGGGGTGAGCGAAACAAACGCATCCGGCACGGGACGGCCGCTGGTCGTGCGTATCCAGCCGGTAACGGTGCCGTTGGGCACCTGGAAACCGATGGCCTGACCAAACGCGCCGTTGCCGTAGGCGCTGACACCGCTTACCTCATAGTTGTACGCGCGTCCGGCAATGACGTTGAAGTCGTTGTAGTTACGGATGTTGACACCAACATTGGCTAAGAAAACGCCGTCGCGGTAGATATTGAAACCCTCCGAGGGAAAGGAGCCGAGCGGTTCGGGCGCCCAGGAGAGCTGGATACGGTCGAGCAATTCCCCTTGCGACGCGATGACGTTCGGGGCAAGGGGCGGGAGCAAAAACCGGCTGTAAAAACCGGCCTGGCCGTTGAACTGCTGGCCGAAATAGGTGCCGAGAAACAGTTCGCCGACGGAAGCGGTCGTGCGGTTTTTACTATTGGAAGCATTGGTCACGCTGCCGTAGTTGAAAAACACGGTGCCGCTGTAGGAGTTTGCATCAATGACGGTGCCGTCGGAGCAGTTGGCGTTTTGGGCCTGTAGCGTGGGCGCCGCCAGGCAGCACCACGCGACGATAGCGTGTGCAAATATTTTATTTTTCATACCTGATAGGTCTGGTTGACGGTGAACAAAAACGGTTGTGGGCGTTTACTTTACCCACACTTCGATGTCGCCGATGGCATACGATTCGTCATCTGTCCCGGCCATTCTTGCCCCGAAAAAGACCCAGTAGGAAATATCGGTGCCATTCCGCCGCGTCATGGTCATTTCCCCGATGGTGGTGGCATCCGAGTAGTTGCTGGAACCGTCGTAAAAATCAAGTGCTTCTATTCCGTTGTCATAAACCGATCCCATCTGAGACCAGGTGAAGGCCATGGTCGTTCCGTTTTTGTCGGTGGAAAAAGCGCCTATGCCCAGGTCCGTGTCTTCGCTGCCCGCGGCGTCCCAGGAGTCAAGGAAGAAGTACTTGAACTTGATCTTGACCTGGGTGTAAGCGCCCACCACATTCGGATCAATGGTGAATTGTTTTTTCAACCAATCGCTTTCGTTGTCGGGGCGTAGCGCCCAGCCGTGAAAGTAGTCGGTAAAGTCTTCCAGCGTAGTCGTGCCGGCTGTAGCATTAAGCAGGCCGGTTGTGGATTCCCAGCCTTGCTTCTCGTTGTCGGCAAAAACATCGGTATCCACAAGGCGCCAGTCGGCGTTGGTAGTAGCGCTGTTGCCGTAGATGATTTTTCCACCTCCGCCGATAAAGACATTTCCGCTGGACATCGTCAGGTTCCCGTTAAGCGTCATTCCGGTAGGGTAGAGGAGGACACGTTCCACTCCATTGGTGTACAAAGCCACATAGCCATTCTGGGGTGAAAACAAACCACTGTCATCGTCGCCGCTATTGCCGCTAAAAGCATAACCATTGTTGTTTACACCATTGATTCCGGGTACGCCACCACGGGCCAATACGCCACCGTTGACTTGGACGGACTGTGTGGTGGGCAGGGCACTCTGTCCCACTGCCAGTTTTCCGGCGATTATTGTATTGTCTTCTTTTACAGTTCCGCTGCTGGGGAACTGGTTGGTGTTTCCGATCAGCGAAAGCGCATACGGCGCGGTGGTCAGTCGGATTCGCGGTAGCATTTCGGTGCCGGACCCGACACTCACACCGAGGTAGTAGGTGGTGTCGAAGGGCACGTTAAGCGGCGTAATGGAGCCGAGTGTAGCGGTATAGATGCCGCCGATCACATCCACATCGATCTGCGTTTCTTCCCAAATATGCGTGCCTCCTTCAGCCTGCTCGTACAGGCGGAACTTCAGGGAGTAGGCGGCGTCGTCTACAGCATTACCGTTGGCTTTTTTCAGGATACCCTGAATGCCGAGGAGGGCGCCCTGGGCCGTGGCCGTTTGCTGGTGGAGCAGGAAGAAACAGAGGAGACAGGGCAGCAGGTAGAGAATCTTTTTCATAATTCGAAAAGTGAGTTTGTTTGAAAGACAAGGTGGTTGCAGGGCTGAGCGGGGACGTTGCCCCTACAGCACAAAGGTGGGATTATGAGCAGGAACTGAATCGGACAAAAGGGATGCGGGATCGGACGTTGGGTGGCTGTTGGCTGTTGGCTCTCCGGAGCGGAATTTTTACCAATAGCCAACAGCCTAAAAATACGATGACGGCAGCCGCCCGAACCGCTCGCGATACGCCCGGGAGAATGCTTTGGCATTACCGAAGCCGGCCGCGTAGGCCGCTTCGGCTACTGTTCGGAAGGTGCCTTGCTCCAGCGATTCCCGGGCCTTTTGCAGCCGCATTTCGCCGATGTACTGCTGGGGGGAAAGGCCCGTCAGTTCGCGCATGCGGCGCAGCAACTGGCGTTCGCTCAGAGCAGCCTGGTGGGCCATGGCACTCACCGTCAAAAATTCGTCGTGCAGGTTGGTGCGGGTCCAGGTTTCCAGTTCGGCCAGCCACTCGGCATCTGCACGGGCAATGCGGGGTGAAATTACTTCCGTTTCTGAAACAACCTCCATTCGATTTTTTCGGCGCTGAACCAGGTTGCGCACACGCGTAAGCAGTTCTTCTTCGTCAAACGGTTTAGTCAGGTAATCATCCACGCCGGTGCGCAGGGCGCGTAGTTTGTCCTGCATATCGGCCCGCGCGGTGAGCATCACCATCGGAATGTGGCGGTAGCGGTCGTCGTTTTTCAGGTATTCGAGCAACTGGAAACCGTCCATGCGGGGCATCATGATGTCGGAAATAATGAGGTCAACCCCGGCCCCTCCCCCAATGGGGAGGGGGGATACATCGCGCGTTGCTAATTGGTTGTTGAGAAGTTGCCCCACCCGCCCCCCCGGGGGGCCGGGGGTGGGGTTGAGCACCGCCAGCGCCTCCTCCCCGTTCCCGACCAAGGTAACATCGTACTCCGGCGCAAGCAAATGCAAAAGGTATTGTTGCAAATCCGGGTTGTCTTCGGCAACAAGGATTCGGATAGTGGGTTCAACCCCACCCCCAGCCCCTCCCCCAATGGGGAGGGGGGATACATCGCGCGTTGCCAATTGGTTTGATTGAAGTGAAATGTCTTGCCTATCTACTTCGAAATCTCCAACTGTACCCGAGAGCAGGCCCCCCTCCCCCTGGGGAGGGGGGGCGGGGGGGGGCCAGGCCACCAAAAACACACTTCCCTCCCCTACCGTGCTGTCCACCCATATCCGCCCGCCACACAAGCGCACCAGTTCGGCGCTCAGCGCCAGGCCGATACCCGTGCCGCCCTCGACGGGTACGTCGGGGCGCCTGGTTTGAAAATACCGGTCGAAAACGTGCGGTAAATCCTCGGGGTGGATACCGCGGCCGGTGTCGCGTACCGTCAGCAGGATCGTGTCGGTTTTTTCGATCAATTCTACCCGCACGGAGCCGCCGGGTTGCGTGAATTTGAGGGCGTTCGAGAGCAGGTTGTTCACCACCGTCTCAAATTTTTTGGCGTCAAGCAGTACCATCCGGTCGGCCGATAAATCGCAGCGACAGGTCAAATTTACACCAAGATACCGGGCATGGGAATCGAACTGGCCGACCAAGCGGGCCAGCAAGGGCTGCAATACCACAGGCGATTTTTCCACGGTCATCCGGTTGGCGTCCAGTTTGCCGAGGTCAAGAATTTCGCTAATCAGATGGAGCAGTTTCCGGCCGTTGTTCTGGGCGATTTGGAGCAGATTCTGATGCGCGGGGTCTGCTTTCCAGTTTTTCAGGACGGAATTAAGCGGGCCGAGCATGAGGGTGAGCGGCGTGCGCAGCTCGTGGGTGATATTGGCGTAAAAGCGCGACTTGAGCCGGTCAAGTTCCCGCAGTTCACCGGCTTGTTTTTCCAGGGTTTCTTTTTGTTCCAGAATTTGGGCGGTACTGCGCGTCACCGCGCGTTCCAGTTCGCGGGTTCGGTTTTCCAAATAGCGCACCCGTGCCCGCACAAAACCCGCTACTGCTGCCGCAAAAAGCAGGGCGTAGGCGAGGTATGCCCACACGGTTTTCCACCAGGGCGGCGTGATCACGATTTTCAGGGAAGCCGGCGTGTCGTTCCACACGCCGTCGCTGTTGGTGCCGCGCACCTGAAAGGTGTATTTCCCGGGGTCGAGGTTGGTGAATGTCACGCGGCGCTGGGCGCCGAGCTGTACCCAGGTATCGCTGAACCCCAACAAGCGGTAGGCGTAGCGGATTTTGTCCGGCGCGCGGAAATCCAGCGCGCCAAATTCAATGGTGAAAATGTTGTTTTTGTACGACAACACCACTTCGCTGCGCGCAGACATACCTTTCTCGGGAATAGCCCCCGCATCGGGCCGGTCGGTATCAAATTTTTCGAGGGCCGTAAAAACCAGCGGCGGCTTGAACTGATCGTCCGGAATACTGTCGGGATGAAACACGTCGAAGCCGTCTCTGCCACCAAAATAGAGATGCCCCGAACGGCTTTTCATACAGGTACTCCGAGCATACGAAGGGCTGAGCAAACCATCGTCGGACGAATAGTTTTTAAACTCCGGCGGCGTACGGTCATCGCAATGCGGGTTCCGGAGGACGGATATTCCCCGAAGCGTGTTGAGCCAAAGGCGCCCGCCACCATCCGTTGCAATACTGAAAATGCGTTGATTGGGCAACCCGTCGGCTTCCGTGAAGCGCCGAATCGTCGGGGTACCCCGGCTCGGATTGGCCGGATCCGGAAAATCAAGCCGGTACAAACCATTTTCGGTACCAGCCCAGATCGTACCCGATTCATCCCGGGATATAGCGCTGATACCCAAATGCTGGAAATCGTTATCGCCCTTTTTGATCCGCAAAAAATGCCGGAACCCGCCCGTCGCCGGGTTCAGCAAGGACAAACCATACGCTGTGCCCACCCAGATAGCGCCCAACTTGTCTTCGTACAGGCAAGTCACCTGGTTTAAAAAGTGGTTGGCCGGGTTCCCGGGATCAGCCAGGTAGTAGTGTACAAACCGTCCGGTTTCGGGATCATAGCGGTCGAGACCTCGGTATGTCCCTGCCCACAAACGTCCCGCCCGGTCTTCGAGCAGGGCATTCACATAATCGGCCGACAGGCTGGTCGAATCCGCCGGGTTGTTTACATACACCTGCACGGTGCGACGAGTCGGATCGAAACGGACAAGTCCATGCCCGTTCATACCGATCCACAGTTGGTTATCGCGCGATTCGCACAACGAAAAAATGTAGCGCCGCGTCAGAGCATCCAACTCCGGAAAAACCTGCCCGGCACGCCGGAACGCCCCGGTTTTGGTATCCCAGCGCAGCAAGCCGGTATTTTCCGTCCCGACCCAAATAGCGTCGGAACGACTTTCAAAAAGCGCCGTTATCGAATTGACGGCATATGCGGGAGCCGATTCCGGGACGGGACGGAAGTTGCGAAACAGCCGTGCGCTCCTGGTGATGCGGTTTAGCCCTTGTGTCGTGGTGCCCACCCACACGATACCGGATCGGTCTTGATGGATCGCCCGGACGGTATTTCCGCTCAAAGACACCGGATTGTCCGGCTCATTCAGGTAATGTGCAACCAAGCGCTTCTGTTTGTCAAAAACATACATCCCGTCGTTGAGTGTGCCCAGCCACATCTGACCAAGCACATCCACATACCCCGAAAACAACTGTTTTTTCCACATCTTTTGGAAATCTTCGGGCATAGATTCCAACCCGGAAAACGTCCTTGTTTTGGGATCAAACAAACGTAAACCACCGCTTGTCACAAACCAGACCATCCCGCTATCGTCGTCAAAAATATCCCACAAGTAACTCACGGGGGGGAGGCTGTCCGAAGGGCAAGGCATAAATGTTTTGTCGGCACCGTTGAAAGAGAAAAGGCGCCATTTCCCCGATACTGCCAGCGCGACAAAAAAACAGTCCGTACACGACGCATCGGGAAACATAGGCGAGGTGAGCATAATGCCCTTCCGATAATCGGCCTCCGGCTCCGGGAAATAGCACCGAAAGGTGCCGCGTGCGCGGTCCATTTCCTGCAGGCCGCCGTTCCAGGCAGTGATCCAGAACCGCCCCTTGGGGTCTTCGTAAATTCCGTTCACAGACCCCGCGTTGATGGACGTGGAATCGTCGGGCCGGTAGATGTAGGAAGTGAAACGTTCCGTCTGTTTGTCAAAACGCGAAAGCCCGCCGGCAAGGCCTGCCCACAAGGTGCCGTTGCGGTCTTCAAACAGGGTTTCCACGGCATTCGCAGCTATACTGTACGGGTCATCGGGGTCATACCGGTACACCCGAAACGTGTAGCCGTCGTAGCGACAAAGGCCGTCGGCCGTACCGATCCAGAGAAAGCCCTCGCGATCCTGCAAGACGCAGTTGACCAAATCCGAAGGCAGCCCGTGTGCCGCCGTCAGGCGGTCAATATGCGTAACCTGCGCCGACAGGGGGCAAGCAAGGCACAGGAGGAAAAGACTGGTCAGGATACGTTGCATGATTTCCTTTTCGGTAGCAAAGGACGCAAAAACCTGTCAAAAAAATCGGGCTGCCAATGCGGCCATGCCGATCAGGAGCCGGCCAATTCCCGATTAGTCCCGCCTCCCTGCGCATAAGCCTCCTCCACTTTATCCCGAAACTGATCGTATATCTCCACCGGGATTTTGTGGCGGATAGACTGCAGGAACTGCGCCAGTTTGGTGTACTCATTTTCGTTGAGCACATCGTCCTCCATGAAGGTATTGAACAATTCGAGGAAGTTCTGGCTCACATTTCGGGCAAACTCGATGCGTTTGACCTTGTCCTCCACAAAGGCCATGAAGTACAACCCTTCGGTGTAGTTGAGCCGGCGGCCCATAACTAATTTGTCTACCTCGTTTTTGATCTCTTCCAGGCGGCGGGCGGCCATGTCGGCACTGATGAGCTGGTTTTCGAAGCCGTTATACACTTCCTGGGCTTGTACACCATAGAACCGGATGAGCTGTTCGCGGCGCCGAAACACCCACCAGCCGATCAGGAACGTCAGCAGGGCCGTAGTTGCCACCATGGTGATTTCCACGAAGTAGCCCGTATCGTGCAGGTACTGGAGTTGGCGGTCGAAGAAACTGGAATTTTGTGCCAGCCCCCCCGTGCGCACAGTGTAGTCAAGAGATTCAAAATCGTTTTCCGAAAACTGGCGTGCACGGCGCAGCGCATTGATGTGATCCAGAAAGGTGCGCTTCAGGTCGGCTAATTCCTGCTCCAGAAAAAATTCGCGTACACCGCTACCCTGCCCCAGTTGGTAGCCGTTGCCGTAGCGCTCGTGCAGCATGTCGTTGGTTTTCAAAAAATAGAAAAAAAACGCCTGCATGCGCGCAGTATCGGCCACGGCGGCGGCCCGGACGGTATCGGCGGATTTGCTCCACTTCCGACGCAGGTACTCAAGCAGCTCGCGCGGGTTGGGTTGCAGAATATAGGGCCTGCCGAGGCGCTTGAAGTGCTCGCCGTTGAACTCGACCAAAGACCCCGGGCCGTGGTGGGTCACCGAGAGGAGACGGCAGTTTAGCGGCAACGACACTTTTTTGCCGCCCAGTTCTACCTGATCGCCCGCACTGCTGAGTGCCTCCCAGAGAGCCGGGCCGAAAAACGTCTCGGGATTGATTTTGTCGAAGTTGTCCAGTAGTACCACAAAATGCTGCTCCGGGTACTGCCGGCAGTTTTCCCAGAATTGCAGGAGCACGCCGGGAACAAACTGCCCATCCACTTCCTGCCCGATGTATTTTTTGTGAAAATCCAGATCAAACTGCGGGGCACATTCGATGAGCAACACGTTCTCGGGGCGGCCGGTGAGCAGGCGAGCAAGGTGCTTGCTCTGCTTGGTGGCCCCCACGCCCGTGACCCCGGAAACAATCAGGTTCTTTCGGCGCATCGCCTCGTGAAACAAATCGCGAAAGGTCGTCCACTCGATCACGGACAAGGACGGTGTGGATACCAGCCGCAAGGCGGTGGAGTCGCCCACCCGATAAGGCAACCGGTGCCACGCGCAGTACAGCTGTTGCAAGGAGTCCGGTACGTCCTCCAACAACTGGAAGCGCCGGCCAACCAGCTCGCCGGCTTCGGCCCATACGGGGTCCGGACGGTTGCGCAGGCCCAACCACAGGATCAGGCCCACCGCCGGCAACGCATACAGGATAAATCGGACGGGAGAGTTGGATGAATTCACTTGCTCAGCATTTTGCACGCGCAAAAGTAGCGAAAAGAGCGGGTGTGCTGGTTGGAAGGTTGCTGGTTGGAAGGTTGCTGGTTGGAAGGTTAGAAGGTTGCTGGTTGGAAGGTTAGAAGGTTAGAAGGTTGCTGGTTGGAGGGTTGAGCGGCGGGACTTGCCTTTTGCCTCTTGCCTTTTGCCAAAAACCGTTTATCCGCCGATGGCGCTCAAAAACTCGGGGCTGTCCGGCTTTACCTTAGAGGCGAAAAAATGCGTGAGCTCGCCTTTTTCATTGATGAGGTATTTGCAGAAGTTCCAGCTCGGCTCTTGGTTGTTCCAGCCGTTTTGGGCTGGATCGGTCAGCCAGCGGTATAGGGGCGCCTTGTCATCGCCTTTTACCTGAACCTTTTCAAACATGGGGAACGTGACGCCGTAGTTTTTTTGGCAAAACTCCGCGATATCCTCCGCCGTACCGGGTTCCTGACCCATGAAGTCGTTGCACGGGAAACCGAGCACGACCACCTTTTCCTGGTTTTCGGTGTAGTACTTTTCCCAGTCGGCGTACTGCGGGGTGTAGCCGCATTTGGAAGCCACGTTCAGCACGATGATCTTTTTGCCGCGAAACTGTTCCAGCGACACGGGCTTGCCGTCGAGGGAATTGACCGTGAACTGATAAATGGTGGTCGGCGTACTTTTGGAAACGGCAGCTTTCATCGGACGGGAAGCAACTTTGCCGGCATCGAAACAGGCGGGCAACAGGGCCGCACCGGCAGCGAGCACGAGGGTGAGTGTGATTTTTAAAAACATGATTGCGTATCTTTTTTTGTTGAACTTGGAAACACCGGAGGACGCGATTGGTTGTCGGGTGCTACGTTTAGCGGTGGCGGCAAATTTCGAGTGATGAGGCTGTCTCAAAAGCATGGCTTTGACGGGAATTGATTTTTTTCAGACAGGATTTACAAGATTTACAGGATAAATGAGGCGACTCCGTCGCCGAAAATCCTGTAAATCCTTTTTATCCTGTCAAGAAATGAATTCGCCTGTCAACGGCGCAATACGGTGCGGACTTATGAGACAGCCTCATCACTTGAAATTTGCGCACCACCCGTTCAGGTAGCCAGCGCACGTTTGTACACGTCCAGGCACCGCTCCCGTGCAAACGTATGCTCCACCATCGGTTTTGAGTATTTCGGCGTGTCAAACTCCGGCACCCAGCGGCGGATGTAGCGGTACTCCGGGTCAAATTTTCGGGTTTGCTCCGTCGGGTTGAAAATGCGGAAATAGGGCGCCGCATCGGTGCCGCAACCCGCCGCCCATTGCCAGCCGCCGTTGTTGCTGGCCAAATCGTAATCGAGCAGTTTTTGGGCAAAATACGCCTCGCCGAGGCGCCAGTCGAGCAGCAGGTGTTTGGTCAAAAAACTGGCTACGATCATGCGTACGCGGTTGTGCATGTAGCCGGTGGCATTCAATTCCCGCATACCGGCATCCACAATGGGGTAGCCGGTTTGGCCCGCGCACCAGCGCAGGTAGTCGTCCGGCGCATCGCGCCACGGCACACGATCGTACTGCGGTTTGAACGGCCCGGTTACCACCTGCGGGAAGTGGGCGAGGATTTGGCTGTAAAAATCCCGCCAGATGAGTTCGTTCAGGAACGTTTCGTTGAGGGCCTGCGCATGGCGGGCTTTTTCGCGGATACTGATGGTGCCAAAGCGGAAATGCACGCCGAGGCGGGAAGTGCCGGCAATGCCGGGTATGTCCCGCGTTTTGTCGTAGGTGCGGATGAGGCCTCGGGCCACGGTGGCAGGCGGAAAAGGAATACCTGCCGGCTCAAAACCGAGGTCCGACAGGCCGGGCATGGACACGGGGGCTGTTTTGAAAAAATGCGCTGCGTACCGGTCGCAAGGGTAGGAAGCCAGGAAAAACAACGTATTCCCCTGGTCGTCGGCGCCGGCCATCTGGCGGGTTTCCAATTTGGCCCGCCACTTCCGGCTGTACGGGGTGAACACCGTGTAGGGGCTGCCGTCATCTTTTAAAACCTCGTTTTTTTCAAAAATAACGTGGTCTTTGAAGGTGCGGAAAGGGATATTTTTCCCCGAAAGCAGTACCTCCACCGCCGCGTCGCGTTGTTGGGTATATGGCTCGTAGTCGCGGTTGGTAAATACCGCGCCGATGTTGTACGCCTGCAGCAAATCGGCCCACACGGCCTCCGGTTTTCCGTGCCGAACGAGCAGGGTACTGCCCGATATTTCCAGCCGGTTTTTCAGGTCGGCTATCGTTTGGTGGATAAATTCCACACGGGCATCCCGGCGCTCGGGCAAATCATCGAGGATATCGGTATCAAAAATAAACAAAGGCAACACGGGCAAGCCACTGCGAAGCGCGTGGTACAGGGCGGCGTTGTCGTCGAGGCGCAGGTCGCGGCGAAACCAGAAAATGGCAACGGGTTGGGTCATGTGTATGGTACAAATAGCGTGGCCGTAACAGCAAGTCCCGGGTATATGTTTACGCAGAAGGCCGGAGTACCTTTGCTTCGTGCGCAAGATCATCCACATAGACATGGACGCTTTTTTCGCGTCGGTGGAGCAGCGGGACAGGCCCGAACTGCGGGGCAAACCCGTGGCGGTGGGTGGCGGCGGGCCACGCGGAGTGGTGGCGGCGGCCAGTTACGAGGCGCGAAAATTTGGTGTGCGCTCGGCCATGTCGGGGGCACGGGCGCGGCAGTTGTGCCCCGATCTGATTTTTGTGCGCCACAACTTCGAGCAGTACAAAATCGTGTCGCAACAAATCCGCGCATTGTTTCACGAGTACACCGACCTGGTGGAACCGCTTTCGCTGGACGAGGCCTATCTTGATGTCACCGAACCCCGGACAGGCCCGAACTCGGCTACGCTTATTGCCGAGGAATTGCGGCAGCGTATTTTTGAAACCACCCAGCTGACCGCCTCGGCGGGGGTGTCGTACTGCAAATTTTTGGCTAAAATAGCCTCCGACCTCAACAAGCCCAACGGCCTGGCAACCATCCTGCCGCACGAAGCGGAAGCCTTTTTGGAAAAATTACCTGTCGAAAAATTTCACGGGATCGGGCGGGCTACCACCGCAAAAATGCACAAACTCGGCATCCGAACCGGCGCCGATCTGAAACAGCGTTCCCTGCTCGAACTGGCCCGGCGCTTCGGCAAGTCCGGGCGGTTTTACTACAACATCGTGCGGGGAATAGACGACCGACCCGTGCGCAGCCAATGGGTACGCAAGTCCATCAGCACCGAAAATACGTTTGCCACCGACCTGGACAGCACCGAGGCTATGCTGGAACAACTGGCACTTCTCGCCGACGATCTCCAGCGCCGCATCGAACGGGCCGACAACCCCGGGCGTACCCTCACGCTAAAAGTGAAATACGCCGATTTCCAAATCGTCACCCGCTCCAAAACCACCGACCACGAGGTATCCGATGCAGGCGAAATGCTGCGCCTCGCCGAACCCCTGCTGGCCGACACCGAAGCGCTCGCGCGCAAGGTGCGGCTGCTGGGGTTGGGCGTGTCCAACCTGCGCCGGGAACGGGAACAGCAACAGGAGAATATCGGGCCGGGAGAACAACTCGTGTTGGATTTTTGAAAACACGGATGCCGGCAGGCAAGCCCGAAGCCCTTATTTATTCGGCAATACGCCGCAACATTCCCTTGAAAATAAAACCGTGGAACGGCAGCACGGCGTACCAGTAGAGTCGCCCCCACAGTCCCCAGGGGCGGAAAGTAGCCGTTTGGGTTACGGTATTGCCGTCGTTGATTTTGAACTCCAGCCATGCTTCGCCGGGCAGTTTCATTTCGGCGTAAAGCAGCAGCCGTTTTTCCGTTTTGTCGGCCAGGAGTACCCGCCAGAAATCGAGCGCTTCGCCGGCAGCGATTTCGGTTGGGCTTTTGCGCCCGCGCCGCAGCCCCACGCCGCCCGCCAGTTTATCCAAAAAACCGCGCAGCCGCCATAGCCAGTTGCCGTAGTACCAGCCCGTGGCCCCGCCGATTGCCCATATCCGGCGCAGGGTTTGCTCGGGGTCGGGGGTTTTCATGGTGCGGCTATCTTTGAAGCAGCCGAACACGGGTACCTGAATATATCGGGAAATCCCGTCGTGCAGGATATTGCTGGTGAGGGCATCTTTCCAGCTGGACACGACCTGATTCTGTTCAATTTTGTCGAAAGCCAGGCGGATGGATTCATCGTAGCCGATGAGCCGGATGCCCAGCATCTCCCGTAGGTTGTTGTCCCGCGCGATCACCTCCACTTTCATGCTGTTTACGAGGTTGATGGCTAAGGTGTACGAAGTGGCGGTGACGAAGTAGAGCCAGTAGGAGGAAAGTTTGGGCGTCATCACCGGTACCGTGAAGATTCGGCGCTTCAGTCCCCGCACCTGGGCAAAACGCAGCAGCATTTCTTTGTACGAGAGCACTTCCGGCCCGCCGATATCGAAACTCCGGCGGTAGGTTGCTTCGTTGAGCAGCACGCCGTGCAAAAACTCCACCACATTGCGGATCGCTATGGGCTGTGAGCGGGTATTGAGCCAGCGGGGTGCAATCATCACCGGCAATTTTTCCACCAGATCCCGGATAATCTCGAACGAGGCACTGCCCGAACCGACGATGATGCCGGCGCGGAGCGTAGTGAGCGCAAACGTGCCGGAGGACAGGATTGTCTCCACATTTTTTCGGGACGTGAGGTGCCGGGAGAGTTGTTCTTCATTGACAATTCCGCTCAGGTAGATGACCTGCCGGACGCGCGTCTGCTCCAGGCGCTCCTTGAAAAATTGCGCCGATAAGGCCTCCAGCGACTCAAAATCCGAATCGGACGTGGTAGCCATGGAATGGATCAGGTAATAGGCTACATCAATATCCTCGGGGATGCGGCTCAGGGTTTGCTTGTCCAGAAAATCTACTTCGATGACCTGCACTAAGGGCGAAGCGTGTTTGGCACCATTGAATCGCCGCCTGTCGCGTACGCAGCACAGCACCTCGTGGCCGGCGCCGATCAGTACCGGCAGTAGCCGTTGTGCGATGTAGCCGGTGGCGCCTGTGAGTAGTATTTTCATGGTATTCGTTTCGGGAGGTGTAGAGTAGGCTTTTACCGCAGAGGCGCGGAGGTGTAGAGTAGGTTTTTACCGCAGAGACGCGGAGGCGCAGAGGCGTCTCTGCGGTAAAAACCGGATCAATGCCCGTCCAGCAAATTACCCAATCCCCCGAGGATGCTGCCTTCTTCTTTGCGGGGGCCGGCGCCGTATTGCAGGATTCGGGCGGCCAGCCGGCTGACGGGCAGCGACTGGAGCCATACGGTACCGGGGCCACGCAGCACAGCGAAAAACAGGCCTTCGCCGCCAAACACCATGTTTCGGATACCCTTGACAAACTGGATGTCGTAGTCAATCCGATGCGTGAATGCCACGATGCAGCCGGTATCCACGCGCAGCGTTTCGCCTACGGCCAGTTCGCGCTGAAGGATGTAGCCGCCGGCGTGCAGGAACGCCATGCCGTCGCCTTCGAGTTTTTGCATGATAAAGCCTTCGCCACCAAACAGGCCGGTTCCCAGTTTGCGCTGGAACTCGATACCCACTTCCACCCCTTTGGCAGCGCAGAGGAAGGCATCTTTCTGGCAAATAATCTTGCCGTCGAGTTGCGACAGATCAAGGGCTACAATTTTACCGGCATACGGCGCAGCAAACGTGACGCGCTGTTTGCCGTAGGCGGTGTTGGTGTAGGTGGTCATAAACAGGCTCTCGCCGGTCAGCAGGCGTTTGCCCGCCGTCATAACCTTGCCGAAAAAGCCCTGGGCGCGGTCGCTGCCGTCGCCAAAAACAGTAGCCATCTGGACGCCTTCGTCCATGAACATAAAACTTCCGGATTCGGCAACCACCGTTTCCTGTGGGTCCAGTTCAATTTCCACGCACTGCATTTCCTCGCCGTGGATGTGGTAGTCAATTTCGTGATCGCGACGCATAGTTTTTTAGTTTTGAGTGTTGCGTTTTGAGTGTTGGGTTGATGTCTGATGTTTTCCAAGCCTTATTTGCCTCCCGCCCTTTGCCTTTTGCCAACTCGCCCTTTACCAAATCAGTCCCATTTGAAATAGACCGCAGCGCTCAGTCCGGGGCTTTTGGGCACATATTGTGCCCAGGCGGCGCCCGATGCGGACACTGTGATGCCAACAAAGCGGTTGATCTGCCAGATTCCTTTGAGTCCGGTGGACAGCCAGCCCTGGTCGTTGACGTACAGGCTGGTCAGTGCATCGAGTGGCGTCAGGGTTCGGGAGCCGTTTTCCACCGAAACAACGAGGTCGGAAAACGCGATAAGCCACACCGGGCCGATGGCCAAACCGGCTTCTACTCCGGCATTTGCATAGTGGCTGTAGTCGTTGGTGCGGATGGCATAGCCGCCGTAGGCAAACCAGTACAACTTGCCGAGACCCATGCCGGCGCTCACGGTGGGCTGTATGGTGACGGCGTCGAAGCCGGTGCGCAAGCCGGCAAAGGGTTGGCTTTTGTCGGAAGGCAGATCCACGCGGAGGGTACCCGCAAGCGCAACTTTTCCGGTCAGGAACTGGTGCCGTACCGCGAGGCTCACGTTGCCGAGGCCGGAAATGGAGCCGGTGTCCTCTTGTGCAAACATAAACGGCGAGTCCGGGTTGCGGGCGCCGCGACTGGTGAATCGGTACGGCAGCGAAACAACAACCGTGGTACGGCTGGTGATGCCGTACTCGCCGTAGAACTGCAAGGTACTTTCCGACACCTCGCGGATCATGTCAATGTCGTTGCCATCCGAGCCGAACAAGGTGCCGTAAGTCGGTATCGTGTGGTAACCCAACTGGGCGTAGAGACCTGCTTTGCTGCGTGCCCAGGGGCTTTGGGCGGCGAGCAGAGCGGGCAAAAGGGCAAGAGCAAATGCGAGTAGCGTATGGCGCATGGACGGACAGGGTTTGCAAAAAGAAACGAAAATCAGGCCTTGAACTCGCCCGTGATGGTCTGTTTGAGCACGCGCAGGTAGGTTTTTTCGTCAATGAGCAGGCGGGCGATGTTGCCGTCAATCTTGACAACCTTGCCGATGATGCCGGCACTCGTCACGACCTCCATGCCTTCGCGCAGGCTATCCACAAATTTTTGTTGCTCTTTCTGCCGCTTCACCTGCGGGCGGATGAGGAAAAAATAAAAAACGACGATAATGAGCAGGGGGAACAGCAGGCCCATGAGCTGGCTGCCACCCTGGGGGGCTTGAAGAAAAATGAATTGTAACATGATCGCTTAAGTGCTAAATTATGAGTGATAAGTGCTGCGTATTTTCGGGTTAATCGAGCGCCTGCAGGGGAGGTCTCGGGGACACACCGCTTCGCGAACATCCTCCACAACCCCGGCATTAAAGCCCGAAAAAATACGCGCTGCCCCGAAGGACAGCGCGCAAAAGTAATTCTTTTGGCCGTTGTTGGCATTCCTGCCAACAGCAACGGTACGGGTTATTTCACTTCAAAAGCCGAATCGGGGATGCCGGCATTGACCTTGAGTTCCGTGACCGTACCTTTCATGGGTACGGGAAACACGCCGCTAATCGTCGTGGTGTGCGGGAACAGTACGCCGCCGACTTCTTTGTAGTCGCCAAATTCGGTAGTGACAGTCGAAGGGGCGCCGTCCATGCCGATGGAGGCAGCCACCTCGCGTACTTTCAGGCTGGAGGCCATGTCGTAGAATTCGGTGGTTTTTTTGCCGTCGGGGCGTTCGACCTCCACGACGTAAGCATTTTTACCGCTGATCGGCTCGATACCCTTGAGTACCAGTTTGTATCCGGCGGTGGGGTACAGCGCTTCCTTGCAAAAACGGGCCTGTTCTTTCACATCTTCGAGGTCTTCTCCGTCGAGGGCGCGTTCGCCGCCCATACCGGTTTCGAGGGCTTTTTCGCCGTTGAAGACGCGGTTGTTGACCAATTGGCCCTGCATGGTCATCGCTATGGCCAGTTTGTTGCCGCCTTTTTGCTGGATGTTCATTTCCAGGGTGGGGCCGGGAGTGACGAGGCTCATCACCATGCGCACGTCCTGAAGTGCCGAAATTTTTGCGGCGCCACCGATCGCATTCACATAATCCGACACCACTTTTTCGGCGGTCATGCCGGCGGGCATGGCGTTTTTAGTGTCCTGAATCGGATTGCCATAGGTGTCGTAAAAGTTCACTTTGCCGTCGGCAGCAAACTGTTTGAGCCGGTCGGCCACATCGTCCTTGTTGCCCACCACGAGGATATGGGCGTGGTCGGGGCGGACATATTTTTGGGCCATGGCCAGTACCTCGTCGGCTGTGGTTTTTTGCAGTTTGGCGAGGTAGTTTTCGTAGTAGTCGGCCGGCAGTTTGTAACGTGCGGTGTTGAGGGCAAACTGTGCGATGGTACCCGGCTGCTCGAGGCTTTGGGAAAACTGACCTGTCAGCACGTTTTTCACAAGTTGCAATTCGCTTTCCGGTACTTTCTCTGTACGCATCCGGTTGAGTTCTTTCATAAATTCGATGATGGCGCTGTCCGTGACGGCATTGCGCACACTGGCCGATGCGTTGAAACTGCCGATGAGGCGGTCGGGCGAAATGGAAGAATAGGAGCCGTAGGTATAAGCGTGCCCTTCGCGCAAGTTGGCGTTCAGGCGGCTGTTGGTCATGCCGCCGCCGCCGAGAATGGCGTTGGTCAGACGGGCAGGGATGGCATCGGGATGGCTGTTGTGCAGTTCGATGGGATAGGTAATATTGATGACCGATTGACGGCGCCGGTTTTGTGGACAAAATCGACCTGGGTTTTTTCCGGCTGTTTGGGTGTGGCGTACTGGTGTTTGGGTACGTCGCCTGCCTTCCATTTGCCAAAGTACTTTTCAGCCTTGGCAATGGCATCGGCTTTGTTGATGTCGCCGACGATAACGAGGTAGGCGATATTGGGTTTGAAGTAGGTGGCGTGGTAGTTTTTGATCTGATCAAGCGTGATTTTGGCGAGTGTTTCCTCGGTCATGTTTTCGCCATAGGGGTGGTTCTTGCCATAGCGTAGCACCTTGCCGACGTTGCCGGCGATAGCCTCGGCATTGTCTTTGGCCGATGCCAGGCCGCTCTCGGCGCGGCGTTTGGCTTTGTCCAATTCTTCGGCAGGAAAGGTCGGGTTGAGCAGCACATCGGACATCAGCCCGAGCAGTTTGTCGGTGTGCTTGGCTAAACAGGCGCCGGATACCCCGTTGGCATCGGAAGAAAGGGAGGCGCCAATGAAATCCACCTCTTCGTCGAGTTGGGATTTGGTACGGGACGTGGTGCCTTTGCTGAGCAGTTCGCCCGCCATATCGGCATAGCCGGCGGCATCTTTTTCCTGTACGGGATCAAAATCGGCAAACACCCGGAACGATACGCGGGGGAGTTTGTGGTTTTCCACGACGATGACGGTGAGGCCGTTGCTCAGTTTGGAGGTTTCGGCTTTGCCAATCTGGATTTTGGGTGCGGAGCCTTCCTTGGGGGATTTTTTGCGCACGTCGCCGGCAGGTACCGGGATGACCGGAGCGCCGCTTTTGGTGTTTTGTGCTGAAATGGTGTGCGAAAAGACTGTCAGGAGCAATGCACCGACGGCCAGTATGCTGCGTATTTTTTTCATAAAATTTTGAGTAATAGTTGATGAATGATATGTGCTGTACCGGGGAGGATAATGTCCACTTGACCCGCTTTGCGGGCTACCCGGCGTCCCACTTTTACATTTTAGTTTTTTACGGCTGCTGTCCCTTCGGAAGCCAGTACAACACGACGCGGCTGTTGGGGGAAAAATACTTGTTGGCCACGCGCTTGAGGTCTTCGCGGGTCACTTTGCGATACCGTTCCAGTTCCGTGTTGATCAGGTTGGAGTCGCCAAAGTACATTTTGTAGTTGGCGAGGCTTTCGGCGATACCGGCCACCGTGTTGTTGGAGGTGACAAAGTCGTTCTCCATCTGGTTTTGTATTTTCTGGTATTCAACCTCGGAGATCAGGTTTTTCTGCACATCGGCAACGATCTCGTTCATGGATTTTTCCAGATCGGCCGGGTTTACCCCCATGTTGGCAATAGCGTACATGATGCTGGGTCCCGGGTCTTCCAGCCCGAAGGTGAACGAGCCGGCGGCCACGGCTTTTTGCTGTTCGTCCACGATTTGTTTTTGCATACGGCTGCTTCCGCCCTGACTGAGCAGCGTGGAGAGCATTTGCACGGCGTAGAAATCGGAGGTACCCTGTTCGGGTACTTTGTAAGCCATCACGACGGCGGGTAGCTGCACATTGTCGTACACCGTATCGCGCACTTCGGCTTTCAGTTCCGGTTCCACGATTTTGGGACGGAACACGTCGCCCTGGCCGCGGGGGATATCTTTGAAGTATACGTCAATCAGTTTTTTCGTCTGCTCGATGTCTATGTCGCCGGCAATGGACAGGATAGCATTATCGGGGCGATAGAAATCCTTGTAAAACTGTTTGTAGTCCTGCTCCACAGCGGCATCAAGGTGTTCCATGGAACCGATGACGGAGTGGTGGTAGGGGTGTTTGGTGTACAAACGCATCATGGTTTCTTCAAGCAGGCGGCCATAAGGCTGGTTGTCTACGCGCAGGCGGCGTTCTTCTTTGACTACCTGGCGCTGGGTTTCGATACCAACATCTTCCACATTGGCGTGCAGCATACGTTCGCTTTCGAGCCAGAGGCCAAGGGCGAGCTGGTTGCTGGGCAGCACCTCGTAGTAGTAGGTGCGGTCGTACCAGGTGTTGGCGTTGTTCATGCCGCCGGCCCGGCTGATGTAGTCGTCAAATTCGCCGCGGGCAACGTTTTCGGAGCCTTCGAAGAGCAGGTGCTCGAAAAAGTGCGCAAAGCCGGTACGATCGGGCTTTTCATTTTTGGAACCGACATGGTACATCACCGACACGGCCACGATCGGCGTGGAGTGGTCTTCGTGCAGGATGACACGCAGGCCGTTGGGCATGGTGTACTCCACGAACTTGATGTTTTGCCCGAACGCGACGCCCAGGGAAAGGGACAGAAACAGTAAAAACGAGATCAGTTTTTTCATAAACAAAGTTTTAAAATGCAAGGTTGGCAATCAAAAAAATGCCCGTGGCCACAGGCCACCGGCAAAACCGGCGCGAAGGTGCACACGGCAAAATGCATAAACGGATGGATTCGATAAACGTTTGGCTAAGGTCGGCAAAAAGAGAATTTGTGCGCCGCATCCGGAGGGTTGCTGGTTGGAGGGTTAGGGTTGGAAGGTTAGAAGGTTAGAAGGTTGGCAGACGGCGAAGTCAGCGGAACAGGCAAGCAGGCCGTCGAATACATCCGCCGTGGCGCCCGAAAAAGTTTGGGACAGGAACGGTTCGGTGGGTACCTGACGCAGGCGTTCGAGCCACACTTTTCGGCGCCCCAGATGTGCAGCAGGGTATCGTGCAGGGTAGGGAAACTGGAGGGCACCGGCTGGGTCATCAGCCCGGCGGGTTTGGTACGCAGCCAGTTGACGATGGCGGTATTGGCCCACAGGTTGTAGGCCGAGTAGTCTTGAAGCAGGGTATCGAGCGTCATGGTTGCGGGTGTGTTTGCGTTCAAAAGTTGCCGGCTACGGCTGTTCCTTGCCGATTTTCCGGTATTGCCACTGATAAAAAAACCAAAGCAGCAACCCGAGCAGCAGCCCGGCGAGCAGGCACCAGCCCCAGAATTCCAAAAAGTCGCGGGATCGGTAGGCGGCGACGAGTGTTTGTGCATCGAGGTCGTACTCCAGCAGGAGCCATACAAACCGGAGAAAAAGTGCTGAAAAAGTGCCCCAGCTAATTGCAGCGGCCAGGATGTACAGCACAACGCCGCGTCGGCGCGCCCGTGTTCTTTCGGCCTTCATGGTGCGCCAGGGAGCAAATGTTGCTTCTATCGAGGCAAATGCGCGTTCATGGCGAAATTTTACGTCTAGAATTAAATGGCTGCCGCCCGGACTCTTTTTGTCCCCGCGTTTGTGCTGCCGGACTTCTCATTCTGTTTCCCGGTACGACATCACCCAGAGGCCTGCAAATGTGATGGTTCCGTTGAGCAGGATGGTCAGGAAGCCCACGTCGAACCATTTTTTGCAACCCGTTTCGATGCCCCAGGTGAGTACCGGCGCCAGAATGCACAGCAGCAGTACAGCGGGAATCTCGATAGGACGGGTGTTGCGGCGCGGGATACGCAGTGCCCAGGGGTGCAGTTTCAGGTTGGTGAACAGGCCGAAGGTGAACAAACCCAACAACGGCCCGTAGGTGTAGCCTGCTATTTTGAAAATCAGGGAAATGACCGCTCCGCCGCTGAACGCCCGGAGCAGCAGAATAATAACAACAAATGCCAGGGCAAAGCCGAGGTGTACGATGGTGCGCGCGCGTTTTTGCTGCGATGCCGTGGCCTCCAGCCAGGCCCCTTTTTCCTGCTCGGAAGCGTAGGGGTCGGGGTGTTCGCGTTTTTTTTCAAAATTGAGAAAATCCACACAAAACGATGTGGTGAGCGCCGTGAGCGCGCTGTCGGAACTGGCGTAAGTGCTGGCGATGAGGCCGAGGATAAAAAACACACCCGCCGCCGTATCCAGGTGCTGGAACGCGATTTTGGGGTACAACTGATCGGTTTTGGCGGGAATCTCGATGCCCAGTGTGCCGGCGTACATGTACAGCAGGGCGCCGAGCATCAGGAAGGCGAGGTTGATGAGGATGAGGTAGATGCAGAACACAAACATGTTCTTTTGCGCCTCGCGGATGTTTTTGCAGGCGAGGTTTTTCTGCATCAGGTCCTGATCCATGCCGGTCATCACGATGGCGATGAGCGCGCCGCTGACGAACTGTTTGACAAAGTGGTTGGGGTCGGAAAGGAAATTGTCGAAGAAAAACATTTGCCCGTAGCGGCTTTCGCGCACAGCCGGCCAGATGTCGCCCACGCCGAGGTTGAGCGTTTTGCCGACGGCAACAACCGTCCACGCTACAGCCACGATAAAAAACGTGGTCATAATCGTATCGGTCCAGATGATCGTTTTCAGTCCGCCCCGGAACGTGTAGCCATAGATGAGGGCCAGCATCAGGACGACCGTGACCGGGAAGGGCACGCCGAGCGGCTCGAACACGAAACTTTGCAACACGACCGCAGCCAGAAACATACGCGCTGCCGATCCCACTGTGCGCGAGAGGATAAAAAACGCCGCTCCGGTTTTGTACGACCAGTGTCCGAGCCGTTGCTCCAGGTAGGTGTAGATGGAGGTCAGGTTGAGGCGGTAGTACATGGGCATGAGCACCGTAGCGATGAACAAATAGCCGAGCAGGTACCCAAAAACCACCTGCATGTATCCCAGGCCGCGGTTCAGGCCGGTTTCTAAGCCCACCGTCCCGGGTACCGAGATGAACGTGACCCCGCTGATACTGGTGCCGATCATGGCGTAGGCCACGATGTACCACGGCACGCGCCGGTTGGCCAGGAAAAAGCCTTCGTTGCCCACATTGCGCCCGGTGTAAAATGCCACGCCGACCAGCATCGCAAAATACAGGAGCAGGATAGCAAGTACCAGCAGGGGGGTGAGTTGTCCAGTCATGTTTTTACCTACAGTTGTGGGGCCACGGGCGGCAAATATAGGCTGATTTTTGACTTTCGTCCGCCAACATAATCAGGCGGACGGGCGGATTGGTGCCGGAGCGTGGCTCGTCTCCGCCCGACTGCTTGTGGTGTTTCGATGAACCTGTTTTTAAAATTTTGTAAAAACCCTTTTAGATATATTTCGATATTTGTTGCCGCAAAAAGCACGAACTTCACGGCAAATTCCCTCTGGTTCATTTTTTCAAACACTCAAAATTTGTTTTATGAAAAACAACCTGCTTTCCTTGGTTTTTGTCTGCCTGGCAGGCGTTGCGTGCGCCGCCACCCTGACGGTAAACAACAACAATCCCTCGCCGGGGCAACACACCACCATTGATGCGGCTATTGGCGCCGCAGCGCCGGGGGATACGATTTTGGTGACGGGCTCGCCTTTTAACTACGGCTCTATTACTGTGAACAAAAATAACCTCACGTTTATCGGCGCCGGCCACAAGCCGCAAAAGACACCCGGATACAGTACTAATTTGGGATTTATATCTTTTTCAGGCAACCTAAGCGGTATAAAAATCCAGGGTTTTAGTTTTAATGGATTATCAGCAGCAACCAACAACGATAATATCACCATTGAATTCTGTTTGATCGCAACTCAGATAAATTTAAGTACAGACAATAACAACTGGGTAATAAAAAACTGTGTATTCAGTTGCGCCGGCTACACCTGTTACGCTATTAATGGCGGTGGAGCAGGTGGGCAAAGCAATTTCCTGATTGCAAACAACATTTTCGGTGCAAATAGCAGTTACGTTAGCTTTACAGCAGGAACTACTGGTATTCTAATCACCAACAATACCTTTATCAAAGGTCAGGGAAATGATAATGGTGTATTTGGTGGTCTTGATAATGCGGTGATTAGCAACAATATTTTCTATCAGATTTCGCCTAGGGGAGCCAGCAACAGTATTTTTAACAACAACCTTACATTCGGCGCTGCCAACAACGATTTACCCCCAACCAACTGCAATTGCGGAGGAACAGGAAATATCGTCAACCAGGATCCCTTGTTCACGACATACACCAGCGGCCAAAACTTCTCGTATGCGCACGATTACATCCTGCAAGCCGGATCGCCGGGCAAAAATGCCGGTGGCGACGGTACCGACCTCGGGGTGTACGGCATGAACAACATCTTCTCGGAAACGGGCGAACCGCCCATACCCGTGGTGCGCACCCTGACAATTACCAACCCAAGCACAGCAAAGGGGGCCGTTCTGAATGTCTCGGTAACGGCTTCCAACCCGGACTCCGATCAATAAATTGGCCCCGCTGAAATGTCTGAACATGACCAAACGATACACAGTACTTGTCATCGCTGCACTGCTGGTCTGCTTTGCCGCCTTAGGCCAAACAACCATTGATCAGCTGGAATACTTTATTGACACCGACCCGGGAGCGGGCAACGGCACACCCGTTTCCGTCAATGCCGATGTCGCTGTCAGCACGGTTTTTACGGTGCCTACCGCTGCGCTCAGCACCGGTTTTCACCGCCTCTTTGTCCGCGCGCGTTTTGCCGACGGGCGTTGGGGCCAGATGGAAGAACAGGCGTTTTACCTCTTGCAGCCGGTAGCCAACCCGACACCGGATATCTCGGCCATGGAATACTTTATTGACACCGATCCGGGAGCGGGCAACGGCACACCCGTTTCCGTCAATCCAGGTGTCGCGGTCAGCACAGTTTTTACGGTGCCCACCGCTGTGCTCAGCACCGGTTTTCACCGCCTCTTTGTCCGCGCGCGTTTTGCCGACGGGCGCTGGGGCCAGATGGAAGAACAGGCGTTTTACCTCTTGCAGCCGGTAGCCAATCCGACACCGGATATATCGGCCATGGAATACTTCATTGACACCGATCCGGGGGCGGGCAACGGCACACCCGTTTCCGTCAATGCCGATGTCGCTGTCAGCACAGTTTTTACGGTGCCCACCGCTGCGCTCAGCACCGGTTTTCACCGCCTCTTTGTCCGCGCACGTTTTGCCGACGGGCGTTGGGGCCAGATGGAAGAACAGGCGTTTTACCTCTTGCAGCCGGTAGCCAATCCGACACCCGACATCTCGGCCATGGAATACTTCATTGACACCGATCCGGGAGCGGGCAACGGCACACCCGTTTCCGTCAATGCCGATGTCGCTGTCAGCACAGTTTTTACGGTGCCTACCGCTGCGCTCAGCACCGGTTTTCACCGCCTCTTTGTCCGCGCGCGTTTTGCCGACGGGCGTTGGGGCCAGATGGAAGAACAGGCGTTTTACCTGTTCCAGCCGTCTGGATTGCCGAGGAACATCGTAGCGGCAGAGGTGTTTTTCGATCAGGATCCCGGCGCCGGCAATGGTATACCGGTTTCTTTGGGTACGCCCGCACCGTCCATTGCCACAACGGTGAGTATCACGGTGCCGCCACTATCCCTTGGCCAGCATTTGATGTACTTGCGTGCTCAATTTGACAATGGCGCCTGGGGATTGGTTGATCTCGATACGATTGAAGTGTTTCCCGGTGTGGTTTGTTTTGCGGACATGGATGAAGACGGCTACGGCGACGGCGCGAACAGCCAGGTGTTTGTCATGGGCTGCCCGCTGGAGTTTGTTGCCGACAGCTCGGATTGTGACGACACCAATGCTGCCGTGCATCCCGGTGCCGCAGAAATTTGCAACAGCGTTGATGACAACTGCAACGGCCTGATTGATCAGGATGAATTGGTGCAAGCGGCCCCCAAAGTCTTCCTCCAGGGGCCGTACGTTTCCGCTACCCAACTCATGCACGACAGCCTGCGGGTCAAAGACCTGATCCCGCTCACGGAGCCGTACACTGGGTTGACCAACTTCACCCACACGGGCGGCGGGGGCGGCGAGCAAACTACCCCGGCGGTGCTGGCCGTAACCGGCCAAAATGCCGTCGTGGACTGGGTGTTTCTGGAGCTGCGCCGCCATACCAATCCCGTTCAGGTATTGGCTACCCGCGCGGCACTCGTCCAACGCGATGAGAACCCCGCCCAACGCCTGATCGGCGGCAAATATGTGCTCTGGGCTGCCAATGGCCGAATTGATACCCAACTCAAATACAACGGGAGCAACAATGACCGCACGTCTATCCTCAGCGTGGTGGGCCTGACCACCCCCAACGCCGTGGTGCCCGGCTACCGGGTGCAGGACTACAACCTGGACGGGGTAGTGAAGTACAACGGCTCGGCCAACGACCGGAACGTGTTGCTGGGAAACGTGGGCATTACAACCCCGTCGGCCATAGTAGAAGACCAGGTGGCGCGATAAGCCATCCGAAGCCCCACACAACCCACCGGGAAAGCTGGGAGAAACCCTTGCAAAACAAGGTATCAGGCAGGATTTTGTGCCGGCGCATCCAAGGTATTTAGTTCCGTTGGCTGCCCGGGCAATCCCCTCAAAATGTGATTGCCCGGGCAGTATAATAAGCGTAGGTTTGCACCGGTCTTTGGGCTGCCTGATACCATGCAGGCGATTCCATCAATCGTACACGAACAAACTCGGTCACGCTCATGAAAAATGTTTTTACCCTCCGGGGTCTCTCCCTCTTTTTAGGCTTTCTGGCCTTTTCATTTTCCAACCTGTACGCCCAAACCAGTCCAACCCTTAGTGTGCAGGGTATCCTGAAAAAATCCAACGGCGTGGCCGTGGATGACGGCGCCTACTCCATCACCTTCAAATTGTACAAGTCGGAAACCGGGGGAACAGCCATCTGGACGGAAACGCAGCCCACCGTGGAAGTGAGCAGCGGTATTTACAGCGCCACACTCGGCACCGTCACGCCGCTCACGGTCCCTTTTGATACCTTGTATTTCCTCGGTGTTACGGTTGGTTCCACCGAACTAACCCCGCGGGTGCTGCTCACTTCGGCGCCGTACGCGTTGTCGCTGATCGGGCAAACCAACAAATTCCCCAGCGCAGGAACGGTGCAGGCCGAAAAAATAGCCGTTGCCGGAGCAAGCCTGCCCACCACCCACAGCGTGGTGGCTGTAGGCGGCTACTTAGCCCGCGGCGGTGCGCCCGGCCTGAACGGCGCCGGCAACAACGGTTATGCCTTCGACGGCAACAGCGGCGACAAGGACAGCGGCCTGTTTTCTACCGCCGACGGGGAAGTGTCGCTGTACGCGAACAATACCGAGGTGCTGGAAGCCACGCCGGGAAATGTGGCCGTTACCGGAAACATGAACGCCACCAATGTCGGCGTGAACAGCAACGGATCCTATTATTACAATGGCCTGCAAGACTGGCGCTTAGTGGACGTGGACTACTTGGAGGGCGGTAACGATGGGTGGCAAATATACGGGCCGCCTCCAAGTAGTGGTAACGCCAACGCGTGGAACAACGGGTCCGGCACCCCGGCTACAGTGGTTGATTTCGGCAATTTTGCCGGTAAGGCGCTGCGGCCCACTCAAAACTATCTGGTGTTCAAAAAAGGCTTTGCTCCTCCGGGAGGCTACACATACATCAAAGTGAAATTCAGGTATTTCTTTTTGGATACCTGGGGATTTGGTGGAGGCGACCAGGGTTGGGCAGCTTTTGCTCCGAATGCATCAGGCACACCACTACGAGTCGGCTGGGCTATTGTGCCATCGCTGGTTCAGGCGGGAGGCAATATGGGCACCACAGAGTTTCAAACACAAACCAACTTCGCCAATACGGTGAACGGATTCGGAATCGACATCGGAGATTTCTGGACTGATGCTGAAATGACCGCCTATTACCCTTCCTCCAACGGTACTTTTTGGGTCATGTTCGGTGCCGGGCTTGACCAGGGCGTGCCGGACGAAAACTTCGCCGTAGGCATGATCGAGATTTGGGTCAAGTGACCCCGCATGACTGTTTTCTCCTGATTTGTTTCACACAAAAAAGCAAGGTCATGCGCCCTACCTTTAGTCTGTTTCTCTTTTTGTTATTGGGCCTCACTTGCGGACTACCGCTGTCGGCTCAGGTTACCTGTGGCCCGGAGGCTGCCGTAGATACGAGCGGTTTTTCCGGCACCGCCTTTTTCAACTTCGGCAGCAACGCCCGCCTGAGCAGCCAAAAAAACAAGATGGCTATGGCTGTCGGCCAAACTTTTGTAGGTTATCTCGATGGGCTGGATAGAAATTCAACGCTGGGCTTCTACTCCCGCTACCTGCTCCCGCCTTTTGCGCTGGCGCTCACGGCCACCCAGGGCGACCTGCTCGACCGTATCCAGTTGACGTGGGAAATTGACGCACTCGGCCCCTCGCCCAACGACGGGTTCAATATCTACCGCGACGGCGTTTATCTGGCTACGGTGGGCAACAACATCCGCACCTACAACGACTTCAACGTCATCGCCGGCATCGCCTACAACTACGAGGTGCGCGGCATTAACCTGTACGGCGAAGGCTCGCCGGGCAAGGCTATCGGTTTTCAGGTGCCCAACGGTACGGTGACCGGCTGGGTACAAACCGGCAGCGGCAGCCCGGTGCCGGATGTACTGGTATCCCTCACCCCCCTTCAGGGCTTTTCGGCCAAATTCGGCCCCACCGACGGCGCCTTTGCGGAGCAAGACTCCACTACGATGCCCTTCCTGCCCGCTTCCGGCGCCAACTGGACACTGGCGTTCTGGATAAAAACCGACTCGGCAACCACTAATGCAGGCGTGGCAGCTTTCGCGCCATTCCCGCTCCACTTTCGGGCCGTGGACAACGGCGGCAACAAAGGCGTAGAAGTAGCCACCACCGAAACCGGCACGCCGTTCCTCTCCGCTACATTCCCCGACAGCACCAAAAACGGCTGGCACCACATCGCCCTCACCTACGAGGGCGGACAGGGCAGGCTGTACCTCAACGGCGTACTCATTGGCCTGGCCCCGATGACCGTGCTGCCCTCCGCCGCCGAACTTAACTTCGGCAGCCGAACCGGCCTCGGCGGCTGGGCCGGCTGCCTCGACGAAGTGCGCATCTACCACCGCCGCCTCGACGAACTCGATTTCGGCGAAGTGATGATGGGCACTGCCTCCAGTCTTACACCCAACCTGACGCACTACTGGAAATTTGACGAGGAAAAAGGCACGAAATCCTTCGACATTATCAAGCGCCAAAACCTGTACTTCTGCGGAGCCACGTTCAAACTCGACCGCCCGAATGTGCGCACGATGGGCAAAACCAACCAGGAAGGGTACTACCGCATCGAATCGGCCAGTTACGGCACCGGCACGACCTTTTTAGCCGAGCCGATGAAGGATTTTTACCTGTACCGGGCACTCAAGTTTGTGCGCAGCGAAGCAGACTATGCCACCCTGCCCGACTTTTCCGTGACCCCCAAAGCCACGTTCGAACTGTGGGTGAACAGCGCCGGCCCCGACGGCGACCAATGCGTACTCAGCAAGCGCTGGCCCGGCAACGATTTCCGCCTCCTGCTCAAGCAAAACGGCTTGGCGAACGAACTCTGGTTCTACCTGAACGGTCAGGAACACAACTTCGGCAACCTCGGCATGGGCTACCAGCACCTGGCGTTCACGCTCGAACAGATCGGGAATAACCTGTTGGTAACGACCTACCAAAACGGCACTGCCCTCGGCAGCCACACCTTCATCGGCATTACCGGCAACTGGTCGGACGCCGCCGAACCCTGGTATCTCGGCGCCCGCCCCAGCGGCATGAGCCGTACCGACTACTACGGCGGCCTCATAGACGAAGTGGCGCTGTACGATACCACCCTGAGCGTCCCCGCGATTCTCGACCACTTCCAGAACCCGCGCGATATGCAGGCCAAAGGCTTGCGTGTGTATTTCGGAATAAACGAAGGCAACGGCAACCGCCTGAACAACAGCGGTTCGCTGCTGCTGCCTTTTGGCACCAACTTCGGCGCCGACTGGACACCCTTTGCCGCCCGGCAGATGACCACGCCGCATATTTTCACCCCCGTCACCCGGCAAGTGACGCTGAATCCGAGTGTAACTTCAGTGGACCAGGTGGACTTTCTGGACCGCTCGGCCATACCTGTCACCGGCTTCGTCCGCTACAAAAACACCGACTGCTTTGCCCCCAATGTGGAAATTTTGGTCAACGGCGCGTCGTACTCTCCCCGCATTTACACGGACTCCACGGGCAAATTTACCATTGATTTCGACCCCGGCACTACCGCCGAACTCCGCCCGGTATTTGAAGACCACGTTTTTGAACCGGCATTCTGGCAAGTGAGCAATGTGAACAGCCCCATTGCCGGCATTTTGTTCAGCGATATGACCACGCGCAAGGTGAGCGGCCAGGTGGCCGGCGGCAGCAGAGCGGGCTGCAAAAAATCCATCATTAAGGCACCCGCAGGAGATGCCCAAAACCAGGGCACGGTGTGCGTCGTGGAGGTACGTTCCGTAGACGGCTGCCTCGTGCGCGCCCTCACCATAGACAACCAGGAGGGCGAGTTCGAGTTCCTGGAACTGCCACCGCTCGAACAGTTGACCGTGGCGGTCATCCAGCACTCCGACGACGATATCAAAACCGCCTTCCAGGTGCAGGGCGGCTCCACGGTGAACCTGACCAAAACCGACACGATCATTGACTTTATTTATGTGGCGCCGCCGGAAGTGGAAATTTCCAGCGGATTAGACCCCGTGCCGGGTTGTAGCCCCGAGGTGATCGTGCTGGACAAGGGTGAATACGTCACCGTGAATATCCGGGTCAAAGAAACCTACATCGCTACGCAGACGGACGACGGTATCTGCTACCTCGACACGGCCAATATCGAAATCATCAACGGTTTTGCCGACATGACTTTGGATACCACCATGAGCGGCGGCAACTTGCAGTACAAGTTTCTGGTGGGTAACCCCAACCCTCGCCGCCGTACATCAAGACCATGCAGGTCATCGCCACCTCCGTGCCAGCGGGACGTATCGGCAGTTTGGTCAAACAGGCTATCGTGACCGGCGTTCGGAACAAACTGAACACCTTCACGACGATGATGCCCTTGATGCCCTCCGTCATCCTGCGCGATCCGCCGGGCGACGGCAGTTCGTCGTATATTGAAAAAACCGAAAAGGTGTGTAAGACCACCGAACTTTCGATGGAAGTGGAGACCGGTGTAAGTGGAAGTGTGGAGATCGAAGTTGCTCCGACCATTGTATTTGTTGTGGCGCCTTTTGGCGTGGGCAAGGTCATCACGGTGGATCCGGATTTCCAGGCAAACATCGAAACTGAGGTGACGTATAAAAAGGTGACTTCCAATTCGTTTCAGACCTGCGTCAGCTTCAACAACAAAATCTCGACCAGCGATGGCGACCTGATCGTTGGCGGTGAACGCGGCGGCGACTTGTATGTGGGCGAGGCCATCAACCTGATTTTCGGGTTTGCCGACAAGGTTTCGTTCGACACCTGCACGGTAGATGTCAAGCAGGTGATCGAAGTGCAGCCGGGCAACTTTGCCACCACGTTCATCTACTC
Source organism: Lewinellaceae bacterium (assembly GCA_016719605.1). Lineage (GTDB taxonomy): Bacteria > Bacteroidota > Bacteroidia > Chitinophagales > Saprospiraceae > M3007. Next base: position 112,394 of record JADJYW010000008.1, on the reverse strand, counting down.
CGAGTTTAACATCAAAAACAATGTCATCCGCTATCTGACAGCCTTGTCGGACAGCATAGGCATTGATTCCGCTGATAGAGCCAACTACCTGGAGTCCATAAGCAGGTGGGAGGCCATCGTTGCCCGGAACGACACCCTCAAGGAAAAAGCGAAACTCATCCGAAACCTTTCCTTCGACGCGGGCGTAGAGTATGAGTATTCCGAAACTGCCGATACCACGACCAACAACAGCGATCAGAACGGGATAAATACCGATTCGAAAATTGGCACCACGTTCGGATTTGAATTCGATAATGTAGGCGCCAAGTTTAAGGTCGATGCACTCGTCAAATCCAGCAATACCTGGAAAACCGAAAACGGCACCGAAAAGGGTCTGACTACCGGCTACACGCTCAAAGACGACGACCCCGGCGATGCCTTCACGGTAGATGTAGCCATGGACTCGATTTACAAAACGCCGGTGTTCCGGCTGCGGGCAGGCCAGTCCTCCTGCCCCTGGGAACCCGGTACTGCCAACCGGGAAGGACCAAACCTGCAACTGGGTCTGGGTTCTCAGTTCAAGGCCGTCAATGTGCCGGCCAATGAACCGGCGGTATTCAAACTAAACCTCGGCAACTTGAGCGCCTCCAACGAGGACTGGACGTATGGCTTTACCGCCATAGCATCGAACAACCCGGATGGCGCCATCCTCAAACTGAACGGTCAGCAGCTGAACAACAACACCATACAGTACATCGTACCCTACGGAACCTCTACACCTGTCACGCTCACCGTGGAGCGCGGGCCGGTGGCTTATGAGTACGAAGGCCTGCGTGTTGCCCTGGTGTCGGAGTGCGAAATGGCCCGCAACTTCGCACTCTCGCTGCCGTTGGCCGGCGACCCGAAATTTTTCTCTTACATTGATCTCGGCGTGGACTTCATCCGCCCGTGCAGCGAAGTGAAGATCAATGTGCCGGAGCAAAACTGGGTGGTGGTGACCAACGACCCGATCCAACCAGGCACGAAGCGCCGCATAACCGTGTCAGGCTACGACCTGAACTCGCCCGATTTTCAACTGATCCGGGTGCAATACCGCCCCTCCGACGGCAACGGCGCCTGGATCAACCTGCCCACTCCGACCGGCATTTATGAAGCATACAATCCCAAATGGTTAGGCTTTTACAATGCACAAGCAGACACCTTCAGAATACCCGGCCCTGATACCTTGCTGCTGCAACCCGGTTTTACCCAGTTTATCTGGGAAACGACAGGATTGTCCGACGGCGATTACGAAATTCATGCCTGGGCTGTTTGCACCGGCGATGCCAGCGATATGCCCGGCTTCTCGGAGATTATCAAAGGCCGTATAGATCGCGAACCGCCCAGCCTCGTAGGCCTGCCGCAACCCTCGGACGGGGTGTACAACGTGGGCGACGAAATTTCCTTTACGTTCAACCAGCACGTCAATTGTGATTCGTTGAAACAGGATTTCATCGGACTTAAGCGAAATGTAGGCCTGTATGATGCCACCACAAACACGTTGATTGGCGCCAATGTGACCTGTTACGAAAACAAGATCATTTTTGACCCGACGTTCAACAATGAGTTTTTCGAAAACCGCATCGTGCGGGCCGAACTGCGCGGCATCCAGGATCTGATCGGCAATAAAGGTGGCGCACTCGACTGGGAGTTTTTCGTGGACCGCAACGAACTCGCCTGGCTGACCGACAGCCTCGGCATCACGAAGTTTGAGGAAGAATCCAAAACCGGCACCGCCGGCATCCACAACCGGGGCGGCTACCCCGTGCCGTTCAAAATCCTGGGCGCACCGGATTGGGTACACGTCACCCCGAACCAGGGCACGCTGGCGCCCAATGAAATACGTCCGGTGAGTTTCACCGTGGACTCTACCCTGGCTTTCGGACACTGGTCCGACACTATTGTACTGGAAACACAAACCGGGCAAAATCCCTTCTTCATGGGCGGCAGTGAGCCGCTGCCCATCGGGGTGCGCATAGTGTGCCGCCCGCCCTACGGCAATGTGAACCTCGCCCAGTTTGAAAACACCATGGGCATGGTGCTCAAAGTCAATATTGAGGGCGTGTTTTCGACAGACCCGGAAGACATCGTCGCAGTATTTATTGACGACGAAATCCGCGGTCGTGCCAACGTTCAGTTTGTACCGCAGGTAAACGCATGGTTAGCCTACCTGACCGTGCACGGCGACCCGAGCGATATGCTCAAGCCCCTGCGCATCGAAGTATGGGATGCCTCGGAGTGCCAACGCTACGGTTCGATAATGGAAAACTTTACGTTCCAGGCCGACAACGTGATCGGCATACCGATCAACCCGCAGGTGATCCACACGGGTGGCCTGTTGTTGCGTGAGGTGCCCTTAGGCTACGGCTGGAACTGGATTTCGTTCAACCTGGCATTTCCCGACAACAGTCTAAACGCGGCGCTTGCATCACTACACCATCCGGAAAACGACCTGATCGAGGGCAAACAGCATTTTCACAGTATAGCGGCGGCTGGTTCGGTACACTGGCAACCTGAATAACACCACCATGTATATCTACCGGGCCGACGTGCCGGACACCCTGCGCATGCAGGGTACGCCGATAGACCCGCTCACGACAAACATCCCGGTGGTGGCCGGTTGGAACTGGATCGGGTATGTGCCCGACTACTCCCTGCCGATCAACGATGCGCTCGCTTCTTTGCCGGCGCAAATCGGCGACATTGTCAAAAGTCAGTATTCGTTTGCGCAGTACATCAACCCGACTTTCGGTTGGGTGGGTAATTTGAAATACATGTCGCCGCCCAACGGTTACCAGGTCAAACTGGCTCAGGCCGGCACGCTGACGTATCCGCCGCCGCCGAGTCCGCTTACCGGAAACCTGACGGAGGCGCGCGGCGAACCGGAAACACCGGCTGCGGCCCACTGGACTGTACAACCAACCCGGTTTGAACATAGCAATACGCTCATCGGCATGATCCGCGCCAACGGCGCCAATGCCACCACGAGCAACATGGAACTCGCCGCTTTTGCCGGTGGCGAAGTACGCGGCACGGCACAGGCCATTTACATCGAACCGCTCGACGCGCACTTGTTTTTCCTGACGACCTACGCGAATACGGCGGGCGAATTGCTGCGCTTCAAACTCTACGACGACGCTACCGGTACGGTGCAGGATTTGACGGAAACGATGTACTTCGATCCCGGCCAACACCAGGGCAGCATTGACACTCCGGTGCCGTTTGAACTGCAAACGACGGGCACCGAAACAGACTTTGGCGCCGCGCTGGCGTTTGATGCACAGCCCAACCCGTTCAGCAGCGAGACGACGCTTCGGTTTGTTTTGCCGAAGGCAGAGGAGGTGACGCTGACGGTCACGGATGCACAAGGCCGCGAGGTAGTGCGCCGACCGGTTTCGGCGGCTGCCGGCCCGAATGCGGCGACCTGGAACGGCCGCTCCGACGCAGGCGAGTGGCTGAGTTCGGGGGTGTATCTGGTGCGGCTGCAAACGGGGAACGGAAGTGCTACGAAAAAGGTAGTTTTGCAACGGCTGCCGTAAGTAGCGACGGGTTTTAACCCGCCGTACACTGTAAGTAACGGCGGGTTAAAACCCGCCGTTACTTACGCGGTTGAACGCCTTGTTTGGTATTTTCACCAAGCGGGGCGCATAGAAAACCTTCCAAGTTTCAAAAACTTGGAAGGTTTTACATTACGATTGACGACAACCAACAACGCTATTTTTCAAATATTAAATTTGTTTTTTCTCATGGGAAATTTTACAAAATCTATCGTTTGCTCCTTTTCGCGCAGCGCATTTCAACTCCTGATGGTGTTCGCACTGGCAACTGTATGCACTGTACAACTTGCTGCCCAAAACCCAAAAATCAGTATCCAGGGCACCTTGAAAACAGCCAGCGGCGCCTCGGTTTCCGATGGCCCGCAAACGGTCACGTTCCGGCTGTACAATGTGGCAATCGGTGGCACCCACCTGTGGGAAGAAATAGCCGATGTAGATGTAGTGGGCGGTATTTACAGCCACTACCTCGGCAGCGTAACGCCACTGAATGCCGGCGATTTTGGCACAACACTCTTTCTCGGCGTACGTATCGGTTCGTACGAACTGACTCCCCGCAGCGAACTTTCCTACTCCCCGTATGCCTTTTCGGTGTACACGACGGTCTGTTCGGGCGCGGTTGGCGACGTGAAATACTCCATTCTGAACCCAACGCAATTTGCCCAGGCAAACGGCGCTTGCTGGGTACCGATGGACGGCCGCGCTTTGGCCGTTACGGATCAATTGCGTTCACAATTTGGACTGACCAATGTGCCGGATGCAGGCGGTTTGTTTATGCGGACGCAGGAGTTTAGCACCAGCCCCGATCGCGACCCGAGCCGGACTCCAATTCGCCTATTGGAACCTTCCAGGATCAGGCCGTTCAGACGCACAACCATAACGTGAATGACCCGGGCCACGCCACTCTTTCAACGACACCCGCCAAACAGGCGGCACTTGGCATAGTGCGATTGCCGGGGAGAGCGATTTTCGCGTCCCAAAGTACCATCTGATGATAACCAAACAACAGGCGGTTCCTCACCGGCATATCCATCCCAAGCAGCGGCAATGGCCCGGAAACGCGTCCAAGAAACATAAACCTGTGGGCATACATACGGATCAATTAACGGAGTGAAAGTTTCTTTTTTTTTCACAAGTTAAAACATTGATCAGGTATGTACATACGACTATTTACTTATGCCATACTGCTTTGGTGCAGTATCATAGCCGCTCCGGTCTGGGCACAACAGGATGCTGCATGCGCTCCGGTTGTGGAACAGATCACCTCCGGCGAAGTTTTTTTCAATTTCGGTAATGCCACCGATGCTTATTCCGCCAATCGCCGCTCCAGCTACTCGCTTGGGCAAGCTGCGGTTGGCATTGCTACCTCGCCGGCCAATAATTCCGTCATAGGCTTTTGGTCGCGTTTTTTGGTGCCGCCGCTTGCGCCGTTTGTGACGGCTACGCAAGGCGAACTGCTGGACCGCATCCAGTTGTCCTGGGACATCAACCCGCTCGGTGCCTTGGCCAGCGAAGGCTATAAAATCTACCGCGACGATGTATTTCTGGCGCTGGTGGATGATAAAACCCGCAACTACAACGACTTCAACGTCATCGCCGGGCGGGCTTACAAATACGAGGTACGCGCCGTCAACAACTTTGGCGAAGGTTTGCCCGGCAAAGCCATCGGTTTTCAAGTGCCTAATGGCGTAGTCACTGGCTGGATCCAAACGCCCAGCGGACGCCCGGTACCCGATGCCTTGGTTACCCTCACCCCCTTGCAGGGTTTTTCAGCCAAGTTTGGTATCACGGACGGGGCTTTTGCCTTAGCCGACACCAGCACCGCCGGCAGTTTCCTCCCAGCCGCCAACGGCGAATGGACGCTGGCTTTTTGGGTAAAAACTACCAGCGCTACGGCCAATGCCGGGATCGTGAGTTTGCACCCGTTCCCGCTGATCGTGCGGCCAATAGCCAGCGGCGGCGGCCACGAAGGTATCGTCGTAGCGCAAACCGATGCGAGCGCGGCCCTGCTGACTGCCCAATTCCCCGACAGCACCAAAAATGACTGGCACCACGTCGCGATCACGATGGACACCGACGGCAAGGGCCGGATTTATGTGGACGGCGCATTAGTCGAAATAGCCGATCTGCCGCCGGTACCTTCGGCCGAGGAACTGCGCCTCGGCGCACGCACAGAGGCCGCCGGAACCTGGCAGGGCCGGCTGGACGAAGTGCGCGTTTATCACCGCCGCCTCGACGAACTTGATCTTGGAGAAGTCAAGATGGGTACGGCTTCTTCCCTCACAGCCGGTTTGCAGTTTTACTGGAAAATGGACGAAGAGCTCGGTACGGGTTCCTTCGATGTGGTTCGCCGGAACAAACTCTACTTCTGCGGTGCGGCTTTCGATGCCGACCGCCCGTATGTGCGCACGATGGGCAAAACCAATCAACAGGGTTTTTACCGGATCGAATCGGCGAGTTACGGCACGGGCACCACCTTTTTGGCCGACCCGATGAAGGACTTTTATATGTACCGGACGCTCAAGTTTGTGCGCGATTCGCAGGACTACGCGACGCTTCCCGATTTCTCCGTAACACCCAAAGCTACGCTCGAACTGTGGGTAAACAGCGCAGGCCCGGATGGCGATCAGTGCCTGATTTCCAAAACCTGGCCTGCCAACGACTTCCGGTTGTTGATCAAACAAAGTGGTCTGGACAACAACATCTGGTTTTACCTGAATGGTCAGGAACACAACTTCGGCACATTGGGAGTAGGTTACCAGCATTGGGCCTTTACGCTGGACACCACGACTACCGACAACGAACTGCTGGTGACCGCCTACAAAAACGGTGTGTCCCTTGGTAACCACACCTTTGCCGGCATTACCGGCAACTGGTCTGATTCGACCGGCAACTGGCTGCTCGGTGCGCGCACCAGCGGCATGGGCCGGACCGACTATTACGGCGGCCTGATAGACGAGGTGGCCTTGTACGACACCACCCTGAGCACCGCTACCATTCTCGATCACTTCCAGAACGGACGCGAGATATCGGAAAAAGGCCTGCGCGTCTATTTCTCGCTGGACGAGGGCAACGGTAACCGCCTGAATAACAGCGGCTCTGTTTTGCTGCCATTCGGCACCAACTACGGCGCCGAGTGGTCGCCTTTTGCGGCCCGGCAAAAAACATCGCCCCATGAATTCACGCCGGTGACCCGGCAGGTGACACTCAACCCGAGCGTGACATCGGTGGACCAGGTGGATTTCACCGACCGCAGTACCGTGCCGGTATCCGGCTATGTGCGGTACAAAAACACCGATTGCTTTGCCCAGAATGTGGAAATTTTGGTCAACGGTGCCTCCTTCTCTCCGCGTATTTTTACGGATTCTACGGGCAAGTTTATCATTGATTTCGACCCGGGAACTACGGCACAACTCACTCCGGTGTTTGAAGACCACTTTTTCGTGCCCGCCTTTTGGGAGGTGACCAATGTGGTCAGCCCCATCGCCGGTATCCTCTTTAATGATATCACGACCCGCAAAGTCAAAGGCGTCGTAGCCGGCGGAGAATGTAAAAAATCCGTCATTGAGGCGCCGCCGGGCACGGGCACGGGCACCGTGTGCGTCGTCAAAGTGCGTTCGGTGGACGGCTGTCTCGAACGGATAATTATCATAGACAATCAGGAAGGTGAATACGAATTTGATGAGTTGCCGCCTTTGGAAAGCCTGACCGTAGCCGTGGTGGAGCACTCCGATCCGGATGTCAAATCGTTCTTCCAGGTGTTGGGTGGGGCCACGGTGGACTTGACGAAAATCACCGATACGATCATAAACTTTATCTATTTCGCACCACCGGAAGTCACCATTAACAGCGGCCTGGATACCATCCCCGGCTGTAGTCCGCCGCTTATTGTGCTGGATCAGGGCGAGAATGTTACACTGACCGTTTCCTTGGTTGAGCGGTATGTACCCATTGTGGACAATATGAACGTCGTGCTGGACGAAGGTATCTGTCCGTTGGATACAGCCAACTTCCGCTTTATCAATGGTTTTTCCGACGAGGTATTCGACACGACCATGTCGGGTACTACACTGAAATATAAATTCCAGGTGGGCGAGCCGAACCCTTCACCGCCATTCATAAAAACACTGCAAATACTGGGCACTTCGGTAGCCGGGAGAACAGGTTCTTTGTTAAAACAGGCCGTGATCACGGGTATCCGGAAAAAGGAAAACACCTTCACCACGATGATGCCGGAGATTCCGACCATTATCCTGCGCGACCCGCCCGGCGACGGCAGTTCGTCTTATCTGGAAAAAAACGAAAAAATTTGTAAAACAACCACCATCAAGGGCGAATTTGAGATAGGCCGGGGACTTACATTAGACGTAAAAACAGGCCCGAAAATTACGCTTGTTCTGGCCCCCTTGGCATTGGGGTGATTGAGGAAATTGAGCCGAAGGTCAAATTTGAAATCGAATCGCAGCTCACCTACAAAAGGGTTTCGGATAGCACGTTTCAAACCTGTACGAGTTTCAGCAACAAAATTTCCACCAGCGAAGAGGACCTGATTGTAGGCGGTGCCCGCGGTGGCGACGTGTTTGTAGGCGAAGCCATCAACCTGATCTTCGGGTTTGCCGATGAAGTCACATTTGACACCTGTACGCCTACGGTCAAACAGATCGTGAGTGTGGACCCGGGTACTTTTGCCACAACATTCATGTATTCGGAATTTCAAATTCAGAATTACATGAAAAACTACCTGGCAAAAGTGGCAGCCGATCCAGGCACAGACTCGGCCACTGTTGTGCGTTGTCTGGAATCTATTGTTCGGTGGGACTCTATCCTGCTCCGCAACAATATCCTGAAAGACAGCGCCAAATTTGTCCGCAATGTTTCCTTCGATTCCGGAGTAACCTACGAGTATGCTGAAACCAGCGATACCTCGGGCGGCAATAACATCGAGAACTACGTCAACAGTGAGTTCAAGATCGGAACGGGTTATGGTTTTGAAATAAAAAAAGTAGGTTTAGAAGGTAAGGTTAGCCTGATCACCAAAACTAGCAATACCGTGGACGCCGGCGGCAGCTCCAACGAAAGAGGCGTTACGATCGGCTATTCGCTCAAGGACAACGATCCGGGCGATATGTTCACGGTAGATGTGTCGAAGGACTCCATATACAAAACTCCCGTGTTCAAGATCAAAGCAGGACAGTCTTCCTGCCCCTGGGAACCCGGTACGGCCAACCGCGAAGCGCCAAACCTGCAACTGGCGTTAGGATCACCGTTTAAAGCGATCAACATCCCGTCCAACGAACCGGCAGTGTTCAACTTTAACCTCGGCAACCTGAGCGCTACCAACGAAGACTGGACGTACGGGTTTACTGCAGTCGCTTCCAGCAACCCGGACGGCGCCGTCATCAAATTGAACGGACAACAGCTCAACAACAACACCATCAAGTACATTGTACCGTACAATACCTCTACCCCCATCACCCTCACCGTGGATCAGGGGCCGGTGGCGTACGAGTACGACAGCCTGTTGGTGGCGTTGGTTTCCGAATGCGAGATGGATCGAAATTTCGCACTTTCACTCCCGCTCGCCGGCGATCCGAAGTTTTTTTCCGGTATCTATATCGGGGCAGACTTCATCCGCCCGTGCAGCGAAGTAGCGGTCACTACGCCGGAGCAGAACTGGGTCGTGCTCACCAATGATTCCATACAGCCCGGAACCATCCGGCGCATCACGGTATCAGGCTACGATCTGAATTCCACCGATTTTCAATTGGTACGCGTACAGTACCGCCGCACCGACGGCGATGGGGCCTGGATCAACATCACCGGCCCGGGTGGTCTTCCGCATGAACGTTATAACCCGAACTGGTCGGGCTTTTCCACCCTGACGCCGACGCAGCAGGCCAATGTACTCGGCCCATCATTTACCCAGTATTTCTGGGAGACGGATGGCTTGGGCGACGGCCCCTACGAGGTGCATGCCTGGGCGGTATGTACCGGAGACGCCAGCGACAAACCCGGCTTTTCCGAAATTATCAACGGCCGGATAGACCGCGAGCCACCCAGCATCGTAGGTATTCCGCAGCCGTCGGATGGGGTGTACCATGTCGGGGATGAGATTTCGTTTACGTTCAACCAGCATGTCAATTGCGATAAACTTGTCCCGCCTGTTGGCAAAGTAGAACTCTACAATACGGTGACCAACACGTTGCTGGACATCAGCATGACCTGTTTCGAGAACAAAATCGTCATAGACCCAAGCCCGAGCGTTGCCAACAAGTTTTTGGAAAACCGTATCCTGCGTGCCGAACTAAGTGGCATCGAAGACCTGGTGGGCAACTCGTTCAATGGCACCAAATTCAACAACGGTGTTTGGGAATTCTTTGTGGACCGCAACGAACTGGCGTGGCTGACCGACAGCCTCGGTATCACCAAATTCGATGACGAGGCAAAAACCGCTACCGCCAATATCCACAACCGCGGCGGCTATCCGGTTCCGTTCACCATTCAGGGTGCGCCGGACTGGGTACACGTCGTTCCCAATCAAGGCACGCTGGCGCCCAACGAAATCCGTCCGGTCAGCTTCACCGTAGACCCTGATTTGTCTTTCGGAAACTGGTCGGATACGATTGTGCTGCACACCGAAACGGGGCAAAACCCATTTTTTATGGGCGGCGACGAACCGTTGCCGTTGGGGGTGCGCGTGGTATGTCGGCCGCCTTATGGGGCCTTCAACCCCGGGTTGTATGAGAACTCCATGAGTATGGTACTCAAACTCAACATAGAGGGCGCCTTCTCGACGGATGTGGAAGACATCGCAGCGGCATACATTGACGATGAGTTGCGCGGCTACTCCAATGTTCGGTATATCCCACAATTAGGCGCCTATCTGGTTTACCTGAATGTGTATGGCAATCCGAGCGATATGCTCAAACCCTTGCGCATCGAGATTTGGGATGCCTCTGCCTGCCAACGCTACGGTTCCGTGGTGGAAGCATTCACTTTCCAGCCCGACAATGTGATCGGCATCACCGACAATCCGCAAGTGGTGCATACCTCCGGGCTGTTGCTGCGCGCGATACCGTTCAACTACGGCTGGAACTGGCTGTCGTTCAACCTGGCTTTCCCGAACAGCACGCTGGACTCGGCGCTGGCGTCGCTGAAACACCCCGACGGCAACCTGATCCGCAGCCAGGGGCCGTTCTCGATGTACAGCGGTAGCGCCTGGGTTGGCCCATTGACCAACCTGAGCAACACGACCATGTATATCCACCGGACGGATCTGCCGGATACCCTGCGGATGCAAGGCACGCCAATTGATCCACTAACGACGAATATCCCGGTAGTGGCCGGCTGGAACTGGATCGGGTACATTCCCAACTACTCGTTGCCGATCAACGAAGCGTTGGCTTCTTTGCCGGCCCAATACGGTGACGTAGCCAAGAGCCAGTATGCTTTTGCGCAGTACCTGAACCCGGCTTTTGGCTGGATCGGCAGTTTGAAGTATATGTCGCCGCCCAACGGCTACCAAATCAGACTGGCCCAGGCCGGTACGCTGACCTATCCACTACCGTCCACGCCATTTACCGAAAATTCGGTGTTGGAACGCGGTGAAACGGAACCGCCGGTCGCGCATTGGGCGGTTGATCCGACCCAGTTTGAGCACAGCAGCACGCTCATCGGTATGCTGCGCGCCGACGGCGCCAACGCCACCACGAGCAATATGGAACTCGGCGCCTTTGTCGGCAACGAAGTGCGCGGCACGGCGCAGGCGATTTACATCGAACCGCTGGATGCGCACCTGTTCTTCCTGACGATGTATGCCAACACGCCCGGCGAGTTGCTACGCTTCAAATTGTACGACGACGCTGCCGAAACGGTACACGACCTGACGGAAACCATGTTCTTCGCGCCCAACCAGCACCAGGGCGGTATCGAAAGTCCGGTGCCGTTCGAGTTGCAAACGACAAGTGCCGCCGAGGATTTCGGTACCACGGTGGGCTTCGATGTGCAACCCAACCCGTTCAGCAGTGAAACGACGCTTCGGTTTAATTTGCCGAAGGCAGCGGAAGTGACGCTCACAATCAGCGATGCGCAAGGCCGCGAGGTGGTGCGCCGCCCGGTTTCGGCCGTTGCCGGCCCGAATGTAGCGACCTGGAATGGCCGCTCCGATGCGGGCGAATGGCTGAGTTCCGGCGTGTATCTGGTGCGGTTGCAAACCGATATGGGCAGCGTGAGCAAGAAGGTGGTTTTGCAGCGGTTACCGTAATGCTGGATTGATTCGATTTTTCGATTGATTCGATTTTTCCGATGGTGCGGGGGTGACGGTAGTCGCCCCCGCACTTTTTTCTTTATTTTTGTCCGGCCTCCATAAATTGCCAAGTCTGCGCGTGTGAAAAATATTCCCGACATGCCACATAACTTGTTTTCGTCTGTCCTTGTGCAAACCAGCTCGGCTACGGATATAAAAAGCCAATATCTCTCTTTGTTCGTGAACCGTATTTTTTTGCTTTGTTGTTTCATGGCCGCAGGGCGTGTGCAGGGGCAGGGGCTTTCCGCTGAAGCTGTCGAATGGCAACGCGAATATGTCCGCGCTGCCCACTTCGCCGGTTCGAAAAATGACAGCGCACTCATCGTAACGACCCGGCTGCTTGACCGCCTGCGCACCAAAAAAGCACTGGACTCCCCCTTTGGCCTGCAAGTGCAATTGGTACACAGCGAGGCGCTTATCCACAACGACTCCAACCAAACATCGCTTTCGCTTTTGCTCGAGCTCAAAACAAAAAGCCGGCGACAAGGGCAATGGAAAATTTTTGCGGAAACCTGCCGGGCCATTGGCCTCATCGAAGAATATCTCGGTGACCGGCAAGCGAGCCTCTCGCACCTCCGAATGGCGCAAACGACTATCCAAAAACACGGCCTGGACACCATCTATGCACCGCTTGCCGTGCGCCTTGCTTCGCATTTCCGAGTATTCGGCGAACCGGACTCCGCTGTTTTTTACGCTCAAAAAGCCTTGGTTCATGCTCAAAAATGGGGGCAAACTTTCGAGGAGGCAGAAGCCAACCTGATTTTGGGCCTGATTTCCAAATCACAAAATAACAGGCTAAAAGCGGTTCAGTATTTGAAAGCAGCGGCATATAGCTACCGAAAAATAGAAGCCTTTTCGACCCTTGCGGCAGTTCATATATCCTTGTCCAGAATCTGCCTTGAAGACAACGAATTTGCCGCCGCGCTCGCCCACAACGACTCTACCCTGACTGTTTTGAGCAATAAGAATATGGCAAGATATAATGCTCTATCGTCCAGTCTTTCAATATCCTATCAAACCAGAGGAGAGATTTTTCGAAAAATGGGCCTGCTGGATTCGGCTTTTCTGAACCTGGACAAAGCATACGCCTTATCTAAAGATAACCTTCAGGAAGAGAACAAGCGACATTTGAGGGAGGTGGATAGAAAGTACCAGGTCGCGCAAAAGAATGCAGAAATCGAAGCACAAAAGCGGGAAATTAATGCTGCTGCCGAGCGAAGGAGATGGCTTTGGGGAGGTATTTTGATAAGCCTGCTTTTTTCAGGGATGCTACTTTTCTACTATTTTAAATTGAAGTCGGCTAACGAAAAAAACCACCTGCAGGCAGAGGCCTTGCGAAACCTCGATGCCGTCAAGTCGCGCTTTTTCACCAACATTTCTCACGAATTCCGCACCCCGCTGACGGTTATCCTCGGCATAACCGATCGGTTAAAAAACAATGCCGGCGTGCCCCTAAGCCGCGCCGACACGACCACGAGCCTCGAACTCATCCAACGCAACGGCCAAAACTTACTGTGGCTCATCAACCAAATCCTTGATCTCGCCAAATTAGACAGTGGACTGCTCCGGGTGCAATGGCAGCGCAGCGACATCGTGGCCTACTTGCATTACCTGATCGAATCGTTTTACTCTATGGCGCAGGAGCAGGACCTGCGCTTGGCTTTTTATCCCGAGGTACCCGACCTGGAAATGGATTATGATGCAGAAAAAATGCAGGCCATCGTCGTCAACCTGCTGTCCAACGCACTCAAATTTACCCCTCGCGGCAGGAAAGTCATTTTACATGCCAAACCTGTACCCGATCCCGCAGCAGGAGGAAAAACGATGGAATACCTGCAATTGGTTGTGCAGGACACCGGCAAGGGCATCCCCGCGGCCGAACTGCCCCACATCTTCGACCGTTTTTACCAGGTGGATGATTCGAGCACCCGCCGGGGCGAAGGCACCGGCATCGGGCTGGCATACATCAAAGAATTGACCACCCTGCTCGGCGGCAGCATTGCGGTGGAGAGTACGGTGGACAAAGGCACCACCTTCACCCTGCTTTTTCCATTGAAAAGCCGATTCGTGGAAGCAGGTGCGCCTGTAGAAACCACATCAGGCTCGAATCCGGCATCCATCCTGCAACCAGCAACCTTCCAACCCTCCAACCAGAAACCAGCCCCCCCCGGTAATCTCCCCTTGCTCCTGATCATCGAAGACAACGCCGACGTGACGACGTACCTGCGCAGCTTGCTGCAAACCGACTACCAGATCGAATGGGCGCCCAACGGGCAGGCAGGTATCGAATGCGCCCTCGAGTTGGTACCCGACATCATCATCAGCGACGTGATGATGCCCGAAAAAGACGGCTACGAGGTGTGCCAAACCCTCAAAAACGATGAGCGCACGAGCCACATACCCATCATCCTGCTCACCGCCAAAGCCACTCAGGCCGACAAACTGGTGGGCCTGCGCACCGGTGCAGATGCCTATTTAGAAAAACCGTTCCACAAGGAAGAACTGTTCGTGCGGCTGCAAAAATTAGTGGAGTTGCGGGCCACCTTGCAGGCGCGATATGCAGCCCTTCCTCCTGCTGCATCTGTTGCCATTGCCCACCAATCGGCGCCTTCACTGGACGACCTTTTCCTGCAAAAACTCCAAAATGCAGTGCTGGAAAAATTAGACGATCCCGAATTAGACATGGCCTACCTGTGTCAGGCTACCCACTTATCGCACACGCAAGTGTTCCGCAAACTGAAAGCGTTGACGGGCGAAAACCCCACGCAGTACATCAATAGACTGCGCCTCAACCGGGCTTTGGAGCTCCTGCAAACCACCAACCACACCGTATCGGAAGTGGCTTACCGGGTCGGCTTCAACGACCCCAACTATTTTTCGCGCGCTTTTCAGAAAGAATTCGGCAAAGACCCAGCGAAGTACGCAACTAATTGAATTTCAATTTTTTGGAAAATGCTTTGATGTACACGCACCCAAGCGACGTGTTGATCATTTTTTGCCCTGTGCAATCTGCGTGCTACCAATTGCAATCTGCGTGCGGGTCGTCAGAGAGGGGGGGGGCTTCCTTTGTGCTGTCGTTCCGGGGCGTTTTTCCGGAAACAATTGGAGGGTACCGACAATGCAGGCGACGGCAAGAAATTGACGGAAAATACTACAAGATTGCCGGAAAATACTACATGGCCAAACGCTACCTTTGACCGACAGGGGGTAAAAATCCCACGGTTTCCTGAAACGACCCAATACCACGCTTCTTTGATTTTCCTGATTCGCTGAGTTGTTGGGAATATCTTTTAATCTGTTGTCTCGATCAGTCTCCCGTATAGCTTATGCGAAATATAAACACATCTGCACCGCAGAAGTCAGGTTTCATCCTTGCCGCCACGCTGGTTTTGGCAATCGTGCATTTTGCCGGCGCGACTACCCCGGGTAGTACTGGAGATCCAGTGGAACCGGTTTCCATGAACGAACCGTTCATCATCACCGTCAAAACGGACAATCCCGGCTCGTCCAACAGCACCTCTTTCACCATCCCGACTACCGGCGGGGGCTACAACTATGAGGTGGACTGGGACGACGACGGCGTGTATGACCAGTCGGGCATTACGGGCACCGTAACCCACGATTTTGGAGTTGCCGGCACTTATACTATACGGATCCGGAGCGCTTTCCCGCGAATCTATTTTAACGACAGTGGCGATCGCCAAAAACTGCTCGACATCAGCCAGTGGGGCGACATCGCCTGGACTTCAATGGCACGTGCTTTTGCTGGCTGTTCCAACCTCAACATATCGGCGACCGACTTGCCGAACCTGGAGTGGTGTCACCAATATGGAGTATATGTTCAGGGCATGCGGCATCCTGACCGGCCCGGTCAACATCGGTACTTGGAGCACCTCGTCCGTAACAAACATGTCTGGTATGTTTTACCAGGCTACTTCTTTCAATCAACCCATTGGAAACTGGAGCATCTCGGCAGTTACCAATATGCAATACATGTTCGGTGGCGCTACCGCTTTTAACCAACCCATCGGAAACTGGAACACAGCAGCAGTGACCAATATGGGTAATATGTTCCAGTCCGCCACTTCCTTCAATCAACCCATCGGCAGTTGGAACACCTCGGCGGTGACCAATATGCAATATATGTTCGGTAATGCCCCCGCTTTTAACCAGTCCATTGGAAACTGGAACACCGCAGCAGTGACCAATATGCAATTTATGTTCGGTAGCGCCTCTGCTTTTAACCAACCCATCGGAAACTGGAACACCGCAGCAGTGACCAATATGACCAGTATGTTCATCGTCGCTACGGCTTTCAACCAGCCCCTTGGAAACTGGACGCTGAATGCAGCCGTCAACTTGTCCGGAATGCTGAACAGTTCCGGCATGGACTGCAACAACTATTCCGCCACCCTCATCGGCTGGAACAGCAACCCCGCCACACCCTCCGGGCGCTCGCTCGGCGCCAGTGGCAGGCAGTACGGCACCAGTGCTGCCGCTGCCCGAACCAACCTGACAGCCGGTAAAAGGCTGGACGATCACGGGTGATAGCCCATCGGGTACAGATTGTACGGCCTTCATCATCACCGTCAAAACGGACAACCCCGGCTTATCCAACAGTACCTCTTTCACCATCCCGACCCTCGGCTGTGGGTACAATTACGACGTGGACTGGGACAACGACGGCGTGTACGACGAATCCGGTCTCACCGGAACGGTAACCCATGATTTCAGCGTAGCCGGTACCTACACCATTCGGATCCGGGGCGCTTTTCCACGTATCTATTTTGCCGGCTTGGGCGACCGTCAAAAGTTACTTGACATCAACCAGTGGGGGACCATCGCCTGGACCACCATGGCTTATGCATTTCAGGGCTGTTCCAACCTGAATATCAGCGCAGTGGATGTACCCAACCTCTCCGGCGTAACAGACATGAGCCAGATGTTCTCTGGCTGTACCACCCTGAATGGACCAGCGAACATCGGCGCCTGGAACACCGCCTCGGTGACCAACATGAGTTCTGTGTTTTCCGGCGCTACCGCCTTCAACCAGCCCATTGACGGCTGGAATACCGGTGCGGTGATCAATATGAACAATTTATTCACCAATGCTACCGCCTTCAACAAGCCTATAGGCAGTTGGAATACAGCAGCAGTGAAGTCTATGAGCAACATGTTTTCCGGCGCTACTGCCTTCAGCCAGCCCATTGGCGGCTGGAATACCGGAGCAGATACCACTATGAGCCAAATGTTTTCCGGCGCCAGTGCCTTCAACCAGCCCATCGGTACCTGGAATACTGCGGCAGTGACTAATATGAGTTCCATGTTTTATGAGGCCGGTGCGTTCAATCAAGACCTTAGGGCTGGAATACCGGAGCGGTGACCAATATGAGCAACATGTTCCGGTCGGCCGGCACGTTTAATCAGCCCATTGGAACTTGGAATACCGCAGCAGTGACCACTATGAACCAAATGTTCGCCAACGCCATTGCCTTTAACCAGCCTATTGGAAGTTGGAACACCGGGGCGGTGACCGATATGAACAGCATGTTTTACAGCGCTAATGCCTTCAACCAACCTATCGGCGCTTGGAACACCGGGGCAGTGACCAATATGAGCTATATGTTTCGGTTTGTCGCTTTTAATCAGGACATCAGCGGCTGGAATACCGGAGCGGTGACAAATATGAGCGGTATGTTTAACTTTACCAGCGCCTTCAATCAGCCTATCGGCAGCTGGAACACCGCAGCGGTGACCAACATGAGCGATATGTTTTCCGGCGTGGCGCCTTCAACAGGAGCCTCGGCGGCTGGACCTTGCACGCAAACGTCAACATGTCCGGTATGCTGGTTCTTCCGGCATGGACTGCAACAACTACACCGCTACCCTCATCGGCTGGAGCAACAACCCCGCCACACCCTCCGGACGATCGCTCGGTGCTAATAGTCGGCAATACGGCACCAATGCCGTGGCGGCCAGAACCAACCTGACGGCAGTTAAAGGCTGGACCATCAGTGGCGACAGCCCCAATGCCGGCAGCTGCCCACCGATCGGATCAATCGTAACCGCGCAAACAGGCCCCTGGCATATAGGCAGCACCTGGGTTGGCGGCGTGGTGCCGACTTCGGCTAACAACGCCACCATCCTGGCAACCCATACCGTGACCCTGACGACGTCCGCCCAGTTTGATACATTGACCATTAATGCCGGAGGGGCGTTACTTCAACCCAATAACGGCACACTTGACGGGGCGAGCATCACCAACAACGGCCTGCTGGAGTTTATCCAAAACATTGGCGGTGTTACAACCCATACGGTAGAGAGCGACATCACCAACAACGGCACCCTCAACTGGTCGGGTGGAAACATGCCCAGCGCCTCGGGCAAAACCATCTTCAACTACGGCACCTTCAATATCTCGGCAGCCAACGCCATTTTTGGGCTGGACGTGGTGAACAAAAGCGGTGGAACCGTGAACCGTACCGGTGCAAACAATCAGACCATCCCGACCGTATTTACCAACGAAGCCGGCGCTACCCTGAATGTGCTGTCGGGCGCGGCGCTGACCTTTACCGACTCGTTGCACAACAGCGGCACAGTGGCCGTACCCGGAACTTTGACGCTCCAGGGCGGCAGCCACACGTTTGAAGGCGGCACGTTCGGCGGAACGGGTTCCCTGAATTTTAACGGAGCAACGACCATCACCTCCTCCACCGGCTTCGTGCCGGCGTTCGATACCATTAATTTACCGAATAGCCCACCATTTCCGGCGGGCCGAACACGGCCATGACACTGCCTGCGGCTACTACTTTTATTGCCACCAACACCAATACCATAAACGGTTTCACGGGGATCACCAACAACGGCCTGCTGGAGTTTATCCTAAACATTGGCGGTAATATAAACCATACGATAGAAAGCGACATCACCAACCACGGCACCCTCAACTGGTCGGGCGGAAACATGCCTAGCCCTTCGGGCAAAACTATTTTCAACTACGGTACCTTCAATGTTTCGGCATTCAATGCCTTCTTTGAACTGAATGTGGTGAACAAAAACGGCGGCACGGTGAACCGTTCCGGCGTAAACAATAACAACCAGACCATTCCAACCGTATTTACCAACGAAGCCGGCGGTATGCTGAATGTACTGTCGGGCGCTGCACTTTCCTTCACCAATGCACTGCACAACAGCGGGACAGTAGATGTGCCTGGAATCCTGACGCTCCAGGGCGGTAGTCATACTTTTGAAGGCGGGACGTTCGGCGGTACAGGTTTCCTGAATTTTAACGGAGCAACGACCATCACCTCCACCACCGGCTTCGTGCCGGCGTTCGATACCATTAATTTAAACTCGAATGCCACCATTTCCGGCGGGCCGAACTCAACCATGACCCTGCCTGCGGCGACTACTTTTATTGCCACCAACACCAATACCATAAACGGTTTCACGGGGATCACCAACAACGGCCTGCTGGAGTTTATCCTAAACATTGGCGGTAATATAAACCATACGATAGAAAGCGACATCACCAACCACGGCACCCTCAACTGGTCGGGCGGGAATATGCCCAGTGCTTCAGCCAAAACCATCTTCAACTACGGCACCTTCAATATCCCCATCTTCAACGCCACCTTTGGGCTGAATGTGGTGAACAAAAACGGCGGCACGGTGAACCGTACCGGCGTAAACAACAACAACCAGACCATTCCAACCGTATTTACCAACGAAGCCGGCGGAATGCTGAATGTACTGTCCGGCGCGACGCTGACCTTCACCGACTCGCTGCACAACAGCGGCACGGTGGCCGTACCCGGAACATTGACGCTCCAGGGCGGCAGCCACACGTTTGAGGGCGGAACGTTTGGCGGAACGGGTTTCCTGAATTTTAACGGAGCAACGACCATCACCTCCTCCACCGGCTTCGTGCCGGCGTTCGATACCATTAATTTAAACTCGAATGCCACCATTTCCGGCGGGCCGAACACGGCCATGACACTGCCTGCGGCTACTACTTTTATTGCCACCAACACCAATACCATAAATGGTTTCACCGGCATCACCAACAACGGCACGCTGGAGTTTATCCAAAACATTGGCGGTATTATAAACCATACGGTAGAAAGCGACATCACCAACAACGGCACGCTCAACTGGTCGGGCGGAAACATGGTCAGCGCCTCGGGCAAAACGATATTCAACTACGGAACCTTTAATATTTCGGCATTCAATTTTTTCTTTGGGCTGAATGTGGTGAACAAAAACGGCGGAACCGTGAATCGTACCGGTGCCGGCAATCAGACCATCCCGACCGTATTTATCAATGAAGCCGGCGCTGCCCTGAATGTGCTGTCGAGTGCAACGCTGACCTTTACCGACTCCCTTCATAACAGCGGCACGGGTGGACGTGCCCGGAACTTTGACGCTCCAGGGCGGCAGTCACAGGTTTGAGGGCGGAACATTTGGCGGTACGGGTTCCCTGAATTTTTCCGGCACAACGACTATTACCTCCACCACCGGCTTCGTGCCGGCGTTCGATACCATTAATTTGCCGAATAGCGCCACCATATCCGGCGGGCCGAACACGGCCATGACGCTGCCGGCGGCTACTACTTTTATTGCCGCCAACACCAACATCATAAATGGTTTCACCGGCATCACCAACAACGGCACGCTGGAGTTTATCCAAACGGTTGGCGGTACTTACAACCACACCATAGAAAGCGACATCACCAACAACGGCACGCTCAACTGGTCGGGTGGGAACATGCTCAGCGCCTCGGGCAAAACCATCTTCAACTACGGCACCTTCAATATTTCGGCATTCAATTTCTCCTTTGGGCTGAATGTGGTGAACAAAAACGGCGGAACCGTGAACCGTACCGGCGTAAACAACAACAACCAGACCATTCCAACCGTATTTACCAACGAAGCCGGCGGTATGCTGAACGTACTGCCGGGCGCTACGCTACCTTCACCAATGCACTGCACAACAGCGGTACGGTAGATGTACCCGGTATTCTGACGCTCAATGGCGGCAGCCACACGTTTGAAGGCGGAACGTTCGGCGGAACGGGTTTTCTGAATTTTAACGGAGCAACGACCATCACCTCCTCCACCGGCTTCGTACCGGCGTTCGATACCATTAATTTGAACAATGTCGCCACTATTTCCGGCGGGCCGAACACGGCCATGACACTGCCTGCAGCTACTACTTTTATTGCCTACGATAACAACATCATAAACGGTTTCACCGGCATCACCAACAACGGCAAGATGGAGTTTGTCATAGTCATTGGCGGTAATATAAACCATACGGTAGAGAGCGACATCACCAACAACGGTACGCTCAACTGGTCGGGTGGAAACATGATCAGTGCCTCGGGCAAAACGATAGTCAACTACGGGACCTTTAATATCCCGGCAGCCAATTTCTCCTTTGGGCTGAATGTGGTGAACAAAAGCGGCGGAACGGTGAACCGTACAACGGCAAACAATCAGACCCTCTCCGGAGCCTTTACCAATGAAACCGGCGGTATAGTAAACGTAACCAACGGCACGCTCACGCTTGCCGCCGCCGGTACCCATGGTGGCGCCTTTCTGGTCAATACCGGAACGACGCTGAGTTTTGCCAACACGACAACCAACTCGCAAATTACCGGAGCAACATTTACCAATAACGGTACGGTGTCGGTGGGTACAGGGAGGTATGTGGTCTTTTCCGGCAGTGCGGCGCAAACGCTGTCGGGCAATGGTTCTTTTGCCTCCTTAGCGGTGGATAACCCGGCCCATTTGTCCATACCCGGGGCACAAACGCTGACCAACCTGGACCTGCTGAACGGGAATATCTTGTTGGGAAACAGCGATCTGGTGGTACCCAATATTGCAGGCGGCGGCGCATCCAGTTTCGTCGCAACAACCGGTACCGGCAGGCTGCAATCGGGCACAACCACTACGGCAAAACTGTTCCATATCGGCCCAAGCGCTACACAGTACAATCCGGTGACCCTGCGCAATGTAAGCTTAACCTCCACTTTTGCCGTACGCGTGCAGGTCGGACTGGACAATCCGATCGGTGCTCCGGCTAAAGTGGACCGCCAGTGGGACATTGACCGCATTGCGGGTACGGCAGGCACGGATGTGACCTTGCATTGGACCTCACCGGACGATGAATCGCCGGTTCTGAGCCAGAACAACATCTACGTCGCCCGCTGGGATGGCGCTATGTGGCAGAACTTTGCGTCCGGCCCAAAATCCTGCAGCGGTTTGTGCAGCAGAACGGCGTCGGGCGTGACGACTTTCTCGCCGTTCACGGTAGCAGGAGACGCAGTATTACCCGTACTGGATGCCTATCCCGCCGCTACTGTGACGGCGGGCCAGAACACCACGGTCACGCCCGGCGCCGCTCCTCCAATACGACCAGTATGACGGCTGCCACAAACACGAACTTCACTGGTGTCCTCACCGTAAACCCCACCACGGGTGTGGTTACGGTGACCGACGCCAAACAGGCCGCACCTACACGGTGACCGTGACGGCCTTCAGCAGCGGGGGCAGTGCCACCCTCACATTTACCCTGACGGTAACCGACCCGGCGTGCAGCCAGGGACAGTTTGGTGGAACGACCAAGGTGGCAGGGGTCGGGTCCGTTTTCTGTAGCCATCGGCGATTTTAACAATGATGGTAAACAGGATTTAGCGACAGCGAATAATAATTCCAGCACGGTATCCATCCACTTAGGCGACGGACTGGGAGGGTTTGCCGGCACAACAACGGTACCGGCATCTTATCCTATTTCTGTGGCAGTCGGAGACTTCAACGGCGACGGCAATCAAGACCTTGCGATTACCAATAACAACCCTCCCCCCGCTAACGTATCTATCCGCTTAGGCGACGGGCTGGGTGGCTTTACCAGTACAACAAGTGTATCGGCGGGGCAAAATCCATACTCCATCGCGGTCGGAGACTTCAATGGCGACGGCAGGCAGGATCTGGCGAGAGGAAACTACAATACGGCCTCAGTATCTATCCGCCTTGGTGATGGCTCGGGCGGATTCAGTGGTACGACCGAGGCGGCAGTAGGAAGTCTTTTATATTCCATCGCGATCGGCGACTTCAATGGCGACGGCAAACAGGACTTCGCGGCAACGAGCAGGGATTTAAACATCGTGTACATCCGTTTAGGCGACGGCCTGGGTGGGTTTAGCGGAACCACCTCCCTGTCGATCGGCAGCGCTTCCCGTTCGGTATCGGTCGGAGATTTCAACAGCGACGGAAAGCAGGACCTGGCGGTGGCGAACAATAATCCTTCCATGGTATCTGTCTTCCTGGGAGATGGTACGGGCGGATTCACTTTCCAGTCAAATGTATCGGTTGGGGTCGGGCTAACTTCTGTTGTTCAGATCGGAGACTTCAACGGCGACGGCAAACAGGATTTGGCCGCAGCGAACCAGTCTTCCGGCACCATATCCATCCGCTTGGGCAACGGATTGGGTGGATTCACCGGTTCGACAGAAATAGCGGTAGGGGCGAGTCCGAATTTCCTAGTGATCGGGGATTTTAATAACGACGGTTTGCAGGATTTGGCAACAGCCAATAACCAGGCCAATACGGTCTCTGTCCGTCTCGGGGTAATCAACGAAATCAACCTGCGCGGCAACAACATAGACATCGCCGACGGCGACAACACGCCCGACGCGGCTGATCATACCGACTTTGGCCAAACCACCGGAGCGCCGCTTGTACGCACATTCACGGGGTGGAAAATGCAGGCAATCCGACACTTACTGTCAGTCCATTGGGCTTACGGACCAGACGCAACGCTGTTCACACTAAGTGGTATCTTTGACCGGCAGCCATCGGCGCCGGAAGCAGTACTACATTCACGGTGACTTATACCCCGGTTTCTACCGGCCTGCACAATGCGACCCTGAACATTGGAAGTGATGACTGCGACGAGGCGGTCTATAATTTTGCAATTAAAGGAGAACAAAACTGCGCGCCACCGGCCTTCACGGTTCATGCCAGATCACCATAGATGTGGCCGACAACCAGGCGCCGACAGTGACTTGCCCGGCGCCCCTCACCGTGAGCGCGAATGCAGGTGCCTGTGTAGCCTCCGTGGTGCTGCAAACTCCGGAAGTTGAAGAAAACTGCGGATTATCTACCTTTTCGCAGACGATAGACGGCATAGGCAGCCATAATCCAATTTTTGTAAACTCCGGATTGGAACAGCCGCGACAGGTTATTACCGACCAAGATGGCAATTTGATTGTTGGCGATCTGAAGTTAATCGGCGCAGCTTTTTCCGGTCTGATTTACCGCTATGACGGAACTACCGGCGCCCTGCTCAACGAAATTGGCGCCCCCCAAGGCTCCACTTCATTAGCCTACCCCCGCGGACTTGGTTTCGGGGCCGACGGCAATCTGTATGTGAGCAGTATGCGTTCCAATCAAGTGCTCCGTTTCAATCCGGTATCAGGCGCTTTCATTGATGTATTTGTTCCTGCCGGTCTCGGTGGGCTGGCGTTCCCAACCGGGTTGGTTTTTGGCCCGGACGGCAATTTGTATGTGGCCGGATTCAACAATGGCGTCAGGCGCTACAACGGTACCACGGGGGCTTTTATAGATGTATTTGTGCCTGCGGGAAGTGGGGGCCTGGGTGTGGCGATCGGCATAACCTTTGGCCCTGACGGCAATTTTTATGTTTGTGATTTTTCCAATAGTGCCATTCGCCGGTACAATAGCACGACAGGCGCCTATATTGACGCTTTCGTCACACCGGCATTAGGCGGGCTGAACGGCCCGCAAGACCTTGAATTTGGACCGAATGGAGACCTGTATGTGACCAGTTTTAGTACAGGGGAAGTACTCCGTTATCAGGGGGCTACCGGCGCTTTTGTCGAGTCCGTATCACCTGAATTATTTTTCGGAGCGGCATTGGACGGCCTCACTTTTGGCCCGGATGGCAGCCTGTATGTATCTACTACATCGAGAGGCAAGATCGTGCGTATCGGTGGCACCGTAGATTTTCCCGTAGGCACAACCAATGTGACCGCCAGTGTGTCGGATTTATCAGGCAATACAGCCACTTGTAGTTATACGGTTACGGTAACAGACAACGAGCCACCGACGATCACCTGCCCGACGGGCGGCCCGTTTGCCCGGAATGCCGACCCGGGTTCCTGTCAGTACACGGTGCAGGGAACCGAGTTCGACCCGACAGCCTTCGGCGACAACTGCCCCGGCGCGACGATCACCAACGATTTCAACAACACAGCAATCCTGGCCGGCGCAGTTTTGCCCGCCGGTGGCACCACAATCACCTGGACGGTGACGGACGATACCGGGGTATTGAGCACAACTTGTCAGTTTGTGGTGAACATAACAGACAACGAGCCGCCGACCATCACCTGCCCCACCGGCTCGCCAATTACCCGCAGTACAGACGCGGGCGCTTGCACCTACGCCGTGCAGGGAACCGAATTCGCCCCGACAGCCTTCGGCGACAACTGCCCCGGCGCGACGATCACCAACGATTTCAACAACTCGGCCACATTAGCCAACGCCGTTCTGCCGAATGGCTCCACGCCGATTACCTGGACGGTAACGGCCGGATCGAATCAGGCGACGTGCCAGATCACGGTGAACGTACTGGAAAACCAGCCGCCGACGATCACCTGCCCCACCGGCTCGCCCTTCGCCCACAGCACAGATGCGGGCGCATGCACCTACACGGTGCAGGGCGCTGAATTCAACCCAACGGCCTTTGACGACAACTGCCCCGGCGCAACGATCTCCAACAGTTTCAACAACACCGCCACATTAGCCAACGCCGATCTGCCGAAAGGCTCCACGGCGATCACCTGGACGGTGACGGATGGATCCAATCAAACGACGTGTCAGATCACTATCGAGGTAACGGACAATCAGCCCCCGACCATCACTTGTCCCACAGGCAGCCCAATCGCCCGAAATGCCGACCCGAATTCCTGCCAGTACAGCGTGCAGGGAACCGAGTTCAACCCGACGGCCTCCGGCGATAACTGTCCCGGCGCAACGATCACCAACGATTTCAACAACTCGGCTACCCTCGCCGGCGCAGTGCTGCCCGGCGGCAGCAATACAATCACCTGGACCGTAACGGATGCCGCGCTGTTGAGCACGACGTGCCAGATCACGGTGGACGTGCGTTTTCCGGAAATCACTGTGCTGGGCAATTCGATTTCTATTACCGACGGCGACGCCACACCGGACGCCGGCGACCATACCGATTTCGGCACCGTGCCGGAGTGTACCGGCTCCGTCGTCCGCACTTTCCAGATACAAAACACCGGCAACGCCAACCTGACGGTAGGTACGCCCGTCATCGGAGGCACGCATGCAGCCGACTTTTCCGTGACGGCGCTTCCTGCGGGAACCGTTACTCCGGGCAACAACACGTCATTTCAAATAACCTTCGACCCCACAGCCACCGGCCTGCGCAGCGCAACGATCTCTTTTCCCAACGGCGACTGCGATAAAAACCCGTTCAACTTTGCCGTTCAGGGGCTGGGTACAGGGCCGGAAATCGAAGTATCGGGGAACAACACCGGTATCGCCGACGGCGCCGGCAGCCCGAATACGACAAACCATACCGACTTCGGCAGCACCACGGCTTGTACGGGCAGCATCGCGCGAACTTTCACCATTCAAAATACCGGCAACACCGACCTGACGGTCGGGACGATTGTGATCGGCGGATCGCACGCCGCTGATTTCACCGTCTCGACGCCTCCCGATGGGCTGGTTGCGCCCGGCGGAAACACGGCGTTTCAAATCACCTTTACGCCCTCGGGCGACTACCTGCACACGGCAACCGTGTCGTTTGCCAACGGCGATTGTCTGGAAAATCCCTACGATTTTGCCATTCAGGGCTCGAGAGGCGGCCCGAAAGCGGGCATTTCCGGCAACAGTACCGCCATCGCCGACGGCGACGGTAGCCCCGGATTTGCCGATCACACCGACTTTGGCAGCATGCCGGAATGCACCGGCACCATCGTGCGCACATTCACCATCCAAAACACCGGCAACGCCAATCTCACCGTAGGAACACCGGTGATCGGTGGTGCGCAGGCTTCCGATTTTACACTCACCAGCCCGCCGGCGAGTTCCGTTGCCCCCGGCGCCGGCACGACGTTCCAGGTCACCTTCGACCCGTCGGCCATCGGCCTGCGCAGCGCAACGGTTTCCGTGGCGGTCAGCGACTGCGACATAGCGGATTACAACTTTTCCATACAAGGCACCGGCACCTATCCGGAAATGGATGTGTTTGGCAACTCGGCGCCCATTACCAACGGAGATGCCACTCCCGGCTTGGCCGACCATACCGATTTTGGCGGCACGGCCACCTGCACGGGTACTGTCGTGCGCACATTTACGATTGAAAACAACGGTATCGGCGATCTGAACATCGGCGCTCCCACGCTAAGCGGTACAGATGCCGCCAACTTTACGGTGACTGCAGCGCCGGCAAGCCCCGTCGCGCCCGGTGCCAACGCGACCTTCCAGATTACGTTCGCTACTTCGGAAGCCGGTTTGCGCAGCGCAACGGTTACGCTGACGAATAACGATTGTGATGAAAACCCGTACACTTTTGCCGTTCAGGGTACCGGCAACGGTGCGGAAATCGCCGTGGAGGGCAACGGCCTGCCCATCGCCGACAACGATAACACACCGGATGCCGGCGATCACACCAATTTTGGTTCGATGAGTGCCTGCTCCGGCAGCATCGCCCGCACGTTTACCATCCGGAACACCGGCAACCAGCCCCTTACCATCGGAGTTCCGGTAATCGGCGGTACAGCAGCCGCCGATTTCACCCTGACGAATGCTCCGGCGTCCTCGGTAGCGGCGGGTAGCAGCACGACCTTCGAGCTGACGTTCAATCCCTCGGTGATCGGGTTGCGCAGTGCGACCCTTTCGATATCCAACAGCGACTGCAACGAAGACCCGTTCAATTTTTCCATACAAGGTACCGGTACCGACCCCGAAATTGATATTCGCGGAAACGGCAACAGTATTACCGATGGCGACGCAACTCCGAGCACAACGGATCGAACCGACTTCGGTAATGTGGTAGTCAACTCCAGTTTGGCCCGCACCTTCGTCGTGCACAATACCGGCAATACCAACCTCAGCGTCAGCTCTGCCGCCGGCGACAATCCGCGCTTTTCGGTCAGCAGCCTCAGCCCCGCCGGCGTCATCGCCCCCGGGCAGTCGGCTTCCTTTACCGTAACCTTTAGCCCGACGGCAAACGGCACCCAAAACGCCACAATCACGGTGCTGAACGACGACTGTGACGAGAGCATATACACCTTTGCCGTAACGGGGTACGGCTGTTCGGTTTCCACGTTCACGGCGTGCCCGGCTCCGGTTTCCACCAACGTCAACCCCGGCCAATGCGTAGCCTCGGTGAACTATGTCGCCATGGCGACCGGCGACCCGGCGCCTGTCTTGAACTATCAATTCTCCGGCGCCACTTCCGGCACCGGTGGCGGTACCGGAAGTGGAAATACATTTAACAAGGGCATCACCAATGTGGTCATTTCGGCCGTTAACACCTGCGGCACAACACCAACCTGCGCCTTTACGATCACGGTGACGGACAACCAGTCGCCGACCATTACCTGTCCCGCCGGCAGCCCGTTTGCCCGGAGCGCCGGTTTGAACGAATGCCAATATGCGGTACAGGGAACAGAGTTTGACCCAACTACCGCCGTGGATAACTGCCCCGGCAGCACCGTGACGAACAGTTTCAACAACTCGGCTACGCTCGCCGGAGCAACCCTGCCGGAAGGCCCGACGACCATTACCTGGACGATAACGGATGCCGCTTCGCTGAGCGCAACCTGCCAGATAGTGGTGGATGTATCGCTTCCTTTGGTTCCCAAAATGACCGTGCGGGGCAACAGCCAGCCCATCACCAACAACGATAACACGCCGGATGCCGGCGACCACACCGATTTCGGCGCCGAGCCGGCGTGCCTCAGCCCCATCGTGCGCACCTTTACCATCCAGAACACCGGCGGCGTTGACCTCAACCTCGGGCAAATCATTCTGGACGGCTTAAATCCGGGTGATTTCATGGTCACCGGTCAGCCGGCCAACCCGGTGCCCCCGGCAGGCAGTAGCTCACTGGAGATTACCTTTACCCCGCAAGCCGGCGGGCTGCGCAGCGCATCCGTTTCGTTCACCAACAACGACTGCTACACCCCCGATTTTCGGTTTGATATCTCGGGAATCGGCTTCGGCCCGGAGATGGAACTGGAGGGCAACTTCACCGGTATTGCCGACGGGCATTCAACGCCCGGCATCACAGACCATACCGAATTTGGCGGGGTACGGGCTTGCTCCGGCACCTTCACGCGCACGTTCACGATCCGAAATAGCAGCGGCGTCGGCCTGAATCCGGGCGCCATCAGTATCACCGGCCCGGGAGCCGGCGACTTTGCCGTGACGGTTCCGCCGGCCGGTTCGGTTTCGGTTGGAAGCAGCACGACCTTCCAGATCACCTTCGACCCTTCGGCAGTAGGTTTGCGCGAAGCAACGGTTTCCATTGCGAACAACGACTGCTTGGAAAATCCCTACGATTTCGCCATTCAGGGCACGGGAACCGATCCTGTGCTTGCCGTTTCCGGCAATAATTTGACCATTCAAAACGGCGATGCCTCGCCGGCAAAAACAGACCACACCGATTTCGGACAGGTATATCTCGGCGGCAGCCAGGCGCGCACCCGAACATTTACCCTTCAAAATGCAGGAACCGGTTCTTTGCACATTACCGGCATCAGTTCCGACAATCCCCTCTTTGAAGTGGGCACACTGACGCCGCCAAGCCCGATCCCCGGCAACGGTACGGCCACTGTTGGCATCACCTTCCGGCCAACCTCGGTGAGCGAGCAAAGCGCTACCATCACCATCAGCAGCAACGATTGCAATACCGCCACTTTCACGTTCCGGGTAAAAGGCGTTACGCCGATTCTGACAGATAATGTAGTGGATTGCCGTTCGGTGGACAACCCGCTCGTGGACGGCGAACTTTTCATCAACTACGGCAGTGTGGTGGATGCTTATTCCATCAAAAACCGGTCGAGCTATACGGTGGGTGAGCCGGCCGTTGGTTCGTCTATATCGCCGGACAACATCCTGTACATGGGCTATTGGGGCCGTTTCCTGGCCCCTTCCCTGGCGCCTGATGTGGAAGCCACGGAGGGAGACTTGCAGGATCGGATTCTGGTGAAATGGTATGTCAACGAACTCGGCGCAGCCGCCACGGAAGGGTTTAACGTTTACCGGGACAGCGCATTTTTGGCGTATGCCGGCAAAAATGTGCGCTCGTTCAACGATTTTAACGTCATTGCCGGGAAACCGTACAACTACGAGGTGCGGGGCGTCAATCCGTACGGCGAAGGCACCGGCGGCAAGGCCATCGGGTTTATGGTGCCCAACGGCACCGTCACCGGCTGGGTGCAAACGCTGAGCGGTCGCCCGGTCCCCGAGGTACTCGTTACCCTGACCCCCTCGCTCGGTTTTTCCGCTAAATTCGAAATGGACGATGAGGCGTTTGCGAAAGCAGATACCGGCACGGCGGAAAATTTCCTGCCCGAAACATCCGATGGCGAATGGACGATTGCTTTTTGGGTCAAAACCGACAGCGCCCAAAACAACGCTGCCATTGCCGGCCTGGAACCGTTCCCGCTGTATTTCCGGCCCATCGGCAGTGCCGGCGGCCACGAAGGCATCGAGGTGGCCCAAACGGCTACCACCGCCGCGATTTTGTCGCACCAGTTCCCCGACAGCACGAAAAACGGCTGGCACCATATTGCCCTCTCCCGGGACGAGGCCGGCTCCGGGCGGCTCTATGTGGACGGTGTCTTGACCGGCATTGGCAGTTTGCCGCCGATGCCTACCGCCAATGAATTGCTGCTCGGTGCGCGTACCGAAGCGCCGGGCGCTTGGGCCGGCTATCTGGACGAACTGCGCATTTACCACAGCCGCCTCGACGAACTCGACCTCGGCGAAGTCATCATGGGCACCGCGTCGTCGCAGACACCGGGCCTGGAATACTACTGGAAAATGGACGAAGAGATCGGTATTGCCTCCTTCGACCTGCTCCACCGCAACAAACTCTATTTCTGCGGAACAACATTCGACCTCGACCGGCCAAAGGTGCGCACCATGGGCAAAACCAACGACGTAGGCCAATACCGCATCGAGGCGGCGAGTTACGGCACGGGTACCACCTTCGTGGCCGAGCCGATGAAGGATTTTTACATGTACCGGGCGCTCCGGTTTGTGCGCGACGAGGCCGACCACGCTACCCTTCCCGACTTTGCCCTTACGCCCAAAGCCACCCTCGAAATGTGGGTGTACAGCGCCGGCCCCGACGGCACGCAATGCCTGCTGTCCAAAAAATGGCCCGGCAACGACTTCCGGCTTATGCTGCGCCAAAACGGCCTGGCAAATGACGTCTGGTTTTACCTCAACGGCTCGGAGCAAAACCTCGGTAACCTCGGCTTAGGCTACCAGCACCTGGCATTTACCATAGACAGCAGCGGTACCGACCGCACCGTCACAGCCTACAAAAACGGCCAGCCGTTCGGCGCCCCGTACACGTTTGCCGGCGTGACCGGCAACTGGTCCGAACCGGGGAGCGACTGGGTATTGGGCGCCCGCCCCAGCGGCAGCGGCTATGCCGACAACTTCGGCGGTCTGATTGACGAAGTAGCAGTGTACGACACCACCCTGAACGTAGCGCGTATTCTCGACCATTTCCAGGCTCCCCGCGATATGACGGAAAAGGGCCTGCGTGCCTACTTCAACCTCGATGAGGGCAACGGCAACCGGCTGAACAACAGCGGTTCGGTGTTGCTGCCTTTCGGTGCGAACAGCGGCGGCGAATGGTCGTCGTTTGCCGCCCGGCAAGCCACCTCGCCGCACGAGTTTACCCCCGACAAGCGCCAGTTGACGCTGAATCCGAGTATTACCTCGGTGGACAAAATTGACTTTACCGACATTTCTACGGTTCCGGTAACGGGCTATGTGCGCTACCAAAACACCGACTGTTTTGCCAAAAACGTGGAGATTTTGGTCAACGGCGCCCCGTTCAGTCCCAAAATACTGACCGATTCCACCGGCAAATTCACCATCGAATTTGACCCCGGCACCACGGCTACGCTGACGCCGGTGTTCCCGGATACAGCCAAGACCGCCGAGGCGGATGTTCCCCACGTGTTCACGCCCGGCTTCTGGGACGTAACCAACGTGAACAATCCCATCGCGGGCATCGTGTTCAACGACGTGACCACGCGCACCGTGCGCGGCATCGTGGCCGGCGGTAGCAAGGCGGGCTGCAACAAATCTATCATCAAGGCGCCGCCCGGCATGGGCCAGGGCACCGTTTGTGTGGTCAAAGTGCGTTCCACAGACGGCTGTTTCGAGCGCCAGATCGTGCTGGACAACCAGGAGGGCGAGTACGAATTCGCCAATCTGCCGCCGCTGGAGAGCCTGACTGTGGCGGTGGTGGAACACTCCGACCCGGATATAAAAGCCGCTTTCCAAACGGCGGGCGGCTCCACGGTGAACCTGAGCCTGAAGGACACGGTGATCAATTTCATCTACATCGCCCCGCCGGAAGTGGAGATCGCCAGCGGCCTGACGCCGATCGGCGCCTGCTCCGACATTGTGCTGGACAAAGGCGAGAACATCCAACTGGAGATCAAACTGAAAGAAGTGTACGTCCCGATTGTGGACAACATGGGCATGGTGCTCGACGACGGGGTTTGCTATTTGGACACCGCCGATTTCAAAATCATCAACGGCCTGTCGGACACGGAACTGGACACCGCCATGGGGCAGGGCAAGTTGCGCTACAAATTCAAGGTAGGCGACCCTAACCCTTCGCCGCCGTACCTGAAAACCCTTCAAATCATCGGCACCTCGCTCGCCGGGCGCATCGGAAGTTTGAGCGAGCAGGTCATCGTGACGGGCATCCGGAACAAGGCAAACACGTTCACCACCGTCAGCCCGCCCCAAATCCCGACGATCATCCTGCGCGACCCACCCGGCGACGGAAGCTATGCCTATCTGGAAAAAGACACCACCGTGTGCAAAACCACCGCTATGTCCTTCGATTTTGAAGTCGGCGGCGGCGGCGGCGTGGAGGCGCATCTTGGCGGCGCTGTGCAGATTGTAGCGGCGCCGCTGGGTGTGGGCACCATAGGCGAGTCCGGGCCTATTGTTGATATCAACACCGAGTTTCAGGTAACGTACCAGAAAATCAAGTCGAACGCCATGCAGACCTGCCTGAGCATGAGTTCACGCTTGTCCACCAGCAGCAGCGATAGATTCATCGGCGCTAACGGCGACGTGTACCTCGGCGAAGCCTGGAACATCATTTTCGGATTTGCCGATCAGGTCTCCTTCAACGCCACGACCTGTACCCCCGGGGTCAGCACCATCCTGAACGTAGAGCCGGACTCCTTCCCCACGGTCTTCATGTACACCCAGTACCAGGTTGAAAATTTCGTGATGCGTTATCTGGATTCGCTGATGACCAATCCCGATCCGGCGGTTACGCAAGATCAGAAGGATGCGTTTGCTACCTCGAAAGCCCGTTGGCAGGAGATACTGACCCGGAATGCAGGGCTGAAGGAAAAAGCGCCGCTGAAGCGCAACATCTCCTTCGACGCCGGTATCGAGTATGAATATTCCGAAACCAGCGATACCACCGACAGCGAAACACTGGAGGAACTCGTCAATAGCGAGCAGTCGCTCACGTCGCATTTTGGTTTTGAGTTTAACGAAGCCGGCGTCGTGGGTATGCTGAAATTTGTGAGCGGCACAAGCGACAGCGACAGCGACGGATCGGAAAATTCCCGGGGTGTCACCACCGGTTATGTGCTGGCCGACAACGACGAAGGCGATGCCTTCTCGGTGGATGTGGCCATGGACTCGGCGTACAATACGCCCGTGTTCCGCCTCAAGGCCGGCCAGTCGTCGTGTCCCTGGGAGAAAGGCACGGCCAACCGGGACGCGCCCAACCTCGAACTGGGGCAAGGTTCCCAGTTTGTCGCCGTCAATGTGCCCGCCGACGAGCCGGCTGTGTTCAATTTGAGCCTCGGCAACCTCAGCGCCACCAACGAAGACCGGATGTACAGCCTGACGGCCAACCCCGCGAACAACCCCGATGGTGCCGTCATTAGCGTGAACGGCCAGGAACTGAACAACAACACCACCCCATACTTCGTACCCTTCGGTGAGTCCATCCCCATCACGCTGACGGTGGAGCGCGGGCCGGTGGCTTACGAATACGAAGACCTGCAGGTGGCCCTGGTGGCCTACTGCGAACTGGAGTACCGGTACTTCGATTATTCGGTTTCGGACCCCGACGATGAAAAATTCATCTCCCTGCTCCATCTCGGCGTGGATTTCATCCGCCCGTGCAGCGAAGTGGATGTGACCGTACCCGAGCAAAACTGGGTGGTGCTGAACAACGACCCGATCCAGCCCGGAACGATCCGGCGCATCACCGTGTCGGGCTACGACCTGAATGCCACCGACTTCCAGTTGGTCCGCATACAGTATCGCCGCTCCGACGGCGACGGCGCCTGGATCAACATCCCCCCGGCGGGCGGGATGTTTGAGCGCTTCAATCCCAGATGGTCCGGTTTTTAAATACACGCAGACGCCGTCGGATACCCGGCTCCGATACCTTGCTGCCCTGATTTTACCAACTTTTTCTGGGAAACCGCCGGTATCGGCGACGGGCCGTATGAAGTCCACGCCTGGGCGGTATGCACCGGCGACGCCTCGGACAAACCCGGCTTCTCGGAAATCATCAAGGGCCGCATAGACCGTGAGCCGCCAAGTATCGTGGGTGTTCCGCAGCCCTCGGACGGGGTGTACCACGTGGGCGATGAAATTTCCTTCACGTTCAACCAACACATCAACTGCGACAGCCTGGATCCGGTGGACGACGTGAAGTTATTCGACGCCACGACCAACCAACCCATTGGCATTAGCATCACCTGTTTTGAAAACAAGATCGTGCTCGATCCGAGTTTCCAGAACAAGTTTTATGAAAACAAAATCCTGCGTGCCGAGCTGAACGGTATCCAAGACCTGGTGGGCAACGTGTTCAACGGCACCAAATTCAACAAGGGCATCTGGGAATTTTATGTGGATCGCAACGAACTGGGCTGGCTGACCGACAGCGTAGGCCTGACCAAGTACGAGGACGAAACCAAAACGGTGACGGCGAACATCCACAACCGCGGCGGGTACAACACGCCGTTCAGCATCCTGAACGTGCCGGACTGGGTACAGGTGGTGCCCGACCAGGGCACGCTGGTACCCAACGAAACGCGGCAGATCAGTTTTACCGTAAATTCCACGGTGGCTTTCGGGCACTGGTCGGACAGCATCGTGCTGCGCACGGAGACGGGCCAAAACCCCTTCTTCATGGGCGGCGACGAAAAACTGCCCGTCGGCGCGCGCGTCGTGTGCCGCCCGCCGTATATGCCGGTCAACCTGAGCCAGTACGAGAACACGATGAGCATGGTGCTCAAACTGAACATCGAAGGCGCGTTTTCGACAGATCCGGAGGACATCGTGGCAGCGTACATCAACGACGAGTTCCGGGGCATGGCCAACGTGCAGTATGTGCCGCAGGTGAACATTTGGCTCGCCTACCTGACCATTTACGGCAACCCGGCCGACCTGCTGAAGCCCATCCGGCTTGAAGTGTGGGACGCCTCGATGTGCCAACGCTACAGTTCGGTCATCGAGCCGTTCACCTACCAGCCAGACAACGTGATCGGCATCACCGACAACCCGCAGGTGGTGCACACGAACGGCTTGTTGCTGCGCGAAATACCGATCACCCAGGGCTGGAACTGGTTGTCGTTCAATTTGGCATTCCCCGACAACAGCCTGAACGCGGCGCTGGCTTCGCTCAAACACCCCGCCGGCAACCTCATCCGCAGCCAGACGGCTTTTTCCGAATACAACAGCGGATGGCTCGGCGGGCTGGCCCAACTGAACAACACCAGCATGTACATGTACCGGGCCAGCGTGCCCGATACCCTGCGCATGCAGGGCACGCCGATTGACCCGGCCACTACACCCATTCCCGTAGCAGCCGGCTGGAACTGGATCGGTTATGTGCCCGACTACTCGCTGCCGGTGAACGAAGCCCTGGCTTCGCTCCCTGCCCAATACGGCGATGTGGTGAAAAGCCAGTACGCCTTTGCGCAGTACCTGAACCCGATGATCGGCTGGGTGGGCAACCTGAAGTACATGATGCCGCCCAACGGCTACCAACTCAAACTGGCGCAGGCCGGTACGCTGACCTATCCGCCGCCACCCGCTCCGTTTGGGGAGAACCAGGCGGGCGCCCGCGGCGAAACGGAAACGCCGACAGCCCTCTGGTCAGTAAATCCTTCGGCTTTCGAGCACAGCAGCACGTTGATCGGTATGCTCCGCTCCAACGGCGCCAATGTGACCACGAGCGCTATGGAACTCGGCGCCTTTGCAGGCGACGAAGTGCGCGGAACCGCGCAGACGATCTATATCGAACCGCTCGACGCGCACCTGTTCTTCCTGACCATGTACGCCAACACGACCGGCGAACCCGTACATTTCAAACTATACGACAATGCCACGGGTGCGGTGCGCGACCTGGCGGAAACGCTGTACTTCGCGCCCAACCAGCACCTGGGCGACATCGAGAATCCGGTGCCGTTCGAACTGCAAACCACCAGTACCGACGTGGAAATCGGCGCCGCATTCGAGTTTGATATACAACCCAATCCGTTCCAGAGCGAAACGACCTTCCGGTTTGTACTGCCGAAAGACGAAGCCGTGACGCTGACCATTTCGGATGCCTCCGGCCGGGAGCTCACTGCCTTGCGGGCAAATGCGCGTGCGGGCCTGAACGCCTTAGCCTGGGATGGCCGCTCCGATACCGGCGAATGGCTCAGTTCCGGGGTGTATCTGGTACGGCTGAAAACAGCAGCGGGCAGCGCGACCCGGAAGGTGGTGCTGCACCGATTGCCATAAGTAGCGGCGGGTTTTAACCCGCCGTAGTGTACGGCGGGTTAAAACCCGCCGCTACGCGCTAAACAGTGAGGAGATGAAAATTGAAATTATATAAAATGACTATCCGCATGTTGTACTCCCGCGTGTCAACCCCCGACCCCTCCCCCGAAGGGGCTCCCGATTACCCAGTTGATTAAAAATTTCGTAATGTGTTTATTACAGATTCCGTGTGTTTTGAAGACGATCGCGTTGCTCCGCGGTGGCCCCTCCCCCAACCCCTCCCCCAAATGGGAGGGGGGCTACATCGAGCGTTGTCGGTTAATTTCAAGTCAGCAAAGCCCCCCGTTGGTAGTTTTACAGTATGGGACAAG
Source organism: Lewinellaceae bacterium (assembly GCA_016719605.1). Taxonomy (GTDB): domain Bacteria; phylum Bacteroidota; class Bacteroidia; order Chitinophagales; family Saprospiraceae; genus M3007. The sequence goes on along the minus strand of JADJYW010000008.1, from coordinate 75,066 downwards.
CCCCCCTCCCATTTGGGGGAGGGGTTGGGGGAGGGGCCACCGCGAAGCGCAATCATCCATTGTCGAAAAAATCGTTCTTTGTCACATTACAAAAGAATCAATCAACTTGTGGGTAATCGGATGCCATTCGGGAGGGGTCGGGGTTGACACGCACCGGTTGCTGGAGACCGAAGCCTTTTAAGAGAAACACTTCATCATAACAATCAATATCTTAATGTCTTAAACATTTTTTTACCTATGAAAAAATTTACATCAACCCGACTTGTGTCCCATACGATCGCATTGTTTGGCGCACCCATGTTTTGTATAGCCCTGTTGGTTGCGGTATGCACGACGGGACTTCAGGCCCAAACGGCCCCCCAGATCAGCGTGCAGGGCACCCTGAAAACCGCCAGCGGCACGCCCGCGCCCGACGGCACGCAGTCGGTCACGTTTCTCCTGTACGATGTTGCAACAGGCGGCACCGCCCTGTGGCAGGAAACCGCCGATGTGGAAATTGTGGGCGGCATTTACTCCCACTACCTCGGTAGCGTAACCCCGCTCAACGCCGCCAATTTTGCCAGCACCCTGTACCTGGCCGTAAAAGTCGGCTCGAATGAACTGACACCCAGCAACCGGCTCGCGTATGCGCCGTATGCTTTTGCCGTCAACACGGCACAGACGGTGGTATGCTCGGGCGCTGTCGGCGATATCAAATACTCGATTCTGAACCCGACTGAATTTGCTGCGGAAAATGGCAACTGCTGGGTGCCGATGAAAGGCCAGTCTTTGGCTGGTTCCAAACTTGCACAATACACCGGGTCGTACAACAACTCGCATTTGCCCGATGGCAGTGGCCGGTTCCTCCGGGCACAGGAATTCCCTGGTAGCCCTAACAATATTGATGATGATCGGGACTCTAATACGCCCATTGGTCAAGCTCAGGGTGAAGATTTTAAAGGGCATACCCATGCGGGTACGACAAATAATGACGGGTCGCACGCACATACATCACAACCAACCGCCAGAGCAGATAATGATGATAATGATGGTACTGGCCTTTATGTGGGGGAACGTGAAAATGGCACTACTCACGGCACAAGGGATATTTCAACTTCGGGAAGCGCTCACACCCACTCCTTTACAACCAACAATACCGGCGGCAACGAAACCCGCCCAGACAACCTCAATTTCTGGGTATACATCCGCATCAATTAAGAAAATCGAGGCTGTCCGGTTTTTTGTAAACAACTTTAATACAAGTCAAGATGTACAAGTCAATAGTAGCATGCGTCGTATTGTTTTGTTGCTTAGGTTGGTATGTGCCGGCTGGGGCGCAGGTGGTCCAGAATTGTGATCTGGTGACCGATCAATACACGGAAGGTGAACTTTTCGTCAACTACGGCAGCGCGGTGAACGCCTACTCCATCCGGAACCGGTCGGATTACACCGTGGGCGAGCCGGCTGTCGGGTACTCGATATCCCAGCAATGGAATACCTACCTCGGCTACTGGTCGCGCTTGCTGGTGCCGCCACTTCCGGCTATTGTCACGGCTACTCAGGGCGACCTGCTGGACCGCATCCGCCTGAGCTGGGCCATCAACGTACTGGGTTCGTACCCCGCTGAGGGGTTCAACCTGTACCGCGACGGTTTTTTCCTCGGCTATGTCGGCCCCAATGTGCGCACCTACAACGACTTCAACGTCATCGCCGGTCGGCCGTACACCTATGAGGTACGCGGCGTCAACCAATATGGCGAAGGATCCGGCGGCAAGGCCATCGGTTTTCAGGTGCCCAACGGCACAGTCACCGGCAGAATCCAGACCATCAGCGGCCGGCCGGTACAGGATGCGCTCGTGACGCTGACCCCGCTGCAGGGCTTTTCCGCCAAATTCGACCCGGGCGAAGGAGCCTTCGCCATGTCCAACAAGACCGGCGCCGCCGACACGCTCGTCCCGCTGAACAATGGCGAATGGACGCTCTCCTTTTGGGTAAAAACCACCTTGGCTGCCGCCAATGCCGGTATTCTGGCATTCCACCCGTTTCCGCTGACGATCCGGCCGATCCAGAGTTCCACCGGGCACGAAGGCATCGAAGTGGCCCAAACGGGCAACAGCGCAGCGTTGCTGAGCGGCCAGTTTCCGGACAGTATAAAAAACGACTGGAACCACGTCGCCCTCACGGTAGATACGGACGGGAAAGGCCGGCTGTACATCAATGGCCAACTCGTCGTCATCGGCGATCTGCCGCCCCTGACCTCTGCCGACGAACTGCGCCTTGGCGCCCGCACCGGAGCCTCCGGCAACTGGACCGGGTTTCTGGACGAACTGCGCATCTACCACCGTCGCCTCGACGAGCTTGACCTTGGCGAAGCCGGCATGGGTACCGCATCGTCCTTGACGCCGGGCCTGAAGTACTACTGGAAAATGGACGAGGAACTCGGTACGGGTTCCTTCGACCTGCTCCAACGGAATAAGCTCTACTTTTGCGGCGCGTCCTTCGACCCCGACCGCCCGTATGTGCGTACGATGGGCAAAAGCGATTCGGAAGGTTTTTACCGCATCGAATCGGCGAGTTACGGCACCGGTATCACCTTTTTGGCCGAGCCGATGAAGGATTTTTACATGTACCGGGCGCTCAAGTTTGTGCGCAGCGATGCCGACTATGCCACCCTGCCCGACTTTGCGCTTTCGCCCAAGTCAACCCTCGAACTGTGGGTAAACAGCGCCGGCCCCGACGGCACACAGTGCCTGCTGTCCAAAAAATGGTCGGGCAACGACTTCCGGGTCTTGCTGGAACCCAACGGTGTGCTGAACGAATTGAAAATATACCTCAACGGCGCGGAGCACAATTTCGGCAATCTGGGCCTCGGCTACCAACATCTGGCGTTTACCATTGACAGCAGCGGTACCGACCGCACCATCACGGCCTACAAAAACGGGCAGCCCTTCGGCGCTCCGCACACGTTTGGCGGGGTGAGCGGGAACTGGTCCAATCCTGCCGGCGCCTGGGTGCTGGGCGCCCGCGAGAGCGGCGGCTACACCGACCATTTCGGCGGCCTGATAGACGAAGTAGCCGTGTACGACACCACGCTGAACGCCGACAGTATCAATTCCCACTACCTCAAGGCGCGCAACATGCAGGAACCTGGGCTGCGCATCTATTTCAACCTCGACGAAGGCAACGGCAACCGCCTGAACAACAGTGGTTCCGTATTGCTGCCCTTCGGTACGAACAACGGCGCCGAGTGGTCGCCGTTTGCTGCCCGGCAAGCCACCTCGCCGCACGTATTTACCCCCAATAACCGACAGGTGACGCTCAATCCCAGTATCACGTCGGTGGACCAGGTGGATTTCATTGACCGGAGTACCGTGCCGGTGACGGGCTATGTGCGCTACCAAAATACCGATTGCTTTGCCAAGAATGTGGAAATTTTGGTCAACGGCGCTTCGTTCAGCCCCAAGGTGCTGACCGACTCCACCGGTAAATTCACCATCGAATTCGACCCCGGCACTACGGCTACACTCACTCCGGTGTTCCCGGATACAGCCAAGACCGCTGAGGCGGATGTGCCCCACGTGTTCACGCCCGGCTTCTGGGATGTGACCAATGTGAACAATCCCATCGCGGGCATCGTGTTCAACGACGTAACCACGCGCACCGTGCGCGGGCTGGTTGCCGGCGGCAGCAAGGCGGGTTGCAACAAATCCATCATCAAGGCGCCGCCCGGCCAGGGGCAGGGCACCGTTTGTGTGGTCAAAGTGCGCTCCACAGACGGCTGTTTCGAGCGCCAGATCGTGCTGGACAACCAGGAGGGCGAGTACGAATTCGCCGAACTGCCGCCGTTAGAAAGCCTGACCGTGGCGGTGGTGGAACACTCCGACCCGGATATAAAAGCTGCTTTCCAGACGGCGGGCGGTTCCACGGTGAACCTGACTCTGAAGGACACGGTGATCAATTTCATCTACATCGCGCCGCCGGAAGTGGAGATCGTGAGCGGCCTGACGCCGATCGGTGCCTGCTCCGACATCGTGCTGGAAAAAGGCGAAAATATCCAACTGGAGATCAAACTGAAAGAAGTGTACGTCCCGATTGTGGACAACATGGGCATGGTGCTCGACGACGGGGTTTGCTATTTGGACACCGCCGATTTCAACATCATCAACGGCTTGTCGGACACGGAGCTGGACACGGCTATGGGGCAGGGCAAGTTGCGTTACAAATTCAAGGTAGGCGACCCCAACCCTTCGCCGCCGTACCTGAAAACCCTGCAAATCATCGGCACCTCGCTGGCCGGGCGCATCGGAAGCCTGAGCGTACAGGTCATCGTGACGGGCATCCGGAACAAGGCGGCCACGTTCACCACCGTCAGCCCGCCCCAAATCCCGACGATCATCCTGCGCGACCCGCCCGGCGACGCCAGTTATGCCTATCTGGAAAAAGACACTACCGTGTGCAAAACCACCGCGATGTCCTTCGATTTTGAAGTCGGCGGCGGTGGCGGCGTGGAGGCGCACCTTGGCGGCGCCGTGCAGATTGTAGCGGCGCCGCTGGGCGTGGGCACCATAGGCGAGTCCGGGCCTATTGTTGATATCAACACCGAGTTTCAGGTAACGTACCAGAAAATCGAGTCGAACGCCTTCCAGACCTGCCTGAGCATGAGTTCGCGCTTGTCCACCAGCAGCAGCGACAGGTTCATCGGCGCCAACGGCGACGTGTACCTCGGCGAAGCCTGGAACATCATTTTCGGATTTGCCGATCAGGTATCCTTCAACGCCACGACCTGTACCCCGGGAATCAGCACGCTCCTGGTGGTACAGCCCGACTCCTTCCCCACGGTTTTCATGTACACCCAGTACCAGGTTAAAAATTTCGTGATGCGTTATCTGGATTCGCTGATGATTGATCCAATGGCAACCCCCGATCAAGTGGCGTCGTATGCCACCTCGAAAGCCCGCTGGCAGCAGATTCTGGATCGGAATGCAGGGCTGAAGGAAAAAGCGCCGCTGAAGCGCAACATCTCCTTCGACGCCGGCATCGAGTATGAATATTCCGAAACCAGCGATACCACCGACAGCGAAACTGTTGAGGAACTCGTCAATAGCGAACAGTCACTTACCACCCATTTTGGGTTTGAGTTCAACGAAGCCGGCGTCGTGGGTATGCTGAAATTTGTGAGCGGTACCAGCGACAGCGACAGCGAAGGATCGGAAAATTCCCGGGGTGTCACCACCGGTTATGTGCTGGCCGACAACGACGAAGGTGATGCCTTCTCGGTGGACGTGGCCATAGACTCCGCGTACAATACCCCCGTATTCCGCCTCAAGGCCGGGCAGTCGTCGTGCCCCTGGGAGAAAGGCACGGCCAACCGGGATGCACCCAACCTGCAACTGGACGAAGGTTCCCAGTTTACCGCCGTCAACGTACCCGCCGACGAGCCGGCTGTGTTCAAACTGAGCCTCGGCAACCTCAGCGCCACCAACGAAGACCGGATGTACAGCCTGACAGCCAACCCCGCGAACAACCCCGATGGAGCTGTCATTAGTGTGAACGGCCAGGAACTGAACAGCAACACCACCCCTTACTTCGTGCCCAACGGCACGTCTATCCCCATCACGCTGACGGTGGAGCGCGGGCCGGTGGCTTACGAATACGAAAACCTGCAGGTGGCCCTGGTGGCCTTCTGCGAACTGGAGTACCGGTACTTCGATTATTCGGTTTCGGACCCCGACGATGCGAAGTTCATCTCCATATTCAACCTCGGGGTAGATTTCATCCGCCCGTGCAGCGAAGTGGCTGTGAACGTACCCGAGCAGAACTGGGTGGTGCTGAACAACGACCCGATACAACCCGGCACCATCCGGCGCATCACCGTGTCGGGCTACGACCTGAACTCGCCCGACTTCCAGTTGGTGCGCGTGCAGTACCGCCGCTCCGACGGCGACGGCGCGTGGATCAATTTGCCACCCCCGGCGGGAGGCAAATTCGAGGCATTCAATCCGAGATGGTCCGGTTTTTACAATACACAAGCAGACACCTTCCGGATACCCGGCTCCGATACCTTGCTGCTGGGCTCCGATTTTACCAACTTTTTCTGGGAAACCGCCGGTATCGGCGACGGGCCGTATGAAGTCCACGCCTGGGCGGTATGCACCGGCGACGCCTCGGACAAACCCGGCTTTTCCGAAATCATCAAGGGCCGCATAGACCGCGAGCCGCCGAGCATCGTGGGTGTTCCGCAACCTTCGGACGGGGTGTACCAGGTAGGCGACGAAATTTCGTTCACGTTTAACCAGCATATTAACTGTAGCAAACTCGTTCCTCCGGTTGGCAAAGTGGAACTGTTCGATGCCACGACCGATGAGTTGATTGACGTCAATGCTTCCTGTTTTGAAAACAAGATCGTGCTGGATCCGAATTTCCCGAACAAGGATTATGAAAATAAAATCCTGCGTGCCGAACTGAACGGTATCGAAGACTTAGTGGGCAACGCGTTCAACGGCACCAAACTCAACAAGGGCGTCTGGGAATTTTATGTGGATCGCAACGAACTCGGCTGGCTGACCGACAGCGTAGGCCTGACGAAGTACGAGGACGAGACCAAAACGGTGACGGCAAACATCCACAACCGCGGCGGCTACCATGTTCCGTTCAAAATTCTGGAAGTGCCCGACTGGGTACAGGTGGTGCCCAATCAGGGCACGCTGGCGCCCAACGAGAGCCGGGCGATCAGTTTCACGGTGAACAACACCGTGGCTTTCGGGCACTGGGCAGACAGCATTGTGCTGGAAACCCAAACCGGGCAAAATCCCTTCTTCATGGGTGGCAGCGAGCCGCTGCCCGTCGGCGCGCGCGTGGTGTGCCGGCCGCCGTACCTGCCGGTCAACCTGGCCCAGTACGAGAACACGATGAGCATGGTGCTCAAACTGAACATCGAGAACGTGTTTTCGGAAGACCCGGAGGACATCGTCGCGGCGTACATCAACGACGAATTCCGGGGCATGGCCAAGGTGCAGTTTGTGCCGCAGGTGGGCGCCTGGTTAGCCTACCTGACCGTTTACGGCAACCCGGCCGACCTGCTGAAACCCATCCGGCTCGAAGTGTGGGACGCTTCGATGTGCCAGCGTTACAGTTCGGTTATCGAGCCGTTCACCTACCAGCCCGACAACGTGATCGGTATCACCGATGACCCGCAGGTGGTGCATACAGCAGGTCTTTTGATGCGCGAAGTGCCGATCAATTTCGGCTGGAACTGGCTGTCATTCAACCTGGCATTCCCCAACAACAGCCTGAACACAGCGCTGGCGTCGCTCAAACACTCCAACGGGAGCCTCATGCGCAGCCAAACCACCTTTGCTACCAATAGCGGCGGCGCCTGGTTTGGCCCACTCACGCAACTGAACAACACTAAAATGTTCATTTACCGGTCCGACATGCCCGATACCCTGCGCATGCAGGGCACACCGATAGACCCGGCCACTACACCCATCCCGGTCGTGGTCGGCTGGAACTGGATCGGTTATGTGCCCGACTACTCGCTGCCGGTGAACGAAGCCCTGGCTTCGGTGCCGGCTACATACGGCGACGTGGTGAAAAGCCAGTACGCCTTTGCGCAGTACCTGAACCCGACCTTCGGCTGGGTGGGCAACCTGAAATACATGATGCCGCCCAACGGATACCAACTCAAACTGGCCCAGGCCGGTACGCTGACATATCCGCCGCCACCCGCTCCGTTTGGGGAAAACCAGACGGAGGCCCGCGGCGAAACGGAGCCACTTGCTGCCCACTGGAATGTTGACCCAACCCAATACGAGCACAGCAGCACCCTGATCGGAATGATTCGCTCCAATGGCGCGAACGCCACCACGAGCGATATGGAACTCGGCGTGTTTGTCGGAAACGAAGTGCGGGGCACCGCGCAGGCGATTTACATTGAGCCGCTGGATGCGCACTTGTTTTTCCTGACCATGTACGCCAACACGCCCGGCGAGTTGCTGCGGTTCAAGTTGTACGACGACGCCACTGAGACGGTGCAGGATCTGAAGGAAACGATGTTCTTCGCACCCAACCAGCACCAGGGCGGTATCGAGAATCCGGTGCCGTTCGAACTGCAAACCACGAGCGCCGGGGAGGATTTCGCCGCTGCGCTGGGTTTCGATGTGCAGCCCAATCCGTTCAGCAGCGAGACGACGCTTCGGTTTAATTTGCCGAAGGCGGAAGAGGTGACGTTGACGATCAGTGACGCGCAAGGCCGCGAGGTGGTGCGTCGCCCGTTGTCGGCTGCTGCCGGCCCGAATACACTGACCTGGAACGGCCGTTCGGATACCGGTTCGTGGTTGAGCAGCGGGGTGTACATGGTGCGGTTGCAAACGGATATGGGCAGTGCGAGCAAGAAGGTGGTGCTGCAGCGATTGCCATGAGTCGCGGCGGGTTTTAACCCGCCGCTACGCGCTGACGAGTGCGGGGGTGACGGTAGTCGCCACGCTCGGTTTGTCATTAAAAAAATACAACCTAACGTCTCAACATGAACGGTACCAATCTATTACTCCCGGAGCGCGTTTCCGGAACACCAGCGCCGACCGCCGAAAACAAGGCTCGCCTGTTCCGCGATCGGCTGTTCGTCAAAGTACACGACCGGATGGTGCGCCTGTTCCTGCACGAGGTGCTGTGGGTGGAGGCATACGACTATTACAGCAAGGTTGTCACCCGGCAACGGGAACTGCTTGTAACCCAGCCATTGAAGCGGTTTGACGAAGTGCTGACCGGTACACCGGAGATGATGCGGGTACACCGGTCCTACATGGTCAACTTGATGCACATTGACGAAATCGGCGAGGCGTTCATCACGATCAACAACCAGCCCATACCAATCAGCAAAATGGTCAAGGCCGACCTGCTGACACGGTGGCAAAAGATGTAACGGTCTCTAAAAATTTCAGTTGATTCGATTTTTTCGATGGTGCGGGGGTGACGGTAGTCGCCCCCGCACTTTTTTTAAAAAATACTATAGACAGTATACAGAATAAGTTTCGTACCGTCTTTTGGGTCTATTTTTATCCACTCTTCGTTCGATTTTTTCGCCGAAAATCGTCCCATTTCGACTGCAAAATCTGCCTCGATTGGATAAAAATGACCTCCAAAATCCACTACGAAACTTAATCTGTATACTGTCTTATGTTGCTATCTGCCTTTTGGCGATTTCATGTCTGATTGAGTGACTTGTTTGGCGGAAATGATGCCTTGCATTACATTACATTTGTCGCATCAAAATAGGTAGCGTTTATTTTTGATTCGGCCTGCCGGAGATTTCCACAGAACGACAGCTGTTACAGAAAACGCGCATAATCTCCTGCATTAACAACTAAGTACCTGGACCGAATAAATCGATAAAATCCACTTTGGTCTTTTGCGTCAATACTGCGTTATTTTTTTCAACCGTAGCGCTGCTATGCTTTCAAAAAATGCCTTGTCTTGCCTCAAAATCCCTGCGTTTATTTTATCGATTTATTCAGTCCAGATACTTACTCTCTCCGTTTTCAATCTATCCTGCTCATGAAAAAATTTACACTTCCCTGCTTCAGTACGTTTTCGCTGGGCGCATTTGTTGCGCAAGCATTTTTTGTGTTCGCGCTGACGCTGGCGTGCACCATGCATCTCCAGGCACAGGCCCCAAGGATCAGTGTCCAGGGTACGCTGAAATCGGCCAGCGGCACACCGGCATCCGATGGCCAGCAAGAAATTACCTTCAGGCTGTACAATGTACCAACCGGCGGTATGCCGCTTTGGGAAGAAACAGCCATCGTGGATGTAGTGGGTGGTATTTACAGCCACTACCTCGGCAGTGTGACGCCATTAGTTCCCGCGCACTTTGCTCAAACCCTTTACCTGGGCGTCAAAGTGGGAACCTACGAACTGGTTCCGCGCAACCAACTGGCCTACGCTCCGTATGCCTTTTCCGTAAACGTCGCACAAAAAGTAGTGTGCTCCGGTGCGGTGGGCGATGTGAAATACTCTGTGTTGAGCCCCGCAGAATTCGTTTCCAGAAACGGAGACTGCTGGGTGCCCATGGATGGCCGTGCATTGGCCACAGGCGATTCCTTGCGCGTCATCAAAGGCTGGACGGTGCTGCCCGACGCCGGTGGGTTGTTCTTACGGTCACAAGAGTTTAGCGGTGGCGCCGACAATGACCCCAACCGGACTTCGACTACGGCCATTGCTACAGTTCAACAGGATGAGTTTGAAAGCCACAACCACACGGCATCCAATGCCGGTGCACATACACATACCGTTACAGACCGCCACATGAATGAATCTTCCGGTAGCGGAGAGTATCCCGATGGTGACGGAACAGGCACAAGTAATACAATACGTACGACAAGTTCGGATGGAGACCATACGCACCCTATTTCAAACACCGGCGCCCTCGAAACCCGTCCCAAAAACTTAAACCTCTGGGTATACATACGGATCAATTAACGGGAAGAGATTCCTTCTTTTTTCTTAAAAATCTAAACGTTGATTGATCATGTTAAAAAGAATATCAATCTACGCCATGCTGCTTTGTTGCAGCTGCGTAGTAGTTCCGATTTTTGCACAGCAGGTGATTGACTGCACGGTGGTCGATAACCAGTATGTGGATGGTGAAATATTTTTCAACTACGGAAGCGTCATTGACGCCTACTCCTTCCAAAGCCGGTCGAGTTACTCCATAGGAGAAACCTCCGTCGGCGTGGGCATTTCACAAACCTTCAACTCCTATACCGGGTTCTGGTCGCGCTTGCTAATTCCCCCGCTTGCAGCCACGGTCATGGCTACACAGGGCGAATTGCTCGACCGTATTCAGTTGTCCTGGCAAATCAATGTCCTCGGGTCTTTCCCTACCCAGGGGTTTAATATTTACCGTGACGGCTTTTTCCTCGCGTATGTCGGCCAGAATGTCCGCACCTACAACGATTTCAACGTCATTGCCGGACGGGCATACAACTACGAAGTGCGCGGGATCAATGCCTACGGAGAGGGCGGTGGCGGCAAAGCCATCGGCTTCCAGGTACCCAACGGCGTGGTCACCGGCTGGATACAGACCACCAACGGCAGACCCGTGCCCGACGCTTTTGTCACCCTTACGCCCTTGCAGGGCTTTTCGGCCAAGTTTGGCCCCACCGACGGCGCCTTTGCTATGTCCAACCACAGTGTAGCAGATACCCTGATCCCGCTGAATAATGGCGAATGGACCTTGGCTTTTTGGGTGAAAACCACCCACGCCGACGACAGTGCCGGGATTGTAAGTTTGCACCCCTACTCGCTTTTCATCCGGCCAATAGCCAGTGCCGGCGGACATGAAGGTATCGAAGTGGCCCAAACAGACGGGAGTGCCGTGTTGCTCTCGGGCCAGTTCCCGGACAGTACCAAAAACGACTGGCACCATGTCGCCCTCACGATGGATGCCAACGGCAAAGGCCGGCTTTATCTGGACGGTGTGTTGGTGGAAATCGGCGATTTGCCACCGATAACTTCCGCATCCGATTTGCGCATCGGCGCTTTTACAGAAGCCGCCGGCGCCTGGGAAGGATATCTGGACGAACTTCGCATGTACCACCGCCGCCTCGACGAACTTGACCTCAGCGAAGCCTTGATGGGGACGGCGTCCTCCCAAACTCCCGGCCTGAAGTATTACTGGAAAATGGATGAGGAACTCGGAACTGCCTCCTTCGACGTAATTAGCCGTAACAAACTCTACCTCTGCGGCGCGGCGTTCGATGCCGACCGACCCTACGTGCGCACCATGGGCAAAACCAATCAGGAGGGCTTTTACCGCATCGAATCGGCGAGCTACGGCACAGGCACTACGTTTTTGGCCGACCCGATGAAGGATTTTTATGCGTACAGGGCACTTAAGTTTGTGCGCAGCGAAGAAGACTACGCGGAATTGCCCGACTTCTCCGTCACACCCAAGGCCACCCTCGAAATGTGGGTGAACAGCGCCGGCCCGGACGGCGACCAGTGCCTGCTCTCCAAAACCTGGCCCGGAAATGACTTCCGCCTGCTGCTGAAAGAAAACGGCCTGACCAGCGATATCTTCTTGTACCTCAACGGACAGGAGCACAACTTCGGCTCGCTCGGCGTGGGCTACCAACATTTGGCATTCACAATAGACAGCGTTGGCTCCGATCGAACGGTTACCGCCTACAAAAACGGGGTGTCCCTCGGTAACCACACATACGTAGGTATAACCGGCAACTGGTCGGACCCAACTACCGCCTGGACGCTCGGCGCCCGAGCCAGTGGCATGAGCCGCACGGACCATTTCGGCGGCCTCATAGACGAAGTGGCTTTGTATGACACGACCCTGATCGTGGACAGTATTCTGTCGCATGCATACCGCCCCCGGGTGATGGCGGAACCGGGCTTGCGGGTCTATTTCCCATTAGACGAAGGCAACGGCAGCCGGCTGAACAACAGCGGCTCGGTGCTGCTGAACTACGGCACCAATTTCGGTGCAGAGTGGTCGCCATTTGCTCCCCGGCAGAAGACCTCCCCGCACGAATTCACACCTGTCACCCGGCAAGTTACCCTCAACCCGAGCGTGACCTCGGTGGATCAGGTTGATTTTGTGGACCGCTCCACCATACCGGTCTCGGGTTATGTACGCTATAAAAACACGGACTGTTTTGCCAAAAACGTAGAAATTCTGGTCAATGGCTCGCCATACAACCCCAGGATATTTACGGATTCCACCGGCAAATTTGTAATTGATTTCGATCCGGGCACAACAGCCATGCTGGCGCCGGTCTTCGAAGACCACCTTTTCGTGCCCGCTTTTTGGGAAGTGACCAATGTGGTCAATCCCATCGCCGGTATCCTGTTCAACGACATTACGGTGCGCAAGATACAGGTGCAGGTAGCCGGGGGAGAGTGCAAAAAATCTGTCCTGACTCCCAGTACGATATGCTTAGTGAAAGTGGCATCGGTGGACGGCTGTTTCGAGCGTGTGGAAGAAATGCCGTACCCGGATGGGCAATTTGATTTTGAAGAATTGCCCCCTCTGGAACAAATGACCGTGGCGGTAGTGGAACACTCGAACCCGGATGTCAAGGACTTTTTTCAGGTACAGGGCGGATCAACAGTGGATTTGACCGAACGCGACACGACATTGGATTTTATCTATTTCGCACCGCCGGTGGTAGAGATCGTCAGTGGTCTTGACCCTGTGCCCGGTTGCAATCCGGAGATCATCGTGCTCGATCGAGGCAGTACTGTTTTGATCGTAGTCAAACTGACGGAGCAATATGAACCGATTCTGGACAACATGAGCATGGTTATAGATGACGGCGTTTGCCCATTGGATACGGCTAATTTCCGCTTTATCAACGGTATTGCAGGCGAGGTCTCCGATTCGATCATGGGCAAACAGGGCAATCCAAGTCGCATACAAAAGTACCAATTCACCGTGGGCGCCCCGAACCCCTCACCGCCGTATTTGAAAACCCTGCAAATTATCGGCACCTCATTGGCCGGTCGGCAAGCCACTTTGGTCAAACAAGTCGTGGTGACCGGAAGCGTGAAAAAGGAAAACACCTTCACTACCTTGATGCCGCAGTTTCCGACGCTCATTCTGCGCGATCCACCCGGAGACGGAAGTGCAGCCTTTTGGAAAAAAATACCAAGACTTGCAAAACAACCATCATCAAAGGGGAGGTTGAAACGGGCGCGGGCGCCGAATTCAATATTCAAACCGGCACAAAAGTGATCAACGTAGTGGCGCCGTTGGGGGTTGGGATTATTACAGAAACAGAACCGACCATCAAGGCCGGCATAGATACGGAGCTCACCTACAAAAGGGTTTCGGATTCTTCGTTTCAAACCTGCGTTAGTTTTACCGAAAAAATTTCTACCAGTTCGGGCGGCTCGATCGTAGGTGGCGCCGCCGGTGGCGATGTGTATGTCGGTGCAGCCTTCAACCTTATTTTCGGGTTTGCCGATGAAGTGTATATGAATGGATGCGTGCCGGACGACTCGACATTTCTGGAAGTGAATCCGGATACATTTGCTACAACGTTTGTGTATTCGGAGTTTCAGGTCAGGAATTTCCTGCTGCGTTACTTAGAAAATCTGGAAAATGATCCGGCTGCTACCTCGGAAGATAGTCTGCGTTATGCGGAATCCAGACGAAGATGGGATGCCATTTTGCAATACAACGCGGATTTGAAAGAACGGGCGAAATTCATGCAGAACATCTCCTTCGATGCGGGCGTCCAGTATGAGTATTCTGCCACGAGCGATACAGCCGGAAACAATAGCGTAGAAGAGTACATCAACAACGAGTTGAAAATTGAAAAGGAGTTTTCGTTCAAAATTCTTGGAAATGGATTTGAGGGCAAAGGACGGATTCTGGAAAAAACCAGCCATACCGTTGATGCCGGAGGATCGAGTACTGAAACAGGCGTAACAACCGGCTATTCCCTTGCAGATGACGACCCGGGCGACGCTTTTACTGTGGATGTGGCTATGGATTCCGTGTACAAAACGCCCGTGTTCCGCCTCAAAGCCGGGCAGTCTTCCTGCCCCTGGGAGGCCGGCACCGCCAACCGCGAAGCGCCGAACCTGGCCCTTGGGCAAGGTTCCCAATTCACGGCCATCAACGTGCCTGCCAACGAACCGGCTGTGTTCAAAATGAACCTCGGCAACCTGAGTGCCACCAACGAAGACTGGACGTATGGCTTCACGGCGATAGCGGCCAACAATCCACACGGCGCCGTTATCAAACTGAATGGACAGCCGTTGACCAACGACATTATTCAGTACGTGGTGCCTTACGGCACGTCTATCCCGATCACCCTGACCGTGGAGCGCGGCCCGATCGAGTATGAGTACGACAGCCTGCTGGTGGCGCTGGTTTCCGAGTGCGAGTACCGGAACGATCTTGCCCTCGCTTCCGGGAACGATTCGAAATTCTTCTCGCCGCTATTCCTTGGCGTGGACTTCATCCGCCCGTGCAGCGAGGTGAATATCAATGTGCCGGAGCAGAATTGGGTTGTATTAAACAACGACCCGGTCCAGCCCGGAACAATACGGCGTATCACCGTATCGGGTTATGACCTGAACTCCACCGATTTCCAGTTGGTCCGCGTACAGTATCGCCGCACCGATGGCGATGGCGCCTGGATAAACTTGCCGAGTCCAGGAGGCCTTTTTGATGGCTTCAATCCGAACTGGTCGGGCTTTATCACGCCGCCCTTAAGTCCGGATACACTCCTGTTAGGCCCGTCGTTTACACAGTTTTATTGGGAAACCGCGGGCCTGGAAGACGGCCCCTACGAAATCCACGCCTGGGCCGTGTGTACTGGCGATGCGAGCGACAAACCGGGTTTCTCCGCAATTATCAAAGGCCGCATAGACCGGGAGCCACCCAGCATTGTGGGGGTACCGCAGCCATCGGACGGGGTGTACCACGTCGGCGACGAAATCTCGTTCACGTTCAATCAGCACGTCAACTGCGACGATTTGAACCCGGTGGACAATGTGTTGCTTTTCGACGCAACCACGAACGACCCGATTGACATTGACATGACCTGTTTCGAAAACAAGATCGTGCTGGATCCGAATTTCCAGAATGAGTTTTTCGAAAACCGAATTCTGCGCGCCGAACTGAGCGGCGTTGAGGACCTCGTAGGTAATGTGTTCAACGGCACCAAATTCAACAACGGGGTTTGGGAATTCTATGTAGATCGCAACGAACTGGCCTGGCTGACCGACAGCCTCGGCATGACGAAATACGAGGATGAAAACAAAACGGCAGTGGCCAACATCCACAACCGCGGTGGCTATCCCGTGCCGTTCAGCATCCTGAACGCGCCGGATTGGGTACACATCTCGCCTGATCAGGGGACACTGGCGCCCAACGAAATCCGCCCGATCAATTTCCACATTGATTCCTCGCTGGCGTTCGGCCGCTGGTCGGACTCCATCGTATTGCGCACCGAAACCGGGCAAAATCCCTTTTTCATGGGGGGCGACGAGCTGCTACCAGTCGGCGTACGCGTGGTGTGCCGTCCGCCATACAGTTTTGTCAATGCCGCTTTGTACGAAAACACCATGAGCATGGTGCTCAAAGTCAATATCGAAGGCGTATTCTCCACCGATCCGGAAGACATTGTGGCGGCATACATCAACGACGAATTGCGCGGCCGCACCAACATCCAGTATGTGCCGCTTCTCGGCACATATCTGGCTTATCTGACCATTTATGGCAACCCCGACGACATGCTCGATCCGATTCGAATCGAGGTTTGGGACGCATCGGAATGCCAACGGTATGGTTTTGTGCTGGAGTCCTTTACGTTCCAGCCCGACAACGTTGTCGGCACGCACGCCGCCCCGCAAGTGGTGCACACGGGTGGGTTGCTCCTGCGCGAAGTGCCGTTCAATTTCGGCTGGAACTGGATTTCGTTCAACCTTGCTTTCCCGGATAACAGCCTGAACGCAGCACTGGCGACGCTCCAACACCCGGAAAACGACTTGATCCGCAGCCAGGGGCCGTTCTCGTTGTATGGCGGAAGCAGTTGGGTGGGGCCGCTGACCAACCTGAATAACACCGCCATGTACATTTATCGCGCCGATGTGCCGGATACCTTGCGCATGGTCGGTTCGCCGATTGACCCGGCCACCACGCCTATTCCACTCGTGGCCGGCTGGAACTGGATCGGCTATGTGCCCAACTACTCGCTGGCCATTGACGATGCCCTCGCCTCGGTGGCTGCACAGCCCGGCGACATCATCAAAAGTCAGGTGGCCTTTGCCGAGTATGCCAAGGTCGTGATTCCGCCTGATACGATTTACCGCTGGCTTGGAAACCTGAAGTTTATGTCGCCACCCAACGGCTACCAGATCAGACTGACCAACCCGACGGTGCTGACCTACCCGCCGCCACCCAGTCCGTTTGCGGAAAACCAGACCGAAGCAAGGGGCGAAACGGAAACGCCACCCGCCCACTGGTCGGTGAACCCGACGGCCTTCGAGCATACGAACACCCTCATCGGTATGCTGCGCGCCGACGACGGCAATGCAACCACGAGCAACATGGAACTCGGCGTGTTTGTCAACGGAGAAATACGCGGGACGGCGCCGGCGATCTACATCGAATCGCTGGATGAACACCTGTTTTTCCTGACAACCTACGCCAATTCGGCAGGCGAGCAACTGCGTTTCAAATTGTACGATGACGCCACTGGTATGGTACAGGAACTGACGGCAAGCATGTCTTTTGCGCCAGGTGAACACCAGGGCAGCACCGCAAATCCGGTGCCCTTCGATCTGCAGACTACCAGCGCCAAACTGGAGTTCGGCGCCACATTGGGCTTTGATGTGCAGCCCAATCCATTTGCAACCGAAACAACCCTGCGGTTTGTTTTGCCGAAGGCGGATGAGGTGACGCTCACGATCAGCGATGCGCAAGGCCGCGAAGTGGTTCGACGCCCGGTTTCGGCTGTTGCCGGCCCGAATGTAGCGACCTGGAACGGCCGCTCGGATACCGGTTCGTGGCTGAGTTCGGGCGTGTACACGGTGCGGTTGCAGACGGCCGCAGGTAGTGTGGTGCGGAAGGTGGTGTTGCAACGGCTGCCGTAATGCTGGATTGATTCGATTTTTCGATTGATTCGATTATTTCGATTGATTCGATTTTTTCGATGGTGCGGGGGTGACGGTAGTCGCCCCCGCACTTTTTTGGCTGGTGCGTTTGATATCGCGGGTCAACCACATTCCATACCTTCGCACCGCCATTTCAAATCAACCAGTCAACCAATAAACCAGTCAACCAACAGCAACGCATGACCAACTCCCAGTCTGTACTATCCCAGCGAGTCGTACACCTTGCCGAATCCGAAACACTCAAGATGGCGCGCATGGCCCGCGAACTGCGTGCTCTTGGCCACGATGTGATCAGCCTGAGTCTCGGCGAGCCGGACTTCGACACCCCCGACCACATTAAAGATGCCGCCTATCAGGCCTTGCAGGATGGTTATACCAAATACACGCCTGTCTCCGGTTTGCCGGAATTGACCAAAGCCATCAGTGAAAAATTCAAACGCGACAACAATCTCGACTACAAACCCGAGCAGATCGTGGTGAGTAGTGGCGCCAAACAGTCCATCTACAACCTTTGCCAGGCCCTGCTCGACCCGGGTGATGAGGTGGTGGTATTTGCCCCCTATTGGGTATCGTACTGGGAAATTGTAAAACTTTCCGGCGGCATACCGGTGCCCGTATATGCGGGGGTGGAACGCGACTTCAAGCCGACGCCGGAACAACTGGAAGCAGCCATCACGCCGCGCACCAAATTCGTACTCTTCTCTTCGCCCTGCAATCCGACCGGAACTGTATTCGATCGCCATGAAATGCAGGGGTATGCCGATGTGCTGGCACGCCATGAACAGGTGTATATTGTCAGCGACGAAATTTACGAGTACATCAACTTTACCCACGAACACGTCAGCATAGGCAGTTTTCCGCAGGTAAAAAACCGCACGATTACAGTCAATGGCTTCGCCAAGGGCTTTTCCATGACCGGTTGGCGGCTGGGCTACATGGGGGCGCCGAAGTTTATCGCGGACGCCTGCACCAAAATTCAGGGCCAGGTGACCAGCGGCGCGGCATCGTTCAGCCAAAAGGCCGGCGCCGTTGCGCTAACGAGCGATCTCGGGCCGACCAAAGCCATGCGCGAAGCCTTCCGCGAACGCCGCGATATCGTACTCTCCATGCTGGAAGAAATCCCCGGCCTCCAGGCCAACCACCCGGAGGGCGCATTTTATGTGTTCCCGGATGTGCGTGCCTACTTCGGCAAAACCGACGGACATACGGTCATTCAGAATGCCGACGACCTCTGCGACTACATCATGTCCAGCGCTTATGTAGGTTTGGTATCCGGCTCCGCTTTCGGCGATCCCAACTGTTTTCGTCTGAGTTATGCCGCGTCGGAGGACCAACTGCGAGAGGCTATTGAACGTATGAAAACCGCGCTCGGACGGTTGCGGTGAGCGTGTTCAAAAACCAACGCCCCAGACCAAGGGCAAAAACAGGTATAAAAACCCGACGAGCAGCAAAATAGCGATTGCATCCAGCAAAAATCCGGCGCGGGCCATGTCGCGCGTATGGAGGTATCCGGACCCAAATACGATGGTATTCGGCGCGGTGGCTACCGGTAAACCAAAGCCGAAAGACGCTGCCAGAGCTGCGCTGAGCAGCATCCCGAACGGGTCGGCGCCCACAGCAACAGCCAGTGCAGCCAGCACAGGCATCATCATGGATGCGGTGGCAACATTGGATGCAATTTCGCTCAGCAGCGTGACGACCGTCAGTACCGCCAGGAGAATGAGTATCGGGGGCAGCGTACGCAAGCTTTCCATTTGTCCCCCCATCCACAGGGCCAGGCCGCTCACATCAAAACCACGCGCCAGCGCCAGCCCGCCCCCGAAAAAAAGCAGGACACCCCACTGGATTTTGAGGGCATTCGGCCAATCGAGCAGGGGTGTGTCCGGGTGGGCATTGCCGGCGGGCATCAGAAACAAAAGCAAGGCGCCCGTCATGGCCACTACCGTGTCGTTGCAATTGGGCACCCACGGGTACCACAACAGCGAACCACTCAGCCACGCCACGATGACCGAACCGAACAGTCCCATCAGCCGGCGCTCCGGGGCCGACAGCGGGCCGAGCGCAGCGAGGTGTGTGCGCAGTATTTGCCGGTAATCGGTGCCGCGTTCGGCTTTTTCCTGCGGAAACAACCAGATCAGCAGCACCCAGCACGCGAATAGCAACACCGTTGCGAAGGGAAATGCAAACACAAACCATTTCCAGAAACTCACCTGCTCGTGCAGTTCATTCTGGGCGTAGCCGAGGAAAATAGCGTTGGTGGGCGTACCCACGATGGTGGCCACGCCGCCAATGGAACAAGCGTAGGCCACGCCCAGCATGAGGGCTTTGCGGAAATTGGGGCTGGGATTTTCCTGCTCGGCCCATTGCCCATTGCCAACCGCAATGGCCACCGGAGTCATCATCACCGCCGTAGCGGTATTGGATATCCACATGGAAACGAAGGCCGTGGCGACCATGAAACCCAGTATGATACGGGCGGGGTTGTCGCCCAGCCAAAGCACCATATTCAGCGCGATGCGCGTGTGCAGGTTCCAGCGCTCAATAGCACGCCCGAACAGGAAGCCTGCCAAAAACAGAAAGATGATCTCGTTGCCAAACTCCACCGAAACGCTTTTCAGCGGCATCACCCCGCACAGCGGAAACAGGATGAGTGGCAGCATCGCCGTCACGGCCGTGTGTACGACCTCGGTGATCCACCAGATGGCCATCCAGATGGTCACGCCCAGCGTGAGCTGCGCCGCCACGGACATGCCGGGCGGCGTCGGGATCAGGGCGATAAACAGGAACAGGAGCGGGCCGGCCACCTGTGGCAACCAGGTTTGCTTCATACGTTGGATTTTTTTTCGCGGGCCAAGGTAGAAGGTTTACGCGGTTGAAACAGGTTGAACAGCAGGTAATAGAAGCGACCAACGGCATGGCCTATATTTGCGGCTACCATGTACATCCGCTCTACATTTCTTCTGTTGCTGTGGTTCATGTCGAGCATGGCGGCCTATGCCCAGCCGCCGCAATACGAGGCTATTACCGTCAACGACGGCCTCTCGCAGGGCATGGTGTACGACATCTTGCAGAGCAGGGACGGCTATATCTGGATAGCCACCAATGACGGGCTGAACCGCTACGACGGATCCCGGTTTGAGGTGTTTTCACCCGATCTGTTCAACGCATTTTCCATCAGCGGCAGCGAGGCAACCAACTTGTTTGAAGACCGCAACGGGTTGATTTGGGTAAACCTGCCTGGTCAACTGGAGCTATTCGACCCCAAGAGCAGGCGTTTTTTTCATCTGATGCATGCAGGAAAACCGGTGTCCAGTCGAGGGTATGCTTTTTTTGCAGAAACGCCGGATGGCGCCGTTTGGCTGACCGACGATTCCCATATCTGGAAAATAACCGTACCGGAAGGTTTGCTGGAAAAAGCCGTGACAACCGGTACCGCCAACATAACACCACCCTGCAAGCACATTGCCCTGCAGCGTGCAGACGGCGGAGCGGGGCCACCGCTGCGGGCGTCGAGAATCTTGTATACCAAAAAACAAAAATTGCTGATCGGCACCAATCAGGGACTATTCCGCTTCGACCCCGCTACGGAAAAGGTTTTTCCCGAATACAACAATCCGAATGTGGCCATTCGGGGCATTGCAGAAAACAATGCCGGTGAACTTTTGCTGATAGGAAAACTCCCCTCCGAACAAAAAGTCTGGATTTGGATAGCAGGCTCCAACATCAGGGAATTAAAAGACCCCTCCACTCCGGTTTATCCGCGCACCGTTTTTTCGCTTGATGCTGCGGGATATTTATGGACGTTTCGGGGGAAAGCCATTCAAAAATGGGAGGTACCTGCTTTTTTTAATCAAGGCAAACCCGAACTGGAGGTACATACCGATACTGCTTTACTGGAAGATAAATACGCCTATTGCACCAAATTTCTGTTTGATCAGAGCGGGGTGGTCTGGATCGGCACCAGCGGCTTTGGCATGATCAAACTGAATGAAACGGTGCCGGTATTTAAAACCTGCCTCTCGGATGTCACACAACGTATCGTGGTCGAAACTCCCGACGGAGGCTTCTCCAGCATAGAATCTCCTCAGATAAAATACCGTTCCAAAACCTTTGACCAACAGGCTCCCAACACGGATTATTACGGCAACTTCCACCCGTTTGACAATAACTCCATAGGGCGCCTCGCCGTATGCTTCGATAAAGCCGGCAACGGATGGTCGTCAAGCCGCGACGATTCTCTCTTGTACCGAATGGATGCTGTGACGAAATCCCTGAAATCGTTTCCCTGGCGTGGCGTCGGCCTGTTGTGCGACCGCACCGGCGCCCTGCTGAGCGTGGAAGAAACCGGCTTGCGCAAATTTGACCCCCGAACAAATACCAGCCGGGAGTATCCGTTCGACAAACCGCAGAAAAGGGTGTCGGATTATTCCTTCTACTTGTTCGAGGATACCGATGGCGTAATATGGATATTCGGCTTCGAGGGACTGACCAAAGCCACCCCGGAAAATGCAGGCTACCGCTTCGAGTATTTCCGGAATAACCCAACCAACCGATCCTCGCTCAGCAGCAATACCATACTCAGCGTGGCCGACGACCCGCTCGAACCCCGGCGATACCTTTGGGTGGGCACCAAGGCCGGCGGACTCAACCGGCTCGACAAACAGTCGGGGCAATGGAAACACTACAAAAAGGAGCAAGGCTTACCCGACAATGTCGTGTACGGCATTCTGGCCGAAGGCGCCGGCACCTCCCCCCCTCCTTTGCAGGGGGCAGCGGGGAGGCCCTTTATCTGGTTAAGCACCAACAAGGGCCTGTGCCGCTTTCACGTCCGCACGGAAACGACCAAAAATTTTACCGCTGCCGACGGCTTGCAGGACAACGAGTTCAACAGTTCCAGCTACCTGAAAACCCGGGACGGCACCCTGATTTTCGGCGGCGTAAAAGGCCTGACGGTGTTTCATCCCGACAGCCTACGCTTCAATGAACACTTGCCGCTAACCCATATCGTCGGTCTGCAGGTCAACAACCGGAAGTTTGACCTTTCAGGGAAATCGTCCATCACCCTTTCCCACAACCAAAACCTGCTCACGTTCGATTTCGCGGCGCTCGAATTCACCAACCCCGCGCAAAACCAGTACCGCTACCAACTGGTGGATGTGGACAAAGGCTGGGTGCCGCTGGGCAACAAAAACAGCATCCAATTCGCCAACCTCGCCCCTGGAACCTACACGTTCAAGGTGCAGGGCAGCAACAACGACGGCGCCTGGAGCGAGCAGCCCGCCGAACTCCAATTTGTCATCCGCCCACCCTGGTGGGCTTCCTGGTGGGCGTACCTGCTGTACCTCGCGCTGGCCGCCGCCGGTATCTGGTGGTATTATCAGTACCTGCTTCGCCAACGGTTTGCCGAACAGGAACGCCTGCGCCTGCGCGAACTGGACGATTTTAAAAACCGGTTTTTTACCAATATCACCCACGAATTCCGGACGCCGCTGACGGTGATCCTCGGCATGTCCGAGCGGGTGCTGCAAGACGAGGCGGCTCAGCAGCACCCCGTTGCAATCGCCCAGCCGCTCACCCTGATCAAACGCAGCGGCGAAAACCTCTTGCGACTCGTCAACCAGATCCTCGACCTGGCCAAATTGGAGTCGAAAACCCTGAAAATGAACTATATCCAGGGCGATATCCTGACGTACATCAAGTACATCACCGAAAGTTTGCACTCGCTGGCAAACGCCCAAAACCTGATGCTTCGGGTCGAAAGCGATCAGACCAAAATTGTGATGGACTACGACCCGGAGCGTTTTTTGCAAATCATCCACAACCTGCTGTCCAACGCCATCAAGTTTACGCCCTCCGGCGGCAAGGTGGTCTTGCGGGCTTCCGTAGACTTGGCAGGTTTCAAAAACCTGCCAAGTCTAAATCTCACAGTCAGTGACTCCGGCGCAGGTATTCCGGCGGAAGAACTGCCGCATTTGTTCGAGCGATTTTTTCAGGCGAAGAACCAAGAACACGCCAGGGCGGGCGGTGCCGGCATTGGGCTTTCTTTGACCCGGGAATTAGTCAAAGCCATGGGCGGCGAAATCTCTGTGGAAAGCACGGTGGGTGTAGGCAGTACATTTTTGGTAAAATTGCCGATCACCCAGCAGGCTGTGCATGACAATGCTGAACATGACCGGGTGACTCAAAGTCCCCCCGTCACTATCCAAACGACGCATCGTGTCGGGGCGACTTCGAGTCATCCAGACACTCCTCCGACGCTGCTGCTAATCGAAGATAATCCCGACGTGGTGGAATACCTGAGCGCTTGCCTGAAGAACCACTACGCTCTCGATTTTGCCTACAACGGCCAGGCGGGCATAGAAAAAGCCCTCGAAAACATACCCGACCTCATCGTCAGCGACGTGATGATGCCCTTCAAAGACGGCTTCGAGGTGGTGGAAACCCTGAAAAACGACGAGCGAACGAGCCATATCCCCATCATTTTGCTGACGGCCAAAGCGGACGTGCAAAGCCGCCTGGCCGGGCTGCGCCGGGGCGCCGATGCCTATCTTTCCAAACCGTTTCACCAGGAGGAGTTGCTGGTGACCGTGGAAAACCTGCTCGACTTGCGCCGAAAATTGCAGGTGAAATACCAGCAGCATGCGCTGGCGCCGGAAGTGCCCGCGCTGCCGGCAGCCGACCCGGAGGACGGTTTCCTGCAAAAAGTGCGCGCCATTGTGGAGGCCAACTACCAGCAGGAAGACTTCGGCCTCCCGCAGCTCTGCCAGAAAATCGGCATGAGCCGCTCGCAGTTGTTTCGAAAAATGAAGGCCCTGACGGACATCTCACCCTCCGACCTCATCCGAAAACACCGCCTGAACAAGGCCAAAACGCTGCTCGAAAGCGGCGCCGCCAACGTAGCGGAAGCCGCCTGGCAGGTCGGATTTAAAGACCCTTCCTATTTTTCAAAATTGTACCAGGAGGAATTCGGGGAAGCCCCCAGCGCAACCCGCAAATAACAAACAATCAGGGTTTTAATTGACGGGCAATTTCGTTCTATGCAACGGGATTGCCCGTTTTTTTTTGCGCCTGTGGCACAAGATTGTCCGATACCGGCGGTCTCCTGCCTCCAACTTTTTCCCATCAGTTTTTTTAAAAAATGGCGCTCAATCCAAAAACACCTCTGTCACATCTACCGCTAAATTGGGGATGATGGGCGTAGTGGCGATATCGCCCTCAACTTTGGGTTGGCGGCTGATGTAGATACCTTCTTCGTCGAGGGTCCAAATCTGGATAGTTTTTCACTGGGCGATACTACCCAGTATTCGAGCACGCCGGCCTCCTGATAGAGTTCAAACTTGTCTTTCATTTCGGTACGGCTGTTGCCCGGCGAGAGGATTTCGATGATGAGGTCGGGCGCGCCGTTGCAGCCGCGTTCGTCCAATTTGGCAGGGTCGCAGATCACACAGAGATCGGGTTGGACGACGGTCTTCACTTCTTTGTCGTTGCGCATTCTGATGAGGCGGACATCGAAGGGGGCAACAAAAACTTGACAAGGAGTTTGATATAGTGCATTGGCAATGGTTCGGGTAAGTCTTGTAACAGCCCGCTGATGTCTCATGGACGGCGCAGCCATCTGGCGGATTTTGCCACGCAGCAGTTCTACCCGCTCTGTAAACTGCCAAAGCAGGTAATCCGCGTAAGTGTACGTGCCGTTAGGGTCGAGTTGATCAAGCGAAGTGATGGGCATAATCAGAAAATATGGCTGGTTCGGATGCAAAAATACAGGATTCCAAGGAATGCGCCGGCCCCGGAAGCGCCCGCGCTGCCGGCGGCCGACCCGGAGGACGGTTTCCTGCAAAAAATGCGCGCCATTGTGGAGGCCAACAACCAGCCCCCCCCAGCGCAACCCGCAAATAACAAACAATCAGGGTTTTAACCGACGGGCAATTTCGTTCCATGCAACGCGATTGCCCGTTTTTTTTGCGCCTGTGGCACGAGATTACCGGAGTTTGAGACGATTTTACCTGTGCCTCGAAGGGGCAGCCCGGACTTTTGCGGTATCCGGTCGGCGGCACGCCTCGCTTGAGGCCCTACCGTTACCCTTTACCGCAATTCATTTTCATACTATGAGACTCAACCATTCCCAACTTGCTCCTGCGGCAAACCAAACAAACCCGTTTTGCCTGTTTACCGGCAAATTTTCCAAAGCCTTCTTTTTGCTACCGGCCATCTGCTGGCTGTTGGCTGCACAAGGGCTACATGCCCAAACCACCTGGTACGTCAATGCCGCTGCTGCACCCGGTGGAGACGGGACATCGTGGGCCGGTGCATATCAAAGTTTGCAACAAGCCCTCGCCGCCGCCGGTTCGGGACATAAAATCTGGGTGGCCGAAGGCACGTACAACAACGGTTCCTTCGTCATGAAAAACGGCGTGGAAATCCTCGGCGGCTTCCCGAACACCGGCAACCCGGGCTTGGGCGACCGCGACTGGATGGCGCATGTGACTACGCTCAGCGGCGGTACGAATGTCATTCTCAACAACTTCACTGTCGGCAGCCCGCTCACCGGCACGGCAGTGTTGGACGGGTTCACCATCACGGGAGGGGCCGGAGGTGCAAATGGCGGCGGCATGTTCAACCAATACGCCTCGCCCACGGTGAAAAACTGCGTTTTTTCCGGGAACTCCGCCCTGCAAGGGGCAGGGATGTACAATCTCAACTCGTCCTCGCCTACGGTAACCAACTGCGTTTTTTCCGATAACACCTGTGATGGCCCCGGCCTAAAATATGGCGGTGGGATGTGCAACGTCGCTAGCTCTCCAACAGTAACGAACTGCCTTTTTACCAATAATCTGAGCGCGGATTATGGCGGCGGGCTGTACAATGAGCTAAATGCCGACCCGTTGGTGCTCAACTGCACCTTTTCCGCAAATAGTGGCTACAGCGCCGTTCACAACCGCTACGCAGGCTGCAACCCAACCATCAAAAACTGCATCGTCTGGGGCAACACCGGCGGAATCACTGATGATGGTGCAAGTTCAACTGTCACCTACTCTATCGTGCAAGGCGGCTTCGCGGGTACAGGCAACTTGAATGTGGATCCGCTCTTTGTTTCCTCCACCGATTTTCACCTGCAAAACAATTCCCCTGCGCGGGGCGCAGCCACGAGTGCAGGCGCACCTGCCACCGACTTCGACGGCGACGCGCGGCCCCAAAGCGGCGGCTACGATATGGGCTATGACGAAGTAGTGCCTAACTGCCCCGCTCCCGGCACCATCTGGTATGTCAATGCCGCAGCTGCGCCTGAAGGCAACGGCGCATCCTGGGACTGCGCGTTTCAGGATGTACAACTCGCCCTCGCTGCCGCTAGTTCGGGCCATAAAATATGGGTCGCCGAAGGCACGTATAAACCCACGAGCGGCACCGACCGCACCATTTCTTTCGTGATGAAAAACGGTGTGGAAATCCTCGGCGGCTTTCCCAATACCGGCGACCCGGACTTGGGTGATCGCGACTGGGTAGCACATGTGACCACGCTCAGCGGCGATGTCGGCGCGGGAAATGCCGACTCCTACCACGTTATTTTCAACAACTTTACCTCCGGCAGTCCACTCACCAGCACCGCCAAACTCGACGGATTTACCATCACGGGAGGGAACGCGAATGGTGCTTCTGCCAACGGCGACGGCGGCGGGATGTCCAATGTGTATGCCTCCCCAAGCGTCACCAACTGCACGTTCTCCGGCAACAATGCAGCCTACGGCGGCGGGATGATCAATAATAACTACTCCGCTCCGAGCGTGACTAACTGTATGTTCTCCGGCAATACGACCAGCCAATACGGCGCCGGGATGCAAAACAGCAACTCCTCTTCCCCAACGGTGAGCAACTGCACGTTCTCGGGCAATACGGCGACGGAATTTGGTGGCGGGATGATCAACCAGTACTCCAACCCAACCGTGACCAACTCCACCTTCTTGAACAATTCGACAAAATATGGCGGCGGGATGTTCAACATCTATTGCAACCCGATTGTAGCCAGATGTACTTTCTCCGGTAATTCGGCGGCCATAAGCGGCGGCGGTATTGCCAACTATTCGGCCAGTCCTGCGGTGACCAATTGTCATTTCTCCGGCAATTCGGCCAGTTCATTCGGTGGCGGCATGTTCAACGACAACTCCTCCTACGCGCTGGTGAAGAGTTGCAGTTTCTCCGGCAATACAGCGACCGCCGCCGGCGGCGCGATGTACAACCTCAACGCCGGCTCGCCTTCGGTGGTCAACAGCATCCTCTGGGGCAACAGTACCGAAATCGTGAATAGTTCGAGCACCCCCACCGTGACCTACTCCATCGTGCAAGGTGGCTACGCCGGCACGGGCAACCTGAATGTGGACCCGCTTTTTGTTTCCCAGCCGCCCATCGGCTTAGGCACCACAGGCGACCTGCACCTGCAAGTCTGCTCCCCCGCTATTGATGCGGGTACTAGTGCAGGCGCACCCGCTACCGACCTCGACGGCAACGCCCGCCCCTTCAATGCCGCGCCCAATGTGGCCGGTAACTACGACATGGGCGCGTACGAATACCAGCAAGCCCTGCCTGCACCCACGGCAACCTGCCAAAACATCGCCGTGCAACTCGATGCCAACGGCTCCGTCACCGTCCCGGCGGCGGACATAAACGACGGCAGCACGGGCGGCTGCGGCGCACTTTCCTACGAAATTGACGGCCAGGCCTCGCGCACCTTCAACTGTGCCGACATTGGCGTCAACACCGTGACGCTCACCGTCACCGATGCCTTCAACAACACCGATGATTGCTCGGCTACCATCACCGTAGCCGACGATGACAACCCGTGCTGCGTGCCGCCCGTTGTCACGGCTCCCACCGTCACGCAGCCGACCTGCGCGCTGCCGACCGGGACCATTTTTGTCAATGCCTCCGGCGGCGGCACGCTCGAATACAGCGTGGACAACGGGGCAACCTGGGACCTGGACGAGACATTTGCCGGCCTCGCTCCGGGCAATTATCCCATCATAGTCCGCCTCGAAGCCAACCCCTCCTGCGAAACGGTATACGCCGGCAACCCGGTCGAACTGAATTCGCCTTTCACCCCCTCGACGGCGACGGACACCTGGACGGGCTGCGTCTCCACCGACTGGCACACAGCGGGCAACTGGGCCGACGGCTCCGTGCCCACGACTGCGGACGATGTGATCATCCCCGATGTGGCCAACGACCCCGTCATCAGCACGGCGGCCTTCGCCCGACAAATCGACATCGTTGCCGGTGGCAACCTTTTGGTTGAGGCTTCCGGCTCGCTGACCATCAGTGGTAGCCCGGATTACGGCATACTGAACATTGGGACTGTCGTCAATGAAGGCACTATTTTCATCAATGGCACCCCTGGTTTTGGATTATACAACCTCACCCCCGGCTCCTTTACCAACAAAAACCTCCTGCAAATCGGCAATTTGTCCGGCGTAGGTGTTGGTATTACGAATGATGATGCCACCTTCATCAATGAGGGCGGCTCCATCACCATTGACCGGTGCTCCGGTTCGGCAATCAAACTCAATGCGCTTGGTTTTCAAAATGCCATTTTCACGAACGATGGCAACATCACCATCGGTAGCCTGGGCACTATTGGCACGGAGGCCATTTCGGTACAAAAAGCCTGTGGGGGAAATTGTCAGGCATCCTTCTCAAACACGTCGTGCAGTGCCCTGATCAATATCGTGGCGAGTGCTGCCAATAATGTTATTGTCTTGAGTGGCGGTGCTACCTTCGACAACAACGGCGGGCGCATCATCGAAAACTCCAGCGGCAACAGCAGCATCACCACCAACAGCGGCTATGTGCAGAACCTCAACGGTGGCACGTTCAGCATCGGCACCAACACGGGCGTGCTGACCACCAGCACCGGCGACATCTGGACGGGCTGCACCTCCACCGACTGGCACACGACCACCAACTGGCTCGACGGCTCGGTGCCGACGACGGCCGACGACGTGAACATCCCGAACGTGACGAACGACCCGGTCATCTCGGCGGCGGCGGTAGCCAA
Organism: Lewinellaceae bacterium; assembly: GCA_016719605.1. Classification (GTDB taxonomy): domain Bacteria; phylum Bacteroidota; class Bacteroidia; order Chitinophagales; family Saprospiraceae; genus M3007. Next base: position 45,398 of record JADJYW010000008.1, on the reverse strand, counting down.
AAGCGTCCATGTGCAAACCAGCGGCGCGCTGACCATCAATGCCGGCGCGAGCCTCACCGTCAACGGTAGTTTCTCGGATGCCGGGGCCACGCAGGCCCTGAAAAACGACGGGACGCTGGACAACAGCGGCATCTTGATCATCGGCTCGACCACCCCTTCGGGGCAAAACGGCCTCGTCAACACGGGCGTTTTCAACAACAACACGGGCGGCGAAATGACCGCCAGCCGTGCGAGCACGCGCGGGATTTTCAACTCGGGGACGTTCACCAATTATGCGAAAATCACCCTTGGCGTCGGCGCCGGGTCCGACGTAGGCCCCACCGGGGTCTTAAACACCGCGGGCACGTTCTCGAATTCGGGTTGTACCGCGCTTTTTAGGGTCAATACCAATGCTGTCATCACCACTTCGGGCGGTACTTTCACCAACAGCGGCAGCATCATCGAGAACGCCACCGGCAACAGCATCATCAGCACAAACTCGGGCTTCGTGCAAAACCTGAACGGCGGCTCTTTCTTCATTGGCAGCGGCAACTCCTCCCTCAATGCTCCCGGTGTCGTCTGGACGGGCTGCACCTCGACCGACTGGTACACGGCGAGCAACTGGATGCTCGGTGTGGTGCCGACTTCCTCCAGTGACGTGAAAATCGCCAAACTGGCAAACGACCCCATCATCGACGCGGCGGTTTTGGCAAAGACCGTCCATGTGCTGCAGGGCGCTACGCTCACCATCAATGCCACAAAAAGCCTGACCCTCGATGGCAGTTTTTCCCAAGGAAGCCAGGCCATGCTGAACAATGGGACGGTGAACAACAACGGGGTCATCACCATCGGTGCCACCACTTCTTCTGGGTATAGTGGCCTCTCCAACTACGGCCCGTTCGCCCTTTTCAACAACAACGCCGGCGCGGAAATCGTCATCGACCGGGCGACGGGCTCCGGGCTTTTCAACCAGAGGACGTTCAACAACTCCGGGAAGATCACCATCGGCGCATCAAACAGCACCGGCTTCCGTGGGCTGGAAAACCAGCAAAACTTCAACAACAACGCGGGCGGCGAGATCACCATCGACAATTCGACGGAATTCGGCCTGGCCAATTTTGCGCTGACCTTCAACAACTCCGGGAAGATCACCATCGGGGCGGCCTCGGTCAGCGTGGGGATCAACGGCATCCGCAACACGAGCTTTACCAATTTCAACAACAACCCGGGCGGAGAGATCAAGATCGACAACTCGACCTCGGCAGGGATTTACAACCAAGAAGGGACGTTCACCAACGCGGCAAAAATCACCATCGGGGCGGTGGCCAACGTAGGCGACTATGGGCTGCGCAATACAGGCACTTTCAGCAACAACACGGGCGGGGAGATCGCCATCGACCGTTCGACCCTCAATGGGCTGTACAACCAGACCGGGACGATCACCAACGCCGCGGAGATCACCATCGGGGCGCTGGCCAGCGTCGGGACAAACGGTGTTCAAAATTTGTCGGGATCAACTTTTACCAACTCGGGCTGCACGGCTTTGTTGAACATTGTGGCCAATGCCGTCCTCTCCAATGACGGTACTTTCAACAACAGCGGCCGCATCATCGAAAACGCCAGCGGCAACAGCAGCATCACCTCCAACAGCGGCACCGTGCAAAACCTCAACGGCGGCACCTTCAGCATCACCACCAACACAGGCGGCTTGACCACCGCTACGGGCGACATCTGGACGGGCTGCCTCTCCACCGACTGGCACACGGCGGGCAACTGGTTCGACGGCTCCGTGCCGACCGCTGCCGACACGGTGGTCGTCCCCGACGCCATCAACGACCCCGTCATCGGCGCGGCGGCGGTAGCCAACTCCGTCAACCTAGAAACCGGCGGCGCGCTCACAGTTGAAGCGACCGGCTCCTTGCCCATCAACTCGGCGGCCAGCCCGCTCTTCACGAACAGCGGCACGGTCGTCAACGAAGGCACGATTTCGCTCAACACCGCGGTGTCGTTCAACTTCCACCGGCTGCTTAATCTGGAGACCGGCACTTTTACCAACAAAAACGTGCTGCAACTCGGCAACTCGGGCAGCCAGACGGTCCGAGGCATCTACAACCGGGGCAGTTTTGTCAATGCCACCGGCGGCTCCATCAGCATTGCAAAATCGAACGGAGGCATTTTTCAGGACGCGGGCAGTTTTGTTAATAATGCCAACATCGTGTTCAGCAGCGTAAACAACTCCGCCGACTCGACGGCTATCGTGCTTTTCGGCGGCACGTTCAGCAACACACCCTGCTCGGCCACTATCCTCGATCAGCCGGGCAGCAACCTGAGCAGATTTTCGGCCGACGGCGGCACCTTCACGAACGACGGCCTGCTCACCGAAAACTCCAGCGGCTCCAGCAGCATCACGAACAACACGGGTATTGTGCAAAACCTCGGCGGTGGTTCGTTCAATATCACGAACAACACCGGTGTGCTGACCACCAACCCGGGACCGCAAACCGCCTGCTGCCCGCCTGCCAACATATTCTACGTCAATGCCGCCGCAACGGGCGCAAACAACGGCAGTTCGTGGGCAGATGCTTTCACCGACTTGCAAAATGCCCTCAATAGCCCATGCACCGGCATCACCCAAATCTGGGTGGCCGAAGGCACCTACAAACCCACGAGCGGTACCGACCGCAGCATTTCTTTCGCCATGAAAAACGGCGTGGAAATCCTCGGCGGCTTCCCCAATACCGGCGATCCGGACCTGGATGACCGCGACTGGGCGGCGCATGTGACCACCCTTAGCGGCGAAATCGGCGCGATGGGTATGGCCGACAATACATTGAACATCATCAAAAACACAGGCCTCAACCTCAACGCGACTGCTGTAATTGATGGTTTTCAAATCGCCTTTGCCAACGGCACGAACGTGCGGGGCGGCGGCATTGAAAATGGCGATAACTCGTCGCCGACGATCCGCAACTGCGCCTTTTTGTCGAACGTGGCCAATTTTGGCGGCGCGATCAATAACAACCTCAATTGCTCGCCGACGATCACCAATTGCACGTTCACGAACAATACGTCCGTCACTTATGGCGGAGCGGTCATGTGCGAAAGCGGGTCGGCGCCGACGTTCACCGACTGCACGTTTTCGAACAACACCTCTACCTTTGGCGGCGGCATTTTTTCAAAGGCGGCCGATTTGACGCTCAACGATTGCGACTTTTCAAACAATGCTGCGACAAGCAGCGCCGGCGCCGTTTACCGTCTTAACGGCACGCTCAATGCCAATAATTGCACCTTTACGAGCAACACAGCCATAAGAAACGGCGGCGCCATGGAAGTCAATGCCGGCATTTCAACTATCACCGAATGCACCTTTTCAAACAATACAGTCACTACGGCGAACACTACCTGGGGCTACGGTGGGGCGATTTTCATCACAGACGGCACGCTAAATCTGACCGATTGTGCCTTTTTCAACAGCGCATCAACTTCCGGCGGCGGTGCAGTTTGCAATCAAGGCGCGGCGACCATGACGGTCGAGCGGTGCCAATTTAAAGACAATGTTTGCCACAACGGCAGCACCATCGGCACGGGCGGGGCACTGCAAATCAATGGAGCGACTGCAACCTTGAGCAATTGCCTCCTCGACGGCAACCAAGCCCTCGGCACGGGCGACGACGGCGGCGGCGCGTTGATGAATTACAGCGGCACGTTGACGGTCATCAACTCGACCATCGTGAACAACCATACGGCCCGATATGGCGGCGCGATCAGCAATTACAACAGCAACAGTTGCACGACGGTGGTCAAAAACACTATTTTTTCAAACAACACGGCTGTCGTCAGCGCGCCGACGATGTACAAACCCGCCGCCGGCTCGGCCAACATCAGCCACAGTTTGATTCCTGAAAATACTTGCCCGACGAATGTGGTTTGCGGCGCGGGCAACCTGTTCAACGTCGCCCCATTTTTCGTCTCCGCGACCGATTTTCACCTGCAAGACTGCTCGCCCGCCATTGACGCAGCCAACGACGCGGGCGCTCCTGCCACGGATTTTGACCAAAATGCGCGTTTCGATGCCCTGCCAAACGAGAGCATTGCCGACATGGGCGCGTATGAATATCAATCGGATGCCACGCCAACCGTCGCCAATTGCCAGACTTCGGTGGATGCCGTTCTGGACAACAACGGCTTGGCGACCGTACTCGCAACGGCTTTGAACAATGGCTCGACGGGCTGCTCGCCGCTGGTGTTCTCGATTGACGGGCAGTCGTCCATCATGTTCGATTGCAGCCAAATCGGCAACCAATCGGTCACGCTGACCGCCACTTATGTCAACCGCACGAGCACCTGCGCCACGACGGTACATGTGCTGGACAACACGGCACCGACGATCACCTGCCCGGCGAACATCGCCAAAACCACCGACGCAGACCAGTGCACGGCAGTGACGACCTACTCCGTCACGGCCTCCGACAACTGCGCCTACACGCTCACGCGCACCAGCCCGGCGGGTACGGCGAGCGGTTCGGCATTCCCCATCGGCACGACCAATGTGGCATGGAGCGTCACCGACGCGGGCGGAAACGCCACCTCCTGCGCGTTCACGGTTACCGTCACCGACGAGCAATTACCGGGAATCACTTGCCCCAACGCCGTCACCGTCACCTGCTCCGGTAATGTCCCCGCGGTAAACCTCGCGGCGGTTACCGCCACCGACAACTGCGGCGCACCCGTGAAGTCGCACGTCGGCGATGCCACCAGCAACCAAACCTGCGCCAACCGCAAAACCGTGACCCGTACCTACAAGGCCACGGATGTTTCCGGCAACACCAAAATCTGCTCGCAAATCATCACCGTGTACGACAACGTGAAACCGAATTTCACTTCGGTACCTGCCAACGTGACGGTGCAATGCAACAGCATACCAGCGGTGGGTACCGCCACGGCCACGGACGGCTGCGGCGGCTCGGTAACGGTGGCGTATACTATCCAAACAACCGAACCCGGCGCTTGTCCCGACGCGAGCATCATTACCCGTCAGTGGACGGCCACCGATGCCTGCGGCAACACCAAAACCGCCACGCAGCGCATCACGGTCATTGACACGCAGAAACCCAACTTCGTCAGTGTGCCGGCCAATATCACGGTGCAATGCAGCGCCATCCCGAACCCGGCCACACCGACGGCTACCGACAATTGTGATGCCGTAGTGGCCATCACGTACAACGGAGAAACCACAACAGCGGGCGCCTGCGCCAATGCCTACACGCTGACCCGCCGCTGGACGGCGGAAGACAACTGCAGCAACACGCGCAGCATTTCCCAGCGCATCACGGTAGTGGACAACGGCAAGCCGGTATTCACGGCTTTCCCTGCCAACACCACCATCGCCTGCAACGAAAACCCGCCGGCAGTGGGCAGCCCCACAGCTTCGGACGGTTGTGGCAGCGCCACCGTGACCTACCTCGGTCAAACCACAACGGGCGGAAACTGCCCGGGCAACTATCAGATCAAACGCACCTGGCGGGCCACCGATGCCTGCGGCAACAGCACGGCGGCCACGCAAACGATCCAGGTGTCGGACAACGGCGCACCGGTATTTGTCACCGTGCCCGGTCCGCTCACGATCGAATGCAACCAGCCCATCCCGCCCTTGGTGAACCCAACGGCATCAGATGCTTGCGGGGGTTATGTGCATATCACGTTCCTCGGCAATGTGGCCTCGGGCAGCGGCTGCGCGGCAGACTATACCGTGACGCGTACCTGGCAGGCGGCTGATATGTGCGGCAATACGGCCACGGCCACACAAGTGATTACGGTGCTGGGGAACAACAATTTTGGAGCGCCTGAGCCTGAGGAGATTGACCGCTTGCGAGCAATGGAAACGCGGATGCCACGGATAAAATACGGATTTATACAGGTCAACCAGCCGGAAGAAAAACCGGTGGAAATCCGCGGTTCATCCGTGGCATCCGCGTTCCAATCCTCGCTCGGCATCCAGCCCAATCCCACGACCGACCGTATCTGGCTCGATCTGACCGATTTCGCCAGCGAAGCGGTGACGGTTTCGATTTTCAGCGACCTGGGCCGGTTGGTTTGGGAAAACCGGATTCCGGCTGTGGAGGATTTGAAAATGCAGGTCAGCCTGCGCGAGGCAGGTGCTGCGGCGGGGATGTACACCGTCAGCGTACGTTCGGCGAGCGGGGTGGCGACAACCCGGGTGGTGCTGGTGGAGTGAGGCAAGTCAAAAGTGAAATACAAAGCGGTTTTCGGGCAAGCCCGAAAACCGCTTTGTATTTCACTCAAAACTCAAAACTCAAAACTCGAAACTCAAAACTAACAATACGTTTCGTACGCCATTTTCAAGTTTTCGGCGATTACCTGGGCGGAGCGGCCCTCAATGTGGCGGCGCTCCAGGAAATGCACGAGTTTGCCGTCTTTGAACAGCGCGATGCTCGGCGAGGACGGCGGATACGGCGCGAGGTATTCGCGGGCTTTGGCTGTGGCATCGGCATCTACGCCGGCGAATACGGTGACTAAATTGTCCGGGCGTTTTTCGGCTTGCAGCGACATTTTGGCGCCGGGGCGGGCATTGGCGGCGGCGCAGCCGCAAACGCTGTTGACGACCAGCAGCGTCGTGCCCTGCCGGCTTTCCAGGTTTTTTTCTACATCGGCGGGGCTGCTGAGCTGCTCGAAACCGTAGTCGGTCAGATCCTGTGCCATGGGTGTTACTAATGCTATCGGATACATTGGTGCTGGATGTGTTTATGTTTAAGATATAGCCTTTGCAGGCGGTTAAGGCGACAAAGTTATCTAAACAGCTAAACGTAGGAGTAGTTTAGCCGCAAATCCTTTATTTCGCAGTATAATTCATGCGGAATATGAAAAACATACTGCTCTTTTTGTCTTGCCTGTGCGCCCTTCCGATTGCCGGCGCACAGCAGAATGCCAGCCCTTTCGCTGTCGGGTCTGAATTGTCCAGCGCCATTTCGGGCAACAAATCACAGTTTGTCCGAACCTTCGACGACCGGTTCAGGGACGCGACCAAAGGCTCGCCCTTTCTGTTTGACGAATGGGTGCCGGGTACCCTGACCCTCTCTGATCTCTCCCGCACCAACGATTCTTTTTTGTTCAAATTCGATACCGACCACAGCGAGGTTTGGGCGCGAAAAATCGGAGGAGACTCGGTGATTCCATACACCGACTACATTCGCCAAATAGACCTGCGACACCCGGACGGGCGGAAGTGGGTGTTCAAAAAATACAGTCTGGAGCCTGCCGGGCCGATACGTTTTTATCAACCGGTATACGAGGGTACGAAGTTTACACTCGTCAAGGAGGAGCGCAAAATTTTGGTCAAAGCCAATTTTGTGGAGCGCGGGGTGTACACCACCGGGCTGCCCTACGACCGGTATGAGGGGCTGGTGACGGAGTATTTTATCCAGACGCAAAAAGACCAGCCCTTCAAAAAAATATCCCTGAAAAAAAATGCCCTGACCGATCTTGCGCCAGCTCGCCACGCCGAAGAGGTGGAAGCGTTTTGCAAAAAAGAAAAAATGCACAAAACCCTGACCGAACAAGAAGCCGCCAAACTCCTCGGCTTCCTCGACAGATAAGCACGGACTTTTCAACCACAGATGGAAGACACCATTCTTTTTGATATCATTGATTTGCTGGACGATGGCGAAACTGTACATCCACCGCCAAACCCAGGAAATCCTTTCCTACCCCGACCCCCAACGCTGGGGCGAAAGTGAATTCATTGACCTGATCGAGGAAGTGAAAGCCCGCGCCGAAGCCGAACCGGATATGTTTGTTGTCATTGACCCGCCCGACCCGCGCGACGCCTACCACATCATGGAAGATTTTATCTTCACGGTAGAAGACGAGCAACTGCGCGACCGCCTGCTGGAGGCACTGAACAGCAAAAAACCATTCCGCTACTTCCGAGCCACGGTGGAGGACTCCCCTCTGCGCGACGCCTGGTATGATTTCAAAGACGCCCGTATGAAAATATGGCTGCTGGACATGCTGGCCCGGGTGTGGGAGTGATGCAGTTTTGAGTTTTGAGTTTTGAGTTTTGAGTTTTGAGTTGATAAAACATGACGAAAACAATGCTTGTCCTTTTTTGGGTGTTGTGGCTCCTTGATGTGCTCGCAGCACTGTATGCCCACCGGGAATTTCTCACGGGCGTATTTGGCCAGTATAGTGCGCCCTCACCCACCTTCATCCTGATGTGGCTCGCGCTGCTTGCCGTTATTTTGGCCATCTTGTTTGGCAGTGTCTATTTCAAAAACCACGGAAGCCCGACCACGGCGCTGATTATTGCGGCGGCTCCGGTGGTTGTGGCATTGCCGTACCTGCTTTGGATGGCCATGATCCTCATCACGCGCCCAAACTGGCGCTAAACCACGACAAGCCATGTTCAATCTCGCCTATCTCTACATGTGTCTCTTCATCGGCACATACCTGTATTTCTACTGTACCGGGGCGCCGTTTCCCGAATTTTTGCGCAGCCTCAATGGCTGGGTTTGCTGGGCATTTCTGCTTTGGGGCGGCTACCAGGCCGGCAGCGTGATCGTGGACTGCCTGGTGCTGGCCTCCAAAAATCAGATGACGGCCCCCAATGTCCGCAACGGCATTTTACTCGCCCTGATCGGGTATTTGCCCACGCTTCTGATTTCAGTTTTTATGCTCCGAGAAGGTTTTATGGAGCGCTGATGGTGGCCGTCGCAGCATTTTTTACCCCTTTTATCCTGCTCGTGACGTAAGCTGCAGCCAGCAGCAGGATGCCCGCCAGCCGGATCACATACTGCGGGTTGCCGGAAAGCAGGTTGTTATAAAGCAGCGGTAATGTGAAAATGGCAATGATCATGGAATCACGATAAACATATTGAAAATACCCATGTACACGCCCGTCCTTTCGGGTGGAATGCAATTGGCCAACAGCACATACGGATTACCCATAATGCTCGCCCACGCCAGCCCAATACCAAACATCGGCGCGAACAACAGCGTCTTGTCCTAGCCAGGAAATAGCCAGCATACTCAGGCCGGCTACAGCCAAACAAACACTGTGCACCAATTTGGGACCGAACCGTTTGGAAAAGTAGATGAGCGCAAAAGCCATACAAAACGCTACAAAATTATACAGCGCACCCATTTGCCCGGCTACCAGTCCGGCATCCTTGAACGCTGTGGTATTGCTGTCGGTCGTGCCAAACAAAGACCGGCTGACAGCCAGGGCGATGTACATCCAGTAACTGAACATACCATACCACTGGAACAAGCTCATCCAGCCCATTTGGCGCATCGTATCCGGCATGTCCCGAATGGCATGAAGAATATCTTCAAAAATTCCCCTGACGCGCATGGGGTTTGCCTTGATGTACGCTACTTCCGACGCGGTCAGCGGATTTTCTTTGGTGGTAAAAACAGTCCAGAGGATGGACCCAATGGAGAAAAATGCGCCGATGATAAAGGCGGTAACGACCACATACGGGATGCCCTTTTCGTTCGTGGCGTCTTTGTTCATGCCGATCCAAAACAGCAGCGACGGAGTCAGGTAGGATAATGTCTGGGCAAATCCGGTGAATGCACTTTGTGTCAGAAAACCCAAATTGTGCTGGCTATCGGGAAGTTTATCGCTCACAAAAGCCCGATACGGCTCCATGGTGACATTGTTGGCCGCGTCCAGAATCCACAAAGTTCCCGCTGCCATCCAGAGTGCGCTGCTGTACGGCATTACCAGCAACCCGACACTACACACAACCGCCCCGATCAGGAAGTACGGTGTACGCCTGCCCAACGGGCTGAATGTTTTATCGCTCATTGCCCCGATAATCGGCTGCACCAACAAACCTGTCATCGGCCCTGCCAACCACAGCAGCGGCAGTGCCGCCTCGTCGGCCCCAAGGTATTTGTAAATCGGACTCATGTTGCTTTGCTGCAGGCCAAAGCTGTACTGAATACCGAAGAAGCCAACATTCATATTGATGATCTGGAGGAGCGATAGCTTTTTTTTCATGGTTGCTCTTATTTAGTCATTATCACCTGGTAGGCTTTATCAATCAAAATATGTGCGCTTGCGGCGAACGGGGCAATGATCGTGTGCTCAATGGCCAATACGCGCTCAATGAATGCATCCGGCTCCTCGCGGCCGCGCCGGCGCTGCGCCGTGGTTTCGAGGTAAGGTTCTCGTCAAAAAATTCGGCAATCCACCGATTGCAATGCCAGGCTGTACGTGCCCTCCACAATCAATACCCGGGCGTCGGATGTGTCGAGCCGTTCTGCTTCTATTTCATTGGTTTGGTAGTTGGACAGCGGTTTATCCAAAAACAGTTGCCCGGCCCGAAAGGCGTCCACATGTGCCTGAAGCAGATCCATGCGCACCTCCTGCATGCCCACCCGGCGGATATCTTCGAGGCGCCGCTGGTGATTGGTTGCCGGCGGGTACACGAAGTAATCGTCGAGGTGGATAATCGCGGCTTTGATTCCCGTTTCCGCCAGCAAGTCCCGCAGACAAACGGCCGTGACGGATTTTCCACAACCCGACTCTCCCCCGACTGCCAACACGACGCGTGCCGTATTTTGGAGAAAAGGATGCAGCATCGGGAGGATATTCCGCGACGTTTTGTAGTGTTTTGCATCAATTTTGATCACATCGCCTATCATGTTCGGAAAGATGAATCGGTCAACAAAAAATCCCGACCGCCGGCGATTGCCTCATAAAGCAGCACATACCCGGCAGCTGAAAAGGACAAATGCGGCGTACCGGCCCACTCAAACCGGTCGGAGGAAAGATACTCGCGAAACTGAAAATCGTCTTGTTTCAAAAAAACGGTCAGCGCACCGAGCATCGCTTCTGCGGTTTTCCGGCCCCCGTTTCGGGCCAGAGCAGCACCTGCAAACCCCAGTACCACCGGCCATATCCCGCCGTTGTGAAAGTGGTGCGGTTGATTTTTAAACCGGTAGGCAAAGTGGTTTTGCAGGGGAATCCACTCGGCGTCTCCCGGTTTTATGACGGGATAAAATGCAGGCATAAGCGCCCTGAAATTGCCGGCAAGCTCGTCCATGAACCCCACGAGCGCCGGTGTCTGTACCGCATCGCCCAGGCCGAAAAGCAGGGCGAGTGCATTGGCCCACAGATCGAAACGCGTATCGTATCCCCCCGGCGAGAATGCAGCTGCCCAGTAGGGGTGCTCTGCTGCCCGTTGCATGGCCACCGGGTGGTAATTTGCCTCGGGGCGGTTGGCGCCGAGCCAAAAATTCCGGCGGATCATTTCCCGCACACGCCGGCCTTTTTCGGCCCAGTCCGCCCGGTTCCATACCCGGGCGGCCATTTCCAGCGCGGCCATGCGCAGCAGATTGTCGTACAACGTGTAGCCCTGCAGCAGGTACTCGTCGGCCCAGTTTCCACCGAGTGGGATGTACAACAGGTGGCGGTCATTAAACTCCCAGGCCTCCAGAATGGCAAAGGCTTTTTCCAGGGGAGGAACGACGAGGTTTTGGAATTCCGTGTCGTGCCCGAAATGTGCCGCATAGTACCCACAGCCCAGGGCAAACCAGGCCGTGGCGTCCACCCTCCCGCTCAAACCGCCGTGGCTGACCGCAGGCTCCGCCGAAACAAATGCCACGTTGGACGGTATCTGCCCGTGCGGGTGCTGGTGTTTGGCCAGCGTGCAACGCACTGCGAAAAGCGGCAACCAGGCCGGGTGGAGGCTCCGCCATGCAAGAGCGCGGCCATGCCGGCAACCACCGCATCGCGCGCCCATACCCGCCGGTAATTGTCGGCAGCCTGCGTGGAGGCGAGAATCCCCTCCGGCACGCAGGCCGCCGACAACTGCCGCCGAGCGGCAAGAAAACACGCTTGCTCGTTCATTCCTTTGCTTTAGAATTCGTACCGCAACGTAATCGTGGATGTGCGCCCGGTGATGGAGCGTGCGCGAACCAGATTCACGGCATTATCGGTAATTGCACCCTCTTCCGACTCGGTGACGCCAATGGCGTTGAGCAGGTTGTTGGCGCTTGCGGTCAGGGACAGCCCCTTGCTGATATTAAATTGAGCAAATCCATTCACCACCAAATAACCGGGCATAATCAGTTTGTTGTTGTCCTGAGCGTAGCTCTTGGTCGTGCCGAAAGCAGCCAGCCCGATGCGGAACTTGCCGGCCTGGTATGTAGGCATAATCGAACCGACCAGCGCAGCCTGCCGGCGCGGCGTGTTGCCCACGACGCTTTCGTCAATGGCATCCGTGATTTCTGCCTTGGTGAACGTCAAGCCGCCGCGCAGGTCAAAATTCCCCACGCTGTACGATCCTTCCACTTCCACACCCAATGCTCGGTAGTCGTTTTTGATAACCTTTTGCGTCGTAGCCTCAAAGCCGCCTTCTTCTGAAGTTTGGGCATAAAAACCGGTGACGTAAAAGCCGCCGTTGCGCAGTTTCATTTTGTACCCTACCTCGGCTTGGTCAATGAGGTCTTTGGCGTTGAGGCGGTCACCGTTGGTGTAGTCGAGACCGTTGAACAGCAAACGGTCTGCTTTGGCGGAACCGCCATGGCTGTACCGGCCAAATACGGCCTTGTCGGCGCTCAGTTTGTAGTTTAAGCCCACCGAGTAGGAAGCGTAGCCATAGTCATAGTTGACCGGTGTGGTAGCGGCATTGTTGATAGACGACACGCTTTTCTCCGGTTCGGAAATCTGGCCGTCATTGTTTACATCATAAGTTGTTTGCACGGAACCGGCAAACCGGCCGTTCACCAAGCCGCGATCCCAGCGGAAACTGGCGTCGGCGCTCAAACCATTTTCCAGTTCAACCCCCAGCGCTGCATAAGGCGCCGAGATGTCGTAAGCTACATCGTAGTTGCGCTGGCAGCAGTTGCCCCAGGCCGGTACGCCGTAAGCCAGCAGGCCGTTTTCGCTCAGGGCGGTGCCGTTGGCATTCGTAACATTCAGCAGGCGGCCGTCTTCGCCGTTTACATCGGTGATAAACGTGTTCCACAGCCAGGACATAGAGATATTTTGGTTGGCTTTGAAATAACCTGCCGTCAGGTCAACCGCCCCAAACTTCTTGTTCACCTTGATGTCGTTAGTGAAATTGTTGAAGTTGTTCAGTTCGGTATCAAACATGTGGATACGCATGACGAGGCCGCCACCGAAGTTCTGGCCATTGTCGGCGTAGGCGAGCTGGTCGCCGGGGAACAGGCTGGATGCCTGGCCCAATTCTGCCGGAAACGGCGACACAAAACGTCCGTTGTTGAACGCCATACGCGTGCGGTTTTCGATTTTCCAGCCGTCGCCCATGTCGTACGAAAACTCACCGCCAATAGCGTGTGAAACCGGGTGCATACCATCCGCTACGTTCGAGCGCCGGACTTGGCCGTCGGGGCCCAGGCCGAGGTTTTGGAGCAGGTACGGGGAGTGTGGCGTACCGTATTGCGCACTGAAGTTGGGCGCTGATTCCCAGGTGGGGGAGTCATTGGTCCCGGTCACCTGCATAGGCATGGGCAGGTAAGCGGCAGCCCGATCATTCAGGTATTTGTAGTACACGCGGGCATGGCCGGCGTTGAATCGCTTGGTCAGGTTCGCTTTCATCTGGCCGCCGTAGTTGGCGGTGTAGCCGGCCGTACGCGGGCCTTGTCCTTGCCGAAAAAAGCCGCCAACGTGGAAACTGACGCCGTTTCCGATGGGCGATCCATAGTTAAAATCGGTGCGCATCTGGTTGTAGTCGAGGCCAAGCGTGGAGCTTACGCTGCCGCCCTCGATCTCGCCGGTTTGGCTGATCAGGTTGATGATACCCGCCGGGGAGTTGCTCGCCAGGGTAGATGCAGCACCGCCACGCACCGCTTCAATGCGAGCAATGTTCTGATCGGCACGCAGAAAAATATCCGCTGTTGCAAAAGCAATATCGCCAAAAAGCAGTACCGGCAACCCGTCTTCCTGCAATTGCAGGTATTTGGAGCCACCCGCCGAAATCGGCACACCGCGTGCGGAAATATTGGCATTGCCCTCGCCCGCCGACGATTCCGAGCGGATGCCCGGCACATACCGGAACAGCTCAGCCGTATTCGTCACCGGCAACTGATTGGTCGTGCGCGCGTCGAGCGTCGTGATCGAAACACTGGACCCCAGCTTCGACCTGGAGTTGACAACACCCGTCACCACTACTTCGTCGAGGCCGAAAGCATCCGATTCGAGTGTCAGGGATACGGACAGCACTTGTCCTGCTTTCAACTCCACGCGCTGCGATGCCTTGGAGTACCCCAAAAAGGAAGCGACCACCTCGCCACCTCCAACCGGCAGGTCGGCCAGCACAAATTTTCCTTGCTCGTCGGTGTACGTGCCGCGCACAGGAGAAGCGGTATTGCCGCCGGCAAAGTAACTCACCGTCGCAAAACCAAGCGGCTGGCCGTCCGAGTCCACGACCGTACCACTGACACCTTGCCCCACAAGCACCTGGGCACAGCAAGACAGCAAAATTAAAAACAAAAACTTCAGTACAGAATTGAGCATAACAGGTAGAATTAGATTTGTGAAACCATACTTTGTTAAAATGATATTCTGGTTCGCAAAGTTATTCTACACATTTTCCAACTTGCACCGCCGCCGAAATGCCCGGTATTCCGCAACCGTTTGCGCAACCGTTTGCTGTGAGTAACTTTATCTGAAATGTGGAAAACTTGCGCGCGCAGCCGCTTCGAGGGAAGGGCAAGAAGGAATCAAATAATAAAATTTACTTTTGAGCCTCCCCCGGAAGCACTAACCAATGTCCGCAGTGAAACGTACGACCATAAAAGATTTGGCCCGGCAATTTGGCGTCAATCCATCCACGATCAGTCGGGCACTGAACAACCACCCGGATGTGGGCGAAGACCTCAAAACCCGGGTGCAGGCTCTGGCCAACCAATTGGGGTATCGCCCCAATCGACTGGCAGTAAGTTTCAGAAACCGCCGCAGCCGCCTGATTGGACTGATCGTCCCCCAGATCAATATGTTCTTTTTCCCTTCTATCATCAAAGGCGCAGAGGGGGTGGCACGCGCCAAAGGATACAGCCTAATCGTGCTGCATTCTTCCGACAGTCTGGAGCGGGAAATTGAAAATGTTCAGATTTGTTTTGAAAACAACGTGGACGGTTTGCTGGTCGCACTCACCGGGGAAACCAAAAATCTCGAACACTTCGACCTGCTTCGGGAAGCCGAAATACCCATCGTTTTTTTTGACAAAATTATCGAAACCGCCAATCAGCAGGCGGTCGTCATTGATGACTTCGATGCAGCGGCTTCTATCGCCCACACCCTCAAAACAGCCGGTTGCACGCGTATTTTGGGCGTATTTGGTGATCCGAACTTAAATATCACCCAAAAACGACAGTCCGGTTTCGAGCACGCACTTTCCGGACATCCGGCAGAAATGCGCATCATTTTTGCCGATAGTTCCGATCAAAGCATGCGCCGGACACAAGAGGTTCTGGCAAGTGGATTTTCCCCCGACGGCCTGTTCGCCATGAGCGATGAGGTGCTGCTCGGTGCCGTGGCAGCACTCGAAGTTTATCAAAACAATGGGTTCCCGAAATGCCGGATTGTCTGTTTTAGCGATGGCCTGATGCCCAACTTTCTGAATGTTCCGATTACGTACGTACTGCATTCCGGCCACGAAATTGGCCAAACAGCTATGGCGCATTTGTTTGAGATCATGCGCGACGATGTGTCCGCCACGGACAGCAACATCATCAAGATTCCCACCAAACTTATCCGCACCTAACTCAGGCTTGCTTCCTGAAACTCAAATCCCCACCTGCATCGTCACCACCACACTCCGTCCGTCCGACGGCCACACACCCGGCCGGGGTAAAAAGCCGGGCGCTTGGTGAAGTACTGCCGGTTGGTCAGGTTGTTCACACTCAGGCGCAGGGTCAGGTTGTGCAGCAGGCGGCACGAAGCATTCAGGTCGAGCAGCCCGTAAGCCGGCACGATGCCTACGGCTCCGGTGGCGTTGGGCGTGCGGGTGTTGAGCGGGTCGGCGTACGACTCGGCGGTGTAGCTGTACAGCAGCGAGGCGCTCAGTATTTTGTACTTGATGTTCAGCCCGTTGCGGCTAATCCACTGCGGGGCGCTTTCGAGGCGGTTACCTTTGATACTGCGGTTTTCGGCGCTGCTGATGCGTACCGAATCGCCGAGATAACGCGCATCGAACCAGGAAGTGGAGGTGAATACACCGGCGTACCAGTGTTCGGAAAAACGGAAACCGTACTCGGCGAACAGTTCCAGGCCGTGGGTGCGCGAGTCGCCGATATTGGTGCGGAACAAAATAACTGTATCCAGCAGGTCGGAATAAGTAGTCAGGCTGCCCGGGCGGTTGTTGTAGCGCAGGCTGAAAGCGCACACGTCCCATTTGAATCTGCCGGCCGTGCCCCGCCAGCCGAGTTCCAGGTTGTAGCCCGATGCGTCTTTCATGTCCGGGTCGGTGCGCTCATAAAAATTGCCCGGAATGATATCCTTGAACAACACCGGACGGTAGGCCTGCGACCAGCCGGCATACAGGCTTTGCCAGGCATTGATCGTGTAGCCGGCGTTTACGCCAAAGAGCGGAAAATGCCGCTTGATTGTTGTCGGCACATCCACTGCCGGCAGGTAGGATACGCTGCCCGACATGTTGGAAGTACCCAGTTCCACGCGCACGGCCGGGCTGAAAAACAGCCGTGGCGTTACCTGAAATTTGTTTTCCAAAAACACAGCCGTGTTGCGGGTTTTAAACAGCAAATCGCGTCCCCAGCCGGCGCCCGAAATGTGCAGGTCGTAGTCCGATCCGGTGGTTCCTTTTCCCTGTTGGCGGCGGTTCAAATCGTTGTGTATGTACTGAATACCGGCGGAGAGGGCGGATGTTTCTCCAAACAGTGCATATTCCTGCAACAGCCGCAGTTCTGTGGTGAAACTCCGAAACCGATCAATATCCACTTGCCGTTCGCCGTAGGCCAGCGTGCTGTGGCTGATCGTGTCGCGCACGGTGGCGGGCCGGTCGAACTGCACGCTCCGACGCTCCCCAGCAGGCCCGAAGCCGTCCAACGGAGCCGGGTTTTGGGGCCGATCTGCCACTCGGCCGACAAGGCGGGCAGCACCAGTTCGGGGTTGAAATAGTTGCGCGCGCGGGTCGCCTGCCGCGGATTGCCGGCAAACTGGGCGTCCGTCAGCGGACCAGGAATGCGGTACAGGTAATTGGAGCGGAATACCTCCGCCCGGAGGGTCAATTTTTCCGACGGTGTGCAGGTCAAAACCAGGCCTTGCCCGTCATAGTCCGAGGCGCTGTTGTCGCGGTAACCATCGGACACGCGCCGGGAATAAAAGGCGTAGTATTGCCACTTGCCCACTTTGCCGCCCACAGCATTGTAGGTGCTGAGCAGCCCGAAGGAGCCGGCGGAGTTAATGGACTCCGCGCCAAATGCCCGCGTGGTATCGGGTTGTTTGACGACGTAGTTCAGCATGCCGCCAAACTGGGCGCCGTATTGCAGTGCGCCGGTGCCGCGCACCAGTTCGATGCGTTCCACCGCCTCGAAGGGCAGGCTGAAATGGCTGGCCGGGTAACCGTAGAGGTCGGAGTTGGTCATCAGGCCGTTGGTGCGGATGTTGTATTCCCAGCCCCGGTGCGGATCCAGGCTGCGCGTGGAGATATTGGTCTGATTGCCGGTACCATCCATGTCGTACACAAACACGCCGGGGACTTTAGCAAACACCTGGCGCGGCGTTTTTTCGGCAATGTTCACGTCCATGTTGGACAGGCTGATGACTTCGCTTTTTTTTCCGGCCCAGAGGTAGGCGCCCTGAACGGCAGGCAGGCGCAGGATGGTTTCGCGTTGTGTTTTTACGGAAATTTCCCGAAGAACCTGATTACGCAGGGAGTCCGGAACCTGTTGTGCAAAAAGCGAAACTGCCGCAACGACCGACAGCAGCAGCAGTGCGCATTGTTTGAACATGGTTGTTTCTTATTGATTTCAGAGAAATTTTAGCCGCGGTAGTGTTCCAACTACAGAATAGGTAAAAAGCGGCGGCAAAGGTACCGATGCCGCCCGATGGCTCCGAAAAACCGGGATTAAGGTGTGCTTAAGAATAGTACAAAACCCGCGGGTTCACTTAACCCCGACCGAATCCGTCCGCACCGATTTGCCTTTCACCTCCACTAAAGAATCCATTACATATCTGGCCTCAAACACCAGTTCGCCTTCGGGCGACCACTTGCGCAGGTAGCCGTTTTTCTTTTCCTCGTGAAACTCCACGACAAATTGTACGCGGCCGTTTTCGTAAAAAAGTGTGTCGCCACCTTCTTTTTTGCCGTTCTGGTAGTATTGAACTTCCTTGATTGCGCCGTCGGGGTAGTACAGTACCGTGCGTCCGGTTTGTTGGTCATTTTCAAACCGGCGTTCGGCCTTGAGGCGGCCGTCGGAATAGTAGTCGGTCATCAGTCCCTCCTTTTTGCCGCCGATTTCCTGGTAGCGGCGGGATACGGCGCCGGTACCGTATTTTTCTGTTTTGTCTACCGGCTGGGGAACTTGCGGCGTTTGTTCGCAGGAGGAAAAGAACAAAGCACTTCCAAAAATGAGGGCTACCGAAAAAAGATTGTTGGGCATGAGGTGGTGTATGCGGACGCGACAAGACCTTCCAGGTTTTCAAACCTGGAAGGTCTGCATAAGCGTAGTCTGTTTTTTATTTCTTCCAGGGCAAGTTGTTTACATGGCGACCGATGACGGTGCCGTAGCGCATGCCTTCTTCGCTATCCATGCGGAAGTGCACGCCCAGCGGCACACGCGACCAGGCGTTTTCAAGCGCCATTTCATAAAAACTGCCGAATGCCCGCGGGGTACCAACAAACTCGAACCGGTTCTCGTGGCAACGATCGGTCATGGCATAAGCGTAGCCAAACACACTGGCAAGTGCTTCTGCACCGGCAGCGCCAAACGTAGCGTGCCCCGACGGGTAGGCCGGGAACGACGGCGTGAGGCTGTTTTCGCCGGTGAGCGGGTTGTCGAGATTGGTGTTCCAGTTCGGGTCAATCAAACGGCGGATGTACGACTGCGGGCGCTCCACATTGTAGTGGTACTTGGAATTCCAGCAGCCAACGCCGGCATCGTTGATGGCCATGCCGACTTTGGCGTACGCTTCGATAGCCGTTTCGAGCGAGGCGTGCTCGTGATCAACAACCTGGTTGGCAACGGCAATCCACCGGGCAGGCGGGCTGAAGGTAAGGTTGAGCAGGTCGTCGCTCCAGAATTCGGCAACCCACTCCGCTTCATACGACATCGTCGGCGTATTTTGCGCATACACCTCAATGGCCTGAGAGTAAATTTGAGAATTAGGCGACTCGCTGTACGGCAGCGGCTGGCGGCAAACTTTTTCCGTTGCGGGCAACGCGAACGTGCGCACCTGCCCCCAGTAGGGGAACATGCCGTTGCCGGGTCCGGGGAAGGTCGGCTTCCAGGAATGCGGCCCTGTTACTTTGGCCTGCCAGTCGTAACCGCGGAACGGATCCTTATAGGCTTCGTGGCCGTGTACGTCGGTGACGGACCATTCCCACACGGCTTTGGCTACATCCCGGCCGTGCCGGCGCGAGCGCTCAAAAATTTCCGGCGTGGTTTCGGCCTGGTATTTGCTTTCCAACTGTGCTTCCAGTGTGGTCATTTTCAGTTTTAAATCAGCAGAAACACCCTCAAGGAAACGAGGCATCAGGTATCCGTACGAGGCATTCACCACCGTTGGCCAGTGGTACTCGCCGGATTCAGCAGATGGAATTGAAATACCCGAAAACAGCGGCGCCAGCGAGTTGTACTTCGGCATACCGGGGATGCACGCCTCGTAAGCGGCAAAACCCAGGTAGCCCAAAGCGCGCGGGGCCGGGCCGGGCCGGTAGCCGGCAGCATGACGCTCTACCTCCGTGAACAAAAGATTCCAGGATAAAGCGGCCTCGTTTTGATAGGCACTTGCCCCTTTTTCAACTAATTCCGGGGTGCCGTCGCCGCAAGAAGACCAGACCCAACTGGTTACGAGCAGAAAAGCCAGCAGACGTACAAGGTGAAGATTTTTCATTGGAATAAAATTCAAGTTAGATGAATTGATAAATGGTTGTGCAATACCGCTCCCTTGAATCAAAAGCAGGGCCAACCAGTATCTTTTCATTTTAAAAAGTGCTTAAAAAGCAGTGGATCACTGCCTGAATACCAAAAGTGGAACGGATTTGTCCGGGAGTGTACCTAATCTTGCTACCCTTATGCGCATACTACTCATCGAAGACGAGCCTAAACTGGCACGCTCCATCAAAAAAGGTTTGGAGGAGCACCAGATCGCTGTGGATTTTGCCCCGGATGGCCTTCTCGGCAAACGCATGTCCCAATCCAGCGGATATGCCGTGATCATCTCCGATGTCGTCATGCCCGGTATGAACGGTATTGACCTGACCCGCCAAATCCGCGACGAAGGTAACCGGACGCCCGTGCTCCTGCTCACCGCCCTCGGCCAAATGGACGACAAAGTGGCCGGATTTGATGCCGGCGCCGACG
This sequence comes from Lewinellaceae bacterium, assembly GCA_016719605.1. Classification (GTDB taxonomy): domain Bacteria; phylum Bacteroidota; class Bacteroidia; order Chitinophagales; family Saprospiraceae; genus M3007. Next base: position 24,881 of record JADJYW010000008.1, on the reverse strand, counting down.
ACTACCTGACCAAACCCTTTGAATTCCGCGAACTGCTCCTGCGCGTCCATGCCCTCGCCCGCCGTCCGGTAGACAGCTATCAGGCCCTGCTCGAACTGCGCTTCGCGGATGTGATCATGGACCTGCAAACCCGTGAATTCTACCGGGCCGAACGCAAAATTCCGCTCACGCCCAAGGAGTTCGCCCTCATGGAGTATTTCCTGAAAAACCCCATGCGCGTCATCTCCAAGCAGGAAATCTCGGAAAAAGTCTGGAATCTTGACTTCGACACCGGCACCAACGTCATTGAGGTTTATGTCAATTTCCTGCGCAAAAAAGTAGACCGAGACTTCGACACCAAACTGATCCACACGCAGTTTAAAAACGGCTATATTTTGAAAGAAGGTTAGGAGGTTGGAAGGTTAGAAGGTTGCGCAACCAGCAACCTTCTAACCTTCCAACCTTCTAACCTTCCAACCTTCCAACTTTCGATGCAAATTCGTACAAAACTCACCTTGCAGTTCATCGCCATTGTGGCCGGCATCCTGCTGTTGTCGCTGTATTTTATTTATGCCAAATTCCGGCATATCACCGAGGAGGAGTTTTACAACCACCTGCGTTCCAAGGCGCTGATGACGGCCGAGATGGTGCTACACGACACCAGCGTTCAATTGACCGTGGAGGACGACCGGCCCATGTCGGCAAACCGCCTGCCGTTCAGCGAGAACATTGCGATTTACAATTCCAGGCAGCGCCGCGTGTTCTCGTTCAACCATGATGCAGACATGCCGGCAGCATCTGTTTTTGGGCAAATCAAACAGCAGTCGGAGTATCGTTTCCAGCAGGATGACCGGCATGCCCTGGGCATTTTGCACCGGGTTCGGGGGGGGCAGGAGTATGTGATTATCGTGGAGGCGACCTTCAATTCGGAGGAACTGGCTCAATTGCGCAACATCCTGATCGCAGCATTTTTATTGGGGGTTGGTATTGTGGCTGCTGGCGGCTGGATTTTTGCCGGGCAGGCTTTGGCGCCGGTGTCGCGCATTGTCGGGCAGGTGGATCACATCCATCCCGCTCAGTTGCAAACGCGCCTGCAAACCCCCGGCAACCGCGACGAAATTGCCCGACTCGCCGCTACGTTCAACCGCCTGCTCGATCGTATCGAACTGGCTTTCCGAATGCAGAAAAACTTCATTTCCAATGTCTCGCACGAACTCAAAAACCCGCTGTCCGTCATCATCGCCCAACTCGAAGTGGCGCTGGGTAAAAAACGCACGCCCGGCGAATACGAGGAAACCCTCGCGTCCATTCTGGAAGACGCCCGCAACCTGAACGAGGTATCCGAAAACCTGCTCCAGTTGGCCAAAGTGCATTCCGAGGGCGCAGCCATTGCTTTTCAGCCGGTGCGGCTCGATGAGGCCCTGTTGCATACCCGCGACGCTATCCTGCGCCGCCACCCCGACTACCACATCACCTTCGACATGGAAGGCGCGCCGGAAAGTGAGGAGCACCTTTGCGTACTCGGAAACGAACAACTCCTGAACCTGGCATTCCTGAACCTGATGGACAACGGCTGCAAATACTCCCCCGACCACCGCGTGCAGGTGCGTTTTTTGGTACAACCCGGAGGCTCGCACCAGGTGGAAATTGCAGACAGCGGGCCCGGTATCACCCCCGAAGACCGCCAACTGATTTTTCAGCCGTTTTACCGGGGCGCCGAAGGCCGCCGGGTCAAAGGCACCGGGATCGGGCTTTCCCTTGTGGACAGCATCCTGAAACTGCACCGGATTGGTTTGGAAGTATTGTCCCGCGAGGGGCGCGGCACTATTTTCCGCATGAATTTTCAGTCGGCTGTGATCAACGATATTTCCTGAACTGAAAACCGAATTGCACCATGAGAAAGACGCTCCACATCGGTTTGCTTTTTTTGATTTTGCTCCTGCAACCGTTTGCCTGTCGTGAGCAAAACGCAACGGAACCGGAGGGATACCGGGCGGCCAGGCATGTTACCCTCCAGTGGCACCGGCTCCTGCTCGAACTGGAACGCCACACACCCGGCTACCGCGCTCCGGTGACGGCACGCATGTGGGCGTATATGAGCGTAGCGGCGTGGCAGGCTGCGCTTCCGGGCATCCCGAACGCCATTGGGCTGCATACCTGTTTCGAGGGGCTGCCCGCTGCACCCCGTTATGCCGGTAATTTTTCCCTGCCGGCAAGCCTGAACGCAGCCTACGCCGACATGACCCGCCATTTTTTCCCGACGGCTTCGCCGTATCTCCAGGATAAAATTAACGCACTCGAAGCCGAACTTAAACATGCGCACCGGATAAAGTCCGATGCCGCCGCAGCGCAGCAATCTATTGTGTATGCCAAAAAAACGGTGCAGGACGTGTGGCGCTGGGCGGTTACGGATACGATGGGGCACGAGGGTTTTTTGTACAATTTTGACCGGAGCTATACGCCGCCAAACTGTGCGGGCTGCTGGCAACCCACCGGTGCGCATCCGATGCCGGCGCTGTTGCCCTCCTGGGGCAAGACACGCACCTTTTGGGTTTCGGCGGGCGATGTGCCGCTAAACAAGCCCCTTCTGTACGATGAAGAAACCGGGTCGCCTTTTTTATGCACAGGCGATGGAAATCTATGCCATGTCCAAGCCCCTGTCCGATGAGCACCGGTGGATCGCCGAATTCTGGAGCGACGATGTTCCCGGACTCACGGTATCCCCCATGGGGCGCTGGATTTCCATCACTACCCAGGCCGTAGCACAAAGCGAATTGCCTTTCCCGCAGGTACTGGAGCTGTACCTGAAAACGGCTATCGCCAGTTCCGATGTCATGGTGCTCTGTTGGAAAAACAAATATCAATACAACCTCGAACGCCCCGAATCGTACATCAAGCGGCTTATAAACCCGGTCTGGACACCGCTGCACGACACCCCGCCCTTCCCGTCTTATCCCTCCGGCCACGCCGCTATGGGCGCTACTGCGGCAGAAGTACTCCGCACGTTTCTGGGCGACACCTTCCCATTCACCGACCGTACCCACGAAGGGCGAACGGAGTTTGCCGGCAGGCCCCGCTCTTTTCGTTCGTTTCAGGAAATCGCGCAGGAAAATGCGCTTTATGGGCCAACCAGAAACCCTCCAACCAGACACCCTCCAACCAGAAACCCTCCAACCAGAAACCCTCCAACTAATAAACCATCCTACCTTAGCCCCCTGAATGGACAACATCCGAATTCTTATCGTAGAAGACGAACCCATCATCGCGGCTGATCTGGCAGATCGGTTAACCGATATGGGTTTCGACATCGCGGGCCAATGCAGCACCGGCGAAGAGGCGATTGGAGTGGTGCAACAGCAGGTGCCTGACCTGATTTTGATGGACATCCAGTTGGACGGCCCGTTGGATGGTATTGAAACGACGAAAATGATTCTGGAGAAACACGCTGTTCCAGTCATTTTTCTGACCAGCAATAGTGATGAAGCCACGTTCGCCCGGGCAAAGGTGACCATGCCGGCGGCTTTCCTGAGCAAGCCTTTTCGGGGCAAGGATTTGAAACACGCCATTGAACTGGCCATTGGGCAGGCTTCCAAATCTATTCCTGTTGAATCACTTTCCCCGGAAACCGAGCAAACCTACCTGTTTCAAGACCGGATATTTATCAAATCCAAAGACCGGTTGGTACGGCTGTTCCTGGATGATATCCTGTGGCTGGAAGCCGACGACTACTACTGCCGGCTCGTGATTCCCGGGAAAGAGATACTGATTACCCAGACGCTCAAGCAAATCGGGGAAACACTGGCCGACGTGCCCGGACTCATGCGGGTACACCGATCGTACCTCGTCAATCTGGCGCATGTGGAAGAAATCGGCGACTTGTGTGTATACATTGGGAAAAAGCAAATTCCGATCAACAAGGCATCTAAAAATGACATTATTGCCCGTTTGCAACGAATATGATAGCTTCAATCCATTCCCTTCGCCCGCTGCTGCTTACCCTTTTTTGCACGTTCATCGGTACGCTGCATGCCCAACGCGATGCCCGGTTGGACAGTTTGCTGCACGCCGCTTCGGATTTGGTGTCTACCGGTTACCCGGATTCCAGCATGAATCTGTACCTGCACGCCCTGCGTGTGGCAGAAAAGTTGGACGACAAAAAAGCATTGGCTAACATCTACTACAACATGGGGCTGCTCAACCAGCGCCAACAAAACAACCCAAAGGCCGATGAGCAGTTCCATCAGGCACTACGATACGCCGAGGCGGCAAGCGATACCACACAAACCGCCAATATTTGTATTATGGCAGGTATCATGGCCTTTTTACTGGAGAAGACCGACTCCTGCGCGTATTGGTTTAACCGAAGTGCCGCCTTGTTCGAGGCTATCGGAAAAGAAGCCAATGCAGCCTTCGCCCGCTCCAAACTGGGCAACATTTATGAGGCCCAAGGGCAGTACGCTTTGGCCACTCCGCTGTTTGAGCAAGCGCTGAAAACCGCCCAAAAGTCGCAAGACTCGACCCGGCTCATGGCGGCCTACATCAACATGGCTACCAATAACCTCAACCTGCAGCAGTACAAACCGGCCCTTCGATACGCGCAAGATGCCCGCCAGTTCGCAGCAGTTCTTGGTCGCGATTTCGAGTATCAGGAAATGCTCAAGATTGAAGCCGCAGTGCTCGAAGAAATGGGCAATCCCGGTGCCGCCATTGAGGTGTTGCGCCAGTATGTACACCACCACGACAGCGTGCTGAACATCCAGCGTACCCAGCATATCGCCGAACTGGAAACCCGCTACGAGACCGACAAAAAAGAGGCTACTATTGCCGCTCAAGGGCAAGCGCTACGCGATGCTCGTATCCGTTTTTGGCTCATCGTCACGTTGTTTTTGCTGGCCTTGGTCGGCGGTGGGCTACTGTTCCGCCTTACCCGGCAACTGCGCAAACGAAATACGGAAAAGGAATTTCTGATCAAGGAAATTCACCACCGCGTCAAAAACAACCTCCAGATACTATCCAGTCTGCTGCACCTCCAAAGTCGCCAGATCACGGATGAAGCTGCCCTTGATGCTGTACGCGAAGGGCAAAACCGGGTGGATGCCATGGGTCTCATCCATCAAAAACTATACATGGGCGATAATGTAGCCGCCGTAGATATGCCGGAATACCTGCACCAACTTGGCAATACCCTGCTCGAATCCTTCGGGTTTCACGACGACCGAGTGCAAATTCGCTATGAGGTGCAGCCGCTGCGCCTCGATGTGGATACCGCCGTCCCCCTTGGGCTGATCATCAACGAATTGGTGACCAATGCGCTCAAATATGCTTTCCCTGAGGATCGGCCGGGTGTGGTTGCCATTGCACTTTGGATAGACGAGGCTAATAAACTTTGCCTGAAAGTAGCCGACAACGGCGTGGGTAAGGGCGCCGCGCCCGACCCAAAGGGCAGTACTTCCTTTGGAACCAATCTGGTACAGATGCTGAGCAAAAAACTGAAAGGCGTACCGCAGGTGGAGGTGTCCCAAACGGGGTATTCGACACTGATCGCGTTTGAGAATTTCAGTATGGTGTAAGGATGGTACCCGCCCCCGAAGCCCGCCCCTTTTGGTTTTAAAACATCGGGCATATCCCCCGGCACTTTCACGACCGCGAAACGGGTCCCCCCCCCCCCCCTCCCCCCCGGAACCAAGCCGGTGGGTCGGGGGCTTGCACCCTTCCCTGCCGTTTCCCGCACCTCCAATAACTTTTACGACTCCTTCCTTGATTTTTCACGCTTCCTGCACCACCGCCCGCATACCTTACCTTGTATGCGGCCCACCGTTGTTTTATTGGTCGAAGACGATCCTGTCATTGCGTGCGCGATGCAGGTTATCTTGCATCAGGCTGGATTGCAGGTGCTGCTTGCATCCTGTGCGCAGGAAGCTATGGCGCATTGTGCCCAAATCAAACCCGATATAGCCCTGCTGAATGTGCGGCAGACACCCGAAACAGACGGAATTACGCTCGCGGGCATGTTGTGCCGGCAATTTGGGATACCGGTCAAGTTCGTCACCGGCGCCCGGACGCAAGACGTGCCGGCGTCCGATTGCGGAGACGCGCTATGGCCCGTTTTGAACAAGCCCTTTACAAATTCCCAATTGATGCATTTCGTTGCGGACACCTGTACGCAACCAGTTGGCAACCGCCCGGTTCCCTGAACAAAACTGCGAATTGGCTGACAGGAACGACCCCGTTACTGGAATAGTTTACCCTTGATACCTAAGTATTACTATTTTCGTACCCGGTAAAAAGGTTACGCAAAACAATGCTCCGGCATTTTGCAACAAGGTTTGATCCGATACTTTGAGGGTCCACCGTATGTTTGTATTATAATCAAGGCTTCGACCATGAAACTCAATTAATCAAGCATAAATCAGCAATCACTTTTACAACCTTGTACTCATGAAAAATTTCGCCGCTACAGTTCATTCCTTCTCCAAACTTTTACTGACGCTTTTGCTCACCATGTGTGCTGTTGGGGTGTATGCTCAATTGGGCACCCTCTCGGTACAAGGTGTACTCACCAAAGCCGATGGCACCGCCGTGGACGACGGCCCTTACATCCTCAAATTCCGCCTTTGGAAAGACCCGAACAGCACAGATAACAGCCTGAAAGTGCACGAGGAAGACCTGACGGTGGAAACCACCGGTGGCGTGTACAGCACCATTCTGGGTTTGAATACCCCTTTTGGTCCCTCCGCCACTTTTGCGGATGTTTATTACCTCGGGGTTACCTTCGGCTCCTCCGAACTGCTGCCCCGCCCCAGGCTGACTGCCGCGCCGTATGCGATGGGCCTTTTGGGCGGAAGTAACATCATTGCGGGCGCCGGAAACATTACGGTTGACGGGGTCTTGTCCGATAAGTATGCCTTCAAGAGTAGCGCTACCTCGGGTATGTTCTGGGAAGGGGAGACCAAATTCAAGCACAACGGTGACACCCGGCTTTTGATCGGGTCCAACGGCACCAATTATGTCACCGGTCCTACGGTGTTTAACAACGATATCGGCATCACCGGCCGGGTGAATTCTTCCGGCGGCTTCGGCTACAACGCCACCGGCACCGGTCTGTTCTTTGACGGCACCGAAAACAAGGCCTCGATTTATACCACCGGCACTCCCCGATTCCATGCCTGGGACGACGGCAAAAACTACTACCGCGCCACAAACGGACACGTTTTTGACGTGGGTCATGTGTCGGTTAGCGGAAGAGTAAATGCCAATGTATTCCGCGCACGAGGTGGCGCACCGGGAAGTAGCGGGGCCGATGACAACGGTTATGCATTTGAAGGCAATGGTGGAGACTTGGACGCAGGTATGTTCTCCAATGGAGATGGAGAAGTCTCTCTTTATGCCAACAATATACAATCAATGAGAGTGCAAGGCAATCTGGTCGAGATTTACCCACGACTTAATGTAGGTGGGCGACTTCATCTGTATAATGTGCCGAACACTATTGACGGTCACAACCTGGAGTGGAATCCCCCTGGCACCGAGGGCAATGACTGGGGTGTTACCATCAATACCTCCTCTCGCCGTTTCAAGTACAACATTGTACCGCTTGATGAGGATTTTACTCAGTTACTCTATTTACAACCCAGAAGATACACCCGTGTTCGACCCGAATGACCCTTATTGAAATTGGTTACATTGCAGAAGAAGTGGATAGCCTCGGTATCAAAAGTCTGGTACTTTATGAAGACGCAGCCAAAAAGATTCCGCTTAGCATCAATTACAAGAAGATGGTCATCTACACCAACGAGATCGTCAAGATGCACCACGCCGAAATCGAAAAATTGAAAGCCGAGGTTGCTGCTTTGAGTGCAGAAAAGAATGCACTCCGCACGGAAAATAACAGCCTCCGCGCCACCAATGCTGCGCTGCAAACCAACCAAACGGAATTCGGCGCCCAATTGAACGCCCTGTCCAAACGCGTGCAAGCGATGGAGGCGGTGACGGGGAACCGCTGAACCCCACCCCTAACCCCACCCCCGAAGGGGAGGGGGGCGTCGCTACGTTGCGCAATATCTGTGGGGCAACCCAGTCTTCATGCTGTTGTTTTCCAACTTGTTGCGTTTCATTTGTTAGAGGGCAAGCCCCCCTCCCCTTCGGGGGAGGGGTTGGGGGAGGGGTTTATCCCGCAATGCGCAACTCTTCCTTTTTCCATTCAACACCTCGTTTCATGAAAAATATAAAACTTGTACGGCATATCACCGCGCTGCTCGTCTTGCTCGGCCTCGGTGTCGGCCTGAATGGGCAGACGCAGCAACAGGACGGTGCGTGCTTTTCTTCCGGCACCGATTCCATCCGCCCTACCGCTGCTTTTATCAATTACGGCAGCGGCACCAAAATGAAAAACCTGAGCCGGCGCACCAAACTGACCGTCGGCCAGATGGTCGTCGGCCTGGCGCAGGGTACGGACAGCAGTTCGTACTACGGCTACTGGACCAGTTTTCTCGTGGCGCCCCTGCCGCCTATGGTTGCCGCCAGTCAGGGCGAATTGCTCGACCGCATCCAGTTGACCTGGTCGAACAACCCCCTGGGGCCTTTCCCCAACCAGGGTTTCAAAATCTTCCGCGACGGCGTGTTTCTGGCTGCGGTAGACAGCAAAACCCGCAACTTCAACGACTTCAACGTCATCGCCGGGCGCCCTTACAACTACGAAGTGCGCGGCATCAACGTGTACGGAGAAGGACAACCCGGCAAGGCCATCGGCTTTCAAGTGCCCAATGGCGTGGTCACCGGCTGGGTACAGACGCCCAACGGCAACCCGGTACCCAACACCCTCATTTCCCTCACGCCCCTGCAAGGGTTTTCTGCCATGTTCGGCTTCGACGACGGCGCCCTGTACCGCGACACGTCCGCCACAGGTTTTATGCCCGCAACAGGCAACCCCTGGAGCATCACCTTTTGGGTAAAAACCGACTCCGCAGGCGCTAATGCGGGTATTCTCCAATTAGACGACAACTACCTGCTGAACATCCGCCCGCTCGTGAGCAGCGGCGGCCAAGAGGGGATTGCGGTGGATCGCGGCGGCGCGACGCTGGTCAGCGCCACATTTCCCAACGCCACCAAAAACGGCTGGCACCATGTCGCGCTGAGTTTCAGCGCCGACCAACTGCGCCTGTACATAGACGGCGCACTGTCCGCACATGCGCCGTCGGCAGGCCCGACCTTTTCCGCCAAAAATCTCAACCTCGGCGCCCGCGCCGGTACGGGGCGCTGGCGCGGCAAATTGGACGAACTGCGCGTGTACCACCGCACACTCGACGAACTTGACTTGGCCGAGGTAGGCAACAGCACCGCCTCCTCGTTCACGCCCGACCTGGAACTGTACTGGAAAATGGACGAGCAGCTCGGCACCAAGTCGTTCGACATCATGCGCCGGGCCGTGCTGTCATTCTGCGGGCCGATGTTCAGCCCCGACCGGCCCACCGTACGCACGGCGGGCATGACCAATGAGGAAGGTTTTTACCGCATCGAAGGGGTCAGTTATGGCACCGGCACGACTTTTTTGGCCCGTCCGGCCAAGGATTTTTATCTGCACCGGGCGCTCAAATTTGTGCGCGACGAGCAGGATAATGCCACCCTGCCCGACTTTTCGGTAACGCCCAAGGCTACGCTGGAACTGTGGGTGAACAGTGCCGGCCCCAACGGCGACCAATGCCTGCTGTCCAAACGCTGGCCCGGCAACGAGTTCCGCGTGTTCCTCCGGGAAAACGGCCTGAACAACAATATCGTGGTTCTGCTCAACGGCCAGGAACACAACTTCGGCACCCTCGGAATGGGCTACCAGCATCTTGCATTTACGATAGACAGCAGCGGAACCAACCGCACGGTGACGGCCTATAAAAACAGTGCTCCCATAGGTAGCCATACGTTTATAGGCGTAACCGGCGACTGGTCCGACCCAAGCGAAACGTGGTTCATGGGTTCCCGGCCCGACAACCAGGACTACTTCGACGGCTTGATAGACGAGGTAGCGCTGTACGATACCACGCTGGCGCAAACGACTATTCAGGACCATTTCCTGTATAGCCGAAATCCACAGGAACGTGGGCTGCGCGTGTATTTCTCCCTCGACGAGGGCAGCGGCAACCGCTTGAACAACAGTGGCTCGCTGCTCACCGTCGCCGGCCAAAATAACGGCGCGGAATGGTCGCCCTTCGCGCCCAACCAGATGACCACGCCGCACATATTCACGCCGGGCACCCGACAGGTGACGCTCAACCCGAGCGTGACCTCGGTGGACCAGGTGGATTTCACCGACCGCTCGTTCGTGCCGGTGTCGGGTTTTGTACGCTACAAAAACACGGATTGTTTTGCCGAGAATGTGGAAATTTTAGTGAACGGCCAACCGTACAATCCGCGCATTTTCACCGATTCTACCGGCAAGTTTACCATTGACCTGGAACCGGGCGCCACGGCCACGCTGACGCCTGTGTTCGAGGATCACAATTTCATTCCGGCATTTTGGGAGGTAACAAACGTGTCCAGCCCCATCGCGGGCATCCTGTTCACCGACATCACTACGCGCAAGATCAAGGTATTGGTGGCCGGTGGCGAATGCAAAAAATCCATCCTGACCCCCAGCACGGTGTGTTTGGTCAAAGTGGCTTCGCTGGACGAATGTTTTGTGCGTACCGAAACCATGCCCTATCCCGATGGTCAGTACGACTTCGAAGATTTGCCGCCGCTGGAACAGATGACTGTGACGGTAACAGAGCACTCCAACCCGGATGTCAAAACCTTTTTCCAGGTACAAGGCGGCTCTACGGTGGATTTGACCGAGCGCGACACAGCGATCAATTTTATCTATTTCTCGCCGCTGCAAGTCGCGTTGAACGGTGGTTTGGATACCGTGCCGAATTGTGATCCCGGCGTTATCGTGCTGAATCAGGATGACCAGGTCACGTTGAGTGTCTCTATTGTGGAACAGTACGAACAGATCGTGGACATGATGAACAACGTGCTGGACGACGGCGTGTGCCCCTTAGACACCGGCAGTATTCGTTTCATCAACGGTTTTGCCGATCTGACTTTTGACACCATCCTGAGCGGCCCAACCTTGCTGTACAAGTTCAAGGTAGGCGGCCCAAACCCTTCGCCGCCCTACCTGAAAACGTTGCAAATTCTGGGCACTCGGTGGCCGGTCGCACGGGTAGTTTGGTGAAACAAGGCGTCGTGACGGGTATTCGGAATAAACTGAATACCTTCACCACGATGATGCCTATGATGCCCTCCGTCATCCTGCGCGACCCGCCGGGCGACGGTAGTTCCGCGTTTATTGGAAAAGAACAAAAGCGTGCAAGACAACGAAAGTTTCCGGACTTGGTACAGGCGGCGGCGGTGGTGTTTCTTTGATATTGCTCCGACGATCAAGTTTGTAGTCGCGCCGTTGGGTTTGGGCAAAATCATCGAGGTGGATCCTGATTTCAGGCGAACATGGAACTGGGGTACCTATAAAAAGTAAGCGACAATTCCTTCCAGACTTGCATGAGTGTCAACAAAGCATCGCGACCAGCGAAAGTGACCTGATTGTGGGCGGCGCCAGATGGCGACCTGTTGTGGGCGTGGCCATCAATATGATCTTAGGTTTCGCCGACGAGGTCACCTTCAATCGTTGTTCCGCCAGGTTGTCAAGCAGGTGATCACCGTCGAACCGCTCAACGCCCACGACGTTTCTCTACTCCAGTTTAACATCAATAACAATGTCATCCGCTATCTAGAAGCGATTTTGACGAATCCCCCGAATGCAATTGATGCCGATACCGGCGGATTACAATGAGTCCGAAGGATTTGGGGGCAATTTTTGCCGATAACGCTACGCTCAAAGACAAGGCACAGTTCATCAAAAATCTGTCCTTCGATGCCGGAGTCACCTACGAATACTCGGAAACGGCCGATACCTCCATCGTAACTGCCTCGACAGAGGAATACGCAATTCGGAAATTGAGTCCCACGTTGTCGCTATTGAATTTGAAGGTGTGGGTTTTGAGGTTAGACTCAATGTAATTTCGTCAACCAGCAAAGGCGGTGGCAAACGGAAAACGGCACTTCGAAAGCGGACTAACGACCGGTTACACACTCAAAGATGACGACCCCGGCGATGCCTTCACGGTAGATGTGGCCATGGACAGAGTGTACGGCACGCCGGTGTTCCGACTGCGATCAGGCCAGTCCTCTTGTCCATGGGAAGACAGCACGGCCAACCGCGAGGGACCGAACCTGCAATTGGACTCCGGCTCCCAGTTTGTGGCCATCAATGTACCCGCCAACAAACCGGCTTTCTTCAAATTCGCCCTCGGCAACCTCAGCGCTACCAACGAGGACTGGACCTACGGCATCAGTGCACCGATAACCGGCAACCCCAACGGGGCCATTATCAAACTCAACGGCGAACCCTTCGACGAGACGCAGTTGGTCATAGTTCCTTACGGCCAATCTGTACCCGTTACCGTGACCGTGGAGCGCGGGCCAGCGGAATACGATTATACCGGGTTGCGGGTGGCGCTATATTCCGATTGCCAGTTCGAACGCAATCTGGCCTTGTCCTTGCCGTTCGACAACGATCCTAAGTTTTTTTCTTATGTGGACATTGACGTGCATTTCGTCCGCCCATGCAGCGAAGTGCAAATCAATGTGCCGGAACAAAACTACGTGGTCATCAACGACGATCCGGCGCAACCGGGCACCTTGCGCCGCATCACAACATCGGGCTACAACAAGGACGAAGCGTTCTTTGAGCGCGTGCGCGTACAGTACCGCCCTGCCGACGGCGACGGCGCCTGGAAAAATATCACGCCCGTATCGGATATACTCAAGGCCGATCTGGGTCCAATCTTCACACAGTTTGAATGGGAAACCGCCGGCCTGCCCGACGGCCCATACGAAATCCGCGCCATGGCCTTGTGCTCCGGCGATGCCGCCGGCCGACCCGGTTATTCGGACATCATCAAGGTTCGCATAGACCGTGAACCGCCTAAACTCGTGGGCGTACCGCAGCCCTCGGACGGGGTATACCACGTAGGCGACGAAATCTCGTTCACGTTCAACCAGCACGTCAACTGCGATAAACTGATCCAGGCAGACATATTCAACGCCAATAATGTGGGCCTGTACGACGCCACCACGGACGATCTGATTGACATTGACGTGACCTGCTTCGAGAACAAAATCGTACTTGACCCGAACTTCGACAACAGGTTTTTCGAAAACCGCGTCCTCCGCGCAGAACTGCGCAGCATTGACGACCTGGTGGGCAACGAAAGCACATATTTCAAATGGGAGTTTTTCGTGGACCGCAACGAACTCGCCTGGCTGACCGATAGCCTGGGCGTGACCAAGTTCGAGGACGAACCGAAGATCGGTACCGCCAATATCCACAACCGGGGCGGCTATCCGGTGCCGTTCACGATTCAGGACGCACCCGAGTGGTTGCACGTCGTGCCCAACACGGGTACCCTGGCCCCCAACGAGATTCGACCGATCCAGTTCACTGCATCGCCCGATCTGGCCTTCGGCCACTGGCGCGACACGGTGGTGCTACACACCGAGACGGGACTGAATCCCTTCTTCATGGGCGGCGACGAACCCTTGCCCATCGGCGTGCGCGTAGTGTGTCGCCCACCGTACGACGGGTTCAATCCGAATCTGTACGAAAACTCCATGACGATGGTACTTCGGGTCAACATTGAGGGCGTATTCTCGACCGATCCGGAGGACATGGTGGCGGCGTTTATTGATGACCGGCTGCGCGGTTTTGCGTATGTGCAATATGTACCACAACTGAACGACTACCGCGCTTTTCTGGCGGTGTACGGCGACCCGAGCGATATGCTCAAGCCTATCCGCCTCGAAGTGTGGGATGCCTCCCAGTGCGAGCGCTACGGCTCAACGGTGGAACAATTTACCTTCCAGCCCGACAATGCCATCGGCACCCTGACCAACCCGCAGGTGATCCACACCGCTGGCTTGTTGCTCCGCGAGGTGCCGTTCAACTACGGCTGGAACTGGCTATCGTTCAACCTGGCCTTCCCCGACAACAGTCTGAACGCGGCGCTTTCGTCGCTGCACCACCCGGAGAATGACCTGATGAAAAGTCAGACAGCGTTTTCCGAATACTTCGGCGGTTGGTTCGGTACGCTGAACAACCTGAACAATACCGCGATGTACATCTACCGCGCCGATGTGGCCGACACGCTGCGCATGCAGGGTACCCTGATTGATCCAGCCACGACGCCAATACCGATCAATGCGGGCTGGAACTGGATCGGCTACATACCCAACTACGCGCTGCCGATCAACACGGCATTAGCCTCCCTGCCCGCGCAACCCGGGGATGTAATCAAGAGCCAGCACGCGTTCTCGGAGTACCTGAATTCCACCTTCGGCTGGGTGGGCAATTTGAAATTCCTCTCGCCGCCCAACGGCTATCAAATCCGACTGGCACAGGCCGGCACGCTGACGTATCCGCCCAAACCGACTTCGCTGGTTGAAGACGAAATGGCGCAAGCGCGCGGTGAAACGGAACCACCGGCGGCGCACTGGACTGTTGACCCAACCCGGTTTGAGCATTCCAGCACGCTCATCGGTATGATCCGCTCGGGGGACATCAACGCCACCACCAGCGACATGGAACTCGGCGCGTTTGTCGGCAATGAATTACGCGGTACCGCACAGGCGATCTACATCGAACCGCTGGACGCGCACCTGTTTTTCCTGACAACCTACGCCAATACACCCGGCGAACTGTTGCAGTTCAAACTCTACGACGATGCCAACGGTACGGTGCGCGATCTGACGGAAACGCTGTACTTCGCGCCCAATCAGCACCAGGGCAGTATTCAAAACCCGGTGCCGTTTGAACTGCTGACGACCAGCGCCGGCGAGGACTTCGGTACCACGGTGGGCTTCGACGTGCAGCCCAACCCGTTCAGCAGCGAAACGACCCTGCGCTTTGTTTTGCCGAAGGCAGAAGAGGTAACGCTCACGATCAGCGATGCGCAAGGCCGCGAGGTGGTGCGCCGCCCGTTGTCGGCTGCTGCCGGGCAAAATGTAGCGACCTGGAACGGTCGCTCCGACACCGGTTCGTGGCTGAGCAGCGGGGTGTACACGGTGCGCTTGCAGACGGCGGCGGGTAGTGTAGTGCGGAAGGTGGTGTTGCAGCGACTGCCGTGAGTAGCGGGTTTTAACCCGCCGTACACTACGGTCGGCTGGTAGCGGGGTTTGAACCCGCCGCCGACGTTGTAGCGGCGGGTTTAACCCGCCGTAACACGTAGCGCGAACGGATTTTTTTTAAAAGGTTAAGAACCCGCCCTACCGAAGCGAGTTTCGCTGGTCGCCCCGGCTTTTTTTGCTGATAACCAAAACCGCCATTTCGAGGATGTATGGGCTGTTGCAAAAAAATCCCCTTGCTTTGTGGCGCTGTTTCAACCCGAACCTATACACATCAATGCAGCGATACGAACACGTTACCCTGTTACTGATCTGCTGTTTGTTGGGGCGAATTGCCTTTGCACAGTCCCCGAGCCTGGACGAGCGGGCCTTCCGCGCGATGTCCGATGCCGAACGCTACCGGTTTGTGCACGATTTCTCCTTTGCGAAAATGGACTCCGCCACCGCGCATGCGGTACTGAACCGGATGCAGGATATGGCACAACAGAAAAAAGATTGCCGAACCGTCCTGGCTGTAAAATACCGCGTATACACGGCGCCCCTGAATCCGCGAGGAACATTACATGGATGGAACATCATGTTCGATGCCCTGAAGGATATGGAGTGGAGGGCAAAAGAATGCGGCTTCGAAGTTGAGGAAATTGCCGGACACTTTTATCACAATTATGAATTGTTCAACTACGAGAGGCTCAGTCACGAAAAAATGTATGTAGTCATTCAAAAAACCATGGAGAAGATGGAGGCGATGGACTTTGAGCGCTTCTCCGACTACCAGCCCGATGAAATTTTGTACCGTTCTATCCAATACATGTGGGATTTGGAGGACTACGAGGAAGCATTCCGGTATTTGTCTTTCGCTGAACGGGTCATTCAGCCGACACCAGAAAAACAGATTTGTTATACGCTTGTGCTTAACCATCTCCAAATCTACTGGCAGGAGCAAAAAAAGGACTACCCCAAAGCCATCGAATACGCACAGAAGATCAGACATTTTTACCTGCATTTTCCGAAAGACGACCCGAAAGAAGCGTGGAAGAGCCGGTTTTGGCAAGGGTTTCCGCTGCTCAGCATCGCCGAGATGCGCCTCGCGCAGGGCGACACCACGGGCGTGGAGGCTTCCGCAGATGCGGGGTACGAACTGACGAAACGAGCGGAGGACAATACCGACATCTTTGCCTACCTGGCCGAGTACGAGGCGTTGCAGGTGTATGTACCCATTAAAATGGCTTTCGGCAAATTAGACGAAGCGGGCCGGCTGCTGCAACGCGCGGCATACATC
Source organism: Lewinellaceae bacterium (assembly GCA_016719605.1). GTDB lineage: Bacteria > Bacteroidota > Bacteroidia > Chitinophagales > Saprospiraceae > M3007. The sequence goes on along the minus strand of JADJYW010000008.1, from coordinate 8,413 downwards.
AAAAAAGGAATGGGGGTTCGTTGGGAGGTGGATGTGTTCAAGCACATCAAATTTTATGAAAACTATGCCCGCTACCACGCGGTACGCGGCAACGCCGCCGAGGCCCTGCGCTACACCCAAGACGCAAGTGTTTTGCAAGACAGTCTTAACAAGCGCAACGATATCCGCAAATACGAGCGCATCAAACAGCGCCTCCAAGCCGAAAAATACGCCGCCAGACTCCAGTTGGTGGAAAGCGAACGCGAACTGCAAAAACTGCTGCGCAACGCCGCTTTCATCATCGTGGCGCTCATGCTGCTGCTGATGTACGCCTGGTTCCACCGCCAGCGCTACCTGCGCCACCAAAAAGAGGTGGAACTGGATACCGCCCGGAACGACCTGGCCGCCATGACCAATAGCTTTCTGGAAAAAGCAGAACTGGTGGAAAACCTGCGCCTCGAAATGTCGAAAATATCCGCCAGCGGTGCGCACAGCCAATACCTCGAACAACTCATCGGCAGCACCATCCTGATGGAGGGCGACTGGCAGCGTTTCCGCAGCGTATTTGAAAAAGTGTACCCGGAGTTCATCGCCGATCAAAAAGCCCTGTACCCGGGCCTCACCCCCGGCGAACTGCGCTACCTCGTTTTGGAAAAACTCCAACTCAGCACCCACGAAATGGCGCGTATGCTCGGCGTGTCGGACAACACCGTGCGGCAAAAGCGGGCGCGCTTCCGGCGGAAGGGGAACGCCGCCCCCCACCCCGACCCCGACCCCACCCCCGACCCCTAAAGGGGAGTACATCGTGGGTAATTTAGTGACAGTACCTCAAGTTACCCACGATGTACTCCCCTTTAGGGGTCGGGGGTCGGGTCGGGGGTGGGGGTGAAAATGTCACGCTTTTGTCACGCCCCTTTTCTACCTACATACCGCCTATTCCCACCTCTTTTGTGCCGCAACTCACCCGCAATACCCGTGGCAGCACACACCAAACCCGTACACCGCAACCTGCACCACCCCTTCCCCGAGAAAGAGGCCCTGCGCCATTGGCTGGTTTGGCTGCTCCTCGTACTGGCCGTGTTCTACGGCATGCACCGCTACTTCGAGTACCGGGAGCGGGAGCTGGATAAACGGCTGGAGCGGATGCGCACGGACTCATTGAGCCAATCGAAAAAAAACAGATATCAAATCTATCTATCACCATTAATATGAGTCGTCTTATGAAAAAATGTCTCCTTTTACACAATGCCTTTTCCCTTTTTCGCGCGGTAGCCGCGCCGGTTGTAGCCGCATTGGCGCTGACCTTTTTCTGTTCTGTCCAGCTGAGCGCTCAAAGACCCCGTATCAGTGTACAGGGCACCTTGAAAACAGCCAATGGCGCCTCGGTACCCGATGGCACCCAAGCCGTAACCTTCCGGTTGTATGATGTGAAAGAAGGGGGTACGGAACTCTGGCACGAGGATACCACCGTGGAGGTGATCGCCGGCATCTACAGCCACTACCTCGGTAGTGTGGAGCCCTTAAATCCCGAGCACTTTGATACTACGCTTTATCTCGCCGTAAAAGTGGGCTCGTACGAGCTTGCTCCGCGTGTCGAACTCGCTTACTCGCCGTATGCGCTTTCTGTGGCGTTCGCCCAGACGGTTGTGTGCTCCGGCGCTTTGGGCGATGTGAAGTATTCCGTGTTGCCCCCGGCGCAGTTTGTGCTGGAAAACGGCACTTGCTGGGTACCCATGAACGGCGATCCCTTGCCGATGGGCACAAAGTTGCTAACCTATCTCCCCACGTGGACGAATCTGCCGGACGCCGGCGGGGCGTTTGTACGCGCACAGGAGTTCCCCGGCGGCGCTACTCGAGACCCCGAAAGGAACTCTACTACGGCCATCGCTACGGTGCAACTGGATGAATTTAAGAGCCACACCCACGAAATGGAAAATGCAGGCAGCCACGATCACACAATGGGCGTCCGAGGCTTTCAAGACGCCGACCCTGGTAAAGAAGGAGTTGATGGTTCAGGTGATGGTAGTAAAAGTACGGACTCAGCCGGCATTCATAAACACACCATCAACCCTGCCGGCGGCCTCGAAACCCGTCCCGTAAACATCAACCTTTGGGTATATATCCGGATCAATTGACTCGAAAGGGGAACCATATTTTTTCACCATTCAACTGTTGATTGATCATGTTCAAACGAATACTTACCCGGGTCATGCTGCTGGTATGCGGCAGTATGGCTATCCCCGCCCTGGCACAACAGGGCGAACAGGACTTGCAATGCACCTTTGTAGACCAGCCGGTTGTGAAGGGGGAAATTTTTATCAACTACGGCAGCGTTACCGACGCGTATTCGGTGCGCAACCGGACGAATATCTCCCTTGGGGAGCCTGCTGTCAGCAACGGTGTCTTGTCCCAAAAACATGTGGGTCAGTTCGGTTTCTGGTCGCGGTTTTATGTGCCGCCCATCGGCCCTATTGTCACGGCTACCCAGGGAGAATTGCTCGACCGCATCCAGGTATCCTGGGCGCCCAACCCGCTGGGGGCACAAGCCACCGACGGTTTCAAACTGTACCGCGACTCGACCTACCTGGCACTCGTGGACAGCAAGACCCGCAACTACAACGACTTCAACGTCATCGCCGGGCGCGCGTACAAGTATGAGGTGCGCGGCATCAATGCTTATGGCGAGGGCAGCCCCGGCAAGGCTGTTGGCTTTCAGACCCCCAACGGCACCGTCACCGGCTGGGTACAAACGCCCAGCGGCAGCCCCGTACCGGATGCCATTGTAGCACTCACGCCCCTTCAGGGCTTCTCGGCAAGATTCGGCCCTGCGGACGGCGCCTTTGCCTATTCCAACAAGGGGCCGGCAGATACCCTGATTCCGCTCAACAACGGTGAATGGACGATGAGTTTCTGGGTAAAAACAACCCAAGCAGATGCCGATGCGGGCATCATCAGCCTGCATCCGTTCCCCATCTACCTGCGCCCCATGGCCAGTGCCGGCGGGCAGGAGGGCATCGAAGTGGCGCAAACAGCCACCAGTACGGCACTGCTTTCCGGTCAGTTCCCGGACAGTTCCAAAAACGACTGGAACCACGTCGCATTCACGATAGACGACAACGACAACGGCCGGCTTTACATCAATGGCGCCCTGACGGGACTTTCCCCGGTGCCGCCGGTGGAGTCGGCAGAGGAACTGCGCATTGGCGCGCGTACGGAAGCGCCCGGCGCCTGGGCCGGCTGCCTCGACGAACTGCGCCTGTATCACCGCCGGCTCGACGAACTCGACCTCGGCGAAGTGATGATGGGCACGGCATCTTCGCAGACGCCCAACCTGAAGTACTACTGGAAAATGGACGAGGAACTCGGTACCGGCTCCTTCGACATTTTAAAACGGAACAAACTCTACTTCTGCGGCGCCGAGTTCGACACCACCCGCCCAATGGTGCGCACCATGGGCAAAACCAATCAACAGGGCTACTACCGTATCGAGTCGGCGAGTTATGGCACGGGTACCACCTTTTTGGCCGAGGCGATGAAGGATTTTTACATGTACCGGGCGCTCAAGTTTACCCGCGACTCGATGCACTATGCTGTCCTGCCCGATTTTTCAGTAACACCCAAAGCCACGCTGGAAATGTGGGTGAACAGCGCCGGGCCGGATAACGAGGACCAGTGCCTGCTGTCCAAAACCTGGCCTGGAAATGATTTCCGGTTGCTGCTCCGGCAGAACGGTCCGGCCAACCATATCTGGCTTTACCTTAGTGGCCAGGAGCACGACTTCGGCCCGCTCGGCATGCGTTACCAGCACCTTGCTTTTACAATAGACAGTATGAGTGGCACGGTAACCGCCTACAATAACGGGGTGCTGCTCGGCAGCCACACCTTCACGAACGTGACCGGTAACTGGTCTGATCCCGGCAGTGGCTGGCTGTTGGGCGCGCGGTCCAGCGGTATGGGCACGACTAATCACTTCGGCGGCCTCATAGATGAAGTAGCGCTGTACGACACGACGCTCAGCGCCGCCCGAATCCTCGAACACGCTCAAAACGGGCGGGAGATGACGGAGCCGGGGCTGCGGGTATATTTTTCCCTCGACGAGGGCACCGGCAAACGCCTGAACAACAGCGGTTCTGTGTTGCTGCCTTATGGCACCAATGAAGGCGCCGAATGGACGCCCTTTGCCGCCCGGCAAAAGACGGAACCCCACGAATTCACACCCGTCACCCGGCAGGTGACCTTTAATCCCAGTGTAACCTTGGTGGACCAGGTGGATTTTATTGACCGCAGCCTGATCCCGGTTTCCGGTTATGTGCGTTATAAAAACACCAACTGCTTCGCCAAAAACGTGGAAATACTGGTGGATAGCTTGCCATACAACCCGCGGATTTTCACAGACGCCAACGGCAAGTTTGTTATTGATTTTGATCCGGGGAAAACGGCCACCCTGACTCCGGTATTCGAAGACCATGATTTTATTCCCGCTTTTTGGGAGGTGACGAATGTGGTTAATCCCATCGCCGGCATCTTGTTTAATGATATTACGACGCGCAAAGTACAGGGAGTCGTGGCCGGAGGTTTGTGCAAAAAATCGGTCATCGAACCACCGCCCGGTACCGGGCAGGGAACTGTTTGCCGGGTAGAAGTGCGCTCGACCGACGACTGTCTGATACGTTCGATCACCATAGACAATCAGGAAGGAAACTACCTTTTTGAGGAGTTGCCACCGTTGGAGGCCCTGACGGTATCCGTTGCACAGCACGATGATGAGGACATCAAAGCCGCCTTTCAGACGCAGGGCGGTTCTACGGTTAATTTGAGCAAAAGAGACACGATTATTGATTTTATTTACTTCGCGCCACCGCAGGTGGCCCTCAACAGCGGATTGGAGCCCTTCCCGGGCTGTATCCCGCCGGTTATTGTACTGGATCAGGGCGAAAATGTTCAGTTAAGCATATCCCTGATTGAGCAGTACGTCCCTATTCTGGACAACATGAATCAGGTCGTGGACGATGGTGTTTGCAAGCTGGATACTGCCGACTTTGAAATTATCAACGGATTAGCCGACCTGACGCTGGATACGGCTATGTCCAATGAAGTGTTGATTTACAGATTCAAAGTGGGCGGCCCCAATACATCGCCGCCTTATCTGAAAACCCTGCAGATCATCGGCACGTCTTTAGCCGGACGAAAAGGCAGCCTGGTCAAGCAGGCTATTGTGACGGGAGAAAAGCAAAAACTGCCCTCCTTTACAACCAAACTGCCCGAAAAGCCTATACATGTCCTGCACGACCCGCCAGGCGACGGCAGTTATGCCTTTCTGGAAAAAGATTCGAGTATTTGCTACACCACGGGCATAAGCCTTGCTTCGGATAATTCCATCGGCAATGAGAATACATTCCTCACGATTCCCACATATACATCTGATCAAGGCATACCCGGATGGACAGTGCAAACAGAAATAAAAGGTATAGCCGGCGGCACTTTTACGTTTCTTACATCCCATTCCAAGCTGACGGATTCTACCTTTCAAACCTGTCTAAAAAGCGCCCAACGAATCTCCACCGACGATGGCGACCTGATCGTGGGGGCGCGGGGAGGGGCTGATGTTTTTATGGGTGTTGCACAAAACATCATCTTTAGCAGGATTGACAAGGTGCTCTTTGATACTGCCTCGTGTACCGCCTTTGTGGAGGAATCGGTTGCGGTGACACCGGGAGATTTCGCCACCACCTTTATCTACTCTGAGTTCAATATCAAGAACTATGTCATCCCGAATCTGGGGTTGTTGCTGAACGATCCGACCGTTACGCCTGCCGACAGTGCCGACTATGAAAAATCCATTGCGGATTGGCAAAAGTTTCTGGATAACAATAATGCCCGAAAGGAAGCAGCCAAGGAGCGCTCCCCGCTCCGAAATATTTCCTTCGATGCCGGCGCCAGTTACGAGTATTCGGAAACCATAGAGGCTACGCAGACCAGCAACGTTCAATTTGATACGATTTCCGCTGAAGACATAGGTGAAGTGTTTGGCTTTTTCTTTAATGATGCGGGCGACCAGAACACCATCATATTTTCAACTTCATCGTCTTACGGGGCCAGCGAGGGTACGGAAGAACAAAACAGCCTCACCACGGGGTATGTGCTCAAAGACGACGACCCGGGCGACTTCTTCTCGGTGGATGTGGGTGTAGACAAGGACTATAACACGCCTATTTTCAACCTCCGGGCCGGCCAGTCTTCCTGCCCCTGGGAACCCGGCACCGCCAACCGGGAGCAGCCCAACCTTAACCTCGACGCAGGTTCCCAATACAAGGCCATCAACGTGCCGGCCAACGAACCGGCGGTATTCAACCTGGTGCTGGGCAATGGCAGCGCATCCAGCGAGTCCTGGACGTATGGTTTAACCGCCATTCCGGCCAACAACCCGCACGGCGCCGTGATCAAACTCAACGGGCAACCGCTGAATAACAACACCATTAAATTCATCGTGCCGTGGGGCACCTCCATTCCCGTCACCCTTACCATAGAGCGTGGGCCGGTGGCATACGAGTACGATAGCCTGTTGGTGGCCCAGGTATCGGAATGCGAAATGGCGCGCAATTATGCCCTGTCGCTGGCTCTGACCGGAGACCCCGCTGAACCCAGGTTCTTCTCGCCGCTGTATCTCGGGGTGGACTTCATCCGCCCCTGCAGCGAGGTCAAGATCAACGTGCCGGAACAAAACTGGGTGGTGATCAACAACGACCCCAATCAGCCGGGTACTATTCGGCGCATCACGGCATCGGGTTACAACCTGAGTAATCCGGACTTCCAACTGGTGCGTGTGCAGTACCGCCGCTCCGACGGCAATGGCGCCTGGATCAATCTTCCGACTCCGGACGGGATATTCGAAGCCTTCAATCCGAATTGGTCGGGTTTCTACGATACTGATGCAGACACTTTCAGGATACCCGACAAGGGGCCCCAGGATACCTTGCTGTTGGGCCCATCGTTCACGCAGTTTTTCTGGGAAACCGACGGCCTCGGCGACGGGTTGTACGAAATCCATGCCTGGGCGGTGTGCACCGGCGACGCCACCAGCAAACCCGGGTTTTCCGAAATCATCAAAGGCCGCATAGACCGCGAACCGCCCAGCATCGTGGGCGTACCGCAGCCCTCGGACGGGGTGTATCACGTAGGCGACGAAATTTCGTTCACGTTCAACCAGCACATCAACTGCGATAAACTGATCCAGGCGGACCAGACACAACCCAACAACGTGGGCCTGTACAACACCAACGCTACCACGGACGATTTGATTGACATTGATTTTACCTGCTTCGAGAACAAGATCGTACTTGATCCGACCTTCGAAAACAAGTTTTACGAAAATCGTATTCTTCGCGCCGAATTGCACGGCATCCAGGACCTGGTTGGCAACGTGTTCAACGGCACCAAACTCAACCTTGGCGTCTGGGAATTCTATGTGGATCGCAACGAACTCGCCTGGCTCACCGACAGGCTCGATCTGACGAAATTCGAGGACGAGAACAAAACCGCGACCGCCCACATCCACAACCGGGGCGGCTACCCGGCGCCGTTTAAAATCCTCGGCGTGCCCGACTGGGTGCATGTGTCGCCCAACCAGGGCACGCTGGCGCCCAACGAAATCCGACCCATCTCCTTTAGCGTGGACTCGACCTTAGCCTTCGGGCACTGGCGCGACACAATCATACTGGAGACCCAGACGGGGCAAAACCCCTTCTTCATGGGCGGCTCCGAGCCGCTGCCGCTGGGTGTACGCGTGGTGTGCCGTCCGCCATACGGACCAACCGACTTCGCGCAATTCGCAAACGCGATGGGCATGGTGCTTAAGGTCAACATCGAGGGCGCGTTTTCCACCGACCCGGAGGATATGGTAGCGGCTTATATTGACGACGAACTGCGCGGCCTGACCAAAGTGCAGTACTTCCCGCAGATCAATGCCTACCTGGCCTATCTCAATGTCTATGGAGACTCCGCCGACCTGCTCCAGCCTGTACGGCTCGAAGTGTGGGACGCCTCCGAGTGCGAGCGCTACGGATCGGTGCAGGAATCGTTCACATTCCAGCCTGATAACATCATCGGCATCCTGACTAATCCGCAAATCATTAACACCGGCGGCCTGCTGCTGCGCGAGGTGCCGATCAAGGACGGCTGGAACTGGTTGTCGTTCAACCTGGCATTTCCGGACAACAGCCTGAACGCGGCGCTTTCGTCGCTCCAGCATCCGGAGAACGATCTGATGCGGAGCCAAACGGCTATTTCGCAATACCTCGGCGGTTGGTTCGGCACGTTGACCAATCTGAACAACACGAGCCTGTACATCTACCGTGCCGATGTTGCCGACACCTTGCGTATGCAGGGTACGCTGATTGATCCGGAAGCCACGCCCATTCCGCTGGCAGCCGGCTGG
>JADJYW010000007.1 GCA_016719605.1 Lewinellaceae bacterium | reverse complement strand
GATGCCCGAACTCACTCAAACGCCAGTTGATAGCCCGGCGATCCCGGCTCAACAAGTAACAGATGCCTCGTGCAACCGTTACGGCCCATTGGTGCTCCCGGCCGATGTTGATCAAAAAACTACAGAGTTAGTGGTTGGATACTGGTGTGGTTTGCGCGGCTGCGGCGTGAATTACCCGCCGGCTTTTTTTGTATTGGTGTAGCCGAGTTCCACCAGAAGACTGAGTACTTTGTCGCGGTGGTTGCCTTAGCGATGATGATGCTTGCCCTGGCGCCACCCCGCGGCACACACTTGTTCTTGATCAAGCTTAGCCAGTTCGTCCAGCTCGCGTTTCCGGCGCCCATGTAGCCCGATCACCGTGGATTTTGCCGCCCTTGCCGCACTCTAACTAGATACGCAGGACTTGTTTGGTCGTTTGTCAAATTCATATCAGGTTCGTTTTCTCGGCAGCCTCGAAATCGCGGTGGTGGAGGAAGACAAACCGCTTTCGGAAGCAGTGTGTTTGTTTTTGGACCATAAAAATTATTGGAAGAAGCTTTGGTTAAGGTTGGAAGGTTTCGGGTTGTGCTAAGCCCTCCAACCAGAAACCTTCCAACCTTCTAACCAGAAACCATACTCGGTACTAAAACTTTCAGGGCTTTGGGTAGTATTTCAAATTCAAGGTCGCTGGGGGATCTGATGTTTTCGCCGTCAATGTGCGAATAAAAGGTGTCGCCTGTACAGTGATATTTTCTCACCCGTTGGGCGGTAAAACGTTCTAAAGAACTGGCGTGGCAGAGCCTGCCGTTCAGGCTGGAAGGATAAAATAAGTGAAGTATTGCCACCGCGGCACATTTTTGAAAATGACTACCGAAAAACAGGCCATCGTCCAGGCGGGCATTTTGGGGCTATCTGGAAATTGTAGCCGTACATGGGGCCGTTGGGTCACCGTGACCACAAAGCAGGTTTCGTGAGGGGCGGAAGCTCGGTTTCGATGGTGCAGGTATGCGGGTGAAACTCAGACCGGCCCGGATGGATTTGAATAAATAAAGGCAAAGTCTTCGCCACTGGCTGCCCTGGCATTTGCTTGGCCACAAAACTGCCGAAGCGATACCGGCGAGGTTGACGGAAAGGGTGGCCGCTGAGCAGGCCGCAGTCTATGGATTTTACAGCCGCAGTATTGAGTTTGCGGACAGCCCTTGTTCAGATCGGGTGGCCGCTGCGGAAGCCGAGGTAAGATGGCTCGCCGTTGCCGGAGTCGGCCGCGATGATGCCGAGGATCGTAATGGCATGGCAGCACGGAAGCCACTTTACGATTGATGGAGCCGTCGCCACCCACAGCCACTACGATGTCGTAGCCTTCTGCCTGGGGCCTGCCGGCCAGTTCGGCGGCATGGCTGGCGCGTTCGGTATGCCAGACGCCGTAGATAAACTTTTTGTGGTCAAGGTGCTGTTCAACGCTTTGGCGGATATGGCGCCGCAGGTTGCGGCCGGCTTTGGGTTGACGATAAAGCCAATGCGTTTGGGGCGCAGAATGTCCTCCAGAAACGCACTTTTTATAACGGGATGTGCTTGTTCCATCTGTTTCACACTCTGTTGTTTGCGCGCTTGTACATACTCGCGCCATTTGTCTATCACCGTTTGCATGTCTTTGGGCAATTCTGATTCGGAAGCGGACGCGTTTTCGCCGGTGCGCGGTGCTTGAAACCTCGTGCAACTTTGGCGTGCAGCGTCTGGCGGGGCAGCAGGCCAGTAACCCTCGGCAAATTGTCGGTATTTAGTGTATACAGGGTACCTTTCAGATTTGGTTGCCGCCGTAGCGCGGGTCGCCAAACAGGGTGCGCCCTGATGTATTTCCTTATGTACACGGATTCCTGTGTACGCCCGGTTTCCAATTGACACTCAATGAGCGTGGCGGTAAAAACGTTCCAACACCCGCCAGTGGGTCACCGCGTACTTGCCATTTTCGGCTTCCGGAATACCCGCGAATACCTTTGCGGTCATTGGGGCTTGCGCCCGATATTGCCGATGACGGTACTCGGAAACTTTGGCCGGATTGCCCCACACCAAAGCCCAGTAGCGCCGCTCAATGGTGTGCTTGAAAAACTGATTGGCCAAATGTACCATCAAGTACTCCAATTAGCCACCACCATCAGACCCGTAAGATCTCTTGTTCATGCGGTGCACGATACCCGCCCTTCCGGTCGGCTTCGTTACCCGCCTTGATGGGTAGTTCGCCGAGTTGCTCGCGCGGGCGCCGTGCCACCGCATTCACCAAAGTACCGTTGGGTATACCCACGCCGGGGTGCAGTGCACGCCATGTTGTACGGTTTGTTGACGATCATAACCTCGTCGTCCCCATAAACTACGTCGAGCGGAGATGTTTTGTGGAGCAATGCTGTGCCTTCCTCCCGTGCCTTTCGGCAGCACAATACTGACGTGGTTTCCAAGTTTGACTTTGTAGCTGGGCTTGACGTCGAGGTTATTGGTTCTACTTTCACCGAGCCGGCGCGTATGGTATCTTGCACCTTGCTGGTGGATCGGCTGCTGGAGGCGATCCATCAGAAACTTGTCCAGCCGGACAAGATTGTTTCTGGCTCATATAAACTCTTGCTGCTCGTACCAATCGTCACCTCCTTTCTTTTCCGCAGTGCTGTCGTTTTCCGGCAAATCGGACCCTCTTCGACAATTTCCTGTTCGGCGGCGGCTAACTCCTCGGGTTCGGGCAGTTTCGTCCTTATGTTCTTGATCCCGGTTCATGTTCGGCTGGTTATATGCAGGCCGGGGCGGCAAAAGTAGGGCTAAATTTGGTTTCTTGCGCCTGTCGGCTCGCCCACGCATTTAAAACCCCTGAAAAACCTACCCGTCGGTGCAAAACACAGCACTTGACTGGCATGGAGCAACGATCACTGGGCTGTTCCCGCCAACCCCCGCCGGTTGATCTTCCCGTATCATTTTTCGGCAATGCTTCCATAAATACCACGCTGCGCGGCAATTGAACCCGCCAGATGCGCCTGGCAATGCTCCAGCAGATCGGCTTCGCTTTGCCGATTGTCCGGGCTGCTGAACGACAAACGCGCGGCTCCAATTCGCCCCATTTTTCGTCGGAAATACCGATCACGGCCGCTTCTGGCTACCGCCGGATGCCGGAGCAGCATGCGCTCCATTTCGGCAGGATACACGTTTTCGCCGCCGGAGATGAACATGTTTTTCAGCCTGTCCACAACGTACAGATAGCCTTCCGCATCTTGCCGCACAAGGTCGCCGGTGTGAAACCAGCCGCCTTCCAGTGCTTTCAGCGTAGCCGCTCGGTTGCGCCAGTAGCCGGTCGTGACCATCGGGCCGCGCAGCAGCAGTTCGCCGGGTTGGTCGGACGGGCAGTCTTGGCCCTGCTCGTCGGCGATTTTGATTTCCACATAAAAATTGGGCCGCCCGATGGAGCCGCGCTTGCGCACCGCGTCGTCGTGGTGCAGCGAGGTGAGGTTAGGGCCGACCTCCGTCATGCCGTAACCCTGCCGGATGAGTACGCCCTTCGCGTGCCACCGCTCGATGAGCGGCACGGGCATCGGCTCGCCACCCACGATGATGTAGTGCAGGCTGGAAAAATCCGCCGCCTCGAAGCCCGGCTCATCAGCCAGCATTTTGAGTATCGTGGGCACGCCCATGAACAACGTGACGCGCTCCTGTTCGAGCAGCCGCAGCACGGTAGCGGGGTCGAATTTTTTGGTCAGACAAGTGTAGCCGCCGTGGTGCAGGAAGGGTGTGGCCAGCACATTCCAGCCTCCGGTGTGGAAGGGCGGCATCACGTTCACGGTGCGGCTTTCGCTGTTGACAATCAACGACATGGCGGTGTTGATGCTATTCCAAAACAATATCCTGTGGGTGTAAATCGCCCCTTTCGGGAAGCCCGTGGTGCCGGAGGTGTAGAGGATGAACATGGGGTCATCGTCGCGCAGCAGCACGCTCGGAAAGTGTGGGGCGTAATCGGTTGGGATGGCCTCAGTGCAGAAATCCGCCAGTGCTTCGAGCGACCAGCGGTGCGGTATTTTGTAAAACCGGCCCCGTCCAGCACGGGTTTGGAACTTTTCGCCGATGATGAGGCGCGGCAGTGGCGCAGCAGGTAGTCCAGTTCCGGCGCGGACAGGCGGTAGTTGAGCGGCCTGAGGATGCAGCCGATTTTTGCGCAGCGCAAAACAGCACGACGTACCCAAGCAGTTTTCCGCCAGCACAGCCACGCGGTCGCCCTTTTCACCCCAAATGGGCCGAGTCGGTGCGCCAGTCGGCTGGCGCCTTGGAGTGCGCCAAACGTGAGGCTGCGACCTGTCTCGGCTTCTTTGAAGGCGGTTTTTTCGGGGCTGTACAGCGCCCATTTGGATGCCCAATCTTTCATAAAAAGAGGTTGATGAAGTTGATGAGGGTTGATAAGGTTGATGAAGGTCGTGAAGGTGGCCCTTCACCACCCTTCACACCGCCGCCGCTGCGAAACTGCCAGCCCACCGCCGCTGCCGATGAAAATACGTGTCGCCGGATTTGACCATGCCCTTTTCCCAGGCGTCGTTGAACGCCATCGGGATACAGGCCGAGCCGGTGTAGCCGTAGTCGTGCATGATGGTGTGGCGCGCTTTCGCGGGGCACCCCGAGCCGGTCGAGCGTTTCCCAGATGGCGTTGATGTTGATCTGGGTGATAAAATAGTGGTGACTTCGGCGGGTGCAACGCCGATGCGGGTGCAAAGTTCGAGGGCCATGCGCGACCAAATTTCGGGGTTGAGTTCCTTCGGAAATTTGCGGACAAACTGCAACTGATGCTCATGACGCGCCAGCACACCCGCGTTGACTGGCTGGTGGGTGCCGCCCGCGTAGATGCCCATCCAGTCGTGGTACTCGCCGTGTGTAAGCAGTTGGCTGGCAAGAAAACCCCTTGCCCGAATCACCTGATTCTGAACGTAATACCACGGTGCCAGCGCCATCGGCGAAAAGGGTCACCGTCTTTTTGTCGGCCATGTTGAGGTATTTGCTCATGGCATAAGCCCCAAGCACCAGTACATAGCGGTAGTTTTCGTCGGCGCGGATGTATTTGGCGCCGATATCGAGGGCTGTGACGAAGCCCGCGCAGGCCGTGTTGACGTCAAATGTTCCGGCACGGGTAGCGCCAAGCCGGTCCTGGAGAACGGAAGCGGTGGAGGGGGAAACGAATTCCGGCGTATCGGTGGAGAGGATGATCAGGTCGAGGTGGGCCGGTTGTAGCCCTGCCCGTTGGAGTGCCTGGCGGGCCGCCGCTTCGGCGAGGTCGGCGGTGCTCTTCTGGGCGCACACCAGCGGCGCCGGTGGATCTGCACATTTTCGCGCAACCAAGTCTCGACATCTTCTCCAAGCAGTTCGTTGAAATACTGATTGGTCAGCAAAGGCGCTCAGGGGCGTAGGCGCCTGTGGACAGGATGATGGCGTTTCGCATGAGAGTTTGGGTTATTGGCCGGAGATGGCTGTCGCGGATCGTTTTCTAAACACGGCATGATTTTGGCTGGTGTTGTAGTAACACCCCTCCTTGACGAAACCCGGTCCCTCGAGCTAAGGAAGCGGTGACTTTTTGCCAACGCTCGCAGGTAAGTTAACTTTACCTCCAAAGAGAACAAGGGCTTGATCGCGGGGGATCCGACAAACTCCCGGACTTCCTGGTTCAGCGCATTCACGACTTGCCCGGAGAGCGTAAGCCAATCGCTGAATCGGTAGCCTGCGCCGAGGTCCAGATTGAAGAATCCGCCGAGCGGGCCGTAATTAAAGGAGGTTCCTACGCGTTGATTTTCTACCACAGGGCTGCCGCCATAGATCAAACTGGTGTTGGTCGATGCGGAAACGTTGATTCCCGAGAAGAAGTCGTAGGCATTCACCCACCGGCCAAACGGTGCGAAGAATCCTTGGACGAGTAATTCAGCCCCAGCCCGATTTTGTGTTCGGGCGTGTTGATCGGCAAGTCGCTTTCGTTGACTTTGGTGTCGCGGTTGCCGTCGTTGGCGGGGTCAGCGGTGTCGATATCGTAGCCGAAGTAGGAATAATTCAGCGTACCCAGCAAGGAGGAGGTAAAGGCATAGTTGACAGAGGCGTCGAAGCCATAAGTATTGACATCCCCGAAATTAACGTACGTAAGCACCAGGTCCGTGCCTTTGGACGAGAGGTTCAGGATCGTCGGCGCGGCGATGCCCTTGCCGTAAGTGATGCGGGCCGCGCCTTTTTCGGTGACGTACACGAGGGCTGCTTTGGGGATAAAGTTGAAGCCGTAGAGGTCGTGGTTGTCGGCGCGGGCGGCCACCACAGCGCGGAGTTTGCCAAATTTATGCTCCAACTGAGCGTAGCCGCCAAACTGCCCGATGGTGATGTCGCCGCCTTTGTCGAGCAGGTAGGTGTTGTTGCTCTGGGCTACATCTTGCTGATACTGAGCACCGATGATGTAGTCGAAGGCTTTTTTTACGGAGTTGTTGTACTGCACCTCGGCGTTCAGGCGGCGCGATTTGTCCTGAAAAAGGGCGCCGCGAGCCAAGTCGAAACCTCCGCCGGGAAGTCCGCCTGGGTGCCCAGAAGGTGCCGATGGATTTTGCCTGGCCGCTGCCTCATCAAACTTCGCCGCCGTGCACTGGCGTTTTGCACGACCAGTAGTTGAGTGTCCGGCGGTTCATGGCGTAGGTCGAGTCGGTGCTGCTCCAGGTGTTGTACAGGTTGGCAAACAAGTGCGGCGACACGAAATGCCCTGGCCCCAACTCACTTGCCAGTCGCGGATTTGGTTGCGGCCGGCGTTGGTGTTGCCGATGTTGTTGCTGTTGCTCGCGCCGTAGCCGACGATGATGTCGGCTCTGGTTCAGGCTGAAATACAGCCCCGCCTCGCCGCGAGTTGAACTCGCGGTTGAGCAGGTACTCAGGTAGGCGAACTGTACGCCGCCCGCCACCGTACACGGTGTCGGTAAAATCAAACTCCTCGCCCTGCGTGTATTCCCCGCTGATTTTGAACGCAAACCAGTCGTTCACTTTCATGGCGTGGCGCAGGCGAGCCGTCAGGACACTCTGATTTCCGGCGCCTAAGGCGACAGTGGTGCCTTGGTACTGCGCGGGTCTTTGGTGATCGTGTTCAGCAAACCGTTGTGGGCGTTGGGGCCATAGAGTGCCGATGAAGGCCCGAGGATGACCTCGATGCGTTCGATGTCTTCCTTCACCGTGGTGCCCAGTGCACCCAGCGGCAGGCCGGTAGCGATGAGCGAAGAGAAACGGCCGTCGTTGATTTGCAGGTTTTTGGGATTGAACGCGCTGTTGAAACCGCGGCATTGATCCCGATGCCCAGCACCCCGGAGCGCACATAGTCCAGCCCGCGCTGGCGGCCCAGCAGTTCGGCCACGTTGAACGAAGGCAGTTCGGCAATGGCCTTGGCATTCACCACCGAAATGGTGGCAGGTGCGTTGGTCATTTTCTCCGGCGCGGCGCGAAGCCGAGACGACCACCTCGTTCCCGGCGTGGATGCCCGTGGCTTCGCTAGGGCCACGTTGGCGGTGGTCGTTTGGCCGGCGATCACCGTCACCGTTTCGGTGGCGGTCTGGTAGCCGATGTACGAGATGAGCAGGGTGCGGTGCCGGCGTCCACTCCCAGGGTGAACATGCCGTTGCGGTCGGTAGCCGCGCCGCCCGCGGCGCCGTCCACGATGACGGTTGCGCCGGCAAGTGCTTCTCCGGTGGAGGTGTCCGTCACTTTCCCGGTGACGGTGCCGCGCTGGGCAAACAGCCCGAGGGCAAACAGGATCAGGGCAGTGTTGTAAACAGGGACTTCATAGCAAGGAGTGGTTGAGCGATGTGAGATATTGTTTTTTTTGACAAAAGACGACCCCGACGCACCTGTGCGCGTCGCCAAGGAATGCACCGCGCTGCCCGGAACAGCAGGGTGCAATGCCGGAAATGCGGATTACTCCTCCAGAAATTCGCGGATAGCCTGATTGGTCGCTGAGGCCTGTTCCCACTGGACAAAATGCCCGGCTTTGGGCAACAGACGCAACCGGCTACCCGAATACCGGACTGCGCCAGATTGGCAATATGAAGCGTGTTTTGTGTTTTGTGAAAACGGGTTGGGGATAACCGTCGTTTTCCCCAAAAATAATCCAGCGTGGAAGGTATTTCCAAACGCCCGAACACCGGCTCGTCGAGCATGGCCGCCACACTTCGGTATCATGCGGCACCAGCCGTCGTATTCCGCTGTTTCCTGGGCAGTGAGCTCGTCTTCGTACATAGACTCGCGTCCTAGGGCCATTGGTAAAAATTGATCAGGAAATTTTTGCGGATTTGCTCCGGTGGCGTGCTTTTGACCAACTCCGGCGTATACACCATTTTCAACCAGTTGGCCTCGGCCTCGCTGAACGTTTCCGGATACCGGCCGGCGCGATCAAAATCAATTTTTTACCGAACCGGTATCTGCAAGGGCGGCTGTCAGGCAATTTGCCCGCCCATGGAGTGGCCCGCCAGCACGACGTTTTGCAGGTCGAGCGCTGGGCAAAACTCGAGCACTTGCTCGGCAAAAAGGCCATGCCGAACGGGTAGTCGCCCTTGCTCGATTTCCCGTAGCCGGGCAAATCGAGCGCCATGCAGCGGTAGTGTCCGCTCAGGCTGTCTGCATTGTGTTGCCAGGCTTCTGAGATTGGTGCCCAAACCATGCACAAACACCAGCGTGAACGGGCCATTGCCCCCGGTCTGTGTAGGCGATTTCCGTGCCGCCGGGCAGCATGATTGTCCTGGTGTGGAAGGGAGGGCTGTCTTCCATACTGGAGGGTTTAGTTGTGCCGCCAAAAGGGTAGGCGAAAGGGTGAAAAGAAGGGTTGCGCGTGTTGCGGTTGTGTTATGCTGTTATTTGAACGATCCCGAGGCCATGCTTGAAAACAAAAAAATACCACCACCGTTCTCAAGATCGCCAGCGCCGAGGCTACCGCCGGGTTAAGCAACGCGCCGCTCGTGTAGGGCGTAAGTCCGCCGTGGTAACCGCGAAGTGCACCACGACTGCGGTGACCGATGCTGCCCCGGCCCGGGCAGGGTGTTTTTTGAAAAAATACCGAACAACACCGGTACGAAGGCCGCTGAAAAAGACGCGTAAACCCCGTTTTGGCCGAGAATACGCCACGCTCAGGTTGGGGTGCAGCAACTGGTCGTAACTCCAGACCATGGACATCCAAGCCAGCACCACGATGATGCTTTTGTTCAGCCGGGCCAGCCGCTGAAGCCGCTGCTCGCCGTCGCCAAGCCGGTTGCCCGCCAGCGGCCCGATCAAGTCGGCTGTGAGGTGGTGGAGAGCGCCTGACTCAGGCCTTCCAGCGTGGAAAGTCCGGCCGAGAGCAGCCCGAGAGTAACCAGCAGCCCCGCGCCCAGTGGAAAAACGCCACCACATACGCCGACAATACCGTCCATTTTCAGCGCGCCGTGCCGTCCACGGCTCAGGTCGGGAATTGCAACCGGGCGAAAAAGCCAACGAAAAAGCACCGAAAAACACGATTTCGGCGAGAATACCGACCAGCAGGTAGCGGCTCACATCGCGGGCATCGCGCAGCATCAGGGGAACGGGTCACGATGCGGGGCTGGCAAACAATAGCCACGCCCACTACGAAATTGCAAAACGCCACCTCGAACCAGTCGCGGAAAAGGGCGCTTTTTCGGATTCACCGGTTGTGTCAGCAGGGGTCTATCGCGGATAATTTTTCCCAAAACCCCAAACCCGCCCTCGAAATACGCCAGGCCCGAGCCGAGCATCACGAAAGCCACGATCAGCATCAGCACCGCCTGTATCGTATTGGTATAGATCAGGAATTGGCGCCGCCAAACATCATGAGCCAAAAACAAAAGCACCAACCCCACCAGTACCGGCAATTCTCCGGCGCCCAATGCCGAAGCGATCACCTTGGTGAGGCCCACGCAGATCAGCACCACAAAAATGCGAGCAGCAGCAGCGACAGCACCGCAAACCACAGTCCCAGTGCCGGACTCTCGTAGCGTTTGCTCATCCACTGCGGACAGGGTGAGCGCGTTTACATTGGCGCCATCTTGCCGAAACTGCGGGTGAGCACGATGAGCGAACCGATCAGCCCGATAGGCAAAATTACGCTCATGGCTAAAAGGCGCTCCAGCCGTACAGCGCTACAAAACCGGGGTTGATAATAAACGTAGCAGCGCTGGTCACACTGGCCGCCAGCGACAACCCGACCACAACCGGCGAAAAGCGCTGACTGCCCACCGCGTAGTCGGCCAACGAGCGTGTGCGGCGTGCGGCGCGTACCACAAAAAACAACAATACAGCGGCGTAAGCCGTGAGAAGAAGTGTTGTTGCTAGCGCGCGGTTGTCCATGTTCCGATACGAAATTTGCAGCCGGGTGCCCCGGAATTCGGCCCAATGTAGAGCGGCCTCCTGTTTCGCAGCGCCGGAAATAGTTGCTTTCGGCCAAACGCACGGATGTTTTTCAGCCTTGACTTTCAGCCGATTTTTAGTCGGAGCAACCTGTTGTTTCCAAAAACAACATGAAACAAAAACAAAGGCGCTGAAAGTCAGTCATTTCCAAAATTGGACAAAGGGCTGTTCGCTGGAAGGATGTTTTGGAAAAATCCCGGTTGACCGGACAAATCTGCGGAATCTGGAAAACGAACATTGGGTGCGGGCGACCGCCATACTTTGTCCCAATCGAAATAATCGAAGCAATCGAAATAATTGAATCCATGAAAAAAGTAGCCATCATCACCGGCGGCGCCGGCGGAATCGGTCGCGCCACTGTTTTACGCTTCCTGCGGGACGGCGTGCAGGTAGCCATCTGGGACGTTCAAACGGAGCGGTCGGGCCTTGAGGCCGAATGCCGGGAACAGGGTTTGCCCGCCCGTTTTTTTCAAGTCAATACCGCCGATTATGCAGCCGTTCAGGAGGCTGCCCGCCAGACAGCCGAGGCGTTTGGGCAAATTGACGTCCTCATCAACAACGCCGGCATCACCCGCGACGCCACCCTCAAAAAAATGACCCCCGAGCAGTGGGATCAGGTCATCGGGGTAAACCTGACCGGGGTATTCAACTGCACGAAAGCCGTTTACCCGTACCTGGAAGCGCAAGGGTGGGGGCGTATCATCACGGCCGCGTCGGTGGTGGGCTTGTACGGCAATTTCGGTCAGACCAACTACGCCGCCACCAAGGCCGGCGTGATTGCCATGACCAAGGTGTGGGCCAGGGAATTTGGCCGAAAGGCATCACTGCCAGCCAGTAGCCCCGGGGTTCATTCGCACCGAAATGGTGGACGCCCTGCCCGACAACGTGGTGCAGATGATGCAGAAAGGCCCCCCGCCGGCCGGCTCGGTACCGTGGACGAAGTTGCTGCCGTGTGTGCGTTCCTCGCATCCGAGGAGGCAGGTTTTATCAATGGGGCGACGATCAGTGTGGATGGCGGGCTGACGCTGTGATCTTGCGTGGGGTTCGGTAATACAACGACACTTACAGCAAGTGATAGTGACCGGACGCGTGTGCTTTTCCTTACCTTTGGCCGTATACGGCTATGCGAAGCAAACTGCAAAAATTCACGGAATTTGCCCAAACCCTCTTGCCCCACGAGACGGGGTACCTATCGCCGTGCAGCAGTTTGACGATAAAGTCAAACTCGCCATTCTGGAGCAGGTGGACCACAACTGCCGCAACCTGAACCAGTTCGAATCCTACGACGAAACGCTCGACAAGCGCAAGTACTCCAACCTGAAACTCTGGATCACCGAGCGCCTGCAGCCACGGATGTGGACACCGAGTACGAGTGGTTGCTCGCGGCCGAGCGTGAAATCGAAACGGACAGTATTCGCCGGCGCAGGAAGAGCGTTTGTTGGCGCATTTGCGGGCCACCACACCTGAGGCGTATCATTTTGCCAAATGTTACGAACTGGCCCAGTTGTACCGCCATTTCCTGCTCATTCGTATGCGCTACGCCGAGCACCGGGCGGTGGAGGATTTTTGGAAAAAACCGTGCCGCCTACGAGCGCGCCCGGAATGTGCGCGAGCGCCTGCACGCCGCTACGGAAGACATTGTGCGGCAATACTCCACCCGTTCTACCGAAAGCATGCAATGGGAGTCCTGGCTCGCCGGGGTTTCACGACGAAACCCTTGACGGCTGGAACCGCTACATGGCGCTCGTGCGGCTGACGTTTATTTATTACAACTACCGACAATTTCGAACCGCTGCGCGAGCAGTACCAAACCCTCGACAACCTCTTTTTCCAGGGAAATACTATTCCAAACGCTTGCTCACCAACTACTACGGCAACCGCCTGCTCCTGCACAACCGTTTTCAGGAGTACGATGAGGCGGAGTACTACGGCTACCTGTCCGTTCGGGTGAAAACAGCCGACTACATCCACTACGTCAACAACCTGTGCGGCGTGCTTTTGCGCCGGAAAAAGTACACCGAGGCGCTTCAGGTAATGAAAACAGCCTTGCCCGAAAGCCGCACGACCCACAGTTTTCACAACAAAATCGGTTTTGTGGCGCATTACCTGCGCTGTCTGCACCATACCGGGCAGCACCGGGCCGCCGAAAACTACGCCGACGCTTACCTGCGGGCTTACCGGAAAGAGATTTTGAGCACCGGTGGCATGCGTTTTCAGCGCTTACATCGAGGCGTTGCTGGCGCAAAACAACTTTGCAAAATCCTGCGCCTGACCGAAAAATACCACCTGCTGGAACGCGACCGGGCGTACGCGGAAAGTCGGCTTACCTGCCCACGATACCGTGGTTTTACGCTGTGGCGGCGCATCAAACAGGCCGCCAGACATCGGAGCAGTTGCAAAAAAATCTACAGGAATCGGTTCGTGGAATAGCGCTTCTGCCCGACAAGGTGGCGCAGTTGGAAGAGTTGCTTCGGGAGATTCGGTGCTATGTGCCTGGGGTGGAATTTGATTCGAACGGCATACTTGGGACAGGTTTTAATGTCGAAAATTCATTGCAATCACTAACCGGGCTTCTCTCCGTTGTCCTCTGATTGTCCGTATAATTGCACGCACAACTACTTTTCTCATCCACCACTCAAATCTGCCTTTTCATCATGGAAAAACGCACGTTTCTAAAAACCGGTCTTCTGCTCTCCATCGGCGCTGCCGTAGCGCCGCTCATCTCGGCCTGTACGCCCGGAAAAAAAGCCAACGGGACCAAAACGATGACCATTCCGCCGCCCAAACTCCGCCGAACCACGCCATTTGCGCTGCCCGCTTTACCTTATGCCGCTGCTGCTCTGGAGCCGCATATTGACAAACTGACCATGGAAATCCACCACGGCAAACATCACCAGGCGTATGTGAACAACCTCAATGATGCCGTCAAAGACACCGTCTATGCCGAGTACGAACTGGAGGACATCATCGCCCGCATCACCCCCGCCGATGCCGATAAAAAAATCCGCAACAACGCCGGCGGACACTGGAACCACACTTTTTTCTGGCAAATTATGACCCCGGGTGGCAGCCCATTGCCGGAGGGGCAATTAGCTACTGCTATCAACAACACGTTCGGCTCGTTTGACAAGTTTAAAACCGCGTTTTCCGATGCTTCCAAAAGCGTATTCGGTTCCGGCTGGGCATGGCTGTGCGTGGGCAAAGACAAGGGTTTGTTTATCACGACTTCGCCCAACCAGGACAACCCGCTTATGCTCCAGATTGCGCCTAAAACCGGCACACCAATCCTTGGTCTCGATGTGTGGGAGCACGCCTACTACCTGAAGCACCAGAACAAACGCCCGGACTACATCGGCGCTTTTTTCAATGTAGTCAACTGGAAAGAGGTGTCGCTGCGGTTTGATAAGGCGATGTTTGGGTAGGTCCAACCAACAAGTAACGGGGTGACTGCCAGTCACCCCGTCATTGATTCGTAGCCAGCCCCTACCGGCTAATGACCAACCGGCCCGACCCGATCAGGTCGTTTGGGCCGGCAATTTGATAAAAATACATCCCTGCCGGAATAGCGCCGGACTCCAGCGTCCAGGTTGTGCCGGTGAATACCGTTTGCAGCATCACCTGGCCGGTTGAATTGGTTAAGGTAATCCGGTAGCGTGCGCCGTCGGCGTCGGGAGTTTCCACAGAAAAGATAGCCTGATCCTGCGCGGGATTGGGCGATACCCGGACGGCATGCGCAACGGTTTCAGGCTCTTCGTCCGACACGATCACCGAAAACGTTTCGCAATAGCGGTCGTCTTCCGGTATGGAGTCAAGGCGGTCGTCGGGCAGGGCCGTCCAAAAACAGAGGTCGAACGCGGTGGAATTCGGTTGTCCTTCCAGAATTAAATTTCCGAACATCAGGATTTCAACGGAATCTCCCGGAGCCAATGGAATGTCATATTGCACGGAATACTGATCTTCGGCATTACAGATGAACCAGCAAGTATTGAATCTCCCGTTTACCCGAAACCTCGAAACGGGTGTCGTTCCGGTGTTTTTTACCGTGACATGAACGGGCCCAAACGCTATTTTTATAGGCAGGCCCATCGTGAGTTGACAAAAAGGCTGGATGGAGTATACCGGAACTTGCTCCAGCCGTATGTTAGTGACCGAAACAGACCTTGTCGGCACTATGGCCGGGTCGTCCTTCGGGACGGCTTTAAGAAACACGGTTTGGTTGCGTTCAAAGTTGCCTTCGCCCGAAAGCCAGAGCACGCTGTCGCCAGGGGCGTGGAGGAGCGACAGCACCCGGTAGTTGGCATCGAATGTGTGTACGGATAATACGTCCAAACTAACCGGATCGAGGCGCTGGAGGATGGATGCGCCGGCATTGTTCTCGCCGGTGACCCAACAAGCGTCATCGGCCCAAAACACCTTCGACCAGGGCTTGATGTATGGCAATGTCTTTTGTGCTTGGATGGCCAAGGGAAAGTAGAAGCGATACAGCTTGCCCGGGCCGAGGAGCAGCCATTCGCCGGAGGGCACTTGGGCCGCATGGTTGATAATGTCGGGGAAGGACACTACAAAAAATGGGCTGAACGATCCGATCATATTGTCCCCATAAGCCAGATAACCGCCGGCACTGTTCTGAACAATCCCGTTCCAGCCGAAGGGAGCGCTGCTTGTGCTTATGAACGCTCCCGTCCTGCGAATAAATGAATTGATGCTTTTCGGTCTGGAAAACCACGTTGCCATTGGCACCGGGCAGCAGCCAAACCTTGTCGTTCAACCTAAGATTATCTGGCGTTAAAATCACCCATTGGGGGTTGCCAAAAGCATCTATTCGGGCCAATCCTTCGGGCGTTGGGTAGTCGCAACCGTTGGCCACGGCGCCCACAAAGACGCCACCATCAAGCGCGGGCAAAAGTGCCACATCCTTCATTGATTCAGCGTAAGGAATGGTGACACTCGTTTTCCATAGAACTACATCGTTTTCAGCATCCCACTTGATCACAAACGGCATCACCTTTGGGAAACCGGGGTAAGCAAGCGACCAGCCCAGCCCAAACCACGCCCCGTCCGGTCCTTGCACCCATTCCTTCAGGGAATTGTCAAATTGAAATTGGAACTGGTAGTCGCCCGGCCCTTGCGCGGCGGCTGGGTTTGTTTGCAACAACCAAACAAGCAGGAGGAGTAACGTTTTTTTCATGGGAACCTTCGCGGCGGGTTTGGTGAAATCGCCGGCGCGACAAAACCTACCGGAACTGGCGGTGGGGCGTTGTCGGGGATGGGCAAAAGGTGGACAAATCCCTCAGTCTCCCACAAAAATGTCTTCCAGAGGCACGTTCAAATCGGGGAAAACGACGCTGTTCAGCACCTCTTCCTTGACGCAGATCGTCGCCGGACTGTACACACCCGCGTCGGTCAGGTGAAACTGCAGGGCATACTCCGGATCGGTCCAGTTCCCTGGATCCGCTTTCCTCGTACAGTTGTTTTTGATTTTCATCTCCTTGGTCGAGTTGCCGCGCGACAGGATTTCGACGACCAGATCCGGCGCGCCGAAGCAGCCTTTTTCATCTAATTTTTCCAAATCGCAGATCACGCACAGATCGGGCTGAACGACAGAGTACACATCCTTGTTGGCTTTTGCAGATTTGCGTTTATCGTACAGCCGCACATCAAACGGGGCCGCGTAAAAACGGCAGTGGTGGTTTCTGAAATGGTTGAAAAAAATGCCGCTCAACTCCCGCGAAATATCCTGATGGTACCGGCTTGGCGCCGACATGGCCAATATCTTCCCCTTGATGAGTTCGACGGTCTGCTCGATTTTCCGGTAACTGTACCGCCCGTTCACGACATCCAATTGGTCCAGACTGACGATTTCTTTCATAGAACTATGTTTGAGGGGCAAAAATAGGCCTAAACCGGGACAAACATTCAAGCGATTTTTCTTGCGTGCAGGCATACTTGGGCCTACAGCTGCGCCCTCCCGGAAATTTTCTTTCCTTTGCAAGCGCAGCAAGATTTTTCGGATTTGTGCACTCCCAGCACAACCTGCATCCAACCTGCCCGCGTCCAATAACCAACAACCAACGCCCATGCTACGCTCCTCCATTCTCCTCCTCCTGACCCTCTCCTCGCTTTTTGCAAGTACGCCCAAAAAGCGCCCGACAACACCTCCACCCAACCCACCACCGCGCCCATGCCCACGCCTGCCGCGCCATTCTCCGGCGATTACGCCTCGGAATGGAACACCATTGACAGCCTCGAAAAACAGGGCCTGTTCAAAAGCGCCCTCGAACGCACCGAAGCCTTGCACACCCGCGCCAAAGCCGACCGAAACGGCCCGCAGACCATCAAAACCCTGCTCTTCCGCGGCAAGTACAGCACCATGCTGGAAGAAGACGGTTTTGTAAAGGCAGTACAAATCCTCGAAAACGAAGAAAAACCGCCGCCGAGCCGGAACGCTCCGTACTGCAAAGCCTGCTCGGCGAGCTATACGCCACCTACCTGCAAAATCAAAGCTGGCGCATCCAAAACCGCACGCCGCTTGCCGATGGAGAAGGCGGCGATATCCTGACCTGGTCCGCCGAACAAATCGAGCGCCGGGCGCTGGATTTCTACCGCGCCTCCGTGCAAAACGAGACCGCCCTGCGTGCCGTGCCCGTCGAATACCTGCGCGATATTTCACGCCCCGGTCAAGCAGATTCCGTCGACGCCAAACCCCTGCGCCCCAACCTGTTTGACTTCCTCGGCCACCGCGCCTTGAGTCACTTTGCCAACGAACGCAAGCTTACCTCACCGAACCGGCCACCAATTTTACCTCGACCAGCCCGAGGCATTCGCACTTGCCGGCGATTTTGTCAATTTTAACTTCCAAAGCCGCGACACGACCTCCGGCAAGTGGCTCGCTATCCGGATGTTCCAGCGCCTCATGGCCGCCCACCTGACCAACCGAAATGAAGCCGCGCTCGCCGATGCCGACCTGTTGCGCCTGCAATTTGCCAAAAACAACGCCGTCATGGTGGACAAAGCCGATTTGTACGGCGCTGCCCTCCACATGCTGCACAAATTTCACTACAGCCACCCCTCCCAGGCTGAAGTTTCCTACCACCTTGCGCAGTACTATGTGGAGCAGGCTTATTTGCCCAATGCCGGCGCGTTTCTCCTGAGCCAGGCCGTAACCGAGTGCAAAAGCGCCATCAGACAACACCCCGATTCCTACGGCGCCAAACTGTGCGCGGCCCTGTTGTACGACCTGCAACGCGCAGAAATTACGCTTGAAACGGAATATGTAGCCCCGCCAAACAAGCCCATGCTCGCCGCTATTTCCTACAAAAACCTGAAAAAAGTGTGGGTAAAAGTGGTGCAGGTGCCCGGCGACCCCAGCGTATACGAACAGGTAGACTGGGACCAACAATTGCCCTATTTGAATGCCTTGCCGGCCGTACAACAACGCTCCTGGGACCTTCGGGATTCGGGGGACTACCGCCTGCACCAAACCGAAATCAAACTCGACCCGCTGCCTGTCGGCCGCTACTTCGTGCTCTTGTCCGGTTCGGCGGCCTTCGACGGCGCCGAGCAACCCACGCGCTTCGCGCCGTTTACCTGTTCGGGCCTGGCTGCCGTGTCGTTCGATCAGAACGGCGACCAGCAGTTTGCCGTCGTGAACCGGGAGACCGGCTCGCCTATCGTGGGCGTACGCGGCGAGTTTTGAATCCAAATGGGATCGTAACGAACGCCGCAACGTGCGCAGTCGCATCGGGCAGGAACTCAGCGACCGCGATGGGTTTATCCGCACCAAACTTGACACGCCGCCGGGTTTCAACGTCCGGCTCACCCACGAGCAGGATACCCTTTGGCTCGATGAATTTTTTAACAACTACCGCTCGAACCGCGCATCCCAAATGGTGAAACGCAGTTTTTCACCGACCGCTCCCTATATCGTCCCGGCCAAACGGTTTATTTCAAAGGCATTTTGCTCCAGCGCGACGAGCGGGATATGCCCCAAATTATCCCGAATACCGAGGTGGCCGTACGCTTCCTCGACGCGAACAGTCAGGAAAAAAGCCGCCTGAAACTCCGCACCAACGAATACGGCACGTTCCAACGGCGCATTTCAGGCGCCAGCATCCGGCCTGACCGGCCAAATGCGGATCGAAGCGGAGGGCCTGAACGGCGGCGCCTTTTTCAACGTGGAAGAATACAAGCGCCCGAAGTTTGAGGTGACTTTCAAACCTGTGGAAGGCGCCTACCGCGTGAACGATGCCGTGACCGTGCGCGGCGAAGCCAAAAACTACGCCGGCAGCGTGGTGGACGGCGCCAAAGTGCGCTACCGCGTGGTGCGGCAGGCGCGTTTCCCCTGGTGGGACTGGTGGCGCATCAGCAAGCCGTACTTGCTGAAACAGTGAAATTGCCAACGGCGAAACGACTACCGGCGCCGACGGAAGTTTTGAGATCAAATTCACGGCCTTGCCCGACCGCAGCATTCCCAAAAAGATCAGCCAGTGTTCGATTTCAGCATCATGGCCGACGTGACCGACATTACCGGCGAAACACGGAGCAGCGAAACGCGGGTTTCCGCCGGCTATGTGGCGCTGAGTATGGCGTTGGATTTGCCCCGGGAAATCGAATTAGACAGCCTGCGCAGCATTTCGCTGAACACCACCAACTTCGCCGGGCAGCCCCAGACGGCTACCGGAACCATCGAAATCACGCGCCTCGTAGCCCCGATGCAACAGTTCGTCACCCGCTACTGGGAAAACCCCGATGTGCTGACCCTCGCCGAGGCCGACTTCCGTCGCGATTTTCCCAACTACGCCTGGAATGGCGAGGACAACCCGGAAAAATGGGGCCGCCAGGATTTCACCCGACCGGTCAACTTCAATACCGGCGCGGCCACCAAAGTGGACCTGCACGGCGGCAGCATGAGCACGGGCTACTACGAAGTGCTTCTGAAAACAAAAAGACGCCTTCGGCGAATCCATCGAAATCAAGCGCATCGTGCGCGTGTTTGGGACGCGAAAAACCGCGCTACACAGTTTCGATGCGCCGGGTGGATTTCTGGAAAAAAGACACCGCGAACCCGGCGGGACCGCCCGCCTCTGGCTCGGCGGCGGCGAAAAAATGCGCTTCCTCTTCCTGCTGGGCCGCGAAGGCAAAGCCCTGACACCCCGCTGGATAGACGTATCGGGCGCGCAACTGGTGGAAACGCCTGTGCTGGAAAGTGACCGCGGCGGGTTGTCCATGAACGCCTTTGCTGTGCGCAACAACCGGTTTTATCAGGTCGGCCCAAACAGCGTGTCCGTGCCGTGGAGTAACAAAGACCCGACGATCACCCACCGAAACCTTCGCGACAAACTCGCCGGCGGTGACAAAGAGGAGTGGCGTATCGGGATCGCGTGGCCCGAAAAAAGACGCGGTAGCCGCCGAACTGGTAGCCGCCATGTACGACGCCTCCCTCGACCAGTTTTTGCCCCACAGTTGGTCGGGTATGCGTTTCCCGGGTTACTACCACCGCATCCACTTTGCCGGTAGCGGTTTTCGCGCAGTAAGTGGCGACATCCGCCACAACCCCACAGGCATACCACAACCACCTTTCCGTACCCCTCGGGGAAATGGATTGGTTCGGTTTTCCGCTCTACGGCGGGCGTTCCCCGGCATGCCGCGCGACGGCGGGGGAAGTGCGGTACATGATGAAGGCCGCACCGGCGATGGAAATGCGGGAAATGGCCGATTCGTCTGTCCCGCCACCGGCGCCGACAGCGGCCAACGGCGCCGTGGAAGAAGGTGCTGATCTGGCCAGGAGCCGGGAAAATACCGAGAGAAACCCGCGCCACCGCCGGTGCGCCGCAACCTGAACGAAACCGTCTTCTTTTTTCCTGAACTGCGCACCGACGCGCAAGGCAACGTGGTGCTGAAATTTACGATGAACGAGGCGCTCACCCGCTGGAAATTCCTCGCGTTTGGTCATACCAAAGACCTGCAATGGGCCGTGTCGGAAAAAAGCGTGGTCACCCAAAAAGAACTGATGATCCTGACGAACCCGCCGCGTTTTCTGCGCCGAAGGCGACGTGCTGGAGTTCACGGCCAAAGTGAGCAACTTGTCCCAGGAAACCATCTCGGGTACCGCCGTGGCTGAACTTGTTCGATGCGGCCGGTATGCAGCCGGTGGACGGTGATTTCGGTCCCACCCAAAACGGTCAGTTTTACCGTGCAACCCGGCCAGTCGGCCCCGGTTTCGTGGCGGCTAAACGTGCCGGCGGGTAAAGTTGACGGGCTTACCTGGCAGGTAT
>JADJYW010000006.1:237500-448301 GCA_016719605.1 Lewinellaceae bacterium | reverse complement strand
TGTCGGCAGCCCATTGGGGGTGATTGGCCTCGAATTTCCAGCCTTCGGTAAGTTCCGAGCGGTCGTTGTTCCGGGTATCAAGCAACATGATACGGGTGCGGTCGGCTTCGTAGCCGGCTTTTTCCATACTCGTCCAGGCGAGGTAACGGCCGTCGGGCGAGAAAACGGGGTCAATATCGTAGCCCGGCATACCTGCAGAGATGTTGAGGGTTTTGCCGGAGGCCGGCTCGTAGAGGTACAGGTCGGCGTTGGTGCTAACTGCCTCTTCGGTGCCGCTCAGTTTCCGGCAGGTATAAACAATGAAGCGGCTGTCGGGACTCCAGGTGATCTGTTCCATGCCGCCCATGGGGCGCAACGGGCTGTCGTACGGTTCATTCATGATGTTCACGGGACTGCCCAGCGTTTTGCCGTCCTGATAGCGGACATAAAAAATATTGCTGTATTTGTACTCGTGCCACGATTTCCAGTGGCGGTAAAACAGCCTATCGGAATGCGTCCGGAGGCTTTGGGCAGATCGGCGTACAGGTCGGTGGGCGCCTGATCGAACTTGACCTGCTGCGCAAACAGCAGGTGTTTGCCGTCGGGTGCATAGCGAAACCCGTTAATTTCAAAATCGGTGACCGGGTTTGCCGCGCCGCCGGACAGGCCCACTTCAAAAAGTTTGCCGTCGCGCAGAAAACCGATACGCCGGCCGGAAGGGTGAAACGCGGCATCGGACGCGCTGCCGGCAGCGGGGTCGGTCAGCGGGCGCGTTTCATTCGTTTGTAAATCAACGAGGAAGAGCGAACGCGTACCCTTGTTTTTTTCCATGTCAAACCGCGTCACGCCGTACACGGCGTACTTGCCGTCGGGCGACACACAGTCGAGCGACACGCGGCCGACTTTCCAGAGCAGTTCCGGAGTGAGCAGTTGTTTTTGGGTTTGGGAAATAGCGAGCGTACTCATCAGCAATACGGATAGGAGAAGAAAAAAAGTGCGCATAGGATTTTGTCAATACTTTTGGCGGTGAGCAAAAAACAGGTCGGCGCCAAGTGTGCCGACCGGCAAAAGTAACAGAGCAAGATGAAACAATACCTGATGGAGGGCATCGGAACATTTCTTCTGGTGTTTTTAGTCGTCCTGATTTCCAACAATGCCCCTGCCGGCCAGGCTCCGCTTGCCTATGGAGCGGCAGTGGCGGGCCTGCTGTACGCGGGCCGGCACATTTCCGGTGCGCACTTCAACCCTGCGATTTCATTAGCCATGCTCATTCGGGGCGGTCTGGAGCGTTGGGATTTTCCGTACTACCTTGTTGCGCAGGTCGTCGGCTCTGTGTTCGGTGCGGTGCTCGCAGTTTTTTTGATCCGCTGCGGCGGTACAGCCGAAGTAGTCCTGCAGCAGCACGATACCGTATGCTCGTTTTTTGCGGAAACAGCGGGTGCATTCGCCCTGATTTTTGTTTTTTTAAACACCGGCAGGGTCACCGAAAATAACGCGCACCAGGGCATTGCCGTGGGCTTCACCGTGCTGGCGGCAGTATATGCGCTGGGCAATATCGCTCCGGCCACCTTCAACCCCGCGCTCGCGCTCGGCATGGCCATCGTGGGTAAAATGGCCTGGGGTGATATCTGGGCTGGCCTGCTCGGCACCACTGTCGGGGCCGCCGCCGCCGCATCGGCCTACCGGCTGCTGCACGATCACGAGGAGTAATCACTTGTCTTAAATCGTTAAATAATGCGCGTCATCGGCACTATATCCCATCCTGTCCTGAAAATCACCGTGTTCCGAATGGACAGCCGCCTCTCCGTAAAATTTGAAAATGCGGGCTATGAGCAGACCTTCAAACTGGGCGACCACGAGCGCCTGAACAGCCTGGAGGCCGTGGAAGCCTGGGTGGATGAGGCTCTGCTCAGAGACGTGCTCGCAGGCCTCGGCGCCATGCACCGCAGCCGATTGGCAGCCGATGCACGTGCCCTCCCGGCAGTATCCGAATCGGAGTTTGAAGAAATCTTGTGATAACCAATCCGGCTCAAACCGAATCAATCGTAAAAATCGAGGCAATCCGATCAATCCGGCCAATTACTCCCCCACCTTTTCGTATCATTGCACCCGCATTTTAAACACATAAATTTTGTTAACCTTTCAGCAGTTTACCATGAAAAAATTGCTCCTTACCCTGATTATCCTTTGCCCGCTGGCCGTTTTTGCACAAACAACCAAACCGATACGCCAGTTTTTTGACAAAAAAACCATAGGCGAAATGCGCCTCACGCTGCCTGTCAAAAACTGGAACGATGCGCTCGACTCCATGCGCCTCTACGGGGAAGGCATGATGGTGGGTTCCATTCGCATTGACGGCATGGATTACGATGGCATAGGTGTGCGCTTCCGGGGGAATAATTCCTACCAGACCGGTATGAAACGCAATCCCTTTCAGATCAAACTAAACTACACCAACAGCGAGCAACAGCACCAGGGCAACACCTCCGTGAAATTGTCATCCGCTCTGCGCGATCCCAGTCTGGTGCGCGAAGTATTGTTCCACGAAATCGCTGCCAGGTACATGCCCTCCCCGCAGGCATCCTATACCAAATTGTACGTCAACGACGAGTACATCGGTGTATTTATCAACCTGGAAAGTGTGGAAGGCCAATTCCTGCGCACCAATTATGGCTCTGACGACAACCCGTTTTTCAAGGCCGGGGTAGATTACAAGCCGGACAACATTCCCGCCGACTGCAAGCAAAACATCTTTGGTTCGCTGGAATACGAGAACAACCTCGATTGCTACCGCAGCAATTTTGAAATGAAATCGGATCGCGGCTGGGCGGCTCTGCAGGAACTGACCCGTGTACTGAACCGGGAACTGACCAATATCGAATCCGTACTCGACGTCGATCGCACCCTCTGGATGCTGGCACTCAACAACGTCACGGTCAACCTCAGCAGCTATTCCGGTGCCCGCAGCGTCAACTATTACCTGTATCAGGACAACAACGGTCGTTTTCAGCCGGTGCACTGGGACTTGAACCTGTGTTTCGGCAGCCTAAAAAATACCGGTGTCGGAAGCGATTTGGAACTGCGCAGCCTGCAACGCCTCGACCCGCTGCTGCACGCCGACAATGCCTTGAAACCACTCGTCAAACAACTCCTGAGCGACCCGCTCTACCGGAAAATTTACCTGTCGCACGTCCGCCAGATCAACGACGACTACTTTGCCGGCGGCGATTACGAGAAACGCGCCAAAGAACTGCAGGCCATGATCGTGGTGCCCTTCAACGACGACAAGAACAAGCAGTACAGCCTGGAGGAATTCCAAAACAGCCTGAAATCAACCACCGGCAACCGGAGCAAAATCCCTGGTATTGCAGAATTGATGTCCAAGCGCGCCCGCTTCCTGCAAACCCATCCCGAACTGACCGCTCTGCCTTCTGCCGTGAGCGATATAACCGTGCAGGGTCGTGGCAAATTCGAGAACCAGCGCGTCAACTCCTTCCGGATCATGGCCAAAGCCGACCGCTTCCCCAAACGGCTTATCGTCTATTATCGGTTTGCCGACAACCAGGTTTACAAATCCATGGTCATGTCGGAAGAACCTTCCGGCAACCTGGCTACCGGCATGAAGGCCTTCTCGGCCAATATCGATGCTCCCAACGACGATGCCGTGCTGGACTACTACATCCTGTCCGAAAATGCCGGAACCGTCATTTTTGCTCCGCGCGAATACATGAGCAGCCCATACAAGGTCAAATTGAGCGACCTGAATAAATAAAAAGCAAGTTTGCAAAAGGCAAGAAGCCAATTGCTTCTTGCCTTTTGCAAACTTGCTTTTTTTAAAAAACCTCCGTATTGAATATGCGTATTTCTTTTTTTCAGGTATCGCTGTTGATCGCTGCAATTTTCGCAGGCGCATCTGTCTCGGCCCAGGATTTTTATGGAAAGGCCGTTCAGGAAATCCGACTCGAACTGCCCTATCCGGATTGGGACACCAAGTTGGACTCTATCAAGAACGTGAACCCGGATTCCCGCTTGTCGGGTACAGCATTTGTGAACGGCACACGCTACGACAGCGTCGGTATTCGATACAAAGGCAACAGTTCGTACTTCCGATCCAGAAAAGATAC
Source organism: Lewinellaceae bacterium (assembly GCA_016719605.1). Taxonomy (GTDB): domain Bacteria; phylum Bacteroidota; class Bacteroidia; order Chitinophagales; family Saprospiraceae; genus M3007. The sequence continues at coordinate 444,198 of JADJYW010000006.1, read as the reverse complement.
CTTCAAAAAACTGCCGATCAACGTCAAACTGGACTACCGGCTCAAGGAACAAAAACTGAAGGACGGACATACATCCCTAAAACTGTCCAATGCCTTTCTGGACCCCGGTTTTATACGCGATCCGCTGGCATTTTCCATCATCCGGCGCTACATGCCCGCACCTGCCTGTAATTTCAGCAAAGTGTTTATAAACAAAGACTTCTACGGACTATACATCAATACCGAGTCCATAGACAATCTGTTCATCCAAAAACACTTCGGCACCCAGGCAGGCTTCTTGATCAAATGCGACCCCGACAACTGGAAGCGCGTGCGCAGTCAAACAGGCTGCCCCAAAGGCGAAAACGCCTCGCTCATGTACCTCAATGACAGCCCTGGCTGCTACGATGCCTTCTACGAAGTGGATGATCCCGCGAGCTGGAAACCGCTGATTAACCTCGTCAAAGTGCTCAACCAGGAGCCAAACAAGGTGGAAACCGTGCTCAATATTGACCAGACGCTGTGGATGCACGCCCTGAACAATGTGATGGTCAATCTGGATAGTTACACCGGCTCACTGTCCCACAACTACTACCTCTGGATAGACTCCACCGGCGTAGGGCACCCGCTCATCTGGGACCTCAACATGTCCTTCGGCGGCTGGCGACGCGATTTCAGTTTCAATGTCATGACCGATCAGGAATTGATTGAGTATAGTCCCTTAGCCGAGTTCAGCAACGCCAAAAGGCCGCTGATTTCCAAAGTACTACGCACACCATTGTTCCGAAAAATCTATATCGCGCACATCAAAACCATCGTCAACGACTGCCTGGCCAGCGGGCTGTGGCTTACCGAAGCAGAGGCTATGCTCAAGGAAATTGACCCTTGGGTCAAAAAAGACTCGCTCAAACTGTATACCTACGACGATTTCAAAAACGCACTGGACAAAACGATGATCGTCGGCCCCGATAAGATCATCGGCCTGCGCGAACTCCTGGACAGGCGCGCTAAGTACCTGCTCCGACACCCCGCACTGAACAAAGTAGCCCCCTGCCATCGGCGCCGTCAAACACACCGTAAAGGAGAGCACAGTACTTGTCACCGCCGAAGTCAAAAGCGCAGAAAACGCCTGGCTTTTTTATCGGAAAGAACGGATGTTTGCTTTCACCCGTATCCAGATGAACGACACCGGCGAAAACGGCGACACTACCGCCGGCGACGGCATTTTCAGCGCCACCGTACCACGCGGCGAAGTCGTCCATTACTACGTTGTGGGAGAAAATGCAGAAGCGGCAGCCCTGCACCCCGAGCGGGCGTCATTTGAGTTTTTGAAAGTAGAGTGAGTTTTTTTCACCGCAGAGACGCAGAGACGGAGTATCTTATATCAAACTCCGCGTCTCTGCGCCTCTGCGGTGAAAAAAACAAAATCAACCCACCAGCGTGCGGTAATCATCCCAGCGCGCATCCTCCATTTTCATTTCCAGCAGATCAAGCAGTTCATCGGCATAGAGCGCATCCAGTTCGGGCGCGGTGCGGGCGCTGCGCAGTTCGAGCAGGCCCTTGCGCAATTGCTCCATTCGCCAGGCAAACGTGCGCTCCATACGCGCAAAAATGGCGTCGCAGGCAGCAGCGTGGTTGCTCTCGCTGTCCTCGGCGGCTACGGCATCACGGAAAGCCTCCTTATTTCGGGCAATCATTTTTCCGTCTTCCAGGATAAAGTACGCCGTATGCGCCCAGGTTTCAGGCGGAGGCAGGAGTTTGGCGTAAAGCACGAGTTGCAGGTCTTCTCCGTTTTTAATCATCTCCTTGCGACGCCGGGCGCCGCTCCATTTCAGGTCCACCACGGCCCACTCGGCGGGGTCGCGGCGTAGTACGAGGTCGGCCTTCCCCCGGATGGGCCGGCCGCAAAAGTCGCCCTCCAGTATCATTTCGGTGGCGTGTATGCTCCAGCCATTGGTACGGATGAGGGTCAGCAGACTCCAGGCAGCATTTTTTACGCGGTTGAGAAACTGGTTGCGCTCCGGCTCCCGACCGTACAGCAGGAGCGTGGCGCCCTCGCGTTCGAGCAGGCTTTCCGCCTTCGCATTGATCCAGTCCTGCACGGCGTACTTGTCCCACGCGAGGCAATCTTTTTCCTGCAACAAAAACTCAAAAAAACGGTGCGCAAGGTTGCCCAGCAAGGTTTGGTCGCGGCTAACGCTGAGCAAACTGGCCGGGTACAACCGCAGTTTTTGCCGAAAAAACCAGCGGTGCGGGTAGTAAAACAAGTGTTCCAGGTTGGTCGGAGTTTCGTATTCGCTGTCGGCGAGGCGCTCGGGGTTCGGGATAATCAGGTGCGGACGCGGACTTACCACCAAACGGGTTTCCAGCGGCACCAGCCCCGGCACTGCACCCAGCCGTTCCAATGCCACCCGAGCAGCCGGATTTTCAATATCGAAAACCAAATCGCGGTGGTTGTCAAATGCCGTCTCGATGTCGCTCAGCAGGAGATTCGGTAGTGCCTCGGCCCCGTCGGCTTGTTCGGGCACCACCAGCACGAGTCGGCGTGCTGCCTGCAACACCGGTTTTTGGCCCAGCAACAACTTCCGCCGCCCCTCCAGCCCGGGATCGTCCACCTCAATATTTCGGGCGCCCAGCCAAGCCCGCTCGGCCTGCTGCCAGCGGTCGGGCGCGGGCGCGGCGCCATCGAATAAGCAGTTCCACCAGATGAGGGTTTCCGTCGGGGCAGCGAGTGCGCCGGGCTGGTGCACAAAATCGAAATGGCCAGTTTCGGCGGGCACGAGTTGCATGGGCGCCGGTTCGTAGATGGTGCGCACGATACGCTCCAGTTCCAGAAATCCGATGCGCTGTTCGGGCAGGGTATCCAGCAAGTCCCGCACCCGGCGGGCCTGTTCGGCCAGCACCAGCAGTGTAGTGTTTTCTTTTTCCGAATACCGCTCCAGTGCCCAGCGGTGCAGGTAGGCGCACAATTCAATGGCGTCCCGCTTGGGCGCCGTGCTGTCCGCTCGGTACCGCCGCCGGTTGAACCAAAATTCGTACTGCTCCCGCACGGCATCGGGTACATGTAACTGCTCCAGGTAACCAAGCACGGCGGCAAACCAGGTATCGCTGAATAATCCGGGCTTGTTGGCCATGACGCGGGCGATTTCGAGCGCCAGTCCGTCGTCGAGGGGTTTGAGCGGGAGGGTGACAAACTCCATGATTTTGAACACATCCACCGGTTCCCAGAGGAATGCGGGGGCAAGTTTGAGCACCTGCAACGAAGGCCGGGCCAGCGATGCCGACAAAACGCCCAGCGCCGGCAAGCCTTCCTGTTGCAGTGCCTGCTCCAGTACACGGTTGAGTTCGGGGATGAGGAACACGGGCCGCCAGTCGGGATTTTTCAAAAAAAACTGCGCCAAAAACACGGCAGCATCGCTGTCGCGCCGGGCTTTCAGGATAACGAGGGAGGCATCATTGGCCGCTGTTTTTTTGCCGGAAACCCGCCCCAGCAAGCGCTCTTGCAGCCAGGCCAGATCCGAATGCGGATCGAGCGCCGCGCCCTCGGGGTGCAACTGCCGAACAGGTACGCCGGAGCGTCGGAACTGCGCGACAATGCGCCGCACCACCGGAGGCAGCAGTGCTTCGGGTTCGTGCAGCACAATTTCGTGCACGGCCAACGGGCGCAACGGCAGCCATTCGAGCGCCCGCACGAAGCGGTCGGACAGTCCCGTCGCTGCTGCGCCGATTTCCGGGTTGGTTGTTTTTTTTCTAAAAAAAACCTCGACGCGGGCCAGATCGGCGAGGCGCGGCGGGCAGTCGCCCTCCGGCGAAAAATCCCAGCCCGCCAGGAGCAGTTCGTCGCGCCAGGCCAGCAGTGCTGCAGCGGTAGCAAAGCGGTCGGCCTCGAAGGAGTCGGCAAAAAACGGCGTTTCCGGGGCCGTTTCCAGCCATTCCAGTAGTGCCTGCCGGTACAGTTCGATACGCAGGTAGTCGGTATTTTCCGGGCATCCGGATAGCCCAAGTTGACCCTCCAGCCAGGCGAGCAGTTTTTTGGCGCCGGCAAAGAGCACACCTGCCCGCACGGTATCAGGCGCGGAATAGACGATGTTATCGAAATGGGGACTGAGGTGGATATGCATGTGTTGCTGGTTGGAAGGTTGCTGGTTAGAAGGTTGCTGGTTGGAGGGTTCATACCCCCGATAGCGCTATCCATGCATTTCCTAAAAAACGGGGCATATCTCTCGCGAGCAGCCCGGCCTGACTTTTTTCCGAAGCAGCGAAATCGCCCGCCAGACCATGCAAAAACACGCCGAGCAGACAGGCATCTTTAGGCGCATAGCCTTGGGCCAGTAGTCCGGTGAGGATACCCGTGAGCACGTCGCCGCTGCCGCCGGTGGCCATGCCGGGGTTGCCGGTGGAGTTGAACCAGCAGGCGCCGTCGGGACAGGCAATGGCTGTATTGGCGCCTTTCAGAACGATGAATACGCCGAGCTCCTGTGCCTTGGCGCGCTGCAGGGTATTGCGTTCAAAGTCGTTGGCACTGCGGCCAAACAGCCGCTCGAACTCCTTGGGGTGCGGGGTCAGCACGGTATTTTTGGGGAGGAAAGCAAACCAGTTCGGGTGTTTGGCCAGGATATTGAGCGCATCGGCGTCGAGCACCAGCAGGACGGTTGTTTTTTGCAGTAGCCGCTTCAACGCCTGCGCGGTTTGGGCATCCTGCCCAATGCCGCACCCCGCCCCGATGGCCGAGTAGCGCGCCAGATCGGGCAGTTCCGACCAGTACATTTCGTTGCTATCGGCGCTGCACAGGGGCTTCGGGTACGCGGGTTTGCAAAATCTCGTAGCCGCACCGGGGCACATGCGCCGTGAGCAAACCCGCGCCCGCCCGCAGGCAAGCCTCCGCCGCCAGGACTGCCGCGCCCATGCTGCCGAAACGGCCGTTGAGCAACAGCGCATGCCCGTAGGTTCCCTTGTGCGAAAAACGCGGGCGTTTTTTGATCAAAAGGCAGGCTTCCGGCTGGGTTAGATAGTGGAAATTAGATTCGTTTTGTTCCGAAAATTCCGGATGCAGGCCGATACTGCCGAAAGCCCACTCCCCCACCCGGTCGGCATTTTCGGGAAAAAAGAAGGCGCGTTTGGGTGTTTCAAAACTAAACGTGCGGTCGGCGCGGACACATGGCCCGGGCGTGTGTTTGTCGGCAAACAACCCGCTTGGCAAATCAATGGCTACCTTTTCGTTGGGGAGGCTGTTCAGCCAGTCCACCGCCTGCGCCCAGGCGCCTTCCAGCGGGCGCGTCAGTCCGGAGCCGAAGAGGGCATCTACGAGCAGGGCATTAGCCGGAACCTCGGGCAGTTCGGCGGGTGATTTCAGCGTGTGCAATTGCACGGCGTCGCGGGGCGGCATGGCAGCGATTTGGGCGTCAAAATCTGCGCTGTGCTTCCCGCCGAAGTCGCAAACAAATACCTTTGCCGGGTAAAACCGATAGTGCAGCAGTCGTGCTGCGGCCACGCCGTCGCCGCCGTTGTTGCCCGTGCCGGCAAAAATCCAGACCGGGCGCCCGGTATCAGAATAGTGCTGCATCAGCCAGTCCACGAAGACCCCGGCGGCGCGATTCATCAGTTCGACCGAAGCAATGGGTTCGTGTTCAATGGTGTATGCGTCCCAGGAGCGGATTTGTTCTGCGGAAAATAGTTTCATGCCATGCGGATCGGTGTTCTTCTGTGGTGAACAAGCCTGGCAAAGTTAGGATATGTTTACTGGAGTGTTGCCCCTGCCCTTTTCGCCCTTTACCCTTTTTGTTTAATATGACTAACACATACTTCACCGGCCTGAAGGTAGTCGAATTTGCTTCCGTCCTGGCCGGGCCTGCCGTCGGGATGTTTTTTGCCGAGCTTGGCGCCGAAGTGATCAAAATTGAAAACGAGACCACCGGCGGCGACGTGACGCGGGGTTGGAAACTGCCCTCGGAGGCCCCCGAATCCGACATTTCTGCATACTTCTGCAGCGTCAACTGGGGCAAAACCCACTTGTTCCTCGACCTGCGCCAACCCGCCGACCTGCAAACAGCACTTGCCCACACCGACCGGGCCGACGTGGTGATTTCCAATTTCAAACCCTCCGCCGCGCGTCGTCTCGGCGTGGATGCCGGTAGCCTGCGCGCCCGCAACCCGCGCCTGATCCACGCACAGGTGTATGCGTACGCCGACCCGGAGGACGAAAGCCCGGCCTTCGACGTGGTGCTGCAGGCCGAGGCGGGTTTTTTGTACATGAACGGAGCACCCGATGGTCTGCCGGTGAAAATGCCCGTTGCGCTGATTGATTTGATGGCCGCCCACCAGCTCAAGGAGGCTATTCTCATTGCCCTGCTGCGGCGCGCACAAACGGGACTGGGCGCGAGTGTGTCGGTGTCGCTGCTCGAAAGCGCTCTGGCTGCACTGGCCAACCAGGCCACCAACTGGCTCATGGCCGGGCATATCCCGCAGCGCATGGGCACGCAGCACCCGAACATCGCCCCATACGGCGACATTTTCGCCTGTGCGGATGGGCGACAAATCCTGCTCGCCGTGGGTACCGAGCGGCAGTTTCGGCAGCTCTGCCATTGCCTGGCGTTGGACGACCTGCCGGACAACCCCGACTATCAGACCAACGCGGCGCGGGTACAGCACCGGAAAGCGCTGAACGACGCCCTGTGCAGCGCCTTTCTGACCAAAAACCTGGACGAGTGGCTGGCCGTACTGCGGGAAAAACAGGTACCTGCGGCACAAATCCGGGATATGGCGGCGGTATTTGAACTGCCGGAAGCCCGGGGGATGGTGCTGGAGGAAGGCGAAACCAAACGGCTGCGGACGGTGGCGTTTCGATTGGAGCCGTGATGTGCGGGCGGGTTTCAATCAGCCGAATTTTCGGCGAGGTTTTTGATAATTGATGGCAACGAATTACCGGACGGCAGGTATTGGGAAGCAACCCGATTTGATCTACTTTTGCCATTCGTTTCAACCTTCGACAATTTGCACCCTGCATAAAAGATGTAATCGGTTTTTGGGATGGCCCTCTATCCGCGTAACGCTGGATGAGGGCTTTTTCCATTTTTAAGGCCGGGATCGAACAGTGTTCCCCACCCCCATGTAGGGGTTTCCCGGGTTGGTTGCGGGACGTTACCTTCGCCACCGAATTTATCAAACACGCTTATTTCGTTTTCAAATTGATCGGGCTGCTCGTCTTTCCAGAAAGGCGGGCAGTTTTTTTATTTCCTGCCAAAATCCTCTGCGGTGTTCAAACACTGCGCCGCAGTCAGCCCTCCTTTCCGCGCAGCGAGCACCCCGTACCGGATATCGTGTATGCCCTCCTTGCTGTGCGCATCGGGGTTGATGCTGATGCGGATGCCCCGGCGCAGGGCCTCGGGGATAAGCGTCCAGTCAATATCCAGCCGGTAGGGGTTGGCGTTTAGTTCGATGGCTACGCCACAACGGGCGCACGCATCGAGCACGGCATCCCAGTCGAGCGGATAACCCTCGCGGCTGAGCAGCAGCCGTCCCGTTGGGTGGCCGAGAATTGTAGTGTGTGGGTTTTCGATGGCCCGCACGACGCGCTCGGTAGCCTTTTCCCGGGTCATTTTCAGGTTGCTGTGTACGGAGGCGATCACAAAGTCGAATTTTTCCAGCATAGCCTCCTCGTAGTCCAGCGACCCGTCGTTCAAAATATCACTCTCGATACCTTTGAGGATTCGGAACGGCGCCATTTCGGCGTTCAGCGCGTCTATCTCGGCCATTTGGGCCAGCACGCGGTCGGGCTTGAGGCCGTTGGCATAAAAAGCCGACTGGCTGTGGTCGGTGATGCCGATGTAGGCATAGCCGAGTTCACGGGCGTATTCGCACATGTCGCGCAGGCTGTGCAGGCCGTCGCTCCAGGTCGTGTGCGCGTGCAGCACGCCGCGGATGTCGGCCTCTTCGATCAGGTGGGGCAATTGGCCGGCGCGGGCAAGTTCCAGAATGGCCGGCGATTCGCGTAGTTCGGGGGCGATATAGGGCAGGCCCGCTTTTTCAAACACCTCTTGCTCGGTACGCAGTCCTTTGAAATGCAGCCCCGGGTTCGTTTGCGCGAATGCCTCGACAAACGCCGGGCTGCCGGTCAGTTTGAACAATTTGGATCCAAACTCTTCCGCCAGACAACGGTGTATCAGCACGAGCGTGTTGTTTTCCAGGCGGGCGTGAAACACCCCCGGCTCGTCTTTTTCTAAGGTCAGGGTCTGGCCGTCAAAGAGGTGGTCGAGCGGACCGTTGAAACCCACGAGCAGTTCGAGTTGCTCCACCACGGAGCAGCGGCGGCGCAGCTCACCGACGGGGCTGACAAACGCGCCGGGGATTCTGCCTGTGATCCAGGCTCCCGCAAAATCGGCTTCTTCCTCGGCGGCATCGTAGTGCAGTTTGTCGCGGCTGCGCAGGTAATATTCGAGTTTGTTTTTCAGGTCGTCCTGAGTTTTCAGTCCGAAACCTTTGAACTCCACGAGGCGATTCTCGTTGCAGGCGTACCACAGTTCGCCGATGCTCTCGATGCCCATGTCTTTCCAAACGATACGCACTTTTTTGGGGCCGAAACCATTGACTTGCAGCATTTCCACCACCCCGGGCGGCGTTTGGGCGCGGGCCTCTTCGAGCGCGTTCATCTTGCCGCCGCTCAGCAGTTCCCGCACTTTTCCGCTGATGGCCGGGCCGATACCTTTGATGCCTTTGATCTCCGGGTCGCTGAGTTCGGCCAGCGGGCGGTCGAGTTTGCGCAGCGTCAGGTAGGCATTGCGGTACGAGCGGATTTTGAACTCGTTGTCCTCGTGCAGTTCGAGCAGGTTGGCGAGTTCATCGAAAGCGTACGCGATTTCTTTGTTGGACATGAGTGGGTGGGCTTTTTTGCAGAAGAGGGTGTTTTATACATCATTTAACTATTCAGTCATACCACGAACGGCCAGTAGAATTTTATCCTTTACCGTACTCCAGGTAATTGATTGGTCAAAGACCAAAGGATCCGCATAGTTTTCTGCATCATCGAAATAGGTCAGACTCTTGACAACGTGGAAAATTTCCTGCTGCCGAAACTTGTCCCGGAACGATTGCAGCATCGCTTCGAGCGGCAGCAGATCAAGCAAGAAAAACATATCATAAAAATCCTTTTTGCTGCCTCGTTGGGCTATTGCCTTCAACTTCATCGGAGCTATGTCCCGAATATCCAGCATCCGTATGCCCTCTGTTTCCAACGGAGGAAAAAGTATCGGATAACCCATTTTCACAAAATCAACCTTTACATGATTGATATTCGTGATGAGCATACTCCCCCCCTCGGACTCCAGGCTAACCTCATCAAACGTTTGAGTCAACACATCCCAAAGTTCTGTTTTGTCAAATGGCTGAGGTGTAAACAGGTCCAGGTCCACAGAAATGCGGTGTCCCAACTGCAACGCCAGCGCTGTACCACCAACTAAGTAAAACGGCTCCAACGGCGGCATGGCCATCAGCCGCTTCAGTAATCCCAGTGTTCCGGGTTCGATTGTGCGAGTTTGTAGCATCTGAATTCTGTTACCGGGATATTAAAAATAGCGCTGCAATACGCCAGCGTGACCTTGTCTAACCAGCGGGCATTCAGCACCGTTTGTTGCACGGTCTCTTTGCCGTAGTACTGCATCATGGCTCGAAATTCGTCCCAATGCCCCCGAAGCATGATGCGTTCGATCACGGAGGCCTTGTGTTGGTTCAGGTCAATGGTCTGTACATCAACATCCCAAAACAGGGACGGGCGCAGGTGTAAGGTGTTTTGTTCCATGTTTAGTCCGATTTAAGTCCGTTTCCCTCCCCCAGCACCAGCGCCCGCTCTTCCGCCGTGAGGCCGTACAGGTCGAACACCATGTCGTCTATCCTGCTGTCGGCCAGCACCGATTCGGCAAATCCGACGAGAACGGTACCGGCATTACCGCCAAATAAATCAATATCTCTGTCAGTCACTTAATCGCTCAAAGGCCGTCTTGACCACGTCTGCCATCAACACCCGCCGTTTGGGCAAAAACTCCTGATAATCCATGTTTTCCCAGCCTTCTGGTAAGGCGTGCCAGAAAAACATCTTTCGTTTGTCTTCCGGGCTCAGACGCGCAAGGTAGTCCGGCAGATACTCAGACGGAGCCGTATCGGAAATTTCAATGTTATCGCTCCACTCTACCAAAGCGTAGTTGGCGATCTGATTGGTCTCGCGTTGTTCCGAAATGCCGAGTTTTTGAAGATAGGCTTTGGGAAATAAATGGTGTCGCTCCAAGGCTGACTTATTGGCTCTTAAGCCTTCTTGGAATAGATCGGATACCTTAAGTCGGGAGAACAACCCTTGAGCATCAAGAATAAATAGTGCTGCATAATAAGCATAAAGCGATGGGCTGGTTGATGCGCTGGTCGCCAAGGCCAACGGCAAATTGAGTGTCCAATAGTCTGAAGTGAACTGTGCCGCAATATTGTTTTCCAGCCATTGCTCGAACTCATCAGCCGTTTTTACGGGACGAATACCTGCTAGGTCTGATTCCATTTGCGATTCCGGCGAACTGGTATAACGACCTGTTAGTGAGGTCATAAAAAACCAGCGAGCAATTAATTTTTTGAGCCGAAACAGGTCTATGCCCAAATCTGCCCGGCCAATGAGGAAAATACATAGGCATAAAGCAGATTGTTTTCCGAGCTGATATAGTCCTTTCGGATATAACCGGCCATTTTCAGCGCCTTGAGAAACTCGTGCCAGTTGGTCATATCCAGCGCTTTGGTCTGCCCAGCCTTTAAGCGTTCAAATTGCGATTCACGGCGCTCAATGCTGAACTCCCCTGTATCCAGGTCTTTACCCCGCAGAAGGCTGTACACATACTGCAGCCGGGCACGCCGGAAGGCATAACCTACGCTTGCCCGAAGCATTTGATCCGGATCGGGGTCGATCATATAGTTGAAGGGAGAAGCGGCATTCTTACTGGGCAAGCGACTTTGCCGGCAAAATTCTTCCAGATCTTTGCGACCTTCTTCCCAAAATACCGACATCAGTGTGAGAATAAAATCAGCTTGATTGAGGGTTTTGCCCTGAGAGTTGATCCGCACAAATACATCAGCGACCTGCTCTTCGTCCAAATTACTGGCCAACTCCAGAGCGGAGAAAGGATAGCCCTCCAGATTCTTAAGCGTGTTAAAGGCTTGGCGTATTTTTTTTATTTCTTCCTTGGTTAATTCCCGGCTCTGCTGAAGTTTTTCTACAAACTGATCAGTGATATCAAAAATATCTGAATCCGGTTTCCAGAGTTCTGATATGTTCTGAAAAAACTTGGGATCCTTGCGAATAGCAGCATCCGACACTTCAAATTTTTCCTCTAAGGGATTGAATGCGATGATAATATGCGCTCGCGAATAATTCTCCCGAATGATCTCTTGCCCTTTGATTACCGCATACAACGACGTGAGCCGTTGTTGACCATCCACAATAAGCAGACTCGGATGTTTCTGTTTTTCAGAGGTGCCAATGCCTTTCACATTTACACCGTCCACATTGGCATTGGTCCAAAACAACAGGTAGCCTACAGGATAACCTTTGTACATACTGTCAAAAAGATCGCGCACCTTGATGTCGGGCCACACAAAAGGCCGTTGAATATCCGGTAGGCCGATGGCGCCCAAATCGATTTGCTGGACAAGCGCCGCGAGGTTGTAGTTTACTTCTTTGAAAAGAGTGGGCATTTAAGAATCAATTTGAATATGTGTTGGTAATTACTTCCAGCGGTGCTGCATGGGGCGAAGGTAGAGAATGGCCGCGTTTTATAGGTAGCCCCGGCCGCGTCCGACTGGTTTGTCCGACGGCAATAAATTTTCATGTGCTAAAGGCGTACTTTTGTAGTTCGAAGCAACAATGTCGTAGCCATGGTAAACTGGAAAGAGCATATCGTATCGGATCCGGCCGTATTGGTCGGCAAACCCTGTGTGAAAGGCACACGCCTGTCGGTAGAATTCCTACTGAAACTGTTCGCCAACGGTTGGACGGAGGAGCAGATTTTGAGGAATTATCCGCGATTGAGCAAGGAGTCGCTTCAGGCGATTTTTGCGAATAAATTTTGAGAACACACTCACGGTCGTGGATGACAATCGAATTCGGCAGCGGACTTTTTGAGTATTTTTACGCCCCAGCGTCCTTAAGACCCCTACCCCACCCCCAATTTCCCATCCGCCGCCTCCACCAGCCGCCCCTCATCCAGCAGGTACATCAGCACTTTTTCCACCTGTTCCTGCTGCCGGGCCGAAAAGGCTTTCAAAATTTCTTCCACGGGCAATTGTTCCTTTTTCAGGATGGCCAGTACTTTTTGTTCCAGGGCGTCGAACACGTCCTCGGGCACATCCGACTGGTTTCGGCCGGTACACACGTCGCAGATGCCGCAGGGCCGGCTGTCTTGCTCGCCGAAGTAGGCCAGCAATTGCCGGCTGCGGCATTTGCGCGTTTCGGCGTAGCGAATGGCTTCCTCGGTGCGCACTTCGGCGCGTTGCTTGCGAAAGTTGAAACGCTCCTGATCAATGGTCAGATTTTCGGCGGCCACACGCTCGTGGGTCAGGGTCAGCAACGGTTGGTTCTGTGCGGGCTGGTAATCCAACACACCTTCTTTTTGCGCCATTTCGAGCGTTTGCTCCACCACTTCCTGCGGCAACCGGGCGTAGCGGCCCACCGACGCAGTGCTGATTTCTACAAACTCGCGCTGCACCCCGGGATAGGCCCGCAGCAGCACCTTGGTAATGGTGTCCGCTTGTTTGTTGCGCAGCTGGTAGTCGTACAGTGCCTCCCGGGACGCGGAAACATGCACCCTCGGCATAGCCCCCGTGGCATCCGACAGAGCAATCCAGCCCGCTTGTTCGAGCAGTTTGAGCGCTGCCCAGGTCGGCCCTTGATCGAGTTTGTAGGTCAAACAAAAATGCTGCAAATCGAATGGAAAACTCTCGCCTGCCCCCGCCCCGATAGCCAACTGGGACAAACTGCCAATTGCCTGGTACACGCGGCGGATGTGCTCCATGTCCGGGTAAGCCGATTTGAGGTGGAAGCGCAAGGTATCGGCATCACCCGGGGCGTACAGCAGTACGGCGTACGATTTGTTGCCGTCGCGGCCGGCCCGGCCGGCCTCCTGAAAGTACGCTTCGAGGTTGTCGGGCAAACTCAGGTGTGCCACGAGGCGCACATCGGGTTTGTCAATACCCATTCCGAAGGCGTTGGTGCAAGCCATGATGCGGGTACGCCCGCTGATCCAGGCTTCCTGTTTTTGGGTGCGCTCCTCCATGCTCAGGCCCGCGTGGTAAAAATCGGCGCTGATACGTTGCGTTTGCAGGAAGTGGGCGATCTCCTTTGTTTCGCCCCGGCTGCGCAAATAAACCAGCCCGCTGCCGGGCACACTCTGCAAAATGCCGAGCAGTTTTTCCCGCTTTTTGGTTTCGTACAGCACGGAGTAAGACAGGTTTTTGCGCTCAAAACTTTGCTGGAAAACATGGGCAGCCCGAAAACCGAGTTTTTCCTGAATATCCTGTACCACCTCCGGCGTGGCGGTGGCGGTAAGCGCCAGCACCGGCGTTTCCGGCGGGAGCAGCCGGCGGAAATCAGGAATCTGGAGGTAGGGCGGACGGAAATCGTAGCCCCACTGGCTCACACAGTGCGCCTCGTCTACCGCCAGCAGGTTGACCTGCATCCGGTTCACACGGGCGAGCGCAAAGTCGGTACGCAGGCGTTCGGGGCTGAGGTACAGAAGTTTGTAGGCGCCGTTGCAGGCGTTTTCAAAAACAATGTCCACCTCGCGACGGCTCATACCCGCATAGATGGCCGCCGCAGGTATGCCGCGTTGTTTCAGTTGTGACACCTGGTCTTTCATCAGGGCGATGAGCGGGGAAACGACAATGCACAGGCCCTCGCGACACAACGCCGGCACCTGGTAGCACACGGATTTGCCGCCACCGGTGGGCAAAAGGGCCAGGGTATCGCGCCCGGCCAGCACCGACCGGATGATATCCTCCTGAAGCGGGCGGAAGGCCGGGTACTTCCAGTATTGTTGCAGAATGGTTAGTGGTTCGGTCATGTTTCAAGGTGATACGGCTTGAGCAAAGGTAGGATGAGGCCGGCTCATGCTACGGACATTTTTGGAACGAGACCTTCCAGGTTTGACAAACCTGGAAGGTCTGGATGCCTGAAAACGAAAATTCCAGTAGTGCGGGTCGGCTACGGTTGGCGAAAAATTCCTTTCCCCACCCTACACCCACCTCTCCGAACAATCCCTACCTTCGCGCTGTTTCCAAGGCCCTCCGAAATCAGGTTTTCTCCACCACATTTTGCAACCAATATCCTCTACCGCGATGAGTCATTTTCCGCATCCCGACCGGTTCGTCAACCGGCACATCGGGCCGAACAAACATGACCTCCAGGAAATGCTCAACTTCCTGAATGTCAAATCGCTTGACGAACTGATTTATCAAACCGTGCCGGATACCATCCGACTCGACAAGCCCCTGAACCTGCCGCCCGCACAGTCCGAGTACGAGTATCTGGCCGAACTCAAGGCTACCGCCCAACTAAACCGGTTGGTGCGCAGCTACATCGGTATGGGGTACCATGGCACCATCACGCCTTCGGTCATCTTGCGCAATGTGTTCCAAAACCCGGGCTGGTACACCCAGTACACGCCTTACCAAGCCGAGATTGCCCAGGGACGTTTAGAAAGTTTGCTTAATTTCCAAACCATGGTCAGTGACCTGACGGGCCTGCCTATTGCCAATGCCAGCCTGCTGGATGAGGGCACCGCCGCCGCCGAGGCCATGCACATGTTTTTTGCAGAAAAAAACAAACGCGCCAAGCCCGGAGAAGAGGCCAATGAATTTTTCGTTGCCGACACGGTACTCCCACAAACGCTGGACGTGCTGCGCACCCGCGCCCTGCCACAAAACCTGCAACTCGTGACGGGCGACTGGCGCGAATATGTGTTTTCCGAAAAAACCTTCGGCGTGCTCCTTCAGTACCCCGATATGCATGGCGCCGTGGAAGACTACCGCGCATTTGTGGAAAAAGCCAAAGCGCACGAGGTTTATGTCTGTGTGGCGGCCGATATCCTGTCTCTCGCCCTGCTCAAACCGCCGGGCGAATGGGGCGCCGATGTGGCCGTGGGCAATACCCAGCGCTTCGGTGTGCCGATGGGCTTTGGCGGCCCGCATGCAGCGTACTTCGCAACCACGGAGGATTTCAAACGCCAGATTCCCGGCCGAATCATCGGTGTATCGGTGGACCGCCACGGCAACCGCGCCCTGCGCATGGCCCTGCAAACCCGTGAACAACACATCCGCCGCGAAAAAGCAACCTCCAATATCTGCACGGCCCAGGCGCTTCTGGCCAACATAGCTGCCATGTACGCCGTGTACCACGGCCCGGCAGGCATCCGAGGAATTGCATCCCGCGCCCACGAAATGGCCAAGGCCTTAGCCGCCGCACTGGAAAATGCCGGTCGGAAAATAGCCGCTAAACATTTTTTTGACACCGTTCGGGTAGAAATGCCCGCCGGAGAGCTGGCCGCCCTGCGGCAGAAAGCCGAAGATGCCGGCATCAACTTTTTCTACGACCAAACCGGCGTACAAATCAATGTGGACGAAACCGTGACCGAGCACGATCTGGCAGAAATTGCCGGACTGTTCGGCGCCAAATCCGTCGCCCCGGTCGCCACTTCGGCGGTACCGGCTCCGTTGCAACGCGACACGGAGTACCTGACCCACCCGGTGTTCAACAGCTACCATACGGAAAGTGATATGATGCGCTACATCAAGCGGCTCGAAAACGGGATTTGTCGCTCATGCACTCCATGATCTCGCTCGGTTCCTGCACCATGAAACTGAACGCGGCCACGCAGATGATCCCGGTCAGTTGGGAATCGTGGGCCAACATCCATCCTTTTGCACCGGCCTCTCAAACGGGCGGTTACCAGAAAATTATCCGCGAACTGGAACAGTATCTGTGCGAAATTACCGGCTTTGAAGCTTGCTCTTTGCAACCCAACTCGGGTGCACAGGGCGAGTACGCGGGCTTGATGATCATTCGTGCGTACCACTTGGCCCGCAACGAAGGCCACCGAAATGTATCGCTCATTCCTTCCTCCGCACACGGCACGAATCCCGCCAGTGCCGTTATGGCCGGCATGGAAGTGGTAGTGGTAGCCTGCGACGAGCGCGGCAACATTGACGTGGCCGATCTGCGCGCCAAGGCCGAGCAGCACGCCCAAAACCTCTCCTGCCTGATGGTGACGTACCCCTCCACGCACGGGGTTTTTGAAACGTCTATCAAGGAAATTTGCAAAATCATCCACCAGTACGGTGGCAAAGTGTACATGGACGGCGCCAACATGAACGCTCAGGTCGGGCTCACCAGTCCGGCGATTATCGGGGCCGATGTGTGTCACCTGAACCTGCACAAGACCTTCGCTATCCCGCACGGCGGTGGCGGGCCGGGCATGGGTCCTATTTGTTGCAACGCCAGCCTGGCGCCCTACCTGCCGAAGCACGTTTTTGCCGAAACCGGCGGCGCACAGGGCACCAATGCCGTGAGCGCTGCGCCATGGGGAAGCGCCAGCATCCTGCTCATTTCGTATGCCTACATCAAAATGCTGGGCGGCGCGGGTGTGACCGATGCCACCAGGTACGCTATCCTGAACGCCAACTATATCAAAGCCCGACTGGAAGGCGCGTATCAGATTTTGTATTCCGGCGAAAATGGTCGCTCGGCCCACGAGATGATTGTAGACCTGCGCCCGTTCAAAGCGCTCGTAGGCGCCGAAGATGTGGCCAAACGACTGATGGACTACGGTTTCCACGCGCCGACGTTGTCGTTTCCGGTTGCCGGAACCATCATGATTGAGCCGACCGAAAGCGAAAGTAAGGCAGAACTGGATCGTTTCTGCGACGCGCTGCTCGCCATCCGCCAGGAAATAGATGAAATTGCAGCCGGCACATACACCCACGAAGACAATGTGCTGCACAACGCGCCGCACACGATAGACGTCATCAGCGCCGACAAATGGGAATATCCGTACAGCCGCGAAAAAGCGGCTTTCCCACTACCCTACTTGCGCCAGGGCTGGAAGTTCTGGGCCACGGTGGGTCGCATTGACCAAGCTTACGGCGACCGTAACCTCGTATGCGTGTGCCCGCCGATTGAGGAGTATATGCATAGTTGAGGGAAGGAAATGGTTAAAGCGTATCAACCTTTGGCCGATAAAATCAGGTAGTTGACAGGAGTAAAACGGTTGACTACCGAAGTGATGCAACGACAACGGCTTCCGAGGGTCTATCCCCCGGAAGCCGTTCTTTTTGGGGTTGGCCGTTTGTGTTTGATAAAAACATCCAAACACGACGATGGAACCCTCGGCACACAGATTCAGAAACTTACACAGAAAGTTTGATTTGGTTAAAGGCCCCGGCAAATGAGCCGGGGCAATTTTTTTGTACACTATCCCAACCACGATTTGTAGTAATCCGGGTCCTCAATACCTGCCGCATACTCGGTCATCAGGAGCGGGCGGAAGGTATCCACCATGACGGCCAACTCCCGGGTTTCCGTAGCGCCAATACTTTTTTCCACGGTTCCGGGATGCGGGCCGTGGGGGATACCGCCGGGGTGCAGCGTGATCATGCCGCGTTCGACGTGTTTGCGGCTCATAAAATCACCATCCACATAGTAGAGCACCTCGTCGGAGTCGATGTTGCTGTGGTTGTAGGGGGCTGGAATAGCCAGTGGATGGTAATCGTACATCCGCGGCACGAAAGAGCAGATCACAAAATTGTGTCCGTCGAAGGTTTGGTGGATAGGCGGCGGCAGGTGTACGCGGCCCGTGATCGGCTCAAAATTGTGAATTGAAAAAGCAAATGGCTACACAAATCCATCCCAGCCAACCAGATCGAAAGGATGGTTCAGGTAGTGATACGGGTAGATGTTATCCTGTTTTTTGATAAAAAACAGGAAATCGCCGCGTTCGTCGCGGGTTTCCAGGTCAGTGGGTTTTCGGAAGTCGCGCTCGCAAAATGGCGCGTGTTCCATAAGTTGACCGTAGGCATTCCGGTACCGTTTGGGCGTAGTGATCGGGCCGGTACTCTCGACAATGAGCAGGCGATTGTCCGGGCCGTCGAACTGCATCTGGTAGGTCGTGCCGCGCGGTACCACGAGGTAGTCGCCGTACTCGAAGCGCAGGTTGCCGTACATCGTGCGCAGGGCGCCCGTTCCTTCATGAATAAAGATCACTTCGTCGGCATCGGCATTTTTGAAAAAATAGTCGGTCATGCTCTTGCGCGGCGCAGCAAGAATGATTTTGCAGTCGTTGTTGACTAATACGGGCCTTCGGGATTTCAGGTAGTCGTCCTCCGGCTGAATCTGAAATCCCTTGAGGCAGCGGTGTTTCAACTGTTTGTCGTGTACCGTGCGCGGCGCGATGCTGAACGGTTCGCCCACCTGCATGATCTGCGTGGGTGCGTTGCAATGGTAGAGCAGGGCATGCAGGTCGCTGAAACCCTCGGTGCTGAACAATTCTTCGTGGTACAGGGTGCCGTCGGATTTGCGAAACTGGGTATGGCGTTTGGGCGGAATAAGACCAAGGCTGTGGTAGTGCATAACGGGTAGTCGTTGAGCAGATTTATGCAAATCGGTTTTGGGCCTGGCAAAGGTATGATTTTTATGTTTCGGGCATTATCGCCGAATCAAGCGAGATAGCTGCCCGGGGGTAAAAATAAGTTTGGACACAGCCCTGCTCATCCCCTACTTTTGAACCCGAAATACACTCTCCATCCACCCGATTTCACTCAAAAACAAAAAAGCATGAAAAAGAGCACACTACTGGCCGGCCTGTTGGCTATTATCCTGTTTTCCTGTAACGAATCCAGCACCGAGTCCACCCAAATAAACAGCGCCGACACCTCCTCCAAAATCATTTCCATCGCCGGACTTCAGCTCGACCTGAGCGCCAACCCCGAGTGGCAACACGAAACCCTGCGCCTCTACCCGGTACTGGCCGAAACCGCAACACAAGCAACAAACATCCTGCCCGCCATGAAAACACTGGCTGAGGGCATGAATACCCCCGGCTTCCGGATCACCGAGCGCAAACAATTTGGCCGCGAACGCGACAACTGGTACAACGGACTGACCGTGCAAAATAAAAGCAAGGAGGCCATTTTTCTCATGGCCGGCGACGTGGTCACCGGCGGCAACCAGGATCGTGTAATCGCCCACGACGACATCATCAAACCGGGTACTGTGAAAAATATCGCCGTGTTTTGCGTGGAGGCAGGCCGCTCCAGTTACTACAATCCCGCGGCTTCCGAATCGGAAAAACGCGTAGCCGCCTTCCGCGGCTACTACAATGTGGCCAGCCCGCAAGTGCGACAGGCCGTCTATTCCGGCAACCAACAGGGGGTTTGGAACGCCGTATCGCAAGTAACCTCCGCCAACGACGCCGAGTCAAGCACCCAGGCCTATGCAGCCCTCGAAACCGAAAACGCGCAAAAAAAACAGCGCGAAGCGTGTCTGCGCTTTTTTGAAGGAAAATTTTCCAGCCTGTCCAACACCGTTGGCGTGGTGGCTGTGTCCAATGGCAAAGTGATTGGCGTGGATATTTTCGGGCAACCGGATTTGTTCCAGCAACAATTTAAAGCCCTGCTGCACGGCTATACCGCGGAGGCTGCCGCAGGCAAAACGGACATTGCCGAGGCCAACCAACTGGCAGCCAATGCATTCTGGAAGGTTGCCGTCGAAGCCGCCCCGACGCGCTCGGGTACCGGGCAGGTCGGAAAGTTCGCAACAGGCAATGCCTGGGTGCATCTGTACAGCAAGTAAGCGATTTGGTGGAAATGCCTACTTTTGCGCGCCCGTAAAAAATCCGCACAACCGCATTTTCACATCATGGGAGAAATACAACTCGAAGATTGGCGCCTCGAACAGGAAGAATGGCTGGAGGCACTTGAAGAAGTCATCGAAGCGCACGGCAAAGCCAAAAGCGCCGAACTGTTTCAACGCCTGCGCTACCTGCTGGCCCGCCACGGCGCGGCCAACGGCGGCCCCGCGCTGAACACACCTTATCTCAATACGATCCCTGCCGATGAGCAGCCTGCTTACCCAGGCGACCTCGAACTCGAACAGCGCATCGAAAATGTCATCCGCTGGAACGCACAGGCTATGGTGTTGCAAGCGCAGGACAAAGACCTCGCGCTCGGTGGCCACATCGCCACCTTCGCCGCCTGCGCCACCATGCTGGAAGTATTGTTCCACCATTTTTTGCGCAAGCGCTCCGCCGATTATGGCGGCGACCTGCTCATGTTCCAGGGCCATGCTTCGCCGGGTATTTATGCCCGCGCTTTTTGGGAGGGGCGACTAACCGAGCAGCAGATCGCCGATTTCCGGCAGGAGCTATTAGGCGGCGTATCCAGTTACCCGCACCCGCGCCGGATGCCCGCATTCTGGCAGGCGCCCACGGTCAGCATGGGCCTCGGCCCCATGACAGCAATTTATCAGGCTCGGTTTATCAAATACCTGGAAACCAGGGGTCTGAAGCCGGAAAACGGCGGCAAGGTTTGGCACTTCATCGGCGACGGAGAAATTGACGAACCGGAAATCTATGGCACGATCGGTTTGGCATCCCGCGAAAATCTGGACAACCTGATCTTTGTCGTACACTGCAATCTCCAGCGCCTCGACGGCCCGGTGCGCGGCAACGGCAAGATCGTGCAGGAAGTGGAACGCCATTTCCACGGCGCTTCCTGGGATGTCATCAAATTGGTATGGGCCGGCGAATGGGACGAACTCTTAGCCAAAGACACCGAAGGCGCTCTGCTTGCCCGACTGGAAAATATGGTGGACGGTGATTTTCAGGAAATATCCAACCTCGACGGTGCGGGCGTGCGCAAAAAACTCGTGGGCGACGACGCACGCATAGCCACTTTGCTGGCCGATTACACCGACGATCAACTCAAAAAAATGCGGCGCGGCGGACATGACGCACGCAAGGTTTTTACCGCTTATGACCGCGCTACCCGCTCCGACAAACCCGTAGCCATTATCATCAAAACGGTAAAAGGCTACGGCATGGGCAAGGCCGCCGAAGGCAAAAACAAGGCACACCAAACCAAGGACATCAGCACCGAAAGCCGCATCGAAACCAAAAACCGCTACGGGATACCGATTTCGGACGAGGAAGCCGCAGCCGCCAAATTCTGGTACCCCGGCTCCGACGACCCCGCCACCAAATACCTGCTGGAGCGCCGCAACGCTCTGGGCGGCTTTTTGCCCGAACGCTCCGAGGAGTATCCGCGATTTGATTTGCCCGAAGTGACCTTGTTTGACAAACAACTTCAGGGCAGCGAAGCCGCCGGCGGCAAATCCTTTTCCACCACAGCAGCCATGGTGGACATTATGACCCAACTCATCCGAAACAAGGAAGTCGGCAAGTACATCGTGCCTATTGTGCCCGATGAGGCGCAGACCTTCGGCATGGAGCCGTTGTTCAACTCCGCCCAAATCTGGAACCAGCAAGGCCAGAAATATACCCCGCTGGAAATCGGTATTTCCGTCATCAAGTACAAGGAATCCAAAACAGGCCAGGTGCTGCAAGAGGGCATCAACGAAGACGGCGCCACGGCTTCCTTTACAGCAGCCGGCACCGCGTACAGCCTGCACGGTATCCCGATGGTGCCGTTTTACATTTATTATTCCATGTTCGGTTTTCAGCGCGTGGGCGACCTCGTTTGGGCTGCCGCCGATATGATGTGCAAAGGTTTCCTGCTCGGCGGTACTGCCGGCCGCACCACGCTGAACGGGGAAGGCCTGCAACACCAGGACGGCCACTCGCACCTCATTGCGCAAACGATACCTGCCGTCATCAGTTACGACCCGGCTTTTGCCTACGAACTCGCCGTGATCGTACACGACGGCATGCGTCGGATGTATGTGGAAAACGAGCATAAAATCTACTACATCACCCTGTACAACGAAAACCTGCCCATGCCCGCCATGCCCAAAGGTGTGGAAGAGGGCATCAAACGAGGACTGTACCGCTACAAGAAATCGGAAAAAAAATCAGCCAAGGATGGCGTGAAAGCGCATCTGCTGGCATCCGGCATCATTCTGGACCAGGCGCTGAAAGCCGCCGACATCCTCGAAGCCGAGGGGGTGAGCACCGATATCTGGAGCGCTACTTCCTGGAGCGAACTCTACCGCGACGCAACCGCCTGCGACCGCTGGAATATGTTGCATCCCGGAAAAGAAGAAAAAACACCCTTCCTGCAAGTATCGCTACAGGGTGAAACCGGTGTGTTTGTAGCCGCCAGCGACTGGATGAAAATGACTTCCGGCTGCCTCGCGCCCTGGATGCCCACCGATTTCACGGCACTGGGAACCGATGGTTTCGGGTTGTCCGAAAGCCGCGACAGTCTGCGCGACTACTTTGAGGTGAACGCCCGATACATCGCTTTTGCGGCTGTCCGGCTACTGAACAAGCAAGGGAAAGTGAGCCACAAAGCCGTGCAGGATTTTATGCAGAAATATGGGATTGACGGAGAAAAGGCAGATCCGATGAGCGTTTGATTTTCAAAAAAAAGAACGCCCCCCCCCCGTTTTTTCCCACCCCCCTCCCGTAGCGCTCTTTGCCAACTTGCAGTTTTGCCTTTTTAAACAATGACGCATTCCCCCCTCCGCATCGTCGTCATCGGCTCTTCCACAGCCGCCGGTACCGGCGCCAGTCCGGAGGAACGCGCATGGGTGAATCTGTACCACACTTTTTTGCAAACCCTGAACCCCGCCAGCGAGGTAATCAATCTGGGCATGGGCGGGCAGCAAACCTTTCACCTGCTGCCTACGGAGCACAAGCCCCCGCCGGAGCGACCGCTGCCCGACCCGGAGCGCAACATCAGCCGGGCGCTCGCCCTGCACCCCGATGCCGTCATCGTTAATGTGCCCTCCAACGACGCTGCTGCCCGGTATGATGCGGAGGAGCAGTTGGCCAACTTCGATCTGATCCTGCAAACCGCCCTCGCTGAAGGTGTGCCGGCTTTCATTTGCACCACGCAACCCCGCCGGTTCGACCCCGATCAGGTGCGTATCCAGACCCGCACGAAAGATGCCGTTCTGGAGCGTTATGGTCCGCTGGCAATCAATTTGTGGGACGATCTCGCCACCGGGGAGGGATTCCCGCTGGAAAACTGCGATTCCGGCGACGGTGCCCACCTCAACAATCTCGGCCACGAACGGATATTTCAGGCTGTGCAAAAGCACGACTTGCCCTCTATTCTGGCCTCGGCCAAAATACAACCCGGTTTTTGGCAAAAAACCGGCGAGGCACTGGGTTTAAAACCTGAAAAAAAACCGGCAACCCGGCGTTCCCGGATCAAATTTAAACCACACGTTTCGCACCAGTGGCTGGCTTTGCCGCGGCTGTTCCGGTTGCCCAATCTGGTCATTGTATTCCTGAGCCAGTGGCTGCCGTACTGGTTCGTTTTGCGCCCGGCGCTGCTACAAGCGGGCGGTATGCCCGGGCTGAATGAGCGTACATTCGGACTGATCGCAGCCGCTACGGTGCTTACCACCTTAGCCGGCTATATCCTCAACGACTACTACGACCGGGAGATTGACGCCATAAACCGGCCGGACCGGGTAGTGGTGGGACGGCATATCCCGTCGGGTATTGTGCTGCTGATTTATCTCGGCCTGACGGTACTCGTACACCTGCTGGCATTGCGCATCTTTTTCCTGATGCCGGCGCCCCGGTCCGTGTGGCCGCTGCTGGTGTTTCCTGTGGTTTCGCTCTTTTTGTTTTTGTACGCCTGGCAAATAAAATGTACGCCGCTACTGGGCAATGTGCTCGTTTCGCTCCTGTGCGGCGCCGTACCCATCATCCCGCTTTTCCCGGAAGACCGTACCATTTGGCTCACCTCCTTCCGGGAACCGGACCTGATCCATCAGGCAACGGGACTGGTTTGGGTGTATGCAATTTTCGCTTTTGCCACTAATCTGCTACGCGAACAAGTCAAGGACCTGGAAGATTTCCAGGGCGATGCCACCTGCGGTTGCAATACCCTGGCAGTCATCAAAGGCCCGCGGGTTGCTAAAATACCGGCGGGTTTTGTGGGGCTGGCCGTATCTGCCCTCATCGGGCTGTTGCTCTATTTTTGGGTCGAAAACGATGCGCCAACCTGGCAGATCGGCGCCGGAGCAACCCTGCTGCTACTTCCCGCACTAATCGCCACCGCACTGACCTTTCTGGCTACCACCAAACGGCATTTTACCTGGGCAAGCCATTGCATCAAACTCGTCATGCTGGCCGGACTTTTCCTGCTGCTCAGCAGGTGGCCCGACGACCCCATCGCAGCCCTGAACGCCATTAAAAACCAGTACTAACCCACGCAGCAAGTTGCCTGTCTTTTGTAAAAACATGTTCCCATCCCGTCCGCTCATTCTCGCTTCCAAAAGCCCCCGCCGCAGCCAGTTGCTGCGCGAAGCCGGTTTTGACTTTTCTGTTCATGGCCTGGACGTTGACGAAAGTTTCCCTCCGGAAATGCCTGTGGAGGAAGTTGCCGAATACCTGGCCCGTCGAAAAGCGCTGGCGGGCAGGCACTTGATAAAAAACAACGAAATCCTGTTGTCTGCCGACTCGGTGGTGATCCTTGACGGGGTGATTTACAACAAGCCCGAAGACTACGACGACGCGTTCCGCATGATCCGCCTGCTTTCGGGGGCACAGCATACGGTCATCACAGGCGTTTGCCTGCTCGGCGCCGAGCAGGAACGCTCCTTTTCCGACCGCTCCGAAGTATACTTTGAATCCCTCACCGATGACGAAATTGATTACTACATCCGAATCTGCAAACCCTTCGACAAGGCAGGCGCCTACGGGGTGCAGGAATGGATCGGCCTGTGCAAAATTCGCCGCATTGAAGGTTCCTACGCCAACGTCATGGGGCTGCCTGTACACCGGGTTTATGCTGAGTTGCAACAGTTTTAGGTTGTGTGCGTTACGCCCAAACGACCGTTTTTTGATAGAACAAATGCGCCGATTGATCGAAACCGTTATCTGTATCCCCGCATTCGTCCGACTTTCGCCTCTGTTTTTATTTTCCGAACATCTAATTTGTTGATATGCGCCAAGTTATCCGCATCATATTTGAAGGCGCCGCACAGGCCTGGCAGCAGTTGATGGCCAACAAACTTCGCTCTTTCCTGTCGCTGCTCGGTGTCACAATCGGCATTTTTTGTATAATCGGTGTGAAAAGTGCCGTGAACTCGCTGGAAGACAACATTCGTGGGAGCCTGTCCAAACTCGGCAGCGATGTGATCTACCTGGACAAGTTTTCCTGGGGCGAAGACCCGGGACAGAATTTTTGGAAATGGATGCGCCGCCCCAACCAGAGTTTCCAGGAATACGAAGCCCTGAAGGAAAAACTAAACACGGCCTCGCATGTGGGATACTGGCAATTTTTGGGAAGTAAAACCCTCAAATGGCAGTCCTCCAGTGTAGAAAATGCTGCATTTTTGAGCATGACGGAGGACTGCAGCGAAATTTTCCGGTTGGAGTTTCAGGAAGACGGGCGCTATTTTTCGCCTACCGAATTTGTCAACGGCAGCGACGTGTGTGTCATCGGGGCCAAAATTGCCGAAGGTTTATTTCCGGAAGGTATCGGTGCGCTCGACAAATCGGTGAAGGTGGGAGGGCGTAAGTTGCGTGTCATCGGGGTTATTACCCCCTCCGGGAAAAGCCTGCTCAAAATCATGGACTTCGACAATGCCGTGCTTGTGAGCCACACCCTTGCCCGACGCGGGTTTCGCATCCGCGACGGCAATATCTGGGTTGGAAAATCCACCATCGGTGTTCGCGCCAAACCGGGCACCGACCTGGAGGTCGTGAAGGATGAGATCACCGGTATCGTGCGCTCGACACGCCACCTGAAACCACGCGAAGAGAGCAATTTCGCTCTGAACACGCTGACTATCCTGAGCAATGTGTTCGACAGCGTGTTCAGTGTGATCAATTTATCCGGCTTCGTCATCGGCCTGTTTGCTTTGCTGGTCGGTATGTTCTCCGTAGCCAACATCATGTTTGTGTCTGTCAAAGAGCGCACCAACATCATCGGCATCAAAATGGCCCTCGGCGCCAAGCGCTGGTTTATCCTGCTGGAAATCCTGTTCGAGGCCATTGTCCTATGCCTCGTGGGCGGTTTGCTGGGACTGCTGCTCATCTGGGGCGTCACAGAAGCCATCACCCGAATCATAGATTTCGACATTCACCTTTCCCTGAACAATACGTTGGTCGGCGTGGTCACCTCCATCGTCGTGGGTGTATTGTCCGGCCTCATCCCGGCCGTCAAAGCCAGCGGAATGGATCCCGTGGAGGCGATACGGAAGTAAACATAAATTTTATCCTCCAATGCGCCACCGCAGCATATTCCCTCTTTTAGCCGCACTGCTTTTGCTTTGCTCCTGCAAATCCACCAAAAGCGCCAGCGCCCCTGATCCGGGCGAACAGTACAACACTACCGTGGAACAACCCTTAGTTTCTGCCCTCACCATCCCCGTCAGTATCTCTGTGAACGACCTCGTGAACAGCCTGAACGCCCGCCTCCAGGGCATCCTGTACGAAGACAAATCCTACACCGACAACGGCAATGACGACCTCATGCTTCGGCTCACCAAGGCGCAGCCAATCACGATGTTTCTCTCCGGCAACACGTTCAAGTACCGCGTACCGCTGAAAATCTGGGCCAAACAAAAACTGTTTATCGGCATCGCCGAAGTGGAGGGCGACCTGGCCCTCAATCTGAAAACAACCTTTGGCATCAACCCCGACTGGTCGCTCAGCACCCAGACTACGGTGGAGTACCACGAGTGGCTGTCCAAACCCGTACTAAAAACCGGCCTCGGCAACATCAACATCGAGTCGCTGGCCAACCTGATGCTCAACCGCAGCAAAACCTCGCTAAGCCAAACCCTCGACCGCCTGGTAAGCCAGCAATTCAGCCTCAAGCCCTATGTGCAGGAGGCCTGGTCGGCCTTGCAAGCGCCTGTTTTGCTGGACGAAGCATACGCGATGTGGATTAAAACAACGCCCATTTCCATCGGGATGACCCCGCTGGTGACCGACGGAAACAACGCCCTGCGTGCCAAAATATCGGTGGAATGCCTCAACGATGTCACTTTCGGTGAAAAACCCGCCTTTCGCTCCAACTTGGACCTGCCCAACCTCCGGCTGCTCGCTGATGCGCCCGACGAGTTCAGATGCGCGTTGCCACCGATGTACCCTTCGCCGAGGCCGAACGGCTGGCCCGCGCCTCCATGGTGGGGCAAGTGTTCGAGTCCGGCAAAAATAAAGTCACGGTGCAGGATATCAAACTTTGGGGCAACAACGACCGGATAGTTGTCAATTCCAAACTCGCCGGGTCGTTCAACGGCAGCATCTACTTCATCGGCAAGCCCGTGATGAACGCGGCAAAAAACCGCATTGAGGTCACCGATCTGGACTTCCACACCGAGACGCGCAATTTTTTGCACAAAACCGCCGCGTGGCTTTTTTCCGGGGCTATCAAAAAACGTATGGCCGAGTCTATGATCTTTCCCCTGGATGAAAATATCACCGCAATCAAGTCTACCTTGCAGGAAACGCTGCAGTACTACCCGATCCAGCCCGGTGTGGTGCTTACCGGTACGGTAGACAGCCTGACTGTGGAAAAAACGCGCGTAACACCCACGGGCATTCGTGTGGATTTATATTCCAAAGGCAAGTTAAATGTGGCGGTGAAGGGACTTTGACGCACGACTTAAAGGCGGGGGGGGGGGAATGCCGTAGTGTAGACTTAAAGCGCGAACAAGCTCGAAAATCCAGTAGACTATTTGGCCCCTGCAAACCTGACCAACTTGATACAAGACATGAAAATCAACGATTCTGAACTCATCCTCAATAAAGACGGCAGCGTTTACCACCTCAATTTGCGCCCCGAACAGGTGGCGCCCC
Organism: Lewinellaceae bacterium; assembly: GCA_016719605.1. Classification (GTDB taxonomy): domain Bacteria; phylum Bacteroidota; class Bacteroidia; order Chitinophagales; family Saprospiraceae; genus M3007. Next base: position 416,203 of record JADJYW010000006.1, on the reverse strand, counting down.
TCATCATTACCGTGGGCGATCAGGATCGTGTGGCCAAGGTCAGCCAGCATTTCGACCGTATTGAGCACCGCGTACACAAGCGCGAGTTCGTCACCCACACTGGTAGGATCGGCGAGCAGCGGCTGACCGTGCTTTCTTCCGGTATCGGCCCGGACAACATAGACATTGTGGTGAACGAACTGGACGCCCTGTTCAATATTGATTTCCAGACCCGGAAGCCCAAGCCCTCCCCTACTCCGTTGACATTCATCCGCCTCGGCACAGCGGGTGGTTTGCAGGCCGAAGTGCCGGTGGACAGCCTCGTTGCCTCCACGGGCGGTATCGGGCTGGACGGGTTGTTGCAGTTTTACCAGGCGCCCGAGCAGCAGCAGCACCCGGTGGTCGGGGCGCTGCGCGCGCACTTCGGTGCTGCGTGGGATTTTCCCGTGGCCCCCTACTTTGCGCCGGCCGACCCTGCCCTGATCGAGCAGTTTTCCGACGGATTTTACCAGGGCTACACGGCTACGAACCCCGGTTTTTACGGCCCGCAGGGCCGCCAACTCCGCGCCGCCGTCCGTTTTCCGGGCTATCTGGACCGTCTGCAACAGTTCGAGTACGCGGGCGCCCGCATCCTGAACCTCGAAATGGAAACGGCGGCACTGTTCGGGCTTTCCAGGCTACTCGGTCACCGCGCCATTTCCCTGAGCGCCGTGGTTGCCAACCGGGCACTGGGCCAGTTTAGCCAGGATACGCGCAAAGCAGTAGCCAATTTGATCCGGGCGGCTCTGGACAAAATAACGAAGGCATCCTAACGGATCGGACAGACAAGTCCCTGCCATTCTGTCATTTTTTTCCCGGCAAACACCTACCTTTGCCGCCGCAAATCGAAGCACAAAATATGTACGACAACAACCCGACACTCGAGGGCATCAAAACCATAGACGAAGCGAAGCAGGGCAACGTGCTGTTCAAGGAACATTGGCAGGAGACAAGCACGCCTGGCGGGCGGAAATTTTACATCGAGAGCTATGGCTGCCAGATGAATTTCAGCGATTCGGAAATTGTGGCCTCCATCCTCAGCGAAGTCGGCTACTCGCCCACCCGCAACGCGGAAGAAAGTGATTTGATTCTCATCAACACCTGCTCCATCCGCGAAAAAGCAGAAGATACCGTACGCAAGCGCCTGCGTTTTTTTGAAACGATCAAAAAACGGCGCCCCGGCACGGTGGTCGGCGTGCTCGGTTGCATGGCGGAGCGCCTGAAAAAGAAATTTCTCGAAGAGGAAAAACTCGTGGACATCGTGGTTGGCCCCGATGCCTACCGCGACCTGCCCAACCTCATCGGCGGCGCCGAAGACGGCCAGCGCATGGTGAACGTACTGCTCAGCCGCGAAGAAACCTACGCCGATATCAGCCCTGTGCGCCTGGAAAGCAACGGCATCACGGCGTTCATATCCATCATGCGCGGCTGCGACAACATGTGCTCGTTTTGCGTGGTGCCGTTCACCCGCGGCCGCGAGCGCTCCCGCGACCCGTTCAGCATCGTGTCCGAGGCGGCAGGCTTGTTTGAAAACGGCTTCCGCGAAGTCACCCTGCTCGGCCAGAATGTGGATTCGTACAAATGGGAGAATCCCGAGACCGGCGAGCGTGTCCATTTTGCCAATTTGCTGGAAATGACGGCTTTGGTGCACCCGAAACTGCGCGTCCGCTTCAGCACCAGCCACCCCAAGGACATGACCGATGAGGTGCTGCACGTCATGGCCCGATACGATAACATCTGCAAATACATACACCTCCCGGTGCAATCGGGCAACAGCCGCATCCTCGAAATGATGAACCGCACCTACGACCGGCCCTGGTACGAGGATCGTATCCGCGCCATCCGCCGCATTCTGCCCGAAGCGACCGTATCGAGCGACATCATCACGGGCTTCTGCTCCGAGACCGAGGAAGAGCACCAGGACACGCTCAGCATCGTCGAATGGGCCAATTTTTCCATGTCGTACATGTTTTTCTATTCCGAACGCCCGGGTACGCTGGCCGCTCGCAAATTCGCAGATGACATACCGGAGGATGTAAAAAAACGCCGTCTGAACGAGATTATCCGCCTGCAAACCGCCGTGAGCCTGCGCCATAACCAGGCCGATATCGGCAAGGTGTTCGAGGTGCTCATCGAGGGCAACTCGCGCAAATCCGATCAGGATTTTTGCGGGCGCAACACGCAGAACAAGATGCTGGTGTTTCCGAAAAAACCGGGATTGCAGCCGGGGGATTATGTGATGGTGCGGGTGCGGGATGTGACGAGTGCGACGTTGCTGGGGGAGATTGTTTAAATAACAAATTAGAAGCCGCCTGATGTCTATCAACCTTCAATCCATAAAACAGCGTTTCGGCATTGTCGGCACCTCGAACCTGCTGGACGCCGCGCTCGAAACGGCCGTGCGGGTAGCGCCCACCGACCTCACCGTACTCATCACGGGCGAGAGCGGCGTGGGCAAGGAAGTTTTTTCCAAAATCATCCACACCCTGAGCGCCCGTAAACACAACGAGTTTATCGCTGTCAACTGCGGCGCTATTCCGGAGGGAACGATCAATTCCGAACTGTTCGGCCACGAAAAAGGAGCGTTTACCGGGGCTGTAAACGACCGCAAGGGTTATTTTGAAACCGTTAGTGGCGGCACCATTTTCCTCGACGAGATAGCTGAAATGCCGCTTGATACACAGTCGTACCTTCTGCGGGTACTGGAATCCGGTGAATTTATTCGCGTGGGCGCCTCCAAGGTATTGAAAACCGACGTGCGGGTCATAGCCGCCACCAATGTGGATCTGGAGGAGCGCGTGCGCAGGGCAAGTTCCGGGAAGACCTATACTACCGCCTCAGCACGGTGCCCATCCGCGTGCCGGCGCTCAAGGAGCGTCGGGAGGATATTCTCGTGCTGTTCCGAAAATTTGCGCACGATTTCGCCGAAAAGTATCGGATGCAGCCTATCCGGCTGGACGAACAAGCGCAGTTTGCCCTCGAAACCTATCGGTGGCCAGGCAACATCCGCGAGTTGAAAAATGTGGCCGAGCAGTTTTCTGTTCTGTCCGAAGCACGCGAAATCGGCTTGGAGGCCCTGCACCGCCAGATGCCGCAGATGTTTGCCCGAAACCTGCCCGTGCCCGCCGAACGCAATGGCGGCGGTACAAAAGGCAGCGAATTTCAGGAACGTGAAATCTTCTACAAATTGCTCGTAGACATGAAGAACGACCTGAACGATCTCAAGGGACTTGTGTTTGAGTTGATTCAAAACAACAACCTGCGCATGCCCGACATGAGCAACCTGCGACGACTGCAACCCTCCATTAGCTTCTCCGAGCAATTGCCACATGGCAACCGGAACGATTATGACCGGGAAGAAAGCACCGAAGCGCCAAACGAAACAGCCTTCCGTGTGACGCCCATTATCATTGAGCCGTCCAAGAATCAGAACGCCTTCGACCGCTCCGATGTGGAAGACGCGCCGCTGGCTATGGACGAAATTGAAAAAGAAGCCATTCGCCGCGCTCTGAAAAAATACCACAGTCGGCGCAAGGAAGCCGCCGAGGAACTGAAAATCTCCGAACGCACCCTGTACCGAAAGATCAAGCAATACAATCTTTGATAAAAAACCGTTCAACATTCAAACTACCTACCGACCATGACCGCTCGTTTCAGCGTGTTTTTCGCAATGTTGCTTTTTACTGTTTTCTCCGCCGAGGCCCAAAAAGGCTACAATATCCGGGTCAAATTGGACAACTACGGCGAAAACGAACTCGTTCTTGGGTTCCATTACGGCGACAAACAGTATGTGAAGGATACTGTTGAGGCCGACGCCGACGGGTATTTCACCTTCAAGGCCGACACACTCCTGCCCTGCGGCGTGTACCTGCTGGTGCTCAAGCCCGACAACGCATTTATTCAGCTCCTGCTGCCTGAAGCGGATCAGGATTTCACCATGCAAACCGACGCCAAAGATGCTGTTGGCAAAATGAAACTGAAGGGTTCTGATGAAAACAAGGTTTTCTACGAGTACCTGACCTTTTTGAACAAGATGCGCGTGGAGGCCGACACCATCAAGGCCAAATTAGCCCGCATCGGTGGCAACGAGGCCGACTCCCTGCGTTTGGTAGCCGAGAGTGGTGAATTGGACAAGCAGGTGCGTAAGTATCAGGCCGATCTGATCGCCAGGAACCCGGCGACACTCACGGCCAAGATCATCAAAAGTTCTATTGAGCCGGAAGTGCCGGAGTTTGAAGGCGCCGACGCCAAGGAGGTACAAATGAAAAAGTACTACTGGTACCGCGCTCACTATTTCGACAATGTAGATGTTGCCGACCCATGCCTCCTACGAAGCCCCGTGCTGCATCCCAAGGTAGACACTTACATTAACAAGGTTGTGCCCCAACACCCCGACAGCATCCGTATAGCTCTGGATGTGGTTATCGAAAAACTGAAAAATACACCGGAAACCTACAAGTTCTACCTCATCCATTTTTTGAATGCATTTGCCAAGTCCACTATTGTTGGTATGGATGCGTGCTATGTTCACTTGGCACAACGGTACTATTGCAACGGTGGCGCGCCGTGGGTAAAACAAGAGGATTTGGAAAAAATCTGTGACAATGCCCGGCGCCTCGAACCGATACTGATCGGCAAAATAGCCCCCAACATCGTCGTCAAAGACCGCAACGACAAACCCTCCGCGCTCTGGGACGTGGATGCCGACTACACCGTGCTGTACTTTTGGGCACCGGACTGTAGCCATTGTAAAAAATCCGCACCGCACATGGTGGAGTTTGCCAACAAGTACAAAGACCGGGGCGTGAAGATATTTGCCGTCTGTACCGCCGTAACCGACAAGGGGCCTGACTGTTGGAAAGAAATTGAGGACAAGGGTTTCAGCGATTTCCTTTTCCTGAACACCTATGACCCGTATATTCAGAGCCGCTACAAAACACTCTACGACGTTCAATCCACGCCGCAGATATTTGTTCTGGATCGCAAGCACGAAATCCTGATGAAACGTATCGGAGCCGAAAAACTCGGCGAAATTATGGAGGACATCATACGGTTTCAGGAAGAAAAGAAGGGGGCGAAAGGAGAAAAATAATCCTTCTGCATCGCAAAGAAATACACAGAGGGGCCGGGTTCTGAAGAACCCGACCCCTCTGTGTATTTCTAAACAACTTCATACGCTACTGAGCTGCCGCTTTGACCACTTTTCGTACGGTGGTTTGTTTGCCGGCCTGGCATTTCACAAAGTACACACCGGAAGCCACGTTGGGCAGCTCGAAGCGGTAAAAACCCTGCGGCAACACACGATATGGCAGCAGTACTGCAACCAGAGCGCCAGATTCATCGGTCATTTCGATGGCAACAGGAGCAGACTTTTCTATGTTGACATCAAGTGTAGCTTTGCCAAAATATGGATTCGGGTATATCTTCAGATCAAACGCAGGAGTGTTTGTAACAGATGTTGCACTCCCGGAACCCACATACAGCCTTTCCTCCGTACGCCGTCCCGAACGGATGTCCAGATATTGTTATCTGATACTTGGGCTGCAGCTACAGAACCTTCCTCCTGATCCGGCCCCAACCAACGCAGGGTGTTTTCTAAAATCCGGGTGGAAACGGCCTCGTCATAGTAGTATTCCAGACCCAGATAAACGACTTTGCCCTGACCAATCGGCTTGTAGCCAACCGTCGGGTAGCCGTGAATGTTGGCCAGTACGACAAAATTGGGGTCAGATATGTCCAAAGGATAAATATAGTTGGCAAGAGAAAAATCGGATGGGGTGCCCGCCAGCACGGGATGGTCAAGTACATCCTCATGAACCTCCATGCCGGAGCAGAAATAGCCAAAATCCAGATCGAACAGGCCGTAGTGTTGCAATATGCCAAACTGATCTGTGCCGCTGAACACGATTGCTCCACCCTGCTGTATGTATTGCTTCAATACTTTTCCATACGCCCGAACCTGTTGGGTATTCCCAGTCGATGGATAAGTAACTACAACAACATGCTGGTCTGTCAGTATTTCGGCAAGACTTTGCGAACTTCCTTCCCAAAATTCAGTCAGCACCGCTCCTGGCAAACGTTTGAGAATCAATTCTTTCATCTTGGAGGCATACGCGCTGTCGTACGCGGTATAATTGAGCATCAAGATGCGCAACATGCCCACAGAGTCGGCTGGAGCAAGAACAATATCCTCGGATATGTGCGGTTCATCTTCAAAAAATATAGTGGCCAACGTAGAATTTACCGGGAGAGGCCGCTCTAAGAACTTCGGGTCTCCAGACTGGTACGCCGTCAGACTAAACACGACACCCACCAGCAAAGCATAAGAAGCAACGCGAAGCATGGACAAGTATATTTTTAACAATAAGAGAAAACATTTTTTTCAGCAAACGCCGAAACCCCTCCAAATTGTACTTGCACAAACAAGTTTTGAGGGGCTGCAAAGGTACGGGGATATTCAAACAAAACCGCCTGGTGGAGATTTCCACCAGGCGGTTCAGTATAAAAACACCTGTACAGGCTTACTTTTTAGTTACGAGCGTGACATTCAGGTCAAAATCATCATAAATGGTTTTGTCTCCCAAGTTGTCGAAAAACGAGCCGGACCCGTAGCGCACATCGTATTCGGAGCGGTCGACCGTGATCTTGCCAGTAGCAGTCACTTGGTTTCCCGCCTCGGTCAGGTTGGCCGGGAATTTAATTTCCTTGGTCGTTGCCTTGATCGTGAGGTTACCTACGATTTTGTAGTTACCCTTAGAGTCCGTTGGGATAGCACGGGTGATGACGAACTTAGATGTCGGGTATTTCTCTACACCGAAGAAATCGTCACTTTTGATATGCCCAACCAGTTTTCCTGCCCATTCGCCTTCGAGGTCGGTGCAGTTGATGGAATTCATATCAATTTCGAAAGAGCCGCCACTGAGCTTGCCATCGGTAAATTGAAGGTTGCCATTTTTGAGTTTCACGGTACCGGTATGCTCACCAGTTACTTTGGCGGCTTTCCAAACGATATTGCTGGAAACGAGATCGGCTTTGTAGGTGGCTGTTGTGGTGGCTGCCATTACCAAGATGGCCAGAAGCGGGAGAAAAAACAGTTTTTTCATGTTCGACGTTAAAATTTTAATGCAGTGAATAATTGTTGTTGCCTAAACGCAGTGCAAAGGTAAGTTGTTCAGGTGTTGCAAAAATAAATGTCTCGACATTTAACTTTGCATTAAGGTTTTTTCGTCGGTCAAATAAAATTCCGGAGGAACACTTTTATTTCTATGGCCGGTAAACTACCTTTGCGCCTCAATTTTAGAACCGAAGTACTCAATTACTAGAATATCATGAAAGAATTGGAAGCCATCCAGTTTGTACACCAACAAATGCTGACGGAGCCGACCCTGCCTGCTTTTAAAACCGGTGATACAGTTATCGTTAAATACCGGATCGTTGAAGGTGACAAAACACGCGAACAAGATTTCCGAGGTGATGTAATTCAAATCAAAGGCCACGGTTTGACGCGTACATTCACTGTACGTAAAATATCGCACGGCGTTGGAGTGGAACGTATTTTCTCGTATACCAACCCGAATATCGCCGGTATTCAGGTGGTAAAGCGCGGCCGGGTTCGTCGGGCACGACTGTACTACCTGCGCAACCTCGTAGGCAAAAAGGCTCGCATCAAGGAGTTGAAGTTTTTCAACACCAACAGCGGCAACTAAACCGCCTGTTTTACTTAAAACGAAAAGCGGCTGACCGGACACCTCCGATCAGCCGCTTTTTCTGTTGTTCAGGCTTCCTGCATAAAGGGGTATCGGAAGTCTGTCGGCGGCACGAAATTCTCCTTGATGGTGCGCGGTGACAACCAGCGGTACATATTCAATATGGATCCTGCTTTATCATTGGTACCGGACGCCCTGCCGCCGCCAAAGGGCTGCTGCCCAACTACGGCACCCGTCGGCTTGTCGTTGATGTAGTAATTTCCGGCAGCATGGCGCAATTTATGATCAGCCAGCACCAGTGCTGTCCGGTCTTGTGCAAAAACAGCTCCTGTAAGTGCATACGGCGAAGACGTATTGACTAAATCCAGGGTCTCCTCAAATTGGTCATCTTCATAAACAAAGACCGTCAGTACTGGTCCAAAAATTTCCTCACACATGGTAATGTACCTGGGATCGGTCGCCTCGATCACGGTCGGCTCGATGAAATAACCTTTGGATTTATCAAAATTGCCACCAGCGATAATCTTGGCTTTGTCGGACTGCCTGGTGGTAGTGATATACCCGGATATTTTGTCAAAGGCCTTGGCATCAATTACGGCATTAAAAAAATTAGTGAAATCCTCCGGGTTCCCCATCTTCATTTGGCCAAGATCGTCCAGCAGATATTGCCGTACCGTCGGCCACAGGCTACGCGGATGTACGCCCTTGATGCTGCCGAGCATTTTTGACCCTGATATTCAAAAGCACCGCGGATGAGTGCCACGGCCACGGCCTTGGAGTCGGCAGAAGGATGCGCTACAACAAAGTCTTTGCCGCCTGTCTCGCCCACAATTCTGGGATACGTCTTGTACTTTGCAATATTTGCGCCGATTGTTTTCCAGAGGGTTTGGAATACACCTGTACTGCCCGTGAAATGTAGCCCGGCAAAATCCGGATGCTGGAATACCACTTCACCAACCGTCGGCCCGTCCACATAGATAAGATTGATGACTCCCGCAGGTAACCCGGCTTCTTCTAATATCTCCATGATAATAGCTGCGGAGTATATCTGCGATTCAGCAGGTTTCCAGACGGTTACATTGCCAAGCATGGCTGGTGCGGTAGGCAGATTGCCAGCGATGGAGGTGAAATTGAAGGGTGTCAGGGCAAACACAAAACCTTCCAGCGGACGCCAGTCCATACGATTCCAGGTGTTGCGCACGCTTAACGGCTGTTGTTTATAAATTTCTTGCATAAACCAGGCGTTATAGCGCCAGAAGTCTACTAATTCGCAAACACAGTCAATTTCGGCCTGAAATACATTTTTGCTCTGGCACAGCATCGTCGCGGCATTCATTTTGGCTCGGTACGGGCCTGCCAGGAGATCCGCAGCTTTCAAAAAAATAGCGGCCCGATCTTGCCAGGGCATTGTTTCCCAAGTCGGTTTAGCCGCCAAAGCGGCATCTATCGCATTGCGGACGTGGCCTGCATTCCCTATGGCGTGATACCCCAGCGTATGGCTGATTTCATGTGGAGGATACATAATCGTTTTTGCCTCTGTGCGTATGTGCTTGCCACCGATGAACATCGGGATGTCGCGCTGCACAGACTTCAGATCAGCCAAGACCTGTTTCAGTTCTTTTTTCTCCGGGCTTCCCGGGGCATAGCTCAGGATTGGTTCGTTGATTGGGTGCGGTACATTGAAAATTGCGTCAGACATCTGTCGTTGAGTAATTGAGTGATGGCATGATTTTTTTAAATGGTGATATGCATTTCTTTTGGGATAAACGGTGAAGCGTCCCCCCCCCCCACGATAATCTCCCGGACGATGGTACTGCTGATATGCGACATTTCCGGCTGGGCGATCAAGAACACCGTCTCAATACCGCCGCCCACAATGTGATTGATTTGGGAAATCGTTTTTTCGTAATCGAAATCGGAGCCATTGCGGAGTCCGCGCAACAGGTAGCGGGCGCCGATACGCTGGCAGTAGTGTGCTGTCAAGTTGGGGAAATGCTCCACCCGTACCTGGGGATATCGATCAAATACCTGATGCAACCACTCTAGGCGCTGCTCCAGTGAAAACAGGTATTTTTTAGTGGTATTGGTTCCTACAGCCACCACAATTTGATCGAAAAGAGGAAGTGCCCGGGCGACCAAGTCAACATGACCAATAGTAATCGGATCGAACGAACCCGGGAATACGGCTATTTTCATGGGCGTTGGTTATGAAGGGGCGAAGTTGGCGATTTTCAGGAAAGAGGCCAAGAAAAAAGCCATTGGCTTGTAGCCCACTTAAAAATCCTTAGTTTTGCATATTAACTAAAACAATACTGAAAACATGATTACAAAAAAATTAGTGTTTGCCTTTGCCCTTGTACTCGGGTGTTCCATGGCGCTGTTTGCGCAAGAGTATAAATCTGCCATTGGCTTGCGTCTTGGCTACCCCACCTCGGTTTCCTACAAACAATTTATCAGCGACCAGGGAGCTTTTGAGCTTTTTGCCGGTTTCCGTTCCTGGAACGGGTATGGCTGGACAAACATCGGAGCCATGTACCAGCATCACAATGCCATTGAAGGTGTTGACGGATTGAAATGGTACTATGGCGGCGGAGCCTCTGTTTTTTTCTGGAACTACAAAGGATCATTTGCTCGCGGTGACGCAGGCAATACCAGTATAGGTATTATGGGGGTGTTGGGGCTTGACTACAAATTTGCAGATGCGCCAGTCAATCTTTCATTGGACTGGGTACCGATCTTTTTTATAGGCGGTGGGTACTACGATGGGATACGTGGCGGGTATGGTGCACTCAGCGCTCGTTATACGCTCAAGTAATTCTCGACCGACTATAAAAAAAGGGCCGACGAGATAATCGTCGGCCCTTTTTTTATCGGGTCATTGTATCAATTATACCGACTTGGCTCATCTTCCAGTAAGTTAGGCAACTGACTGTCATTTATATTTTCCGTGTTTTTGCGGTTGCGCCACCACCAAAATCCGATAGACCCTACCAGAAGATACGGCATAACCAACATGTACAGTATACCCATGTTCAGCCCGCGACCATCGGTGCCGCCATTTTTTAAATTAGATTCTGCCGACATCCGACACATGGGACACTGTGCTTGAACGTCGGCGGGGAATAGCCATATAATCAACAAAAGTATGCTCAGTACAAGCCCAAATTTAACTGTTTTGTTTTTCATAACTATTGCATTTTGTCAATGTGATAAATAAATCCTATCCGTAATATGGTTTCAACATCAGGTAACAAACGGGGCCGGTAATGGCAACATAAAGCCAGAGTGGGAACACCCAACGCGCCATTGTTTTGTGCCGTTCATATTGCCCCGTGTAGGCACGGGTGAACGTCAACAGGATAAAAGGCAAAATAACGGCAGCCAGCACCACATGTGTGATCAGAATAAAAAAATATACATATCGTACGGCTCCTTCGCCGCCAAAGCGTGTTTCCTCTGTTGTGAAGTGATACAGTACATAAGACAGCAGGAACAAGGCCGAACAAACCATTGCGGCATAAATAGAACGCCGATGCGCTACCACTTGCTTTTTCCGAATAAAAGAATAGGCAACCAGTAGAATAACAGATGTTAAAGCATTCAGTGAAGCATGTAGTGGCGGCAAAAAACTAAAGTCAATACCTACATCAAATTTCACCCGCCGCATCAGTACCACCAAAAACAGAACTAACCCCGACACCATGTATGCGATGTTATTCAGGCGCTTTTCCAGACGAATACTATCATGGGAAGATGTTGTATTTGGGGTAGCCATACGTTTGTTTTTGGGTACTTCCCTTTATCGTGTGGGTAACAAAAGTGCAATGTGTTCAACCATACGCCCAAGTTCTTTTTCATCCACTGCATTGTAAAAACGTCGAATGGTTCCAGTAGTATCTGTGAGTGCAAAGTAGTGCTCAACCGGCTCAACCTTATTTTTCTGGCAATATAAATCGTATGCATTAACCAGAATTGTCCTCCACGAGCCCAATCCACCTGTCCAAACCCAGTTAGCAAAATCAGCGCTTGGTAGTGTTTGGGCGTGAGTCCTGAATTCCGCCGTTCCGCCCTGGGTAATCATTACAAGTCGGAAATCATCGTATTGATTACCCGATTTGTAGCCAAACTGAGTAAAGAGCCGTTCACCGGTATCCAAAATCTTTCGGTTAACCTCGGTCAGGTCTGGATTGGCACCAAAATAGTAGACTACGCATACTTTTTCCGCTAACATGTTCTCTTTTGTACCATCAGCATATATAATCTGTGCACTACGGATTTTTCCATAATTCTGTAATTCCGCTTGTGCCTGTTTCCGCCAGTTCAAACCACCTCGAAGATAGAACCAGGAACCCGCGGGCAACACCACTAACAGTAAAAAAAGTACCGAAAAAATGAATGTTTTACGTTTGAAAGAAACTTGTTCGTTCATATCGTTATTGAAATAATTTTCTGTCAACAAACAAAAAAGGCGAGGTTTTGTTCCCTCGCCCTTGCAACTTATCAGCCTTTTTGGGGCCAATCAACTCCGGACAATAAATAACCCTGAGGCTTACCCCCCGTATTTGGCTTGACGATTTCTTGGTCCTTTTCGCGTATGAGTTCTCGGCGAGCCCCCCATGAATTGCCCTCTTGAAAAAAGGCAATGATAGCCCAAATCAACAAAGTAGTCGGTAGCAACACACTAAGCATAAGACCGCGCACCTCATAGGCCATGTGCATAAAATAAAAAATAATGAAGTAGGCTTTGTAGAGTGAAAAACCAACCATCAAAAGCATATATAAATAGTGCCCAAAACCTTCAGAGAACTTGATACTATGCACCAAATGTCCTTTGGCTAACAAGGCAACAAATACCTCTACAATAGTGATGGCGCCCAAAAGCATAAGCCCACGAAACACCAAGGCTTTTTGTTCTTCATAAGTTTGATGTCCAGCCATTTTCTAAGACAAGATGAATGTGTGAAAAATTAAGGTTGTGTGGAAAGATTGCAGAAATAGATTACAGCAGGTAGAATACAAGAAACACAAATACCCAAACCAAGTCCACAAAGTGCCAATAAAGGCCAATCTTTTCCACCATTTCATAACCATTTCTACGTGCCGCATAGAGGCCACTCGCAGCATTAATCATAATGATAGTGAGAAAGAGTACACCCGGAGAATACGTGGAAACCGTGGAACCCCGTAATAAAGAAAAACAGGGCGCCAAAAGCTTTAGGGCCAAGTCCAGCCTCTTTTACCTGGCCGGCATACTGCCCCGTGGTGTATTTTACCTGAGGGATATCAAACTTCCCATCATGCTTGTGCAACAGATAGTTTTCCCCTTTAGTAAAAGTTTTGGGAGTGCCGTCTTCATTTCGCCCCTCCGAACCATCTGGGTTTAAATACACCCCGTCAGCGATGTGCCTGCTGAATGGGTTAGCCGACAAGGTTACGTTTTCCTTGACAATAAGTGTCGTCCACTCATAAGCCTGTGATCCCAGGAAGATCGCACCACCAAGGATCGTCAGGAACATCCAAAAAACCACTCCATTGCGGTTTTCCCGATGTCCCTCTTGTACAGCACGCACCATAGTGACGGAGCTAAATATCAAGACGAACGTCATGAATGTCACAAAGACCAGCGGCCAATGCGCATCCACAAACGGGAAGGACGCGAACACAAAATCTGCCTCCGGCCATGTTGGTGTACTGAAACGCAAAGCACCGTAAGCAATGAGAAACCCGGCGAAAGTAAAGGCATCGGACACCAAAAAGTACCACATCATCAGCTTGCCATAACTCGCCTTGAAAGGTTCCTTCGCGCCTTCCCAGATATTGGGATCGTCCTGATGATCGTGATCGTGTGTTTCGTGTGCGTGAGCAACGGAAGTATCTGCCATGTTCAACAAGTATTGATAGGTAGTAGTAACTTTAAGAGTTTATCGTTTTACAGGGATTGAATCATAAAAAATACAAACAAATACACCCATAGCGCATCCACAAAGTGCCAGTAATGCACCACCAACTCGAAACGCAGACGACGCCGGGGCGTGGGTCTGAACGGCAAGAAATGTGCATGTGCCATTGCCACAATCAGTGCCGCCACACCACCCAAAACGTGTGCCGCATGTAGCCCGGAAATCACATAAACAAATGAACTGGATGGATTTGCGGTGAAAGTCGCACCCATTCCCGCCATGGCTTTCCATCCAAAGTATTGTAATACCACAAAGACAAGCCCAAGCACTAAGGTGGTCGCCAGCAGGGTTTTGTACCGTTTTTCCCGTCCCTTGAGAAAGGATGTATAGGCAATATGCAGGGTTACACTGCTCATCAAAATGACCACTGTGTTCAAAAAGAAAATATCCGGCAATTTGAACTCATACCAATTACCCGCAGCACGCCGCACGATATACGCACTCGTAAACGCCCCGAACATCATGATAATCGTAGCAATAGCCACCCATAAAGCGAACTTATGGGAGTGAATTTTATTTTGACTATATTCTGAAGATATTGTGCTCATGTTCTTTCGTCTATTCCATTAAATTTTGTCCAGCAAAATGATAATCAGCGACAAAGGCAAGTGCAAAAACGAGGCAAACATTTGTCGGCGTGCCGCTTCCAGCGAGCAAGTGCGGTACAAGGACCAACAGCGATGCGCAAAGTACGTGTTTATACCAATCAAAGCCAGCGTCGCAAGCACTCCCGTGAAACCGATTGCGTAGCCGATGCCGGCATTAACAATCATTAATACACAAAACAAAAATGATAGTAACCCGGTGATCTCGTTCTTCTCGCCGTTGCGCGAAGGCAGCATAAAGAATCCCGCGCGTTTATAGTCCTCGTCAGCGACCCAGGCCACTGCCCAAAAGTGTGGAAACTGCCACAAAAACTGGATAGTAAACAAAATTAAGGCCGTTGAACTTAACACCCCCTCCCATGCGGTACAACCAATCACCAAGGGTAGTGCTCCGGGAATAGCCCCTACCACTACGGCCAATGGCGTCGAGCGTTTCAGGGGCGTGTAAATAAAGGCATAACTGATCAGCGACAACATACCCAAAAATCCGGTTAGCGGATTGAACAGAGAAAGTATAGTCACACCAAAAAGAGCCATCATGCCCGCCCATAAAACCGCGGTAGATACACTCATCCTGCCTGTAGCCACCGGACGATTAGCCGTGCGCGGCATCAACCGATCATAATCGCGTTCCAATACTTGATTTAAAGCATTGGCTGCTCCTGTTACCAGGAACCCACCTATAGCCAAAAGTAACATACCAACCCAGGTCACCTGACCAAAACCCGCTATTGAATAGGATATCAAAGCCGAGAACAGAACCATCAAGGACAACTTGAACTTGACCAACAGACCGAAGTCAACAAAACCCTGTGTGAGATTTGCCCAATAAGTTTGTTGCTGTACCGAGGAATTTGATTGCAAAATGTAAAAATTGAAGTGTGTGCGTTGTACCCGACTAATCACATGAACTCTGTGAACGTTACATATTTTCAAACTCAGTGCCCGCCGTGGTCATGCTCACCCTCCTTGAGGGGCACATACTGGGGAATAAATTCTTCACCGTCTTTTCCATAATCATACGACCAGCGCTGTACAGTCGGAATGTTACCCGGCCAGTTGCCGTGACCAGTATGAATCGGCGTTGTCCATTCCAATGTATTGGCACCCCACGGGTTTTTGACTGTCATTTTACGTCCGCTAAAAATGGAATAGAAAAAGTTGATCACAAATACGAGTTGTAAAAAGAAAACAACGATTGCGGCCACTGTGATAAACTGATTTAATTCGGTGAAGTGACGGAATGCGTCAAAGGAAGCACCACCATCATAGTAACGACGCGGCATGCCGGCCATACCGGTGTAGTGCATCGGCCAGAAAATGGCATAAGCACCAATCATTGTACCCCAGAAGTGTACCTTCCCAAGGGTTTCATTCATAAAACGCCCAAACATCTTCGGAAACCAGTGATAGATACCGGCGAACATACCGAAGAATGCAGCAATACCCATCACAATGTGGAAGTGCGCTACAACGAAATATGTATCGTGCAACTGAATATCAATAGCAGAGTTACCCAGAAATATACCAGTCAAACCACCTGAAATGAACATGGATACAAAACCCACAGAAAACAAACTGGCCGCGTTAAACCGGAAGTTTGAGGCATACACTGTTGATATCCAGTTGAACACCTTTACCGCCGAAGGAACGGCAATAATGAGCGTAAACACCACAAAGAAATTGCTTATAAATGGGTTTACTCCGGACATAAACATGTGGTGCGCCCAAACAATAAACGAAAGAAATCCAATAGCCAAAATAGACAGCACCATAGCGCGATAGCCAAAGATAGGCTTGCGTGCGTTTACGGATAATACCTCCGATACAATCCCCATAGCAGGAAGGATGATGATGTAAACCTCCGGGTGCCCCAGGAACCAGAACAGGTGTTGAAAGAGAATCGGGCTGCCTCCCACACGATCGAGAATTTGGCCACCTACCACGATCTCGCTTAGATAAAACGAGGTGCCCATGCTGCGGTCAAACATCAACAACAATACGCCGGACAACAGTACCGGGAAAGATAAAATACCCAGAATTGCGGTAACAAAAAAAGCCCAGATCGTCAACGGCATACGCCACAGATTCATACCCTTGGTCCGCAGATTCAAAACAGTAGTTACATAGTTGATACCGCCCAGCAATGCCGATACAATAAACATTGCCATAGCAACAATCCACATCGTCATACCAGCACCCGAACCTTCGGATGCCTGAGGCAGCGCGCTCAACGGTGGATAGGCCGTCCAACCACCTGAAAATGGCCCGGTACTCAGGAAGAGCGACAAAAACATGACCACGCTGGCCAAAAAGAAGAACCAGTAGGAAAAGGCATTCAACAGCGGAGAGGCCATGTCCCGCGCACCAATTTGCAATGGAATAAGCAGGTTAGAGAACGTACCACTAAGGCCGGCCGTCAACACAAAAAACACCAGTACAGTACCGTGGATAGTCACCAAAGAGTAGTAGAACTCTGGATCTAACTTACCTATACCTGCTTCGTTAACCTGAATCCACTTCCCGAGGATGGGGCGAAGCCAGGCCATGTCTGCCTCCGGAAAGCCTAATTGCAAACGGAAAACAATCGACATTGCGGCGCCCATGATTGCCCAGAAAATACCGGTCATCAGGAATTGCCGACCGATCATCTTGTGATCGGTGCTAAAAATATACGTCGTCAGGAAATTCGACTGGTATTTGTCACCATGATGATGCTCATGAAAGTGATCATCATAGCCCAATTCCTGGGTGAGTTTTTCTTCCAACGTTTCAACTGCGGTTACTGCATTAGCCATAGCTAGGAAATTTGTATAGTGTGAACTTTCGTTGGGTTCGGTGTAATCTTGTTTTGAATTAAAAGCACGCTGTTTATTTAGCAGGTTCTTCGACCGGAACCGCTGCAGGTACTTCAGCAGGGTCTATATCCAGTATCTTACCCTTATTCGGGTCATCGTCTTTGCCCCGTATTTGGCTTACATAATAGGAAGGTTCTTTTTTGTACCAGGCATCAAATTCTTCCTGAGACACAACACGGAGAATGCGCTTCATTGAATAATGCCCCTTGCCACACAGTTCTGCACAGGCAAGTTCATACTCGAACTTCTCCCAACGCTTGGGACCTGTCGGATCAGCCGGGTCATACGGCTCGTTATACTCCGGATACTTGCGCAATTCGTTACGGTATTCCGCCGTAGTTTTAACAGGAGTAAACACAAAGTACGTTGGCATACCTGGCACGGCGTCCATTTTTACACGGAATTGCGGCAAATAAAAATTGTGCAGCACATCCTTGGCAATAATCCGGACGCGAACCTTTTTACCCACCGGCAGGTACATTTCCTGGCCAACCAAAACGTCGTCCCAGTTTTTGCGATCGGTAAAGTCTTGCCCGACCTGGTTGTTTGAGGTTGTTAATTTATAATCCCGTGTGCCCAACTTGCCATCCGGCCCCGGATAGCGAATGATCCAGTTGAACTGCTGTGCCGTGGCTTCAATTTCAATAAAGTCTTCTCCCGGGGCCACATCGGCCATTGCCGTATTCCAGGTATCCAGGCCGCGTACAACAAGTAGTGTCATCACTACCGCCGGTATAGCAGTCCACACTACCTCCAGGCGGTTATCATGGGAGATGAATTCCGCCTTGCGGTTCTCGCTCCAACGATACTTATAGGCAAACCAAAACAGGGCAATGTGGGTAAGCACAAAAACAATCCCCGTAAAAATCAGGGTAACATCGAACAGGCTGTCCAACGACGCACCATGCTCGGAGGCAGAGGTGTGCGGCCCATAACCCAACATCTGGTTTTTGTACTCCCAAGCCGAGATGAACACAGCCAGCAAGAACACAACCAGAAAACCGACCGACAGGTAGCCATTCCACTTGCTGCTGTCGCGCATTACTTCGCGCTCGCCTTTAATCTGGGCAGTCAACTCAGTGACCTTGCCGATTTGCACCAGAACGATGGTGATAAGAATGATACAGAGAACTATGATAAGCACTGTCATCGCAATTTTTTTTTCTATAAACTCAAAGGTAACAGGTTTGGTTGAGGGCCAGGAAGGTTATTTGTCTTGAACAGAACCACTCTAAATTATTTTTTTAATGCTCGTGTCCGTCCCCTTCTCCATCAATATAGGCGCCCGTCGAATGGTGCAAACTTTCTTCCAGGAACGGGTCTCGCATAGGTAAAAGTGATGCCCGTTCCAGTTGACGGAAAAAGAAAAACAGGAAGAGGCTGAGGAAGCCGACAAGTACGCCAAGTTCTTGTATGCCGGGGATGGTATATCCCAATTTGAAGCCTGAAAGCGCATCGTCGTGATGATCGGCGTGACCATGGTCACCACCGGAATGGTCGGCTGTGGCCGCTGCCACAGCGTGTGTAGCTTGGTCATGGCTTTCGTGTCCTCCGGTAGCAGTAGCCGGTGCTGCGCCAATCGGAGCCGCATCGTGTTGATTGTTGTGTTTGCCCTCGGAGATTTCCATGGACTCATGCGCCGCAATACGAGCGCCTGGTTTGATCATGTAGAAAAAGTCCCACCAGTGCCCAAAAAATACGATCAGACAAGCAAAAAACAGGGTGCCTGCTTTGCGCTTGGTGTCGTTCCGCATCAGTACCAGAAAAGGTGTGATAAAATTCAAAACCAGATTACCCCAAAACAGCACCGGATAATGGTCCATCCGCTCCTTGAAGTAAATTGTTTCTTCACCGATATTGGCGTACCAGATCAACATGAACTGGTCAAACCACAGATAGGTCCAAAAAACACTGATACCAAACAGATATTTACCCAAATCGTGCAAATGATCCCGCGTCACATATTCGAGGTATCCTTTGGACTGCAGGTACAAAATCAACATAATCATAAGTGCCAACCCGGCCAGCAGTACCGAGATGGTGGAGTACCACGCGAACATCGTACTGTACCAGTGCGGGTCAATAGACATGATCAGTTGCCAGAAAAAGACCGTGCTCAAAAAGCCGCCGAGCGGAAGAAATGTGGCCGCCCACTTGCGTTCTTTTTTATAATAAGCCAACGCAGCCGTTTCATGGTCGTCTTGCTGCATGGAGTTCTGGCGCATTTTATACGCCCAAAAATACCAAATAGCCAAAAAACCGAGCGTTCCGATCGTGAAAAAGACGGGGCTGAGAAACCCGGACTTGCCGGCAATAATTTTATCGTACAGCGGATTCTCTGGATCCGTGATACCCGCCACGTTCCAATGGTACAGGTGATGCAGATGGCCCCACACGCCTGCCACAATAAGCAGCAACAGCACCAGGCCTACTATCATAAACTGACCCATGGCTTCCCATATCCGTTTCACCGCTGTCATCCAACCGCCAAAAGCGGTTATCTGAGCCGACAAGAAAAACGTAGCGGTAAAGGCGATCCCCGTGAAAAAGACGGCGTTATGGAGGTAATTAGTCCAAAAGCGCGTGCGGTACTCGTCGTCACCGATAGCGGACCACACGAGGCACGCTGCACCGAGCGCCATCCCGATCATCAGGTTGCGCTTCAGTTTGCTGTCAAATACGAATTGCGTATTCAGGTTCATATCGCAAGGCCGGTTTCAGCACCGGAAATTTTAGATGTTTCACTTTTTTGTTTTGATACAACTGCACTTCCTATTCGTAGGGCAGGTTTTGACTCTTGGCTTGGAGCGACCGGATATAGTGGATCACCTGCCAGCGTTCTTCAAAAGACAACTTGTCGGAATACCCGCCCATCACGTTCAAGCCGTACATGATCGCGAAATAGATACGGCCGTCGCCGGCACTCACCAAATCTGCGTCCAGCAGGTTTTTCGGTTGTGCCGGGTATTTGGTTTCGGGATTGGCGGCTAACCAGCCTTGACCGTCGCCTTTTTCACCGTGGCAGATGCCGCAATAGATATCGTACAAAGGTTTGGCGCGATCCAGTCCGGCCTTGGTGATAGGAAACGGATTAGACGGTATTTCTTTTTCGCAGCGAATACGGTCTTCCGGTGTGTTCTCGTAGTAAAAAGGCGCTTCTCCATTTACCTGTGCAGCAATAGCGTTGGGAGCGTTTTTGCCCCGAACGATCTCAAGCGCATCCTCGCCGTTGTAGTAAACACTGGTATAGCCACGTGCTACCGACCCCGCCACCTTACCGCGCGGTTGCGACAGGGAAGCCTTGGTGAACACGCTTTTATCATCCCAGTGGTTCCAGTGGTAATCGCTCAACACATTGGCCTCGTAACTGACCGCGTGGTACATATCCGGCATGTATTCGTGCCCGGTTTTGTTTTTGCCGGCCGGCGAGCACAGCGAAAAGAACCAGGCAAACAAGGCAATCCCGATGATAGCGCCGATTGCGTATTTCATATTTTGATGTTGTTCGTTGATCGTGATTGATGCATTTTCGTCCGATCCCGCATGTCAAAAAAACGGGTGAATACCGGTCAAATCGTCTTGAGATTCACTTCGGCGGCCCCGGTTTTGCTAAAAAAAGCCTGTAAGCCGGACACATCCTTTTCCTCGGAATTGGTTACGTCAAAAGCAATACAAAACTTGTCGTCCGTAATCCGATTGTCCAAAATAGTGGCTTGTGCTCCCGGCCACATGCCGCAAATCGTGTAAAATGTGATCGTCATCCCCCACGCAGCAAAAAGCACCGTCATCTCAAATGTAATCGGGATAAACGAAGGGACAGGCCAGTAAGGCTTGCCGCCAAACATCGTCGGCCAGTCGCGAGCCAATGCCCAGGACATAAAACCAAAACCGAATGTGGCGCCAATAGCGCCGTAAATAAAACCGAGAATGTGCAAACGACTTTCGCTCAACCCCAGGATGGGATCCAACCCGTGCACCGGGAACGGCGTGAGTACATCCATGATGTCCAAATGACTTTTCCGAGCCGATTTTACCGCGCTCTTCAAATCTTCCTCGTCGTTGTACAATCCGTACAGTACCTTTTTGCTTGCAGCAGCCATTTTATATGTTTTGAGTGACTGAGTTTCGAGTTTTGAGTGAATCCGGGGATCAGTGTTTTTCCTGCTTTTCGGATGACTGCGACGCATGTTCATGTGCCTTCTTCGCATTGGGACCAATAAACTGGTCGCCGGCCACCTTCAGAATCGCTTTTACCTCGGCGATGGCCACCACTGGAGCGACCCGTGTGAAGATCAGGAACAAAGTGAAAAACAAACCTATCGTACCGGTAAACAGGGAGATTTCAACCCAAGTCGGGCTGTAGTAGCTCCAGGAAGAGGGCAAATAATCCCGAGCCAATGTAGTTGCAATAATCACGAAGCGCTCAAACCACATCCCGATGTTTACCACGATGGAAAGGAAAAATGTCCACCAGATACTACGACGAATTTTGCGCGACCAGAACAACTGCGGGCTGACCACGTTGCAGAACATCATACCGAAATACGACCACCAGTACACCCCGAATACACGATTGTAAAAGGCAAACTGCTCGTAAATGTAACCCGAGTACCAGGCGATGAACAATTCCGTCAGGTAGGCTACGCCGACGATTGTACCGGTCAGTACAATCACCTTGTTCATGGAATCTATGTGGTTGATGGTAATATAGTCTTCCAGTTTCAGCACTTTCCGGGTAATTACCATCAGCGTTTGTACCATGGCAAAACCGGAGAAAATAGCCCCTGCCACAAAATAGGGAGGGAAGATCGTTGTGTGCCAACCCGGGATGACCGACGTGGCAAAGTCGAAGGATACGATCGTGTGTACCGAAAGTACGAGCGGCGTAGAGATGCCGGCGAGGATCAAGGAGAGGGATTCCCAACGCTGCCAGTGCTTTGCGCTGCCCGTCCAGCCAAAAGAAAATTTCTCGTACATTTTTTTGCGGAAACCAACGGCGCGGTCACGCACAGTGGCTAAGTCAGGCACCAAACCGGTATACCAGAACAGCAGCGATACCGAGAAGTATGTCGAGATAGCGAACACGTCCCAGAGCAACGGCGAGTTGAAGTTCACCCACAGTGGGCCGCGCGTATTTGGGAACGGAAAAATGAAGAATGCCAGCCAAAGACGGCCCATGTGAATGAGCGGAAACTGCCCGGCGCACATGACTGCAAAGATCGTCATAGCCTCTGCCGCACGGTTCACACCAGTACGCCAGCGCTGCCGGAACAGCAGCAAGATAGCCGAGATGAGCGTACCCGCGTGGCCGATACCGATCCACCAAACGAAGTTGGTAATGTCCCAGGCCCAGTTAATCGTTCGGTTGGCACCCCATTCGCCAATACCTTTCCAAATCGTCCAGATGACGGCGAAGGTATAGAGGCCGAGCAGGGCCGAAGACAGCGTAAAGGCAATGATCCATTCCTTCGACGGCGCCTTTTCGGTAGGCGAACACAGATCTTCCGAGATATTATGGTAGGTCTTGTTCCCCTCGATGAGTACATGCCTGACAGGTGATACAGGTTGAGACATATTCTTGATCGTTGAATTTAAAAGGTTTCTGGCTTGAGGGTTTCTGGCTTGAAGGTTAGAAGGTTTCTGGTTAGAAGGTTGGACGAACCAGAAACCTTCTAACCAGAAACCTTTAACCCTTAAGAATTGTGAATTTTCGCCGAGTACTTGACGCCGGGCCGAACGTTTATTTCTTCCAAAACTTGATAAGCCAGATCACCAACTCCCGCAGCGGCTTTGTTGACTGCGCTGTCCGGATTATTCAGGTTTCCGAACACAATGGCGCCGGTCGGGCAGGCTGTTTGACAAGCCGAGCGCACATCATTGTCGAGAATAGCACGATTTTCCTTCTTCGCCGTCAGTTTGCCCTCCTGGATACGCTGAATGCAGAAAGAGCATTTTTCGATAACACCGCGGCTGCGCACAGTCACGTCCGGGTTCATTACCATACGAACCAGATTGTCGGCATAAAACGGTACATCAGCGCCGTCAACTCGGAACAGACGTTCTTCATTAGCCGGCCAGGTATCGGCTGTCGTATAGTCCAGCCAGTTGAAACGACGAACTTTGTACGGGCAGTTGTTGGCGCAGTAGCGCGTACCGATGCAACGGTTATAGGCCATCTGGTTTAGTCCCTCCATGGAGTGGTTGGTGGCGTTCACCGGACACACGTTTTCGCAAGGCGCATTATCGCAGTGCTGGCACATCATTGGCTGATAAACCACTTTCGGGTTTTCCAGATCGCCATAAAAATAGCGGTCAATACGCAGCCACGTCATCTCATGGTGGCGGGCTACCTCTTTTTTACCCACAACAGGCACATTGTTCTCACTCACGCAGGCGACCTGACAGGCGCCGCAACCGATGCACGAGTTGAGGTCAACATACATTCCCCATTTCACACCCGCAGCAAAGTACTCCACGTTGTCTTGGTACAGGGTCTGCGTATTCAGGTGATCGGAATGCTGGTGGAATTCCGCCAGTTTTTCCGCCAACTTCGGCAGTTCTTTCAAGTTGGCCTGGAAAATAACCGAGCGGTCGGTCAGGGAGCCTTGGTAAGCCAGCACCTGTTCGTCGGCGTTGATGGTGTTGCCTTTCGCATCCGTAGCAGCGAGGCCCATCGTGTGGTGGTGCTGCACACAAGCGAAGTGTTTGTCTACGGTGCCGGTGGCTTCCACTTTGGCTGCTTTGGCAAAATACTGGATCATACCACCTTCCATCGGGAGCCACGGATTCACATTCACACCGTACCCAACCCCACAACCACCGCTTTCGCGGCCACCGCCAAGGGCGATTGAAACCGTGCCGGGAGCCTGGCCAAAAGTCCGCACAACCGTGCAGGTCAATTTTTTGCCGTTGACTTCAACCTCGACATTGTCGCCGTCGTTGAGGTTCATCCAGCCGTTCATTTTTTTATTGCCATCCCATTCAATCGGAACGCACAGGTAGTTGCCCCAAACGGTGCGATTGACCGGGTCGGGCATTTCCTGCAACCAGGGGTTGTGGGCGTATTGGCCGTTGCCAATGTTTACGGTTTCGTAGAAGGAAATTTCCACGGCGCCGGAAGCAGGCTGGGTAACACCGGCTGAATTCAGCGAAACACCACTGTTGAAAGCAACCGTACGCGGGCCGGCAGGATTTTCAAATACGCCGTCGTGCAGGCTCATATCCCAAAATGCTGCACCGGTATTGTACTTGCTTTGCATAGCACGCAGGTCGTTTGCCCAGTGCGATTTCAAATACTGGTAGTAGGGCTGTTCGTCGTCGCGATTCAAGTTGGCGCTTTCTGCCCACTCCAGCAGCGAATGCTCAGCCTGGCGGGTATCAAAGAGCGGCGCTATGGTCGGCTGAATCAGGCTGTAATGACCGGTTTTAGGCTCGGCATCGCCCCAGGCTTCCAACTGGTGGTGGGCCGGTGCGGCGTGCGAACAAAGTGCCGTCGTTTCATCCATGACCCCGGAAAACGAAATACGCGTATTTACTTTGGCAAATGCCTCCTTGAATTTGTCGGCGTTTGGCAGCTCGTAGGCCGGATTGGCTCCCCAGACAATGGCGAGTGCTACCTGACCGGCATTCATTTCACCGATCAAGCGAGCCATATCACGCTCGTCGCCCTGGCGGGTATTGTTCAGCACACTGAAATCAATGGTCGTGTTGATATTGCCAAGCAGGTCGTTAATCTTGTTGACGATCACCTGCTCCATCACGTTGTTTGAGCCACAAACTACCAGCGACTTGCCACGGGCAGTCACCAAATCAGCCGCTGCTTTTTTCAGGGCAGCCTTGGCCTTGTCGCTCAGGGCAGGGCCGCTGATACTGCTTCCGCCGGTCAGTGCTGCCACTTCGTTGTGCAGGGCACAAATGGCAGCACCCATTTCGCTGGGCTTGATTTGAATACGGGTATCGGCATTGGAGCCGGAAAGGCTGACATGGCTTTCTACCTGATAGTGGCGCGACATCGTAGCCCCTTGCACGGATTTGATCTTGCGCTTGGAGGCATAAGCGCGGGCAAACTCAATCGGACTGACCCAGGTGCCCAGAAAATCGGCATCAAAGGACAAAATAACATCGGCTTCGCCAAACTTGTAGGAAGGAATGCCGCGTATGCCAAAGCACTGCTCATTGGCAGCAAGCAAGGCCGCACTGGAGACAGGATCGTAGGAGACAACCCGGGTGTTGGGATATTTTGCCGTGAATTCTGCCAGGGCTTTTTTTGCCGTCGGGCTGATGATCGTATTGGTAATGAGGCGGATATTGCCGCCCAATTGCAACTGGCCTTTGACCTTGTTGTCCAGATCTTGCCAAGATAACTTGCTCACGGCGCCATTTTCTACCGTCCCGGCGCTCTGAATGCGCCGCGTATCATACAGGCTAAGCACCATGGCCTGAGCGCGGGCACTCGTACCACCGGCCGTAATGCTGCTCAGGCTGTTGCCTTCAATTTTAATCGGACGGCCCTCCCGTGTTTTAACCAGAATGGAGCAATAGTCGCTGCCGTTGACGAACGACGAGGCGAAGTAGTTGGCCACCCCCGGGACAATGGAGTCCGGTTTTGTGACGTACGGAATGGCTTTTTTGACCGGAATTTCACAGGACGCCGCCAGTGTGGCAGCACCCAGCCCGAAGCCCATCAGTTTGAGAAAATCACGGCGTGAAGCCGCCCATTGGCCATCTGTTTCGGCCATGTTTTCCACGGAAAACTCCTTTTCTGCGGACTGGAGAAAGGATTCTTCCCGGTTCAAATCTTCGGTGCTGACCCAAATACCGTTGTCGTGGTGCATATTAATCATTGAAAAATTGTGTGATGGAGTGATTGAGCGATTGGACACCCAATATCTTAATAGTGGCATTTTTGGCATTCCAAACCGCCCACGTCAGCCACGGTCACTTTATCCCGTTTGCCGTCTTTGAGTTCCTGGTGGTAGCGTTCAAATTGTTTGTAGTAGTCGTTGTCCTTGAACTTGACCTCCGTTTCGCGGTGGCAGTTGATGCACCAGCCCATTCCGAGTGTGGAGTACTGGTAAACTTCTTCCATTTGCTCCACCGGGCCGTGGCATTTTTGGCAAGCGACCTGCCCTACAGCGACGTGCTGGGCATGGTTAAAATAGGCGTGGTCGGCCAGATTGTGAATACGTACCCACTCGATAGGTCCCTGGATTTTTCCGTTGGAATCGTTTTTCAGTGCCTTCACAATTCCTTCCCATTGATCCTGAACAATGGAGCGTCCAGCATCATTCATGGCCGGAAGGCTATTGGAAGCGATGTACTCCTGACCGATCCATTGCTTGTACAGGTCTTCGATTTGTTTGTCCGTCCAGTTGTCGTAGTCCGGGATATACTTGTTGGTGATCGGATCGAAACCAATGGAGGCAAAAATTTTGGTAATCTCCGAAGTGCCCGACTTGGTGCCTTTTTTCACGGCCGAGTGGCAATTCATACAGGTATTAGTGCCGGGGATCAGCGAGTGCTTGGAGCGCCGGGCAGAATCGTGGCAGTATTGGCAGTCAATTTTGTTGGCGCCGGCGTGCAACTGGTGGCTGAACGCGATGGGCTGCTCCGGTTGATAATTCTGTTGGCGCCCCATCCGAGTGGCATTGTCCACCGTTTTGTAGCCGAAAATCAGTGTGACAGCGAATACTAAAAACGCGACAGCGCCTTTGGTGGTCAGCACCTGCAACAACGTACGATTGACCGGCGCCTCGCCTGCTTGTACCCGGGTAATGTTGCTCAGATTATCAATAATACGCATGAGGGCGAAAGCCAACAGCGCGAGAATCAGCGCCAGACCGGCAAATACCCACATATTCGTGCCGGAACCGGAACCACCACCGGTACCTGCAGTATCCGTGCCCGGAGCAGGGGTAGTCGGTTTTTTGTTCGCCACATCATTGATGTACAACAGGACACTTTCAATCTGGTCGTCCGTCAGCCCCGGAAAGTTGTTCATCAGTGTCGGCTTCCACTGCGCCCAGAGTTCCACAGCACGCGGATGGCCTTCTGTGACCATATTTTGGGAAAATCGAACCCACTTGTACAAATCTGTCCGAGGATATGCAGCCCAACGCTCTTCTACCCCTGCCAAAGCAGGGCCGGTGAGGTTGTCCTTCATATTTTTGTTGTGACAGGCGGCACAGTTGGCAATGAATAAGTTTTTGCCTTCTTCGACATTAGGCGCCGCCTGAGCAGCAAAAGAGGCAAGTAGTACAATCGAAGATACCCAGCAGATGCGTTTTAGCAACATATTGATGCGGTGCTAGTTGATGGCGTTTTACAAAGAAAAATCACTTGGTCGGGGAATCTGAAACATCGGTATATCAAACAGAATCATTCGGAGATTGGCGGGGCAAAAATACCAATGGTCTCTTTCCCGCCAAATGAAGTGTTAAATCAGTATTCTATTTAGATGCTATCTAAATTTTTGACTTAAAAATCCGGCGTTAACAAAGGGTTAAAAACTTGGGGGGCAAAGGTAGGGAAGCACTTGTGGTTTGCAAGGATATTGTAAAATTTTTGGCTACCATGCAACAAACCGCTCCGGCTCCACCTCCCGCATCAGTCCATACACGGCCTCAAACACGTCTTCCGCCTGCGGTTTGCTGAAGTAGTCCCCATCCTGACCGTAGGCCGGACGGTGATCTTTAGCCGCTACGGCTACCGGAGCAGAGTCCAGATAGCGGTAGCCCCCCTGTTCGTCCAGTACTTGCTGCATCAGGTACCCCGTGGCCCCTCCCTGAAAGTCTTCGTCCAGAAAAACGACACGGCTGGTTTTTTGCAACGATTGCAGGCAAATCTGTGGCAAATCGAAAGGCAACAGTGTTTGCACATCCACGATTTCTACGGAAATGCCGTGCGCTGCCAGCAGATCACAAGCCTCCTCGGCGATACGCACGCTTGAGCCATAGGTGATGAGTGTGACATCGGTACCCGTGCGCAAGATTTCGGGTACACCCAGCGGCACGGTAAATGTGCCGATGTTGTCCGGCAAGCGTTCCTTGAGGCGGTAGCCGTTCAGACACTCGACCACAATAGCCGGATCGTCGCTCCGAAGCAGGGTATTGTACATACCGGCAGCCTGGGTCATATTGCGGGGCACACAGAAGTACATCCCGCGCAAAGAACCCAACATCATGCCCATAGGCGAACCGGCATGCCAAACGCCCACGAGGCGGTGACCCCGCGTGCGAATGATGGCCGGCGCGGCCTGCTGGTTATTGGAGCGCCAGCGTACGGTACACAAATCGTCCGACAGCGCCGATAAGCCGTACAGCAAATAGTCAAGGTACTGTATTTCGGCGATGGGCCGCAACCCACGCATCGCCATGCCGATAGCTTGCCCCATGATGGTCCACTCGCGGATTCCGGTATCAAACACGCGCTCGACACCATACTTTTCCTGCATCCCGCGCAAACCCTGGTTCACATCGCCAATACGGCCTACGTCTTCGCCAAATGCGAACAGCTCCGGGAACCGGGCAAAATTGGCATCAAAACAGGCGTTCAGCACCTCGTAGCCATCTTTCTGCGGGGAATTTTCAGAAAAATCCGGAGGCACAACCGGTATATTCAACGCTGATTTCGGGCTACCACTATACAGGTGTGCCGAGTACCAGCGCTCCCCGTTTTTTGCTCCTGACCGGCAAAGGCAATCAGTTGTTCTTTCGCCGTGCTGCTTTTTCCCGCCAGGGCAAAAGCAGCACGGCGGGCAATTTTCAGTAGTTCAGAGCGCATCGGGTCGCGCATTTTTCCAAATCGGCAGCCAGTTCTGCCAATGCCGATACCTCGGGGTGTGCCGCGCAGACGGCTTGCAAGGCTATGTTCAGCATCTGGCGCTGGGCGGCTACAGCATCGTGGTAGTGGCGGAAGGCGCGCTGGGCAGCATCGGTGGCTGTTTTTTTAGCCTCGGCCTTGACGGCGGCAATCTCTTGTTCGGTGGCGATACCCGAGGCGACCATCCAGTCGGCCATACGTTTATTGCAATCAAATTCTTCCTCAAAAGCGAGGCGTTCGGGCGATTTGTAGCGGCGGTGGTCGCCGGAAGTAGAGTGGCCCAGTTGCTGGGTCACCTCCTGAATGTGCAACAGTGCCGGGCGATGTGTTTGGCGCATCGCGGCCACGGATTCCGTGTACAGTTTGCACAGCCCCGGGTAGTCCCACGCCTTGCCAACATAGATATCGAGGCCGTTCTCACCGGCAAAACCACCCAGCACTTGCGAGATATTTTCCTTGGTCGTCTGGTATTTTTTGGGAACAGAGATACCGTAGCCATCGTCCCAAACCGAAATGGCGAGCGGCGCCTGCAGCACACCCGCGGCGTTCACGGTTTCCCAGAAAACGCCCTCGGACGTGGATGCGTCGCCGATGGTGCAAAAAAACAACCTCGTTGCCATGATCGGACAGGTGGCCGCCAAGTGCGGGCTGTTCACGAAATTTTTGGAAGCAAAGCCAGGCCGAGGGCGCGGGCCATCTGGCCACCGGTGGGCGATACGTCGGAGGAAATGTTGTACCGGTTTTTTAGATCAAGCCAGTTGCCGTTTTCGTCCACAAAGGGCGTCGCGAAGTGGCAATTCATCTGGCGGCCGCCGGAAAACTTGTCATTTTCGGGATCGCCGTACAGTTGTCCGAAAAAATCGTCGAGCGTCATCAGGTCAAGTGCCAGCAGGAGCGTTTGGTCGCGGTAGTAACCGGAACGAAAGTCGCCCTTGCGCCAGGCTTTGGCCATGGCCACCTGAGCCACCTCCTTGCCGTCGCCGATGATGCCGAAATTGGCTCGTCCGGTGAGTACTTCCTTGCGAGCCAGAATACTGGCCTCCCGGCTCAGACAGCAGATTTGAAAATCGCGGAGCACCTCTTGTCGGTACGCATCGGTCAATTGGCCTTGTTTTTGGGATCGGGCCGCGGGCTGGGACGGCGTTTTTGTCTCGACCATATTCTTTTACGCAATTAGAGCAAAAATTGGGTTGCAAGCAGCGCAAGCCAGGACTTCGTTCCGATGGATGTTTGGCTTGAACCGTTTAAAAAGCGCGCAAATGTATAACATTTCTCCGGCCCGGCTTGCGGCTCAATTCGCCACAGGACAGGCGATGTGCGATTTTGAAGAGATTCAACTCGCGCGGCCTGGCTTAGCCCGCACCTTGCCGCAAAAACCAAAATGACGGTTCAAAACACTGGTTTTCATGCACAAACACCTGGTCTAACTCAGTTTTTTTTGCCCGATTTTAAAAAGCAAACATTAAATTTTTAAGCCGCCGGGCTTGCCCCGTTTTTTTTGCCCTAATTTTGCCCGCCTTTTAAAACCTCTTGTTTCACCACTTTAATAAAGACCGCAATCATGGCACACGAACCAACCGTACGGTACAGCGATGAAGAACTCGAAGAATTCAGGCTGCTGATAGAAGACAAGCTCGTAAAAGCCCAGGAGGAACTTGACTTTACGCAAAGACAAGTGGACGAACTTAACGAAAACGGATTCAACCAGCAAGGTGGCGACTGGTACGACGACTCAACGGCACATACCGATCTGGAACTTTTGCAGCGCATGGCCATCCGCCAGCAGCGCCATGTGCAAGACCTGCGCAACGCCCTGCTGCGGGTCCAAAGTAAAACATACGGCGTCTGCATCGTGACCGGCCAACTGATTGACAAAAACCGCCTGCGCCTCGTGCCGCATGCCACCAAAAGCATGGAAGGCAAAAGCCTCACCAGCTCGAACAAGGAAATGCCCGCAGGCACTCCGACCAGTGGCGATCCGTTCAGCAACGACGACGAACCGCCCATGCCCAAACCAATCGGCGACAAGGTGCGACTCCCCATCGGCCAGCGCTCGGGCGGCAGCTCGGACAACTGGGAGATCGGCAGCGAAACCATGGAAAACGCCGACGGATACTCCGCGCAAAAATTTGAAGACGACGACAACGATTAGCGCGCAGCCCGATACGGCACAACACGAAGGCGCCCGGAGCAACATGTAGCTCCGGGCGCCTTCGTATTTTTGGACCGCGCGGTTTATTCTAAATCCGAATGACCGACCGCACACCATCCGGCAGGAGCGGCCTGCCCTCCTCCTCCCCTTCTTTCTGCTGCTTTTCCTTCGGAATCCGCTCCAACAACTTGCCGATGTCTTCGTAACGCAACTTGCCGCGCAGGGTAATCAGGGCAAAAGTTTCCGGCTCGCGCACCAGCACCACTATTTTTCGGAGCGCACGACGGCGCTCTTTGGCCAGCACCAAAACCCGCGTATCTGCACTTCGCACCGAAAGCAATTCTTCGAGGTTTCGCTGTTTTGCCTTGTGGTAAAAACGCTGCATATCGTACTCGGAGACCGGGAGATTCCCGCCTTCAAACACCAGCACCCGCGCCTTGCGCACTTTGCGCAGCATCTTGCGATCCGTTTTTTCTCCCAAAAACCACGAGCCTATGTGGATAGCCCAGCGGGGCGCTGTCACCGCAACAGCACCGTCGTAATCCTTGTATTTCCAGTACATCGCATAATCCTGGGCGCTCAGGCTGGCGCCAGACAGCGTCAATATCAGGCAAACAAGTAACTGCTTCATGATCAGTTCTTTTTCACTTTTTCCAAATGTTTCACCCCGTCAATATCCAGTCCCTTGGACAAATTGGAAATTTGGTCGAGGTCAATTTTTCCTGTCAAACTGAGCAAAACAAACTCGTCTGTCCCCCCCACCAGCAGCAGCAACTCATTGATGATATTATCGCTGTCTTTCACCCATATCCGCACATTTTCCTTGCCGTCGCGTACGGTAAGCAGTTCGTCATACTCCGCCGCAGGCACCTTGGCCAGAGCATCTTTGTACAGTTTAAGCCCGTCGGAAATACTGTCGGATGTGAGCACGCGCAGCCCGGTCAGGCCGCCCACCACGTCGCGGAATTTTTCCCAATCCGGATCATCGGTGCTGATCTTGGAGACTAAGTTGAACATTTTTGGACTGACAAAAACCACGGTAAAGCGCTCGTCGTCCATGTACTGTGTGAAAAACCGGTTTATGGCGTCATTTTGAGCGGTCAGAGCGCCCGCCAGCAACAAGCAAAGCGGGACAAGCAAAAGAATCTTTTTCATAGCTTGATTTAAAATGAATGATGAATGTGTTGAACGGAGCCGGGTATACCAATCTGCTCACATACTCCGCTTGAGCAGTATTTCTACGTTGTCCACCTCTTGCAGACCTTTTTCGAGTGTCTGTTTGCTTTTGTTTATTTTGGAGGAAACAAGGGCTAATGCAGCCTTTATTTCAACCAGCGCCTGTTCGGCATCCGCGTAAGTATCCTCCGCAAGTGCAGGCTGTATGTTGGTTTCAACCGCAGGAAGCGGACGTTTTTGGGTTTTTTGGGCAGGTTTTTTGGCAATTTTTTGGTGTTCTTCAGGCCGGGCAGCAAGGTCGGCAACAGACGGTGGCGGCTTTACCTGCTCGTCATTTTCAGGGTGCAACGGCCTTGCCGCCACGGGTGGCTCCGTGAATTTTAGCAGATCGGTGTACCACCAAACACCGGCCGTCAGCAGCAGCGCAGCCGCCGCTGCAACCATACCGTACCACCCAAATTTTCGGGCAGACAGCATCGGTACGCGGCGTGCACCGGGACTTTTCACGGCTTGTTCCGACTGGAGGATACGGAACCACCGGGCCTCTTGCCGATATTCCTCTGGGATGTCGTCGTCGGAAAAATAAACCTTGAGCATACGCTCCTCTTCCAGAGTCGTCTCGCCATCCCAGTACCGGTCAAGCAATTCCCGCATGTTGGATATCTGTTTCATAATTATGTGTTTAGGCGTTTGGGGGGTTGGGTGCCGCGTTACGGAGGCACAAAAACACCCAAACCCTTTTTAAGTATTCGCGACGAAATGCACGTCCGCTGCCACCAGTTTTTCCCGAATGGCCTTGCGCGCCCGGTGCAGGCTCACTTTCACCTGATCCATTGGAATGTCCAGTATCCGGGTAATTTCCTCGTAACTCATCTCTTCGATGTCGCGCAAGTGCATGACCAGCCGTTGTTTTTCCGGCAGCTCCTGCATGAAGCGGCGTGCCTGTTCGGCCATATCCCGCGCCTCCGCCGCTCGTGCCGTGTCGGCGCCGTCGGGGGTTTGCTCGGCTACACCATCCAATGGTTTTGCCGAGCGCCTGGCATTCGAACGCAACTTGTCGAGCGAACGATTGCGCGTCAGGATCATACACCACGCCTCCCAACTTTGTACCCCTTCCGACTGTACCTCCGAAGACTTCCATACCCGCTCCAGTACCTCCTGAACCACATCTTCCGCCTCCGGCACACTGCCGGTCATGCGCAACGCAAACCGGTACAACTTGTGCCGGATCGGGTAAACATGTTGGTGGAAGATCGTCCAGTTCATATTTTGAAAGTCCTGATTCACTTAGTTGGAAGGGGGTTATGAGGAAGAGACGCGGCAAGCAGACGGATGTTACAGCCGTTGAATTTTTTTAGCGCAACAAATCCAAACAGCCGTAGAATACACCATCGGTATACCTTTGCGCTGCGCGTCGGCCATAGTCGGTTGAACAGGTTAAAAAGCCTGACGCTCCGTTCATTATACGCAGGCTTCATGCAACGCCAATTGGTGTTCTCTACTACCTTACGGATATGTACCAAAAACAATTTAGCGGAAAAACCGCACTCATCACCGGGTCAGGCTCCGGTATCGGCAAATCTACAGCCCTGGCGTTTTGCCGGGCAGGCGGCTCGGTCATGCTGAACGGCCGCAATGCCGAAAAACTGCAAAAAGCCTGTGCCGAACTGCAAGACATGGGCTTTTCGGTGGCCTGTTGCGCCGCCGATGTGCAAAACTACGCCGAGTGCAGTCGCCTCGTGCAGGAAACGCTTGATCGGTTCGGGCGTTTGGATGTCGTCGTAACTAACGCCAGCTTGAGTATGCGGGCCGAATTTGCCCAAATGGAACCGGCTATTTTTCGCCAGGTACTGGATTCCAACATTTTATCCCCAGCCTACACCGCCCATGCCGCATTGCCCGCCTTGATGGAAACCCGCGGAAGCCTCGTATTTATCGGCTCGCTATCCGGACTGATCGGCTTGCCCACCGGTTCGGCATACTCGGCGGGGAAAATGGCCCTGACCGCCCTGGCCCAAAGTCTTCGGCTGGAATTGCTGGATGCCGGTGTACATGTCGGCATTGCGTATGTGGGTTTCACCCAAAACGACCCTGACAAGCGCGTATTCGATGCAGCAGGAAACATGGTGCCCGTAGCCGAACGGGCAGGCTGGATGCAGCAAAGTCAGGAACAAGTGGCGCAATCCATCATCCGGTTGGCCCTTCGCCGAAAAAAACGCGTCATCCTCTCGCCACTGGGCAAATTCCTCCACGCGCTGAATACCCTCAGTCCCTCCCTGACGGAATGGGCTGTGCAGAGGTCGTTCAAACGAATGGCGCGAATGTACAAGGGAATTCAGGAGCAGGCATCCTGACCGGAAAGGAACGGCTATCTTCGCCCCCGACAAAAAACAACCAACGACATGAAATTACTTGTACCTGTCCTGCTGCGCGTAGCGGGCGTATTTGTGGCCTTTTTGGGCCTGCAATTCATTATTCCATACTATTTCCTGGTCGGTGGCGGGCTGCTCGCAGGCGGCTTTATGATCAAAACCAGCGACGACCGCCCGCTGGCACTTGGCCTGCTCATCGGCAGCATCATTTTTGGTGTGTTTGCATACCTGTACGGGACGGTTTGATCCTTCAGTAACAAACATTTTGCAAGGCTACCGCCGTACCTTCCACCGGAAACACAACCCAGTATTCCACTGTCTTTCCGAAGCGTACTGCGGGTAGCAAGCGCCCCGCCCATCCTGCTGCGGGCGCTATTGCCTTGGCTTGGTCTTTCCATTTTTTCATGCCCTCGGCAAAATCTGCGAAAAACAGCACAGCCACCGTGTGGTCATTTTCCAGCAATAAATCAACCTCCACGCGCAGCAGGCGCTCATCCTGCACACCCTCCATCGGAAACTTCGGCAACCATTCCCGAGGCACAAACCGGTCCTCCGCAAACTGCCTGAACGCTTCCGCGTGCCGCAACAGATGCTCCGGGGCAAGCGCCTCCCCTACCCCGCTGTTTTGGCACTGTATGCGTGCCAGCGCCAGGCGCTGTTCCCGGTTCAGCACGGGTGTATCTGCAACAAGAAACGCCCGAACAGCCTTGCCAATCTCGGGCGCATAGTCGCCATTGATCGCCAACCCGCCGGCAAATGTCACCGGTTCGCCAAGAGTGTAGCAAAATCCCTGTGGCCATTCATTCTGTACATCAATGCGCCGGGGCCGACGCGGTTCCGGGTATTTGCCTGCATGCGGAGCATGGAAAGGCACATGTCGTTCGCCGGGCTGCGCCTCCGGAAAATCCTTAGGCATGAAAAGTGGTTCATTTTGACAAAAAATCACCCGATCGTTCCAGATAAAAGGTGTTTCATCACTGTCCGGGTCGAGCGTGGGAATACTCTCATCGCCGTAGTGAAAAACGCGGTTGAGCCAGGCCGTCCCCTTGAAGTTGGTGGGCAAAACGAGGTGGTCGCGCGC
Source organism: Lewinellaceae bacterium (assembly GCA_016719605.1). Taxonomy (GTDB): domain Bacteria; phylum Bacteroidota; class Bacteroidia; order Chitinophagales; family Saprospiraceae; genus M3007. Next base: position 380,455 of record JADJYW010000006.1, on the reverse strand, counting down.
GCGTGTGAGTCCCACATACAGCAGGCGCGCCTCTTCGTCGCGTGCCTGTTTGGCGGTTTGCACCCACACGTCACTTTGCCGCAGAGTTTCTTCTACCCGGGTATTTCGGGATTGATCGGCGTACGGATTGACCCAAAAGCGCAGCCAGCGGTGTCCGAGGATATTGTCCAAATCCGGTTCGTCGCGCTCGGAAACGAGGTTTAGTCCCCACACTTTTTCCCTCGCAGGCTGGTTGAGGTTGTGGCAAATGGCGATGGGAAATTCCAGGCCTTTGCTTTTGTGGTAGGTCATCACCTGCACCGCATCGGGGCTTTCGCCGCTGCCCTGATAGTCCTGTTCGGCGCGAGCCAGTTCGTTGAGCCAGAGCAGAAAGCCGCCGAGCGAGGCAGCAGCGTGCAGGCGCTGGCAGGCCGATTCGTAGTCGAGGGCGTAGCGGCGCAGCCGGTCGAGGTTGTCGAGGCGTTGGGGGGCATTGCCAAACCGGACGGCGATACGGCGCAAGTCCAACTCGGCGAGCACAAGGTTGAGAATTTCCGATGCGCCGAGATCGGCTGTACGGGGCCGCAATTCGTACAAGCGGCGAATAAAATCATGTTCCATTCCCCATCGGCCGGGGTCTTCGCCGTCCTGGATGCGATGCAGGTAGTCCAGGCGCTCGCCCACGATTTGATCCAGTGTCCGGGCGCCGGTGAGAGCCAGCAGTTCGGTGGCGCTGAGGGTGTCCGACGGGCTGAGCAGATATTTCAGGCAAGCCAGCGCCAGCTTTCCTTCGGGCGTTTCCAGCAGCCCGGCGCGGGCAATGGCGGCTTTCAGTCCGGCGCGGTGCAGGGCCTCCGCCATACGTTCGCAATCCCGGTTCGCGCGGCACAGCACGGCGATATCTCCCGGTCGGGCCGGGCGCACCGAGTCGCGTTTTTTCGACCATACAGGCGTTTCGCGATCCAGCAGTACCTGAATTTGCGCAGCAATACAGTTTTCCATCCACGGATTGCCGGGCGTTTTGCGGTGGTCAAGTTCGTTGCGAAAATGCCAGTGGATAATACCACCTCCGGCCCCTTCAGGGGAGGGAGCGGGGTTGAGGTACGCCGGTTCCAGCGCTACCTGCTCCACCGGCAAATCCGGGAAAGCCCGGGTGAAAATAGCGTTCACTGCATACACGAGGTCGGGGCGACTGCGCCACGACTTGTCGAGGATATTCTCGGGGCGTACACCACCCGTAGCCTGGATAATGGCCTGCATGAGCGCCGGCTCGGCGCCGCGAAAGCCGTAAATACTCTGCTTCGGGTCGCCTACCCAGATGGAATGCCGGGCGAGGCGACTGAGTTGCAGGAAAATGTCGAGTTGGATGGGCGAGGTATCCTGAAATTCGTCCACGAGCAAGAGGTCGAGCTCGGTGCGCAGCGCAGCGCGCACGGGTTCGAGGCGAAGCAGGCGACTGACATAGGTTTCCATGTCGGTGTAGTCAATCAGGCCGCGTTTTTTTTTGTACTGCTCGTATTCGCCGAGGGCATCGGTGGCGATGTCAAACACCAGTTCGATAAACTGGCCCACGTCTGCGCGAAAACGCGGGTGCTCATCGTGGCTCCGGGCAAAATGCTGGAGTTCCTCGAACAGGTCGCGACTCCTGGCGCCTACTTTCACCTTGCTGATTTTGACCCATTCATGCCAGTAGAGTTCGCCGCGCCATTTGAGTTGGTTTTTCAGGTTGCGCAGTTCTTCGGCGGCATCGCGGGTGGTTTTGGTGCCGTCGGCCTCATTGGCGTCGAGGGCGGCTACGGTTTGCTCCATCAGCGCGATGAGACGGTTGTTCCAGTGCAGATCGGTCGTTGTTTGGGCAGGCGGCAGCAGTTGTTCGAAGGTTTCGCGGGAGCGTTTTTTGCTGCTTTCGAGTATTTCCCGGGTAAAATTATTGGCGCGGGCCACATCCGTCATCTCGCGAATTTGGCGCCGCCAGTCGTACGGTTCTCCATCGGTTTTTTTGGTAAGCCCGAGCCGGTCGGCGAGGCGGTTCATGGCTTCAATACGGTCTTCGGAAAGCACCTGGGCGAGGGATTCGTTGAACAGGCGCTGCTGGTCGCCGTCGGCAATGATCTCGACCAAGGGCGACACGCCGGCCTCGAAAGCGAAGCGCTGGAGCAACCGCACCCCAATGCTGTGCACGGTCCCGATCAGGGCGCTGCCGAGTTCGTTGGCGGCTTCCGGGAGACCGTCCTCGAGCAAGCGCGCCCGCACACGTTCCTGCAATTCGGCGGCGGCTTTTTGGGTAAATGTAGTGGCCACGATGCCGCCGGCCCGCACGCCGGATTTCATCAATTGTACCATACGGCCGGTCAGCGTGAAGGTTTTCCCGCTGCCGGCACCGGCAGAAAGTATGGTGATGTCCAGTTTTGGGTTTTGAGTTTTGGATTTTGAGTTTTGAGTTGGCATGGCAGATAGTTTGGGCGCAAGATCGGAAATGGTCGGAAAAGTCCGGAGGCTGTCTCATAAGTCCGCACCGTATTGCGCCGTTGACAGGCGAATTCATTTTTTGACAGGATAAAAAGGATTTACAGGATTTTCGGCGACGGAGTCGCCTCATTTATCCTGTAAATCTTGTAAATCCTGTCTGAAAAAAAAATCAATTCCCGTCAAAGCCATGCTTTTGAGACAGCCTCTGCTACTTGCGAATAAAATACACCGCCAGTACCAGAAAGACGAATCCTACAAAGTGATTCCATTTCAGCGGCTCGTTTTTGAAAAATACCAGCGTAAATCCCACGAATACGAGCAGGGTGATGACTTCCTGAATTACTTTCAACTGCAACAGCGAAAACGGGCCGCCGTTCTCCTGATAACCGATGCGATTGGCCGGCACCATGAGGCTGTATTCGAGAAATGCAATCAGCCAACTGGCTACAATAAGGCCGAACAGGCCGGTTTTTTTGAAAAAAGTCAGGTGCTGAAACTTCAGATGCCCGTACCAGGCAAACGTCATAAAAACATTGGAGAACAGGAGCAGGGCTATCGTAGCAAGGCCTTTCATGGAGAAAAACAGGTTCGGACGCTTTGGAAAAAAATGCTGTGCCTGAAAAAAGCGAGCAAATATACTCGTGTCCGTTCCGTTTCTTCGCCGCCGTTTTTTCAGTCAAATTACATCTTGAACCATGCTACGTATTGCCATTTTTTTTGCCACGCTGCTTCCCCTCGCCGCTTGCCGCGACACGGCGCCCTCGTCTGCCAACACACCCGCAGCAGCGGAACAAATTACCCAAGCGCCCAATGGCCGGCTGCCGGCCGACTTCGATGCGTTCTACCAAAAATTTCACACCGACAGTCTGTACCAAATTGCCCACATCGTCTGGCCCTTACAGGGGTTGAGTTCGGTGGAGGGAGACAGTGGCCGGCAGGAAAAACAAGCCATTTTCTGGGAGCCGGCCAAATGGCGCATGCACCGCCCGGTTGACTTCCGTTCGGGCGATTTCAAGCGGGACCTTCAGGTTTTGGGCGACGAACTCGTTGTCGAGCGCATTTCATACGTTGCCGCCAATTTTGGTCTGGAACGTCGCTTTGTCCGCAGCAGCCAGGGCGAGTGGGAACTGATCTACTACTCGGATATGCTGGAAACAGCCCGGTGAGACGGCCAAAAACCAACAGAACGCGTAATCCTGTCACGCACCAGTAGCGTTTTCTGACAAAAAAACACTTGCGGCCCAAACCACTCTGCCAAACCGTCAGGTTTTTTTGGCGTGGCACATTCATTGTTAACCGTACAAAAACTTAAATCAGGTTCTAACCAGAAACCCTGCAACCCAAAACCTTCAAACCACTATAAGTTATCATGGGAAAAATTATTGGCATTGACTTAGGAACAACCAACTCCTGCGTGGCCGTCATGGTCGGCAACGAACCCACTGTGATCGCCAACGACGAAGGCGCACGCACGACCCCCTCGGTCGTCGGCTTTTTGGATAATGGCGAACGCAAAGTAGGCGCCCCGGCCAAGCGCCAGGCGATCACCAACCCCAAACGCACCGTTTCCTCAATCAAACGTTTCATGGGCATGCGCCACAGTGAAAGTGTGGAAGAGATCGGTCGCATCCCGTACAAGGTCGTCAAAGGCGACAACGACACTTGCCGCGTAGACATTGACGGTCGCATGTACACCCCGCAAGAAGTGTCGGCCATCATTTTGCAAAAAATGAAAAAAGTGGCCGAGGACTATCTGGGCGAAACCGTTACCGAGGCCGTCATCACGGTACCGGCCTATTTCAACGACTCCCAGCGCCAGGCCACCAAAGAAGCAGGCGCCATCGCCGGCCTCGACGTGAAGCGCATCGTTAACGAACCTACCGCAGCAGCGCTGGCTTATGGCCTCGACAAGCGCCACAAGGATATGACCATTGCCGTCTATGACCTCGGCGGCGGTACGTTTGACGTGTCCGTCCTCGAACTCGGCGGCGGCGTTTTTGAAGTAAAATCCACCAACGGCGATACCCACCTCGGTGGCGACGACTTCGACCAGGTCATCATTGAATGGTTAGCCTCCGAATTCCAGAAAGAAGAAAAAATGGACCTGCGCAAAGACCCCATGGCACTCCAACGCCTGAAGGAAGCCGCAGAAAAAGCCAAAGTCGAACTGTCCGGCGGTCAGGAAACCGAGATCAATCTGCCCTATATCACGGCTGTGGACGGTGTGCCCAAGCACTTGGTCAAAAAACTCAACCGCGCCAGATTCGAGCAAATGATTGACCACCTCGTGCAGCGCACCCTCGAACCTTGCCGCTTGGCACTGAAAGATGCCGGCTTGCAAGCCGACGCGATTGACGAAGTGATCCTCGTGGGCGGTTCCACCCGCATCCCGCGCATCCAGGAGGCCGTAGAAAAATTCTTTGGCAAAAAGCCCAACAAAAGTGTGAATCCCGACGAAGTGGTGGCGATAGGCGCTGCCATTCAGGGCGGCGTACTCAGCGGCTCCGTAACCGATGTGCTCCTGCTCGATGTCACGCCGCTGTCGCTTGGTATCGAAACCATGGGCGGCGTGTACGATGTGGTCATTGAAGCCAATACGACCGTACCGACTAAAAAATCCAAATCCTACTCGACGGCATCGGACAACCAGCCCCAGGTAGAAATTCATATCCTGCAAGGCGAACGCCCGATGGCACGCGACAACCGTTCGGTCGGTCGCTTTATCCTCGACGGTATTCCCCCGGCTCCGCGTGGTGTGCCGCAGGTCGAAGTCACGTTCGATATTGATGCCAACGGCATCCTGTCGGTGACGGCGCTCGACAAAGGCACGGGCAAAAAACAAAACGTTCGCATCGAAGCCAGCACCGGGCTGTCCAAAGAGGAAATTGCCCGCATGAAAGCCGAGGCCGAGGCCAACGCCGACAACGACCGCAAGACCCGCGAGCGCGCCGAGAAACTCAACTCGGCCGATTCGCTGGTATTCCAGACGGAAAAACAACTGCGCGAATTTGGCGACAAGGTGCCGGCCAACCACCGGGAAAATATCGAAAAAGCACTGACCGACCTGCGCGAAGCGCACAAAGCCGAGGACATGGATCGTATGGACTCCGCCTCCGAGGCACTCAACGCAGCCTGGAGTGCAGCCAGTCAGGAAATCTACCAGGCCACACAATCAGCCAACGGCGGCCATGCCGAAGGAGGCCCGACATCAGGCGGCGCAACCGCCGACAGCGGCGCCGGTGATGCACAGGATGTCGAGTTTGAAGAAGTGAAGAGCTAACACACAAGTATTGCCATTGGCCACCAAAAACGAGAGCCGCCCCGATTTTTTCGGGGTGGCTCTCGTCATTTATCAAAACCCGCCGGCTACAAACCGAACAAACCACATCAACCATCCAAACTGCAATACCTACATTTGCCGCGCAAATCAAATCTAAGGCATGACGGACGAAACCCAGACGTACAGGGGATGTATTTTCAATTTGGATGGCGTACTGGTGGACACCGCAAAGTACCACTACGAGGCATGGCGACAACTGGCCAATTCATTGGACTTTGATATCTCCCGGGAACAAAATGAGCAATTGAAGGGCTTGGGGCGTATGGCCAGTCTCGAGACGATCCTCAGCTGGGGCGGCATCTACTTATCGGAGGCGGAAAAAATGCACTGGGCCGACGTGAAAAACAATTGGTATATCGGCCTGATATCCAACATGAAACCGGGAGAGGTGCTTCCGGGTGTCTTGTATTTTCTGCGGCAGGTGCGCGAAAAAGGCATGAAGATTGCCCTGTCCTCCTCCTCCCAAAATGCCCGGGCTGTACTTAAATCCACCGGTTTGGAACCGTACTTTGATGTCATCGCAGACGGGAACACGATCAAGCGACAAAAACCAGACCCGCAGTGTTTCCTGCTTCCTGCCGAAGCAATGGGCCTGCCGCCTGCCGAGTGTCTGGTTTTTGAGGATGCTCCGTCGGGCATTACAGCGGCGTTGCTGGGCGGCTTCACTGCAATCGGCGTCGGAAGGAAAGAAAACCTGAAACAAGCGTCTGTGGTCATAGCCGGATTTGAAAATTTGCGTATTGATTCTTTATTGGCACAACACTCCGAAAGAGTATTTATTTAAATTTATTTATGAAACTGAACATCGCACTTGGCATTTTGGTGGCCATAATGAGTTGGGTCACCTGCAAAAACCTTCAAAAAAGCCAAACCGTGGAACCTGCCCCCGCGGCTACCGCAGCGCCGTCTGACCCCGGCCCAAACGGCTGGAATGCGGCGCGCGTGGTTGGCGAGGCACGTCCGGATACGGCGGGTATCAATCAGGTGTCACGAGCACCGCGTATGGTACATGTACCGGTAGATGCCCTGCCACCTGCCAGCGCCAGCCACAAGGCTTACCTGGCTTCGGCGTACTGGCACCTGAGCCAGGCCGTCCAACCCACCGACACCTCGGTGCACCACAACTACCAGAAAAAATGGTTGCGGTTTCGGGAAGACCAAACTTTTGATATCCTCGCAGACGGACAAACCCTCGACACCGGCCGCTGGAACTGGGATCAGGTAAAAAACGAAATTTACCTGTCTTGCAATGACCCCTATGTCAACAACACCTGGGTAGTCAATGACCGCAGTTTCGTCATGATCTGGAAAGGCAATACCGCCCTGAATGTAACCGGCATACAAATCAAGGTACAGGGGCACCGTACCCTGCCCTGGGAATAAACCTCCGGCAATATGCGAGCGGGTCCGAACGTGTTTTCAAAGACATGACATGAACGATTTTACAAAAGTGCTACTGCCAATCCTCCTCGCAGCACTGTGGGCGGGATGCCAAAACCAACCTGCACCAACCGTGTCAACTACAACCGCCGCTCCGCCGCCACCGATGCGTCCCGCCGAACCGGACTGGGCGCCCCAGAGTGTCCTGTACGAGTGCAATGTGCGGCAGTTTTCCCCGCAGGGAAATTTCGCGGGGGTGCAGGAACAACTGCCCCGCCTGAAAGCACTCGGTGTGGACATCCTCTGGCTCATGCCCATCCATCCCATAGGCAAGGAACGCCGCAAAGGGGCACTCGGTAGCCCGTACTCCGTTCAGGACTACCGCGCTGTTAATCCCGATTTCGGGACGCTCAACGATCTGAAAAAACTGGTGCAGGCAGCGCATGAACAAAAAATAAAACTTATCCTCGACTGGGTGCCAAACCACACCTCCTGGGATGCCGTCTGGAAACAAAAACACCCGGAGTACTACTCCAAAATCAACGGAGATTTTACCGTGCCGCTCAACGAACACGGCGTACCCATCGAAGACTGGAGCGATGTGTGCGACCTCGACTACGGCAACCCCGACCTGCGCCGGGCCATGATCGAAACCATGCAGTACTGGATTCGCGAATGCGATATTGACGGCTATCGGGTGGATATGGCCGGACTGGTACCCAATGATTTCTGGGCCGAGGCCCGCCCGGCGCTCGACTCGGTGAAAACCGTATTCATGCTCGCCGAGTGGCAAGACGAACCGGATCACTTCAAATCCTGCTTCAACGCCAACTACGGCTGGAAATGGAAGGATGTCACCAAGGATATCGGGGCGGGCCGCCAAAATGCGCTGGCTCTGGACACGCTCCTGCGCTTTTTGAACAATACTTATCCCGAGGGCTACTACCAGTTGTATTTCACCCAAAACCACGACGAGAATTCCCACAACGGTACCGAGGCTGAACTCTACGGCGCAGCCGCCGATGCTTTCAATGTGCTGGCATTTACCTGGCAGGGGGTGCCCCTGATTTACAACGGGCAAGAAGATGGCCTCGCGCAGCGACTTGGATTCTTCGAACGTACGCCTATTCGTTGGAAAAAATATGCCAAACAGGACTTTTTTGCCCGCCTGTGCAGCCTACGCCACTCCAACCGTGCCCTGTGGGCAGGAAAAGCCGGCGGAGCAGTCCAAAAAATCCCGAATGATGCCGAGGATCGGGTGTATGCATTCACCCGGGAAAAGGACGGAGACCGGGTGGTGGTGGTGCTGAACCTGAGCAAGGAACGCACGACGGTGACCTTGCGTCCCGGCAGCGCTTCCACCGGACCGTACGCCAATGTATTCGGGCGCAGTACCTTGCAACTAACCCGCGAGATCACACTGAATCTGAAACCGTGGGAGTACATGGTTTTCTCCAACAAGTAGCACCGCCAGGTTATGTTCCCCGCCAATGCATTTCACTATCTCTTGGTATTTTTTCGGGTCTCCAGGCGGTTAAAAAGCCGGCAAAGCCGCTTCCGGCGGGTTTACAAAATTGTCCAGCGCATCCGAATAGCGTTCATACTGGCTATCACAGCGGTGACGGTAGGGATGCTCGGCTATGTACTCATCGAGGGCTACAGTTGGTTCGATGCCTACTACATGGCCATCATAACACTGGCATCCGTGGGTTACGGGGAAGTACATCCCTTGAGCGACGCAGGGCGGCTGTTTACATCCATTTACATCCTGTTCAATGTCGGCATTTTTGCCTACGCCATCTCCACCATCACAGGTATTTTCGCTGAAGGCGGATTTTCCAAACTGTTACACGATTTTCGTATGAACCAAAGAATTGAAGACCTCACCGCACACGTCATCGTGTGCGGTTTTGGCAAACACGCCACCGAGGTAGCTCAGGAACTTTCCAAGCAGGGTATTCCGTTTGTCATCATCGAAAAAAAATCGGAAAAAATTGATCAGTTGCAGTATTCCGGGCACCTGTACATTGAAGGCGATGCCACCGACGACGAGGTGCTCATAGAAGCGGGTATTGACCGGGCTAAAGCCCTCGTGCTGACGTTGCCCGACGACGCCGACAACCTGTTCGTTACCCTCTCGGCCCGGCAGATCAATCATAAACTACGGATCATTTCCCGGGCCGGCAACTTAGCCGACGAGGTCAAAATTCGTCGCGCCGGAGCTGATCACACCGTTGTACCCGAACAAATCGGCGGTTTTTATATGGCTACGTTGGTCAACAAGCCCGATTTGGTGGAGTTTTTCAACCTGCTGTCCAATATGGGGCCAAGCAACGTCGTGTTTGAGGAAATCGAAGTGAACCGCCTGTTGCCCGAAATGCAAGGCAAAGCCATCTCCGAAAGCGGGCTGTACCAGGTGGGGCGCATATCGGTCGTCGGCATACGGTACCCCAATGGGCAATATCAACTCAATCCGCCCTCCTCGCCAGTACTACATCCCGACTGGCATCTCGTTGTGTTGGGCAATGCCGAGCAGATGCAACATTTCAAACAAAATGCTTTGTCGCAGCAAGGGTGAAAACCGAAGTGTTCATCCTACATTTGTCGCGATTTGTATCAACCCAATCAATCCTCAAAACCTCCAAATACACACCTAAACTGCTACGATGTCATCCAACGGCGACACCCACGGCCACCATCGGCTCACATTTGCCGGCCTCATCATCACGCTGGGAATTATTTACGGCGACATCGGTACCTCGCCGCTGTATGTAATGCGAGCCATTGTAGGCGACAGCATTGTGAATCGGGAAACGATCCTCGGTGCAGTTTCTTTAGTATTCTGGACGCTCACCATCCAGACGACCTTCAAGTACGTCACGCTTATTTTGCAAGCCGACAACAAAGGCGAGGGCGGAATTTTTTCCATGTACACCTTAGTGCGGCGGCGGCGCAAGTGGCTGCTCTTCCCCGCCATGATCGGCGGCGCCGCGGTGCTTTCCGAAGGCATGATTACCCCGCCTATCTCGGTCTCCTCGGCTATCGAGGGGCTGCACTCCATCGAACAACTGCACGATGTGGACATCCCAATCGTACAAATTACTATCGGGATCATCACCGGGTTGTTCATTTTTCAACAGTTTGGTACAGCCACGGTGGGGCGTTTTTTCGGCCCGGTCATGCTGGTCTGGTTCTCCATGCTGGGCCTGCTTGGCGGTATTCAGGTAGCGGAGCACCTGTCTGTCCTGCAAGCGGTCAACCCCGTGAATGCCGTCAGCCTCCTGATGCATCACCCGCACGCCCTGGTTTTGATGGGCGCCGTGTTTTTGTGTACCACCGGCGCCGAGGCACTTTATGCCGACCTCGGCCACTGCGGCAAACAAAACATACGCGTCAGCTGGATTTTTGTAAAAACCTGCCTGCTGCTCAACTACTTCGGCCAGGCAGCCTGGTGCCTCGAATTTGAAGGAACTCCGCTACCTGTCGGATCGCCGAACCCGTTTTACGGAATCATGCCCACCTGGTTTCTGCCCATCGGCATTACTATCGCCACTTTCGCGGCGGTTATCGCCAGCCAGGCCATGATTTCCGGCTCGTTCACCCTCGTGAGCGAGGCGATCCGCCTCGGGCTGCTGCCCAAACTGACCGTCATTTTCCCCTCCAACCTGAAGGGCCAACTTTATGTGCCCGCCGTGAACACCCTGCTCTGGGCAGGCTGCGTATTCGTCACCGTGTATTTTCAGGAAAGCGCCAAGATGGAGGCGGCCTACGGACTTTCGGTGACCATTACGATGCTGATGTCCACCATTCTGATGTCCCATTTTCTGATTATGAAACGGGTGCGCCCTGCCTGGATATGGGCGTTTCTTATCTGGTACCTGTGCTTCGAGGGCGCGTTTTTGCAGCCAACCTGCTCAAATTTGCCGATGGTGGCTTCATCACCATCGTCATCGCATCTGTTTTGTTCGTGCTCATGTACGTGTGGGTCAGCGCCAAAAAAGTCAGAAAACGTTTTATCCAAAACGTCAAGATTCGGGACTACATGGACCAGCTCATCATGCTCAGCAACGACGAGAGTGTACCCAAGTATGCTACCAACCTCGTGTTTCTCAGCAGCGCCAAATCGCCCGAAAAAGTCGAGGAAAAAGTGCTGTACTCCATCCTGCAAACTCAGCCCAAACGCGCCGATGTTTATTGGTTTGTACACATTGAAGTGACCGACGAGCCGTACACCATGGAATACAAAGTCAAAATACTGGCTCCCGGCGATGTGTACAAGGTCACGTTCCGCCTCGGTTTCCGTGTAGAACAGCGCATGAACCTGTTTCTGCGCAAAGTCGTGGAGGACCTGCTCGAAAACGACGAACTGCAAAACGAGTCCCGCTATCACGTCAGCCGCGCCGAAATGCCAACAGGCGATTTCAAGTTCGTCATCATGCAGGAATTCCTCTCGCACGAAAACGACCTGCCGGTGCCCGAACAGATCATTATGAGTGCCTACCTCGGCGTGAAAAGCTTTACCGCCTCCCCCCAAAACTGGTTCGGCCTCGACAGCGATTCCGTGGAAATCGAAAAGGTGCCGCTCGTGCTGCGGCCGGTGAAAGATTTCCGCCTGCGGCGGGTACGATAGAGTCGTATTCCAATTTTTGCACCAACAATTTATCGTTTGTTGCATCAAAAAACGGTTTGTAGTGTTCAGAACACCCACAACTGAATACAGATGCAACACGGTACACTACTCTTTTTATTATTCGCTGCCCTTGGCAGCCTGACTGCTCAAAACACCGGTTCGCTAACCGGCTCCGTCAAAGATAAACTCACCCAGGAAACGCTGATTGGCGCTTCTGTCAAGTTGGAAAACACCGGCCTTGGCGCTACTACGGATGTAAACGGAAACTTCCGAATCACAGGCATTCCGCCCCGCTCATACAACATCACGGTATCGTATCTGGGCTATGGAGTGCAATCGAAGTTCAATGTAGTCATCACCACAGGCAACGTCAGCCAGTTGAATATCGAACTGGAACCCGACGCCAAAACCCTCGGCGAGGTAGTCGTCGCGGAAAACCGTTCCGTACGCATTGCATCCATCGAAACACCGCTGTCCATCCAGAACCTATCCGTGGAAGAAATCAAAAGCAACCCGGGCGGCAACTTCGATATCAGCCGGGTCGTGCAAGCCCTGCCGGGCGTGGGCGGGGTGGCCGGCACGGGCGGCGGCTTTCGCAACGACCTGATTATCCGGGGCGGCGGACCGAGCGAAAACGTTTTCTATCTGGATGGCGTGGAAATTCCGGTCATCAACCACTTCACCACACAAGGCGCTGCGGGTGGCCCGACAGGTATGCTGAACGTGTCGTTTATCGAGGATGCCACCCTGGCTACCAGCGCCTTCAATGCCCGCTACGACAACACGCTGTCGTCGGTACTACAGTTCCGCCAACGCGACGGCAACCCGGAACGCCTGCAAGGCAATATCCGGGTAGGCGCCTCCGAAACCGCCCTGACCGCCGAAGGTCCGCTCGGGAAAAAGAACGGCCGTACGACCTTCCTGGCTTCTGCCCGGCGCTCGTACCTCCAGCTTTTGTTCGAGGCTATCGGGCTGCCGATTCGCCCCGACTACTGGGATTTTCAATACAAAATCACCCATAAAATTGACTCCAAAACCACCTTCACCGCGCTCGGCGTGGGCGCTATTGATAAATTTTACTTTGAAGCGCCCAAGGAAACCACACCGGAAAACCTCTATATCCTGAGTTCCGTGCCGGGTGTAAACCAGTGGAATTACACCCAGGGCTTTGCACTCAAACGGCTGATTCAGGACGGATTTTGGAACCTGACGTTCAGTCGCAATATGCTCGACAACCGACTCGACCAGTTTGCCGACAACACCGACGGCAAACAAACAGACGAGTCCAAGCGCATTCTTGGCATCAAGAGCCAGGAAATCGAAAACAAACTGCGGTTCGACCTCAACCGCTACGCCGGCGTCTGGAAATTCAGCGCGGGCGCCATGGCACAATACGTCAAGTACAACAACAATACCTACTCCCGCCTCCGGGCGGAAATCCGCGACTCCATAGGCAATGTGGTGCAACCAGCCGTGGAAGGACGCTTCAGTACCGCCATTGATTTTTTCAAGTTCGGCGTGTTTGGGCAAGCCAACCGAACCTTTTTTCAGGAGCGCCTCGGGGTGTCGGTGGGCCTTCGTACCGATGGCAATACCTTCACGGACGACGGCGCCAATTTGCTGCGCACCCTCAGCCCGCGCGCGAGTTTGAGCTATGCCGTGGCGCCAAAATGGAAAGTCAATGCCTCGGTGGGGCGTTACTACAAAACACCGCTCTACACGGTGCTCGGGTTCCGCGATGCGGACGGGCGCCTCGTCAATCGCGATCAGCCGTATTTGCGCAGCGACCACTATGTTGCCGGGCTGGAGTTTGTGCCGACACCTGTGTTGCGCTTCACGCTGGAAGGTTTTTACAAACAGTACAGCGACTACCCGGTAAGCGCTTTCGACGGTATCTCCTTAGCCAACCGCGGCGGCGGATTTGGTATTCTTGGCAACGAGCGGGTATTGGCTACCGGTACCGGGGAATCCTACGGGCTGGAGTTGTTTGCGCAGCAAAAACTGAACAACAACCTCTATTTCACCGGCTCGTATACCCTGTTCTGGTCCAAATTCAGCAACCTGGATGGCCAACTGACGGCTTCGGCCTGGGACAACCGGCACCTGCTCTCGCTGTTGGCAGGCTACAAGTTTCGCCGAAACTGGGGTGGGTGTCAAATACCGCTGGCAGGGAGGCGTGCCATACACCCCGCTCGATCTGGAAGCCAGCCGCCTCAATTATGCGACCATCGGGACCGGTGTGCTCGACAACAGCCGTCTGAATACCCTCCGCCTTGGCAATTTCAGCCAGATGGACCTCCGCATAGATAAAAAATGGAATTTCCGCCGCGTCACGCTCGACGTGTTTGTGGATATCCAAAACCTGCTCAATACCGTGAATCCGGCCCCACCCAACTATACCTTCCAGCGTACCGCCGACGGTCAGGCTTTTGTGACCACCGACGGCCAGCCCCTCCGGTCCGACGGTGGCAACGCCATACCCTTGCTGCTCGAAAATACAGAAGGTTCCCTGCTGCCGAGTATTGGGCTGGTGATTGAGTTTTGATGGGCGGTTTCCCCTTTCTTTGCGGCGTATGTATTTCAACCTACTTCCTTTTTTAGTTGCTCTGTTTATTTCCAGCCTGCTCCCGGCGCAGCAGCCGGCACTGTTCAAATGGTGGGTCGAATTTTCAGATAAAAACGACAGCCCGTACTGCACTTGCCGGCCGGCGGAATTTTTGTCGGCACGCGCACTGGAGCGCCGTGCGCGCGCGGGCATCGGCATCTTGGAAAACGACCTGCCGGTGAATCCCCGCTATGTGCGTGCGCTCACGGAAGCCGGCGTGCTCCTGCACAACACCTCCCGCTGGCTCAATACGGCCACGGTCATCGCCGATTCGGCAGCGGCGGCGGCGCTGATGCGGCTGCCCTTCGTGCGCAACATCCGCTACCTCGGGCCTGATATTCCCGTGCGGAACCCGCCCGATCGCCCACCCAAACAACGCGTGCCCCTCGAAACCATTCCGACCGTAGAGGGCGGGCAGGGCGGATTTGGTTACGCCGGTCTGCAAAACAGCCTGCTGGGCGTCCCGCTCGTGCACGCCGCCGGATATCGGGGGGCGGGCATCTGGGTAGCCGTAATGGACGGCGGATTCACCAACGTGGACACGCTCCCGTTTTTTGACAGTATCGCCCTAAACGGGCGGCTGCACCAGGGCTGGGATTTTGTGGAACGCGACGGCGCCGTGTTCGAAAGCGCCCAGCATGGCACATCCGTGCTGTCCGTCATGGCCGCCGACCTGCCGGGCTACTTCGTGGGCGCCGCCCCGGAGGCCACCTATTTTTTGATAAAAACCGAGGACACCGGCGGCGAATTTCCGGTAGAGGAAACCAACTGGATTGCCGGCGCGGAATGGGCCGACAGCATCGGCGCCGACATCATCAATGCCTCGCTGGGCTACACGGTTTTTAACGACACCACGCTCAGCCATACCTCCGCGGTGCTGGACGGGCGAACGGCCATCGGCTCGCGCGGCGCGGCGATTGCCGCTACCAAGGGTATGATCGTGTGCAACAGCGCGGGGAATTCCGGCGACGAACCCTGGACCTACCTCGGTGTACCCGCCGATGCGCCGGGGGTGATAGCTGTGGGGGCAGTACGGCCCGACGGCAGCAGGGCGCCGTTCAGTTCGCAAGGCCCGACGGCCGACGGGCGCATCAAACCCGACCTCATGGCGCCGGGTGAAACGGTGGTGGTAGCCGGCGATTCGGGTACAGACCTGGGTTTGTCCAACGGTACCTCGCTGGCGTCGCCTATGCTGGTTGGCGCGCTGGCTGCGCTGTGGAGCGCTTTTCCGGAGAAAACTGCTGCCGAAATCCTTGATGCCGTTTTCGTTAGCGCCGATCAAATGCTTGCACCCGATACCCTGCGCGGCTACGGTATGCCCGATATGGCCCGCGCCTGGCTGACCTTAGGCGGCTACCTGCACGGCGATGTACTGAACAATGCCCGGACAGGTTTTTTTGCTGCCGACCGTGACGCGGGGACGTTGTCTTTCCTGCTTTTCGGAAATATCGGCGCAGCCCTGCCGGAGGTTGAACTACGCGATCTGTTTGGGCAAAAAATGCAAACGGGCACGACTTTGTGGCGAAATCACACCGTCACTTCCCTGGCAATCAAAGGGCTGCACGACCTGGCGCCGGGGTACTATCAGGTGGTCGTTCGGACGGGCGGAGAGCCTGTCCGACTGGCGGGGTTGATGTGGTAGTGCGCGGGGGCTGCAACCTTCCCGCTCTTGCCGGATGTCTATTGTGTTGACAAAAACACAAAAACACTTCACCCATGCGTACCCAGTCAATTTTCAGAACACTTGCGTTGCTGTCTCTTCCGGCAGCGCTGCTTTTCACCGCTTGCGACCCCGCCCTGACAGGTAGTGGCGCTATTCTTTCCGAAACCCGTAATACGGATGCCTTTACCGGCGTGGATGTCTCCGTGTCCGGCGATGTATCCATCATCCGGGGCGACACGTTCCGCGTACAGGTACGGGCGGAGGAAAATTTGTTGCCCTATCTGCAAACCCGTACGGAGGGCAACAACCTGCACATCTATTTCTCCCGCAATGTGCGCGACGTGGACGGCCTCGAGGTAGAAATAACGATGCCCGAGCTGAAACATCTGCAACTGAGCGGCAGCGCCCGACTGGAAACCGACGGCGCTTTTTCGGGCAGTACGCTGAACCTCGGCCTGTCCGGCTCCGGGCGCCTTATTCTGAACGAGATGAATTATCCGTTTATCGCTGCCCATGTCAGCGGCAGTGGCAGCATCTTGCTGAAGGGCCAATCGGACGATACGTCGTTCTCCGTTTCCGGCAGTGGCGAAGTGGATGCGCTGCAATGCCCGACAAAAACGGCAGAAGTGCATGTGAGCGGTTCCGGCACCGTCCGGCTGAAAGTGTCGGAGGTGCTGGAGACGCATATTTCCGGCTCCGGCAATGTTTGGTACGACGGCAGCCCGTCACTGGACACACATATTTCCGGCTCCGGACAAGTGCGGAAAATGTAATTGCCATTGAAAAGTCCCAAAGCCCCGTTTTTCATCCTGCAACCGCCTTCCTGTGCGGCCGATCTTTGCACCCGTTCTCGATACTGATGTGTACCAAAAGCATCATTTCGAGCGCGGGTTTTTTATTTTTCACCAAAACACAAGTATCATTTTTATGGAAAATCAAACATATTCGATGCCCCGCATCGGCGATCAGGCCCCCGATTTTGAAGCGATGACCACCATCGGCAAACTCAAGTTTTCGAACTTTATCAAAGACAAGTGGACCATCCTGTTCTCGCACCCGGCCGACTTTACGCCGGTTTGCACGACTGAAATGTCGGGCTTTGCTTTGGAAAAAGATTTCTTTGACGGACACAACACAAACCTGATCGGCCTGAGCATTGACAGTATCCATTCCCACATTGCGTGGGTGAACAATGTGCGCGAAAAAACTGGGGTCTATTTTCACTTCCCGATCATCGCCGACATTGACATGAAGGTGTCCAAACTGTACGGTATGCTCCAGCCTGGAGAGAGCGAAACCGCTGCCGTGCGCGCCGTCTTTTTCATTGACCCCATCGGTAAAATCCGCTTGGTGATGTACTACCCGCTGAACGTGGGCCGCAACATGGAGGAAATCAAACGCGTACTCGTAGCCCTGCAAACCGCCGATGAGTACAAATGCGCTATGCCGTTGAACTGGAAAAAAGGTGAAAAAGTGATCATCCCGCCGCCAAAAACGCTGCATGATCTGGAGGAGCGCTTAGCCTCCAAACTGGAAATGGTGGACTTCTACCTGGCGAAAAAAGAGCTGGTTTAAGAACCGGTCCGGGGCAATCTGCAAACCACGCGGAGACGTTTTTTCCGTAGAGTATTTTTACCGCGGAGTCGCGGAGAGGCAGAGACGTTTTTTCCGTAGAGTATTTTTTACCGCGGAGACGCGGAGAGGCGGAGACGTTTTTCCGTAGAGTATTTTTTACCGCGGAGTCGCAGAGACGCAGAGACGTAGAGTATTTTTTACCGCAGAGAAGTGGGAAAAGCCAAAGCGTCTTTGCGGTAAAAAATACTCTACGTCTCTGCGTCTCTGCGACTCCGCGGTAAAAAATACTCTGCGTCTCTGCGGTAAAAAACACCTACCCGGCAATCGCCGCAATACCCGGCAACTCCCGCCCCTCCAGATATTCCAGCATAGCGCCGCCGCCGGTGGAAACGAAACTCACTTTTTTGGCTAATTTCATCTGATTGACCGCCGCTACGGAGTCGCCGCCACCTACCATGGAATAGGCGCCTTTGCCGGTCGCCCGGGCTACGACTTTTGCTACGGCCTTGGTGCCTTCGGCAAAGGCGGGCATTTCGAACACACCCATCGGGCCGTTCCAGATGATCGTCTTGCTCTGGCGAATCACGCGGGCAAAGGATTTGGCTGCCGAAGGGCCAATATCAAGTCCCATCCAGCCGTCGGGGATTTGGTGGCTGGGAAATACTTCTACGGCCGCATCGGCGGCAAACTTGTCACCGCAAACAGAGTCTTTGGGCAGCAGCACTTTCACACCAGCCGCTTTGGCCTTTTTCATAAACTCTTTGGCGGCTTTCACGCGATCAGGCTCCACGAGGGAGTTGCCCACCAGCCCTTTTTTGGCCAGCATAAAGGTGTAGGCCATGGCGCCGCCGATGATGATGTTGTCGGCAAAATCGAGAAAACGCTCCAGCAGCACGATCTTGTCGCTCACTTTGGCGCCACCGACCACACAGGTTACCGGTTTCTCCGGGCTTTTGATGACCCGGTTGGCGTTTTCAATTTCGCGCTCCATGAGGAAGCCGAAGCATTTATTTTTCTTGTCAAAATAATTGGCCACAATGGTTGTACTGGCATGTGCGCGGTGCGCGGTACCGAAGGCATCGTTGACATAGACATCAGCCAGGGCGGCGAGTTTTTTTGAAAACTCGGCATCACCGTTTTCTTCTTCGGGATAAAAGCGGGTGTTTTCCAGCAGCAGCACCTCACCAGGTTTGAGCGCAGCGGCTTTTTTCACGGCGTTTTTGCCCACGCAGTCCTCCGCGAAGTGGACACGCGTTTTGAGTTTGCGACGCAGGTGCGGCACCAGATGTTTGAGCGTGAATTTTTCCCGGTTGATCGTGCCGTCGGCGTTCAGTTTTTGCAGCGGCCTGCCGAGGTGCGACATCAGGATGACCGAGCCACCGGTGTCGAGAATGTGCCGGATGGTGGGTACTGCCTCGCGGATGCGGGTGTCGTCCGTGATTTTGTAGTCTTTGTCCAGCGGTACGTTGAAGTCCACACGGACGAGGGCTTTTTTGTTTTGGAAGTTGATTTTCATGCGTTGAGTGCGTTGAATCGGGTGTGTTAAATTATTGGCTCAAAAATAGGTTGCTGCAAACGCTTGCAACGCTGCTCCGTACAGGTTTTTTGCCACTATACTAAAATCCGCCCGCGATACGAATCTCGTAACGCGGGCGGATTTCCACACAGTGGCAGATGGATAAACAGCTACAATCCGCAATTTCTACACAGATTCTTAGTCCCGTTCGGCCGAAATATATTTGTAAACAAGCCCAGCCAATGCTGCGCCAATGATGGGGGCTACCCAGAACAGCCATAGTTGACCCAGCGCCCAATCGCCGGCAAACAGCGCCTGGCTCGTGCTTCTGGCCGGGTTGACGGACGTATTGGTAACGGGGATACTGACCAGGTGGATAAGCGTCAACCCCAACCCAATGGCGAGGCCGGCAAATCCGTTTGGCGCTTTCGCGTGGGTGCTCCCCAGAATAATGATCAGGAACATGAAGGTCAGCACGGCTTCAGTGATCAAAGCGGCCAGCATACCATATCCGCCGGGCGAATGTTCTCCGTAGCCATTGGCCGCAAATCCGCCGAGTTCGAACCCGGCTCTTCCGCTGGCGATGAGGTATAAAATGCCGGCCCCGGCTACCGCGCCGGCTACCTGTGCCCCGATATAAGGCAACAGTTCTTTTTTGTCAAAACGCCCACCCATCCAGAGACCGATGGATACTGCCGGATTCAAATGGCAGCCGGATATGTGCCCTATGGCATAGGCCATGGTCACCACCGTCAAGCCAAAGGCAAGGGAAACTCCTGCGAATCCAATACCCAACTCCGGGTAACCCGCAGCCAAAACTGCGCTCCCGCACCCACCCAGAACCAACCAGGAGGTGCCAATAAATTCTGCAATTAACTTCTTCATGATTTCCGTTTTGTTGAAAAGATTCAACAAAGGTGCGGTGATCCTCCTGCAAATACTTGCACATTTGACCCAAATTATGTGCTATTCAGCCCAAATGCAGAATTAAATAAAAACGGGTGATCTCCATGGAAAGCGCCCACTCAGCATTTTATCGAATACTCCGAACACATTAACCTTCCCTATTTGAAACCGGGCAGGTGGACAACCCGACAATCCGATAGATCGGGCAAAAACTGACGATACTGGTCAGGGTGAATACCGCCGCCACGACAAGAGCGACGGTACCCCAAATGCCGGTAAGGGTATCGTTGAAAATCAAAAAACAGCAACAGCTGCGATAATAAGGCGAACGACGCGGTCCATGGTACCCATGTTCTTTTGCATAGCACGTATGTTTTATTTTGATGAAAAGAAACTGATAAACAGGCTGATCACCGCAATGAAACCGAAGCAGAGCGCGCATACCAGCGCAAACTTGAGCAAAACGGGCATTTTTTTCATCAGCGGATCAATTTGCAAATTTTGTGGATCAAAAATACGTCGCAACAAACGCTTCCAGCGCTGCTCCGTGCAGGTTTTTGGCTACCACATTTCCCCGGGCGTCAAGGATGAAATTGGCCGGAATGGTCGTGATGCGCAACGTTTCGAGGAAGGGCGTGGAATCGCCGCTGAGGTGGCCGGCGTGGGGCCACACCGCACCGTCTTTTGCGATAGCAGCCTTCCATGGACCGGCGCTGCCGTCAATGGAGTAACCAATGATTTGTAATCCCTGCGCGTTGTATTTCACCCAAAGCGGGGCCAGTATTTCGCGGTTTTCGCGGCGGCAAGGGGCGCACCAGGAAGCCCAAATATCCAGAATAGTGAGTCGGCTGCCCAGCAGAGCATGCAAACGTATGGTGTCGCCGCCGACCATCGGAAGCGGGTAATCGGGCACTACATCGCCGGTGAGGACAGGCAGATTTTCGCGGTTTCCGGTAGCGCACAATTGCCGAACCCAAGGGCTGCTTGCCGTTTCTTTACTCCACTTGCGGCATTGGCCAACGACAAATTCCGGCACGCGCTCGTAGTCGCCCGCCGGGCTTACCCAACGCACAGCCACCAGTGCCGGCAGCAGATTCGGGCATGTATCGGCAAACGCCATCAGCGGGCGGCGGAAACGGAGCAGAGCATCCTCGTGTTCGAGCAGGAGGCTTTCCTCGTGGATGTCGCCGTCGGGATGCGTCAAATTTTGTGCAAAAGCCTCCTGACGCAGATCGCGCAGGCGTAGCAGGCCGGCATTTTCAGCCGAAGGGTTTTTTATCGAAAAAGTCGCTTGAAAACGGGCAGCCTCCGCTACAATTTCCAGCGTTTCGCCCGGCTGCAGCACCACCGGCATGTAGTTGGCCGAGGCAATATCTTCGTCCAGAAGTTGATTGGGGAAACGCCCGGCCTGTTTTTGAATACAAATTTGAAACAAGGTTTTGCCCTCCGGAATGCGCACGTTGGAAAAAGTAAAACGTCCGTCGGGGGCAATGCCGGCGGAATCCACCACGAGGCCGGTGAAATTGGCGGCGATTTCGGAAAAACCGCGCGGTTGTACCAGATACAGAACAGGTTTCCACTCTGGTTGCAGCGTGATGTGACCTGTTATGGCGGGGATGGACTGCGCCGTGCAGCCGGAGAACACCGGCAGGGCGATGAGCAAGGCAGGCAAATGGAGTCGAAAATGCATGCACAAAGGAAGAAAATTTTCACATCGGGTGTTTCTCCGCGTGTTTTGTGTTTTTCTACTTCTGCTGCTACACGAGGGTGTATCATCCGTACTGTCTTGACGGGAATTGAATTTTTTGACAGGACAAAAAGGATTTACAGGGTTTTCGGTGGCTAAGCCGCCGAGCATCGGCTGTGCATATACTGTGTTTGTCATCCCTTCGCCCTGCTTGGTGTTTTCACCAAGCGGTTCTACGCGAGGCTGCTTGGTGAAAACACCAAGCAGGGCGAAAGAGGAAGCAAAATATGCGTAGCCGATGCTCGGCGGTAAAGCCGCCTCATTTATCTCGTAAATCCTTCTTATCCTGCCAAAAAATGTATCCGCTTGTCAGCTTTGCACTGATGGCGCGGACTTACGAGACGCCTTGGTGTACCGGTGCCGAACACAGGCTTTACGGCGCCGGTACCAATTGCGCCACCGGAGCAGTATTCGGCGGTTTGATGTCGAACGGCTCGGAGGACGACTGCGGAACGGGGGCATTGGCAAACAGCGTCAGCGGCGCCGTCACCACGTTGTCCACTTTTCTGATTCGAATCGTCACGCGGGGCAGCGAGGACGTGGAGCCGTCGGTGCGTTCTTGCACGTCAAGTACATCAAAGGCAACGATACCGAGGTTAGCGCCCATCAAATTGCCGTTTAGCGGCGAATAGTTGATGCTGATATCGCTGTCGTACACCACGGCAAGCACCGTTTTACCAATCAACATTTTAAGTCCGGTGGCGCGGAGTGGCGTTACGTCCGGGATCTTGTCCAGCAGCACTTCGCGGTCGTCATTACCCGATCCGAGTCCCGGCCCCGGAGCAAGAAAATTTCGCGAACCGTTGTCCGTTGGGCCGGCATTTTTCCACGATGCCGGAATGGTTTTCAAGGCATGCCAGCCTTCATCGCCCACTTCTCCGGTAAACAGGTCAATGGTTTGGCCGGCATTTTCCCTGAAAAAGCGCAGGCTTTCGCGGAGACCGACATTAGCCAGTTGGTCGTTCACATCCACATCCGAAAAATTGTTGGGCGGGTTGCCGTTATCTATACTCTCCTCATCAATAACAAGCAGTACAGCAGCGTCGGGAATAGATTCGACGAATGGATCGTCATCGTTTTTGCAGGTTGCAAATGCAAACAAAAGCAGCATGCTGCCAAGGGGCAGCCAAAATCGAAGCAATCGGGTTGTGACCATGGGTAGTAAATTAAACGATTGGTGAATGAAAAAACCATGAACGCCCCGTTGCCCTGCGGCATTGTCACCATAAGCACAAGAGTCACCCCAAAAACGGGATGACTCTTGTGTTCAAAGCAATGTGTTCAATTTGTACGGCATCCTAAACCATCGCGCACAGGTCGGCCAAACGCGCCGAGTAGCCGGCTTCGTTGTCGTACCAGCCTACGATGCGGCAGGTATTACCATTCACCTGGGTGAGGCCCGAGTCGAAGATACAGGAGTGCGTGTTGCGTACGATGTCGCCGCTCACGATCGGGTCGGAAGTATATTCCAGAATGCCCTTGAGGTGGGTTTCAGCAGCAGCCTGAAAAACGGCATTGATTTCCTCTACGGTAGCCGCTTTTTTAATAACGCACACGCAGTCGGTGATGGAGCCGGTAGCCACGGGCACACGCATGGAGTGCGCGGCAATTTTGCCTTTCAGGTGCGGGGCCACGAGTACAACAGCCTTGGCGGCGCCGGTGCTGGTGGGCACGATATTTTGCGCGGCAGCGCGGGCGCGGCGTAGGTCGCGGTGGGGAGCGTCCTGCAGGTTTTGATCGGCGGTGTAGGCGTGGATAGTATTCATGAACATCTGCTCGACGCCGAATGCCTTGTCCAGCGTCATGATCATGGGCACGAGGCAGTTGGTCGTACAGGAAGCGTTGGACAGAATGGTATCGCTGTCTTTGATGTCCTGGTGGTTGGCGCCAATCACGAAGGTCGGTACATCATCGGCCTTGGGTGGTGCGGAGAGGATGACGCGTTTGGCACCCGCCTGGAGGTGCAGTCCGGCTTTCTCGCGGTCGAGGAAAATACCGGTACACTCCAATACCACATCCACTTGCAGTTCTTTCCAGGGGCACTCGGCGGGATTCTTGATGGAGGCGCCGAGAATTTTCTGGCCGTTCACATACAGGAACTCATCGTCGGCTACCACGGTGCCGTCAAACTGGCCGTGCATGGTATCGTACTTGAGCAGGTGGGCCAGGGTGTGGTTGTCGGTAAGGTCGTTGATAGCCACTACCTCCACGTTGGGATTTTTGAGCAGGTTGCGGAAAGTGAGGCGACCGATACGGCCGAAACCGTTAATTGCAATGCGTTTTTTTGACATGTCGAATTCAGTTATGGTAATGTGATGAGCGTTATCTGGAAAGGCAGCGCAAAAGTAGGCCATTGAGTGATACGGGGCGGTATGCCGTCCACAAAATCCATGTACAAAGCCGATTTTTTGCACACGGATTTTTGCTTTTTCCGCTATTTGGCAAAAAGTAGTTGGAAAAACGCTCGTAAAAACGGCCGTGCAGGCGGCGCCGCCACCAGGCGCAAGTTTTCGAGCGGCGTGGAGTCTTCATCCAGAAAACGTAACACGAGCGTGGGCGGCAGTTTTTGGAAAAGGTTGCTAAAGATGACATGCCCCAGTTCGTTGCGGTCGCGCAGTACCCGCAGAAAAATGCTGTCGAACAGCCGAAAAATGCGGGGCGACTGGAATGTACGGGCATCCGGGCGCCCGGTGCGCTCCCAGGCGTCCACGAAAGCGCGCACTTTGCGCTGGGTGCGCTTGAACGCGTACCCGCTGGAGGCTTTCACAAATCCACCGGCCGTTCCGATGTGGATCACTTTGCCCTCCTGGCGAGCCGGGAAGGGAAAATCGGTCATCGGGATCACGCCAAATTCCTCCTCCTTTATTTCAAAATCGTTGATTTTTAAAAAAGCACTCAGGTAACGGCGCAGTTCCTGATCGTAGGTCTCGGGTGGCAGCATGGCCGGTGAAAACACGGTAAACTCTACCAGGGCGCGGTTTTCCGAAAATGGCAGCACATACACAAAACGTGTTTCGCCGTGCTGCTCAATGCGAAAATCCATGAAAGTCACAGATCCCGGATCGAATGCGGGCGCCGGCGTCTCGATGATCCAGCCCTTAAAATGCTGGAGCAAAAAGATGGATGTTGATCTCGTGGCTCCACGGTTGTCGGGCAGTATTGAAAACGGCGGACCGGGGTAGGCGCCACCTGCTTCGGGCAGCACGCGGGTTTTGGTGAATGCGGAATTAAAAACGAGGTCTGCCGTGAATTCACCGGCATCCGTTCGCACCAACCCACGGCTGGGGTTCAGATCGGAAATTGTTGCGTGCACCCGGTGGATATTGGGATTTTTACGCAGTTCGGCGTTGGCCCAGTTGTAAAAATCAATGCCGCGCACCATACGATAGCGGTACGGCGCGATGTCCATGCTGGTTTCAAAACCGGTAGAAAAAAACCGGCAACGATCCCACGACCGAAACACCACGGGCGGTAGCGGCTCGGCATCGGTGGCCCAAAAACACCATGTTCGGTCATTTTGCTGCTTGCGGTCGCGGTCGAGCAGCAGGATTTTTTTGTCCTGAAATGCCGGACGGCGGGCCAGTTCCACGGCTAAGGTCAAGCCGGAAAGCCCTGTGCCGGCAAAGATGATATCGTAGTGTTCGGGTTGCAAGGTACTGTTGTCGTTTTGTTCTTCCACAAGGGCGCGAAGATGGGAAAAACAGGCGGCGGTATAAAAAGTTGGGCGGGGCGGCAAATGCTGCGCCGGTGCGCAACGAATTTCCTACTTTTGCTGAAAGCGATACACGATCCATGACCTATCCAAACCTGCATATCATACCAACAAACCTGTTGCCCGAGTACCGGAAGCAGGTTCCGGTGGGTTTGTCGGCGGCCTTCGAAGCCCTGCATGACGCGGAAATCTCTACGGACAGTTTCAGTTTTTACACCTCGGTTTCGTCGGTATTCAGCAGCAAAATAGAAGGCGAGGATATCGAGTTGGACAGCTATGTCAAACACCGGCGTTTCGGCATTGCGTTTTTGCCCGACTACACCCGGAAGATTGATGACCTGTACGAGGCATACGCCTTTGCCCAAGCCCACGCGCTGAACACAGTCAACCTGAGCGAAGCCCACCGATTATTGAGCAAACACCTGGTAGCCAAGCCGTATCAGGGTACGTTCAGAACGCAAAATATGTATGTGTCCACCCCCGACGGGCGCATCGAATATGTGGCGGCGTTGCCCCATGAAGTAACTGGAGAAATGCAAAAATTGTACGACGACATCGCCTGGCTGTTACAACAAGAGATAGCGATACATGACGTGTTTTTTTTCGCGTCCATGCTGCATCTGGTGTTTTTGAAAATTCACCCTTGGAACGATGGTAACGGACGTAGTGCACGGCTACTGGAGAAGTGGTTTTTATCTCAAAAACTGGGAGAGAAGGCCTGGTTTATCCAAAGCGAAAAACACTATTACCAGCAACATTCGGCATACTACCACAACATCCGGCTGCTCGGCCTGGAATACGCCGAACTGGATTATTCCAAAGCGTTGCCGTTTTGTCGGATGCTGCCGGAGGCATTCGCTACACCGCCCCCGCTTTGATTTCCTCCACCACTTCCGGGTTCAGCAGGGTTGTCGTATCGCCCAAATTCGATGTATCGCCCTCGGCGATTTTCCGCAGAATACGGCGCATGATTTTGCCCGAACGGGTCTTGGGTAACCCCGGCACCACCTGAATTTTGTCCGGCTTGGCGATAGGGCCAATCTCCCGCGTCACGGTGTCCAGCACAGATTTTTTAAACGCCGCTTCGTCGGCTACCGGCCCGTCGGCAATGACGTAAGCGTAAATTCCCTGCCCTTTGATGTCGTGCGGATAGCCAACCACTGCGGATTCTACCACGCGCGGGGTTTTGTTGATGGCATCCTCCACTTCAGCGGTGCCGATCCGGTGGCCGGACACATTGATCACGTCGTCCACCCGGCCAATGATGCGGTACATCCCATCGGCGTCGCGGCGGGCGCCGTCGCCGGTGAAGTATTTGTCCTTGAATGCCGCGAAATAGGTTTGGCGACAGCGCTCATGGTCGCCGTAGGTGGTACGGAGGATAGCCGGCCAGGGGAATTTCAGGCAAAGCATACCTTCCACGTCGTTGCCTTCTATTTCGTTTCCGTTGGCATCTACGAGGCAAGGCTGCACGCCCGGCAGGGGCAACGTGGCATAGCAGGGTTTAAGTGGCGTGATGCCGGCAATGGGGGTAATAAGGATGCCGCCGGTTTCCGTTTGCCACCAGGTATCTACAATGGGGCAGCGTTTTTTTCCAATGCGCTCATTGTACCAGTGCCATGCTTCTTCGTTGATGGGTTCGCCAACCGTGCCCAGCACCCGCAGCGAGGGCATTCTCCGGCCTTTCACCCAGGTATCTCCGGCGGCCATAAGCGCACGAATAGCCGTGGGGGCCGTGTAAAAAATATTGACTTTGTGGCGCTGGATCACATCCCAAAAACGTCCGGGATCGGGGTATGTGGGAATGCCCTCGAACATGACCGATGTAGCGCCGGCCAATAGCGGCCCATACACGATGTACGAGTGCCCGGTGACCCAGCCGATGTCGGCGGTACACCAATATACCTCGCCCGGCTGGTACTGGAATACATTTCGGAACGTGTACTCGGTATAAACCATGTAGCCGCCGTGCGTGTGCACCACGCCCTTAGGTTTGCCCGTGGAACCGGAGGTGTAAAGTATAAAAAGCATGTCCTCGCTGTCCACGATGGTGGCTTTGCAACTTTTGCGTTTGCCCTTGATGGCCTCGTGCCACCAGATATCGCGGTCGGAGTGCATGGCCACCGGGTCGCCCGTGTTTTGATGCACGATGACATGCTCCACAGAATCGCAGCCGAGGGCGATAGCCTCGTCCACCACTTGTTTGACGGGTATATTTTTGGGGCCGCGGGAGTTACCGTCGGAGGTGAGCACCACCTTGCATTGGGCGTCTTTAATGCGGTCGGCGAGCGACACGGCGCTGAACCCGGCAAACACAACGGAATGTATGGCCCCGATGCGGGCACAGGCGAGTACAGCCACCGCCAGTTCCGGGGTCATGGGCATGTAAATACACACGCGGTCGCCCTTTTTCACCCCTTGCGCTTTGAGTGCGTTCGCGAACTGACACACCTGCCCGTACAGTTGTTTGTAGGTAATTTTGCGCGGCTTGCGTTTCGGGTCGTTGGGTTCCCAGAGGATGGCGACCTGATTGGGCCGGGTTTCCAAATGCCGGTCGAGGCAGTTTTCGGTGATGTTCAGGCGACCGCCAACGAACCACTGCACATTGGGTTCGCGGAAGTTCCATTTCAGCACCTGACGCCAGGGTTTGTGCCACCGGAAGGTAGCGGCCTGCTCGGCCCAAAAGCCTTCCGGATCGGCCACGGAGCGGGCGTATTCGGTGTGGTATTCGTCTATACTTTTGATTTGCAGTGTCATAGCAGGTATGCGTGCTGGTGAATATTTGAGCGGGCGAAAAATAGCGCACGGTAGGCGTTGCGCTGTGTTTGTTTGAAAAAATTATGTCGGCGGGTTCTGTTCCACCGTATCGTACTCCCCTTTCCAGGCAAACCAGCCAAACAGGCAAAGGCCGATCATAATGGGTGTGAAAATCGGAATGATGATGTACCAAAACATTTGGGTATCGAGCAGTGCACGCAGACCGGCCCGCGCTTCGCCGATTTCAATACCGGCCTGTTTGAACATGAGGTAAATGGTGGTGATGCCAAGGGTCATCCAGATAAACCCGAAAAGACGTTTGATTGCGTTCATATTGTCGTGCGTGAGGAGCGTGAGAGAAAGGTGAGAAGCCTTGCAGGCGGGTGTTAATCCGACATGTTTTCGTCTTTTTTTCCGGGCAAATAGAATAAGCCGATGATAAAACAGGCACCTGCAATCAGGATTGGGTACCAGAGACCGATGTAGGGATCACCGACCGGATTCGCCGGTGTTTTGCTGGCATCAAACAACCGGGTGGCAATGAACGGCGTCAGGCCGCCAAAGATGCCGTTGCCGATGTGGTAAGGCAGCGACATGGAGGTGTAGCGGATGCGCGTGGGAAACAATTCCACCAAAAAGGCCGCGATCGGGCCATACACCATCGTCACATAAATGATCTGGATGAAAACCAAAAACATCATCATCCAGAACCCTGCCGACGAAAGCCAGAAGGTCTTGGTTGTCTCGGCTACCGGCGCGGGCAGCGATTTATCCGCCAGGACGATTGCCCGGGTCACGACTTTCATCGAGGAACCGTCCGTAAAAGATTGGACCACGGTGGTGGTGCGCGTGGAGTCGCCCGCAGCATTTACTGCCAGCAAGGTGCTCGTGCCGCTGCGCTCCGCCAGCTCCGTTTTTGCTTTGGGGTCGGCGAGGCTGTACATCATTTTGTAGATCGGGAAGTAGGTCAGGATGGCCAGCAGCATACCGCCGAGCATGATGGTTTTTCGGCCGATTTTGTCGGACCAGGCGCCAAATACCAGAAAAAACGGTGTGGCCAACAAAATAGCAAAAGCAGAAGAGATACCGTACTTGCTCGAACTCGACCGACAAGGTGCGCTCGATGAATGTTTGCGCATAAAACTGTCCGGTGTACCACACCACGCCCTGACCCATGACCGCAGCAAACAGCGCCAGTAGCACCATTTTCAGGTTCGATTTGTTTGCAAACGACTCTTTGAGTGGGTTGCGCGACACCTTGCCTTCCTTTTTGATTTTGAAAAACAGGGGTGATTCTGCCATTTTCAACCGAATATAAATGGACACGGCAATCAGGAAAATGGACACCAGAAACGGTATGCGCCAGCCCCAGGCATTAAAATTATCCACCCCTACTGCCTTTCGGGTGAGGAGAATCACGCCCAGCGAGAGGAAAAAACCCAGTGTTGCGGTGGTCTGGATGTATGCGGTAAAATACCCCCTGCGCCCTTTGGGTGCGTGCTCCGCTACATAAGTGGCCGCGCCACCATACTCGCCCCCCAGCGCCAAACCTTGCACAAAACGCAAGGCGAGGATGAGTATCGGCGCCCAGACACCAATGCTGGCGTAGCCGGGCACGAGGCCAATCGCAAACGTAGAGCCACCCATCAGGAGCAGCGTCAGGAGGAAGGTGTACTTCCGCCCGATGATGTCGCCCAGGCGCCCAAACACCAGCGCCCCAAACGGACGTACCACAAAACCGGCAGCAAAAGTGGCCAATGCAGCCAAAAACGCAGCCGTCGGATTGCCCTGCGGGAAAAACTGTTTGGAGATGATAATGGCCATGGCCCCGTAGATGTAAAAGTCGTACCACTCAATGAGTGTCCCGAGAGACGAGGCAGTGATTACTTTCATCAGCCCTTTGGGGGTAACTTCCGTGTTTGTGGTAGCGTTGGGCGTCGGTACGTCGCCGGTCGTATTCGTGTTCGGCATAAAGTCGGCAGGTGTGCTGTATGGTAAAGGTTAGTGTTGTCGTACGATAAATAATCAGCATGGAACAAGTCCGTGCCCCTATACTACTTGACATTTTTGTTTTCCTGGTATCCAGAGGCTGTCTCATAAGTCCGCACCGTATTACGCCGTTGACAGGCGAATTCATTTTTTGACAGGATAAAAAGGATTTACAGGATTTTCGGCGACGGAGTCGCCTCATTTATCCTGTAAATCTTGTAAATCCTGTCTGAAAAAAATCAATTCCCGTCAAAGCCATGCTTTTGAGACAGCCTCTTGTTCCAAAATATCCAGTAGTCTGGCGTGCCCCTGTTTCCCCTGGATATGCTCCGGATCGGAATTGTCCAACCGGCAGTCCTATATTTGAGTTCTGCTGCTGCTTACCGGCCTGTCGCTTCTGCCCGAAGGCCTGTCCGTAGACGGCATGCCCGTGCGGAAAATGGACATCTTTTCCGATATCCGCCCCCGCAAACCACTCCCCCACTCCCTGCCCGATACCCTGCCAACATTGTTGGACACCCTTGCCCAAACCGATTCCGGCGACGGCCTCGACAGCCTCGGCTACCTGCTGCCCGTGGATTCGGCGCTTTGGGGCAATATCATCGAAGATTACACCCCGGAACAGCAAGGACTGACGCTTTTTTTTGCCGCCATTGACTCCATTCGCACCCACCGGCGCACGGTGCGTATGGCGTTTTTCGGCGACTCTTTCGTGGAGGGCGATATCCTACTCGGCGACCTGCGCGACACCCTCCAGACCCTCTGGGGAGGCGCCGGTGTGGGCTATGTGCCCATCACCTCGGAGGTGGCCCGATTCAAGCGCACCCTCGTACACCGCTACGAAAACTGGCAAACGTTTTCAATCACCAAAAACCACCAGAGCAAGCAGCCTTTCGGTATCAATGGGTTCGTTTACCGCCCTCGGTCACAGGCATTCGTGCACTACGAAGGGGCCGATTATTTTCGCCACACGGGGCGCTGGGGGCGCTTCCGATTGTTCTATCAGGCCGACACTACGGCGCACTTCGTGTGGCAAAACGCCGACACGCCCCCGCAAACCGACACGCTGCCCGGCACCGGCGGCCAACTCGGCGCCTGGGACTGGAACCCACCCACCGGCGCTATTCGCGCGTTTGCCTTCCGCTTCGACGAGCCGGACAGCAACCTGCTCGTGTACGGCGCCACCCTGGAAAACGGCCCCGGTTTTTATCTGGATAATTTTTCGGTGCGCGGCAACACCGGCGGGCGGCTCAAACTGATCGAACCCGCCCTTGCCCGCCAGTTCGATGCCGTGCAGCAATACGACCTCGTCGTGGTGCAACTGGGCCTGAACGCCGTGACCGACAAAATGGACAATATCAAGTGGTACCGGTACGAGTTGGATCAAACGTTCGCCCACTTGCGCAAATGTTTCCCGGGAAAGCCAATCCTGATCATCAGCGTGGCAGACCGGGCAGGCAAAATAGATGGTGCGCTCGGCACCATGCCCAGCGTGCCGGCTATTGCAGCCATGCAGCGCGACCTTGCACGGAAGCACGGCTTTTTGTTTTATGATTTGTTCCACGGGATGGGCGGACCGGGCGCTATGATTGACTTTGCCGAAAAACGCAAACCGGCCCTGGCGAACCGGGACTACACCCACCTGACACACGAAGGCGGGAAAGTGCTGGGGTTGCAGTTGGCTCGGTTGTTTTTGGAGGAAAAAAAGCGAAGTATGCAAGGATTGTGAGGTAGACAGGCTTATTTATTTTCAGACAGGATTTACAAACCATTGGGCAGTAAAACAACTTAGAGCATGTTACAAACCGGAAATATTCGATTTCGCTCCGCCATGAGCCTGTTTTTACTGCTGCTTTGTGCCGGCCAGTGCCAGTCGCAGTTCCGGCCGCCCAAAGTGGAGATCACCGAGCAGGACACGGTGGGCTATGGCTTTTTCCGGCAGGAGGAAAACGGTATCGAAAATGCGGCTTACCTGGAGCCGCTGTTTCACAAAATGTTCCGGCAGCGCGTGGGCGGCGGACACAAAATCAGCATCGTGCACATCGGGGATTCACACGTCCTCGGCAATTTTATGACCCACGAGGTACGCCAACGTCTGCAAAACGCCTTCGGCGATGCCGGGCGCGGACTCATTTTTCCGTACAAACTCGCCGGTTCCAACGGCCCGAGAGACTACCTCATCGAGACCGATGCCCGCTGGCACGGCACCAATTGCCAGCGCGACCTGAATGTGGCCACGCCCTACGGTGTGAGCGGATTTCTGCTCGAAACTTTTCTGGAAACCGGCAACCTGACCATCCGCCTGCGCGATACATCAACGGCCGAAACCCGCCTGTTTACCAAAGTTGTCGTTTTTCACCGGGAAGACGACGGCCCGGTGGACATGACCGTGCAAGACGATGTGACCGGCCAAAAAGCCGTTTTGTACCTGCAGGACGAGTTTTTCAAATCCTTTTACTTCGACCGGCCGGTCGCGCAGGCGCGTGTTTCGTTTGACCGGCGGCAAACCGAAAAAACAGGCGGACGCTTCGCCCTCGACGGCATTTTGCTGGAAAATGAAATGGCAGGGGTCGTCTATCATTCCATCGGGGTGAACGGCGCCAAGTTTTCCGATTTCGTGCGTGCCCGGTACTTTGGCCGCCAACTCGCCGATCTGAACCCCGATCTGATCGTACTTTCTTTCGGAACCAACGAGGCACAGGGAAAACTCACCGCCAACCACGTCTATCAGCAAATGGGCGAACTGGTGGCACAACTCAAAAAATACGCCCCGAACGCCCGTTTTCTGTTCACCACCCCGGCAGACTCCTACCTGCGCGGGCAAGGTTTTAACCCCTACATGGGGCCAATCAGCGCGGAAATCAAACGATTCGCACAAGAAAACGGCTATGCGCTGTGGGATTTATTCCTGCTGGCCGGAGGAGAGCACTCGGCAAAAAACTGGAAATCAGCCGGACTGATGTCGTCCGACTCGGTGCATTATTCCAAATTGGGCTATGCCGTGCAGGGCAAACTTTTTTATCAGTCGCTCATGCAAGCGTACAATGCTTTTGCCGGGCAAGTGATCGAAGAGTGAGGTGGGTAAGATCAAACCCCCTCCGTCGTTCCCCACCGACGCAGCTGTTTCAGCACTGCCTGAAAATCCTTGGGCGGATCCGCCCGAAACTCCATACGCTCGCCTGTACCCGGGTGGTCAATGCGCAGGCGAAAGGCGTGCAGGCTGGTGCGTTCCATGAGCGGGCGTTCATCGCCGCTGAACTTGCCGCTTCGGTACGATTTGCCTTTTACTTCCGACAAAAAAAACGCGGGTCGGGGGCCGTACAAAGCGTCCACGGCCAGCGCATAGCCGATGCTCTGGAAATGCACCCGAATCTGGTGCGTGCGCCCGGTTTTGAGCAGCGCCTCCACTAAGGTGAAATGTTTGAAATGCTCCAGTACCCGGTAAAACGTAAGCGAGGGTTTGCCCCGGCCCGTGATGGTCATCTTGCCCGAAATGGTGGGGTGCGGGCCAATGGGCTTGTTGATTTCGCCCTCCTCCTGGTGTACTTTGCCATCTACCAGTACCAAATAGTACTTGTCCACCGTGTGGTGCTCAAATTGCATGGACAGATTCCGGTGCGCTGCCTCGGTACGGGCAAAACACAGAATCCCGCTTGTCTCCCGGTCGAGCCGGTGTACGACGAACACCTTGCCGAAGTCGCGCTCCAGGGCATTTTGCAGGCTGTCTTTGCTGCCAAATCGGTCGGGAATAGTGAGCAAGCCGGCCGGTTTGTGTACGACCAGCATCTGATCGTCTTCGTAAAGCAATTCATAATTGGACATAGTCGGGAATTAACGGTTGAGGGAGGCGAAGCGTTTGACGCGGCGGGCATAGTGCGCAAACACGATACTGCCGGGATAAATACCCCGGCGATTGGGGGGAGCCACACGGTTATCTTCTATTACTTTTTCTATCGAACGGCGTTTCTGAATAGTTTTTCCGAAATTTTTATAAAAGGAAAAATGCGCCCGCACAATAGCCCATATTGCCCGAAACTGACCTTTCAGAAAAAAGCGCACACCCGCCATGCCGTCGAGCAGGAAGCGGGCAGGCAGCAGCCAGAGCAACTTGCCGGCGGGTTCGTTTTTCAGGAGCGTAAACAGGCTGTTTCGGAAGTTGAGGAACACTTTGCGCGGACTTTCGTACTCCAGGGTGCCGCCACCCAGGTGGTAAACCACCGATTGCGGAAAACACCAGACCGCGTATCCGGCGCGCTTGAGGCGCCAGCACAGGTCAATTTCCTCGTTGTGCGCAAAGTAATCGCCATCGAAACCGCCAAACGCGTGGTACAGATCGGCCCGGATAAAAAACGCAGCGCCGGCAGCCCAAAAAAACACTCCTGAGGGGTGTCGTACTGACCATCATCCACTTCGTTTTGGCTGAAAATACGGCCCCGGCAAAAGGGGTACCCCAGATAGTCTATCCAGCCTCCCGCAGCGCCGGCGTACTCGAAGCGACGCTTGTCGCTCCACGACAGAATTTTGGGCTGCGCAACAGCAATTCGGGGGTTTTCCCGCATGGCCCGCAGCACGGGTTCCATCCAGCCGGGCGTGACCTCCACATCGGAGTTCAGCACGACATAAATAGCCCCCGGCACCCGCGCGAGCGCCTCGTTGTAGCCCTGTGCAAAACCGTGATTGTTTTGCAAATCAAGCACCTCTACCTCCGGATAGTTTTCCTTCAAAAAAGCCACTGAATCGTCCGGCGACCCGTTGTCGGCTACAATAATCCGGGTGCCCGGGCTGTTCGCCAGCACAGAGGGCAGGTAGGTTTCGAGGTGACGGCGGGTATTGTAATTCAGGATCACGATAGCGGTATCCGAGTGATCCGCGGGAACCGGAATCGGGTCCGCCGCCTGTTGGGGTATGGGGCCAAGCCGCCGCACGATTTCCACCCGATCCGCTTCAATTTGCGCCTTCAGCGCCTCCAGATCGTCCAATTTTTTATCCGAACGAATAAAGTCCAGCACCTCCACACGGAGTATTTGCCCGTATAAATCTCCATCAAAATCGAGCAAATGCACTTCGATGGATTTTCCGCCCGACCCGGTAATGGTGGGCCGCCGGCCAATATAGAGCATGGCTCCACCCCCGGCTGGGCCGACCCGCGCGGCATAGATGCCATTCGGTAAAATCAGTTTGTACGGATCGTCTATCCGGATATTTGCGGTGGGGAAGCCTATCGTTCGCCCGATGCGGTTGCCTTCCACCACAACGCCGGTAAAAAAATAGGGATGCCCCAGCAGCCTGTTGGCGTGCGCGACATCCATGCTGTCCAGAGCCTTGCGAATCTTGGTGGAACTCACCGCAATCTCGTCCACCTCCTGCGCCGGTATTTCCACCATGGAAAAATGTCCTTTTGCCTCGTATTCGCGCAGAAAGGCAATATCGCCTTCCCGATCAGCGCCAAAACGGTGGTCGTAACCGATGACGATACACGCCGGCCGGAAGTATCGAATGATAAAATCCTCCACATACGCTCTGGCAGACTGCCGGGAAAAGTCCGGAGTAAACGGCACCAGCACAACATTGTCCACGCCGCAACGCTCCAGGAGGCTTATTTTTTCCGAAGAGGTCGTGATGAGTTTGAAGGACGTGTCGTCGGGGTGCAACAGGATACGGGGATGCGGCTCGAAGGTGAGCACGATACTTTCGCCGTTGTAGTCCCGGGCCAGTGTCCGTACCTTTTCCAATATCCGGCAATGGCCTGCGTGCACACCGTCGAAGGAGCCAATCGTCAAAACCGCATTCCGGAACGGCGGCAAATGTTGCAAATCTGTGAATACCCGCATTTCGGGGCAAAGATAGGTTGGAAGGTTGGAAGGTTATTAGGTTAGAGGGTTAGAAGGTTGGAGGGTTGTACTAACCAGAAACCTTCCAACCCTCTAACCTTCCAACCTAATAAGAATACCAGTTTTTCCAGTCTTCGCGGAGTTTTTGGCGGACGCGCTGTTCGGCGGGGTTTTCGGCCGGTTCGTACAGAATTTTGCCGCGCAAGGCATCCGGTAGAAAGTCCTGCGGCACAAAGTGACCGGGGAAATCGTGGCTGTACTGGTAGCCGGCTCCGTAGTCGAGTTCTTTCATCAGTTTGGTGGGAGCATTGCGCAACGGAAGCGGCACGGGCAGCCCGCCGCCGTTTCGCACGGTTTCGAGGGCTTTGTCAATGGCTAAATAGGCCGAATTGCTCTTGGGCGAAGTGGCTAAATAGATCGCGCACTGCGACAGGATAATCCGCGCCTCGGGCATTCCGATCATACGAATTGCGTCCATGGTGGTGGTGGCAAGCAGCAGACCATTGGGGTTGGCCAGGCCGATATCTTCGGCGGCCAGAATGACCAGCCGCCGGGCGATGAATTCGATATCCTCGCCGCCGTCGAGCATACGCGCCAGCCAATAGACGGCGGCGTTGGGGTCGCTGCCGCGGATACTTTTGATGAGCGCCGAGATGATATCGTAGTGTTGCTCGCCGCCTTTGTCGTACAGCGCGATATTCTGCTGGATACGTTGGCGCACCATGTCGTTGGTGATGCGCAGCGGCTCGTCGGGTTGGCGGTAATTCGATACCAGTTCGAGCGCATTGAGCAGGCGGCGGGCATCGCCGCCGGAGTAGAGCAGCAAGGCATCGGTTTCCACGAGTTCGATGTCCATGTTTTTCAGTGCCTCGTCTTCCGTCAGGGCACGCTGCAGCAGCCCAACGAGTTCCTCCTTGCTCAAGTGCTGCAACACATACACCTGACAACGCGAGAGCAGCGCCGGAATAACCTCGAACGACGGGTTTTCGGTAGTGGCGCCGATGAGCGTGACCACACCTTTTTCCACGGCGCCAAGCAAGGCATCCTGCTGGCTTTTGGAAAAACGGTGGATTTCGTCAATAAACAGAATCGCCCCTTTGGCCTGAAACAGAGTGGTTTTTTCAGCATTGTCTATCGCCTCCCGGATGTCCTTGACACCCGAATTGATGGCCGAAAGTTGGTAAAACGGTTTTTTCAGGAATTTGGCAATCAACTGCGCCAACGTGGTTTTACCCACGCCCGGCGGCCCCCACAGGATAAACGAGGGGATTTTTCCCATCTCGATAGCCTGCCGCAATACGGCGCCTTCGCCGACCAGGTGTTGCTGGCCAACGTACTGTTCGAGATTTTGCGGACGCATCCGTTCGGCAAGAGGAATCATGTTTTGGTTGTTTTTTTCTGTCACAGCGGCCCGGGAAGTTTATTCGGTGCCGTAAATCATCGTTTTTCGTTCGCCCGGCCGGGCATAACCCCGGTACATGCCTTCGGAGTTGAACGGCATGGCGATGTGGCCTGTTTTGTCCACTGCGATGAGACCGCCTTCGCCGCCTTTTTCCACGAGTTTTTTCAACACGATCTGGTCGGCGGCGGCTTGCAGGGAAAGTCCGCCGTAGGTCATGCGCGCGAATACATCGTAGGCCACAGCATAGCGGATAAAGTACTCGCCGTGGCCGGTACAGGATACGGCGCAAGCCTCATTGGAAGCGTAGGTACCGGCGCCGATGACGGGCGTGTCGCCGATGCGGTTCCAGCGTTTGTTCGTCATGCCGCCCGTGGATGTGGCTGCGGCGAGGTTGCCGTTTCGGTCGAGCGCAACACAACCGACCGTACCAAATTTATGGTCGGGGTTAGCCGGCGCCATACCCTGCGGGGCTTGCTCCTTTTCCTTTTCCAGGGCTTTTTGCAGCGATTCCCAACGTTTTTGGGTAAAAAACCACTCCGGCCCTGCGGTATCGAGGCCGTTTTCGAGGGCAAACTGCTCGGCTCCGGCGCCTGTCAGAAAAACGTGTGGCGATTTTTCCATGACAGCCCGGGCCAGCAGGATCGGGTTTTTGACGGTAGTGACCCCGCCCACGGCGCCTGCTTTTTGGGTATTGCCGTCCATGATGGCGGCATCGAGTTCGTTGCGGCCCTCGTGGGTAAACACGGCACCTTTGCCGGCATTAAAAAGCGGACAGTTTTCGAGCCAGACTACTGTTTGGGTGGCAGCATCGAGAGCGGTACCGCCGTTTAGCAGGATATGCTCGCCGATGGTCAGTGCCGAATCCAGTGCAGCGCGGTATTCGGCATCCTGTTCGGGTGTCATGTCGCTTTTCAAAATAGTGCCCGCACCGCCGTGGATAGCAAGGGCATATTCCGGCCGGTCAGGGGCAGCGGGATTTTTTTCGGCGGGTGTCTGGCAACTAAACATGGGTAAGCATAAAAATAGCAGAAAACGGGAGGACATGGCGCGGCGATTTTTGCGGTGAAAATAGGGTGTTTTTTGGAGCACCGGGTGCAGCAAAAACGCCTTCAGGCGCACCTATTGCCCAAATGCTTTTGCCAACCAGGCAACCTGCCACACGGCAGACCGCTCTTTCGCACAATGCAAGGTAACCGGGAGGCGTTCCTTGCCGGTCAAACAACAAAACTTAACCATACCCGTCCATGAAAAGAATCTTGCTGCCGCTCTGGCTATGCCTGCTTTGGCTCTCCCCCACCCTGCTCCAGGCCCAAAACCCTTCGCGTGTTACCATCAAAGGTATCGTCCGCGATACCACCGAGGCCGAGGCTGCCTACGCTACCGTGATGCTGCTCAACCCCACGGACTCCACACTTGTCAATTTTTCCCGCAGCGACGAAAACGGGCTTTTTTCGTT
This sequence comes from Lewinellaceae bacterium, assembly GCA_016719605.1. GTDB lineage: Bacteria > Bacteroidota > Bacteroidia > Chitinophagales > Saprospiraceae > M3007. The sequence continues at coordinate 341,498 of JADJYW010000006.1, read as the reverse complement.
CAAAAATGTAAAAAACACCGCCTATATCTTCAAAATTTCCTACATAGGGCACATCCCCTACCAGCAGCACCTCAACCCGTCGCCCACAGACATCAACGATCTTGGCATGGTGTACCTGAAGCCCATCAGCCAGGAACTCATGGAGGTGGTTATCCGAACGGCCAAGGCGCCGTTGCGGATTCGGGGCGACACGATTGAGTACGATGCCACGACGTTCAAAGTGCCGCCCGGCTCCACCGTGGAGGATTTGTTGCGCCGCCTTCCCGGCATCGAAGTAGCCGCCGACGGCAGCATCAAAGCCCAGGGGCGCGATGTGCAAAAGGTATATGTGGACGGAAAAACCTTCTTCGGCGACGACCCCAAGAGCGCCACCAAAAACCTCGGCGCAGAGACGATCTCCAAAGTGCAGGTGTATGACGAAAAGTCTGAACAAGCCAAACTTACCGGCATAGACGACGGGAAAAAGGAGAAAGCCATGAACCTGGAATTGAAGGAAGAGTACAAAAAAGGTTCTTTCGGAAAATTGACGGGCGCTGTGGGCACCGAAGACCGCTGGGCTGCTCGCGGCAACTACAACCGGTTCAACGAAAAACAGCAACTTTCCTTCATCGGGTACGCCAACAACATCAACGAAACCGGTGTGAACTGGGAGGATTACGGCGAGTTCAAAGGACAAAACGCGTTCAACGACTTTGACAACGGCGATTTTGGGTTCGGGTACAATGGCGGCGGACGCTATTATTCCTCCAGCGACAACGGTTTGCGCAACAACTTCGACGGCCGGGGTTTTACCAAAAACTTCGGCGGCGGCGTGAACTACAATTTTGACAACAAAAAAACCAAATACAACGCCAGCTACGTCTACAACGAAACTACGCTCGACCTCGACCAACTTTCCCTGCGGGAAACATTTCTCAACGACGGTTCCTTCACCAATACCGATACGTCCACCAGGCTGGAGTTCCGTGGAAACCACAGCATTGCCACGCGGATAGAGCAAAATCTGGATTCGTCGAACCTCCTGATCGTGAAGGCCAATCTGGGTTTCAGCAACTCCAACAACCAGAACCGCCAGGCACAGTATTTTATCGAAAATAATACCACGCCCACCAACAGCCTGCTCCTGGACAACGGCACCTTGCTCGACTCCTGGCGCTTGTCCAGTGCTGCTATTTTTCGCCACCGGTTCAAAAAGAAAGGGCGCTCTTTTGCAGCCAGTGCCGGGTACAACAACAGCCAGTCGGATGGCCGGGAAAACATTTTTTCGCTCAATGAAGTCTTCACTGCCCCGACCCGCACCGACCAAATCCGTCAGTTGAACCTCAACGACAACGCCACGGAACAATTCAAGTCCAGCCTGCTCTACACCGAGCCGCTGCACAAACGCTGGTTCCTGGAAGCATTTTACAACTTTAGCCACAGCGCCAACGCTGTGAACCGCCAGGTACAAGACCCGGAACTGAACAACGAGCGCATCACCGATCTCAGCGTTTTTTACGATTTCACCACACAATTCAATCGCCTCGGCGCCGACATCCGCTACTCCCACGAGGGCCTGAATGCATCTGCCGGATTGGCCGGACAGCGGCTCGATCTGGACGGCCGCTACGCCACAGACCGCGATATGCCCCTGCTGACCGATCCGATCAAACGCACGTTCGACAATGCGGTGCCATACCTGGAACTGGAATACGAGTTCCCAAATAATGTCTGGATCAGCGCCGACTACACTTACAATGTGTCCGAACCGCGCCTGACCGACCTCCAGCCCATCCCCAACGTGAACAACCCGGCTTTCCGGAACGAGGGCAACCCCAATCTGACGCCGGAGCGCTCCCATTCGTTTTCCGCCAACCTGAACTATTGGAATCCGGCTTCCTTTGCCAATGTCGGTATTGGCGCCAACTTCAGCCAGTTCGACAACCAGATCATTTACAACCAAACCATTGATTTCGTGGACAGCATTGGCTTTCGCACGACGGCCCGGCCCGACAATGTCTCCGGTGGAAACCGCTTCAACACCTATCTGTGGTCCAGTTTTCCTATCGTAAAAACCAAACTGACCATGAATTTGAACGGCAACCTCAATGCCGGCAGGTCTCCTGCTTTTGTGAATGGCATAGAGAACGAGACCGACAACCTGGGGTACAATTTTAATTTGGGTTTTTCTTTTACCCCGAGTCCGAAACTCATTCTCTATGCAGGCGGAAATCTTGGTTTCAACAACATCTCGTACTCCATCCGCGAGGACCAGAACCAGAAAATCCAGAACCACGGCGCTAATGCATCGGCCAAGTGGCAGTTTGCGGCCAAAACTTTTCTCGAAAGCAATTTCACCTACAGCCTGTTTCGCAATGACCGCTTCGACTTCAAGCAGGAGGTGCCCATTCTGAATGCCTCGGTGCGCCATCTGCTGGGGCCATCCAACCGCTTCGAACTACGCTTAGCCGCCTTCGATATTTTCAACCGCCGTGTGAGCATCACCCAAACAGGCAACCAGAATTATGTAGTGCGCAATACAGCCTCCACGCTTGCCCGATATTTCATGCTCAGCGTGAGCTACAATATGCGCGGCTACGAAAGCAAAATCAAAAAAGGCGGATGGTGGTAGGGCAAGCAAAAAAATCAAACAACTTCTCAACTGAACTTGACCGCATGTTTAAACAAACCCGCTTTTCACTTTTTTTTGGCGCTTTGCTGGCGTTCGTGGCTCTTTTTCCTGAAAATATGTACAGTCAGGAACTGGAAGGAGATATCCGCTACCTCGTGACCCACAACTGGACCAAAAAAACGATTGCGCTGGATTATCTTTCCAAACAACAACGCGAGCGTGCGGCCTACATGTGGGGCAACCGCTCCGAGTGGAAAGTGTACACCACACTCTATTTCACCCCCACAGAAAGCAAATACGAAGACTCTGAAGAGCGGGCAGAACCCGACGACGAGGGTTACTCCTGGCGCAAGGAAGCGTTTTTTATCAAACGCAACTTCGCACAAAATACCCTCTACGACGTGTTCACCCTGCTTGGAAAAACGTACATCGTGGAGGACAGCCTGCGCGCACCGGAGTGGAAAATACTGAACGACATGAAAGAGGTGGCCGGTCATATCTGCATGAACGCCTACTGGGAAGATACGATCAAACAGCAGCGCATCACGGCGTGGTTTGCCCTCGACCTGCCCGTGCCGGCCGGCCCGGAGCGCCTGTGCGGACTGCCCGGCCTCATTCTGGAGGCCGACTACAACGACGGGGCCATGAACATCGCCGCCAACCGTATCCAAATGAAAAAACTCGACAAGGAACTCGACCTGCCCAAGAAGAAAATAAAAGGCAAAAAGATTTCGGAGGACGAGTACGCGACTATCGTACGAAAGCACGTCGAGGAAAAGCGCAAAGCTGAAGAGCCTTGGTTCTGGGGAATGCGGTATTAGCGGTTCACCCTACAAATACTACCTATCGGTTTTCCTCATTGATCTGCTCCAGAGCTGCAATACCAGGACACAAATCCTCCTCGCGCAAGGTATTGAGCGGTTGTGCCACCGTATTCAGCATATTGTGCAGGTCGCGGGTTTGCGGCTCCAGATAAATGATGCCGGTCAGGATTTCACCACGCGCGCGGGATTCGTGCAAGCGTGCAAACGCCAGCCCGCGGTCGCTGGGGTCCCAGCCGAGCGCAAGCTTGTGCAACTGCACCAGTGAATCGTCGTGCAAACGGATGACCTTGCTGGTGCCCTCTTCATACTCCGTTGTGATTTCTGATTTTTCCGGGATATAATCCACCGCAGCCGTCGCTTCTATATGCTGGCGCACAAAGTCATACGATTTGGTAGAACCCGGGTTGTTGTTGAACGTCACGCAGGGAGACAACACGTCAATAAACGCAAAACCCTCGTGCGCCATAGCCGCCTTGATCATCGGAATCAGTTGCTCTCTGTCGCCTGAAAAACTGCGGGCAACAAAGGTAGCGCCCAGCTCTATGGCCAGCCCGGCCAGATCAATGCCCTGAAAAGGGTTGGCAATACCGGCCTTGTTTACCGAACCTTCGTCGGCAGTAGCCGAGTCTTGTCCTTTTGTCAGGCCGTAACAACCGTTGTTCATCACAATGTAGGTGATATTCAGGTTTCGGCGCAGCGCGTGTACGAACTGCCCCATGCCGATGGAAGCCGTATCGCCATCGCCCGACACGCCGAGGTAGATCAGGTCGCGGTTTGCCAGATTGGCGCCTGTGGCCACCGAAGGCATTCGCCCGTGCACGGAATTGAATCCGTGGGAGTTGCCCAGGAAATAGGTAGGCGTTTTGGAGGAACACCCGATGCCGGAGAGTTTGGCCAACCGGTGCGGTTCAATCGCCATCTCGAAACAAGCCTGAATAATGGCGCCGCTGATCGAATCGTGCCCGCAGCCGGCACACAGGGTAGACAGTGCGCCCTCGTAGTACTGGCGCGTATAGCCCCGGGCATTGCGCGGGAGCTCGGGGTGGCGAAATTTCGGACGCAGGTATGTCATTCGATGACTGATAAATGATGAATGAAAAAAGATGCATTACACCGGCACCCCATTGCCTCCAGTCGGTTGCAAAGCGGGATGATATTTTAAAATTTGCTGAACGATGGTGGCTGCCGTAATCGGGAACCCGTCGTAATTCAGCACGGGAATGAGTTTTTTCGGGTCTATGCCGAGTTCGATCATCAGCAGGGAACGCATCTGGGCATCGCGGTTTTGCTCAATCACATAGATGCGTTCGTGCCGTTCGATAAAGTCCCGCACGGTGTCGTTGAACGGAAAAGCCTTGAGGCGCATCGCGTCCGTTTGCACGCCCACGGCTTCGAGTTGCTCGGTAGCCTCCAGGGCCGAATAAGCCGAGGTGCCAAAAAAAATGATTCCCTCCTTGCTGCGGTCGTGCTCCTGAAACAGTTCGGGCGCCGGAACGATCTCCCTGGCGGTGTCCCATTTTTTCAACAACCGGTCCATGTTGCGGCGGTAAGCATCGGCATCTTCGGTATAGCGGGCGTACTCGTCTTTGGAAGACCCCCGGGTGAAAAATGAACCCTTGGTGGGGTGGGTGCCGGGAATGGTGCGATACGGTATGCCGTCGCCGTCCACATCCCGATAACGCCCCCATTCTTTTGCCTTGTCAAGGTCTTCGGCGCTCAGCACTTTGCCGCGGTCGTAGCGCCGGCTTTCATCCCAGTGGAACGGCGGCGACATGTGATCGTTCATGCCGAGATCGAGGTCGGTCATCACCAGCACGGGCGTTTGCAGGCGTTCGGCCAAATCGAAGGCATCAGCGGTCATATCGAAGCAGTCCTTAGGCGTGGAGGGGAACAAAAGCGGGTGTTTGGTGTCGCCGTGCGAGGCATAAGCGGCGAGTAAAATATCCGATTGTTGCGTGCGGGTAGGCATACCCGTGGATGGGCCGCCGCGCTGTACATCAATGAGCACAGCCGGGATTTCGGCAAAATATGCCAGCCCGAGAAACTCGTTCATCAACGAAACGCCCGGCCCGCTGGTGGCGGTGAATGCCCTGGCCCCATTCCAGGAGGCGCCGATAACCACGCCAATGGCAGCCAGTTCGTCCTCCGATTGCACAATAGCGTACTTTTTTTTGCCCGTAGCAGGATCGGTACGCAGGCGGCGGGCGTACTTGTCGAAAGCATCCACCACGGAAGTGGACGGGGTGATGGGATACCAGGCAGCCACCGTGGCTCCGGCATAAATGGCCCCGAGGGCACAAGCCGTGTTGCCGTTCATCAGGATGCTGTCGCCGTTTTTGTCGCGGCGTTCGAGGCGGATATGGAGCGGGTACTCGTAGTGGTCATGGATGTACTGGATGCCGAGATCCAGGGCCTGATAGTTCGGCGGGATAAGTTTTTCCTTCTTTTTAAACTGCAAGGCCACCAGTTCCTTCACGACTTCAATGTCAATATTCAGCAGGGCCGTCAATGCGCCGACGTAGATCATGTTTTTCAACAGTTGGTGCGTACGCGGGCTTTCAAAGTGTTGCTGGCACATCCGAATCATGGGAATACCGATAAAGTGGATATCGTCGCGGTGCAGGTTTTTGTCCAACGGGCGGCTGCTGTCGTACAGAAAGTACCCGCCGGGGCGCACCGATTTCACATCGCCGGCCAAACTCTGCGGATTTACACTGACTACCATGTCAATACCTGCCCGGCGGCCGAGGTAGCCGTTTTCGCTGACACGCACCTCGTACCAGGTCGGAAGTCCCTGGATATTGGAGGGAAAAATATTTTTGGGCGTGACGGGTATGCCCATTCGAAAATGCTCTTGGCGAACAGTTGGTTGGCGCTGGCGGATCCGGTGCCGTTTACGTTGGCAAAGCGGATAACGAGGTCGTTGATGGATGATAACATTAGGTGTATCAGTTTTGTACGGTGTCACAAAGCACACTACTGGATATTTTTGGGGGGGGCCCCCCCGGGTTTTTCAACCGGACCGGACTGGTCTGCATCCCAGGAAAACAAATGCGCACAAAGGCATTCCGGGGAATAGAGATTCAAGCATTTCTTTTGCCGCATACAAAGCGAAAGCGGGATTACACCGTTTCCAAAACCGAACCCGCCGCATCCCAAACCTTGCAGGTCTTCGTCACCTGATACAAGTACTTTTTCATATCCCAGGCCGCAGTCGGGCAGCGTTCGGCACACAAGCCACAGTGCAGGCACACATTTTCGTCCTTGATCATGACACGGTGGGTCGGCAACTGGTGCGACACATACAGGTCTTGCGAAAGCAGGTTTGCCGGGGCGTTCAGCCGGGTACGCAGGTCGTTTTCTTCGCCGTTGTGCGTGAAGGTGATGCAGGAAGTGGGGCAAATATCCACGCAGGCATCACACTCGATGCAGAGGCTTTCGGTGAATACCGTTTGTACATCACAGTTGAGACAACGCTGGGCTTCCATAAACCCTGTTTCCGGGGCAAATCCGAGTTCGACTTCGAAGCGGCGATCCTTCAGGGCCACGGTGTTGTCGGCATGCGGCACCTTGTAGCGCGGGTCTTCCACCACATAGCTGTCGTACATCCACTCGTGGATACCCATTTTTTGGTGAAACAAGTTGACGGCAGGGGCCGGACGCTCGTGCAAGTCTTTTTTATGACAATACTGATCAATCGAAATAGCCGCCTGGTGACCGTGGGCCACAGCCGTAATGACATTTTTGGGGCCAAACGCTGCATCGCCACCGAAAAACACGCGCGGATTGGTGGACTGAAACGTGACCGGGTCTACTACCGGCATTTCCCACTTGCCAAACTCAATGCCGAGGTCGCGTTCGATCCATGGAAAAGCATTTTCCTGGCCAATCGCCACCAGCACGTCGTCGGCCTCTATAAACTCATCCGGCTCACCCGTGGGCACCAGACTCCGCCTGCCGTTTTCGTCATAAACCGCCTCCACATGTTCAAACAGTATCCCCTTGAGACGCCCGCCTTCGACCACAAACTCCTTGGGCGGCATGCAGTTGCGGATGACAATACCCTCGCGCTGTGCATCTTCGATTTCCCAGGGGGAGGCTTTCATATCGCTGAACGGGCTGCGCACCACCACCGTAACCGATTCACCGCCGAGGCGCATGGAGGTTCGGCAACAGTCCATGGCGGTATTTCCGCCGCCCAGCACGATCACTTTTTTACCAATTTTACTCGTATGCTCAAACGCCACACTGGCCAACCACTCAATGCCGATATGGATATTGGCGGCGCCCTCCTGCCGCCCGGGCAGTTTGGGCAAATCGCCGCCCCGGGGTGCGCCGGTGCCGACAAATATGGCGTCGTAGTCCTGCGCCAACACTTCGCCCATGCTCTGTACATAACGGTTGAAGTGGGTGTGGATACCGAGGTCGAGGATATAGTTCACCTCTTCATCCAGCACGGACTCGGGCAGTCGAAAAGCGGGAATTTGGCTGCGCATCATGCCACCGCCTTTGCGCTGATCATCGTACAGGTGGATTTCGTAACCCAGCGGCGCCAGGTCGCGGGCCACGGTGAGTGACGCCGGGCCACCGCCGATAAGGGCAATTTTTTTGCCGTTGGACGGGAACGGAACTTGCGGCATCAGGTGTCGGACCTCGCCCTTGTTGTCGGCGGCTACGCGCTTGAGGCGGCAAATGGCTACGGGTTTTTCCTCTACCCTGCCCCGCCGGCAAGCCGGTTCGCAGGGGCGGTCGCAAGTGCGGCCCAGCACACCTGGAAACACGTTGGATTCCCAGTTGACCATGTAGGCTTCGGTGTAGCGTTCGGCGGCGATCAGCCGAATATATTCCGGTACCGGCGTATGGGCCGGGCAAGCGTACTGGCAATCCACCACTTTGTGGAAATACTCCGGATCGTTGATGTTGGTCGGTTTCAACCTCTGTAGTTTTAGCGATGAGCGTTGGGCTTTCGTTTTGTTTTTCAGGATATTACACCGGATAAATCACGTAAAAATCATTATTTTCGACAGGATGCGTTGCGCGGCGGGGTAAATATAGTGGCCGGGTTGGGAATGATCCGACGTTGCAAAAAAATAAATTTCCAGTCGGCCGGGCCTGCGCATGCCCCGGCTATTCAGGGCCACCGCGCCAGTCGAAATCCGGTACCGTAATCGTGGTAATCCGGTTTGGCGGAGTTGCGGTAGGAGATGCGTTGCTGCAGGGGATTACGCCCCCATTGGCCGCCGCGAAGCACACGGCTTTTGGATGATGACGGCCCCAACGGGTCTTTGCCGTCGCTCGCCGGATAGCGGGCATACCAGTCCTGGCACCATTCCCGCACGTTGCCGGTCATATCGTAAAGCCCCCAGATATTCGGCGTTTTGTGTGCCACGGGATGGGTCTGGTTTCCGGAATTTTCGAGATACCAGGCGACTTCGTTCAAGGTTTCGCTGCCGCTGTAAGCGTGGTTCTGACCACCCCGGGCCGCATATTCCCACTCAGCCTCGGTAGGCAGGCGGTAACCGTTGGCGGTGCGGCTGACGGCTACTTTGCCGGCCGGCAAAAATGTGTAAACCGCGGTCTGCCCGTGTGCGGCACTCAGCCAGTTGCAATAGGCGGCGGCATCGGCCCAGGAGACGTGAATGACCGGCCGGCGGCCGCGCCCCCAACCCTCGTCATCAGGTTTATTGCGGCCGGTGGCTGCGCAAAACCGATCGTACTCCTCGAACGTGACTTCGGTCTTTCCCAGATAGAAATCGCGGAGAGTCACCTGCCGCACGGGCACTTCGTCCTCCAGACCTGCAGTGCTACCCATTGGAAATGTGCCGCCTCGAATCAGCACCAAATCCGGCACCGGGATGGTTGGCTGCGCGGGCGTCGGCTGCTCCGGGCGAGTTTGCCGGGCAGGTTGCGCGGGCACGGGTTCGGCGGGCGTATCCGGTGCCGGCAAGACGGGTTGTTGTTCTTCGACAACGGGCAACTCCGGAAATGTCGGAAATAACAACCGGCATTCTTCCCAACGCTGCAGGAGTAGCGGCAGGTAGACGCCGCGCAGGGATTTATTTTCCAAAACAACCTCCAGCACCCCCTCCAGATTTTCACATTCCGGGAACTGGATCATATAGGCCCGCAACGCGGTTTCGGATGGATTTTTCCGCAACTCGGCCAACCACGCGCGTTCCAATTGTTCGAGCGCCTGACCGGCTTCAGCCCGGCACTGTCCCTCGGGAAACTCATACAGGTAATCCCGATAAGCTTCCGGTTTGTTTTCGAGCAGGATTTTCCGGCAAGCGGCCTCCTCGTAGCGCGCTCCGTCCGGGTATTCGGCCATGTAATGTGCGTACCCGGCAGCGGTATCGGTCAGGTAGCGGGCCTTCCACCAAACCCGCGAAACCTCCGGAACGGCAAACCAGCCGGCCGTACTGCCCGCTGCCAAAGCCAGTACGAACAGGGTTATTTTGGACAAAACGCCAAGCGAGGCAGCAGCAGTAGCCGGGCTTGCCGAAGCCGCAGCCGAACTCTTGGGAGGCGTAATATTGGTGACGATACCCGCACCCGCCACCGAAGCCGCCTGAAACGCCAGCGCATAACCGGCAGGTTTGAGCGCCTTGGTCCCTTCGTCAGACGCCGGCCCGCCGGTAATAATCTGTACCGACTGCTCCAGCACCAGTTCCTTGCTGCGCGGCTGCCCGTTCACCATTTCGATGATCGCGATTTTGAGGATTAGCGGATAGGTGCCGGCCTCCAGCGGGGTCACATAAAACCACCACTCCGTGTAGCCGTGCGCGTCTATGAGCTGGATGTCTTCGCTGATGGTGGTGATGCGGAAAACCCGCCCGCCGGACGGGTCGAGCAACTCCGCCTGCATGGTATCGGACACCCGGTACAGTTCTTTCAGTTGTACATGCTCGTCAATGGTGATGTTTTCCACGATAGCATCCTCGTCCATGGCGATGCGCACCACGCACTTGGTTTCCTGATGCATCGGCATGATGTCCGGGATGCGGTACAGGATACTGCCTTGTTTGGGTGCTGCTTGTCCGGCTGCATCCTGCGGCGTACTTGCTTCAAAATCGGCCTCCTGCAAGCCCTGGACGAGGTCGAAAAAGTCCGCCCGTATTTTGTTGTATTCCCGCTGGAGGTCGTCGTTGGACAACGTATTGCGCAACCGGGCCTTGTTGGCATCGTTGAGCCGCCCGAGCAGGGCGATCACCAGCACATATTTGTCCGTCGTTTCCGGCAGCAGCGCCAGCAGCGACTTGAGCGCCGAAGCAATGTCTTCGACCAACTGATCATGCAGGTCTTTTCGGATCGTTTCGAGCGGTTTCGTCAACGCCATGGCTAAACATTTTTTTTAACGTGTAAACCTACTGGTTCTCGCAAAAACAAATGCAAAGCCGTGCGGTGAAATTATTTAATTGGGGCTTGGGGGGGAGGAATGCGATCTGATTAAGATACCCATTCATTTGCCAAAATTGGTGGAAATGCTGGAGGCGTGCGGACAGTTCTAGGAATTAGCAAGAACAATTCTCACCAGCCGCTTCACCGCATACATGGCCTCTGCAAAAGCCAACTCTGTGCCGGCAGGTGCATATGATACGCTTTTTACGAATTTATCATACTCTTGCGGGTACCCCTCATCTTGCTCAAGTATGTCCAACATCATCTGAAACTTCTCTGCGTTTGAAAGTGCGGAAAAGGCCGGAACGTTCTTCGCCCGGTTCATATCCTGATGCATGACAGCGATTACCAATTCGGAAAAGCGAATATCCGTTTCCAAAATACTTTCCATGGCCGCCAAATCATGAATATGGCGCACTAAGGCCCTATCGTTGGGTTCATTCCTGTGTTGGCGATTTGGCACCCTCCACGCAAGTGCGCTAAGTTTATCAGCCGCGCTTTCCGTTGGTGCGATGCAAGCAATTTGTTCTACTTCTGGTGGCTTTTGCATCAGTTTACCCAGAAACGATTGCACCGGGAGATGCAAAACGGGAAGTCGAGGGCTAAGGACTTTTACTTCGATCTGAATGTGTGGTCGCAAACTGCTATAGGGATCAAAATATGTATCGTAGTTTATTGAGGCAGAAAAGAACTTGTTGCCATCGCTGGCTTTTACCGATTTATGATCAATGCGGAAGCCAGACTCGTACAATACTAATAATACTGCATTTTTAAAGCCGGATAGTATTTTTCGGTTTGGTGATGTATCCGCAGCAATCACCAGAAAGTCAATGTCTTCCGAAAATCGCTGAATAAGTCCGTAAGCTTTGGAAAGTGCCGTGCCTCCGGAAAATACGATTCTGAAACCAGGAAAATGCACGTTAGCCAGCAAGGCCAACACTCTGGTAACATGCCAGTCTTTCTCAACAACTGCAGGATCAATCGCCAGCTCACTTGCGGCCTGCTCGAATTGGTCTTTATTTGGCAATGCGCTCAAAACTAACATAAGATCCATTATACCCAATTTTGCGACTTATGCGGCCTTTCACCGCGATCATTCGGCCTGTTGGAATCTGAGTTGTTCTGCCCGCTTTGTATTCCTTTTCCAAGGACGACGCTGCAGTTTCCACTCCAAGGCTCCGCAAGGCTTCCCGGAGCAAGGCTTGGCAGCGGTAGTTCTGGAACAAGTTTCCCGCTTACCTTGGAGTAGGTTGTTCTTGCATACAGACCATAGCCGATTCTCATGATCTTTCCTTTTGTAGCAAGACGACGTAATGCCCTGCCTACTTGATCGTAATCACCCAAGTCTTTGAAGTCCTCACGCAGGATAATAGGCGATTTCCCTAAAGTAATTCGGGTAGCTATTTTCTTTTCCAATGTGTTGATCCTGGCCATTCTTCAGTTTTTTTGACTTGCAAAAATACGACACTTTGGGGTGAGATGGGGCACCTAACTCGGGATTTGCCTCGTCCGACAACAAATTTGTCTTCGGACGAGGCTTCCAATCCCTACTCCACCCGCACCCGCACCCCCTCCGAATGGCTCGAAAACTCCGGCGCGTACATGCACTGGAGCGTCGTGACGCCATTGGAAAAATCACCCCGGTGACTGACCACCAGCGGATACTCGAACACAAATGTGCCGCGCGGCAGGTAGTCTATGAAAAAGTGCGTGGCTAAGTCCTTCGTGCTTTCGTAGTAGCCGAGGCCGCCCTGCCAGCGGTAGCTGCTGAGCACATTCACAGGTTCAAAACCGCTGGCGCGCATATCCTTCAGGTGCACATACTCCATCGCCCGGTCCACGCGGATTTCGATGCGGACTTTGATCTTGTCGCCGGGTTTCAGCACGTTCCCTTCGTTGATGGCAGTCAGTTTCGGGCCGGTCGGCGTGTTTTCCTCTTGGTACAGTTGCTTCACGATGGTCAGCGGCGTTTTTTTGAACGACTGGATTTTGTCCAAATCCTCAAAATACTGCCAGTAGGCGGCGCCCCACACGAGGTTGCTGTTCGGGTTTTCCACCTTGATGGTGCTCCAGTTGGACTTCACCTCACTGCCTTTCCAGGTTTCCTTAAAATACCCGGTACCGGCCTCGTATTCGGCGGGTTTGAGCGTTTTGCCACCCAGGCTCACCTGCACTGGTTTGGTGTTTTCCAACCAGTTGTCGCCGTGCAAGAGCAGCGCATACACCGCTTCGGCAGTGGCTTTGGTGCTTTCCCAGCGGTTTGTTTGTTTGTTTTTCAAGAGCCAGATGCGCAATTCTTCCACGGCTTTGCGGTCGGCAGCCACCTCGTCGAACACCTCCACGAGCAGGGCCTGGGTTTCGATAGGCAACTGGTACCAGTACATGCCCCAGTCGAACGGCCAGTACATGCCGAGTTCTTCTTTCACAATGGCGCGTTCGCGCAGACTGGCCACAATGTTTTGGGCAGCTTCGAGTCGTCCGTGCCGGTGCAACGCCAAGGCCAGCATGCCCTGTTCGTACAAGCCGCGTTTCAGCCAGTATTTGGCGCCCTGATCGAGGTAATAGGCGGTCACTTTGTCCACGCGGTCAAGCGGGAAAAATGAACGGGCATACAGGTAGTGGATGGCTAATCCGTCGAGATGATCGTCGTCGAGTTTGGTTTTGCCTGCCTGGGCGAGGCGCTCCAGGTCGGCGTACCGGCGCTGGATTTCGCTGTCGCAAAAGCCCATGGCGCGGTCGAGGAGGTTCGACCCCTGCTGGTCATTTTCTAAGGAAAATGCGCCCAGTTTGTCCAAATGCCCGAACCCGGCCACGATGTGCTGGGTGATGTGCCAGCTCTCTCGCCCACCGGGGAACCAGGGCCAGCCGCCGCCCTCGCCCTGGCGTTCGGCGAGCATGGTGATGGTGCGCTCGCGCTCGTCGGTCATGCGGTTCAGGTCGAACAGGAGCGCGATATTTTGTTTTTGCTGCGCCTCGCTCTGCGCTTCCAGTACCCAGGGCGTTTCTTCCAACAGGGCGGTTTTTAGTTCCTGGTTTTTGCTCAGGTTGGATTGCATGGCGCCACTGCCGGCGGTTTTCCATTTATCATACACCCGACGCAGACCGGGCATTTTTTGCGTCACGCTGCCGGCCAGCGTGTTGGCATAGAACCGGCTGAAAATCTGCTCCGTGCATTCGTGCGGAAACTCCATGAGGTAGGGCAACGCCTGCACGGCGTACCAGGCCGGATTGCTGGTAAATTCCACCGTGTAGCGGTGCGTGCGCAGGCTGCCGGAGTTGTTATTTTTCAGGTTGTCAAAAACAACGGTCTTCGTCTGGTTGCCCCGCACTGTAATGGGCAGCGTTTCGGTCACGAGCATGCGGTTGGTCAGCACGGGCAGGGTGTTTTCCTCGCCGTCGCGGAATTGTTTGCCTTCGGCAAATACCTGCCAGGTAAGCCCGTCAACTTTACCCGCCGGCACGTTTAGCCGCCACGAAACCGGGGCCGACTGGCCGGGTTGCACGGTAAAACTGACCGTTTTTTGAGCCGGACCGAAATCACCGTCCACCGGCTGCATACCGGCCGCATCGAACAAGTTCAGCACGGCGGTACCCGAGATGGTTTCCTGGGACAAGTTGCTCACTTTGGCCGTGAACTCCAGCACGTCGCCCTCGCGCAGGAAACGCGGCGGGTTCGTCAGGATCATCAGTTCTTTTTGGGTGACCACGCTTTTTTCCGACACGGCCCATTGCAGGTCTTTGGTATGACCAAACGCGAGGAATTTCCAGCGGGTGAGCGCCTCGTTCATCGTAAATTTCAGCACCACGTTGCCTTGCGCGTCGGTGCGCAGTTCAGGAAAAAAGAAGACGGTTTCGTTCAGGTTGCGGCGCACCGGCGGTGGCGCGGGTTTCTCTCCGGTATTTTTTTCCGGCTCCTGCGCCAGATCAGCACCTTCTTCCACGGCGCCGTTGGCCGCTGTCGGCGCCGGTGGCGGGACAGACGAATCGGCCATTTCCCGCATTTCCATCGCCGGTGCGGCCTTCATCATGTACACTTCCCCGCCGTCGCGCAGCATGCCGGGGGAACGCCCGCCGTAGAGCGGAAAACCGAACCAATCCATTTCCCGGTAGGTACGGAAAGGTGGTTGTGGTATGCCTGTGGGGTTGTGGCGAATGTCGCCACTTACCGCGCGGAAACCGCTACCGGCAAAGTGGATGCGGTGGTAGTAACCCGGGAAACGCATACCCAACCAACTGTGCGGCAAAAACTGGTCAAGGGAAGCGTCGTACATGGCGGCTACCAGTTCGGCGGCTACCGCGTCTTTTTCGGGCCACTGATCTTGATACGCCACTCCTCTTTGTCGCCGGGCGCGAGTTTGTCGCGGAAGGTTTCGTAGGTGATCGTCAGGTCTTTGTTGCTCCACGGCACGGACACGTTGTTCGGGCCTGCCTGATAAAACCGGTTGTTGCGCACGGCAAACGCGTTCATGGACAACCCGCCGCGGTCACTTTCCAGCACAGGCGTTTCCACCAGTTGCGCGCCGGCTACGTCTATCCAGCGGGGCGTCAGGGCTTTGCCTTCGCGCCCCAGCAAGAACAGGAAGCGCATTTTTTCGCCGCCGCCGAGCCGGAGCCGGGCGGTTTCGCCAGGTTCGCAAGTGCTTTTTTCCAAAAATCCACCCGGCGCATCGAACTGCGTAGCGCGATTTTTCGCATCCCAAACACGCACGATCCGCTTGATTTCGATGGATTCGCCGAAGATGTCTTTTGTTTTCAGAAGCACTTCGTAGTAGCCCGTGCTCATGCTGCCGCCGTGCAAATCCACTTTGGTAGCCGCGCCGGTATTGAAGTTAACCGGTCGGGTGAAATCCTGGCGGCCCCACTTTTCCGGGTTGTCTTCGCCATTCCAGGCGTAGTTGGGAAAATCGCGGCGGAAGTCGGCCTCGGCGAGGGTCAGCACATCGGGGTTTTCCCAGTAGCGGGTGACGAACTGTTGCATCGGGGCTACGAGGCGCGTGATTTCGATGGTTCCGGTAGCCGTCTGGGGCTGCCCGGCGGTGTTGGTGGTGTTCAGGGAAATGCTGCGCAGGCTGTCTAATTCGATTTCCTGCGGCAGGGCGAAGTCCACGTTCAGAGCCACATAGCCGGCGGTGACCATGCGTTTCGCTGCTGCGCGTTTCGCCGGTAATGTCGGTCACGTCGGCCATGATGCTGAAATCGAACACCGGCTGATCTTTTTTGGGAATGC
Source organism: Lewinellaceae bacterium (assembly GCA_016719605.1). GTDB lineage: Bacteria > Bacteroidota > Bacteroidia > Chitinophagales > Saprospiraceae > M3007. Next base: position 325,438 of record JADJYW010000006.1, on the reverse strand, counting down.
TGCGGTCGGGCAAGGCCGTGAATTTGATTTCAAAACTTCCGTCGGCGCCGGTGGTCGTTTCGCCGTTGGTAATTTCCACTGTTTCAGCAAAGTATGGCTTGCTGATGCGCCACCAGTCCCACCACGGGAATCGCGCCTGGCGCACCACGCGGTAGCGCACCTGCGCGCCGTCCACCACGCTTCCGGCGTAGTTTTTGGCTTCGCCGCGTACGGTCACGGTATTGTTCACGCGGTAGGCGCCTTCCACAGGTTTGAATGTCACCTCGAATTTCGGGCGCTTGTATTCTTCCACGTTGAACCAGGCGCCGCCGTTCAGGCCCTCCGCTTCGATCCGCATTTGGCCGGTCAGGCCGGATGCTGGCGCCTGAAATGCGCCGTTGAACGTGCCGTATTCGTTGGTGCGCAATTTCAGGCGGCTTTTTCCTGGCTGTTCGCGTCGAGGAAGCGTACGGATACCTCCGTATTCGGGATAATTTTGGGCATATCCCGCTCGTCGCGCTGGAGCAGAATACCTTTAAAATAAACCGTTTGGCCGGGGCGGTACAGGGAGCGGTCGGTAAAAAACTGCGTTTCACGATTTGGGATGCGCGGTTCGGAGCGGTAATTGTTAAAAAATTCATCGAGCCAAAGGGTATCCTGCTCGTGGGTGAGCCGGACGTTGAAACCCCGGCGCGTGTCAATTTTGGTGCGGATAAACCCATCGCGGTCGCTGAGTTCCTGCCCGATGCGACTGCGCACGTTGCGGCGTTCGTTTCGATCCCATTTGGATTCAAAAAACTCGCCGCGCACGCCTACCATAGGCGAGCCGGTCTCCCGGTTCACGACGGCAAACTGCTGGTCGCCGTTCTGATCGAACGACACGGCAGCCAGGCTGGAACAGGTGAACGGCGCGAAGCGCGTGGGTTGTTCGGCGCCGTCGAAGGCTGCCGAACCGGACAAGAGCACGAAGTAGCGGCCGGCGGGCAGCGGGTCGAGTTTGATTTCGGTTTGGTGCAGGCGGTAGTCCCCCGAATCCCGGAGTTCCCAGGAGCGCTGTTGTACGGCCGGCAAGGCATTCAAATAGGGCAATTGTTGGTCCCAGTCTACCTGTTCGTATACGCTGGGGTCGCCGGGCACCTGCACCACTTTTACCCACACTTTTTTCAGGTTTTTGTAGGAAATAGCGGCGAGCATGGGCTTGTTTGGCGGGGCTACATATTCCGTTTCAAGCGTGATTTCTGCGCGTTGCAGGTCGTACAACAGAGCCGCGCACAGTTTGGCACCGTAGGAATCGGGGTGTTGTCTGATGGCGCTTTTGCACTCGGTTACGGCCTGGCTCAGGAGAAACGCGCCGGCATTGGGCAAATAAGCCTGCTCCACATAGTACTGCGCAAGGTGGTAGGAAACTTCAGCCTGGGAGGGGTGGCTGTAGTGAAATTTGTGCAGCATGTGGAGGGCAGCGCCGTACAAATCGGCTTTGTCCACCATGACGGCGTTGTTTTTGGAAAATTGCAGGCGCAACAGGTCGGCATCGGCGAGCGCGGCTTCATTTCGGTTGGTCAGGTGTGCGGCCATGAGGCGCTGAAACATCCGGATAGCGAGCCACTTGCCAGAGGTCGTGTCGCGGCTTTGGAAGTTGAAATTGACAAAATCGCCGGCAAGTGCGAATGCCTCGGGCTGGTCGAGGTAAAATTGGTAGGCCGGTTCGGTGAGGTAGCTGCGTTCGTTGGCAAAGTGACTCAAGGCGCGGTGGCCGAGGAAGTCAAACAGGTTGGGACGCAGGGGTTTGGCGTCGACGGAATCTGCTTGACCGGGGCGTGAAATATCGCGCAGGTATTCGACGGGCACGGCACGCAGGGCGGTCTCGTTTTGCACGGAGGCGCGGTAGAAATCCAGCGCCCGGCGCTCGATTTGTTCGGCGGACCAGGTCAGGATATCGCCGCCTTCCCCATCGGCAAGCGGCGTGCGGTTTTGGATGCGCCAACTTTGGTTTTGCAGGTAAGTGGCGTATAGCTCGCCGAGCAGGCTTTGCAGTACGGAGCGTTCCGGCTCGGCGGCGGTTTTTTCTTCGTTTTCGAGGATTTGTACGGCCTTTACAAAACCGTCTTCTTCCAGCATGGTGCTGTACTTGCCGCGGAAGAGCAGGGTTTTGATGGTCTGCGGGCCGTTTCGGTCGGCTTTGGCGCGGGTGTGCAGGGCTTCGGTGCGTTCGAGGGCGCTTTTGAACAGGCCCTGTTTTTCGAGGCTGTCAATGGCGTGCCATTCCGAGGCGTAATCGCCGAAGAATGGCGCGGCAGGCGTGGGCATGGGCGCGGTGGTGGGTTGGGTGGAGGTGTTGTCGGGCGCTTTTTGGGCGTACTTGCAAAAAGCGAGGGAGAGGGTCAGGAGGAGGAGAATGGAGGAGCGTAGCATGGGCGTTGGTTGTTGGTTATTGGACGCAGGCAGGTTGGATGCAGGTTGTGCTGGGAGTGCACAAATCCACAAAAATCTTGCTGTGCTTGCAAAGGAAAGAAAATTTCCGGAGGGAGCAGCGGTAGGCCCAAGTATGCCTGCACGCAAGAAAAATCGCTTGGGTGTTTGTCCCGGTTTTGGTCTAATTTTGCTCCTCAAACCTCGATCCGGAGCACGAGTATGCCCTGCAGTTTCACCTGACCGACGCGGGTGTGTACAGTCCGGCGACGATCTGCGTCAAAGAAGAGGTGCTGAACAGCGTCGTTTCCCCCGATTTGAACGTGCCCCTGGAGGAGATTTTTGTTGGGGATTGAGGCAGTATGTCTGCAAATCAAGAGGGGAAAAGGGGACTCAGTACCCTTTTCCCCCCTGTGATTGGAGCCAATTGTCACCCCTTACCCAAACATCGCCTTGTCGAACCGCAGCGACACCTCTTTCCAGTTGACAACATTGAAAAAAGCCGTGATGTAGTCCGCGCGTTTGTTCTGGTGTTTCAGGTAGTAGGCGTGCTCCCACACGTCGATGCCAAGGATCGGGGTGCCAATTTTGGGGGCAAGCTGGAGCATCAGCGGGTTGTCCTGGTTGGGCGAGGTGGCGACGAACAAACCCTTGTCTTTTCCCACGCACAGCCATGCCCAGCCGGAGCCGAATACACTTTTGGAAGCGTCGGAAAACGCGGTTTTGAACTTGTCAAACGAGCCGAACGTGGTGTTGATAGCAGTAGCCAGTTGCCCTTCCGGTAATGGGCTGCCGCCCGGGGTCATAATTTGCCAGAAAAAGGTGTGGTTCCAGTGGCCACCGGCGTTGTTGCGGATTTTTTTGTCCGCGTCGGCGGCAGTAATGCGGGCGATGATGTCCTCCAGTTCGTACTCGGCATAGACAGTGTCTTTGACGGCATCATTGAGGTTGTTCACATACGCCTGGTGATGTTTGCCGTGGTGAATTTCCATGGTCAGCTTGTCAATATGCGGCTCCAGAGCAGTAGCGGCATAAGGTAAAGCGGGCAGCGCAAACGGCGTGGTTCGGCGGAGTTTGGGCGGCGGAATGGTCATTGTTTTGGTTCCATTGGCTTTTTGCCGGGCGTACAGGCCGAAATGAGCGGCGCTACGGCAGCGCCGATGGCGAAGAACAGACCGGTTTTTAGAAACGTGCGTTTTTCCATGATGAAAAGGCAGATTTGAGTGGTGGATGAAAAAAGAAGTTGTGCGTGCAATTATACGGACAATCAGAGGACAATGGAGAGAAGCCCGGTTAGTGATTGCAATGAATTTTTCGACATTAAAAACCTGTCCCAAGTATGCCGTTCGAATCAAATTCCACCCCAGGCACATAGCACCGAATCTCCCGAAGCAACTCCTCCAACTGCGCCACCTTGTCGGGCAGAAGCGCTATTCCACGCACCGATTCCTGTAGATTTTTTTGCAATTGTTCCGACGTCAGACGGCCTGTTTGATGCGCCGCCACAGCGTAAAACCACGGTATCGTGGGCAGGTAAGCCGACTTTTCCGCGTACGCCCGGTCGCGTTCCAGCAGGTGGTATTTTTCGGTCAGGCGCAGGATTTTAGCAAAGTTGTTTTGCGCCAGCAACGCCTCGATGTAAGCGCTGAAAAACGCATGCCACCGGTGCTCAAAAATCTCTTTCCGGTAAGCCCGCAGGTAGGTGTCGGCGTAGTTTTCGGCAGCGCGGTGCTGCCCGGTGTGGTGCAGGCAACGCAGGTAGTGCGCCACAAAACCGATTTTGTTGTGAAAACTGTGGGTCGTGCGGCTTTCAGGCAAGGCAGTTTTCATTACCGAAAGCGCCTCTGCGTACTTTTTTCGGCGCAAAAGCACGCCGCACAGGTTGTTGACGTAGTGGATGTAGTCGGCTGTTTTTACCCGAACGGACAGGTAGCCGTAGTACTCCGCCTCGTCGTACTCCTGAAAACGGTTGTGCAGGAGCAGGCGGTTGCCGTAGTAGTTGGTGAGCAAGCGTTTGGAATAGTATTTCCCCTGGAAAAAGAGGTTGTCGAGGGTTTGGTACTGCTCGCGCAGCGGTTCAAATTGTCGGTAGTTGTAATAAATAAACGTCAGCCGCACGAGCGCCATGTAGCGGTTCCAGCCGTCAAGGGTTTCGTCGTGAAAAACCCCGGCGAGCCAGGACTCCCATTGCATGCTTTCGGTAGAACGGGTGGAGTATTGCCGCACAATGTCTTCCGTAGCGGCGTGCAGGCGCTCGCGCACATTCCGGGCGCGCTCGTAGGCGGCACGGTTTTTTTCCAAAAAATCCTCCACCGCCCGGTGCTCGGCGTAGCGCATACGAATGAGCAGGAAATGGCGGTACAACTGGGCCAGGCTCCATAACATTTGGCAAAATGATACGCCTCGGGTGTGGCGGCCCGCAAATGCGCCAACAAACGCTCTTCCTGCGCGGGAGCAATGCTGTCCGTTTCGATTTCACGCTCGGCCGCGAGCAACCACTCGTACTCGGTATCCACATCCGTGGCGTGCAGGCGCTCGGTGATCCAGAGTTTCAGGTTGGAGTACTTGCGCTTGTCGAGCGTTTCGTCGTAGGACACGAACTGGTTCAGGTTGCGGCAGTTGTGGTCCACCTGCTCCAGAATGGCGAGTTTGACTTTATCGTCAAACTGCTGCACGGCGAGTAGGTACCCCGTCTCGTGGGGCAAGAGGGTTTGGGCAAATTCCGTGAATTTTTGCAGTTTGCTTCGCATAGCCGTATACGGCCAAAGGTAGGCAAAAGCACACGCGTCCGGTCACTATCAACTTGCTGTAAGTGTCGTTGTATTACCGAACCCCACGCAAGATCACAGCGTCAGCCCGCCATCCACACTGATCGTCGCCCCATTGATAAAACCTGCCTCCTCGGATGCGAGGAATGCATACACGGCAGCAACTTCGTCCACGGTACCGAGCCGGCCGGCGGGGGCCTTTTCCTGCATCATCTGCACCACGTTGTCGGGCAGGGCGTCCACCATTTCGGTGCGAATGAACCCCGGGGCTACTGCGTTGGCAGTGATGCCTTTTCGGCCAAATTCCCTGGCCCACACCTTGGTCATGCCGATCACGCCGGCCTTGGTGGCGGCGTAGTTGGTCTGGCCGAAATTGCCGTATAGCCCCACAACCGACGCGGCTGTGATGATACGTCCCCAACCCCGCGCTTCGAGGTACGGGTACACGGCTTTGGTGCAATTGAATACCCCGGTCAGGTTTACCCCGATGACCTGATCCCACTGCTCGGGGGTCATTTTTTTGAGGGTGGCGTCGCGGGTGATGCCGGCGTTGTTGATGAGGACGTCAATTTGCCCAAACGCCTCGGCTGTCTGGCGGGCAGCCTCCTGAACGGCTGCATAATCGGCGGTATTGACTTGAAAAAAACGGGCGGGCAAACCCTGTTCCCGGCATTCGGCCTCCAAGGCCCGACCCCGCTCCGTTTGAACGTCCCAGATGGCTACCTGCACGCCGTCCCGCAGGAAGCGTAAAACAGTGGCGCGACCGATTCCGCCGGCGCCGCCGGTGATGATGGCTACTTTTTTCATAGATTCAATTATTTCGATTGCTTCGATTATTTCGATTGGGACAAAAGTATGGCGGTCGCCCGCACCCAATGTTCGTTTTCCAGATTCCGCAGATTTGTCCGGTCAACCGGGATTTTTCCAAAACATCCTTCCAGCGAACAGCCCTTTGTCCAATTTTGGAAATGACTGACTTTCAGCGCCTTTGTTTTTGTTTCATGTTGTTTTTTTTGGAAACAACAGGTTGCTCCGACTAAAAATCGGCTGAAAGTCAAGGCTGAAAAACATCCGTGCGTTTGGCCGAAAGCAACTATTTCCGGCGCTGCGAAACAGGAGGGCGCTCTACATTGGGCCGAATTCCGGGGCACCCGGCTACCAAATTTCGTATCGGAACATGGACAACCGCGCAATAGCAACAACACTTCTTCTCACGGCTTACGCCGCTGTATTGTTGTTTTTTGTGGTACGCGCCGCACGCCGCACACGCTCGTTGGCCGACTACGCGGTGGGCAGTCAGCGCTTTTCGCCGGTTGTGGTCGGGTTGTCGCTGGCGGCCAGTGTGACCAGCGCTGCTACGTTTATTATCAACCCCGGTTTTGTAGCGCTGTACGGCTGGAGCGCTTTTTTAGCCATGAGCGTAATTTTGCCTATCGGGCTGATCGGTTCGCTCATCGTGCTCACCCGCAGTTTCCGGCAATATGGCGCCAATGTAAACGCACTCACCCTGTCGCAGTGGATGAACAAACGCTACGAGAGTCCGGCACTTGGACTGTGGTTTGCGGTGCTTTCATTGCTGCTGCTCACATTTGTGGTGCTGATCTGCGTGGGCCTCACCAAGGTGATCGCTTCGGCATTGGGCGCCGGAGAATTGCCGGTACTGGTGGGGCTGGTACTTTTTGTTTTTGGCTACATGATGTTTGGCGGCGCCAATTCCCTGATCTATACCAATACGATACAGGCGGTGCTGATGCTGATTGTGGCTTTCGTGATGCTCGGCTCGGGCCTGGCGTATTTCGAGGGGGGCTTTGCAGGTTTTTGGGAAAAATTATCCACGATAGACCCCCTGCTGACACAACCGGTGAATCCGAAGAGCGCCTTGTTCCGCGACTGGTTCGAGGTAGCCTTTTGCAATTTCGTAGTGGGCGTGGCCATCGTTTGTCAGCCGCACATCGTGACCCGCTCCCTGATGCTGCGCGATGCCCGCGATGTGAGCCGCTATTTGCTGGTCGGTATTCTCGCAGAAATCGTGTTTTTTTCGGTGCTTTTCGTTGGCTTTTACGCCCGTTTGCAATTTCCCGACCTGGCCGTGGACGGCACGGCGCTGAAAATGGACGGTATTGTCCCGGCGTATGTGGTGGCCGTTTTCCGCTGGGCGCGGGGCTGCTGGTGCTGCTCGGGCTGCTCTCGGCCGGGCTTTCCACGCTGGAAGGTCTGATCCAGTCGCTCTCCACCACCATCACAGCCGACTTGATCGGCCATCTGACAGGCAACCGACTTGGCGACGGCGAGCAGCGGCTTCGTCGGCTGGCTTGGCTGAACAAGGGCATTATCGTGGCGCTGGCCGCAGTTTCCATACTCTGGAGTTATGACCAGTTGTTGCACCCCAACCTGAGTGTGGCTATTCTCGCTCAAAACGGGGTTTATGCCTTTTTTTCGGCGGCGTTCGTGCCGGTATTGTTCTGTATTTTTTTCAAAAACACCCCTGTTCGGGCCGTGGCAGCAGCTTCAGTCACAGCAGTCGTGGTGCATTTCGCGGTCTATTACGGCGACTTACGCCCTACACGAGCGGCGCGGTGCGCAACCCGGCAGTGGCCTCGGCACTGGCGATATTGAGCTCGGTGGTGGTAGGTTTTTTATTTCACCTCGGGCAGCGTTCAAAATAACAACATGCACACCAAACAACGCGTAGCAACCATCTTTTTCACCCTTGCGACTACCCTTTTGGCGGCCCAAACTAAGAGCATGGAAGATATCCCCTACCCTTCCGACACCAGGACAATTGCACTGCCCGGCGGCACGAAAATCGCCTACACAGACCGGGGCAATGGTCCGTTCACGCTGGTATTTGTGCATGGTTTGGGCACTAATCTCAAGGCTTGGCAACACAATGCAGACAGCCTGAGCGCACACTACCGCTGCGTAGCGCTCGATTTGCCCGGCTACGGGAAATCGAGCAAGAGCGACTACCCGTTCGGCATGGCCTTTTTTGCCGATCAAGTGCTCGAATTTTGCACAGCGCTCGACCTGCAAAACGTCGTGCTGGCGGGCCACTCCATGGGCGGGCAAATTGCCCTGACGGCCGCGCTGCGGGATACCGGTTCGGTAAAAAAATTGATTTTAATCGCGCCGGCAGGTATCGAGACGTTCAGCGAGGCCGAGGCCACCTGGTTGAAAATGGTGTATACGCCGGAGGTGGTCAAAAACACACCCCCGGAGCAAATCCGCAAAAATTTCCTGATCAATTTTTACCAATGGCCAGAGGACGCGGAGTCTATGTACGAAGACCGGCTTTCCCTGCGGGAAACAGCGGAGTATGACGGCTGGTGCCACATGATACCGAAGTGCGTGGCGGCCATGCTCGACGAGCCGGTGTTCGGGCGTTTGGGGGAAATTGCCCTTCCGACGCTGGTTATTTTTGGGGAAAACGACGCGCTTATCCCCAACCCGATTTTGCACAAAACACAAAACACGCTTCATATTGCCAATCTGGCGCAGTCCGGTATTCCGGGTAGCCGGTTGCGTCTGTTGCCCAAAGCCGGGCATTTTGTCCAGTGGGAACAGGCCGCAGCAACCAATCAGGCTATCCGCGAATTTCTGGAGGAGTAATCCGTATTTCCGGCATTGCACCCTGCTGTTCCGGGCGGCGCGGTGCATTCCATGGCGACGCGCACAGGTGCGTCGGGGTCGTCTTTTTGTCAAAAAAAACAATATCTCACACATCGCTCAACCACTCCATGCTATGAAGTCCCTGTTTACAACACTGCTTTTGATCCTGTTTGCCCTCGGGCTGTTTGCCCAGCGCGGCACCGTCACTGGAAAAGTGACGGACACCTCCACCGAGAAACACTTGCGGGCGCAACCGTCATCGTGGACGGCGCCACGGGCGGCGCGGCTACCGACCGCAACGGCATGTTCACCCTTTCGGTGGACGCCGGCACCCGCACCCTGCTCATCTCGTACATCGGCTACCAAACCGCCACCGAAACGGTGACGGTGATCGCCGGCCAAACGACCACCGCCAACGTGGCCCTCGAAGCCACGGGCATCCGCGGCAGCGAGGTGGTCGTATCGGCTTCGCGCCGTGCCGAGAAACTGACCAACGCGCCGGCTACTATTTCGGTGGTGAACGCCAAAGCCATTGCCGAACTGCCCTCCTTCAACGTGGCCGAACTGCTGGGCCGCCAAAAAGGCCTGGACTATGTTCGTTCCGGCGTGCTGGGTATCGGGGTGAATGCCCGCGGTTTCAACAGCGCGTTCAATCCGAAAAACCTGCAAATCAACGATAACCGTTTCTCTTCGCTCATCGCTACCGGCCTGCCGCTGGGCGCACTCAGCACCACGGTCAAAGAAGACATCGAGCGTATCGAGGTTATTCTTGGCCCGTCGTCGGCGCTGTATGGCCCGAATGCGCACAACGGTTTGATCAATACCATCACCAAAGACCCGCGCACCTCGGAGGGTACCACTGTCGCCATAGGCGCCGGCAATCAAAACGTGCTCACCGGCCGCCTGCGCCACGCCATGAAACTGAACGACAAATTCGCGTTCAAGATCAGCGGGGAGTACACGCAAGGCACCGAGTTTGATTTTGTGGACACGGTGTATTCCGGCGCAGCCGCCTACCCCGAGTATCTGCTCGACCGTGATTTCAATTCGCTGCGCGGCGAGGCCCAACTGTACTACAGCCTGAACGAGACCTCCACCATCATCGCCGGGTACGGCGGCAGCAACAGCAACAACATCGGCAACACCAATGCCGGCCGCAACCAAATCCGCGACTGGCAGGTACACTGGTTCCAGGGCCGGTTCGTGTCGCCGCGTTTCTTTGCCAACCTGTACTACACGATGAGCAGCACCGATTCCACCTACGCCATGAACCGCCGGACGGTGAACTACTGGTCGCACATAACGGCCGGTGCTACGGAGGCCGTAGCCCGGGAAAAATCACTTGCAACGCAGGCGGCTTTCGGGCTGGAGTTTCCGCGCGGCGCCTTGTTCCAGGACAAATCCAACCGCCTGAACGGGGAGGTGCAGTACAACAACTCGTTGGGAAAAATAGCCGATTTTATCGTGGGCGCGCAGTACCAGCGCGATGTAGCCGGTAGCAACAACACCTATTTGTTGGACAAAAACGGCGACATCGAGATTGCCCAAATTGGCGGGTACCTGCAACTGGAGCGCAAATTTGGCAACCGCCTGCGTGCTGTAGTGGCTGCGCGTGCCGACAACCACGACCTGTACGGCTTCAACTTCATCCCAAAAGGCGCCCTGGTGTACACCACCGACAACAGCGCGCTGCGCCTGACCTACGGCGAGGGCATTGCTGCGCCGACCATCCTCAACCTCGAGGCCAATATCTTCGGCGGTTTGTTGCTGGGTAACAGCCCCGGTTTCACTGTCCGGGAATTTGACATGACTACCGGCGCCGTCACCGACGAGTACACGGTGGAGAAACTCAAAGTTGAAAAAATCAAGACCATAGAATTGGGTTACAAAGCACAGATCGGCAAGAAGGTCTATCTCGACGCAAACGTGTATTACAACATGTCGGAAAACTTCCTGAGCCCATCCATCAATATCGGCACCGATCGTGGCGCGCTGGTGGACCACGACAACAACCCGGCCACACCGAACATCCAGCAGTATCGCGGCTATGTGATCCAACGCGGCGAAGAGGACATTGCCAACTTCATCGGCGTGGTGCCGATGCCCGACGGCAACCGCGGCGCCGACTTGGTTTTGTCCTACGTCAATTTTGTTCAGGTAAATACCTACGGTTTTGATTTAGGACTGAATGTAGACCTGGCGAAAGGCCTGACCGGCACGCTGAACTACTCGTATTTCGGCTACGACATTGACACTGACGACCCGAAAAACGACGGCAACCGCGACGGCAAGGTGAATGAAAGTGACCTGCCCCTCAACACGCCCGAGCACAAGATCGGATTGGGATTGACCTACAACAAGGGCGGATTCTTCGCCACAGCCTTTGGCCGCTGGGTAGCCGAATACGACTTCTTCTCCGGCATCAATGTAGCGGCCAAAACGAACGAGGCACTGATTTACGGCGGCATGCCGGTGATCGAGAACAAGCGCGTCGGTACGTCCTTCAACAATGGCCCGCTGGGTGGCTTTTTCAATCTTGACCTCGGCGTAGGGTACACCTTTGCCAAACGCTACACCGTTTCGGCCCAGGTGGTCAATATCCTGAACCAGGAAGTACGCGAGTTTGTGGCTTCGCCGGCCATCAAACCGCTGTACTCGGTGGAGTTCAAGGTAAACCTGCCGGGGATCAAGCGCGGGTAGTATTTCACCGCGGAGACGCGGAGACGCGGTGTTTTTGTACCAGTAGGAATTCACGAAAACACCGGGCCTTCGCGTCTCCGTGGTTTAATTTTCAAAACTCCGCGTCTCCGCGTCTCTGCGGTGAACAAACATCCAACTTCATGCGAAACGCCACCATCGCCTCCATAGCCGCCTACGCCCCGGAGCGTGTCATGACCAACCAGTACTTCAACGACCTGCTCGGGGAGGACGTGGATACCTGGCTGCGCGAAAACGTACATATTCACGAGCGTCGCTGGTGCCGCCCTGACGAGTCCACTGCCGACCTGTGCGAACGGGCTGCCCGCCTCGCGCTCGAACGCGCGGGTCTGAACGCTGCCGACCTCGACCTGATTGTGCTCTCGACCGATACCCCGGAGTATGTTTCGCCGTCCACGGCCGCCGTGCTGCAGCACCGCCTCGGCGCCCGGCGAGCAGGCACATTTGATATCAATACCGCCTGCGCGGGTTTCGTCACCGCGCTCGATATCGGGGCCAAGTACATCCGCGCCGACGAGCAGTATCGGCATGTGCTGGTACTTGGCGGCTATGCCATGAGCAAGTACCTGAACATGACGGATAAAAAGACCGTGACGCTTTTTGCCGATGGAGCCGGTGCTGTGGTGCTGCGCGCCGAGGAAAACGCCGGGCAGCGCGGCTTTCTCGCCGGCGAACTGCGCACGATGGGCGAGTACAGCACCTGGATGGGAATTTACGGCGGCGGTACGCATCAGCCGGTAACCCCGGAAATACTCGCCCGACACGAGCACCAGTTGCAGTTTGTTCGGAAATTTCCCAAGGAACTCAACCCGGAAACCTGGGCCGATATGGTCCAAACGCTTTGCCGGCGCATCGGCGCCACGCCGCAGGATGCGCAGCACTATTTCATTACCCAAATCAATATCAACAGTATTTGGGAAACCCTCGACCGCCTCGGCGTACCCCGCGAGCGCGCCACGACGATCATGCACCGCTACGGCTACACCGGCTCGGCTTGTATTCCCATGGCGTTCAACGAAGCCTGGGAACAAGGCCGGGTAAAACCCGGAGATTTGTGTTTTTTTATCGGCTCCGGCGGCGGGCTGGCGTTTGCAAGCGCGGCGTTTCGCATGTAGTAAACACAAAAAAATGAAAGACTGGACATCAAAATGGGCCTTGTACAGCCCGGAGAAAACGGCCCTCAAGGAATATGAAACCGGGCGCACGCTGACCTACGGGCAACTGAACCGGCTGGGCAACCGGCTGGCGCACCACCTGCAACGCGAGTACGGTGTGGGCAAGGGCGACCGCGTAGCCGTGCTGGCGGAGAACTGTCTGGAGTACATCGTGTTGTTTGCTGCTGCTCAAAAACTCGGCTTTATTCTGGCGCCACTCAACTACCGGCTGGCGGCGCCGGAGATTGACTATTTGCTGCGCAATGCCGAACCGCGTTTAGTTTTGGCGGAAGCCAAATACCGGCTGCTATTGGAAAGCACCCCAACTTTTTCCCAAATACCCCACTACTGGGCACTCGAAGCCTTCGCCGAATGGGCCATTCCAACCACCGATACACCCGACGACGTACATTTCCCGGCTGTGGAACTGGATGACAACGACCCAATTTTATCCTCTACACCTCCGGTACCACGGGCTTCCCCAAGGGGGCGCTGTACACCCACGGCATGCTGTTCTGGAACAGCATCAACACCGCCATTTCATTGATTGTCAACTCCGAAAGCCGGACATTGAACGTGATGCCTCCCTTCCACACGGGCGGCTGGAATGTGCTCGTTACCCCGTTTTTGCACCACGGCGGTTACACCTGTTTGTTCAAAAAATTTGATCCTCCGGCGGTGCTTCGGGCGCTGGAACAGGAACGCTGCACCCTTTTCATGGGCGTACCCACCATGCTCAAAATGCTGGCCGACGAACCGGATTTTGTACGGGTGAATTTTTCCAGCCTGCACTACCTAATCGTCGGCGGCGAGCCTATGCCTGTTCCGCTCATTGAGCGCTGGCACGACAAGGGTGTATTGGTGCGCCAGGGCTACGGCATGACGGAGGTCGGCCCCAACCTGACCTCCCTGCACCAATCCGATGCCGTGCGCAAAAAAGGCAGCATCGGCAGGCCCAATTTTTATGTGCAGGTGCGCATAGCCGAACTCGAAACTCAAAACTCAAAACCCGAAACTGTCGGCGAACTGCTCCTGCGCGGCCCGATGGTTACGCCCGGTTACTGGCGCAATCCCGAAGCTACATCGGCGGCTCTGCGCGACGACTGGTTTCACAGCGGCGACATGGCCCGCATGGACGCCGAGGGCTACCTGTACATCGTGGATCGTATCAAAAACATGTTCATTTCCGGCGGCGAAAACGTGTATCCTGCCGAAGTGGAGCGCGTACTGCTCCAGCATCCGGCGGTAGCCGAAGCGGCCGTGATCGGTATTTCCGACGAAAAATGGGGCGAGGTGGGCCGCGCGTTTGTCGTTCAGCAGCCCGGACAATCGGCAAGCGAAGCCGATCTGCTGGAGCATTGCCGGGCACACCTGGCCAGGTTCAAGTTGCCGCGCAACGTGGTATTTCTAGAAGCATTGCCGAAAAATGATACGGGGAAGATCAACCGGCAGGGGTTGGCGGGAACAGCCCAGTGATCGTTGCTCCATGCACCCAAATCCGTGCTGTGTTTTGCACCGACGGACAGGTTTTCGGGGGTTTAAATGCGCGAACGAGCCGACGGGCGCAAGAAACCAAATTTAGCCCTACTTTTGCGCCCCCCGGCCTGCATATAACCAGCGAACATGAACCAGGATCAAGAACATAAGGACGAGCTACCCGAACCCGAGGAGTTTGCCGCCGCCGAACAGGAAATTGTCGAGGAGGAGTCCGATTTGGAAAATGACAGCACTGCGGAAAAAGAAGGCGGCGACGATTGGTACGAGCAGCAAGAGTTTGTAGCCGACCCGAAACAATCGCTTGTCCGGCTGGACAAGTTTCTGATGGATTGTCTCAGCAACCGATCCCGCAGCAAGGTGCAGGATGCCATACGCGCCGGCTCGGTGAAAGTAGACAACAACCTCGACGTCAAGCCCAACTACAAGGTCAAGCCTGGAAACCACGTCAGTATTGTGCTGCCGAAAAACCTGGAGGAAGAGCACAGCATTGCCCCGCAAAACATCCCGCTCGACATAGTTTATGAGGACGACGAGGTTATGATCGTCAACAAACCGTACAACATGGCCGTGCATCCCGGCGTGGGTATCCCCAACGGTACTTTGGTGAATGCGGTGGCCTGGCACTTGCGCGAGCAGCTCGGCGAACTACCCATCAAGGCGGGTAACGAAGCCGACCGGGCAGGCATCGTGCATCGCATAGACAAGGATACTACGGGTCTGATGGTGGTGGCTAAAAAAGAGTACGCGATGGTACATTTGGCCAACCAGTTTTTCAACCACACCATTGAGCGGCGCTACTGGGCTTTGGTGTGGGGCGATCCGGCCAAAGACTCCGGTACCGTCATCGGCAATATCGGGCGCAACCCCAATGACCGCAAGGTATTCATGGTGTTTCCGGAAGCCGAAAATGGCAAGTACGCGGTGACCCACTGGCGGGTGCTGGAACGTTTTTACTACGCCACGCTCATTGAGTGTCAATTGGAAACCGGGCGCACGCACCAAATCCGCGTGCACATGAAATACATCGGGCACACCCTGTTTGGCGACCCGCGCTACGGCGGTAATTAAATCCTGAAAGGTACCCTGTACACCAGATACCGACAGTTTGCCGAGGGGTTACTGGCCCTGCTGCCCCGCCAGGCTCTGCACGCCAAAGTACTGGGTTTCAAGCACCCGCGCACCGGCGAGCACGTTCGCTTCGAATCGGAATTACCCAAAGACATGCAAACGGTGATAGACAAATGGCGCGAGTATGTACAAGCGCGCAAACAACAGGTGTGAAACAGATGGAACAAGCACATCCCGTTATAAAAAGTGCGTTTCTGGAGGATATCCTGCGCCCCAAACGCATTGTATTTATCGTCAACCCAAAAGCCGGCACCAACCTGCAGCGCCATATCCGCAAAAGCGTTGAACAGCACCTTGACCACAAAAAATTTATCTACGGCATCTGGCATACCGAACGCGCCGGCCATGCCGCCGAACTGGCCCGGCAGGCCCAGGCAGAAGGCTACGACATCGTAGTGGCTGTGGGTGGCGACGGCTCCATCAATGAAGTGGCTTCCGTGCTGCTGCACACCGATACGATCCTCGGCATCATCCCGGCCGGCTCCGGCAACGGCTTGGCCATGCACCTTGGCTACGGCCGCGATCTGGACAAGGCTGTCCGTAAACTCAATACTGCGGCTGTAAAATCCATAGACTGTGGCATGCTCAACGGTCACCCTTTCGTCAACCTCGCCGGTATCGGCTTCGACGGTTTTGTGGCCAAACAAATGCAGGGCAGCCGGTGGCGGGGCTTTTTGCCTTATTTATTCAAATCCATCCGGGCCGGTCTGAGTTTCACCCCGCATACCTGCACCATCGAAACCGAGAACCGCACCCTCACTGAAACCTGCTTTGTAGTCACGGTGGCCAACGGCCCCATGTACGGCTACAATTTCCAGATAGCCCCCGATGCCCGCCTGGACGATGGCCTGTTTTCGATAGTCATTTTCAAAAATGTGCCGCGGTGGCAATACTTCGCAGCTATCCCTTCCAGCCTCAACGGCAGGCTCTACCACGCCGGTTTTGTAGAACATTTTACCGCTCAACGGGTGAAAATATCCTGTACAGGCGACACCTTTGTGCACATTGACGGCGAAAGCATCGAATCCCCCGGCGACCTTGAATTTGAAATACTACCCAAAGCCCTGAAGGTTTTAGTACCGAGTATGGTTTCTGGTTAGAAGGTTGGAAGGTTTCTGGTTGAAAGGCTTAGCACAACCAGAAACCTTCCAACCCTCTAACCAGAAACCGGTTAACCTTCCAAGTAGATTTTTTATGTCCAAAAACAAACACATTGCTTCCGGCGGATTTGTCTTCTCCACCAACCCCGATTTCGAGGCTGCCGAGGAAAACGAACCTGATATGAATTTGACAAACGACAAACAAGTCTTGCGTATCTGGTTAGAGCGAGGCGAGGGCGGCAAGTAATCCACGGTGATCAAAGGCTACATGGGCGCTGGAGACAAACTGGACGAACTGGCCAAGCTGATCAAGAACAAGTGTGCCGCAGGGGGTAGCGCCAAAGACGGCATCATCATCGTACAAGGCAACCACCGCGACAAAGTACTCAGTCTCCTGGTGGAACTTGGCTACACCAATACAAAAAAAGCCGGCGGGTAATTCGCGGCACAGCAGCGCACCAAACCACACCAGCATCAACCATCAACTCTATGGATTTTTTTGATCAACATCGGCCGGGGCCTGCCTATTGGGCACGGCAAGTTTACTGGGCATCTGTTACTTGTTGAGCCGGGATCGCCAGGCTGATCAACTGGCGTTTGGAGGGTTCGTGCATCATGTCGGCTCCAGCAGCCATTGTGTGCTCCAAGATACTGCTGCCCGAAACCGAAAAACAGGAACTTGAAAAACTCACCCTCGTCGGCGGTTCCGTTGCGTGTTTTTTGACGGCGGCAATTGCCGGGATTTTGTTATAGAATTATTGCCCGCAGGAGTTACTATAAAAAATACTTGCGGGTATCGTATCTCACCGTCCTTTTTTGGGGGCCAGCGGCTCACCTCCTTTGAGGAAAAGGTCGAATTCCCGGGTGAAGTGTTCCATTTTTTGTGTGGACACATCGGTTGTAAGATTGGAGACGAGGTACAACTTGCCGGATCGGCCTATCCGTTCGTAGCGACGGATATAGGCCATATTAACCACAGCGCCGTGATGTACCCGACAAAACAGGTGTCCCGGCAACTCGGCCTCTATGTCGCGCATGGTTCGGTAAACGGCCAGTTGCTCGACCTTGTCTTCGTCGTAATAATGAAAAACCGAACAGGACCCGTCGGACAAGCAACAGATCAGGTCGGTATAGCGCACCACCACATTTCCCTTGCGCATATCACTGAGAATAATCCCGCGCGGCTGGCTGGCTACAGGCGCATCCGGCAGTCGAACGTTGAGCACGGCGGTCTGTACTGCTTGAATAAGTTCTGCGGCTTTGTAGGGTTTCACCAAATATGCCCAGGGCTGTGTGGCATTTATGGCCCGGACGGCGTACTGGGCATGTGCCGTGGTGAAGATCACGCCAAAATCCAGGCGATTTGTTTGTTCTAAAAAATCGAAGCCATTGCCGTTCGGGTGCATCTCGATGTCCAGAAACACCACTTCTGGGCGGTATTGGTTGGCAGCGAACACCCCTTGTTCGACAGAGCTGGCAATATGAATGACATGGACCATGGGGCAAAACTCCTCCAGCATACCCCGCAGGGTGAGTACAGCGCTGGCCTCATCGTCTACGATAATGGCATTGATCTGATGCATACGAGCGAGTTATGAAAATTGGATTAACGGCCGGAAGGTACAGCGTACCGGTCTATTTTCACTTGTCGGCGTGGCGCCTTTTGTATTTTTTGGACATCGAACGATACCAAGGCTTGCGTGCCCCGTTCTCGGGAGAATGAATCGCCGAGGTCTCGAATTGTCATTTGCAGATCAATATCGAAGAGCTCATTGAGCGTTGCGGCTTTTTTGTGCAAAATTGCCACACCTTTTGACCGGCGCTTGAGATCAGTTCGATTTGCCTGGTTCATTTTGCCGTCATTCAGGCCTGGCCCGTTGTCGGTAATGGAGCAAAACAGCCTGCCGCTGTGCAGGGCATAGTTGACTTGCACGATAGAAATGCCGTCGGGAGAGACGCCGTGTATGGTTGCATTTTCGAGGATAGGCTGCAGGAAAAGCGATGGATATGGCATATCGCCGGGGATGTCTTCTGTTCCGGTTATTGAGTACGAGAACCGGTTATCGCCGTACCGGAGGCGCGCCATTTCCAGGTAATGTTGGTTGTAGGCAATTTCTTCTTCAAAGGTTATGAATGTCTTTTCTGAAAAATCCAGCGTCTTGCGCAGCATGTCGGTGAACGTGGAGTTGTACTGACTGGCGCTGGCAGGATCGGGCGGGTAAAAGAACCGCTGGATGGCGTTAATGGAATTTCCGATGAAGTGCGGATTGATTTGAGCCTGAAGCGCCATGAGTCGGAATCGGGCGACAGTGAGTGCCATTTCCCGCAGTTTGGCGCGAATTTGATAAATGCGATAAATGACCAGGCCAATGATCGTCCAGGTCAGCAAGGAAAACCAGATGGTAGAGTACCAGCGTGCGGGCATGACCACGGCCCATTCGCTGGATGGCCGGCCGTAAACCTCGTTTTGGGTAAGAGCCGTCACGCGGAGTTTGAATTTTCCGGAGGGCATATTTACCCCGAAATCAAGGCTGCTTTTGTACAGGCGGGTGGTGTCTGATTGGGTACGGAACCCGTTCCCGATCCATCGGATCAGGTAGTCCGTAGTGATCCACTGGAAGGGTGGCAGTTCCTCTGTGATGACACAGTCGAACATCAGATTTCCGCGACTCCGGTAGTCGAGACCGGCAAAATCCACCTCGACGAGCGAGGCGTCGGGCGGCAGGATAGTCGTTCTGGTTTCCGAGGGCGCATCGGTGATGTAGAGCGCCTTGTCCTGTTCTTTTTGCCGATACCGAACTGCGGTGATATAGGTAGCGAACTGCCCCATGGAGGGCAGGGGGGTGAGCAGCATTTGGGTAAGTCCGCTGGGTGTAGCCGCCCACAGGGTATCCTCATGCACCACGATGGATTTGACATCGCTGTTGGCGAGTCCGTCGTAATGGTTGTATTTCAAAACTGACCAGTTGTTTGGGTTCAGGCCAAAAATGCCGCGGTTGGTTGCCAGCCATAGCCGACCGCCGGCATCCCGGTGCATGGAATGGATGCCCTGAATGGGCTGCTTGAGGAAATCATTGGCCCGAAGCACGCGCACAACATTTCCCTTTTGCACCTCCACCCGTAGCAGTCCTTGCTCGGGTGTAGCCACCCAAAGTATGCCTTTTTCACCCCGTTTGATAGCGATAATTCGGTTTTTCAAGGCAGAAAACCGGGCGCCATGGTTCAGTTGGAACGAGTCGGCAGCATTGAAGAGGCCCTCGATACCGCCTGCCCAAACGATACCATCGGAATCCATTTCGAGCGCAGTGATGCGCTGACTGATGTATTTTGCTGTAATTGTTTTTTGCCGGCGGGAAATCGTGTACAGCCCGGCCGAGGTGCCGCACCAAACCACATCCCCATGGAGCAATATGGCCTTTGGACTGCCTAACGGCGGTCCTTTCGCACTGCGCCCGTCGGCAAATTGTATGACAATACCTTCATCTGTTACGACCCAAACCTCCTCTTTGGCTATCGGATATATACCCAGGACTCGATTATACCCGTCGGTGGAATAGTATCGATTGAGTCCGAGGCGCCTGTTTTGGAGCGTATTCATATTGCCCTCATCGTCGCCGAACAGGATGCGGCCAAAGCTGTCGCGTGCTACTGAGACCAGGTTGTTCGAGGGAAGACCGTCATTTCTGGTATAGGTGACTGGAGCGCCGAGGGGCAGCCCATAGATACCATCGTCGAGGGTACAAAACCAAAATGTACCCTGCTCATCCTCAAACATAGATGTTGTTTTTCTGCCCGGCAGGTATACCTTTGGATTTGATAAATCGCGATTGACGTTATCAAAGCAAATAGCTCCCTGCGATGGAGAGCATATCCAGAAACGGCCGGCGCGGTCGGTGTAGACGCGGCCGCTGATTGAGCCTTTGCTTTCAACTACTTTACACCTCCCATTACGATATTCTAATAGCAACAATTTTTCTAAAAAAGAACACAGCATTCTATTTCCAGATATACATGATGCAACATATTTAGGAATACCATTTAATTCTTTAACGAAATCAAATATAAGTTTAGAATCTCTATTAGAATAATCAAATAAATAACCACTCCCAAAAGCAAGAAGAGAGTTATCTACTCTATTAAATTGAATGATGGTACTCGGCAATCTATGCCTTTTTACTTTTTCACCAAATATAGAATAAACTGTATCTGTTGTATTTAAAACCCATACTACATTGTCAATATCCTCAAAAAAATCACAAATACCATAATGCAAGTTTATGTTTTCTAAAAATGTGCTTTTAGTGTAGATACTATCATATTTAATGAAGCAAGGTTTTTGCCTAAAACTATTTACCCATATTCTGCCATTAGACTCTTCAACCATGTTAAATACTTCTGGATCAGGAAGCCCATCATCAGTACTGAATACTCTAATTACTCTATTATCATATTTAAAAATTCCCTTATCGCTACCAAACCAAAGCATGCCTCTGTAGTCTTGCAGTCCACAGTAAACCAGATCACTAGGCAATCCATTCTTTGAGTAAAAATGAATGTAAGATAAGGATTGAGCACTCAAGTCAATCAAAAAAATGAAATTTATTGAAAAAATTATAGATAAAAATTTAATCATTTCATTAAATTTTTATGTACTGCAATTATGTTTTGATAGATAAATATTTCACAATTTCTGGCATTGTAATTATTCAATGGTAGAAGTGCATTTGGAAGCAGGCGATATAAAAGGTATTTTTCAGAAAGAAGATCAAAGAAATCTTTGAAGAAGAAGCCACTTATGACATTCATTTCTCCAAATTCAAACTGTATAAGATCAATTTTATCATCTCTCAATAGTTTTTTTGCACCTTTTAAAATTGGAAATTCATTCCCCTCTGTGTCAATTTTCAAAAATGATATTTTATTAATTTTATGTTCATCGGTAAATTCATCTAATGTCATTAGATTTACTTCAAGTGATTTTGTATTTTCTGAATTATGCATATCTGTAATAACTTTGGAGAATAGGGATGCATGAGGCGATCCACCCTTTATGTCATAATCAAAAATTAATCGAAATCCTTTAACATCAGAAAATCCTATATTAAAGTGATAATTATGATTGGAAGTATTAGTTCTATTTACCAACTCCTCATAGGTTTCCGGATTAGGCTCAAACATGTAAATTTCCCCTAAATACCCAGCAGATCTAAACATATTGGCATAATCACCTTTGTGTGCTCCAATATCAAAAATAAGATCAACTGAATAGTTTTCCATGATGTAATTAGCCCAAAATGTTTCACCACTAATGTTGTCTGATTTGTAATTATTTATCCCTATATTTTTTTGAAACAAGTTCATCATATAGTGGTTAAATCGAGAGAAAGACGGATGTGCAAACAAGGCTAACCAAATTCTTTCAAAATAAGTTTTTATCATATTAAAATCATTAAATTGCTCAAGAAATTATACCGTTACAACTAAGCCTCGCCCGGAGTGCAATGAAAAATTGATTGAAAATGCTTTTCATTTTTTTTAGCCTATCCACAAAAAACATGACCCAATGCAACGATGTCCCATCCCGCAAAACTCATTACCAGCCTGAACAAACGTCCTCTCACCCTCCCCCTCTTGAAGCCCCAAAATTAGAAAAAGTTATTTGCCGGCTGAACTCAAAAAAGCATTCAACGTGCGTAGACAAAAAGAAGCCTTCAGGCCGGAAGGAATCCGTCATACCCCAACCCACCAAACGGCTACTTCCCCACCCTTTCCCTCCGGTAGCAGGCAAGCGCGGGGGTTGGCTGCGGTCAAAAATGCAAACGATTCCACACCGTCCCGATCCAGCCGCTGTGCCACCTCCGAAGTAAGCGCGCCGATATACACGTCGAAGGGCGGCCACCCGGATACCCCGTAAACAGTGCGCAGGTAGGCCCACACCAGCCGCCGGTCGAAACCAGGGGGAGAATCTTTGAGTCTTGTTAGCACCACCACGGGTTTTGCCATACTTTTGCGGCGCTTTTGCGGGATGTGATGGGGGAGCCTCAGTAACGGAAAACCGCTGCTCATTCCCACTTCAAGCACCAAACCGCGCTTCATTGCAAGTACATTCATCGTTTTACACTAAGAAATGGAAGATAAACAGAGTAATCTGAATACCGTCGTCGGCATGGGTCTGATTTTTTTGCTGGTCTATTTGTGGATGCAGTACTCCGCACCAGACAAACCCACGCAGGACAACACCGAAAAACCAACCCAATCCGCCGAAAAACCCAGCCCCGCACCAAGTGCCGTAGCACCCGCTACTGCAGCGACTGCAACACCTGATTCTACCGGGCAGCAATCGGCACTCACCGCCCGGTTCGGCGTCTTCGCTCCCGCAGCAACCGGCACGGAGCAATCTATCTCGCTCGAAAACAACCTGATGCGTGTGACTTTCTCCAGCAAAGGCGGACGCATAACGGAGGTTTTCCTGAAAAACTACGAAAAGATCAATCTCGACAGCGCCGGGTACGATGTCAATAGCCCCGTGCGCCTGCTCGAAGATCAAAAAAACCGGTTCGAGTACCTCATCCCCGCCGCCGGTGCACCCAATCGCATCAACTCCAGCGACCTGTACTTCGTGGCAAACAAGAACGGAAACACGGTTTCGTTCCGCGCACCCACTAGCACTGGGGGCTACTTCGAACAAACCTACACCTTGAGCGCCGATAATTACGAGTTGGACTACCAAATCGGTGGCGAAGGACTCGTATCCGCCCTCGCGCCAGGACAAAATACCCTGCGCCTCAACTGGGTAAACCACCTGGACAAACTGGAACGCAACCAGGAGTACGAGCGCACCATGTCCACCGTGTATTTCAAACCGGACAGCGAGGACCCCGACTACTGCGACTGCCGCAGCAACGACTCCGAGAACCTCGGCGAACAGCCCGTGAAGTGGCTGAGCCACTCCAACCAGTTTTTCAATACCTCGCTCATCGCCCGCAACTTCTCGTTCCGGGACTTCGTCGGCGAAACGATGGTATTAACTAATGCCGACTCCGACCTGAAAATCGTGCGCGCATCGGCAACCGTCCCGCTAACGGACGGCAAGGCCGGTATGACCATCTATTCCGGTCCGAATGAATTCGACCGCCTGCGGGCGTACGACATTGCTCTGGAGGACATCATCCCATTCGGCTCCAGCTTGTTTGGCGCCATCAACCGCTGGATCATCCACCCGATTTTTGACCTCCTCGCGCGATTTGTCGGCAGCGCCGGTATTGTTATCCTCCTCCTGACGCTGATCGTGAAATTACTGTTATACCCCCTCACCTACCGTATGGTGTACAGCCAAGCCAAAATGGCCGCATTGAAACCCAAAATTGACGAATTGCGCAAAAAACTGGGCAATGACCAGCAGGCTGTTTCGGTGGAAACCATGAAAATGTATAGCGAATTCAAGGTGAATCCCCTCGGCGGCTGCTTGCCAATCTTCCTGCAAATGCCGATCTGGTTTGCCCTGTACCGCTTCTTCCCGGCAGCCATTGAGTTTCGCCAGGCGAGTTTTCTCTGGGCCACAGACTTGTCCAGCTACGATATTGCCTTCCGACTGCCGTTCTACGTCTGGGGCTTCGGCACCCACATCAGTGCATTCACGCTGATCTGGGTCGTCACTACACTGTGGTACACCTGGTACTCTATGAAGCAAATGGACAGCTCGGCCATGGCCGGCAACGAACAAATGAAGGTCATGAAATACATGCAGTACGGTATGCCGGTCATGTTCATGTTCTTTTTCAACAGTTTCGCCGCAGGCCTCACGCTGTATCTGTGTTTCAGCAATATCCTGAACATTGGCCAAACCGTCGTGACCAAACAGTTTTTGATTGACCATGAAAAGATAACGGCGCAACTCGAAGCCAACAAAAACCGCCCCAAGAAGACCGGAGGCTGGCGTGACCGCTTCGAGGCCGCCATGCGCGAACAACAACGCGTACAGGAAGAAAAGACGAAAAAAGGCGGAAAGAAGTAATCCCGCGCACGTTTTGCAAAGGAGTTTACCCCTCTTTTTTCTTGCCGCCCCGCATCCAGCCTGTCAGGCCGTCCATCAGTTCGCCGAACGTATCGTATTCCTTGCGGAAGTTCAAGCCAAAACCATAGCGAGACCTTCTGGAGCCGCCCGCAATGTCCGGTTCTGTTCGCTGGTAAACTTTGAGGCGCCATTGGCGATTTTCGGTAATCTGAATTTCGACCGTGACATCTTCGCCCAAAAAACTTCCGCGTTGGAGGTACCGGGCTGCCCGATGCCGATTTGGGAGCCCAGTTGTACCGTGATCCGGTCGTTGGCAAAACCACTGGTGAGCCGCACCTGTAGTTCCCGGCCAATCTGGGCAAGATTGGCCTGCCCGGGCGTAACCTGGTTTCGGTACTCGTTGTAGGCAATATCAAACTCAATACTGGACACCTTTCCGCCAAACCACTCCGAAGCCAGACCGGTCAGGTAGGACGAAAACTGATTGCTCAAAACCTGTGTCAGCGTATTGAAGGCGGAAGCCAGGTAGTCGCTGCTCTGGATATTGACGGAAGTGCCGGCGGGCGGCAGGAAAGAACCGATCACAATCAGACCGAATACCTGGCGCGTCAACTCATTTTGATCCTGTCGAAGCAACGACAATTTATTGTCGGTCATAGACTTGAGTTGACTCGACACATTGGGAAAACTCAGATCAAAACTGATATTGGGTTTAAAAAGGTCGCCTTTCAGACGCATGGCGACGATGGCCCGCGTGGATTTGGAGGCCTCTGCATTCAGCGTTTGGGTTACCTCCAGTTCCTCCCGAAGCAGGTTGTAAAGCGATGTGTTTTCTGCGTACACCGCCTCCAGGTTGATCTGGGCGCCATACGGGTCGCCGTACCAACTGATCGTCCCGCCGTCATTCACAGAAAATGGCTTGTTCACCCAGTTGAGCAAGGTGAACATGTATTCGCCCCTTCTGATCTGGTAGGTACCGTACATTTTGAACTCGCCTTCCCGGTTGATGACCATGCGGATATCGCCCGTTCCCCTGCCTTTTACAATATCGCCCGCTTGCGCGTCAAAAATCAATTGCACCTCGGCGTCGTCGGTTACAGAAACATTCATCTCGAACGTCAGTCCTTTCAGATCAGTCGTTATCGAGTTTTTTGTTTTGGCTTTGCCCTGTTCATCTTGCGCGGATTCACGCTTGCGAAAAGTAATAAAACTGGCGTCTTGTACATCCAGAGAGGAGGCGGAAGCGAGCGGAATAAACAGCCGGGTTTCCTTTCCTGTCGTCGCATTGACGAGTATGTCGGTTTTGCTGAATGTCCCGGAAAATATGGCTTCAAATGCACCGATGCCCTGCCCGTAATACATGGCATTGTCTTCCGGCAGGGTATTCATAATCATAAAATTGGAGCCAAGCGACTTGATGCTGCAGTCCAAACGCCAATCGTTAAAGTGATCGTGCCGCAGGCCTCCCCGTATGATGGCGGCATTTTTTTGGCTGCCGTCCAGGATGGTGTCCTTGTCTGCCCATATTTGTCGCTCATTGAGCAGTATTTTTTCATTGGGGATATAAAACATGGCCTTCAGGTAGTCAAACTGAAAATGACCATCTACAATAGCCTCCCCTTGCATACCAACCTTGTCGAACGGGCCGCCAAGTTGTGCGTCCACCTGAAGCGTTCCGGCAGTTTTTGATATATCCGGAATGAATAGTTCCAGCACTTTCAACGGAAAATTGGTCGCCTTTACGGTTGTCTGGAACGTTCCGGGTTTGACGGCGCCGAGTTCTTCGACAGAGACGGCGCGTTTTTGGTCTTCTGAAAGATATGCCCCCAGAACGCGTAACTCGTGCTTGTCCTTGTCTTTTAAAAAAAACCGCCACCAGATCGGCGCGTTTTTGTCCGGCATTTCTGCGTTTCCGGTGAGTGCCCCGAAAGGAATATCGTTCAAAAATATCGTGTCGGTAGTGACATAGCCCTGCATGTTTTTCATCTCAAAAACATCCTCGATTTCTATGTCCAAATTGAAAATTTTGCCCCGATAGGCCAGTTTTTCCATTTTAACAAGCCGCTCCAGAAAGTTGAGGTCGAAGTTCACTAATCCGAAACGCAACCCTCTCCCCTTGTTGTAACTCTCCACATTGATCCGCTGGAGGTTGTTCATCAGTTCGAAGTTGCGTGTTTCCAGATAGTTGGACGAAAAACGCAGGTAGTTGTCTTCCTCCATATACCACTGCTCTTCAAACAAGGTAATCGCAGCTGCATTGAATTGTATTTGCCAGAGGGAATCTACCGTTGACAATAGTCCGTTCAGACTAACCTTTTCTACAATTGAGGCGGTGTCTTCTGCATTGAATGCAAAGGTGATGGCCTCTGCGCTCAGGTTTCCGGACAAGTGTACATGCCCCAGTTCTCTGTCCTCCGATAAAAACATCCTTGGAATATCTAATTTGTATTTACCGTCGTCTTTTTCGGTATTCCAGGTAATATCTATGTCTTGCAGATCAAACGTGCCGTAGCGCAACGTGGGCATCTGCAGCCGAAGGTCCGACTTACCGGCGCCGGCATGCATACTGATCCGAAGATTGACATTCCGAAGTGTATCAAGGTTTTCATCAAACAGACGCGTCAGGTCTCTGGTATCTTTGATCTTCAGGTTCAACTTGTAATTATCGGAAAGCCGCATTGAATCTGCTTCAGGCACTCCGATAGCCTGTTCAACCAAATCTGGATAGTACCGATAGAAAAAACGCCACGCATTCCGAGCCATGTTGTTCACTTGAAAACGGCCCTCCAAAACGCCGTCGGCAATGTCTGACAGCAGGATAAAATAACGATTCCCGTCGGGGCGGTTGGATGCGGCGAACGTAAGCGAATCTATTCGGTGCTGGTACTTTTTATCTTGTACAATCAAAAAATTGCGCAAAACCACAGCCCCGCGCAAGTCGTTGAAATCCCGGGCAAAAAGTTTGATCTTTTGTATGTTGCCGGATACAACCCAGTCTTTTTCAACCAAATTGAGCGCACCCAGATCCAGTCGCCGCAAATCTGCCTTGAAATCAAATTCGGGTATGCTGTCTTTGAAATTGACGCTTCCATCAAAAGTAAAATCTATGTTGGGGTCTTCCATATTCACCCGCCCATCAAAAACGGACTGGTCGAAACGCCCGTTTAGTTCCACGTTTTGATAGTTGTATCCGCGGAAATAGAACGAATCAACCACCCCGGACAGGCGGGTTTTTATTGTTTTCAGCGTAAGCCCCGATCCGTCGGCGATATTCACCCGGAAGGTAGATTTCCCAAACTCGCTGCTGCCCGTCCAGGCGGCTATGTCAAAATCATTCATGTTCAGGTACCCCGAATACGTTGCCTTTTCGGCGCCGCCGCCGAGGTCTAATTTCATGTCAACCTTGCCGAAACCGATCTCGCTGCTCAGGTCGCCATTGAGAATGTGGTTGGTTCCAAACAGAATCTGATAGGTTCCCTTGAAATTGACATTGCCCAGTATGTCGAAGTACTCCGGCGCATCAAATCCCGGAAGCACCCGACGCAGGGTACGCATGTTGGTATTGGCTTGCTCCAAATCAAACAACAAGCGTATTCGATCGCTTCCCTCGGCCATATCGTTGCCGTCAAAATTTCCTGCGATAAACAGTTCGTCGCCCACGCGGAGATGGAGATTTCGGCCGTTCAGCCGGTTGATCCGCCCGTCAATGGTTCCGGTCAGATCGGCAACGAGATCGCGGTTTTTATTGAAAAACGAATTGGTCTCCACGTTCGGACTGAAAAACATGACATCGCCCAGCCGAATCTTCGAGTCCGGGGCAAACCGCCCTTCCAAAGTCACCCGATTGGTGAATGCATTGTAGTCCCGGTAGGTTCGGTACCGCAACGCCAACGTGTCGCTCAGCACGCTTCCATTGGTTTCGAGGCGCATACCATAAAGGGCCGTGAGTGTGTCGTTTACAAAAACCTGATTAGATTCGAGGTGCTTGACCTCCAAACCGCTTTGTTCGCGTGCCGCCAGGTGGCGCAGCCTCCCGCTGAACACCAGATCGGCATCCGCAAAAATACTGTCCGCCTCAATGGCGATGTCCTGTACGGCAAGGTGCTCGTAGTCCAACACATTATCGGGCGTTTGCCGGGCGGGCGAGACGTCGAACCGATCCAGCGAAAATTTACTGTCCTTCAGATACAACCTGCCCACAAAAGCCCGAAGCGGATTGCCGACCGCCGCCGTCGTATCTGGTCGGACAGGCTTCTTTTTCAATGTTGCTGCGGATGGATGCGCCGGATACTCGGCAATGGCAAAGGCTGCCCCCTCCAAAAAAATGGACTGCACGTCTATCGTATTTGCCGCCACATCAAAACTGTTGATGCGTACAACTCCATTGACAACGCCACCCTGCATACGTTTGCCCAATACCTTGTCCTCGGAAAGAAATTGTACCTCCGTCAGGCGCAGGCTCTGTACTTTGATCCGAAACGGCGCGGGCTTTTTTGTCCGGCTTTGGTTCTGCCGACGAAAAGTAATCCAGCAGAAACTGCAGGTTGTTGTTGTCGTCGCCCACCAACCGCCGTATGTTGATCCGGGCACGCGTCAGGCTGATCTCATTGAACTCCAGGCGATCCCGAAACAGGGAAAAGATATTGGAATTCAACCCCGCTTTGAATCGTTCGGCGTACAGCAGCGTGTCGCCGCGTTGGTCGGCGATAAAAAGCCCCTCCAGCACCAAATTGTCGAAAAAGGAAATGTCTACATGCTGAATAGAAACCGTAGTTTCGAGTTCTTCGGACAGGTATGTGGTTATTTTCCCGACAAGCCAGTTCTGAAAAGCCGGCGATTGCAGCACAAAATACAGGAAAATCAAAGTTGCCACCACCCCAAACGCGATATTCTCGATCCGTCGCCAGGCACGCTGGAGGAAATACCGCCACCTCGCCGCAGGACGCGACTCTGTACTTTCGCGTTGCTCTTGTTGTTTGGGTTGTTCCTGCATGATCCTTGTGAAACGGAAAAAATACCAATACTGTTTCTATCGCATACGCCGCTTGTTTGTCCCCGGTTAGCGCAACCGAAGGCTCGAAGCCCCCAGCAGACCCCGATCGCAATAGATCGCGACCACATAGTTGCCCGATTTCAGTTTATCTTCCAACTGGTGCGAAAAAGACAAACGCTGCGTCGTTTCCAAAACCACTTGCTTGACCTGCTGCGCGAGAATTTCAACCGGCCCTGTTGGCGCCGCCACCGTTGCCTTGATCGGGTTTTTGGACATGATTGGAGTGCCTTTGTCGTCCGTGATGGACAAATACAGTTTTTGCGGGCCGTGAAAAGCCTGTGGCACATCCGCCAGATCGAAACTGATGAGCAACTCCCGCGCCTGACGCGCCCGGGCAGTCAGTTTGTCGTTGCGGCGCTCCACTTCCACCCGGAAAGACGTGGCTTTGAATGTGGCCGATTGGGTTTTGCGTATCTGATCTTCCAGTTGCTTGGCCAAATCGGTCACCTGCCCCTGCAACTGGGTATTTTCGCCGACAAGCCGCTCGTTCGTTTCCCGCAACTGCTGGTTTTCTTGCCGAAGCACCGTGATGATGGTCTCGTATTCGGTCTTCACCTTTTGCAAATCGGCAACCTGTTTTTGCAGGTCCGAAGTGTTTTTAACAGCCTCCGACTTGATTTGCTTGATGATAATTTCCTTTTGCTCGATCAGGGCAGCCGTGTTGGTAACCCGCCCCTGCAGGTTTTCATTTTCGGTGCGCAGGCTGGAATAAGCCAGCGACATGCTGTCCAATTCGCGGGTTATGTTCAACTTCACCTGGGTCAACGAATCCAAAACCGCTTGTTTTTGTTTGCTTTCCCCCTGAATCGTTTGGGTCTTTTGCCAAAAAAACCAACCCAGCGCAGCCGAAAGCAACAACAGGATGGTGACGGCGATGCCGTAAATGCGGGAGTTGGTATTTCCACTCATAGTGCTTGTTTTTTAAAGAAACGAAGACGATATTTTTGATGCAGCAAATGTACGCCCGCAGACTATAAACCCGCGGCACACCGAAATAATCTTGACTTTTTGCCCTTGGCTATCCGATCAATCGGGCGCTCTCCGGCGTGTTCACATTGGCCAAAACCGACGGATCGGGCGCTTCCAGCAGCCATACGCCTGCCTGCAAAAGGGCCTTGCGTGCACACCGGTAACCTGCCTGCAACCGCTTTTCCAATACCGGATACGCGCGGGGTTCCCAAATGGCAAACAGCGGATCCGGCGACCCATCCTCGAACGCCGGCGACCGGAACGCGGTGCCCGCCATGTCTGCACGGCGTTCCCGGAGCAATAACCGGACCGTGTCGGCATCCACGAAGGGCATATCGCAGGCCACAACCAGCCACGCGACGTCCATATCCGCCTGAAAAGCCGAATAGATAGCGCCCAGCGGACCTTGATCAGCCACACGATCCAGCACCAGATTGAACCCCGAAAGTTCCGCAGCCTGATCCGGCCGGCACGAAATACAGGCCGGAATACCAAGCCCTTCCAGCAACTCAACCAAATACGCGCGCTGCGGCTTGCCGTGCCAGGCTATCTGTCCTTTGTCCGTGCCCATCCGGGTAGACCGCCCGCCCGCCAAAACCAGCCCCTGGAGGCCGGGTATCTTTTTTTCAGATAAAGTATCCATACTTTGCTGCTCCAAAATTAGAAAATCCTGTCGGAAAAATTGCTGCAAGATGATTCGTGTCGAACAAGCCCTTGAAATTATTCTGGCACAAGCCGTTTTGTCGGAAGCGGAGGCCATTGTGCTGGAACTCGCCCCCGGGCGTATCCTCCGGGAAACTGTTTTGGCCGACCGGGACTTCCCCCCTTTCCACCGGGTTTCGATGGACGGTATCGCCATTTCGTTTTCGGAGTTTGCCGGCGGCCGCCGGCGTTTTCCGGTGGAAGGGCAAGTCCCCGCAGGCGCCCCCGACCTGCCCCTGCCCCACCCCGCCGCCTGCCTCGAAGTGGCCACGGGAGGCGTTTTGCCCGGCCGAACCGACACCGTTGTGCCCTACGAGCAGGTTCAAATCTCCGACAATGTGGCTTTTGTACAAACTGAAAACGTTCGGCTCGGCCAAAATATCCACCGGCAAGGTACCGATCGGCGAGCCGGCGACACCCTGCTCCAGCCCGGAACCCGGATCGGCGCAGCCGAAATGGCGGTACTCGCCACAGTCGGAAAAACACACCTGCTCGCCGGCAAAAGACCCCGGGTAGCCATCGTTGCCACGGGCGACGAATTAGTGCCGGTCGGCGCCACACCCCTGCCCTGGCAAATCCGGCAGTCCAATCCCGTTGCCCTGCGAACCCTGCTCGCGCCCTGGGCCGAATCCGTAGAGGTTTTTCACTGTGCCGACACGGCTGCCGGTATTGAAAAAACCATCCGGGGAATTTTGCCGGCCTGCGAGGTGCTGGTGTTGTCGGGCGGCGTGTCGGCAGGCAAACGCGACCTCGTGCCCGATATGCTGCGGGCCGCAAACGTAAAAATCCTGTTGCACCAGGTGGCACAGCGTCCGGGCAAACCCTTCCTGTTTGGCCTCGGGCCGGCCAACACGGCGGTTTTTGCCCTGCCCGGCAACCCCGTTTCGGCATTTTTGTGTGCCTGCCTGTATGTGGCGCCCTGGATGAAAAAAAGCCTCGGCGCACCGGAACCCGCAGCGGAATGGGCCTTTCTGGCCGAACCGCTGGTTTTCAAACCCGACCTGACGTGGTTTGTGCCGGTGGCGCTGGAAAACAAAAAAGGAATGTTGTTCGCACACCCTAAGCCCGGGCGCGGTAGCGGCGACCTGGCCAACCTGCACGAAGCCCATGCATTCCTCGAAATTCCGCGCGGACGGGAGCAATTTGAAGCGGGGGAGGTTTTCCGGATTTTGCGGTTTTAGGAGTTTTCGACACAGCGTGCCTTGCGTTTTTGTCGTCCCAAAAGGAAGCGCGCGTATCGAAATGTTTTTTGAAAAACAGAGGCGGGCGGGTTTTTCGCCCTATGGGTCAACCCCACCCCATCCCTCCCCAAATGGGGGGGGGGCCGACACCGTTTATAAATCAGGTTTTCCGCCGTCATGTTTTCACCAACAAAGAGGGGCCGCTATCCCCAGGCGCTTGAAAAACCCAAGTTGGCGAAAAATGGGAGGGGGGCCAGATTCCGTCTTGAAATCAGGCTTTCCGCCCTGCTTGGTGTTTTCACCAAGCAGTACCGCGGGCGGTTTCGCAATGCCCGCGCGACAGCGCTTGGTGAAAACACCAAGCGCGGCGGAAAACAGAGGCGGGCCGGCGGTTTTTTCGCCGCGCGGGTCAACCCCACCCCCATCCCCTCCCCCAAATGGGAGGGGGGCCAGATTTCGTCTTGAAATCAGGCTTTCCGCCCTGCTTGGTGTTTTCACCAAGCAGTACCACGGGGTTCCGCAATGCCGGCACGACAGCGCTTGGTGAAAACACCAAGCGCGGCGAAAATGGGAGGGGGGCCAGATTCCGTCTTGAAATCAGGCTTTCCGCCCTGCTTGGTGTTTTCACCAAGCAGTACCACGGGGTTCCGCAATGCCCGCGCGACAGCGCTTGGTGAAAACACCAAGCGCGGCGAAAATCGAGATGTTGATGGTAGTTGTGGGCAAGCCCCCCTCCCATTTGGGGGAGGGGATGGGGGTGGGGTTGAAAATTCGGCTCCCCCGCCTGTCACCAACTGGCTACTCCACTTCCGCGGGCGGGGCTGGCGCCTGCCCCGCCTCGCTCGCTCTGTTGCCGGTTTCGCTTCCTTTTTGCTCACAGGATGCCGGAGTAGGCAACCAACTGACTAAGAAGGACGACAGAGGCGGAAGCCGAGGGCGTTGTCGCGGAGCGTCGGCGTGTTGCTGCTGCGATAGGCGACGCGGCAAAGCAGCGCGTCGTAGCCCCACGAGCCGCCGCGAATCACGCGGTGGCCGCCCGTACCAGGCCCTGTCGGATTTGTCTGCGCCGTAGCAGGGTAGTAGTCCCACCAGTCGCTGCACCATTCCCGCACATTTCCGCTCATGTCGTGCAGGCCCAGTTCGTTGGCTTTTTTGCCGCCTACCGGGTGCGTTTTGCTGCCCGAATTGGTACTGTACCACGCCACCTCGTCTATGCTGTTGCTGCCCGCGTACTTGTACCCTCCGCTCAGGCTTCCGCCCCGCGCCGCGTATTCCCATTCCGCCTCCGTGGGCAGGCGGTAGTTTTTGCCCGGGTTGGCGGCGTTCAGTTTTTGGAGAAATTCCTGGATATCGCTCCACGAAACTTGCTCCACCGGACAATCGTCGCAGTTTTTGAAATACGAAGGGGCTTTTCCCATCACCTCCCGCCACTGTTTTTGCGTCACCTCGTATTTCCCGATGTAAAAATCCGGCACCGTCACCTGGTGCGCGGGTTTTTCGTCGCCGTCGCAATCGCTGCCCTGCTCGGTGGTGCAGCCCATGGTGTAGGCGCCGCCCGGCACAAACACCAGCCCGTCGGCGGCCACCTCGCCCGCGCGGGGTGTGGCGGGGGCGGGGCTACCGTCGCCAAGCGGTTTGTTCTTCCTACCGGCACTTCCGTCGCCAAGCGGTTTGTTCTTCCTGCCGGCACTTCCGTCGCCAAGCGGCTTCAGTTGTGGTTCTCTGGTTTCGTCGGTCTTGTTACCAAGTGCCGTTTTTTTGCCTCTGCCTCGGCATAGTGCCGGCCATTCTGGAAGTCGGCCTGGTATTTTTGGTAGGCTTGTTCGGTATTTTTTTCCGTAGCCACGTCCCAGGCCAGGTCGTCGCGGCGCAGGTCGAGGTCGGCCTGTATGGCGCGGACGGCATTGTCGGCCTGCTCGCGGAACTCGCCGCCGGGGTAGTCGCTCAGGTACTGCCGGTAGGCGGCAATGGTATTGGCGGATTTGGCTGCGCGCCAGGCGGTAAGGTCGCGGGCGAGTTGGTCCGTGGCGGCAGGGTCGGCGCCCGGGTCGGGCAGGCGGGGTTTTACGGACACGAATACGAAGGAGCCTTTCTGGTCGGCGCCGAAGGTGGTGAGGCGTGGCTTGGGCGCCGCAAAGTCCAGAAAACCGGCCAGAATTGTGGACGTGAGCACGCCGTCCTGCCGGGTGCCGGTTTGCAGGCCTTCGAGGAATTTTCGGGCAAAATTGGAGCGCTCGGGCACTTTGTCCTCCCGCCCGTCGGAGGTGAACAGGATGCGGCACTTGTCGGATTCATTGGCCAGCAGCAGTTTGTCGCCCTCGCTGCGTTCGCCGGGGCGTCCAAATTCGAGATCGTCCATGGAGGGGTTGTACCAGTCGGGGTCGAAGGTGACGGAGTAGCAGGCGTCCACGGCCACGAGGATGTGGCGGCAGTCCATGCTGTTGATGAACGGGCGCCAGATTTCGTAGGCGAAGGCGGTGCTGTAGAGTTTTTTGAGGTCGCCGTCGGTGGGTATAAAGTAGCCGTTGTTGTTTTCGACTACGCCGTGGCCGCTGAAATAGAGGCGCAGTTGGCCGTTGGCAGGGTAGCGCCCCGAGGGGTTTTTGGCAAACAGGTCGCGGTACTCGCGCAGTTTGGCGCCGATCTGGTCGAGTGTCGGGTTTTTCACCACCTCGGTAGCGAAGCCGTAGCGGTCGCGCAGCTCGCGGGCGATGGCTTCGGCGTTGGCGATGGGCTTGGATAGCGGTGCAAAACCGGAGGCGGGGCGATAGTCGTCCACGGCGAAAAACAGGGCGTAGTCGCGGTTGGCGCGCGGTGGCGGCGGTGCATCCGGGGCGGCGGTGCGCAGGGCCGGCAGGTTCAGCAGGAAAAACACGGCGGCAAACAAGTGGACGGGGATTTTCATTGGCAGATGTTTTTGCGGACAAAAATAGGACAACGCAGCCGATGTTACCCAAATGGGTGACAAGTGCCGGCGCGCGGTGTGGAATGAAGTGTTTTTTGTAGCCCCTGCCGGCGGCTCCGGGTGTTTACAACAACCGAATCGCCAGCCACACGCCGCCGGCCAGCAGCACCGCCCCGAAACCCGTGGCCATGTACCGCCGCATGGCCGGGTGGCCGCGCAAAATAGCGATCATGGCTTTAAAAAACGTGTTGGACAAGGCGGCTACCAGCACCACATTGGCTGCGTAGGTAGCGGCAGATGCCTGTTTCGCCCATTTGGCCGTGCTGATCGTGATGGCATCCATGTCGGCAAGACCGGAAATAATGCCGGAAAAATATGAGCCGGACTCCCCGAACCATTGCCGCGAGTAGTGCATGAACAGCGTGACGGCAATGTACAAAAACCCGAAAAACACGGCATTTTTCAGGTCCAGCGGATTGCCGACGGGCAGTTGTGCGGACACGCCGGCCTGCTCCCGGTCGCGGTTGTAGTACCAAACCGCGAGCAGGGTTATTGCCAGCATCAACCCGCAAGGCAGTGCCAGTTGCCAGGCCACATCCGTGCTGAACAGGGCGGCCAGCAGCAATACCCGGACGTACATCACCGAGGACGCCAGCAAAATACCCGCCCCGAGCGGTCGGCTCAGCGCCGGCATTTCCCGGCTCCGCGCGCCAAATATCCAGGCGATCATGGTGGACGAAAAAAGGCCGCCCAGGACGGCCGTCAGCAAGATACCGCGCCCGGAGTCGGTAAACTTGAGCAGCAGGTACCCCGCAAAACTGATGGAGGAGACCAGTAGGATCGTCCAGCCCAAATCGCGGTAGTGCAAAATATCGTCGGGGCCGAAATGCTGGTTGGGCAAAAGCAACAACAGCAGAATGACGAGCACGAAAAACTTGATAAATGCAACCAGTTCGGTTTGGGATATCTGCTTGACAAACCACTGAAAGCGCTCCTTCAGGGAAAGGAGTACCGTTGCAGCCACAGCCACCGACAGCGCTTCTGCATGGTGATTGGCGGCAACCAGGATGCCGAGCGCATACGCCAGCACCAGGGCAAACTCCGTTGTCAGCCCCATGCTGTCTTGCCGCGCCTGCATGTAGTAGGCTACCGACACCAAAACCAGCACGCCGAGCGTAGCCGCCGGCAATAGCCAGGGGAAGTGCTGGTCGGAAAGCATCCCGACCACAAAACCGGTGATGGACACGAGCGGGAAGGTGCGCAATCCGGCAAAATGGTGTGGATCGGCGCGCTGCTGGTGCTCGCGCTCCAGCCCCATGATGAGGCCGATGCCGGTAGCCACCAACAAGCCCTGAAAAAAGGGCGGCAGGAAATCAAGCCAGGCGGTATCCATTAGTTACGGTTTAGGCCAGTTCGACGATAGTCACCCCGTCGCCGCCCTGATCCGGCTCCGGGTGATAGACGCGGGCGATATTGCCGCCGTATTCGCGCAATTTTCCTTTGACCACCCGGCGCAGGACGCCGACGCCCTTGCCGTGCAAAATGCGCAAAACGGCTGCATTGGAAAGCAGGGAGTTGTCCACGAATTTTTCCAGAACCAGCAGCGCCTCGTCGGGCCCCATACCCCGGATGTCAATTTTCGACTCGAAGGCTGCGGCCTGCTGGATGTCTGCCCCGATTGCCGAGACGGGTTGTACGGCGGGCGGGGCCACCGGCAGCAGGTCGCGCGTGTGTACCGTGACGGTGATACCGCCCATGGAGAGTTGTGCCTTGCTGCCTTTCAGGGTTTCGATGCGGCCGGTAGCGCCGCCGGCGCGCAGGCGCGCGTGGTCGCCCACCTGAAAAGGCCGCACCACAACAGGCCCGGACTTCTCCTCCAGTTTCAGCACATCGGCGTTGATGTCGTCCACCTGACGGGCTTTTTCCGTGCGCTCCTGTTTGAGTTGTTGCGCCACCTGTTGCACGCGTTCCAGGTTTTTTTCTTCTTTGAGTTGGCGCACGAGTTTGTCCACTTCCCGGCTGGTGTTGGCGCTCATGCGCAGTTCAAACTCTTTTTGGTCCAACTTGAGGCGTTTGCGCTTCACCTCCACATCGTGGTGCAAGCTGTCGTACGTTTTGATGAGTCGTTCCAGCGATTGTTCTTTTGCCTGAACGGCGCGCAAGGTTTCCTCCAGTTCCTGTTTTTCCCGCTGGAGTTCGATCAGGATATCGTCTACGGCTGTTTCGCTGCCGGTTCGTTTGCGTGCATGGTCAATAATACTCCTCGGCAGACCACTTTTGGCGGCAATTTCAAATGCATAGCTGCTGCCGGGGCGACCCACCTTGAGTTCGTAGGTAGGGGACAGGGTATCCTTGTCGAAGTGCATATTGCCGTTCAGGATACCCTCGTTGCGGAAAGCAAACACCTTCAGATTGGAGTAGTGCGTGGTCACCACGGCAAAAACGCCCTTTCGGTACAACCCTTGCAGGATGGATTCGGCTATGGCGCCGCCCGGCTTGGGGTCGGTACCGCTGCCCATTTCATCAATCAGCACCAGCGTTTTCGGCGTGGCTTTTTCCAGAAAAACGCGGGCGTTTTGTAGCCGGGAGGAGTAGGTGCTGAGGTCGTCGTCGAGGCTTTGCTGGTCGCCGATGTCGGCAAAAACGCGTTCAAAAATACCGAATTCGCTGAGTTCGTGGACGGGAACGAGCAGGCCGCTCTGCACCATCAACTGGAGCAGTCCGACCGATTTCATGGCCACGGATTTGCCGCCGGCATTGGGGCCGGACAAGACAAGGATATGGCTTTCGGCGTGCAGGCGCAGTTCGAAGGGTACCGTTTTGCGACCGAGAACTTTGTTTTTCAAAAAAAGCAGCGGATGGTAACCCTTCCGGATACCGATGAGCGGTTTTTCTTTCAACACCGGCATACCGGCACGCATGGACATGGCCAGCCGCGCCTTGGCTTGCACAACTTCCAGCGCGACCAGCGCTTCCTGGTATTGGCCGAGCAAAGGGCCGTAGGGGCGAATCGTCTCGCTCAGTCTTTTCAGGATTCGAAAAATTTCCCGGCGCTCCTCGCCTTCGAGATCGAAAATATCATTGTTGATGTCAATGACCGGCTCCGGTTCGATAAAAACCGTGCGCCCTGTGTCGCTTTCATCGTGAATGATGCCCCGAATTTTGCGCTTGTGTTCGGCCGGCACAGATAACACGCGGCGGCCGTTTCGGAAGCTCTCGGGTGTATCCGATAGCCAGCCTTTGGTGCGGTATTCCTGAATGATCTGTCGGAAGCGTTGATCCAGTTCGCGCATTTTGTGCTGCATTTCGCGGCGGATACGCACGAGGTCGGGGGATGCATCGGCGCGCACCTCGCCTTTTTCGTCAAAAACCGCCGTGATGGCGCGGATCAGGTCTTCGTCGAACGTCAGGTGCCGGATGTTGTCATACATCTTCGGGTAAATCTCCCTTTTCACGCTGCTAAAAAACCGAACCACATCCCGCACGACGAGGAGGATGCGCAGGATATTCTGGAACGCCTCAACGGGCAGCGTGTACTCGGCAATAGCCAGCATGCGCAGGTCCGGCCGGATATCGGAGTAGGTTTCCAGCGGGAATCGGTCGTTTTTTTCGAGTGTCAGTTTGAACTCCCGCGTTTCGCGCAGCCAGGTGTCTATTTGCCCGAAGGAAGTGGAGGGCGTAAGTGCCCGGAGGCGCTCGGCCGCCATGGGTGTCATGGCTTCTTTTTCGAGGAGGTCCAGCACTTTATCAAACTCCAGTTTATTGAAAACATCGCGTGGTTCAAAAATCATGTCTTGCGGTTTCATCGGTGCAAAAGTACGGCACAGTGTGCGTCCCGTTGCCATTCTGTAAAAATCAGGGCGCTGTGTGACCACGCGTAACAGCCCCGACTAAAAAAGAATGCAGGTTCAAGGGAAAAACCATTTAATATGTCAAAAAATAACATTTCAAGTCAAAAGGCGGCGAACAAGAAGTGAATAGCTACATTTGCAAAACAATTCACATTAAATGCTTTAAATTATGTTGAAAAAACTACTTTTTGCTGCTTTTCTGGTAGCCGTTGGCGCTGCTGTACACGCCCAGGGCACCGTCATCTGGTCGGAAGATTTCGAGAGTGGAACCACGCTGCCTGCCGGCTGGACGCAAACCACCGCTGCCACGGACGGCGGCTGGAAAGTTGCGACGACCGCGGCGCATTCTTCTACGGACTTCCCCATTCCTACCCGTCCAGGTAATGTACTGGGCACCAACGACGACAAGTGCAACTGCAACAAAGCCAATGAGATCGTCTACTTGCCTAAAATGGACCTTTCAGGACACACCGACCTTCGGATGCTGTTCGACATATTTTATGTCCGCGGCACCTATCAGGCCAAAACCGAGTCGCTGAAATTATTGGCTTCCACCGACGACGGCACAACCTGGACGGAAGTGACTGCCCTCACAGGCGGCGGTGGCTGGAGAAGCAACTTCCATGTGAACATTGCTGCCTACGCCGGCTTAGCCAATGTACAATTTGCCTTCCGGTATGACGACGGCACGGGCTGGCTCTTCGGCGCTATGCTGGACAATATCCGGGTCGTAGCGCCCGACAATGTCGTGCGTGCCCGCCTGACGGGTGTGGGTACAGGCAGATTTATTGACGCCGTGCCTACGATCGTGACGACCTACGACAAAATTATGGCCGGGCATGAAGTAGCGCTCCGCGGTACTGTTACCAACTTTGAAGGATTCGTCCCGCTTACTTCGTTTGATATTCTGGTTACCCGTGGCGCAGAGACAAAAACATACAGCTACACCAACCAGAAT
Organism: Lewinellaceae bacterium; assembly: GCA_016719605.1. GTDB lineage: Bacteria > Bacteroidota > Bacteroidia > Chitinophagales > Saprospiraceae > M3007. Next base: position 285,443 of record JADJYW010000006.1, on the reverse strand, counting down.
CTGGGTTTCAACCAAAGCGTACAATTCTTCATTCCGTATCCTGCGGTACTCGGAGCGAACACCTTTGACTTCAGTGTTGAACTGGCTAATGTCAATGGTGTAGGCGACGCCGACCCCAGCGACAACACGGGCACGAGCACCTTTAGCATTTTGGGCGTAGAACCACAGCCAGGTCGCAAAGTTGTTGTCGAGGAAGGCACCGGTACCTGGTGCACATGGTGCCCCCGCGGCGCCGTCATGATGGACTTTATTGCCGAGAACTACCCCGATTTGGCCATTCCGATCGCGGTGCACAACAGCACGTCCGATCCCATGCGCAATGCCATATATGATGCCGGTATGCTCACCCTGATCGGTGGCTTCCCGGGTGGTTTGGTTGAGCGCGAGGCTGATATTGATCCGCTGCTGGGCAATCCGAACTTTGAAAAAAGCCTGATTGAGCACCTGACGCAGCCCGCCAAAATCCTGGTTTCCCAGAATGTGGAGTGGGATGCTGCTACCCGCAAAGTGGATGTCACCAGTTCGCTCCAGTTCCTGGAAGAAATGAACGGCGACTTCCGCATTGCCGTCGCATACACCGAGGAAGGTGTAACCGGCACTACAAGCGGCTACAACCAGGTGAATGCCTACTCCGGTGGCGGCCAAGGCCCGATGGGTGGTTTTGAAAACCTCGTCAGCCCGGTTCCGGCAGCACAAATGGTGTACAGCCATGTTGCACGCCAGATTGTCGGCGGCTTCACCGGCGCTGCAGGCAGCGTACCGGTAGCCAACCCGGCCGGCTCGGTCATGTCCTACCAGAGCTCCTACAACGTACCGCCTACATACAACATTGACAATATGCACGTCATCACGATGGTGATTGACAACGCTACCGGCCGTATCATCAACGCCGAATCCACGGCAATCCCCTTTGTGTCCACATCTGCGCCGACGCTCACCTTTGACGCCATCAACGTATCCCTCGCCCCGAACCCGGTTCAGGACGCAGCCACGCTGACCATCAAAGTACAAGAAACCGCCGACGTGCAGATTCGCGTCGTAGATGCTTTTGGCCGCGTCGTATCCGAGCACAACTACGATAACATCAGCGGCAAGCAGTTCCTGCCCTTCCGCGTCGGCAACTTGCCGAACGGTATGTACACACTGGTTGCTACGGCTAAAGGTCAGGTGACCTCCAGGTCGTTCGTGATCCAACGCTGATTTTGATTTGAGGTTGGCCGGAATCAGTCGACCTTAGCGGCGGCGAGCACTATGCTCGCCGCCGTTTTTTTTGCCGGAAACAAATACCCGCAACATGAAACTCTACATCATAGCCGGCGAAGCATCCGGCGACCTGCACGGTTCCAACCTGATCAAAGCCTTAAAACGCCTGCACCCGAATATCCACTGCCGGGTCTGGGGCGGCGATCTGATGCAGGCCGCCGGAGGGAATTTGGTCAAGCATTACCGCGATTTGGCATTCATGGGATTTTGGGAAGTACTCAAAAACCTGCGCACCATCCTGCGAAACCTGCGCTTTTGCCAGGAAGACATCCTGGATTTTCAGCCCGACACCCTCGTCCTGATTGATTACCCCGGCTTCAACTTGCGCATGGCCAAATGGGCCAAAAAGAAAGGGCTTCGGGTGGTTTACTACATTTCCCCACAGTTGTGGGCCTGGCACAGTTCCCGGGTGCATGCGATCAAACGCGATGTGGACAAAATGCTCGTAATTCTGCCCTTTGAGGTGGATTTTTACAAAAAATACCGCCTGGACGTGGCATACGTCGGCCATCCCCTGCTGGATGTGCTATCGGAAAAAGACGGGTTGTGGACGGGTGGCGCGGAAAAGGAACCTGTGGTGGCTTTGCTGCCCGGCAGCCGGCAGCAAGAGGTGCGGCGGATATTGCCGGTCATGTTGTCGGTGGTTCCGGATTTCCCGGATTTCCAGTTTGTGATTGCCCGGGCCGATTCGCTGCCCGTGGCGTTTTTCGAGCCGTTTTTGACGGGCTACCCCAATGTGCATCTGGTGCAGGGCAACACATACGATATTTTGCGAACAGCCCGGGCGGCCCTGGTCAAATCCGGCACTTCCACGCTGGAGACGGCGCTGATCGGTACACCCCAGGTGGTGTGTTATGCCGGCAATCCCGTGTCGTTTGCCATAGCCCGGCAGGTTGTGAATGTGCCGTACATTTCCTTAGTGAACCTAATCCTGAATCGCCCTTTGGTGCAGGAACTGATCCAGTCGGATTTGAATACGGTGAACCTGCGGGAGGCTCTGCAAGCAATTCTTGAGCCGGGAAATATCGCGCGACTATGCAGGAAGGATATGCCGCCTTGCGGAAAATACTGGGCGAGGGCGGCGCCTCGGAGCGAGCCGCACAGGAGATTGTTGAGAAGGGTTGAGAAGGGTTGGAAGGTTGGAAGGTTGGAAGGTTGGAAGGTTGGAAGGTTGGAAGGTTGGAAGGTTGGAAGGTTGGAAGGTTGGAAGGTTGGAAAATGAGACGGGCCTTTTCGGTTTTGAAACCGAAAAGGCCCGTTTTACTATTTATTTGAAAACCAGCTATTTACTTTTTCCAGGGAAGTTCCAGTACGCGCTGTGCCGCCAGTTCGCCGAGGCGCACGCCCTCGTCGCAGTCCATACGGAAGTGGACGCCAAGGGGGATGCGCGAGTAGGCATCTTCGTAGGCTAAATCCTTGAAGGACGCGAGGGTACGCGGTGTGCCGATAAATTCGGAGCGATACAGGTGGCACCGGTCGGTGAACGTGTAGGTGCCTGGGCGCTTCGAGTTGAACTCAAAAATCGCGGACAAAATTTTGCCACCACCACCACCGAAGCCGGAGTGACCGGACGGATAAGCCGGGAACCCGGGAGTAACACCCTGAAAACCGGCGATCGGGTTGTTCAGGATTGTCGTCCAGTTGGCGGCATCCGGATAGTACTGAGGCATTACCCGGCGGATGTACGACACCGGGCGCTCCACGTTGTACACATATTTGGATTGCCAGATGGCCACGCTGACATCGTTCAGCGTCATACCCATTTTGGCATACACCTCGGTTGCCTCTTCGAGGTTGAGGTTCTCGGCTTTCACTACCTGATCAGCCACGGCAATCAGGCGAGCCGGCGGGGAAAAGGTCAGGCCAAGGATGTCGTCGCTCCAAAATTCGGCCAACCAGCGCTGTTCGTGCGCATTCGGTCCGTTTTCTTTGATATTTTTGACCATGCTGTATGCCTCGAAAGCCTGTCCGAAGAAAAGCGATTGCGGGTGTTCGCTGTACGGGATGGGCGGGCGGGCGAGTTGTTCTTCTTCGCGTAGCGCAAATGTGCGCACCTGCCCCCAGAACGGAAATAATGCCTGTGTAAAATCCGGGATCGTTGGTGTCCAGTAGCCCGGGCCGGTTGGCGCGTTGTATGGTGGCTGTGGGTTCAAAAAAGCGTTGTGTGCGGCTTCATCGGTGCGTTCCCAATCATAAAAAACCCGTGCGACCTCCTGGCCACGCTGTTCGGAACGTTCCAGAATATCCGGCGTTGTTTCCGAGGCGTATTTGGCGCGCAACAGCACGCGGGTCTTTTCGATCTGGCTGAACTCGTTGGGATAGGTATTTTCCATGTGGAAAAAGAAGCGCTTCATCATAAAGGCATACACCTCGTTGATAACAGCAGGCCAGTGGTATTCCAGCGATTCATCAAACTGGGGCACGGAGAGACCGGGATACAGGTTGGCGAGGCTGTTGTATTGCGGCATCCCGAGTACCACAGCCTCGTAGGCGGTGAAGCCGAGATAGCCCAGCGCGTGTGGCACCGGACCCGGGCGGTAGCCTACGGCATATCGGTCGAGTTGGAGAAAAACGTCATTCCAGCGCTCAAAAACTTCGCTGTTGTGGGCGCGAACAAGCGGGCGGGTTTGTTCCACTTCATACTCCCGGCAGGATTGAAACATCAAAACGCCGGCTACAGCCATGAAAAGGAATAATCTGATCGGGTTGAAAAACTTCATAAGAAATTCATGAAACTTGAAGGGTGAACGGAAAAACCAACACGGCCAAAAGGCGTGCCGATCTCAAGTAAATCCTGGATTATCGCATTTATCAGCAGGTAACCAAACCAGAAGAAAATGTAAGTGCGCTGGTTCCTAACCTGTTTCGGGGAGCAAAGGTAAACAATCATTGAGGTTGATATATCCATTTCTTTGGGTTTTTAAGGGCTGAATTTTGACCTTTGCGTCGGCAAAAAAATTCCTGTTTTCTAAAACACGATCCTTGAACAAAGAAGCCTACATCATTGACGGAATCCGAACACCTGTCGGAAATTTTGGCGGCAGCCTCGCATCGGTACGCACCGACGATCTGGCCGCGCATGTTTTGCAAAAACTGCTCGAACGGCATCCTGGCCTTGATCCTGCAGCCATTTCCGATGTCATTTTGGGCTGCGCCAACCAGGCCGGCGAGGACAATCGCAATGTGGCCCGCATGGCGCTGCTCCTGGCCGGAATACCCTTTTCCGTGCCGGGTGAAACCGTGAATCGCTTGTGCGCCAGCGGTATGGCAGCGGCCGTGCATGCCTGGCGGGCCATTCGGAATGGCGACGGGGATTTGTTTCTCGCCGGTGGCGTGGAAAATATGACCCGCGGACCGTATGTGCTGAGTAAAAGTGCCAAGGCCTTCGGAACGGATGCCAAACTGTATGATTCCAGTTTCGGGTGGCGCTTCATCAACCCGCGTATGGAAACCCTGTACGGGACGGAAGCCATGGGGGAAACCGCCGAAAACCTGGCTGATTTGTATCAAATCAGCCGGGAAGATCAGGATGCGTTCGCACTGTGGAGCCAGCAAAAAGCAACTCAGGCACGCGATTCCGGGCGACTGGCGGAGGAGATCGTTCCCGTAGCCATCCCGGCCCGAAAAGGCGATTTGCAGATGATCCTGCAGGATGAGTTTATCAAACCCGATACTTCGCTGGAAATACTGGCAAAACTGCGTCCTGCCTTTCGCAAAGACGGGACGGTAACTGCCGGCAATGCCTCCGGCCTCAATGATGGTGCGGCGGCGCTGTTGCTCGCTTCGGATTCCGGCCTGCGGCAACATCACCTGACACCGTTGGCGTGTATCGTTAGTTCGGCAGTGGCAGGTGTAGAACCCCGAATCATGGGCATCGGCCCTGTCCCGGCCTCCCGAATGGCTCTGGAAAAAGCCGGGCTTACCCTCGGGGACATGTCGGTCATCGAGATTAACGAGGCGTTTGCTGCGCAAGCACTGGCCTGCACGCGCCAAATGGGCTTGTCCGATTCCGACAGCCGGATAAACCCCAACGGCGGAGCAATCGCACTCGGGCATCCGCTGGGCATGTCGGGCGCCCGTATCCTCCTGGCGGCTGCCCGCGAGTTGCGACGCAGCAACGGACGCTACGCCCTTTGCACTATGTGCATCGGGGTAGGCCAGGGATATGCGGTTGTACTGGAAAAAGCCTGATGCAGGAAAAAAAGGCTATAGTTCGGAGTTGCCCGGCGGCAGTGTATCCTGGTTTTCAGCGGGAAGTTCCTCAACGGGAGGCGGTGGTGGTGGTTCCTCCGCGCGGCGCAGGTGCAATTCAAACTGCATGCCGCGCATTTCCAGACCGATCACCATAACAGAATCCTGGAGCGATTGGATGGTATATTCTGTTGGCGGCGTACTTTTTTGGCGGATACGGGTTTTGGATACTTCGTATTCCACCTGCTCCTCGGGGCCTGTTGGCAAGTTGGTGATCATGCGGCCATCCGCTCCAAAATGGAAATAAGTACCTGCCAGGGTTCCGGTCTCGCGTTGATTCCGAAAACCTTGCACCAGTTCCCAACGCCCTTCAATATCTGCATTTTTGCCCTCCTCCTCACAAGCGGGCCAAAGAAGTGCCGATGAAAGACAAAGAAGCGCGATAGAGGCGAAACGTCCGCTCATCTCAAGAAAATTTTGAATCGAAGTTATTGTTTGATTTCAACGTACCCGAAACCCAGGTATGGGAACTCACCGAAGCCGGCGTAATAGCAAAACTCTGTCAACGGCACGGGCATACTGACCTCAAAATCAAAGACAAACCCACGCAACTGTGCCAATCCTTCCGGATTGGGCTTCAAATGGATCAAGCGCGATTTGGCTTGTCCGAGCAATTTGTAATGCATTGGAAACGAGGGGTCCAGTAATTTCAGGGAAGCCAGCGATTTGTATTGCATGGCGGCCTTGAACCGGCGCACTGCGTGACTGAAAAAACTGATATCGTAAAACTCATTGTCGGGCAACAAGTACAAATTGGCCGCTTTGCCCTCCTCTACCGTTGTAACGGAGATTGGGGAGATCGCCCTGAACTGCATGGTTTCCTTGAATTGTGGTCGGGGCATAATCTGCCAGTGTTTCACCTCGAAGTGTGCCGGTTGGCCGTCAAGTGTACCAAGCAGGAGTGGAACTTGCCGGAACAGATGTACGATTTGCTGGTCGAAAGCCTGATCCAGAAAAAAAGAGACGCTCAATTTGACCTGGTTTCCGAGCAGTCGAAACTCTTGTTTCGCCTGATCCATTTCATACGGATAGATGGCCAGTGGGCTAAACGTGAACGTTTTGTAGTTCCGGGAAGAAAAATCGTAGCCACGTTGCTGGATATGGTTGGACAACTCGGTCCCGGCATTGGAGAGCACCGTGAATATCCAGTTGGATATCTCAGACTGGTAGTTAATTGGAATGATGACGCCCTTCTGGCATGAAAGGCTGAACTGGATGCGCATAAAATGTGTGTTATGATTAAAGAAAAGATTAAGCCTTCACTTCAGACAGGCTCCAAAGGTTTCATGTATGCCCTATGTCGTCTTTTCGCCGCGAAAAGTACGGACAAATTGGTACCGGCAAGAAAAAAATAAATAAAGGACTCCAAAACCACCTGTCAGGATAGTTGGGTGGTGCTGATAAAAGTATAAAAAGCAAACCCGGCATGCTGGATACGTCCAACACGCCGGGTTTGTCTGCATTTACCCAAGCTAAACGGGTATTAAGAATCAAAAAACGAATCGTACTGGTTCCCGGCACGCGCCTCTTTGCCGGGTATCTTGACCGGGGTATTCAGGTCCAGCACTTCTTTGGGATCTTCCGCTTTGGCTATGATGTTCGCCTTTTCTTTGCCCAATAAGAAGGAGACACCCTCTTTTTCCCATTTTTCCAGCATTTGAAGGCCTTCTTCTTCAAACACCCCGTTTTGCAAGTCAATAGAATCCATAAATCCCTTCGACATGTCCATAAAGCGCTCCATTTCGCCTACCTTTTGTCCCACATCCTCGGCCATGGCTTCCAATGCCATATCGTACATGTACTTTTTGTCGCTGTTACCGCTCAAAATAGTCATCGCCGAACGAATAGCCGAGTGGCTGGCCTTGATGGCTTTGTACTCCTGTTCCTTCACTACGACCTGGTCTTGCAAGTCTTCGAGCATGATCTCCGACGCTTCGTACATCTTGCTCAACACCCGGTAAAGTACCTCCATGCGCTTGTACAGGTCGTCGAGTTTCATATTGGACTCCTGCAAACGGCCCGCTTTGCGTGCCTTCAGCACCATGATAGATTCCTTTCCGGTTTCGCGTGCTTTTGTGGCGATGCCGAGGTTCGTTTGTATTTCACGCTGATTTTGCCGGATCATTTCCGACAGTTTGTACATCTGACCCTTTAGTTTGCTAATTTGGGTATTCATCGCGCCGAGGTTGTCTTTCAACTCCTCGATGTAACTTTTCAGGATGCCAATGGGATCCAACTGGACGAACAGCCCGGTGACCCAGCGCATAACCGATTTGTACATGTACCACACCAAGTTGCGCATCTTGGGGTCCAGCACCACATAAACAACACCCGCCAGTGCAGCCAAAAGACCCGCCAGGTAAAGTGTGTTTTGTGCCAGCGCGATCAGGGTCGGCAATGCCTTGTATAACAGGAAGCCGCCGCCCAAAAGAATAGCGGCCATAAATACCCCGCCGGTGACACCTTCGGGGCGGTCCCAAAAACCTTTGGGCTTTATCGGTTGCAAGTCTGTGCTCATTGTATCAGGAAATAGTTGGTTAAGTCAAAAAATGAAATCGGGTTTGTGCTGAATTTTACCGGCGAAAGATACTGCCCAGAAACATCTGGACGGCACGGCGAAAGCGATCGTTTACAAAAAAAAGAATAACAAAGGCCAGTACAAAAATCCAAAATAGACCAATAACCACTTTCAAAACCTTGAAAATCAGCCATAAAAGGATCAGCCCGGAGAGGAAGACAAAAATCGGGTTCTTAAGTAAATCGTTCATTGTCCGTTGTTTTATTTTAAAAAATGTTCGGTGAAAGAAAACTGGCTCGTGCTTGTTTCAGCAAAGACGGGGCGAAAATCCCGCACAAACTACTTCAAATCTCAATTTCGTCGGCAGGCACCCCGATTTTTTAGATAGATACCGGGGCACCACTGGACATTTTCAAATTTACCGCAGAGGCGCAGAGACGTTACCTTTGCCCCCCAACTGCTACATCGCCCACTCTCCATGCCCACTTTTGAGGTTACAATTCCGGTACTAAACGAAGCGGAGACCCTGGATCGCCAGGTTCGCACCCTGCACACGTTCCTGTGCAGGCATTTCCCCGACCGCGAGCAATGGACAATCGCTATTGCGGACAACGGCAGCACCGACCAAACGCCGTTCATTGCGGAAGCAATAGCCGATGAACTGCCCGAAGTACATTTAATACGCGTGCCCGAAAAAGGCGTCGGGCTGGCCCTGAAAACGTCCTGGACACAGAGCAAAGCCGATTTCGTGGGCTACATGGACCTCGATCTGGCTACCGACTTGCCGCACTTCATCCAGGCGTACAACGCCCTTGCCACGGAAGAATATGACCTGGTGTACGGCACCCGCCTGCACCCGAAATCCCATGTCGTCGGGCGCACCCTGAAGCGCGAAATCACATCCCGGGTTTTCAATTTCATTGCCAAAACCTACCTCGGCACCCATTTTTCGGACGGCATGTGCGGGTTCAAATGGCTGAAACGCCGGCATGTTCAACCACTGATGGACGGCGGCGCTGTGAGCAACGGCTGGTTTTTCAGTACCGAACTGCTCACCGTAGCCGAGTGGCAGGGACTCAACATCTGTGAATTGCCCGTCCGCTGGACCGACGACACCTCCGGCAGCAAGGTACACATCGGCCGATTGGCGCGCCAGTACTTGCGCGCCATGGCTGTTTTGAAAAAAAGAAAACCGCGATGAACAAAAAAGACCTCCTCCTTGGCACCGCCCAGTGGGGCTGGACGGTATCCCGCGCGGAGGCATTCCGGCTGCTGGATGCCTGGCTGGCTGCCGGACACCGATCCGTAGATGCCGCCACCAACTATCCGATAAACAAAAATCCCGCAGATTTCCGCGCAGCGGAGCACATCCTGCTGGAGTACATCCGGGCGCATGGCCTGCGCGACCTGGAGGTGACCATGAAAATAGGCAGCATGGACAACCTGCGCTCGCCGGAGGTCAACCTGGCCCCTTCTTTTATCCTGATGATGGCGGAAGAATACCGGCGCCTGTTCGGCGAGAACCTGCGCGTGGTCATGCTGCACTGGGACAACCGGGAATCGGAATCCGATATTCGGGACACCCTGGCCGCACTGGCCGAGGTGCAGCAGTCGCTGATGGTACGACCCGGCATTTCCGGGATCAAATTCCCCGATGTGTACGCCCGCGCCAATCAGGTGTTTGATCTGCATTTCGACATTCAACTCAAGCACAACGTATTGCACTCCGACGTTCCCCGCTACGCGACTTTTCCTCTGGAAAAACACCGCCGCTATGCCTACGGAATCAATGCGGGCGGGTTGAAATTAGACGGCCCCTACCCTGCCGGCAGCACGTTTCTGGCGCGTGGCGGCGATCCGGAAAAAACCGCTGCCCTGCTCGAAAAAATCCGGGCGCGACTGCCGGAGTGGAGCCTCGCCTTTGTTCGGCCGCCGGTACGCACCATGAACCACCTTGGTCTTTTGTACGCGGGTTTGCACCCGGACATCAACGGTCTGGTGCTCGGCTTCTCGACGGCCGCCCAACTGTCCGAAACGCTCGATTTTTGGCGCAACCTCGATACCTTCGACTACTCCGATATTTTCTCTACCCTCACAAAAATTACGGTGTAGCCCGCACCGTCTGCCGATACAAAATGCAAACAGAACATGTTGATGCTGTAGTGATTGGGGGCGGTATTTTCGGTTGTTATGCCGCCCTGTACCTGGCGGGCAAAGGCGCCCGGGTGGCCCTTGTGGAGAAGGAAGCGCAATTGTTCCAGAAGGCATCGCTGGTCAACCAGGCGCGTTTGCACGGTGGTTATCACTATCCGCGCTCGGTGGCTACGGCCGCGTTGAGCGACGAACACAAGGAGCGCTTCACGGCCGAGCACAAACAGTTTGTCAATTTTTCCTTTGAAAAATACTACGCCATTGACCGGTTCGGATCGTTTACCGACCCGCAGCAATTCGAGCGTTTTTGCCAGCACCTGAACATCCCCTGCGAGCGCATACGGGAGCACCCATTGTTCAATTTTCACCGCATGGAGGCGCTGTACAAAACCACAGAATACTCCTTCGACCCCGTTCTGCTGCGCGAACACTACCGAACCCGCGTGGAGCAAAACCCCCATATTGCCATTCTGAAAAACACTCAAATCCAACGCGCCACGCCCGACGGCGCCAACTGGCTGCTCGAAACCCAGCACACCCAACTCAAAACTCAAAACTCAAAACTCAAAACTCCAATAGTCATCAATGCCACTTATGCCGCTACCAATGCCGTCAACCGGCTTTTTGGCTTACGCGACATTGACCTGACCCACGAAATTTCGGAAATTGCTTTTATCACCTCGGCACAGTTTCAGGACAAAGGTCTCACGGTCATGGACGGGCCTTTCGGTTCCATCATGCCCTACGGCCTGAGCGGGTTGCTGTCGCTGTCGTCGGTGGCGTACACGCATCACAAGATTTCGTACGACAACCTACCGCGCTTCGATTGTCAGGAACCTGAGAACGATCCGCGCTGCCGCCCCGAAGCCCCGGGTATTTGCACGGAATGTCCGCGCCGGCCGGACAGCAATGCGTACAAAATGCTGCAACAAATGCGGCAGTATTTTGCGGATTCCGTGCGTTTCGAACACCTGTTTTCGTACTTCACCATCAAGTCAAAACTGAAAACCAGTTACATTGACGACGGTCGCCCCACGGAAATCGCGCTGCTGAGCGAGCGACCGAAGTTGTACTGTTTATTTGCCGGCAAGGTGAATTCGATTTACGAGATCGAAAAAATCGTCTGAATGGGTGCTATTACATCGCCTGCGAAATCAGCCAGCCTAAGTAAGCGACGTACACGCCCAGCAGCACCCATCCTTTCGGGCGGTACATGATGTTGGGTTTGAACACCAACCCGGCGACAAACATGAGCACCGTGGCCAGTATGCACACGCCGAAGTCAACCATCGTGATGTTTCCTACCGGCAGAGGCGCTACCGTGGCACTGGTGCCCAGGATGAAAAAGACATTGAAAATATTGGAGCCAACCACGTTGCCCATGGCCATGTCGCCCCTGCCTTTTAGCGCTGCAACAATCGAAGTGGCCAATTCCGGCACAGAGGTACCTACCGCCACCAGTGTAAGTCCGATGATTGCTTCGCTGACGCCAAAGCCGCGGGCCACCGCTATGGCCGCATCCACCATCAACTTGCCGCCGTACACCAAACCTGCAAGCCCGGCCGCAACCATACCCAGGGCCATCCACAGCGGTTTGTGTTTGACTACTTCCGTTACCACGTTCGCCCCGGTACCCTTTCGCGCAAGGTTGATCACATAGTACATGTATATGGCAAAAAAACAAAGCAGGATGAGGCCTTCCGAGCGCGATATCACTGCCGACTGCGATTGATCCAACCAAATGTCGCCGGCCATAATCATAGCAGCGATGATGCCCACAAAACTAAAAGGAATGTCTTTCCAGATGATGTTGTACCGAATACGCAAGGGCTGGAGTACTGCCGTCAAGCCAAGTATCAGGCAGATATTGGCTATGTTACTACCCACCACATTGCCGATCGCGACTTCGGGCGTGCCGTTGGTTGCAGCCAGAACCGACACGACCAACTCGGGCATCGACGTTCCAAACGCAACGACCGTCAGGCCCACTACCATGTCTGATATTCCTAAACGTTTTGCCAGAGATGAGGCGCCTTCCACCAAAAAACGGGCGCCAAAGGTGACCAGCACAACGCCGAGTACTATGAAGAGAAAATGAAAAAGCATGCCGTAGTCTTGAGTGAAATATGCTTTGTAAAATTTGAAAGGCCGAAAATCCGGCGCTTTGGCAAGGTTTCCAAGATTGAACCCCGACCTTTGCGAACTTTATCTGCTTTACCAACATCCTACCGCATGAGCGCCCTTTTAATCGGGAGTTTGCTTCTCAGTATTTTTCATGCCCTGATACCAAGTCACTGGCTACCGGTACTGGCTATTGCCCGGCAAGAAGGCTGGTCGGCTCGGCAAACCCTGGGAATCACGTTTTTGACCGGGCTGGCGCATGTACTGAGTACCGTGCTGGTGGGGCTGCTTCTGGCCCTGCTCGGCGGCGTACTGGCGCACGGGATGGATGCATTTACCCACTGGGTAGCGCCGGTTCTGCTCTCGACCCTTGGTGTTTTTTACTTGTACCAGCACTACCGGCACCACCACTTTCACCTGCACCGGCAAAGTACGCGCTGGGGGGTGATCGGCACCCTGGCGGCCGCCATGTTCCTGTCGCCCTGCCTCGAAATCGAAGGGTATTTTCTGGCTGCCGGCCAGTATGGTTGGGGTTTTGTGGCCCTGATGGCCGTACTCTACGGGTTGGTGACCATCAGCGGCATGCTGATTTGGGTATATCTGGCCTTGCACGGGCTGAAACGACTCGACTGGCACGCCTGGGAACACAACGCCGGACTCATCACGGGCATCACGCTCATCCTGTCGGGACTGGCGCTGCTGGTATTCGAATAGGTCAGGCGATTTTGCTCAATTCCTCCCGCTGTGCCTTCTTCAGGGTTTTGACCACCTGGTCGTACGAGTGATCGAGCAGATGCCGGAGGGTGCGCTCGTCCATGGAACCCTCAAAATTTACGGTGTTCCAGTGTTTTTTACTCATGTGCCAGCCGGGCTGTACCTCCGGGTATTGTTCCCGCAGTTCGAGCGCGTAGTCGGGGTCGCATTTGAGGTTCACCGAAAAGCGCTCCCTGTCGAGGCCGGTTATGGCAAAAATTTTTCCCATGACCCGCACGCACAACGTCACTTCGTCAAACGGAAAATCCTCCGTGACGCCTTTTTTGGAGAAACAGTATTCGCGGAATTGTTCGATGTCCATGAAAAGGTTTCTGGTTGGAAGGTTAGAAGGTTTCTGGTTGGAAGGTTGGAAGGTTTCTGGTTAGAAGGTTGGAAGGTAATCACAACCAGAAACCTTCTAACCAGAAACCTTCTAACCTTCCAACCTTCTAACCTTTTTCAAAAAAGCCCGTGCAGCTCGCCCTGTACCATTTCCAGCACCTTGCCGGAGTCGCCCTTGTTGCTCTGGAAATCCAGATTGTCCACATTGATGATGAGCAATCGGCCCTCGCCATAGTTGGAAATCCAGTTTTCGTAGCGTTCGTTGAGCCTTTTGAGGTACTCGATGCTGATGCTGCCCTCGTAGTCGCGCCCACGCATCTGAATATGCTCGACCAGGGTGGGGATGCTGGCCCGGAGGTAGATCATCAGGTCCGGCGGTTTGATCTGGGAAATGATAGACTGGAACAGGTGGGTGTAATTTTCAAAATCCCGGCGTTCCATGAGGCCCATGTCGGCCAGGTTTGGCGCGAAAATGTAGGCATCCTCGTAAATGGTGCGATCCTGAATCACCGTGCGGTTGCCCTGCTGGATGCGCAGCATTTGCTGGTAGCGGCTGGACAGGAAGAACACCTGCAGGTTGAACGACCAGCGTTTCATGTCCAGATAAAAATCGGCCAGATAGGGGTTGTTTTCGGTGTCTTCGTAGTGTACGTCCCACCCGAAGTGGCGGGCGAGCATTTCGCTGAGGGTGGTTTTCCCGGCGCCGATGTTGCCGGCAATCGCAACGTGTTTGATAAGTGTCTTGTCTGAGGGCAAGGTTCCGTTCATTCTGTTACATTTGTGCGGGGCGAAGGTATGTAAATCGGCAAACGTTGTTCGTACATAGCGGGGTGTTTGCCGAGGTAATGTTGCCGATCATCTATCCTTTCCCGTAGCGCCTGCCCAAAGCGCGTATTTCACGCCCCGAAAAACAAGCCGGGTACTGCTCCAAACCACCATCCAAACCTGTCTTCATGGCAAACCGTAACGCATCAAATTTCTGGTTTTGGTTGCTCATCGCTGCTGCTTTTGCAGCAGGGGTAATTCTGGTTGGATATTTCCTTTTTCCGCAAGCCGTCAAACAGGTAACCCAATGGGTCGTCGGCCTGCTCCTCGTAGTTACCGGCCTGATTTTCAAAAGAAAAAAATAATCTGACTGCGCCGGGTGTTGCGAAAAAAAGCAGCACCATCGCTCCTAACTCATCGCTAACCATGCTGATCTCCATTCAAAATCTCAACAAAACCTACATCATGGGCGCCGAAATCGTGGAGGCCCTGAAAGATGTCAGTATCGAAATTGCCAAAAACGAATATGTGGCGCTCATGGGCCCGTCCGGCAGCGGAAAATCCACCCTGATGAACCTGCTGGGTTGTCTCGATTCGCCTTCCAACGGAAAATACTGGCTCAACGGCATTGAGGTCAGTACCATGGACGACGGCGAACTGGCCGAAGTGCGGAACAAACAAATCGGGTTTGTTTTCCAAACCTTCAACCTCCTGCCCCGACTCTCCGCGCTGGAAAATGTAGCCTTGCCCTTAGTTTATGCCGGCTACTCCAAAGAGGATCGTCTGGAGAAAGCCCGCATTACCCTCGAATCCGTAGGCCTCGGCGACCGCATCCTGCACAAACCCAATGAACTCTCCGGCGGCCAGCGCCAACGTGTCGCCGTGGCCCGCGCCCTCGTCAACGACCCGGCCATTATCCTCGCCGACGAGCCTACCGGCAACCTCGACACCAAAACGTCCTATGAGATCATGTCCCTGTTCGAGCAAATTCACAAAGCCGGCAATACGGTTATCATCGTCACCCACGAAGCGGATATCGCCCAACACGCCCACCGGATCGTGCGCCTGCGCGACGGACTGGTGGAGTCGGATGAAAAAAATAATAATGTGGTGAGCGTAGCCAACGGAACGGCTTAGCAGAAATCAAACGAGGTTGTCTCATTTGTCTGATTTTGTGAAACAGCCTCGTTTGAACTACCACCCTGCCGCTATGGCCCACGCCAAAAACAACAGCCCCACATAACCCGTGTACCAGCGCCAGTCTAACCAGTCGCCCGTTCGCACATCCAGGCGTTTTTCCAAATACCAGATCAGCCCGATTTTTTCTACCCAAAATACCAGCACTGCCGACCAGGCTACTCCGGCCAGGCCCCATTCGCGGACAAACACAAAACCCAGTACTATTTTCAGTGCCAGTTCCAACAAACCGACAGCCAGTATAGCCCCGGAGCGCCCCCGGGCCAGCACAATCGTGTTGGGCAAAAGTACCCGGCTCGCGGTGAGCAGCAGGTAGATATTGAACAGCGGCGCCGCCGAAGCAAAAGCCGGATTGAACACCACCGGGAACAGGCGCTCCGACAAAAAAAGCAGCACGATGGTCATCGGGAACACCAGATGAAACAACCGTTTTGTCTTCGTTTTCAACTCGGCCAATTCCGCATTTTCCTGCATGGCAATACGCGCTACCATGGCGGTACCAAGCGCCGTCGCCAATGCCGTAGCAATCGGAAATTCCCGCGACCCGTACCTGAAAACAGCAAAAACTGTTTCGTCCCGAAAATACCAGCCCACCAGCCAGCCGTCGAACAAGAGCACCAAACTGCCCACCAGCATATTGAGCACCAGCGGCATGGAAAATACCAGGTACTGCCGAAGCAAATCGGAGCGCCACTGCCAAACGCAATGCCGGGCCACCAGACCGGCCGCCCACAAAAAACGCAGCGCTCCCAACACCGCCAGCCCGATCAGCCCCCTGCCAAACCGTATCCAAAAAACACCGGCAGCGTAAGCGCCGCGATATATAGCCCGAACGAAACGCTACCCCACCCTGCCAGAGCCAGCGGTTTTTCACGCAGCAAATAAAAATACTCCACCGGCAAAGTCGCCAGATTGAAAAACAGGTACAGGCAAAACCAGCCTAAATATGGCGCTTGCTCCAACCCCGTGAACGCCGGAACGGCCCATGCCTGTCCCAACCACAAAGCCAGGGCAAGTGCCAGCGATATGCCGAAAAAAAGGAGGAATGCGTTGAAAAAAAACACCGGACGCTCCGACTCCTTCAGCCGGGCATATACCGGCGGAATACCCTGCAGCAGCCCGTTGGCCCAAAAAAAAGCGGCTACGCTGCCGAGGTACAGCAACGCTTCGTACATACCAATTTCCGTCAGACTCAACCTGCTTTTTGCCAGCAAGATGAGATACATCGCCTTGAAATTCAAGGTGTACCAGCCCGGCGAATAGGGTTTCCCGTTGGCATCTATGGCGTAAATATAGTCCTTGCCGCGCTCCTCTTGTGGCAGATCAGCATACGCTACTTCCCCGTTGTACATCGCGTAAAAATCGAGATTCAGCCGCGGCGCCATGTAGGTCAGGTGCGTAGCGCCAAACCACGGTGCAGCGGCACGCAGCGGACTGGTCGTACCGTCGTCCAGTTCTTCGTCGCCCTGCTGGTAGTTAAACCGGGTGGACACCCCGAACCCGCCCGGGATTTTCACTTCCACATTGGCCTGAAAACCGTACACCTTCGCATTGGCCGCGTTCTGGATGGCCAGCACCTGACTCAGTTCGCCAGCATACACGATGCTGTCCAGACCATTCAGGGTGAACGTGCGCCGCACAAGGGCATTTTTCAACACAGTGTAGTAGCCCGTCACATCCACTTTGACGCGCTTGCCAAAAACTTTGGCAATATCAAACTCGGCGTTGTAGGCGTACTCGGCGTTGAGGTTGGGGTTGGGCACCATGACCGCTCCCGGCTCGGAATCAAACAGTTTCCCGGTGTCGTCCACATTGGGTGCGCGGAATCCGGTGGAAGCATTCAGCGCCAGAGACCAGGTTTCTGTGGGATCGTACACTAAGCCCACGCTGCCCGTCAAAGCGCCTTTGTTGAGGTTGGCTCTGGTAAATGGAAACGGAAAAAACGTGGTGTCGAACGCGGCATTCAGTGCAAACTGGCTGTACCGTCCGCCTGCTTGCACCAGAAATTTGTCGGACAGCCGGCGCTGGTAGGTCGCAAACGCCGCATACGATGCCCAATTCGACTTCGGGTAGCGGGCCGGCCCCGGCGCCACATCGCCCGAGACGATGTCTTTATCCGTACCCGCCGATTGCACATCGTTGTAAATCGCTTCCAGCCCGTAGAAAAACTTTTGCTTTTCACCCACTGCCTTAAAAAAATCGAGGTTAGCGGAGTATGCCTGCACCTTTTCCACCCGGCTGCGCCGGATCGGGTCGTTGAAATCCCGGTCAATACGGCTTTCTTCAAAAAACTGGTGCGCCAGTCGAACCGTCATCCCGTCGAACAATCTACTGCTGCCCGAGTACGCCGCGTTCAGGTTGTTCATCGCCCACACCTGCGGACCGTAGAGCCACTCGGCGCTGCGTGGCCGGCCATTTCCTCGAACCCGCAAAAGTCGGTCGTAACGCGCATAGTCCGTGGTGGTGGAGTAATGAAAACCGTAGTTAAAGTCCCATTTTTCATTGGGCTGGTAACGCAGTTTTTGCAGCATGTTGATCTGCGAATAGCCGGTAGGGCGCTGCACCAGTGGGTCGTCGTTGGCCACCACCACATCGGTATCGCCCTGGCGTTGCACAAAAAACGGGCGCAGGTACTCCTCCGGGCCGTGGGTGCCCATGCGCAGGTCGCCGAATGTCTGGTGTGAAAAACTCGTGACCAGCGCCCATTTCTTCCAGCCGACACCGATGTCGAAATGCCCGGCGCGCTCGTTGTTGGCCGAGGCCGTTCGCGCCGCTGCTTTTCCGGTGACGCGGGTTTTGTCTTCCAGCGCAAATTGCGGCGTCAGGGTTTGAAAATTCATCGCCCCGCCGATAGCGTCGCTGCCGTAAATGACCGAACCCGGGCCAAAAAACACTTCGGTATTTTCGATAGCAAAGGGATCGAGCGCGATGACATTTTGCAGGTTGCCGCTGCGAAAAATGGCGGTATTCATCCGAATCCCGTCCACGGTGAGCAGCACCCGGTTGGTGGAAAAACCCCGAATCATAGGGCTGCCCCCGCCTTGCTGGCTTTTCTGGATAAAAATTTCGCCGGAGCCGCCCAGTAGGTCGGCGGCGGTTTGCGGGTTTTGCAGCGCTACCGTCCGCGCAGAAATCCGGCTGATTTTGGCAGGCACCTCGCGTTTGGACTGGTTCCAGCGCGTGGCCGAAACGACGACCTCCTGCCCGAGCGAAAGACCGACGGACATCAAATAAACCACAAAACCGGCGCGCTCCAATTCGGAAAAATGGAATGCCGTGGCCTCGTAGCCCAACAATTTGATTTCGATGCGCTCCGACCCGCGGAATGCCGACAGGTCGGCCTGGCCGGCGGCATTGGTCGTGCGCACGACCTTGGGGGAAACACTGTACACGGTGGCCACCTCCAGCGGTTGGCCGGACTCCCGGTCTCTGACGGTCAATATCTGTGCGTAGCCAAGGCTGCCCGCACACAGGAGCAGCCCCAGCAGCATTATTTTTTTCATGCTGATAGTCAGTTTCAGGCTCGGCGCTTGCACGCACGAAGCCGTTTTTTAGTAAAATTTTGTGAAAAGCGCCGGGAATCCGGACTTGTTCCGCAGGTAAAAAAACGGAACGGGACTCGTCAGGTACGCACGTCGGGCGGTGGCGCCGGTGGCTGCGCAGCCGTCCTGTCAGGCAAAAATTTCCTGTTTTGCGGCAGCCCGAAATAGTCCGGTGCGCGGCACACGAGGTGCGCGTCGGGTATTTCCACAAAAAAAGGGCGAGAAAAAACACACGGCGCGGCGCTCCTGGTCGCGGCGGCCGGGGTCGTTGGACAGGGTTTGGGCGAGAGTATTTTGCAGGCGTTTGTTCAGTGCGGTTTCTGCATGGTCCCACCAGCACCAAAGCAGGACGGAATCGTTACGCATGGATTCTTGCACCACATCATACATCTGTCCCTCAAATTCAAACTCCCGGTCGTGTTCCCAGCGGAGCCGTGTCTCCTTGTCTTTTTTGGAAAAACAGAAGAATACCAAGTCTGCAGTGTCTACCTCGGCGAACAAGCGATGTTTCACTTCTTTTTTTACCCGGCGTTTTTCCAGGCGTAGGCCTGCGTATGTCCCGACGATGGGGGCGGCCAGACAGAAAAGAAGCAGGATGCAGAAAAGGCTGCGCATGGTGTACGAAAATGGGCAGCAAGGTAGCGACTTTTGGCGCTCAAATCTGCTCCAGAAGCCTGTCCTTCAGCCGCTGAAATTCTTCGGCCGTGATCACGCCCTGGTCGCGCAACTCGGCGATGCGGCGAATTTTTTCGATGGCTTCGTCACTCGTGCTCATCGGGACGGGCTGCTCGGTTTGTATTTCCTCAACCATCTTTTTGGCGGAGTCCATTTCTTTGGTGTACTCCTGGCGGGCATTGGGAAAATCGAGGTCGTGGAGCGTGCCTCCTTTTTGAAAATGCCGGGCAACTACTTGGCCCAGGGCATACGTGGAAGCCCCGGACAGCGCCGGCATGCTCAGGCTGCCGACGACAGTGCCTACCCCGGGAATGGCTTTCACCAAACTGGCGCCGAGGCGGGCCACACCGCTACCGGCAACAGCAGAAATGACGTTTTTGCCCAGCGTGTCGAGGAAGCCGATGTTGTACAATTTGGCCAACTGACGCAGCATATTGAGTTGCACCGCGCTCACAGCCAGGAGATCGGCGCCGGGGAACGGCACCAGAGCGGCGCCCATGGAAAAGCCGACATGGTTCTTGATGATCTCGTCGGCCTTGGGAAGTTTATCTGCGTGCAACATGGTTTTTGAATTTTGGTGGAGCGCTTTTTCCTGTACGATCAGGTTCCAGACTGTGTACAGGACGGATATTTGGCGGATTTGCAGGAATCGGGTCATGGGCGGGTTTCAGGTTAGATACGGTTTTTACAAAAACTGCTCAAGCCGCTTTGGTTTCACGCGCAGCGGCCTCGCGTTTTGCTTTTTTCGCGGCGTAGGCCACCGCTGCTTCGCGCACCCATACGCCCTCGTCGTGTGCCTGCACACGGGTGCGGAGCCGCTCCCTGTTGCAAGGACCGTTGCCGTTCACGACGTTCCAGAACTCATCCCAGTCAATGGGGCCGAAATCGTAATGGCCGCGTTCTTCGTTCCATTTCAGGTCGGGATCGGGTACGGTGAGGCCCAGCACGTTGACCTGCTCGGCAATCATATCCACAAAACGCTGGCGCAGTTCGTCGTTGCTGAAGCGTTTGATTTTCCACTTCATGCTCTGGGCAGAGTGGGTAGAGTCGGTATCGGACGGGCCAAACATCATGACGGCCGGCCAGTACCACCGATTGAGGGCGTCTTGAGCCATTGCGCGTTGTTCGGGCGAGCCGTTGGCCAGCGTGAGCAAAATCTCGAATCCCTGGCGCTGGTGAAAACTTTCTTCCTTGCAAACCCGAACCATAGCCCGCGCATACGGGCCATAAGAACAACGGCAAATGGGGATTTGATTGAGGATAGCGGCGCCGTCCACGAGCCAGCCAATGGCCCCGATGTCGGCCCAGGAAATGGTGGGATAATTAAAAATCGAAGAATACTTGGCTTTCCCGCTGTGCAGTTCGCCGATCATGGTGTCGCGGGATACGCCCAGCGTTTCGGCGGCAGAATACAGGTATAGGCCGTGCCCGGCTTCGTCTTGCACTTTGGCCAACAAAATAGCCTTGCGTTTGAGGGACGGTGCTCGGGTGATCCAGTTGCCTTCGGGCAGCATACCCACGATTTCGCTGTGCGCGTGCTGGCTGATCTGGCGGACAAGCGTTTTGCGGTAGGCATCGGGCATCCAGTCTTTCGGCTCAATGCGTACGTCGTTGTCCACTTTTGCCTGAAATTGTTCCTCCAGGGAGAATACGGAGGCAGATTTTTCTACTATTTGCTGCATAACAAGGACTTTTTTGTCGTTTGGCTCGTGCAAAGATCGGCTTTTCCCGGTTGGTGTGCTGCGTGCTTCCGGTTTTAAAACGAGTAAAAATAACAGCAGCAATTTTTTTTGGTTTAGAACCGGTCAAACACAAGCGGCCGCACACCGCAGGCCGCGCCACTTTTTCATCCCGGTACACGTTCCGGCCAGGGTAGTCGAGACCGATCTTTTTATGTACACACCTATTTTGAAACAAAACATATACCTTTGCGCGCTATGAAAAAAACGCCTGTTTTACTGATGCTGGTTGGTTTTATCTGGTTGGCCGGCGCCTGTAAAAGCGAGTTCGAACGCATCCGGGTGAGCGGCGATGCGGAGTTGGTACTCAATAAAGCCTTTGAATACTATGAGAAAGGCGAGTACCTGCGTTCCCAAACGCTGTTCGATCTGGTGCTCAATACCGTCCGCGGCGGCAAGGATGCCGAAAAAGCCTATTTTCAGTATGCCTACACCTATTACCACTTGAAGCAGTATGTGCTGGCAGCGTACTATTTCAAGAGTTTTTCGAACACATTTACCAGTTCGGCCTACCGCGAAGAAGCGACGTACATGTCGGCTTACTCCAATTACCTGTTGTCACCCTCCTATCGCCACGATCAGGGCAGTTCCCGGCAAGCCATCGAGGAGTTTCAGTTGTTTGCCAACCTGTTTCCGAAGAGCGCACGGGTAGAAGAATGCAACAAATTCATTGACATCCTGCGGCGCAAACTGGAGGAAAAAGCATTTGCCGAAGGGGAACTGTACTACAACCTCCGCCAGTACCGCTCGTCCGTAATTTCCTTCGACAATTTGCTGCGCGACTACCCGGAAAGTCCCGATGCCGAACACGTACGCTACCTCATCGCCCGGTCGTCTTTCCTGCTCAGCGAAAATAGCGTTGTAGAAAAGAAGCACGAGCGCTACACCGAAACCATCACCCGGTGCAATGATTTTCTGGAAAAATACCCTTCCGGCAAGTATGTCAAAGAAATCAAACAAATTCGGCGCGACGCCGAACAAGCCCTAAAAGACCTGAAAAAACGAATCAAAGTTTAACACGAACGGCAGATTGATCTGACCTTCCATCCCCCAAACCTTCTCCACCTACATAAATATACTATGAGCGACATCAAAAGCAAGGCCCAAGGCCTCGACCCCAATGTACAGCCCCGCGACGTGGGCGAACTTGTTGGAAAAACCGGCAATGTGTACGAAAGTATCTCCATCATCAGCAAACGCGCCCGTCAGATTTCAAGCGACCTGAAATGGGAAATCCAGCGCAAACTGGAAGAATTTGCCGTTAGTTCGGACACCATCGAAGAGGTGCAGGAAAACAAAGAGCAGATTGAAATATCCAAGTTCTACGAACGCCTTCCGAACACCGCCATCATTGCCACGCAGGAATTTATGAATGACGAGATTCAGTGGCGCATCGTGGAAGACGCCGAATAAGCCCACAGGCTTCAGTCTTCACCTATTTTTTTTATGAAAAAGGTTATCCTCGGCATTAGCGGCTCAATCGCCGCCTACAAGGCGGCCCATTTGACCCGTTTATTGGTCAAAGCCGGCGCCGAGGTTCGGGTACTGATGACGGAATCCGCCACAGATTTCATTACACCACTCACCCTGTCCACGTTGTCCAAGCAGCCTGTGCTGACAGAGGTGCGCTCCGAATCAGCGTGGAATAACCATGTCGAAATGGGCCTTTGGGCCGATGCATTGCTGGTCGCACCTGCTACGGCGAACACACTGGCCAAATTGGCCAACGGCCTGTGTGACAACATCTTGAGCGCTGTATATCTCTCGGCGCGCTGCCCGGTGTTTGTAGCGCCGGCTATGGATGTGGATATGTGGCGCCACCCGGCAACCCGCGGCAATCTGGAGCGTTTGCAGGCTCACGGCGTACACATTATTCCGGTGGAACATGGTGAATTAGCCAGCGGTCTCGTCGGCGAAGGCCGCATGGCCGAGCCGGAAACGATACTCCGGTTTTTGGAAATATTTTTTTCCAAAAACAACCTGCTTGCCGGTAAAAAAGCATTGGTCACGGCCGGACCCACTTTCGAGCCGCTCGATCCCGTCCGGTACATCGGCAACCATTCCAGCGGAAAAATGGGTATCGCTCTGGCAGAAGCTCTGGCTCGTCAGGGTGCGGAGGTGACCCTGGTGCTCGGCCCAACCCACCTGCGGCCGTCCAACCCCGAAATCGAGGTTGTGCCTGTTGTTTCCGCACAAGAAATGTACGAGGCATGCATGCCAATTTTTCCGACCGCCGATATCATCGTTTTGGCCGCTGCAGTGGCCGACTATCGACCCAAGAGCGTTTCCGCGACCAAAATCAAAAAGAAGGAGACGGATATGCAAATTGAACTGGCCAGGACCGTGGACATCGCCGCAGCGCTGGGGCGCTCCAAACAGCCCGGGCAAATTCTGGTCGGCTTCGCACTCGAAACCAACGACGAAGAGGCAAACGCCTTGGCCAAGCTGGAAAAGAAAAACCTGGACTTCATCGTGCTCAATTCCCTCCGCGACACCGGTGCAGGCTTTGGGCATGACACAAACAAAATAGCCATTCTGCGACGGGACGGCAGCAAAACGGCATTTGATTTGAAGGTTAAAACCGCTGTTGCGGAGGACATTGTGACCGAAATTGCACGCGCAGCCAACCCGGAGGCTTCCAAAAGCGTCCTTAGTCCCACACATTCAACCGATTTTCAATGACAAACCGTTTGTTTTTTGTTTTCGCACTGCTGCTCCTTGTCCTTGGCAACGCCCATGCACAGGGCGAACTGAACTGCACCGTGCGCATCAACACGCCTCAGCTCCAGGTCACCGACCGCCGTGTTTTTGACCAATTGGAAGTTTCCTTGCGCGAATTTTTGAACACCACCAAGTGGACCAACGATGCCTTTGAACCAGATGAGCGCATCAAGTGCAACTTTATATTCACCATCAAAACCGAACAGGACAACGTTTTTGAAGCCGAATTGGCTGTCCAGTCGGTGCGCCCGGTATTCGGCAGCGGATACGAAACGCCCATGCTGTCGCACCTGGACAAGGATGTCACCTTTCAGTACGACCAGAACCAACCCATCCAGTTTCAGGTGGATGCCGGCGACAACCAGAACCTGCCGGCGCTCATGGCTTTTTATGCCTACATTATATTGGCCATGGACTATGATTCCTATTCGCTTTACGGCGGAGATCGCTATTTGTTGACCGCCCAGCAGATTGTAACCAATATCCAGAACTCACCCAACAACCGCAGTTCCGGCTGGCGTCCTGCCGACGGCGGAAAAAACCGCAACCGCTACTGGATCATCGAAAACCTGCTCAATCCCCGGGTACGACCCTACCGTGCTGCCATGTACACCTACCATCGAAAAGGACTTGATCTGTTTTCCGGCGATATTGAAGCCGGCAAGACAGCTGTTTTGCAGGCATTGGAAGAGGTGGACAAAGTGAACACCGCCTATTTCAACTCCATGATCACACAGATGTTTGCCAATTCCAAAAAAGATGAACTCGTGGAGATGTGGAAAATCGGTAGCAAAGCACAAAAAGAGCGCGTACAACAGATCATGGGCAAGGTAGACCCCGCCAACGCGCAACGCTACCGGGAAATCGGGTCATAAAGACCAACCTGACATTGCCGTCGCGATACCGCGAAAAAGACGAGGGCCTCCGTAGTTTTGCGCCAACTTCGGAGGCCTTGTTTTGTTTCAAACCAACACCAACAATAACCAGTAGCCAACGGCCAGCGGCCAACAAGAATGGATACCATCGTCAATATCAGTCAATTTCTGCTCAGCCTCTCCCTGCTCATCATCTTACACGAGATGGGCCACTTTTTGCCTGCCCGCTGGTTCAAGACCCGGGTGGAGAAATTCTACCTTTTCTTCGATTTTGCTCCCTTCAACTCCCTTTGGAAAGTCCAAAAGGGTGAAACTGAATACGGCATTGGCTGGCTTCCCTTGGGCGGATATGTAAAAATATCTGGCATGGTGGATGAAAGTATGGACACGGAAGCACTCAAACAGCCCCCACAGCCCTGGGAATTTCGCTCCAAACCGGCTTGGCAACGCCTGATTATTATGGTCGGTGGTGTCACTGTCAATTTCCTGCTCGGGTTCGCCATTTTTGCCATGATGCTCTGGTACTTTGGCAAGGCTTATGTCCCCAATAGCGAACTGAAAAACGGTCTTGCCTTCGATCAGGTGCTGCTTGACCAAGGCTTTCAGCAAGGTGATGTGCTCGTCAAGATCGGCGAAATCCCGGTCACACAGGTAGACCCCACTATGTTCATTGAGCAAGTTGTGCTCAATGATGCACGCCAGATGACGGTTGTACGCAATGGCCAACAAACGGATTTCCGCCTTCCGGAAAACGCTGCCGAACAACTAACCAGCCAAAAAGTGCCAAAGACGCTGCTCATGTCGCCTCGTATCCCTTTCTATGTATCCGAACTTGCTCCCGGCAAACCGGCAGAAGAGGCAGGACTACAGATCGGCGACCGGATCATCGCTTTCAACGGAAAACCGACCGTTTACTACGACGAATTCGGACCCATTGCCCAGGCAAACAAAGGCAAAACAGCCACCCTGACCCTGCTCCGCCAAACCGATACTGTGTCGGCAAGTCTGACGCTGACACCGGAAGGCACTATTGGGGTACGCCCCCGAATAGAGGGATTTTACAATATCCAGCGCGAACGTTATGCGCTTTCGGCGGCTATCCCCGGAGGCGTGCAGATGGGCCTTGATTTCCTGAACAATCAGATGAAAGCCTTCGGCAAGATGTTCAGCGGTGAAATCGCTGTAAAGGACAACCTTGGCAGCCTCATCAGCATCGGAAAAATGTACGGCACTTCTTGGGACTGGGAGCGTTTCTGGTCGCTCACTGCTTCACTCAGTATCCTGTTGGCTTTTATGAACCTCCTGCCTATACCTGCCCTTGACGGCGGGTATGTTGTGTTCCTCCTCTGGGAAGTATTTACCGGCAAAAAAGTGAGCGACAAGGTCATGGAAAAAGCCGTCACGTTCGGGTTCTTCCTCCTGCTTGGCCTCATGGTCTATGCGTTCGGGCTTGACCTTTGGCGCCATGTGTTCCAGCGGTTCTTTTAATCGTGCTTATGAACTACTTTGAGTTTTACGGCCTTCCTGTTTCCTTTCAGATAGACGCTGCTGCCTTGCGCCGCATCTTTTATCAAAACAGTAAAAAATATCATCCGGACTTTCACACCTTGTCAGACGACGTGCAGCAGTCCGAGATGCTGGAAAAAGCGACCTGGAACAACGAAGCATACCAGACCTTGTCGGACCCCGACCGCCGCATGCTCCATCTGCTGCAAATCAAAGGGTTGTGGGAGGATGCCGGCAAGCAGAGCATTCCGCAGGATTTTTTAATAGATATGATGGACATCAACGAGGCACTGATGGATTTGGAGATAGACTTTGACCCCGAGCGATTTGCCAAAGCGGTACAGGGCGTGGAAAACATTGAAAAAGAACTGAATCAGGGTATTCGGCCTATTTTGGAAAATTACACCGAAGAGACCGGCAGCAACCGCGATTTGCAAGCCGTCCTTGAATTTTTTTTGAAAAAAAAGTACTTGTTGCGCATTCACGAAAATCTCTCTAAGTTTGCGCCCCGTTAGCGGAAGGGTGACGAAGAAAGGTTCAATACCCTTCAGTTCTTTCTGCGGGAATGGCGGAATGGTAGACGCGCTGGTCTCAAACACCAGTGACTTCACGGTCATGCGAGTTCGAGTCTCGCTTCCCGCACCAGCAGCACATCGGACGCGTTCCGGTGTGCTGTTTTTTATTTGAATCACTTGGCCGTTCTCCTTTTATCAGCCTACTTTGGCTCTTCTAATCCGCCACCACCGCCGTCAACCGATTTTGCCATGGCTATCTTTGTCACTCAGGACGGCTCGCATTCCGTCTTTTCCGAACAATACGGCGTCACATACCATTCCAAACACGGCGCTGTCACCGAGTCATTGCATGTTTTTATTGATGCAGGGCTTCGTTTCAAAGCTGCTACACAGCCGGAGCTGGCCGTTCTGGAGGTGGGATTTGGCACCGGATTAAATGCTTTTTTGACCTGGATAGAAGCGGAGCGCCGCAACTTGCGCGTCCGATATGTCGGCATCGAAGCCTATCCCTTGCCCGCCGAAGATGCCGACGGATTCAACTTTTCGGAGCAACTGCAAATGCCACATCGCCATCCCGATTTTTGTCGTATGCATCATTGCGCGTGGAACCGCAATGTGAAACTGTCCGAGCATTTTTCGTTGCACAAAAAACAAATCCGCCTGGAGGCATACCGTCCGACGCAATCGTTTGATTTGATCTATTTTGATGCCTTTGCACCACAAGCCCAGCCGGAACTCTGGACCGAACGCATCTTCGCCCTCTTGTACAAAGCGTTGCGCCCCGATGGAGCATTGGTGACCTACTGCGCCAAAGGAGATTTCAAACGCGCTCTGAAACAAGTCGGGTTCGAGGTGGAACGCCTGCCCGGGCCGCCGGGGAAACGCGAAATGACAAGAGCCTGGAAGTAAAACCCCGGGGCGCCAGTTCTCTGAACACGCTCGCTACACCTCCCGATTCAGCATCCACGGAATACCAAACTTGTCCGTCACTATGCCGAATACCGCACCCCAGAAGGTTTCACCCAGGGGCATGGTAACTTTTCCGCCCGCCGCCAGGCAATTGAAAATACGCTCCTGTTCGGCTCCGTCTGTCAGGTTGATGCTCAGCGACACCATTTCCCCGGAAGGAACGGGCTGGCCCGGCATACCGTCGGAGGCCATAAAATACATGCCATCGGCCTTGAATTCGGCGTGCATGATTTTTTGCTTGTGCGCTTCCGGCGAGTCCACCGGGCTGTCGCCAAAGCGCTGCATGGAGGTTATTTCACCGCCGAAACAGGTTTTGTAAAAGTTCAGGGCCTCTTCGCAAGTGCCGGGAAAAGCGAGGTAAACGTTGAGTTGCTTCATTATTTTGACAGATCGTTTTGATAGTAGCGGTGGACTTTAGTCCGCCGAAAAATTCTAAACGTGCGACGGACTAAAGTCCGGCGGTACTATGACATGCGGCTCCGGCGGACTAAAGTCTGTCGGTACATATCTATACCGTCTGGCGGGAACGGCCTGCCTCTGAAACAGTCGGTGCTTGTTGAAAAAGGCTCATCTGACCGTTTTGCTCGATCACGTCCAGCAGGCGGGCGTATTTCAATTTGTATTTGCTGTTGGTACGCAGAGCGATCAACTTGGCGAGTTCGAGCGTGAGGTAAAAATCCTCCATCGGCTCGCCGGGGCGCGGGCGCCTGGCATAATCGCGCAGGGGCTGGGCGCGGCGGATACCATCTCGGAATTCATACAGGTCTTTCATCCACTTCCGCAGTTGCGTACCGTAATGTTTTCCGGGCAATTGCAAAACCTGATACAGGTTGGAAGCGATCACCACCTTGGTGCCTTGTTTACTGAGCAGAACTTCCAGTTCCATAACCGTCTGTTTAAGTAATATTTGTTTTTAAAACGGGACAAACCTAAACTGTTTGTTTTTTAAACACAAATTATTTGTTTTAATTTTTTTATTTTTTTTATCGGATACTATTAACTAAAACATTTTCAAATACTTAAGTGTATGCTGTTCATTACTCGTCAACTGTAACCCACTGGCTTTCAGGCGTAGAAATAAACCAACAAAAAAGAGGAAATGGTATTTAAGCCCGAGCCGGAAGGCCACAAGCATGAGTTTCTATCACTAAATTACCCAGGCAAAGTGGCGGATTTCACAGCGCCACATTTTCCACTTTGGGTTAATGTTTATACCCGTTCAGCTGCTTTCTGAAAATAGTTTAAAAGAGGTAAAGGCATTTTTGAGCCAGTTAAATCAAACATCATTTACTGGCATGAAAAAAACACTACTGTTTCTGATATTTTGTTTTCATCTGACTACTGGCGCGCTCGGTCAAGAGACCGACGACGCTCGGCAAGTCATCGAAGAAGCGCGCCGATTAGCTGTATCTGGTCGCCATCTGGAATCCGAGGCTTTGTACAACCGAATTCTAAATCAAAATCCCGACAATGTGGATGCGCTGGTGGGGGCGGGGTACAATTATTCCTGGTGGAAGCAATACAACAAGGCCAGGATTAGCTTCGAAACAGCCTTGTCTATTCATTCGAATGCTGCAGAAGCGCTCATCGGCCAAGGGTACAATTACGCATGGTCGGGCAATTTCGAAATGGCTAAAAGGGTCTTTGAGCATTTAAAAAATCTGGCCCCCGATAATCCCGAAGCGATCAAAGGGATGGGATATGTACACCTTTGGCAGGGAAATGGCGCAGAAGCGGAGCCTTATTTTTGGAATTTGGCTACAAAATACCCTCGGGAAACAGAATACCGGATTGCACTGGCGCATACCTATTTAGTGCGCCATGAAGTAAAAAATGCCCGTATCGCGCTTCAAAGTGCGCTTCAAATAGACTCGACCAACCGCACTGCTGCCGAATTACTCCAGAGCACATACGGTATCGCAGCTCCTTTAGAATTGGATGTGTGGGCCGGCTACTCCATTACTGCCGGCGAAAGCCGATTCAGCTTGTGTAGTATCCAGCTTGGCAGCCAATTCGGTCGAAAATTGCGTATGTATCTGAAATACGACAACTCCCTGACATCCGATCTGGCAGCATTCGTTCGGGCCAATCAAGAGGCACAAGCCCTGTCGCTGGGAGGTGTTTGGGGCTGGAACAAACACCATACCACCCGACTTGAATTTGGCGTCCGGATTTTACCGGAACAAGTAACCCAACAGATTTTTAGCGGAGAGCAAGTTTTGTTTTTCACAAACGGCATGCTTCTCAAGGTGGGTGGTTTTTATGGCTGGAGCGACAAAATGGCAAGCGAGTGGCTGGGATACTCCGGTATTCGGATTCCGCTCAACCGATGGTACGCCGTTGAGCCATTTTATTTTAGATCCAGGGTAGAGGATGCCCCTCAAGCGGAAAACCGGTTCATGCTCAACAATCAGTTTCGTACGACCAAAGGATACGAACTGAACCTGGGACTGTTTTATGGTAAAGCAGGTGTGGACGCGGACGCCCCCAGCGATCGAATTCTCGGCAGCTATGTCACCGCAATACTTCCCCTGAGCCAAAGTATTTGGGGGCAAGTCTCCTGGCGGTGGGAAGATGCCCCCTACTATGACCTCACCGTCCTTGCTGCAGGTATAAAACTCCGCCTGGAGAAATAACCAACCCGGAGTCATTTCCTGTCTCAAAACACAAGGTCCGCAAAGCGCCAGACTGCGCATGCCGCCATTTCTAATGTTCAAAATCATCGGATTATTATGAAACCAGAACATAACAACATGTTCAATGATGCAGCCGTATTGCCGCTGCAGCAGGGGGCTAAATCCTCCAGCGTCACGCACCAGTGCAACGAACGCTTGATGGCCGCTTCGCCTAAGCCCTCTTTGTATATTGCCGTATTTTCAATCTGGATAACAGCCATAATCTGGTTTCAGCCGCGTTTGTTGCTGCTGCTCGATATGGGGTACAATGTGCCGAGTAGTATTGCGCTGTGGTTGTTTATCGGATTCATTGATTTTGCCTGGCTATATGGCGTTTACAATGTGGCTATTGTTGGATTTGCGGTGTACTATCGCCTGTACCGCAAGTATATGCGCACAGCGGCACCTGCGACACTACCCGCCGCCACCACGTTCCCGCCGGTAGCCATTTTATACACCACCTGCAACGACTTTGTTGCAGAAAGCGTGATTTCATGTGTGCAGCAAGACTACCCGAACTTCAAAGTGTACATGCTGGATGATAGCAGCAATCAGTATTTCAAGGATCGCGTAGACCAGTTCGCCGCAGAATACCCGGACCGCGTGGTGGTGGTACGCCGCCCCGACCGCAAGGCATTTAAAGCCGGCAACATGAACTACGGTCTGGAGACGGCTGCCGTAAAAGAACCCTATTTCGCGATAGCCGATGCTGACGAAATACTGCCCCCCGACTTCCTGTCCAAACTGGTGCCTGTTCTGGAAAATGACCCAACCTGCGGCTTTGCACAAGCCAATCACCGGGCCAACCCACACAACCCCAGCGCGTTGGGCAAATCGCTTGGCGTCGGTATTGATATCCATTGGAAATGGTACCAACCGCTGCGAAACGAGTATGGCTTCGTCATGTTTTTGGGGCACGGCGCCCTTTTGCGCCGCAAATGCTGGGAAGAGGTCGGCGGATTCCCGGATTTAGTCAGCGAAGACCTCGGCTTCGCTATCCATATCCGCGAAAAGGGCTACCGCGGCCGGTTTGTGGAAGAGGTTATCTGCTACGAAGATTTCCCGGACACCGTGCGGGCGTTTCGTATCCGCCACATGAAATGGACGCGCGGCACCAGCGAGTTCCTGCGCCGAAAAATGGGCTGGCTGCTTCAGGCCAAAAACATCTCCTGGACGGAAAAACTGGATGTGCTCTTCCCGACGCTCAACTTGCCGCTAACCTTGCTTTACTTCATCTTCATGCTGAATGCAAACCTGGCGCTTCCCTTGTTTTTCAGCTATACACAAGACTTGACCTTTGAACTCGGCGGCCACGACTTCCTGCTTCCAATTCTGGTGCTCAACCCGGGGTTTGAAGTCATCTACGACTGGGATTTCTTCGCCATCACCTTGCTGACATTTTTTGCTCCTGTACTCAGTTTCGTACTTGCCCTGGCAAATAAACCCTTGAAACTCTTCCGATTCCTGAGCCACAGTACGGCCTTGTATGCCGCACTGTCGCCGTTGTCGTCCATTGGCGTAATTGCCTACATGATCTCGGGCAAAGCCTTTTTCCTGGTTACCGGCGATACCAACCAGCAGGAATATCAGTCCGAAAAATCCACCGGAAGCAGGTTTAGTTTTGCCAAAATCAGGCACACCTGGCATCAGTTTTTAGCCAAAAGCCACCCCGACACAAAACTCGTGCAGGGTTTTGAAATAGCCGCCGGACTACTTTTCATGTGCCTGGCGATTATGATGTTCCAGATTTCCTTTTTTGGCCTCTGCCTGGCATTCCTGTTGTTGCCGCTGATGCACCATTTACCATGGAACCACCGCCTGGTAAAAGTGGCTGTGTATGTGCCGTTTGCACTGATAATGCTCGGCGTTTTTCTTTCCGGCTTGAGCGTATTCGGCATGAAAGCCGTATTCTTTGGGTACGGTTTCCACTTCTGATTTGAACCATACCTTTGATTCAGACAAACAACTGCATTTTGGGATTGAAGATGACTGTATCCTTTTACGTCCGGACAGTAACTGCTATAATTTGCCTGACGGCAAACCTCCATGCCGCCAATTTACCGCCCGGTTTCGCCGAGGTCGCCATCGCGGAAGGCCTGAACCCCACCGCTATGGCCCTGGCCCCGGATGGCAGTATTTTTCTGGCACAAAAAGATGGCCGGGTGTTTTTGGTGCATGCCGACGGTGTTGTGCATACCGAACCATTTTTGACATTGGCCGTGGACGATTTCAATGAACGCGGCCTGGCAGGGATTGCCGTACACCCGAATTTTGAACAGGAACCCTGGATTTACCTGTACTATACCGTGGCCGGCGCCGGGCATAACCGGGTAAGCCGGGTTTGGGCCAATGGCGACTTTGCCGTACCCGGCAGCGAGCAGGTGTTGCTCGATCTCGATCCAATGGCCGGCAATATCCACAACGGCGGGGCATTAGTCTTTGGGCCGGATGAAAATCTGTACATCGCCGTGGGTGATGGCGCGTCGCCGGCCAATGCGCAAAACCTGAACTCCCTGCTGGGAAAAATCCTCCGGATACATCCCAACGGCTCGATACCGCTCACGAATCCTTTTTTTAGTCAGGTTTCGGGAAATAATCGCGCGATTTATGCCTACGGCGTGCGCAACCCGTTTTCAATGAGTAGTGATCTGGCCGGCGGGCGAATATTTTTTTGTGATGTCGGAAACGGCGCCTGGGAGGAAATCAACGAACTGCTTCCCGGAAAAAATTATGGTTGGAGTCTGGTCGAAGGTCCGCAAAATGGCCAGTCATTGCCCAGCGATTATCAGGAACCATTGTATGCATACCCGCACGGGCAGGGCTGCGCCGTGGTTGGTGCAGCGTTCGGTCTGGGCAGCCATCCCGGCATTCCGCAGGAATACCGGAACAAATTCTTTTTTGCAGATTACTGTGCCGGCTGGGTTCGACTGCTTGACCCGCTTACCGGAGAGGTGAGCGGCACCTTTGCGACGGGTATTGACCGGCCGGTCAGTCTGTTGGTCGGCCCTGCCGGCGAATTATACTATTTTGCCCGGGCCGGGCTGGGTGGCGGCACTCCGAACGACAATACCGCCAGCGCCGAAGGAACCCTCTGGAAAATTTTCTGGATCGGAGACGGCGCTCCGCAAATCACGGGTCATCCGCGTGATGTGCACGCTTCTGTTGGCGAAACAGCCGAGTTCACAGCCGGCGCCTTCGGGGCACAACCAATAACCTATCAATGGTTTAGAAACCAGATGCCGATGCCCGATGCAGACTCCGCCGCGCTGTTGGTTCTGGAAAACTTGACCCTGGCAGACAGTGGCGCATTGTTTGTTTGTGTTGCATCCAACGCATTCGGAACCGATACCAGCGCACCGGCAGAACTACGCGTAACCGCTAACCAACGCCCCCAACCGGAAATACTACTCCCGGCAACAAACACAACTTATCGCGGTAGCGATACCCTGTATTTTATGGGCCGGGCAATTGATTTCGAAGATGGAATTCTCCCCGCAAACCGCCTGACCTGGCGTATTGATTTCCACCACGCCGGCCACACACACCCGGCCCTGTCGCCCACAACCGGTATTTCGGAAGGAAACTTTGTCGTGCCCACTGTGGGCGAAACAGCAACCGACGTGTTTTTCAGGATATACCTTTCGGCAACAGACTCCTCCGGCCTGAGCCGCACCTCCTGGCTCGACATTCAGCCGGAACGTACAACGTTCACCCTTGATGGCCCCTCCGGAATCCCGGTCAATAGCGATGGCCAAATACATCTGTTGCCCGCTACCCTGCCGAGCGTCATTCAGTTGCAGCATAGCGTTCAGGCTACTTTGTTTTTTCAAAAACAGGACACCTTGTTTTATTTTCGGGAATGGGGAGACGCCACCACCAACCCGCTGCGCACGTTTTTAGCATCTGAAATTCCGGAGACACATAGCCTGCTGTACGACCGGTTTGTACTGGGAAACGGCACCGGCCTGCAAGGGGCGTACTTTTTCGACCCCGAGGGTACCCTCGAAGGAATGCCCGCGCTCGTTCGGACAGATACCACGATTCAGTTCGACTGGGCGGCGAATTCCCCTGATCCGGACTTGTTGCCTGCCGATTATTTTTCGGTACGTTGGACAGGATTTATTGAGCCGGTCTTTAGCGAAACCTATTCGTTCCATGTACGAAGCGACGATGGCGCCCGGCTTTGGGTTGGCGATTCCCTGCTCGTTGACCAATGGGTGCCGCAAGTCGCTACTGAACATACCGGCACTATTTATTTGCAAAAAGACAACCGGTACCCCATTCGGATGGAATACCTGGAAATTGGAGGCGGTGCTTTGGCCGAGCTGCGCTGGAGCAGTCCAAAACAAATCAAACAGATTGTCCCCAAACGCCAGCTCTATCCTCCGGACACCGTGCATACCGCCACGGTAAAAGGCACAACCGGCATTGACGGAAACCTGAACGGAACCTGGGAAAACGGGGAAACGGTACTCCCGGACGTTTCGGTACGCTTGTTTCGCGCACTTGACGACTCCTTGGTTGCCATTGAAAAAACAGGTGGAAACGGGCGTTATTTTTTTGACCACCAGCCGCCCGGCGTCTATTACCTGCATTTTCAACCAAACACGACCTCTGGCACATTGGCGCCCTCCGAAAACGTGGATTCAGATGGATTCACTGCGGATTTCAGCCTGGATGCCCTGGAAAGCAAAACATTGAATGCCGCCTGGATCGTTGACAAGGCCGCACTTTATGGGTCGGTCTGGTTTGATGAAAACCGTAACGACCATTGGGATTTCGATGAATCCGGATTGGAAAAAGTAAGCGTACTGCTCTACACAAACGATTCGGCACTTGTTTCGGCTACTGCCACCGATAACAATGGCGGCTTCTTGTTCCCATTGGTGCAGTCCGGCGCCTATTTCCTGTGGTTTTCCAACCACCTCGTCAGTATCCCCTCCGCCCCCGGTTTCGGATTGAATGCCGAAAGCAATACGCCTGTGTTTGAAATGAATACCGGCGAAAGCCAAAATGTGCAGGTGGCCTTTGTGCCGGAGGAGGTATCCGGAACCAGCAATGCCACTCCCCGCTCCGGACCGATTCGGGCATGGCCCAACCCGGCGACCAATCAACTTTTTTTGTCCGTAGAGGCGACCGAACGCCAAGAGGTTTCCCTCGCGCTTTTCGATCTGCACGGCCAGGTCGTTTTCCACCAAAAAACCACTGCCGAACCCGGACAAAATACCTGGGCTTTGCCTGTAGGCAACCTGTCGCCCGGTATGTATATCCTGACTTGCCATTCAAACGAAAATCGCCGGCATCAACGCTGGATCAAAGAATAGATACATTTTGTGGTGTTGCGTTTGCAAAGCGGCATCAAAATTATCCAATGAAAAGGGCAAGAAAAGCCTCTTTCAGGCACACGGAAAAACCGCCGCCAATAGTCTACCTTTGCGCTGATGTTTTTCAATAACCGCTATATCACAGGCTTGTTTCTCCTGGCTCTTTACGTAGCCACAGCAACTCCTTTGGCGGAATTGATCAAGGTGCCCGTCCTGTTCGAACATTACCAGGAACACCGGCAGGAATCCCCTGATATTTCAGTACTGGATTTTTTCCTCATCCATTACTTTAACGGCAACAAGCGAGACGCAGATTACTCCCGCGATATGCAGCTGCCGTTCAAAACCATCGAAGCTGCTTCCGCTGCTTTGGCGGTTGTGCAGTACCCAGCTGACTGGGCAATATCCGACACCCCAAACCCATCCCCGCTGCGCAAGCAAATTTTGCCGGCGTCCCTGCTTTCCCCGCCCAATCCTTTCGTGGCGATACCTGCCGAGCCTCCCGAGGCGTAATTCGGCTACCTTTCCCAGAACTTATATATCCCGGACTTTTCTGGTTTAAAAAACCTGGAAAGTCTGATACCGTATGTTTCCGCCGCGCTCCGGAGGTCTTATCCCTGTACTTCGTTGAAAAGTCAGGCGCAGTACAAGTACATATTATTCATCGCTTATCACTAAAAAAATGCTACAATCCATCATAGATTTTTCCATCCGGAACAAACTCATCGTCGGCCTTTTCGTGCTGGCGCTGGTCGGCTGGGGCAGCCTGCAAATCGCCCGGCTACCCATAGATGCCGTGCCGGACATCACCGACAACCAGGTGCAGGTGATCACCAGCACGCCGGCGCTCGGCGCCCCCGATGTGGAGCGCCTCATCACATTTCCCATCGAACAGGTATGCAGTAACATCCCCGGGCTGAAGGAAATTCGCAGTTTTTCGCGCTTCGGCCTGTCGCTCGTCACCATCGTTTTCGACGACGCGACGGATGTCTACTGGGCGCGGCAGCAGATCAGCGAGCGCCTGCAACAGGTTCAAAACCAAATACCCGCAGGCATCGGCTCGCCCGAACTGGCGCCGGTTACCACCGGTCTGGGCGAAATTTTCCAGTACGTCGTAAAACCCAAACCCGGTTATGAAAGCCGGTACGATGCCGCCGAACTGCGCACTATTCAGGACTGGATTGTGCGCCGCCAACTGCTCGGCACGCCCGGCGTGGCCGACGTCAGCAGTTTTGGCGGATTGGTAAAACAGTACGAAGTAGCCGTGCAACCGGCTCGCCTTCAGGCCTTCGAACTGACCATCGCCGACGTATTCGACGCGCTGGAACGCAATAACCACAACACCGGCGGAGCCTACATCGAAAAAGGCCCCACCGTGCTGTTCATCCGTACCGAAGGACTGGCGCAAAACCTGGACGACCTGCGCGCCATCCCGGTCAAAAGCCTGCCCGACGGCACGCCCGTGCTGGTACGCGACGTAGCCGAAGTGCGCTTCGGCACGGCTATGCGCTACGGGGCGGTTTGTTTCAACGACGAAGGTGAAGTAGCCGGGGCCGTGGTGATGATGCTCAAGGGCGAAAATTCGTCCGCCGTCATCAAACGGGTAAAAGACCGGATTGCGCAGATCAGCAAAACCCTGCCCGAGGGGGTGGAAATAGAGCCGTTCCTCGACCGAACCAAAATGGTGAACAACGCCATCTCTACCGTGGAGCGCAACCTGATCGAAGGGGCGCTGATCGTCGTGCTGGTGCTGGTGTTTTTCCTGGGCAATTTCCGCGCAGGGCTGGTCGTAGCCACGGTCATCCCGTTGTCCATGCTTTTTGCGGTGAGCATGATGAACCTGTTCGGCGTGAGCGGCAACCTGATGAGCCTCGGCGCCATTGACTTCGGACTCATCGTGGACGGCGCGGTCATCGTCGTGGAGGCCGTGATGCACCGCCTGACCCACCACCACTACCGGGAAGTGGAGCAAGGGGGCGCCATTTCCCAGGCCCAAATGGACAACGAGGTGCGCAGTTCCGCAGGGCGTATGATGAACGCAGCCGTTTTTGGCCAGGTCATTATCCTGATCGTGTACCTGCCCATTCTCGCGCTGGAGGGTATCGAGGGTAAAATGTTTCGGCCCATGGCCCAAACCGTGGCGTTTGCCGTACTGGGCGCCCTGCTGCTATCGGTGACCTACGTCCCGATGATGAGCGCGTTTTTTCTGAATAAAAAAATCAGCCACAAAGCCAGCTGGAGCGACCGGATGATGACCCACCTCGAAGGCTGGCACCACATCACGCTCGGTAAGGTGCTGCAGTTTCCCAAAACCGTAGTGGCTGCATCGCTGGCGATGTTTGTCGGCGCCGTACTCTTGCTCGCAACGCTTGGCGGCGAGTTTATCCCCGAACTGGAAGAGGGCGACTTCGCCGTGGATACCCGCGTACTTACGGGCAGCAACCTGACCACCACCATCGAAGCCACGCAGCAAACTGCGCATGTACTGCTCGAAAATTTCCCGGAAGTAGAAAAGGTGGTGACCAAAATCGGTTCCGGGGAAATTCCCACCGACCCCATGCCGATCGAGGCTGCCGACATGATGGTGATTTTAAAGGATAAAAAAGCGTGGACCTCGGCCAAGACCTTTGACGAACTGGCCGAAAAAATGGGCGAGAAACTGCAGGCAATCCCGGGCGTTACCACCGGTTTTCAGTACCCGGTGCAAATGCGATTCAACGAGCTCATGACCGGCGCGCGGCAAGACGTAGTGTGCAAAATTTTTGGGGAAGACCTCGATACCCTCGCCGACTATGCCCGCCGTATCGGCGATCTGATCAACACCGTGGAGGGCGCCCGCGACCTGTATGTGGAGCGCGTGACGGGTATGCCGCAGATTGTGGTGAACTACCATCGGGACGCCTTAGCCAAGTACGGGTTGCACATACGCGACGTAAACCGGGTGGTCAATACCGCCTTTGCAGGAGAAAGCGCCGGACTCGTATTTGAGGGCGAGCGCCGGTTTGATCTCGTCCTGCGCATGGCCTCCGAAGAACGGAGCGACCTGAGCGACGTACAAAACCTGCTCATACCGACCCCGAACGGTGCGCAAATTCCGCTCAGCCAGGTCGCCGACGTACAAATTGTGGAAGGCCCCAGCCAGATTCAGCGGGAGGACGCCAAACGCCGTATCGTGGTGGGCTTCAATGTGCGCGGCCGCGACGTGCAGAGTATCGTGGACGAGTTGCATACCAAAATAGAAAGCCGGATTTCCTTCCCGCCGGGGTACTACATCACCTACGGCGGTGCATTCGAAAACCTGCAGGAGGCCAAACAGCGCCTCGGCATAGCCGTGCCTGTGGCCTTGCTCTTGATTTTTTTGCTCTTGTACTTTGCTTTCAATTCCGTCAAATACGGCCTGCTGATCTATTCCGCTATCCCGCTCTCGGCTATCGGCGGCGTGCTGGCCCTTTGGTTGCGCGATATGCCGTTCAGCATTTCGGCAGGCGTGGGTTTTATCGCCTTGTTTGGTATTTCGGTACTGAACGGGATCGTGCTCATTTCGGAGTTCAACCGCCTGCATCAGGGCGGATTGATTGACGTACGCCACATTGTTTTGCAGGGTACCAAAACCCGTTTGCGGCCTGTACTGATGACCGCGGCAGTAGCCTCGCTCGGCTTTTTGCCCATGGCTACCAGCCTTGGCGCCGGGGCGGAAGTACAACGGCCATTGGCCACGGTGGTCATCGGCGGTCTGCTTAGTTCTACCTTGCTGACGCTGATCGTACTGCCCGTTTTGTATGTGTTGTTTGAGCATTTTGCCGCCAAACGCCGCCACAAGCGCCAAGCACCGCCACCGGCAACCGCCCTTTTTATCTTGTTTTTCCTGTTGGGAAATGTCGTTTGGGCACAGCCCAATATCTCCCTGGAACAGGCGCTGGAACAAGCCCGCGCAAACAACCTTTCCCTGCAAACCGCCCGGCTCGGTGTGGAACACGCCGACAAACTGCGCAGCACGGCTCGCGAACCGGCCCCCACGGAGTTTGACGCCGAACTGGGTCAGGTGAACACGCGTTTCTTTGACACCCGCTTCGGTGTGCGGCAGGCATTTCACTTGCCCGACGTGTACCGGCGGCGCCGGGAGCTGCTCGAACAGGAATACCTGTTGAGCCAAACCGGCGTACAACAACGCGAACAAGAATTGCTCCGGCAAGTCAAAACCGCCTATTACGTCCTGATTTTGGGCCTCGAAAAACAACGGCTCTTGCAGGAAACCGACAGCCTGTATGCAGTTTTTGTAGAAAAAGCAGACCTGCGCCTGCGCAGCGGCGAGACGAATATCTTGGAAAAAAATGCAGCCGAAACCCAGCGTCTGCTCGCCGTACAGCAACGAAACCGCTTAGAAACCGAACTGGACATCGCGCGCCGGCAGCTTCAACTGTTGCTGAACGCCACTGCCCCACCCCGGCTTGTACCCGCGCCGATTCGGTATCCGTTGGCAATTTTACCCGATTCGACGGCGGTCGGGCAGCATCCGCTGGCGCTGGCGCAAACGCATCGCATAGCGATAGCAGCCGCGGAGCAACGGGTAGAGCAAAGCAAGCTGCTGCCCGCATTTTCGGTGGGTTACGGCAACATGTCCATCGTCGGCTGGCAGCAGGACCGGTCTGGCACGGACGTCTATTTCGATGCCGGCAAGCGCTTTTCCACCGTATCGGTAGGTGCGCAGGTGCCTATTTTCACAAAAGCACAGAAAAATAAAATAGCGGCCGCCGGTATCCGGCAACAGCAGGAATCGGCCCAATTGGCAGCACTTGGCCAGGCGCTGGAACAGGAGCATCGGACTGCCGTGGCCCGCTATCGGCGGCTGGATGCCGAGGTGCAGCAATACGAATCCGACCTGTTGCCCAATGCCGCCACCCTGCTTGCCACCGCCGACCGACAATGGCGCATGGGCGAAATCAACTACATGGAGTGGCTGCTCATTGTCCGCCAGGCCCTCGATATCCGTCAGGGCTACCTCGATGCCGTATACCAATGCAACGAAGCCGCTTTTGAGGTAGAGTATTGGCAAGTGAGCAAGTGAGCAAGCAAACTATTCAACCAACAACACATTCAACCAACAACACATTCAGACATGAAAAACAGCATCATAATTATACTTGCCCTTGCGATTTCCGCTTGCGGCAATGCCCCGGAGGTGCCGGAAACTGCGGAAAAGCAGCAAACCGACTTGCTGGTGCAGCTCAGACCCGAGCAACTCCAAAACGCCGGCATCGAAATCGGCCCGGCGGAGCGGCGGGCCATGCGCACACTGCTCCGCGTGAGCGGCATTGTGGACGTGCCGCCACAGAGCCTGGTATCGGTCAGTTTTCCGCTGGGCGGCTACCTGAAATCTACCAAACTGTTGCCCGGTATGCACGTCCGCAAGGGCGAAACCATCGCCGTGCTGGAAGACCCGCAGTATATCCAACTCCAGCAGGACTACCTGACTGCACAGGCCAAACTTCAGTACGCCGAAGCCGAACTGACGCGCCAGCAGGAACTACAGAGCGGACAGGCGGGCAGCGTCAAAGTGCTGGAACAAGCCCGGGCGGAACAAAAAACCCTCAAAATTCAGCAGAGGGCACTGGGCGAAAAACTCTTGCTCATCGGCATCAACCCGACGGCGCTGGACGAGAACAGCCTTTCGCGCAGTGTGCGCGTGCCGGCGCCGATAGACGGCTTTGTGAGCGCCGTAAACGTCAACATCGGCAAGTATGTAGCGCCTACGGACGTGCTGTTTGAGTTGGTCAATCCCGACGACATCCACCTGAATTTAAAGGTTTTTGAGAAGGATGTGCCATCTCTGCGTATCGGTCAGCGCATCAACGCTTACACCAACGACCGCCCCACGGATGCACACCCCGGCAAAATTATTCTCATCAGCCGCAATGTGGGGGCCGACCGCTCCGTGGAGGCGCACTGCCATTTCGACCGCTACGACCCCAAACTTTTTCCCGGCATGTATATGAAAACCGAAGTGGAGGTACTCCGTCAGGACGCCCTTGCGGTACCCGAAAGCGCCGTGGTGCGCTGGGAAAACCGCCATTTTGTTTTTGCCGAAAAAGGCGGCGGCGCGTTTGAGATGGTAGAGGTGGAGGCCGGTACGGCGGCGGAGGGATACATTCCGATTACACCCGTCGGGAAAAGCGATCTGGAACAGACCCGCCTCGTGCTGAAAAATGCATACGCCCTGCTGATGAAAATGAAGAATGCCGAAGAAGAGTAAAAACAAAAAGAGGCCTCACGCGAACGTGAGGCCTCTTTTTGTGGAGAATACCGGATTCGAACCGGTGACCTCTTGCATGCCATGCAAGCGCTCTAGCCAACTGAGCTAATCCCCCATTGCTGAAAAGCGGGTGCAAACATAAGCTCTGTGTTCCGACTCCGGCAAACGAAAACAAATAAATTATTTCTTCGCGGATTGATTTTTCCGTGCAGTTATTTTCGCGCTACATTCGCCTCTGCTGATCCGTTGCCGGAGCAGCGAGCCGAAGCCGAAAAGCTCTGATTGAGTAGGCGCTAAACCAAAATTTTGAGTTTTTATGAAGCGTTTTTTAACCACAGTAATTTGCCTCGTGGCATTTTTCAGCGCGTTCTCGATGGACAAAATGGCTCCGACATCGGTGGGCGCTGCCAGCACTGCTCCCGAAGTTCAGGCCCTGTCGCCCGAAATGCTGCGCCTCGCTGTTGACGAGTTTGTCAATCTGACACCTTCCAGGTACAAAGAAATTACCGGCGAGCGGCTGGGTTTCAAAAACACCATCAAACTGAAAGCCGCGCAAAAGCAACTGAAAAAAGAAATGCGCAAAGATGGTGGCGACGGCATCACCAAGGGCCTGTACATCCTGCTGGCTATTTCTGGGTCTGGCCTGGGTTGCCATGGGCGTTAAGTCGGACTGGGAAGGTTCCGACTGGATCGTAAATCTGATCCTCGTTGTGCTGTGCTGGCTACCCGGCCTCATTCACGCACTGATCAAGATGAAAGATTATTACAAATAATTGTCCCCCGGGCAAGATAAAAAGGCGTGTGCACGGAACCGTTGTTTTCTCATTCCAATGAGCACGGTTCGTTGCACCCGCCTTTTTGTGTAACAGGCTTCTTGCAACAGCAGTTTTATTGCTCAAAAACCACTTTTGCAAGAAGTCCAACACGGCCAAAAATGAAAAAATCAAAAATCCTGGACTGGGCCTGGCTGGCCTTTCTGGTTCTTTTTCCGCTCCTGATGCTGGCCCTGCCCGCCGATTATTTTGACGAAGGCGAAGCATTTTGCCCCTCGAAACGTTTCTTCGATATCGAATGCCTCGGCTGCGGCATGACCCGGGCGGTCATGCACCTCATCCACCTCGATGTTGACAGTGCCCTGTACTACAATCCAGGCAGTTTTTTGATCGCGCCGGCCCTGGCGTTTTTCTGGATCAAATGGGCGCGAGAGGCCGTACTTC
This sequence comes from Lewinellaceae bacterium, assembly GCA_016719605.1. Lineage (GTDB taxonomy): Bacteria > Bacteroidota > Bacteroidia > Chitinophagales > Saprospiraceae > M3007. The sequence goes on along the minus strand of JADJYW010000006.1, from coordinate 242,074 downwards.
GGCTGCGGGATTCCGGGGAGGAAAGTGTCCTGTCGGGCAGTTGACCGGATACTACGGCTCAACAAGTACAATTGGAGTGGAGCATCAAGCGTAGTAACTGCGTTGTTTATGATGAAAAAAACCTTATCCATAATCAGCATTTTGCTGTATCTCTCGCCGGTAACAGCCCAGATTCAGATCGTGTCCGGTACCGATTGGGGCTTGAGCACCTCCCAAACCGGACCGTTCAACCTGCCGGTTTACGAAGTGACCGATTGTGTCAATGAGGCCTATATTGATGCCCAATGCGACACAACGTATGGCTCGCCGATGCTCGACAGCCATTTTGCCGACTGCCCCAACATGAAACCCATCTGGGTATCCCCGCCCCCGACCACCTGTTATTATGCCGCTACGGGCGATTACTGGTTTCAAAAAAAATTCAACCTGTGCAACCAGGTTTTGAGTGCACAGGTGAAAATCCAGGCCGATCAAAAATTCACGTTGTACATCAACGGCGTCTTTTTGGGTAGTACCACCGACTCCGACTGGGAGATACTGAAAATCTACGATGTTTCCAGTTTGCTCACCGCAGGGGAAAACACCATTCTGGTTCGGGCAGACAATATAGATGGCGGCTCGTGCTTCAACTATGCTTTTTTAGCCTTTTGCCTCCAAATCAATACCAACAGCAGCCCGTTTGTTCTGACACCCATGCAGGACCTCAGCGTTTGCAGTGGCCTGCCTGTACCACTTCAGGCCTCCCCCGGCGGCAATGCGTATATCTGGGCGCCGTCGGCCGACCTGAGCGCAACCAACATTGCCAACCCCATAGCCAACCCGACCGCCACCACCACCTACAGTGTAACCGTCACCGACCCTTGTGGCAATACCCTGACCGACGATGTATTGGTGACGGTACTGCCCTCCCCCACGGCTTCGGCCGGTAACGATGGCCCCTTTTGCCCGGGCGACCCGGTACAGCTAAGTGCCGATGGAGGCAGCGCCTATTTCTGGAGCGGCCCGGCAGGTTTCACCTCCCTCCAGCAAAATCCACTCCTTCCCGCGTTCAGTGCGACTATGGCCGGCGCCTATAGCGTCATTGTTGTCGGCGCCAATGGCTGCACGGGCACTGCCGGCACCCTCGTAGAAAGCATTCCCATACCTGCCGTGACAATTACAAGCCCATCGGTACTTTGCTTGTCTGCCCCGCCGCTTCAACTCACTGCCACCCCCCGGCGGTATTTGGGGTGGCATAGCGCCCGCCAATGGTTTCATCAACCCAGCTGCCATCGGCCCGGGCGTGCATAGCCTTACCTATACCTACACCGCCCCAGCCGGCTGTACCGTCGTGACGGCACAAACGCTGGAAATCGTAACCAAGCCGCAAGTCGAAATCCAGGAAGCCGGACCATTTTGTACAACATCCCCTTTGCAAAACCTCGTGGCTACCCCTCCGGGTGGTGTCTGGGGTGGCGCTGCCGGCCAGTCCGGTGCGTTTGATCCCGAAGCCATCGGCCTGGGCTTGTTTGGGGTAACCTATACCTATGCTATCGCTCCGGGTTGCTCCGACACTGACTCGATCACGCTGGAGGTCGGCAACTTCCCCTTAGCCGTTGATTTAGGCCCCGATCTTGCTATCAAAATAGGTGAAACCGCCACCCTGGGTGCGACGGTCAACTTGCTGCAGGCCGACCTGGCGTATGCCGTCTGGCAGCCGCTGGATACGCTCATCAACTGCCCATTGTGCCTGACGCTACCCGTTGGGCCTTTTCAGACAACGACCTATTCCGTTCAGGTTGTGGCCAATAATGGTTGCACGGGCGCCGACCAGTTGACCATTATGGTGGATAATACCAAACCCGTGTATGTGCCCAATATCTTTTCGCCCAACGACGACGGGGTCAATGACCTGTTCAGCCTTTTGGCCGACCCCGTCAAGGTGCGGGTCGTGCGATCCTTCCGCGTATTTGGACGCTGGGGCGAGTTGATCTACGAAGCCCAAAACTTCGCTCCCAGCCTTGATCCGGGCGGGCTGGGCTGGGATGGCACCTACCGCGGCAAACCCGTCGGCGCAGGCGTCTATACCTGGCTGGCCGAGGTTTTATTTGTGGATGGTATCACGTTGTTTTTTAGCGGAGACGTGGCGGTCATGCGCTGAGTGTTGGACTGCGCATGTCTTAATTTTTTATTTCACCGCAGAGGCGCGGAGTTTTTGCCGACGCGCCTGGTGTTTTCACCAAACAGACTCCGCAGCGAAGTGAAGTGCCCGATGCGATTGCGCTTGATGAAAACGCCAACTGCTGGAGTGTTCAGAAAACTGCTCTCAGCCCGTTGAGAGCAAATTTAACACAGAGGGCATGCGAACAAAAAAGCCCTCATTGCGGGTGCAATGAGGGCTGGATATTGGGTTGGCATCGACCTACTCTCCCGCGGCATCTACCGCAGTACCATCGGCGCTGGCGGGCTTAACTGCTCTGTTCGGAATGGGAAGAGGTGATCCCCGCCGCCAAAGACACCAACGTCTCGTTGCACGGTGCTAAACCGTGCGATTTTCTTAAAATTGACAATGCTGGGAAAGAAGCGTAGTAAATGATTGATAATCTGATGTCCTGTGTTTTTCGAGCCGAGCGTGCGCGGGGCCTTGCGGGCCGCGCTGTCGGCGTGATCAGATGCTTGCACATCCAATCAAAAAATTAAAAAAGAAGCTTACGGGCTATTAGTACGACTCGGCTCAACGTGTCACCACGATTCCACCTGTCGCCTATCAACGTAGTCGTCTCCTACGGCCCTTAATCGGAAGATTCATCTCGGAGTAGGCTTCGCGCTTAGATGCTTTCAGCGCTTATCCCGGCCGAACGTTGCTACCCGGCGATGCACCTGGCGGCACAACCGGCACACAAGCGGTTCGTCCAACACGGTCCTCTCGTACTAGTGTCAGGTCTCCTCAATCTTCCCGCGCCCACAACAGATAGGGACCGAACTGTCTTGCGACGTTCTGAACCCAGCTCACGTGCCGCTTTAATGGGCGAACAGCCCAACCCTTGGGACCTTCTCCAGCCCCAGGATGCGACGAGCCGACATCGAGGTGCCAAACCTCCCCGTCGATATGAGCTCTTGGGGGAGATCAGCCTGTTATCCCCGGAGTACCTTTTATCCTTTGAGCGATGGCCCTTCCATGCGGAACCACCGGATCACTTTAGCCGTCTTTCGACCCTGATCGGCCCGTCGGCCTCTCAGTCAAGCACCCTTGTACTAATACGCTCTGCGCATGATTACCGACCATGCTGAGGGTACCTTTGCAAACCTCCGTTACTCTTTAGGAGGTGACCACCCCAGTCAAACTACCCACCATGCAATGTCTCCCTTCTGGGATTAGGGACTCAACTAGCCAAAGGGTGGTATTTCAACGTCGACTCCCCGACAGCCTGAACTGCCGGATCAAAGCCTCCCACCTATCCTACGCATCAACAAGTCAAGCCCAATGCAAAAGCTAGTAAAGGTTCACGGGGTCTTTCCGTCCCGTTGCGGGTAATCGGCATCTTCACCGATACTTCAATTTCACCGGTTCGTGGCTGAGACAGTGCCCAGATCGTTACACCATTCGTGCAGGTCGGAACTTACCCGACAAGGAATTTCGCTACCTTAGGACCGTTATAGTTACGGCCGCCGTTTACCGGGGCTTCGGTCAAGAGCTTCGAGTTGCCCCTAACCCCCTTCCTTAACCTTCCGGCACCGGGCAGGTGTCAGACCCTATACATCATCTCTCGATTTCGCAGAGTCCTGTGTTTTTGCTAAACAGTCGCCTGGGCCTCTTCACTGCGGCTCTTGCGAGCGCCCCTTCTCCCGAAGTTACGGGGCCATTTTGCCTAGTTCCTTAGCCACGGATCACTCGAGCGCCTGAGGATGCTCTCCTCGACCACCTGTGTCGGTTTACGGTACGGGCTGCCGTGCTCGCTTTTCCTGGCACCAATTTTACGGTTTCGCCGCTCCCCGAGGGGATTGGCTCAAGGCCCTATTCCGTCAGGACCTAACCGCCACGTCGATGCGTCGCTTTCTTTGCACGGCAGGCGCGGGAATATTAACCCGCTTTCCATCGGCTTCGCCTATCGGCTTATCCTTAGGACCCGGCTAACCCTGATACGATGAACGTAGATCAAGGAACCCTTGGTCTTTCGGCGATGACGTTTTCCACGCCATTTATCGTTACTAATGCCTACATTTGCTTTTCCGTTGGTTCCATCGCCCCTCACGACACGACTTCAACACCACGGAATGCTCCCCTACCACTCTTGCGAGTCCAAAGCTTCGGTGCGCGGTTTGATGCCCGTTTATTTTCCGCGCGGGAACGCTCGACTAGTGAGCTGTTACGCACTCTTTAAATGAATTGCTGCTTCCAAGCAAACATCCTAGCTGTCACTGCATTCCCACCTCGTTTAACGCAACTTAACCGCGACTTGGGACCTTAAACGTTGGTCTGGGTTGTTCCCCTCTCGCCCCGTGACCTTCGCACCCCGGGGCTCACTGCCGCTACTATTTGCCGGCATTCAGAGTTTGTTAAGGGTTGGTAGGCGGTGAAGCCCCTAGCCTTTTCA
>JADJYW010000006.1:0-232500 GCA_016719605.1 Lewinellaceae bacterium | reverse complement strand
GGCGAGAGGCTTCAAACACATTCCAGCCACACCTGAAGTGCCGAAACAAAAGCATCCGCCGGAAATGTGCCTTGCCGCAACCCGGACGTGCGGCTGAGTTGCCTGATTCCGGCATCCAGATCAAGTGCATCCTGACGCTGGGCTACAAACAAATTTTGCCGGGCAAAAAAATCGGCCAGATACTCTTGCTCGGTCTGGCCGGGTGTTGGAATCAAAACGGCCTTTTTCCCCAAACCAGCCAAGTCCATGATACTGCTATACCCGGATCGGCTGATCAGCACTTTGCTGGCCATGAGCACGTCGTTCAGATCCCTGGAAGTCAGGAAAGAGACAATCTCCACATTGTCCGAAATATAGTGGTGTGCTTTCGCTTGTGTTTTGCCTTGCACGAAAATGAACTTATGCGGCATGAACATAGCCTGTTCGAGCAAGCGCTGCTCCAAAATGGTCCGCTGTGGCTCCGGCCCAGACAATACGACAGCAACATCATACTCCGGATCATGCTCATACGCTTGCATCCGGGTAAGGATACCGATGTAGCGAACATCCTTGTGCGAGATGGCGCCACCATGCGATAGATCGCCGGAAAGCCCCGGCGCTTCGGCGATATCCGGCACCCATATTGCGTTGAAGTTGGCAAATGCCAAATGTAGCAGCCGATTGACCAATCCGGACAAGCCCGGCACGCGCAGGTGCAACTGATGCGTCAACAGGATACTGTTGGCCTGCGTATGGTAGCACCCATACCGGTTGTCGGAAATAATACCCTGAATACCATGCTTATGTACCAAACGAATGGTTTCGCGGTGCTCGCTCCGCATAGCCCACAAAATGCGAGGCAACTGTTTGCCGATATTCCACACCATATTGGAAGAAGCATACCGGATACCGTAAGAGGGCAACTCAAAAACAGGAAGGTGCGGGAATTCGGCTTGCAACAAGTGTAGCGCCACTCCATCAGATGCCAGAAACACCTCAGCCCCCATGCGTTCAAGTTCCTGAATCAACGGGATACAGCGCGTGGCATGACCAAGGCCCCAGTTTAACGGTGCTACAAGTATTCGTTTCAAAACAAACTGAAATTGCCGGCTCGTTGGGCGTGGAGGATATTTTTGCGCGGAGTCTGCTCTTTTAATCTACTTTCGCATTCGTAAAAGTAAAAAGGAATATCGTTATGAAAAAAATTAATTGGTGGCGTCTCGCTTTTCTTCTGGTTCTCGTTGGCATGGTCGTATTGGAAAGTTGCAGTCTCTTCAAACCCAAATGCAATTGTCCTCATTTTTAGGTTGTAGCGCGCTTCTATCTGCCTGAATGGTGATCGCCTGTTGATCAAGGTCACCAGGAAAGATGCGAAAACAGCATGGGTACCCTGCAAATGTGCCTCGTACCTTTGCAACACCATGAGCAATACGCTTTCATCTTTGCATGCTGATTTAGAGCGCATACGGCAGCATGTATGCGACATTGAGCAACATCTGGCTCCCGTGGTTGAAGGGGTACACTCCCGTCAACGGCTGAGCGCATCCAATCTGCTGCATTATCTGGCACTCCGTTGCGAGGACCTCCGGGACCTTCAAGATGCTTTGCACGAGGCCGGGCTGTCCTCCTTAGCCAGTTCTGAAAGTCATGTCCTGCGTCAAATTGAGTCTGCGTTGCAGCGATTGGGCGCTGATATTCCCGAAAGTGAACGCTCGATATGCGATTATCCGGTAGCATCGCAGTTGATTCACCAGCGAGCCGTGACCTTGTTTGGCCCAAAAGTAAACCCGCACATTCCCCATCTCATGGTGACGTTTGACTCCGGAATGGCGGACGACTACGCCAAGGTAAAGGCGTTGGTGCAGGCCGGCATGAACGTTGCCCGCATCAATTGTGCGCACGACAATGTGGATATCTGGAAGCGCATGGTCACCAATATCCGCAAAGCCTCCCGGGCCACGGGCCACTCTTGCAAAATCTATCTTGATTTGGCCGGCCCCAAAATACGGACGGTGTTGCTTGGAAAAGGGCGAAATAAGGGTCGACTGAAATTGAAGCCACAAGAGCAGTTTTTGCTTGCCGAGGCACAGGCAAATTTTGACAAAACAGACAAGGTGGTTGGCTGTACGCTTCCGGGCATTGTGAAAGACCTGCAAGTGGGTGACCGGGTACTGTTCGACGACGGCCTGTACGAGGCCGTTGTTGAAAAAACAAATGGTATGGTAGCCCAAATTCGACTCATACGCGCATCGTCGGATAAACCCCGGATCAAACCGGAAAAAGGCATCAATTTCCCGGACACAGAAATTTCCGTTCGCAGCCTCACCGAGTTTGATAAATCGGTCATCCCGTTCGCGCGCGCCAATGCCGATCTCGTCGGCTTTTCATTCGTTCGACAACCGGAAGATGTAGCCGAGCTTCAAAACCTGATGCGCCTGGAAAATGGAGACACCTTGCCATTGGTCTTGAAAATCGAGACCTTCGAGGCTGTTCAGAACCTGCCTGCCCTTTTATTGCAAGGCATGCAGGCGCCCGTTTTCGGAGTCATGATTGCCCGCGGCGATTTGGCAGTTGAGATTGGTTTTGAACGACTTAGTGAAATACAGGAAGAAATTTTATGGATTTGTGAAGCAGCACATGTGCCCGTCATCTGGGCAACACAAGTGCTGGAGTCGCAAAACAAAAGCGGCATCGCTACCCGTTCGGAGGTAACCGATGCCGCTCGTGCTGCACATGCCGAGTGCGTGATGCTGAACAAAGGAAAGTATCTTCTTGATGTACTGGCCTCTTTGCGCGACATTTTGCATCGCAGCGGCGGACACCATTTAAAAAAAAGATATGTCTTCCGTCCGTTAGCCATCGCCGAGCATTTTTTAAAAACGAACCGGCACCAACAGGGAGACAAAAAAACGAAGATTAATTTATCCGTATCTCGTCGTCGTTCCCCACGAAAAAGCGGTACTCGCTGAGTTGGTAGTCCGAATGTGGCACAAGTCGTATCCATTTATTGTACTTCCAGAACCACTTCCACCGCGCACTGTTCCAGCCGCGACGCAGGTATGCCTCAATGTAGGGGTGTACCCGCAGGTACAGATCGCCCTTGGGTCTGGACTGCATCACAAACTCCAAATCGCGTTCGATATCGTCGGTGAGCAGGATCGTGGCGTTCACTTTGCCCGTTCCACCGCACGAAGGGCATGCCTCGGCAGTATCCACGGCTACCTCCGGGCGGGCGCGTTCGCGGGTGATCTGCATCAGACCGAACTTGGATAGCGGCAAAATCGTGTGCTGAGATCGGTCGCTGCGCATGTAGGTTTCCATCGCCTTGGCCAGTTGCTTGCGATGCTCAACATTTTTCATGTCAATGAAATCCACAATAATCAACCCACCTATGTCGCGCAGGCGAACCTGCCGGGCAATCTCTTCGGCTGCTTCAAGATTGACCTTGAGGATACTTTGATCCACGTCGCCGGAACTCATTTTGTGGCCGCTATTTACGTCAACGACGTGCATGGCTTCCGTTTTTTCAATGACCACATACGCGCCGCTGGCCATGGTAGCCGTCTTGCCAAAAGACGCCTTGATCTGTCGGGTGATGCTAAAAGCATCAAAAATGGGCTTGTTGCCGGTGTATTGCTGCACAATACCTACCTGGTCGGGGCTGATGGTTTGCAAGTATGTGCGAATTTCAGCGTACAGGTCTTTTTCATTGACGACGATTCGACTGAAAGAGTCTGTGAGCAAATCGCGCAGTACACTGGCCGGTTTATCCAGTTCGCTAAGGAGTTTGGCCGGCGGCACCACCGTTTTCAATTGCCTGAAAATTTCCTCCCAGCGTCCAATCAGATGCGTCAGTTCTTCGTGCAGCTCCTGTACCTTTTTACCCTCGGCCGCAGTACGGATAATCAGACCGAAATTTTTGGGTCGGATACTTTCTGCGAGCGTGTGCAGCCGTTTGCGTTCTTCGTTGCTGGCTATTTTTTTAGAAACCGTCACCGAGTCGGAAAACGGAGAAATAACCATGTAGCGCCCCGGAAGGTTGATCTCGCAGGAAAGCCGGGGGCCTTTGGTTGAAATCGGTTCCTTCAGTATCTGCACCAGAACCGGATGGCGCTTGTTCAGAACCTGATCAATTTTACCCGTTTTGACGATTTCCTCCTCAAACTTGAAATTGTCGAGCTTGTGTGTGTTGATACTTCCACTCATCACGCCATTCGTCCATTTCTGGAGAGAACGCAATTTCGGACCCAGGTCGGTGTAGTGCAAAAAAGCATCTTTGCGGTGTCCAATGTCAATAAATGCCGCATTGAGACCCGGCATCTGTTTCCGGATCTTGCCGATCAGGATGTCCCCGACCGTAAAGTTGTTGTTCGTTTTTTGATGATGGAGTTCGACCAGTTTGCCGTTCTCCACCAATGCCATTTCCACTCCCGTGGCCGTGACATTGATGATTAATTCTTTTTCCACGATGTATGAAGATGGTTTTCAATTAGGCCCGGCGTTTCGGAAACCCAAAGTCGGGAAACAACAAAAGGCACACCGTCCGGTATACCGGAATCGGTGCGGCGTCAAAAAACCATCGAAGCGGAGCAGTTTGCCGTACAGGGACTACGGCATGGGCAACGGGCCATCGGCAAAGAGGCGGTTTTCGGGTGCGCGGGATGCAGCGATCCCACCAGATATTTCTTTGGTTTAAGCGGCGGAAGAACTTGCCGATGTAGTTGGCGAACTGCGCACAAGTGGACGAAAAAAAGGAAGCTGCATCAAAAGAATCCATTTGATACAGCTTCCCGGCTCGACGGTGCGTTCGGCGCTGATTCCGGCAGATCGGTTTTTTTCAACAGAAGAGAACCGATGCCTGTGATTCAGACACTAACGATTTTTCTTCTTATGTCGGTTCTTACGCAGGCGCTTCTTGCGCTTGTGCGTGGCGATTTTGTGACGTTTGCGTTTTTTTCCGCAAGGCATGAGCGAATGAGTTATGAGTGATAAAATATTGGTTCGTAAAGGGTGCGATTTTACAAGATCGGGCTGATTGTCTCTACAAACCTCGTAAACCCGCACACTTCATTATTTCTGGCCGCAAAGGCCGGCAAATTCTATTGCTTTATCTGTTTTGCCCGCGCCTTCATAGGCCATCGCCAGCAAGCACGGGGTATTCGGGTTTTTAGAATCCAGCGACCAGGATTTTTCGAGACGATCGATAGCACGTTCCCACTGGTTTGTTTTGATTGCCAGGCGGCCGAGCGCATTGTAGACCGCCGGGTTATCCGGGTATTTGCCCTCCAATTCGCGCAGCAGGAGGACGGCTTTCATTGGGTTGTCGGCGGGTGGGTTTTCAGCATAAACCAGCGCCAGATTGACGCGGTGCTCTACCTGAGAAGGATTGAGCGAAATGGCACTTTCAAACGCTTTAATCGCTCTTGATGCACAAAAATCGCGCAGTTTTTGGTCTCGCTCGTCAGCCAGAGCACCATAAAAAGTTGCTCCTGCCACCGACCACGCTCCATCCGTACCCTCCAGTTCCGCCACTTGCTCGGCAACACCTCCGGAGACAATTGCCTGGCCCTGAGAGTACCACCACCCGGAAACCTTTTTTAGTGTTTCCACACGATCTGCTTCCGAGCCTGCCTGATCAACCTGTTTCTCCAAATCGGCTAAACTGGCTGCATCGTTGGCACTTAAATGAGCCTTGGCGTCGTCCAGAAGCGTTTCAAAGCGCATGCTTTCTCCTTGAATAGAGCGCGATCGTTCAACGACTTTCTGGCTCGGCGAAGTAGTTTTAAAGCCCAGATAGAGCACTAAAAAAAACACCAGGGCAGCTAAAAAAGCCAAGTATTGCGGTCTGTTCATCATTTCAACTTAATTTCCGAATTCAACTTGAGCGCCCGCCTTTTAAACGTCTTCCTGACGGAACAGGTCATCAATCTTCCGGCTCATCCGCCGGAAGCGATGTCACGTTTTGCTTCACTTGCTCCACGAATATCTTGGCCGGCTTGAACGACGGAATAAAATGTTCCGGAATCTCGATGGCTTTACCTTTTTTGATGTGGCGGCCAATTTTTTTTGCGCGTTTTTTGATGATAAAACTGCCAAACCCGCGAACGTAAACGTTCTCGCCGTCTTGCAGGCTTGTTTTGATCTCTTTAAACAGCGCTTCGAGTGAAACCAGCACATCCACTTTGGCCACACCGGTTTTCTCGGAAATGGCATTCACAAGGTCAGCCTTTCTCATGTTTTAGATTGTTGATTTTGAACAAGTTACAGTAAAAAAAGAGGCGCTTCGGAAAACGAGACGCAAAGATCGGACAAATTTTGACCCACACAAATTTTCGTCTTACTTTTTCCTGCCCACACCACAGTTGAATTACAGGGCCAATATGCAGACATCAGTAACCAATGTTAATTGGCTTAAGACGCAAACCTACTCTAAACCAGAACATTGCAAGGCATTTCAGCAAAAATTCTTTTCGTAAATTTGAACAGAGACGATTTTACCTACCTTTGGCCCCGCCTCAACCACTTTTCCATTTACGACTCGCTGATTATGCTTCTATCTATGACCGGCTATGGCCGCGCTTCCGGCAGCCATGCCGGCAAAACAATCGCAGTAGAACTGCGCGCCCTGAATTCCAAATTGACCGACCTGAAGCTCCGATTTCCGGGCGATTACAAAGAAAAAGAACTGGAACTGCGGAAACGCGTCATTGACCACGCCGAACGCGGCAAAATTGACTTGCTCGTGGAAGTACAAAACGCCGACGGCGCTGCGCTGGTCAGCCTCAATGAAGGGCTGTTTCGGGGATATCATCGCGAAATATCCCGCCTGGCCGATGAACTCAATATCCCAAACCACGATATTTTACAGGCAATCATGCGCATACCCAATGTGGTGGCTACACCATCCGGCGGGGTGGACGAAGACGAATGGGAGGCCGTTTGCAAAGTACTGGACAAAGCCCTGGAACACCTGCTCGCCTATCGTCGGCAGGAAGGCCGCGCCCTGGAGTCCGATCTTCGCCTGCGCGTAGCCAATATCCTGATCTATCTTTCCGATGTATCCCCGTTTGAACAAGAACGCTTCGCCCGAATGCGGGAACGCTTGCGCAACAACATGGAGGATGCCTTCGGAAAAGACAATCTGGACACCAACCGCTTCGAGCAGGAAATCCTGTACTACCTCGAAAAAATGGACATCACCGAGGAAAAGGTGCGGCTCGAACAGCATTGCAAGTACTTCATCGAGCAAATTGAGGATAAATCCCGCCCCGCAGGCCGATCCCTGAATTTCATCAGCCAGGAAATGGGCCGCGAAATCAATACGCTCGGCGCCAAGGCTTACGATGCCGACATCCAACGCCTTGTAGTGCAAATGAAAGACGAACTGGAAAAAATAAAAGAGCAACTGGCCAACGTACTCTGATCCAAACCCGGACCAGCTCACTTTTTTGCAACTACCTGCCTCCTCCCCCACTCTATCCCTACGCGCCATGCCCGCCCGGGCATGGGTCTGAAAGCAATAACCTGGTACGGCGTGTCCCAGCAGTTTTCCAGCCGGATGCTCAACCCGATTCGGTGCCTCCCAAAAACTGCTGCATAGCGCAACAGCAGGTTACCGGTGTGAAAACCGGGCAATCGCTGAGAATTGTCGGCGTTGCCGAAACGCGCACCTGTCCACTGGTGCAGATAGGCCGCCGACCAGGCTCCATGCGCCCACACGAGCGAAGCGCCCGCGCTGTGCTCCGGGGTATAGGGCAGCAACTTGTGCAAGACGCCCGCATTGCCGCCATACACGGCCGCATTTGTGGCCCGCACAAACTGATATCGGCCTTTCAACCGCCACCGGCTGCGCCAAAAATACCCGTCGCCCTGTCCCGAACATTCAACCCCGCGCGACCATACCCGCCGCAAATTGCCGGGCTGAAACAGCCCGTCGGGGCCAGGCTGCCAGAGTATCCAGTCATCAAGAAGCAGGTGAAATATCGAGGTTTCCAGTGCGAAACCGCCGCGTTTCCAGATCACACCCGCGTCGGCACTGTGGCCGGATTCGGGTCGAATATCCGGGTTGCCGAGGGTACGCCAGAAGCGATCGTTGAACGTGGGCAAATTGAAGTTTCGAGACCAATGCAGGCGAACAGTCAGGGCTGAGGAAGCCGCCCATTGGGCGCCCAGCACCGACGTGAACGGCGCTCCCTGGCGCTCGGCCCATTCCTGCCGAAGCTGGGCGGTAAGGTGAATTTGTCGCCGGCGGTATTCGGCAGCGAACGTACCGGCGAGGCGTATTTGCGAAAACCACGCGGTACTGTCGGCATACCCGTCGGCGCGGGCCTGCTGATACCATGCCGTACCGCTCGCCCGAAGGGCTATGCGCCGGGTGGGTACGGTCACAAATTCCGATGCCAGCAGCGCCGTTCGCGAACGGCTGGTATCGGTATCGCTGATGCTGCGAAAGGCGATATACTCGTCGAGCCAGGCGGCTCGGTGCTGCCATTGGGTGCGGGCACTGCGCTGATTCGTCCAGGTTGCCACAGCCCGCGTGGCGCGGTCGCATTGCCAGGTTTCTGCAGCAGCCTCGGTCATGGCCGGCGGTGTTTCCCGAAAGACCCGTTGGTGCCAAACCGCCGTCTCCAGCGTATTTTTTTCGTTGATTTTGAGGTGATTGAATTGCTGAAAATCGAGTTTTTCACCAAAATTATTCACCTGTCGCTCCATTGGAGCACCGATGCGCGCTGTATTTCGGAACGGGAAATCATTGCGGGCCTGACCGCCCCCGGCACGAACAAGGGTGCGGAGCCGAGCACCCGCATATCCCGTAGAAACCTGAGCATCCCGACGACCAAAACTACCGATCCCGATGCCTGCCTGTGTATACCAACCCGCCACATCTTCCAGTATGTTCGGGCTGATACGGACTGCACCGCCCATCGCCCCTGTACTTTGCGCAGCACTTTGCCCCCCGTACTGAATTTCCACCTGGTCGTCGGGCCAAAGCGGGATAAGCGACACGTCCACCACACCATTCATGGGGCTTTGCAGGTTCAGACCCTGCCAGAGCACAGCCGTGCGGGCCGGCCCTGCCCCGCGTGCCGAAACGGTAGCCAATGTGCCGGGAGCGTTAGCGCGTACGCCGATGGGCATTTCCCAAAGCAGGCGGTCGGCCAGCGCGAGCACATCCGCCTGCGGCAACGAGTCGGCCTGCCACACGGAAAAACCCGTGCGCGCACCGGGAACCGCCGCGATGACAACGAGCGGCAGGGTGTGGGCAGCGGAATCCGATTGGGCCTGGCCGGAAATGCCGGACCAGAGCGCAATCAGGAAAAACCCCGGAAAGCGTACGGCTCTGCCGACCATATAGAAAAGATTTTTAGGCGCCACTACCAATCGCAATGGCTCACAATGGCCTCATAATCGGGCCGATCCCACGCATGGCTGTGAATGTAGGAATGTTTGATTTCGCCCTTGTGCAGCACAAACACACCGGGCATTTGGAAACCGTCGCCGAGATCTTCGCTGTGGTAGGCAAAACCGTGGCCTTCGATGACGCCTGCCTGAAAGCCGCGGATCCAGTTCATCAGACCGAAAAGCTGGGCAGGGGTGCCGCGCCCGAGTCCAAAAGCCTGGTAGAACCGTTTTTCCGGATCAGCGATGTGCTCGACCGGTGCGACCCGGAATTTTTTGAAAAACTGTTCTGCCAGCGCCCGGTCCGGCGCCATGTGGACAAACACAATGCGGAGACCGTTTTTTTCCAAACGTTTGCGCCGTTTGGCAATATCCGACATAGCCTCGCGGCAAAAGGAACAGCCAAAATGCCGCAGGAAAACCAGCAGCACGGGCGATTCTTCCGTCAGTTGAGCCAACGACTTGCCCGAGTCCTGTGCGATCATCTCGCCCCAGAACTCGGGCTGTTGTTGTTGGGTTGCAGGGGATACTTTGGGCATTTTGATCAAACTAAGTTCATGTTGTCCAGTGCGCTCACCACTTCACGCACGGCGGTAGCGGAGTTATGCAGGAGTTCGAGTTCGGCGGTGTTCAACTGGAGCTCAATGATGTTTTGCACACCATCGCGGCCGAGTCGAACGGGAGCGCCTACGAAGAGGTTGCTGATGTTGTACTGGCCGTTCAGCAGTACGCAGCAGGGGTATATCCGATTTTCGTTTTTTAGAATAGACACGGCCATTTGTGCTGCAGCAGCACCGGGCGCGTACCAGGCGGAGGTACCCATGAGGTTAACCAGTTCGCCGCCGCCCGATTTGGTGCGCTCGATGATGGCGTTCAGTTTGTCGGCAGCCACGAGTTCCGTCACAGGGATGCCGCTCACGGTGGTGTAGCGCGGCAGGGGCACCATGGTATCGCCGTGGCCGCCCATGAGAATAGCGGAAATGTCTTTGGGTGAGCAACCGATTTCTTCCGCGAGGAAGGCGCGATAGCGGGCGGTGTCGAGCACACCGGCCATACCGAGCACCCGCTTGTCACTCAGGCCGGATGCCTTCCAGCAAGCGTACGTCATCACATCGAGCGGGTTGGACACGACGATGATAATGGGGTTCGGGGTGTACTTGAGGATGTTTTGTGTCACCGACACCACAATTTTTGCGTTGGTGCTGATGAGGTCGTCGCGGCTCATGCCGGGTTTGCGCGGGATGCCGGCGGTGATGATAACGATGTCCGAATTGGCCGTCAGGGCGTAGTCGTCGCCACCGACAACGCGGGTAGAATAGCCGTCCACAGGGGCTTGCTGCCAGGTGTCGAGCGCTTTCCCTTTGGCCATATTCCCTGGATGTCAATCAGAACGATCTCGTTGCAGATGTCTTCGTGGGCGAGGACGTTGGCACACGTTGCGCCGACATTTCCGGCGCCGACGATGGTCACTTTACTCATTCGTTCAGGCAATTTGATTGTATGAAAAATATTGGTTAGCAAATTGGCATATACTTTTTGCCGCCGCAAAAGTAAGAAAAAAGGCGCCGGCTATTGGCCGTTGGTACTTGGCAAATACTGGCTGTTTGGTTAAAAAACATTGGGTATCGCGATGGTATCGCCGCGCAGGGAGTAGCCGGAAAAATTGCCGTACCCGCCTTTGATGTTGTTGTACAAGGCATCCGGGTCATTCAGGGGGATATTGTTTCCCTGCCGGGCCAACGACAGGTGGTACCGGTAAAACTCCTCGGAAAGGGTGCGCCACTCGATAAAAATGCGGCGTGGGCGCTCGTAGGCCGGATCAAACGGAACAATAGCGTCCAGATTCAGCGCGGTACGCCCACTGCTCCAGAAATTTTCGTTGACCAAAACCACCTTTTCCGGGGTATCGTACACGAGGGTCAGGGTGCGGCCGTCGGCCAGAAACTTGGTGTCGGTTTCGTAGTATTCATCCGGAACTTGCTCGCCGTTGACCCATTCAAAAATTTCAATTTCGTGTCGCAGGGCAAAAGCGAAGAAGCGGTTCGCCTCCGGCAGTTCGGCCAATGGAATTGCAAGTGGTACCCGCAGGGCCAGTTTCCCGTCGGGCAGTTCAATCACGCGCAAATTACCGGTATCCACCTGCACCGTAGCCAATGCAACGGGCGGAGGCACCGCACTGGTCGCCTCCACCGTTTCAAATCCACCGATCCGAACCGCCAGGGAGTACTCCGTGCCAAGCACAACCGGGTCGCGACTTTGCCAAAATATCCGGCCACCGTCATCGGTCATGGGCATCAAACGGCTCTCAAACTTGCCCTTAACGGCTATGGTAATATCGGCATCTTCCGGGATGACCGGATCGCCCACATCGGTCAGGAATTGGCTGAGCGATACCTCCACCTGCATCGGCTGCCCATCCGTAAAATGGCTGATCGCCACGATCCGGGTTGGCTGCTCCGGCAGTTCAAAGGGTATTTCGCGCACGCACTGCGCAGTGCCAAACAGCAGGGCGACAAAAAAAAGAAGATAGCGGTGGCGTATCATGGGTGGTGCGTTTCGATTAAAATTTTACAGCATAGCGGAACGTAGGCAGCAGCGGCAGCAACGTGTATTGCACCGCCTTGGCTTTGCCGTCGCTACCCGTGCCGTCCACATACAAAAAAAAGGGATTCGCCCGGTTGTAGGCATTGTAAACACCGAATTGCAGCTCGTGTTGAAGTCTTTTTTTGCCGAAATGAGCGTTCAACGCCATATCCAGCCGGTGAAGGGCGGGTAGCCGGTAACCGTTCACATCGGTGTACACAAATACGTTGCGCTCGATATCGCCATTTGGCGTGTGGTGCTGGTATTTAACACCGGCAAGGGTGATGGCATTGCCGGTTGCGTACGTCCAGATCATATTGGCATCCAACCACTTGAACAACTGCTGCTGCACGGTTATCTTCACATCGTGTCGCCGATCAAAACGAAAAGGAAACGGCCGCCCGGAGTTGAGGTCGGGAAAATGCCGTTCGGCGACCGACCAGGTGTACACAAGTCCAACCGCCGTGGTTCGGGTTCTTTTTTCCAGCATAAATTCCAGCCCGGAGGCGGTACCCGTGCCCGCAATGATGCGGTCTTCCCACCCGCTGGCATCCTCGGCGCCACCGGCAAACAGGGCCGTACTGGAGGACAGGAAAGTCAGTACCCGATCCAGTCGCTTGTGATAGCCTTCCAATTGAACATTCCAGCCCGAGCGCCGGAGACCTATCCCGCCGGAAACCTGCCAGGCCAGTTCGGGTGGCACGAGGGCCGTAGTGGGCACCCACAATTCGAAGGGCAGGCTGATGTTGAACGAGCCAATCTGGTGCAGGAACTGGGCTGTTCGGTGGTATCCCACCCAGGTACGCCACCCGCGAGGCCCATTGTTTTGCAGCCGAAACCGCGGCTGCGGAATACGAAACACGCTGTTTCGTATCTGGAATGAGGACACGTTGACCCCCGCCTCCATACGCCAGTTTCGCCAAAACCGCCAGTCGGCCTCCGCATAAAGTTCTGCCTGGTCGGCGCCGAGGCGTTCGTTGTTCAGCAATACCTTCGAAAGGGAATCCAGGGCCAGCGGCGACTGGCCCGGCACCAAAAAGTTGACGGACAAAGCGCCCGGTTGGAAGCTGTGCAGGGTGTAGGACATCCCCCAGCGTACCGTCAGTCGGTTCGTCGGGTAATAGGTCAAATCGGTTTTCCCCGACCAATCCTGAATCAAGGTTTGGTAAAACTGTCCGTAGTTGGCCAGCAGGCTTTCTTTGCCGGTGGCCGTCAGGAAATTGGAGAGCAGCGTCAGGCGGCTTTGATAAAAAAAGCGGCTGAAACGCAGGGTCGTGTTGGTGAACAGTTTTTTGTGCAACACAAGGTTCCAGCGCAAGGCCGCTATGGCGTTGCCCCATTCCGAACTCAGGCCGTACTGGTCGGTGAGCACGCCCTCCAGGTTGTCGAACCGCTGCACAAACTGGTTGCGAAATGCATCGCCGCCCTGATAATAACTAAAATGCAACCGATTGCGGGCCGAGAAGGCGTAGTTCAATTTGAGGTTGAGGTCGTAAAAACGGTAGGCGACATTGTCACCTGAAAAGGTGAGCAAGTTATCGCGCTTGCTGAACAAATTGGTCCACGGACCAAAATAGGTCGTTCGCCCGCTGAGCAGGAACGCGGCGGTGTCGCGTTTGAGCGGCCCCTCGAGTGTAGCGGAAGCCGCAAACAGACCTGCCGACACCTCGCCGTGGTATTCCCGGAGGTTGCCGTCGCGGGTTCGGACATCCAGTACGGAAGCCGTGCGGCCGCTGTATCGCGCCGGAAAATCGCCTTTCCACAGGCGGGCATGACTGATGGTAGCCGGGTTGAACACGGAAAAAAGGCCCAGCGCATGGCTCGGATTGTACACCGGCACGTCGTCGAGCAAGATGAGATTCTGATCGGCATTGCCGCCGCGCACATGGAGGCCGCCCAAACCGTCCACCCCGGATTGCACACCGGGCTGCTGCGCCATCAGCCGCAGCAAATCCGCCTCTCCACCCGGCATCGGGATATTGCGCATGGAGGTCGGCGGCAGATTTTGTCCGCTGGTGTTGCTGCTTCCGCTCCCTGTTTCCGTCGCAGGCAAGGCCGTCACCACCACTTCGGGCAATGCGCTGCTGGCCTGCAGGCTAAAAGTCAACATGCGGTCGGCATCCGCTTCGACGATGCGTACCTCCTGCCGATAGCCGATGTAGGTAGCGGCAATCCGGTAGGCGCCCGGCTCTACGGACAGGCTGAAAAACCCGAATTCGTTGCTGATAGCGCCCGCAGACGTGCCGGAAAGTACCCGAATGGTGGCGCCGATCAAGCGTTCGCCCGTTTCAGCATCTTTGACGTACCCGCTCAACGTGTACTTGAAATTTTTCCGATAAAGCACTACCTGCTCGTTGCCCCATTTGTAGGACAAGCGCGCGCAATCGGCTATTTTGTCCAAAACCACGCCGAACGGTTCCCGGGTAGCAGAAATGGAGATCGGGGGGCAATCCTGAAAAAAGGCGGTGTTGAAAGCGATACTGATGCCTGTTTGGCGGCTGAGTCGCACAAGGGCGTCGGCGGGCAGGCAGTTGGCACAGGAAAAATCGACCGGGCGAAACTGTGGCGATTCTTGCGCCAAAGCGGGGCACAAGACACCAAAATGTACAATTAAAAGGGTCGCCAGAATGCGCTTAGCCATGCCGAGGTTGTGAACGGGCGCAAGTTAGCATCCCCGGTGCCATTAGCAGAACAAGGGCCGGCATTTACTTTTACCCGGCGCCGGCTCATTTGCAAATCCCGCCGATAAGACGGTACCGGCCAGGGGCGGGGTTAGCGACTTTGAATTGGTAAACGAGGGCAAGTTTTTGCAGCACGTCATCTATCTGGTTGCCCGCAAATAAGTCGGTGTGGCGGCACTCCAGAATGGCTGAATTGCGCAGGTCTATCTCCACGTCGAAATAGGTTTCCAGATCGGCCAGAACTTGTCGGAGTGGCGTGTCGGTAAATTCCAGTTGGCCTGTTTGCCAAGCCAACTCGTTGAAGGTAGGTACTTTGGACAAGAAAATTTGGGGATTATCGCGCCGGCAAACGGCTTTGTCGCCGGCGGCAAGAACAGCCTCATCGCCTTCGCCTTCCGGGGAATAGCGCACTTTTCCTTCGCGCACGAGAATGCTGGTTTCCGCATTCGTGGCTGTAGTTCGGATATTGAACCGGGTGCCCAGCACTTCCACCACACCGCCTGCTTCCAGTTCGACCCGGAAGGGTTGTTCCGCTCGATGTGCCACATCGAAGTAGGCTTCTCCACTCAGTTTTACCCGGCGTTCGGTGCTGGAAAATGTTTGCGGGTACTGGATTTCGGCGTTTTGGCGCAGCCAAACCTTCGAGCCGTCCGGCAATTCGATCAGGCGTTTAGGTACATTTTGGGCATTTTCAAAAACAAACCGGGGCGCAGGAGCCATAAACTGGCGGTAGCCCCAGGTAGCAAAAAGCAAAAAGGCGACTGCCGCCGCCGCCCGCAGGAGTTGGCGACTGATGGGTACGACTGGCACAGCCGGGCGCTCAACAACATCTATGCGGGACAGCAGGCGCCGGAACTCGGCATCCATATCTACCTCAAAATGCTTGGGGCGCTCGGTTGTACCGTCCCAAACCTGTTGGTACTGGGTTGCCAGACGGGCATTTTCCGGCGATTGCCCGATCCAGGCGTCCAGAACCGCTACCTCGGCGGCGGTGATCTCGCCGGTAAAGCGTTTATTCAGCAACAGGATAATGTCAAAATCTTGCATGATGTTCTTTTTTCGCCATTGGGTTCGGAGGTTTGTGCGCAGGGAATTTTTAAGATCGTGTTAAAGACAACCGTGTCGGGCAATACCCCTACCCTGCTCACCACCATTTTGCGGCCCAAATGACAACCGGCGACAAATGGCCGTAATGGAGCATGGCTTCGCGCAGCAGGCGCATGGCTTTGGTTATTTGGTTCTCGATAGTTTTGACGGAAATACCCAGCTGATCGGCAATTTGCCGGTGCGACAGGTGCTCGAAGCGGCTGAGCGAAAACACCAGACGGCATTTTTCGGGCAGTTGGTCAATAGCCTTGTGCAGGGCCGTTTCGAGGTGCTCCTGCTCGTCCTTGCGTCCGATGTCCTGCAACGAGGTATCGGCCTGGTCTTCCCAGCTGGAGGAGTCTTCCAGTACGGTGCGGCGGTTGGTTTTGATGTAGTTCAGCGCCCGGTTAATGGCCGCCCTTCGCAGGTAAGCGCGCAGCGAGCTATGGATGTCAAGCGTCTCTCGTTTTCGCCACAGTTCTACAAAAATATCCTGAGCCAGGTCTTTGCAGGTTTCCTCATCCGGCAGGTAGGAATACATGTCGCCCAGCAAAAGCGGGTAATGCCGGTCGAACAGCCGGCGGAGCGCCGCTGTGTCGCCTGCACGCAGGCGTTGCAGGTCATGTTTTTCCGATATATCCGGGGACGATTCCATTTTTTAAAAAAATATGCCGCCGATGATTATTCTGATTGAAAGTAAATGCCGCTTTTAAAACGGAACAAAACTTGAAAAACAAATGCGTCAGACAAACATGGCTTTGAAACAGGTCTTTTTTAATTGATTCAGACACACCTGGCAAAAGCAGGCAAATGAAATTTTTCAAAAAAAACGTAAGGGGTTTCTGAAGCGTCTCCTGTCTTTTGTCGAACACAGACAAATAACACAATAACTGCTCGCTCAATATGGACATACGAATGACTTCGCCAATTTTTGATGGCAATCCGCTCTTTGCTGTACTGGCTCCGGAAGAACTGCTTTTGATTCAACAAACCGCCACAATCCAGTCGTACTCCAAGCATCAGGTGCTGTACAAACCCGGACAAGCTGCAAATAAAGTTTATTTCCTGCTCAAAGGAACGGTAAAAGTGGCCGTTCATTCGGAAAAGAAAGACATCATCAAGTATGTGGTTCGCCCGGGCAATCTTTTTGGCGAATCCTGCCTGACTGGCGAACTGCAACGCCGCGATTTTGCCTACGCCATGGAAGACCTCGCCGATGTGGTGGAGCTGGACGCTCCGGTGCTGCTAAGCGTTATGCGGAAGAACTTCGCTTTTGCCCAGTCGCTGCTGCATTTTTTGGGTGAGCGTTTGCGCTACACCGAAATACAACTGGAAAAAGTGGTGCTGAAGGATTCCAAAAGCCGCATTCTGGAGTTTTTGCACCAGATGGGGGTTGAGCAAGGCAAGCAGATCGGATTTGAAACGTTGGTGAAGCACAACATGACGCATCAGGACATCGCCGACCTGACCGGCACCAGCCGCCAAATGGTCACGGCAGTACTCAACCAGCTCAAGCGCTCCAATGTGCTGTACTTCAACCGCAAAAAAATTCTGTTTCGCGACCTGAATGCGCTGCCCTTAGCCGGCTGATCACGACCATCTTTTATCCCCCAGGTAAACCATATCAACCATTTTGCATACAGTTTTGCTTCATACGATAGAATGGGTTTTGTTCGGGCGGCGTGCAACGGCACGCCGCCTTTTTTTTACCTGACAGCATTTTTTTTAGCCCCGGAAGTATTAAACCCGGAAATTTGAGGCTGCATAAACTAAGGCAAAATTATGACACGACGCTTACGCCTTCTTTTCCCGACTTTTCTGTTGGCCTTCAGTCTCTTTGCCCAGACCGAAACAGACCTGCCGCGCTACCTCACAACGGGGGAAATGCAGTTGCTCCAATCAGCCAAATATGTCCCTGGATTCCCCGAAGGCACTTCTGCCCCGCCCCCGGTACCCGTGCGGGCAATGGGCGAATGGGAGGAATTGCAGGCACTTTTGGTCACCTGGCAGGCCGGCAGCAACAGTATTCGGGATATCCTGACCGAAATCGTGCGGGCTGCCCGGCTGGAATGCCGGGTGATCGTATGCTGCAACAACCAAACTATCCTGACCAATGCACGCAACTACCTCATCGGCAAAAGTGTGGATGTAAACTCCAATGTCGAGTTTCTCGTCGTGCCGAACAACTCCATCTGGATACGCGACTACGGCCCGAACTGCGTGTACGCCAACGGAGTGGATTCGTTGTATTTCATTGACTGGCGCTACAACCGCCCTCGCCCGCAAGACGATACCCTGGCCAGCCGGGTGTCCCAGTACCTTGGCGTACCGTTGTACTCCACTTTCGAGGCCCCAGCAGATATGGTTAATACCGGCGGCAACTTCATGGCTGACGGCCTCGGCACAGCGTTTGCCTCCCGGCTCATTCTCGATGAAAACAAAGTCGGAAATACATACGGCGTGTCGGCCAAAACCGAAACCCAGATAGACGGAATCATGTCCGACTACATGGGCATCCAGCGCTACATCAAGATGGATGTCCTGCCTTACGACGCCATACACCATATAGATATGCACATGAAACTGCTGGACGAAGAGACACTCCTCGTTGGGCAGTATCCGATGGGCATTGCCGATGGCCCGCAAATCGAAGCCAATATCCAGTATGTTTTGAGCGGATTTCAATCGGCATTCGGCACGCCCTACCAGGTCGTGCGGGTACCCATGCCCCCGCACAACGGCAAATACCCCGATACCGGCGGCAACTACCGCACCTACGCCAACGCCATATTTGTCAATAAAACCGTGTTGGTGCCCTTCTACGAGGAACAATTCGATACCACCGCCCAACGCATCTGGGAAAACGCCCTGCCGGGGTACAACATCGTGGGCATTGATTGCAATGCCATTATCCCCAGCCTGGGCGCGCTCCACTGCATAACCAAGGAGGTCGGCGTGGCCGATCCCCTCCCGATTGTACACCAACCGCTGCCGTGTATGGAAAATGCCACCCACTCCCAATACCCGGTATGGGCCAATTTGAATCACCGCAGCGGCATCGCATCGGCCCGAATCCACTACACCACCGACCTGGCCGGCCCCTGGGAATCGGTGGAGCTGCCCGTATATTCCCCGAATGATACGACTTGGAGCCACCGGGGATTCATCCCCGGACAGCCGGGTGGTAGCACCGTATACTATTATATCGAGGGAACTTCCGCCAGTGGAAAAACCGTCGTGCGTCCTCTGACTGCTCCGCAGGGATACTGGAGTTTTTGTGTGACAGAAACCGTATCTACTGCTGCGGTCGAACCGGTCGAACCGGTCGAACTGGCTGCTATTTATCCCAACCCGGCATCGGCCATCACAGTGGTGCCCGTGTACGCGCCCACAACAACCCGGGGCAGCTTGCGCTTGTACAATACCCTTGGGCAGTTGGCCCAAACCATTTTTGAAGGGGACCTGCCGGCGGGGCAGTCGCAATACTTTTTCGATGCTGCACGCTTCCCGGCAGGAACCTATTGGGTGGAGCTCCGGGCAGGCGAGCAAGTAGCCGTTCAGAAATTGCTGATCCGATAGCACATTTGAAAAATTTTATTCCCCAATCCAGCAAAAACGGTCGCTCTCAACAAAATAAAATTTTTCATGTTTTAAGCAGCACTCTTCCGGCAAGGTTTCTTTGGCGTAGCCAAATATCTGAAAAACAAGTCCTTATTGAATCATTTGTTACATCCGACAGGGTGTATTCTGGATTCGCTCCTAAAAGATTGATCGGAGATGCGCGCACCCTTTTTTCTTGACATCGGCGTGTTTGAAATTGTACCTTTGCCGCCGAAAAAAATAACAGCAGACTGCACATGAGGCAACTTAAAATTACGAAGTCCATTACCAACCGCGAGAGCCAATCTTTGGAGAAGTACTTGCAGGAAATCGGCAAAGTGGACCTCCTTACCCCGGAAGAAGAAGTAGACCTTGCCAAACGCATCAAACAAGGCGACCAGATTGCCCTGGAAAAACTAACCAAAGCCAACCTCCGTTTCGTTGTTTCGGTAGCAAAACAATATCAAAACCAGGGACTTAGCCTGTCCGACCTCATCAACGAAGGCAACCTCGGCCTCATCAAAGCCGCCCAACGCTTCGACGAAACACGCGGCTTTAAATTCATCTCCTACGCCGTGTGGTGGATTCGCCAGTCCATCCTGCAGGCTCTGGCCGAGCAAAGCCGGATCGTGCGCCTGCCGCTGAACAAGGTCGGCTCCCTGAACAAAATCAACAAGGCATTCTCCGAACTGGAGCAAACCTACGAGCGCGAACCAAGCGCAGAAGAACTAGCAGAATTGCTGGAAATCACCTCCGACGAAGTAGAAACAACCCTCGGGGTAGCCGCCCGCCACGTCTCGATGGATGCCCCTTTTGTGGAAGGCGAAGACAACTCGCTGCTCGATGTGCTCGAAAACACAGCGATGCCTGGCACCGACCAGCACCTGGAATACGCCGATTCGCTGCGCCGCGAAATCGAACGCTCGCTCAGCACCCTCACCGACCGCCAATGCGATGTGATCAAACTGTACTTCGGCATCGGCGTGGAACACCCCATGTCGCTCGAAGATATCGGCGACAAGTTTGGCCTGACCCGCGAGCGGGTGCGCCAAATCAAAGACAAAGCAATCAATAAGTTGCGCGCAACCAGCCGAAGCAAGTTGCTGAAAACCTACCTGGGTTCTTAGACCAGATTTGCCAACTTCAGATTTTAAAAAGCAGTGGGCGGCCTCGAAAAGAGGTCGCCCACTGCTTTTTATTTATGTCTTGGCCGCAGCCGCCTCACCAAAACAACCAGTACAGCACCGTCAAAATCCCCAGCACCAGAATGGCGCCGGCCGCAAAGCCGGCTTTCAGCCGGAAATCCTCCGGATCCACCTCCACTAATTGTCCGCGTTTTTGATTTTTGGTATCGAGCAGGCTGACCAAAATCATGAGGCCAACCAAAATAGCGAAAACCCAGCCCATGCGGTGCAGGAAAGGCATAGTTTTGTACACAACTTCCAGCAATAACCCGGTCGGGATGGTGGCCAATGCCCCCACCAGAGCGGCAGTAGCCGTGGTGCGTTTCCAGAAAAAACCCAGCAGAAAAATGGCCACTACCCCGGGCGAAATCAGGCCCGTGAAATCCTGGATGAACTGAAACGCCTGCCCGAAATTGGCCAGCGCCGGCGCCACGACGGCGCCGATGGCCAAAGCAACCACAATAGCGATACGCCCTACGCGCACCTGCTTTTTCTCGTCAGCGCCCGGATCGAAGTATTTTTTGTACAAATCAAGCACAAAAATGGTGGAGATACTATTGGCTTTACCCGCCAGAGAGGCAACGATAGCCGCCGTGAGCGCCGCGAAGGACAGGCCCTTGAGACCGCTCGGCAGCAAATCCAGCAATACCGGATACGCTTTGTCGGGCCTGAGCACGCCGTTTTCGGTCATCTCCAGCTGGAAATGGCCCTGCTGGTGCAAGACATACGCCGCGATACCCGGCAACACAACGATGATCGGCATCAGCAATTTCAAAAAAGCAGCAAAGAGCAACCCCGCCCGCGCGGTCTTGAGGTCGGCCCCCAGCGCGCGCTGGGTGATGTACTGGTTGAAACCCCAGTAACTGAGGTTTGCAATCCACATAGCGCCAATGAGCACGGCCAGACCGGGCAGTTTGTTGTACGCATCTTCCATGCCCCCTTTGCCGTCGGGCATCATCATCTGCCCAGGCTCGAAAATCATGTGGAAATGCGAGCCCGCCTGCTCCCGCAACTGCCGCAGGCCACTCCATGCACCTTCCGATCCGAATTGCTGCGCAACCAAATCAAGCGCCAGGTAGGTAGTGGCTAGGCCGCCGAGGATGAGTACCAATACCTGAATCACATCGGTGTAGCCGATAACTTTCATGCCGCCGAGGGTAATCAGAATGGCAAAAACAGTCAGGAAAACAACGCAGGCGGTAAACGAAAAACCCGAAATAGTGCTCACGGCCAATCCGCCGAGATACAGGATCGCCGTCAGGTTGACAAACACATACACCAGCAGCCAGAACACCGCCATGATGGTGGCCACGAGCGGACTGTACCGTTGCGCCAAAAACTGGGGCATCGTGTAAATTTTGTTGCGCAGGTACACCGGCAGGAAAAACACAGCGACCACGAGCAACGTCGCCGCAGCCATCCACTCGTAGGAGGCTATCGCCAAACCCATCGCAAAACCCGACCCCGACATGCCGATGAACTGCTCGGCGCTGATGTTGGAAGCAATGAGCGAAGCGCCAATAGCCCACCAGGTGAGCGCACCCTCCGCCAGGAAAAAAGAAGCGGCACTCTGTTCCGTCTGCTTGCGGCGGTACAGCCAGTAACCATAGGCGGATACACCGATGAAATAAATAAGAAAAACAAGGTAATCAAGCGAGTGTAACGGCTGATTCATAGTAGCGCCTTTAAGTTTTGGTACGACAAGCCGTGCCCGAACGGCCATTGCGGCTGGAAAACATCGCGGCCAAAGGTAGCAGAAATTTGTTCTGTGCTTTTGGGATCGTACGCCAACAAATCATCCGAATATCAGGGGGGGCGGGAGTGTTCAAAAAACTGTGTCAGGCCTCCCGAAATGTTTTTTTTAACACAGAGGGCACCGAGTTTTGCACAGAGAAACACAGAGAATAAATTACTGAAAATCAAATCTCTGTGTTTCTCTGTGCAAAACTCGGTGCCCTCTGTGTTTTTATTTCTCTCAATGAGCTGACACAGTTTTTTGAACACGCTCCAGGGCTAACAGAGAACCTCCCGAAAAAGAATCAATACCCTGCATTTTGTTTAAAAAGCCCTGCAGAAAGGTCAATCTCCCGCTGCGGAATAGGCAGAAAACCCTTTGTAGCCGGGTTGAAGGTGACATCAAATAACTGCTGGTCGCCAACATAATTCGGCCCACGCACGCCGGATAGTGTCAGTTCCTGGGTGGCAAACGCCATACCCCGACGGAGCACGTCGAAATACCGAATGCCTTCCAGCGACAACTCCAGCCGGCGCTCGCGGAGGATGTTGTCCAATGTAGCCGGCACACTCGACAAACCCACCCGGGCACGCACCCGGTCGAGGTACGTTTGTGCATTCGGGCTGCCCAGTTCGGCCGCCATCAGCAGTACATCGGAGAACCGGATGACCCGGTTGTTGCAGGTTCTGTTCAGTTCAAACTGGCCGTCGGAACCCCAATGTTCGGAATCGGAGGAGTATTTTCGGGAAAAGTATCCCGTGTGCTGGAACCCGTTGGCCAAGGTACCGTCAAGGTCTCCCTGCCGCAAAATGGTGGCGCTCTGACGCGGGTCGCCCGCCAGTGCATCCACGAGTTTTTGACTGACCGGAGCGAAACTCCAGCCGCGGTTCCATTGCGTGGAGCCGGTCACCCGCGGGCCTTGCATCTGGGCCGACAAGTTGCCTTCGCCGCCGCGCACATACCCCCAGTCCCACCACGCCGGACTGTCGCCGTGCGTAATTTCAAACACGGATTCGACACTGAACTCGGAGGACAGGCGGAAAATATCGGCATAGTTCGAGAGCAGGTCGTGCCCGCTGTTCGCGATCACATCCTCCAGCAGTTCCAAGGCTTTGGCCCGATCCACGCGTACGCTGCCCGCCTGAAGATCAGCATTGTACACGCCATTGTAGAACAGAAAAACCCGGCCCAACAGCGCCTCTGCGGCCCACTTGCTGACCCGCCCATTTTCGGCAGACGGGATGACGGCCGGTAAATCCGCAGCAGCATCCAGCAGATCGAGCGCAATCTGGTTGTACACTGCCTCGGGGCTGCTTTGCGGCTGCCCATATTCGGACGGGCCTTTGATAGTTTGCGTAAGCAACGGCACATTTTCAAAAGAACGCGCCAACTGGGAGTAGAAATAGCCGCGCAAAAACTTGCACTCCGCGATGACCCGTTTTTTAAATGCAGGGTCGGCGTCTATGCCGTCAATCTTTTCCAGCAGCAAATTGGCGCGGTAAATCCCGATGTAATTATAAATCCAGATGGAGTGGACAATCTGGTTGGTTGCCGGAATGGTAAAAGTGTTCAGTTCGTTTTCATCCAAACCGTCATTGGCGTCGCCGCCGCCGGCATAAGCGTCGTCGGAGAGAATATCCGAAACGGTCAGGTAGGGCGCCCAGGCAACACCCGGGGATGACTGGTAGCCCAGCACATCGTACACCGCCACCAGTGCCTGCATGGCGTCTTCTTCCGTCTGGTAAAAATTGGTAGATACCTCCTGATCAAGCGGTTTCCGATCCAGAAAATCTTTGGAACAACCAACCAGCAACAGCGCAGGAATCAAAAACAGTAGTATGCGAGTATATGCTTTCATAATTCAGATGTTGTATGTGTGTTTTTGTGCTTTTGTGCTTCCGTGTTGAGCACAAAAACACGGAAGCACAAAAACACCTTTTTTTAAAAGGTAAGTGTAGTGCCAAAACGCATGGTACGCGCCTGCGGATAAACGCCCCGGTCAATACCAATGTCGAACGAACTCTGGGCGCCGGATTTCCGGGTCGGCGCCGGTGTATTTGGTCAGAGTGAGCAGGTTTTCGGCAGAAATATAGAAGCGCCAGGAAGACCCGCCTAAGCGACTCATCATGCCGGACGGCAGCGTGTAGCCGATCTGGATATTTTTGAGGCGGAGGTGCGAACCGTCCTCAATATACAGATCGGACACACGCGCATTGTTGTTGACATCAATCCAGGTATACCGGGGTGTTTTGTCGGAAGTGCCCTCCCCGTTCCAGCGGTCCAGCGCGGCTGTTGTCCGGTTGGTAAACCGCAGGTCCTGGCGCTGCATGCCGTTAAAAACCTCGTTGCCTTGCGTACCCTGGATAAAAACAGAGAAATCGAAGCGCTTGAATTCGATGGATGCGTTGAAACCAAACGTCCAGTCGGGCGTTGGGTTGCCGATAAACGTGCGGTCGTCGGCATTGATCACGCCATCGCCGTTCACGTCCACAAAACGCACATCGCCCGGCACGGCGTTGGGTTGCAGCACTTGCCCGTCGCTGTTGATGTGTGAAAAAACCTCCCCTTCATTCTGGAAAATTCCGGCTGTTTGAAAACCCCAAAAGTAGGCAATCGGCTGCCCGACTTCGGAGCGGGTGACCTGTCCGGCAATGGCCCAGGTAGCACCGGGAAGCACCTGCTCCTCGTTGCCTATTTTGGTCATCCGGTTCTTGTTGTAGGCGCCATTGATGCCAACGGAGTATTTGAAATTTTTTGCAGTATTTCGCCAGTTCAGCGCCAGTTCTATACCCTTGTTTTCCACGCTACCGACATTGGCCACCGGCCCGTCGTTGCCCACATGCGCCGGAATCGGGATACGCTCCAGCAGGCCGCTGGTTGTTTTGATGTAGTAATCGGCAGAAGCCGAAAGGCGACCCTGGAAAAACCCGGCATCTACCCCCACGTCAATTTGTTTGGATTCTTCCCAGCGGATATCGGCATTTTCAATAAACAAGGGCGAAGACCCCAGCGCCCGGCCGGAGCCGATGGTGTAGCCCCGGGTATTGTCAATGGTGGAGACAAACTGGTAATTTCCAATCTCCTGGTTACCGTTTATACCCCACGAAGCCCGGAACTTGAGAAAATCCATCTGCCGGGATTGCGGAAAAAAGGGTTCTTCACTGGCCACCCAGGCAACGCCGAACGAGGGAAAAATACCGTACCGGTTGTTGGCGCCAAACTTGGACGAACCATCCCGGCGAAGAATTGCCGTCACCGAATACCGGTCTTTAAAATCGTAATTGATCCTGCCAAACATCGAAAACAGGGCGGAGTGCGCGGCGCCGCCGTAGGCCGTCCAGGTGGTATCGGTGGCCAGATTCAGGTATACGTTGTTCGGGTCGCTGACTGGCACGTCGGCGTTGAACCCCGACAGGTCCTCGTATTTGAATTCGGTGGCTGTGGTACCGACCAGGACGTTGAAATTGTGGTCGTTGATGCGTTTGCCGTACGACAGGGTGTTCTCCCACTGCCAGGTAAAAAACCGGGCGATGGATTTGTTCACGGTAGTTTTGTCCACATTCAATTGTGCACCGTTCAGGTAAAAGAGTGGCCGGAAGCCGTCGTTCAGCAGGTAAGCCAAATCCACACCGAAGCTGGACATCAGTTTCAGGCCGGCGATTGGTTCAAACTCCCCGAAGATATTCCCGACCAGTTCGTCTTTTCGCGTTTCGCTGTGCTGGGTTTCGAGCAGGGCTAACGGGTTCACGACCTCGGCCCCGACGTAGTTGGAAATACCGTACACCCGGCCGGAAGCATCGGTCACAACGGGTTCGGTGGAGAACGGCGCCTGACTCAGGATATTCGGGTCCGTCTCGAACAGCGGGGTCAGGGGGTCCAGGTTCAGGGCGCTGCTAAATGCGCCGTTGAAAGACTGGTTGCTGCCGATACCCCGGCGAATGATGTGGGAATAGGCTAAGTTGTTACCAAAACGGAACATCTTGCTGACCTGGTGATTGCTGTTAAATCTGGCCGTTATGCGGTCAAATTTGGATTTTTCACCACCGATAATGCCTTCCTGAGAAAAATAAGCAAGGCTGGAAGCGTAGGTAGATTTGTCGTTGCCACCACTGATGGTAACCTGATGATTCGACATCGGGGCGTTTTTTACAAACAGGGCATCCTGCCAGTCCGTGTCGTGAGCAGGTATCTCATTCAGGTCGAACGGTTCCGAAAGCCCGGCGTTTCGGGCGCCTTCGTTCATAAGCGATCGGTACTGTTCGGCATGGAGCATATTTACATTCCGAACGGCATTCTGGATGCCGTAGTAGCCGGAGTAGGTCACGGTGGCTTTGCCTTTTTTCCCGGAACGGGTCGTGATGAGCACAACGCCATTGGCTGCCCGCGCGCCGTAAATAGCGGCGGAAGCGGCATCTTTCAGAACATCAATGGATTCGATGTCGCCGGGGTTCAGGTAGTCAATACCGCTGACGGGGAGGCCATCCACGATGTACAGTGGCCGGGCGTTGCCGGTGGTACCGATGCCCCGGATGCGCACCGTGGGTTCTTCGCCCGGCTGGCCGGACTGGCTGGTCACCTGCACCCCGGGCGTGCGGCCTTGAGCGCCTGCTCCACCCGCAAAACCGGGGTCGAAGCGATGTCCTTCTCGGATACTGTGGCAATGGCTCCGGTCACCACTTTTTTCTTCTGGCTGCCGTATCCGACAACCACAATTTCGCCCAGTTCGCTGATTTTTTCCTCCAGGAGAATATCAACCCGAGTGCGTCCATTGATGGGCGTTTCTACAGACACGAAGCCCGTGTACGACACAGCAAGTATATCCTGCGGGGACGCCTGGAGGGTATAGACACCATCTACATCGGTGAATGTTCCATTGGTGGTACCTTTTACCACAACGGTTACTCCAGGTAGTTTTTCACCCGTACTCCCGGAAGTGATCGTACCGGAAACGGTGCTGTTTTGTCCCCAAAGCACCGACGCACAAAACATCGGCAAAAGCAGAGACAGGTATGTCTGGTAGATTTTTTTCATAGTGTAAAGTTGGTTTTGATGAAAATGGGCAATAGAGGCTGTCTCAAAAGCATGGCTTTGACGGGAATTGATTTTTTCAGACAGGATGTACAAGATTTACAGGATAAATGAGGCGGCTCCGCCGCCGAAAATCCTGTAAATCCTTTTCATCCTGTCAAAAAATGGATTCGCCTGTCAACTGTGCAATTATGGAGCGTACCTACGGGACAGCCTCTGCAAAAACGCGAATCAAATTTTTTGAAACACCCGAACGTAGTCAACGGTCATGCGCTGCGGAAACTGGGTGGTGGCATTCGGGCTACCCGGCCAGTTCCCACCTACTGCTACGTTGAAAATTAGCCAGAACTCCTGTTGAAATTCGCTCAGGGCGGTGGAAGTAATGTCGGCTGTCAGAAATTTCTGGTCATCTACAAGCCAGGAGATTTCCTGGTCGTCCCAGACGAGGGAAAACACATGAAATTCGTCGGCGAAAATGCCCTGCGACAACGTATAACTTTTACCCATGTCCGCCTTCGTACCGTTTTGATCCCAGTGTATGGTGCCATGTGACTGGTTGTCGCGGCCCTGCCCCCCGATCATTTCCATAATATCTATTTCGCCGCTGGCGGGCCAGCCAACGGAACTGATATTTTTGCCCAGCATCCACAGTGCCGGCCAGATTCCCTGTCCTTTGGGCAGCTGGGCACGGATGTCCACACGGCCGTATTTGAACGAAAATTTGTTTTGGGTATGAATCTTTGCCGACGTGTAGTTGTAGCCCTGATAATTTTCCTGGCGAGCCTCCAGCGTGAGCACGCCGTCGGCCACCCAACTGTTTTCGGCCCGGTAGTACTCCAGTTCATTGTTGCCCCATCCGCAGAGGTTTGGACAACCATTGCCGATGTCATACGTCCAGTTGGCTGCATTCAGGGCAGATCCGTTAAACTCGTCTTGCCAGACGAGATGCATACCGGCATACTGGAGCGGGGTGGAATAGCCTTTCGCCGGATCGAAGGGATTGACAACTGGACCCACCTGCACAAAAATCCGGTCGTTCTTTTTGACGTAGCGGCCCGAACTGCCGTAGGCCCACACTTCGATATCGTACCATCCGGTAGTAGAATAGGTGTGCGTCAGGTTGCCGGCTGCCTGTATGGTCGGAGCAACATTCGGATCGCCCAAATCAAACCGGTATTCTGTGGTATTCTCCGCCTGAGCCAGGATCGTTACCATTCCTGATCCCGTTTCCGAAACCTGAACATCGAGTACGAGGTTCGCCGGATCCTCGGACTGGCCCAGCGAATCATTTTTGTTGCAGGAGTTGAGCTGGACAATTCCTGCAATAACGAAGAGGCAAACAAGGATTTTTTTCATTGGAACGATCTGATCAGCGATGAAACGCGTGTGTCCGGGCGCTAAAGCAGGGCCGGGGGGGTCTCCCTCGGCAGCCTGCTTTAGTTTTGCCGGATATCACCAACCTAATTGTGAAATCTCAAATTGCGGATAAAGAACGTGCCGTCAACGGTGTGGTTGGAACCGCCGATAACCATACCTACCAAGTCCAGATCGTCTCTGGTTTTAGCGCCACCTAATTGCCAGGTGTACGTTTTCCACTGGTCCACCACGATATCCGCAGGGGCCACATCGTACTGTTCCCATGTTGTCCAGAACTCGGTGTCTTCGCTGGCATCGGCAATCCACAATTGAACAGCCTGTGCGAGCCCTCCCGTAGAATAGGTATTGGAACTCGGGATAAAGACATCAACGGAGACCTGCGTGAAATTGTCAAAATTGACATCGTTGAGCAATTGGAACTTGAGGTCGGCAAATTGCCCGGTGCCGCGTACATACTTGCCTACTTTGGCCATGCCGGCGGCGGGATCTGTTTCGCCAACGGTAAGGGTCACCTCGGAAGCTGTTGGCACCAGCAGCGCTACATCCGCCGGATCGGTGGAAGCAAAGGTGTTGAACATAGCCGTCGGCGTGATATTGTCCAGATCACAGCACGGCACCACAACGGTAACCACATCCGGCTCATCCGCCCAGTTGTCGTAGCCGACGTATGTAAAATCCCAGTAGAGATCGGCATACTGGTACACAACCGTCAACAAGTCATAGCCTGCTTTTTCTTCGATGGTCGCCGAGAAGGTTTTGGATGCTTCCGGCACCAGGGATTCTGCTACCGTACCCAGTTGGGGAAGCCCCATCCAGGCGCCTGTGCCGGTCAGCGTAATTTTACCCGTTGTTGCATTGTAGGTAAAGGAGTGGGTGCCGCCAAGCCAGGCACTGACATTTGCGCCATTTTTATTGACCATGTTGGAGGCCTGGGCCGGGAAGCAAATTTCATTGAACGACGTGCCTCCAAAAACAGCGCCCTCGCCCCAGAAAGTACCGTTGTCGTCAAAAACAAACTTGCCGTCGCGGTGGAGCGTGAACTCATGTTCGTACACACAGGGGCGTTTGCCATCGTTGGACAGGGAGAACCAGCTACGAGCGCCGGCGGCATTCGGGCCTACGCCCAGAGCCGTACCCTCCCGAAAGAGTTTCCAGGTTTTGGATGTGGCGCCGGCCAGCAAGGCCAGGGCCGAATTGGGGTCTTTGATGTCAATCGTATTGCTGAAAGTTTTGCTGACGCTTGATGCGTTGGTGGCCGTCAACTTGACGGTGTAGGTACCCGCCACGTCAAAAACGTGTACAGGGTCTTTCAGGGTAGATGTTTTCCCGTCGCCAAAATCCCAGGCATACGTCGTTGCATTTTGGGAAAATTGGTGAAGGTCACTTCCAGATAATTTGTCGCGCTGACTTGAAACTGGAAGCTGGCAATCGGATCCACCACCGTTGGTATCCGGGTCCTTTGAGCAGGAAGCGGCAAAAAACAGGCTGAATAACATAGATGCCATCAGCAGCAGAGAGCAGTTAAATTTTTTCATGTAGTGAATGTTTAATTTACCAAAATCTAAATCGAATAAACAGTTTGCTTAAAAATGCGTCACAAGATTGCGGCAAAGTGCGCAATAGCCGAATTATTGTATTACTTCGCAACTACATCAACAAAAAAAAGGAATACATCAGGACTACATCACACCCGTTTTTTAGTGGCTTGAGAGACCATAAAAAGCAGGTAAAAAACGCATCTGAACAAGTGCCGCGCATATCCGGTATACCCCGTGCTTGCGCACCGGAGGCATACTCGATATTCCGGAAAAAGGGATGACCGGCGCCGGCAACGGTCGTTAGAAATTCATCATGTACTCGTTCAGATTCACGTCGTTGCCTAAACCCATTTTTCGGCGCAAGCGATAGCGGCCGATCTCCACGCCGCGGACGGAGATGTTGAGCAGCGGAGCAATTTCTTTGGTGGTCAGATTCATGCGCAAGTAGGCGCACAGGCGGTGATCCTTTGGCGTCAATTGGGGATATTGCTCGCGCAGGCGCCTGAAAAAGCCGCTATGTACCTGATCGAAGTGGTACACAAACTGCTCCCAGTCCTGCTCCAGATGCTCATCCTGAAACAAGAGCTGTTTGATCGGGCGCAGGTGCTTGCGCACGTTCGCGTCCCGAATCGTTTCTTCCACCTGTTCCAGTTTTTCGGCAATATGGCTGATGAGGGCATTTTTTTGCAACAAATGCATCGTGAGGGACGCCAACTCCCGGTTTCGGTGCTGCAAATCCGTCTCTAATTTTTCGTGGTGCAATTGCTCGATTGCCTGCTCTTTCTCCGCCACGGCACGGTTGAACTCTGCATTCCTCTGGCGCAGCACCTCCTCCTGCCGATGCTCCAGCAGGGCACGCTCTTCCTGAAAGCGCTTGCGTGGAATGAACACCAGAGCAGCCACCCCGCTCAAAACAAACAGAATGTACAGTCCAAAAGCAATCGAACTGGCATACCAGGGGGGCATAATGCGTATCTGAAACCGCGTCACGGCACTTACTCTGCCCCATCCGGTGGTAGCCATTACGCAAAAGGTATAGGTTCCCGGTCGCAAATTCAGATACTCCTTTTGATCATTGACCGACCATGGCGACCAGACTTTGTCAAACCCTTCCAGAAAACACCGGTACTGTATCTGATCCTGAAAGGTAAAATCCGGGCTTGCAAAACGAAAGCGCAACCGATCATGCCGATATCCCAGCGTAAGATTACCCTGAATACTGTCGGTCGGGAGTG
Organism: Lewinellaceae bacterium; assembly: GCA_016719605.1. Classification (GTDB taxonomy): domain Bacteria; phylum Bacteroidota; class Bacteroidia; order Chitinophagales; family Saprospiraceae; genus M3007. The sequence goes on along the minus strand of JADJYW010000006.1, from coordinate 201,075 downwards.
CATTGAACAGATGATTGCTGAACAGTACACTATCGCCGTGTGCCGGCAGTTCGACGGCTCGGATCAACACCGACGCCATCACCGGAAAACTGTCCAACAAGGCGGGTTGCAGGTGAATAACGCCGCGTTCGGCGCCAAAAAACACATGACCTGTATCCAGCGGATAAATGGTTTCAAATCCGCCAACCAATTGTATGCCGGGCCACGGAATGGAGCGTTTGCGGTACTTGCGGTGCACCCCGTAGCCGGTGATGTTCAGCACGCCGGTTTCGTTTTTCAAGACATACCAGATATTGCCTTTCTGATCTTCCACCAGACGCATGACGCGCCTGTCGGTGCAGTCCAGCAACGTATTGAGCTCCTCATGCGGCTCCATGGTATTGGCCTCCGAATTAAACCGGTAAATACCCTTTTCGGTACCAAATACCAGTTCATTGCTGATCCGGAACGCATAAATGTTCATGTTGGTGGGAAACCCCTGCGCGCTGTTGTACAGGGTAACCGTTTCAATTTGGTGCGCATCGGCGCTTAGCCGAACGCGGAAAACACCTCGATAGGGATGCGCCACCCAGATGTCGTCGGCAGCATCCTGCACGATGATTCGGCAGGATTCCTGTAGCCCCTCCAGTCGTTTTCGGAAAACCCAGCGTCCGTTTTCCAGGGCAAACAAGACCAGCCCGTTGTAATCGCCGGCCAAAAGCAAATCGGAATGCCCACGCAGGGGAAGATATGTCCAGGTGCCCGGCCATTTGGACATCTGATCTTGCCCCTCCGGTATGGTATACCGAAAAGCGCCCTCGTGATGCCCTACCAGCAACTGCCCCTGATGTACGCCCATACCCCAAACCTGCCCGTCAAAACCGGCTACTTTTTTGAAAATATGCCTGGAAAACGGATCGTAGTGGGACTGAATCGCCGTTTTGTACAATCCGCCTGAAGTCCCGAAATACAGTTCATTGCCGAATTCTTGAATGGCATACGAGGTATTTTGCGCATTGCCGTCCGGGAAAACGACGGCAAAGGGCGATTTGATGAACGCCAGGTCAATCCCGGTGTGCAGGCCCATCCAGACGTTTTCATGCTGATCGGCATACACGCACAAGACATTGTTTTGCTGCAGCCCGTTGTCTTTATCCAGATGGTAAATCGTGCGGGCTGCGGTATCCAGGACAACAATTCCGGCAAAAGAGGTTCCGACGACAAGCCGGTCGGCGCCCAGCAGCGCCATTTTCGAAATCCCGTTACGCATCAGGAATTCGCGGCTTTCCGAAGCCCAGGGCTGGAGGGTCGTATTGTTCCATTGATAAATTCCGTGCCGTAGGGTACCAATCAGCGTAAAACCGGAATGGAACGAGGCTGTTCCAGTGATCTGCTGACCGATCAACGGGGTCATGGACGGATTGATGAGCGGCACAAATCGGCCGTCCTGCCACGCTTGCAGGGGCAAACCGAAGTCTTGCAACCACAATTGGTTGCCAACCATGCCAATATACTGAAAACCTTCGCCCGATTTGGGGATCACCTGTACGGATACTCCGTTGTAAATATAAAGATGGGAGATGCTGCGAAAGAATACCCGCCCATCGTGCAGAGCAATATCCCAGATATCCTCAAACGCTTGAAAAGGAGCCGGAATGAGCGATTTTAGCGAATAAAAAGTCAGTTTACTGGTTGCGTCTACCGCATAATACCCCAACTCATTTTGCCCGCCCGCATAAATACGTCCATCTTCGGCCACTGCGATAGAGCGCACATTGGTAGCGTTTGCAATGGGGTACAGGATCCAGCGCGCACCGTCGTAGATCATCATCCCGTCGTTGTTGGCAACCACAATCAGCCCTTGTTTGGTCTGCTCAATGTCCCAATTCTGCGTTCCTGCGCCGTACTGGTTGCGCGTATAGTTTTGGATGATCGGCGTCCCCAGGTTGCCTTGCCCAAACATCATTGACACAAACAGCATTGCCGAGGCCAATACAGCCGAGCGCCTGCCTCGAAAGTGGCTCAATCTGATCCATACAAAACCTGTTTTCAAAACAACCATAGAGCAAAAGTACAGGAACTCATTTTACCTGAACCACCTTCCCCGCTCCGCCCCGAAAATACCCGTTTGCAGCGCCCCGGAGCAGCCCGCCAACAGCAGCGGGGTGCTCCGTAGACCGGAGCACCCCGCTGTTATCGGACAACACTCCGTCGGGTTATAGTTTGACAAACTCCAGTACCAGCGCCTGTGCGGGATTAACGGAGGCATCGGTACCACCAGGGTTAGCCAATTTGATGCTGGTAGCGGAATACTCCTTCACATCCCAGTTTCCCATAATTTCCCCCAGCAGTACTGACGGGTTCTCCATAGTGATCGTGAGTATGGTATCGTTGGACTCAAGCCGCCATTTGGCTTCTTTACTGGTGCCGTCGGGCATATTGATCGTAAGCAGATTGCCGGTATTGAATTCAAAAGAAAAGCCGGAAAAACGGGCGGTGTCGTCATCTTTATCAACCTGACTAAGACCGTCCAGGTCAGTGAACATGGAGACAATCCAGCGGTCGGCGCTGTCGGGTGTGTCCGTCGTTTTGCCGCAACCGAATGCGAATAGCGAAAGCGCCAGAAGCAGCGCGGAGAAGAGCGGTTTTTGCATAAAATTAAAGTTGAAAAGTGAGTGAATGAGCTGGGAATATCCTGTTAGTCAATAATTTGTTGGAAACGTTCAATGTCGCTTTCAATCTTGCCCACCATAGCCATGCAAGCAGCCAAATAACCGCGCTGTGCACCTTCGATCTTGTTTTGCTCGGTCGCAATTTCGGCTTGCAGGGTCTCCAACTGTTTGGCAGACGCTTCAATTTCCTGTTGTAATTGCTCGATCATACGGCGTTTTTCTTCGCGTGCCTGTTCGATTTTTGCAATTTCGGACTCGCGCCCGGCTATTTCTGCCTGTGATTTTTTCTGTACAGCGGCCTCAAAATTAGCCTTGTCCTGCAAAATCACCTCCCGATACTTGCCCGCTGTGAACACAAGCGTTTGCTTGGTCAGGCCCTGAATTTTTAGCGAAGCATACACCGCCTTGATACGGGCCGACTCGTCGGGAATATGCGCCTCCAGGGTGTCCATAGTTTTCCAAAACTCAAAATAGTCCGGACCAGGCAGGTTGGTTTGCTCGAACAACTGATCAAAGTGCTGTTCAAATTTGGCCAATTCGGCATTCGACATGGTTGCCGAAGCGGCAACGGCAGGCCCGCTCGTCGCCGTATCCACAGGCTTGGGCACAGGCGCCGATTGGTCGGACGGCTTCTGGCCAACCGGCTCATCAAGAATTACAAAAAGGCTGACCGCCTTGCGGAAAAAACTGGACATATTTGATTGTCGTTAAACCTGGAGGCGAAGGTACCGTTTCAGATGCAAAACGCCGCTGTTAATCATTTGCAAACAAAAATTGTGTGCACCGGCAAGCACCCGAACGAGGCGTAACTTCGCGGCACTTTTTTTGCATTTCAAACCAATCTTTTCACAAAAAATAACACGAGTAATGGACAAAAGTAAAAAAATTCAAATCGGCCTGCTGGTTTTACTGGCCCTCCTGATCAGCATCAACTTTATCGGTGGCGGCATCCAAAACTGGTTTGGCAAGTCCGAAGGCGACAAAATCCGGGAATCTGCTGCCGGCATGGCAAGTGACACAAGGCCCGCCGCTTTCAGCACCGGCAACATACCCGGCACCAACTCGAACGCCACGGAACTGCCTAACGTCCCCGTTACGACAATCAAGTACGATCAGGCAACATACGACTTCGGTGTAGCCGACGAAGGTACCGTGGTGAAATACCGGTACAAATTCACCAACACCGGCTCGGAGCCGCTGATCATCTCGAATGCCAAGGGCTCCTGCGGCTGTACCGTGCCCACCTGGCCCAAACAGCCCATTCCTCCCGGCGGCAAAGGCGAAATTGCCGTCGAATTTGATACCAAAGGTAAGCCCGGTCGCCAAACCAAGCAGGTGACCGTCACCGGCAATACCATGCCGACCGACACACACCTGGAAATCACCGGCGAAGTGCGCGGCAAGGACCAGCCCGTAACAAAAGGCGGCAAGTAAGCTGCCCAAATGCTGAAAAAAAAGCCCCTGTCAAGGTAACTTGGCCGGGGCTTTTTAGGTTTCCGGCGGCTTTTCCCGATTCTTATACCTTTGCGCACAAACGCATCCAATGGAGATCATCATTATTTTGTTGCTGACGCTCATCAACGGCATTTTTTCCATGTCGGAAATCGCGCTGGTATCCTCCCGCAAGTTCAAACTGGAGCACCAGGCAAAAAAAGGAAGCAAAGGCGCATTGCAAGCCCTGGCCCTGTCCGAGTCGCCCAACCGGTTTTTGTCAACCGTGCAAATCGGTATTACCCTCGTCGGCATCATGCTCGGTATTTACAGCGGTGAAAACATCACCAACGACGCGCGTGCCATTATCGAACAGGTAACCTGGCTCAAACCCTACTCCAACACACTCGCCATAATATCCGTGCTGCTCCCGGTCACCTACCTGAGTATCGTGCTGGGCGAATTGTTGCCCAAACGTATCGGCCTGACCTATCCGGAAACAATCGCGGCACTGGTCGCTCGACCCATGCGATTCATCTCGGCCATTACCGCCCCGTTCGTATGGCTCCTCACCCGCACCAACGATTTTCTTTTGCGCATACTCGGCATTCGCGCCGATTTGGGGAGCATCGTCACGGAAGAAGAAATCAAATCCATCATTCGCGACAGCACCCGAAGCGGCGAAGTGCAAAAAATTGAACAGGATATTGTCGAACGCGTATTTGCCATGGGCGACCGCAAAGTGAGCGCCCTGATTACCCACCGGAGCGATTTAATCTGGTTCGACCTGAACGACGACCTCGCCACCATACGCCGCAAAGCAGGCAAGGAACTGCACTCCACCTACCCCGTAGCAGATGGCGAACTGGATCGGGTGCAGGGCATCGTGTATATCCGCGACTTGTTTTTGCACGAAAGCGACAAGGCATTTTCCCTGAAAACCCACCTCCGGCAGCCCATTTATGTACCCATCGGCGCTTCGGCCTACAAACTGCTGGAAAATTTCAGGCAACAAAAAATACACTATGCGCTCGCACTTGATGAGTACGGATCGGTGCAAGGCATGATCACCATGGACGATATACTCGATGCACTGGTAGGCGACTCCAGCGAAGCGGCGCACGAGGAATACCAAATTGAACAGGTAGCGGACGATCAGTGGATCATGGATGGCCAATACCCGTTCTTTGAGTTTGTCCGCTATTTTAATCTCGACAACGTCAAGGATGACAACCTGGAATTCAATACCGTGGGCGGTTTTTTAATCCACGAGTTACACCGTATGCCCGACGTTGGCGATGAGTTGCTGTGGAACAACCTCACGCTGCGCGTATCCGTTATGGACAATCGGCGCGTGACGAAGATCAAGGTATCGAAAAATACGGTGGAGAAATGATGGTGGTCCCGGCGGGGATCGAACCCACATCTAAGGTTTAGGAAACCTCTATTCTATCCATTGAACTACGGGACCTGAAAAGCGGGGCAAAAGTATGGCTTCTTTCAAATTTTAGAACACATTCCTGCCACGTTGCCCCAATTCAATCACCTGCAAATCCCGAATCGCGCCCGCGTCCAGCACAAAACGCATCAGGGTTTTCACCTGATGCCACCCTTCATTGCCGCAAGCGCCGGGATTCAGGTGCAAAAAGCCCAGTTGCTTGTCCGGTATTGCTTTCAGAATATGCGAATGCCCGCAAATAAACAGCCCGTTTCGGGGCGGGTCGTCCTGCAATAACTGCCGCACCCGTGGATTGTACCGCCCCGGGTATCCCCCGATATGGGTCATCAACACCGGCACATCTTCGCAAAAAAACCGCAAATCCAGCGGCATTTCAGCCCGAATCTGCGCACCGTCAATATTGCCGTACACCCCGCGCAGGGGTTTGAAGCCCCGCAAACGTTCCAACACATCCATACTGCCAAAATCGCCCGCGTGCCACACCTCGTCGCATTCGGCAAAGTACTCGAAGATGCGGGCATCCAAAAAGGCGTGCGTATCGGAAAGAAGTCCTATTTTTTTCATGTTCGGTTTATTCGGCGGGCGGATACCCGCTGCTACTTATTCGACCATTAAATTACAACCGCGCCATTCCGCCGCATCCAGACGCCCAAGCACTTCGAAAGTTCCGTCGGCGTGTACCCGCCCCACATCCTCCGTAGCAATGAAACTACAGGTGTCCAAATTGGCTAAATCCACAAAACCCAGCACGCCGGTACGCCCGGATGCGGCCGGGCACAACGGATCATAAATTTCGTGCGCAACAGCCCGCAGGGTTGCCGAAGGGGCAAATACGGGCACTGTCCCGCCCCCGGGGCGGCTGTATGCCTGCGAAAATAATTCGGTCATACCATATTCCGAATGCACACCTGTTACCCCGAAAGCCTGTCGCAATGCCGCGTGCAATTCTTGCCGGGTCAGTTCTTTCCGCCGGCCCTTCATGCCGCCGGTTTCCATGATGGTAATGCCGGAGAGATCCATCGGGCAGCGCTCGGCAAAATCCAGCAAGGCAAAACTGACACCAAGCAACAGCGTTCGGGTACCTGCTGCACGGCACTCCTCCAGGGCATCGCACAGATCGTCGTAATTGTGCAGGAAAAATCCACTCCGAGGATGCCCGGACAGGCGGATAAAGTAGTCCGCCATAGCCACGAGCGACGAACCCGCGCGCTCCAGATAGGACGGGAGCAAAGCCAAAACGCACCACTCGGACGGGTCACCATAAAATGCGGCAAAACCGCGACGGGCATTTTCGAGGTAAAAATCAATGTCGCGCACCAGATGTCGGGAAGGTGTCTGTCCGGTGGTACTGCTGCTGCTGAATTCCGTTTGAGCAGCCCAGTCGCCCGTCTGAATGGCGTATTTTTTGAACAAACTTGCCGGCAGCAAGGGTATTTCCGACAAGTTGCTAATTTGCTCGGGCCGGCGCCCCAGAAGTTCGAGGTACCGCGCATACAAAACATTGCCTGCCGCTTGATAGCGAAAAACCTGCCATGCAAGCGCCTCAAAGTCTTCGGGCCTCCCATCTGCCAATTTTGACAATAAAACCGCCCGGTCAAGTGTACCCATTCCTCTGAAAGCCTTTATTTTGGGGCACAAAATACAACGCTATGCAAAAAACGATCTGGACAATAACGACACTCCTGCTCCTCGGACTGCTTGCCCTTCCATTCTGTGTGAAACCGCCGGACTATCCAAAAGAACCGGTCATTGAGTTTGTGAGCCTCTCCAAAAACGTTTTGCTCCAGACCCCCTTCGGCCAGGATAGCGTGGTGATCACGTTTTCGTTCACCGACGGCGACGGCGACCTTGGGTTTCAAGACGGCGAGGAAAGTATTTTTATCAAAGATGGCCGCGATACCTTCCAAAAACCCTCGTATCGCATCCCGTACATAGACCAACAGGGCGCCGGCAACGGCATCTCCGGCGAAATATCCATCGTGGTACCAACCACCTGCTGCACCTACACGGACCCATTGACCGGTATCAAAATTGCCTGCGAAAATGTACCTATCGCTCAAGACAGCGTGTTCTATCGGGTCAGCATAAAGGATCGGTCCGAAAACATCAGCAACGAAATATCTACTCCCTGGATCCGGCTGATTTGCAAATGACGAGCAGGTTCGGCTACGCCGGTTCGGCAAAAAAACTAAAAAACGTTTGCCCGTAGTTCCGCACATCTACCAGAAACGGATGTTCGGTAAATTCATGGTGCGGGTTGTGCTCCAGCACCAGCAGGCCATCGGGCAGCAGCATTTTTTTTTCAAAAATACGATCCGGGATGATGTCAATGGTCGGCAGCGCGTAGGGCGGCCCGGCAAAAATGTAATCGTACTGTTCTTTTGTGGATTCGATAAACCGGAAAACGTCCATCTGAAAAATCTTCAGGTATGCCTCCACCTGCATCGCCGCCGCAGTTTTTCGCACAAACTGTACGCAGCCGGGAAATTTGTCTACATACGTTGCATCCGTGCAGCCCCGGGAAATAAACTCGTAGCAATGGCTCCCCGAGCCGCCGAACAAGTCGAGCATTTTGGTCTGCTCGAAATCGAGCCGGTTGTTCAGGATATTAAACAGCGCCTCCTTGGCGAAGTCCGTAGTGGGTCGCGTCGGCCACTTATCCGCCGGCGGATCAAATCGCCTTCCCTTGAATTTTCCTCCGATGATGCGCACGAGCGGTCAGTTTTTTTTCAAACAAAACAAATCCAGGTAACAATGTTGGGGCAAAACTTCCGTCTCGGGGGGCAGCCTGAAATGCCCGGGCGGAACGGCGAAACGCACTTCGCGCACGAAGCGGAACAACGCTCGATACAACTCGGAATCCCGCAGGATATTCCCGGCTACCGTCAGCGGCGCCTCTTCCGGACTTAGCCGAAACTGGTCGTAGGCGAGCAGCACATAGTACAGCAGGTCCGTGGCCGTTGTGAATCGAAATGTATTGTAAAACAGCAGATTCTGGCGTTCGAGCACAATTATCTGCGCCATTTGGTGCCGCAGATTCAAAAAAACCGTGTGCTCGGCTATACCTGCTCGTTCCCGCACATGCCGCAGCAAGGGTGCGGCGAGGTGCCGCTGCCGGGTTTGCGGAAACAATGTTGCGAACAGATCGGCTTGCGATTTTTCAGTGGCAAGCACCAGATAGGCATCAAATTCCGGCAATTCCTCGTACGCATAGTCGTACGCACCAGGTGGTAGCAGCAAATGGAAGTAATCCGACAAATCACCATGTTGAAACAAGCGGCGCGGCACTAATGTCGTATTCGGATGAAACAAAAAACCATGCTTCTCTCCGTAAGGCAAACCCCAGACAGCGGCTTCTTGCAGCATCTGGCGCACCTCGCGCTCGATTTGGGCAAACGGTTTGCCTGCCCCGGCATATTCCCAGGATTCCAGTGCCAGCACCTCGCCGGATGCGTTTGCCGCCAGCATGGTCACACTCTCGGTGCCCAGCACGGCGTACAGGGCGGACTCGGGGGCAGTATCCGCCGTCAATCGGCTGTCTTTCAGGTCAAGGGAATGTTTGTCCATGTCCGTACGGGGGGCGTTCGCTGTTTTTTCCCCGTAAAGATGCAACATCAATTCTTAGCAGCGGTAGCCGGCGCGCCGATTTTGCACGAACCGTTGTACCGGGCGCCCTCGTCCACAATCATGGTCTTGGCCGAGATATTGCCCTCAATCACCGCAGTTTCCAACAAGTGCAGGGCCTCCTTGACGAACAAATCACCATTGATTTTGCCCTTGATCACGGCGTCGCGCGTGTGGATATTGCCTTTGACATGGCTGCCGTCGCCCATCACAAATCGTTTGTCCACATGTACCTCGCCGTGGATGGCACCGTCGAGGCGCACATTATCGGCACAAGAAAATTTGCCTTCAATAACCGTTCCTTTGGCTATGACGGTGGTCTGGGCGCCGTCTTTATCCGGCCCGGACAGCGCGTTGGCATCTGCGTTACTTTTTTTGTCTTTTGAAATAGAGGAGAACATTATTCGATAATAAAGGATGAAGGATGGAATTGAAAAACGAAGAATCGTGCCAGAAAACGGGGCTTAGGGGGCACGCAGCAAAAGTCCTACATTTGTGCGACAAAATTCAGCACCCATCGCACAGCACACACGCGTAACGATCCTTTCCATTGAGTCCTCTTGCGACGACACCTCGGCTGCCGTGGTTCGGGACGGCATTGTTTTGTCCAACTGCGTGGCTACTCAGGAGGCGCACCGCCTGTATGGCGGCGTGGTGCCCGAAGTGGCTTCGCGGGCGCATCAGGCCAACATCATCCCGGTCGTGGATTTGGCACTAAAAAAAGCCGGCGTGGGGAAACAGGAAATTTCCGCTGTTGCTTTCACCCGCGGGCCGGGACTCCTGGGGTCGCTGGTGGTAGGCACTTCCTTTGCCAAAGCCTTTGCCCTGAGCCACGACCTGCCCCTGATTGAGGTCAACCACCTGCAAGCGCATGTTCTGGCGCACTTTGCCGATGCGCCGAAGCCGGCATTTCCGTTTTTGTGCCTGACGGTGAGCGGAGGGCATACCCAAATCGTGCTGGTACGCGATTTTGCCGACATGACGGTCATCGGCGAAACCCTCGACGATGCCGCCGGGGAAGCGTTCGACAAGTCGGGCAAAGTACTCGGACTGGGCTATCCTGCCGGACCGGAAATTGATCGGCTTGCGCGTAGCGGCCAACCCCGCTTCCCGTTCCCCGAACCCGTCGTGCCCGAACTGGGCTTTAGTTTTAGCGGAATCAAAACCGCCGTTTTGTATTTCCTGCGCGACCAGATGGCTCAAAACCCGAAATTTATTGAAGAAAACCTGTCCGATATCTGCGCGTCCATCCAGCACAGCATCGTCACTATCCTGCTGAAAAAACTGCGCAAGGCAGCACGCCAAACCGGCATTCGGGAAATAGCCCTCGCGGGCGGCGTAAGCGCCAACTCCGGGCTACGCGCCGCCCTCCAGGCGCTGGGCGAAAAAGAAGGCTGGAAAACCTACATCCCGGCATTCGAATACTGCACCGACAACGCCGCGATGATCGGAATTGCCGGCTATTACAAATACCTGCGCGGCGATTTCTGCGGGCAGGATGTTGCACCCTACGCCCGCGGTTTTTCGGGCGCATCTGAATCGTAATCTTTTAAATCATAGCCATGACTTCCAGCGCGCGCACCGTTTTCTACTTCGGCATTTACCTCTTCGGGGTTGGCATCACCCTGCTGCTATCCCCCAATTTCATGCTACGCCTGTTTGAACTGCCCGAAACGAGCGAGGTTTGGGTACGGGTCGTGGGCATGCTGGTCGGCTACCTTGGCTTTTATTATGTGCAAGCCGGCCGGATGGAAATGGAAGGCTTCATCCGGCTTTCGGTATTTACGCGGAGCACAGCCATTATTTTCTTTGCCGGCTTTGTCTGGTTTGGCTTCGCCGAGCCGCCCTTTATCCTTTTCGGAGCACTCGATTTCCTCGGCGCGCTGTGGACCTGGTGGGCGCTGCGCCTGGAAGGGCGAATCAGTTCGTAGCCGAAGCGAAGCGGATACGGCGATTTACCGTTTTCCGACCATTTCCCGGCATGCCCGCGCGATTCGGTCTGCGTCTCCATACGCAAACTCCAGCATTTTGATTTCCGAAGCGATGCTGGTTTCCAGTCCGTACCGGTAGGTCTTGTCGTAATAGTTGAGTGCGATTTCGGCGGCGGCGGCGTAGTCGTTCCGGCAAAGGGCGTCCAGCGCGGTTTTCAGGTGTTGACCACCGAGTTTTTTTTCGATGCGCAGAAAAGCAGCTTCGAGTTCTTCAGCTGAAAAGCCAACGTAGTCGGCCACCAGATTTTGAATGCGGGATGCCTGCGGTACCGTGATATTGAACAAAGGCATGCTGCGCAAACGTTTCCAGAAAACCTCCGGAATGTACACCCGACCGATACTTCTGCTCTCGTTTTCTACCCACACATGCCGCGCCGTATCCAGGTGGGTAATTGCATCGAACAGGTTGTTTTCAAACTGCTCCACCGTGGGCTGCGGCTGCTCGCCGATACTGCCAAACGCCGAACCTTTGTGGTGGGCAATGGCTTCGAGGTCCAGGATTTGCTCCCCCTGATCGCGCAGGGCATGCAGTATTTTGGTCTTTCCCGTACCCGTTTTGCCGCCGATGACGATCATAGAAACCGTCGTGTTTTCAAAACCCGTCAGGACGTACCGGCGGTACTGCTTGTACCCGCCGTCCAGGGTCACCACTTCAAAACCTGCCTGCCGGAACAGCCACGCCATACTCTGGCTGCGCTGCCCGCCCCGCCAGCAGTGCACGGCCAGGCGGCGCTCCGGAGCGAGTTGCTGCGCTTCGCGCACAAATGTTTCCATTTTCGGCCCAACGATACGCAGGCCAAGCAGCATGGCGGCTTCTTTACTTTGTTGCTTGTACGCCGTGCCGACCTGTGCCCGCTCCTCATCCGAAAACAATGGAAAATTGATTGCCCCGGGGATGTGCCCTTGCGTGTACTCGCCCGGCGAACGCACATCGAGCAGGACACAGGAGGCGCAAGCGTGGAGAAAATCGGAAGGGGCGATATGGGTTTGCATGTCCGGTTGAATGCTGCACAAATTTTGACTGTTTCCCTATTTCCGTTTCCGTTTTTTGTAATTCTCCAGCACAAACGATCCCAGTCCCTGCAAGGAGGAATAGAACGCCTTGCCGTTGTTGGCCTGGGTGAATGCCTCCACAAAACGCACGAGGTAGGGGTCTCGGGCGATCATAAAAGTGGTGACGGGCACGTCTAATTTTTTGCAGCGCAGGGCGAGATTGAGGCAGCGGTTCACGATCTTGCGGTCGAGGCCGAAGGAGTTTTTGTAGTAGTTTTTTCCGACTTTGATGCAGGTGGGTTTGCCGTCGGTGACCATAAAAATTTGTTTGTTCGGGTTGCGACGGCGCTTGAGGATGTCCATAGCCAGTTCCAGCCCGGCCACGGTATTGGTATGATATGGGCCGACCTGCAGGTAGGGAATATCCTTGAGTTCGATGGGCCAGGCATCGTCGCCAAACACAATGATATCAAGCGTATCCTTGGGGTAGCGGGTACGGATAAACTCGGCCAAAGCGAGGGCTACCTTTTTGGCGGGGGTGATGCGGTCTTCGCCATAAAGGATCATGGAGTGCGAGATGTCAATCATCAGCACGGACGACATCTGGCTCTGGTAGTAAGTTTCGTGTACTTCGAGGTCGTCCTGTGTGAGCTGGAACTCGTCTATGCCGTGGTTGATGTAGGCGTTGCGCAGGGAGTTGGTGACGGCGATGTGTTCGAGGCTGTCGCCAAACTCGAAGGGTTTCACATCGGAGGTAAATTCGTCTCCGCGCCCGATGAAACCGGTGTTGTGTTTGCCGCTTTTGGCTTTTTTGAGGTCGCCAAAGATATCGTCGAGGCTTTTTTGCCGGAGGCTGATTTCGAGTTTGGCGGTTGGCCCGAGGTCGCCCTGCCCATCGCCATCGCGGCGGATATAGCCCTGCTCTTCGAGGTCGCGAATGAAGTCGCCAATACCGTATTCGGGTGTGGTGAGGTTGTACTCCTTGTCCAATTCGGTGAGCCAGGCTAAAGATTCCCACACATTGCCGGAGGTGTGTAACATCAATTCCTGAAAAATCTGGAAGAGCCGGTCGAAGGTAGACTGGTTCGGGTCGGGTTTGTAGTCAGAGAAGCGGAAGCCGAGCATAAGGCGGTGAAACAGCAAACAGAGGGAGTTGGTTTTGGAAGCGCAAGGGGTATTTACTCCAGAATAATCTTCACGCTCTGTTGTTTTTTGCGCTCGGCTACGAGGTCAATGGTTTGTTCGCGGGTGCCGTCGGAAATGAGCAGGCGCGCAGTATTAGGCTCGGCTTTGCCGAAGTCCTCGGCGTACACGGTGATGTAGTGTTCGTTGCCGGGCGGCAGTTCAATCTCGAACTCCTGCGGTTTGGTACGCAGGTAATGGTTGTCTATTACTTTTTTGTCGTTCAGGTACACCGACACGATGTCGCCGTCCTCAACCTGGCTATCCCATATCTTGAGTTTGATGGTACGCGTTTTCACTTTCATACTTTCTTTCAGCACCACATCGCGCCCGCCAATAGATTCCGGTTTTGGAGTTGGTTTTCCCGCCACATCCACAGGGGGCTGGTTTGGCTTGGGTTTGGGCTTGCCGGCAGCGGGCTTTTTGACAGGGTCTGTGTCGCAGGGCAGTTTGGCGGAGCCGCCAAAATTGATACTGAAACCGGGACCTCGGGAAGTGACATTGCTAACCAGAATTACATACTGTTCGCCTTTTTCCACTTTGAGCGGAGCCAGCCAGGCATTGTCGCCGGGATCAGCGCAGCCGGCGTCTTCGCTGGTATCACCTTCGCCGTCGCGCAAGCCGGTAGGCCCCATGCACGGGCTGGTTCGGGCGTTTTCTTCGCTGTCGCCGGCAGCCATGCAGCGCACGATCTGTTTTTGTTTGCAGTCGCTATTGGCCGGCAGGCGGTAGACCACAAAATCGAGGTCGTCTTCTTCCCGATGCGCCGTAATGACAAAGGTGAGTGTGCCCCTTTTTTCAATCTCAAACTTGATCCAGGTCGAGTTTTCCTCGGCCTGGCCGAAGTTTTCGCCATTCATAAAACAAGCCACAAAATCGGATTCGCGCTTGTCGTCGCCTTCGCCATTCGTTTTGTCAATGTGGTACACCTGTTTTTTGCAAATGTCCATGGCCTTGGCGCAGTCGCCGTGGTTTTGAGCGGGCGCTATGGCCGGTGCAGCAAAAAGGAGGAAACAAAAAGCAGATAAACGTTGCATTTCGGAAAATTTGCGGTGAACATCAGGGGCACTTAAACGCCCGAAGACCGGGAAAGTGTTTGCCGGTTCCCCGCAAATTTCGATCAAATCGTTTAAACCCGTGCATTTCTGGCAAAATGGCGAAAGGCAGGTTTGCCTTTCGCAAACCTGCCTTTCGCCATTTTGTCTTTTACAAACCTGCCCTTTTTAGTTGCCGCCGCTTACCGGGCCGACCTTGATGCAACCAAGTTTGCAGATAAACCGCTTCCAGCCTTTGCCGCCACCGGTGCCGGGGAAGTCAGCTTCGCATTTTCCGTGGCAAGTGTATGGGGCACCTGCTTGTTGGGCGGCCTGGGCGCTAAAATCGCGCTCGATTTTGGCCAGTTCGCGCTGGAAGCCATCGTATTGGGTTTGGCTCATTTTGGCGCCTGCGCGCTGCACCCGAGCCGCCAGTTTGCGGGCCGATTCGAGTACCGGAACATACATCGCTGCTTCACGAACTTTTTGAATAGCGGGCAGCAGCATCGCGATCTCCTCATCGGTCTCTTTGGCAGCGAGAACAAATTCGCCGACATCGGTGCGGGACTGTGCCCCGGCTACAAAAGAAAGACCCGTGAAGGCAAGGCAGAACGAGAGGAACAAAAATTGCATTTTCATAATCAGGTTGTGTTTTAAATAGTTTTTTTATTGTTAATTGATGATACAAAGGTCAGGGGATCAGCTACAGGAAAGGGTAAAGAAGTATTAAAATGGGTGAAAAAGGGTTGAGAAGCAAGGGGCGCCATTTGCCCCCTGCCCTCCTCAACCTTTTTTTAAAACAGGTCGTGTCCGGGCCATTTGGAAATAGCGCCCCGGATGTCCCACATCAGTTTGTCCATTTTGCCGGCGAACTGGTCATTGGTCGGGCGGGTATTCACCACGATAGCCCAGCAGAAACCGTCATTGGTGCGCACCATTTCGGCGATGGTACCGGGCAGGGCGCCGTTGTGCCAGTAGTTGGGCGTGGCATTCACATTCCAGCCTTTGGCGTAGCCATTGTTGGACTGCGGTGTGGTTTTGATCATCTCGTCAATGGATGCCGTCGTCAGGATATCGGACGGTGCGTTGAACCGATCGACGCGCACCAGAAAACGCACGAGGTCAATGGGCGAAGCAATCCAGCCGCCGTGGGCATCCATGCGGGTCACGTTCATGTTGTACGGGTCGCCGGGAGCATAGTACTTCACCTCGTTGGCCTTGCGCTGAGCCAGTGTGTTTCCGCCGATGTCCATGTTCGCGATTCCGCCGGGGGTCAGGATATTTTGTTTCAGGTAGTTGGCGTAGGTCTTGCCGGTTTTCTTTTCAATAATTCGCCCCAACAGACAATAGCCAAAGTTGGAGTACGAATACTTGGCGCCGGGGCGTCCGTGAGTGCGATATTATCCAGCGTGTTGGAAATCAATTTGGTCATATCCCAGGTCTTGTCCTGAAACATGGGGTCGTTGCTCTGGTTGCCCCAGCCGCCGGCGGTGTGGGTGAGCAGGTGGTTGAGGGTGATGTTTTTGATCTGGTTGGAATACGCTTTGGTGCCATAAGTGGTGCCCAGCAGGGCGCCGGTGCCAAATACCTTGTCGGTCAGGCTCAATTGCTTGTCCTGAATGAGGCGCATAATGGCTACCGAAGTGAGCGGTTTGGATACGCTGGCCACCCGAAAACGGTGGCGGGGCGCCACACGCTCGCCGGCTTCTTTGTCGGCTAATCCATAAGTTTTGGCCAGCACAAGTTTGCCGTTGCGGGAAATGGCGAACGACAGGCCCGGGATAGCGTTGTCGTCCATGTATTTTTTCACCAGTGCATCCACGGCGGCCATGTCGGCGCCATTGAACGGGTCGGCGCTGACCCAGATGCCGGCATAATTGTCCTGATTGCCAAACGCGCCGCCGTTGATCCAAACCGGGCGGTAGCCCTGATAGTACTGGCGGTCAAATTCATCCTGATAGCCCTGTGCGCCGGCGATGTTGTGACGAGCCACCCAGGCCGGGCTGCTGCTTTTGTCCCAAATGGCGGCGTACTTCCCGGAATAACCCGAAACCTTCACCAGCCGGTAGCCCTGGCTGTTCATGGTGTTGAACTCGGTCTGGTATTGCGCAGCAGTGAGGCCATGCTTGGCCGACCATGCCGGGCCACTGGTTTTTTCAAAAATGGCCGCGTAGTAGTCGGTACCTCCTACCGTGTAACCGCTGATATCGGTGAGCCGGTAGCCCTGGCCGGTCCATTTGGTAAACTCGGCCTGGTACTGCGCAGCAGTCATGCCGTGCTTGGATGCCCACTGCGGAGCATTGTTTTCCTTGACAAAAATACAGGCATACTTCGCCTGGCTGCCGGAAGGAAAACCGCTCACCAGAACGGGGCGGTAGCCCTGACCGGTCATTGTGTTGAATTCGGTTTGGTACTGGGCGGCGGTGAGGCCGTGCTTGGCCGACCACGCCGGGCCACTGGTTTTTTCAAAAATGGCCGCATAGCGGTCCTGGCCGGCGGCACTGTAGCCGCTGACCTGCTTGAGCCGATAGCCCTGGCCGGTCCATTTGGTAAATTCGGTCTGGTACTGGGCGGCAGTGAGGTTGTGGCGCGATACCCAGGCTTGGGCGTTGACCGCCGTGGCAGTCAAAAGAAGCAGGAAGAATGACAGGATGTTTTTCATGTTTTTTACAAATTGGAGGTGAAACAGTGTTTGTTTTTGTGTGCAGTCAGCGCACGATGATCTCGGCGATCTGGATATTTTGAGCAGCATTGATTTTTTCAAATTCCAACCGGAGTTTGGAGCCGGAATAGGCGGGCGAAAAATGGAAATATACATTGTCGGTCTTGCTGGTCGTGGCAATGGTTTGCACCTTTTCATACTTGGCCTGAGAAGGAATGGCGCCGACGAGTTTGTAAAGCGTGACGCTTTTGATATTGTGCATGTTGCGGGGCAAGGCCACGGCCACTGTCTCGGTTTTGAGCGACAACAAGTTGCCGACGATCACCTTCGGCAGTTCGCTCAGGAGCAGCGCGGGCTTGGCGCCCGGAACGGCTGCGGTAGTAAGAAAATTCACATCCTTGAGCAGGGTATTCAGGTTGGGCTGGGAAAAACCGTCGCCTTCGATCTGGAACGACGGGTTGTAGCCCTTGAACAGCGGCACGATGGCACGCTGGTAGCTGAGGGCCATGCTGTGGCGGCTGAGCTCTTGGACAATCGCAGTGCCCCGTGTTCCGCCGACATTCGTGACGGCGCTGAAAGCAAAGTTGTCGTTGGGAAATACAAAAGCCTCGCAGTAGTTGCCCAGAAGACTCCCGTTGTGCCACAGCGCAGCGTCATCGTCGAGCCAGTTGGCAGAAGGGATTTTGTCTTTGAGGCTGACATTATACCACCCGCCCCGCATCCGCACATCTTTGGCGGTCGAGCCACTGAGGTACTGCGTGAGGCTGGTATTGGTCAGTACGTCCTTGCGATCGGGGGCAGTGGGCATCATTTCGATAAACCACCTGCCCATGTCGCGCGGGGAAATCATCAGACCGCCGGATGCATGGCCCAAATGGTAGCGTGCCCAGTTGGTACCGTACCCTCTTGATGTCATGGGCTGCACTAGTTGATTCCTGCAACTTCATGCAAAATCGGGAAAGCGATGCTGCTTACTTCGGTGGTTGTAATTTCATTGATAAACTTGGCATTGGAGCCGATCGGGGTAAGCACATATTGTTTAGCGCATTGCTCAAATGTTTTGCCCGAAGCCTGCTGCAGCATAGCAGAGATCAGTACCGGCGCATTGTTGTTGTACGCGTTGGCTGTACCGAGCGGCGAGCGGACGATCTTGGCGGCAAATTCATCGCGGCCTTGCGTGAAGTACGAACTCTTGGTTTTGTCCGCCGTCTCGTCTACACCATTCACCGTTCTGCACAAAATTTGCGATCCGGTAAAACCATTCAACGCACAGGAGGCGTGGGATAACCCCGCAAGGCTCAGCGGCGCCGAAAAATCGGACAGCATGGCGACTGTGACATGATCTACATTGCCCCCCTTGTACCATCGGTCCACGCGCGTATTCCAGGTCAACTCATCGGGAAAATTTTGCATCACTGCAGCAGCAACAAAACTGGTAAAGGGCTTGGAGACCGAACCGATTGGAAAACGATCGTTATCGGTCACTTTGAACGTAGTATTCAGCAACGTCCGCACACCAATGGCGCCGTGAGCCATTATTTTTCCGCCTAAAACAAGTACGCCGCCAACGGCAGGCACGTCGTGGTTGGCACGCGAGGTTTCCAACGCTTTTCTGAAATACACGTCGGCGCCTTCAGCATATCCGGCAGGTATGGGTTGTGCATCAAGTATGCCAAAACAGCACGACAGCATAGAAAGCAGGGCAATGAAACGAAGGTATTGCATAGCAGAGATAGTGAAACAGGTGAAATTGGTAATGAAAGGAGTCGGGTATGCGGCTCTACCGATTGTTTTCGCCGGCCTTTTGGACTTTTTTAGCCGGGGCAGGTTGGGCGGCCGGAGCCGTTTCGCGTGTTTTCGTTTTCGTTTTTGCGGAACCGGGTTTGGCAGGGGTAGTAGCCGTGGAATCCGGCACAGCGGGGGGAGTTTCGGTGGGCGACCAGTCGTCGTAGCGGAGGGTAGAACCGGAATCTACGGGCATTTCGCCGTCGGGGGGCGGGTTGAACCCAGGATCGGGGTTGGTACCGCCGTCGGTGTTGCGGGGCAGGGTACTGATCGTCTGGTTCACGCGCTGCAATTGCTGATCGAGTTTTTCATTCCGCTGGGCTTCGTTGAGTTCTACATCCGGGCTTTTTCAAATTTCTCGTAAGCCGACGCGCTGCCGGCCAGTTCGTCCCAGTAGCGCCAGCGGTAGGGCAGCACGAGGTGTTCCTGCAAATGTGCCTCGGTATATTGCCGGGCCTCGCGGCGGATTTCGGCGAAATAACTCGTCAAGCCTTTGGTTAAACCGATCAGTTCGATCACGAGCAGCAGCACCGCGCTGCCGTCCACTTCCTCGTTCGAGATGGAAGCATCGGCCAGGGCTTGCTGAAAATTGGCCGCATAGAAATCGGCTATTTCCTGTAGTTTATAGCCTAAGCCATCGGAGTACATCTCCGGAAATTCGGCAATAGAATTCAGTTTTTTGGAATTCAGAAAATCCTGTTTGATGTTGTTCAGCAACTGATTGGCGCGGGTAGCCGTCTGGTCGTAAGCACTGCGCAAACGAAACAGATCGGCTTGCTGGAGGCTGCCCTGGCTGGATTGCACATTCAGCGCGGCACTCTCGGCGCTGATGCGCAAGTCGCGAAATTTGACCATGAACTCGGTGTTCAGAAACTTCGTCAGGGCAGGCCCTACTTTTTTGTTCGGTTGGGCGGCAGCGGCCAGGCCGGCCAAAAGCAAGAGGAGCGAAATAAGGTGCTTTTTCATCGTAAGACGCGATTGTTTTGTGCGACAAAGGTGCGGGGGGCACATACCGGGAAAGGGTCAAGAAGTATTAAAAAGCGGCAAAAAGGACAATGCCAACACCTTTCCACACCTTTTCCCCACCGCCCGGTGGATAACTTCCAAACCCGCTTGCCGCCGTTTTCTGCAAGCCACGAGTATCTTTGCCGGTCTTTGGAGGCAAGCACCATTCCTGTTCAACCACAGTCTTCGTTTCGCAAGGAACTCTATTCAAAAAAACTGACAGATTTTCCGAATGAAGTTCCCCGCAAAACGAAGACGTACCACCACGATATGAGCAAAATCATCACGATTGCCAATCAAAAAGGCGGCGTCGGCAAGACCACGACCGCCATCAACCTCGCCGCATCGCTGGCTATTCTGGAAAAACGCGTACTGCTGATTGACGCCGATCCGCAGTCCAACGCCTCGTCGGGCGTAGGCGTGGCTACCGACGAAGAAACGGTCAGCCTGTACGAATGCCTCGTCAACGACATGGATCCGCGCGAGGCCATCGTAGCTACCGAAACCCCAAACCTCTGGCTCCTGCCCTCCAGCATCAACCTCGTAGGCGCCGACGTGGAACTGGTGAACAAACCCGACCGCGAGTACATCCTGCGCAAAATCGTGCGCCAGGTGAGCAAGGACTATGATTTTATTTTCATTGACTGCCTGCCCTCGCTCGGCCTCATCACCGTCAACGCCCTCGTGGCCGCCGATACGGTGCTGATCCCGGTGCAGTGCGAAATGTTTTCCTTCGAAGGCTTGTCCAAACTGAAAAACACCATCGCGCTCGTCAAGCAGGGCTTCAACCCCGACCTTCAGGTGGAAGGGCTGCTTATCTCCATGTACGACAGCCGCTTGCGCCTCGCCAATGCTATCGTGGAAGAGGTGCGCAACAGCAGCAACGACTACGTTTTTGAAACCATCATCCACCGCAACTCGCGCGTAGCCGAGGCGCCCATGCAGCACGTTCCCGTGGCTATGTACGATGTGAGCAGCAAAGGCGCGGTCAATTTTTTCAACCTGGCAGAAGAGTTTCTCCGTAGAAACCCCAATTAGACCATGACAAAGAAGTTAAACAAAACCGATTTTGGCAAGGGTATCCGCGCCCTGCTTGACAATACCAAACAACTGGAGCAGGCCGTACAGGAAAATGCCCAGGAAGTCGTGCGCGAACTGACCCATACCGTGGCCATGTTGCCCATCAGCCAGATCGAGGCCAACCCCTTTCAGCCCCGCACCGAATTTGACCAGACCGCTTTGGACGAACTGACGGACAGCATCCGTGTCCACGGCCTCATTCAACCCGTCACGGTGCGCCGTCTGCACGACAAGGCCTACCAATTGATCTCCGGCGAGCGCCGTTTTCGAGCCAGCCAGGTAGCCGGCCTAACCGAGATACCCGCCTACGTTCGCCTCGCCGATGACCAGCAGATGCTGGAAATGGCGCTCATCGAAAATATCCAGCGCCAGGACCTGAATGCCATCGAAGTGGCCATTTCGTACCAGCGCCTCAAGGAAGAATGCAGCCTCACCGACGAACTGCTCTCCGAGCGCGTGGGCAAGCAGCGCAGCACCATCACCAACTACCTGCGGCTGCTCAAATTGCCCGTGGATGTACAACAGGCCATCAAAGAGGGCGACCTCAGTATGGGCCACGCCCGCGCACTGGCCGGCGTGAACGACATCGCTTTCCAACTCTCCCTGCTGCGCCAAATCCGACAGGAAGGGCTGTCCGTACGCGCGGTGGAAGTGCTCATCGCCCGTCACCAGGAAGACCGGCTGGGCAAAAAGCCCCGGGCCGACAAACGCCTGCCCGATAGCCTGCGTACCATCCAGGACCAGTTTCGCGCCTACTTTGGCGCCAAGGTGGACCTCAAACGCAGCGACAAGGGCAAGGGCCAAATCGTCATCAAATTTGAAAATGACGGAGAACTAAACCGGCTGATTGACTTGATTGAAGCGCGGTAAGCGGACTCCTCTACCCGGGCCTTTTCAACAACAGCGTATTCTCGCCAAAGTACTCCTTGAATGCCAGTGCGAACGTGCCCGAACTGGAAAAGCCGACCAGCTCGGCGATGGTTTGCGGCGTACCGGCGCGTACTTCCAACAACGACCGGGCCTTTTCAAGCCGCATTTCGCGAAGCAGTTGCACCGGCTCCTTTCCGGTGAGGACAAACAGTTTCTTGAAAAAATGCTGTTTGTTCAGTTGCATTTTCCGGGCAAGGTCGTCGGCCATGAAATCGGGGTCGCTCAGGCTTTGCTCAATGGCAGCAACCACTTTGGCAAGGAACGGATCGTTGAGCGGAATCCGGTTTTCAGAAAAATACAAGTGCAGAAAACGGGCGAACCGTTCGTGGCCTTGTTTGTGCGCATCCAGCAAAAGGGTCACCTGCGCATCGAGATCCCGGTCGAGCACCGGGCGGGTAAACCAGGCATCGGCGCCCGCACGCAAAGCGTCCAGTTTGCCCTCGTTGCCGAAACGCTCCGTGAGCAGGATAACGGGAATATGATTGGTGCGCTCGGCCAGTTTGATCTGCCGCACCACCTCAATGCCCGTCTGGCCATTGAGCACGGCTGCGCACACGACGAGGTCGGGCAGGTGGCTGGAGGCAGCCAAAAGTCCCTCGGTAGCCGTAACGGCTGTTTCTACTTCAAAACGGTCGGACAACAAGGACTTCAGGTACAAAACAATCTGACGATTTGGCTCAATGATCAGAGCTGTCTTGTCGGGGCGGTGGTGATTGCCGGTATGGCCGGTTTTGTCCTGGTGGTAGGCCGGGGCCTGTTCCAGTATTTGCGGCATATTCATGTCAACCGGCAGCGTGTTGGTGAACCGTTCCGAGCGCAGGAATTCGATCTCCAGGTCGCGCTTGGCCAACAGTTTGCGCCAGCGTGTGGCTGTACGGCGGCGA
This sequence comes from Lewinellaceae bacterium, assembly GCA_016719605.1. Taxonomy (GTDB): domain Bacteria; phylum Bacteroidota; class Bacteroidia; order Chitinophagales; family Saprospiraceae; genus M3007. The sequence goes on along the minus strand of JADJYW010000006.1, from coordinate 178,364 downwards.
AACAACAGCAGCAACAAGACAAGTGCCAACAGGCCTCCGCCGGCAAAGAGCAGGTGCTCTTGCCGGAGCCGCACGATGCCGGTTTGCTCCATGCTTTCCGCACGCTGGTGGCGGGCCAGCGAGTCCAGTTGTTGTTGCAGCGCCGCTATATCGTCCCGGCGCTCCCGTTCGGCAATGGAGTCTTTGGCTACAAGGAGCCGCCGCAGGCAGTCAAGTGCCGCTTCCGGGCGCCTCCACACAAAATACGCATCTGCGAGCGCGTTGAGCAACTGTGGGTCGGGGTGGTTTTGGGCGCTCCGGGCTGCCTCATCGAGGAATTCGCGAGCGCTTTTTTTGTCACGGTTGTGGCGATAGATGTCGGAAAGCAGGGGCACTGCCTCGGCAGGGCAAGGAAGTTGGTGCTGGAGCAGGTAGTCGCGCAGATTTTCCGCTTCCACTTGGGCTTCTTCGTAGTTGCCGGCTTCCACTAATTCGCCCAGAAGGGTCAGCGCCTGATCCAGCGCGGCCGTGCGCGTTTGGGCGGGCAGGCGGGCGGTTGTTCCGGCAAGCAAGAACAATAGAAAAATATGGACAAGTTGGCGCATCGCAAATCGGTATTGGGCGGGTATTGCAAAGGTAGCACGCTGCGAATCAAAAAACGCGGGTGGCCGGGAAGTGGCAAAAATCGTACCCGTCGCTAAGGAACGGTGTTGGAATTAAGGTGCAAATTTGGAGAGCCGTTTTTGTTGCTGTTGAGGCGAGAGGAGGCGTTTAGTGGCAGCCTAAACAACCGACGAACAACGAAAACAGCGGCAAAACAAGGCCGCCAAATTTGTACCTTTATTCCGACACCGTTCCTAAAGAACGTCCCCGGCTTGTCTGCCGCAACAAAAAAGCAGGTCAAGGGCCGACAGATCGGGCAAAAAACCGTGCCGTTCCAGAAAAACCTGTGGGTAAGGCGTACCGGCGGGTTTCAACCCGCCATCCGCCTCGGGCAGCGGCGGGTTGAAACCCGCCGGTACCTGCCCCGCATTCCGGTAGGTTTCCGTCAGGCGAATTTCGCCGGACCAGGCTATTTTTTTCAACAGGAAATGCACCACGTCCAGGTTCAGGTCGAAGAGGAAGGTGTATTTTTTTTCAAAAAAAGGCGCCACCTCGTCGGCATAGTGGTCAAAAAAAGGGGCGTTCCCGTATCCGGTACGGATGCTGCGCCAGTGGGTGCGCTGCCAGGGTTCTTCGTAGGCGATGCGTACGTCCCGGACAGGTGCTTGTTGGTGTTTGCCCTTTTGCAGGGGGATACTGAGCCGTTGCACGCCGTTTGGGCCGGCAATGTGGCACCGGTTCCGATAGCTGCCTTTTTGAAAATTTTCGCAGGCTTCTATCCACAGCACATCGCTGCGCCAGGCGAGGGCCATCCACGACACGGGTGGCCAGTAGAACAGTTCGATCAGCGTATGTTGCACGCGTTATTCCGCATTTGTGTTGAATCCCCGTTTTTTCAGCAACCGCAGCATGCCCTTTTCTCCGGCGAGGTGCCCGGCGCCCACGGCACAAAACAGACTCCGCTCGACGGCAATATCGGCAAAACGGCGGGCCATGATCTGGTTGCGCTCGTACAGCATGATCCGGCGCATACCGCGGGCATCTTTTTTGGCGGCCTGATAGAGCTGCTGCAAATCGCCGGACTGGTACCAGCGCAGCATTTTTTTCAGTCGGCGTTTTTGGCGACTATAATTTTTAAGCAGCCAGGTAAGGCTTCCGAGGTGCTGCTCCAACGGGATATTTTTAAGGGTTTGCAGCTGCTCGTCGAAGGTTTCCACGCCCGTGGTGGGTTTGCCGAGGGCACGGGCATATTCCCAGAGTGTCTCGTCAAGGGAGCGGGCGGCCTCATCGGCCAGCAGAGCATTGGTGAGGGCCATGCTGACCGTCATCGGGTGCTGGTAGCGCATCGTTTCGGCAGACGCGCCGAGTTTTTTCCGGCAATAAAATTCCAGATTTTTCCAGGTACCGCGTTTCAGGAGGGTGTCAAGCGCCTCGTTGGTCGGCAATTGGAGTACTGCTTCCACGGCGGCGTGGTCGGTGTCCGAAAAATCAAATTCCGTGGCAAATACCTCACAACGTTCGATGCAGACCTTGGCGGGCTCCAGCCATTGGAATGCCCGCAGATCACGCACATGCATGGTGCCAAACAAGTAGGAAACTGGGCCGCCCACTTGGGGGGTAATGCGCCAGAGGAGAGAACTTTTCATGGTATTTTTCAACGGATTAAGGCCCGACACGGGATTTTTTTCCGGATTTCTCCGGTGCGGTCCCACCGTTGTACGGTAAGTTGCCACAAACCGGCCTGCACAGGCGCCGAAGCACAAGGGCAAAGGTACTGCGCCAGCCGCTGATGTGTACGCGGACTGTTGTAGGCAGGCACATGCAGATCGGCGAAGGCCCAGTCGTCGAACAGCAATTGGGTACCTGCGTCGAAGGCGTGTTGCTCCCAAACGACTTGCAGGTCGGGGCACGGCATACCATTTTCTATATAAAAACCGGCCTCGGTCTGGGTGTTGCTGTACATTTTCCACGAAAGGGGTTCGTCCCAGCAATGCACGATGTTGAACAGGGGCATGAGCCATGCGAGCGCGAACAGGGTGGATTTCCCCAAAAAAAGCAAACGTGTTCGCCCGCCGGGATGTGGGACGCGGCCATCGGTATCGGGTGTTTTTTTTGAAAAAAGTACCCACACCATGGCGGCCATAGCGATGTTCCAGGGAATAACGACCGCGTTCCAGTCCAGCCCCCAGGGGCTAAGCGCCGCGATGATAACCAGGTGAAAACCCACGGCCAACCATCGAAAAACAGGCCTCGAAACGCCCCAAAGCAGTCCGGGCGCCAGGAGTAGCTCCCCTGCCGCAACGGCATACCCCAAAGCGGGAAATGCACCCAGCGGTTTTGTCCAGACGAAGGCTTCGCAAAACCACGGAAAATTGTCTTCGGCGAAGTAGGGCGTGATTTTGTTCAGCCCGCCCCATGCGTATACGGCTGCCAACAGCCATCGGAGACTGCGAACAGCGCCGGCGCCACACGACGAGCACAGCAGCAGCCCAAGGGCGAGCAGGTAAAAATACGACCACGGCTGCAACCGATTCAGGTCTTGTGCGATCATCCAGAGCAGCGCGCCGCCAAGTGCGTGCGCGGCATATTTTTTTTGGGGAAAAATACCGATCGTGAGCGTGAGCAAAAGAAAAGCAGCGATTTGTACGCCTTCCAGCCAAAAATCTACCGGCAAATATGCCGGCCCCCACAGCGGCAGTAGCGGAAATGTCCGCCCACCGCCGCCGTACCACAGCGACCAGGAGAGCGCGATATGGGCCGGCAACGCCAATGCAATGAGGCGGAGGACGCTATGGCCGGCGTGTGCAGTGTGGGTTGCTATGGACATTTTATCCGCAAAAATACTTTGGCTGATCGTATCCCTCACCTTTTGCCCTTTGCCCCGCGCCTTTTACCTAATACCCTACTTGCAGCGTCTGTTGTCCCTCCAGATAAAGGGATTTCGATAGTTTCAGCGTGAATTTTTCGCCCTCCAGCGTTTCGATGACCGAGCCGTCTTGCAGTTTGGCATTGTTCTGAAGGGCATCGCGTGCAATATCGTACAGTACTGCATGGGCTTCCTGGAGTGTATGCCTGGATTGGACGATCTCCAGGTCGGGCATGCCAAACTCCGTCAGTCCATAGGTGTATGCGCAGGTCATGCCGTCTTTCTGAAACATTCCAAAATAGATCCAGCAATAGATCGGCAGCACATTCTGATCGAGGCTGCGGGCCGATTGCAGGAAAAAATCTTTCGAATGCAAGAGGTACTGCCCGGGCAAATAAACCCCGCAAGCGCGGGTATTGTCCAGCACTGCGGCCACTACGCTGGTGTACAGTTTGTACAACTGAACAGGCCTGTTACCTGCTCCAACAACGGTCACGATCACCTGGGATTGATGCAGTGGAGCCTCTTCCCGGGCAGCCTGCCACATCCACGCGCCCTCGGCGGCAGATTTGATCTCAACGATGGAGGCCGGATAGTCCATGTTGGTCAACCGGATCGTGGCGCTGGTGGTGTAGAGTACCAGGTTTTTGCCGGACTGGCTGAACGAATCCAGGCGAATACCCCAGTCTTTTTTGACGGATTCTGCGATGGCGTTGAAATCAACCGGGGTTTGATCGTTCAAAAGCACCATACCGGAAACGGCCTTGTTATCGGAAGCGGGCGTTTTTTGGGCAGCAATGCTACTCGGTGTGCAGGCAATCAGGGCAATAAAAAAAATCGGTTTGAGCATGTATTCTATTTACGAGTTGCAATTTATGAATCGAGGTTAACGCAGCAGCGTCACATCACCCTTGTAGGTTTCTTCTTCGCCGTTGGCAAAACGCACGGTGATGTAGTAGGCATACACATCGCTGGGGGAATCCTTGCCGTTCACGCGGCCGTCCCAGGACTTTTGCGCGCTTGTCGCTTCAAACACCTGTCCACCCCAGCGGTTGAATACCCGAAACTCCAGCACCTCGATGATACCTTCCTCCCCAAACGTCACAAAACCGCCAAACGTATCGTTGTTGCCGTCGCCATCGGGCGTGAAGGCGTTGGGGAAAACAATGCAGCGCCGAACTATTTGCTCAAACGGCCCGGCTGTAACGGAACACCCGTTGGCATCGGTGGCTACCACGGTGTAGGCAACCGTCAACGGTTCGGCATCGCCCGGCGGAACAACAGAAATAGAGTCGGCGGTAGCGCCCGGAACAGGAACGCCGTTCTCGTACCAAACCAGACTGACGCCGGGCGGGGCCACATCCACCTGCAAACTGATACGCGTCCCCTCACAAATGATGTCCCGAATAGTGTCTGTTCGGATTTCACTCAGGAAAACACCCGGAAAAACAGTCACCGTGGCACTGTCTAAAACCGTACAGTTGGGCTGAAAGGTATACACGGCCGTGTAGGTCGTGGTGGCTATGGGCGAAACGGTCAAAACCGGGCCGGTGCCTGGCCCGGGCACCCAGGAGATGGTTCCGGTAGCACCGGGCGAGGCATTGACGGTTGCGTTCAGCGTTGCCGGGTCGCCGGGGCACACCGCCTGGTCGGGGCCAACGCTGATCGTAGCGCTGTTCACCGAAACGGTGACTGTGCCCTGATTGGTGCATTGGCCGGAGGCTACCACGCTGTAAGTGGTGGTGGTAGTTGGGTTTACCGTCGGATTGCTGACACCCGGGTTCGACAGGGAAGCCGGATCGCCAGGCGGCACTACGGTCCAAGTGTAGGTGTCGGCTGGGTTGGTCGCGATATCGTTCAGTACCATGCTGTTTCCCAAACAAATCGTCGAGGCGCCCAACGCCAACGCCGGCAGCGGCAGCACAACGACTGTGACATTGGTGCTGGCGGGGCAATCGGCCCCCGGGGTATTCACCGTGTAGGTGGTGGTCACAGCCGGGACGGCGATCGGGGTCAAACAATCCGTACAGGAAAGCGAGCCGGTGGGGTCCTCCCATTCAATTGCCTGGTTAGGCGGGTTCACGGTCAGGGTGATTTGCGCACTTTGACCCGGACAGATCGCCGTCGGGTTTACGGATACAGTCAAGATCGGGGGAATACCGACCGGCACAAGCACTTCGGCGATGTCTATACAGGCCTTTGTCTGGCTTTCGGTTACGCGCCGGAAAGTATTGGTTTGGGTAGCCGTGATGACCATGTTCCAGTTTTCCACCGGTGTGAGTTGGCCGCCGAAGGGTTCCCAGGCATTTGTCATGCCGGGAAAATTCGCCGGTTCGTAGGTATTGGACAGCAGGTATACGGTATCGCCGGGGCAATAAATCGGCTTTTCCGGCTCCAGCCGGATAGTCAGGTCGGGCAAGGAATCCACGCGGATAAACACGGAGTCGCGCGCCCGGCAGCCGTTGATGTTGTAGTTGGCATACACGGTGATGGATTCGTCGGGCGTCGTGGTCACGGCCGGGCCGGTGGTCGGGTTGACATAAAAAGGCGGCTCCCAAGTGATCGTTGCGCCCGACGGGGTTCCCTGAGCGGAGAGCGAAACGGTGTCGCCAAGACAAATTGCAAGGGAGTCGGCACCGAGTATCTCGACATTGGCGGAGATGATATTGACTGTAACAGTAGCCGTTGGGGAGCAGCCCCCGTTGGCACTGGTGGCCGTCAGGGTGTAGGTAGTCGTCTGGTCGGGTGTGGCGATGGGGCCGGAGCTCGCCGGGCCATCCAGCCCCTGGGTGGGCGACCATTCATACAGGGTGGTGGATTGCAGTACGTTGGCTAATTGTACGGGATAATTTTGGCATACCGTCGTATCCGAGAAAGCCAGGGTCGGAAAAAACAGAGTATCCACATCTATGGTGACCTCATCGGTCACGGGCGCACATCCGGGTACCTGTATCGTGGCGGTATAGGTCGTGATCGAGAGCGGGTAAGCGAGCGTAGCGGCACTGTTGGGGGCACTCAGACGGGACTTGGGCGACCAGGAGATGCCTGCTTCGCCTGCGTTGGTGCCGGCCACGAGTTGCAGGGTATCACCCTGGCAGATGCTGGTGCTGCCGACGGCTTGTATATCCAGGGTCGGAGTGCTGATGATTTTTACAAAAACCGTGGCCGTATCGGAGCAGGAGCCGATGGTGCCGATCACCTGCAGTTGGATGTCCTGAGTAGGCGTGATAGTCGGGTTGGCGATGGCAGGATTGTTGACGGCCAACGGAGGCGACCAAAAATAGGTTTGTGCGCCGGCGGCCTCCAGTTGAGCCGTACCGAGCGGGCAAACGTAAATCGTGTCGGCGCCGCCATTGACGACCACCTCGGCATCGTCGAGTAGTTCGAGTGTAAGGGTCTGAAATACGACCGTGCCGCAACCAAAGTCGTTGGAAAGCGTGATTGTGATAGTTTCCGTGCCCTCGGTGAGTGCATCGGCAAGCGGGATAATCGGGAACGCAAGCACGGTATCGCCCGGCTGAAACGTAATGACCGCAGGGATATTCAGCAGATAATCCACCCCCTGCGTAGCCGATCCGCCAAGGGTGATTGTGTAGGAAACAGCCTTGTCTTTCGGCTTATTCAGGCGGATAACGAGTTGATCTTCCGTGCCGCTGCAATCCTCAATGAAATAATCCAGGCCGCTGGCAAACTCCACAGAGAGGGCCGGCGCGCCACCGCGAACCTCGGAAATAAATACCCCGGAATCGAACACCCGGTCGAAGCGGTCGGCCACGGCGAGTTTGAGGCGGTAAGTATTGCACGGCACGACGTCTACGCGGGCGGTGAGGCTTTTTTTCACGCCAAGGAAGTCCGCGGTGAAACCATCGTACTGGAGCGTGGAACCCTGGGACACCTCATTGTTGCGGTAGTATTGCCAGTTGTTGAGGTTGTTCACGCTGTTGATCTGCACGGGGGTATTGGTTCCGGGCAAAACGGCGATGTTTTGCGCTCCGCCGAGGTTGGGGTCGCCCACAATACCCGGGCCGGAAGCCAGAAAGGCAAAGATGTCGTTGTACTGGTTGTTGACGTACTCCGGGTACTCTTCCGAGCCAAAAACATACTCAAACGCGAGTTCGTCCGCAGCCACAAAAATATCCATTTCGATGATGCAGGCATCCAGCGAAAGTGTGCCGTTGCCCTGGCTGGTGGACAGGTAGTTCAGTTGGGCATCGCCGGGAGCATCGTTATCCTGGGAAGCGCCGGGGTTGTCATTTGGGCCGGGCACCAGGTCGGCGCTGCCGGAGGTGAGCACAAGGCCACGGCGCAGGCCGAGGTCGTTGTTATCCGTAGCAAATTCAAAGGTTCCGTATGCGCCGGGCGGGCATTTACTGATATCCTGGAGGGTGATGGTAGTGCCCGGCGCCTCAATGGCGGTTACAATGTCGGTTTTGGTCACGGCTGTTTCCACGGCGATATTCGCGGGTAGTTCACAAGCCGCATCGCTGCATTGCCAGCTACCCTGAAATCCTTCAAACTGCACGGTAGCGTCGGATTGAAACTGCACGGTGAGGCAGCCGCTGGCGGCCTGTACCTGGAAGCACACACCGCCGCCGCCATCGGCGCCGAAGGTCGTGCTGAAACCGTTGATTTGTGCTGCAATCGGCACCCCGGTTGTAGGCCCGTCGTAAAACGTGAGCACATCAAAGCCGGGGCCGAAGGTACCGCCCGCATCGAGGTTGAAGTAGCTCAGGGTAAAATCAATACACGCCGTGGGTACGCTCGGGCAGATGGTGAATACATGATCTTCGTTGGGGCCGTAGTCGTCGTTGGGGCCGCCGCTATCGTACAGGGTACCTGCGCAAAGGGTGGAACCGCCCTGGTCAATGGTCACAATGGGTGGTATTTCGTTTACGCAGAGGTTGAAAACCCCGGCGTTGGCCGGCACACCGGCGGAGGAAACACGGATAAAATAAACCGCGCCGGGCGTGAGGCCCTGCACATCGAGGAACAGATCGGCGCCTGTGCCCGCCACGCAGTCCAGTTCGGCCAGGCCGTCGGTCAAACAATCGCCCCGATACACCGCAAACCGGGGATTGGAAATCGGATCGGCGCCGGTTCCGGTCAACTGAATTCGAAAATCCAATGGTGCGGGTGGGCACACAAACGTGAACCACACGTCGTTGCCCGGGCTGCCGGCGCCGAAACAGGACGGCTGGTTGTTGGCGCCGATATCGGATGGCGTGGCATTCAGGTTGGTATATTCGTCGCTGGTGCAAGTGGGCGCCAGACCAAGTTCGATGGGCGAATCGCAGTTGTCGTTGGCCGGAGCCTGGGCGAAAAGCGGCGCGGCAAGGCACCAGGCCGCCAGCAAGAGGATACGTTGTTTCATGTGCTCGAAATGGAAAAAACTCCGCGTTGTGGTTTTGGGATGGGGCAAATGTTTTTCACGAACAAAGGTATCCAAGTTCTGTGAAAGCCAATACCTCTGTGTTTTGTGCCCCGCGCACCCCTGCTGGACATTTTCAAATGCACCGCAGAGACGCGAAGTTGTTATTTTTAAAATCACCCTGTTTAGAGGCCCCCTGCATCTTTTCGGTTGGAAAGTGTCCAGTAGTGCCCACACTACTCGCAGTCCTCCAGCAGCGCCCGCACCTCGTCCAGTCGGTAGGGTGGCAGGTTGTTTCCCCAATTCGTGTTGATGTAGTTGAGGATGTTGGCGATCTGGATAGCCGACAAGGTCTGTACGCCGGGCATGGCCTCGGCATACACCGTGCCATTCACCACTATGGTGTCTTTCAGTCCGTATTTCAGGATACAAGGCAGGCGCTCCCGGTGCGCAGCCAGATAGTCGGCCCCGGCTAAAGGCGGGATAAGGGCGCCCAGCCCGGCGCCGTCGTCGAGGTGGCAGTTGGCGCAGTTCATTTTGTACAGGCGTTCGCCTTCGCGGTACGGGTTGGATTCGCATTGCACCAGCGCCAGCAAGCAGGCGATCAGGGGAAGGAGGATTCCTTTTTTGGAAAAAAGCATGTTTTGGAAAAATGGAGGCTGCTTTTGGGGGAAAAGCACAGGTTGTCGGCAATTACTTGCTGCGGCCAAACTGCTCGTCCAGCAGCGCATCAATGTCCAGCATGAAGCGATCCACATCTTCGGCGTCGGTACCGTCGCAAAAAGAGCGGACATGGCGGTTTTTGTCCACGAGAATCAGCCGCCCGCTGTGATCGAAACCGCCGGGTGCGTCGGGGTTTTCCACGGCCACGCTGAAATAGTCGTCGGCGATATCGTAAATCGCATCGTGGTCGCCCGTTACCATGCGCCAACGACGGGACTCAATGCCCAGTTTGTCGGCATGGCGTTTCAGAGCAGCCACGGTATCGTTTTTCACGTCAATGGAATGCGACAGCAACATGATCCGGTCGTCGTTTTTGTATTTTTCATAAATCCGCAAACCATTGGCTTTCACCTTCGGACAAATCGTAGGACAATGGATAAAAAAGAAATCCACGACATAGATTTTGTCCGCAAACAAGGCGTTGGTCACCACCTGGCCGTCCTGATCCACAAACGAAAAGTCCGGTACGGCGGGGTAGATAGTGTCGCCGTTCACCACGTCGCGTTCGCCAAGAATAGGCAGCGTGCGCGGGCCGGATGGCTGGTTGCAGGCGAAAAGCACTGCGAGAAACAGAAAATATAGGATGCGCATAAAATTGGTAGAATAGTGGGATAGACTTTCCAGGTTTAAAAACCTGGAAAGTCTGATGAGTTGCGTATTTTTTACATGTTGACTTTCCGGGCGGCATCGCGCGCTGCGCGGATGTCTTCCTGGTTTCGGCTGATCTTTTCTTTTTGATCTTCAAGGTAGCGTTTGGCCTCATCGGCAGGCAGTTCCGTGGGCGGTTCATAATTGCGCATCCAGGCGTACATATCTTCTTCAGCCTTTTTTATTTGCCGCAAAATGACGCGAATCGAGTCGGCGCGGGGCGACAGGGAGTCCAGCCCAACGAGGTTTTTTTTCAGCGTCCGACCGATACGGTTCATGTCGGCCATTTCCACCATCGCTTCATCGTGTACAGCCATGGTGGCATCGAGCAAGGTTTCTACTTCGGTGTTTTTGCCGCCATTGGCGGTCAGGAAAACAAAAGCCAGACACAGTGCGGCAGCAACTAAGCCGATCCAGGTATTTCTATCCATGATTTTGAAAAAATTAGGGAGCAAAAGTACGGCGGGCGAGCAGAGGGCGGGCAAGGATGCGGTTATTTTGTGCGGGTATAAATTGGGGTGAGCAGGAAAGATAATAGGCCCGTTCGTTTCATCAGGAATCCTTTTTTTTGCGGGGGAAATGGGAATGTCCCGAAAAATGTGCGGCGAACGTGATCCTCTCACCCCGCTCAACTTTTTTACTCACCCGCTCACTCCGCTCAACCCTTCTAAAATATGCTTTTTGCCATCTCGCCTATTGACGGGCGCTACGCCGACAAGACCAAAGAACTGGCCGACTACTTTAGTGAGTACGCACTCATTCGCTACCGGGTTTTTGTAGAAATCCAGTATTTCATCGCGCTGTGCCAGTACGGGCTGCCGCAATTGGCCGATTTCGAGGACTCGAAAATTGATGAACTGAATGCTATTTTTGAAAACTTCAGCACCGCCGACGCGGAGTACATCAAGGGTATCGAACGCACCACCAACCACGATGTGAAAGCCGTGGAATACTTCCTCAAAGAGCGATTCGATGCGCTCGAACTGGGCCAACTGCGCGAGTTCGTCCACTTCGGCCTCACCTCGCAGGACGTGAACAATACCGCCGCGCCCCTGCTTTTCAAAAATGCGCTGCAAGACGTGTACTACCCACTCCTGCAACGCGTGCGCGACCACCTGCACCAACTGGCGCAAGACTGGGCGCGGGTACCCATGCTGGCCCGCACCCACGGCCAACCGGCCTCCCCTACCCTGCTCGGCAAGGAACTCCGGGTTTTTGTGGAACGCCTGGACGGACAACTGGAGCAACTGCGTGCCATCCCGCACCGCGCCAAATTCGGTGGCGCCACCGGCAATTTCAACGCCCACTATGCCGCCTACCCCGACTACGACTGGCGCCGCTTTGGCGATGACTTTGTGCACGAATTCCTCGGCCTCGAACGCTCCCAGCACACCACCCAAATCGAACATTACGACTGCCTGGCAGCGCAGTGCCAGGCCCTGGGGCGTATCAATACTATCCTGATGGACTTTTGCCGCGACGTGTGGACGTACGTCTCGATGGAGTATTTTCGCCAAAAAACAGTGAAAGACGAGGTCGGCTCCTCGGCTATGCCGCACAAAGTGAATCCCATTGATTTTGAAAATGCCGAAGGAAATCTGGGTCTGGCCAATGCCCTTTTCCAGCACCTCGCCGAAAAACTACCCATCAGCCGCCTCCAGCGCGACCTGACCGACAGCACCGTACTGCGCAATCTCGGCGTACCGGTGGGGCACACGGTCGTTGCTCTCAAATCTATCCTGAAAGGCCTCGGCAAACTCACGCTCAACGACGGAAAACTATACGACGACCTCGAAGACAACTGGATGGTCATTGCCGAAGGTATTCAGGTCATCCTGCGCCGCGAGGGATACCCGGAACCCTACGAGGCACTGAAAGCCCTCACCCGCGGACGCGCCGTGGTCACCCAGGCGGATTTGCATGAATTTATTGACCACCTCAGCATCGGAAGCGAGGTGAAAGACGAACTGAAGCGGCTGACGCCGCACAATTATGTAGGGGGGTAGCAGGCAAGTTTGCAAGCGGGCAAACTTGCCTCTTGTTTTATCAAATCGGCAACGCCACCTTTCCCATCACCCGCCCCACCGGATACACTCGATGCGTCGGTTCGTACCAGGGCGATTTGCGGTACACCCAATCGAGTTGTTTGGAGGCGCTCGCCGCAAACTCCGGATCGGTTTTCTTTTTTTCTTCCAGTTCCGCGCGTACAGCCGGGTTTTCTTTCAAAAATTCCGCGGCCAGGTCCTCGAATACATAAGCCGAGAAATACTCTTTTTGCATCAGGATCGGGTCGAAGAAATTCCAGGCAAACCACGAATCGGGCGCATGCGGCTCCAGCGTTTCCAGCAGGTAGCGGTTGGCAATCTGGTCGGTGTACACCACAAAATCGCCTTTGTGGTAGGTGTGTTTGCGGGTTTGTTTTTCCACTTGCACGTTGTTGTGGTAGTAGTGTCCTTCCCAGGCATCGCGGTTTTTGAACGAACCAATGGTGTACATTTCCACATCCACCGTCACATCCGCGCGGAGGCGATGCAGTTCCACGCCGTTATTTTCGAGGCGGGTGAGCACGTTTTCCCAGGCTTGCGGGATCAGGTAGGCTACGGGTTTGGTCACCGTTGCCGCCGGTACGAACGTGTTGTAGTACGGGATGGTTTTTTCGTACGGTTCGGAGCGATCGTACCAGAGGCGCGGCAGGCCCGACACCTCGGAGGGTTTGTATTTGGCGGTATAGCCTTTGAATTGGAGGGAATCGCGGGTGTTGCGATCCATGCGCCAGTCGAGTACAAATTCGGCTTTGGTGCGCGTGCGCTCGAACGCCTCGGCGCGAACCTTGCCAAGCGCAGCATGCTGAAGATGAACAAACTGGAGCGACTCCTCCATAAACGCCAGCGTACTCCGCAGGCGGTCGGCAAACGGCTTGAGCATGTGCGTTTCGGGCATAAACCCGATGGTGTTCCAGTACGCGGCATAGCCGGTGGAAAAACGCCCGTAATCGCAAAAACCGGAGATGCCCGAGTCGGGCGTTTCGCCCGGACTATCCACATACGGGGTCATTTCCCAGCCGCGTTTTTCCATACGCGCGTAGAGGTCGGGCAGCATGGTTTTTTGTAAAAAATCACCGAGCGGCGCCTCCAGTTTGTTGTGCTGGGTGGCAATGAGGGTCATCGTGTAGGGATAATCGGCGCCGTTGCTGGTGTGGTTGTCAATAAAAATATCGGGCAGCCACGTCGTGAAAATATGATTGAATGTGGCGGCATTGCGGGAGTCGCATTTCACGAAATCGCGGTTGAGGTCGTAGTTGCGGGCGTTTCCGCGGAAACCGTAGGCCTCGGGGCCGACCTGATTGGCCCGGCTGTAGGAACCGCGGTTCAGGCAGCCGTCCACGTTGTACACCGGGATAACAACCAGCACCAGATGGTCCAGCACGTCCTGCCGTTCGGGTTTGCCGAGCAGGTCGCGGAGCAGCAAAATGGTGGCGTCGATGCCTTCCGGCTCACCGGGATGGATACCATTGTTGATCAGCACGATACGTTTGCCCGAGCGTCGGATTTTTTCCGGGTCAAACTCACCGTTTTTCGACAACACCGCTACATGCAGCGGATGGCCGCTGTCGGTACTGCCGACAGGCGTGAATTGAAACATGCCGGGATAGGCCGCCGCCATTTTTTCGTAGCAGGCGATAGCCTCGGCGTAGGTGAGCGTCTGGTTGGGGTTGGACTCAAATGGGATGGTAAAGGAAGGTTGCATACGGTGGGTACAGTTTGTCAGGCAAAAAATCAGGAATACGGTGAAAAGGCGCATAGACAGGTAGTTGTGCGGGGCGAGAAAGTTTATGGTTTTGCGATCAAACTCACCCCGGTCATCTGCTTCGGTTTTTCCACACCCATCAGTTCCAGCAGCGTAGGCGCTACGTCGGCGAGCCGGCCGTGGTTAAGTTTGACGGTGTTTTTCAGGTACTTGCTGACGAGGATACAGGGCACGGGGTTCATCGTGTGGGCCGTGTTGGGCGTGCCGTCGTCGTTGATGAGGTAATCGGAATTGCCGTGGTCGGCGATAAGCAGGCAGGCATAGCCGTTTTCTTCGGCCAGTGGTACAATCCGGCTCAGGCAGTGGTCCACTGTTTCGGCGGCTTTGATGGCGGCGCTGAACACGCCGGTGTGGCCAACCATGTCGGTGTTGGCAAAATTGAGGCAGATGAAATCCGGCTTATTTTCCTGAATATCCTGCAAAATCGCTTCCGTGAGCTCGAGGGCGCTCATTTCGGGTTGCAGGTCGTAGGTGGCCACTTTGGGCGAGGGGATCATGATGCGGCGCTCGCCTTCAAAAGGCTCTTCGGCCCCACCGGAGAAGAAAAAGGTGACGTGCGGGTATTTTTCTGTTTCGGCAATGCGCACCTGGGTCAGGTCGGCATCAGCGATCACTTCCCCGAGCGTCATTTCCACATTGTCTTTATCAAACAGGACAAAAATGTTTTTGAACGACTCGTCGTAGCGGGTCATGGTCACATAATGCAGGTGAAACGTGTGCATGCCAAACTCCGGCATATCTTTTTGCGTGAGCACCGTGGTTAGTTCGCGCAGGCGGTCTGTCCGAAAATTGAAGCAGATGACCACATTGCCTGTTTCGATGGTGGTGAGGGGTTTGCCGTCTGGGCCAAGGCAAACCAGCGGTTTGATAAACTCGTCGGTTACGCCTGCTGCGTAAGAATTCCGGATAGCCTCGGGAAAATTGGAGACCCCTTCTCCGATGCCGTGTACCAGCAGGTCGTATGCCAGTTTGACACGCTCCCAACGTTTGTCGCGATCCATGGCATAGTAGCGCCCGATGACAGAGGCCAACTGGATATTTGTATAACCTTTCTCTGCTATGTACTTCAACAATTCTTCGATGAAAGCGGCCCCGCTTTTGGGATCGCAGTCGCGCCCGTCGGTGAAGGCATGGATGTACACTTCCCGGCCCTCCATCTCGTGGGCAATATCGCACAGGGCTTTCAGGTGGTTGATATGAGAATGCACTCCGCCGTCGGATACGAGTCCGATGAGGTGCACCTTGGTACGCACCGCTCTGGCGTACGCAAAAGCTTGTTTCAATGGCAGTATGGTGCGTAGTGCACCCTCCCGAACGGCTTTGTTGATGCGGGCCAGTTCCTGCCACACCACCCGCCCGGCGCCGATGTTGAGGTGCCCAACTTCGGAGTTGCCCATTTGCCCTTCGGGCAATCCCACGTCCTCGCCGTAGGTGACGAGGGTACTGTGCGGGTAATGCTGCAACAGGCTGTCCATGAACGGCGTGTCGGCTTGCCGGATAGCATCGGCTTCGGGCTTCGTACCAAGGCCCCAGCCATCGAGGATCAAAAGAAATGCGCGAGAGTGTGCGAGCATAAAAAAGGGTTAGAAGGTTGGAAGGTTAGAAGGTTAGAAGGTTAGAAGGTTGCTGGTTGGAAGGTTGGAGAAGGGTTATCGCAACCAGAAACCTTCTAACCCTCCCAACCTCAAAAAGGCAAAAATAAAAAAACCCGTCCTGCATTGCGCGTGACGGGTCCTACATTACTGCTCTGTGTTATGCTCAAACTACTATGCTGTCGGGGATTTACTTGCGCCCAGCCTTTGGCTTGTCCGCTTTGACTGCCGGTTTTTTGTCGGCTTTCGGCGCGGAAGCGGCTTTGACAGGCTTGGTTTCCATGGTTTTGGGTGACTGGGTGGCCGGTTTTACAGCCTTCGGCTCGGCTACTACGGCCGGCTTGGCAGCGGCAGGTTGGTCGTCCTGAGCCGCTTCTTTTTTGGAAGGCTTCTTAGCCGCATTCTTCTTGGGAGCATCAATCGTTTGACCGATCAGATATTGCTCTTCCACCATTTTACCATCTTTCCAGACGCGGCGGATCACCTCGCTGTATACCAGAGGCTGGCCCTGGCTATTCACAAAGTCAAAAACAAACTGGGATTCCGTTACGTCGCCCGCTACTTGCAGCGCAAGACGCTCAATGCGATTTACCGTAGCGATGTTCTGGAAAAACCAGTTCAGAATTTCAACTTTCTGGTCTTTGGAGCGGGTCATATCCGGAGCATTGCTCCATGTTACACAGTTGTCGGCAGCGAATTGGTCGAAAGCACCTACGATGTCACCCTTCAAAATCCGGGCGTCCAGTGCCTCCACAAGTTGTTGTACGTTCATGATCGGTATTAAGTTTTTAATTACTGAATTTTGTGCTGCAAAGGTACGGAAAACACCTCGAACAAAACAATAGTCTGTGAAAGAGTTTTTTTTAAACTTAACATGGAATTAAAATTGGTCGATTTTGAACGTACTTTTTTTAGACCCAAAAAATGGTTTGGCTGTTGTCGCTTTGTACGAGATTCGGAATATGATGCCGACAACTTTGATATATTTTGTCCTTTATTTGTTTTGACGTGTTTTGGTATCAAAAATGGGCAGCAACTACATGGTTTTACACGACGCCATAACGGCAGGAGCCATCCCGAAAAGTCGGGATGGCTCCTATTGCATAAAAAGAGGACAAATATGTGCTTGCCCTCACTTCACATCCTCAGATTTTTTACCCGCAGCCTTTATCAGGAAGAACAAAACGATGCCCACTATGATGAAATTCACCACGGCATTGATGAAGTTGCCCACCTTGACAGAGCCGATCACCACTTCCGAAAAATCGGGGTTCCCGGTGATCATCCCGAGTATAGGCGAAATGATGTCGTTGACTAAGGAGTCAATGATTTTACCAAAAGCACCGGCGATGACGACCGCCACGGCGAGGGCGAGCACATCGCCCCGGAGCAGGAATGCCTTGAGTTCTTGTAGCATACGATTTTCGTTTTTTTTGAAAAATAGAAACAGTTGAACAGCAAATGTAGGAAACACAAGCAATTTGCCGGCAAGGCAGTCAAAAAACAACGACCCGTCATGCTTCCGTATCTGTCCAGAACAAATCCGCCGCTATTCGGTCGGCCAACAACTTACCCGCGCGGGTCAGGCGGACGTGCGTCTCGTCCTGCTCAACGGTGCCATTTTGCAGAAACAGCTCCACTTCTTCGCGAAAAAAATCGGCAAAGGGCACTCCAAATGCTTCAATACTTGCTTTTTCACATCCCCACATCGTGCGAAGTCCCGTCATCACATACTCGTTGTATCGCTGTGCCGGGGTCAGCACTTCCCGCTCGAAAGGCACTTGTCCTGCTTCAAGAGCGGCAAGATACCGGGCGTTGTGGGCGACATTCCACTGCCGGCTCCGCCCGTCGAAGGAGTGTGCCGACGGCCCTACCCCGAGGTACGGCGATCCGCTCCAGTAGCTACTGTTGTGCCGAGCATGGCGACCAGGCCAGGCAAAGTTGGAAATTTCATAATGCTCATAACCGCGTTGCTCCGTCTGGTTCTGCAGATATTCAAATTGCCGGGCGGCTTTTTCCTCGTCAACCGGTAGCGCGCTGCCCTTGTGCACGAAATGTGCCAACGCAGTACCCTCCTCCACTGTGAGGCAGTAGCACGACAAATGTGGAATACCTTCCTCCATGGCAATGCGCACATTTTCCGCCCATTGGGCATCCGATGTGGTCGGCGCACCATAAATCAGGTCAATGGTCATATCCCGAAATCCGGCAGCAGCAGCATCGCGCAGGCAATGCCGGGCATGGGCGGCGTTGTGCGCACGGTTCATCCAGCGCAGGTCATCATCAAAAAATGATTGAATACCGATGCTCAGTCGGTTCACCGGGGTATAGTCCCGCAAATCGCGCAGTTTTTCCTTTGTCAGATCGTCCGGATTGGCTTCCAGCGTGATTTCGGCATCGGGGGCTATGCGGTACAACGCATGAATTTTTTCAAAAATCTGCTCCATCTCCCCGATATCCAGCAGCGACGGCGTACCGCCCCCGAAATAAACAGAGGTCAGTTCGGCCCCGCCGAGGTAGTCCTTTTGCAACTCCAACTCGCGCAAAATAGCCGCCACCATGGCGGGCTTGCTGCGCAAGGTGGTAGAAAAATGGAAATTGCAGTAGTGGCAAGCCTGTTTGCAAAACGGAATGTGGAGGTAAAGTCCGGGCATAGTGTGCATCAATGCGCAACGTGTGCAACGCGTGTCAAAGGTACGCGACGATCCGCCAAATCCCGATTGAGCAAAAAAAAGGCGCTCGAATTGCTTCGAGCACCGCAAAAAAAACT
Source organism: Lewinellaceae bacterium (assembly GCA_016719605.1). Lineage (GTDB taxonomy): Bacteria > Bacteroidota > Bacteroidia > Chitinophagales > Saprospiraceae > M3007. Next base: position 160,008 of record JADJYW010000006.1, on the reverse strand, counting down.
CCGTGTTATTGCTCTGCTATGGTAATCACTGTTGGTAATCCTGCAATCAACGCCTGTGCTGGTTTGCGCAATTTAACCAGAGGCGTAAGCCGGCGACTAACAGCAAAAAACAACACAACAGACGGATGCGGGGCAAGATAGTTGCAGCAGTAAAAGACGACTATCCCTGTTCGAGGTCCGATGGCAGGTTTCCACGGGCGAACAGCCGGAATTAACCGATGTTTGGAAAGTGAAGTGTTTTGGTGTCTTGGCGTTTTGGTTTTCGGGCCGCTGTAACCAAAACACCAAAACCCTACCGCATTTCCAGCAGGAATGCTGCCGCCCAGTCGCCCCCGGCGGGAATAGTGGCGAGGCCCTCGCCGTTTCGGAAAGCATTGACATTGCAGGTCATCGGCTCCAGCGCAATGCTCTCCCGGTGCGGGGGCGTGAATACCTGAAAATATGGAAACAGGTCGCGGCTGGCTGCCAGGGAAAGCGTGCGCACACCGCCGTGCAAGGTGAGATGAAAAAGCGTATTGCTTTCTTCCACATGAAAACAGTTGTCCAGCACCGTATCGCCCAGCGGCTTTTTTTGGGAAAAAGCCGTGTAGGGCGTGCGTAACCCGGTGGGGAGCATACGCGCATCTATTTCCACTACGGAACAAGCAGGCAGTTGCAGGTCGTGGGTGTCCGCCCGATCGGTCAGACGAAAATAAGGATGCCAACCCAGACCCACCGGAATAGCCGCGTGGTGGCGGTTGCGTACAAAAAAAGACGCGCTGAACGCCCCGCGATCGGTCATTACAAACGTAGCCTCCAGCACAAACGGGAAAGGGTACCACGCATGATGCCCCCGGTAGTCGAGCCGACAGGTGATCTCGGCCGTTTCTGTAGTCATCTCGATGCGCGTCACATCGAACGCTTCGTGGCGCACAAAACCGTGAATGGCGTTGTTGGTGGCAGCATTGTTGATCGGAAAGGTGTAGTCCTGCCCCAACCACGAGTACTGTCCGTCCTGCAGGCGATTGGGAAACGGAAACAACAAGGCACTCTTGCCCCATTGACCCGCCTCCAACTCCTCGGGCGATTGGTACCCGTCGAGCACATTGTCGCCGCCAAAACGAATTTCCAGTACGTTGGCGCCCAAACCGGGCACCATGCTGAACCCGTTGCCCGATTCCGGGTGGTGCAGGTCGTAGCGGCGGTATTTGCCAAAGGCGGTTTGCGTCAGTTCGAACATGGAAAGGCTCTAAAGTTTTGAGTTTTGAGTTTTGAGTTTTGAGTTGGGTACTGGGAGCGGATGCTACCGCGCTACGACTATCCGGCGTAGGGCAAATTCCTGCCCCACAACCACGCGCAACAGGTAGGTGCCTTCGGCAAAATGCGACAAATCGAACGTATGCACAAGTTGGGATACCTGGCCGGCATGATGGGTTTCCAGCACTTGCCCGAGTATGTTTGTCACTTCGATGCGCACGTCGGCAGCGCTTTGCAGATCAAGGTATAGTTGAAGAGCAGCACGGGTCGGGTTCGGACGCACCTCAAGCGCCCGAACCAGTGCCGGGTCGGTGCTGCTCACCGTCTGGCCGACCGTCACCTCCAGTACTGCTGCTGCCGTACAGCCACTGATGTCGGAAATCGTCACGGTGTAGACGCCCGCCGACAGGCCGGTCAGGTTTTTGGTCACGGCGCCGTTGTTCCACAGGTATTGGTACAAAGCGGCATCGTTGAGGTATTGCCCCGAGCCGCCGCTCACTGCCGGCACAATGGATCCGTTGTTGCCCGGCGGCACCACCTCGTTGGTTACCTGCGGCAGGGCGCCAAGTGGAGCCAGCGGCGGCAACAAAACAATTTTCAGTGATTGGCCTACGAAGTAACACCCGCTACCCGGGTCAATGTTGTACACAAATGGCTGTGCGCCGGCATTGATCCGCGTTCCGCCACCCAACACCACAGGGGTCAGGTAATGCGTTCCGTAAGGTAAAATAGTACCGTTGTTCAGCAAATCCGGCGGCGCCACGTTTGGCCCGAAAGGTGTGCTGGACACCTGCTGGATCGTGCCAGGCCATGTACCAGCCGGAATCGTATCCGGGCTGATACACCAGGCCAGACCGCTTTCCGGCCCGGTGGTGGGCAACACAAATTCAGCGGCATTCAGACTCAGGATATCTTCCAGATTGCCGCCCGTACACACGAACCCGTTGTTGCTCAACGTAAACGAGCCAACTTGCCCATCGGCGCAAGGCACCACGAGTTGCTGTGTCACCTGAATACAAAACTCGCCCGTAGCCACCACGCCCTGGCCCTCAAACCCGTCCAGCAAAATGTAGTACTGCTGCCCGGAGTCGGTTTGTATACTGACCCCGGCACGCCAGTCGGGTATGCCAAATGGAAAAAAATCTTCATTGCAGGCAACGGGCGTCAGGTCGGAACAGTCGTCGCCGGCCAGAAGCAACATCTGCGTATCGCCGAGGTTTCCGGCTGTCGAGCCGATATAATTGGTCGCATTGCAGGGCACGGTCTGGATGTTGTATGTGCCGCCGTCGCCGGCAAACGTGCACCACAGGGTGTTGTTCAAAATGTCCAGCCCACCCGGCCCGGCCTCGCCCCAACACGACACCTCGGGGTCGGTAGCCGACACGGTGGCATCGGTATTGTCGAGCAAGCCGGTGATCTGCGGCTCGCCAGGGGTTTGGCCGAAGAATTCCGTAATGTCTACCGCCGTTTCGCAGAAATCCGGGTCTTCCGCCACAACGGTAAACAGGCTCAGGTCATCTATTTTCCAGTGGTACTCGTAGTTGCCGATCCAGCGAAACTGTAGCCACACCTCGGGCTGATCGTCGGCTTCGGCGAGGTCTATTTCCAACCAGCCGTCAAACGGCAGGTTTGCCGGCAGCGTATCGAACAGGTTTTGGTAGGTAAAATCAATACCGTTCGTGCTCACGCCAATTTGCGCGACCGTGCCGGCAGGGTTGAAATAAATGTACTGGGTGTAAAACCGCAGGTGCACACCCGTTTTTCCCGTGCAGTCGGCGGGCCGGTTGATGTTGGTGAGCCACACGTCGAACGGGGTTTGGCCGTTGTCGTCGGAGTTGAAAAGAAAATAGCCGTTGGAGGCGGTAGGCGCACCGAAAACGGGCAAATCCGGCTCCTGATAGCCGGCGGCGGGGTCGTCTGTCCATATCCAAAAAGACGGCCCGGCATTGATGCCGTCGTGCTGCCAGTTGGATGTGGCCAGGCTTTCGTCTTCAAAATTTTCCGTCCAAAAAACCTGTGCCTGAAGTGCCGGCAACCCGGTAGCGGCGAGAAAAAAAAGAGCGGTCAAACGTTTTGAAAGGACGGAAGCACACATAACGAGTTGTTTCTACGATAAATAAACACTGATTTCGACAGCGGCGAAGAAACGAAGATTTGAGGAAAATACGGCCGTGATTCGGCGCCACAGCCACGCATGGCATTTGGGAAAGCCTGCTCGCGTGGAGAAGTTTCTTTCATCGTACTTTCGCGCCGCCCCAACGGACGTTCTTCTCGACCCGACCATGCCCGACCAACAACCCGCTCTCCTCTGGCAACCCGATGCCCACACCCGCGAAAATGCGCACCTGCAACGGTACCTGCAGTGGCTGGCCCGCGAAAAAAATCTGATCTTCGACGACTACCACACCCTCTGGCGCTGGTCTGTTGACCGCCCCGATCTGTTCTGGGAAACGGTGTGGCAGTACTTCCAAGTCATCAGCCATACACCGTACCGACAGGTGTTGTCCGGACTGGAAATGCCCGGTGCACGCTGGTTCGAGGGCGCAACGCTGAACTACGCCGAGCATATTTTCCGACAAAAAAACAGCGAACGCCCCGCCCTTTTGTTCCAAAACGAACGCGAAGGACTGCGCGAAATGTCGTGGGCCGAACTGGAACGCCAAACGGCAGCCATGGCCCGTTTCCTGCGCGAAGCCGGCATCGGTCCCGGCGACCGCGTAGCGGCTTTTTTGCCCAATACCCCGCATGCCGTCGTGGCCGTACTGGCGGCCATGAGTGTCGGGGCCGTGTGGTCAAGTTGCTCGCCCGACTTCGGGGCCAACAGCGTGGCCGACCGTTTTGTGCAAATCGAACCCCGGGTACTCATCGCCGTGGACGGCTATGCCTACGGCGGCAAGTCGTTCGACAAACGTGAGACCGTGCGCGAAATCTGCAACCTGCTGCCCACGCTGCAAAAAGTGGTATTCATTCCACACCTCGACAAAAACGCCCGCCCCGACAACCTCCCCAACGCCATACTGTGGGACGACATGTTGCACACCCATACGGACAACGACCTGCAATTCGAGCCGCTGCCCTTCGATCACCCCGTGTGGGTGCTGTACTCGTCGGGTACCACGGGCGTGCCCAAAGCCATCACCCACTCCCACGGCGGCAACCTGCTGGAGCACCTGAAATACCTGCATTTTCACAACGACGTACACCCCGGCGAGCGCTTTTTCTGGTTTTCCACCACCGGTTGGATGATGTGGAATTTTACGGTGGCCTCGCTGCTCACCGGAGCCACCGCAGTATTGTACGACGGCAGCCCCGGCTACCCCACGCTGAATGTGCTTTGGGAAATGGCCGAAAAAGCCCGCATCACCCACTTCGGTACCAGCGCGCCCTTTCTCGTGAGTTGCATGAAAGCCGGGCTGTCGCCCAAAAACACGCACGACCTGTCCGGCCTGCGCAGCATTGGCTCCACCGGCTCGCCTTTGCCGCCGGAAGCATTCGGGTGGGTATACGAACATCTGAAAAGCGATGTGTGGCTGTCGTCTATGGCCGGCGGCACCGACGTGTGTACGGCCTGGGTAGGCGGCAACCCCCTGTTGCCGGTGTACCAGGGCGAAATCCAGTGCCGCTGCCTCGGCTGCGCTATGGAAAGTTGGGACGACGACGGCCACCCCGTGCCGCCCGGCGAGGTCGGCGAGATGGTGGTGACCAAACCCATGCCCTGCATGCCCGTGTTTTTCTGGAACGACCCCGACGGCGCCAGGTACCGCTCCAGTTATTTCGAGCAGTACCCCGGCGTGTGGCGACACGGCGACTGGCTGTGCATCACACCCCGCGATTCGCTCGTCATCCTCGGCCGTTCCGATGCCACGCTCAACCGGCAGGGCGTACGCATCGGCACTGCCGAAATCTACCGGGCCGTAGACAAAATTCCGGAGATTCGGGACGCGCTCATCGTCAACATCGAACGGCCCGACGGCTCCGACTGGATGCCGCTTTTCGTGGCCCTTTCCCCCGGCGCAGTGCTGGACGACGACCTGAAAAACCGCATCCGGAAGACCCTGCGCGCCGACTACAGCCCCCGCCATGTGCCCGACGAGATCATTGAGGCGCCGGATATTCCGTACACCATTTCCGGAAAAAAGATGGAAACGCCCGTGAAAAAAATCCTCCAGCGGAAGCCTTTAGACAAAGCCTACAATTCGGATTCCATGAAAAACCCGGAGGCGATGGCGTTTTTTTTGACGTATGCGGGCGGGTAATATCTTGGGGGTTCGCAGTAAGACGGCCCCCTTATAAATACTCTATGCTGTAGTCCAGCGGGCTGCTTTTGCGCAGTATGGCAGAAATGCCGCAATACTTGTGCTGCGAGAGCGAAACCGCCTTTTCGAATTTTTCCCGGTCTTTTTCGTCCACGTTGATGCGATAGAGCACCTCAATATGCGAAAACACCCTGGGGTGCTCTTCGGTCAGGCCGGCAGTGGTCACGATTTCAAAATCGGAGTACTCTACCCGCATTTTTTTGAGCAGCGAGACGATGTCCATGCCGGTGCAGGTAGCCAGCGTGGCGAGGAGCAGTTTTTTGGGCGAAGGGCCGGTGTCTTCTCCATCGTTATCCGGAATACTGTCCATGATAACCTTGTGGTGGCCGATTGCGGCTTCAAAAGCCATCTTGCCTTTGTGTTTGGTGGTAATGTGGTATCCTGACATGCTTGTGTGTTTGTGTGTTTGTGTGTTTTGGTGTTTGTGTGTTTTGGTGTTTGTGTTACGGAGGCGCCAAAACCTCAAACACCAAAACACATTCAAAAAAGGAGGCAAATTTAAGTGCATATTCCGCGTCCGGAACCGGCGCCGTTAAAAACTGTACTCTCTCCCTACGTCCTTCCCGCGTTACCTTTGCCGCCATGTACATTCTTCTCGTTTCCATCATCATCGGTCTGTTTCTGGCCATGTTGTTCGTCAACGTGTATTTTCGGGCCAAAGTCATGAAAACCTACGGCATATTGGTGCGCAACCGCGTCCAGTTTGGCGCAGAGCATGTGTTCAGCCGCCAAAAATTAGAGGCAGAAATTTTGCCGCGCTACCCGCAGTTCCGCAGCGAAATCGAAGCCTTCATCCGACACATCCGCTACACAATCAAAATGGCTACTGTACTGATCGCCCTCATCACGGCGTTCGGGGCCGTATTGATGTATTTTAAATGACCCATGTCAAAACTCAAAATCGGCCTGCTTGGCGCCGGGCATCTCGGCAAAATCCACCTGAAATGTATCCTTGCTACGGAACAGTGGGAATTCGTCGGCTTTTACGATCCGGATGAAAAAAACGCGGCATCGGCCATCGGCCAGTACGGCGTGCGTCGCTTCACTTCCCCTGCTGCGCTCCTGCGCGAAGTGGATGCCGTGGACATCGTGACGCCCACGCCCACCCACTACAAACTGGCTGCCCAGGCCATGCGCGCCGGCAAACATGTCTTCATCGAAAAACCCGTAACCGCCACGGTCGCCGAAGGTCGCCGCTTGCTCCAGTTGGCCGAAAAGACCGGCGTACAGGTACAGGTCGGCCATGTGGAGCGGTTCAATCCCGCCTATCTGGCCCTGCACAACATGGCGCTGCAGCCCATGTTCATCGAATGCCATCGCCTGGCGGCTTTCCAGCCCCGGGGCACCGAGGTGTCGGTAATCCTCGACCTGATGATCCACGACCTTGATCTGGTGCTGCACCTCGTCCAGGCGCCCGTGCAGCGCGTAAGCGCCAGCGGCGTGGCCGTACTCAGCAACACACCCGATATCGCCAATGTGCGCCTCGAATTTGCCAATGGCTGCGTGGCCAATCTCACCGCCAGCCGCATCTCGCTCAAGCAGATGCGCAAAATGCGCCTCTTCCAGCAGGACGCCTACATCAGCCTCGATTTCCTCGACAAGAATGCCCAGATCGTGCGCCTGTTCGATCAGAATGCGCCCAACCTGCCGCCGCAGGAACAATTGATGGAATTTGAAACACCGGCAGCCGGCAAAAAATGGCTGCACCTGCAAATGCCCGAAACAGCATCCGTAAACGCCATCCAACTGGAACTGGAAACCTTCGCAGCGAGTATCCAGAACAACACCACGCCGCCGGTGCCGCTGCGCGACGGGTTTCAGGCACTGGAACTGGCGCACCGAATTTTGAAAGAAATTGAAAAAAGACGGGTGGAAGCGCTGGGTGGACACCGCAAATAGTCCATGCAGCACAACTCAATCAAACTGGCGCTTACGGCGCCCATTTTTTTCGCTCCACCAGCGTTCCGAGTTGTTTCCAGGTCAGGGTAAAATCGGCTTGCCCAACCGCGTACGCAGCCACTTCGTATGGATTGTACACAAAACGCACACCCTCCGGCACCACGCAGTAGTTGGCCGGCAAGGCCAGCGGCGCATCCGGCTCCAGGAGCAGGTCGGCCAACTCCACCTCGGGCTGCTCCTTGCGGTGTACTTCCAAAAATGCTTTTTCCAATAAAGGGCGCAAGGCTGCCGTATCGGGAAACAACTCCTCCAGCCGAACAGATTCGGCGGTTTCTATGTGAAAAGTATTCAGCACCGTGTAGTAGTACCCGTGCGCCCCGCCCGTGAAGGCGTAGCCGTTCATTTCTATGGAAAGATAACGATTGCTTTGCATGGCCACCCGGCTGTCCAACTCCATGGAATACGACATGGAGAAATCGGGGTTCGCATCGTAGTCGGCTTGCAACATCTCGAAAAACCGAACCGCTGCCGTGTCGAGTGCCGCCCGGAAGGGGAGGTTCTGGTCTGCATTGGCAGCAAGATAGACCACAACCTGAATGGAGTCGTTCAGCCGCCGCACCACCGCAGAATCGGCGCCGGACACCACCGGGTACGACAACCGCATCTCGGCGCACAAGGAATCGTTCACGCATTGGCGGGCAGTGAATTGCTCCGTTTTTATCTGAACAGGGGTGGGCGATTTTGCACAGGCAACCCAAAACAACAGGCCGGCGAACAGCGCGATCGGGAAAGCGGTATTTTTCATATTCAAATTTTTGCGGTTGAAACGAATGTATCCGGACAGCAACCTGCCCGATGTGCTGCGGGATTGATTTAAACTACTCCCGCAAGCGCCTGTGCCGGCAGTATGGCCCGGAGTTTTTCCACCACAAAATCTACCTCCTCGCGGGTGTTGTAGTGCGAAAAGGAAAACCGGATACTCTTGCGGTCCGGGTCGGCGCCGATAGCAGCTAGTACATGACTGCCCTTTTCGGCGCCACTGGTGCAGGCGCTGCCCCCGGATGCACTCACGCCCGCGATATCGAGGCTAAGCAGCAACAGTTCGTTTTTGGGCGAAGGCGGAAACGATACGCTCAGCACCGTGTACAGGCAGTGGCCGTCGTAGTCGCCATTGAACCGGATATCCGCAAACGACTCCAGTAGCCGGGCCATCAGGTGCCGGCGAATATCCAGAATATGCGCCGTGCGGGTTTCCATTTCGGCAACAGCCAGTTCCAGTGCTTTGGCCAGTCCGACGATGCCGTATACATTTTCGGTGCCCCCGCGCATATTGCGCTCCTGCCCGCCGCCGTCCAGAAACGGATGCACGGGGTTGTCGGGATTGATATAAATGAACCCCACGCCCTTCGGGCCGTGAAACTTGTGGGCCGCACCCGACAAAAAACTGACGGGTGTTTTGCCCACATCCCAGGCAAAATGGCCAATAGTTTGTACCGAATCGGTGTGCAACAAGGCGTCGTATTGCCGGCAGAGCGCGGCCACCCGGTCTATGTCGAGCATGGTGCCGATCTCGTTGTTGGCGTGCATGAGCGACACGAGGGTTTTGGTGTTTTGGCTGTCGGCCAGGGCTTGTTCCAGTGCCTCCATATCCACGCAGCCGCGGTCGTCCACGGGCAACCAGACTACCTCGACACCGCTCTCCCGCTCCACCGTTTCGATAGTGTGCAAGCCGCAATGGTGCTCGGTTGGACTGCTGATGATGCGCCGCACCCCAAGGTCGCGCACGGCACATTTGATGGCCATGTTGTTGCTCTCGGTACCTCCCGAGGTAAAAAACACATCGGCAATGCTCGCGCCAATGCCCCGGGCGACGGTTTTTCGCGCAGTTTCAATCAGTGCCCGCACCTGGCGGCCCTCGGCGTGGATACTGGACGGATTGCCGTACTGCTCGCGCAAAACGGGCAGCATGGCCTGGATAACCTCCTCGGAAATGGGGGTGGTGGCGGCATTATCGAAATAAACGCGGTGCATGGCGGAAGATGGTGCATGTTGGAGGAAAATCGGGCGGGCAAAGGTAGCAAACTGCAGCCGTACCTGTACGAGAGGCTGTGGGTTGAAACCCGCCGGTACAGTCAAAGCGGATTGGCCACTATGGCCCCATCGAGGAATGCCCAGGTACCGATCAGCGAGCGCTCGTAGGCATTTCGGTAGAGCAGTTCGAGAAACTGTTGGCGGGGGATATTATGCGCACCGAGGCTGCTGAGGTGGGCGGTTTCCTGTTGACAGTCAACCAGCGAAAAGCCGGATTTTTCCAATGCCCGTACAATGGTGATGAAGCCGGCCTTGGAGGCATTGGGTACCCGGGAAAACATACTTTCTCCAAAAAATACACGCCCCAGCGCCAGCCCGTACAGGCCGCCCACCAACGCGCCGTTCTGCCAAACCTCCACGGAGTGCGCCACGCCCTGCCGGTGCAACTCGGTGTAGCCCTCGACGAATGATTCCGCGATCCAGGAGCCGTCTTGTCCGGCGCGCGGCGTTTGGGCGCAAGCCCGAATTACCTGCTCGAAACAGGTGTCGAGCGTGTAGTCGAACTTGTTTTGGTTGAAAACAGCGCGCATGCTTTTGTAAACCTTGATCTCGGCGGGAAACAAAATAAAACGCGGGTCGGGCGAGTACCAGAAAAAACTGCCTTCATCTTCAAACCAGGGAAAAATCCCGTTCCGATATGCCAGAACGAGTCGCTCCGGGCTTAGGTCGCCGCCAACTGCCAGCAACCCGCCCGGTTCGGCCAGGGTGGGGTGCGGGAAGGTCATTTCGTGTTCGTTGATCCAGAAAACAGGCATGAACGGCTAATGGAGTGCGATGGAAAAAACCCAGGCATAGTTGCAGGGAGGCGTGTTGCGCAGTGCTTCGGGCACCTGAATCCGGGTGTCGCCGGCGGCGCATTCCCAGACGAGCGGTTGCGCGTGTCCGAGCAGGCGCACGGCGCTGCCCGCAGCCGGGCAGATATTTTTCAGGATGATCTGTTCAGGCATTTTCACTTCTTTTCTTCCGCCAGATAGAACGCGTACAGGGTGTCGCCTTTTTGGGTGAACGCGATATTGTCTTGCCGAAACACACCACTGTCCGGTGTTTTTGTGCCGTAGATAGCGGCGCTGTTCACCGACATCCAGGCGCCGATGGCTTGCAGGCGCTCGTAGGCTTCGGCGTGCCACGCACCGTCCGGCCCGGGGGCTATGTTGAGCAGCAGATTGCCGCCCTTGCTCACCACATCACAAAGCGCGTGCACCAGCCGGCGCGGACTTTTATAGTTTTCCTTCGCGATATACGACCACGAATCGCCCATAGTCATGCAGGTTTCCCACGGCACCCCGAGCGGGGCGGGCGGAATGCCCTGTTCGGGGGTGAGGTAGTTCTCGAACGCACCCGGAATCCAGCGGTCTACCACCAGGATGCCGGGCTGCCGTTGGCGGGCCATAGCGGCTATACGGGGCATGTCCACATCCTGCCCTTCCGGGATGCCCCGTTGCCAGGACTCGGAACGGTCAATGGTAGCGGCGGGGCGCACCCAGGCCCCGTCGAGCCAGAGCAGATCAAGGCGGCCATAATCGGTACAGAGTTCCTCCAGTTGATTGAACGTGAAGTCCCGGAAGCGCTGGTACCGGTCGGGGTATTTGTTCAGATCATAGCTGATATTGCGGTCTTTGGGTGGGAAATAAGGCCACCAGAAGTCCGGGCTGTGCCAGTCGGGTTTGGAAAAATAGGCGCCCACCTTGAATCCCTGTGCCCGGAAGGCGCCGAAGATTTCTTTGGCCACATTGGCCTGCGGGTTTGCTGAAAAAGGACACTGTGCGGCAGTGATTTTATAGTCCGTTTGCCGGGTATCGAACATACAAAATCCGTCGTGGTGTTTGGTGGTAAACACCATGTAGCGCATACCGGCCGTGCGGGCGGCATCGGCCCATTTTTCCGGGTCGAAGCGGGTTGGGTTGAACGTTGTTTGCAAGTTTTCGTACGCCGTTTTGTAGGTGTACCAATCGGCTGCATAAGGGCCGCGGCGCTCGCACCAGCCCTCGTCCTCGGGGCAGAGGCTCCAGCTCTCCACGATGCCCCACTGGCTGTATGTGCCCCAGTGCATAAGCAGGCCAAACTTGAGGTCTTGCCATTCCGACAAATTTTGCCGCACAGCGGCGTCTTCGGGCGGAACATAGAGTCGGGCGTGGTGCTGGGCGGACAGCGAAAACGGCAATAGTGCCAAAAACAGAAACCGGAGCATAGTGGCGGGCAATTTTTTCGGCAAAGATAGGCGCGGGCGGGTGTTTTGAATTTCGGGTTTTGAGTTTCGATTTTGCCGGCGGCAATTGACCGTCCCAAAACGTGTACTGGCCCCGCATTCGGGTGTGTTTATCGAGAACGGAGCACCGGGCTGCAACCCGGCCCCGAGCCACCGTGTCTGTATGGCCGAAACAAAAACAAATAATTATTGAGCTATGAAAACAAAACTCATTTTGACGCTTGCCCTTTTATTGGGCCTGAAAGCTGCCCATTGGGCGCAATCTGCCGCAGTACCGACCGACCCGCAACAACCTTATGTCGAGGTGGTCGTCACGCAGGAAAAAATCTGGTTGATGGTAGACGAACTCCCCGTGGGTAGCCTGCCCGTACAAGTGATTGGCTCCGACGGCAAGGTAGTGCTGCAAAAAGTATTTACCACGGAGACGGAAGACTGGTCGCTCGACGTAGCCAACCTCCCCTCCGGCAAGTATAAAATTTTGATTGGATCCGCTCAGACAGAGTACCTGAACAAACAAGGTGGTTCGAAGGGATTGCTCTGAAACACAAACAAATAAACTACGGGTCGGGGTCGGCAAAGCATTGCGCTTGCCGACCCTTTTTCTTTTTAATTCCCGGAAACCGGACAATGCGCGGTTTTTTTCCGAAAGTTGCCGCGATTATCGGCCGTTGGTCTCTGGCAGTTGGCCACCGGCTTCAAACGCGCCATTGTCCCACATGAACAAAATATACAACGAAGACTGCATCATCGGCATGGCACGGCACCTGCCCGATGCCAGTGTTGATTTGGTCATCACTGATCCGCCATTCGGTATCGAATTTCAGGCCAAACGCGGGAATTACAACCGCAAGGACAGTCGCGTGCTGGAGGGGTACACGGAGGTGAAAGGCGCGGACTACCTCGAATTTACCGCGCCTGGCTTGCCGAAGTGAAACGTGTACTGAAACCGGAAGGCAGTCTCTACATTTTTCCGGCTGGAACTACCTCAAAGGAATTGCTCATTGCCTTAGACGAATTGAACCTCACCCTGGTGAACCACCTCGTCTGGAAATACCAGTTCGGACTCGTCACCAAACGCAAGTATGTCACGTCCCACTACCATATCCTGTTCGCTTGCCCCAACGATAAAAAACGCGCGTTTTTCCCCTACGCCCGTTTCGACAAGGACGCCGAACACCCGGATGGCGGCAGCGCCCACTACAAGGACAAGGAAGACGTGTGGACCATATCCCGCGAGTACTGGAACGGCGATGTGAAAACGCCCACCAAACTGCCGGCCGAAATTATCCGAAAAACTGGCCTACAACAGCAGGCCCGGCGACGTGGTGCTCGACCCGTTTCTCGGCTCCGGCCAAGTGGCCGTGGTGAGCAGGCTGGAAGGTCGGCAGTATGTCGGGTTCGAGATTGTGCCGGAGTACTTTTCGTTTGTGCAAAAAAGACTGGACAGCGGTGTGTACTGGGTGAAGGCGGAAGAATAGATACGGTGGATTGAAACCCGCCCTAATTGGCCCCAATGAGCGACTTTCCTTCCTCTTTGGATTTCAACTCGGCAAACGCATCAACGCCGCACTCCAGAAAAGCCCGGTACTCGGCCACATCGGGCGTATAGCCGCGGGGCTGGTTGAGCAGGGTTTTGCCGTCGTTGTGCATCAGCACATACCAGGGCTGGGAGTTGCGCTGGAAGTTGTTGATCTGAAAACTGCTCCACTTGGCGCCCACGGTGCGGATTTTATCACCGGTATGTTTTGTCGAGCAGGTACTTGGGTTTGCTCTCTGGAACAGGCGGGCCTGGTCGTCCATACAGCGACACCGCCATAGTTGTTGCGCAGTTGTTTGAGCACCTCCTCTTTGTTCCACGTTTTCCTCCATCTTGCGGCAGTTCACGCAGCCAGCCGGTGAAGTCCACAAAAAAGCGGTTTGTTTTCCAGTTGGGCTACTTTCAGGCCCTCGTCGAAGTCTTTGCAGCAATCGAGTTCGTGCGGGCAATCCATGGGGCGGAAGTAGTTGTAGTGCACGGGCGGGGCGATGCCGCTGAGCAGACTCAGAGACTGGTAGTTGAGCAGCCCGTTGCCGATGTAGGCCGCAAATGCGAGCGCCAACACGCCCATCACGGCCCGTGAAACGCCCGGTTTGCCGGATGCGCCTTTGAGTTTGGGCAGCAGGCCCAACTGGTCCAAGCTCAGCAGCAACGCGCAGACACACCAAAGCGCCAGAAACAATTCAAATTTCAGGATGCCCCAGTGGCGCACCATGTCGGCCGTGCTGAGGAATTTAAACGCCAGCGCGAGTTCCACAAAACCGAGCGTAACTTTCACGTTGTCCATCCAGTTGCCCGACTTGGGCAAACTTTGCAGCCAGCCGGGAAACATGGCAAAAGCCCGAACGGCAGCGCCAGCGCCAGCCCAAAACCGGTCATGCCAATCAGCGGGCGAATGGAAACAAACCCGAACAACGTCGCCGGCATTGGCTTTACCGTTTCACAGCAGGTGCCCACGATGGGGCCGGTGCAGGAAAACGATACCAGTGCCAGCGTGAACGCCATAAAAAATATACCGAGCATGCCGCCCTTGTCGGCCATCTTGTCGCTCTGGTTGACCCACGACGACGGCAACGTGATTTCAAACAAACCAAAAACGACAGCGCAAACACCACGAACACGACGAAAAAAAGCAGGTTGAAGTACATATCCGTACCTCATCTGTTCAGGATGGAAGGGCCGAAAATGGAGGTCAGCAAAATACCGATGCCGACATAAAGTGAGCACGATGCTGGAGCCTGTACCACAGCGCATTGCGCAGGCCCGTGGCGCGGTCGCGGGAGCGTTTGGTGAAAAACCACCGTCAGCGGGATCATCGGGAACACGCAGGGAGTGAGCAGCGCAACCAGCCCGCCCAAAATCCCGCGATGAATACCCACCACGCCGAGCTTGGTTTCTTCTACCTCTGCCGCACATGCATTCACGTACTGTTCGGATTGATAGCACGCCCGGGGTCAAAATTTCCCTGAAAATTTTGCGTCTCCCGATGCTTCCGCGGGCGCGCCCGGCATCGGCATCGGCAGGCGGGGGTGCAGCACCGGTGTCGCCGCCGGCATCACCGCCCGTAGTAGCCGGGGGCGGGGCAGGCGTCTCCGTTTTTTCGTCTTTTTTGGGCGGTCGGTGGCGGTTTGGCGGCTGCGGCAGGCAGTGCCAAATTTGAAATCGGCATCCTTGGGCGGCGACACATTTCGTCATTGCAGACCATGAACGTCACATACCCTGAAATCCGGCAGGCTCGCATCGGTCGTCCACGCTGTGTGAAAATGGCCTTGCCGGAAAACTTGGTCAGGTTCATGCCAAACACGTTGTCGTACTTGGTGAACTTGTTGCCGCTTTCCTTGGCTTTGCCGTTTAGTTTGAAATGTTTGCCCTCCTCGAACGTGATGGAGGTGGGCACGGGGCCGTCCTCACTTTCGAGAAACTGGGAGTAGGTGTTCCAGCCCTCGTCTTTTTGGTGGCGGTGAAGATCAGGTCATACGCGCCATTTCCGGCATCTCTGGACGTGAATGCCCACTTGACAGGGTTCTGGGAAACAAGCGCCGTAGCGAGCGGAAGGGCGAGCAGGGTTAAGAGAAAAAGTCGAAGTTTCATGCCTCTGTTGTTCGTAAAATTGGACTGCAAAGAAACGGCGTTTCCGGGCGGTTTTAACGTTTGAACGGGCCTTAAAACAACTTTAACCGGAAAGTATGTCCGCCTTAAGCCAAACAGGGCGGCTGATGGGGGGAAGGTTAAAAACCTTAACGGGGGCGGGGGGACGAGCAGTGATTTAGTGGCAGTAGTTTTTGGCGGAAAGGCGTATTCTTGCTCGTCAAATCAACCTACTGCACCATGAAACTAATCAGCATACCGCGTCCAAAACGTGGAGTACCACCGCCTCGAACGGTTCAAAACCGAACTGGCCCGCCTGCTCGAACACCTCGGCCATTCCGCACAGGAAAGCGAAGAGCATCTCAAAAATATCGTTTCCGATTTTCTCAAAGCCGCCTGGTACCGCGACGAACATTTCGTGAATACCAAAGACCGGCAGGACCTCGTGATCCACAACGGCCGCACAGCCAAAGACAGCGTCGGCGTCATCATCGAAACGAAAAAGCCCGGCAACAAGGCGGAAATGATCACTCCCGACAAGCCGAACACCACCGCCCTGCACGAACTGCTGCGCTACTACCTCAACGAACGCAGCCGCAACGGCAACAAGGAAATCCGACACCTTGTCATCACCGACATCCACCGCTGGTACATCTTCGATGCTGCCGACTTCGAACGCCACATCTACGCCAATACCAAACTGCTCCAACAATACGCCGACTGGTCGGAAGGCCGCCTCGGCGCCGGAAAAACCGAGTGGTTTTACAAGGAAATCGCCGCGCCGTTTTTTGAAAAAGAACTGCCCGAACTGCGCTGCTGCCACCTTCGACCTGCGCCTATGCCGCCGCCGCCACCAATGCCGACCCCAACGACGACGAACTCCTGCTCGACCTCTACAAAATCCTTTCCCCCCAACACCTGCTCAAAAAATCCTTCGCCAACGACAGCAACGCCCTGAACAAACAGTTCTACGACGAACTGCTGTACATCCTCGGGCTGGAAGAGGTGAAAGAAGGCGGGAAAAAACTCATCGAACGCGCCGGCAAACGCCGCCACGACGGCAGCCTGCTCGAAAATACACTCAGCGAACTGGAAGTCAGCGGCGTCTGGCGCGACGCCCCGGAGCTCGAGCAGTTCGGCGACAGCCCCGACAAACAACGCTTCAGCATCGCCCTCGAACTCTGCATCACCTGGCTCAACCGTATCCTGTTCCTCAAACTGCTCGAAGGCCAACTCCTGCGCTGGCGACCCGGAAGCGACCGCCTGCTGTCGGTGGACAACGTCAGGGACTACGACGAACTCAACGAACTGTTCTTTCACGTGCTGGCCGTGCCCGAAGCCGAACGCCGCGAATCGGTGCGCCGCCAATTCGGCAACGTGCCTTACCTGAACAGTTCGCTCTTCGAACAAACCGAACTGGAGCGCCGCACCCTGCGCGTGTCGGCCCTGAAAGACCGCCTCGACTTGCCCCTGCACCCCAACTCCGTGCTCCGGCAAGGCGCAAATCCGCCCAAATCCCTGCAAACTTTAGCCTACCTCTTCGCTTTCCTCGATGCCTACGATTTCAGCAGCGATGCCAAAGCCCGCATCCAGGCCGAAAACCGCCCGGTGATCAATGCCGCCGTGCTGGGCCTCATTTTTGAAAAAATAAACGGCTACCGCGACGGCTCGTTTTTCACGCCCGGCTTCGTCACCATGTACATGTGCCGCGAAACGCTGCGCCGCGCCGTGCTGCAAAAATTCAACGAGCGCTACGGCTGGGACTGCGCCAACGTGGAAACCGAGCTGCACAACGAACTCCTGCGCCACAAAATACCCCTGAGCGCCGCCCATGAACTCATCAACAGCCTGCGCATCTGCGACCCCGCCGTGGGCAGCGGCCACTTCCTCGTGAGCGCGCTCAACGAACTCCTCGCCATCAAAAGCGACCTCGGCATCCTCACCGACCGGCAAGGCCGCATCCTGCCCCTGCGCGCCGTGGTCGGCAACGACGAACTCATCCTGACCGAGCCCGATACCGACCAGCCCATCGAGTACCGGCCCGGCAACACGGCGTCCCAACGCATACAGGAAACCCTGTTTCATGAAAAACAAACCCTCATCGAAAACTGCCTGTTCGGCGTGGACATCAACCCCAAATCGGTGATGATCTGCCGCCTGCGCCTTTGGATCGAGTTGTTGAAACACGCGTATTTCACACGCCGACAGCGAATACGGCAGCGCCTCGAAACCCTGCCGAATATCGACATCAATATCAAAGCCGGCAACTCGCTCATCAGCCGGTTTGCGCTCGACGAAGATTTGAAAGACGTGTTTGCCAAAGGCAAAATAAAAGCCGGCGAATACCGCGATGCCGTGGCCGCCTATAAAAACGCCTCCGATAAAGCCGCCAAAGCCAAACTGCTGGAACAAATCGGTCGCGTGAAAGCCGCCATCTACGAAGCATTTTACCACAACAACCCCCTCAACAAAAAACTCAAAAAACTGCTCGGCGACCGCTTCTTGCTCGAAAACAAAGCCGCCGTGGGCGACCTGTTCGAAAAACTAAAAAGCCAGGACATCTCCGACGACCTCGGCAAGATCAACCGGGAGGTAACCGCCATGGAAACCCAGATCGAAGAACTCAAACAGGGCAAAACCTACCGAAACTCCTTCGAGTGGCGCTTCGAATTTCCCGAAGTGCTGGACGATGAGGGGAAACTACCTCGGCTTTGATGCCGTACTGGGCAACCCGCCGTACATCCGGCAGGAAGAACTCGGCCCGTTCAAAAACCCCTTTCCAAAACACCTACGAAACCTTCGCCGGCACCGCCGACCTGTACGTGTATTTCGTGGAGCGCGGCATGAGATCCTCCGCCCCGGCGGCCAGTTCAGCTACATCCTGCCCAACAAGTGGATGCGCGCCGGCTACGGCGACAAACTGCGCCGCTACGTCAAACGCCTCCGCCACATCGAGGGCATCAGCGATTTCGGCGACCTGCCCGTGTTCGAAGAGGCCACCACCTACCCTTGTATCCTCGAACTGCGCCGCGCCGATGCGCAGCCCACCTTCCCCGCCGCCGCCGTCGGCACCCTCTCGTACGAGGGCCGCTGAGCGATTATATTCGTGCCAATGCCTTCACGGTGGGCCTGGCCGGCCTGAGCGACTCCGGCTGGACGCTCACCAACCAAACCACCCAAAACCTGCTTGACAAACTCCGCGCTGCCGGCGTCCCGCTGGGCGAATACGTGGAGGGAAAAATTTACTACGGCATCAAAACCGGCCTGAACGAAGCCTTCGTCATAGACGCCGATACCCGCGTGAGCGCCTCGATCGCGGAAGACCCGAAAGCGCGGAGGTGATTAAGCCGTTTTTGGCGGGCGGGGGACATCAAACGCTACGACGCCGGTGAGGCGATAAGTTGTTTGATTTTTACCCGAAGGGGTATAAAAATCGAGGAATACCCGGCCATTTTGGCGCATCTGGAGCAGTTTAAAGACCGGCTGATGCCCAAGCCCAAAGGCCATTCAGGGGATTGGGCCGGGAGGAAGGAAGGGACGTATCTGTGGTATGAGATTCAGGATGCAGTGGATTACTACCAGGTTTGAAAAACAAAAATCCTGTATCAGGAGATCATGACGTTTCAGTCGTTCACATTTGAGGAGACCGGACTTTACACGAACAACAAGATTTTTTTCATCCCGAATGCGGGCAAGCATTTGGTTGCGCTGATGAACTCCAAAGTTGTCTGGCTGTATTTGAATCAGGTAGCAAGCAAACTTCAGGGAGGAGCTTTGGCAATGCAAAGTCCGTATGTGCTTTCGATTCCTGTCCCGGAAATGATTACTTCCAAAACCGGAGAACTCGCTACGCTTGCTGATCGCATCCTTTCCGCCAAGCGCGCCGACCCGCAGGCCGACACCTCGGCCTTGGAAGCGGAGGTGGATGTGTTGGTGTACGGGTTGTACGGTTTGACGGAAGCGGAGATCGCGGTGGTGGAGGGGCGGTAAGAAAAATCCCGAAGGGATTATATGTTTATAGCACCGATGGCGCCGCCCCGCGTTTTAATCGAAGGGATTGTATGTTAACCCGTTGCGATCAACATATAATCCCTTCGGGATTTGCACACAGATGTTTCGTTGGGCTATAAACATGTAATCCCTTCGGGATTTGCACACGGATGTTTCGTTGGGCTATAAACATGTAATCCCTTCGGGATTGGTGCCGACCCGCAGGCCGACACTTCGGCGCTGGAAGCGGAGGTGGATGTATTGGTGTACGGGTTGTACGGTTTGACGGAGGCGGAGGTTGCGGTGGTGGAGGGGGCGTAAGCAAAATCCCGAAGGGATTATATATTTATAGCACCGATGGCGCCCCGAGTTTTAATCCGAAAGTTGTATGTTAACCCGTTGCGATCAACATATAATCGCCGGGATTTACAGAATGTTTCGTTCGGCTATAAACATGTAATCCCTTCGGGATTTGCACACGGATGTTTCGTTGGGCTATAAACATATAATCCCTTCGGGATTTGGTTACCGCCAAGCGCGCCGACCCGCAAGCGGACACTTCGGCCTTGGAAGCGGAGGTAGATGTGCTGGTGTACGGGTTGTACGGTTTGACGGAGGAAGAGATCGCGGTGGTGGAGGGGCGGTAAGAAAATCCCGAAGGGATTATATGTTTATAGCACCGATGGCGCCGCCGGGTGTTTTAATCCCGAAGGGATTGTATGTTAACACGTTGCGATCAACATATAATCCCTTCGGGATTTGCACACAGATGTTTCGTTGGGCTATAAACATGTAATCCCTCCGGTTTTGCGGATGTTTCGTTGGGCTATAAACGTCTAATCCCTTCGGGATTTGGTTACCGCCAAGCGCGCCGACCCGCAAGCGGACACTTCGGCCTTGGAAGCGGAGGTAGATGTGCTGGTGTACGGGTTGTACGGTTTGACGGAGGAAGAGATCGCGGTGGTGGAGGGGCGGTAAGAAAAATCCCGAAGGTTATATGTTACTCGCACCGATATGGCCGCCGGGTGTTTTAATCCCGAAGGGATTGTATGTTAACCCGTTGCGATCAACATATAATCCCTTCGGGATTTGCACACAGATGTTTCGTTGGGCTATAAACATGTAATCCCTTCGGGATTGGTGCCGACCCGCAGGCCGACACTTCGGCGCTGGAAGCGGAGGTGGATGTATTGGTGTACGGGTTGTACGGTTTGACGGAGGAAGAGATCGCGGTGGTGGAGGGGCGGTAAGAAAAATCCCGAAGGGATTATATGTTTATAGCACCGATGGCGCCCCGCGTTTTAATCGAAGGGATTGATATGTTAACCCGTTGCGATCAACATATAATCCCTTCAGGATTAATTCTGGGCTAAAACGTACCTCGGGTTGGTGCCGACCCGCGGGCCGACGCTCCGGCGCCGGGAGCGGGGAGGTGGATGTGTTAATTCTTGCAGTTTGCGGCGGAGGCTGGGGGGGGGGCGGAAAGAAAACGGGTTATATGTTTATAGCCCGTGGCGCCCCGCGTTTTATCGGGGTTGTATTACCTTGCGCACTTATACCTTCGAGATGTTTCGTTGGGCTATAAACATGTAATCCCTTCGGGATTGGTGCCGACCCGCAGGCCGACACTTCGGCGCTGGAAGCGGAGGTGGATGTATTGGTGTACGGTTTGACGGAGGCGGAGATTGCGGTGGTGGAGGGCGGTGAAAAAAATCGAAGGGATTGGGATTGTTCAGAAAAGTGTGTCACACTTTTCAGGGCGTGCAGCGCCGGGCAGAGTCCGAAGGCCGTAGGCCGAGGACTCTGCCCGGCGCTGCACGCCTCAATTTTCTAACCACCGGCTAAAGGGCTGGCCAAACTGCTCGATCAATTCGCGCTGGATGACCTTCCAGTTGAAGGCGTTTCTTTTCCAACTTTTTTCCGTGTACTGCAAGGTCAGGTATAGTTGTTTGAGCAAGGCTTTATCACTATTCCAGGCTCCTTTTGTTTTCGTTACTTTTCGCATCACCCGGTGCAGGGCTTCTACGGGATTGGTGGTGTAAATCATTCGGCGGATATCTTCTTTGTAATCCATGAACGCCATCAATTCGCCCCAATTTTCTTCCCATTTTTGGCGAACCTCTTTGTACTTACTATCCCAGCGCTGGCCAAAGGCTTCTAAAGCGATCGAGGCTTGTTCGCGGTTGGCTGCCGTGTACACTTTTCGTAAGTCGGCGCACAACGCTTTGATGTCTTTATCGCTCACAAAGCGCGTCGAGGAGCGAATCATATGAACCACGCAACGCTGCACTATACTTCGCGGAAAAACCGCTTGGATTACCTCTTTAAACCCCTTGAGGCCATCTACGCAAAAAAAGAATACCTCCTCCACACCCCGCCGTTTGATGTCTTCCAGGATCAATCCCCATTGCCGGGCACCTTCTGTTTCGTTCAAATATAAGCCCAATATATCCCTTTGTCCCTCCGTGTTTACCCCATAAATCGTGTAAATCGCTTTGTTGATTACCCGGCCATCCTCCCGAACCTTGAACACGATCGCATCCAGATACACCACCGGATAGCAGCCCGACAAGGGCCGCTGCTGCCACTCTACGATCTCATTCCACACCTGATCCGTCACCGCGCTGATCGCGCCCGCACTCACCTCCACACCGTATAATTGCCGCAACTGATACCGAACATCTTCAACCGATTGGCCGCGGGCATACAAACTCAAGATGATCTCATCCAAGCCCGTCCCTAATTCACGCTCCCACTTCTTGACTAATTTCGGCTCGTGATCCCCCTGACGGTCTCGAGGCGTTTTTATCTCCAGAGGACCCGCTACACTTCGCACTAATTTGTGCGTGTGACCATTGCGCCGATTACCAACGCCCGACGGCTCTACCTCTTTCAAATGATGATCAATCTCCCCCTCCAGTGCCGCGTTTACAAAGGCCTGTAGCATCTCTGTGAAAATGCCCCCTTCCCCTAAAATCGGGTCGCCCTGGTAAAGACGGCCCAACATTTCTTTGCGTTTGCCCTCGTCCGGAACAATTGATTCCAACTTCGGGCTCGGTGTTCTTTTCTTTTTCATTGTCAAAGTTGTTTGTTTTTTTGATTCTAACTTTGACACACTTTTTTGAACACCCTCCATCTAACCAGAAACCTTCTAACCTTCTAACCAGAAACCTTCCAACCTTTTACAAGTTATTTTTTCTTCAGCAGTTCGCTTTTCAGCTCCTCATACATGGACCCGATTTCGCTGCTGTTGCCCATCATACAGCCTTCTGTCTGGATGCCGGGCAGCTCTTTGGCGCCTTTTTTTATCAAATCCGCCAAAACGGGGCGAATGGAGGCTTTGAGCGCGGCGTAGTCTTTGACGGGTTGTCCGGCCCATTCTATTTGGCCTTTTTCGGTACAGGTGACCAGCAGCACCGGTTTTTTGTCGGGCGTAGCGCCGGGTTCCGGCAAGGCATAGCAGGCAAACGGATAGCTTGCGCTCTGGGTGTTTTCGGCGATCAGGGAGCAGCCCAGCACAAAACGTTTGTTCCTGAACTGGCTGGCTTTCGCCTCCAAAATAGCGCAGTTGAGCAGGTTATCGTCGGAGGACTTGCGGCCGCTGTACACATTGATGAGCAGGCGGACATCCTTGTCGGCCAGTTTATCGTACAGCCTTTTAGGAAACGAGATGCCTTCGAAGCGGGCGATACGATCGTCGCCGGTTAGTTCGATTTCCTGGTTAGCCACCATCATTTCGCCAACCTCATCCCGATCTTTTTCGTGGAGGGGATCGCCGGAGAAGAACGCGGATACGATGATGGTTTCATTTTGCTTTGAAAGCGTCTGGCCGGCATCAGGGCTGTTGGCGACTTCGATTTCGAAGGTTGGAAGCACGATGCGGCTACCTTGCCGACCATACATTTTGGGCAATTCTTCTACGATTCCCGATGCAGCAGCGGCGGACTGAATTTTCGACAGGGCGCCCAATGCTTCAAACGGGATGGTAAACTGTGTGTTGCCGATGGCATACGGGCCGACTTCATAGACCAGATAGTGGCAATAGATACCGTCCGGCTCCAGGCCGTAGTTTTGCGGCAAGGCAAAGGGAAATGTGCTATCGAAATTGAACGGCTCGTAGCCGTCGGAAGCGGTGAAAAGGTCGGCTCGTTCGGCCCGGAATGTTTTTTCGGCCAATGCCTTGAGGGCGGCTGTGTCGGTTACCAGGTCGGCCCAGGAAAGTTGTTTTCCGGTTGGGATGTCGAATGTGGCTACGGCGGCGGTGGGGCTGCCATGCGCCCCGCCCATGTAGGTGAACCCTTCCATTTCGAGGGTCAGGTATTGACCGTTGTTGAGCAGGACGTCCCAGTTGCTTTCCGCCGTAAAGTTGGCCATCGGCGAGTCGGGGGCTTCTTTGGCGAACTCCTTTTGGGCCTTGATAAATGCCGCTGCACTGGTTTCGATGGAGGTGTTGGCGGCGGCAAGCCCCTCCATTTCGGTTGTCAGAATACTGGTAAGGTAGGAGGCTGCCCAGGTGGTCACGCTTTTTTTCAGGGCATCGGGGCCTTGCTCCACGTTGGGCCATTGGAGCTCAACCTTGGCGCAGTTGGTGCGCTCGTCATCAGGCTGGTCGCAGCCGGTGCCTTCGGTTTTGGAATAGGTGAGGGTGCCGATGGTTACCGGCTGTGCGGCATCCTTGGGGGTGTTTTTGCAGGAAAAAAACAGGGTGAACAGGAAAAGGATACAGGTAATGTTTACGATCGTATTTCGCATGCTAATCTTCATTTTTTGAATATTTCAGAACCACTCCGCCCGTCACAAGTTGTTGTGTGGAAACAAGGGATAAATTTTTAGGAGCATTGCCCTGTCTGAAAAGTGGTCGGCCACTACCTAATATAACTGGTGCAATTCCAATGCGGTATTCCTCAAAAAGGTTGTCATTGATAAAGGTCTCGGAAAGATTTGCACTACCGAAAACATACATATCCTTTCCACCGGCTTCTTTTAGCTTCTTTATTTCAGCAGAAGCATTTTCACGAATAAGTGTTGTGTTGTTCCAATCGGCGGATTTTAATGTCCTGGAGAATACGAGTTTGGGTATACTGTTCATTAAATCGGCAATTTCGCCTTCTTCCTTAGTCCAGTATGCAGCCATACCTTCATACGTCACACGCCCAAACACGAGATAGTCCGCAGCATTCAGTTGTTCGATACTCAGTTTTTCAAGTTCTTGCCCCCAAACAACATTGTGAAAAGATAAATCCCAATTTTGGTTTCCTTCAAAGTATCCGTCAAGGGTTATTACGTTCCACATGATAAGTTTTCTCATGCTGTTTCGCTTTTGAGTTAGTTGTTGGTGTCGGGTTGTAGGATGTTGCATAAGGTTTTGGGGCGCGCAGTGGCGGGATTTTTGCACGGAACTTCATTTGAGAACTGAACTTCCGCCTTGCACAAATGTGTCTGCGGAGCACTAAACCGCCACTTTTGCCAAACCCGTGTTAGCTGCATACCCGCTTTTGTCGTTAATCAATATTTTGTTTATGCTCTTTAGTGCCCAATTAATTTTGTTGCAATCTTCAACCATTCAGGGTTAAAATAAAGCCATCCGGCAGTTAAGTCAACGCTTAAAGCAAAAAGTAAGCCCCAAACGTATGCAGGATGAAGTCGTTTACGGGTAATAATGTCATAAACGCCGACCATAAAAATCAAAGTAAATGGACACGAAAGTTGGCGAACAAAAAATGGCCAAAAAGCATCAACAAAATTTGAGTATTCCCAATATGGTTTCCCCAAGAAAGATGCTAACCAGATGCTAATACCTCTGCCAAATCCAGCATCTGTCAAAATAAGTGTTGCAATTAGCATAAGACGTTTATGTGCAGGTGGATTTTTTCGCATAGAAATACCTGCTGTCGCAAGAACTGCGAATACCAGCATGTCACCTAACATAACACCTACGAAAGCAGGGTCGGAAAATTTAGTTCCAAATTTTACGTTTTCAGTTATTAAGGCTGTCATAACCCCCAATATGAAAACAAAAACAGCAAGCACTGCACCAGCTATTCCCAGTTTTTTATGTAATTGAAGATTTCCTCTTCGGATTAGAAGGACTTGTATTGTAAATAATAAAAGCCAGCCAAAAAATATTGCAGCATGAAAATGAACTACAATTGGGAAATGAAGTCGGCCTTCTGAATTTAATTTGATAATGTCATTTATAAATCCAGAAAGAATAGCCACCCAGGCAAATCCTATCATTACTAAAAAGAAATTACTGTCCCAGGGATGTCGTGACTTGAAGCTACTTATTTTATACATTAATTAATTAGTTTTTGGTAAAGATGGATGTCATTTTGGGTTGCAGCTAACTCTTAAATATGCGAAACTTTTGTCGTACTTTTTCTATTGTCAAAGCCAACAATACAAGAAGTACGACAAAGCCCTAATTGCTTTGCAGGTTTAAGGGGCTTGGTTGGGCTCACGGAGAAAGAGGATAGCCCAACCGGAAGCCTGCGGCCTTCGCCTACTCCCTCACCTCCGCCAACTGCTTATACTTCCCCTTGCTTTTCCGAATCCTTACCGCCACCACTTTGTATTCCGGGCACAGCGCCTCGGAGTCGTGCTCGTCGGAGGTAACAAAGTTGAGCGCCATTTCCGGGAAGTGGAAGGTGGTGCTGATGACGCCGGGGCGCACCTCGTCGGATACGCGGGCTTTCACGTCCACCTTGCCGCGCGGCGATTCCACACACACCATGTCGCCGTCGGCGATGAAATGCGCGGCGGCATCGTCGGGGTGAATGAGCAGCACGTCCTCGGTGAGGATATCGGCGTTGCGGGTGCGGCGGGTCATGGTGCCGCAGTTGTAGTGCTCCAGTTCGCGGTTGGTGGTCAGGATGAGCGGGTAGTCCTTGCCGTTTTGCTGCGTCTCGTTGGATTCGCGGTAGTCGGCAAACTGGAACGACCCAAGGCCGCGCTTGAACGATTCGATGTGCAAAATTTCGGTATCGGAGCCGTCGGGTTTCACCGGCCACTGCTTGCCGTTTTCGCCTAATTCGTCCCATTTCACGCCGGCGAAGAAGGGCACAATCTGGGCGATTTCTTTCAGGAGCGTTTCCGGATTGTAGTCGGCTTGTGCATAGCCCATGCGATTCATGATATCCGCCACGATCTGGCCATCGGGCTTGGTGCCGGGGAGGGGGTTCACCACTTTGTTGACGCGCTGGATGCGGCGCTCGCCGTTGGTGAACGTGCCGCTTTTTTCGAGAAATGAAGCGCCCGGCAGCACTACGGTAGCGTATTTGCAGGTTTCGCTGAGGAAAATTTCCTGCACGACGAGCAGGTCGAGTTTTTCCAGAGCGGCCACTACCTTGTTGGTGTTCGGGTCGGTTTGCACCAGGTCTTCGCCCATGACCCACATCGCTTTGAGCCGGTTGTCGAGGGCAGCCTCATACATCTGCGGAATCTTGTAGCCGACGTGCAGAGGCAGTTTAGCGTGGTAAAACTCCTCGTACATGTTGTGGAATTCGGGCTTGGTCACGTCGAGATAGCCGGCGCCCTGGTGGGGCTGGCAACCCATGTCGGCGGCGCCCTGGACGTTGTTCTGTCCGCGCAGCGGGTTCACGCCCTACGCCGCGCCGACCGATATTGCCGGTCACCATGGCGAGGTCGGCGATGAGCATGACCGTGAGCGTGCCTTGCGAGTGCTCGGTGACGCCGAGACCGTGGAACGACATGGCGGCCTCCGCCGAGGCATACGTACGGGCGGCGGCGCGCACCTGTTCGCGGGATACGCCGCAGGTTTTTTCCAGTTTGTCTATGTCAAGTCCGAGAATTTGTTGGCGGAAACCCTCGTAACCCTCTGTGCGGGAAGCGACAAACGTTTTGTCTTCCAGCCCGTCCGTGATGATGTAGTACAGCATCATCTGCAGCAGCGGCACATTGGTGCCGGGGCGCAGTTGCAGGTGGTGGGTGGCGTACTTGGCCATTTCGGTGCGGCGCGGGTCAATGACGATGCTGGGGATACCCTTCATCGCCACTTGTTTGAGTTTGGCGCCGGTGACGGGGTGCGCATCGGTCGGGTTGGCCCCGATGATCATGATGCACTTGGTGTATTTCAGGTCTTCGATGGAGTTGGTGGCGGCGCCGGTGCCGAAGGTGCGTTGCATACCGAGCGCGGTAGGGGAGTGGCATACCCGCGCGCAACTGTCAATATTGTTGGTACCGATGACCGCGCGGATGAACTTTTGCATCAGGTAGTTTTCCTCGTTGGTGCAGCGCGCCGAGGAAATGCCGGCGATAAAATCCGGGCCGTGCTGGGACTTGATGGCCGTGAGTTTTTCGGCAATGAAATCGTATGCCTCGTCCCAGGTGGCGGGCACGAGTTCGCCGTTGCGGCGGACGAGCGGGGTGCGGATGCGGTCGGGGTGGTCGTAAAACGAAAAGGCAAAACGGCCTTTCAGGCAGGTGTGGCCCTGGTTCACCTCGGCGTCGTAGGGCGCCTGGATGGATTTGACTTTGTTGGAATCCACCGCCACTTCGAGGTTGCAGCCCACGCCGCAGTAGGTACAAACCGTGCGCACCTTCTCGGCGGTGGCCACGGCTTTGGACTCGAAAATATCGGAAATAGCCGAAGTCGGGCAAGCCTGTGCGCAGGCGCCGCAGCTCACGCATTCGGACTCAAAGAAACTGGTATTCAGTCCCTTGATGATGTGGCTGTCGAATCCGCGGCCGGCCATGCTGAGCACGAACTGTCCCTGCACTTCGTCGCAGGCGCGCACGCAGCGCGAGCAGTTGATGCACTTCGACAGGTCGGAGGTCATGTAGGGGTGGCTGAGGTCTTTTTGCCGGTCGAGGTGGTTTTTGCCGGCAGGGTAGCGCACCTTTCGGATGCCGACGTGGGCGGCCACGTCCTGCAGTTCGCAGTTGCCGTTCACCTCGCAAGTGAGGCAGTCGAGCGGGTGGTCGGTGAGCACGAGTTCGACGATATTCTTGCGCAGTTTCTGGATGCGCGGCGAGTCCGGGAAAATGTGGTAGTTCTCCTGCATGGGCGTGTGGCAGGAAGCCATCGCCTTGGCCGGGCCGTCGGGCGAGAAGGCTACGTCCACGCTGCATACGCGGCAGGCGCCGTACGGGTCGAGGTTTGGCGCGTCGCAGAGGGTGGGCACGCTGTCTTTTCCGGTGTGGCGGCGCAGGAAGGACAGGATGGTTTCGCCGTCGCGGATGTCGAATGGTTTGTTGTTGATGTAGGCAAATTTTCCGGAACCCATAGTGGTGGTATTGATTCGATTAGTTCAATTGATGTGATTGGTTCGATTGGGGGTCATTTGTCATTCCGTAGGAATCTGTTCACGATACATAGGTTTGCCGGATCAGTTTTTTGATCAAGGTTACCTGCCCCAAATGGTAGTAGCTGTGTTCGATCATAGCGTCTATGTTTCGTTGCCAGGTGCCGTATTTTTCATCCACAAAAGCGTCGTTCAACTTGCCGGCGGGCATTTGCTCGACGATTGCGGCAAAGGCTTCGGTGTCGGACCACAAGCGATCTTTCAGGTTTTCCCAATCCTGCTGCGATTCGATCGGGGGCATATCAAAACTGTACTTGTCCCGGATGTCGAGTGTACCGCCTTTCAGCACATTCAGAATACCGGAAATGTAGTAGTGAATATGGAAGGTCAGGGCGGCTATGGTGTTCAAAGAACCGATTTTTTTTACGGCTTCTTCCCAACCCAGGTCGGACAACTGATCCTGGAAATTGGTATTGGCAATCCACCGGCCGTTCAGGATTACTTCGCGGAGGCGGTGGGCTATCTGCTGGTTGGGTTCCATGTGTGGTTGTTTATGTAAAATACGGCTTCAACTCCCCCTCAAAATACATCAACGCATTCTTCACCGGAAGCGGCAACCCGCCGCCCAGCGCACAAAGCGAGCCGATTTCGAGGGTTTCCACGAGGTCGTCGAACAGGGTGCGGTCAATGCGGTAATCGGAGGTTTGGGCTTTGTGCAGCATTTCTGCACCGCGGGTGGAGCCAATGCGGCAGGGGAAACACTTGCCGCAGCTCTCGTGGGCGGTAAACTCGAACAGGTGCTCGATGTACTGGATCAGCGGGTAACTTTCGGGGATGCACACCACGGAGGCGTGGCCGAGCAGGAAGCCGTTTTGGGCGAAGGACTCGAAGTCTACCGTGAGGGCGTCTATTTTGTGTACCGGCACGAGGCCGCCGAGCGGGCCGCCGATGTGCATGGCCTTCACCGGGTGGCGGAAGCCGCCGCCGAGTTGGTGCACGACCGTAGCCAGGGGTGTACCCATGTCCACCTCGTACAGGCCGGGCTGGTTGAAATGCCCGTCGAGGCAAACCAGTTTGGTACCGGTGGAGCGCCCGCGGCCGATAGCGGCGTATGCAGCGCCGCCGTGCTGAAGCACAAACGGGACACTGGCCAGCGTCTCCACGTTGTTCACCACGGTGGGTTGGTTGAACAGGCCTTGCTGGGTAGGGTAGGGGGGGCGCACCCGCACTTCGGGGCGCTGGCCTTCGATGGACGACAGCAGGGCCGTCTCTTCGCCGCAGATGTACGCGCCTTGCGCTTCAATGATTTTGAAATCGAACGAAAACCCGGAGCCGAGGATGTTGTCGCCGATATAGCCGGCCTGCCGGATTTCGGCGATGGCGGCGCGTTGGGCGCGGATGGATTCGGGGTATTCGCCGCGGATGTAGAGCACGCCATGCCTGGCGCCGATGATGTATCCGGCCAGAATCATGCCGAGCAGCAGGCTGTGCGGGCGTTCCTCCATAATGTAACGGTCGGAGTAGGCGCCCGGGTCGCCTTCGTCGGCGTTGCAGACGAGGAATTTGATGTCGCCGGGTGTGTTTTGCAGGATTCAAATTTAAACGCTGTCGGGAAACCTGCGCCCCGCGCCCGCGCAGGCCGGAGGTTTTGAGTTCGGCTAAAAGGTCGTCGGGCGATTTTTTCAGGGAATCTATCAGCACCTGATAAAAAGCCTCCAGCCCGGGAAATTCCGCTGTGAGCACGGGCGTACCGTGTGCTTTGGCGCAGTACGTATCAGGGCGGGCTTTTTTGTCTGATTTGATGGCTGCAATTTGTTCGATGGCCTGGCCGGAGTAGTTGTTGCCGGCGTAATTGAACGCGTGGTTTTCGTGGCAGCGGCCGAGGCAACACATATTTCCGATTTCATCGGCGGGGAAATGCTCGCCAAGTTTCTGGGTCAGCGCATCCTGTGTGCCGGCGGTGAGGCAGGCGCTTCCGTTGCAGACGTACACCTTTTTGCCCTGATTTTCGGGGCGCAGAAAATCGTAGAATGTAACGCTGGAATACACGTTGGCATCGCCGATGAGGAATTGTTGGGCGAGGCGTTTCATCTCCGAGGCGTGCACGGTGCCTTGGTCGTCGGCACTGCGGCCAAGTGCTTCCGAAAAGATTGTTGTCAAGCCTTTTCGGCCGGAGAGGTATCCGATATTTTTGACATGACAGGTTTATGTTCAGTTTTGTTCGTTCATCTCCTTATGTACTTCCAGCACTATGGCCATCGGCACTCCAACAGGCCGGCAGTTTGCTCGGGCGAATATCCGTGTACCAGCAGCTGCCGGATGGATTTTTTTATACCGAGTAACTCGCCCTCCAGTTTACCCTCCAGTGTACCTTGCAGTTTGCCTGTTTCGACACCTTCGTAGAAGGTTCTTTCCAATGTATTCATGGCTATATTTTTTAAGTTTTTAGGCATGGCGTGCGCAATTTGAACTTTTCCTGGGGCTTCAAATCTGAATGCGAGAACAAATATACGAAGATTGATTTCGCCATAAAGTTGTCCACGTTCCAGGTTCATTGTTTCAGCAAGCAGGGTGAAAATTTCTTTTGCGTTTCGGAGAATGTGCTGCTCGTTCCAAATATGCTTCATCATCAACAGACTCACCTTCAGCAAATTCATCTGCACCCGCATAATGTCCCCATCCGGTACTTTGGTTAAATCCACCAAGACATATTCCAGATCTCGGTAAATAGGGCAGTAAACCATCGGTTGCTCCTTGGATGTAGTGTTCCAACGGCTTGTATGTTACACCTTTTGGCCCTTGCACAAACAAAACCGGTAGTACTGGCCCGGGTTTTTGCTTCTGTTTGATTTGAGTGTCCCAGATATTCGTGATGTACTTCAGCAGTTGCAGGTGCGGAAATTTTACCACGCCGGTTTTGTGCTCCAGCAAGAGGCTCAGTATGGTTTCTGCGTCTTGACTTTTAAACGGGCACCGGTACACCACATCCGAGAACCGTTCTGCCAGAGATTCATCGGTAAAGGACGCATTTTCCAATTGGAGCCGATCCCAATCCAGGTCTTCAACCACCGATTTTTGGTAAAAAATGACGAAAAAAAAAGCCTCGGCAATCTCTTTTTGGCGAAAGGTTTCCTTGAAAACCTCCTCGTGCGTTTTTGTAACGGTATAGGCATGGCGGTTTAGGTTGGTTATATTTCTGGTCCAAATGTCCAAAAAATTCAACTTGCCG
The DNA here is from genome assembly GCA_016719605.1 of Lewinellaceae bacterium. Classification (GTDB taxonomy): domain Bacteria; phylum Bacteroidota; class Bacteroidia; order Chitinophagales; family Saprospiraceae; genus M3007. The sequence continues at coordinate 128,153 of JADJYW010000006.1, read as the reverse complement.
ACAAAACACCTCCTTCGTTTTCTGTCGCCAACCAATTCCCCGTACTTTCGCCGGCCAATCAGGACTGTTTGACGCCTCCGATATGCAGACTTTCCAGGTTTTAAAACCTGGAAAGTCTATGCCTTCCGCGCAACCTGAAAACCCAACGACCCGATTTTTTTCACCTTCTTGCCTTCAAAACCGTAATCCACGCCATGACAAATTCCACATCCCTCGCCCGCCTACTTGGGCTTGCTTTCCTGCTACAACTTGGTATGCCCTCCGGGGGCGGCTGCAAAACCCCTCCGCCTCTCCGCGTCTCCGCTGCGCAACCCAAAACTCAAAACCCAAAACTCAAAACGCAGGAAAACTGTCCCCGTCCGGAATTGCTCCAGGTTGACCAGGTGACCGACTCCACGGCCCGGCTGACCTGGTCGGACGTGGGCGACCGATACGAAATTGAACTGGTGACCGGGATGACAGCCTTCTCAGGTATGCCCAGCCTGGTCGTCAATGCCGATCCACCGTTCGATGTGACAGGCCTAACGCCCGGCGAAAACTACCGTTTCCAGGTGCGTACGGTGTGCGACGACACGACATTCAGCGTTTGGTCGGCGCCGCGCAGTTTTACCACCGACCTGAACAATGCCCGCCCCTGCCCGCTGAATCTCGACCTGCGCGATACCTCTTGCAACAACGTCCAGATTTTCAGGCTGCATGTGGATGAGGCACCAGATACCACTCTGGGCACCAATGTGTTGCTGCACAGTGTGCGCATCATGGTGGAGCACCCGTGGCGCTCCGATCTGAGCGTCTGGCTGACTGCCCTCGACAGTACACGCATCCAGTTGGTTGGTGGCCTGAATGCCGGAGACAAAAACATAGGCAATCCCGTCGGTGCAGTGTGCCCGCAATTTGTGGAACTTACCAGTGATGCTTCCATCGGCAAACCCCTGAGCGCGGCCGCAGAACAGGACAATATCACCGGATACTACCTGCCGGTGGATATGCTTCACCGCTATGCACTGGCCAGAATCCGCTCGGGGTTTGGCGGGTAGAGTTTTTGCGACAGCAAAGCGGGTGATGTGGGCAAACTCCGCTTGTTCGAGCTGGTTTTTGTCTCGGCCGATTGTCCGCCCGTGCAGCCGGTGACGGTGTCCAATGTCACCGAAACCACAGCGGATATTTCCTGGCCGGCCGATGCGGTGGGCGATAGCCTCGTGCTGGAGTACGGCCTCGCCGGGTTCGTTCCGGGCCCGGCGGGCATGCCTGGAGTGGGCGGTATTGCCGTCGGGCTGCTGCAACCTGCCCTGGCGCCGGTACAAATTTCCGGTTTGCAAACCCGCGAACTGTACGAAGTTTATATCCGCCGCCAATGCGCGCCGGGGGTGTGGGGGCCAAACACGCAGGCTACCTTTTTTACCAACTGCCCGCCCACGTTGCTCGAAACCGCCGACGGGCTGTCCGTTTGCTCCACGGGCTGCCCCGATCCCTGTCCGTTGCCGGATGTTTGGCAAAATGCACCCGGAGACGACTACGAATGGAAGGTTTACACCGGCCCCGGCCTCACGTTTCCCATTGCCGGCCCGCCCGCAGCGGCTGGCGGCAGCGGCAATTATTTGTATTTCAGAAATGCCTGCTCGCCCACAGGCGCTTTCGGAAAAACAGCTATCCTGCGCACACTTTGTATTGATGTGGTGGCGTCGCCCGCCCAGTCGTGTCATTTTTCCTTCGACCTGTACATGAACACAACCTCCGGCCAGATGAGCACGCTCGCGCTCCAGGCTTCCACCGACGGGGGCCAAACGTGGGCCAATGTGCAGACCTGGAGCGGCAACCGGGGCAAGCGCTGGCGCCGCGAGTACATCAACCTCGGCGCTTACCACGGCCAGATTGCCCTGTTTCAGTTTGTCGCCACAGGCACTTTCCGGGGCATATGGCGATATCGCCATGGACAATCTGGCTTTTTACGGCTCTCTGGAAGCCGGAACGCCGGACTACGTTTTTTACGGTGATGCCGACAACGACGGCTACGGCAGCCCCGATGTGCGCGTGATTTCCTGTTTCCCCGTAGCACCGACCGGCTATGTGGATACGGACGGCGATTGCGACGACACCAACCCGGCTGTTTATCCCGGCGCGCCGGAAATTCTGTGCAATCAAAAGACGAAAACTGCAACGGTATGGCCGACGATTCGGCGATCCCCATGCCTGCCGCGCCCGTGAGCACGGGAATTTGCCGGGGCGGTACAACCGCCCCTGGTAGCTACAGGTACGCCGAACGGCGCGTTTTATTGGTACGAACAGCCTGTCGGCGGCGCACCGGTAGCCACCGGAAATACCCTGATGCTGAACAACCTGACTGCAACCCGAACATTCTACCTCGTGGATTCCCTCACCGGGCCGAGCGCCGGTTGCGCCGGCCCTCGGGTGCCGGCCACGGTCACGGTGTATCCCAACCCGGTGCTACAGTCCCTCGCGTCCCCGTCTATTTGTGCCGGTAGTTCGTTTAATCTGGCAACCTTGCCGGTATTAGATACGGCCAACACCGGCGGCTTACTGACGTACCACAGCGCCGCGCCCCCGACGCCGACCAACCAGTTGCCTTCGGCTGTAGTGCAGCCCGGTTTCACAACGACATACCACATTTTGAGCACAACGGCTTTTGGTTGCACGGACACCGAGGCAATCGCCGTGACGGTGCTGCCCAGCCCGGAAGTGCAAATTGCTCCGGGCGATTCCGTCCGTGTTTGCCGGGGCAAAACCTTGCAGATACAGGCGCTGGAAAGCGGGGTGGGCGCGCCACCCATCGGATATGCCTGGAGCACAGGTTTGAATTTTCCCAATATCCCGGTGCAGGCGGGCAATATCCCCAACGTGACCAACACCTACACCGTAACTGTGACGGATGCCAACGGCTGCACAGGCACCGACCAAATCAAAGTGCATACCCTAAACAACGTGACCCAGACCGCTATCGCGTCGGTACAAAATGTGAGCACTTGTGGCGGTAGCGACGGCAGTATTGCGCTCACCCCCCCTCAACGGCGCCCCGCCTTACGCCTTCGCCTGGGCGGGCGGTACCCTCACAGGGATAACGGGCACCGGGACAATCTCCGGGCTGGCGCAGGGGAGTTACCGGATCACGGTGACCGACGCCACTAATGCGGGCTGCTCCATGGTCATGCCCCAGATTGTGCTCAATGCCCCGGGGTTGGATGTGGTACTGGATACCATCATACACCCGGCTTGCCCGGGCGCGCTTACCGGGTCTATTTTGCTGAATGTAGACGGCCTGAACCCGGTGATTACCTGGAGCAACCAGCAAACCGGCCCCACCGCCGCTTTCCTTGGCGCGGGTTCGTACAGCGCTACCATCACCGACGGAAACTGCGCCCAGGAGATGTCCAATCTGGAGGTTGTGTCGTAGCCGACGATCGAGATTATTCAAAATGCGTTGGAAAATGTGCAGAGTTGTGGTGCGGCAAACGGGACAATAGACCTGGCAGTGTTTGGCGCTACGCCGCCTTACAGTTTCCTTTGGCCCAACAACGCCATGTCGGAAGATTTGACCGGCCTTGATATTGGCGATTACCAGTGTACGATCACGGATGCGAACGGCTGTATCTACTTGTCACCGCAATTTTTCATCACAGAGCCGCAACTGCTCACGGTGCAACCCGACTCCCAAACCAACGTGCGTTGTTTTGGCGAAAACAGCGGCTTTTTGCGGGTGAAAGCATCTGGCGGTGCTACGTCCTACCAGTACATCTGGAATACCGGCGCTACGACGGCTTCTCTCGGCAATGTGCCGGCAGGTATTTACGCCGTGACGGTTACGGATGCAAACGGCTGTACCGCGGATTGGCTGGGGGTGATTTCCCAGAACAGTTCGTTGCAGGTGGAAATCACCAATACGGAAAATCCCACCTGCATTGGCGCCCAAAACGGCAGTATTGAACTGCTCCTGGCCGGTGGACAGCCGCCGTTTTTTTTCAACTGGAGTACGGGCGGCTCTACCGCCAAAATTCAAAACCTCGGTGTGGGTAATTACCGCGCTACGATCACCGATGCGCAAGGCTGCTCCGTCGTCTCGGCCATAACCCCGCTGACGGCCCCGCAACTGCTGTCCGTAACCGTAGACAGCCAAATCAATGTCGGCTGCAGAGGCGCCCAGACCGGCCTGATCGCCGTGAGCATCGGCGGCGCCATTGGGCAGGTGACGGCTATCTGGAATGGTTTGCCGGACGACCTCACCCCTGACCGGCGCTGCTGCCGGGCAATATATCCTGCAGGCGATGGATACCCGGCTGTGTACGATTCCGGGATACCTTCGTCATTGCAGAACCGGCTTTTCCGCTGAGGTGTTTTGCTGCAAGATATTCGCGACGCCCTGTGTGCCGGGGAACCAACGGGCAGCATATCCGTGCGCGTCAATGGCGGCACGCCGCCCTACCAGTACAAATGGAGCAACAACTCCACGGCGCCGAACCTGCCTGCTGTTCCCGCCGGCACATGCAACCTGACGGCTACAGATGCCAACGGCTGTACGCGGGTATTGTCGGGGCTGATTGTCGGCGAACCGCCTGCACTGCAAGCCTCGGCGACGGTGCAGCACATCCCCTGTTTTGGCGTACTCACGGGCAGTATCAATTGACGGTCAGCGGTGGCATTCCAGCCTACCGCTATATCTGGAGCACACCGGACACGACCCAAAACATTTTCAACCTGGCGGCTGGGGCGTATTCCGTGACGGTTTTGGATGCAACCGGCTGCGCCCAGGTGCTCACCGACCTGACGGTGATCAACCAGGCTGCCAATTTTACCTTGTCCCCGTTGTCTATTCAGCCTGTCTCGTGCAGCGGCGCGGACGACGGACGCATCGCAGTGCAGGTCAACAACGGCACAGCCCCTTTCCAGTTTTCCTGGTCGGCTCCTGTCGGGCTGCACCCTAATGTCCCTACCCCCCGGGATACCGCTTCCGGGTTGACGGGTGGCAATTTCCAGGTCACAGTTACCGATGCTGCCGGCTGCACGGCTATCTCGGCGGCATTCAACATTGAGGAGGCGCCGCCGCTGCAGTTGATCATCAGCAACATTACCAATATCGTTTGCAAGGGCGATTCCACCGGAAGTATTGCTGCGCAGGTCTCCGGCGGTGTGCCGCCGTACAGCTATTTGTGGAACAACGGCTCCACACAGGCGGGCTTGCAACAGGCGCCGGCCGGCACCTACCAGCTGACCCTGACCGATGTGCGCGGCTGCACCCTGGTGTCGGCGCCTGCAATCGTACATGAACCTGCATCGGCATTAGAATTTGTGCTGAACGCCGTTACGCCCGACAAATGCGGAAAAAATGAAGGCGCTATCGCCCTTCAGGTGACCGGTGGCATGCCGCCCAATACCTACCTGTGGAGCAACAGCGCGCAAACAGCCTCCATCAGCAACTTGCCGCCAGGGCTGTACCAACTCACCGTGACCGACGACCGTGGCTGTGTGCGTATTTCTCCGGAATACGAAATCGTATTGTTGGCGCCGCCGCTGGCAATACCTGCTGCCGTTATCGTGGATGTATTCTGCCAGGGCGACAGTACGGGGGCTATCGTGCCAACTATCACCGGCGGCACTCCCGCCTACCAGTACGCCTGGAGCAATGGCGCCACCAGCGCCGGCCTTGCCAACATCCCGGCCGGCAGCTACATCCTGACCGTTTCGGATGCTGCCGGGTGTTTCGATTTCTGGAACTTCTCCGTCGCACAACCGCTGACCGGACTCGCGGCTACCTGGACGAGCGACTCTACGGCGGGCGGCTGGACGGTTGTGCTCGATCCGCAGGGCGGCCTGCAACCCTATTTTATAGAATGGGATGCCGCTACCGGCGGACAAACCGGCTCCACGGCCATGGGACTGGCATCCGGAACCTACAGTGTGACCATTTCGGATGTAAACGACTGCGTACTTGTGCTCCAGATTCCGGTTGGGACGGTGAGCGGCACGACTCGCCCGGACGCGTTTGCCGGGCTGCTGCTGGCGCCAAATCCCACGGCCGGACGTACGCGCCTGACGGTGGAACCGGGTATGCCTTCGGCGGTAGATGTCCGGGTGTTTTCCGGTACGGGCCGGCAAGTGGCGGGCGTGCGGCTGGTGGAAAAAAGCGACCGGCACGAAGTGGTACTGGACCTGAGCGGCCGGCCGGCCGGCATTTATCGGGTGCTGGTTCGGTTGGATGACGGACAGTACCGGGTGCTTCCGGTGCTGAAAGTTGATAGCCCGTAGTTCCGACCCGGATCATTTTTTTAAACCAAAAAGCCTGCGCTTCGTTTCTTGTTGCGCGCGTAAATCAAAAGCTACATTACTGGACATTTTTGTTTTCGGGCATTCAGACCTTCCAGGTTTGTCAAACCTGGAAGGTCTCGTTCTAAAAATGTCCGGTAGTGTGATCAAGAAGCGCATGGCGTAGCAAGTATGGCGGTTTGCAAGTGGCCGCTACAGCGGTGCAACTGCACGAAAAACACCGAGAATCACGACAAAGATGGCAATCGAAGCCCAAATACACTCACTCCGATGCCGGATGGTGCGCCCTGCTGAACCAAATACCGGCGCAGTATTCGACGTATTTTATTGTACGCCGTGGTGGCCGGGCTGATCAATTTGTCCCTGCCCCTGGGGATACAGGCTATCATTGGTTTGATCGCCGGAGGTGGTATTTCGGCTTCGTGGGGACTGCTGGTAGCGTTCGTTATTGTCGGGGCGATCATAACGGGCGGATTGCGGCTGCTGCAGTTGTCTATCATGGAGCACATGCAGCGGCAGATTTTTACGGACTCGGCTATCGAATTTGCCGTTCGGATCCCCCGGCTCAATCTGGAATTGCTGCGCGGGGAATACCTGCCGGAATTGGTAAACCGGTTTTTTGATACACAAACCATCCAGAAGGGGCTGCCCAAAATTTTGATTGACGGTAGTACGCGCTCTTTACAAATCCTGTTCAGTTTGCTGTTGCTGTCGTTTTACCACAACACGTTCGTGTTGTCCTCGCTGCTGCTACTCGGTGTGCTGGCATTGTTGTTTTGGTGGACGGCCCCCCAGGGCATGGCTTCCAGCCTGCTGGAATCCAAGTACAAGTACAAAATTGCGTACTGGCTGGAGGAAGTAAGTCGGGTGTCCTCCACGTTCAAACTGGCGGGCGAAAACCGTTTTCCGATCACGCGCACCGACGCACTGACGATGGACTACCTCGGTGCCCGGGCCAAACACTGGCGGATACTGGTCACCCAGTTCAGCAGCAGCATTGTGTTTCGCGCGTTGGTGATGGGTGCTTTTTTGATCCTTGGCAGCCTGCTTGTTATGAACAATGAGATCAACCTCGGGCAGTTTGTGGCCGCCGAAATCCTGGTTATTTTCATTGTAGAGTCGGTGGAAAAACTGATCCTGCTGCATGAAACCGGCTACGATGTGCTCACGGCCACCGAAAAAATCGGGCAGGTGACCGATCTGCCCATCGAGCGGGAAGACGGGGTGCGCGTGGAGGATTTTTGCAACAGCCGGCAACCGCTCGGTGTGGAGTTGCGCAACCTGTCATACCAGTACAGCGATGCCGATATGCCCGTACTGAAAGACCTGACGACGATCATTCGGCCTGGCGAGCGGGTCGCCATAACCGGCTATCCCGGCTCCGGGAAGAGCACGCTCACACAGGTGCTGTCGGTGCTCAAGCGCGATTTCACCGGCTCGTTGCTCTTCAACGGCCTGCCCAAGCAAAACATCAACCTCCGCAGCCTGCGTGAGCATATCGGCGACTACTCCTCCCAGGAGGATATTTTTCGGGGCACTATTCGCGAAAATATCACCCTCGGCCGCTCGACAATTTCCCTGCAACGGGTGTTGGAAATATCCGAAAACATCGGTCTCACGGAGTTCATTCGGCAGAACCCGCGGAGTTGACACCGAAACACTACCGGCGGCAAAAACGTACCGCGCAGCATCATCGCAAAATCCTGATTGCCGATCCATCATCACCGGACCTGTTGCTCGTCATGGAAGGCATTGGGCAATCTCACGTTCCGCGACCGCTTGCGCATCGGTCGCCTGCTTACGGATCGCAGCCACAACTGGACGCTCATCTGCGTCACCGCCGATCCCTTGCTCGCCTCCCTGTGCGACCGTGTCATCGTACTCCAGGAAGGGCAAATTGTGCTGGAGAGCGGGTTCGATGACGTGCAAAAAACAGAGCACTACGAGCGTATTTTCCGGGAAAAACCCGGAGACGAATAAGAACAAGGGCCAAATTCAATACCATGCTGAACATAACCGACAATGTTGTCCACTGCAAAGAAGACCTGCAGGATTTGGAGTCGCCAAAACGGAATAAACTGGCGCAATGGCATACTTCTGCCCGCAACCTGTTTCTGGTGTTGCTGGCTGTTTTTTTGGTTTTCCTTTTCCTGCCCTGGACCCAAAATATACAGGCCGGCGGCAAGGTGACCACGTTGCGCCCGGAGCACCGGCCTCAAACTATTCACGCTACCATTGCGGGCCGGATTGAAAGTTGGTATGTTGTGGAAGGCCAGCAGGTGCGTGCCGGCGACACCATTGTGCATATCTCCGAGGTAAAATCCGACTATTTCGACCCCGACATCGTGCAGCGTGTGGGCAACCAGGTGCAAGCCAAAGAGGGCGCGATATCGTCATACGACAGCAAAGTGAGCGCCCTGGAGGATCAGATTGCGGCAATGGAGCGCGAGTTGATCAGCAAGACCCAGCAGATCGGTAATAAAATTCGCCAGGCAGAGCTCAAGATCGAGTCCGACCAAGCGGGTGTGGAGCAGGCCCGGGTAGATATCCAGATTGCCCGGCGGCAGTTTGACGGCACAAAAAACCTGTACGACAAGGGCCTCAAATCGCTGACGGAACTGGAGGACAAAAAGGGCAAGTTGCAGGAGAGTGAAGCCAAAATGGTTGGCGCCGAAAACAAGTTGGCCTCCAGCCGGAACGATCTGGAGATTTACAAAACCGAACTGGTGCTCACGCGAAACGAATACGCCAACAAGATTGCCAAAGCCCAAAGCGATAAGTACAGCACGCTGTCGGAAAAATTTGACGCACAAGGTTCGGTGAACAAGTTGCGTATCGAGCGCGAAAACTACAGTCGTCGCAGCAGTTTCTACTACATCGTGGCTCCGCAAGACGGCTATGTGGTACAAGCCATTACCCCGGGCATCGGCGAGATTGTCAAAGAAGGCGACCCCGTGGTGAGTATTCTGCCTGCCGACTACCAGTTGGCTGTAGAGATTTATATCCGTCCGATGGACTTGCCGCTCATTCGCGTCGGCAACCAGATGCGCTTTTTGTTCGATGGCTGGCCGGCGTTCTTTTTCAGCGGCTGGCCGGGTATTTCGCTCGGTACGTTTGCCGGGCGTGTGGTGGCTATAGACCGAAACATCGGGGCTAACGGCAAATTTCGCTTGCTGGTGGCGCCCGATCAGGCCGAACAGCCGTGGCCCGATGCACTCCGGATCGGCGGCGGCGCCAAAGGCATCGCATTGCTCAAAAACGTACCCCTTTGGTACGAATTCTGGCGAATCCTCAACGGGTTTCCGCCCGACCTTTATCAGGACGGTGGCGCCGATGACTTGAAAAAAGACGGTGGCCTGATGCCAAAGGCGCCGATCAAAAAAGCAAAGTAGGTTACTCATGCAGAAGCACCTTTTTTTGTTCACAATATGGTTGCTTGCGGGCACGCTCCACGCGCAGGAACCGGCCTATTGGGACTGGGCGGCGTTTCGGAGCCAGGTGTTGCGCCACCACCCGATGGCTCTGCAGGCTGATCTGTTCGTCGAGCAGGGACGCGCCCAATTACTGCGTGCCAGGGGCGGTTTCGACCCCAAGTTGTACGGCGATTTTGACAGTAAAAATTTCAATGACAAAAACTATTTCCAGTACACCGAGGCCGGCGTGAAGTGGCCAACGTGGTTTGGTTTGGAATTCAAAGGGAACTACAACCAGGCTTCCGGCGTGTTTCTGAACCCCGAATCTAAAATCCCGGATGCCGGGCAGGTAGCTGCGGGTTTCAACTGGACGCTTGGCCAGGGTCTGCTGCTGGACGACCGTCGTGCCGACCTCCAGCAGGGGCGTATTGGTTTGCAGCAAGCCGAAGCCGAGCGCAGTGCCGCGCTCAATGATCTCTTGTTTGCTGCCGCCAAAGCATATTGGGACTGGGTGGCTGCTGAAAATTCCCTGCGCGTTTTTGAGGAGGCGTTGCGTCAGGCGGAAATCCGGTACGCGGGTATCCTGGAGAGTTTTGTGCAAGGCGACAAACCCGGCATTGACACCCTGGAGGCGTTTATTCAGGTACAAAACCGAACCCTGGATATCAATTTTGCTCGTGTGGATTTGCAAAATGCCCAGTTGGAGCTGGCCAATTTTCGCTGGATGCCCGAGGGTATACCCGCCGGGTCGGGTCCGCCCGTGTGCCGGAGCCATTGATCAGGAGCCTGCCTGCCGATGGAGCCGGATGCCGCCGGCAATCTGCTCCAAACGGCCCTGCGCAGGCACCCCGCGCTACGCCTGTACGATGCCAAACTCCGCCTGCTCAACGTGGAGCGCCGCCTGAAAACGGAAAAGCGTAAACCGGTGCTGGACCTGGGCTATCAGTTGTTGGGCGACGGCTGGCAGTTTTTCTCCACGCCCGGTGTGGAGGGGCCTGGCGTCCTGGCCAACGATATCAAATGGAGCGTTCGATTCAGCTATCCCATTCTGAACCGCAAGGCGCGCGGTGACTGGCAAATGACGCAGGTCAAAATAGCCCAAACAGACCTTGATCTGGGGCAAAAACGCCTCGAAATAGAGAATAAAGTCCGGCAATATCTGAACGAGATCAATACACTTGCCGGGCAGGTTGCGCTTTACCGCGACATAGCCGCCAACTACCGGGCGCTGCTTGACGGCGAAAACGAAAAGTTTCGTTTTGGCGAGAGTTCAGTTTTTCTGATCAACACCCGAGAGCAGCGCTGGCTGGAGGGCTCAGGTCAAGTATTTGAAATTATTGGCTGCTTATCAGAAGGCAGCGGCAGGACTGCGTTGGGCGGCGGGGGATATGTAGCGGGCAGAGGGTGTTTTTCGGGCGGGACTTAGATTTCGTGTATTCTGCGCGATGCCTTTTTGGCCGAAAGCCGCCGTTTGGCTTCGAGGCGGGCGGCTTTTACACCGGACGGGAGCGTAGTTTGTTTGCGTTTTTTGGGCTGAATCAGCGCTGTTTGTACCAGGCGAAGCAGTTTTTGAGTGGCCATGAGTTTGTTGGCCAATTGGGAGCGCTTGGTCTGATTGGTCACGGAAAGGATACCTCCGGCGGAAATTTTGCCCGACAACTTTTGTCGGATGAGTTCTTTTTCCGGGTCGGTCAGTGCGGTGGATGCGGCCAGCGCCAGACATGCCTCCACCTTCGTTTCAACTTTGTTGACGTTTTGCCCGCCCTTTCCGCCAGAGCGTGCAGTGCGGTAGGTAAGTTCTTGTAGCAGTTGTGCGGTGTTCATGGTGCTGTTGTTCCTTGCGGAGGTCAAACCGATCAGGCGTATTGAAAGTTCGGTGCCCTTAGATTTTATGCTTGTCCGGAGCAAGTGGGGGTATTTCAAAATAAAAACCCCCGCCGGCGTACCGGCGGGGGTTTTAACATGGTATCACTTCAAATGCCAATCGGGCTTAAGCCAGTTTGACATTGACTGCGTTCATGCCTTTTTTGCCACGTTGGGTGTCGAACGTAACGGTATCGCCTTCGCGAATGTCGTCAATAAGACCGCTAACGTGAACGAAGATTTCTTCGCTGGTGCTGGAGTCAACAATGAAGCCAAAACCTTTGGTGCCATTGAAGAATTTTACTGTTCCACTGTGCATTAGTAAAAACTTTAAAAAATGATGTTTGGCAATATGCCGCCGCAAAGGTGCAGATTAATTCTGTTTGCTACCAAATTTTTTTTTCTTAATGATTTGACAATGCATTTGTTGCCGGATTCGGGTTGCCACAACCATGTAAAAACCCCCGCCGGCGCGATCCGGCGAGGGTTTCAACATGCTATCACTTCAAATGCCAATCGGGCTTAGGCCAGTTTGACATTGACTGCGTTCATGCCTTTTTTGCCACGTTGGGTGTCGAACGTGACGGTGTCACCCTCACGGATGCTGTCAATAAGACCGCTAACGTGAACGAAGATTTCTTCGCTGGTGCTGGAGTCAATGATAAAACCAAACCCTTTGGTCTCATTGAAAAACTTAACTGTTCCAGTGTGCATTGGTAAAAAACTTTAAAAAATGATATTCGGCAATGTGCCGATGCGAAGGTCGCAGAAATTGTTTTATGTCGCTTCGTTTTTTTAAATCACTTCCTTATTGCCGCTTAAAGACGGCAGAAAACCGATATTTGCGCCCTGTTTTTACTTGTGCGGCCTCAAGCCCTGCATGTACATTAAACCTTGAACATGGAATTGTCTACCCGTTATACCCCTTCCGAAGTTGAGTCCCGCTGGTACGAGCATTGGGAAAAATCCGGCTACTTTCATTCTACACCGGACGAGCGCGAGCCGTTTTCTATCGTCATCCCGCCGCCCAATGTAACTGGTGTGCTGCACATGGGGCACATGCTGAATAACACCATTCAGGATATTCTGATCCGCAAGGCTCGTCTCGACGGCAAAAATGCCTGCTGGGTACCCGGTACCGACCATGCTTCCATCGCCACCGAGGCCAAAGTGGTGCGTTGGCTGCGCGAGGAGAAAAAACTGCGCAAGGCCGACCTGACCCGGGAGGAATTTATGGGGTATGCCTACCAATGGAAAGACAAATATGGCGGCATTATTCTCCAGCAATTACGCCGCCTTGGCGCTTCCTGCGACTGGCAGCGGACCGCCTTTACGATGGACCAGGGCTATTACGAAGACTGTATGCGGATGTTTGTGGACCTGTACCAAAAGGGCAAACTCTACCGTGGTCTGCGGATGGTAAACTGGGACCCGGAGGCTAAAACCGTACTTTCCAACGAAGAGGTGCTGTACAACGAAGAGCAGGCCCAACTTTTTTATATCAAATATCTGCTGGAAGGCTCCGATACGGAGGGTATCACCATCGCTACCCAACGCCCGGAGACGATCTTCGCCGACGTGGCCGTGGCGGTCAACCCCAACGACAAGCGCTACCAGCATCTCGTGGGCAAAAATGTTCGTATCCCACTCCTGAACCGCCCTGTTCCGGTTATTGCGGACGACTATGTGGATGTGGAGTTCGGTACCGGTGCGCTCAAGATCACTCCGGCCCACGATCCCAACGACTACGAAATTGGTCAGCGGCACGGCCTTGCGGTCATTGACACCATAGACGATGACGGCCGCCTAAATGATCAGTGCGCCTTCGAACCACTGGTTGGTCTGGATCGTTTTGATGCCCGCAAACGCATGAAACCCCTCCTGGAGGAGAGCGGGAATCTGGTGAAACTGGAAGACTACGTCACCAAAATCGGCCGCTCCGAGCGTACCAACTCGGTGGTGGAGCCTAAACTTTCGCTCCAGTGGTTTGTGCGCATGGCCGACCTCGGTGCGCCGGCCCTGAAGGCTGTTCTGGATCGCGAGGTGCAGTTTTATCCCGATAATTTTCAGAATTTGTACCGCAACTGGATGGAAAACCTGCGCGACTGGTGCATCTCCCGCCAGTTGTGGTGGGGGCAGCGTATTCCCGCGTGGTACCTGCAATCGGAGGGGCTGAACAAGGAAACACATATTTTCGTAGCCGAAACAGCGGAGGCCGCCCTCGAACAAGCCCGTCAGGCAACCGGTAATCCGGCCCTGTCGCTTGCCGATTTGCGCCAGGACGAAGACGTGCTCGATACCTGGGCATCCTCCTGGCTTTGGCCGATCAGCGTGTTCGACGGCTTCCGGCATCCCGAGGGCGAGGTGGCCTACTACTACCCGACGGCCGTGCTGGTCACCGGCTGGGATATCATCTTTTTCTGGGTGGCCCGCATGATCATGGCCGGCTACGAGTATCGGGGCGAGCGCCCGTTCCAGGCCGTATATTTCACCGGCATGGTGCGCGACAAGCAGCGGCGTAAAATGTCGAAGTCGCTCGGCAACTCCCCGGATGCCCTCAAACTTCTGGATGACTACGGCGCCGATGGCGTTCGCTACGGGCTGATGTCGAGCGCCGCCGCCGGCAACGATATTTTATTTGACGACAAGCTCTGCGAGAACGGGCGCAACTTCTGCAACAAACTCTGGAACGCGCTGCGCCTCGTGAAGGGTTGGGAAGCGACCGATGTAGCCGAAAGCGAGGCTGATGTTCGAAAAAATGCCCTCGCGGTGCGTTGGATGCGGGAAAAATTCAACCAGGTACTGACCGAAGTGGAAGCGCATTTTGAGGCGTTTCGCCTCAGCGAAGCCCTGTTGTCCCTGTACGGGTTCATCTGGGACGACTTCTGCTCCTGGTACCTCGAAATGATCAAACCCGGGTTTGAAAAACCGATTGACCGGGCAACGTACGAGGCGACCCTCGACCTGTATTCCGACCTGATGGTGGCCCTGCATCCGTTCATGCCGTTTATCACGGAGGAAATCTGGCACCAGCTGCGCGAGCGCATGCCGGGGCAGGATTGTATGATGCAAACCTGGCCGAAGGCCGGGCCGGCCGACGAAGCCCTGATCCGACAAGTAGAATCAGCCAAGGAGGTGATCACCCGGGTGCGGGAATTGCGCAACCAGAACCAGATCAAACCGCGGGAGGAATTGAATATGATTGTGCAGAACAGCGATTCGGCCCGGGCGCTTTTTGCCCGGGAAGGGCTGCTGGAAATGGTAGTCAAACTGGCCGTTTTAGCCAACCTCGAACTGCGCGATGACGAGCCGGCCAACAGCAAATCCTTTATTTCCGGTACGGGAAAATACTACGTCGAGATCAATCAGGAAATTGATGTGGAGGCCGAGCGTGCTAAAATTCAGCAGGAACTGGGCTACCAGCGCGGATTCCTGAAATCTATTGAGGCCAAACTCGCCAATGAGCGTTTTGTGGCCGGCGCCCCGGCGGCTGTCGTGGACAATGAGCGTCAAAAACAGGCGGATGCGCTGGCCAGAATCGGGATACTGGAGGAGTCGCTCGTGCGGCTGCCTCAAAACTGAATGTTTCGCCGGAAGCGGTGCCCCAAAACTGCACCTGCAAACAAATCTCGCCAGATGTACCGGTTCTTCTTGTCTCGAAAATTGTGGTTATGTTGCCTGTGTTTTTGTGCGGGGCTGGTGTTTTTTAGCAGCAAATTGATGCCGCCTTCCGGTGTCCAGTTTGGCTTTAAAAACCAGAATATGATCCTGATCCACCCCATGCGCCGGGATCCGCACAGCCCTGACCGCCGTGCTACACGAACCAACGCCCAACTCGATACCCTGAGCAACTGGTACAGCCCTGCGCGCAAGTATGTCGAAATCATCCGGCAGGATCATCCGGTTCGGCCGCGCTTCGGCATTGCCCTGGGGTTCGAGTTCGACGAAGAAACCGCCGACTATCCCTACACACCGACGTTTGCCAAACTCCAGATCAAAGATTTTGCCTGGGGTGGGGTAGAGTTCAGCCCGGCAGATTCGTGCAACTACACCGGGGTGTCCAACGAGGTGAGCAACGACCTGACGGTTCAAATTGAAGGCTACGAAAAAGACACGATTTACGGGCGTTTTTCCGGCTTGCTGCTCAGTGCGGCCGGCCCGATGGCGCCGTTGGACAGCGGGCGTTTCCGGGTGTTGGTTCACCGGGTGGAGTAGGCGGGCCATGCTTTGCTGGTTCGTAAACATTCGGCAACAATTGATACTTTTGCACGACTATTTTAACGGCTAACCGCAAAAAAAACAGCCAATAGCAACTATGCTGGTAGATATATTCATCACGATTTTCCTTGTTTTTCTGAATGGCTTTTTTGTGGCGGCCGAGTTCGCCATTGTCAAGGTGCGTTTATCGCAGATACAAGTACGGGCGCAGGGGAACGTCATGGCGCGGGTAGCGGAGAGTGTAGTATCGAATCTGGACAGTTATTTGGCTGCTACTCAGTTGGGTATCACGTTGGCAAGTCTGGGACTTGGCTGGATCGGCGAGCCGGTAGTGGGCGCGATCGTTCAAAAAGTAATGGCGTTAATGGGTATGGAACCCGACCCGGAACTGGCACATCGGATATCGCTGCCCATTGCTTTTGCTACTATCACCGTGTTGCACATCGTGTTTGGCGAATTGGCCCCCAAGTCGCTGGCAATTCGATTCCCTACCCGCACCACGCTCTGGGTAGCCGTCCCCCTGAAAGTGTTTTACTTCATTTTTCGGCCGTTTATCTGGATGCTCAACGGACTGGCCAATTTCATCCTGAAAATCATTGGCATACAACCCGTACCGCACGCCGAAATACACTCCGAAGAAGAACTCAAGATGATCATTTCGGAAAGTGCCGAAGGCGGCGCCATACAGGCTTCTGAACGCGAACTGATCCAAAATGTATTTGACTTTGACGAGCGTTTGGTCAAACACATTTTCACTCCGCGAATCCAAATCATTGGCATGGAAGCCGATACATCCCTGCAGGAGGCGATTGCTTTTGCCCTCAAAGAGGGATACTCCCGCTACCCCATCTACGAAGATTCGCTGGATCAGATCATCGGCTTTGTACACGCCAAGGACCTGCTCATGGCTGCCATGGAGAAAAACGGACGATCCCTGCGGGACCTCATGCGCCCGGTACTGTACGTCCACCTGAACAAGAAAATCATACACCTGCTCCGGCAGTTTCAAAAAGAACGCCGTCAGTTGGCCGTCGTGGCCAACGAGTTTGGTGGAACTGTGGGCCTGGTAACCATGGAGGACATTGTGGAGGAACTGGTCGGGGAAATTCAGGACGAGCACGACCATGAGCAGCCTCCCGTAGTCAAAACCGGAGAAAATACCTGGCGTATCCTTGCCCAAACAAACCTGGATCGGATCAACGAAAGTCTGCCCGAACGTTTTCCGCTCGATGACGACTACGAAACGCTGGCAGGCCTGCTGCTGAAAATACTCGACAGTATCCCCGAAGAAGGCTCGGTGATTCAGGTCGGCGGGTACGAAGTAAAAGTGCTGAAAATGTACAAAACCAGCCCGGAAGAAGTAGAAGCAACACTTTTGGTTTAAGAAGTTGTTCGGGTTGGGAGAGCAGTTTTTTTGATGGCCGGCAGAATCACACTTGCTCGACGCCTGAAAAAAGAAGGGGGCACACTGCTGTGGTGTGTCCCCTTCTCATGTTTTGCTGGTCAGTCGTATTAGCCGCGCGATTTCTCGTCTTTTTTTATCTCGGTGCCCTGGGCAGGTTTGTCGCCAGGCTTGCGGGTGGTTGGTAATTTGCCTGAAGGCGTTTTTTGTGTGCCGGGGCGCGTCTGCGTGTCTTTGTCTGAATCTACCTCGCCGTCTTGTTTGCGCTGCTTCTTCTCGCCTTTTTTGCCCTTTTTACCCTTTTTGTTCTTATTCCCCTTCTTGTCCTTTTTGCCTTTCTTCTCCTTGTCGGTCATGTTCTTTTTGCCGCCTTTTCCTTTTCCGCTGAAGGCTGCACCATCGGAGCGTTCTTCGGCATTCTGAACTTTGTCACTGCGGTCATTCTTTTTGGCTTTTTCCGTTTTTTCGGCGGGGACGCTGGTCTGCGGTGTGGTTTGAGCGAATGCTACAAAAGCCGTCATCAGTACTGCGAAGGTGGTCAACACGAATTTCTTTGTCATGGATAAAATTGATTTTGTTTTTGAATGGTCTTTGTACGCTGCAATCGTTCCGAGGGTACTGATTCCGGCGGCCTTAACAGAATTTTAAATGAAAATGATACAGGTTTTCGCAGATCGGGCTTCCTTTGAGTAAAAAAACGACATGACCAACCGCCGCAGTTTTATCCGACAAACCGCCGCTCTGCTGGGGGGCATGGCCTTGCATCAGGATGCACGGGCTGCATTTCTCCCGGAAAGCACGCTTCCGGACAATAAGATCAACCCACTCGGCCCGGAAGATGATTTCTGGCGACAAATCCGGCTCGCGTATTCGACCAGCCCAAACATCATCAACCTGAACAATGGCGGTGTATCCCCGGCTCCAAGAGCATCCATCGAGGCACTGGACCACTACAACAGGATGTGCAACGAGGCGCCGTCGCATTACATGTGGCGCGTGCTGGACCAGAATCGGGAACCGCTGCGCTATAACCTCGCCGCGCTCGCCGGCGCCGCTCCGGAGGAAATTGCGCTCAATCGGAATGCCACCGAGGCGCTCAATACGGTCATCTTTGGCCTCAATCTGAAACCCGGCGACGAGGTGGTGCTCTCGAAATACGACTACCCGAATATGATGAATGCCTGGAAACAACGCGAAAAACGCGATGGTATCCGACTGGTTTGGGTAGACCTGGATTTGCCGAGCGAGGACGAAGAAGCGCTCACTAAGGCGTTCGTGTCTATGTTTACCGACAAAACCCGTGTTGTACACATCACGCACGTGGTCAATTGGTGCGGACAGATACTGCCCGCCCGGCGCATCGCCGATGCCGCACATGCCCGGGGTATTGAGGTGGTGATTGACGGCGCCCACTCTTTCGCTTTGCTGGACTACAAGATACCCGACCTCGGCGGCGACTATTTTGGCACCAGCCTGCACAAATGGATGTGCGCCCCGTTCGGCAACGGGATGCTTTGGATAAAAAAAGAAAAAATCCCGAACGTGTGGTCACTGCTATCCAATGACAATCCCGATGGCGGTGATATCCGCAAGTTCGAAAGCCTCGGTACGCGGAGTTTTCCGGTAGAAATGGCCGTCGGGTACTCTCTTGATTTGCACAATCTGATCGGCACGGCGCGCAAACAACAGCGCCTGCATTACCTCAAAAATTACTGGATGGAACGCGTGCGCGACGTGCCCGGCATCCGTTTTTACACCTCTACCCACCCGAAATGGGGGTGTGCCATCGGGGTGTTCGGCCTGGAGGGCAAACCCGCCGGAGAGGTGTCGGAGGCGCTTTTCCGGGATTTTAAAATACACACCGTCGGGATCGTTTGGGAAAAACTAAACGGCGTACGGGTCACCCCCAACGTTTACACCACGGAAAACGATCTGGACAAACTGGTATTGGGCATTCGAAAAATTGCGGGCCAATAAACCGGCATTTTGATCCGGGTTGCGGCTGACCGGTCATCGTCAATCCTCCTCTTCCACCGGCGTCGGGTTGCTCTTCCACATCAAATACGCTTTCAGGAAACCCTGGAGGTCGCCGTCGAGCACCGCATCGGGGTTGTGTACTTTGTGCCCGCTGCGCAGGTCTTTCACCCAACGGTCGTCCAGCACATACGAGCGGATT
Organism: Lewinellaceae bacterium; assembly: GCA_016719605.1. Classification (GTDB taxonomy): domain Bacteria; phylum Bacteroidota; class Bacteroidia; order Chitinophagales; family Saprospiraceae; genus M3007. Next base: position 108,808 of record JADJYW010000006.1, on the reverse strand, counting down.
TGGCTGCCCCACTCGATTTTGGATTTGCCGGCCTCCACTTTGTCTTTTTCTTCCTGGCGCTTGCGTACCTCGATTTCATAAAGCCGGCTTTTGAGCATCTGCATGGCGCGGTCGCGGTTTTGGTGCTGGCTGCGCTCGGCCTGGCATTCCACCACCACCCCGGATGGCAGGTGGCGCAGGCGCACGGCCGATTCGGTCCGGTTGACGTGCTGGCCGCCCGCACCCGAGGCACGGAATACATCCATCTCGATATCGTCGGGTTTGATGACGATTTCGATGCTGTCGTCCTCCACCAGAGGGTACACGAATACCGAGGAAAAGGAAGTCTGGCGTTTGCCCTGGGCGTTGAACGGGCTGATGCGCACGAGGCGGTGCACGCCGTTTTCGCCTTTGAGCCAGCCGTAGGCGTAGTCGCCGCGGATTTCGATGCTGGCCGATTTGATGCCGGCGGCGTCGCCTTCCTGTTCGAACAGTTCGTTGACTTTGAATCCCGCTTTTTCCGCCCACATTTTGTACATGCGCAAGAGCATGGCCGACCAGTCGCAGGCCTCCGTGCCACCCGCGCCCGCATTGATGGTGAGCACGGCATTCATGGGGTCTTCCCGTTGGTTCAGCGTACTGCGAAACTCGGCATCGGCGAGTATTTCGGATGTACGGGCGTACTGGGCATCTACCTCCTCTTCGGAGGTCATGCCTTCTTTTTGAAATTCAAAAAGCCCTTCGAGGTCGTCCACTTCGCGGGCAATTTCATTGTACTCGTCTACCCAGTTTTTACTGAGGCCGATTTTGCGCTGAATGCCTTCGGCGCGTTTGGGGTCATTCCAGAAATTCGGGTCGAGGGTCTGGCTGGTGAGGTCTTCTATTTCGCGGAGCCGGTTGTCCACGTCAAAGATACCTCCTCAGGACCGCCAGTTTATCCTTCAACCCCTTGAGTTGTTCGATAGTCATGCTGGAAACGGTTTTATTTTTATGGTTAATGGGTTGGAAGGTTAGAGGGTTAGAAGGTTAGAGGGTTAGAAGGTTAGAAGGTTGGAGGGTTAGAAGGTTAGAGGGTTAGAAGGTTGGAGGGTTGAGCCAACCAGAAACCTTCTAACCTTCTAACCTTCCAACCTTCCAACCTTTTTTACATAACCTCGATGTAGAACACCAGTTCCGAGTTGGGCGGAATTTGTCCGGCGGGCTGGTCGCCGTAGCCGAGTTTGGCGGGGATAAACAGAAGCGCTTTGCCGCCGCGATTGAGCATCATAACGCCCTCATCGAAGCCCGGGATCATCTGGCCGACACCGGCAGGGAAAGGATACGCCTCGCCGCGCTGGTAGGAGTTGTCGAACATCGTGCCGTTGGTCAGGCAGCCGTAGTAGTGCACCTTGACCTGCTCGCCGGGTGTGATAGCCGGGCCGGTACCTTTGTCTTCGATGACGATCTTCAGGCCGGAACCCGTGGTCGTAACACCGGCAAGTTTGCCGGCAGCATAGCTGGTCACGGCTTCCTGGGTTTTGTTTTGCACGGCGAGGTACTTGGCCTCGGCCTCGGCCTGAACCTTTTCCTTTTCTTCCTTGGTAATGACGTCTACCAGCACCAGTTCGTGGCGTACCTCTTTGGCATCCTTGATACCCGGCGGGACGAACTTCTGGAGGAAGGTGTCAATCGTCTCGAAGATCGTGGCACTGTCGCCTTCGCCCATGAGCAATACCGCATCGTACAGAGCGGGCACGCGCTTGGGCAAATCGTCTTTCAGAAACAGGTTGTACTCCCGAGGGCCACCGAAGTTTTTCTGCGAGCTGGATAACAGGGAGTCGCCGATCCAGACATAACTCTGTACCAGGACGGACTCGCCGGGCTGCGGTTTTTGGCCGCCCTTGTTGGTGTGGTTGATAAACCGAAAACCGTGTTCGGTCTGGATGCCTTCAGACTGGCATGCCGTGAACAGCGCTACCACTGCTGCCAAGGCGATGAAGAGAAAATTGCGCATAAGAATGGTGATGTGAAATGATGGATGTTAACTGGTTGGAAGGTTTCTGGTTGGAAGGTTAGAAGGTTAGAAGGTTAGAAGCTTAGAAGGTTGGAAAGTTTCTGGTTAGATCAGCCCTCCAACCTTCTAACCTTCTAACCTCTACCCTTTTTCAGCAAGGCTTCTTTGTAAAGGGGCAGAATATCTTTGAACTTCTGAATGGTGGCCTTGAGGCTGTCGTGCGAGTAGGCGCCGGAGGCATTTTTTGTGCCCGCCGCCGCTAAAATGGGTGCGGCAGATTTCCTGTACATCCAGATCGCCTTTGGAGCGCAGACTGAGCTTGACAATGGTCGGTTGGTTGTGTATAAAAGCAGCCAGCCGCACATCGCGGATGGCCAGCAAATAATTGACGATACCCTCGGTGTCGCCACGCTGAATTTCGAAATCTTCGTAGTCCTTCCGGCTGAGCCAGATGAAGGCCGTCCGGTATTCGGGCAGGTACTCCATGCGGTTGGCTAAGCAGTGGCCGAGCAGGCGCAGATTTTTTTCCTTCTGGGAGTTGAAAATTTTGTCCTGCACGTCGGTGTCGTCCATACCACGGTCAATCAGGTCGGCCACAATCCGAAAAATGGTGCTGTTGGTGGCGTGCCGAAAGGAGCCGGTGTCGGTGACGATGCCGGCATAAAGGCACCGCCCAACCGTGGGATTGATCTTTTGTCCGTCGCCCATTCCGGTGATGAACCGATAGACCATCTCGCAGGTGCTGCTGGCTGAAGGTTCCGAAAACATAAAATCGGCCATCGGCTCCGGATACAGGTGGTGGTCAATCAGGATACGCGTACCAGGCAGGTTTTTGATGTACTCGCCCAACTTGTCAATTCGGCTTATCGCATTGAAATCCAGAAAAATAAACACATTTTTTTTGTTCAACACCTGTTTGCTTTCCTCCGTGTGGATGTCCCAGATCAGGATTTCTTCAGCCAGCGGCAGGAACTCAAACTCGGCAGGGTACTCGGAGGGAAAAAACACATGTACGGTATGGCCGTACTGCTCCAAATAGTGCCGCATAGCCAGCGAACTACCGATAGCATCACCATCGGGGTTGCGGTGCGAAAAAATAGCTACGTTCTGCGGGTAGTGCAGGATTTGTTTGAGATCGGATGGAATTTCCATGACAGGTGCGAAAAAATGGCTGCAAAAGTACGCCGCCGCGCCGTGTTTCGGTGGTTGACAGGATTTTATTTTTTCACAAAGCCGCTTTTCGCGGATACGGAAAATAAAATCTCGCTCTACCTTTGCCCGCACTTATTTCAACACACAAAAATTTTATGAGCAATAGAACCTTTACGATGATTAAACCCGACGCAGTGCGTGCGGGAAATATCGGCAACATCCTCCAGATGATCAACGCGGCGGGCTTCCGCATCGTGGCAATGAAACTCACCCAGATGAGCATGGAGCGTGCCGGGCAGTTTTATGAAGTGCACAAAGAACGTCCGTTCTACGGCGAACTTTGCGAATTCATGAGCAGCGGCCCCATCGTGGCTGCCATCCTCGAAAAAGACAATGCTGTGGACGATTTCCGCAAACTCATCGGCGCCACCAACCCGGCCAACGCCGAAGAAGGCACCATCCGCAAAAAGTACGCAACGAGCGTCGGCGAAAATGCCGTACACGGCTCGGATAGCGACGAGAATGCCGCCATCGAAGGCGCATTCCACTTTAGCGGCACGGAGATGTTCTAAATTTGGTAAATTGAAGCGTGTTTTGATACTACCCTCCTTTGCGAATGCGCAGGGGAGGGTTTTTTGTGCCCGGTAGCGGCTGTCTCAAAAGCATGGCTTTGACGGGAATTGATTTTTTTTGACAGGATAAAAAGGATTTACAGGATAAAATGAGGCGGTACCGCCGCCAAAATCCTGTAAATCCTTTTTATCCTGTCAAAAAATGAATTTGCCTGTCAACTGCGCAATACGGTACGGACTTATGGAACAGCCGCTACTGGTAGTACGGCAGCCACTTGCATTCCTGCACAATCTGCTGGTAAAACGCCGTGCTTTTGTACCGTGCCAACCGGTCGTAGTTGCCTCGGTAGTTTTCCGGCAGCATGGGTACAAACGGACTGCCCGGCTTGTACCGGCAGTCGGGGTGACAAAACCACTGTTTCTGTTGGCAGCGGGCCGCCATAAATGCCGCGCGGGCTGCCAATTCCGGGTTGCGGGCCTCTGCAAGGGCTTTTTCAAAAAAACTGAGGGCGAGGCTCACGTCGGTATTTTCGCGGTTGCCGTGCGGGGAGTTGCGCAGCGGAAACACAGGCCCCTGCGCCAAACGGTTCCAGTTCTGCCCGCTGCGGTAAAAATCCATAGCATGCCATTCGTAGCCGAAGTACGACATGTTGTAGTAACCCAGCCCAACGAGGTAGTAATACCACGAGCCAACGGCTTCCTGCATGGCCACCGCCGCCTTGGCCTTGAATTCGTAGTCCAAAAGTTTTTCCAGAATCTGCCGGCGGGTCAGCAGCAGCGTGTCGGTGATCGGGCGGTGGATTTTTTCATCAAAAACCTCCTTGAACGGGCTAAACCGGGGCATTCGAAGTTCCTCGGCAGCAGGTATCTGCCGCAATACCGACAGCGCCGCCTCGGGCTGGCCCACGCTGAACAGATAGGCCCCCTTGATCTCCAGCAGTCGGGCAATAATCTGGTTGGGGTTGGTGTCTATCTGCATAGCGCGCTCCAGAATGGTCGGATTGTCGGAGCGCGCCACGGTCAGCAGGTCGTCCAGCACATCGGGGCGCGGATTGTACATGATGGCTTCCGGCGCGTAAGCGGCCAAAATAGCCTTGCCGGGGTGCGCACTCTCTGCGTAGCGGGCCGAAAGAAAATCCTGCAAAAACGGTTCAAAACCAGGCACGATCTTGAACGTGGCATAACTCCGAATCCGAAACTGCGCCTGGTCGGCTGTAGCCGAAGACCCGTTGAGATCGAGAATCTCGCGCAGGAGTTCCCACACATCTATTTGCCGCAGCAGCTCCTTGTCGTAGTCCTTTTTTTTGTTCAAAACATCCCGCACGCGGTCAAACGATTTTTGCGCTGCGTAGCGGTCGCCGGCCAGCAATTCGAGGTAGCCGGTCATGGCTTGCCAAAGCCGGGGATTGGGCGTTTTGCCTGCTTTGGCTACCTGGCGCACAAACCGTTGGAGGGCGAGCAACCGCCGGGCCGCCGCATCGCGCTGTTCCATGCGGCGCGTGGAGCCGTACTTCCGCTCAGTGACGGGCGTGCGCAGGAACACGCGCTCCAATTGTTGCACGGCGCCCACCAGCACCAGTTCCAGGTGCGGGCTTTCGGGGTCGAAGCGGTAGATCATTTCCAGGTCTTCCACCGGGTAGGTGCGGGCACTGCCTGCGCGCAGGAGATACAGCGTAGCGCGTTCGCGGTTGTTTTGGCACAGGCGCAGGGCGTGTTCCCACTCGCTCGTACTGCCGAGGCGAAAACTGCGGAACGCCTGCACGCGTTTGGATTTGCAGTTTCGGAAAATAATGGAATAGCGGTAGGCTGCTTCGGCGGTTTGGCCCAGCTGCTGCAAAGCGCCCGCGAGGTGGCCCAGCGTCCAGTAATAAACGATGCTGGGTTTGGGGCGGTCGTACTTGGGCAAGAGGTCGTTGTACAGGTCCACGGCCTGCTGCCACCGACCCGCATAGTGCGCCAGCCGTACTATCTGGTAGGCATAGCGTTGCCGGAAAAAATGCGATTTTGTTTGCATAAACCGCGCCCTGCCCTCTTCAATCAGGCCCAGCATGGCCTCCTTGTCGCGCTCGGCGCGTACCCAGCCGTCGCCGTAGGTCACCACATGCGGCTCGCATTGTTTGGCAAAAACCAGGTAATCAACGGCCTCCACGCAGCCATTGTAGGCCAACACCTCGGCGAAGGAGTTGCCGCCAAACAGGTAGGGCAGTTGCGCTGCTTCACCGCGCACAATAGCCACGTCGCGCAGCGCGAGCAGGTCGTTGATGCCGGCCTGATACACGATGTACTCCACGTCTGCGGGCAAAGGCAGCCCGCAAAACCGCTCAATCCACTCCGCGATGTTGTCGGCCTTTTGGATATCTTCATTGAAATAAAACCGCTCGTAGTAGTCGTCCCAGGTCGTGAAAAACGGTGCATAAGCGGCGTTTTTGTTCACAATATCGGGCAGCAGGAAGGTGTATCCCGTGAACGCCCGGGCGCCCGGATCGCATGCACCCGTGGGGGGCTGGTCGGGTGTGGCCCGGTGGGCGGGCAGGAAAGCGAGCAGGAGGAGAAACAGAAGCGCGTGCAGCGCCGGGCGGTGACCGGCGCCGGAAGCGGGGGAGGGGAGGGTTACCTGCTGTCGTTGATTGTTTTGCATAACGATTTTAAAAAACCGACCGGGTAGCGCCGCACCGTGGAGGTGTCCAGATGAAAAAACGCCACACGGGCGTCGCGGGCCAGTCGGATTTCGGAGGCCAGCACCGCTGCTTGCCGCAGCAGGGCCGTGTCCACCGTTTCCACCCGAACCAGGTCGTCCGGGCGAAGGTATTGCAGTTTTGAGTTTTGAGTTTTGGGTTTTGAGTTTTCGCCGGGCACGATTTTCCACAATTCGCCGTCGCGGTAGACTAATGTCCAGGAAAAAACAGGCAGGGCCACGTCAAGAGGTAGCGGGTATCTGGGCGGTGCGCCGTGGAGATACTTTTCGGCGGCAGCGGGCTGGAAAATAGAGTTTGGCTCGTCGGGGTCGTGGATGTCGCCGGTGTTGTAGAGCATGAGCAGGCCCCGGTCGGCGGGCGGCACGCCGGTGCGGTCGGGGAATTTGTACTGGTGCAGGCGGATCGTGGCGCTCAGGCGCGTTTCGGGCGGCAGGAGAGGGCGTATTTTTTTTAAAAAAGAAAAAAACGCTGCGCGGGTAGTGCCCGTCCAGTCGCAATCAAACTGGATTTCGGGAAAATCCGGCTGTGGGAACTGCTTGCCGGCATCGGCCAACGCTGTTGCGATTTTGTGCGCCAGCCAGTCTGATTTTTCCGCTGAAATGTTTTGAAAAACGCTGTTGGTGATAAATACGCAGGGGATGATAACACGGTCTGCCAGTCCGGCGGTGTCGCCCACAGCCAGCAGGGAATACGGCCGGATGGCGCCATCGGGGTCTTTGGCAATGTCGAGAAACTTGACGTACAGCGTTTGGCAGCCAAGGTCGTTGAGCAGGGCGGTTTCCGGCCGGGAGAGATCGAGGCGGTTTTGCCAGTGGAAAAATGCGGGCTGCACGGGTTGGGGCGGCGCCGTGCAAGAGCAGAGCAACAGGAGGAAGGCGAGATTTTTCATTTTTCGATCGTGATGCGCGAAGTTGACAGGTTATTTTTTTATCTAAAAATAATAACTCCGCGTCTCTACGGTGCATTTGAAAATCATGACCCGCGTGCCACCCTTTTTATAAACAGACCTGCTGTGGCGTCGCGTTGCTTGCGGCGGGCGTCCAGCTTTGCCGAAAATGTTTGCTCCGGTACTGGTACCACACGACCGTGTCGTTTCCCGAAACCAGCCCGTGCGCATAGCGCACGAGGATAGCCAGTGTCGTGGCGTTGGGGTTCACACGGTCCGGCGCCTGCCGGAGCGCCGCGCCGACAAAATTGCTCAGGGTTTTGTAGCTCAGCACCTGCCCGGTGGTTTCTTCGATGAACCAGCTCAGGGCCTGAGCCTTGCCGTGCGGCAGGGTGTCGAGAGGTTCTCCAAAGGCTTTGAGGTGTACATCGTTGAGGAGGGTTCGGAAAATGGGAAACTCGGTGATTTGCATAACACAAGGGCATTGACAGGTGAACAGATGCCTTGGCGGGGGCGGTTGTTCGAGAAGTTTTGTCGCACTTCAAAAACATTTCCCAACTGTTTCCAAGCCATTTCCAAAGAAAAAGATGCCGGTGCCGAAAACTTTGCCCCGTCAATCATTCAAAACTGTTCACTCGCTCAATTTTTTTCCGATGAAAAAGTACAATCTCCCTTTTCTCCTGATGCTCGCCTTGTGCTTGAGCTTTGCCGTTAACCAAAATGCTTTTGCCCAGGGCGCCGGCACCAAACCCGAATTAGTCATGTACCGCTACAACAGCAGCCCCACGCTCTCCGCATTGCCGGTGGTGCAGGGCGATTTGCTCGGTTCCCTCATCTGGCGTGGCCTGGCCGATTACGGCGATATCCGCCCGGGTGCTACCATCCAGTCGTACATCACCAATCCCGTCGCCCCCGGCTTCCTGGCCGCCAACATGATTTTTCAAACCAACAATGGCTTTGCCGGACTGCAAAACCGGATGATCATCAAGGAAACCGGCCTCGTGGGCATCGGGACGGACAATCCGGACTACCACCTGCACGTCGTTGGCAACACCCACACCTCCGGCGATTTTTTTGGCCGCATCCATTTTGACAACAACTCCAACACCAATGATGCGCCGAACACCTATTTTGACGAAGCCTACTTCGAGCGCAAAAATCGCTCGGTACTCACCGGCGGCATCGCGCTGCCGCCCAGCCTGAACGCACAAGGCGGCCTGCTTTCCCTGGCGCCGGGCGGTACCAGCCTCGATCACCAGTTGTTTTTCGGAGACGACGGCATCTGGAACCGCCGCAAGGACGGCAATGCCGCCGACTGGACGGGCGCCAACTGGACCAAACTGCTCACCGGCGAGGACATCAACGGCACGCCCAACCGTATCGCCAAGTTTCTCACCCCGAATTCTTTAGGTGACAGCCAGTTGTTCGACAACGGCACCAATGTCGGCATCGGCACCACCACCCCCACGGCGCTGCTCGACGTGAACGGCAACACCCGCCTCGGCGGATCGGCCACCGTGACGAACAACCTCAGCGTAGGCGGCAACGGGACTGTGGGCGGCGCGCTCAACGTGGGCGGCAACGCTTCCCTGAGTACTACGCTGGACGTGAACGGCAACACCACGCTCGGGAGTAACTTGTCCGTAGCCAACAACGCCACCGTCGGCAATGTGCTCACTGTAGCCGGCAACGCCAACGTCGGCGCAAACCTGGCCGTGAACGCCTCGGCTACCGTCGGCGCCGATGCACGGGTAAACGGCCGCGTCATCGTCGGCAATCCCGCGAGCACACCCGGCACGCACGCCATGTACGTCAACGGCAGCATCGTGGCTACGGAGGTGAAAGTGGCTTTGCAGACCAACTGGCCCGACTATGTTTTTGAGGCGGACTACGCCCTGCCGAACCTGACCGAGTGGGAGCAGTTTATTTCCAAAAACAAACACCTGCCGGGTGTGCCCTCCGCTGCGGAAGTCAGCCAAAACGGCGGCATCGAACTGGGTGAAATGAACCGCGTGCTGCTGCAAAAGATTGAGGAACTGACCCTGCTGCTGATTGCCCAGCAAAAGCAGCTTGACGCGCTGAACGCCCGGAAATAAATTCTACCAAGTACGGCGGAAGCCCCTCAGCTATCTCAACCCACCGTACCGGATATTTTCTCGAAACGCGCAGAGGCTGTCTCATAAGTCCGCACCGTATTGCGCCGTTGACAGGCGATCATTTTTGACAGGATAAAAAGGTTTACAGGATTTTCGGCGACGGAGTCGCCCCATTTATCCTGTAAATCTTGTAAATCCTGTCTGAAAAAATCAATTTCCGTCAAAGCCATGCTTTGAGACAGCCTCTAAGGCCCGAAAAGAATGTCCGGTAGGGTGGTCTCAACCATCTCCACCTAACAACTTCCACCCATGAAAAAATGGATCCTTTTGTTCGCGCTCTATGCAGCCGGGCAGCATACCACGATGTTCGGCCAGGTTGCCGACAGTCTCCAGCGCAAAGCCTGGACGGCGCTCGCCCAAACGGGCAGCAGCCTCCGCTGGCTGAAGGTGCGCGACGATGTGAAACTTTCCCCGCAAAATTTCTTTGAAAAATCACAAGCAGCACTTGGCCTCAGCACTCGCGATGAATTTCGCCTGCTTCGGGCTGAAACCGACGAAACCGGCATGACGCACCACCGTTTTCAGCAGTTTTATCGCGGTTTCCGGGTAGAAGGCGCTCTGTACACGCTGCACGAATCGGCAGACGGGCGCATTGTTACAGCCAACGGCTGGTTGGCAGCCGGGGCTACACTGACGGAGCCGCCGGTGGTCTTGCCGGAAAAAATGGCGCTGGAATTTGTCCTGAAATCTGCCGCCGGCAAAAACTTCCTCTGGTTGGACAAAAAAGCCGAAGCGGATTTGCAACAACGCGCAGACAACCCCGATGCTACGTTTTTTCCCACCGGGGAAATGCTCTGGTTGCCAACCGATGCCGATGATTACCGTTTGGCATGGAAATTTGACATCCACACTACCGACGGGCAGTCGGAGCGTATTTTCCTTGATGCCGCATCGGGCAAAGTGTCGCGCCGTGTTCCGCTCGACATCCACTGCGACCCGGGTTCGGGCACAACGACATGGAACGGCGCCGTCAATTTCAACACCAGCCAATCGGCCGGAAACTTCATCCTGCACGACGACTGCCAGGCGCCGAACATCCATGTTTTTAATGGTCAGGATTCGTCGTCGCTGGCTTTTGCTGTGGAATACACCGACGCCGACAACAACTGGAATGCTGCCGGGCAACGCTCCGCCGTGCAAACGTTTTTCGGGCTGGTACAGTCGTGGCAATACTTTCAGAACCGCCACGGGCGGAATAGTTACAACAATGCCGGCGCAAATATCAACGCCTACAACCAGGCCGGTTTTGTGTCCGGCGGCGTCACCAACTGGAGCAACGCCAGCTGGAGCCCCGGCGCACAGGTACTGCGTTTTGGCGATAACGGCACCGACGGTACGGCCAACGACGACTGGAATTCTGTGGACATTGTGGGGCACGAGTTTGCACACGCCGTCACGTCCTTTTCAGCCGACCTGACCTATGCCGGCGAGTCGGGTGCGCTCAACGAATCGTTCAGCGATATCTTCGGAGAAATGGTGGAATTTTTTGCTACCGGTACCAACGATTGGCTCATTGCCAACGACCGCGGCGCCATTCGCAGCATGAGCAATCCGGGCGCGTTCAACGACCCGGACACCTACCTCGGCACCAACTGGCGCGCCGTCAACCCGCCCTGCGACGGCACCAACGATAATTGCGGCGTGCACACCAACAGCGGCGTGCAGAATTTCTGGCTCTTCCTGCTCAGCGACGGCGGCAGCGGCGTGAACGACAACGGCGACACCTACGCCGTGCAGGGCATTGGTTCAGCCAGTGCCGCCCGCATAGCCTACCGGAGCCTGACCCAGTACCTCGGCGCCGGCTCGGACTACGGCGATGCCAAGCAGGGCGCCATTCAGGCAGCCATTGACCTGTTCGGCAACTGTTCCAACGAGGTGCTTCAGTGTGCCCGCGCCTGGAACGCCGTGGGCGTGTATGCCGGTGACGGCTTTGGCTACGACATCGAGGTGGACTGTCCGGTGCTGGATGTCGCGCATGTCCTCGGGTTGCCGTACATGCTGGATGCGTTCAACGACATTCGCTCGGACTGCGACATCAGCCCGTCCAACGGTGCGCCTGTCGTGTTTGAAGCCGGGCACGCGGTGCTGCTCAAGCCGGGTTTCAGCAGTGGCGACAATTTTCATGCGTTCATTGACCCGTGTGCGTCGCCGATGGTATCGCCGCTGGTGGATGAAACTGCCGGGCGCAACCGCGAGCAACCGGCGACGGTACGGCGCGCAGTGCCGGGCCGGTTGTGTTTCAAACCCGTTCCGCTCCAAGGTGCGTATCCAGTTCAGTCTCGAAGCGGAAGGCCCCGTGCGGCTGCGGCTGCTGGACACCTTCGGCCAGGAGGTGTATCGCTGGTACGACGGCGAGACGTTGCCGGCGGGCGAACACACGGTGTTGTACACCCGTACGGGTTTGCCCAACGGGATGTACACGGTGGAAATGCGCACGGGGGAGAAACGGACTTCGAAGCAATTGGTGAAAGTGGGGGATTGAGGGGGATAGCAGACTCTATTGGGAAACGCGCATAAGTGATGCTTTTTTCCGGAGCAGAAACCTTCCAGGTTGAAAAACCTGGAAGGTTTTTCTGGTTGGAACAGATGGGTTATACCCGGCGAGCGAAGCAATCGTGGGGTATTTTTTCAAGCGTTTCTTGCCTGTTTTGCGCAATTCCGGCATTATCCCGATTATCGCAAAACCTTGGTTGGTACCCTGTGTTTCTCGAACCAAACACATCGCGATGACGCACAAACAAGATCGCATTTCCATTGGTTTGTTCCGAGCAACCCTGTATGCTGCACTGGTACTGTTCCTGAACGGCTGCATAACAACAACCGCTAACGCTCAGATCCTGTACGCCAGCGCCATAAACAGCGGAGGTGTGGCCACGATTTTTTACATTAATCTGGCAACCTGTGAGTCGTGTAGCATCACTCCAGCCTCACCCAATATCGGTACAGATGATTTTATTATGCTGCCCGATGGTTCGCACCTGAATTTGGCCCCGGGGGCAATCAGACGGCTGGAAGCACCGCCCTCCGTTGCTATTATTTGGCAAATCGGAAATGCACAAGAGTATTTGGCTGGCCAGTTGGCCCCCAGCGGTCTGGTGTACCTCATCGGGCCTCCTGGACTAACCACCTACAATCCGGCCAACAACACATTTACGTTTATCGGCCCTATGCCGGCAAGTGTTCTCGAGGTGTACGATATTTTTTATATAGATGGTGTTTTGTATGCCAATGGGATCAATCAGTCCGGGGATCCTATACTGATTGAAATCAATGTGGGCAATACGTTGCTGTCCACCATCACGCCCTGGAGCGTGGGCTACACCGATGGCGAAGGAGGAAACTGGAACGGCGCCGAAGGGCTGTTTTTTGCCGACGCCTCACATACGATATATTTCTACAACCCGCAGGACGGTACGGTCTCTACCATTTGTGATATTGATACCCAGTTTTCCATTATCAGCCTGACGACGCTGCCGCCCGGATTGCCCGATTATCCCTGTATTTCCGGCTGCACCAGCGATGCCGGTGAACTGGCTCAAGGCGGGCCGTTCAACACCTGTGTAAACAGTATCCTGAATATCCCTGCCGCCACCCAGACGGTAGTGGAGGCCGGCGACTTGCTGCAATATGTGCTTTTTTCCAATCCAGCCGATACGGCAGGAAGTATCGTGGCTGTTTCCAATACGCCGGCATTCAGTTTTGCGCCGCCTATGCAGCCCGCCGTCACCTACTACGTCGCCGCTGTAGTGGGCAATGATCTGAACGGCAACGTTGATCTGAACGATCCTTGTCTGGATTTTTCCAATGCTCTGGAGGTCGTTTGGCAGCCGTTGCCAACGGTACAGCTCGCCACCCCGAATTCCGACGTCTGTGCCGGCGGTTGTCGCACGCTGGATGTGGTGCTCACCGGAACAGGGCCTTTTGTAGTGACGGGTAATCTATTGTCGGGGGGCAATGTCATTGGTACATTCAGCGAGACCCTCGGCGGGAATACAGGTACGCTGATACTCTGTGTGCCCGGCGGCATACAGCCGGGATCCGTGACCGTGCAGACTACGGCACTTACAGATGCATGGTGTATATGTGAGTGAGGGCCTTAAAAAACCAGGCATCTCGGGCTTTATCCGCCACATCGAACTCGGCCCGGAGCAGGTGCTCACTTTCGGTGTTTGGCAAATTGCCGAGCAGGAGTTTTACTTCCGGGAGGATATGCCGCTCATATCGGAGGAGGAGGCCGACCTGGCCCGCTACAAAGGTATCCGGCGCCTCGAATGGCTGGCCGGTCGCTGGCTTTTGCACAAACTCACCGGCGCCGATGCGCGGCTGCCACTCGGGAAAAATGCTTTTGCCAAACCCTTTTTTCTGCACCGACCCGAACTGCACTGTTCGCTGAGCCACTCCCACGGTATTGTGGGAGCCGTGCTGGCCGACGGGATTTGTGGATGCGACTTGCAGGTGTTGGTGGAAAAAATGCCCCGGCTTGCCGGCAAGTTTCTGCACGAAGAAGAGGATCGTTTTCTCCGGGTATTCCAACAATCCGCGCAGTTTGACCTCATGCATGTGTTCTGGACCGCCAAGGAAAGCCTGTACAAAGCCTACGGACTGAAAGAACTGGACTTTCGGGAACACCTGCGCATAGAGCCGTTCGCCTGGCCGGGTACCAGTGCCGAAACGACGGGCTGGGTGCGCAAGGCCGGTTTCCAGCAGGCCTATCACCTCCACTTCGAAAAAGCCGATCTGCCCGACGAATCCGGCGCGTTCGTGTGGACGGTATGCCTGGAACGTGTTTGAAGCGCGGTATTTCGCCGCGCTGCCGGGGTAAAACCGGCAACCGGGCCGTGATTTCGGGCCGCTGCGTTTTTCAAGGTTTTTTTTGCCCGCTTGTTGGTTTTTGGGAAAAGGCTTCTACCTTTGCGCTCCGATTTTTCGTACTGTACATAATTTCTATTTCAATTAGCGATGAAACGTACCTACCAACCGTCCAGCCGCGCACGCAAGAACAAGCACGGATTCCGCAGCCGCATGGCGACCAAAAATGGTCGCAAACTGATTTCGCGTCGTAGAAGGCAAGGCCGTGCCAAACTCTCCGTTTCGGACGAGATGCACAAAAAGTAACATACTCCTGCTCCGGCTTTGGGGCAGTTTTATTGACCATTTCAAAGTCGTCAGTTTGTGCATACAAGCTGACGACTTTGTCTATTTTTGGCGCAGCCGAAAGTACCAACACGATGCAAACCTTCTCCCGTTCCGAGCGGCTGAAAAGCCGCAAACTCATCGGCCGTCTGTTCCGGGAAGGTAACTCGTATATCGCCTATCCCCTTCGGGTCGTGTGGTTGCCGGTAGCCGAAATGGATAATGCGCGGGCCTTTTTTGAAGAAAACCGCGCGCAACTGGCCATATCGGTGCCCAAAAGGGTATTCAAAACCGCAGTGGCCCGCAACCGTCTGAAACGCCAGGTGCGCGAGGCATTCCGGTTGCACAAACACGAATTTTATGAAAAACTGGCCGCCGCCGACCAGCGGATCGTCCTCATGCTCGTCCTGGTGGCCAAAACCGAAGTTGCGTACAGCGAGATAGATGCCGGGGTGGTGAAAATGATCCGGAAGTTTCCGGAGTAGGCTCAGGGGTGTGCCTGCCGGATGATCCGAAAGGCATTGTCCCGAATTTCATTCCACGACGCTTCGTACGCGCTGTTCCAATGGAGCTGATCGTTTGCTTTGATCATTTCCAGGAGCAGGGTAATAAATTGTTCGAAATCCTGGGCCTTGAATTTTCCGTGTTTGGCGTGGGAGGGTTGGACTAATTGCACAAAATCCGCTTCCCGCTTGTCCAGATCGAGTAAAATATCAACGGCCATTTGCAGCATGGCATATTGCCGTTTCAAAACATCGGGATTGAAGTAGTGCTGGTAGGTTTTGCCGTTGGAGGAGGTCATTTTGATGAATTCCCGATAAAAATCGCGTATAAATTCCCGGTTCGTGGCCAAACACCGGCGGTAACTCTGGCGCGCCAGACCGGCTTCGTCGAAAGCAGCGCGCGTGAGCGGGGAAAGGTCCCGGAGCAGGTGGTGCAGGTTTTGGTATGTTTTTTTGCGGTCTTCCGGGTCAATCTGGAGCAGGCGTATGATGATTTCAGACAACGGGTTGCCGGCCGGCAGTTGAGCCAGTTTTTCTGCGCGCAAGCTTTCATCCTGTTCTATTTGCCGGCGGTTTTCCAGAATTTTATAGAGCGTGGCGCCGGTGAACAGGTCTTGTCCGGTGAGCATTTTGTATCCGATCAAACCGATGGAGTACATATCCGAAACGTGCATCCGGTGGTCATCCAGCGTCATTCCGTCGGCTTGGAGCATTTCAGGACTTCCGTACTGGCACACATCGCGGTAGCGGCTGAACGTGAGTTCGCCCGGATACTCAACGCCGGATTTATCTTTTTTGCCGGAGAGCAACATGAGGTCGAATGGAGAAATCATGAGTTGCCACTCATCGTCAATGTAAATTTTGGAAGGGCGCACATTGGTGTGCAGGATGCGTTTGTGCCGCAGGTAATCCAGCGCATCGGTCAGTTGGAACAGCCAGTCGGCCACCTGAGCGGGTTGGCGGGCGCCTACGACCTGAAGTGCATTGGGCAGGTTCTCCCCGTGAATGTATTCCGTGATGACAAAAAACGGGAACTGCTCAATTTCGAAGTCCAAGAGTTTGATGATGTTGCGGTGCCGCAGGTCGGCCAGCTGCCCGATCTCCTGCTTCATCCGATCCGGTATGTTTGGCATTTTTACCACCATGATAATCGCGTGGCGCCGCAAGTCCGGATTAAACAAGCGAAAAATAATGGAGGAGTTGCCCTCCAGTTTCCCCCAGGCGGGGTCTCGCTGATAATTTTTGGGCAACAGCCGTAAATCGAGGATTTTATCCATCACCTCATCGCGCTCCCGGATGCTGTTCAGAAAATCCATTTCGCCCCGGATATCGAAGTGTTTCGCGAGGCTATCCTTGCGAAACCGCAACAGTACATTCTGAAAATCAAAACTGATTTTGTTGCGGGTAATCATCCCCTCCGCCCCGATGAGGTTGGCCTGCTCCTCCGTTTCATACCCGGAAAGCCGTCCTTTCAAATGTGCGATTTCGGAAATGGTATCGTCGCAGCGCTTCAAAAACGTCGAAAAACTGTCCAAAGCCTCCTTCAGTTTGCCGGCTTCAAACAATTCGTCTATGTTGCTGGTGTCCGGTACTTTTGGGGTAGAAATTTCTACGGCAGGTTTTTCGGCAGGGGGTATTTCCGAGCGTTTGGTGCGTACTTTTGTCGGCATAAGTTCACGGTCGGTTGCGCGGCTGCCGACGGTTTTCCGTCGGGTATCATGGGTAGCGAGGTAGCCGCAGATGAGCAAGGCGTTTTTGAAAAATACCCGGTAAAATTAAAACTTTATTCTACCTGTTTGCCACACATTCCTAACCAGTTTTTAAAATGAGAAAAAAAATCTTGCTCGCATTGCTCGGACTTGCACTGGCCATCCAACTGATCCGCCCCGATACATCCGTTCCGGCTGTTGATCCAGCGCAGGACTTTATACAGGTGCTCCAGCCGCCTGCCGAAATAGCAACCATTCTGAAAACCGCCTGCTACGATTGCCATTCCTACACGACCCGCTACCCGTGGTACAACCAGATTGCCCCGGTATCGTGGTGGCTGGCCAACCACATCCGCGAAGGTCGCGAACACCTGAATTTCAGCACGTTCGCTGCACTCCCGCCGGGCGACCGAGCCGAGGTGCTGGAAGAGGCTATCGAGGAAATCAAAAAAGGGAAAATGCCGCTGGACAGCTATACCTGGACGCACACCGATGCGCGGCTTAGTGCAGAACAAAAAAATGTGCTGGTTGCGTGGCTGAACACAGCGGGTGGGCAACACTGATAAATACGGCTCTCAAATATGATATTTCGAGAAGCATCTCTGCGTGATATACCGCAAATCCAGCTGGTGCGGCACGCGGTGCGGGAAAACATACTGTCCAACCCGGCCCTCGTGACCGATGCGGACTGCGCAACATATTTGTCCGAACGAGGAAAAGGCTGGGTCTGCGAAGCAGATGACCACATCGTCGGGTTTTCTATTGTGGATTTGGTCGGCAATAATGTCTGGGCCCTGTTCCTCCGACCCGAATTTGAAGGGCGAGGTATTGGCAGGCAACTACACGATCGAATGCTGGATTGGTATTTCAGTAAAACACCAAACACGTTGTGGCTGGGAACCGAACCCGGCACGCGTGCGGAAAAGTTTTACCGGACCGTCGGCTGGACGGAGACGGGTGTCCACGGAAAGGGTGAGGTCCGGTTTGAGATGACACAGGCGGAGTGGGCCGGCCGCCCGGTAGTGATTTAGAAGCAGGAGGGCTCGTTCAATACACGACGAGATATCAGAGGCTGTCTCAAAAGCATGGCTTTGACGGGAATTGATTTTTTTCAGACAGGATTTACAAGATTTACAGGATAAATGAGGCGACTCCGTCGCCGAAAATCCTGTAAATCCTTTTTATCCTGTCAAAAAATGAATTCGCCTGTCAACCGCGCAATACGGTGCGGACTTATGAGACAGCCTCTGAAAACTAAAACTCCGCGCCGCATATTCTCCGCAGCGAAAAAAACGCAGCGGAGAATATGCGCGAAGCCTTTATCAAAATCGCACCGCACGAAGTCCCGATCCTAACCGGAAATTCTGACCGGCCGGCTTTCCGCCCACCTCATACCCCCGCTCAAACGCCGCCCGGTCCAGTACCACAATCGCTCCGAGTTTTTCCTTGCGCAGGCCGCTGTTGATATCCGCCAGTTTTTTGCCGAAAAAGTCGTCGGCTCTGGTGCGGGCTTGTTGTATTTCCTCCCGAACCACTTCCTTGCGATCCAGCACTGAACTGGTGGGCAAGTCGTCGGACATTTCCGTGAATACATACAACCTGCCGAGCCGCGCGCGCAACTGCTGCTCGCCGGTTATACCCTTGGACTCAATGGTCTCGGTGAGCGTTTTGCGAAATGCTTCGAGGTCGGCGCTGTACCGGGTCAGGTTGGTTTTCAGGGTTTTGTCTTTTACCACAGTAGCGCGGCGGTCGGCGCTGTCTTTGGCGCTTTGCACCTGAGCCACAAGCAAGCCGAGGTCTTCCACCAGTCCGAACAGTTCTTTCGAGATGGTGCTGCGCCGGGCATAGTCGAGGTCGGGCTGCACGGGATCGGGGATGAGTTGCAGGGTGCCGGTGTCGGTGAAGTCACCAGCCTTGAGCCGCACCTGATAGGTACCGGGCAGGGCCAACGGGCCGAAGAAGCCCGCGTATACCCCGAATTCGCCTTGCACCAACACTCCCCGGGCGGCTTTGGGTGGCGCAGCGCGCATGTCCCAGCGGACGAGGTTGATCCCCTTGCGTTTGGTGCCCGGCATGGAAACCAGTTTTTTCCCGGAAGGGTCATAAATTTCAATGGTCACGTCGCCGGAATTCAGGCGGTCTTTGAGGTAGTACTGGATCACGGCGTTTTCCGGGGTATTGGGGCCGACGTAGGCATCGGTATTGGGAAACGCCTGCCCATAGTGCCCGGTGGTGACGGGGGTGGGGCGTGTGCGCAAGAGGGCCACATTTTTTTGCAACAAGTCGGCGGTAAGCCCGCGGAAGGGCGCAATGTCGTCTACGATAAAAATCCCGCGCCCGTGGGTAGCGATGACGAGGTCGTTGGTGCGCGGCTGGATGACGAGGTCGCGCACAGCCACATACTCTGGAAATTTGGACTTGTATTGCACCCAGTTCTGGCCGCCGTCGTTGCTGATGTACAGGCCGAATTCGGTGCCGAGAAAAAGCAGGTCGGGGTTTTCCAGGTCTTCGATGAGGACGTGGGCGTAGCCTTGCAGGGTGCTGCCGCCGCTGAGGAGCGACCAGGTTTTGCCGCCGTCGTCCGTGCGGGCTGCGTAGGTGCGCATGTCGCCGTAGGCGTGATTGTCGAATGTGGCGTACGCGCGGTTGCGGTCGTGCCGGCTGGCGGTTACGCGGCTCACCCAGGTACCCTTTGGTACGCCGGGTATGTTTTGGGAAAGGAGCGTCCAGGTTTTGCCGCCGTCGCGGGTAACCTGGATGTTGCCGTCGTCGGTGCCCACAAAAATCAGGTTTTCGTCCAGCGGCGAGGGGCCGATGGAGTAGATCGTGCAGTGGTTTTCGGCGGAGGTATTGTCCACCGTGAGGCCGCCGCTGGCGTACTGTTTTTGTTTGATGGTGTCGTTGGTGGTCAGGTCGGGGGAAATACGCGTCCAGGTGTTGCCGCGGTCGGTGGTTTTGAACAAAAACTGCGCGCCGCAGTAGAGCGCGGCGGGGTTGGCCGTGCTGCGCACCAGAGGTGTGTTCCAGTTCCAGCGGTACTTGGGGTCACCTTTTTGCTCCTGAGGCTGGACAAATTTGTTTTGCCCGGTTTTCAAATTGACGCGGTTGATATTGCCTCCCTGGCTTTCAGCAAACACGATATCCGGGTTGGTTGCGTCGGGTTGCACCCAAAAGCCGTCGCCGCCGTTGAGCGGTTCCCAGTCGCGGTTTTCGATGCCGCCCTTGCTCTGGGAGGGGCCGCGCCAGGAGCCGTTGTCCTGCAAACCGCCGTACACCTGATAGGGCGCCTGGTCGTCGGCAGCCACCTGGTAAAACTGCGACACGGGCAGGTTTTTCAGGTGTGCCCAGGAAACGCCGTAGTCGAGGCTCATGTACACACCGCCGTCGGTGCCGAGGTAGAGTTGATTGGTACTGTTCGGATTGATCCAGAGGGCATGGTGGTCGGAGTGTACCCAGCCGCTGCTGCCGCCGCCGTCGGAAAAGGCATAGCCGCCGTCGGTGCTGATAGACAGCGAAAAAGCCGGGCGATAGACGCGCTTGGGGTCTTTGGGATCCACGACGAGGGTGCTGAAATAAAACGGCCGGGCGGTCACATTGGAGGTGGCGCTTTGGTGTTTCCAACTTTCGCCGCCGTCGGCGGAAATGAGCAGGCTGGTGTTTTCGCTTTCCACGATGGCAAATACGTTGTCGGGCGCACTGGGCGCCAGCGCCAGCGCGATGCGGCCAAATGCGCCGGTGGGCAGTCCGTTGGTGATTTTACGCCAGGTTTTGCCGCCGTCGGTGCTTTTGTGCAGAGCGCTGCCGGGGCCGCCGGAAGCGAACGAGTAGGGCGTGCGACGCACTTGCCACATAGAAGCCAGCAGCACGTTGGGGTTGCGCGGGTCCTGGATAATGTCGGCGCAGCCGGTTTTTTCGTCGGTGTACAGGATTTTTTCCCAGGTTTTGCCGCCGTCGGTGGTTTTGTACAGGCCGCGGTCGGGGCTGTCGCTCCACAACGGGCCGGGCACGGCAACGAAGACCGTATTCGGTTGTGTGGGGTGGACGATGATTTTGGAAATGTGCTCACTTTTTTCAAGCCCCATGCGGCTCCAGTTGCGTCCACCGTCGGAAGTCCGGTAGATGCCGAGGCCAATGGCTACGCTGTTGCGCATGTTGCTTTCGCCCGTGCCCACCCACACTACGTTGGGGTTGGCTGGGTCAATGGCCATGGCGCCAATGGATTGCGGGTACTTTTCAAATACCGGCTCGAAGGTCATGCCGGCGGTGCTGGATTTCCATATACCGCCGCCGGCGGTACCCACATAGAGCACTTTTGGGTCTGTAGGCACGCCCTCGATGGCGGTGATACGGCCGCTCATGACGGCCGGCCCGATGTTGCGGGCCTCGATGGCGCCGAAGGTTGAAGAGGTGAGACTGGTTTGGGCAACAGCGCCGGAATGCAGCGCAACGATTGCCAGGGAAACAAAGAGCAGCGTGTGCTTCATAGATTGCTTTTGTTTTGTTGATGACAGGGAATTTTTGCCTGCGGCGCACGGAGCAAAAAAAAGGCCCACAGAGCATGTTTTAGAAAACCGCTGTGAGCCTCTTGTTTCTTCGTGTGTCGTGGGGGTGCGTCAGAGGCTGTCTCAAAAGCATGGCTTTGACGGGAATTGATTTTTTTCAGACAGGATTTACAAGATTTACAGGATAAATGAGGCGACTCCGTCGCCGAAAATCCTGTAAATCCTTTTTATCCTGTCAAAAAATGAATTCGCCTGTCAACGGCGCAATACGGTGCGGACTTATGAGACAGCCTCTAATCTCGAACGTATCGTCCGTGATCGCGTACGTTTACTTCTTTGGCATATCAAACATCGTCATATCCACGGTCGGGTTGAACGTGACCTTGGTGAGGGTAATGGTCGTGTTGCCCATCATCGGGCTGGACGACTGCAGGGAGTGCGGCATCACGATTCCGTCCACGGTTTTGAAGTTGGAAAATACCGTAGCACTTTCGACCTCTTTGCCGTCCACTTCGTCTACCTGGATGTTCTTGATTTCGTAGTACGTTTCCGGGTCGTACAGGATGTATTCGACCTTTTTGCCGCCTTTGTTGACCTTGATTTTGAGCGCTTCGGTGCCCTCCACATCCTCTTTGCCAACAAACTCCACGGTGTAGCCTTTTTCTTTGTAACCAATGACGGTGCCGTCAATATCAGTCTGGTCCATCATGGATTTTACCTGGTCGGCGGTGAGCGGTTCGGGGTCGGTTTGGCCCATGAACGGGTTGGTTGCCCAGCCTTTGTCGCCGTTGACGACGGAGGTTTGATTCATGCCCATGACCGACACGTCCATACGAGCGGCCTTGTTGCGGATGGAGGTCATCGTCCAGCCAATAGCCATTCCGGCTGCGGACTCGGAGGCGATATTGGCCTCCATTTTTACAGCCTCGACCTTGCTCCAGTTATCGCCGCCGGTGGCGCGAATGTGTTTGGCAATGATTTCCTCGGCCGACTGTGCCGTGGCGAAGTTGCTGAGTACGAGCAGCAGAAATGCGGAAAAGAGTGTTTTTTTCATAATAAAGAGTTTGATTTTGATGTGTAGCCACACGGGCGTTAAAAAATACGGATGCAAAACAACGAGAACGCGTCGAGGTTTTGGTTGAAATTCGATAAGAAAAGGTATCCGGGGGATGCACCCCGGGTTTCGGGGTGTTTAAACGAGGGTGTACAACAACTGCCGCTCCAGTAATTCGCCGGCGTTCAGCACCGGTTTTTTGTCCAGCAAAGCCAGTGCTGTCCGGGCCAGGTGCGTGGCTTCGACCGGTTCTCCATTTACACGCGAAAGCGCCGATTTGACCCGCAATGCCGACACGTCATGGCGTTTGGCTAGCTGTTTTTCAATTTTTTGCCACCAGGCATTGGCCGCCGCTGCGTCGTTTTTCAAATAAGCAGCGGCAAAACACACTTCTTTCCACAGCTCG
Source organism: Lewinellaceae bacterium (assembly GCA_016719605.1). GTDB lineage: Bacteria > Bacteroidota > Bacteroidia > Chitinophagales > Saprospiraceae > M3007. The sequence goes on along the minus strand of JADJYW010000006.1, from coordinate 86,067 downwards.
GCCCGAAATAGCGCGGGCATCTCGTCGGGCAGCTCGTGCAAACGCTCGGCCACTTGCACTGCCATATCCGGCTGATCGGTAGCGAGATAGTGCGAAAAGGCGTACAAATCGGCATACACGGCGTAGTCCTTGTCCTGCCGAACCACCTCCACATCGGCCATATTGAGTTCCGCCAGGGACTTGCCCGAATGGGCCTGGGCAACCAACCCGAGCATCGCCCGCTCGATGTCTGCGGTTTTTCCGCCCGACCGCAGGCGGAAGTAACGCGCCCGGTCGGTGAAAAACATACCGGTTCTGCCGGGCACAGTGGTGGCCAGAAACAGGAAGAACGATGTAATCGCGCTGACGATAAAAAATGCCGCCAGCAAACGCAGTCCGACACCCGCTGTGTGGGAGAGCGCCCAACCCGCCAACCCGCCACCGGCTGCCAGTGCCAAAGACCCCAGCGGGCCGGCGATCACTACCCGGGCAAAACGTTTGATCAGATCGGGCGAATCTTCCTGTGGCAAGGTGGCTGCCACACCGCCGAACAGTTGCATGTCGGTATTCCAGTACGGGGTGACGCGCTCCGTTTCCGGGTCGCGGCGGATACCAAGGAAACCGGCGACGTACAGTTGAAACCGGAAGCCCTGCCCAAGGCCGGTCACTAAGTGCGCCAGTTCGTGGAAAGCCAGTGCGAACCAGATGGCGAAAAAAAGCGATGGCGATAGTCGCCGTTTTTGCACCGGGCCATCCATCGGGGCAAAATCACCCATGCCTTTGCTGAATTGCATGCCGGCGTAGCCGCAAACGGCGCCGACAACCAGGCCGAGCGCGAGTTGAATCAGTTGCTGTTTTTTGATTTTCATGGTTATTCCGATTTTTCCAGTACGTCTATGTTGGTTTTGATCTGGTCGAGGTATTTGCCGAAGGCGATTTTCCCCATCCACCGGGCCAGCCAGTGCGCTGCCGGGGTGATTACGACCACGGCGCCACCAAGTATCCACCACACAGCGGGTTTTTGCAGCGCAGTGTCCAGGTCAATCTCCGAGGCGATACCCAGCAGGCCACCACCTACGACAGAGACCGGATAGATGAACAAGGCGACCTTTTCCTGCAAGTCCAGCCAGACACGCAACTGGTCGTGGTAGGCCCGCATCACGGTCAGCAGCGGGGCGCTCATATCCGGGAGCGGAGGCAGGCTGCGCAGTTTGAGTGCGGTGAAAACAACTGCCGCGAGGTAGGCCAGAATCAATACTCCGAGGCAAATCCGGATGTATGGATGCGGGTTTAAGGCGAACAATACCACGAAAAGGATCGCAAAAACCACGGCAAACCCCATGTTGATCCGGGCATTGCGGCGCAGTTTGGCCATGGGCGACTCCGAGGGGTGGCGCATCAGGTCACCAACAGCGAGGCGCGTGGTTTCGCCGGAGGCGAAATGGCCTTCGTTCAGGCTTTTCCATGCTTCTTGAATGTCCATGATTTATGCGTTTATGCGTTTGGTGAGTTCGGTTTTGATGCGGTGTAATTTCACGGCAACATGATTGGCCGAAAGGCCGGCGATGTCTGCAATCTCGTCATTGCCGAAGCCGTCAAAGTGCAGCAGAATGAGCGCCCGGTCGGTTTCTTTCAGTTGTCGGATCGCGTGGTACAGGCGTTCGGCATTGTCCGAAGTGCTGTCGTCGGGTGCGGCTATATCGGGGCCGACAGCCTCCAGCGGGGCGGTCGTACTGCGGCTTTCCCGTTTTCGGAAAGTGAGCACGGTGTTCAGGCTGATGCGATACAGCCAGGTGGAGAATTTGGAAAGCCCCTGAAATCCCGGGAATGCTTTCCAGGCCTGGTAGAGGATTTCCTGCTGCAGGTCCCGGCGGTCGTCCGGATGCTCCACATACAGGTGGACGATCTTTCGGATGATGCCCATATTGGCCTCGACTTGCTGTAAAAAAATATGCTCGGGTGTCAACATAGCGATGCTGTGGGCGCCTGGAATGTTTTGTTTTTCCGATAAGTAGCCTGAAGGTGAAAAAGATTACAAAGGCGGAGACTTTTTTTTGAAATATACCGCAGCGCCCCGTTCGCCGCTGCCGCCGAGCGCGATTTCGCCGAACGGGGTTTGGCCATACATTCGTCCAACGCACCCGGGTACAATATGCGGATAGGCACTTTTTAAACAACAACAACTCCGCGTCTCTGCGGAGCATTTGGAAAATGTCCAATAGCGTGCGCGCTTACCAACTGTTTCGGAAATTCAACACTTTTTGCCAAACGCCGCACTCGCCCTACATTTGTAAAAAAACAATGGTCAGGCACGCGCCCTGGATTTTTCTCATGCTCTCCCTTTTCAGTTGCTTTCGCAAAAAAACAGCCCCGGAAACCGTCGGGGCCTGGCTGGAACAGCAGTTCCCGGGCCGATTTGACGTGCAGGTTTCCAATCTGAAAATGCTTGATCTGCCGGCGCAGTTCAAGGGTGAAAAACGCGCTGCCGTGGCCGACAAGGCCGACCAGGAGGTGCAGTTTTTTTTGAACTGGCAAAAAGGTGTGGACGGTCTGGGGCTGGATGTGGAGGCCGTGACGCGTGCCCACGAATACGCCAAAACCGAAGTGGCGACCGCCCGCGCCTGGCAGGAACGGCTCCAAAATGCCGGCCTGGAAAAATTTTCGGTTGGTGTGGTGGACAAAGCGCTCATCGTACAGGTGTTTGGCGAACCATCGGCTGCCATCCGCGACGGTTCGGCCGCTACCATACGGAGGGCACTGAACGATCGGCAAGACCAATTTCCTGAACGTGTTTTTATTGAAATTATGGAGCCGGTGGCCTTTCACACCGAGTTCCGGGATATCATTCCGCGCGGGCATTGGGAGATCGGCACGGGTTGGCAACGGAATAACCTGATCTTGTCGTGGTGCATGGAAAGTGGTTCGGATGCAGCAGCCGTGTGGGAATACAACCCGGAATCGGGGCGAAGCAGCCGTTATCACACGGATGCATTCCAGCAGGCAAAAGCCTGGGCCGACAAAAATCTGCGCAAGCCATTTTTTATGGATTCCGACCAAATGGTCGCTTACGACGGGGCGCCACCGAAGGCCCGGAAAAAGGGGCCGGCTATCAGTTTTTCCTTTCCTTATTTTGACAAAAAGCCCGGCGAAGACGCCGAACCTCAGGGCTACATCATCGGCATCTATTATCCGGACGAGCAGGTTTTTACCGATGTACATGTCCAGCGTACATTCTGAGCACTTTTGCCCACTTGCCCTAACCACCCACTTCCAGCCGGTATCCCACGCCATGCACCGCTACTATCCGCACCGACGGATCACCCCGCAGCAATTTGCGCAGGCGGGATACAAACACGTCCACACTGCGGCCCACCAGTACCCCCTCATCGGCCCAAACCTGCTGCAGGATGTGTCCGCGTTCGAGCAGTTGGTTGGGGTTGCCGGCAAACAGGTGCAATAATTTGGCTTCCCGATAGGTGAGTTCGTGGCGCGCCGCGCCGCACAGGAGCAGTTGGTTGGCCACATCGAGCCGCGAATGACCAAATACCTGCCACGGGATTTCGCCGGCAGTGGTTTCAGGGTCGGAGCGCAGCACGGTGCGGCGTCTTTTTCTGGCCCAAACGACCGCAACGAGCAAGCCGCCCAGCAATAAAAGTCCCGGCATGCCGGGGGGGAAGAGGGGCCTTTGCGGTGGTTGTGCAGCAAAAGTGACCTGCAGGTTGTAGCACCCGTCCTCTGCATCGCGCCCGCCGCAGGGAACGGCGTTGTTTTGAACGTAATCCTGCGAGTTGTAGCCCAGTTGCAGTTCGCTGTCGGCGCAGCGCAATACGGCCACATCACAGGTTTCTTGGATGTTGTGCAAGTCGAAGGATGCTTGCAGCAGTACCGGCAGCCGGTCGTAATCGAACGGGCGTTCGAAGCGGACGAGCCAGGTACCCGGGCCGGTTTGTTGCACAGGCGGTATGCGCACGGTACTATCGCCCGCCTCGGCCAGCAGGTGGTGGGCTGTCCGGCGCAGCGCGAGGTTTATTTTTTCAGAGGAACGAAGTTCGACTGCGGGCGTGCCGGCATTGGCACGCCAAAACGACCACACGAGTGCGAAGCTCAGCAGCACGGCGGCAGGCACGGCTATTTTTTTGAAAGGCAAGTTGAACATCCATGCAAATGTACCCTGGGATGGCGTAGTGAAAAAATTAGTTCACCAGAATCTCATTGTGCGGCAAGGAATACGCGTCTTCCATGGTAATCAGGACGATATGGTCGCCTTTTTTGCAGCGAGCCAGCACCTTGCGTATGTCCACTTGCTTGTAGGTTTCATTGGAAAACATGGTCAGCGTCCCGGTACTTTTGTCGCGCAGGGCAACTTTGAACTTGATTTTTTGTACCGGCAAACTGTTGTCGGGCGATAAATCGGCGGTGCACCGGTCAGTTCGCCTGTAGCCGAATCGGGCAGGGTACATTTGCCGTCGGGGTGTACTGATCCACCACGATCTTGTTGTTCAAAAATGCGGCGGAGCAGTTGGTGAATGCCTCTTGAGAAAAGCCGGATACAGCAAATGCACAGCAAAAAAATATACCGGAGAGGATGGTTATCTTGTTCATGTCGCAGTGTTTTTTTGTGAAAATATGACGGGGCAAAAGTATCGGCGACATGCTCTGTTGGGAGAAAACTCGTGTAAAACGTTGTAAACAACTTGTAAAATATCGAATTCTGCGGCTTGAAAAATTTCATCGAACATGAATCTGAACACCTACCTCCAGCAGTTTTCCCAAAACACCGTGGCATTCGTGTCGCTGTTCTCCGGCACATCCGAAGATGAATACCTGTGGCGACCCGCACCCGGGAAATGGTGCTTGCTCGAAATCCTGTGCCACCTCACCGACGAGGAACGGGAGGACTTCCGGGCACGCGTCCGGCATGTGCTCAAAACCCCCGACCAACCCATGCCGCCTATTGACCCGGTGGGCTGGGTAAAAGACCGAAAGTACATGGCCCAAAATTTTGAAGAGTCGTTGAACCAGTTTGTCCGCGAACGAAAAAAATCAATGCAAGAACTACAAGAACTGCCGCCGCTGTCCGAGCCGGTGTGGGACAATGCGTACCAGCACCCCAAATTAGGCGCCATGAGCGCCAAAATGCTGCTGGCCAACTGGCTCGCGCACGATCACTTGCACCTCCGACAGATCGTGCGGCTGAAGTACGAGCGGCTGAAAAGCCTGAGCGGCGAAAGCCTGGCGTATGCCGGAGAATGGTGACTTGATGTACAAAAATGGTGGTTATTTCGCTGCCAGTACCGCCTCCACCTGCTTCAGTTCCTCCGCCTCAAACCTCAATTTTTCCAAACATTTCAACGAATCCGCCAGCTGTTCCGGTCGGCTGGCACCCACCAGCACCGAGGTCACGCGGGCATCGCGCAGCACCCAGGCCAGGGCCATTTGGGCCAGTGTCTGGCCGCGTTGCTGCGCCAGAGCGTTCAGGTCGCGGATTTGCCGCAGGCGTTTTTCGGTGACATCGGTTTCTTTCAAAAATCCATGCGGTTTGGCGGCGCGGGAGTCTGCCGGGATACCGTGCAGGTACTTGTCGGTCAGCAGGCCCTGGGCGAGCGGCGAGAACGGGATGCACCCGGCGCCCGCTTGCTCCAGCACGTCCAGCAGGCCATTTTCGATCCAGCGATCGAACATGGAATACCTGGGCTGATGGATCACGCAGGGCGTACCGAGCGCTCGCAGGATGCGGCAGGCTTCGGCAGTTTGTTCGGCGGAATAGTTGGAAATGCCCACATACAGCGCCTTGCCCTGCCGCACCACGAGGTCGAGAGCGGCCATGGTTTCTTCCAGCGGCGTGTGCGGGTCGGGGCGGTGGCTATAAAAAATATCCACATAATCGAGGCCCATGCGGCGCAGACTTTGGTCGAGGCTGGCCACGAGGTATTTTTTAGAGCCCCACTCGCCATAAGGGCCATCCCACATCAGGTAGCCGGCTTTGGTGGAAATGATCATTTCGTCGCGGTGGTCGCGGAAGTCCGCGCGCAGAAAATGCCCGAAATTTTCCTCCGCCGAGCCAGGTGGCGGGCCGTAGTTGTTGGCCAGATCGAAGTGTGTGATGCCGGCATCGAAAGCAAGCCGGAGGATATCCCGACAATTTTCCTGCACATCCACATGGCCGAAGTTGTGCCACAGACCCAACGATACAGCGGGCAGGAGCAGCCCGCTGCGGCCACAGCGGCGGTAGGGCATTTGGGCGTAGCGGTTGGGGGCGGGCAGATAGTGCATAGGGCCAAGGTGTGGTTGAAAAGCGGGTGTCTGGTAAGCCCGCACCGTATTGCGCAGTTGACAGGCGAATCCATTTTCAGACAGGATTTACAGGATTTACAGGATTTTCGGCGGCGGAGCCGCTTCATTTATCTTGTAAATCCTGTAAATCCTGTCTGAAAAATTTCAATTCCCGTCAGAACAGTGCTTGCAAGACAGCCTCTTCTGATTCTTGAGTCATAAAAATGACGGTACCGGTTCCTACCGCCGGCGATCCTGCTCCAACACGTTTTCGATACGCTCCAGACAATCCAGGTAGTGACTGCGGCTCATGGCATCGTTCGAGGCATTGTAGGCCGCCGTCAGGTCGGTGCGGAGTTGGCGCAGGGTGTTGAGCGCGAGGGACGGTACGTCGGTGTTGTGCAAAGTTGCGGTGGCCGGAGATGGCTGGTACAGGCCGATCATTTTGTCCACAAATGTTTTTGCAGGTTGCGGCGGTGTACCCGCACGGGTGTTCGGGCAGGTATTTCCGACCAAATCCCGGTGCGCAGGTCGTCGAAAAGGCTGGCGGCGGTGTAGGTATTCGGATCAAGCGCTTCATTTTCGATCATGCGCTGGAGCCGGGCGGCGCCGAGCAAACTCGAGAGCGTGTTGTCTTGCAAACGGGCCACGGCGGCCACGCCGTTGTCGGGACGGATGAGGCGCAGCACGCTCGGATCGAGCAGCCACTCGGGGGTTTGGAACAGATGCTTGTGCAGGAAAACCACCGCGTCGCGCTGCTTGTCGGCGGGTGCAGCCTCGTACACCGCTCCGGCCTGATCGTAGGTTTTGGGCGTTTCAAACACGCCGCCCACCCATTTGGTGACATGACCGATGTAGCGCGTGTACTGGCCCACCACATTGCTGTAGGTCTCGTCGGCGCGACCGTAGGTTTTAGCCTCCTCTTTTGTCCAGACGGCTGCGTTGGGCAGGATGCGTTGCAGGTTTTTGATACCGTACTCGGAGGCCGTCATCGAGTTGTCGCCAAGGTCTTCACTCTGGGCGCGCGGGTCGTAAGCGCTGGACTCGGTCAGAAAATGCAGGCGCGGGTTGTTGGCCGCTTTTTCGAGGTACCAGCGGTTGAGCACCTTGCTGTCTTCTTCGGCATCTTTGGTGCCGTAGACGGGTTTGTAACCCCACTCGATAGCCCATTTGTCGTAGTCGCCCACGCGGGGCATAAGGTCAGTGATGCCGTCTTCGGGCTGGGCCACATAGTTGAAGCGGGCGTAGTCCATGATGGAAGACGTGTGCCCGTTGGCCTCCATGAATTTTTTGTCGCGTAGTTTTTCCACCGGCGTGGCGTGGCTGGCGCCGAAGTTGTGGCGCAGGCCGATGGTGTGGCCCACTTCGTGTGCTGCCACAAAACGGATGAGGGCGCCCATGAGGTTGTCATCCAGTTCGTTTTGGCGCGCGCGCGGGTCCACGGCGGCGGTCTGGATGGTGTACCAGGTTTTGAGCAGGCGCATCACGTTGTGGTACCAGCCGATGTGGCTTTCGATGATCTCGCCGGTGCGCGGGTCGTTCACATTGGGGCCGTAGGCGTTCTGGATATCGGAAGCGAAGTAGCGGACGACGGAGAAACGCGCGTCTTCGAGGCTCATCGTGGTGTCGTTTTCGGGCCAGTCGCGGGCGAGGATGGCGTTTTTCCAGCCAGCCTGCTCGAATGCGGGCTGCCAGTCTTCCACCCCTTTTTTGAGGAAAGGACGCCATTTTGCCGGCGTAGCCGGGTCAATGTAAAACACAATCGGTTTGGCCGGTTCGATCTTTTCGCCTTTCATCTGGCGCCTCATATCGGCATCATTTTTCGGCTCCAGGCGCCAGCGGACTGCGATGGTCTCGTCCTCGGCGCGTTGCTGGTCGTCATCAAAAACCGTGCGACCGGTAGCGAAATAACCCACGCGCGGGTCGAAAAGACGCTTGCGAAACGGCGTGCGCGGCAGCAGGATCAGCGAGTTGTTGATCTCGAACGTGACCACCCCGGCATCCAGACCTGCCGGGAGATTCATTGTGCCGGGCGTTTCTTCCCGCAGCGACGGCGGCGATACCTTGTAGGTTTTCACCGTGCGCACTTCCAGGTTGATCGGGTACGCCCGAATGCGCTCGATATAGCTGCGGTCTTTTTGCAAATCGCCCATTTTGAAACGCTGTTTGGCAAAAGACGGCAGCGAAAACACCGGATTGTCTTCTTTGAAAAAATCCGTGACCTCAATCACCACCGAGGTATCCTTTCGGATGGATTTGATGTCGAACGCCGCCGCAATGGGATCCACGTTGGAATTGCGCACGGCTTTGTAAATGGGTTGCAGTGTGTCGGAACTTACGTTCCGGTAGGCCACTGCGCGTATAAAAACTTTGTCGGACGGCCCTCGCTCGAAGCGGATCACCTGGCGATTGGCCTGTTCGCCGCCATACCCGGCGCCGGTGGGTACCTTGGTCATGCGGGTAATGGACATGATCTCGGCGCCAAACATCGAGTCCGGGATTTCCAGAAAATACTTGTCCTCGATTTGGTGTATGGTCACCATACCGGCCATACTCACGGCTTTATCCGTGATGATTTCGCGGTACGGTTTCGGACCTTTCTTCTCTTCTTTTTTAGCCGTTGTGTCCTTGGCCGGGAGGGCGGCTTTTTCTACGACAGGCGGAATGGTATCGGGCCTGGGTGGTGGTGGTGGCGCTTCCTGAGCAGAGAGGAATTGGGCGCTCGCAAGTGCCGCGGCGAATAGCCAGATACGGGGGAGGTAGCTGATCTTCATGTTGAAAAGGATAAAGTCAAAATTTTGTGGGGCAAAAGTACATTGCATTCTTCGTATCCATTACCTGATCACCAGCATACGCACGGCGCGCTCTACATCGGTTTCCAGAGTGTAGTACAGCACACTGCCGGCCCCGCCGAGCATGTCTTTCGTTAGCACCACGGTGTGCATACCTGCCGCATACCAGGCGGTTTGTGCGTACCGCTCGCGGCCGGTGGTGTCGAACACCCGTAGCGTAGCTGTTTTTGCCTGCGGCAAATAAAAACCGATTTCGGTCGAGACCGCGAACGGGTTGGGGCGGTTCTGAAACAACTCCAGTCCGGCCGGATGAGCCGCTCCGCCGTCAAAACGGAGCGCCAGATCGGCTACCCGGAAATCCGCGCCGTCGGCCAGATAGGCTTCCGGGCGTGTCGGGTGGTGCAAGAGGCGCAGGTATTCGCTTAGGCGCCCGGCCGTGCGTGCCCGAAGCCGCAAGGTGAACACCGCCGGAGCATCGCCCGTCCAACTGGCCGTCAGCAGCCCGTCTGCCGGGAATACAGCAAAATTCTCCGCAGTCAAGCCGGGGCCGGGCAGCACGTCCAGCACGTCCAGACCGGGCAAATGCAGGGCAAACTGGAACCCCGCCACGGATGCCGATAGGCGCACCGGCACGTCCACCACCACACCGGCACGCAGCGCCTGATCGGGCAAATCGAGGAAAAACGACGCCGCATCTGTGCGCAGGAGCACGTCCGGACCGGTGACATTGGGCGCGGCACTGCCGTTGGCGTCGCCGACTTTCACGCCGATAAAATCGTGTACAGGCGGATTGGCCGGCGCCGGATTCAGACCGCTTATGGTTTCGGGAAATGGCGCCGAAAACGGATTGGCGGGCTGCGGAAATACATAGTCGGCATCTACAAAACGCCACGAGGTGTTGTTGGGCAACTCGGTATACACCCCGAGAATGAGTTTGCGTATTTCCACAATGTCGAAGGTGGTGATGGAACGGCTGTTGTTGGCATCGGCGGCGATCATCCGGTAGGCGCTATCCAGGGTGTCCAGCCCCAAAATGTGCTTGTTGATGAGCAGCAAATCCAGGGTGCTCACCCCGTTGAGGTGGTCCACATCGCGCTCGGGTTTGATGGCGTACGAGCCGCCGGAGGATACATTGAACAGGTAGTCGCCGGCAGTATCGGTGGTTTGCGTAGCGCTGGTGGGCGGCTGATTGGGCGCTGCGCGGTCGAGCGTCACGGTCACGTCGGGCAAACCGGCGCCGGCCTCGGTGCGGATGTTGCCGCCTACCAGCACGGGTACGCCCCCGCAAACCCCCGAACTGTTTTGAATGGTAAATATGTACTCGCAAGTGGTCTCGTTGCCACATTTGTCCGTTGCAAACCAGCGGATACGGTGTGTGCCGTAGGGCAGTTGCGGTGTTACAAAGTTGAGCGGCTGGCTCTGCGTTCGCCAGCGGACACAAGCGGTTTTTTTATTGCCGTCGGTAGTCGTTTGTATGGAAAAACCGTACTGCTGGTTGATTGGCACCGGGCGTTCATCAAACCGGCGGGGAAGACCGCCGCCGTAGTTGGCGTTCCCCGCATTATTGAAAAACACGGTGTTGGCATTGAACAAGTGGGTACTGTTGACCACGGACTCCTGGATGCCGTCGTTGTCCAGATCAAGAAACAGCAGGTATCGGATATCCACATCGGCGCCTGAGCACAGGTCGGCACTGGTAAAACACAGTTCTGCCGGGCCTTCACACATATCCTGCAGGCCACCTACCTGATCGTACCAGTACAATGCATGCCAGAATAGGGGGTCGTTGTTTGTCGCATCCGTCAGCAGTACCGGCGCAGGCGGACAGGTGTCGACCATCGGTTTTTGAACATCTATCACCTTGATACTCTGCTTGTAGGAGTACCCGTTGGCGTTGGCGCTCCAGAAGGTACTGAAGTTGGTGGGGGTTTGGCCGGGGCTGATAGCCACCGTGGTAGACGCCCAAAGCGGCGGAGCACTCGGCGCCGATACCACGGGGCCGGGCAAGTTGGTCGGGTGATTTGCGCTTGGGTTCGGGGTCGGGTTGGGCACTGCGGTCAGGGCCAAATTTGCATCGTAGGTGCAGGTATTGCGCACCACCCAGGTGCGGTCAATGCGGTAACAGGCATCCGGGACGATGGTAAAAATCTCGTCGGTATAGGTTGCCATGAGGTTTTCGCAGCCCGTCCCGAACAGCACCGGGCTGCCGTAGTTGTTGGCTGCATCGCACTGTGTGATAATCTTGTCGTCGGGGAAACGTATGTAGTAATGCTGCGCCGCCGCATCCACGGTAATCCGCTGGCTACAGGTGACGTTTTGCCCGCTCCCGGTGTCGAATACCTGAAAATACCGCACGATAATGCCGGCTCGGCAAACGGTGTCGAACTGACTGTAATCCGTCACCTGGATGCTGGAATCCGCCTGACAGGAGCTGGAAAAAAGTCCATAGACCGCCAGATTGGGTTCAAAAGCGTAGCAATCCATCTGTACATCCGGCGGCGCCGCACATGCCGGCCCGAGGGTATCCTGCACCAGGACGGATACCCCGCAATCGGCAAATTGCCCGGTCGCAAAGGTGTCGGGTACCACGCCGTCCGGCGGCGCCACATCGTACACGCGCAAGATGGCCGTTATGGTGTCGCCCGCTTCGGCACAGCAGAAGAACAGCGCGTCGGAAAAGGTTTGCTCGCCGGCGGCACACGCCCCGGCGGAATCGCGCCGGATTTTGAAATGCAAGTCGCCGCAGGCGTCCGATGAGCCGTTATTGGCCAGCTCGGCGGGCAGCACGGCCTGGCCGGAAGCATCCAGATACACATTCAACATGCCCTTGCAAACAACATTCGGCGGCACGCTGTCCCAAACTAATACCCGAAAACTGCACGAAATACTGTTCCCGCAAGCATCCGAAAATACATAAAGTACCTCGGTATCGCCGGCCGGAAAATCCGAAACAGGGCCGAAAACAGCCAGGGTGTCGCTGTCGGCAAGATTGTTTCCTGCAAAGTCCGACAAGGTGCCTCCCAGTGTTTTCGTCAGGCCGCCGACCATCCAGAAAGCCGCTGCATCGGTCACGGGCGAACAGTCGTCGCGCACGAAAACATCGGGCAGGTTCACGGTCACGCGGCAGTCGGCATCGGCGCCGGTCAGGAGCACGGTATTTGCCGGGCATTGTACTTGTGGGGCCACCGTATCGCGCACGTTGATGTACTGCGTTCCGTAAACGGGGTTGTCCGGCCCGGTGGGCAAACACAGGTCGCGCACCTCCCATACCCGGCGAATGCGCCACCCGCCGCCGCAGGTGGTTTCGAGGGAATCGTCGTAAAATGCGTCTATTTCACAAAACGGTGCGGTGAGCAGGTCGTACTGCCGCCCGCCCACCGCTGCGGCGGGCGCCCCGGTTCTGGTCGGCGGGGCATCGGGCGCCGAGCAGAACACGGCAGTATCATTCGGGAAATGTATATTGTCGAGGGAGCGCACGCGGTTGATGATCTGGAGGCAGGTGGCCGTGTTGCCCGAGGCGTCGCTGACTAACCAGGTCCGGCTGATGGTGCCCGTCACACCGTTGGGTGCGCCACAAGGCAGGTTTTCAGATACATCGGAATACACCGACGTGGAGGCGCCGGGGCAGTTGTCTGATACAGCCGGCATGGCTGTGGAAAAACCGAGGCTATCTGTTAAAAAGCCGGGCAAAAGGTGGTTGGACGGCACGGCGCAGGGCACCTGGATGGTTGGGCACTCCAGTGCAGGTGGCTGGTTGTCTGCCAGTTTGATCAAAGCCCAGCAGGAATTTCCGGAAACCAGGTTCCGCACCCGGTACTGGTAGATTTTGTTCAAATCGGCCGAGCCAAACGTGGCCGGTACCCAGGGGCCGTTTCCAAACGGCAGTGTTTTATCCACCTCCACCGCGTAGGCATCCAAACACCCGAATGGCAGATGCAGCAGATCGCCCGGATACGCCTGTGCGCTGCACCCGTTTCCTACGTACAGGGTGACGGAATCGCGACACAACAAAGACGGCGGCGGGACAGTGTTCACTTGCACCGTGAAGGAGCACGACGCGGTGTTGCCCGCAGCGTCCACGGCAAGGAACAGGTTGGTTGTCATGCCGGCCGGAAATACGCCGCCGCTAGAAATACCGAATACTTTGGCCACGATTACGCCCGGCTCGTTGTCCGACGCCGTCACGGTGTAGTGAAAAACAGTGTCGCAGGTCGTGCCCCCCAGGGTCAGCGTGATGCTCGGCGGACAGGTGATGTCCGGCGGAATGGTGTCGGAAAGCAGCGGGTGATCGGGAAGGCAGACCGCTACGACGCGGGCAGGGCGAGCAAACAACGTGGCGGCGCTGCAGGCGAGCAGCATTAAAATTGTAAATCTGGACATGAGGCGGGCCGATTTTTAAACGAGATACGAGATTGCTCTGCAAGGTAGTTTTGCCCATTGTCCCGGCCAAATGATTTTATTCGGTTTTTGGTCGGCTACTTGGCCTTTTGAGAAAATTGTACCCCATTGACAGGTAATGCCCGCGCGACGCAGCACTTGGGCTGTACTCATCGTACTTTTGCCGGCACTTAACATGCCTTTCAATCGAACCAATCAATTTTAGCGCCCCGCTTGGTGTTTTCACCAAGCGGCCCTACGCGAGGCTGCTTGGTGAAAACACCAAGCAGGGCGAAAATCGAATCAATCGAATCAATCGAATCAATCGAATATGTCAGATACTCCCAAAGTCCAGGCTCGCCTGCCCCTCTTGCTGGCTGCTGTGCTGGCGGTCGGTATGTTTATCGGCCAGCAGCTGCCCCGTTATGAAAACCACCTGTGGTTTACACCGGCGGCCCATCGCGCCGACAAGTCCGGCGGCCCGCTGGACGAAATTCTCCGCTATGTCGAAGCCAGGTATGTGGACTCGGTGGATGTGAATATACTCCAGGAGGGGGCCATCGCCCACTTGCTCGAACAGCTCGACCCGCACTCCATTTACATTACTGCCGAAGAACTCCGGTACGAGGACGAGGTGATGAACGGCAATTTTGAGGGTATCGGCGTCGAATTTTTGCTGGTGGACGACACCATTCAGGTCGTTACGCCCTTGTCCGGCGGCCCGTCCGAAACAGCGGGTATTTTGCCTGGCGACAAGATCGTGACCATCGAGGATTCCCTCGTGGCCGGGGTCAAAATTACCAATGCCGAAATTTTTACCAAACTGCGCGGCCCGCAAGGCAGCACCGTCCGCGTCGGTATCCGCCGGGGTATTGAGCGCAAACTTCGCCAGTTTACGATCACTCGCGACGTGATTCCCGTACACAGCGTGGACGTGGCCTACATGCTCGACAAAGAAACCGGGTACATCAAAATCAACCGTTTCAGCGCCCCTACTTACCAGGAATTTATGGAGGCGCTCCGGACACTGTCCGAGGAAAACGGTATGAAAAACCTCGTGCTCGACCTGCGCGGCAATCCCGGCGGCTACCTGAACGAGGCCACGGAGTTGCTGAGCCAGTTTTTCCCGGAGGGCAAACTGCTCGTGTACACCGAGGGGCGTGCCGAAGAACGGCAAAATTACAAGAGCAACGGCCGCGCGCGGTTCAATATCAACAACATCGCGGTTTTGGTGGACGAAGGCTCCGCGTCGGCCAGCGAGATCGTGGCCGGGGCGGTACAGGACCACGACCGGGGCTGGGTCATCGGGCGCCGCAGTTTCGGGAAAGGCCTCGTGCAAGTGCAGTACCCGCTTAGTGACGGCGGGGCGCTCCGCCTCACGGTATCGCGCTATTTTACCCCTAGCGGACGCAGTATCCAGCGCGATTACAAAGACGACGCCGAGTACGACCACGACGCCGACCGCCGGCTGACCAATGGCGAGTTGGCCGATGCTTCCAAAATCCGGCAGGCCGATTCCACCAAATTTTACACCGGCACGGGCCGGGTGGTTTATGGCGGCGGTGGAATCACCCCCGATGTGTTTATCCCGATAGACACCTCCTTCGCCAACGACTACTTTTTTTCGGCGCTTCAGCACCTGCCTCAATTTGCTGCTAAGTGGATGGAAAAACAGGATCGGGCGGCTCTGCCCGACACGCCGGAGGCATTTGCACAACAATTCAACCTGTCGGATCAAGTGCTGACCGATTTTATCACCTTCGGAGAAAGCCAGGGTTTGCCGGCCGATCAGACGGAAATAGCCCGCTGCCGCGCCGAATTGCGCCGCCTCATCAAGGCCCGCGTGGCTAAAATTTTGTACCAGGAAGAAGGCCAGTATCGGGTGCTCAACAACGACGACCCGGCCGTGGAAAAGGCGCTGCAGGTGCTGCGCAGCGGAGCGTCGGTAGCGAAGAAATGATGTTTTTATTCCCGGCCCGAACCCTCTCCGGTTTTTTTAAACCTACGGTATGTACACAAGTCGGTGGTGGCAAATTTCGAGTGATGGAACGCGGATTAAACGGATGCAGGCAACACGGATTTTCACGGATTTATTTAAGGAATCTGTAAAATCCGTGAAAATCCGTGTTGCCTGCATCCGTTTAATCCGCGTTCCATCACTCGAAATTTGCCACCACCCGCTAAATGACGGCATTTTTATAAACGATATCGGGGCTACGCCCCTGATTCGACTTGTGTACATACCGTAGGTTTTTTAAACCCGGAAGGGTTATCCTCCTCGGAGGTGTTTTGATTTTGGGATTAATCTGGTATTATCTCCGACACGGCATTTCCGCCCTTCGCTATTCCAAACCGGCTCTTCATCCAATCTTTTCTAATTCCTGGACGATAGTAAAAGAATTTCACACCCACCACGCAACAAAAACAGCGTATCGCGCCTCTATTGGGCGAGTTTTCATTTTCACAAAAACAAAACAACACATGAAGCAACTGCTCCTGTTGGCCTTTCTGGCCTTTATGCTCCAACCTGCGTCCACGCTTTTGGCGCAGGACATCCCCAAGTACAACCCCGATGACATCAACATCGCGTACAAAAAATTCACCCTGCCCAACGGCCTGCGCCTGATCGTGCATGAAGACCACAAGGCCCCCATCGTAGCCATAAACGTGTGGTATCATGTGGGTTCCAAAAACGAGAAGCCCGGCAAAAGCGGCTTTGCACACCTGTTCGAGCACCTGATGTTCAACGGCTCGGAAAATTTCAATACCGACTATTTCCAGGCCCTCGAAGCCATCGGCGCCACCGATCTGAATGGCACCACCAACGAGGACCGCACCAACTACTTCCAAAACGTGCCCGTCGGCGCCCTCGACCAGGTGCTCTGGCTCGAAAGCGACCGCATGGGCCACCTGCTCGGCGCTATTGACCAGGCCAAACTTGATGAGCAACGCGGCGTGGTGCAAAACGAAAAACGCCAGGGCGAAAATCAGCCCTACGCCCGCGGCTGGGACATCATGCAAAAGGAAATGTACCCGCCCCACCATCCCTACGGCCACACCGTAATCGGTGAAATGGAAGACCTCAACGCCGCCAGTCTCGACGATGTACACGAGTGGTTCAAAGCCTACTACGGCGCTGCCAATGCGGTGCTGGTCATCGCCGGCGACATCACCCCGGAGGCTGCCTACGAAAAGGCGCTCAAGTATTTCCGGCAACATCCCCGCCGGCCCAACCATCGCCCGGCCCGGCGTGAACATCCCCGTCCGCAACAGCGACACCCGCGCTTCCTACCAGGACCGTGTACCCGAAGAGCGCATCAACATGGTGTGGCATGCGCCCCAGTGGGGCACGCAGGAATCCGTCTGGATGGACCTCGCTTCCGACGTGCTGGCCGCCGGCAAAAACAGCCGCCTGTACAAGAAATTAGTTTATGAAAAACAACTGTGCTCGTCGGCTTTTGCCTTTGGCAACCCGGCTGAAATCTCCGGCGAATTCCTTATCCAGGCCAACGTGAAAAAAGGCAAAACCCTCGACGAAGTGGAGGCCGCCATCAACGAAATCCTCGAAGAATTTATCGCCAAAGGCCCCACCGAGGAGGAGGTTGCCCGCGTGAAAGCCGCTTATTTTGCTAATTACATCAAAGGGCTGGAGCGCATCGGCGGCTTCGGCGGCAAAAGCGACGCGCTGGCCGAAAACGAGGTGTACGGCGGCAGCGCCGATTACTACAAAAAGAAATTGCGCTGGTACGACCAAACAACGGCCAAAGACATCCACAACGCCGTCAAAAAATGGCTCACCCGCGGACGTTTCATCCTCACCTGTTCGCCGTACCCGGAGTACTCCGTCACCGGCTCTGAAGCCGACCGCAGCAAAGCGCCTGCTGTGGATAACAAGGTGAGCGCCCAGTTCCCCGACCTCCAGCGCGCCACGCTCAAAAACGGCATGAAGGTCGTGCTTACCCGCCGCACCGAAAGCCCGACCGTGGTGATGAACATGTTGTTCAACGCCGGTTTCTGCACCGACAAAATGCCCGGCGGCAAACTCGGCCTCGCCAACCTCGCCATGAACATGCTGGATGAAGGCACAAAATCGCTCAACAGCCTGCAAATCAATGAGCGCCTCCAATTGCTCGGGGCCGGGCTCAATACCACCAGCGACCTCGACTACGCCTACGTCGGACTGAACACCCTGCGTCAGTCGCTCGACCTCAGCCTCGACCTCATGGCCGATGTGGTGCTCAATCCGGCTTTCCCGGAGGCCGACCTCCAGCGCCTGAAAGCCCAGCAACTCAGCGGCATACAGAATGAAAAGAAAAACCCGACCGGAATGCTGCTCCGGGTCATGCCGGAATTGCTCTATGGCAAAGACCACCCGTACGGCATGCCCATGACCGGCTCTGGCGACGAGGAATCCGTAGCCGGCCTGGAACTGGCCGATGTGCGCGGTTTTTACCAGCGCTGGATCAAGCCCAACAACGCCACCATCGTTGTCACCGGCGACATTACGATGCCCGAACTGGTGGAAAAATTAGAAAAACGCTTCGGTACCTGGAGCAAAGGCGATGTGCCCAAAAAGGTAATCCCGGAAGTGGCGGCAACCAATAAAAAGAAGGTTTTTCCTGCTCGACCGCCCGGAAAGCCAGCAGACTTTCGTCATTGCCGGCCACCTGACCAAGCCCTATGGCCAGTTGGACGAAACGGCCATCGAACAGATGAACAACGTGCTCGGCGGCGACTTCACCAGCCGCATCAACCTGAATATCCGCGAAGACAAGCACTGGTCGTACGGCTCCCGTTCCATGATTATGAACACCGCCGGACAGCGCCCGTTTTTCGTGATGGCCCCCGTACAGACGGACAAGACCACGGAGAGCATCCAGGAAGTTATCAAGGAAGTAAACCAGTATGTGGGCGACAAACCGATGACCCAGGCGGAGTTTGACAAAACCAAACAGAACACCGTGATGGCTATGTCGGGCATGTGGGAAACCAACGGGGCCGTCAACGGCAGCGCCGTCGAGATCGTCAAGTACGGCTTGAAGGACGATTATTGGAAAGCCTACAGCCAGCGGGTACAAAACCTGACGTTGCAGGCCGTGCAGGGCGTGGCTAAAACGGTGGTGCAGCCCAACGACATCAACTGGTTCCTGCCGGCGATGCCGAAAAAGTGCTGCCGGGGTTGAAAGAACTCAGTATGGAAATTATCCAGTTGGATGCCCAGGGCAAAGTGGTGTCGAAGAAATTGAAGCCGTAAGGCGGTCAAAACCAGATCAAGAGCGTGTTTAAAATTTAGCGACTGAATTATAGACACGCTCTTGTATCGGTACAAAGTTTATTAGTGGCCAATTTCGAGTGATGGAACGCGGATTTAACGGATGCAGGCAACACGGATTTTCACGGATTTATGTAAGGAATCCGTGAAAATCCGTGTTGCCTGCATCCGTTAAATCCGCGTTCCATCACTCGAAATACGCACTTCCGGGAGTTCTTCTTTTTGAGTTCGTACGGCTAAAATCAAATTTAGGTCACGGTTCTTACCTTCGCCCTTCAAAACTACCTGCTGCATGTTATTTTATAAAAAAACGCTTTTCCTCGCTCTCGTTCTTTGCTCCATAGCCACGCTCTCCGCGCAGTCGCTGTACATGCCCCGCAACCTGGCTAAAGCGTACGACCGCCAGACCCGCTCCAACGACGGCCGCCCCGGCCCCAAATACTGGCAAAACCGCGCCGAATACCGCATAAACGCTACGGTAGACCTGCCGACTCGCGAATTGTCGGGCCGCGCCGAGGTCAAATACTTCAACCAAAGCCCGGACACGCTGACCATGGTTCGCTTCAAACTGGCCCACGACCTGTACCGCAAAAACGGACAGCGTGCCTACGACCTGAACCCTGCTGCCATTACCGACGGGGTGCTGGTGCCGCAGGTGCGCGTGGGCGAAAAACCCGTGGACGCCAAAAACCTTCGCCAGCACAGTACTTTTCTCGATGTCAGACTGGACGAACCGCTCCCGCCCGGCCAATCCCTTGACCTCGGTGTGGATTGGGCCTACATCGCTCCGCCCGCCCAGGGTGCGCCGCGCGAGGGGGTGTACGATTCTGCCACCTGGTTTGTGCCGTACTGGTACCCGCAGATCGCGGTTTATGACGACCTGCACGGCTGGGCCGATGCGCCGTACAACGGCCTGCAGGAGATGTACAACGACTTCTCCGACTACGAAGTCCGCATCACCGTGCCTGCCGACGTGATGGTGTGGGCTACCGGAATCTGGCAAAACGCCGAGGCAATGTTGAAACCCGATTTTTACAGCAGGTACCAACGCGCACAGACGAGCGAAGCGGTCGTCCAGATTTTTTCCCCGAAAGACTATAGCTATGGCGGGAGTTTTTTCAAAACTACCGAGACGCACACCTTCGTGTACCGCGCCGAGCAGGTGCCAGACTTCGCTTTTGCCTTCAGCAGTTACTACCTCTGGGATGCCGCCACTACCGTCGTGGACTCGGCAACCGGACGCCGGGCGCTGGTCAGCGCAGCATACAATCCCAAATCGCAGGACTATTACGAGGTGTGCCGCGTGGCCGCCGACGGTCTGAACCTCATGTCGCGTTGGCTGCCCGGCTACCCGTATCCGTATCCGGCCATGACGGTGTTCAACGGCAGCGGCGGCATGGAATTTCCCATGCTGTGTAACGACGGCAGCACGCACCCCAACAGCCCCATTAGCCTGACGGTACACGAAAGCTCGCACACCTATTTTCCGTTTATGATGGGCATCAACGAGCAGTACTATGCCTGGATGGACGAAGGCTGGGCCGCTTTTTTTGATGTGCTGGTCACCGACTCGCTGGCGGGCAAACCGCTGGGTCGCTTGCGCAACTACCACGATTTTGCCGGCACCGACATGGATATGCCGCCCATGACACCGTCGCGGCATTTGTCCAACCCGGCGTATCGCGTGGCGGCGTACAACCGCCCGCAAGCCGCTTATTTCGCACTGTACCAAATGCTTGGACACGAGCGCTTCCACCGCTGCATGGTTGAATACATGAACCGGTGGAAAGGCAAACACCCGCAGCCGTTCGATTTTTTCAATACCTGGAATGCGGCTGCCGGTGAAAACCTCGACTGGTTCTGGAAGCCCTGGTTTTTCGATTGGGGCTACCCCGATCTGGCCGTAGCAGACGTGACTGCCAAGGGTATCGTTATCGAAAAAACCGGCTCCATGCCCATGTCGGTTGTGGGTGAAATCGAATACCAGGACGGTACCAAAGAGCGCTTCCGCCACCATGCTGCCGTATGGAAAACCGGCAACAGCACCTTCGTGCTACCCGTAGCAAAAGGGAAAACCATACAGAAAGTGACCCTCGGCGACCCGCAAGTGTCGGACACCTTGCGGGAGAACAACATCTGGCCGCGCTAACGAAATTCAGGTACAGTTTTTGCCAACTTCGTGTTGGTCTCTTGCTCTGAAAAGCATATACTTGCCGACTTTTTGGAACAGGTATCAACCAACAAGGATAATCCATGCCAGCCCGTCTTCTTTGCTTCGACGCCAAACCGGTCTCCCGGTCTGGGCATTTCAAAAACTGTATGGCAAGTTCGCCACGATCCCGTTGTTTCGCTTGTTTGGGCCGGCAAGTCGCGCATGCTGTTGCGCGCATTGCCGGGGTGTGGCTGCTCGTGTTCTTGTGTGTTGCAGAAGCCCCGGCACAACAAGCCATAACGTTTCAGTTGGATGGAAAAAACTACCGGGCTGCCGTTTCCTGGGCGGTCAAGCACAATGGCGCCGAGTACAAGGGCGCCGCTGCACACACCATTGACCGCACCAAAAATCCGGCGTTCGATCTGGAGGTATCGTTTCGGTTTCGTGGCGACTCTGTGCCGGCGGACAACGACCTCGTGTGGGGATTCCAGTTCAGGCAAGGGGGAGATATCATTGCGCCGGCCAACAACGAGAAGCGTTCCCGCAGTTTCAAGCAGTTTCAGCGGTTCCAGGTTTCGGGCAACGGCAAGGCGACGCTGACCATTTCACCCAAAGTCTGGCGAAAAAATGCGGCAGGTCAGTTCGAGATCGTCGGGCAAGCCGCCCCGTTCACCCTCGGGTTCACCGTGACGAATGGCCCTGCCCAGCCGCCGGGAGCCACGGCTGCCCCGCCACCTGCAACGCCCGCCAACAAACCCGGCCAACCCGGGCAACCCACCGCCCTGTCTCCCGCCCAGCAAGCGGAAATGCAAGCCTACGACAAAGCACTTCGGGAGCCGGACTCGTCCCAGCGCACCAAGGCGCTTCTGGATTTTATAGATCAGTACGGTACTTCGGGCAGCAAATCGGGATTGGTAACCAAGGCGCTCAAGGACGTGCCACTGGGCGCCGGCCTGCCCCAAAACAAAGGCGCCGGCGCCTACTCGTACACCTTCAACTATGCCGTAAAACCCATCGTGGACACCTCCAACGTGCGCGGCTGGAAATGGGAACTGTCGGAGTTTGAGTATGGCCGTTACGAACTGACGCTCAACGATCTTGGCGACTCCGTACATGCAATTAATATCGCCGACGTAGGAAAAAATGCCCCGTACAACCGGCCGCGCGAACTCCGTCCGTTTGAAAAAATCCAGGTGACCCTGGTCGGCGAAACCGCCGACTCCTTCCGCTTGCAGGTGTCGGGCGGCTTGCCGCCGTTTATCGTTTATTTATCCCAAAACAAAATCCCGAGAATGCGCTACACCCTGACCGAAACCGATACGATCTGGGCGTTCAGCAAGGAATCCTGCACCGCCTGCAAAAGCGGACCGCACACCGTTGAGGTTTACGACAGCGACTTCAGTACCCTGCTCCTCCGGGCCGAAGGCGCCGTGAAAATCCATAAAGTGGACTACTACTTCCGGGCGCTGTACAGCACGCTTGCCGTTCTGATTTTGTTTTTTGCTTACAAACCGCTGCGTCGCGCCTGGCAATACTTCCAATACGAACGCAAACTCCGGGACATCGAAGCCCTGGAAAAACAGGTGGAGCAAGAAGCGCAGCAACGAAAACGATAACCTCCGTCCCTCCCTTTTCAATCCTCCCTCAACCGTTTTACTTGTGATACGAACAAACATACTTTGTACCCACACACTCTCCGCGCTAATCGGACTTTTTTGGGCAATCCCGGACGCCGGGTATGCCCAAAACTGCTTCAATATCAATACGGCCTCGTCGAGCATTATCCTGGCCCCGACAGGAAGCGCCGGTCTGCCCGATATGGGCAATACCCTGGAGCTGCCCTGCACCCAAAAAATGGTCAATGCCGTTTTTCGCATTGACTTCAAGGACGATTCGGAGAAATACTTTGAGGACAGCACCCAGTTCATCGCGGTACTGGCATACAAAAGTTCCACCTTCATTTTGGCCTACGACAAACCGACCAATACCTTTCGGATTCCCAACGATCAACCCAACTTACGGGCAGGCACTTACGGCCTCACAGTGTCGTCCATCATGTGCACACCCCACAATGTGGTATGTGACAATTGTACGATCAACTATTTTTTGAAGTGGAGTATGTCAATGACCCCGGCCTGACCGTGTCCATCCAGTCCGACCCCAGCCCGGCGGTGCTGACTTGTTTGCCGGGCAGCGCTGCAACGCTCACCGGTACACCGCCGCCGCACAGCGATTTTCAGGGGCAATGGGCACAATTCGAGAACAATCAATTTGTGGACATCCCCGGCGCCACTGCGCCCGGTTATACCACATCGGTTGCCGGAACGTACCTGTATACACTTTCCGGCCCTGTCGGTTGTACGGCGAGCAACATTGCTACCGTCAGCACACCGTTGCTGCCCGGCATTGCCATTGATCCGCCGGAACAACCGCTCAACGCATGCTCCCAGACCATCACCGGCGTGGTGGTGGGCAATACCGGCAGCCCGGGCAACAGCACGATCGGTTGGACAACATCCGGCAGCGGCATTCTACTCGGCGGCGAAACAACCAATAGCCCGGTCATAGCGGCACTCGGCGTCTATATGCTGACGGTGTCGCGCCAGGACAATGGCTGCACTGCCACAGCCACCGTACAAATCGTACCCGGCGTTATCCCGACCGTATCCGCCCAAATAACCAGTACATCCGGCTCCGACGTGCTGGATTGCAACGCGACAACGCACACCCTGCAAGCGTCCGCCGGCCTTTCCGTGGGCACCTCCTCGTACACCTATGCCTGGTCAACCGGCACTGTCGGTGAAACGATCACCGTGGACGCCCCCGGTATCTATTCCGTGACGGCTACGGCTGCCAGCATCGGCTGTCAGGGCGCTGCCGACATCCTGATATTTCAGGATGTATCCAATCCCGCGCTGCAAATTCTGAGTCTCCGCGACACCGTGTGCGCCGGCGAGAACATCGCCCTGACGGCCATGGCCTCGGAGCCGGTGGCTTTCCTGTGGCAAAACAACTCAACCACCAGCACCTTGCTTGCCATACCCGACCAAAACGGCCCGAATGCCTACACCGTCACCGTGACGGCCGGCGACAACGGCTGCACGACCTCCGCTACAAAATGGATCGAACGGGTCGAACAGCCTCAGATTACCTGCATGGAGGATGCCCTGACCGTGCCCAATGGCGGGCTGGCTGCGATAGATTGCCCGATTGCCGGCACGCAACTGATCTGGTTGGCCGTGTCCACTAATGTTCGCAACATCCCGCCCTCGGGCGTCGGACCCGTGCAGGGGCAACTGGTCGAACTGGCCAATCCGCTCGCCCCGGGCGTGGTGGAGTATGCTTTTTTTGCCAGAAATGCCGGCTGTACCAGTGACCGCGCCGATGTGCGCGTCGCCGTACTACCCGAAAGTGCGGACAATATTTTTATCCCGGAACTGATCACGCCCGACGGCGACGGCCAGAACGACACCTGGGGTATTATCGTGCCGGAGAGCATATCCAACCCGGATGCCTACGGCCTGGCGCTGTTCAACCGCTACGGCGCCCTGGCCTGGGAGGCCAACCTCGCTACCCCGTTCCATGCCGACCAATATCCCGACGGCACCTACTACTATGTGGTATCCAAACCCGATGGTGGCAAAATCAGCGGGGCAATTACCATCCTGCGGCGTAAATAAGCCGGTTTTCACTAAAAATAATCCAACATGCAAACAAGCCAATATGTACCGATTTTTCTTTTTCTACTGGCAACATTGACCAGCGCAACAGCCCAACAAGTGCCCTTCCTGAACCACTACGCCTGGAATCCACGCCTGTTCAATCCGGCCGGCCAGGGGTACAATGGAGAGGGGCAGGTCACGGCTGTGTACCGCGCCCAGTTCCAGAATATAGAGGCATCTGTCCGACCAACTACCTATCTGCTGCACGCCGACCTGTCGCCGCTTGTGCACGAGCGAATCGGTATTGCGGCTCAGGTTATGGGCGACAAGACGCATCTGCTCAGCCGGTTTCAGTTCAGCGGTTTTTTTGGATACCACCTGGTACGCACACCGAATTTTCGATTTTCGCTGGGCGCAGCAGCGGGTATCCGCAGCCGCCGGCTCGACTTCTCGGGCAGGCGAGTTGCCGACGTACTCGATCTGGCTGTATTTTCCGACGAGGTGAACGCTGTCCGCTTCGACGGCGGGCCGGGTCTCGCGCTGGAATACCGAATGAACAACGGCTCCGTGCTGGCCCTCGATGCCGCTACGCAGGTGTTTGGCGGTGATATCCGCATCCAGGGTACCGACAACACCGCTGCGGTGTACACCCTGGTGCCGCACGTTCTCGTCAATGCCCGGTACCGCTATCAGGGCGACCGCTTCGCTGTGGAACCAACCGTCGCATTTCGGGCGATGGCCGGAGACCGGTCGCTGCAATCCGGTCTGCTTGATATCAACCTGAACGCCTATTTTTTAAAAAACGACTTGCTCATGGCCGGTATCGGTATGCGCACCGACCAGGGTGGCTTCCGTTTCCAACTCGGCGTGGCGCCCACTGCCGCCGTGCGGCTCAGCGCTTCGGCGGAGTTGCACAGCACACTGGGCCTGACCTACGAAGTAGGCGCGAGTTATGTTTTTGGAAAAAATCGCCCCGCATCGGTACCGGCGCCTGTGTCCGTTTCCGAAGAACCGGCGCCGCCCATCGCACCGGCGACGCCCGTGAACCTCCTGCAGGCCGAATACGCCGAGGCACGGGCATTCGCCCAAACCCTGGAGGCCCCGATAGCTGCGCTTCGCGCGGGTTATGCCGCCGTCGAAACCAGCATGGCTGCGGCCGGCGCTGCCCACAGCCGACAACAACAGGCCGCCGATTCTTGTGCCACCCTGTTGACACAAACCGCTGCGGAACTGCGCCAGATTCGGCTAACCGCCAACGGTATCAACGTCAAGCGCCTGCAAGCCGAACAGATCGTGCGCACCGCTTCGGGGCAGGGCGCTCCAGTATCCGACGAAACCCGTGCTACACTTCTGGCCATTCAGGAGGAGCATGCCGATATCAACAGCCAACTAAGCGCATTGGAAACCAGCCAAAAAAATCTGCAGGAACAATGCGCGGCATTGCGCCCGCAGCGCAATGAGGCTACCTGTATTCGCAGCGGCGATGCCGACTGTGTGCAGGAACTTTTCTCCGCCAACCTGACCCGGGTACCCGGCGTGCCTGCCAACGGTTATCCTCTGCGCACCTTTGTGTTTCCGGGAGCGGCCGCAGTCACTTTCCATTACCCCGACGACGAGGAGGCCTTCGCGCTTACGCCCGAGTGGAGCGCTTTGGTGCGCCACATCGCGGCACAAATCAAACAAGTGGAACAGCAGGGAGGCAGTCTGGACAATATCGCGCTCGTGACCGAACTGCAAGAGGACAAAAACACCCTCGGCTACCAGCTCGGCTTGCTCTACGACGGTTCGCTTGGCAATAATCCCATCGCGTACAGTCTGGTGGACAACGAGTCTGCCGCCGCCGTCAGTCTGGCCCTGTCGCTGGCCGCCGGCAGCCCGATCAGTCTCGAAGCCCTCGGCGTACTCAAGTTAGCGGCGCTGCGTGCCTACCTGATTCGGCAGGGCGTACCCGCAGGACGCATCACCTTGCAGGTACGGTTCAATCACTCGGAAAACATCTATCGGGAAGAAACCAAACTCATCGTGAAATTGCGGAGCAATTAACGCCTTGCCTCCCCCCCCCCCCCCAGGGCACCCCGGGTTGCCTTTCCCCTTGGGGAGTATTCGGCGCCTGCTTAAAATCCACCGCTACCCCTTTTTTACCCCTTCCCACCCTTGCAGGCCCCCGGTATGCAGCGCCACGACTGTGCTGTTGGGCGGAAAGTTGCCCCTGGCGAGCATATCGAAAATGCCGAGCATCATTTTTGTGGTGTAGATGGGGTCCAGCAGGATGCCGGTTTGTTCCTGAAACGCGTGGGCGAAATCGAGTACCGGTTGGCGGAATTTGGCGAAACCGCCGCATTCGTAGTCGTAAATTATGCTGAACCGCTGCTCCAGCGGCGGGCCTTCGACGGCGCTGCGCAGGCGTGTTGACGCCAGCAGCCGGAGGATCGTGTGTGCATCGAAACCCCTGTTTACCACGGGGAAAACCAACAGATGGGCGTGGGGCACATCCAGTCCGGCTACGATACCTGCCGCTGTACAGCCCGTTCCGGCGGGTGTACAGATGAACAGCGGGCGGGCGGGTGGCGCGGGGTGTGCTTCCTGTCGGAGTTGTGTCAAAATTTCCCAGGTTATGGCCGCGCAACTGTCCACGGCCGCTGCGGTGGCGCCGCCTTCCGGCAAAATGTAGTAGCGGGGGAATTCCCGCCCGATCAGTTCGTCGCCGCGATCCTTGCAGGTATCGTACTCGTGTTTGGAAACCGGGAAGAGCATCATGCCATTTTGGGCGGCGCTGCGCAGCGTGGGATTATTCCGGTCGGCGTGCTCGCCGCGCACAATACCGAAGGTTGGTATATGGAACAGGCG
Organism: Lewinellaceae bacterium; assembly: GCA_016719605.1. Classification (GTDB taxonomy): domain Bacteria; phylum Bacteroidota; class Bacteroidia; order Chitinophagales; family Saprospiraceae; genus M3007. The sequence goes on along the minus strand of JADJYW010000006.1, from coordinate 58,713 downwards.
GCCTGCGGCAGCCACTGCATGCAGGTGGTTGGAAAACGGCCCGCCGAAAGTAATAATGCCACCCGGGTGTGTTTCCCGAACCGTTGCCAGCAGGGGAGCGAGTTTGCGCCATTTGTTGCCTTGTACCTCGGGGTGCAGCAAGTCGTCGCGTTTGACAAACAAGGACACCCCGGAAGCAAGCCCCGGATGTGCTGAAACAAGATGCAAGGGTGATGCATTCATGGCCACGAAACTTGGCGTGAACAACGCGCGCCTCCGGAATTTAGAGCGTGTTTAAAATTTAGTCGCTGGGCTACGGACGGCCAATTTCATTTCTATCTTCGTTAAAATTTTCGCCGTAGGCACCCGGCTACGGCTGCAAATTTTGCCTCAATAGAATCAAAATTTGCTCGCCCTCGCTCCAGCACTAAAATTTAAACACGCTCTTACAAATCAAACGGTCCTTTCACGGCCTCTTTCAGGTATCGAAACATTTTACCGCCGTGCGAAGCATCCACCACGCGGTGGTCGAGCACGGCGCTCAGGTTGAGCATACGGCGCGGCATGATCTGGTCGCCGATCACGACGGGTTTGGTTTCCACGCTGCCCATGGTGAAGACAATGGCCACATTGGAGGCGGGCATGAGGGCGGCATAGCCGATATCGAGGCCAATACTGCCGATATTGGAAAATACAAAAGAGCCGAAGGTATCGGGAGAAAGACCCATGGACGGGATCGAGAGGCCGAGGTCTATGGTTAGCCATTTGACGAGTCCGACCACCCAGGTTCGGAACGGCCAGGGGATGGCGGCCACGAGATTCTTGTTGTCCATGGCTTTGTCTTCGTCCCCCTTGCGCGAGCGCGGCACATCCCGGGCCATCACGTCGGCCAGTTCGACCAGGGAGAGGGCATCGGCGTTGCGCACGCGCACGGCGCCCATTTGCGTGCCGCCGCGCACGAGTACGCTCACGGTAGCGTCTACCCGATCCCGCGCAATCACGTTGCCCCGGCGAACGAAGCAGTTGAGTTCGGGCACTTCTGTTTTGAGTGCGCGGGCGATAAAGAGGATAAACGGGTGCATCAAGGTCAGCCGAATCCCCTGTTTGCGCCTTTCCAGAACATAGGCTTCCAAATCCGTCACATCCAACTCCACGGAACCGTAAATTTTGGAATCAACCGGTTTGCGGTAAATCGCGGTAGCTGTTCTGCGCCATGCGTTGTTGGGTTCAAATTGACTATTCATTTAAAAAAACATTGGTTCGCATCGTAGTCCACATTCGGGCGTAAGGTGCGTGTTTTCCGTTTTTTTTTGTTAATTTTTTTCACAGCGGCACCTTTTTCGCCAAATAACCCACCCCAATTCCCACAGTACCAAAAAACTGTACTTTTACGCCCGCTTCACCAGCAAGTGTATTTTTTTTAATCCTCCTTCGGCATTGCGTTCACCAAACCACACCGAAAATTGTATGCGCACCAACCTTACCCTGTTCCTGTTTTTCCTGTCCTTTTCTCTATTCAGCCAGAATGCCACGTTGCAAGGCGTGGTCACCGACCTGGCCAACGATGAGCCTCTGTTGGGTGTAACCGTGCGGGCCGGCGGCCTCGGTACAGCCACCGACATCAACGGACAATTCAAATTGCAGCTCCCGCCCGGCAACTACGAAGTGCTTTTTTCCTACGTCGGCTACGAAAACCGCAAGCAGACCGTCCGCCTGGTGGAGGGCCAAACCAGCACCATAGTCATGGGACTTGGCACGGTAGACAACTTGCTCCAGCAGGCGACTGTGACCGCCGGCAAATTTGAAAAGCCCCTCGGCGAGGTCACCGTCTCGCTGGATGTGCTGCGGTCCCGCCTGATTGAAAACGTCAACTCTTCCCAGGTGGACGAGTCGCTCGTCAAAATCCCCGGCGTGAGCATCATTGACGGGCAAGCCAGCATCCGCGGCGGCGCGGGTTTTTCGTACGGCGCCGGTACCCGCGTCCTGATTCTGGTGGACGATATCCCGGCCCTGCAAGTGGATGCGGGATTCCCCAACTGGGCCGATTACCCGGTGGAAAATATCAGCCAGATCGAGGTGCTGAAAGGCGCCGCTTCCGCCCTCTACGGCTCCTCGGCCATGAACGGCATCATCAATATCCGCACCCGTTTTGCCACCGATAAACCCGAAACGGACGTGGCTGTGTTCAGCCAGGTTTGGGGCAACCCCGATGACGAGCGTATGAAATGGTGGGGCGACCGCGATACCGGCGGCATCCTCCTGCCCATTGAAACCGGCTACAGTTTTGCCCACCGCCGCAAGGAGGGCAAATTCGATATCGTGCTCGGCTCCTACGGCCTCTACCGCGACAGTTACAACAAAAACACTTACAGCCGCTACATGCGCGTGACGCCCAATATCCGCTACCGCGTCAACGACCGGCTTTCACTCGGCCTGAACACCAATTTCAACTTCGGTCGCAGCGGCTCCTTTTTCACCTGGGCCAACGACACCGACGGCGCCTACCGCCCGGGTTCCGGCTCCGCCACGTCCACGCTCGGTCGCCTGCGCTTCACCCTCGATCCCTCCTTGCAGTACTTCGACCGCGGCGGCAACCGCCACAAAGTCCTCGGCCGCTATTTTTACGTCCACAACAACAACAGTGACAACCAGGGCAACGACAGCCGGATGCTCTACGGCGAATACCAGTACCAGCGCCCGATGGACAATATCGGGCTTGTGGCTACGGCAGGTGTGGTGGCAACCTACACGACCATTACCGCCGAACTGTACCGGGGCGACTACAACACCCAGAACTTTGCCGGCTACCTGCAATTGGACTGGAAAGCCTTCGACCGACTCAACCTCTCCGGCGGCGTGCGCTACGAGCGCAACATTCTGCACAGCCCGGAAATCATCCAGGTCAGCGCCACCGAGTTCGACACCATCCCAAACGGCGTGAGCCGCGAGGGCAAACCGGTTTACCGCATCGGCGCCAACTTCCAGGCAGCCCGGGCTACCTTTTTCCGCGCCTCCTGGGGGCAGGGCTATCGCTATCCCACTATTGCAGAAAAATTCATTGACACCGGCTTCGGGATCGGTCGGGTGGCGCCCAATCCGCGCCTAGTATCCGAAACCGGCTGGACCGCTGAAGTGGGCGTGAAGCAAGGTTTTGCTCTTGGCCAATGGCAGGGTTTTTTCGATTTGACCGCTTTCATTTCGGAGTACGATGCGATGATGGAGTTCGATTTGGACAAACTTTTTCCGGCCATCGTGTTCAAGTCCAAAAACGTGGGCGATACCCGGATCACCGGCCTCGAAGCCTCCGTCATGGGGCAAGGGAAAGTCGGCAACGGCACGTTATTTTTGCTCACCGGCTTCACGGCGATTGATCCGGTTTACCGGCTTGCCGACGGCGAAGTGTTTGACCAGAGCAAATACAAGACCTCCGTTGACAAAAATGTGCTGAAATACCGCTACCGCAATATGTTCAAGTTTGATGCGGAATACGCTATTTCGGACTATTCCTTCGGTGCCGCCGTGCAGTACAACAGCGAGATGGAAGCGGTAGACGCTATTTTTGAGGTAGGTATAGCGGGTGTGCAGGCATTCCGGCAAGCGTACGACAAGGGTTTTACGGTGCTCGACCTGCGGGTTTCCAGGAAAATCGGCAAGCACTTGAAAGTTAGCGCCCTGTGCAACAACCTGCTCAACGAAATTTATTCCGTACGCCCGGCGCTGCTGGAAGGCCCGCGGAGCTATACCCTTCGGTTGGACTGGAAGATGTAGCCGTGGGTATCCCGGATTTTCCAGGTTTGACGTGCGGCAGGTATTTTGGTGGAAAAGAATGGGGTAGCGGCCAATTTCGAGTGATGGAACGCGGATTAAATCCGCGTTCCATCACTCGAAATTGGCCACTACCAAGAATGGTTCATAAACGTACAGGCCTTTCTTCACAACCGCGTCACCCGGATAAACTTCCCCCGGCTCACTTTGTACTGGTACGCGCCAATGGTAATCGTCGCCCCGTCCGCCAATTGGGCCAGGTCTTCGATGTCTTGTTCGATGGTGTGCACGCTGCCATTGGTTTTCCAGGCGATTTCCAGGTACTGCTCGTTCACGCCTTCGCTGGTGCCGCAGAGCACAACGTGTACAGGGATTTTCAGGCGGGCGAGCAGTTCGATATCGCGGCAGTCGCTGTAGTTGTCGGCCACGAGCACGAGCTCATCCAGTCCCCGCAATCTGGGTGCTGCCGCGAGCAGGGCTTCGAGGTCGTTTTCGGGGCCGTCGCCGCCGTAGCCGCCCTCGGCCGTCTGGCGCATTTTATCCAGCAGGCTGTCTAATTGGGCATTTTCGGTATAGTACAGGCCGCCGGTTTTTCCGATGATTTTTTGTTCGTCGGGCGTGTTGTCGCCGTCGTTAAAAACAGGTAGCGGTTGTCTTCGCCCTGCACGAAATGGAGGGGCATGCCAAAGAATGACCTGGTCCATGTAGGGCGACATGCTGCCGGTGAGGTCGGTCACGATCATCTTGTTTTTCCAGCGTTCGCGCAGGCGGTACAGGGCGGCTTGCACCACCTGGCCGGTTTTTTCAAAATACAAGGGGTCGGCTTTGATGGCCGCGCGGTCGCGGACACTGCGCCGCTCGATGCGTTTCAGAACCGAATCCCGCGAGCCGCCGAACGCGAGCTGGTGCACAAAATCGTCTTCATCGTACTGTCGGGTGCGCGCAAGCAGGGAATCCCGCATCCGGTCGAGGCGGTACAGGGAATCGCGGATAGCCGCCTGCCGCGCGCGTTCGGCCTCGCGGGCGCGGTAGGCTTTGGTTCCGATGGTGTTGAACGTGATTTTGAGTTGGCCGGCCATGTCGTGGTTGGGCAGTTCGTAACATTTTAGATTCGGGTAAATTTCCGTGCTGAAACAGTAGCGCCGGCCCTTGGGCAACATCAGCGCCGCTTTGCCGCGGGCATCGGTGACGGCCACATACACCGTCCGGCTTTTTTCCATAGAAAAATACAACACCTCGCCCTCAATGGGTTTGTCGTCGAGATCGAGGATGCTGGACAAAACAAGGACACGCTCGCGCGTAGGCGTTTGGGCCACCGAAACGCGCTGAAAAATCGTGTCGCCGTGCACCTCCTCCGTGAATTCAGAGGCTAAGTGGGTGATGGTCAGGTTGTCGCGCACATAAGTATCCTTAGGTATCTGGATGGTTTCGATTTTGGCTTCGTCGCCCGCCCCGACGCGGTACTCGCTGCCGGCCGGCACGAGGAAATACACCTCGCCGAACTTGCCGGTGGCGCCGCGCCACACGTTTCCAGAACTGGTTTGCACCACAGTCACCTCCAGGTCCGGGATTTTCCGGCGGTCGAGGTCCACCACGGTCACTTTGAGCAGGGCTTCTTTTTTGGTGGGTTCTACTTTTTGACCGGCGTGCCAGTGTTGGTAAATGGTGTCGGGGGGTGGGGGAGTGGTTTGGGCGCCGAGCAAAATAGGCAGGGCAAAGAGCAGGGAAAGCGCAAGGTGTTTTTTCATAGAGCAGTAGTTTGATTGGTTCGATTGGGAACCGAGGTTTTGCGGGGCTGGTGTTCAACCATTTTTTTGCCGAATGACGGGAGGTAACGGTTTGGGGCAGCGAAAATTTTAGGTGCTACCGGATCACGCTCCGAATCACAGCAGTGCTGTTCTTGCGGAAAAACAGGAAAGTTTATGCGCCACCATTTTGGAATGACAACGGTGCCCTACTTTTGACTCTTGCCAACTTGTCTTTTTCGCACATGCCGACTTCCATTTCCGACGTACTCGCGCGCCTCAAAACTATCATCGAATGGGCCAGGGCCAACAACTCGCCGCTGGGCTATTTTCCAGTGGTGTATCACCTGATGACCGAAGCCGTGCAACGCGGCATCGAGACCGGCGTGTTTGACGACGGCCCCCGTATGGAAAAATTAGATGTCGTCTTCGCGCAGCGGTATTTCGATGCGTTCGATGCCTGGCAAGCGGGCCGACCCACCACCCTGTCGTGGCAACGCGCTTTCGAGGCTGCTCAAAACCCAAACCTGACCGTACTCCAGCATATCCTGCTGGGTATCAATGCGCACATTGACCTGGACCTCGGCATAGCGGCCGCCCAGACGAATCCCGGCCCGAAGATTCACCTCCTCCGCGCCGACTTCGACCGTATCAACACAACCATCGCCAACCTCGTGGACCCGGTACAAGACCGGCTGGCCCAAATTTTTCCACTCCTGCGCATCGTGGACTACCTCCTCGGCGCCCGTGACGAACACCTGGCCAACCGCCTCATCCAGGTGGGCCGCACCAGCGCCTGGACGGTAGCCTCCACGCTTGCGCCCCTGGAAGGCGATGTGCATGCAGCCGCCATTCGTACCCTTGATGGCGGTGTTGCAGTCCTCGCCAGGCCAATTGCCGAACCGCCGGGACGGATACTATCTGCGGGTCTGCGGCTGGTACGCTGGGGCGAGTTCGGTACTGTGCAGCAGAAACTGGAAAAATTAGAAGGGAAACTACAAGGGTACTTGGCAGGAGCACTCGCCGGATAACCCTTTTTTTGTGCAGCAATTTAACACACACCACACCACGCATGAAAAACCTCCTCTACACGCTGCTCGCCGCCCTGCTCGCCGGCGCCTGCGCTGCGCCCAAAACCGCCGAACCGGCTACGCGCATCCTGTTCAACGGCAACTTTTTCACCGCCGACAGTACCCTGCCACAAGCCACCGCCGTAGCCATCCGGGGTGACTCCATCCTGTTTGTCGGCGACGATGCCGGAGCCAAAGTGCTGGCCGGCGCCGGCACGGAAATGATTGATCTCCAAGGCGCATTCGCTATGCCGGGCTTCATCGAGGGGCACGGGCACTTCCTTGGCCTCGGCCAAAGCCTGCAAAACCTTAACCTGCTGCAGACCAAAAGTTGGGAGGAAATCACCACTCTTGTCGCCGAAAAAGCCAAAAGCACCCCGCCCGGCGCGTGGATCGAAGGTCGGGGCTGGCATCAGGAAAAATGGAACGCCTCGCCCGGCCGCACGGTGAACGGCTATCCCTACCACGACGCCCTCAGCGCCGCTGCACCCGGTCATCCGGTGGTGCTCAAACACGCCAGCGGCCACGCCCTCATCGCCAATGCCCGTGCCCTCGAACTGGCCGGCATCAGCAGCGAAACCTCTGACCCCGTGGGCGGGCGCATCGTGCGCGATGCCGCCGGAAACCTGACCGGCGTGTTCGAGGAAAATGCCATGGAACTCATCACCAAACCGCTGACCGACTGGAAAAACAAACGCACCGAAGCCGAAAAACAAGCCGCATTCGACCGCACGGTCGAACTGGCTGCGCAGGCGTGTTTGGAAAAAGGCATCACCTCGTTTCAGGATGCCGGCAGCGATTTTTGGGAAATTGAACAGTTTGAACGCCTCGCCCAAAACGGTAAATTGCCCCTCCGGCTCTGGGTCATGATCGGCCAGCCCGACTCGGCCGACTACGCCAAACTCCGCGATTTTCCCCGCATTGGCCTCGGCAATGGCCACCTCACCGTGCGCGCCGTAAAAGCCTACCTCGACGGCGCGCTCGGCTCCTACGGCGCCTGGCTCCTGCAGCCTTACGCCGACAAGCCCGGACACCTCGGCCAAAACACGACGCCGGTGGAAACGATCCGAGACCTCGCTGCCGAATGCCGCAAACACGGCCTCCAATTTTGCGTACACGCCATCGGCGACCGTGCCAACCGGGAAGTGCTGGATATTTTTGCCGCCCCGGGTGGGACTGCCCTCCGCTGGCGTATCGAACACGCCCAGCACCTCGACCCGCAGGATATTCCGCGTTTTCGGGAACTGGGCGTCATCGCTTCCATACAGGCGATCCACTGTACCAGCGATGCGCCCTTCGTGGTGAAGCGCCTTGGCACCGAGCGCGCCCGCACCGGCGCCTACCCGTGGCGCAACCTGCTCAACGCCGGCGCTCGCTTAGCCAACGGCACCGATGCCCCGGTGGAGGACGTGGATCCGCTGCCCAGTATCCACGCAGCCGTCACCCGCCGGCGCGCCGATACCGGGCTGGAGTTTTTCCCCGAACAAAAAATGACCCGCGAAGAAGCCCTGCTGTCGTACACGATCTGGAATGCATACGCCGCTTTTGAGGAAAATGAAAAAGGCTCGCTCACGCCCGGCAAACGCGCCGACATCGTGGTGCTGTCCGAAGACCTCCTCCGCTGTCCACCCGAAAAAATTCTGACAGCCAAAGTGCTGCGGACAATTGTCGGCGGGAAATAGAATTTTTCGATTGATTCGATTATCTACCCAATCGGTCTAATCGAATCAATCGAAATAATCGAATCAATCGAAAGTGGGATGTGCGCTACAAACCCGTGAATGCCCCTGTTGTTTGGGAGACATGCTGTACATTTGGCGCGATAGACGCTATTCACTCATCACATAAATTCTTCAGAAATGACTACACTGGACTCCTCTGCTCAACACCATTCCAAGCCACCGATCTGGAATACCGTCCTGCGATATGGCGGTATTTGCGGCTTGGCGATGGTTGTATTTTCCCTGCTTTCCTATCTGATGGGCGTGGACATGGCATCCATGAGCACCGGAATCATCAATTTTGTAGTGGCCGTTGGTATCACTGTTGGCGTTTCGGTTATGGCCATCCGGCACCAGCGCGACACCCTGGAGGGCGGCTTCATGACCTACGGGCGTGCCCTGCTGATCGGAGCCTTGACCACTGCTGTCGGTGTCGTCATCTCCAGCATCTGGAACTACATTCTGGTCACAATCATTGACCCCGACTATGTGACGCGGCTCAAGGAGAGTTTTATGGAGCAATGGAGCGGCAACATGCCGGAAGAGGCGCTCGAGCAGGCTGCGGCAAATTTTGACGAAATGGGCGATCTCAGTACCGCCCTGACCAATGGTTTTATCGCTGCTGCGGTTATCGGCCTCATTGCCGGCCTCATTGCGGCTGCATTTGGTATGAAAAACCGTCCGCTGGAGTAAGACACGCTACAACTCCTTCTTGTAAAACAATCCGCAACCCGTGTGTCCCGTGTTGCCCATTGGCCCGGTCAGCGGCTCGAATTGCAGGCGCCGGTACAGCCGGTTCGCCTCCTGCATGGCAGCAATTGTTTCGATGTACATGATCCGGAAACCATGCCGGCGGGCCGCATTTTCCAGCGTTTCTACCAATTGGCGCCCCATGCCCTGCCCGCGTGCTTCGGGCAGGAAGTACATTTTTTTTAATTCACAGGTATCCGCATCGCCGCCCTGCAAAGGCGCCATGCCACCGCAGCCGACGAGGCGTCCCTCGTCGTTTACCAAAACTAAAAATACCGCGCGCGGCTGGTCGTATGCCTCAAACATAGCATCCACCTCCGGGTCTTCGATCGAAAAACCCGACCCCACGGCGCCGTATTCGGTCATCACCGTGCGGATAATGCGGGCTACGGCGGTATTGTCTTCGGATCGGATCGGGCGAAAAAAAAGTGTGTTGCCGGCCATGATTTTATTTTTTTGAAACGAGTATTGAGGGTTTGGGTGTTTTGGTGCCTTCGTAACCAAAACACCCAAACACCTGTTTAAAATCGCCGCGAAGATTGGGATTTTGACTGCAATACAAAACGCACATTTTTCCGCACCGTCGCCCTACATTTGTCCATCAAAGACGACCGACTTTTTTTATGAAAAACAATATTCTCCAAAACGGGGTGCTCGGTGGCATTGTCGTGGTGTTCTACTTCGCGCTGCTGTATACGATCGGCCCGGAAACCTTCCTCAAACCGGCCTTGCAATGGGCTTCGATGGGTTTTTACCTCGCGTTCATGTACCGGGCTGCCAAGGCCGATTGCAAATTGCACGGCACGGAGCGTGATTTTCGGGCTATCCTGCGCACCCCCTTTGCGGTGTTTATTCTCATCAACCTGTTCTACTGGATGTTTTACTACGGCCTGCATCTCGCTGATCTGGAACTCGTGCGTATGGAACTGCTGGCCGAAAAACAAACCTATCAGACTATGCTGGATGCCGGCACGGGCGACCCGGAGCAGGCCAACCAGATTCGCGAGGGCCTTTTGGAATTGGAAAAGGCCATAGAAAATCCGGTGCAACCGCTCGGCCCGGTCATTACGCGTATGGCCATGGGTGCGTTGGGCGGGTTTGCGCTGTCGGCGGGCATTGCCGCCATTCTTCGCTCGTCGCACTAAAATCATGGAAGAAGACCATAACTACCAACCGGAACAGACGCCTCCGACACCGGCGCCACGTATGCCGGGCATCCGGTACTGGATGGGCAAAATGCGGCTTTCGCGCGTGTTGCGCTGGGCGATGCTGATCCTGATTTCCGGTTGGCTGGCCGCCAACTGGTACGGCGACTTGCCGGTGCACGAACTGGCACAGCGCTATGGTTCCCCCGATTCCAAATTTGTCGAAATTGACGGTCTTCTGGTACACTACCGCATCACCGGTAAAGGCGAACCGCTGGTACTCCTGCACGATGCCAATAACTCGCTACACACCTGGGACACCTGGACGGACACCCTTTCCCGGCGCTATCAGATCATTAGTCTGGATTTGCCCGGATTCGGGCTGACCGGCCCGCACCCGCAGGGCAGTTACAGCGCATTCATGTACGCCAATTTTTTTGAATCGTTTGTGCAGGCCATCAACCTGCGCCGGTTTCACCTGGCCGGCAACGGCCTCGGCGCCCAGATCGCCTGGTTTTACGCCACCGAACACCCCGGGCGCCTGCGCAAACTTATCCTGCTCAACGCGCCGGGTTTTGAAGAAAAAAAAGAGCCAATCGTCAGTTTTTTGGCCCGCACACCCGTGTTGAATCGTGCGTTGTGGAACATCACACCAAGATTTGCTATCCGACTCATGCTGGAAAATATGTACGCCGACGATCAAAAAGTGGATGACGCACTGGTAAGCCGGCACCATGACCTGATGCGCCGCCCCGGAAACCGGAAAGCCTTCACGGCCCGGGCGTCTGTGAGCGAAAATCGTCCCCCTGTGGATATTATCGAAGAGATCACCACGCTCATCCTGATTCTCTGGGGCGCCGAGGACACGCGCATCTCGCCCGAGTACGCCTACGAGTTTCACCGGAAGATTCGCAAGGCGCTGCTGAAAATTTATCAGAATACCGGTCACTGGCCACAGGAGGAAAACCCCGGCGAAACGGCAGCCGATGTACAGGCATTTCTGGAAGGAAGGTTTTAGCAGGCTCACTCAAAAGCCGTCAGGCGATAGACCTTTGCCTGGCCGTCTACGAGTACACCGAGGGTGCGTTCTTTACCCGGCACGCGGTCATCTTTGAAAACGAGGGGGTACAAGATCAGGTCGTGGTTGGTGCAGTAGTCACCACAGGGGAAATTGCCGTACTCCCAGGGGTACCCCGTGCGGTCGCTGAGTATTTTGACCCGCCCGAACAATCGGCGTGCTGTGGCAAACGGCACTTCCAGTACCTCGATATTGGTGGTTTTTTGTCCGACGAGTTGGCCGCCCACCGCCTCATGCCGCATTTGCGACCAGTACGAGCCGGTAGTCCGGTCTTCCGCGATCAGGTTGCTGTTGTACAGCAGGCCGGACACCTCGTATTCCAGTTCTGCGCCGTTGTATTCGCGCCGCCATGCGCAACCGGAGCCGGTAAGCGGGCAATACAGAACCGAGAACGGTGTGCCGCCCTGCCGGTCGTTTACCACTTCATGCCACTCCAGTACCGGGTGCGGATAGGCGAACACGTCGGCGCCCATGCGCACCACGAGGCAGCGCGTATCGTCTTCGAGGTAGGGCATGTAATCTGTCAAATGCTCGATGTACTCCGGCGCGTCAATGGACGGAATAGCCCCGGGAAATGCGCCGCGAGCCAGGCGGGAGTACGGGATCAGCCAGCCGTTTTCGCCGGGTGGCTGCGCGGGTGCGGCGGTGTCGGGATGCCCGTACAAGGCACAACCGGGATACTGTGCCCCCCAGGCAAACCAGTAGGCAATCATGAAATTGGCTGGAACCAGCTGCCCGCCTTTGCCCGGGCCGGACACCGCTGTTCCCCAGATATCATACCGGGTACCCTCGGAATCGGCCAGCACCACCGGCAACTTGCCCTGCACGGCATGGAAGGCGCCCGGGCCTCCTGAAGGGCGGAGAAACGCCGCGTACAGCTCCATGTCCGGCTCGCCCACAACCAAAATATCCTGGCCATTCACCCGGTCTTCGATGAGTTTTACCCGCGTTTGCGGGTCGCCATCCGGCAGCACATTGGTCGGTTCCTCCTGCCGGTGGCAATTGGGTAGCGTGAGCACAAAAAGCGCAAGGACAATGCCGTAGATTTGACGCATAGTTTTTGATTTTTTTTGAACGAACACCCAACCTTCTTCCAAACCCGCCCGGTCTCTGTTTTTGAAATCGGCCCAATATACCCCAATCCCGAAATTTTCCCCCGCTCAACCACCTCAACCATCTCAACCTGCTTGACTATGCTTCGCAAACTTACATTGCTCACCCTCGTCGCCCTTGCTGCTACCGTACTGCTTTCAGGCTGCCTGCGCGACACCTGTACGACCACCCGCACTTATGTTCGCTTCGATCCGGTTTACAAGACCCCGGATGAATTTCGGGTCGGCGTAAAAGCCGAGGCTCCCCGTCCCCTCCGGAAACCCGGAAAAATGTACCTCATCGGCGACTACCTGCTCATCAACGAACTGCATGAAGGCATCCATGTACTGGACAACAGCGATCCCGCCAACCCCGTACCGGTGGTTTTCTGGAACATTCCCGGCAATGTGGACATGGCCGTGCGCGACCACTTCCTCTACGCCGACCAGTATGTGGACCTGCTGAGCATTGACATCAGCGACCTGCAAAACCCGACCCTGAACTGCCGCTCCGAAGCCGTGTTTCAACTCCACGGATTCGATCCCGTTCGCGGTTTTTTGGTTGACTTCGTGCAGACAACCGTGACCGAAACACTCGATTGCAACGACCCGCGTTGGGGCGGCAACTGGTTTCTGGAAGGCGATTTTGTTTTTGTAGCCGATGGTTCGTTTAATTCCAGCGGCCCTATTCGTAAAAACACCGGTATCCCGTCGGGTTCGGGCATTGCCGGTTCATACTCCCGCTTCGGGCAGTACGATCAGTACCTGTACTGCGTGGACAACAGCACCCTGCGCACATTTTCGCTGGCATCGCCCGGCTGCCCGAGCGCACTGGAGACCATCCAGATCGGTTGGAATATCGAGACTATTTTTCCCTGGAAAGACCGGCTCTTTGTCGGTTCCCAAAACGGCGTGTTCATTTTTAATGTAACCAACCCCGCACGCCCTGCCCAGGAGGCTGCCTTCCTCCATGCCACCGGCTGCGACCCCGTGGTGTGCGACGACGAAAACGCCTACGTCACCATCCATGGCGGCACCGACTGCAACGGCACGATCAATCAACTGGATGTCATTGACATCCGCAGCCTGCCCGCCGCCACGCTGCGCAAAACCTATCCCATGACCAAGCCCAAGGGTCTTTCGCTCTCGGATCGGTACCTGTTTCTCTGCGACGACGGCCTCAAAATTTTTGACAAAACCGACCCGCTCAACCTGAAACAACTGAGCCACCTGAAAGGCATCGAAACCTACGACGTAATCGCGCTGGACGCCACCCATATCCTGATTGTGGGCGACGGTGGTTTTTTCCAATACGATGTCAGCGATCCCGCTGCGCCCAAACAGATCAGCCAGATATTGGTAACTCCATAAACCTTTGGCTATGAAACTTTTCGTTCGACTACTTGGACTGGGGCTGCTGCTTTTCGGGCAGCCCCGGCTCTTGTCGGCCCAGGAGGCGGCATCGCCCCAACCTTGTCACGACATGCTGCACCTGCGCGACGGTAGTCGGCTGCGCGGGCAGATCACGGCCACCCTGCACGACGGCAAAACCCTGGCTTTTCGTACCTGGGGCGGCGCCGAAATGGAAATTTTGCGTGCCGATGTGCAGCGTATCGTGCAACGCTGCAACGACCGGGCGGCCCGGGTGTACAATTTTCGGGAAAAAGGTTGGTACCACCACACCCGGGCGGGTATACTGCCCGGCCAAACCTACTACGGCTACAGCCGCCCGGGCCTCTCTTTTCAGCACAGCAGTGGCTGGATGTTTTCGCGGCGGCTCGGTGTCGGATTGGGCACGGGCATGGAGTTTTTTGATCGCAGTGGCAACGAACCGGCTGTTTATCCCATCTTTGCCGAAGTGCGTAGCTACCTGCTCCCCCGGCGCATCACGCCGTTTGGCGCCCTCGCCTGTGGCTGGTCGTTTTCGGAGAAAAATCGGCCCTCCGACTGGGGTTCCAACGAAATCTGGAAGGGCGGCTGGATGGCTCAAGCCACTGTCGGCTACCGGATCGGGAATAATTTAACGATACAAGGCGGCATCCGGCTGCAACACAGGCAACGCGAGTGGTCGTCCAGCGATTGGTGGATCGGCTCCGCCGGCACCGACCGAATTCTGCACAAACGTTTGATGCTGGGCATAGGACTTCTGCTTTGATAAACCATGTTTGGACCGAAAAAATATACCGAAACAGAACTCGTGGAAGGGTGTGTGCGCAACGACCGGCGCGCACAGGAGGCGTTTTACCGCAAATTTTTCCCGGAAATGCTGCGTATGTGCCGGCGCTACACCCGCGACGAGGACACGGCCATTGAGATCACCAACAACGGCTTTCTCCGCGTTTTCAAAAAACTCCACACCTTCGGTTTCAAAGGCAGCCTCGAAGGATGGGTGCGGCGCTTAGTTTATCACAGCATGGCCGATTATTTCCGGGACAACGCGCGCTACCTCCATTTCCTCGTCCTCGAAGAGCGCGACAATGTGGTGCCCGAAAGCAGCCACGAGGTTTTTTATGAGGCTGATATCCTGAACGTGGTGAGCACTCTGCCGCCGGTGTCGCAGTCGGTCTTCCGGCTATACGCCATCGAAGGCTACAGCCACGCCGAAATAGCCGAAAACCTCAACATCAGCGAAGGCACCTCCAAATGGCATCTCTCCACCGCCCGCCAAAAACTGCGGGAACAATTGGTGGCACTGGGGCATGCCTATGCGCGATGAACCAGTGCCGACGAGTGGATATTTAACTGCATACTGAAAAAAACATGGATCAGAATTTATACAACGTGGATAAGAAATTGACCGACAAGGGCTGGAAGGCCATGCGTGAAACACTCGACCGGGAAATGCCGGTGGAGCAGTCGCGCCGTCGAATCTGGATATTTTGGCTGCCGGCTCTGCTGCTCTCTGCAGCGGGCTTGCTGTTTTGGCAGGCACCGGATGAAAAATCGCCCGTGTCGCCGGTTTCTACTGCCGAACGCCCGATTGCCGCGCAACATGCCGAACGGGTACAACAACCGGCCACCGAAACGCCATCCGCTCCGCGCACCGAGAACGCTCCGGCGTTGTCGAGTTTGACGGCTTCGCCCACTGCTCCGGCGGCGCAAACAGCCGAATCTGCTAACGCAACACCCTCCGCGCCGCGCATCGAAAACGCTCCGAAAATCGCGCCGGCCTCGCCGGTTTTGACCGCCTCGCCCACCGCGCCGGCTTCGGCGCCCGCTACCGAACCCGCTGCCGCAGCCCCGTCTACGCCGCATACCGAAAATGCTTCGGAAACAGCGCCTGCTTCGCCGATTTTGACCGCTTCACCCGCAGCTCCGGCGGCGCCCGTTACCGACCCTGCTGCCGCAGCACCATCCGCGCCGCATACCGAAAACGCTTCGGAAAACGCACCTGCCTCGTCGGTTTTGACCGCTTCACCCGCAGCGCCTGCCTCGCCCGTTACCGAACCCGCAGCCGCAACACCATCCGCGCCGCATACCGAAAACACTTCAGAAATCACACCAGCCTCGCCGGTTTTGACCGCTTCGCCCACCGCGCCGGCGCCCATGGCCGAACCTGCTGCCGCAGCACCATCCGCGCCGCTTGCCGAAACCACTCCGGCGGAGCAAAACGCAGCACCGGCCGCGCCCATCATCCCCGCGAAGGGAAACAAAAAAGCGTGGGCATTTGGCGCCACCGCCGGTGTGCTCTCGGAAACGACGCCGAAGTACGCCGGGATCACGGCCGGACTGACAGTAGACTGGCAAGCCGGGAAACGCTGGGGTTTCCGCTCCGGATTAGCCTACCAGTTCCACGTCCTGCGCGGCGCGGATCGCCCCATCGCCTCGGTGACCACTGTGGCTTACGCAGAGGCTACAGGCGACGAAACCATCTTTGATAATAATTTTATAGTCAATTCTCTGGACCTTTCCGTTCCGGTGTACATACCCGTATCCCGGCTGCACCGTGTAGAAATGCCGTTGCTGGTTTTTTGGCAGCCCGTGCCCAGGGTTCGTTTGTACGGGGGGATTTCCATCGGAGCCTGGGTATATGCCCAAGCGGGCGCCCGCAGCCTGAAAAGCGAAAAAATTTACGAAATCGAGAACGGGACGCCGGCTCGAAACCTGAATCAGAAGATCAGCAGCCAAACACGCGACTGGTATACCGGCTGGAATGTGGGCCTTGGTTTCCGGCCGAGCAAACATATCGAGGTCGGGTTGCTTTTCCAAAATCCGATCGGCTCGTTGTTCAAAGCGCCGTTGGCGCTGGATGTAGCCGGAACACCCGGCCCCGCTAAAGAATCGGATGCATTCCGCGTGCTTTCGACCAACCGGCAGGACGCAACGGGCAGGCGGACGCTGTTTCAGTTTTCCGCCACCGCGTTTTTCTGAGCGCGTGTTTAAATTTTAGCCGCCAGTTCCAAACATGCGCAGTGCATCCATGAAAATGCAGCCGAAGTATCCGACTTTTGCTCCATGGAAATCAAAGAACCGGCGGCTACAACACCGGAGCAGGAACCGCCCAGCGAAATCGCTTTTACCGAGGCTGATGTCAGCACGCGCTACGACGATGTTTATGAAATAATCACCCCCGATGAGGTGAGTACTGTGCGCTGGAAAGACGGCGCCTACGAGTTTGTGTGCCAGAACGGTGTTTGCCTGCGCGTGCAGGTGGCTGCACCGGGTACAGTGCGGCTGCGTTACAGCCCCGACGGGTATTTCCATCCTGACCACTCCTATGCCCTCGATCCCAACCGCGATACCGCCCGGGTAACCGCCACCCTGAACGAAAGCGCCAACGAGTACGTCCTCATCACCGGCCCCTTGCAGGTGGTGGTGGCCAAATCGGGCGCCCGGGTGCGTTTTTACGACCTCGATGACCGCTTGCTGAACGAAGACGACGCCGTCTATTCTGCCCGCCGCACCATCATGCAGGGCTGGAGTGCGTTGAAAATTTCCAAAAAACGTCAGCGCAAGGAGGTTTTTTACGGCCTCGGCGACAAAACGTGCAGCCCCGATCTCTCGGGAAAATCCTTCCAGAACTGGTGCACCGATGCTTTTGGTTTTGGTCGCGATACCGACCCGCTGTACCGCGCTATCCCGTTTTATTATGGTCTGCACCAGGGCATTGCCTACGGTATTTTTTTTGATAACACTTTCCGCACACACTTCGATTTCGACAGCAACGGCGACGGTTCGACGACCTTCTGGGCCGAGGGTGGCGAAATGAACTACTATTTCCTGTACGGCCCCGGCCTCACCGATGTGGCGCGTGCCTATACCCGCCTGACCGGCTTGCCCGACCTGCCCCCGCTGTGGGCGTTGGGGTACCACCAGTGCCGTTGGAGCTACTATCCGCACAGCCGCGTTTTGGAAATTGCCGACACCTTCCGCGCCCTCGAAATCCCCTGCGACGCTATTTATCTCGACATTGACTACATGGACGGCTACCGGTGTTTTACCTGGAACCGCGACCATTTTCCCGATCCCAAGGGCCTTATCGAGGAGTTGCAGGCGCGTGGTTTTCAAACGGTGGTGATGATTGACCCCGGGATCAAGGAAGACCCGGACTACCCCGTTTACCGCCAGGGCATGGAGCAGGGTATGTTTTTGCGCAGTACCGACGGGGGTATTGCCAAAGGCCCGGTGTGGCCGGGATTCTGCGCCTTTCCCGATTTCACCGATCCTAACGTGCGCGATTGGTGGGGCGATTTGTACGCCGACCTTTATCAAAACGACCTGGTCAGCGGTTTTTGGAACGACATGAACGAACCGGCGGTGTTCCACGTCAACCACAAGACACTGCCCGACGACGTGCTGCACCACCACGAAGGTCAGGTTTGCGGCCACCGCAAGGCGCACAACGTCTATGGCCAACTGATGAACCGCGCCTCGTGGGAAGGCTTTCGGCGCTTGCGCCCCGAAAAACGACCTTTTCTGCTCACCCGGGCATCCTATAGTGGGGGGCAGCGCTATGCTGCCGTGTGGACGGGCGACAACTTCTCCAACTGGGAGCACCTTGCCATTGCCAATGTGCAGTGCCAGCGGCTCAGCATTTCCGGGTTTTCGTTTTGTGGAACGGATATCGGTGGCTTTGCCGGCAATGCCGACGGCGAGTTGTTTGTGCGTTGGCTGCAATTGGCTGTTTTCCACCCGCTCATGCGCGTACACAGCATGGGCCAGCACGCGGGCGGCGATATCGTGGTGACCGAGGAAGCCCAACTGGCCGACCCGGCTTTGCACACCACGGATCAGGAACCGTGGTCGTTTGGAGAAAAATGGACGGCTTTAGCCAAAAAAGCCATCGAACTGCGCTATGCACTGCTGCCTTGCCTGTATACAGCGATGTGGCAGAATAGTCAGGACGGCACCCCGGCGATTCGGCATGCAGCCTTTGCCGATGCGGACGATCCCAAGCTCTGGGACAGCGAACGTGACTTTCTCTTTGGCGAGCACCTGTTGGTCAGCCCGGTCGTGCAGCCCAAAGTGCAGCGCCAACTGATCTATTTGCCCAAAGGAAACTGGTACTATTTCTGGACCGGGCAGCCTGCGGTTGGCGAAATGTTCGTGAATATCGCGCCCGACCAGATTCCGTTTTTTGTACGCGCAGGCGCTGTGTTGCCCACCTATCCGGTGCGCAGGCATACCGGAGAGCAGCCCGATGACGAAATTACCCTCTATGTTTATTACAAAAACGGCACGGAAACGAGTCGCCTGTACGAGGATGCGGGCGAGGGATACGCATACCGGGAGGGGGGCTATTGCCTGAAAACCTGGACGACCGCCGGCGACGACCGCAGTTGTGCCCTGCGGCAACAAATAGACGGGGAATGGCAGCCACTGTACGGAAAAGTGAAAATTTTTCTGGTCGGCTTTCCCACATATTTGCGGCAGTGCCGCGTGGATGGAATCGAAATGCCCATCAAGGAAATCCGCCTCCGCGACCGTGCCCTGTACGCCCTTACTGTATCACCGGAGTTTAAACACATCGAATGGAACGCCTGAACTGGACCCGCATCGGCTACCACATCAGTTTTTGGTTGGTTTATCTGTTTCTCAACTCGTGGTTGGGCAGCATCTACAACAAAATCGAATTAGAACGGGCATTTCTCGGCGAAGCCACCGTGTTGCCCGTAAAAATTCTACTCACCTATTTTGTTTTTTACCGGATCATTCCGCTTTACCTGGATCGGGACAAGGTGTGGAAACTGGTTGGCCTCACGCTGCTGGCGTTTCTCGTAGCCATTGTTTTGTACCGTATGGTGACCGAGTGGCTGCTGTTTCCGGCCATCAGCCCGGATCGCATCGTGCCGTTTTTCAACTGGCCGGGTCTGTATCTGGTGGCATTCGACTTGTTTATCACGGTGGCTGCAGCCACTACGATCAAGATGATTCGGGTGCATTACAAAAGTCTGGAGTTCGAACAGGAGTTGTTACGGGAAAAACTGCAATCGGAACTCAATTTTCTGCGCGCCCAGACCAACCCCCACTTTCTGTTCAATACCCTGAACAACCTGTACGTTCTGGCCCGAAAAAAATCTGACAGTACTGCCGACGCGATCATGATGCTCTCCAAGATCATGCGTTTCGTGTTGTACGACTGCCGAACTCCGCGCATTCGCGTGGCCGATGAGGCCAGGATTATTCAGGATTATATTGAATTGGAAAAACTGCGCTACAACGACCGGCTGCAAGTGCGTTACGAGGAAAATATCGTGGCGCCTGGTGGCTCCATTGCGCCGTTGCTGCTGCTGCCTTTTGTAGAAAACAGTTTCAAACACGGCGCCGGCAGCACGACCGGTGTGGCCGACATTTTGGTGCATCTGCACCTCGAAAACAACCTGCTTGATTTTGAGGTGCGCAATACCGTGGAAGGCAACGGGCGAGCGCCCAACCCCGACGGTATCGGGCTAAAAAATGTGAAACGCCAGCTGGATCTCATCTACCCTGGCCGGTACGAATTGGCCGTGGGGCGGGAGGATGGAGTCTTTCGGGCACATCTTCGGATTCGACTGGAAGCAGGGTAAGCCACCTGACACACTACTGGACATTTTTCCAACTGCAGGGGGTTTCTAAAAAGGTTGATTTTCAAAAAAAATAATAACTCCGCGTCTCTGCGTCTCTGCGGTGAATTTGAAAATGTCCAGTATCGTGCCCACCTGATCCGTTTTAAAAAAATTTTGTTTCAACAGGCAACCGAAACATATCATTGGTCGCCAAACCATAATCGTGCAACCACATGCAACAAATCACCGATCAGGAATTAGTGAAAGGCGTGCTGCAAGGCAACCCGGTGCACCAGTCTGCCCTTTACCAGCAATACAGTGTACCGATGTTCCGGGTGTTGCTGCGTTTTGCGCGCGACCGGGCCGAGGCCGAAGATATGTTGCAGGAAGGATTCATGCGGGTGTATCGGGATATGGGGCAGTTTCGGGGCGAGGGGGCGCTGGGCGGCTGGATTCGCAGGATCATGGTCAATACCGCGCTCAGCCACCTGCGCAAACAACGCGACTTTTTACGCAATACCTCGGATTTTAGCCCTTTTGAAAACCAGTTGCGTACCGAAGAGGATTTTGCCTCCAACATGGATGCCGAAACCCTTTTGAAATACCTCCAACGGCTTCCGCCCGGCTATCGCGCCGTTTTTAATCTATACGCCATAGATGGTTTCAGCCACGAGGAAATCGCCGAACAACTCGGCATCTCGATCGGAACCAGCAAGAGCCAGTTGTTCAAGGCTCGTGAATACTTGAAGCGTATTTTGGACAAATCCTTTATTACCTGAAATCGAACCAATAACGCCGGCTTGCCCGGTTTCTGAAAAAATGGACGATCCGCAAGAGTACAAATCCCTCGACGAACTTTTCCGCAAGACCTTCGAGGAACTGCCCGAAAGACCCGCTGCATCCGGTTGGGATGTGCCCTCGCCCCGTGTTTGGGAACAGGTGCAAGCCACTATCGTACCTCCCAAAAGCGGCTGGACGACCCAGTCGCTCCTGTTGTTGAGCGGACTGGCCGTGGTGCTCTTGCTCGGATTGTATTGGGCGCTTTCCCGCTCCCCGCAACCTGCCGCCGACCAGCCTGCTGTTGCTGTGGAGTCCAAATCCGCGCCAATAGACACACCGGCATCGGAAACCGCACCAGCCGACCCGGTCTCCACGCCACAACATACCGGGGCCCCGATGCGCCCGGAGGTTTCGGCTAAGCCACCAATTGCCTCACCGCCCGCGGTCAGGTCTCCGGAAAATACCCCGAATGTTAGCCCCGGTCGCCCTACCGGTAGCATCCCTTTGCCGGGCACCGCACTGGCGCCCAACACGACCATTCGCCGGCAAATGGAGGAATTGCGCACGGCGCCCTGGGCACAGCCGTTGAAACCCTTGCCGAGCATACTGAAATGGAAAGTGAAAACGCCGCCGCCGGTACCGGAAAGCCTGAAAAGGATACATCCGGCAGATAAAAAATTCTAAGGGTTGGCTCCAAAAACCAGGTTCAAGTTGCCTTTTTAGCAGTACCGATTATAATAAAGCCCGGCGGTGGAATACCGTCGGGCCTTTTTATTGGCAGCAACTTTATTTCAATAAAGTCACGTTCCCTTTGTTCTCAAAATATTGCTCGTTCCCGCAGCGTACGCGCAAATACCAGCCGTATGAATCCGGTGTAACGGCCCTGCCGCGGAAAGTTCCGTCCCAACCCGTATGCTGCGGATCCTCCGTCCGATACATCTCTTCGCCCCAGCGGTCGTACACGATGAAGTAGAGTTCCGTGATGTCTGTGCCACGCACGCGGAACAAATCGTTGTTCCCATCGCCGTTGGGCGTGAACGCATTGGGCACGAAGATGTACGGCGCGCGGCACTGGGTTTCCATAAAAAACACCTCCACGGACGCAGTGGCCGTGCAAAATCCATCGCCGGTGACGGTGACGGTGTAGGTCTGCGGGCCGTTGGGTGTAGCCACAGGTGTCGGCGTGTCTGCTCCTTCGAGCGTCTCGGCAGGCGACCAGGAATAGGTATATACTATTGCATTGCCGACAGGCACCGCCAGCAGGGTGGTGGATTCGTTGAGGCAAACCGTGTCCTTGCCGGTTACTTCGGCGGTCACGTCTACGATGATCGTGGTCACCGTCACCGTGTCCACGGCAGTACATACACCGGAAATATCGGTTGCTGTAGCAATGTACACGCCTGCACCGACGGAGGCCGGATCAATCGGGTTCCCGGCAAGATCGGTCCAGAGCACCGTACCGGGCAGGCTTGTCGTGGCCGAAAGCGCAGCCTCCGGTTCGCAAACAAGCACGTCCGGGGCAGTCACCGAAAAAATATCCGGGACGACGGTTACTACCGTGGCTAAAGGCTGTACACAAAACTCGTCGCTGACAAAGGTCACGGGGTACACGCCCGGTTGCGGATAGGTGTGGGCCACGCTGTCCAGTGTACTGGTGCTGCTGCCGTCGCCGAAGTCCCATGTACCGACAAAACCGCTGAGGTTTTCAAAAATCACGGTCGTGCCGTTACATGCCTGCGCAATGGTGATTTGTGCGCTGATATCAATGCTGTCCACCAAAGTAATTATTGCGGTGTCGGTGGCGATACAGAACTGGGTCGGATCAACAGCGGTAGCGATGTAGGTTCCGGCGCCCACGGCAGCGGGGTCCACGGGGTTGCCGAACAAGTTTGTCCAGGTCACCACGGCGGGAAAAGGTGTTGTTGCACTTAAGGTAGCCACCGTATCGCAGGTTAACACGTCTGGTGCATCCACATCGAAAAATGACGGAGACAGTGGCAGCGATTCAGAGAATGGCAGCACACAATCACCGTCCGGAATAAAATGCACGGCATAGTTCGCATAACCGGCGTAGGTGTGCAAAACGGTGTCCTCCTGGGTGTTGAGGGTCACGCCGTCGCCAAAATTCCAGGTTCCGGCAAGCCCGCTGGTGTTGATGAATGTCACTTGCAGACTGTTGCAGCGCACAATAACGCTCACGGCATTACTGACATCTATGCTGTCCTGCAAAGTCACGGTCGCCGTATCGGTGTCGGTGCACAGTCCGGCGAGGTCGGTGGCAATGGCGATGTAGGTTCCGGCGCCCACGGCGGCTGGGTCTACGGGGTTTCCGTTCAAATCCGTCCAGACGATATTTCCGGGCAGGTTTGTCGTGGCCGCAAGCGTTGCGGCGGGTTCGCAACCGGTGACATCCGGGGCGGTTACGGCGAAGTCGTCCGCCGATGGGTTGGCCTCCAGAGTGACGGGCAGCACGCAGTCTTCGTCGGCCACAAAGGTCACGGTGAACGTTCCGAATCCGGCGTAGGTGTGCGAGCCGCTGTTTTGGTTGCTGGTGGTGTTGTCGCCAAAATTCCAGATGCCGTTTTGGCCGCTGGTATTTTCAAAATTGATGGTGGTGCTGTTGCAAATTTCCTGCACAGACACCTGGCTGGAAATATCAATCGAATCCTGCAAAGTCACGGTCGCCGTGTCGGTGTCGGTGCACAGTCCGGCGAGGTCGGTGGCAATGGCGATGTAGGTTCCGGCGCCCACGGCGGCAGGGTCTACCGGATTTCCGTTCAAATCCGTCCAGACGATATTTCCGGGCAGGCTGGTCGTGGCCGCAAGTGTTGCGGCGGGCTCGCAACCGGTGACGTCGGGTGCGGTCACGGCGAAGTCGTCCGCCGATGGATTGGCCTCCAGAGTGACGGGCAGCACGCAGTCTTCGTCGGCCACAAAGGTCACGGTGAAGGTTCCGAATCCGGCGTAGGTGTGCGAGCCGCTGTTTTGGTTGCTGGTGGTGTTGTCGCCAAAATTCCAGATGCCGCTTTGGCCGCTGGTATTTTCAAAATTGATGGTGGTGCTGTTGCAAATTTCCTGCACAGACACCTGGCTGGAAATGTCAATCGAATCCTGCAAAGTCACGGTCGCCGTATCGGTGTCGGTGCACAGTCCGGCGAGGTCGGTGGCAATGGCGATGTAGGTTCCGGCGCCCACGGCGGCAGGGTCTACCGGATTTCCGTTCAAATCCGTCCAGACGATATTTCCGGGCAGGTTGGTCGTGGCCGCAAGCGTTGCGGCGGGTTCGCAACCGGTGACATCCGGGGCCGTCACGGCGAAGTCGTCCGCCGATGGGTTGGCCTCCAGAGTGACGGGCAGCACGCAGTCTTCGTCGGCGACGAAGGTCACGGTGAAGGTTCCGAATCCGGCGTAGGTGTGCGATCCGCTGTTTTGGTTGCTGGTGGTGTTGTCGCCAAAATTCCAGGTGCCGCTCTGGCCGCTGGTGTTTTCAAAATTGATGGTGGTGCTGTTGCAAATTTCCTGCACAGACACCTGGCTGGAAATATCAATCGAATCCTGCAAAGTCACGGTCGCCGTGTCGGTGTCGGTGCACAGTCCGGCGAGGTCGGTGGCAATGGCGATGTAGGTTCCGGCGCCCACGGCGGCGGGATTCACGGGATTTCCGTTCAAATCCGTCCAGACGATGTTTCCGGGCAGGTTTGTTGTGGCGGCAAGCGTTGCGGCGGGTTCGCAACCGGTGACGTCGGGGGCGGTTACGGCGAAGTCGTCCGCCGATGGATTGGCCTCCAGAGTGACGGGTAGCACGCAATCTTCGTCGGCCACGAAGGTCACGCTGAACGTTCCGAATCCGGCGTAGGTGTGCGATCCGGTGTTTTGGTTGCTGGTGGTGTTGTCGCCAAAATTCCAGGTGCCGCTTTGGCCGCTGGTATTTTCAAAATTGATGGTGGTGCTGTTGCAAATTTCCTGCACAGACACCTGCGAGGAAATGTCAATCGAATCCTGCAAGGTCACGGTCGCCGTATCGGTGTCGGTGCACAGCCCGGCGAGGTCGGTGGCAATGGCGATGTAGGTTCCGGCGCCCACGGCGGCGGGATTCACGGGATTTCCGTTCAAATCCGTCCAGCCGATGTTTCCGGGCAGGTTGGTTGTGGCCGCAAGCGTTGCGGCGGGTTCGCAACCGGTGACATCCGGGTGCGGTCACGGCGAAGTCGTCCGCCGCTGGATTGGCCTCCAGAGTGACGGGTAGCACGCAGTCTTCGTCGGCCACGAAGGTTACGGTGAACGTTCCGAATCCGGCGTAGGTGTGCGAGCCGGTGTTTTGGTTGCTGGTGGTGTTGTCGCCAAAATTCCAGGTGCCGCTCTGGCCGCTGGTATTTTCAAAATTGATGGTGGTGCTGTTGCAAATTTCCTGCACAGACACCTGGCTGGAAATATCAATCGAATCCTGCAAAGTCACGGTCGCCGTATCGCTATCGGTGCACAGCCCGGACAGGTCGGTGGCAATGGCGATGTAGGTTCCGGCACCTACGCTGGCGGGATTCACGGGATTTCCGTTCAAATCCGTCCAGACGATATTTCCGGGCAGGTTGGTCGTGGCCGAAAGCGTTGCGGCGGGTTCGCAACCGGTGACATCCGGGGCGGTTACGGCGAAGTCGTCCGCCGATGGGTTGGCCTCCAGGTGACGGGCAGCACGCAGTCTTCGTCGGCCACGAAGGTCACGGTGAACGTTCCGAATCCGGCGTAGGTGTGCGATCCGGTGTTTTGGTTGCTGGTGGTGTTGTCGCCAAAATTCCAGGTGCCGCTCTGGCCACTGGTGTTTTCAAAATTGATGGTGGTGCTGTTGCAAATTTCCTGCACAGACACCTGGCTGGAAATATCAATCGAATCCTGCAAAGTCACGGTCGCCGTATCGCTGTCGGTGCACAGCCCGGCGAGGTCGGTGGCAATGGCGATGTAGGTTCCGGCGCCGACGGCGACGGGGTCTACCGGGTTTCCGTTCAAATCCGTCCAGACGATATTTCCGGGCAGGTTGGTCGTGGCCGAAAGCGTTGCGGCGGGTTCGCAACCGGTGACATCCGGGGCGGTTACGGCGAAGTCGTCCGCCGCCGGGTTGGCCTCCAGGTGACGGGCAGCACGCAGTCTTCGTCGGCCACGAAGGTCACGCTGAACGTTCCGAATCCGGCGTAGGTGTGCGAACCGGTGTTTTGGTTGCTGGTGGTGTTGTCGCCAAAATTCCAGGTGCCGCTTTGGCCGCTGGTATTTTCAAAATTGATGGTGGTGCTGTTGCAAATTTCCTGCACAGACACCTGGCTGGAAATATCAATCGAATCCTGCAAAGTCACGGTCGCCGTATCGCTGTCGGTGCACAGTCCGGCGAGGTCGGTGGCGGTGGCAATGTAGGTTCCGGCGCCCACGGCGGCGGGGTCTACCGGGTTTCCGTTCAAATCCGTCCAGACGATATTTCCGGGCAGGTTTGTCGTGGCGGCAAGCGTTGCGGCGGGTTCGCAACCGGTGACATCCGGGGCGGTCACGGCGAAGTCGTCCGCCGATGGATTGGCTTGGAGGCTCACGGGCAGCACGCAGTCTTCGTCGGCCACGAAGGTCACGGTGAACGTTCCGAATCCGGCGTAGGTGTGCGAGCCGCTGTTTTGGTTGCTGGTGGTGTTGTCGCCAAAATTCCAGATGCCGCTCTGGCCGCTGGTATTTTCAAAATTGATGGTGGTGCTGTTGCAAATTTCCTGCACAGACACCTGGCTGGAAATATCAATCGAATCCTGCAAAGTCACGGTCGCCGTATCGGTGTCGGTGCACAGCCCGGCGAGGTCGGTGGCGACGGCAATGTAGGTTCCGGCGCCTACGCTGGCAGGATTCACGGGGTTTCCGTTCAAATCCGTCCAGACGATATTTCCGGGCAGGTTTGTCGTGGCGGCAAGCGTTGCGGCGGGTTCGCAACCGGTGACATCCGGGGCGGTTACGGCGAAGTCGTCCGCTGCCGGGTTGGCCTCCAGAGTGACGGGCAGCACGCAGTCGGCATTGGCGACGAAGGTCACGGTGAAGGTTCCGAATCCGGCGTAGGTGTGCGAACCGGTGTTTTGGTCGCTGGTGGTGTTGTCGCCAAAATTCCAGATGCCGCTCTGGCCGCTGGTATTTGCAAAATTGATGGTGGTGCTGTTGCAAATTTCCTGCACAGACACCTGCGAGGAAATGTCAATCGAATCCTGCAAGGTCACGGTCGCCGTATCGGTGTCGGTGCATAGCCCGGCGAGGTCGGTGGCGATGGCGATGTAGGTTCCGGCGCCCACGGCGGCAGGGTCTGCCGGATTTCCGTTCAAATCCGTCCAGATGATATTTCCGGGCAGGTTTGTCGTGGCCGAAAGCGTTGCGGCGGGTTCGCAACCGGTGACATCCGGGGCGGTTACGGCGAAGTCGTCCGCCGATGGGTTGGCCTCCAGAGTGACGGGCAGCACGCAGTCTTCGTCGGCCACGAAGGTCACGGTGAACGTTCCGAATCCGGCGTAGGTGTGCGATCCGGTGTTTTGGTTGCTGGTGGTGTTGTCGCCAAAATTCCAGATGCCGCTCTGGCCGCTGGTATTTTCAAAATTGATGGTGGTGCTGTTGCAAATTTCCTGCACAGACACCTGGCTGGAAATATCAATCGAATCCTGCAAAGTCACGGTCGCGGTATCGGTGTCGGTGCACAGTCCGGCGAGGTCGGTGGCAATGGCGATGTAGGTTCCGGCGCCCACGCTGGCAGGATTCACGGGGTTTCCGTTGAGATCGGTCCATGTCACCGTTCCGGGCAGGCTTGTTGTGGCCACAAGATTTGCCGAAGGCGCACAAATCGAAATATCGGGCGCGGTGACGGTAAATGTATCCGCTGATACCGGCAACATCTGGCTGAACGGCTTAGCACAACTCGAATTTGCTGTGAATGTGACTGGATAATTGCCCGGGGCGCCGTACAGATAGACGGCTGTATCCTGGGTGCTGGTTCCGATGCCGTCGCCGAAATTCCACACACCCGTGAAACCGCTGGTATTGATGAAAGTGACCGCCGTGCTGTTGCAGGCTTGCACCATGCTGATGAACGGCCCGAGGTCGAAAGAATCCTGGATGCTGACCGTAAACCCGAAGGTCGCCGTGCAATTGTGCTGGTTGGTAACGGTCAGATTAACCGTGTACAAACCGACAGGTCCGGAAGCCGTTGTGCCGGCTGCCGCCGGATCGGCGATGAGCAGTGTTGCTGGCATGGCGCTCCATTGGTAGGTGAGCACGTCGGCTGGGTTCAAATTTTGTGCAACCAGATCAAACGGCGTATCGGGGCAAGCGTTTGGCGGCACATTGGCGACTACGGACGGGGCCTGCACCTCGACGGCCACTGTGTCGGTGCGCACGCACAAAAAACTATCTGTTGCAGTTGCCACATAGATTCCGGCCGGCGCCGCGAGCGGATTGATGGTGTCTCCGGACAAGTTTGTCCACACGATAACCGCGGGCACATTGGTCGTAGCGGTCAGCACACCTGTGGTATCGCAGGTGACAGCCCCCGTTGCCGTCAATTCGAGCAACGGTTGGCGGACGATGGTCACGGAATCTACATCAAAACAATTGGCGCTGCTGATGGTAAGCAGGTACAGTTTGGTTGCCGGCGGATTGGCCAGCACTTGCTGTGGGCCGGGGTTGAAGGTCAGGAAATCGGTGGGCGACCACTGGTAGATGAATGCCGGATTGCCGACGACGGTGATGGGTACCGGCGACCCGTCGCAGGAATATCCCTGCGTGAGTACCTGATAGTCCAGCAGGGAATCCATTTTGAAGGGCAAGGCCAGGGTGTCCGCACAACCGGCAGCAGAGGTGACAACCAAGGTAGCAATTCCGGTACTCAGGTTGGGGATGTTGAGGGTCGGTATGTTCTGTTGGCTGCTGGAAAACGAGCCACCATTCCAGACGATATTCCACTGCCAGCCGGTGATCGTGCTGGTTAGGTCGGTGGATTTGTCGGTGAATTTTATTTGAAACTGGTTGGCAACGCAGGATTTGGAAAACGAAAAGTTCGCGTTTAGTCCCGAAACAACGCCGATGTTGATCCCGCCGACGGCGGTGCAGCCGCGGTCATCGGTGGCCGTGACGGCGTACGCGCCGGCGCCCAGTCCCGTGATTGTTTGGCCGGGTATGTTGTTTACCCCCGGTCCTTGCCAAATGTAGGTGTAGGGCGCCGTACCGCTGGAGGCCACGGCGGTGGCGGTACCGGTTTTGTCGTTTGGACAAAAAACACTGGGTGTGCCGGTAACCTGGATTTTTACCTGTGTGTGCGTGCCGATGATGCCGTCGGCACTGCCGCTACAACCGGTGGTGACATCGGTGACGGTCACGGCCACGAACGTGCCGGGCGCGAGGTTGGTCAGTTGCGGAGTGTTGTTTGGGGATACATTCCACTGGTACTGGTAATTGCCGCCGGCAGGATTGACGATGGCAGTAGCCGTCCCGTCGTCCACGCCGTCGCACTCGGCTTTTTTGATCAACAGGTTGATATTCAGGCTGTCTATGGTCGGTAAAAAGACGGTTGTGTCCTTTTTACAACCTTTCACATCGGTGGCCGAAACGGTGTAGGGGACACCGGGCGACAGGTTGCCGGCGGTGGCGCCTATGGTTCCGTTGCTCCATTGAATAGTGTAGGGCTGGTTTCCGCCGGCGGGAAACAAGGTCATGGTACCCGGGAATCCGTTGCAGGAGGGCATGTTGACGGTGACATTGAACTGTAGCGGAGCAGGTTGAACGACCTGAATCGCGCCGACAGCCGTGGCGCCGATATTGTCCGTAACCGTGACCAGATAATTGCCGGCACTCAGGTTCTGGATGGTCGCCGTTTGCTGGTTATTGCTCCACAAATAGGAATACGGAGCGGAGCCACCAGTGGCCACGACGGTGGCCGTACCGTCGGAGCCGCCGTTGCAGGTTGGCGGGGTGAAGTTCAGCGCCACCTGGACAGGGCCTTGAGATATGCCCGCACCGAGGCAGACAAGCAACAGGAGCGTTGCCAAAGACACGCTGCGCAATCCGGTGGAAGTATGTAGTTTCTCAATAGTCATAGCAGTGCAATTCATGGCGTTGGATCAATACGGTTCAGCAGGTTGTCCGCCGCGTTATCTTTGGGAAAGGGGTACCGGGATCATGTTGCCGTTGACGTCTACACCGATGATTTCCACGCGGCGCTCCCGCGAGGCATCCACGCTGAAGACGGAATATCGACGGTTTTTGGGGTCGTTGCTGACAGTTTTTGGGGCTTTTGCTGCGCCGTTTGGCTCCCGGATGAGTTTCAATTGTCCCGACTCGATGAACTCTTTGTAGATGCCACCATCGAAAATGGAGAAGTGGTTCAGGATGCTGCTCACCCGCCGGGAGGTCAGATCCAGGTTGTACTCCGGGCTGGCCAAGGGGGACGCAAAACCGCTGATTCGGATATTGACCTGATCGCCGTTGAGCAGCATTTCATACAAAACTTCGGAGAACATCCGCATCCGGTCCCACTCGCCCTTGACCCGGCGTTCAAAAAAGGTGTCCAGATCGAACCGGGCAGCAACGAGCGGCTCGCCGGTCATACCTGCACAAAACACATCAATATACTCTTGCTTGCGGTTGTAATAAGGCAGGTAGGTATCCTTGTATTCCCCTTGTATGGACGTGATGCCCCGACGCGGCGGCCCGGGCTTGTCGTTGTCGAAATACAAAACAATAGGCAAGTACGCCGGCAGCGAAAGAGGGCGCAGGAACAGTTCCCGGCGGATCCGCTGGAACGGGTCTTTTTTCAGGTCGTCGGTACGGAACTCTAAGGAATCCCTGGAATAGCCCTCTTTGGTGGCCACGATCCGGTAGCGGGTATCGTAGTGGATGACAGTGTGGTAGTCGTTGCTGTCCGGCCCGGTATGGTGCGCCCACCGCCGTTTGGTTTTCATCTCGATCAGCGTGATCGTGACATCGTTCAGTGGGTCTTTCAGGACGTCGTCAAAAACGTACACATCGAGGTTGAGGCCCCGGCGCAGGGTAAGTTCGCGGCGGATGGTGGTGTCACCGCTGACAGTGAGTCCGATGGTCGAGACGGTTGCCGAATCGGAGGTGAATCCGGTTTTGAATGCAGCCAGGTTGTACTCGTGCTGAAACTGCAACGGGAAATGGTAGATCGTGCTGTCCGGATGGTCTTTGCTGACGGAAGCCAGTCCCTTGCCGTCGGCGCCCCGATCCGTCGTGCCGTCGGGCCGAAGAAATGCGGTGGTGTTGAGCACCACGGTAGCGCCCGGGAACGGGCGCAGGGTGTCGCCGTCGAGGATGGATACGATCAGGTCAATCTGGGCCGATTTGAGGCAGCGGCGAGCCGACATTTCCTCATCCCAAATCTGCTGGGGCACTTCAAACCGGAAGGTATCGGCCACAAAGCCGGGTTTGGCGGTCACGATCAGGTAGGATTTGCCGGTTTGCAGCGGGAAACTGTGTGTGGAACCGGGTACCGTCACTTTGCTGCGTTCCACCGGGCTGCCCGACACGATCTCGAACAGGGTCATGGTGGTGTAATTCAGCGTGTCGCCGGTCTTTTCGTTGCAAGCCGTGACGGTCATTTCGGGTTTGGATTGGCCCGATTTAAAAATATCGTAGCAGCATTCTTCCTCCGAAAAATTCTGTGCACCTTTTCGGTTGGAAGAGAAGAAGGCGAGTCTGCCGTTTTCCGAAAGGGAGTAAAAAACGTCGTTGGCGTTGGAATTGAGCGGGATGGGCAGGTGCTCCGGTGCTGCCCATTGGCCGGTGTTGTACGCCGAGCGGTAAATATCAAATCCACCCAGTCCCTGGCGGCCGTTGCTGCTGAAATACAGGGCGCCCGTTTGGGTGTGGTAAAACGGGGTCACATCGTTGGCATCGGTGTTCAGGGCCGCCAGATTGACCGGCTCGGAAAACTTGCCGTCCTCTATCCTGGAAAACCAGATGTCTTTTTTGCCTTTGCCACCCGGGCGGTCGCTCACAAAAAACAGGGTTTCCGTTTGTTCGCCCGGCAGGGTGCAAAGGAAGGGTTGGGTGGTGGTGAACCCTTTTAAATTGATTGTTTTGGGCAGTTTTTCGGGTTTGCTCCAGGTGGTTTCACCGGTGCGTTTGCGGCGGTACAGCTCGAAGCGAATGTTTTTCACACCGGCGTACTTGCCTGCGGCGTAGTACACCACACTTTTGTCGTGGTTGAACGTAACGTACGCCGTGTGTTGTTTTTTCTCGTTGAGATCGCTCCGACGGATATCCATACTGCCGTCCGCTTGTGGTTCGGCGCTGAAAATCTGGATCATGGGTCGGCTGGAGTCGCCCTTGAACGGGTGGCTGTAGGCGGAGTAATAGAGGCGGTTGTCCGTCCACACATTCGAGTACTCGGCGAACGGCGTGTTGACGTATTCCCGCAGGCTGTCGAGCGCGATGTCGGCTACGTTCTGGTGTATGCCGATAGCCCAGTTGCAGTTCAGGACACCGGTTTGGGCCTGTTTTTTTTGCTCGGGCGACAGGGCTGCGGCTTCGGCGTTTTGGTAGAATTGCCGGGCATCGGCATACCGGCCCATGAGGTAACGGATGTCGGCGAGGTGGAGCAGGGTAGCGGCATCGTCATCCACGAGATTTTTGCTGCGCAGTAGTTCGTAGGTGGCGGCGGCCACGTCGTAGCGGGTGTGGGCGGTAGCCGCACCGGCCAGTCCTTCCAGTGCGGATATGTTGAAGGTGTCCACGTTCAGGATGCGCTGGTAGTACTGCATCGCCGCGTAGTAGTTGCCTTCGGAATGGCTTTTTCGGGCTTTGTTTTCCAGTGCCTCCAGCGAGGGGCCGCGGTCGAGGTTGCCGCCGATACGCTCCGGGATGCCTTTTTGGGCCATTACTCCGGGTACAGCGCAGAGAAAAAAGAGCGGAAGTATAGTGGAAATGTATTTCAGCATAATTCGGGTGTATAGATCAGTCAATCGGGCACTGCTTGACGACGGGTTTTATTTTGTACAACCGATAAATCAGGGACACTTCCGGTCCCCCCCGGTTGTCGGTGGCCACCACAAAGTCGGACAGGTTCAGGTCGTAGGAAAATCCGAGCGTCCAGGTGCGCCAGTGCACCTCCATGTTCCAGATGAACGCATCGGTGTAGCGGTGGCGGAAGCTGACGCCTACCTGAAGGGCCAGTTCGTTGTATGGCCGGTCGTTCAGGAGCAACCGGCCGCCAATGCCGTAGAGCAGTTCGCGGTAGGCGCCCTGTTCCTGATACAGCACCTGGCCGAGCAGGTCGAATTTGTCCGAAACCTGCGCAAGGCCCGTGCCGTACACGGCTTTTCGGGCGGCGAGGCGCACATCTTTGGCGTTGGTCCAGAAATCGTGGTTGGGCCGGTTGATGTGGTGTATGGCGCCGCCAATATCGAACCGGGTGCGGGTCTTTTTAGCGTGAAAGCGGTAGTTCAGGCCGGCGTTCAGGTCGAAGTACTGGAGGTTGTCGCTGAACAAGGAGCCGCTCTCGCGGGTGGACGCGGTGGGGTCGAACAGGCAGTCTACAAATTGCGCATCGAAGGTCCAGTGGTCGGTATCGAATGATCGCTGGCCGAATGCCGGCGTGACGCCGAGCGACAGGAACTGGTTTTTGGCCAGGGGCATGGTCAGTCCGATGGGGATACCGATTTGCAGGGAGGTCAGTTCGAGGGTTCCTTGCCGGTCGTAGTGGAGGAGCAAACCGCCGGTGAAATAGCGGTCGTAGCGGTTGGGTTTGTGGTAAATTTTGTTTTCGATGCTCCCGGAGAAGGTGCTGTACGGCACCGGCACGCCGCGCCATTGGCTGCGGTAGTTGCCGACGAATCGGATATCGCCGCCGAAGACACCGTTTAGCCCTGGGTTGAGGTTCAGTGGCGAATTGCCAAACTGGGAGAAGTGGATGTCTTGGGCCGAGAGGTAATTGCCCGAACTAAGGAGCAAGACAAAAAAGAGTACATGGCGTGCGTATAGCGTTCCCTTCACAAGCGCTTGAGTTTTGTGATGCAAATGAGAATATCGGATTGTAAACGGCCCCCGAAAGGGTTTGGGATAAACGGTTGTAAACGAACCTGCGGTACAAAAAACATACCAGCAGACAGCCGTTTTGGCGGCTATTGGCATAACGCGGGCAACATACAACCGTACTGAAGCGGGGGGAATTAGCAAAAGCCAAACCTTTACGGGTTTTTGACTTCGCATGAGATTGGAAACGGCGGTAAAGGTAGAATTTTCCCCTGCCGGCCACAATTTGTGTGGATATTAAATGAAAAAAGGTTTGTCGTTAGAGTGACAAACCTTTTTCGAAAGCTTTTTTGTTTTTTTAAAAACAAGCGCACCATATCCGTCTTTTCCCGCACAATCTCCATGACACGTTCCACCGGTATGCGCTCCTGCTGCATCGAGTCACGCTCGCGGATGGTCACCGTGTCGTTTTCCATGGTTTCAAAGTCAATCGTGATGCAGAAGGGGGTACCCACGGCATCCTGGCGGCGGTAACGGCGGCCAATCGCGTCTTTTTCATCGTACTGGCACTGGAAGTGCAGTTTCAGTTTGTCGAAGATGCTCCGGGCTTTTTCCACCAGGTCCTCTTTGTTGCGCACGATGGGCAACACGGCGCACTTGACGGGCGCCAGCGCAGGCGGAATACGCAGTACGGTACGCGTGCTGTCTTCGCCCTGGGCATCGGGTACGGTCTCGTCCACCAGGGAATTGCTGAGTACGGCGAGGAACATCCGGTCCACACCCACGGACGTTTCCACGACATACGGGATGTAGCTCTCGTTTAGTTCCGGATCGAAGTACTGGAGTTTCCGACCCGAAAGTGCCTGGTGGCTGCCAAGGTCGAAATCGGTGCGGGAGTGCACGCCTTCCAGTTCCTTGAACCCAAAGGGAAAGTCGAACTGGACGTCCACAGCGGCGTTGGCGTAGTGGGCCAGGTTGTCGTGGTCTTTGAAGCGCAGTTTTTCCGGCGGGGTCACGGCGCGGTGCCAGGCGATACGTTTGGCTTTCCAGTATTCGTACCACTCCATTTCGGTGCCGGGACGCACAAAAAACTGCATTTCCATCTGTTCAAATTCGCGCATGCGGAAAATGAACTGCCGGGCGACAATCTCGTTGCGGAATGCCTTGCCGATCTGTGCGATTCCGAAGGGCACCTTCTGGCGGGTGGTTTTTTGTACGTTCAGGAAATTGACAAAAATACCCTGGGCCGTTTCCGGACGGAGGTACAGCTTACCCTCTTCGCCGGCTACATTGGACAGTTGGGTGTTGAACATGAGGTTGAACTGACGCACCTCGGTCCAGTTGCGCGAGCCGCTTTCGGGGTCGGCAATCTGGAGTTCCTCAATGAGCGCTTTCAGGTCGGCCATGTCGTTGTTTTTCATGGCAGTGGCTAAGCGCTTGGCGATCTCGTCGGCACGAGTGGCCCATTCGAGTACGCGGGCATTGGTGCTGCGGAACATGGCCTCGTCAAAGTTTTCAAAACGCTTGCGTGCCTTGTCCACTTCTTTTTCAATTTTTCCTTCCAGTTTGTCTATCTCGCCCTCGATCATCTGGTCGGCTCGGTAGCGTTTTTTGGAGTCCTTGTTGTCAATGAGCGGGTCGTTGAACGCATCCACATGCCCCGAGGCTTTCCAGATTTTGGGGTGCATGAAAATGGCGCTGTCCAGGCCCACGATGTTTTCGTGCATCTGGACAATGGCCTTCCACCAGTATTCTTTGATGTTGTTTTTCAATTCGGCGCCCATGGGGCCGTAATCATAAATGCCGCCGAGGCCGTCGTAGATTTCGGATGAAGGATAAATAAAGCCGTATTCCTTACAGTGCGATACGAGTCGTTTGAAAAGATCTTCTTGCATGAATGAGTTTTGAGTTTTGGGTTTTGAGTTTTGAGTTATGGTTCAGGTCGCACAAGCAACCCAAAACCCAAAACTCAAAACTCAAAACTGAAAAAGCGGCGCAAAGGTGGGGAATTTTCAGTTTTGAGTTTTGGGTTTTGGGTTTTGAGTTTGCTGGTGCCCGAAAATAGCTGAGTAATGTTGAGTTGAGGTATAACTATTGCCGCACCTCCTCCCCCTTTCATTCCCAGTACGCCCATCATCCATGAAAATTCCAGCGCCCGCTCGCGCAGCCGCTCGAAGCGCCCGGAGGAGCCGCCGGGCGAGCCGGACATGTTGGTTTTGAAAAGCAGGGTATTGTCGTCGGTTTTCAGGTCGCGCAGTTTGGCTACCCATTTTGCCGGCTCGAAGTATTGCACCTGAGAGTCGGACAGGGAGGTCAGCACGAGCAGGTGCGGGTAGTCCTGTGCCTTTACGTTGTCGTAAGGCGAGTACTTTTTCATATATTCGTATTCTTCTTTTACGGCCGGGTTGCCCCACTCGGCGTATTCGCCGGTGGTGAGCGGTATGCTGGGATCGCTCATGGTGGTAAGCACATCCACAAAAGGTACGCCGGCCATGATGCCTTTGAACTGGCCGGGCGCCATATTGGCCACGGCGCCCATGAGCAAGCCTCCGGCAGAGCGTCCGCTGGCAAACAGGCGGTCGGCACTGGTGTATTTTTCGGCGCAGAGAGCGGCGGCGCAGTCAATAAAATCGGTGAACGTGTTCATTTTGCGCAGCATTTTGCCGTCGTCGTACCAGCCGTAGCCCATGTCGGTGCCGCCGCGGATGTGGGCGATTGCATAGATAATGCCGCGGTCGAGCAGGCTCACGGCATCGCGGTTGAAGCCGGGATCGTAGGCAAATCCGTAGGAGCCGTAGCCGACGAGCAGACAGGGGGCGCTGCCGTCGCGTTTCACCCCTTTTTTGTACACCAGCGAGACGGGTACCTGTTTACCGTCGCGGGCTTTGGCCCATACGAATTCCGTGGTGTAGTTGTTGGCATTGAAGCCGCCAAGCACGGGGTCGGTTTTGCGCAGCGTTTTTTGGCGGGTTTCCAGGTCGTAGTCGAAGACGGAGCCGGGGGTTTTCAGCGAGGAAAACCGGTAGCGCAGGTTTTTGCTGTTGAATTCGGCGTTCACGTCGGGATTGACGGTGTAGGTCGGCTCGCCGAAATCGAGGTAGTGCTCCTGGCGGTCGCTCCAGCGGATGACGCGCAGTTGGCGCAGCCCCGCCTTGCGCTCGGAGACCACGAGGTAGTCTCGGAAAACCTCCATGCCGTCGAGCAGCACCTCGGGGCGGTGCGGCAGCACCTCGGTCCAGTGCTCGCGGGCAGGTTTGTCGGTGGGCGTTTCCATGAGGCGGAAATTGCGGGCATTCCAGTTGGTACGGATGATAAACTTGTCGCCCCGATGCTCGGCCTCGTAAAAAAAGTCTTTTTCCTTGGGGCGGATCACCTGAAACGCGCCGGAGGGGTCGTCGGCTTTCAGGAAATGCACTTCCATATTGTCGGTATAGCCGTGGTTAACGAAAATGTACTCCGAGGATTTGGATTTGCTCAGGTTCAGGTACAGGGTTTCGTCTTTTTCTTCCAGCACTACCACGTCGCTTTTGCCGTCGCCGCCAATGCGGTGGCGGCGGATTTTGTCGGTGCGCAGCGTGACGAGGTCTTTCGTTTCATAAAACAGGTGGCGGCTGTCGGCGGCCCAGGCCGAAGCGCCGGCGAGTTGGCCGCTGAAGCGGTCGCCGAGCGGTTTGCCGGTACGCAGATCGAGGATTTGGCCCTCGAAGAGGCCGCGGCCGGAATAGTCCACGACATAAAAAAGCAGGGTATTGTCGGGGCTGACATTGAGGCCGACAGCGAGGCAGTAGGGTTTGCCTGCGGCCAGTTCGTTCACGTTGACGAGGATTTCCTCGGCGGCTTCGGTGGTGCCTTTTTTGCGGCAATAGATAGGGTACTCCTTGCCGGTTTCGAAGCGGGCGTAGTACCAGTAGCCGTTTTTGAGGTAAGGCACGGTGTTGTCGTCCTGCTTGATCCGGGCTTTCATTTCCTCAAAAAGTTTGGCCTGGAGGTCGGCTACGGGCGCGAGTACGGAGTCGGCATAGCGGTTTTCGGCTTCCAGATAGGCCGTCACGTCGGGGTTTTTCCCGTTCGTTGAGCCAGTAGTAGTCGTCGGTGCGTATGTCGCCGTGGGCGGATAGTTCTTTGGGTTTCTTTTCCGGGCGCGGCGCCGTGAAGGCGTCTGAGTTAAAAACAGCGGGTGGCAAAGGATCGGGCGTGTTTGATGGTGAAGAGGGTGCCTGACAGGCGGCAGCCAGGAGGCAAAGCAAGAGCAGGGAACAGGATAGTTGTCGCATTGTTTGTTCGATTTTAGCGGCCAAAAGTCGGAAAAAACTACGGTACCTTTGTGTGGCGCAATTGATTCATTTGACGCATCGCGCAGCATGCATCGTTCAGCAATCCGGTACTATGGCCAACGCCCTGCTCATTCCCCAAACCGATCCTGCATACCTTCGGCGTTTGTGCGCCGAGTTGGGCCGGTTGGCGTTCACCGATTTTACGCGTGCACGCACTGTGCTGGCCGATTTGGAGAGCGCTATTTCGCCTCAAACCCCCTTCGATATTCGCCTGAACTACCACCGGAACCGGGCTTTTCTCGAAAACCAATGGCGGCAATTTGATCGCGCGCTGGAACAGTTCGCACTGGCTACATCCATTCTGGAGCGTTTGGCGGAGCCGCTGCCCCTCGCCGAAATTCACCTCGATGTGGCGGCCGTACACCTCAACCGGCGCGACTGGCCGGCGGTGCAACAGAGTCTGGACCGCGCCCGCCAGTACCTCGGCAAATTAGACGCGCCACACTTGCGCGGGCTGTTGGCCTGCCGGGAAGGTTTTTTGCACCTGCACCTCGGCAACCACCGCAAAGCGCTGGAAAACCTGCAAGAGGCCGAACGCATTCTGATCGGTCTGGACGAGCATGCCACGCTCAAGGATTTTTACATTCTGGCGTTGGTCATCAGCGGCTTGGGCGACCTCTACGAGCGGCTCGACGAGAAGGACAACAGCCTGGATGCCTACCTGCGGGTGCTGCCTATTGTGGAAGAACATCAGTTGCGCCCGCGCCTGCCCTGGCACTACCTGAATGCGGGCCGCGCCGCGCTGGCCCAAAACGATGCCGGCTACGCCCGGGAATGTTTTGAGAACGTCCTGCAGTTTGTCGGCGAAGAGGAGCCGGAAGCCAAGGCGCTCGCGTTGGCCAACCTCGGTATCCTGGCCTTTTTGGGAAACGACAACCAGCGTGCGGCAGCCCTGTTCGACGAGGCTACGGCGCAATTTCCAAACCCGTCCAAACCATCGGATTTTACCAATTTATCCAAAATACAAGGCTGGCGTGCCGAATTGTTGTGGCAGTTGAAGGACCTGGAGCAGGCCGAAAAACACTTCAAGCAGGCCTATGAATTCGGGCAGGAAGGCCACGATCTCAACTATCTGGCGCATGTCTGCCAAGCTCTGGCCCAGCTGTGCGAAACCCGCAGCGACTTCAAACAAGCCTACTCCTGGCAGCGCCGCGCTACCGAAACCACCGAACGCCATTACCTCCAGGTACGCGACCGCGAACGGCAGGAAATCGAGACCCGCCACAACCTGGAACGCAGCCGACAGGAGGCCCAAATGGCCAAATTGCGCGTGGCCAGCCTGCAACTCCGCGCCCTGCGCGCCCAAATGAACCCCCACTTCCTGTTCAATGCCCTGAACGCCATTCAGGGCCTTATCACCTCCAGCCGCAACGACGAAGCCGAAACTTACCTTGCGCGTTTTGCTAAACTCATGCGCCACACCCTCGAATACTCCGACCTCGAAGAGGTGACACTGGAGCAAGAGGTGGAATTTTTGAACCGCTACCTCGATCTGAACCGGAAGTTGCGTTTCCGCGACCGGCTGAACTACCAGGTGGTGCTGCCGCCGGGCGTGGACACGAGCGACCTGCTCATTCCCACCATGATTGTGCAGCCGTTTGTGGAAAATGCTATCGAGCACGGTCTGCGACCCCGCCTCGCCGGCAACCTGCGTATTGAGTTCCAGTTGTCCGAAGACGAACGTACACTCCTGTGCATCATTGACGACGACGGGGTGGGCTACAACAAGGGCAAGGAAAAACAAAATTCCCAGCCGGCTTCGTACCAGACCCACCGCTCCCGCGGTATGGAGATCACCCGCGAACGGCTGAGCCTGCTGCATCAGTTGCGCAAAAACCCCGGCACGCAGTTTATCAAAATCACCGATTTGGGCGACAAAACCAACGGTGAACGCACCGGCACCCAGGTCGAGGTGCTGCTCCCGGTTCTGGATATTTAGGCCTTCTGCCAAAGCTTAATGCTGGCTTAACGTGGCCCCCGACCACGCGCTCTACCTTGCGCGTCGAATCTTTTTTATGGCAAAATCCGATACAAAAAAGATAGTAAAAGGGGCTAAACCAACCCGGTTTTACCTGAATGTCGTGGAGTCGTTTACCCAGGAACGCACCTTCCTTGCGATCATCCTGGTAGCCTTTCTGCTGGCTGCGGCATTTTATCAGGACCGCCAGATGGCTATGTGGATCGGGTTTGTGCTGGCCGCTTACTCGGCCGTCGCCAACGACAGCATCCAGTCGCTCGGTACCTTTATCGAAAGCAATAAGAAGCGAAAATGGTGGGTGCTGTGGCTATTCACCGGCGGTATTTTCCTCGGCACAATGCTGGTCGGGTGGCTGCTGTTCAATGGCGACGTTACCTACCAGCGCTTGCTGAACAATGCCGGCGAAACCAAATACCCCCACCCGGAAAATTTTTCTTTTTTTCAGGTTATCGCCCCCCTGGTACTGCTTATTCTTACCCGGATGCGGATGCCTGTATCCACTACGTTTTTGCTGTTGAGCGTGTTCAGCATTGATACTGACGGGGTGACCTCCATGATTACAAAAAGCACCTCCGGGTATATTCTGGCGTTCGTGCTCTCGTTTGCCATCTGGTACTTTGCCTACGGGACCATTCGGAAGTTTTTCAAAAAACGGCACGCACATTTCTCCTGGACCTTTGTACAATGGGCCGTCAGTGGTGTTCTGTGGTCCGTTTGGCTCATGCAAGACGGGGCCAACATCGCGGTGTTCCTGCCCCGGCGACTCGATGTTGCGCACCTCACCGTCTTTTTGGCTGTAATTTTTCTGGGTATGGCCGTACTTTTTTACCTGCGCGGCGATAAAATTCAGGAGGTCGTCAGCGAAAAGGTGCGCATTTCCGACGTGCGGGCAGCCACGCTCATTGACTTCACTTATGTGTTGCTGTTGATCTACAAACTTTTTATCAGCACCATCCCGATGAGCACGACGTGGGTTTTTCTTGGTGTCATCGGCGGGCGGGAAATTGCGATCAGCCTGGCACGCGACAAAAAGGGCCACAAGCACCGGTTGCGGGCGTTGAGTCTTATTTCCCGCGACGTGCTGTACGCGGGCATCGGACTGTTTATTTCGGTAGCACTGGCTTCCGGCGCCAATCCGGCGATTCGTAGTGACCTGATGCGCGTGCTGGGCGGATGGTTCGGTTTGTAGCGCGTCATGCCTTCGGCAAATAGATCAGCACCCCGGCATTGTTTTCCTGAAACAGCTCCTGTGCCATGCGCTGCAAATCGGCGGGTGTCACGGCCTGGTAGGTGGCTACTTCCTCGTCCATCAGTTCGGCGCGTTGCAGAATTTCGTAAAAACCGAGGTTTTGTGCTTTGTTGAGCACGCTTGTTTCTGAAAAAACGATCGTGCTCTCGAAGCGATGCTGGATTTTGAGCAATTCCCGCTCGTCAATCGGAGCAGTCTTCAGGGCATTGAGTTCAGTCCACACGGCTGCCAGTGCTGTTTCCATGGACACGCCCTCGGCGGGTTTGCCTTCCACAATCAGCAGGCCCGGGTCGAGGTTGGCCGTGACATACGCATCAATGGAGGAAAAAAGCGGTTGTTCCTTGACGAGTCGCCGGTACAGGCGCGACGATTGCCCCTGGGCCAGCACATCGGAGAGCAGGTCCATCGGGTAAAAATCGGGGTGCAGTCGCGGGGGGTGCGAAACGCCAGGTAGAGCGCCGGCACGGGCACATCGGCCTGTACGGTGCGCTGTTGCAGCGCCGTTTGTGGCGGTTCTTCGGGCAGGTTCCGCTGGAGCGCCGGCCCCGACGGGATGTTGCCAAACCACTTTTCAGCCAGCGGGAATACCTCCTCGGCACGCACATTCCCAGCAATACTCAGCACGGCGTTGTTCGGCGTGTACAGGCGGTGAAAAAAATCGCGCACATCATCAATCGTGGCGTTTTCAATGTGTTCGGGCGTCAGCCCGATAACCGGCCAGCGGTAGGGGTGCACCCGGAACATGAGTTCGGACAGGTGGTGCCAAGCATCGCCGTAGGGTTCGTTCAGGCAGGTTTCCTTGAATTCTTCCACCACCACCCGACGCTGCACATTCAGGGCGCGTTTGGTGATGCTGAGCGCCAGCATGCGGTCGCTTTCGAGGAAAAGTGCCGTTTCGAGGTTTTCTGCGGGTAGTATTTCGTAAAAAGTCGTGTAGTCGTTGGTGGTGTAGGCGTTGTTTTCTCCGCCGGCGTTTTGCAACGGCTCGTCAAAATCGGGTACGTTGCGGCTGCCCGCAAACATCAGGTGCTCGAAGAGGTGCGCAAAACCCGTTTTGTCGGGCTGCTCGTCGCGGGAACCCACCTGGTACAGGATATTCACGGCCACCAGCGGCGTGTTCCGGTCTTCGTGTACGAGCACCCGCAAGCCGTTGGACAGTATTTTTCTGGAAAAAGGAACCACTTTAAAGTTTTGAGTTTTGAGTTGTGAGTTTTGAGTTTGGTTACGCTTCGTTCTTTTTGCTTTTCGGCCAATGGAAGAATCGGCTGGTGAACAGCGGAACGAAGAAAAAGCCGGCCGTGAGGATGGACACCAGCAGGTCGGTGTGTTCGCTTTCGATCCAGATTGCCCAGGGTTCGTCTTTGAAAAAATGGCAGGGCAGCGAAAGGAATAATTTCAGTCCCAAAATACCGATCACGATGAAGGCGCTGTACTCCAGAAACGGATAGCGCTCCAGCAGACGCACAAACCACTGGGCTACAAATCGCATGGCCAGGATGCCGATAAAAACGCCCGTACAAATCAGGTAAATGTTGTCGGTGAAAGCCACGGCAGCGAACACATTGTCCAAGGAAAATGCCAGGTCCATGATTTCCACGGCTACAACGGTGGC
The DNA here is from genome assembly GCA_016719605.1 of Lewinellaceae bacterium. Lineage (GTDB taxonomy): Bacteria > Bacteroidota > Bacteroidia > Chitinophagales > Saprospiraceae > M3007. The sequence goes on along the minus strand of JADJYW010000006.1, from coordinate 15,447 downwards.
CCAAAAAGGCCCCATCCAGCCGAGAGTGGCCCGGTAGTACCATTTGGCTTCTTTGTTCAGGGTGTCGTCCTCCGTTTTTGGCGTAGCCTTGGTATGGAAAAAATCATACGCCAGGTACAACAGATACAGGCCTCCCAGGGGTTTCAGCCACCAGATTTTGACTAACCAGGCGGCAAAAATCAGGCAAAGCCCCCGAAACGCATACGCGCCGATGATGCCGTAGCGCAAGGCCCTGGCCCGCTGGTGTGGCGGCAAATCCATGACCATGGTAGCCAGCACGGCGGCATTGTCTACCGACAACAGGCTCTCGATGATAATCAGGTTGAACACGATGACCGACGCACTTTTTATGTCGGTACCCAACAACAGCTCTAACGATTCGAACATGCAGAAAAGGGGATTGAAAAAGGGCCGCGCAGATGGGGAATTTCATCGAAAACCGGCTACTTCTCTTGTGCCTGGCGCAGCAGCGTTTCCGTATCCCGCACGAGGTTGTCCAGTTCGCGCTGAAGCGCTTCCTTCCGGCGCTTTTGGTCGGCCTCCTTGGCAGCCGTTTCAGCAGCGGCGGATTTCAGTCCTTTTTTATTGCTCGGCGGCGGTGCGTCGCGCAGGGCCTGATCGCCCATTTCAATGGAGTCCATTTGGTCTTCCAGTACGGCCTTGCGGCGCTCAAGGTCGTCGAGGCGCTGGAGTACGTTTTCATCGAGGTATTTGGCGCTTCGGCGCACGGTCTGGTAGGCGCCGCCAAGCTGGTCCAGCACCCTGTCGTACTTACCGGCGTCAAATTTTTGTTTTTCCGATTTCAACAGGTTCCAGGCGGAGCCTACAGCATCGCCGGTTTTTTTGAATACCTCTTTGGCTTGTTCTTTTTCCTGGTCGTCGCCGAAAAAGCGGTTGTAAACCAGGATGCCGATCACGAGGACCAGGCCGATTTTGATGAGAAAACGAATCATAGCGGATCAGGTTGTGGTTGGTGTGAAAACGTGGCCAAATGTAAGGGTTTCTGGTTGGAAGGTTTCTGGTTGGAAGGTTTCTGGTTGGAGGGTTTCTGGTTGGAGGGTTTCTGGTTGGAGGGTTTCTGGTTGGAGGGTTTCTGGTTGGAGGTCATGGCGGGGATTGGCGGATGTCATTCTGATGCCGGGATTGGCGGGTAAACTTTGCATCCAAAATCGCTTTTTATGAAACGCCCGCTTGCTTTTTATCCGCTTGTCCTGTTGCTCGTCGTGCTCGGTATCAGCGCTGCCTTTGGGGGTAGTGTTCTGCTGTTCTATCCCGAATTTATGGGGGCACCGGCAGATTTGCTGGCCGAAACGCCATTTTCAGGATTCTTTCTGCCGGGACTTATTTTGCTTGTTTTCAATGGTTTGTTTCCGCTGTTTGTCGCCCTTGGGTTGTGGCGCGAGCCTGCGTGGAGTTGGGCAAATGCGCTCAATATCTACCCCGACCGTCATTGGGCCTGGACGTACGCGCTGTACTCGGGGTTCAGCATCATCATCTGGATTACGGTGCAAATCACCATGGTTGAGTTCACCTGGCTACAGCCGGCGTACATCGCCGTCGGGCTGCTGATTTTGATTTGTACCCTGACCCCTGCCACTATGAGGCACTATTCTCAATCCGCTTAATTTCCTCAACCTTTCCAAGCCATGATCCGCATCTTCTTTTTCCTCGTTCTTTTCCTGCACGGCCTCATCCACCTGATGGGCTTTGCCAAGGCATTCAAATATGCCGAAGTGCCCCAGCTCACGGGCAGTTTTTCCAAAACATCGGGTGCGCTGTGGCTCGTTGCTGCGCTGCTGTTTGTTGCCACCGGGTTGTTTTTTCTCTTCAAAAAAGAGGCGTGGTGGATGGTGGCAGTACCTGCGGTTGTGCTGTCGCAAATCCTCATTTTCGGGCAGTGGCACGACGCGAAATTTGGAACCATTGCCAACCTTATTGCACTGGTCGGTATCGTGTTGGCTTACGGCAACTGGAATTTTAATACCATGGTCAGCAAGGAGTTGGCTGCATTTTTACCGGTGGAAATACCTGCCCGGACGGTGCTTTCGCAGGAAATGCTCGCGCCCTTGCCGCCCGTGGTGCAAAAGTGGCTGAAGCGTGCGGGTGTAGTGGGCAAACCGATCGTGCATACTGCCTATATTCGGCAAAAAGGCGCAATGCGCACCAAGCCCGACGGCGGCTGGGTGCCCTTCGAGGCCGAGCAGTGGAATACCGTGGACAAGCCCGGCTTCATCTGGCGCACCACCATGCAGGCCGCGCCCGGCATCGCTATCCTCGGGCGCGACAAGTATGTGGCCGGCCGGGGCAATATGCTGATCAAGTTGCTCGCGCTCGTCCCCATCGCCGACGCCAAAGGGCCGGAAACCGACCAGGGCGCCATGCTGCGCAACCTTGCCGAAATCTGCTGGATGCCCGGTGCAGCACTGCGCGAGTACATCCGGTGGGAACAAATAGACTCGCTTAGCGCCAAAGCCACCATGACCAACGGCAGTATCTCCGCTTCGGGCATTTTTCGTTTCGATGCGGCAGGTGACATGGTCTCCTTCGAGGCCCGGCGCTACTACGACCGCAAGGAAGGCGCAACCCTGGAAGACTGGCTCGTGGTGAACACGGGGTACGGCACCTTCGAGGGTATCCGAATGCCCGTGAAAAGCGAAGTGACATGGAAACTGAAAAGCGGGGATTATATGTGGCTGCGGCTGGAGATTGTGGAGGTGGGATATAATGATGTCCGGTAACAAAAGAGCGCCGGGGCTGGTTTTAGCCCCGGCGCTCTGCCAGATCACTTGCACAAATCTATTTTCTACCGCTGTACCACAAACTTCTTCACCTGTACGCCATTTTCCGAGCGGATTTCCAGGTTGTACATCCCTGCCGGTAGCGTGCCCACCTCAATCCGCTGGGCAAACGGTCCTGCCGGCACCATGCCGAAGTCGCCCTCGGCAGCCATGCGGCCCGTCACGTCGCGGACGGCGTAGGTCAGGTTGGTGTTTTCCGTCAGGTCGAAACGTACCCATGTTTCCGATACAGCCGGGTTGGGCGCCAGGTGCAGCGACTGGAGTTTGTCGTCCAGTTCGTTGGCACTGACAAACACCGGCAGCGGGAAGGTCGTGCCGTCGGCCAACGCTACCCATACCTCGAAACCGGGCTGGCTGCTCAGGAAACCGGAAGCAAAGACCGTAGCGGCTTCGCCACCGAGGCTCGATACATCGGCGGTGTACGACTGCACGATGGTGCTGTTATCGTTGGCCGGCGTCACCTGGATGGTGTAGTTCCCGGCAGGCACCGAAATGTAGTTCGAGAACTCGCCGAAAGCGATATCGTCAAAAAGTATCGAGCCACCCGGCACCTGCACATCCACTTCCGGAGCATCCGGCGCGCCGTGGAAGAGCGCAAGGTCAACTGTAGCAGCACTTTGGCTGCGTTCGCGGCCATCGGCATTTACATACAGTTGGAACGGTGTGGTCGGATCACCCACCACGCCGGCGGCCATGATGACGTAGTTTTTGCCGATTGCCAAACCAGGAATCGGGAGCGTGTAAATCGCGTCACCCACCGAAGAACTGTTGCCCGGGGCCACCGCCAGATCGAGCGGTACGCGGGCAGGCAACAAACCAAAATTGGTTGCCTGGCGGAACTCAAAGTCGTCTATTGCCAGATCACCATCCAGATACACGTCCACGGTCGGGCTGGGCGAGTTGTGGATCACTTGTGCACGGGTGAGCGCTACCAGCGGAATGACTAATCCGTTGGGCAGTACCACCACGAGGTCGAGTTCCGGATTGCCGGTGACAAAACCGGTAGCCATCACCACGCCTACCAGGCCGGGTACACCCGACAGGTCAATGCCCCACGTTCCGACGATTGTGTTCGGCGTGTTCGCCGGCGTTACATCCACAAGAAGCAAATCCGGATCAATACCGAGGTACGGCGTGAATTCGCCAAAGGCAAGGTCGGCAACGATTGTACTGCCGTCAAACGTCGAAAGTACATCCACAGCGGGTGCATCAGGCGAGCCGTGCAACACGGCAAGTTCCACCTGTACCGGATTTGTGGCGCGTTCGCGGCCCATGTCGTTCACCAGGAGGGTAAACGGCGTGGTCGGGTCGCCGGCAACACCGGCGGCCACCACCAGATAGGTCTTGCCGTTTTCCAGCGTGACCGTCGTATTGAAAAATGCGTCGGCCACCGAGGTGCTGTTGCCGAGGGCAATACCGAGCGGAATTGGTAAGCCGGCCGGCAAGTAGCCAAACGAAGTCGCTTCGAGATAGCCAAAATCATCCAGCAACAGCGCGTTGCCGGCATATACGTCCACAGTCGGGTTCGGGGAATTGTGCACCACCTGCACCCGCGCTACCGGCGAGAACGGGAGGGACACCACTGTACCGTTGGGCAGGGCGGCGAATAAACCAAAGCCCGGCGTAGCGCCGAGGTAGCCGCTGGCAAATACGCGGATGGCTTGGCCATTCAGCGCTGCCAGATCGGCGCGATAGGTGGCAACAATTTGATCCAAACCGGCCGGTTTGATGTCCAGGTAGTAGTTATCGGAAGCAGGCAAATCCAGATACGGGGTGAACACACCGTATGCCAGGTTCGTAACCAGCGGGCCGTCCAAACGCTCTACCACGTCCACCGGCGGGGCATCGGGTGCGCCATGCAGGACGCTCACGCCTACCGTTCCGACCGGCGCTGTTTCGCGGGCGTTGCCGTCAACCAACAAATCAAACGGTGTGGTCGGGCTGCCCACAACACCAATAGCCATAGCAGCGTATGTGCCGCCTTCCACCAGATTCACATCGAACGTCGCGATAGCATCTGCTGCCGAAGCGCTGTTTTCGCCGGCAATACCGAGCGTGATGTCGCGGTCCGCCGGCACATCAATGTACGGTGTGGCGGTGCGGAAGGCAAAATTGTCGAGCAACTGCGTGTTGCCGGCGTACACGTCCACGGTCGGATCGGGGGAGTTGTGAATCACCTGCAAACGCGCCGTTGGCGTAAGCGGAAGTTCCAGTACATCACCATTGGGTAGTGCCGCAAACAAGCCGAACGCCGGGTTTCCACCCAGCAGGCCGCTGGCAAAAACATAAGCGGCGCCGCCGGTCAAGCCGCTCAGGTCGGCGCGGAAAGAGGCCACCACGGTTGGGTTGCCCGCAGGGCGGATAGCAAAGTCGTATTTGTCGGGAGCGAGACCGAGGTACGGCGTGTACTGCCCGTAGGACAGGTTTGAAATCACGTTATCGGCCACAAAAACGGCGTCCACATCCACCGCCGGAGCATTGGTGGAGCCGTGCAGCACCGCAATGTCCACGTTGTTCGGATCGGCTGCGGCTTCCTGCCCGGCAGCGTTGATGATGAGATCAAACGGCGTAGTTGGATTGCCCACGATGCCGGAAGCGGTCACGATATAGGTTTTGTTTGCTTCCAGATTCACGTTAAACGTGGCAATAGCATCGCTTGACGATGTGCTGTTGTCCAGTGCGATCCCGATTGTGATGTCTACCCCGGCAGGCACGTCAATGAACGGGGTAGCGGTGCGGTATTCAAAATCATCAATCAGGAGATCAGTATTGGCGTACACGTCTACAGTTGGCGAAGGGCTGTTGTGGATGATTTGCACGCGGGCAAACGCCGGCGGGGGCACTACGGGCAGTTCGATCACGGTACCGTCAGCCAATGCAGCAAACAGTCCAAACGCCGGCGGGCCGTTGAGCAGACCGCTGGCAAACACGCGGGCCGCGCCGCCGGCCAAGCCGCTCAAATCGGCCTCGTAGGTGGCTAGTACCGAGCCGCTGCCGGTTGGGATTACCTGTACCTGATACGATGCCGCCGGTACACTGAAGTAGTTCGTAAATTCCGTGTAGGACAAATCGTTGATGATCGTACCCAAACCCACTACGGCTATATCCACTGCCGGAGCATCGGGCGAGCCGTGTATCACATTGAAATCCAACAGATTGGGGTCGAGGGCGGCCTCGCGGGCATTGTCGTCTGCTATCAGGGTGAACGGCGCGTCGGTACTACCGACGATGCCTACTGCCATGACGGCGAAAGTACCGCCCGTGGTCAGATTGACGTCAAATGTAGCGATAGCATCTGCCGCCGAAGCGCTGTTTTCGCCGGCAATACCAAGTGTAATGTCGCGATCCGCCGGCACATCAATGTACGGCGTGGCGGTGCGGAAGGCGAAATTGTCGAGCAACAAGGTGTTGCCGGCATACACGTCTACGGTCGGGTCGGGGGAGTTGTGGATCACCTGCAAACGCGCCGTTGGTGTGAGCGGCAGTTCCAGCACCGTGCCATTGGGTAGTGCGGCAAACAAACCGAACGCCGGGTTTCCGCCCAGCAGGCCGCTGGCAAAAACGTAGGCGGCGCCGCCTTTCAAGCCACTCAGGTCGGCGCGGAAGGAGGCCACTACATCGGGGTCGCCCGCTGCGCGGACGGCCAAATCGTACTTGTCGGGTACAAGGCTAAAGTATGGTGTGAACTCACTGTAAGACAAATTTGAGATCACATTGTCGGCCACAAAAACGGCGTCCACATCCACGGCCGGAGCATTGGTGGAGCCGTGCAGCACGGCAATATCCACGTTGCCGGTATCGGCGGCTATTTCCTGAGCCGCATCGTTCACGATCAGCGTGAAAGGCGTACCCGGGTCACCTACGATACCGGAGGCTGTCACGATATATGTTTTTCCATTATCCAGATTCACATCAAACGTTGCAATGGCATCTGCCGAGGAGGCACTGTTTTCGAGGGCAATGCCCAGTGCGATGTCCACGCCGGCCGGTACAAAAATGAACGGCGTAGCGGTGCGGTACTCAAAATCATTAATCAGCAGGTCGGTATTGGCGTACACGTCCACGGTGGGAGAAGGGCTGTTGTGGATCACTTGCACGCGGGCAACGGGCGCCGCAGGCAATTCTACTACGGTGCCGTCTGCCAGAGCAGCAAACAGGCCGAAGTCCGGGCTGCCGGCCAGCAAGCCGCTGGCAAATACACGCAAAGCAACGCCGCCCAGGCCGGTAAGGTCGGCCAGGTAGGTTTGCACGATGGCATTATTGCCGGCAGGTTTTACATCGAGATAGTAGACGCCGGGATCCACACTCAGGTAGGGCGTGAAGGCTCCGTAAGCGAGGTTGGACACGATTTTGCCGCCGGTGCGCACCACCACATCCACCGCCGGTGCGTCGGGCGAACCGTGCAGCACGTTCAGGTCTACTTTGTCGGGATTGGCGCCCGCCTCCCGCGCATTGTCGTCGGCGATGAGGGTGAAGGGCGTGTTTGGATCGCCCACAATGCCGGAGGCTGTGATGGCGTAGGTTTTGCCCGATTCAAGGGTTACCGGAAACGTGGCGATGGCATCGGCCACCGACATGCTGTTTCCAGGGGCCACAGCCACTTGAAGGGGAATGCCGGCGGGCAAGTCGAAAAAGCCTGTTGCAGAACGGAACTCAAAGTCGTTGAGTGCCGGCAGGCCATTCACATAAATGTCCACCGTGGGATCGGGGGCGTTGTGGATGATCTGTACGCGGGCCGTTTGAGCGGAAGCGGAGATCACGAACAGCGCCAGGGCGAAAAATGCCGTAAGGAACGATTTCATGATAAAGAAGATTGGTTAAAAACTCGGTTTTGCAATGAGCATGAAACAGAGTTTGTTTAACCATGTTCTTTTCGATCAGAAATCTATTGAACAAAAGCAATGGTTTTGCCAATTTTTGGCAAGCAGGTAAAAAGTATAGCCGCTGTTTGAACAAAGTAGGGCGGTGCATTGGCAACAGCCGCCAATACTCGATCACTCCTCCGGTTTCAATTGTTTGATGATACCCATCAGGTCGAGTTCCTGCCAGGTTCGGTGTATCCGGCCGTCCTTCATGTCGTAGATCAGGATGCCGGTAGAATTGAATTTTTGCCCGTGGGTGGCACTCCAAAGGCATAACCGATGTGGATGGCGGTTACCTCGTAGCGGATGGCCACCTGCTTGTCGGAAGCGAACAGGTGCGTGATGGTGAAATGGGCATCCTTGAACGCCGTCTCGTAGTATTGCACAAATTCGCGCATACCTTCGATACCGGTAGTCTGGTCGGGGCGCAGAGGGTTGCCGTCGGCCCAATCGGGTGAAAAAACGCGCTCCAGAAGTTCTTCATTGCGGTTTTTGTTCCAGCCCTCCTCGAACCAGAGGCGCACGGTTTCGGCATTTTTTTCGGCCAGGCGGAGGTGGCGGGAGGCCGTGCATTGGCTAAGGAATACCATACACAAGGGCATGGTAGCGAGTACGATCCAGTTTTTCATAAACGCGTGCATTTTGTTTGGCCAAATATACTCGGTGTGCGGCAGTTTTGTGGATATGTTTGCGAATCTTGTGAGAAAGTTATTTTGGTCATTCTGTTATCGAACAACCATGCTGAATTCTATAGCAAAACAAGCAAGCGGAGCATTCTGGAGCAGGACAGTACCGGAGCTATTCGTTGAGTTGGAGAGCTCGGCATCCGGGATATCATCGGCAGTTGCTTCGGAACGCCTCGCCCGATACGGCGCCAACCGGCTGGAGGCGGCTTCCGTTGTTCGGCCCCTGCGATTGTTCTTGCGGCAGTTTAAAAGTCCCCTGGTATTGATTCTGATTTTTGCAGCGCTGGTGTCACTGTTTACGGGCGCCCTCGTGGATGCCGGCATTGTGCTGGGCATCATTTTGGCCAGTGCTTCGTTGAGTTTTTGGCAGGAGTACCATGCCGGAAATGCCATAGAGCAACTTCGCTTGCGGGTCACTTTGCGTATTGAGGTGCTGCGCGGTGGGCATCCCTGTACCCTTTCGGTGGAGGAAATTGTTCCCGGTGATATTGTGGTGTTGGCAGCCGGCAGCCTGATTCCGGCGGACGGAATACTGTTGGAAGCCGACGATTTCTTTGTAAACGAGGCCGTCTTGACCGGCGAAACATTTCCAGTGGAAAAAAAGCCTGGCGTGACGCCGGCAGACAGCACGCTTCCGCAGCGTACGAACTGCGTGTTCATGGGTTCCAATGTACGCAGCGGTATGGCCCGCATGCTGGTCGTACACACCGGGAAAAATACGGTGTACGGCAATATTGCTGAACGTCTGAAACTGCGGCCGATCGAAACGGATTTTGAGCGTGGCATCCGGCGTTTTGGCACCCTGCTCACCCAGGTAATGATGCTGTTGGTGCTCCTGGTTTTTGCAGTCAATGTATTTTTAGAAAAACCACCCATTGATTCCCTGCTTTTCGCAGTGGCTCTGGCCGTCGGCATCGCGCCGGAATTGTTGCCTGCTATCCTCAGCATGACCCTCTCAAAGGGTGCTATGCACATGGCCAAGCGCGGCGTGATCGTGCGCCGTTTGTCGGCCCTGGAAAATTTTGGCAGCATGGATGTACTGTGTACCGACAAAACGGGCACACTCACCCAAGGCGTGGTGCAACTTGACGGCGCTTTGGATACTTGCGGAAACCCCTCGGAATCAGTACTCCTGGATGCCTGCCTGAATGCTCATTTTCAGAGCGGCTTGCCCAATCCGCTCGACGAGGCTATTGCCGCGAAAGCACAACCGGACATTCGCGTCTATCAAAAAACAGAGGAAATCCCTTACGACTTCATTCGAAAACGGCTCAGTATCGCCGTGAAAAATACGGAGCACTCCGATGCCGATTTCCGTTTGATCACCAAGGGCGCTTTTTCCAGCGTGCTGGAAGTATGTAATCGGGTACTCGAACCGGACGGTACGGTGGGCGCACTCGACAATGCACGCCGCACTGCGCTGGAGGTGTTATTCGAGGGCTATAGCGCAAAGGGATTTCGGGTACTGGGCCTTGCGGTTCGGGATGTGGCGCCCAAGCCCGAATACACCGCAGCAGATGAGTCCGATATGACCTTCACTGGATTTTTGCTTTTCTTCGATCCGCCCAAGGAAGATGCCGATGAAGCGATTGCTGACCTGAAGCGCCTTGGCGTATCGCTCAAGATCATTACCGGCGACAACCGGCAGGTCGCCCTGCATGTAGCGGAGGCCGTTGGACTGGAAGTGGCGGGTGTGCTGACCGGCGCGGAAATGCAACATATCAACGACGATGCGTTGTGGCAAATGGCCAGTCGCACAACCATTTTTGCCGAGGTAGATCCCGACCAGAAAGAACGGATCGTCACCGCGTTGCAAAAGGCCGGTCATGTAGTGGGTTATCTTGGCGACGGCATCAACGACGCGCCGGCACTACACGCCGCCGACGTAGGTATTTCGGTGGATAGCGCCGTGGATGTTGCTAAGGAGACTGCTGATTTTGTTTTGCTGGAAAAAACACTGGATGTCTTGCGACAGGGGATTTTGCAAGGGCGCAGCACCTTTGCCAATACGCTGAAATATGTATTTACGACCACCAGCGCCAACTTCGGCAATATGTTGAGTATGGCTGGCCTTTCTGTCATGGTGCTGTTCTTACCGCTTCTACCCAAGCAAATTTTGCTTAATAACTTCATGTCCGACTTTCCGGCGATGACCATTGCCAACGATGCCGTTGACCCGGAGTTTGTAGAAAAGCCGCGCCGATGGAATGTCCGAATGATTCGGAATTTCATGGTGGTATTTGGTTTGATCAGCTCCGTGTTCGATTATATCACCTTCGGCGTGCTGCTGTGGTGGCTGCATGTGTCGGAAACAACGTTCCGACCGCGTGGTTTGTCGAGTCGCTGCTTACCGAATTAGTCATCTTACTGGTTGTGCGCACCCGCAGGTCGGTGTTTCGCAGCCGTCCGGGCCGCTGGCTCTGGATAAGTACAGTAGCCACTGCTACTTGCGCCGTTGCATTGCCTTATATGCCCTGGGCGATGGAAATATTTGATTTTGTACCACTGCCGCTGCCATTACTGCTACTGCTCGCGGGCATTACATTGGCTTACGCAATGGTTAATGAATGGCTGAAAGGATACTTTTTCCGAAAGTTCAATTTTTAGTTTTGCGCACTGTATCGGTACCCTGATGGAGGCTTCAGTTGTTCAAATATGGATGATTTATTTCTTTGCGTTCTTTTGGCAGTAAACACAAGGCAATAGGAACATAATCCTGAAATGAGATGTTAAGTTTGCAATAATTCCGATTATGGTTCGATTATTGAATCTGTTCCGAATATAATTTCAGGTACATTTGCATGGGTATTGTCTCGGATGACGTTTTATGTACCCGATTTACCACATCAAATTCCGCAACCATGGTAGCGAAAAAAATATACGCAGCGTATTTTAGCCTTTTCTTCTTGATGCTTTTTGTAGCTGTTCAAGGGCTCGGACAAATTTCCATAAAACCGAAAACTATTTTTGAACATCTGACGCCGCAAGAGGGGACTGAAATTACCCTGGAGACCGACCTCACCACGATCATGGTCAATCGCTACAGCACCGACTACTTGCCGGCGATGCTGACGCTGGCCGATGGGCAGTCCTTTGTAGTGAAAGTGCAGCCCAAGGGCAAATTCCGCCGCAAAACAGCAGAAGTGCCGCCGCTCAAAATCAAGTTTACCAAGAAAATGCTTCTGGAACAGGGGCTGGATACGCTCAATGAGGTGCGCCTCGTATTGCCTTGCTTCGACAACGGCCGGGGCGACCGACTCCTCATTAAGGAGTACCTGATCTACCGGATGTTTGAGCGCCTGACAAACAACTGCGTTCGGGCGCGTCTCGTCCAGGTCACCCTCCGCGATAACCATGTGGAGAAGTCCAGCAAAAAAATGTTCGGGCTTTTGGTGGAGGATAACGAAGAAACGGCAGCCCGTCTGAAAGGCATTCAGATCGAGCAATATGGTATGCCTTACGACAGCACGGTCATCGAACAGGCAGCCTTGGTGGCCATATTTCAGTACATGATCGGCAACACAGACTGGGACGTACCCATGATGCGCAACGTACGGCTTATCCGCCCGGATGATTCCAGAGTGCTTGTCGTGCCGTATGATTTTGATTTTTCGGGTCTGGTCGCGGCGCCCTACGCCAGTCCCTCCTCCGAAAGCGGGCTGATGACCGTGCGCGATCGCTTTCTGATGGCCAACGGTATTCCGCGGGAGGCGCTGCGGCAGGCGGTACAAACGCTGAAAAGTGCGCAACGCGACCTGTATGACCTTTGCAACTCCAAACACCTCAACCGCGAAACATCAACCGAGATGGCACGCTATCTGGACTCGTTTTTCAAAAGTATTGACAAAAACTTCGATGTGCCCGCCCGGGCATCCGTTGTAGCGTCCGACTGAGCATATTTCCTGTTTCCAAATTTTAATACCTTTGCGACCACTTTGGAGGAGTGGCAGAGTGGTTGAATGCACTGGTCTTGAAAACCGGCGTACTCGAAAGGGTACCGGGGGTTCGAATCCCTCCTCCTCCGCAAACCTCACACTGGCTTTTGGCGCCTCAAACCGCTGGAAGCCAGTTTTTTATTTCTGCTATGGACGATTCGTTTTTGTACGCGCTCAACTGCCGGGGCCGGTTGCTCGACCTTTCCGCGCCTGTGGTGATGGGTATCCTGAATGTTACCCCGGATTCTTTTTACGATGGTGGAAGGCTGGCCTCGATGGACGCCGTGCTGCGCCAGGCGGAGCAAATGCTGTCGGACGGGGCTGCTTTGCTCGATATCGGCGGTGCTTCTTCGCGGCCGGGCGCCGAAGAAGTGCCGGAGGATGTGGAAAAAAGCCGGGTGCTGCCGGCTATAGAAACCGTGCTGCGGCATTTTCCGGACGCGATGCTGTCCGTGGACACCTGGCGGGCCTCCGTCGCCGAGGCCGCCATAGCGGCCGGGGCATCTATTATCAATGATATTTCCGCCGGCAGCCGGGATGCCGCGCTGTACCCAACCGTAGCCAGGCAGGGCTGCCCGTACATTCTCATGCATGCCCAGGGTACGCCGCGCACTATGCAGCAGGCGCCTGAATACACGGATGTGGTACAGGAGGTGCTCGATTTTTTTATTCGGGAGGCAGGGAAACTACGCGATCTTGGTGTACGCGATATCGTGCTCGACCCCGGTTTCGGTTTTGGAAAAACGGTGGCGCACAACTATGCCCTGCTGAAAAACATGCACGTTTTCTCTGCAGTGCTCGGGCTGCCGGTACTGGCCGGCATTTCCCGAAAATCCATGATTTGCAAAGTACTGAACGTAAATCCTGAAAAGGCGCTGAACGGCACCACGGCGCTGCACGTCGTCGCGTTGCAGCAGCACGCGCGTATCCTGCGGGTACACGACGTGCGGGAGGCAGTGGAAGTGATCCGCCTGCACCAGCAAATCAATTCGTAGAATTTTGTAACGATCAGGGCGGCCCGCAAGAGCCGCCCTGATCATTACATTACTCTTCGTCTTCCCAAACAGCGTTCGGGTTTTCGCCTTGCACTATGATCGGGGTGAGCATGGGCAAGTGTAGCCACTGGTGTTCGGCGGCGCTTACTGAGCCGATGCGCAGAAAACCGCCCGAGGCTTTCGCCGTTTCTTTCGCCAGTACGGCAAAACTCTTGTATAGCGTAGCAGCCAGTTCAATGTCCAACTTGGCCAGAATCGGGTTTGACGTGCCGATTTTTTCAGCCAGTTCGGTGCTGCGGGCATCGGTGTCGTTGGGCATTACCTCCATGAGGCGATCCAGTTTTCCGAGAAAATCCTCGGCCACTACCCGGTAGTATTCGCTGACCAATCCCGGCATGGAGTAGGTACGCGCACGCATAAGCCGATCCGACCAGTTGCGTTCATCGTGGTCAATTTCGCCGTCGGCACTACCAATCAAAGCGGTGATCCAGACGGGCGTGGACACCAGGGTGTCCATTTCTTCGGCAGTCAAATGTTGAAATCCTTCAAGCATGGTCCACATGATATGTACTTGTTGTTGAGGTAAAAAAATGCGGCCCAAAGGTAGAAGCAAATCGCGGATTTCCGTCAATCAACAAGTGTCACATCACCTTTCATGGAGATGTGCTCACCGCTGGCCAGTTCGATGTCGGCCCACCAGGTGAATACGCCGGGTTCGAGGAGTTTCCCCTTATAACGCCCGTCCCAACCGCCTGATCGGCTGTCGTTGAGCAGGATGTTATCGCGTCCGAACACCAGGTTTCCCCAGCGGTCAAAAATTTGCATACGGCTGATCTGGTTGACCACCTGGTCCCGGGCAAACAGCATGAACTGGCTGTTCAGCCCGTCTGCACTACCCGGGCGGAATACGTTGGGCGCATAGATATGCGGTTTGCCGACAAGGATCAGCACTTCGGCCTCGTCGCGGCACCCTTCTTTGGACACGACCGTCACGGTATAAAGGGTGTTGACAAACGGGCGAGCCAGTACCACGTCGGGCCGGTTTGTTGTCGAAATACCGCTTGGCGGTGTCCACAGGATGCTGTCCAATTGTTCGGCCGGCACGTTGAGCAGGAGCGTCAGCTCGGCTGTTTGGCCATAGTCAAGTTGTACTTCCGGCACAATTTGCACCTCGGGCTCCACGGGCGGGACGAGCACAAAAACCTGCTCGTGCTCGCAACCGTTAATGTCCTGTACGACAATGCTGTATTGGCCGGGTGTCAAATTTTCAAAGACATCCTGGGTCAGAAAATCCTGGCCGTCGTTTATCGAAAAAACAAACGGCCCCGCACCACCTTGCACGCCTTGAACCTGCACCGCGCCAGGTTTGTCATTGCAACCGGGCTGGGTAATCTGGAGGTCGAGGGCGGTGGGATAGTTGGTGTTTTCAGTCACAAGGGCTTGTGCAGCGGCAGTGCAGCCGTTTGTCGTATTGGTAATCAGCAGCGTGTAGGCGCCGGGCGCATTCACGGTGGCGGTAGGTTCTTCCATATCGCTCACGATACTGCCGTTTTGTGTGCTCCAGGTGTAAATAAAATTGGTTCCTGCCGACGATCCCGCGCTACTGAGCAGCACTTCCGGGGTGTTGCAGGTAATCGCTTCGTTGGCGGCTGCGGCTGCGGTTGGCGGTGTGGTATTTTGTGCTACGGCTGCGCTGGCCACGGCGGTACACTGGTTGGCATCGGTGACGGTGACGGTATAGGTGCCGCCGGCGACAAACACATTTTGGGTCTGCTGGCCGCCATTATTCCAGGCGTACTGGTAGGGTGGGGTGCCGCCCTGGGCGCTCAAGTCGGCGCTGCCGATGGGGGTATAGCAATTGATATTGACCACATTGCCAATAGCCGAAGTCAGCAGCGGCGGTTCGATCAATGCTGCGGTGGCGACCTGCGAGCAACCCTGCGGGGTTGTTACGGTCACGGTGTAGATGCCCGCCGGTTGGTTCGTGACGAATGGCTGGCCTGCGCCGGTATTCCAGGAAAAAGAAAGTGGCGTAAAGTTGCTGCCGGCGTTTGCCTGCACGGTGCCGCGTGTGCCGAAACAAGGCGGGTGGGTCGCCGTCAGGTTTACCGTCAGGGAAACTTGCTGCGCAGTGCCCGCGCCACCGGCTAAGCCGGGGCATCCGGCTTGCG
>JADJYW010000005.1 GCA_016719605.1 Lewinellaceae bacterium | reverse complement strand
GTGGGCGTCGGCATTTTTCCATCCATCAACCCAACCGTGTCCATGTTAGACAGGATCATTCATTTTTCCATTCACAATAAACTCATCATTGGGCTATTCACACTGGCGCTGGCAATTTGGGGCACAATTTCATTCATCCGTCTCCCCTTGGCTGCCGTGCCCGACATCACCAACAACCAGGTACAGGTTATCACCCAAGCCTCCACGCTGGGCGCCCAGGAAGTAGAACAATTTATTACCGCCCCGATCGAACTGGCCCTGGCCAATATTCCAAAAGTAGTGGAGCGGCGCTCCATTTCCCGTTCGGGTTTGTCGGTTATCACCGTTGTTTTTAAAGACGATGCGGATATATACTGGGCGCGCCAGCAAGTTTCAGAAGGTTTGAAAGAAGCGCAGGATGCCATACCCAAGGGGATGGCCGAGCCTTTTTTAGCCCCGATTACTACCGGCCTCGGCGAGATTTATCACTACACCATCCACCCGAAAAAGGGATTCGAGGATAAATACACGGCCACCGACCTGCGCACCTTGCAGGATTGGGTAGTCAAGCGCCAACTCGCCGGGACGCCCGGCGTAGCCGAGGTGAGTGGCTGGGGCGGTTTCGTGAAGCAATACGAACTCGCCGTGGACCCCGACAAACTCAACGCCCTGAATCTCACCATGCCCGACGTATTCCAGGCCCTGCAACGGAACAACGAGAATACCGGTGGCTCGTACATCGAAAAAGGCAGCAATCTCTATTTCATCCGGGGCATCGGCCTGGTGAAGACCTTGCAAGACATCGAGCGCATCGTCGTCACAACCCGCAACGGCATTCCGGTGCTGGTACGCGACGTGGGCACGGTGCAATTCGGCAGCGTTAACCGGCTCGGCGCCGTCACCCGCAACGGCGAAGGGGAAGTGGTGGCCGGCATCACGCTCATGCTCAAAGGGGACAACTTCGTGGAGGTAAGTCGCCGGGTGAAAGAACGGATCGCCGTCATTCAGCAAGCCTTGCCCGAAGGCGTGGTGATCGAGCCTTTTATCGACCGCACGGAATTAGTCGGGCGCACCATCGGCACGGTGGAAAAAAACCTCCTGGAAGGCGGGCTTATCGTGGTATTCATTTTGGTGTTGTTGCTCGGCAACCTTCGCGCGGGCCTGGTGGCAGCATCGGTGATTCCGTTGGCCATGCTGTTTGCATTCAGCATGATGAACCTTTTCGGCGTATCGGGCAACCTGATGTCGCTCGGCGCCATTGACTTCGGTTTGCTGGTGGACGGCACGGTTATCATCGTGGAGTCCATCGTACATCGCATCACGGGCAGCCATTTGTTCCCCGGAGTCGCTCGGCTGACCCAGCGGCAAATGGACAAAGAGGTTTATACGGCCGCGTCCAAAATCAGAAACAGCGCGGCGTTCGGGGAAATTATTATCCTCATCGTTTATCTCCCGATTCTTTCGCTGGTCGGCATCGAAGGCAAAATGTTCCAACCGATGGCCCAAACGGTCGGTTTTGCCATATTGGGCGCTTTCATCCTTTCGCTGACGTGGGTACCGATGGCTGCCGCCTTGTTTTTGAGTAAGAAAACGACGCATAAAGCCAACGTGTCGGATCGTATCATGGTATTTTTCCAAAAGCTTTACGGACCGGCCCTGGAACGTGTTTTGCATTGGAAAAAATTGACCGTGGGTATTTCCGCGCTCTTGTTCGCGCTGGCGTTGTGGGGATTTTCGCGCATGGGGGGGGAGTTTATCCCCACGCTGGAAGAAGGCGACATGACGGTGGAGTTCAGTATGATGCAAGGCACATCGCTGACACAAATGGTAGAGAGCACCACCAAGGCTGAAGAAATTTTGATAAAAAACTTCCCGGAAGTGAAGCAGGTGGTGAGCCGCATCGGCTCGGCCGAAATTCCTACTGATCCGATGCCCGTGGAACGCGCGGACATCATGGTGGCCATGAAGCCGAAAGAGACCTGGCGGGAAGAAGTATGCGACAGGGAAGAAATGCAGGAAGCGATGGAGGAGGCGCTTTCAGTGCTTCCGGGCGTAAATATCGAACTGACGCAGCCGATGCAAATGCGTTTCAACGAACTGATGACGGGTATCCGGCAGGATGTGGCCATCAAAATCTTCGGCGACGACCTCGACGTGCTGGCCGACCAGGCCGCCGAAGTAGCCCGGCTCATCGCCCCGGTAGAGGGCGTGACCGAGCCGACGCTGGAAAAAGTGCGCGGCTTGCCGCAGGTGCAGGTCACCTACGACCGGGACCGGCTGGCGCAATTCGGGCTGAACGTGGCCGACATCAATATGATTGTCAAAACGGCTTATGCGGGCAGCACGGCAGGAGTGGTGTACGAAGGGGAAAAACGATTCGACCTGGTGGTTCGGCTCGAACGCGGCCTGCGCACCGACCTGAGCAACCTCGAAAACCTGTACATCCCCACGCCCGACGGTCAGAAAGTACCGCTCGGCCAGGTCGCCGCTATCGAATACAAGGAAGCCCCCGCACAGGTGAGCCGCGAGAGCGGGCAGCGGCGCATATTTGTGGGGTTCAACGTGCGCGGGCGCGACGTGGAAAGCGTGGTAGAAGAAATCGAAGGCATTTTGCAGAAAAACTTTCGATTGCCGAGCGGTTATTACTACACTTTCGGTGGCCAGTTTCAAAACCTGCGCGAGGCGAAGGAGCGGCTTTCCGTGGCCGTTCCGGTGGCGTTGGCCCTGATTTTTGCCTTGCTGTTTTTCACGTTCCGGTCCGTCAGTCAAGCCTTTTTAATTTTCACCGCCGTGCCGCTGTCGGCCATCGGCGGCGTGGCGGCACTGGCGGTGCGGGATATGCCGTTTTCGATTTCGGCAGGCGTGGGTTTTATCGCGCTTTTCGGCGTGGCGGTGTTGAACGGCATTGTCCTGATCGGCTATTTTAACCAACTGAAGTCGGAAGGCGTGACCGACGTGTTCGAAAGGGTGCGGCAAGGCACCCGCGTTCGGCTTCGTCCGGTTATCATGACGGCAGCGGTGGCTTCGCTGGGCTTTTTGCCGATGGCTTTGTCCGCTGGCGACGGCGCGGAAGTGCAGCGCCCGCTGGCGACCGTGGTCATCGGAGGGCTAATTTCGGCCACGCTGCTCACGCTGCTCGTACTGCCGTGTCTGTATGTTTATTTCGAAAAATGGTTCGGTAAGGGAATGAAGCCGGTTGTGGCGTCGCTGGCCATTCTTGCCCTGGCGCTTTTCCCAAAAACAGGAACGACTCAAACGACGCTGACCTTGGATGAAGCCATTGCCCAAGCCAAATCCAACAACCTGCAAATTAAAACCGGTAACTACCAGGTTCAACTTCAACAAAAGTTGCGCGGCGCGGCATACGACATGCCGAAAACGAATTTCAGCGCGCAACTGGGGCAGTACAATTCCAGGCAATTCGACCAGGGCTTCGGCGTCGTGCAGGAAATTCCCAATCCGCGTAACCGGAAAGCCGGTTTGGCGCTTGCCAACACCAATATCCGCGCTACCGAACTCGCGCTGACCGTCACGACCAACGACCTGACCTATGAGGTGCGCTCGGTCTGGTATGAACTGGTTTATTTATTTGAAAAACGGCGGCTTTTGCAACGCCAGGATACGCTTTTGACAGGATTTGTCAAAGCGGCGGACGCCCGTGTGCGCACCGGGGAAACGAACAGCCTGGAAAGAGCAACTGCCGAAGCGCAACTGGGAGAAATCCGCAACCAATTGGCCCAGGTTACCGCCGACATTCAAATCGCCCAGGTGCTGTTGCAAACGCTGCTCAACGCCGCCCAACCGGTGGGCATCCCACCCGATGCCCGCTTAGGCAAAAGGACTTTGCCGGATTTCGCGGGCGGCGCGTCCGACAATCCCGCCCTGGCCTGGTTTCGCCAGCAAGTTGCGCTTAGCCAGGCTTCAACCGGTGCGGAAAAAGCGCGGTTGGCGCCGGATTTCAGCATCGGCTACCTCAACCAGTCGCTTAATTCTGTCGAACCGGGCGCCGACCCTCGCTACACCTCGGGCGATCGCTTTCACGTCGTGCAGGTCGGCATCGCCGTTCCCATTTTTCGCAAGGCGCAAAAGAATCGCGTCGCGGCTGCAAGGATCGCGGAGCAAATCGCGCAGACCAACCTGGAAGCGCGGACGATTCAACTCGAAGGACAGTACCGGCAAGCCCTCCAGGAATACGAAAAACAGCGCGTTTCGTTGGACTACTACGAAAAAACCGCGCTGCCTACCGCCGACCTGTTGCTGAGCAACGCCCAAAAGGCATTTCGTGCCGGCGACGTTGGCTACCTCGAATATGCCCAGGCGCTCGGCCGCGCCAACGACATCCGGCTCGGCTACCTGGACGCGCTCGACGCGTTCAATCGGGCGGTCATCGACATCGAATGGCTGGCCGGGAAATAACGCGTCGGCGAGTTTGCTTTTCACCTTTTCAACATCATCTAAAAATAAAAGACAATGAAATTTCTGCATCATATATTCTTCGCCATGACACTCGGTGCCGTCCTGCTGTCGGCAGGCTGTGGAGGCAAAAAAGCCGAATCCGGGGCCGGATCGGAAGAAAACGAACACCATGAAGGCGAAGAACAGGAAGTGGCGCTGACAAGCGACCAATACAAAATAGCGGGCATCGAAACCGGCAAGGTGGAGACCCGACCGCTCTCTGGCACAGTGAAGGTGAACGGCGTGTTGGATGTGCCGCCGCAAAACCTCGTGAGCATCAGCGCGCCCGCGCCGGGGTTTTTGAAAAAATCGGACCTGTTGCAGGGCACGCACGTTCGCAAGGGCGAAGTTATCGCGGTATTGCGCAACCCGGAATTCATCACCGAGCAACAGGCTTACCTCGAAGCCCGGCAAGAACTTGCCGCAGCGCGAGGCCAACTGGAATATGCCGAGGCCGAGTACAAACGACAGGAGGAGCTCGCTCGTGAAAACGTGAACGCCGGCAAGACACTGCAAGCGGCCAAAGCCGAGTACACCACGCTGAAGGCCAAGGTTGCCGGCCTGGAAGCCAAAACGGGCGGTCAACGGGCCCGGCTCAAATTGCTGGGCATTGATCCGGACCGCCTTTCGCCCGATAATTTTCAGAGCGAAATCAACCTTTACTCTCCCACCAACGGTTATGTCACGGAGGTGAACGTGAATGCGGGCAAATATGTGGGAAGCACGGAGGTCATGTTCAAAATAGCCGACACGGAACACCTTCACGCCGAACTGACCGTGTTTGAAAAAGACATTCTAAAACTCAAAGTCGGGCAGAAAGTGCGCTTCACGCTCGCCAATGAAACACGGGAACGCACGGCGACCATTTATCTTTTCGGGCGCGAAATAAGTCCCGACCGCAGCATCCGGGTTCACTGCCATCTGGACAAAGAAGATACCGATCTGCTGCCCGGAATGTACTTCAAAGCCTCGGTCGAAACGGGCGCTTCTCCCGTGCCGGCCTTGCCCGAGGCGGCGCTCGTAAGCAGCGAGGGCAAAGACTACATTTTCGTAGAAGAACCGGAGGGAGCGCCTAAGCCCGAAGCCCATGAGCACGAAAAGGGCGAAGCTGCCCACGATGCCAAAAAAGAAGAACACGACCACGCCGGGGGTGAAAAAGAAACGCATGGAGCGCGCCACTTCCGAATGGTGGAAGTAAAACGCGGCGTGACCGACGGCGGCTGGGTGGAAGTGTTGTTGCCGGAAGACTTCGATTTGGCGAACAGCAGGGTCGTGGTGAAGGGCGCTTTTTATCTCCAGTCCGCCTCCAAAGCGGCCGCCCAGGGAGAAGAAGGACACGCACACTGAAAAAATAGTTTTCGTCTAATGTTTATACAGGTTCGGCAGCCTTTTCGAGGGGAATTGGTTCTTCCTGTTCAGGGTTGCTTTTTTCAAAAAGTCAGATGCTACAGACAGTCAATCGTTCACTTTTAAATTTTTTTATCATGAAAAAAGGTATTCTACAGTTACTGGTTTTATTTCTCGCGAGCACAGGAAATCTGCCGGCTCAGCCAAACATCGTCGTCAGCCCGGACAGTCTGTATGCTTCGATGCCCTCAAACGAGTTCGAAATAGACCTGCTCGCGCAAATTGCCAATTTAACCAGCGGCACGGTACTGATTCGTTGGACACGTGTCATCGAACAAAAACCACAAGAGTGGAGTGTCAACTTTTGTGATAAAAACCTGTGCTATCTGGAGGTTGTTTCAACTAGAACATTTGAGTTGAATAATGGAGAAAGCGGTATGCTGAAACCGATTTTTTATCCCAACGAGGTGCCGGGAACAGGAGTGTTGCGACTCTATTTACAATCTGAAACTCCTGGCATTACCTGGGCTGACACGATCGTATATGTGGCTGTTGCTACCGGCCTTTCAGGAACCGTCAATATCGAGCAAGTAACGAATGTAGCGGTATTTCCTAACCCCGCTAACGATATGCTGAACGTAGTAACCGCCGATGCAAACCTGCAAGGCCAATGGCGTATTACGGACACGGCGGGAAAAGTTTGGGGGTATTCGACAACAGGCGTTTCAACGATTGCCGGACAAATTCCCGTTGCGCATCTTCCCGCCGGGCTGTACCTGCTGAATGTGCTGACTCCCGACGGCAGACACGCTGTTGCGAAACGCTTCACCGTGCAGCGATGAACGGTTAACAGTTTCAATTCATAAGGCAAGGGTGGCGGTAATATTTTATCGCTGCCCTCTTTTGGAGGCAAAGGCTTCGCATGTGCAGCGCAAATTAAAAACCCTGGAATTAAGCAGGCCAGGGTTGGCAGCCCTTTCGAGGGAATTCTTTCTTCTTCGTCATGTTCCTTTCGGGGGGCTGCCTTTTGATATTGCTCCGTTGCCAGTCATTCATCGAGCATAATATTCAATAAATGACCATTGATACTGTCATCGAAAAACTCCGGCGCACCGAACCGTGGAATGCCCTGCCGGAATCGGCATGGCTCGATCTGTGCCGGGTGGCCCGACCGATGGCGATTCCAAAGCACAAGATTGTTTTCCACCAGGCGGAACAAGGTGTGGGCTTGTATTTCGTGATAAGCGGCTTGCTCAAATTAAGCAAAACGACCTCACAAGGTAAGGACACGGTGATCTCCCTGGCACAGCCCGGAGATATCGTAGGTGAACAACTTCTGAGCGCAACGGGCTGTTACGCTTATCGTGCACAAACGCTTGCAGAATGCGTACTGCTTGAAATAGATGCGGATTGGGTGCAACACACGGCGCATCAATGCCCGGCCTTCGGCTGGACGTTGTGCCGCTATTTGCTCGACCGTTTACATAAAGCGGAAGAACGTTTGTTGCGTTATCGTTTCAACCTGACGAGGCAACGGATCGGTTTTTTCCTGAAAGAAATGGCCCACCATCACGCATATACGCTCGCCAACGGCGAAATAGAAATTCGACTGCCGCTAACCCATGAATTGATCAGCGAAATGGTAAACGTTTCGCGACAACAGGTAACGACGATTTTAAAACAGTGGGCCAGAGAAGGTATCATCCGGTATTCGCGACAACGGATATTGCTGTGCAAGCCGGAACGGCTCTGAAATTATTTTTAAACCGATATGCGCAAAGTTTTCACCATATTTCTAATCACGCTGCTCACCCTGCCGTTTTGGGTGAAGGGGGTGGTTTTGTTGTATTTTTTGGCGAACCGCGCATATATAATAGAGCAATATTGCGAGAACAAGGGCAAACCGCAAATGCACTGTGAGGGGAAGTGCTATCTTCACAAGCAACTGCAAAAAGCCGAAACTTTGCCGAGCGAAACGCGGGAAACGCCCCTTTCGAAATGGCTAAAAAAATGGGAACTTTCGGAGTTTGATTCATCCGGTCAGCACTTGGAATTGCACGTTTTCACGCGCGGGAGCGGAAGCCGGTATCTTCCCAATGGCGGGCATACGCTGCACGGGCATCTGACCGTCTTGGAATTGCCACCAGACCTGGATGAACACTACGCGGGGTTACCCGCGCCCGCTTCTTCAGAACTGTTCGCCCTCAAACATTACAAATCATGCACCTAAAAATATCTGCCGTTTGGACAACGGTACTTTTCTTTATTGCCTTCCTCATGCTCGCCACTAACTCCTGTAAAAAAGATGACAAGGTGGATTGCAGCAAAGTGGCGGGCGCTACCTTCACCAGCAACGGAGGCAAAATGCAGGCGCTCCTGCAAAATAAATGCAGCAATGCCAGTTGCCACGGCGGAGCCGGTGACGGTACGCAACACTGGACCTATTCTGCGGAATACGATAGCCTGACCTCGCATTTTGAGCACATGTACGAGGCTGTGGTTATCGAGAAAGAAATGCCGCAGGCCGGGTCAACTCAACTGACACAAGAGGAGCTGGATGCCTTTGAGTGTTGGAAGCAGGCCGGTTTCCCGGAGTAAACGAGTAGTTTTTTAACATCCCGCAGCCTGCCCGGAAGGCGAGATTTGTTTTTCGGGCGGCTGCTTTTGTATGTAGCAAAATATGTCAAAACTAAAAGGCGCATCCGGTTGGTTGGCTTCGGGGCTTCTGGCCTTTCTCGCGCCGTTCCTCTGTTGTATCGCCCCAATACTGGCACTGGTTTTCGGGGCAAGTGCCGCCGCTTCGGCTTCGACGTTCACCAATCGGTATCGCTGGTTGTTTTTCGGACTGGCAGCCGTGTCATTCGGGTACGCCGGCTGGAAATTGATTTACAAAAAAAGGCAAAAAACCGGCCTGTCGAATCTTCAATCCTTACTCACTTGCCCCCGGTGCGGGCATCAAAAAATTGAAACCATGCCCACCAATGCCTGTCAATTTTTCTACGAATGTGAAAACTGCAACGCACTACTGAAACCTAAGCCGGGCGATTGCTGTGTGTTTTGCTCTTATGGTACCGTCAAATGCCCGCCGGTTCAGGCAGGCGATAAAAATTGCTGTTAAAAATGGAAAAAACTCCTCACGTCCATTCCTACGATGCGCAAGGCCGTCAACTTTGCTGCACCCTCGAAGAAAAAATTGACCTGAAAACCGGCCCGCCGCCGCCCCTGCCCCATTCCGGCGACGACGGGCACGACCATGACCACGAAGGCGGCGCGGCGCGCGGCCCCTGGCGCGAATATCTTCCCGCCATCCTCAGTTTAGTGCTGTTACTCAGCGGCATTGCGTTGGATCAGTATATCCAGCCGGGATTTTTTAAAGGCTGGTTGCGCTCGGTTTGGTATCTTGCGGCCTACCTACCCGTCGGTTTGCCCGTGCTGAAGGAAGCCTTACAGGCTATGGGCAAAGGCGAATTTTTTACGGAATTTTTGCTGATGAGCATCGCCACGGTCGGCGCGTTCGCCATCGGCGAATACCCGGAAGGCGTGGCCGTGATGCTGTTCTATGCCGTCGGCGAGTTGTTTCAAACGGCGGCGGTGCGCCGCGCCAAAAGCAATATCAAGGCCCTGCTCGATGTACGACCCGACACGGCGGAAGCGCTTAAAAACGGCGCCTGGGTTGTCGTCAAGCCCGATCAGGTGGAAGTAGGCGACACCGTGCGCGTCAAACCGGGAGGGCGCGTCCCGCTCGACGGGGTGTTGCTCGGCGGTGGCGGCGCCGCGTTCAATACCGCCGCGCTCACCGGCGAGAGCAAGCCGACCGACGTGGAACCTGGCGGTACCGTACTGGCAGGCAGCATCGCGGCGGACAAAATGGTGGAAATTCGCGTGAGCAAACCTTTCGGTGAAAGCAGCATCGCCCGTATTCTCGATTTGGTACAAAACGCCACCGCCCGCAAGGCGCCCACGGAGTTGTTCATCCGCAAGTTTGCTAAAATCTATACCCCGATTGTGGTTTTGCTGGCCGCACTGCTGGTCATCGTGCCGTATTTCGTCGTACCAGATTATTCGTTCGAAACCTGGCTATACCGCGCCTTGATTTTCTTAGTCATTTCCTGCCCCTGCGCGCTGGTGATTTCGATTCCGCTGGGTTATTTCGGTGGCATCGGGGCGGCATCGCGCAACGGAATTTTGTTCAAAGGCTCCAATTTTTTGGACGCCATGACCAAAATCAATACGCTGGTGACGGACAAAACCGGCACACTGACCAAAGGCGTGTTTGCCGTGCAGCGCGTAGCGCCGTCGGGCGGTTTTTCGGAAACGGAACTTCTGCGGCTGCTCGCTTCGCTCGAAACGGCTTCCACTCACCCGGTGGCCAAAGCGGTCGTGACCTTTGCCGAAGGCAAAAAAATGGCGCTCGACACGCCCGAACAGGTGGAGGAAATCAGTGGGCACGGATTGAAGGGACAGGTGACAGGCAAAACCGTGCTGGCCGGGAACGATAAACTGATGGCAAAATTCAGAATCGCCGTGCCACCTGAAACGGCGGATTTGGTGGACACGGTGGTGCTGGCGGCGGTGGATGGGCAGTTCGCGGGCTACCTCACCATCGCCGACGAAATCAAGGAAGATGCCGCCGCGGCCATTCGCCGCCTGCACGATATGGGCGTCCGACGGGTGGTAATGCTTTCCGGCGACAAACAAAGCATCACTTCCAAAATTGCCCGCGTCCTTGGCATCGACCAGGCCTTCGGCGATCTACTGCCCGAAGGGAAAGTAGAGAAAGTGGAGGCACTCAAACGCGACCCTGCCACGAAACTGGCCTTTGTGGGCGACGGCATCAACGATGCACCGGTGCTGGCGCTGGCCGACGTGGGCATCGCGATGGGCGGACTGGGCAGCGACGCGGCCATCGAAACCGCCGACGTGGTGATTCAGACCGACCAGCCTTCTAAAATCGCTACCGCTATTTCCATCGGCAAAGCCACGACCCGCGTGGTGTGGCAAAATATTGGCCTCGCCTTCGGGGTCAAAGTCATCGTGCTCATACTCGGCGCCGGCGGCCTGGCGACAATGTGGGAAGCGGTGTTCGCGGATGTGGGGGTAGCGTTGCTGGCGATTTTGAACGCGGTGCGCGTACAAAGGATGCAATTCTTCTGAATGTGTTCTTCCGCGTTACACGAGCCTTTATTGATCCTTGTTTTACGTAAATTGAAAATATGCTTATTCTGGCTGATATTCCTGAATTCGCCTGCTAAAAGTCGAATAATCGTTAGCTTTATCATTCAAAATGCTTGTGGTATGAAAAAAATACTTTACGCCCTGTTCTTCATTTCGACCGGTTTTATTTCGGTCGCTTTTTCTCAAAACGATTCTTTGCCGCGCGGGCTTTCCACATGGGAACAAGCCTGGCTCCTGAACAACCCAAAACCGGGAGCACCTGGCGCCCCGGACGGTATCACCACGCCGCCGCCCGTACCGGTGCGTGCGATGGCCGAATGGGAAGAACAGCAGGCGATTGTCATCACCTGGACCTTATTTCAGCCGATTCTTGCCCAGATCGTCGAGGCCGGGCGGAAACAATGCCGGGTGATCGTTATTTGCAGTAATATCGCTTCTTGCCAAAACGAGTTGAGCAGCTACGGCGTGAATTGGCAGGACGGCAACGTCGAATTCAAAATAGCCCCTTTCAACAGCATCTGGATTCGCGACTACGGCGCTAATCCGATTTACCTCGGTGGCGTGGACAGCCTGGCGCTGGTCGATTGGATTTACAACCGCCCACGCCCGAAGGACGACACTATCCCGAATGTAGTGGGCAATTATTTCGGCTTACCGGTTTATTCCACTACCGTTGCGCCTTACGATCTGGTGCATCCGGGTGGCAACAATTTTTCGGACGGCATGGGGACAAATTTTTCCAGCAAACTGGTTCTTGAAGAAAACGGCCCCGGAAATATATGGGGCATGAGCAAACACACCGAGGAAGGCGTCGACAGCATCATGCGCCGTTTCTACGGCATCAACCGTTATGTGAAGTTCGACGTACTGCCTTTCGACGGCATCCATCACATCGACATGCACATGAAGCAGCTAAACGAAGAGACGCTCTTAGTCGGCGAGTATCCAAACGGTCTGGTAGATCGCGACCAGATCGAGGCGAACATACAGTACTTGCTCGCCAATTTTACCACGCCGTTCGGTACGCCCTACAAGGTGGTACGCATCCCGATGCCACCGGAAGGGGGCAAGTACCCGAGCCAGGGCGCCCCCCTGCGCACGTATGTCAATTCGTTCATCGTTAACAAAACCGTGTTGTTGCCTACCTATGAGCAACAATACGACACCACGGCACTGCGTATTTGGCGCGAGAATATGCCCGGATATAATATCGTCGGCATTCCCTGCAACGACATCATTTCGCTGGGCGGCGCGATTCACTGTATTGTGAAAGAAGTAGGTGTAGCGGACCCACTCCTGATTCAGCATAAACAGGTAGAGGATTTTATTGACAGCAACCCACCTGCTTATGAGGTCAAGGCTTGGATACGACACCGCGGCGGCATAGCCGGCGCCGAAGTGTTTTATACGACCGATACCTCGGCAGGCTACCAGTCCGTTTCGATGACTCTGACCGACGCGGCCACAAACCTTTGGACAGGCTGGATTCCACAACAACCTTACGGCTCTACCGTGCGCTACTACCTCCACGCGACAGCCAATTCGGGCAAACAACAAGTGCGCCCGTTACCCGCCCCGGAAGGTTATTTCGATTTCGAGATTCGGCAGAGCGTCGGAACAGACGAATTGGCTTCACCAAGGTTAGAACGTATTTTCCCTAATCCCGCTCAAGGAATTACCTGTGTTCCGGTTTTCGCGCCAACCGGCGGTGCGGCAGTGCTCGAACTGGTCGATTGCCTCGGGCAGCGGGTAGAGACCGTTTTTTCGGGAATGCTCCCGCCGGGCGAATCCAACTATTTTTTCCGGGCAGACGGGCTGCCTGCGGGCGTTTATTTTGTCACCCTTCATACTGAAGGCGGCGTATTTGCTCAAAAAATCCTGGTTAAAAACTATTGAAAATAAACCGCCTATGTTCAAAACCACCCCGGGTCTCGTACATTTTCAATCTTTACCGAATGGCTGACCCAATTGTCCCTCACGTTCACACTTACGACGCGCAAGGCCGCCAACTTTGCTGTACGCTCGAAGAAAAAATTGATCTAAAAACCGCCCCCCGCTGCTCCGGCCACACGAAGAAGGCGACGGGCACCGTCATGACCACGTGGGCGGCGAAGCGCACTCCCCCTGGGGTGAATACCTACCCGCTATTATTAGTTTCCTGTTACTGCTGGGCGGCATCGCACTGGACGAGTATGTACAGCCCGCGTTTTGGAAGGGCTGGATTCGACTGCTTTGGTACGGGATAGCATACCTGCCCGTCGGCTGGCCCGTGCTGAAAGAAGCGGCGGAGACCATCGGGAAAGGCGAGTTTTTCACGGAATTTTTCCTAATGAGCCTGGCCACCATTGGCGCATTTGCCATAGGTCAATATCCCGAGGGTGTGGCCGTAATGATGTTTTACGCCGTGGGCGAACTGTTCCAGACGGCGGCAGTGCGCCGTGCCAAAGGCAACATCAAAGCCTTGCTTGACGTGCATCCCGATCAAGCCACCGTATTGCGCGACGGCCGGGCCGCTGTCGTCAAACCCGAAACCGTGCAGGTGGGCGAAACCATCCGGGTGCGTCCGGGCGAGCGGGCGTCGCTCGACGGCGTATTGCTGAGCGTGCAGGGTAGTTTCGACACCGCCGCGCTCACGGGTGAAAGCAAGCCACGCACGCTCGCGGCTGACGAAACCGTATTGGCCGGAATGATCAGCCTCGACAGTGTGGTGGAAATCCGCGTAACCAAACTTTTCGGCGAGAGCAGCATCGCTCGCATCCTCGATTTGGTGCAAAACGCCACGGCCCGCAAAGCGCCGACGGAGTTGTTCATCTGCAAGTTTGCGAAAGTATATACTCCGATTGTCGTGTTGCTGGCCGTGTTGCTGGTGCTCGTGCCATATTTTATCGTCCAGGATTATACCTTCCGGACCTGGCTGTATCGCGCGCTGATATTTTTAGTCATTTCCTGCCCTTGTGCCCTGGTGATTTCGATACCACTGGGTTATTTCGGCGGCATCGGGGCGGCGTCGCACAACGGCATCTTATTCAAAGGCTCGAACTTTTTGGATTTGATGGCCAAAGTGAATACGGTAGTTATAGACAAAACCGGAACGCTGACACAGGGTGTTTTCAAGGTGCAAAAAGTTGAAAATACCTGCATCGAAAAAAAAGAATTGCTGCGTCTGGCCGCCGCGCTCGAACAGCATTCCACCCACCCGGTGGGCAAAGCCCTGATTGCTCATGCCGGCGATCTCCAAATCAGTTGGCAAAATGCCGTCGTAATCGACGTGCAGGAAATCGCCGGGCATGGGTTAAACGGCACGGTGGACGGTCGGGCCGTGCTGGTGGGCAATACCAAACTGTTACAACAATCGGGTATCGCCTACCCGTCCGAACTCGATGCGGAGGTGGACACCATCGCGGCGGTAGCGGTCGGCGGGCAATATGCGGGATATGTAACCATTGCCGACGAAATTAAACCCGACGCCAAACAAACAGTGGCCGGCCTGCATCGCGCCGGGGTGCGCGAACTGGTGATCCTCTCGGGCGATAAGGACGCCGTGGTGCAAAAAGTAGTCGCCGTGCTCGGCATCGAACGCGTCTTCGGCGACCTGCTCCCGGAAGGCAAGGTGAAACAAGTGGAAGCGCTACAGCGCGAAGACCCCACTCGAACGGTGGCATTTATGGGCGACGGCATCAACGACGCCCCGGTATTGGCTGCCGCCGACATCGGCATTGCGATGGGCGCTCTCGGCTCCGACGTAGCCATCGAAACCGCCGATGTGGTCATACAAACCGATGAACCATCTAAAGTGGCCACGGCGATTGCCGTCAGTCGCGCCACGCGGCGCGTGGTGTGGCAAAACATCGGCTTGGCCTTCGGCGTGAAATTAGTAGTGCTCAACCTCGGCGCCGGCGGTCTGGCCACGATGTGGGAAGCAGTGTTTGCGGATGTGGGCGTGGCGTTGCTGGCGATTTTGAACGCGGTAAGGGTGCAAAGGATGCGGTTTTGAACCTCCCTGAGGGATTGTAGGGGGGGCATATCTTCCTCTCTTCAACAGAAATTCACTTCCCTTCCAAGACCTCCACCGCTTTGTAAAACTTCTTCAACAACGTCTTTATATCCCGCTGCGCATATACCTCTGCGATCCGGTCGCTCGTCACACCGAGTATCTTTTTTACATCTTCGGCATCCATGACGCCGCTGTTCAGGATCAGGTCGCCGGTGAAGTGTCGGCCAAAGTGTGTAGTGATTTCCCGTCCGATCAGATCCCGGCTGATTCGTTTCAGTTTTTTGACGTAGGCAGGGTATGTTATCTTTTTGAAAAGGGAGCCGTCCTCCCGCCATTTCAGCAGCACTTGCGCGTCCGTTTCCGAAATAGGGACAATTTCCTGAGTGCCGGTTTTTTGGGCCGACTTCAACAGATACCGGTAGGTGGTCTCGCCGTCCTGCATCTCAAAAAAATGCGCGTGCCGGTTGATTTGTTCCGTATCGGAGTACCGCAGGCCGCGGCACATGATCAGAAAGCGGCGGATGGTTTCGTGTCCATCGCTTCCCTCGGAAAAAGCCGGGAGCGCTTTACGGAGTATCTTGTACTCCTCGACCGTCAACTTCTTCTTGTTTGAAATCCGTTCCACCTTGAACTCCATATCCTCGAAAGGGCTGTGCAAGTCTTTCAACCGGTGAAACTTGAGCACCTTGTTGTACACTACCTTGAAGTTTCGCAGGTACTGCGCCGACATATTTTCCTTGCCGATGGCGACCATTTTGCTTTTAAACTGCAAAATCTTGTCGCGGGTGAGTTGCTGTACAGACAGGTCGCCTACCTCACCCACAAACTTCCGGATCGCAGCCCGGTAGGCTTTGAAGGTGGAAGGGGTTACTTCCCTGGCGGCCAGTTCTTTTTTCAAAATTTCTTCCGCCGTGGCGGCGAAGGAAGAAAACTGTTTGCGGTTGCCGTCAAACTTTTGGCGGAATACCTCGAAGGAAGGCGCTATGTTCGCTGCCATTAGTTCAGTGGCGATGAGAAAGGCTTTGTTCAGTTTGTTGCGCAAATCGGTGTTCACAACAACGGCGCTTTCACCGCCCAGAATGGCTTTCGGCTTCACGGATTGGGCGCGTGCGTCCCAGTCCTTGGGCAGCACTTTCCAGGGAAGGGCGATGTAATTGGTGTGGTAGTTCCAGGAGTAGCGCAGGTAGAGTTTCTGGAAACCGAACCGGTCTGCCCTACCTCGCTGGACGATGGTGATGCTTGGATGTCGCATGTAAAATGAGTACAGAAATTGGTACAAACGAAACCCTGCTGCGAGGCCGGACAAAGCGGCGCTAAGCCACAAAGAACGGTATAACATGCCGGATAAACGGCATAAAATGCGCAAGGCTTTGCTAACACCTCAAAAGGGTTAAACTTTCTTTAAAGTACCTTGCGCCGGAAAGCGCAACGTTGGTTTTTCGGTTACATCCGCGCTACTTTTGCTTGATTTGTTCAAACCTATCTGGTGTCGCCATGCGCAAAATTTTGATTTTGAGTTTTTTCGCTCTTTTTGTTGATGCACTTGTCGCGCAGACTTCGCCGCGAAACAGTGCCACGGTGGCGCCGTCTGCCCGCAATACGCCGCCTGCTACGCCGAAGGTACAGCCGGAAAATGCCGGCAAACCGGCTGCTCAGCCCCCGGCAAACACCCGCTCGAAGCGTGGATCCTTCGGTGGCACAGTATCTGAATGACAATTACTACCCCGTCAAACTCAACGCCGAACAGCAGGAGGAAATCACGTTTAACAATAAAACCTATTCCTTCCGCAAAAACGGCGCACGCGGCTACCACGAACTCGCCGCCGAACTGCTCAACAACCGACTGAGTTTTCCCACCGTTGTATTCCTCGATGAAACCATGAGCGTTATTCAGCCGATCCCCGGCTACCTCGAAGCGCCCAAACTGGAAGCCATTCTGAACTATTTCGGCTCCGACAGCCACAAAACAACCCCTTGGGAAACCTACGAACGCAAATTCGGTAACAACCAAAATTAACCCCCCCCTCAACCCACCCGTGGCAGGCAACACCTTCGGCAGCCTCTTTCGCGTCACTACGTTCGGCGAATCCCACGGAGCGGCCATCGGGTGTGTCGTGGACGGTTGTCCAGCCGGCCTGCTTTTCGACCTCGAATTTGTCCAGCACGAGCTGGATCGCCGTCGGCCGGGCCAGAGCGCTATCGTTACCCAACGCAAGGAAAGTGATACCGCGCAGGTGCTCAGCGGTGTTTTTGAGGGCAAAACCACAGGCACGCCCATCGCACTGCTCATCCCGAACGAAAACCAGCGCTCCAGCGACTACGACCACCTCGCCGATACCTTCCGACCCAGTCACGCCGACTATACCTGGCAAACCAAATACGGCTACCGCGACTACCGGGGTGGCGGCCGCAGCAGTGCCCGCGAAACCGCAGCCCGCGTAGCCGCCGGCGCCATTGCCAAAATGCTCCTGCTCCGATACGGTATCTCGGTACACGCGTATGTCAGCCAGGTCGGAAACCTGGCGTTCCAAACGCCGTACACCGAACTGGATTTGTCGCAAACCGAAACCAACGACGTGCGCTGCCCCGACCCGGTCATGGCCGAAAAAATGATCCAATTGATCCGCGACGTGCGCAAAGCCGGCGACACCATCGGCGGTGTAGTCACGGGCGTGGTGCGTGGCTGCCCGCCCGGCCTCGGCGAGCCGGTGTTCGACAAACTACACGCCGACCTCGGCAAAGCCATGCTCAGTATCAACGCAGCCAAGGGATTCGAATACGGCTCCGGATTTGCCGGGGTCGCCATGCCGGGCAGCGAACACAACGACCTTTTCCTGCCCGACAAGATCAAAACTCCAAACCCAAAACTCCAAACTGCAACAAACTACTCCGGCGGCATTCAGGGCGGTATTTCCAATGGTATGGACATCTATTTCCGCGTTGCCTTCAAGCCCGTTGCCACAATCATGCGCGACCAGCCGTCCGTCAATACCGCCGGCGAACCGGTGACGGTAGTGGGCAAAGGGCGGCACGACCCCTGCGTAGTGCCCCGGGCCGTGCCCATCGTGGAGGCCATGACGGCGCTGGTACTGGCCGACCACTTGCTGCGAATGCGCACTTCGACGCTGGAGTGAGGCGCTTGCCGGCTTGGTTTATTTCATATTCAAATAGATTTACCTGCATGAAAACCTTCTCCCGCCGCTGGCGCGCCCTCTGGAACCCGGATATGTACCACGGCTGGGGCCGCAGTCGCCGCTACTTTGAAGGCTGGTATTTCAAACTTGTGAGCGCCGATGAAAGCGCCGCCGTGGCAGTCATCCCCGGTATTTCGATGGACGAGCACGGCCGCCAACACGCGTTTGTGCAAGTCATGGACGGCAAAGCCTGCACCGCCACCTACCACCGCTTCGAAGCCGGCGATTTTCAGCCCTCCGCACAGCACTTCGAACTGCAACTCGGCAATAATTTTTTCTCCAGTCAGAAAATCACACTCGACCTGCCGGGCCTCTCCGGAACCGTACATTTCCAAAACCCGACGCCCTGGCCCAAAATGCTGGGCGCACCCGGCATCATGGGCTGGTATTCGTTCGTGCCGTTTATGGAATGTTTTCACGGGGTGGTTAGCCTGCAACACCGCCTGGAGGGGACGCTGCAACTCGGCGACCGCCGGATTGACCTCCATGGCGGCAAAGGCTACATTGAAAAAGACTGGGGACGCTCCTTCCCCCGCGCTTATGTCTGGATGCAAACCAACCATTTCGACACGCACGACCGCGCCTCGCTCCTGGCCTCCATTGCCCATATCCCCTGGCTGACCGGGCATTTCATCGGATTTATCAGCGGCTTCTGGCTGGATGGGCGGCTGTTCCGGTTTGCGACCTACACGGGGGCGCGCCAATACCTCGAACTGGGCGCCGATTCGGTGTCGCTGGTGTTCAAAAATCCCCGTACAGAACTGCGCATCCGGGCGCACCATGCGCCCGGAACAGCACTCGTGTCGCCTATCTCCGGCGACATGACCGGAAAAATCAACGAGAGCCTGCAAGCCACCATCCACACCGAACTGCTCGAAAACGGCCGGCGGATATTCGAAGGCACCGCCCGCACCGCAGGTTTGGAAATAGCGGGTACGGTGGAGGTGCTGCTGGGCTAAGCGGTCTCTACTGCGGAGACGGTTTTGTTTTTCACCGCGGAGACGCAGCGTATTTTTTTCACCGCAGAGGCGCGGAGACGCAGAGACGTAGAGTAGTTTTTTCACCGTAGAGTAGCCTTTTCGCAGTGAAAAAACTACTCTACGTCTCTGCGTCTCCGCCTCTGCGGTGAAAACCTACCTATGTCTCTGCGTCTCCGCGCCTCTGCGGTGAAAAAACTACTCTACGTCTCTGCGTCTCCGCGCCTCTGCGGTGAAAAAACTACTCTATGTCTCTGCGTCTCCGCGCCTCTGCGGTGAAAAAACTACTCTATGTCTCTGCGTCTCCGCGCCTCTGCGGTGAAAAAACTACTCTATGTCTCTGCGTCTCCGCGCCTCTGCGGTGAAAAAAATACGCTGCGTCTCTGCGTCTCCGCGGTGAAAAAAACTAATGCCACGCATAACTCACCGTCAGCTCATGGCTCGTTCCAAATACACCCCCGAAACTGGAGATATTGTAGTCGAAACTATAGCCAAACCGAAAGAGCGATTGCTCCAGCCCGAGCAAGTCTTTCAGGATCAGGCCGGACTCAGGTGGATCGCGTTCGAGGTGGAGTATCCGCCGCCAATCCAGTTGTTGGCAAATTTTCTGCCGGATGTTCAGGTTGACGTGCATGGGCGCGTTGGGCGTATATTTCAACCAGAAAGACGGCTCGATAAAACCCTGTTGCCCGGAAGGGAAAATGACGCCATTGGAGGTAAATATGCGCGGTCTTTTCAGGGGACAACTCATCGCCATCCATGCTTTGAATTTTGCCCGTATGCCGGCGGTTTGTGGTATGGAAAGGCCGGCGTAGTATCTTCCGCTGTTCCGGGAAATAAATAAAGTTGACGCCGGATTCCGAAATCCGGCAGGAACTTGCCCTGCCGCGTGCCCGACAAAAGTCCTCCACATCGAATTGCAATTCCGCTGAACGAAGGCGGTGCTGAACGATACCGGCACTCAATCCAACACCGATCAACATGTTCTCGCCCATGGACGGTCGAATCTGGTAGGAGTAGCGCCCATAGAAACCGGTCGTCCCGGTGGGGCCGGTTTGGTCATTGACCAGCAAACCCCCGAAAACCGACAGGTTCGCGTCTTCCCGCACATAGTTGAAATGCGCCAGCCCGGTCGTGGGCGCATCTCATCGCCCACCCATTGCCGCCGGAAACTGATTCCCGCCACCAACGGCTGGTTGTACTGCACATAATCAATCGGAACACCGGCCGGATTGAGGTAGGATTGCAGCTCCGTGTATTGGTTGAAAATAGGCAACTGCTGTGCGCTCAGGCCTGTGCAAAACAGGCAGCCAATCACAAAAAGGGTAAGTTTATTTGCCATGATCTTTTTTTGAATGGTGAAGTAGCAGGGGGCGGCCGAAGCCGCCCTGTTCATATCCTGTTGCTGTTTACCGCAAAATAAGGTGATGGTTCCATTGATGACCAGATTATCCCACCCCGGCCCGATAATGTAGTAGTAGGTGCGTCGGGCAACGGTTTGCCGTTGCTG
>JADJYW010000004.1 GCA_016719605.1 Lewinellaceae bacterium | reverse complement strand
AGGTAAACTTAATTCCCAAATGCAAAGTGCCCCGGGGCAAGTCGCTAAAGATTCTAATGCACCCTTGCCTTGAGCTCTGATTTCAGTCCCTGATATTCTTTCAGTACCATTTTCACCGAACCGACGGAAACAGGGGACTCGATGAGTACCGGTATCCGGTTTTGGTCGTCCGAAACCCAAACGGTCATTTTGGTATCGTCTTTAAAAACATTACCCACGATCACCTGCGGCTCAAATTTCAGGGTATTGAAATGTCCCTTCATGCCGCGTATTTTTTTCTTTTCGTCTTTGCCGAGGTAGCGCATTTTGAGGGGAAATTCATCCTGATCCATGAAAATCCGGAAAGGCTCTTCCGCGCCTTTTTTGCGGCTGGCAAAATCTATATTGCGCAGGTAGTACAGGCTGGATAGCACGTCATGTACTTTGTCCTGCACGGTATGCTCTGTTTTGGTCTCCGTTTCGCCGCGTTTTTTGGAGCGCCAGACGGTTGTTTTTTTTGCGGCCTGGTTGAAGGATATTTTTTCAAAAATTTGATAGTCGCCCTCCAAAATGCTCCTCTCGGAATAGCTGGGGAGCATGGTATTTTTATCTACCCACGAATCGTAGGTGTCTTTGACTTTGAAAAACCATTCGTAGGAGTCGTAGGTCTCGCCATGGGCGCGGTAGTGGTATTGTTTGTCTTCGTCAAAAACCTGAAAGGTGACTTCGCCTGCTGCCAACCAGACAAAATTCCAGTTGTAGTAAATTTTGTAGGTGAGTTTTTCGCCGTGCTGAAAAGATCCGGCGGTAGAGTCTACGGTCGTTTTTTCACCCGGCGGGTTCTGCGGCAGGTTTGGTGTAAGAAAGGCCATCGTAATGAGGCCGAAACTCAGGACAGTTGCTTGGATTGCCTTCATATCGCGTTTTTTTGGCGATGTTGACGTGAAAGTGAAAAAAAGTACCAGTTCTAACGCCCCCAAAAATGGCTTTATTATTTCCGGTACTACTGGCAGGAGCCGTGTGCCTATATAAAAAGAATGGGCAACCCCCTGTTTGGGAATTGCCCATTTGTTGGAATGGAATAACATTACAAATGCTGCTATACCACTTTAAGCATTAATACCCGGATGCTTTGTTACCCATGAAGCGGCCTTTGCCGGCTTCGGGGCCGTCGGGGCGTGCTTTGTCGGTTTCGCCGGCTTTAGCAACGCGGAATTCCGAGCGCCGATTAAGCGAGGACGATTTGGCAGGAACCATAGCCGTGGCTTCGCCGGCCCAGTCCAGCACCAACCGATCGCGGGAGATACCGTGTTGGCCCACGAGGAACTCGATAGCCGCTTTAGCGCGGTTGTACGACAACACATTGTTGTAGCCTTCCGAACCGGTTTGGTCGGTATGGCCAGTCACAGCAACGCGTATTTTCGAGTTGTTTTTCAGCACTTGAGCGATCTGATAGAGTTTGGTGTACTCACCGTCAGCAATATCATAGCTATTGGTGCTAAAGTTGATGATCGGCAGGAACCAGTCCGACAAACCTTCCTGAACCGGCAGTTTAAAGTTGGCCAGTTTGGCATCAACGATGCGGTTTACGTCGGTTTCCGTGATCGGCTTCGGCACTTGTGCCACGCCATTGGCGTCAACCGGGTAGCCCGGAGGTGAGAACGGTTCCTTGTCTTTGTAATCCAGCACCTTGTCGGCATCGCTGTCCAGCACAACACCGCGAGTGTCCACACGAGCACCTGCAGGGCTTTCTTTTTCCTGGTCAATCATGTCAATGATGCCGTCCGAATCGGTATCGGTCGGGTCATACACCGGACGTGCTTCCAGCGCGACGATAGCATCACTCACCTGGCTAAGCGGGTTGCTCCAGTACAGCGGCTCAGATTTTTTAGCGCCGTTTTTATCCGCACCGCCCAGGTTGAAGTTGAGGGTCAGGTGGGGGTAGTGGAGGTAGTCGCGATACGAGGTCACGCGGGCGTCGAGGTTTTCGCTGCCGTCAAGCAGGTCACCGTTTCCGCCGAGTACAGAGGCCAGGGTGTACTCCAGGCCAATGTTGAACTTGGGGCTTACGCGGTAGCCCAGGCCGGCGCCTACTTCGAGCAGGCCACTTGTGCCGCTTTTGATTTTGCCATTGGTTGTGCCGATAGCCTGCGCGATGCCGGTGTAATCCGTGGTAAAGCTGGTAGCGCCTAAGCCGGCGAACAGATTCACCGCAAGTTTGCGGTACGGTTTGTTGAACCGGAAATTGTTAACCGTGACAACCAGTTGTGCGGAGCCGGAAATCCAGCTCATTTCGGAGCTGCGATTGTTATCGGTGTCCTCACTTTTGGTTTTGGCGTACAAGCCGCCTACACGAAGTGAAAAAATGTGGTCGAGGGATTTGCGCACATGCAAGCCGCCGCCGAAGCCCAGCTTGCCGTCCAAATCACCCGAAACGAAGGGCACGCCGGCATGGATGCCCAGTTCCCATTGATCGGCAGGGGAGAAGGAGCGGTACGCGCCGCCTGCCGGTGCTGCTGCATCTTGAGCGGAAAGGCTGAAGGTGGCAGAAATAAAGAGAACAGCTAATAGTAAGTTCCTAACTGTCATAGGGTCACTGCTTTTAGAATTAAAAAATGTTAACAGTTTTGTTCAACGCTTTTGAATTGGCGCAGACATGAAAAAATCAAGTAATTATTTTTTTGGCGCGAAAAAACGCCGGACAATCTTGTAGTAAAAACCTAAACACCCAGTTTCTTAAGGGCCAAATATAGGGCATTCGAGGAAATGTTATTTGGAGCCGGGTTTATTTTTCTTACTTCTTCCAAGCCACGGCGTATTGTGCCCGAAGTATCGTTGAAAATGGCTTTGTCGGTCATCACGGCATCGGGCTGCATCAAGTAAGCAAAAACGCGGGCCATGCCACAATTTGCGATAAAATCGGGGATCAGCGCGGTGTGTGCATCGGTATAATGGGCCGTTGGACCAAAAAATACGCCATCATCCACGAATGGCACATTGGCGCCGCAAGCGATTACCTCTATTTCACCCTCCAGCATGGCATCCACTTGTGCACGCGAAATCAGTTTGGATGCAGCACCTGGTATAAAAATATCGGCGCCCATGCGCCATATTTTTTCGTTGACTTCCTCGAAGGGCAACAGATTGGGTGCTTGAAGTTTGT
Source organism: Lewinellaceae bacterium (assembly GCA_016719605.1). Lineage (GTDB taxonomy): Bacteria > Bacteroidota > Bacteroidia > Chitinophagales > Saprospiraceae > M3007. The sequence continues at coordinate 521,869 of JADJYW010000004.1, read as the reverse complement.
TGCCGTCCTTGGTGTTGAACAAATGCTTGACTTCGTCCAAACTAAGTCCGTCGGGGCACAAGATACCACCATCCCGGTCAATGATGCCGATTATTTTGGCTCCATCCTTAGCCAGGTAGCAGGCTGCAGCGGATGCTACATTACCCCACCCCTGAACGATTACTGTTTTTCCGGCAGGTGTGCTGTTGAAATAAAGATCATAATAGTGCCGTATAGATTCGGCTACACCGTACCCGGTGATCAGGTCGGCTACTGCATGTTTGTGCGCTCCCCCCTCGGGCACATACTCCTGATCTTCTACAATCTTGGCGCAGCCATGTCGCAACTGACCGATAATGTTAATTTGCTGGCCCTCGGTGGGTTTGAGATGTCCCCGGACAATGCCTTCCTGGGGGTGCCAAAGTCCCAGATTTTCGGTAATCGGAACTACATCCTTCAGTTCGTCCACATTCAGGTCGCCACCGGTACCGTAGTAGTGTTTGAGGATCGGCAAGGCTGCACGATACCAGCGGGCAAGTACTTCCAGGCGGCGGGGATCGTTGGGATCGAAGTTGATGCCGCTTTTGGCGCCACCTATGGGCGGCCCACAAACACTAAACTTGACTTCCATGACCTTGGCGAGCGAGGTGACCTCTTCGCGTGTCAAACCTTTGCGCATCCGCGTGCCGCCACCTGCTGCACCATTGCGTAGAGAATTGATCACAATCCAGCCTTCGGCATCTGTTTCGGCATCATGCCATTCAAAAACGATCTCCGGCTTTTTCTCTTTGTATCGGGTAAGGAGTTCCTCCATCCGTAAAATGTGCTTGGTATGTGGTTGCTGGGTATATGCTTGAAAAGCGAGGCAAAAGTAGCGAAAAAGCATTGGGATTTGGTTATTCAAAAAAAAGCCCCTTGCAGGAAACATCTGATTCCCGGATACACCACCTGCCTGCCGGCAAAATTTTGCACAGAATGGGAGACAAACGCCGTTTTTTTGCTGCCTAAATAAAACAGTATGCTGCAGAACTGGTTAAAACCGCTTAACGCCTCCTTGCGAAAATCCCTTGAGCCGCTTGACGGGTTGTCTTTTGGAAAAAATATCCATGTATTCGGCACTTCTTTTCCGAACCTCCAGGGTGTGCGGGTGGCGCTGATCGGTGCTGGAGACAAGGAGGCCAATGCCGTGCGGGAAGTGCTGTATCGCACAACATACCCGTTTCCGCAGGGGGCTGTCGCGGACCTGGGCAATCTGCGGCGGGCGGAACCATCCGTACTCATCCCGGTGCTGTTCGAGTTGCTGAGCGGCAATATCCTGCCTATTGTTTTGGCACATAGCGACGAACTGGCGCGCGCGCAGTTTCTGGCTTATCAGGAAGCCAAGTCGTTGGCGAATTTGGTGGTTGTGGATGAAATGTTGCGTTTTGCCGATCCAGATTCCGCATTGGCTGCCCAATCGGTTTATACCCGACTGCTCCGTCCGCGCCATCCCCAACTCTTTCATTTTGGTATTCTCGGTTTTCAAACGCACCAGACACCGGCGGACCGGGTTGATTTGCTCTACGAAAACAACTTCGATGCGCTGCGTCTGGGAAAGTCCCGAGCCGCCATGGAGGAAGCAGAGCCTGTGTTGCGCGATGCCGATATGCTGGCTTTTCATCTGGCGGCGCTCAAGCAGAGCGATGCCCCGGGGGTAGAAAACCCTTCGCCATCAGGCTATTTTGTAGAAGAAGCCTGCCAACTGTGCCGATACGCCGGCATGAGCGACAAACTGACCTCATTCGGCATTTTTGGTTACCACCGCGACCACGACCGCGACCAACAAACTGCCCAGGTGGTCAGCCAGATGGTGTGGTACTTTCTCGAAGGTTTTTTTAATCGAAAAAATGATTTCCCGGCCTCCACGGACAGCCTGACCGAATATATTGTTGACTTCCGCCAGTTGCACTACCAGATCACGTTTTGGAAAAGCGCCCGAAGTGGTCGCTGGTGGATGCAAACCCCCGTGGCTTCGGAGCAAAAGCATCAGCGCCATTACCTTGTCCCGTGTTCTTTTCAGGACTATCAGGCTGCTTGCCGGGAAGAATTGCCCGACCGGCTTCTCCAGGCTCTGCGCCGATTTGGAGGGTAGGGAATCGGAAATCGGAAATCGGAAATGCTTTACCCTGCCGGAAATGCCTGATTCCCAACGATCCGCTCCAGCCCAATGCCCCTCGATGCTTTGACCAAAACAAGCGCATCTTCGAATACCTGATCGTCAAACCATTCCCGGGCAGCCTTTGTATCCGGGAAGGAAAGTGCTTTGAATTGAGCCGGATTGCAACGGGCAAACTCCGGGCCTACCACGACGAGTTTGTCTAATTTCAGGCGGGCAGCGCGTCGCAAAATGCCCTGGTGCTCTTTCCGGCTTTCCGTTCCCAGCTCAAGCATGTCCCCCAGAATAGCAATTTTTTGAGGTGCTGACATATCCTGAAGTGCGTCCAGGGCCGCACGCATACTGGAGGGGTTGGCGTTGTAAGCATCGAGGAATATGGTGTTGCTGCCATATTGCAACACCTGGGATCGGTTGTTTGTGGGTTTATAGTGCTCAATTGCGGTCTTGATCTTGGCAGCGGGCACTTTAAAATATACGCCGAGAGCGATCGCGGTCATGATATTGTGGAAGTTATGTTGCCCGATCAGCTGCGACTGAACCTCCACGATTTGATCGGTTTCCGACAGAAATGCTACCCGGACATACGGGGTACTTTCCAGTAGTTTGACATCAATGATTCCGTGTTGCGGACGCAGTATATCGGATGCCATGTAGCAAACCCTTTTGCGATTTGTGCGCGACATGGTTTTCAGGTACTTCTCGGAAGTATTCACGAAGACACAGCCATGCTGGTGATGGAGGTACTGAAACAGGCTCGCCTTCGGCCTTTTTCACCCCTTCCAGATTGCCAAAACCTTCGAGATGCTCTTTTCCTATATTGGTCAGCAGGCCATGCGTGGGCGCTGCTATTTCGCACAGGTGCTCGATGTCGCCGGGCTGATTGGTTCCCATTTCGATAATGGCTACTTCGGTATCGGGAGGCATGGCCAGCAGGGTCAGCGGAACACCGATGTGGTTGTTCAGGTTGCCTTGGGTGTAGTGGCAGGGATAATGGCTGCCCAGTACGGCCGATGCGAGTTCCTTGGTTGTTGTCTTGCCATTGGAGCCTCCGATTGCAATAACCGGGATATCAAATTGGCGGCGATGGTGTGCGGCCAATTGCTGGAGGGTGTTCAATACATCATGGACGAGCAGGCAGCGCTCCGGGTTCGTCCGGCAGGAAGCGTCGTCAATGATACAGTACGCTGCTCCGCCCGCAAGCGCCTGCTCTGCGAACCGGTTTCCATCGAATTTATCGCCCTTGAGCGCAAAAAAAAGACAGCCGGCACTAAGTTGTCGCGTATCAGTGCAGATGGCCGGATGCTGTAGAAAAATTGAATACAGGGTATCTAAGGAAACCATAGTTGAAGAGCAGATTGTGTGCGATTTGAAGGTGTGCAACAAAAAAACGGGAGGGACGCAAGGCCCTCCCGTTTTCAGAAGTTAGATATATACGGTCTACGAATTCATCCCTTTTCGTGTTGCTGCTTCTTTACTTGTAGCGGCGCTTCACGGGCTTTTTCTTGACCTTGAACTGGTTGCCGGCAGGCTCAGCATTACCCGTAGGGGATCCTACCCGGGTCATTGCACAGCGGAAACCCACAGATTTACTTGCTTTGTCTTCTTCAAGAAAACGACGTGCACCCGGGGAAAGCCACCATGCGCGGTCAGCCCAGGAACCACCCTTAATTACACGCGCCTTGTCGCTGACCAGCGTGCTGATGCCGTAGCGGTATTCGACTTCCGATTCTTTGTCACCGTCCAGGTAGTTGAAAACTTCGGGGCGTTTGTAGTTGTCCCGGAGAGCCGTTTCAGTTGTATCGGCTACAACATATTTCAAGCGGCCGAGGTCGTCTTTTTGAACCGGAGCACCTGTTGCAGGGTCTGTCTCCTTGTGCATAAACGTGTTACCGCGATAAGGGTTCAGGTCCATGTTTTCTACATCCACAAGGTCTTGTGCCGTGAGCGGGCGATACAGGTCGGCAGTCCACTCATTAACGTTGCCGGCCATATTGTACAGGCCGAAGTCATTTGGCCAATTGGAACGAACCGGAGCAGGAGAAAATGCTTTGTCATTCAGGGCGCCTGCCATACCGCCATAGTCACCTGCACTACGTTTGAAGTTAGCCAGAATTTTGCCTTGGTAGCGGTTGCGTTTTTGGTAGCGCACCGTGTTGCCGTCCCACGAATAAATACGCCGGTCGGTGATGAGTTCATCTTTGCTGGTCGCCTGATTTCCAATCAAAGCCGCCGCAGCATACTCCCATTCGGCCTCTGTTGGCAACCGATAGGTGGGCAGCAGGATACCGTCTTCCAAACGAACCGGGCGCTCGCCACCGGTACGACGATCCGGCAAGTTCTTGCGAACAGAACCTTCATATTGGCCGACCAAATACGCCTCGCTATTGAAGTTGTTTTCGTTTTTCTGATCAGGCGTGTTTTCCAGCACACCGCGTTCGATCAAAATCATTTCGTTGACGCGGTCCGTACGCCACTTGGCGTATTCGTTGGCTTGTACCCAACTTACACCCACGACGGGATAGTCGTCATAAGCCGGGTGGCGGAAGTAGGTTTCTACGAGTGGTTCGTTGAAGGCCAGTTCTTCGCGCCAAACCAGCGTATCCGGCAAGGCACGTTGCCAAGCCTCGGGAAAACTTTCTCCCCAGGTGTTGGCCACCCAATACAGGTACTCGCGGTAATCAATATTAGAGACCTCCGTTTCGTCCATGTAGAACGACGAAATAGTCACGCGGCGCGGGACATTGTTCCATTCGAAAGTAACATCCTGATCTGTAAGACCCTGAGTGTAGGTACCACCTTCAATGAGCACCAGATTGGGACCGGTAGCCTGTCCTTCGTAGTTTAATTTTTCAAAGCCGCCCCACTTTTGGTCGTTGTATTTCCAGTTGGTGGTGGAAGAACGCTCGGTCTTGCGACCACAGCTAACAACCAAAAGACCCAGTAAGAGCAGGCTTAACCCGTGAATGAGTGTTTTTTTCATGTATTAAAATAGCAGGTTTTGAAAAATGAGCAGCAAATGTAGACAAATAAAACATTTCACTATTGGAGCACTTCCAAATTTAACGAAAGAGGTAAAATTTCATCTTTCCGCAAGGCAGCATTCCAGTTTTAATAAAACATCTTCGTGCAATCGTTCAGGTCTTTTGGGCGCTTGCGGCCTTTGTCAAAAAAAACGCCCATGGTTAACTCGTAGGTGCCTCCCGACCGACCGGCCAGACCGGACACCGTCAGGTCATAACTCAATCCAATCTTGAACATATCCTGCCGAAATCCAAGCATGAGTATGGCAGCATCGCTGTTTTGAAAGGTATGCCTGAACCACGCTCCCCCGATGACCGGCCCAAGTGCGGCGTAGGCTCCGACATTTAACTGTTTGTACGGCCCTTGCGACACGAGTAGCAAATTCGGTGAGATGAACGAGGCTGTTTTTTGTTTATTGCCCGCCTTAACAGGCACCTCGATGCCGGCACTCACGGTATAGCGCAGCGGCAAGCCGCCAGACAGGTTGTCGTTGACCAGCAAATATCCCTGATTCGGGGTGTTCAGGTGCTTGAGCGCCACGCCAAGCCAAAACCTGTCGCTCAGCAAAAGAAGCCCGGAGGACAAGTCGAGTACGGTTTTGTTCAACTGGTCGGGGCGCAGCTCGGATGTCGTGATGACCGGGCCGGAGATCGGGTCAATTTGATCGGGAAAAACCAACTGATCCCAGTCGAGTGCAGTCTGGTATGCACCGCCTTCTACACCAATTTTTACAGCCCAGCCTTCGGTGATTTGAAGGCGATAGGAGTACAGCGCCGAAAAACGCATGGTACGGAGAATGCCGTTGCCGGCGTCGTCCCCCTCCAGATTGAAGCCGATACCGCTGTTGAGGCGGTGCAGGTTTTGGTCATAAAAAACAGCGTAGGTGCGGTAAGCATTATTGAAACCGGACCATTGGTTGCGGTAGGCAACACCCGCCCGGGGGGCATACCCGCCACCTGTAAATGCCGGATTCAACTGTAGTGGGGCTGCATAAAACTGCGAAAAAATCGGATCCTGTGCTGCAGCTTGCAGGGCAAACAAGAAGGACAGGATAAGTAGTGCTTTTCTCATAAGTCGAGTCTCATTCCCGCAGATGGAATTGGCGGGCACGCTTTTCGCGCACAAAATGAGTGGTTTTATTTGGAACAGGAAACAACAACGCCGCGCGTGGTACTGAATTGCCTAAAATGGACAATCAACCCCCGGTAGCAATATCAGACGACATGCACCCAACAACCATATTCGCTCCACGCTTGTTTTGCTCCGTATCCGGAACCCGTACCTTTGCCTGCCGCCAATAAATAGCGAAGCATGAAGCCTGAACAAACGATACCCGACACCGACCCAACCGCTGTGTCCCGAAAAAAAGACCATATCGAACTGGCCTTTCAAAGCCAGGTAGCGGGCTTTTCCTTAGACAAACGCTTTCTGTATGAACCGGCTCTGGCAGCACACCCGTTGCCCGGAAGCCTCCCGACACTTGATTTCCTTGGCAAAACCTTGCGTACCCCTGTTTGGGTGTCATCCATGACAGGCGGCACGGGACTGGCGCGTACGATCAACCAGAATCTCGCTCGGGCCTGTGCCGAGTTTGGTATGGGCATGGGCCTCGGCAGCTGCCGCCAGCTGCTGCACAGTGACGAGTATTTGTTGGATTTTGATGTGCGTGACCTGATCGGCCCCGACCTACCCTTGTATGCAAATCTCGGTATTGCCCAACTGGAAGACCTGCTGGAACGCAAACAACTAAATACCATTGCCAACCTGCTCCGACGCCTGCGTGCCGACGGCCTCATGGTGCACCTCAATCCGCTGCAAGAGGCAATGCAGCCGGAAGGCGACTTCTTCAAGCGACCGGCTATTGACACTATTGCAGAACTTGTCGCCAACGCAGATTTTCCCGTAATCGTAAAAGAGGTGGGCCAGGGCATGGGGCCGGCTACAATGCGGGCACTGCTCCAGTTGCCGTTGGCTGCTATCGAATTTGCCGCCGCAGGAGGCACCAATTTTGCCAAACTCGAACTGCTCCGCAGTAGCCCGGAAAAACAACTGATTTTTCAAAAACTTGCCCTCGTAGGCCATACAGCGGAGGAAATGGTGGAACAGGCCAACCGCTTGCACACCGATTTGGGCGAAAAAGTCCGGGTACCCAATCTGATCATTTCCGGCGGCGTGCAGGATTTTATGGACGGCTATTACCTCATCAAAAAATCGAAATTCCCGGCCGTGTACGGCCAGGCATCGGGCTTCTTGAAACACGCCCGGGAAGACTACGAGTCGCTGCGCCGCTATGTGTCGGCCCAGGTGCGCGGATTAGAACTGGCCAATGCCTTTCTGACGGTGGCCGCCGGAACGTAGAAACGGCACGGCAGATCGTGCGCCAAGCAGCGATAAATTCACCGCCAAATAACTTTTTCCTGTATCTCCCGGCGCTTTCCGGCCAATTCCGGCATCGCATGCCGGCCTAAGTAAAAAAGCCCGAGGCACCGCTCGTTTGGCGCCAGCCCCAGGAAATCATGGGCTTCGAGCGCTGCCTTGGATGTGCCCCAGTAGCAGCCAAGCCCAACGGCCGTGCAAGTCAGCCACATATTTTGCACAGCCATGGCCACCGCGGCAATTTCTTCAAATTCCGGGAGGCTTTCCTGCGGATCGCGGTGCAGGATGATCGCGATGACGGCTCCCGAAAGACGCGGGTTCTCACCGCTTTTCAGCATTTTTTCTTCTGAAAAAAGTTCCGGCGGAGTATTCCGGCGGTAGTAGTCCGACAGGTAATTGCCCAGGTCATTTCGGCTTTCGGGCGAATGGAACACCTGGAAACGCCAGGGTTCGGTCAGTTTGTGCGTCGGCGCCCAGTTGGCGTTTTCCAGCAGTTGCTCCAGCAGCGCGCGCTCAATCGGTTTTTCCTTCAAATAGGATTTGGGGAAAATGGAGCGCCGGCGGCGAATCAGATCGTTGATATTCATAAAACAGGTGGCTGTAAAGTTATCGGTGGCGGCACAAAATTGCGCGCTGCAAACACGCTACCCGCCTGTTTTTACCACGGTTTTCGTCTGTTGCTGCCCGCTATTTACCAGGCGGCAAAAGTAGGTGCCCGCCGGCAAATTCCCCGCATCCCAATTTGCCTGATATTGCCCCTTGCCTTGCCAGGTGCTTACGGGCGTAGCCACGATACGGCCCGATGTGTCCAGAATTTGTACCAGCGTCATGCCGCCGGCAGTTTCGTAGTCCAGCGTGAGCCGCTCCCGGAACGGATTGGGCCGACAGTTGAGCAACGATTTCCCAACCGCCTGGTGCGCGTCGTGTACATCGGTGGATACGCAGGCGAGACCGGACTGAAACAGGTTGTTCACAAACGGAAACTCATGCAGCAGGATACCCGGCACGTCGTCTTGCGGCACGCAAAACCAGTCGCGCAGCACCGAAGCATACACCGAACGGAAATCGAACTCCATGTCCAGATTGTCATTCACAGTGGGTACCAGGGGCAGTTGAGGATTGCTGCCCGACACCCCGCCGGCCACAGGTTTTCCGAACAGAAACATGGGGGCGGACTCGCCGTGGTCGGTGCCGTCGCTGAAATTGCTGGCGATCCGCCGACCAAATTCTGAAAACGTCATGCCGGCGACCCGGTCGGCGGTGCCGAGGTACTGAAGGTCGTCGCAAAATGCTTTCACGGCATCTCCGACCTGGCGCAGCAGGTTGGCGTGGATACCGGTGGTGCGGTCGGCGGCCTCCACCTGCTGGGCATGGGTGTCAAACCCGCCGATATTGACCACATACAGGCGTGTTTTCAGTCCCCCGGCAATGAGGCGCGAGATGATCTTGAGTTTGGCAGCCAACGCCGTATCGGGATAGGTCTTCTGGTTCGTTACGGTGTTGGAGGCGTCAATGATAGCCTGCGCGTATGTCCTCGATTGCTGCGCAATGAGGCGCACATAAGCCAGTTGCTCTCCGGCAGGTGTGTTGGGCGCCGGCGTTTGCGCGCCGGCAAGCAGCTGGTAGTAGTCGTCGGTACCTGGAATGACGAAGCCCATGCCTGTTTGAGGCCCCATAAGGCTGAGCGACACCGAGTTGCCGATTTCCACGGCAAGCGGGTGCGGCATATCGGGGTTGGGGTAATCAATCGGAAAATTGGGATACTCGTAGGCCAAGTAGCGCCCGGCCCAGCCGCTGGGAAAATACTCGTCCGCATCGGAGCCGGACATCCAGATATCGGTAGCGCGGAAGTGGCTCAAGCTCGGGTTCGGGTAGCCCACATTTTGCACGATGCGCACCTGCCCGTCATGGTACAGGCTGTGCAACCCGCTCAGGGCGGGGTGCAAGGCGAGGTCGGGCGCACCAGACAGCGGGAGCAGGCTGTTTTCCGGCAACACGATGTTCGGGCGACCATTGGCCAACCGGTTGTACTGATCCAGCGGCGACACGGTAGCGAGGCCATCGTTGCCGCCGTCGAGCTGGATGACCACCAGAACGTGGTCGGTATCGGAGGAAAAGTCCCCCAGCATTCGGCTGAGGGGATTGGCGGCGTGGGCGCGTACGCCAAAGCCGTTGAGCAGGGAGGGGATAGCCACCCCCGCAGCCATATTTTTGAGAAAATTTCGACGCTTCATTGTTGTTGAGATGTTGAGTTGAATAGTCGCGGCGGGGATTTATCCTGCCGCACGTTTTCAGCGGAAAAAATCCCGCCGGCACTGCTTCAGCAGAGTTGAAATTCCTCCATTTGCAGTACCCGATACAGGTAGGCCTGGAGGCGCACCCGTATCGCTCCGGCCAGTGTCTCGTTGGCGGGGTCGGCCTGCCAGAGGTTCCAGCCAACCGTCCAGTAGTATTCGTCGGGCAAATTGGAAAGCAGGATGGGCTTGAGTGTGCTTTTCACTGCCGGGGATATGGGCAGCCCGAAGAGTAGTTCCAGCGATTCGTCAATCAGTGCATTCACGTCGGAGGGATTGCTGAGGCCGGCTGCCCAGGCGAGCGGGTCAATGGCCGCGCGGTTGTTGAAGCCGAAGATGCCGGCAAAAACCAGGATATCGGTGGCTTGTCCGCGCTTGGGCAGGGTGCCGGTGTTGATCCACATTTTGTCCAGAAAAGGTTTCTGGTAGTATGCCTGCCAACCGGCCACATTGGGCGGGTCGCCGACGTGCTGGAGCATGGCGGCCATAGCCTGGCCGATCTGGAAACTGATGGCAAAATTGTCGAACAGATCGGCGGCCCCGGGCAACGGAATACCGAAAAGGCGGAATATCCCGATCGTCATATCCACCGGACTTTTGATGACGGCGCCGCGGTTGAGCGCGTCGAAGAAGTGCTCGCTTTTGAACAGCGTGTCCAGTACGGGCAGGATGTCGTAGTTGTTGTCGCGGAAAATTTGCGCCAGCGGCTCGATCACGTTTTGCTCCGTTTGCGGGCTTATTTCGTGAAAAACGAAGAAGCGGTACAGTTTTCGGCACACATATCGGGCGGCCTCGGGGTGGTCGAACAGCATATCGAGGAAATCGTCCAGTTCGGCAGCGCCGGCATTGGGGCCGCTGCGGCCCGGGATGAGGCGGTTGCCATAAAACGCAGAAAACTGCTTGGCGTCCGTATCGTGTTCGTTGGCAAAGAAAAAGGTGCTGAATCCATCCGTGCGCCAGCCGGTGAGCAGTCGGGCAGCGGCTTTCACGTCGTCTTCGGTGAAATGGTCGGGCAAATCCTTGCCAATGACAAACAGTTCCTGAATCTCGCGGGCGTAGTTTTCGTCGGGCGCAAACTTTGAATTGAGGTACCCGTTCAGGTAAAACAGCATAGCCGGGTCGAGCGTGATGTCGCGCAGGAGGGTTTTGAAATTACCCAGCGCATCGTTCCGCAGTACCTGGGTGTAGCGATACAACATGCTCCCGAAAAGCGCTTCCTGAAATTGCACGGGGATATGGTTGTGCCAAAAGAGAGTCATTTTTTCGCGGATGCTGCGCCCGCTGCCCAGCATCTGGCGAATCCACCAGGCGCGTACGCTTTCGGCTCGGTAAGGCTCGGCTGTCGGCTCGAAGGTGGCGTTGAGAAAACTTTGCCCGAAGGGTACGGCCGGATCGGAGAAGTCCTGATTGTTGTAGTCGTTCACCGGCCCGGTCGGCGGCGTGTAGGGTGCGTTCAGGATTTCGTTTACCGCCTGTTGCATGGTTTTTCCGAGGAAATAATCCACGTCCGTTTTGGTCGGCCCGAACAAGGTGCGGCGCAGCAGGTGGATAACTTCTGCCCGGGTCCAGGGGCCGGAATAGGGCGCCAGACCGGAGTCGGGCGGTGCGGCGGTGCGGCGGGCGAGTTGCGCTTCGAGGGCTGCCGGGAAGGGGAGGATGGTTTGTTCCCCGATGTCGAAACCGGGTCGGTACTGGTTTTGGAGAAGGGAGAAAAAAGCACGTCTGTCCAGGTGGCTCATACGCAAGAACGGTTTGGTGTGCGCCAGAAACGAGCAGATATGCGGACGCCGTACCTGCGGGGAAATTTTTTTATGGAGCAAACGTTTTTTGCGCGTCATGGTAAACATGTTACATAGCAATGCAGGGTTCGTTCGCTGGATCAAGGGTGATACTCCCGGGGGGTACCTCAACACGGAGAAATACCACCGGCGCCGGCTTTGGGCGCTTGCGGCGCTTGGCTCCGTGGCTGCTTCGGCGCTGCTTATCCGGGCGATCTTGTTCCCTGTTCCGTGCCCGCCCGCCATATCGGCTACAGCTATCGGCGAACAAAAAACGGTGGAATTGCCCGACGGCTCTACCGTGCGCCTCAATGCGGTTTCCGCCATAGAGTTTGTTTCAGAAAAATGGCCCCGGGAGCGACGGGTGCGCCTGATCGGGGAAGCGTTTTTTCAAATCAAAAAAAATCCTGCACCTTTTATAGTAGAAACATTTGCCGGTACGGTGTTCGTACTGGGCACGAGTTTCGATGTGCGTTACCGGGGCGCTGCGCTGGAAGTGGCCTGCTACTCCGGTTTTGTACAGGCAGCCAGTTCCAATGGCGAAAAACAGGCGCTGCGTACCGGCCAGAAATCCGTTGCACGCAAAGGCCGCTGGCAACAACCCGTCAGTGCCGTCACCGACCCCTGGCCGGTCTGGATGCAAGGCGAGAGCCACTTCGAGGATGCACCCATGTACGAGGTATTTGCCGAACTGGCCCGCCAATATGATATTGTCGTCAGCGCCTCGGGTACAGGAGGGCACCGATTCAGCGGTCGGTTTGTGCATGGCGACCTCGAGCGCGCGCTCCGCATGGTGTGCGAACCCCTGGGGTCGCAATTCGAACTGGAAGGAAGAACAGTATTGATTCGGCGAAAGCAGTAGCGGCAGACTTTTGTCTGCCCGATAGCCGATGGGTGCATCGGGTTTATTCTTGGGAGGATCACAAATTATCCGACTTTTGTCGCGTGAAAACCCAACTCAAACCCAACTCAAAACTCAAAACTCAAAACTGTTCATGGGCTTTCGCTCTACCCTTCTTCGTCCCTTTGCGCATTTCGTCGCTCGCCGTATCCGCCGCATGGCGGCAAACGCCGTATCCGATCAGGAAAAAATTTTCCGGCAACTTGTAGCCCGCGCGGGCAATACAGCCTTCGGGCGCGACCACCGTTTTTCCGACATCAAAACCTACGCGGACTTCGTTCGATGCGTGCCGGTGCGGGACTATGAGGATTTGAAACCCTACATCGAGCGGGTGAAAACGGGCGAACCGGATGTGCTCTGGCCCGGCCAGCCCGCTTATTTTGCCAAAACCTCCGGTACGACATCGGGCGTGAAGTACATCCCCATGAGCCGGGAAAGTACCCCCCTGCACTTTGGTACGGCCCGCGATGCGCTGTTCAACTATTTTGCATGCACCGGCAACGGGCGCTGGCTCGACGGCAAACTGATCTTTCTCTCCGGCAGCCCCGAACTGGAAGAAACAGCCGGCATACCTACCGGCCGCTTGAGCGGCATCAGCAACCACCTCGTGCCGGCGTGGCTGCGCACCAACCAGATGCCCTCCTGGAAAACCAACTGCATCGAGGACTGGGAGGAGAAAGTGGAGCGCGTTGTGGACGAAACAACCGGGGCCGATATGCGCCTCATTTCGGGCATCCCTCCCTGGGTGCAGATGTACTACGAGCGCCTGCTGGCTCGCACCGGAAAGCGAACGATTCGCGAGATTTTTCCTGATTTTTCGGTGTTTGTGTACGGCGGCGTCAATTTTGAACCGTACCGGGCCAAGTTGGAAGCACTCGTCGGCGAGCGTATAGACACCGTGGAAACATACCCTGCCTCGGAGGGTTTCATTGCCTTTCAGGACGCTTTCCCTTCCGAAGGTTTGCTGCTCAACACCGATGCAGGTATGTTTTTCGAGTTTGTGCCGGCGGATGAAATTTTCAAAGAACACCCAACCCGTTTGTGGCTGCAGGATGTACAAGTCGGTGTCAACTACGCCCTGATCCTGCACACCAATGCCGGGCTTTGGGGCTACAACATCGGCGATACCGTGCAGTTTGTATCCACGAACCCGTACCGTCTGGTGGTATCGGGGCGCATCAAACATTTCATTTCGGCTTTTGGGGAGCATGTGATCGGCAAGGAGGTGGAGGAGTCGCTGCTCCCGGTAGCCAATGCGGCGGGTGTGCGTATTGTGGAGTTTACCGTGGCGCCGCAGGTCAATCCTGTTGATTCGGATCTGCCCTACCACGAGTGGTTTGTCGAGTTTGACAACCCGCCGGCGAATCTCGCGGCATTTGCGCAGGATGTGGATACCCGGATGCGTGCCCAAAATATCTATTACGACGATCTGATTGTGGGCAACATTTTGCGGCCGTTGGTGATCCGCCCGCTGCGCCGCGATGCCTTTCGCGACTACATGAAATCCGAGGGCAAACTTGGCGGACAAAACAAAGTGCCCCGTCTGGCCAACGACCGAAAAATTGCATCGGTGCTGGAAGCGTACAGGCAGTAGCGTCTTGTTGCTACCCGGATGCGGTTGCTGCGAACAACCGGAGGGAATGTGCGTTGGAAACACGGTTATTTGCCAGCGCTTGCAAAATACGAACCGGGCAAACTGGCGGAGGGCCAGGAGTTTTCCGCATTTTGCCGGGAAAATATCCCGACTGCGCAACCCGTTTCCGAAAACCTGCACAAACGGACAAACTTACCCGAACTATGAACACGATGTTACGCCCGTTGCTTTTTTTCTTCGCCCTGGCCCCAGCAGCCCTGCATGCCACCCACAACCGTGCCGGCGAAATCCACATTGAGCAAATCGGCCCGCTTACGGTGCGTGCCACGATTATCACCTGGACACGCACCCTCAGTTTCAGTGCCGACCGCGATACGCTGACCATTTGCTGGGGTGACGGCACCTGCCAGCAAGTGGGCCGTTCCAACGGCAGCGGCGGCGGTGTGATCCTGAACGATGAGGTAAAATACAACCGCTATGTGGCCATTCATACCTATGCCGGCCCGGCCCGCTACCGTATTTCGATGACCGACCCCAATCGCAACGCCGGCATTATCAACGTGAACCCGCCCCAGTCGGAAAATGTGCCGTTTCATCTGGAGACGGTTTACGCCTTCCTCGACCCCCAGTTTGGCGGCACCAATACCACCCCCTACCTGCTTCAGGACCCCATAGATAACGCCTGCATCGGGCAGCCTTTCAAGCACAACCCCAATGCGTTTGACCCTGATTTGGACAGCCTTTCCTATCGGCTCATCGTGCCGAGACAGGCATTGGGCACCAATGTGCCCAACTACAGTTTTCCGAATGAAATAGGTGCGGGCATAGACAACATGCTCCAGATGGACGAGCGAACCGGCGATATTTTGTGGCTGTCGCCACAAGTGGCGGGCGAGTACAACCTGGCTTTCATCGTCATTTCCTGGCGCAATGGTCTGCCCATAGACACGACGATCCGCGATATGCAGATATTCGTTTCCACCTGCCAAAATCGGCCGCCGGTGGTCGAATCCACGGATAATTTATGTGTGGTGGCCGGCCAGACGATCGAGTTTCCGGTAGTTGCCACCGATCCTGACTCCGGGAATCTGGTACAATTGACTGCGGCGGGCGGGCCGATCAGCAACCCCTTCAGCCCGGCCACGTTCATGGCTCCCGGCGGGTACCAAGTGCCCCCTGTGGTTGGTACATTCCGTTGGCAAACGGCTTGCGAGCATATTTCCAACCAGCCATACACCGTCATTTTCAAGGCTGTAGACTCGCTCAACAAAAACACGCCGCAGTTGGCCGATCTGAAAACAGTTTCCATTCGGGTCGTAGGTCCTCCGCCCGAAGACGTGCAGGCTGCGGCCCAGTTTGGTGCGGTAGAAGTTTCTTGGGAAAAGCCTTATTTCTGCGAAAATGCTGCGCAAAACTACTTTTACGGCTTTTCTGTTTGGCGCCGCGAGGGCACCAACCCGTTCCCGATAGACTCCTGCGCTCCGGGTTTGAAAGGCAAAGGATACACCGAGGTTATTTTTGTGACCCGGCAGGACAAGGATGGACGCTACTATTTCAAGGATACAAATGTGGAGCGCGGCCGCACCTATTGTTATCGGGTATTGGCCAAGTTTGCACGCATCTCTGCCGGTGGCTACCCGTACAATCTGGTGGAAAGTTTGCCTTCCGAGGAGGCTTGCGTGCAGTTGCCGCGCGATTTGCCGCTCATCACCAATGTAACCGTCATACAGACCGATCCAGCAAACGGGCAGATGGAAATATGCTGGTCCAAGCCCGTGGCTGCGGATTTGGATACGATTGCCAACCCCGGCCCATATCGGTATCAGCTGCTGCGAGCGCCCGGCCTGAGTGGGGGCGTCATGCAGCCGGTGCCGGGCGCCACGTTTACGGCTGCCAATTTTTGGCAAGCCAACGATACCTGTTTTACTGATCCAAGCCTCAACACCGCCGGACAGCCGTACCACTACAAGGTGTCGTTTTACACGCGTGGCGATTTCACGACACCTACCGGCTCGACCAATGATGCCTCTTCGATATTTCTTTCCATCAAATCAACCGATCGAGCCAACCTGCTGACCTGGCAGGAAGAAGTGGCCTGGACGAACTATCGCTACATCGTTTATCGCCGAAATGACGGCACCGGGCAATTCGATTCCATCGGGATTTCCAACACACCCGACTACGCCGACCGCGGTTTGGAGAATGGCCGGGAGTACTGCTATTATGTGCGTAGCATCGGTACATACAGCATCGGCGGGGTGATTGATCCTATTTTCAACAACTCGCAAGTACTTTGTGGTGTGCCGTTGGACACCATACCGCCCTGTGTGCCCATGCTTGTCATCGAAAATATCTGCACCGATGACGGAGGTGTGGCGCCTGACCCGCCGTACGAAAATATCCTCCAGTGGACCAATCCCAACACCACTTGCCCCGACACCGACGATGCTGCACAGTACCGCCTGTGGTTTGCGCCGTTTGAGGGCGATCCACTTACCCTGCTGGTGGAGATTGACGGTGCGGGGAATACGACGTTTATTCACAACATCGGAAACGGGCTGGCCGGTTGCTATGCCATATCGGCGGTGGATAACATTGGAAACGAAAGTGCCCAAAGTCCGGTATTGTGCGTGGACAACTGTCCGCGCTACGAGTTACCGAATGCCTTTACCCCGAATGGCGACGGCTTCAACGATCTGTTCACACCATTTCCCAACTGGCGATTTATTGCCCGGATTGACATGCAAATCTTCAATCGCTGGGGCAACCTCGTGTACGAGGCCGCCGACCCGGCCATCAACTGGAATGGTCGCAATCTGGCCGGCAACGACGTTGCCGAGGGCACCTATTTTTATGTCTGCAAGGTGTACGAAAACCGTGTGGATGGTGTGGTGCTTCGGTCGGATGTGCTGAGCGGGTATATTGAACTGGTACGGGGGGGGAGGTGAATAAAGCAGGGGCAGAAAAGAAAATTGACAGAAAAGGGGATTTAATTAAAACTTAAATCAAGTGTTGGTATACAAAGACCGGCCCTTGCCTATTTTTGTGTGTTTTTCTGAAGGCCATTTGGCCTTGAAAAACACTACCGCATGAGAAAAACATTACTGCTTTTTGCCCTTTTGGCGCTATGCCCGCCTTGCTTTGAAATCCTTTCAGCGCAATCATTTTACAACGTTACGTTCAACAATGGGGCTTTTCCGGCCGGCTGGACGAATGGTGTTAACAATAACGGTAGAATATTTGTGATTGACAATGCAAATAGTTTCGGGTATTTTTCTTCCCCCACAAGTCCGGAGGCATCCGGAGAGGAAAATGTTATTTTTCAACATTGTGCTCCATCAGGATCCACGGTTACGCTAACCGTTTCAGGCGTGGTAAGTACGGTTGGCAGAACAGGTATTCGGGTTGGCTTTGGCAGGAGAGCAACGAACGCGTGGAATCGCCCGGTTTTATTTGAATGGAGCAGCAATGGAAGTTCCTGGAACGAAATTTCCGATGATGTGTCCGACGGCGCTTCAACGACATGGGGTAGTATCTATTTTGACCTTCCTTCCAGTGCAGAGAATGTAGCCAATCTCCGATTTCGTTTTTCCTACATAACTAATCGTCAAACAACTGTAATAAGCTCGCATCAAACTTCCGAATTGACGACTTCACGGTAGGCGACAACTTTTCGCTCCCTGTAGAATTAACAAATTTTGATGTGCGGCCCACATCGGCACAGGCCCTTCTCTCCTGGTCTACTGCTTCCGAAACCTCCAATGCCTACTTCGCCATTGAGCGCAGCGCCGACGGGCATCATTTTACGGAAATCGGACAGGTAGCCGGAGCAGGCACTACCCGGGAAACGCGGCACTACACCTTTCGGGATGAGCAACCACTGAGAGGCATCAACTACTATCGCCTTCGCCAGATGGACCAAGACGGTTCATTTGCGTACAGCCCGGTACGATTTGTCGAATTCCGGTCAAACACCCCCGTGCGGATATTTCCTTCTCCTGTCCGCGAAGTGCTGCAAGTGCAATGGGCGGAGCCGGTACAAGGTGTATTCTCCTGGGAAATACTTGATTTGGCGGGACGACTGCTTGCCCAGGGGCAAAGCATGGCAGATGTAGAAGCCTGGACAATTCCAGTACATACGGTCGTCACGCCCGGCCATTACCGGCTTCGGCTCACCACCGACCGCCAAACCTGGGTACAGGGTTTCATTAAGTATTAACTCCGCACATGTCATTGGTGGCTACGCTCGGGGGCCGTATTCCGGAATAGCAGATCCCCTCAAAAAAAAAATTGAGATGAGGTTCGCATAAAATAAAAACGCCCTCGTACATTTGTGCTGTTAATCAGGTAAGCGAGAGGTGCAATAAAAAAAGAGAAAAAAAAGATTTGCACATTAAATTTCATCGTTGTACCTTTGACCTGCAAATTTTAAAAAAGTGATGGCTTTTAATAAAGCCATCTTAAGAATAGTTTTCATTTGGTTTTTTGGGGTTTATTAGCCGCTGGACACGCAAGTGTTCTGGCGGCTTTTTTATTTTGTTACATTTGATTCTGCAAAATCTCGCCAAGATACCAATCAGAACAAAACAACGGGAGCCGGCGCTTGTAGCGCAAGACACCTTTTCAAAAATCAAATTGGCACAAATCGCGTCTTTAAATGCAGCGAGCCATCCCGAAAAATTCGGGATGGCTCGTTGTATAAAAATTTAGCAGGTAAAAAATCCCGCCGGTACCGTTTTACTTAAATCGCGACGTGCTTGAAGCCTGTGACCGTCAAACCTTTCTCAAGGCTTTGCAGGTACTGTTCTACAGTCTGATCATTGTTTTTGACATACTTCTGTGCCAGCAGCGTGTTCTCCTGGAAGAACTTATTCAGTCGGCCCAGTGCAATTTTATCGAGCATGTCCTCTGCTTTACCTTCGTTGCGAGCCATTTCCTTGCCGATTTCGAGTTCCTTGGCCACGATTGCCGGATCAACGTCATCTTTGCTGACCGACACCGGGTTCATAGCAGCAATTTGCATGGCGAGGTTGCGGCCGGCTTCTTCGTGACCGGCTTTGTTCAGCGCCAGCAGCACGGAGCGTTTGCGGTTGGAGTGGTTGTAGGTGACAATCTGAGTACCTTCGATGCGGTCATAACGGCCGAGTTCTACTTTTTCGCCGATGATGCCATTCTGTTCGCCCACTTTTTCCAGAATGCTTACGCCCGGCTCATACGGCAGGGCGAGCAAATCGGCCAGAGTAGCCGGGAAATTAGCCAATGCTATGTCGGCCATTTTTTGAGCCATAGCGATGTAACCATCGTTGCGGGCCACGAAGTCCGTTTCACATTGGAGTGCCACAACGATGCCCTTGGTTTGGTCGGCATTGACTTGTGCGATAACCACGCCCTCTTTGGCTTCACGGTCTTCGCGCTTGGCGGCTTTCGCGATACCTTTTTTGCGGAGTTCGTCAATGGCGCCCTGAAAATCGCCTTCGGCTTCGATGAGTGCTTTTTTGCAGTCCATCATGCCGGCTCCGGTCATTTCGCGGAGTTTTTGAATATCGGCTGTCGAAATTTTAACTTCGCTCATTAACTATAAGAGATTGAGTGATGGAGTGATTGGGTGATTAAGCCTCGGCGCCTTCTTTTTCTTCTCCTTTAACGGCTTTGCGTTCTTCCAAACCTTCACGGATAGCATCCGTAAGGTAGTTGGTGATGAACGCGATCGACTTGGAGGCATCGTCGTTGCTGGGGATTACGTAGTCCACCAGGGTTGGGTCGGAGTTGGTATCCACCATGCCGAAGGTTTTGATACTCAATTTGCGGGCTTCCGCCAAAGCCAGGTGCTCGTGGTGGATATCCACGATAAACACAGCGGAGGGCAAGCGATTGAGGTTGGCGATACCGCCCAGCTGCTTGGTCATCTTGGCGTGTTCGCGGCTCAAAGTGAGGCGTTCCTTCTTGGTGATACTGGTCAGCGAGGTATCTGCAAGCAGACGCTCAATGTTATTCATTTTCTTGACCGACTTGCGGATAGTCATAAAGTTGGTCATCATGCCACCCAGCCAGCGGTCAGTCACGAACGGCATTCCGACGCTTTCGGCGGCTTTTTGCACGATTTCCCGGGCCTGCTTTTTTGTAGCCACGAACATAATTTTCTTGCCGCTTTTAGCCATGAGTTTGACTGCCTGGGCGGTACGTTCGAGGCATTCGGCCGTGCGGTTGAGGTCTATAATGTGGATTCCTTTGTGCTCCATAAAAATATACGGAGTCATTTTTGGGTTCCACTTTTTGCGCAGGTGGCCAAAATGGCAGCCTGCATCGAGCAATTCTTTATAGGTAGGCTTCTGCATTGTGTTCAAGATTTTAACGTTTGGAAAACTGGAAGCGTTTGCGTGCCTTGGGCCTGCCATATTTTTTGCGTTCCACAGCACGGCTGTCGCGCGTCAGGAATTTTTTGTCCTTGAGCGGCTTCTTGAACTCTTCGTTCAATTTCACCAAAGCGCGACTTAGTCCCATACGCACGGCTTCGGCCTGGCCTTTGAAGCCGCCGCCACGGACGTTGATCTTGAGGTCGTAGATATTCTCCGCGCCAACTACCGCAAACGGGTCGGTCACGTTGTGCTGAACGTGCATCTGGGGGAAGTACTCGCGGTAATCTTTTCCATTTACCGTGATCTTGCCTTCTCCTTGCATCAGGTACACCCGGGCAACGGCTGTTTTTCGGCGCCCGATGGCATTTATCATTTCCATACGTTTCTGAATGATGAATTATGAATGATAAATGATGAATTTAAAATGATACATGAAAAATCGCGCATGCAGAATGGCATTCCAGCCTGTTTGGCAAGCCCGCTGATCATTGACCATTGATTATTCACCATTAAAATTTGAGCGGTTCGGGTTGTTGTGCGGTGTGCGGATGCTCCGGCCCAACGTACACGAACATACGTTTGTAGACCTGGCGGCCCAGTTTGGTTTTGGGCAACATACCTTTCACGGCACGTTCGAGGATGCGGCGCGGATCTTTGTCCCAGAGCTCCGTGGCTACTACGGTTTTGAGGCCGCCCGGCCAGTGCGAGTAGTTTTTGTACTCTTTCTGATCCCATTTCTTGCCGGTAAAGCGCGCTTTGTCGGCATTGATGATGATCACATAGTCGCCGGTATCGGCATGGGGCGTGTAGCTGGGCTTGTTTTTGCCGCGAAGAACACTGGCTATGTGGCTGCACAGGCGGCCAACCACCTGGTTCTCAGCGTCCACCACATACCACTTGTGCTCCGCTTTTTCTTTACTGACGGATTCCGTCCGGTAACTCAGCGTATTCATTTTATGTGCTGTTAAATGTTGAAATGTTGAACCTAAAAAAGGGGCTTTTTCCAAAAGCGGCGGCAAAGGTAGAACGAGGGTTCGGAACGAACAAGCAATCTCGAAAGATTGTCCGAAGATTTTTGTGTAATATGCTGAAAATGAGGATTTATTTGGCCCGGTTATTTTTTCTTGAAGTTTATAGGAGGCTACCGATGACTTGATTTTCAGGTGTTTGTGCCAAATTTAGAACAGCAAGCGCAAGGTACGCTGTCGGGCATTTTCAAATTCACCGCGGAGGCGTAGAGTAGTTTTACCGCAGAGACGCGGAGGCGTAGAGTAGTTTTACCGCAGAGACGCGGAGGCGCAGAGTAGTTTTACCGCAGAGACGCGGAGGCGTAGAGTAGTTTTACCGCAGAGACGCGGAGGCGTAGAGTAGTTTTACCGCAGAGACGCGGAGGCGCAGAGCAGCGCAGAGTAGTTAGTAGTTTTACCGCAGAGACGCGGAGGCGTAGAGTAGTTTTACCGCAGAGACGCGGAGGCGTAGAGTAGTTTTACCGCAGAGACGCGGAGGCGCAGAGTTTTTATCTTATTGAAAATCAAATTTTTAAGAACTCTCCAAGGTCTTGATAAATTTCTGCTGGTACAACACAAGTCGTATTTTTGGGGGAACTCCAAAACAAAAAAATCCGTGCCCTGCCCACAAAGGAACAGCGCACGGATCAATTCGATATGCACGGTTCGGCGGGTTAAAACCCACCGCTACGACCTCGCCCCTTGCCTTTTACCGGCAATCTGCCTTCAGCCGCCGCAATGCCTCGGGGCTGTCCACTGTCACCAGCGAACCATCATCGGCCATTTTGACCGTCAACGGGAATGTCACTTTGGGCCGGGCCGGCACGCCGGGGTTGTTTTGCATCCAGACGCGCAAGAGCTGGTGCACCGCCTGGCGGTCGCCGGCTTCGGCAGTGGTACCGTCGGGAAATTCGATGGTAATCGGGAATACCACCTCGAAACACGACAGACCGTGCTGCCCGTGGCCCCTCGGATCATGGCTGCCGAAGGTGCCCGCACACTCGGCACGGAGCCGCTGGAGTGTTTCCTCCGATTCCACCGCGATCAGGTCGCCGTCTTCGGATACGACGGAGATCGGAAACACAAAATTGAGATGCGGGCGCACGCCACGCCGCAGCCGGCGGCTGTCGCTGTTGGCCTCAAAGTAGGTGCGCAGCTGCTGCTTGATCGCGTCGTAGGAATCCGCCTCCACCGTCGTGCCGTTCGGCAATTCGATCGCAACCGGAAACACCAGCTCGTAACAACCGTACCGACCCATGCCGCCACGCTCCTGAACACCGTACAGCGCCTGGTCTACAGCCTCATCCACGGTCAGTTCGTCCGTTTTGGTACAGGAAAACAGCAGTGCCACAAGGGCAAATGCCGGAAGCAGGAAGAATTTTAATGCTTTTGTCATAACGGAAAATTTTTTGAAAAGATGTTTTGCAAGAGTAGGTCGGATTGAAAGGCAAGGGTTGCATGTGCCTGGAAAAAAAAGTTAGTCATCAAAAAATCGCCCACCCCCATGCAACCCCCGCGCCCCGCGCACGACCTACCTTTCCGAATGTATTTGCGCCGCCCGCTACAAACATGACCGAACCGAACCTGCACGCCTGCCTCCGGGGCGACCGCCTGGCTCAAAAGCAGCTCTTCGAGTGCTTTCGGGGCAGGATGTTCGCATTGTGCCTCCGCTATGCCAACAGCAGAGAGGACGCCGAGGACATCCTGCAGGAGGGTTTCGTAAAAGTATTCCGCGACCTGCCCCAGTACACCGGGGCGGGCAATTTCGAGGGCTGGATGCGCAGGGTGTTTGTCCATACAGCCCTCCAGTACCTGCAAAAACAAAAGCGGATACCCGCCCTGACCGAACTGAACGGGCAGGACTTCCCCGACGAAACCGACCCCTTCGCCGGCGACGAGCATCCCGCCAAAAACATGATCCGAATCCTCCAGCAACTCCCCCCGGGCTTCCGAACGGTGTTCAACCTCCACATCCTCGAAGGCTACTCCCACCCGGAAATCGCCGAAATCCTCGGCATCTCGGTGGGCACCTCCAAATCCCAACTGCTGCGGGCCAAAGCGCACTTCCGCAAACTGCTCGAAACCAGCTTCACCACCTGACCGTCATGGAAAAAAACATACACAACGACCCGCTCGACGACTACGTCCGCAACACGTTCGACGACTACGAAGAAAACCCGGCTGCCGATATGTGGTCGCGCGTGGCGGGCAACCTGCCCCCCAACGCCGCCCCCCGACCCCGCGCCTTCGCCCGCTACCGCCTGCGCATAGCCGCCGCACTGATCTTGCTACTGCTGTTCTCCGGACTGGTGTGCACGCATTTTTTCTACGAAAAAAAATGGCAAAACACTGCCGGCAATACCGCCGCCACCCAGACCAACCCTGCGGAAACAACCGGGCGCGAGTCCGTTTTTTCAGAAAAAACACCTCCCGAAGCAGCACAGCACACCAGCAATACCGCTTTTCCGGCACAGGAAACAGCCCCGATGAAATCTGCCGCCGCCACCGACCGCACTGCCGGGCCGCTGCGCGCGGATGCACCGGGCCGCACGGCCGCGTCGCCCGCCCGGCCCGAACAAAACACGCCCGTATCTATCGCGTCCGAACCGAACCAACCCGGCGCCCCTCCCCTGCCGCCCGCCAACCCGGCGCCCCTCCCGGCCGAACAAACAAGCCTGCCCGCCGGCCGGCCCGATCCGACACTGCCGCCCGGACAAACAACCACCCAACCGCCGGCAACGAGCAATTCCGCGCCGGCCCTGCCCCGCCCTGTCGCCGGCGTTGCCCTGCTCGAAAGTCCCCTCCGCGCGCTGCCGCACCGGGAAGCGGCCCGGCCCGCAATGGGCGTCATCGCCCGCCCGCCCGCAGCGCCGACACACCGGACTCCCGGCTGGTACATCGGGCTGCACGCTACGCCACAACGCACCTTCGAGCAGGCATCCGCACCCGCGCACCGGCCGGGTTTACGACCCGTTTTCGTGGGCGAACCGGAGCGCCCGGGCGTATCGGCCGACTGGTGGTTTCGGGCAGGCAAATCGCTCACCCGGCGCATCGGTCTGGAGAGCGGTATCGGTTATGGCGAGGCCACACGCAAGGCGGTGCACACCGCCCGGTTCCGGTTTGCCGACGGCATAACGAACCCCGGCGGCCCGCTCACCCGGCGCAACTACACCTACGACCTGAGCACCTACGGCGGTTCGGCAGCCGTGAGCCTGCGCATGGAACCGGTGGACGGCTCGGCGCCGGTGCCCGATGACGAGCCTGTCGTAGCGCGTATTTCGACCACCGAGCGGGTGCAGGTACTGCGCATCCCGCTGCTGCTGACCTGCCGCCTCGGCAACGGCCGGGTGCAGGCCGTAGCCAAAACAGGCCTCACCGGCAATTTTTTCCTGAAAAACGACATCGAGGTGACGGCCCGAGCGTCGCAAAACAACCGGCTCCGGTTTGTACAAAATGCTGCCAACAGCGTGGCACTGGAGCGCACGGACAATCTTTTCCTCGGCTACTGGGCATCTGCCGGAGTGGCATACCACTGGGGCCGCCATCTCCGATTCGTGGCGGAGCCGGCCGTCGCCGGCAATTTTGCCCGGCGGGATGCGCAGGGCCGGCGCTTGCCCGACCACGTTTCGGCTGGACTGAATGTGGGGCTGAACTGGGTGTTTTAGGCGCGGGGGGGATGTTTTCAGTAGAGTAGTTTTCACCGCAGAGGCGTAGAGCATTTTTTACCGCAGAGGCGCGGAGGCGCGGAGCGTAGAGTAGTTTTTTTTCAGAGCCAGTTTCGGGAGAGTTCAGAAAACTGTGTCAACGGTCCATATTTGAAGCAACGGCGCCGTGCGCGGGTCTTTCGACCCGCACCTTAGTGCCACATAATCAAACGGTTGACGCGGGGTCGAAAGACCCGCGCGCGGCGTTTCAAGGTTGATAAAAGTACCGTTGACACAGTTTATTGAACACCCTCCAATCCCCGTAAAAACTACTCTACGTCTCCGCGCCTCTGCGGTAAAAAAAACTCCGCGCCTCTGCGCCTCTGCGGTAAAAACTACTCTACGTCTCCGCGCCTCTGCGGTAAAAAAAACTCCGCGCCTCTGCGCCTCTGCGCCTCTGCGGTAAAAACTACTCTACGTCTCCGCGCCTCTGCGGTAAAAAAAACTCCGCGCCTCTGCGCCTCTGCGGTAAAAACTACTCTACGTCTCCGCGCCTCTGCGGTAAAAAAAAACTCCGCGCCTCTGCGGTGAACAATAGCGTGCGCGGAGCCGCTTCGCCGCGCTTCACACAACCAAATACCTTGTTCGCACCGGAAACGGGCGCGCCCACAAAACGGGGCAAATTTACTTTTTGAAAGGTACTATCTTCGTTCCGTTGCTGCCGTGGCAATCCATACTCGGGCTTGCGCGGGGCTATGTTCCAATCCGTTTTCGAGGCTTGCTGTGCGCTGGTTTTTAGTGGCGGCAGCCTGTTCACCAAATCAATTTTTTGTTATGAAATTTCCGCTGACCCTCTCGTTTCTACTGGCTGCAGTGGCGGCCATTGCGCAGGTTTGCACGGCCCCGCAATCCCAAATTGATCTGGCCGGCAATGCGCTGCGTGCCCGTATCCTCAATGCCGCCGATTTCGGCTGGGACCTGACCGAGGCCCGGTACCAACCCGACTTCGCGACAGGCGTCAACACGCCGTCCACGATTTTTTTGGGCACGCTCTGGTTTGGCGGGATAGATCCGGCCGGCAACCTGAAAATCGGGGCAGGCAGATACCGCACCACCAGCTCCACATCGTCTCCGTTTTATACCGGCCCCCTCGATCCGGCAACCGGCACTACCATGGGCGCTACCTGCGCCAACTGGGATCGCTTTTTCCGCGTCACCGCCGCCGAAATCAATGCCTTCCTGAGCGACCTGAGCGACGGCACACTCAGTGCGCCCCACACCGCCGTGCGCGGCTGGCCTGCACGCGGAAACCCGTTTTTTGCCGGCGTCACGGGCTTCAGTTTGCCCAATCAAAATCTGGCCCCCTTCCACGACGCAGACGGCGACGGCTCGTACGACCCCATGAAAGGCGACTATCCGGTAGTCCAACTGCAGGGGTTGGCCGCCTTTGTTCCCGACGAGCAAATCTGGACCGTTGTGAACGATCAGGGCGGTGGAGCAGGAGGCACTTTCCCGTTGCAAGCGGAAATACACATCACCTACTTTGCCTTCAGCTGCCCCGACAAGCCGCTGATCAACAATGCCATGTTCACTTCTCACAAGATCATCAACCGCTCGTCGGAGCAAATAGACTCGTTTTCGGTGGCCCTGTATGTTGATTTCGACCTGGGTTGTTACTCCGATGACTACCTCGGCAGCCACCCCGCGACAAACACATTTTATACCTACAACCGCTCCAACACCGACCTGGCACCGTGCAGCGGAGTGTTGTCGTACGGGATCAACCCGCCCGTGCAGGCCGTCACCTTTCTCAACCAATCGCTCGATCGGTTCATGCCCATCTACAACGCCTCTGTTGGCGCGCCGACTCCCGCTACAACCGACCCAACAACTTCGCTCGAGTACTTCCGCTACCTGACGGGGTCGTGGCGCGACGGGCTGCCGCTCACCGGCGCCGGGAGCGGCTACAACCCGGTACAGCCCACGCCTGTGGCAACGCATGCTTTTCCCGGCAACCCGAACAATGCCGCCGAATGGTCCATGCTTGGCGCCAACCAGCCGGGCGGCGACCAACGGGGCTTGGGCGCGCATCAGTTCGGCGCCTTCGCACCGGGCCAGATCGTGGAACTGAATGCCGCGTGGACTTACCACCGCGGTCCCGGGCTGACGCACCTGCAAAACGTAGCCCGCATGCTTGACGAAGTACCCCACCTTCCGGTGCTGTACGCCAACAATTTCGCCGATGTGTGTACCTCGTCGGTATCCACGACCAACCCGGTCGGTGGCGCCAAACTGACGGTGTGGCCCAACCCGGCCGCCGGCGCGCTGCATGTACGCTTAGCCGAAGCCGGCAGCGGTGTCATCCGGGTATTTGACCAGACCGGGCGGCTGGTGACCGAGCGACAGTACAGCAATACCGATACGCTGCGCCTCGAAACGGACGCTTGGCCGGCCGGAATCTACTGGGTTCAGGTGCACGATGCGCATGGCGTGGCGGTTCGGAAAATAGTGGCCCAGTAGGCCACACCACGGGACATTTTCAAATTCACCGCAGAGGCGTAGAGTAGTTTTCACCGCAGAGGCGCGGAGGCGCAGAGACGTAGAGTAGTTTTTATGAGGTTGATTTTCAAAAAAAATAACACCCTCTGAGCCTCCGCGGTAAAAACTACTCTACGTCTCCGCGCCTCCGCGCCTCTGCGGTGAAAACACCCTCCGAGCCTCCGAGGTAAAAACCCCTCCGAGCCTCCGCGGTGAAAAAGCACTGGTTACCCTTTTTTTCCTCCTCAGGCAGCAAAAAAAGCGCATTCTGCATCTGACAGAATTGCGTACCTTCGGGACAATTCCCGGCCGATTGCCGGCGAACAGCCGCTCAACTGCATCGCCTCTTTTGAACGAACATGAACTCATCCGGGGTTGTTTGCGCGGTTCCGCGCAATGCCAGCGACAATTGTACGAGCAGTTTGCCGGCAAGATGTACGCGGTATGCCTGCGGTATGCCCGCTCGTCATCGGACGCTGCGGATATCCTGCAGGAGGGGTTTGTGAAAGTGTTCACGAAACTGGAGCAGTTCCAGTTTCAGGGGTCTTTTGAAGGATGGGTGCGCCGGATCATGGTCAATACGGCGCTGCGTGCTTACCAGCGACAGCGGTTTGATTACGAGACAACCGGCCACGAAACTCTGCCGGAGTCACCCGTAGAACCGGATGCCGTGGCCAGCCTGTCGGAAGCCGAACTGCTGCGCCTGATCAGCCGACTGCCCGACGGGTATCGGGTCGTGTTCAACATGGTGGCCATCGAGGGGTATTCCCATGCAGAAGTGGCTGAACTATTGGGCATACAGGAAAGCACCTCGCGCTCCCAATTGACCAAGGCACGCCGTTGGTTGTGCGAACAATTTGAAACATTACACCAAATCACACCCCAAAAATCTTGAAAACGAACAAAAAAATGGAACGATCCAACAACATAGACGATCTGTTACGCGAGCGTTTGCATGATGCGGAGGTACCGCCTCCTGCATTCGTGTGGCCTAACGTGGAGCATGCCCTGCGCCGCCGAAAACGGCGGTTTATCGTTTGGTTCCTTGCCTTCGGCATAGCCGGCGGACTGGCGGGTGCAGGCCTGTGGTTTTTTGGGCCACAAACCAAACCGGCGGCTGTCCAGCCAATTGCCGGGAAAACCAACACGACGCCACCTCCGACATCCCCGGCGCCGGCTACACCAACACAGCCCGCCCCGTTGCCAGACCATACCCACACCCCGGAAGCAACCGAATCTGCTACCACCGGAAATACCGTATCCGCAGCATACCCACAGCGTTCAACGCCCGCTACCCGGACAAAATCGGCGGCATTCACCGCCGGGCGCACGGCTGCATCGGAACAACTACCTGCCCTGCAACCCGACGTAGTCCTCGCCGTACCGACACCTTCGCCGGTACCGGATATTGTAAAAAAGGCCGATGCCCCCGAGGCCCGAACAACCGGGCCGGACGCCTTGCCGGGCATATCCAGGCGGATCACCGCTTTGCTACCCGGGCAGATTGCCGGACTCGAATTGCCTGTACGAACCCACGCGATGTCGCCGGTAAAAATCACCGCAGCCAAGGCAAAAAAAGCGCCTAAGAAGTGTTACGATTTCAACAGCAACCGGCAGGCCTGGTTAGTGGATGCATACGTTGGCCCCGTATGGGCCAACAAACGTTTGCAATCGGGTAATTCGGAATTTCAGGACTATATCCATGACCGCGAGCGCACCGAAAAACGCGATTGGGGCTATAATGCCGGCATACGCGCATCCTATCTTTTTGCCGGAAATTTCATGCTGCGCACGGGTTTGCACTACGATTATTTTGTGGAGCAGTTTGAACACTACGATCCCAACTTTGTGCGGTACAACCTGACCGTCACCCAGAAACTCATCAATGGCCAATGGGTGACGGTAACCGATACCCTGGGCATTGAGTACGGCACCGATTACCTCAAAACCTACAACCGTTTTGCCCTGCTGGATATTCCGCTGCAAGGAGCACTGGAACTCCGCAGCGGCCCCAGCGGCATCAGCCTGAACCTCGGCGGCTCCGTCAATGTGCTTTTCCACAAGCGTGGCAGCATCCTGACCCCCGACGGCAAACCGGCTCCTTTCACTCCCGGCGAAGGCCAGTACGACGTGTTCCGCACGCGACTCGGCATGAGCCTGATGGGCAGCATCCAGTGGTTTTATCATGTATCGCCGCGTACGCGTGTTTTTGCAGAACCCTACTACCGGCACATCCTGGAACCGGTGACCCGATCGGGGTACCCGGTTGAGCAGTCTCAGGGCGTGGGCGGCATCCGTTTTGGCGTGACCCGAATTTTCGATTGATTCGATTTTAAGGAACGGTGTCAGAACCCAGCTTAATTTTTGAATCCGTTCAAGGCAGCGCACCGATACGGCGCCGTATCTCCAAAGCATCACTCGAATGTGTTCCCGAAACGGCGTGCTTGCTACCCTGCTTTCCCCTTGAAACACTAAAACACCCAAACACCACCTCTCTACCGTAATCTTTTCAAAATGCTATGCATCGCTTAAGAAAAACATACCACCTCGTTTTGTTCCTGAGCACCTTGTCCATGGTGTGGGGCTGCCGGAAGGATACGCACGAGTTTATCCCGTACACGCCTACGCTGGAGGATCTCGGTTTGCTGTTGTTGCAAGCGCCGGAGGCTTCTACCCGTACGGTTTTTCAATTCAGTGGAAACGCTGTTTCGGACACCATGCTCACGTCGGCAAGCGGCGTACGGGTATTTTTGGCCGACACCGAAAATCTATTTGCCGATGATGCCGGCTCCCCGGTTCCTTGCAGCACCTGCCCCACGCTGAAAATTGACGTGACCACGGTGCTGCGCAAAGGCGATTTTCTGGCACGAAAACTCCCCACCGCCACATACCCCGACTCAAGAATGCTGGAAAGCGCCGGTGCGGTGCAGGTACGGGTGCTTTGCGGCAACAAAGTGCTTCAGTTGCTCCCAAACCGCTACCTCAAAGTACAAATCCCGGCGGTCAATACTGCACAACCAGACATGTCGGTGTTTACCGGGGTACTGGATGCCGCGGAAAATGTGACGGGATGGACAAACACCAACGAGCCGGCTTTTTTGGCGCAATGGCCGTTGCCCGGCACGAGCGACCAACAGTCGGGCTACGAACTCATCGTGCCGCAAACCGGCTGGAGCAATTGCGCCCGTTCCTTGCCGGAGACAGGCAGCCCATTTTGCGTTACGCTTCCTGGTCAGTTTACCGCGCTCAATGCCCGCGTGTTTCTGGTTTTCCAAAATACCAACGCCGTCGCGGAACTGACGGGCAATGAAACCTCCTCGGAGTTTTGTTTTCCCGAAGCGCCCCTCGGCTATCCGGTACAGGTGGTTGTGGTCGGAAAAACCGGTGGACAGTATTGGTTAGCCAAACAATTCACCGAAATCGGCACGAATGTGCAACTACCGCTTCAGCCGGCGCCGCTATCGGAACAAGACATACTCAATTACCTGAAAAGCCTGTAAAACAAACACTTGAACAAGTAGTCCTGCCATTCCCCATGGCCGTGTTAAAAGACCCGTGTTTAGTAATTTCGAATGAAGCCGAGCCGGAAAAGTCCGCGCCCGGCTTTTTTTGTGTTGTGCACGCAATCCCGCCTTTTCTCGCTTTTAGACATAGCAGCCGCTCACAAATACCCGACGTCCGGCGTTGTATAAATTTGCCGGGATTAAAACGGGTTACAGGATGGATGAGGCCTTTGCCTTTTATCCTGTAATCCTGTCAAAAACTAATCGCAACCAGACCCCTGGGTTGCCAAATTTTACTGCCGGGAAATACCCTTCCCCCCCCCCTTTCCTTTTTTCCCCTTCTTCGCCCTTTTCAACATGAACCCTTCCTTCTCCCGCGCCCGGCGTGTACGCAAAGCCTACTGGACAGCCTTTGTGGTTATGTCGAGTTATGCGCTGCTGCACTTGGGCGGCAAAGTTTTCGGAAATCGCTACTACGCGAACCGCATCCTCGCTTTGCACCTGCGCAATGCTGAACGCGTAAAAAAAGCCATCCTGGAACTGAACGGCCTGTTCATCAAGGTCGGGCAAATGCTCTCCATCCTGAGCAATTTTCTGCCCGAGGCATTCCAGAAACCGCTGGAAGAACTGCAAGACCGTATCCCGCCGCGGCCCTACGAGCAAGTGCATGCGCGGATCGTGCAGGAGTTCGGCAAAACACCCGAAGAACTTTTCACCCGCTTCGATCAAACGCCCCTGGCTGCCGCCTCCATCGGACAGGCACACCGCGCCCGACTGCCCGACGGCACCGAGGTGGTCGTGAAAGTACAGCACGCCAATATCGAGGAAATAGCCGGGATTGACCTGGAGGTGGTCCGTCGGCTGACCCGCCTGATCGCCTGGTTTTTCGATATCAAGGGTACGGACTACCTCTATTCCCAGGTGCGCAAAATGATTGAGGAGGAACTCGATTTTATCCGCGAGGCACAGTCCATGCAACAAATTGCCCGGAACCTGCAAGGCGAAACCGGTATCGTGGTGCCCGATGTGCACCCGACATGGTCCACCGCCCGCGTACTGACCACCACCTGGCACGAAGGCGTGAAAATCTCCAGTCTGGAGCAACTGGACGCCTGGCAGGTCAACCGCCGCGACCTGGCCGAGCGCTTGCTGCACGCGTACTGCCAGATGGTGTTCACCGATGGTTTTTACCACGCCGATCCACACCCCGGCAACATTTTGGTGAAACCCGACGGCACGCTGGTGCTGCTCGACTTCGGGGCCACGGGCCGCCTCAGCCCAACCATGCGCGAGGGCATCCCGCAACTCATCGAGGCTGCCGTAAAAAACGATACCGAGGGTATGGTTAACGCCTGCCGGCAGATGGGCTTCCTTGCCGAAGGGCGCGAAGCCCAACTCATGGCCGAAAAAATGATCACAGCCCTGCGCAACTTCCTGCAAAACGAAGTACAATTCGAGGGGCTTAATTTCAAAGACATCCAGGTTAACCCGTTTGACAACAGCCTGTTCCAATTGATTCAGGACATCGGTTTCAGCGGCATTTCCAGCACCGTGCAGGTGCCCAAAGACTATGTGCTGCTCAACCGGATGCTCACCCTCCTGCTCGGCTTGTGCAACAGCCTCGATCCCAAACTGAACCCGCTGGATGTGGTGCGTCCCTACGCCCAAAACTTTGTGCTGGGCCGACGCGGCGACCTGGTCACCTTCGTCCGAAACCTGCTCCAAAATACGCTCACAAACACCCTGGCTTTGCCCGACGAACTCCGGCAAACGATGCAAAAAGTCCGGCGCGGCCAGTTGGAAATGCTCAACCCCGATGTGCGCGACAGTGCTCGCCTGCTGTATCTGGCTGTGCATCAGGTTTTGTTTGTCTTGCTGGCGCTGGTTACCGGCGCAGCCGGGTGGTGGCTGTCCACCGCCGGGGATGCCGGCACGGCACGTTATGCCTACACTGTGGCAGTATGCTGCGCCCTGCTTTTTGTGCGGGCATGGCGCCGCGGCGGGCGGCTGTGGAACCGGATGGCGTCGTAATGTAGTGGCGGAATTTATCCCGCCGCATCCGACATCAGAGGAATTTATCCCGCCGCACCCGACATCGGCGGGATAAATTCCGCCGCTACTGTGAAACCTGTACCTTGTGCCCATCATGCTGTTGAAATGGCTTTTTACGGCACTCGCTATCCTCTGGCTGATTCAGGCCCTGCGCCCTTATTTTGGTATTGCACAACGCAGCCACCAGCGGCAACAACCGCCGCCGCCGCCCGCTACCGATATTCAAAAACGCTCGGACGACGACAACGGCGAGTACATTGAGTACGAGGAAATCAAGTAAAAACTGTCTAATTCCCACCGCTCCGCACCTCGCTTGGCGCCATGCCAAAGGCATCCCGAAACACTATGGAGAAATACGCCGGACTGCTGAATCCTACCGCATAACCGATTTCGGACACGTTGCCCGTACCCGCTTCGAGCATTTCCTTGGCGCGGCGCAAGCGAAAATTTCGGATAAACTCCACCGGAGGCTGGTCAATCAGCGCAGTAAGTTTGCGGTGCAACTGGCTGCGACTCATGCCCACGGCTGTGGCCAGTTCTTCCACGCTGAACTGGTCGTTGCCGAGATTTTCATCCAGATTTTCCTGAATACGTTGCAAAAAATGCTCGTCGGCGCTGGTCAGGGCTATCGCTTTGGGCTGTAGCACGAGGGTTCGGCTGAACTGTTTGCGCATCGTTTCCCGCTGGCGCACCAGATTTTGTGCCCGTACCAGCAGTTCGCGCGTGTCGAAAGGCTTGGTCAGGTAGTCGTCGGCGCCGGTTTCGAGTCCCTCGATCTTGCTTTCCTGCCCGGCTCTGGCAGTGAGCAGCATAACGGGAATATGGCTCGTGCGCTCATCGGTTTTAAGTGCTGCACAGAGCTGGTTGCCGTCCATTTCGGGCATCATCACGTCGCTAATAACCAGATCGGGGATGTGCTGAATGGCGGCCAACAGGCCTGCCCGTCCGTTCGGGGCCGGCAATACACGGAATGCGCCCTCCAGTTGTTCGCGGATATACCCCTGGAGTTCGAGGTTGTCCTCCACCACTAAGCACAAGGGCAATTCGTCGGCCGATTTGGCTTTCTTGGCCACCGGCGCTCCGCCCCGGGAGTTGTCGTCCGCGGGCTTAAAATCCCCGGCCGGCAGCGGCGCTTCCGAGCGTTCCTCCGGGGTAAAATCTGCCCGACCTGCGGGCATTTCCACCTGAAAAACCGAACCGGCACCCAGGGTACTTTGCACCGAAACGCCGCCGTGGTGCAAGGTGCAGAGTTCGCGCACCAGAGCGAGGCCAATACCCGTACCGGCCCCTCCCCCAAATGGCAGGGGGGCCGTTACCTGATAAAACCGGTCAAAAATTTTGTCCAAATCTTCCTCCGGAATACCGGCCCCGGTGTCGGCTACCTCGAAGCGGAGCCGGTCGTTTTGTACGTCGGCGCGGAACGAGACGGTACCGCCTGCCGGCGTATGTTTGAAGGCATTCGAGAGCAGGTTGGCGGCTATTTTTTCTATTTTATCGCGGTCGAACCAAGCGATTGCCGGCGTTTGCGGGATAGCGATATCGTAGCGGATATTGCCTTGTTCTGCCATACTTTCGAAGGCATTGGCGAGAATGCGCAGGGTTTGCAGCGGGTCGCCCTGCGCAACAGCGAGGCGCATGTGCCCGCTTTCGAGTTTGGACAGGTCGAGCAGTTGGTTGATGAGGTCGAGCAGGCGGTTGGCGTTCCGGCGCACGAGGTCGAGGCCGCGCGCGGGCACGGCGACCGTGTCCTGTCCGGCGGCTTTGACACTTTCGAGCCACTGGTGCACGGGGCCGAGGATGAGGGTGAGCGGTGTGCGAAACTCGTGGCTGATGTTGGCAAAAAAGGCCGACTTGGTTTGGTCGAGTTCGCGGAGTTTTTCCGCTTCAGCGTGTTCGAGGGCAAAGGCGAGGTCGGCTTCTTTTTGCTGGATTTTTTGACGGTTTCGGAAATACTGGTACAAGGAGAGCAAGGCCAGCACCGCGAGTGCCAAGCCACCGAGCAGGAGGTTTTTTCGGCTTTTTTCGCGTTCGATCTGGAGGGTTTGCTGGTGGAGTTGCGCCTCTTTTTCGGCTGTTTCGTAGCGAACCTGAAAGTCGGCGATACGCGATAGCATCCCTTCGGAAAAAACCGAATCGGCAGCAATGGCGTGTTTTTGACTGTACATCCGAGCCTGGTCGAACTCGCGGCGGGCGAAGTACAGTTTTTCCAACGAAGCATACACGGACTTGAGCAGTGCGTGGCTGTTGACTTCCTGACCCAGTTTTTCGGCGAGCAGCAAGTTGGCGCGTGCTTCCTCGTAGCGACCGGTTTCGATGTCTATTTGCCCCAGTCCGGCCAGAGCAACGCCTTCGATTTGTCGGCTGCCAATCTGCCGGGTAATGTCCAGCATTTGCTGGTATGTGGACCGGCTCTTTGTCAGGTTGCCGAGTTCGTACTGTGCTTTGGCGAGGTCAATCAGCGCAATCGCTTCACCGTTGAGGTACTCAAACTGGCGGAACAAGCGGGCGCCGGCTTCGGAGGCCTCGATGCAGGCTTGCCAGCGGCGTTGTTTTCCGTACAATTCGCCGAGGCTGGTGTGGGCACGCGCCATTTCAAAAAGGCGTCCGGCACGCTCGGCGATCTCCAGGCATTCGCGGAAGCGTTTTTCGGATTCTGCATACTGGTTGAGTTGCATTTGCGCGGTGGCCAGCACATTGAGGTTGTTCAGCAAGCCCACGGTATCGTGTATTTCGTGCGCCATAGCCAGCCCGGCGTGCGAGGCTTCCACGGCTTTGTCCCAGTGGCCCAGTTGCACATAAATCAGGGCGCAGTTTTCCAGTGATTCGAGTATTTGGGGTTTGTAGTCGGCTTCTTTTGCCAGCGCCAGCGCCCGCTGCGCCGAAGGCAACGCGTTTTTGAACTCACCGTGGTTGGTGGCGGCCACGACCAGAAAATTGAGCGAACGCGCCGTCCACACGGCACTTTTCAGGGACTCGGCTATCCGGACGGCTTCTTCGGCAGCGGCAATGCTTTTGTCCCGGTCGTTGCCGAGGTAGGCTTTGCAAATCTCGAAATAAGCTCGAATTTTTTGCGTGTCCGGCAGGGTTGGCATGATCCGGCGCAGGCTGTCGGGGTCCAACTTTGTTTGGGAAAACAACGGATGGGCGACAACAGCAAGGGCGAGCAACAGAAGCAGCCTTCTCATACCGGCATAAATTTTAGGTGTGCAATGCAGGCCGAAAAGTACTGTATTCTTGCTAAAATAAAAGGCAATGAGGCTGACTCGTAAGAGCCAGCCTCATTTGCCCTTTGTAGTATTTGGCGGGTTAAAACCCGCCGCTACATTTTGCTTTATTTCTCTTCCGGCATGGGCATCACCGGGGTCATGGAATCGGATTCGATCATCCATTTCCCGTTGATTTTGTGCAGCACGGACATGCCGATCGTTTTGCCGCCCACCTGCTGTCCGCCCATTTTGATGTCGGCTTCCGTGGAATAGGTGACAATAGCGACATCCGGGGTGATCAACCGGATGGTTGGCTCCTCGTAGGTAAACTTGGGGGCTTCGTCCACCATTTTCATGAAGTTTTCCCAGTCTTCCTTCATGGCGGTTTTCCCGACCTGTATGCGTCCGTCCGGGGTAATGGAACTGGAGTTTTCGGTGTACACTTTCATCACTTGTTCGATGTTGCCGGATTGGTAGGACTGCCATACTTCTTTCCACAAGGATTTGACGGAGGTTACATCGGTGGCAGACTGCGCTTGAGCGGTGGTGGCGCATAGCGCGCAAAACAGGAGAGCGGTTGTGAAATTTACAATTTTGGACATGGTGTGAAATGAGTTAGTTGTGAATGAATCAGGTGTGATTTTTAGTATGGTTTTGGCGCGTCTTTGAACTTGCGGTATTTGCCCAGCAGCAGCCCAATTGAATATGCCACCGGCATAATGACATTTTTGACAAATCCGGGAATTTCCGGGGCATCATACTCGCGGCGGTATCGGCAGGTCAGGTATGCTCCATCAAAAAGTTCGGGGCGGTTCCCTTCGCCCCGATTCAGGGCGTCGTACAGGGTGGAGAGGAAAAAAACCACGTTTTCGGCAGGGTCTATCCATCCGGTGATGTGCAATTCGTCTTCGCCGGCATTCCAGAAACGGTGTGGCACACCGCGTTTGAACGTGACGCTGTCGCCGGGACCACCGTAGCGAGGCTCTTCACCCAGGATGTGGTAGCCGATTTTTCCTTTGACGACGGTCACCCCTTCGTCTTGTCGCCAGTGCGTGTGCATGCCCGGGCCTGCCATTGGTTTGCAAAATCCTGCGAGCAGCCGCCGATTGCCGTCCATGCGCAGGAAATTGATTTTTTCACCGTATTTGGTTTCGATTGTGTGTGGAAACTGGTGGGACATTTTATTTAAGATTTTAGTGTTTCACGGGTACACGCACCACGGCATTTTTCACGGGGGGCACGGTTTGCAGGTACGCCCACAGGGCGGAAATTTCGTCATCGGTGAGTATGGCCATGGGGGGCATGACGTGGCTGAGCGGTTGGCCGTCGGGGCGTTTGCCGAAGCGTACGGCGTTGGAAAACTGCTCCTCCGTCCAGGCGCCGATGCCGGTTTCTTTGTCCGGGGTGATATTGGCCGACACGACGGGCAGGTTGGCTTTGTCGGCTACCGGATTGCCGCCCCCGAAGAAGCCTGCCGATTTTTCCGGTTCGAGGTCGTTGTTGGTTTCAAAATTAGCCGAATGGCAGCGGTAGCACTCCCATTTGCCGGTGGCTAAGTAGCGCCCGTAGGCAACCTTGTCGGTGGGCGGCGGCGCAACAATGGGTTTGGAGGGGTAGTCGAACGGCTTGGGCATGAAAAAGTTTGAACACCATTTTGCCGATGAAACCGAGTTCCATAGGCGGCTGACGTGTTTCCGAAGGCTGCACCTCGGGTGCGTCGGAGCGCAGGAAAGCAATGGTTGAAGCCAGGTCTTCGTCGGACAGCAGCGGGAAGGTCATCCAAGGCCCGGCGTAACTGCCGTCGCGTTTGATGCCCGTGCGCAGCAGGTAGGCCAGTTCGCCGTCGGTGTATTCGCCGATGCCTGCTGTGGGGTGCTGGGTGATATTGGCCGACCACATTTTACCGAACACATCGTCCGAGAAAAACAGGTCGCCGCTCACCTTGCCGTCGGCGCCGCGGTGGCAGTGCGCGCAATCGGTCAGCACAATGCGTCGCCCTTCGGCGAGGCGGGCGCTGTCGGGCTGAATTTTCAGATCGGGCGCCTGTACCGGATAGGTGGGCATGGGGCTGAACTGGACGTATGCGGCAAAAAGCAGCACCAGTGCAAGCAGGGCGCCCAGGGTGTAACCAATGATTTTGAAAGCCTTTTTCATAGGAGGACAGGTTGCGTTTTCGTCTTTAAAAGTGACGGGACAAAGGTGCGGGCGGCGCCGGGCGGCGGGTTATCAAAAATGTCGCACAGACTTTCAAATTTGTCGCAAACGCACGTTTGCACTTCAAAACACAACTCAAAACCCAAAAATCAAACCTCAAAACTTCCAAAATACGCCGCTACTTTCCCGGCCGCCGCCTTCCCGGCCACCAGTTCCACGTCCTCCGGTGAAGCCTCGCGCAGGCGGGCCACCGAGCCAAAATGCTGGAGGAGTTTGTCGGCGGTTTTGGCGCCGATACCGGGGATTTCGGTCAGTTCGGTTTTAAGGAAATTCCGGCTGCGCTGGTCGCGGTGGAACGTGATGGCGAAGCGATGGGCTTCGTTGCGGGCTTGCTGGATGAGTTTGAGCGCTTCCGATTTTTTGTTGATGTGCAGCGGCACGGGGTCATCGGGGAAATAAATCTCTTCAAGTTTTTTGGCAATGCCCACTACCGTCACCTTGCCTTCCAGCCCCAGAGCGCTCAGGCTTTTCATGGCTGCGCTGAGTTGGCCTTTTCCGCCGTCAATAATGATCAGTTGGGGAAGCCCCTGCCCTTCGGCGAGCAGGCGTTTGTAGCGGCGGTAAACGACCTCCTCCATCGAAGCAAAATCGTTGGGGCCTTCCACTGATTTCACGTTGTAGTGGCGGTAGTCGCGTTTGGCGGGTTTGGCATTGCGGAACACCACGCACGACGACACGGGGTTGGTTCCCTGGATGTTGGAGTTGTCGAAACACTCGATATGCAGGGGCGCGTCGGCCATATTCAGGTCGGCTTGCAGGGTGCGGAGGATACGCTCGGCGGGCGTTTGGCGCTCTGTGCGCGAGGCGGCTTCCTTGCGTTTTTGCAGCAAATGGTATTGCACATTTTTTTCCGACAGTTCCAGCAGGCGCTTTTTGTCGCCGATTTTCGGCACGGGTGACCGTGGCTTTCCGCCACCGGAAACCTGCACGGGCAAAATGATCTCCCGGCGCTGCTGTTGAATTTTTCGCGGAAAGCTGGATGGCGAAAGCAAGAGGGTTTCGCGTCTTCATCGAGGTTTTGGTCAGCGTGAGGGTGTGGGTGTGGATGATGGCGCCGTTGACCACTTTGAGGTAGTTGACAAAAGCGTCTTTTTCGTCGGCGGCGATGGCAAACACATCCACGTCGCGGATGGCTGGGTTCACCACGGTGCTTTTGCCCTGGTAATCTTCAAA
Organism: Lewinellaceae bacterium; assembly: GCA_016719605.1. GTDB lineage: Bacteria > Bacteroidota > Bacteroidia > Chitinophagales > Saprospiraceae > M3007. The sequence goes on along the minus strand of JADJYW010000004.1, from coordinate 482,078 downwards.
AGCGCAAGTTTGTCCTTGTCGGCTGGGCTTGTTCGAACTGGAGTTCTTGGGCAGCGCTGCATTTCATCCTGAAGGTGGGCTTCACGGCGGTGAAATTGCCTTTCAGGATATTTTTGATCTGTTCGATTTTGCGGTTGTACGTCTTCCTCCGTTTCGTAGCCCTACGCAGGGCCCGGCGCAGTTTTGATGTGGTATTCCAGGCAAGTTTTGAATTTGCCTTTTTCGATGTTGTCCTCCGAAAGGTTCAGCGTGCAGGTGCGCAGCTGGAACAGTTTGCGGATAAGTTCGACAATTTGTTCCACCCTGAATTTGTTCAGATAGGGGCCGTAGTAGGAAGAGCCGTCGCGGAAGGTTTTGCGCGTGACGAACACCCGCGGGAAACGCTCGTGTTTGATACAGACGTACACGAGGGGCGATTTTTCATCCTTGAGCATCACGTTGTAGCGCGGCTGATGCTTTTTGATGAGCGTGTTTTCGAGCAGCAAGGCGTCGGTTTCGGTTTCCACCATGGTGAACTCAATGTGGTGGGCGTGCTTGACGAGCGCCTTCGTTTTGGCCGTGATGTGTTTTTTGTCGCCGAAATAAGAGGTCAGGCGGTTGCGCAGGTTTTTGGCTTTGCCCACATACAGGATCACGCCCTCAACATCGAGGAACTTGTAGATGCCCGGGTCGGTGGGAATAGTCGGAGAAAAGTCCTTGAATTGCTCGTTGGTCATGGCGGGGCGAAAGTTAGCGCCTTGGTGGAAATTATCCTTTTGGTGTTTTTGCTGTTGTAGTGACCAGCCGCCAGAATCTGGATTCAATTCAAATTGTCGGCACGATGCAGCAAATTTTTGAACCCCGGAGGAACTGGTTCCCGCAAAAGTTTGACCTTTGCTGCTGCTCCCGGCACTTGGTGCCGGGTTTATTTTTTGATTTCCTTCGCCCTGCCTGATGTTTTCACCAAGCGGTTCTACGCGAGGCTGCTTGGTGAAAACACCAAGCAGGGCGAAAGAGGAAGCAAAATATGCGTAGCCGATGCTCGGCGGTATGGTGCCGGGTTTATTTTTTGATTTTCAATTTTTTATAAAAATGCAACAACCTACGATTCCCCCAACCGTCCTTCAGCAATTACCCACCATAGTTAAAGCCTACCAACTCCCCGATACCAAAAAGGCCGTCATTCAAATCCTCAACTCCTTTCTGCCATTTATCGCTATCTGGATTGCGATGTACTTCCTGAAGGATGTATCCATCGCCCTCACGCTGGCGCTGGCGGCGGTGAACGCATTTTTCTGGTTCGGATTTTTATTATCCAGCACGACTGCGGGCACCAGTCGTTCACGGCCAGCCGCAAGGCGAACGACACGATCGGCCTGATCAGCAGCCTGATCAGTTTCATGCCCTACCGCTATTGGGCCAAGAGCCACAATTTTCACCACGGCCACAACGGTATCCTGTGGGAGCACCGCGACATTGGCGACATCAATTTGCTGACGGTGAACGAATTCAAGGCACTCAGTTTTTGGGGCCGGCTGAACTACATGATTTTCCGCAGCGCTCCGGTGCTGTTTGTGCTCGGGCCGGCGTGGTATATTCTGGTACACAGCCGTATCCCGTCCATCAACATGAAAGGCTGGGAACACGCCCGCAAGGCGCTCCTGCGCCACAACCTGCTGCTGCTGGTCATTTACACAACGCTGGGTCTGCTACTTGGCTACGAGGCGTTGCTGCTGATACACCTGCCCATTCTGGTGTTTTTCGGCATCATCGCCGTGTGGTTTTTTTATGTGCAACACCAGCACGAGACGACCTACAAAGCCTGGAAAGACCAGTGGGAGTACATCCGCGCCGCTATTCAGGGCAGCACATACTATAAACTGCCGAGGCTGTTCCACTGGCTCACGGGCAACATTGGCTACCACCATATCCACCACCTCAACCCGCTGGTGCCCAACTACGAACTGGCGCGCTGCCACCACGAAAACCCGGTTTTTGAGGAAATCGCCAACAAGATCACGTTCTGGGAAAGCCTGAAGTGTGTCTTCAATAAACTTTGGGACGAAGAGCAGCAGCGCATGATCTCGTTTCGGGAGTACTTCCGACGGGAGCGCGCGAGCGCGGTGGCGTAGTTTTTTTGCCACTACCGTTTTTTTCACCGCAGAGGCGCGGAGGGGTAGTTTTTACCGAAGAGGGGTAGTTTTTACCGCAGAGGGGTAGTTTTTACCGCAGAGGCGCGGAGACGCAGAGGCGTAGAGTAGTTTTTACCGGAGTCTATTCTCTATATAAAAACTACTCTACGCCTCTGCGTCTCCGCGCCTCTGCGGTAAAAAAGTACTCTACATCTCTGCGGTAAAAACTACCCCTCTTCGGTAAAAACTACCCCTCCGCGCCTCTGCGGTGAAAAACTACGGTAAAGCAACCCGCACCTAATTGCACTCCGAGTGTCCGCAGTTTTTGCAGTGCAAACACCCTTCCTGGTACACCAAATTGTCGGTCTTGCACGAGGGACAAGTATTGTGCGAGGGTTCCGTGCCGTCGGGGATAAACTTGCGCAGGGCGCGTACCACACCGTTTTTCCAGTTGTTGAGCGAGGCGGTGTCGAGGTGCAGATTTTCTACTACTTCCACCACATAAGGCAACGGCATGCCATGGCGCAGTATGCCGGAAATGAGCCGGGCATAATTCCAGTATTCCTTGTTGAATGTCCGGGATAGCCCCTCGATCGTGACTTTGTAGCCGCTCTTGTCCTCGTACTGAAAATCGTAGCGGTTTTTGCCATTCTCTTTCAACTTGATGACTTTGCCCTCGGAAACCTGCGTCAGGATGGAGAATGAATCCACGGCGCGGCCGGTAAAAATCTCGTAGGGCCGGTTTTGGTACAGACCCACGACAGCCACCCAGCGTTCGTCGTTGTTCATAAAACTAACCACTACAGCGTCCAGCACTTTGGGGCGCTTAGGTGCGGCGGTTTCGGTGAAATCGTCTTTCTTCTCGTCCTTCTTTTTGTCGCTCACCAACACGCCGCTGCGCGAGCCTTCGCGGTACACGGTCATGCCTTTGCAACCCGCCTCCCAGCCGGTGAGGTATATTTTTTCGATCAGTTCTTCGGTGGCATCTTCGGGTACGTTGACGGTCACGCTGATACTGTGGTCCACCCATTTTTGTACGCGGCCTTGCAGGTGTACTTTTTGCACCCAGTCCACGTCTTCGGCGGAGGCGCGATACCAGGGCGACTGCTCGATGATGTGCTGGAGCTCGGCTTCGGGCAGTTTGTCCACGGCAGCCAGATCATAACCTTTGGTCAGCAGCCATTGCCGGAACGGGATGTGGAAAACGTGGTAATCCTCCCAGCTGTCGCCCACCTCGTCGGTGAACGTCACGCGGACGTTTTTGTCGTTGGGGTTCACCTTTTTGCGGCGTTTGTAAGAAATGCGGAACACCGGTTCGAGGCCCGAAGTCGTCTGGGTCATCAGGCTGGTGGTGCCGGTGGGCGCGATGGTAAGCAGGGCGATATTGCGCCGGCCGTAGCGCACCATATCGGCGTACAGATCGGGGTCGGCTTCGCGCAGACGCTGTACGAAGGGGTTTTGCTGCTCGCGGTTGCTGTCGTAAATCGGGAATGGCCCGCGCTCGCGAGCGAGGTTGACGGAACCGCGGTAGGCGGCGAGGGCAAGCGTTCGGTGCAGGTTTTCACAAAAATCCAGTGACTCGTCGGAGCCGTAACGGATACCGAGCGCCGCCAGCATATCGCCTTCGGCGGTGATACCGATACCCGTGCGGCGACCTTGTTCGCACTTTTCGCGAATTTTTAGCCAGAGGTCGCGTTCGGTCGCTTTTACGGCCTCCGGCTCGGGGTCGTTGATGATTTTGGCCAGAATCTGTTCGATTTTTTCCAGTTCGAGATCAATGATATCGTCCATGACCCGCTGGGCCAGTGCGCCGTGTTTTTTGAACAGATCAAAATCGAAAGAGGCTTCCGGCGTGAAGGGTTTCTGGACGTAGCTGAGCAGGTTGATGGCGAGCAAGCGGCAGGAATCGTAGGGGCAGAGGGGTATTTCGCCACAGTTTTTCTGGTTCAGGTAGCCAAATTTTTCCTTGCCGTCCCGGGTGTGGGAGGCCCAGCCGCCTGCAAAGAATTGGCCTACCGGCCATAGACATCCGCATCCCGCACCGGATACAACCCGGTGGTTAGCACGCAGCATCGGACTTCAGCGCACGAGAAACCGTGTCCCTATCCGAGGGATGCCCTGTTTGCAGGCGGTTTCCCCTTTCTTGGAACGGTGAGTCGTATTTCAGACGCGTAAAGATCTCCATTTGGCGGTTTTTGTTTTCCACAGCCTTTTGAAGGAAGATGCCATTAACAGATACCGTTCTTTTTTCCTTACTGACGGGATTTGTGTTTAGAGAAATATTGTGGCATTGCAAGGAGCAAAATGCTACTTCCCGGCGGTGGTAGTTTATCCAAAATGGATGTTTGCAGTGGGTACATTTTTTTTGCACCACTACTTCGCCTGCCTGGATTTTTGCAACATATCCTTGTTCGTGAGCGCACTGTTGTGTTCGGACAAGTGGGTCTTGGGTCAGGTATTCCAATCAAACCTTTTGGGCTGCCTCGACAGCAAGTTGTGTCACCGATCCAAAAGAGGCTTTTCTAAATTTTGAAAAGGTCTGAGGCAAACAGTTTGCATGCGCAAAGGCCTGCCATTCCTTTTTGGAAAAACGCCGACCAATTTTTTCAGTTAATTCAACCGCCTTGCAAAATGACCTCATTGGTCAGTTGAAAAGCCCTTCCATTTTTTAGGCCGGAGGTAGCAGACATCCGCCGGCTATACTGGCTGAATTTTTCAGGATCGCCTTGATCTTGAACATCGGGTGCGAACACCCAATTTCGGCCTGGTGCAATGGTTGTGCGCTTCCACCGACATGATTTCGAGGTTGTCGGGGTGGTGTTCGGCTGTAGTCAATTGATGAACGACCCGCCGGGCGCTATTTTTTCTCAAATGCAAACGCCGCATCAGGCGGGTTCTGCTTGTTCGCCCGAACAGCACCTTCATTGAACCACCAATAATGCTTGGTTTCCTCCTCACTAACCACCGGACCTTGAATTTTGTCAAAATCATCAGGCTATCCCCCGGCTGTAGATTTTCCAATTCCCGATACGCGCCGCTTTTCAAGCGGAACTTGTGATTTGCTGTTGCCCGGATGGTAGAGCCGTCATCTAATGTGAGTTTAAAAATCTTTTGCTGCTGTCCGGTCAAACGCGGATTTCGCATCAGTTGGATATCCAATTTGCCCTGGTCGTTCAAACAATAGACCGGAACATCTTTGCCTATTTTTGCCAATTCCTCAATCGGAACATGCCCGCGCCCGTCTGCTACGGCAACGAGGGCATCACCCGTCAGGCACGGATTGGTAGATACCGTCCTGAACCCCAAATCTGCATAACAATCCGGCACCGACTCCCGCAGCACCGTATCCCAAAACAGCAGGCCCGGTTCGGCGCTTTTCCAGGCGTTGTGCACGATTTTTTTCCAGAGTTCTCCGGCGTTTATTTCGCGCTCAACAGTGGGTTTGGGCGAGCCGACCGGGAAGCGCAGGCGGTAGGGTTTGCCTTCGCGCACAGCCTGCATGAATTCGTCGTCTATGCGCAGGGAAATGTTGGCGCCGGTGACTTTGGTGTTGTCAAGTTTGGCATCCACGAACGCGGGTGCGTCGGGGTGTTGCACCGAAAGGGTGAGCATGAGCGCGCCGCGGCGCCCGTCCTGCGCCACCTCGCGGGTGGAATTGGAGTAGCGCTCCATGAACGGCAGGATGCCCGTACTGGTGAGGGCGCTGTTCATCACCGGCGTGCCGGCGGGGCGCAGGTGGGAAAGGTCTTGCCCCACGCCGCCCCGGCGTTTCATCAGTTGCACCTGCTCTTCGTCCATCTTGAGGATGGCGCCGTAGGAGTCGGCACTGCCCTGCACCCCGATAACGAAACAATTGGACAACGACACCACCTGGAACGGCGTACCGATACCCGCCATAGGGCTGCCCTGCGGCACGAGAAAGCGGAAGCGGTGCAGCAGTTCGTACACATCCTCCTCCGACATCGGGTTTGGGTACCGGTTTTCGATACGCACAATTTCGGCAGCGATGCGGCGGTGCATATCGTCGGGCGTGCGCTCGTAGATATTGCCGAAAGAATCCTTCAGCGCGTATTTGTTCAGCCAAACGCCTGCAGCGAGGGTATCGCCGTCAAAGTATTCGGTGGCGGCAGCGAGGGCTTCAGCATGGGAATAGGTGGGGCGCCCGGCTGCATCGGTGCGCCGGTCGGTGGTAGCAAGTTCCAGGATATTCATGAAAAGTAAGGTTGGAAGGTTTGAGGGTTGGAAGGTTTCTGGTTGGAGGGTTTCAGTTCGGCAAACATACGCGAACGGGGGCTCCCTCCCCAATGTTCGGGGGGGTGATTTTGAAAAAAAATCCGAACTTGCTCCTGCATATCGGCGGGCCATCGGAGCCTGTTTCTGGGGCTATGGGCGCTCCGCATTTTCAGTACTTTTGCCCAGACAAAACAACCAGAAACCCTCTAACCCTCCAACCCTCTAACCTTCCAACCTTCCAACCCTCCAACCCTCCAACCTTCCAACCCCCTTCCGTCGTGTCTGATCTTCAAAAAAAACTTACGCTCTACGGTCTGACGATGATCGCCGTAGGCTCGTGCATCGGTTCGGGCATTTTTGTGACGCCGGCCCAAATCGCCGGCGCCGTGCCCAACGCTACATTGGTACTGGCGGTATGGGCGCTTGGCGGGATCATCGCGCTCACCGGAGCGCTCACGTTCAGCGAACTGGGCGGCATGTTTCCCAAGTCGGGCGGCGTGTATGTCTATTTGCGGGAAGCGTATGGCGACATGGTGGGGTTCCTCTACGGCTGGGTCATTCTGCTGGTGGTCAACACGGGCGCACTGGCGGGACTGTGCGTAGCCTTTGCCGAGTACCTGAAAATTTTCTTTCCCGACATGAGCAGCGACGCGAAAACAGCCGTTGCTGCCGCTACCATGCTGGTGCTGACCGGGGTAAATATCCTCGGCGTCAGTGTCAGCCAGGGGCTGGCCAATGTTTTTACCGGACTGAAGTTGCTGGCCATCGGCGGCATCATTGTCGCCGGGTTTGTCTTTTTTGATCCGGCGACGGTACAACTCGACTTTTCGCTGCGCCACGGTGTTCCGGAAAACCTGACCACGGCCATGCTGACCGGCCTCATCGGGGTATTGTTTTCGGTGGGTGGCTGGCACCACGCGTCGTATATGGCCGGCGAGGCAGTAGATGCACCGCGCACAGTGCCGCGCGCCATGTTTTTCGGTGTGCTGATTGTACTGGTTATGTACCTGTTAGTCAATCTGGCGTACCTGTTTTTGCTGCCGCTCGACGTCATCGCCCACACCCCCCGCGTGGCGGGCGAGGCTATGTCCAAACTGGCTCCCTGGGGCGGCAAGGCCGTGGCGGTCGCCATTGCCCTGTCCATTTTCGGTACCATCAGTATTTACACCATGTCGGCACCACGCATCTACTTTGCTATGGCCGCCGACGGTATCTTTTTCAAACAACTCGCCTTCGTACACCCCCGCTGGCGCACGCCGGTGACGGCTATGCTGGTGCAGGTTGTTTGGGCAGTAGCAGTACTGGTATTTTTTCGGGGGCTGTTCGATCAGATCATCACTTTCGTCACGTTCATGGACATCCTGTTCATGGGCCTCGCCGGCGCGGCAGTTTTTGTTTTCAGAAGAAAAAGACCGGCTGCCGTACGCCCGGTACATACCTGGGGTTATCCGGTAGTTCCGCTGATTTTCGTGCTCATCTCGGCGGCGTTCGCCCTGAATACTTTGCTCGAACGTCCCCAACAAGCCCTGCCGGGGCTGGGACTACTGGGAGCGGGAGTGGTGGTATTTTGGGTGCTGAAGAAATAGGTGTTTGGGTGTTTGGGTGTTTTAGTGCCTCCGTGTTTTAGTACTTGGGTTACGGAGGCACTAAAACACCCAAACACTAAAAAACCCCTCCCCTACAACCGCTCAAACCGTGCCTGAAAAAACCGCAGGTACTTCGGCTCGTACACCATTTTCAGACCCTTGATCCGCTTTCGCCGCGCATAAACGGCCGCTGTGGATTCGGCGATGACGTCCATGTGAGCCTGGGTATATACCCTGCGCGGGATGGTAAAACGCACGAGTTCGAGTTTCGGGTAGTAGTTGCGCCCTTGCGCATCGCGGCCTGCAGACACGATGCCGCGCTCCATGGTGCGCACACCGGAGTCAATATAGAGTTCGGCAGCCAGAGTTTGGGCCGGAAACTCGTCCTGGCTCAGGTGTGGGAGAAATGCCCTGGCGTCCACAAAAACGCCGTGCCCGCCAATGGGTTTGACAATCGGGATACCATAGGATTCCATCGTATGGCCGAGGTATTCGACCTGGCCCACCCGGGCGTGTTGATGGTGGTCGTCCACGCTTTCAGCGATACCGATGGCGATGGCTTCCATGTCGCGGCCGGCAAGGCCGCCGTAGGTGTGCAGGCCCTCATACACTACCACAAGGTTGCGTGCTTCTTCGAAGACCTCCCATTCATTGGTGGCCATAAACCCACCGATATTCACCAACGCGTCTTTTTTGGCGCTCATGGTTGCGCCGTCGGTACAGGAGCAAATTTCCTTCACGATTTCCCGGATACTTTTCTTCTCGTATCCGTCTTCGCGTTTTTGAATAAAGTAGGCGTTTTCGACTACCCGTGTCATGTCGTGGATCACGCGAATGCCGTGTTTGCGGGTGTACGCATGCAATTCCTTCAGGTTTTGCATGCTGATGGGCTGCCCGCCGGCCATGTTCACGTTGGTGGCGATGCTGACGTAGGGAATTTTTTCGGCGCCGTATTTTTGAACGATGGCATCCAGCTTGTTCAGGTCAACATTGCCCTTGAACGGGTGTTCGTTCAGTGGATCGTGCGCTTCGTCAATAATGATATCGGCGAACGTACCGCCGGCCAGTTCCTGGTGCAGGCGCGTGGTGGTGAAGTACATATTGCCCGGTACCACATCGCCGGGTTTGATCAAAATTTTGGAGAGGATGTTCTCGGCGCCCCGGCCCTGGTGAGTAGGAATGAGGTATTTGTAGCCATAGTATTGCTGAACGGCCGCTTCGAGGTGGTAGTAGTTTTTGCTGCCGGCGTAGGCTTCGTCGCCCAGCATCAGGCCGGCCCACTGCCGGTCGCTCATGGCACTGGTGCCGCTATCGGTCAGCAGGTCAATATACACGTCATCGGATCGGAGCAGGAAGGTATTGTACCCGGCTTCCCGGATGGCTTTCAGGCGCTGGGGTTTGGTGGACATTTTCAGCAGCTCCACCATTTTTATCTTGTATGGTTCCGCCCAGGAGCGTTTGTAGGTTGCTTTCATATCGCATGCTGTTTAAAAATTTGAAGAGAATGTGTTGCCGCGCCGGCTATTTCCCTACCACATCGCGCACTACTACGCTCGCCATGTGCAGTCCGAACAGCGCCGGGATGTACGAAATGGTACCGTAAAATGATTTTTTATACTTGCTGCCGTCAGTCATCATGCAGGTTTCGCGCTCCACAAGTTCGGAGGAAAAAACGACCGTAACGTCGCGGCGCACACCCTTGCGCTTGAGACCCTTGCGCACCTGTTGGGCGAATGGGCAGTTGAATGTTTCGGAAATATCCGCCACCTGAACCTTGGAAGGGTCCACGCGACCGCCGGCGCCCATGCTGCTCACAATACGTACGCCTTGTTGTTTGCAGGCGACAATGACGTACTGTTTGGGCTGCACGGAGTCAATGCAGTCGAACACATAATCGTACTGTTGGAACACCAGTTTTTTTACAATTTCCGGGCCGAGAAAGGTATCCTGCACGGTGAGATCGAGGTCGGGATTGATGTCCCGCATACGCGCGGCCATGATACCGGCCTTGGATTGTCCGACGGTGCTGTGCAGCGCAGGCAACTGGCGGTTGGTGTTGGTGAGGTCCACGGTGTCGCCGTCCACGATGGTCATTTTACCAACTCCGGCCCGGGCCAAAAACTCGGCGGCATAGCTGCCCACGCCGCCAAGACCAATCACCAGTACATGCAGGTTTCGGAGTTTTTCCAGCGCCTCAGGGCCGATAAGTAGTTCGGTGCGCTGGAGCCAGTGGGGAGTCGCCGGGTTGGACATAGTTGGAAGGTTAGAAGGTTGGAAGGTTAGAAGGTTAGAAGGTTGGAAGGTTGGAAGGTTGGAAGGTTGCTCAACTGAACCAGCAACCTTCCAACCTTCTAACCTTCCAACCTTCCAACCCTCTATTTAACTACCAAACGTACCGCGCCTACGTCTCTGCCACTCACGATACGCAGGTTGTACACGCCGGACGGCAAACCCGTCAGGTCGAGAGTGGTAGAGAATTGCGGGCCGTTTGATTCGTGTTTTTGCTGGAACAACAGGCGGCCGCCGGCATCGAATACATCCGTCCGCAGGGCGCCGGCCGGTGCATGGCGCAGGGTCAACAGGAAATGCCCGGCGCCGGGATTGGGCTGTACCACCAGGCCCCATGCCCGCTCCAGGGATACCGTGCCGACGTAGTCCACCAACACCATTTCAGACTCCGCTATGCAGCCGTTGGCATCTTGCACAAACACGCTGTAGGCGCCATTCGGCAAATCCAAAAATACCGGCGAGGTTTGGTAATTGCCCCCGTCGAGACTGTATTCCAGGGCGCCTGTGCCACCCGAGGCCGTCGCAGTAATTATGTTGTCGGTAGCGGTGGCCGTGATTTGCAGCGCGGGCGGATCGGTGAGTACCATCGTGGTTTCCACCGTTGCCCCAAGCCCATCCGTGATGACTATCGTGTATATGCCTGCCGGCAAATCGGAGAGTACGCACGGTCCATTGTTCAAACTACAGTCGTACGGCGCCGTACCGCCGAAAATTTCCAGCAACAACGAACCGTCAAAACCACCGGCACAATCCGGATTTGTGCCCGTTACGCCCACCGACAGCGGGATGTAATTCACCTCAAATGCAACCACACCCGTGCAGCCATTGGCATCCGTAACCGTCACCGCATAGGCGCCGTTGTCCAAATCCGGAAAAACGCCGTTGTCCTGCGGCACCCCGCCACCTATGCCATACTGGTAGGGCGGCGTTCCGCCCGTAGCCGTGATCGTAACGCCCTGGCCGAGTACGGCCGCCGATGCACTGATCGGGTCGGGTTCGGTGAACACAAAGGGCTGGGTGGAGAGGACAGTACCAGCCGCGTCGCGCACCGAGATGGCATGCGCACCCCCGCCGACATGTTCAAAAAGACTGTCCGTTTGGTACGCGCCGCCGTCCAAACTGAATATATAGGGCGGCACGCCGCCGCCGGCGGATACCAGTACCGACACGGTTTCGCCGGCACAGCGGATTTCGCCGGCGATGGTCAGGCCGATGATGACCAGCGGCGGCACGGCTACCATGGCAGTTACCTTGGCCAGGCAGCCGTTGGCATCGCGCACAGTCACGGTGTAGTCGCCGTTGGCCAACCCGCCAAACGTGTTGTCCGCCTGGAAGTTCTGCCCATCCAGACTGTACTCCAGCACGCCGGTACCGCCCATGCCGCCGGCGGTGATGGTGTTCAGATTGACCACAACATCCAGTTCGATAACCGGCGGTTGACTTACAGTAGCCGTTTCGGTGGTCGTATTGCCCGAGTCGTCCAGCACGGTCACGGTGTATTGCCCTGCGGGCAAACCGGCGAACAGGGCGCTGTCCTGAAAATCAACCCCGTCGAGGCTGTACTGGTACGGCGCAACGCCGCCGCCAACCGTCACCTCCAGGGCGCCGTCTGCGGCGCCGTGGCACGAAACTGCACTCGTACTGATTTGTTGCACCAGCAACGGCCCCACATATACGGTCGCCATAGCGGTACCGGTGCAGCCATTGGCATCGCGCACGGTCACGGTGTAGTCGCCGTTGGGCAGGTTTTCAAAAAGCGGTTCGGGCTGAAAAATAGCGCCGTCGAGGCTGTATTCATACGGCGGCGTACCGCCGGTGGCCAGCACGGAAATGTCGTCATTGGCGGTGGTGGCTGTGGGCACAATTGCCGCCGGGTTGTCTACCACCACGGGGTTTGTTTCCGCAGTAAAACCAAAATCATCGGTCACCACCACCGAATAGATTCCGGCAGGCAAGTTGTCGAACACGTTGGAAAATTGCGCCGTTCCGCCGTTCAGGCTGTAGGTGAGCGGCGGCGTTCCGCCCGTGATTGTGGCCGTGATTTGGGCGGTAGCAGCATCGCGGCACAAGAGCGGCTGGGTAATATCGGCGGTAGCGATCAGATCATTTTGCACCACGATAATGTCGAATGTCTGCGCGTGCATCCAGCCGCCTGTTCCGGCATCCAGGGCATCAAACAGGAAAGCATCGGCCGTAGCGCCGTCGTTGTTGTTGGTGTATGCCACCGCATCCGCGAGGATGTCGGCCTGGGTGAATGTACCGCCAATGCCGAGCGGGGCGCCGTTGAGGAGCAGGTCGCCGTGCTCGGGCAGGCTGAGCAGGGTAAACACGCCATCCGTTGCATTTCCGCTGAAAATGCTGAGAACCAGATTGCCAAGGCCGAGGTTTTTGGTGCTGCCGGAGGCGAGGGTGAGCGGGTTGTTGACTAAAACCTCCACCGGCGGCACGGCTTTCAAAAAGCAAAATGTCAGGCCCCAATCCGTGATCATTCCCCCGTCTTCAGGGAAATTATCGGTCACTTCAAGTTTCCAGCCCCCTTTGGCATTGGCATTCTTGAAGCGGCTGAGCGACTCTATGGGCTGGAAGACGCCGCTAATGGCAGGCATATCGTCGCAGGTACTTTCCAGGTCCGCCGCAGTCAGTGTCGCCGCGTCATCAAACTGAAGTTCCAGATTTTCGCCATTGCAGCCGCTGCTGAGCGCCGGGTATCCGGGCTGGTCGAACAGCACGGCAGCCGAGCCGTCGGGCGCGATCAACCGAGCGACAATGTCGCCAACCCAGCTGTGGTCTATTTGCAGGCTGACACGCACATCGGCGACAAAACGGTCGTCCGGCACATCCAGACCGGATACCACGACCGAGGCGCTGGTGTCGGAAATATCCACCGGCACATCGGTGCTGCTGAACGCAAAATCACACTCGGGTTGTCCGGTCTGAAAGGCAAAAACAGGAGAAAAATTGCTTTGGCCACAGGCGTTTTCCACCCGAACGCGCCAATAGTAAACGGTGGCGGTGTCCAGGCCGAACACCGTAGCGGTGGACGTGGCAGTCGTTTGATCGAGCACTATGGCACCGGCTTCGAATGACGGGTTGGCGGCCACCTGTAGGCTGGTAGTTCAGCGCACTCGGGCACAGCCGTCCAGGTGAGTGTTGGGGTTTGCACGATGTTCGAAGCGCCGTCCGCCGGGTCAAGCAGTGCGGGTGTGTCGGGGGTGCCTGCGACCACCGTCAGGTCAATGGTACGGACGCGGACAATGGTATCGCTTTCGGCAGTGATCACGATGGTGTACACGCCGGGCTGGTCGAGGTTGGAAATTTCGATTTCGGCGCTGTTGTCCGGCACGACGGGGTTGGGATTGATGGAAACGGCAGCGTTGGCGGGCGCTCCCTGTACCGCCAGGTTCACCGGTGCTGTAAAACCCGCCGAACTGACGATTTCTGCGGTAAAATTCAGCATGTCGCCGGTGCACAATTGCACGGAGGCCGCTGTGGAAATGTTGAGAAAAAAGGTGGGAACGAGCGGGATTTCGATGCGGAAGTTTTGGTCGGAAATATCGAAAAAAACGTTGCCGAGAGCCAGCACCATGACGCGACAGGTGGCGGAAAGTTCATTGGGTACTTCCACGTTGGCCGAGCCGGTGTTGGGCACGGTATCCGCCAGCACAAACGGGTAGGTAAAACCGCCGTCGGTGGAAAGCAGGATACGCACCTGGGTACAGTTGACCGGATTGGCGTCGGTGTTGGCCACATCCCAGGTAACGGTTTTGGTTTCGCCGACATACCAGGTTTGCGTCGTGTTGGGTTCCGTGACTACAAACGGCCCGGTGGAATCGGCTACGGTCAGCACGAGGTTGTCTTCGCCGGTGCAGCCGCCCTCGGGGTTGTTGTCGCGCACGGTCACGCGGAAGTTGAGATTACGCGCCACCGCGGGCAGCCGCTCCCAGGTTGGGTTGGCATTGTTCACCAAATCCTGCAAACGCGGGAAGTAGCGCGTGGGATCGGGAGCGGGATTGCGGGAGCGGAACATCGGCCCCATGGTGTTGGTAGCCAGCGGCGGCATGGTAGCCGTTTGGTTGTTCATTTGCTCCCAGCAGTAGGTGAGCGGGTCGCCGTCGGCATCGGCGGCGGTGGCAGTGAGCGCGAAGGGTGTGGCGCGCGGGATGATGTGGTCGGGGCCGGCGTCCACGGTCGGGGCATTATTGGCGATATTGGTTTTGACCGGGCAGACGTTGCCCGGTCCGGTGGTGATGTAGTTATTCATTTCCTGCAGGTTGACTGCGTGGAAATAGGGATCGCTGTTGGCCTGGATATTCGGCGCACAAATACCGGCGTAGCCCATGATGGTGGAGGCGCTGCCAGGTTCCATTGCGGTATTGGGGTTGCGGCCGCAGGAATTGTTTTGGGTGTGGTTGCCGCTGAACTGGTGCCCCATTTCGTGGGCCACATAGTCTACATCAAACGGATCGCCGACAGGTGTGGTGCGGCCCGTAACGCCACGGGCTTTGGTGGCGTTGTTGCACACCACTCCGACACCGGCAATGCCGCCGCCACCCGTACTGAATACATGCCCGATGTCGTAGTTGGCCGATCCGATAATGGTGCTGCACTTGGTTTGGTTTTGTCCGAGCATGGAGGAACCGTTTCCGTTGGAGTAGCCGTCGGCGACCGGATCGAGGAAAATGAGCGTGTCATTATTGGCGATGATTTCCATGGTGACGGCGAGGTCGCGTTCATAGATGCCGTTCACGCGGTTCATGGTGGTATTCATGGCGGCCAGTACCAGCGGTTTGGTGCCGCCGTGGAAGGTAGCATATTCGCCGGTGCAGGCCAGCGCCAGTCGGTAGCGGCGGAAGGTGCAGTCGCCTGCGAGTTCCGGCACATCGTTTTTGATTGCGTCTGCCTGCACCGTTTCGGGGTCGGGCATACAGGAAAAAGGTTCTTTCGGGTCGAGGTCCTGTTTCCGGTAAACAATGCAGTGCTCGCGGTCGCCTTGCCGGTATGGATCAATAAAAACGGAGCCGTAGCGTGCCGAGCGAATCATGCCATGGAAACCTTGCGGCGTGAGGTCGCATTTGAGCGAGGCGGTGGGGTCGTCTATGCCCGTGCCGGTGTAGCAGCGGATTTCGGGATATTTGGCCTGCAAGGCCGGAGCCATCACGGGTGATTCGGCGATGCGGAAGCGGCTCCAGGTGCCGTCGGGCAAGGGGAGTGTGAGCACAATTTCCTGTTCTGAGCCATCTGCAGGCCTGAAACGTACCGGCGCGGCAACCAACAGGGGTTGTATTTGGTTCAGGTCAAGCCGAACAGTGCGATATGCCCGGGGCACGATTTGGCGCACGGCTTTTTGGGGCACCGGAATGGCTTTTTCAGCAATATCAGTCCAGATATTTTGGGAAAAAAGTGCGCAAGTTTGCGCCAGCAGCAAGCAGCAAAGGAGATGTTTGAGCATAACAGGCAAGAAGAAGAAGCGATAAATTATGAGCGAAAACTGGTTTGTACATAAAAACAGGCGAATGTAGGGCAGCGCCGGGTTGTGGGGAATAAGGGAATTCGTTTTGGTACGATAACATCCAAAAAAACATACCTCCAGCAGCAACGGGAAGGGTGGCTTGCCAACCCGTAACCCTCCAATCAGTAACCTTTTAACCCGTAACCCTCCAACCAGTAACCTTCTAACCCTTAAACGTATGCGCATATCCATACTCTTCTCGCTCTTCTGCCTGTTCGCCACAGCGGGTTTCACCCAAAAACCACTCCAGGGAATCGTCACCGACCCGCAAGGTACGCCATTGGCCTTCGTGACCGTGCTGCTCAACAATGAACCCGGGAAGGGTGTGCTCACCGATATCGAGGGGCGGTTTTCCATCGGCGCAGACGTGGCGGTTCGCAGGCTTGGCTTTCGGTATGTCGGCTACGAGACGCGGGTGGTGGAGGCGGAATTTTGGCAAAAAACGTCCGAAAAACTGCTTGTCATCGTGCTGAAACCCACCGAACTTGCCCTGCCCGAGGCTGTTGTCCGCGCCGGCGAAAACCCCGCCGACATCCTGATCCGCAAGGCCATCGCCAACCGGCGGCGCAACAACCCCGACCTGCACAAGTCCTACACCTGCACTACCTACAACAAAGTGCTGTTCGATATGGTACCCAACCGCGCGATATTCGAGCAGGAGTACGCCGGGAAAGACACTTCCCGGGAGAGTGTACGGGATGCCTGGACGCGTTTTGACAAGATGGAACGGAATACCCGCGATCGGCACGTTTTTCTGATGGAAAGCGTCACCGAACGTTCCTTTCTGTTTCCGGACATGGTGCAGGAAAATGTGCTGCTCAACCGCGTGGCCGGCTTCCAGAACGCCGGCATTGTGGCCTTGTCCAACATGGTGCAACCGTTCTCCTTTTACGGCGATCACCTGACCATTCTGGATAAAAATTTCGTCAACCCCATCAGTCCGGGCAGTCCCAATCTCTATTTTTTTCACATAGAAGACACGCTTTACACCGGCCCCGACACCGTTTGGGTCATTTCATTTCACCCGCGCAAGGGCAAGGTATTCGAGGCGCTCGAGGGCGTGTTGCACCTGCACTCCCGCGGCTGGGCTACGCAAAATGTACGCGCCCAGCCCGCCAATCCGGGCAACCTGCACCTCAAGATCGAGCAGGCGTATCAGATGGTGGATGGGGGCCTGGGGCGGGCAGACACCGTCCAGTGGTTCCCGGCTCAATTGAATTTTGAACTGGAAATAAAAAAATACCCTGCCCCTTTTGTAGGCATGCGCGGGAGTGGACGCAGTTACATCACCGATGTGCGGTTAGGTGCGCCCGTACGCTTGCGCGATATGAATCCGGAGATGCCCGTGATCCTGTTGCCGGAGGCCAACAGCCGCTCGGATTCCGCCTGGATGCGCTGGCGCGGTTTGGCCCCGCTGAACGACAAAGAATCCCGCACTTATGTCTGGCTCGACAGTATCGGGAAATCGGAGAAATTCGATAACACGGCCGACCTGACCGGTTTTTTAACTACGGGAAGGTTACCCATTGGAGGCTCGTTCGTCAGCCTCGACTTGCGTAATTTACTTAAATTCAATGAATACGAGGGCACCCGGCTCGGGCTTGGCCTGAGTACTGGGCAAGCGCGGCCCCTGCTACCCCACCGCCGGTTGGAGGTCGGAGCCAATCTGGGTTATGGTTTTCGGGACAAGGGCTGGAAGTACGGCGGCTATGCGCTCTGGCGCATCATGCGTTCGCGGCAAACGCAGCTGCGCATCAGTTGGCGGCGCGATTTGCTGGAACCAGGCGCCCCGTACGAAATTTCGGCGCCGGCACTGTTCGACCGCAGTCTGTATGCCCGGCGGATGGACCGCACCGACGAATTTGCTGCTTCGGTTGGCAGTCGGCTGGGGCGCTTTTTTTCTGCAGAGGGCATTTTTAGAAAGCAGGAACTGCGACCCGGGTATGCGTACCGGTACGGCACCGATGATTCGGGTTTTGCGGATCAATTCCGGTTCACCGAAGCGACGCTTTTCCTGCGCTTTGCGCACGGAGAGCGTCCACGGACGTTCCTTGCCAATGATATAGGTTCCACGCAACGCCTGCCCGTGGTGGAACTGGCTTACACCCGGGGGTGGCGCGGCTTGTGGCAAGGGGAGTACAACTACGAACGCTGGACAGCCGCCGTGTACCATGCTTTTTTTCTCGGACGACTGGGGCGCTCGCGCTGGCGTGTGGAAGCCGGTATTGCTTCTGCCGACGCGCCATTAGCCAAACTGTACACCCTCAACCAGACGGGCCGACGGGACGGTTGGGGTCTGAATCTCTTTGTGCTGCCCAATACCTTTCAATCGTTGCCGGATACGGCGTTTTTGGCCGACCGCTTTGTCAATTTTTATTTTGCCCAGGAGATCGGCCCTGTTTTTACCGCTCCAAATACTCGGCGCCCTACCTGACCTTGTTGCAAAATGCCGCCTGGGGCGACCTGCGCCGCCCCGAACTCCACCACGATCTGGGCTTTCGCACGGCATCCAACACCCTGCTGGAATCGGGTGTGCAATTGGACAATCTCCTGCGGTTCAACTACATCAACATAGGGCATATCGGCGTGGGCGGAGCAGTTTTCTACCGCTGGGGCGGGCTGGAGACGGACAACTGGCGGGAAAATTTTACCGTGCGGGCGACGCTGCGGTTGATGTTGTGAGATACGGGACGCACTTGCGGGGTAGTCATTTTTGTAAAAAAACGCCGCCGTCCCCGGGATCGGGAACGGCGGCGCGTCTATTTGAAAGTCGTAAATCGCAGATAAGTCTATTCTTCGTCTACCAGTACACCTGCTTCGCGGTTGTTGTCGCGGAAGGGTCGGCCCGAACCGGTGACCTGAATACGGTCGAACTGACGCATACCGGTACCGGCAGGGATTTTTTTGCCCACGATCACATTTTCCTTGAGGCCCATGAGGTAGTCCTTTTTGGCCGCAATAGCTGCCGTGCTGAGCACCTTGGTTGTTTCCTGGAAGGATGCGGCAGAAATCCACGATTCGGTACCGAGCGATGCCTTGGTGATACCGTGCAGCATGGAAGAAGCGGTTGCGGGCATGGCGTCGCGGAACTCGACCTGCTTTTTGTCGTTGCGTTTCAGGAAAGAATTTTCCTCACGCACCTGGCGCAGCGTCACCAGCATACCGGCGCGCAGTTTGGAACTTTCGCCCGGGTCTGTGATGAATTTTTTGTCGTAGATACTGTCGTTGTAATCAATAAACTCATTGCGTTCAACCGGTTCTCCGGTGAGGAAGTGGGTGTCGCCCGGGTCAACAATATCGAGGCGGCGCAGCATTTGACGTACGATGACCTCAATGTGCTTGTCATTGATATTGATACCCTGTGAGCGATAAACCTCCTGCACACCGTTGACCAAGTAGTACGACGCGGCGAACGGCCCTTTGATTGCGAGAATATCTTTCACCGAAATGGCGCCTTCCGTGAGGGCCGTACCGGAGCGCACAAAGTCGCCTTCCTGCATCAGGATGTGCTTGGCAAGCGGGATGAGGTACTTGCGTTTTTGGCCATCCTTGGCTTCGATCAGGCATTCGCGGTTGCCGCGTTTGATGGCGCCAAAGGTGATGATACCGTCAATTTCGGCCACTACGGCGGGGTTCGACGGGTTACGCGCTTCGAAGAGTTCCGTTACCCGGGGCAGACCGCCGGTGATGTCGGCGATTTTGCCCAGTTTGCGGGGAATCTTCACGATTTGCTGGCCAATTTTCACTTCTTCATCGTCGTCTACCGAAATATAAGCCCCGACCGGCATGGTGTAGTTTTTCAACTCCTCCCCGGTTTTGGGATTCACAATAGCGATGGTCGGTATTTTGCGTTTGGTTTTGCTTTCGATGACCACCTTTTCGGAGAAGCCGGTTTGGTCGTCGCGCTCCATACGATAGGTACCGCCCTCGTCGAGGTTGTTGTACTTGACAATACCAGCGAATTCGCTCACGATAGTGGCGTTGAAAGGGTCCCACGAACAGATTTTCACGCCTTTATCTACTTCTTCACCATCTTTCACATACAGGAAGGAACCGTAAGGAATGTAGCTCTGCGAGAACACGCGACCGGTTTTGGGGTCTACGATACGGAGTTCACCGATACGCGACACGACCACCTCGACATTTTGCCCTTCGGCGTTGACACTGGTAACCGTTTTGATCGAGTCGAACTCGAGTTTGCCGGCGTTTCGGGTAACGATTTCGTTCTCTGTTTTGCCGATCATGGCAGTACCACCCGTGTGGAAGGTACGCAGGGTGAGCTGGGTACCCGGTTCGCCGATGGACTGCGCTGCGATGATACCGACGGCATCACCGGTTTCGGCGATACGGCCCGTGGCCAGGTTTTTGCCGTAGCACTTGGCACACACGCCGCGGCGGCTTTCGCAGGTCAGTACGGAGCGGATCGTTACCGTTTCCACGCCGGCAGTGTCTATTTCTTTGGCATCTACTTCACTAATGTATTCGCCTGCCGGGATCATCATTGCCTCCGTTTCCGGGTGGTAGATGTCGTAGAGGCTGTAACGGCCCTTGATACGCTCGGACAGCGGCTGAATAATTTTGTCGCCTTCCTTGAGGGCTGTTGTGTCAATACCGCGCAACGTGTTGCAGTCTTCTTCCCGGATCACCACGTCCTGAGCCACGTCCACCAAACGGCGGGTGAGGTAACCGGCATCGGCCGTTTTGAGTGCCGTATCGGCCAGACCTTTACGGGCGCCGTGCGTTGAGATGAAATACTCTTGCACCGAGAGGCCTTCGAGGAAGTTCGAGAGAATCGGGTTTTCGATAATAGCACCACCGGAGTCACCGGATTTCCGTGGTTTGGCCATCAGGCCGCGCAAGCCACAGAGCTGTTTAATCTGTTGTTTGGAACCACGGGCGCCGGAGTCGAGCATCATGAACACGGAGTTGAAGCCCTGCTTGTGCTGGCTGATCTCCTGCATGAGGCGGTCGGTGATCCGGTTGTCGGCATACGTCCACTTGTCAATGATCTGGTTGTAGCGTTCGTTGTAGGTGATAAGACCCATGTTGTAGTTGTCCCACACCTCGTCCACTTCTAACTGAGCGGCCTCGAGCGCCGTCTTTTTCATTTCCGGGATAATCAGGTCGCCGAGGTTGAAGGACAACCCTGCTTTGAATGCCCAGCCAAAACCCAGTTCCTTGATGGCATCGAGGAATTCAGCGGTCAGTTTGAAGTTGGTACGCTGAATAATCTCCCCGATGATCCCTTTGAGGTTTCGTTTGGTGAGCAATTCGTTGATATAGGGTACGCCCGGGGGTACAGCCTGGTTGAACAGTACGCGACCAACTGTCGTTTGGATGCGTTTGGTCACGATCTGTCCGTCTTCATTGCTATTGATCCGGCATTCGATGCTGGCGTGCAGGTCGAGTTGGCCTTCGTTGTACGCGATTTGAACTTCTTCGGCCGAATAGAAGCGGCGTCCTTCGCCCCGAACGGGGTTTTCCGGAATGGACTTGCGCTCTTTTGTCAGGTAGTACAGGCCCAATACCATGTCCTGCGAGGGCAGGGTGATCGGGGATCCGTCCTGCGGATTGAGCATGTTGTGGCTCGAGAGCATAAGCACCTGGGCTTCCAAAATAGCGGCATGACTCAGGGGGACGTGTACAGCCATTTGGTCACCGTCAAAGTCGGCGTTGAAAGCCGTGCAGACGAGCGGGTGCAATTGAATGGCTTTGCCCTCGATGAGGCGCGGCTGGAATGCCTGGATGGACAAACGGTGCAGCGTTGGGGCACGGTTGAGCATAACCGGGTGCCCGCGCAGGATATTTTCGAGAATTTCCCAGATGACCTGATCCTTGCGATCCACGAGTTTCTTGGCCGATTTCACGGTTTTGACGATACCGCGTTCGATCAATTTCCGGATGACAAACGGCTTGAACAGTTCGGCAGCCATAGCCTTGGGGATACCGCACTCGTGCAATTTGAGTGTGGGGCCGACCACGATAACCGAACGGCCGGAGTAGTCCACCCGTTTGCCGAGCAGGTTTTGGCGGAAACGGCCTTGTTTGCCTTTCAGAATATCGGACAGCGATTTGAGTGCGCGGCCGCCTTCGGCTTTCACGGCATTGGATTTGCGCGAGTTGTCGAACAGAGAGTCCACCGCTTCCTGGAGCATCCGTTTTTCATTGCGCAGGATTACCTCCGGCGCTTTGATTTCGAGCAGGCGTTTGAGGCGGTTGTTGCGTATGATTACCCGGCGGTACAGGTCATTCAGGTCGGAAGATGCGAAACGACCTCCATCGAGCGGCACTAAGGGGCGCAGTTCGGGCGGCACCACGGGGAGGTAGTGAATAACCGTCCACTCGGGGCGTTGGCCGGCGCTTTCGAGGCCGTCGCGGAATGCTTCCACTACCCGGAGGCGCTTGTTGGCATCGGCCTTTTTTTGCTGGCTGGCCTCGGTATTGGCTTCATGGCGCAGTTGAGCAGCCAGGTCGTCCAGGTTCAGGGTACTCAGCAGGTGGTGAATTGCTTCAGCCCCCATTTTGGCAACGAACTTGTCAGGATGGCTATCATCGAACAGTTGGTTGTCTTTGGGCAGTCCCTCCAGAATTTCGAGATATTCCTCTTCGGTGAGCAGGTCCATCTTGCTCACGCCATCATTGGCTTTCACGCCGGGGTTGATGACCACATAGCGTTCGTAGTAGACGATGGACTCCAGTTTTTTGGAAGGGACACCGAGGATATAGCCGATTTTGTTCGGCAGGCTTTTGAAAAACCAGATATGCACCACGGGCACCACCAATCGGATGTGGCCCATGCGTTCGCGACGCACCTTTTTTTCGGTAACTTCTACGCCACAACGGTCGCACACGATACCCTTGTACCGGATGCGCTTGTACTTGCCGCAATAGCATTCGTAGTCCTTGACCGGGCCAAAGATGCGCTCGCAGAACAAACCGTCGCGTTCGGGTTTGTAGGAACGGTAGTTGATCGTCTCTGGTTTGAGCACCTCACCGTAGCTGCGTTCCAGAATTTCATCCGGGCTGGCAAGGCTGATGATGATGCTCTCGAAGTTCTGATCGGTCTTGTTGCTTTTCTTTTTGAAAGGCATATAGTGGATATTTGATTTGTACTACAGAAAATCAATTCGTATTCCTTGGCATAAACTGAACGAATCCAACTATGAAAACCCGTTGGAGTACAGTCTATTGTGAAATTTTGGCGTCTTTCGCCACCTCGTTGTCCGACAGGATTCGGAGGCGTCGGTGTATTTAAAAAACAGTATTCACTTAGCCGGGCCGGTTGCGGTATTACCACCAGAATCCGGTTCGGCGCTGTTATTATTTATGATGCGTGCGCTACGTTCCACTCAGTTTTAGCCATAACCGGTACAGGGGCGTGTACTTGAGCAGATGCTTCCAGTCGAGGTACCTGGTACGTTTTGGTATTCCAAGGATTCCTCCCAGGGCAATCGGGTCTGTCGGCAGCGATTGGTTGTTTTTCAACCAGCGAAACAGTATGGCAATTCCGCCGGTTTTTTCTGACGGCAAATGCCAAATCGGTAGTTCAACATCAGATACCTCCACATCATTGTAGCGTGTTGATGTCCATATTCGGCGCATGAACGGCTCGATTGAGCCAAATTTGCCGATTTGCGCATAGCAAAAGCTCAAAAAATGTGCTTCTTCGTTGAACTTCGTTTTTCCTTCGCGGTGACGCTGTAACATGGCCTCCCATATCCCGGGCATCCGGGCATTGATCTGCCGAACAACCGGCGGCGTAGCGGCGAACACTTCGCCGCCATAGTACACCGGTTCATCGCCCGGATCAGTGCCGTTTAGCCCTGCAAACAAGGTTCGCATATCTTTTCGGGTGATACCATTGATATTGTCCTCAATACGGTGCCGGATGGGCAAGGTTAACAACCCCTGTTTTTTGAGGGCATCGAACAACCCACCCAACGGGCGGTTGATGATACAATCGGAGTCGAACACCAGGAGCGGCGTATCGTCATCATAAACCTGTTTTTCAAAGAACTGCAAGATATCAAAGATGTAGAACTGGTTTCGCCAGCTCCCGAAATAGCCTGGCGGCGTTTGCCAGGTCAGGGGAAGCGTAACCAGTTCTACACCGAGTTGTTTCAAGTGTTTTGACCAGTCGAACCCGTCCTGTGCCGGCAATTGTTCCTCCGACTGGTTGGAGAACAGTATATGCCGGGCTGTCGGGTTGTGTCGCACACTATATTCAAAGAACACGGCCACGCATTTCCAGTAAACCATCTGAAATGCGGGGAGATGAGATTGTTTTCCCACTTGATGGTAAACGGATTGCTCGTCGGGTGCATCCAGATATATCCATGTAGAAATGATCGCACGCATGTATCAAGCATTCAAACGGCCGATCAGAACTACCCGGTTTCGGAACAGTGGAAGGTTTCTCAGCCAGTATTTGATACTAAACATCGAGAAATGTTCATCCACACACAAGTCGTAGGCTTCCGGTATGATGCCCGCTCGTTCGACCACCTTCAGGAGGGTGAACGGCGAGAACCAAAAACGATGGTCGGAATTGATCATTTCCGTATTCCGGAGCGCAAAGCGAAAATTGGTGTAGCTCAGCGCATTGGGTACGGTTATGATAATTCGATCGGTTACCGGGCCATACTTCTGCCGAATAGCGGACAAAAAGTCCACGGGATTGTCAACGTGCTCCAGCACTTCGCCGGCTACAATGTAGTCCCACTTTCTGTTCAGCACCGCTTCCGGAGCCGGGTCGGTCAATACATTGGCGCGGTAGGCCTCGAATCCAGCTTGCTGCATGTAGGCAATACCTTGTTCATCAATGTCTATTCCGACCAGGTCTGTACAGTTTTTTGCCAGGATTTCGTGCAGCCAGGTATTCTCCTTTCGGCGTTGCTCAACAATGGAGAGGTGATCTACACATCCAAAGTGAATAACCCTTTTGTTTGAAATAATCGGCGTGAGCCACTCCAAACGCAATCTGGGTTTTGATTGTCCTTGCACCCCAAAGCGGTAAATCGTGGAAAACTTTTCCCCGCTCAGGTATTTCCTGTCTGTCTCCGATATCTGAAGCATCCTGTTTATTATCAACTTTCAAATTTCACATCCAGCGCCAAACCGCGCAATTCGTGCACCAGTACATTGAACGATTCGGGTATGTTGGCATCGGGCAGATTATCGCCTTTGACAATAGCCTCGTACGCTTTGGCGCGGCCCTGAATATCGTCCGACTTGAAGGTCAGCAGTTCTTGCAGGATATTGGAAGCGCCGTAGGCCTCGAGTGCCCACACTTCCATTTCACCAAAACGCTGGCCACCGAACTGTGCTTTACCGCCAAGCGGCTGCTGGGTGATCAGCGAGTATGGGCCAATGGAGCGCGCGTGCATCTTGTCGTCCACCATGTGGCTCAGTTTGAGCATGTAAATCACGCCCACAGTAGCCCGTTGGTGGAAGCGGTCGCCGGTTTCGCCGTCGTGCAAATATGTCTGGCCAAGTTCCGGAAGACCGGCGTTTTCGATCCAGCTCTCCACCTCATGGGTTTTGGCGCCGTCGAAAATAGGCGTAGCGAATTTCACGCCGAGGCGTTCGCCGGCCCAGCCGAGTACCGTTTCAAAAATTTGACCCAGGTTCATACGCGAAGGCACACCCAGCGGATTGAGCACCACGTCCACCGGAGTGCCGTCTGCCAGGAAGGGCATATCCTCGATACGTACGATACGGCTAACAATACCCTTGTTTCCGTGGCGTCCGGCGAGTTTGTCCCCGACCTTGAGTTTACGTTTTTTAGCCAAATAGACTTTAGCGAGTTTTAATACGCCGGCGGGCAATTCATCACCGATGCTGATGTTGAATTTTTCGCGCTTGTAGCGGCCGACCTCTTCATTCACCTTGATGCTGTAGTTGTGCAGCAGGCGGGCGATGAGTTGGTTGGTGGCTTTTTCGCTGGTCCAATTGGCATAATCCACCTGGCCGAAGTCAATCTGGTCGCGCAATACCTGAATCGTGAGTTTGGTTCCTTTCGGTACCATTTCCTCTGCATAAATACTGCGGATTCCATTGGTGACCTTGTCTTTTACCAACACCTGAAGTTTGTCCACCAAGATGGTTTTCAGGTTGTTGACATTGACTGCGTGTTCGTCGTCCAATTTATCGAGCAGGGCTTTTTCCTGTTCTTTTTGGAGTTTGTCTTTTTTCGCGCGAGCGAAAAGTTGTTTGTCAATAACAACACCGTTGATGCTGGGCGGCACTTTGAGGGAGGCATCTTTTACATCGCCGGCCTTGTCGCCGAAAATTGCGCGCAAGAGTTTTTCCTCCGGCGTCGGGTCGGTCTCGCCCTTGGGCGTGATTTTACCGATGAGGATATCGCCTTCTTTAGCCCAGGCGCCGATACGGATGATACCGTTTTCGTCGAGGTCTTTGGTGGCATCCTCGCTCACGTTCGGGATATCGGCGGTGAGTTCTTCTTCGCCAAGTTTGGTATCGCGCACATCCATCTCGAAGTGTTCGATGTGGATGGAGGTGAAAACGTCCTCCTGTACCACACGTTCCGACAACACGATAGCATCCTCAAAATTGTAACCTTTCCAGGGCATAAACGCCACTTTCAGGTTTTGGCCGAGGGCCAACTCGCCGTTTTCGGTGGCATAACCTTCGCAAAGAATATCGCCTTCTTCCACACGTTGGCCGCGACGCACAATAGGCTTCAGGTTGATGCAGGTACCCT
The DNA here is from genome assembly GCA_016719605.1 of Lewinellaceae bacterium. GTDB lineage: Bacteria > Bacteroidota > Bacteroidia > Chitinophagales > Saprospiraceae > M3007. The sequence continues at coordinate 455,627 of JADJYW010000004.1, read as the reverse complement.
GGTTGGTCCGCATAAACTTGGTCAACTTGTAGGTTTTACGCGCATCCTCGAACGAGACCAACTGGTCTTCCTCCGTGCGGTCGTAGTGGATCACGATTTCGTTTGCGTCCACATACTCAACAACACCGGAGCCTTCTGCATTGATCAGCATCCGGCTGTCACGCGCCACTTTGGCTTCCAAACCGGTACCAACGACCGGGGAGGTTGGGCGGATGAGCGGCACAGCCTGACGTTGCATGTTCGATCCCATGAGGGCGCGGTTAGCATCGTCATTTTCGAGGAACGGAATCAGCGACGCGGATACCCCCACAATTTGGTTCGGGGCCACGTCAATGTATTCCACCTCGTCCGGCGTCAGGATCGGAAAGTCACCGTGTTCGCGGGATTTCACGCGTTCTTCCAGGAATGCGCCTGTTTCATTGACGGGCGTATTGGCCTGTGCAATTTTCCGGTAGTCTTCTGCTTCTGCGGACAGATATTCCACATCGCCGGCCATAACCACGTTGCCGTCGGTAACGCGGCGGTAGGGTGTTTCAAGAAAGCCCATCTTGTTGATCTTGGCGTGGGTACACAGCGTAGAGATCAGACCGATGTTTGGGCCTTCCGGCGTTTCGATGGTGCACAGGCGGCCATAGTGGGAGTAGTGCACGTCACGAACCTCAAAACCCGCGCGTTCGCGGCTCAGACCACCCGGGCCGAGGGCCGAAATACGACGCTTGTGCGTGATTTCGGATAGCGGATTGGTTTGGTCCAGGAACTGCGACAGCTGGCTGGTTCCGAAGAAGGAATTGATGACCGAGGAGAGCGTACGGGCATTGATCAAATCAACGGGGGTGAAAACCTCGTTGTCCCGTACATTCATGCGTTCGCGAATGGTGCGTGCCATACGAGCCAGACCGACGCCAAACTGGGCATACAGCTGTTCGCCTACGGTGCGTACACGGCGATTGGACAGGTGGTCAATATCATCAATTTCGGCTTTGTTATTGATCAAACTAACGATATAGCGCACGATGGCGATGATATCTTCCTTGGTCAGTACCAGGTTGTTTGGATCAATGTCCACCAACAGCTTGCGGTTGATTTTGAAACGTCCTACTTCGCCAAGGTTGTAGCGCTTGTCGGAGAAGAAGAGTTTTTCGATGATACCGCGTGCTGTTTCGTCATCCGGGGGATCAGAACCGCGCAATTGACGGTAGATATAGGTCACCGCTTCGAGTTCGCTCGAAGTCGGGTCCTTTTGCAGGGTATTGTAGATGATGGAAAAGTCCTCGTCAATATCCGTGCGCTGCAGGATGACTGTTGTGGCGCCGGAGTCCAGGATTTGTTCGATGTTTTCCTCGTCGAGCATGGTATCACGCTCGAGGATAACCTCGTTTCGCGGGATGGTAACCACCTCGCCGGTGTCTTCATCCACAAAGTCCTCGGTCCAGCTTTTCAGCACCCGGGCAGCCAGTTTGCGGCCGACAGCACCTTCGAGATTTTCGCGGGTGCAGGCGACTTCATCGGCCAGGTTGAACAAGTCAAGTATAGACTTGTCCGTGTCAAAGCCAATGGCGCGGAGCAACGTAGTGACGGAAACTTCTTTTTCCGGTCAATGTACGCATACATGACCAGGTTGATGTCCGTAGCAAATTCCATCCACGCGCCTTTGAACGGGATAACCCGGGCGCTGTAGATTTTGGTGCCGTTCGGGTGGTAGCTTTGGCCGAAGAACACGCCGGGTGAGCGGTGCAATTGGGACACGATCACGCGTTCGGCGCCATTGATCACAAACGTACCCTTGGGTGTCATGTAGGGGATATTTTCCAGGAAAACATCCTGTACGATTGTTTGGAAATCAATGTGCTCCTCGTCATTACAGGAGAGGCGCAGCTTTGCCTTGAGAGGAACCGAATAGGTCAAACCGCGCTGCATACACTCGTCAATCGAGTAGCGAGGCGGGTCAACGAAATAGTCGAGGAACTCCAGATTGAAGATGTTCCGGGCGTCGGTGATCGGAAAGTTTTCCTTGAAAACCTTGTAAAGACCTTCTGCCGCACGGTTTTCCGGCGTGGTTTCCAACTGGAAGAACTCCTGGAAGGACTTCAGTTGAATTTCAAGAAGGTCGGGATAGTGGCCGACGAGGCGAATTTTGCCAAAATTCACGCGCTCTTGCACGCCGGTTTTGGGCATTACCCCAGTAGTGGTGCCGTTATTGGTCATTTTATGCAAAATATGCTGGTGTGCGATTTGCAGATCGGCCAAGACTTTTTTGGCCGGGATTGGAGAGCGGGAGGGAAATCTTGCTTAGAACGTTGTGAACAACGAAAAGGTTTTTCCCACACCGATACAGACAGCGATAGGCTTAACGCACTCCAAGCCTGGAGGTGCGTTAAGCCCAATCGTTTATGCTAAAAGGTAGAAGACGTGCTGAACATCAGGTCGAGATCGTAAGTCTGAAGGTGAAGCGCTTTTGATAGAAGCGCAAGTCGGAGGCTATCGGTAGTGGACAGCCTGCAATCTCCCTCTCGCTTACTTGACCTCGATGGATGCACCAGCAGCCTCGAGCGTGCTCTTGATGGACTCGGCCTCAGCCTTGTTCACGCCAGCCTTCAGTTCGCTCGGAGCGCCATCAACAAGGTCTTTTGCCTCTTTCAGACCCAAGCCGAGGAGGTTTTTCACCTCTTTCACCACGTTGAGTTTGTTGGCGCCCGCATCTTTCAGGATGACGTCGAATTCAGTTTTTTCGGCCGGGGCAGCATCGCCACCAGCGCCGGCGCCTGGAGCCACTGCTACTGCTACTGCGGAGGCAGCGGGTTCGATACCATGATCGTCCTTCAGGATAGTAGCCAGTTCATTGGCCTCTTTGATGGTGAGGTTAACCAGTTGTTCGGCCAAAGATTTCAAATCTGCCATTTTGTAAAATAATTTAGAATGGTTTGCTAAATGATGGTTGCAGGTAATTGGGGTTGCGGGTTCGATGAGGTATTCGCGTATAGTGCGTACTTGGAAGCCAAATTAGTATTGTGTAAGCGGGCAGCGAGTTCTGACAACGACGGTCAAAAGCCTGCGTCTGTCCTGCTTACTGCCCTCTTTCTTCAAGGGTTTTAACGATGCCGGCAATTTTGCTGCCGGTAGCCGTGATGAGGCTCGACAGGTTGCGACCCGGCGACTGAAGCAGGCCGATGATTTCACCCACGAGTTCGTCTTTGGTTTTCAGCGCAACCAACACTTTCAGTTGGTCATCGCCGATGAACACATTGGCGTCAATGTAGGCTGCCTTCAGGATCGGGCGTTCCGATGTTTTACGGAATTCCTCAATCAATTTGGCCGGCCCCTTGGGGTTGTCGGCAATCAGGATTGTTGTTGGGCCATTCAGCACCTCGAACAATGCTTTGTAACCTTTGTCCTCTGCTGCGTCTTCGAGTGCTTTCTGGATCAGTGTGTTTTTAGCTACCTTGATCTTGATGCCTTTTTCAAAGCACATCCGACGAAACTGATTGATTTTGGCTACCGGCAAAGTCGAGGAATCTGCAAAGTAGAAGAAGGGGCTACTGCCCAGTTCTTCCTTGAGTTCCGCGATAGCTACGGTTTTATCTTCTCTGGTCATTTCAATTTTAAATTTGAGAATGAGTCAATTTGAAAACGCGACGAACGATGTCGCCTTACACTTTGATGGACTTGGGGTCTACGGCGATGCCCGGGCTCATGGTACTGGCGACGGATACCGACCTCATGTAAATACCCTTGGCACTGGATGGCTTCATGCGCACCAGTGTTGCGATCAATTCGTAGGCGTTTTCGGTAAGTTGATCGGGCGTGAAGGAGACGCGTCCGATAGATGCGTGCACAATCCCAAACTTGTCCACCCGGAATGCGATTTTGCCTTTTTTGACTTCCTGTACCGCCGAAGCAATATCATTGGTCACGGTACCTGTCTTGGGGTTGGGCATAAGGCCGCGGGGGCCGAGGATACGGGCAACTTTACCCAGTTGCGCCATTACGTTGGGCGTGGCGATGATTACATCAATGTCCAGCCAACCTTCTGTGACTTTCTGGACGAACTCATCTAATCCAACATAATCAGCACCGGCTTCTTTAGCCTCTGCTTCCTTTTCAGGAGTACAGAAAACCAAAACCCGTTTGGTTTTACCGGTGCCGTGCGGAAGGGATACGGTGCCACGGAGTGCCTGATCGGCTTTCCGCGGGTCCACGCCCAGGCGTACATGCACGTCTACCGATGCATTGAATTTTGTTGTGTTGACCTCTTTGACCAGCCCCATCGCATCAGTAAGCGCGTAGAGCTTGTCTTTGTCAACTTTCGACTCGACGGCTTTACGTTTTTTCGTCAGTTGTGCCATAAATGAATACTTTTAAGGTAAAACGTTTCGGTTGGGCCGAAACTCCCTTTTATTCCGTTTTGAGTTGCAAACAACTCAAAACTTAAAACTCAAAACTCAAAACTATTAATTTCCCCAAGGGGCTGTGCCCTCGACGGTGATACCCATGCTGCGGGCTGTACCGGCCACCATTTTCATAGCGGATTCGATAGTGAAACAGTTCAGGTCAGGCATTTTGTCCTGAGCAATCGCACGAACTTGATCCCAGGAGACCGAGCCTATTTTTTTACGGTTAGGCTCTGGAGAGCCTTTGCCAGGTTGCAATTTGACTGCCTCAAAGAGTTGGATGGCTGCGGGCGGAGTCTTGATAACAAAGTCAAATGTTTTGTCTTTGTAAACCGAGATGACTACCGGCAATATCTTCCCTATCTGTTCTTGCGTTTGCGCATTAAAGCGCTTGCAGAATTCCATGATATTAACCCCCTTGGAACCGAAGGCCGGACCGATCGGAGGGGCCGGGTTAGCTTGGCCGCCTTTTACCTGGAGTTTGATATAAATGTCTACTTCTTTTGCCATTGGATCAGCTTGTTAATAAAACAGCATTCTCTAAACGTTGAAAAATATGGATCGCCGAGTTTTTTTCGATGGAAGCGTGTCCGGGAGAAGCGGACATCGGGATCAAACTCAACTGATTTTATCTACCTGCATAAAGCTCAATTCTACTTCGGTGCCGCGGCCAAAAATCTTGACGATCACCTTCACCTTCTTCTTCTCTTCATTGACCTCCTGAATATCGCCTACGAAATCGGCAAAGGGGCCATCAATGATTTTCACTGTTTCACCAACTAAGAATGGCTCCGCCATAGTCTCACCCACCTCTTTACTATCATCTACTTTACCCAGCAAACGATTGGCCTCTGTTTGCGTCATCGGTATAGGCATTTCTTTGCCCAAAAAATGGATGACATTAGGCATATCACTAATCATCTTGGCGACATCGCCATTGAGCCGGTTTCCGAATGCTTCGACAAGAATGTAGCCGGGAAGCAGATTTCGTTCCTGGGCAACTTTTTTGCCGTTTCGGATTTTATATACTTTTTCTGTTGGAACGATCACCTGAAATATGAAGTCCTTCCAATTGGAGCGGTCTATTTCCAGATCAATACGTTCCTTGATCTTTTTCTCCTTGCCACTAATGACCCGGAGTGAATACCATTTTTTTTCCTCGACTCCTGGTGTTGAAGTCGTTTCTTTTTCTTTGCTCATAAACTTTTTGGACGGGGGTAAAAACGGAACAGCATTGCCTGTTTTAGGCTCCCCAGACCCCGTAAATGTTTTTGAACACGACACTGCATGCTACATCCATGACGAACACAAGCAAAGCCAGTATCACAGAGGTGACCAAAACCACGATTGTGCTTTCCTGCAACTGCGCCCATGTGGGCCAGGAAACATTTTGCATCAGCTCGTGGTAACTTTCTTTCAGGTATAGCGTAATTCTCTCCATTACTGATATTTGTTGATCGTTTTCTTATTTAGCCTCTGGGAGATATACCTTGTGGCTTTGAAAAAAAAATTCGCGGACCTCCAATGCGGGCCGACGAAATATGCCTGACTATCGGCATGCAAGGCGTGAGATGATCTGATCTTTTGCAGGGGCAGCAGGGCTCGAACCCGCAGCCTGCGGTTTTGGAGACCGCCACTCTACCAATTGAGCTATGCCCCTTTTTTAAATAAGGAATGATGAATGATGAATTTTTTCAACCGGCAGTATAAATGCGGTATCCATCATTCATCATTCATCACTAAACTCTTACACTAATGCAAGACTACAGAATTTCTGTAACCTGACCGGCGCCAACCGTACGGCCACCTTCGCGAATAGCGAAGCGAAGACCTTGCTCAAGTGCGATTGTGCTGTGGAGCGTCACTTCGAATTCGATGTTGTCTCCCGGCATAACCATCTCGATATTGGCGGGCAACTTCACGTCACCTGTAACGTCTGTGGTACGGAAGTAGAACTGCGGGCGATAGCCATTGAAAAATGGCGTATGACGACCACCTTCTTCTTTGGAAAGCACATAAACCGAGCACTTAAATTTTTTGTGCGGTTTTACGCTTCCCGGCTTGATGATAACCATGCCGCGCTTGATTTGCTCTTTGTCAATGCCACGAAGCAGCAGGCCGGCGTTGTCACCGGCTTCGCCACGATCAAGCAATTTGCGGAACATTTCTACACCCGTTATGGTAGACTCCAGAGGCTTCTCGCCTTCTTTCATCATACCGATGATTTCTACTTTGTCGTTCACGTTGATCACACCGCGCTCAATACGGCCAGTGGCAACAGTACCACGTCCTGTAATCGTGAACACGTCTTCAACCGGCATCAGGAAAGGCTTGTCCGTTTCACGGGCAGGCTCCGGAATATCCTTGTCGCAAGCATCCATAAGTGCCTGGATACCGGCCACTGCATCGGCGTCACCCTCAAGTGCCTTAAGAGCGGAACCCTTGATCACGCTGGCGTTGTCGCCATCGAACTTATAGGAGCTCAGCAGTTCCCGTACTTCCATGTCCACGAGTTCGAGCATTTCCTCGTCATCAACGAGGTCAACTTTGTTCATGAAGACCACGATCTGCGGAACACCCACCTGACGGGCCAACAGAATGTGTTCACGGGTTTGCGGCATGGGGCCGTCGGTTGCAGCCACCACCAGAATAGCACCGTCCATCTGAGCGGCGCCGGTAATCATGTTTTTCACATAGTCGGCGTGACCCGGACAGTCCACGTGTGCATAGTGGCGCTTTTCCGTTTCATATTCTACGTGAGCAGTGTTGATCGTAATACCACGCTCTTTTTCTTCGGGTGCAGCGTCAATGGACGCATAGTCCGTTTTCTTGGCCAAACCCTTGCTGGCAAGAACATAGGTAATTGCTGCAGTCAGGGTAGTCTTACCGTGGTCAACGTGGCCGATCGTACCGATGTTGACGTGCGGCTTGGTGCGTGCAAATGTCTCTTTTGCCATTGGTTCAGACTAAATAATTTGTTGAAGGATAACTTGTTAATGTGATAATGTGACAACCAGGGGATTCAAGCCAAGCGCAAGGATCAACTATCCTGTTATCACACCGTTTGTGCCGTTAATGGGAATCGAACCCACACCTTTACCCGTTTTTTGAACAGGCTTGCTCTACCATTGAGCTACAACGTCTTAATTTTTTCGAGCCGTTGATGAGATTTGAACTCACGACCTCTTCCTTACCAAGGAAGTGCTCTACCCCTGAGCTACAACGGCTTAAATCTTTTCTCGCAGACTTTCAGCCAACTATTGTAAGCCAGATAATTTCAAGTCTTACTAAAAATTGACCACCAGATTTTGCCTGGCTTGGAGCGGCGGACGAGATTCGAACTCGCGACATTCAGCTTGGAAGGCTGACGCTCTACCAACTGAGCTACCACCGCGAAATAGTTTTGAGAGAAAACTACTCGAAACTCAAAACTCGAAACTCAAAACTGTCATGTGGGGTGGTGGGATTCGAACCTACTCAGCAGTGAAGCACCAGATTTACAGTCTGGCCCGGCTCTCCAACTCCGGGGCACCCCCTCTTTTTGTTGTCTGTTCCCTGGTTGATCAGATTATTGAAACAACGTAATTAACTAAATCAGAGCCAGTGGAGGGATTCGAACCCCCGACCAGCTGATTACAAATCAGCTGCTCTACCACTGAGCTACACTGGCCGATCATTTCTACTCCACAGAAGTCTCAAAACGAGGATTTGTCTTCAAAGAACATCACTTTTCTCCCAAAAAACAACCCCTTCCGAAAAGCGTGTGCAAAGGTAATGCCTTTCACCAAAAGCGAAAAAGTTTTTTTAAAAAAAACTCCACTAACTTCGGAATGCACTTTTTTTGCAGGAATCTAACCTGACCGCACGGATCATTAACCCGATTTTCATGGCTACTGAAGACAAACAACAGCAATACTGCCTCCAACACAGCACTTCACCCAATCCGCTGCTGTACGAATTGGAACGCGATACGCATCTCCAAACGCTGCAACCACAGATGCTGTCGGGATCTTTTCAGGGAATGTTCCTTAAAATGATCAGTCAAATGATCCGCCCGCGGCGTATTCTCGAAATTGGCACATTCACCGGTTACAGCGCCATCTGTCTGGCTCAGGGTCTGACAACCGACGGGCAGTTGCACACCGTCGAGGCAAATGACGAACTGGCACCTATAATTAACAGGTATATTCGGCTGGCTGGACTGGAGCACCAGATCGTGCTGCACCTGGGCGATGCAAGCGCAGTCGTCCCGGCGCTGGACGAAGTATTCGACCTGGTATTCCTCGATGCCGGCAAAATGGACTACTCCGCGCACTATCACCTCGCCTTGCCCAAACTTCGGCCAGGAGGTTTCCTTTTGGCCGACAACGTACTCTGGGACGGGAAAGTCGCACAAAATGACAAAGACGCCTCTGCTCAGGCACTCCGAGATTTCAATGCCATGGTGCAAGCCGATGATCGGGTAGAGAACGTGCTGCTCCCCCTGCGGGACGGGCTGATGCTGGTACGGCGGAAAGAGCATGAATCAGATACTCAAAACCTGTAGGCAGGGCGGAGTCTGCCTCTATTTTTCAAAAAGAGCCTTCCCTCCGATACGAAATAGTAGTCAGCCAGTTTTTTAGCAGTTGAAGGCCATGCTCGGTCAGGATGGATTCCGGGTGAAACTGGACTCCCAGCAACGGCAAATACCGATGCGCAAAGGCCATGACCGTACCATCTTCGGTGTAGGCGATACAATCTAATAGGGTGCCATCCAGGTCATCCACCACAAGCGAATGATAGCGCATAACCGAAAAACGCACCGGTATGCCCGTAAACAACGGGTGCCCCTGGTGCTGCACAACGGATGTTTTCCCGTGCATCGGTATGCGCGCGCGCGCCACCCGCGCGCCAAAACAGGCGCCCAGCGCCTGATGCCCGAGGCATACGCCCAGCATAGGCAGCCGATGATGCCAAGACGCAATCAGACCGGGCATCAGACCGGCATCCTCCGGACGTCCGGGGCCGGGCGATAACACGACCGCGTCAAAATCCCGCGGGTCAAATGCGGTCAGTTCCGGTGCATCATTACGCACCACGGTGCAGTGCGCACCCGCCTGAAGCAGGTAGTCGTACAGATTGTAGGTAAACGAATCGTAGTTGTCCAGCAGCAGTACGGTCAAGGCAAGGCACTCATTTAAAAGGGATGTAAAAATCGCAGGCGTGCTCCATTCCAGATCGCCCGGTATCAGTCTTCGATACCGGTGCCGGTATCTTCGTAGATTGGTCGCCCGCCGGAACGGCTCTCCGTCGGAACGCCCTCAATGCCTGGCCTGCCATCGTCGGGTATCTGGTAAATACGCGGCTGACTCTCGCCACTGACTCCGGTCTTTTGTTCGCCATAACCTTCGATGCGATCCATCCAGGTAACGGAGGTTTCCCACGCATCTACAATAAAAGGTTTGAACCGTTCTGCAACAACCTTCGCTTTACCCGGCAATTCAATGAGATGCGCGAAAGTCCGCGACTCCTGCCTGGTTTGCTCGGTGATCATACCGGCCTTGTCGCCAAACCAAACCAGTACGCTGAAAATGAGTACGCCCACCAAACCCATGATGGCCCCGCCAATGGCCTGGTTGATCAGGTTCAAACGCAGCGATTGTAACATACCCTCAAAACCCTTGGCTGCCTGACGAATAATGAACATCAGAAACACAACATTGACGACAAAGGCCGCCACAAACATCATCGGATTGTCGGTATTGAACAGTTTTTCCAAAATATTGGCCGCCGTAGGGGTCATCTTGAAGGCGAACACAATGCCGAAAACATAGGCCAGTACGCTGAACACGGTACTGATAATGCCCTGGTTGAATCCTTTCCAGAAACCATAAAAAAACGCGACCATGCAGATGACGTCTATTGGCATACTTTTGCAGCGGCAAACCCGAATTTAGAAACCTGTTTTTGAAGGAGTTAGAACGATGCAAAGGTAGGTTTTTTTTAAAAGCGGGAATATCCCCTTTTTTTATCCCGGGCATTAACAGAAACAAAATACAACGATGCACCACATTACCTCCCCAGCAGGGGTACCGCTGCTTCGCCATGCACAAGCCTGCTTCCGGGCGGCGGCGGTCGCCATGCTCTGCGCTGCCTGCCAAAAAGCCCCACTTCCGCTGCCCGTTTTCCGCGAACTAACCATGCCTGTTTCCGACGATATGACCTCCGTGTGGTTTGCCGACAGCCTGCTCGGGTTTGCTACCGCCGGCACGCCCTTTCAGCGCGGCATCCTGCTCTCCACTACCGATGGCGGCCAAAACTGGCAAACGGACACCGTCGTGAACAACCGGCTGGAGTGTGTCATGCTCGATGCTGCGGGACGCGGATACGCCTGCGGCATGGACGGCCTTGCACTCGTGCGCTGGACGAATGAACCACACTGGTACCCTTTTCGGGTGGATTACGCCTGGAACCGTGGGTGTTTTTTTTTGGACGAGCACTGCGGCGTGATCGTGGCCGGCGAGGGCTTCCAAACCGGACAAGCACGCAAATTAGGCCCCGAAGCGATCTGGATATTGGACACCCTGCACTATTTCCCCAATGCCCTCAGCGCCGTGTGGATGTCCGACTCGCTTACCGCGCATGCCGCGGGATTGGGTTGGGTGCTCCGATCCGACAATGGCGGCCGCTCGTGGGAACGGCTCCCGCACACCAATGATTTTTTTCGTTCCGTGCATTTCCCCTCCCCTACTACCGGCTACATCTGCGGTAGCAGCGGCACTTTGCTGAAAACTACCGACAACGGCCGCACCTGGCACACCATCCGAACAGGCGGCAGCGTCGGCCGGCGCAACCAACCCTTCCGGGCGGTCTGGTTCACATCCGAAGAAAAAGGTTATCTCGTCGGGGACAGCGGCCTGCTCTGGCGCACCGAAAACGGCGGCGCCGACTGGACCCCGCTTGGCGGCCTGCCTCCCTCGGCAGATGCAGCCGACATTTTTGTCCTGGGAAACAAGGGCTGGATCGCAGCCGACAAAGGACGTATGTTTTATTTCGAGGAATAGGTTTTCAAAAGGCAAAAAAACGCGCAACTCAAAACTCAAAACTCAAAACTCAAAACCGTAAATGGTTCTTTCAAAAATACAAACAGCCATTACCGACTACAAGCAGTGGCTCCAGCAACAGCGACACCATCCTTTTGTGTATACGTGGGAATCGGTGCAGCAGTTTCAGGCCTGCTGGAACCCCGAGGATACTGATCCGGCATCCATGTTTGATCGCAGCTTGCAGAACAGTGAGACCCGGCGCCTGTGGCAAACCGAGGCGTGGTACCCCAAACGGATGATGCTGGAATTCTGGCGGTTCGAACCCCGCACGGTACGCGCCATGTTCGATGATCTGTTCAACGAAACGCGCGACATCGAGGCCCGCATCGGGCGCTTCCTGTTTGGCTGCGACACCCTCCTGCGCGATTACAAACGCGCCCACCCAACCTCCGTGGAAAACAACCATTACCATGACGACTACCGTATGATCGCGCTCTACCTGGCATTCCGGTATCCAGAACACTACGCACCCTATAATTTTGAAGTCTTTCGCGACGCCATGACGTTTTTTCAAGCACGCGATATCCCCCAACAAAATGACCTGGGACGCTACTTCAAAGTACAGCGTACGCTCATGACGTTTCTGGAAAAGGACCCCGAGGTGTCAAAAGCCATGGCGCGGCTCCTGCATCCGCGCAAACACTATGCAGGGAAAACACTGCTGCTGACGGAGGATTTTTGCCGGTTTGTGGCTGGCCGGACAAACGTCCGATAGCCCATCTACTTCGCCCAAAAATTATACTTCAGGATGCAGTAGATGGCGCGAAACGCATCTTTCATTCCAATTTTTTTCCCTTCGGCATACGTACGGCCGTAATAGGATATGCCTACTTCATAAATACGAATACCGGGCACACGACTCATTTTTGCGGTCACCTCCGGCTCAAAACCAAAGCGTTTTTCCTGCAGATTCAATCCCTTCAGGGTGTCGGCCCGAAAGAGTTTGTAGCAGGTTTCCATATCCGTCAGGTTCAGGTTGGTAAACATATTGGAAACGAAGGTCAAAAACTTGTTCCCGATACTGTGCCAGAAAAATAAAATGCGGTGCGGGCGGCCGCCCATAAAACGCGAGCCGTAGACGACATCGGCATGCCCGTCAAGTATCGGCCGCAACAAGATGTTGTATTCCGCCGGATCGTATTCCAGATCAGCATCCTGAATAATGATGTACTGCCCCGTGGCGTGCTGGATACCGGTGTGCAACGCAGCGCCCTTGCCCATGTTCACCTGGTGCTCCTGGTAGCGGATATTCAGCGAGGGGTTTGCTTCCATGTATCGCCGAATCGCACCGGCAGTATCATCTTTGGAGCAGTCGTTCGTGATGATGAGCTCTTTTTGAATCCCGTTGATGAGCGCTACGGCTTTTACTTTATCCAGAATCCGGTGGATGGTTCGCTCTTCGTTGTATGCGGGTATGACGATGGACAGGGTCTCCGACATGAATCAGGTCTTTTTTTGATGATTTCCCAGTTTTGGGAAGCGGCAAAGGTACATCGAAGTTGCTGATTCGTTAAAATCTGGCATTACAACCAAAAAAGATTTGTTTTTAACGCTCTACAAAATTTTTTGGAGAACTTTTTGCTGATAAGGGTCGTTAGCCATCCAGCAAACAAACGTTTTCTAATCCACACAAACAATTCAAACACAATGACAAATCGTATTCATAATTTTTTCCGCATTTGGCGCGTCTCGCCCCGCTTAGCCTTCGCTTACCTGACCCGCCGGGTGAAACGCCAAGCCAAAAAATTCCTCCCGATGGATGAGTGGAATATCAACTCGCTCGGCGAGGAAATGCGCCCGTTCAACAGCCTGCATTAATCGCAGGCTTTTTTTTGCTCCCGGAATGGCAGGGAATGCGGCATCTTTGCCCGCAAAATGAACCGACCCGCACCACAGGTGTTTGGCCCTTCGGTACTCTCTTGTACGCGCTGCCATGAAAAATAACTTGTTTCTCCTCTCCCTCGCCGTCTCGCTCCTGACCGCAACCTGTACCAATTCCGGCGACAAGCCCGGCGGCCCCGCCAAACCCGCCCGATCCTCCTACGACAACATCTCCATCGAAGGTTTCATCGTCAAACCAACTACCCTCACCGCTACCGTCACAGCAGCCGGCACGCTGCTGCCCATGGAAGAAACAAACCTCCACCCCGAAGCATCCGGCCGTGTGGTGACGCTCCATCTGCCCGAAGGCAAAACGGTAAACAAGGGCGACCTCCTCGTCAAAGTATTTGACCAGGATTTGCAAACACAACTGCGGCAACTGGAAACCCGGATCAAACAAGCGGAAATAACCGAACAGCGCCTTGGCGACCTGCTGAAAGTCAAAGGGGTCAGCCAACAGGAGTACGATTTGGCGGCACTGGAACTCCAGATGCTCAAAAGCGAGACCGACCTTGTGCGCATCAACATCGGAAAAACCGAACTGCGCGCACCGTACACCGGCGTAATCGGCCTGCGCCGCATCAGCCCGGGCGCCTACATCACGCCGGCCACCCCCGTAGCCACCATCCGATCCGTCTCCACCCTCAAACTGGACTTCTCCGTACCTGAAAAATACAGCCACCTCATTCGCCCGGGCCAAACAGTTTCCTTTACCACCGAAGGCGATACGCGTACCTACGCTGCTACCGTACAAGCAACCGAACAAAGCATATCTGCCGATACCCGTAACCTCCTGGTTCGGGCAGCTGTGCAGGCTTCATCCGGCAACCGTTTGCTCCCCGGCGGCTTTGCAGAGGTCAGCCTGAACCTGGGCAAACAAGCGCAGGCCCTGCTCATCCCCACGCAGGCGATTGTGCCACAAGCCCGCGACAAAAAAGTATTCGTCAGCCGCAACGGCCTCGCAATTCCAACAACCGTCAAAACCGGCGTGCGCCAGGCAGGGATGGTAGAAATCACCGAGGGACTGACCATCGGCGACACCATCGCCACCACGGGCACCCTGTTTTTGCGCCCCCAGGCCGCCCTGAAGTTTTCGAAGGTTGAGTAACAAAAAATATCACAAACTTTTTACCACCTGCTCGGCCAGCTCGATTCGTGTGCTTTGCGATAGCCGGGTACGGCGAAGCCGCCCTTCGCGTGCACAAGCGGCAAAAGCATGAAAAACACCTCCGGCATCGCATTCCACCAATACACCAAGCAGCAAATGGGCATCTCCACCAAGAAGATGAAGCACCCGACGTTCCACATTGGTGCATGCCGACACATTCGGATGGTGGAGCTGCTTCAGGATGCGACGCGTAGACAAGTCGTCGCGGTGGGTTTGCCAGGCCAGTACGCCCTGGGCAGGGCGGGGTACAAATTCCCGGGGATTGAGTTCCGACACCTCCAGCCCGGACAAATCCAGGTTCCGTTGGTTTATATCCGCCGCAGACAGCAATACGGCATCATACGCGCCATCCTGCAAGTTTTCTATGCAGGCCAATATGTCTTCATTCAAATTTTGGAGCACCACATCGGGCCGAAAGTCGCGCATTTGCGCGTTGCGCCACGCCGTTGCACCTACCGTTGCGCCGGGTTTTAGCCCGAAGTCCTGTCGTTTGTCAACAGCCTCCGGGGCGCACCAGGAGTACGTCGGCCGGGTTTGCCCGTTCCGACACAGCCGTGATGACAATCCCTTCCGACTGATGCACCGGTAACTCATCCAGCGCATACACGGCCGTGTCAACTTCGCCGCGCAGAAGCGCTTCCTCCAGATGGTCAACGGGCACAAGCGCACTTTCTACACCGATGGCCTGGAGTGCTTTCCGGGTGTATTCAGCCCGCCAAAGGGCCGTTGGGGTACTTCCTGTTCCTATTTTTAACAGCATCCGTTATTCCACTTTTACACTACTTTTTGCCAGTACCTCGGCGTAATAGGCCTCGTAATCGGGCAGGATGTTTTCCAGATCAAAGCGTTTGGCCTGCGCCAGGGCATTTTGGCGAAACTGCTGGAGCAGCACATCGTTTTGCAGCAAGTTTATAGCATATCGGGCCATTTCTTCGATATTGCCCGGGTCGCTGAGGTAGCCGGTCACACCGTGGATATTCAACTCCGGCAGGCCGCCGCTGTTGGACGAGATGACCGGCACCTCGCAGGCCATGGCCTCCAGAGCGGCCAGACCAAAACTCTCGCTTTCGGAAGGGATCAGGAACAGGTCGCAGATTGCGAGCAGTTCCTCGATGGCATCCTGCTTGCCGAGGAACCGGACACTGTCGCAAATGCCCAGCTGGCGGCAGAGGCGTTCGGTATTTTGCCGTTCAGGCCCGTCGCCGATCATGAGCAGTTTGGAGGGCACCGAGTCGTGGATTCGTTTGAAAATATGGACCACATCGTCCACCCGTTTCACTTTCCGAAAGTTGGAGGTGTGGGCGATGATGCGCTCGGCGTCGGGCGCAATTATTTTTTTGAAATGATCCTTGTCCACTTTCCGGAAGCGATCAAAATCAATGAAGTTGTAAATCACCCGAATATCGCGTTCGATGTTGAACAAACGCAGCGTGTCGTTTTTCAGGCTTTGGGAAACGGCGGTCACGCCGTCGCTTTTGTTGATACTGAATTCGACTACCGGGGCAAACGCACGGTTGTTGCCCACCAGTGTGATATCCGTGCCGTGCAGGGTGGTCACCACGGGCACATAGCGCCCTTGCGTGATCAGGATTTTTTTGGCCATGTAGGCCACGGCAGCGTGGGGAATGGCGTAGTGTACATGCAGGAGATCGAGGTTTTGGTACTGCACCACGTCCACGATGGTAGATGCCAGCGCGGTATCGTAGGGCGGGTACTCGAAGAGCGGGTAGTCTTCGTTGTCCACTTCGTGGTAAAACACGTTCTCGTGGAAATGCGCTAAGCGCACCGGACGGCGGTAGGTGATAAAATGTATCTCGTGGCCTTTTCGCGCCAGTCCGAGGCCGAGTTCGGTAGCCACCACCCCGGAGCCGCCATAAGTCGGGTAACAAACGATACCTATTTTCATTGGGCGAATAAACACATAAAAAACAGAAAAGGTCAAGGGGCGGGACGCGCTACTGCTTGCGTGTTCCGGTAAAATTTCGCTCGCCGGCTTCTACCGCCATTTCCAGGTGATTTTCTGCCGGTGGTATGGGACAATTGAACCCGTCGCTGTAGGCACACCAGGGGTTGTAGGCTTTGTTTAAATCCAGAATTACTGTGCCGTCGGGCGCGATGTCGCCGGTTTTCAGGTCCAGATAGCGCCCGCCGCCGTAGGTCGTTTCGCCGTTGGTGTGGTCTTTGAACGGCAAAAAAAGGTGATCCCGGTAGGTCTCCTGTTGGGCCAGGCCCAAATTGATGTACAGCGCCAACCGGTATTGCGTTCCGGCTACATCAAAGTAGGCAAACCCGTACCGCTTGAACGGTTTTTTACGACCACTGTATGTTGGCATATCGAACGGCTCGGCATCGGGCGTCGGCTCGAAGCGGGCAACGAGTTGCCAGGCCGGCGCGGGCTGGAAAAAATCGAGCAATGCGGTGTCTTGCGCTGTCAGCGGGGAGCGCGGTTCGGTTAGGAATTCCTGTTTGTAGTGTGCGCGGTGGCGTGCGGTTTCGGTGGAGAAATCAGGGTCGGGCGATTGGGCCAATATGGGGAAACAGCCCAAACAAAGGAAGAGTCCAAAAAGCGCAGGTATTGTTCGGGTTGTTCGAGGCGGGTATTGTGTATGTATATTCATCATTCTCTTAAAATGCCCGTTAGCAAAATTACGACTACGCGGCTGTGCAGTGGATCGTATGGGTAGTGTACCCCGGGGCCATGTTTTAAAAATTTAGGACTGAGAAAAGGGAGTGGTTGTCAGCCACGCATTTTTCGAGGCTCAAGCATTGAAGTTGCTTTGGCATTTTTGTAAAAGTCTTTCATTAAATTGGTAAGCAGTTGATTTACATTGATATTATCCTGTGACACCCAGTCTGCAATCTCTTGGTCAACAACGACTTCGGCTCGCAGTACCCTTACCAATTTTTCATGGACAAAATCCTCGGCGCTAATGTCCGCATCATCTCCAAAATCAATGCTTTCATCATCGTAAAACACGAGATAGTCCGGGAGTTCAACTCCGTTTTTCCTGAGCAAAAAGGCATCCAATGCCTCCACCTTATCCTCAGTGAAGTGAATTTGATAACCGCTTATGCTCTGCCCACTTCTCAGAAGTTCTACGGCTTTTGTCTGATTGATGGTTTTTGCTATCATTTTACGCTGTTTTGATGGTAAATTTAAGCGTTTCTTTGGTTGTTGTATAAGTCTCGCTCTTTTGGGCTCGCCAGCCTTGCAGAAATGAGTCTTATCACGGCTGTCCGGAGTGTATACGTGACGGAGAAGATAATGCCGAGTATTTGCCCAATGGTCTTCCAACGATCCTCGCCGTAATCCTTCCGCAAATCCTGATACTCTACCCGCTCTTCGTCATCAAATATCTTCGTTGCTTCTTCAAAACTGATGCCGTGCTTCAGTTGGTTGGATTTGTTTTTGTTTTCGTCCCATTCAAATTCCATTTTTCTTCTGATGCTTTTGTAGAAATTAGTTGACTCTTTCGCCTCTCAAAAGGCGCAGGGCAGGGTCTAATTTAGCTGTCCTGGTGGCTTCCTGTTAGTTTCTGCGGTGTCCTGATGCTATTAAATTTTTTGTACCTATGCTTTTGTCGCTTATGGTCACTTCCTTGTCACGCAGCGGCGTTATTGATCTGTAGACGAGAAAAAAACGTTTGCTGTACTTTTATTGAATTGTTATTGTAAATTGCTTTGAATAAAATGTCGGGTACTTTGTGTTAAGTTCATCAAGTAAATAAAAACCTATTGTTAGGTCATATGTGTCTGGTGGAAATGATGCAGATAACTTTACCTTGGTCTTACTTCCACTATGGCTGAATTGGTCACTCCAAATTTGATAAACAGAATTTTTTGTTTCCCTTTTCACGATATCAACAAATAAAGGAGTTATTTTTTTGAGAATGGATGGCTTAAAAAAATATGTCGTCACTTCAATAAAGTCTGCTTGAATGAATTCTGTTTTATTGATGTTTATTGTCGCGTACGAATTTATTTTGCCTTGGACATAGCCAGACACAATTGTTGGCATGTTGAACTTGGGTCTATAAGATGAAGCGATGTTGCCTGCCTCCGAAGGATTCGTAATAATTGATTGAATGATTGCTTTCTGTTTTCTTGATGCCTGCGGTGTTATATTTGAGTCTTCACCTGGGGCTAGTTCTGTCGGCTCAAATTTAATAATAGTGATTGTGGTATCTTTTCGCGATTGTTCATTATAAACTACTTTCACCTCTTCGGGCCCATTCCACCAGTACCATAAAAGTCCACACAAAAAAATAACAAACGCGCCTAAAAGCCCCCAAAGGAAACTGTGAATGTTTGCTTTACTGAAGAAGTTTGACATAGTGTTAAAATTGTGATAACTTTGTAGGGCTACACCAAACATATAACCCCAAACATGACGATCGCCTTCACCTTTGTTTCCAATACTACCCAGCACGTCATCTTTTTCGTTGCGTCTAAGCCCCTACAACGCGCACCCCGCATCCGGCAACAACTATCGAAAGCGGGCGTGCGTATCATTATCCTTTAAGCGGATTTCCTCCAATTCGATGTTGTTTTGGTCCGCGAAAGTAGCGCGATCACAGGCAGCAGTCAAGGGTGTGGGAAAAATAACCTCGTTGCAAGTCCTGCTCACCGCTGGCTGGCATGCCTTCGGTGCGTTGTAAGCGAGCAGTTTATTCTGCCACCACCTTTAAAATGCCCATGCCGGAACCGGCTCCCGTTAAACTGCTCCATTTTGGCGCGTTCGCGGCGCAGGTCTTCGGGTAGGTAGTTGAAATCGCGACACTGCTCGGAACAGCACCCTTCGTACTTGTCGCGGCATTCGGTGCACTGGATAAAAAGCAGGTGGCAAAAGGTATTGGCGCAATTGGTATGATCATCGCAGGGGGCGCCGCACTGGTGGCAATGGGCGATTACGACATCGCTGATGCGCTCGCCGAGACGCTCGTCGAAGACGAAGTTTTTACCTAAAAACTTGTTCTGCAACTGGTTTGCCTGCACCTGCCGGGCGTATTCGATGATGCCACCTTCCAGCTGGAACACGTTCCGAAACCCCCGGTACTTGAGGTAGGCGCTGGCTTTTTCGCAGCGGATACCGCCGGTGCAGTACATCACGATTTTTTTGTCTTTCTGGTCGGCCAGCAAATCAGCCACATACGGCAGTTCCTCGCGGAAGGTGTCCACCGGAGGTACGATAGCGCGCTCGAAACGGCCCACTTCGCTTTCGTAGTGGTTGCGCATATCCACCACGATGGTGTCGGGGTCGTCGGTGAGGGCGTTGAATTCCTCGGCCCGGAGGTGGGTGCCGTAGTCGGAGGATCGAAGTCGGGGTCGTCAATGCCGTCGGCCACGATCTTGGGTCGCACCTTGATGATGAGGGCGAAGAAGGATTTTCCGTCGTCCTCGATGGCGATATTCAGCCGCAGTCCCTGGAAAAACAGGATGCTGTTCATGGCCACCTTAAAATCTTCCAGACGCGCTTCCGGTACGGAAATTTGCGCATTCACGCCTTCGCGGGCCACATAGATGCGGCCCAGCACACCGAGGTCGCTGAAAAGGCCGTAGAGGTGGTCGCGAAAAAGGTGGGCGTTGCGCAGGGTGACGTACTTGTAAAACGAAATGGTGACCCTCGGTTCAGGATTTTGTTCCAGCCGTTCCTTCAGTTCGCGTCGGCTGATTCGGTTGTAGAGGAACTTGCTCATCTGCTCAAGTCTTTTTGATAGATACGGAATACTTTATACAGTTTGGCGCCGAGGCGCTCGTACTCGGCACGCATGGCGGTGTTGGTTTCCAAAACTACATTGGTTTCAAAGGTTTTAATACCAGCTTTCCGGGCGCTTTCGATCATTTTCCAGCCCATGAGAATATCCAGTCCGCGGCCGCGGTAAGGCTCGTCTATGGCGCCCAAAAGCAGGTCGAGCTGCTTAGTCGTTTTGGCTTCCAGCAGGATATGGATAAAACCGAACGGGTAGAGCCGCCCTTTGGCGCGCTGGATACCTTTGGTCATGTTGGGGATACCCAGCATAAAGGCGATCAACCTGCCCGATTCGTCCAGCACCACTTTCAAAAAACGCGAATCCAGGATAGGCAAATACCGGGCGGACATTTCGCGCATCTCCTGATCGTCCAGTGGCGAGAATCCGTGCAGCCCGGCGTAGGTACGGTTGATCAACTCAAAAATCGGAATGATGTACGGTTTCATCTCGCCGGTTTTATGAAATTCCAGCAAGCGGAATTGGGTGTTTCGGCTGACGCGCTCGAATATCCTGGGATAAATTTCCGGGATGTCCTTGTTGATATCAATCAGGTAATCCATACAGTCCAGTTCTTTCACATAGCCGTTGCGCTCCACAAAAACCGGCAAATACGGGAGGTTGCAAATGGTGACCATGATCGGCGGTTTGTCAAATCCTTCCACCAGCAACCCTTGTGGCTCCCGACCCGAAAACCCGAATGGCCCGATGATGCGGTTCATACCTTTTTCCCGGCCCCATTGTTCCACGGCGTTCAGAAGGGCATGACAAACCTCCTCATCGTCGTAGCAGTCCAGGTGTGCAAACCGCACGGTTTTTTCCTGATGCTCCGTGTTGTAGGGATGGTGGATGATGCCCATGATGCGCCCCCGGGGTTTGTCGTCTTTGTAGGCCAAAAACAACACGGTATCGCAGTACGAAAAGGACTTGTTTTTTGCCGGATCGAAATACGCCTTTTCATCCATGTACAAGGGCGGCATCCAGTTGGGATGATCGGCATGAATGGCGGCAGGCAGATAAATGAACGTTTTCAGGTCTATCGCTCCTTGTACAGCACGGATATGAACAGACATCAGCGGGAGGTTTAAGAGCGTGTTTGAAATTTAGAGCGTGTTTAAAATTTAGTCGCTGGGCTACGGACGGCCAATTTCATTTCTATTTTCGTTAAAATTTTCGCCGTAGGCACCCGGCTACGGCTGCAAATTTTGCCTCAATAGAAACAAAATTGGCTCGCCCTCGCTCCAGCACTAAAATTTAAACACGCTCTTAGTTGCTGGGCGAGGCCGAGCAAAAGTAACGGTATTGACGGCTTGGCTCCCTGTTCACGCCCACTTATTCCGCATTTAGAGCAGGTCTTTTTGGTAAATCCGAAACACCTTGTACAGTTTGGCGCCCAGCCGTTCGTACTCGGCACGCATGGCGGTATTGGTCTCGAGCACGAGGTTGGTTTCGAAGGTCTGGATGCCGGCTTTTCTGGCGCCGTCAATCATTTTCCAGCCCATCAGAATATCCAGCCCGCGGCCGCGGTATGGCTCGTCAATAGCGCCCAGCAGCAGGTCCAGTTGTTTGGCGGTTTTGGCCGCGTACAGGATGTGGATAAAGCCAAACGGGAAGAGTTTCCCTTTGGCACGCTGGATACCCTTGGTCATGTTGGGCATGCCCAGCATAAAAGCAATCAGGCGCCCCTCTTCATTCAGCACCACTTTCAGGAAACGCGGATCCAGAATGGGCAGGTAACGGTCTGCCAGCTCGTGCATTTCCTGTTCGTCCAACGGAGAGAATCCGTACAAGTGGGTGTAGGTACGGTTGATCAGTTCAAACACCGGAACGATGTACGGCTTGAGCTCGCGCGTTTTTTTGAATTCCAGCAAGCGATACGGGGTTGTCCGCTGGATGCGCTCAAATATCTTGGGATAAACCTCCGGGATACCGTTTTGGATATCAATGAGGTAGTCCATACAATCAGTGAGTTTTGTGTATCCCTTGTTTTCCACAAAACGCGGCAGGTACGGATGGTTGCAAACGGTGACCATGATCGGTGGTTTGTCAAAACCTTCCACCAGCAACCCTTGCGGGTCTTTGTCTGAAAACCCGAACGGCCCGATGATGCGGCTCATACCCTTGTCCCGCCCCCATTGCTCTACGGCGTTCAGCAATGCCTGGCAGACCTCTTCGTCGTCGTAGCAGTCCAGGTGCATGAAGCGCACGTTTTTTTCGCCGTGGTCTGTGTTGTAAGGATGGTGGATGATGCCCATGATACGCCCCTGGGGTTTGTCGTCTTTGTAAGCCAAAAACAACACGGTATCGCAGTACGCAAAGGCTTTATTCTTGGCCGGATCGAAGTACACCTTCTCGTCCATGTACAAGGGCGGCATCCAGTTGGGGTGATCGGCATGAATCTTCTCGGGCAGGTAGATAAACGTGCGAAGATCCTTGGGGCCTTGAACGGTACGAATAGAAACGGACATGAAAACAGCAGGTTAGGTTGGCAGACGGGATGCGGCGCCAAAGTTAGAGCGTTTAGCGTTTTTTGGGTGACTACACTTTTGCCAGGCACGCTCCGGCTTGCTCCAGCACATCTTCTGTTTTGGCAAAACAGAATCGGATCACCCGATCATCGCGTTTGTCGGAGAAAAAGGAAGACACCGGGATGGCCGCCACGCCGAATTCGGCGGTCAGGCGTTTGCAAAAATCGAGGTCCGGCTCGTCGCTGATGGCCGAGTAGTCGTACAGTTGGAAATAGGTGCCGGCGCAGGGAATGGCCCGGAAGCGCGTACCGGCCATAGCTTGCTGGAACACGTCGCGTTTGCGCTGGTAAAACTCGGGCAAGCCTGCGTATTCCGATGCGTCGGCCATAAAATCGGCAAAAGCGGCCTGCATGGGGTGGTTGCCCGAAAACACATTGAACTGGTGCACCTTGCGGAATTCGCGGGTCAGGTCGGGCGGCGCGATGCAGTAGCCGGTTTTCCAGCCGGTGTTGTGGTAGGTTTTTCCAAAAGAATAAATGCACAGGCTGCGGGCATACAGGTCGGGGTAACGAAGGGCCGAAGCATGCGGCTCGCCGTCGAAAATAAGGTGCTCGTACACCTCGTCGCTGAGCACCAGTACATCGGTATTTTTCAGCAGTTGGCTCAGGGCCATCATATCGGCTTCGCGCAGCAGGGTTCCCGTGGGGTTGTTGGGCGTATTGATGCAAACCATACGCGTGCGCGGCGTGATGAGGCGGCCAACTGCCGGCCAGTCAATCCGGTAGTCGGGCGCCGACAACGGGTAGGCGATCACCGTTCCGCCAACTGTTTCCACGGATGGGCGATACGAGTCGTAGCAGGGTTCGATCAGGATGACCTCGTCGCCGGGATGCACGAATGCGGCAATGGCGCAAAAAATGGCCTGGGTGCCGCCGGCAGTCACCGTTATTTCCGTTTCCGGGTCCAGGGGCCGGCCGTACAGCCGCTCCATTTTTTCGGCGATGCGCGCACGCAACAGCGGCACGCCCGGCATGGGCGCGTACTGGTTGTCGCCGCGCTGAATATGGTCGAAAACGAGCCGCTGCAGCCGCTCCGACGGGTTGAAATTCGGGAAACCCTGCGACAGGTTGATGGCCCCGTACTGGTTGGCCAAACCCGACATGACGGTGAAAATCGTGGTGCCGACGTTCGGGAGTTTGGATGTGATGGTCATGTTCTACTGGTTGGGAAGCGAAGTGCAACGGGCAAGCCATACGGCTGGAGACTTTTCAGGTTTTAAAAACCCGAAAAATCCGGTAGTACCAACCCATTGGCCGGCAAAAGTAGAACATTCCGTTCGGCTTGCTACAAGCTCATGGCACTTCCATGAGCAGCAGTTCGGCAGCGTTGTCGGCTTTACTTCAATGTCCCAAAGGCCGAAACCGCTGCAGTAGCCCAGAGACCGGCCATTGATGCTGCCAGAGCCTTCGATAACTAATGTGTACACGCCGGAAACGAACAATGGCTTGCTACCTGCTGCGAAAATTGACTTTCGGGCAACGTTTCCGCAAACCAAACTCTCGACGTACTTTTCGCCCGTCGAAGGGGACTCCAATTGCCTCGATACCGGATTATTTTCACCGAATCATACACAAATCAACTGTAAATGGACCGTTTTATCGGGCTTTTAGGCATCGTTCTTATTTTAGGCATCGCATATCTTATGTCGAACAACCGGAAAGCCATTAACTTTCGCGTAGTGGGTATGGGATTGCTCATTCAGGCACTTCTGGCTGTTTTTATTTTAAAAACCCCGGTTGGCCAGACTATTTTCGGATGGCTTGGCCGGGCGGTAACCAAGGTTCTGAGCTTTTCGGATGAAGGAGCAAAATTTGTATTTGGTATCCTGGGCGACGATGTCAAACTCGCGCCACTTTTTGGGAATGACACGTTCATCTTTTTTGTGCGGATTATTCCAACCATCATTTTTGTGGCATGCCTGGTCAATATTTTTTACCATATCGGGGTGATGCAGTGGATCGTTGAAAAACTCGCCAAAGGGTTGAACTACTTTATGAAAGTGAGCGGCGCCGAGGCGTTGAGCAATATTTCCAGTGCATTTGTGGGACAGGTGGAGGCCCAAATTATGATCAAACCCTACCTCAAAGGCATGACTAATTCCGAGCTTATGGCTTCCATGAGTGGCAGTTTTGCGTGTATTGCGGGTGGTGTTATGGCCACATATATCAAATTTGGTGTACCAGCAGAATACCTCATTGCCGCCAGTATTATGGCTGCTCCGGGGGCATTGGCTATCGCAAAAATCATACACCCCGAGACAGAAGCCTCCGAAACACAGGGCACCGTAAAACTCAAGGTGGGCAAGCAACATTCCAATATTGTAGACGCCATCAGTGCAGGATGTTCCGACGGACTCAAGGTAGGCTTGAATGTAGTGGCCATGCTGATCGGTTTTCTGGCGCTCATTGCGCTGATCAACTACATTCTCGGTGCAGCGGGCAGTTTGGCGGGCTATCCGGAGTTCAGCCTGAATACCATCCTCGGTACGCTCTTCGCAGGCTTTGCCTGGGCAATGGGTGTGCCTGGTCAGGATGTAATGACCGCCGGTGCGCTCATGGGCACCAAATTGGTCGCCAATGAATTTGTAGCCTATCTGCAACTCAAAGACCTTATTGGCAGTATTGACCCCAAAACGCTGGTTATCGTCAGTTTTGCCCTTTGTGGATTTGCAAACTTCGGCTCGGTTGGTATCCAGATCGGCGGCATTTCAGCCCTCGAACCCAGCCGGAGAGCTGATTTGGCGCAGCTCGGTTTTCGGGCACTTATTGCAGGAACACTGGCCAGTTATCTTTCGGCCACACTGGCAGGAATACTGATGTAAATGCGGATTCTAACTTGGCAATCCAAAAAAATTGAGATCCCAATGCGTAATCAGGTAGCCACTATGTTTTGCCTCTGTGTACTTTGGGCTGGCTGCGGTGGCCCCGGTGCACCATTGGACGCCAATACCCGCCAGCAGATTGATTCTACGGCCGCCGCCCAAATTCGCCTGGCGCGTACTGAGTTGGACAGCCTTTGTGTGGTACAGCGCACGACCGTCCTGCCGCGTCTGGTGGATTCGATCAAACAAAAAAGGCTGCTGGAAATCGAACGACAATTGCGCACAGTACCGAAGTAGCGCATTTTTTTTCAACCTAAAGCAAACACGGTATGAAAAGTATCAACACCTGGTTGTCCGAGTACGGCGAAAGCCACCAGAATCCCACCAACAAACTGGTACACTGGATTTGTGTGCCCACTATTTTTTTCAGCATCGTGGGTCTTTTCTACGGCATCAAACTGGGCTACCAAATCACGCCCACGCTGGAACTCAATGTGGCTATTGTGCTGCTGGCGCTGGTGGTGGCGTACTACGTCCGCCTGTCGCCGTCGCTGGCGATAGGCATGCTGATGTTCTCGGCGCTTTGTCTGTTCGTGGCCCAACAAATCGAAGCCGCCGGGCTGGTGCTCTGGCAAGTATGCCTGACGCTGTTCGTGCTGGCCTGGATCGGGCAGTTCTGGGGGCACAAGGTGGAGGGCAAAAAACCCTCGTTTTTTCAGGACCTTCAATTCCTGATGATCGGGCCGGCCTGGCTGATGAGTTTTATTTACACCCGGCTGGGGCTGCGGTATTAGTTCGTCTCAAACTACCTTAGAACATGCAAGATATCACCCAAAAAGGCTATGTCCGCACCGAAGTTGCGCCCAACGGCATAGCGCACATCACCTTTTTTCACCCCAACCACAACAGCCTGCCCAGCCGTATGCTTCAGGGGCTGGTGGATGCCTTCGATGCTGCCGGCGCCGACCCGGCCGTGCGGGCGGTAGTGCTGCGCAGTGCCGAGCACAAGACGTTTTGCGCGGGCGCCAGTTTCGACGAGCTCTCGGCTATCCGCGATTTCGAGACGGGACACGCCTTTTTCTCCGGTTTCGGCAATGTGCTGAACGCCATGCGTCGCTGCCCGAAGATCATCGTCGGGCGCATACACGGCAAGGCTGTCGGCGGGGGCGTTGGCCTGGCCGCCGGCACCGACTACTGCATGGCCTCGCATTTCGCTTCGGTGCGCCTGAGCGAATTGGCTGTGGGTTTCGGGCCGTTCGTCATCGGCCCGGCGGTGGAGCGCAAAGTAGGCACGGCGGCGTTTTGCCAAATGGCCCTCAACCCCGGCGAGTGGCAAACCGCCGCCTGGGCCAAAGAAAAAGGCCTGTTTCAGGAAGTATTCGACACGGTGGAACAACTGGACGCCTACCTCGAACATTTCACCCAAAACCTCAGCGGCTACCACATCGAAGCGCTCACTGAACTGAAAAAAATCTTCTGGCAAGGCACCGAACACTGGGACGCGCTGCTGCGCGAGCGGGCGGCGATCAGCGGGCGGCTGGCGCTGTCGGAGTTTACGAAGGAGGCGATTGAGGCGTTTAAGAGTAAGTAAGCCGTTTTACCGCTTTGAAGAAATAGTGTAGTTTTGTACTCCATTGCAATACTTCTGTTTCCGAGGTGTTTTTTTTAAAAAAATGAATTATGCAACGAACCGGCACGATATCTACACCCTTGAACGATGTGCAACCCATGCTGCTGCGGTTGTTCAGCCGCCCTATGACTAAAAGCGATATGGAGGCCATCCGCACGATGTTGCTGGAATACTACGAAACGCTGCTTCAACAAGAGGTAGAGGGGGTCATCCACGGAAAAGGCATTACCAGGAGGATTTTGACCGTTTGCTGAACGAAGACAAACGAAGCAAGTGAAGGCCGTCATTGACACGAACTGCCTGATTGTATCTATCCAGGCGCAATCCCGAATACTGGCTATATCAAGCATTTCGGGATAGCGTGTTTGATTGGGTAATTAGTAACGAAATCTTGGCCGAATACGAAGAAAAACTGGCTGAGTTTTACTCGCTATACGCGGCTAATCTTGTCGTAAATATCCTGCTAACCGCGTCCAATGTTATCCTTGCTGAATCCTTTTTTAAATATGGTCTGATCCCGCAAGATCCTGACGACAACAAATTTGCGGACCTCGCGATAACCGCAAACGTGGATTATTTGGTCACAAATGATCGGCATTTTCAAGTGCTCAAAACCATTGAGTTTCCCACGGTTCCAGTGGTGTCACTCGCCGAATTTCAACAAGTCCTGAAGTATTAAGCCAGCGGGTTGTGTTTTCTACGTTGCACCGCATATTTGCCAATCATGTCTACAGCACTCCAGCCAACCCACCATCTCCTTTCACGCCAAACCACAGCCGAGTTTTAACAAAAACTTCGACCTGCTCATCCGCAACCTGCACGAGTGGCAGGACAACGGGTACGAGGTTTTTATCTGCTCCGACAACCCCAAGCAGCTCGCGCGCCTGCAGGCTATTTTCAAAGAACTAAAAGCCAATGTAGCCTGGCACCCCGTGGAAACGGCCCTCTCCGCCGGGTTTATTGACGAAGACCTAAAAATTGCCTGCTTCACCGACCATCAGATTTTCCAGCGCTTCCACGCGTACAAACTGCGCACAGGTTTTACCAAAGAACAGGCCCTAAACGTGCGCCTCATCCGTGAACTGCAGCCCGGCGATTTCGTGACGCACATTGACCACGGCATCGGCAAATACTCGGGCCTGCAAAAAATCGAGATCGGCGGCCAGATGCAGGAGGCCGTGCGGCTGGTGTACAAAAACAACGACATCCTGTACGTCAGCATCCACTCGCTGCACAAGATTTCCAAGTATGTCGGCAAGGAAGGCGAGGCGCCGCAACTGTCCAAAATCGGCTCCGACGCCTGGAAACAACTCAAAGCCCGCACCAAAAAGCGGATCAAGGACATCGCAGCGGAACTGATCAAGCTGTACGCCAAGCGCCGCGCCGCGCCCGGCCACGCCTTCCCGCCCGACGGCTACCTGCAAAATGAACTGGAGGCCAGTTTCATGTACGAGGATACGCCCGACCAGGTCACCTCCACCCAGGACGTGAAAACCGACATGGAAAAAGCCTACCCCATGGACCGGCTCATCTGTGGCGACGTGGGTTTCGGCAAAACCGAGGTGGCCATCCGCGCCGCATTCAAAGCCGTGACCGACGGCAAACAAGCCGCCGTACTGGTGCCCACCACCATCCTCGCCCTCCAGCACTGGAAAACCTTCAGCGAACGCCTCAAAGATTTTCCCGTGACGGTGGACTACCTGAACCGCTTCCGCAGCGCCAAGGAGAAAACCGAGATTTTCAAAAAATTAGCCGCCGGCCAAATAGACATCGTCATCGGCACGCACGCCATGCTGAGCAAGGATGCGAAATTCAAAGACCTCGGCTTACTCGTGGTGGACGAAGAGCAGAAATTCGGCGTAGCCGCCAAAGAAAAACTCCGAGCCCTGCAAGTGAATGTGGACACGCTCACGCTCACCGCCACGCCCATCCCGCGCACGCTCCAGTTCAGCCTCATGGCTGCACGCGACATGAGCATCCTGCGCACGCCGCCGCCCAACCGCCAGCCCATTCACACGGAAATCCGCGTGTTCGACGACGACCTCATCAAGGACGCGATTTACTATGAAATCCACCGCGGTGGACAGGTCTTTTTCGTACACAACCGCGTGACCGACCTGCCCAAAATGGTCGAACTCCTGCGCCGCCTGTGTCCCGACGTGGACATCGCGCTCGCCCACGGCCAGATGGAAGCCGACCACCTCGAAAAAGTGCTCGTGGAGTTTATTGACCGCAAACACGACGTGCTGGTGTGTACCAATATCATCGAAACCGGCCTCGACATCCCGAACGCCAACACCATCATCATCAACCGCGCCGACATGTTCGGCCTCAGCGACCTGCACCAGTTGCGCGGGCGGGTGGGCCGCTCCAACGTGAAGGCATTTTGCTACCTCTTCGCGCCGCCCATGAGCGTGCTCACGCCCGATGCCCGCAAGCGCCTGCGCACCATCGAGGAGTTTAGCGACCTCGGTTCCGGCTTCCAGGTGGCCATGCGCGACCTCGACATCCGCGGCGCAGGCAACCTGCTCGGCGGCGAGCAGTCGGGCTTCATCGCCGACATCGGCTACGAAACCTACCAGAAAATCCTCGACGAGGCCATCCAGGAACTCAAGGAAACCGATTTCAAAGACCTGTTCAAGGACGAACTGGCCCAAAAAGGCGCCTACGTGCGCGACGTGACCATCGAGACCGATGTGGAAATGCTCATCCCGGACGAGTATGTGTCCAACAGCGCCGAGCGCCTCAGCCTGTACACCCAGCTCGACGACATCACGGACGAGGCGGGCATCGAGGCGTTTTCAAAAATGCTGGAAGACCGTTTCGGCAAACTGCCCAAACAGGTCAACTTCCTGTTCGAGGGACTGCGCCTGCGCTGGCTGTGCAAAAAACTCGGCTTCGAGCGGCTCATCCTCAAGGGCGGCAAACTGCGCTGCTACTTCGTGAGCGACCCGCAGTCGTCGTTTTACGAGACCGCGCAGTTCAACAAGATCATCCAGTTTGTGGGCGAAAAAGGCCGCATCATGGGTTTCCACCTCAAGCAGACCAACAAGGAACTGATCTTCGTGCAGGATGAAGTGCGCGGCATGAAACAGACGAAAGGGACGCTGGAGGTGTTGTTGGGGGTGGTGGGGTGAGGTGGTTGGCGTTACCGCTGAAAAAACCTATTTTTGTAGCAAAATTTGACGTATATGGTACTCCTTGATGATGAAATTTTGCTGTCTGCAAAACTGACGGAGCAGGAAATTCGGATTGAACTTGCCATTCTGCTGTACGCACAAAAGAGGCTTACCTTCGGACAAGCCCGGAAATTGGCCGGTTTGGAACACCCTGAATTTGAAAAACTCCTGTTTGACCGGCAGGTGCCGCCGCATTACGACGTGGCCGAATTTGAAGAAGATTTGAAAACCATTGAGCAGATACAACACTTGCGTCATAGTCGTCGTCAGTGACACTTCTCCCATTAGCGGGCTGTACCGTATTGGGTCTCTCCACCTACTCCAGTTGCTTTATCAAAAAGTCGTCATCCCTGACGCAGTTTTTCGGGAACTGTTAAAACTCAAATCATCGGCTATGATTTGAAGGAAATTCTGTCCGCAGACTGGATAGAAATCAGTTCCCCGACACACACCGTTGACATCGCTATTTTGAGAAAAGAACTGGACGAAGGCGAGGCAGAAGCCATTGTTTTGGCAAAGGAACTGTATGCGGACTTGTTGCTCATTGACGAGTCAAAAGGCAGGGCAATCGCCAAACGGGAGGGTTTGGCCATCATCGGCCTGATCGGGGTTTTGGCCGAAGCCAAAAAGAGGGGCATATTGAATCATTGAAACCCCTGCTCGACAAACTGATCGTTGAAATCAATTTCCGAATTAGTCCGGCGCTGTACCGGTTGGCTCTGGAAAGGCTGGGGAGTGATCCCGGATTCCTGATATCTTCGTGCAGGACGAGGTACGCGGGCTGAAACAGACGAAAGGGACGTTGGAGGTGTTGTTGGGGGTGGTGGGGGGGGGTAGACGGTCTGCGATGCACTTTTATACAGGAAAGCCCTACTTTTGTAAAAAAAATTCAACCTTCATGGACAAGTATTTGCTAAAACTTGACAAGAGCATTCTGACTGTTGGTACCCTTTCTCAAGACCCGCGGGAAGAAACCTGGTTTTGGTTGTCCAAACCGCCAATAGAGCGCCTTATTGCGCTTGAATTGCTTCGAATGCGACTCTCCGGTTATGATCACACTACCACCCGACTTCAAAGACTTTTTACGGTTACTGAACGCCCGTGATGTTGACTATCTGTTGATTGGCGGATATGCGGTTGCTCTGCACGGATATGTGCGTTTCACGCAGGATATGGACATTTGGGTCTATACCAGTCCCGAGAACGCTGCAAAAGTGGTGCTCGCGTTGGAAGATTTCGGATTCTCGCAAGCGGAAGAGTTACTGCATATTTTACAAAAGGAAAAGCGGGTAGTTGGCATGGGCATGCCCCCGATGAAAATAGAAGTAGTGACTACCATAGACGGTGTTGACTTCCAGGATTGTTTTCAAAACAGACTTACAATTCAGGTGGACGGTATCCCGATTAACTACCTTTCTCTACCCGATTTGCTGAAAAACAAAAAGGCAAGCGGCCGATTCAAAGATTTAAATGACCTCGAACACCTGCCGGAGGAATGATATCCGCCTCATTGCCGGACAGAGGCATCTTCGTGCAGGACGAAGTGCGCGGCATGAAACAGACGAAAGCGACGCTGGAGGTGTTGTTGGGGGTGGTGGGGGGTTAGGCTGTCTGCGATAGTGGTATGAAAACCTGCACTTTACGGTAAAAAAATTGCTTTTGTACCCTAAATATCTACGACATGACAACGCAACCTGCCACATCCTCTACAGTTGGGCAATTGATTCATCAGGCAGAACAACTGCGCCCTACTGAATTTGAGCAGTTTTTGCTGCGTATTTTGGCGATTAATGCCCGTAGAAGATCCAAGGAGTTGCCGCTGGAAGAGTCCTTGTTGCTAAAAAAAATCAACAAAGAGTTTCCACCAAAAAAAATGGAGCGATTCCTCCTGCTGGATGAAAAACGGCAACAGGAGACCCTGACACCGGAAGAACACCGGGAACTGTTGTCGTTGGTGCGCCAATTGGAAAAATATGATGCCGAGAAATTACAGTTGGTGGGACACTTGGCCTTGCTTCGGAACGTCCCTTTCGATGTGTTGCTGAAACAACTTGGCCTTTATCCGAACCGCCATGCCTAATCCCGCGCTCCCCTTGCCGGTGCGCCGACAAGTCCTCGAACGAGCCGGCGGAAACTGCGAGTACTGCAAAACCAGCAGGGGTATTCCACGGCGCCTTTCTCCGTCGAACACATAGTGCCACGAAGTAAACAAGGCAGTGATGATCTGGAAAATCTTGCACTCTCGTGCCCGGCTTGCAATGCGCACAAACATACCAAACTGGCGGCGTTGGATCCGCTAACCAGGAAGGTCGTGCCGATTTTCCACCCCCGTACGCAACACTGGCAAGAGCATTTTTTTTTTGGGGGGGAGAAACCCGCACCGAGATACTCGGCCCCTACTCAACAGGACGGGCTACAGTAAAATGTTTGAAAATGAACCGGGCAGAATCTTTGTGCAAATAACGCTCAAACTGACCCACCCATAACGGTGGATACTGACCCACCTATAACGGTCGAAGTTGACCCGGGCAAAACGGAGTAAACTGATCCACCCTTTGGTGAGCGGATTTGAGGGTGTAAAATTAGGATGGATTTTGGGATTGTTTACGGCGCAAGGATTCTCCTTTTAGTTCGAATCGATGATTATTAGCCAACAGGCGATCGAGTATAGCGTCAGCCAGCGTAGGGTCGGCGATATACTCGTGCCAGTGTGCAATTGGGATTTGAGAAGCGACGAGCACGGACTTTTTACCGTAACGGTCTTCGAGCATTTGCAGGATAGCCAGTCGGGTGTTTTGGTCGATGGGAGCGATGCCGAAGTCGTCCAGGATGATCAGGTGCATTCGCTCCAGGTGGTTGAGGAATTTGGGGAAGGAGCCATCGAGTTTGGCGCAGAGGATTTTATCAATAAAACGGTTCATATTGAAGTACAAGACACGGTATCCCATCAGACAGGCTTGATGGCCGAAAGCACAGGCGAGAAAGGACTTGCCGCTTCCAGTAGGGCCAGTGACGAGGACATTTTCGGCACGTTCGATCCAGGCACAGTCCATCAGAGGCAGAATGTGGTCTTTTGACAGGTTACGGGCAGGCGTATAG
This sequence comes from Lewinellaceae bacterium, assembly GCA_016719605.1. Classification (GTDB taxonomy): domain Bacteria; phylum Bacteroidota; class Bacteroidia; order Chitinophagales; family Saprospiraceae; genus M3007. The sequence continues at coordinate 422,101 of JADJYW010000004.1, read as the reverse complement.
TTGAGTTGTTCGAGGGTAGCGGGATAGCGGAGTTTGCCCAGGCGCAGATAGAGTTGGATTTTGGCATGGTTGCGATGGAGGTATTCGGCATCGGCCAAGGTAGCGATGAGAGTATGTGCATCGGGGTGTTGATGGGTGGGTAATTGCAGCACGGCTTCATAATGCCGGGCCATGCCACCGAGGCGCAGGGTGCTAAGTTGATCGAGAGTAGCTTGTGGATTCATGCTGCAGATTGTTAAAAGTGGATGAATAAGTGTTCAGTTTGCTCCGGAATTTGCCTTTATTGGTAGGCCGAAGGCCCGCGAAGATTGTCGTGCAGGGGAGTTGTTTGTTCCGGCGTTTGCGGCGCAGCCGCCTGATCGCGGTTGCTGAGCAGAATATTGTTCAACAGCGTGTAGTTGATGCGCGGCGCGGCCTCGGCGTATCGACAGGCTGCTTCCAGGCGGTCATTGCCGTAACGATTAGCCAACTTGAGGATACCCAGGCAGGTATTGTAGGTCTGCTCCAAAAAGACCTTGGTTTTTAGGATGCGTTCAAAGGCTGCGAGGGTAGCTGGACCGATCTGACGCGCCTTGTTCAAAAAATAATCGGGCGTCCAGCCTTGGCGCTCTTGCCAATGGCGGTGATTGGCCGGCATGTGGTCGGCCAGTGTGGTGTAGGTGTGTTGGCGTGCATCGCGCCGATGCACGGCTACGCGTAGCAAGTCGTGGTAAATCTCAACCGTGTCGATGGTGTAAACCACTTTGAGTGTTTTACCGATCAGGGTAAATGGAACGCTGTATTGATGGCGGTCTTCGCCCAGGATGACGTGGTAGTTGCGCTGTGCCTTGGCCCATACAACGTGCTGAATTTGATAGGATTGTGGCGGCAATTGACGCAAAATAGCGCGTTCTTCTTGTTCAAAAATATCGCGTCGCGAGTAATTACGCCCCTTGAACGGCAGCGCATTGTGCCGATCCAACTGCTTGCGAATAGCGGCATTTAGGGCCGATAGCGCATGAAATTCTTCGCTGCGAATCGGCGCGTAAATGCGTTGGTACACCTTGTTCACGGCATTCTCCACGCTGGCTTTATCGCGCGGTTTGGCTACGCGAGTCGCCGCAGGCGTGGTCTGATAGTGCGCACAAAGCAGTTCAAAGGCTTCGGTAAAAACGGGTTCATAGCGGCTGGACTTAGTCACGGCCGAGCGCAAATTATCGCAACGAATACTCAGCGGTACACCACCAAAATAACTCAGTGCATTGCAAATGCCTCGCAGAAAGTCCTCCTGTTTTTGAGAGGGCAACGCTTCGGCGTAGGTCAGCGAACTGAACGGCAAGGTGCAAACCAGCACTTCGCAAAGGTGTTCTTCGCCTGTTTTTGGATCGATCCAGCGCAGGCGATCACCGGCAAAATCAACCATCATCACTTCGCCGGGTGAGTGCCGCAGGTGCATCACGGCATTTTGTTGCTGCAAAAATCGGCGCAAATACAGGCTGAACTGCGTGTAAGAGTACCCTTGAGGTTGTTCCCCACGATACTCTTCCCACAAAAGCCACTTGGTCACGCCGGTCTTGTGCAATTCCCGGCTCAACGCCGGCAAGCGCTGCTCTAAGTCTGTCCAGCGCGGATCCTGGCTGGCGGAAGGCGATTCGTCGCCAAAAAGCACTCCCGCCAGCGCCGTGTCGTCCATAGATAACAATTCCGGTAGTGACCGGCCACTCGACGAGGCTCGGCGCACATAATCGCGAACGGTGTTGCGTGAAAAACCCGTCAGCCGTTCAATCTTGCGCAGACCAACCTGCTGCTGCCGGAGCTCGAAAATTTGTCTGATTTGATGCATTGCTTTTGTTGATGCTGCCATGATGTAGTCTTCGTTTTGAAGACCAAAACATAGCGGCTGTTTGCATCAAATCCGCATCAAAAGGTGGGTCAGTATGGACCGTTACAGGTGGGTCACCTTGGACCGTTAAACCCGGGTCAGTTTGCCCCGTTAAAGGTGGGTCACTTTGCGCCGTTACGGGTGGGTCAGTTTAGACCGTTATAGGTGGGTCAGTATGGTGCGTTATCTTCACTTTGAAGTTGCGTTGGTGTCTGGTGGCGGCGGCGTTGGGGAAGCCTCCCCCGGGGGCAAATTGGACGGAGCTATCCCGCGTCCAATACCGGTACTCAACCACGCACAAACCGGAATTGGAATGGATAAGTTGGTAAAATATCCGATATCATCCGGAACCCCCTTTCGGAATATGCCGCGTCCCCCAAAAAAAAAAGGTATCGAAGAACAACTGCTTTTTGATACCCAGAGGGATCACTACCAAGTACTTGCTCTGGGCTGGGAAAAGGGTCGGCGGGTGTATTTCTGCGTGCTACACCTCGACATTCGAAACGGCAAAATCTGGCTGCAAGAGAACAGCACCGATTTCGATATCGTCGGGGTTTTGGAAGAAAAGGGCGTGCCCAAATCAGGCATCGTGCTGGGGTTCCAACCAGAGGATGTGCGGGAGATGACGGAGTATGCGGTGGGGTGAGGGGGCTGACCAAGCGTGGCGATTTTTCTCCGTATCAGCCCTTGAAAACATTTTCTCTATGCCATTTGAAGTTGGCTTTTCCCGGGAAATGGATGTCTCCAAAAGGCAAAGCGATAAATTTGTTTGCCAAGAGTTTAATGCTGTACGGGCTGGCGTTGTCTTCAGCAAAATGTCTGGAAACCAATATATTGAAATCATCCCCAACCGAGATAAGACCCCGGTCAAATGCGCGATGCAAATTTGGGCAAAGTGCAATGCCATTTGTAACACGGTCGTCGCCGGAAACTTTGAAAGGGATGATGTGACAGGCATCTATCATGGAAAACCCGAAATTGGAAATCAGTCGCATTCCGGTTATGGCACAGGTATGGTTATATACCTGCGGTACAAGTTTTTTGAACAAACCTCCACGCACAAATTCTGCATCTTGGTCAGTTTCGGGGTACTCAAAAATGGCGGGTAACGTGTTGGACTCGTTGAGCAAAAATTTTTCAAGAATCGCCTCAGCATCTGAACCGCTTAGTTTTTTCACTAAATAATCGGCTTTTGCATCTGGAAAGTAACTGTCCAGAAGTAGGTTTTGAAGAAACAACCTTGATGTTGGGTCGGCAAGCAGAGTAAAAAATTCAGGAGTAAAAAACCCGTATTCTACCTTCTCATTCAGCAAGGAGAAACTCCGAACGAATGCGTCTAACACCTCACCAGGCCGTGTTTGGATATGCCAGAAACCATCCGTTTGCAGATAGAAGAATGGCTGGATGAAATCCGATTTGTGCCCGGTCTTGACAAGCAGGGCAAAGTTTTCTTTGAAGTCGGCGACGAATTCGGGCGTGATGAAAAATTTGTTTTCGGAGACTCTGCCCTTTTCAACTTGCTCCATTTGCGTGAGCAGAAAGACGGGTTTATGGGGGCCTTGCCGTAGGCTGTTACGCCAAGGCGCAGTTTTTTCAGTTTTTGGATATACAGCCTTAATGCCTCCATTTTTCAAATCATTTTATGGTAATCGTGGCAACCAAAATTTTTTCACGCCGCCGCTCCCTCAACTCCACCGGCAAATACGCATAAACCAAATCCGACTCCGCAATACCCAAATCCATCAGTTCGTACCCGATGGGCAGATCGGTGCGGTTTTGCAAAAATACTTTTTGCTGCCTTGTTTTCAGAGTACTTCTTTCGTCCCCTCCTGCAACGCTCCAATATCCACCACCGGCAATACGGCAGCATGCAAAAACGTGCCCCGGTACGCTCCAAACATCATGCCCCGTAGGGAGGAGTGCCGAGGTAGAGGGGGGATTGTGGATGGCCTGCCATCCATTTTCCAGATCATCCACTATAGTGAAAGCGCAGCGTATGCCTAATGTTTTGTTCCGCTTGAGACCACATGAAAAAGCCGACCTGGGGCCGAAAAAAATAATTGACAGCCACTTCCGAAGGATAATTTCAATCCTTTGATATTGAACGCGATATTGTTTTCCATGACTTAAGCGCAAGGTATTTGTCGGTACAACTTGCTTACCGGAGAATTCACCTTATCTTCCTGGACAAACGACAGCCTGAAAGACTGACCCGCCGAGGTGGCCTGAAAGATGGTACATCACACTCGCCGAGCCGCCCCGTGAACGGTTAGCGTATCTACCGTGAAGTTGTGCCCACCACTTAGCCACTTGGTGATGACTGACGGGCTTTGTCCCATCATTTCGGCTAATTGTTTTTTTCCGATACCTTTCGCCGTCATCGCATCCTGGATTTTTACGGATAGCAGCATACGATTTTCAGTGCGGGCAAGGTTGGGGTCCGGATCCGAGCACTTGTGGTCTGGCGGTCGGCGAGCCTGCTTTTTCATGTTGTGGGACTTGAGTTGATTGGCTGTAAATGGATTAACATTATCCGTCTTCATCGGAATCCAGGTCATCGAAGATAAGGTCTCCCATGAGTTCAGTGCCATCCGATGACCCCCTGCTTTCTTTTTCTTTGATTCTTTGAGTTAAGGCATCAGATACCATTCGCATCAAATCATTTTCGCGTTTCAGTTTTGGGTCTTCCTGCAATGTCCGGGTGTGTTTTGGTCCCCCACCTCCAAGTATGAGTACAATATGTCCCAATTGCATGCAATATCAACGGAGCCTGCCTCTCGGCTTGTCGTAAAGCCCAGTGTCAGTTTGCCCTCCGGTTTGTCAAAAGTTATCCCGAATACCGGTTTTGTGCGCTATGACGCGGATCTGATTGCCAATGTCCTTGAGTTCGTTAATGTAATCCAACCGGTTTTCGACGATAAATCGCTCGAACAACGTGTGCGTCTCGTCATTCAGGGTTACGGAGTAAACAGTTGCGCGGACTCCACTTAGGTTTTCTAATTTTACAATTTCAAATTTCACTTACAACTGAAATTTATGCAAATTTAGTGGTAAATAATTTTACTAAAGATAAAATTATTATTTTTTCAACTTCTCTCCACCGTGAATTTTTTTCCAGAACTACCCGATCTTGCACCGCTTCCGCACCAAACCTTCAACCGCGCTGCCCATGGCTTTTCACTACCTCCCGTCCCTGCTCCTGTCTTTCCTGCTGGCGCCAATCTGTATCGGCGCACAAACACCCAACCAGCCGCCGGCGTGGGCCACCGACGTCATCTGGTACCAAATTTTCGTAGAGCGTTTCGCCAACGGCGACCCCACCAACGACCCGACGCCCCGCGACGTGCAAGCCTCGTCCGACTTCTTTACGCTGCCCCCCAACTGGAGCGTTTCCCCCTGGACGCAGGACTGGTACCAACAGGAATCCTGGGCCACCGCCACCGGCCGGCCCCTGAACGAAACCCTGTTCTTTCGCCGCTACGGCGGCGACCTGCAAGGGGTGCTGAACAAATTGGACTACCTGCAGGACCTCGGCATCACGGCCATCTATTTCAACCCGCTCAACGATGCTCCCTCTTCGCACAAGTACGACCCCCGCAGTTACCACCACATTGACGTCAACTTCGGCCCCGACCCCGAAGGCGACAAAAAAATCATAGCCGCCGAAAACCCGACCGACCCCGCTACCTGGAAATGGACGGCCGCCGACAAGCTGTTTCTCAAAATCGTGCGGGAAGCCCACCGGCGCAACATCCGGGTCGTGCTGGACTACTCCTGGAACCATACCGGCGCCGAGTTTTGGGCCTGGAAAGACATCCTGAAAAAACAGCAGCAGTCGGCGTACAAAGACTGGTACGAAATCCGGGCATTCGACGACCCCGCCACCCCGGCCAACGAATTCCAGTACCAGGGCTGGGCCAATGTGAACAGCCTGCCCGAGATAAAAAAAGTGGACGTGCCCGTCCCCCGCGTCTCCGGCTACCCCTACGAGGGCGACATCCATCCGGCGTTCAAGGCGCATATTTTCGCCGTCACCCGGCGCTGGCTGGCGCCCGACGGCGACCCGAAGCAGGGTATAGACGGATACCGCCTTGACGTAGCCGACCAGATCCCGCTGGCGTTTTGGCGCGCCTTCCGCCGGGAAGTGAAAGCCGTGAAACCGGACGCTTACCTCGTGGGCGAAATCTGGTGGGAAAAGTGGCCCGAGCGCCTGATGAACCCCGTGCCGTATTGCAGCGGCGATATGTTCGACGCCGTCATGTTTTACCAGGCCTACCGCCCGGCGCGCAATTTTTTTGCAGAACCCACCGCCGCGCTCGACGCCCGGCAGCTCGCCGATAGCCTGTTGTTTCAGTGGAACCGGCTGGCCAAACCATTCCGCTACGCCATGATGAATACGGCCGCCTCCCACGATGCCGCCCGACTGCTGACCTGCTTTTACAACCCCGGCAAATACAAATACCGCGCACACCCGTACGACGACCCGGACTACAAAACCGGCCGCCCCGACGCCGATACCTACCGGCGCGTGCGGCTGTATCTGCTGCACGCCTTCACCAACGTCGGCGCGCCGCACATCTGGAATGGCGACGAAATGGGTATGTGGGGCTCCGACGACCCCGACTGTCGCAAGCCGCTTTGGTGGCCGGAATTGACCTTCGAGCCGGAAACCCGGAACAACATTCAAAAAGGCCCGCAAGCAACCGACCCTGTCGGCTTCAACCGCGAACATTTTGAGTATTACAAACAACTCACCCGGCTGCGCCAAAAACACGCCGTGCTGCGCCGGGGCGATATCGAATTTTTACAAGCCGACGGCAAAACGCTGCTGTATCGCCGATTTGAAGGCAAAAAAGAAATTTTCGTGCTGTTTAACCTGGAGGCAGAAACCCGGCGTTTCCATTTGCCCCGCAAAGGAAAATACCGCGATTTGCTGACGAACGCCGTGGTCGGGCAGGATATTGACCTGGCGCCGGGGCAGGGTATGGTGGTGGGCAAAGGGTAGCGGCGGGTTTTAACCCGCCGAATACTACAAAGGGCAAATTTGCAAAGGGCAAACTTGTAGCGATGCCTAATTTTGGGCATGTACTAAATAACCTGTTTCAGTATTCGGCGGGTTAAAACCCGCTGCTACCACATTCGGCGGGTTAAAACCCGCCACTACCACATTCGGTGGGTTAAAACCCGCCGCTACTTAACCATCCTTGCTATGCTCCGCTACTTCCTCATTGCCGCTGTATTATTTCCGTGCTCGTTGCCGCTTGCAACCGCCCAAATCGCCGTCCCCGGCATGGGCAACCAAACCGTCCTGAACGGCTACGCCAAAACCATCCGGGGCGAAACCCTGCCCTATTTTTCCATTTATCAGGACTACGCCCGCGAAGCGCTACTCACCCGCTGCACCGACGGCAATAAAATCATCGAATGGGAAACAGCGCCGGTGCCTACAGGGATGACGGGGCCATACCTGTATTTCAGTTGGGTGGCCGCGCACTCCACAGGAACCAGCAAGGGCGTCCGGCACTTTGATTTGTTTGTGAACGACCGACCGGCACTCACTTTCACTACCTACCCGCAACAGCACCCTCCGGCGTGGTCGTTTGCGGCCCCCGACAGTACGCGCCTGACGTTTGAGTTGAAAAAACAGGACTGGGTCTCCGATGCACACGGCATAGCCTACCTGCGCGTACCGCGAAGCGCCTGCACGCCCGGCCAACCGCTTCGGCTCAAAGTGGTAGGCCAGGCTCAAAACAGCCCCGACTGGTACATGACTTTTCAGTACACCTTTGAAGAAAAAATAGATATCGAGCCGCTGCCCTTCCTCCTGCACGGCGAGTCGCCACGCCAACCGCTGCAGTGCACGGTGCTGCATTTCGGCGCGCCGGACACGCTTTATGTCCAGATAAACGGCGCGCCCGAACAGCAGTTTGTGGTTCAAAACGGCGCCCAAACCTTCGAAACGCCGGTAACCGCCGTTTCCCAAAAAACCAGCCTGAACGTAACCGCCCGCATCGGAAACCGGCTGACCGTGCGCAAAACAATTGAACAGCATCCCGTCGTCCGGCGGGAAATAAACCTCGTGCACCACGCGCATACCGACATCGGCTACTCGCACTACCAGGAAGACGTGGCCATCATCCATACGGACAACATCCGCAAGGCGCTCCGGATGATCGAAAAAACCCAGGACTACCCGGCGGGCAGTCGTTTTGTGTGGAATGTCGAATCGCTGTGGGCCGTGGAAAATTTCCTGCGCGAAGCCGGCCCGGCGGAAACACAGCAATTTGTACAAGCCGTGCGCAGCGGGCAAATAGGCCTCTCCGCCCTGTACGCCAACATCCTCACCGGCCTGTGTTCGCCCGATGAACTGCGCTGGTGGACGGAATACGCCGACACCCTGCGCCGCCGCTACGATTTGCCTATCCGGTCGGCTATGTTCACCGACATTCCCGGACTGAGTTGGGAGGTGGTGCCCGCGCTGGCCCAGCGCGGCGTCCGCTATTTTTCCAACGGCCCCAACTACATCGAGGCTATGCCCGATGGCGGCGACCGCATCGGGTCTACCCTGCGCGAACAGGGCGACCGCCCGTTCTGGTGGAAATCCGCCTCAGGACGCGACAGCATCCTCTTCTGGACCTGCGCCAAGGGCTATTCCTCCTGGCACGGCTTCGCATCGGGCGCAGTGGCAGACCGCGGCCCCCGAAAAATCGCCGATTACCTGAAAACGCTCGAAGCCGCCGCCTATCCCTACGATATGGTGCAGTGGCGCTACAATATCGTGTCGGACAACGGCCCTATTGACACAACCATCAGCGACTTTGTGCGCGATTGGAATCAAAAATACGCCACACCCCGCCTCGTGCTTGCCAACGTAACCGATGTGTTTGAGCGGTTTGAAAAACAATACGGGAAAACTATCCCGGTTCGAGCCGGCGATTTCACCCCCTACTGGGAAGACGGCGCCTACTCCACCGCCGCCGAGGAAACCGAAAACCGCCTGCTCAGCAGCAAACTCACCCAACTGGAACGCTTAGCCCGGCAGCAAAAGGCAACACTGCCGCCCGACTGGTGGTACCAGGCCCGACGCCACATCATTCTGTTTCACGAGCACACCTGGGGCGCGTGGTGCAGCATTTCTGCACCCGATGACCCGTTCTCGACGCGGCAGTGGGCATACAAAAAACGGCTGCTTGACTCGGCCCGCTACGAGGTAACCCGTATCGAAAACGCCCTGCTTACCGATGCACCCAAGCCGGCATTTTTTACCGTCTTCAACACCCTGCCCTGGTCGCGCAGCGGGGTGGTAGAACTGGACTGGCCCGGGACAATTTCAGGTGACTATGGTCTTTTTGAGGACGGAAAACAAGGGCGCCCCGTGCCCATGCAGACCCTGGCCAATGGCCGCCGCATCTTTGTGGCGCGTGATGTACCCGCCAACGGGCAGCGTGTGTACCGCATCGCGCGGGTGCCCGGTGCCGCAGGCGAATGGGTTGTGCCGCCAATTTCCTGGTCGGCCGACCCCGCTACCGGCGCCGTGCATCGCCTGACCACCCGGAGCCGCCAATGGGTCAAGCCGGAGCCGTACAATGGACTCCTGCACGCCCTGTATATGGCCGGCCAAAACCCCGACAGTTTTCACCGCTCGGCAGTACTGCACAGCGCCTGGTCAGAAAAAGGGGCCGTTTTGCAGCGCCTGCGCACGGTTTGTACCTTGGCCGGCACCAATGAGGTGGTGTATGAAATTTCGCAATACAGCGGGCTGGACATGCTGCACCTGTCGGTGGTGATTGACAAAAAAAACATCCGCGACAAGGAGTCGCTGCACCTGGCTTTTCCGTTCGACATCGCTGATCCCGTGCTGCGCATCGGTGTGGGCGACACCTGGATCAGCCCCGAGCAGGGCCAAATACCCGGCTCGAACAAAGATTTTTTCTCCGTGCAGCGCTGGCTGGACATTTCCAACGCGGAGGCGGGCGTCACCCTGAGCAGTCCGCAAGGCGCCTTGTTCGAGCCGGGCAGCCTGATTGACGAGCGCCCGCAGCACCATGGCCACAAAAAATGGCTGGACACCAACCGCTCCTCATCCACGGTATTTCTGTACGCGATGAACAACTACTGGCACACCAACTACAAAGCCGACCAGGGCGGTCGTGTCCGATTCGATGTGTACCTGCATTTCCACGGAGCATTCGACGCCGGCAAATCGGGGAAGTGCGGTGCGGAGACAGCAGAGCCGCTGTTGGGGGTTTGGCGGTGAGAGGGGGAGTGAAACGACCTGCTTATGCACCAATTCGCGGAAATACATAAACAAAAAAGCCCTGGCGATTTGCCAAGGCTTTTTTTGGTGATCCCGATGGGACTCGAACCTTTGTTTTCGGCTATGCTGGCACAAATCATAAAGTGTTGAAAATTAAGTTTTTGAAAAATTGATTTGATGTAAAGAAACGTAACTAAATGCAATAATATTCGAAAAAACGACAACGAAAACGACAACGGTGTTTTAAATAACACAAAACGGCGTATCTTTGACCCGGAAAAAAACTTAGATATGCCCACTGTTTGTTTTAATTTGAGAAACAAAACGGAATCCAATCCGCTCGTTTACCTCATATTTCGGTACGACGAAAAGAAGTTCGTGTACTCGACAGGCCAAAAAATTGCTCCGAAGTTTTGGAACGATGAAAAACAACGGGCGAAGGAAACCAAACTGTTTCCCGAATACCCGGAGTTTAACGCCTACCTCAACAAATTGGAGGGACAGGCGCAAAGTATTTACCGCCGTCACCTGAACGACGGCAAGCCTTTGGACTTGGACACTTTCAAAACGGAAATGGAGATTGCGAGTGGGAAGAAGTCGTTGAGCCAAATTACTCTTTTCTCTTTCATCGAAAATTTCATTGCAGAGCGGGCAACGGCTGCCCAAACGAGCGGCAAGAGTTATTCACCGGGCATCATTAAGATTTACAAGAACGCCTACAAACACCTCAAAGCCTTTGCGGAAAAGGGAAAGCGGAAAGGTTTGGACTTTGCAGACATTGATTTGGAGTTTTACCAAGACTTCACCCAATTCCTTTTCAGCCCGCCCAATTCTTTCACGGCCAACAACGCCGGGAAAATTATCAAGACCCTCAAAACTTTCCTCCATGAAGCGACGGAAAGAGGATTCAATGATAACCATGCCTTCCGGTCAAAGAAATTCCGGGTAATGACGGAGGAAGTACCCAACGCCTACCTAACCGTTGATGAACTCAACAAACTCTTTCTTTTGGATTTGTCGGAACACAAAAGGCTCGAAAAAGTCAGGGACTTGTTTTTGGTAGGCTGTTTCACCGGGTTACGGTTTTCTGACTTTACGACCATTCGCCCGGAGTATATCAGAACGGTTGACGGGGTGGAAATCATTGACATACAGACCCAAAAAACCGGGCAAAAGGTGTCTATTCCATTGCACCCACTTGTTAGAGCCATTTTCAAACGGTACAACGGCGTACCGCCAAAGGCAATGAGTAACCAAAAACTAAACAAGTACCTGAAAGAGTTGTGCCAGTTGGCGGAATTGGTCGAGCCTACGGTTTTAACCAAGACAAAAGGCGGTAAAAGGGTTCAGGAAGTTTGGAGAAAGTCCGACCTCATAACGACCCACACCGCCCGCCGTTCGTTTGCCACGAACGCCTTTAAGATGGGTGTGCCGTCTTTGTCCATTATGCTAATCACAGGACACAGGACGGAAAAAGTTTCATGCGCTATATCAAAATCCAGCGCGAAGAAAACGCCGTCCTAATGGCTCAAAATCCCTTTTTCAGAGGGGAAACCTATCAGGCTAAGAGCGATAGGGGTTTAGTTGAAGAAATCATTTACAGCCGGAATTAGACCCTTTCCGGGGACTGTTTCGGTCGTTTGATATGCCCTTGCAGGAACACTTTTGACGTAGCACTTAATGAGCCACCGGGCAGGCTCGCCATTTTTTTCACTCAAATCTACTTGACTATGAAAGTCTTTGTGGAAGGTGCTACCATTGAGGAATTAGTGAACATCCTCGAAACCCGGCTCTCCAATTCAATCGAGCAAAAAATTCTCACCATCATTCAAGACAAGGCCGAAAGGAAAGAAACATTCCTGACCCGAAAAGAGGCCGCCCAAAAGTTAGGCGTTTCGCTGTCCACCCTTCACGCATTGAGCAAGGAAGGGACGGTACAGAGTTACCGTTTGGGCGGGCAGATTCGCTACAAGGAAAGCGAAATTGAAGGGGCATTGGAACAAGTCAAAAACCTGAAATACAAACGGGGGTAATGAATGGCGGTAAAGCGGTTCTGGCAGTTTTCAAGGAAAACCCGGAACGGAAAGACGTTTTCGACCTTGCAAAAGAGGTTGATTTGCCTTTCCAGTTTTTCACGCTGGAAAAACCCCGCCGTGCCTACCTGAAACGCCGCAAGGTCAAAGCAGTCATTCAAAGTTGGAACACAGACGGTGAAAAGGTATTGCACACGGGGTTGATTCCAGTTGCAAAGGATTGGTATTTCGGAGACACCTTCGGAGAGGATTCCCACATACGAAAGGATTTTATCGTGGCGCACTTCCGGCGCACACCGGAAGGCCAACGGGAATTTCGTTTTTTCTACTTGGTTGGAGTTGACCCGGTGGACAAGGTTTGGTTTACCCGTGAACTAATCGCTGAATGGCTAAAACTGAAAAAAGTAAAGGCAGCCCGTTGAAGCTGCCTCTACTTATTGGAAAAACTTAGACTTAAATCTCAAAAAAAGATGCACAAAAGTAATAAAACGCCGCGAAAGGGCAAATTGCTCCCTTATCGGTATTCAATCGTATATCACCCAGTCAGGCAGGAATTGGGGTTGACAATTTTTGAATATTGTCTTTTGGAAACATTGGTCAGATACAGTAATCAAAACGAGTATTCCAAAGGGGTAAAGTTCCTTGCTGAATATCTTTTCGTAACTCGAAAACGGACATACGACGCATTGAAAAAATTTGCGGGGAGGGGCTGGATAACCGGGGATGCAGAGACACGAACCTTATCTCTAAGCTCCGAAGTTTTCGAGATGGTAAATGAGGCTGGAAAAGCCAACGGCGAAAATTTGAAGTACACCCAAATTTTCCATTCCTTACGAAATACTCTCGATGTTGACTTTAAAAGTTACTGCCTTTTGGATGCGGTCTTTCATCTTTCAAAGGCTAAGGGTATTTCCGAAGCCTCCCCAACGCACTTTGAAAAATGGTTCGATTTGCCGGAACGGGACTTCTACCGAAAGCGGAATGAGTTAGACCCTTACCTAATCCGAACCGGGGTCTTTTGGTTGAAGTTGAAACCCAAAATCAAAGCAGAATTTGCCGAATATGAGACCCTTTTGCAGAAAGAGTGTTCAAAAACAGCAGAGTAAACGAATGTGTGCAAAAACAGCAGTTGAAGTGTTCAATAACAGCAGTCAAATGTGTTCAAAAAGGACAGTAAAAGTGTTCAAAAACAGCCGTACATATAAGAAAGTAGAAAAAAAGTGAAATAACAACCTGATAACCAGCGAATCCACTTGCAGGGCAAGTGTATCCGCAACTTCAAGAAATGTAGGAGCAGAAAAATGACCGGAGTAGTAACCACACTTACACTCACTCAATTTTTCACGTCATGGAAGAACAAAGCAAAAAGAAAGGCCGGGGAATGGGAAACCGAAACCGCCTTACGATGGAGACCAAAGAGCAGTTATCAGAATTTGCACTCGAAGAACTCCGAAAACTTTGGAAACACTTTCCGGCATTGGAAACGGACAAAAAGGTACGCGCACTATTGAAATTTGCCCCTTATTTCCTCTCCAAAGGAAACGCGACCAAAGAGGAAGTCGAACTTCAAACAATACTCTTTGAAGCCCTCTTACCGCATTACAGAAAGTTAGGGACGTACCTAATGCACATACCACAAGAAAAGCGGTTTCAGGTACTTATCCTATTCCTGAAACTCTTTACGCCGGAGCAGGCAAAACAAATCGGGGATGCCATTGCAGGAAAGTTGTAGGTACAGACAAGTGGGAAAATGGATTTTCAGGACACCCAAAGAACAGACAAAAGGCAGGAACAAAGGGTGTTATTGGAAATCAACGGTTTAGATGCGTGGGGGTTACGACAAGTATATCGGACAGATAGTAAACGGACACACTTGGAGACCCCCACCCTTAAAACCTACTTAGTAGGTACGCCCGCAACCAGGGTACACTCTCTTTCGGGTGCGGTCGGGCGGTGAAAAAAGTGATATTTTATCCGTTTGAGTAAATCCGTTTGGATACGATCAGATTAAAACAAAAAATGTCTTTTTCTTCTTTCAAGATAACATAAAGTGTCTTAATTTGAAATAAAATAAAGTACCTTTGTTGAAACAATACATGGAAATGAGCCATTATCATAACGGATTTCATCCTAAAGCATTTGCCGAATTCTTCGCCGGAATTGGTTTAATGCGTTTAGGACTTGAAAAGGCTGGTTGGAAAATCGCGTTTGCAAACGATATAGACCCGACTAAGGAGAGCATTTACCACAAACATTTCAATGACTCTGAAAATCATTTCCATCTTGGAGACATTCACCAATTGAAGGGTAGTCAAATACCTAATGTCAGTTTGGCAACCGCCTCTTTCCCCTGTACAGATTTATCGTTAGCCGGACGCCGGGAAGGGTTGTCGGGAAGTCAATCTTCCGCCTTTTGGGGGTTTGTGAACGTGTTGGAGGATATGAGGGAACGACGCCCGCCGATTGTCTTACTTGAAAACGTAGAAGGGTTTTTAACGTCTCATAACGGACAAGACTTCAAAGAAGCCTTACTTGCCCTGAACGAGTTAGGCTATTCGGTTGACGCCTTCATTATTGACGCCGTTAGGTTTGTCCCTCAAAGCCGGGTACGCCTTTTTGTTATTGGACATCAAACAGCCGGGAAACCTGAAATGGTAAGCGAAAGGCAGCTATCTTTTTACCAAAGCGATTTAAGACCCTCTAAACTTGCTGACTTCATTCTAAGGCATCCTGAAATAAATTGGAGTATTCGGGATTTACCCAACTTGCCCAAAAACAATTCCCGTTTAGTTGACATCATTGAAGAAATCCCGGAAACCTCAAAAGATTGGTGGAATGAGGAACGGATAGAATACCTGTTAAACCAGACGTTTGACAGGCACAGGGTTTTGATTGAAGCGGCCAAAAGGGAACGGCTACACCTATTTTACCGCATTTCGCCGGGTACGGGAAGGGCGGTCAATGGCTGAAATTCGTTCGGATGGAATAGCGGGATGTTTGAGAACGCCCAAAGGAGGAAGCGCAAGGCAAATATTACTTCGCGTTGGGAAAGGGAAAATTGACATTCGTCTTTATCCCCCGTGAATGTGCAAGGTTGATGGGCCGGCCACGAATACCGCATTTCCGGGAATATCAACCAAGCGTTATTTGGTTTCGGAGACGCCGTTTGCGTTCCTGTGGTAACGTGGATTGGAGAAAACTACCTTAATCCCCTTTGGCCGAAATCAACAATATAACAGCAAAGCAGGATTTTACACATGAATACCAAACAGCCGTTATCGGCATTTGAAGAATGGTTTAGGTCTCTCAAAATTGTCAAAGCGAACAACGGCCCGGCAAACGGTACAATTGCCGCTACGCTCGTTTTGCTGGAAAGATTAAAGGAAAAGTACGATTTGGATTTTGACGCCCATGTAGCGCCCGGAGGGGCGCAAATCAAAGGGGCAAGCGGGGCGGCGGTCGCTGCGATTCTTAGCAATTTCGGAGAAACCCGCCCGTTTGCCAAAGAAGGCGGTCGAACAAATCGCGGCGGACAGGGAGATATTAGGCCGTTATTCAAGTCATTAGCAGCCCTCAAACTCGAATCACTTCCCCCGGAGCAACGAAACGAGGTTCTTACCTCTTTCCAAGCGTTTTTGGTTGAACGGGTAAAGGATTTTCACAACCGCCAAAAACTGAAATTGGTGTTTGACCCGAAACTTTCAACTTGGCAGATCATTCACGACCTATTTGAAACTTCCCACAGCGAAGGGAAGGCCGGGTACGTTGCGCAGCATTTGGTAGGGGCTAAATTGCAACTCCGATTTCCCAATGTGGAGGTATCAAACGAATCGGCAAGTACAGCCGACAAACCCACCAACCGTTCCGGGGACTTTGCGATAGGCAACACTGTTTTTCACGTCACCGTTTCCCCGATGGAAGGGGTTTACAAAAAGTGCCAAGAGAACATCAAAGAGGGGCTAAAAGTCTATTTGATTGTCCCGGATGCGAAACTTGCAGCCGCCCGCCAATTAGGGGAACAATATTGTAACGGACATATTGCCGTTGAATCGCTCGAATCGTTCATTTCTCAAAACATTGAAGAAATCAGCGTTTTCGCAGCCGAAAAACTTAAACATAGCCTTGTTAGCCTCGTTAAAATCTACAATGAGCGGGTCAACGCCGTCGAGGTGGACAAGTCCCTAATGATTGAACTTCCTTCCAATCTGGAAAAATATAATGGCTGATATTTTCCCGCCGGAAAAGCGCAGCGAGATTATGCGCAAAGTCAAGTCAAAGCGCAACCAGTCAACAGAAATGCGCATCATTGCCTTTTTCAAGGGCAACGGGATAAAAGGTTGGAGACGTAACTATCCCCTTACCGGGAAACCGGATTTCGTTTTTCCAAAACTGAAAACCGCCATTTTTGCCGATGGGTGTTTCTGGCATGGTCACGACTGCCGGAATACCCGCCCGGAACAGAACAAAGAGTATTGGGCAAAAAAGAGGGAGCGGAATGTTAGGAGAGACAATGAAGTAACAGAAATCCTTACCCGGAGAGGTTGGAACGTGGTTAGGATTTGGGAGTGCGAGATCAAAAAGGGCGGATTAGAAGTCAACTTACTGCCAATCCTAACACAACAGATAAAAAATACATTTGAATAGTTTAAGGTTTGTCCCCACTTGGTTTATTACCCTGCCCATTTTTATTTTCAATGCCGAATAGGTAACCAGCGATTGCAATAAGAATTCCCATAAACGCTGTGAATCTATCTTGTTCAACTTCCGCAAGTGTCATTATTGCACCTACACCAATTACAAGGGTTAATCCGTAAATTTTGAGCGTAAAAGGGCCAAACCCTTCCTTTTGTTTACGGAAAATCCCAATTAAACACCCGATAGTTATGGCGGCAATTGCAAGAATCAAGATTGGATTGAGTACCGATTTGTCCATTTTTCAAGTTTTATTTTGGCAAATATAGTAAGAGAACCCACAACCTTCAGTTACCTAATATTGTGAAGTCTTGAAAGTACTTCAAACATCCCCTAAACCGTCAAAATGAAATAAAACGACAACCCCCACGACAACCAAAACAAAACACCCTCGTAAGTGATTAACTTACAAGGGTGTAGTTGCAATTGTGGTGATCCCGATGGGACTCGAACCCATGACTCCTTGATTAAAAGTCAAGTGCTCTACCAACTGAGCTACGGGATCTAAAAAAACGGCTGCAAATGTACGCGTGCAGGTTTCATAAATCCAACCTTGCCCGCATTTTTCTCCAACATTAATTTGGGTTGCGGGATTAAAAACCCGGCTCAGACCAAAATAGTTTTGCCGCCAGGCTGAAACTGCCGACACGAATGGCGTTCGGTCGGCTCACAGCCGGAAAACAAAATAAATTTCGCCGCCAGGGGCGTTTTGGCCTACCTTTGTGGCCCCGATAAATCGAACATTCTTTCTCCGCTACTTAATTTGAATAATATGGAAACCAAACGCCAGAAACAAGTAGGCGAACTCCTGCGGCGCTATTTTGGCATGGTACTGACCGAAGAAGGCAGCCTGATTTACGGGCGCGACAAACTTGTGACCGTCACGGGGGTCAAAATGTCGCCCGACTTGCTGATCGCCAAAATTTATATCAGCGTGTACGGAACGGAACACAAACAGGAGGTTATTCTCGAACTGGAAGAGCACTACCCGCGCCTGCGCCAGGCCATGGGCTCCAAAGTGGGCAAAAATATGCGCCGGGTACCACACCTCGAATTTTTCCTCGACGATACCGTGGACGAGATGTACCGGGTGGAAGCCCTGCTCAACCGTGTGCAGGACGAGGACGAAAACATCAAGAAATAACCGCCCCAAAACGAGCACCGTGCTTCCCGTTTATGAAAATCGGCTTGTTCTTCGGTTCCTTCAACCCCATACACACCGGGCATCTGATTATCGCCAACTACATGGCCACCCAAACCGATTTGGACAGGGTTTGGCTCGTGGTCAGTCCGCATAATCCGTTGAAACCCAAAAAATCACTCGCACGCGACTACGACCGCTTGCACCTGGTACGCCTTGGAATTGGAGAAAACCCGCTGCTGGAGGCATCAAACGTCGAGTTCAACCTGCCCAAACCTTCTTATACCGTGGACACCCTGGCCTATCTGCGGGAAAAATACCCCGACCGCACGTTTGCCCTCATTATGGGCGGCGACAATCTGGCCACGCTGCACCTGTGGAAAAACTACGAGTTCCTGCTGGCACACTATGATATCTACGTCTACAAGCGTCCGGACACGGATGTCGGCGCGTACATAGCGCATCCGCGCATCCATATCTGCCAGGCTCCTATGCTGGATATTTCAGCCACCTACATCCGGGAGTGCCTGCGCACAGGCAAATCGGTGCGTTACTTAGTACCCGATGCCGTATGGGAGTATCTGGAGAGCAGCCCCGGGATGTTTGGCCGGCAGGAACTATAGCCCCTCCTATTCATCATCGTCCCGACCGGTTGGCTCCACTTCGGCCACCGTGGCGCTCTCGCCGGGGGTGGGGTCGACAAAGGGGCGTTTCCCGATCAGATTTTCCAGGTCGGCGCGGTGCAGCACTTCTTTTTCCAACAAAGCCTTGGCGAGCGCATCAAGTTCGCGGCGCTTTTCGCGCAGCAAGTTTTTAGCGCGGTCGTACTGCTGGTCAATCATCAATTTCACTTCCTGGTCTATCAGGTAGGCCGTTTGTTCGGAGAACGGGCGGGCGTAGGATTCGGTCAGCATGGTGTAGTACGACACGTTGCCGACCTTTTCATTCATGCCATAGTTGATGATCATATCGTACGACAGGCGGGTGATGTGATCCAGATCACTCTGGGCGCCCGTGCTGATTTTATCAAACACAACCGATTCGGCAGCACGGCCCCCGAGGGTCATGCAAATGTCGTCGAGCAATTTATCCTTGCGGGTGATGTACTGCTCCTTGGGCAGGTACTGGGCATAGCCGAGCGCGGCAAGACCGCGGGGCACGATGGTCACTTTCACCAGCGGGTGGGCATATTCGAGGAACCAGCCGCAGATGGCGTGCCCGGCTTCGTGGTAAGCGATGATCTGCTTCTCCTCCGGGCTGATGATTTTGTTTTTCTTTTCCAGACCGCCGATCACCTTGTCCAGCGCGTAGTTGAAATCGTCCAGGTCCACGGCTTTTTTGTCGCGGCGGGCGGCGATCAGAGCGGCCTCGTTGCACACGTTGGCGATATCGGCGCCGACGAAGCCGGGCGTCATTTCAGCCAGCGCGATGGGCGTGACTTCGGGAGAAACCTTGATGTTTTTGAGGTGTACCTCAAAAATCTGGGCGCGGCCATTCAGATCGGGACGACCGATACCAATCTGCCGGTCGAAGCGGCCGGGCCGCATAAGTGCCTGGTCGAGGATGTCGGGGCGGTTGGTAGCAGCCATGAGGATGACGCCCTTGTCGGTCGGGAAGCCGTCCATTTCCACGAGCAACTGGTTGAGCGTGTTTTCGCGTTCGTCGTTGCCGCCCTGAACGGCGCCGCGACCGCGTGCGCGGCCGATGGCATCTATTTCGTCAATAAAAATAATGCAAGGCGCTTTTTCGCGGGCCTGGCGGAACAGGTCACGCACGCGGGACGCACCCACGCCGACGAACATTTCCACAAAATCAGAACCGGAGATCGAGAAAACGGTACCCCGCCTCGCCTGCTACCGCCTTGGCCAGCAGGGTTTTGCCCGTACCGGGCGGGCCAACAAGCAGCACACCCCTTCGGAATTTTGCCACCAAGCGGTGGTGTATTTTTCGATTTTTCAGGAAATCAACGATTTCCATAACTTCTTCCTTGGCCTCATCCAGGCCGGCTACATCGGTGAATGTGATGTTCACTTTGGAGTTGTTGTCGAACAGGGTCGCCTTCGATTTTCCGATATTGAAAATCTGCGAACCGGGCCGCCGGCACCGCCCCCCATGCGCCGCAGGATAAAAATCCACAGAGCCATGAGCAGGAGCAAGGGCACGAGATAAGTCATCAGGGTACCTGTCCAGTTTGTTTCCTCCACATAAACAGGTACGATCTTGGCCTTTTTCCCTTTTTGAAGGCTTTCGTTCAGTACGCCGAGGTTGGCTTGCAACACATCCATGGAGCCGATGTTGAACGAAATGTACATCTGCTCGGGATTGAAATTCCAGCCGGGTTTGTCCGGTTTGCAGTCCTTGTTTTTGTCCTCGATGCGGAACACCTCGAAATACTTGCACAGGCTGTCTTTCTTGATGTAGGCGCGGGCTGTTTCCTTGTTCACGACCTCCAGTTTTTCGAGGTCGCCCGCACGAACCAGCGCCTCGAAGTCCTCCCACGATTTGGTTGGCGGCGCTACAAACATGCGGGACAGTTGCAGGCCCAGCAGGGCGAGGCCGATCAGGATGTATATCCAGGTAAAACTGAAGCGGGGCATATTGTCGCCATTGCCGCCGTTGTTATTGTCTTCGCGTGGTGGGCGCGGATCATTTTGATCCTCGTCGCGCTTACGCTTGTCGTTGCTCATGTTGCAGAAATTGATATGGTTGAAAAGGGGTCGGAAAGGGTTGGGTGAGGGCAGTCAAACCGCACAGCGCCAGGAAAAAAGTATGGGCCGTGAGTTTTTACACTTCGGCAAATTCTGTCGCGTCGGCATCGCTCCAGAGTTGTTCGATGTCGTAAAACTCGCGTGTTTCCGGATAGAAGACGTGTACGACGGTATTGAAATAGTCCATAAGCACCCAACGGGCATTCAGCGTGCCTTCGGTATGCGAAGGCATGGTGAGCATTTCCTCTTTCACTTTTTTGTAAATGCTATCGGATATTGCCTTGATATGCGTGCTGGAATCACCTTCGCAAATGATGAAAAAATCTGCGGGAGCATCGCCCAGGTGGCGCAAATCCAGTTGGACGATGTTTTTGCCTTTCTTATCGCGGATACCTTCGATGATGAGGTGGTTGAGTTGCTCCAGTCGAGCGTCGCGGGCCGTGGGCCGCTGTGCGGTTGTCAAATTCAAAAGATGCTGTGTTTAAGTTTTACATTTCAGGGGCCCATGCACCGGAACCCGGCATAAAAGTATGGAACTTTGCGCTTGCCGGCCAAATTCAGTCTTTTCGTTGGCACCAAATCACGTCAAACGCCCATGGCAAACACACTTTTCATCGGAAAAGTTTACCACCGTTTCGACGCGCTGCCGTCCACAAACGATTACGCCCGCGAACTGCTCGCAAAAAGCAAGCCACCCGAGGGTACCGTCCTTCGGGCTGCCAGCCAGTCAGCCGGACGCGGCCAATATGGCAGCCGATGGCTCAGTGCCGCCGGCCAAAACCTGACGCTCAGCATTATTCTGTACCCCAAATGGCTACAGGTAGCGGAACAATTTCGGCTGAGCGAGGCGGTCGCACTGGCCGTGCGCGACACGGTGGTAGCCGCACTCCCCCACGCGAGTGGAGCCGGGGTGTTGATCAAATGGCCCAATGACGTGTACCTCAGCGACCGAAAAATAGCCGGCATTCTGATTCAGAACGCACTTAACGGACTTTTTGCAGTCCTCCATCGTGGGCATCGGGCTGAACATAAACCAGCTGGAGTTTTCGCCCGAAGTACCGAACGCCATATCCCTTGCTTTAGCCACCGGCCAAACATACGATTTGGATACGTTGGCCGACACCTTGTTCGAGTGCGTGGAGCAGCGGTATTTACAATTGAAAAACGGCAACACCGATGCCCTGCGCACCGACTACCACCGGCACTTGCTGGGCCTGGGCAAGCAACGGGTGTTTCTGCGCCCGGACGGCAGCCGCTTCAGCGGGGTCATCCAGGAAGTAGCCCGCGACGGGCGGCTGGTCATCCGCACGAACACCGAAACCGAACATTTTGGCGTGAAAGAAGTACAGTTTGCCTGACAGCCCGCTATTGCAGGACAAAAACTCAATTGCATCGCAAAGTCCATCAAAAACACCGGCCTTTTTTCCCTGTTTCCTACCTTTGCACGCCCCAACCAGAAACCCTCCAACCAGAAACCAGAAACCCTCCAACCAGAAACCTTCCAACCGTTAACCGTCAACGTCAACCGAAAAATGATTTTCGACCTGAAGATGATCCGGGAGTTTTACAAAAACTACCCGGCCCGCGTGGATGCCGCCAAGGCCAAACTCAAACGCCCGCTTACCCTTTCTGAAAAAATCCTCTACGCCCACCTGCACCCCGACAGTCCGCTGCAAGAGTACAAGCGCGGTTCGGACTATGTGTTTTTTCAGGTAGACCGCGTCGCCATGCAGGACGCTACCGCCCAAATGGCGCTGCTCCAGTTTATGACCTGCGGCCGCAAAAAAGTGGCTGTGCCCAGCACCGTGCACTGCGACCACCTCATCACGGCCGAAGTGGGCGCTGCCAAAGACATGGCTGTGGCCCTGGACAAAAACAAAGAGGTGTTTGACTTCCTGTCCTCCGTCAGCCAGAAATACGGCATCGGTTTCTGGAAACCCGGCGCGGGCATTATCCACCAAATCGTATTGGAAAACTACGCGTTCCCCGGCGGCATGATGATTGGTACCGACTCGCACACCGTGAATGCCGGCGGCGCCGGTATGGTGGCTATCGGGGTTGGCGGCGCCGACGCGGTGGATGCCATGAGCGGCATGGGCTGGGAACTGCAAATGCCCAAACTGATCGGCGTGAAACTCACCGGCAAACTGCGCGGCTGGGCCTCGCCCAAAGACGTGATCCTGAAAGTAGCCGGTATCCTCACCGTGAAAGGCGGTACCGGCGCCATCGTGGAATACTTCGGCCCCGGCGCCACCAGCATGAGCGCTACCGGCAAAGGCACCATTTGCAATATGGGCGCCGAAATCGGGGCTACAACCTCTACTTTCGGCTACGACAAAAGCATGTTCCGCTACCTGAAGGCTACCGGCCGCAACAAGGTCGCCCTGATGTGCAACAAGGTCGCACCCTACCTCACCGGCGATGCCGAATGCTACGCCAACCCGGAAAATACTTTGATCAGGTCATCGAAATAGACCTGTCCAAACTGGAGCCGCACATCAACGGGCCGTTCACACCGGACTTGGCCTGGCCGCTCAGCAAGTTTGCCGCAGCCGTCAAAAAAAATAACTACCCGGTTCGTCTCGAAGTAGGCCTCATCGGCTCCTGCACCAACTCCTCGTACGAAGACCTGACCCGCGCGGCCTCCGTGGCGCGCCAGGCCAAGGAAAAAAACCTGGAGGTGAAAGCCGAGTTCACCATCACCCCCGGCTCCGAACTAATCCGGTTTACCGCCCAGCGCGATGGCATCCTCAACGATTTTTCCAATATCGGCGGCGTCGTGCTGGCCAATGCCTGCGGCCCCTGCATCGGCCAATGGAGCCGGCATATTGACGACAAGAGCCGCCCCAATTCGATCATGACCTCGTTCAACCGCAACTTCACCGGGCGTAACGACGGCAACCCCAATACTCACGCATTCGTGGCTTCGCCGGAGATCGTGACGGCTTTCGCCATTGCCGGCGACCTGAGTTTCAACCCGAAAAAAGGCACGCTGGTAAACCGGAATGGCGAAACCGTTAAACTCGATCCGCCGAAAGGTATCGAACTGCCCAAAGCCGGGTTTGCGGTGGAAGATGCCGGCTATGTGGCTCCGGCCAAAGGCGGTGTAAAAATTTTGGTGGACAAAAAATCGGATCGCCTCCAGTTGCTCAAACCGTTTGCACCCATCAGCAATGACGAATTGCAAAACATGCGCGTGCTCATCAAAGCCCAAGGGAAGTGCACCACCGACCACATCAGCATGGCCGGCCCGTGGCTCAAGTACCGCGGCCATCTGGAGAACATTTCCAACAACTGCTACATCGGCGCTACCAATGCCTTCAACGGCGAGCGCAACAAGGTGTACAACTTGGAAAACAGCCAGTACATGGAAGTGCCCGCGTCGGCGCGGCTGTACCAGAAAAAAGGCATCGGCACGATCATCTTCGGCGAGGAAAACCTCGGCGAAGGCAGCAGCCGCGAGCACGCCGCCATGGAGCCGCGCTATCTCGGCGTGAAGGCCGTGGTAGTCAAATCCTTCGCCCGTATCCACCAGACTAACCTGAAAAAACAGGGCATGCTGGCCCTCGTTTTTGCCAATCCGGCCGACTACGACAAGGTGCGCCAGGACGACAAAGTGAGCATCCTCGGTTTTGAAAAATTTGCCCCCGGCAAATCCCTGCAAATCCGCCTCGACCATGCCGACGGCACCACCGAGACCTTCGACGTGCTGCACACCTACAACGAACAGCAAATTGACTGGGTGCGCGCAGGCAGTGCGCTGAACAAGATACGGACGGAATTGGGGGTGAAGTAATTGATTCGATTCTTTCGATTGAACCGATTGATTCGATTGCCGGCTGTTCGCGCGAGGGGTGCGGGCAGCCGGTTTTTTATCCCCCACCCTCAAAAATACTCCAGACACAACGAAGCCTCCCCGTTGCGCACTTCCGCCTCCCCCACCACCGGCCCGACCTGCGAGAAAAAATGCCGGCGCCCCAGTTTGGCCTGGAAAGCGATGCGCACCTGTTTGCCCCGGCGTTCCACCTCCGTACCGTCAAACCGGGTTTGTATCCAGGTATAGTCCGCCACATCCAGCACCTGTACCCAGCCATCGGGCGACGGCGCACCCCGGGTGTCGGAGTAGATGTCAAAAAGATCATCAAACGGAATCGCCAGCCCGATTTCAACCTCGCGCGCTGCACCCGCAATCGGGAATATCCGGCCGGGCGGCAGCAAGGTTTCGATTTCAGCAGCCGACCAGACCGTGCTGCTGCTGGATGCCGCAGGGGCGTCGGAAAAAAAACGTACATAGAAGGCCGGGGCGCTGCTTGAAATACCGAGGATATTCCCCTGAATCGTCTTGTAGCCGTCAACGATTTTTGTCTCGCTGTTGCAACTAAACACATTGGAAAAAGGCGGCCGTATCGTGCGGCCCACGGTATGGTCGAAGGGCGCAAAGGCCGTCTGGTTCGTGTCGCGCCATTCCCCCTGGCTATAAAAATCGCGGGTAAACGGCCGCTCAATGGGCAGGTCCTCCGCATCGCGTTTGCAAGCGGCCAAACTGCCGAAGGCGAGTACGGAAAAAAGCAGGATATGTTTCATAACGAAGTTTTTAGAACCGCGCCCGCAGAGTCAGTTGCAGGTCGGAGTTGAGGGTGTTGGTTTTATTTTTAAAAAAATTGTCGGCAGTCAGGTCGAACAACCCCTGGTTGTAGCGCACGTCGAGGCTCATCCGTTCGGACAGCGCGTACTGCCACCCCAACAACAGCCCCACATCGTAGCCGCGCCAACCTTGCCGGATATTCAGCCGGCTCAGATCGGTATCCACTCCGCCGGTGCTGGCGCTACTCCACGACGATTGGCCACCGGAGCGTTGGTTCAGCGAGGGCCGCACGCCGGCCAACCACGCATGCCGGGCTTCGCGGTGGGGGCGCCATTGCAGCAAAACGGGCAGTTCCCAAAAGACCAGCGACCGCACATCGAACAAGGCCTGACTGGTGCTGATGCCCGAGGGCAACACCAGCGTGTCGGCAAAACCCGCATGCAAGCGGTAGCCCGAGACTATTTTCCAGTGAAATTCCACCTGAAACGTCCACCGATCGCTCAAATCCTCGAAATAGTAAAAACCGGCAACCGGCCCCACCGTCGCCCGAAAATCCTGATGGTCCACAATGGACACACTCGTGCCCAGCAGCACACCGCCGCCATTGGCGGGCCGCCGCACGTCGGGGGCCTGTGCCTGCGCGGCAATGCCGCACAAAAGCAATGCGAATAACCCTGCAAATTTTGCTGTCATGTCTTGAAAAGTTGAATAGGTTTAAAACTTTCCAGGTTTTCAAACCTGGAATGTTTACTCAAAGCCGGAACCGCAGGCCCATGCCGAGGTCAATGGCTCCGACGGGGCTTGGGCGCTCGCTGATTTGTTTGATGAAATTGGATGGAAATTCGGACGTGATATCCGCCGGAAACGGGTTGCCGGTAGATGATTTCAGTTCCAGGTTTTGCCGGAAATCGTCCATAGCGGAGTAGCCGGTGGTCCATTCCACGGCGATGCGGTCGGTTATCCACCAGGCCCAGCGCAAGTCGAGTGCGTAAGCGAGCAGCAGATTGGGTTTGTAGCGCCGGGTCTGGAACAGCAATCCGTTGTTGGTGATATCCTGCGTGGTACGTCCCAGCATAGGGCCGACCCGGAGCGCTGCGCCGATTTCTTTTCCGTTGCGCAAGCGCAGGTTGAGCCGCGGCCCGAGGGTCAGCGCCACACCGCGCAATTGCTGATACCCGTCAAATGAATAGCCCGTACCACTGTACGACCAGCCGCTCAAATCGCTTTCCAGCGCGGTGTACCGCAGGTCTGCTTCGAGAGAAAAAAACCGCGCAAGCCGGTATTCACCCGTTGCACCGAAAGTGTGGTAGCCCCGGGAATCGCTGCAGCAGGACTGAAAAGCCGCTCCCGTCCCGATATTTGGCCCAAAAGCAAAGCGGGACAGCCCGGAGTTTTCCTGCCCCCGCAACAACACAGCGCACAAAAGCGTCACTAGAAGAAAGGTATGTTTCATCGTAAAATCATTTTTTAAGTAATACTCGGCGGGTTAAAACCGCGCTACCCTTTTGCTACTCACACTATTTCCAGCGCACAAACGTCAGCGGCTTCGTGTCGCTGAAACTGTTCCAGTTTCCGGCGCCGTCTTCGCAGCGGCGCCAGCGCACCTGCGCCTGAATGGTATCCGGCCCGTGAAACTTGCCAAACAAATCGGCTTCACAGTACAGGTTATCGTTGATGCGGCAACTGGACGGGAACCCCGCCAAAGGCATCGGTAGCAGAAAAATGACGATGCTGTCGCCGTCGGGCCGGGAGTAGTAGGAAAAATTGCCGGAGAACCCACCCTGACTACTTCCCGGCCCGGCGAGCGAAAAAGAGGACGCGGGCACCTGCACACCGCCGCCGCCGCCCGTTTCCGGCGCGATATTCGACAGGTAAAGTCCCACGGTTTGCAGGCAGTAGCAGTCGAGACTGGCGGCTACAAAAAGGTTGTCGGATTTGGACAGGCACCAGCTGCCCATGTCGTGTTTGTCGGGCGGGCAGCCGCAGTCGCCTTCGAGGCATTCGGTGTTGTTGGGGCAGGGCGGACACTCGCGCGTGACGTCAAAATTGTCGCAGGCAAACAAGGTGGTCAGACCAAGCAGGGCAGCAAGGAGCAGGTGTGAAACTTGCATTGGGATATTTTTTTAAAATTTGAAATAGCGAAAAAACAATACCGCCTCGCCGTCGCGCAGGGTCCAGACCGTACCATTGCTGTCCGACACCTTGGCGAAAAACTCGAATCGGGCTTTTTTCCAAAAAAAGGCGTGCCCAGTTCGGGAATGCCATAGTCCGATACTTCCAGCACGCGCACATAGCTATCGGGGCCATTGCTGTCCATGGTTTTGAACGACCAGGCGCCGTCCGGGAAATCGGCGATACCGAGCGCGGCCTCGCCGGGAGCAGCTCCGAACCGGAAGGTTTTCCCGGGAAATAATACGTCTGCATAGTCCTCGGCCTGCCATTCTGCGGGGGTGAAAGGATCGGTCACGCGGTCGGGGTGGCTCAGCGAAAGATAAAAAGGCGTAGGGAACGGCCATGATCCCAGGCCGCTCCAGGCCCGCCGAATGCTGTCGCTGATCACACCTTCGCTGAGGTAGGCGAGCTGGAATGTCACCCCGGGGGGCAGGGTTGCCTTGTCTCCTCCCCGGTGCTCGAACAGGCGTTCTTGCCCGGTATTGTCCACAATGGTACAGCGCACCCAAAAGTCGTCGGGGCGGAGTTCGGGTGGAATGTCCACATCCTTTTTGCAGGCGGCTATGCTACCGGCCAGCAGGAGCAGGATAAAGATTCGTGTCGGGTACATGGCGGCGCATTTTTTTGGTGATAAAACGGCGCAGGGAAACCTGCAAATCGGAGTTCAGGTGGATATCGCGGCTTTTGTAAAAATTATCAATGGTCAGGTCGAACAGGCCCTGATTGTAGCGCACATCAAGCGCCCAGCGGCGGCCGAAGCGCCATTCCCAACCCAGTACGAGACCCAGATCAAAATATCGGATGCCCGAGTGGGCGGTGTAATTGCGGCTGGGCGTATTGAAATTGGTCACAGAAAAAGAGCCGTACGGAAACACCGATACGTTCCACGAGGGCTTCAGTCCTACGAGCCAGGCCTGATCGGGCGCATAACGGTGTTGCACCACGATCGGCACTTCGAAAAACAGCAGGTTATTATTTTCCAGAATGACCTGCGCAGAGCCGGTCGGCACGATGTCGAGAAACTCGGCGCGCCAGCCGTAGCCGGATACGGGTTTCAGTACCAATTCGGCTTGCAGTGCCGTTTTGGGGTGCAAACGGTACCGGAGCAGGTGGCCAAAATGCGGCAGCATGTTCAGCCGAAAGGGATTGTAGTCCACGGTGTTGGCGCCTGCCCCGAAAATCCAGCCGCGTTCCCAGCGCGACCGGGGCCGAGTCGGGTCAGGCACCGGCCGGATAAACGAGTCGGCGGGACAAGGAAGCGGGAGTTCGTAGAGCGGCAGTACCGGGACAGGGGCGAGTACGCCCACGGCCTCCGCCCCGAGGTTTTTGCTTCTGTTTCGGTCGGCTGTAGGTGCGTCGGGGCTTTCAGGCATACCCGTGCCCGAGCCGGCTGTGCTGCCTTCATGCGTTTCCATTCCTGCCAAAACCGGGAGCGCTGCGCCTGGCTGCTTGCCAATTCTGTTGTCCAATGCGTCCTTCCCTTTGGCGGCAAGGCCTCCTCCCTGTTGGGGCAAGAATAGTGCATTCGGAGCGGCGGCTCCCGGCTCGCCAGCGGAGATTTTCCGACCAGATTCCGTTTCGTGCCGGCGAGGCGGTTGGCTGGAACTGTGCACGCGGCGCGTTTCGGGTGCCGTCGCGGCATCTGGAGTTTTTTTCGCCCGGATTGTTTCGGTTTGTCGGCTATGGCGCCCCGCACCCGGGTTTTCTCCGGCGCGCCCTGGTACTCCTGTCGGCAGGTTTTGGGTCTGTGCGCCGCCTTCGATTTCTACGGCCATTTTTGCATTGGCCGGCGCGTCTGCTTGCTTTATCCGGGGTTGTGCGCTGTTTGTACGCCGATCGCTTTTGTCCAGATTTTCCTCAGAGGCTGCGTGTATTTCCGGGTGCCGGTTACCGGGCCACCACACCGCCAGTCCGGCTAATAATGCTACCAGCAAGACCACCGTCGGGGTCCATTTCGCAGGCCCGGGTTTGGTATCGGGCGGCGGTGGTGGTGGTGGTCCGGTTTGGCGTTCCTGATCCAGCAGGGCCTCCATAGATTCCCACGCCTTCTCGTCGAAGGGGAACTCGTGCCGGAGCATTTTATCCCGCATTATTTGTTCGTCGTTCGTGCGTTTTGGATCCATAACTAACGATTTGGCTGGTATTCGGGGCGGAGCATTTTTTGGAGTTCCCGGCGGGCGTTGGAGAGGTGCCACTTGAGGTGCCCTCGTCAATACCCAGCAGATCGGCTATTTCGCGGTGTTTGTATCCATCCACGACGTAGAGGCTGAACACGGTTCGGGAGGCCGGCGGCAGTTTTTGTACCAGCCGGAAGATGTCTTCTGCTTCGAGGTGGCTCGTTGCGTCGGTTGTTGCACGGTCGTCGGCAGGCGTAGAAAAATCCATGGTTTGCCGGTAGGCTTTTTGGCTGCGGACGTGGTCAATGGCGGTGTACAGCACGATTCTGGTCATCCATCCGGGAAAGGAGCCGGTGTTCTGGTACTGCCCCATGTTGTTGAAAATTTTGAGAAAGGCCTGGTTGAGCATGCCGATAGCCGTATCCCGGTCGTCGGCGTATCGCATCGCAACCCCCAGCAGCAGCCCGAAATACCGCTCGTACAGGTACTGCTGGGCCAGGCGGTGCTGCTCCATGCAGCCTTGTCGCAGGGCTTCGTCGGTACTTTGCCGGTGGTACGCCATGGGAGGTTTTGTTTGTTTCAGGTATAATCGAAAACTACTCGGGAATGGTTGGGTAGCGTGGATAATTTTTTTGAAAAAAACTGGCCGCGTCCATTTTTTGCTACGCCTACCGGCTGCGGAAGATCATGAAAAAGCAGGGTAAAAAGCAAAGGTCGGTTGCTGTAAATCGCTTTTTATCAATCAAATAGGAATATATTAAATTTCCAAGAATGTTGTCGGACGCTTGGATGGGCGGAACGAGGTGCTGCATCTTGCCGGCACATCCGGGGGGAGCAGGAGAAAATAAACAGCGGTCTGCCGGGCCGCAGGACCATGAAGCCGGTATAACTCCAACGACGCGTTGTCTCCGACCACAGGCTACCGCAAGGTGCTTGTCGGTTGGGGGCGACCGCGAGCAGATGCCGACTGAAAAATAATCGATACTCCATAGCACTGCAACGCCTATGCGTTCGGCATCCCGCAAGGCGCCAAGGGATCAGCAGGAGGTACCCGGAACCGGAAATTGAGCAGCAGGAAAATGCCGCCCAACCGGTAGTTTTGGCCGCCCGCCGAGGCACATCGCCCGGCGGGCATTTTTTTTTGACCCCGATCAGTAGTTTACTTCACCCTGCCATTCACAATTTTACCTCTTGCCATTCGGCGGGTTAAACCCGCCGCTACTCCTTTGCTTCCTCATCCCAATAATCCTTCCAGCTCCGCCCGTGTCAACATCGGCGCCTCTGACCCGGCAGCGAAAAAATCCAGACCGAGTTGTTTTTTTTGTTCCTGTAACTGCCGGATTTTTTCCTCGATCGTATTGCGGGAAATGAACCGCAGGGCCGTCACCGGGCGCGTCTGGCCGATGCGGTGGGCGCGGGCAATGGCCTGATCTTCCACGGCGGGATTCCACCAGGGATCAAGCAGAAATACATAATCGGCAGCAGTCAGGTTGAGGCCTACCCCGCCGGCTTTTACCGTCATAAAAAACGCTTGCACCGCAGGGTCGCCCTGAAAGCGCTCGATCTCGCGGGCGCGGTCGGGCATAGCCGTATCGCCCGTAAGCCACGCATACGGCAGGCGGCGGCGCTCAAATTCCCGGCGAAAGAGTTGCAGGTGCTTCTCAAAACTACTGAAAAACAAAACTTTGTGCCCGGCGCGCTGCACGGTATCCCACTGGGCCAGCACATCCTCAAACTTGCCGCTGCCGAGGTCCGAATCCGGTTCCACAAGCGCAGGGTGGTTGGCCAACTGCCGCAGCCGCATGAGCGCCTGCAACGCCATAATCCGAGTTTTCGGATTGTCGAACAAACTCAGGATTTCGTTCCGAACCGCCGATCTGGTTTTTTCGTACTGCTTGTGCTGCGCAGGATTCATTTCCGAATAAAACACCTGCTCGCTCAGCGCCGGCAGGTCAGGCGCAACCTCCATCTTGGTGCGGCGCAGGAAAAACGGGCGAATACGCGCAAACAACCGCTGCCGGGCAACCGCATCCTTACCTTTTTCGATAGGCACCAAAAACGCCTCCCGAAACTCCCGAAAAGTCCCCAACGTGTCGGGATTGATAAACTCCATTTGTGTCCACAGGTCGGCTAAGGAGTTTTCGATGGGCGTGCCGGACAGCGAAATTTTGAATTGCCCCCGCAAGGCCCGCACCACCCGGGACACCTCCGATTCGCGGTTTTTGATCTGCTGGCTCTCGTCCAGCACAATGACCCGCCATTCGAGTTTGCCCAGCAAATCCAAATCCTGCCGCGCCGTGTGGTAGGTAGTCAGTACTACGTCATGCCCGGCAATGGCACGGATATCCTTGAGCCGCCTGGGGCCGGAGTGCGCATACACGAACAGACCGGGGGCAAACTGCGCCAGTTCCCGCTGCCAGTTGAACACCAGCGAAGCGGGCAAAATAACGAGGGCTTGCAACGGACGAATCTCCGCCTGATAGGATTGAAAAAGGGAGTACTGGGCGCCACCTCCCGGGGCGAGCAGGGCTGCGTTTTTGCTTGCCGGCTGATCGGAGGTATGGCTGTTTTCACTGGTGGAATTTTTGGCAAAATCAGGAAGTATGCTCTGTTCCTTTTCCGGGGTGGCGTTGTGCTTTACATAAAGCAGCGCTGCAATAGTCTGAAGTGTTTTGCCCAGCCCCATATCATCGGCCAAACAGGCGCCAAAACCATGCTGAAAGTGACCAACTAACCATTTTACCCCGTGGAGTTGGTAGGGGCGCAGAGTAGCCTGGAGATCAGTCGGCGGGTGGTAGTCAATTTGATCGGGGTCAACAGGCTGAAAATCGGCAGTAGCGGAATCCGTAGCGGGTTGTAGCAGTGTGAACAGCGACTTGGGTAAACGCAGCTGCTCGCCGGCCTCGCGTAGAGAATTGGCCAAGTCGCCGTAACGCGCAAACCACTCGTCCGGAATAAGGAAAAACGTGCCGTCAGGCAACGGAAAGTAGGGGTTTCCGCTGCGCAAATGCGGAACAAAAACGTGAAACGGAAAACTGTGTGCACCGATTTGTACCTGCCCCCGCACATCGAACCAGTCGCCGGCCGCTTCGGAGCGCACGGCAATATCGGCGGGCAAAAGGGCCAGCATCCGGCCATCTACCTGCGGGGCAACGAGCGTAAAACCCGCCCGTTCGAGCGCAGCGCGTTGGCTCGTCAGCCAATGCAGGATGTCGGCCAGAGCGCCGCTCGTGGGAAGGCGGAACATCCGGTGCTCCGCTTCCATCCCGAAGGTTTGGAGTTTTTCCACAAAACCCTGCTCAGCAGACTGGTCGCGACAAACGAGATGTACCGTGATTTCGCGGGTTTCATCGTCGGGAATGTCGAGGGTGGTGATCCGATCGCGGCGTTCGCCATAGCGAAATTCGGCGCCGTCGTACACAAACACGGGCTTGAGCAGCCACGTTTTTTCGAGCAGGTGCTCCGTAGGTTCGAGGCGTACAGCCAGCAGGCGGTCGGCCGTTTGCACGGCAAACCCCTCCGCCTCGATCTGCGTACGGCCCGCGTTTTTGGCAATAAACTGCCGGAAGTAAACTCGGACTTTGTCGGGCGGAATCTGAATAACATCCTTGTTCCGAAACGGGCGCAGCATGTTGCCGTTGATGCCCGGCACCCGAAACAGGGCGTATCGAGCCACCACCCACGCGGGATTAGTGTTGGTCAGTGGCAAGGCGTCGTGCTCGCGGATACTCCATTTTTCAGTTTCGGTACCCAACTGGAAGCGGTACTCAATACCTGCATCCGTTTTTTGAAAAAACAGGTGCGGTACCAGATCGTCGGTGGCCGGATGCAGTTGCACATCTTTGGCCAAGGTACGCCGCTCGGCATCCAGGGTAAGGGGCAGGCGGTGGCGCACGATTTCCGACAGAAACTGCTCGATCTCGCGGTGGATGTACGTTTCTACCGTTGCTCTGGTTTCTGCCTGGGCGAGCAGTTGCGCCAACGGCGCGGCGGTCTTCGCCTTGGGCGCTTTGAATTTAGCCTCCAACGCCCTGGGCGTCAGGCGTTCGATGGCCTCGAACAAGCCCTGTAGCACCGGCGTCAATTCGATACCGTATGCCCCGATGGTAGCCGGGGCGGCTTTTTGTATCAGATGGGTAAGTTCTCCGCCCTTGTCCACCTGCACGATATTGGCTGTGGGCAGGTAGAGGTTTTCCGAAAACGGGTACAGATTGAAGACAACGCGCATGCAGGGGAGGGCGGGATTTTGACGCCGCAAAAGTATCCCTGTTTGCATAGCACAGCTTTACTGCCGCAGAATTTTATCAAGGGGCTGCCGGCGTTCGCCCTGTGTGCGCGCCTCACTCCACAATCCGGAATGTCGTTCTTCTGTTCGCCTGGTGCTCGGCCTCGGTGCAGCGGTTGCAAATGCAGGTGGCGGCGGGCTGGGTTTCGCCATATCCGATGGCGGCGAGGCGGTTGGTATCAATACCCTTTCCGATGAGGTAGTTCACGGCGCTTTGGGCCCGTTTTTGTGACAGTTCCTGGTTGTAGCCGTCGTTGCCGCGGCAATCGGTGTGGCTGCCCAGTTGGATGCGGATGTCGGGGTTTTGGCGCAGCACGTCGGCGAGACGGTTGAGCGTCGGCTCGGCGTCGGGGCGGATATCCCACTTGTCGTAGTCATAGTAGATGTTTTCGAGCACGATTTCGCGGTCGCGGAAAATTTTGTCCAGCACGATTTCCACCTCGTACGTCTGCACCGGGTTGGCCGGATCGCGGGGGATACCTTTTGTGCTGAAGCGGGTACTGTTGGCCAAGTACCCGTCCTTGCCGGCCACGAAGCTGTAGTCGGTATTTCCGGCGAGTTCGAGGGTAAAAAATCCGTCGTCGCCCACCTGTACCAATTGTGTTTTGGCGGCAAAAGCGATTTCCACCCCGGCGCCCGACAGCGGTTTTCGGCCCAGCACGCGGCTGTTGGGATCGGTTGGATCGGTCAGAATTTTTTCCAGAACATACCCTTCGAGGATCATTTTAAATACCAGTGGTTTGACGGGAGTGGTATCCACTTTGGGCGGTTTGGGCAAGGGCACGCGCTGTTCGAAGCGGTAGATATCGTCGGCGCCGAGGCCGCCCGGTCGGTTGGAGGTAAAATGGCCGGAACGGAGCAGGTCGCCGGGCTGCGGCGGTGTACTGCGCGGGGCCGGCGCGGTAGCGATGAGGCCGAAGTCGTCGGCGCCGCTGTTCATGGGTGGTTTCAGGTTGAGCGGAGTGGCCCAGGCATTGCCGTCGAGGCGGAAGGTTCGGAAAATATCCAGCCCGCCCATACCCGGCAGGCCGTCGGAGGAAAAGTAGAGTGTATCGGCGCCGAACGTGGGGAACACTTCGTTGCCGGGCGTATTGATGTTGCGGCCCAACAGTTTGGGTTCGTCCCAGCCGCTTTCGACCAGGTCGTTGCGCCGTGCCGACCACAGGTCGTAGCCGCCCCAGCCTTCGGGGTCGTTGCAAGCAAAAAACAGGGTACTGCCGTCGGGCGACAAAGCCGGGTGGAAGTAGTTGATTTTTTCTTTTTGAAAAGGCAGCGGGCGGGGAGCCGACCAACTGTCGCCGGTGCGGGCGGCGGTGTAAATTTTGCAAAACTGGTCGTCACCTTTGTAAGCCCCCACCGAGCGGGCGAAAAACACCTCCGTAAAATCGCGGCTGAAACAGAGCGTGCCCTCATTGCCGGTAGTGTTCAGGCCGAGGTCAAAAGGCCGGGCGGAAGCGCCGTCGGGGTCGGCTACGAACAGGTCCATGAACTTGTTGCCGGTCCATTTGTAGGGGTCCTTGCCGGTGCCGGCGGCGCGATCGCTACTGAAAACGATGCGGCTTTCAGCGAAATAAACCGGGGAAAAGTCGTTGTTCGGGCTGTTAAACGGCATGGTTTCCACCGTCCAGCCGCTCTCCGGGGCTATTTCGAGCCAGCCCGTGGCGATATCGCAAGCGGCTATTTCCTTGCGGTACTCGTATGGGCTTCCGATCTCGATACTGAGGTTTTTGAACACTTCTTTGGCCTCGGTGTAGCGTTCCAGTTTTTCAGGGTATAGGCCTGCCCTTTCAGCGCCTCGGCGCCATAGTTGTTTTGGTACGCCAGGGCAAACCACTGGAGCGCGACCTCGTCGCGGCCGGTGTTTCGGTAGGAATCGGCGATACGGTAGGCGAGTTGCCCTTTTTCGCTGCGCGTTTTGGCGCGGCCAAAATCTTTTTCCAGCATGGGGATGGCCGTGCTGTACTGCTTGCGCTCGTGGGCGGTATTGCCGTCCTTGATTTTGATGGTGTAGTTGCAGGCGGCGAACGTGAGTGCGGCGAACAGGAGAAGGAGTCGGGTTGTGGACATAATTTTCAAACGTATAAAATTTGATCCGGGCCTAAAGATGTGTTATTCCCCACACCACTGGACACTTTTTTCGGGCAATAGAGGCTGTCTCAAAAGCATGGCTTTGACGGGAATTGATTTTTTTCAGACAGGATTTACAAGATTTACAGGATAAATGAGGCGACTCCGTCGCCGAAAATCCTGTAAATCCTTTTTATCCTGTCAAAAAATGAATTCGCCTGTCAACGGCGCAATACGGTGCGGACTTATGAGACAGCCTCTCGGAGTTTTGAGAAAATGTTCAGTAGTGTGGTCATTCCCGAATCGTTTGGGCAATTAAACGGCCATTATCGAGCCGGTGTTTTGGCGGTTATTTTCCTTTGGAGGAAAAAAACAGGCTGGTGATGACGCGGCGGCGTGACCAAAAGATGCCTTTGCGTTTTGTTAGTACGATATTTGCCACAACCGCGTTAGTACCCGTGGCTCCGGCAGCCAATGACCAACAACTACTGATCTGCTTTATTTTAATGAAAAAATCGCTTTTTGTTTTCCCGCTTCCCGCGATCGCTGCGTGTTTCCTTGCTTTTGCGTTTTTTCCTGCAACTGTTTTTGCTCAAGAAATGGACGACGACGAGTCCGAAAAAGGCGTAGACATGGAGGCCTTTCAGCCCCGGCCCATAGATACCTCCAAAGACCTGCAAGTCATTGCCTTTGGCTCCTGCAACAAGCTAAATCTGCCACAAAATATCTGGGGGGATATCGCTGCCAACAACCCGAATCTCTGGATTTGGCTGGGCGATATCATCTACGCCGACACAACCAATACGCGTGCGTTGGCAGCACACTACAAGCGCCTGAAAACCCACCCGGAGTACAAAAAACTGCGCGATAAAACCCCCATTATCGGTATCTACGACGACCACGACTATGGCGCCAACGACGGCGACAAAAACCTGCCCAACAAGCGCGGCACCAAAAAATGCCTGCTGGACTTCCTCGACGTACCCTACTCGGCGCCTGTGCGCAAACAGGAGGGCGCCTACCAGTCCTACACCTTTGGCAAGGGAGAAAACCTCGTCAAAGTGATCCTCCTCGATACCCGCTACTTCCGGGACCCACTCGCCCACGACCCCAGCCCCGACCAGCGCTATTTCCCCAACCCCGACGGCGATATTCTGGGCGAAGCCCAATGGGCCTGGCTGGAACGCGAGCTGACCAACAGCCCCGCTAAACTCCATATTTTGGGTTCGAGTATCCAGGTGCTTGCCAATGAGCACGGCCACGAAAAGTGGGGCTACTTTCCCAACTCCCGCAAACGCCTGTTCCAGTTGCTGGTGAAAACCCAGCCGGCCAACCTGATTATCCTTTCCGGCGACCGCCACATGGCCGAGATCAGCCGCCTGGATCTCGCGGGATTGCCCTACCCGCTGTACGATTTTTCTTCCAGCGGCCTGACCCACATCCGTTCCACCTCCTCCGAACTGAACCGGATGCGCGTGGGCGATATGATTGTGAAACGCAACTTCGGCCTGCTTAAAATTCAGTGGGATACCGGCCGTCCGATCCTCATCATGGAGGTACGCGGTGTGGAAAACGAGCTGCTGTACGACGTGACGGTCAAATATTAGCCGGGGCTGTGCGCTGCCGGATGCGGTTTAAAGTGCCAAAAGGTCGCTACTTTTGCAGCCATGGATTTTTTGAGACAACACATTGAAGCGCTGATTTTCGTGTCGCCGCAAGCCATCCCCCTGGAAGAAATACAAGCGGTGCTCTCCGAGGTGTTTCAGGCAGAGGTGCCCGAACAAGATATTCGGACGGCTATTGAGCAGGCACGCGTACACTACCAGGCCCCGGAATTTGCCTTCGAGTTGATTGATATTGCCGGCGGATACCAGTTTATGACCAAAGGCGCCTACCACAATACCGTAGCGGTACACCTGAAACAAACCACCAAACGCCGCTTGTCGCAAGCCGCTCTGGAGACCCTGGCGCTGGTTGCCTACAAACAGCCCGTCACCAAATCCGACCTGGAGGCTATTCGGGGGGTCAACTGCGACTACGCGCTCCAGAAACTTTTGGAAAAGGAACTTGTTCTCATTGCCGGGCGCAGCGAAGGGCCGGGCCGCCCTTTGCTGTATGCCACGTCCGATAAATTTATGGACTACCTCGGCATCAAAACCCTCGCCGACCTGCCCAAACCCAAGGATTTCAAAGAAGTGGAAAACACGATCGGCGAAGCCCCTGCGGCAGAGGAATATGCCGCTGGCCAGCCACCACTACTATCCGATAGCCAATAACACGCACATGGAACAAACATTGGTAAACCGAGTGGCCAACAGCCGGCTCGTGACGATAGACCTCGAAACATTTTACCCCGAGGGAGAAGTCGTCGCTTTCGACTTGAAAGAGCACCTGTTCATGCATCTTATCCTCAAGGAAAAGGATTTCCGCGAGGCACTGAGTACCCACGATTGGGCGCAGTACACGGGCAAGAACCTCGCGGTGTTTTGCTCCACGGATGCCATCATTCCGATGTGGGCTTACATGCTGGTAGCCGCGCATGCCGCCCCTTTTGCCCGCGATGTGTTTCAGGGTTTGCCCGAGCAGTACGCCGAGTTTGCTTTTTTGAAAAAACTTGCCGGCGTCAATCCCGAGGATTTTGCCGGTCAGCGCGTAGTCATCAAAGGGTGCAGCGACAAACCCGTGCCGCCCTCGGCCTATCTGGAAATAACCCGCCGCCTGCAGCCGGTCGTTGTCAGTATCATGTTCGGCGAGCCTTGCTCCACCGTCCCGGTGTACAAACGCCCGATAACCGGCGCCGTCCTTTCCAACGCCCCAACACCCGTTTCCTAAAACAGCAGCTATGACAAATCGCGCTTTAATTGTACTCAACATCATGCTTGCGCTGGGTCTCGCCGGTCTCTTTTTCCTTTCGTTCAAAGGTGACGGATTTCCCGCTCCGCCGCAGAGCGTGCGCTCCATCAACCTGGACAAGGACTTCGATTTCTGCGGCGAAAAACTGCCGATGGGCAACTTTGATGTGCGCCAGCGCCTGGATGCAGAACTCCTGCGCAACGTCTACTTTCACTCCTCCACGATCCTGTCCATCAAACGGGCCAATGCGCTGTTTCCGACCATTGAGCCGATCCTGAAGGAACAGGGCGTTCCCGAGGACCTGAAATATCTGGCCGTGGCCGAGAGCATGTTGTCCAATGCCGTGTCGCCTGCGGGTGCTCGCGGCATTTGGCAGTTTATGAAAAGTGCTGCCGACGAGTACAACCTGGAGGTAAACGACGAGATTGACGAGCGCTACCATCTGGAAAAAGCAACCCGTGCCGCGTGCAAGTACTTGCGCAGGCAAAAGGAAAATCTCGGCAGCTGGACGCTGGCCGCCGCCGCCTACAACGGCGGGCCGGGGCGCATATCCTCCGAAATGGCCAAGCAACGCGCCAAATCGTTCTACGACCTCAACCTTGCCGCCGACGAAACCATGCGCTACCCCTTCCGAATCGTAGCCATCAAGGAAGTCATGCAAAACCCGGAAACATACGAATACGTCATTGCGGAAGACCACCTGTACGACCCGCTCAACACGTTCAAAACCGTTCAAGTGACCGGCTCCGTGCCGAGTTGGGGCGATTTTGCCGTGGAACACGGTACCACTTACCGCATGCTCAAAC
Organism: Lewinellaceae bacterium; assembly: GCA_016719605.1. GTDB lineage: Bacteria > Bacteroidota > Bacteroidia > Chitinophagales > Saprospiraceae > M3007. The sequence goes on along the minus strand of JADJYW010000004.1, from coordinate 382,524 downwards.
TGTACAATCCCTGGCTCGTGGACAGCAAGCTGACCAATAAAGCCGGCAAAACCTACGAAATCAAACTGCCCAAATAACGCCCGCCGGGCAATAGACTTCCCATGTTTTAAAACCTGGGAAGTCTGAAACAACCTGCGCCTTACCCGCTCTCAAATGGCTTACACTGAATCCAACATGCTTCCGATCGGCACCCAAGCCCCGGACTTTGAACTGCCCGACACCACAAGCGGCCGGCTACTGCGCTTGCAGGACATCGCATCGCCCAAGGCCACGGTAGTGATGTTCCTTTGCAACCACTGTCCATACGTCCTGTACGTCAACGACGAAATCGTCCAACTGACCCGCGAATACCAGGCCCGCGGGGTCTCGTTTGTGGGTATCAGCAGCAACGATGCCGGGGCATATCCCGAGGATGGGCCGGATCGGATGCGCATCCACGCACAGGAGGTCGGCTACCCGTTTCCGTATCTGTACGATGAGACACAGGACGTAGCCCGCCGCTACGACGCAGCCTGCACACCCGATTTTTATGTTTTCGACGGCGACTTGAAACTCGCCTACCGGGGCCAACTCGACAGCAGCCGACCCAAACGAAACCCGACACCGCCCACCGGCGAAGACCTTCGAGCCGCGCTGGATGCCGTGCTTGCCGGCCAACCGGCCAGCACGACACAGCGGCCAAGCGGAGGGTGCAATATCAAATGGAAAGAAGGTTAGAAGGTTTCTGGTTAGAAGGTTTCTGGTTGTGTGAATCTTTTCCAACCAGAAACCTTCTAACCTTCCAACCAGAAACCTTCCAACCAGAAACCTTCCAACCTTCCAACCTTCTAACAACCTTCTAACGAACAACACACATGCGCCCACCACAGATATCCGACCAGCAAATACACGATTTTATCATCGCCGGCCTGTATGAGGACGTGCGGGATGGCGACCACACGTCGCTTGCCACCATCCCTGCCGACCACCGCAGCCATGCCACCCTCAAGGTGAAGGACTACGGTGTGGTAGCCGGTGTGGAACTTGCCGAGCGTATTTTTCGACATCTGGATCCGACGGCTTCGCTTGTTGTACACAAACCCGACGGCTCGGATGTATTTTATGGCGAAAAAGCCTTCGAGGTGGAATCCAATACCCGCGCCCTGCTTCAGGCCGAGCGCCTTGTGCTGAACACCATGCAGCGGATGAGCGGCATTGCCACGCTCGCCAGCCGTTTTGCGTTTGAGGTTGGCGACCTGCCCGCGAAGGTGCTCGATACGCGCAAGACTACCCCGCTTATCCGTTTTCTGGAAAAATGGGCCGTTCATATCGGTGGTTGCGAGAACTACCGCTGGGGCCTGTACGACTGGATCATGATCAAGGACAACCATGTGGATGCCTGCGGCGGTATCCGTCCGGCTATTGAGCGGGCGCAGGTATACCTGAAAGAAAAAAATATCAGTCTCGGCATCACGCTCGAAGTGCGCAACCTGGTGGAAGTGCACGAAGCCCTCGAAGTGGGCGGAATTACTCGCCTGATGTTCGATAATTTTGAAATCCCCATTCTCGCCGAGGCCGTTGCTACGGTAGACCGCCGGTTTGAAACGGAGGCATCGGGCGGCATCACCCTGTTCAATGTACGCCGATACGCCCTCACCGGGGTGGATTACGTTTCCTCCGGCGCACTGACCCACTCAGCGCAACCACTGGACATGAGCCTGAAGGTTTCTGGTTAAAAAGGTTTCTGGTTGGAAGGTTTCTGGTTGACTCAACCTTCCAACCAGAAACCTTCCAACCAGAAACCTTCCAACCAGAAACCTTCCAACCAGAAACCTTTTTCAAATTATGTTAAAAATTGACCACATTGGCATAGCCGTACGCAGCATGGCCGACAGCAACGAGTTGTTTCGCAAACTACTCGGCGAAGCGCATTACAAAGTGGAAACCGTGGAAACTGAAAAAGTAGCCACCTCCTTTTTTCACATTGGCGAAAGCAAAATTGAACTGCTGGAGGCTACCGATCCGGAAAGCCCGATTGCGAAGTACATCGAGAAACGCGGCGAAGGCATACACCATATCGCCTTCGAAGTAGCCGACATCCGCGCTGAAATCGAGCGTCTGGAACAGGAAGGATTCGTGCCGCTCAACCGCGAGCCTAAACGTGGCGCCGACAACAAGTTGGTGGCGTTTTTGCACCCGAAATCCAGCAACGGGGTGCTCGTGGAGTTGTGCCAGTCGGTGGAATAATATCGTTTTTATCCGGCTTTATCCGCTGCGGATAAACCCCATCCGAATGTTTTCGGTGGTGGCAAATCCCGAATATTTTTGCTTTGTGGTCGCGCCACCGCCGCACTTGCACCACAGTCGTGTTCCTGCTTATCCAGCTCCGGCACACCTTCCAAATATCCCTCTTTAGCATACTGGCCAAACACTATGGCGGGCATTTCTGCCCCCCTGCTCTTCGCATCAGTGTGGTGCCGGGAAACACAAATTTTTGACTTTCCGTATCCGGCAGACCGTCGAGCGCGACTGAAGAAGTATTGACAGTTGGCGTATCTCACATGCAGCGCACTACAGCCGGACGTTATCCAAAAGCACGTTTTGGTGATAAAAAACTAAAGACAAGCACCTGTTTATCAGCAAATTAAAAACAAATTAAATTTAAATCAATGTACCCGGGTGTTTGTTTGGCCGGAGCAGGGGGCTGCATCTTTGAGGTATGCTGAATGTTGGCGCGGATACCTGTGCGCGCATCGCTGGAGATGGCGCCGTCGAAAATCCACAAAAGAATAGACGGGGCGGAAGCCGAAAAGCCCATGAGTAGGCATCTATCAACATCCTGTATGCGTCCGGATGAGGTCGTACAGCGATGTAAAATGAACTATGCAAATGAATCTTTCTCTTCCATGCCCGCTTCGAGGGCAGCAATTGCCAACGGTCTCGTCCGGCCTGTTGGTTCTTTTCCTGTTTTCCTTTTCGGCCTGCCAACTATTCGAGGATAAGGCCGTTGACGACAGGAGTTCAACAGCCTGCCAAATTAGTATGCTGTACGATGCCGAGACAACCACTTTGATACAACCCGCCAATGCCTCGGAAGCATCTCAATTGAGCGATCTGGACAAGGCTGTCATGTTGCCCAAGCGCGAGCGCGAGATCGTGGAGCTCTGCCTTGACGACCAAAACAACTATACCGTCTCCACCGAATACGGCACGCCGGAACATCCCATTGAGTACCCCCCTCATACGGCAGGCGTCTGGCTCAACCCGGACTACAAGCGCGTCGTAAACCACAACGGCCAGCTCACCTACTACAATTCCCTGAACGAAGTGCTTCGTACCGATTTTACACCGGGCGATCAATTGGGGGAGGTGTCGGAAATCCTGAGCTTGTTTCAGGAAATCAAAACCCTGCCTCCGCTGACCAACCAGAATTTCTCCGCCGCACTGGACTCCTTAGCCGCGCACGGGCTAACCATGACCGCCCACAGCGGCAATATCGTCAGCCACCGGACCGATCATGCAGACGGCTCCTATTCCATCGTGGCTATTGACAAAAATGCCCGGATGCAGGTGGGGCAATTAGACTACGACGCCAACGGCGCACTCAGCACGCTGTACATGCTCCAGGTAGAAGGTGTAGCGCCCGATGTGGTGTTCAAACGTTTGAAACGGGTATTTTTCTTCGATGCCGTCGAAAGCGGCGTACGCATGCGGCACCAAACCACAACCGATTTCAAAACCTTTTCCCTGACCATCAACTAAGCACCATAACATGAAGCATTCCTTGCTTTTAATCACCTATTTATTCACCCTGCAAGCCTCGGCACTTGCCCAGCAAGGCCCGCGCAAAATCCTCTGGCTGAACGGGCCAAGCCCCACCTCCAATCAATGGACGAGAGCCCAAACCTCGGCCACACAAAGCGGTTATCAGTACACAGCCATCAACGACTGGCCGTATAATAACAATACCATCGCCAACAACATACCCGATTGGGCGACCTTTTTCAATCAAAAACTCGAAACGGAAGGGCACTCCAACGTAGTGGGCATCGGGCACGACGCGGGTGGTCTCATCCTGCGGTACATGGGCATGACGCAACAAGACAACCGCCTCTCGGCAATGATTCTGGACGGCGTGCCCAATCAGGGCGGGCGTATTTTTAACAAATTGTTGCCCAGCTATCAGGGTGTTCCAAGCGAAGCACAGCAAAATGTGCGAAACCTGCTGGATTTGAGAACCCAGGCACAGAGCTGCGTGGGGTGCCGCATGATCGAGGCCACACAACGGTGGTTCGATGTATTCGCTTTGCCGCAATCAACATCATACTATGAGCAAATGAAACCAAATGCACCAATTATATCGAATTTGAAAACTCCCAACATTCCCTACGCCGTGATCTGGGGCAGCGAAGACGATGCCGATGCCCTGACACTGACCCGGGTGATCGGCTCCTGGCACAACTCCGGGCTGTTCGGGGAAGATAACGAATACCTCGACTGCTACCGTAAAGAACTGGAGCAGCGCGTCAAGGATGCCAAGGACAACTTCCTCATCGGCATGCTGCGCAGCGTGGCTACTTATGCCGGCGGAGCATCCCGCGTAGTGGCCAACCCGACTAATGTAGGCGCCATACTCGAAGCCACCCTCAATGCCCTGGCCTCCGCTATACGCACGCAAAAAGACCTGGCAAAAGAGATGCGGGAAATGTTCGAGTGCGAACTGATACACCAGGCACTCAATGCCAAATGGAATTTGCTGGTGGCCGACTATACCACCGTGCAGGAAACGATCACAACAGAAGTGGATTGTTGTGCAGATTGCTACGACGAGCCGGATTCCCAGGTACAAGCCTATTGCTTCATGCAATGTTTTTCAGCCGTTGACCCTTGCGTAAATACCTACACCTATACCTACGCTGTCTTTGAGCCGCACGACGGTCTGCTCACCCGCACCGAGCAATTACTCGCCGGCGCCGAAAAAACCTACGAAGCCAAGCGCTGTAACCACTTCCAGGAACAGTTCTGGCAATACCCACCCATCGCCAACGCATTCAACGATCTGTTCATGGGTGGTGCCGGTGCTGCCTTTGTCGTACCCCAATGAGTAGCCCGTTTTTGTTGCTGATACTTCGCTAAACACCTTACCATGAAGCACACATTACTTTTGTTCGCCTATTTATTCACCCTGCATGCCTCGGTACTTGCCCAGCAAGGCCCGCGCAAAATCCTCTGGCTGAACGGGCCAAGCGGAACATCTGATCAGTGGACGAGAGCCAAAACCTCGGCTACACAGAGTGGTTATCAGTACACATCAGTCAACGACTGGCCGTACAATAACAATACCATCGCCAACAACATACCCGATTGGGCGACCTTTTTCAATCAAAAACTTGAAACGGAGGAGCATACCGACGTAGTGGGCATCGGGCATGACGCTGGCGGCCTCATCCTGCGGTACATGGGCATGACGCAACAAGACAACCGCCTCTCGGCAATGATTCTGGACGGCGTGCCAAACCAAGGGGGGCGTGTTTTCACCAAATTGCTGCCCATTAATGCAGGTTTCCCAAGTGGTGCACAAAAAGTAGCACAAGACTTGCTGGATTTGCGCACCCAGGCGCAGGGTTGCATGGGATGCCGCATGATCGAGGCCACACAACGATGGTTTGATGGATTTAGCCATCCAGCTGCCAAAGCCTATTATGAAGAACTCAGGCCCGAAGCGCCAACGATCACCAATCTTGCACCACCCGACATCCCCTACGTCGTGATCTGGGGCAACGAAGACGACGCCGATGCCCTGACGCTAACCCGCACAATCGGCTCCTGGCACAACTCCGGGCTGTTCGGAGAAGACAACGAATACCTCGACTGCTACCGTAAAGAACTGGAGCAGCGCGTCAAGGATGCCAAGGACAACTTCCTCATCGGCATGCTGCGCAGCGTGGCTACTTATGCCGGAGGGGCATCCCGCGTAGTGGCCAACCCGACTAATGTAGGCGCCATACTCGAAGCCACCCTCAATGCCCTGGCCTCCGCTATACGCACGCAAAAAGACCTGGAAAAAGAGATGCGGGAAATGTTTGAGTGCGAACTGATACACCAGGCACTCAATGCCAAATGGAATTTGCTGGTGGCCGACTATACCACCGTGCAGGAAACGATCACAACAGAAGTGGATTGTTGTGCAGATTGCTACGATGAGCCGGACTCTCAGGTACAAGCCTATTGCTTCATGCAATGTTTTTCAGCCGTTGACCCTTGCGTAAATACCTACACCTATACCTACGCTGTCTTTGAGCCGCACGACGGTCTGCTCACCCGCACCGAGCAATTACTCGCCGGCGCCGAAAAAACCTACGAAGCCAAGCGCTGCAACCACTTCCAGGAACAGTTCTGGCAATACCCACCCATCGCCAATGCTTTCAACGATCTGTTCATGGGTGGTGCCGGCGCTGCCTTTGTAGTACCCCAATGAGTACCCCGTTTTTGTTGCTGATACGATGCCGAGCACAAGCGCCCGTTCAACGATCGCTCGGCAGCCTTTTGCTGGCGCTCTTTCTCGGAGCCTGCCAAAACGACCGCCCGCGCCTTTCCGAAGCGAAAACATTACAGCACTTGTGGCGAGCAAACCTCGTCGCGCCGGATCAACCGATTAATGCCATGACCTATCCCATCATTCAGAGCGACAAGGCTTTCGTCATTCAAACCAACCACAATGCCGCCTCAACGTACAGCGCTTTGAACCTCAACGATGGAAGCGTGGCGTGGACGCACGCAACCGCTACCGACGACCAGCCCCCTTACTACAATCTGGACGGCATCAGCACCAAAGGACTCCTGTGCTTGCCCGTAAACAGCAGCGTCAAGGTGCTGGACTGGGACACCGGTCGGGGAAAGTGGCATTTCACCCCCCAAGGCTCCCCCGTGCAGTATCTGGCGCTGTACCGCGACCACTACCTGCTCCAAACCTCCAACGACTGGCAGGCGCGCAAAACCCACCTGTACCAGTATGACCTGAAATCCGGTGCCACGAAATTGTGCTGGTCCATACCCTGGCCGGACAGCACCCAACTGCTTGGCTACACACCCTTGCCCTTAGCCGAGGAAGGGCTGGCGCTCTTTGTGGCCACCGCCCGGCATGCCCGAAGTCGCCACACCCACTCTTTTTGGCAGGTCGTGGATGTCGGCCGTGGACGTGTCGTCCGTACAGGGAAAATCTACCCCGACAACACAGCGGGGCATGGCCCCACCAAACAGCCAATCCGCTGCGGCGATGATGTCCTGGTGGTCGCCTACGATCAAATTTTTCGCCTCGATCCTCGAACGGGAGCCGAACACTGGCGCTTGACCTTGCCGCGCGATATGCTCACATCCCGCCCACTGCTGGACGGCAATGCACTTTATTGCGCCATGGAGGACGCCGTGCTGTACAAAATTGACGCAACTACCGGACAAGTGCTCTGGAAGACAGCCATATCCGGCACCCCCAGCCGCATGGCTATTTGCGGTCATCACTTGTTTGTAATTGGTGGAGGTGACGGCATGCTGTACACCATTGATACCACCGATGGCCGTCTTGTTCGCAAGATGCAAGCACCAAACCACGATTACCGACGAGATGAATTTTTTCAGCGGTTCATCGGGGTAAATTGCCGGCAAAACAGACTGTTGCTGTTCGACGGCCGCAATTTCCGGGCTTATACCCCGTACGAATCATCCCAACACCCCAATTAGCCCACACTGCCGGAGATTTTTTCCAACCGTAGAGACACAGAGGATTTCTAAAGGTTTGATTTTCAAAAAATAACAACTCTGCGCCTCTGCGGTAAATTTAAAAATGTCCAAGTAGTGTGCAATTAACCTCACCGCACCACGGTCACATCCCCGCTTATCCGCTCCACCACACCGTCCAGATACTCCACCTCGGCATACCACACAAATACGCCCGGCGGCATTTCCTTGCCCCGGTAACGACCATCCCAGCCCAACTGATAGTCGTTGGGTGGAAATGCTGCCCGCTCAAACACCGCCTCGCCCCAGCGATCAAATACCCGCAGCGAGCGGATTTGCCGAACGGCACCCTCCCGGGCAAAGAGCGTGAAAAACCGATTTTCGTCCAGCACCGCATCCGGGTACAACACGTTCGGAGCATACACGCTGTCGCGCAAAACCTGCACCAGTACCCGGCTCTCCGACCGGCAGCCGGCTGCGCTCATAAACTGCACCGTGTAGTAGGCCGACCGGAACGGCTGCACCCACAATTCCGCGCAGGTATCGCAGGGCGATAACGGCGCAAGCGGGCTGATCCACACATATTGCACCGCCCCAAAAGCCACATCCGGCGTCAACGCTACCCGCAACCACGCACTGTCGCCCAGACGGATGGTCGTGTCGGCCAAGAGTACGCCCAGCATTCCCGGCAACGCCGGCATGTCAAAATCAAACTCAAACAAACAACCCGCCGGGTCTTCCACAAACAGCACCAGTGCCCCACCACCCACTCCCGCAAAAAGCGCTGAGTCGCGGTCTGCCGGGCGATCCAACCCATAGCGCGTGCCGGCCGGGAAACCTGAGACGGACAAGATGCCGTTGGCGCGATCAGCACAAGGTTGGCTCAGTACCTCGAAATCGGGTTCGTACGCTTCCGGCTCGCCTATCAGAGTCGTGTCCGTCAGCGCACACCCGTTGGCATCCGTCAGGGAAAGCACATAGGCGCCCGCCGAAAGAGCATTGAGCGCAGTGCCCGTAGCCCCGTTCGACCACGCATATCCGTAGGGCGGCGTGCCGCCACTTGCCGAGGCGGTTGCACTGCCCGTACTGCTACCAAAACACATGGCATCCGTCGGCTGCAAATCCACGGCGAGCGACGGCGGCTGCAACACCTCCGCCGTCAACGAAACCGTGCACCCATTGGCATCGGTGAGCAAAAAAGTGTAGCCCCCTGCCGACAAATTCGACACCGACGAAAGCACCGGCTGGCCGTTAAACTCAAACAGATAGGGCGGCGTGCCGCCCTGGCCGCCCAGCACTACCTGCCCCGTGCTGTCGCCAAAACAACCCACACCCTGCGAAACGGCCGTACCCGCCAGTGCCGGCGGCTGCCCGATGGCGGTTTGCAAAACATACAAACAGCCTAAGGCATCGGAAACGGTGACCGAATAAATTCCCGCCGGACCGGAAATCATATCCTGGGTTTGTCCGCCGGACCAGACAAAGGAAAATGGTGGAAAACCGGTACCCATTGCCACCGCCTGCCCGTCGTTTTCGCCAAAACACGCCACCGAATCGGCGCCGACCGACACGTCGGAAAACTGTACCGCCAGACTTGTGTCTGCTTCAGCGATGCAGCCGTTGGCGTCCACCACGGCTATCTGGTACGCGCCGGCGGAAAGTCCATTTAGCAAAAATACCGAATCCATCGCAGGTTGCCCGTTCACCAGCCAGGGTTGCACGCCGCCCTGAATGATCCCGCCGATGGAACCGTTGGCGGCGTTTAGGCAAATTTCATCCTGTACCGTAATCGTCGGCACCAGTGGCAACGGCTCCGACAAAACGGCATCTGCTACGACGGTGCAGCCGTTGGCATCCGTGAGCACCAGGCTGTACGCGCCCGGCAGCACATTAGTCAGGCTCGGCCCGGCGCCCGCAGGTGTCCAGGCGTACTGGTACCCGCCCGCGCCGCCACTCGGCGCAGCGGCAATGCTGCCGTCATTGGCACCGGCACAGGATATTTCAAAACCATTGAAATTGGATACCGACAGGTTGGCCGCCAACGGGTCGGGCTGCGTGACCAGCACCGAAACCGTATCCGTGCAACCTAAGGAATCCACTACGGCAAGCGTGTATGCTCCGGCCGGCAGGTCGAGCAGTTGATCGCCGGCGGCGGGATTATTGTCCCAGAAAAATTGTACCGGAAGTTCGGCGCCCTGCACGACAGCCAGCACCGAGCCGGTGGAATCGCCGTGGCACAACACGGGGTTTGCCGACAGGCTCGCCGCTACTTTTCGGGTGACGATGCGCACGGTGTCGAAGGAAATACAACCCTGCGTGCGGGTGGTTTGCAGCACCAGCGTTTCGGAAAATTGCAACGTGTTGTCGAACGGCCCGGCAAACTGATACGCCGGATCGGGCACGGTGCTGTTGCTCAAATTGGGCGACGCCGGAAGCCAGGTATATGCAGCACCCGCAATGGCCTGAAAACCCAGCGCAGTTCCTTCGCCCGCGCACAGGGTGCGGTCTTCCCCGGTATTGGCCAGCGGCACAAAAGGAATAAACACCGAGTCCTGTGTGCAGGAGCACAGCGTATCGGTCAGCACCACCCACAGGCCGGAACACCCGAGCGCCGCGGCAACATGGACGGTTTGCAACACCGGCAGGGCTGCGCCGGGCAGCAAGCCCTCCACGTCGGCGGCAAAAGCCAACAGCAGGGCATCGCCGGGGTCCAGTTGGGCATTTTGGTTGCCGTCGAGGAGCACCTCGATTTGCAGCGACCCGCCACCCGGCACGCCGGAAAGATTGTTGAGTTGAAATTGCAGGTTCCACTGCTCGAGGTTCGCGTCTGCCGGGATAGCCGCCCCGGCGAGGCCGCCGAGCGCGAAGACTGGTTTTTCAAAATTTACGGAAAACATTTCCTCCAGCAGCACAAAATCTATAGCACAGGAGGATGTGGCGCAGGCGACGTTCGCGGTTTGCAGCATTTGCACACCAACCGGATAGGTCGCTGCACAATCTTCCGAAACCGCGCTATTTTGAATCTGAAATTCAAATACAATCGAGTCCCCGCCCGCCACATTGGCCGGCAGGCCAAAGGTCAAAAAAACAATATCGCCAAAGGGGAGCACGGCGGGTTCGGCTGCCGGGCTGTTGTGCAGGGGCTGCAAAGAACCGGGCACATAATTGAAATCGGCCGGCAGCACAACGCGCACTTTTTCAGATGCCGTGGTCGGCCCAAGGTCGCCCGGGTTGGCGATGCTGATTCGCACGGTATTGGCGCCGCAAAACGAAGCAGGATTGGGCGTTTCCAGACGGATTTGATAGGCATTGGTGGTCGTTGGTGCGCCCTCGATTTGCAGGGGCGGCGCTACAAACAACGCCGTATTTCCCGGCGTACCGCAGGCGTCTTGCCAGGCGGAAGCATAGCGGAACCGTGTGCCGTCCACATAGTCGCAGTTGGTTTCTACTTGAAAATGAAACACGAGCGCATTGTTCGGAGCGAAAAAGAGGCCGGGCACCGCTTCCAGCACAAACGGCAGTTGGGAAAAATCCAACTGAATGAGCAAGCCCGCGGGCGTGAGCACCGGATCGGGCAGAGGGACTGTCAGGCCGGCGTACTCGATTGAAAAAGACCCCGGTGTCAGTGTTTGTCCGGCAGGCGGTGGTGCCAGTAGCAATTCCACATCGTACATCCCGCCTTCCCCCACATTGACGATCTTCAGTTCGTAGTTTACAGGGGCACACAAGTCCACCGGCGCGTTTGGCCCACCCGTGATGCCCACCTGCGGCAACGCTTCCATCCGGACAAAATACAGTTCCAGCGGATGCGGCAAAATACAAGGCGCTGCCGCTCCGGCACATTGAAAACCGGGCAACAGGCGCAGGGTATCGGCAATACAGTCCAGCACGGTAGCCCGCAATTCGATGCTTCGACACTCCCCTGCGTTCAGAGGCAGCCCCTCGATCACCGCATGGTCGGCATCGGTTTGCACAAAAGACAGCACCGTGGGCGCGGCGGGATTGGTCACGTCGGTGGCAGAGAGCAACTGCAACGCCGGACCATTTTCCAGAAAAATAAGCGGTGCGGCCAACGCGAGCGTCGGGGTCGTACCGGGGTTGCAGTATTCCACAAACCACGAGGGCACCCGGTTGCCGGACAACGGCCCCAGGGTAAAAAGCCCTAATTCGTTCAGGTCTTCCTCGGCTGCCAGCCGGCCCGGTAGCGCTACATTGGCCGAGTCCAAAATGCTCAGCAAGCGACGGCCCACAAGGTGCAACGGCATGTTGGTCGTATCCGGCGGGCACACGGCCTGCAAACGGAAACTCAGGATGGCCCGCGCGCGGCCCTCGAAGTAATCCGTGACCGGCAGCCCGGCCGGCCGCACAAAAAGCAGCGCTGTGCTGCCGTTGGGCAGTACGGTAGCCAACGGGTCGGCCAGCGGAATCTGCTGCGGTACGGGCACACCCGCCGCTCCGTCGCCCTCGAAGTACAGCCACACCGCACTGCCCGGCTGGTAGGCATAGCCGGGGTCCAGTTCCAGCGTCAGGGAATCATAGACAAAGAGCGGCCGGATTTCATTCGGGAAAAGGTCCTCCTGCACACGCCCCGACAAACCCTGAAAAAAAACAATGTCCGCCACAACCTCGTCGCACACGCCTCCGAGGAAAGACAAACTTGTACCAAACTCGTAGTCGGGGTTTATGGCCCGAAAAACGGCGTTTTTTGTTTCACAAAGCAGCGTATCCCCGTGGTAAGCGTAAGGAAACCGCACGCGCAAATCTTTAATTTCCTCCACTTCGAGGTACGGCAACGCCTCGGTCAGCCGGGCGGTAATCTCGAAGTGCAGCCGGTCACCGGGCGTAGGCGACACCCCGCTGTTGAACAGGCAGCCGCCCGGCTGTGTCAGGGGAAGCAGATCGGTTTCCCAGATGTGGTAGCCGTTCACATAGCGATAGACCGGCACAAGACCCGGGCATTGCACCGTCGTCCCGGTCTCCACATCCTCAAACACCAGCCCGGCGCCGAGCGGGAGGAAGTATTCCGACACCCCGTTCCAGTAATACACCTCGATTTTCACGGAATCGAACACCTCGCCGGGCAGTCCCTCAAACCGGGCCGTAGCCTGCATCAGCACCGTATCGTACGGAATAGCCATATCAAGGCTGAGGCTGTCGGCAGCCGGATTCACCTGCGCGGAAAGAATGTTGTCCACATAGCCTACGGAGAGCCGCCGAACAAAAAATGTATCGGCAAATACGCCATGCTGCTGGCTGGTGTCCTCGGGGCGGGGGCAGTCCACCGTGAACGGTAAGCCGCCCACGCACACCAGTTCGTACTCATCCGGGCAGCCGTTTCCGCAGCGCCATCGGATGTTGACGGGCATTTGGTAGGTGCGCGGTTCGTACGGCGGGGTGCAGGTGGCCGAGTCGTCAATATCGGGCGGGCAGATGCTCAAAAGCGGGATGTTGATATTGCCGACGGCGCCCGGCAGCAGGACGTAAACGACCGAGTCGTTGGGCGCCCACCACGGCACGGGCATACTGTCAAACATGGGTTGGAAACCGGGCGGTAACTGTAGCGTCACGGGCAACAACAGTTCGGCCACGATACTGTCGTCGGGACATTGCATTTGCAAGCCCGCAAACGTAGCATCCAATTCGTAACTGAACTGATAGGTATCGCCCGCATCGAGGATAAATTCCTGCTCGATTTCTAACAGGTTCTGGTTGAATTGAACACCAATAGCGCCATTTTCGGGCAAATCGGCCGACAACCCGCTGCTGCAATCGCCGGTATACAGGAATCGCGCAGCCACAAACTGAGCCACTTGTAATTCGTTGCACGCCTTGCAGGTCGGGTCCAGATTGAAGAGCAGGCGCACTGTGGCGGCGCTCCCGGGCGCAAGGTCGTCGAACTGGCCGTCGGCATCCTCGTCCGAGAGGCCGCCGGGGCCGTCGGGGTCGCTCAGCAAACCGGAAAACGTCATTTGGTACGGAACAAAGGCGCCGCTGCCCGACAGGTCGGGCAGTGGCGCGTTGCCCACGCGGAAATCGGACAGGCGGTAGCAGGCCGACTGGACGCCTGCCGTAGCGGCATCCGTTGCACCCTGTACCAGACCGAGCAGCCATTCGATGCCGAACGCCGGCGCTACGCCGGAATTTTCAATTTGGATTTCGATCAGTTCCGGCTCGCAGGGGCGCGGTTTCGGGAAAGGGTTGACAAACGAAACCTGCACGTTTGGCTGCGGACTGTTGCCTCCCGAAATGGCGTATTGCTCATAGCGCAGCAACCCGCAAACACTGTCGTCGGGGCAGCCCCAGCCGTACTCCACGATGGCGGTACGGTCGTCGCAACTGGTTAGACGAAAGGTCTGGGTCACAACCACGGAGTCCAAATGTTTCAAAAAACCGTCGGGGCCAAGATCGGTACCGGTCAGAAAAAGCGTGTCTCCCTGCATGGTGCCGGTCGTTTGCACCAGTTCCAGTCCGGCCTGCGCAAACGGGTCAATCACGAACAGGAAAAAAGCCGAACCCAGGCCGTCGTTGCGCAGGACGAATGTGCGGGTGAATGTTTCGCCGACAGCGCCGGCGAAGCCCCAGTTTGGGCCGGGCGCCAGCGTGATGACGGGCGTACGCAAGTTATATGCGCTGCCTAAGGCCTCGGGTTGCGGTACGCCGCCCGCCGTGATCCGAATGGTGTCCCGCACGTCGCCCCGATCCATGACCAGGCAACCCGCCTGCACCCGAATCTCGAAGGACAGGCCGGCGCCGGCAGCAATGGCCGGCAGGTCAAACACCGGGCAGCGCGGGTCCGACAAATCGGCGGGTGCCAGACCCGTGACGGCGGCGTATGACAAGCCCTCCGGCAGGCAATACCGGAGCGTGCCGGCCGCCTGCGTTTGTGCGGCGGTGTTGGTCACCGTGACCATGTAGGTTACCTGCTCGCAGGACGAAATATCGGTGGGAATGGTGGTAGAAACCACCGGTGCGGAAATGGCAGCAGCCCGGAAAGGAATAGTCAGGATGATGCCCAAACAGCAGAGCAGTCTGGAAAAAAATACGGTCATAAGCGGGATGAAGATTGTTGAACGATTAAAATCGGGATGAGGAAGGTTGAGATAAATTTTCGGGACAGTGGGTCAAAGTTGGTACCAAAAGCCCCGGAAGATATGGCAGATTAGTTGCACAACGGGGTTTCGGCTCCCACTTTCGGGGTAAAAATGTGTCACCCAACCCATACTACTGGACATTTTTGTTTTTCTGGTATCCAGAGGCTGTCTCAAAAGCATGGCTTTGACGGGAATTTTTTCAGACATTTACAAGATTTACAGGATAAATGAGGCGACTCCGTCGCCGAAAATCCCTGTCAAAATGAATTCGCTGTCAACGGCGCAATACGGTACGCGTTCCAAAATGTCCAGTAGTGTCACCCAACCCCGTTCGGCGCCGGCGGTAGCAGAATCGCCGAGCGCGATTTGGCCGCATGGGGTTCGGCGATCCATAAATGGGGGTTGTATCTTGCGCGTTCAACTTCCCCACCAGCCCAAAACCCGTACAAACATGGAGATCACCGAAGTTTTCTACCCCTGCCACCGCGCCGAATGGCGAGCCTGGCTCGACATGCACCACCGTACCAAAACGGAGGTCTGGCTCCGCACCTTTCGCAAGGCCGCCGGCAAACCGTCTATCGGCTACGACGATCTGGTGGAGGAATGCCTCTGTTTCGGCTGGATTGACGGTGTGGTGAAAAAGTACGACGACGAAAGCGCCGTGCGCCGCATCACTCCGCGCAGAAAAAAAACATTTCTCTCCGAACTGAACCGCCAGCGCGTGTGGAAACTCCAGCAAAACGGCCTGATGACGCCCGCCGGTATCGAACCGATCTGCGACCAGATTGGCTCGCCCGACGACCCGCTGGTGATCCCCGACTGGGTACTCGAACAACTTCAGGCCAACCCGCTCGTCTGGGAAAAATTTGAACAGTTTCCGCACCATTACCAGCGCCTCAAGATCGGCTGGGTGGCTGAAATACAAAGCGAAAGCCGCCGCGAAGTGGCACAAAAGCGCCTGGACTACCTCATCAAAATGACTGGGCAGGGGAAGACATACGGCACGGTGCCGTGACAAACAGGAGCAGATGAAACCTCCAAATACGGCTTTGCCGAAAAGTAATTTCCACGCCGCGTACATCGCCTGCTGAACCAAACAGGAAAAAAAACGACCTTTGCGCCCGACAGGACACTTGACCAACCTGCTGTTTTTCACTTATCCAACAATCGGTTACCTATGAGAAAAATTCTGCTTTTGGTTTTCGCCGCAGCGTTTACCCTGCAACAGGCCGCCGCGCAAAGCGCTAAAACCACACCTCCCGTCCAAGGCCCGGAACCCGCACCCGAGCGCCTGAAAATGCAACCCTGGCCCGGCAAGTCGGCCGTGCCTCCCGCCGCCAATCCCTTCGGATTGCCCCGCTCCAACTACAAACCCATCGGCCCACTCGCAGTACCCGGCCAGTCGGCCGCTCCGAACATCGCGATCGAGCGCGGCGAAAACGGCTTGCCGATCTTTTTCCGGGGCAGAACCGCCGCTTCGGAAAACCAAAATGCCGGTACACCCGCCGAAACCCGCGCACTCGCCTATTTGGCCAGCCTCCAACCCGCCGGTATCGCCCGGCCGGACGCCGAGTTTGTAGCCACACGCACCGAACTGGACGAACAGGGCAACTGGCACGTCCGCCTGGAACAAGTGTTCCAGAACGTGCCGGTATATGGCGCCGAGCTCATTGCCCATACCCAAAACGGGGCTTTTGAACTCCTGAACGGCCGGTACTTCCCGACCCCGCGCATAGCCACCGTTGTCCCTGCCGTTTCGATGGAAAATGCCGTGCAAAAAGTAGCACAACACATCGGTTCGGTCAAAAATACCTGGACGAACGAAGAGCGGCTGCTCGTAGGCGGCCAGGAAGTGCAAAGCAAACTGGTCGTTTACCACCACGCACACAATCTGGACGCCGAGGTACTCGCCTGGCACATCGTTATCTATCCCGACTTGCTGCACCGGAAAGTCTATTTTGTAGATGCCGGTACCGGCGCGATCATCCACCACTTCGATCACACCTGCAACATGGGCGAAGGCGACCGCTGCGAAAGCCATGCCGCCGGGCAGCCGGCGACGCCCACCATTTCTGCTACAAGTGCAACGGTTGCACTTGCCGGCCCGGTGACTGCCAGCGGCCTCGACCTGAAGAACGAGAACCGTTCCTTTGGCGCCTGGATGGAAGGCAGCACGATCTACATGGAAGATGCCGGACAACCCATGTTCAACCCCGGAGCATCCCAAATGCCCAGCAATCCGGTGGGCGTCATCATTACCCTCGATGCAAAAAACACCTCTCCGGAGGTGCAAAGCACGTTCGAGTACGCCCTCGTTAGTTCCGGCTCCATGGTTTTCAACAACAAAAACGCCGTGAGTACCCACTGGAACGCCATCCAGAGCTACGACTACTACCGCATAACCCACGGGCGCAACTCTATTGACGGAAACGGCGGCAATATCATCTCGCTGTTCAACGTGTCGGAACCCAACGGCGATCCCATGGGCAATGCGTTTTGGAACGGTGCAGCCATGTGGTACGGAAACGGTGATGCCACGTTCTTTGAACTGGCACGCGGCCTCGATGTAGGCGGCCACGAAATGACGCACGGCGTGATCGAAAAAACCGCCAACCTCGAATACCAGTACGAAAGCGGCGCCCTGAATGAATCCTTCGCCGACGTGTTCGCCGTGTGTATTGACCGCGACGACTGGAAGATGGGCGAAGACGTGGTGCGCCCCGGTGCCACCACGAACAACTGCCTGCGCGACCTGGAGTTTCCCAACAACGGCACGCCCTCCCAGCCCAAGCAGGTCAGCGAGCAATACCAGGGCACACAGGACAATGGCGGCGTACACATCAACTCCGGCATCCCAAACCGCGCTTTTTACCTGTTTGCTTCCAACGCTGCTGTAGGTTTGGACAAGGCGGAAAAAGTTTATTACAAAGCCCTGCGCGACTATCTGGTGAAATCCAGCAAGTTTGTGGACTGCCGCCTGGCGGTCATTCAGGCAGCCAACGACCTGTATGGCGCTACGGTAGCCAATGCCGCTGCCGCTGCCTTCACCACGGTAGGTATCGTGGGCAATCAGGGTGGCAACTACCTCGGCGAACTGGCTGTAAACCCGGGTGTAGACCTCATCCTTTGCAACACGATCAACGGCCAAAACCTTGACCTGGCCGTCAGTAGCGGTACCATACTCGGCACCATCTACAACCAGGGCGTCATCAGCCGGCCCAGTGTATCGGACAACGGCCAACA
Source organism: Lewinellaceae bacterium (assembly GCA_016719605.1). GTDB lineage: Bacteria > Bacteroidota > Bacteroidia > Chitinophagales > Saprospiraceae > M3007. Next base: position 364,477 of record JADJYW010000004.1, on the reverse strand, counting down.
GGTGGTGTTTGTGAACGACGAAGGCCACGTCATCGGCATTGACTTGTCCTACAACGGCCCGAACATTGATTTCCAGTCATACGAAATCAGCCTCTCCCCCGAGTGGCGTAGCGCCGCCATTTCCAAGAATGGCCGTTTTCTTGCCGCTTTGACTACCATTGAGAACAACCGGGTATACATATTCGACCTCGCTGACCCGCTGGGTGCTTCCCAAACATTTTTTCTCTACAACCCCACGTACACCACCGGCCAGATCACGGGCGAAGTGCGCTTCGCCGACGTGCTGGAGTTCGACTACAGCGGCGAATACCTGATGTACGATGCCTACAATGAACTGAACAACGGTCAGGGCGAAGACCTGAGCTATTGGGATATTGGTTTTCTCCAGTTCTGGGAAAACGACAATTTCACCGGGCCGACCCCCTTCATTTCCAAACTGTTCAGCGGGCTGCCGCCCAATTCCAGCGTGAACAACCCGACCTTTGCCAAAAATGCCCCCTACGTCATGGCATTCGATTATCTGGACGGCGTAGACAATACCTACCACATCCTCGGCGCCAATACCGAAACCGGCGACGTGGACTATATCGTTACCAACAACGGCGAACTGGGCTGGCCTAACTACAACCGCCTCGACAATGCCGTGATGTACCAGCGGACAGCCGGTGCTACCCGCAACTTGTACTTGAAGACTGTGGATGCTTCCCGCATTCAGGGCCAGGGTACATCCGTAGGTTTGGTGCAAAACCGCGACTGGGGCGCCTGGTTTGCCAACGGCAACCGCAGCCTCCAGGTGGATACCGACGAAGCATCCGCCGCCGCCCTGCAATTGACCGCCGCACCCAACCCGACTTCCGATGCCGTGCGCCTGTCGTTCACCATGCCGCAAAGTGGCGCAGCGCATATTTTCGTCGCCGACCTGCTGGGCCGCACCGTGCAACAGCAGGAATGGACACTGCCCCAAGGCGAAACCCGACTGGACCTGAGCTTGCAAGGTTTGCCCTCGGGCACCTACCTGGTACGCCTGGTGGCTGCCGGTACGGGCGCCACAATGAAAATTGTGAAGCAGTAATTTTAGAGGCTGTTTGAAACAGTACGAGGCCGTCCCGCAAGCGCGAGACGGCCTCGTTTGTTTCTTCAACCCAGGGACGCGCGATGCTTAACAATAGGGAAACATACGCCCCCGACCTTTGCGTGCTAAAACAATTTGCTGTATGACCACTCCCGAACTTTTTTCCTTACACGGTAAAACGGCGCTTGTGACCGGCGCAACCGGCCTCCTCGGCCGGCAGCACTGCCTGGCCCTTGCCGAAGCCGGCGCCCGTGTCATTGCCGCTGATTTGAATCTGGACACCTGCACGGATTTGATCAATCAACTTCCCGCCGCCGGCCACCTCCCCTTAGAACTGGATGTGACCAGCCCGGTATCGCTCGCTACTGCCCGGGAAATGATACTTCGACAGTTTGGCCCATTGGATATTTTGGTAAACAATGCCGCGGTAAACGACATGTTTGAAAGTCCCGCGCTCGCAGCGGAGCAGTCTAAATTTGAAAACTACCCGCTGGATATGTGGCTTCGATCCGTGGAGGTGAACCTGACCGGGGTTTTCTTAACCTGCCAGATTTTGGGTGCGCCAATGGCTGCGCACGGCAGCGGCAGCATCATAAACATTGCCTCTACCTACGGAATGGTCGGCCCAGACCAGTCGCTGTACCAAAAACCGGACGGCACCCAAACCTTTTACAAGTCGCCGGCATACCCGGCCACCAAAGGCGGCGTGCTGAATTTCACGCGCTATCTGGCCGCCTATTGGGGCAACAAGGGCGTACGCGTGAATGCACTTTCTCCGGGCGGCGTACAAAATGGCCAGGACGACTGGTTTGTCCAAAACTACAGCCAACGCACCAGCCTCGGGCGTATGGCCAATCCCCGGGATTACAAGGGCGCCCTGGTTTTTTTGGCCAGCGATGCCTCTGCCTACATGACCGGCGCAAACCTTGTCGTGGATGGCGGCTGGACGGCAGTTTGAGCCGCGCCCCGGAATTGTTAAACTAAACGTAACACCGCGCTAACACTGCGGACATACGTCGCCGGCACCTTTGCCTGAATTTTCACGGATACATATTGCCCGCAGGATTGTACTTCAATGCTGCGCGTTGTTTTTGTGCCAACCGGCGCATAGCCAGGCCTTTGTGTCTATTTGAAACTATACCCGGCATGCAAAAAAATGCGGCTTCGAGTGCGGTGCTTGAAAAAGCGGCACGCATCAAACTGGTGCTCACCGATTGCGATGGCGTACTGACCGATGCCGGCGTGTACTACTCCGCACAAGGTGAGGAGATGAAACGGTTTTCCATGCGCGACGGCATGGGCGTGGAGCGCCTGCGCGCGATAGCCGGCGTGGAAGTCGGCATCGTAACCGGCGAAAATTCCCCCATCGTGGCAGCACGGGCAGCCAAACTGCAAATAACCCAACTGCACCTCGGCGTAAAAGACAAGCACCAACTTTTCCTGACCATACTGGAACAGCAGGGCCTTCGGCCGGCGGAAGTCGCCTTTATCGGCGACGACATGAACGACGAAGCAGCGCTCCGGCTGGCCGGCCTCAGCGCTTGTCCGGCGGATGCGCTGGGCCCAATAAAAGACCTCGCCGATTACTGTTGCGGGCAACCTGGCGGGCATGGAGCCTTCCGCGAACTGGCCGAGCTGATCCTGTTTGCCAAGGGCCTGACCACCTCCGAACCTGCCGGCATTTTCAATAACCACCTGATTGTACAACTTGAACCTGACACGCCATGATCCACCTCAACACGGGAAAAAAAATCGGTTTTGGTACCCTCAACTACATCATTGCCGAGATCGGCTTGAACCATAACGGCTCGCTGGAAATAGCCAAACAGCTGATTGACGAGGCCGTCGCTGCCGGTTGTTCGGCAGTCAAATTTCAAAAACGCACGCCTGAACTATGCGTACCGCCCGACCAGCGAAACCTCGAGCGCGATACGCCCTGGGGACGTATGACTTACCTGGAGTACCGCTACAAAGTAGAGTTCAACGAGGCCGAATACGCTGAAATTGATCGCTATTGCCGCACCAAGGGTGTAGACTGGTTTGCTTCCTGCTGGGACGAGGAGGCCGTGGATTTCATCGAACAGTTCAATCCACCGCTGTACAAAGCCGCTTCCGCATCATTGACCGATTTGCCTTTATTGGCAAAAATGAAAGGTACCGGCAAACCGCTTATGATTTCTACGGGCATGTCCACCATGTCGGAAATAGACCGCGCGGTGGAACAACTTGGCGGTGGTAATTTGCTGATCGCGCATTCCACATCGGCGTATCCCTGCCCGCTGCACGAACTGAATTTGCGAATGCTGCACACCCTGCGCCTCTGGTTTCCCGGGATTCCTGTCGGGTATTCGGGGCACGAAACCGGGCTTGCTACGACCGTGGCGGCAGTGGCGCTCGGCGCCTGTTTCGTGGAGCGGCATTTTACGCTCGACCGTGCCATGTGGGGCAGCGACCAGGCGGCATCCGTAGAGCCGACGGGCATGACCCGCTTGGTCAAGGATATTCGTGCCGTGGAAGAGGCGTTGGGCGACGGCGTCAAACAGGTTTACGAAAGCGAACTGGCCCCGCGTAAAAAACTCCGCCGGGTATTGGCCTGAGTGCAAACCAAAGCGTTTTTACGATGAAAAAAGTGCTGTTTATCGGAGGTTCGCTCAACCAGACCAGTATGCTGTTTCAGGTGGCGCAAGCGTTGCCGGAGTGTGCATGCTGGTTCACTCCGTACTATTCCGACGGAATAGTACAGCGGGCAGCGGAGGCTGGTTGGCTGGATTTCACTATTCTCGGAGGCGCGCACCAGCGCGCTACAAAACAGTTTTTTTCAGAAAAAAACGTGCAGATAGACAGCAAGGGACAACGACCAGACTACGACCTGGTCGTAACCTGTTCCGACCTGATTATCCCGAAAAACATCCGCTCGAAAAATATCATTCTGGTACAGGAAGGTATGCTAACCCCCGAAAACCTGACCTACCGGATCGTGCGCGGACTTGGTCTGCCGCGCTACCTCGGCAACACCGCCATGACCGGACTTTCGCATGCGTACCAAAAATTTTGCGTGGCTTCCGAAGGATTTCGGGACCTCTTTGTGCGCAAGGGCATCCCGGCCGAAAAAATCATCGTGACTGGAATCCCGAATTTCGATAACCTCTCGGAATATGCGCAAAACGATTTTCCGCACCGGGACTTCGTGCTCGGGGCCACTTCCAGCCTGCGCGAAAGCCGGCAGTACGAGAATCGCAAGGCTTTTATCCGCCGGGTGCTGGAGGTAGCCGAGGGTCGGCCCGTTATTTTCAAATTACATCCCAATGAAAACCATCCGCGGGCCATTGCGGAAATCGAGCGGTATGCCCCGGAGGCGCTTGTCTTTCCGGGTGGCAATATCAACCCGATGATTGCCAATTGTTCGGCCATGGTCACCAAGTTTTCCTCGGTTCTGCTGGTCGCGCTCGGCATGGGCAAAGCCGTGTACAGTGACCTCGATCCGGCTTTTGCCGAAACCCTGCGCCCGGTACAAAATGACGGCACATCGGCCCGGCACATCGCCGACGTGTGCAGGAATTATCTGGAATAAAACGAAAACACTCCAGCACCAAAACACACAAACACACAACTATGAAAATACTCATCGCAGGTCTTGGCTCTATCGGTCGCCGGCATTTGACCAATCTCGCTTCGGCCGGTGTCCGGCAACTGGCTGCTGTTACCCAGGGCCGATGCACGTTGCCGACCGGCACGTTGCCCGCTCATTTGCCTTTCGAGCGCCTCGAAGTCGCGTTGGACTGGGGGCCGGATGCCGTATTTATTTGCAACCCTACTGCCTTACACCTCGAAACCGCCTTGGCTGCTGCCGAAGCCGGTTGTTCTATTTTTTTGGAAAAACCGGTCTCGCACAACCTCGACGGGCTGGACGAATTAGCCCGGCTGGCAGATCAAAAAAACCTGATTCTACAGGTGGGTTTCCAGTTTCGGTTTCACGGTGTTTTTCAGGAAATTCAAAAACGGATCGCGGCGGGGCATATCGGGAAAATCATCTCGGCACAGGTGCATTGGGGCGAGTACCTGCCCGGCTGGCACCCGTGGGAGGACTACCGCCAGAGTTACAGCGCCCGCGAAGACCTCGGCGGGGGCGTCGTGCGTACCCTGTGCCACCCGTTCGATTACCTGCGCTGGCTCGTCGGCGAAGTGGACTCAGTACAGGCTATCGGCGGCCATTTGTCCAGCCTGCAAACCGATACCGAAGATGCGGCACTGGTTTTACTTCGGTTCCGGAACGGCGCGATCGGTTCTGTTTATCTCGACTATGTTTCCCGCCCGCCGCAGCATTCGCTCCATATTATTGGCGAACAGGGGCGTGTGGAATGGGAGGCCCAGTCGGGTACAGCCAAACTGTACACGGAGGGAGGCGCGCGCGTGGAGGCTATTGCGGCCGGCCGGTTTTTTGATCGAAATGAAATGTTCCGCGCCGAGGTGGAACATTTTCTGGACTGCCTGCGCCATGCGCGCCAACCGGCCTGCACGCTGCACGACGGTATCCGGGCACTTGAAATTGCTTTGGCTGCCAAGGCGGCTATGGCCAATACTACCCTTGAATTTGCATGACGAAGAACCCCGAAATCGTAGCCATTGTACCCGCCCGCGGCGGCTCAAAAAGTATTCCCGGAAAAAATATCAAACCGCTCGGCGGAGTGCCCTTGCTGGCGTACAGCATCGCGGCCGGGTTGCAGGCGCGGTTGGTGCAGCGGGTATTGGTGAGTACCGATAGTGCGGAAATTGCGGAAATTGCCCGTGCCTGGGGGGCGGAAGTTCCCTTTTTACGGCCGGCCGATCTGGCAGAAGACGGCACTACGGATTTCCCGGTTTTCGAGCATGCGCTGCGCCGGCTGGCGGAAACCGAAGGTTACCTGCCCGACATCGTCGTGCAACTGCGCCCAACCTCCCCTTTCCGGGCGCCCGGCCTGGTGGACTCGGCTATCCGTGCCCTGCTCGAAAATCCGGAGGCAGACAGTGTGCGCGGGGTGACGCCTTCCGGGCAAAACCCGTACAAAATGTGGCATATCGAACAGGGTATGCTGCATCCATTGTTGCAAACGGCGTGGCCGGAACCCTACAATATGCCTCGCCAGGCCCTGCCGGAAACCTATTGGCAAACCGGACAAATCGAGGTGATCCGACGGGAAACAATCTTGCAGAAGAAAAGTCTGACCGGCAACATCATCCTGCCGTGTGTAACCGGCCCGGAGTACGCCACTGATCTGGACAACTTGTACCAGTGGGAATTTGCCGAACAGGTATTGGAAAAATGGAACCTGGATCTGGTGCTGCCCTTGCAAGTCAATCCCTGAATTCAAATGGAAAAAGAACCCGGGGCGCTGCGCTTGCCCACCATGCAAACCGTCCTTCGGCGTCTGGTGCCGATTGTTTGTATTGGCGTATTATTCAACCTGGCACTGTCCTGGTACCTGACCGACCAAAGTCAGCCGCTCGACTGGTCGAGGTTTTCGGCGGGCTACTTGCTCCTTGCGGCCATATTATCCCTGCTGCCCTGGCTGTGGCACGGATTGCGGCTTTTGATCTGGTCGCAGTTTTTTGGCGTGCCGGTTTCCAATCTGGATTTGCTGCGCATTGCGGTCGTCACGGATGTTGGCGGGGTGGTGGCGCCGAATGTGGTCGGCGGTACGCCGTTCAAAATGGGTATGCTCATCCAGCACGGGTACCGGCCTGGGCAGGCAGCGTCGCTGGCGCTGTTGGGGCAGTTCGAGGAGGGCGTTTTTTACATTTTTGTACTTATTCCGGTTTCATTAGCCATGACGCGCCCGTGGGCCAACCCGCTGTGGAAAAAAGTCGGGGATTTTTGTAGTGCGCATGGCTGGACGGCTGTACTGCTTGCGGCACTTTTGACCATAGCAATAATCGTTTTTAGAAAATGGCGCCGGCGGCGAAATGAAAAAAAGGGGCGTCCAAGCCGCTCCGAGCAGTGGCAAATGCTGATTTCCGATTTCCGGCATACCTCCAGATTGATTTATGCCAAAGGCCGCAAACCGTTTTTGTACAGTATGCTGGCGTTGGCCGGGCAGTGGGGTACACGTCTTTTTGTGCTGATTGCCGTCTTGTTGGCACTGGGGCTTCAGGTTGATTTTTTTAACATTTTTTTCCTGCAGTGGATGGTTTTCTCGGCTACGATTTTTGTGCCCACACCGGGCGGCGCCGGCGGTGCAGAAGTGGCATTTATCCTCGTATTTGGCGCACTTATTCCACAGTTTGCCGTAGGCCCCGTCCTGACGGGCTGGCGGTTTTTGACCTACTATTTCATTCTGCTGGTGGGGGTTGTTATCCTGCTTGGCACGCGCAACCGGGCGGAATCGGCCTCCTGATCCGCCATTACCCGACAAGATTTGTTTTGGATAGCCGGTGTCCGGCAAAACCTCCCGATGTTCGGGCGTTTCCGTCCTGTATCCAAACCACCCTGTCATGCAAAAACAAGTACTTTTCGTTCTTTTCCTGCTCCTCGGTTTTGCGCTCGGCGCCCAGCCCAAAATCGAACTGAAGTCCTACGCCACGGGATTTACCCGTCCGGTGGACATTGCGCATTGCGGCGACAGCCGCCTGTTTATCGTGGAGCAGCGCGGCTATATTTGGGTGCTCGACAGTGCGGGCAACCGCTTGCCCAATCCATTTTTGAACATTGACCCGCGCGTGCGCTCCAACGGCAACGAGCAGGGCTTGCTCGGCCTGGCTTTCCCGCCCGACTATGCCCAAACCGGCGTTTTTTATGTCAACTACACCCGCGAAACGGATGGCGCCACCCGGCTGTCGCGCTTCTCTGTAAAAACCGACAACCCCAACGAGGCGAACCCCGACAGTGAAGAAATTTTATTCACCCAGGCACAGCCGTTCTCCAACCACAACGGCGGCGGCGTGAAGTTTGGCCCCGACGGGTATCTCTACACAGCGCTCGGCGACGGCGGTTCCGGCGGCGACCCGCAAAACAACGGGCAGGGGAAAAATCCCTGCTGGGAAAAATGCTCCGCATAGATGTAGGCAGCACGTCGCCCGGTTTGCCGTACGCCATCCCGGCCGATAATCCATTTGTGGGTGATACGACTTTTCGCCCCGAAATCTGGTCGTGGGGCTGGCGCAATCCCTGGCGGTTCTCCTTCGATCGCCTCACCGGCGATATCTGGGTAGCCGACGTAGGCCAAAACACCCGGGAAGAAATTGATTTTGAGCCGGCGGGTACCGGTGGCCGCAACTACGGCTGGCGCTGCTACGAGGGTACGTTTGCGCACAACCCGAACGGCTGCCTGCCCATTTCCGGGTATTCCGGGCCGGCGTTCGAGTACGCCAATCCATCGCTCGGGCGCTCGGTCACCGGCGGGTTTATCTACCGCGGCGCCGGTTACTCCGACCTGTACGGGTATTACTTGTGTGCCGACTATGTGAGCGGCCGCTGGTGGGCTATCCGCCGGCTGTCGGACGGGACATTTTCGACGGTGCTGGTCGGGCAGTTTGCCGCCAACCAGTACAGCACCTTCGGCGAAGACCGTGCCGGCGAGCTCTATGTGGCCGCGCTGGCACAAGGCGTTATTTACAAAGTGGCCGAGCGCTGCTCCGCGTTCCAACTCGCCGCCACGGTGACCAATGCCTCCTGCTACAATTCTCTGAACGGCATTATTGATCTGGATATCAGCGGCGGCCAGGCCCCGTACTCTTTCCAGTGGAATGTGGATCAGCCGGACTCGACCATCGTGTATCTCAATCCCGGGACGTACACCGTGGAGGCACAGGATGCGCAAGGCTGTATCCGCCTCGACACGTTTTTGGTGGAGGCTGTTGAGACACCGCCGCCGGGTCTCGCGTTGTCGTTCGATGCCGGCACGCTAAGCATTTCGGCGGGTATGTGGACGGCCTACCAGTGGATGCTGGACGGCAATCCTATTCCAGGTGCTACGGCAGCTACCTACACGCCTGCTCAGGATGGTTTGTACGAATGCCAACTCCTTTCAGCCAACGGCTGTACTTACCAGCCCGGCTTGTTGGTGGTCGTTTCCTCCACGGCTTTGCCGGCCTCCGTTTCGCAGTTTTCGCTGGCGCCAAACCCGACATCGGGTTCGGTACGGATTGGCCTGACGCTCGCCCGGAGCGAACAGATCGCGGTATCCGTACAGGATGGACAGCAGCGCCAGATTTTTACCAAATCCCTGCACGGGCAGCGAATAGACGAAGCAATTGATCTAAGCCTTTTGCCGGCGGGAACGTACTACCTGAGCATTCGATTGGAGAGCGGAAACATTGTGCGGCCTGTCGTTCGGAAATAAGAGACGGAAGCAAGTGGTTGGGGGTTTCGGTCGGTTGCCCTACTTTTGTGGGCCTTGCGACGCTACTTCGACTGCCGGGCATGCACACCATCACTAAAACATACAATTCTGGTTTATGCAAAAATTACTTTTTCTGCTCGCATTCATCTGCTTGAGCCTGACAACCCTGAGTGCACAGCGCGTTCCCAAAATCGAGACGTACTTCGTGCATAACCACACCAAAACGGATCTGATGAACATCCGAGAGGAATTGTCGTCCATGAATATCACGCTGGAATACACCCATATTGCTTTTGATGCCGACGGGCGCCTGACCGAACTGGCTTTCGAGGTGGACTGCAAAGACGGGTTCAAAGGTTCCGCCAAATCAGATGCCGTTCCGTCGGACCTGTCTTTTGGTTTTGTTCGCGACTACCGCAAGGACGCTACCTCCGCTTTTTCGGTTGGAAACCTGAAGGAGGCCGTCAAATAGGCTTAACCGATCCGCATATTGGAATAACAAGTGTGGCAGGCCTTGCGAGGTTTGCCACACTTGTTGTTTTTTACGGCTCCACCTTCCCCCGCACCGCACCGAACCCGACGCGGAGTCCGTCTTGGTTCGCCCAGCCGCGGATGACCACGGAGTCTCCGTCCAGCAAAAACGTGCGGATAGAGCCGTCGCGGAGGGTCAGTGGTTTTTGGCCGCCCCAGGAGAGTTCCAGCAGGGAGCCAAAACTATCCGGCGTGGGGCCGCTGATGGTACCGGATGCCAGGAGGTCGCCCACGCGCAGGTTGCAACCATTGACGGTGTGGTGGGCCAGTTGCTGCGCCATGGACCAGTACAGGTAGCGGGTATTGGACCGGCAGACAACCGTTTCGGAGCCGTTTTCCGGCTGAATAGCGACTTCCAGTTCAATGTCGCAGTTGCGGGCGCCCGTGGTGCGGAGGTAATCCATCGGGGCAGGATTTTGCTTGGGGCCTTTGACCCGGAAAGGCTTGAGCGCTTCGAGCGGCACAATCCAGGGCGACATGGAGGAGCCGAAATTCTTACCCAGAAACGGCCCGAGCGGGACGTACTCCCAGCGCTGAATATCGCGGGCGCTCCAGTCGTTGAACAACACCAGACCGAAGATGTACTCCTCCGCTTTTTCTACGGGCACGGGCTGTCCCAGCGGATTTTCCTTGCCGATGACGAATGCCATTTCCAGTTCAAAATCCACTTGCCGGGAGGACGAAAAAACGGGTATTTCTTCGCCTTTGGGCAGTATTTGTCCGTGCGGGCGGCGTATAGGCGTGCCGTCCACCACGATGCTGGACGAGCGGCCGTGGTAGCCCACGGGCAGCCAGCGCCAGTTGGGCAGCAGGGGGTTATCAGGGCGGAACATCTTGCCCACGTTGGTCGCGTGCTCGATACTGCTATAAAAATCAGTGTAGTCGCCAATGCGAACCGGCAGCAGCATGCGCACAGCGCCGCGCTCGACGAGGATTGCTTCGGCATTCTCGGGCGTTTGGGGCAGACAAAGCCATTCCTGCACCTTGCGGCGCACCCGGTTGGTGACCGGTTTGCCGAGCGCGATGAAGTCGTTCAGGACAGGCTGCTCGAACAGTTTTTTGAAAAAACGCCGTTTGCCGAAGAGGCCGCTTTCGGCGGCGGCGGCGAGGTTGACGATATGGTTGCCAATGGCAATACCGGCGCGGGGCTGCCCATTGCCGGCGTCAAAAACCCCGAATGGCAGGTTTTGGATGGAAAAATCAGAATCAGCGGGAACAGATAACCATGTTTTCATGCGGCAAAAATCGCAATTCCTCTTGTTCTGCCGGTTATATCCTTGCAAAACCCGGAGCGTTTTTTGCCGTACCTTTGCGCACCTGAATTTTAAACACAAATTATTTAGCAAACAACAACCTACAACATGGCAGAAAATACGAATCAACAGCCGGCCATCAATATCGAAATTTCGGAAGAGACTGCCGAAGGGGTGTACTCCAACCTGGCCATCATTTCGCACTCGAACTCCGAGTTTGTCGTGGACTTCATCCGCCTCATGCCCAATGTGCCCAAGGCCAAAGTGAAATCGCGCGTCATCCTCACGCCGCAACATGCCAAGCGATTGCTGTATGCGCTGAAGGACAACCTCAACAAGTACGAAATGCAGTTTGGGAAAATTGAGGAGCCGGAACACCCGCAGCTGCCGCCGATGAATTTCAATACGCCACCGGCGCAGGCGTAAAAATAGTTGACCTGATGGCGCGGGCGGGAGTACTCGTCCGCGCCATTAGTTCATGTTGAAGGTCTCAATCTTGCGCTGAATGACCGCTCTGGAGGCATAAATCAGGATGTGCGCCAGCACACTGAACAACACGATTAAACCCAGTTCCAGCCTGGACAACAACAAGAAACTGGCCATGGATTTTTGCGACCCGGCCAGCATCTCCTTGCCGATCTCTGACTGAATGTGGTTGAGTTCGGTGAGTTTTTGCGTAGTCTCTGCAAAATGCCGGACGGCTTCGCGCTCATAGGTTTGCGTTGCCGAACAAATATCTCCATGGACCAGGTGGTTCAGGATCAGCTTTTCGCGCTGGTTGTAGGCGAGCAGGCCGGTTTCAAACGCTTCGAGATAATCGGCCTCCTTTTTCAGGAAATAGGTTTTTTTGTAGTCGGCCAACAGGCCGTCAATCGCTGTATTACAAGTAGCGAGGGTCGTAGCCGACAACAGGTCAATGTGGCCCTTGGTGTACAACATGCCCTCCAGGGCCACCTGTTTCCGATGCATGTTTTCCCGGATATCAAAAATGGCGGTCGCAGGTACGAGCCGGTCCGCATAGATAGACAGGAAGGATTTGTCCATACGTTCCACCTCGCCTTGTTCCACCCATTTTGCCAACAGGAGCAGGGTGACCGCGCCCGTGAGTGCGAATGCCAGTTTGAGTTTGTTGCGGGTGCTGACGATCCATTTTGATATTTCCATCGGACAGCGGTTGGCTTTGCGTGGTTGGCCGGTGGCTAACCGCGCGGTTAACAACTTGATAAGCAGACGGCTTCGGGATCGCCCGGCGTTCAGAGCGCTTCCTCGTGCCCCAGTTCCGGTATTTCCACATTAGAGAAACCGTTCTGATTCAGGTACTCGCGCCATTTTTCCTGGCGATCAATTGTACCGTGCACGAGCCACAGTTTTTTGAGGGATTTTTGCTGGTTTCGCAAAAAATCGAGCATTTCGTGGCGGTCGCCGTGAGCCGAGAAAGAGTCCATGATTTCCACGTCGGCCAGCACCTGTCGGTTTTGACCAAAGAGATACAAACTCTTTGCCCCATCGCGCAGGCGTCCGCCGGGGGTATTGGGTGTGCAATAGCCCACCATCAGGAAGGTATTGCGGTGGTTTTCCATGTTGTTGAACAAGTGGTGTTTGACGCGCCCGGCGTTCATCATGCCGGAAGCAGAGATGATGATGCAGGGGTTGTGGGAAGTATTGAGCGCCTTGCTGGCCTCCACTGAGCGGATGTAGTGCAAGCCGTTGAATCCGAAAGGGTCTTCGTTTTCCAGCATATACTGGTGCAACTGGTGGTCGAAGCACACGGGGTGATTGAGAAACACCTCTGTGGCATTGACGGCCAACGGGCTGTCCACATAAACGGGTACCTTAGGCAATTTGCCGGCGTGGTGCAACTGGTCAAGCATATAAACGATCTCCTGGGTACGGCCCACGGAAAATGCCGGAATAATCAGTTTGCCTCTTTTTTCCACACAGGTATGGTGCACGACACGGAACAGGTGTTCGGCCTCGCCGGGCGCCGATTCGTGCTCGCGGTCGCCGTAAGTGCTTTCGCAAATCAGGTAATCCACCTCGGGCATGGGCAGCGGATCGCCGAGGATCGGGCGGTGCGGCCGCCCGATGTCGCCCGTAAACCCAAACCGGATGGTACGGTCGCCTTCCTTGATTTCCAGGGCGACCGTCGCGCTGCCGAGGATGTGGCCTGCATCGCGGAAGAGTACCCGCACCTTAGGATGTACCTGGAACCACTGCTCGTAGTTGTAACTGGCAAACCGCTCCAGCGCGTTGCGCACGTCCTCCACCACATAGAGCGGTTTCTTTTCCGGTTCGTCCGGTTGCTTGTGTTTGTTTTTATGATAAGCGTCGGACTCCTGTATCCTGGCCGAGTCCGTCAGCATGATCGAGCACAAATCGCGGGTGGCGTGCGTGGCATAAATGCTGCCCCGAAAGCCGTCGGCAACCAACTTGGGCACGCGGCCCGTGTGGTCAATGTGCGCATGGCTGAGGATCAGGCAGTCCTAATTTATCCTCCAGGTTGGGGTTGTACTTCCATTTTTGTTTTCTGTTGAAAAGGTTCCTCATCGTTGCCCCCGGCCCGTTCTTGCGCTTTATTGCCAAGGCCCTCTTGATCAAGTATGACAAAGTTCCGCAGCTCGAGCAGAATTTCCCTGAAGGCTTTTTGGGGAAAAGGGGAGGGGGGGGGCATTGTAACCTCCGGCGTATGCGGTGGTGGGCACGGATTGAGCGGGGTTCCCCCCCCCCGGGCGGGCCGGGGCGCCGGCGGGGCCGCCGCCGGGGGGGGTGACATCCGGCGGCGCCGCAGAATTTGATTTTCATGTGTCGAAACTCCCCCCTCCCTGTGCCGCCACAGCAGAGGTAAGTTTCGGCCTTGAACAGAACATGGCCGGATCTTCGGTGATTTCAGCGCACAAAAATTCGACCCCCCCCCCCCCCGCGGCGCCCCCCCCCCCCCGGGAAAAAACTCTCCCTCGATTCCTTTTTAAGTTTGGTCTTTTGCCCATAAACAACACATATCATGCGGCTATTCGCTTTCCTGTTCCTCTTTCTCCCCGTCCTGCTTTTCGCCCAACGCCCGGCAAAAAAACGCACTGCCCCGCTACCCGATCCGGTCGTGGAAAAACGCGCGCTCGAAATCGCCGACGTACACCGCTGGCGCAAAATCGAGCGGCAGCAAATCACACCCGACGGTCAGTGGGTAGCCTACCTGCTCACACCCACCACCGAGGGCGACAATGCCCTTTGCCTGTGGAATGCCCGTACCGCGCAAACCACCACATTCGCCCGGGCTGCCGACCCAAAGTTTTCCTACGACGGCCGGCATCTGGTCTTTAAAATAAAACCTGCCCTCGACACGCTCAAAGCGCAGCGCCGCCGCAAGGTGAAAGACGAAGATTTGTCCAAAGACTCCCTCGGCGTGTATGCGCTGGCCACCGGCGCGCTGCAAAAATTCCCGGACGTGCGCAGCTACGCCCTGCCGGAGAAATGGTCGGGCTGGCTGGCTTGCCAACTGGAGCCTGCCAAGGAGGAAAAACCCAAAAAAGAAGTCGAGTCCGACAGCACCAAAACAGCCAAACCGGCGCCGGAGGAAAAAGCCAAAAAGGCCAAAAAAGAAGATACGAAGGAGAACGGCTCCCGTCTGGTGTTGTGCAATTTGGCTACCGGCCGGCAAGATACCGTGCCGTTTGTGCGGGACTACCGCTTTGCCAAACGCGGGCCGGCTCTGCTGCTGCACAGTACCGGACGCGACTCGACCTTTGCCACCGGGGTATATCGGTTCGACTGCGGGCAGGGCCTGCTGAAACCGCTGTTTCAGGCCGAAAAAGGTAAATTTTCCCAACTGGCGCTCGACGACTGGGGCCGACAGGCGGCGTTTCTCGCTGATACCGACACCACCAAAGCGCGCATCCGCCCGTGGCAGTTGCACTATTGGTCGGAAAGCCAACCTGCCGCCGAAGTATTGGCCGACACGGGCAGCGCATTCCTGCCCCGCGACCCGGAGCGCTGGGGCCTGAGCGAACACGCCCGACCCGAGTTCAGCGAAGATGGCAGCAAACTTTATTTCGGCATTGCTCCGCCGCTGCCGCTGCAAGACACTACCCTGCTGCCCGAAGAAATTGTGCAAGTGGAGGTATGGTCATGGACGCAAAACCGGTTTTACACCGAGCAAGCCAAGCGTCTGGAGGCTGACAAAAAACGGTACACGCCCGTGGTGTGTCATCTCGTACAGCCGAACGGCGTTCGGCGCCACATCGTCGCCCCGCTCGACCTGCCCGAATGGCGTTTCCAGCAGCAACGCGACGCCAACCTGGCGCTGGGCATCTCGGAGGAACCTTATGCCCACCTGCGCCAGTGGGAAGGCGATGCCCCCCGCGACGTGTATGCCGTGGACCTCGCCACCGGTGAAAAACGCCGGATCGTTGAGGGGTTGCGCTGCATACCCAGCTTGTCGCCTTCGGCAAATTTCGCGCTCTGGTGGAGCGAACCGGACACCGCCTGGTTTGCCTGGGATGCCCACCGCAGTCAAACCGCCCGGCTCACCAACAACCGCACAGTGGCATTTTTTAACGAAAAAACCGACGTGCCCGACTATCCGAACCCGTACGGCATAGCCGGCTGGCTCGAAAACGATGCCGCGCTGCTGCACTACGACCGCTACGATATCTGGAAAACCGATCCGACCGGCCAGGTTGCGCCCCGGCGCCTGACCAACGGCCGCGAAAGCAAAACCACCTACCGCTACATCCGCCTCGACCCGGATGAACGCGCCATTGCGCCGGACGCGCGCCTGCTGCTGCACCACTTCGACGAGATCACCAAAAACGAAGGCTACGCCTGGCTTGACCTGAAAACCGGTACCGTCTCGCCCTGGCTCAGCGGCGCATACAGCTACACCCGCAACCCGATCAAAGCGGAAAAATCGGAAGCGGTGGTTTTCTCCCGCCAGAACTACCACACGTTTCCCGACCTCTATTACACGGCTCCATCGTATGGCGGCGGGGGACAGGTTTCCAACGCCAATCCGCAACAAGCCGAGTACCGCTGGGGCAGTATCGAAATGGTGCGCTGGACGTCCCTTTCGGGCGAAACACTGGAGGGGCTACTGATCAAACCGGACGGTTTTGACCCGAAAAAGCAGTATCCGATGCTGGTCAATTTTTACGAAAAACTCTCCGATGGCCTGCACCTGCACCGCGCGCCCGACGTGCACCGCTCCACCATCAATTTCACCATGTACACCAGCCGCGGCTATCTGGTGTTCGCGCCCGACATCCCGTACCGCACGGGCTACCCCGGCGAAAGCGCCTACGACGCGGTGATGAGCGGCGTGACCGCCCTGCTGGACAAAGGTTTTGTGGATTCCAAACGGGTGGCGATGCAGGGGCACTCGTGGGGCGGCTACCAGGCGGCGTATATCGTGACGCGCACCAACCTGTTTGTCTGCGCGGAAGCGGGCGCACCGGTAGCCAATATGACCTCGGCCTACGGCGGCGTGCGCTGGGAATCGGGCCTGATCCGACAGTTCCAGTACGAACACCAGCAGAGCCGCATCGGCGGTTCGCTGTGGGAGTACCCGATGCGCTACCTCGAAAACTCGCCGCTGTTTTCCTTGGACAAGGTGCAAACCCCGCTGCTCATCCTGCACAACGACAAAGACGGCGCCGTGCCCTGGTACCAGGGTATCGAACTCTTCTCCGGCCTGCGCCGGCTCAACAAACCCGCCTGGATGCTGAACTACAACGACGAGCCGCACTGGCCGGTCAAGTTGCAAAACCGTATAGATTTCCAGACGCGCATGCAGCAGTTCTTCGACCACTACCTGCTCGGTGCGCCCGAGCCGAGGTGGATGGAGCGGGGGGTGCCGCCGATAGAGAAAGGCATACGGCAGGGGCTGGAAGTGGGGGGAGGGTAAGGCAAAGGGCAAAAGGTACCAGCGGGTTTTAACCCGCTGAAATACTACTGGAGAGCGAAAAATCAACACTGTTACCCTGGAGCGTTGGCGGGTTTTAACCCGCTGAAATACTACTGGAGACCGTTAGTTGATCCGGCAAATTGAGCCGCATGTATCTGCTCAGCGTGCTACCCCAGCCCGGTACCCCCGATTCACCAGCCACACACCGCAGATGGTGATGCCCATGCCTGCAAATTCCCATGCGCTCAAATGTTCGCCCAGAAAAAGCCAGCCCAGCAGTATGGCCACCATCGGGTTGATGTAGGTGTATAGCGACGAGACGGTGGCGCTCAGGTGTTGCAATGCAAACATGTACAAACTGAACGCCAGCGCCGACCCGATCAGGGTGAGGTAAATGACCGCCGCCAAACCCTGGCCGGTGTGCTGTATCGCATACGAGGGATCGAATAACAGGCTGAGTACAAAACCGCCCAGGCCGCCTGCGGTGATTTGCAAGCCGGCGTTCAGCACCGGCGATACCCGCGGATCGTTCCAGCGTTTGGCCATCACGGTACCCAACGACCAGGTGAAACAGGAACCGAAACAAGCCAGGATACCCAACCGGTAGTCGCGATGCAGAAAATCAGCCCAGCCGTGGTGAAAGATAAGCCCCAGACCGCCAAAGCCCAGCAGCACCCCGCCGACGGTCGGCGCGTTGATGCGCTCGGTACCTTTCCAGCCCAGGTTGATCAACACCACCATAACCGGCGTGAGCGAACCGATGACGGCTGCAAGTCCCGACGAGACGTGTTGCATACCCCAGGTAATGAACCCGTTACCGCCGGTGATCGTACACAAACCGGTAAGCGCCTGCAACCACAAATAACGCCGTGTTAGCGCCGAACCAGGCTGTTGGCCTTCGGCCAAGAGGCCCGGCGGCACCGCTGCAGACCGCACCCGGCCGGCCGCCAGCGCCCACGCCAGAAGCAACAAGCCCGCTGCCGTTTGGCGAAGTCCCACCAGCAGGTAGGGCGGAAAATCGCGGATGGCAAATTTGATGGCGGTGTACGTCGTACCCCAAATGATGCAGATGGCGGCGAGGGACAGATAGGCCTGAATCAGTGGACGGAACATGTAGCGGATAAGGGTTGAGCGGGTTGAGTTGTGCCAGGCGCGGCGATGCAGCGCACCCGGGGCCAACCGTGATTTGCGCTGCAAAGGTGCGGGTTTTGAAATAGTTGCCTGCACGAACTTGTTCGTCCGACGACTTCCAATTTTTTCCAACCTTTGCCGCCGCTCAATCGAATCCATCGCACCAATCGAAATAATCGAACCATTCAAACCATGCTGGTTTTTACACAAGTAGCCGAATTACAATACTGGCTTGACGGGCAGCGCCGCGCCGGCAAAACCATCGGCTTTGCCCCGACCATGGGCGCCCTGCACACCGGACACCTCAGTTTGGTGCATGCCGCCAAGGCGGAATGCGACCTCGCAGTGGTCAGTATTTTTGTCAACCCCACCCAGTTCAACGACCTGAGCGATCTGGACAAGTACCCCCGATTGCCCGAAGAGGATACTGCTCTCCTGCTGGATGCCGGTTGCGATGCCCTGTTCATGCCACCTGTGGCGGAGGTGTATCCGCCGGGTGACGACCTAACCGTGTTGCTCGATTTTCGACAGCTGGATCAGGTCATGGAGGGTGTTTTCCGCCCGGGTCATTTCACGGGTATGGCTACCGTGGTAAAACGTCTGCTCGACATTGTGCAGCCACACCGGTTGTACATGGGCCAAAAAGACTACCAGCAACTGACCATTGTACGCGACATGCTGCGCCAACTCGACTCGCCTGTGCACCTGGTGATATGCCCCACCACCCGCGAACCCGACGGTCTGGCCATGTCGAGCCGAAACCTGCGCCTGACGCCGGAGATGCGCGCCGCCGCGCCGGTCATTTATGAAACCCTGCAGGCCGCCAAAACGGAATTTGAAACCCGGCCCGCTGCCGTTGTGCAGGCCCAGGCGCTGGAACGTTTGCACGCCGCCGGTCTTCGGCCCGAATACTTCGATCTGGTGGACGGAATTTCCCTGCTGCCTGTAGCACATTGGGCCGACAGCGATTTTATTGTGGCCTGCGTGGCAGCCTGGGCCGGTGCGGTGCGCTTGATTGACAATTTGGTTCTGAAAGGCCAAACGCCGTAACATTGCAAAATGGAACGAAAAAGTATACTTTGGCTCGGCGCTTTTGCGCTGCTCGCCGTCGTGGAACTTACCGGCGAAGCGCTCGAAAACCGCTCGCTCATCCTGTTCAGCAAGCCGCTGTTGATGCCCGTACTGGCTATCTGGTTGATGCGGCGAACGCCCGGTATCCGGCGCTTTTTTCGGCACACGATACTGTCGGGGTTGCTGTTTGCCACGCTCGGCGACATTTTTCTAATGTTTGCCGGAGGCGCGTACGACGCGCTGTTTTTCCTGCTGGGGTTGGGTGCATTTTTGACCACACAAGCCTGCTACCTCGGCGGGTTTTTATCGGAAGTTAACCTGCGCAACGGCTACCTGCGCAAGCAACCGTACTGGTCGGCGCCATTCGGGCTTTTCCTGCTCAGTCTCCTGGCCTGGCTGTGGCCGGGCATACCCGAAGGACTGCAACAACCTGTGGCGCTGTATGGGGCGATCATCACGGCCATGGTGCTGGGTGTAGTCAATTTGAAAGGGTATGTGCATCGCGACGTGTTCGGCAGCCTGCTGGCCGGGGCACTTTTGTTCCTGTTGTCGGACTGCCTGATCGCCGCCGGCCGGTTCGGGTATCCGTTCCCGGGGTCGAGCGTAGCCGTTATGGCGACGTATATCGCGGGTCAGTGGCTGATCGTGCGTGGCGTGGCCAAGCAGTTGCGGCATTTGCCGGTACGGACAAAGCAACGTAGCGTTTAGGACTGACTCCCCTGACGGTGCTGCCGCCATACCACAATTGCTCCGATTGCACTCACCAGCAGCAGGCACAAAGAGATAATTTCTGCCTGGCTCAGTTTTATGCCGAATACCTCATGGTGTACGTTTACCCGGATTTTTTCAATTAAAAACCGTTCGACTGCGATGAGGGCGAGGTAGATAAAAAACAACATCCCCGGCGCCTTCAGGCGCTTGCGCAAGGCCCACAGGATGCCAAAAACCACGGCCATCATCAAGGTTTCGTAAAACGGTGTAGGGAAAACCGGCATGGACAACTGCATACAATATTCCCAGGTACAGCCTTCGATGGGCACGCTCGAAACCGGGTCTGTGTGGGGAGTGTTCAACACGTTGTGCGGGTAGGTGGTGGCCCACATCCAGTCGGGCAGGAATGCCATCCAGTCGGGTTTGGGCGCCTGGTTTACGATACCCCAGTCGCCGTCGCCACTGAGTTGGCACCCGATACGGCCCATGCCGTAGCCGGCAGTGAGAGCGGGTGCTACGGCATCGGCAGCGGGGAGGAAGGGTACGCCGTTGCGCCAGAAGTATGCCACTACAGCCACGAAACCCAATACTAACCCGCCGTAAAATGCCAGTCCGCCGCCGGACAGCAGTGCTCCGGCAGGATCGCGGAGGAACGATTCCCAGTTGTCGAACAAGTCAAAAAATTTGGCGCCGACAATGCCGCCCACGGCCGCCCAAACCGTGATTTCGCTGATGCGATCGTGCGGCCATACGTCTACCTCGCGGGACACGGGTTTGTCTTTGCGCTTGCGCCACGCTTCCCACCAGCTTAGTCCGCCGAAAAACGCCGCTCCGACAAGTGCCGCCGGCCAGTGCATTTTGGCGGACAGGATGATGGAGGCGGGGTCTTGTCGGAACTCGACGAAGTGCTGCACAGCGTACAGGCCTTTGCCACCAAGGATCAAGCCGACTAAGGCATTCATGGCGATGTCGGTCGTTGAAGCGGGTTGTCCTTCGGTGATGACCACTTTGGCCGGGCGAAAAAAGCCCTCCCGGGCTTTTCGCTTGAGTTCGGCGTAGTACGTCAAGGCACCGGCCAGGAAGGCGAGTGCGAGAAAAAAGCCAAAGGTTTTGAATACGGACAGCCAATTGTCCGGCGCCGTACCGATAAGGGCGTGAAACAGGTAAGACAGGTCTGGATACATGGTGGGCAAAGGTAGCCGACGTATCGGGATTTTTTTATCAACCCTTGCAGATGATTAGGATGGTTCCTGAACAATTGCACCGGCCCATTGCTGAATATCTTGCCGACTGATGGCTGCGGCCATGAGTTTGGGAAATTGATGGGGTGTGCAGGCGAAGGAGGGTATGCCAAGGGCGGCAAAAGCGACGGCGTTGTCGTGGTCGTGGTTCGGCGTACCCTCGTCGCTCAGGGCAAGAAGTGCCACCATGCTTACCCCTGACTGACGCAAGGCGTGGGCTTTTTTGAGCATTTCAGTGCGATTGCCGCCCTCGTAGAGGTCGCTGATGAGCACGAGGATCGTGTTCTGGGGCGTGCGTACCAGTGTTTGGGCGTAGCCCAGTGCTTTGTGGATGTCCGTTCCACCGCCCAACTGCGTACTGAAGAGTAGTTCCACCGGGTCGTGCAGGTGCTCGGAGAGGTCTGCTACTGCCGTGTCGAACACCACGAGGTGTGTTTGTACGGTGCGCAGGGAAGCCAGAACAGCGCCGAATACGGCGGCATAGACCACCGATCCTGCCATGGAGCCGCTCTGATCCACCAGCAGAATGATATGCCGCAGTGCTTTGCCTTTCTGCCCGAAACCGGTGATGCGTTCGGGGATGATGGCCCGCAACTCGGGCTGGTAGTGTTTCAGATTCTGATAGATGGTTCGGCGCCAGTCTATTTCGCTGGAACGGGGGCGGCGGTTGCGCACACTTCGGTTGAGTGCCTGCCGCACGGCCTCCTGCAGGGTGGTATGTATCTGGCGTTCGAGGTCGTCCACGATACGGCGGACTACTGTACGAGCTGTTTCTCGTGTTTTATCCGGCATGGCTTTTTGCAGCGACAACAGGGTACCGACCAGGTGTACATCCGGTTCTACAGCGGCTAAGAGTTCCGGCTCCAGCAGTAGTTGTGCCAGCCCCAAACGCTCCAGAGCATCTCGTTGCAGCAGCTGCACGACGGGGGTAGGGAAATAGCGACGGATATCGCCGAGCCAGCGGTTGACATTGGGTGCGGAGCGCCCCAGGCCACCTTTCCTGTCGGTGTCGTAAAGCGCCTCCAGTACCTGATCCATACCGGTCTGCGTATTGCTCAGCGGTATCTCTTGCTCCGGGTCGGCGGTACGGCCAAGAATAAGGCGCCAGCGTTCGAGCGTCAAATCGTTGTGGTACGGAGGATTTTGGTGCATGCTTCTATTCGCTGTGGTGTTGATTTGGTAGTCAAAGTCGCGATACAACTTGTTTGCAAAGGTAATCGCCCGGACACGCCATCTGGCGGCCATGAAAGATAAATGTTAAAAAAGAAAATTTAATACGGCTTTGTATACTAACCCCCATTTCACGGGTGTTTTACAGTCGATTTTTTTCACGATTTTCCAAATCATTTTTTATGCCTATGCAAGAAAATTACCTATACAACAACACGCTGGTGCAGTTCCTGTACCGTGACATGCCGGCCGATGAAGCAACCGTAACTGCTCAGCAATTGGAAGAAAACAGTGCATTGCGCGCTGAGTTCAGCGAATTGCTGACAGCCAAAAACCTGTTGCCCAAGGCCCGGTTCAACCCCTCTCCCGCTGTACTCAACAATATCTTACAATACAGCACAAAAACGGCTTTGGAGGCCCAGGCTCTGACCAAACACAGCGGGCTTCCGAACCATGAAAAACCCAAGCCCTCGCACCGATCCCGGAGCGGGGGCTTTTTTCGCCTGCGCGGGTTATCTCAAATCGGCAGCCCCCCCGGCGCTATTTGCCGCACAAAGCCCCTCAACCAATCCTATCTTTGCCGCCACTTATGGCACGCAAATCCAGATCTTTCATTGCTCCGGCTGTTTTCATCCACGGTGTAGCCGACCGCGGCAAGGGCGTCGGGCGTACGCCCGATGGCTTGGTACTTTTTGTAGAGGGGGCTGTCCCCGGCGATCTCGTGGATGTTTTTGTTCAGAAGAAAAAAGGTGGTTTTGGCGAAGGGCGTATCGAAAACCTGTTGCGCCCCTCACCGCAGCGTACCGAGCCATTTTGTCAACACTTTACAGTATGCGGTGGCTGCAAATGGCAGCATCTGGAATATACCGCCCAATTGGAGCACAAGAACCAGAACGTGCTGGATGCCTTTCAGCGCATCGCCAAGGTACCCGTTCAAGCATTTTTGCCCATTCTCGGCGCTCCGGAAACGACGTTTTACCGAAACAAACTGGAATACGCTTTTTCAAACAAACGCTGGCTTTTGCCCGGAGAAATGCCTGCTCTACCGCCTCCTGAACAGGAGGTGCTTTCCTTGCCCCCGGAAGGAGAACCGAGCGGACTGCCGAGGTTCCCCGGCCTGGGCTTTCACCGCGCCGGCGCCTTCGATAAAGTAGTGGACATCCAGCATTGCTGGCTACAAGCCGATCCTTCCAACGCCATTCGAAATACCGCCCGTGCCATTGCCCTGGAGCAGGGACTGGCTTTCTACGACGTGCGGCGGCACGAGGGATTTCTGCGCAACCTGATGATCCGGCTTACGACCACCGGCGAAGTATTGTTACTGGTGAGTTTTGCACGCGATGAACCAGCAGCAATCGGCGCCTTTCTGGACGCACTCCGGACACGTCTTGGCAACCAATTGACCACCATTGTGTACTGCGTCAATCCCAAGATGAACGACACCGTATTTGATCTGGATATGGTCACTTACTTCGGCAAAGGGTATGTTGTGGAACAACTTGGCGATTTGCGCTTCAAAATCGGCCCCAAGTCATTTTTTCAAACCAACTCTGCCCAAGCCAAAAACCTGTACGACACTGTTGTGCAATTTGCTGAACTCACCGGCTCGGAAAACGTCTACGATCTTTACACGGGTACCGGGAGCATTGCACTGTATGTGGCCCGTTTTTGCAAGCAGGTTGTGGGTATCGAGGAAATACCGGAGGCCATAGCGGATGCCGAAGAGAACCGCATACTGAACGGCATCGAGAATACCATCTTTTATGACGGCGACGTAAAAAATGTACTTGATCCGGTATTTGTAGCGCGGCATGGCCGCCCCGATCTCGTCATTACCGATCCACCGCGAGCGGGTATGCATGAGAAGGCCGTGCGGTTCCTGTTGGAGCTGGCCGCCCCGCGCATCGTCTATGTCAGCTGCAATCCGGCTACCCAGGCCCGCGACGTGCAACTGCTCGCCGAAAAATACGAGGTGCTGAAAGTGCGGCCTGTGGACATGTTCCCGCACACGCACCATATCGAGAGCGTCGCGTTGTTAGCGCTGCGGCCATAAAAAAACCGCGAGGTTGAGGTCCCCGCGGTTTTGGCGCCTTTGGGAGGCGCCTATTAGTAAAATCGGTAAATGGCAATGGCTGGGAGGTCTCTCGTCATCGAACGAGGAGCTTTCCGGAGGCAACCGGACGACCACGGTCCGTGGTCAGCCGATAGAGTAACATGCCTGCGGGTAATTGTTGCCGATGCAATCGGAACGTGGAATGGGAATAGGATTGATTAAACAGTTTTCTTCCTTGCATGTCGTAAAGTTCCAGCGTATAGCCGGAGGCCGGCGCGCCGCTAATCTCAAAAACAGCGCTGTCGTCGAACGGATTGGGATAGACCTTGACGTCGGCCCCCTCAAAGTCAATGTGTTTTGTCTTGACCACCACGAAGGTGTCAAATGCGCATACCGTATGGAAAGTCTGGTTTGTAACAACCGGAGCCTCGAAGTCAAAGTAGATAGCGGCGCTATTGAAGATTTGCGTCTCGCAGGGAATGCCTCCTTGCAGAGACACTCGAAACTTGACAAAGCCCTCATTGGCGCCGCTATCTGGCAGCAGATTAATACCCGGGATAGTAAACTGCACGATGCCGGGACCATAGACTTCAAAGTCGTACGGATGGCTGGCAGTACCCGGGCGCACCGTAGCCGGATCAAGTGAAAACGACAAGGTGTCGCGCACAATGACCTGGTGTACGGTATCGGTTCCTGTGTTCTGGAATTGGATTAAAAACTCTAAATCGGTATCCGGTCGGACGTAGTGGGCTACGTCGTAGCCTTTGGGATGGCCCCGTTTTAAATTCTCTGGATTGAAATCGGCATGGTTATTTTCTTGACAATCGGATGATCTGAAAGGATTTTGGTCGTCTTCGGGGAACATGGTGTAATAGCCCGTAGTGAAGGTGCTGCTGGTATCCGATTTACAACCCTCAACCGCAGCAGTGGGGTAACTGACGCCCGGGTAACCGGAGGTTTGTTCCGCTATAATGCGGTAGGTACTGCCGGTAGCGGGATATGTCCAGACAGTAGAATCCTGGCCGGATTTCAATTTAAATTGATACAATGGATCACCGGGCTGGGTGAGCAAGATAACATCCTCCGCGATGACAAACCCAACCTCCTCCTGCATATCGCCGTCGCCGACGTTGACCAACACCATTTTGACGGTGTCATTTTCGCAAAGCGCACGAGCCTCTACGATGGAGCGATCCCAAGCCGTGACCATACAGAATGAATCCGGATAGATATGCGCCTGCACACAGTGGGTCTGTCCATCGATTGTATTGTTGCAATCGAGAAAAGCATCGAAAGTAAAGTTGCCGCAATCGCCGTTCTCCAACGTACCAATATCAAAAGAATAGGTATTGCCGGGAAGCAGGGTGGCCGGGATAGAACTGCTCGTGAGTGTCAGGAGCGGATCCAGTACAATCTCGATTTTAGTATCTGTCGAAGGGATTGTGCCGGAATTGCAGTAACGCACCGTGTATGTATTGTTCGCGCACCGGCGCAATACAGGCGTAGCCACATCCACCTCGTTGCGTGGACAGGCCGAAGCCGCCCGAACCGGGATTTCAACGCTAAATGTATCCAGAAAACCCGTCACATGAAGGGCCGTAGCCGGCGAGCATGACTGCCAGGAATCATTTGGCGGGAAGAGTTTGATCTGGTACATACCCGTATCTACCAGTAACAGAAAGTCGCCGTTGGTTTTTGCCACGGCATACCGGGTAAAGTTGGGACTTTCGATTTTGACAATCCAGTTCTCCAGGCCCGACTCATTGCCATCCCGCAGGCAGTCTCCGTTCAGGTCGTGGAAAACATTACCGGCGACATAACTGGTGAAGGCTGTGCAGTTTTTGTCCATTTTCACCAGATACGGATTGGCTTCCGTACCGAATGTGGGAAAGAAAAATTCTCCAACACCGGCCGTCACGGCACCACCGTCTGGTGTAGCAACAACACTTATGCCCTGATCGAAGCCGGGGCGGCCCACTAAAAGGTCGCAGATTTTTTCGCCGGCCGAATTGGTACGAATGATATAGACATCCTCTGATTGCTCGGTGGACTTCGTGCCTGTAACAAAAAAACCACCTGTTGGCGACGGTACCAAGCCGTAGAAGTCTGACTTGGGATAGGACTGGAACCATAAAATCTGGTTGCTTCCCGATCCATCAATCTTCATCAAAACACCTTCTGCGGGCTGTTTATAGGTGCTCCTTCCCGCCAGTACGATGTTGTTGTCGTTGGTTACCCAAATGCCCCTTGCCACATCATCGGCAGGGCTACCAGACAGCAATTCAAAGAAACCGAACGTATTTTCCCATTGCAGCAGACCATCTGCTCCGTCAATGCTCAACACGCACATATCGCGTGGCACTGTCTTTTTGCTACCGGCCACCAAAATACGGTCGCCCGGGCCGGATGCAAGCCCAAATGCTTTTTCGGATACGGCCTGATCGCCGAATAATTTGCTCCAAACCAACGTCCCAGCCGGGGAAACCTTGAAAACGAGTATATCCTCCGATGCAGAAAGTGTTTTCTGGTGCCCGCAAACGACCAAACCTTTATCGTTCAATTCAATAATATCCAATGCTTCCGTATCAAATCCCCCCGGCAAGACATACGTCCAGGCCGTATTGCCGGATTTGTCTGTTTTTACCAGAAAAGCCTGTCTGGGGCCATTGCCTGTCTTGGCATATCCCGTAAAGACATAATGGCCATCCTGTGTTACTACGATACCCTCCCCCGTGGTTTGTGAGCCAAGAAAAAAGTCTTTTGTCCATTGCAAATTGCCATCAACATCGGTTTTGAACAAGCGCGCACGGTTCAGGCTGTTGTAATAACCAACCGCAATGAATCCGCCATCTGGCGCAATGGCTATATCGTTGATTTGTCCTTGCCCTCCCCCATCAAATACACGCTCCCACCCCTGCCCCATGAGAAGGCCGGCGGGTAACAAAAGAGTTAATACGAGAAAGTATCTGAACATGGGTGCGTGGATTAACATTAGCCGTAGCTGATTTAAGACGGTACAAAAGTGGGGGGAGCATCTGGCGTCGTGAAAGACAAAAATTTGCATTTGTTGAACCATATTATTCATCTAATTTTGTCCGAAGATACCAATAATTTGTTACTAAAAATACACAAGTAACTGGAAAGCAGTTTGTTTTTTCAAACTGGCATTCTTTTCGTGTCGGTATGTTTGTTTATTTTTGTTGAATAAATATAAAAAGCGCTCATGCAAAAAAGTGTGTTGATCGAGATCGTGCGGTCGTTGAGCCGCAAGGAGGTGCGGGACATGCACAAATGGCTCTTGTCTCCTGCGCACAACCAGCGTGAGGATGTAATTCGATTGTTCGATTTTCTGAATAAACACCTGACGGGAGACGGCGACGAGGCCGTTGAAAAGAGTCGGGTATGGAAGGCTGTGTTTCCTGACGAGCCGTACGACGATGCCCGAATGCGCCAAGTCATGTACTTTTTATTGAAGGCGATCGAAGAATATCTCGTTTTTGAGGATAGCGCGGCAGACCAGGCCCGGTACCTCGGAGCCTTGACCAAAATATACCGGTCGCGCAAACTCGACAAGGCGTACCGCCAGGCCTACCGACAAGGACGCGATTATCTGGAGAAACAGCCCTTGCGGAACGGGTACTACCTGATGCATGCCTATTTTTTCGACCTGGAAGAGTACAACCACCGCCTCCCCATTTCTCAAAATACGCCGGTCAATTTGCAGGAATCTGCTGATGCTCTGGAGAAGTGGTTCCTTGCCGAAAAAATGCGCATCGCCTGTGCCATGATAGCCCACCGGAATGTGTTCCAAAAAATAAACTACGAACCGGGTCTTTTGAATGAAGCCCTGGCGTATGTCCAGCGTAAAGAACTGCTCGACGAACCCGCAATCGCCTCGTTCTATTACGCTTACTTAGCCATTACCAACCCCGCAGAAGAATCCTACTTTGACCAATTGGAAAAACTCCTGCACAATGAAATAGGCCGGTTTGATCCCTCGGAGGCCCGAGTTCTTTACATTGCGGCTATCAACTATTGTGTAGCCAAGATCAATCAAGGGCGAACAGATTTCGCGCGCCGTGCCTTTTTGTTCTATCGCACCGGCTCGGAAACCGGCGTTTTGCTGGATAATAACTCTATTTCGCGCTACACTTTCGGGAATGCCGTTGTTTCGGCTCTCCGGATTCACGAGTTTGACTGGGCAGAACGGTTCATTGAAAAATTCCAGTTCTATCTGGAGGAAAAAGAACGCGAAAGCATGGTACACTTCAATCTGGCGCGACTCTACTTCGAAAAAGGCGAGTACGGGAAAGCCCAGCAATTGCTGACCAAATTCGAGTACGACGACATGCTGTTGAATTTGGTAGCCAAGACCATGCTTTTAAAAATCTACTACGAGGAGTCGGAATTCAGTGCGTACGAATCCCTGCTCGAATCCATGCGCACTTATCTACAAAGAAAAGAAGCCATCAGTCCCAATCACCGTACCCTCTACAAAAATTTCCTGAGCATTATGCGCAAACTCATGCACCTGAACCCATACTCCAAGGTGCAAAAAGATAAGTTTCGAGCCTTGGTAGTTGACACCAACCCATTGTTGGAAAAAGAGTGGCTTTTGAAACAGGTTGCCGGAAAATAAGAAGGAGACGCCCTCTTTTCAATCGGGCATCCGGGAGTTGATTGCCAGCAAAAACTCACGCTTCGTATCCTCGTTGAGGAACTTGCCGGAGTATTCGGCTGTGATGGTGCTGGCGCCGTGGTGTTCCACCCCGCGCGCCTGTACACACATGTGTTTCGCATCAATATAAACAGCCACATCTTCGGTATGCAGGGTGCGCTTGAGCTCCTCCGAAATTTGCATGGTCAACCGCTCCTGTACCTGAGGGCGACGGGCGTAAAAATCCACAATCCGGTTTAGCTTAGACAAGCCGATTACCTTGCCATTAGGGATATAGGATACATGGGCCACACCGAAAATAGGCTGAAAGTGGTGTTCGCAGGTACTTTGCAAGGGTATGTTCCGCTCGGTAACCAGGCGGCGGTACTGGTACTTGTTTTCAAATGTGGTAGCAGCAGGCTTGTTAGCTGGGTTCAGGCCGCGAAAAATTTCCTGCACATACATTTTGGCTACCCGCCGGGGCGTGGCCCGCAAACTATCGTCGGTCAAATCCAGCCCAAGTATCTCCATGATCTCGGCGAAGTGATCCGAGATGCGGGCTACTTTTTCAGCATCGCTCAGGTCAAAAGCACGGGCGTGCATCGGAGTATCCATGGATTCAGAAATGTGTGCGTCACTGGTATCGTCAGAATCGGAAAAAGCGGCGTGGTGGTGGCCGTTGTGCAAAAGATCGAGCATGCTGCTGGAAAATTGGAAACGTGAAGAAACAAACTGTGCTGTAGGATTCAGCCATCTGAAACGTCGGAAAGACTCATAGTGTTTATGAAAACATCGTATTTCAGTACAAAAAACTTAAACAAAAATTCATTCCCTGACTTTTCCCCGCACCGCGCGCGCTCCTGATCGCTTGCGCATTAACCTTTTGCCTGATTCCGGTTGCCGTCCTGTTTGGCAAAAACTTTTTTCAACAGGTCGGACGTCCGCGAAACGGGATTGCGGCGAATGTTTTTTTCTTCTTCCTGAATTTTTCCAAACAGACCGTCCAGCGCTTTGGTCGTCACATGGTCGTCCAGATCGCTGTTGACCTTAGTTACCATGGGGAATTTGTTGTAGGCGGTGGCCGCGTTTTTCCAGAGTTCGTTGGCGCCGATCTCGTCCAGCGCTTTCACGATGACCGGGTTGAATTTCTCGTACAACTGCTGGAACGTGGATTTGCGCAAATAGGTCGTGGCCGAGTTGTCGGCGCCCATCAGGATGTCCATCGCGTCCTGGATGGTCATGCCGGTGATGGCGCCGGCGAAAATTGGGCCGGCCTCCCGGGCTGCCTGCTCCGCGCCCCGGTTCATTTTTTCAATCAAATCGGCCTCCACATTGGCAAAACCGGGCACGGCCTTGAGCCGGGCCGTCACTTTTTGCGCTTCCTCAGGCAGCAGTATTTTGTACATGCTTTTGAGGTAGCCATCGGTAGACGACAGTTCGTTCACACCCTTTTCTACTCCTTTGGACAGGGCATCCTTCAGGCCTTTGCCTATTTCGGCGGTGCTAAGTTCAACCTTGTCGCCACCAAGCAAATCCTTGGCGCCCTTGGTCAGGTTTTTCAGGTTCTGTGCCGAAACGACAGTCAGCCCAATGGCTGCCAAAAACACAGTTAATGCAATCTTTTTCATAGCGTTTATTTAAATTGATTCGATTGATTCGATTGATTCGATTGATTCGATTGATTCGATTGATTCGATTGATTCGATTGATTCGATTGATTCGATTTTAAAAACTATTTGCCGGCAGATAGTTATTACCCCACCGGCTTTTTTTGTCTTTTGCAACTTGCCTTTGCAGTTACTTCCGATTGGCGTCCTGCCGGGCAAATACTTTTTTGAGCAGCGCCGTGCCGCGTGCTATCGGGTTTCGGCGGATATTTTTTCCTCCTCTTCTACTTTGGCAAACAGCCCCTTGAGCGCCTCGGTGGTCACATAGTCGCCAAGGTTGGCGTTCACTTTGTTCACCAAGGGTATTTTGTTGTAGGCATCGGCGGCCTTTTTCCACAAATCGTTGGCGCCGATCTTGTTCAGTGAGTTCACAATTTTCGGATTAAAACTGGTGTACAATTGCTGGTAGGTATTTTTGTTCAGGTAGGTCGTGGCAGCATTATCGGCCCCCATGAGGATGTTGGCGGCATCCTTGAACGTCATGGCACGAATAGCAGACATAAAGATCGGACCGGCTTCCCGGGCGGCATCTTCAGCGCCGCGGTTGATTTTTTCGAGCAATTCATTTTCCAGGTTGGTGAACCCGGGAACCACCTTGAGCTTGTCGGTCACCGTGCGCGCCTCGGCCGGCAACAGTATTTTATAGGCGCTTTTGAAGTACCCGTCGCGGGCAGAGAGGGTGCTGACGCCGGTCGAAACCCCCTTGCCGAGGGCATCCTTCAGCCCCTGACCAATCTCGGTCGTTGTAGGTTCGCTCATGGCTTCTTTGGCTATTTGTTGCAGGGTATCGCATGCGCCAAAAAAAAGCGGGGTGGAAAACAGCAGAAAAACAAGGGCAATTTTTTTCATGTACCGGGTTGAGTCAAGTTGAGCGAACAGAATAGGGTTACTGGAGGGGACCAAAGTCAAGGACTTGTAAAATAGAAAAATGCAGGACGTGGTTCAGCACGTCGGCGTTGCCTGATGGGTGGACAAATTGATTGAGGTAGCCTACCTCGAAACGCGTAAGACCGGCATGCAGAAAACCGACAGCCAGCAAAAACCGGTTTTGATCAAATATATTGGTGTTGATTTCCGGGAAGCAACGTTGAGAAAGAACTCGTTTTGCAACGCCAGATATGGCCGCACGCGGGCCTCGGCACGGCCGCCCAGATGCAGTACGGTGCGGTTGAAATAGCGGAACCGGTATCCAACAGCCCAATCCGTTTCCGGCTTTTGGGCTGCCCGCTCCACAAAACGGTTCTCAAAACGAAACCGATGGGCCATCGAAACGGAAGCGCCAAGCGGATGCGCATGCATGAACTGCTGCCAAATCCGGTGTTCGGTGAAATACTCCCCGGCACTGTTGCTGTAGGTATTGACAAACGCGTAGCCCAGCGTGTACGTCGTGGCCGGCCGCAGGTAATACTGCCCGCCAAGGCGCAGAAGCGACTGGTTGATGCGCTCCACCTGATCGTCTGCCCGAAACTGCCCATCAAAATGCATTCCCCAGCGCGAACTCAATTTGTACTGACCAAAATAAGTGAACCAGTTGTTGAAACGGTGATCCACCTGGGCCTTTGCATCGGCAGTACCGGCCATAAAAAAAAGACAAAGCGCGATCAAACGGAGGTTTGGCATACCTGCTTGTGCTGTTTGTTTTGAGTTGAAAAACGTGTTCGATGTTCCGATCCCGGGCCGCAGGCGGTTCAGACGCAGACTTTCAAAAAAGATCACATCCCTGCCGCCACGGACAAAATAACACCAAGCCACAAAGGTTTGAAAAGCACCGTTTTTTACCTTTCCACACGGCGACAAAACATCGAAAAAACATAACCTGCCGGAAAAGACGGCTTCCACAGCCGAAAACTGAAATTTCACTACTTTTGCCGCTCTTTTTCCCAAAAGCATCATTTTTTATCCCCAATCGAATCAATCAAATCAATCGAATCAATCCACAAATACAAGTTCACCTATATCAAGACAAGATGAGTTCTTTGGTTTACCTACTTCCGTTGTTCGGCGTTGTCGGACTCTTGTACATGGCCGTCCTGCAGGCCTGGGTTAACAAACAAGATGCCGGCGATGCCAAAATGCGTGCTATTGCCGAGCATATTGCCGACGGCGCTATGGCTTTTTTGAAAGCAGAGTACCGCGTACTGGCAATTTTTGTCGTCGTTGCCGGACTGCTGCTGGGCTGGCAAAGTATGCTGGTCACCACCAGCCACCCGCTGATCGTGGCATCTTTCGTCATCGGTGCAGCCTTTTCGGTGTTGGCGGGTTACGCCGGTATGCGCATCGCTACCAAAGCCAATGTGCGCACTACCCAGGCCGCTCGCACGAGCCTGGCTAAAGCCCTGAAAGTATCGTTCAACGGCGGCTCCGTCATGGGCCTCGGCGTGGCCGGCCTGGCCGTGCTCGGCCTGAGCGCCCTGTTCGCTATTTTCTTCAACTTCTTCATGGGCGGGACATACGGCGTGGACGGCCCGGCCGCCATGTCGCGCGTGCTGGAAGTGCTGGCAGGTTTCTCGCTCGGCGCTGAATCCATCGCCCTGTTTGCCCGGGTAGGCGGCGGTATTTACACCAAAGCAGCCGACGTAGGCGCCGACCTCGTAGGCAAAGTAGAAGCCGGTATTCCCGAAGATGACCCCCGCAATCCCGCTACCATCGCCGATAATGTGGGCGACAACGTGGGCGACGTGGCCGGTATGGGCGCCGACCTCTTCGGCTCGTATGTGGCTACCATGCTCGCCGCCATGGTGCTCGGCAACTCCGTTATCCGCGACTCCGGTGGTATCACCGACGAGTTCGGCGGCATCGGCCCCATCCTGCTGCCTATCCTGATCGCCGGCCTCGGCATCATTTTTTCCATGATCGGCATGAACCTCGTGCGCGTAAAAGATAATGCCGAGGCCAGCGCCGGCACCGTGCAGGGCGCCCTGAACTTCGGCAACTGGGCCAGCCTCATCCTCACCGGTATCGCTTGCTACCCGGTCATTCACTGGATGCTGCCCGACACCATGACGATGAATTTCTTCGGCACCGGCTCCCGTATGATCAGCAACACCAGCGTGTTCTACGCCGTACTGGTAGGCCTCGCCGTCGGCGCACTCATCTCCGCCATCACCGAATACTACACCGGTTTGGGTAAAAGCCCGTTCTGGCTATCGTCCGTCAGTCGGGCACAGGACACGGCACGAACGTGATCGCCGGCTTAGCCACGGGTATGATGTCCACCTGGATGCCTGTCTTGCTGTTCGCCGGCGCTATTTGGGGCGCCTACTCCTTAGCCGGATTCTACGGCGTGGCTATTGCTGCCTCTGCCATGATGGCCACCACGGCCATGCAACTGGCTATTGATGCCTTCGGCCCCATCGCCGACAACGCCGGCGGCATTGCCGAAATGAGCGAACTGCCGAAAGACGTACGCGAAAAAACCGACGTACTCGACTCCGTGGGCAACACCACCGCCGCTATCGGCAAAGGTTTCGCCATCGCTTCGGCGGCCCTCACGGCGCTGGCGCTCTTCGCCGCTTATGTGGATTTCACGGGCATCGAGGGTATCAATATCTTCAAAGCCGACGTACTCGCTGCGCTGTTTGTTGGCGGTATGATTCCCGTGGTATTCTCCGCACTTGCCATGCAGAGTGTAGGTCGTGCGGCTATGGATATGGTAAATGAAGTGCGCCGCCAGTTCCGCGAAATACCGGGCCTGCTCGAAGGCACCGGCAAGGCCGAATACGGCAAGTGTGTGGAAATTTCTACTAAAGCCGCGCTGCGCGAAATGATGCCTCCGGGCCTCATCACGATCATCACCCCCATTGTCATCGGTTTCGTTATGGGCCCCGAAGCATTAGGCGGCTACATGGCCGGTGTTACGGTCAGCGGTGTCATGTGGGCTATATTCCAGTCCAACGCCGGCGGCGCCTGGGACAACGCTAAAAAATCCTTTGAAAAAGGCGTGGAGATTGACGGCAAAATGTACTACAAAGGTTCCGAACCGCACAAGGCCGCCGTCACCGGCGACACCGTCGGCGACCCGTTCAAGGACACTTCCGGCCCTTCGATGAACATTCTCATCAAACTCACCTGCCTCGTGGGCCTCGTAATCGCCCCCATTCTTGGCGGCCATACCGATACCGAAATGGGCAGCACGGCCCCGGAAAAACACGAGATCATCCAGCAGCAGGATGCCTTGCAACAGCCCGCCGCAGAGCCGACTGATGCGGAGAAGTAAAGGAGTGGGTGTATTTGGGCGCTAAATCATACTACTGGACATTTCTGTTTTCCTGGTATCCAGACCTTCCAGGTTTGTCAAACCTGGAAGGTCTCGTTCCAAAAATATCCAGTAGTGTGGCGCTAAACACGCAAAAGGGATATCATACATACTTTTAAACCGCAGAGGCGCAGAGACGCGGAGTTTTGATAACGACTATCAAAACTCCGCGTCTCTGCGCCTCTGCGGTTTGCAAAAGCGTGGGATTTCGGTTTCGCCCAGAGCAAGCAAGACAAAAAACTCCTCGGGTGTGGCCGGCATGACCGAAAGGCGGGGATTGCGCACAAGCCCAAACTGCTGGAGCGCCGGATGCGCTTTCACCTCCGCGAGCGATACGGGGCGGTTTAGCGGCTGGAGTGGTTCGAGATCAACAGCCGACCAGTCGCCTTTTTCCGCTGTGGGATCGGGATAAAACTCGGTTCGGACGCGCGCAATACCCACGATTTCGAGGCCGATATTGCTGTGGTAGTACAGACACAGGTCGCCGACCCGCATGGCCCGGAGGTTGTTGCGGGCCTGATAATTACGCACGCCATCCCAGCGGGCAATGCCGTCGGTAAGGAGTTGATCGAAACTAAAAACGTCGGGTTCGGATTTGACGAGCCAGTAACGCATGGTGTGTTTTAGTGTTTGGGTGTTTTAAAATTTCATTCTCGGATGATAAAGGTAGATGGTCTCTTTGAGGTACTCGGCATCGAGGTGGGTGTAAATTTCGGTAGTCGTGATGCTTTCGTGGCCGAGCATGTCCTGCACGGCCTTGAGGTCGGCGCCGCCCTCTACCAGGTGTGTAGCGAAAGAATGGCGAAAGGTGTGGGGGCTGATATTTTTCTGGATGCCGGCCTTTAGCGCCAGATCTTTGATGATGTAAAACACCATAACCCGGCTCAAATGTACCCCACGGCGGTTGAGGAAAACATAGTTTTCCTCGCCGGATTTGATCGGTTGGTGCGCATCCACAACATACTGCAGGTACTGCTCGATGTACTTGCCGGCCTCCGAGCCAATGGGTACGAGCCGCTCTTTGTTGCCTTTCCCATGTACTTTGATAAATCCCGCCGCCAAAAACAGGTTGTTTCGCCGTAGGCCGACTAATTCGCTCACACGGAGACCACAGGCATACAGCGTTTCGAGGATAGCCCGGTTGCGCAGGCCCAGCGGATCGCTCAGATCAATGGCCGCCAGCATGCGCTGAATTTCATGTACGGATAGCACTTCCGGCAATTTGCGGCGCAGGCGCGGGGTTTCGAGCAGCTCAGTGGGGTCTTCGTCGAGCAGGTCTTCGACCAGCAGGAATTTGTAAAACGCCCGCAGCCCGGAGATCAGCCGTGCCTGCGACGATGCCTCCAGCCCCAGATCATTGACCCAATGGATAAACCGCTCCAGATCGCCGGGTTGCACGGCAAGCGGTAGGCATTCGATACCCTGAATATCGAGGTAACGTACAAATTTTTGTACGTCGCCCAAATAAGCCTCCAGGGTGTTGGCGCTCAACGAGCGCTCCAGCAGCAGGTAGGTGTGAAATTGTTGCAGCGCAGTGGGCCAGTTCATACGGGGCAAAGGTAGGGCAGAAATTGCCCGACGTGCTTTGCCGGAATTAGCCGTCCGGCACCTACTTTCGCCTTCAATAAAAAAGCATGGTATGGCCACATCTCCAACACCCAATATCGCCGCTCTGCGGCGCAATTACACCCAGGAGTCGCTCTCCGAGACGGACGTAAAACAGACCCTTTCGAACAGTTCGACCACTGGTTCCGGGAGGCGCTGAGCAGCGAGCTGCCCGAACCCAACGCCATGGCCCTCGCCACCGCTACCCCTGCCGGCCATCCCAGCGCCCGCACGGTATTGCTCAAAGGTTTTGACCACCAGGGCTTTGTTTTTTACACCAATTATGAAAGCCGCAAAGGCGTGGAACTGGACGAAAACCCACGCGCTGCCCTGCTTTTTACCTGGCTCGAACTGGAGCGCCAGATTCGCATTGAAGGCACGGTGGAGCGGGTGTCGCCGGAAGAATCACAAGCCTATTTCCAAAGCCGGCCCAAGGAAAGCCAGATCGGCGCCTGGGCCAGTCCGCAAAGCCGCGTGATCGAAGGCCGTAATTTTTTGGAAGACAACATGCAGGAACTAACCACAACCTTCAAACACGACGAAGTGCTTCCGCTGCCGCCATTTTGGGGCGGCTACCGGGTGCGGCCCGAGCAAATCGAGTTCTGGCAGGGCCGCGAAAGCCGCTTGCACGACCGGATTTTGTACTCCCGGACAGATGGAGGATGGAAGGTGGAGCGGCTGGCGCCATGAGAATTGCGGTTTACTTCCGCGCCCACACCTCCAGCACCGCACCGTTTTGCACCAGCAGCCGACCGGGCGCAGCCCAAACCTGCGCGCCTTCCACTTTGGCTGATACCGGCAGCCGGATTTCCTGAGAAAAAAACGCCTGCAAATGCTCAATATGCAGCGCATGTTCGCCGAGATACTCCAATCGGTTTTGCACCAGCACAAAAGTTGAAATGCCTTTCCAGGGCAAAATGCGCTGAAACTGGCCGTACACGTCGAAGCACAACACCCCGCGATCGGGGTCGGAGGCCAGCACCTGCGTGCCGTCGTCGCGGATCGTTGTCACGGCGATGCGCTCGGACTGGAGCAGGTTCAGCGCCGGACTTTCGAAAAGCACGGCGCCTTCCGGGGTTGTTTTTTTGAGTTGAAACGCGACCTCGTCGTACAGCCAGAGATTGCCGTCGGCCGCAGCAGCCACGGTGCGCACTTCGGGGTACCCGGCGCTGAACAGGTTTATTTCGCCCAGTACGGTCAGGCTGCGATCCAGAAAAACCACGGTCCGAAAATCAGCGTACCAAACCAGCACTTTCAGCGGATTGGCCACATCAAGCATGGCTGCCCGGCCAAGGCGGTTGTTGGTGTACCGGGTGAGCAGGCGGCCGTCGGGGGCGTACTTTTCCACGGCGTTTTGAGGGGTAATCAAATAGGTATTGCCCAGGTTGTCGGCCGTGGCGAAACGCGCCTGCACGGGCAGATTTTGCTGCAACAAAAAGGTGTCGGCATCCGACTGAGCCGCCAGCGACAACCGAAGCAGCAGCAGCGCCGGCACCCAAAAACCGCTACCCCAAAAAAGGGACCGGTGCTTTTTTGCTTGTTGTTTCACCGATGTCATTGTGCTCTTTTAGAAAAACCGTTGAAACGCTGCGCGCGAGGGGAGACAACCCTTCCCAACCCACCCTCAACGCCCTTCATATTGCCAGATATCACCCCAAAGCCGTGCCCCGCCATCCATGTAAATGGTTTCGCCGGTCATATAGGCCGCCATGGGGCTGGCGAGAAAAAGTACCAGTGCTGCCACTTCTTCCGTGCTGCCGAGGCGTTTCATCGGAATGTGTTTCGCGATACCCGTTACCAGTTCGGCAGGATAATTTTCCAGGCCGCTGCTCTGGATGATGCCCGGCGCCACACAATTGATGCGCACGCCCTTGAGCGCCCATTCCACTGCCAGCGATTGGGTCAGGTTGCTAACGCCTGCCCGGGCGGCGCCGGTATGCGCCATGCCCGGCAGCCCCCGGAAGTTATTGACCACGATATTGGTCACAACGCCCTGATTTTGTGGAAAGAAAAACCGTTTGGCCATGGCCTGGGTCATGTAAGCCTGCCAGCCCTTGGGGCTGATGTCCTCAGCCAGGCTAGGAAACTGCCCGCCCGCGTTATTGACGAGAATATCCAGTTTGCCGCTTTTTTCAGCAATCAGGTCGGCCAGACCCACAATCTGCTCCGGCTCCCGAATGTCGAGTTGGTAACTATGTACGGCGCCGAGCGGCTGCAGCACGGCCATGCCCTGCTCCAGGCGTTCGGCCTTGCGCGAAGCGATAAAAACTTCTGCGCCGTATTGCAGCAATTGCCGGGCAATTTCGAGGCCGATCCCGCTGCCGCCGCCGGTCACGAGGGCCGTTTTTCCCTGAAATAAATTTGATTGAAACATACAGGTAGTGATTTGTGGACGACAAAATACGCCATTTTGACATAATCCGAATACGCAAAGCGCCATTTTGGCACACACTGTTTTCAAAATGCTGTCAAAACGTGGACAAAAAACGGGGTGGTACGCCGATTGAAAGAAGGGGGGACAAACAATTTTTCAAAAAAATTATCAACCGTTAAAATCTGTTAAACTATGGCTAACATCGCAAAAATTCGCACCTACCCTTCAACCAATCTTTTCCCGGGTGGTTTATTCAACGATTTTTTTAACCGCTCCATTGCCGACTTTGTCGGTTCGGACGCACTCGTAAGTCAGCCGGCGATCAATGTTGTAGAAACAAACGCCGACTTCCGGCTGGAGGTAGCAGCCCCGGGCTTTGACAAGCAGGATTTCGTGCTGAACGTCGAGAACGACTCTTTGACCATCAGCGCCAAACGCGCGGAAAACCAGGAAACCAGCGACGAGCGCTTCACACGCCGCGAGTTCCGATTCGAGTCTTTTCAGCGCACCTTCAAGTTGCCACAAACCGTGAACCAGGATGCCGTAAAGGCTGTTTACGAAAACGGTATTTTGAAAGTGACCTTGCCGAAGCGGGAAGACTCGAAAGCCGTGAGCAAAACCATTGCAATCGGCTAAGTCTTCCGGCAAGAAACAAGGCAAATAGAGTTGTTTTCATAAGGTTAGTTAATAGGGTTTTAGGTGTTTTCATGGAGCCGGGGCAGCAATGTCCTGGCTCTTTTTTATTTGGGGCTGGAAAACGCCCTACTTTTACACCCCAAAACAGTCCCAACACCACAAGTATACCATTTCGTGACGCATATAACTGGACAATTCCCGAACGATACCTACTTCAACGGTCTGCGCGACAACCCCGAGTCGAGCATTGCTGTGGTGTACGACGAATTTCGGCTTCCTATCCTCCAGGCCTTTGCGGCCATGGGCGAATCGGAGGAAGACGCGGCATTTTTTTTTCAAATGGCCGTGAACGATGCCGCTCGCATCGTGCGCTCCGGAGCAACACCTCCGACGGTTTCGTTCCCCGGTTTGCTCCAGGCCCTCAGCATGGCGCATTTCCGCGCCCGCACAGAAGCCTCGGTGCATTTGCCGGACAGCCCCACGGAAGACATCAAGTTCGACCTGCCCACACCGGAAATACTCCGCGAAACCCAGGACAAGGCATTGGCCTGGGCATGCTTGCAGGATTTAAGCCCGGACTGCCAGGACAGGTTACTTGCCCAGGCAGCACTGCCGCCGACCGATGCGCCATTGCCGGAGCAGTATCAAGCCTGTGCCGGGCAACTGCTCCAGGCGCTGCAGGCCGAAGGGGCATCGGCAACCGAAATGCCCGCCTCGACACTCGCGGCACTACGCGACACAGATGGCTACGCAATATGGCGGCGAACCCAGGCGCTGGAGCAGAACTGGGGCGCCGAAAAACCGCCGCCGCCGCCGGAATCCAACCAAATCTGGCGCTGGGCAATAGCTGTTTTCCTGCTCGTGCTCGTAGGGTACGGGGCTTTTCAGTTTTTTGTACGCCCAAAAACAGCAGCCGAGGTATTTGCCGACAACTTCGCCCCGCCGGGAAGCCTGATGGCGGATATGGAGGCACGATATGGCACCGAGATGGGCAACGACTCCGTCAGTGCGCGCCCGAGCGCGTGCATGTTGATCCTGCGGGAGGCCGATGTGTATTACCAGGCC
The DNA here is from genome assembly GCA_016719605.1 of Lewinellaceae bacterium. Classification (GTDB taxonomy): domain Bacteria; phylum Bacteroidota; class Bacteroidia; order Chitinophagales; family Saprospiraceae; genus M3007. The sequence continues at coordinate 323,774 of JADJYW010000004.1, read as the reverse complement.
AGCAACTATCAGGCAGCCATGGACGCACTGCTGTTGCTCGTGCTGGATTCCGCGTCCATCTGCCAATCGGATGCCTGGTTTTTTCTGGGCATCATCCAGCTCCAGCTGGAAGACCCCGCCACGGCCATTCAGTGTTTTTCAAAAATTGAAGACCTCGAACGCTACGGAGAAGATATCTACTGGTATCAGGCCCTGGCATTTGTACAAATGGCCAAAGGAAACCCGCTCCTGCGCGACCGGGCCAAACACGCCATCGAACGCACCCACAGCAATACCCGGGACCCAAAACGCCGGGCGCAGGCGGAGGCTATGCTGAAAAATCTGTCCAAATAACCATCCCGATGCAGCTACTCGAACAATACTTCCCCAATCTGACTCCCGAACAACGCACCCGTTTTGCGCAACTGCCGGAACTGTACCACGAATGGAACACCAAAGTCAACGTCATATCCCGGCAGGACATCGAGAACCTCGAAGTGCGGCACATCCTGCACGCCCTTGCCATTGCCCGGATTTTCGCGTTCAAGCCCGGCGCCCGGGTGCTCGACATCGGTACCGGCGGCGGGTTCCCCGGTATCCCGCTGGCTATCCTGTTCCCCGAAACACAGTTTACCCTCATTGACGGCACCGGCAAAAAAATAGCCGTCGTGCAGGCAATCATCCAGGCCCTCGGGCTGACCAACGCCACGGCCCTGCATATCCGCGCCGAGGAATTGAAAATGCGTGGCATGTTCGATTTCGTTGTGACCCGGGCCGTGGCCCCCTTGGACAAATTGTTAGCCTGGAGCCTCCCGTTGCTGGATCGAAAAAACCAGCAACACGCCTACCCGAACGGAATCATTGCACTCAAAGGCGGCGATCTCCGTGCGGAAATAAAGGCGCTGCCGGGGCACGGCAAGAACTACACCGAGGTGTTCCCGGTGTCCGATTTTTTCCGGGAACCCTGGTTCGAAGAAAAATGGGTGGTGTATGTGCAGGGGTAAGCGGGTTTACCGGTTTGCGCGCAGGTTCAGGAAAAACTTGAAACCGATGTTGGCCGAAATTGTCTTGGCCTGCGTGTGGTAGTTGCCGGACATGACAAATTCCATGTTTCGAAAAACATCCCGGATGTAAAAATAGCCCAGTTCCACGCCAAGGGTGAAGTCGAGCTGGTTTGGCTCCACACCCTCCTCCGTGACAACCGCCTCGGAGTTGAAATCGTAGCGCATCCCTACTTTACCCAAAGCCGTGAAGGCGCTTTGATTGTTTTTCGCGCACTGGTTGCCATTGGAACGGTACATACCCGCGCCGGCCTCCAACAAAGCGAAAGGTCCCCACAGCGTAGTTTGATCAAAGTTTTCGGCTTGCGGGTCGAAGGTAAACGTGGTGCCGAGGCCCAAACGAGAGACCCCCCAGTGGGTACCCACGTTCATGGCCACATCAAGGCCGGCGCCGAGGCGGTGGCCAACGTTTTCCACGTTGGGCGTGTGGGCATAAAAAGAAGGCACATCCAGAAAAAGACGGGGGCCACCGTACTGCGCCTGAAGCGCGAAAGCGGTGCACAAAAACGAGGCGAGAAAAAATGATTTCATGTTTATTCTACGATTGAATGATTACTCGTGGCTGTTGGCTTTTGGAGATACACCCGAAACGGCCGGCGCTGCTTGTTTTTTTTGTGGCAAATTATGACCCGGTAGTTCGGCCAACCGCTATTCCCGGGCATAACGCGTACTAAACACGCAAACCCTTCTAAATTTGCCACCGCAAAAAAGCAGTGCAATGGCAAAACGAGCGACAAAAAACGGGTCTTCCTCGCAGACCAGTAAACATCAGGACAAACATATTTCTCCGGGCGGCTGGATGCCGTGGATTCCCGTGGCCCTGGCGGTACTGGTTTTTGCCACCGGGCTGACCAATAATATCCTCGGTGTGGACGATCACACCGCCACACTGAACAACCCGGCAGTCAAAAACTTCGAACTGTTCGGTTCTTTCAACCTCGGCATGTATGCCCCGGTCACCTGGGCAGGGTACGCGATAGCGTATACGTTGGGCGGCGAAAGTCCTTTTTTGTATCACTTGCTCAGCCTCGTGGTACATGCACTCAATGTTTGGCTGGTATACCATCTCTTGCTCCGGTTGAGTGGCCGTGCGCAAGTGGCTTTTGGAGTAGCCCTCATTTTTGCTATTCATCCGGTGCAAGTGGAGTCCGTTGCGTGGATCGCAGGGTTCAGCACACCGCTTTTCGCCCTGTTTTACCTGCTTGCCTGCGACCGGTATCTCCACTACCGCGACGCCCCGTCCAGGACGGATCAGTACTGGCTGGCCCTGCTCTTTTTCGTGCTGGCCTGCCTGGCTAAAAGTGCAGCCGTCACACTTCCGCTGACCTTACTTGTGCTCGACTGGTGGCGCAAACCGCAAATGGACCGCTCCCGGCAGATACTGGGCTACCTGCCTTTCTTCGGAGTTGCACTGGGGTTTGGCTTGCTTACCATTTACAGTCGCGAACAGGCGATGTTGGCGTTGGAGTACAATTCGACCCCGCTAAGCCTGACAGAGCGCGCATTGGTGCTCGGTTACACGCCGGTTTTCTACTGGATAAAAATTCTGCTCCCGACAAGTTTCAACATCTACTATTCATTTGACAAGATCAATGGGCAACTTCCGTGGACCTACACCGTGGCGCCGGTTTTACTGGCTGTGGTGCTGTTTCTGGCCTGGCGTTCCCGCGAAAAAGCGCCGTGGGCCTGGCGCGGCCTGGTATTCTATTTCACCACTATTGTTGTCATGCTCCCGTTTCGGTCGCTCGGTACATTTGAAATGTGCGCCGATCACTACAACTACCTGCCAATCATTGGATTTGCCCTGCTGCTGGTGGAGGGTTGGTATTGGCTTCGGGAACGGTACCCCGGCATAAACGGCTTTTTACAATTCGCGGGTTTCGCCTGGTGTATCGCGCTGGTACTCCTGTCCTTTATGCAGGTACGCGTATGGAAAGACACGATCACTGTGGTCACCAATGCTATCAACAATGGATACACGCAAAACGGCATGATGTACTCCGCCAGAGGAAAGGAATGGGGTAGCCAGGGAAATATACAAGCCGCCATTCAGGATTTTAGCAAAGCGCTGGAAATCAATCCAAACCTCACCGAGGCTTACAAATATCGGGGGGGACTGTTTGGTGTAGGGAAACAGTACGACCGCTCTCTGGACGATTTCAACAAATTTCTGGAGCAAGTACCCGACGACCCGGAAATTCTTTACAACCGCGCCCTCACCTGCATCAACCTGCAACGGTATCCCGAAGCATTGGCCGATCTGAACCGGACGATCGAACTCGCGCCCGATTTTATCCGCGCCTACCGCGCCCGAAGCAATGTGCGCCAGATACTCGGCGACACCACGGGCGGAGCAGCCGACCTGCAGGAGTACGGGCGAAGAGGCGGGCAGTAGGGCACGCGCGATGCCGATTGTTTGTGCGTTATGGCACTTTTATAGCCCCTCCGACCTTGCGCACTTTCACCTCAAGCCGGTTGTTGATGTTGTGTTCGGCATCGGTGCATTGCACACCATCCGTGCAGCGGTTTCGGACTTGCGTTTCGCCCTTGCCCACGGCATTGATCCGGTCGGCCGCAATGCCTTTGTACGCCAGGTATGTTTTTGCGTTTTTGGCCCGCTCGCCCGACAGATCAAGGTTGGCCTTGGCATCGCCGCGGCTGTCGGTGTGCATGGTCAGGTCAATCTCCATTTCCGGGTAGCGCTGCATGAGTTCCACGATAGCATCGAGGTGGCGTACGGCGCTCTGGTTGAGTGTGGCCTTACCCGGCTCGAAATTGATTTTATCCATGGTGATGACATAGCCGTCCTGGAGCGGGCGGGCAAGCATGGCATCGGACTTGGCGGCATCGGTGCCGGCCACAGCGGCCAGTTCGACCGGTTCCAACCGGATGGAGTTGTTAATGGACTTGTTCCGAATGGCCGAGGTGGTGATCGTCTGTGCCCGGAAACCCTCTCGTTTCACCTGTAGCAGATACTCGCCCTCCAGCGGCAGACAGATGTTGTACTCGCCGTTCAAATCGGAGTGGGCCGTTGTTTGTTTGCCGCTTTCCTTGTGGGTAAAAATCAGCGTGGCGTTGGGTATGCGGGTACTGAACTTGTCTGTGGATACCATGCCGGTCATGCGGTGGCACACGGCTTCCTCAAAAAGCGCCAGGGTCAGTTCGCCACTTTTGTTTGGCTCCATGGTGTAGAGGCGCTCGGCAGTCTGGTAGCCGTCGAAACTGGCGAGAATGAGGTAGCTGCGGTACAAAACAAAATCGGAATAGGCTTTCCCGGTGGCGTTGGTGAAGTTGTCCGGCTGACCCAGTTCATCGGCATCCTTGCGCACAAGGCGCAGGCTGAGGGAGTTGGGCGATTCGGGCGTGGGCGCCAGTTCGGTGTAGTAAAAATCGTTTTGTGCCGAAATGAAGCCGTCGTCGGAAGATTGCAGGATGCGTACCTCTGCGCGGGGTATCGGCTGCCCCGTGCGCCCGTCGGTTACCACAATGGTTACCCGGTTCGACAGCGGTTTTTCCACCCCTTGAATACCGTTGTCCACCCGGAATGTATAGATATCGCCCTTGCCATGGCCACCCGGCCGGTCGCTGGTGAAAAAACCCCGGGTACCGTCCTCGTTCAGGATCATACCCATGTCGTCGGTTGGCGAGTTGAACGGCTCGTTCAGGTTGACTACTCCCTCGGCGAGATTGTCGAGGTTGGCGTAAAAAATATCCAGTCCGCCGAGTGTGTTGTGGCCGCTGGATGCAAAAAAGAGAGTTTTCTCGCCGAAAGTAATGAATGGAAACAACTCGTTTTTATCGGTATTGATTTCGGGGCCGAGGTTGGCCGGGGTATTCCAACTGCCGTCTGCCGCCCGTGTGCTGACGTACAGGTCGAACCCGCCCTGGCCGCCGGGCATATCGGAGGCGAAGTAGAGGTTTTGGCCGTCCACGCTCAGACTGGGGTGCATGCAGGAGTAGCCATTGTCGTTGAACGGCAGTTCCTGCACATCTTCCCAATCGTATTTTCCCAATCGGGCCTGATAGATTTTCATACGCACGCGACCGCTCTCGTCGGCTTTTTGTACGCCTTTGTACATGTTGTTTCGGGTAAAATAGATGGTACGCCCGTCGCGGCTGAACGTGGCCTGGCCTTCGTTGAGTTTGGAATTGATCTCTTCGGAAAACGCCTCCCGCAGCATAGGCTCCTGGTTGGCATCCAGCAGCGCGAAGTACATATCGAATGAAGGCCGGTCTATGTAGCGCCGGTCTGCGGGGCCTACCCGGCTGCTGTTGGAGAGAAACACGATGCCGTCGCGGTGGTAAATAGGGCTAAAATCGGTACCCGGGCCGTTGATCTCGGCAGCATTGCGGATGAACGGCGGGCGAACTACGTCTTTTTCCCGGAAACGGTCCTTGGATTTGCTTTTTCCCGATTGTTGGGCGAATGCGCCGGGTAGCGCCAGAAGCAAGAAGAGGGGGGACAGGAGGATTAGAAACTTTTTTGTCATGTTGAAAACCTGTTTTTTGAACGCTGCCAAAACGATGCGCAACGCTGGAAATTGCCTCAGTAGCCCAGCCCGGAGTCAATGATGGCCCCTTCCGGCGGATTGATCCACCAGCGCACAGTGGCCTCAATGGAACCGTTGTTGAACTTGCGCAGACGGGTAAGACCCACATCGTAGGACAGGGCCAAAAAGAGACTTTTGGTCGCTTGTACACCGGCCAGCACATCCACGCTCTCGCCATAACCCGTGTCGCCGCCGGCCCGGTAGGTAAGGCCTCCGTACAGTTTTTTCCGCAGGGTGGCCATGACGTTCAGTTCGGCATCAAAGGGCGCATTGGCCACGAATTTGAGGAGCATCTGGGGGGTGATCTCCAGATCGTCGCCCGCAGCGATAGTGAAGCCACCCATGGCATTGAGATGGGGCGCCTCGCGGGTGATTTCGGTACCAAACTCCGAGAAATCTATGTTGTTTTTCAAAAAACGCGGCAGCGCGGCGCCGACGTACCAGCCCTTCCCCGTATTGGAATAGTACGCGCCAAACCCGAAATTGACAACCCACTTGCTGCGGGCGTCCATTGGAATGGCCACATCGGTACCGGCCGGGGTGGGGCTGTAGAGGCGGTCGTCGCTCCAGTTTTGCCAAAAATTGCGGACGCTGGGCTGCAAGCCGATGCCCAAGTGGCCGCGACGCATGGGGATGCGGTAGCTGTAGATCAGGTCTACGGTGAAGGTGCGGTTGATCCCGATACTGTGCCGCGCCACATTGGCGCCGATACCGAGGCGCTCGTTGAGCAAGGGCTGGTTGTACGACAAAATTTGTGTGCTCGGGGCGCCGTCAATGCCCATCCACTGGTTGCGGTAAATAGCCGTGAATGTTGGCGAAACAAAACTGCCCGCGTAGCCGGGGTTGTACGCCAGCTTGTTGAACATAAACTGGGTGTACTGCGGCTCCTGCTGTGCCGACGCAACACCGGCAAGACAGGTAAAAAATAGAAGAAGGAGCCAGGGAGCGCGAACCGTACGGTTTCGGGTACACAAAAAAAACATAAGCAAGGGATGTAGATGTCGGTGAATAGTGGATTAAAGTCGGGCAAAGTTAAGCAAAAACACCAAACACAACCGGCCCGGATGCGATGCCGGACAGCGCATCGTCAATCCGGATAATCCGGACAGCGATGACGCAGAAACCCTGAAAATGATCCCGAAAAACTTGGAGACGCCCGACACGAATATCTGCCGAAACACGACAGACAAAGAATTTTTACGCCTGCTTCCCTGCCTTGCTCAGCCGCTCCATTTCTTCCATGATAGCCTCGGCTTCGGCCGTCTTGTGGGCAAAAGCCTTAATGTCGCCACTGCGCTGCAAATCGCGGGCTTCCAGCATTTTCTGTTCGTACTGCTTGCGCAATTTCTTGATCGGGTCTGCTTTGAAAAAATTAAACATGGCGCGGGTGGTTGACGACCACGGCTTATTTGCCAATGGCCTGTTGCAAGAATAACCTCCCTGAAACAACCGCCCTGAAAATAGGTTGAGTACCCGCACCATGTCCAGACAAACACACCCTAATTTCGAACCACCACCTTCCGCACATAGCGCTCTTGCTCCAGCCCGAGTTGCACCAGATAAACCCCCGGCGCGGCACCTTCGAGGTTCAACGGGAGCATTGTTTTGCCGGAACCGGCCACTGCGTTTTGGGTGCGTATGGTACGGCCCAGCGCGTCGGTCACCGTGAGGGATACCGGTTGGGTACGGTCGGTGCGGACGGACACGGTGAACATCCCGCTGCCGGGATTGGGCAGCACCGACCAGTCCGGCTCAACGTGGGCCGGCGCATCTGTCCCGGTGAGCAATTGGCCCACAATCGTGATGTTGTCAAGCAGCACCCTGTCGCCAAAACTGTTGGCAAACGTGTCCAGTTCAGGACTAATGCCGGTGTGGGTTTCAAAACAAAGTTTCACGGTACCGCCGAGGTATTCCCCCAAGTCTTCCTTGCGACTTTTCCACTGGTCGAAACTGGGTGTAGTGGGTCTGTACGTTTGGCTCAAGGGTTCGTTGTTGGCCAACACGCGCATGGCGCTGCCATACTGGGCGTGCGCTCCAAATGTCCTCAGATAATAAAACGAAAACGTCTGCTTCAAGTCGAACTGCAGTTCGGCGGAGGCCAGGCCGGTAAGGTCGGCACACAGGCACACCTGCGCGCGGAAGTTCGGATTGGTGTTCCACACATTATTCAGGGTCGGCACTTGTGCTGTGCCATTGGCAAACGCCGCGTCCAAATCGCCGCCGGTGATGCGCAGGCCGGCCGCGCCGGTACGGGCTGCATCGGAGGAAATTTTCACTTCTGTTTCGGGGCCGGTGGCGATGAATACGGAGTCGAGCGGAATATCAAAAGGCGTCTCAAAAGTAAGCATGTCCGAGCGGGTCATGGGCGCCGGGTGTACGACGAGCAGGCTGTTGAGGCTGTCGTTTGCAGGTATTTCGTCGGGGCCGTATTTCGCCCAGACGTCCAGGTTGTAACGCCCCGTTGCGGAGAGGTCTGCCGGCTCGGAAAACGTATGTTTGAACGAGTCGCCGGTGTAGAGCACGAAGGGCGTTTGCACCACTTCACTAACCGGTACTTCGCCGTTCAGGCTGTAAAACAGCGTGATCTCGGTGCCGGCGGGCAGGGAGTCGCAACCCCGGAATCCAACCTCGATCTGTGGTTTTTCGGTGCCGAGAAAACAGCCGGATACCGGTTTTTCCGTTTCCAGCAGCCGCACATCGGTATTCTGGCCAATAATACTTTCGAGAAAAACATCCACTGCGTCGTTGCCCGCGTATGGGTCGGCCTCGTATTTGGCCCAGCCTGAATGTGGTAAAACCGGGGATTGCCACTCTGCCGGCGGCACGGAAAAGGTGAAGTTAACCACTTCGTCAAAAGCAAGCGGAGCGGCCAGCACAAGGGTGTCCCACACGACCGGGAGGGCATCAATTTGGTAAGCCACCGGAATTTTATCGCCTGCAAGCAGGTCGGCATTACAGCCGGCATAGCGCAACTGCACCGTGAGCGGCTCGGCCCCGGTGAGGCCGCAGACGACGGCGCCAGGTTCGAGAATTCGGGTCGTGTTCAGGTCGTTGGCGCGAAAAGGCTGCCCCACACCCACGGCGTACCAGGCATTGGCCGTTTCCACGAAGGGAACGGAACAGGTACCGTACAGGTCTTCGGCGGCTTGCAGCGCGCCTTCCCGGGCATCGGCGTAGTTGGACAGCACGACGAGGTAGTATTTCAGGCTGCGAAACGCGATTTCGGCCGCCATTTCGATGCCCTGACCGGTCACAACGTAGGCATCGCCATTATCATTTGTCCCGCTGCCGCCCTCGGTGAGCAAGTAAAACCAATGGTTTTTCACGCTGCTGTTGCTGTGTACGCCGCCGTTGTCGCCGGTACCCGTCACCCAGTTTTGGCCTTTGTAGGTGTTCGGGTGGTTCTCCGCTTTGGGGTTGGCCATGTTTCGGAAAGGCGCGCTGCCCAATTCCTCCCCGATAAGCCAGTTGGCTTTTTCGGGCCGTGCCCAAAACTCAATGGCAGCGCCGAAGATGTCGCTGAAGGCTTCGTTCAGGGCGCCACTTTCGTTGCGGTAGCGCAGGTTGGCGGAAAAATTGGTGACGCCGTGGGTAAACTCGTGGCCCACCACATCAAGCGAAACAAAGGGCCTGGAGGCGGCGTCGCCAAAACTCGCCCAGGAGCCGTTCCAGAATGCATTTTGGTAGTTGGAGCCGTAGTGCACGAAGTTGATGAGCGCCATGTCGTTGCCGTCCAGGCCGGAGTGTTCGTGGAAATTCAGGAAATAATCGTATGTCATCTCGGCGCCCCAGTGGGCATCGGTAGCCACCTCGTCCCGGAAGATATTCGTGTTATCCCAGTGGTTATCATCATCTATGAAGTCAACGGCAGCATCGAAATCGGTACCACTTTGCATGTTGTAGGTTTCGATACCGTTGCCACGCGTCGTTTCCACAAGCCGGTATGTATTGTCGGGCAACTGTTGGGTGATAATATCGCGGGTGCCGCTGTAGTACGTCTCGGCAGTACCGGGGGTATTTTGGTTGCAGGTCAGGTCTATCGCTTCCAGCACGGAGCCGTCCAGTGCGCTAACAAATACTTCCTTGCGGGCTTCTTCCGGCTGCATGCTGTGCACAATGAGCCGCCAGGCAATCTGAAAATCGGCAGGTTTTTGCGTGAACCCCGGGGCTACGAGCACCAATTCGGGTTGGGGATAAAACGTGGCCTTCGGGTTGTTGGTGATCCGGCGAAGCAGCGCCTCGGCACGCGGCGATTCCCACATGTACCGCTGCGCGGAAATGTGCTGGAGCGCGCGTTGCAGAGCATCGGCGGCCGGGAGCGCAGGGCGAACATTGGTCTGCAGGCCGCGCACCAGTTTGCCGTTGAGTGTGCGCACAAAGCCGTCTTTTTCGTGTACGAGCAGTTCGCCGCCGTCCACCGGAACACCCTGATAGTATTGTTGGTAACGGTGGTGGGCAAAGCCAAGCGCATCGGTATCGGTTCGGTACAGCAGGAGTTCGTCCCGCTCGGTCAGGCCGAGGTCGGTCTTGTGCAAGCGCACCAGATCAGCGGCGGATACTTGAACACCCGGCCGCATAGCCAGCCAGTCGGGATTGCCTGTTTTGGTGTAAAAAATGGTTTCCCGGACAGGAACGCCATTGGGATTGGTTTGAGAAAAAACAGGTGTGGCAAGAAGGAGCCACAGAACAGCAGGGTAGAGCAATAACCTCATGGGTGGGACGGGTATGATTTGAGAAAAAGTAATGCGATTCAACAGGAGCAGATTCAGCGGCGAACCACAAACTTCCGGGAAATCTGCCAATCGTCGGCACGGAAGTTCATCCAGTACAATCCTTCAGGCAAAACACCGATGTGCAGCCGCTGCTGGTGCTCGCCCGGGGTGAAGGATTCTGCCGGGATGTGCAGCACCACCTGCCCAAATATATTGATGACCGTTGTGGAGAAACATTCGGCCTGGGGCAGGACAAATTCTGTCGTGATTTGTTCACCGGCGGGGTTGGGATACAGGAGGATATCCCGGATGGCAGCGGCCGGCTCCTGCGCGGCAGTTGCTATTCCCGCGTGGAAAGTCCGGTCGTCGTAGGCGCGGAATGTACCACCGGAAAGCATGGGAGTGAGTGGATCGTCGAGGTTGTAGAGGCGGTAGTATCCATTGCCGTAGGTGCAGCACATACCATCGCCGTAGGCATCCACAAAATGGATAGAGTAGCAGCCCGGGCCGGGCAGGTGCAGCGTATCCCGCAGGATGAGGTTGTTGCCGTAAGCGCCCGGGCCGCCGGTGATGCCGGTGAATTTACCGCCGCCATTGGGGCCTACAGCCTGGTTGCCGCCGAAATCCAGTACCGTGCCCTGCTCGTCGCGCAGTTCCCAGTAGGTTTCAGCGCCATACTGATCCGTGCGAATCTTGAGCAGCACCTTGTGCTCATTGAAACCTTCCGCGAGGGTAAAATTTTTCGAGTATACATTGTTCGCCGGATCATCGTCCACGGGTGCGTAATTAACGGAAGTGATTCGGGCCTCCAGCGTACCCGCAGTGTTGATGTTGTATTGATCAAACGCGACAGGTACTTCGCCGTACAATCCGAGATTGCCGCTCCACTCTATGGTTTGCACGGGAGTATTGTTCCAGTGCAAGGTAATGCCGGCTTGCGACAAGGCTTGCGTGCCCAGATTGATCAGGGTAAACGCGGGTTGTATTTCCAGATCGCCACAAACCTCCCGGAGTGGTGTACCGGCGGAAAAATCAAAAATGCCGGCGTTGCTGCTTCCGAAGGCTACCGGACAGGTTTGGGCCTGCGCCCAGAGGTCGCCGGCGTTCCACTGGCCCACTTCAATGGCTTTGCGGTTGGGGCAGATCACGAAAATGGACGGGTAGTACGAAACCTGAAAGGAATCAGCGATAGCGTGGCTGTTGATGATCGGGAAAGGTGTGCCGGCCACCCAGTTTCCGGGAGTGGAATTATTGCAGCCGGCGGAGCCATACAGGCAATTCACATTGGTCTGGTGGTCGCCCTCAATGAAAAGCACCGTGGCTTTGTTGTCGCCGTTCGGACCGTGTTGGTTATAGAAATCATGCATGGCATGACCGTTGTGATAGGCCCAGCAAGGCGAGCACCAGGTAGCGGAAATTTCCAGCACAACCACTTTGCCCTCCGCCAGCAGATCGTACAGGTTCCACGTTTGCCCGGTGATATCGGTGGCCGTAAAATCCGGTGCGATGGTCCCGGACGGCAGTTGTGCCCGGAGGTCCCATGCCACCAGCAGCAGGAGCACGAGTGCCCGGTATTTTCTCATAATTTTTGCTATTGGCATACAACATAGCCACAAAGGCCAAGTACGAAACAAAATTAGGGCGGGAGTTCCGGCTGCCTTGCCTACCTTTGTTTAATTATTACACAACTTGCTAAAAACAGACACTTGCTTATGAAACGTCTCTTTACTACGCTGCTGCTGCTTGCCGGCTTTACGGCCGTTGCTTCTGCTCAATCCTCCTTTAACGTGAGTGCCACCGAAGTCTGGACTGTTGCCCCACACCAGATTCCGGATGTCGAAGGCCACTTCACCATTACCAACACAACCAATGCCATGCAGACTATCCGGTGGGAACGCACCATTGTGGATATTACCAATGGCTGCGAGTCCCAGGTTTGCGATATCAATCTCTGCTACACCCCTTTTGTCAGCACCCGCACTTTTGATCTGGATGCCGGTGCATCGGGCGCTATTATTATGCACTTCCTGAACTGGGACAGCATTGTCGGCGCCTCCTCCGTGATCCGCCTGAAAATGTCCAACGTCAATATCGCAAGCGATACCGTCACGGTCACTTACCTGTTTACATCCCCCCTCGCCGGCACGGACAACCCGCTGCCGACGGCTAATGTGAAGGTTTATCCGAACCCGACTGCCGAGTATTTCCAGTTGGAAAACGCCGATGCCGTACGCAGCATCCGCATGCTTGCTCTGGACAGCCGCGAGGTAGCGCGTTTTACTGCAAACCCGGGCGAACAGTATTCTGTGGCCCAACAACCGGCCGGCACATACATCCTGATACTGGAAGACCAGCAAGGTCGTGCATTCCAGGCCGCGGAAATCGTCAAGCGATAAGATCCTACGAAAGAAAAACGGGTCCGCCGGGAACGTGCGTCTTATCCGCGTCCCACCGCTGTTGATCAAGCAGGTGGGACGCGGATAAAACGGATGCTGCGCAGCGCGGATTAGACGCAGATTTTTTTATTCATCCGTACAATTCATAGTGAATTTGCGAGCGCTCGTAGCCCAGTTTAACCAGCAGATTGGCTACAGCCTCGTCTATCATGTTGCTCCAGCCGCAAAGGTAAAAAGCCACGTCGGGACGTTTTTGTGCGTATTGTTCCAGATAAATTTGATGCACATAACCCTGATAGCCACCCCACTCGGGTTGGCGAGACAGGGCAACGTCGTACCTGAAGTCCGGCAGGGTGCGCGCGAGTTCCTCCAACTCGGCGCGGTACAGGATATCGGCCTCGGTGCGGGCGCCAAAAATGAGGTGTATGTGCCGGTGCGGCTTGCCAGTGTGGTGCAAGTCCCGCAGCATGCTGCGAAACGGCGCCACGCCCGTGCCCGTGCAAATCAGTACCAAATCCTTTTCCAGGTTTTCCGGCAAACAAAACGTACCCTCGGGGCCTTTCCAGCGGATGGTACTCCCAGCATGTACCTCGTCGAACAGGTAGCGCGTGGCCAGCCCGTCGGGCGCCCGCACAATACAGAGCTCCAGCAAATCCGGGTCGTCGCCCGGAGCGCCGGCGATGGAGTAACTGCGCCAGCGTTGCAGACGTTTTTCGCCCACAGGCAGGTCCATCGTGATGAACTGTCCTGCCCGGAAATCAGGCCGCTGCGTATCCGGGGTTGTCAGCCAGAACCGGCGCACATTCGGAGTGGCCTGTTCGATTTTGGTGACGATGCTGTTGTACCAGGTGGTCATAGATTGTCTTGTTTTTACACCGCCCGTCAAAACGGCAGGTCCTCGCCACCGGCAGGGGTTGCCTCTATTGGCGGCGCCGTTACGGGCATTTCGGAACTTTTGCCGGCCGGCGCATTTTCGGCGGGCGGGAAACGGTTGTCTGCCCCACCCTCGCGGCGTTCGAGCAAGCGGAAGTAGTTCGGAACAATATCCGTAATGTATCGTTCCTGGCCCTCCTGCGTGGTGTATTTCCGGTAAGAAATTTTGCCGTCAACATAGACGAGCGAACCCTTTTTCAAGGTCTTTTCCGCGCGTTCAGCCATTTCGCGCCAAACCACGACGTTGTGCCACTCCGTGATCGTTTGGAAGTTGCCGTCCTTGTCTTTGTAATGTTCGTTTGTAGCCAGAGAAAAGCGGGCGACCTTAACGCCGCCTTCGAGGTGGCGAACCTCCGGGTCTGCCCCGAGATTGCCGATGAGGGTTACTTTGTTAATCATGGTTCAAGCAATTTTTAAAAATGAATGATTTAAATGTCCCCGAAAGTTACGGTCTTTCCCTCCCAAAACCATGCAACAATACGCGGCACAGCAAGTATTTTTTTTAATTTAAACTGTTCAATTTGCTGGAACCCGGACAGGTTATTTTGCTGAAAATCAGCAACTTTAAAATTTTCAGGAAAATCAAATTCACAAAAAACGGCTGTCACCACACGGTGCGAAAGTGTCTGCCGGTAAGGTTTGGAAATGCCGCGCAGTGCCGTTCCGGGCGGGGCGCCGTTTGGAAAAAAACGACTCAGCAGCAGCCCCGGCAACGCGGCTGTATCGCCGGGCGGCTCGGGGAGTTCGAGCAGCGGGAACTCGTACAGATTTTGCCAGATATCATTGCCCGTACGCGGGCGCACCCACACCGTATCGCCGTGGTAAAATACGGCATAGGCGAAAAACCGCGACTGTTTGGGAGCGGCCCGGGCTTTCACCGGCAACCGGGCTACCGAACCGGAACGTGCCGCCACGCAATGCGCCGCCAACGGACAGGTAGCGCACGCGGGCTGTTTCGGCGTGCACTGCCCGGCACCAAAATCCATGATAGCCTGATTGTATGCGCCGGGTCGGGCGGAGTCAAGTAGCCGTTGAGCCAACGCCGAAAACTCCCGCTTGGCAGCCGGGCTGTTTGTGGGCGTTTCAATGCCGAAAAAACGCGCCAGCACCCGATAGACATTGCCGTCGAGCACAGCATACGGAAGGCCGAAAGCAAACGCAGCAACGGCTGCAGCCGTGTAGTCACCCACCCCCTGCAGCGCCCGAATACCAGCATAGGTATCGGGGAATACCCCCCCGAGATCGGAGGCGATATATCGGGCTGCGGCATGCAGGTTTCGGGCGCGGGAGTAGTAGCCCAGCCCTTCCCAATTTTTGAAGACGTCGTCCTCCGGCGCTTCGGCCAGGTGGCGTACCGTAGGATAGGCAACTACAAATCGCTCGTAGTAGGGCAAGCCCTGTTCCACCCGTGTTTGTTGCAGAATCACCTCCGAGAGCCACACTTTGTAGGGGTCGCGCTCGCCTTTCCAGGGCATGGGTCGCTGATGGCCGGCGTGCCACGCCAGCAAGTTTTCCCGGAAAAAGGCTGCTGCATCCATTGCCGTTACTTTGAAAAAAGGGCCGAAAAATAATTCCGCGGGCCAAATCCGCCTTTTTTTGAAATTTTCTGCTAACCCGGTCGTGTTACAAGGAAGTTGGCACGAAATTTTAATCCACGACTAACAGGTTTTTATACCAAACTCACGATTATGAAAGTACTAATCAGCGTCAGCATCCCCCTCGTTGCAATTTTTGCCGCCGGAACCTGGAACGCGAGCCGTTCCGCCGCGCCACACGCAACCACCCCCACCACTGTTTCGCCCGCCACCATCAGCGCCCCCCTCGCGGAAAAAGGGCCTCGGATGTGGGCAAATTCAACCACTCTGTACAAAAACGAACGCGTTGATCTGCATTTCGCTGCACCAAACGCACCCTACCTCGGTGTGGTTGACCCCAAAGGACACTTTTTCTATGTGGTGTTCCCGAGCGCAACAGCAGAGGGCCAATTAAAACCCCTCGTGGACAGCAAACGCTTCGCATCCATGTCCTCCCTGACGATTCATACCGGCACACTCAAAGCCGACCCGTACACCTACGGGGTTTATCAAAACCAGCCGGTATTTACGCAAAGCGGGACATACACCTTCATCCTCGGCGAAAACCTGCATGTGGATGATCCGGCATTGGTGCAAAAGGTGACCATCAAATACATCCACAAGACACGACCAGCCTCCGACCCCGTGGTAGTGGCGATGAATTAGTGTTTAGGTGTTTTAGTGTTTAGGTGTTTTAGTGTTTAGGTGTTTTAGTGTTTAGGTGTTTTAGTGTTTAGGTGTTTTAGTGTTTAGGTGTTTTAGTGTTTAGGTTACGGAGGCACTAAAACACTTAAACACTTAAACACTTATTTCAACGAGATCAGGTTGGCAAACAACCGGTATGCCCCCGGTACACCCGCCGGGAACTGGCGGAAAAATGCCAGCCCGGTATAGACAAAATGCCCCTGGCCGTATTTGGCCACGAGCAGCGAGCCGTCGGCACGCTCTTCGCCGGGATCGTTGGCCCCCAGAAGGGCGACGTACTGGTCGTCCCACTTGCCGGGAAAATACAGCCCGCGCTCCTGTACCCAGCCGTCAAAATCCCGGGCAGTGATCTTGTTGGGCGTATTGAGCGCCGGGTGCTCGGGGTTCAGAAAGCGGATTTCAGCCGTTTCGTCCGTCACGCGTACGCGGCCCAATTGAAGGGGCAAAGGCGCCACATCTTGCACGACCAGATCGAAGTTGTTGTTGTACTGGGTCACCAAAGTGCCTCCGTTTTGCACATACTCGAACAGTTTGGCTTGGTGTTGTTTCAGTTCCTCCCGGGTGTTGTAGGCCCGGATGCCGAGTACCACGGCATCCAATTTTTTCAGATTTTCCGTGGTGAAGTCCTTGTCCTCCAGATTGGTCACCGTGCAGCCCATACGTCGCAGGGCTTGCGGGCCGTCGTCGCCGGCGCCCATATAGTAACCCACATTTTTGGCAGTGACCCCCATGTTGAGCCGGGCTGCACGGGCTTCGGCCGGCAGCAACACATACTGCTGCGGAATATGGTCGTATTTAATCGTGACGAGCCGGTTGACGTAGGTTGTGGTACCGATTTCCACACCGGCGGTCAGGGTGATCTGATCGGGGCCGGAGTAGGCTTCCAGTTGGAACGTGTACTCCCGTTCTTCGCCTTTTTTGGCTATAACGAATTCCGGCGGATTGGTTGCGGAATGGGAGTTTGGCCAGCCGGCTGGACTGAGCAGTTTCAAGCGGCAGGTCAGGTTGTCACGGTTGGCTTTCACGCGCACCGTAACCGGGATTTTTCCTTCCGTGACTAAGTAGCACGACTCGGTAAGTTCCACAAAGGCCGGCGGCAGGATGTCGAACGGTCGCCATACCTCGCCGATAGCGGGTTCCTCGATTTTGTAGGCCACCTCGGTTTCGTAGTCTAACGGCGTACCGTTTACACTGACCGTCCAGCGTACTTTGAAATGGCGCGGTGTTTCGGGCAATCCGCGCAGCAGTTGATCGTCCACGGTGTACATGCCGCTGGAGTAGGACTGTCGCAGCCAATAGGGCGCCGTGGAGCCGATATTGTCGGGAAGTTGTACGGTTTTGCCAAGCACCCAGCCTTTGTTTCGGTCCAGTATTTGGGCAACGGCCGTATCAAAAATACCGGGCAGCACCGACAGGCTATTGAGCGCCACAGCACCGGCGCCGGGCAGTGCGCCCCGGTAGATGCACTCCAGACGCAGGGCCACAGGGTCGCCGGGCGTAGCCGTGGCTTCGGCGGCGGTGGCTTCGAGGTAGAGGCCGAGGCACCCTCGGATAACCTCCTTGATTTCTGCGCGTTTGATTTTTTTCCAATGACCGTCAGGCAGTGCTTCCACGAGTTTCAGGGCGCGGAGCAGGTCGGGTACAGAAGCGGCGGGGTTGTCGGGACGGTAGTTTTTTTCCACGTCGGCAAGCAGTTTGCCGACAGGTTCGCCACCGGGCACACGGGTCCAGGTGGTGTTGATCCCTTCGAACAAATCGTTGGATTGGGGACGGTCGCCGGCAGCGAGATCGAAATACTCCAGCGCTTCGCCGCGGCTACTCATGGCACCGAAACCCTGGCAGCGGTGCATGGAGCGGGCCTCGGCAGCCACCTCCGAGTTGCTCTTGCCTTTCAAAGGCAGGTACACCCCGCCGTCAATGGAAAACAGGTGGCTTTTGTCGGCTTTTTCAAATGCCTCGCGCCCCCCAAAGAACCACCAGGAAGTATTGAAAAACACCCGTTTGGGTTGCCACGGCGTGGTGAATTTGAGCTGATCGGAGTACGCGTCGATTTTGCCGGCGAGGTCGAAACCTTCCACGGCAAGCATGGCAGAAGCGGTGTGGTGTCCGTGGGTGCGCGTGTTTTTGTCGTGCGAAAAACGATTGACAATTACATCGGGCTGCGTTTCGCGGATTGCCCAGACGAGGTCGGAAAGCACGGCATCCTTGTTCCAGATGGTCAGCGTTTCGTCGGGGGTTTTGGAATAACCAAAGTCATTGGCACGGCTGAAGCGTTGGCGTCCACCATCAATAGCGCGGGCCATGAGCAGTTCCTGGGTGCGCAGTACGCCGAGCAGTTCGCTCAGTTCGGAGCCGATGAGGTTTTGGCCGCCGTCGCCGCGGGTAAGGGAAAGGTAAGTGACGTTGAACAGTTTTTCGTTGGCGCAGTAGGAAATGAAGCGCTGGTTTTCGTCGTCGGGGTGCGCCGCCACATACAATACAGAGCCAAGCACATTGAGTTTTTTAATCGCCTCGTGCAGGTCGGAAGCGGAGGGCTTGGCGGGGCGCTGGGCGGCGAGGGGAGCAAAAAAGAGTAAAACTGTAAAAAACGAAACCGCAAAATGCAACAGAGCGGTACGAGTCGTGTTTGATTTGTTCATGTGTTGGACAGGATAGATGAGCGGGCGAAGGTACGGGCTGTTCGCCCAAAAGCCGAACAGCCGGAAGGGTTCCTTGCTGGGGTGTGTTCAGAAAACTATGTCAATGGTTCGTGTTCGTAACAAGAGCGCCGTCCGGCAGGTGACCCACAAAATTTGCTGATAATCAAGATGCTGGCGCAATGATTGCCCGTAACTTTGTCGGAAATTTTTTTCACCCAACCCGGAAGCCTCCATTTTGACCCAACCAGAAACCCTCCAACCAGAAACCTTCCAACCAGAAACCCTTCCAACCAGAAACCTTCCAACCTAAAAAAAATATGCACAAGAAAATTCTCCTGCTCATCTGTGTAGCCGCCATCGGGCTGTTTGCCTTCAAAGGTTTTGAAGACAACAAGTACTTTAAGATCATCAAAAACCTCGAAATTTTCACCAACGCCTACAAGGAAATCAACCATGCGTATGTGGACGAACTGGAGCCGGGCAAGTTGATGCGCACCGGTCTGGATGCCATGCTCGAGGGCCTCGACCCGTTCACCAACTACATCTCCGAAACCGATATCGAGGGCTACCGCTTTCTCTACGACGGGCGTTACAATGCCATAGGCGCCGAAGCCAAAAAGATGGGCGACTGGGTGGTCATCACTGAAATTCTGGAAGACAGCCCGGCGCACAAGTCCGGCCTTCAGGTAGGCGATGCCGTTCTGAGCGTGAGTGGCCAGAGCGCCAAAGGACGCAGCGAAAGCGACGTGATGGCCTTCCTGCGTGGGGTTCAGGGCACCAAAGTTGACCTCGTGGTGCGCCGGCCGGGTGCGGAAAAGGATGTGCGCATCACCCTGGAGCGCGGCGAAATTGAGGCGCAAAATGTACCGCACAGCGGTATTGTGGCCGACGGTATCGGGTACATTTTCCTCAGTACCTTCACCCAGGATGCGGGCAAAAACGTGGCCGACGCCCTCAACGCGCTCAAAACCAAACACCCCGACCTGAAAGGTGTCATCTTCGATCTGCGCGACAACGGCGGCGGCCTGCTGAACGAAGCCGTCAATGTGTCCAACGTGTTCGTCCCCCGGGGAGAATTGATCACCAGTACCAAAGGCAAGGTGCCGGAATGGGATCGCAGCTACAGCACCACACACAGCCCTATTGATGAAAAAATACCCGTCGTGGTGCTCATCAACAAAATGAGCGCCTCGGCCAGCGAGATCGTCTCCGGCTCGCTGCAAGACCTCGACCGGGCCGTGCTGCTCGGCCAGCGCAGCTACGGCAAAGGCCTCGTGCAAAACACCAAAGACGTGGGCTACAACGCCAAAATCAAACTCACCACGGCCAAATACTACATCCCTTCGGGGCGCTGCATCCAGTCGGTACGATACAAAAACGGCGCACCCGTGGACATTCCCGACGCCGAACGCGCGGTATTTAAAACCCGGAACGGGCGGCGTGTGCTGGATGGCGGCGGCGTTGCCCCCGATGTGCTGCTGCCCCACGACACCGCCACCGGCATCGTGCGGGGACTGCTCGAACAACACCTGATTTTCGACTACGCAACCGACTGGATGCTCAAGCACCCGGTAGGTGTTGACTCCATCGAAACCTTTGAATTCACAGATTGGGACGACTTTGGCCGCTTTGTGCAGAGCAAAAACTTCGAGTACGAAAGCACGCTGGAGAAAAAACTCAAGGAACTTCAGACCCTGGCTACTGCCGAAAACTACCCGATAGGCGCCGACATCGCAGCACTTGAAAAGAAAGTTGTTGCCGAGAAAAAAGGGGAGATGACTAAACACAAGGCGCGTATCCTGCACGAGATCGAGCAGGAAATCGTGGGCCGATATTTCTTCCAGCGCGGCAAGGTGCGCAAGAATCTGAAAAACGACCCGGAGGTAGAGGAAGCCGTGAAGTTGCTGAACGACGAGGCGCGATACCGGGCGCTATTGAGCGGAAAGTAAAACGCTATTTGGTCGTCTGATGCCCGTTTCCGGTATCGTCTATGTACACCCGCACGCCAGCCGCATTGATGGCTTGGCAAATCAGTCGCGTGCCCTCGGGCAGACCTAATGCGCGGGCACGTTTTTCTGCTGCTTCGACGGTATCAAAACTGCTGGATGCGTTTTTGTAAACAAAATCCGTCACTTGCCGGCCCGACAAGTCGAAAATGGCAGCTAACCCGGCCTTTTCGCACTTGAACCCCAGTGGAAAAAAGTAGTAATCGTCCACCAATTCACGGCAAAGTATTCGACCCTGCCGGTCGAGTATCTGCCATTTTTTGCTGTCGGGCAATTGGGCGGCCAAGACATCGGGCACTGTTTTATTGCCGTGGATTTCTTCATAAATTTCCTTGCTGAGCTGCTTCCCTTGGTCGTTCCAGAGGGCGTAGTGCCCCTGCACGGTTTTGCATTTGATACATTCCAGGTTTTCGAGTACCCAGCAGGAGTAGTACTGAAGTGGGACGACGATATTCCCCGTCGAGTCAATCATGCCCAATTTCCCGCGCGCATCCCGGACCCCAAAAAGGTTGGGGTTTGTGGTCGAGTTGAGGTACGGATACACGGCCGGCGCACGCATCTGATTTTGGAAATTGACCAAGCCCTGCAAGGATTGTTCCGTCTCGAAGTTGATCAGATTGCCGTGCTGCCAGTGGATTTTGTGATACTCGAAAGGCAACAAAACCCGGTTGTTCAGGTCAACAATACCCGTTTCCCCCTCCTTTACTTTGGCCGAAAAGAACCTGGGGTAGAGGGAGCCTAAAGGCGCGAATTGCTCGTACTCAAACGTTTCCATTGCCCGGATTTCCTGTTGGTTCAGTACCTCAACAACCACCTGTTTGTATGGATGGTTAAAAATCAGCACGGAGTCGTTGACGTGGATCACTTGTTTGAATTCGAGCGGCACCAGCACGTCGTTCGCCCGGCTGAGGAGGCCGTACTCGTGGTATTTTCGTGCGGCTATCAAAGTACCTTTTCTCCCATTTATGAGGCTTATATAAACAAAGGGCAAAACGGCCTCGCCTCTTTTGTTGATCGCGCCCCACATTCCTTCGCGCTTAGCGATCATAAAATCGGAGTAGGTAATGTCCAACTCTTCGTACTCAAAAGGGATCAGGATGCTGTCGTTGAGCACATAGCCGTAGTACTTGTTGTTCTTACGGCCGGCCTGTGGTTTGCCTGTTTTCCAATGTTTGGGAATGACGAACGGGGCCGGTTCTGTCACGCCCTTCTCCTCTTCGACCATTTCCTGATCGTGCATCACCGGTGGGGGCGGGTCTGTTTGAGCAAAAGCGGTTTGGCCAAAAAACGGGGAGAACAGGATGATGAGCGGTGTTGCGACGCGGAGATGGAGGTGTTGCATGGGTAGATGTTGAGGGGGGAGCGGACAAAAAATAAAGGTAATTTTTCATAAAATTGATACCAAGTAAGGGTAACTCGGAGGAAGTAGATGTTCAACAAATCACTCCCGAAATTCCAACCCCGTCTCCACATTTACCCAAAACGTCTTGTAGGTAACCTTATCCAAAAATTTCGCAAAATTTGGGTAATCAAGCGATTGCGAGAGGTCTTCAAATTTGTACGGCAGCGACCTTACCCATTTGCCTTCGGGCGAAATGACCACGGTTTCTTCCTCTGCGCTGGCTAAGAGGTAGCCGTTTGGGGTCTCGCGGCTATGAAAAGAGACCTTTTTCGGGGCCGTAAAGAGCACTTCGCCGCGCATGTTCATCAAATCGGTGCCGCCGGAAATGTTTTGGCACGAAAGCAGTTTTCCGGGGGGGACGATTTTCAAATCCTTGAACTGAAAAGGCAACAGCACCCTGCCTGTCGAATCAATCAGACCGTAGTCTTCGCTGCCGCGTTTTTGGGCAACATAATATCGGACGGCCCACTCCTTGCCCCGGTGCGGGCGGGCGGTGATGTCGCCGAGGTCGGCAATCAGTTTGCCTTTTTCGTCCAGAATTTGATTGCTGCGTACACCTCCTTTGCTCATAACGGTCACGAGATTACTTTTCTGGAGATAATCCACCCCATCCACAATGTTGAAATCGGTGAGTTGCTCGCCCGTATGGTCGAAATAGGCGGCCAAAATACGGTCTCCGCCGGGCGATAAATTGCCCAAAAGCATCGTGAAATTGTTGTTCGGCGAGAATCCCCGCTGCCCGACCAAGTTCACCTCGATCGGTTTCTGGTTTGGATGGATGCGGTGGATGGTGAACGATTCCCGCTTGTTTCGGCGCTTGGGATCGGCCTCCAAATCACCCTCCATGATCATGTATCTGGAAAGCGGGACAAGTTTTGCCCCCGTTTTGGGCGGCATCGCCCATTCCCCCTTTGCATTGATGACACCGGAACTTTGCGCCTGATAAACGGTCAGCAAACCCGTTGCAGCCAAGCGGTCATGCTCGAATGTTTTTTTCGGGACGGAAAATCCAGCCGGCACGACGCTTTTCAAAAAAGCATCCAGCACCTTGATTTGGTCACCCGATTCCTCCAAAACAAACCCGCCGTCGGGCGTGGGAACATGCCACAAGCGGGCAAGTTTTTCCGCCTCGGATGCGTCAATTACCCGCCGGCTGCCATCCAAAAACACCAAAACGGGTGGTTTCTCCCGGTCGAGGGTTTCGATTCGAAAAACCTTGTTTTGCCACGGGTCAAAACGGGGCGCGAAGGGCAGTTTTTGACCGGTTTTATCGTAGGCCGAGTATAGGTTTTCTCCTACTGCCTGCGCCCAGATGACAGGAACCCGGTCGTTTTCGGGATGTGGCCCTTCCATAATTTCCAGAAAAATCACCGAAAAAATCACCTTGCCCTCCGTGTCAAAAACACCCCAGAGGCTGTCCTTTTTGACGAGGTAAGCATCGTCCCCGAAATGCCGCATCTCCGAAATCCGGTTAAAAATACCGGGCAAAATACGTTTGCCGCTCGTGTCGCGGATGCCATACCGGTCGTACGCGTAGTTGGAGCGCCCCTCCAAAACCAGAAAATGATGGGCTTTTTTGGTAAACGTGGTTTGTTGCGTCTCGGCAATTGACGTCAGGGTATCCGTAAAATAAATCCGAAAAGTGGAGTCCGCAAGGCTCGTCACCGGCCCTTCGCGGAGGAGCAAAAACGGTTTTTGGCCGTAACGAAAAGCGCGTATTTCGATGTCGGAATAGTCCTTCGGGAACTGTTTTTCGCCTTTCAAATTGACCACGTTCGTCCTGCCGCCGATTAGTTTTACAATCAAAAACTCGCCAAAAAAAGAAGATATATCGCGATATTCAAGCGGAAAAACCCATTTCCCGGTATAATCCATCAGCCCCACGCGGTCTTTTCCATGCACCAGCAAATAGTCTTTTCCGCCTGTGATGTACTGGTAAATGGTGTCAATGATGATTTTCCCTTCGGCATCTATCATCCCGGCGCGGTGTGGTTTTTTGGAGAAGGTGTTTGTCTCGTTGTTCACCAAAAAATAGCCGGGCCGGGTGGGCAAATCAATCCGATCCCAAACAAAAGGTGTGCGGATTTTGCCCGTTTGGTCCACGATGCCCATTTTTTGGGATTCGTTCCCGACCACAAACAGCCCCGGCCCGCCGATGGCCCCGGCCAAAAAGTCCTTCGGGAAAACCTCTTTCAAATCCGTGCCGATAAAATTGATGCGCCCATTTTCTTTGAAAACCCTGCAAAAACCAAAATCAAAGGCACATTCTAAGGAGTGGTAATTCCGCCCGACGAGCGAAAACCAGCTTGGGTTTTGATAATTTTCGATGAAGGGAAACGCGTTGGTTTGCCGCGTATTCAGGTCAGCGAACACCCATTTTTTTTCGTTTTTGAGCAAAACGAGGTCGCGCAAAGTGTCGGGCTTCTCCTGTTTCCCAGTGGCGTAGTTGACGACAGGAACGCCCATCAGACTCGCCCCGGGGATGGCCATGCCGTTTTGCAGCAAGGAAACAGGTTCGCCATTTTGTTTCGAGTTTATGCTCAAAAATTTGGCCGGCCAAAAAGGATGATAGCCCTCGAAACTGGGCTGAATAAGCACCTCGCCGCGTTCATTGGCGAAGCCGTATTTGCCGTTTTTGCCCAAAAAAGAGATGAGGGTTTGGGCCTCGGCGGCGGTAAAAAAGAGGGCGGCAGCAGCGATAAAAAAGAGTTTTTTCATCAATGGAAATGTATGGTCATTTAGAGCATGTTTAGTTTTTTAAAATTTTAAAATCAACCGCGTCGCCGACGTTAATCCCCGGCGAAAATAGCCGGTTATACTGAAATGGTAAGCCGGCGATCCTGGAACCAGCGCAGCAACTTCGATTTTTCAACTTAACTTTGTCAAAAAAATACACGGCCAATATGATTGATTATGCCGAAAAAATATTGAATTCACCCGACCTGCCGCAGGTGGTGAAACGCCTGAACAAGGTTTTGGAAGACGAAAGCCGTCGGCGCCACGAATTTCGCGAGTGGGTGACCCCGGGCATCAAGGCCGAATTTATCAATGGTGAAGTGGTGCTGCATTCACCCGTCCGGCGGCGGCACTGGAAGGTGACCGATTTGTTATCTCGTTTATTAAGTTTTTTTGCCGACATAAAAAAACTTGGTGTAGTGGGTACCGAAAAAGTCATGGTTGCCCTCACGCGCAATGACTACGAACCAGACTTGGTGTTTTTCTCCAAAGAAAAAGCCGATCAATTTACGGAAGACCAGTTGCTGTTCCCCGCCCCGGATTTTGTGGTCGAGATTCTGTCCAAAAAAACGGCTGCTACCGACCGTGGCGTAAAAAAACAAGACTACGCCGCACACGGCGTGCAGGAATATTGGATCGTTGATCCGCTGCACCAGCAAATCGAACAGTACTACCTCGCACTGCCGACCGACACCACCTACCTGCCCGCCCGTATTTTCGGCCCCGACGACGATATTGAAAGTCGGGCGGTGCCGGGCTTTGTTATCCCGGTTCGGGCTATTTTTGATTCCGAAGCGAATATTCTGGCGATGCAGGAGTTGATGCGGTAGGTTAAAAATCACATATTCCTCCGATACTGCCCACCCACCTCAAACAGCGCATTCGTAATCTGACCCAGCGAACACACTTTCACGGCCTCCATGAGTTCGGCGAATACGTTTTCGTTGCGCACGGCGGCTTGTTGCAGGCGGCGCAGGGCTTCTTTCGACTGGTTGGCGTTTGTTGCGTGCAGGTTGCGCAGGGTCTGAATTTGCGCCTCTTTTTCTTCTTCCGTAGCGCGGATAACCTCCCGAGGCAGGATGGTCGGCGAGCCTTCCTTGCTGAGGAAGGTGTTGACCCCGATGAGCGGCAGTTCGCCGGTGTGCTTGAGCGTCTCGTAGTACAGGCTTTCTTCCTGGATTTTGCCGCGCTGGTACATGGTTTCCATGGCGCCCAGCACGCCGCCGCGCTCGGTGATGCGGTCGAATTCGGACAGCACGGCTTCCTCCACCAGGTCGGTCAGTTCCTCAATGATGAAGGAGCCTTGCAACGGATTTTCATTTTTCGCCAAACCCAGTTCGTGGTTGATAATCAACTGGATGGCCATGGCGCGGCGCACCGACTCCTCCGTGGGCGTGGTGATGGCCTCGTCGTAGGCATTGGTGTGCAGCGAGTTGCAGTTGTCGTAAATAGCGTACAACGCCTGCAGGGTGGTGCGGATATCATTGAACGCAATCTCCTGCGCGTGCAGGCTGCGACCGGAGGTCTGGATGTGGTACTTCAGCATCTGACTGCGTGGATTGGCGCCGTACTTGAACCGCATCGCCTTGGCCCAGATGCGCCGGGCCACGCGCCCGATGACGGCGTACTCGGGGTCTACGCCGTTGGAAAAGAAAAACGAGAGGTTGGGCGCGAAGTCGTTCACGTCCATGCCCCGCGACACGTAATATTCCACAAACGTGAAACCATTGGCCAGCGTGAACGCCAACTGCGAAATCGGGTTGGCTCCCGCCTCGGCAATGTGATAACCCGAAATAGAAACCGAATAGAAATTGCGGACTTTGTTCCGGATGAAATAATCCTGCACATCGCCCATGACGCGCAGGCTGAACTCCGTGCTGAAAATGCAGGTGTTCTGCGCCTGGTCTTCTTTCAAAATATCGGCCTGCACGGTGCCGCGCACCGCGGATAGGGCGTAGGATTTAATTTTTTGATACACGTCGGCGGGCAAAACTTCTGCGCCGGTGACGCCGAGCAGGAGCAGACCGAGGCCGTTGTGGCCCTCGGGAAGAAGCCCTACCCCCGCCCCAAGCCTCACCCCCGGCCCCTCTCCAAAGGAGAGGGGAGATAGAGTGTCACCCTCCCCTCTCCTTTGGAGAGGGGGGGTTGGTGGGTGAGGCCATACCCTGGCCGCGGCAGCCCTTTGTCGTCATACTTTTCCTTCATCTTCGCCTCCACCAAATGCTCCAGCTTGTTTTCCCGGATGTACTTCTCGCACTGCTGGTCTATGGCGGCATTCATAAAAAATGCCGCAATGGTGGCCGCCGGACCATTGATGGTCATGGACACCGAGGTTTTCGGATCGCAAAGATCGAAGCCGGAGTAGAGTTTTTTGGCATCATCAAGGCAGCAGACCGAAACGCCACTGTTGCCGATTTTGCCATAAATGTCGGGGCGGTAGTCGGGGTCCTCGCCATAGAGCGTCACGGAGTCGAACGCCGTACTGAGGCGGGCAGCGGGCAAACCCTGGGAGACATAGTGGAACCGCTTGTTGGTCCGTTCGGGGCCGCCCTCTCCGGCAAACATCCGGGTGGGGTCTTCGCCCTCGCGCTTGAACGGGAACACCCCGGCGGTGTACGGAAACTCACCCGGCACATTTTCCTGCAAA
Source organism: Lewinellaceae bacterium (assembly GCA_016719605.1). Lineage (GTDB taxonomy): Bacteria > Bacteroidota > Bacteroidia > Chitinophagales > Saprospiraceae > M3007. The sequence continues at coordinate 296,434 of JADJYW010000004.1, read as the reverse complement.
CGCCAGCGCAGGATATCGCCCCAGTCCTTGTAGCGGGGGAGTACCACGCGCGGGATACGGGTGTGCGACAGGCTTTCGGTGTACGTTTTTACCCGAATTTCCTTGTCGCGCACGAGGTAAACGTACTCGTCTGCAGCATACTGGGCTTTTTTGGCTTCGTGCCCTTCGAGGATACGTTTGCAGCGCCAGTCGAGCTGAGCCTCCAGTTCGGTGTAGCGTTTTTTCAAAACATCCACGAGCCGGCTGTCCACCGTCTCCCGTCCATCGTCCACCGTCTCGATGGTGTTTTTCAAACTCCACAACTTGCGCGCGATCGCCACCTGTGTTTCCACGTCGAGGTCGTACTTGCGGTTGTTTTCCGAAATTTCCGACAGGTATCGGGTGCGCTGCGGCGGGATGATGTAGATTTTTTCGGACATCTCGTCCGTAGCAGCAAAGTGCGACAGAAGGCCCGCATCGCATTTCTGGTTCAGCTGGTCAATGATGCGGCGGTAGAGCTGGTTCACGCCGGGGTCGTTGAACTGGCTGGCAATGCAGCCGAACACCGGCATGGCGTCCACGGGTGTATCCCAGGCGTTGTGGTTGCGCTGCACCTGTTTGCGCACATCGCGCAGGGCATCGAGCGCGCCGCGTTTGTCAAACTTGTTGATTGCCACTACGTCGGCAAAATCGAGCATATCAATTTTTTCCAACTGCGTGGCGGCGCCAAACTCGGGGGTCATCACATAGAGCGTGAGGTCGCTGTGGTCCACAATCTCGGTATCGCTCTGGCCAATACCACTGGTTTCGAGAATAATCAGGTCGTACCGGGCGGCTTTGAGGATATCCACTGCTGCGTGGACGTACTTGGAGAGCGCCAGATTGGACTGCCGCGTGGCGAGCGAGCGCATGTACACGCGGGGGCTGTTGATGGCGTTCATGCGGATGCGGTCGCCGAGCAGGGCGCCGCCGGTCTTGCGTTTGGAGGGGTCCACCGACACGATAGCGATGGTTTTATCTTCAAAATCGAGCAGGAAGCGGCGCACAAGTTCGTCCACCATGGAGGATTTTCCCGCACCGCCGGTGCCGGTGATGCCTAAAACCGGCGGGTGCTGCGCTACGGCAGCGGGTAGTTTCGGGCGGATATTTTGCTCAAACAGTTCCGGGCTATTCTCCGCCACGGTGATCAGCCGCGCGACGGCGCCGGGGTTGCGTTCGGCGAGATGCTGAAGTTCGCCGTTCAGCGCGTTGCCCACCGGGAAGTCGCACTGTTGGAGCACATCGTTGATCATGCCTTGCAGGCCCATGGCGCGGCCGTCGTCGGGGTGGTAGATGCGGGTGATGCCGTGGCCGTGCAGTTCTTCGATTTCGGAGGGCAGGATGGTGCCGCCGCCGCCGCCGAAGATTTTGATATGGCCCGCGCCGCGTTCCTGGAGCAGGTCGTACATGTATTTGAAAAATTCATTGTGGCCGCCCTGGTAGCTGGTGATGGCGATACCCTGCACATCCTCCTGGATGGCGCAATCCACGATTTCCTGCACGGAGCGGTTGTGGCCGAGATGAATAATTTCCGCGCCGCTGCTCTGCATAATGCGGCGCATGATATTGATGGCGGCGTCGTGGCCGTCGAACAGGCTGGCGGCGGTGACGAGGCGGACTTTGTTTTTGGGCTGGTAGGCGACTGGATTTTGCATGGTGCGAACTGGTTAGGTTGCCGGTGAAACGGGCTGCTTTGCTCAAGCCCGGCAAAAGTACGCATTGCCCCCCATCACCCCCGCCGAAAGCGGGTGGTTAAAAACGGGTGACTGAACACTGCAAGCAAAATAATACCGACCCCGATGTAAAAGCCAGGGGCCAGGTCTTTGTGTTCCTGAAAAAACAACCCGGCCAGTACCACGCCGTACACCGGCTCCAGGTTGATGGTCAGGTTGGTGGCGAAAGCCGAAATATGCCGCATAGCCAGCAGCGTCAGGTAGTACGGCAGCAAGGTGCAAACCCAGGCCAGAATCAGCATCCAAAGCCAGTCCCAGCCCTGGGGTTCGACCTGGAGCTCCGGCGCGAAAGCCAACGCGAACGGCAACACGAGCGAGCACACCACCAGCCCGCCGAACAATTCCACAAAACTCATGACCAATGCCGGCGGCGGCGCGGTGTCAATGAGGCGTTTGTTCAGGATAGAAAAAAGTGCCGCCAACAGCGCGGCGAGAATACCCACGGCAAAGCCGGCGCGCATCTCCAGATCGATATTGCCCACCACCAGCGCCATACCCGGCAAAATCAGGATGCCCAGCGCCAGCTCGTACCACTGTACCTTTTTGCGCATCAGGAGCGGCTCCAGCAGGGCGGCAAAAAACGACGTGACGGCCATGGTAGCCACGGCGATGGAGGCATTGGAAAGTTTGATCGCGCCGTAAAAACAAATCCAGTGCACACCCACCAAACCGCCAATACCCAGCATTTGCCAAAATGCCCGCCGCGTCAGCCCCCGCATCTGCGCCTTAGGCAACAACCACCATAAGGTGGCGCAGCACAACAATACCCGCCACCAAACCAACGGCAGCGCCTGCAGGCTGATCAGTTTACCCAAAATGGCCGTGAAACCCCACAGGAAAACACAAAAATGGAGATAGAGGTAGGCGCGTAGTTTTTCGTCCATGAGCAGGGCGTTGAGAAGGAAGTTTACACACCTACTTATTTAAACCAGCCGGCGTAAAAAACGTAGTTGTTGGCGATGCGCTGGATTTGTCCCTGAAACAGATCGGGCGTGAGTTCCTTCACACGCCGCGCCGGAACCCCGGCATACACACCGCCGGCCTCACAGATGGTATTTTCGAGCACCACGGCGCCCGCAGCGATGAGACAATTTTCCTCCACCACAGCCTGGTCCATAATGATAGCGCCCATGCCCACCAGCACATTGTTGTGCAGGGTGCAGCCGTGTACCAGCGCGCGGTGCCCGATGCTGACGTTGTCGCCGATAGTGGTGCCGCATTTCTGGTAGGTGCCATGCAGGATGGCCCCGTCCTGGATGTTCACTTTGTTGCCGATGCGGATGAAATTCACGTCGCCACGCACGACGGCCTGGAACCACACCGAGCAGTCGTCGCCCATGACGACGTCACCAATGATCGTGGCATTTTCAGCGAGAAAGCAGTTTTGTCCGAACTGGGGAGCGATGTCGCGGCAGCGAATAAGTAGAGCCATTGTTTCAGGAAAGGTTGTTGCCGCGCAAAAGTAGGGAAAAGGTGGCTCGCAGCGGTCGGCGAAAACCGGTCTCCGAGACCACACGATTGGACATTTTTGGAACGAGAGGCTGTCTCAAAAGCATGACTTTGACTGGAATTGATTTTTTTAGACAGGATTTACAAGATTTACAGGATAACTGAGGCGGCTCCGCCGCCGAAAATCCTGTAAATCCTTTTCATCCTGTCAAAAAATGGATTCGCCTGTCAACTTCGCAATTATGGTGCGGACTTACGAGACACCCTCTCGTTCCAAAAATGTCCGGTAGTGTGCTCCGAGGCAGGATAAACCCAGGTCAAAAAGCGCTCGAAATGTACTGTTCAAAATTCTCCCAAACCTGTTCCTGCACCACCGAAACGGGCACGTCGCGTATTTCCGCCGCCCGGGCGTACACGGCCTTGATGTCTATTTTTTGTACATCGGTTTCGAGAAAAAAACGCTCGGCGGGCGTCTGGCGCAGCGCCTCGGCGGCATGACCGTCTTCCCGGAAAAGGGCCGCGCCAAACGACAAATGGCACCCCGCGTGGAGTACCATTTGCGCCGTCTGCGGGTGTTTGTCAAAACCATGAAAAACGACGGTGCGCGGGCGCCGGGCCACACCACCCGGGTGGTTCAAAATCTGCACAATCTCGCCATACGCTTTCACGCAGTGTATCAAAAGTGGTTTGCCGGTATCGGCGGCCACACGCAGGCAAACGCCAAATGCGTCCAACTGTGCCGGCCAGGGCGTTTGCGTGACTTTGTCCAGGCCGGCCTCCCCGATAGCAAGTGTGCCGGGCAACGCAGCTTGTTGGCGTAGCCACTGTTCTGCGGCGGCAAGGTCAAGCCTTTCCAGATACCAGGGATGTAAACCCACCGACCGGAAGCCCGATCGGTGGGTAATTTCCTGTCCGAAGTACAGGCTCTCGATTTCCAACACATCCGTGGAACCGACTGGGTGGTGGGTATGGAGGTTGAGCCATTGCATGGCTACTTGTTGCGAATCAGCGTCCCCAGAATTTCTTCGTCTACTTTTACCGAATACTGCGCCCGCAGTTTGTCCACCCACTGTTTTTCTAAGTAGTCCTGATAGTCGGCCACGGCATAGCCGCGGGCGTCGCTCAGGCCTTTGGGCGACGGAGCCAGAATTTGTTCTACTTTCGAAAACGTAGCAGTTTTGGTGCCCGCATCTGTTTTGGCGGCTGTCATGCTGCCTGCCGACCAGATATCGTTGAGGTCCTTGTTTTTGCCTTTTTCGTAGGTTTTTTCCAGGCGGACGAGCACCTCTTCTTTTTTGTTAAACTTCTTGAGCACATCCTCGGGCGATTTTTTGGCGGCAAATTCGCGCACCTTGGCCAGCAGTTCGGGGTCGTCCGATTTGAGGGTGTACAGGCTGACTACAGCCCGCTCTTCCCAGATGTATTTGTTTTTCAGGTTCTGGTTGAAATACTGCTCCAGACCGGTGGAATCGGTGTTGGCACGATCCCACACTTCCAGTTTGGCGGCATCAAACAGGAGCATACCCTCTTCGTATTCGCGCATGAGAAACTTGAACTCGGGGTATTTTTTGTCGAGTTGGCTCTCTTCGTACTGGATAGCCACTTCGTCGGACCAGTCCTGATAAAGTTTGGACACGGTTTCCTGGATGGGGTGGCCGAGACCGCGCATCCGGTCGCGGCTGGCCCGCACGAGGAATTCTTCAAAATCGCCTACGGTAAAAATTTTGTCTTTGCCGTACTGCGCGAGCGGGGTTTTGGCATTGTCGGGATTGGGTTTCCATTTGAACGTGTGGAAGATGGAGTCCGTTTGTTGGGCCGTCCAGACTTGCAGATTTTGTGGATAGTCCTTGAAATTGCCTTCTTTTTGGATGCGGGCAATCATACTGCGTTTGGCCACTTCGCTGCGGCTGTCGCGTTTGACGCGCTCGGTGAGTGCGCGGCGCATGTCTTCAAAGGGAGCCAGTTCGCGTTTGCTCAGGCGCTTGATGATGTGCCAGCCGATGGTGGTTTCCACCGGTTTGGAGATATCGCCGTCTTTTTCCAGCGCAAATGCAGCGTCCTCAAACGTGCGTTGGTAGCGGTTGATCCCGAAGTGGCCGATGTACCCGGCTTTGGCTGCACTCACTTTGTCTTCCGAGTAGCGGGTGCAGGCATCTGCCCAGTCCCGGCGCTGTACAGACTGGTAGGCGCTGTCTGCAAGCATTCGTTTTTTAGCGGTTTCCTCCTCGTTTTCACCTTTGCGGATCAGGATTTGAGCCACTTCCATTTCGCCCCGGGCGGGACGGAATGCGTGTACATACACGACGTGGTAGCCGGCGAAGGTGCGCACTACTTTGGGGATCAGGCCCGGTTTGGCCGAATAAGCAGCCTTTTCGAGGTTGTAGTAGCCGTCGGGCAACATAGCCGTGACGAAACCGAGGCGGCCGCTGTTTTCCTTGGCCGATTTATCCTCGGAGCTGTCTCGCGCGAGTTGCTCGTAGGAACCGCCCTGCTGAATGGCCTGGAGCAGGGCCAGGGCGCGGTTGTAGGCGCGGAGGGTATCGGCGGCATCGGCATTGCGGTCGCAGGCGATGAAAATGTGGCTGATATCCACGTCCTGTTTGCTGTGCTCGTAGGCTTCCCGGATGAGTTTTTCGGTCACTTCCTTGTCCACGAGGTAGGAGGCTGCCAGTTGGCGCCGGTAGCCGTCCAGTTCCGAGCGGAAAGCCAGGGCGGTGTCGAGGCGCATGTCGCGGGCCTTTTGGACTTTCAGTTTGAACTTGACGTACAAATCCAGGTACTCCCGCAGGGAGGCGTCCGAGTAGTCGGCTTTTTGCTGGTTGGTTTTGGAATAGATTTGCTGGAACTCCGACACCCGCACGGGGGTATTGTTTACGGTGAACAGGATCGGATCGTCGTGGTAGGTATCGGGCTGAGCGGTGCCGGCGGCGGCAAAAAGCAGCAGCAGGCAGGTCGAGACAAGGAACTGTTTGACCATGTGGTGTAGGCAGTTTTTATGTTTTTGTGTAACGTGTGTAAAAAGGTGGGCAAAAGTAAGAAACAGGGGGGATTTCCGGTACGGTCTTTCACAAAAGCAGGAGCATCCTTGCAAACCCGGGTGTTTTTTCAGGCGCCCGACCAGAAACCCTGCAACCTATGTCTGCGGAGTTTCCGATGTTTGACCCCGACAAACGAAAAAATCATGCAAGCACTCCTTATTGGCGGCGGCATCATCGGTCTGAGCGCCGCACGCTACCTGCACGAAGCCGGCTGGAACGTGACCGTACTCGAAAAAGGCGACGCCACCGACAACTGTTCGTTCGGCAACATGGGCTACCTGTCGCCTTCGCATTTTGTCCCACTGGCTGCACCAGGCATGATCGAACAGGGTTTTTGGTGGATGTTTGACCAAAAAAGCCCCTTCTATGTGCGGCCCCGGCCAAGTTGGGCATTGCTGGACTGGGGCCTGAAATTCATGCGTGCCTCTACCCACGCCCATGCAGAACGCAGTGCCCGTCCGTTGACCGACCTGCTGCTGCTGTCCAAAAAACTGTTTCAGGAATGGGCCGCTGCGGGCGATCTGGATTTCGGCCTCACCGAACGCGGCTGCATGATGTACTACCAAACCGAAAAGACGGAAAAAGAAGAACTCGAAAACGCCCGCAAAGCCGAGCAGCTGGGCCTGCACGTCGAAGTGCTCGGCCGGGAACAGGTGCAAATCATTGAGCCGGAGGTCAAGCCCGCAGTGCGCGGCGCCGTATTATTCAAAGACGATGCCCATCTCTACCCAAACGCGCTCATGCAGCAGCTGCCCGTGCTTTTGGAAAAACGCGGCGTGCGGATCATCCGAAACGCCGAGGTCACCGGTTTTGAACGAAAAAACGGCGAGATCAGCGCCGTGCAGTACCAACTCAAAACTCAAAACTCAAAAACCGAAACGGTTCACCCGGATCTGGTGGTGCTGGCTGCCGGCTCCTGGTCGCCCCAAATTGCCCGACTGGCCGGCGAATACCTGCCGCTCATGCCCGGCAAAGGCTATTCGATGACCGTCGAAAACCCCGCCAAAAAACTCCACTACCCGTGTATCCTGTTGGAAGCCAAAGTAGCGCTCACGCCCTGGCCCAACCGCCTGCGCATCGGCAGCACGATGGAAATCGGCCCGATCAACAACCGGATTCTCTTCCCGCGTGTGCAGGGCATCCTCGAGGCCGTGCCCCGGTACTTGCCCGGCTACCTCGACGATCCGGTGTTCCGGGAACTGGCCGACCTGAAAAAATTAAAAGAAAAACTGCGCGAAAAAGTGTGGTTCGGGTTCCGGCCTGTTTCCGCCGACGGGCTGCCCTACATCGGGTTTGCCAAAAAAAACGCCAACCTGATCATGGCCACCGGCCATGCCATGCTGGGCGTGAGCATGGCCGCCGGCACCGGCAAACTGGTCGCCGAACTGGCCGACGGGAAAACCACCAGCATCCCGGCGGAAGCATTCGATCCGAGACGGTATTGAGGTAGCGGCAGGTTTTAACCCGCCGAATACTGCTTCATGCCACGCAACATGCACCTTGCCTCGGGCTATTTGAGTTTTAGGCTGGGCGAGGGCGAGCCATTTGCCTCAAATGGGGGGGGGGGGGCCCCATGCGACCGATCCGATTTTTCACCACAGTCATGCTCCTGTTTGGCGCCGCTTTCCTGTATGCGCAAGTCGTCAACATCGAAGAGCAGCGCATCACCGGCACGCGGGATTCCGTTCGGTGGTACGGCCACCTGCGTGGCAACGCCTCTCTGGTGAAAGTGCAACAGCAGAGCCTGCAAATACAGGTACAAACCAAAGTGCAGTACAAACACGACCCGCACCTGACCCTTTTGCTGCTCAACCTCAACCTCCTGCGAGCCGGAAACAAAGATTTCGCCCGACAGGCGTTCGCCCACCTGCGCTACAACTACAAACTCAGCGAAACCTGGACCTGGGAGGCGTTTGCCCAAACACAGACCAGCCCGATCCAATTGCTCGACCAGCGCAGTCTGCTCGGCGCCGGCCCCCGATGGCGGCTCTTCAAATCGCCCGACGGACGACAGCGCATCTACCTCGGCGCAGCATGGCTTTGGGAACAAAACACCTTCACGGAACCCAACGGACAACAAGCGCGGCACCGATCCAGCAACTATATCTCCATGACCTTCCGGCCCGGCAAACAGGTCACGTTCATCGGTACCACCTACTGGCAACCGGTGTGGGGACTTATCCGAAATTACCGATTCAGCACCGATTGGCTCCTGCGTGTGGACATCACCAAAAACTGGCGCTCACCATGGATTCGAGTATAGTCTGGACAAAAATCTGCCCACCGGGGCGCCCGCAGAAACCTACGCCTGGCGCAACGGCCTGGCCTGGCAGCTCTGAACACGCTATCCGCGGTTACTTGCCCGCACAGGGCCACACCCAGTCCGACAACGGGAACTGTTTTCCCTGAAATGAAAAGTGCCACCACTCGGTGCGGATACCCTTCAGGCCAACGGACTCCATGGTGCGGCGCAGCAGCCGGCGGTTTTCCAGCACTTTGGCCGGCAGACGGGTATGGTCGTAGTGGGCCTCGGGGCCAAAAAAATCGTACGGCGTGCCCATATCCACTTCGTTTCCTTTGGCATTCACGAGCGTGAGGTCCACCGCCGCACCGCGGGAATGCATGGAACCTTTGGCGGGCGGCATCACATAGTTGGGATCGGGCACTTTGTCCCACAGGCGTTGCTGGTAGGGGCGCGGGCGGTAGCAGTCGTACAGTTTGAGGCCCAGCCCCTGGCGTTGGAGTATTTTTTGGGCGCGCACCAATGCGTCGGCGGTTTCCTGGCGCAGGAAGCAGCGCGGGCAATCGTAAATCTGGCTTTCGGTAAAATTATTGGCCGTAGCATAACGGATATCCAGCAAAATGGACGAATCCAGCTGCTGGATGTTCACAAAACCGGCAGGCGGTTTTGTTGCAGCGGCCGTGCGGGTGGCCTTTGGACGGACAACCGTGTCGGGTTGCGGGCTGGAGCGTGTTGTTGACAATACCATTTCCGGCTGTTGCCCGGAGCAGGCGTGCAGGATTCCGAGCAGGACGAACAAGAGCAGCGTGTGGCGCATATTGGGTCGGACAGCGGCGAGGATTGTCCCCGCCATACACTTTTGTTAAACGAAATCACAAAGTTCGGCGTTTGATCGGGCAATCGGGCACTGCAAGGGAGCAATCTGCCGGGCGGCTCGATTTTTGAAAACCGATCCTGCAATCTGCTGTTTTCATATATCAAAAGCATGTGCCGCCCAACGGTGCTCGATACCACACAAACGATGCGAAGTTTTATTTTCATGGCAATAATGACGTTCAAAGGCCTCTTTGCTGCGGCTCAGGGCACCCCCTATCCGGGGCAACCGGCCGGCGGTCCGGGCGGTGCGGAGTACAGCCACCGGTCCCTGGCATTTTACGACGCGGCCACCCGGGCCGATGGCTACTGGCTTTTCGAGCCTGCCGATCCGCGGCCCGACTCCGCCGATGTCGTAGTTTTTATGCACGGCTACGGTGCGTATAATCCGACCGCTTACGGCAAGTGGATCAAACATCTGGTAGCCAAAGGAAACATTGTGATTTATCCGCGCTACCAGAAAAACCTGCTCTTCCCGCGTGCCGATGCATTTCCGGCCAATGCCGCCAAGGGTATTCGCGACGCGCTGGCCCTGCTGCAAACCGGCGACCATGTACGGCCCCGTACCGACAAGGTGGCCTACATCGGGCACTCGTACGGCGGCGTGATCACGGCAAACCTCGGGGTCAACTGGAAAAAACACCACATTCCCAAACCAACAGCCATGCTCCTGTGCCAGCCCGGCTCCGGCCCCCTCAAAGGCGCCCGGCTGGGCAATTATGCAGGCCTGGACCCCGACTTGAACCTGGTCATTATCGTCGGAGAAGACGACTATGTGGTGGGCCACGAATTCGGGCAACTGGTATTCAAAACTGCCGTCAATACCGCCAATCGCAATCTGGTACTCCAACACCGCGATACCGACGGACACCGCTGGGTGCTGGCTACCCACTCCGAGCCGTACTGCTACGACCTCGACTTCGACACCGGCGTGCGCAACTACACCACCAAACGCGTGTTCCAAACCTCCCGCCTCAACGAAGTGGACTTCAATTGCTACTGGAAACTCGGCGACGCGCTCATCGAATTCACCCGACACGGTCGCTACGGCGATGTGGCTTTCGGAAACACACCCCGCCAGCGCTATCTCGGCCAGTGGGCCAACGAGAAATATATGCGCCCACTCGAAGTGTTTATTCCGCAAAAAACAACCGCAGCAGCCCTCGAAACAGCCGGCGGCGGAACAGAAAAATGAATTAGATACACTCAGCCGCCTCCCCCGCCTCCATCGCCGCTTGCCCGTTTGCTCTCTTCTTCCGCAGCGGTAGCGCGACGACGCGAACCCTGGATATTGTTGTTGCCGAAACGGTAGGTGAAATTCGCTTTGAGTTGCTGTCCTTCCCAGCGGCCGTTGGCGTCAATGTACAACGTGCCAATTTCGGTGTACGAACTCCAGCGCGCCGTGCGCCACACGTCCGTGAAACTCAGCCGGAACGTGCCGTTTCCATCCCAGAGGCGCTTGGTGAAACCGATGTCCATGACACCTTGCGGGCGGTTGACGAAGGCGCCCCAAAGACCGCCCCAGTTGAACCAGCCCGAGACTTCGGCGCTGAGGGTTTTGGACAACGTGAAGGTTTGCTGCGTCCAGAAACCACCGCCGCCGACTTTCAGGTCAATGATGCGGTCGCCGCCGTAGTCGGCTTTGATGATGGACTGGTTGTACCAGAAATTGAGGTTGCCGTTCCACCATTTGGCCACCGGAATCGGCGTGTTGAGGCTGAAGCCGATATTGTCGCGGGTTGCCAGGTTGCGCACCTGAATGAAGAACCGTTGCCGGCCCGTGACGGGGTCTGTTTCCTGATCGGTCACATTGGCGAATGCATTGCGGGTTTGCGCGTAGTTGGCGCTCACATTGACGCGCTGAAACAGCGTCCAGCCCAGTTCCACCGTGTGCGTAAATTGCGGGCGGATGAACGGATTGCCGCGGCGGAAACTCAGTTCGTCCATGCGAAACTCGAACGGGTTGAGGTCCTGGTAACGCGGCCGGTCAATGGAGCGGCGGTAGGTGAGATTCAGTTGGTGGTTGTCGCTCAGGGAGTAGCCGAGGGCGGCGCTGGGAAACAACGCGAGGTAGGCCGTGTCCACCGTTTTGTTGTCCACCGGCTTGTAGGCGATCAGGTCGCCGCGGATGTCGGTATGCTCGGCGCGCAGGCCAAGTTGCAGGCTGAATTTCCCCAGTTTGGTGCTGCCGTTGACGTAGCCCGCAGCAATCCGTTCGCGGTACTCAAACGTGTTGCTCCGGTCGATATCGAAGTTTTCAATCTGGTCCACGACATTGAAAAAATTGAACGTGTTGTCGGTGGCCACATCCGAGTATTTGGCGCCTGCGCCAAACTTGCTGTCTTTGTTTTCCCCAAACAACGGAAACGCGCGCTCGTAGTCGGCTTTCACCGACCGGATGTCAATATCGCGGGGCATGTTCATGCGGTACGCGGCCGTGCCGAACGTAGTGACGTTTTCCGCATCGCGGTAAAAATTCTGGTTCAGCACCGTGTTGCTGTCGCGAAAAATACCGTAGTCGGCGTCTATATTCAGTTCGTTTCCGAGCGTATCGGCGAATTTGTAATTGAGGTTGATGTTGCTGTTCCAGTTGCGCATGCTGCCTTCATTTTCGGCGATGAGCAGGGAGTCCACGCGGTTTTCGGATAGACTTCCGAGTTCAGTGCGGGCGCGCGACCAGTTGTTGGGGACGAAATAGCCGGCAGTAACCAAAGCGCCAAAGGTGTGCTTCGAGTTTGGGGAATAGTCGGCCCCGATACGGGCATTGCTGGGCCGGGCAAACCAGTACGAATTATTCTTCTGGTTGAACCGGCGGTCACCCACACGGTTGTCGAGGTGCATAAAATTGTCCCACCGGCCGCGGAACATGCTGGCCGAGCCAAAGAGGTTGAGTTTGCGGTCGCGGTGGTTCACGCTAACAGAAGCGTCACCCTTGGTCGTGATGCCCTGGTACAGGCCGAGGTTGACGGAGCCGTTGGTGCCGAGGCGTTTGTCTTTTTTCAGGCGCAGGTTGATGATGCCGGCATTGCCTTCGGCATCGTATTTGGCGCCGGGAGTGGCAATGATTTCGATTGCTTCGATGTCGTTGGAGGTCAGGCTGCGCAAAAACTGGGCGAGGTCCTGCCCGGTCATGGGCGTGAGTTTGCCGTTGATTTGGACCATGACATTTTGCCGGCCTTTGAGGCTGATGTTGTCGTTTTGGTCGAGGCTTACGCCGGGACTTTTGCGGAGTAGTTCCAGGGCGTTCAGTCCGGTATTCGTGGGGCTGGCATCCACGTTGAACACTAATTTGTCGGCCTGTACCTCGATCAGTGATTTTTGTGCCACCACGGTCACCTCCTGCAATTCCTGACTGAGCGGAGCCGGGGTCAACGTGGGCAGGACAATATCAGCGGCTCCAAAATCGAACGGTGCAGAATCTGCCGGACGGTAACCCAGCAGCTGGGTGCGTACAAAATAACGGCCGGGAGGTATATTTTCAAACTCAAACCGACCCTGTTCGTCGCTCAGAGCGCCTTTCACCAGAGCGGAATCGGCGGTGGCAAGCAGCGTAACGGTGGTGAAGCCCTGTGCCTCGCCGTCGGCGTCGGTGATGGCGCCGGTTATTTTTTGAGCAAAAATCGGGGTGAAAAACAAAAAAGCGCAGGCGAAAAACAGTCCCGCGCGCAGGGGGGAAACAGCAAGATTGGACATGGTAGGCAGTAGCAAGGTGAACAAACACCGAAAAGACAGCCGCACGCGGCGTTTGATTGCACCACCAAAGTGGTTCTCGACCAATGAGGCGAGAATTGGTACCGACCTGCCTGTTTGAACCGGCCGGCGCCGGGGCGCTGCTGTTTACAAATCCTCCAGCGCGTCAAACACCGCATCCACCTCCTCAAACGACTTGATGCCAACGCGTTCTTCGGCGCCGCCGCGCAGGGCCAGTCCGGCCGGCTGGTATGCTTGCAAAAAGTGCATCAAACTGCCTGCCGGCAGGTTGATGTCCAGTAGGATCGGGTACTCTGCGAAGAGAGCTTTCCAGGTATCGGCATCTTCGTCTATCCGTTTTGCGTTCAGTTTTGACTGCGAAAAATCGAGCAGAAAATACGCCACCATCGGCGCTGCTGCGCGGAGCACGGGCGCTACCGATTCGGGGCCGGCACCCGGCACATACAAAATCACTTCCAGCCCATCCAGCTCGGGCAAATCGTCCACACGGGTTACCTGCACGGCATCCAGCCCAAAAAAAGCCGCGGCTTCCCGCACGGTACTTGCCTGCGACCGGTCGAATTCGCCCACGATTTTTGGGCCTTGCACCCACTCGCGCATGGCTTTCATGTACATCGGGTCGAGGTAGCCCTCGGTGCCTTCTTCCAGATTAAAACCTAAAAAATCCACCGCCTTGGCAGCGAAGTAGCGCGCGTCGGTCAGGTTGGTGATGCCGGATGCTTTGATATGCATAGTTGAGTTTTGTCGCCGCAAAAGTATACACTGCACATTCTCCATAGAGAAAATGTCATTTTCCCGGCGAAATTGCCGGACTTTTGCGGTCCCATAGCCGGCAAGCACACGCTCAACAACACAATCGTGAAACGATATTATATCTGGATTATAGTAGCCCTTGGCACAGCGCTCATCGCGTGGAAACTGTACGAAAACCAAAAACAGCGCCGCACGGAGGCCGACATGTCGCTGGTCGCCCGGTCCTTTGTGCCGGTGGAAGTAGCGCCGGTTTTGGAAGAAACCCTGGCAAACAACCTCGAAGCCAACGGCATTTTCCTGCCGGCCAAGGAAATGTTTGTCATTTCCGAAACTCAGGGCCGCGTCGTGCAGGTGTACAAAAACAAGGGGGAGTGGGTGCACGAGGGCGACCTCATCGCCAAGGTAGATGACGAACTGCTGAGTACCGAACTGGAAGCCACACAAGCCAACATTGCCAAACTGAAAAAAGACCGCGAGCGGCTCGGCAACCTGATCGAAGGCGAAGCTGTAGCCAAAAACAAAATGGAAGACATCGAACTGGGGCTGCTCGCCGCCGAAGCCAAAGAAAAAGCCCTCAAAAAACAAATCGCCAACACCAGTATCAAAGCAACCATGACCGGCACCCTGAGCATCCGCTTCATCGAGCGCGGCAGCGTGATCGGCCCCGGTATACAAGTGGCCCACATCACCAACCTCGAAAAACTGTTCCTTATGGTGAAAGTGACCGAACGCGACGTGCTCCTGGTGCAAAATGGCCAAACGGTGCAAGTGCACGCCGACGTGTACCCCAACCGCCCCATCGCCGGGCGCGTCACCAATATCGGCCTGCGCGCCGACAACGCATTCAACTACGATGTAGAAATAGAGGTACAAAACCCCCGGGCCACACCCCTGCGTGGCGGTATGCACGCCTCGGCCCGCTTCTCTTTCGATGCCAAACGCAACGGCCTTACCGTGCCGCGAAAGGCTATCGCAGGCAGCTTGCAAGATGCCAAAGTATACGTCGTGCAGGACAGTATCGCCGAACTGCGCCAGGTGACGCTCGGCAGCGTCTATGGCGACCGGGTGGAAGTACTCTCGGGTGTGGAAAAAGGCGAACGCGTGGTCGTGGCCGGCCAATTCAATTTGAGCAATGGCGCCAGGGTGTCGGTGGTGGAGTAGGCTTGTTGCATTTTTTTGAATAAATTTGCCATCGTATTTCGGCAAATAACCCGACTATGACCTACCTCCAATCCAACCCGCAACTCGAACTTGCCTTCGACTACGTTGCCAACACCAACAAAAACATTTTCCTGACGGGAAAAGCCGGTACCGGCAAAACCACGTTTCTCCACCGCATCAAAAACGACATGGTCAAACGGGCAGTCGTCGTGGCCCCTACGGGCGTGGCCGCTATCAATGCCGGCGGCATGACCATCCACTCGTTTTTCCAACTGCCCTTCGGCCTCCACCTGCCGGGAAATACCCGCGACCCGGCCCGGCAACGCAAGTTTGCCGGCGAAAAAATCCGCCTGATACAAAGCCTCGACCTGCTCATCATTGACGAAATCAGCATGGTGCGCGCCGATCTGCTCGATGCCATTGACGAGGTGCTGCGCCGCTACCGGGACCCCTACAAACCCTTCGGTGGTGTGCAACTGCTCCTGATCGGCGACCTGCACCAACTACCGCCCATCGTCAAGGACGACGAGTGGCTCCTCCTGCGCGAACACTACCAGACGCCCTACTTTTTCAGCAGTCAGGCCCTGCAAAAAACCGGCCCGGTCGTCGTCGAACTGAAACACATCTATCGGCAGTCCGACGACGTATTTATTGACCTGCTCAACAAAGTACGCGACAACAAAATGGACGCCGACGTGCTGGCCGCACTCAACAGCCGATTTGTCGCCGACTTCCGGCCCGGTGAGGAGGACGCGTACATCACCCTGTCCACCCACAACGCTACCGCTCACGACATCAACGCCCAAAAACTGGCGTCTATCCCGCAAACGGCCCAGGTGTTCCGGGCAACCATCCAGGGCGATTTCCCTACGCATGCCTACCCCACCGACGAGGTGCTCGAACTCAAAATCGGGGCACAGGTCATGTTTGTGAAAAACGATATGGCTCGCGAAAAACGCTACTACAACGGCAAGATCGGCCAGATCACCCGAATCAACGACGGTACGATCTATGTCCGATGCCCCAACGAAACCCACGAAATTTCCGTAGCGCCGGTGGACTGGGAAAATGTGAAATACACCCTGAACGAACAAACCAAAGAAGTGGGCGAACAGGTACTCGGCACCTTCGCCCAGTACCCGCTCAAACTCGCCTGGGCCATCACCATCCACAAAAGCCAGGGCCTCACATTCGAGCGCGTCATCCTCGACGCGCAGGCGGCTTTCGCGCACGGCCAGGTTTATGTGGCGCTGAGCCGCTGCAAAAGTTTTGAGGGCATCGTGCTGCGTTCCAAAATAGCCTACTCCAGCGTCCGAACCGACTCCACTGTCCAGCATTTTAGCGAAGCAGCCGAAAAAAATGCACCCGACGAGGCCCACCTCGAACAGTCGAAAGCGGCATTTCAACAAACACTCATCTTCGAACTTTTCGATTTTGCCACCCTCCAGCGGCGTTTCGAGCAGGCAAGCCGGGTGCTGCTGGAACACGAAAACTCCCTGCACCCGGAGGCCTACCGGAAACTACGCGCACTGCGCGACCACGCCGAAGAGCACCTGTTCGAACTGGTCGCCAAATTCCGCCCCCAACTCCTCTGGTACTTCCAGCAAGGCGGCCAACCCGAGCAACATGCAGAACTACAGGCACGTATTGCCAAAGCCGGCGCGTGGTTTGCCGAAAAACTCGGCGGTACGCTGCTGCCGGAAGCACGCAGCATTCAAATCCTGACCGATAACAAGAGCGTGCGCAAATCGGCTCTGGAGGCACTCGCCAACCTCCAAAAAGAAATTTTTATCAAAAACGCCTGCTTCGCCGCCACGCAGCCAACCTTTTCCGCCCACCGCTACCTGCGAACAAAAGCCAATGCCGATCTGGATTTCTCGGCAGCGCAAAATACCTTGCCGGCGCCGCCCGCCGGGTATTCGGGTACTCCCCAGGACACCCCAAACCCGGAATTGTTTGCCCGATTGGTCCAATGGCGTGCCGACTACGCCGAGGCCAACGGCCTGGAATTGCCCGAGGTGCTGCTCACCAAAACCCTGCTCGAAGTCGCGCAGCGCCTGCCGGTCATCACGTCCGACCTGCGCAAAGTGCGCGGCATCGGCAAGATCAAAAGCAAACAGTTTGGAGCCGAAATGCTCGCTATCGTGCGGGACTACTGCATCGCCCAAAACCTGCAAACCGATGCCCTCGCGCTGCCCGACCCCGAGGCGCCCAAAGCGCCGAAGCCCGACAGCAAGGTCGTGACCCTCGACTTGTACCAATCGGGCAAAACCATAGACGAGATTGCTGCCGAACGCGGCTTTGCACGCACGACCATCGAAGGGCACCTGGCGTACTTTGTCGGGTTGGGCGAACTGGACATATTTGATTTTATGGATATCGAGGATGTTGCCCAAATTGACCGCTTCTTCCGCGAACACAACACGCGACTCAGTGCCGAAGCCAAAGCGCACTTCGGCGATGCGTACTCGTACGGGCAGATCAAGATGGTACTGGAAGTGATGCGTCTGCATGAGGGGGAGGAGTGAATTGTCGCCCGGCGTTCCTCAAATCCATCCTACTTTTGAGGCCGATTCATGTTTTTCTTGCTGTCTGCCATGCGCCATCAAAAAGCACCTTCCGCCAAAACGCCCAAGCGGCATGCCGCTACACCCACAACCCCACGCTGGTACGGCTACTTGCCGGTATTGGCAGCGGTGCTGCTTTTCCTCACCGGCCTGAACAACGAACTCACCGGCCTCGACGACCACACGGCCACCACGGAGAATCCGGCCGTGGCCGATTTCTCGGTGAATACCCTTTTTTCCCAGTTCAACCTCGGCATGTATGCCCCGCTGACCTGGCTGTTTTATGCCCTCGCGCACGCGCTGGGCGGGGAGAATCCCCAGTGGTACCACCTGCTGAGCCTGGCCGTCCACGCCCTGAATACCTGGCTGGTTTTTCGATTGCTGGAGCGCCTGCACCAACCGGTTTTGGTGGCGGCATTAGTCGCGTTTGTCTTTGCCGTACACCCCATGCAGGTAGAATCCGTCTCCTGGGTGGCTGCGTTCAGTACGCCGCTGCACATCCTTTTTTATTTGCTGACCCTGCTCCAATACCTGCGCTACACCGATGCCCCGGACACTACCTCCGGACGTCGGCACTATTTCGCAGCGCTGGGCCTGCTGGTGTTGGCTTGCCTGGCCAAAACAACGGCGGTGTCGCTACCGCTCACGCTCCTTGTGCTGGATTGGTGGAGAAACCCGCAGCGCTCGATAGCCCGGCATTGGCAAGGCTACGCGCCGTTTTTTGCCATAGCGCTCATCTTCGGATTGCTGACTATCAACAGCAGGCAGGTATCCGGCGAGGGCATTCAGGTGTTCGAGACATACGACCTGCTCGACCGGTTTTTGATGGCCAACTACGCGCTGTTTTCCTACGCGGGCAATTTTGTCGCACCCGTCAGGCTTAGCAGTTTTTACGCCTTCGATCAAGTAGACGGAGCCTGGCCGATTGTTTATTTTATCGCGCCGGCGTTGGTGATCGGCGTGCTGGCGCTGGCCTGGCTGAAACGCGCGACCTGGCCATTCGTAGCGCAGGGTTTGGGTTTTTACCTGTCGGCCATCGTGCTGGCGCTGCCGGTACTCACTGTTGGCACGTTCGAGTTGTTTGCCGACCACTACAACTACCTCGGCATTATCGGTCTGGCATTTTTGGCGGTGCGCGGGATTTTCTTTTTGAAAGAAAAAATGCCCGCATTGTCCGGCTTGTTCTCTGTGGTTGGGGGAATATGGTTGGTTGCGTTGTTTGTTGTGAGTTTCAACCAGATCAAGACCTGGAAAAATACGCTGACCGTGATGAGCAATGCCATCGAACAAGGTAACACATTTCGCGGCAAAGCCTATTTCTGGCGTGCCGTGGAATACGGCGACCTCGGTCAACCGGATCGTGCCATTGAGGATTTTTCCCGCGCCATCGAAGTCAATTCCGAAATATGGGACGCGTACAAATTCCGGGGCAGTTTGTACGCCCAGCGCCGCGATTTCGCCCGCGCGGTACCCGACTTGCAGCGATACTTGGAAAACGACCCGGAGGATGCGGTGTCCTGGTTCAACATGGGCATGATCCTGCTGGAACAAGGTCGCCCGGCGGATGCCGTGCCGGCGTTTACCAGTAGTCTTCGCGTGCGGCCCAACGCCGCCGTTGCGCTCGAAAACCGGGCCAGGGCATACCAGATGCTGGGCGACACAGCGCGCGCAGAGGCAGATATGCAAGCAATTGCGCGGATGCGGCAAGGAAACTAAAGTTTCCCGGCCCGAAACGAGCAATCAGAAACCCGGCCCATCAATTACCAATGCACCGTAACATGTTCAGAGGCTGTTTTTTTGTCTGTTTTTTGTTGCACGGCGTTCTGGTCGGGGCACAAAACAGGGTTGCCTGGGCTTTGGAATCGGCGACATACCACGGCACGCTTTGGCGGCATACGCCCAAACTGACGATTCAAACCGGGCAACCGGTATGGGGGCAGGAAATTGGAGTTCGTTTTCAAACGCAGGGCCGGAAATCATGGCAGGTTTGGCACCGCTATCCGGCCTTTGGGGTGGCCGTGGCGCATTTTCGGTTGGGAAAACAGGCCCACGGCGATGCGTGGGGTTTGCTGCCCAACCTGAACCTGCCCTTGTTGCGCACCGGTCGGTGGCTGGCTATTTTTCGCGTCGGCGCCGGCCTCGGCTATGTGACCCGACCGTACGATTCCTTTTCCAACCCCGACCAGAATGCCATTGGGTCGCACTGGAACAACTTTACCCAGTTTCGGCTGAGCGCGGAGTATCGGCTGACGGCGCACTGGCGGGTGCAGGCGGGTGGGGCACTCAGTCATTTTTCCAACGGCGCCTCTACCCTGCCCAATTTTGGCGTAAACCTGCCCGGTGCCTTTGCCGCGCTGGCATGGTCGCCCGGCGGTATCCGGGAGGAACATTTCCACGCAACTTCGGAAAACAAACGCGGCGGGCGGCGCTGGGGCGGCATGGTATCGGGTAGTCTGGCGCTGACCGAGTATTCGATTTTTGATGGGCCGCGCTACCCCGTTTGGGGGCTGTCCGGCGCCGGGTATTTTCAGATCAACCGCGTCAACCGCCTGCTGGTGGGCATGGAGTACGAGTACAACCGGGCTGTGTACCACTTTGGCCTCCGCACCTCCGGTTTTTTGGACAAGCATGCAGCGCGGCTGGGGGCTACCCGCTTAGCCGTCACCGTGGCCGATGAATTTCTGTTTGGCAGCCTCGGCATACAGGTGCTGGCGGGCGTGTACACGGGCGGCCAAATCAATCAAATCATTCCCCATGCCTGGTACAGCAAACTGGTGGTGCGCTACTACTTTCCGCCCATGTTTCGTTCGCCCTTGCGCTGCCATGCCGGCGTTTCGCTGAAAACACATGAAACCACGGCCGAGTTGTTTGCTACCGGCATCGGGCTGGTTTTCTGAATGCGCTCAAAAAAACAGCGCATTGGCAAACAACATCTTGCCTTGCTCCCAAAAACAACGGAACAGCGGGTTGTCTACAAAATAAACCACATCGCCGCTGCCTATGCGTTGCACCGCCACCACGGGGGTGTTTTTCAATTTGGGTTTCAGGCGGCTGCCGATGAATCCGTACGATTTGAACTCCTCGCCAACCCACATCGCCGTATGCGTGTTGGCCGGCATTTCGAACAGATTGGAAGTTGTTTTCAACGAAAAATACTTGCCGGAAAACCCGAACGTCAGGGGGTGCGTGGTGTCCATTTCCATTTGTACCACCGCGCCCGGCAATTGATCGCTGACACCCTCCCGTTCGCGGGACTGGTAGGGTTTGGGGGCGGTGGCGGCGGAGTCTTTTTTAGCCTCTGTTTTGCTTTTTAGTTCAAACCCTTCTTTGTCGGCAAATGCGCGCACGCCGTTTTCAAAGGCAATCAAACGCCCGCCCTGGCGCACCCATTCTTGAATAATTTTGAGTGTGCTTTCCGGCAAGTTGTAGTTGCCGTTGGGGAAAACAAGCGTCGTGTAGTCGGTCAGCCGAATGCGGGACAGCCGATCCAGCGCCACAGGCGTAACCGGATAGCCGAGTTCCTGCTCGAAGAAAAACCAGGTATGGCCGTAGTTGTTGTCGTCCACGTCATCGCCATACACGATGGCTACCTCCGGGTGTTTGACGGGCATGAAGTTTTCGGAGCCGAGGTCGCGGCCCTTGTTGGCCCAGCCGGTGAAAATCGGGTGCAGGGGCACGTTGGTAGCGGCGGCGGCGGCCTGCACCAGAGCGTCGAGATCGGCACTGATGGCGTGGTTGTCGGCACGGGTGATGACCAGCGCGCCGGCCTCAAACTGCTGATCGGCCAGGGAAAATGGCTGCATGGCGTAGCGCACCTTCACGCCGTTTTCGAGCATGCGGCCCAAAAAACGAGCCTCCGCCAGCGACTTCCGGTGGATACACCAGGCGTACGGCGGCCCGGCCAGCCGGACTTCCGGGGCTTTGTACGGTTCAAAAATGCGTTTGGGTTCCAGGCGCTGTTTGAGAGCGTAGGCCTCCAGGCCGTACGCGTGTGGCAATGCCCATGCCGTGATGTCGTAGGTCAGCGAATCGCTCAGTCGGTGTTCGGGTTCAAACAGCACCTGCAACAGGACGGAGTGCGGCTGGAAGGCGCTGATGACTACGTCTTTTTCCGTCAGGCTGAAGGTCATTTCCTTGCCCTGCATGTAGTCAAACCCCTTCAGGCCGGAAGCCGTGGCGCCCGCCCGCCCGTAGCGGATATGGTGCCGGTCGAGCAGCGCGCACAGCGCGTTCACCTTGTTGGGGTCGTTGGTGGCCGGGATCACAAAAGACTGGTAGGGGCCTTGCGGCCGGGTGGCGCTGCGCTCGTAGTATTTACGGAAATTTTCCACCAGCGTAGCGGCGTTTTTGCTGGCCGTTTCGATGGTGGATCGGCTGGTGGTGAGGTGGTGCAGGATACGTTCGTGCAGGGTGAGCGTATCGCCGTTGGATTTGATCACGGCCCGGCCTGCGGTGGAATGACCGGCCTGTTCGTAGGTCATGCCGATGGCGCCGCTGAACATCGGGTAGGTGTCGCCGTAAGACGGGTAGAACAGATCAAACACCTCTTTGGTGAAGAAGAGCCAGCCATTTTGGTCAAAGTATCCGGCGTGGCGTTCTCCGATTTGGGTCTGGAAATCGCGTTGCCAGGGCGTGATGTAATCGTGCATGGGTTCGGCGGCGGGCGCGAAATAGTAGGGATTGTCCACATACTGTTCGTGCAGGTCGGCATGTACATGGGGGAGCCAGCGCTGGTAGAGGGTGAGGCGTTGTTGGGTTTCTATCTGGGTAGCCCATGCCCAGTCGCGGTTGAGGTCGAAGTGGTAGTGGTTGGTACGACCGCGGGGCCAGGGTTCGGCGTGTTCGCGGGCATCGCCACGCGGGTTTTTCCGCACATTGCTCACACTTCGGTACCAGTGGGTATAGCGGTCGTAGCCGTCGGGGTTGAGCGAAGGGTCGAGGATAACCACGGTATTTTTCAGCCATTCGCGCACTTCCGGTTCGGTTTGTGTGGCCAACTGGTAGGCCAATAGCATGCTGCATTCCGAGCCGGAGGGTTCGTTGCCGTGTACGCTCATGCTGAGCCAGACGATGGCGATCCCATCGGGGAGAGCAGGTGTAGCGTCGCGTGCCTCGGCGGGGTCGCCGGCCAGCCGCAGGTTGTTCCGGCGGATTTGCTCCAGTTGCGCGATGTTTTCCGGCGATGAAAAACAGGCTACCTGCAAGGGGCGGGCTTCATTGGTAGCGCCGTAGCGCTCCAGTCGCATGGTCGCAGGGGCATTGGCGGCCAAATACTCGAAATAGTCCGTGAGCAAATGGTGTGGCGTAAACTGCTCACCTATGCGGTGTGGCAAAAAGTCGTCGGGGCTTTTCAGCGGTGTTTGGGCGGGGAGCAGGGAGGCCAGGCAAACAAATGCCGGGAGAAGGATAGAGCGGAAATGGTGCATGGTGTTTGTGCTTGTTTTTTCACCGTAGAGACCCGGCGCGCGAAGATTTTTTAAGATAAACAAACTCGGTCGTCCGTAAAGCGGAGACTGAATTTCAGACCTGTTCGTACTTGTTTTTCAGGAAATATGCCGCGCCTCCGGGTCTGCGCAGTGAAAAAACAAGCGGGCAAACATCCGTTTTTTTTAGAAATAAGCAGCAGGATTATTCCGCACCGGGCGAATGAACGAATGGGGGCTAAAAACCCGGAATTTTCGGGTACCGCCCATGGCTGAAGTCGGGGAGGATGACCGACAGTGCGGATCGAGGATATAGCGCGGATTGCCCGACTCCGCCACCCAGTCTCCTTGCCGGCAAACACAAAAGTCCCAATGCTCGCGATGCATGGAATCAACTATTTTTGCACGGTTTACGCTCCACCCTTTCTCAACCCGCTCCACCTTTCTCTACCATGTCAAAAGAACACCTCCGCCGCCTGCTTGCGCAAAATGAAATTGACGAGTTATTCCGCGTGCTCCGGGAAACGGCGCAGTCTGAACTGATTTTGCTGGAAGGGCAGTGGCACGATCTGAAAGCCGACGCCCGTGCGGGGGTGCTCACCGAGGAGCAAGCCAATGTGGAGGAAGCCCGTATCCGGCGCCGGTTGCTGGAGTTGATTGAAGGCCCCGGTGCGCCGGCCCGGCCGGCAAATATGCCCAGGCATCCCGGAGGGCGCACGTTGTGGATCGGGCTGGGCATTCTCGGACTTGTGCTGGTTGGATTTTTCTCGCTGAAACTGCTGTTTTCCGAAAAACCAGAACCCATTGCCGACAAGGAAGATGCTATCCCGACAGTGGAAAAGCAGGAGGCCGACGTTCGGAAAATACCAATTTCTACCGAGCAGATTGACCTGACTGCGGAATATGTGGGCACTACCGGCTACCAATTTCTGGAAGCGACGCTGAGCAGCAAAACTCCGGAGCACTACAAATTAGCCGTGCGTATGCGTTGTATTCGCCCGCCCTACGGGCAAGATGTATCGGCATCCTCGCTCCATATAGTGCATGGCGATGACGAAATAGCGCCGTATGAATTGGATTTTCCTTTCGTAAAAGCCAATACCACCGGAGCGGGCGTACTGTATTTTGAAGTGCCCAAAACCTGGGACACCGCCGATCTGGTGCTGTACCACGGAGCCGTAAACGTGACCAAGGCCGTGGTGCCGATTCGGTTTTGAACGTACTTAGTCCGAAAGCACCACCTTCCCCACCACAGTCGCCGACAACGCAAACAGCACCAACAGGTAGTACTGGAACGTCATGGGACTAAAAAAATAGAAGCAGCCCAGCACCGCATACAGCAGCACCAGACAAAGCGAAAAACCGTCAATCCGGTTTTTCCAGCGGCGGTAAGCCCAAATCCCGAAGCCGAGCAGGGCCAGCATAAGGCCGGCCTGCAAGACGCGGGCAAGGAACACCTGCTGCACGGCATCGCCGGGGAAATGGGCTTTCATGTTGATACCGAAATACACACCTTTTTCCATGCTCCACGATACGGGCGGGTCGCCCTGGCCGATCCACTGGGCTATTGCGCCGTCGTTGTGGTATTTCAAGCCTGCGGCAAAAATACCGGGGTCGCGCAGGTAAAACGGGACGATGTACAGCAGCAGCATGCTCAGCAAAACCGTGCCCCACAGGCGGAAATTTGCCACCCGCGGGTACTCCTGCCAGAGGACAAAGGCCAGCAGAGGCAACCAAAAAACCAGGGTGTACCGCGAGAGCAGGCAAAGGACAACGCCAATGGTAATCCACCGCAGATTGCGGCCCAGCAGCCCGGCGGCCAGCACCAAATAATAGGCCGCGATCACGATTTCAAAACTAACCGGCACCTCCAGTTTTCCCCACAGGATAAAGCCCCAAAGCCCCAGCGAGGGCAGCGCCAGTGCCAGAATGCGGGCGCCCACGGAGGCGTTTTGGCGTCCGACCCAGTAGCCGTACACCCCGGCGGCCAGCACCAGCAGGATATAGCCCGACCAGCGGGAGTCTATGCCCAGCGCATCGGAAATACCCAGCGGCAACCAGTGCAGCGGCATGTACACGGGGTAGGGAGCGTTGTAGCCGAGGTCTACCGGCGCGTAGGGCATTTCGCCGCGCAGAAAACGCTGGTACTGCGCTTCCAACTGGGGCAGCACGTCGGAATACTGGCCGGGATCGGCATATTGCACGAACAGTTTGCGCAGTTCCTCGTAGCCGAGAAAAATGGTGAGCATACCGCCCACGATCCAGCATGCGGCAACGCCGGGATGCAACGCGCGCAGGGCTGGTGAAACGGCAGGTATTTGCCGCAGGCGTTGCCCAAAAAACAGCACTGCAATGCCCAGCGACACCAGGAAAAGCACCAGCGGATTCCAGTATTTGGTAAAATAGTCCACCCCGTGAAACGTGAGGTAGATTTGAGCAATGAAAAGCAGGAGGGCGAAGGCTTTGATTTGCATGGGGCGAAAATAGGCTCAATTCAACACATCCACCTCCCGCAGTACTTCCAACAACAGGTTGATATCTTCATAAAACTCGCGGACCACCTCAAAACTGACGGTATTGCGGAACAGCGAGGGTTCCAGCAGATTTTTGTCGTGCGTGAGGGCTATGAACACCTTGTCGTTGATGATGGACAGGTAGATTTCCTTTTGGCGGTTCTCCGCCTGGAAACGTTTTCGGAAACCAAGGATGGCGCGTTGGAGGTCGTCGGACAGTACGTCTCGCAGGCGTACATTGGGCGTTGCGTAGGTATCAAAAACCTGCTCAAATTCGTCCGACAGGTGCTTGCGTACGCGGCGCCCGCCGAACAGGTGGAAGGCCCGTTCGCTGCGGCTGAGGTACTTGCGGTAGGCATCGGGCAGCAGCAAAATACCGCCCTGCATATCTGTGCGGCGGAAATCACCCCAGAGAAAAACGCCCTGAAAAACATAGTCGAGCCGGGTGCGCACGTCCGAAAATTCCCGCACGCGCACTTCGCATAATTCGAAGGGCATTTCGCGTACGCGCCCGGTGATCAGGTCTTCTGCCTGGTACTCGTCGGCGCGGGTAAAAATTTTGCTGGACAGGAATTTTTCCTTTGGAATACCGCCCTTGGCGCTGTACCGGAAGGTGCCGTGGTTGATGTCGTTGTCCATAAAATCGAGGATCAGTTCCATCACCCGCGGTTTAAATTCCTGGTAATAGACCTGTACCCGAAAGCCGAGGTAGGTGACCCAAAGTCCGACAGGAATCAGCAGCATCAGCGTCACGACAAATATCCCCACATACACCTGCAAAAAACGCTATACCCAGCAGCAGGAATACGGAAAGGCCCAGCAGACGCACCAGGCGGCGGCGGCGCTGCTCCAGATTGAGCAACTCCGGGTGGATGCTCTGGTTGTAGAAAAGTCGGAAGTCGTGGTAGGCGCGCAAGTGCGGTTTTGAGTTTTGAGTTTTGAGTTTCGAGTTTCGAGTGCCACTCAAAACTCGAAACTCAAAACTCAAAACTTTAAATTCCTTTTTCCCGGGCGTACTCCTGAATGTACTCGTCAATCAGTTGCACCAGGATGTCTTTCATGTAGGCATTTTCCAGGCGGGCGATGGCTTTGAGCTGCTCTAATTTGGTTCTGTCCACGGCTACAGTGAGGCGTTTTTTGCCGCTTTCCTCATCCGTGCTCATCTCTTGAAAATCCACGGTTTGGCGGATCAGCGCATCCAGGCCGCTGACGGGAGCGCGATACGCAGCAGCTGATTTGCTCTTGTTGCTTGATGCTGTTGGCCGATCGGATTCCAGTTTTTCGAAACTTTCGTCCATGGCCTCCTGTAGCATCAAGTCGAGGTCGTGCATAAAGTTTTTGCTGGCCAGTCGGCGTTCACGCGGCGCAGTTTCGGCGTCGTGCCCCCAGGTATCCACTTCAGCGGGATGGTCTTTGAACAAGTCGTCCAGACCTTCGGAGAATTTCTTTTTGCTCATCGGTTCAGACTTCTTGTTCTTGTTTGGGTGCAGGTTCGGCAACGCCCTCCACACGGGTCAAAAACTCCCGGCACAATGCGAGGTAGTCCTGTGCACCGGGCGATTTCGGGCTGTAGTCAAAAATATCCTTGCGCTGGGCAGGGGCTTCGGCAAGGGCGATATTGTCGCGGATGTAGGTATTAAACACCTTGTCGCCGAAGTATTTATGGATAATTTCCACCACATCGCGGTTCAGTACGCGGCGGTTGTCGTACATCGTGGCAATCACACCCGCCATTTCCACCTGTTTGTTCAGGCGCATGCGCACCTTGTCAATGACCTGTTTGATTTTAGCCAGGCCCTGTACGGCCAAAAATTCGGTTTGCAGCGGGATCAGTACAAAGCGGCTGCTGGTCAGGGCGTTCAGGGTCAGCAGACCCAGCGATGGCGGACAGTCAATGATGACATAGTCGTAGTCGGCCTCCACTTGTCCGATCAGTTCACGCAGGATGTACTCGCGGCCCGCTTCGTTGATCAGTTCCATTTCCGCACCGGACAAGTCGAGCGAGGACGTGATGATATCCAGATTGGGTTTATGGGTGTACGGAGTCAGTTCGCCTTCGCCGCGCAGCGCCTCGTAGATTGTAAATCGTTGGCGCGGAATACCAAGCGAGATGGTGAGGTTGGCTTGCGGGTCCAGGTCAATAAGCAGGATTTTTTTGCCCAGTTCGACCAGGCCCGCACCTATATTAATGGCGCTGGTTGTTTTGCCAACACCACCCTTGTGGTTGAGAAGAGAAACGACGATACCCATATAAAACAAAAAGGTGTTTGCGCCCGTGAGCGCTAAGAGATGACACTTTTTAAGCAACAAATGTACGATAATATGTGAAACGCAATACGTTGCGGGACTACCCATCCTTGTGGTACCGGCGATTCGTGTTTGAAAAAGCATTTTTCCATATCCCGTGCAATTGATTGATTTGCAGACAACAAAAAAAATCGTGCCAATGGTTTTCTAAAAAAATTTAAAAAAGCCTTTGACATATTTTGTTTTTAAAAACCATTTGTTTTAAGTTTGCACCATCAAAAAACGAAAGGACGGCAAAAACCACCAAGAGGCCGTACCATCGAAAAACCGCTTACATCAAAAATCACAGGCGTTATGATTAAAGAAGATCGGATTCTATTGAATGAACGATTCGTCCAGGCCTTCAAATTGCTGGAGGATCGCGGTGCCATTGTCAAAAATGACCGAAGTGGCAAAGGAGTGGGCGACGTTGCTGACAGGGTTTTGGGCAACAAAGCTTATGGCCATATCATCCGCGCCTTTTTAAATCCGGATAGCAAGCGTGTCATTGATTACGGCCAGGCACAGTCTTTCTGCCGCGCCTACGACCTCAATGAGGCATGGCTGCTGCACGGCATTGGTAACCCCTTCGGGTTCGAGGCCCCAGGCGATGTGCTCACCAATGACAGGTACTTTTCTTCCGGTGAAGGTAATATCCTGTTCACCACCATCCGGGCCTTCGCCGGTTCCACACTGGGTGCCGAAAGTTCGGAAGACAATACCTATTTCTCCATTCCCGGGGTCGGTGGTTCCGGTCTGGTTGCCTTCCAGATTGAAGGTAGCTCGATGGAGCCGGTCATTCGCCACGGCGACATCGTGGTGTGCCGCTCGGTCGAAAACCTGAACGACATCCGCGACAACGAGATATATGCCGTGCGCAGCAATGGCAATGTGTGGGTAAAATACGTCCAGAAATCATACGACGACCGCGGGCGCGTCGTTCGCTTCAAACTGATTTCCGCCAACTATTTCGATCACGATCCCTTCGAGGAAGAAGTGAACGAAACAACCCGATTGTACAAAGTAGTGCGCAAAATTAGCACCGTATAACAGGTTGAGGAGCCGGCGTGGTAGTTGAGGAGCGTGTGAAAAAAGAAACTTGCCATGGCGCTTTTGGCGCATTTTAAGTACTTGGACGGGATAAATCGATAAAATAAACGCAGGGATTTTGAGGCAAGACAAGGCATTTTTTGAAAGCATAGCAGCGCTACGGTTGAAAAAAATAACGCAGTATTGACGCAAAAGACCAAAGTGGATTTTATCGATTTATTCCGTCCAGGTACTTAAAAAGAATTTCCTGCTGTTTATTGTTTTCGTAGCCTCCCGGTGTTAGTCATCGGAGAGGCTTTTTTGTATCGTCGGTTGTTGCATCTATGGAAAAAAGAGGGTCACCCTGACAACAATAGTCCGGTGCTCCTATCTTTGTTCGGAATAACCTTAGACAGAGATTAAGACTTCTCACTATTGTTCTCCACCGGGTCGGTGTCGGTCGAAAGATCGTGCTGCTCAGTGCTTTCACCGGCGTTCTGCTCTTCCAGAAACGCAGTATCCACAACCGGATCAATATCGCCCTCGGGATGGTGGGTCAAGCCCTCGCTAAAAAACTGACGCTGGAACAGCAAGATGCTGAGAACGCCTATGGTGATAGCGGCATCGGCGATGTTGAAAATGGGGCTGAAGAACAACCATTCATCGCCGCCTATCCATGGAAGCCAGTCCGGTATATGAATCCAGGCCATTGGAAAATAGAGCATGTCCACCACCTTGCCGTGCAAGAAAGTACCGTACCCCTCGCCGAAAGCCGCGAACTGCGCGGGTATGCAGTCGTGGTAAGGTGATCCCGTGAAAATAAGGCCGTAGAGTGCACTATCTATGATATTGCCCAGAGCGCCCGCGGTAATCATACCCACACTGAGCAGGAAGCCAACCGGCGCATCAGCCTCAATGAGTAAGCGGATGTACCAGATCAGAGCGGATACCATGAGGATGCGAAAGATACTCAACAGCAGTTTGCCATATTCCCACCCGAAGGTGATGCCAAAAGCCATGCCTTCATTCTCAACGAAATGAAGCCGCGCCCAGTCCAACCCGAAAATAGGCACGTCCTGGTTGTAGCAAAAAGTGGTTTTGATATAAATTTTGAGCGCCTGGTCGAGGAAGAGCACCAGCGCGACAACGAGGATGACTTGATACGAGCGTTTCAACAGCGCGTGAGTTTTTGTGCGTGAAAAGACGGGGTACTAAACTTTTGAGCGGGCAAAGATGCGACTATTTGAGAAGGTACATCCTACGGTTTCTTTCACAACTGAACCGGAAAGTCTATTAAATGAAACATGAGCCGCCCCGAATTTTGGGACAGCTCATGCTTTATGGCTAAATAAAATACGATCGGTTATTTCGAGGCGGCATAGCGGCGGGCCACTTCACTCCAGTCGACGACATTCCACCAGGCAGTGACATAGTCGGGCCGGCGATTTTGATAGTGCAGGTAGTAAGCGTGTTCCCATACGTCGAGGCCGAGAATGGGCTGGCCGGGCTTTTCCGCAATGTCCATCAGCGGATTATCCTGGTTGGGCGTGCTGGTGATAAACAGACCGCCGTCTTCGCCGACGCACAGCCACGCCCAGCCGGAGCCGAAGCGGGTAGCTGCCGCAGCGGCAAACTGTTTTTTGAACTCATCGAACGAGCCAAACGCCTTGTCAATGGCAGCGGCCAAGTCTCCGCCTGGGGCACCGCCGGCGTTGGGCGCCATGAGCGTCCAGAAGAACGCGTGGTTCCAGTGCCCCCCTCCATTGTTGCGCACAGCTGCCGATTGTTTGGATATGTTTGCCAGCAATTCCTCCAACGTTTTGCCTTCGAGGTCGGTGCCTTGTACGGCGGCGTTCAGGTTGTTTACATAAGCTGCATGGTGTTTTCCATGGTGGATTTCCATGGTGCGGGCATCAATGTGCGGCTCAAGGGCCGTAGGGGCGTAGGGTAAATCAGGAAGTGTAAATGCCATTGTTGCTATTGGATTTGTGTTTTCGTGAAATAAAATACCGTTTTTCAACAAACCCAAAGGTAAGAAGTTCAGCAACGGCCCACCAAAAGATCAGCGCCCGATGTTCTCCTTTGAACACCGGGCGCATGATAAAATGAATAGTGTTTGTTTGCCTGCATCGCCGGATTAGTGTGTGCTGCTCGATGGGCGATGCTGCTAAGGGGGGGAGAATGGTGCGGCAATGAGTTCCGCGAAAAATACTGAAATCAGGGTTTTTTCAAATGGAATTGGGGTGGGGGGAAGAAACGGTTTGCAAGGAACAAGAAAAAAATGTGGGGGGTAAAAGAGGGCAGTCGAAATGTTGTAATACGGTTTTTGTGATGCCCGGTACAAATGTAGGGCCTCCGACCGGTCGGCCAATCCGTGCAAACACCCGATTTTTTATCCGGGAAAACCCTGATTATTGATGGCTCGTTGTTGGCCATGCGGTCTCGTTTGGAAATCCCGGCATCGGTTATGCGAGCGGCACCGTGATCATGGTGCTGGCCCCTTGCCCGGGGGATGTTTGAATACTGATTTCTCCGTGAATGAACTGGACGCGCTGGCTGAGGTTGTCGGTGCCCATACCCCTTGATACCGTTTGAGGGTCATAACCGATACCATTGTCTTCAACCAGCAGAGCCAGCTCGTTTTCAGTGCGGGTGAGTTGCACGAGAATTTCAGTGGCCTGGGCGTGTTTGATGCTGTTTTGCAGCAGTTCCTGCACAATACGGTAGCAGTTCAGAGCAATGGTGTGGTCTATGCCATTGAACTCGCCAAAGTGTTGAAAATCAATTGTCGGCACACCATCGCCCCGAAAACGCACAATAAGGTCGCGCACGGCTTTCATGAGTCCGAACTGGTGCAGCGAGCCGGGCTGCAGGTTTCGAGCGATCTGCCGGGTCTCGGTGATGGTATCGTTGAGGAGGCCCTGGATTTTGCCAAACTCTTCGTTCTGGCCCAGTACCGGCAATTTTCCGGAGAGGTTTTCCAACCGCATTTTGGTGGCGGCGAGCAGGCCGCCAAGGCTGTCGTGCAGGTCGTTGGCGATGCGCTTGCGCTCGCTCTCCTGTCCCTCCAGAATGCTCTGCATGGATTCGATGCGCAGCGCATCCTCCAACTGCCGGATCGTTTGCTGGTTGATTTTTTCGTTTTGCTCGGTTATGACACGATTGGTGGCCAGGCGGTGCCGGTAATCGCGTACCATAAAAAACAAGGCAAGAATAATGGCGCCGAAGAAAAGCAGGATGGCATAAAAAAAATCGCGCTGTTGGCGCTTGGATAATTCCACGGCAGCCATTTCCTTAGCCAATTCGGCCAATTGGCGGCTCCGCTCCTTTTCGCCGTACTGCACGGCGAGACGTTGGGAGGTGGCGATGCGGTCGCGACTGAGCAAGGTGTCGCCCAGTTCAATGTGGCGCGTGGCGTATTCGAGGGCTTTGGGTAGACTATCCAGAGCGGAGTAGGTAGCAGACAGGTACCGGTAGATGTCCCGACGCAGGGGGTCGTATGCTGCGGACACGGACCGTTCGGCCCGTTTCAGGAATCGAAGGGCCATGTAGTGGTCGCCGGCTTGCCTGTTCAGTATCCCGATCTGGTACTCGGCGAAGGTAGCCACGTCCGGGCGTCTGCTTTGTTGAGCGAGTTCGAGTACACGGAACGCCAGGGAGATTGCGTCGCGGTAGTTTTGTTCAATTTGCAGCCGGGAGATGTCGTCAAGAAAAACGGTGATGAGCAGGAAGGTATCTTGCAGCATCAAGCCCTTGTCGCGAAATGCTTTTTTGAGTACCGAGGCTTGAGCTGTATCGCCTTTCAGTTGGTAAACGCGTGCCATTTGTGCGAGCACGAGGGTTTCCAAACGTTTGTTTTGGGTTTTCCGAAAATAGTCCAGCGCTTCCTGCTGCATCTGCAGGGCTTCCTCAGCCATGCCGCGTTCGGGCAGTCGGGTAGCCAATTCAGCGCGTGCCCGATAGTAGGCCGTGGTGTCGCCCGCAATCAAAAACAAATCAACGCTACGCGCAAGGTACTGGAATGCGGAATCGCGGTTGAGGGTTTCCTGCTCCCGGTATATGGCCCATTTGTACCAGCCGAGTGCCTGTTTGCCGACATCCCGCTGAGCGATACCTTCGGACAGGATCATTTGAATTTGATCGAAGGAGAGCCTTTCCTCAAATCCAGGCTGGCTCCACAGGGCAAATGGCGCCATGCACAGGAAAAGCAGTACCCGGATTTTGAGCACCCGGGCAAGCGCATGGCGGTATATTCGCCCGTGTTTCAATCCTCGATTATTTTCCATTGGATAGCAGCTTTCACCAGACCCGCCGTGTTTCGGGCGCCCAATTTAGCCAACAGCGCAGCGCGGTGACTTTCCACGGTTTTTTCAGAGAGAAACAATTGTGCCGCAATTTCCTGCGTGGTGCGTTCATCCATGATGAGTTTCAGTACCTCACGTTCGCGGCGGCTGATCTTGGGTGGCTCCTTGGGTGTTCCGCCTTTTCGCTCGCGCATGAGGCTCTGCATCATCGTATCCGTCACTTCCTGTGAAAAATAAGTGCGCCCCTCAGCCAGTGCGCGAATAGCGGCACAGAGTTCCACGCGCCCGGTATTTTTCAGCACATAGCCCTGTGCCCCGAGACTGAGCATAGCGCTGATGTAACTCTCGTCATTGTGCATGGAGAGAGCCAGAATTTTTACATCCGGACTTTCTGCGCGCAGTTGTTTGCATACATCAAGACCAGACTTGTCGGGCAGGTTGATGTCGAGCAGCAGCACATCGGGGTGCATTTCAAGTACTTGTTGCAGGGTATCGGCGGCGTTGCGGGCGCGCCCGCACACCTCAAAGTCCGATTCCCCCTTCAACATACTTTCGAGGCCTTCGGCAAACATGACATGATCGTCGGAAATGAATATTCGTATCACAGCTGGCTGGTGGATTGGTTGACTGGTGGATTGGTTGGCTGGTGGATTGAATCTCTTCCCAGAACAGCAAAGATAGTCACGATTTGAAGTTGGAGGCTTAATGCCGGGCAAGTCCTACATTTGCGCCAATTAGTCCACCAATCAACTAATCAACCAATCCACCAGCAACACACGATGAACTTTCGTACAGAAAAAGACACGATGGGCAAGGTACAGGTGCCGGCCGATGCCTACTGGGGTGCGCAAACACAGCGCTCCATTGAAAATTTCAAAATTGCCCGCGACACCAACCGGATGCCCATCGAGATCATCCGGGCGTTTGCATACCTGAAAAAAGCGGCGGCGCTGACCAACCACGAGGCGGGTGTTTTGCCACAAGAAAAATGCACGCTGATCGGGCGGGTTTGTGATGAAATCCTCGAAGGCAAACTGGACGACCAGTTTCCGCTCGTGGTGTGGCAAACCGGCTCCGGCACGCAAAGCAACATGAATGCCAACGAAGTTATCGCCTACCGGGCGCACGTCCTCAACGGCGGCCAACTGGCCGACGAACAAAAATTTGTGCACCCCAACGACGATGTGAACAAATCGCAGTCGTCCAACGATACTTTCCCCACAGCCATGCACATAGCGGCCTACAAGATGCTGGCTGAAGTGACCATACCCGGTATCGAAAGACTGCGCGATACCCTGAAGGCCAAGTCCGACGCATTCATGGGCGTAGTAAAGATCGGCCGCACGCACTTCATGGACGCAACACCGCTCACGCTGGGACAAGAATTTTCGGGTTATGTAGCCCAACTGGATCACGGCCTTCGCGCCATTCGCAACAGCCTGGCGCACCTGAGCGAGCTGGCGCTTGGCGGTACGGCGGTTGGCACCGGTATCAACACGCCGCCCGGTTACTCCGAAAATGTAGCCCGCCACATTGCCCAACTGACGGGGTTGCCTTTTGTGACGGCCCCCAATAAATTTGAAGCCCTGGCTGCCCACGACGGTATCGTGGAGAGCCACGGCGCGCTGAAAACGGTGGCTGTCAGCCTGATGAAAATCGCAAACGACATACGCATGCTGTCGTCCGGCCCGCGTTCCGGCATCGGCGAAATTTTTATCCCCGACAACGAGCCGGGGTCTTCCATTATGCCCGGCAAGGTGAACCCCACACAGTGCGAGGCGCTCACGATGGTATCCGCACAGGTCATGGGCAACGACGTGGCGATCAACATTGGCGGGTCCAACGGCCACTTCGAACTCAATGTGTTCAAGCCGGTGATGATCTACAATTTCCTGCACTCGGCCCGCCTGATCGGAGAGGCCTGCGTGTCGTTTAATGATAAATGCGCCACAGGGATTGAGCCGTTGCACGACAATATCCGCAAGCATCTGAACAACTCACTCATGCTCGTGACGGCCCTCAATACCAAAATCGGGTACTACAAAGCCGCCGAGATTGCACAAAAAGCACACAAAGAGGGGCTGACCCTCCTGGAATCGGCTCTTGCTCTGGGTTATCTCAGCGCCGAAGAGTTCGATGCATGGGTGCGGCCGGAAGATATGGTCGGCAAATAAGTGCCGGATTGTGCATATTGGTGCTATTCCGGGCAGTTCTTTTCCAAATCCTTCAATGTCCCATTCGATGCGAAACAACATATTTTGGATCATCGGCATTGCGGCCGCGCTGGCCGCGGGCTATTATTTTGCCGATATTTTGGCCTATCTCCTGACAGCCGGGGTGCTGTCTATGCTGGGCCGCCCGATCAAGAATTTTTTTCAACAACGCATTCGGGTTCGGGGGTGGCAGATGGGGCCAATCAGTGCATCGTTGCTCACACTGCTCAGTTTTTACCTGATACTCGTCGGGCTGTTGATGGTTTTTGTTCCCACGATCATGGGGCAGGTTCAGCACCTGGCATCGGTGGACTATACGGCGTTGGGCGAGAAATTGAAGGCTCCGTTTGCCAACTGGGACTACCAACTGCACCAACTGGGGTTGCTGGAACAAGGGCAATCGCTGGGCAAGCGCATTCAGGAGTTCCTCACGGAGTGGTTCAAACCAACGATGCTGAGCGATCTTTTAGGCGGATTCCTCGCTGTGGCAGGAAATGTGGCGGTGGCATTTGCGTCCATCTCGTTTATTCTTTTCTTTTTCTTGAAGGACGACACCCTTTCCATAGGTTTTCTGCACGCGCTGGTGCCGGCGGAGATGGAAGCCAAAGTGCAGCACGCTTCGGAGGAGACGAGCGTCGTGCTCACGCGCTATTTCGGTGGCCTGGCATTGCAAACCCTTGTTTTTATGGGCATCGCGTCCCTGGCCTTGTGGCTGCTGGGCGTCCCCAATGCCCTGCTGATCGGTATGATGGGCGGGCTGTTCAATATCGTCCCGTATGTCGGCCCCCTGATCGGTATTGTGGTGGGCTGCTTTTTCACCTTGTCCTATTTTATAGAGGCGGAATTTTCCGTGCTAATCCCGCAGTTGCTGAAGGTTGTAGGCGCTTTTGCCCTCACGCAAGCCATAGACAACAACGTCGTGGGACCATATATCACATCCAGCAGCGTAAAGGCCCACCCACTCGAAGTCTTCATTGTCATCCTGATATCTGCCAAATTGGGCGGTGTGATCGGTATGGTCATCGGGGTTCCGATTTACACGGTACTTCGGGTTATCGCCAAAGTCTTTTTTGGCCACTACCGGCTGGTGCAGCGCTGGACAGGGCATTTGTGGGAGCAAAAAGCCGTCCCTTGACCACGCGGTGGAAGGTGCCGGAGTGTGAAAACATCTCGAAGCCGGCTTCTTGTTAGTGCAGCAATCCGGGTTTGTCGGGAGTGTTCAAAAATCTGTGTCAGCCCATTGAGAGAAATTAAACCAGAAAAGGCGTGGGGGGGGGCCTGAGCCGGGTTTTGGGACCCCCCGCTTTTTTCCCCACGATAATTTCATCCAAAAACAGCCAGGCATCATTGCCGGTACCCGGAGCGCCCTCGGGTATGGGGCCGAACGCTCGCGCTACCAGTTTCAGGTACCTGCCCTTGGCGCCCGTTGTGGTGAAGGATACCGGCTCGACCGCGGTGCCCTGCATGCTGTCGGCATCAATTATTTTTTTGCCGATGGAGGTAAAATTTGCTCCGTCGTCGGAAACCCAAATTTCGATGCTGCGCGGCGGGTATATCCAGGAGGATTTACTATTCAGGAAATTGGTTGACACCTTGCTGAACGTTGTGGTTTCCCCGAAATCAATCACCGGGTCCAGATCGCTGCCGGTCAGCCCGATCCAGTTGTTCCAGGAACGCGGCGTGCCGGTCACGCCGTTGGTCAGGCCATGTCGTTCGCCGCCGGAGTACTGATCGGGTTGTTTGGACAACGTGTAGGGCTTGCCCAGCGCCTTGTGTACGAGGTAGCGCACCGTCAGGATATTGCCTGCTATTTTGCCGTCCACCACAGCGACGGCCTTGATAGTGGTGGATTGTTGCAAACCTATCGGGGAGTAAAATCCCGCAGAGGTTGGTTTGGGATCGGTGCCGTCGCGGGTGTATTTCACCTGCGCCGTGCGGTCGCTCGTGGAGAGGGCTACATAGCCTCCCGAGAAACTCGATTTGACATCGTAGTAGCTCCGGGCATAGTTCACGCCGAGCACCTCCAAGAGTTTAAAATGGATTTTCAGCCGCCGGGCAAAGTCGTCCCAAAGTTTTTTCGGAGCAGGCGTCCACAGTACCTCGGAAAGGGCACAAACACGCGGAAAGGCCATGTACTCGACATGAGCGGGGGGTTTTCATGTATTCGGTCCAGACGTTGCCCTGGGCGCCGAGGATATGCCGGGCCTCTGCTTCGCTCAGTCCAACGGGAATCGGTTCGTAGCCGTACACGCGCTGCAGGTTTGTGAATCCGCTAATAGCCAGCGGTTCGTTGGCGGGGTCGCTCTGGTAGTGGTCGAAGTAGCAGTGCGAACCGGGCGTCATGATTGCATTGTGTCCGGCCTTGACGGCGGCGATGCCGCCTTCGGTGCCGCGCCAGCTCATCACGGTAGCCGACGGCGCCAGGCCCCCTTCGAGAATTTCGTCCCAGCCGATGAGTTTTTTCTTGTACTTGGCCAACACCTGCCCGGCACGTCGAATGAAGTAGCTCTGGAGTTCGTGCTCGTCTTTCAGCCCTTCAGTGGTCATACGTTTTTGGCATTTTGCGCAGGCTTTCCAACGGTCTTTGGGGCATTCGTCGCCGCCGATGTGGATGTATTCACCAGGGAACAGGGCGCACACTTCTTCGAGCACGCCGGTCACAAACTCGAAGGTTTTGTCATTTCCGGCACAGAATACGTCATCGAAAATACCCCATGTAGTGGCCACCTCATAGGGGCCTCCCGTGCAGCCAAGTTCGGGATAGGCTGCCAAAGCCGCCAGCGCATGGCCCGGCATTTCGATTTCGGGCACGATGGTGATGAACCGCCTGCGGGCATAGTCTACGATGTCCTTGATTTCCGCTTGTGTATAGTAGCCGCAGTATTCCTGGCCGTCGTATTTCGGTGGCGCGTCATTGGCGTGGCCGATGACGGTTTCTTTGCGGCAAGCAGCTACTGTCTGGAGTTTCGGGTATTTTTTGATCTCGATACGCCAACCCTGGTCGTCGGTGAGGTGCCAGTGGAAGCGGTTGAATTTGTGCAGGGCAAGGAGGTCAATGTAGCGTTTGACGAATTCGACGGAAAAAAAGTGCCGGCTTACGTCGAGGTGCATGCCGCGGTAACCGAATCGGGGGGAATCGGTGATTGCGCAGCCGGCGGCTGTCCAGGCTACATCTTTCACGGGGACGGGGCTGCTGAATTGGGCGGGAAACATTTGCCGAAGGCTTTGTGCACCATAAAACGCCCCAACGGCGGTGCGGGCACGGATAGTGACGTAGCTGTTGGGTATGATTTCCAGCAGGTAGCCTTCCGACTGTTCGACGTTGTCGTCGGGTAAAAAGTAAATACTGTTTTCTCGTGGTTGCGTAATGGCGGTCTTGTAGGGCTGGGCCACCAATTGGTATCCGGTGGAGGCCTGTGCCACGGCCATAAAATACTGAGCCGCCATTTCCCAGTCGGGCTGCCCCTGAGGATAATAGATACGGGTGTCGGGCTTGAGTTCGAATTTGCCATCCTTGACAAAAGCGCGCACGGGCTGCGGGATAACCGTGATAGCGGAGCTGATCTGTCCGGAAACCGATACAGACAGCAGGAGGAACGAAAGCAGGATTGTATTTTTCATGCAGTTGTGTGTTTATGATGGGTTTGGAGATTTATTTTCTGCCAAAATCGGCTGGAATTTCGCCCCACTCTCCCGTTTCCCATTTGAGAATAGGGTTGGTCACCTTGTTGGCGTTCAGCCATTTTTCCGCGCGTTCGATGAGATCAAAGATGGGGCCATTGCGCCCTGTGCGCTCCAATTTGGTGCGACACTTTTTGGCTTTGATCCAGAGTTGGGCATTCCTGGAGTCGGTATAGATCGGGATATTGGGGCTGTTTTGCTGTTTGAGCCAGGCCAGCGCATGTACGATGGCGAGGAACTCGCCGATGTTGTTGGTGCCGTCAGGCAAGGGGCCGACATGGAAAATTTGTTGGCCGATACGGGTATGCACCCCGCGGTACTCCATGTCGCCGGGGTTTCCGCTGCAGGCGGCATCCACCGCGAGACTGTCGAGGCGAACACCGATTTTTTCCAGCTCGGGCAAAGACTTTTTCACTGTTTTGGTATCCTTGCCGACATACGCCCAGTATGTCCCTTTGTAGGCCTTTTCGGCTTCGGCTTTGGACGCAAAACTTTTGTACTTCGCCTTGGGGTAGCCGTCTATTTGTTGTTTGGCGGTATCCCACGAGGTGTACACACCTGGCTCGTGGCCTTCCCAGACGACATAAAATTTTTGCTTAGCCATGTTACAGCCCGAGCATATTGAAGGTGTAATACAGCGAGATGCCTTGCAGACTGATCCGTCCGTTGCAGAATGCCGGATCGTCGCAGTGGCGGTTGTACAGCGCATCCAGATCGGACAGGCCGAGATTGGCCCGCAAGCCGAACGCGCCGCCAAGGTCTTTTTTCCCCAGGTTCAGGCGATACTGAAAACCGGCGATCAGGCCGATATCATTCTTTTTAAAATCGTTGTTGGCATCGAAAAGTTTATTCTCGCTGACAGGTTTTTCGTCGCCCGAAGTGCCATTGAACATCAGGCGGCTGTAATACGGGCCGGCAAGGATGGTCAGTCGTCCATCGCGTTTCAGGTTAATTTCGGGCACGGCGGCCACGGTGAGCCACACTTGCCGGTACGATACGTCCCGGACGTAGTTGATGATCGAGTCGTCAAACTGCGTGAACGATGATTTGGATTTCGAGTACTTGCCCATGAGGCCAAGCTCGGCATTGAGCGCGATGAAGCCGCCACTGCCCTTGAAACGGAATTGCATACCCAGCTCCCAGCCCGGCAGGGGGGATGTTTGCGGGTTGGTGGCCACAAAAGCCGGATTGTCGGAGGCCGGGAAATTGCCTGTAGCGCGGATGTTGAAAACATTAAGCCCGCCCCGGATTCGGAATTCCATGCCGGCGGGGGTGAATTCTCGCTCAAAAACATATTCTTCGGTGATGGTACGGTTCCCGCGTTTGCCCTCGGTAGTCACCTGGAGTTCGCGCCGACCAAGCAACTGATAGCGGATTTTTTGCGGATTATCCTGCTCCGTGTTTTCAAACAAGTACCCGTCACTGTCGGCCAGAATGAGTTCGTAGGGCACGGGCTGGTTGTTGTTCAGGCCCCGCACCGTGAGGAAATAGATGATCGTCTCGCCCCGCAACTCCAGGCGCATACTTTTGAGCAATACCGTATCGCTGGTTTCGGCTTTGATGCGCACCTCGCGGCCCGTCATGGTGCTGTCATTTTCAAAAGCCCAAAGTTCGAGTCGGTCGCCCCGATCTTGTGGCATGAACCACACACCGTCCAGCACGCGCAGTTCTCGAAAAATAAGGTCGGCATCCTCGATTTGGGCCGCAAGAAAGAGGGGAGCAAAGAGCCAAAGTACTACCAGAGTGTACTGACGAAAAAGCATAGCGTTATTTTTGGGGCAAAAAAACGAAGAAATATCTATAGCGGGTTAGAAGGTTTCTGAGTAAGGGCCGACGGGTATTATTTGGGAGGCTGTACATTTTGGCCTGCCCCGATACTACCCAAAAGCCCGCCAACATGTCGGTCTTCTGAAAATTTTAACATTTCCATGCAACCCGGGTTCGGTCACTATGTCACTACAATCAAATAACAAAATGGACACCACGCAAACGCACCGCGACCTTATCGAGCGCTGCAAGGAGGGGCGCCGCGATGCCCAGTTCGAGTTGTACAACCTGTATTCCCGGGCAATGTACAATACGGCTTTGCGCATGGTAAAAAATGCACACGATGCCGAAGATCTGTTGCAAAGCGTCTTTGTTGAGGTGTTTATGAAAATAGATACCTTCCGGTACGAAAGCAGTATCGGTTCCTGGATCAAACGCATTACGATTAACAAATGCATCAATTTTTTGAAAAGTCGCAAACTGACTTTTCAGGAATTGACCCCCTACAATGAACGCCCCGAAGAGCCGGAACGCGAGGTAGAAACGCCCTACAGTGTCGAGCGTGTCAACCGTGCCATCACCGACCTTCCGGACGGCTACCGAATGGTTTTCACTCTGTATGCCATGGAGGGTTACGACCACGAGGAAATAGGCGACATACTCGGTATCACAGAGGCTACCTCCAAATCGCAATACAGTCGGGCAAAAGCCAAATTGCGCGACATGCTCGTTTAATTTAGCGGTGAGTTACCAGTTTTAACCCATCTCAACCACTTTAATCATGTCTAATCGCAACAGCATAGAACAATTTATCAAAGAACACCGGGAGGCTTTTGACACAGCCACCCCAAATCCGCAGGGCTGGGCTTCTGTGGAAAAAATGCTCGATCGCCTGCATCGTAGTGATGGCCTGGAACAGTTTCTGATCCTTCACAGCACGGAGTTCAGCACGGCAGATCCCGCAACGCGGGTCTGGACAGGAGTTGCACAGGCCCTCGACAGCCACGCGGGCAAACCCGACGATACGCTTGAAGCATTCATCCGAAGCAACCGCGATGCCTTCGATGCCCAAACACCCGATCAGCGCGTATGGGCAGCCATCGAACAAGCCGCACCGGCCAAAGGCGCCAAAGTGGTGTATGTTAACTGGCACCGCAACCTCCTGCGCGCCGCTGCCTCCATTGCCCTCCTGATCGCGGGCATCAATATCGGTATCTGGTACGCCGGGAGTAATGGGCAAGCCGGAATGGCTATGAGCGATATCTCGACGGAATACGCCGAACTGGAGCAGTATTATGAGCGGGACATCTCGACCAAAAAAAGTAAACTGACGCGTTTTGCCGCATACAGCGACAAAAACGTGCTCGACGACCTCCGGCAGATGGACGGTATGATGAACGAACTGCGCCAGGAACTGGCCAACGTACCGCCCGGCAATCGCGAACAAGTCGTGCGGGCCATGATCGAAAATTACAAAGCCAAAGCAGCTATACTCGAACGCGTGCTTCAGCACCTCGAACAACAACAGCAACCTAATCAACAGCAACCAGCAACGACAAACAGCGGAAATTATGAAGTGGAAAAAATTTAGTTTCATCAGCCCGCGCCAGGCACTCCTGCTTTGCCTGTTCGCATTCGGCGGCGCAACGCTCGCCCTGGCAAACGGCCCCTTGCAGGAATTCTCCAAAAAAATCAATCGGGAGTTCGGCATTTCTGCCACAGGCACTACGGCCGTCTACAACAAATACGGAAAGGTCAACATCAATACCTGGGCAAACAACTCCGTGAAAATTGATATTACCATCATCGTCAATGCAGGTGACCAACGCACTGCCGACCGAACTTTTGACCGCATCAAAGTCAATTTTATCAGCACCGCAGACTATGTGAAAGCGGAAACCGTGATCGAGACCGAAACCAAAACATCGTGGCTCGGCAGCTCCTGCCAGGATTTCAAAATCAACTACGAGGTCTGGATTCCTATTGGCAACCAACTTGACCTGAAAAACAAATACGGCAATTCCTATGTAGCCAACCTCAACGGCAAACTTCTGGCTGAAATCAAATACGGCGACCTGCGTACCGAAACCATCAACAACGATGCAGACCTCTCCCTCGGCTACGGAAAGGCCAGTATAGCCAAAGTGCGCAACCTGACCGGTTACATCAGCTACGGCGGGCTTAACCTTTCCGATGCCGCTACCGTACAGGTGGATACCAAATACTCCGACTTCCAGGTTGACCGCGCCGAATCTATGCGCGTCACCTCCAAGTACGATAATTTCGACCTGGGTGACATCCGCGACCTGCGGGTACAAACCAAGTATGCCAACCTGCGCGTGAACACAACCCGGGCAGCATTTGTG
Source organism: Lewinellaceae bacterium (assembly GCA_016719605.1). Lineage (GTDB taxonomy): Bacteria > Bacteroidota > Bacteroidia > Chitinophagales > Saprospiraceae > M3007. The sequence goes on along the minus strand of JADJYW010000004.1, from coordinate 253,307 downwards.
ACGGCACAGTACACCGATGTGAAAATGAACAACATCTCCGGCTCCGTTGATGCCGACCTGAGCTACGGAAGCCTGAAAGTGGGCGCCCTGGGACGCAATTTCTCAGAAGCCCGTATCGTGGGCAAATACACGGATGTACAAATGAATGTGGAAAGCGGCGCCGCCTTCCGGTTCGATGCCGAAGGTACACACACCGGCCTGCGCACCCCCAATGGCGCCACTATCAGCCGCAGTGATAAAAGCGGCAGCCGCGCCACCGTAGAGGGATTCGTCGGCGATGCCAACGCCCCCCGGCTCGTGCTTGCCAGACTGAGTTACGGCGATTTTTTACTCAAATAGCAGGAATTAGGGGGTTGATCAAAAAACGGTGTCAAGCCTTCCAAAATGTTTTTTAACACAGAGGGCACCGAGTTTTGCACTTAACCCCCGATCGGTACTGAAACTCCAATCTCTGTGTTTCTCGGCTTTGCCCTATTGCCCCTTGCCTATTTTTCTCTCAGTGGGCCAATTTCGAGTTGAACACGCTCGTAATTGGCTACGCCGCCAGCCAATCATTTAACCCCGATCGGCTGAAACGCCTCTCCACCCCTATCGCCTTCTTGCCTTTTGCCCTATTTGCCCCTTGCCAATTTGCCACTACGGCTCTTCATCTTCCGGTCGGCTGAAACGCCTTCGCTTCCCACGTCGCCATATCCTCGTAGGTTTTCCAGCGCAGATCGGCGATTTCCTGGGCCAGGCGCATCAATCGGTCGGCTTCTTTCGGATTGGTGCGGGCCAGCAGGCTGTAACGCAGTTCGTTGTAGGCATAGTCCTTCAGCGGAATAGTCGGGCGCGGCGAATCCAGCACAAACGGATTGTGGCCGGCCCGGCGCAGTTCAGGATTGTAACGCAGCAGCGGCCAGTAGCCGCTGGCTACCGCCAAATCCTGCTGGTTCAGCCCCTTGCGCATATCAATACCGTGGGCGATGCAATGGCTATAGGCCAACACGATGCTTGGCCCGTCGTAAGCCTCGGCCTCCCGCAGCGCCAGCAGGGTTTGTTGTGGATTAGCGCCCATAGCCACTTGCGCTACATACACGTTGCCGTAGGAAATGGCCTGTAAAGCCAGGTCTTTTTTGGCGACACGTTTGCCTGCGGCAGCAAATTTGGCCGTGGCAGCCGTCGGCGTTGCCTTCGACATTTGCCCGCCGGTGTTGGAGTACACCTCCGTGTCGAGTACCAGCACATTCACATTTCGTCCGGTAGCCAGTACATGGTCGAGGCCGCCCGAGCCGATATCGTAGGCCCAGCCGTCGCCACCCACCAGCCACACGCTGCGACGCACGAGGTTGTCGGCCAACGCGAGCAGGTCGTCGGCCGCAGGCGTTTTCATGTTCAATAACCGAACCTTGAGCCGGGCCACGCGCTCGCGCTGGGCACGGATTTCAGATTCAAGCAGTTGCGGAGCATCTATAATTTCGCGCACCGGGTCGGCGCCGAGGACATCGGTCATTTGGCGGAGCAAGTCTTGCGCCATCGCCGTTTGTTTGTCCACACTGATGCGCATACCGAGACCAAACTCGGCATTGTCTTCAAACAGGGAGTTTGACCAGGCCGGGCCGCGGCCCTCGTGGTTGGTCGTCCAGGGGGTAGTGGGCAAGTTGCCGCCATAGATGGAGGAGCAACCCGTTGCGTTGGCGACCAGGAGGCGGTCGCCGAACAGTTGGGAAACCAATTTCAGGTAGGGCGTTTCGCCGCAGCCGGCACAAGCGCCGGAAAACTCAAACAACGGTTCCAGAAACTGCGTGCCGCGCACCGAAGCGAAATCAACCTTTTCCCGCTCGTTGACCGGCAAGTGCTCGAAGAAGGGGATATTGGTTTTCTGCTGCTCCAGCACTGCCTCTTTCGGCACGAGGTGGATAGCCTTGGTTGTCCGGTCGGTCAGGCTGATCGCCGGGCAAACCTCCTCGCAGAGGGTACAGCCGGTGCAGTCCTCGCCATACACCTGCAGGGTATAGCGCGTTTCCGGGAAACCGCGGGCGTTGATCGGGGCGGACTGAAAACCTTCAGGCGCGCCTTCGAGTTGGTTTTTGTGGTAAAATTTGGAGCGGATTACGCTGTGCGGACACACGAACGCGCAATTGCCGCACTGAATGCACATATCCGGCTCCCACATCGGCACAAAATCGGCGATGTTGCGCTTTTCCCACCTGGTAGTGCCGCTGGGGTAGGTGCCATCGGCGGGCATCTGGCTCACCGCGAGGTCGTCTCCGTGGCCTTGCATCATGCGGGCCGTCACCTCCCGCACAAAAACCGGTGCACCGGCAGGCACCACGGGCGGCAGTTCGCGCCGGCTGGTTGCTGTTGCGGGTATCGCCACTTTTTCCAGGTGGCTCAGAGCAGCGTCCACCGCAGCGAAGTTTTTGGCGATGACCGTCTGCCCCTGTTTGAAATAGGTTTTTTCGATGTACTTCTTGATCTGCGCAATGGCTTCATCCTTGGGCAATACCCCCGACAATGCGAAAAAACAGGTCTGCATGATCGTGTTGATGTAGCCACCCATGCCTGCGTTGCGCGCTACTTCGGAGGCATTGATCACATAAAAATTGATCTTTTTGGAAATGAGTTCCTCCTGCACGGGACGCGGCAGGCGCGCCCAAACGTCGCCCTTATCGAAGGGGCTGTTCAGCAAAAACGTGGCACCCGGGCGAGCCGACGCGAGCATTTCGACTTTGTCCAGAAAATTGAACAGGTGGCAAGCCACAAAATCCGCTTGCCCGATCAGATAGGGCGCCCGAATAGGGTTCGGCCCAAAACGCAGGTGCGACACCGTGCGTGCCCCCGATTTTTTGGAATCATACACAAAATACCCCTGCGCAAACAAGGGGGTGTTTTCGCCAATAATTTTGATGCTGTTCTTGTTGGCGCCCACGGTACCGTCGGCTCCCAGACCAAAAAAAATCGCTTGTTTGACCGCCGTTTCGTCCAGCGAAAACGTCGGGTCGAAATCGAGGCTCGTGTTCGACACGTCGTCGTGTATGCCCACGGTGAAATGGTTTTTCGGCTGTGTTTTTTTCAGTTCGTCAAAAACGGCCTTCGCCATAGCGGGGGTGAATTCCTTGGACGACAGCCCGTACCGCCCGCCGATGACGCGGGGCATGACCGATAGCCGGCCGCTGCCGAATGCCTCGGCGAGTGTGGTGACCACGTCGGCATACAGCGGTTCGCCGCCGGCGCCGGGTTCTTTGGTTCGGTCGAGTACAGCCACCATTTTTGCGGAAGGCGGCAGTATGTTCAAAAAAGCCTCGCCGGCCCAGGGGCGATACAGGCGCACCTGCACGACCCCGACTTTTTCGCCCCCGGCGTTCAGCGCCCGCGCGGTTTCGGCGGCGGTTTCCACGCCCGAACCCATGAGCACCACGACGCGCTCGGCATCGGGTGCGCCGTGGTAATCAAATATCCGGTATTGGCGGCCGGTCAGTTTGGCGAACCGGTCCAGTGCATCTTGCACAATGCCGGGAGTAGCGGCGTAGTAGGGGTTGACGGTTTCGCGGCCCTGAAAGTACACGTCGGGGTTTTGGGCGGTACCGCGCACAAAAGGCGCGTCGGGGCTGAGAGCACGGCGGCGGTGGGCGTGCAACAGGCCGGCATCGAGCATGGCGCGAATCTGATCATCGGGGATCAGCGCGATCTTACTCACCTCGTGCGAGGTACGGAAGCCGTCGAAAAAGTGGATAAATGGAATACGCGACCGGAGCGTGGCTGCCTGACACACGAGCGCCATGTCGTGCGCTTCCTGCACCGAAGCCGAAGCCAGGAGGGCAAAACCCGTGGGCCGGGCCGCCATCACGTCGCTGTGGTCGCCGAAAATGGACAGCGCCTGAGCCGCCAGCGAGCGCGCGGCGACGTGGATCACCGCGCTGGTCAGTTCGCCGGCAATTTTGTACATATTCGGCAGCATGAGCATCAGTCCCTGCGATGCCGTGAACGTGGTGGTGAAAGCGCCGGTTTGCAGGGCGCCGTGTACCGCGCCGGCAGCGCCGCCCTCGCTCTGCATTTCGATGATTTCGGGCACATTGCCCCAGATATTGGTCACCCCTTTGGCCGACCATTCGTCGGCCAGTTCGGCCATGGTAGACGACGGTGTGATGGGATAGATAGCGCATACTTCATTGACCCGGTAGGCGATATATGCGGTGGCTTCGTTGCCGTCTATGGTGACTATTTTGGACATGGCAGTTGCAATTTCTTTTTTTACAAGTGCCAAAAATAGACCCGCGCCCGGGTGCAGCAGGGTGATCGGAGTCAGGAAAGCGGGTGATGGTGGTCAAATAAAGGCTACCCGCATTGCCGCCAAAATGGAGCCGACAAAACCGGAAAGCCCAGGCCCTGAGCACTGGTCTACAGGTTATTTCACTGAGCAAACCAGCATGACCCGACCCTCAATTTCCCCTTCCAGCACATCGCCGATTTGCACCGGACCTACGCCTGCGGGCGTACCGGTAAAAATCATGTCGCCTTTTTGCAGGGTGAAGTAGCGCGATATATGCACGATAAGGGTGTCAAAGTGGAAAATCAGATCGCGGGTATGGCCATCCTGCACAACCTGGCCGTTCTGCTTGAGTTGAAAATGAATGTCTTGCGGGTTGGGCAACTCCGCCAGCGGAATCCATTTGCTCACCGGCGCTGAGTGATCAAAGCCTTTGGCGATTTCCCAGGGTTGGCCTTTTTGTTTGAGTTTGTCCTGCAGGTCGCGGGCGGTAAAGTCAATGCCAAACGCGACGGCATCGTAGTAGCGTGCGGCAAATTCGGGCTGCACGGATCGTCCGTTTTTGCACACGCGCAGCACGATCTCGCCCTCGTAGTGCAGGTCTTTGGTAAAATCAGGATAAAAAAACGGTTTGTTATTCACCACGAGCGCCGTGGAAGGTTTCATAAAGATAAGCGGCTCGGAGGGGACGGGGTTGTTGAGTTCTTTGGCGTGCTCAACGTAGTTGCGACCGATACAGAAGATTTTCATGCGGCAAAAGTAAAAAAGCAAAAGGCAGATTAGACAAAGGTGAGTTTGCTAATTTGCCTTTTGCTTTTGTAAAAACTTAGGCAAACCCAATCTCAGAGCACTTGATTGACTGGCTTATGTTTTTCGGACAGGATTTACAAGATTTACAGGATAGATGAGGCGGCTTTACCGGCTGTTTAAAGAAGTTTGCGCAAACTGGAGGGAGGTTTAAAGAGTTTTGTGTAAACGTCACGATCAGCTGCACCAGGCCTCGACCAAATGTACTGATGATTTGCCACCATCTCTGCCCGTGCCGTCTGTTGCTCCAACTTGGTGGCGCTGCTTCGCAACTTCTTGCCGTCAATACTGATCAACGTACCCTCCGGCAACTTCATGTTTCGGTTTACCCAAATGACAAACATCCGTTCGAGGCCACAGGGTTTATCAAGGACATCAAGGAGGGCGTTTAGTGGCGCCTAAACAACCGACGAACAACGAAAACAGCGGCAAAACAAGGCCGCCAAATTTGTACCTTTATTCCGACACCGTTCCTTAGGAACAAAATCTCGTCCAGCGGATACCTGATTTTCGCCTACTGCCGGGGTTCTGGAACCTCTCCAAGGTGTCCCAAAAGATCACCCAACAAATTTTCAACTTCCATTTTGCCACTTTTTCGGCAAACGTATGGATATTGCTTTAAAATATAGACCTGTGTTCATGCGTCTGCCCTGGCGGGGATGGCGCTGACTCGCGGTGGGGTACAATATCCGGATAGTCATTAAAAACAATTCCGCAACCGCTGCTACAAACCGTTACCTGCCAACCGTTCCCGGACGATTTTCGATCTTTGCAGCACCGTATCATTGGGTTGTAACAAAATGCTTGCCTGCAATCCGATTTTTCAATGTTTCACCACCCTCGCCGCCTTTTTCAACCAATTTTCGACACCATGAACAAACGCCTGTCGCTGACGGCTTGCCTTGCCCTCCTGCTTTCCGTCCTGCTTTCCGCCCAAACTATCCCCGAGCGGCCCAAACTTATTGTGGGCATCGTAGTGGATCAAATGCGTTACGACTACCTGTACCGCTACCAGTCCAAATACGGCCCCGGTGGCTTCAAGCGCCTGCTGCGCGAAGGTTTTTCCTGTGAAAATGCACAGTTCAACTACGCGCCTACCTACACCGGGCCGGGTCATGCGGCCATCTACTCCGGCGCCACGCCCGCCGTTAGCGGCATCATCGGCAACGACTGGTACGACCGCTCCTGGGGCCGGAACCGCTACGTCACCGCCGATACTACCGTGCTCCCCGTGGGCACCGACTCCCTGCGCGCGGGCCGGCATTCGCCCCGCGTGCTGCTCAGCACTACCATCACCGACGAATTGCGCCTGTCCAACAACTTTCAGTCTAAAGTCGTGGGCGTGTGCCTCAAAGACCGCGGCAGCATCCTGCCCGCCGGGCATATCCCCAATGCTGCGTACTGGTTTGACGACGCAACCGGCAACTGGATCACCTCCTCCTATTACCCCGATTCCCTTGGCCTGCCCCAGTGGGTACAGGATTTCAACGCCCGACACCTGCCCGACACCTACCTTTCCCAGCCCTGGAACAAACTCCGCGCGGAGCACTACACGGAAAGTTTTGGTGAAGCCTGGCTCAAGTACAACAAAGGCAAGTACCTGGCTTTCCCTGGAAACCTGCCGTACAACCTGCCCGCCATCAAACAAAAAACCGGCTATACCCTGCTGCGCTTCACCCCCGGCGGCAATGTATTCACCGTGGATTTTGCGCTGGAAGCCATTGAAAAAATGGAACTGGGGCGGGACGAATACCCCGATGTGCTGTGTCTGAGTTTTTCCAGCCCGGACTATTGCGGCCACCAGTTTGGGGTACACGCCGAAGAAACGCAGGACATGTACCTGCGCCTCGATGCCCAGATCGCCCGCCTGCTTCGCGCCCTCGATGAACAATTCGGAAAAAACAACGTGCTGGTGTTTCTCACCGCCGATCACGGCGGCGCCGAAACGCCCGTACACCTGCAAGACCTGCAAATCCCGGCAGGGGTATTTCCGGAAAGCACCATCGCCGGGCCGCTCAACCAGGCACTGGTGGAGCAGTTCGGCCGGTCGGGGCGGTTTGTGCTGGACGTAACGAACCAGCAAGTATGGCTCGACCACGATGCCCTCGCCGCTGCCGGTATCCGGTCGGGGGATGCCTGCGAGACGCTGAAAAAATTCTTGCGCAAACAACCCGGTGTGTACGACGCCTACACCCCGGCCGATCTGTTTGCCCTGCCGGCCGATTATCCGTTCGCACCGGAAATCCGCCGCGGCCTGCACCCACGCCGCTCCGGCGATGTCGTCTTCCACCTGGACCCGGCCTGGCATGCCGACGACAAGTCGTTCAGCCAGGGCGGCACCACGCACGGCTCACCCTACCCCTACGATGCCCATGTTCCACTGATTTGGTACGGCTGGAAAGTCCCTACGGGCGAAACCTTTGCCCCGGCCAGTATTACCGATATTGCCCCTACCCTGGCGGCTATGCTGCGTATCATGCGGCCGAATGGGAGTACGGGGAGTGTGATTCAGCAGTTGATGCGGTAAGGGTACGAGCATTTACTTTTTTGGCAACCCGATCCCGTGCCCGCCTGTAAATTTGGGCTTCCACGTCTCCGAAATAACGAAGGCCCGAAACTTGGCGTCATCGGCTACGGGGCCGGCGAACAATTCGTCCACAGTCGTTTGGAACAACAGCAGCCAGCGGTCGAAGTGTTCGGCTGTGAGCGGATGTACCGCGTGCAGGTCAATATGTTTTTGAATGGGGTTGCCCTGGTAGTGCGCGCCGCCGAGCAGCAGAAATTCCCAGAAGTTGTACATGACGGGCAGGTGTTTGGGCCAGTCTACCCGGGCAACATCGTTGAAAATATAGCCGATTACCGGGTCGGCTTGCACCTTGTCGTAAAACGTATTGATGAGATGCTCAATGTCGGTACGGAAAGCGATGTCAGGTTTCATATTTTTTTAAAAATCACACGTTCCTCCGTGTTGTTTCAGCCACTTTTCCTTTTCGGTGTAGTCGGGCATCTGTTGCTCCACGAGCGCCCAGAAACGGTCGGAATGGTTGTGCTCCACGAGGTGGGCCAGTTCGTGCAGGATGACATAGTCCTGCACCTCTTGCGGAGCGAACAGCAGGCGGGTGGACAGGTTGATATTGCCGTTGTGGGAACAGCTGCCCCAGTTGGAGTGGTTGTATTTCAGGAAGATACCTTTGATTGGTTTGCCGAAAGCGCGGCGGTTCCAGAAGTGTACCCGTTGTTCGATTTCGGCATGAAAATCGGCGGCGACGATGCGGGAGAGCAGGGTTTTGATGGCTTTGATCCGGTTGGCCGGTGTGGAGCGGCTGCTGAGGTGCAGCGCGATGGTATTGCCCACGAGTTTGCCGCTGTGCGAGCCGCGATCCTCGTCCACTATTTCCAGAATATATTGGCGATTGCCTATGGTCAGCACTTCGCCGCTGCGGTATTCCTTCGGCACAAACGGTGTCAGAAGCGTAGTTTTTTCAGCGGTCACCTTGCCTACCCATTCCTGTAGTTCGAGCAGTCGTTTTTGTACTTCCGGCGGGTCAACCCCGGCAGGGAGCCGCATGATGATACGTTTCCGGGTGATGGCAAACCGGTGCCCACGGCGCTGCTCAAACACCACTTCCACCGGCAGGGCCTGGCCATTGACGGTAATGCCGGTCATGTATTTTTGTGGTTTGCGGTGCATTTGTCCGGTTGGAAGGTTATTGGTTGCGGGGACAAACGTACGAGGTTTTGGGAATTGGATGGCCGGCGCGTTCGCACCTGTCTCAAAACACATCCGGCTCTGCCGCGTTTAGAGCGCGTATAGAATTCAGTCGCCAGGCTATGGCTGCAAATTTTGCCTTGCCTGAAACAAAATTTGCTCGCTTTCGCCTCGGCACTGAATTTCTATACGCGCTCTTATGCCCCAGCACCCAACAGCATATTTCCCTACCTTTGTCACCGCTTTTTTCGGGCTAAACATTTAAACACATGAAACTTCATATCCTGCGAACCGCCGCTCTTTTGATTGCCCTGTTCGGGTTTTCTGGTGCAGTTCATGCGCAAACACCCAACCCTAACCTAGCCAACCAGTACTACCTGAACGGCGAATACGAAAAAGCCGGCGAGCTGTACGCGCAACTGATGGAAAATGACCGCGGCCTGGCGGACTACTATTTCGAGCGCTACCTAACCTGTCTGCTCAACCTCGACCAATACGACGAGGCGGAAAAAGCACTGAAAAAACAACTAAAAAAGACGCCCAACAACAACAAACTCTACGTTTTTTACGGCAACCTGTACGACCGCCTCGGCAAGACCGACGAGGCTACAGTCCAGTATGAAATGGCTATTGCCAAAATGCCGGCCGACTATGCTGCCGTGAACGCGCTGGCTAATACATTCATCACCAATGCCAAGTACGATTTTGCCATAAAAACCTTTGAACAAGGCGGGGAACTGTCCAAAGACCCCAAGCGCTTCGCTTTCAACCTCGCCGAGCTGTACCGCCGCAAGGGCAATACGCCCAAAATGGTCGAGTACTACCTGAACAGCCTGGATGCCGACCCGGGTCGCTTGGTAAACATACAAACCCAATTGGCGCGCTACTTAGCCGAATCGGAATATCCGGAGTTGCAAACCCAGTTGTACACCCGCTTGCAAGCGCAAGACAATGCCGACTACATCGAACTGCTGGCCTGGTCGTTTGTGCAGCGCAAGGACTTCAAAAATGCACTGCGCCAGTACAAGGCACTCGACAAGCGCCTCGGCGAGCCGGGTCAGCGCATTTTTAAATTGGCCAACGATGCTGCCAATGCCCGCGACTACGACTCCGCCATTGCCGGCTACGAGTATATTATTCAGGAAAAAGGCGCTCAAAACCCGTTCTTCTTCGATGCCAAACGCGAAGTGATGAACTGCCGCCGCCGCAAAATCACGGAAGGATTTGAATACACTATCGAAGAATTGCGTACCCTTGAAGCCGAATACGAGAGTTTTCTCGCACAGTACGAGCGCGGCCGGAATACCGCCCACATTGTCATCCAGCTGGCCGACCTCGAAGCGTTTTACATCAACGACCTCCCAAAAGCCATAAATCTGCTTGACGAACTCATCCCGACGCCCGGCCTCAATCGAAACATTATTGCCCGCGCCAAAATCAACCTTGCCGATTTTTACCTGATGAGCGGCGAAATCTGGGAAAGCACCCTGCTGTACAGCCAGGTGGACAAGGAGTTCCGGGAAGAAATGCTGGGCCAGGAGGCGCGTTTCAAAAATGCCAAACTCTCGTATTTCAACGGCGACTTCGAGTGGGCGCAAGCGCAATTCAATGTGCTGAAAGCCTCCACGTCCAAACTCATTTCCAATGATGCGCTCGACCTCTCGGTGTTCATTATGGACAACCTGAACACCGATACCACCACCGATGCCATGGCGCTGTATGCGGAAGCCGAGTTGCTGGTGTTCCAAAACCGCTTTCAGGACGCATTCACGGTATTGGACAGCCTGCGCGCAGAATTCCCGGAGAACAGCCTGCAGGACGATATTCTCTACCTCCAGGCACAGGTTTTCGAGAAAAAACGCGACTACGTCAAGGCCGCCGAACTGTACCAGCAGGTAGCGGAAAAATTCCCGGAAGACATCCGCGCCGACAACGCACTGTACGCCCTCGGCATGCTGTACGAGGAGCGGCTCGGTCAGCCGGAAAAAGCCCGGGAACTCTACGAAAAGATTTTTGTGGACTATTCCGGCTCCGTATTCGCCGTGGATGCGCGCAAACGATTCCGCGTGTTGCGGGGCGACAAAGTGCAGTAACGGCGGGATTCATCCCGCCGCCAACGAGGTTGCTGTAATACTCTCCCGTCGTCGGACCTACTCGCCCGATTCGATGCGGATAGGTGGCGAAGTCTCTTGTTGTGCCGTTTCGGCCTTTTTCAGTTGCTGAAATAAAAACAACAACACGATCAGCGCAATGGCTGCCATGGCGATGATGTTGCGCACAGGGAACGGATCGCGGGCTTGTCGTCGGAACATATTGGGTGGTGGTTGGTGAACTGGTTGATCGGGGGTTGGCTGATTTGTGCCGGGGCGCGACGAAGGTAGGCAAAACGAAAAAAAGCAAATTCGGATAGTACCCTGTAGCCCGAGAGACAGCATATTTGGCGACTTGAAACTCAAAACCCGCAACGCAACATTCAAGCATGTCGGACGATCTTTTGCAACAAACAACGGACCTCTTGCGCGAGCCGTTCGAACTGGAAAACACACCGCCGCCAGCCGGCGAAGCGGAACTGCTTGCCCTCATAGCCGACCGCGTAGCCGATATGCTGGAAAAACAACCGGAATACCTGATGAGTCTCCTCTACCGACTCGATGTACTGGAAAAGAAAATACACCCCGTTATGCACCCCAATGCCCCCGAGCCGGCCAACTGGGGCCTCGCGCGCCTCATACTCGAGCGCCAAAAACAACGCGCCGAAACCAAACGTACGATCAAGCCCAAGCCACTGGAGGATATGGAAGGCTGGGAATGGTGAGCCGCCGGAACGCTGTACCTTTGCCGCCAACGATTCAACAGCAAGTTTTACTTAACCAAAATTTTTTACAAGATATGCAATCCAACGGTTCCGATACCGCCCACAAACCCCGCACCGCCCGCGAAGACCGTTACCAGCACCACGACTACTACGCTATGGATGCGCTGCTCGCCCCCGAGCACTTGCTCGCGCGCGATGCCGTGCGCGAATGGGTCAAAGCCGAGGTCAGCCCCATCATCGAAGACTACGCCAACCGCGCCGAATGCCCCACCCAACTGTTCAAGGGCCTGGCCGAAATTGGCGCTTTTGGCCCTTCCCTGCCCGCCGAGTACGGCTGCGGCGGTATGGACGAGATTGCCTACGGCGTCATCATGCAGGAACTCGAACGCGGCGATTCCGGGGTACGCTCCATGGCTTCCGTGCAAGGGTCGCTGGTCATGTACCCCATCTACAAATTCGGCTCGGAAGAACAACGCCGCCACTACTTGCCAAAACTCGCCGCCGGCGAACTGATCGGCTGTTTTGGCCTCACCGAACCCGACCACGGCTCCAATCCCAGCGGTATGGTGACCAATGTGAAAGACGATGGCGACGCCTACATCCTCAACGGCGCCAAAATGTGGATCACCAACTCCCCGGTAGCCGATATCGCCGTCGTTTGGGCTAAACGCGAAGACGGCAAGGTACTCGGCATGATCGTGGAAAAAGGTATGAAAGGTTTCTCGGCGCCGGAAATCCATGGCAAATGGTCGCTGCGTGCCAGCATCACCGGCGAACTGGTTTTTGAGGACGTACGCGTACCGAAAAAGAATGTCCTCCCCGGCGTGGTCGGCATGCGCGGCCCGCTGACCTGTCTCACCAAGGCTCGCTACGGTATCGCATGGGGCGCCATCGGGGCAGCATTGGATTGCTACGACTCTGCCCTGCGCTACTCCAAAGAGCGCGTTCAGTTTGGCAAACCCATCGGCGCATTCCAGCTCACACAGAAAAAACTGGCCGAAATGATTACCGAGATCACCAAAGCCCAGCTGCTCACCTGGCGCCTCGGCACCCTGGCCAATGCCGGCACCATGACGTCCGCCCAAGTGTCTATGGCCAAACGGAACAACGTACATATCGCACTTGAGATCGCCCGCGAAGCCCGGCAGATACACGGTGGCATGGGCATCACAAACGAATACCCCGTGATGCGCCACTTAATGAACCTCGAAACGGTACTGACCTACGAGGGCACGCACGATATCCACCTGCTCATCACCGGCCACGACGTGACCGGGCTGGAAGCGTACAAATAGGCGCTTAGAACAGTCCCTTTGGGTAGGGCCCCGGCCTGTTTCCGTTACTTCCCCCGATATCCCCGCAGTACATAAAAAACCACATAGGAGAAGCAGATGAACGGCACGACCAGCGCCAGTTGCATGCCGCCCGCTCCCGACAACAGGCCCGCAAGCGGCGGCATAACAGCGCCGCCTACGATGGACATAATGACCAGCGAGGAGGCCAGTTTTTGTTCGGCGGGCGGCATGCCCTTGGTGGCCAGGGCAAAAATGGTGGGGAACATGATGCTCTGGCAGAAATAAGTCAGCATGATGCACACGATACCCGCCAGCCCGCCGGTGGCAAAGGCCAGCACAACCAGCCCGACGGCCGCAATGGAGTAGTAGGCCAGTACCTTGCGCGGCTCCATACGCGTCATCAGATAGGTGCCGAGAAAACGCCCCAGCATGAACAGTACCAAAGCAAAAGAGGCGTGAAAGCCGGCAATCTGGTCGGGGGTCATATCCGCAGCCACGCGGTATAGCGTATTGACAAAACCGAGATGCTGGTCTTTGGCAAAGTCAATTTTGAAATCCACAAAATAGCCCCAGAGTGTGGCCTGGGCGCCTACGTTGGCAAACTGCGCCAGCACACCCAGCGCCAGGTGCCGGTGTTTGCGCAGCGGATCCAGAATACCGACGCGGCCCTCGGCCAGTTCTTCTTCGCGGCCTACCTCCGGCATTTTGGTCAGCCAGAACAGCAGCGCTACCAGCAATACCACCCCCGCTACGACGAGGTAGGGGCCTTGCACCGAAAGCGCTTCCTCCACCCGGGCGGCGTTGATTTGTTCGGGCGAAAGCGCCGCCAGCACGTCCGCCGTGTATTCCTTTTTGGAAAAAATAAACAAGCTGCCGATCACCGGGCCGAGAATGATACTGATGCCGTTGAACGACTGGGCGAAATTGATCCGCCACTCCGCGTCTTTTTTATCGCCCAAAACGGTCACATACAGGTTGGCTGCCGTTTCCAGAAAAGCCAGCCCCGAAGCGATGGTGAAGAGGGCAAACAGGAAAAACCCATAGACCCGAATATCTGCTGCCGGATAAAACAACGCCGCGCCACCCGCATACAGCAGCAGCCCGGCGAGGATGCCGCGCTTGTAGCCAAACTTGCGCATGAAAATGCCCGCCGGGATAGCCATGACAAAATACCCGAGGTAAAAGGCCGAATCCACGATACCCGCTTGCCATCGCTTCAGATCGAGGGCAAACTGGAAGTGCCGAATCAGGGAGCCGTTCAGGCTGTTGGCGATACCCCAGAGAAAAAACAGGCTGCAGACCAGCGCGAAGGGGACGAGGTAGGGATTGCGGGAGGATTGCTGCATGGTTGGTTTCGTTTTGAATACAGACAGTAGGCACAAAAGAACGAGGGAAGCAGCACAGATGCGCCACTTCCCTCGTTTTTTTATTCCATGTCCCCAACAGACGCTTAATTCAGCGAGAACCGCACCGCCACACCCGCGTTCACGGTGGTGATCGGGAAAGACTGCGAGGTTTTCGGCACCGTTTTGCGGTAGTCCGTGAACAAGCGCAAAGTGAGGCGCCGGTTCAGGGCATAGTCCACCGACGGGTTGATGCTGATGGTACGCGCACCACGGGTGGGCACGGCCTCATCCAGTTGGTCGAGGCGGTGATTGACGGTGATATCATCGCGCAGGTCAAAGTCGAACTTGAAGGTCATGTCGTTGGCCTGTTGCCCGGCGCCGGCGCCGCGTTGCCCCGGGGTAGGCGGAGCGGCCGGACTGTCGGGATCCGGCTTTTTCGATCTGCTCTTGCTTTTTTTGCTGCCCGTCAGGAACGGGATATTGACGTTTTTCATGCGGTAGCCAAAACCGATAGTAAAGCCTGTGGAGCGGGTTTCAGCCAATTGGTAGTCAATGAACGACATCGCAAGCATGCGGCTTTTTTGGTAGTCCACCTTGAACGTCATGTCGTTTTTCAACTTGATATCAATACCCAGCAGCGGCGCCATCTGCTCGTTGATGACCACCTGAGGGATTTCATACCGGGCGATATAATTGTAGTTGAGCGTGTCAACGGTAAACGGCGCCGCCTGGTCAAAGAAAATATCCGTGTTGAAAGAGTTCACCGTGAGGGTGTTTTTGTACCCGTGGGTGATCTGTATGCTGGCGAACACTTTGCTCAAGTTGCCGATTTTGGACAGCCCGTTGTAGCTCAGGCGCCAGTTGAGCGATGGTCTGGTTTTGAATACATCCAACTCGGCGGCATTCGGATCGCCATCGGTGTAGGCCGAAATAAAGGCGGGAATGAGTACTTCTTGCTGGATTTTTCCATAGCCATAGCGGTAGCCCGGACCGTCTTTTTCGTGCTGGCCAGTGTTGCCCGATTCTTGCGCCAGCCGGTCGGAGATCACCAGTCGGTAGTCCTCGTAGCGGGCAAACAGGTCATTGATATCGTTATTGAACAGCGTTTTCATGGTAAAATACGATACGCTGAAGCTGCCGAGGTCGCGGTATGCACGGTGCTGAAAGTCTACGGAATCGGGATGCAACCGGAACGTTTGATCCTTGAACAGTTCGGTGTTGTTGCGGGTATACTGCTTGTTGGCGCTGAGTTCCACCCGGAAATCGGTGAACGGCTCGACGGTGACAGCGGCATCCAGGTTTTGGGTGTAGTTGCGGGTTACCTGCTGGTTGAGTTCCGGACGCTCGGTCATCCAGCCCTTGGCGGCGGCCTCGTCGAGCCATTTGGTACCCGGCTGAATGCCTGCAACGAAAGCCCAGCCGGGCGCTGCAAATCCTTCACTCAAACCCATAAGTTTGGTATCGGGCGTAAAGCCGGGCACCACGCTGGCGAAGTTTTCGCTGTAGGTGAACCGCGCCTTGCGTACCATCATAAGCGGACGCAGGGCGATGCGCTCGGCCATGGACGGTTCGCGGTCTTTATCCTTTTCCTTTTTTTCCTTTGGGCCTTTTTTGTCCTTGCTTTTGTCGGCGCCCGGAGCGCCTGGAGCAGCCGGATCGGCGGTGCCCGGGGCATTTGGATCGCCGCCGCTGCCGGGTTTTGACGGGTCGGATCGGGAGGGGTCTCCAATTCCTCCGGCGCTGCCTTTGCTGCCCCCCGGATCGTCGCCGCTACCCGGACTCATTTCGCGGGGCGTGTTGCGTTGGAGCGGGTTGTTTCGGCCGCCGCCGGGCGCACCGCCCTTGCCGCCGCCAGGCTTGTTGATTTTTGCCAGGTATTTACTTTTGTTGTACAGCCCCTCGAAATTGAGATCGCCATTGATCTGCCGGACACTCTTGTTCTGGATGACATTGCCTAAGGAGCGCAGGTTGACGTCTTCGGAGTACTGTGCCGGCACATCGCCGAGGTACTGGAGTTTGAGGGACTGGGCCGTCCAGGTGTAGCCGGCGTTGTAGGATGCTTTCACGGTGATCCAGTCCATCATGGGAATGACCTTGAACGGCAGCGTGTAGTTTACACTGGCATTGTGGGCGTAGTTTTTGGGGCGCCCCAGATTTTTCATGTTTTGCCAGATGGAGTCGCGCCGGGCCTGGGGCGTGACGGCTATACCATTTTCGAGTTGTTGTGGTTCGTCAATGAGGCTGCGGGCCTGCGCGTCGAAGTTGAGCCGCAGGTTTTTGGTGATTTCCCAGCCAAGGTCGTAGTTGCGGTCCCAGGTGAAGCGGCGGTTGTAGTAGGTGTTCAGCGCCGGGTCTTCACCCGCAAAACGGTAGGTGGTAACCTGCCGCACACGCTCCAGATTGGTATTGAACCCGTAAGTACTTGGTATTGGATTGAGGTTCATTTCCGTGATCCACTTGAAGTACTTGTCGTTTTTGATCAGTTTTTTAAACGGCTGTATGGGCTTTATGCCGGTGGCATACTGGTAGTCCAGCGCTCCCTTGTACCGGTTGGTTTCGTCGTTGATGATGAACGGATTGCGGCGGCGTTCCTGGTTGAAGGCGTAGGTCAGGCTGAAATTTTCGATGTTCCAGGGCAGCCGGATTTTGCGGGGCGCGCCGGAACGCTCCTTGCGTACGTTGGTGAAATTGAAGCCGCGCACGATAGCGATATCCTGGGCAATGCTCCGGATGCTGTCGCGCTTGAAGGGATCGGCCTCGTCGCGCAGTTTTTCCTTCAGTTTGATGTCCAGATCGTACGGGTCGTACTCCGGGTTTTTGGTGACGTTGGAGTACTGGGCATAAAAGGGCAGGCGGAGGCCAAAGTTCTGTGGAAAAAACTTGCCGAGTTCGATGTTGGTAGACAGGTCAAACTGAATGATCTCTTCGCGCTGACGCTGAATGAGTTTTTGTTCGATACTCCCCCAGCCAATACTGGTGTAATTGCCGGCCAGGGATATGTTGCCAAGGTCGGCTAATTTCATATCCACCCGGGCCTGACCCGCGTACCCGGCTTGCTCGTTGAAGCCGTTGAGCCGGAGTTCGTTGACCCATACTTCCACGCAGTGGGGTTGCAAATCCTCATCCACGTTGCGCACCCCGACCATGGCGCCTTTCACAAATCCAAGGTTGGGGTTACCAACGACCTTGACTTTGGCGCGCGGGTTGTCGGGGTCGGTCACGATGAACGGCACTTCCAAATCCCAGTTCGGGTTCAGATTCCGCTGTTTTTTTACCTCGGTCAACAGGTTGAGCGGGAAGTCGAAGTTGTTTTCGAGTCGCCAGACTTCTTCTTTATAGGCGCGGCTGTCCGGGTTTCCATTCACGACGTTGTTGGGATCGGAGGGCGTCAGGGGCAACTCATATTCATAGTAATTGCGGAAAAAGTCGGATCCCAGACGAATGAAAATACTCATGTCGCTGGAGTCCAGCACTTCGTCCACTTGTTCGGCGTGAACAAACATTTTCATACGCTCGAACTGGCGCAAGTCCATGTTGATCATTTTGAAAATGGCGCGTGCGTCGCAGTAGGTCAGGCTGCAAATGCTGAGGGCAAGGGCCTGCTCATTTTGCAAAATGTCGGGAAAAGCGCCCACCGATTGCTGGCGCGAGATACCGGGCGGAATCGTGTAGTTGAACGGTGTCCGGGCGGCATTTTGTTCGATACTGACGGCGTTCACGTCGAAGGGCGTGTTAGGCGGGCCTACGTCGCAGGGCGGCGCGTTCGGGTCGTCTTTGCGCGGTAGCGCCTGGGTAAAACGACGCCACTGGTTTCGGCCCAGTTCGAGGGTAGCAAACCGGAATGTGGTGCGCTCGTCGAAACCTTTCCAGAACATACGGATAAAACGGATGGAGCGGAAATCCTGAATACCGTTGACGGTTTCGCGGCGGATGTGGTCGAGGGGAAGTTTGAAGCGATACCAGACAAACCGAACGCCGTTGCGGTCGAACACCACGGTGTCGGTGATGATGTCGCGCAGTTCGGGCGACTCGGTATCCAGTACCTCCATCTGGATACCGTCATTGAAGGTCACGTTCCGCTTTTTCAGTTCAAGTTTGTAGCGGAAATAGGCCTCGGTTTCGTTCAGCGAGTTGTCGCGGTTGAGGTCCTCAGAGTCGGGCAGGTTGGTTGCGGACGGGTTGAGGCTTTGGGTTTGGTTGACCGGCGAGTTACCCTGTGGGTTGTTGAATTTTTTGTAACGTTCCAGCAGGCCGGGCGCGGTGGCGTCAAAAACGGGATCGCGGAAGAAAATAAAGTTGTCGTTGGAGGGGTCGGCTTCTATAGCGGCTTTGGCATTTGGCGACAAAGAGGACGCCAGGATGACATTGAGCCAGTCGGCAAAAAATGTTTTTTCTCCGGTGTCGTCGAGGCCGTCGAGGCCCACGTCTTGCAGTTGGCGTTTGGCCGGGTCGTTGTCGAAGGCGTTCACGACGGGCTGCAAAACAGGGACGCGGCCCCAGCGGGTTTCGGCGGTAGCGCCCACACCAGGGCCGGTTGGCAGGGCATTTTCAAAAAACTGACGCGAGTCGCGCATGATATCCTCGGATACATTGCCGAGGTCAATGTACATATTTCCGTCCTTGGAGATATTGGAGCCGTCGCCTTTATCCATGTAGGGATTGAGCATCCAGAACTCTACAAATTCGATGTTGGCGGCTTCAAAATCCACGGTATTCAGGGAGCGCATGAATCCCGCCCAGCGCGTATCCGGCTCGTCAAGTTCACCGGTGGTGGTCAGTCCCTGGGAAAACCCCGGGTATCCGTCGGGCAATTCAAAGTTGTAGGGGCCGCGGTCGCGGGGAAAAATCGTCACGTCGAGCGGGCGCAGGGCCGACTGTTCGAGCGGGGTCAACTGGCGGTTCGGGAAAATATCCTGGAACTGAATCAGGCGGGTATAAGGGTTGGTACCGTCCACATTGCCGTCGCGGGCACTGGGGTCGGCGATATACCAGGAGAGGCGGGCGCGGTTGGCGCCGAGAGCCAGGTTGTCGTCGAGGTTGGATTCGGGGAACAACATCAGGTCGCCCTGTGGTACGGAGGAGATAACCCAGCTGTTGGCCGGGTTGGCCAACGGGAGGTTGGCCGTACTTCCCTCGAAATCATCAATGTAGGCCACGCCGCCTTGTTCGCCGGTTTGATTGATGGCGCGGTTGTGGCCGGGATCGAGCCAGGCCACTTCGGCCTGTGCCGTAATGGTGGACGCTTCCTTGGTGTCAATCAGCGGGATTTTGTCCACCAGTTTGGTGAGCCAGGGGGCTTCCTTGGAAATGCTGAAATCGAAGCCGTACATCTTGTTGTTGATCGGGTCGTCGCCGTAGTTCACCTTTTGGGTGAGCGGGCGCTCGAAGAGGTTCATGTAGGTGCCCCCGATATTGATGTCCTTGCCGATGGTGTAATCGAAGCGGGCGCCGAACATGGTTCGGCTCTGGAAACCGAAGAGGGTGTTGTCCTCAAAACTGACGTTCACGTTCTGGCCCGACTGGAGGATGTCCTCGGCCAGGATTTTCACCTTGCCGATGTTGTAGTCCACGATGTAGTCCTGGTTTTCAATCAATTGGCGACCGCCGGCACTCACCCGCACGGAGCCTCTCGGAAGGTTGAAGGTGCCAAGGGAAATTTCGGAAGAGGTGGATGATTTGTAGGAGCCTTTGAGGGTAAATCGGTTGAGTTGTTGAAACTCGCGTGCCCGGAAGAGGGTGGAGTCGTACAGTTGATTATAGGCGTATCGTTCGATTACGTCCGGCGTAGCGCCGGCGGCGGCCATTCTGTTGGCTAAGTGGGCGCCGAAGGGTTCCAGCACGGGAAACATGACACGGCCGTTGCGCAGGTTGATGGTCAGGCCGGGCACAAAGTCGAAGATACCGTCGGGGCCGGGGTCGCCTTGCAGGTTGAGGGAGTCAAGTTTGAATAACTGAAGCAAGGGGATATTGGCCACGCCGGGCGGGATATCGGCGCCGTTGAGGAAGCGCTTTTGGCCCTTGCCCGGGTCTTCGTAAAAAACATCGAATCGGAATTCCTGCGGATCCACATTGACCGAACCAACAGCGTATACGTTTTTCATCATCAGGTCCCAGATCGGGAAACGCACGTTGGCCGTGGTGCTTTTCAGCATTTTGACAAACAACACATTCTGGTTCAGCGTGTCGGTATTGGATATCTCGCTGCTGAACTCCCCGATCTTGTACGGCGTACCGTTGTAGGTATATTCCATTGCCACACCGACCACCTGGTCGGGCTGTACGTTCAGGTTGATGCTGAGAAAGCCGAGTTGTTCGTGGTAGGTGAATTCGGTAGGCGAGAGCAACCGGCCGCGGACTTTCTCGAAGTCGCGGATTTGCTGCAGGTTGAAGTCGTTTTTCAGGCGGGACACCACCTTGTCGGAGAAGCGCAGGGTGGAATCCGTGTTCAGGGCCGACAGGATGGAAGGGTACAGCTGGTTGTTTTCATTGGCGGGCAGGGGTTCGCCTTTTATATCCAATGCCGGTGGCACCAGCAGGCTGTAGTCGGGCCGGTCGGGTGTGGAACCGTCGAGAAAAGGCCGGGGTTCGCCCAGGTCCATGAGGGCTACAATGTCGCGGGTATTGTCGGGGGTTCTGTTGACATTGGTGATCCAGACCTCCATCCGGGTGATGGTGAACAGGGTTTGCGGGACGGGCAAACAGGACAAGGCCGGTTCGAACTGGTTGCGGTTCCATTGGCTGACGAGGAAGTGGCGGTTTTCGTCGTACTCGTCAATGGGCTTGATATACTGCTGCACCTGTGAGCCGCCCTGCATGGAGATGGAATTTTGGCGGGAGCGTTGCTGCGCAGCGAGCAGCGTCACGTTCAGGTGGCCAAATTTCAGGTCGGTTTTGAAGCCGAAGAGGTTTTGAGCACCGCGAATAAGGTTGGAGCGCAACGGCAGCGACACGTTGCCGGCCTCGATATTCTGGATGATCTCGTCCTCGGAGAAGTTTTTGGTGTCGTAGCTCAACTTCATCTGGTTGTCGAAGTCGAACGTCGCCTGGGTGTTGTAGTTGAAGTTGATCTTGAGTTTTTCCCCGATCTGCCCCGCTGCGCTCATGTTGATGTCCATGTCGAAGTCGAAGTTGCCGATACGTTGCTGGCGGAGGGTAAGAATGGGGTTCTGGATTTTCTGGTAGTTGTAGCCGAAAGACAAATTGATGTTGCCCTGCGGTTTGATGTCTACATTGGTACCGCCAAACAAGCGATCCACGAGGGTATTTTTCACATCCAGTTTGGCTATCGGGTCGCCGGTTGCAGCGTTTTTGCCGCCGGGCGTGGACACGCCGAGCATCCGGTTGAAATATGCTTCCTGCTGTTGTTTGTCGCGCCAGCGCACATATTCCTCAAAAGTCATGTAGGTAGGCGCCCGGAAGTAGTCGTTACCGATGGTCTCGGTGATGATGTACATATTGGAAATCGGATCGTATTCCACCTGCTTCTCAATGGCCTTGGGGTCTTGCAGGTCAATGGGATTGTTGGGTTTTCCGGTCATGAAGTCGTCCTTGCGGTCGCCCAGTGGGGGGATCGTGTCAATTTCTCCAATACGTTCGGGTTGGGGAGCGGAGAGCGGGGCACGTTCGGGAGCATTTGCCGGCTGTTCGGTGGCCCCGTCGTGATTGTCAAAATGCAACAACCGAACGATAGGGCTTGTAATCGCATACAGAGAAGCCAGGGAAAGCAGTGCAAGCGCCGCAAGAAGGATGTTCTTCTTCGTCATTTTTTATAAAGCAGGTAACAGAATTAGTTGGTATATAGTCGGATTATGGAGGATTCAATCTGGCCAATGACGCCCCGGGTCGGGGAATGGTTGCCCGGAAAATCGAAAAGTCAAAATGAAAAAGCCGATAGGTTGGCTGTCCTTGATCGGGGCTTGGCATAGCGAACATCGTGCCATGCCGGGCGGTCGCGGCTTTTGCCACAAAAGCCCCGCGCGAGTGCCTCGTAAGTCGCGTTTCCCATTTCACCAGAGAGGGGCATGGGTTGTCGTGCGACTTAAAGTTTTAATTTTAAGAGGTTGTGAATACACCACGAAAGACTGGAAGCGGGCCTGGGGAGGCGAAACGGCCCGGAACGGGCGCCCGGCCTTTACCAGAAACCCACCCTCCCAACGAAAGAAGTCCTTACCAACAGCGATGTTCAGAGAGACTTTGGACAAACACCAAAAGAGATATTTTGGTCTGACAAATGGGTGGGGCCCCCGGGCCACCCGATCCCGGGCCTGCGGTCGGAGACAACACGTCGTTACCACAACCACCAACAACCAACAGCCGATAATTCTGTTCCTTTGCAGCCCGATTCTTGAACGGTACCTGCCATGTCCAACCGCCCGCCTGCCACCCTTGACTGGGTGGTGCTCCTGCTGCTCTCCCTGATCTGGGGGGCTTCCTTCATTTTTATCAAACATTCGGTGGCGATATTCAGTCCCCTCCAGATGGCAATGTGGCGGATGGTGCTGGCACTGGCAGTCTACCTGCCCATAGCCGTCATTTTTTGGTCCAAAATAGACTGGAAACGCTGGAAGGCGTTGGTGGTGGTGGCATTCTGCGGCTCGGCGATCCCCAATTTTTTCTTTGCTGTAGCCCAGCAACATGTGAGCAGCAGTCTGGCAGGGGTGCTGAATTCGCTCACGCCTCTGTTCACACTCGTACTCGGCGTGGCGTTTTTTCAAATGATTTTCAACAAAAACAAGATACTCGGCGTGGCGCTGGGCCTGACGGGCGCCGCCGTGCTCATTTTGTTCAACAGCAGCAGCGCGGTACAAGGCAACTGGTTTTACGCAGCACTCTGCGCGGGGGCCACCGTGTGCTATGCCATCAATGCCAATGTGGTGAACCGCCACCTGCGCGACCTGCACCCGGCGGGTATTGCTTCCGCGGCTTTCGTGATCACCGGCGGGCTGTTTTTGTTCGGCTTGTGGTGGTCGGACGGCTGGAGCGCAGCCATGCAGCACCCGCAAGGCATGAAAGGACTGGGATACATTTTTTACCTGTCGGCCATGGGCACCGTCGGTGGTTCTATTTTGTACTTCTGGCTGTTGCAGCGCACCAGCGCTATTTTCGCCACATCGGTCACCTACCTGCTGCCCGTGGCAGCGCTGGCACTCGGCGCTCTGGATGGCGAGGCCGTCGGGATGACGGACCTGCTGGGCACAAGCGTGATTTTAGCCGGGGTGTATTTAGCCAGGAAGTGACTTGAGCCACGCACGCTACGGGACATTTTCAAAATTCACCGCAGAGGCGCGGAGGGTTTCCAAAAATTTGATTTTCAAAAAAATAACAACTCCGCGCCTGCGCCTCTGCGGTGAATTTGGAAATGTCCCGTAGCGTGGACATGCTTTTAGCCCCGCCAGATGCCTGGCCCCCAGTCCCCGGTGCGGGGTTCGCTGGAGCGCTGCGGCTGTTTTTTTGTGTTGAAGTGCCGCAAGTTGTAGGTGAACGACAACATCACGAAACGCTGCAAAGCATTGGTTTGCAAATCCTCGATGTAGGTCTCGGTGATGTTCCGGCTAATACTGCGGTTTTGTCCGAGCAGGTCATTGACGGCCAATGCAATCTCCCCGCGTTCGTTTTTGAAGACTTTTTTGCCAATGGCCAGATTCCAGAGCCAGAAATTCTGGTTGAATCCGTCCGACAGCCCGGTGTTGAGCGTGTGGCTCAGGTCGGTGCGCAGAACGAAACCCTCCACGATGATCCAGTTGAATTTGAGGCGCGAGTTCTGGCTCAGGTATTCGGTGTTGCCCGCGGTTTGCAGGGTATTTTTTACGACGCTATAGCTGGGGCGGGCGGAGAGGGTAAAATCTACCCGTTCGCTGATGTTGCTGGTAAAGGTCAGGCCGATGCCTATGGTGTTGTTTTCGGCATAATTCGCTACATCGTTCACGAGGCCCGGCGTACGCGAGTAGTTGTAGGCCAAATCGAGGTTGGCGTTGGTTTTGAGGCCCTTGAGGGGGCGGCCGTAGGACAGGAACGAGCGGGCATTGCGGTAGCCGTCGAGGTTGACCGGCCGGGAAATGCGTGCGCCCGGCGGCACATCGTATTCCTGAAAAATGGGGTGGTCGCTGCTGGCTAAATAGGTGGCATTGGCGATGTAGGCATCGGTGATGCCGCCGCCTACCATGGCAAAAAACGTGCTGCCCTTGTCGGGGTTGGAACCCTGGTACCGGAGAAAGAGATTTTGCTGAAAACTTTGCTTCAGGTTGGGATTGCCCACGCTGAGCTGGAGCGGATTGGCGTTGTTCAGCACATCCTGAAGCTGCTCCACAGACGGCAGTTGGGTGCTGGTGCGGTAGTTCATGCGCACATTCCGGTTTTTGTCTATGGTGTAGCGGAACATGGCCGAGGGCAACACATTGAAAAAGGTCTGGTTGATGACGCCCGGCTGCGGGAAGGTTTTTTGATTCGCCAGATCGGCCCATTGCACATTGGTGCGCACGTTGAAATTCAGGTCTCGTCCCTTGCTGTAATTATAACCCGCGCCGGTTTGGTGCGTCACATAGTCATTGGAAAAAACGTTGGTCAGCGGCTCGTTGAGCAGGGTGTAGCCGCCGTCCGGGGCGAAAAAATCATAGGTGTATTTGTCGGAAGCCTCTTGCTGGTAGCTGAGGCGGTAGTTGAGCAGGAGTTGGCTGTTTTCGCTCAGTGGTTCTGTGTATTCGGCGTTGCCGGCTACGTTCCAGCTGTTCAGGTCGAGGGTAGAGGACTGGTCCAGGTTGTTCTGTACGGGCTGTCCGGTGTAATAAATATCGCGGGACTGGAGCAGGCCGGCGCCGTTTTTTGGGGCATAACCGGAGCTGAGGTTGATGGAGAAGGTGCGGCCTTTTTTGGCAAGCCGGTGGCGCCAGAGGAGGTCATTGTTCAGGCTGACCCCGGTGAGGTCGGAGCGGAAGATGTTGTCGGTTTCGCTCAGGAGGTTGTTGTCAAAAAAGGTTTGGCCAAGGGTCGTGGAGTTTCCGTCGTTTTGCTGCACACTCAGGCGGGGTCGGAACAGCAGGGTATTCATGCTGTCTATTTTAAACTCGATGCGGGCATTGAAACGGTGGTTGATGTTGTCGGTGTTGGCGATGTTATCCTCGCCATAGAGTTCGGCCAGCCCGCCGTCGTTGTTGAGAAACTGGCGGAAGGTGCTGGACTCGGAGGAGCTGTTGCTTTTATTGAAAAAATAACTGGCACTTGCTTCGGTTCTGCTGCCCCATTTGTCGGAGTAGTTGATGCCCAAGGCTGTCGTTGTTGCAATACCACCTTGTGGGCGTACCAAAAAATCGCCGCCACCGCCGCCGCCTGGGCGTCCGCCACCACCCGGGCGTCCGCCGCCACCGCCTGGGCGTCCGCCACCGCCGCTGCCCATGACCCCGAGCAGGTCGTCGGAGGAAAAGTTCTGGACATTGATATTGTTGGTCATCCCGATGAGCGAGATGCGCCGGTCACCGTCGAAGTAGCTGATGTTGCCGCCGCCCTGATACCGGTCTTCGTAGCCGTAGCCGGCATAGAGTTTGCCAAACTGGCCGCTGCGCATATTGGTTTTGGTGACGATATTGATCGTTTTGGTGGTATTCCCGTCCTGAAAACCGGTAAACTGGGCCTGTTCACTCTGCTGATCGAAAATTTGAACCTTGTCAATAACCTCGGCGGGCAGGTTGCGCAGAGCGGCTGCAGGGTCGTTGCCGAAAAAAGGCTTGCCGTCCACCAGTACTTGCGTGACATTCTCGCCCTGCGCCTTGAGTGTGCCGTTTTCCATGGTCACAGAGGGCAGTTTTTCGATCAGGTCGGAGGCATCGGCATCCTTCATCACCTTGACGGCGTTGGCGTTGAACTCCGTGGTGTCGCCTTTCTGCTGGGAAATTGGTACCGTCGCCTTGATATCCACGCCGCCCAGTACAATGGGGTCGGGTTCCAGAGCCAATGTGCCCAACTGTATGTCGGCGCCCGACACGGTGACTTCCCGGCGCAGCGCACTGAATCCCATCACCGTGACCACCACCCGATAGCCGCCTTTGCCGATTCCGCTCAGTACGAAGGTACCGTCCGGTCCGGTAGTCGTGTTTTTCACGGCATCGCCCCAGGGTTGTTGCAGACTGACAGTAGAACCCGGCATGGCGCTGTTGCGCTCGTCAACAATTTTGCCTTTGATGGAAAAGGTTTGGGCGCCGACCCATTGGCCGAGCAGGAGAAAGGAGACGAGGGCGAGCTGTTTCATAATGTCTGGAAAACGGTTGAAAAAAGTAGCGGGTGGAGGGGGGAGGGTGTCTTGTAAGTGCCTTTTCACCGCAGAGACGCAGCGTTTGAAAACCCGAAATGATTATCAAAACGCTGCGTCTCTGCGGTGAAAAGGTGCACGCACCTGATCGCAATTGGTGTTTACTGTTTGTCGTCAGAGTCCGGCGTGCCTTTTTGGGCCTTCTTCTCTTTTTTAAGCATTTTGCCTTCCTTGGCAGGCTCGGTTTTCGGGCGGTTGCCCTCGCCCCAGTTGCCGCGGTTGGCGCGCTGTTCTTCGCGGAAAGCCGCCCATTTTTGCCACTGCTCCTGTGTCATTACGGTTTGTAGTTCCTTGTCCTGTTCCTGGCGCATGGTGGTCATTTTATCGCGCATGGCTTCCCGGTCGCCGTCGGCTTGTTCCCGGGCTTCTTGTGCCTGTTTGGCATATTTCAGGTTGATTTCCTGCACTTTTCCGGCCTGGGCTTCCGACAAGGCAAGTTGTTCGGTCATTTGAGCGGTTTGCTGTTCGGCGCGCTGCTCCGGATTCATGGCACGACCACCGCCGCCGGGTTGGGCATAGAGGGCAATACCGCCCATCAGGAAGAGGGCCGGCAAGGCGTGTTGGAGCGATTTTAAAATGGCATGTTTCATAACTATCGTGTGTTTAAAATGTGATTGTTTGATGGCGCAAAGGTGCGAAAGCGGGTGAGGCGCTTCAAATAAAATCAATAAACGCGGGGTATTTGCCAACGAACCGGATACTTGCCGGCATACCGGGCCTTGTTGAAACAATGCGGGGGTTGAAGGACGAAACGCCTGTATTGGTTGAGAAAAATTTTGGGGATGCGGGCCATTTGCCACCTTTGTGCCCAATGTATCTACCACATCGAAACACCTGGCTGCAAATACTGTTCTGGGGCGCCCTCTGGGTACTGGTGCCCGTGGCACTGCTGGGCAATTGGGAAAACCCCGAACGTTTGGCCGTCCGCAGTACCGTAGTGCTCGCCGGTATTGCACTCATCGTATGGGCCAACGTAGAAGTGCTGCTGCCCAAACTCTACTTCAACAAAAAACAGGTGGCGTATGTCGTAGCGGGTATGGCCGGCGTCGTGGTCATCGTTCTGCTGGTAGACTGGGATGCAGCGCCCTGGGCCGAGCATTTCACCCGGCAGCGCGGCAACGATGCCGGTGCGCGTGGCGGGAACACACACAGCAACCCGGGTTACCGCAGCATGAAATACATCGGCATGGCCATGCCCTATTTCACCGCCCTGATCGGCAGTGCGCTGTTTGAAGTAGCCAGCTATGCCAACCGGAAGGAGCGCGAAGCCACCGAATTCCGCAGCGAAAAACTGGAGGCCGAACTGAAGTTTCTCAAATCCCAGATCAACCCGATTTTCTGTTCAATGCCCTGAACAACATCTACACCCTGACCGTCATCAAGTCCGACCAGGCGCCCGAAAACCTGCTCAAACTGTCGGGAATGCTGCGCTACATGTTGTACGACTGCAAGGCCGACCGCGTGCCGCTGGGCAAGGAAATCGAGTATTTGCGGCATTTCATTGACCTGAATCTGCTCAAAGACAGCCGGGGCCTCAATGTACAGGTCAGTCTGGACGAGTCCCGTCCCGCGCTGTCCATCGCCCCGATGCTGCTGATCCCGTTTGTAGAAAATGCTTTCAAACACAGCAAGATCGAAGACCGCGCCCGAGGCTGGATTCGTATCGAACTGCAAACTGCTGCCGAGCATATCCTGTTCACCGTAGAAAACAGCGTGCCCGACACCGCACACCCCAAGGATCAGGCCGGCGGGATAGGCCTGAACAATGTGCGCCGCCAACTCGAACTGCTCTACCCCGACCAACACGAACTGGCCATCGAGCCGGAGGCGGATACTTTCCGTATCCGGCTGAAACTGTTGGTTGAGCAGGTTGCTGGTTAGCAGATCGCAATTGCACCAGAAACCCTCCAACCAGAAACCTTCCAACCAGAAACCCTCCAACCTGCTCAACCATAACACGATGAAACCCATTCGCTGCCTCGTGGTGGACGACGAAGAACTCGCCCGCACCCTGCTCCAGAACTATATCGGCCGCGTGCCGCACCTGGAACTCGTAGGCGCTTGCGCCAATCCGCTGGAAGCCATGAGCGTACTCCAGCAGCAGTCTGTTGACGTGTTGTTTCTCGATATTCAGATGCCGGAAATCACCGGTATCGAGTTTTTGCGTACGCTGATACACAAGCCCCGGGTAATTTTGACCACAGCTTATGCCGAATTCGCGCTGGACGGCTATGCGCTGGACGTGACGGACTACCTGCTCAAGCCCTTTTCCTTTGAGCGTTTTTTGCAAGCCGTGAACAAGGCTGCGGCACACTTGCAACCCCGTCCTGCACCTGGCCCTGCGGTCGGAGAAACGGAGCAGCCCGCCAAAGACTATGTTCTGGTAAAAGCCGAGCATAAAGTGCATCGGCTCAAACTCGACGACATTCTGTACATCCAAAGCATGCGGGAGTATGTGGCTTTTTACACACCTGCGGGTCGCTTGCTCGCGCTGTATTCCTTAAAAAATCTGGAAACAGAACTACCTCCGGAACGCTTCATCCGTATCCACAAATCCTACATCGTAGCGATAGACAAGATTGACACGCTGGAGGGGAACCTCGTGCATATCGGCGTGGAAAAACTGCCTATTGGGGCGAGTTATCGGGATACGGTTGTGCGCCGGGTGTTCTGAGTGGAATTTTCTCCGTTCTTTTGAAACGTATTTCAAACAGGCTTGCCCGTCTAACTATGCTTCGTCTGCACACCCTTTCCGCGCTCCTCTCGCTCGTTACGTTCACTGCCTCCGGTCAGGATCGCATCACCGGCCGGCCATGGGCCACTCGCAGCGAGGTGCTTGCCCAAAACGGCATGGCCTGCACCAGTCATCCGCTGGCCGGCCAGGTCGCCATAGATATTTTGAAAAAAGGCGGTTCGGCGATAGATGCCGCGATTGCCGCCAATGCCTGCCTCGGCCTTATGGAACCCACGGGCAGTGGTATCGGCGGCGACCTGTTTGCTATCGTTTGGGATGCCAAAACCCAAAAACTGTACGGCCTGAATGCCAGTGGGCGCAGTCCAAAAACACTCACGCGTGCGTATTTTTTAGAAAAAAACCTGACCAGCATACCCGCCTACGGCCCCCTGCCGGTGACGGTACCCGGCTGCGTGGACGGCTGGTTCGAGTTGCACCGGCGGTTTGGCAAGTTGCCGATGCAGGAGGTACTGCAGCCTGCCATTGACTATGCCGAGCAGGGCTTCCCGGTCACCGAACTCGTAGCCTACTACCTGCAAATCAGTACCCGGCGTTTTGCGGATTATCCCAATTTTACAGAAACCTACACGCTTCAGGGCAAACCCATCGAGAAGGGCGATGTTTTTAAAAATCCTGCACTGGCCAACACCTACCGCCTGCTGGCCGAAAAAGGCCGCGACGAATTTTACAAGGGCAGTATCGCGCGTGCTATCGCGGAGTTTCTGCAAGGGCAGGGCGGCTTTCTCACGCTGGACGATCTGGCCGGCCACCGCAGCGAATGGATAGACCCCGTTGGGGTCAACTACCGGGGCTACGAGGTGTGGGAACTACCGCCCAACGGCCAGGGCATAGCCGCCCTGCAAATGCTGAATATCCTCGAAGGCTACGATTTCAAACCGGAGGACTACGGCACCGCGCGGCATATTCACCTGTTTTCCGAAGCAAAAAAACTGGTATTTGAGGACCGTGCCAGGTATTACGCCGACCCGGATTTTGCCAAAATACCTGTGCAGGAACTGCTCAGCAAGGACTACGCTGCACGCCGAAGAACGCTGATCCATCCGGAACGAGCCGCTACCCGCATAACCGCCGGCGATCCGTTTGCCAACAACACCATCTACCTGACCGTAGCCGACCGGGAGGGCAACATGGTGAGCCTCATCCAGAGCAACTACCGGGGCATGGGCAGCGGCATGGTGCCGCCCGGGCTGGGTTTTATGCTGCACGACCGCGGCGAACTGTTCAGTCTGGACACGGCGCACGCCAATGTTTTTGCTCCCGGGAAACGCCCTTTCCATACCATCATTCCGGCGTTCATCACGAAGGACGGGCAGCCGTTCCTCAGTTTCGGGGTCATGGGCGGCGACTTCCAGCCGCTCGGCCACGTCCAGATCGTGATGAACCTCGTGGATTTCGGGATGAACCTCCAGGAGGCCGGCGATGCCCCGCGCATAGATCACCAGGGCGGCAACAGCGATCCCACGGGAGCGGCCACAGGCAGCAGTTCCGGGGGCGGGCAAATACTGCTCGAAAGCGGTATCCCGTACGAAACCATTCGGGAACTCCTGCAGATGGGCCACCGTGTTGGTTACGGCCTCGGCGGCTATGGCGGCTACCAGGCTATCCGTTGGGACGCGGCGAAAAAAATCTATTTTGGCGCCAGCGAGAGCCGAAAAGACGGCGCAGCGATTGGGTATTGATGCGGCTGAGCCTTGCCCGGGATTTGCTTTGCGGCAAAATCCCGGGCAAGGCTCTTACCTTTGCAACCCTTTCGCCGTTGGGGCGTTTTGAAAACCTCCGACGCAACAAAACCCACGGAATATGCGGCACCTCGCCTACCTCAACAAGTTTATCTGGAAATACCGCTGGCGCCTCCTGTTGGGGATACTGTTTGTGGGTTTGGCCAACTGGTTTCGCGTGTGGCAGCCCAAGGTCATTCGCGAGGCGATGGACACGGTGATCACACAAGTGCAACACTACAAGGACACGGGCGGCATTGCCGCGCACCCGGAGGCATACGAAGAACTGGGTACGCAAATCGCCTGGTTCGGGGCTGCGGTCATCGTTTTGGCTATGCTGATGGGCCTGTTTATGTTTTTTATGCGCCAGACCATCATCGTGATGAGCCGCCTGGTGGAGTACGATATGCGCAAGGAACTCTTTGCGCACTACACCGAGCTGGACTTGGCATTTTTCAAACGAAACAGTACGGGCGACCTGATGTCACGCATTTCGGAGGATGTATCCAAGGTGCGGATGTTCCTCGGCCCGACCATTTTGTACGGCCTCGACCTCATTTTTTTGTTTGTGCTCACCATTTCGTCCATGTTGCGGGTGAGCGTGCCCCTCACGTTGTGGTCTTTGCTGCCGCTGCCGTTTCTCAGCATCTCGATCTACTGGGTGAGTAGTTTGATGAACAAACGAAGCGAAAAAATTCAGCAACAATTAGCTGTGCTCACCAGCACCGCTCAGGAAGTGTACAGCGGGATTCGGGTGGTGAAGAGCTATGCGCAGGAGGATGCTATGGGCCGCCATTTTGCCGAGCAGAGCGAGGTGTACCGGAAAAAAACGCTGGGACTCACGCAGGTGGATGCCTTCTTTTTCCCGCTGATGGTGCTCATGGTGGGCGCCAGTACGATTATTACCGTGTATGTGGGGGGCTTGCAGGTGGTGCAAGGCAACATCACGACGGGCAATATTGCCGAGTTTGTGATTTACATCAATATGCTCACCTGGCCTGTGACGGCTATCGGCTGGATTGCTTCCCTCACCCAGCAGGCTGCTGCTTCGCAAAAACGCATCAACGAATTTCTTGACACCAAACCGACTGTGGCCGGCGGGCAAAAGCCAATGACCGATGCCTTCCGGGGCCATATTGTTTTTGAAAATGTCGGCTTCGTGTATCCCGATACGGGTATTCGGGCGCTGGAAAATGTGTCGTTCGAAATTTTGCCCGGCCAGAAAATGGCTATCGTGGGACGCACCGGGTCAGGCAAAACAACTATTGCCGACCTGCTGCTCCGCATGTACGATGTGACGGAGGGCCGTATCCTGCTCGACGGCAAAGACCTGCGCGAGCATGACCTGCACCAGTTGCGCCGGCGCATTGGTTATGTGCCGCAGGATGTGTTTTTATTTTCCGATACCGTGCAGGGCAACATCGCCTTCGGAAAAAACAACCTTTCCCGCGAGGAGGCGGAGTTTTTTGCCAAAAGTGCCGCCGTACACAACGACATCATGGGTTTGCCCAAAGGGTACGACACCCTGGTGGGCGAACGCGGCGTGACGCTCTCGGGCGGCCAAAAACAACGGATCAGCATTGCTCGGGCATTTGCAAAAAAACCGGATGTGGTGTTGCTCGATGATTGCCTTTCGGCGGTAGATACACACACGGAAAGCCAGATACTGGGCTATCTCAATCAGGCGCTGGCGGACAAAACGGCTATTATCATCACCCACCGGATCTACGGGATGCTGGAGTTTGATAAAATCATCGTGCTGGAAAACCACCGGATCGCCGAGAGCGGTACGCACGAGGAATTGCTGGCCAAAGGCGGCTACTACGCCGAGTTGTTCGAGAAACAATCGGCGAGCGGGTTGGTGGAGTAGCGCGCGGTATCCTACTGCCCGGCCGCCGGTCGGATGGCGCGCAGGATGGTTTGCGTTTTGAGTGTTTTCAGATCAGCGCCGGACCGCTCGGCCGATTTGATGGTCTGGATGGCTTTTGCCGTGTCGCCCTTTTGCAGTTGGGCTTCCACCGCAATTTGAACGGCTTCCACATTTTTGGGATCGCGCCGCAACACTTCCTTCGCCTGGGTTTCTGCGCTGGTGGCATCGCCAAGACCGAGGTTAGCAGTCGCTGCCCCCAGACGAGCATCGAGGTTGTTTTTGCTTTTAGCAACGATGCGCTCCATATTGTCGCGGCGGCTCTGCAGCGCGGTGGTGCTGTCTTTCACCTGGATTGTTTTTTGTTCCAGCCAGGTGCTGTCTATGTTCCCTTCTTTTTTTGCGGTTTCTACCTCCTGTTTGGCTTTTTCCGGCTGACTGCTGCCCAAAAATGCTTTGATCCGGGCTTCGCGCAGGGCGGGATTGGTGGTTTTGCTCTCGCTCGGTACGGCTTCCAGGTCGCGGGCGGCCGCGCGGTAATTCGCGCTTTGAAGCAGCAGTGCGCCGCGTTTGAGGTGGGCCGTCGGGTTGTCAGGATACACTTCCAGCACTTTGCTGTACACGGCAATGGCCTTCTCCGGTTCGTTTTTCAGGATATAGTGATCAGCCATTATGAAGCTGGTAGAGGTATCTACAGACATCTCTTCGTTGCCGCTGTCTTTGAGGGCCGCGAGGCTCTCGTCCATAGCGTGCATGGCGCCGGCAGCGATGGGTGTCCGTTTGTAGTTGGCGAGTACCATGTACAGCAGGCGGCTGACGGCTTTGGCATCGCTGCTCAGGCCCGCCTCTTCGGTCACGGAGAGCAGGCGGCTGATGATGGTGTCGCCGGCAAGACGCACACCACCGGCATCGAGCAGTCGGTAGCGCACATCGAGCGTTTGGCCGCGCACCTTGCCCCACACGAGCATTTGGGCGTTGCAGTTTCGGGCTATTTCCACCGCCTCGGTGGAGTTCGGGTATTCCTGATCAATGTCGTAGCGCCGGTGCACATCCGCGAGGGTTTTTACGCGCAGTTCCGGCGTTTCTTCAATCCAGTCATTCATCTCGTCCATGATGTCAATGGCCGGGTCGTTCTTTTTGTCCGCACCGAGAAAAGGCAGGATCATTACGCGGGTTTCCGCTTCTTCGCTGAACGCGGGGCACTCGTCGGACGGATTAAAAAACACGAACCAGAGCACGGCCGCCACTACGAGGGCGCCAACGCCGCCGATAACGTAGTACCGCCAGGCTTTGGAGCTGTTCGGGGGTATTTCCGACTCGAAGGACACCTTTCCGGACTCCAGCAACCGCACGATTTTGAGCGCATTGTCGGCCAGTTGATTGGTAGCCCGCCGGGCCTCGTCGCCCGAAATCGTGCCCTTCAGATTTTGGGACTTCAGTTGGTACAGGTCGCCCTGATTGATCCGGGCGATATTGGCCAACTCGGCGTATTTTTCAGAGGACTCCAGGAGTTTTACCAACTGTTCGTAGCCTTCTTCCAAATTGCCCTGGCTGATGAGCTGTTTGACCGGTGCGAGTTCCATGGCTTGCTTGATTCAATTATTCGTTAGAGCAGTGGCTGCAAGGTTTTCCAAACGGTTTCGGCTACGATCCGGTGTCCGGCTTCGTTGGGGTGGATGCCGTCCGACAGGTTGAGGTCGGGTTCGCCGCCTACCCCTTCCAGCAGGAAAGGAATGAGTGCGGCGCCGTTGGTTTTGGCCAGTTCGGGGTACATGCCGGCAAATGTTTTGGTGTAGGTCGGGCCGAGATTGGGGGGTGCAAGCATGCCGGCCAGCACAATTTTGCAGGCGGGATATTTGCTTTTTACACGATCAATAATCTCCTGCAGGTTCTTTTTCGAATCGTCCAACGGCAGGCCGCGCAGGGCATCGTTGCCGCCGAGTTCGAGCACGAATACGTCTACCGGTTGAGACAAAATCCAGTCAATCCGGTTCTTGCCGCCTGCTGTTGTTTCACCACTATTGCCGGCATTGACGCACAGGTAGGGCAGGCCGAGTTTGTCTATTTTTTGCTGGATAAGCGCAGGAAACCCTTTTTCGGGCGCCAACTGGTAGGCTGCGGTGAGGCTGTTGCCAAAAAAAACGATGGTTTTGCGCGACCGGGACGGACTATCGGCTGGTGCGGTGTTTTCTCCGGCGGTACTGGCGGGCGGTGGCGGGGCGGGCTGGTTTTGGCAGGCGCCAAACGCGGCAAGCAAGGCGAGTAAAAAAAACGGACGGAGTGGGAACATGACGGGATGATGCTTTTGGCAAAGGTACGCGTAAGCGCTGCTTTATGAAATTCGGGTAAGCCAACAGTATTTGTGGTTGTGTTATGTCGGGCTGCTGCGTCTTTTTAAAAAACTTTAACCCATAACGCACTACACCTACGGGCATTTGCTCAATCCGCCGCACATTTGTCGCCAAGCCTACAGCATTTGAATATGCCACGTCCACAGCGTTCTGCAGAAGAATACGTCCGGGGTATCCGCGCCGGCGACCGCGTCGTGCTCGCCCAGGCGATCACCCTGGTGGAAAGCGCCCGCCCCGAGCACCAGGTGCTGGCCCAAACCGTCATCCAGCAACTGTTGGACACTCCAAACTCAAAACCAAAAACTCAAAACTCAAAACTCAAAACTCAAAACTCAAAAAAGCCCAACCTTCGCATCGGGGTTACCGGCGCTCCGGGGGTGGGTAAAAGCACCTTCATTGAGGCGCTCGGGATGCTCCTGGTGGCGCAAGGGCGCCAGGTAGCGGTGCTGGCTATAGACCCGTCAAGTTCCCTGAGCCGGGGCAGTATTCTGGGTGACAAAACGCGTATGGAGCGGCTTTCCGCCTCGGAGCAGGCGTTTATCCGACCCTCTCCGGCGGGCGACTCGCTGGGCGGTGTAGCCCGCAAAACCCGCGAAACGATCCTGCTCGTGGAGGCAGCGGGTTACGATACGGTGTTTGTAGAAACGGTGGGTGTGGGCCAATCGGAAACCGCTGTGCACCGCATGACCGATGTGTTCGTGCTGCTGCTGTTGCCGGGCGCCGGCGACGAACTTCAGGGCATCAAACGCGGTATCGTGGAAATGGCCGACATCCTTGCCGTGAACAAGGCCGACGGCGACCGCATCAAACTCGCCAACCAGGCCCGCGCGCACTACCTGAACGCGACCCACCTGCTGCCGCCGGCCCCCAGTGGCTGGGCGCCCCGCGTACTGGCGTGTAGCAGCCAGGACGGTGCGGGCATTCCCGAGGTGTGGGCCGCCATGGAGGAATACTGGGAATGTGTGCAGGCAAACGGCTTCTTCACCAAAAACCGCCGCCAACAGGCGCAGTACTGGTTGCAGGAAGCCCTGGAGTCGGGGCTGCGGTCGGCATTTTATGGGCATCCGGAGGTGAAGCGCCAACTCGCCGCACTGGAACCGGAAGTGCTGGCCGGCCGGGTCTCGCCGTTTGCGGCGGCAGCGCAGGTGCTGCGGTCGGCGGGATTCATCCCGCTGCCGCCGGAGGTGTGAGGCTTTGGTGTGCGGCCGAAAAGGCAAACGCCGAGCGAGTCGTTTCTCGCCCGGCGCCAAACCAAAACCCTAATTGCTTATTGTTTGGGTACTCAACGGGTGCAATCGAAATGCTTTCAGGGGTTTTCCCAGTGATTGAAATACTGTTTTAAGGCATCCAGGAAACTATCTTTCTGACCGGCAGAAACGGTAAGGGTCGCGCTGTTTTGGAGTACGACGTGTCCGCCTTTTCCCCGAATATATTTTTTGATGTGCCGCAAGTGAATCGTGTGCGAGCGGTGGATACGCACAAAGGCGGCAGGTGGCAACATGCCTTCCACCTCGCGCAGGGTGCGGCAAACCAGTAGTTGCCGGCCATCGAGAAAATGGAGCAGCGTATAGTTGCCGCCGGCTTCGAGGTAGGCAATGTGCTTCACTTTCTCAAAGCAAAGCCCGTCCATGGTCGGCAGCACCACCTTGCTCGCTTTGCCCGGCTCCCGGACGCGAATGCGCTCCCACTCGGGCGACCGGATGCGGTCGGGGAGCATGGATACAGCGCGAATGCTTCGCACCGGTTCGGTTGGTTCGGCGGCGGTCGGGTACGGTACGGCGGTCATCATAGCGATGCAATTTTTTAAAATGATACGACAAAAGTACCGGCGTCTGTAGGCGCAACCAACCCAGATTTGGTGCATAAGTCAGGTTCCAAAGCCTGCTTTTGTATTTGGCTGGTCGGTAAAAAACCGACACTTTTGCTTGGTCAAAAACAACTTTTGCCGATTCCGGCCGACTCGTAGTCGGCGTTTCGGGTATCGAGCAGCCGATCCAGAATATGTCCAAGACACCCTCCGACAAACTTTACCGCTTAGTTCGCGGGCTGACGCCGGTGGAGAAGCGCTACTTCCACCTGTTTGTGGGCGGTAAAGCCGAACGTACCAGCAAGTATGTGCAGCTTTTTGATGCGATATCGGAGATGAATATGTTCGACGATGAGGTGCTGCGCCGAAAAATTTACCCAGGCAACCCGGTGGAGAGCCGCAAGTATTCCGAACTCAAGGCTTATCTGTACGATCTGGTACTCAAGAGCTTGCAAGCCTTCGATGAGCCGCATGCCGTGGAGTTTCGGCTGAACCACCAGATGCAGAGCGTGGCGGTTTTATTCAAGCGCGGCCACTACGATGCCTGTCAGGATTTGCTGCGCAAGGCAGCCAAAACGGCCCGGCAGTACGAGTGTTTTGCGCACTTGCTCGACATCGTTCGCTGGGAAAAACACCTCGCGTACACCCGCATGGACGTAGATTTTTTGCACAAACAGTTCGATCAATTGCAGTACACCGAAAAGCAGGCTATGGAGCAACTGCGCAATGTGGCGCAGTACCGAAATCTTTTTTTTCAGGTTTATACCACCATCAAGCGCGATGCCCTGCACCGGGGCGAAGAGCGCATGGACCGCCTGCAACGCATCGTGCAGCAAGACCTGCTCCGCAACCCCGAACAGGCGCTTTCGCATACGGCCCGGGTACTGTACTACCGCACGCTCAACCTGTACTATTATGCCGCCTCGGACCGCGAGATGTTTTACGATACAGGCCTCAGTTTGATTGCTCTTTTGGAGTCTCAGCCGCATTTTCTGAAGGAAAACCTCGCCGACTACATTGCTGCGCTCAGCAATTTTATCCTCTCCTGCGGCTTGCTCGAGCGCTACGACGAAGTGCGCGCCGCGTTGAACAAGTTGCGGAAAATGAAGCCATTGACCGAAGACGACCGCCTGAAAATACACCGGCAGTACTACACCAATAAATTCGTTTTGTGCATTTTCACCGGCGCGTTCGAGGAGGCGCGGCGGGAGATGGCTCGTTGTCAGGCCGAGGCTGGACAGATGAACCCCCACGACTACGAGACCGCCAGTTTTTTCTTCCAGTATTGTTGTATTTGTTTTGGGTGCGGCGACTACGGCGGCGCCATCGGCTACCTCAACGAGTGGCTCAACCAACCCCGTACGGTGGAGCGCGAAGACCTGCAAAGTCTGGCGCGGATACTCGCGCTCATCATCCATTTTGAGATGGGCAACACCATACTGCTCGAATCTTTGCTGCGTGCCGCAACGCGGTTTTTGCAAAAGAAAAACCGCCTCTACGATCTGGAGCGGCGGTTTTTGCAGTTCATGTCCGAACTACTGCATGCACCTGCCGAACTGGAGCGGCAACGCGCTTTTTCGAATATGCGCGACGACCTCGCGCAATTGGCAACATGGGCCGGCGCCCGTACCCTCTTGCAAACCTTTGACCTGGATGCCTGGCTGGACGCCCGGATCAAGCACCGAACTTTTGCCGAATCTGTGCGATACAAGTGGGAGCAAAAGCACCGGGCATCGGGCTGAGCAACCAGCCCTCCTAAAATGCACTTGTCTTTTCGCCGGGCCGAACGATAATGGCCTCGGCCTCGTCCGAGCGGGTATCCACGGATGTCCAGCGGGTGCGGTAAGTGAAGCGGCGGCCGCGAATAATGTAAGCGCCGCCTTTGAGGTGGTGCATTTGCGCCTCGTCAAGCGTGGTGACGAAGCTCTTGATCTGGAGATCTGCGAGCGAAAGTTTAGGTTTTGCCATGAGACACAGAAGTTTGAATAAACAGAGCGATGAAAATACAGATGCTAAAGTAAGTGAAAACAGGATGCCCCGTGGCAGGTTGCTTGACCAGTTTTTTGGAAAAGTCAGGTTTTAAAGAAGGGTTGAGTTTTTTAGAGATGGCGGAAGACCAATTCCGGTTCGAAGCCGGCGCGGATGAGCGCGGCGGCAGTTTTGGCTCGGGCATTGGGGTCGCTGCGGTACTGTCTGCGTTTTTTTTCCAAGGTGTCCAGCAATACGGCGAGGTATTCCGCTTCGTCAATTGTTTCGAGCGCCTGGACGATCAGGTCGGATGCAATAGCACGTTGGCGAAGTTCGAGCCGGATGCGCACGCGTCCCCAGTGATTTACCCGAAATTTGCCGCCGGCAAACGCACGCGCAAAACGCTCCTCGTTCACAAAGCCTTCGCCGATCAGTACCTGCCAGATTTGTTCGGCTGTTTCGCCCTCCAGACCCAACTCGGCCATTTTGCGGCGCACCTCTTGCGGACAACGCTCCCGGTAGGCGCAGTAGTTTTCCATTCGGGCCAATGCCTCGTCGGTCGTCCATGTTTTCTCCGGTTGTTTTTCAAATGCCATAACGGGGCAAAATTGGGCATGTTTGGGGAAATGAACAAGCAAAAGGCAAGGGGCAAGTGGGGGGGCATTGTAAAATTTTCGTTGGTTATCAAACGCAGAGAAGCGGATACGACCCTGAAAATCGCTGCTTAAAAAAATATTTCCAAATTTTCTCCAAAATACATGCACCTTTGCGGCCAATTCTCACCGTCCGACCAGACCCCAGAACGGATTTTTTTTATTTGACGCAACAATTTTAATGACTGCTTTTCAAGAAATGGGCCTCAATGAAGCCCTCCTACAAGGTATTGCTGCCCTCGGCTTCGATGCCCCCACCCCCGTCCAACAACAAGTCATACCGGTCGCTTTGCAATCCGATGAAGATTTCATCGCCCTGGCCCAGACAGGCACCGGTAAAACCGCTGCCTTTGGCCTTCCGCTGCTCCAGCGCATCAACCCCGCCGAAAAAAATGTGCAGGGCCTTGTGCTGTGCCCTACCCGCGAGCTCTGCGTACAGGTAGCCAACGACCTGGCAAACTATTCCAAATTTTCGCACCATCTCAAGATCGTGGCCGTCTATGGCGGCGCCAGCATTGAGACCCAGATACGCCAGATCAAGGCCGGTGCCCAGATCATTGTGGCTACCCCGGGCCGGCTCGTGGACCTGCTGGTTCGGCAGGTAGCCCAGCTGGACAAGGTGGCCCGCGTGGTGCTCGATGAGGCCGACGAGATGCTGAACATGGGTTTCAAAGAGGCCGTGGACATCATCCTCGAGGCGGTCGAAAACCGCAAATCTATCTGGCTGTTTTCTGCTACCATGCCGCATGAGGTACGCGCTATTGCCTCGACGTATATGCAAAATCCGCGCGAGATCAGCACCGCCAACCGGAACGAGGCGCACGCCAATATCGAACACCTTTATTATTTGTGCCATTCTGAAAACCGATTCGCTACGCTCAAGCGCGTGGTGGACGCCAATCCGGGTATTTACGGCCTCGTTTTTTGCCGCACCCGCATAGATGCCAAGGAAATAGCCGAGCAGATGATCCGCGACGGCTACAATGCCGATGCCCTGCACGGCGACCTGGCGCAGAGCGACCGCGACCGCGTCATGCAGCGCTTCCGCGAACGCAACCTCCAATTGCTTATCGCCACCGATGTAGCTGCCCGCGGCATTGACGTGAGCGATATCTCGCACGTCATCAACTACGGCCTGCCCGACGAACCGGAAGTGTACACGCACCGCAGCGGCCGTACCGGGCGCGCAGGCCGCACGGGTATTTCGATCAGCATCATCACACCCAAGTTTGAGGAAAAAATCCGGCAGATCGAGCGACGTACCAAGTCTACATTCACCCGCATGTCTATTCCAACGGGCAGCGAGGTGTGCGAAAAACAATTGTTCCACATCGTGCAGAGCATCCACGACCAAGAGGTGCAGCACGACCAGATCGAGCCGTTT
This sequence comes from Lewinellaceae bacterium, assembly GCA_016719605.1. Lineage (GTDB taxonomy): Bacteria > Bacteroidota > Bacteroidia > Chitinophagales > Saprospiraceae > M3007. The sequence goes on along the minus strand of JADJYW010000004.1, from coordinate 212,285 downwards.
CTGCCGCGTATCCTTGAGGCGCTCCAGGATATTACCAAGGAAGAACTGATCAAACGTTTCGCCAGTGTAGAGTTCAACCGCTTTCTGGCGTACTACCGTGACGCCCCCGATATCAATATTTACCCGCGCAGCCGCGCCGACAAGACTAGCCGACCCGAACGCAGCAGCGGCGCAGCAAACGGCGCACACCAGCGCCTGTTTGTCAACATCGGTCTCATGGACGGCGTGAACAAAAAAGACTTCATCGAGCTCCTGACCGGCGAATTCCGCGTACCCAAACCCGCTATCGGCGACATTGATATTCAAAAATCCTTCATGCACTTCGATCTGGAACCGGGTTTTTCCCGCGAGGTACGCCGGGGCCTGGAAGAGTTCAATATCAACGGCCGGCGGGTGAAAGTAAGCGATGCCATGGATCGCCCCGACAGACCGAAAAAGGACAAGAAGTTTCCGTTTGCAAAGGGCGGCGACAAAGGCCGGAAGAAGTCGCGGTACTAAAGCAGTGCTCTGCAAAAATTTACTGCGGAGACGCGGGAGACTGTGCAAAATTCGGTGCCCGCTGTGTTTTTATTTCTCTCAATGAGCTGACACAGTTTTTTGAACACGCTCTGATGTCACCTGCCAGAACCTCGCCCGGACGGCTCGGCGCCGGCCGATCCAACAGCAGATTCGGACTACGTCCCAGGCGATGTTTCGAGTTTGTCGTCTTGGGCACAAAACTCTTGGGCTGTATAGCCTTCAGTTCTTGTTGTCGCATCAACGTGGTCGTTTGATGGCGACCAATCGCCAAACCCTTTGCTTGCAACTCTTTGCTGATGCGCCGAGCCCCATAGCGCCGCCGATGTTCCGTAAAAACCTTTTTTACCTCCTCTGCAAACGCCATTCTGGGCGAACTCGGGCGAAAACTACCCCCGCGCCTCCAGGTATAAAACGAACTGAAACAAACACGTAGAACCGTACACAAAACTCGAACTGCATACTCTGCTGATAATACATGAACTATCTGATAGAGCAGCGTCATGTCGTTCGTCCGAAGATAGCCAAGGCTTTTTTTAAAATATCCCGCTCCATTTCAACCTGGCGTAATTGCTTGCGCAGCTGCTCCAACTCGGCAGCACTACCGGATTCTTCCGGCGAATACGACGACTTTTGCTCCGTGTGCCATTTGTACAACAAGTTCTCGCTCATGCCTAAAGAGCGGGCTACATCCGGTACGCTCCGACCTCCGTTGACCATCCGTAGCGCTTCGCTTTTGAAGCCTTCATCATACTTGCGACGCACTGCTTTGACCTTTTTTCGTTTTTCCATCTTGACACAAATTTAAGCGAGTTTTGTGTGCGGAAAAATTAGACCATCTCTGCTGAAAACTTCTCCCCACCCCACCCAACTTTGCCGGAAACCTTCTTTCTTTGTGCCCCCTTGCTTCATCAACACGCAAAACCGAACACCACAGCATGGCTAAAATTTTAATCGTTGACGATGAAATGCCCATCCGCCGCATCCTGCGCGAGATCCTCGAATTTGAACAATACGACGTGGAAGAGGCCGCCGACGGACTGGAGTGCGTTTCCAAGGTGCAGCGCGAAAAGTACGACGTGATCATCATGGACATCAAGATGCCCAAGATGGATGGCATCGAGGCGCTCGAACGCCTGCAAATTCTCTCGCCCGAAACACCCGTCATTATGGTGAGCGGCCACGGGACCATTGACACCGCCGTAGAAGCGGTGAAAAAAGGCGCGTTTGATTTCATCTCCAAGCCGCCTGACCTGAACCGCATGCTCATCACCGTGCGCAACGCCATGGAAAAAGCCGAACTGGTGACCACCACGCGCGTCTTGCAAAAACAGGTAAAAAGCGGCAGCAAAGGCATCACTATGATTGGCGAAAGCGCACCCATCGTGGCCATCAAACGCCTGCTGGAAAAAGTGGCGCCCACCGAAAGCCGTGTGCTCATCACCGGACAAAACGGTACCGGCAAAGAACTCGTCGCCCGCTGGATACACGAAAAAAGTAACCGCGCCGGCGGCCCCATGGTGGAGGTCAACTGTGCCGCCATTCCTGCCGAACTCATCGAAAGCGAACTCTTCGGCCACAAAAAAGGCTCTTTCACCGGCGCTATCGCCGACCGCCCCGGCAAGTTTGAACAAGCCGATAGCGGCACGCTTTTCCTTGACGAGATCGGCGACATGAGCCTCGACGCGCAGGCCAAAGTGCTCCGCGCCTTGCAGGAAAGCAAAATCACCCGCGTGGGCGACAACAAGGAAATCAAAGTGGATGTGCGGGTATTAGCCGCCACCAACAAAAACCTCCGCGAGGAAATTGAGGGCGGTCGCTTCCGCGAAGACTTGTACCACCGCCTGGCCGTCATTGTCGTGCAGGTACCCTCCCTCAACGAACGCCGCGACGATATCCCGCTCCTAATCGAACACTTCAACCGCCGCATCAGCGACGACTACGGGCATCCGCCCAAAACGTTCTCGCCGGATGCTATCCGCGCCTTGCAGGAGTACGGCTGGAGCGGCAATATCCGCGAATTGGCCAATGTCGTGGAACGCCTCCTCATCCTCTGCGACCAGACGGTGCGGGAGGAGGACGTGCGCCAGTATGTGTTTCCGAAGTAGCCGAACCAAACTACTGGACATTTTTGTTTTCTCGGCATCAAGACCTTCCAGGTTTGTCAAACCTGGAAGGTCTCGTTCCAAAAATGTCCAGTAGTGTGAACCGAAACCTATATCCGGGCTTGCCCAAGCAGATGCAAAATCCAACCCTCCTCCTTTTCATCGGCCTCTACCTGCTCGGCACCCTTGCCGTAGGCTGGTGGGCGGGGCGTCGGGTAAAAACTACAGCCGACTTCGTGGTGGCGGGCAAAAACCTGCCGATGATCGTGGCAGCCTGTGCGCTGTTTGCTACCTGGTTCGGCTCCGAAACGGTGCTGGGCGCCTCATCGGAATTTATCGAACATGGCGTACTGGGGGTTATCGAAGACCCATTCGGGGCAGCGCTGTGTTTGTTTCTGTCGGGCCTGCTCATCGCGCGCCCACTGTACAAACTCAACCTGTTCACCTTCAGCGATTTTTTCCGGATACGCTACAGCCGGGCCACGGAGGTCGTTTCAGCAGTATTCATGGTGCCGTCGTATTTCAGTTGGATCGCGGCACAACTGATTGCGCTGGCGATCATCCTGCAAGCGGTGTGCGGACTCGACAAAACGTACGGTGTGCTGATCTGCACCGGACTGGTGCTGGCGTACACCTACATCGGCGGCATGTGGTCGGTTACAATCACAGATTTTATACAAACCATTGCCATAATTGTCGGCCTGAGCGCTTTGGCTGCCGATTTGGTGCTGCAGGTAGGCGGTTTCGGGAAAATGTTCGAAGCAGCGCCGCCCGATTTTTTTCAGTTTTTCCCGAAAGCCGAACCGATCAACGTGATCCACTGGTTCGCCGCATGGATGACTATCGGGCTGGGCAGTATCCCGCAGCAAGACGTATTTCAGCGCGTGATGGCCGCCCGTTCCGAACGCGGCTCTGTGAACGCCTGCTACACGTCGTCGGTCATGTACCTGAGCGTGGCGGCTTTGCCGCTCATCATCGGCTACTGCGGGCGCATGTTGTACCCCGAACTGCTGGAGGGCGGCGACGCCCAAATGATGATTCCGCACCTCGTGCTCCAGCACAGTGGCCTTGGTATTCAGATTCTGTTTTTCGGGGCATTGCTGTCGGCTATCCTCAGCACCTGCGCGGGCGCTATGCTGGCGCCGGCCACGGTCATCGGGGAAAACCTGGTGAAACCGCTGTACCGCAACGTATCAGATGTGCAACTCCTGCGCATCATGCGGTTGTCGGTAGTGGGTGTAGCGGTGGTGACCGGCGGCATGGCGCTCTCGCGCGATAATATTTACGAATTAGTAGGCGAATCCTCGGCCTTTAGCCTTGTTTCCTTGTTTACGCCACTTATCGCCGGTCTGTACTGGAAACAATCCACCGCACAGGGCGCTATTGCATCCATGATCACAGGTTTTGTGGCCTGGCTCGCGGCGCTGATGTGGACGGAAACAATACCCCAACCTGCCGAAGGCGAAACTGCAACAATAATCCAAACACTGGCCCAGATACCACCCATGCTCTACGGGCTCGGGGCAAGTATGGTGGCGATGGTGGCAGGTTCAGTATTTTTTTCCAGGAAAAGTGTTTGAGATTTTTTAGTGTTTGGGTGTTTCAGTGTCTCTGTAACCCAAACACCCAAACACCCAAACACCCAAACACAAATTATGAACAAACAACAATCCCTTACGCTCTGGCTGGAACTGATCTGGTGGGTACTGACAGCCCTGGCGGTCTGGGTCGTGCTTTTCCCTATTCACAAAGCCATGCATGTCTGGCCTTTCCAAGGCTGGAACATCGCTTTCGTGGTGGTGGTGATCACCTTCACGCGTTATATTTTTTTGCTGAAACATACCTTCCTTGCCCGCCGGCAAGAGGTGAAAGTCGCCCTGATCCTGCTCATGTTTCCCCTCACCTTTCTCCTGATCGAAGCCGTGAACGGGTTCATGGTCTATATCGAAGAGAATACCTGGGAAACACTCACCGGGCACCTGCCTCTGGCAGACAAAAAGGCCATCGAATCGTATATCTGGACAGAAATGCTGTTTTTCGGCGTAGGCAGCTTCATCGCGGCGCCGGTGTTTGCCGTACGGCTCATGCTCTCCATCTGGCGAACTCGAAACCGGGGAACGGTTTAGCAGTTTTGAGTTTTGAGTTTGGAGTTTTGAGTTGGTCATGCTCAAAACTCAAAACTCCCAACTCAAAACTCAAAACTGTTAGTCTCGCAGGGCGCGACGCAGGATTTTCCCGACATTGGTTTTGGGCAGTTCCTGGCGGAATTCGATGTATCGAGGCACCTTGTAGCCGGTCATTTGTGTGCGGCAGTAGGTTGTCATTTCCTCGGCAGTGAGGCTCTGGTCTTTTTTGACGATAAATGCCTTGACCACTTCGCCGGATTTCTCGTCGGACACTCCGACAACCGCCACTTCCATAACCTTTGGGTGCGTGGCTATCACATCCTCGACCTCGTTGGGGTACACGTTGAAACCGGATACGAGGATCATGTCCTTTTTGCGATCTACAATCAGGAAATAACCGTCTTCGGTCATGTAGCCGATGTCGCCGGTGCTGAGCCACCCATCCTGAATCACCTCGGCAGTGGCCTCCGGGCGTTGCCAGTAGCCTTTCATAATTTGCGGGCCTTTGGCCTGTATTTCACCGGTTTCGCGGAGCTCGCCGATTTGTCCCTGGCTGTTCAGGATGCGCATATCCGTGGAGGGCACGGGCATGCCGATGGTGCCGAGGCGGTTGTTTTCGTCTACGGGATTGACGCTGAGCACGGGGCTGGACTCGGTGAGGCCGTAACCCTCCGTGAGTTGGCAGCCGGTCGTTTTTTGCCAGCGTTCGGCCACGGCACGCTGCACGGCCATGCCGCCGCCCACTGCCGCCCGCAGGTTGCTGAAGTCCAGCGAAGCAAAATCGGGGTGGTTGAGCAAGGCGTTGAACAGCGTATTGACACCGGTGAAGATATTCGGCTTGTGGGTACGCCACTCCTTGATGAGCGCCGGGATATCGCGGGCATTGACGATGAGCACATTGCGCCCACCCACGGACATGAATGCGAGGCAGTTGACCGTAAACGCAAAAATATGATACAGCGGCAGCGGGCACAGGGCCACTACCTTGCCCTCGGGCAGTACGGGCGTGAGCCAGGCGCGAATCTGCTGCATATTGGCCACCAGATTGCGGTTGGTGAGCATGGCGCCCTTGGACACACCCGTAGTGCCGCCGGTGTATTGCAGGATGATCGTATCGTCGGGGCCGGACTCGAAGGGTTTGATCGTGAATTTTTGGCCCTGCCGCAAGCAGTCCGTGAAACATACGGTGTTGGCCAGGTTGTACTTGGGCACCATTTTTTTAACGTGCCGCACCACGAAGTTCACGAGCACACCCTTGAGGCCGAGCATTTCGCCGATGCTGGCGAGGATGACCGTTTTGATTTGGGTTTCTCCGATAATTTGCTCCAGGTTGGCGGCAAAGTTTTCGGCAATCACGATGGCCTTTGCGCCGGAGTCCACAAACTGGTGGCGCATCTCGCGCGGGGTATAAAGCGGGTTAGTATTCACAACAATCAGCCCGGCACGCAGGGCGCCAAACAGGGCGATGGGGTACTGGAGCATGTTGGGCATCATCAGCGCAATACGGTCGCCGGGTTCCAGACCGCGGGAATGGAGGTAGGCCGCAAAATTGGTGCTCAGCCGATCCAGTTCGCCGAACGTGAGCGCTTTCCCCATAAAAATGAATGCCGGCAAGTCGCGGTATCTTTTCAGGCACTCGTCCAGCATGTCGGTCAGGCGCGGATAGGCTTCGGGGTCAATGTTGGCCGGAACGCCCTTGGGGTAGTTTTTGAGCCATAGTTTTTCAGTCATGGTGCAGGTTGTTTTGTTGGTGCGGAAATATTCGATCGGTGACGAACCGGATTGGGTGCGCGAAGATGTTGAAATATCGAGGTTTTTGAAAATTACTGCTCCTCAATTTTTAGCAAATATACCTGCTGCAAGCTTTCGGCGCGTTGGGCCGGGTTCAGGAAAGCGGGTTTGAGCAGGGCCACCTGAAAATGCTGGAAGGTGGCTGCCGGGGTGTAGCGCACGGCGGCGCTGTCCAGTTCGGCACGCCCGGGCGCGTCGGTGTACAGCCAAAATGCCCCGGAATCCGCCGCCGCCCGGCGTACCTGCCCGGGCGTTTCCATACTTTTCAGGATGTAGCCCGCATAAAAATCCAGTGCGTGGCCGTGCCGGTTGAAAAAAGCCATTTTATCCGCCGGAATGCCGTTTTGCCGGGCATACCGCGGCACGGCAGCCGTACTCTGGTGTGGCAGCAGGTTGGGGTAAAAATGAAAATTCAGCACAAACGCCGCACCGAGCAGGGCAAGCACCCCGCTCTGCACCAGCGCGTCCGCCGCCGAATTTCGCCAAAAAACTGCTGCTGCTGCGCCGAACAGCCCAAGCCCAATGCCCCATTTCAGGATATTGGCTGTGGGAAAAACAAACCCAAGCAACAGGGCAGATGTCGCGGCGAGCACAACGAGCACAATACAGGTGGAATATCGGGCAAACCGCGCGGCTGCCTCTGGGGCAACGCTCGTAGCAGCCACGCTATCCAGCACTTGCCCCAGCCACCGCGCCGTCAGCACCGCCGCCCAGGGCAGGGTGACGAAAATGTAGTGCGGGAGTTTGTACCGGGACAGCGAAAGCGCAACAAAAGTCAGCACAAACGCCCCGATAGAAAATGCTTCGTCGCCTGCCGGAAGGCGAAATTTTTGCTGAAACAATGCGCCAAACCGCCGCCACAAAGCCCCGGCCAGCAGTATCGGCCACGGCAAAAAAGCCCACAAATAGACGTGCAGAAAATAGAGCGGCGAGGTATCGTTTTTCCAGACATTTTCTCCGGTGATGCGCCCGAAACTCTGTTCCCAAAAGTAAAAATACAGACCCGACACACCCGTCCGTCCGTTCACAGTTTTCTCCGGATGCAGGTCAAATTGTTGGTACAACCCCACGCACATCGGCGCCAGCACCACCGCTACGGCAACCAGCCCGACCAGCCAGCGCCAGTCCGCCAGCCGGCGCCAGTCGCGCCGAAGCAGCAGGTGCGTGCCCACGGCAAACGCCGGCACGATGAGGCCGATGGGGCCTTTGGCCAGCATAGCCAACCCCGTGAAAAGCCCCGCCCCCAACGCACAAGCGAGCGACGGCCGGTCCGTACCGAAAAACACGGCCAACTGCCAGACTGCGCAGGCTGTCATGCCCAGAAGCAGGGTGTCGGTGCGCACATCGTTGCCAAGCAGCAGCACGCCGGTGCAGGCAGTGAGGATAAATGCCGCGTGGCGAGCCGTTGTTTTGGAATAAAAAAGCAGGCAAAAACGGTAGGTTGCGTACACCCCGGCTGCAGCGCCGAGCAAAGAGGGCAGTTTGTAGGCCCAGTTGTGCAGCCCAAACAGGGCGAAGGACAGCGCCGAGCTCCAAAACAGCAGCGGCGGTTTGTCCAGATAATCGGCATGGCGGTGCTGCACCTGCAGCCAGTTTCCGTTTTGCAACATTTCCATGGAAATGGAGGCATACTGCGCGGCATCCACATCCATGACATCGAGAAAAAGGCCGCGCAGGTACACGGCGAGCAAGCCAAAGCCGAGCCATACCCACGGGTTGCGGGCCAGATTTGCAAACGCACGCGTCATCGGTTAGTAGGTTGATTGCAAATGCTTCACCGAAAATGCTTCCTTCGGATCGTCCAGAATCTGGTCGGTTTTGAACAACACGGTGTGGCGTTCGCCCGGCAGCAAGTCAAAATAATTGTCGCTGAAACGCCCGGCTGTTCCGGTGCGGAGGTAAACATTTTTAGCCAACCGGGCACTGTGCAGCACGATTTCGTAGCCGTCGGTCACCTGATTCACCTGGAGGCGCACATCGGTGCGGGGCAGCAGGAGTTTTTTGGGCGGCACGAGATAAAACAAGCGACGATGCAGTACGGCGCTGTCGGTGTTTTTGAAAACGATTTCCACTACGGCGTCGTCCTCTTTGTGGCGGTCGAGCACGGTTTTCAGGTACCCCTGCCACACCATGCGGGCGGAGTCGGGCCGCACGGTCACATCCAGTTCCACCACTTCGCTCAGTTTTTTTCCTTCGAGCGAAAAGGCGCGGATGTGTACGTTGACGGTGGTGTCTGCGGGCAAATCGGAGGAGGCGTAAACTTTCAAAATACCGTCTTCCACTATGGGCAATGCCACCACCGGGCGATACACGTCGCGCACATAGTAGTGCATGGCTTTCCAGCGGCCGAGGTAGTCAATGCTCGACCAGGAGGCCACGGGCCACACGTCGTTGAGTTGCCAGTAGAGCGTGCCCATGCAGTAGGGTTTGTTGCGGCGGTGTGCCTCGATGCCGGTACGCATGCCCTCGGCCTGGAGGAGTTGGCTGACGTACACAAAGTCCTCGAAATTTTGCGGTACGCGGAAGTCCCGTTTGAGGTACTCGGCGATGAGGGCATTGCCGCGCGGGTGCTTCTGGTGGGTGAGCATGACCTTGCTGTCGAGCACGCGTTCTTCGGGTTTGGTGAACGACTCGATGGTGGCCCAATCGGGGAAAGACTGGAAGCCGTACTCGCTCATGAAGCGGGGCACTTTTTTGTTGAACATGTCGAAAGGCTCCTCGTCGTGCCACACGCCCCAGTAGTGGGCATCACCTTCTTTGGTGGATTTGGGGTTGCCGCGTCCGTACTTGGGCGAACTTTCCCAGTAGGGCACCTCGCCGCTGTAGTTGGCCACATACGTCGGCAATACGTCGTTGAACAGGATTTGGTAATCCCGCCAGATTTGTTTGCGCTGGGCTTCGTTGAACTGCATTTGCCAGCCCCAGTGGTGCCAGGCCTCGTTGTTTTCATTGTTGCCGCACCAGAGGGCTATGCTGGGGTGTTGGCGCAGGCGTTCGATCTGTTCGTAGGCCTCGGCGGCGGCATTTTTCAAAAACTGTCCGTTGCCGGGGTACATGGCGCAGGCGTACATAAAATCTTGCCAGACGAGCATGCCGCGGGCGTCGCAGAGTTGGTAAAACAGGTCGTCCTCGTAGATGCCGCCCCCCCAAACGCGCAGCATATTCATGTTGGCCGACACGGCGTCATCGAGCAGGCGCTTGTATTGTGCGGGCGACACGCGATCCTGAAAAATATCCTGCGGGATGTAGTTGGCGCCTTTGGCGAAAACGGGTTTGCCGTTGAGTTTGAAATAAAACGACTTGCCGTCGGCATCCGGCTCGTTGACGAGTTCCACCGTTCGGATACCCATGCGCACCTCCTTGCGGTCGAGCAAACGATACCCGCTTTTGAAATCTATGATAAAATCGTAGAGGTTTGGCTCCCCCATGCCGGCGCACCACCAGAGGCGCGGGTTTTCGACGGTGTACGTCACCGAATCTTCGTGGGTACCAACCAGAACAATCCGGTTTTCGAGCGACTTACGTTTGGACTCCTTGACCGAGATGTCAATCTTGCCCTCGATGTCGGAGCGGTAGCGGAAGCGGGCGACGAGCACGGCCTCTTTTTCGCTGATGCGCTGCGGGGTGACAAACACGTCTTCGATCAGGAAGTCGTCCCAGGCAAGTAGTTCGGGTAGTTTCAGGATACCGCATCCGGCGAAGCGCGGCCCCCAGTCCCAGCCATAGTGAAACTGCGCTTTGCGGGTCATGGTGCGGATGCCGCCGGGCAGTTCGTAGCCGAGGGCCTGCCAGTCGGTTTCTACTTTTTTCACCGGGCTTTCGAAGTAAATGTGCAGCCGGTTACCGGTGGGTTTGAGGTATTTTTTTACATCGGTCTTCCAGGTTCGGAACATATTGTCCGTTTCGAGGATGAGGCTGTCGTTGAGAAAAATGTGCGCGTAGGTATCCAGCCCACGAAAAACCAGTTCGATGTGTTTGCGCTCCAGTGTTTGGGCGTCCACATCGAAGGAGCACTGAAATTCCCAGTCTTCCCGCTCAATCCACTGGAGTTTTTCCTCATTGGCGCCATAGAACGGGTCTTCGATCTGGCCGGCTTGCAGCAGGGCAGTGTGTACGCTGACGGGCACGGTGGTGGGCCGCCAGGAGTCCGTGTGTGCCTGGCGAAATTCCCATGAGGTGCGGATCGTTTGGCGGATGGGGGCGGCGGTTGTCTGGGTTTCGGCTGGCATGTAAGCGAGGAGCGTTAGGAGAAACAGTATGGCAAGGCGCATAGGCGGCGATGATCGTTGAGCGATGGGTGCGTGCGGGGCAAAGGTAGGCATGTGGGCTTCAATTGCCGCGTGTACCTGCAAATGCACCTGCTGGATTGATTCCGTGGATGTGCGGTTGGGCCGGCAGACCGTGGATTGCGGGTATTTGGATTGAGGCTGGATGCCTACCTTCGCCAGATGCAACCCGCGCTTGATTTTTGGCTTTCCATCTTTTTGGTGGCGGCAGCAGTGTATGCAGCACTGTGCCTGCTGTTTTATTTCGGGCAGGACTTGTTCTTTTTCCGGCCCGAGCGGCTGCCGCACTGGTTCACCTATCAGTATCCGTTTCCGTTTACGGAGGTGAATTTTGACATGGAGGACGGCGGTGTGGTGAATGCCCTGCATTTCCGGGTGCCCAACAGCAAGGGCGTGGTTTTTTACATCAAAGGCAATTCGCGCAGCATTAAAGGTTGGGGTAAGTTTGCCAAAGACTTCGTCGGCAAGGGTTATGATTTTCTTATCCTCGACTTTCGGGGTTTCGGCAAAAGCCGGGGCCGCCGCACCGAGGGAATTTTATACGCCGACCTGCAGCAGGTGTACAAATGGCTGGCTGCGCAATACAGCGAGGAACGTATCGTGCTCTACGGGCGCTCGCTGGGCAGCGGCCTGGCAGCCCGCGTCGCTTCCTGGAACAGTCCGCACCTGCTGATTCTCGACTGCCCGTACTACTCGTTCTTGTACCATATCACCCGCTACGGGTTCCTGTTGCCCATCCGCTGGCTGCTGCGCTACCACATCCGCACCGACCTGTTTGTAAAAAAAGTACAGTGCCCGATCGTCATTCTGCATGGTCGGAAAGACCGCCTCATTCCCTACCGGCAAAGCGAAATGTTGCAAAAACTCGCGCCCGGCACCATCCGACTAATCCCCATCGAAGGGGCCGGGCACAACAACCTGACAGACTTCCCGGAATACCACGATCTGCTGTACGATATTTTGCACGATAACACCGCTTGTTGATTGGTTGGAAGGCTTGAGGGTTGGAAGGTTAGAAGGTTAGAAGGTTGGAGGGTTAGCCAACCTTCTAACCTTCAAACCTTCTAACCCTCAAACCTTCTAACCTTCCAACCCTCCACTAAAACATGAGTATCGAAATCATCCTCACCATTTTTATTCTGCTCGGGGCCATCATTCTGTTTGCCACCGAGGTGGTGGCGATTGATGTGACGGCCATGCTGGTCATCGGGAGTCTGGTGCTCACGGGTATTCTCACGCCGCAGGAGGGAATAGCCGGTTTTAGCAATACGGCTGTGGCGACTGTGGCCGCCATGTTTGTGCTGAGTGCCGGTATTGAAAAAAGCGGGGCACTAAATCCTGCGACGGCTTTTCTGGAAAAACTGTTCCGACGGAATTTCTGGTTAGGCACGGTCAGTATGCTCCTGCTGGTGGCATTCCTGTCGGCATTTATCAACAATACGCCGGTGGTGGCGCTGTTCATTCCGGTGGTGTTGTCTTGTGCGCGGGCTATTCACATTAGCCCCGAAAAACTGCTGATTCCGTTGTCCTTTGCCTCCATGTTTGGCGGCGTATGCACCTTGATCGGGACGTCTACCAATATTTTAGTGAGCGATTATTCCGCATCGGTCGGGCTGGGGGCTTTTTCTATGTTTGAGATGACCAAAATGGGTTCGGTCTTTTTGCTGGCAGGTTTTGTTTACCTCTTGTTTGTCGGTTTGCGGTTGCTGCCGGAGCATCGGAAAGAGGCAACCATCGAAGACAAGTTTCACCTGGGGGAATACCTCACTGATGTCCTGTTGCAGGAAGGCGCCCCGTCGGTAGGGACGACTATCAAAACCTCACCCTTGGTTACCGAGCTCGTCCTGGAGATTATACAGGTGAAACGCGGCGCCGAGCGTTTCTTTTCTCCGCCCGACGATTTTGTGCTGGCCACAAATGACACGCTGAAAGTGACGGGTAACGTGGATAAAATCCGGAAACTGCAAAACCGCAACCGGGTGCTGGTACAGCCGCTGCTCCACCAGGATACCTCCAAAAATAAAACCGGCGGGCTGGTGCTGCACGAAGTGGTGGTGTTGCCCAATTCCGATCTGGCTGGTGTGCGCCTGGAGGAGGTTGATTTTGAAACGCGGTTTGGCGGGGCTATCTTCCTCGGCGTTCGCGGTCGGAAAGGTCTGCAAAACGAACGGATCGGCGACTGGAAACTGGCTGCCGGCGACTGTCTGCTGCTGGCTTCCCCGAAAGACAAATCGGATGCACTGCAAAAATCCTTCCCGGACATGTTTGTGGTCAATCACACCGACCACTCGGGTTTTTCCCAAAAAAATGCACTCCTGTCGGCAGGTACCGTGGCAGCGGTCATCGTACTGGCATCGCTGGATGTGTTGCCGATTGTCACGGCGGCTCTGGTAGGCTGCCTGGTGCTGGTGCTCGCCAAAATCGTATCGCCGGAGGAGGCGTACAAAAGCATCAGTTGGAAAGTGATTATTATGCTGGCCGGTTCCCTGAGTTTGGGTGCAGCCCTGGAAAAAACCGGGGCTGCAAAACTGCTGGCCGAACAGATGCACCACTTCAGCGGCGCGTTTGGGCCGGTAGTAGTGCTGAGCCTGATTTATTTAGTGACCACCCTGCTGACGGAAGTCATGTCAAACAACGCTACAGTGGTATTGCTGGCGCCCATCGTCATTGCGTTGGCGCAGTCTATGGGTGTTTCGCCCAAGCCGTTTCTCATGGCCATCACCTTCGCCGCTTCGGCGAGTTTTATGACCCCTATCGGGTACCAAACCAACACGATGGTGTATGCGGCAGGGAACTACACGTTCAAGGATTTTTTCCGGATTGGTGCACCGCTGAACCTGCTGTTTTGGCTGTTGGCGAGTTTGCTGATCCCGGTATTTTTCCCGTTTTAAAAAAAACAACGGGCGACACCGATACCGATGTCGCCCGTTGGGAGGGAAGCGAAAATTGCCTCGTTTAGTTGTCGCCCTCAAACGCCGAGAAATCGAACAGCAGCGAGAAGCGCAGGGTGTTGTCCAGCGGGTTGCGCTGGTTGGTGGTGGGCACCAGGTAAGAGAAATTGATCCCGAACACATTGTATTTCACGCCGAGGCCGAGGCTGAAATACTTGCGGTTGCCCTTGGAGTAGTGCTCGAAGAAGTAGCCGGCGCGCACGGCAAACTGGTCGTCGTACCAGTACTCGGCGCCAAGGCCGGTGGTAATTTCCTTGAGCTCTTCGCTGAATCCACCGGGTGCGTCGCCGAAGGATTTGAACACGCCGCGGATGGAGGAGTACTGCTTGTAGTCCGGTATTTGGTCGCCGTCTTCGTCAATATCGGGGCGAGGCGTGGGTACGAGCAGTTTATTGAAATCCGACGTGAAAGTCAGGGTATTGTAGTCGTCGAGGTTGAATTTCCAGGCAAATCCGAGACCGAGGTTGGTCGGTATATAGTCGCGGTTAACGGAGTTGGTGTAGGTAATTTTGGAACCCAGGTTGGAAATGGCAGCGCCGAAGGTGATTTCTCCACCGTTTTTGGTGATTTTAACCGGCGTTCGGTACGTCATGGACAAGTCGGCAGCACCGGCTACACCGGGCTTGATTTCGTTGCCTTCCACCACTTGCCCCGTAGCCAGGTTGGAGTAGATGAATTTGGCGCCAATGGCTGCGGAGAGTTTTTTGGACAGTTTGCGCGCATAGGCGCCGGTCACCTCAAACTCGTTGGGGCGGCCTTGACCTAAGGAGCCGCCGTTTTCGTCCGTGAACTCAATATCACCCAGCGAAAAATAACGCAGGCCCATGCCGATGGTCTGGAACTCGTCCAGTTGTACATAGCCGGCTAAGTAGGCCAGATAAACATCCTGCAGGCCGAGGTTGCGCATCCAGGGGGTGTATGTAGCGGAGAGTGCTACTTTTTTGTCGGCAAAAGCGAGTTTGGACTGGTTGTAGTGCATCCCGTTGGGGTCGGCGGAGGTAGCAATACCCACGTCGCCCATGGCGCCGCCGCGGGCATCCGGCACAATGCGGAGAAAGGGCACGGCAGAGGTGACGGCGTTAGCACAGCGTTCGCCGGTGGGTATTTGCTGGCCGGTAATCGGGTTGTAACTATAGCCTTGGCCATTACGACATTGGGGTATAATTTGAGCCTCAAGCGCTGTTCCGAGCAGAATCAGTATTCCGATGAAAAGCGACTGTATCAGGGACTTCTTCATGATTGCAGGTAAAATTTTAGTGGCAGAATGTTTTGCTTGTTTAATGTAAAGCCGCTTGGCTGCAAAAAGCGTGCAAAAGTACGCGATCTGTTCGGCATTTAGGCCATTGAAGCAGGTTGACGCAAGTGGAGGCTTTTCGGTTGTCTTGTTCCTTTGGGAAAAAACTTGATCGGTAGCCGGGCGCTTTTCGCCAAACCTGCCCCTACTGTGAAATATTCCCCTTTCCTTTGCTCTACTTCTACTCAACCCCCTCAACCTCATAAACTTAATAACCCCCGTTCAACCGCAAAACCTGTTCGCAGATGAATCTCTGGGGTATTGATCTGGGCGGCACCAAAATAGAAGGTGCTGTTTTGGAAAGTCGCGAAAACCTGAAGCCGCTGGCTCGACAGCGCATCCCAACGGAAGCCAACCACGGCTACGAGCATATTCTTGATCAGATCGCCACCCTGGTGGAAATGCTTGCAATGGAAACGGGCCGGCGGCCCGGACGCATCGGTTTGGGCCATCCAGGCACGCTGGATCCGAACACCGGCGTCGTGAAAAATGCCAATACCACGGCGCTTATCGGCAAACCTTTTGATAAAGACCTGGAGCGGCGGCTGGGTGTACCCGTGCGCTTAGCCAACGACGCCAACTGCTTCGCTGTAGCCGAGGCGCTCATGGGCGCAGCGCCTGAAGCGCTGCCCAACGCGGAGGTGGTTTTCGGCGTCATCCTCGGCACCGGGGTTGGCGGGGGCTTGGTTGTCCGACAAAAAGTGATCAACGGGCGGCAGGGAATTGCAGGCGAATGGGGCCACAATTTCCTCGACGAAAGTGGTGGCCCGTGTTACTGCGGGAAGGTGGGTTGCGTCGAAACGCTCATTTCCGGCCCGGCTCTGGAAAAATTCTATGCACAGGAAAGTGGGCAACGGATGCACTTGCGGGACATTGTGGTGCGTTCAGTGGCCGGCTCCGACCCCGCAGCAGTGGCTACGATGGATCGTCTGGTTCATTATTTTGGCAAGACTATTGCTGTGGTTATCAATATCCTTGATCCCGATGTGATCGTTCTGGGGGGCGGCGTCGGGAACATTGACAGACTTTACACCGATGGCGTAGCCGAAGCGCAGAAACACTTGTTCAATACCCGAATTGACACCGTTTTCCTCAAACCCAAGTTGGGTGATAGCGCGGGGGTATTCGGCGCCGCACTTTTGTTTTAATTTCATCTAATTGACTATAACACTATGAGACAAACATTGCTTCTTATTTTCCTTTGCTCCTGGCTTGCTACCGAATCCATGGCACAAGCCGAACTGAAACGGCCCTATAAACCGGCCACCACAACCAACGCACCAGCCATGTACAGCACCAGCTCGCCCGCGCCGACCAGTACGGAGCCTGATGCGGATGCCCGCCGTGCCGCAGCACTGGCCAAAGTACAAGGGAAACAAAGCCCGACATCCACCACCACCGCAAAAGGCCTTAGCCCGGCAACATACAGCACGAGCGGTGTCACCCCGGCGATGTATTCCACCACTCCGGAGCCGGTAGAACCCGTCACAACGGTCACCGTAAATGGACTGAATGTGCAGCGCAGCGTGCGAAAGGGACGTGGACAGGTTGGCGATGAACTGTTCACGCCGGTAAGCGAACTGCACTATGTCCAGTTTGCGGTCTATTGCAAGGATACTCCGGTGGACAAGGCGCCCGGCATTGACGGCCTCTACCTGCTTTGGCACCCGGGCAGCACCTGCCCTGGCGGTGCAAAGGGCGCCAGCTACATCGTAAAAGGCTATACCACTCCGGAGGAAGCCAAGGCGGCTGTGGCTTCGTACAAGGCATCCAAAATTGATTGTTGGTACAACCCGGCCCTCACGGGCGCAGAGGTGGAAATTATCGGCGTCCGATAAAATACCACTCCGGGCAATGCTTCGCCCCTGTCTGGCAGTCACTTGGCCGGGCAGGGGCGAAGTTTTTTGCGCCCGGGAAGAGGCTGCCTAAACCTCCAGGGTGATTTTATTTGGAGTAAAACACCGAACATAAGCACCCGTCGGCACAAATAATTTTCGCAATTTCTGGGGATGAATCTTTTTTTAGGAAAAAACTAATAAAAAATAAATCTTTTTTTCAACAACACGGGCGTGTATACTTTCAAGTAACAAGTTCTTGGTCTGTGTCAAAATACTGATTTGCAATGCTTTAATTTTTTATCATTTGGAGAAGCCCATACTTGCCTTAAAATATCCCACTCAACAAACGTGTTTTTTTGTCCTTTTCCACTGGTCAAGCGTGCTGCACTTTTGTACTGTCAATGAAAGATAACGGCGGCGAACAGAAAAGAAGCGGTAAACATTGACCACCACCATGTGACTTTTCATGAGATTATACGGGAAACCGCCGCGGCGCAAACGAGCGCCGCGGTTTTTTTTTGCCCCTACCTGAACTGGGTTCGGCCAGGGAATCTCGCAAGTCGCGTTTTTTACTGCAAAGACGGAGGGGCAAAGCAGGTCAAGACGATGCTTTCACCCCGGAAACGACACTTTGCCCATGCCGACCAGCGGCAGCCCGGCCAATTGGGCGCCGGGAGTCGTTTGCCCGGCCACGGTTTCGTTGGCCAAAACGGCAAATAGTACGGCCTCTTTGGCATCGCCGTGTACGCCGAGCGCACTCATAGGCTGTATTTCCCAGCCAGGCAACTTCTCCTGTAGCAACGCTGTCAGCATTGGGTTGTGTGCTCCGCCGCCACTCCGGTACACGGCTGCCCGCTCTGTGGTGCGCGGCACTCGAAGTATACCCTCGGCAATAGTGTCCGCCGTCAGCCGGGTCAGCGTGGCCAATAAATTGCAAGCGTCTGTGTGTTGGCCCGCTGCGTTGTTTTCCTCGTATTTTGTATCGTGCACGGCCCAGGCGAGGCTGAATTGTTCGGGGCCGGTTGTGGTCGGAAAGGCGCGGGCAAAGTATGGATGGTTTTTCAGTCGGCCCAGTAGTGCCTCGTCCACTTGGCCGGCGCCAGCCAGACGGGCATCCATATCACAGGGCTGGCCGAAAAACTGTCGGGCAGCGGCATCCAGCAGGGTATTTCCGGGACCGGTATCCGTAGCAAATACTTTGGCCGGATCGCCGTCACCGGGCAAAAAAGTAAAATTGGCTATGCCGCCGATGTTGAGCAGGAAGCGATCCTCCTCTTTTTTGGAAAAAAGCAGGTAGTCGCCGTACAACGCCAGTGGAGCGCCCTCGCCGCCTGCTGCGAGATGTTTCTGACGAAAATCGCTGATTGTAATAATTCCGGTGCGGCGGGCGATGTGGTCGCCATCGCCGATTTGGAGTGTCGCATTGGGGTAGTCGGGCAACGCGTGAAAATGGCGGGGCGCATGAAACACCGTTTGTCCATGGCTGGCAATGAGGTCAACCGACCCGGCCGGCACACCCCACCGGCTTAGTGTCGCGTTCACGATAGCAGCATGCCGCTCAGCTATCACCACATTCAACAAAACCAGGTGTTGGAAATCAATGTTTTTTTGAGCAAAAACCCGATGTACCTCTGCCCGGAACGGCTCGTCGTAGGGCGTCGTGTCGAAATGCAGCACGCGTACCCGGGTGTCCAGACCGCTGCCTTCCAATGCGCACAGAGCAATATCCAAGCCGTCGAGCGAGGTGCCGGACATGAGCCCAAGGATCATCCGGCTCGGTTTTCGGGCGATGGTAGCGAGGTGTTCAACATGCTGCTTCATGGCTGGAAAAGGTTTCTGGCTGGAAAAGGTTTCTGGTTGGAGGGTTTCTGGTTGGAGGGCTAAAGGTAGCCACGAGTCGTGCTATTTTTGGGCCTGAAAAAAGAACGGGAAAGACTCCTCTCTGATCACACAGCGCTAAAAAAATGTATCCAATAGACTCTGACATCTGCCGGGCGGCTACCTTGCCGGGTTCGTTTTACCAATCTGATCAGGCATTTGAGCGTTGTCGCGAGCAGGTTTTTGCGCGCTCGTGGCAGATCATTGCGGGGGCTGAGGAGGTTGTGCGATTGCCGCAGGAGGCACTGCCATTTTCTTTTTTGGAGCACTTCCTGGAGGAACCCCTGCTGCTGCTGCGCGATGCACAAAACACCTTGCATTGCCTGTCGAACGTGTGCACGCACCGGGGCAACATTCTGGTGCAAAATCCGGGGCGGTTGGAGCGCAGCATCGTGTGCGGCTACCACGGGCGGCGGTTTCATCTGGACGGGCAGTTTGCCGGCATGCCGGAAACGGCAGGTATGGAAAATTTCCCTTGCGCTGCCGACAACCTTGCCCGGTTGCCCGTGCGCCAATGGCGGCAGTTTGCCTTCACCTCGCTGGACCCGGCATTCCCGTTTGAGGATTGGATTGCCGACATGGAGCGCAAGATCGGCTTCCTGCCTGTGGAGCAATTTCGGTTCGATGCTTCCCGCTCCCGCGACTATCTGGTGCAGGCCAATTGGGCCTTGTATTGCGACAACTACCTTGAAGGTTTCCATATTCCTTTCGTACACAAGAGCCTTGCCGCTGCGCTCGACTGGAACGCCTACCGCAACGAACTACTGCCCTGGGGCACTTGCCAGATTGGCATCGGACGAGGCGGAGAAGCGGTGTTCGATCTGCCCCTCGACCACGAAGATACCGGGCAGGCTATCGCCGCCTATTACTTCTGGTTGTTCCCCAACATCATGTTCAATTTTTACCCGTGGGGCCTGTCGCTCAACATCGTGCGGCCCTTGCAGCCTGACCGCACACGCGTCAGTTTTCGTGTCTACGTCTGGAAACCGGAGATGCTCGGCAGGGGCGCCGGCGCCGATCTGGATCTCGTAGAACGCGAGGACGAGGCTGTGGTGGAACAGGTGCAGCGCGGCATACGATCGCGTTTCTACCAATCTGGTCGCTTTTCACCCGGCCAGGAACAAGGAGTGCACCATTTCCACCGCTTGCTGGCGAAGCGCCTGGAAGGTTAGCCAATTTCGGAAACTGCTCCAGCCTTATTTAGTTTTGACAAAAATGCCCCTTTCTCCGGTAAAGCGGATGAGTTCGGCCTTCTTTTGGTCTATTTCGTTGGAGCTTTTGTAGTAAAACGAGACACCTACCTGGTGCCCGCGCTGCCGGCGGTGATACACCGTGTAGCCTGCCCCTTCGAGTTTGGCGATCAGACGTTCGGCGTTGGTGTCGTCCTGCAAGGTGGCAATGACAAGCACGCAAAGACGGCCCTCTTTGGCATCGGGTGTTCGCGGCGCTTCATTTTGGCGGCGCAAGACCTCCACGGTACGGGCAGCAGCGGCTTGTTCTACCTCATCGTTCAGGTCCTGATCTTCGCGCTCCGGACGAACGGGTTCCGCTTTTTTTGTGGTCTGCCGATCCTTTTCAGCCAGTTTGGCTATTCCCGACGACACCCCGGGCACTGGTGCCACAGGTGTGACTTCTTCGCTTGTTATTTCAGTGGCGGTACCCGCCTGGAGCTGGTCTTTTTTGTGCTGCCACCACCAGATACCAAATATCGCCGTGCAAAGTATCAGGCCGATGCCAATACCTGTGCCGAAGCGCGTGGCAGACGAACGTGGGGTGGTGTAGGGTTCCGATACAAAATTGGGCGGCGGCGGCAAAGGCGGCACAGCTGGCACGGCACTCTGCCTGGCCGGTTCTCTGGCAGGTGGTATGGATGCTGCTGTTTCGGCGCTTGCTGCCGGAGCGGACGCAGCCGGTTGCTCCGTCACCTCGCGGGAGCGAGCTATTGGCGAAAACTGTAAAGGCGGCAGCCCGTAGGAGCCGGCGTTAAAATTGGTGGCATCCGGCAGAAACTGAATTTTTTGTACATAGTTTTTATACAAACGCCCCACTCCGGGCAAGGATACAATTTCCCGCTGGCCGAGTTGGGTTTGTATCTGTTCGACAAACTGCCGAACTGCTTCGCGGGCTTCATCTGTGGGAACGCCGTATGTTTTGGCAAGGTCGTCCACGAGGATGCCGTCGTCCACGGTCAGGTTTTCGCTAAAGGTCAGCGTCTTGGAAGGCGGTGTGACGGCCCCGCCGGCGTAGTCCACAGCAGCCGGTGTCCGGGATGCTGTGAATCCGCCAAAGGCCGGAATATTGAGTGTATCGTGCAGAAAAAGTAATTTCTCGATATGGGCGGCAACGTCTATTTGCATGACTGAAATGCGATTTAAAACCGGTGAAAAGGGATGGTCGAATGGGTTAGCATTCGGATTATTTCGGTGCAAAAGTAGTGTTTTTATACGCCATAGCGCTTCAAAAGGCGCCTTTGGCACGGTGATGGAAACAATGTTGCAAAAAAAAGGCCAATATGTCAGTAGTTTTGGCCCGGACTAACAGACAACAAAAAAGTATGAGTGAGATCGAGAGCTTTTTCAAGTCCGCTTTCTCTGTTGATAATGTAATCTTTGGCTTTGATGGCAGCGATTTGAAAGTGTTGCTCATCCAGCGCGGCGCGGCGCCGTTTCGGGGAAAATGGGCCTTGCCCGGCGATCTGGTTTATCCGAACGAAGACATAGACACCGCCGCAGAGCGCGTACTGGAGCAACTCACAGGTCTGCGCGGAGTATATCTGGAGCAAGTGAAGGCATTTGGCGCCGTCAACAGACACCCCTTAGGGCGTGTGATTACTATCGCATACTATTCCCTGATTAAAATCAGCGATTACGTCGTTACGCCCGCATCCTTTGCCCAGTCGGCACGGTGGCACTCGATCCCGGAAGTGGGGGACCTGGCTTTCGATCACAACGAGATACTGGACACCTGCCTGCGCCGCCTGAAACTCAAGGTTCGTATGGCGCCGGTGGGCTTTGAACTGTTGCCGCCCAAGTTCACACTCACAGAGCTGCAACAACTTTACGAGGCGATACTCGTTGAAAAATTGGACAAGCGAAATTTTCGCAAAAAAATCCTCTCCATGAACCTCCTGCTCGACCTGAACGAAATGCAGGAGGGTGTTGCGCACCGACCCGCCAAACTATACCAGTTCAACCGGGAAAAGTACCTACAGTTTGTGGCAGAGGGCTTCAGTTTTGACCTTTGAACATTCAATAAAGATGGCCAAGAAAAGCACGGACAACGTCACCTTTTCCTACGGAGGAAAAAAAATCAACCTCACCAAGAGCAAGACCGACGCTGCGGTTCAATACACCAAAGCACACGAAAACGAACCTGCAAAAAGGGGGGTAGCCGGCCCGCCGGCCATTGAAGGGTTTGAGATCGTTTCCGATAAAAAAGATATCGGCGGCACCCTCGATGCACTACGCGAACAGCCGGATGTGGCTGTGGGTACGCATATCTGGAACCTCGAAGGAGAAGAGGCGACACCGCTTATCCCGACGGGCAACTTGTACATCGAGTTTGTGACGGATACCGATGACCATTTGCAGCAGGCACTGCTGGATACTATGGGACTCAGCATCAAGGAAATAGTGGGGCCGGGTGCTTTTCGGGTGAGTGTCACCCCGGCATCGCCCAACCCGATCAAATGTGCTATTGCGCTGCAAGAAAATCCGCTGATCGCTGTAGCGGAGCCGGAGTTTGCCACCGCACCGGCGCTGTGGGCGTTTTCGGCTCCTTCCGGCAGGTTCGTGGCTACGCAGTGGCATCTGGAGAATCCCGGTCAGGCCATTCCGGCCGTGGATGTCCCCAATGCTATGTATGCCGCCTCCTATTTCCGGCGCGGCGCCGATGCCCGGGTGCAGGAGGCGTGGCGTTATCTCGGCAGTCTCGGCAACAGCAACCTGAAAATAGCCGTCATTGATACCGGTTTCGCAACCGACCACCCGCAACTGCGCGGCGACGGCGCCAAAATCCGGAACCCGTTCAACGCCGCCACCCGCAGCACCGATGTATCGCCGTTTGTGCGCATGAGCAACGGCTCGTTCGGGGTGATCAGCCACGGCACCTCCTGCGCAGCGGTTGCTGCCGGCGCCTGGGACACACAGGGTATCCTCGGCGCTGCGCCCAATTCAAAACTGATTCTGATCAAACTGGATGTTTTGACCGATGAGGCTATCAAAAACGCCTTCGAACATGCCATGCTCAACGGCGCCGATGTCATCTCGTGCAGCCTGGGCTACCCATCGCCCATGGCGCTGTCTACCTACATCACCAACTACTTGGCCCGGGTAGCCCGCGAAGGACGCGGCGGACGTGGTATACCGATGTTTTTTGCCGCCGGCAACGCCAACCCAGCCTCCAACTATAAGCCGCGGGCCGTCAGCGACTTTGCGGCGCATGCCGATGGTATCTGCGTGACGGCTTCCAACAGTCTCGATGAGCGCTCCAGTTATTCGTTTTACGGCCCTACTGCTTTTTTGTGCGCACCAACCAACGGCGATGGCGGGGTAGGGATCACAACCGCCACCTGCGATCTCGGTCGGGACGGGCGTTCGGTGGTGTTGGGCTACACCAGCGGCTTCGGGGGCACCTCCAGTTCGGCGCCGCTGGCAGCCGGTGTCTGCGCCCTCATGCTCACGGCAAATCCCAACCTGACTGTAAGCCAAATCAAAAACATTCTGCGCCAGAGTACCGACAAGATCGGCCCGGCAAGCGCCTACAATGCATCGGGACATTCCATTTATTACGGATACGGGCGTATCAATGCCCTCCGCGCCGTACAGATGGCGGCCGCTGCACGCACTCCTGCAGAGGATACGACGACGACCCCGGCCACGACGACCCCGGCCACCGTTCCGACGGCGCCGGCTGCTGCACGCGGGCGGGTGACGTCCCAGTTCCTCAATGTGCGGAAAGGCCCCTCCACCTCGTTTGCTATTGCGCGGCGGCTGAACCAGGGCGATGTGATCAACCTGCTGGAGCGAGTTTCCGGCTTCTGGCGCATTGCACAGGGCGAGTTTGTCAGCGCGGATTACGTCCAGGTGCTCTCGACAGTATCCACCGCGCCGGCCGCCACTCGAAAAGGGCGGGTAACCTCCAATTTTTTGAATGTACGTTCCGGCCCATCTACGGCCTACGGGCAGGTGAACCGGTTGAACAACGGGGCCACCGTCAGTATTTTTGAGACCAGCCGTGACGGCTGGCACCGGATCGGGGCCAACCAGTGGGTACTGGGAAGTTATATCCAGATGGTGTAATTGGCATCAGAGCGCCGACAAGATGCTCCGCTCTATTCTGGCCAGCGGATCGTCGGAGGGGTCTTTGTAAAATGCACGCCCCGTCACCTTTTCGTAGAGTTCGATGTAGCGTTCGGAAATTTCCGCCACGAAAGCATCGGGCATCACCGGCATCTGTTGGCCCTCCTTGCCCTGAAACCCGTGCGCGATGAGCCATTCGCGCACAAACTCTTTGCTCAACTGGCGTTGTTTTTCGCCGCGCATCTGGCGTTCGGCGTACCCTTCGGCATAAAAATAGCGGGAACTATCGGGCGTGTGTATTTCGTCCATCAGCACGACCAGCCCATCTTTTTTCCCAAACTCGTACTTCGTGTCCACCAGAATGAGGCCCTGCCGGGCAGCCATTTCGGTACCTCGCCGGAACAGCGCGCGCGTGTATGTTTCCATTTGTTCGTAGTCCGCGCGGGATACGATACCCTGCGCAAGGATTTTTTCTTTGGAAATATCCTCGTCGTGGCCCGCGTCGGCCTTGGTCGTGGGGGTGATAATTGGCTCGGGGAACGGGTCGTTTTCACGCAAACCCTCCGGCAGGGGTACGCCGCTCAGCGTGCGGATACCGGCAGCGTATGTGCGGGCTGCGTGGCCGGCTACATAGCCCCGAATGACCATTTCGACACGCAGCGGTTCGCAGCGGTAACCGATGGCCACGTTGGGGTCGGGTGTGCTGATGAGCCAGTTCGGGCAGATGTCGCGGGTGGCTTCGAGGAAATGTGCAGCGATTTGGTTCAGTACCGCACCCTTGTACGGAATGGCGCGAGGCAGAACGTGGTCGAACGCCGAGATGCGGTCGGAAGCAACCATAATGAGCCGGTCGCCGACGGTATAAACATCGCGTACCTTGCCGCGGTAAAAGGCCGTTTGGCCGGGAAGTTGAAAATGTGTTTCGCGAATAGCAGGCATTTGCCAGTTTTGAGTTTTGAGTTTTGGGTTTTGAGTTAGCGTGGCGCAAAGATCAAAACTTCTTTTTCAACTCGTGGATATTCAACCCCAATGTCAGGCTGACATAATTGCTGGCGAGGTCGAGGTCGCGCAAGGTATTTTTCCCGCGCACAACGGCAGTGCTGTTCAGGCTTATGACTACCGGTTTGAGGCGCCAGCCGATGCTCCAGGCCATTTCGGTAAAAAACAAAGGAGAGGAGTTTTCCAGCAGTTCAATGCGCTGGGTTTCCAACTGCCCCACGCGGCTGCTGATGTTGCCGTCGAGGTAGTTGACCCATGCAAAGCGGATACCGGTACCTACCTGAAACCGGTTGTACTTCAGACTCAAAGCGGGCTGGATAAAATAGCGCTGGTAGCGCCAGTCCGATACATAAATTTCACTGCTTTGCTGATCGGGTGGCGCCGAATAGCGGTTTTCTGAACGCCCCTGGCCAAATCCGGTGAACAGGCTCAACAAGTATTCTTTTTGTGGCCCAACCTGATAGTAACCGCCCACAGCGCCCTCGGTAAGCCGGGTTTGGCCTTCATACGGGGTTTTTTCAAAGAAAAAAAACGAGGATTGGTTGGTAGGCGCTTCGCCTTTGTGCCGCAGATCAAAATGGTTGAACATCAGCCCGAGGTGCTTGACTGGACTGTATGTTGCCTGGGCTTCCCAACCGGTATTTTTGCTACCCGTGGTCAATCCTCCCGCAACGGTTCCCTGCCCTGCCTCCGTCAGCATGGGGATATTCATCGTATTGGGGGTATAAAAACGATTGGACGTGCAGGCGGCAAATACCAGCATCAACGAGACAGCCACGAGGAAGTAAGCGCGGGAAATCATAACGAAAAGGTTGGAGGGTTAGAAGGTTAGAAGGTTGGAGGGTTAGAAGGTTGGAGGGTTTCCGGCAGCTTGTCGAACTGAACCAGAAACCCTCCAACCTTCTAACCTTCCAACCAGAAACCTTCCAACCCTATTTAAACGGATTGGCGTATCGTTTTTCGGTCAGCAGCTGCTCGTCGGTGAGCGTGTTGAGGAAGGCGACGAGGTCGCTTTTATCTTGCGCCGTAAAGTTTAATTTAAGGGGCGTATTCCCGACCCGGAGCTCCGAGCTGAGGTTCGGATGAAACTGGATACCACTGCTGTAGTGGTCAATTACTTGTTCCAGCGTAGCAAAACGCCCGTCGTGCATATAGGGTGCGGTGAGTGCGATATTGCGCAGCAGGGGCACCTTGAACATGCCCATATCGGCAGCCTGGTTGGTGATACCGCCAACGCCGGCATCGGGATAGGATGCGTCCAGGCCGTTGTTGGCCTTCATTTTTGGCGGGCGCCCCTGGGTGGTGCTGTGGCAGGAAGCACAATTGTCGAGGTAGAGTTTTTTGCCGCGGTTTTCCGCCTGGCTGAAGCCGCTGAAATTGGAGAGCTCGATGTTGCTGTAAACATTGTAGCCAATAGCTTTTTCGGCTTCCTGATCGAACTTGCTGCGGTAGGAACCGATCGCGTTGACAAACTCGCCGATGGCTTCCGATACGCGGGCCGGAGTAACCTGGCCGTCGCCGTAGGCCATGCGGAAAAGCGGCTCGTAGTAGGGCTGGGCTTGCACGGCGTTGGTGATGTCGGCGTGGCTCATATCCATTTCCTTGGGATTGGTCATGGAGGAGAGGTTTTGCTCGGAGGCCGTGTTGGCACGGTTGTCCCAGAAGAACGGAATACCCGAGGGGCCAAACAGGTCGGTACCGTAGTAGGCTGCGAAAGAAAGTACAGAGCCTAATGCAATGGAGTTGCGGTCGCCGGCGCGGTCGAATACGCCACGGCTCACCGGGGTATCGTCCGAGAAAGCCAACTCCTGCTTGTGGCAACTGGCGCAGGATACTTTGCCGTCTTTCGAGAGGTGTGTATCGTAGAACAAAACGCGGCCAAGGATAGCCTTGTCTTGCTGAACGGGCCGGGGCGCCAGGCCAAGCGAGGTCAGGTGTTTGGGTAATTCAGACAAATAGTTGTCGGGCTTGTCCGGCAGGTTGAGGTACTGTGAGATCAGGGCATAGTCCGCCGGTTCGTAGTAGTAGTAGTTAAAGTCCGATTTTTTGTTGCAGGCAGCGGCCAAAAGCATGGCGCCGAAGAGGGTCAGTACGACGTGGAGTTTCTTCATGGTTGAAAAAAATTTGGTGAAAAGAACTGAACAGGAGCAAATCGGGAGCAAAAATATCGTGCTACGCTCGAACCTGTGCTACCAACCCGGGCAAGTGCGCATTAAACTTGCGTTAAACAACTGACATACACATGACGAAAGACGTGTGCAAGGGGCTGCCTGGTTGGGTAAAATTTTTAAATGACTATCCGGATATTATACCCCACTGCTACGACCGGGAATAGTTTGGCGACTCCTTGGTAATTGCCACGTTGTGCGGGTGGCTCTCGGTCATGCCGGCGCTGGTGATCTGCACGAACTGGGCTTTTTCCTGCAAGTCGCGTATGGTGGGTGCGCCGCAGTAGCCCATACCCGCCCGCAGGCCGCCGATGTACTGCGTCATCACCTCGGCCACAGAACCTTTGAATGGTACACGCCCCTCGATGCCCTCGGGCACGAGTTTACGAATATCATCCTCTACATCCTGGAAGTAGCGGTCTTTGGAGCCGTCGCCCATCGCGCCGAGGCTGCCCATGCCGCGATAGGTCTTGAATTTTCGCCCGTCGAAAATGATCGTTTCCCCCGGGGCTTCTTCCACGCCGGCAAACAGGGAGCCGGCCATAATAACGCTGGCCCCGGCGGCTATAGCTTTCACAATGTCACCCGTGTAGCGAATGCCGCCGTCGCCGATGATGGGTACACCGGAGCCTTGGATAGCCTGCGCGGCATTGTAAATGGCAGATAGCTGAGCTACACCTACGCCGGCCACGATACGGGTGGTGCAAATACTGCCGGGTCCGACACCGACTTTTACACCGTCGGCGCCTGCATCCACGAGGGCCTTGGCTCCTTCGCCGGTGGCCACATTGCCGCCCACAACCTGCAGGTCGGGGTAGGTGGCTTTCAGGCGCTTGACCGCCTCCAACACCCCGCGGGAATGGCCGTGGGCTGTATCCACGGTCACGACATCCACACCGGCACGCACGAGCGCGTCTACCCGTTCCAGCATATCGGCGGTAACACCTACGGCGGCGCCCACGACGAGGCGGCCGAGCGAGTCCTTGCAGGCATGCGGAAAGTTGACACCCTTCATAATATCCTTGTAGGTGATCAGCCCCATGAGGCGGAAGTGATCGTCCACAACGGGCAGTTTTTCAATTTTATGCCGTTGCAAAATTTGGCGAGCCTCGGCCAGCGTGGTGCCTACCGGCGCTGTGACGAGTTGGCGTTTGGTCATCAGGTTGCGCACCAAACGCGTGTAGTCCTTTTCGAAACGCAGGTCGCGGTTGGTCAGAATCCCGACGAGTTTACCGTGCTTGTCGGTGATCGGTATGCCGCCGATGCTGTAGCGCCGCATCAGTTCCAGCGCCTCGGACATCGGGGCGTCGGGGTGCAGCGTGACGGGGTCAATGATCATACCCGCCTCCGAACGTTTGACGGCGCGTACCTGATCCGCCTGCTCGGCGATAGACATGTTTTTGTGTATGATTCCGATGCCGCCCTGCCGGGCGATGGCTATAGCCATACTTTTGTCCGTCACGGTATCCATGGCAGCGGACACAATGGGTACATTCAGGCGGATCGTGCGGGTAAGCTGCGAGGAAATATCTACCTCGCGGGGCAGGACTTCACTGTAAGCGGGGACGAGCAGAACATCGTCGAAGGTGAGCGATAGGCCGAGGAATTTCGGCAGAGCATTGCTTGTTTCCATGCGCAAAGGTCGTTTTTCCATTCGACAAGTTTGAGCGGGTCGCCTTGGAAAAATTTTTTGCGGAACGAACGGGGTGTATCATAGGTACTTTTTCACCGCAGAGACGCAAAGACGCGGATCTGCGGTGAATTAGGAAACACGACTTACGAGTCACCCGCTGGATGCCCGAAACAAAAACACAGTTCGTCCCGTAATGTGGTCCGGCCCACCTGGCATCAAACCAGGGGCTTGTTTGGTGCCGGTGCGCTCGCATGGTAATCGCGCTGGATACGGGCAGCATAATCGTCCAGCAATTCCAACACCCGCACACGTTTGGGTGCACGCACGATGAGGCCGATGTGGTAGCCCATATCCGTCAGGCGCCAAACGATTTCCGGATCGGTGAACTGACTGGTGTCGGGCCATTCCTGCCGGGTTAGCGACACGACGATGCCGGCGTAGTCTTTGCCCGCTTTGGGTAGTTTGTACGCTTGTCCGGTCGCTTCTGCGTACTCGATGCGCGCCCATTCGGCCCACAGATTTATGCCACAGCCATATTCGACCATTTCGGCAATGTGCGCGCCACCCACCCGCGATGCGGTTTCCAGAAAATAAATCTGGCCGTCTTCGTGGCATTTGATAAACTCCGTGTGGCTGGCACTGTACTGCATCCCAAAAGCTTCCATCACCTTGGTATTTAGATCCAGAAGTGCCTTTTCATCCTTGTCGCCCTGTTCCATAATGGCACTTCGGAAAATACCGCCTGCGTGGGCTACATCGAAGGGCGGGGCGAGGTACTGGGATGCCCGGGCAAAGATGACCTTGCCGCTGGAGGAAAGGGCATCCACATGATAAACGTCGCCGGGTTTGAACTGCTCCACCAGATACTGGTGGCGCTCGCTGCCAAGGGTTTCGAGATGCGCCCAGAGTTCGTCGGCGTTATAAACTTTTTTCATGCCCGTAGCGGAAGCCTGTCCGCGCGGCTTGACGATCCAGGGTGCCGGCATTGTAGCGGCAAAGTGGCGGATATCGTCGTCGTTGAACAGGCTGGAGAATCCAGGCACCCGGATACCCGATTCCTGCGCTTTCATGCGCATGGCCAGTTTGTCTCGAAAATGCCGGTAGGTAGTTTCGCCCATACCGGGGATGCGGAAGTGTTCGCGCAAGTGGGCGGCTTTTTCTACGTCAAAATCATCGAGCGCCACGATGCGGTCAATCTTTTTGTTGCGCATCAGCCAGGCCAGGCCGGAGACCACATTGTTCATGTCCCAGTAGTTGTCGGGGCCTTGCTCCACATAAAAAATATCATCGAGCGCTTCGCGCGCCCAGGGTTTGTTCTCCAGTTTTTTGGAGGTGACAAGGTACACCGTGGCACCGGTGGACTTCATGCCGCGCAGGAAGTCGTTGCCTTTGAAGTAGCTGGATACACAGAGAAATGTAGTTGGTCGGCTCATAACGATCAAGTTTGGGGACAAAAGACGAAAAAAGTTTTCAAATGACAGCCAACACAAAAAAAATCGGGCAAAAACAAAAATCGCCGGAGCGATTCGGCTGAATCCTCCGGCGATCAAAAAAGAAAAAAGGGAAAGGGTGGGTGGGTCGATTGCGGGCGCTTAGTCGGGCATGTTTTTGATGGATCGTCTGATTCGATCCCGGAGGGCCTGAGGGGCCGTATGCGCCGGCAGATTGTTACGCAATAGCGCTCGAAAGGATTCTTCGTCTGGTGAGATGGTTTTTCGTGGTTCCGAATCGGGTTTTATGGCGAAAGGGTAGTCTTCGATTTCTTCCTGGGAAAATTTAATGCTTCCGGCGAGGGCTATGCCTGTCGTGATGCCGGGCGATTTGCGTGGATTTTTCATGTTACAAGTTGATGTTGTGCCAATGCACTTCCACCGATCCTGTCCACGGATGCCTGTACAGACCAATTGCCCGGTCAGTACCGATTGCCGATCGGTCGTCTGACTATTACGCGCAGATTGGTTTTGCTTTATAAAACTGTACGGCAAGGTGGTGCTGGTGTGGATGCGGAAAAGCATGGGCGGTGAAAAAATTTGTGGTTGAAAATGTTGAGATGCCGGCGAAAAAAGGGTTTGTCTCGGAGCGTCATGCTTAGCCGGGCAAACCCTTTAAATGTCACGCCAATAGCGCATCGGTTTTGTTGTCTGCAAATACCTCCGTTGCATCTTCCACGGCGTAGCCTTGCTGTCGGGCATACTCCCGGAGTTTGGTTTCCAGAACGGTGCGTGCGCGGTGCAAACGCGAGCGTACGGTACC
The DNA here is from genome assembly GCA_016719605.1 of Lewinellaceae bacterium. Classification (GTDB taxonomy): domain Bacteria; phylum Bacteroidota; class Bacteroidia; order Chitinophagales; family Saprospiraceae; genus M3007. Next base: position 181,147 of record JADJYW010000004.1, on the reverse strand, counting down.
GATCGGGATGTTGGCGATAGCCGCGATCTCCTCGTAGGTGAAGTCCTCCAGATCGAGCAATACGATCAGGCGTGCGTAGGGTTGCAGGGCGTTGATGGCCCGCGTTACCTCGTCGCCAATGAGCCGACCACCCATTTCCTCGTGCAAGCCGAAGTAAGTCGGATGCGCCGGCTCGTCCTCGTTGTGATACACCACGATATCTTCGTAGTCCACCTTGCGCGGTTCGCGCACTTTGGTGCGGTAGTCGTTGATGAATGCATTGCGACAGATTCGGAACAGCCACGCCTTGGCGTTTGTGTCCGGCTCATAGCGGCCAATAAATCGCCAGGCTTTCAGGTAGGTTTCTTGGGTCAGGTCCTCCGCCCGCGTAGCGTCGTTGGTCAGGCGATACGCGAACGAGTACACCGCGTCCATGAGCGGGAAAAACTCTCGCTCGAAGACGCGCTGATGGCTGGTCGGTGTAAGTTCGTTTGCCATGATGTTAAAAATGTAGCCGTTTGGCTGGTTTGTATTTGGTGGATGCTGCACGCATTGCACCGGATGAGCGGCCAAAACACGGATAGCGGGCGCAAAGGTTCCCGCATTCTGGAAATGTTGCAAAAAAAAACCGGCTCATGCCCGAAATAGAGCATGAGCCGGTTTTCAGCTCCGGTTGTTTGCCGGCCTTAAAACGAGGTATGCCCGAGGTCAAACCGGAAATAGATATTGATTCCGGCATTCGTCATGCGTGCCTGCCGAACGGTCTCGTTGGTCACGTCCAGTTCGTAGAACAGTTCACACCCGATGGCTGCCCGCTCGGCCGCCCCGAGGACATGGCCGCAGCCCGCCCGGAGCGCCAGCATGTTGCCCGATTGTGCGCCCAATGGGCGGGATGGACTATAAAATGTGGCCAGATGGTCGCGCGCCTCTTTACTGGTGCTGAACGTGACGGTCTCCGCCCCGAAGCCGGCATCCCGAAACACGCGTTTGAAGCCCCCGTGCGCAGAAAAGAAGATGTCGCTGTCGAAAGGCCGAAAATCCTTGCCAAGCCCGAGCGTGAGACCCAGCGCCATTTTTTGGTAACTGGAGGGCGAGGACATAAAATCCACGTTTACAAATACAGGAAACAGCTTGTGCGCCAGGTAGAGGTTCAGGCCGTAACGCGGCTGGGCATATTTGTCGCGCAGCCCATAGTCCTCCTCAAAGTTTTCCCAATCGTATGTTTCCGGGGGTTTGTGGCTGATCTGCACAAATTTGTAGACCTCCACGAGGTTGGTGGCTTCAAAGTGGGTATTGTGAAACAACATGGAGCCACCCGTATTGATCCCCATACGAATAAACAGGTTTTCGTTTTTTTGTGCAGCCGCCGCGAGGGTCAGCAGCAATCCGGTGCAAAGTGTAAGGACTTGTTTCAACATAGCGTCATTTGATGGTGAATAAATACAGGCACTCCCAACCGAAGGATCAGGAAAGGCGGTATTGCAGTAAGATTACGGGGGATTAGTCGCGCGGTGCAAAAATCATTCCGCAGATTGTACCGGCGGACACACACGCGACACTCCTTGCATGAGGGGTGTGTTGGAAACGGCGTGCAAGGTACACGTTCTCAAAAAAATGCCGGGGTTAATTTTGTCCTGAAATAGCGGACACACCCCATGCCCGGGCCCTCTGGACAAAAAAAAGTCCGATCTGCAACCAGGTGCAGATCGGACTTTTTTTATCAAAAAAACGGGACGTGACTGGTTCCTAAAACTTCATCAGGCGCTGCACCTCTACTCCGCCCGGGCCTTCCACGCGCAAAAACAATACGCCAGGACGGGTTTCGCTGCCCAGATCAAGCGTTGTTTCGTGGTAGCCGCGCTCCCGGAATGCCTGCACGGTTTGCAGCGCCGCGCCGGTGGCATCGGTCAGCGTGATGGTGGTCGGGCCGGCCTCGGGCAAATAGTAGGCCGCCGTGACGCGATCCACCGCCGGGTTGGGCCGGGGAGCCAGAAGCAACAACCGATCTTTCGGGCCGGTCGGCATGAGTTTAAATCGCAGCGCAGCACCAACGGTTTGCAGGTCGCGCAGGTAGGTTTCCGCCGGCGTCACCGAGGAGGTCATTTGCAGCACCTCGCTCAACGTGCCGTTGCTCAGGGCCTGGAAAACCAGGGTGAACGAACGCAAAAGCATGTTTTTGCCGGCAATCGTCGGGTCAAGCATAATCGTGGAGTGCCAACTGGCCGTGATGTGTCCCTCGCCCGGCGTAGCCGTGAAATCGGCAGGCACCAAATCCGGCTCTACTTGCTGGAGGGACAGCACGGCCGGGTCAAAATCCAGAGTAAACTGAAAACCCACCAGATTGGCCAAATCCGGGGTCACGATGTCTACCCGCACTTCCTGGCCTGCTGTGAATACATGGTCTCGTGCCTGGAAAAACATCTGCTGCCCCTCCGACTGGCGGTCGCTCGATTCCGAAGCCTGGAAGTTGGATGCAGCCGATCCGTTGACGTCGCCGGTTTTGATGCCGATGAAGTCTGCATAAGGTGCAGGCATCTCGCCCGACAGGCAGAAGGCTGGTGTCGCGTTCGGGATGGCTGCCGCCCAAGGTTGGGCAGGGTTCGGGAAAACAAAATTGGCCGGGGAAAACTGCCACACCGGCTGACCGGGGAAGTCGTTTTGCACACCCAGCAGCATGCTCACGATGCTTTGCATATCGCTCGAAGTCAGGCTGCCCGACTTGTCCACGTCCGCCGCGAGTAATTTGAACGGGGAAACTAACGGGAGCGTGTTGTCTATGTGGGCAGCTACGAGCAGGGCGTCCAGGGTATTGATGCCCGCTTTTGGCGAGGCGCCGGCAAACGAGGGCGTCAATTCGTAATTACACCCGGAGGTTATGCTCCCGACCTCGTACTGACCGTCGGCATCCGTCTCGTAGGTGGCCAGCACATTGTTGAATTTTTTAAGCGCTACTTGTACACCCGGGATCGGATCCTGGTCGGCGGTCATCACCTTAGCAGAGAACTTGCTGGAGGGCGCACAGGAACCCATGTTGTCCTGTACGATCACAAACGTTTCGCAGAAGTCGGCGTTTCCGTAGGCATCCTCGGCCCATATTTCCACGAATTGCTTGCCCAGTTCGCTGCAGTCAAACGTGACGGAGTGGCTGTTGGCCGGGAAACCTGTGCCCGCGCCGGCTTTGCGGATGCCAATTTTGACCAAACTTGCCGGCGTACAATTGTCAAAAAATTGTTTGATAAAATCCGTGTCGTCAAGTGTGATCATACCGGTTTGCATGATATTGATGCTGAGTCCGTTGATGCACACTACGGTGGGCGCTTTGCAATCTTTGACGATAAATTCGTACTTGCACAGGGTCTCGTTGCCGCATTTGTCATTGGCAATCCACTCGATTTTGTGCGTGCCGTAGGGTAGCCCAACGCCGGTGGGGAAGGCGATGGTTGCCATGAGCGTATCGCCGCCAACCACCATCTTGTCTATCGGCCAGGCATTGGGCGCGCTGCTGCTCAGGAACGTTTCCATACTGCCGTTGCCGTCCAAATCGAGAAACAGGCGGTAGCTCAGTAACAGATCGGTTTTTGAGCACACATCGGTCACTTTGATGCCGAGGTCCACGGGGCCTTCGCAGAGGTTAACGTGGCCATTGTTGTACTGGGCAGGGTCGTTGCCGGTGAAGTCGCAAAACTCCAGCGGACCGGCAGGACAGTTCGCAAATACCGGGGCATCTGCATCCACGACCTTGATGACCTGGGTATACTGCAGGTTACCTTTGTTTGACGGCTGACCGAAGAGCGTTGGGCCAATATCGGAGTCAATCGGGTTGGTGATGAACACCGGGCCGTTGCCGTTGGGGTCGTAGTCGCACCAGTAAATCAGCGTAAACGTGCGCAGAATTTTTTTGCAGCCGCCGCCCTGGGTGATATTGAAGACCATGTCCTTGACGGAAACCCCCACATTGAAACCGCAGCCCGGGTACTGTTCGATTACGGGATAGATCGTGTCGGCCTTGGCGCCGCAGCCATAAACAGTGAAATCATCCGGGAATTTGACCCGGTAGTAGGCATTCTGGGCAGAGGCAGCGCTCAGGAAGAGCACGGTGAAGGCGGTAAGCAGGATGATTGTTCGCATAATAAATCGGATTTTTTGACGAAGTTAGGCCACTGTCCGGACAGGGTGTAGCCTTTGCGAACACGCAAAACAGTCGGATAGCCGACGTAACGCAACGTAGGAGTTTTGTGCGCTTTCCGGGATACCGGATTGTGGGTACCAGACGCCGGGGTTTTAGAGGCTGTCTCATAAGTCCGCACCGTATTGCGCCGTTGACAGGCGAATTCATTTTTTGACAGGATAAAAAGGATTTACAGGATTTTCGGCGACGGAGTCGCCTCATTTATCCTGTAAATCTTGTAAATCCTGTCTGAAAAAAATCAATTCCCGTCAAAGCCATGCTTTTGAGACAGCCTCTGCGTCGCGCTGCGGATCAGTCCACCAGCATGGCTTCCCGGTCCAGTTGCTGCTGCAACATACCCTCGGGGAGTTCCCGGAATTCGTATTGCTGATTTCGGAGGCGCGGCTCAAAGCCGGCCTCCCGAATAGCCCGCTGGATACCGTCGGCCGTGAAGCGGAAACGCGCGCCTGCGGCGGACACCACATTTTCCTCGATCATAATGCTGCCGAAGTCATTGGCTCCCGCGTGCAGGCATACCTGCGCTACCTGCTTGCCCACGGTAAGCCAGGAAGCCTGTATGTTCACCACGTTGGGCAGCATGATGCGGCTCATGGCAATCATACGGGCGTACTCGTCGCCGGTGACGGCGTTTCGGGCGCGTTTTATTTTTTTCAAAATCGTGTCCTCGTCCTGAAATGGCCACGGGATAAACGCTAAAAAACCTTTGGCATCGGTGGGTTTTTCCGACTGTACCTGCCGGAGCGCGGCGAAGTGTTCCATACGTTCGAGGTTGGTTTCGATATGACCAAACATCATGGTAGCCGAGGTGGTGAGGTGCAGTTGGTGGGCGGCACGCATCACATGGAGCCACTCCTCGCCGCCGCATTTTCCTTTGGAAATCAAACGCCGAACGCGGTCGTCCAGAATTTCGGCGCCTGCGCCGGGCAACGAATCCAGTCCTGCTTCCTGTAGCGTTTTGAGCACATCGTAGTGGCTCATGCCTTCCAGTTTGCTGATGTGCGCGATTTCGGGCGGGCCAAGCGCGTGGAGTTTCAGGTTGGGGTACAGGGCTTTGAGTTGGCGGAACAGGTCGGCATAAAATTGCAGGCCGAGGTCGGGGTGGTGCCCGCCTTGCAGGAGCAGCTGCTCGCCGCCGTATGCGAATGTCTCCTCAATCTTTTGCTTGTACTCCTCGATGGTGGTGATGTACGCTTCGTTGTGTCCGGGACGCCGGTAGAAGTTGCAAAACTTGCAGTTGGCGATGCAAACGTTGGTGGTGTTGGAGTTGCGGTCAATGATCCAGGTGACCACATTGCCCGGAACGTGGTGCCGGCGCAGTTGGTTGCCCACGAACAGCAGGTCTGCCGTGGCGGCATTTTCAAATAAAAAAACGCCCTCCTCGGGCGTAAGCCATTCGAGGTTCAGGGCGCGGTGGAGCAGGTCGTGTATCTGTTGCATACTTGGTGGCTGAATTGTAGCAGGAAACAAAGTTACGGCGCGGATGTTGGCGTGGCGCCGGAACTTTGTCCGACCAGGCAGCGTTGGGCGCTTTCGTTACGAAAAAGACACCTCCCATTTCAGCCTTGCCTACATTTGGCCGCGTAATTCAAACAGTCTCTAAAAACCCGACATTTTCCGATCAACGATTTTTTTTAAACCAAAAAACGACCACTCCGGCTAATCCAAAAAAATGCCGGGTCGTCTGTTCGCGCCTTCCTATGCATACAGAACTCAAGTCGGAAACCCGTTGGCAGCGCCGGCTGCGCGTACTGCGCCAGGCCATCAATGGCGAGGAGCAGGATTTTACCACGGGTAGTATTGACCGGGCGATAGTCCTGCTGTCCATTCCGATGATTCTGGAAATGGCGATGGAGTCGCTGTTCGCCGTGGTGGATGCTTTTTTTGTGGCCAGAATCAGCAACGAGGCGGTGGCTACAGTGGGGCTGACGGAGTCGGTGCTGACGCTGATTTATTCCATTGCGATCGGCTTGAGTGCTGCCGCCACGGCCATGGTGGCGCGGCGGGTCGGTGAGGGCAGGCGAAAAGCGGCATCGGTTGCCGGCGGACAAACGATCCTGATCGCTGTAGTTTTGTCGCTGCTGATTGCTGTTCCGGGCTATATTTATGCCAAAGACATCCTGCTTCTTATGGCCAAGGATCCCCAAGTTGCGGATACGGGCGAGCAGTACATGCGCCTGATGCTCACGGCCAACCTGCCCATTTTGTTGCTGTGGATGCTCAACGGTATTTTTCGCGGAGCGGGCGATGCGGCCACGGCCATGCGCGCCCTTTGGCTTGCCAACGGCGTCAATATCGTGCTGGATCCGCTGCTAATTTTTGGCTACGGCCCGTTCCCGGAAATGGGTGTGCTGGGCGCAGGGGTGGCCACCACTATCGGGCGCTCCGTGGGCGTAGGGTACCAATTGTGGCACCTGTTTGGGGTGGGCCGCATCGTGCGCCTGCACTGGCGTTTCCTGCGCCCCAGGTGGGATATTGTGCGCCGCCTTCTGGTCATTGCCTCCGGCAGCACCGGCCAGTACCTGATTGCTTCGGCCAGCTGGATTTTTCTGATCTACATCCTCGGCCAGATCAGTACCGGGGTGACTGCGGGCTATACGATTGCCATTCGTATGATCATTTTCACTATCCTGCCCTCGTGGGGTATGTCCAATGCCGCCGCTACGCTGGTGGGTCAAAATCTCGGGGCGGGATTTCCCGACAGGGCTGAAAAATCGGCGTGGCGAGCCGGGTTTTTCAACATGATTTTCATGGCCACGGTCAGCGTCATCTACCTGATTTGGGCGCCGTTTTTTATCAGCCTGTTTTCCGATGACCCGGAGACGCTCAAGTCCGGCTCCATGGCCCTGCGCATCATAGCCGCCGGGTATGTTTTTTACGGGTACGGCATGATTCTCTCGCAGGCGATCAACGGGGCGGGCGATACCCGTACGCCCACCATCCTGAATTTTGTCTGTTTCTGGCTGATCGAAATGCCGCTGGCGTGGCTGCTGGCATTGCATCTCGGCTGGGGCCAGGGCGGGGTATATTACAGCATCGTCATTGCCGAATCGGTATTGGCCGTAGGCTCTATGTGGTTTTTCCGAAAAGGGCGGTGGAAAAAAGCCAAAGTTTGATTTTTGAATACCCTCGATTTGGGTGCCGGGTTTGCCCGTTATTCCAGCACACCCTTGCGTTTCATTTTGAAATAGTGCACCCCGGCGCCGAATACCCACCCCTCTTTGCCCGATTTGGTGCGGATATTCACCCAGTAGTCGGTTACCTTTTCGAGGCCGAGGTTGATCTCCTCGGGCTTTTCGCTTTTTTTGTTTAGAAAAAACACCTGCTCGTCCAGTTTGAGGCGTGCGACCAGTGGGCTTTTTCGATTGGGTTCCTTGCGCATATTCAGGCCATCTATGGTGACAAACAGCGTGGAGTATTTGGCCGCCGCCGGGGTGGTTTGTGGTTCGTTGGAGAGGGTCGGGCGTACACCCGGGACGGTGGTGGGGTTGGTCGGTGCGGCCTCGGTAGCCGGGGCCGGATTTTCCAGTTTGGGCAATCCGGTGCGCGTGGGTGGCGGAGCGGCAACGGGCTGCGACTCGGCCTGCGGTTGCTGCTGTGTTTGCTGCTGTGGGACGAACACGGTGTCCGGTTTTCTCGGCCGCTCGTCCTCCTCCAGTTCCGCCCGCTCCGAGCGGATCGTTTGGCTGCGTCTGGACGAGCATTTGGAAATAGCCCAAAGCGCAATGCACAGAAAAAAAACCGTGATGATGATGGACTCGACCCTGGGTATTCGCATAGCAAGTGTTGATATAAAACTAAAAGTTTTAAAAAGAATGCATGTTTTGAATATGCACCTTACTTTAGCGGCAAAATTACACCAAATCCAGCCTTGTAACCCATGACAGACCGGCTGCACTATCAAATCGCACTCACTTTGTTGCCCCAGGTCGGGGCCATCACAGCCAAAACACTGGTCAGTTACTGCGGTAGCGCCGAGGCTGTTTTTCGCGCATCGCGGCGAGAATTATTAAAAATTCCGGGTATCGGGCCGGGTATTGCTTCCGGCATTGCCATCTCGGAGGCGCAGGCAAAAGCCGAGCAGGAACTGAAATTTTTGGAACAATACGGCGTACAGGCGCTTTTTTACACAGACGAAACCTACCCCGCCCGTTTGCGGCAAAACGCCGACTGCCCAGCCTTGTTGTACTTCAAAGGCTCGTCGGTCGAACTGCTGAACGCCCGCCGCATCGTGGCCGTGGTTGGTACCCGGCAACCCACGGAGTACGGCCGGGCACTGTGCGAAGAACTGGTGGAGAGCCTGCGGGGATACGATGTGCTGGTGGTGAGCGGGCTTGCCTTTGGCATTGACGTGACGGCGCACCGGAAGGCCAATGCGCTGGGCGTACCCAATGTGGCCGTACTGGGGCACGGACTCGGCAAGGTGTATCCCAACGAACACCGCAGTGTGGCTCTGAAAATTACTGAAAACGGCGGTCTGCTCAGCGAATACACGCACCAGACCGGCCCCGACCGCGAACATTTCCCCATGCGTAACCGCATCATTGCAGGCCTCTGCGATGCCTTGCTGGTGGTGGAAACCGCCAACTCCGGTGGCTCCATGATTACCGCCGAACTGGCCGGCCAGTACGAGCGCGACATCTTCGCCGTGCCGGGTCGTGTGCGCGACCCCAAAAGCGCGGGCTGCAACCTGCTCATCCGAACCCATCGCGCCAAACTTGTGGAAAGCGCTGCCGACATCGCTGCCGCACTCCGCTGGGACGATGCAGGCGGCAAACGTGCCGTGCAGCAGCAACTCTTCCTCGACCTCACACCCGCCGAAACCGAACTGATCGAGATCATTCGCCAACGGCCGCTGATTCCCATAGACGAGCTCACCGGGGTTGCCCGACGTTCGCCCGGCGAACTGGCCGCCCTCTTGCTTGGGCTGGAGTTCAAGGGCGTGGTGCGCACGCTACCGGGCAAACGATACGAGGTAGCAGGGTAGCCGGTTGGCAGGTTTCCAGTTGGGGATACAGCCGTCTATTCGGGTATTTTTAAGGGTTTTCTAATGTTTAGAGGGGCGTTCCGGGGATACCTTTGCTTTTTTTACCAAACACGCGCCCTGTCATGCGACAACTTTACCTGATGGCTGCCTTTTTCGTGGCCTTTTCTTACGTCTCGGTTGCCCAATCACCCACCGATGCCCTGATGATGCCCAAGGGTGTGCTTTGTGTGCTCGGCCAGTATTCCGGCAGTAGCTGGGATGAATACTGGGAAGGCGCCAACAAACGCTCCAACCTGAACATCGGAACCTTCACCAACCAGAGCGCCATGATAATGGCGAACTATGGCATCACGGACAAATGGAACGTCCTGGTCGGGTTGCCATATATCTGGACGGACAGCGATTCCTACTTCGAGGGAGAACGGAACCTGCAAGATATCTCGGCGTGGCTCAAGTACCAGCCGCTGGCAATATCGTCCGATTTTGGCACATTCAAAGTGCAAGCCACAGGCGGGTTATCCATCCCGGCGAGCAATTATGTGCCCGATTTTTTACCATTCAGCATCGGCATTCAAAGCAAAACGGCCTCGCTGCGCGGTATTCTGAACTATACCACCAAACACGGCATCTATGCTACGGCGCAGGTGGGCCATACCTGGCGGAGTAACACCAAACTTGACCGCGATTCCTACCTGTACAACGGCCAGTGGTACGAAACCGACGAAGTGCCCGTGCCCAATATGGTGGACGCCACCGGACGGGTCGGTTTTATCAACTCCAAAATACAGGCAGAGCTATCGGTCAACTACTTCACCGGTACCAGCGGCGACGACATCCGCTACAACGATATGCCGTTTCCCGACCAACAATATGAAAGCGACTTCGGCCGGCGTGTATGCCAAATACTTCATCTGGAAAGGGCTTGCGGTACAGGCCAGTTTCGGTCAAGTGTTGTCGGGGCGCAATGTTGGCCAGAGCACGATGTACTCGGGCGGCGTGTCGTACCTTTTCCAGGTGGTGAAAGCCAATTGAGCCAAAAACGAGCACCTGTTTTTTTTTAAAACAAAAAATTGATTTTCAATGAAAAATATCTATTTCGTCTATCGCCTTGCCCTTGGCTTTGGTTTGCTTCTCGCGTTTAGCCAATGCGACAAAACGGTTGATCTTCCAGTTTTTGAACCCTACGCCGAAACGAACCTTGATGCCAATGCCGGCAATTGGAAAACATACGTCCTGACCAATGGCGCCGAGATCGGCGTACCTGCCCCCGAAGCCGCTGTTTCGGCAGCGTACCAGACTGAACTGGCTGATTTGAAAAATAAAATGGCTGCTGCCACGGACGAGCAAAAAGACCTGGCCCGCCATTGGGGCGCCAACGGCGTATTGCGTTGGCATGCCATCGCCCGCGAACTGGCCGCGCAGTACAACGTGCCGCCAAACTACAACGCCGACGGCACCTACCCTTCCCCCGATCCGATGAACCCTACCGTTTATCCACGTTTCCCGTTTGCCACCCCGCCTTACGCTTCGCGGGCATTCGCCCTGCTGGCTGTGGCCCAGTACGATGCGTTGGTGACGGCTTGGCACCACAAATTTCAGCACAACCGCCTCGCTCCGTACAAAAATGATTCGGATATCCGTCCGCTCATCCCCGAGAACGATTTGCCGTCGTATCCTTCGGAAGATGCCGTAGTAGCCGCCGCATCGCGGGAATTGCTCAAGTTTCTCTTTCCCGGCGAAGCAGCCCGGATGACCGAACTGGCTGAGGAGCACAAGAATAGCCGCCTCTGGGCCGGCGCCAATGTGCAAAGCGATCTGGATGCCGGCGAAGCGCTGGGGGTGGCCGTTGCTGCACGGATCATCAACTACGCCAAAACGGACCGCATGGGTATGGCCAACAACCAGGCTGGTTTCCAGGGGCAAAAAGATGATGCCATCGCACGCGGTATTACCAAACTCTGGACGAGCACCGATGTACCCGCCCGCCCGCCGATGTTGCCCACATACGGCAATGTAAAAACCTGGAATCTGGATCAGGCAACGCTGCTGGCAAATCGCCCGGATGCGCCGCCGCAGCCCGGTACTCCGGCATTTGAAACGGCACTCGATGAACTGCGCGCCATAGCCAAAAACCGCACCCGCGAGCAGTTCCGCATCGCGTCCTATTGGGCCGACGGCGTAGGCTCGTACACGCCGCCCGGCCACTGGAACCGCAAGGCTGCCGAGCTGATCTACGAAAAACAATACAATGAAATGCGTACCGCCCGGGTCATGGCGCTCCTGAATACAGGTATACAGGATGCCGGCATTGCCTGTTGGGATGTAAAATACTACTACCTGCTGCCGCGTCCCACGGAGGCTGATCCGGCCGTGACGACCTGCACGGGTATCCCCAACTTTCCGGCGTACACGTCCGGCCACTCCAGCTTCTCCGCTGCCGCAGCGGAGGTGTTGTCATACTTGTTCCCGGACAAAGCTGCCGAGTTGGACGCAATGGCACTGGAGGCCGCCAATTCACGAATTTACGGCTGTATCCACTACCGCTTCGATAGCGAGGTTGGGCTGACACACGGTAAAAAAATCGGTTCCTTCGCTGTGCTTCGCGGCCAGTCGGATGGTTCGCAATAGCCCGCGCGTCTCGGTCAGGCAGCATACGGAGCCGCACCCCAACACGCGAGCAACCGGAGCAGAGGTAAACGATCTGCAGGTACCGGCAAAACAGGTTTTGGCCGATTGGAGCCAGTGCCGCAAACCTTACTTACTTTTGCCAAAAAACTGCCGATATGCGCCGCGAATTCATTTTGCCCCTGGCTCTCTTTATCCTCGTAGGGCTGTTTGCCTGTGTGCCGCCCGACGGGCAGCGCCCGGCCAGCCAGATTATTAACCTCGACCTGAGCAACAAACAGGTACAACACCTGTACAACCTGCGCGACGAGGGCCGTGCCGACAGCCTGCTGGCCTACCTGAACCATCCCACTGCTACCATGCGCTACCTGGCGGCATTGGCTTTTGCCTCGGTACGCGACTCCAATGCCGTGGAGCCGCTGGTGCCGCTCCTGCTGGACACGCTGGAAGAAATCCGTATCGTCGCAGCCTTTTCCTTAGGCCAGATCGGCTCGGCACGCGCCGAAATGCCCCTGCTAAACGCCTTCCGCCAAGACGATTCGCTTTCCCGGCACCAGCGGTTCAACGCCATTGTGCTGGAGGCTATCGGCAAGTGTGGCGGCCCCGTCAACCTCGCACATATCGCTTCGGTCAGTACATATTTCCCGACAGATACCCTGCTGCTGGAAGGCCAGTGCCGGGCCATTTATCGCTATGCCCTGCGGAACATAACCGACAAGGCCGGCACCGCCCGCATGGTGAGTTATGTGGCCAACGAGCGCATACCCGGTCCGACCCGACTCATGGCCGCCCACTATCTGGCTCGTACCCCCGATGTGGCGCCCGACAGTACCCAGGCGGTGGAACTCGCCGCCGCTTTTGTACGCTCCGCCGATCCGGATATTCGCATGGCTCTGGCTAAGGCACTGGGGAAATCCAGAACCAACCCTGCTTTTGCTATTCTGTCCAAAGTCATCAAAACCGAACAGGACTGGCGTGTGAAGTGCAACCTGATACAGGCCATGGCCAAATTCGACTACGATACTGTGCGGGCCCTGGTATCGCCGTTTGTGCTGGACAACAACGCCCATGTATCGCGCACTGCCGCCGAGTTTTTTGTAGCCAATGGACAGGTACAGGATGGCGATTACTACTGGCGCATTGCCCGCGACAATCCCGAATTGCCCTGGCCTACGCGCATTGCGCTCTACCGGGCTTCGTACAAGTGGATACCCGGGTTTGGGCAACCGGAAAAAAAGGAGTACATCAACTACCGCCTGCGCGATTTTTTCCTGAAATCCCAAAACCCCTATGAGCGAGCGGCCTGCCTGAACGCGCTCACGGAGTTCGGCTGGCAGTTCAAATGGATACACGACAAAGGCTACAGCGATCCCAGCCCGATCGTGAAAAGTGCTGCTGCAGAGGCTATCTCGGCGATTTGCAAGAACCCTGAATTCTACCGATTCTTTGGCGAAAACGGCCGGAATGTGCGCCGCGACCTGTTCGATTACCTGCAAGAGGCCATTGCTTCCGGCGACCCGGGCATGATTGCAGCCGCTGCAGAGGGCGTTTGTGCACCCGCGCTCCAGTACAACACATTTGCAGACTCTGCCCAGATTGACGACATGCGTACGGCACTTCGCCGACTCCAGCTGCCGCGCGACTACGAGGCGCACATTGCGCTGGAAAAAGCCATTGCCTGTCTCGAAGGCGCTCCTGAGCCACTGCCAACCAAACCGCCGTTCAACCACCCCATAGACTGGAAATTGCTCGAAAATATCAACCAGGCCACCCGTGTAGTGCTGCAAACACCCAAAGGCAATATCAGTCTGCAACTATACCCGGCATGGGCGCCCGGGTCGGTAGTCAACTTCCTCGATTTGGCCAAAAAAGGATTTTTCAATGGCAAAACATTCCACCGTGTCGTGCCGAATTTCGTAGTGCAGGGTGGCTGCCCCCGCGGCGACGGCTACGGGGCGCTCGACTACTCCATCCGAACTGAAATCGGGCTGGCCTGGTACGACGACGAGGGCTACCTCGGTATGGCTTCTGCCGGGCCGGATACCGAAGGCACCCAGTTTTTTATCACACACTCGCCTGCGCCCCACCTCGACGGACGCTACACCATTTTTGGGAAAGTTGCCCAGGGTATGGATGTCGTGCACAAACTACAGGTGGGGGATACTATTGAAAAAGTGCTTGTTCAATAATCAAACAAACCATTGCCGCACGATTGGTATGTCTTTGCGATGCAACCAGGCCAGTGCCGCACTGCCAACAAACACGATAACGGCCAACCCAAACAGCGTGCCGCCATCGCCTTGCACTTCAATGCCGAGTTTCGTCAAATGTGCCCCAATGGCACCGCTGATGACCCCAAGTCCGCCAATAGCGCCCAGGCCGACCGTACGCGGCCACAGCAGCAGGATGGCTACCGCCAATTCGGCAATGCCGGCAGCAATCCGGCCCCAAGGCTCTGCACCGAGCGTTTGAAAAATGTACACGCTTTCCGGCGCGCCGGAAAATTTGAAAAAAAGTGTTTGAAGTAAAATAACGGCCACTACGACGCGTAAGACCAGAGACAAGGACAGTTTCATGTTACATGCATTTTTTTGATTGAAAAATGATACAAAAGTGAGACGTTGCCCGCGTATTGAGTGTCCGTGCCGCTACATACCAGATGAATGATCCATGATGAATAACCACCTTTTTATGCAACTCAACCTTCCCCCGACCCTCGAACCCTACCGTGAACAACTACTTGCCACACGCCGGCCATATATCCGCATCACTGCCCAGCCGGCCCGCGCTACTTCGTGGTGGGAGAGTAAAGTGGGAGGATTTCCGTACCTGCCCAACACCATGCCGTACCCGACTGCGCCGGATGGCCGGGAACTGGTTTTTCTTGCTCAACTCAACTTCGCCGACATGCCGCGTCTGGAGCCGTTCCCCGAAAAGGGTATTCTCCAGTTTTATATCTACGACGATGATTTGTACGGCATGGACTTCGACGAGGGCGAAAATCCCGATACGTTTCGAGTGTTGTTTTTCCCGGAACCGGTGCTTGACGAGTCTGCTCTTCAAACCCGACTCGTTCCGCGCGACGACTATGATCTGCTGCCCCACCATCCGGAAGTATCGCATCCGCTGGTTTTTGAGCCGGCCGAGGAAGTGGCCCCAGCCACGGATTACCAGTTTTGGCAAACCTTCGGCACCGGTTTTTTTCAACAGTTCGGCGAAGAAGAATGGGATTTGCAGGATGCTTTCGGGCGTGCCGTGCGGAGCCAGGGGCATAAGGTGGGCGGCTATGCCTATTTTACCCAGGATGACCCGCGCCGCACGGAAGACCCCATGCTGCTCCTCTTTCAACTCGACTCCGATGAGGGTATGGACCTGATGTGGGGGGATATGGGCGTAGGGCACTTTTTTATCCGGGAAAAAGACCTGATCGCACGAGACTTCAGCCGGGTACTGTACGATTGGGATTGTCTTTAGACCAGAAAATCTTCCATCAGGACCATGATGTCTACATCAGGTGTTTTCAAAATACCCGTGATGCCTGCCTGACGAGCCGCCTCTATGTTGGGCGTCAGGTCGTCAATAAAAACCGTTTGTTCCGGCACCAATTCGGCATCAGCCAGCACATACTCGTAGATATCGCGATCTGGTTTGCGCAAGCGCAACAGGTGGGAGTAATAGACCGCATCGAAATAACGGGTTTGGAAGTCGGAAAGACCGTGCTCGCGTGCCATGTAGGCATCTATCCAGTTGGCGTGCAGATCGTTGATATTGCTGAGCAGGAAAACGTTGTAGCGCCGGCGCAAGCGGAGCAGCATCTCGAAACGCTCCGGCGGCATTCCGATAAAAATAGAATTCCATGCCGCCACGACGTCTTCCGAGCGCAAGGGCGGCTCGGCAGCCCGGCACAACGTGTCCACAAATTCTTCGGTGGACAAACCGCCCACTTCATACAGGCGAAAAACATCAGACGTCAAAAGTTTGTCCCGCGTGGCAGCGTAACGGTCGCCCAGCAAACGCTCCATGTGCCGGTTGGTGGCCTCCAGATCGAGGTCAAACAAGACATTTCCGAAATCAAAGATGATATTTTGAATGGCAGACATGGCGCGTACTTTTTTAAGGAGCGCACATCCCGATTGGGATTTCAATTTGGCGCAGTCCGGCAGGAGCCGAAAAAGGGGAGCAGTAGCAGGGGGCTGCCGCGTAGTGGTGTGCCGGGAGAAGTGTGGTTGAAAATAATGTGGCAGCCTACCGCTTGTCCACTTTTTGGGTTTTCAACACCTGCCGGGCGCGATCCTGGATTTGAACCAAGTACATCCCTTTGGGCAGATCGGCTACAAAGAAAGACTCGCCCTTCACGAACTCGAACTCCTTCACTTTTTTGCCAACCAAATTAAAAATTGCAATGTGACCAACCGCGTCGTTGTGGTCGGTGATCGAGATATACTCTGTCGTAGGGTTGGGAAAGACGGAGAGGTCTGCCTTCGAGGAATTTTGGGCCTGAACAGCCACGGTAACCAGCAGAAAAAAGAAGAAGGGTAAGAAATATCTCATCGGCACACATTAAAATTTTGGACGAAAGTATGGACATAAACCGATCCGACAACTGTTGGTTTTTGTTTTTGAAAAATATTAACTACCAAGACATAATAAGTTTGCAAAAGGATGCTCCTCTGGGCATTATCGGGGCGCCGATTTCGGACTACTGCCCGGTATTGTTTTACAACAACCGAATTTGTTTCACATCCCGATGCCCTTGCAGCAAGTCGCGGTAGCGCATTCGAAGTGTACCGCCACGCTGCACCACCTGCGTCACGCTGACGGTACAGACGCGCCCGTTTCGGTTCATCACATAATCGTTTTCGGGGTCGCCAACGCTGCCCAACAGGTGTAAGTTGAAAATGGCGGCCGAAAGCCGGGGGCTGGTAGCCGGGGGGCTATTTTGGAGCCAGTTGTAAAATACACGTTCGCGCAGAACCTGCATGGCAGGTGGATAGAGGGTGGCCGAACACCAAAAATGAGGTTGTTCGGCAGATAAATCGGATCGGTGGCGGCGAGCGCCGTCCCAGCGCAATTCCGTGACATGGCCGGGCAGGAAGATGAGCAAGGTAAACGGTTCGATGTCCGTCAGGTCGTACTCCTCGAAAAAGCGGTCGGGTTGAGGCCACTGGAAAAAATCAAGCAGGAGCAATCCGCGACTTCGCCGATAAGGCGGCTGGTGCTGATGTTTTACAAATGCGCCATTCAGCAAGCAGGCAACGCGACCATCCCGGGCGGCCACTATCCACGCGCCACCGGCTTTGGTATCCATAGGAAAAAGCAGGGCGTCGCTGTCGGTTGTCTTTCTGGAAATATGCTTTGGCGAGCGCGCAGGGGCCTCGTCGCGGTTGTGCGTCAGGATGTAGCCCGCCCGGGTCGGCAAATAAGTGACGGTACACATGCCTATTTCATGCGGCGATACATGTCCAGTTTCAGGATGCCGAGGCGCTGCAGGAAATGCCCCAGGGACACACGCAGCACACCAAGGCCGTATTTCATACTGCGCCGGAAATTGATGCTGGATGCCTCCTCGAAGTATTTGGTCGGGCAGGTCACCTCGCCAATGTCAAAACCGGCATATACGATCTGGGAGAGCATTTCATTGTCGAAGACAAAATCGTCGGAGTTCCGGTTGTAATTGATCGTTTCGAGTACCTGCCGGCTGAACGCCCGGTAGCCGGTATGGTACTCGGACAACTTGTAGTTGATCAGGAGGTTTTGCGAAAATGTCAAAAATCGGTTGGCGATGTATTTGTACAGCGGCATACCGCCCTTGCGTGCGCCCATACCGAGGATACGCGAGCCGAGCACAACGGGATAGAGTTCCTCGCCGATGATATTCACCATAGACGGGATGAGCTTCGGGGTATACTGGTAATCGGGGTGCAGCATGATCACAATGTCGCCGCCAAGTTCGAGTGCCTTGTTGTAGAGCGATTTTTGATTGCCCCCATAGCCCTTGTTGCGCTCATGCACCAGAACGTGCCGGATGCCAAGGCTTCGGCCCAGCTCGGCAGTATTGTCGCGGCTATGGTCATCGCACAGGATCACCTCGTCTACCAGATCAAAGGGGATTTCCTGATAGGTTTTTTCTAATGTCTTGGCAGCGTTGTAGGCGGGAAGTACAACGACGACTTTTTTTCCTCTGTACATGGTGGGTCAACCGTGAATTAAGTTGTTGCGGTGTTTTCCGGGGTTTCTGTTTCCGCTGAAACAGCGGGTGCCTCGGCCGCCTGTGGGGTTTCGGATTCGGCAGCGGCTTCGCGGATCACTTCCTCGAAGATGCCGGTTTCCTGCATGAAATTGAACCACTTGATGCATTTCTTGATGTCGTTGATATGCACGCGGTCGCGGTCGTGTTCGGGCAGGATTTGGTCAAAATACGCGCGAAACGTTGCGCTGTTGGATTCCGCCGGTACCGGCGGAATCGTTTCTTGCACATCCAGCATTTTTTGAAAAACATCTGCCAGCGGCACAGTGCCTTCATCGGTGTCCACATAAATGGCCACAGTACCCAAAGGGGTTATTTGGTTTTGGCGGGTTGCTACAAAACGGGTGCGCCCCTCTTTGCGATCTTCGATCAACAGGCCGTTGCTGCGTGTGGTGAGCAACTTGTGTACGCCGGGCATACCGGCAATGACGAGAAATTTGTCTAAGTTCATATTTTTTTATCGGGCGAAGGTATGGAGATTTTAACTTTTGGAATAAACAGGCGCTCAACTGCCTTATCTTGGGCCGTTTCAATACGACTGATCAATCATGCCAACTATACTTTTTCAGGATTCTATTTTGCTCGCCGTCAACAAGCCGGCCGGTATGCCCACTCAGGCCGACAAAACCGGCGATATGCCCTTGCTCCAGTGGGCCGAAGCCGAGTGTGGCCAAAGCCTGCACCTGGTACATCGGCTCGACCGCCCCGCCGGCGGCGTCATCCTGCTTGCCAAAACAAGGGAGGCGATGACACAACTGCAACAGCAGTTCCAGGTACATGCCATCGAGAAGGAGTACCTGGCCGTAGTCGCCACGCTCCCGCCCGAACCGGAGGGTGTGCTCATACACCATCTGCAAAAAAACGCCGCCAAAAACCGGTCGTTTGCTTCTGCCGAAGAACGCGAAAACACCGAACGGGCCGAGTTGCACTACCGGCTCCTCGGCAGTTCCACACGCTACCACTTGCTGCATATCCGGTTGATCACCGGACGACACCACCAGATTCGGGCGCAATTGGCCGCTATCGGCTGCCCGATCAAGGGCGACGTAAAATACGGCGCCCGACGCGGCAATCAGGACCGCTCCATTCACCTGCACGCCTGGCGCTTGTCCTTCGAACATCCCGGAACCGGCGCCTGGATGCAACTGGAAGCGCCCCTGCCCGACAATGATCCCGTATGGGAAGCACTTCGCCCGACAACTGAAAATCGTACGGCGTAAATCGGCCTTCAGACCACTTCCGCTACCACAAAAATGCTGCCCGTCACCACCACCAGGTCGTCCGGGCCAGCGGCACGGCGGGCGGCACGCAAGGCATTTTTCACCGACGTGTACGCCCGACCCTGCAGCCCGGCAACGGCCGCTTTTTCGCGCAGCACGGCGGCTTCCATCCCGCGCGGAATGTTGGCTTTGGCAAAATAATAGCGGGCAGAAAGAGGAAATAACGCCAGCACCGGCTCCACGGCCTTGTCGTTCACGAAGCCCAGCACAACGTGTATTTGCCGAAATGACACGGTTTCCAACTGTTTCAGGAGCATACGCAAACCCGCTTCGTTGTGCGCACTGTCGCACAATACCGTCGGCTGCCGACCGATAACCTGCCAGCGCCCCATGAAGCGGGTCAGGCGCCTGACTTCTATCGTTTCAGGGAGGAATTCTTGCCCCGCGCCTTTTGCTTTTTTGCCCTTGGTACTATTCGGCGGGTTAAAACCCGCCGCTACCCCTTTGGCTTTTGCTATTTTCAACGCTATGTGTTGCGGTTTTATATTCCCCAAAAAGACCGCCCACGCTTGTAGTGTGGTGGCCAGATTTTTTTGTTGAAACGGCCCGGCAGTATCCACGGACAGGTTTTTCAAGTAGGGTTGGTCGTCCCGGGAAACATCGTACACGGCAGTTTCCCAGGTACTGGTTGCTTGCTCCAAAACCTGAAAATGCTGGTCGGCAAACACAATAGGCGAGCCGGTTTCTTCGGCTTTTTTCAAAAAAACAGGGGCCGATTCAGGGTGTGTTTCCCCGATGACCACGGGCACGCCGGGTTTGATGATGCCGGCCTTTTCGGTGGCAATGAGTGGCAGGGTGTCGCCCAGCAGATTTTGGTGATCGTAACTGATGTTGGTGATGACGCTGAGCAGGGGGGTGATGACATTGGTGCTGTCCAGCCGTCCGCCGAGACCTACCTCAACGATGGCAATATCCACCCGTTCGCGGGCGAAATGGTCGAAGGCCATGGCCACGCAGAGTTCGAAGAAAGACGGCTGAATGGCTTCGATGGCGGCGCGGTGTTTGTCCACAAAATCCACCACCTGCTGCCGGGGGATGTACTGACCGTTGATTTTGATGCGCTCGCGAAAATCCCGGTAATGCGGACTGATGTACAGCCCGGTTTTCAATCCGGCGTTTTGGCAGAGGGCCGACAGGAAATGGCTCACCGAACCTTTGCCATTGGTGCCGCCGACGTGGATGGAGGGAAATTTGAGGTGCGGGTTGCCGAGGTGCGCGCAGAGGGCCAGTGTGTTGCCGAGGTCTTTTTTATAGGCAGCCGGACCGATGCGCTGGAACATGGGCAGCTGGGCGTACAGGTAGTCGAGCGCGTCGCGGTAGGTCATGGCGCAAAGGTGTTGCGTGGTTTGTATCGCTTTGCTACGAATAGCGGTGCAAAGGTTGGAATTTTCTTTTGGCAACCCTGTGGGAAGTTGCACATTTGCACACCCCCGCGATACCCTTGATCAAGCCTTAATCCTAACGTTTGTTTGCTATGAAAATACTGCTTGTCCTGAACAGCCGTATCCCTACCCAAAATTACGATGATGCGGAGCGCGTGCTGTGGTGGCAAGGGCGCCAATTGCACGAAATGGGGCATACACCCCTGCTTTTGGTGAAAAAAAACTCGAAATGCGCCTACGCACCAGTGCTTGTGCTCAACGAAAAAAAGCCGCTCGCGCCCCAGATACCGGAGGATACAGACCTGGTGCACTTCTTTTACCGCCCGCTGCAAAAAGACCTGGCCGAACTCGGCAAGCCCTACCTGATCACCAATTTTGACAACAGCACCACAGCGGATACCTTCGACCCCAACACGGTGTTCCTGTCCGCCAACCATGCCGCCCGCCACGGTGCGTCGGTTTTCGTACATCCCGGGCTGGATTTTCGCGACTACGGCGACGTACTGCTGGATTTTCCACGCAATTATTTTCATTTCCTTGGTGATGCCGCCTGGCGGGGCCGAAATGTTCGCGGCGCTATTGATCTGGCCGCGCGGGTGGGCACACGGGTACACGTCATCGGTGGTTCCCGGGTCAATTTTCGCAAGGGCTTGCGCATCACCCTCAGCCCCAGTGCCCGCTTTCATGGGGTACTCAACCGAGAAGGGCGAAATATGATGCTCAACGGTTCTCGGGGCCTGCTTTTTCCCATCATCTGGCAGGAGCCGTTCGGATTGCCCGTGATCGAAAGTCTGTACTTCGGCTGCCCGGTTTTCGGCACCCCCTTCGGCGCCCTGCCCGAGATTCTTTGCCGAAAAACAAACACCGACCACCGCAAATGGACCGGTCAGGTAGACGGGTGTTTTTCGGAATTCGGGTGCCTGTCCGTCAAACGCACCGAACTGGAAGACGCCATTCGCCATGCCAACAGCTTCTCCCCTGAACGTTGCACCGAATACACCAAAGACAGCTTCTCCGCCGAGCGGATGGCCCGCGACTACCTGCGGCTGTACGAACAAGTACTCAACGGAAACCATCTGCACGACCACGCCCCTGCGATGGTGGAAGCCCCCGACAACCGGTTTTTGCGCCTGGAATCCTGATTTGCTTTTTTGTAATGCGGATTGCTGCACACTAAACTTTCGCAAATACGATGTGTTATAGGCCCCGTATTCGTCAAAAACGGATCACTTCGTACCATTTCCAACCAACGGCTAACAGCCAATAGCCAACAGCAATACGCACTATGACAACCTGGCTTACCTACCTGCTCATTACGCTCGCCGCCTATGTCGGCATGGAATTCACGGCATGGTTTACACACAAGTACCTGATGCACGGCTGGCTATGGAGCTGGCACGAAGACCACCACAAGCCGAAGCACGAGAAAGACGGCTTTTTTGAAAAAAACGACCGCTTCTTTCTGGTCTTCGCTATTCCCAGCATGCTTTGCTACATGGTCGGCGGCCTGACCCCGCATTTCTGGGTGCTGTTTATCGGTGTCGGTATCTCCCTGTACGGCCTGACCTACTTCCTGATCCATGATGTCTATATTCACCAGCGGTTCAAGTGGTTCCGTCAATTAGACAGTACATACTCGCGCGGCATCCTCCGCGCCCACGGTGCACACCACGCCAAGACAACCAAAGAAGACGGCGAATCCTTCGGCCTGCTCCTCGTGTCGCTCAAGTACTTCCGTAAAAAGCAAGTTAGCAAAAGACAAGGGGTAAGTTAGGGGGGGGGCGTAAGTCCGCACCACAATTGCGAAGTTGACAGGCGAATCCATTTTTTGACAGGATGGAAAGGATTTACAGGATTTTCGGCGGCGGAGCCGCCCCTTTCATCTTGTAAATCCTTTTCATCCTGTCAAAAAATCTCAATTCCCGTCAAAACAGCACTTATGATACGCCCTCTTTTCACTGTTCTTCTTCCGGGCTCCAGAAGTGCTTGCTAAAATCAACGACCCGGTTGTCCTCCACGCATACGCCTTCGGCTTCCAGCATTTCCTGCATCATGGTGGGGGTAGGGAAATGGGTGCGCCCGCTGAGTTCACCCTTGCGATTCACCACGCGGTGCGCGGGCACGCCTTGTTCCGAAAAACTGTGGTTCAGTGCCCAGCCGACCATACGCGCTGCGCCCAACGCCAAAAAGTCGGCGATAGCCCCGTAGGTAGTGACCCGCCCGCGCGGAATTCGCCGCGCAACGGCATACACCCGATCAAAATAAGTCGCCTGTTTCATCGCGCATGGATTTTGCCAGTTTTTCATAGTCTTCCCAACCGAGGCGCTCGGGGCGTTGCTCGAAGAATGGGTCGGTCATCAGTTTTTCCAGAGGAAAAAAAGGTTTGAGTGTATTGCGCAGCATTTTGCGGCGCTGGTTGAAAGCCGTTTTCACGATCTGGCGGAAACGCTTCTCATCGCAGCCCAACTCAAAATTATCTTTTCTGGTCAACCGGATAACCGCCGAGCGCACCTTGGGCGGCGGGTTGAACGACTCCGGCTCCACGGTGAACAGATAGTCCGTCTGGTAGTATGCCTGGAGCAGTACACTGGTGATGCCATAGACTTTGCTGCCGGGCGGAGCCACCACCCGATCAGCTACTTCTTTTTGAAACATGCCCACCAACTCCGGCACCTGATGGCGGTAGTCCAGCATTTTGAATAGAATCTGGGTACTGATGTTGTACGGGAAGTTGCCGATCAGACAAAAAGACTTGTCGCCGAACATGGTTTTCAGGTCAAAGTCCAAAAAATCGTGCAACACCAGGCGCTCGTGCAATTCCGGGTAGTGTTTTTCCAAATATGCGACCATATCACGGTCGGCTTCCACGGCATACAGGGTGTAGGCATCGCGGCGGCTCAGCAGGTGTTTGGTCAGCATGCCGGTGCCCGGCCCGATCTCCAGTACCAGCCCGGTTTCGGCAGCCCGCCGCAGCCCGCCGGCCACGCGTTCGGCAATGCCGTCGTCTTTCAGAAAGTGCTGACCGTAGGATTTTTTTGCGTGCACAGTTGCGTATTTTGGACGCAAGAGTAGGGTTTTTTACGCGGACTTGCCCCAAAACCTGCGTACAAGCGCTGCCGCACCGCCCGCGAGGAGAAGCAGCAACACCACATAGCGCCCCCATGCCCTGCCGGGCAAATCCACCGGATCAGCCTTGCCTGTGAGCACAAAACCCGCCCAGTAGTAGGGGAAAGCATCGGCTGCTGTTTGCAGGTAGGCGCGTTTGGCTTTAGCCAATGCCTCGTCTTTATCTTGTCCGAGGCGGATGTTTTCCAAAAACAGGCGCATGAGCTCCGCCGTGGCATCGTCGCGTACTTCCCACAGACTCATCACGGTAGCCGGGCAGCCGGCGGCCTGAAAGGCGCGGGACAGGCTGAGCGTACCCTCGCCGAGGGCAATTTTGCCCAAACCCGTTTGGCAGGCGCTCAGCAACACGAGGTCTGCGCCGAGTTGCGAATGGTAAATCTGGTGGGCAAACAGGCAGTTTTCCAATTCCGAAAGGGGCATTCGGCCCGGGCGGCGGCCAGCGTATTGGCACTGCCCGGTGGTTGTGCCTGTCCGGAAATGCGGCGACCGGCGGTGAAGGCCATCCACGAATAGTCGGGAAACGAGTCAGAAGCCTCGGCATGGCCGTGGAAGTGCAGGATCGCGTGCCCGCCGGCCTGCTGCAGAAAGGCGTCCAGTCGCGCCGAATCACCTACAAAAGCCTGCCCGGCAAACGCCGCTGCAGCAGTCCGAACCACCGCTGCACCTGATGCTACCTGGCCCAGCACACTGCCGGAGTAGTCTGGTGCAAAACCGATGTATGCCCCCTGCCGCCGCGCGCGCGGTCGGTCGGCGTAAAACAGCTCCAGTGAAGCCGAGGGCGACAATCGGGTTTGGCTTTCTTTGGCCAGATAGGGCAGCGCTGCATAGTCTGCCGGGGCATCCGCTCGGGCCGGCCGGCACAGCAGCACCTCGAACGGAAGCAATGCCAGGGCGCCGTCGGGCGAGAGCGCAAGCCGCTCGGGGGTGGCCCCTTCCGGCAAGACAGGCAGCAGCAGGGTTTCGTACAGGCGCCTGCTTTGTCGAACGAATTCGGTCCAAAGGGCCGGGTCGCCGGAGCGGTTCTCGGCATTTTGGGCCGAGTTGAACAGCTGCAAAAATGCCTGCACCGCTTCGTCCCGACAGGGCTGCCGCGCCATCCGGACGCTACTCTTGTCCACCGACACCAAATACACCTGGCCGCTGTCCCGGTCGGTGAAGTAGCTCACCCATGTTTCGCCGGTGCGGAGCAGGCGGCGCTGCACATCGGCTGCTGTTGCGGTTTGGGCTTCGCGGCCATCGGGCGACAGCGCATACCGGTCGGTGATATGTTTGTGCAGGTTGCGCTGTTGTTCCTCAATCCGGTACAGCCGCTTGTTCAGCGCCTGTGCGATGGAGTCCTGCGCGGCATCCTGCGCCATTTGATTCTGAAAGAGCAGGTTGCGGAGGTGTGCCAGTTGTTCTTTCAAATCCCGCTCCTGCTGGATGAGGGAATCCGCTACGCCCGCAGCCTGGAGCGCGGCATCGGCGGCTACTTTTTGGTGGAGCAAAACGGCTTTGCTTTTTTCGGAAAACTCGAACGCCCGCTCCGCAGCCTGTTTTCCGCCGGTAGCCTGCTGCGCGTACAGGATGCGCAGCATACGGCTGAAAAGCGTGCGGCTTTGTTGCGCCGACCCCAACTTGGAGGATTCATACACGGCGGCATTGCGCAGATTTTCCATCATCAGGATGGCGAGTGCCGTGGCGCTGTCGGCGAGGCGCAGCTGGTCGGGGTCGCCGGTCGTTTGGTACAGTTGCCACAGGGCTTCGCCTTTCAGGTCGAGGGCTTCGGCCACGGCATTTTCAGGGTCGGGGTCGAAGATGGCAGGATCCGGATTTTGGCGCAGGTCGTTGGGCGGCAAATTGGGGTACAGCAGGCGCAGGGCAGTCTGGGCGTTTTCTGCTGCTCTTTGGTAGTCTTGTTGGTGGTAGTCGGCCCAGCCGGTCGTGTTGAGCAGTTTGGCCAGTTCGCGGGTTTCCACGTCGCCTTCGGCATGGTGAGCCAACGCCAGGGCTTCGGCACGGGTTTGACGGGCGCGGGCCGGGTCGCCGGTTTGTTCCAGAATATCGGCCAGAATGCCGAGGGCGCTGAAGCGGTAGTTGATCTTGTCGGGGCTTAGCGTCGCCAACGCAGCCTGCACGGCCAGTCGGGCATCCGGCATCCGACCCAGCAAGGCCAGGGCGCCGGCTTTGTTGGACAGCAGCATACCGCGGGTATTGGCTGCTTTTGTTTCCTCTCTCGGCGACAAATTACGCAGGTTGGCAAGTACAGCCAGTCCGGTTTCATATTGCTCCAGGGCCTGGCCCGGGGCGCCGGCGTTTTGGCAGACAATGCCCAGATCGCTGTGAATATCCGCCTGGGTGAAGGTATTGGAAATGATATTGTCGGCTGCGGTGTCGGCTTGCAACAATCCGAGGGCCGTTTGGAACAGTTTTTCGGCCTCTTCGTTTTCGCCGAGGCGGGTTTTGATATTGGCGAGGGTTTTATAGATCGGGCCGGCGGGATTTTTCGGGGTCACGTTGCCGTATCGCTCGGAGAGTGTTTTGGCCTTTTCCAAATAGCGCATAGCGGCGTAGTTGCGGCCCAGCCGGCGCAGGATAAATCCTTGCCAAAAATACAAGCGCCCTCGAAGGCCGTCCGTTTCCCACCATACCAGTTGGTCGGCTTTTTCTAATAAATCAAGGGCGCCCGGCAGATCATCCTGCGCGCTGAAATGCCCGCAATACAGCCAAAGCACATCCACCCATGCTTCGCGTTTGCCCAGTACCTGGTAGCAGGCGAGCACGGAATCGAGCAACATCGGCACCTGCAAAACCGGCGTGCTGTCCGCCTGGGCCATCTCCAGCAGTGCTTCGGCTTTTTGCTCCAGCTGCGTCGAATCTGCGGCCGACAATGCCGGCTGTGCATCCGCAGCGGGTACCGACGGCGGTGTGTTGCATGCCGGGATGGCGAGCACCAGAAGGGCAAAAAGAATTTTATGCATTTGCATGCGGCATAACGGATCAACTTATTTCAGCCATCCGAACTCCTTGCGAAGCCGGTACGAGAAGGTGTAGTGGAGATAGACGAATGCATTTTGGCGCCATTCCCGGGCGCCGGTGATCTGCGAGTTGCGCCAGCGCCAGCCTGCGCCGAAGGAGAGACCCGGGTGCCCGACGAGGTTCAGAAAATCGGCGGACAAGGACAGGGAATGATCCAGCCGACCGCCGAAAGAAAGGTTGTCGAAAGCGGTGTCGTCCGCGCCATTTCGGCGGCTGCTAACTAAGTACGAAGTGGTGTAGCCCGCCGAGAAACCCCAGCCCCGCTGGACGGCTGTATTGCCGATGCGCAGGGGCGGTTTGCGGGCAATGAAACGCAACAGGACAGGCGTGACATCGAGGTGGCGGAGCAGGAAACTGTCCACGCCCGGCTGGAGCGCGTTTGGCCGTAGCCCAATTCGCCTTGCCACCAAAAGCGGGGGAAGTGTTTTTTGTTGATGTGCCCCAAGGTGTGGGCTTCAAAATTCGGGTTTTGCACCTTGCCCAGGCCGTACCGCCAGGTGAGGGCCAGACCCCATCCGGCGCGGTGCGTTTCGTTGGCGAAATGTTGGGTATATTTCAGGCCAAACAGGCCGGGGTAGCAAAACGCCGGGATACCGATCGGCACTTTTGCAATAGCGGTTGTTTCGGTGGTGGCGCCCATACGCACCTTGCCCTGCGCCCGGATCGTGTCGCCAATCTGCAATACATAGCCCGGATTGGTCTGGATGGTATAGTGCACGCGGCCCCAGGTATCATCCTCTGAAAAACCGAGCGCAATGGCATCGCCCACGCCGTTGAGTTTACAACTTGGGTCCTGTACCTCGCCCGGAGGCAGTTTGGTGGTCCAGCGCAGGGTGTCTGTACCGGCAGAAAAACTCAAACAACTTGGTACGGCTCCCAATGCCGTTGCGGCCGCGCCGGCCAATAACGGGTCTGTACCCACATGCACATCCATATCCATAGCCGAGGCCGAGCCGTCGTTTTGGAAATGCACGGAGTAGGTGAGCATCTGGGCCGTTGTGCCCGGCGCGAGCATCCTCGGAGACACGAGGATGTAGTTGGGGTCGGAGGCCCAGTTAATGGCCACCTCGGCATTTTTTTCTTCAAAAAAGGCATACGAAGCCGCATTCGGCGCCTCCACGCTGTCGTCTCCCTTGGCGGATGAGGTGCCGAACAGTGTTCCTGCGAACGATTTTTGTACGGGGGCGGGGCCGGAATTAGGCCCTTGCGGCGTGTTTCCGGCAAGCCCGTCATTGTGCCCGATGGAAGCGAAAATCGGGCACTGCACGCTGGAGGTGTCGTTGATAAGCCGGCCGATATCCTCCGGTACACGCACATCTATAAAGATTGTCCGTTCGCCGCTTTGGCTCGAGAGGTTGCTGAATGGCCACGCGAAACCAACTAATTTTTCGGGTGTACGCTCTCCGGCAGGAATGGTAATGCCGGTGCCTTCGCCCGGGGCGCCCTCCACCCCGATGATTTCCAAAAAACCGTCGGCATGCAGAAAACGCACCTCGCCCGTGGCCGGCTCCTGGGAGCGGATACGGTAGGTAATAGCCATGGTGAGGGTACCAGTCGGGCGGGAAGCGCCCCAATTGGCAACCAGTTGGAGGCTGGCATCGGGGTTAGGGATCATAGCATAAACCGTATCCTTGTAGATGCTGTCAGGCGGGTTTACCGGCGGCACATAGATCCGCTTTTTGGGTTTTTTGAACGGATCGTGGTCGTCGGAGTAGATCGGTTTGAGGGCTACTTCCACCTCGTATTCGCCGGAGGATCGGAACGCGTGGCGCGGCATGCTGTCGGCACTGTACGTTTGATCACCGAATTTCCAGAAATATACCCAGCGCGGCTGTTGCATCTGGGCGGGGTTGATGGGGTTTGGCGGGTTGTGAAAACAGGTGGTGGCGGAGTCCGGCCATTCCAATGAAAATTCGAAGTAGTTGTTTTGTGCTCCGGTTACTGCGTCGGAAACGCTCCGAACCCGGATTTCGGGCTCCACCTGCATGGCCGGTGGGCAATTGTTGATCTGGGACAGCCCGATGGTGCTGGAAACAACAAACAAGAGTGCAGCCAGGCCGGCCGGCCGGATTGTTTTCGCGTACATCATAACAGAGAAGACTGATTTACACTTTTGGTAGCATAAGTACCTGGACCGAATAAATCAATAAAATCCACTTTGGTCTTTTGCGTCAATACTGCGTTATTTTTTTCAACCGTAGCGCTGCTATGCTTTCAAAAAATGCCTTGTCTTGCCTCAAAATCCCTGCGTTTATTTTATCGATTTATTCAGTCCAGGTACTTAGTCGAATCGGATTGTTATTTCACAACCCGCCCCGACGGAATAAAGGTAGGCAGCACGCACAATCCCCGGGTGTATTTTTTTGGGAACGCGGAGAAGTCGGGCCATTCGGGTTATGCCGGCAACGCAACGGCCTATCTTTGCCCCGATGGATATCCTGCACCTTTCCAGATCCGGTCGAACGCTCCGCGGTGCGCTTGCCCTCGACGGCTCCAAGAGCCTGAGTAACCGGGCGCTCATTGCCCTGGCCCTCGCCGGCGCGGATGACCCCGCGCAAGGGTTGTCCAATTGTTCCACGGCCACCGATACCGCCACGCTGTTGCACCTGCTGCAACACCCCGCCGATGTGTACGACGCGGGCGACGCAGGCACGGCCTTTCGTTTTCTCACCGCATATCTGGCGCTCCGGCCCGGCACGCAGGTACTTACCGGCTCGGCGCGTATGCTCCAGCGACCTATCGGCCCATTGGTGGATGCGTTGCGTACCCTTGGTTTCGACATTCGGTACCTCGGTGTACCGGGCTATCCGCCTTTGGAAATTCAAAATTTCAAAAATCAAGATGTACAAGTTGCCGGGCAGTTGCGGGTCAACGCGGGAATCAGCAGCCAGTTCCTGTCTGCGTTGCTGCTCATCGGGCCGTATTTGCCCGCAGGGCTGAAACTGATCCCGGTTGGTGGGGTAGTTTCGCGGCCGTACATAGACATGACCATGCACCTGATGCGGTATTTTGGCGCGGAGGTGGCCTGGCAAGCAGACGGCAGCATAGCTGTACAGCCGGGCGGCTACCAGGTGCGGCGGCTGGTCATTGAGGCCGATTGGTCGGCGGCATCCTACTGGTACGCTATGGCTGTCTTTGCCGACGAGGCTGATCTGGTTTTGCACGGGTTGGCGCCGGCAAGTTGGCAGGGCGACAGTGTGCTGGCATCCATGTTGGCGCCCTTCGGTGTGGTCTCCGAATTTTCGCGGGACGGGCAAAGTGTTCGGCTGCGCAAATCCGGTGCGACGGCTTTGCCCGAGATATTTCGGCAAGATTTCCGCGACTGCCCCGACCTGGCCCAAACGCTGGCTGTGGTGTGTGCCGGACTGGGCGTGCCGGGTATTTTTTCGGGTCTGGAAACGCTGGCGATCAAGGAAACGGATCGTTGTGCAGCCCTCACCGTCGAGTTGGCCAAAGTGGGTGTGCACTTTGAACCGGATGTGCAGGCGCCGGAGCGCTACCTGCTGCGCGGCAAGGCATCCTGGCAAACACCGCCGCGTTTTGCCACCTACGGCGATCACCGCATGGCTATGGCGCTGGCGTCGCTCAGCCTGTTCGGTCCGATCGAATTGGAAAACCCGGGTGTGGTGCGCAAGTCCTATCCCGCTTTTTGGGAGCACCTGCGCAGCGCAGGTTTTTGTACAAAAAATACAACCGAGCCATGAATACAAAACCCGAATCAGCACTCCTTCGCGCTCACGGCAAACTCCTGCTCACCGGGGAATATGCCGTGCTTGACGGCGCGCTGGGTCTTGCGCTGCCGGTGCGCTATGGCCAGACCCTTGCAGTAGCGCCCGACGAATCGGGAAACCTGCACTGGACAAGCGCCGACGAATCGGGGGAGACCTGGTTCGAGGCAACTTTTGCCCTGCCGGACCTGAATCCGCTGCACACTACCGGCGAACACACGGCGCAGCGTCTTCGGCAGATACTTCAGGCCTGCCGGACACAAAACCCGTCGTTTCTCGCCGGCCAAAGCGGCTGGGCGGTGCGTACCCGTACCGATTTTCCCCGTGCCTGGGGACTTGGAACCAGCAGTACCCTCCTTGCTGCGCTGGCCCGCTGGGCCGAAGTGGACCCGTACCGGGTGTTGTTCGACACGTTTGGGGGGTCGGGCTACGACATTGCCTGTGCTTTTGCCGACGGGCCGCTACTTTACCACCTGGGCGGCGGCACGCCCCGAGTGGAGCGTGTGCACTTTGCACCGCCGTTTGCAGAGCAGCTGCTTTTTGTTTTTCTTGGAAAAAAGCAAGATAGCCGCGCCGGTATCCGTCGCTTCCGCGAGCGGGTGCAAAACGACTCCGGCCTCATCAATGCCGTGTCTGATTTGACCCGACAATGCCTGCTGGCGCAAACGCTGTCCGATTTTTGTGCAATCCTGCTCGAACACGAGCGGCTCATTGGGCGGGCGCTCGACCTGCCCCGGGCGCAGGACCTGTACTTTTCGGATTTTTCCGGCGTGGTCAAGAGCCTTGGCGCCTGGGGCGGCGATTTTGTGCTGGCTGCCGGCGCCGAGTCCGATGCAGTACGGTATTTTCGGGAGAAGGGGTTTGGGGTGTGCGTTCCGTATGGGGAGATGGTGCTGTGAGTATTTACATGCTGGAGCGCAAGGCAGGTTGTTGCTAAAAAAACACCGCCCCACAAGTCGAACTTGCGGGGCGGTGTTTTTTTTAGAAAAGATATTTACGTCGTTTCGGTACGGTGTGTGCCTTGCAGCGCGATTAGAAAAACCGGCTGCGGTTATCCTGTATCTCTGCTTGTTTTTTCCAGGCGTCCAGCAAGTTTGTGCGAAGGCTGGCCGATGTGGCAGACGTGATTTGGCGACGGAACATGACAAGGTCGGGCGGCATGGAAACTTCCGGAAGGTCGGAAATACGTTTGGCGACATACACCCCGGTAGTACCGGCTATGGGTGCTGAAACAGCGCCTTTTTTCATGCCAAAAGCAGCTCCAACAACACGCGGTTCCATGCCACCGGAAGGCAGGAAGGGCTGGAGTATGGCGGTATTTTGTGCAGTATCCACGGGCACGCCCCACTCGCCGGCCAAAGCATTCAGATCACCGGCATTTTTCAGTTTGCTTATGATGATCTCGGCCTTTTTACGGTTGCGTACTTCCGTTTCTGCACGGCTGTTGGCCTTAAGTGTTGCTGCGGTAGCCGGGCCTTTCGGAATAATGTTTTTGAGAGTAGCCACCATATACTTGCTGTCGAAATAGCCGCCATTGGGGTCACGGAAGGAGAAAATTTCCTGACTGACAGCCTCTACCTGTGTTTTTTCGTCGAATGCCCAACGTACAATTTCACGGGCTTCTTCGCTGGAGCCTAAGGCACCCAGCGAGAAGTCGCTCGCAAGTAGCGGTTGGCTTGTTTGCACGGGCATATTTTGTTTTCCGGCCAATTCCAGCATAGCGGTGCGTTTTTTGGCCTGTTGGATCAGGGCGAGCGCTTTGTCTTTGACAACCTGCTGCGTCTCCGTACTCGGTTCGATAAGTTGGCGCATGTAGGCTGCCCGCACACCCGATTCATTTTTGATAAATTTCTTACCGGTGATTTCGA
The DNA here is from genome assembly GCA_016719605.1 of Lewinellaceae bacterium. Lineage (GTDB taxonomy): Bacteria > Bacteroidota > Bacteroidia > Chitinophagales > Saprospiraceae > M3007. The sequence continues at coordinate 148,721 of JADJYW010000004.1, read as the reverse complement.
TCAGGTGCCAGCCAAACTGGGTGGATACTTTGTAATACTTGCCCTGTTCGCCCTCATAAAAGCACACGTTGTTGAATTCCGGCACCATGGCGCCTTCCGGGAACCAACCCAGGTCGCCACCTTTTATAGCGGAGCCTTGGTCCTGGCTGTTTTGAGTAGCCAGCAATTCGAACGGCATTGTTTTGGCATTCAGGATAGCCAGGAGGCTGTCTATTTTTTGTTCGTTGGCCGGCGAGGCATCCTTGATCAGGATGTGGCGGGCCTTCACGGAGTCCGGCACAGTCTTGCGTCCCAGGATTTTAGCAATCGCCCACGCGCCTTGTTCCTGAAAGGGTCCCACGATGGAGCCGACAGGCAGATTGGTGAGGTCATCGGCGACTGACGGGGGGAGCGCATCCTTTTTGCGGTAGCCGGGGTCTATGACACCGTTGTTGGAAACAACATAAAGCGAATCATCGGCGGCTTCGCGCAAGCCATCGAGCATTCGTACGACCGCATCATACGCGGTGGCGCTATCGCCGGATGTGGGGAAAACGTCGAATGTGACATATTCGATCACCCGTGTTTCTTCCTGCTGGTTGTACAGGCGGGGGTTTTCTTTCAAATATGCGGCGTAGTCGGCATCCGTTAATTTGGCTTCGCTATCCTTTATTTTGTCGTAGGGGATACGCACATACGGGAACGTGAGCCGCTGGTTGTTTTCCTTGAACGTCATCTCAGCCTGCCAGGATGGTGCATAGATACCTTTCATTACCAAGTTGCTGATTTTTTCCTGCAAACGTTCGGTAATAACCTCTTTTTCCTGAACTGCCCAGTACGAGCGGTTTACGGGATCCGTGAATGTTCCCTGTTCGATAGCACCTTTGATGTTTGACAGGCTGGCCCGGTTTGGTTGCCCGTCCGGCCCCGAAAAGCGGCTGAGAATCACACTGCTGAGATTGGTGCCGAATTGAAGATCCATCAATTCGTCTTTGCCAACACCAAGGCCAAGCGCCTCGGCTTCCTGTGCAATCAAGTTGCTTTCGACAAAATACTTCCAGACCTGTTGCCGCACCTGATACGCAGTGCCTGGTTCGGCATTGGAATAAATCAATTTTTCATACGTGTCAAACTCCGCGCGTTTGATCTCTTGCCCGTTCACCTTGCCCAGCGTGTTCACGTCGCCGGAGCGGTAGCGTTGCGCGTTCGTAATAACGTCCATCAGAATGAACCCGCCCAATGCCATTACCATGAGCACGATTAGAATCCATCCGTTTTTCCGAATCGTTCCGATTAAAGCCATGTTGCCGTAATTAGTTGAAAATCATGTTTTTAAAGCCAAAAAAAGACCGCCTTGAAAAAGGCAAGCGCAAAGGTAGGTTTTTGGCCCTGAAAAAAGTAAAAATTTTGAGAAGCAGGGATTGGGAATTGGGTACACTTACTTCCGCAGAATTTCCGAGTATGGCGGCAGGTGCAGGTAGCCTTCCTCGCGCACGATTGCTTGCAAGCCGTGTTGCGCGGCAATCTCGGCTACTTCGGTTGGGCCAAGGCTGCCGGCAGTAGCCAGGCCATTGGTCAGATCGAGCAAAAAGTCCTGGTTGGTGCGCAGTATTTGACGTGTACGGCCCACGAGTTCGGTCATCATACCCTCGATAGCCGCGTCGGTCACGTTTCGATCCATGGCGTATTCTTCCTCTTGGAGGAGGTAGTTGGCCTGGTAGTTATCGTCGAAACCATAGCCCCGGATGTAGTCCATAACCAATCGGGTGGCCTGCTCCCGATCATGTGCGCGACCGATCGTAGCATTTTCCGGCCCGAACAGCACTTCTTCTGCCAGGCCGCCAGCCAGATAGACCATGATTTTTTTGACTAAGTTTTCCTTTGTAGCGTAAATTTCGTGCGGAAACGTGAAGCCTTCGGCATAACTGTTGGCCAGTTTGGATTTCAACTGCAAGGGTGCCAGCCCGAAGAGCATGATGTAGGCGACTGCGTGGCCCGCCTCGTGCACACTGACGTTGAGCACGGCATCCGGTTTGGCGCTTTCCCGAATCTTGTCCATGCGCCCAACGAAGGGCAAGCGAATTTCGCGCTGTCCTTCGAAAACAGCTACAATCGCTTCGCTCTGGTCGTCATAGTCCAGAATGATTTTTTTCACGTCTTCCAGCAGGGCCTCGAAAAGGAATTTGGATAGATTGGTCTCCAGAATATCCACAATGCTGGAAAAAACGGGCCGTACCCCTTGCACCGGGAATACACCGTTCCGATAGATCAGGCGGTGCATATTGGGTCGTACCTCCAAATGTACCCCGAAACGGTCGCGGGTTTTTACCACGATTTTGTTGATCTCCAGGGCGATCAGCCGTTTGAAATCCGCACGACGCAGCGAGGCGTAGATCAAGTGGATATTGCCGAAACGCGCGACTTGCTCCGGCCGGAAGCGTTTTGTGAGCGCGTACTTGATATCAACCTGAGTGATTTTCCGGGTAAATGCATGAAAAATATCGGCATCAATATCGCTCTCGGCCGTCTGGGTTGCCATGTGGAAGGCTTCGTCCAGATTGCCGGAGATAATGATGAGTAATTTGGAATAATCCACCGGTTCGTACATGGTTTTGTGGCTCTTGGCCTCCGTCACCAATGCCATCACCTGGTAGTGGTTCATCTCGGCAATATCCACCACCTCCTTGTCAAGGCCCAGTAGTTTTTTCAGGTTTCGGGCCTCCCAAACACCAATCTCGTGGCTGTAGTAGTCATCCTTCTCTTCTTCCTTTTTCCCTTTGTTGCGCTGCTTTTTGCGCTGCGAGAACAAGTAGTTCGTGACGTAATCCTCCACGTCATCCTTGTCTCGTTTGGGTAGCCGGCCGTCGGAAAGCAGTTGCCAAAAATCGGTGAATTGTGTTTTGGACACCGGGGAGCCGTCCGGTTCCACGGTGTTGAACCGCTGAATCTCGTCGAACAAAATAACGGCGGGCCGGCCATCATCGAAACCCTCCTGGGTGAGCACGGTGGACACGTTTTTGATGTACGATGTGTCGTCGTTGTTGCCCAATTCCATTTCTGTAAACCGATCTTGTATCTCAAGGTATTTAATCATGCGCCGTACCAGATCCGTCTTGCCCACACCGGTCATGCCCCAGAGGCATACGATGATGGGCCGCGAGAGGATTTCGGGCATGAGGTACCAAATTTGGATATAATCCAGCAGACTGTCAATGACGGTGTCAATACCGACAAAATCGCGTTTGAGCTGGGCCTTTACACGCTCCAGGGTGTCTTTGCGTTCCCGGATGCGCTGCTTGTCAACGGAATATGTGGGTGTGTCTGTGGTTTCCATATTTTTTGAGAAAATGTGTGTCCGTATGGTATGGGCGATCAAACCATGTTGGCTCGTAAAAAATTCCAGTCGTCGGAAAAACATGGTATCCGGCTGCGGCGGCATTGCGCACACGGCGTTCAGAAGGTGACGTCCATTTCCTTCGTCTCGCTGCCGCGAACCACTTTTACTTTGGTTGTATCACCTTTTTGAAAGGTAGAAAGTGCCTGCATGTAGTCGCGAATAGTGTGCACTTCGATCTTGCCCAGCCCAATAATGCGGTCGCCGCGCTGGAGGCCGGCCTTGGCGGCGGGTTTGCCGTCGGTCACGCCGTCCACATGCACACCTTCGCCCTCGAAGGTGTAATCGGGCATGATACCGAGAGTAACTTTGAAGCGCGGGGTATCTTCGGGTTTGGACTTGGTTTCCTGAAAGGTCAGTTTCGGTTCTTTATCCAGTGCTTCGATAAGCACTGCGGCATAGTCGAGAATGGCCTTCAGCCCGACAAAATTGACTTTTTCGACATCATCGGAGGGCTTGTGGTAGTCGGTGTGCTGGCCGGTGAAAAAGAACAGCACGGGGATATTTTTCAGGTAAAACGAGGTGTGGTCGCTCGGGCCGATACCGGCGCTGTCTTGTTTGATGGAAAAACCGGTAGCGGGCAGTTTGTGGAGCAGCGGCACGAAATTGGGGGCTGTGCCGACACCACCCACGACCATACGTTTCTCTTCATTGAGGCGACCGATCATGTCCATATTGAGCATAAAATGCACTTTGGACAGGTCAATGGTCGGGTTCTCTGTGTATTTTTTGGAACCAACCAAACCCAGTTCTTCGCCGGAGAAACAAAGGAAAAGGAAGTTGTGCTGTTCGCGAACGCCGTTTTGGGCGAAATAGCGGGCCAGTTCGAGTACGCCTGCGGTGCCGGAGGCATTGTCGTCGGCGCCGTTGTGGATTTTTCCTTGTGCGTTGGCTTCCAGAGAGTTGCGATCATGGCCCAGGCCGAGGTGGTCGTAGTGTGCGCCGATGACGATCGTGTTTGGCGCGTCGTTGTCAAGGTACGCTGCCACGTTCCGGCTTTTCAGTGCCGGAGCGTCGGTGGATACGGCGCCGTGGGGGTCTTGCGATTTTTTAAAGGAAAACTCGTGGTACCAGCCCCCGTTGTCGCCCCTGGGCTGGAGGCCGGCTTTTTTGAATGCCTTGGCGAGGTATTTGGCGGCTTTTAGTTCTTCTTTGGTGGCAGTGCCGCGCCCCTTCAATTTGTCGGAGGCCAAGTAGGTAACGTGTTTGCGGAGGTTAGATTCGGAAATAGTTGTTTGGGCAACACCAGTTTGGGCTTGAAGCAGCAAGAAACAGGAAAAGGCGAAAATCAGGAGACGCATCATAATCAGGTTGAATTTTGGGCAAAAGTAGTGGGGCCGCTCGTGTGTTCCGGCCATTTTTGGGTCAAAAAGTACTTATGCTCGCAGACTGTTTGAATTTCAGGGAGCCATTGTTGCGTCGTGCGGCATAGGCAGGTTTTCGGCAGGGAACCAGCAGAGACGGTCGAGCATTTCGGGTGTTCCGCGGAAAAGGTTCAGATCAACCTTTGGCGAAATACCGGAAACCTGGCCTTCCTCGGAGTACTGCCAGAAATTCCATGCCGCGGAGCCGCTCAGGGCGGGGGCATGGTCGGAGTAGCGCGCGATCCAGAGCGGATAATTATCGAAAATACCGACGAGGTATTTTTCATAAAAATTTTGATTGGTGTAGATGATGGGGCGCACATTGAGCGTGTTTTCTACCGTTTCCAGCCAAACGCGGGCTTCTTCCAGCATAACCTCCACGGGCATTTTGTCTATACGCTCCAGATCGAGCACCGGGGCAAGGTCGCCGGGAGCAAGTTCCACTGTTTGCAGAAAATGCCGGGCCTGCTCGTACCCGCAGCCGTAAGACCGAAAAAAATGGTAGGCGCCGCGCCGGATACCCATTTGTTGCAGCATATCCCAATTTTCAGAAAACAGGGTGTCCTTGAAGTCGCTGCCCTCGGTGGCTTTAACGAAAGCGAAATGGAGGTCGTTTTTGTCGGCTACGGTCGTCCAGTCAATTCTTTTCTGGTGGTGCGACACGTCAATGCCCAGGAGCATAGCCACAGGTACCTCAAGGGTACCGATCATTTTGTTGCCCCAGAGTGGGGCCAGCACAAATAGCACGAGTGTGAGCAGACGCATTGCGGCAGTTGTTTTACAATGGCGAGAAAAAGCGCAATCGGTCGGTACAAGGAATTCGTGGTCGTGATTTTGAACGGCGAAAATAGTGCCGTATTTCGGATAGTACGTTTGTTTGATTTCACAGTTCGCCTAAAAAGGACAAATATTCGGGGCTTAAAAAATATCCCCTGCCGGCGAATCAGCCTGACAGGGGACGGGATATTTTGACAACGACAAGCGGCTGTGCGGCTTAGGAACGGTGTCGGAATAAAGGTACAAATTTGGCGGCCTTGTTTTGCCGCTGTTTTCGTTGTTCGTCGGTTGTTTAGGCGCCACTAAACGCCCTCCTCTCGCCTCAACAGCAACAAAAACGGTTCCCCAAATTTGTACCTTTATTCCAACACCGTTCCTTAGCGATTCATAGACTCCAGGAATTCTTCGTTGCTGGACGAGTGCATCATCTGTTTTTTCATAAACTCCATAGCCTCTTCGGGTTTCATGTCGGCGAGGTGGTTGCGAATGATAAACATACGCTGGAGCGTGTCCTTGTCCAGCAGCAGCTCTTCGCGTCGTGTGCTCGACTTGGTGAGGTCAATGCTCGGGAAGAGGCGGCGGTTGGCTAAGTTGCGGTCGAGTTGGAGTTCCATGTTGCCGGTACCTTTGAATTCCTCAAAGATAACGGTGTCCATTTTCGAGCCGGTATCGATGAGGGCGGTAGCCAGGATGGTGAGCGATCCGCCGTTTTCGATAGCGCGGGCGGCGCCGAAGAATTTTTTGGGTTTTTGCAGAGCGGTGGCTTCTACACCGCCGGAGAGTACCTTGCCCGAGGCAGGGGCCACGGTGTTGTATGCGCGGGCCATGCGGGTAATGGAGTCGAGCAGAATGGCGACGTGGTGTCCGCACTCAACCATACGTTTGGCTTTTTCCAGTACGATGTTGGCCAATCGAACGTGGTTGTCGGCTGCTTCGTCAAACGTAGAAGCCACCACTTCGGCTTTCACGCTGCGGCGCATATCGGTCACCTCCTCCGGGCGTTCGTCAATGAGCAGGACGATGACGTAGCATTCCGGGTGGTTTTTGGTGATAGCGTTTGCGATATCCTTGAGCAAAAAAGTTTTACCCGTTTTAGGTTGCGCGACGATAAGACCGCGCTGGCCTTTCCCGAGGGGGGTAAACAGTTCGATGATCCGGTTGCCGAAGTCGCGCCCGGTAGGACTGGTCAGCAGGTTGAATTTTTGCGTCGGGAACAGGGGCGTGAGGTAGTCGAACGGCACGCGGTCGCGCACATCTTTGGGGTCGAAGCCGTTGATGCGGCTCACTTTGAGCAGGGCGAAATACTTTTCACCTTCCTTGGGCGGGCGTATGGCGCCGTTCACGGTGTCGCCCGTCCGCAGGCCAAAAAGTTTGACTTGTGACGGCGACACATAGATATCGTCGGGACTGGTCATGTAATTGTAATCGGCAGAACGCAGGAATCCGTAGCCGTCGGGCATCATTTCGAGGGTGCCCTCCCCTTCGATAACACCGTCCAGTTCCACATCGAAACGTTCGATGACGGGCATGACGACTTGCTCTTCCTGACGCGTTTGGCTGCGCTGGCCGATATTGTCCGGCGTCTGAGCAGCCGGCCGCACCACCATGTCATCATCCTCGTCGGACATGGGTGGTGCTACAAAGTCCTCTTCTGCCGTATTGAGTTTTGTGGCATCCTGATCTACCAGATTGGGATTGCCCGGCCGCTGATTGCGGCCGCGCCGGTCGCGGTCGTCGCGCGGGTTATCGCGTCGGTCGCGGGTACGCGGTTGTTGCTGATCGCGGTTTTGTACTTCGCGGTCGTCGCGGTTGCGCGGTTGCTGCTGATCGCGGTTTTGTACTTCGCGGTCGTCGCGGTTGCGCGGTTGCTGCTGGTCGCGGTTTTGTGGTTCGCGGTCGTCGCGGGTACGCGGTTGCTGCTGGTCGCGGTTTTGTGGTTCGCGGTCGTCGCGGGTACGCGGTTGTTGCTGGTCGCGGTTTTGCTGATTGCGGTCGTCGCGGTTACGGGGTTGCTGATTGCGGTCGTCGCGGTTGCGGGGTTGTTGCCCCCGGTTATCCGTGTTGGGTTTTCGTTCTGCCGGGGTGGGTTCCGGGGGCGTTGTTTGTTGTGGTTTTTGAGCGGGCTTTTCTTCCTTTTGGCGAGGCTGTCGGGGGCGTTTGTCTGCAGACGGGCTTTGGGGTTCTTTTTTCGGAGCGGGTTCGCTGCGCACCACTATTTTGCGTCCCGGAGCAGGCTCCTCAACCACGGGGACTTTGTCGCCGCCGGTTTTTTTCAGGGCGAGCGCTTGCTCATCCAGTATCTTGTAAATAAGGTCTTGTTTGGTAAATTTGTGGAAACCTTTGATTCCCAGCTGGGCGGCAACTTCTTTGAGTTCGGGCACCAGCATGTCATTCAACTGCAAAATATCGTACATGGCAGGAATAGAGGAGATAGAAATTGAGTGTGAACTTGGAAAGCGAAGCAGGGTTGAGGGTATTCAACGGCGAACGGAATGCCAAGAAGAGGTGGAAAGAGCGGTTGGGTAATAGTTCAGGACAATAAGAAGTGCTTAAGTGTCGGTCAACATCGAAGTCTACGGCCAGAACGTAGTGGTGCGGCAGACAGGAAATCTTGTTGTGAAAAATTGGTATCAACGGGGATCATGCCTTTGAACAAACGGACCGTTCCTTGTTGCACGATGCCAAAAATCAGACCAAAACAGAGAGGAAAAGTTGTGGAGGGCGTGCTGACGGAGGACGGTGGAGACAGACCGTTTCAGAAATGAACGCGGCAAAGGTAATCCTATTTTGAAATTCACGCTATCTTGCGCCCAAGAAAAATTCTTGCTACAAAATGCTTCAGGTAAAAAATATTCGAGAAGACAAAAAGCGCATTGTCAATGGCTTGCGCAAAAGAAACTGGACCGCACAACAGACAAAAGTGGTGGATCAGATACTACAGACGGATGACGAGCGCCGCGCCGCCCAAAAAAAACTGGATGACCTGCTGGCCGAAAACAAACGCTTTTCTGCCCAAATCGGCCAACTCATGGGCCAGGGCAAACAAAGCGAAGCCGAGGCACTCAAAGCCCGGGTAGCCGCGCTGAAAGAACAGGCCAAACAAGCCGAAGAACAGTTTGACTCCGCCAAAAAAGCCCTTGACGACTTGCTCTACTCCGTGCCCAACTGCCCACACAAGTCCGTACCCAAAGGGGCCGGAGCCGACGACAACAAAGTGCACCGCGCCTGGGATAAACCCTTTCCCGCACTGCCACCCGATGCGCTCCCGCACTGGGACTTGATCAAAAAATACAACCTGATTGATTTTGACCTCGGGGTGAAACTCACCGGCGCCGGCTTTCCGGTCTACCGCGGTCAGGGCGCCAAACTGCAACGCGCCCTGATCCAGTTTTTCCTCGATGAAAATACCAAAGCCGGTTACGAGGAGATACTGCCCCCGCTTTTGGTCAACGAAGACAGTGCGCGCGGCACCGGCCAACTGCCCGACAAGGAAGCCCAGATGTACACCTGCGAGCGCGACAACCTCTACCTCATCCCGACCGCCGAAGTACCGGTGACCAATATCCTGCGCGACGCCATTATCCCCGAAAAGGACTTGCCCGTCCGCATGACGGCCTACACCCCCTGCTTCCGTCGGGAGGCCGGCGCCTGGGGTGCGCATGTTCGCGGCCTCAACCGTTTGCACCAGTTCGACAAAGTAGAAATCGTACGCGTGGAGCATCCCGAAAACTCTTACCCCGCGCTCCTGCAAATGCTTCGCCACGTCCAACGCCTCCTGACCAAACTCGAGCTGCCCTACCGCATCCTCCTGCTTTGCGGCGGCGATACCGGGTTTGCCTCAGCCAAAACCTTCGACTTCGAGGTATGGTCAGGCGCGCAACAGCGCTGGCTGGAGGTCAGCTCTGTATCCAATTTTGAGACATTCCAGAGCAACCGCATGCAACTGCGCTACCGCGATGCCGACAACCGCATCCAATTAGCCCACACCCTGAACGGATCGGCTCTGGCATTGCCCCGAATTGTAGCCGCCCTGCTGGAAAACAACCAAACAGCCGAAGGTATCCGCATCCCCAAGGCATTACACAAGTACACTGGATTCAAAACAATCGGTTAGACGCCTTCCCGCGCAAACTTTTCCCGAAGCCAATCGTTTCATCTCCCGTCCATTTTTGAGGATTTTTTAAAAAAACTCAAAACTCAAAACTCAAAACTCAAAACTCAAAACTTTTAAAAAATGGGTCTCATAATTATCAGTGTCCTTTTTACCGTCATCGGGATGATCCTGAGCGGTACATTGCGCAGCAAATTCAAAAAATACAGCGGCGTGCCGCTGCTCAACGGCATGAACGGCGCTGAAGTGGCTGCCACCATGCTCCGGCACTACGGCATCCACGATGTCAACATCACAGCGGTGGAAGGCCAGTTGACCGACCACTACAATCCGACCAACAAAACCGTAAACCTCAGCCATGATGTGTACCACGGTCGGAATGTGGCCGCTGCTGCCGTAGCCGCACACGAGTGTGGACACGCTGTGCAACACGCCACGGCATACAGCATGCTCCAGATGCGTTCGGCACTGGTGCCTGTGGTCAACATTGCCGCATCGCTGCAGCAGTACTTGCTGATGTTCGGTCTGGTTAGCATGTCGTTTCTGAAAAGCCCGATCGTCATGATGATCGTGCTGGTCGCATTCGGTATCACCTGCCTCTTCAGCCTGATCACACTCCCGGTGGAATTTGACGCCAGCCGGCGGGCGCTGGCCTGGCTCGACAACAGCGGCGTGGCTCGCGGCGAACAGTACACCGGCGCCAAAGACGCACTTTTCTGGGCAGCCATGACGTATGTGTCCGCAGCGCTGGCAGCCCTGTTGCAGTTTCTCTACCTGCTGCTGCGGTTCATGGGCAGCCGGGAATAAAGTCGCGCACCTCCAAATATTTGATGCACAGGAGCCGCCGGGAGGTAGAGCCGGAAATACCGTTCGACACCGGATTGTTTTCCATTTGAGGCTGTCTCAAAAGCATGGCTTTGACGGGAATTGATTTTTTTCAGACAGAATAAAAAGGATTTACAGGATAAATGAGGCGACTCCGTCGCCGAAAATCCTGTAAATCCTTTTTATCCTGTCAAAAAATGAATTCGCCTGTCAACGGCGCAATACGGTACGGACTTATGAGACAGCCTCATTTCAATCAGGCGGCGAAAAAGCAGATGCAGCCAACTCAGGGCAACAGCACCCGGTCAATCACATGCACCACGCCGTTGGTGGTCAGTACGTCCGGGATGACCATGTTCGCCGGTATCGTGTTGCTTTTTCCCTGCACCGTCAGCGTACCGTTGCTGAAAGCGCCCAGCGTGAGCGGCGTGCCGCCCAGCGGAGACACCATCCCGCCGTTCATTTCTGGAGCAAACTTCCCACCGTCGGCAATAACGTGGTTGAGCAGCACCGCCGTCACAACTTCTTTCGGCAACTGGCGGATGTCCGCCGGCACATTCAAGGCCACGCCGAGGTCTACACCCAATTGTTTGAACGCGGCATCGGTGGGCGCAAACACCGTGAACGACGGGCTGCCCGGCGAAGCCGTTAGCGCTCCGGCAAGGTCGGCGTAAAGCACGGCCTCTACCAAAAACGACAGCTCCGGCACGATGAATACCTTAGCGTCCATGAGCGCCACGGCCGATTGTACGATGTCGGCGCCCGTAGCCAGCAGCACTTTGTCAATGACATGCACGACGCCGTTGGATGCGGGCACGTCGGTAGCCAGAATTTTGGAACCGTTGATGTAGCGGTCGCTGCCGCGCGTGATAAACCGGCGCACCGGCCCCAGTGCGGAGGGCGAAGTGCCGTCGTTGGCGATACTGCCGCCGTCGAGGTTGCCGTTGGAAACGTGGTAGAGCAGCGTACTGGTCAGGAAATCGGGCTGCAACACGGCCAGGTCGGCCCCGTTGTTCAGTCCCAGCCGGGAAAAGGCCGCATTGTTGGGTGCAAACACCGTGTAGGCGCCGGAGGGATCGCCGGGGTTGGAATTGGAAAGCACGCCAGCTACACCGCCGAGCACGGCCGCATCTTCGAGGGTGCTGAAATCGGCATTGGTGACGGCGATGGAAGCGATACTGGGCAGCACGTCGTCGTCTTTTTTGCAGGCAATTTGGGAAATAATGGCCGCGGCGAGCACGGCATTCAGCAGGTATTTTTGAATGTATCGCATGGTGTTGTGTGTTGTTTTGGTTGTGAAAAAAGCACGTTTAAAAAGCATAGACCACGCTTCCGGAGAAGCCCGTAGCCTCGCCGATGTTGCGTCCCGTCAGGTATTTGTTTACCCCGGCTGAAATACCGAAACCGGCCGCCACGGGCACAAATACGCTCAATCCGGCCCGGGTGTACGTCACATCGGTGGCCGGAAAAAAGCCCGTGAACCCTTCGCCGAGGATGTTCACGCCACCGTCCGACACCTGGCCGGCATACCAGGCATCCACATAAAAATACCGGTTGCCGTAGCCGGCCTTGATTTCACCGACGAGGGCGTTGGGCACCTCGCCGTTGCGCAGGCTGTACCCGATCTGGGTAGTGGCAAAAAAGCCGGACGAAGCACGAAACTGGGCAATGGCCATGCCGCCGACGCTGGTGGCGCGGTTGCCAATAGCGATGATGGATTGCAGCCCTTCGTCCACTTTGTAATTTCCAAGCGGGGTTTTCAGGCCGGCGGCCACGATGAAGTCCAGTTTACCGATGCCGCCATCAAGGCTGTAGGGGTTGTACTTGACGAACAGAGAAACATCCTGGATGCCACTGCGCTCGTTTTCAAAACCGAGTTCGCGCAGCACTGTTTCGTTGGCTGCTCCTTCAACTTTGATGTACGGCAGGCCGAACACCACATCGAAGCGATCGGTGATACCGTAGGAAGCGTACATGGAGATACTTTTTACGTTCACCTCATTGAACACCGGCACACCGTCCGCGTCATTGGGCGCCAAAAAAACATTGTCGTATTGTTCGGCGGTGAAGGATTTGGCGAAGACGCCGTGCCCCTTCCCGTTCATAAACCCGCTCACCGGGCTTTGGGCCAGTGCCAATACCGGCAAGCAGAAGAGCGCCAGGGCGCTTAAAAGACGATTGGTTTGCATAGTCAAATCAATTTTGTACAGTGTGAGTAGAATGTGTTGGTAAAGCCTTACAACTTCCACCTACGAGGCCTGCCCACGAACCGGTTTTTTGCATTGACATTTTTTTTTGAAAAAATCCGGGAACGCTGCTCGACTCGTACTTGTCCGGGCAGGCACATTGCTTCACTTCCGATCAGGGAAACCTGAACAAACACGTTCCGGAAGGATTTAATCGGCTTGCGACAAACCTTCTACGCACATTTTAACTACAAACAACGATGCCCATCCGTCTCCGCCCGTTCCTCTTTTGTCTGCTGATTTTAGTTTCTGTCCGGCACACCTGGGCCCAGCAGTCTTTCCAGATTGACCTGCCCGACGTTCAGATTACAGCAGACAAACTCGTGCGCGGCGATGCCGATACGTATGGTCTGGGCGACTGGCGCTGTACCTTTCGCGTGTCGCTGGACGGCACTTTTTTGCAAATAGACGGGGACATCATTTTTTCGGAAAAGGCCAACGATTTCACCACAATCACCGGCACGTTCAGTCGCCGCATCGAGGTGGGCGAACTGGCCAAATGCCGCCTGTGCGATGTGTCGCTGGCGGAAACGGGCGGCGTCGCAGCCGGGCCAAATATCGGTGCGCGTGGCTATCGGTGGTACAAGGGAGAAGGGATCATTCGCCGCGCAAGGATCGTCACGGACACCTTTGGGGAGGATGTCGGGCACATTGGCGGCACGGTGCAGTTTGCGCCGGTGCGGGTGGTGGTGCGGTGCGATTATGCGTGGCGGGATGAGTGATAAAACGCTTCTCATAAAAGTCCGCACGGTATTGCGCCGTTGACAGGCGAATCCATTTTTGACAGGATGAAAAGGATTTACAGGATTTTTGGCGGCCCCGCCGCCTCATTTATCCTGTGAATCTTGTAAATCCTGTCTGAAAAAAATCAGGCAGTACCAAATTTCAATTCCCGTTAGAATCGTGCTTTTGAGACGGCCTCTGTTCCAGGCCTCACACTTTCCCTACCAATACCACCAGTGTCGGCATCGGGCTGCCGCTCGGTTTGTTTTCGGCAGAAATGGCGAATGCCTCGGCATTTTGAATGAATGGAAGCGCCTGGAAAGCATCGGCGCCGCGCAGGTTTACCATGCCCATACTGACGGGCTTGCCCGCTACGATAGCCCAAAACTGGAAGTACTTGCCACTTTCGGGGGCGGGCAAGCTGTTGATGTCGAGCATGGTTTCGGCCCGGGCTGGATTGTGCCACACGGTGGCGGTTACTTTGGCATCTGCACCGGCGGCGGCATCGCTCAGGCGAATGGCACGGGTATCGCTGTCGCGCAGGAGGGCAATGACGTCTTGCATGCCGGCTTGCTGTTGTGCCCGGGTATCGCAGTCGGCCACCCGGGTTTGCAGGGTGGCTACGCGTTCGTTCAGGCTGTTTTTTTCCCGGGCTTGCCACACGGCGAGCAGTCCGAGCGCCAGCACGGCAACCCAGGGCAAGGCCGTTATCCAGGGCAATCTTCCTTTGTTGCCCGGTGGCGTACCGCCGCCGCTGCGGTCGGCACGCACCTGTTGCAAAATTTGATCCTTCAGTCCCGCCGGCGGCGGCACGGCATTGACAAGCGCCACTTGTTCCAGCGTCTGTTCGATAGCATCAATTTCGGCCCGGACTTCCGGGTGCGCAGCGGCCATGCGCTCCACCTCGGCCCGTTCTTCGGGCGAGCACTGGTTCAGCGCGTAGGCTTCCAGCAAACCGGATTGTATGAAGGATTGAATATCCATCGCGTGGTTGAGTGATTGGATTTGTGCGGTTTCAGGTTGATAATAATGTCCAAACAAGCCAGGCAAGCAGGATCAAAGGCAGGGTCTCGCCGAATATCCGGCGCAGCTCGCCAATGGCGTAGCGCAGGCGTGTTTTGACGGTACCGAGCGGGATACCGGTTTCTTCTGCGGCCTCCTCCTGGGTGTAGCCCTGGAAGTACATCAGATCAACAAGGAGCCGGTATTTTTCATCGAGCCGGCTCACCATTTCCCGCACCCCGATGTGGTCGGGGTTGAGCGAATGGCCGCCGGGACTATGTACGAGTGCATCTATGGAATCGGTTTTTTGCCGCTGTTTAAACTGCGCCGAGCGCGTCGCATCTATGGCGGTATTCCGGGCGATATTGACTAACCAAGTGAACAGCCGGCCTTTGGCCGAATCGTATCCGGCGGCATTTCGCCAAACCTTCAAAAAGGTATCCTGCAAAACTTGTTGAGCCAGTTCGGGCGATTGCACAATGCGCAATACCACGCCGTACAGCGCCCCGCTGTATGCATCGTACAGGTCGCCGATGACGGACTCGTCTTGTTGTTGCAGCCTGGCTATGTAGTGGTCTTGTGTAATTGTCATTCGACCCAAAATATGGCTTTGAAAAATAATATTGTCCCGGTGCTACTTCCTCTTGGGCGGTGAAGGTACTGGCCGGCGCGAAAACTTGTGTGCGTAATTTTGATCGGAATCAGGCACACACGAGCAGACAGCCCGGGCGCCGGCAGCCAATCGCGTGTTTACACCCGGCATCGAACCTTTTTTTCGCCCGCCTTTTCCTCGCTCCGCAGCGCTTCAAACCGGTACCCCCGTTCCGAAAAATACCGCAGCAGCGCGGGCAGGACATGGCGCAGTTTGTCCACTGTTTTCAGGCTGTCGTGCAGCACGATGATGGAGCCGGGGCCGGCATTTTCGAGCACATTGCACAGGCATTGTTCCGCTGTTATTTCGGGGTCGAAATCGCCGCTGAGTACATCCCACATAACAATTTTGTAGTGGCGTTCCAAAAACGCGCGCTGCTGGGGTTTCAACCGCCCGTATGGCGGGCGGAACAAATTACTTTTCACCAGACGGGCGCAGTGGCGCACATTGTGCAGATAGGTGGTGATGTCGGTATCCCAGCCATTGAGGTGGTTGTAGGTATGGTTGCCCGCCGTGTGCCCCTCGGCGAGCAACCGGCGAAAAATGTCGGGGTGGCGCGTTGCATTCTCGCCCACGCAAAAAAAAGTGGCTTTGGCGTTGTAGTTAGTCAGTGTATCCAATACCCATGGCGTGACTTCGGGGATCGGCCCGTCGTCAAACGTGAGGTACAGGATTTTTTCCCGGGTAGGGATGTGCCACACAAAATGCGGCATCAGAGTCTGTACCAGTTTGGGCGTTTTGACCAAGTACATGAGCGGAACGGGTGTTGTTCTTGAGGGCTGCGGATTCTCCTGACAAAAAGCCGTACTTTTGCCACGGCCGGGAAAGCAAAGTACCGGCAAAGATCCGAGATGTCGTGTGCTGCGATTCGTTTTTGCCGCCTGTTTCTTGTAGCAACGACTGCTTTTGTCGGTTTTATACGCAAAAAATACTGCTAACCATTATCGGGTCGCCCGGAAAAAGGCCCGTCAACAACCCGCCAAGCGAATGTCCGTACGTGTACGTTTTGCCCCATCTCCAACCGGCGCCCTGCATATCGGGGGTGTCCGCACGGCCCTGTACAATTACCTGTTTGCCCGCAAACACGGCGGCACGTTCATCCTGCGCATCGAGGACACCGATCAGAACCGTTTCGTGCCCGGCGCCGAGGAATACATCATTGAGGCGCTCAAATGGACGGGCCTGGTGCCCGACGAAGGGGTGGGCTTTGGCGGCGACTTCGGCCCATACCGCCAAAGCGACCGCAAGGCTATTTATCAAAAATACGCGCACGAGTTGGTTGCCCGCGGCCATGCCTATTTTGCCTTCGACACGCCGGAGGAACTGGAAGCCAAACGCCAGGCGGAAGAAAATTTCACCTACAACCTCCACACACGAGCAGGTTTGAAAAACAGCCTCGCGCTGCCTGCCGATGTGGTGCAACAACAGCTGGATTCCGGTGCTCCCGTCGTTATTCGCCTGAAGGTAGAGCCGGGGCAGGACATCCACGTTCGGGACCTGGTGCGCGGCGATGTAGTTTTTCAGAGCAGCGAACTGGACGACAAAGTGCTGCTCAAGGCCGACGGTATGCCGACCTACCATTTGGCCAATATCGTGGATGACCACCTCATGGGCATCACCCACGTCATCCGCGGCGAAGAGTGGCTGCCCAGTACGGCGCACCACGTCCTGCTGTACCGCGGGTTTGGCTGGGAAGATACCATGCCGCAGTTTGCACACCTGCCCCTGATTCTCAAACCGGAGGGCAACGGCAAACTCAGCAAACGCGACGGAGCCAAGTTCGGAATGCCCGTTTTCCCGCTTGCATGGGTGGGCAAAACACCCGAAGAAAGTTTTCCCGGCTTCCGCGAGACGGGTTTTTTGCCGGAGGCGACTATCAATTTTTTGGCGCTGCTCGGCTGGCACCCCGGCAGCGATCAGGAGATATTTAGCCTGGATGAACTGGCGCAAGCGTTCTCCGTGGAGCATATCGGCAAAAGCGGGGCGCGGTTCGATTTTGAAAAAGCCAGGTGGTTCAACCAGCGCTACATTCAGCATACCGCCAACACCGTACTGGCCGGACATATCCGCCCCCTGGCGGAGGCTAAGGGCTACCGCACCGACGAGGCTTTTCTGGAACAGGTGGCTGCCCTGATGAAAGAACGGGTCACGTTTCTGCCCGATTTTGTGGAGCAGGGATACTACCTGTTCGAGCCGGTGCATACCTACGACAACGATATGATCCGAAAAAAATGGAATCCGGCACTACGGCCGGCCTTTGAGGCGCTGATCCAGGAAATAAGGCAAGTGGCACCCTTCGAGGCGCCGGCTATCGAAGAAAAAGTGCAGCAGTTTATGCAGGAAAATGCCCTGAAACCCGGCGATGTGCTGCCACTTTTGCGCCTCGCCCTTGCCGGCACCATGAAAGGCCCTGCTGTGTTCGACATGGCCGTTGTGCTGGGGCAAGCGGAAACGGTTCAGCGTTTGCAGCGGTTTTTGGAATATAAGTAGCGGGACATATTTAATTGACAAATTTTGCACACCTACTTTAACCGTGATAAACCATCATAACCCCGCTTCATTTCCGGGCATTCACAGCACATTCCATACTTTTGAAACGCATTTAGCCATGCTGAAAAAAAACAAGCCGAAAGACAAACCTAAATCCGAATCCCCCAAACCCTCCGTACATACCGATCTGGGCAACATGGACATCCGGGTGAACGAGTTCGGCCAGATTATTACGGACTATAACATTGACGATATCAATGCCTTTCTCGACAAGACGGTGAAGGACAAAAAATTTGAAACGGACGACCGACCGCTTGACGCCGACAAATCGGAATAGCCTCGTGCTCCCCCCGCGTAAACCAAACTAATCCAGAATAATCCATGAAAGGTGCATTTTATCCCTTGACATAATTCGGCGGCCGGGCATGCTCCAGGCGGCCCCGAACTTGAAACAACAAAGTATGATAAACCGGTTACGCATGACCTGGCGGGTGATGCTTGGCTTTTGTACCGTATTGGTCTGGATTGCTCTTCCCGGCGGCGTTGTTGCCCAGCAGGGTTTTTTCAATTTTAACTATCCAGGCCCCAATACCATCATCATCAACCCGGCAACCTGTTCCGATACGCTGGCCGGCAACATCGGAACCCCCATCGTGACTTCTACGGTCGGCGCCACCATCACCCTGTCCGCTTTCGATCCGGTTGCATCCGGCTTTCAGTTGACCGATCCGTGGTCGTACAACAACGTGGCCCACCTGTACTGGCAGGTAGCCGATAACCAGGGACGCAGCGCGACGTTCGAGTTTTTTGTCAACTTTGTTGACACGACGAGACCCGTCATCGTCACTGGCGGCACTCCGCCCGCCGTTACCTACGCATCCATCAGTCAGGTGCCTCCGCCCCCCGTGTTAACTGCCACGGACAGCTGTGGCAACCCGATTGTGGTGGATACCCAAAGCATCGCGCCGCCCCTCTGCGCCGGGGGCGTTTTCACGCGCACCTGGCTGGCTACCGACGACTCCGGCAATACCGGCGTTTTCACCCAAACCATCACTATTCTGATAGATACCCTGCCGCCCGTGGTGAACTCCGCGCCCCAAAACGGCTCCGCGCCCTGCACCCAGGTGGCTACTGCATATCCCGCATGGCTGGCTGCGCAAATGGCCAATTTCTCGGCGACCGACCCGTCCGGCGTAGCATCGTACACCAACAACGCCCCGCCCGTGCTCGTCGGCAGCTGCCCGGCGCCCCTGGTTGTAACCTTCCAGGTCACGGACATCTGCGGGTTCTCCACCACCCGCACCGCCACGTTCACCTCGGTAGACACCACCGGACCGGATATCCTCCGGGCGCCGCAAGACAGTGTGGCGGCCTGTTCGCCGCCCAATGACAATCACCTGTTCGGCCTCGCCGACTGGATTCACCGCCGGGCCGGCCTCATCACCAGGGACTCCTGCACACCCGATGCCGAGATCGTTCACACCATGCAGATCAACGGAATGCCCGCCGATTCTGCCCAGGTGACCGCTGCTTTTTTGGCCTCCATAGCCACCGGCTGCGGAAGCCAACAGATTGGCGCCCAGGTTTATCCCAAGGTGCGCGGTCTGGTGGCCGTGGATTTTTTCGCCCGGGATGCCTGCGGGAATACCACGTTTCTCGGCCAGGCCGCTTTTGGCGCCATAGATACCGTGCCGCCCGTTATCACGGGAACTGCCGTCTCCGAGGAATGCGGCGGCGGCAATGACAGCACCGCGCTCGTCAACTGGATCAATGCCTACGGCAATGCTACCGCAACGGACGATTGCTCGGCCTACACCTGGACGGATTTTTCCTGGACGACCTCAACCGGCCAAACGGGGAGCGGGCAATTCGGAACAGGACCTTATCCGGCCATTGTTGCACACGACTGTGTCTGGCATGTGGATGTCATGTTTCGTGCAACCGACGACTGCAGCAACATCGGCAGCCGTACGATCCGGTTTCGGATTGTGGATACCACCAGCCCGGTGTTTGCACCGCTACCCCCCGACACCATTTTTTGTCCCGTTCTGACCCCGGTCGTACCCGTCAATTTTGTAACGGACAATTGTGACAACACCGTAGCGCTCACCGAAATGTCTGCTGTGCCGGGCAATCAACTTTGCCCCGGCTCCTACACCCTGTTGGTTACCTGGCTGGCTACCGACGACTGCGGCAACACGGCTACAGCCACACAAACGGTCGCCGTGCGCGATACCACCAAACCCGTCATCACCCTGACCCCGGCTGATGTGACCATTCGTTGCGATACGTTTGCGCTGCCCCCTGCACCCGTGCTTGGCCAGGGGCTGATGGCCGTGGACAACTGTGGTACAGTCGTTGGCCTGACGTTCAGCGATGCTTCCGACCAGAATCCCGATCCCGCTACCTGTGGGCATTATGCCTACATGATCACCCGCACCTTCGTGGTTTCGGACGAGTGCGGCAACAGCACCACAACCCGACAAACCATTCGCGTGGTGGACAATATATCGCCTGTGCTGACCGGCTTTTTGGACACCACCCTCGTGTGCGAAGTACTCCCGATAACCCCGCCACCCCATGTCACAGATTTGTGTACCGGCATCGCGTCTGCGCCCGTGCTGGTCAGCGAGATCATTGACAATACCATCTGCGGCGATACATACACGAAAATTCTGCATTGGGAAAGCACGGATATTTGTGGAAACCTGGGCCAGTTTTCTCAAAACGTCCATGTTGTGGACACCGTGAAGCCCATGCTCATCGGCGTGCCCGGCGATACCCTGGTGGAATGCAACCAGGTACCGCCCCCGGCCAACGGGATTGTTGGTACCGACAACTGTGACGAGGACGTGGACATCACTTTTCTGGAAACAGAAATCCGCGACCCCAATCCGGCCAACTGTGCGCATTGGACCAACTACATGATCCGTCGGGAGTGGACAGTTATGGACAATTGTGGCAACAGCCGCACCTACACCCAGAACATTTCGGTGCAAGACAAACTCGGGCCGGTCATTGTGGCTGTGGACACGGTGCTATTGCCGACCGCTCCGGGTCTGTGCGGCGCCAACACGCCGGCGCCCGCCCTGTTGTCGGTCTTCGACGACTGTACGGCTCAAATTGGCAGCACGACGCTACTCGATACGGTGGTACTCACGGCAAGTGGCATGCCCATTGATCTGGTACCTGTAAACCCCGTGGTGTTTTCCTGGGCTGCGCCCAACATACCGCCCAACATGCCTGTGATGGGCAACGCCACATTGGTCATTTATTTAGACAACGCCGATTCGGAGTTGCTCTCCGAAACATTTCAGGTGTACGGCGAAAACGGCTACCTGATCGGGCGCACCAAGCGCACCAATGTGCCCTGCGGATTCAGCGATACGACCTTCACCCTGCCGGCTTCCTTGCTCAATACCTGGCTTGCCGACGGCCAGTTGAACATCACGCTGAACCCGAATGGTACCGGCGCGGAGGCCTGCAATGCCTTCTGCACGGGTGGCCGCGCCCGGGCAGCGCTGACTTACAACAGCGCTACGCCACAGTTGCCCATTGTCATTACCTATTCGGTGGATGGCGGAGCGTCCGAGCCGTATCCGCCCGCAGGCAGTATATTTCTGGATGCCGGCGACCACGTCGTCCGGTACGAAGCGACCGACTGTGCGGGAAATATCACTACAGCCACTACCGTCGTGCGCATGGAGGACCTCGAACCGCCTGTGGTGACACCGCCGGCGCCGATCACCGCGTATGTCGGAACATCCACCTGTTCGGTCAGTATCGCCCTGCTTTTTCCGGGTTTGCAGGAGAATTGTGCTTTTTCCGCTGATCTGACGAAGTCTTCCGGGTTGATGCCCGTACAATTCGAGGCCGACCCCAATGCTGGCTGGGTGCCTAAAAGCACGATTTTGAGTATTACGGGTGTGGCGCCCAATGCTGTAACGAGCGGTACGCTAACGATCCGGCACAAGGGCGATAACGGCAATACCGGTGAGTTTTTCCGGGTGCAGGACGAAAACGGTGTTTTTCTTTTTGCCACCGATACTGCCTCCTCCGGCGAATGTGCCGACGTACACGAGTCTTCATTTTCTGTTTCTGCTGCGCAAATCAATATGTGGGCGGCTAACGGCGCTGCCAATTTCCTGCTCCAGGCCAACCGCGACGTAGTGAACTACACCGATTTTATCAATCCCTGCGGCGTGCTGAACGCGGGCAACTTCGATGCCGTCAGCACCGTGGAGGCTGTGCTGACGTACAACTACGCCATAGTGGAATACGAGGTTGTCAAGGGAATGCAAATCGTGCAGGCCGGCCAGCTGAACGGCAGCCAAACTACGGTGTCCCTGGCGCCCGGCATGTACACGGTGCAATATCAGGCCACAGACAATTCCGGCAACACCGGGCTTGCATCGTTTACCGTCACGGTGCGGGACACGATGCCGCCGGTGGCCAACTGCCAGCCGATTACCATCTTTACCAACCCGCACGGCTCGGTGAACTATATCCTGCAGCCGCAGGAGATCAACAACGGCAGCATAGACAATTGCTCCGGCACCAACCTGACCTTTGCTCTGTCGCAGACTACCTTCACCTGTAGCATGGCCATGCCGCCGAACAACATTTATCCCGTAACCCTGACCGTTTCCGACACCTCGGGCAATGCTTCTGTTTGTACAACGACGGTGCGTGTGGAGACCGTAGCGCCGCAGCCGACCGTGACACCGGGTGTGTGCGAAGGCGGGCCGGTACAATTATTTGCCAACCCGCCGGCCCCTGCAACAGGCTACACCTACGCCTGGAGCGGCCCGAACGGTTTTATTTCTATGAACCCCAACCCCATTATTCCCAATACAACCAGTGCCAACGCAGGCACATATATCATAAAAGTAACCGGCCCGACGGGCTGCATGGCGACAGGCAGCGTTTTGCTCGACCTCACCAACCTGCCCACACAGCCGGTACTCACCGTGCCCGGCCTGATCTGCGAAGGGACGGCGCTGACCCTGCAAACACAGACTTTTGGGGGCGCCACGGTGGTCTATTCCTGGTTCTCCGGCACACCGGCCAATCCGATCCTGCTTGACACGACCAGTATCCCCATGTTCCAAATCCCCAACCCGGCCCCCGGCGTGTACCAGTACCACGCGAAGGTCTCGTCCGACGGCTGCGTGTCGTTGCCTTCTGAGGTAAAAAGCGTGACCGTACAGGCGCGGCCGGTAGCCACAGTAGTCAATGCATCCATTTCCGTGTGTACCTGTGAGTCGGTATCCCTCGGTACCACGGTGCAGGGGCCGGGTATTACTTATGCCTGGAGCGGACCCGGATTTAGCAACACTACACAGTCTCCGCTCGTGACCTCCTGTGCTCAAAGTTTCCATGCCGGCGCCTACACCCTGGTGGTATCGGCCAATGGCTGTGCCTCTTGCCGGTACCGTGGCCAATGTGGAGGTACGCCCCAAGCCGCCCAAGCCACAAATCAATGGTGATGCCTCAGCGTGTGCAGGCGATACCATCCAGTTGATTTGCAATAACATCCCGACGGCCGGGCAGTACCAGTGGATATCACCGCCCCCGAACGTGGTGGCAATCAACACCGCCATCAACACCCTGATTATACCAAACGCCTCCCCGAGTATGCACTCCGGCCCGTGGCGTTTGCAGGTCATGCAGAACAATTGCCAGTCCGATCTGTCGGATCCATACGACGTGCAGGTGCAAAATTTTCCCAACGTGTCGGCTACGTCCAACTCGCCGGTTTGCCAGGGCAGTATCCTGAATCTGAGCGCCAACTCAACCATGCAGGACGTGACGTTCGTATGGGCAGGGCCGAACGGCTATACCGCCATTGGCGCCAATGCCGGCACCAATACCCCCGCTACGGGAACCTATACGGTCACCGTCAGTACGGATAATGGCTGCACCAATGTGGCCACTACACCGGTCCACGTCATCGCCCCGCCCGAGGTGACTTCGGTCACGCATACGGCGCCTGTCTGTGTGGATTGCGCGACCGATGCCTTGCTGCAAGCCACTATTTTTACTCAAAATGGACCGTTGACATATTTGTGGACAGGGCCGAACGGATTTGGCTCGGCGCTCCCGCAGCCGGTTATTCCGAAAGTATGTACCGGCGACAACGGTACCTACAACCTTGTTGTGACCGATGCTTCCGGGTGCATATCCAACCAAGGCTCCACGACCGTCAATGTGCAGCGTCAGCCGGAGCGGCCTCTGCTTGGTTCCGGTCAGGCGTTATGCATCGGTAGCCCGCTTACCATCGCTGTTCAAAATGTAAATGCCTACGGCAGCAACGTATTGTTCGAGTGGCACACCCCGAACGGCATCGTCACCCAGTCCCAGGCCAACCTCGTCATTCCGGTCACGGGTTTGCAGCACAATGGCGACTACACGGTTGTCGTGCTGGCGGGCGGCTGCTCGTCGGCGCCCTCGGAGACGGTTACCATTACGGTACACCCCATTCCACCGGCACCGGGCACCGGCTCCAATGCGCCGGTATGCGAGGGCGACACGCTGCGCTTGTCGGCCTCGGTCATACCGGGCGCCACTTACAGTTGGACGGGGCCGAGCGGTTTTACGGCCGGCGTTCGGGATCCGATTATTGTACAGGTAAATAAAAACACCCACCAGGGCTGCTATTTCGCAACGGTCGCGGTGAACGGCTGCGTGTCACCGCCAAGCGAGGGCGTTTGTGTGGAAATTCGATCCCGGCCGGCTGCACCGACCATTCTGCCGGTCGGCCCGGCCTGCCTGAGTCAGGCCGGCGCCAGTCTGATGCTCCACATTGCGCCGGCAACGGCCACCCCAGGGGCACAATATCTTTGGTACAACAGCGCAACCCAGGCGCCGCTCGGCCCGGCGGGATTCCCGTTGAGTTTTACCCTGGCCCCGCTGACCGGCCTGCTACCCGGTGCAAACAACTTCTTCGTCCGCTCGCTGCTGAATGGTTGCGCCTCGCTGCCTTCCTTGCCAGTGCAAGTACAATTAGACACCATTCCCGACGGCGTCACGGCTTTTGCAGGGCTGGATTTCCATGCCTGCGACGCCTATCCGGTACAACTGAACGCCTCCGCACCACCGCCGGGATTTGCCGCCGGCCTTTGGTCGCCGGTGAGTGGACCGGCCGTGACCATTGTCAACCAACCCTTGCCCAATTCGCAGGTATTGGGCGCCACAGCAGGTAATATCTACCAGTTTGAATGGGCGCTGTCCAATGGTTCTTGCAAAAATTTCAGCCGGGATACCGTGCGGGTGACCGTCAACCAGTTTGAAGAAGCGCGGGTTGCAAACGACCTGATTGTGACCTGTTTTTCGGATACGGTACAATTGAATGCCCTGCAAGGACAAACCATCCCGGGCGTGTGGAAACAACCGGCCGGCCAGGCGCTTTTCCAGCCGCCGATAACGATAGACGACCCGAATAATCCCAACACGATCGTGCGGAACCTGCCTGCCAATTCCAATACCTTCTTTTTCTACTGGGTTCTGAAAGTGGCGGGCTGCCCGGCAGATACCGCTACCGTCACGGTACACACGATCAGCAAGCAACCTTTCGCGGGGCTGGATCAGAGTTTGTGCATAGCCGATTCCTGTGCCTTGTTGCAGGCCACCAGCCTGGATCCGTTCGAGACCGGGAAATGGACTTATCTGGACGCCCTGCAAAACCCCGGCATTATTATCAATGCCGAAACCTCGCCAACTACTATCGTGTGCGACCTCGAAATCGGCCCCAACCGCTTTCTGTGGGAAACCAATGGCGGTTTGTGTGGCGACCGCTCACGCGATACCGTGGTGATTTATTACGATTTGGAACCGACTGCCTACGAAGACAGTGTGCTTGTCGGCTTTGGCCAGCAGGTGACGGTGAATGCTCTGCAAAACGACATTGTGCCGCCGCAATTCACTGTCCGGGTGCTGGAGGAACCCAAGCACGGCATCTGGTCGGAACCCAGCAAAGGCTCATTCACTTATTTGCCCGACCTGACGTTCACCGGCCGGGACAAGATCATCTACGAACTCTGCAACCTCAATCCCGCCTGCCCGTGCAGCATGGCTACCCTGTTTTTTGATGTGGAGCAGGCCGGCGAGTGTCGGATCCCCACGATCATCACGCCTAATGGCGACGGGGTGAACGACATTTTTGTCATCCCGTTTTACTGCCTGCATGGTGGCGATGGCGGACCGGAGAACGAAGTCACGATTTTCAACCAGTGGGGGGATCAGGTATTTTACGCCAAGCCTTACCAGAACGACTGGGAGGGTACCTTCAACGGGCAGCCCTTGCCGCCCGCTACCTATTTCTTTGTGGTTAAATTGCCCGCCGAGAGCCAGGCCCGGAAGGGGTTTTTGATTATTCAGCGGTAAGGCTCTTGAAAGGGCAAGGGGTAGCGGCGGGTTTATGATTGAAAATAAAGTTTGAGGGGAGGGGCAATGGGAGCAACCCGCCGAATAGTACAAAGGGTAAAAAACATAAGGTAGGGGGATGACGGTCGGACTTTAATACTTGTCTCCATAGGCCAGATCGCCCGCGTCGCCCAGTCCCGGCACGATATAAGCTTTGCCGGTGAGTTCGTCGTCAATGGCGCCCAGCCAGAGGTGGGCGTTGGGGTACTGGCGCTGAACTGCTTACACGCCGGCCGTGCTGGCGATAACCGCCGCGATGTGGATGGCTTTGGGTGTGCCGTGGCGTTCGAGGTGTTTGAGCGCGAGGCAAAGGGATGCCCCGGTGGCCAGCATGGGGTCGGCGAGTATCAGTACGGCATCGTTGAGGTCGCCGCAGCTGACATATTCCAGTTGGATATCGAAAGAGCCGTCTTTGTGCTGGCGGCGGTAGGCACTGATGAACGCATTGTCGGCGTGGTCAAAATAGTGCAGCATGCCCTGGTTGAACGGCAGCCCGGCACGCAGGATGGTGCCGAGCACGATGCGGTCGACGGGCAGTTGTGCGGTAGCGATTCCGAGGGGTGTTTCTACCTCAACGGGTTCGTAGGTCAGCGTTTTGGAAATTTCGTAGGCCAGTACCTCGCCTACCCGTTCGAGATTTCGGCGGAAGCGCAAGCGGTCTTTTTGCAGTTCGGCGTTGCGCAGTTCGGCGAGAAAGCGGTTGGCTACGGAGTGTTGAGTGGCGAGGTTCGTGCGCATTTTTCCTGAGTTTTAGTCTCGATGGGGCTAAGGTAGGAGGTTTTCCGGAAAAGCAGCGAAAGGTAAATTCGGGGTGTCTCTCCGCCATTGCTACACCACAACGAACACCCGTATGCGCGCTCGATTCCCGCTTTTTCTAATCCTGTTCTTTTGCCCTCTATTCGCCTCAGCCCAGATGTCGTTTGAGGTGAACGATGATTTTCCGCTGGAGTATCCGGCCAAAATTTTTGATCCGCGGGTAGCCCAGGTGCATACTGCTGTTTTTAACGGGGAACCGCTTCAATACACGCTTTTTGAAGACGGTCAAAACCTGTTTCCCTTTGAAAAAGGTATCCTGCTGACGACCGGCAAATACACCAATGTCGCACAGAGTGGTTCCGACCTGGACCACGCTTACCTGAAGATATTTAACAATAGCCCGGAAGTTTACATGCTCAACCCGGGTGATATTCCCTGGGATGCCGGTAAGTTGACCGTCGTATTTACGCCCCTTGTAGACACCCTCCGGTTTCGATTTGCCTTTGCTACGGAAGAATATCCGTTGTACACCTGCGCATCGTACAATGACCTGATGGGTATTTTTTTAAGCAAAACCGGACAACCTCCGGTTAATATTGCCAAAACGGCATCCGGCCAAAACATCGGTGTGAACACCGTTTTTTGTCAGGGACAAAAACCGTTTTCCCACTCCGACTTCTGGATGGGATTCAACGGAATCTCCGACACCTTCGACATCAAAATACCCGTTGACCCCTGCACGGAATATACCATGACCATCATGATTACGGATGTGCGGGATGCCCGTTTTGACTCTGCGCTTTTTTTAGAAACCATCGGTTCGCCGCGATTAAACACTGTTTTCGGGCCTTCGGATCATGTGTACCTCGAAGGTTGTGCGACCAAAGAGCTTGATTTCTACTTCAACTGGCTGCCGCTTTTCCAACCGATTGCGTACGAATTTAGCGGAACCGCAACGCCCGGGGTAGACTACACCCTGAATATCCCGCCGTCCGGCTATGTCTCGGGAAATGCCATCGCCTTTCAACCGACCATTATCGCGGATTCCATCGCGGACGAGGGCGAGTATTTTTTGTTCACCTACCGCTCCCTGAACCCCGGCTGCCAATTGCGGGGAGGCCGTATTTTTTACATCGCAGAAATTGACTCCACTGCCGAGGTCATTTGCAAAGAACAGCCAGTGCCCGCTTTCCTGCCCCAACCAACCGTGCAATTTCCGTTTGACAACCCGACCCCGTACAGCATGTCGCCCGACTTTGTGCAATCGCCGGTTTACACCCAGGATTTTCCGTACGAATTTTTTACCTCGCCGTACATGATCGAAGACGTGTGCGTGGACATGACAGTACCTGCGGCCAATGCCCGGCTATACCTGCAAGCGTCCAACATGAGCCGGGTCGAACTGACCACCAACAACGGTACCGGAGGCTATTTCACCAACACCTGTTTTTCGCCGGAGGCAATACAAAATATAGGCTTCTCCGGATCGCCGTACACCGGACAATACCGCTCGGAGGGTTCCTGGTTCGACCTGTACGGGGCGCCCGTCAATGGCGAATGGAACCTGTTGGCCAAGACCGGTTCCGGGAGTTTGCATAACTGGCACATGACCTTGACCAAGAACTTCCTGTACCACGAGTTCGACTACTTATGGCCCGACGGTTCTACCCAGGCTGCGCCGCTATTTTCTCCCCCGCCTGCCGACACGGTGCTTCAGGTATTGCTGGAAAATGACCTGATGACCATGACCGTACCGGTGCGGCTGATTCCGAAAACGCCCGTGCAGGTACAAAAGAAACTGACCTTATGTCTGGGCGATAGTTTCACTATTCAGGGCCAAACATTCGATCAGTTCAATCCGGTTGGTATCGTGGAAATCGGTGACTGTGACACGGTCATGCTGGTGCAAATCACATTTGTACCGGATTTTCAAACCTTTTTTCGCGACACCCTCTGTGCCGGCGCCAGCCTGTTCGGAAACGGAACCGAGTACAACCAACAAAACCCGCAGGGGCTGGAAGTTTTTCAACCGGCAAGCATGCTGTGTGACAGTTTTGTATTCGTGTCTTTGGTGTTTTTACCACCCATCCAAAAAACACACCGGCCGATTATCTGCGTCGGCGGCAGTATCGAAATCAACGGAATCGTGTACGACGCACAAAACCCCACCGGAACCCAAACCCTGACGGCGGCCGATGGCTGCGACAGTGTAGTGCACATCATCCTGCATTTTCTACCCGAGATTGTACATCCGTTCGACCCCACCCTGTGCGCGGGCGAAAGTGTGGTGGTGAACGGCACGGAATACGACGCGCAAAACCCCGTGGGCACGGAAATCCTGACGGCCGCAAACGGCTGCGACAGCACGGTGAAGATTGCCTTGCAATTTTTTCCGGCCATCGAAAACACATTCGGCCCAACCCTGTGTGCCGGCGAAAGTGTAGTGGTGAACGGCACGGAATATGACGCGCAAAACCCCGTGGGCACGGAAATCCTGACTGCGGCAAACGGTTGCGACAGCACCGTGCAAATCGCCCTGCAGTTCCTGCCGGCCATCGAAAACACGTTCAGCCCAACCCTGTGTGCCGGCGAAAGTGTAGTGGTGAACGGCACGGAATACGACGCGCAAAACCCCGTGGGTACCGAAATTCTGACGGCCGCAAACGGCTGCGACAGCACGGTGCAGGTTGCCCTGCAATTTTTCCCGCCCATCGAAAACACGTTCGGCCCCACCCTTTGCGCCGGCGAAAGTGTGGTGGTGAACGGCACGGAATACGACGCGCAAAACCCCGTGGGTACCGAAATCCTGACGGCCGCAAACGGCTGCGACAGCACGGTGCAAATCGCCCTGCAATTTTTCCCACCCATCGAAAACACGTTCGGCCCCACCCTTTGCGCCGGCGAAAGTGTGGTGGTGAACGGCACGGAATACGACGCGCAAAACCCCGTGGGCACGGAAATCCTGACGGCCGCAAACGGCTGCGATAGCACGGTGCAAATCGCCCTGCAATTTTTTCCGGCTATCGAAAACACGTTCAGCCCAACCCTGTGCGCCGGCGAAAGTGTGGTGGTGAACGGCACGGAATACAACGCGCAAAACCCTGTGGGTACCGAAATTCTGACTGCGGCAAACGGCTGCGACAGCGCGGTGCAGGTTGCCCTGCAATTTTTCCCGCCCATAGAAAACACGTTCGGCCCCACCCTTTGCGCGGGCGAAAGTGTGGTGGTGAACGGCACGGAATACAACGCGCAAAACCCTGTGGGTACCGAAATTTTCACCGCCGAAAACGGTTGCGACAGCACGGTGCAGATACAACTTGCCTTTTGGCCGGTAGATGCCGGCGGCCTGCTGTATGAACTTTGTCCGGGCGAAAACCTGACCGTCAACGGTACGCTTTACGATGAGCAGCACCCGGGCGGTACGGAGATATATGCGTACGCCAACGGTTGCGACAGTTTTTACCTCTATGTCCAACTGATGTATTTGCCCGAATACCGCGACACGCTGGTGGCCACTATTCAGCCCGGCGAAACCTACACGGTGGGCAATTTTCCATTCACAGAACCGGGAACGTACACCATTGATCTGACGGCCTCGAACAGTTGCGACAGCACCATTGTGCTTGTATTGGACGTGACGCTTGGCGGCAGCGAGGCGCTCTTGCCCGGGTCTTCTTTCCGAATCTTCCCAAATCCGGCGACGGACAGGGTAAACATCGAGCTCCTTGGCGCGGGGCAACTGCAAGCCGTACGGATTTTTGATTTGACCGGGCGGCTTGTGGACGCGCCTGTGGTTGGCAATTCGACACTTTTTCGGCTGGACGTTTCCGGTTTCCCGGCGGGTGTTTATTCCGTAGGCGTACAAGTGGACGGGCGTTGGGGATTTGTCAAAATGGTACGGATGCGCTGATTTTTCCAAGGCGGTTAGCCGGCAACCACCGGGATGGTCTTCGCACACAAAACTTGCTTAGATTTGTGTCGGAATGACAAAAAAAACAAAAGTCAACATGGAGCATTGGAGGTGTGCGGAAGGCATCAAAACGGAAGGCCACCACGATCTTGCAAACCGGAAACCTGCTTGAAACAAATGGTTGTTTACGAAGATAATCATTTACTTGCCTTGAACAAACCTGCCGGCTGGCTGGTACAAGGCGACCGCACAGGCGACCCGACGCTGGCGGACTGGGGTAAAAATTACCTGAAGGAAAAATACGCCAAGCCGGGCGCCGTGTTTTTGCACCCTGTGCACCGCATAGACCGTCCGGTGAGCGGGGTCGTGTTGTTTGCCCGGACAGACAAGGCTCTGGGGCGCCTGACGACCCTGTTCCGGGAGCGCAAAGTATTCAAAACCTATTGGGCTATCGTGCTGAACAAACCGGCTGTTTTAGCGGACGAACTCCGCCACTTGCTGGTCAAAGACGAACAACGGAACATCGTCCGGGTGGTGTCTAAAAATACCGGCGACGCCAAGGAGGCTATTTTGCAATATGCCTGGTTAAAAAAAACGGGTTCGTATCACCTCCTCGAAATTCACCCGCTGACCGGAAGGCCGCACCAAATTCGGGCACAACTCGGCGCCATTGGATGCCCTATTCTTGGCGACTTGAAATACGGCGCTCCCGCTCCGCTTCCCGATGCCTCCATCGGACTGCACAGCCGGATCATCGTGCTGGAGCATCCCGTTCGCCTCGAACCGCTGCACCTTGAAGCGCCGCTTCCGCCAACGGACTGGTGGAAATTAGTGCTGGATGGCAAGTGATATGCTACACTACCGGGGAATAGAGGCTGTCTCAAAAGCATGACTTTGACTGGAATTGATTTTTGTCTATCCTCCCCCCCGGGGGCCCCCCCCCCCCCCCCCCCCCCCCCCCCGGGGGGGGGGGGGCCGGCCCAACCCGGGGGGGTTCGTGGGGCCCCCCCCTCCCCCCCCCCCTGGGGGGGGGGGGGGGGGGGGGGGGGGGGGGGGGGCGGGCGGGGGGGGGGGCGGGGCCCCCGGTTTTTTTAGACAGGATTTACAAGATTTACAGGATAAATGAGGCGGCTCCGCCGCCGAAAATCCTGTAAATCCTTTTCATCCTGTCAAAAAATGGATTCGCCTGTCAACTTCGCAATTATGGTGCGGACTTACGATACACCCTCTTTATGCTTCCGCTTGTAATTTTGCGGCATTATCCGCCAGGGTAAGCGCTTCGATGATGCCGGCCAGGTCGCCTTCCACCACTTTGTCGAGGTTGAAATTTTTGTTATCGCCCTCCAGCCGGTGATCGGTTACCCGGTTTTGGGGCCAGTTGTATGTTCGGATTTTTTCGGAGCGGTCGCCCGAACCGACGAGGCTGCGGCGCTGGGAAGCGAGTGCCGACTGCTGCTGGTTTTGCTGCGCATCGCGGATTTGCTGAATGAGGCGACCCATCGCAATCTCGCTGTTTTTGTGCTGGGAGCGGCTCTCGGTACTCTCGGCCACCACGCCGGTGGGCAAGTGGGTATAGCGTACGCCGGACTCCGTTTTGTTGACGTGCTGTCCGCCGGCGCCGCTGGCGCGAAATACATCGCGACGCAGGTCGTCCTTGCGGATATTGATATCCTCCGGCTCCATGATGGGCAGCACGGCCACCGTAGCAGCCGATGTGTGCACGCGGCCCTTGGCTTCTGTTTCGGGGATGCGTTGCACCCGGTGGGTACCGGATTCGAACTTGAGTTTGCTGTACACATTGTCGCCGCCGACCTCCAGCACCACCTTGGCAAAACCGCCGGCTGTGCCCGGGCTTTCGTCCAGTACCTCCACCTCCCAGCCTTGCTCCTGAAAATAGCGCAGGTACATCCGGTACAGGTCGCCCGCAAACAGCGCCGCCTCGTCGCCACCCGTGCCGGACCGGATTTCCACGATTACATCCTTCTCGTCTTCCGGGTCTTTGGGTACCAGCAGTGTTTTAATTTCATCGTCCAGAGCCTCCACCAGCGGCTCGAGTTCGGCAATTTCCTCGCGGGCCATTTCGCGCATTTCCGGATCTTTTTCGGCGGACAGCACCTCGCGCGCGC
The DNA here is from genome assembly GCA_016719605.1 of Lewinellaceae bacterium. Taxonomy (GTDB): domain Bacteria; phylum Bacteroidota; class Bacteroidia; order Chitinophagales; family Saprospiraceae; genus M3007. The sequence goes on along the minus strand of JADJYW010000004.1, from coordinate 115,942 downwards.
TGTTCAGGTTGGACAATGCCTTTTCGTAACGCCCGAGCGTTTGCACGAGCGGCTGGAGTTTTTGTACTCCTTGTTCACCTTTTTCGAGCGCTCGGCATCGGCTGCAATGCCGGGGTCGGAGAGGTGCTCTTCGAGGTGCAGGTATTTGTCGCGTATGGCCTTGAGTTTGTGCAGCATGGTGTGTTTTGAAAAACAGGGCGGCAAAGATAGCGCAGCAACGCGGACTTTTGGCTGTTCGGGGCATCATCGCCCGGACTGAAAAAAATCAAACCAGCCAAAAGCAACGGGTTTCAATTTAGTCGGAACGGTGCAACGAGGAGGAACTCGGGCACTTTGGCCTCGAAAAGGGATTCGTCGTCCATGCGGGTCATCAGGTAAATACCCACCATTTTCCCCATGTCGGTATCGAGGTCGCAGAAGGAGGAATAATCGTGTGCTTCGCCGGGCGCCAAAACGGGTTGCAGCCCCACCACGCCCTCGCCTTCCACCTCGCGCAGTGTACCGCAACCATCCTGGATAAACCAATGGCGGCGGAGCAGTTGTACCGTGTGCGGACTGCGGTTTTCGATAGTGATATGGTACCCAAAAATGTACTTGCCGGCCCGGGGTTGGAGTGCGCCGCGAGGTATTGGGTCTCGACGCTGACGGTAATGTTGTTGGTGGTGCGGGTATCCATGGCTTGGTGTTTGTTGAGCCGGCGTCTGGCTGGAGGAAATGACAGGGCAAAAATGTGATTTTTTTTTGGTTCTTCACTCCGCTTCCGGCACCCCTTTCAACCTTTTCCGCACTCCTTCTACAAACACCCGCAGGGCACTTTCCGCCGAAGCGGGCAATTTCAGGTTAGTCGGCAACTGGTTGGTCGGCAAGGCAAAGTAGGTAGTTTTGCCGGTTGCGTCCCGGTGCACATAGCGCCAAACGGGGATGTAGCGGTAGTTGCCCACCTCGGCGCGGGGCACGCCTTTGTGGTGCAGAAGGTCCACCTGAAACAGGATACCGCCGTCGGTACCGGGCTTTTGTTGATTGGAGATAAAATTGCCAAGGGAATAGACCACGAGGGCGGATTTTTCCGAGCCGTCGGGCATCGTTGCTGTTTCTACTTTTATGGGCTGCACGACGTGCGGATGTGCCCCGATGATCATATCTGCCCCGTTGCGGATGAGAAACCGGGCCAGTTTGCGCTGTTCGGCATTTTCCTGCAGTTGGTACTCCAGTCCCCAGTGCATCACGACGATGATAAAATGCGGCTTGCGGGCGCGGGCTTCGGCCAGGTCGGCGGCTATCCGTACGGTATCGATCAGATTGACGATAGTGGGCGCCTGCGTGGGCACGCCGTTGGTATCGTAGGTGTAGTTCAGCAGGGCCAGTTTGAACCCGTTCCGGTACACCATGAGCGGGTAAAACAGGTCGCGGTCGCGCTGGTTTTTGAACGTACCTGTCTGCTGAAAACCGAGGTTTCGGACCGTCTCGATGGTGCTGACAAGACCCGGGGCACGGCTGTCGTTGGAGTGGTTGTTGGCCGTCACGAGGATATCGAATCCGGCATCGCGCAGAGCCATAGCCAACGCGTCGGGGCTGCGAAACATGGGATAGCCGGAGTACGGCCCCTTGCCGGGCAGGGTAAGTTCGAGGTTGCCGACGGCAATATCGGCTTGCTCCAGAATTGGTTTGACAAACTGGAAACAGGGGCGGTAGTCGTACTGGTTCGGGCCGGTTTCGGCACTTTTGATTTGCGGCGCATGGCCCATGATATCGCCTGCAAACAAGAGGCGCAGGGTATCCGTTTGGGCGCCGAGCGGCAGCGCCGGGCAAAGCAACAGGCAAAGGAGCCGGGGGAGAAGCATTGGGCGGTAGTGCATAGTTTTCGTGTTGAAAAACCCGGCGACGGGCATGTGGAGAAGGACTAACTTTGGGCGATCAATCCGAAAAAAATATGCTAAAACGCATCCTCATCATTCTCGCCGTTGTGCTCGCGTTCGTGTCGGGCGGCTGGTTGGCCTATCGTTTTTTCGCGCCCAAAGAAACGAAGCCCCGGGAAAGCGCCACGGTTTTGCTGGAAAAAATCCGCACTGTGGTAAAACTGACTACCGTGGAGGGCGAGTTTTCGGAAATTTACAATTACAGTGAATACTCGGGCTATTTTACCTGGCTCTGGGACAAAAAAGTGCTGGTGCGCGTGAACGCCGTCGTGTCGGCCGGCTACGACCTCGGCAACCTGAAAATCGAAACCGACTCCGTGGCCCGGGTGCTGCGCATCGGCCCTCTGCCCGAACCGCAAATTTTGAGCATTGACCACTCGCTGGACTACTACGACTTGTCCACGGGTGTATTTTCCGATTTTTCGCCGGAGGACTACACCCGCATCAATCAGCGGGCCAAAGACCTCATTCGGGAAGCGGCCCTGCAGAGTACCCTGCTGGCTTCGGCCCGCGAGCAATCCGACAAGGTCTTCGAGATCGTTCGGTTCATGGCAGAGAGCACGGGCTGGAACGTGGAAATCATCCGCGCAGGAAAACCGGGGGCTATGCCGCGCTGAATTTTTTTGAGGTCGTGGCGTAGCGCGTTTGTGTTTTATCCGTGCTGTGCTACAAATAATTCCACGGATCGGCACAGCGAAAAAATGCCGTAGTTTTGCCGACCAAACATTTCAAAATCAAGTCTGCCATGCACAACCTGCTCGCTCTGCTTTTTCTGCTGACCGTACTCTCTTCGACCTACGCTCAAACTGCCGACCCTGCCCGCGAAGCGGCTGATGTGCTCGCTAAAAAGTACAGTTTGGATGCCGTACAGGCGGAAAACATGTACACCGTTCAGGTGCGCAAGCAGAAGAATCTGACGGAGATTGTGGGGCTGCAGGCAAGCGACCCGGCGCTGTACCACGCCAAACTGGCGAGTGTGCAGCAGGGTACGCTGGCTAGTATTCGGCGGGTACTGACCACAAAAGCACAACGGGATTTGTTTCAGCAAACACAGTCGGAGCAACGCCGCCTGCGCGGCGAAAAGCGCCGGGAAATGGAGGCGCAGGGCGACGACCCGTTTGCTATGGAGGCCGCCGTTCTGGCGATTTATATGGAGTAAAGGTGTTCACAAAAACTTTACCCGGGTTTTCCAATGGGCACGATAACTTGCGTCGTTTTGGAAACCCAAACCGTTGACGTTTTACCGGTCTGATTTATGCTCATTTTTGCCGTGAGGCTCATTATAGAGGAAGGTGGAAAAATGTTGTTCCTGCGCCAGACGAAGCAGAATGGAGGGCGGTTTTCGCTTATCGGGGGCAACGTGGAGGAAAACGAGTTTGCCCGCGAAGCGCTGGCCCGTGAAGCCCAGGAAGAAGCCGGCATTCATGTAGAGCCGCACGACCTGCGCTTAGTGCACGTTCTGCACCGCCACAAATTGAAAAAAGACGAAACCCTGCTGGTGCTTTATTTTCGGGCTACCCGTTTCCACGGCGAGCCTGCCGCGCTGGAGCCGAAAAAATTCAAAGACGTGCGGTGGCTGCCTGTAAACGACCTGCCTGAAGAAGTATCGAAAGCCACTTTACATGTTTTGCAGGGTATCCGGCGGGGGGAAATTTACTCCGAATTCCCGGCGCGCAGCAAAGTGCTGGCCTTTTGGGAACAGTTCGGCGAGCGCTGGGCAGGCTTTTCCGATTTTTGATTGATGGCAGACACTTCCCCAAAAAAAGAGGCCGGCCTCTTGATTTGACGTACCGGCATGACTTACATTTGCAAGTATTAAGTTTTAATCCAGGCGTTCTGCTTTTACCGATTACACGACAAACACTACATCCCATGTTCGGATCTATCCTTGATCTTCGAGGGCACTTGTTGCCCGTTTCCCTGCTACTGCCTTTCCCTTTTTTAAGTTGGTTTTTTACGCGGCTCCGGCATGCTCCTGCGAGCACCCTGCGGCCGCTGCGCGTTTCGGCCCGCCCGAATCGCTGCCCATAACGCGGGCACACCGGCGCTCCTGTGCGAACGATTCCGTGCCCCTGTGCCCGGTTCGTTTCAGGCTTGCAGTGTACGGGTGGCGCGCCGCTTTCCCATTTCAGATGTCTTATGCTTCATAGGCGAGAACCCCGGTTGCGAAAAGTCGCAGCCGGGTATTTTTTTGTCCTCACTTGGGCGCGTACCAAAATGGCACTACGCCGTAAACCCGGAGCGAATCGGCTTTTTTCTCGGAAGGGGCCTGGATCAGCAAAATATTTTTGCCCGGCCGAAATTGCCCGGTAGGCAGGTACGTCAGGAGTCCCCGGGTATTTTCGGTTGGGTGCTGGTGAAAAATCCACGCCGCCGGCGCCAGCAACGAATCGTTTATCGAGACCCGAAAAAATTGGGAAAAACACTGGAGATGCAGGCTGTCGGCGATATGCCGGCGCACGCTTCGGGGCAGGGAGTCGGGGAATACCGCAGGTGTACATACTTGTGCGAGCTGCCCGTCGAGCGCTTTTGGGTAGGTGACAAACACGCGCAAAAAGGGTTCGAAAACCACGTCTGCCGGAATAGAAACCTTGGGCAATGCCTGTCCTTCCGGTCGCAAGTTATCATACCGCCGGGAATCCAGCAGGTTTGCGCCGGCGCCCTGCGCAAAATAGGTATGAAACGCGGAGCCGGTGCGCCCTGACAAGTCCAGCATGGTTTGGAAATACGAATACAGCACCACTGAAAACAGGAGCACCATCATCACAGTGAGTGTTGCGTAAAAGCGTTTGCGGGGGACGTTGGAGCTGAACGTCAGGTTCAGGTAATTGATCGGATGAAACACCAAAGGCAGGACGATTCTCGGAGTAATCCAATTGGCCACATCCGACCAGTACTGGAGCCGGCGGTTATCGGTAAACCGTTTGTTGCGCAGCAGCATCAGGAATATGGCCGGCAGCAAAGCAATCAGAACAAAAAGCATCAGCAAGGCAATACTGGTCAGTTTGCCCGTTTCCCCGGGAATAAAAAGGGGAACCAGGTGCATCATGGAAAAAACCAACAGGTAAGCAAAACTGATCCCCAGACCATACAGTGCCGCCAGGAATGCAGCGGAAAACACCTGGTTGCACAGCCGGTCCATACGCAGGATATAGTCGTCCAGCCGCCCAAAGCGCTTACGCGCTTGCTCCCGGCTAAAATCGGTTTGCCCGGGCAATTGTTCGTACTTGATCCCCTCCGGATATACGGCATGCAAACCAACCAGCCCTGCCCAAAAAGCACGCATAATAAAATGGCAGACAAATGCAGCGACGAGTAGCCAGGCAATGATTTCCCCGAAGGTATAGGCGAGCAAGGGCAACGCATTTTTGCCCGGGCTTTCGCTCGTGGCTAAGTTGTTGAGAAAATAGTGCTGCGCACGGTTCACAACACCAGGCAGGTAGGAAGCCAAAAAAACAGCAGCGCCGGAAATGATCAGCTCCAGGTTCCAACTATTCGCTGCCAGTTGTTGTAGTTCGGATTGGCGCTCACCTTCGGGTCTGTTTTCCATAAAATGGTTCAATTTTGCGCCCAAAGGTATTTCCTTTCTTTCCCGATTTGTCTCTCGTACTTGACCTGTTTCCGTATGATGCTTCCCGATTTGTCCGATACTATAGCCGCCCTCGCCACGCCGCCGGGCACAGGCGCCATTGCCGTACTGCGCCTGTCCGGCCCCCGGGCCGTGATCATTGCCGACGGTGTTTTTCGGGGCAAACGCCTCGAAAACCAGCCCACGCACACGGCCCACTTTGGCCGCATCGAAAACGAAGAGGGGCGTACGCTGGACGAGGTTTTGATCACCATTTTCCGGGCGCCCAGGTCGTACACGGGCGAGGAGTTGGTGGAAATATCCGTGCACGGCTCGCCGTACATCCAGCAGGAGGTGTTGCAATTGCTCTTGCGAAAAGGCGCCCGCCTGGCACAGCCCGGCGAGTTCACTCTGCGGGCATTTCTCAACGGCAAAATGGACCTCAGCCAGGCCGAAGCCGTGGCCGACCTGATTGCCGGCCAGAGCGAAGCGGCGCACGCAGTGGCCCTGCGTCAGTTGCGCGGCGGTTTCAAAACCGAGATTGCGCACCTGCGGGAGGAACTCATCCACTTCGCCAGTCTGGTGGAGCTGGAACTCGATTTTTCGGAGGAAGACGTGGCGTTTGCCGACCGTACGCAGTTGAAAAACTTGGTGGTAAAAATCCGCGCCTACACCCAGTCGCTGTTGCGCACATTTCAGTTGGGCAACGCCTTGCGCACCGGCGTGGCCACCGTCATTGCCGGGCGGCCCAATGCGGGCAAGAGCACCCTGCTCAACGCCCTGCTCAACGAAGAGCGCGCCATCGTGTCGGAAATTGCCGGCACCACCCGCGACACCATCGAGGAAGTGCTCAACATTGGCGGCGTGCAGTTTCGGCTCATAGACACCGCCGGCATCCGCGAAGCACAGGACGCTATTGAGGCGCTCGGGGTGCAACGCACGATGGAAAAAATCGAGCAGGCCGCCATCGTGGTGTATGTGTGGGACGTGGCCGCTATGACCCTCGCGGAGGTGCATCAGGATTTGGAGGCGATTGGGGGAGCCGGCACAACGCCCTTGCTGGTCGTGTGCAACAAGATGGACAAAGTCCCTTATTTCAAAACCGACTGGCTGCTCAACCCCGCCGACCCCGACATCCCGCCCTTCCTGCTGGGAGGTGGATTCCCGGATCACGCATCGTTCATCGCGCAGCACGCAGCACTCCTCCCGGTTTCGGCCAAAAACCAGATGAACATCGAATTCCTGAAGGAAAAACTATTCGAGGTGGTCGTCGGCGAGGGCGTCAATCTGGAAAGCACGGTGGTCACCAACGCCCGCCACTACGATGCCCTGCAACGCGCCGATACGGCGCTCGCCGACGTGCTCACCGGACTGGAAACGGGCGTGACGGGCGACTTTGTGGCTATGGATATTCGCCGGGCGTTGACTTTCCTTGGCGAGATCACGGGCGAGATCGGGGTAGAGGATTTGCTGGGGAATATCTTTGGGAAGTTTTGTATTGGAAAGTGAACCGTTGCAAAAAATGCAACTGTTCGGAAATGCAGAATGGTTGGAGTGCGGGGGCCGGCTATCGGGTGCAGATGTTGCAAAAAATGCAACATCTGCATCGTAGTGTACTTGAGTATGTGTAGGGCATACTTGACAGATCATATCTACGAACTTTCATTTGATACGTTTGCCCTGCCAACACGCCCCGAGTGCAACAAAAAGCCAATACATTTGCCCAAAATCAAAACCCAACCAACCCCCTCAACCCGCAGCAACATGGCAACCAATTTCTTTCGCAACAAAAGTCTCTGGATCGTAATCCTGCTCATCGCAGCGTTTGTGCTGCCTTATCTCGGCCGGTTTCTTCCCGACCGTACTGCTCCAACAACCAATAACGACCAGCCGGACACCCCGGCCAAACCTGCCGTGACCGTGAATGTGCCCGCTTTCAGTCCCGATTCGGCCTATTATTTTGTAGAAAAACAAGTGTCGTTCGGCCCCCGTGTACCCGGCACGCCGGCACACAAAAAATGCGCAGCCTGGTTGGTCGGCGAGTTTACGCGCATGGGCATGACCGTGATCGAACAGAAATTTACGGCCCAAACCTATTTCGGCCCCCGTGAGGCGGTCAACATCATTGCCCAGTACAAACCCGAACTGCCCAACCGGGTGCTGCTCTCCGCGCACTGGGACAGCCGCCACATTGGCGACAAGGACAGCAAGGACAAGGATAAGCCCATTCTCGGCGCCGACGACGGCGCCAGCGGCGTGGCTGTGCTGCTCGAACTGGCACGCATACTGCAAGCCAATCCCGTGGACCTTGGCGTGGACCTGATCTGTTTCGATGCCGAAGACCTTGGCGACGACCGCGGACAGGAAGCCGGGCAATCCATCATGACACAAGGCTCCAACGAGTCCAAAACGCTCACCTGGTGCCTTGGCTCCCAGTATTGGTCGCGCAACCTGCACAAACCCGGCTACACCGCCCAGTTCGGTATCCTGCTCGACATGGTCGGCGCAAAAGGCGCTGTTTTTCCCCGCGAAGGCTACTCCGCCCAATTTGCTCCTCGCATTCAGAATAGTATCTGGGGCATCGCCTCCGAACTCGGCTATGGCAGTTTCTTCCCCAATCGCGACGGCGGCTATGTCACCGACGACCACGTTTTCATCATACGCGGCCCTCAAATCCCTACCGTAGATATTATCAGTATTCCCAACCCGCCACCAAAATCCTTCGGCTCTTACCACCACACCCACAACGACAATATGGATGTGATAGACCGCAACACGCTCGGCATGGTCGGTCATGTTGTGGCCACGGTGGTTTATCGCACCGGAGCAGGAGTTTTTCTATAAAAAGCAAGTAAAAACTTAGGCAGGACAGGAAATGTTTTTTTAACACAGAGGACACCGAGTTTTGCACAGAAAAAAACAGAGAATAAATTACTGAAAATCAAATCTCTGTGTATGGATGTTGCTTTAAAATAGAGACCTGTGTTCATGCGTCTGCCCTGGGGGTTGACTCGCGGGGTACAATACGCGGATAGTCAATTTGTTTTTATCAAAAAACCTGGCAGCCCACGTTTTTTGGCAACTTTGCACGCCGGAGCCAGTACTCCGCCCACCTTTTTTTTAACAAAGTTAAAATAGCCTTCGGATGCAAAACAAATACTACTTCCGCTTTTCCCTGTTTTTGCTTGCGGTGTTTTGGGCCATGTCGGGCTGCCAAAAAGAGACCGTACCCGCCCTGACCGGTGCCGACCAGCAACGCGCCGATGTGGCGGTTCAATGGTTCGACAAGTTGTACGAGCTGACCAAAGTCTGCCCGGGATTTACGCCACCCGTGGCAGCGCGGGCATTTGGCTACGCCGGTGTGGCACTGTACGAATCCGTGGTGCCGGGTATGCCGGATTATCGTTCGCTGTCCGGTAAGCTAACCGCCCTGCCCACGCTTCCCGCGCCCGAATCGGGCAAAAACTATTACTGGCCCGCCTGTGCCAATGCCGCATTGGCCTATATGGCCAAAAACCTGTACGCCAATATGCCCGCCGACCAATTGACGGCCGTGGAACTCCTGGAAAACCAGTTTGTACAGCAATTTACCTCCGAAATGGATGCAGAAACCCTCGCCCGTTCGGCCGAATACGGCCGCGAAATAGCCAAGCCGTTTTCTTTTGGTCTACCGGCGACGGCGGGCACGAGGGCTACACCAAAAATTTCCCCGCTACCTATGTGCCGCCCGTCGGCCCCGGCAAATGGGTGCCTACAGCGCCGGCTTTCCAGCGGGCACTGCAACCGTTCTGGGGTTTCAACCGGGAATTCGTGCCCGGCAGCATCAACCACTCCCAGCCCGTAGCGCACCTGCCCTTCTCTACGGTAACCACCTCGCCGTTTTATTCCCAAGCACTGGAGGTGTACGCCGTGACCAGCAACCTGAACCCGGAACAGGAAATTATCGCCCGTTTCTGGAGCGACGACCCCGGCCTGGCCGGTACCCCGCCCGGACACAGCATCAGCATCGCCACGCAAGTAGTTGTCCAGGAGAATGCCTCCCTGGCCCTGGCCGCCGAAACGTACTGCAAAGTCGGCCTCGCCGTCGCCGATGCATTCATTTCCTGCTGGAAATGCAAGTTCGACTTCAACCTGCTGCGCCCAATCACCTACATCCGGGATGTCATAGACCCCGCTTGGACGCCCCTGCTTACCACGCCACCTTTCCCGGAGTACTCCTCCGGACACTCGGTGCAGAGCGGCGCTACGGCGCAGGTACTGAGCGATCTATTCGGCTACCAGTACGCGTTCACCGACCGGACGCATGTAGCCCGTACGGATATCAACGGCGCACCGCGCCAGTTTGACTCTTTCTTCGACTATGCCGAAGAAGCCGCGGTTTCCCGGCTGTACGGGGGGATACATTTCCGGGACGGGATTGACCTCGGCGTGAAACAGGGACGAAAAATTGGCGAAAGCGTCGGGGCATTGCCGTTCAGGCGGTAGGTCTCCGGGTGGAACCAACAGCCAATGGCCAAGTTACCGTACTTTTGTCTGGCGGTACGCCGCCAACACGTCATGGCTTGGTTTTTCCTTGGTTTTTTGATCTATTTCCTTGCATTGCTCGCCGAGCGGTTGCTGGTGGAGTTACCTGCCGATGCGATTGAACAACTGCGCACCAAGCAGACCTGGTGGGCGCGGCAAGCGTACCAACTCGTCGAGCAACTGCGTACCGCGCTCGTCGCGCTGCTGTTGGCCCGCATCCTGCTCAAAATCCTGCTGACGGTATTTTTAGTCAACCTGTTGATGCACCACGAACCGATTCGTACCGGCCTCTACCATTGGTCGGTGGCATTGGGTCTTCCCGGTGCGATTATATGGCTGCCGGCGGGCGGGGTGTTCGTTGTTTTGCTGGCCGTCGTTTTTTGGGGTCTCCAAAAGTTCAACAGACCGATGCTCAGCAAGGGTTATGCAGCGGCCGGTCTCCAGGCACTCGTCCCGTTTGTCCTGTTTTGGAAAACCATTTTTAGCCCTTTTCTGCCCCTCGTGGCAACCTTGGAAAAAACAGAAGCCCCTCTTGCAGTGGACGATCCGGCCGTTCCGCGCGTTACCGAAAACATGGGACAGACGGGCAGGCAAAACGACATCGAATTATTGAAGAGTATCGTCAAATTCAGCGACGTGACGGTCAAGCAGGTCATGCAGCCCCGCTCCAAGGTGGTGGCGGTGGATTTGCGGACGCGTTTTTCCGACCTGCTGCACATCGTACGCGAGGCGGAGTTTTCCCGGATACCCGTATACGACGGCGGTCTCGACGATGCTATCGGGATTCTGTATGTCAAGGACCTGGTGCAGCATCTCGGCCAATCGGACGATTTCGAGTGGCAGCCGCTCATCCGTACAGGCTTGCATTTTGTACCTGAAGCGAAACCCGCCAGTGAATTGCTCCGGGAGTTCAAACAGAATCGCCAGCACATAGCCATCGTGGTGGACGAGTACGGCGGCTGTTCCGGGATTGTCACGCTGGAAGATATTTTGGAAGAAATCACGGGAGAAATACGGGACGAATTCGATGAGGAAAGCGAAATTCGATACCGCAAAATAGACGACCGGAACTACATTTTTGAAGGCCAAACCTTGCTCGGCGATGTGTGCCGTCTTGCCGGCATCGCGCCCGGTACGTTTGAGGATATCCGCGGCAACGCCGAGACCCTGGCCGGGCTGGTACTTGAAATCAAAGGCGACATTCCCGGCCCCGGCACCGCGATCCGGCTGGATGGATACTTGCTCACCATCGTTGCTGCCGACAAACGAAAAATCGAACAAATGAAACTGACCATAACCGATTAGCCATGCTCAACACACTCGACCGCTACCTGATCCGGAAGTACCTGTCCACATTTTTTTTTGCGGTGCTGATCTTCACGATCATCTCAATGGCCATTGATTTCAGCGACAAAGTGAAGAGTTTTATTGAAAAACCCTGTACGGTGCAGGAGATACTGTTCGACTATTTCACCGGCTTTATCCTCTACATGGGCGGGCTGTTGTTGCCCCTGTATGTCCTGATTGCCGTGGTGTTTTTCACCTCGCGGCTGGCGTTCAATTCCGAGATATTGTCCATCCTGAATGCCGGCGTCAGTTTCCAGCGGTTGATGCGCCCCTATCTGCTGGCCGGGACAGCCGTGGCCTTGCTGCACCTGTCGCTCAACCATTTTTGATCCCCATTGGAAACAAATCGCGACTCAAATTTGAACGGGCTTATGTGTGGACGGAGCAGGAAAAAGGTAAAAAATCCAATGTGCACTTTCTGGTAAGCGCCGACACGAAGGTGTATGTCCAAGGCTATGACAAAAACAACAAAACGGCCACCGGTTTGCGCCTGGAACAGTTCAAAAACAACCGGCTTCTGAGCATTCTCGATGCACAAAACGCCTCCTGGAAAGAAGAACAAAACCGCTGGGAACTAAACAATTACAGCATACGAACCTTCGACGGCCTGCGCGAAACATTCCAGCGGTTCAGCACCCCGCTCGACACCGCCATCAACCTGACCCCGCAGGATTTTATCTGGTATCACAACCAAAACGAGGAAATGACCACCCTCGAACTCCGGGAAGCTATTGCCCGCGACCGCAGCCGCGGCCTGCTTACCTCCCGCAACTACGAGATCGAACTTTTCCGCCGTACTGCCGATGCCTTCACGGTGCTGATCCTGACTATTATCGGACTGGCCGTGGCCGGGCGCAAGGTGCGCGGCGGCATGGGGCTGCACCTCGCTATCGGCATCGGGCTGGGGGCAGCGTACATTCTGTTGTCCAAGTTTGCCGTGTCTTTTGCCTCCAGCGGCTCGGTGCCGGTACTGCTGGGTATGTGGATTCCGAACATCCTTTTTTCACTGGTGGCCATTTGGCTGGTGAGCCGGGCGCAGAAGTAGTTTATCTATTTTGATAAGGCTCGAAAAACGGTGCCTGCATCTTTCCACACATTCCAGTCTTTGGCGTACAGAAAATTGAGCCGCTCCGTCATTTCCCCGGATATGGACAAATCGCCCCAACCGCTCGCCGGGCCAAATACGCCCGCATGGAGTCGGGGTAGCGAGTCGTTGCCCGGCGTAGGCGCGTAGCCGACCCAGTGTTTCCGGCCCGTGAGCACCGACCACCAGTTTTGGAACACCGCTTTTTTTGATTTTGAAAAAAATACCCACAGCGGCAGGGCAAGCAGGAGCAGCAGGCACACACCGAGGTCGAACACGCGTTTGTTTCGGCGTTGCCCCGGCTGTGCGATGTTATAGCGGGTATCCACCGTGTACAATTCGCCCGGCTCGTCTTTGCTGCTGCTGCCGATGATACTTTGGCTGCCGGCGGGCACTATTTTGTAAGAAATTTTCGGGCCGAGGCGCGTCATCCAGGCTAATATGTCCTGCACGGGCAGGTCCCGGGAACAAAAAATAATTTCGTCCACCTGAAAAATCCGAACCTGTGCGGGCAGTTGCTCGCATGCATCCGGAGCCACAGCGCCGATAAAATGCGCCGCTACACCCGCCTGGCTCAACAACTGCCGCACCCGCTCGCTTTCCGCCGGGCTTCCCACAAGAAGCAGGTTTTTCACGCGCTCCCTGCCGATGCGAAAATTGCGAAACTCCACGAAATGCAGCAGCACGCGCAAACCCGCGAGGGCCATAGCCGCCCAGACGCCGCCGAGCAGTAGCAAGGCCCGCGACGGGCGGTATTCCAGATCGAGAAACCCGTAGATAGCCGCCAGCAGCAGCGTGCCCAACCCCACGCCGCGCAAAAGGCGCAACAGGTCGTAACGCCGGTCGTAGCCACCGCTCAGCCACACCGAGACAAGCCACACGAGGGTGTACAGCGGAAAATTGAACCACAACACCGCTGCTTTGAAATAATGCGGGTCTTTGTAGTAGTAGTTGGCCCAAAAATCCTGGAGAAAAAACAACCCGCCGTAGAGCAGCACCGTGTCCACGACAGGCAACCAGATTCGGTGCGCAGCACTTGAGAGCAGGGCCAGGCTGGCCCGCAGCCAGATCGCCACCTGGAGCATGCCGATGAACAGGCCCGCCCGCCGCCCCCTGAAGTGTTTGCGGGTGAAGATGATCATGGCCTGGTAAAACGTACGCACATAGTTCAGACTACCCTTTTTGGTGCTCTCACCTTTGTAGTGCAAAATGCGCGTTTCTGGAAAATAGTAGTTTTTGTAGCCGGCTTGTTGGATGCGGTACGACAGGTCAATGTCCTCGCCGTACATAAAAAACGCCTCGTCGAGCAGCCCGGCCTTGTCGAGTACCGCCCGGCGTATGAACATGAAACAACCCGCCAGCACATCTACCTGACTGGTATCGTTTTCGCCGAGATGACCGAGGTAGTAGCCGTTGAACAGGCGGCTTTTAGGGAAAAATGCCGCGAGACCCGCCGTTTTGCAAAAAGCCACCCACGGCGATGGGAAGCCGCGTTTGCTTTCGGGCAAAAACCGGCCGCTGCCGTCGAGCATTTTGACGCCAAGGGCGCCGGCATCGGGGTGGGCATCCATAAAATCGAGGCACTTACGGAACGTATCCGCTTCCACGACCGTGTCCGGATTGAGCAGCAGGACGTATGCGCCCGTGCTTTGGCGGATGGCCTGGTTGTTGGCCACCGCGAAGCCTGGATTGTCGGTATTGGCAAGGAGCCGCACCTCCGGAAAACGCTCCCGCACCATGCGCACGGAGTCGTCCGTGGAATTGTTGTCCACCACCCATACATCGCCCTCAATGCCCTGCATGGCAGGACGCACGGAGAGCAGCGCCTGTTCCAGAAAGGCACGCACGTTGTAGTTGACAATGATAACGGAGAGGCGCATGGCGCAAAAGTGCGGCGCTTTTCACGGCAGCAGCGCGGAAGCAGGGAGAATAATTGGTTTCACTTGCGCACCCGGTGCGTGTTGAAATTACTTTTTCGCAAACCGGTCATCCGTCAGTGCGTGCAAAAAAACCTCCAGGTCCACCTTTTCCTGTTCGGTAAGGCCAAGCGATTTGGCCAGAAGCGTATCGCGGTTGATACTGTGGGTGACGAATTTGTCGGGTTGGTCGTAGTAGTCAATCACCTCGCGCAGGGTGCGGTATGATCCGTCGTGCATGTACGGGCCCGTGACACCCACGTTGCGCAAGCCCGGCACTTTGAACCGCCCGAGGTCGGTGGAATCTTTAGAAATGGCAAACCGCCCGGTGTCGTTCAGCGTCTTGCCGTCGAACAGGCCAATATTTCGGAACTCGTCACCGGTAAAATCGGGGCCGAAATGGCAATCGAAGCACTTGCCTTTTTCCATAAAAATTTGTCGGCCGCGCACCGCAGAAGCGCTCATGGCCATTTCGTCGCCGCGCATCCAGCGGTCGAAGGGCGTGTTGCCGGTTTCGAGCGTACGGATGAAAGAAGCCAAGGCATCGGCCAGATTGGTCGAGTCGGGTTGGCCACCGTAAATGGCCTTGAAATAGCCCTGATAACGGGCGCTGTTGCGCAAGCGTTCGAGCGCCATGGGCAGGGGCAGATTCATTTCCACCGGGTTTTCGATGGGCTGCAGCACCTGCTGCTCCAGCGTAGCGGCGCGGCCATCCCAAAAAAAGGATGCGCGAAAACCCATGTTGGTCGCTGCCGGCGTATTGCGCGCACCTTTTTGGCCACCTACCCCAAGGCTCACAGCGGACGTATCGGAAAATGCAAACGCCGGAATATGGCAGGATGCACAACTGATGCTCTGGTCGGACGACAATATCTTGTCTTCGAACAGCAGGCGACCCAAGTCTTCACCGGCCAGTGGTCCGCTCGAAACGGGCCGAAATGCTGCCGCCACGGCGAAGAGTGCGACAAGCAGCAGTACAATTTGATACAAACGAATCATAGCGCCGCAAAGATAGGGTGGAATGGAGGAAACAGACACCCGCAATCGGGTAGTGTTCGTCACCGGCCGCCATGCCGCCGGTCAGGATGCCGGCATGGATTCAAAAATTAATTTTCAGTCGGATCAATTGCCGGCATCCCAGCATTCCCGTTCCACGGTTTCGGCAAACCCTGGTTCCCGCACGAGGCGGAGGTACGACTCCCGGTTATTGCTCGGGTTGTTTGCGCTTGGCGCCGTTTGGAAAATGAGATCGGCGAGGCGTTGCCAGCCTTTTTCGCGCAAGGCGATGCGGGCTATGCACAGGCTGTATCCGGGCGGGGCTTCCGGGTGGGCGGCGAGCTGTGCCAGCCGGGCCTGCTCGAGGTAGCCGGCGATGGTTCTGTCGGCAGGTTCATAAAAATCCACCCGGTGGATATTCGGTTCGGCGGGCAGGTAGCGCACGGAAAAAGCATCGCCGTCGCGGAGCGGGAAGCCGTTGGGCAGGATGATCAGCCCAGTGTCGCGCACCGAGAATCGCCCGGAAATTCGGTTGCTGTCGGCCGTGATAAATCCGTAAAAAACCTGGCGCTGGTCAGGCTCATAGGTGACCACGAATTGGGCTACAGCCGTGCGACCATCAGCGCCGAGGCGCTTTTCGTTTTCGGGAGTAAGCCGGCTGGTCAGGCTCGTGCCTGCCAGATGATCTTCTTTTTGTCGCTGACCCCACCAGCGCAGCCCGAGTACGAGGCCGGAAATGACGGCCAACAACCCGACAATCAAAATCGCCATATATGTCCGGGTACGGCGTTCGTCGGCTTTGCGCAAGCGGTTGCGCGGGGTGTCTACTTTTTTGTTGACCTGAAAATCGTAGAAAAACACACCCTTGCCTTCGTGCATAACGCTCACCTCGCACAGTTCGTCCTCCACAAAAAAGGAGTAGGTTCGGGATTCTTTCACTGAAAAATCTACCTGAATGATCCGGGAGTTGCAATGGAGCAGCAGGTGGCCCGTTCGGTCGCCGTGGTACAGCCCGATGCGGTGTCTGCCGCCAAAATCATCCAGATATACCCAGCCTACTTGAGCCACGGGAAAGCGTCAGTTTTTTGGGCTCCGTTGCCGCCACCACAGCAGTTGTTCCAGCAAAAGCAGGAGCAGGCAGGGCAACAAAAGCCATTGAAAATAAAGGACATACTCGGTTTTGGCTTTGGCGTCCACGGTGGTTTTTTGCAGGCGGTCGAGGTCGTTGGCTAGGGATCGGACGGCGGCGGCATCGGCGGTTTGGTACAGCGTTCCGCCGCCTGCCTGTGCGAGTTCGCGCAGGAAAGCAGCGTCCGACCGGGTGCGCACAACCTGCCCGGTTGCGTCGCGTTTGGCGCCACCGCCGGGCAGCGGAATAACACCTCCCGCCGGTGTGCCTACGACCACGGTGTACAGCACCATGCCTGCCGCTCGGGCTGATCGTGCCCGGGCCACGGCGTTTTCGTCGTGGTTTTCGCCGTCGGAGATCAGCACGAGCGCGCGCCCTGCCCGGGCATTGGACTCGAACATCCGGTTGGCCAGTTCGATGGCAGGGCCACCCGCTGTACCCTGGTTGGCGATAAACTCGGGGCCGGCGTTTTGTAAAAAAATATCCAGCGCAGCATAGTCGGTCGAAAGCGGCATTTGCGGGAAGGCATCGCCAGCGAAAAAGAGCAACCCGATGCGGTTGCCTTCCAGCGCCCGTACGAGTTTTTGAGCAAACAACCTCGCCTGACCCAGGCGGCTGGGCGCCACGTCCTTGGCCAGCATACTGCGGGAAATATCGAGTGCCAGCACGATATCGGCGCCCTGCGTTGCCTCGGCAGGGATTTTTACCAACCGCCAGGGACCGGCAATAGCCAAAACCAGCAGGACCATAGCCGCTGCAAACAGCGCATTTTTTATCCAAAATCGCCGTGCCGAAAATCCCTGGAGCAGGCGTTGGGCCAGTGCCGGCGACCCCAGCCGCCGCAACGTACGCCGGCGCCACAGCCAGTACACCCACAGCAAAAAACCGTGGAGCAGAACCACCCACAGCAAAAAAAGCAGATCGGGATTTTCGAACGTCATCGGCACTGATTTGACGCAAACGTACGCTTTTGTCGGGGCTGCCGCAGCGGGTGCGCGGGTATAGATTTTGGGCTACATTTGCTTTTTTTTACAAACAACGCTATCCATGTCCAAACAACTGCTTGCCCGACTCACCGCCCCCGGCCCCAAACGTATGCTTGCGCTCGACGGCGGCGGCATCCGGGGCGCCATCTCTCTCGGCTTTCTGGAAAAAATCGAAACTATGCTGCGCGAACGGCATGGCAATCCCAACCTGCTGCTCTGCGACTATTTTGACCTGATCGGCGGTACCAGTACCGGCGGTATCATTGCAGCCCTGTTGGCCACCGGCCGAAGCGCCTCCGAAGTGGTCAGTTTGTACAGTGCCCTCGGCGGCAAAATTTTTGGAAACCGGTACAGCTTGCTCCAGATTGGCTCCAAAACAAAAGCCAACTACGACGACAAGCCCCTGCAAGCCGAATTGCTCCAGCTCTTCGGCGACATCCGCCTTGGCGACGACGGCATCCGAACCGGTATATGCATCAATGCCAAACGCGCCGACACGTTCAGCACCTGGGCCATGATCAACCACCCCAATGCCAAGTACTACGAGCCGATGCAACCCGGTGAAATCGGCAACAAAGACTACCTGCTGCGCGAGGTCGTGCGGGCCAGTACGGCGGCCCCCACCTACTTCCTGCCCCAGCGCATTGACATCGGCAATCGCCAGGCCACGTTCATTGATGGCGGCGTGAGTATGGCCAACAACCCGTCGCTCCAACTTTTTATGTTGGCCACACTCAAGGGTTTTCCGTTTCACTGGGACACCGGCGCCGACAAACTGATGCTCGTCTCCATCGGTACGGGTACCTACACCAAAGTGGTGGATGCCGAAAAAATGGCTGCCAACAACATGCTCGACTGGGCGGCCACCGTACCGGATATGCTCATGGAAGATGCCACCTACCAAAACCAGATGCTGCTGCAATACATCAGCAAAAGCCCTACCGCCATTGAGATAGACTCGGAGATCGGCGACCTGAGCGACGACCTGCTCACACCCCAGCCCTTGCTCCACTACCTGCGCTACCAGGCATATCTGGAGCAGCCCAAAACAATGGCCGATGGTACCCAGGAAGATAAGCCATACCTGCCCTTCGACGACAAAACCGTGGAAAAGATGCGGCAAATGGACAAGGCGGAAATGGTGGAACAATTGCTACAAGTGGGGCGGATTTACGCGCAAAAACGGATTGAAGCGGGGCATTTCCCGAATAGTTTTGATCTGGATGCGACCAGGCTCAATGCCTGATCCTATCGTTTGCTACGAAAAAATGCTTTAAGCAGCAGTTCGCTCTCGCGCTCCAGAATCCCCATTTCAAGTTTAGTTCTGGGGTGCAGCAGGTTTTTGCCGCCGTACAGCATGAAACCGCGTTTTTCGTCGGAGGCGCCATAAACCACCCGACCCATTTGTGCCCAGGCGAGCGCCCCGGCACACATGACGCACGGCTCCAGGGTGACGTACAGGGTGCATTCCGGCAGGTATTTGCTGCCGAGGTGGTTGGATGCAGCCGTGAGCGCCAAGATTTCTGCATGGGCGGTCACGTCGGTCAATTGTTCGGTTTGGTTGTGCGCGCGGGCGATGATGCGGTTTTCACAAACGACGACGGCCCCCACGGGCACTTCTCCAGCGTCGTAGGCGTGCTGCGCCTCGGCCAGGGCTTGTTGCATGAAGTAGTTGTCGGAATGGACGGAAAGCATAGTTGGACGGAAATAATGATACGGGAAGGATGTGCTACGTTTCGGGACAGTGCGCTCAGATACTCCGCGCCCACACTACTGGATATTTTCAAATTTACCGCAGAGACGCGGAGTTGTTATTTTTTTGAAAATCAAACTTTTAGAAATCCTCCGTGCCTCTGCGGTTGGAAAAAATGTCCAGTAGTGTGCTCCGCGCCTCCTCAATCAGCAGCGCAAAAAATGCTCCGAGTTCCCATCCGTGCGCCTGCGCCTGTTGTGGCACAATGCTCGCCGGCGAAATACCCGGAATGGTGTTGGCTTCGAGGAAAAAAAACGTGTCGCCTACCAGAATATAGTCGAACCGCACTACGCCCCGGCAGTTTAGCGCCTCGTACAATTGGGGCGAGCGTTCCTGGCATTGGCGGGTCAGTTCGGGCGAAATTTCAGCCGGCGTGACCTCCGTGGATTTGCCTTCGTATTTGGCGGCAAAATCAAAAAATTCCGTTTCCGGAATAATTTCCGTGACAGGCAGGGCCACCACAGCACCGTTTGTGCGCAGCACCCCGTTGGAAAATTCCCGCCCCGGCATGAACGCTTCCACCAGTGCTTCGCGGTCATAAGGCCATACTGCCTCTATGGCGGGCAGCAACTGGTCGGCGGTTTTTACCTTCGTCACGCCAAAACTGGAGCCGTGGGTGTTGGGTTTTACGAACAGAGGAAGGCCCATCGCGAGCAGGGCTGCCGTGTCCACCGGCTCACCCCGGCGCAGCAGCACCGATTTTGCCACCGGCACGCCGAGTGGCGCGACGTGCTGTTTGGTGGCGTGTTTGTTCATCGTCAGAGCGCTCACATACCCGTCGCAGCAGGTGTAGGGCAAGCCGAGCATATCGAAGTAACCCTGCATTTTACCATCTTCCAACGGGCTGCCGTGGAGGGCTGCGAATGCGCAGTCGAAGCGAACTTTTTCGCCGTTTACCGAGAGGGAAAAATCGTTTTTGTCTATTGGTGCACCCGAGTCCGCCTCGCGCCAGTCGGCGCCCTGGATGTCAATTAGAAACGCCCTGTAGCGGTCGGCGGGCAGGTGGTCGCGTACGACTTTCCCGCTTTTCAGGGAAATGACGCGTTCGGCAGAGTCACCGCCGGTGAGGATGGCGATATTTTTCATGGTGTGGGTGGTTAACAGGGCAAATGTACATATTTTGCCGTGCGGGGGACTTGTGCGAGCCGGGTGCGAAATGCATTAGAACAGCACGACTCACCTTACCAGGTACTATACTGCTCAAATAAAGTCCGTGAAATGCCCGGGAGAGCGGTGGGTAATGCCAGATATGAGGGTAGTCAATTAGATCAATTCGCCATGATGACAAAAAAAAGGATAAGCGATTTGACGAAGGCCCAAAACGCCTCTTATGAAGGGGATGTAACAACTGCCGTTGACATCCTGGAAAAGATGTGGGAAGAGCTGCCATTCGATTACGAAGTGTTCCGACTTTAAAACGAGTGCTATATGGCACAGGAGAAATGGGATGCTTCCGAGCAGTTGATCATGGCGTTTTCAGAAACCCCAAGCGGTTCAGTTGTAAAAAACGATGCCCTTTTGATGTTGTATCTGGCAAAAAGGGACGCGCCCAACGCACTCCTTGTCGCTGAATCTATTATGCTCGAAAACCCCGAATATGGAGATTTTTTGTCGGGCT
Organism: Lewinellaceae bacterium; assembly: GCA_016719605.1. Lineage (GTDB taxonomy): Bacteria > Bacteroidota > Bacteroidia > Chitinophagales > Saprospiraceae > M3007. The sequence continues at coordinate 95,105 of JADJYW010000004.1, read as the reverse complement.
TGGGTTACAATTTTAAAAATGCCGGCCTCGAACCGGAATTTTTAAAATTGCTGGGCACGCTGCGCGTTGATGGCTTTGACAACAACCTGGCGCTTGCAAATTATTTCGGCAGTGTGAACAACGACTATGCGACTGCAATTGAGTTTATCAATGAATCTTTAAAAAATGACCCGGGCAATCAATTGTTTCTCAGTTACAAACAGCACTATGAGGAGAATCTGGTGCGCACGAAAATCGTGGATGCTCGAAAAAAAATAAGCGGAGAAGCGAACGGAGATGGAAGAGAAGAATACCGCGAAATACTTGCCATCTGCCCTGACTCCCTTACCGCCCAAGAGTATTATCTGTCGGCATTAGCGTGCAGACATTTTCCTCCATTTTACTGGTATTTCTACCACAACAACTTCGTAAGCACCTCACCCTATTCCTTTAGGGTAATTATCTACCTGTTTTTCTTCATCGCTTGTTCGCTTTATTACAAAGGCGGCAAGCCCGGCGATTCGCCCGATCACCTGCACAGCGTGATATGGTTATTCTCCATTTTGGTTGTGCCCCGTTATACCCTGTTCCCGGCGTTGATCCAGTTGTTGGCGTTCAAACATCTGCCAGGCTACCATCTGCTGAAAAAGCCATACGATTTTGTGAAAGGCTCCATCATCCTGGCCGCGTGGATTGGCTTGCTATGCACAGCTGCCGATCCAGACGCAAAGGGGTTTCAATATTTTATAGCCGGCAGTTTTATGACTTATGTTCTCATGCTGGATTATGCCGATCAGCTGACAGATTCATCCCACCAAAAAATGCTTCGGATGTATACGCTTATTGGATGTGCTATCGCAGGTTTGAGCCTTGCCAAGATTATCCCCGAGGGCTTTTTGTTTTTTGTTTTTGCCGGATGGCTCCCCTGTGCTCCTTGGAAGCGGGCTGGCATATTACCAGAAACTCAAAAGAACGTCTTGCCGAGAATAAAGAAGACATGACCGCGGATGTCGTCAATAGACGACACTCCCGTATGGCCCAGGTGCCGGCACTTTGACTGCTATTGGTATGTTCCTTTTGTTTATTATAGTCAATCAAAATGTCGCTACATCCAGCGGTTGGATATTCTATTTCAGTTTTGCGACTATGTTGTTGGCAATCACGGTCTTTTCATTCACGGAGGACGATAAATTTGCACGGGCCTGGCGGAACAAGCCCATATTTCGATGGGTTTTTGTCGCGCTGAGCATAGGTATGGTAAGCGGGATAATGATGACTCAACCGTATGGCAATACTCCAATCCGGGAGGATTGGCGATGGATTCCGGGAGTGCTGCTTTTTTTAGGCTGCTGGGCCGGGCTGTTCCTGATGTACTACAGACATGCCCGAAAGGATCAGGATTGACCGAAAAACTGGCTTAGCTACAGGCGATGCCGGCAACCATGGCCGCTTCAGTACGCGTTATAGGGCACAAAGTGTGGCCTACACATCAAAACTAACCACCACTTTTTTGCTTTTGGGATGTGCCTGGCAGGTGAGCACATAGCCGGCCTCCACTTCATCGGGTTCGAGGCCGTAGCAAAGTTCCATACTGACTTCGCCTTCCAGGATTTTGGCTTTGCAGGTGCTGCACACCCCGCCTTTGCAGGAGAAAGGCAGGTCGGCGCCCGCGCGCATGGCGGCATCAAGCAGCGTGCTGCCGTCGGATTGGAGTTGAAAGTCGAACTGCATGCCGTCCTGAATCACCGTGATGGATGCGTCGAAGGCATCGGTGGAGCGGGCGACCTCGGCGGCGGGGGTTTTTTTGGCAGCGCCGGGCGTGGTAAAAAGTTCGTAGTGAATTTTTTCGAGGGATACGCCTTGCTCTTCGAGCACATTTTTTACTTCAAAAATCAGTTCTTCCGGGCCACAGAGGAAAAAGGCGTCCACTTCTTCCGGGCGGTACAGGATGCGGGAGTATGCCCGGCATTTGTCGCCATTCAGGCGCCCGTGGAACAGGTCGGCGCCGAGCGATTCCCGGCTCAGGACGTGGTGTACGGCTAAGCGGTCGGGGTAGCGGTTTTTTAGTTCCTCCAGTTGTTCGCGGAAAATGATATAGTCGAAGCCGCGATTTCCGAAAAAAAGTACGAACCGGCTGTGCGGTTCCGTGTGCAGCACACTTTTCAGGATAGACATCACGGGCGTGATACCGCTGCCGGCAGCGAAAGCGACGTACAGATTCCGGTTTTCCGAATTCAACTCGGTAAAAAAACGCCCTTGTGGCGGCATCACGCGCAGTTCGTCGCCCACTTGCAGCCGCTCGGTGGCGAACGTACTGAACACGCCCCCCGGCACTTTTTTTATCGCAACACGCAAATCCTGTTCGTGTGGGGCCGTACAAATGGAATAGGAGCGCCGCTGGTCGGAGCCATCTATCACCGTGCGGAGGGTCAGGTATTGGCCCTGAACAAACCGAAACAGATCACGCAGTTCGTCCGGCACATCAAAAGCCACCGAAACCGTATCGGCGGTTTCGCGGCGCAAATCGCGTACGCGCAGGTTGTAGAATTTGGTGGTGGCTGCCATGTTGAACAGGTTGGAGGGTTTCTGGTTAGAAGGTTTCTGGTTGGAGGGTTAGAAGGTTAGAAGGTTTCTGGTTAGAAGGTTTCTGGTTGGAGGGTTAGAAGGCTGCGGGCAACAAAACCCTCCAACCAGAAACCCAACCTTCTAACCTTCTAACCAGAAACCTTCTAACCTTCCTTCCAACCAAAAAAGTGAAGACACGAGCCGCGCCCATGTCTTCACTTTTTCAAGGCCTGCGGCGAGTGCCGGGGCCAAATGTACTGAAACGGCGATCAGGCGAGGCCGTTGACGAATTTCGTCAAGCCGCTTTTCAGGTTGGATGCCTTGTTGCGGTGAATGCTGCCGCGTTTTGCCAGCCGGTCTACCATGCTGATAATTTTCGGCAAGAACTCGCCGGCTTCTGATTTGTTCTTCAGACTGCGCAGGTTTTTGATCGCCGTACGCGCGGATTTTTTGTAGTAACGGTTCTGCAAGCGGCGTTTCGAGTTTTGGCGAATGCGCTTCAGTGCTGAACGGTGGTGTGCCATATTGATCCTTAATCGTTAAGTGCGTGGACGTTATTTGTTCAAAAAAACAAGCCCCTGTTTTTAGGGCGGGCAAAGGTATCTGTTTTTGCTCGAAAAATAATACTGCCCTGAAAAAAAATGCCAACACCCACAACGGGCCATTTCCCGGCAAAAGCCCTAATTTTGCCGGGTTTTTACCCTAATTGCTTGATTTTTAATGTTTATCCTAAAATGAAAGATACTTCAGCAGTATTCAACGCACACCCGCAATACATCGAATCGCTCTACCGATCCTGGCTGACCAACCCGGAATCCGTAGAATCCGACTGGGCGGCTTTTTTCAAAGGTTTCGATTTTGCCTTGTCGTCGGCCAACGGAAACGGCGCCGCTACGCCCTCGGCGCCGGCGTCAGACCTCACCCGGGAGTTCGCCGTCATGGGCCTGATTCACGGTTACCGCAACCGCGGACACATGCTGTCCACCACCAATCCCATCAAACCCCGCAAAGACCGGCATCCAAAACTCGATCTGGCCGACTATGGCCTGAGCGATTCCGATCTGGACCAGCCGTTTGCTGCCGGCACAGAAGTCGGGCTGCCCAATGCTCCGCTGCGCGACATCGTGGCCCGTTTGAAAAAAATCTATTGCAGCAACATCGGTTTTGAAACGACGCATATTTATGACAAAGAGCGTCTGCACTGGCTGCGGCAAAAAGTAGAAGGCCGCAACATAGCCGACGACTTTGGCTTTTCCATTGAAAAGAAACGCCGCATTTTAGAAAAACTGAACGGGTCGGTGCTGTTCGAGCAGTTTTTGCACACCAAATTCGTGGGCCAGAAACGCTTCTCCCTCGAAGGGGGCGAAGCCACCATTCCGGCACTCGACGCAGTCATCAACGCAGCGGTGGAATCTGAAATCCCGGTGCAGGAAATTGTCATTGGCATGGCCCACCGCGGCCGCCTCAATGTGCTGGCCAATACCCTCGGCAAAACATACGAACAGATTTTCACCGAATTTGAAAGCAAAACGATCCCGGACCAGAGCTTTGGCGACGGCGACGTGAAGTACCACCTCGGCTTTTCTTCCCAGGTAAAAACGATACACGGCAAGGAGGTTTACCTGAAATTGCTCCCCAACCCCTCGCACCTGGAAGCCGTGGACCCCGTGGTGCTGGGTTTTGCGCGTGCCAAAGCCGATGCGCTCTACGGCTCCGAGTACGACCACATCCTGCCCGTACTTATTCACGGCGATGCCGCCATTGCCGGGCAGGGTATCGTGTACGAAATTATCCAGATGAGCCAATTGCCAGGCTACTACACCGGCGGTACACTGCACTTTGTGATCAACAATCAAATCGGCTTCACCACGGGCTGGGACGAGGGCCGCTCCAGCACCTATTGTACGCAGGTAGCCGAAGTGGTGCAGGCGCCTGTTTTTCATGTCAACGGCGACGACCCCGAAGCCGTGGTGTATGCCGTGGAACTGGCCACCGAGTACCGCCAAAAATTTAACTCCGACGTGTTTATTGACATGGTGTGCTACCGCAAGTACGGCCACAATGAAAGCGACGAACCGCGTTTCACACAGCCCGACCTGTATGCCGTGATCAACAACCACCCCAACCCGCGCGAGGTGTATAACGCCATTTTGGTCAAACGCGGCGACGTAGATGCCGAGCTGGCCAAGGAAATGGAAAAGGCATTCCGCGCACAATTGCAGGCCCGGCTGGACAATGCCCGCCAGAATAAGTTGCCCTACGCCTATCAGGAAACCGAACTTGCCTGGAAAGCACTGGAAATTACCAGCAACGATGCCGATTTTCAGGAATCACCCGAAACAGGCATTTCACAAAAAACGCTCGACCACCTGCTCGACCACCTGCTCAACCTGCCGGAAGACTTCAGTCCGCTGCCGCAAATCGTCAAGATGCTTGATGGCCAGCGCAGCCTCGTCAACAACGGTCAGATAGACTGGGCCATGGGCGAGCTGCTTGCATACGCCTCCATCCTGCTCGAAGGCAAGGACGTGCGCATGAGCGGGCAGGACGTAAAACGCGGCACCTTTAGCCACCGACATTCCTGTCCTGTAGACGCCAATACCTACGAGCGCATCAACCGCCTCGACGGTATCGCCGACGAACAGGGGCGCTTCCTGATCTACAACTCGCTGCTTTCCGAATATGCTGTACTGGGCTTTGAGTACGGGTACGCGTATGCCAACCCCGATGCGCTGGTCATCTGGGAGGCCCAGTTTGGCGACTTCGCCAACGGCGCCTCTACCATCATTGACCAGTTCATTTTTGCCGGCGAATCCAAGTGGCGCCGTATGAACGGCCTCGTCATGCTGCTGCCCCACGGCTACGAGGGTCAAGGCCCGGAGCACTCATCGGCCCGCCTGGAACGCTATCTGCAAGGTTGCGCAAGCAACAACGTGACGGTGGCCAACGTCACTTCGGCAAGTAATTTTTTCCACCTGCTGCGCCGCCAGTTGGCCCGACCCTTCCGCAAGCCGCTCATCGTCATGTCGCCCAAGTCCGGCTTGCGCGCGCCGTACAACCTCGGCCTGCTGGACGAAATCAAGGCGGGTACGCGCTTCCGCGAACTCATAGATGACCCCACCGCCGATCCGAAAAAGGTGCAGCGGCTGCTGGTGTGCTCGGGCAAGGTGTACTATGACCTGCGCAAGCGCCAGGAGGAGGAAAAACGTACGGATGTGGCTATTGTCCGTCTGGAGCAAATCTACCCCTTCCCGAAGGTGCAGTTTGAAGAGCTGCTGAAAAAATACGGTAAGGCTAAGTTATTCTGGGTGCAAGAGGAACCCGCCAATATGGGCGCCTGGGGCTATCTGCTGCTGAACCACAGCGGGTACGGCTGGACGCGCATCAGCCGTTCCAATGCGGCCAGCCCCGCTACCGGTTTCGCGAAAAAGCACGAGAAGGAACAAGCCGAGATTGTGGATGCTGCGTTTCAAAAGATTGGCGCATAAGTCCAAAAAGTTGCCAGACTGATTCTTTTGTTTGACAGGATTCACAGGATTTTTGGCGGTAGAGCCGCCTTATTTATCCTGTGAATCCTGTCAAACAAATTCAATCTCTGTCAAAACAGTGCTAAGGCGAACCTCTTTCAAAAACGCTGCAAGCCTAAGCCGGGTACTCCACAAAATTCCGTGGCGTCTCGTACAGCCGGACGTGCAGATCGTATTGTTCCGGTAAATGCGCCCGCAAAATTTGCCAGATAACTACGGCTATGTTTTCTGCTGTGGGGATCAGGTGGCGAAACGCTTCGGTGTCCAAATTGAGGTTTTTATGGTCAAAACGATCTTCCACCTCGCGGCGGATGAGGTCGGCCAACCAGCCGAGGTCCACAACCATGCCGGTATCCGGATCAATTTCGCCGATGACCTTTACCTCTAATTCGTAATTGTGCCCGTGCCAGTTCGGGTTGTTGCAGAGGCCAAAAACCGCCTGGTTTTTGGCGGCATCCCAGGCCGGGTTGTGCAAACGATGCGCGGCATTGAAATGGGCTTTGCGAATGACGGCTACCTTCATAGTTTATTTGTTGACTGGTTATTTCGTTCGGTACGCACCTCCGATTTTGAATTCAGAATTTGTGCAGGATATTTTCCGATGGAAATACGGGCAAAGAAAAACCAACCGAACACCGCGCCAATGCTGTTGGCCAGCATATCGTCGTACTCGAAGCGGCGGTCGGGAAAAAATCGAAACTGCACCCATTCCATCAGAGCACCGAAAGCGGCTGCAAAGAGCACTACGGCCAGGGCTTGCAGCACGCGAATCCGACGCGGGTATTGCCACGAAACAATACCCCGCAGAATGAGCCACGTCAACAAAAAATACGCGACCGCGTGCGCCAGTTTGTCCGTCTGAAACAGGTTGAACTCCGGCATCGAAACGCCGCCCCTGGTAGAGAGCAATGTGATCGCCGCCAACCACAGCATTGCCGGAAAAAATGCTTTTATCATGTTTTTAAAAGGATGGAAACAACAGATGGCGACCGCGCAAGCCATACCCTCCTTTTCACACCACACCGTTCCGATGAAAAACAGGTCAAAACCGGAAACCCAACTCAAAACTCAAAACTCAAAACTCAAAACTTACCTTTGTCGCCATGCAAACAATGCGTTGGGTCTCTTTGTTTTTTTTCGGGGTCGCCCTGTTGGCCCTTTTCTGTTGTGATCTGCCTGCCCTTGCGCCGCAGAGCCGTTTTGAAAAAATAGCGACAGGATACTGCGAATGCACGGCCCGGTTGGCCGTCATCAACAAACAAGCCGATACGGCCGACCGCGCCCAGCTCGGCGCGTATTTCCAAAAAATGCAAACCGAATTTTACAAGGCAAAAGACTGCACGGCTACGATCATCGGACAATTCGGACATTTAAAACCCGCCGAACTTGATACGGTCAACATGATTCTGAAAACCAAATGCCCCGACCTGGCCGACAAACGCGAACAACTACAAGAACTCCTCGGAGAATAACAAGATGGCTATAATCGCACTCGAAGGAATGAAATTCCACGCCTGCCACGGCGTGTACGAAGCCGAACAAAAAATCGGGACGGATTACATGGTGGATGTGTACATCCAAACCGCCATCGCTGCCGCGGCTGCAAGCGACAAAGTGGAAACAACGGTCAATTACGAATCGGTTTTTCAGATTTGCAAAATGGAGATGAGCACGCCCCGCCAATTGATCGAGACGGTGGTGAACGGTATTTTCCAGCGCATGAAAAAACAGTTCCCCGGCATGATGGCCCTGAAGGTGCGCGTGCGCAAACTGAATCCGCCGCTCGGTGGTCAGGTTGCCGCCGCCTGGGTGGAGGAAGACCAGATGTTTATGCAGCAGTGTCCGCGCTGTTCCCGAAGTTTTATCAACTACAATCCTGGCGACTGCTGGGAGCGCTTCCCCAACCTGCACCCCGCCACCCGCGAAACACTGACCCGCCAGTTTGGCGGCAAGTGCCTGTGCGATGATTGCCTCAAATTTTATGCAGGATAGCTTGTGTGTAGTTCGGCGCTACACGCCCTCACCGTTAAACTCCTCCACCGCTGCCGCCAACTCCCGCAGCCGTCCCGGGTCTTGCTCAATGGCACTGCCGACTACCAGCAGGTCGGCTCCGGCGCGCCAGTTGGCGGCCGCTTTTTCCGGTGTTCGTATGCCGCCCCCCACGAGGAGCGGCACGTTGACGGCCCCGCGCACGGCTTCGATCATACTTTCCGGCACAGGGTTTTGAGCGCCCGAGCCGGCATCAAGATAGATCATTTTCAGTCCCAACAGCTCGCCGGCAAGCGCGGTGCAAACGGCAATATCGGCTTTGTTGGCCGGTATCGGGCAGGTGTTGGACATGTACTGTACGGAGGTCATCACGCCGCCGTCGATGAGCATGTAGCCGGTGGAAATGATTTCGAGTGGCGACATTTTCAGGAAAGGTGCGGCGATGACGTGCTGGCCGATGAGCAATTCCGGGTTTCGGCCGCTGATGAGCGACAGGAAAAGAATCGCGTCGGCGCGGTAACTGAGTTGGAACGAATTGCCGGGGAAAAGCACCAGTGGGATAGCGCAGCGCCGGCGGATATCGGTGAGCAGGTTATCAAGCATATCGTTCACCACCAGGCTGCCGCCGATGAAAAAGTAATGCACCCCGCCGGCTGCGGCAATGTCGAGGATACTGTCCAGATGGCCGGGACGTATTTTATCGGGATCCAGGAGGACGGCTAAGCGTTTTTCGCCTTTTTGGCGGGCCTCCAGCAGCCCCTGGTACAGGTGCAGATTTGCCATATTAAACGTCAAGTTCCTTGCAGGCCCGGTACAGGTCCTGCCAGCCTTCCCGCTTTTTGACGATGGTTTCCAGGTACTCCGCCCACACGGTTTTGTCGGTTCCGGGGTCTTTGACCACTGCGCCGGATAGTCCGGCGGCGAGGTCTGGTGCGCTCAGGGCGCCGTTTCCGAAATGTACGGCCAACGACTGTCCCTGGTGGATCACGGAAATGGCTTCGGCGGTACTGAGGGTAGCCGTCGGGCTTTTTATTTTTTCGCGTCCGTCTTCGGTTTTGCCGCTGCGCAGTTCGCGGAAAATGGTGACCAATCGCCGTATTTCCTGCAACGGCGCGGCTTCGGGGGGCAGTTCGAGGGCGCGGCCGAGGGCGGCTACGCGGTTTTGCACAATGTGGATCTCTTCGTCGAGGGAGGCCGGTAAGGGCAGCACGACGGTATTGAAGCGGCGGCGGAGGGCAGCGGAGAGTTCGTTCACGCCTTTGTCGCGGTCGTTGGCGGTAGCAATCAAATTGAAGCCGCGCACCGCCTGTATTTCGGTGTTGAGTTCGGGGACCGGCAATAGTTTTTCGGAGAGCAGGGTGATGAGTGCGTCCTGTACATCGGCGGGTATCCGGGTGAGTTCTTCCACGCGGGCGATTTTGCCGGCCCGCATGGCGGTGAGCACGGGGCTGGGCACGAGGGCTTTTTCGGAGGGGCCTTCGGCGATGAGGCGGGCGTAGTTCCAGCCATAGCGCAGGGCATCTTCGTTGATGCCGGCGGTGCCTTGTACGAGCAAGGTGCTGTCGCCGCTGATGGCGGCTGCGAGGTGTTCGCTGATCCAGGTTTTGGCGGTGCCGGGCACGCCGAGCAGGAGCAGGGCGCGGTCGGTAGCGAGCGTAGCGACGGCAATTTCCATGAGGCGGCGACTACCGAAATACTTGGGTTCGATGTCCAGTTTGCCGGCCTTGCCGCCCATGAGATAGGTCACTACTGCCCACGGAGAGAGGAGCCAGCCGGGTGGGCGGGGGCGGTCGTCGGCTTTGGCCAGGGCTTTGAGTTCCGCAGCGTATTCCGTTTCGGCGTGGGGGCGTATGATGGATGTGGTTGGCATATTGATTTTTCAAACAAGTAGTAAATAATTTTTTAAAACATTCTGTCATTTTCTACTTTTGCCGAACAATTTTTATTTGTTCACATCTAAAAACAAAACGAAATGAACAATCGAGTTTTACTTGCAGCATTAGCCGGTGGCGTAGCCTTCTTCTTGTTGGGTTGGCTGGTCTGGGGCATCCTGCTCATGGACATGATGCGCGACATGAATCCGCAGTTAGAGGGAGTGGAGAAAAATCCCCCGGATATGTTGCTCATTTTCCTGAGTAGCCTGGTCAGCGGTTTGTTTACAGCCCTGTTGTTTAGTCGTTGGGCAGGCATCAATACCTTCATGGGTGGATTAATAGCCGGCGCCTGGGTCTTTGGGTTGATTAGCCTCAGCTTCGATCTGATGTTTTTGGCAACCACCAATGTGGTGTCGCCCGGCGGGGCTGTTCTGGATGTAGTGGCCAATGTTGCGGTAGGCGCACTGGTAGGTGGCGTTGTCGGGTGGGCGTTGGGGTACAAACGCGCCGGGTAAAAAGTGAATCACGGAAAAGGATTTACGACTTGTCTCCTTTGCGGGTCGTAAATCCTTTTCACAAATGGGGCGAACTAATCAAACTCAATGGTATCGCCCGCCTTGAATGTTTTCTTTGCTCCGTCCTCTTTGGTCTTTGGTTTTGGCTCCACCACCGGCTCCGGCTCGCCAAACAGATTGCCTTGCAGGAGCGGCTCTTCCGCTGCTGCTGCCGCCGGTTTCCCGGGCAAACTCTCCACTTCCTTGACGCTGCTCAGCAGCGCGTCGCTGAGTTTATTCCCAACCGCTTTCCAGCCTTTCACATCCATAAAATCGCCGAGACTGAGCTCGCCCGGCATCGGTTTGCCTTTTACCTTGAAGGAATACTTGATGCGCGGATTGGGCTTCATGCTGGCAAAAAGCAGTTTGGACTTGGGGTGGTCGGTCAGGTAGGAGTAGCGCTCCTTCAGTTTGGTGGTCTCGACGAGGAAACGTTTGACCATCGTCCAACCCTTGTGACCGTCGAAGTGCACGGCATTGACGGCTTGCTTCGGATCGAATTTGCCGAGGTGCAGGATTTCCTTCGGCTCGAAACGCTGGAGTACGTCGGTATCGGTAAGCTCGTAGGAACCGTCGTGGTAGAGCACGAGGATAAGATCGCCGGTATCAAATTCGCCGAGCAAGGCGCCGCGTTCCTGCGTGTTGAGGCGACCGGTGATTTCGTCGTACCAGAGTTTTTTGGCGCCGATGGTGCTCTTGCCCATTTCCTTCTGCCGGATGTTTTTACCGGGTACTTGGTCAGGATATTGCCCTGAGGTCGCGCCCTTTGATGGCAAGTTCGCCAAAATCGTAATCAAAAACCTTGATTTTGGCGGTACTTCCTGGGCTGAGCGTGACCGTCACGACCTCGCTTTCGCCGTTGGGATTGGCGGTGAGGTAGAGGATACGCGAGCCTTTGCCGTCGCCGCCAACGGGGTACTCTTTGTCGCGGGTGATGGCCGTCACGTTGAACCGTTTGACCATGGCGCGGCCCGACTTGCCGTCTACGTATGCGAGGTTGTAGGTCGTGCGCTCGTCATTTTTTTTCCAAACGGCAATGTGCTGAATATCCTTTCCGATGAACACTTTTTCGCCGATGCGAACAACCTTCATCACGCCGTCGCGCCGAAACACGATGATGTCGTCAATGTCGGAGCAGTCCTGCACGAACTCGTCTTTTTTGAGGCCCGTGCCGATGAATCCGCCGACGCGATCCACATAGAGTTTGGCGTTGTTGGCGACCACCTCAGTGGCGCGGATTTCGTCGAACACCGCTATCTCGGTCTTGCGCTCGTGGCCTTTGCCGTATTTGTCGAGCAGGCGCTCGAAGTAGCTGATGGCGTACTCCGTGAGGTGCGCCAGATGGTGCATGGCTTCCAGAAGGGCCTCGTTCAGTTTGGCGATTTCCTCGTTGGCTTTGAAGGAATTGAACTTGGAAATACGCTTGATTCGGATTTCGGTGAGGCGCACGAGGTCTTCCTCGGTGATATCGCGCAGGAGTTTGAGTTTTTTGGCCTCTTTGGCATAACCCGACTGGGAGGGCGTGATGACGTACCGGTGCAAACCTTTGTCAATCGCCTCCAGCACGGCTTCCCAGGTTTCGCACTCCTCGATGTCGCGGTAGATGCGGTTTTCGATAAAAATTTTCTCTAAGGAAGCGAAATGAAGTTTTTCCTCCAGGTCGTGTTTGAGGATTTCGAGCTCCATGCGGAGCAGTTCCTTCGTGTTTTCGGTGGAGATGCGCAACAAGTCGTTCACGTCGGTGAACAGCGGCTTGTTGTCTATGATCACACAGCAGTTGGGGCTGATACTCACCTCGCAATTGGTGAACGCGTACAGGGCATCAATGGTCACATCCGGGCTGACGCCGGGCTGGAGTTCGATCTCGATATCCACCTCGGCGGCAGTTTTGTCAATCACTTTTTTGACCTTGATCTGGCCCTTTTCGTTGGCCTTGAGGATGGTGTCAATCAGGTCATTGACAAACACGCCGTAGGGCAGTTCGGTGATCTGGAGTGTTTTTTTGTCAATTTCCCGAATGCGTGCGCGTACGCGGATTTTGCCGCCGCGGGCGCCGCCGTTGTAGTGGGCCACGTCCACCAGTCCTCCGGTGGGGAAGTCGGGGTATAGGTCGGCGTTGCGGCCCTTGAGTACGGCTATGCTGGCTTTGATGATCTCCACAAAATTGTGCGGCATAACCTTGGTGCTCAATCCCACGGCGATACCCTCCACGCCCTGCGCCAGCAGCAGCGGAAATTTCATGGGCAGGGCGATGGGTTCGCGTTTGCGTCCGTCGTAGGTGAGTTGCCAGCGGGTGGTGTCGGCGTTGAACGCCACATCAAGCGCGAACTTGGTGAGACGTGCCTCAATGTAGCGCGGCGCGGCAGCGGAGTCGCCCGTGCGGTAGTCGCCCCAGTTGCCCTGGCAATCAATGAGCAGGTCTTTTTGGCCGAGGTTGACTAAGGCATCGCCGATAGCGGCATCGCCGTGGGGATGGTACTGCATGGTTTGGCCGATGAGGTTGGCTACCTTGTGGTAGCGTCCGTCGTGCTGCTCGAACATGGCGTGCAGGATGCGGCGCTGCACGGGTTTCAGCCCGTCTTCGATGGCCGGCACGGCGCGTTCGAGGATAACATAGGAGGCGTAGTCCAGAAAATAATTCTGGTACATCCCGGAAAGGGTAACAATGGTGTCCTCGCCGTTGTGGGATACTGTGGGTGGAACGGAAGTATCTTTTTTGGAACGCGCCATGATGGGAAAACGGGTTTCTGGTTGGAGGGTTTCTGGTTGGAAGGTTTCTGGTTGGAGGGTTTCTGGTTGGAGGGGGCGGGGCAAAAGTACGGGTCAGGGATTTGTTTTTTTTAAATTTTTTGTTTTAAAACCGATATCCCGCATCCTCAAAAATTAGGCGAGTAAAGTTCCTTGACGGTATGACATTTGAGGTAATCGCCAAGACCGAAGTTTGCATAGATACCAAGACGGGTAAAGAAAAAATGGAGCGTGTTCAGAGAACTGCTCAAAATCCCGAGGCAAAGCACCATTTCCCCGCCGGGGAAGAAATCTTTTCGTTTTTTTGGCTCGAAAAAATCCAGTTATGCGCCTTCGGCTACTCTTCCCGCTCCTGATTTTCCCGCTCCTCCTCTCCGCTCAAACCGATTCGGCCTCGCTGCTGCTGCCGCTCGAACGTTTGGTGGACAGCAATATCCTGTTCAAAAACGAGGGCCTGCTCAAACGGCAGGCGGTTTCCGCCACCCGTTCGTTGGAGGATTTGGAAAACCTGCCGTTTACGGTATGGGTGATTTCGTCGGAAGATATCCTGCGCAACGGCTATGTCACCCTCGGCGACGTGCTGCGCGCTGCGCCGGGTGTGCGGGTCTCGCAGCCGGGCAATGCGCTGGAGGGCGAAACTTTCATGCTCCGCGGACTATCCGGCAACCAGTACATGAAAGTACTCATCAACGACGTGCCGGTCAGGCCAACCGGCGCACCGGGCATGCCCATCGGCGCGCAACTGCCCATCCGGCAGGCCGAGCGTATCGAGGTGCTTTACGGCCCGGCGGCGGCCATCTACGGCGACGGCGCCTGCGCCGGTGTGGTCAACATTATTTTGAAAGAAAGTGAACGCCCCATCTATACCCAGGCCGATTTGTCTTTCGGCAATTTTGGCTACAACAGCCTCGATCTTATGCTCGGCGGCAAACTGTTCCGGGACAAAAACATTTTCCGGTTCAGCGTCTACGGCAGCAGTACCGTGCGCGAACGCGCCGATTATTTTTACGACGACAACCTGTTCCAGCCCCAAAACTACCTGCCTTTCGGGCTGGACCCCACACTGTACCGCAACAATCCCAACTACCGTCCCCGTGAAATGGGCGACTCTGTGGCCCGCACGGCACCCATTTTGCACGAAAGCCGTCTGTTGGGGATCAACCTGACCTGGCGCGGCATTCATTTCAATTACAACCGCATGAGCCGTTTCGATCATAGCGGGTTGGGGATTAGCCCGCTCGCCATATCGTATGCCAACCCGTCCAACCGCATCGCCGAGCAAGTCGAAACACTCGCCTTCAGTTTTCAAAAAAAACGCGCGAAACGCACGGCTACCAACACACTCTCGATCATCCGGTATCAGGTACAAAACTCGTCGTCTTTCACACCGGTGTTCGACCGCCTGAGCACGGCCCTGTATGCCGCAAAGGCTCCGCAAATCCAGTCCGACGCAGCGCGCATTGCAGTGCTGAGCAACATCTATGGGCGCTACAGCTCCGACGAGCGCTACCTCGCCGCCAATGGCGTGGACGTGCGCTTCGAGTCCCGCGTCAATGCTGCCCTGAAGCCTAACCTGCATCTGGATGCCGGTTTGCAGGCAAATCTTGGCGGCGGCGTACCCCCCATGGGCTATTTCCAGGGACCGGTAGAGGTGCGGATATTCGGCGAACCCAGGGACACCCTCGGCCCACCGCCGTTCCGGGCAGGAAGCGACGGCAACCTCGACCTGAATACCTTTGCCCAGCTGCAGTACCGCACCAAAAAAACGACCATTATCCTGGGTGCCGCCCTCAACCTGCCGTTGGACAACTCCATCGCAGCGGCTCCCCGCTTAGCCATAAAATACCGCGTTGACAGTACCTGGGCGCTGCGGGCCACCTATTCCGAGGGGTTTCAGCGCCCGTCTTTGTTCGCCCGGGCGCACACATATCGGATCAATGCACAGGATACCGTATCCGCCTTGCCGGTTCTTCTGGAATATGAAATGGGCAGGGACATAACCTGGCTCAACCAGACCGAGCGGGTTCGCGCAGCGGAAGTAGCAGTTCGGAGTATCACCGGGCGCTTTGCCACGGATATCATCTTTTTTTATCAGGAAGCGCACCGCCTGTCCCGAAACGGATACCTGACTCAAACCGGCACCGACTGGACGTACGGCTACCGAAATGCCCCCGGACTGGCTATGGCGGTTTGGGGTTTGCAGGGTACATTCGGCAATGACCTGCTGAATATAGATATTCGGAGAAAGGACTTGAAAGGCAGCGAAGTGAAAGCGCGGGGGGAGTATTTTTTCCAATACAGCCGCGGTCGGGAGTGGTTTGGATATGGCCAGGAAGCTACGCGGGATGTGCGCAATTTTCCCCGGTGGATTGGCCAGTTTCGACTGTTGTTGTATTCGCAAAAATGGGAGTTTATGGTCAGTACCAACCGACAGGCATCCATCCTCGGTAGTGCGAGCCGCTATCAGGAGCAATATCAGCGCGCGGTAATTACCGACCGATACCCGGACTACCGCACCTGGGACACGATGCTGCGCCTTTATCTAAGCAAAAACTTCCTGGTTTATGTCCACATCCGAAACCTGTTCAACCGCCGCCATGCCGGCATAGACGCTACGGGTACACCCGACGACCTGCTGTACAATCCGCAGCCGGGGCGTATGTTGCGGTTCGGGGTGAATTACAATATGGATTAGGTGTGTCTGGAAATGCTATCCGGCAGCCCAGTCGGTTGGCGATACTTCGGTAAAATCGCGTACGATGCGCACCACGTTATCGAACCGGGAAAACTCGGCTGGTGTGTGCGTCGTGGTCACAATCACGGCAGGCATACCGGCCCGGCGGGCAGCCTCGGCACCGGTGGGGGAGTCCTCAAAAACCAGGCAGTGCTCCGGGGCAAGTCCCAGCCGCTCGGCCACGCGCAGAAATACCTCCGGATCGGGTTTGCCTTTGGTCACTTGTGCCGCATCAATGACCACCTGAAAAAACGGGTGCAGACCCAGGTTTTCCAACACGAACTGAACGTTTTCGGGCGGCGCTGCCGAACCGATGCCCATGGGAATACCACGCTCGACAGCCGTCCGCAGGAACAGGTCCAAGCCGTCCACGAGTCGGAGTTCGGGCAGAAAAATAGCCCTGTACTCGGCTTCTTTTTCCCGGGCAATTTGCTGCCGCTCCCCAGGTGTAAAGCGGTCGCCGAACAAGCGTTCAATGATTTCCTCGTTGATGCCGTGAATGGTTTGGCGCACCGCCTCCAGGGAGAGATCGAGGCCAAGTGTGGCCAATTTGCGCTGCCAGGCGCGGTGGTGCACCATCATGTTGTCCACCATAGTGCCGTCCATATCGAAAATAAAACCTTGAGCCATAAATTGTTAAGTTTGTCCATAGCGAGGCGTGCCATGGTGGCACGCCCCGGTATAGAAATTTTTAAAGTCCATGCCAATCAGGTGCCTCCGTCATGCTTCCGGAATGGCGACCGCTCCTGCTGTTCCTGCACGAGGCGACCCAGAAAGAACAAATTCAGGTAAAGTGCGAACGTGCCCAATGCCACCAACCAGCGTGACCAGCCTTGCAGGATGAGCAAATCGTATGTGCCGTGCAGCAATACAGCCAATCCCAATCCTCGAAGCAGCAACCGGGTTTGATTCGGCGTGTTAAACCGGGCCAAACCCGCGAAATATCCCTGTACGATAGCAAATGCCAGGTGGGCCGGAACGGCGGTAAACGAGCGTACCAGCACCGTTTGCAGGCCAAACCGGCTGGCATAGAATATGTTTTCCATGGTGGCGAAGCCCATGGCGATCAGCACGGCGTACACGATGCCATCCATCGGCTCGTTGAAAAACGAACGAGGGAAAACGACAACACGCAGCAAGACGAATTTGGCGACCTCTTCTGTCAGCGCTAAAACGCCGAAAGACAACAGGATGGTTGTCGGCAAATTATACTGTGGAAATTCCATGCCGGATACCACCCGGCGTTCGACCTCCATGACCGGGAAAGTGGCTGCGGCGCCAAGCACAAAACAAAGCGCCAGAGGCGCCATTGGCTCGTGCTCGTACTTGTCGGCCCGGAAAATAGCGTAACTAATGAGCACGCCAGGCAAAGCAGCCAAAAATAATAGGAACAGGTTCACGATAGGAAGGTGGCAAGGTTTGCTTGCTGCAACAAAAAAAGGCAAAACCTCCACACGGGATCGGTTTTGCCTTTATAAAATTATTGACCTGCCGGAGGAGCGAGCCTCCTCATGCGGGTTATTCAGATACTGGAGCATCCGTTACCGGCACCGTGTCGGCTACGACAGGTGTCGTGGTATCGGAGACGAGATCGGTCACCACATCAAATTTGACCTTGGCGATCACTTCGGGGTGGAACTTGACCAATGCTTCGTAGGAGCCCAGTTCTTTTACTTCCTCGGGCATCTCCACAATGCGTTTTTCTATCGTGACACCGACTTGTTCTTTGATCGCATCCACCAGATTCTGGGCGGTCACGGAACCAAACAAGCGGCCGCTCTCGCCAGCCTTGGCCACAATTTTGAGCGTTTTGGCAACTAATTTAGCCGCCATCTCCTGGTAAGTACCGATCATGGCGGATTCTTTCTTGGAAGCTTGCTTTTTCAAACCATCCAGGCGTGCCATGTTGGATTTGTTGGCCACAATGGCCATCCCGCGCGGGATCAGGAAATTCCGGCCGTAGCCGTCTTTTACCTTAACGACATCGTGTTTGTCGCCAACTTTTTCGATATGTTCGAGCAGAATAATATCCATCTCTTTTGACTATTTAAAATTGAAGAATTCAGGTTCGGTGCTTATTTCATCAAGTCTGCGACAAACGGCAGCATACCCAGGTGGCGGGCGCGTTTGACGGCAGTAGATACACGGCGCTGGTATTTCAGGCTGTTGCCCGTGATACGGCGCGGCAGCAATTTGCCTTGCTCATTGATGAACTGGAGCAGAAAGTCCGGGTCCTTGTAATCAATGTGTTTGATGCCGAACTTGCGGAAGCGGCAGTATTTTTTGTGTTTCAGCCCGATTTTCGGATTGCTGAGAAACTTAACGTCTTCTCTCGAAGCAGCCATATTGTTGGTGTGTGTTTGTGCGTGAACGAATGCGTGAACTTGGATGCCGAAACAGATTTATTCGATTTCGGCGGCGATTTCGGGCGCCTCAACGTCGAGATCTACCACCGCGGGCGCTGAAACGGCCTCTACCGGGGGGGGCGCAGACGCAGCCTCTTTTTTGTTTTTGCCAATCCGGCCGTTTCGCTTGTCGTCGTTGTACTTGATGCCGTACTTGTCGAGTTTGACCGTCAGGAATCGGAGCAACTTCTCGTTGCGCTTCAACCCCAGTTCAAACTTGGTCAGCCAGTCGGCTTCGATACAACCGAACTCGTAGCAGTAATACATACCGCTGGAGCGTTTACGGATCGGGTAGGCCAGTTGTTTCAGGCCGATTTCATCCACCGCCACGATGGTGGCGCCGAAATTTTTCAATTCGTTCTGGATGTGTTCTGCTGTCGATTTGACTTCATCGCCCGACAGCACTGGATCTACGATGAAGGTGACTTCGTAATGTCTCATTTTCAGATACTTGTGAATAAATTAATGAACGTTTGCCTAAAGCGGGTGCGAAGGTAGCCCATCTTCATGAAAATGCAAAGCCCGTCCAATGTTTTTGCGCTAAAACCCCGGCCCAAATGAGAGGGAGGCCAGATTTCACCCGGCAGAATGTCCTCAAGTTGGCATAACCCGCTGTACAAATGGGCCACGCATTCAGGCCACCTGTTACGTTCAGGTTGTTTTATTTTTTTGCCAAAACGACCGCCTTCGAAACCAAAACCTCGCCATTCCTTCCCGACAACACCGCAAAGTACAGCCCGTCCTCCAAAGCGCCCAAATCGGCCTCCCCCCCGCCCCCTCCAAAGGAGGGGGAGTTGTAGCGCAGCCGCCCCAGCGCATCGAACACCCGCACCGTCACCGGTTCGCCCTCCGGCACGCCGCGCCAGTACACCATACCCGTCGTGGGATTGGGGTACAGCGTCACGTCTCTCCCTCCTTTGGAGGGGGCCGGGGAAAGGCTTGTCGTTTGCTCCACCCACACCGTTTTGCACTTCGTGTCGCCGCCATACTGGTTGCTCACGGTGAGGCACACCTCGTAGGGGCCTGCTGCGGGATACATGTGGGAGGGGTGTTTTTCGGTGCTGCTGTTGGCAGCGCCGCTGCCCGGGTCGCCGAAATCCCAGAGCCAGTCGGTGGGTTCATACCACGACACGGAGGTGAAATCCACCCCCAAGCCGGGCGTACGGTCGTAGCGCCAGTTGGCTAAGGGATGGTTGTCCAGCCCCAGCGTATCGCAGGGCGAGCCGTCTATGGGGCCGAGGCGGAAGTTAGGGAAGTGGGGGAGACCACGGTATGGATAATCGAACTGATAATAGTTTTGCTCCATTTCACAAGCAGTACCGGCCCGTTCGGGATGTTTTATGCGGTGCATGCAGTTCTGCCCATTGAACGGGCGGCTGTACAGTATTCCATCGGGACCGAGTTCCATATAGCCGATGGTACCGCTGAGCGGGCATGCAGGTGGTTCTGCTTCGGCTATCAGTATCCGGCTGGATGCAATGTCGGAACTCTGCACATCGAACTGGAAAAGCGAACGGGTGTCGGTAATATACAGGTACCGGCTATCGGCCGACCAGCAAAGACCTGCGTATAACGGCCCGACAAGATCATCATGAACTTCGATATGGATGGGGTTGAACAATGTGCCCGTACAGCGATCAAAATCGAAAATACGCAAATCATCCACTGCGTTGTAGCGAGCCATCTTGGTACCGTCGGGGGAAAAGGCTATCTCCCCCCAGTCGCTCATATCGGTGGGTACTCCAACATATTGCTCTTGAACATGGATGCCTTGAGGATCAAGCAATAGTAAGTAATACTTGTTGCTGTTCTGCTTGGCCCCAACAATCCACCAGTCGCGTCCGTTAGCGTGCTTGACCGCATGAAGTCCATCATGGTGCATGGTGTCAGAGACTAATACATCGTTCTTAGTTACTGCCACTCCTGCTCCATTTTTGGCCGACAGATCAATAAGCGTATGTAATATATCTTGAATGAAAAATGAATTAAATACTCTAATGTGAAAAAGGTGATACAGATGATACTCATTAGGGTCTTGTACCAATATCATGCATTGTCCTAAATTGTATCCTCTATTTTTCGTACAAAAGAGATCGTACATTATTCCCGGATTCATACCCAAACTACCATCAATAAGGTTTCCATCAGAATTCGCTACATAACAACCATTACTGTAAAGCAATAATTTTCCAGAAGAATCACAAAGAGAGGCATAAGAATCGGCAAACGGTACGATTCTTTTTTCATAAGATATCCGAAGTGAATCGCCAAAATCAAAGGTAATTCCCTCTGCGAGGTCATCTGATGTGTCGTAGTTGTAGCCAAGCAACCATATATTGTCATGCCATTGGGCATATATATTAGAATAGCCTGCCAGCAGGAGCAAGGCCAATAGTATCTTTTTCATATCGTTTGGAAATAAAGTGACAGGCTGCGCGGTGTCCGGGACCGCACAGCCTGCAACGAGTGAAAGAATTAGTGTTTGATCAGTAGTACCTTCTGCGTAGTCAGCAGGGATTTGCTTTGCGCATCGAACAGCTGTACCTGATACAAGCCGTCGGGCAAATGACCGATCTGAACTGCCGAGCCGGTCAGCATTTGCTTCATTTGGAGTTCCCCGGTGTGGCTGTAAAGACGCAGCAGCACGAATTGTGTGCTGGCGCCGCGCCAAGTCAGCAGCCCGGTTGTCGGGTTGGGATACAAGACGATAGCATCTGTGTGCGGGGCTTCGTACTTTCAGCACGCGACCGCTCTGCCGATACCGCGCACAAGTCCGTATCGTCGTAGCTCGCTCCGGTGGTGTGCACTACTATCGCTCGCGCTTCATACACAGCATCGCCGCCTTCCAGCGGGCACATACCAGCTATGGCCTCCAGCGTGGCCAAGTCGCCGGTCTGCAGGCTGTCGTTCAGCAGCAGACCGAACACGATGGCATTCACGGTCTTGTGGTTGTCGGCGGGTGTGATCGCTGTGCTGATGGCTGCGTTCTGGGCCAGCAGCGACTGGATATTTGCCCGGCGGGCCATGTCCAAGGTGTCCAAGTACAAGACATACTGCTCGCGCACGGCAGTAGTGAGCGACACCACAGAGTCATACTGCGATACCAGCGTGGACGAATCCCCCGATTGGCGCAGGCTGTCGAGCGTCAGCAGATCGGCCATACCATCGTGCCAGGCGAGGCGATAGACTTCCAGCAGGGAATCTTCTGTGGCGCTCAACGCAAAAATGGTACTGCGCTGCTCGGCGATGTAGGCTAAGCGCCCCGTGGAAAGGCTGTCGTGTGCAGCCTTGAAATCGGCATACTCTGTGGCGTAGGACTCAATGGACGGGTGGCGCAGCATCTTGCGGTACAGTCGGAAAGCGCCCTTCCAGTTCGTTTCGTCCTCGAACAGTTCGGGAAACAACTTGTCCGTGGCAGTGGCCTCATCCAACTTGGTGGGCGCAGAACTTTCGGGGATGCGGGGCGGTGTGAGCGGCGGAAAAGTACAGGTGGCGCATCCGGCAAAGGCTGTACCGGTCACATTCTCAAACCAGTTTGAGGGGAATACTGACGGGTTAAAGGCCGGATTTGCAGTACCGTTCACAAAAAACCGCGATAGTGAGGGAATGCTATAATTCCTCCCCCCCAAACAATTCCCCGTAATCGCGCTCAAATCCCAGATGTTCCCGGTATGGTTTTGTTCCCCGATATACGCGCCGGCATTGAGTTGCAGACCTGTGCAGTGGGTGTTCATGCTGTTGCCGCGAACGGCATCGGAGAAATCGGCCATGTCGAGGAAGAACAGGCCGATGTCGGTGCTGTCCACGCAGTTGCACTGGCAGGTGTTGGCAAAACCGGCGCTGCTCTGTATCGCTGTGCTGGTACCTAACCCTCCGGCGTTTTGGGTTATGGTGTTGGCCGTCAGGTCGCTGCCCATAATCCCTTCGGCCAGAATGCCCATGTAGTCGGCGGGCTGGGTCTGGTTGGTCACGATGTTTTCGTGTATGGTACCGGAAACACCGTTCCGGTATCCGATTCCGACGCCTCCTTGCTCCAGGGCAACAATGTTGCTGCCCACGTCCCAGCCCTCCAGCCTAACTGGGACAGTGGAGCCGGACGGGGTGTATCCAAAGCCGATCTCGTTCATTTCGACACCGCGCGTCAGGTTGTTTCCGGGTGCAAGCGCACCCGTGATTGTCACCTCATTCTCTACGATAGCACTGATCGGGTGCAGCGGTTCGTTCAGTCCAGAGCGGATACCAAAGTGCCGGGCGGTGATGGTGTTGTCCCGCAACCGCACGTCGCGGGTGTGGCTGTTGGACCAGTCAATGCCGATGTTTACCCGGGTCATCTCGGCGCCCTCCACCTTTCCGGCGTAGTTGATGGCCCGGATACCGGTTTTGCAACTGTCGAATGTCATAGTCGTAAACGGAAAGTTGATGTTGAACCAGTCGGCCTTTTTGCTGGCCAGATAAATACCATAACCCTCGTGTTGGTACGCCGGCGTGGTCGCGGTGGAGTTCATGTCGCTGAAGGACATGTTGCCGATGTTGCCGGTGGAGTTGAATCCGAGGATGCCGTTGGCAAGCGAAGAAAAGGCGTTTACCCCTCCCGGAGATGCGCCGATATTGCTGAATACGTTAAAATCCTGGTACCCGAATAATCGGATGCCGCACAAACCGCGCTCTTCGACCGACTCCGGCATGCCGGAATACGGGGCCTTCAAAGGGGCTGTTGTGCCGAAGGTGTTGCCGGCAAACTCCGCTATTCGTACGCGAGCCGGTACCGATGAGGCGCCGGTCATATCCAGGTTTACACCGATGTAGTTGTTGACAAACTGGTTGTTCGTCAATAAAATACTGGAACCCGGCTGGGCATTTACGGCAAAGCGGCAGTCGGAGATGATGGAATTGGCGATACTCAATTTTGAAAAAGGCGCCGAAGCAGTTGCGTGCGGCTCTACTGCGATACCTTCGGCCAGGGATTGGCCCGGGCAGGTCTGCAGGTTGACATAAATCAGCCCCAATGATGGTTCCGACTGGTTGGGGAGGAGGCTCTCAACCCGAATACGCGCACCCGGCAGGAGAAAAACATTACGCAACCTGCTGGAGCTACCCCAAAAAGCAGCACCGGCAATATCAATCACCAATTCGTCATCAATCAACATATCCGGCAGACTTCCGGTGCTCGTATACACGATATCGCCGTTGGCCAATAGTGTACTAAGTCGGGTTTCCGAAACCGGCCGCAAGTCGGCGTATGGCACTACGTTGATGTTGGGCTGGTTAAAAAATTCAATTAGCGGCGGATCGCAGTCCATATCATAAACCGAAAACAAAACCCGACCGTCCTTAGGCCCGGAAATCCAGGAATCGATGCGTACAAAGCACATTTCCAACTCAACATAAAAACTGTCCTCTTCAACAAACGGAGCCGTGTATGTGCCAGTCAATGTAATGTTTCCATTTACATCAGTACTGGCGAAAATATCCTCAAGTTCGGGCACCGAATGCGAAAAGTCATAGATATCCGGGTCGAATGTGGTGGAAACTACATAAGGATGTTCCGTTGGGTAATCATGGTATACCTCCAGAGTAAAGCAAACATCCCAGTCGCATATCCCAAGCGTAATTGTACCAAACCCGTCCGGTTGAGGCAAGTTGTTAGACATGGTAACAATTGTTGGCTGACACCCGGATTGTGCGTGAACGTGTGCAATCGAAAGTAACAACATGAGCGTAGCAATTAAATTACTGGCGAATAAACCATAGGTTCGCCTTGAGCTAAGCGGGTTGCGGGCTAATCTATGCCCGCTTCCGCCGGAAGAAGTACATTGTTTCATCGGAAAAAAATGTTTTGGTGAAAAAAATCGGGTGATGGAGGCCATGTAGCAAGCACTCCGGACAGTGCTCCGCCAAAATGACTTTGTGAAGGTAAGCAGGCGCAGCGGCTTTCCCATGTTAAGTTTTGGGCAACTGTGTGTATGCTACCTTTTTCTGTGTCAATGCGGCTTTTGGCTGATTGAACAAAAAAAGTAAAGGCAGGCGACCGCCATGCTACCGGATATTTTCGGAATGCGTTGGCCAAACCCGGAAGGTCGGGAAATTTTCGCAAACCATTTTTCCACCGGTATAATTCAGTGAAACCCCACGTTGCTTGTGTGCATACCGTAGCACATCACACCAGGCGGTTTGTAATAAACCGGAATACTTTGCAAAAAATCAAACGCTGAGATAACTCATCAGCGAGTCGTAGCGCTCTTGCAGCGAGTCGGCATAATCGCCCTCGGCGAAAGTTTCCTTAACGTCGTATTCGTAGCGCTGCAGAGCGGATACGATACGGCTAAGGTCCGGGCGATTGACCTTGATGGTCAGCTCCACCACCTCCGCATTGGGGCTGGAGGTGACAAATGTGCTGAGGATTTTGGCGTTTTCGTCCTCCACAATTCGGGAAATTGTGCTGAGGGAATAGTCCCGGCGACTCATTTCGAGCACGAGAACGCCGCCCGGCTCGGTGAAGGATGCCGAGTTGGCGAAAAAACGCAGGAGGTCACTGAGCGTGATCAGGCCCTGATAGTTGCCCTGATCGTCCACAACCGGAATGATAGTGAGGCGGTATTCGCCCATCAGGCGCATAACCTCGAACACATGGTCGCTGTTGCGCACAGCAAAACGGCGCATCATGGAAAAATCATACGCGCCGATCGGTTCGTACAGTTTGTGGTTGAAAATATCTTCTTCGGAAAGGATGCCCACCAAACGGCTTTCTTCCACCACCGGCAAATGCCTGACATGGTGATCGTTCAAGGCGTGGAAAGCGTCTTTCCCCGTTTGCTCGGTACCGAGTGCCGGGATGTCGTAAGCGATGAGCGATTGGGCTGTCATAAAAAGATAGGCTGGGCACTTTGATTGACTCGCGTGCAGGCATTTCCCTCGCACGTTGAAAAAAACAGCGACTTTTCGGGCGTTCTGCGAATGGCTTGCCGATGAAACAAAAAAACAAGCCTTTGGATGATTGGACGCTCGGGATATGCAGAACGGCACAAATATTTGCCCAAATATTTTTACCAGCAAACAAAACATGCTCGGTCAGCGACAATTGTTTTTACGGCACCTCGCCCAAACCTCGCCCGCGCCGCTCGCTCTGGAGATCGAACGCGCCGAAGGGCTTTTCCTGTACGATACCGCCGGGAAGGCATATCTCGACCTGATAGCCGGTATCGGCGTGAGCAGCCTCGGGCACCGGCACCCACGGGTGGAGGCCGCCGTGCGCGAGCAACTTGGACGCTATTGGCACACCCTCGTCTATGGCGAATATGTGCTGGCGCCGCAGGTAGAATTGGCCACCTTGCTCGCAAAACAGTTGCCCGGCCTCGATTCCGTGTACCTGGTCAACTCCGGTACCGAGGCTACCGAAGGCGCCATGAAACTCGCCAAACGCTACACGGGCAGGCCCGATATCGTGGCCTGCCGCCGGGCGTATCACGGGAGTACACAGGGCGCCGCCAGCCTCATGGCGCCCGACGATTTCACGCTGCCCTACCACCCGCTGCTGCCCGGTATCCGGCATATTGACTTCAATTGTGACCACTGTCTGGAAAAAATTGACCGCCGTACAGCAGCGGTCATCGTAGAAACGGTGCAGGCCGAATCGGGTATCTGCCTGCCCCGGGCCGCCTGGCTACAGGCGCTGCGCCGGCGCTGCGACGAAACCGGCGCATTGCTCATCCTCGACGAGGTGCAGGCGGGTTGCGGCCGAACGGGCACCCTGTTCGCTTTCGAGCAGTACGGCATTCGGCCCGATGTCCTGCTGCTGGCCAAGGGTTTCGGCGGCGGTATGCCTGTCGGCGCTTTTGTGGCGCCACAGGAAATTATGCGGGTGCTGGCGTTCGATCCGCCGCTGGGCCACATCACCACGTTTGGAGGCCATCCGGTGAGTGCGGCAGCGGCTCTGGCTACCTTGCAGGTGCTGCTGGAAACGGACCTGATCGCACAGGTACGGGCCAAGGAACAATTGTTCCGGGATTTGCTCGTACACCCCGCTATCAAGGAGGTGCGCAGCGCCGGCCTTTGGATGGCGGTGGATTTGGACGACGCCGAACGGGTGCAACGCACCATCCGATATTGCCTGAGCCAGGGCGTGATCACCGACTGGTTTTTGTTCAACGACCGCTGCCTGCGCATTGCGCCGCCGCTGACCATCGGGTATACAGAAATACGAGCGGCATGTACGGTGCTGATCGAGGGAATTCAACACGCAACTACGGCATAATAATCCAAAAGGGCAAGGGCAAGCAGTAGCGGCGGGTTTTATCCCGCCGGAGCAAAAGGCAAAGGGAGAAAATGCAGGACAACGCGTTTGTCCGGTACGTCGAAGCGGAGTACCTTGACGGCTCAACGGCGCGGTTCCGGGTGTTGGACCCGGACGCATCCGTCCTTATCCATATTTTTTTAACAAACTTTTCATTGCATGAAAAAACACCTCCTTCTCCTCGCAATGTGGTTGATCGGCAGTACTGCCCTCTTGGCGCAGAACACCGCCGATATTGTGGTGCCGATCACGGTCACCATGGTCACCAACCCACCCGCCATCACCCTGAGTTTTCCAGCCACAGCCAACGCGACGGCAACATTTATTGGCAGAAAACAAATCAATGAAACGGCGTGGGGATTCCTCCAGCTGCCGGCCGCAGCCACATCGTTTACCGACAATAATGTAATTGCGGGCCTCGGCTTCGAGTATATCGTCATCAAAACCTCCGCCGCAGCGCCCACCCAGCGTATCGGCCTGGTGTATGCCGGCATCGAGGTATTACCTACGGTCTATCGCGGCAAAATGATCTTCGTGGTGGACAATGCCCTTTCCACCCCGCTTTCTGTCGAACTCGACCGCTATGTGCAAGACCTGCGCGGCGACGGCTGGCAGGTGCTGCGGCACGATATTGATGTAGCCGCCAGTACGGTGGCCTCGGTGAAAGCCCTGATTCGCAGCGACTACGAAAGCGACCCGGGCAGTGTCTCCGGCGCATTCCTGTTCGGAAATATCCCGGTGCCCTATTCCGGCAATATCGCCCCCGACGGTCACACGCCCGACCACCTTGGCGCCTGGCCCACGGACTATTACTACGGCGACATGGACGAGGCCGGCTGGACAGACAATGTTGTGAACAACATCGGCGCAGCCCGGGCTGCCAACCGCAATGTACCCGGCGACGGCAAATTTGACCAAAGCCTGACCCCCTCGCTCGCCGAGATCGTGGTGAGCCGGGTGGATTTTTCCAACCTGACCACCGGCTGGGATGTGTCCCAAACCGAACTCTATCGCCGGTATTTGAACAAAAATCACGCGTTCCGCACAGGAGCCTACAAGCCGTCGAACCAAACTATTGTGGACGACAACTTCGGCTTTGCGAGCGGCGAAGCATTTGCCCAGAATGGTTTTCGCAATGGTTACGCGCTGACCGGAACCAACTCGGTGGTGCAAGGCGATTTTATCAACAACACGAAAAACCAAAGTTTTCTCATTGGAAACGGCTGCGGAGCCGGCGGTTATGCCAGTGCCAATGGCGTGGCCAACTCGGCTAATTTCCAGACAGACAGTGTCAACGTCGTTTTCTCCATGCTCTTTGGCAGCTACTTTGGCGACTGGGACTACGAGAGCAACCCGCTCCTGCCCAGTGCACTGGCTTCCAAAGGCGGTATTTTGACGACTGCCTGGGCGGGGCGCCCCAACTGGCACTTCCACCACATGGGTCTCGGCGAGCCGATCCTGACCAGTACGTTCTGGGTGTGGCTCAACAGTTTTCTGGGTCAGGCCCGCGTCTATCCACCCAGCTCCAACGACGAACTGATTCATGTCGGCCTGCTCGGCGATCCTACGCTGCGTGCCCACGCCGTGCGGCCTCCCCAAAACGTAGCCGCCACAGCTTCCTGCGAAACGATCAACCTCGCCTGGGACGCATCCCCGGATGCGCAGTTGGGATACCTCGTCTATTGGGCGCCCGACCCCGACAGCGTATTCCAACTCATCGTGAACGCGCCGGTATTCGGAACAGCGTTCGTAGACTCCTTCCCGGTTGACGGCGCCAACTACTATCAGGTGCGTACCTTCAAACTCGAAACGGTCCCTACCGGCTCGTATTACAACCAAAGCATCGGCATTGGCGCTTCGGCTGTGTTTGGTTCGGATCCGTTTACCGCCGATGCTGCCGTTACCCATATTTCCTGCAACGGCGCCGCGAATGGCGCCGTCACGCTGGTGGTGTCCGGTGGAAACAACCTGACCTACCTGTGGTCTAACGGCGCCGATACACCCGACTTGAGCGATCTGGAGGCGGGCATCTACACCGTCACGATCTCCGACGCACAGGGCTGTACCACCACTGCCGAAGCCACGATAGACGAACCCACCGCACTGGGCATTGGTGCAGATGTGACCCCCGTTTCCTGCTTCGGCCTGACGGATGGCGGCATTGTGCTCAACGTGAGCGGCGGCGTCTTACCCTATTTCATCGAATGGTCCACGGGCGACAATGATGTGCTGAATCTGACCGACCTCTCTGCCGGAATCTACGCCGCCACCGTCATTGACGGAAACGGCTGTATCGGCATTGCCACCGATGAAGTGACCGAACCCACAGAACTTGAACTGACACTCGCAGCCACCGATGCCGACTGCAATGGTGCGGCAACTGGCAGTATCGAAAGCACGGTCAACGGCGGCACGCCGGGTTATGTATTTGTCTGGTCAAACGGCTCGGATGCGGAGGTGCTCACCGACCTCGCCGCCGGTACCTACACCGTCACCGTGGCGGATGAAAACGGCTGCTCCCGGATCGAAAGTGCCGGCATAGGCGAACCCACTGCTATCACCGCCGGTACAACCACAACAGAAGCCGGCTGTGCCGGGGCTACCAACGGCAGTGTGGAACTGACCGTAGGCGGCGGTACGCCGGGCTACACATTCGAGTGGTCCAACAACAGCACCGGACAAAATCTCGCGAATGTAGCATCGGGCACCTACACCGTGACAATCACCGACGATACCGGCTGTACCCGGACCGCCTCGGCCACAGTGGGCCAGATCACTACGCTGGCCGTGCAGGCCGAATCTGATCCCGTACTTTGTTTTGGAGAAACCACCGGCGCTGCTTCCGTGCAGGCGAACGGCGGCACGCCAGGCTACACCTACCTGTGGTCGAACAACCAAACCTCCGATGCCGTTGCCAATTTGGCGGCGGGTTTATACACCGTCACCGTCACAGATGCTGTTGGCTGCTCACAATCAGCAACAGTATCCATCGGTCAGCCCGCAGAAATTTCCGCCGGCGCCGTCTGGCAGGCAAACCCCTGTGTCACCGACATCGGCACGGTCACACTGACCGTTTCCGGCGGCACGCCGGGCTACAACTTCGATTGGTCCACCAGCGCTGCCACGCAGAACCTCGAAAACATCGCGCCGGGCATATACACCGTCACAATCACCGATGCGAACGGCTGCACGACCGAACTGTCCAATTCGACGGTACAACCCGTCCCGGTACTGGTAGCCGAAACAGCCTTTGAGCAGAGTACCTGCCCGGGTGTCGAACCTGTCCTGGGCAATGTTTTGGCTTTTGTGCTGGGTGGTACACCCACCTACACCTACGCATGGTCCAATGGCGATACCTCGCCGGGTTTGCAAAATGTGCCCATTGGGCCGTACACCGTCACGGTGACTGATGGCGCCGGGTGTACCACGGTACATGAAAATGTAGTATTCCGGGTTTACCAGCCGTGGAATGTGAACGCTACTCCAACCACCGTTTCCTGCTTTGGCGGTTCCAACGGCAATATTGGCCTGCTTGTAGCGGGCGGTACCGGCCCGAGCTATTCCTACGCCTGGTCGAATGGCAGCACGGCAAAAGATTTGACCAACGTGGTCGCCGGTACCTACACGCTGACGATCACCGATGCTATTGGTTGCACCACGGTAGTTTCCGCCACAATTGACCAGCCGGATATGCTCGTAGCCTCCATCGGCGCCACTGCCGCTGTCTCCTGCCCGGGCTTGTCGGACGGGCAGGCCGGCGTACTGGCCGCCGGCGGTACCACGGGGTATTCCTACCTGTGGTCCAATGGCCAACAGACACCGACGGCCGCCAACTTGCCGGCAGGGACGATCGGTTGCACCGTCACGGATGCCAACGGCTGCACAGCCACAACGAGTACAACCATTACCGAACCGGTGCCGCCGCTGGTGAGCATTGTCGGGGCCGATACGGCCTGCATCGGAGGGACGCTACTGTACAGCCTGCCCGGAACGGTGGGTAATTACCAATGGACGGTTTCCGCCAACGGCACGATCACGCAAGGACAGGGCACGGGACAAATTGAGGTGATCTGGCAAACACCCGGCGCCGGCACAGTCGGCGGCGCCTACACCTGGAGCGCCAATAATTGTCCGGACGATGTTTCGCTGGCTGTCGAAGTGAAGGTTTGTGTGGGTACCCGTGAGCCGACGCTGGCCGGGGTACGCGTGCAGCCCAACCCATTCGGATCCCGTCTGGACGTGCTGTTCGACCGCCCCGTGCAATCAGGTACGCGCCTGCGCCTGCTGAACGCTCAGGGGCGCCTGATCAGCGAGCAAACGACAGTGACGGAAACAACGAACATAGAAACCGACCACCTGCCCGCAGGCGCTTACCTCCTGCAAATTGTGGAGAATGGTCAGGTTGGCGTTTGGAAGCTGGTCAAGATGGATTGAGCACACAAAACCCGGGTTTGAAGCCGGGTGTTTGTTGTATAAAAAGGGAGGCTGTATCAAAAGTATGACTTTGACGGGAATTGATTTTTTCAGACAGGATTTACAAGATTTACAGGATAAATGAGGCGACTCCGTCGCCGAAAATCCTGTAAATCCTTTTTATCCTGTCAAAAAATGAATTCGCCTGTCAACGGCGCAATACGGTGCGGACTTGTGAGACAGCCTCTTTTTTTTAAATACGCTCCAGTAAAGGCTACAGTTTGCTCAGCGTTGCACGCCCGGCAAGTCGGCCGTCGCTGTATAGTTCCAGAAAATAGAGTCCGGGCGACCACGCGCCGACCTGGATGCTAAACGCGCCACCGGGCGCTTCGCCCCGGGCAACCGTGCGGCCCAAAAGGTCGAATACCTGCCATTGCACCGCCTGGTCGGAGGGCCACTCGATGCGGGTCCAGTGACGGGCGGGGTTGGGGGAGAGGCGTATGTCGTGCAGCGCCGCCGAGGCCGTAGCATTGGTGCTGGTCGTGCAGTCCACCAGGATGGTTTTGTACAGCGTGAGGCCGCCGCGCAGGTTGCCGGTCACCATTTCGAGGATGCCGTCGCCATCGAGGTCGCCAAAAGCATTGGTGCTGCGGTTGCCGTCGTCCACGTTGCCCCATTTTTTGGAAACGAGCGAAAAAGGCATCTCGGAGGCGGTCGGGTTGGTGTACGATTCGATGTTGCCCTCCTGCGTGCCGACGATGAGCAGGCGCTCGCCGTTGGGTTGTGCGATAAATGCCGGGGCACTAAAACCTACATCCGACGGAAACACGCGGGTGTCTATGCTGCCCAGTTTGGACAACGTGGGCTGGGGCAGGAACACCGGGTTATCGGGAGCGCCCATGTTTTTGAAAAAGTTGACGTTGCCGTTGCGCTCACCCACCACAATATCCATCGCGCCGTCATTGTCGAGGTCCACAAGGGCTGGTGTGGAGTAGGAACCGACGTCCATAAATGCCCACATCACATTGAAGTCCTGCTGAAACTGCATGGGATTTCCGGCGTCCGCGGTATTTCGGAAATAGTACAGTGCGCCGAGGTTGCTGCCAATGAGCAGGTCAAGGTCGCCGTCGTTGTCGAGGTCGCCGAACGCCGGGTAGAAGTCGAAGTCGTTGGGTGCAAAAGCGGACAGCCCGAGCCAGTCGCTGTCGGTGAGGGTGAAGCGCGGTTCGGTGGGCGTACCGGTGTTGAGGTAGAGATAGAGGCTGGCGTTTTGTGCATTGCCGGGGGTGAAATAACCGTAGTTGCCGACGACGAGGTCGAGCAGGCCATCGGCATTTGCATCCACAAGAGCCGGGTGTGCGGCGGTGCCCACGTCTATCATGTCTCCAACGAGAAACCGCTTGGTATCGAGTTCAAAGGAGTGGCCCGTGGTGGCGGTATTTTGGTAAAACCACACCCCGTTTCGGTCTTCCTGAACAAATTTGCTGTTGGGCGCTACCACCAGGTCGCCTTTGCCGTCGTTGTTCAGGTCCAGATAATAAGCGGCGGGGAACTGTGGCAGATCCACCGGAGTGTTGTAGGACGGAAAATTGACATCCTGCTCGGCCATCCAGGCATCGGAGGGGGTGCCGTAGTTGGTCATCATATTCATGCAAGTGAACGAGACATCCCCCGTGACGAGCTCCAGGTCGCCGTCGCCGTCCTGATCGTAGAGCATGAGCGTGGAACCGGGGTGGCGGGTTTGTTCGCCGCGGTCCACCACCGGTTGCTGGCTGGTAAAAAAGTCCACGCAGGTATCCGGCCTCGGGCTGATGTTGTTCACACAGAAGTTCAGCCCCGTTTCGTAGAAGCGCCCCCAGCAGCGGTCCACCACCTCAAAATGCAGGCTGTCGGTACCAAAACCTTTTTCCACCGACGTGTTTTTCACCAACCAGACGTGGCCGCCCGCAGCGCCGTCGAACGTCAGAATGTCGAGGTCGCCGTCGCCGTCCACGTCAACTACGCCCGGCACATCGGTGTCGGCAATGAACAGATTGTTCCAAAAACCCGGGATGACCGAGGGGTAGTACACAAAGCGGTTGTCGCACGAGGAACAACCGGGATAGTTGAACAGGAAAGGTTTGAATTTCAGGATGTTGTTTTCATAATATCCCTGAAACACCTGCATTTCCTGGCTGCCCACCGGCAGGGAAGCGCAGAAGATGTCGGCGGCGCCGTCCTGATTGAAATCCCGGAGCAAGGCGTAGTCTTGCAAAGGGGGGAAATAGCAGGCGTACTCCGGGGCATAGCGGTAGCTCGCGGTGTTGGGTGTACCCTCGTTGAGGAAGGTCAGGAACACATCGCCTGCCCGGTCGAACGCGACGAGGTCCGGTATCTGGTCGTTGTTCAGGTCGGCAGCGGAGAATTGTGGAGCATTCATGCCCCCGGCAAAAGGGTACTCCAGAAGTTTGCCGTTCTGGATAACCGGAAAGCTCAGGTGCTGGAACATCTGCTCCTGCGCGGATATATGTTGGGACAACAGCAGACCCAGAAGCAGTGAGAGGATTTGTACGCGCATTTCTATCCTATTTTTGCATCGCCTGCGGGCTACACCCCCAAGGGCGCCCCCGACGATTCGATTGTTTACAAAATTGTTCAAATTGCTGTATTTCCCCCGATGGGGACGGCAAACCTACGGGGATTTTCCGCGCACCTCTGTGAAAGAATGCGCCCCTGCAAATCACAGACAAAACCTGATGCCGGCACTAAAATTTAAACACGCGCTTATCCGGAAACTGTTCAACCGAAAAAAATGATTTACGAATTCAACGGCTACCGCCCGGTCATTCACGAAAGCGCCTTCGTTCACCCGCAGGCGGCCGTCACCGGCAACGTCATCATCGGCCGCGATGTGTACATCGGCCCGGGCGCGGCTATTCGCGGCGACTGGGGCCGCATCGTCATTGCCGACGGCTGCAATGTGCAGGAAAACTGCACGATCCACATGTTTCCGGGCATCACGGTGCATCTGCACGAGTCGGCTCACATTGGGCATGGAGCCATCATTCACGGGGCCACCATCGGGCGCAACAGCCTCATCGGCATGAACGCCGTGCTGCTGGACGAAGTGGAAATCGGTGAAGAGTGCATCGTCGGAGCCTTGTGCTTTATCAAAGCAGGTGAAAAAATTCCCCGGAGAAGCCTCGTCGTGGGCAATCCCGGCAAAATCATTCGGGAAGTATCCGACGACATGCTCGCCTGGAAAACGGAGGGCACACGCCTGTACCAGCAGCTACCCGGCCAATGCCACGACAGTCTGCGCCCCTGCGAGCCGCTGCGCGACTTGCCCGACGACTTGCCCGAGCAAGCAGCCGAATACGCGATCTGGAAAAACCGAAAGACAAATTGAAGCAAGTTTGTAAAAGGCTCGGAACAACGGGCATCCAACCAGCAACCTTCCAACCAGCAACCCTCCCCGCCCCCCCCCCCCCCGTCGGGGGCGGCCGCCCCCCGCCGGGCTTTTCCCCCAACTTTCCCCCCGCTGCGCCCCGGGCCCGGGGGCCCCCCCCCGCGGCCACACCCCCCCCAACGACGGTACCCCTTAGCCCCCCCCCCTTCTCGCCCCCTCTAACCTTCCAACCAGCAACCCTCCAACCTTCCAACCCTTTTCATCGCATTTTCCAGAGTGCGCGTTCGGCCACTTTTTTGGCCGGCGCGAGGTTTTCTTGTGGTTTTTCGGTGTAATCCAGCGTGATTTTGACGAGCAGGTGGCCTTTTTTTACCATGAGGGAAGTGGTGGAGGTACTCCAGAGCGCATCGTCGCCGAGGCCGGTTACATCTTGCTCGTATGTGGCGCGTTGGTCATTTCGGAGCATGTCAAACTGCTGGCGCGCCACAAACTCCCGGCCGTAGTCCAGCACTTGCGTCACGAGCGTATTTTTGAACTCGCGGTACACGGCGCCCGGTTTTTCGTTGGCGCTTTCGATTTCTTTCCAGTCGGGTTTCATCCAGTAGCGCAGGCAAAATCCGCGGTCGGGCAGCGAGCGGGCGTTGAATGCGTCACGTTTGATATCCACTTGAAACAGGTTGACGACTTCGGCATCGGTGACCAGGTCGCAGCCGGCGTTTTTCCAGGGGTTTGGCATCTTGGTCGGGGCGCCGGTCACGGTGTCAATGGTCATTACAGGTGGTGGCGGGGCATTTTGCTCGGCGTCGTTTGGGCCGCAGGCAACGCCGAGCATGGCAAGCAACATTACACCAATGGCAGAACATGTCGTTGCGACCGATTTTGGGTGGGCCATGTTGAAAAAAGGCTGTGAAGATTAAATTTTTTAAAAAAAGACTGCAAAGATAGTACCCGAACGAGGTAGAAACCATCTTTATGCACATTGGCTCCCGCCGGAATTGGTACATTGCACAGCCTGAAAACGAGAGTGACCCGAAAAAACGGCTTGCCCGGGATGGTGCAATACTTTGTTTTGACATTTGACGCACTCTAAAAATAGCACTGCCGGAAAAATTCGCACATTTGCCACCGGCTTTTGGCAGGGCTGTCGCCATGCGAATACCATGGCCGGCCGGCAAGTTTGCGCGAGGCCACGACCAATAGCGAACATCAAAACCATTCACCAACCAGTTTTCATTGTAAAAGCACATCTATGTCAGCAGAGAAACACGAGTTATTCGGGCATCCGCGGGGCCTTACCCTGCTCTTTTTCACCGAGATGTGGGAGCGTTTCAGCTACTACGGCATGCGGGCCATTTTCGCGCTCTACATGATCAACGGCTTAGCCTTCTCCCGGTCTAAGGCATCGGAAATCTATGGAAGTTACACCGGCCTGGTGTATCTCACTCCGCTTATCGGCGGTTATGTAGCCGACCGCTACTGGGGCAACCGCAAGTCCATCGTAGCAGGCGGTATGCTCATGGCACTCGGGCAGTTCCTTATGTTCGGCAGCGCCAGTATGTATCAAAACGTGGGTATGGCCACCGCCCTGCTCTGGTCGGGCCTCATATTCCTCATCGTCGGTAACGGCTTTTTTAAGCCCAATATCTCGTCCATGATCGGGCAGATGTACACCGAGAAGGACAAGCGTCGCGATGCCGCCTACACCATTTTTTATATGGGAATCAACCTTGGGGCTTTTATCGCGCCGTTAGTGTGCGGGTTTCTCGGCGAGCGCTATGCGCCCGACGGTTCGGCCTTGCCCGAGTATTTCAAGTGGGGCTTCCTTGCCGCCGGTATCGGTATGATCATCGGCACCTTGCTGTTTCATTTTGAAAAAAACCGCTACGTCGTAGATCCCGAAGGCAACCCCATCGGGGCTATTCCAAACAAAGCCGTGCAAACAAACGAAGGTAGCAGCGCCGACAATGCCGGTCTCGACAGTCGCCAGCTGATGCTGGGCGTAGGTCTGGCCGTAGCACTGGTGTTGGTATTCTGGAAATTTTTGGCCTTCGACTTCATTGGCGCCGTGATCTACGGCACCACAATCGGCATGATGACCATGGTCATCACAGACAAGTCCATGACCAAAATCGAGCGCGACCGCATCATTGTGATCTACGTTTCGGCCTTTTTTGTGGTCTTTTTCTGGGCTGCTTTCGAGCAGGCAGGCGCCTCGCTCACTTTTTTTGCCGAAGAGCAAACCAACCGACAGTTGGACCTGAATATCCCGATGTGGATGGTGCATGTGGGATCTGTAGCGCTGCTGGGTGTGCTGTACTGGACGTTCAACGTCATTCGCAACAACTTCACCCGGGGCCTTGACGGTCTTTCCGGCCTGTTGTATGCGTTCATCCTCCTGCCTGCCGGATATTTGATTTACCAAAATATTGCATTTTTGGTTAACGGTCAGGCATCTGTTTCCATGGATACGATCCCGGCCAGTTATTTTCAGTCTATCAATGCGGTGTCCATCGTGATCCTGGCCCCCATTACTGCTGCGATCTGGGTGTCGCTGGCCAAACGCAAGTCGGAACCCAACTCGTTGGTCAAACAGGCCCTGGGCCTCATCATTCTGGCTATTGGCTATGCCGTCATCGCGCTCGGCGTACATGGTTTGGGGCTTGGTTCCAAGGTGAGCATGCTTTGGCTCGTGGGTTTGTATGTAATCCATACCATCGGCGAGTTGTGCCTCTCGCCAATTGGGTTGTCGCTGGTGTCCAAATTGGCGCCCATGCGCTTCGTGTCGCTGTTGTTTGGTGTGTGGTTTTTGGCCAATGCTGTGGCCAACAAAGCGGCCGGCCAGCTCAGCGGCTTGTACCCGCCTGCGGGTCGGGAATACAAAATGGCGCTGGACAACGGCATTGACGAAAACACCTATCGCGGTATTCTCGAAGGTCAAATTCAGCCGACTGCCGAGCAAGTCTCCATTGCCGAACGGGCATCCCTCCCGCTGGAATACCCGAGTTTCTTCGGCCCGGTGAAAGACCTGTACCAGTTCTTCATGATCTTCGTGGTCATGGCGGGTGTGGCAGGTCTGATTCTGTTCCTGCTGTCGTTCCCGCTCCGGCGTATGATGCACGGGGCAGATTAGGGCGGTCTGTTGTTTGAAAAAAAATCCGTGTCCTTTCCTGTGCAGGAGAGGACACGGATTTTTTTTTGGTAAAATGTTGTACGCACCGTGCGCTTTTCTCAAGCGGAGTATTGGTCCATAAAATCCCGGTAGCGCACATCCTCACGCAGCACCTCGGGGTTGCCCAGCACGATCACCTGTTCGCGTGCGCGGGTGAGCGCCACGTTCAGTTTTCGATCCACACCTTCGGCCGACAGATTGGCTAATTTGGCCAACTGGCCGGCGCTGTGCACACAGCAGGAAATCAAAATCACGTCGCGGGCGCCGCCCTGGTAGCGCTCCACGGTATCTATCGTGATTGCGTCCGGATCGAGACCCACATCGGCAATTGCCTGCCTGATTTGTGCGATTTGAGCACGCCAGGGCGTGATGATGCCCAGGCTGTGCTCGGGTCGCCACGGTTTGCCCTGTGCGGCATACCGGTTTTTGAAATGCTGTACCAGGCGGGCAATCTGCGCGGCCTCTTCGGGCGCAGTTTTTTGATTGGGCAGAGCAAGCGGGGAGATGACTGGAAGGAAAAGGACACGCGACCCCACCCCCCCCCCCAAGGGGAGGGGGGATTGATTGTGGGTATAGTTGGGTTTTCAGCGTTCATATCCTTACCAACTTGAGTTTTTTCATTAGGTCGGGATGTAGCCCCCCTCTCCTTTGGGGAGGGGACTGGGGGAGGGGTTAGCGCCCGGTGCTGGTAATGCTCCGGATCCGACGCGTCACCCGCCAGCGTCTGCAACAATCCATTGTAAAAATGGCGATTAGGGAAAGCCATGATGTCGGCATGCATACGGCCCTGGCGGTAGAGTTGGCCATAGTTTTGGTGCAAACCCGATACCATGCAGCGGCGGTACAGGCGCTCGAAATAAGAATCGCGCAGGTCGGTGAGGCCGATAGCCTGGAGATCGGGGTCTTCCACGCGGGTCAGTTCGGGAGCCTGGGTCGTGACGGCGGGCAGTTGCCGGTGGTCGCCGATCAGCACAAAATGCTCGAAGCGCGTGAGCAGGCCGACCAGTTGTGGCTCCAAAATTTGGGAAGCCTCATCCACGATGAGTCGTTGAAATTTTTTGATTTCCAGCAATTTATCGTTTTGGGCAAACGAAGCCACCGTACTAGCAATAATCCGTCGGGGTTCGAGTACAGCCCGCAGTTCGGCACGGGTACGCACGTCGGCAATGCAGGTACTGAGCAACTGCCCGCGAAAACGCTCGGCCGTGGAATGCCGCGACCCAAGGCGCAGGTACTGTTCCCGGATATCGCCGCCGAGACTGTCCAGCGCCTCGCAGATTTCGTCCACGGCCCGGTTGGTGTAGGCCAGCAAAACCAGGTTGTCGTTTGTTTCGCGCAAGATCCAGGCGACGAGATCGCGCAGCATGACACTGGTTTTGCCGGTGCCGGGCGGCCCCCAAAGGAGGAAAAAGCGGGGGGACGTGGCGATGTGGGCAACCCCGGCCCCGGCCCCTCCCCCAAAAGGGAGGGGGGCTACATGGCGGGTTTCGTTGGTGTTTTCAGAAAGGGTTGTTATTTCTATTTTACGTTTTTTCAGGGCTTCCCGGAGGGTCTGGAGGGTTTGTCTGGTCTGGTTGAGGACTTCTGTATTGGAGAAGCGGATGACTTCGAAGCCGGACAATTTCAGGTACTCCGTCCGCAGTTGATCCCATTCGGGTTGGTGATCGTGGATGTTTCCGTCCACTTCGACTACGAGTCGGTATTCCAGCGAAACAAAATCTGCGATATAGTCCTCAATGGCATGTTGTCGCCTGAATTTGATGCCGTCCAATTTTTTGCCCCGGATTTCTTCCCATAGTGCGGCCTCCGCCGGTGTTTGAAATTTCCGCAACCCTCGACAAAATTCTCTCAAAACTTCCACCTCCCGGCATCCGTAGTCATCTGTGGTTGATCATAAGAACCAATCTTTTTCTCTTGCTCAACTGAGTCCTTTCCGATATGCTTAATGTAGTCCCCCTCCCCTTTGGGGGAGGGGTTAGGGGTGGGGTTGACTCGCGGCAGGCCAATGGTCATCACCCACTCCCGCACCCCCGTCTCCGCACTCGCCCACTCGAACAGCCCCCGGTACATGGCCGCAAAACCGGTGTCCAGCATATCCGGCTCCAGATTCCACAGGCTGCCGGTAGCGAAGGGTTTGAGGTTGAACTGGCGGTAGCGCAACTGAACGGCTACTTGGCCGGGGCCGAGTTCGACAATGGTGCATTTGATGACCTGGTGATCCAGCACGGTATCGTCCTCCGAATCGGCGGGATAAAGCACGGCGATATCGCCCACGCGGAAATTGGCCAGTGGGTTGGTTTTTTCTGTTTTGCGGAAAACGATGGCGGGGTCGGGCTGATCGGCGCGGTTGTCGGCGATTTCGAGGTGGCTGAGAATGGCGAATGCCTCCTGTTTTTCCGAAAAACTGCTGCGCCACAAGGCGGCGTTGCCGTTGAGCGCGTCGCTGTTTTCCTCACCCACTTTGGCCAACCACTGCTCGCGGGCGATAAACCCGGCAAAGGCGTTGAAATATTTTTTTTCCAGTGGACTCAGTTTGCCGTAGGCCGCTTCGAACACGCCGAAATCGCGGGCCAAAAAGTCGCGGGAATCGGATTTGTCGGCGCGCAGGCGCTGGAGCAGCGGCACATCGAGATCGCCCGGACGAATGCGAGTCAGCAACCGCTCGATGCCCACGAGGTGGTTGCGCACCTGCAGGGCCTCCCATTGTTCGGGCGCCACGGTGGGCGCAAAACGCAGGGCTTGTACGTCGGCGCCGGAATACAGGATGTACTTGGCGGGGTCGGTGGCGGAGCCGAATACCGAACGCACAAGCAGGTCGTAGAGCAGGGTTTGGGTGAAATGGCTGCGCGAAATACCGTAACTGTTGGGTCGGTACGCGCTGCCACTTTTGAGTTCCACGATGGCAGCGCGTGTATCGGTACGGTAAAACAGGTCGAGCCGCCCTTGCAGGCCGTACTGTTCGCTGTAAAACGTGGGTTCCAGCACACAGTTTTCGGGTTCGATCTGCTGCTGGGCAAGTCCCGATTGGGCCATCATTTTCAAATTCAGGTAGTGTTTTTGGGCCTTATTGGAAATTTCACGCACCTCGGTGTCTTTCATCGGCGCATACACGAACGGGTAGAGGCGAAAGGTTTCGCGCAGCAAATCGGGAAAGGGCGCCGTGGGTTCGTTCAGCAGGCGGTCGAGGAAATGGTTGGCTATATTGCCCAGAAGCATGGCGGGCGTGGACTCGTAGGGCAAGAATTTTTTGACTAAATACGCCAGCGGTTGTGCCCCGTCGGCTTTGAAACATTCGGAAACCGCCGACACGTCCACCAGGTAATCCGGTTCCACCACAAACACCCGCGGGCGGTAGTGGCCCTGCGCATCCACGTCTACCTCCAGCAGGTTGAGCGTGACTGGAAATCCGAACACCGTGCGCAGCAGTCGGATCGTTGGGGTGAAGCTGTCGTTGCGGTCGGGCAGGTTGTACCGCACGCGCACGGGCTGGCCGGGATTTTCGTCGTCGTACGCGATGAGGCATTCCTGTTCCGGCTCGTCGCGCACCGCCACCACACGGGCGCGGGCCTTGAAGTCCCAAATATCGGGCGGATCAAAGCGCCACTCGCCCTCGGCGGGCAGGTGTTCCAGTACCTCGGTCGGTATGGCGGTTTGGCACACGATCAGCACGGTTTCGGCGATGGCCTGCACGCCGAGTCGCACGTCGCGGACAGTTGCACTCGCCTGTCCGGCCCGCACTCGCGCTGCCACCCGCCGAAACTGGTGAATCACCCGCAGGGTATCGGGCTGAAACTGATACTGGTGTCCGGCGTAGCTGATCCGCGCAAACAAGGTGCTGAACGCCAGTTGTTCCTGTTTGGTGGCTTCAAAAAACAACCGTTCCAGCAGGGTAGACAGTGCCGATACCTGCTCGCGCGCGCGCCAGTCGGGGTGCGCAGCGATGCGGACAAGTTCGCGGTAGAGGAGTGGTGCGGCTTCGGGTGGCATGAGGCAAAGGTAACAAATGGCAAGAGGCAAGGGACGAATGGCGAGGGGCAGATACTCGCTTATCCCCCAAAAAACAAAAACAGGAGCCACTCCCCTTTCGGAATGACTCCTGCCTGCATTTTATGAAGCAAAAACTACTGACAAAAGAACCGGAGCGCAATTTTCTGTAACCTGTCCACTCCGGCTGTACCGCATAGGCGGCAATATTTTTCAAGGTTCTGAACCCGGATTTGCGCCATCAGAGGGCCTCCATGGCCGCCAGCCCGGCACTCATATCGGGCAACACTTCGTCGCGTTTGAGGGTGTATATTTTCGATTCTTGTTCGCGTACCTGAAGCAGTGGGCTGACCACGTCAAACTCCGTTGCGTCGTATTGGTAAATACCCCATTTGCCGTCGGCAAATTCGAGGGCCGTGAGGTGCTCCACCCAGTCGCCGCTGTTCATGTAAATTACTTTTTTGCCGTTTTCGGCAGTCACTTCGCGCATCTGCGGGCGGTGGATGTGGCCGCACACCACATAGTCGTATCCTTTTTCGGCCGCCAATTGGATGGCAGTATCCTCAAAATCGCTGATATACTTGACGGCGCCTTTGACCGATTTTTTACCCTGGAGGCAAACGATACGGGTGCAAAGCCAAACAAACGGCGGGTGCCGTTAATCATACGATTGATGCGGATGAGCAGGTCGTAGCCCTCGCCGCCGAGGCGGGCCAGCCAACGGGCACGCTGGATACTGGCGTCGAATACGTCGCCGTGAAACACCCAGTGCGTTTTGCCGTCAACCTGAAAAATCAGTTTGTTGCGCAAATGAACCAGCCCGAGGGAAATTTCCCCGAACTTGCGCAGCATGTCGTCGTGGTTGCCGGTGAGGTAATAAAC
The DNA here is from genome assembly GCA_016719605.1 of Lewinellaceae bacterium. Classification (GTDB taxonomy): domain Bacteria; phylum Bacteroidota; class Bacteroidia; order Chitinophagales; family Saprospiraceae; genus M3007. Next base: position 52,604 of record JADJYW010000004.1, on the reverse strand, counting down.
CTTGGTGCCGTCCACAGCCATTTTCATAATCCGGCGCACCACTTCGAGGTGTTCTTTCGGGAAATAGCTTTTTTTGAAGTACCAGATATCGAAGATGTCGCCATTAAGCACCAGTGTTTTTGGATTGATGCTTTTCAGGTAGTTGTGCAACTCGCGGGCATGGCAGCCGTAAGTGCCGAGGTGAATGTCCGACAGGATGACGATATCGAGCGCTCGTTTCATGGTTTGGCGGTTTCTATGTTGCGCAATAGTGGATTCAAAAGCCCGCGCCGGCGTACCATTCGAAGAAAAGTCTGAAGCGTATTGGGCGAGCGCCGGGGCTTGCAGATCGAGCGACCGAAAGGAGAATGTGTAGCGGAAGTGTGGCGCGGGAGCAAATACATGGTTGTTATGCCTGTTGGCCACACAAAGGTAGGCCCCGCACGCGCAGCGGCTCGTTAAGCCAATATGAAGTTAGTATTACCTTTGGCGGCTCTTGGCGGTGGCTACCGCACGCGCCGCATGGCATACAGGATACGTTTCAGCGCACTTTTGTAGCGATCTGCGGCCGGTATCTCGGGCATTTCCAAGGCTCCGGCGAAGGGCGCCCCGCGCCGCAGGTATTTGTTGGTAAAAATGCGGCTGCTAACGCCCCATTTCAGCAGAAACTTGTCCCGTCCGCGGTTCATTCGCTTGCGTTTGGTGGACCTGGAGCCAAAGTGGTAAACCCTGCTTTGCCCGAGGCCTTTGAAATACCGCACGCCTGCCTCCCATAGTTTCATGGACAAATCCGGATCGGAGTACATGCCGGGCGAAAACTCGATGCTCAGGCCACCGACCAGGTCCCACAAATCCCGGTGCAGTACGATCGGGGGCCAGGTGCTGCCCGCCCAGTCGCCCTTTTCCAGAGCGCGGTATTCCGCGAGCAATTGCGCCTCCTTCAGGTGCTGCGGGCTGTCGCCAAAATCCCGAACCAGTACGCAGGGGTTCCCGGTATCGGTTGGTTCGATAGCCGTACCGGACAGGAGAAACATCGGATGTCCGATTTTTTCAACTTCCTCCCACAGGTACTTGTCCCACTCCGGCAGTACATACATGTCGTCGTTCAGGTAGCAAATGTAGTTGGCCTTGCACAGGACGCGGGCGATATTCAAGCCGTAGCAGACGCCGATATTTTCTTTACTCCAGGTGTAATCCACGTCGGGTTGCTCCGCCAGCCAGGCCAGCGTGCCGTCTTTCCCTTCATTGACGTGTACGATAATCTGGTGCGTAAAGGTGGAGTGCCGGCGAATGGCTGCTATGCACAGTTGCAGGTATTCCAGGTTGTTCCAGGTGGGGATGAGCACCGAGAAGCGATAGGGTTTGTCCAACGATTTGAGATGTTTTTGTATTTCGTTCAGCATGTCTGGCGGGTATTTAAAGCCTATCTGCGGGTTTTCCGGGTGCTGTATTTGGTGCAAAAGTAGAGAAGTTCGCCCAATCGGGTCAGGGCTTCTACCTTTGCCGGAAACGGGATGGGCCAAACACATACCCGCATCTATGGCAACACAGTTCAAAGATAAAACCCGGGCCTGGGCTTTCGGCGCTTTTGCGCCCGAAGACAGCACGGTGTTTTTTGCAGTTTTGCTGGTGGTCAGCATGCCGCTTTCGCCGTTTTTGCTGGCAATATCCATGTGGGGCCTGGTATTTACCGCCTTTTGGCAGTTGGCGCGTACCGACCGGACGGCACACCCGGCGCCCGGCGCCCGGGTTCGGCGAATTTTGTTCCGGTCGTTTTTCAATTTGTTCCGGCAGCCGGCGCTCGCTATTTTGTTGCTTTTGTTGTTTGTGCCAATGGTGAGCGGCCTCTGGTCGGCTGATCACGACTACTGGTTGGAGCGGGTACGGGTACGGCTGCCTTTTTTGGTATTGCCGTGGGCATTTGCCAACCTGCCTCCGCTGCGCGAACGCCAGATTCGGCTGGTGCTGTACCTGCTGGTGTGGGTAGTTGCCGGACTGAGTATCGGCGTGGTGGTCAATTTTTTCTTGAACCAACCGGAAATCCTACAAGTCATGCAGCAGGGCCGCCCGATGCCGGTCCCGCGCAACCATATCCGCTTCAGTCTGCTGGCGGCCACTGCCACGCTGGCAGGCGCCTGGCTCTGGCGCCTGCGATTTGTCTGGCGCTATACCTGGGAGCGGAGCGTGCTGGGGTTGCTTGTGCTGTTTTTGTTCGGCTTTATGCACTTTTTGGCCGTGCGCAGTGGGCTGGCGGCGCTTTATGCGGCGGCCTTGTTCGTCGCCCTGCGTTGGGCATGGCTTTTCCGGCGCTGGGGTACGTTGCTGGGGATGGTGGCGCTGGGTGGCGTGTTGCTCTGGGGCGCGATCCATACATTGCCCAGTTTGAAACAGAAATGGGCGTATACCGTGTACGACTGGCAACGCTACCAGGCTATGGAAGGAGCGACCTATTCGGATTCCGAACGCTGGATATCCCTGCAAACCGGTTGGTTGATCTGGCAAAAACATCCTGTGTTGGGCGCCGGCGCCGGCGATTTGCGCACCGAAACCGAACAGATGCTGGCCGGGCATTTTCCCGGATACCGGGACTCGCCGAAATTGCCGCACAATCAATTTGTGTACATACTCGCCGGCACCGGATTGTTAGGTCTGGCGTTCAGCATGGCGGCATTTCTGTATCCGTTGTTTGCCGGTGGGCGGCACCGGGGCTACCCGTTTTTCGCATTTCAGGTGATGGTTTTTACCTCTTTTCTGGTGGAGTATACGATAGAGACCGCCATGGGCGTGGCCTGGTACTTGTTTTTCACGTTGTGGCTGATGCACCGTGGGGAACAAGAGTAGGGGTCTACGTTTTTTGGTGTTTTTTCTTGGCCGCCGGAAACAGGATATTGTTGAGAATCAGGCGGTAGCCTGGTGAGGTGGGGTGCAGCGCGAGATCGGTGGGCGGGTCGCCAACGTAGTGTTTATAGTCCTCCGGGTCGTGCCCGCCATAAAAAGTGAAGAACCCGAAACCGTAGGTACCGTGGATATACCGGGCCTCGTTGGCGGGTTTGTTTTCGCCCATGGTGAGTACGTTGGACTTGATGGTATTTTTAAGAAACGCTGTGCTCTGGCCCATGAAGCCCTTCACCGTCCGGGTATGGTTTTGTGTCAGCATGGTGGGCACGGGATCCCATTTGGCGGAAAAATCGAACAGGGTAAAATAGTCTTGTTCGGGGTTTACGTTTCGGCCGAGGTTGTGGTCTATGGAGGAGTGCTCGTAGGTGAGCGGGTCGCGAATGAGCTGAAAATTTTGAAAAGCGAGGGTTTTGGAGAAATCAAGTTTGCTTTGGGCATTCGGGTCGGCAGCATCGCCGTCGTACATATCGGCGCAGATATCCACCCCTTCGGCGGCCAGAGCGATATCGTAGGTGTCGGTAGCCGAACACATGGCGAACATGAATCCGCCACCGGCGACGTACTCCGAGATTTTTTTTGCCACGGCGAGTTTGAGTTGACTCACCTTGCTGAAGCCGTTTTCGCGCGCGAGGCTTTCCATCATGCGGACGTGGTCGCGGTACCAGGGCTGGTTGCTCTGGCTGGCGTAAAACTTGCCGTACTGGCCGGTGAAGTCCTCGTGGTGCAGGTGCAGCCAGTCGTATTCCAGCAATTTGCCCTGAAGCACTTCCGTGTCGTAAATTACATCGTACGGGATTTCAGCGTAGGAGAGTACCAGCGTGACGGCATCATCCCAGGGCTGGATCATTTCGCCTTTTTCGTTTTTATCGGGTGAATAGACCGCGATTTTCGGGGCTTTTTCTAATTTGATGACATCCATGTTCACCTCCGGGTTCAGAATTTCGTTCTGGATGGCGGCAAACTGTGCGTCGGCGATCACTTCAAATTTCACTCCGCGGACTTTGCATTCGCGTTCAAAGACGGAGGTGTACGGGAAAGCAAAACTGCCGCCCCGGTAGTTCAGCAGCCAGTAGCCTTCCACGCCTTGCGCAAGCACCCAGTAGGTAATGCCATAGGCTTTCAGGTGATCGCCCTGGTTATTTTCATCCATGGGGAGCAGTATGTAGGCTGCATGGGTCTGGGAAAGTGCGCAAACAAACAGCGCAAAAACAAGAACGATACGACGAATCATGGACATAAGCATTTAGGAATTAAAAACGAAACAGATGTTTTGCTGCGCATGGCAGCGGCACACACACAAACAACGCCGGGAGCGGAAAAAAGATTTTCACAAAATACCGGCGCAAAACTACGGAGAAACGCCAAGCACAGGGCTGTTGGGCGATCCATCGGCTTGCATTGGCTGAAAAAGGCCCCGGCTTCGTTCCCCTGCCGCCCGAACACCGTACTTTTCCCCCCTGAATTATGGAGCGCCGGCATTTTCGCATACACAAACACATCGTCGCCCTGCTTTTGGCAGGGGCGTTGCTGCTGTACGGCCCGGTTGCCCGTGCGCAAGTAGCCGACTCTCTGGCCCGCCTGCTCGCCAAAGGTACGGAAGACACCAGCCGCGTGTTGCTGCTGACCGATTACGCCTGGGAAATCAACGAAACCCGTACCGATGAGGCCGAGCAGAAACTGCGCGAGGCCGTCGCGCTGGCGCAACGCCTGAAATTCCTTCGGGGCGAAGCCGCTGCGTGGAACGGGCTGGGGGTGGTGGAAGAATTGCGCGGAAACTGGGAGCAGGCACAATCTTATTATCGTAAAGCACTGTCCCAGCGTCAAAGTCTGGGCAACATCAACGATATCACCAATACGCTGAACAACCTGGCGGTGCTCTACGAAATGTCGGGACGTCTCGATTCTGCGATTGTGCTGCACAAAGAAAACCTGCGCCTGCTGGAGCCGCTGAACGATACCGTGCGGATCGCCCGCGCCCACTTCAACATAGCCGGAGCGTATATGGAGATGGGGCTTTACAACGATGCCAATGAATTCTTGACCCAGGCCCGCATGATCCTGGAAGCCCGAAAAGACCTCGACGGCACCGCCAAAGTGTACACGCAACTGGGCCATGTCCGCTTCGAGCTTGACCTGTACGAGGATGCCCGCCTCTGGTACAGGAAGGCCCTGAAAATGCGCGAGCAACAGAGCGACCCCGTGCGCCTTGCCGAAGCCTACTCGGACTACGCCAATGCCCTCGACGAAGTGGATTCTTCCCAGACTGCCGTGTCGTACTACCTGCGTGCGCTGGATATCTGGAAACAGTTGGACGACCTGCCCGGCCAGTCCAATGTGTTCATCAACCTCGGCGATGCGCACAAACACCTCGGCAACTACTCCATCGCCTTGCAGTATCTGCGCCTGGCAGAAAAAATATGCCTCGATCTGGATGACAAGAGCAGCCTCATGGAAACCTACAACACCATTGGCGACGTGTTTTATCGGGACGGCAAGTACAAAAACTCGTTAGAGTATGTGCGTCGGTACCTCCAGATTGCCCGGAAGACCGGAGACGAGAAATTTCTTCAGGGGGCCTACAAAGATTTCGCGGAGGTATATTCGGCTATGGGAAATTTTCGGAAAGCGTACGAATACCGCGCGCTGTACGATGAGGTGCGCTACAAGAACCTGAATGAGAAGATGATCGGCTTTTTTGCACAAAAAGAAGCGCTGTTTGAGGATGACAGGCGCAAACAGCAACTTAAAAAACAAGAAGCCGACCTGAAACTGCAACAATCCGAACTCGCCCGTTCGCGCACGGAGCTGTATGCTTCGCTCGCCGGTGTGCTCGCGCTGCTCATTCTGGCGGCCTTGCTTTTTAGTCGAAACCGCCTGCGTGCCCGTGCCAACCGCGAACTCGCTGCCAAAAACGATGCAATCGAACAGGAGCGTCGCCGTGCCGACGATCTGTTGGCCAATATCCTGCCCGCCGCCACCGCCGCCGAACTCAAGGCCCATGCCCGCGTCAAACCCGTGCGCTACGAATCCGTCACCGTCATGTTTACCGATTTCAAAGGTTTCACCACCATTGCCGAAACGATGCCCTCCGAAATCCTGATTGCCGAGCTGGACGAGTGTTTCAGCCTTTTCGACAACATCATGCATGAGTTCGGCCTCGAAAAAATCAAAACCATCGGCGATGCCTACATGTGCGCCGGCGGCTTGCCCATGGCCAACGACACGCACCCGCAGGACGTCGTCCGGGCGGCTATTGCCATGCAGTGCCGCCTCCAGATACTTATGGAACAAAAAAAGGCCGCCGGCAAACCGTTGTTCGAAATGCGCATCGGCATACACACCGGCCCCGTGGTAGCGGGCGTAGTGGGCCGCCACAAATTTGCCTACGATATCTGGGGCGACACCGTGAACACGGCGGCACGCCTGGAACAAGGCGGCGAGCCGCTCAAGATCAACATTTCCGAAACGACCTACCAGGCCGTGAAAGCACAATTTCCCTGTACCTATCGGGGCCGTTTGAGCGCCAAAAACAAGGGCGAAGTGGCCATGTATTTTGTGGAATACGAGCGGTAGACCGGCAAGTAGCCGCTCCACTTGCGGCTAAAATTCAACCACAACAGGTAAAACCTGCGCGTATCCAGCCGTTCTTTCTACTTTTGTTCGATCCTTTTTCAGGCCCTGATTCCCGATTTTGTTGCTGCCATGACCGAACCACAACGCCTCATTACGATAAAAGCCGCCTTACAGCAGCGGCGCATGCCCGTCTATCGGAAAATAGTCCGCCGGGTATGGCGCTTGTTTATTGCCGGAGTAGTCGCCTGCGTCGGCGTTTTTCTGGCCATCAGTTTTGCCGCTATTCCATCTTTCCGCGAACTGGAAAACCCCAATTCCGCGTTGGCCAGTGAGGTACTGGGCAGCAATGGTGCGGTTTTGGGCCGCTATTTTGTCGAAAACCGCGTGCCGGTCACCTACGACGACCTCAGCCCCTACCTGGTGCAAGCCCTTCTGGCTACCGAGGATGAGCGTTTTCGCGAGCACAGCGGCGTAGATGCCAAAGCAGTGGCCCGCGTGGTGGTGCGCACGATCCTGCTGAGCGACCAGAGTGCCGGGGGCGGCTCCACCATCACCCAGCAGCTGGCCAAAAACCTGTACTCCGACCGCAACTTCGACGGCATGAGCAAAACGGAAAAAATGGTCGCCCTTGCCTACCGCAAACTCCGCGAGTGGATCACCGCCATTAAAATTGAAAAACGCTACACCAAGGAGGAAATCCTCGCCATGTACCTCAACCAGGTGGATTTCGTGAACAATGCCTTCGGTATCCGCGCAGCAGCAGAAGTCTATTTCGGCACCACACAGGACAAACTCAAGGTACAGGAGGCCGCTGCCCTGATCGGCATGCTCCAAAACCCCTCGCGCTACAATCCCAATACATTTCCCGAACGCTGCATCCGACGCCGCATGGTGGTGTTGTACCAAATGTGGCAAAACGGTTACCTCAGCGAAAACCAGTACGACAGCCTCAAAGTGCTGCCCCTTGATATGAGCCGTTTCAAGCGGGTCAACTTTTCCGACGATACCGCACCCTACCTCTGCGCCGAACTGAAAAAAGACGTGCAGTTTATCCTCGAAACCCCCGAAGCCCGCAAGCCCGACGGTACCCAGTACAATATCTACCGCGATGGCCTGCGCATCTATACCACCATAGACCCCGCCTTCCAGCGCCACGCCGAAGCCGCCATGGCCGGGCACATGGCCAAAACCCAGCAGCGTTTTTTTCAGGTCTGGAAAAATCGCGACCCCTGGACCTATCGCGGCCGCGAAACCACCGCCGCCGAAATCGAACAACGCAAGGAAGAACTCCTGAAACTTATTCGCGCCAGTGACCGCTACCAGCAACTCTGGCCGGCCTACATGGGTACACTGAGCGACCGCATCCAGGAAAAATACGAATTCGAACTTCAGGACAGCGACATCCTGCGTATGCTGGCCGATGAAAAGGATGGCAAAACGATCACAACCCACGTTGCCAAAAACTGGCTATCGGCCTCCAAAGCCGGCCAATACCGCCAGATCATGGACGGCCGCGACTGGCCGGAAATCAAAAAACAGTGGAACACCCTGCAAAAGGAGATCATGGCACGCTACAAGACCAGGATCAAAATGACCGTATTCGACTGGAATAGCCCGAAGTATGAAAAGGATACCATCATGTCGCCCTACGACAGCCTGCGTTACCACCGGATGTTTCTGCAAACCGGCATGCTGGCCGTGGACCCGGCCACCAGCGAGGTAAAAGCCTGGGTAGGCGGTGTCAATTTCAAGTATTTCAAGTTCGACCATGTGCGTACGATGCGGCAGGTAGGTTCCACGTTCAAACCATTTGTGTATGCTACGGCCATTGCCCAGCAGGGAATCAGCCCATGCTACCAGGTGTACGACCTCGCGGTGACCATCCCGGCACGATACCAGAATTTTACCACCATTGCCGACTGGACGCCCAAGAACTCCACCGGCGCCTATTCCGGAAACCTGTTGACCCTGAAGGAAGCTTTGAAAGGTTCCGTCAACTCCGTCAGTGCATTCCTGATGAAACAAATGGGCAGCCCCGAACCCATCCGCGGGCTGCTCAACAATATGGGGCTTGACTCTGCCGCGCGCCGTACCGACGGCGACTACCGCATCCCCAAACAACCCTCCATCTGCCTCGGCGCCGCCGACCTCACGGTGTGGGAAATGACCTCCGCCTACGCCACTTTTGCCAACAAAGGCATGTACGCCCGCCCGTATGTCATTCGGAAAATAGAAGACCGCAATGGACGGGTTATCTACCGTTCCCAACCGGACGAGCACCCGGCCCTGCCGGCCAATGTGAACTATGTCATGCTGGAAATGCTCAAGTACAATGTAAGCGGCGCTCCCGGTATCCGCGATCTCCAGAGCGAGGTCGGCGGCAAAACCGGCACCACCAACGACTATACCGACGGCTGGTTCATGGGCGTCGCGCCCCGGCTTGTAGTGGGCACCTGGGTTGGTGGTGAAGATCGCTGGATTCGGTTCCTCAGCCTTACCGACGGGCAGGGGTCGCGTATGGCGCGGCCTATTTTTGCCGATTTTATCAAACGCCTGGAACAGGATGCCACCGCCGGCTACGATTTTAATGCCCGCTTTTTCCGCCCGCCCGGCGACCTGGAAATAGAAATTGACTGCTCGAAATACCTGAATGGTGCGTTGCCCGCCGGCGACGAGGAGGATTTTGCGCCGGATATCTACAACGACGAGTTACAACCAGAGCAGGAAGCACGCTCCCGGGAGCTGCTACCCGCGTGAAGCCTGCAGGAAAAAGCGGACTCGGGGTTTGGGGATCAGTTTTAGCAAAAACTACCGCACACTCAAAAACCGCATCTTGTAATCGGCGTTCACCTTGCCCGCGCGAATACTTTCCAGTCTGCGCTGAATGAGGCGTTTTTTCAGGGGTTTCAGTCGCTCAACGAACAGCACGCCCTCAATGTGGTCGTACTCGTGCTGAATAACCCGGGCGTTTACACCCGAATAGGTCTCTTCGTGCTCCTGGAAATTTTCATCCAGATACCGGATACGGATCACCGGCGGTCGCTCCACGTCGCCCCGGATATTCGGTATGCTCAGGCAGCCTTCCTCGTAGGTCCAAACCGGCCCATTTTCATCAAGCATTTGGGCGTTGATGAATACTTTTTTGAAACCCGGCTCCTTGTCCTGGTCTTTTTTGTCCGGTTTATCCAACTGGAGGGTGTCAATGACAAACAACCGGATCGGGATACCCACTTGTGGGGCCGCCAGACCTACGCCCTCGGCGTGGTACATCGTTTCCCACATATTGGCGATGATGTCCGCCAGGCCGGGATGATCCGGCTCAATGAAGGCGGCTATTTTTTTCAGAACGGGTTGCCCGTAGGCATAAATCGGCAGTACCATTATTGCCAGTGATTTTCCTGCATGTATTGTTCAAGAATGAGCGCGGCGGCTATTTTGTCGACCAGCGCCTTGTCGCGCCGCTTTTGTTTTTTCGCACCGCTTTGGAGGATGATGCGTTTGGCCTCGTTGGAGGTGTTGCGCTCATCCTGCCGAAAAACAGGTTTATCGGGAAAAAGTTTGCCAAGCCGTTTGGCGAAGGCATCAGCCTGGGCAGCGATTTGGGCGGGGTTGCCGTCGGGATACAACGGCAGCCCCACCACAAAACACTCAACCGGCTCCTCCGCGCAGTATTTTTCCAAAAACGCCAGCACCTCCTGCGTAGGCACCGTCGTCAGACCACTGGCGATAATCTTCAGCGGATCGGTGACGGCGATGCCGGTGCGCTTCAGCCCGAAGTCTATGGCAAGGATGCGGCTCATTGTTTCGGACATATTAGTTCGGCAACGGCGGCGCACTCGGCATGCCGGGGAGATACTGTTCAAATTGTTTTTCTAATTCCTCCCGCAACGCGCTGTCCTGCAAATACTGGGCAATGCCCAGCAGGGTTTGCGCGGTGCTGGCGGCAAACCGGAAGTCCTGCTCGTAGCCTTTCTGGAAATCAGGTGTTTGCGACTTGACGAAGCGCATGATTTCCACTTGTGTTTTGGCAATGGCACGCACCTTTTCGGCGGCTTTTTCCTTGTTGCCTGCCCGGGCATAGATGTCGGTCATGTAGGCTGAAAACTGGTCGTACGGGAAGTTAAAATCCGGAAACGCCTCAAAATAGCGGTCGGCAAGCGCCTCTGCCTTGTCGTTTTTGCCTTCAAAAACCAGGTTGCGGGCGATGCGGATGGTGGCCACGCGCATGGTTTGCAGACTGGGCATGTAGGAGCGGTTGACGTAGAGGCGCTCCTTGTCAAAGTTGCCCCAGCGCCATTTTTCCATGATATTCTTGTAGGCAATATCGGTGGCTACGCGGCCGCTGCCGATGATGCCAAAGCTACCGCCATCGCTGCGGCTTTGCACCGGGATAAGGCGCAAGGCCAAGCCCTCGAGCTGCATGTAATCGCCCAGCCCCAGCAGTTTTTCCTCGCGGGTGGTCACGGCCCAATAGATCGGGCGCTTGTCCATATTGGCCGCGATGATATTCAGGATAGCGATATCGTCTTTGATAAGATAGGAACGGCCGCCGAGGTCGAGGCGGATAGTATCCACGGCGTTGGTATCGGCCGGGCTGAGCAGGCCGTTGGCGATCATGGCCTGTTTGTTGACCGGTATTGTGACCCGTGTCGTAGGCACATACGAGTCAAAATCACGGCCGCCCTGAGCGGGCACGGGGTGGTCTTCGCCGATGAACTTGAGCAATTGCGTCAGGGTCATTTCCGGTTCTTGGCCGGAGGGGTTGTAGAACGGCACTTGCACCCGCTTGAACCCGCGCATTTGTTCCTGCGGAATCACCATCTCGATAGGCGCCGAGTCGTTCACCTTGCGGCGCAGTTGGGCAATATACCAGTCCACAGCGATGAGGGACAGGTTCACCACACGCACGTCGGTGCGGATGCCTTCCACTTCCTGGCAGTACCAGAGCGGGTAGGTATCGTTGTCGCCGTAGGTGAAAATAATGGCGTTGGGGGCACAGGAATTGAGGAAATTGCTGGCATAGTCGCGGCTGCCATAGTGTTTGGCGCGGCTGTGGTCGTCCCAGTTTTGGGTGACCATGAGTGCCGGCGCCGAAAGGGCCAGTACGGTAGCCACGCCACCGGCGCCTACGCCCGGCAGTCGCAGGCGCGTGCTGAACAAGTCGTAGAGCGCAGGAACGGCCAGACCAATCCAGATGGCAAATGTGAAGATGGATCCGACCAGCACATAGTCGCGTTCGCGGGGTTCGTTGGGTGGCTGGTTGGAATACACGATAATGCCGATACCGGTGATGATGAACATAATCATCAGGGCGGCAAAATCGCGCGGGCGGCGCTGGTAGTGGAAGAATAAACCTAACAGACCCAGCAGGAACGGTATCATAAAGTAGGTATTCCGGGCCTGGTTGTTTTTCAAAAACTCCGGCATTTCTTTGGTACTGCCGACGCGGCCACTGTCAATAGCCTCGATACCGGTAATCCAGTTGCCGGAACTGGGGTCCCAGGCGTAAAATCCCTGTTCACCATTCTGGCGACCGGAGAAATTCCACATGAAGTAGCGCCAGTACATCCAGCCGATCTGGTATTTCCAGAAAAACTCGATGTTGTCCAAAAAGGTTGGATCACCGGAGGTTTTATCTATCCAGCGGCGGTACAGTTCCGGGCGCCCTTGCGAGTAGTCGCCCATGCGGGGAAACAGCGTTTTGCTACCCGGAGCGTACTCATAGTCCATTTTTTCGTCCACTATTTCGTAGCGATCACCTACCCGGCCATAGCGGGGTTCGGTTTTCAGTCCGACTGGTTTGGCATCGAAGCCCGGGCCGCGGAGGAGCGGGCGTTCGCCATACTGCTCGCGGTTGAGGTAGGGCAGCAGGCGCATGGCATCCGAGGGGTCGTTCATATTGATCGGGGGATTGGTGTTGGCGCGTATGACGACCATACCAAAGGACGTGTAGGCAATCACGATAACGCCCACCGCTACCACCAGGCGTTGCAACAGGCCGTTGCCTGTGCGCCGCGCATACCGCAAGCCATACCAAAGCACACCGCCGAACAACAGAAACACCAGAATAAGTCCGCTGTGAAACGGCATGCCGAGGCTATTAACCATAAACTGGTCGAACGTGGCCCACAAACGCGGGATACCGGCAATAATAAAGTACTGAATAGCCGCGATGAAGATCACCCCGACGCCGGCCGCCAGCAGTGCATTGAAAATTGTCGGCTTCTTAGCTTTTTGAAATAGTAAAACATCGCCAGCGCCGGAAGCGTCAGCAGGCTCAGCAAGTGTACCCCAATGGAAAGGGCGATGGAATAAAAAGCAAACACCAACCACCGATCGGCATCGGCTGTGTCCGGCAGCTGGTACCATTTCAGCGTGGCCCACAGCGTCAGGCAAGTGAAAAAAGTGGACATGGCGTACACCTCACCCTCTGCTGCCGAAAACCATACGGAGGTGGCAAAAGCCATGCACAAACCGGCTACCAAACCGGCGCCCAACACAGCAATGGATTGTCCCTGCGACAACTCGCCTTCGCGACCTGCAAGCATCAGCCGAGCCAAAATTGTAGCGCTCCAGCAGATGAACATGGCCCCGAAGGCCGTACTCAATGCCGAGAGCAGGTTGACGGAATAGGCAATCACCGTCGGATCGTCCGACAGCATATCGCCTACCCAGGCAAACAGACGGCCTACCAACAGAAAGATCGGCGCCCCGGGCGGGTGTACCACTTGCAGTTTGTATGCACCGGCGATAAACTCGCCGCAGTCCCAGAGGCTACCCGTGGGTTCGGCTGCAGCACCCAGTACGAGCGCCGCTACGGCAAAGACTAACCAGCCGGTCAGGTTGTTGAGCGTTTTGAAAGCATTCATGTGTCAGGAAAGTTTCTGGTTGGAAGGTTTCTGGTTGGAGGGTTGGAAGGTTTCTGGTTGGAGGGTTGGAGGGTTTCGCAACCAGAAACCTTCCAACCCTCCAACCAGGAACCTTAAAGTCCCAGTTCTTTTTTTACTAAGGCCGTCACGTCAATCGTTTCGGAGGCGAAGAGCAGGGAGCCGGAACTGATGTCGAAAATCATCAGGAAACCATTTTTTTTGGCCACGGCGGCAATTGCGTCGTTTACTTTTCCGAGGATGGGTTGGAGGAGTTCGCCGCGTTTGGCTTCGAGTAGTTGTTGGGCGCCTTGTTCGTAGTTCTGGATTTCCTGGCGTTGCTGTTCCAGTACAGCCTGGCGCTGTTGGGCTTGTACAGGGGTGAGTTGGCCCTCGTCGTATTCTTTTTTCAGTTGTAGATACGCAGCCTGGAATTCTGATGTCAGGAGGCTGTCCTTGCGGTTCAAGCTGTCGGCGAATACCCGGAGTTGGGCCTCGGCGGCGGTGGTTTGAGGCAATTCGTCCAGGAGGTTGCCGAGATTCATGTGGCCGTACTTGGGCGCGTCGGTTTGTGCAGAGAGCGTGAAAGCAATGCACAGGAGGGTTGTCAGGAGAAAAGATGTCTTGCGAATCATTGAGTAAGGTTGTGTTGAATTGAGCGGCAAGAACGGCTAAAAATTGCCGAAAATGTGCCAAGGGTGCGAAAAACGCGGGCAAAGGTAAAAAATTACGCTGCGTGTAGCGCCTAAAGTTGCCCGGCTTCTTACGGTGGCTATGGCCATGATCCCGTACCGACCGTGAACTCTTCTGCGCCATATTTTCCACGCCTGCCCGGAAAACAAATTGTCAACCTGAAATAGCGTTTGTTGGTCGTCCGGAAAAAACAATCGCCTGTTTGCGCAGCGGACACAAGCAGCGCAGCGTTTCCGGTGCACAAAAACAATCGGGCACAACACGCCAAAGCCCGCTTTTCGCCAACAAAGCCTTTGCCCCGTGTGTTAGCCCGGCGTACCTTTGTCGAAGACGGGCGTACGCTGCCCGGCTTTTTTCTCAAACAACAAACACTCCACAACGTGATACGCTCGATATTCCCGCTGCTGCTTGGCTTGCTCCTCCCGTCGTTTTTACTGGCCCAAGAGCCGGAAACCGATAGCCGGGAGCAAAAAAAACTCATCCAGTTTTCCGGATTGGTCATCACCAACATGGACGGTAACATGGTGCCCGTACCGTATGCCAGCATCTTTTTGCCCGACAAACGGCGCGGTACCTACTCCGACTACCGCGGTTTTTTTACCATCGTTGTAGAAAAAGGGGACGTCATCCGGTTCAACTGCATCGGCTTCGAGCCGGTGACCAAAACGGTGCCCGACACGCTCTCGCAGGAACGCTACTCCATCGTCCAGATCATGGCACAGGATACGCTGACGCTGCCGGAAGTGATCATTTTCCCCTGGCCGTCGCGGGAACATTTTAAAATTGAGTTCCTGAAAATGGATGTCACGCCGGAACTCCAGCGTATTGCCGCCGAAAATGTGGCCAACGAATACTTAGCCGAAGCCCGGAAAAATCCGGAAATCGTGCCTTACGGCGGCCGCGAGAGCGCCAATTTTTACCTGCGCCAGCAGTCCCGTGAGTATGTTTATATCGGGCAAACACCGCCCATGAATATCTTCAGCCCCTTAGCCTGGGCGCAATTCGTGAAAGCCTGGCAGAACGGCGATTTTAAAAAGAAGAAGTAGCCGCGTTACCGGGCATCCATTTCCTGAAACACCTTTTGCAACACATCCACAAAAACGGCGCTGTCTTGCGCCCCCGACACGGCATATTTCCCGTTGAACACAAAAAACGGAACACCTGTGACGCCCACTTGCCGGGCCTCGGCGATGTCGCGCTGAACATCGGCGGCGTAGTCGTCGCCGGCCAGTACGCGGCCAACTTCGGTAGCATCCAACCCGATCTCCACACCGATTTGTGTCAGCACGGTGTGGTCTGCCGTGTTTTTTCCTTCAGAAAAATAGGCTGCGAACAGGCGTTCCTCGGCCTGATCCTGCAGGCCGTACTTTTTGCCAGATGTGAAAAACGGTGCGCGTCGAAGGAGTTGGCTACCACGGCTTTGTCGAAATGGTACGTCAAGCCCACGTTTTTGGCCATGTCCACGACGTAGGCCATCGTTTGCCTGGTTTGTTCTGCCGACCAGCCCTTGCTCTCCATGAGCGACTGCTGCACACTTTTGGCGGGATCGGTTTTCAGAGACGGATCGAGTTGAAAACTTTTCCAGACGATCTGCACCCGGTCGCGGTCGGGTAGCTGCGCGCATGCGGCCTCGAATTTTCGTTTGCCGATGTAACAGAACGGACACATCACGTCCGACCAGATTTCTACTTGCATAGTTGTTGTATTTGCTGCCGGTATGGAGTCCGGGGCGGTTTGGCCGGCCATCGGCACGCCGGCCAATGCCGGCAGGGCGAACAAAAGGACCACCTTCGAGGCAGTATATTGCATGGTTCAATTCAGTTGGTTGCCGGTGCATCCCGAACGGAGCATCCCGAATGCCTTGCCAAACAAGGCCCGCTGCAAATGGTTGGTAGCCTGCCCTGTTTTTTGCCGCACCGGGCGGCTGTATTTCTTGCCTTGCCTACACCAACCTTCCCTACCTTCGCGCTGTTTCATCCCCGAATTTTTCTCCCGCACAACAACCAGCAACCCTCCAACCAGCAACCTTCCAACCAGCAACCCTCCAACCCTCAGGCATGAGCCTCGACACCATCAAACAGCCGATAGCCGCCGAACTGGACGTCTTTGAAAAACGCTTCCGGGATTCCATGCGCAGCCAGGTGCCTCTTTTGGACAAAATAACCTGGTACATCGTGCAACGCAAGGGCAAACAAGTGCGGCCCATGCTGGTACTGCTCAGCGCCCGGCTTTTCGGCCCCATCACCGAGGCATCATACACCGCGGCTTCGCTCGTCGAACTGCTGCACACGGCTACGCTGGTGCACGACGATGTGGTGGACGATGCCTACGAGCGCCGTGGATTTTTTCGATCAATGCGTTGTGGAAAACAAAATAGCCGTACTGGTCGGCGACTTTTTGCTCTCGCAGGGTTTGCTGCTCAGCGTCCGCCAACAACAATTTCACCTGCTCGAAATCGTGAGCCGGGCCGTGAAGGAAATGGCCGAAGGCGAACTGCTGCAAATGGAAAAAGCCCGCCGCCTCGACATCCGAGAAGAAATTTACTACGACATCATCCGCCAAAAAACGGCCTCCCTCATCGCTGCGGCATGCAGCGCCGGCGCTGCCAGCACGGCTACCGACGAAGCCGATGTGGAGCGCATCCGGCTGTTTGGTGAAAAAACCGGTATGGCTTTTCAGATACGCGACGACCTGTTTGATTTCGGTACCGACGACGTAGGCAAGCCCCTGGGCATTGACATCAAAGAAAAAAAAATGACCCTGCCGCTTATCTATGCGCTCTCGAAAACAGACCGTACCACGCGCCGACGAATCATCAACATCGTGAAAAACGAAAGCGATAAGGCCGAAAAAGTAGCCGAAGTCATCCAGTTCGTTCGCCAAAGCGGCGGCCTCGAATATGCCCGGGAGGTCATGTACCAGTACCGCCAGGAAGCCTTCGACCTGCTGGACAAAGTGCCCGAAAGCGAGGCCCGGGAAGCCTTGCGCGATTTGCTGCTGTTCGTGACCGAACGCCAAAAATAACTCAAAACGGAACTCAAAACTCGGAACTCAAAACTCAAAACTGTTGAACCTTTCACTGCTCATCGCTCGCCGCTACCTGTTTGCTCGTCGCAGCACGAACGCCATCAATGTGATTGCCGGCATTTCAGTTTTTGGCATTTCCGTGGGCACGGCGGCGCTCATTCTGATCCTGTCGGTGTTCAACGGATTTGAGGATTTGCTTTCGGGGTTGTTCGGGTATTTCAACCCCGAAGTGAAGGTTTCGCCGGCCCGGGGCAAGACGTTTGTGGTGGACAGTTTGACCATAGACAAACTGCGCCGGCTGCCCGGGGTGTTTGTGGTGAGCGAGACGCTGGAAGAGATCGCGTTTTTTGAATACGAAGGCTCGCAGGATTTCGGTGTGCTAAAGGGCGTGGATGAGTATTTTGCCCGCGTCAACGGTATAGATTCGACTGTGCGCGAGGGCCGGTACCAGTTGCAGGAAGAAGACCGCAACTGTGCCGTATTGGGCGCCGGCATGCGCAACAAACTCGGCGTGAATGTGGAAAACCCGATTGCTACGCTCCGGATTTATATGCCCAAAGAGCAAACCGGGGTGCTGGATCAGCCTTTTGCCATCCGGTATGCCTACCCGAAAGGCACGTTTGCTATTCAGCAGGATTTCGACAACCAGTATGTGCTGACCAATGTGGCTTTTATGCGCGAACTGCTGGAGGTACCTCCGGGGACGGTGTCGGCGCTGGAGGTACGCTGCACACCCGGCACGCAGACGGCTGCCGTCAAACAGGCCATCGCGGGCGTGCTCGGCGAAGGTTTTGTACTCCGGGATCGCTACGAGCAAAACGAGGCCTTTTTCAAGGTCATGCGACTGGAAAAATGGATGGGTTTTGCCATCACCACGCTCATGCTCATCCTCATGGCATTCAACATGGTGGGCGCTTTGTGGATGATCGTTCTGGACAAACAAAAAGATATCTCTATCCTAAAAAGTATGGGTGCCGACGACCGGACGATCCGGCACATATTTCTCGCCGAAGGCCTGCTGCTCACGGCGCTTGGTATGGGTATCGGCATGGCACTGGCCGTAGGTCTGTATGTAGCGCAAAAAACCTGGGGTATTGTGTCCATCCCCCAGGGGTTTCTGGTGGATAGTTATCCTATTTCCATGCGTTTGCAGGATTTTCTGCCCGTGACGGCTACCGTGCTGGCCATTGGGCTGCTGGCCGCTTTGATGCCGGCAGCGCGGGCCGTGCGGGTGCCGGCGTTTTTGCGGGAAGAGTAAGCCGGATTTTACCCATTTCAACACAAACAGACATGATTGCACACGACCCGAAAGAGTGGTTTCACTTGCCGTTTCATTTTAACCGTTCCGATACAATACGACGCCTTTTTCCCTGGATCATTGGCGTTTGCGTGTACTCGGCGTTCATTGCCTGGCTCGAACTGGAATACTGGAAACTGAGCGAGACGAGCCGCCTTCGCAACATTTCACTCATGCACACGCTGCTGGGGTTTGTCATTTCCTTTGCGCTGGTTTTTCGGACCAACACCGCCTACGAGCGCTGGTGGGAAGGCCGCAAACTGTGGGGCGCACTCGTGAACAGCAGCCGCAACCTGGCCATGAAACTCGCGGCCATATTGCCTGAAAATGACCCGCACCGCGGCTATTTCCGCATCATGATACCGGCTTACGCCACCGCGCTGAAAAACCACCTGCGCAGTGAAGACCTGCGCATCGAACTGTTCGACAACATACCCGAACAAGCCCAGATCAAACTTGACCTGGAAAAACATGTGCCCAACCAGGTGGCTGCGCTTATGTATCGCCAGGTACAGGAAATGCTGAACGAAAAAAAGATCAGTGGAGAACAGCTGTTGTTTATCAACGCCGAACTCCAGTCGTTCACGGACATCTGCGGCGGGTGCGAACGGATCAAAAACACGCCGATCCCCTATTCGTACAGCGTCTTCATCAAAAAATTTATCATCGTGTATGTGGCCACCCTGCCTTTCGGCTATGTGTTCAACCTCGGCTATTTTGTGATACCGATGGTGGCGTTCATCTTTTTTGTGCTGGCCAGTCTGGAACTGATCGCTGAAGAAATTGAGGAGCCGTTCGGAGCAGACGAAAACGATCTGCCCCTGAGCCGAATCGCCCGAAGCATCCAGGCGCATATCCACGAGATTATTTAGCGGAGCATACGCCCCCCCCGGCCCCTTTCCCCCCCCCCGGGGGGGGGCGGGGGGGGGGGGTTTTTTTTTTTTAAATCCCCCTTTTTTAATCCCCCTGGGGCGGGGGGGTGGAAAAAGGCTTAGTAGTGTGACATACGCCGGTTAGTCGGTGCGGCATTTCTCTACAGCCGTCCCAGTGTTTTTTCTACAAACTGCGTCAGCGCCTCCCCGCGCAACATACCCTGCTGGAGCAGCGCCACCTCGTAGAGGTACCTGGCGAGGGCCGATTGCTCGTCGGGGTTATCTGTTTTGACCAATTTCCCGGCCACCAGCGGGTGGTTGGTGTTCACCACCACATTGTACGAATCCAGAAAATCGCCGCCACCCACGCCGTGCATGGTTTGCATTTCCTTCATGCGCCGCAGGAACTCGGGGCGGGTGATGCTCACCGGCAGATCGTCGGGCGCCAGCGCGGAACATTCCACCCGCCCGCCGGCGATTTTGCCGGCGACGGTTTTTTCAAACACATCTTTTACGGTTGCGATTTCCTGCTCGGTGAGTACCGACGCGGTTTGCTCGTCCTTTTGCACCAGTTTGTCCAGCGTGTCGGAGTCAATGCGCACAAACAGGAGGTCGAGGTTCGAGCGGTACTCGATGTGTTGCATCCAGTGGTTGTCAAGCACGGTGTCCATTTTCAGTACATCGTAGCCGCGGTTTCCGGCAGCCTTGACGAGCGCATCGTGGCCCTCGGGGTCCTGGGTGTAGATGCAGACAACCTTCTGGTGCTTGTCGGTCTGGTTGACTTTGATTTTTTCTTTGTAGTCGGCCAGGAGGTGGAACTCGCCGGCTGTATTTTCCAGCAGGGCGAAGTTCATGGCGCGTTCCTGGAATTTGGGGTCGGAGACCATGCCGTACTTCACAAACACGCCGAGGTCGCGCCATTTTTGTTCAAATGCCTTGCGGTCGGCTTTGAACAGTTCGTTGAGTTTGTCGGCTACCTTTTTGGCGATGTACTCGCTGATTTTTTTGACGTTGGCATCGCTTTGCAGGTAGGAGCGCGACACATTGAGCGGGATGTCGGGCGAGTCAATGATCCCGTGCAGGAGCAGGAGCCATTCGGGTACGATCTCGCGTACGTCGTCGGTCACAAACACCTGGTTGCTGTAGAGGTGTATTTTGTTGCGCGATACTTCCACGGCATTGCCGAGTTTTGGGAAATAGAGTACGCCGGTGAGGTTGAACGGGTAGTCAATGTTGAGGTGGATCCAGAACATAGGTTCCGGGGCCATGGGGTAGAGGGTGCGGTAAAACTGGAGGTAGTCCTCGTCTTTGAGTTCGGTAGGCGTTTTTTTCCAGAGGGGGCGCGTTTCGTTGATCACGTTGGGCACCTCGCGGGTTTCCTCTTTGGCCTCGTCGCCCTCTCCGAGGGTCTCGTATTCGGTGCGGGTACCAAACTGAATCGGTACGGGCAGGAACTTGCAGTATTTTTCGAGCAAGTCCCCGACGCGGGTGTTCTCCAGAAAATCTTTGTTTTCCGCATTGATGTAGAGGATAATGTCGGTGCCGCGCGCATCCTTTTCGATTTTTTCGAGGGTAAATTCCGGGGAACCTTCACAGGTCCAGCGGACGGCGTGGGCATCGGGTTGCCACGATTTGGTGACCACCTCCACCTTGTCGGCTACCATAAACGCCGAGTAGAAGCCGAGGCCAAAGTGGCCGATGATGCTGCTGTTTTCGTATTTTTCGAGGAAATCGGCGGCGCTGCTGAAAGCGATCTGGTTGAGGTATTGCTGCACCTCCTGCTCGGTCATGCCGATGCCGCGGTCGCGCACGATGAGGCGGTTGTTTTCCGGTTCGAGTACGATCTCGATAGTCGTGTCGCCGATCTCGCCCTGAATTTCGCCGCGCTGGGCCAGCACCCGGAGTTTGGTTGTGGCATCCACGGCGTTCGACACGAGTTCGCGCAGGAAAATCTCGTGGTCGGAGTAGAGGAATTTTTTGATGATGGGGAATATGTTCTCGGTCTGGACGGAAATAGTACCTTTTTGCATAGATGGTTAAGATGATTGAAATGGTGCGATGGGTAACAGGGCGTTTTCAAAGCCCGTGCCAGCGGCGCTGCGGCTGACAAAATGTCGCCTGCGGCACGGTCTACTTGTCGTTGTGTCCTACTCCCGGAGGTTTAAAAAATATCCTGTTGCGCAATGTTGGCACAGTCCTTGTAAAAGTACGTTTGTGCAAAGGCACGGCATCCGAAACTAAAAAAACGGTTGCTTTTTCCAAATTACAGGTTTGGCATGTTCTCAAGAAATTAAGGTCAAATGTGGCCTTAAGTCCGTGGACGAGGGACCAGTCCGCTGGGGGGTAGGGCTGGTCTCCTCACCACAATTTTGGCCACCAATCATCGGCTTTTGCCGTTGGCCGGCGTGTCAAAAAATACAAACACACGACGGGTTTTGTCTGGCGTGTGTAGGTGAATACCCGATACTAAAGTATGCGCAGGGCCGGCGATTCGCCGGCCCTGTTTTTTTTGCCGGGGCCAACAGCCCGGGGCCAAACGCCTACCTTTGCCCATGGCCGCCAAATACTGACCATCCCGCGCGGCTCCCGCACCATGCGACGACACCGTTCCCTGTTGTTCTATTCCTTTCCGATCCGGCTGCTGGTGTTGCACCTGCGCAACCACCTGATGCTGGTGGCCTTGTGGGTGTTTCTGGTTTTGCTGATGACGGGCGGCGTGGGGCATTTTTTCGGGGTGTACTACCTGCTGCTCACGCCGGAGTACCACGGAGAGGTGAATTTTTGGAGTTTTTTCCTCACCGGGGCCGCCTGCGGCGCGTTTTTCCTGATCTGGCACCTGACGACGTACCTGCTTTGCTCCACCCGCTTCCCGTTTCTGGCCACCCTGGAAGCACCGTTCACCAAGTTCGCCCTGAACAACAGCGTCATCCCCGTTGCTTTTTTACTCACATACCTGCTCACATCCATCCGCTTTCAGGCGCACGACGAACTGGCCGATGCGTGGGAGATTGTGCGCAACATTGTCGGGTTTTTGGCAGGCATGGGGGCCATGGTCGTTGCTCTGGCGGTCTATTTGCACCTGACGAACAAAGACCTCGCGTCGTTTTTGCGGCCCGGGCAGTTTGTGCCGAAGCCGGGCAGCCGCTTGTTGGCGCCGGGGGGACGGTTGCCCACGTTGCGGGAAATTCGCAGCGGCTCCACGCGCTGGCGGGTAGACACCTACCTCACCGAGCGGCTGCGGTTGCGGCCCGTGCGCAGCGTGGAGCATTACAACAAAGATATTTTGGGCAAGGTGTTTCGACAAAACCACCTGAACGCCGTGGTGGTACAGATCACAGCCGTGTTGCTGCTGATGTTTTTGGGGCTGTTTATGGAAAAACCCTGGGCGCGAATTCCTACCGGCGCCACCATTTTTCTCTTCGCGAGTATGTTCATGGCCCTTTTTGGCGCCATTGTATTTTGGTACCGGCGCTGGGCGGTGCTGGTGTTTGTTGCCATGATGATGGTGGTCAATTTTGCTACCGGGCTTGGTTTTTTTCATTATCGAAACCGCGCGTACGGGCTGGATTATTCGGAAAAAAATCGCGCAGAGTATTCCCACAAAACCCTGAACGCCTTAAGCCACCCCGATACGGTGGCGCAAGACGTAGCACACACCCGGCGCATCCTCGAAAACTGGCTGGCCAAAAACCGCGCCGCCGGTGTGCAGCGCCCCAAAATGGTATTCGTTTGCGTCAGCGGCGGCGGTATACGTTCCTCGTTGTGGACGATGCTTGCCTTGCAACGGGCCGACGAGGCCACGGGCGGACGCCTCCTGCGCCAAACGATGCTCATGAGCGGCGCCTCGGGTGGAATCCTCGGCGCAGCCTATTTGCGGGAGCTGTACCTGCGCCGCCAGGAAGGCGAACCCATTGCGCTGCACGACCCCGGGTATGTGACCGACATGGGCCTCGACCTGCTGAATCCCGTCAGTTTTGCCATCATTTCCAACGACCTGTTTTTTCCATTTGGCACCTTCCAGTCGGGAGGGCACCGCTACCGAAAAGATCGGGGTTATCTTTTTGAGCACCAGCTGAACGAAAACTGCCGCGGCATGCTCGGCCGGCGGTTGGCGGACTACCGCCTGCCGGAGACCGAGGCACGCGTGCCGATGTTGCTGGTATCGCCGTTTTTGCTAAACGACGCCCGCCGCCTGCTCATCAGTCCGCAGGGCGTTTCGTACCTCATGCGCCCGCCCGACAGTCCCCGGCGGGCTATCCGCCCCGAAGCCGACGGTGTGGATTTTGGCCGGTTGTTTGCCGGACAGCAAGCCGACAGCCTGGCCTTCACTACGGCTCTGCGCATGAATTGTTCCTACCCGCTCATTCTACCCCCCACCTGGCTGCCCGCCCACCCGTCTGTCGAGGCGATGGATGCCGGATTTCGGGACAACTACGGCATTGCCACGGCCGTGCGTTTTGCGCACACGTTTCGGGACTGGATTGAAGAAAATACCGACGGGGTCGTGGTGGTGCAGGTGCGTTGCTGGGAAAAAAACAGGCCGATCAAAGAGGGCGACAACAAAGGCATCGTGGAAAGTTTGTTTTCGCCTTTCAGCGCCGCCGCCAGCCTGACCACCATGCAGGATTATGAGCAAGACAATGCGCTCGCGCTGCTCAACGACGTGCTGGGAGCCGACCGCTTGCAGGTGTTGCGTTTCGTGTACCGCCCGTCGAAAAAAGAAAACGAAGCCTCAATGAGCCTGCACCTGAGCAAACGAGAGAAAATGGACATCCTCGATGCCTTCAACAACCCCGAGGTGCAACAGAACCTGCAAACGCTGAAACAGACCCTGGCTGCGGGCCGGTAGCCATTCAACCTTCCAACCGAAAGCCGTAGTTTTGGCCCATGAAACAACTCGCACTTTTGCTGGCAGCATTCGTTCTGGCCGTTCAGAGCAGCCACACGTTCGGCCCCCTGGCGACATCGCCGGCACCCGTTGTTCCTGTCGAGTCGCCCAGAAATATCATTTTGATGATCGGCGACGGCATGGGCCTGACGCAGGTGACGGCGGGCTTGTACGCCCGGAAGGAGGGCCTGCACCTGGAACGTTTTCCGGTGACGGGCCTCATCAAAACACACTCGGCCAAGAACTTGATCACCGATTCGGCGGCGGGCGCAACGGCATTTGCCTGCGGCTGCAAAACCTACAACGGCGCCATCGGTATGACGGCAAAAAAGCAGCCATGCCCGACTATTCTGGAGCAAGCCGAAGCGTTTGGTATGGCCACAGGGCTGGTGTCCACTTCCAGCATCACGCACGCTACGCCGGCCTCGTTCATCGCGCATGCCCGAGACCGGACGTACATGGAGGAAATCGCGACGTTTTTTTTGAAAACCGATGTGGATATGTTCATTGGGGGCGGCATGCGCTACTTCGCCGCACGTACCGTAGACAAGCGCAATTTGTACGAGGAACTACAGGCAAAGGGCTATGCTGTGAGCTATTTTTTGCAGCAGCCACTTGAGCACTGTGTCCTGGATCCGAAAAAACCGTTTGCCTGGTTTTCTGCCGTCAAAGAACCGGAATCGGTAGAGGACGGGCGTACCTACTTGCCGTTGGCTGCACGCCTGGCGCCGGAATTTTTGGCGCAGCGCAGCGAAAAAGGATTTTTCCTGATGGTCGAAGGCGCCCAGATTGACTGGGCTTGCCACGCCAACAAAGGCCCACAGGCGGTGGCGGAAATGCTGGATTTTGATGATGCCATCGGCGAGGCGCTCCGGTTTGCGGAAAAAGACGGCAACACGCTGGTCATCGTCACCGCCGACCATGAGACCGGCGGCATGGCGCTGCTCCGGGGCGCAGACAAAGAGTCGCTGAAAATCAAGTTTACTACCGACTACCACACGCCCGTTATGGTGCCCGTTTTTGCCTACGGCCCGGGCGCCGAAATGTTCGGCGGTATCTACGACAACACGGATATTTACTTCAAAATGCGGGAGTTGCTGCAATTCCCAACCGTGGAAGCAAAATAGCGAGGGGCGCGGGGCAAAATTTTTGAAAAGCCGCATAGGGCACAACGTGCATCAAAATCGCGGACGCTCCCGGAGCGGTCAAACATTGGCAGGCACGTCATTTGGTCGGTTCCAGAAAAATTTCTTCCGAATAAATGGGGGTTTCCGTCACGGCCTCGATATCAACATTGATGGTGATATCGTCTATCCAGTTGCTGGTTCGGAAGGCGAAATAGTAGCTGCCTTCGAGCGGCGTGAAGCGGCGCTGCACATCCACACTCACCGAGCCTTGCCAGATAAAGGCTTGGTACGGCTCCCGTTTTTTGAATTTCTCCAGGTTTTCGGCGCTCATCAGGGCGTACTCTACGGCCTCGCCGACTTTGGGTACAGTCAGGTCAATGGCCATCCCGAGTGCGAGGGCCGCCAGCGCCGTCGGCGGCGCCACGGGCAGCAGTTTGGCGGCGCCCGAATTGAGCGCGCCGGTGAGCTGATCCGCATCTTTTCTTCGGGCTTCGGTCAGGGCCTGCCCTACAGAAATCCGGTAGGCCCAACTCACCGTGTGCGGGGGCAGTGCGAACTGGTAGGTACCAACCGGGTTTTTCAACCCCAATTTGCTGGCGCTGACATTGACTTGTCCGCCCAGCGAGCTGATCCCCGGTTTTTTCCCAATCAGGATCATCCGGCGTTGCACTTGGTAGCGGGGTTGCTGCTGCAAATCCCACGACACCCGCGTGTCCATCCGTTCGGTGAGCGGCCCGGCAGGGGTACGATGCAGGGTGAATCGGCACACTTTTTTGCCCATGCCGCGCTCCCGGATGGAGAGCAGGTACACGCCCGTTTGGGGGATCAGGATGGACTTGTCCAGCGTCGAATCCAGAGCATAGGTACTGAACAGGGAAGGGCCGTTGTGCTGGGCAAATTCCACGTTGCGCACCTGTCTGCCAACCAGCACCTCGATGTGCAGCGCCACCTCGTCGCCCTGCGCCAGGGCAAAGGAATAGACATGATCCCCGTCCATTTTGAATGTTTGATCCGCAACAGGGATGGCGGTTTGGGCACCGCAGAGCAGGGGTAAAATGGCGAATAAAAAACAGATTTTACGCATAGCAGGAGTGGGATGGTGCCCGGCAAAGTTACGCCGCCGGTTGCCGCATTTTTACCAAAAACAAACCCCGGCCCGGGTCGTCCGTTTTGCCAACACCCGCCAAACTGCCCGATCCGATTTTGCCGCGCCATCTTTTCCTGCCGAAATTTGTTGTGCTCCGATAAAATGGGCAGCCCGGGCAACCCGTCCCGGAGCACCCGCGCCATTCGACCGGACACACCAAACATATTTCAATGATGAAATTTCGGCTCTTCCTGCTCTCCCTGCTTGGCGCTGCGGCGCTGTCTGCCCAAAGTTCCTACCAAATCCAGCGCACCCTCGTATGGGATGCCGCGCCGTACCGGCACACCTTGTCCGGCGGCGATGTGGTGGAACAATGGCGTTTTGAAAACTGTGATTTCGGCGACGAAGCGCCCACGCTCCCGCTGTTCACGGAGCGTTTCGCTCTGCCCGGGCGCTCGCGCCTCACGGTAGAGATCAATTCCGTGCAGTACGAACCGTTTGCGCCGGCAGCCATGCCCGATGCCGCCGTGTTGAGCAATGACCTGAACATCCTGGCCGAGGTGGAACAGGAGCGCAACCGTTTTTTTGGACGGGTCAAGTTTTACCCGATTCGCAAAGCGGGCAACGGTTACGAGCGGGTTGTGTCGTTTGCGCTCACCGTGCGCATCTCGGCGCCCGAGCCGGAACCGGTCAAACCCCGAGGCGGCCCCACTACCTCGGTGCTGAGCAGCGGCACGATCTACAAGTTTGGCGTCAGCCAAAGCGGGGTGTACCGTCTCGATTTTAATTTCCTGCGCAACACACTCGGTATTTCCAATATCGAAAGTATTGATCCGCGCCAAATTCGCCTGTACGGCAACGGCGGCGGCATGCTGTCCGAACGCGCCGACGACCCGCGTGCCGACGACCTGCTGGAAAATGCGATCCTCGTGGCGGGAGAAGCCGACGGCAAATTTGACAACAGCGATTACATTTTGTTTTATGCTACCGGGCCGGCGCCGTGGACGTATCGCCCCAGCACGACCGACCCGGAGCTGACCGTGCAGCCGCACCTGTACGACCAGCATGCCTATTATTTCATCAAAATTGACGGTGGGCAGGGGCTGCGCGTACAGGAGCAGGCGAGTGTGCCCGCTGGTTTCATCACCGAGGAATTTGACGACGTGCGCCGCCTGGAAGATGAAAAGATAAATTTGCTCAACCTGTTCAGTTCCGCGCAGGGTTCCGGCAAACGTTGGTTTGGCGACTACTTTTTTCAGACCCGCGAGCGCACCTACAATTTCGATTTTCCCAACCTTGTATCCGGCTCGTCGGCCCGTTTGCGCGTCGAGTTTGCCGGCCGGAGCCGCATCAGCACCGCGTTGCAAATAGTAGCCGGCAGTTCAACTTTTTCACAAACCATCTTCGGAGTGCCCGTAAGCAACAACGAGGCCGACTTTGCATCCAACGGCCTGGTGCGCGGCGCCTTTCAGCCTGTCGGCGACAATGTGGAGGTGCGCGTACGCTACCTGCCCGCCGCCGAACCCAGCGAAGGCTGGCTCGACTATATCGAATTGAATGCCCGCCGCCGCCTGCTGATGACGGGTCAGGCTATAGAATTCCGCGACCTGCAAACCCTGGCACAGCCCGCCACTACCTTCCGTATCGGCGGCGTCAGCGGCGCTCTTGCGGTATGGGATGTCACCGACCGGCAGGCGCCCAAACGGCAAGCCACAACAAACGCTTCCGGCAACACGGTAGAGTTTGGCGCAGCCACACAGGGCGTACTGCGCAATTTTGTCGCCTTTTACGACAACGCCGGCTTGCCGAAACCGGAAAAAGCCGTTGGGAAAATTGACAACCAGAACATCCACGGTCTTGACGACCTGCATTCGGTCATTTTGTACCACCCCGATTTTGAGGCGGCGGCGGAGCAACTGGCCCAGCACCGGCGCACATTCAGCGGCCTCGATGTGGCTACCGTGCGCATAGACCAACTGTACAACGAATTCTCCTCCGGGGCCAAAGACCCCACAGCCATCCGCGACTTCGCGCGGTTGCTCCTGGAGCGCAGTCCCGGCAAGTTTGACTACCTGCTCCTGTTCGGCGACGGTTCGTTCGACCCGAAGAACAATACGGCCAGCAGCGACAACCTGGATTTTATTCCCGTTTTCGAAACCTATCAGTCGTTCAGCCCGATCTATTCGTTTCCGTCCGATGATTACTTCGCCCTGCTCAGCGACGGCGAGGGCGGCGACCTGAAAGGTGCGCTCGACATAGCCGTCGGCCGGGTCACCCCCCGCACGGCTGCCGAAGCCCAGGCTATCGTGAACAAAATCATGGACTACGACAACAACCCGAATACCCTGGGCGACTGGCGGTTGCGGCTCCAGTACTTTGCCGACGACGAAGACTGGAACGCGCATATCCGGCAGGCAGAAGTACTGGCTACTGCGGCCGAAAACACCGAGGAATGGTTCAATCTCGAAAAAGTTTATTTTGATGCCTACCAGCAGGTGGCCACCTCCAGCGAAAAACGTATCCCCGATGCCAAAGCCGCCATCAACGCCAATATCTTTAAAGGCGGCCTCGTGGCCCAGTACATCGGGCACGGTGGTCCGCGCGGGTGGGCGCAGGAACGGGTAATTGACAACAACGACATTGCCGGATGGGACAATACCAACCGCTACCCGCTCATCATTACCGCTACCTGTTCTTTTGGCGGCTACGACGACTACAACACGCTCACCGGAGGCGAGCAGGCGCTCTTGAAAGTGAATTCCGGCGCTGTTGCCCTTTTTACCACCGTGCGCGCCGTGTTTATTGACGGCAACAACAAACTGACCGATGCGGTGCAGGAGGTTATTTTTCAGCGCCAGGCCGACGGCCGGTATCGCACCATTGGCGATATCCTGAAAGACGGCAAAAACAGGCTTGCCAACAGCAATGAAAACAACGGCCGCCGCTTCACGTTGCTCGGCGACCCGGCCATGTACCTCGCGCTGCCCGAGTACCGGGTGCGCACGACACAAATCAATGGAAAACCGTTTGATCCGGCCCAGCCCGACACCATCAAGGCACTCATGCCTGTGGAATTGGAGGGCGAGGTGACCGATACCCTCGGCAACCTGCTTGCATCGTACAACGGGCGTGTGTTTGTCTCCCTGTTCGACAAAAAACAAACCCTGCAAACACTGGGGCAAGACCCGCAGAGCCAGGTACAACCCTTCACCGTGCAGCGCAGTATTTTGTTCAAAGGCAGCGCTACGGTGACCAATGGACGGTTCAAGGTTAACTTTGTGGTGCCCAAGGATATCAACTATTCCTACGGCTACGGCAAGCTCAGCTATTACGCCGAAAACGGCACGCCCCTGGATGCAGCCGGCGCCGATACGGAGTTTGTCGTCGGCGGCACAGCCAATGAAATTGAGGACGACACCCCGCCGTTAGTGCAGGTTTTTCTCAATACGGATGCCTTTGCGTTTGGTGGAATGACCGACAAAAACCCGACGATTCTGGTGAAATGTTCGGACGATTACGGCATGAACGTCACCGGCGCCGGTCTGGGGCACGACCTCGTTGCCGTGCTGGACGGCAACGTACTGGAAACCGTGGTGCTGAATGATTTTTATGAAAGTGCGCAAGACGATGCCCGTCGCGGCCAGGCGCTGTATCCGTTGCGCGGCCTGGCGCCGGGCCGGCATACCTTGCGCGTCAAGGGCTGGGATATTGCGAACAATTCCGGAGAGGGCTACACCGAGTTTATCGTAGCCGAAGACGGGAAGGCGTCGCTGGCGCATGTGCTGAACTATCCCAACCCGTTCTCCACAAATACCAGCTTCCAGTTTGAACACAACCTTGCCGGTCAAATCCTCGACGTGCAGATCAGCATCTTTTCCGTGTCCGGCAAATTGGTCAAAACGATTTTGCACACCGCCCCCGCCGACGGTTTCCGCGTGACCGATATTTCGTGGAACGGCAAGGATGAATACGGCGACAACCTCGCCCGCGGCGTGTACCTTTACCGCGTAAAAGTGCGTGGCACAGACATCGCCGGCAGCACTGCCGTTGCCGAGAGCGACTTTGAAAAATTAGTAATTCTGAAGTGAGTTTTGGGTTTTGAGCTGCACGAAATCAAAAGCAACTCCAAACTCCAAACTCAAAACTCAAAACTCTCTCCATGGTTTCTTCCGAAAAATTTGACGCGCAAAACGCCCCGAAGCCGGTGGGGCTTTACCCGCATGCCCGGCGTGTGGGCAACCTCTTGTTTTTGTCCGGCATTGGGCCGCGTGACCCGGAAACCGACGGAGTGCCCGGTTTGCAGCGCAGTCCGGCGGGTAATTTCACGGCCTTTGATTTCGAGGCGCAGGTACATTCCGTGTTTCGCAATGTGCGGACCGTGCTGGAGGCCGGCGGCGCGCGCTGGGAAGATCTCGTGGACGTGACTGTTTTTCTGACCGATATGCAGCGGGACTTCCACACCTTCAACCGTATCTACGCGGAGTATTTCCACGACAACCTGCCTTGCCGGACGACGGTAGGCATTGACAGCCTGCCTACGCCGATTGCTATTGAGCTGAAGTGTGTGGCAGTAGTGGCGGATTCACAGGGCTAAAGTCGGGATTAACCCAGATATTCGATTTCTATAAATGTATTTCCAACCGGCGCAAACCCTTGCGTGACGGGTAGTGGTGCGCCTATTTTCGATCCCGGAAAAATAGCCACCAAGTATGCACCCACGCAAAACCCCCTTCCTGCGCCTGTTCTTTCCCTGGTTGGCCGGCATTGCTGTCGGTGCCTGGGTGGGGCATGTTGTCCCCGGCCTTGGTTATGTTCTGGCCGCCGGTGCTTGTCTCCTGCTATTTCTGGTCCGGCAGCGCTACCACTACCGGTTTCGGTGGGTATTTGGCGGCCTTGTTTTCACCTTGCTTTTTTGTGCGGGCTACCGGCATGTGATCCGGTACGACGAGCGGCGGCAACCGGATCATTTCGAGCGCACTTGTCCGGAAGTCGTCGTGTTTACGGGCATCGTGTACGACACGCCTTCCCGGGGCGCCAGGACGAAAGTGCCGCTACGCCTCGAATCGGCGGGGCTGGCGGCCGATTCCCTTCGGGCTTGTACCGGCAATGTGCTGTTGTTTCTCGACCCCACGCCCGAAGCCGAGCGGTTGCGCTACGGCGACCGCCTCTGGGTTTCGGCGGCTATTCGGCCCACGGAACCGCCTGGGAATCCGCATGCGTTCGATTACCGGCGGTACCTGCATTTTCAAAATATCCACCACCAGGCATTTGTGCGGGAGGGGGCGTTTGGCGTGGTCGGCGCGGGGTATGGACATCCGCTTGGGCGACTGGCATCCAGGTGGCGTATACAATTGCTGGGTGTACTGCACGAGCACTTTCCCGGCCGAGACGAGTATGCGGTAGCCTCCGCGCTGCTGCTGGGCTACAAGGGCGACCTTTCGGAGGAACTGCGCACGACCTACACGGAGACCGGATCCATGCATGCTCTGGCGGTATCGGGTACGCATGTCGGGCTGATGTATGCCGCGTTGATGTTTGTGATCGGACGTATCCCGTGGCGCGGGAAATACCGCCTTTGGGGGCAAACAACGCTGGTGTTGCTCGGCATCTGGGCTTTCACCTTAGTAACGGGTGCGACGGCATCGGTCATGCGGGCATCGGTTATGTTCACCTGCTATTTGCTGAGCAAAGCGATTCGACGGCAGTCGTCCGTATGGAATATCCTGGGGGCTTCAGCCTTTGGGCTGCTGCTGTACAATCCATATTTTTTGTTTGATGCCGGCTTCCAGTTGTCTTACGTTGCTGTGGTTGGCATTGTGGCTTTCTATCCCATGTTCCAAAAAATGACACCGCCTTTGCCCAGATGGGCTAAAGAAGGCTGGAGTATTTTGCTTATCGGCATAGCGGCTCAGTTGGGCACACTGCCGCTTTCGTTGTACTACTTTCATCAGTTTCCGGTGTATTTCTGGCTTGCGGGTTGGGTCGTGGTGCTGGGCGGGGCAGTATTTATGTGGGGTGGTACGGTTTTGATCTTGCTCCATGCGGTGGCATCTGCGCCGGCAGAATGGCTGGGCCGAGCGCTGTACTACCTTCTGTGGGGTATGAACCGGGTGATGGAAGGGATTCAGCATCTGCCGGGGAGTGTGATTTCGGGTATTTGGATCACCGCCTGGGCAGCATCGGTGCTGTACCTGTGCATCGGTCTGTCTGCTGCGGCAATTGTGCAGCGCCATCCCCGGCTACTGCTGGCAGCATTGGCACTTCTGGCACTACTCGGCTTTTCCAGGTTCGGCCAAAAATATACCTGGGAACAGCAGCATACTGTCGTGCTTTACCAGGCAAACCGACATTTTCTGCTGGATTTTTATGACGGCCGGCGCCGGGTTACCTGGGCGGACTCCATCAGCGACCGCCGGGAGCGATTTGCTGCGCAAACCAACCGCTGGGCATGCGGCATTCGTACAGCAACTCATTTGTTGCCGGCATCCGACACGGTTTTTCGCGCAGCCAACCTGCTGGTGCAGCCACCTTTTGTACAGTTTTTTCAAAAGAAGATGGTCGTGCTGGAACACCGCAACCAATTGGCCCCACCCGGCACGCCGCCCATTCAGGTAGATGTGCTCATCCTGCGTAACAATGCCAACGTGCGCCTCGCCGAGTGCCTGCACCAGTTTCCCGCACCTCTTGTTGTGTTCGATGCATCCAACGGCATCGGGCGCGTGGAACGCTGGAAAGCCGAATGCCGGGAGATGAAACAGGCCTTTCATAATGTGCGGGAGCAAGGGGCCTGGGTACTGGAATAGCAAACACAAAATCGAATCAATATGCTCAAGCCACTGATCCGTCAATTCCACTTTTCCAGGGCCGAACGCCACGGTGCGGCGGCATTGTTGTTGCTCGCCAGCCTTTCTTTTGCGGCGCCGGAACTGCTTCCCCTGCTGCACCGGCCCGTCAGTACCGATTTTTCAGGTTTTGAAAATCAAATCAAAACCTACCGGGCTGCGCACGTTACCGGTGAAGCCCTGCCGACTACAGACGCGCAAGCCGCCCTGTTTTTTTTCGATCCGAACACGGCTCCTGTCGAGACATTGGTAAAACTGGGTGTGCCGGAAAAAGTAGCCCGCACCATTGCCAAATTCCGCGAACGTGGCGGGCGTTTCCGTTCGCCCGACGACCTGGGGAAAATCTATACGCTACCGGAGGAAATTTTCGAGCGGCTGCGGCCATTTGTGCGGATTGGAGGCGACGGGCGTGAAACCGCCCGTCGCAGCGAAACTGCCGCCGCCCGACCCGAGCAATTCCACTTCGACCCAAATACTGCCCGGGAGGCCGATCTCCTGCGCTTAGGCTTGCCCAAGGCATTAGTTGGGCGACTTTTGCGCTATCGCGAGAAGGGTGGATTTTTCTTTGAAAAAACCGACTTCCGAAAATTGTACGGCCTAAGTGATGCCGACTATGCGCGGCTGGAACCGTATATCACCATTGCCAAATCGGATGTGGCTGTTCGGCCGGCTGCATACGCCGGCGGGGCCGGATACGCATCGGCGCCGATCACCGATCTCGACATCAACGCAGCCACGGTGGATGCGTGGAAACGGTTGCCGGGAATTGGCGCGGGACGGGCAAACCAATTGGTGCGTTTTCGCGAAAAACTCGACGGTTTTGTCAGCGTCGAACAAGTGGCCGAGACCTTTGGCTTGCCCGATAGTGTGTTTCAGGGTATTCGACCGTACCTCCGGGTGGAGTCCGCTGTTTTTCGAAAAATAAACCTCAATGTGGCCTCGGAAGACGAACTCGCAGCCCATCCGTACTTTTCGTTCAAGCAGGCCAAACTGATTGCGGCCTATCGGGAACAGCACGGGCGGTTCGGCAGTGCCGACGACCTGACGCGCATCGCGGCATTTACCGACAAGACCTGGATGGGCAAGGTGCGGCCATACCTGGCGGTTGAGTAGCGGCGAACAGGAGTACCCGTTAAAGGGGAGTGTTCAGAAAACTGTATTATCTGGTTGCTCCCAAATCCGAAATTACATACCCGTTTGGATACGTCCGGGTGGGAATTTTGGTCAGCAGTCGCGGTTTGCGGCGTGGGGGCAGCAAGCCAACAAGGCGACCGCGCAAACGAACCATTCCGCGTACCACCGATTGTAACCAGCGCGGCGCGGGTTTCAGACCAACAGCATGTAGCAAGTGGTCGTCTATGAGCGCATGGATAAACGGTGCACCGATTTTCCAAAGCGCTTTGGGTAAAAACCAGGAGAGCATCAGGTTGCGCGTGGCCACTGCGATAACCTCGTTATCAGGCGAATAGCGGAATTGTGCCGCCTCGTATTCGCGGTTGAACCGATCGTAAGCCTCCAGACTTCCCGGTATGTCGCGGATACCCATGCGGCGACCGATTTCGCGCCAGAAAAAGTAGCCGGCCTGTTTTTCGACTTCCGTCAGGGGCCGCCGGCCGTATTTTTGATTCCAGCGAATAGGTTCGAGGATAAAGGTGGAGAGGGTGTAGAGGAACTCGTCGTTGGGGATTTGGAAGCGTCCGTGCTGCTTGTTCATGCGCACCAGCGCGGCTTGTCCGCGTGGGGTGTCGTAGCCGCCGCTTTCGAGTATTTCGGAGAGAATGAGTACGGTATCGTCGTAGCGTTTTTGGGTGCGCTGCACAAATTCGCCGGTCTGTACGAGCAGGGGTGAACCTTTTGCCACGCCAAACACCCGGAACAACGCAAACTCCAGCGCCCGCGTCGTATCCCACGGAAACTCATAGCACGATGCCAGGTAGGAAATTTGTTGGCAATCCTGTTCCGGGTCGAGGGTTTGGATGTAGTCGCGGATGGCCATACGTTTTCGTGCGCGGATCGCTGGAGCAGCCTGGGTTTCCCAGCAAGCGGGCGGGGCTTCGGTATTTTTCAGGGTAGCGGAGGTGCTTGTCATGGCTGTTTTTATTTTGTGTTTGGCAGGTACTTACGCTGATTTTTACCATCAGTCCGTCGAACGATTCAAAAACTGGTCGAAGGGCTGCATGGCCCGAAACACCTCCGCGCAGTGCCGCAAAAATCCCTCGGACAGCACCTGCTCATCGGTGCAATAGTGTGTAGCGAGGAAACTTTTGTGCTTTAGCAATTCGATAGCGGGATGCTCCGCCGGGTAGTCGCGCGGAGTCTTTATCAGTTTTTCGCCGGCCATGTCGCCGAAGTATTTTTTGAAATCCGGATTGTTCAGGATACCCAAAAACTCTTCTGTACAATAGGCAATTTCTTGTCGAATGGCTTTGAGCCAGGTGGCTTCGGGCAGGTAAGCACCGCCTGCGAGCATGGTTGCTCCGGGTTCGAGGTGGAGGTAGTACCCTGCTCGGGTGTGGATTTCCGATTTTTTGGGTGCAGCAGTGACGTGGGCGCCAAAGTGGGTTTTGTACGGCATCTTGTCTTTGGAAAACCGCACGTCCCGGTAAATTCGGAACACGCAGTCCTTCGCGGTGTAGTGCGCAATACCCGGATCAAACTGCGCGATTTCGGCAATCAGCGCGTCGGTGAACAGGAGAAACTCTTTGTGCGCCGCCTCGTAGCGGGGTTTGTTGGTGGTGAACCAATCCCGGTTGTTGTTGGCTTTGAGGTCGCCGAGAAACTGAAAAGTAGGTGGGCTGATGTGTGGCATGTGTGGTGCATTGGTGTGTAGCCGAACCCTGTTCGGCTGTGGGAATATCATCGTAAATGTGTCGGACAATATGTCACTGGAGGAAAAGCACCAGAGCCAACGCCACCAGTGCCGGCAGGGCCTGCACAAAAAGTATCTTCCGGCCCGCGGTCGCTGCTCCGTAGGTACCTGCTACCGCCACACAGCCGAGGAAAAAGACGGCGACATTTCGGCTCCACGCCACATCGGCAATACACAGCGACCAGATCAGTCCGGCGGCAAGAAACCCGTTGTACAACCCCTGATTGGCGGCCATTACTTTTGTGGGAGCAAACAATTCTTCGCGCATGGCGCCTTTGAATACTTTTTTGCCACGGGTTTCCCAGGCGAACATTTCCAGCCAGAGGATGTACAAGTGTTCGATGGCGACGATGGCGATAGCGATTTGGCTGAGCAATTGCATGGTCTTGTTTGTTTGTTTCGAGGCAAAGTACCAACATTTTACCCGCATGTTTATGTAAAATTCATGCTTTGAACGGCCGTAAAATTGCAAAATGACGAACAACCCGCATGTTGCTGCGTTATGTTGAACGCCCTCCAAAACAACTTCAAAAATTTAGAATATGACAAAAATAAACGCCGTCAAGGACGACAGAAGAAGTTTTTTGACCAAGTTTTCACTTGGTGTTTTATCCATGGTGGGCTTGTCGTGGACCGGCAAATCGAATACAAGCGATGCCGGCGGCGAGGCGCCCGACCCGCATCCGGTGCTCGACGTGAAGCCGATGGGTTTTGCTTGGGAAACCCAGGACCCCTTTCTGTTTTGTGTGCACCACGAAGACAAATTTCCCCAAGGCAACGACGAGCTGGGGCCTGCCGTCTCGTTGAAAGGGCGGCATATCGGCGATGATTTTATCATCAAGGACGGCTGGCGGATGTACCACGGAAAAAAAGTACCCGGCTTCCCGGGGCACCCGCATCGGGGTTTCGAGACGATCACCGTTGTGCGGGACGGCATTGTAGACCACGCCGACTCGTTGGGCGCATCGGGCCGATACGGCGAAGGCGATGTGCAATGGATGACCGCCGGTGGCGGGGTGCAACACTCGGAAATGTTCCCGCTATTGAAAAAGGATGAAGAAAATCCGATGGAGCTCTTCCAAATCTGGCTCAACCTGCCGAAGAAAAACAAGATGGTGAAGCCGCATTTCAAAATGCTTTGGGGCAGCAAAATTCCGAAGCCCCGGCATACCGATACCGGCGGGAAAACCACCGAAATCGAAGTGATTGCCGGGAACCTGCTTGGCGAAGTCGCACCCGCTCCGCCACCCGATTCCTGGGCTGCCGATGCGGCAAACGAGGTCGCCATTTTCAACCTGAAATTAGAGCCGGGCGCCACGTTTACCCTGCCCAAAGCGAGCAAGGGCATCAACCGGTCGCTGTATTTTTACACAGGCAATCAGATCGCACTGGCCGGGAAAGCGATTGAAAAATACCACTCCGTTGTGGTGAACGCCGCAGTTGATCTGGAAATCGTTAATGGCGACGCCGAGGCGCGCATACTCGTGTTGCAAGGCAAGCCCATCGGCGAAATCGTGATTCAGTACGGACCGTTTGTGATGAACACCAAGGAAGAAATCCAGCAGGCGTTCGACGACTACCACGCCACCAAGTTTGGCGGCTGGCCCTGGAGCCGGTACGATCAGGTGCACGACCGCACCGAGGGACGGTTTGCGCGGCACGCGGACGGGACGTTTGAGGAAGGGGCGTAACGAGAGTCTTTAACTTCCCGGGGAAATAGTCTCCAGATGTGGCGTAAAAGCCGCCAGATTGTACTTGTTTTTGTACTCTGCGGGCGACAGTCCCGTCACCTTTTTAAATACTGCCCGGAACGTTTTCACATCGGAGTAGCCCACGTCGTACATCACCTCGTTCACGTTTTTGCGGCCGGATTCGAGTCCTTTTTTGGCTGCCTCTATTTTTACCCGCTGGATATACTCCACCGGGGTATTGTTCGTGGCTTTTTTGAAGCGCCGCTCGAAGTTGCGCCGTCCGATAGCGAAGCGGACGGCCAGATCGTCCACCACAATTTTCTCTGCCACGTTGTCTTCGATAAAAGTCTGCGCCTGCCGGATTGGCTCGTCTTCGTGGCCTTTCTGGCCGTTGAACATCATAAATGCCGACTGATTGTTGCGGTCAATTTCAATGGCAAAAAACTTGGCGGCGAGAATGGCCATGGCGCGGTCGGTGTATTTTTCCACCAGATACAACAGCAGATTCCAGTACGAATTGGCGCCTCCACTGGTAAAAATGCGACGTTCTTCGGTGACGATCCGGTCGGTCACCAGCGTCACTGCGGGAAACATCCGTCGGAAATCGTGCGCAAACAGCCAGTGCGTCGAGCACTTTTTCCCATCCAGTAGCCCCGAAGATGCGAGCAAAAACGCGCCGATACACAAGCTGGCCACCTCGGCGCCACGGGCATGTTGTGCCCGCATCCACGGTAGAAAATCCTTGTTCAGGTCGAGCGCTGCGCGCAAATCGCCGGTCAGGGCAGGCACCAGGATCAGGTCGGTTTTTTCCACATCCGATACCAGTGTGTCGGGGTGTACCGAAAACAGCCCGCCGTGCAACCGCACTTCCTTCGACAGCCCGACCAGATGTACGTCGAACATGGGCGGTTTTCCGGCTGCGGCCAGAAAATCGTTGACCGCCGTGAACAGATAGCGCGGGGCGGTGATGCTGTCAAGTACCACAGATTCGGGCACCAAAATGGAAATGTGTTTCATAGGGCAAATGTAAAAAATGAATTCAAAACAAAAAGTGTCTAATTAGCCCCCTCGAATTGCCGCAATCACACCCTGTGCGAACGGGAATACCCCGATACCTTTGTACCGTACAAAAATTGAAAACAATCCTGCATGACAACAGCCAAACCGGACACCATAGATGTGTATATCGCCGGCTTCCCGGAGGAGGTTCAGTCCATTTTGGAGCAAATCCGCGCAACGATCCAGGCTGCAGCGCCCGGCGCAACGGAAGCCATCAGCTATGGAATACCAACGTTCAAACTGAACGGCAACCTGGTGCATTTTGCCGCCTTCAAAAATCATATCGGTTTTTATCCGGCGCCGACAGGGGCCGAGGCATTTAAAACAGAACTTTCTGTTTACAAAACAGGTAAAGGCTCGGTTCAATTTCCATTCGACAAACCCATGCCGTTGGATTTGATAACCAAAATCGTAGCATTCCGGGTACAGCAGATGCAGGAGAAGCCCGCGAAAAAGAAAGCCCTCGACTCGCCACAGTCTGAATGAACTGCAAATAGCACTACCACATATTTTTCCCAGGCCTCGCCTAAACATCCATTCATCCGTAACCAGTACAAGAGCAAATACAGCCATGCACCAGATCACACCTTTTCTCTGGTTTGATAACCAGGCCGAGGAAGCCGCAGTTTTTTACACCTCTGTTTTCTCAAACGCCAAAATCGGCAACGTTATTCGCAACGGCGAGGCAGTCATGGTGGTTGATTTCTCCCTCGATGGGCAAACATTCAGTGCCCTGAATGGCGGGCCGCAATTCAAATTCAATCCCGCTGCTTCCTTTTTTGTTACCTGCGAAACGGAGGCCGAAACCGACTCGGTTTGGCAAAAACTTGCCGAAGGCGGCTTTGTTATGATGCCGCTTGACCGCTACGACTGGAGCGCCAAGTACGGCTTCTTGCAAGATCGTTTTGGGGTGTGCTGGCAAATTTCGCTGGGCAAACTGGAAGCGGTCGGGGGGCAGAAGTTTACGCCTTGTCTCCTGTTCACCGGCCCACAACAGGGCCGCGGTGAGGAAGCCGTCCGGTTTTATACGGGGCTGTTTCGCGATTCCACTATCACAGGCATATTGCACTACGGCGCCGGGGAGGATGGCCCGGAAGGCACCGTGAAACACGCCCAGTTCAGCCTCGAAGGTCAAACGTTCATGATCATGGACAACCCTATGGACCAACCGTTCACGTTCAACGAGGCCGTGTCCTTTGTGGTAAACTGCGACACACAGGACGAAGTAGATTTTTTCTGGGAAAAACTCACCGCCGACGGCGGCGCGGAAAGCCAGTGCGGCTGGCTGAAAGACAAGTTCGGGGTATCGTGGCAAATCATTCCGGAGGCATTGCCGAGGCTACTTGCCGACCCCGCAACAGCGCAGCGCGCAATGGCAGCCATGATGAACATGCGGAAAATTGAAATCGCAAAATTGACGCAAGACCCGGAAGCGCGTGGAACTGCTATCACAGTAGAAACAATTGTGGACGTCCCCGTGGAAAAGGTCTGGCGTCTGTGGACGGGAGTCGAACACGTCCAAAACTGGAACAATGCTTCCGAGGATTGGCATACGCCGAAAGCCGTGAACGACCTGCGAACGGGTGGCAGTTTTGTCTTCACCATGGCGGCAAAGGACGGGAGTTTCCGTTTCGACTTCGGGGGCACATACGATGCGGTTGAGGAAAACAAGCGCATTGCCTATACCCTTGCCGACGGTCGGAAAGTGGCGGTGACGTTCGAATCCAAAGACGCCGGCACCCATGTTGTCGAGACGTTTGATGCCGAAAATATCCATTCGGAAGCGATGCAACGGGCCGGTTGGCAAGCTATTCTGGATAATTTCAAAAAGTACGCGGAGCATACAGCCTGAGATAATAGACTTTCCAGGTTTGAAAATCTGGAAAGTCTGTTCGCCCGGAAATCACAGTATCCGGAAGTGTGCGGCAGCGTCCATTTACCCACCATTTATCATCATCAGGTTTATCTATGAAACAACTCGAATTTTCTATCCAAATCAATGCTCCCAAAGCAAAAGTGTGGAGCACCCTGCTCAACGACAAAACTTACCGACTCTGGACGAGTGCTTTCTGTGAAGGGTCGCATGCCATAGGCGACTGGAGCGAAGGCAACAAAATACTGTTTTTGGGCAGCGAAGACGCGGGTATGACCAGCATGATCGCCAGGCATATCCCGAATGAATTTATCTCGATTCAACACCTTGGAATGATAGCCAACGGTGTGGAAGATTTCAATAGCCCGGAAACAAAAAAATGGTCGGGCGCCCTGGAAAACTACTCCGTGAAAGAAGCCGAGGGCATCACCGAACTGCTCATTGAGATGGACTCTGTCGAAGATTACGAGGCCTACTTTAGGGAAACCTGGCCGAAGGCGCTGCAGCAAGTGAAGGAACTATCGGAAGCAACGTAATCGTCAAAACATGAAAAAGTTAGACCACGCGGCGAAAGCCATGACCGACGCGGAAAAAGTTGCGGAATACATGTGTCAACTCAATCACCCGCTTCAGGCGGAGATGGAAGCAGTGCGGGTAATCATAAAACAAGCGAGCAACAAGATATCCGAGCGGATCAAATGGGCTGCGCCCAGTTACTACTGCGGCAAATCAGATCTGGTTACCTTCAACCACCGGGCGCAGGATCGCATCCACCTGGTATTCCAC
Organism: Lewinellaceae bacterium; assembly: GCA_016719605.1. Taxonomy (GTDB): domain Bacteria; phylum Bacteroidota; class Bacteroidia; order Chitinophagales; family Saprospiraceae; genus M3007. Next base: position 11,177 of record JADJYW010000004.1, on the reverse strand, counting down.
CATCCGGCCATTGTGCTAATCCCGTCCAATCTCCTGGAAGGCACCTACAAAGATCGCCGGATGGCTTACTTCTACAACATTGCTGATGTCGAATTCAAGCGAGAAGAGTTAACGCGTATCATTAATGCACTGGTGGAGGCAATGGAGCAATGACCACACACTCCGTTGCGCATGCAGCAGCCCACAGATATCTGTGGAATTGGGCTGAAAAGCGCCATGCACATCTAATGCAAAACAGATTCGCAATGAAAATTTTAAAAACAATTCTGAACACTCTGGCCATCCTCATTGCCATACCCTTGGTGGCAGTACGAAAAGTCGCTCGAAAATCTGAAGAACATCCTGGAACAATCGAGGTGAAAACGTTTGCTATGCAGGTAATCATTGGGGAGGTGGTCAGAATTTGACCACCTCCCTCAGCCCGGCAAAAACAAAATTGTCGGCATACATCTGGTTGAAAACCTTGAAGGCCAAATGTCCCGTGCAATGTGCAGGCGCTACCCGGTGTACGCCCAGACCTTTCAGTAGTTGGGCGATTCTTTCAATTTTTTGCTGGTCAAACGGGATGAGGTGAAACCCGCCGTACACCAGTTCGATCTTGTCCTGCGTATCTTGTTTAGCCTGCTCAACGATACGCTCTACCCCGCTGTGCGAACAACCGACAATGACCACCTGCCCTTTTTCTGTTTTCAGGGCAAGGGAGAGCTCCGGCAAGTTGGTGTATTTGTAGTGCGAATGGTCACCATCATCAAACTGGCCTTCCACAAAACTTTTATTCGGGTACCCGGAGAAGTAGCCCATATACGGCGAGTTGGTTGCTACAAGCGTGCATCCGGGAAATATTTCCTGGAGGATTTGATATACTCGACATCCGCGCCCCAAAACCGTCCGGACTGCTGGATGACGAATCGGGTACTCCCACCATCAAAATAGCGCAATTGCGGTGGCAAGTCCTGCTGTACAGTCGTATCCTGTCCAGTAGCATCAAAAGGCACCGGCGCACCCCAGAAGACATCATACGGCATATAGATTTTTACCTTCGGATTGATTTTTAGCACATAGTCAATGCCGTTGAGATGATCAAAATGTCCATGCGATATCACGATAGCATCCAGTTTTTTCAGATCAATCCCCATTTGTTTAACGTTGTTGCGGAAGATATCGGCATTGCTTCCGGCGTCAAATAGGATGGTTCGCCCTTCATGTCGAAGGATGCAGGAGAAGCCAAAGTCTTTTTGCAGCGACGGGTTATTACCAAAAGCGTCGTACAGGTTGGTGATGGTATGGTCGGGTAAAAGTCTCGGCCCTGTACAGGCGAAAAAAAGCAAGGCCCCTGCCAGCGGGGTCAACAAGCAGGCTGTCCGGAATTTCCATTGTTTTGTCATAACTTGTTGTGTTGATAATAGACAGTATACAGATTAAGTTTCGTAATGGATTTTGGAGGTTATTTTTATCCAATCGAGGCGGATTTTGCAGTCGAAATGGGACGATTTTCGGCGAAAAAATCGAACGAAGAGTGGATAAAAACAGACCCAAAAGACGGTACGAAACTTATTCTGTATACTGTCTAATGGACTACCAATTTAGTTTTTCGGCTGATACCGCACCACCGCATTTTTGATCGGTGGTACCGTCTGCAAGTACGCCCAAATCGCGTCCACTTCTGTGTCGGTCAGGGTTGTGTGCGGGAACATAGGGTAGTGTAACGGGCCTCCCCTGGGGTTTTTCGCGTACCTGGTGGCTTCGCGGAACTGCTCCAGCGTCCAGTTGCCAATACCGGTTTCCTTGTCCATAGTGATGTTTGCCGTAGGCACCAGTTCGCCCTCGTAGTTGAGCATGGGATTGCCGCCCCCGTAAAAACCCAGACTTTTTTCGGGATGCAAAGCATCCTGTTTGGCAAAATCGGCAGAATGGCAGGCGTAGCACGCGCAGAGCGCATCGGCTACATATTTGCCGAAGGCGATTTGGTCCGTTGTGTCCGGTATGGTGATGGCCCGTTCGGGTAACGGTGGCGGGAAGATGGCCATATTGGATAAAAACTTGGTGAACAAGTTGAACGCGTTGGGCGGATACTCGCGGGTATCGGCGGCCAGCGACGGGTCGTCGGAGCGCAGCCAGGCGATAATGCTGTACATGTCTTCGTCGGCCATGATCGGGAACTTGGGCATGAACGGCGGCGCCCAGGAACCGTCTTTTCGGATACCTGTGCGCAGGAAATAGTACAGCTCGCCGTCGGTCCAGGCGCCGATGCCATGCTCCGGGTGGTGGGTGATGTTGAGCGAATTTACCTTGCCAAACACCGCAGGCAGGTCGGGCATGGAGCGACCGGTCAGTCGGCCTGTAGCATTGTCCTTGTGGCATTCGTTGCAGAGCAAGGTAGCGATTTTGGCGCCGCGCGCCACGCGGGTGCTGTCCGGCGCCACGTTCAGGGCGGAAATTTCGGGGGTAGGCTTGTAGGGGTAGGTGGGGATTCCCTTGAAGTGCAGGTACGCTACAAAAGCACCAATCAGCAGTGCTACAATCCCAAGGGTGTAAGCAAGGATTTTGAGCAGTCGTTTCATAAGCAGGTGTCGTTTCGTTTTGAATATAAAATCGTCACGAAATACGGTATTAATCAAGAATTTTGGTTGTAACTATTTGAATTTTTTTCAAAAGGATAGCATTCTGAAGCAAGTATTAGTTTTGGGCCAAATTTTAATTTCAGCCAAAATCTGTTTTTATGAAAAACATCTGCACGCTTCTGGTCACCATGGCCGGCTTTTTTGCTTCCTGTTCCAGTCCCGACACCGGCGCTATGGATTCCGGCCAAACGCTTGGAAGTTACTTTGCCCACACCGAACCGGGTGTCCAGTCCGGCGGTATAAAAATCATACCGCTCAAAACCGACAAGGGTGATTTCACGCTCTGGACCAAACGTTTCGGCAATAACCCCAAGATCAAACTCTTGCTGCTGCAAGGCGGCCCCGGCTGCACGCACGAGTACTGGGAGTGTATGGAAAGTTTTCTGCCGGCCGAGGGCATCGAGTTCATCTATTACGACCAGTTGGGCACGGGTTTTTCCAGCAACCCCGATGACACGACCTTCTGGGATTTGCCGCGTTATGTGGAAGAACTGGAAACTGTGCGGCAGGCACTGGGCCTGAACAAGGACAATTTTTTCCTGCTCGGGCACTCCTGGGGCGGCATACTCGCCATGCAGTATGCGCTTAAGTATCAGGACAACCTCAAGGGCCTCATCATTTCCAACATGATGGCCAGTTGCCCTGAATACGGCCAATACGCCGAAGAGGTTTTGGCCAAACAATTGGATCCGGCGGTCTTGCAGGAAATCCGGGCAATTGAGGCCCGGGGGGATTATGCCAACCCGAAGTACATGGAATTGCTCCTGCCCAATTTTTACAACAAACACATCTGCCGGCTGCCGCTCGAACAATGGCCCGACCCGATGAATCGCGCATTGGATAAAATCAACCAGAGCCTGTATGTGACCATGCAAGGCCCCAGTGAATTTGGTATCGCGGGCCGGCTGGCCAAATGGGACGTGAAAGACCAACTCCCCGGTATCAAAACACCCACGCTCAGCATCGGCGCCACGCACGACACCATGGACCCAGAGCACATGAAATGGATTTCAACCGCCGTGCAAAAAGGCCGTTTTTTGCTCTGCCCCAACGGTAGCCACATGTGCATGTGGGACGATCAAAAAACGTATATGAACGGACTGATCGCCTTTTTGAAGGATGTGGACGGGGGACGATTGTAGCAACAAGCAAACGGCGGAGTGGAATGAGCTGCGTATTTTTTGCCATGAATAGTGGTTTGGTTAAATGGGGGGGGGAGCTGGCTATCAACCCTGCCCAGTATTTTGGCGTTTTATGAAAAAAGTATTTTATGAAAAGGATTAAAAACGTGTTTGTTCCCTTGTCGTTCGCTTTGTTGGCCGGCTGCGCTCCAGATGTTCCGGACTCTATCCCGCTGCCCACGCAGATCTGTGTGCGCACGCTGCACCACACCTGGCCGATCTCGGACTGCACCGTTTACGTCAAGTACAACGCCGACAGTTTTCCGGGCTACAACCAGCCCGGAGCCTACTTTGATGCCGTTTTCAAAACCGACAAAGATGGGCGCGGCTGCATAAAACCCGTTCCGGAGGGCAGGCACTGGCTGGTGGCTATCGGATACGACAGCCTGTACTACCCGCATGATGTGATTGGCAATATGCCCGTCACTATCGCGCTGGACGGGGTGGCCAAACTGGATACCATCATCTATGTTACAGAAAAGCATTGACGAATAAAAGATGCTGGGTGTTTTACATGTGCATTCTCCCCAAACCACCGTTTCTTTGCCCCATAATTCACGCCCATCCGGCAAATGCGACCATGCGACACCTAACACCTTACTTTTTATAAAACACTGCCATCCTCCTCGCGATTAAAGCGCCTGGAGGATTTTTTTTGCCCGCAATCCTGCCGCTACGCCCCAGACTTGATTTTCAAAAACAAAAAAACAGACCTGATCATGGCCATCAAGTACAAACGCGTATTGCTGAAACTCTCCGGCGAGAGCCTGATGGGCAAACAACGCTACGGTATCGAGTCCGATATGCTCCAACACTATGCCTATCAGATCAAGGAATTGCACGATCTGGGCGTGGAGGTCGCTGTGGTTATCGGCGGCGGCAATATCTTCCGGGGTATTCAGGCCAATGGCTCGGGTATCGAACCCGTTACGGGCGATTACATGGGTATGCTTGCCACCGTGATCAACGGCCTGGCGTTGCAAAGTGCCCTGGAAAGTGTCGGCGTTTTTACCCGCCTCATGACTGCGTTGCGTATGGAGAGCATCGCCGAGCCGTACATCCGCCGTCGGGCGATCAGGCATCTGGAAAAAGGTCGGGTGGTGATCTGCGCTGCGGGCACCGGCAACCCCTACTTCACTACCGATAGCGCCGCTGCCCTGCGCGCCAATGAAATAGCTGCCGATGTGATCCTGAAAGGAACCCGGGTGGACGGCATCTACACCGCCGATCCCGAAAAAGACCCCTCGGCCATCAAGTTTGATAAACTCACCTTCGCCAAAGTGATCAATCTCGGCCTCGAAGTGATGGACATGACAGCCTTCACACTCTGCCGCCAAAACAACATGCCCATCATTGTGTTCGACATCAACGCGCCCGACAACTTGCGCCGCATCGCGCTCGGAGAGGACGTCGGCACCCTCGTTGAGGGTTAAAAAAGGTTTCTGGTTGGAGGGTTGGAAGGTTTCTGGTTATGCACAACCCTCCAACCCTCCAACCCTCCAACCAGAAACCCTCCAACCTTCCAACCCTCCAACCTTCCAACCCTCCAACCATTTCCAACCTTTTATGACTACACTTGTCAGTTACAACGTCAACGGTTTGCGCTCGGCTATTTCCAAGAATTTGCTGGATTGGCTGGGCCGGGAGCAGTTTGATATCGTTTGTTTGCAGGAAACCAAGGCGAGACCGGAGGATATACCTTTGCTGGAAATAGAAGCGCTGGGTTATCGGCACTATTGGCACTCGGCCGAAAAGAAAGGGTATAGTGGCGTGGGTACGCTCTGCAAACGCGAGCCGGACAGTGTGGTGGTCGGTTGTGGTATTGAAAAATATGACCGCGAAGGGCGTTTCCTGCGCACTGATTTTGGCGACTGGTCGGTGCTCAATTGCTACTTTCCCTCCGGTACCACGGGCGAAGAACGCCAGGCATTCAAAATGGATTTCCTCGATGATTTTTCCCGCTGGGTGACTGAATTGAAAAAAGAACGCCCCCGGCTCATAATTGTGGGCGACTACAACATCGCCCACACGGAACTGGACATTCACGACCCAAAAGGCAACAAAAAATCCAGCGGTTTTTTGCCCGAAGAGCGTGCCTGGATGACCCGGTGGTTCGGCAGCGGATTCACCGATGCCTTTCGACACAAACACCCCGATCTGGTCGAGTACAGCTGGTGGACGTTTCGTGCCGGCGCGCGCGGCAACAACAAAGGCTGGCGCATTGACTACCAGTCGGTAACCGACAACCTGGCCGACCGGATTACCGATGCACGCCATCTGACCGACGTGGTACATTCCGACCATTGTCCGGTTTGGATGGAGATTGACATTTAGGAGCGGGTGTTTATTTTTCCTCGAAGCCGTACCTGTTTTTTTTGAAAAACAAGCGCCGCGGCGGAGCCTTGGATACGCTGCTTGCCTGAAATATCTTTGAAAAAAGTACCATGACAATAACATCGCGCAGAACCCTCGAAACCGAGCAAAAGGCACTCGAAATAAACCTCGATCCGCATATTTATGGCGCTTTTGCTGAAATCGGCGCCGGGCAGGAAGTCGCCCGTTATTTTTTTCAGGTGGGCGCTGCTGCGGGTACCATTGCCAAGACAATGAGTGCCTATGATAAAACGGTGTCCGACGAAATCTACGGCCCCGAGCACAAGGGACGCTATGTGTGCGAACCGCGGCTGTACAAAATGCTCAACCACGAGTTTGGCCTGCTGGAAACGCGGCTGCGCGCCTCGCGATCCGATCAGAATTTTTTCGCTTTTGCCGACACGGTTTCTGCGATCAATTTTCAAAAAACCAACAAAGGCAACGGCTGGCTGGGCCTGCGTTTCCAGCTCCGGCCCGGCGCAGCGCCCAACGATGTGGTGCTGCACACCCGCCTGCTCGACAACGACAACCGCCTCCAGCAACAGGCCGTTGGCATCCTCGGCGTCAACCTCATTTACGCCTGTTTTCGATACCACAACGAACCGGAAACGCTCGTACAGTCACTTTTGGACAACCTGCACGGCCGCGTCGCCATTGACCTCGTGCGGCTGCAAGGCCCGGATTTTGCGGGGGTAGACAACCGCCTGGTTTGCCTGTGGGCTGTCAAAAACGGCCTCACCGATGTAGCCATGTTTGGCCCCGACGGCACACCCCTGCATGCCAGCGAATTGCTTTACAAAAAATCAATCCTCATCGCACGTGGCAGTTACAAACCGCCAACACTCGTGCAGCAGGACATGGTGCGCTGCACCTACGCCCAGTTCACCGCCGAACCCGACGTGGATGCCCATCAGGCGTATTTTCTCACCGAAATAACCCTCGAGAACCTGCGCGCCGAGGGCGAACTGAGCGAACGGGATTTCCTGAATCGCGCCGAAATTCTCTGCGCTCTCGGCCAAACAGTCATCCTGTCCAACTGCGTGCAGCACAAAAAACTGATTGCTTATTTCCGCGACTACCGCGTGCCGCGCATTGGTTTGGCACTCGGCGCTCGAAAATTTCAGAATATCATCCTCGAAACATACCATCAGAATCCCGACAACCTGCTCGGCGCTTTTGGCGAACTGTTTTTGCGGCACGTCCGCTTCTACGTTTATCCCGCCCGTTTGGAAAATGGCAACCTGATCACGGCCCACACGATAGACGTGCCCAAGGACATCCACTTCCTCTACCAGCACTTGCTGGATCACCGCAATGTGGTGGATGTACAGGGTGTAAACCCCGACAACCTGCACATCTACCACAAAGAAGTGTTGCGCATGATTCGCAGCAATATGCCCGGCTGGGAAAAAAATGTGCCGGAAGATGTGGCGCGTTTGATCAAGGAAAAACGTTTGGAATTGTGACGCCCTCGTTTGGAACTATCCCGCCCGTGGCCTGGGATCAGTGCTTTCGGAAAAGTTGTAGTTTTGTGGTTCTTGTTTACGGGTACAGTTTACACAACTTATGTTAGAAGAAAGAATCAACAAAGACCTCGTTGTTGCCATGAAGGCCAAAGACGAGATTGCCCTTCGGGGTATCCGCGCCATCAAGAGCGTCATTTTATTAGCCAAGACGGACGGCACCGGTCAGGCGCTTGATGAGGCTCGCGAGGTGCAGATGCTTCAAAAGCTGTTGAAAAGCCGACAGGATTCGTATGATATCTTTGTAAAAAACAACCGTCCGGAGCTGGCGCAGAAAGAGATCGAAGAGATCGAAATTATCAAACGCTACCTGCCTGCCATGATGGAGGGTGCGGAACTGGAAGCCGCTGTACGCGAGGTTATTGCTGAGGTGGGCGCCGAATCGCCCCGGGATATGGGCAAGGTCATGGGGGCTGCCAATAAAAAACTCGCAGGCAAAGCAGAGGGAAGATTGGTTTCGGAAGCCGTAAAAAAACTGCTCGGAGCATGATCCTGCGCGCCGAACACCTGCTCAAAGTTTACGGCAAACGCACCGTCGTACGCGATGTTTCCTTCGATGTGAAACAAGGCGAGATCGTCGGGCTGCTTGGCCCCAATGGCGCGGGCAAGACCACCTCGTTCTACATGGTCGTCGGATTCATCAAGCCTACCGAGGGCAAGGTTTTTCTCGACGATGCAGCGATCACCGACCTGCCTATGTACCGCCGTGCGCAGAACGGAATCGGTTACTTGCCGCAGGAGCCCAGCGTATTTCGCAAACTGAGTGTGGAGGATAATATCCGGGCCGTATTGGAGATGGGGCGCTTGAATAAAAAGGAGCAACAAGACAAGTTGGAGGAACTTATTGACGAATTCAATCTGCACAAGGTGCGCACGAGCAACGGCGATACGCTCTCCGGTGGCGAACGACGGCGTACCGAGATTGCACGGGCTTTGGCCAGCGACCCCAAGTTCATCTTGCTGGACGAACCGTTTGCAGGTATTGACCCCATCGCCGTGGAGGACATCCAGTACATCGTGGCCAAACTCAAGACCAAAAATATCGGCATCCTTATCACCGACCACAACGTGCAGGAAACCCTCAGCATCACCGATCGCGCCTACCTCATGTTTGAAGGAGCCATTCTACGTGCCGGAACTGCTGAGGAGTTGGCTGCCGATGAAATGGTGCGCAAGGTTTACCTCGGCAAACACTTCGAGCTGCGGCGCAAGGTGATTGAATTATAGTTACGCGCCCAGCAGCTGCCCCGTATGGTCGTTGGTATCCACTTTGGTGATGATCTGCTCGATTTTGCCGGCAGCATCAATGACGAAAGTGGTGCGGTGGATGCCGTCGTACGCCCGACCCATAAATTTTTTAGGCCCCCACACACCATAGGCAGTAGCCACGCTGTGATCCTCGTCGGCTAACAGGCTGAACGGCAGGCTGTACTTTTCAATAAATTTGACGTGTTTTTTCACCGAATCCGGGCTTACACCGAGTATCTCGTAGCCTTGTGCGATGAATTTTGGGTAGCCGTCGCGCAGGCTGCATGCCTCCGCTGTACAGCCTGGCGTGTCGTCTTTCGGATAAAAATACAGGACGAGTTTTTTGCCCTTGAAATTGGTCAGTTGAACAGTTTCGCCCTTTTCATTCAGGGTCGAAAAATCGGGGGCTTGATCGCCTTCTTTTAAATGGAACATACGATGTTTTAGTGATGTGCTCAAGATGCCGATACAGCAGTGCTGTTGGAAACGGGCGGCAAGCATTATTGTTCATCACTCAGTACCAACCTGGAGATAAGCACCTTGTCAATTTTGCTCTTATCCATATCTACGATCTCAAAACGGTAGCCCTCCGACTCAAAGTAGTCTCCTGCACTGGGGATTTCTCCAAGTTTGTGCAGGATGTAGCCGGCAAGCGTGGCGTAGTCGGCGTCATGGAGATCAAACTCCTTGATATCAACGGTATCGCGCATTTCGTCAATCGGGATACCTCCCTCAACGAGCAGGCTCCCGTCCTCGCGGGTGACAATGGCTGGATACTCAATATCGTCCACATCCGGCAGGGCGCCAAAGATGTTTTCGGTCAGGTCGTGCAGGGTGATAATACCCTGGATAGAGCCGTACTCGTCTACCACGACGGCAAAGTAGTTGCGCTCATTGCGGAAGCGCTCCAGGATTTTGAGCGCGTTCATGGTTTCGGGCACATACAGCGGCGGCGCAAGAATGCCCCGCAAATCAAAATCGGGTTTGTGGCAGCTATCAATGTAGTCCCGCAGTTTTAATACCCCCAGGATGTTTTCAATGGAATCGTCGCACACCAAAAACTTGGTGAAGCCACTCTCCCGGATGATGCGATCATTTTCCTCCATCGGAGCATGTACATCCAGCCATTCGAGGTCGTTACGATGTGTCATAATGGTGTAGGCATCCCTGTCGGCAAAACGCAGGATGTTCTGGATAAACTCGCTTTCTTTTTGCTCCAGCACGCCTTGTTGATTGGCCTTTTTCACCATGTGCTTGATTTCTTCTTCGGAAATATGCTGTTCTCCGCCGGGCTTGATGAGAAACATACGCAAGAATATCCTGGTGATCCAGTTGAGGAAGCGTGCAAAGGGTCGGAGTACCTGCGCGAAGAAATTCAAAAACGGTGCAAAAGCGAGGGTAATGGATTCGGAGTGCTGTACGGCGATGTATTTCGGTGCCAGTTCGCCGACGACCAGCGCAAGGCAGGCTATCAACGAGATAACCAGCACCAACGAGATAGAGCCTGCATAAGGCGCCAGAGATGGGACATCCGCCACTAAAGGTATGGCCCATCCGCCCAGTTTCAATCCGGCGTATGTGCCTTCTACGATACTGAGCAACGTGATGCCGATCTGCATAGCCAACAGGAACATATCGCTGTTGTCCAGCAATGCCACAGCGGTAGCGGCGCTACGGCTTCCTGCTGCTTTTTCGCTTTCGAGTTTGGCTCGTTTGGCCGTAATCAAAGCACTTTTGCCCAACACAAAAAAGCCGTGCAGGACGATCAGAAGTAAAACGATGGTTATTTCCATGAAAAATCGCCACAAAAGTAGCGCAAAGTACCGTGTTTTTGCACAACATTTGTTTGGTTGCCTGAGTGGTTGTTAAAAAGCGTTAAAAAAGAAAATAACTTTTGCTCGTATACAATAACAACCTACTTTTGGCACCGCATTACAGTTCGGCACCACTCATTTATTTACCTAAACATCTTTTGCGTATCGGCTAAAACTTGTACACCATTTAAATGCTCTTGTTTATTTAACTGGTAAAACAGCAAATAAAACCTTTGCTTATGCAAGTTATGCCGTTGGTCAACGATCAAGAATTGATCGCACGCTATGTTGATGGTGACGAACAAGCCTTCGAGGTGCTTCTCCACCGTTACAAGTCGAAAATCTACACATCTATTTACCTGTTTGTCAAAGATCAAGCCCTTGCGGAGGATATCTTCCAAGAGGTCTTCATCAAAA
>JADJYW010000003.1 GCA_016719605.1 Lewinellaceae bacterium | reverse complement strand
TAAATCATAAATCAAACAGCCATGTACAAAGTTAAATTCGGCGGCAAAAAAGGCAAGACCATCAACCTGATGGAAAGTCCCGACATGGTCGCTATCCGCACCAAAGGCAACAAAGAGATTGGGGAGGCGTCCCTGAACCGCAACAGTCGGGCGATCATTGACGACAGCCAGGAGGTGGCTGCCTTTCCCGAGGCAGGTATCAGTGTGCGTCGCGTGAGCGCCGAGGGCGACCTCGAATCTGCCGGACCGCGCCAGCGCGATGCCGCTCGCGCCACGCTCAAGCAAGACGAAAATATCCGCTTTGCCGGACGCGTGCTGCAGGATGCCGAAAGCGGGGAGGTGATGCTGTACACGGAGAATTTTTTTGTAAAATTTCTGGACAAAACTTCCGAGCAGGACTGCCTCGCCATTATCGAAAAATACCACCTCAAGGTGAAGAGTAAACTCGTCTTTGCCACCAATGCCTACTTCGTGGAGGCCTCCGAAGGCACTGGTCTGGAGGTGTTCAACATCGCCGAAAAACTGCTGGAAGAAAAACAGGTGGAATACTGCCACCCCGAAATTGTGCAGGAACGCCGATTCAAGGGCGTGCACCCGCTCCAGTGGCACCTGACACAAACGACCATCAACGGCCGGCCCGTCAACCAGCACATCAACATTGAGGCTGCGTGGAAACACTCGAAGGGCAAGGGCATCACCATCGCTGTCATTGACGACGGCGTGGATTTGGAACATCCCGAGTTTGCCGGCCGCATCGTGCATCCGTTCGACACTACCCTCAACAGTCCCGACTCCAACCCCAAGCTGTCCGACGATAACCACGGCACAGCTTGTGCCGGTGTGGCCTGCGCGAGCGGCTTGCCCGACGGCGCTTCCGGCACTGCCCCCGAAGCCCTGCTCATGCCTGTCCGGTTGCGCAGCGGCCTGGGCAGTATGGCCGAGGCAAACGCCTTTGTGTGGGCTACGGACAAGGGTGCCGACGTGATTTCCTGCTCCTGGGGTCCTACCGATGGGGAGTGGTGGAACCCTATAGATCCGGTGCGAAATCGCGCGACTCCCCTGCCCGACAGCACCCGCCTCGCCATGGAATACGCGCTGACCAAAGGGCGCGGTGGCAAAGGCGCGGTTATTCTTTTTGCCGCCGGCAACGGCAACGAGGATACCGCCAATGACGGCTACTCCAGCTACGCCGGCGTCATCTCGGTGGCCGCCTCCAACGACTCCGGGAAACGCTGCGTGTACAGCGACTTCGGCAAGGCCGTGTGGGTTTGTTTCCCCAGCGCCGACTACGCCTGGCGGGCATTCCAGCACCCCGCTCCCATCAGCGAGGGCCTGCGCACGACAGACCGGCGCGGCCCGGGCGGCTACGCTCCTGACAATAATTATGTCAATTCCTTTGGCGGCACTTCCGCGGCTTGCCCGGGTATGGCCGGTATTGTGGCGCTCATGCTGGCTGTCAACCCCAACCTCAAAGCCGCCCAGGTGAAAGACCTGATTCGGCTATCCTGCATGCGCATTGATGAAAAAGGCGGCGAGTATGATGCCAAAGGGCATAGCATTTACTACGGCTATGGGCGCATAGATGCCGGCCTGGCCGTCGAAAACGCCCGAAAGGCAGCCCAGCCAACAGTCAAACCTGCTGCCGCTGTGACGGTGGAAGGGGTAGTCGCATTCAATTCCGGCAAGGAAGTTTCCCTGCAATCCGGGGTGCTGGTGGGTGGCGATTTCAAACCCGCCCGCCGCGTACTGGGCCTGCGGGTACAGATCAAACCCGCATCGGCCAACCTGAAGATTCGCTGCAAGGTCAATGGTTCGTCTGCCGGCATCGCCGAAAGCGCACAGGAAGGGGCTTACGTTGGCGAGACCGACGCCGGCCGTCACCTGATCGGCGTCGCTTTTACGCTGGAAGGCGCCGATGCTGGCGGGTATGATATTTATTACGCGGCCCGATTGCTGGGTCGGAAAACCCTGGCCAAGGCAAAAAATGGTGTCTGGTGTGGCACAAACAAAAAGACCGGAAAAACGGTGGAGGCGGTCATGGTGGAAGTGAAAGGGAAAGTAGCAAAGGGGTAAAGGCGAGGGGCTTTAGTAATAAAAGAGAAGCGGATGTCGCTGGAAACGACATCCGCTTTGCATTGTGCGCCGACAGCTGGGTTGCGGACCACACGACTGGACAATTTTCTCGAAGATTCCAGACTTTCCATGTTTTCAAACATGGAAAGTCTAATACCTAAAAGAAACAACAGCGACTACGGGCTGATTTTGGCGTACACGATACCCACGACGACGGCCTGGAAAATTCCGTACAACAGCCAGGTTATGACCAATGCGAACGAAACCGACAGCGAGCTGAATGTAATCCACATGGACGGCAGCGTGGCGACGAGGCCGTACACCAAACCCATCTCCATGCCGCGCCACCAGAAGGGGCCGTGAAAAAGGCTCTTGAACCGCCGCCAGAACCACGCCAGAGCGAAACTCAGGATGAACGGGTGGAGGAAATAGAGGTAGGTTTTATCGCCCTCCATATCAAAAATCGGGTTGTAGTACTGCTCGGCCATGTCGGGGAAAAAATTGACCAAAACCCAGAGGGCGGCATAGCTGAGCGCAAGCAGGATAGCACCTGCCGCAAAACCTTTGATGAGTAACTTTTGCATGGTTGTGTTGATTGATTCGATTGATTCGATTGACGCTGTTGGTTCACTGTTCCGATTGTCCGGCAATAGTTGAATCAATTGACAACGTCCTCTATTTGTATAACCAGATCAAAGTGAAAAGCGATCAAATCGTTCACCTTGATCATACCAAAGAGCGCTTCAGGGGGATCTATGCCGAACTCCGACATCTGGAGCGATTCGGAACCTTTCAGGGCAAACTGATTTTGTATGATTTTGCGGGCCTGTGCCTTGATGTGTCGCTCCTTTGTAACCCCGGTGATGGTTATTTGCACTTTGGCATCCACATCAAACCAGGCAGTGCCGGCGCCTTTCAGGTGCTCCGGGTTGTAGCGGGCTTCCTGAAGATCAATCCTGATTTTTGGGTAGGTATCCGCCTGAAGTGCCTTGTGCATGTCCCGATCCATTTTGGCATTTTTGCAATTGAACTTGCGGGTGGTCATACTCAGGCGGGCATTGCGAAATTTTGAAACGGCGCCGCCGCTCTCTACCTGTAATTCCTGGGAAATGAATTGATCTTCGCAGTCGCAGGCAAACGTGTTGACATTGGTGGTACCCTGCAAATACAACCGGCTCGGCTTTACGATAGAATAGCGTTTCTTCTCCGGTGGACGAAAGTTGGTAACTAATACCGCTCCTTGTCCCACTATCCCCACGGCAATCAGCAAAAAACAAAACCAGAAATTTTTCATCGTTTGTATTCAGATTTAGATGGAGGGTTGGAAGGTTAGAAGGTTGGAAGGTTAGAAGGTTATAGGGTTGCACTTTCAACTTTCTAACCTTCTAACCTTCTAACCTTCTAACCTTCTAACCTTCTAACCTTCTAACCTAAAGAACGTTAGAAACCAATCACAGCCTGAACCATGAACCCGGAAAACTTGCCTTCAAAGCGGTAATCTAATGCCGGGAAATCGGTGAAATTCTGAATCACATATTCGCCTTTCAGCAACAGATTTTTGGTTGGGAACCAACCTGCGGCGATCGTCAGGCGGTCAATGCCAACCTCTGCCTGACCTGATTTGCCGTCGGCTTGCTGGTTGTAGAAAACGCCCGAAGCCTCGCCTTTCAGCGTGTTGTAGCGTACACCCACATACATTTGTTCGCGCGGGAGGAAGCGGTAGATTGCCTCTACGCCAATCTGGTCGAAGGAACGGTTTTCCCAGGAACGACTCGTTGTGTCAATGTCGCCATAAACTGCACCGGCGGCAATTTCATACGTACCAAACACTTCCAGCCCTTTGAATTTGACGAACGGGTTGATCATAATGGCGCGTACCCGGTTGGCAAAATTCGGGTTAAAACGTCCGGAGGTAAATTGAGCTGCTGCTGTCGAAGCGGTACCATTGGTTTGCAGTGCAGGCTCCATGCCAAGGAAATAGTGCGAACCTGTACGGTCGCCGGCATACAGCGTATTGCGCTGGATATTGGCGTTGTTGTAGATAGAAGCCGACAGACGGAAGCGGAAGTCATCGGTGATTGCTTTGTCGAATGCCATTTTAGCAAAAATGGAAGGATTCTTTTTCGTAGCAATACCAACACTATTGGTAGCCTCCGGATAGACCTCCACGTTGCCGTTGATAAAACCAGAGGTCATACCAACCATTGCCATGAATCCATCAGCGGGGAACAGATATACCTCACCGCCGATTTCTGTGGTGAACGCATCCATGATGTAGTTTTCTACAAAAGGATTGAACATCGTGTTGCCGCCGTCGGTGCGACGGAACTGCATGTCGCCGTAGTTGGGCTGGAAGTGACCGATTTTCACCCGCAGGTAATCAGCAAACCATTGCGGATTGCCCAGCATCGGGAGTTTGTCTATCTGGATGTAGCCGCCTTTTACCCAGAATTCGGAGTGGTGACGCGACGACATGTAGTTTTCCAACGCGACACGGATACCATCGCCGATCTGGAAGTCGAAGTTCAGGTTGGCCATAGCCAGGTTGAAACCGCTCAGTGTGGCGGATGTCGAGTCGCCGGGCACGTTCAGGCTCCAGTTGGTATTTGCGCCGGAACCTGTTGTCGTAGCCACACCATACAGAATATTGCGGTTGCGCAGGTCAGCGCCGTTTTTTACATAATTAGCTTTGTTCTCGTGTGTCAGCGATTGGAAATCCTGCGTAAAGGAACCTCCGATACGAATCTTGAATCCGGTATATTCCGGCTGTTCTGCCTTTTTGGATGGTTCAAAAACATTGATACCGTCCTGATCCCACCCGCGATAGTATTGAAGGTCGGGTTGTTGAGCAAGTGCCCAGGTTGCGCTGATAAGGAGCGCGAAAAGCGATAGAAACAGGTTGTTTTTCATAATAATAAATTTGATGTGTGTTCGAAATTGTAATTGGATGTTATTGAATTTTTACTTCATAGATGCTAAAGAAATACACTCACTTCACCGTAACCTTGAATACCACCTCTACTTCGTCTCCGACCGTGACGGTGCCCAGCAAAGCGCTCGGCGGCTTGATTTTATAGTCCGTCATCTTGATCTTCCGCGAACCCGTGAACGTCACGCTGCCGTCGCCATTGACTTTGCCGCGGACGGTCATGTCAACCTTGTTGGTCACCCCGGCCATGGTCAGGCTACCCGTGGAAGCGATGTCATAGCCGTCTCCTTTTTTGGTTATCGCAGCCTTGTCGAGTTTGTAGGCGATATTCGGATGTTTGTTGGCCTGCAATGCATCATACGTCTTGTTGTCCATGACCGAGCCTTTCGTGCTTTTTATAGACTTGACAGGGATGGACACAGACAGGGCCGAGACAGATTGTAAGCCGTTAGCATCGGCCGCCATAGTACCCGTTGCACGCATTTCTTTCACCGAGGATTCCCAGTCGTGCAAGTTGGAAGTCCCCTTGATGGACATCGTGAAACCGGTAGTGCTGAAATTGCTCTGCGCAAAAAGATGGGAGCAAACCAATACGAGGAACAATGCGAATTTGACTTTCATCTTGTTATATTTTTGCACAAATGTACCGGCGCGAAAAAAGGGCGTTAAGTGACTTGCGTTAGGTGCACATTTGATCTTTATCATGTTTTGAGGATTTTTCAACAGGTTATTTCCCGTCGTTTTGTAAAAGACGGAAGTATGGCGGATGTTCTAATGCATTGCCTGTCAAGTATTTTAAATCCTTGCAGTTTTGCCCTAAAATGAAATTTGACGCGTGCTCCGGGTAGGAAACTTCGGTACATTGGAGAATGTCCTACCTTTGTCCGAGCATCTGATTTTTGAAAAAATACGCATGTCCATGACGAAGGAAAACATTCTGGCAGTTGTCTTTTGCCTTGTAGCCGGAGCGCCGGCACTCGCCCAAAGATTTCCCGAACACAGCGAAATTCAGGAACGCAACAAAGGCAAGGCCTTCCTCGTACACCTCACGGCAGGTATCCACCAACCTGGCGCCAACTTCGCCGACCGATTCGGCACTACCGGCAGCGTGGGCGGCGGCCTGGAATGGATCGCAGCCGGCAATTTCCTGCTGGGCGCAGAAGCCCATTATTCATTCGGCAACACCGTCAAGGAAGATCCCCTCGTGCTGCTGCGTACCCCGGAAGGCGACATCATCGGCAATAATCAACTTCTGGCCGAGGTGGACCTGCGTGCCCGGGGACTCTACGTCGGCGGCGCTATTGGCAAACTTTTCCCCATAGGCAACCGCCGCTCGGGCATCCGCCTGACCCTCGGCGCGGGTGTGCAGCAGCATCGGATTCGGATTCAGGATAATGCAAACAGTGTTGCACAGGTTAGCGGCGACTATGTCAAGGGCTACGACCGCCTCACCGGCGGCCTGGCGCTCAGCCAGTTTGTCGGCTGGCAACACCTTGGCGCCAACCGCCGCTCCAATTGGTTCCTCGGATTCGAGTTCAGTCAGGGCTTCACCAAAAGCCTGCGCGACTGGGATTTTGCCGAAATGCGCAAACTCGAAGGGAACCGCACCGACATCCGTTTTGGCATTCGCTTAGGCTGGACGCTGCCTTTTTACATCGGAGCCGCCAACCAAATTTATTATTGATGCGGCGGCTGTACGATCTGGCCATATACTTGCTCACGATTGCGCTGCACCTTGGCGCCCCCTTTCACCCCAAAGCCCGGGCATGGGTGGCGGGCCGCCGCCACTGGCGTGCCCGCTATGCAACGGGTTTTGAAAAAAAAGGGCGGGTATTGTGGGTGCATGTGGCCTCCCTCGGCGAGTTTGAGCAAGGGCGGCCCGTCATCGAGGGTTTTCGGGAAAAGTTTCCCGGCTGGCAGATCGTGCTCACGTTCTTTTCGCCCTCCGGCTACGAAATCCGGAAAAACTATCCTCAGGCTGACTTCGTCTGCTACCTGCCCGCCGATACGCGCCGAAACGCGCGCTATTTCCTCGACCTGATCCGCCCCGATGCGGCCATTTTCGTGAAATACGATTTCTGGGCCAACTACCTGTTTGAACTCAAAAAGCGAAGCATTCCCACCCTGCTTGTGTCGGCGCTGTTCCGGCCAAATCAACCGTTTTTTCGCTGGTATGGTGGCCTGTGGCGCCAAATGCTCGGCTGTTTCACCCATGTTTTTGTACAAAACAAACCCTCCGGTGCGCTGCTCCGGGGCATTGGTTTCGAAAAAGTAACCGTGGCCGGGGATACACGGGTGGATCGGGTGCTAACCCCACCCCCGGCCCCACCCCCGGAGGGGCCGGGGGCGGGATTGATCGCCGGCAGCACCTGGCCCGCCGATGAGGATATCCTGCTCCCGCTCCTGAACGATCCCGCCTGGGCGCACCTCCGCTGGATCATCGCCCCGCACGAGCCGACGGAAAAACACCTGGCCCATTTGCTGCCGCGCATCGCCCGCCCCCCTTGTCCGCCATTCGGCATGGAACGGCGAACCGGTGGACGTAGTGGTTGTGGATAGCATCGGTCTGCTGAGCACCCTGTACCGCTACGGCCGCGTAGCCTACATCGGCGGCGGATTTGGCAAGGGCATCCACAATACCCTGGAGCCGGCAGCCTTCGGGCTGCCCGTTATTTTCGGACCGAAATATGAAAAATTTGAAGAGGCCCGCCAGTTTGTAACCCGGGGCGGTGCATTTCCGGTACACAACACGGCGGGGCTGATCGCGCTACTAAAAAAGCTCGAAGACCCGGTTTTTTACCAAAAAGCCTCGGCGGCAGTAACCGGGTATTTGGAGGAGAGCCGGGGGGCGACAGGAAGGATTTTGGGGTTTTTACATGATTTTCTGTAGTCGTTGCCTACCTTCGCGGCGCATTTTTTCAAATACATCTTCCCAAGTTTTAAAATACAAGTTCATACCATGCAAGGATCTACCATCACCATCAAGCGGGGTAAACTCAAAGTCCCCAACGACCCCATTATTCCGTTCATCGAGGGCGACGGCATTGGCGCCGACATCTGGGCGGCCTCTGTGCGCGTATTCGACGCAGCCGTGGAAAAGGCTTTTGGCGGCAAAAAGAAAATCGTGTGGCAGGAAGTGCTCGCCGGTGAAAAGGCTTTTGAAAAAACCGGCAGCTGGCTCCCGCAGGAAACCCTCGATGTGATCAGCGAGTACAAAGTGGCCATCAAAGGCCCGCTCACCACGCCTGTCGGCGGCGGTATCCGCTCGCTCAATGTGGCCCTCCGCCAACAACTCGACCTGTACGCCTGCGTGCGTCCCGTCCGGTGGTTCCGCGGCGTACCCAGCCCGGTCAAACAACCCGGTCTGGTGGACATGGTGATTTTCCGTGAAAACACCGAGGACATCTACGCCGGCATCGAGTACCTGCAAGGTACCCCCGAGTGCCAAAAAGTGCTCGACTTCCTGCAAAACGAGATGGGCGTCAACAAAATCCGTTTCCCGAAAACAGCCTCCATCGGTATCAAACCGGTATCCATCGAAGGTACCGAACGCCTCGTGCGCTCGGCGCTGGAGTACGCGTTCAAGTACAACCGCAAATCCCTGACGCTGGTGCACAAAGGCAATATCATGAAATTCACCGAGGGCAAGTTCAAGGACTGGGGCTACGCCCTCGCCGAGCGTGAGTACGGCGACCGCGTGTTCACCTGGACCGAGTATGACCGCATCAAGGATGCCAAGGGCGAAGCCGCAGCCAACAAGGCTCAAAGCGACGCGCTTGCCGCCGGCAAATTGCTCGTCAAGGACGTGATCGCCGACGCATTCCTCCAGCAAATCCTGCTCCGCCCAGCCGAGTACGACATGGTGGCCACGCTCAACCTCAACGGCGACTACCTCTCCGATGCACTCGCTGCTCAGGTTGGCGGTATCGGCATCGCGCCCGGCGCCAACATCAACTACGTCAGCGGCCACGCCATCTTCGAAGCCACCCACGGTACCGCACCCAAATACGCCGGCAAGGACATGGTGAACCCGTCGTCCGTCATCCTGTCCGGGGTGATGATGTTCGAGTACATGGGCTGGACCAAGGTCGCCAAACTCATCGTCAAGGGCCTCGAACGCTCCATCCGTAACAAACGGGTGACCTACGACTTCGAACGCCTGATGAAAGGCGCTACCAAACTGAAGTGCTCGGAGTTTGGAGACGAGATCATCAAGAATATGTAAGTGAGGGGGTTTCTGGTTGGAAGGTTTCTGGTTGGAAGGTTCCCCGAGTATGAAGGCTCGTTTGCATTTTTCCGAAGGCAATTACAGTTGCTGAACGGGAAAAGCGCAAACGAGCCTCTTTTTTTGGTAAAAGCTGGATGGTGGCAAATTTTGAGTGATGGAACGCGGATTAAACGGATGCAGGCAGCACGGATTTTCACGGATTTATTTAAAGAATCTATGAAAATCCGTGAAAATCCGTGCTGCCTGCATCCGTTTAATCCGCGTTCCATCACTCGAAATTTGCCACTACCAAAGCCTGACCTGAACCATTGGCGTTGTGTGCGGGCCTTTTGCCCCCACTCAATAGCGCTGCTTACATCCACCGGGCTAATTTTTCCCGCAGCAGTGTCGGGTTGATGGGTTTGCTCAGGTAGTCCTCCATGCCTGCATCCCGGCAGCGCTCTTCTTCGCCGGTGGTGGCGTTGGCGGTGAGGGCTATAATCGGAATACGAATACCGGCCTCGCGAATAGCTCGGGTAGCGCTCAGGCCGTCCATGACGGGCATTTTGATGTCCATAAGCACGAGGTCGTAGGCGTGTTGTCCCGCTTTTTGCAAGGCTACGGCGCCATTCTCAGCCACATCTATTTCGGGCGCGTCCATGATAGACTGCAGGAGTTCCCGCGCAAGCATCTGGTTGAAATGGTTGTCCTCGGCGAGCAGGATTTTTCGAGGCGGCAGTTTGATGGCGCCGTTGTGCGCACCGGAATGGTTTAGTTCGGGTCGGGGCATTTCGCCGATGTGCACGGGCAGGTCGAACGCGAACACGGAGCCTTGGCCGGGGATACTTTGCACGGCGATGTGCCCGCCTTGCAGTTCGACTAATTGTTTGGAAATAGCCAGGCCCAGTCCGGTGCCGCCGTAGCGCAGGTGGGTGTGTTCGCCGGCCTGCACGAAGGCGTCGAAGAGGTTGGGCAGTTCGGCAGCTTCGATACCGATACCGGTGTCGTGTACTTCGAAGCGCAGGAAGATTTCGTCATTGGTTTGCTGCCCGGCTATGGAGCAGTGCAGGCGGATATAGCCCTGTTCGGTGAACTTGACGGCGTTGCCCAGCAGGTTGAGCAAAACCTGATTGAGCCGGGCGGCATCGGCCACAACGACCTCCGGAACCTCCGGTGCACAGTGCAACTCCAGGGCAATTTTTTTATCGGCCGCGTTCACGCGGAACATGCTGATCTGTTTGTCCAATAATTCGCGCAAGCGAAACGGAACCGGGTGGAAGTCAATCTTTCCGGCCTCTACTTTGGAAAAATCCAGGATGTCGCTGACAAGAGTCAGCAGGTTTTCGGAAGCAAATTCGATAGACTCGATGTATTCGCGCTGTTTGGCATTCAGTTGGGTTTTGCTCAGCAGGCCGGACATCCCGATGACGGTGTTCAGGGGCGTTCGGATCTCGTGGCTCATGTTGGACAGGAAAATACTTTTGAAATGGCTGCCCTCGGCGAGGTGGATGTTTTGGCGTTCGATTTCGGCACGCTGGCGTTCGATTTCGGTGTTTTGCCGGCGTATTTTTTGGTTGCTGCGGTTTTTCTGCCAATAGAGCCGGAAGAGCAGAAACGAGATGGCGGCGAAGGCGAGCAGGGCGGCCAGGAGAGCCGTGCGCACGGCGTACTGGCGGCTGGCCTCGGCTTCGCGCAGGGCATTGGTTTGGTTGAGCAATTCGATCTCTTTCTGCTGACTTTTGAAAACAGCCTCGTTCTCACTCAGGCGGGCGTTTTGTGCCTCCAGATCAAGAATAGCGTTGAGGTTTTCCGCTTCGAGGGCCTGCATGCGTTCGTGCTCGGCAGCGGCGGTTAATTTGCGGGCGCGCAACTCGGCCATCTGTTGCAAGAGCGTCAGCTCACGGACTTTTACTTCCGTGTTCAGTTGCCCGATCTCGCGCTCCTTGCGCTCCGTTTCGAACCGTACCTGCATCTCGGCTACCTGGCGGCTGCTTTCGAGGTTGTAAATAGAGTCGGCATACACTTTGGCTGCTTTGTGAAAACGGATTGCTGCATGGTACAACGAGTCTTTGATACCGGCGTACGGGGCTATCTGGCCAAGAATGGCGTACATGTCCGCCATGTTACCGTATGCCCGGTTGATGGCTATTTTATTGCCCACCTCCATACCCAGTTTCAGCGACATCTCGTAGTGTTGGAGCGCCTGCTCGTACTGTTTGTTGGTGCGGTAGGCGTTGGCCAGGCTGTTGTGGGCGTTGGCGGCGTTCGTATGGTTTTTGCGTTTTTCGTATTCCTCCAGCGCTTTTTGAAAGTATTCAATGGCCTCGTCAATGCGGTTCAGCGATTGTGCGCATACGCCGAGATTGTTGTACAGCGTACCCCAGTCCGCAGGCGATACGCCCGTCTTTGTGTAGATATTTTTGGTTTCCTGAAACATGGCCCACGCTTCCTCGTAGCGGCCGACCGCCACCAGCAGGCCGCCGTAATTCAGGTAAAGTCCCGGGAGGCGCTCCTGGTTGCCAAGCACCTGGAATATGCGCAGCGCCTCTCTGTAGTGGCGCTCGGATTCAGCGGTGTTTTTTTGCCGTTTGAAAATGGTACCGAGGCTGCTGTAGCAATTGCCGATACGCTCCTGATCGCCGTCTTGCTCGTATAGTTCGATGGCTTTGTAGGTGTGGCGCACCGCCTCCGGGTACTCGCTGCGCTGCATGGCATGCCAGCCGAGGTAAAAAAATGTGGTGCCGCGATCGGAGAAGGTAAGCCCGGGCAAACGCATCCCGCGCTCCAGGTTTTCGGTCAGGCGCAGGTTTTGTTCGATGTACATTCTGGCTTGTTCCGGGTTGGACTGCAAGTTCAGGTGGGTGAGTCGGTTGAGCGTTTGGACGCGCACCGAGTCTTCGGTGGCCTCGGCAAGCCTTTTTTCCAATACCGCTACTTCGCCGGTGCTTTGCGCAACCAACCGCCCTGCTCCGGCCCAAAGCATAAAGCCAATCAATATCCCGGCATACTGCCTGCGTATCATGCAGCAAAAGTAGGGCGGGCAGGGGGTGGCCAAATGTAAAAAAGGGTAAAAACGCCAATTCCGATACCTGTGCTCACATTTTTTGCAGCAACAACCGACCTACTTCCGGCACCGCGTACAGCCGCATCAGCCCCGGCCGTTTGGAACGCGTGAGTTCCTGGGCCATGGCGAGGCGCAGATCGTTGGGCAGCAGATCGAGCAACAAAAAGCGTTGCAGGTTGGCGAGTTCGGCATCGGTCAGTTCGGCGGGGCGGGCCAGGAGGTGGTTGTTCAGGCGCGTGACGACCACGGAAAGGATGTCGAGGCGCCGGGTTCCGCCCTCGTGTACCAGCCGGTCGAGGCGGTGCGCCACAGCTTCGAAATCCTCGGCGAGCAGGATATCCTCGGGGGTGGGCAGGCGGTCAAGATTGAGGTGTACAAAGGCCAAAAACGCCTGTGTAGTCTCGCTGTCCAAAGCGGCATCGCCGAGCAGACGCACGAGACCGAGGCTGGCGCGCAAGTCGTCGAGCGTGCGCAGGCTGTTGAAAAACTGCACGAGGGAGCGCGGTGTGGTGCGGCGGCCGTTCACAAGTTCTGGGTAAGCCAGCACGAAATTGATGCCACGGGTATCCACGTCGTTGCGCTCGGCCCATCGCGCCCAGGCCTGCGCATCAAATTCCATGGTGACGTGCAGCATCCGGGTCAGCATGGCCTCGTCGAGCGTGGTTACCGAGTAGTCGCCGCCGTCCGGGTTGGCCGTGCACACAATGAGCCATTGGGCGGGCAGCGCCCACGAAACCAGTTCGTAGTTTTGAAACAATTGCATGATGCCGCGCAGGATGCGGTCGTCGGCGCGGTTCACGTCGTCGAGCAGCAGAATGCCGGGGCCTGGTGCGCGCGGCACCCATTCGGGCGCCACAAATCGGGTCACCTCGCCCCGGGCCGCATCGGCACTGATTTTCGGCATGCCGAGCAGGTCGCCCATTTCCTCAAATTGCGCTGGCGCAATGTAGGCGAATGCACAACCGCGCGCCTGCGCCAAGTCGCGCACCAATTCGGTTTTTCCGA
Organism: Lewinellaceae bacterium; assembly: GCA_016719605.1. Taxonomy (GTDB): domain Bacteria; phylum Bacteroidota; class Bacteroidia; order Chitinophagales; family Saprospiraceae; genus M3007. Next base: position 553,187 of record JADJYW010000003.1, on the reverse strand, counting down.
TACCGTGCAGGCCCCAAATACAAATCGGCGTGGGCCGCTCGTGGGTTTGCGCCATGCTGTCGAGCGCGTGTTCGAGCAGGACAGACACAGATTCGGCGCTCACGCGCGCCCCGTAAGTGGTGTAGGAATAGGATTGCTGTGTTTCAGACATGGTTTCCTAAACGCGTGGATGCCCGGTTGGTTCAGGCGGTCGGGTTTTGGCTGCCGCCGTACCTTGCCGGCATGAAACATCCGCTGCTCGCCTTGCTTTTCCTTCCCGCCCTCCTTCCCGCCCAGTCGGATTCTACCCGCACGGACACCCTGCTTCCGGTGACCGTGACGGCCACCCGGCTGCCGGTGCCGGCAAACCGCACGCCCTTAGCCGTCACGGTGCTGGAAGGCGACCACATCCGCAGGGCACAGCCCCAACTGACGTTGCAGGAAAGTCTCGGCGCCGTGCCGGGTGTGTTCGTACTTAACGACGCCAATTTTTCCCAGGACCTCCGCATCGCAGTGCGCGGTTTCGGCGCCCGGGCCGCTTTCGGCATCCGGGGCGTGAAAATTTTGCTCGACGGTATCCCGGAATCGGCGCCCGACGGGCAGGCTCAGATAGACAACCTCGACATGGCCGTGATTGGCCGAATCGAGGTGCTGCGCGGCGCCTCGGGCGGGCTGTACGGCAATGCCTCGGGCGGGGTCATCAGCCTGACGAGCGACCCCGCGCCTGCCCGGCCTCGACATTGCCCTGACCTACACCTGCGCCGATTTTCGTTATGAAAAATACGAAACCCCAACCGCCGATTTTTCCGGTAAATACCTGCCGGGGCTGCCGCAGCAGTGGGGCATGATAGAGGCGCGGTACGCCCCGTCGGTTGGTTTTTTTACCCAAATACAAACCCGCTACACCGGCCGGTTTTACGCCGAGGATGCCAACGCGCAGGCGGTGTCCGCGTATGTTTTAGTCAATGCCCGGATCGGGTACAAACGGCGTTTTGCCTTCGGATCTCCTCTGGGCCTCCGCGGTGAAAATCCCTCCGCGCCTCTGCGGTGAAAATCTCCTCTGCGCCTCTGCGGTGAAAATCACCTCTGGGCATTTAGCGATTCAAAGCAGTGCCTTAAACTCCGGCTCAACCCGCTCAAATCCTGCCGCGTCCAAAGGCGCATTGCCGTACCACACCCGCTCGAAGGTGCCCGTGGCGCGCTGAAACGCCGAAAACTGCGGATGTGCCCGCATCTCGCGCAGGTAGTCGCGGTTGGTTTTTTCCTTAGACCACAGGATGGCGCCCGACTCCGTCAGGTGTTTGATGACCTGCAAAATACACCCGCACGGCTTGCGGATAGTCGCCTCGTGCCAGTGCCTCGCGCAGGAACCGGTCGAGGTCGGTCTCGTGCAGGTAGGCTTCGAGGTTTTCCTCCGTGATCTCGGCGCCGTCGCGGGCGATGCGGCGGTTGCGCGGTTCCTGCAGCATGCGGTAAATGCCGTAGCCTATAGCCAGGACGGCCAGCAGAATAGCCAAAATCTGCACGACATTGCCCCACAACGCAGCGTTGAAATTCCGCAGTGGATTGGGGACATCCGTCGGCGGGGTCTGTTTTTTTTTCGGTTTTTTCTGCTCCGGCAAGTCTTTGCTGTAGTCCAGGTCTGCCGTCGCTTTTTTCCACTGTTGTTCCGGTATCGGACGCTGCGCTGCGGGTGTTTCAGCACCTTGTCCGCGCGCGCCTGCAGCGCACAGCATCCAAAAACAAAAAAGTAAGGTAAGGCGCATTTTTTTAGTGGTGAGCGATGCGTGTATTTTGTATTTTCGCTGTGTGCGGCTTTTAACCTGTACCAACCGGTTGGTTTTCATATTTAGCTTGCGCGGCAGTATTCGGCGGGTTATTCGACGGGTTAAAACCCGCCGCTACCCCTTTGAACTTCACTCGCGCGCCAGTCCTCGGATTTGGCGGGCGGCGCCCACTTGGCCGATGCCTTCGCGCAGGTGTACGGCGTCGGTTATTTCCCGGTACGAAAAATACTGCAATGCACCGGCCAGTACCAGCAAAAACCAGGTCAAATGCGCCACAAAACTGGCCGTCAGCGCCGTAGAGTAGATTGTAAAAGTCGCCATGGCCGACTCTTCCGGCGGCACCATCCAACTGAAAAACTGCAACACCATTTGCCACACGCTGGAGTCGAGGAACAGAAACAGCAGCAAGGCGAAGTTGATGATCAGGAAACCGAGCATCAGTCCCGACCCCAGGCGCATCAGCCCGAGCATACGCGGCAGCGCCCGCCAGCTGCTGTTTTCAAAAAAAGAAATCGCCATCCAGAGACCCAGGAACGGGAGTACGCCAATACCCAGCAACCAAAGCAGCAGCCCGGCATCCAGCGCTTCCAGTCCCAGTACGGCCAGGAGGGTGAGTGCGGCACTTGTCAGGAACGATGCAGCGGAAAAATGGCCGCCCCATTGTTCGCGGTATGCTTCCGGCATTTCGCGCCGCACAACAAAGATGGCCGCCCAAAACAGCCCCCAGAGCAAAACAGCCTGCCCCCAGAACATAGCCGGTGCCCGGCGGCGGCCAATGGCATCCCACCAGCCGCTCAGTGCTCCGCTCGGATAATCGGGGAAAACAAACTGGACGGGTTGGCCCAACAGGCCGGATACAACTGCGGTGCCCACAAACAGCACCGAAGCCGCGGCAATGCTTCCCCAGCCGGCCTGCGGGTAGCGCAGCAGCAGGGCGAATGCATCGGCAAAAATTTCACCGGAGCCTTTGATCGCCGTGAACGAAACCGCTTCGGTGCGGGTAGGCGGGAGTTCATGGCCTTGTGCCGCCGTGTGAAAACCCGTGCGCGACTTGTGCCAGGGCAGCCACACGAAGTACCACAGCACAAACACCAGCGAACTCAGGATGAAAAAAAAGCGTACCGGCGCCGGAGTCTCCGTGTAGCGTGTCAGAAAACCCTCGAAAAAGGCGGCCAGCACGAACATCGGGATCAGCCCGATAAAAATTTTCAGACCCCGCCGCATGGTCAACTGGAAGGCCTGCCGCCGCGTATACGTCCCCGGAAACAACAACCCCGAACCGGCAACCAGGCCCGCCGCCCCGGCGATGATGATCGCGCTGATTTCCAGGGTGCCGTGTATCCAAATGGTGAGAAAAGACTCCCAAAACAGACCTTTTTGAATAAAAAAGAATTGAAAAGCGCCCAGCATGATGCCGTTGTACAGCAGCATGAATACGGTGCCGATGGAGGCCAGTACACCGAAAATGGCGGTGCGCAGTGCCACGAACAGGTTGTTGGCTGCGATGCCGATGGACATGCCGAGCGGCGGACTGTCCTTGTACACCGCCATGGGGTCGCCGCCTTCGATATTGCGCAGGGTCATGTCCACATAACTATCGCCGAGGATGACGCGGGCGAAATCCGGGTTGATGATGCTCGATACCACGCCGATGCCGCAGGCCAGCGCGAAAATGCCGAACGAGAGCCACAGTGCCCGTCGGGCGTCCCACATCTGGTGCGGCAGTTCGTCCGTCCAGAACAGGCGAAACCGTTTGGCCGGAAAGCGTTTGCCGCGGTATACATTGTGAAAAATGCGCTGTGCCAGGCCGTTCAGGTACATACGCACCGAGCGGTTGGGGTAGTAGGTGCGGGCGTAGGAAAGGTCGTCCGTGATTTGTACGAACAGATCGTTGAGCCGTTCCGGGTCGCGGTGGTTTTGGCGGAGCATCTCCTCGAAGTCCGCCCATTTCTCCTGATTTTGTTCGATAAATTTTGTTTCGCGCATGGGCCGGGCGTTTGGCTGGTTGTCGAAAACGCACTTACACCTGTTTCCGCGCTATGCAGAACGTGCTGACCCCGAACGGGAACCGCACCACTTCCATCAAGCCGTTTTCGATGCCGAGCAGGGTTTTGAGCAGGCCATTCACCGGGGCGGGCGTTGGTTTGAGGTCGGCGGTGGCTTCTTTTTCGCCAAAGCCCAATTTGCGCAAACCATTGCGCAGGAATCGAAAGAGCGCGATGGGAAAAAACAGAACAAAATTCCAGTAGCCGGTGCGCTGAACGTCGAAGCCGGCCGCCCGAAGTTTTTCACGCAATTCGGCATTGGTGTAGCGCCGGAAGTGGTGGTTTACGACATCGTGCGGGCTCCACAAAAACAGGAACGCGGGGACAAAAACGATGATAGCGCCACCGGGTTTGAGCAGGCTGTACCAGTTTTGCAGCGCGGTGCGATCCTCCTCGATGTGTTCCAGGCAATCGGAAGCAATGATGTAATCGAAATGGTTTTGGCGCAAGTCAATGTGCGTGGCGTCCATCACAAAAGTGTTTTTCAGGCCCTTGTTCAGGCATTCCTGAATACCTTCCGGGCTGATGTCTACCCCGTACACGTTGGCCGGGTCGGCGCCTTTTTCAATCAGTTCCTGAAGCAGGTAGCCGGAGGAGCAGCCGATGTCCAGATATGTTTTGTCCGGGGTTGCCTTCAGCAAACTCAGCACCTTGCGGCGGCGCGAAACGAACCACCAATGCACCTTTTCAAGTTCGTGATACTGTTTTTCGTACTGCTTGTCCATGTCTGTGGGGGAATAGCGGTTAAAATATGATCGCCGGCGAAGGTAGTTTGTCCGGCACAAATCGCCTGCTCAAAAAACTGCCCGCACCTGCGCCCGCCCCACATGCACCGTCCGGTTTTCGCCGGTTTTTCGGCCTTCGTAGTTCAGGCTCAGCTGCACCGAGCGCGACAGTTGGCGGTCGAGATTCAGGCTCCAGAGGAAGTTTTTGCCGTTTTGTAAGCCGTCGAGCATCGCGTAGGCCACGGCGGAGTTGGGGGCGCCGGAGTAGTTCACGTTCACATAGTTGGCCCGTGCGCGCAGAGAGGTGCCTGCCCGGAAACCGCTGCTGTTGGGTTTGCCCGGCGGGTTCCAGGTCAGTTCGGCGCTCCAGTCGTTTTGCCGGGCCGTTTCGGCAGAGGGCAGGGTATTGCGCCCGTCCTGCCAGGTGTAGGCGGCCACGAGGCGGAATGCACGGGTGGGCAGCCAGGTCAGTTTTGGTACAGATTTCCAGTACCGGATGGCGTAGTTGCGGGCGTCAAACTGCTCGCTGTCGTTTTCGCGCAGACCGCGAACGAAGTCCAGTTCCGCGCTCCAGGTTTGGCTAAAATTGACGCGCCCGTGCACCGTCCAGTCGGCCAGACGCCGACTCTCGGCGCCGGTCGTCAGCGCCGAGCGGTTGCGGTTGTCGGCCCAGGCCAGCGAAGCATCCCAGGCCGGGTTGGCGCGGTTGACGTACAGGACGTGGCGGGTCACGGCGGACACCGCCACCAGGGCCGTGTCGGCCACCGCCAGATCGAAGGGATTCCAGGCCGGTTCGTCGCGGGCGGTAGCCAGCACCCGTCGGTTGATTTGCAGGTTGCTCTGGGTAGAAAACCGGGACAGCGTCTGCTGCCAGCGTTTTTTCGACTGCACCCACAGCACCCGCGGGTCGAGGCGCAGGCTCTGGTTCAGTCCCGTGTTGTTGGTGCGCACATAGTCGGGCGTAGTCACGGCCACGCGCACATAGTTGGCCTGATCCTGAAACACGGCTATTTCCATTTCATCCACCGTCAGGGTGCTGTCCCGGTTGCGGTCAATCCAGGTGTACTGTCCCTCGCCGGGATTTACGCGTAGGTAATTGTATTCGATGCGCGGCGTTTGGCCCGAACTGATCTCGTATCCCGTGGTAAAGGCCAGCGTGTTTTTCCAGGCGGAAATGGAGTAGTCCACGCGCCCCAGATAGGTTTCCTGCGGGGCGAGGGTTGTCCGTTCGGAATCCAGCACGCGGAGCCGGCGCCAGGAGACATTCCAGGCGAGGGATTGTGCATTTTTCCCGGTCGGCGGGGCGGCCCAGGTACCGGTTGCATTCAGTTCGTCCACGGCGGTATTTTGTGAAAATTCCGCTCCGGCAGGCACAAAATCGTTGCGGTGCATCCAGCCGGCGCCCCATTTCCAGATGCGTTTTTCGTCTGCGGTTTGCCAGTAAATTTTGCCGAGATCGTACCAAAAACTGGCTTTATTGAGCGTGTCGGTGTTTTCGGAGCGACGCTCGTTTCGTTCGCGTTCGCCGTACACGCCGATTTTGAACAGCGGTTTTTTGTCTGGCAGGAAAAATGTTTTGCCCACATCAAATTTTGGTCGCGAGAAGCGCGTGTTCTCCGCCGGGCCGTCGGTATTCAGGAGATTGGCTTCCGCCAAAACGTCGAATCCGTTGCGCTGGAGCCGCATTTGCATGAAATGCCGGGCGCCGTCGTATCGGCCTTCGCGTACAAAGGCGCCAAATTCGTAGCGGGCATTGCCCCAGTCTTTGCGTTGGGCCGTCAGTCCGCCGCGTGCCCAGTGTTCGGTGGTCGCACTGTCGGTAGTGCCGATGTTCCAGTCGCGCACAAACTCGGCGGGGCGGTACGGGTTGAGCGGGGCAAATTGTTTGCCGGCGTACTCGTAGGTGGCGTTGGCCTGCACCTCCCAGCCTTTGGCCGCAGCGGATGCCGGGAGCAGGTTTTGCCGCAGGCTAAAAAAACCGCTGAGGCCTGCGTTGTCGGCGTTTCCGAGGGGCGAGTAGCGGTTGAGGTCGCGGTTGCTCAGGGCGAGTTCGGCGCGCATGGTGCTGTTTTTCGAAGGGTTCCATTCCGTGCCTGCGGCAAATAATTGGCGGCTTTCCGGCGCAATGAGTCGCACGACCGGCTCAAAATTCCCCGTGGGTTGGCAGGTGGCCGGGTCGGGCGCTACCCAGCGGAACACGCGTCCGTTGGCGCCCGATTGTACCTGCACATAGTTGCCCTGACCCTGCGGCACTTCGGTAAAACGCGCGGCAAAACGGGCGTTTTCGAGGTCGGTGGAATACAGGAGCACGGACACCGGCACACCGCAGGCGAGGGTATCCACGGCCTGGTACAGCACGCGGCCGGGATCGAGCACGGCATCGGCGGCGAGGGTGTCAATGCCGGAAGCAAAGGCGCTGCGCAGGTCGTCGCCCACCTCGGCAAGGCGTTCGCGCCGGGCTGGAGTGAGGTCTTGCGCGCCGCCGGCATTGCGGCTGTCTTGTTCCGAGTAGGCGTGCAGGTAAAACCGGGATTTTTCGCGCTGGTGGTCTATTTCGGCGGCTACGGTGGAGCGCAGGAAAGCCTGCACGGCGTACTCAAACTCGACGATGATGCGGCTGTCTTTGGAAATCAGCCGCTTGGGGGTGAACGCCAGTTCGCCGAGGTTGTAGTCCATGACATAGTCGTCGTCGAGGCCGCGGCGCAGGAGCATACCGTCGAGAAACACCTTTTCGGTGCCGGCCAGCACGATGATAAACCGTTCGCCTTCGGCGCCTTGCAGGCGGTATGGGCCTTGGTTGCCCTCTTGCCCGGCGATGATCTGGCGGTTGAATTTGCCCCGGGAAATGGAGGCGGCGGCACGCAGTTTTGAGTTTTGGGTTTTGCGTTTTGAGTTGCCGAATTCGGCACTGATCATGGCGCCTTGCACGCGTTTGAAGTAGTTGGAGAAATAGCCGTTTGGTTTGGCGAGGTCGAAATCGCCGGCGATGAGGCCGGCGTTTTTGCGTTTGAGTTGGATGAAAATGCGGTCGAATTCCTGCAATTGTCGGGTGGTGCCGTCGGGTTGCAGGGGTACGGTGTTGTCGGACAGGGCGGCGGTGAGTTCGAGGTCATTGCCGAGGCGACCGTTGAGTTGCAGGTTGAGGTTGGAGTTGAAGGCGAGGTTTTGGTTGTTACCGAAACTCAGGCCGCGGGTGTAGGCGCCGGTGGAGGCCAGTCCGGAGGTTTCCCAAGGTTTGGTTTGCGGGGAGTAGGGCGTGTAGTCGAACTCGATGGCGTTGTCGGTCATGGCCTGTCGGATGGCGGTGGTATCGAGTCGCCGGAGTGGTGTGGCGAGGTCGGCGGGCAGCACGCGCCAGGTGACGATGATCCGTCCGGCGGCGGGATTTGTTTGGCGCAGCCGGGCGGTGTCGGTGTGCAGGCGGTTGTTTTTTAACGAAAAAATTTCGGTGTCGAGGATTTGGCCGGAGGCTGAATCGGTCACGGACAGCAGGGGGGCGGCGATGGTGAGCGAATCCAGAACTTGCACGGGTAGCCAGGCGTCGAGGGTGCGCGTGCGGAGGTTGGAGTGGGGTAGTTGGGCTTGGAGGGCGAGGGGACATAGCGCAAGGATCAAGCCCCAGGCGCCGAGGTCTCGAAGTTTTAGCAAACGCAGGAAACGTTCGGGAACGCCGTGTTTGCGGAGTTCAAAAAGATAGCCCATGCCTCGACCCTGACGCCGGGCCGGCGTTCGGCGTTGCCCGGCGGCGGCGGGTTTTAACGATGTGGGCTATCTTTTGAAATGTTTCAGTCGGCGGGCAGGGCTGCCTGAAGGTGAGCGGGATATTGAGGTTGGAGCACCCGGCTATGCCATGTATTAAAAACTTTCCGAGCATCTCGCGAAGCCCGAGTGTCATCCAGTTGCATAAAATTTCCTGCATGCGACGTTCATTCAGTCGTTTACTACCGCTTGGCATCACTTTTCACATTCACTTTTAGCCTTGCACAAATGTAAACAAAAAGGGCTGATGTTCAATTAAGCACATCAACCCTCATTATGAAATTTTTTTGCCGCTGATAGGCGTTGTTTACTTGACTTTGTTAAACATGTACCGAGCAATTTTCCATTGCCCGTTGTCCTTTTGTAGCACAAACAGTTCTCTGTTTTCCTCTGGAACTGTTTGTCCTGTGGCGTGAATCAAAGTCGTTCCTTTTGAGGTGGTTCGGGCAAACGCAATGTCGCCGTGCACCTCGATTTCGTCAATGAAAAATTCAATTTTTAATTGAATGTTCTTAAAAACAAAATCGTAAGCCCCTTTAACCTGGTCTTGCCCTACTGCCGTAGGGGCATTTGAAGGCATAAAAACGCCGTTTGTCGTATAAAGCGGCAATACTTTGTCTGTGCTCGATGCTTTCAGCGCATCCCGGTAAGAGAAAAACAATTTCTCGATTGCGGCTTTTTCATTTTCCATTTCCATACTTTTTTGATTGTTGAAAGAATTTTGATTGTCCACTTTGCTTTGGCAATCTGTTAAGAGAAATAGTATTGCCAGGAGTACAGTTGTGATTTTCATTTTTTGCAATTTTTTTTGAATAAATGACGACGCAAAGATGGGCTCACTTGTAAAGTGCAACCAATAAAGTATTTTAAGAAATGGGCTTAATGTATCTTAAGGGTAGTTCTATTTCCTGGAAAGGTCTTTCCTGATTTTACTCAGAAATTCGGGGGTAATGCCCAAATAGGATGCGATTTGCGTGTTGGGCAGCCTCATGGCGAGTTGCGGATATTTTTCAAGAAAAGCCAGATACCTTTCTTCCGCTGTAGAACTAATATTTTGCAACATATGGTTTTGAAGTTCAATAAACTTGTCCTCGATGATGACCCTGAAATTGCGGTCGAACTTGGGCAGATTGACGTATAAAAACAACAAATCCTGTTTTTTGATTTGCAATATCAGGGATGGTTCTATTGCCTCGATAAACAACTTGCTTGGTTTTTCGGAGTGAAAACTGCCGATGTCGGCTATCCATTCATTTTCCGCAGCGAACTGAATATTGTGTTCAGTACCTTTTTTACCTACACCGTACATTTTAAAGCAGCCTTTTACCACAAATGTATAATGTTTGCACACGTCTCCTTCTTGTAAAACAAACTGCCTGCGTTTGATTTTTCGCTCCGATGCCCTTCCTTCCAATAAACGAGTTTCTTCCAAGTCCAATGGAAGGTAACGCTCAAAATTTAGTAGAAGTGGTTGTATCGTCATTTGCATTCTGCCGCTATTTTTTATTTTATTGTTGCCTCGAACGGTTGCGTGACTGTCATACCGCTGCGTTTGTTGGCGGTTGGCGCTACGCAGAGTTATGGGCGGTTACCCTGAATCGCGATTTTGTAATTCGTCATTTGACTTTTACTTTTAAATTGTCTTCAAGATTATCGTAGCTTATAACTTTGCCTTGATAGAAATACACAGCACTAAGTCCATAATAAAACTTTCTTGCTTCAGGTGCAGTAACCATATAGCTTGTTGGGTCACCCATAATCTTAATTACTTCGTCTTCTGTTGAACCAATCGTAAAATACTTCTTGCTACTATGAGATTTTTGTCTATCATTGTTTACCGAATCAGTCAGATTGTATTTTGCTTTTATTTCTTGTAATTCAGTCTCAAGTATTTTATTTTTTTCCTCTAGGTTCTTAATGTAATCTTTTTCTGCCCCGGATGGGTGTTGCGTACAAGACGTTATCAAAAGACTTAATCCCATAATTGTCAAATACCTTATCATTTTATTTCTTGCTTTAATGTTCCGAGTTGTTGTCAAATTTCCCATAACTATTACACTCCCGCATTGCGCCTTCCGCACTCCTGCGGCACTTATCCCGCGCTTCGCCTTTTTTACTTATCCATCCATTGCGTGTAAGCCCGCTACGGACGAACGCGCCCCCGCCTCCGGCAGCAGGGCCGGAAGCGGGGGCGTGGGTCATCATCATGGTGGCGGGTTTTGTCCCATTGGTATTTGTTTTGGTCTCCGAAAGGTAGCGTACCTGTTTTGTCCGGCCAAGAGACCCGAAAGAAAGTTTTTCAGATATCCAAATCGTCAATCGGGCTATTTGGTCTTGTTCCGGCCCCTGAGCGCGCTCGTGGCTAAACGCAGAACCAGTTTGCGTGTAGATTTCAGCGGCCCGGCACAACAGTGGTAGTACCCGCATCGGGGTCGGAAACGTCGCGTCGCCTGCCCCAAAAACAAAATCCGCAGCCTCAACCGGAGCCTGCGGATTTTTTATCCCAAAAATATATGATTGCTAAGGCGTCACGATGTGCTCAGCGGCGTATCGCTTTCCGTATTCTCCGGGGTGCCTTCCTTTTCTTTCTGTTTCGCTTTTTTCTTTTCTGCTTCAAAAGCGATGATCAGCCCGGTCTTTTCCTCGTTGAGAGTGGCTTGCAGGGCCGCACCCTCGGCAGGGCCTTCGCCGAGAATAAATTCAGCGAGCGGATCCTCAATGTATTTCTGAATGGCGCGGTGCAGCGGTCGGGCGCCAAACTGCGGGTCGTAGCCTTTTTCGGCAACAAACTCCTTGGCATCATCCGTGAGCGCAAGAGCGATTTTCATGGCGCTCAGGCGCTTCATCAGCCCGGCTAAGGCATTGTCAATGATTTTGAAGATTTCCTCGCGACCGAGCGCATTGAACACCACCACATCGTCTACCCGGTTGAGAAACTCCGGCGAAAAAGTGCGCTTGAGGGCGTTCTGGATCACCGTTTTGGAGTTGTCCTCGGCAGCTTCCTGGCGGGCCTTGGTAGCAAAACCTACGCCCTGGCCAAAGTCCTTCAGTTGGCGTACTCCGATGTTGGACGTCATGATGATGAGCGTATTCTTGAAGTCCACACGGCGGCCCATACCGTCGGTGAGTTGGCCATCGTCGAGCACTTGCAGCAGGATATTGTACACGTCCGGGTGGGCTTTTTCGATCTCGTCAAGCAGTACCACGGAATAGGGCTTGCGGCGTACGCGCTCGGTCAGCTGGCCGCCCTCTTCGTACCCGACATACCCCGGAGGCGCGCCGATCAGGCGGCTCACCGAGAATTTTTCCATGTATTCGGACATGTCAATGCGCACGAGCGCATCCTCGCTGTCGAACAAATAGCGGGCCAGCGACTTGGCCAGTTCCGTTTTGCCCACCCCCGTGGGGCCAAGGAAAATGAACGAGCCAATCGGCTTTTTCGGGTCTTTCAGGCCAACGCGGTTGCGCTGGATGGCTTTCGATATTTTGATGATAGCATCATCTTGCCCAATGACCATCTTGCTCATGTCGTCGGCCATGTTGACGAGTTTTTTGCTCTCGCTGGTAGCCACTTTTTTGACCGGTATGCCGGTCATCATGGCTACCACCTCGGCGATGTCGTCCTCTTCCACCGGGTACCGCTTCGATTTGCTGTCCTCCTCCCATTCGACTTTGGCAAACTCGAGTTGCCGCACCAGTTTGCTTTCCTGATCGCGCAGGTTGGCGGCTTCCTCGTACTGCTGGTCTTTGACGGCCCGGTTCTTTTGCTCCTTGATGGTCTCAATGCGTTTCTCGAGTTCCTCGATGTGCTTGGGTACATTGATATTTTTCAGGTGTACGCGGGCGCCCACTTCGTCGAGCACGTCAATGGCCTTGTCCGGCAGAAAACGGTCGGTTATGTACCGGTCGCTGAGGCGCACGCAGGCGATAACGGCCGCCTCGGTGTACAGCACGTTGTGGAATTCTTCGTACTTGGACTGGATGTTCCGGAGGATGTGGATGGTGTCCTCCTGGCTGGGCGGATCCACCATGACTTTTTGGAAACGGCGGTCGAGTGCGCCGTCTTTTTCGATATACTGGCGGTACTCGTCGAGGGTACTGGCGCCGATGCACTGGAGTTCGCCGCGTGCGAGGGCGGGTTTGAAAATATTGGACGCGTCGAGGGAGCCGGTAGCGCCGCCGGCGCCGACGATGGTGTGTATCTCGTCAATGAACAGGATCACGTCGCGGCTTTTTTCCAGTTCGTTCATGATGGCCTTGATGCGCTCCTCAAACTGGCCGCGGTACTTGGTACCGGCCACGAGGGCAGCGAGGTCGAGCATGACGATACGCTTGTTGAACAGCGTACGGCTTACCTTTTTCTGCATGATGCGCAGGGCAAGGCCTTCCACGATGGCTGTTTTGCCCACACCCGGCTCGCCGATGAGGATGGGGTTATTCTTTTTGCGGCGGCTCAGAATCTGGCTGACACGTTCGATTTCTGTTTCGCGGCCGATGATGGGGTCGAGTTTGCCCTCTTCGGCGAGTTTGGTGATATCGCGGCCAAAGTTGTCCAGCACAGGTGTGCGGCTTTTTTGCTGGGCCTTCTGACTGCCGGCGGCGCCGGAGCGGTAGCCGCGCTCGTCGTCGTCGTCATATTCGCCGGGGCCTTCATTGGCGGATGCTGCGAAGAGGTTGGGGTGCGCAAGGTCTTGTTCGGTGCGCACATACTCGAGTTCTTTTTTGAAATTGTCGTAGTCCACGTCGTATTCGTTTAAAAGTTTGGTCGCGAAGGTGTCCGTGTGTTTGAGCAGCGACAACATCAGGTGCTCCGGAAAAATTTCTTCGCTTTTCAATAGTTTGGCTTCCAGAAAGGTGACCTTCAGTACGCGCTGTACCTGGGTGGTCACCTGGAACTCGCCGACGAACAGGTTGTCGGCCGGCGGGTAGGCACTATGCCGCGGAATGGATCGTTCGAGGCGTTTTTTCAGGTCAAACACGTCTACCAGAAGTGCATCAAGCACCCGAACCGGCAGGCTGTCTCGTTCGGCAATGATACCAAGCAGCAAGTGCTCGGCGCCGATGTAGTCATGCCCCAGCCGTCGCGCTTCCTGCCCGCTTTGGTGGATGATCTGCTTGACGACGGGAGAGAATTTCTTGTTCATGTATTTGCCAAAAGGTAAGTGGATCAGAAAGATACGTTGTACAAGCGTGTGTTTCGAGGGGAGGCACGATCCAAACACGGGGCAAGTTTAGGCGTATCGGGGGATAAAATTCAATTTTTATCAGCGTTTCAAGTCCGGGTTTAACAAAAAAAGCAGCCAACGGTTTTTTTTGACAAGGTTTATCGGTTTTTCAAAAAACAACGACCTTGGCCGCCAAGGTAACTTTGATCACATCACTCATCCAGCAACACATGAACATCAACATCCAAAGCGTACATTTTAAGGCAAGCGACGACCTGCAGGCGCATGTCCAAGAGAAAGTCAGCAAACTTTTTGAGCACAACGACAAGATCATTCGCGCCGACGTCACCCTGTTCGAAGACGGTGGCGCCCCCGACAATCAATACTGCGAGATTCGACTGATCGTTCCCGGACACGACCACCTCGCCAAAAAGGGTGCCGGTACCTACGAAAAGGCAGTACACGACACGGTGGACGCACTGCTCGGAATTTTGCGCCGACAGAAGAAAAAAAAGTAAGGCGTTGCTTTCCCGCTTTTTCCACCCGGCTGCGCCCTACCTTTGCGCCGCTCCGCTCAAAACCCTGAACTCAACACTTAAAACTGGCATCCGTGTCCGAAAAGATCATTTTTTCCATGTCCGGCGTGAACAAGACGTATCCGCCGCAGAAACAAGTCCTTAAAAATATCTGGCTGTCGTTTTTCTACGGCGCCAAAATCGGCGTGCTGGGTCTCAACGGCTCCGGCAAGTCCACGTTGCTCAAAATCATCGCCGGGCTAGACCAGAATTACGAGGGCAAAATCGAGTTTGAAAAACAATTCAAGGTCGGCTACCTCGCGCAGGAACCGGTGCTGGACGACTCCAAAAACGTGCGCCAGATCGTGGAAGAAGCCGTGCAACCAATCGTGGACCTCCTCCAGGAAAATGACGACATCGGCATGAAACTCGGCGAGGTCACTGACGACGACGAGATGATGCGGCTCATCGAGCGCCAAGGCGAGGTGCTGGAACAAATCGAACACCTCGGCGGCTGGGAACTGGATCACCGAATCGGCCTGTTCACCGATGCCCTGCGCTGCCCGTCCGACGACACGCCCATCAAAGTTTGTTCCGGTGGTGAGCGCCGCCGCGTGGCCCTGGCCCGCCTGCTGCTCAGCCAACCCGACATTCTCCTGTTGGACGAGCCAACCAACCACCTCGACGCCGAATCGGTGCAGTGGCTGGAGCAATACCTCCAAAACTTCCCCGGCACCGTCATCGCCGTCACCCACGACCGGTATTTCCTCGACAATGTGGCGGGCTGGATTCTCGAACTCGACCGCGGCGAAGGCATTCCCTGGCAGGGCAACTACTCCTCCTGGCTCGAACAGAAGGCCAAGCGCCTGGCTCAGGAAGAAAAGCAGGAAGACAAGCGCCGCAAACAACTCGAACGCGAACTCGAATGGGTGCGCATGGGCGCCAAAGGCCGGCAAGCCAAGGGCAAGGCCCGTTTGAATGCCTACGAAAAAATGGCCGGCGAGGGCAGCAAGGAGAAAGAAGCCAAACTCGAACTCTGGATTCCCAACGGCCAGCGCCTTGGCGACAAGGTCATCGAGGTGCGTGGCGTCAGCAAAGCCTTCGGCGACCGTATCCTGTTTGAGAACCTGAATTTTGATATTCCGAAAAATGCTGTGGTGGGTATCATCGGCCCCAACGGTGTGGGCAAATCCACCCTGTTTAAAATTTTGACCGGCCGGGAAAAAGCCGACACCGGAGCGGTCGTCATCGGCGACACGGTCAAAATCAGTTATGTGGACCAAAGCCATGAGGCACTTTTGCCCGAAAAAACGGTTTATGAAATCATCTCCGACGGCAACGACATGATCACCGTGGGCAACACTTCCGTGAACGCCCGCGCCTACATTTCCCGGTTCAATTTTGCCGGCGCCGACCAACAGAAAAAACTCGGCGTATGCTCCGGCGGCGAACGCAACCGCGTGCACTTAGCCATGACGCTCAAGGATGGCGGCAACGTGCTCCTGCTGGACGAGCCGACCAACGATATTGACGTGAACACCCTGCGCGCGCTCGAAGATGCACTCGACGATTTCGCCGGTTGCGTGCTGCTCATCAGCCACGACCGCTGGTTTATTGACCGCCTGGCCACACACATTCTCGCTTTCGAGGACGATGCCGAGGTGGTGTTTTTTGAAGGAAACTTTACGGAATACGAAGAATCTAAAAAAGCCCGTCTGGGCGACATTACTCCGCACCGGCCGCGGGTGAAGCACATTTTGAAATAAGTACCTGGACTGAATAAATCGATAAAATAAACGCAAGGATTTTGATGCAAGAGAAGGCATTTTTTGAAAGCATAGCAGCGCTACGGTTGAAAAAAATAACGCAGTATTGACGCAAAAGACCAAAGTGGATTTTATCGATTTATTCGGTCCAGGTATAAAAGCAGGAAGCAGGAAAGGTCGGTTCATGATTTACATTTGTCGCATGAACCGACCTTTCCTGCTTCCCGCTTTTTTGGGCCTGATTGCCATCTTGCTGGCCATGCTGATGAACCTGCCGTTGCGCGGCTTGCACTTCGATGCCCCCGCGCCCTTCACTAACCCCGTGCTTGCGCTGGAGTTTGCGCCCTCAGCGGAGACGCTGGGTACGCTCCTTGGCTCGGATGCTGACGGCGCCAAAGTGACTGCATTGCGTGCCGCTACCCTGCGCGATAACCTTTTTGTTTTCGGCTACACGCTGTTTTTGGCCGCTTTAGCCAGTGTCGTTTGGCGCCAGACACGCCGGAAACGCTACCTCCTGCTGGGCTTTTTGGCCCTCTTCATCGGGTTGTCCGACCTGATGGAGAACGGCGCAATCCAGATGTTGCTGTCCAATTTTCAGAATGACATGTTGCTCTCCGATGCGATGGATTTCCGCCGGATACGGATGTTTGCGTGGGCCAAGTGGCTGGGGCTTGCCGTGTATTTCGGGGCGTTGGCGCCGTATCTCTGGGGGCGGGGCTGGTTGCTGGGCCGGGGATTGGCCATTGTGGCAGGTATTGCCGTGGTATTGGCTGTCATGGCGCGGTTTTATCCGGAATGGATCGAGGCGTATGTCACGGCGGTATTTGCGGCGTTTCCGCTGGCAGTGGCGTTTTGTTTTTTGAAAAAAGAAGCGGGTAGTGAGGAGCGATGCGTGTAGAATCACGCTCTTTTTCATCTCATTGAGGCTGTCTCAAAAGCATGGCTTTGACGGGAATTGATTTTTTTCAGACAGGATTTACAAGATTTACAGGATAAATGAGGCGACTCCGTCGCCGAAAATCCTGTCAATCCTTTTTATCCTGTCAAAAAATGAATTCGCCTGTCAACGGCGCAATACGGTGCGGACTTATGAGACAGCCTCTAATGGCGAGGAAAAAATGCCCGGTTGTTTAGATTAGTCCACTACAGCACGCATCACTCACAACCCCGTCCAGTTCTGATTCCACATCGGTGGAAAAAACGGATTAGATTCGTTTTCCTGTTGGCGGCGGCGGGCTTCTTCCTCGGCTTCGAGGGCACGCTGGGCTTTTGTTTTGTCAAAAATATCGCGGGGCAGAAAGTATTGGGCTTCGACGTTGCGCTCGTCGGCAAAAGGGTCGTAGCGTTCCAGTTCATCGTCTTCCAGTTCGCCCTTGTACCAAAATGAGGTGAAAATCCCCGCGAGACTGCCCAGCAGGTGGCTTTCCCAGGAAATGCCTTCCTGGTCGGGCAAAATACCGAGAAACATGCCGCTGTAAAAGACCATCACGATGAGGGCCAGAATGATGGAGCGCAGGCTGCGCCGAAAAATACCGTTCCAGAATATGAAAGCGACCAGCCCATAAACGACCCCGCTGGCCCCGATGTGCAGTACGGGCCGGGCCAGCATCCACACGGATATGCCGGTCAGGAAAAAGACCATCCAGAACGCACGCATGGCTACTTTCCGATAAAAATAGAGCGTGATGGCACTCAGCACAAACAACGGAAACGAGTTGGACAACAGGTGCTCCCAGCTGCCATGCACCAACGGCGCGGTGGCGATGCCGTGCACGCTCCACATCCGGCGGGGCATGATCCCGTACCAGCCCGGATCCGCTCCTGCCAGTGTCAGGTAGGCGTGTATCAGCCATAAAAACAGCACCAGTCCCAGGGGGAAGCGCAGGCTTTCGAGGAAATGCCGGCGGGTGTTGTCTATGCCGTCTGTTTCGTTGTCAAACACCAGGTAGCGATGCGTTAGGAGTGATGAGTTTGTTTAGCGTCCGATCTGGAGGGTGAGGCCTACGCCGAATGCTATTTGACTGTCGGGGGTGGCTTGCATGCTTGGGCGTAAACGCAGGCTCAGATCGTCGCCGACATCGAAGCGGGCAAGGTGCGCATCCACGAAGGCTTCGGTGGCGGCCAGAATATAAACTAAGCCCAGTCCGGCGCTCGTCAACTCCACATAGCGCCGCCACTGGTCGCGGTACTGGCGCATGCTGGTGGCGTCAAGCAACGTGTAGGGCGCTTCGGTCGGGTTCGTATTCGGGTCGCCGTCCACGATCCATTTGTAGTTGTCACGCAGGATTCTGTATTGCCGGATGTTGTCTATTTCCGCATAAGTCAACACGCCTAAGGCGCCGTACACGATGGGAAGTTTCCACCATTTTTTGTTGTAAATCTGTCCGGCGCCGGGCAGGGCCAGTGAGAGCAGCACCGCCGTACGCGGGTTGGGGTAGTCCTTGGTCCAGATTCGTTTGATGAACCCGGGTTTTTTCGTCGTGTCGGGTGTTTCCTCAACAATCAGCAAAGGCGCCGCCTGCACGGGTGCGAGGGAGTCCGGTTGTTGGGCCTTCAGGTTGGCGCAAAAAAGGCAAACCAGCCAGATGCTTGTGCGGAAACGGAATTTGGTCATGCGTCTTTTTTCCTATTGAATATCGCCCATGTTGCGCAAAATGATTTGTTTGCCGTTGAAATCAGACACGATAGCCGTGATGTTCACCGCGCTGCTCGGTGTAGTTGCGCTGGCGAACGTGGCGTACGATTGGGTGAACATCGGGATGCTGCCGCTGGCGTCCGTCACGGTTTTGCCGCCGGAGATCGGGGAACCGCCGCCGGAAATAGTAGCGCCGGAAATTTTCACCAGCGTGCTTTCCCAGGCTTCGGCATTGGCATTGATTTCTGCGACGGTAGCCGTGCGCACTACGGGCGTGTTGCCGCTGGTCAGCGCGCCGGACTTGTCCAACTGCACGTTGTTGACCTGAAGCAGGCCGTTGAACTGGCTGAGTTCCTGTCCCGAAACCTCTACTTCCACTTCGTCGCCCACGTTGTAGCTGTGGTTGGCCGAGAAACGGACGAGGATGCCGGCAGAACCGTCAATATCCTGTATGTATGCGTTGCGGCCGTTCAGGTTGTTGCCCACCCGGTCGGAGATAACGATGCCGCGGATTTTGCGGTCGGTCGGCGCATTGGTTGTGGTGCCGGTGAAAAAGAGCGGAGGTCCTTGATGCTCATCGGCTGGCCGCCTACGCCGCTGCAACGCTCCGCAGGCATATTCACGTCGCTGAGGTCGCGGACAAACAGTTGCAGGGTATTGCCGTAAATGCCGAGCACCCCGGTGATGGTTCCGTGGCCGGTGGGCGTCAGGGCGCCTGCAAATTCGGCGTAGCCGCTGCTGCGCAGGATGACTTTGCCGCCGGTGCAGTTCATGATCGTGCGGTTCAGGCTGAACTGGGTGACGGGGTCGGCGTAGGTTTTGCCGGCGTCGGCAGCGATAAACTGCACGTTCTCCAATTTGACGAGCGTGCTGACGTACCCGGCGTCCAGGTTGTTGAGGCTAACCACGGCAGGTACGGGCGGGGTGGCGCTGATGGGGCCTTTCACCACTTTACTGCGCGCCTGTGCTTCCGTGATGCCGACATCTTCCAACTGGCCGCCCTGCTCCACGGTGCTGCCGGTGAGTTGCGTGAGGCCATTGTAGTCCGTCAGCAGCAGGTCTTTGCAGTAGATGAACAGTTTGCGACCAACCGGATACTGGTTGAACAGGTAGCCGTCATTAAACTTGACTTCGATGCCGCCTGTGGCATCCTGGATGACGAGAGTTTTGTAGTAATTGCCGGAACGGTCGTCCATGATTACGGTACCCTCGATGATGAGGTCGTCCACAATTTTGTCGAAACCGCCGTTTGTGGTGACGTGCAATGCCTTGAGCGCAGCAATCGTAGTATTGGAAACGATACTTACTGGTTCGCCGCCGGTTGGCGGTTCATCAAAATCGCGCTTGACGCAAGCGGAGGTACTGGTCAGGAGAAAGGCAAGCAGGGTAAAAAGCGGAAAGTGGTTGTTCAGCAAACGCATATTGGTGTGTTTTTTAATTGTTGGGTTGAGCGGTTGAGCAGGTGAGGGGTTGAGCGGGCGGGATGCCTCAAACGCTTATCCGCAGCGCCAAACTGATGAAGTAGTTTAGCCCGGGCGCGTAAATCACCTGGCTGGAATAGAGCCTCGGGTCGGTGGTATCATTTCGGTAGGCATTTCGGTAGGCATCGCGGCCGGAAGTGATGATGTTGGTGTTGTTCAACAGGTTGTTTACGCCGATGTTCAGGTAAACGAAATAGTCGTTGTGCACGCGCCAGGATTTTCCGCCGAAAAAGTCGAGTGTGAAGGCGGCCGGTGCTTTTTGCTGGTCAATGATAAGATCCCACAGTTCGGTGCCGCGCCCAAACGGTTCGACGAAACCGGCTGTGCGGCGGGTTTGGTCAAACTGGTACCAAAAGTTGTCGGCCCAGTTGAGCGTGAGGGCTGCGAACCAGAAACGTTTTCCTTCATAGCGCACGCTGCCCGACGCGGTCGTTTGCGGGGTACGCGGCACATAAAAGTTTTTCTGGTAAACCGTCACCCCGTCGAGGATCACGTCGGACGTATTGTCCTGGGTGAGGAAGAGTTTGGGGCGGTTGGTGTAGATGTACTCGCCGATGTTGGTCGCTGCGGTCAGGGTCCAGGCGCTGGACAGTTTGGCCTCAATGGCGGCTTCGATGCCCGCGTGCCGGCGGTCAATACCGGTCAGCAGGGCTGAGCCGAAGACGCCGGTAGTGGCTGCATAAAACAGGTAGTTGTCGTACTCGCCTTTGAACTCGGTGTAGTAGCCCGTCAGGCGGGCCTTGTAGTTTGGTGCACGCCAGATATAGCCGCCTTCCACGCTGCGCATGGTGTAGGGTTTGGCGTCGGCCACTGTTTGGTTGCGCGTGCGCGGCGACAGGAACAGGTCGCGGAACAAAGGGGCGCGGGTACCGTAAAATCCGTTGGCGTACAGGTAGTGGCGTCCGCTGAGTTTGTAAGTGGCGCCGGCTTTTACGCCGTAGGTGACGAACGTATGCTTCTTCGAGTCGCCGAGGGATTCGTTGGGAAAGCGCCCGTTTTGCATGTTTCCGGTGCGCCAAAACTCGGTGAGCAGGTTTTCAGCGGCAGCAAAAACCGCGAGTTTGCGGAAGTTGCCCTGCACCTGCACCCACGTTCCCGCCTTGCGGATATGTTCATCGTAATCGTACCCGTAGGTTTCGCCTTCTTTGACGAGGTGGTTGGGGGTGCGCAGGTCGTTGTCGCGGGCAGCGGGATTGTCCGGTACATCTTGTTGGGCGAAGCGGTCCCAGTCCACGATGAAATCGCCGCCGAGGATATCGTCCACGGTTTTGAAATTGCGGCCGAGGTACCAGTGGTAGTTGGCGCCGCCGTTGAGTACGAATCGGGTGCCGAGCGTTTGGCGGAGCAGGGCATTGAAGCCCGCCTCTTTGCTGTCGCCCCGGAAATCGGCGATCACATACTGGGAGCGTTTGCCGGTCACGCTGTTGCCGGGAATGCCGTTGGCATTGGCGATGGTTTCGGTCGAGTTGGTGTTGGCGGCCCACAGTCCGGCCCAGTCAATCTGGCGGAGGTATTCGCTTTCGCGCAGTTGGTTGGCCCAGTCTTCGGCAGCTACGGGGTCGAGCAGGGCTGACGGCAAGCGGCGGTTGTAGTCCGGTTCGGGGCTGACGGCGTTGAACCAGTCGAGTCGGGTGGAGCCGTTTTGGCCCACCTGCGCAAAGGCTGCCAGCAGGACGTTGGTTTGGCGGGACGGGCGCAAATCGTAGCGCAGGATAGCAATGGGCTGGTGGCTGTGGGTGACGTAGCCGTTGCGTTTTTCGCCGTTCCAGTAGCCCCAGTTGGGGTTGTAGCGGGTCGTGCCGGCGAGGTCGAACATTTCCTGGAAGGTGTCGCCGTTGCGGCCGCGGCTGTTGGGGGAACCCAGCACGGTCAGGTTGAGGGCGTGTTTTTCGTTGAGTTTTTTGTCCACCGAAAGAAAATACGAGTACGCGTCGAAGAACGTGCCGTCGTGCCAGCCCTCCTGTGCCCAGCGGCTGCTGCCGGAGACCGACACCGCCCAGCCGCCCGGCATGAGGCCGGTGCTGGCGGTGAGCATGACGCGGTGGTTGTACGAGCGGTTGCTGACGGCATACGAGGCGCGAATTTGTTTGCGCTGAACGCCGGCGCGGGTATCAATCATGGATGCGCCGCCGATTTCGGAGAAAGCAAACTCGGTAGGATCGAGGCCGACAACGCTCTGGCGGCTACGCAGCACGTCATTCAGGCCGCCCAGTTCGCCAAAAAAGGCAATGCCCGATTCGGGGTCGTTGATGCTGTATCCGTTGAGAAACAGCGGAAAATTTTCGGAGTCATAGCCGCGTTCGCGGAAACGAAACACGCTCCAGCCGAAGTTGGAAGCATTCTGGAACACGTCGCGGGAGGCGTGCAGCAGGTTGGCAATCTCGCCGCCGCCGTCGCTTTCCTCCGCTTCTTCCAGTTGGATCGTCGGGATATCGTAGGCGTTGTTGATGGTGCTGCTGGGGTCGCGGCGCATGGAAATCTCGATTTGCACCTCTTGTCCGGCTGTCAGCGTGGCGGTTGCCTCGGCGGGCAAATACCCGGCCCGGCTGACGGTGATGGTGTAGGCGCCGGCCGGCACATTGAGGATGGAAAATTTGCCCCGGTTGTCGGTGGCGGCAAAAAGACCCGTTTGGGAGAGCACGACGGCGGCATCCACCACGGGGGTGTTGTTGCCGGAGTCGGTGACGGTACCCCGCAGGGTAGCCGTTTGTGCGCTGATACCTTGCGCAAACAGGAAAAGGAGGTTGGAAAAGAGGAGACGTCGGATCATTCCGTGTGGTTGGTGGTTGCTGTTGGATTTTGGCAGGGCGTAAAGGTAGGAAAGCCCGAACGTGTGCGCGTACTGCTGCGAGGTAAATTAACAATGGGGGGGGGAAGTAGACTTTCCAGGTTTTTTAAACCTGGAAAGTCTGGGCGCTTCGAGAAAACGTCCGGTAGCGTAGGAGCCGATCAGCGAGAATTGCGCCTGTTTTGCCGGAATGGTTGGATACATGACTATAAATCAATATCCTTGCTGCTCAAAAAAACTACGCTCATGGCCAAAGAAGCAGAGTACTCCACCCGCACCCGCATTTTGCGCGTCCTGCGCGCCATCCTCGATCGCCCGTACGCCTACACGAAAAAAGAACTTGCCGAGCAGTACGGGGTCAGTCCTGATACGATTAAAGGCGACATAGAAGCCATGCAGAACGCCGGTTTTGAATTGCAGCAAGATGAACGCTACCGGTTTGCCTTTGTCACCAACCAGCCTCACAAGCAACTCAAAGACCTGTTACACTTCTCCGAAGAGGAACAGTCGCTCCTGCACGAAGCGATTGACAATTTGCCTGCCAGTACCGAGCGGCACCAAAAACTAAAAAGCAAACTCAGCGCTTTGTACGATTTTCGACGACTTGGCCATGTCTATTTGCGCAAACCGTACCTGACCAAGGTAGATTTACTCTTGCAGGCCCGGGATGAAAAAAGGCAAGCCCTGCTTATAGATTACCGCTCTTCCAACAGCAATGCCATTACTACCCGGATGGTGGAGCCGTTCCATGTTAGTCCGGCAGAAGACACCCTTCAGGCATTTGATCTGGGAAAACAAATGCTCCGCCATTTCCGCATCTCCCGGTTTGTACGCGTGCAACTCACCGATACACCCTGGCAATACGCCGGCCACCACAACATCCTGCCCACCGACCCCTTCCGCATCGTGGGCGCCGATCAGGTAAATGTACATCTGCGCCTCGGCGTGGGCGCCTACAATGAATTGGTAGAACGTTTTCCGCTCACAAAAGCCTTCACCGAAGAGTCCGAAGACCCGGGCGTTTTTGATTTTCAATGCAAGGTGAACCGGGGATTTCTTGGGTTAAGCAATTTTATTCTCGGGTTTTACCACCAGCATATCGAGGTCGTAGAACCGGAGGAACTGAAAGTGCACCTGATGCAGGAAGTGGGCCGAATGCAGTTTTGAGGGTCAATTTATTTGATGCGCAGTTTTTCAGGACGGATTAAATTTAAATGAATGTATGGGGCATGGGTGTGGGGAGGGCCGGGCTGAGGACATCTTTGTCTGCCGGTATTTTCCGGTCGGTAGCGTATAGACCTTCCAGGTTTTTAAAACCTGGAAGGTCTGAAAATCCATTCGAGTATGACAGACTATTACCAGCCCATGCAACCCGGTGCTTACTACCATATTTTTAATCGGGGAAACAACAGAGAGAACATCTTTTATACGTCGGAAAATGCACCCTATTTTTTAGAAAAATATACCAAGTACATGTTTCCTGTTCTGGATACCTACGCGTATTGCCTGCTCCCGAATCACTTTCACCTGCTGGTGCGGTTGCAGACGGCGGCGGAATTGCTCGCCGGGGCATCAGACCTTCCAGGTTTTAAAAACCTGGAAGGTCTCGTCGCGCGGAAGAACGAAAAAGCGATACAGGCGTATGTCGGCAATCTGGTCAGCAACCAATTTCGCCTTTTGTTTATGGCTTATGCCAAAGCCATAAACAAGCAAGAAAAACGGGTGGGAAGTCTGTTTCAAAAAAACTTCAAGCGGCTGCGGGTAGCGTCCAATCCTTACTTGGCAAACCTTGTGCTGTACATCCATGCAAACCCGCAGCTGCATGGGCTGTGTGGCGATTTTCAGGATTGGGCAGATAGTTCGTTTTCAGCGATGTCATCCGACAGTCCTACCAAACTCATGCGCGCGGAGGTGTTGGAGTGGTTTGGCGGGAAAGAAACGATGGTCCGTCGGCACAAGGAATATATAGACTGGAAAACAGCGAGCCATTGGCTGATCGAAGACGAGGGATAGGCCAGTCAGGCTTTAAAAACCGGCTACTGTTCGAGGATATAGAAGACCTTCCAGGTTTTAAAAACCTGGAAGGTCTGACCGCGCCGAGCGGGAAATTCGGGCACCCGCATTCGAACCTTCCCAGATTGCCCCGAAAATATTTTTTGGGAAAGGGGGGGGTAGGGAAATAGGTTCGGCAGGGGAGGAAAAACCTTTGTCCGGAGAAAAAGCACACGCAACATTCCGTTCATCATCAATAAATCCGATGCAATTCAAAATTACTCTCTGCTGCCTCGATGAGCACCCCGTGTTGCCGGTCAACTACCAGTACGAACTCTCAGCCTGGATATATGGCGTGCTGCAAAACGCCGATGCCGGGTACGCTGCTTTCCTGCACGGACACGGATACACGACGGGACGCAAGTCGTTCAAATTGTTCTGTTTCTCGCAGTTGCGTGTCCCCAAATTCCGGATCGAGGGCGACCGGCTACACGTGCAGTCACGGGAAATTTCCTTCGTTATCGGGTTTTATGTAGACCGCACGGCGGAGGAATTCGTACGCGGACTGTTCGCGGGGCGGCAGTTCCGGCTCGGCGACCGCGAAAGTCAGGCGCGCTTAGCCGTGCAAACCGTGGAAATGCGGCCCCTGTGCCTGCCCGAGGGTACAGAACCGTTGCGCGTGCGGGCGCTGTCGCCTGTAGTGGTAGCGCGCAAACGCCCCGACGACCAGCCCGACGAATACCTCGCTCCCGACGACCCCGACTTCGGGCGCCTGCTTATGCTCAACCTGCTGGAAAAATACCGCGCCGCTACCGGCGCCGAGCCACCCGCCTGGTGGGACACCGACCGCTTCGCCTACCGCGTAGCGCTCGACCGGGAGCCGCGCTCCAAACTGATCAAGATTAAAAGCGATACGAAAGCCCAGACCAAGGTAAAAGGCTGGATGTTTGATTTTGAACTGGACGCGCCCCGGGAATTGCTTGAAATCGGCTTGCTGGCAGGGTGGGGGAGGCATAACGCGGAAGGGTTCGGGTGCGGGGAGGTGGGGTCTGCGGGGGTGGATAGGCCTTCCAGATTTGCAAAACCTGGAAGGCCTGGGGATGCGGGCGAGCCGAGGGGATGAAAATTTTTTGAGGATTTGGGAGGGGTGGGGAAGTGGGTTCGGAAGGGTGGGGGGAATCTTTGCGAAAAAAAAACTTCAAAATTGAAATTTACAAATTATGACAATATTCAACTCCTATACTGGTAATGCCATGCTCAACAATGCCCTCCTTACGGTCGAGGCATTGGCAGGGTTAGGCAGTGTTCAAGACATCAGCACCGAGGTGTTACGGGGGCAATTGTCGCAGCGCGATATGCCACATCTTTTCAAACGGATGAAATGCTACACCATGCTTTTTACCAAGAATGGCCCGCTGCACCAAGACGCAGACCAAGGCGAAACGATTTATAGCGGCCTCCTGACGCGCATCCTCGACCATGTGGAAACCGAAGGGCCTTTCCAATGCGAGCTCTCTGGGCTGCGGTTCACTACGCCCTTTTCTGAGTTTTATACACAAACACTACTGGCGAAGGGCTTTCCGGAGAAAGATGTTCTGAAAAAAGACCGCAGCATCAACCGCTGCTGGTTTCCGCTTATTGATGGGCTGGGGTCAGATGCTCAGGCGCTCCCGCAAGCGAAGTTCGACATTCGAATTCACCCGCTTTGCTTAGTGGTGATGCAGTTCCTTCCATTTTCCGCTATCCTTTACAAAGGTGGTGTGCTGCTTTTCGACTCTGTCAACGAAGAAATCGCACGAGACTTCATTCAGGAAAATGTGGAACTGGTGCTCAATCGCGCAGAGGTGAAAGCCGCCGGGCAAACTATTGAGAACATCAAGGAATACAACAAAGGGCATTACCTGCTCCGTGCTATCCGACAATACGATAAAAAATACTACACCTACGGCGACCGCTACACCGACATCAACTTTTGGAGTTTTACCAACTCCGGTACAGGCGCGAGTTGTGAGATTGACCGCATTCCGAGCGGTGTATTCAAAAAGGTGTTCCGGCTGTACAAGAAGACTGACTGCCGCCCCGATTTGGAAAGAATGCTGCAAACCAACGCCGCGATCTTCTTGGACAACCTCCAAAATGGCTTGGACTATTGGGGCCTTTATCCTAAAAAAGACTTCGATGGTGTCGGTATTCCATTCTTCGAAGAATATCAGCGTCTGATTGGACGCGACAAACACCTCGAATACGCCCGCTACCTCGCTGGGCTGATTGCTCGCACGGTACTGTCCAAGGCCGAGGAAAAATTGCTGGCTAAGACTGATGCTTGGAATCAAGACGAGTATCCCCATTTTTTCCAAAAAGTGGTGGTACAAGCATCCGAACGAGGCGAATGGTCATTGGCGCACCACCTTGACATTCTCGATTACCCCGACGCGCTACCCATCAGCAGTTCAACCACCGGGATGTTCAAAAAGGTGCATTTCTATTTTCAGAAAAAAGGACAATGGGAAGTT
Source organism: Lewinellaceae bacterium (assembly GCA_016719605.1). Classification (GTDB taxonomy): domain Bacteria; phylum Bacteroidota; class Bacteroidia; order Chitinophagales; family Saprospiraceae; genus M3007. The sequence goes on along the minus strand of JADJYW010000003.1, from coordinate 526,037 downwards.
GTCGAAACGGTGCAGCCATTATTTGACTTTTCTCAAATCAACGCGGGTCGGGCTTGCTCTTTCATCATTCGATTGCTCGAAATGGATGAAGCAAAAGCAGGTAGAAGCGGCAGCAGACAATTGAAAGACGCTCAGAATTACCAGAATTTTTCGCTGCAAAATCTCTTCGTGCGTCAGGCGGCGCAAATCAGTTTGCCCCAAGTGGCCGCGTTGTTCGCACGCAACAGCCAACTCATCAACTACGGCCTGAACTTCCTTCTGCGCGTCTATTTCGCTAAACCACAGATTTTGCCAATCCCCGAAACCTCGCTGCCAGATACCGAGACCTCGCCTTGGCTCGTACGGCTGGATGCCTTTTCGGAGTTCTATCTGAACTACTATGATGAAAAGTATGCGGGCGACCGGCGAAAGTTCCATAAGCACGTTCTGGCACCTTTCCCGCAACATCTCGGTGCATTTCAGCGCTGGCTAACTGAAGCTTTTGAGCGAATGCGAGCCTTCTACGCAGAGAGGGAGCAAGCGCGCCCAGAGATTGACCAGTTCGAGGAAACCCTCTGCTATAACGATGCTGGCTATTTCAATGCGGGCTTTGCCCGCTTTGCTGTAGAGTTTTCTCTTTCTCGCAAAATACAACTTCAACCTTCTCTAACAATTTAAAAATCAAATTTTTATGGCAACGCTAAACAACATCACAGGCAGTCTGCTAATTGACGCGCGGGCAGCATTCCTCAACGGCGCGGGCCTCGGCAGCGGCGAAGATCGCAACAAAGTTATCCCCAAAACTTTCTTTGAAAGCGGTGCGGGAGGCAAGCGCGAGGAAGTCCCCTACGTCTCGGCGCAAGATTGGCGACGCTGGCTCCGCAACACCTCCAACGAGGAAAATGGCTGGACACCCAGCGATTTAGTGGCAATTGGTCAATCCGAGGGTAAAGGCTCAACCAATAAAATCGCCACCAAACTCAACCCGATTGATTACCCGGAAGATGACCTGTTCGGGTATATGCGCAGTGGGGCGAGCAACGAAGAAAGCGTGCAGCGCACTTCTCCAATGAAAACCTCTATCCTCAAAGGTATCCCCGGAAAGCGAACACTGAACGTGGACGAGGCATTCGTGCATCTCAAAGAAGGAACACCTCTCCCGTATTCGACGCGCTTCTATTCCGCCCATCTGGAAGGCTTTTTCAACCTCGAATACTACCGCCTCGGCGTATACGACAACATGGGCAGCCATGTAGAGTTGGAGAAAGCACTTGTCGAAGCGCAAGGAGCCAATCTTGACTCCAAAATCATCTACAAAAACTTCCCGCGCTACACCCATAAAAACGCTGACACCCTCCGCAAACAACGCGCTGCCGGTCTGCTTAAAGGCTTAGCCATGCTACGCGGCGGTGCAAAGCAGGCCGCATTCGGTGCTGACGTAGCGCCCAAAGTGCTGATACTCGCCGGCATGGAAAGCGCCAACCCGGTTTTCAACAATCTCTTCGAGGGCAAGGGTGAAAAACCGGCACTGAACCTTGCCACTTTGCAGGAAATCGCCCAAGACTACGCCGCAAAACTGGCAGGCAAAATCTATATCGGAATCCGCACTGGCTACCTCGAGAACGAGGCTGACATCAGAAATCTCGACCCAAATGTGTTCGTGGTGGACACCCCTGCGGGCATCGTTAAACAATTCACCGAAGCACACCTCAAAGTATGAAAACGCTCCTCGAAATCCGGTTTCGAGGCTGGACAGCCACGCCCCGAATGCCATTCGTGCTATCGGGTAATGCCATTTGCCTGCCCGTGCCCTCCTATTCGCTGGTGCTGGGACTGGTCGGCTGTTGTGTGGGGCGACCCGTCGAGCCGGAGGAAGTACGGTTGGGATTCCGCTATCAGATCGACACAAGTGCCGAAGATATCGAAACCCGGCATCGGCTGGAATTCGACGGCAAGCGGGTAAAGGCGCACTCCAAAGGCACGGATGCTTACCCCCGAGAGTTTCATGTCAATCCGCGCCTGACGGTCTGGCTCGACCGCTTGGACTGGGAAGATTTCTTCCGGTTCCCGATTGGCACGCCTGCGTTGGGCCGTTCGCAGGATTTGCTGGAAATTGACAGAAAAAGCATTCGGCAAGTGGAAGTCCAGCCGGTCACAGAAGCCAGCATCGGCGGCTGTATGCTGCCTTTTCGCCCACAACTCCGAATGGCTGGGCAATTGGTGCAATTAGCGGAAGCCTACCGCGAAAACGACATTGTCGGTAGCGGCAGGACGGCTACACAGTCGCGCATCTTTCTGGCCGTGCCAGCAGACAACGAAGTGCCAATAGTCTTTGATAACCTTTTCCGAACGGCTGAGAATGAATCTTTTTATCTCCACCAATGGGCCTGATTTGCCATGAATCCTTTTACGTTTTTAGCTAAAAGCAACGGCCTGTTGCTACATGAGCATACCGAGCACGTCGTGCGGGGTGCGGAGAATTTGCTGTCCCGGCTGTCGTTTCCACCCGAAGAAAAGGCGGATTGGCTGCGCATCATCCGTGAGTGCGCGGTGCTGCACGACATCGGGAAGGCGCATCGGGACTTCCAAACTAACCTCCGGGCAAACAGCAATGTGGTGGCTATCCGGCATGAAGTAGTGTCGTTGTGGATTTGCGTAGCATTTCTGGAAGGGTTGAGCGAGGAGCATCTTTTCGCCATCGCTACCCACCACAAAGGCGTGATGTACGACCGTGCGGAAAATCTGCGCGGAAGGTTGAGCGAAGGCTTGCCTGGCGATTTAGCGGACGAACACATCCCGCGCGATTTGTTGCTGCTGGGTCAGATGCCGGCGTTTTTGAAAATTTGGAACGAGCATTTTAAAACGGCTTTCCCCATAAAAAACAGCATCTCAGAATCCCTGTCGGAAGTGCTCATTCCACCGGTCATGCTGCAATTGTTGGACAAGTCCCGGCAGAAACGCATGGCCCCGGAGCCGGCCCGTCGCCTGCGACTGGCACAAGCACGCGCCTTGCTCATTGCTTCCGACCACATCGGCTCAGGTCTGCGTCACGAGGATTTGCCGGATTGGAAGTTGCTGTCGCCGAAAGATTTTAAACCAAAGCAACATGAGTTCCGGGCTTTTCAGCGCAAGCTGCTTGACGTGCGGGGCGACGTGCTACTCTACGCGCCGACAGGTTCGGGTAAAACCGAAGCCGCGCTTTGCTGGGTGACTTCCAACCAGCGGGAGAACGCCCGCCTGTTCTACCTGTTGCCGTACACGGCGAGCATCAACGCGATGACGCGGCGTTTGGAGAAAATTTTTGGCCCCGAACGAGTGACGGCACTGCACTCTAAGACGCTCGACTTCTTTTATGAAAGACTTGAAAACGAGGCAGATAATTTTGAAGGAAAAACTGCCCGCGAGCGCCACGCCAAAAATGCCGACCAAGCCCGCTCGATGCGCTCCTCGTCGAAAGAACTGTTTTATCCGGTAAAAATCGCCACGCCGCACCAAGTGCTGAAACACGCCCTCATGGGTAAAGGCTGGGAAATGGGCCTGTTCGATTTCCGAGAAGCCTGTGTGGTGATTGACGAGTTTCATGCTTACGATGCCTTATTGACTGGCCTGCTTCTGGCGACGGTAAAGTGGTTGAAGTCGCCACAGTTCAACGCGCACATTTTTTTCATGTCGGCAACAATCCCGTGTTTTTTGCAGGATTTGATTGTCAACGAAGTCTTCGGTGGCGACCGCTCGAAACTGTACGCACCCGATGAAAGCGAACCATCCGACCGCGCCGTGCTTGACCAAAAACGACATCAACTTTTTTGCCAGTCGGGAAAGTCGGTCAGCGATGCGGTCAAAGACATTGAGGATTTGCTGGAAGAAAAGAAAAGCGTGTTGGTCATCGTGAACAACGTGAAAACCTGTCAACACCTATTCGGACAAATTCGGTTTTCCGGCTTTAAGATGATGCTGCACGGCGGATTTCACCGCCTTGACCGCAATGAAATAGAAGAGGCCATAACAAATGAAGAACTTGCCAAACGCCCTCAATTGCTGATAGCCACTCAAGCGGTCGAGGTGAGTCTGGATATTGATTACGATGTGGCTTTTATAGAGAATGCGCCGATTGATGCACTAATTCAACGGTTCGGGCGGGTCAATCGGGCGGGAAACAAACAAGTCGCGCCAGTCTTTCTCTTCGAGAACATCATGGGAAGCGTGGAGAAAATTTATGACCGGGAAGTGATGGATAAAACTTGGCAGGTGTTGAAGACCTTGGACAGGCAACACCTTTCGGAAGCAGATTTGGTTGCAGCTTGCAATCAGGTGTACGAAAATGGCTACAACGAGACACAGCAGGCCGACTTTGATAAAGGCTTCCACAACTCCACCATCAACGGTTTTTTTGAAAACCTCATCGCCGGGCATTGGCAAGGTTGGGTAGAAGAGGTCATTGAAAGCGACAACATGAAAGTCGAAGTGCTTTGCCAAAACCTGCTGTCGGACTATTTGGAGTTTAAAGCGGAAGGCGATTTTATTCGAGCAAGCCAATTGTTGGTTTCTGTGTATTGGTATGAAATAAAAGGGTATATTATTAAAGATCAAAAACTTGATATCTTGATTGCTACTAACCTTGAATACACACCTCTATTTGAATACTCAAAACAGGCAAAGGCTGGCAGCGCGAAGTTTTTGTAAAACAATAAATCTATTCCCATGTCCCCCTACCTCACCCACCTCCTCTCCGACATCGAAGCCGCCATCGTCGCCTGTTGGCGTATAAACCCACCGCATTTTTGGGTCATGGGCATGCTTGATCCGTACCTCGTTGAGCCCAAAGAACTGGTGTGCGAAATGATACAGCCCTATAAACTCCAAAAACCGTCTTGACGAATCAATAAACCACTGCACAATGTCAGAACGTCCACCTGCTTCCGAACAAGCCTGCATTTCAGTGCTCCAATCCTTGTTCGACCAACCGGCGGAGATCATGCGCGGGCTTGCACCGAAAGGTTGGGCCGAGAGCCCCCTGCGCCTGATATTTCATCCGACTGCTCAGCAAAAGTATGAGCAGTCCATGCGGCTTCACGAAAATTTGCGCGGGTGGGGCAAAAAGGATGCTCAAACGTCGGAACGGCCAGAGCCGCAACTGGCGGATTTTACGACCGACCCGCCTGATGCAGGCAACCCAATGGACGAATTGCTCGAATTGCTTGGCGACTGTACCTGGTTGATTTTTTCCAACAACCATTCGGTTTTCGATGCGGATGGCCTAGAGTACCATCTCGGTTCGTTTCGAGGCAGTGGCGGATTTATTGCGGATTTCCTGAACGAACACTTTCCATCCGATTCGATTACTTATGACTACATGGATTTTTACTGCGCCGGGGCGTTCTCGTTTGACCGGGCGGATACAACTCCGGTTTTTGATCTGCTGTTTCGCCGCATGAAGGCTATCGGCCTGGATTGGGAGTATTCGTTCCCGCGCACCATGCTGCTTGATCTGAACGGCCTGCGGAAAGACGAGCCGGCGGATGATCCTGCTCACTACGACGCAGCGAAAGCGATGGAGCAACAACTGGAAGCTGAACGCAACAAAGCCGACGTTGCACGATTTCAGGAAAAATTGGATGAGGTGTACCGGGAAGAATACGAATCAGCGAAGTACAAATTGCCTCCGCCGGAAGTCCGCGCGTATCGCACCGTTTATGGGAAACTACCCGATGGTTTCCCGCAGATATAAGTTGGTTGGTAAACGCATCGGCATTTATGCAAACATTGGTTCTAAAGGGAAGAAACCACCATTTCAGTGACACCCGAAAAGTCTTTCACGTTCACCGTGCGGATTTCGGGAATGCCGTTTGCCAAGGCGATGGACACGATTTCCATGTCTGTTCTTGGTAGTGGAAAAGAGGTCAACGTTTGGGTCGCTCAAAAAGGTTACAGCATCCTGATGGAATGCAGAAGTTCCATCATAAGCGTAAACAAAAACATTGGAGTCCACAAGGATTTTAGTTTTCATAAGCAAAATCCCGCAGGTTGACCTGATCTAATTGTCCGCCCAAATTTCCGATGCCAAAGGCCCATTCGTGTTTTTCAGGCTTCGGTGTTTTCTTGCGAGCGTTTCTTTTTTTTACGGTCAGCGCCAGCCCGCTGTCTCGGAGAACCTGCAATACCCGCGTCAGATCATCTACATTTTCAAAATAGAGTGTCAGTTCGGCTGTCATGTCAAATCAATTTTTTGCAAAGATAAGGTAAACGATACGCCATGCAAAACGTCACCGCCACCCTCGTCGCCTACCTGCACACCTGCCGGCGCAAGCTCTGGCTCCACGCCAACGAAATCCGCATGGAGCACACCAGCGACCTGGTGGCGGAGGGCAAACTCATCGGCGATACGGCCTACGACCGCCGGCCCGACAAGTACACCCAGGTCGAACTCGACGGCATCAAAATTGACTTCTTCGACCCGCGCACCCGTACGGTACACGAAACCAAGCGGGGCCGGGCGGTGGAAGCAGCGCACCGGGCGCAGGTGCGGTATTACCTGTACAAACTCCGGCAGCACGGCGTGGCCGATGCTTCGGGCATCATCGAGTACCCCGATTTGCGCAAGACGGAGGCGGTGCCGCCGCTCACCGAGGCTGATGTACTGGAAATTGAGGGTTGGGAGGCCGAGGTGCGGCGTATCGTGGCGCTGGAACAGTGTCCGCCGGTCATTCGTGTCAAAATATGCAGCAGTTGTTCGTACTACGATTTATGCTATGCCGGGGAGGAAGCATAAACCGCGCACCAGACTTTCCAGGTTTTTAAACCTGGAAAGTCTAAAAACCACTACCACCATGAAGGATACCTATTACCTCTTCAACCCCGGTCGCCTGGAACGTCAGGACAACACCTTGCGCTTCGTGCCCATGGACGAGCAGGGCCGCGAGCTGCCGCCCAAGTTCATTCCGGTGGAAGGGCTGGAAACACTTTTTGTGTTCGGAAGTCTGGATGCCAACAGCGCCTTGTACACGTTTTTGGGCAAGAAGCGCGTCAGCGTACATTTTTTCGATTACTATGAGCACTACTCCGGGTCCTTTCAGTCGAAGGAATACCTGTTGGCGGGCAAGATGCAAGTGGAGCAGACAAAAGCTTACCTCCATCCGGCGCGGCGGCTGCACCTGGCTCGCGGGTTTGTAGAGGGCGCATCGGCCAATATGGTGCGCAACCTGAAGTATTACTCCGGCCGCGGCCGCGATCTTGCGGTGCAGATGACCGCCATCGAAAAGTACCGCGAGGGCCTCGCGGGTGTACGCGATGTGCCCGCGCTTATGGGACTGGAGGGCAACTGTCGGCAAACCTACTACGCTGCTTTTGATCACATTCTCAACGAGTTCGAGATGGGTGGACGCATGAAGCAGCCGCCGGGTAACGAAGTGAACGCGCTCATTTCGTTTGGCAACATGGTGTGTTATTCGCAAGTACTGGACGCGATTTACCACACGCAGTTGAATCCCACGATCAGTTTTTTGCACGAACCCGGTGCGCGGCGTTATTCGTTGGCGCTTGATCTGGCGGAAGTATTCAAGCCTATCTTCGTGGATCGGACCATTTTCAGCCTGGTAAACAAACGCGAGATACAAGCCAGGCACTTTGACAATGCTGTAAACGGCTGCTTTCTGAACAACACGGGCAAGCAGATATTTTTGAAAGCATTGGAAGAGCGCCTGAAGGAGACTATCCAGCACCGGACGCTGAACAAAAAGGTGTCGTACAAATACCTCATCCGACTGGAGTGTTACAAGATTTCCAAGTACATTCTCGGTATGGAATCCGAGTACAAACCCTTCAAAATCTGGTGGTAAGCCCGCTTGCCCCCCTCATCCCTGCGCACTATGTATGTTATTCTCGTGTACGATGTCGGCGAAAAGCGTGTCGGCAAGATGCTCAAATTGTGCCGGCGCTACCTGCACTGGATTCAGAACTCGGTGTTTGAAGGAGAGATCACGGAGGTGCGTTTGCGGGAGTTGCAGCACCATGCCCGGCAGTTGATGCAGGTACAGGAGGATAGCCTGATCGTGTTTTCCAGCCGGGAGGAGCGTTGGTTGGAAAAGGAAATCATTGGGCGGGAGAAGAATAAACTGGACAACTTCCTGTGAAAAGTCGTCGGTCTCCCGGTATTTTTGCGCTACTGGCGTTCGACGACTTTTGTTTGGCAAAAAGACAGAAATTGGGTTAGTCAAAGATTTGTTTTTCAGTTTGTTACACATCTGAGTCTAACGGCTCGTAATCGTACCATTTTGGAATTGAAACCCGAGTTAGAGGGCAGGTAAACCTGCGTCTACAATGCTCGTAATCGTACCATTTTGGAATTGAAACTAATTAGCCGCAGTATAAGGAAGTATCAAAAGTTGGCCTCGTAATCGTACCATTTTGGAATTGAAACTCGGCAGAAGTCCTGCCCTGAAACTTGGAATAAGAAACTCGTAATCGTACCATTTTGGAATTGAAACAACATAAAGTGGATGCTATCAAGGAGGTCGGTTGCTCGTAATCGTACCATTTTGGAATTGAAACGTTCCTGCCATTTTGAAACAAAATCCGACAGTTTTGATAATTGCTGCGAGGTAAATTAACAACAACACTCCCCAGTTTTGGATACATAGAAGTTCGGCACGACCCCCGCCCCCAGCGTGACATAAATCACGGTGCAGCCAATCCTCCCGGCTGAACTTTGCCGAACATTTTTCACACAGCCGAATTACCAACGGCATTTTTCCACAAACGATGAAACCGCACCGCTTTCCCGTCTTTTCTGCTGCTCCTTGCGCTGGGCCTTTCGGCACAAACCAGCCCGTTCAATATCCACCTGGAACCGGTCTCGATCCCCGGACTGGGTGGCGTGCAGTCCTTCGCATTCGGCCAACATGCCGGCAAGTGGCTGATCGTGGGTGGCCGGCTCGACGGGCTGCACCGCCGACAACCGTTTGCTGCGTTCGACATAGCCGGACACAACAACCAACTGATCGTCATTGACCCGGCCAATCAGCAAAAATGGTCGGCGCCACTTACCTCCCTGCCCGTACCGCTGCAAGAGCAGTTGAGCGCCACGAATATGCAGTTTCACCAGGAAGGTAGTTTCCTCTACATCGCCGGCGGATACGGGTACAGCAACACTGCCGGCGACCACATCACCTACGACAAACTGACAGCCATTGATGTGCCGGCAGTCATCAACGCCATCGTCGCCGGACAGCCTTACGCTACTTTTTTCCGACAAATCACCGACCCGCAATTTGCCGTGACGGGCGGCCACCTGTCCAAAATTTACGACACCTACTACTTGGTCGGCGGACAACGGTTCATGGGCCGCTACAACCCGATGGGGCCGACGCACGGCCCCGGTTTTGTCCAGGAATACACCGACCAGATTCGCTCGTTCCTGATTTTTGACAACGGAACCAGTCTCGCAGCGGGGCACTTCCCGCCGGCTACCGACCCGGCCAACCTGCACCGCCGGGACTACAACGTGACCGCCCAGATCATGCCCAACGGACAAGAAGGCCTGACGGCTTTTTCCGGCGTGTTCCAGCCGACGGTGGACCTGCCGTTTCTCAATTGTGTGAACATTGACAGCAGCGGCTACACCGTGAACAACGACTTTTCGCAGTACTACAACCACTACCACTGCGCCGTGCTGCCGCTCTACTCGGCCCAAAACAACGCCATGCACACCGTCTTTTTTGGTGGTATTGCGCAGTTTTACGACAGCCTCGGCACACTCGTGCAGGACAACAATGTGCCTTTTGTGAAAACTATCGCCCGCGTCACCCGCACTGCCGACGGCGCTATGTCCGAGTACAAATTGCCCGTGGAAATGCCCGCGCTGCTGGGCGCCGGCTCGGAGTTTATTCCGCTGGAAGGCGTGCCGGCGTACGCCAACGGGGTCGTCAAACTGGACGACCTCACTGCCGATTCGCTGCTCGTTGGGTACATCTACGGCGGCATTGCCAGTACGGCCCCCAATATCTTCTGGATCAATACAGGCGTGGAAAGCAGTGCAAACAGCACGATATTCAAGGTTTTTGTGGTAAAAAATACCTCCAGCGCGGTACACCAACTGAACCCGAACAGCACCGGAACCTTGCGTATGCGGGTATTCCCAAACCCGAACAACGGGGTATTTGGCCTTCAGTTCAACCTCGAAAAAGTGGGTCCGGTCCGCCTGACAATCGCGGACACCAGCGGCAAAATCATAGATCGGGAGTTGCTGCAAGGTCTGTTCCCCGGCGAAAACATCGTCACGCGCCGGCTACAAAACGTAGCCGCCGGAAGACATACCTCGTTACCCTGGAAACCGAATCGGAACAGGCGACGGTCAAGACGATCATTCAGGAATAAAGTCCACTGTGACTACAGTCACGGTTTTACCCTTTCGGGCGCCTGTACCTTTGCATCATCATTGATTCGGGGTGCGTGACAGGCGCTCGATTTTTTAACAAAAACAACCTGTATTTACGAATGGCATCCTTATCAGAAATTGTGCGCACGCCCGGCGCTTCCATGATTGACGTACGCACACCCTTTGAATTCCAGATGGGCCACGTTCCGGGCGCGGTGAATATCCCGCTCGACGAAGTACCGTACCGGGTAAATGAAATTGCAGCGCTCCCTGCTCCCCGCGTGTTGTACTGCCGCAGCGGAAACCGCAGCGGAATTGCCGTGCAAATGCTTTGGCAGGCCGGTCTCGGCGATTTGTACAACGGCGGCGGACTGTACGACATGGAAATCATGCTCGCCGGCCGGCTGGCGCCTGCTCCGTACTAACTTCAAAACCACTTCTTCAACCCGTTTTTCTTATGCTCAATTTTCTCAAGTCGCTTTTCGGCGGCACGCCTGCCGTTGATTTTAAAAGTATGGTTGCCGCCGGCGCCTTCATCGTGGATGTTCGTACCGCCGAGGAGTTCCGTGCGGGGCACGTCCAGGGTTCAGTGAATATCCCGCTGGATCAGATAGCCTCAAAAATTTCCATGTTAAAGAATAAAAGGTGCCGATCATTGCGGTGTGCCGCAGCGGTGCGCGTAGTGGTGTGGCAACCAATATGCTGAAAAACAACGGCATTGAGGCCTACAACGGCGGCTCGTGGAACGGGTTTGAGCGGAAAATTGCCGCTTAAAAATTAGCAGCCTTTATGTTTTTGTTTCGGAATATTGTCGTGGCGGCGAGCATATCCTTGCTCGCCGCTCCGCTTTTTGGCCAGCAGGCAAAAACAGTGGAACGCCACGGCGTATCCTGGAACCGCTACTACCTGACCTGGGCCATGCACCCGCGCTGGGTGTTTCATCAGGAGATAGACTACCGTTTTTTGACTCAAACCGGCGCCTGGCACCAACTCATCACCCACACCCACCTGCACCGCCAACGACGCAGCCGTTCACCTGGCGGGGGTGTTATCGGGTGCAGTTGATCTGGCAGGTAGCCTCCCGCTGGACGCTCAAAGTTGCCGATGAAATAATGGTCAACTGGGGGCGGTATGTCGCGCGCAATACGTTCGACCAGAACCGGATTTATGTGGGCTTGGAGTACGCGTTTTCGAAGCAAATCCGGGCGGAAATTGGCTATATGTCCCTGTGGCAGCAGTCCGTATCGGGCGACTTGTACTACCTTCGCGATGTGGGACGCGTGAGCGTTTACCAGCGGTTTTGAGGAAATGCCGGCCTGATTTTTTTTGGGGGGGGGCAACTGGAATTTTTTAAGCGGATAGTTGTTTGCAGCTCAATCACATTTCATCACGGCGCTTAAAATTTATCTTCAATGATCGAACAATTCACCGGAGAATACCGCTGGCTCAGCAACTTTTATCCCTGTGAGATACGCTTCAGGGGTAAGCGTTATTTCGCTGTAGAGTACGCATACCTGAGCGCAAAAAGCACCGACAAGGAATGGAAAAAAATGTGCTCTGAGGCCAGTGAAAAACCAGGTAAAATAAAGAAAAAAGCCAGCACCTGCAACTTGTATCTAATTGGGAGGCAATTAAAATTGACGTGATGCGGGAGTGTCTGGAGTTGAAATTTTCTCAGGAGCCTTTCCTGACCTGGCTTCTGGAAACCGGTGACGCAAACTTGCAGGAGGGAAATACATGGAGCGATACGTTTTGGGGGGTGGACCTGGAGACCGGAGCCGGCGAAAACAACCTTGGAAAACTGCTTATGGAAATTCGGGAGCATCTTCGACGGTAGTGGTCTGGATGGAGCCTCGATCTTTCCGCATACTTTTGCTGCCAAAATCGTACAAAATGACAAATAAGTTGGCTCCGTTTGGTTGGGCACTACCGTGCTGCACGGGCAAATGTTTTCTTTTTCTTCTCTTCTTCGCAGCGTTTTCTCAAAAAACCAGCGCCCAACACCTCTTCGGCCAACTGACCGACTCCAAGGGCGCCGCCCTGCCCGGCGCCGTGGTGGCCTGGCCGGGCACCACCATCGGCGCCCGCACCGACGACAACGGCGAGTTCGCCATTCCGCTGCCGCCCGATACAACCGTTCGCCCCATGCGCTTGGCTGCAATTTTCAGTTCCGTACGCGACACCTTTTCCCTCGACGACCTGACGAGCTACTGGACCCTGCAAATGTCCGTGGCGGTGGAACTTCAGGAAGTCACCGTGCGCGACGCGACCACCGGGGCGTACGTCTCCGTGCTCCAGCCTGTGAAAACCGAAGTGATCAACCGCGCCGAACTGCGCAAGGCCGCTTGCTGCGACCTCGCCGGCTGCTTCGAAACCCAAAGCACCGTGCAGCCCACGACCACCAACATCCTCACCAACGCCAAAGAACTGCGCATTCTCGGCCTCAGCGGGGTGTACAACCAGGTGCTGGTGGATGGCCTGCCCACCATTCAGGGACTGACCTACACCTACGGCACCGGAACCATCCCCGGCAGCATGCTCGAAAATATCTGGGTGACCAAAGGCGCCAACAGCGTGCTCCAGGGCTACGAAAGTATGGTCGGCCAAATCACCGTTTTCCCCCGGGAGGGCGGCATCGCCGAGCCGCTCACCGCCGATGTACTGGTCAATAGTTTTGGCGAAAAACATATCAACGCGGCCGTATCCACCAAAAAAACGCGCTGGAACAACTACCTCGCCGTGCACACATCCCAGCCGGGTGGCAAATGGGACCGCGACGACGACACCTTCCTCGACCTGCCCCGTCTGACCCGCTATTCCGTGTACAACAAATGGCGTTTCCGCAAGGAAAACGAGGACGGCTGGAGCGCCTTCGTCAGCGCCCGCTATGTGGACGAACGCCGCATCGGCGGTCAAAAAAACTTCAACCCCGATACCGACGCGGGCACGACCACGGCCTACGGCCAAACGGTGCGCTTCCGGCAACCCGAACTGATGACCAAAACGGGCTACCGCTTCGATGCCAACCAAAAAATTTCCCTGCTTGCTTCGTTCGTGGCGCAGGATCAGGCGTCGCAGTTTGGCCTTACCAGCTACACCGCCGATCAGCGCCACGCCTACGCCAACTTCCAGTACGAACTGTTTTGGGGCAAAAACAAAGCCCACGACCTGAAAACCGGCCTCAGTTTCCGCCACTTCCGCCTGAACGAAAACATCGCGTTTTCGGCAGCCGATACGCTCGAGCGCACCTTTGCCGGCAATTACCTGCGCGAGGAGAACATCGCCGGCTTGTTTGCCGAAAATACATTTCATTTTCAGGACGACCGCTGGGTGTGGATCACCGGCTTGCGCGCCGACAAACACAATACCTTCGGCTGGCGCGCGACCCTGCGCACGAGGCTGCGCTTCAGCCCCACGCCCGACCTCGATCTGCGGGCAAGTATCGGCACAGGCTGGCGCACGGTCAATTTGTTTCCGGAAAATATTGCCCTGCTCGTGGGCAGCCGCGACATCGTGTTTGCCGAAACCCTGCGCCCCGAGCCCGCCTGGAATGCGGGCATCAACGCCACCCGCCGTTTTTCCATCGGGCAAATGCGCCTCACCGCCACCGCCGACCTGTACCACACGCGTTTTCAGAATCAGTTTTTCCCCGACTACGATACCGATCCAAACCAGGCGATTATCGCCAATTTTACAGGAAAATCAATCAGCAACGGCGTGCAGATAGAACTCAGCGCCGCCTGGAACCGCCGCCTGGAACTGCGCGCGGCCTATAATTTTCTCGATGTGTACCGCCGCCCGGGGGCAGAAAAAGTGCTGCTGCCGTTCAACCCGCGGCATCGGGTACTCGGTGTGGCACCTTCCGCACGCCCGGCGAGCGCTGGCAGTTTGATACCAATGTGCACTGGTACGGCAAGCAGCGCCTGCCCGATACCCGCAGTAACCCGGAGAACCTGCGCCGTCCCGACGAGTCGGACCCATATACCGTGCTGGGTTTGCAGGTGCGTCGGGCGTTCCGCCGATTCGATGTGTTTGCGGGTTGCGAAAACGCGCTGGATTTCCGGCAGTTGCGGCCTATTTTGGGCTGGGAACAGCCCTTTGCGCGAGGTTTTGATCCGTCATTCGCCTGGGGCCCCACGCGGGGAAGGGAGTTTTACGCCGGGGTGAATTTCAAGTTGGAGCGGAAGGAAAAGTGAGGCGGGAGTGTGCGCCTGATGCCACACTTCCTGACGTTTGCTCGAAAAACCCGGAGGCTGTCTCAAAAGCATGGCTTTGACGGGAATTGATTTTTGAGACAGGATTTACAAGATTTACAGGATAAATGAGGCGACTCCGTCGCCGAAAATCCTGTAAATCCTTTTATCCTGTCAAAAATGAATTCGCCTGTCAACGGCGCAATGCGGTGCGGACTTATGAGACAGCCTCTAAGCGAACGATTGCACAAAAGCGCCAGTATTGGCAAAGTTTGGTGATTAAGATTGGCAGCCGAATATTGCAGCATTTCGTTGTCAAACAACGAATGCATTATTTTTCACCTAAACCAGTCAAACGATGAAACACCTGTTACTTGCACTGCTGTTCGCGGCCCTTTCCACGCCTGCCTGGGGCACATTCAGTTTACGCGTCGGTGATCCTCGCTTAGGGGGCTTTACCCAACAAGGCACTATCGAAGAAGCCGTTTTGTCCATCAAACCCAAGGGACTTTACCTGGAATACGGGCTGTACCTGACGTTTTCGGCCCGAGGGACTCCATACTAGGCAAGCGATTCTCTGGAAGTGACCCTGAAATTTGATCTGCCGGCCGGCGCATATATCCACGATTCCTGGTTGTGGATTTACGACGATATTGTCCGGGCGGCTATCATGGATCGCTGGACGGCCTCCTCCATTTACGAAGGGATAGTCAACCGCCGTCAGGACCCATCGATACTTTTTAAAACCAGCGACACACAACACGAACTGCGGGTGTTCCCTATGCGGGGCGACGAGCGGAGAAAGGTTAAAATCACCTACCTCATACCGGCGGACTGGAGTGCCGAAACTGTTTCTGCCGAACTGCCGATTTCCATTCTGAAAACTTCAAAAAACCAGTTGGCGCATTTTCATCTGCTCACCTGGCCCGAAGCCGACTGGCAAAATCCGGCCATTTTGGATCGCCCGGACTTGTCGTTTACAGCGGAGGCCGACAGTGTATTCGGACAATACCACGCCATTAAACTTGCTGCCGGCGATCAGGTGAACGGCCTTCGTTTTGCGTTCGATTCGCCGCTGAAAAACGGCGACTACCTGCGGTTTTATGGAAGCGGCCAATCAGGGATTTACCAGTTGGCCATGCTGCCGGCCCGGCAATTCAATGATGACATCAAACGAAAAATCCTTTTGCTGGTAGACCACGATGCGTCTGGACTCAATTCCATCTCTGCCGCAGCAATTATGCAGGCGCTCCGCACCAATTTCAGGCGCGAACTGACTTCGGTGGATTCGTTCAATATTTTCGTGTCCGGGTTAAGTCCGCAAATGGTGAGCACGACCTGGCTGCCTGCCGATCCCTTGTCCGTCGAACAAGCTTTCCATGCAGCGGAATCTATGCTGGCCAATTACAGCAATTTGCTCCCCTTGCTGGCAACCGGGATTGACTGGATGAAAACAAATGGCAGCGATGGTACCATTTTACTGGCAACCAATTCGACCCAAAATGGTAGCACGGATGCAGCCAACCCCTTGCTTGACAGTATGATGGCCATACAAAGCAACCCACCCATACCGATACATGCTTTGCACTACCTCAACGCATCCATGCTGGTTTATTTAATCAACGGCTCCCTGTACTACGGGAGTGAGTATTTTCTGCTGAATCTCGCCAAACTCACCGGAGGCGATTTCAGTAAAGTGCTTGGATATAATTACAATCTGGCCGCAGCAACTACCGCTGCGGTGACGGGGCTTAGTCCGGCGCTCCGCTCGTACGATTTCCATACCACACTCGCCAATGGCTACTGCTACGGCAGGTTTGATCTGGGCGCGGTGCACCCGGACAAACTGTATCTGAATCGTCCAATCCTGCAAATCGGCAAGTATCAGGGCGATATGCCGTTCGAAATACAACTGGCAGGTGAATTGAACGGCCAGTTCATCTCGGAAGCGGTCGCGCTGGATGGCGGAGAAATCGGCGTGGCGGACTCCTTTACTCGCGAAATGTGGTACGGAAATTACATCCGCCTGCTCGAAAGTGGTGTGCAGAGCAACAGCACCATCGGCGAAGTTGTGGAAAACAGCATCGTCGAGCGGGTGCTCTCGCGCTACACGGCATTCCTCTGCCTCGAGGATGCAAGCCAACTCTGCCCGACTTGCCAGGACGAATCGCAACTCGTGGGAACTACCGATATCTTGCCTGCCGATTCTGTCCTGCGTGCCTGGCCCAACCCCTTTACCGATCAGGTAACCATCGAAGTTCGGACAAATTCCACAGGCGGCTTTGCCGCTTCGTCGGCAGTGGAAATTTATACTGCCGATGGCCGGCTCGTGCGACTTATCCGTTTGGCCGAAAACCGGAATAACGTGGCCATATTCGTTTGGGACGGCCGGGATAGTTCGGGCATTTCCGCACCCATTGGAACCTACATCGCGGTGGCGCGCATTGGCAGCGAACGAACAGCCGTCGTGAAACTCGTGAAGAAAGGGGCGTAAGCCACGTTACTTGACAGGCTAAAATGTGCCGCAGAGACGTGGAGGTTTTCTAAAAACCCCGGCGTCTCTGCGGTGCATTCTAAAATTATCGGTCGTGTGACAAAAGTCACAAACCATCTCTTGGTATTTGCCGGTACTTTGCAGTCAAAATTCTGCTCGACTGTACATTATGGCATACATCTTTCCTATTGCACTTTTGTCGCTTGCTGTTCTGCTGTGGCAATCCAGTTTTTCCATTGGACAGGCGCAGCGCTGGTTTTCGGCCATCGGATTGGAAGGAGGCTGGCTGGCCCGCGTCAGCACCCTGGGCGTCTTTTCCGGCATTTTCCGGATAGCCGCCCTGCTGCTCGTGATGGCCTCGGCATATTTGTTTTTACAGGAAAAAAAACACACACAAGCGGAGCGGCTGCAAATGCAGGCCCTGTTCAAACCAGAGTACGACCCGAACGGCCTCTGGCAAGCCCCCGATCTGGAGGGTATGGAATGGGCTGAAAACGCGGAATTGATCCGCTACGGCCGCGACCTCGTGGTACACACACAGGACTATTTCGGCGAAGCCGGCCTGGTGCGCCCCGCCAGCATCAATGGGCTGAACTGCCAAAACTGCCACCTCGATGCCGGCGCCAAACCCTGGGGCAACAACTACGCCGCCGTGCAAAGCATGTACCCCCAGTTCCGGGAACGCAGCGGCTCGGAGGAAACTATCGCCAAACGCATCAACGACTGTTTCGAGCGCAGCCTCAACGGGCAGCCGTTGGACACGACCGGTCGCGAAATGCTGGCCATAAAAACCTACATCGCGTGGTTGGGCCAGAGTATACCGACAAAGGTCAAACCCAAGGGTTCCGGCCTTTGGGCGCCCGAAATGCTCAACCGGCCGGCCGACCCCGTGCGCGGCGAAGCGGTGTATGTGGCCAAATGCCAGAGCTGCCACGGCTCCGACGGCCAGGGCTTGCCCATGCCCGAAAGCGCCCGCGATTATCCGCCACTGTGGGGGCCGCACAGCTACGCCGAGTCGGCAGGGCTGTTCCGCCTGTCTCGGTTTGCGGGTTATGTGAAAGCCAATATGCCGCTCGGCGCAACGTGGGATAACCCGCAACTGACCGACGAGGAGGCCTGGGATGTGGCGGCTTTTGTCAATGCGCAGCCGCGCCCGAAGCACCGTTTTCTGAATACCGATTTTCCCGATCCGGCAGGCAAACCGTTCGATCATCCGTTCGGGCCTTACGCCGATACCTTTCCCGAAACCCAGCACAAATACGGACCATTTCAGCCGATCATAGCGGCTAAAAAAGCAAAATGATGAAAAAAACAGAAAAGAAAGGAGGCGCCTCGCGCCGTGATTTTCTCAAAACCGGAACCCTGCTCGGCCTCGGCGCCACCTTAGCTCCGCTGTCCACCGCCGCCGCCGTGGCAAAACCGCTTGGGGCAACGACCGAAGCCGATACCGCTGCCGAGGATACGCCGCCTGCGCCGCAATCCGGCACCATCACGCTGCTGCAAACCACCGATGTGCATTGCCAGATACACCCGCACGACGAGATGTTTTGGGAAAATAACGGCATGGTATTCCGAAAAACGGCCGGTTATGCACAGCTCGCCACGCTGTTCGACAAGGTTCGGAAACAAAACCCGAACACGTTTATCGCCGACACCGGCGATATGTTTCAGGGCAGCGAACTGTCGGTAAAAACCACCGGCAAGGCATTCGTGCCCATCCTCAACGCGCTCGGCTACGACCTGTACCTGCCCGGCAACTGGGAGGTAATTTATTACAAACAGGCCATGCAAAAACTGCTCGGCGGGCTGGATGCGCCCAAAGTGTGCGCCAATATGTACCACGACCTCGGCGACGGCAAGCGCGGCGAACTGGTGTTTCCGCCCTACACTACCTGGTCGCGGCTGGGTGTAAAAATCGGATTTATCGGCCTGACCGACCACCTGGTGCCGCTGCGGCAGTCGCCAAACTACTCCAAAGGCATTATTTACACCAAGCCGGAGGAAAGTCTCGGCCAATGGGTACAGGTGTTGCGCGAGCAGGAGCAGTGCGATTTCGTAATTGTACTGGCGCACCTCGGGCTGTCGCAGCAAGTACACTTGGCCAACCTGTCCGTATGTCAGGGCGTGGACTACATTTTCGGCGGCGACACCCACGAGCGGGTGCGCGAACCTATTGTGTGCAAATACGCCAAAGTGGTGGAGCCGGGCGCGTTCGGCTCTTTTGTCGGGCGCCTGGAGCTGGAGGTGAAAGACGGCAAGATCGTGGGCGAGCGCTACGACCTCCTGGAGGTGGACGCGAAAAAATACAAACCCAAAAAAGCGGTGCAAACGCTGATTGACAACCTCGAAGCGCCGTTTGTGGCGAGTATCAACAAAGTACACGGGTACAGTACCGTGCCGCTGTACCGGTATTTTGTGGTGGAAAACACTATTGACACCCTCATCCTCGATGCACTGGACTGGCGCGTGGATACCGAGATCGTACTCTCCAACGGCTTCCGGTTTTGTCCGCCGCGCAATGTGGGGCCGGACGGACTCGCGCCTATCACCGAAGGGTTCATTTTCGATATGTTGCCTGTGGATTCGCAGATTCGCACCGGAAAAGTGACCGGGCAGCAGTTGCTGGACTGGCTGGAAAAAGAACTGAACAACGTGTTTGCCAAAGACGCCTCCAAACGTTTCGGTGGCTGGGTCGTCAAGTTCAAAGGCATGCTGGTGGAATTCATGGCGTTTGCAGAGCCAGGCAAACGTGTGCAAAAAGTAACCGTTAACGGGCAGCCGCTCGACCCCGCGCGCATCTATACGGTGGCAGCTTGCGAGCGCGACGGCGACCCGCCAACCATGCTTTGTCGCATCCAGAACGTACAGGATGCCGCAAATACCCCCTACACCCTGCACCAAACCATGCGCGACTACTTAGCCGCCAACTCCCCCGTGACGCCAAAACCGCGCGGCTACGCCAAGGTACTTGATGCGCCGCAAACCTTGCTGACGCAAGTGACGGGTGTGGATTATACCTTTCGGTAGTGCTGCGCGATGAATTGGACGTGCCCTGCCTGTAAAAACACCCTCCAACCAGCAACCATCTAACCTTCCAACCAGCAACCTTCCAACCTTCCAACCTTTTCAAAAATGCAAGCACTAAACGACTGGAAACTCATCCTCATCGCCTGCCTGACGGTAGGGTTGACGCCCTTTTTCCCGGAGCCGCATATTTGGGGCAAACTCCGCTGGGTGGCGGGCGGCGCTGTGGGTATGAAACCCATGGACTGGTTTGATCTGAGTATGCACGGTTTGCCGTGGCTGCTGCTGCTGCGGCTGGTTGGGTTGTGGATGTGGCAAAAAGTGGTATCCAAACCGAACTGATAAAATTTTTTAAGATGAAATTTATACTTCCGCTATTCGCTTTCGTGCTCTCGTTTTCCACCATTTCAGCCCAAACGGATGCTGTGGATAACACGCGCTACCAGATTGTTTTCCACCTGACTTCCGGCGACACGCTGGCCCACAAGGCGCTCGTCAAACAACTAAACAACCTGCTCCATGCAGCGCCAAAATCCCGGATCGAAGTCGTGTGTCACGGCATGGGTATCTATTTCCTTGTGACCGAAAAAACCCAGCAAGCTGCCGGTATTCGCGACTTGAAAGCCCGAGGCGTAGATTTTGTCGGCTGTGAAAACACCCTGCGCGAGCGCAAAATCAACCGCTCCGAACTGATGTCCGAGGTGCGTACTGTACCGGCAGGCATCATCGAAATCGTGAAAAAGCAGCGGAAGAAGTGGGCCTACATTAAGGCGGGGTAGGGCGAATGTGGTGATTGGCCTACCTTAGGCCCCCAAACCACACGCATGATGTTCCGTTTTTTTCCACACCCAATACCCTTTTTGAAAACCGTTTTGATCGCAATCGGCATGATGGCCGGATCGGCTGTTTTTGCACAAGCGAACAAAAATATCCCCTTTTGGGACACCAATCTGACGTTCCAGCAACGCGCCGACGATATCGTCGGCAGGCTCACGCTGGACGAAAAAGTAGCGCAGATGCTGCACGCCGCGCCGGCAATCCCGCGGTTCGGAATACCGGCCTACAACTGGTGGAACGAGGCGCTGCACGGCGTGGCCCGCACGCCGTTTCCCGTCACGTCCTTCCGCAAGCCATCGGCATGGCCGCTACCTGGGATACCGCGTCGCTCAAAATGATGGCGCACTACACGGCGCTGGAAGGTCGCGCTATTCAAAACAAAGCCATCGCCCTGGGTCGCACCCACGAGGAATACCTCGGGCTGACCTACTGGACGCCCAATATCAACATCTTTCGGGACCCGCGCTGGGGCCGCGGACAGGAAACCTACGGCGAAGACCCGTTCCTGACGGCCGTACTCGGCACTGCGTTCGTGCAGGGTTTGCAGGGCGATGACCCCAAATACCTGAAAGCGGCCGCCTGCGCCAAACATTTTGCCGTACACAGCGGCCCCGAACTGACGCGCCATTCCGACAATTTCAATACCTCCGACTACGACCTCTGGGATACCTATCTGCCGGCGTTTCGGGCATTGGTTACAAAGGCAGGTGTAGCCGGAGTAATGTGCGCATACAATGCCTACCGCACGCAACCTTGCTGCGCCAATGACCTGCTGATGAACGACATTTTGCGCAAGCAATGGAACTTCACGGGCTATGCCGTCAGCGATTGCTGGGCGGTGGCTGATTTTTACGGTTACCACAAAACCCACCCCGACGCCCTGCATTCGGCGGTGGATGCCCTGCTCCACGGCACGGACGTGGAGTGTGGGAATCGACGTATAAAACCCTGCTTGATGCTGCAAAAACTGGTCTGGTTCAGGAAGCAGATTTGGATGCGTCCCTCCGCCGGCTGTTTATGATCCGCTTGCGCCTGGGGATGTTCGATCCGGTTTCCATGGTACCGTATGCCCAAACGCCGGAATCGGTGCTGGAAGCCCCCGCCCACCAGGCGCATGCGCTGAAAATGGCCCGGCAGTCCATCGTGCTTTTGAAAAATGAAAACAACACCTTGCCGCTGGGTAAAAAATTGAAAAAAATTACGGTTTTAGGCCCAAATGCTGCCGACACCACTGTCTTGCTGGGCAATTACAACGGCACGCCCTCCCGCGTGGTTTCCGTGTTGCAAGGCATCCGGGACAAGGTCGGGGCGGATACAGAGGTCGTTTACGAGGAGGCCATTCCGTTCACCCGGGACAGCGTGGACGATAAACTCCGGACTGATTTCAGCGATTTGGCCCGACGTATGCACGATGCGGATGTGATTATTTTCGCCGGCGGGATATCGCCGCAACTGGAAGGCGAGGCGCTGAAAGTGGAAATCAAGGGTTTCAGCGGAGGCGACCGAACGACGATTCACCTGCCGGAAACACAAACCGAACTGCTCAGGCACCTGAAAGCCACCGGAAAACCGGTCATTTTTGTGTTGATGACCGGCAGCGCCATAGCCATGCCTTGGGCGGATGAAAACATTCCGGCTATTTTGAATGCCTGGTATGGCGGACAAAGCGCCGGTACAGCCATCGCTGATGTGCTGTTTGGCGACTACAACCCGGCAGGCCGTTTGCCGGTCACGTTTTACCGCAGCGATGCCGACCTGCCGGATATCAAAAACTACGACATGGCCAACCGCACCTACCGGTATTTCCGGGGAGTGCCCTTGTACCCGTTCGGCTACGGACTGAGTTTCACCACATTCCGATACAGCCGGCTCAACGTGCCGCGCACGGTGGCTGCAGGGAACCCGCTCACCGTTTCCGTTACGGTGAAGAATACTGGAAAAATAGACGGCGAGGAGGTGGTGCAGCTCTATCTTTCGTACCCCGGTGCGCCGGGGAAAGCGCCCATCCGGGCCTTGAAAGGTTTTCAGCGCATTGCCCTGCGGGCCGGAGAAAGCCGGAAGGTAGCGTTTACGCTGACGCCCGAAGACCTGTCGCTGGTGGATGCCCGGGGCCAATTTTATGCCCCCAAAGGGAAAGTCGTTCTGAGTATCGGCGGCGGCCAGCCGGGGCAGCGGCACAACACGAGCGGAACGGTACAGGTGCGCAGTTTTATCATGGAATAGGTTATAGAAAAAATCCTGCAACTCAATCCACCACCACCACCCGAGTCGCTACGCTCCCACTCGTCGAGTGCACACGGATGGTATACATCCCCGCCGCAGCACCCGCCTCGCGCAGGCTGATATGCAACTGCAAATCTTCCACAGCCGGTATCCGGTTTTCCCAAACCAACTGACCCTGTTCCTCAAAAATTGAAATCGTCACCGCCTCACCCGCGAAATCCGTCAGGTCGAGCCGGATATGGTCGGTGGTTGGGTTCGGGTTGACAGTTACGAGTTTTGAGTTTTGAGTGGTGTGCCATTCGCCCGGTCTTCCGCGCCTTCCTCGCCGAAATTGTTCCCCAACACGGTTATCACCTGCGTTGCCGTCGCGGTGTTCCCGCACAAATCTGCTGCCCGCCAGGTGCGCGTGACGGTGTAGTCGTTTGCGCAACCACTGCCCGATGCCACATTACCCAGAAAGGTGATTTGCACATAACCGCCGCAATTGTCGGTGGCGGTGGGATTGAGCAACGGCGGCAAAGGCTGGTTGCACGAAATAGTCACCGGTGCCGGTACGGATGTAAATGCCGGCGTGCCGGTATCCTGCACCTGAATAGTCTGCGTGGCGGCCGTGCTGTTGCCGCACACGTCAGTAGCCCGCCAGGTGCGCCGGAGTTGGTAACTACCCGGGCAAGCGCCGCTCACGGTACTTTGGCCGAGGTAGGCGATGGTCACATTGCCGCCACAGCCGTCGGAGGCAGTGGGGGTTCCTACCGCCGGTGGCGTGGCATTGCAGGCGATGGTCACGTTGGGCGGTACGTTGAGTACCGGTTTGCCGCTGTCCACCACGGTGATTCGCTGCGAAATCGAGCGGGTGTTGCCGCAGTTGTCGGAGGCGGTCCAGCGGCGGGTGAGGGTGTAGGCATTGGCGCAGGCGCCGTTGGTTTTGGTTTGGCCGTTGTATACGACGGTGGGGTAGAGCGTGCAGTTGTCGGTAGCAACCCGGGTTATCCTGCTCACCATGCACAACGAAGTTTCCATTTTCCACCGCGCCAAAGCACTGGGCGTGAAAGGCTATGTGCTCAAGGAGTTTTCCACCGATGTGCTGGAAACATGCATCAAGGCCGTTCTGAACAACGAAACCTGGTTCAGCCCGGAACTGACGGCCAAACTAAACATGAACACCGATCACGCCGGCGACAACCTGTTGGACAAACTCACGTTTGCCGAGAAAAAAATAGTGGAACTCATCGGCCGGCAACACACCTCCAAAGAGATTGCCGGCATGCTCTTCATCTCCGAAAAACCGTAGAAAACCACCGCTCCAGCATCATGAAAAAACTGGATTTACCCGCCGAGAAAAACGCGCTGCTCCTCTGGGCGGTGAAAAACCTGTCGGGCTGCTTTTTGCGCTTTGCCCGTTGCTAAGAGCGTGTTTAAATTTTAGTGCTGGAGCGAGGGCGAGCAAATTTTGTTTCTATTGAGGCAAAATTTGCAGCCGTAGCCAGGTGCCTACGGCGAAAATTTTAACGAGTATAGAAATGAAATTGGCCGTCCGTAGCCCAGCGACTAAATTTTAAACACGCTCTAACTTGCCTTTTGCTCTTCCGCTGCGTTCATATTCTCTATGCCTTTCAGCAAGGCATCGGCATTGAATGAAATACTGTTGATGCCCTCATTCACAAGAAATTGTGCGAACTCCGGCATGTCGCTGGGGGCTTGGCCGCAGAGGCCGATCTTGATCCCTTTTTGGCGAGCCGTGCGGATGGCCATGGCAATGAGTTGCATCACAGCCGGATTTTTTTCATTGAACAAATTGCTCACAAGTGCCGAATCGCGGTCGAGGCCAAGGGTCAGTTGGGTGAGGTCGTTGGAACCAATCGAGAAGCCGTCGAACACGTCGGCAAACTGTTCGGCCAGCAGCACATTGCTCGGTATTTCCACCATGACATAAATTTCGAGGCCATTTTGGCCCTGCTCCAGCCCGAATTCCTGCATAGTCGCCACCACCTGTTTGCCTTCCTCAACGGTGCGACAGAAGGGGATCATCAGTTTTACGTTGGTGAAGCCCATTTCGTCGCGAACCCGTTTCATCGCTTTGCATTCGAGCGCAAAACCGTCCTTGTACAGGGGCGAATAGTAGCGCGAGGCACCCCGGAACCCGATCATGGGATTTTCCTCCGTCGGCTCAAATTGCCGCCCGCCGATCAGGTTGGCGTATTCGTTGCTTTTGAAATCGCTCATGCGCACGATTACGTCGTGCGGGTGGAATGCCGCGGCGATGGTGGCTACGCCCTGGGCAAGTCTATCCACGAAATAATCCTTCTTGTCGCGGTAGTGGCGGGTGCGGTAGTTTATCTCTTTGCGTACTGCCGGGTTTGAAATCTGCTCGAAACGGGTGAGTGCCAGCGGGTGTACCGAAATGTGGTGTGTGATGAGAAATTCCATGCGCAGCAGCCCCACGCCGCGGTTGGGCAGAAAGGATTGTTTGAACGCCAGCGACGGGTCGCCCAGGATGAGCATAGGCGCCGTTCGGGGCATCGGCAGGTTGGAAATATCCTTTTCCGACTCCGTCCATTCCGCTTTGCCGGCATAGATAAATCCGTTTTTCCCTTCAGCACAACTGACCGTGATGAGGTCTCCGTCGTGAATTTTATCCGTCGCATCGCCGCAGCCTACGATGGCTACGGTACCGAGTTCGCGGGCTACAATGGCGGCATGGCTTGTGCGCCCGCCCTTGTTGGTGACGATGGCGGCGGCACGTTTCAGAATAGGGTCCCAATCGGGATTGGTAATGTCTGTCACGAGCACTTCGCCTTGTTGCAAGAGGTGGCCTTCCTGCGGTGTGCGCAGGAGTCTGGCCCGACCAAAAGCGATCTGATCGCCAAGGGCGATCCCTTCCGCGAGCTGCTTTCCTTTGGTTTTGATTTGGTACGTCCGCACGATGGAGCGCTTGGCTTTGCCCGCATGCACGGTTTCCGGGCGGGCCTGCACAATGTAGAGTTTGCCCGACTGGCCATCCTTCGCCCACTCAATGTCCATGGGTTTGTCGTAGTGTTTTTCGATTTGTGCGCACCAGCGGCCTAGCGCGACCACATCGGCATCGGAAAGCGAGAATGTATCACGTTTGTCGGCGGCTGTCGGTGTATTCACGACGGTTTCGGTGGATGAACTACCCTCGGCGTAGGTCATTGTCCACGCTTTTTCTCCGATTTTTTTCTGAATAATCGGGTTAAAGTCGGTGTGGAGGTGTGGTTTGAACAACACGAACTCATCGGGTGTGGAGCGGCCCTGCACGATATTTTCGCCGAGGCCGTAAATGCTGTCAATGACCACCACCTTGTCGAAACCTGTGTCGGGGTCGAGGGTAAATGCCACGCCGGAGGCCGCCAGGTCGGAGCGCACCATTTTTTGCACACCGACGGAGAGCGCCACGGCCATGTTGCCAAAACCCTGGTCTTCGCGGTACTTGATGGCCCGGTCGGTGAACAGGGACGAGAAGCAGCGATGCACAGCGTCCAGCAAATCCTGTTCGCCGCTGATGTGGAGGAAACTTTCCAGCCGGCCGGCAAAACTGGCCGTGGGCAGGTCTTCCGCCGTGGCGCTGCTGCGCACGGCCAGCGAGATATCGGCGCCCTCGCGTTCGCGCAAATCCTGATAAGCCTGTCGGATAGCTGCGGCGACAGGTTCCGGCAGTTTGGCGTTCAGAATCAGCGTACGCGCCTGCGCACCAATGATTTCAAGATTTGAAAAATTGGTTTTGTCCAGTTGTCCGAGCAGGTCGTCCAGTGGTTTGTGCAACCGGTTTTCTTGCAGAAAAGCATCGTACGCTGCTGCGGTGACGGCAAAACCGTCGGGCACGAGGATTCCCCCGGGCGTGAGTTGGGAGAACATTTCACCCAGCGAGGCATTTTTCCCGCCGACGAGCGCGAGGTCGCGAATGGATATTTCCGAAAAATTTTTGATGAATGGAGCCATGGTTGTTTTGTTTTAGGAAAACAAAGTTGGTTACAGGAACGAGTGCGTGCAGATGACGTTTGTCAGGCTGGGGATTGACATACCGGAACGGAAAGACGCGCTTTTGGGCATTTTTTTGGGCATTAGACTTTCCAGGTTTAAAAACCTGAAAAGTCTGGAAGTGCCGCGCGCCTCGATTTTTCCCTACCTTTGCCGCCGCATTTTTATGGTCAAAATAGGAGATATCGAACTGGGGGAGTACCCCTTGCTGCTGGCGCCCATGGAGGACGTGAGCGACCCGCCGTTCCGAAAACTCTGCAAGGAGCAGGGCGCGGACATGGTTTATACCGAGTTTATCAGTGCCGACGGCTTGGTACACGACGCGCTGAAGAGTTTTCAAAAATTAGACATCTTCGACTACGAGCGGCCCATCGGTATCCAGTATTTCGGCGGCCAACTGGACAATATGATCGAGGCTGCCGAGATCATCGAGCGTAAAAATCCGGATGTTATTGACATCAATTTCGGCTGCCCGGTAGCCAAAGTAGCCTGCCGTATGGCCGGCGCCGGGCTGCTGCGCGACATCCCCCAGATGCTGCGCCTTACCGAAGCCGTGGTGAAAAGTACCAAACGCCCCGTCACCGTGAAGACCCGTCTGGGCTGGGACGATGCCTCCATCAACATCGTGGAAGTAGCCGAACGGCTGCAAGACGTGGGCATCGCCGCGCTCACCATCCACGCCCGCACCCGCGTGCAGATGTACAAAGGCGAGGCCGACTGGAGCTGGATCGCGCGGGTCAAGGAAAACCCGCGGATGACGATCCCCGTCTTCGGAAATGGCGATGTAGACTCGCCCGAAAAGGCCCTCGATTACCGCCGCCGCTTCGGCGCCGACGGCATCATGATCGGACGGGCGAGTATTGGTTACCCGTGGATTTTTCGGGAGATCAAACACTACTTCGCTACCGGCGAACTGCTGCCGCCCCCGGATGTGTCCGAGCGCGTGCAGGCCGCCCGGCAGCACCTCACCGACAGTATTGCATGGAAAGGTCTTAAACTCGGTGTGCTCGAAATGCGCCGCCACTATGCGCCCTATTTCCGCGACCTGCCCAACATCAAGCCCTATCGCGCCCGGCTCGTAACCGAGATGGAACCGGAGGTGCTGTTCGGGCTGTTGGACGAAATCGAGGAAGTGTACGGGGAGATGGGAATCCTGGCCGGGTAATCGGATCAATCGAAAAATCGAATCAATCAACAAATGCTTTTTTCCATACTTCCGCATGAGCGGAAAATTTTTGACCTCGTCGCACAAAGTGCCCGCCAGATTGGCGTGCCGGCGTACGTCGTTGGCGGCTATGTGCGCGACCGGCTGCTGGGCAGGGCCACCAAGGACATTGACATCGTGTGCGTGGGCGACGGTATCCGACTGGCTGAAACCCTCGCGTCCAAATTGACGCCGTCGCCCAAGGTGGTGGTTTATCGCCGATTTGGCACCGCCATGCTGCGCTGCGACGGTATCGAAATCGAGTTTGTGGGCGCCCGCAAGGAAAGTTACCACACGGACAGCCGCAAGCCCGATGTGGAGCAAGGCTCGCTGGAGGACGATCAGAACCGCCGGGATTTCACCATCAACGCCCTTGCCGTGAGCCTCAACGAGGCAGATTTTGGCCAGATCATAGACCCTTTTGACGGTCTGGAACACCTGGAGCGCAAAATCATTCGCACGCCGCTGGAGCCGGGAAAGACCTTTTCCGACGACCCGCTGCGCATGATGCGCGCCATTCGCTTCGCCAACCAACTCGGTTTTTATATTGATAAAAATACCCGCGCGGGAATCACCGAAAACAAGGAGCGTATCCACATCATTTCCAAGGAGCGCATTACCACGGAGTTGGAAAAAATACTGATGACGCCCAAGCCCTCCACGGGCTTCAACCTCTTGTTTGACACCGGTTTGTTGCAGATTATTTTGCCCGAAGTGGCTGCTTTGCAAGGTGTGGAAGACCGCGAGGGTCGCGCGCACAAAGACAATTTTTACCATACGCTCGAAGTGCTGGACAACCTGTGTCGCCGCAGCGATAATATCTGGCTGCGCTGGTCGGCCCTGTTGCACGATATAGCCAAGCCGGCTACCAAAAAATTCCACCCCAAGATTGGTTGGACATTTCATGGGCACGAATGGCTCGGGGCCAATATGGTGCCGCGCATTTTCCGAAACCTGCGGCTGCCACTGGATACCAAAATGGACTATGTGCAAAAAATGGTGCGTATGCACTTGCGTCCCATCAGCTTGACGAAGGAACAGGTAACCGACAGCGCGGTGCGTCGCCTGCTGTTCGATGCCGGGCCGGATATCGAAGACCTCATGCTCCTGTGTGCTTCGGACATTACCACCAAAAATCCGAACAAAATGGCCCGCTACCTCGAGGGCTACGAGTACCTCAAGGAACGTATGGCGGAAGTGACCGACGCTGATCGCCTGCGCCTCTGGCAGCCGCCGATTACGGGCGATATTATCATGCAAACCTTTGGCATCCCGCCGTCGAAGGAGGTGGGAATTGTGAAAACGGCTGTGCGGGAGGCCATGCTCGAAGGCACCATTCCGAACGATTATGAAGCGGGTTTTCAGCGTATGCTGGAGGAGGGGGCGAAGTTGGGCCTGAAGGTGAAATCTGTTTCCTGATTAAACGGAACAGCGCCGGGTTGGCCATGACTACCGATAAACCGTCTCATCCCTATGTTGAATTCAAGCGCGTCTGCCGACCGGAATTGATACGCGCGTACATTGACCCCGGCAAATACATTTTTATAAAAGTAGTATTTGAAACCCAGCCGCTGCTGAAAGGATGGCGAGGCTTCTTTAAACTTGGTTTGTGCAATGATGTAGCCCAATGTAGTGACGATAGACAGCCTGTTGATGGCTGTTTCGCCACTAATGAAAACGGCAAGCCTCAGTTTGTCCTCAAAAGGAATGGCGCTTTTGCTCGGTTTGAGACATGGCGAGTTCCTGCTGGCCATGCGTGCCGTCGAAAATGAAGTCCAAACCACCGCCTAATTTTAGCCGCCGACTTACTCAGTGGCCCGAGAGCAAGAGGGCCGACCCCTTGCCCAAATCGCCCAAGACGGCCCTGAAACACCCCCCGCCCGCCCACGGCAGCAACCAGGGGCCACCCCCCCGCGGGACCAAAGGGGGACCCCCGTTTCTACCGAAAGGGCCACCCCCGCGAAAAAGAACGGGCCAAAGGCGGGAACAAACGGACACCGCTATAAAGCTTACCTACCCAAGGAAGTGTACTGGCGAGGCGTCCGGGAAGAGTCAGCAACAGGGGCGAGCGGCGGCAGGCTCACACTGGATCCACATCCACGGCCACGCGCACCTGCCCCCAGCCGGGTTTGCTCGTCACTGCCTCAGCGGTTTTCAAGATCAGGTCTTTAGCTGCCCGGAGCACGGGCGCCGATTTTTCCAGTTTGAGCAAAATTTCCTGGCCATAGTAGTTGCGCACGCGGGGTACATGGGGCTGCACGGGGCCGAGTACACGTTTGCCCATGCTGTGGCGCAGGGCTTTGGCCAAAAAATCGGCGGCGAGGTAAGCGATTTTCTCGTCCTTGTGTTGTAGCGTAATGTGGATGAGTCGAGAAAATGGCGGGTAAAAAAACTCTTGGCGCTCCCGCATCTCGCGCTGGAGGTGGCTGTGAAAATCGCCGCGCTGGACTTCCTGCAGCACCGGGTGCGCGGGGTCCCAGGCCTGGATGAGTACCAGGCCGCGCTTGTGCTTTCGGCCGGCACGGCCGGCCACCTGGGTGAGCAACTGGTAGGCGCGTTCGCCAGCACGGAAATCGGGAAAACGCGTGAGCTGATCGGCGCCCAGCACGCCCACGATACCCACATTGTCGAAGTCCAGTCCCTTGGTTACCATTTGAGTGCCTACGAGGATATCGAGGCGTTTTTCCTCAAAATCGTTGAGAATGGTGGTCAGGCTGCTCTTCGTGCCGGCAGTGTCGAGGTCGAGGCGGCCGATGCGGGCGTCGGGCAGGAAAATCTTGAGTTCGTCTTCGATTTTTTCGGTGCCGAAACCGAGCAGGGTAACTTTTCCGCTGCTACACGCGGGGCATACGGCGGGCGGTTGTTCCACATAGCCGCAGTAGTGGCAGCGCAGGCGGTTCGTGAGTTTGTGAAACGTGAGGCTCACGTCGCAGTGGCGGCATTGGGCCGTCCAGCCGCAGGTTTGGCATTCGAGAATGGGCGAGTAGCCGCGACGGTTTTGGAAAAGAATCGCTTGTTCGCCGTTTGTCAGGGCTGTTTTGAGCGATTCGAGCAGGGTAGGGGAGAAGATACTCTGCATCTGTTTGGTCTTGTGCTGTTCGCGCAGGTCCACCGGCCGTATTTCCGGCATCGCCAGTCCGCCAAAACGTTCGGGCATTTCCACGAGGCCGAATTTTCCTTGTTGGGCATTGTGGTACGTTTCCAGAGCGGGCGTGGCCGTGCCAAGCAGCACCTTCGCGCCGTATAAGTTGGCTAAATAAATAGCGGTATCGCGGGCGTGGTATCGGGGCGCGGGGTCGTACTGTTTGAACGACGGATCGTGCTCCTCGTCCACGATAATGAGTTGCAGGTTCTGGAACGGCAGGAACAGCCCCGACCGTGCCGACAGGATGACGGGCTTGCCGGACACTGCCGCGCGCCACACTTCCACCCGTTCGTTGTAGTTTATTTTGGAATGATACACCGCCGCATCGGCGCCAAACACGCGTTGCAAGCGGCTGATAATCTGGGTGGTGAGCGCTATTTCGGGCAAGAGGTACAGCACTTGCCCGCCTTGCAGCAGCACCTCGCGCATGAGTTCGAGATAAACGCGCGTCTTGCCGCTCCCGGTCACACCGTGCAACAGTACCGTGCTTTTGTCCCGAAAAGCAACCTGAATTTCTGTGAGTGCGCGGCGCTGCCGGGTGGAAAGTTCGCCGGCTTCCACAAGTTCGTCCTCGAAACCGGCAATGCGACTCACTTCGCGCTCGTAAAGTTCGAGTACTTCTTTTTTGACCAAGGTGCGCAGGGTGGATTCCGAGGTGCCGGCTTTGTCGAGCACTTCCTGTCGGCGGAGCCAGGGACGACTGCGGCTCAGGTGCAGGAAAGCGAGCAGGGTTTCGAGTTGGCGTTCGTGTTTGGCGAGTTCATCGAATACGGGGCGCAGGAGCTCCTGGTTGGAGCGGTACGGCTCGGCAAGGCGTACGGCCAGCACTTTTTTGGGGCGGTATTTTTCCTGCAAATCCTCGCGCAGGGAGAGTACGCCTTTGAGCAAGAGGCGTTGCACAACGGGGAACACCGTCTTTTTATTCAGAATTTTCCGCGCGTCGTCAATGGTAATCTCGCTTTGGAGGAGCATGGCCTCAGCCAGCAGGTACTCGTCGGCGTCGAGTTCGGAAAAGTCGTCGCCGTAGGCCGGGTTGAATACCAATTTGGTTTCGCTGGTGAGTTTGAGGTGGCTGGGCAGGGCGGCGGTCATCACTTCGCCGAGGGTGCAGCAGTAGTAGTCGGCGATCCAGTCCCAGAGTTTCAGTTGGTGCTCGGTGACCACAGCCACTTCGTCCAGCACGGCGAGGATTGGCCTGGTGCGGTAGTCGGGTGTTTCGGTGTGGATGCGGTCTACCACGCCGCTGTACAGTTTATTTTTGCCGAAAGGCACCTCCACCCGTACTCCCGGCCGGATATCCGCGAACAGTTCGTCGGGTACGGCGTAGGTGTAAGCGCGTTTGGGCAGAGCGAGGGGGAGAATGATATCGGCGTAGGTCATGGGAGACGGAGGACGGGAGACGGGGTGCAAACCTATAATTTTTTCTACTTCAAAAAAATCAAATTCCGCGGACAAGACATACTTTTGTGTCCATAAAAATGTAGCGCTGGGTATTCGGTCGCGATTCCGGGTATCCAATTTTTTTGCCCAGTGCTTGCAAATCCAGTACCTGAGTCGCATTTTTTTCACAAAACAATTTTTTTAATTGGCATTAAAACCTTCTTCTCCCAAGCCCGGCGGCGGCCAAAACCGCCCCGGCGGCCCGAACCGTCCCGCTGGTGGTGGCCCTCCTCGTCCCGCCGGCCCTGGCGGCCCTAACCGCCCTGCCGGTGTTGGCGGTCCCCCTCGCCCGCCTGGTACCGGCGGTCCCCCTCGCCCGCCTGCCGGTGGTCGGCGCCCCTTCCCGCCCCGGCAACAACAAGCCGAGCACCGCATCAATGAACTCATTCGGGCACCTGAACTCCGACTCGTTGGCGACAATCTGGAAGAGATCAGCACTGCAATCGGCCAGAAAGTGGAGCCTGGTATTTATACGACGGCTCAGTTGCTGGGTTGGGCACAGGAAATGGTTTTGGATCTGGTTGAAATATCGCCAAACGCAGAACCACCTGTTGCGCGGATAGTGGACTACAACAAGTTCCTGTACCAAAAACGGAAGAAGGAGAAGGAACTGAAGGCAAATGCGGTCAAACAGCAACTTAAAGAGATTCGTTTCGGCCCGGAAACGGGCGAACACGACTTTGAATTCAAGTTGCGTCACGCCAAAAATTTTCTCTCGGAGGGCAACAAGGTAAAGGCTTATGTGCAGTTCCGCGGCCGCGCTATTGTTTTCAAAGACCGGGGCGAACTGCTGTTGCTTCGTTTTCTGAAAGAGCTCGAAGAGCATGGCGCACCGGAACAATTGCCGCGTATGGACGGCAAGCGCATGATGGTCATCATCGCACCTAAAAAAACGGGTGGCAAGAAATAATATCGAAACGGGTCAATACGGGCAGTTTTTTTCCTTCAAAAACTTGAAAAAAAATGTTCGTATTGACCGCTTTTGAAAAATGCCCGGGTTACCTTTGCGCTCCATTTTTCAAAAAAATACATTTATATGCCTAAGATGAAGACCCACTCGGGCGCCAAGAAACGTTTCAAGGTGACCGGAACCGGGAAAGTCAAACGCAATCGGACCAAGCTGCGCCACATTGCCAGCTCGAAGACGAAAAAGCAGAAGCGCCACCTGCGCGGAGCCGTTATCGTTGACAAGACGGAGCACGCTCGTATTGAGCGCCTGCTGGCTATCTAATTGCACCGCTTTCTGAAAAGAAGGCTTTTTCAACCACATTTTTTAACGAGGACTTTGGCTTAAAGCATTTTCGGTTTTCGATTTACGACGTATACGATTGCAAGATCGTGGTTGTGCTCCGAAGCCGTTAATCCCGAAGTTGTACTAGAAAATCACACACATGCCAAGAGCAACCAACAACCCGGCCAGCCGTGCGCGCCGGAGAAAAATCATGAAAGCCGCCCGCGGTTATTTCGGCGCCCGTTCCAAGGTTTATACCGTAGCAAAGAACACCCTGGAGAAAGGTTGGCAGTACGCATTCCGCGACCGCAAATTCAAAAAACGTACCTATCGCCGCCTTTGGATCGCGCGTATCAACGCCGCCACCCGTATGGAGGGCTTGAGCTACAGCCGGTTCATTCATGCGCTTGACCAGAAGGGAATCAGCCTGAATCGAAAGGCTTTGGCCGATCTCGCCCTCAACAACCCACGCACGTTCAAAGCCGTGCTGGATGCGGTGAAATAACGGACGGAAGTTAGAATTTTTTGATTTTCAGGACAAAACGAGGAACCGGCAAGTATGCCGTTCCTCGTTTTTTGTACCTGCTTCAACCTCATCCCCTCCCCGAAACCATCCCCGCTATAAGGTTGAATTTTAATAAGTCCGAAAATCGTCGGAACTTGTGTCCTGTAAACAGGGCATCCCTCAGACGTTTGCCGGGAAACAACCATCAATCTTATTCGCTCATTTAACACTCAAACCGTATGAACAAAGCACTACTTCTGTTCTGTCTTTGCACTGTAATCAGCCTCAACCAATCTGCAGCACAAGCCTGTGTACGCGATTCCAGCCTGCTCCTTTCCGGCGACCTGCTCTCTCCGGCTCCGTACTCGCCTGATTCTCCTTTTTACAACCTGAAAACGGCCTGTATTGCTGAGGTGTACAGCCAGTCGGTCACAGTTTTTGTACCGGACTCCTTCGATTATCAGGGGGTTATCAAGGTCAAAATTCTCAGCGTCACCCTTCCGCCCAATGCAGTCAGCAACATGCCCACCGGAATGGCCTACTCGTGCGACCCTCCCAACTGCACCTTTCAGCCCATGAGCCTGGGCTGCATCCAGTTGCAAGGCACGCCTTCCGCACAAAACATGCCCGACACTTTTGACCTGGGGATTACCGCCAATGTGACTACTATCCTGGGAACCTTCCCGATCGTATTTCCCGGCGATGCAGCCCCCGGCAACCACTACTACCTGCTTCTGAAGGAACAGGGCCAGTGTGTGTCGGCGTCCTCCGATCCCGGCAGCCCGTTTGGCAGCGTACGCGCTATGCCTAATCCGGTGACCGGACAAACGACCATCGAAGTACAATCCATCCAAAGCGGGGTATTCCTGTTTGAAGTGTTCGATCTGTTCGGCAAACAAATGCACAACGAAAAAGTGCAACTGTACGAAGGCGAAAACCGGTTTTCATTCGATGCCGGCAACCTGCCCGCCGGTACTTACCTGTACACCGTAGGCGACGCCAACGGCAAGTCCGTGCGGCGCCTTGTGAAAATTTAATGCAGCGCGCTCACAAGTACTTTTTTCACCGCAGAGATGCCGCTTTTAATAACTTGTTTATCAAAAACGCTACGTCTCCGCGTCTCTGCGGTGAAAAAATACGACTTCTGAGACACCTCCAAACCTCCGGTCTCTGAAAAGTTGTTGCCGATTCTGGCCCATAATCCTGCCAATTTTCTCCTCCGCCAGGGCAACGTATTCTTTCACATTTAAAACCGGTTGTTATGCGACAACATCTGCTCGTTGTTTTTCTTTCCTTTTTGTTCCTGAATATGCTGGCTGCCCAGACCGGTTGCCCGGGCTGTGCGCTTAGTTTGCCTGCCAACCTGCCGGCAGACACGTTGTATCTGCCTGTCTTTCCCGATGGTGAAAAAGGCGTTCCGTACAATCAGGATATTTCCTTCCGGATACCCAAGACCACCACACCGGTGTATGCCGTGGATAGTATCACCCCCCCCGGGCTGACCATTACAAAAATCGAGATTGTCGGCATAGACGACATGCCGCCAGGCCTGTTTT
This sequence comes from Lewinellaceae bacterium, assembly GCA_016719605.1. Lineage (GTDB taxonomy): Bacteria > Bacteroidota > Bacteroidia > Chitinophagales > Saprospiraceae > M3007. The sequence goes on along the minus strand of JADJYW010000003.1, from coordinate 489,838 downwards.
GGGAGGCCAGCCAAATGGTGTTTCAACCGGCAACGGAGACAGACGGCTGCATCAAGATTTGCGGCACCCCACTCGCCTCGGACTCTTTTGTGATGACCGTAAAATTAAAAGCCACGGTACTGATTTTTAACCAGGAAGCATCGTTCCCGATCCGGCTGTACATAAGCCCGAAGACCAGCACGACGGTCGGTTTTTCCATGAGCGACATCATTGGTTGCGGCAGCACGACGGTTACGTTTGCCAACAATATACCCTCGAATGGCCTCACCGGATTCACATACGAATGGGATTTTGGCGACAGCACCAAGTATGCCGGCGAAAACCCGCCGCCGCATACCTACAACCAGCCGGGAACCTACGAGGTGACATATAAAGCCACGATAGATACTGCAGGCTATCGCTTGGTCAGTGTCAAGGTACTGGCGGCGGGTTGCACGGATCTGTTTAGCGGGCCTGATTTGTTTGTAAAGGTATTTGCGCCTGGAGGGCAAAAAATCTTTGAAAATGCCGACGTGGCCAATACACCACTGCCGTACACGTTCCCGATTGACCTGGTTCTTGATCCGCAGATCAATTATATGCTGGAAATATGGGACGAGGACTCCGGTATTGACGGCACAGACGACCTTTGCAGCAGTTTGCCGTTCAATGTTTTAAGTGGAGGAGACACGCTGATTTCGGGCGCCTTGCAGGTGGTACTCACTATTGACAATCCGATTGAGGAAGTACTTTCGTCCGACACGGTAGTCGTGTACCCGCTGCCCATAACACCTGTTATTTCGCCCAATCTGCTTGCTGCCTGCCCCGATGAGATCATTGTGCTTCAGTCCTCTTTCGGCGGCACCAATCAGTGGCTGCTGGACGGAGACCCGATCCCGGGTGCTACAGATTTCCTGTATCTGCCCGACCAAAGCGGGTTATATCAGGTACAAGTGACCAACATGTACGGTTGCACGGCCGTATCCGAGCAGGCTTCGGTGGAATTTTACCCCCTGCCCGGCGAACCGGTTTACCAAAATGACCGGAATAACCTGGAACTACTCGACACTACGGCGCTGCCGGCCAACTATGCACTGCAATGGTATCTGTTCAACGGCCCCATTTCCGGCGCTACCGGGTTCGAGTATTGTGCTACCGAAAGTGGCACCTACACCCTCGAAGTCACCGACCTGAGTACCGGCTGTACGAATACCTATACCACCACGGTGACCGTGAACCCGATCTTTGACTGCACGGTTGGGGCGCGGGATTTGGCGGTAGGCACTCTAAATATTTTTCCCAACCCGGCTTCGGGTATGGCTACGGTGCAAATAGATGAACCCCTTCCAGCCAACACAATCTTGCGGATTTGGGATGTGGCCGGGCGTTTGAGTCGGAGTTTACCTGTTGGCGCCGGCGCCGACCAGATTCTTTTGGAAGGCGGTATACTGAACCCCGGAATGTATTTTCTGGAAATCGTTACGGGTGAAAAGCGCTTTACGGGGCGGTTGGTAGTGGTTTGGTAAAAAGGTTAGAGGGTTAGAAGGTTAGAAGGTTAGAGGGTTTCTGGTTGTATATTTTCAACCTTCCAACCCTCTAACCCTCCAACCTTCTAACCTTCTAACCTTCTAACCCTTTTTTAACTTGATTTATTCAAAGATAATTCGTTTGGCTACGATGCCTTTTTCGAAGTACAGTTTGGCCACATACATCCCGTTCACCAATCCATCGCGGCGCAGCGTGTAGGTGCTGTTTTCGATGTTGCGAACGTGGCGTACCATGCGGCCGCTCATGTCGTACACTTCGATAGCCTGGATGGGGTGCTCAGCATCCGTGCTGAACCAAACCTCCGTTTTTGCCGGATTGGGCTGTACGCTCAGAATATCGCCGGCATCAAACAGTTCTTCCGTTTTGGTGGAAACACCCGGACAATCCAGACCCAACGCACGACAAGCGCGCGGGGCATAGTATGTCATGATGGTGTCGATGTTTGTTTTTGCCGTAGCGTCATTGGTAGAGCAGCTAAGCGCTACAATCGTACCATTCGGCAGTTGCGTGTTGGGAACAAATGTATTCCATTCCCAGGGCGATGAGTCGTTGGCGGGGCGCATGAAGGGGAAGAAGCCTTCGCGGTTACCGTTGATCGTGCGTGCAAAAACAGAAAGCGGATCTGTGAGCGCACCGCCCAGAGCAAACACATTGTTATTCCCCAGCATATCCTGAATCGGCTGTACACTGCAGGAACCGGAAACGTTTACCACGGGGAAGTTCACACCCGGCACGATGACAACACCCTCTCCGCACGGTGCGTAGGGATCATCCGGTACATGGTACGACAAAATCGGGGGCGTATTGGCATCCAGCCAGGCCTTGTCGCCGAGGGCGCCACCGAGGTTGACGGCAAGGTTGAAGTCGGACGAATAGCCGACGTGGTTGGGTACATAGAGGGTATCGCCGACAGGGAAACCCGTAGCGCCGGCATACAGTGCATCCACGACGCCAATGTTGGCCTGGATACCGTAAGGGTCGCCATTGTACGCCTCAATAATCATGGGCACCCCGTTGAGCAGGAATTTGCCCGGCTCGGAAGTCGTCAGAATCTCCGAGTACTTGTCGAGAGCAGCGGTGTTGAGTGACAAGTAGCCGCCCGTACCTTGGCCGAACACCACAATGCGGTTCGGGTCAATGCGGTAGGTATTGCCACTTTCAGCAACATTTTTGCGAAAGAAGCGAATGCAGGTGCGTACATCCTGTACGCCGCGGTAAGCGCCGTTGATGAGCGTGAAGCGCCGCTGGAGCTCGTCCAGCAAGTCGGGGCGCCAGCCGAGACGGTAGTCAATAGAAGCCACCACATAACCCATTTTGGCCAAGCGCGTGCACATTTCTACGGCTGCCGGGTCGAAACGTGTGCCGCCGCAGGCCTGGTTTATGCTGAGACCGGTCGCCGGATTGAGCCAAGGCAGGAAGTTACCCGTGTGGCAGTACAGGATCAGCGGACGCGCAGTCTCCGTATCGCCCACCGGCTCATAAATATCCATGGCCAGGTTTTCCTTCGAGGTATGTCCGGTGATGCTGATCGTGAGTACGGTGTAGTTGGCGCCGTAAACAACTCCGGTTGTTTTGGTTACATCTGTGAAGACCGGATCCAGGTACCGGTGCGGCTGAGCCGATGTGTTGAGGCTCGAGAGCAGCATGGCTGCAAACAGTAGTAGTGTAAATTTTTTCATGGATGAGATAATTTTAGTTGATGTTGTCAAGAGAAAGAACTATTGATTGAAAACTCATTTTTGACGGAAATCGTACACGAGGCTCAGGTATGCCATACGGCCGATGCGTGGCCCGCCGTAAGTTTGAAACTGTTTGTTGTTCAACACGTTTGAGGCGCCGAGTTTGAGCGTCGTGTGCAGGCGCGGGAACGTACAGTTAATTTGAGCGTCCATCATATCGTAGGACGGAATGAACCCTGTGAATTGTGGTGACCCCTCAAAGGTAAAGCCTTGAATCCATTTGTAGGTTACGTTGAAGCCCCAGGTGTTTTTGCCCCGCAGCGGCAGGTCGCGGGCGGAAATACCGAGGTTGTATTTGTGCTCCGGGGTGTTGAAGGCCGGGATGATCGGATCGTCAATTTTGGAGTTCAGCCGGTTCCACGAATAATTGGCCTGCGCCATGAAGTAGTTGGCGAAGTAGTAATTGAACCCGATGGCAACGCCCTGCGTCGTCACCCGGTTGATGGAGTTGGCCGCTACCCGGTAAATCTGAAGGCGGTTAAATTCCGGCCCGAAAAAGCCGATAGGCAGGTCAATACCGATGTTGTAGCCAATAAAATCATCATAAAAACTGAAGTAATACCCGGCGTCCACATACAGTTTTTCAAACAGGGTGGTACGGATACCAGCCTCCAGTGTTTTCACCTTTTCCGGCTGGATAGGGGCGATGTTGAAGTATTGCAGCAGGGAAATACTGCCGCCCGGCAGGCGCCGATACTCTTGCAGCGATTCCAGCGTGATCAGGCTGTCGAAACCTTCCAGATTACCCACCAATCGTGCCCGACCTACATTCAGGTTCAGGTACTGATCCGAAAGCGTCGGGTTGCGGATGGCGCTGGAAAACGAAGCACGCACGAAGGTCTGTGCCTCGGGATTCCACACGACCGACAGCGCTGCCGTCGGCAGCAGGTCGAAATTCTGGTTCTTGTCCAGCCGGAATGCCCCGCTCAGTTTGTATTTCCCGAAGGTGCGCTCCACACCGGTGTAGGCGCCCACCTCCGTATTGGTGATTTGTATCCCGGCAGTGTCTTTGAAAATTGTACCCTCCGAGTTGGGGCGGTACATACGGCCGTTGGCGCCAACTACCCACTTGTCCAAAAACGAGGGGGTAAACGTGTACTCGCCGTGCAGATGGTACAGCGCCGACTTGTCAAAAAAGCGTGTGCCCCCTTCTTCCGAAGTAGATTTTCGCGAGGTAATCGCGTTGAACAACGAGTCGAAACGCGCCGTGCCCGGCTGGAAGAAATCTTTGGTAGGAAAGGAACCGGTCGGGTTGCCCGTATTCCCGGCGGCTTCGGCAAGCCCATGCCAGTACGTCATGGAGTCCCGGTAGGTTTGCAGCCATTGAAAAAGCCCGAGACTGTCGCCCACTTCCGGGTAGCCCAGCGGCACCATCCGGTCGAAATAAATGTACCCGAGATTGGAGGCCGTCCAATAGCGCTCGTAGTCGTTGGCCCATTGTTCGTTCGATTTGGATGCTTCCTGCATCCGCAGGGCCGTAAAGTAGGGGTCGTACGAATTGCCCGCATCCTCGTTGGTGGCGTAGGCGCGGAGGAAAAACTTGTCGCGTTTGCGAAATTCCAGTCGGTTTTGAAAAAACAGGATGTCGCGCAGGCTGAACCGGTTGTCGCCCTGATAAACCGTGGTGCCCGAGCCAAAACTGGAGGACACGATCAGTTCCGGTGAATCAAATTCCTGGGAAGGGTTGGTCCGAAAATGCAGGGCGACATTGGTTTTGAGGTTGCGGGTATTGTAGTCCACCAGATCGGTTTCGCGGTAACCTGTTCGGTGGTAAACACCAAGGCCGGCGCGGGTATTATTCCACCAGCTGCTGCCGGTGCCGTCAAAACGGGGCTGGTACTCGTCGCCGTAGATATTCACGGCATCGAAGCGACCTGGATTTTGGGCCGTGGTGTAAAAATAGCCGCCCGATTCGGTGCCGGTCACCGGTTCGTAGTTGTCGGCTTCCCAGTCGTTGGCACGCAGGTAGAACAGGTTGATTTTACCGGCAAACCATTCTTTGCCGGCCTTGTTTTTCAACGTCCCGGCATACCGGATTGCCGTTTCAAACAGACTGCGTTCGCCGCTTTTGAGCGATACGGCCAGGCCCTTGTTCAGGAACGGATTTTTGGTTTCCATGGAAATGACGCCGTTGAACGCGTTCGGGCCATAAAAAGCCGAACTGGCGCCTTGGATGAGGTCTACCCGGTTGACATCCAGGTCACTGGAACCAAGAAAATTACCCAGCGAAAAATTCAATCCGGGCGCCTGGTTGTCCACGCCGTCTATGATCTGGAGCGAGCGCACCGGGCTGGTGGAGTTGAACCCGCGGGTGTTGATAATGGTGAAGCCGAGCGAGGCGGTGGTCAGGTCCACGCCCTTGAGGTTGCCGAGGCTGTTGTAAAAACTGATGGCCGCTGTTTCCTTGATGGCAATGGCATCAAGGTTTTCTATCGTGAGCGGCGCCGCTTTTTGCTTGTCGTCTATGCGTTGCCCCCGCACGACCGTCTCCTCGATGACGATGGAGGAGGCTTGCAGGCGTATGTCCAACCGACGGCCGGCATAGGCTACTTCCACTTCCTGGGTGACAAAACCGGTGTATGACACCCGGAGCGTGACGGGAAAGGCTGCAATTTGAATCGTAAACTCGCCCTCGTAATTGGTGATGCTGCCGCCGCCGCCGACAATGGCAATTGCCGCACCGATCAGTTCTTCACCCGAATCAGCATCTACGACTTTACCGCGCAGGGTCGTTTGGGCCGTCGCCGAAACGCCAACCAGGAAGATGCTCAAAATACTGATTGTCAAAATTTTGTTGAAATGCTTCATACGAGATCAGTGGTTGATTTTCCATGTATGTTTCTTGAAACAGCGACGTTTCTAAAACCCTGTTTGCCTCGCAAAAGAAGAAAGAAAATTTGATTCCAAATAAAAAAACAAGGTGGTGCGACGCGGGGTGGCGCATGTGCGTCGGGGCTGTAAAATAACCTGGAACGAATCAGCCTTGCAACAGAACATTCACCAGGTTCTCCCACGAAAATCGCCGCTTCTCCGCCCGTACCCCCGCCGCCATCTCCGCGCCTTTGTTTTTTTCAAAAAAATCCCGAACCGCCACCGCAATGGCGCCTGCCGTCGGCACTACCACATAACCCGATACCCCGTCGGTCACGATCTCCGGCAATCCGCCCACATTGGTCACCACCATGGGCTTGTCAAAATGGTAGGCAACCTGAGAAATACCGCTCTGGGTGGCGCTGCGGTAGGGCTGCACTACCAGGTCGGCAGCCGAAAAATACAGCCGCACCTGATCGGCCGGAATGAAATCGGTGTGCAGGTGGACACGCTCGGCGAGGTTGTTTTTTTCGATGATGGTCTGGTACGGCTGCCAGTCTTCGTAGCACTCGCCGGCAATGAGGGCATGCACACCGGGTGTTTCCACCAGGGCTTCGAGCAGCAAATCCAACCCCTTGTACGCGCGGATGAAGCCGAAAAACAACACAAGCGGCACGTTTTCCGGCACCCCCAGTTGGCGGCGGGCAGCGGTTTTTTCTATCGGGGCGCCGTAGGTGTCGTAAATGGGGTGCGGGGCAAAACGGACAACCCCACCCCCGGCCCGCCCCATAGGGGCCGGGGTTGAAACGGCGGGCAAAAACTGCCGTATCTCCTCGCCAACCGAGCGGGACATGACTACAAAATCGGTGCAAGCACGCACAAAATACCAGGCGAAAAATCGGTCGCCGGGGCGTTTTTCGTGGGGAATGATGTTGTCCACGAGGGCTGTGACAGGTGTTTTTCGGGAAAACCAACGCGCGACGCGCAGTACCGTGCCGAGGCAGGGACCCATGAACGGCAACCAAAACCGCACCATGACGCGGTCGGGGCGCTCGCGGGCGACGGCAAGCCCTGCGATGATCCAGTTGATCGGATTGACGGAGTTCAGCCGGGTTTTGATGACTAACCGGGGTGGGGGAGGATCGTCGGTGAACTGACTTTTGCCCGGAAAAAGAAAGCCGGGGTATTGTAATGAAAAACTGTAGATGACGACCTCGTGCCCGGTGCTTTGCAGTTCCTGCGCCAGTCGCTCGGAGGAGGCCGCGATGCCGCCGCGCAGCGGATGGGCGGGGGAAATGAGGACTATTTTCATGTTTTTCGTTTTCGTAACCGGGGCTACCGTAAGCATGGTTATGGTTGGTCAAATCTCTTTCTCCACCAAATAATCATTCCGGCTTGCCGAATTCCGGTTCACAATCTCGGCAAGAAAGCCGGTCAGAAACAACTGCGTACCCACGATAAGCGCCACGATACCGAAGTAAAACAGCGGCCGGTCGGCGATGCCGTATTCTTTGTACACGACTTTGGCCCAGCTCAGATACGCCAAAAAAGCAAAGCCAATGAGGAAGGACAAGACGCCCAGTGTGCCGAAAAAGTGCATAGGTCGTTTGCCGAACTTGCCTACAAAATACACCGAAAGCAAGTCGAGAAAACCGTTGATGTAGCGTTCCCAGCCGAATTTGCTGTAGCCGTACCGCCGTGCGCGGTGCTCCACCACCTTTTCACCGATCCGGGTGAAACCGGCCCATTTGGCCAGGACGGGTATCCAGCGGTGCATTTCGCCATACACCTCTACGGCTTTCACCACGGCTTGCCGGTACGCCTTGAGGCCGCAATTGAAATCGTGCAGGCGTATGCCGCTCATACTGCTGGCCACGGCGTTGTACAATTTGCTGGGCAGGCGTTTTTCCAGCGGGTCGTTGCGCTTTTTTTTCCAACCGCTCACGAGGTCGTAGCCGTCTTCGGTAATCATGCGGTACAGCTCGGGTATTTCATCGGGACTGTCCTGCAGGTCGGCGTCCATGGTGATCACCACCTCGCCGCGGGTAGCCTGAAATCCGGTGTGCAGGGCGGCGGACTTGCCGTAGTTCCGGCGGAACTTGATGGCCCGTACATTCGGGTTGGCAGCCTGCAGGGTCTCGATGACGGTCCAGGAAGTATCCGTGCTGCCGTCGTCAACGAACAGAATTTCGTAGGAAAACCGGTGCTGCTCCGCCACACGGCGGATCCAGGCTTCGAGTTCGGGCAGGCTCTCGGCCTCGTTTTTGAGCGGGATGACGATAGAGAGGTTCATAGATCGAATTTCGTCATTGGGTTCGGTCGCATCCCGGGGTTTTTCTTTGGTGCGTGTTCGTCGCGTTCCACAAACACGGGCAGCAAAGGTGCGGAATCTTTGCCGACCGGTGTAGCGTACTGCTGCAACCATGATTTGCCCACCAGCATCGTTTTCCAGCGCCGGTACAGAGCCTCCTGTTGCTCCGGCGTGAAATGTTTTTTCCCTTCGTAGAAACCGGCTAATGCCCGCTGGCGTTGCGCTTCAAAGAGCGACACCGCACAGGCTACCGAGATGTTCAGACTTTCGGCAAAACCGACTTGCGGAATCAGGAAATTGCCGTCGGCCATAGCGAGCGCCTCGGCGCTTACGCCCTCGTCCTCGTTGCCGAAAAGCAGCGCAGTTGGTTGCGTCAGGTCGAGATCATACAACCCCGTACTGTGCTCGCCGAGGCGGGTGGCCAGAATGCGTCCGTAGCGCTCCCGCACCCGTCTGAAACACTCCTCCAGTTCCTCAAAAACATACACGTCAATCCACTTGAAAGCCCCGCCGGACGATCTTTTACCCATCTTCAGGCCGCGTTTGTCCAGGTAAGGCTGGGTGTATACCACAAATACCTCCCGCACACCCACCGCATCGCACGAGCGCAGCACGGCGCTGATATTCAGCGGATCAAAGATGTTTTCCAGTACCACCGTGAGGTCGGGCTGGCTGCGTCGGATAACTTCGCGGATACGATTTTCTCTGTCTGGATTCATTTTTCGATTGATCCGATTGTTCGATTGATTCGATTAGTCCGATTGAGGCTTGGCTTGTTTTAAACGCTTTCGGGCTGTTCCTATGGATGCTACGGTGATGGCCAGGAGTTCGTCAGCTTCTTTGTAAATGGGTACAATCAAAGGGCGAAGGTCTGCCGAAAGACCCACAACAAACTCAAGCCAAAACATGGTCTCGTCCAGTTCTTCTTCTACAATTTTGAGCTTATTGATAAAATCCTTCCCCGATTTACGCCTGCAGGCCGCTCGATAATTGGCCGCTGTCGAAGGCGCCGAGCGTACCATCTGGTTTCGCACCGATCTGAATTCAGGCCCATCCGGCAAGTTTCTGGTAAACAAAACCACCGTAGTTGCCCACTCTTTAAATCTGGTTTGTAATTCTTTTGGTGTCATAATCTAAACATCTAAAAAAATCGAAAAATCGAATCAATCGAATCAATCGAATCAATCGAATCAATCGAATCAATCGAATCAATCGAATCAATCGAATCAATCGAATCAATCGAATCAATCAACAGGTTCAAACCGGTAATTCTGGAATCGCAGGATGTGGACGAAGGTGTTTTCCAGATAATCGTACTGTTCCAGTTGGTCGTTTGCCGCGTCGGGCGGGTTGTCGGAATAGGCTTTGGCGAACTGATAGCGCCCGCGCAGTCCGTCGAAGGGGCGTTCGGCGGGTAGTCGCTGCGGGAAGCTCAGTCCGTAGCGGCGCAACATCTGACCGGTGAAAAGCATGGTATCGTAGCCGTTGTAGGCATTATCATCAGGTACGGTGCCGTAGGCGGCATAAAAGGCGTACCGAAAGGCCCGGGCCTCCTCGGTATCGCGGTTGACAAAAGACGCGGCGATGATGTGGACATTCAGTGTGGCAAAGTACTCCGGCTCGATATTTTCAAAATTTTTCCACTGCGGCATACCGTACACCTCCACGGTGTTGGCGCCTTTGCCAGCGCTCAGTTTGCGCAAAAAAGCCATCACAAAATCCTGGCTGGCCCAGGTCGGGAGTACAAAAACAGCCGTTCGGCCGGGTTTGAAGTAGCGGCTAAGGTCTATGTTGTCAAAAGTAGTGGCGGCATCGGGCACGAGGATTTGGGCGAAAGGTTTGTTGCCGGGGCTATTGGCTTGCTGAAAAAACGGCAATCGGTCGGCTTCTTTTTCTTTGCAAACGAGCGTAACGCTCTCCGGGCTATGTCGCCGGAGGATGTGCCGCGTGATGGCCGTGCAATGCGCCCGCAGCGACGGGTTGATCTGGATGAAGTCGGGGTTGCGGCTCGTCAGGTTCATGGTTGGACTTTCGGGCGAGATCAGGATTTGGCGTGTCTGCCGGATACGCTCGGCCAGCAGCGCAACGTGGCTGGGCCGCACCGGCCCGATCATCACCTGGGCCTTTCCGAGCCGGGGATTGCCCAGCAGACGCTGAAAATCGGCGTCGCTGACCTGCGTGTCGAATACCTCAACGGCGAGGTTTATGCCTTCCTCGGACAGTTTTTGCAAGGCCAGACTGACACCGCCGTAAAACTGAAGAGCGAGGCTGCTTTTTTCAGGAACGGTTAGTCCGCCCGGGTCGGCCTGATCGGTGAGGAAAGGCAGGAGGAGGGCCAGTCGGTAGGTTTGTGCGGCGCCGGGCGCCTCGGCAGGCGTAGCCGGCGCATTGGCAATGGGCGGTTTGGCGTTGGGCGCCGTTGTCCAGCGGATGGTGTCCATCGGCTCGGACCGCGTATCAGGACGGTCGGTCGGCCGAACTGTGCCCGGCTTCCCGGGGGGGCGGCCGGCAGTAGTTTTTTTGGCTGGGTTGCAGCCCGCAAATACGAGGGCGAAAGCAACTAAAAACAAGCGCAACATTTTGAAAACCATAGTAGTATCGTGGCTGTAACCGGAGACTGTATCGGGGCAAAAGTAGGGAAATAGGAATTGGGAATGGAAGAAAATATCCCTCGCGGAGCGGATATATCCCTCCGCCATAATGCACAGCATACCTTACATTTGCGCCCAACCCTCCAACCAGAAACCTTCAAACCCTCCAACCTTCCAACCAGCAACCCTCTAATCATGGTCATCGGCATTACCGGCGGCAGCGGCAGCGGCAAAACAACCTTTATTCGGCACTTGCGGGAGCAGTTCAGCCCGGAGCATCTCTGTATTATTTCGCAGGACGACTACTACCTCCCCCGCGAGCAGCAGCATACCGATGCCCGCGGGGAGCGCAATTTCGACCTGCCGCAGTCTTTTGACAAAAAAGCTTTCCGCCGCGATTTGGAGCGCTTGCGCAACGGCGAGTCCGTCACCCGCATGGAGTACACGTTCAACAACCCCGATGCCACGCCCAGGATGCTGACCTTTAACCCGGCGCCGATTATCATTGTGGAAGGTCTTTTTGTTTTTCACTACAAAAAAATAGCGCCGCTGATCGACCTCAAGGTGTTCATCAATGCCAAAGAGAATCTCAAGGTGATCCGCCGTATCTACCGCGACCAGGTGGAGCGCAATTATCCCATCGAGGACGTGCTGTACAAGTACCAGCACCATGTTTTGCCGGCCTACGAACGGTATATTCTGCCCTACAAGGAAGCGGCAGACCTGGTCATCAACAACAACGAGCACTTTCATCAGGGACTGGCCGTGCTCATCGGTTTCCTGAAAAGCAAACTGGCAAAACCCTGATCACTTTTGAGTTTTGCCCGTTGTAATAATCAGCGGGTTAAAACCCACTGCTACCCACTTACCATGCACCCTCCCGTTTCCCCGGATGCTCCTTTGTATACGCGGGCTTTTATGCTCCTGTGTCTTTCGCATGCCCTGTTTGCGGGCAGTTTCAACATGATGATCCCGGAGCTGCCGGCCTACCTCACGTCGCTCGGCGGGGCGGAGCACAAGGGCTGGATTATTGCACTGTTCACCATCACGGCGGGTGTGTCGCGGCCATTTAGCGGCAAATTAGCCGACACTATCGGCCGGATACCGGTCATGTACCTCGGGGTGTTCGCTTGTGTGGTGTGCGGAATGCTCTATCCGGCACTGGCTTTTGTGAACGGTTTTCTGGCGCTGCGTTTTTTTCACGGATTCTCCACCGGATTCAAACCCACAGGCACTTCGGCGTATGTAGCCGACATCGTGCCCATGCACCGGCGGGGCGAAGCAATGGGGGTTTTGGGGATATGTTTCAGCCTCGGCGTGTCGGCATCGCCGCCATTGGGCAGCTGGATGGCTGGGGTATGGTCGCTCAATACCGTATTTTACGCCTCGTCGGTACTGGCGGCCGTGTCCATGTTCGTCATGGCGGGACTGCGGGAGACGCTGCCGGAGAAACAGCCGTTTCGGCTCGGTCTGTTGCGTGTGACGCGGGACGATATTTACGATCCGCAGGCTATTCCCGCCGCTATTGTGATGATCCTGTGCTACGGAAGTTACGGCATTATCCTCACGCTGGCGCCCGACCTGACCGATGGGGTAGGGGTGACCAATCGCGGCACGGTGTTCATGCTCTTCACCCTGGCCAGTGTATCCACCCGTTTGTTTGCCGGGAAAATATCCGACCAGCGCGGCCGCGAACCGGTGTTGAAAGTGTCGGCCCTGCTGATTGCCCTGTCCATGCTGGCATTTGCCTGCACCACCACGCCCGCCATGCTGTACCTGTCTGCGGTGCTGTTTGGCCTCGGCAATGGTGTGTTTTCCCCGGCGATCAATGCCTGGACCGTAGACCTCGGCGACCCGCAGCGCAAAGGCCGATCTATGGCAACCATGTACATTGCCCTGGAAATCGCCATCGGGTTGGGCGCAGCCGTGTCGGGTTGGTATTTTGCCAGCCAAATGGATCGGATGCCGGTCGTTTTTTACGCGGCAGCGGGTATGAGTTTGCTGAGCTTTTTTTATTTGCTCGGACGAAAACGGATTGACCGGCTGCTGGGGGTCGCCGGCGCCTGAGATCAAAAGACCGTGCCACGGTTTATCTTCGTATTTTTGTTTCCTGTTTTTGAAAAAAAACATACCCGCGTGATTTCCTAACCTTGATAATACAGTAACCATGGGCGCAATCGGACTCAGCAGCAAAGGCTTCAAAATCGGCAACGGTATCTTCGGAAACCACGGCTCGAAAATGGGGAGCATCAAACAGATCGTGCACGACGGCGACACCGTCAATACCCGCCTGACGGACAATATCGGGGTGCGTTTCCTCGGCATAGATTCCGCCGAGGTCAGCATCCCGCTCCCCGGCGCCGGATTTGTTTACTTGAAAAATCCGGACTGGGAAGCATTTTTTACCTCCGGAAAATGGCGCACGGGGCTTAAAGTCAATCCCGACCTGTTGCAAAACCTGCAGGAACGTATCGGCGACGGTAACGACGTGGCGCCCAACCATGCCCGGCACGCCGACCACGCCCAAAAATCCCTGGAGGCGATCATGCAGGAGGATATGGACAAAAGCGGCAAGGCTGCTTCGGATTTTGTGCTTTTTATGGCCTTCGGGCACGAGTTCCTCGACGGCACGGGCCGCCTGTTGTGCTACCTGAACAGCGACGGTAAAAACTTCGACGACCCCGCCGTAGCCAAGGCCGTTGCGAAGCACAGCTACAACGAACGGCAACTGGCATCCGGGGCCGCTATGCCCTATTTCATCTGGCCCAACATCCAGCCTTTCCTGCTGGGCAGCCCCTTCGCCCCGGAAAACATTCGACCGGAAACCTTCTGGAAAACGGTGCAGCGCAGTTCCAAACTGAAAAGCGCCCGAAAAAGCGTACAGGATGCCCGCAAGGCCGGAAAAGGCGTTTTTGACCCGCAAGACCCGCTGCGCCTCGAACCGTTTGAACTGCGGTTCATCAGCCGTCGCAAACCGCCCACCCGTTTCATCATTGACCTCGCACAACCGGGCAGCAACCGCCTGCTGGCCCCGCAATTGTACTACGCCATCCCGAATCCGGAAGACCGGCTTTTCATCCCCGGCGAATACCGGATGCTTTTCGAACACCTCGGCTGGGTGGTGGAAGGTGTGTAGCGGTTGCGCTGCCAACACCCAAACCTGTTTACTCAAAACTGATTTTTATGAAAAACAACCATTCCTTTTTCGTTTTCCTGTTGCTCGTTGCATCCGCTTGCGGCGGCAAAAAAGAAACCGCCGCCGAAGATCAGTCGGCCAGGCCCGCTACCCCGCAGCAAGCCATGGAACAGGCCATGGAGCAAGCCGAACGGACCATACAGCAAACCACCGAACTGCAACAACCCGTAGAACCGGTCAACTTCCGCGAACTGAAGGAACTGCTGCCCGAAAAAGCCGCCGGCTTCACCCGAACTAATGCCGCCGGCGAAACAGCCGGCGCCATGAACATCAAAATTTCCAAAGCCGAGGGCGATTACAAGGACGATTCCGGCAAGGAACTCCGCCTCCTGATCATGGACACCGGTGGCCTGGGGATCAGCCTGATGAGTATGGCCGCCTGGTCTTCCGTCACAGTGGATAAGGAGGACGACAAGGGCTACGAACGTACGACCACGTTCAAAGGCTACAAGTGTTTTGAAAAATTCCGCAAAAACGGCGAAAGCAGCGAACTGGCTTTGCTGGCCGAGGGCCGGTTTGTCATCACAGCCACCTGCCGGGGCTGTAGTATGGAAACCCTGCGCTCCGTTGTCGGAGCCGTGCAACTGAGCAAGTTGAAAAACATCCGGTAAGCGCTCTGTTTTTGAGTCAAAAAAACTGTCGCCCAATGCGCGTTGCCTGTTTGTTTTCCCTTTTTCTGCTCTTTTTTTCTTGTGTTTCGCCCCGCCAGGTCAGGCCGCGGTGGGGCAGGGGAATAGAGAAACGCATCGGGCAATCGCCTGTTTTCGCGCAAGGTTTCACGGGCTTTGTCCTGCTCGACCCCGCTACCGGCAGGGTTTTGGCCGATGTGCACGGCGACAAGTATTTCACGCCCGCCTCGAATACCAAAATCCTGACGCTGGCAACCTGTTTGCACCTGTTGGGCGATTCGGTTCCGGCTTTGCAAACCCAGCGCCGCATCCTGAACGAAGCGGAAAACCGAAGCGTCCTGCTGGTGCGCGGTACTGGCGACCCGACCTTCCTGCACCCGAAATTTCAGCAATGGCAAGCGCCGTTTGAGGCGCTGAAAAACAGTCCGGATACCCTGAAAATTTTTCCGCGAAAATCGAACCTGGAGCGTTTCGGTCCCGGCTGGGCCTGGGACGACTACCCGGAACATTACCAGGCGGAACGCAGCGTGTTTCCGATGTACGGCAATGTGGTGCGGCTGGGCCGGGAGCCGGGCGGCTACACGGTGGAGCCGCCTTTTTTTACCAAAAACTTCCTGGGGCCGTTGCTGATCGAGCGCCTGAAACGGCGCGAACACGAGAGTTTATGGGCTTTGCCCTTGCCTAAACCGGGAGAACCCCCGGAGACCTGGCTGCCCTTCACGCGTATTGATCCCGGCGAGTTGCTCTCGGATACCCTCGGGAAAGATGTCGAGGCACTTTCCGGCCTGGAGTACGAGTACGTTCCCGACAACTGGCAAACCCACTACGCGACGCCGCTCGATACGGTGCTGCGCCGCATGATGCACCAAAGCGATAATTTCATTGCCGAACAAATGCTGGTGGTGTGCGCCGGACAAAAATTTGACCTGCTACAACAGGACACCGTTATTCGCTGGATGCTCGACAGTGTGCTCGCGCCGCTCCCCGCCCGTCCTCGCTGGGTGGATGGTTCCGGCCTTTCGCGGTACAATCTCGCTACGCCGCGCACCCTCGCCCGGTATTGCAACTGCTCTGGCAGGAGCAACGGCAGGAGCGCCTGTTCGACCTGTTTCCCGGCGGCGGCCGGGACGGAACCATCGCCGACCGGTACGCCGGAGCAAACGGACGGCCCTGGGTTTTTGCCAAAACCGGCGGCATGAGCGGCGTACACTGCCTCAGCGGCTATGTGGTGACTAAGCGTGGCAAAACACTCGTTTTCAGTTTTATGCACAACAATTTTGTCGGCAGTTCCAGGCCCTGGAAAGCGGAAATGCAGGGGCTGCTGGAATACATTCGGGATCGGGGATAGGGTTTTTATTGGATTCGCACCAACACCGGCAAATGATCCGACGGGTAGTGGCAGTCCCGGGAATCGCTGAGCACGGCAAATTTTTGGACCGACAGATCGGGCGACACGAAAACATAGTCAATACAAAGTTCGACCGGCTCCTTGAAGCGGAACCCGTTGAAGGTGCCGGTTGGGCCGAATGCCGGTTCCTGGCTGCGGTATCGGGTGTCGTGCAGTTCTCCGGTAATCACCCGGATGGGGTCGCTGCCCGGTCCCGCATTAAAATCGCCGAGGAGCACCACGGGGTGGCCGGCGCTGTTTTGTTCCCGGATTTTTTGCAGGATCAGTTCGGCGGATGCGCGGCGGGCCGCCTGGCCGATGTGATCGAAATGGGTATTGAACACCCGGATTTTTCGTCCGGCGGCGGTGTCTTCCAGCAATGCCGAAGTACAGATGCGGGGCAGGGCCGCATCCCAGCCCCGGGACACCGTGTCGGGCGTTTCGGACAGCCAGAAGGTGCCCGATTCCACGACCCGGAACCGGTCGGTGCGGTAAAAAAGCGCCGTGTACTCGCCCGCTTCGCGCCCGTCGTCGCGGCCTACGCCGACGTAGGCGTACCCCGGCAGTTGTTCCTGCAAATAGTCCAGTTGGTGTTTCAGTCCTTCCTGAATGCCGAACACATCGGGCGCGTGGAAGCGTATCTGGCGGGCCAGGAAACTGCGGCGTTTGGGCCAGGCATCGTCGCCGTCGGCGGGGTTGTCGAAGCGGATATTGTAGGTGAGCAGGGTGATTGGCTGGGCGTGCAGGGCAGAAAAAGCGAAAACGAACGCGACCAATAGCGTGTAGACCTTCATGGCAGAGTATTTTTTGTTGAGGGTTGTTGCCGGGCGTGCGGATGAACCGGGTGCAAAGCAACGCGGATTTTTGTGAATTTTTACGCGAGCGGCAACGCGGTGTTTGGGGTACATCTGCCCGGGGTTGCGTACTTTCGCCCGCCATTTTTTGCATCATCCATAATGAAAATTTAGGCAGGACAGGAAATGTTGAGTTTTTGACAGGATTTACAAGATTTACAGGATAGATGAAGCGGCTTTGCCGCCAACAATCCTGTAAATCCTGTAAATCCTGTCAAAAAAAACATAAGCCAGTCAACCAAGTCCTCTGAGATTGGGCTGCCTAAATTTGTACCATCCATGATCAATACCATGCTCGAATTCGATCTGCGCGACTACGATTTTATTCCGCTCAACGACCTGCTCAAAACACTGCAACTCGTCGGCACCGGCGGAGAAGCCAATCTGCGCATCACCTACGGCGACGTGCTGGTGAACGGCGCCGTAGAAACCCGGAAACGGAAAAAAATCCGGGCCGGCGATGTGGTGGCGTTTCAGGGCACGCAGATCACCGTCTCTTAATTCGCGTTTTCCATTTCACCGCAGAGGCGCAGAGACGCGGAGGTCTGATCACTTGATGGTCAAAATCTCCGCGTCTCTGCGCCTCTGCGGTGAAAAAGCACGCTCTTGGCACGATTCCGCGCTATCGGTTTTCCAGGGTAATACCCGCCGTTTGCAGGGCGGTGGCGATTTGGCGGAGTTGGGTGGATTGGGTGTCAAGTTGGGTTTTGAGCGTTTCCAGTTGAGTCTTCAGTGCGGCATTTTCGGCTCCCTGTTTTTGAATTTCCATGGCCTGCGCTTCGATCACCACTTGCTGTTCCTGCACGGCTTTCACCAGCGGCACGGTGAATTCCGCGTAGCGCAGGCCGTACAGGCCGCCGGCGTTTTGTGGGGCGTCCACGCCGGAAAAATCGTAGCCGGCCTGGCGCGCGGCCGCTTCCACTTCCTGGGCGATGAAACCGGTATAGCGAATCTGGTCTTTCTGTACACCGCGACTGACAGCGCCGCCTTCCGGCGTGCTTTCGCCTAAGTGGCTGCTCAGGCCGCGCACATCCAGGTTATACGTGACCGGGCGCAGGCGCCGGATGAAGTCCAGCCCTTTTACATTTTCCTGCACCTGTTGTTTGTAGCGCCCGTCGGAGATGTTGCTCCAGTTTTGGTGGCCGCCGATGGAAGTGATGCCGCTGTGTCCGATGCGCACCTGGTTGTCGGCGTCCACCCGGGCGTTGTAGCCCAGCGCCGTGCTGTACCAGACATCCGGGTTGACGCCGATGGTGTAGTCGGCATCATAGCCTATGAAAGTGGAATGTTGGTTGGTGGGAGCGCTGTTCCCTGTACCCCAGCCAAAGCCGGTATTGCCAAAACCGGTCGTGTTGAAGTACAAAGCAAAGGCTCCAGTGGCGGTATTGTTGTAGCCCGTGGTGTTGTAAAACAACGCATTTCCTCCGGTTGCGGTATTGTCGAAGCCAGTGGTGTTGGAATGTAGGACATTCAAGCCATTGGCAGTGTTCCAGAAGCCCGTAGTGTTATTGTGAAGCGTATTTGCTCCGTTGGCGGTATTGTTGTAGCCGGTGGTGTTGGAATATAACGCCTGATATCCGTTGACGGTGTTGCCAGAGCCGGTAGTGTTGGAATATAAAGCCTGAAACCCGTTGGCGGCGTTATTGAAGCCGGTAGAGTTGGAATATAATGCCTGAAACCCGTTGGCGGCGTTACTGAAGCCGGTGGTGTTGGAATATAATGCCTGATACCCGTTGGCGGTGTTGTCAGAGCCGGTAGAGTTCAAAATAAGCGCTTGCGCTCCATTGGCGGTGTTGTTGCTGCCGGTAGTGTTGTAACCAAGCGCTCCCACTCCATTGGCGGTGTTGCTGGCGCCGGTAGTATTAGACTGAAGTGCGGTGTATCCATTGGCGGTGTTATTACCACCGGTTGTGTTGGAAAAAAGCGCAAACGATCCATTGGCGGTGTTGCCGGCGCCGGTGGTATTAGAATGAAGTGCGCTGAAGCCATTGGCGGTATTCGCCTCTCCGTCAATATTGGAAAAAAGTGCCCGGCATCCATTGGCAGTGTTGGTAGAGCCTATGGTGTTGGAACGAAGCGCGCCGTATCCATTGGCGGTGTTTACGGAGCCTGTGGTATTGGAAGAAAGGGCATAGGTTCCGATGGCGGCGTTTTCGTAGCCGGTGGTGTTTAAATGCAACGCATACACTCCGATGGCGGAGTTTGAGCTACCTGTGGTGTTGGAACGAAGCGCATTATATCCATTGGCGGTATTCGAGTGGCCTGTGGTGTTGGAACGAAGCGCACTCGTTCCATTGGCGGTGTTGAGCTCTCCTGTGGTGTTGGAACGAAGCGCATTATATCCATTGGCGGTATTCGAGTAGCCGGTCGTATTGGAGTACAGCGCATTATATCCCTGAGCGGTGTTCGAGTAGCCGGTAGTGTTGAAATACAACGCTTTCGTGCCATTAGCAGTGTTCGCATCGCCGGTGGTGTTGGAATAAAGCGCTTGCGCTCCATTGGCGGTGTTGACGAAGCCGGTGGTGTTGGAAAAAAGCGCTTCGGCCCCGTTGGCGGTGTTGCTGAACCCGGTGGTGTTGGAAAAAAGCGCCTTGCTGCCTATAGCGGTATTTCCAATGGCTTGAAAATCCTCCGTTGCCCCCGAGCCGTTATTAAAAAGCGCCGAATCGCCCACGGCTACCAGGTTGGAGCGGATGGTGTTGTTGAGCAGGGCGTCTGTGCCGATGGCGACGTTGGCGGAGCCGGTGGTGTTGGAAAGCAACGCCCCGATCCATTGGCGGTGTTGTCTGATCCCGTGGTATTGGAATACATCGCGTTCACTCCATTGGCGGTATTGTAGGAGCCGGTGGTGTTGGAATACAGTGCTCCAAGACCATTGGCGGTATTGGCGGAGCCGGTGGTGTTGGCACGAAGCGTGCCCGATCCATTGGCAGTGTTGAAACGCCTGTGGTGTTGGCACGAAGCGCCTGCCTGCCGGTGGCGGTGTTGTAGGCGCCGCCGATGTTGGAATACAGTGCCTGCATTCCATTGGCGGTGTTGAAGTTGCCGCCTGTGTTGAATACAATGCCTGATAACCGGTAGCCGTGTTGGACTCCCCGCCGATGTTGGCGAAAAGCGCTTTGCTGCCGATTGCCGTATTATATACCGAATGAAAGGGAGCGAGCCCCGCCACACCATTGTTGAACAGCGCCGAATCGCCCACGGCCACGAGGTTGGAATAGGTGGAGTTTTTGAAGAGGGCGCCTTTGCCGATAGCGACGTTGGAGAATCCGGTGGTGTTGGAAAACAGTGTCGTCTCGCCGATAGCGGTATTGGAGAAGCCGGTGGTGTTAAAAAACAGCGCATAAGACCCTGGGCGGTATTTCCGGAGCCGGTGGTGTTGAGGCCCATCGCGCGGCGTTGCCGAAGGCGCTGTTGAAGGCGCCGGCCGTGTTGGAATACAAGGCATTTGCGCCGTTTGCCGTGTTGCCGCTGCCGGTGTTTGTGGAGAACAGGGCCAGTGCGCCGGTGGCCGTGTTGTCGTTGCCGAGGGTATTGGAAAACAGCGCTTTGCTGCCTACGGCCGTGTTGGCTGTCGCGTGAAAGTTTTCCGTTGCCCCCATACCGTTGTTGTACAGCGCCGAATCGCCCAAGGCCACCAGATTGGAGCGGGTGGTATTTTTGAAGAGGGCGGCGGCGCCGATGGCGGTGTTCTTTGCACCCGAGGTGTTGCTGTACAGGGCGTTTTCCCCGACCGCCGTGTTGAAGTTGGCATCGTACAACTCCAGTCGCGGTGTCCCGCCGGCATTTTGGCGCAGCACCATACGTTCCGTGCCGCCGAGGTCGAATCGATGACGTCCTCGTTGGGACTTTCTTCGGTCTGCACCTTGGTGTTGCCGTCGGCATCGGCGATGAAGGTAGCGGTGTGCCGCCACCGCCGGCGCTCAGGTTGGTCCATACCGTGCCGTTAAAAAACCAGAATCCGCCGGTCGTGGTATCGAACACCAACAAACCTGTAGCCGGCGCGGCGATCATCGTCCGCTGGGTTGTGGTCATACGCGGCACCAGCACGCCTTTTTCAGTACTTTTCACGTCCAGAATAGCCGAGGGGTCGGGGTTGCTGGCGTCGGTGTTGATGGAAATGGCCTGCGCGCCGGCGAAGGCGGGTGCGAGGAGGAGAAACATGACAGGAAGTAGAATGCTTTTCATTGGTGACAATTTTAGAAAACGAGAAATAGACGGAAACACCGTTTGGATAGTATGCGCGGTAAAACCGAACTGGATGTCAGTCAGACCACTCTATTTTTCCACCGCGATTCCGGCGCCGGTGAGCGCGGCGGTGATTTTGTCGAGTCGGGATTTGAGGTCGGAGATTTCTGTCCGTTGCGTTTCGATGATTACTTGTTGCTCCTGCATGCCTTTCACCAATGGCATGACAAATTCAGAATATCGAATGCCGAGGAGTTTGCCGCTCTTGTCCACGCCGCTGAAATCGTAGCCGATTTGCCGGGCAGCAGTTTCCACTTCTTGTGCAATAAAGCCGGTGAAGGCGATTTTTTCGATGTCGTATTTGCCTTCCCAGTGTGCCGTATCGAGGATGCCGAGCAAGGCGTTTTCTTTGGTCACGTCGTAGTGAAAAGTGACCGGACGAAGCGCTTTGATGAATTGGATACCAGGCACATTCTCTTTCACATCGTTTTTAATTCTGCCGTCGGAATAAGCAGTCCAAGTGACCTGCCCGCCGTTACTGGTGACGGAGGCGTTACCGACGAACACTTTATTGGAGGCATCCACGACGCAGTTGTTGCCCAATGCGGTGATATTGGACAAATTGCCGACGTTAAAGGGCGTTCCGGCGTTCGTGCCGATGGCGGTATTCAGGTTGCCGGTGGTATTGTAACTCAGGGCGTACCGACCCACCGCAGTATTGGCATTGCCGCTGACATTTTTATACAAGGCTTCGTCGCCGATGGCGGTATTGCTCGGCCCGCTTTGATTAGAATACAAGGCGTAACGCCCGACGGCGGTATTGGCGGCGGCATTATTCAGCGGGAGTGCTTGAATGCCGACAGCAGTATTGCCGCTGGCGCTGGAATTAAGCCCCAAAGCACTGGTACCGACTGCCGTATTGGAATGGCCGGTCGTATTGCTGCCCAGCGCAGTAGTGCCTATGGCCGTATTGGCATAACCGGAGGTGTTGGTTTGCAGGCTGTTGGCGCCGACCGCCGTGTTATCACCGCTGCCGAGGTTGCTGGCCAAAGCGGATGGCCCGTTCGCCGTATTGCTGTTGCCCGTGTTTTTCCGCAAGGAATTAAAACCGGTTGCGGTATTATTGAAGCCAATGATATTCTCATTCAACGCCCAACTGCCGACGGCGGTGTTTTGGCCTCCGGTGGAATTAAAATAGAGCGCCTGCGTACCCACAGCCGTGTTGTTGCTGCCGGTAAGGTTGGCGTTCAATGCCTGTGAGCCGACGGCAGTGTTTTCGTAGCCGGTGGTATTAGAAAAAAGCGCTGCAAAACCGTTCGCGGTATTGTTATAGCCCGTCGTGTTCAACAGCAGCGAAGAACTGCCAAAGGCGCAATTATAGGCGCCCGACTGATTGTCCCGCAGGGCGGAAGAGCCGAAAGCGCAGTTGTAGGGGCCGCCGAGGTTGTTTTGCAGGCTGCTGTAGCCAAAGGCAGAATTGCCGTAGCCGGTCGTGTTGCTTGACAGGGAGAAGACACCGAACGACGAATTGAACTAACCGGTCGTCTTGCTTCCCAATGCGGAGCCTCCGGTGGCGGTGTTATTATCTCCGGTGGTGTTGGCGGAAAGCGCTCCGCTTCCGGTAGCGGTGTTTCCTTCGCCGGTCGTATTATCAAATAAAGCATTAAGCCCATGAGCCGTATTGCCGGAGCCGGTTGTATTGTGAAGCAAGGCATTCGTACCGGTAGCAGTATTGGACGCGCCCGTCGTGTTGTTCAACAAGGCAAGGCTGCCGGTAGCGGTATTGTCGAAGCCGCTGATATTGGCTGCCAGCGCATTGTAGCCGGTGGCGGTATTGCCTTCGCCACTGCTGTTCGCCAGCAGCGCATTGTTGCCGGTAGCAGTGTTGTAGAGTCCGATCGTATTGTTGAGCAGCGAATTGCTTCCCGTGGCGGTGTTGTACTGTCCGGTCGTATTGCTCGTCAGTGCAAACTGCCAATGGCCGTGTTTTCGTTGCCGGTAGTATTGTTATACAAGGCATTCAGGCCATTTGCTGTGTTTAAAGATCCCGATGTATTGCTGTACAACGATGAAGCCCCGGTGGCAACATTATTACCGCCCGTCGTATTGGCATTGCCGGAGCGATAGCCAAGAAAGGTGTTATTCTCGCCGCTCACCCCTGCTACCGGGACGTTGTTCACCCCGGCCTCCTTCCCGATGATGGTCGAGTTGCCCGCATCCGGCAGTTCTAAGCGGGCAGCGCCGTTGGCATTCTTGCGCAGCACCATTGCCTCCGTACCGCCGAGGTCGAAGCGGATGATGTCTTCGTTGGGCGATGCCTCGGTTTGCACTTTCGTGTTGTTGTCGGTGTCGGCGATAAACGTGGTGGGCGTATCACCGCCACCGCCGCTCAGGTTCGTCCAGGCCGTGCCATTGTAAAACCAAAACCCGCCAGTGTCGGTATCAAATACCAGCAGGCCCGTGGCCGGCGCGGCGATGAGTGCGCGCTGTGCCGAGGTCATACGCGGTACGAGCACGCCTTTGTCGGTGCTTTTCACGTCGAGCATAGCCGAGGGATCGGCGGCGCTGCCGTCGGTGTTGATGGAGACGGCTTGCGCGCCGGCGAAGGCGGGGGCGAGCAGTAGGAAGAGAGCGATAGGATAGAATGGTCTCATTTGTTTACATTTTTCTGTGAATGAACGTATTGCGCCGATACCACGCGGGTTGTTGGCTCGCTCAAATGTAGGAAATTTTGATTCCGGAATAAAAAACCAGTGCCTGCTCCCTGAGGAGGAGCGGACACGGATAGGACACGGATTATTCCCCGCTTGCTTGCTCAGTTTCCTACGCCGATACCGGCGGTTTGGAGGGCG
The DNA here is from genome assembly GCA_016719605.1 of Lewinellaceae bacterium. GTDB lineage: Bacteria > Bacteroidota > Bacteroidia > Chitinophagales > Saprospiraceae > M3007. The sequence continues at coordinate 465,753 of JADJYW010000003.1, read as the reverse complement.
GCGGTGATTTTGTCGAGTTGGGCTTTTAGCGCAGCGTTTTCCGCTTTCAAGGCCGCTATTTCCCGGTCTTGCTGTTTTTCGGTGGCATCCAGTTCCTGCACGGCTTTCACTAGCGGCACGGTGAACTCCGCGTAGCGCAACGCATACGGCGTCGTCTCATCGTTTTGCGGCTTGTCTACCCCGCTGAACGCAAAGCCTGCCCGGGCCGCGGCTTGCTCCACTTCCTGGGCTATAAAGCCGGAATACCGCACTTTTTCAATGGCGTACTTGCTCGCCCATGCCGTCGAATCATCGTCGGAATGGGGATGAATTGGTTCAGGGCGCGGATATCCCACTGGTAACTCACCGGTCGCAGGCGGGTGATAAAATCCAGCCCCGCCACGTCTTCCTGCACTGCGCGTTTGAAGCGGCCATCGGAATAGGTGCTCCAGCCTACCTGTCCACCGATACTGGTCATGGAGGTATTGCCGATGCGGGCATAATTGTCGGCGCTGGTATTGCAGTTGTAACCGATGGCGATGGAATTGTCGAAGCTGCTGGCGCCGCCGATGTCGGACGCGGCGCCGATGGCCACACATTGGTTGTTAGCAGAGCCTTCATCGGCGGCGGTCCAGCCGACGACGGTATTGTTGGCGCCCGTGGTATTGGCCAGCAGCGCCTGCCTGCCGAAGGCGGTGTTGGCGGCGCCCGTTGTGTTGGCGAACAGCACCTCCGAGCCGCCGGCCGTATTGCCGTTGCCGCTGACGCTGGCAAAAAGCGCTTTAGAGCCAAGCGCGGTGTTGTATTGCCCGGTTGTATTGTTATAGAGCGCCGAATCGCCCACCGCCACCATATTGGAACGGGTCGTGTTGTCATACAGGGCGGCTGTGCCCACGGCGGTATTGCTGGTACCGGTCGTATTCGACCGCAGTGCATTATACCCGGTCGCCGTGTTGCTGTTGCCGCTTGTGTTGGCATACAAGGCGCCACTACCGGCAGCGGTATTGCGGTCACCGGTCAGGTTGTTCAGCAAGCTAATGGCACCGCTTGCTGTATTGAAGTCGCCGGTGGTGTTCTTTTGTAAGGCAGTATTGCCGACAGCGGTATTGTTGGAGCCGAGTGTATTGGCATTTAAGGCGCCACTACCATTCGCGGTATTGAAAACGCCCAAGGTGTTGAAACGCAAAGCCTCGAAGCCGGTTGCCGTGTTGTTGTTGCCGGTAGAATTGGCAAACAAGGCGCGGTAGCCGCTCGCCGTATTGTTGCTGCTGGTGGTGTTGTACAAGGCAAAGGAGCCGACCGCTGTATTATAATTTCCATCGGCATTGGTAGCCAATGCTGCCAGGCCGACGGCCGTGTTGTCTTCGCCGGTAGTGTTGGTGTTCAACGCGGACACCCCGAACGCCGAGTTGCTTATGCCGCTGGTATTGTCGGCCAGGGCATCGCGTCCGAACGCCGAGTTGCTGGAGCCGGTTGTGTTGGCCATCAATGCTCTGCCACCGGTCGCCGTGTTTGCAAAGCCGTTGGTGTTCAACATTAAAGCTTCACTCCCGATCGCAGTATTGCTGGAGCCCGTTGTATTGGAATACAAGGCTTTGTACCCGTTCGCCACATTGTTGTTGCCGCTCGTATTGGTAAACATAGCCCCAAACCCAACCCCGGTGTTGTTGCTGCTCGTGGTGTTGAACAATGCCTGCGAGCCGACGGCGGTGTTGAAGCTACCGGCAGCATTGTCATTTAAAGCCGTTCTGCCGACTGCCGTATTGTCGTTCCCGCTGGTGTTGGAACTCAGGGCGCCCGTTCCAAATGCCGAGTTGCTATTCCCGCCCAGGTTGCTAAACATGGCACTCTCGCCGTTTGCGGTGTTGCCGGAACCAATTGTGTTGGATTTTAAGGCAAAGGCGCCGATAGCGGTATTCACAAAGCCGGTGGTATTGGCTTTCATGGATTCGAAGCCAATGGCGGTATTCGAATCGCCTGCGTTGGCAGCCCCGGCGTCTTGGCCAATGAAAGTACTGTTCGAGGCATTTGGCAATTCTAAACGGGGCGAGCCGTCGGCGTTTTTGCGCAGCACCATGTTCTCCGTACCGCCAAGGTCGAAGCGGATGATGTCCTCGTCCGGGTTTTCCTCCACCTGTACTTTGGTGTCGGCGTCGGCATCCTGCAAGGTGGCGATGTTGCCCGCCCTGATTTCCCGCCAGGCCGCCGCCGGGCTGTCGAAAAACCAGAAGGATTTGGTGTCCGAGTCGAACACCAGCAGGGCGTTGGCGGCAGTGATGGCGGTGCGCTGCGCCGTGTTCATACGCGGCACGAGCATGCCCTTGTCCGTGCTTTTCACGTCCAGAATGGCCGAAGGGTCGGGATTGCTGGCGTCGGTGTTGATGGAAATAGCCTGTGCGCCGGCGAAGGCGGGTGCGAGCAGGAAGAGGAAGGCGACAGGGTAGAGTGGTCTCATTTGTTTACAGTTTGTTTGTGAACGATAGCGGCGGGACAACGTATGTTTTATTAACCCGCCGCTCAAATGTAAAAAAAATCGGCGCCGGAATAAAAAATCCGTGCCTGCTCCCGGGGGAGCGGACACGGATGGGACACCGGTTTTTATTCGCTTGTTTACTTAGTTTCCAACACCGATACCGGCGGTTTGGAGGGCGGCGGTGATCTGTTGGAGTTGGGTGGATTGGGCGTTGAGTTGGGCGGATTGCATGTCGAGTTGCTTTTTTTGTAAATCTATCAGTGCTTTCTGTCCCGTATTCTCCGCCTCCAATGCCGTGATCTTATCATGCAACGCCCGGATCGCCTCTACCGTCATGGCGTCATACGTCCCATAAGCCGTTTGCAAATAACCCAGTTTATCTTCCTCGACAAGGGTGGGAAACACGGTCTGGATATTCTGCGCTGTGAAGCCGTACTGGACCCCTTCGGGGCGATTCCAGTCGGTCTTGTCGTCGTTCCATTCGTAGGTGACGCCTTGCAGGGCGAGCAGGTTTTGCAGCATGAGTTGGGAGTTGAGCGGGGTGATGTTCTTTTTAAGGCGGGCATCGGAGTTGGCATACCAGTCGCCGGTGGTGGCTTTGGAGGCTTCGCCATCTACTTCCAATATACGGGTGGTGGGAGTGCGCCCGATGCCGACCTTGCCGCCTTCATTGTTCAAAATCAAATTCGCAGCAGCTCCGTTGTTCCGGGCCATGATTTCGTTGTCGTCCATGGCGATGTTCGAGCCGGAAACAGGACCTAACACGAAATGACCGCCACCCGCAGGTTCTACATCCGACCCGCCTTCAATGTGCAGTCTGACATCCGGCGTAGTAGTGCCGATGCCCACATTGACGCTGGCGGTTGCGCCGTTGACGCCGGATATGCTGCCCAGCACGAGGCAGTTGCTGGCGCCGACCTCTGCACGGGTGCCGATGGCGGTGGCATTGGTCAGCGCAGCGGATGCGACATCGGCAAAATATCCCAATGCAGAATTGTAGACGCCGGTCGTGTTGGAATACAGCGCAAATATTCCATTGGCGGTGTTCCAAGAGCCTGTGGTATTGGAACTAAGCGCAATAGTTCCAATAGCGGTGTTATTGCTGCCGGTGGTGTTGGATCTAAGCGCCTGATTTCCATTGGCGGTGTTTTGGAAGCCGGTCGTGTTCTGTTCCAGTGCAGATGTTCCATTGGCAGTGTTGCCGGAGCCGGTCGTGTTGGAATACAGTGCATTCAGTCCATTGGCGGTGTTGAAGTTGCCGGTGGTGTTGAAGCGCAACGCATTCAGTCCATTGGCGGTGTTGTTGTTGCCGGTCGTGTTGGAATACAGTGCATTCAGTCCATTGGCGGTGTTGAAGTTGCCAGTGATGTTGGAAAACAGCGCAGAACTTCCATTGGCAGTGTTCCCTCCGCCGCTGGTGTTGGAAGTCAGCGCATAATTTCCATTGGCGGTGTTGTAGTCGCCGTTCGTGTTGGAATATAGCGCATAATTTCCATTTGCGGTGTTTTGGTAGCCAGTTGTGTTGGAATACAGTGCCTTGCTGCCGACTGCCGTGTTGGCGATAGCATGATAGGACTCAGAAACCCCCGTCCCATTGTTGTACAGTGCCGAATCGCCCACCGCCACGAGGTTGGAGCGGTCGGTGTTGCTGTACAGCGCCCGCATACCGATGGCAATGTTGGAGAAGCCGGTCGTGTTGGAATGCAGCGCATGCACTCCGTTGGCGGTGTTGAAGTCGCCGGTCGTGTTGGAACGCAACGCATTCTTTCCATAGGCGGTGTTGTTAGAGCCGGTGTTGTTGGAATAGAGGGCTGAATCCCCCAATGCCACGTTCCGGTTGTCACTCAGGTCGTCATTGGCGCCGGCGCCGACGCCGATGAAAACGGAATTCCCGCTGTTTCTGACTTCCAGCCGTGGGCCGTTCATTACAAAACGCTGCGTGCCGCCGAGGTCGAACCGGATAATGTCCTCGTCCGGGTTTTTCTCCACTTGTACTTTGGTGTCGTTGTCGGTGTCGGCAATAAAGGTAGCGGGCGTGCCGCCGCCGCTCAGATTCATCCATACGGTACCGTTGTAGAACCAAAACCCGCCCGTCGTGGTATCAAACACGAGCAAACCCGTGGCGGGTGCAGCGATCATCGTACGCTGCGCCGTAGTCATACGCGGTACCAACATCCCCTTGTCCGTGCTTTTCACGTCGAGAATGGCCGATGGGTCGGGGTTGCTGCTGTCGGTGTTGATGGAGATAGCTTGGGCGCCGGCGAAGGCGGGGGCGAGGAGGAGGAAAAGTGCGACAGGGTAGAATGGTCTCATTTGTTTACAGTTTTATGTGTATGAACGTATTGGGCTGGTGCTACACGGGTGGTTGGTTCGCTCAAATGTAGAAAATTTTGGCGCCGGAATAAAAAATCCGTGCCTGCTCCCGGGGGAGTGGACACGGATGAGACACGGATTTTTTCCCCGCTTGTTTGCTCAGTTTCCTACGCCGATGCCGGCGGTTTGCAGCGCGGCGGTGATTTTGTCGAGTTGGGTTTTCATTTCAGCGTTTTCCGTTTTTTGCCGGGCATTTTCCGACTTCAATGCCTTGATTTCATCATGCAGCGCCCGGATCGCCTCCACCGTCATGGCGTCATATGTGCCGTAGGCGGTTTGCAGGTAACCCAGTTTGTCTTCTTCGACGAGGGTGGGGAAAACCGTCTGGATATTCTGCGCTGTGAAGCCGTACTGTACGCCTTCGGGGCGTTTGGAGTCGGTTTTGTCGTCGTTCCATTCGTAGGTGACGCCTTGCAGGGCGAGCAGTTTGTCCAGCATCTCGTGGCTGTTGAGCGGGGAGATGTTCTTTTTCAGGCGGGCGTCGGAGTTGGCGAGCCAGTCGCCGGCGGTGGATTTGGAGGCGGTGCCTTCCACTTCCAACATGTTAGTGATGGGGCTACGGCCAATTCCGACCGCATTCGCCTGTATACGCAAGGTATCATCAGAGGTTTCTTCGATATAGACATAGTCCCCATCGCCAAAATTTAGCCGGGCGCCATATTCAAAAAAAGAAGTTGGGCCCAACAAGCGCATGGTTTCTGCATCGGAGGACTTAACTGTGAGCACATGCGAGGGGATGGTCATGCCGATACCCACTTTCACGTTATCCGTGGCACCGTTAATACCATTTATGCTACCCAAGACGAGGCAATTGTTGGCGCCGGCCAAAGCGCGGGCGCCAATAGCGGTGGCATTTTCCAAGTCACTGGCCGCCACGTCAGCCTGGTAACCCAGGGCGGTATTCAAGTTACCGATTGTATTCGTGTACAGCGCGTTGCTTCCACTGGCGGTGTTGTTATGGCCATAGTAGTTGCTGTACAGAGCGCTTTGACCGCTGGCGCTGTTGTTGTTGCCAGCCATATTGTTTGCCAGTGCCCAAGCCCCATTGGCAGCATTGGCAATGCCGGTCGTGTTCAGCAGCATAGCCCTGTATCCGTAGGCGGCATTTTCTGATCCATTGGTATTAAAATACAGTGCGCCGTATCCGGTTGCCGTGTTATCAGAACCACCGGTGTTGTAATGCAGGGCAATTGCTCCATGTGCTACGTTGTTGGAGCCACTTGAATTGTAATGCAAAGCCTGATAACCACCGGCAGTGTTGTATTCGCCATTGATGTTGTAGAGCATCGCCTGATGCCCGAGGGAAGTATTTCTGGATCCAAGCGTGTTGGAATAGAGTACTTCGTTGCCGATAGCCGTATTGCCATTGCCTTCCGTGTTGGAATACAGCGCGCGGTAACCGTCGGCTGTATTACGCGAGCCGGTGCGGTTCGATTGCAGCGTTTCCGTGCCGGTCGCTGTATTGTATTCCCCGTAGGTATTGGAAAAAAGCGCACGGTAGCCGGCGGCGGTGTTATACGAACCAGTAGTATTGGAAAACAAGGATTTACTGCCGATAGCGGTATTCTTCGCCGCCTGATAGATATCTGTGGCGTCGGTCCCGTTGTTGAACAGGGCAGAATCACCCACGGCCACCAGATTGGACTGGCTTGTCAGATGGTGCAGGGCCGCAACGCCTAAAGCCGTATTGTGGGAAGCACTGCTGTCGGTGCTGTTGCCGGCTGCTGTTCCTATAAAAATATTACCGGCGTTGTTGGGCCATTCCAGCATGGTCCGGCCGCCCACGGTGTTGCGCGTCAACACCAGGCGTTCCGAGCCGGCCAGGTCCATGCGCAAGATGTCTTCATCCGGGCTTTTCTCGACTTGTATTCGGGTGTCTGCATCGGTATCCTGCAACAGGGTGTTTACGCTATTGGCAGGAATCCAGGCGGCACCGTTCCATTGCAGCACCTGGCCGGTCGTTGCACCTTGCTGGGCGATATTGAGCGGATTAGCAGCCGTTCCGTCGCCGTGAAGGGTGGGAGTGGTAGTGGCAACCTGGGCACCCCAGTTGTCGCCCACAATTTCGTTTTGCGGGAGCCAGGAGGTACCGCTCCATTTGAGTACCTGCCCGATAGCAGCGCCTTGCGGGTCGAGGGTAAGTGGGTTGACGGCAGTACCATTTCCGGATAGTGCAGCGCCGGTGATAACGGTTTGCGTTCCCCAGGTGTCATCAGCTGGAGCCCACAGATTGATTACCGGATTCCAGGAAAGTACTTGACCATTCGTTGCGCCTAGCTGGGCGATATGTAGCGGATTGCCTGTGGTGCCGTCGCCGACAATGTTGAGCGACGTAGCAGCTGCTTGGTTGCCCCAATCGTCACCACCGGCTTCGTCTTGCTGCGGTACCCAGGTCGCGCCGTTCCATTTGAGTACCTGACCGGTGCTGGCGCCCATCTGGCCCAGATCGGCAGCCGCAATGGTGCTGTTGGCGATATCGGCCGACGTGATTGTGCCATCGGCAATCTTGATCGAAGTGATGGCATCGGCATTGATCTTAGCGGTGGTGATGGAATGTGTGGCGAGGTTGACAGCAGTAATGGTTGTCGGCGCAATATCATCGCCGGTGACCGCACCGTCGGCTATTTTGAAGGAGGTAATTGAGTTGGTGGCCAACTCGTCTGTTCCCACAGCACCTGTTGCAATGGCTGGATATGGATAGGTGCCGGATAAACTTCCTCCTGCAATGGAACCTATAGTTATATCATTCGAAGCATTCGTATCACCAGTGTTGCTGATCGTGCTGCCCACGATGGAGATGCCGGGCCCGGCAGTGTATGTGCCGCCGCCGCTCAGCGATATCCAAGTTGTGCCATTGTAAAACCAAAACCCGCCCGTCGTGGTGTCGAACACAAGCAGACCTGTAGCTGGCGCGGCGATCAGCTCGCGCTGGGCGGTATTCATGCGCGGCACGAGCATGCCCTTATCCGTGCTTTTTACGTCAAGGATAGCCGACGGATCGGGGTTGCTGCTGTCGGTGTTGATGGAAATGGCCTGCGCGCCGGCGAAGGCGGGCACGAGCAGGAAGAGGAAGGCGACAGGGTAGAGTGGTCTCATTTGTTTACAGTTTGTTTGTGAACGATAGCGGCGGGATAACGTATGTTTTATTAACCCGCCGCTCAAATGTAAAAAAAATCGGCTCCGGAATAAAAATCCGTGCCTGCTCCCCGGGAGGAATGGACACGGATGGGACACCGGTTTTTTATTCGCTTGTTTGCTCAGTTTCCTACGCCGATACCGGCGGTTTGCAGGGCAGCGGTGATTTTATCTAACTGCGTTTTTTGCGTTTCCAGTTGGGCCTTCAGCGCTGCGTTCTCCGACTTTAAGGCTGCTATTTCCTTGTTTTGGTTCATGTCGGCGGCGTTCAGTTCCTGCACGGCTTTCACCAGCGGCACGGTAAACTCCGCGTAGCGCAGGCCGTAGAGGCCGTTGGCATCTTGCGGGGCGTCCACACCGGAGAATTCGTAACCGGTCTGGCGCGCCGCGGCCTCTACTTCCTGAGCGATGAAGCCCGTTTGAACGCAGGCCGATTTGGCGTCCCTTGCCTGAAGGTCGGCTGCCGTTGCCCCGTTGAGTTGCCGGTCGCCGCGGCTGCTTTTGACATCTTCATTTAGCCGGCTTGCGAGTCCGTGTGCGTCGAGGTGATAGGTGACCGGGCGCAGTTTTTGGATAAAAGCCAGGCCGGGCACATTGTCCCGGACATCTTTTTTATAGCGGCCATCCGAAATATTGGTCCAGTTTTGATAACCGCCGATCGAGAGTGTGCCGGTGTTGCCGATGCGCACCTGGAAGGTGTCGGTCATGCGGGCGTTGTAGCCAATGGCCGTGCTGCCGGTGTATGTGTTCAGGTAATTGTCGTTGTCCGCATCATAGCCGATGTAAGTACAATACGAGCTGTTGTCGGCATCGGAGCCGGCACTGAACCCGCTTGCCGTATTCCCGTGTAACAAAGCATAATAAAGGGCAAATGTGCCGTTGGCGGTATTGTAGCTGCCGGTAGAGTTGGCGCGAAGCGCATTGTGCCCGTTGGCAGTGTTGCTTATGCCGGTGGTGTTGGTATACAATGCATAAGCGCCATTGGCGGTGTTTTGGAAGCCGTCGGTATTGTAGTACAGCGTGGCAACTCCATTGGACGTGTTGTAGTCGCCGGCGGTGTTGGAGTACATCGCTTCATCGCCTGTGGCGGTATTGTATCGCCCGGTATTCTGGGCGGGCGAAGAACTGCCATTGAGCGCCTCATACCCAACGGCAGTATTGTAGGTCTCCCGGCCAGTGTTACGGTCGTCGGCCAGCGCCATCGCTGCATATCCAATGGCCGTACTCCGGCTATTGCCTTTGTTGTTGATCAGGGCGTCGTTGCCCAAGGCAGTGTTAAAACTACCTCTATTGCTAGCAAGCGAGAGATGGCCAATGGCGGTGTTGGAGTTGCCGACGGTGTTGAGCCGAAGTGCGGCATATCCAACGGCGGTGTTGTCCCCCCCTTCCCTGTTTTCATACAGAGCATATACGCCATTAGCGGTGTTTTCGGTGCCGTTGATGTTGGAATACAGCGCATTTACCCCGGTGGCGGTGTTTTGGAAGCCGGTGGTATTGGAATACAGCGCATTAAGGCCGGTGGCCGTGTTGGAACCGCCGGAGATATTGGAATACAGCGCATCAACGCCGGTGGCCGTATTACCGCCGCCGGTGATGTTGTCCGTCAGCGCATTAACGCCGGTGGCCGTATTGCCGCTGCCTTCGGTGTTGGAAAACAATGCCCTAAAGCCAGTGGCCGTATTGCTGCGGCCGTTGGTGTTGGAAAACAACGCCTTGCTGCCCAGCGCCGTGTTTTCCACGGCAAAACCGGGAATCGCCCCCAGGCCATTGTTGTACAACGCCGAATCGCCCACCGCCACGAGGTTGGAGCGGGTGGTGTTGGCGAACAGGGCATTGATGCCGATGGCGACGTTGGAAATGCCCGTCGTATTATTGACCAACGCGCTTTCTCCGGCAGCGGTGTTAAATGCCCCGGTGGTGTTGGATCGCAGGGTTTCCCGTCCGAGGGCCGTATTGCTGCTGCCGCTGCCGCCTTCCAATGCGCGGTCGCCGACGGCCGTGTTGTTGACCGCGTCCACGTTGTTGAACATAGCCCGGTTGCCGATGGCGGTATTCCCGAACCCGAATTGGTTTTTGTTAAGCGCGTTGCGCCCGATGGCGATGTTCGAGTGCCCGCCGGTATTATCGGCCAAAGCGGAGGGGCCGATGCCCACGTTTCCGTAGCCCTCGAAGTTATTGCGCAGGGCGAAGGCGCCGACGGCTGTGTTATAGCTGCCTATGTTCGCGTGCAGGGCGAAAGCGCCGACGGCCGTATTGTAGGTATCATCGGTTATGGAGCGCAAGGCCCGGGAACCGATGGCCGTGTTGAATTCACAAAAGGTGCAGCTGTACATGGCGCTGTCGCCCACGGCCACGTTGTTATTGGGGGTGGCGCCGCCAAACAGGGCCACATTGCCGACGGCCGTGTTGGAGGAGCCGATGGTGTTGGAAAACAAAGCCCGGAAACCAAACGCGGCATTGCCGAAGCCTGTGGTATTCGAGAATAGCGCTTTCGAGCCGGTAGCGGTATTCGCGGCGCCCAAGTCGTTGTTAAACAAGGCCGAATCGCCCACGGCCACTAAGTTGGAGCGGGTGGTGTTGGTGCGCAGCGCATCTTTGCCGATGGCGACATTGGAGAAACCGGTGGTATTGGCATACAGGGCGGAAACGCCACTCGCCGTATTATTTGAGCCGGTGGTGTTCGTCAGCAGAGCGAAGTTCCCGCTCGCCGTATTACCAGAGCCGGTGATGTTTGCAAAAAGCGCGTTCGATCCATTGGCGGTATTGCTTGAGCCGGTGATGTTTGCGAAAAGCGCACTCGATCCATTGGCGGTATTGCTCGAGCCGGTGGAATTACTTCTTCCTGTCTGGCTGCCAAGAAAAGTATTAAAATATCCAGTCGTATTGGTATTACCTGAGCGGTAACCAAGAAAGGTATTTTCATCTCCGGTACTCCCTAAAACGGGATTATTGTTTGCCCCTGCTTCCTGCCCGATTATCGTCGTGTGCGCAGCATCTGGCAACTCCAGCCTGGACGCTCCGGCGGCGTTTTGACGCAACACCATACGTTCTGTGCCGTCAAGATCGAATCGGATGATATTTTCGTTGGGACTTTCTTCGGTCTGTACTTTGGTGTTTCCGTCGGTATCGGCGATGAAGGTGGCGGGTGTGCCGCCGCCGCCGCCGCTCAGGTTGGTCCATACCGTGCCGTTGAAAAACCAGAACCCACCCGTGTTGGTGTCAAATACCAGCAGTCCGGTAGCCGGCGCGGCGATCATCGTCCGCTGCCCTGTATTCATACGCGGCACGAGCATCCCCTTATTGGTGCTTTTTACATCGAGAATCGCCGAGGGATCGGGGTTACTGCTGTCGGTGTTGATGGAAATAGCCTGCGCGCCGGCGAAGGCGGGCACGAGCAGGAGAACAAGTACGACAAGGTAGAATGGTCTCATTTGTTTACATTTTTATGTGAATGAACGGAGTGCGCCAATACCACACCGGTGCTTGGCTCGCTCAAATGTAAAAAAAATTGACTCCGGAATAAAAAAATAGTGCCTGCCTCAAAGAGGGGCGGTTGTGAATGAGATACGAATTAGGTGCGGATTTTTATTCGCCTGTTTGCTTAGTTTGCCACACCGATTCCGGCGGTTTGGAGGGCGGCGGTGATCTTGTCAAGTTGGGCTTTCAGCGCCGCGTTCTCCGACTTCAATACCCCGATTTCATTGTGCAGCGCCCGGATTGCCTCCACCGTCATGGCATCATAAGTACCGTAGGCTGTTTGTAAAAAGCCTAATTTGTCTTCCTCCACCAGCGTGGGAAACACCGTCTGGATATTCTGCGCTGTGAAACCATACTGGACGCCTTCGGGGCGTGCGGAGCCGGTTTTGTCGTCGTTCCATTCGTAGGTGACGCCTTGCAGAGCGAGCAGTCTGTCCAGCATTTCGTGGCTGTTGAGCGGGGCGATATTCTTTTTCAGGCGGGCGTCGGAGTTGGCTACCCAGGAGCCAGCGGACGATTTAGAGGCGGCGCCTTCCACTTCTAATGTATTGGTAGAGGCGGTACGACCGAGGCCGACTCTGCTGCTTGCGTTGCCGATTTTCACATTGCCACCGCTGTTGTTCAGGAACAAACCCGACACGGCCCCATTGTTTCGAGCCATGATTTCATTGTCGTCCATGCCGATGTTCAAGCCGCCAGACGGACCCGACTGGATATATCCGCCGTCGGATGGGGAAATATCCGTTCCGCCGACCACCTGGAGCCGGACATCCGGCGTGGTCGTTCCGATACCGACGTTGACGCTCTCGGTGGCGTAGTTTACGCCGTTGATGCTGCCCAGCACGAGGCAGTTGCTGGCGTCTACAAAGGCTTTCGCCCCAATGGCGGTGGCATTGCTCAGATTGCCAAATCCTATGTTTGCTTCAGCACCCAACGCCGTATTACGCGAGCCTGTCGAGGAGGTGGTCAGCGTTGCGCTGCCAATCGCAGTGTGCAGGGAGCCGGTCGTGTTGAAGTTCAAAGCCGAACTGCCTATCGCTGTATTGCTGGTACCGCCGGTGTTGTTCTGCAAGGCGGCCCTGCCGGTTGCTGTGTTGCCGCCGCCCGTTGTGTTGGAAGACAAGGCCTCCCAACCGCTTGCCGTGTTGCCGTCGCCGGTCGTGTTGTCCTGCAGCGCAGCCTTGCCGTTCGCTGTATTTTGGTCTCCAAAGGTGTTGGAAAACAAAGCCTGCCAGCCGCTTGCTGTGTTTTCAAAACCTACTGTATTGGCGTACAGCGCTTTGGAGCCAAGTGCGGTATTGCCGGAGGCTTCATAACTAAAAGTAACCCCGATCCCATTGTTGTGCAGTGCCGAGTCGCCGACGGCTACCAGGTTGGAGCGATCGGTGTTGCTGTATAGCGCCCGGATACCAAGTGCGGTGTTCGAGTAGCCCGTGGTGTTGGCATTAAGCGCTGCGCTGCCTATAGCGACGTTTCCGGCGCCGGTGTTCATGGCGTTCCCTGCGCCGGTGCCAACTAGGATATTGTTGCTATTGTTGGGGAGTTCAAGCAGGGTTTTGGCGTTTGCATTGCGTTTCAGTACGAGCCGCTCGGAGCCGGCCAAGTCCACGCGCAGGACATCCTCATCCGGGTTTTCCTCCATCTGGATTTTGGTGTCGGCGTCGGTATCGGCGATAACCGTGGCGGTACCGGCGCTGAGGCTTATCCACGCTGCCCCGTTGTAAAACCAAAATCCGCCCAAATCGGTATCAAAAACCAACAAACCCGTGGCGGGTGCAGCGATCAGCTCGCGTTGCGTTTTGTTCATACGGGGCACGAGCACCCCTTTATCCGCGCTTTTCACGTCCAGAATAGCCGAGGGATCGGGGTTGCTGCTGTCGGTATTGATGGAAATAGCCTGGGCGCCGGCGAAGGCGGGGGTGAGGAGGAGGAGGAAAACGATAGGGTAGAGTGGCCTCATTTGTTTATATTTTTAGGTAAATGAACAGTGTACTCCGGGGCCACGCTGGTGGTTGGCTCGCTCAAAAGTAAAAAATTTGGGCTCCGGAATAAAGAAACCGTGTCCGCTCTCCGGAGTAACGGACACGGATAGGGCAGAACACTAAGCGGGGCGGAAAACGTTATTCAAATTCACCGCTGAGACGCGGATAGGGTGTATCATAAGTGCTGTTTTGACGGAAATTGAGATTTTTTGACAGGATGAAAAAGATTTACAAGATAAATGAGGTGGCTCCGCCGAAAATCCTGTAAATCTTTTTCATCCTGTCAAAAAATGGATTCGCCTGTCAACTTCGCAATTATGGTGCGGACTTACGAGTCCCCCTCTGCAACGCACGCAAATCCGCCCTAACCCCTACTCCTTAAACAACGAAAACTGCACCTGCTCCACTTGCTGCCGGTACGCCGCCCAGGGCTTACCAAGGAGTTCCTCGACGCGTGCCAGCACCGTCGTCACTTCCGCTTCCGCCGCTTTGATGGCGAGACGCGCATTTTCGTTCGGCTCGGCGGGCGAGGCGTTGATGTAACTCGTAGCCCGGCGCAGGTGGCTGGTCAGCAGGTTCGGGTTGCGCTGGATGCCCTTGGGTTCTTTTTGCTGAAAAAACACCTCCTTCAGCACGCCGATGCTGTCGCGCAGGGTTTTACCCAGGTCAAGCACGGCTTTTTTCGTGCTGTCCGGCACATTGGCAAATGAACTTTCCACCAACTTGATCGTCTTTTCCGCCTCCTTCAGGCGCTCGTAGGCCGCGTTTGTTTTTTCAATGGTCGGGTAAAAACTGCGCAGCGCGTCAGCTTTGGCCCGGCGGGCCGCCGGCGAAATACCGAGGCGCGGATCATCGAGTACACGCACGGCCGTGGAGTCCGTCTGGTCGCGGTAGGTCACCACTATTTTATATGTGCCGGGCAAAACCTGTGGCCCGCCACCCGGCTCCATCTGATCGGCATCCGGCTCCCGGTTGGACGGGTAGGTAGGGCCACGGGTGTCCAGATTCCAGGAAATGCTGCCAAAAAGGGTGTCCAGTTCGGTTTTCCAACGGCGCAGGGTATCGCCTTCGGCAGAAAGCACCAGTACCGTGGCTTTTTCCTTTTTGTCGCCGCCGCCCCGCCTGCCGCCCGGGCCGCCGCGCCGCGCAGGCTCCGGGGTGGGTTCCGCTTCGGCATCTTTTTTCTTTTCCGCCTTCGGCGCCATGCCGGGTTTCACCCAAACGGGTATTTGCGCGGCCGTACCCTTCGTGGGGGCTTCGTAAAAGGCGTCGGCGGAAAAACGCGGGCCGTCGTAGGAACGCCAGGCCGCGAGGTAAGCCGGTTGCGGCTCAAAAATTTTGAAGGGCTGGTCCAGCAGTTTCTGGTTGCGGGCCAGGTCGCGCAGGGGCGCTATGTTGTCCATGATCCAGATGCCTCGTCCGAAGGTGGCGAGCACGAGGTCGCCGTCGCGGGGGTGTATTTTCATGTCCTGCACGGGCATGGCGGGCAGGCCGCCGGGTTTTCCGTCGGCTGTGCGGGGCCAGGCAGTCCAGTTGGCGCCGTAGTCGAGACTGAAGTGCAACCCCTGGTCGGTGCCGAGAAAAAGCAGTTCGGGTACCTCCATATCTTGCACCACCGACAGACAAAAACCGGTCACATTGTCGGGATTGGCGAGGCGTTTCCACTTTTTCCCGAAATCGGTGGTGTGGTACAGGTAGGGCGCCCAGTCGTTCAGGCGGTAATTGTTGACGACCACGAATGCCTCGCCGGGGTTTTTGGCAGACACTTCGATCTGCGGAATCCAGGCGCCGCGGGGGCAGCCGGGCAGTCGGTCGGTCAGGTTTTCCCAGGTACGGCCACCGTCCCGCGTCAGCTGCAGGTGGCCGTCGTCGGTGCCCACCCAGACCACGCCCTGCTGTGCTGGGCTGGGGGCGATAGCGATGACGGTGCAGAAATTTTCGGCATTGGTAGCATCCAGCGTGAGGCCACCCGAGGTGAACTGGTGCATTTTGGACGTATCGTTGGACGTGAGGTCGGGCGACCGCAGTTGCCAGGTTTGGCCGTAGTCGGGCGAGTAGTGCAGGAATTGGCTGCCGAAATAGATACCGCCGTCGCGGAAAGGGTCTTGCGCCAGCGCGGCGTTCCAGTTCCAGCGCAGTTCGACACCGTCGGGGTGCAGCGGTTTGAGGTAGAGGGAGGCGCCCGTTTTGCGGTCTACATAGTTCAGTTCGCCGCCTTGCGACATGGCGAAGAGGTAGCGGCTGTTGTCGCGGCGGGGCAGCACATCGAAGCCGTCGCCGAAGAGCACTTCCTGCCAGTCGGAGTTGCGGATGCCGCCGCTGCGCCACACCGCCGAGGGACCGACCCAGGAGCCGTTGTCCTGCAAGCCGCCGTAGATGTTGTACGGGATGTCGTTGTCCACATTGACGTGGTAAAACTGTCCGACGGGGATGTTTTCGGCGTATCGCCAGGTGCGGCCGCCGTCGCGGGTGATGTTGAGGCCGCCGTCGTTGCCGTTGATGATGAAATCCGGGTCGTCGGGGTGAATCCAGAAAGCGTGGTGGTCGAGGTGTATTTTCCAGCCGACCCAGGTTTCGAAGGATTTGCCGCCGTCTTCGCTGCGGTTGAGGAAGGTGTGCAGGCTGTAAACCCGGTTTTCATTTTTGGGGTCCACATAGATTTCGGCATAGTAAAACGGCCGGCCGCCGATGTTTTCCGTGGCGGTTTTGCGCCACGAGTGGCCGCCGTCGTCGCTGCGGTACAGGGCGTTTTCTTCGGCTTCCACGAGGGCGTACACCACGTTGGGTTTGTTGTGGGCTACGGCCAGGCCGATGCGTCCGAGTTCGCCTTTGGGCAGGCCGTCTTTTTCGGTGCGTTGCTTCCAGGTTTCGCCGCCGTCGTAGGAGACGTAGAGGCCGGAACCTTTGCCGCCGGATTTGAAAAACCAGGGCCAGCGGCGGTATTCCCATAGCGCCGCGAAAAGTTTATTGGGGTTGGACGGGTCGGCTACGAGTTCGGCGCAGCCGGTGAGGTCGTTGACGTACAGTACCTTGCGCCACGATTTGCCGCCGTCGGTACTTTTAAATACGCCGCGCTCTTCGGTGGGGCCATTGGAAGAACCGAGGGATGCGGCCCACACGATATCGGGGTTGTCGCGGTGCAGGATGATGCGGTGGATGGTGTGGGTTTTTTCCAGACCGGCGTGCTGCCAGGTGCGACCGCGGTCTATGGATTTGAAGACGCCGATGCCGAAATTTTGCGAGTTGCGCGGGTTACCCTCGCCGGTGCCGGCCCAGATCAGGTCGGGATTGAGCGGGTGCACGGCCAGCGCGCCGATGCTTTGCGTGGGCGCCGCGTCGAAGATGGGCTGCCAGTCGGTGCCGCCGCTACGGCTGCGCCAAATACCGCCGGAAGCCGCGCCGGCATAGATCGTTTGCGGGTCGGCGGGGTCGCAAGCGATGGCCGTGATACGGCCCGACATGGCGCCGGGGCCGATACCGCGGACGTTCAGCGTGCGCAGGTAGTCGGTGTTGACAGGCTGGGCTGAGAGCGTGGTTGCCAAGAGTAGCAGGGAACAGACTTTCCAGGTTTTAAAAACCTGGAAAGTCGTGGAGGGCAGAATAGTCGGTAGCATCAGATGTTGTAGCGATGAGTGAAGAGAGCAGGGTGATGAATTCGTGCAAAACTGCGAAAAGATGGGTGAAGGACGCGGCTGCAGGGGGTGAAGATTGCGATTTTCGACAAAACAACTGTTGCGTACAGAAAAAAGCAGCGCGGGTTTGCGATCATACAGCCTTTCGGCAAGACCTTCGGGCCGGGCTGAAAAACACAGCGTAGATTTGACGTATGAACCGAACACTGATTTTTTGCACGGGATTTCTGGGCGTCGTGCTCTTTGTCGCAACCACCATTTTAGGCGGGTTGCAGTTTCAAGACTACAGCCACGGCACCCAGTTCATCAGCGAGTCGTATGCCATCGGAACGCCACACGGGGTTGCGCTGCGGTTTTGGGGCTTTTTGCCGAGCGGTCTGCTGCTGGCGCTATTTGCTTTTGCGTTGAAAAAAGTACTCCGTGGCTCCAGACTGACCAATCTGGGCCTGATGGGTGTGGGTGTTTTTTATGGAATAGCAACCGTGGTCGTGAGCATTTTCCCCTGCGACGCGGGCTGCAACAAAGAAATGATTGACCCCAGCGCAGCACAACTGATCCACAACCTGACGGGAATGCTGACTTATCTTATTGTCCCGCCGGCGCTGCTGGCTATCGGGGTTGGACTATACCAAAAGCAGGATCATAATTTTCCGGCTTTGACGAGCATCGCCTGTGGTGTCTTGTCTTTTTTATTTGTGCTGCTTTTGATATCAGGAACCGCCGCGCCATACTTCGGGCTTGTGCAACGCCTGATCGAAGGCAGCATTTTGGTTTGGTTTGTGCTGGTTGGCTGGTATGCCGGTTTTGGAAATAAAACAGCCTGAATGGTATTTGGGTATTTTCGTGCCTCCAACCCTCCAACCAGAAACCCTCCAACCCCTAAACACATGGCATCCATTTTTGGCCACATTGCTGCGTCTACCGCGCTCGGGCTTTCTTTTTTTCCAAAAAAAACAACGGCGAAGGCACTCCTGCTGGCCGGGGTCTGCGCTTTTATCCCCGATGCCGATGTGCTGGCTTTCCGGTTTGATGTGCCGTACACCAGTATCTGGGGGCACCGCGGCTGGACGCATTCGCTGGCATTTGCGGTGGGGTTTGGCATGCTGATCGCCTGGCTTTTTTACCGCCGGGAAAAAGACTGGTGGAAAATGGCGCTGTGGTTCGTATTGGCTACGGCCTCGCACCCGCTACTGGATATGCTTACCACGGGCGGCATGGGTTGCGCGTTGTGGTGGCCGCTGAGCGAGGAGCGGTTGTTTTTTCCGGTGCAGGTCATTCGGGTGTCGCCGTTGGAAATTCGGGATTTCTTCAGCAAATGGGGTGTCCGGATTTTGCTCAGCGAGGCGATCTGGATTGGAATACCCGGTATTCTGCTGGTACTGGTCAGCCGCCGGATTCAGGCTGAACGTCGGAATCCGGAATCGTGAGCACCACTTTCCCAAACTGTGTGCCTTCCGCCAGCCGTTGCAGCGCGGCATTGCCGTCGGAGAGCGGGAACACGGAATCCACCACCGGTACGATGCGGTGGCGGGAAACGAAGTCGAGCATTTGGGTGAATTCTTCCGGCGTGCCCATGGTGGAGCCGAGGATGCTGATCTGTTTCCAGAACAAAATCTGTGGGCTGAGGCCGTTGATTTTGCCGAGTGATCCGCCGTAGATGCCGATCCGGGCGCCGGGTTTGCACAAGCCGGGCAGCAGGGCGAATCCGTCGCCACCCGCGGAGTCCACCACCACATCGAAGCCGCCGACCGCGTTTTTCAGGGCTTTATCCCAGTCGGAGGTATGGTAGTTGGCTCCTCCGGTAGCGCCCAGATGTACGGCTTTTTCGATTTTTTCTTCTGAGCCGGAGGTTACATACACCTCGGCTCCGGCGGCAAGTGCGAACTGCATAGCGAGGAGTGCCACGCCGCCGCCGATACCGGTGATGAGCACCCGCTCGCCCGGGCGCAGGGCGCAGCGGGTGAACAGGGTGCGGTAGGCTGTCAGTCCGGCCAGCGGCAGTGCGGCGGCTTGCTCCCAGGTCAGGTGCTCGGGTTTGGGGGCGATATTGGCACGAGGTACGCAGATGTACTCGGCCAAGGTGCCGTTTTCGGGCAGGCCCAGTACGCGGAACTTGTTGCCCTGTGCGGCCGGATTGTCGCCCCAATCGAGCGCCGGGTACAGCACTACAGCCTTGCCGTTGCACACGCCGGCACCGTCGCTGCCCAGGATAACAGGCAACTGAATTTTGGCGTATTGCCCTTGCGTGATCCACCAGTCGCGACGGTTGAGGGCTGCCGATTGGAGGCGCACGAGTACCGATCCGGCTCCCGGAACTGGGGTCTCAACTTCTTGAAAAACAAGCGGTTTCTGGAGATTTTGTAAGACAAGGGCTTTCATGTTGAATCACTTTACGATAAAATAATACCGCCTTCCCGAACAAAAGTACGACCTTCGCGTTCGGTTTTTTTACCTTATGGACATAATTCAAAAGCGTTTGCGGGTCTTGCTGTTTCTCGCCGTCGGGTGCTTAGTGCTCAACGATGTGGCTCGCTTGGTATGTCCGGACTTGTTTCAGCCTGTCTGTTTTTTGCTCGCCGGCGATCAGGGACAGGAAGAGGAAAATACGCCTGCGCCTGCTTCCAATTTGCTGGAAGAAGAGGCGAAACACCACCAGCACCACCAATTGCCGGAAGCGCTCGTGCTGCCGGATGACGAAAGCAGTTACCTGAAAACACACCGGATTCAGGATGATGACATTTTGGTGCTCGCCTTCATTACCATCTTCTCCCCCCCTCCCAACCGCGCCTAAGCGGTTCTCATTCCCTTTCTTGTCCTCCACAGTTCAATTGGCCCCAAGCCGATTGGTTCTTCTTTTTCATGTACTATTTTCATTCAAAAAGATACGCAAAATGCTGAACACCAAAACAATGGCAAATCTGAAGTACGATCTGCCCGCATCTATTGTCGTTTTTCTCATTGCGCTTCCTTTGTGCCTCGGCATCGCGCTCGCCTCGGGCGCCCCGCTGTTTGCCGGCATGATTGCGGGTATCGTGGGTGGCGTCGTGATCGGATGGCTGAGCAACTCGCACACCAGTGTCAGCGGACCCGCTGCCGGTCTTACCGCTGTGGTGTTGGTTGCCATTCAGCAGTTGGGCAGTTTCCCGGTATTCCTGCTCGCAGTGGTACTGGCGGGTATTTTTCAACTGGTGCTCGGTCTTGTGCGGGCAGGCAGCATCGCCAATTTCTTCCCGACGAGCGTCATCAAGGGCATGCTGACGGGCATTGGTATCATCATCATCCTCAAGCAAATACCGCATGCACTGGGCTACGACAAGGACGCGGAGGGCGATATGGCATTTTTTGAAGCAGGCGGAGGCAATACCTTCGCGACGCTTTGGGAAACGATCACCGCATATATCCATCCGGGCGCGACATTCGTCACGCTCATTGCGCTGGCCATCCTTATTGTAGCCGAGATGCCGGGCATCAAAAAACGTATCAGTCCGGTGCCTGGCGCCCTGATCGCCGTAGCGGTCAGCGTCCTGGTCAATGAACTGTTCAAATCTGCCGGCTCCTCCTGGGCCATTCTCCCGGAGCATTTGGTGCGTATTCCCGTAGCGGAGAATCTGTCGGGATTTTTTGGTCAGTTTATGCTGCCGGATTTTTCACAATGGAACAACCCGGCGGTGTATCAGGTCGCGCTGACTATTTGTGCCGTGGCCTCTATCGAAACCCTGCTTTGCATAGAAGCCATAGACAAAGTAGACCCCCTGAAACGCACCACCAACCCGAACACGGAATTGCGTGCCCAGGGTATCGGCAATCTGGTTTCGGGCCTTATTGGCGGCTTGCCTGTTACCTCCGTGGTCGTGCGCAGTTCCGCCAACCTGAATGCCGGCGGGCGCACCAAAACCTCGGCGATACTGCACGGCGTTTTTCTGTTCATCTGCGTGCTGGCCATACCCAAAGTACTCAACCTGATTCCGTTGGCAGCCCTGGCTGCTGTCCTGCTTCAGGTTGGCTATAAGTTGGCTAAAATTTCCATTTTCAAGGACGTATGGGCCAGTGGCAAATACCAGTGGTGGCCTTTCATCGTCACGGTAGTCGCTGTGGTGTTCACCGATCTGCTCACCGGCGTGGCCATCGGCATGTGTATCAGCATTTTCTCCATCCTGCGCAGCAATATGAAAAATGCCTACTTCTTTCATGAAGAGGAGTACCACAAAGGCGACCTGATCCGCATCAAATTGTCACAGGAGGTTTCTTTCCTCAATAAAGGCAGCATCAAAATGACGCTTGATCACCTGCCGGCAAATTCCGAGGTGATTATAGATGCCTCCGACACCGCCTATATCGACTACGATGTGCTGGAAACTATTAAAGAGTTTGTAGCCATAAAAGCACCATCAAAAGACATCAAGGTTGTGCTAAACGGTTTTCGCGACCGCTATGAAATCGGGGTGGCCGACTTCGTGCACTGCGAGTCGCTCCCTGAGGGGGATCCGCTCAAGCAAATCGCGCCCGAAAAGGGCAGATCGAAGAAGAAAAACAAAAATCCCGAACTGGAGACTACATAAGGAAAAACAGCAAGAAGGTTTTTTATAGAAGGATTTCAAACCCGCCTGTTGAAAAATGGGCGGGTTTATTATTGAAATTTAGTGCTCTGCCAATTGGCAAGGCGCCACTGCCGGCCTTTTTTTCGATATACCGCCGAATAGGCCAGGCGCACCTCGAACGGCGACCCGTTCAGCAATCCGGTCACCTGCACAACACCGTTGACAAGCGCCGTGCGGCCATAACGCCGAACAGTTGCTTTTTCCCGAAACATCTTTTTATAGACAATACGGCCGATAGCAATAGCGCCAATATGAGTGGACTTGTTCTCTTCCAGCGCATTGGAGTGCAGGTAAAAAAGATCGTCGGACAGGAGGTTGCGCAGCAGAAGAGTGTCCCGGCGCACCATGGCCTCAAAACGGCGCTGTTCGGTGTCAAGGATTTTTTGTGCGGCCCGGGACTGAGCGCTCGCACCAAACGTCACGAGCAGAAAAAAAGATAGAAGTAGCGTACGCATCGGCCGGCAGGTTGTTTTTTAGGAGGCAAATAAACGCACAATCAGCGGCAGTACTGCACTACTTTTGCCCCGTTACGACCATAAAACAGAACGAAGCAACCATGCAATCAACACCATTCTTCTTTGCCGCCATTTTCGCGGCAGCGCTCCTGTCCAACTGCAAATCCGATTCGGGCAAAACCCCGGAATCTGCCGACCCGGGCTTGCCGCCCAAACCCGAACTATTTCTTTACACGGCCAATGTGGACAATCTGCGCCTGCGCGAACAGCCCGGCCAGACCGCCGGCGTGCTTGCCCAATTGAAAGAAGGCGAAGTTGTGGAGGGTGCAGGCAACGAATCCACGAATCAGGAAGAAATTGAACTGCGCGGCATCTCGTATCGGTCGCCCTACTACCAGGTCACGGCACTCAGCGGCGACAGGCCCTCCGGCTGGGCATTTGGTGGCGCGCTCACCTGCGTGTACGCGGGTAAGCGGGGCGACAGCCCGGATACGGATCGGGTCGGGCAGCTCGCCACATTCCTTCAGGCGCTCGACACAAAGGATATTACCAGCGGTGGCCAGGCATGGGGCTATGTGGAAAAAAACCTCGCCGATGCCCCGCGCCCGCTCGCCGATGCAAGTTTCCTGCTGCTGGAGCGCTTTATGCGCCGCATGATGGCGGAGGGAGAGTTTTACAAACAAACCGAAACGGTGGCATTCACCGAAAACGATGCCAAGGATGTGTACAATGACCGTTTCAACTACAACAAATACCCTGCTACCGTTCCTTTCGCCGTCAACGGATTTCGATTGATGTGGGCTGAAGGCTCGATTTTCCCTGTGGTGGACTGGCGAAAATTTCAGGATTTCTTCGGCCCACTTGTGACGCAGCCCATGCAAAAGTTTATCAATCAGCGCACTGCCGAGCAAAATGTGACCATGTTCAGCGATGGCGGCATAGTAATCCCGCTGGAAAAAGTAGCCGACGTGGCTATTTTTTGGGAAAAATTCAACCGGGACAATCCATACTTCCCGCTCGGCGAAGAGACCCGGGAGTCGGAATACTGGATGCGGCTGGTACTGGTGAATGGCGCCGACAACACCCCCGTTTTTTCCGCTGAAACCGACATGGTATCCGAAGATTTTAAATCGGTTTGGGACTACATCCAGCAGCGGTACCCGGACACCAGGCTCGGCAAATCTACCCGGGAAATGGCTGAACTCTGCGCTGCCGAGGGCTGGAAGCGTACCGAAAAAGTGGATGCCTTTCGGACACAGTTTGGACAGCAATATACCAACCGGTAGATCGGCAGAAACGGCTTGTTTTATCTAATCTGTTGCCATATCTCCAGCGCTTTCTGGTGCCGGTCGCTGTTCTCCGGAATCCCCCCAAGTGCCTGAATGCACTCAATGCGCTTGTTTTCGCGTAGGTAAGCGAGTGCCATGTACCAGTATGCCTCGCTTGTCCAGGCATTTTTGGTGCGGGTGACCCCCCGGAAGGCTCCTTGTGCATCCTGGTACCGCTGCAGTTTCAGGTAGCAAAGGCCTGCAAACAGACGCGCCTCCATGTCGTTGGGGTAGTTGGGCAGGTAGGCGCTCAGCCGGTTCAGGGCATTTTGATAGTCCCCCTGGTTGAATGCGTCCGCAGCAGGTGTCATATCGGGAGCCGTCTCGTCACCGCCGCCGCGCAGGAGAAAGGCGGCTTTTGGGTCGTCCATGTATTTCGTGAACAAACGCTCGTGCAACGGAGGACGCCAATTAAACCAGAGCGCAGCCACCGACAGTACGAGCAAGGCCACAAGAGATGGCCACCAGGATCGGAGAAACAATACCAGGTTGTTCGGGTGTTCTTCCCTGCGCAGGGAATCCATGTTTTCCATAAAAATCAATTTTCCCGGGCGACCGTTGGCTTGTCGCCGGATCGCGTCAGGTAGTAGCAAAACTCAAAACTCAAAACTCAAAACTCAAAACTGCTAAGGCCTGTTCGATATCGGCGATAATATCGGCCACGTTTTCAATGCCTACAGACACCCGGATCATGCCGTCGGTGATGCCGTTTTGTTCGCGAATATCGCGGGCCACATTCAGGTGGGAGGACGAGGCCGGGTGCAGGATCAGCGTATCCACGTCGCCGAGGGTAGGGGCGAGGGTGCAGAACCGGATGCGGTTCATGCAGGCCAGCCCCGCTTCGAGGCCGCCTTTCAGTTCAAAACTCAGCATGCCGCCGAAGCCGCCTCGCATCTGGCGTTTGGCCAATTCGTGGTCGGGATGCGAAACCAGGCCCGGGTAGTTTACCCGCGCTACGGCGGGGTGTTTTTCCAGAAACAGGGCGAATGCGAGGGCATTGGCACAGTGGCGTTCCATGCGCAGGGCGAGGGTTTTCATGCCGTTGTGGGTCAGCCATGCTTCAAAGGGCGAACAATTGGTGCCGGCGAGTTTCATGGCCCGCCACACCTGCTTGCGCATGACTGCGCGGTCGCGACCAACGATTGCCCCGGCAATGCTGTTTCCGTGGCCGTTCAGGTATTTGGTGGTGGAATGCACGATGAAATCCACACCCAGCGCAAAAGGTTGCTGTAAAAGCGGCGTGGAAAAAGTGTTGTCTATGGCGCACCAGGCGTCGTGTTGGTGGGCCAGATCGGAAAGCGCTGCAATGTCTACGCAAGCAAGCGTCGGATTGGCGGGTGTTTCGCAATAGATCATGCGAATGGCCGGGTTTTGCCGGAGCAGGGCTTCCACTTGCTCCAGATTGCGCAGGTCGGTGAAGATCGTCTCCACGCCGAGAGGGCGCAGGATACCGGTGAGCAATTCGGTGGTGCCGCCGTACAAATTGCCCTGGCTCAACACCTTGTCGCCCGATTGCAGTACCCCCAGCAGCAGCGTAGAAATGGCGGCCATACCCGAACTGGTCATCACCGCTTCGGCCGCTATATCCAGCCCAAAGGATTCGAGGTCGGCAATTTTGCGGGCCACGGTATCTACGGTTGGGTTGGCGTAGCGGCTGTAGGCGTGTCCGCTCTCGATGTTGTTGAAAATTTCTATGCCCTGGTCTATGTTCTCAAATGAAAACGACGAGGTGGCGTAAATCGGCAGCACATGCGGCGCCGTCGTGCGGTTGTCTCCGCGCTCTTTGACGACAAAGGAATCTGGATGCATCGTTTGTTGGTTGACAGGTTGACTGGTTTATTGGTTGACTGGTTTATTGGTTGACTGGTTAGGCAAGAAACTAAAACCAGTCAACCAATAAACCAGTCAACCAATAAACCAATTAATCTATCACATAAAAATACTCGCATACTTTGTGGAGGAGCATTCCCGGTTGTGCTTTGGAGGACAGGAAAAGGGAAATTCGGGCGCCGATTTCGTAGGGTGCGTCTTCGAGTATTGCATCGGGTTTGTTGTCTCCATCGAGGTCCCCGTACCAGATCAGGGCTACATTGGGGTTCAGTCCCACCTCGGGTTGTACCCATCCTGTCATATCCTGGCGCAAGGACGTCGTGCCGGGCATCATTTCCATGGTGTACAGCCGGTAGTCGGTCACATGCACATAGTCGTAGTCGCCAAAGTAGGCACAGCCCGTGGCCGCAAAGTAATAGGTGCTTTTTTCAGATTCGTCTCCGTCTTCGATACCCGGATGGATCGGCAGCATGGCGCCGGGCGATAGCTGGGAGGAGTAGTATGTGATATCCGGCCCAAACAACCCAAGGTTGCCGGCATAGCCGGGTTTGAGCGGGGTTGCCGAGCCGACGATGAACTTGGCGGTATCCGGCTGATCGGTGTACAGCACATCTACTTCTTCCATGAAAAATTCATTGTACTCGCGCTCCAGCCGCACTTCGATCTTGCGCAACTCGTCGGCGAAGGAGTCGCGAACATAAATGCCGTACCAGAGCAGCGGGGGCAACGAATCCTGCATGATATCCCGATCCATGCAGAGGAAGTACGCCCCGCTGGTATAAGGGCTGAAAACATACCCGGTTTTGGTTTTCGATTTCACTTTCAGCCAAAGACCGTGGATGCTGTCCACTTCAACATATTGCCCGTCATTGACTACCTCAACGAGGTTGAGCGTAGTGCCGCGCGGGAGTTTTTCCAGTACTTTCCCAGCCTTGTCGGGCGTATCGCGCAGGTTCAGGGAGGCCGCCGTTACGAAGAGTTCTTCCGGAAAAAAAGCCATTTGTGCGGTAGCTGTAGCGAGTACAAACAGGCAAGTGGCTGTCGCGGCAAATCGCAGGAGAGTTTGCATATCAAAAAATTTGGCGCCAAAGGTAGGGCGCGTTACCTGTTTTGTGCAGCAGAAATCCGTGGACGGTTTCAGCCGGATTTCTACCTTTGTCCACCTATGAAAAAAATGCTGCTGTTTGTGCTGTTGCTCGCTGTGCCTTTGCTTCTGCTGATGCAAACCTGCACGTACGTCAATTCGCAGGAAAACGTACATCGCTACGAAGGGCCAACGCCTCAGGCCTTGCGCAATCCGCACCTGCGGGCGCTGATCGCCGAATACGACCGGTTTTTTGCCGATACCCTGTCGGCTACCCACACACCCGGTGCAGCCGTCGTGATTGTACAAGACAGTGTGGTGGTTTTTCAGCGGGGTTACGGACTGCGCAGTACCTCAAAATCAGATTCCATAGACGCCCACACGGTGTTCCGTATCGGGTCTTTGTCCAAAGGCTTCGCGGGGGTGCTGACCGGTATTTTGGTGCAGGAGGATGCGTTGCATTGGGACGACCGGATCGTGCGCTATGTGCCCGAGTTTGCCCTGTCTTCCCCCGGAAATACCGCTCAGGTGCAACTTGCCCATTTACTGGCGCACACCACGGGTTTACCCTACCACGCCTACACCAACATGATCGAGGCGGGCTATGACGTACGAACGATTGCCGCCAAATTTTCCAAACTGCCGCTCAACGGTGCGCCGGGAAAAGTATTCACCTACCAAAATGCGGCCTTCGCACTCGTTGGAGAAGCGATGCAGGCCGTTACCGGGGAATCGTACCCGGAACTTTTAACCAAAAAGATATTTGGCCCTGCCGGGATGCGCGATGCGTCCGCCGACTGGGCGAGCATGCAGGGCAACCCGAATGTTGCACTGCCCCACGTCCACACGCGCATGGGGCTGACACCCGCCACGATCACAAAACGGTACTACAATGCCGCTCCGGCGGGAGGCGTGAATGCCAGTGCAGCCGATATGGGCCGGTGGCTTGTCGTGCTGTTGGGGCATCGCCCGGAGGTGGTGTCAAGGGCAACGTTGGACGAGGTGTTTCGCCCGGCCATCAAAACAAACGGCGAGCGCCGCTACTTCCGGCGCTGGGGCATGCCTCTGGAACCGCATTACGGCATGGGCTGGCGCATTCTGACCAACGAGGCCGACACGATCGTTTACCACGGCGGCTCGGTCAATGATTTTCGCAGCGAAATTGCGTTCGACCGCCGCGACGGCATCGGTATTTGCGTACTGTTCAACTCGACCTCGGCACTGGCAGGTTCCTGTATTCCTGCGTTTTGGGAACGCTATCGGGCGCGGCGGGATTCGATAGCAGGGTGGTGGGCGCGCGCGGAGTAGTCGGGCATGGAGAGACTGTCTCGTGTATTGCCTACCAACGTACCATCTTGCTCACGGCACTTTCCGTCGGAGTTTCTATCCGGTAAAATAACGCTCCGGCGGCATCGGGCATCGAAACAGCATCCAGCATTATGCTCTGGAAGCCGGCCGTATAGTCCCGCTTTTGGGAAAAAATCGTTTGCCCGGTTTGGGAAAAAATGGTCAGCGTCACGGCGGCAGCATCGGGCAAATAAAACCGGATGCGACTGTGCTCGCGCCAGGGATTCGGCTCGTTGGGATACAACTCAAACCCCTGTCCCTGCACCGGTTTGGCGCTGCCGCCAAAGCGCAGCGCTACTTCCTGTCGCTCTGTTTCCCTTTCCTGATCGCGGTATGCTTCGGCCCTCGTGATGCGGCTCGAAACCTGGAGTATCTGCTCGATCCGGCCCGTTTTTCGGGCGCTAAACCGCACAACAAACTGCGGTTTGTCGTGCCCGTCCCAGCTCAGGGTGAGTACTTCTTCACCAGGAAATACCGCGAAGTTGTCGTGCCCCATTCCCGTGCCCGGAATGATCTGGACGACCTCCAGGCCCGGGTGTGCCAGCGTAAACTGGCAGCCCAGCAGCACATCTTCGGCGCGTACCAGCAGGTCAAATTCCTGCCCGGCGCGGATGTCGGTGTCCGGGCGTCCATCGGCAAAAACCACCTCGAAAATAGCGGTTCCGGCGGTGCGGTCTTGCGTGGCCTGCAGGTTGTTGGCCAAGGCGTTGCCATTGGTGTCACCGATTTTTACAGCAATGAAATTTTCCTGCAAACGACTGACCTGCAGGTTGGCGATTTGCCGCGTTTCCGGAAAAATTTCCTGAAAGGGGTTTCCGATATTGGGAAATATATAGTCCGCATCTATAAATCGCCAGGAGGTGTTTTGCGGAAAATCCGTGTAGATGCCGAGGATAAGTTTGCGCAGTTCAACCACGTCGAGGGTGGTCACCGAGCGGCTGTTATTTATGTCGGCAGCGATGAGTTTGTACGGGCTATCCAAAGGGCCAAAGCCGAGGATATGTTTATTGATGAGCGAAAGGTCGAAGGTGGATACGCCGTTGTGCGGGTCGTTGTCCTTGATCGGGGTGATTGTCAGGTCGGAACCCAACGGAATAGAGGAAGCAAACTGGTAGGCGCCGGTCTGGGTAGATGGCGCGAACAAGTGCATGGCAGGTACAGCCGGGTGGTTGCCTGTGATTTCCACGGCGGCATCTTCCAGCCCCTCGCCGCCACCTGTCTGGAGGATGCCGGCCACGGTGCCCGTCGTGTTGGAGCAAACCGAATAATTGTCTTGCACGACGACGTATGTTTCGCAGGTATTCATATTGCCTGCGTGATCCATGGCCCAGAGTTCCACAAACTGGGTGCCTAATTCGGAGCAGTCGAATCGCGCGCTTTGCCAGGGCTTGCCGTCGGGCTGGAATGGGAAACCATGTCCGGCGCCGGATTTGCGCAGGCCGAGCAGTACCTCGCTTGCGGGCGAGCAGTTGTCGCCGACATACAGCACAAAATCCTGAGCATACAGGGTGGTTGTCTGGTCAATGGGCATGTCGGTGCTCAGACCGTTCAGGCAGATCAATTCCGGCGCCCGGCAGTCGCGTACCCGGATTGTATATTCGCAAAAGGCCTGGTTGCCACAGCCGTCGTCGGCAATCCACAGGATGCGGTGGTTGCCGTGTGGGAGTTGGGGGGTGATGTACTTGCCGGGTTCTTTCTCCGAAACCCAGCGTACATAGCCGGTGATGTTGGAATAACCGCCTTTCAGGATGGTGAACCGGTATTTCTCGTCGGCAGGCACAGGGCGCTGGTCAAATTGCCGCAAAACGCCACCGGTAAAATTCGGGGTCATGGCATTTCCAAACAGTACCATGCCGGGCGGCGGCGGGTTGTTGCTGCTGATGAGGCTTTCCTGCACCCCGTCGTTGTCGAGATCCAGGTAGAGCAAATAGCGGATATTGAGGTTGCCCTTGGCGCAGGCATCGTTGACGGTTGCGGCGAGATCGGACTGTCCCTCGCACAAGTCGGTACCGCCCGGGATGTGTGGATTGGACCAATACGGGGCATTCCAGTAGTTGGGGTCGTTGGTGGTGTGGTCGCACATTTCCACCGGGCCGTTCAGGTCGGGACAACCGCGAAACTTGGGCGGTTCCTTGTCCCGCACGATAATGGTCTGGCGGTAGGTGTAGCCGTTGGCAAAGGGGCTCCAAAACGTGCTGAAGTCCGTGGGCATCGGGTCGTTGGCGCTGACGCGGCGCAACGTAGGCGCCGGTTGGTAGCCGGCCGGGGCTACCATGGGGCCGGGCATGTTCAGGAGATCCAGCGGATTGATCGAGGGGTTGGGGTTGGGCACTTCAACAAGTGGCAGATTGGGATTGTACTGGCACCAGTTGACCACCCGCCAGTACCGTTCGATCCAGTAGCAGGAAAGCAGGCCGGCGGAGTTCACGTCATCGTGGTAGGAGATGCCGATCTGTTCGCAAAAATTACCGAATATCTCTGGTTCGGCGCTGTACACGCCCGTCGTGTCGCAGTCGCTCACCAGTACATCGTCCGGAAATTTGATGGCATACTGTTGTGTGTAAAAGACGACTATCCGTTGGGTACACTTGCTGCTCTGGCCGTTGCAATCGTAGGCGCGAAACGTGCGCGTGATAGTGCCGCGGTTGCACAACGTGTCAAAAAGGGCGTAGTTGGGCGCCAGCTCGTATGCGGTGTCTATGCAGCAGTTGTCGGTGAATACAGGCATCCCGTGGGATATGAGGTACGGGTCGAAACTCTGGCAGGAAACGGTCGTATGCGCCGGAGGTGTACAGTGCGGTTTTATTTTGTCATCCACCAGCACTTGCACTTCACAGTTGGCGGCGTGCGCCTCGTTGGCGGTCAGGCTGACTGCGCCGGCCTCGGGCTGCACATCGTACACGCGCAGGATGACCGTGATGGTTTTACCAACATCGGCGCAGCAAAAGTTTACCTGGTCAAAAAACATATCGTTCGGCTGGCAATCGCCCGCTTCGGCCCGGCGGGCTTTAAAGCGCACGGTCGAGCAGTTGTCGTAAGAACCATCGTTGAAAGTGCCGGCAAACACGAGTGCTTCGCCCGACAGGCCGATGCTCACCTGCGTAAATTCGTCGCAAACAGGAAAGGGAGCGACGCCGTCTGCTACGGTCACCCGGAACGAGCAGGTACTGGTGTTGCCGCAGTTGTCTGTGGCGGTGTAGGTGAACGGAATTACTTCCCCGGCAGGCAGGTTGGGGGCAAATTCCAGCACGCTAAGAGTGTCGGGGTGCCAGGGATTGTTTCCCGGAAAATCGGACAACGAACCGGGCAGGGTGTAGGTTTGCCCGCCCACCGTCCATTTGGCCTCCAGGCCCGTTACGCCCGAACAGACATCGTACAATACCACATCGGGCAGGTCGAGTGTGCGGTTGCACTGGAATGGATCGGTGGAGACAAGCGTATCCTTGGGGCATTGAAAAACCGGCCCGGCCTTGTCCTGCACGGCAATCGCCTGGATGCTGAAGCGCGGATTTCCCGGCCCGCCCGGCAGGCAATCGTCGAACACCGTCCAGGTGCGCAGGATGGTGTAAACACCGCCGCACAGGGGCAAAATCTGATCCTGGTAGCCGATGTGTAATTCGCAGGCCGTGGGTGTGGAAAACAAGGGAAATGTCCTGCCAAACGCCTGAAAATAAGGTTGTCCGGTGAACACAGGGTCGGTGGCCGGATTGGCGCAACCGACTGCCGTATCGGCGGGCAAAAGCACATCGGCGGCATGTACGCGGTACAGGTTCAGCCGTTGGTTGCAGGTGGCCTGGTTGCCGGCGGCGTCCACTGCCGTCCAGATGCGCTGGATGTAGGCGCTGCGGTCCTGCGCATCGGCACAGCCAAGGTCGAACCAGGTGTCCAGATATGTCAGGTCGTATGTGCCACAGTTTTCCACTACGGCGGGGTAGGCATTGGAGAGGCCAAGGGTATTGGCTAAAAAGGCGGGCGAAGTATTCGGCAAGGCACAAGGCAACGAAAGGTCGGTGCACGTCAGCATCGGCGCGAGTTGGTCGAATGCCACGAGCAAACCCCAGCAGGAATTGCCGGTGAGGGTGTCCGTCACAGTGGCCCGGATGGTGTCGCCGAGGTGGGCTGCCGTGAG
This sequence comes from Lewinellaceae bacterium, assembly GCA_016719605.1. GTDB lineage: Bacteria > Bacteroidota > Bacteroidia > Chitinophagales > Saprospiraceae > M3007. Next base: position 433,931 of record JADJYW010000003.1, on the reverse strand, counting down.
TACATTGAGGATAGGTGCTCCGGCGAGGGTTGTCAGCCGGACGGTATACGAGGCATCATTCGGGATGCCCTCCAGCACCATGTCGGGTGTGATTTCAACGGTACAATCTTCGTCAAGGGAAATAAGGGACAGGTCATTGCAGGTTTGGCCGTGCAAATTGGCGGAGGCAATCAGCCACAAAAGGGAAAAACTGCTGGAAACCTGTAGCAGTTTGCGGGGGTATGCCCGAAGACATACGAGCGACGGGATGATCTTCATCCGATTAAAAATTTAAGTCGGTTGAGAATGATTGTGGCGACAGTACGGTGCAGTACGCCGAGTGTTCGGATTAAAAGTTTGATTTTTAGATAAATCAAACATCGGAGGGATAGTGCCAAAAGTACGATAAGGGCCACGGTAAATTTATCAGGGTTAATGCCCATTAACATAATCGGAAGGGGAAATGCTGGCATCTGACATTTTGGGGTGCGAATGGCAGGCGTACGTCCGCAAATAGGCCTACTTTCGTCCCCCGATTACATGCTCCATACCAGTATGTCGTTCCAAACCTGTAATACCCAACCGATGCGTACTTTTTATTTTTCTTTTTGGGATTGTTCGTGTGCGGGCTTGCTACGGCCCAGGCGCCCGATTTTACGATCACGGATTCCGGCGGCAAAACCCATCACCTGTATGCCGATTATGTGAACAAGGGCAAGGTGGTCGTGCTCGATATTTTTTTTATCAATTGCCCGCCCTGCGCCGCGCACGCACCCCATTTTCAAAATTTGTACCAACAAATAAAAAGCACCTACGGCGATCGGGTGGAGTTCTTTTTACTCAGCGACAAAGGCGCCGACATCAACCCCTTTGTGGCGCAATACCGCACAGACAAAGCGCTCACTATGCCCGTTGTCGGCTCCGACGGGGGTAGCCTGACGGCGGTACAGCCGTACAAAAGCGGCCAGTTCGGCACCTTTTTCGGTACGCCCACCTTCGTGGTCATCGCCCCTGGTACGGGCCAGGTGTTCTTCGATGTACGCGGCAACAATGCTGCCGCAACCATGAACCTTGTCAGCCAAAAAATAGCCGAACTGCTGCCGAGGTGCCGGATCAATACCCCGCAGGGCGACACGCTGGCGCAGTACCAACTTACCCTGGCGACTCCCGGCGGTGGCGTCTCCGTTAGTCGGCAGGTGACCGGCGGCGGGTATTTTCTCGATGATTTTTCCGACCTGCCGGCTTTGCCGTTTTATGAAGCCGTACCGGCAAAAAACGACAACCCGCTCAACGGGGTCAGTACCCTTGATTTGCTACAAATCAACCGGCATATCCTCGGTATCGAATCGTTTCAACATGCCTGGCAGTTGGTGGCCGCCGATGCCAACAATTCCGGCTCGCTCTCCGTCTTCGATATTCTGGAGCTGCGCAAACTCATCCTCGGCATTTACGATACCCTGCCCTTGGCGCCCTCGTGGGTGTTTTCGCCGCCGATGGATACACTTTGGCCCTTGCAGTGCCCCGATTTTATGGCCATAAAAAAAGGCGACGTGAACGGTACTTCCGACCCCAAAGGGCTTCTTGCTACCACCGACCGCCATGCCGATCCCTGGCCGATCCGGCTTGTCGGCTCCGGTTTGGTCGCCGGCGAGGTGCACACCGTACACGTTCGAACAGGCAAACGAGGTAATTGCGCGGGTTTGCAGGCGGCATTCCGGTACGACGCCGGCGCTCTGCGTATCCATAGCGTCCGTGCCCCGGGGCTGTCGGGTTTTGACGAAAATGCCTGGCACGATGCCGATGGCCGGCTGACGCTGAGTTGGTTTTCGCCCGAACAAGTCGAAGTGGCCGACGAGTCGGTTTTGCTGGAACTGGATATTCTGGCCTTGCGGGACGGCCCGTTTTCGGCATTCTGGCACCTGGAGGACACCCCCCTGCGCGCCGAAGTGTACGATGCAGCGGGCGGGGTTTTTCCGGTGGACTGGCGCATTGACCCTGAAAATCTCGCGGCGGCGGCAGTGTTGTCGCCCAATCCTGCACACGGGTACTTTTGGCTTCGTTTGGAAAACGCCGCCTCCGGGCCAACCCCGCTCCAGTTGTTAGATATGCGAGGAAAAGTTGTTTTTGAAAAAAACGATCCGCCTCGAAACCGGCCCGAATGCTACCGAAGTTGTTCCGGGGCCATTGGCTGCCGGCGTGTACGCGGTGCGTGTAGGCGGACGGGTTGTAGGGCGGCTGGTGTGGGGAATCTGATGGAGCCGCGTTGCCGGGCAAGCGCATTTTTTTGACAGGACAAACAGAAATATAATGAGCAAGGAATTAGCCAACGAACCGGCCACCGGGGAAGATAAACTGATTGAGAAAGCGCTTCGGCCCAAGCTGCTGGACGAGTTCAGCGGGCAACGGAAGTTGGTCGAGAACCTGCAGGTCTTTATTCAGGCGGCCAAACAACGCGGGGAGGCCCTCGACCATGTTCTGCTGCACGGGCCGCCGGGGCTTGGCAAAACCACCCTTTCCCATATCATCGCCAACGAACTGGGCGCTTCCCTGAAAATGAGTCCGGCCCGGTGATGGAAAAACCCGGCGACCTGGCCGGTCTGCTTACCAACCTCGATCCCGGCGATGTGCTGTTTATTGACGAGATACACCGCCTCAACACAGTGGTGGAGGAATACCTGTACTCGGCCATGGAGGACTACCGGATTGACATTATGATTGACTCCGGCCCTAACGCCCGGAGTATTCAGATTACGCTCAACCCGTTTACCCTTGTTGGCGCTACCACGCGCATGGGCCTGCTCACCGCTCCGCTGCGTGCCCGATTTGGAATCAACTGCTTGCTGGATTACTACGACGTGCCCACGCTGGAGCATATTTTACACCGCTCGGCGGCCATTCTCCATATCCCGATCACTGCCGATGGCGCGCTGGAGATCGCTCGCCGCAGCCGGGGCACGCCCCGTATCGCCAATGCGCTCCTGCGTCGAATCCGCGATTTTGCCCAGATCAAGGGAACCGGCGTGGTGGATCAGGCGATTGCCCACTATGGACTTGCGGCGCTTGATGTGGACGAGCACGGCTTGGATGAAATGGACAACCGGATTCTGACGGCGGTTATCCATAAGTTCAAGGGTGGTCCCGTCGGTCTGACCACCATTGCCACGGCAGTGGGGGAGGAGCCGGGTACCATCGAGGAAGTCCATGAGCCGTTTCTCATCATGGAAGGTTATCTGCAACGCACACCCCGCGGGCGTATGGCTACCGAAAAAGCCTACCGCCATGTTGGCGCTGTGCCGCCGACCCGGGCAGGAACGCTGTTTGAATGAGCGTTTTTCACCGCAGCGTTTGGATTTGTATAGCAAAATATGGCTCCTAAGTGTTTTTTCACCGCAGAGGCGCAGAGACGCGGAGGTTTAAACTTGATTATCAAAACCTCCGCGTCTCTGCGCCTCTGCGGTGAAAAAATGCTTACAAGAAACCCTTTTGCAAGCCACGTCAACTATTAAACCTCCGGGCCTCTGCGGTGAAAAAGCAGATCAAAATCCGCCTTCCATACCACCGCCTTCATCGCCAAACTTGAGGTTTTTGCGCTTGAACAGGGAGATGTCGAACTTGCCGAAACGGTAGGAGAAGTTGATCCGGGCCAGTTGCGGGTCGCGGATGCGCCAGGCCTCCTGGATGAAAAAGTCGGATTCCGAGTACGAGCCGGTTTTGCGGCTGCGGAAAATATCCTGCACATTGAGGGTGATGGAAGCCTTGCGATCCCAGAATTCCTTGCGCAGGGACAAGTCCACAAACCACACCGGAATGGCATAGCCCTGTGCCGTAGAGCTCGGGCCGCCGCCCCAGCCGCCCCAGCGGGAACCGCCGCCGAGCGCAAATGCCGTGCGGCTCTGGTAGCTACCCGAAACCTGAAAAGTAAAGGATGCGGGTAGTTTGATGTTCAGGTTTTCTTTGGCAAACCAGGTGAACTGCTCGCGCGAGAGGTCGGCTTCCACATTGAGGGCGTCCACCTTGGAATTATAAAAATTGAGGTTGCTGATGAGTTCAAACCGCTTCCAGAAGGTGTTTTTGAACGTCACTTCCAGACCGTAAGCGGTGCTGGAGTTGGAGTTGGCAAACGAGGAGACGATCACGTCGCGGTTGAGCAAATCATTGAATTCGGCAAACTGGTAGCCGCTGATGAGGTTGGTGGCCCGCTTGTAATAAATCGTGGCCAATACATTGTGCGACCGGTTGAAGATATTCTGGTACGACATCTCGAAGGAGTTTGTGAACTCCGGTACGAGGTTCGGGTTGCCGCGGGAGAGCAGCAACGAGTCGGAAAAATCGGGGAATGGATTGAGTTGGAAAAAACCGGGGCGATTGACGCGGCGGCTGTAGTTGAATTGCAGGTTATCCTCTTCGTTCAGTTTGTAGGTCAGGAACACACTGGGGAACAGGCTGAGCGGGAATTCGTTGGAAAAGGACGAGTCCACATCCACCAGGGTGCCGGTGTAAAATGAACTTTCGGCACGCAGTCCCAACTGATAGCCCCATTTTTTGAAGGAATTGGTGAACGTGCCATAGGCGGCATACACTTGATCGGTGAACGTGTATTTGTCTGCAAACGTTGGGGCGCGAATGAAACTATCCGATGCCGGATCGTACTGAAAACTGGCATTGTCGCTCGAATAATCGCGCAAAGCCGCCCGGGCGCCAGCCTCCACTTTCATGGTATTGTTTATCGGGTTTACAAAGTCCGTCTGGAACGTGTACTGGTTGTTCCGGCCTTCGCCGTCCTGACGTTGTTTGGTGGAAAACGGTGTGCCGACATAGTCGGTGACAAACGTGCCTGTGTTGTCGAATTTGCTGCGGTTGACGTTCACGTCGGCCGTCCATTCTTTTCCGGCTTTTGGAAACAGGTGTTTGTACAGCACCTGCGTGCCTGTGTTTTTCCAGTTGCGTGCGCTGTTGGAATTCCGCAAGGCAAGGCTGCCGGCCGTAACGGCGCCGCCCAGCAGGGTATCGGTGCGGATATCAAGTTCGTCCAGAGCATCAAAGCCGCCGCCGTGGAAATTGCCGGAAAACGTGAGTGTGTTGCGGTTGTTGATGAACCAGTCGAGGCCGCCGCGCAGGGATTTGAAACTGCGTGTGTTGGTGGTTTCGGAGGTTTGAAAAACATTGGTTAGCGGGTTTCCGAACAGGTTGTAGCGGTCGGTCTGGCCGTCGCCGAGAGTTTTGCGGTTAAAAATTCCGGCGCCGATGAAAGCATTGAATTTGCCTTCGCGGGCATTGATATCCCCACCGAAATTGGTTTTTCCGCGGGTATCTATGCCGGCGCGGAGGTTGCCGTTGTAGCCCACCCGGCGCTCTTTTTTGAGCACGATATTGACGATTCCGGCATTGCCGCCGGAGGCATCGTACTTGGCCGAAGGATTGGTGATCACCTCAATGTTGTCAATGGCTTCGGCTGGAATCTGATCCATGGTGAGGGTTGTGGGGCGCCCGTCTACAAAAATTTGCGGAGCAGCGTTGCGCATGGTCACATTGCCGTCAATGTCCACATTCACCGAAGGCACGTTTTTCAGGGCATCTTCGGCAGAACCGCCGGCGGCTACGCCGTCCTTGTCCACTTTGTACACTTTTTTGTCCATAGACAAACTGACCGTAGAGGCCTCTCCGCTGATGGTCACTTCCTTGAGCATTTGAGACGAGGCGGCCAGCACGATATTGCCGAGGTCTTTGTCAACGGCATTCAGATTGAAACCGCCGTTGGCGCCGCCGGGGGGTGGGCCAAAAGAGACTTTTTGTTCGATGGTGGCATAACCGAGATAACTGATTTTCAGGGTAAACTGCCCCATGACGGGCAGGTTGGCGAGGCTAAAATCGCCGTTGGCTTCGGTCAGTTGTCCGGCCAACGCCCGTTCCTGCATGGATTTGCTGACGCTGTCGAAGCGCATACCGGTCAGCTGGACGGAGGCATAGCCGATACCTTTGCCGGTGGACTGGTCCACCACTTTGCCATAGAAACGCCCGACATTCATCTGGGCGGCGTTTTGTGGCATGTTGCCGTGTGCCATGGGCGGGACTTGAGCAAGTGCGCGGTTGGAAAATAAAAACAGCGAGATGGCAGCAAACAGGAAGCTGCGGCGGATAGAAGATGACAACATTCGTTCGAATTAATTGTGTGCGTGTTGGTTATGCCTCTTGGGAAAGGTGTGCGAAGAACAAGTGGCACGCACGTTAGGTTGTCGAAATTCGACCAAGCACGGCGGACAAACCCGGTTCGGCCAAAAAATCTCAACGCCTCAACCCTTTGCGCGTTCCAGTTCCACGGCCCGGCGCTCCACGGCAGGCACGTTGCGCACCACCATTTGCAGGGTGTTTCGGATGCGCTCCTCAAAAAGCACGATCATACCTTTTTTCAGGTTGGCAACGGTTTCCTCGTTGTAATGCCGCACGGTGATGAGTTCCAGCCCGTCCTCGCGCTTCACCCGAAATTCGTCGGAGATACCCTTGACAAATTTTTCCAGCCGGTCGGGTACGTTGGGCACGCAGATGGTGAAACTGATCGCGGTGTTTTGCATCATGTTGACGAAAATGCGCAACTCGGCCAGATCGGCGAACAGGCGGGCGATATGTTGCTCGGCCACAAAGGAATAGTCGGTGGTAATGATGTGCAGCAGCGCCTGGTTTTTTTCCACCACGATGATGGGCGGGTAGGTGTCCTCGGTGTCGCTGCTGATCTCAGTGCCCGGCGCCCCGGGGTCCAGAAAGGATTTGACATACAGCGGTATGCTCTTGTTTTGCAGTGGTTTGATGGTTTTGGGGTGAATAACCTGAGCGCCGTAGTAGGTCATTTCGATGGCTTCGCGGTACGACAGCCGGTCGAGTTTTACGGTGTTCTCGAACAGGCGCGGGTCGGCGTTGAGCACACCGGGCACGTCTTTCCAGATGGTCATGCTTTCGGCATCGAGACAAAAGGAAAAAATGGCGACGGAGTAGTCCGATCCTTCGCGGCCAAGTGTGGTGGTGAAATTTTCGGAGGTAGAGCCGATGAAGCCCTGTGTGAGCACGAAACCGCCCTGGTTCAGGAGTGGCTGCACCACTTTTTGAGCATTGGGCCTGGTGTTGTCCCAATTCACCCACCCCTCGCGGTAAGTATTGTCGGTAGCCACTACATCGCGGGCATCCAGCCAGTGGGTGCGCAGCCCGATTTTGTTCAGGTAGGCTGCCACGATTTTGGACGACACCAACTCGCCCACGCACACGATCTGATCGTACACATAGTCGTAGTTGTCGTCGGGTTTTTCCTCCAGCATCCAGTCGGCCTCCACAAACGTGTCGTTCACGACACTGAACGCCTCATCGTTCGGTTCAAACAATTCCCGCATCAGGGCATAGTGCTGTTCTTGGAGCGCCTCGAACAGTTTCTGTGCCTCTCCGGTCTGTTTGGCATGTGCAGCCACGACGGCCTCCAGGGCATTGGTGGTTTTGCCCATCGCCGACACGACGATGACGAGCGACTGATCCCGGTAGCGCTCCAAAATAGATGCGACGTTTTTTATAGCCGCAGCGTCCTTGATGCTGGCGCCGCCGAATTTGAATACTTGCATGGAGTGGTTGGGTGGTTGACAGGTGATTGGTTGATTGGTGATTGGTTGATTGGGCGGGCAAAGGTAGGCAGGTGCTCGAAATATTGGGCTTCCTGGTTTTGCGGGATGTGTGTGATTACTGATTTGACCTTAATTTTCGAGCGAACTCCCAGATGACGATACCTGCCGCCACGGCGATATTCAGAGAGTGTTTGGTGCCGAATTGTGGAATTTCGATGACTCCGTGGCAAGCACGCAGAACGGCATCTGCCACGCCGTCTACTTCGTTGCCAAAAACCAGCGCGTATTTTTCTTCGGGTACGGGGAGGAAATCCTGCAGCCAGATTTTATCGGTGGTTTGTTCGACGGCAAAAACGCGGTAGCCGCCTTGTTTCAACTGTTCGACGGTAGTGGCGGTATCGTCCGATTCGGTCCAGGCGACCGTTTCAGTGCTGCCCAGGGCTGTTTTCAGGATTTCGCGGTGGGGTGGTCGGGCGGTGATGCCACACAACACAATTTTTTCCACGGCAAAAGCATCGGCTGTGCGGAACACCGAGCCGACATTCAGGCCCGAGCGCACATTGTCGAGTACCAATACGAGGGGAGTTTTTTCCAAATGGAAGTATGCATCGGTGGAAAGGCGTCCCAGCGCCTCCATGCTGAGTTTTTTCAAAACAAAGTTTTTGCGGTAGCGTGCGTGATGAAAAAAGAGCGGCAAAAATACAGTTCATCCGTGTAGTAGTCGCCGGAGTTCTTTTTGAAAAACGCTTGCGTCGTCAATGGCCCGGGATAGTGTGTATTTTTGCCGCGCATCACACAGCAATCCATAGATGAATACCACACTTGGCCTGAAACTGCCCACCGACCCCCGTTGGGTCAATCTCGCGGAGATTGATCTGGGTGAAATACTGACCGACCATGCTTATTGCGAGCAAAAAGCCGCCACGGCCTGTATCTCGCTCATTCAGGCCTATCCGGACTACCCGGAGTTGGTGGAAGAACTGGCGCCCGTGGTGACGGAGGAATGGGGGCATTTTCGCATGGTGCTCGTTGAGTTGAAAAAACGCGCGTTGCACCTGGGCCGGCAGCGCAAGGACGAGTACGTCAACGAGTTGTTGAAATTTCAAAAAAAAGGCGGTACCCGCGCCGAAGCGCTACTGGAGCGCCTGCTCTCCTGTGCGCTGATCGAAGCACGCAGTTGTGAGCGGTTTCGGCTGCTATCGCTGCACTGTGCCGACGAAGAGTTGCGCGGCTGGTACCACAAGTTTATGGTAGCCGAGGCCGGGCACTACCGGCTTTTTCTGGATTTGGCCGAGCGCTACTTCGGAAAAGAAAACACATGGGCACGCTGGCAGGAGTACCTGCGCTACGAGGCGCAAATTGTACAGGAACTCCCTGCCCGCGGGGACAGGATGCACTGATCGGTTATTTTCTGGCGGGCACCTCTTGCCGGAGCACCTCTTTGGAGGCCCTGTTGTAGGCAAGCGCCGCTTCCTCTACCGTGTCGAACATCCCGAGGTGCACCGATTTCCCCTGAATGGAGATCACGGCACGGTATCGGTTGTGCTCCTGGTAAACTCCCGTGTATCCGGTCTTGTTACTGGATTTGCGCTGCCGGCTGGCCGTTGAGCGCGATCGGTAGTACAAATTTTCGAGGCGACAGTCCAGTTTGTCGTTGTTTCGGGCGCTGACCAGTTTTTTGCCGCCTTTTTTTTCTTCCAGCAGAAATTTTTCGGCGATGAGCTTGTGCAGGTAAAGCGTTTCCGTTTTGTGGCTCCCGTCAGCTTTTTTCCAGTTTTTTTGAAACACAGCGCATCCGCTGGAATGTTTGCGCAGGTTGTTGAGGATGTCTACCTGAGCCAGGTAGGGGTCGGTGGTGAGCCATTCGTAGACGTGGTCGTCCAGCAGGACCGCGTCGTCGGCATTTTTCAACTTGACTTTGTAAATCACGGTTTGAGAATAATTTGTTGGAAGGATGATGGATTATCAGATGCCTGGACCTGTAGTATGGATTATCTTTCAATGAATTACGATGCCCAAAGATATTGATCTATTCATTTTCGGCGCAGCGAATTTAGTCTTTGTTTGGTTGCTTGCAAACAATTTGACCACTCTGGTTAAACACCAGTATGCAGTTCCGGGTTTTTTGAACTTAACTTTGCGCGGAAAATCGGTGGCATGGGTTTTGCAACAATATGCCGGGAACGTTTCCGTTTAGTCCCGAATTTTGGCCCACACCGGCGGCACATCTTGAAATCTGTTAAATTTTTTATAGAATGAAGAACTGGAAAAAATTTCTTGCCTTCGCATTTATGGCGGCACTTGTGATCCTCGAAGCCTGCAATCGCGGGTACGGTTGCCCGGGCTCTGACCTGTAATTCCGCACAACACGCTCATTTACTTGTAGTAAAAGAAACATCATTACCCATATACCGATCTAAAAGGCGCAGACAACCTCTGCGCCTTTTACATTTGCCCCTGTGCGATACCTGCTCGTTATTTACCGACTCCTGTTTTTTGCGCTCTATACCGCGCGTATTGTTGCCGAAGTGTACTGGCGACGCGTTTGGCTGCGGTCGGACACCGCCCGTGTCATGGCCGTCCGACGGCGCTGGGCGATTCGGGTGCTCGACGGGGTAGGCATCCGGACAACGGTAGAGGGCGCACCACCCGATTATCCCTGCTTGCTGTTGGCCAATCACCGCTCGTACCTGGACCCCATCCTGCTGCTGCGTGATTTGTATGCCTACCCGGTGGCTAAAGCAGAATTGGCCAAATGGCCCCTGATCGGCAAAGGCGCCCGTTGGGCGGGTATTTTGTATGTGCAGCGCGAGCGCGGGGGGAGTCGGGTGTCTACTCTGAAAGCCATTGCCGATGTCGTGCAGGTGGAACACTTTTCGGTTATTTTATTTCCGGAAGGCACTACATCGGGGCTACCCGGTATGCTGCCACTCAAGAAAGGCGCCTGTCGGGCGGCGGCAAAGTGGGGGCTGCCCGTGGTACCGGTCGCTATCTGTTTTGAAGACAGCCGCGACTTTTGGGTCGGGAACGAGTCGTTTTTTCAACATGCCTGGAAACGGTTTCAATGTCCAAAAATCAAGGTGCGCGTATGCTACGGCCCGGTGTTGCAAGGCGCCGACAGTGACGCTCTGGAGTACGAAGTGCGCAGCTGGATTGAGCAAAAACTGCTGGGCACATCCGCCGGAGGGCATCAGGAATTTTTTTGAACTGATTTTGTTCTTTCCAATCCGCGAACTTTTTGGCTACCTTTGCCGCGCAAATTTCAAACAGGCTCCGTAGTTCAACGGATAGAATGGAGGTTTCCGGAACCTCAGATAGTGGTTCGATTCCACTCGGGGCTACAAAAAACGCAAACGACGAATAATCAGTCGTTTGCGCTTTTTATTTTTAGATGTTTCGGCTATTTTTTGCTACCCTGTTTCCTGCCCGGGATGGCTCCGCTTGAGGTTTTTTGTGCGCAAAAAGATTTCAAACCTCTCCCATTTCCCGCAGAACATGTTCCATCCAATGCGCCCGCGTATCCCGGTACATCTTGATTTCGCTTAGTTCCCGGCTGTAATCAAAATCAAAATAGCGGTTTTCGTAGTGGTTGGCGCGGGTGGGCAGGATGCCGAGAAAGTCCTCGCGCCAGCGGATGCGCCCGTGCCCGCCAAGTTCGCGGATGGGGAGTTCGAGAAATACCGCGTCGGGGTAGTACCGGAACAAACCCTTGAGTTTTCGGATAATATCAATGACGATGCGCCGCTCCACCTGCCGGTTCTCGAATGGGTACTCACTGATTTCACGGAAATAACGGGCCTTCAGGTCCGCATGGCGTTTGTGCGCGATGCGCTGCCGGGCATCCAGCGGGCGAAAACGCCCGGGCAAGGCCAGGGTCAGCTGATCCAGCAGGTCGGGCGGGTGGATGGACAGCGGCGGCTCGCAAGACCAGGGTACGGCAACGCCCTCCTCGGTGATGTCCACCAACGGAATTTTACCTCACCGGTCAATTCCTCAAAAACGAGGTCGAGGTATTCCGGGGCAGGGTAGAGGTCGCGAAAAACATGCAGGGCCTGCAGGAGCAGCCCGGTGGCTTCGGTTCGGCGCGACTCGTCGCCGGCCGGGAGTTTTTGATACGCCGGTCGGATATGCCGGTAAAATAAGTTGTGGGCCAGCATTTTGTACGCCTGCTCGGGCGCTATTCCGCAGGGCAAAGCCAGTACCTCGCGCAGTTCGGCCACGGCATCGTAGCCTAAGCCCAGGCTTTCCGGCAGAGTAGTCAGTCGGGTAGGGGAGAAGCGCATCCACAGCAGCAGGCGCTCGCCGACAAGTTCCTGCAAGATGCGCTGGAGGTAGGATGCGCCGCGTTCCGGGGTAGGCGAGGTAGGCACTTTTCCAGTCGCGCAGGCATTGCACGATGGTGTTGCGGGCTTCCGTCTCGTTGGGCCGGCGGATATCGGTCCATTGCAGTTCGTCGCGGATGTGCTGGTACCGCAGATCGGCATCGGCGGCAAATTGCCGGTACACCTCTTCCTTGATGTTGGGCTGTACCTGTAGCCAACCCGTATGCCCGGCATGGTCGCGGGCAATTTTTTCTACCACAGCCAGCGCATCGAACTGAAAACGGGCGCAATCGGGATGCGTGCGTACATTGCCCAGTGCATCCAGATCGAACCAGCGCAGGTGGCCAACAGCCTGCGTGGGCGCAGCCGAAGCGGTGGGCAACAAGAGACCGGGCAGCAGTTGTTCCACGGCAAGGCGCAGGAACGACTCCTCGTCGGGGTAGTCTTTGTCGCCAAAAATTTTGTAGCCCAGCAGGGCTGCGTCCACGAGTTCGATCACGGAATCGCGCAGGTCGGTGAACTGCACATAGCGGCGCTGTTCCTCGGCAATCTGCGCTTGCAGGCGAAAACGTTTGGCCCGCAGGTTGAAAAACAGGTTCTCGCGCAACTGGCGGTTCATCAGCGCGTCGTCGTCGTCGTTCGAGACAGCCTCCAGCATCCCGATCACCTCGCGTATTTCGCTCTCGATGCCAAAATCCTCGTGCGAGGCAAACCGGAATTCATCGTTGACAATCTCGACCCGGCGGATGTAATCGTACTTGGCCCCGTTGCACAACTCATTGACGGCCAGTTCCAAAAATCCCCGGTAAGGGTGAATAGTCCGGTAAATAGCCATGGCTACCTGCACGCAATTGGATACCGCTGTGCGGTTGTCGGGCACCGCGGCACTGTGCCGGCCCGTATGCAGGATGAAGTCGTTTTCGTAGGTACTGTACAGCCGAAGCAGGGCATCGGACAAGGCCTGGGCAGTGGCTTGCAGGTTGTATTGTCCGTCCTCGGAAGGGCATTGGTTATTTTGCTGGTACTCGATGTAGCGCCCGGCATACACCACAACGTGGTTCAGTTTGCTGCCTTTGCCATACACGGCGTCGTGGATGATGCGGTCGGGTGTTTCTTTTTTCAGATAAGTGATGAGGAGGAGTTCGTAGAGTTGGGCCGACTGGGGGTCGACGTGTGTCCGGACATGTTCGCACAAGGCATGGGCGCGGGCAAAGTTGCCGATGCCGAGGGCGTCCTGCGCAAGCAGCAGGTTCCGCCGAAATTCCTGCTGCTGCTGGTGCGACAGCGTGCCGGCGCCTTCCCATGCCTCGTTGTTGCGGGTCTGTTTGGGCAGGTTGAGCGTTTCGGGGGTGTGGATTTCGCCTGTCGGCAAAAACAGCCCGGCGAGCTGGTCGGCGGGCGGGGCTACGGGCGACCAGGCGTAATAGGTGTCGGCAAAAATACCGGGCCAGTTTTTTCGGAAACGGCTCTCCTCCAGCCGCCCGATGAGGTGACCCAAATCGAGGCGGATAGCGTCCATCGTTTTTTCAAAAACATTGAACTCCAACTTGTTGCGTTGCGCTTGTTGGCGCCATTCGGCAAAAGCATCTTCCAGTTGAAACAGGTCGTCGGGCGTGCGTTCGGGGTGGAGCAAGCGTTTCAGAAACAGGAAAAGCGGCGCCAGATCGCAGTGTTCCAGCCATACCTGCAGGCGCTCGCGCACGTCTTCAAACGTAAGCACAAACGCAGGGCCTTCGGGCACGGGGAACAGGTCGGCCCGGCGGTCAATATCGAGCAAGAGGTCGCGGGCGCGTTGGGCGGCGCGTTGCAACTGGATGTCCCGGCTTAGAGGAAACCCTTCCACCGGCTGGTCGGGCGCGGGCGCGAGGGTGAATCCGGCGAGTGCCGAGGGCACAAATGCTGCCCGGGCCAGCACGACGAGGATTTGGAATTCCGGGCGGCGTTTTTGTTCGCTCAGGGCTTTTTCCAGCGCCCATCGGGCATTGGGTGTGTCTAAGTAATTGGCGGAAAGACAGGCGATGAAAAGATCAGTTTTTTCTAAAAAGGTATTCGCTTTGGTGCGAAATGCCTCCTCCGCAATGTCCGAAGGGTTCCAAAAAACCAGCTGCTCGCCTTCCAGGGCCTGGTTCAGGTAGCGGTACAGACCATCCGCCGTTTTGATATCGGAGTCGTCGAAGGCGATGAAAATGTGGAAGGTGCGGGCAGGCATGGAGTACTGAAATTGAAACCGGGCTGTGATTTTTTCACAAAATTAGGACAAATCATTGGTTGCCGGTAAATGTCGGTACCCGGGATGTTTCCTGCCTCCATTTTTCCCTACCTTTGCCGCCCTGAATCCTCACCCACACAACACATCGCATCCCATGGTTACAGCGGAACCGCTGCCCACCGTCGAAACTGCCAAAAGCCTCGGCCTCACCCCCGACGAGTTCGAAAAAATCAAGGAAATTCTCGGTCGAACACCCAACTTTACAGAACTGTCCATCTATTCCGTCATGTGGAGCGAGCACTGCTCGTACAAAAACTCCATCCTGCAACTCAAGACGTTGCCGCGCAGCGGCAAACGCCTGCTGGTGGGCGCCGGCGAGGAAAACGCCGGCCTCGTGGATATTGGCGACGGCCTGGGCTGCGCCTTCAAAATCGAAAGCCACAACCACCCCTCGGCCATCGAACCCTACCAGGGGGCGGCCACCGGGGTAGGCGGCATTCACCGCGATATTTTTACCATGGGCGCCCGACCCATCGCTGCGCTCAACAGCCTGCGCTTCGGCAAACCCGATACGCCCCGCATGAAAAACCTGATCGCAGGCGTGGTGAAAGGTATTGGCGACTACGGCAACTGCTTCGGCGTGCCCACCGTGGGCGGCGAGGTATATTTCTACGACTGCTACCACCACGATATTTTGGTCAACGCCATGTCTGTCGGTATCGTAAAAGTTGGAGAAACCGTGAGCGCCACCGCCGGCGAACCCGGCAATCCGGTGTTCATCGTTGGCTCGGCTACGGGCAAAGACGGTATCCACGGCGCTACCTTCGCTTCTGCCGACCTCAGCGAAGACAGCCACCAGGACCTGCCTGCCGTGCAGGTGGGCGACCCATTTCAGGAAAAACTCCTGCTCGAAGCCTCTCTCGAAGCCATCAAAACCGGCGCTATCGTGGGTATGCAGGACATGGGCGCCGCAGGTATCACCTGCTCCACCTCGGAAATGAGCGCCAAATCGGGTGTCGGTATGCGTATTGACCTGGACAAGGCGCCACAGCGGCAGGCGAACATGAAGGCATGGGAAATCCTGCTTTCTGAAAGTCAGGAACGGATGCTCATCGTGTGCGTACCCGGCCGGGAGGCCGAAATAAAGGCCGTGTTTGAAAAATGGGACTTGCCCTGCGAACATATTGGCGAAACCATCGCCGGGGGCCAACTGGAATACTACTGGCACGGTGAAAAAGTGGCCGAAGTGCCGGGCGAAACGCTGGTGCTGGGCGGCGGTGCGCCGGTGTATGCGCGGGAGCAAAAAACGCCGGAGTATTTTCAGGAAATCGCAAAATTTGATCTGGCAAAAATTCCCGTGCCCGCCGATCTAAAACAGGCGGCCAAAACCATCTGGGCATCGCCCAATATCGCTTCCAAAAACTGGATCACGAAGCAGTACGATTCCATGGTGCGCACCGGTACGCTCACCACCAACCGTCCTTCCGATGCTGCCGTGGTGTATGTGAAAGGTACCCGCAAGGCGTTGGCTATGACCACCGATTGTAACTCGGCGTATGTGTACGCCGACCCATATCGGGGCGCGATGATCGCCGTGAGCGAGGCTGCACGCAACATCGTGTGTGCCGGCGGCGTGCCGGTAGCCATCACCAACTGCCTGAATTTCGGCAATCCCTACAACCCGGAAGTGTTTTTCCAGTTTGCCGAGGCGATTCGCGGCATGGGCGAAGCTTGCCGGAAATTCGAGACGCCGGTGACAGGCGGGAACGTCAGTTTTTACAACCAGTACACGGAAAACGGTAAGGTGATTCCCGTTTATCCCACGCCTACCATCGGGATGCTCGGCATTCTGGACGATTGGGAGCAACTGATGACGCTGGATTTCAAAAACGCCGGCGACCCCATTTACCTGCTTGGCGCCAACCGCAACGATATCAGCAGCAGCGAATACCTGCGCGAGGTGCATGCCGTGCAATACAGCCCCTGCCCGCATTTCGACCTCAACGAGGAATACCACTTGCAAGACGTTCTGAAACAAATCATCCGGAAAGGCTTCGTCGAATCGGTACACGATGTGTCCGACGGCGGTTTGTTTGTGGCCCTGGTGGAGAGCGCAATGCCTCGCGGATTGGGCTTTTCTGTTCACTCCAATCCGGGTATTCGCAAGGACGCCTGGCTGTTTGGCGAAGCCCAAAGTCGGGTAATCGTCTCCGTGCGGACAGCACAGGCCGCCGCTTTCGAGCGATTTTTGCAGGAGCAAAACCAGCCCTTCGCACCAATCGGCCATGTTGTCGGAAACAACATTCAAATAGACAGCGAGCACTGGGGCGCCGTTTCGGAATGGAAACACACATTCGACAATCGTTTATCTGAAATCATGAACTAAAGGTTGAGAAAAACTCAACCACCTCAACCTTCTCAACCACATCAACCTCCTTCATTATGCAAAAAATAAAGTATTTCCTGATGCTTTTGCTGCCTGCGGTGGCAGCCATGTCGTC
Source organism: Lewinellaceae bacterium (assembly GCA_016719605.1). Taxonomy (GTDB): domain Bacteria; phylum Bacteroidota; class Bacteroidia; order Chitinophagales; family Saprospiraceae; genus M3007. The sequence goes on along the minus strand of JADJYW010000003.1, from coordinate 417,322 downwards.
CTGCCAAGGGCCGGACAATTACACGTTGAATGGAACAGTCACCAATGCCGGCAATTTGCAGGTGTTGCTGGAGCAGTTGTATTTTGACCAAAACACGACACCGGTTGCTATTGGCCGGGTGACGTGCGATGCGTCGGGCAACTTCACTATCGAACAAAAAGAACCCTTTTCGGAGGGGCTTTATCGCCTGACTATTGGCGCCAAACGGGTGTTTTTCATGCTGGACGGTAAAGAAAAAACCGTGACGATGAAGGGCGACATCGAGACGATAGACCGCCTTCAGGTACAAGTGACCGGTTCGGAAACCTTCCAGTGTTACGCCACCATTGTGCAGGATATCATCAAGGGCGGACAGATGACGGCCGAATCGGCCCAGGGATTTGTCAACCGCGCTTGCAATCCGCTGATGAAAGCATTTTTTATTGCCCAGATGTTTGGCCGCAATGCCGGCGACCATATCGCCGACTTTAAAGCTGCCGACGCTGCCCTGAGCGCCGCCATGCCCGGCTCCCAGTACGCCACCGAGTTTTCCAAATTAGTGGGCGGACTGGAGCAGCAAATGAAACAAATGCAGCAACAGCCTGCCGGACCGATACAAGTCGGCCAGCCGGCTCCGGAAATCAGTCTGGAAGGCCCGGACGGTAAAGTGCGCGCGCTCTCGTCGTTGAAAGGCAAGGTGGTGCTCATTGATTTTTGGGCCAGTTGGTGCCGCCCATGCCGCATGGCCAACCCGCACGTCGTGGAGGTTTACAACAAATACAAGGGCAAGGGTTTCGATGTGTTCAGCGTGTCGCTGGACCGGCCGGGCCAGAAGGACGCCTGGGTGTCGGCTATTAAACAGGATGGTTTAGTGTGGGACAACCACGTCAGCGACCTCCAGTTCTGGAATTGTGCTCCGGCACAGACCTACGGGGTGCGCTCCATTCCGGCTACATTTTTGGTAGATCGCAACGGCAATATCGCGGCGATCAATCCGCGCAACGACCTGGAGGCCCAGTTGCTGAAGGTGTTGTAGGGTGTTGCCTGAATGAAAAATACGCAGTTTGTCGCGATGGAAGCGCGGGAGCATGCCGAAGCCGCTATCGCCTGGCTCCGGCGAAGTATCGAGGCTACCGGGGGGAGGGGTTCTGCGCACAGTTATTCGCCCATTTGGGGGTGGGCCGAAGCCTATCCGGAAACCACCGGCTATCTTATCCCGGTTCTGCATCGTTATGCCGACCTGCTGTCCGACGATTCCCTGCGTATTCCGGCGCTGCAATGCCGCGATTGGTTGCTGGGCATCCAGTTGCCGAGTGGCGCATGGGCGGGTGGGCTGGCTGGCGAAACCAGGCCGAGTGTTTTCAATACTGCGATGATTTTGCGGGGCATTGCCCTGCCGGCAGCCGCAGCCCGTACCAAAATGGAACATTCAACCCGGAATCCCGCGCTCCATCCTGCTTCCGGCGGGGCGGAGAGCGGGGTATCGTGGCTGCTTGCTGCACTTTCCTCCGATGGCGCCTGGCGGAGCGGCGCCTACGTTCCGGGTTTTGTGCCGAGTTACTACACCTATGCTGTTTGGAGTGTGCTGGAGGCCGGGATCGCGTTGCATCGGCCCGATGTGCCGGACAAGATGCGTGCGGCCCTGCATTTTTACGCGGGTAGGTTTCAAGCCGACGGTACCGTGCTGGACTGGGGCTTGAAACCGGGTCGCGTGGCGTTTACCCACACTATCGCCTATACGTTGCAGGGATTTTTGGAAAGCGCTTTGTTGCTTGGCGAGCACGATATTTTGGAGAAAACCATCCGCGCCGCCGAAGCGCTCCGGCTTGAGTTTATGTGTACAGGTCGCGTTGCCGGACGATACGGGCCGGGCTGGCGAGGCGACTACTCCTTCACCTGCCCGGTTGGAAATGCCCAGATAAGCAACCTTTTCCAAAGGCTTTGGGAGACCACCGGCGAGCAAAAATACCAACAGGTTTCCCGTGCTTTTTTGTTGGAAGCACTTCGTTTTCAAAAGTTTGGAAACAATCCGAACACCCACGGGGGACTACCCGGATCGGCGCCGTTTTGGGGGCCATACCTGCGGTGGCGGTACCCGAACTGGGGTGCAAAATTTTTGCTGGATGCACTGGCAACTATGCTGCCTCTTCCAGTTCCCGCAGGCAAGCCTTGAGTTCGGCGACGTGTTTGGCATAACTGATTTTTATGGAAATCCAGACGAACAGGATGGTGATTGCAGAGAGGCCCGCTACCCAGGAGAGGACTTCGACCCACGTCATCAGGTTTGTAATTTTGAAAAATGTTTCGCCGGGAACGCAGTTCAAAAACCATACGAAAGACAGGAAAAAAGACGGCAGCAAGGCAACTCCTCCCCAAAAATAGAGGTGCAAAATCTGATCCCAATAGATGATCGTCTGCTGAAGCGCAGATATTAAACGGGAATCGGGTGCGAGGCCCCGACCCAGATTCCGAAAACCGACGTAGTAGTACCCCCCAAGCGGAAGCGCGGTCATCAGTGCCATTTGCAGTGCAGCGAGGTAGGCTTCGTCGTTTCCGGGAGCCATACGCGGCACTACGAAAGCCCAGGCTGCCATGCCCAGAATACCAACGATTGTCTCGAAAAGCAGGTTTCGGTGCATTTTGGAAAAGATGTTTTGTGTGCGCTGCCGAATCAAAGCCAGCAATTGATCACGGCTCAGGGCCGGCTGCTCGCCCGCGGCATTCCATGCGGATTTCAGGTTTTCCAATTCTTCGTCTTTCATATCGTATTGTATTGTTGGATGCGTGTTCGCAGTTTTTCGCGGATACGGAACATTTTCACCCGCAGGTGATCCGTGGTCAGTCCAGTGATCTGCGCCATTTCGTCGTAGGAATAATCGTCCAGAAGCAAGAGGACAAAGGATTTTTCGATCTTGGTCAGGTCATCCAGAGCGGCGTACAGCCGAGCGATCTGTTCCGGTATTTCCGTCTCTGTGGCAGGCAGGCGGTACTGCTCTTCCGAGAGTGCTTCGGTGCGGATCACGGAGCGACGCAGGCCGGAAACGGCCACGTTCAGCGCAATCCGGTACATCCAGGTACTCACTTTGCTGTTGCCCCGGAAATTGGGCCATGCTTTCCACATTTGTGCCACAATATCCTGAAAGAGGTCGCGCTGCGTCTCCTCGGTGCGGGCATACATTCGGCATACCTTGTGCAGGATGCCTTGGTTGGCCTCCAGCAGGCTGATGAACTCCGATTCCGTTGATGTGGCTGGTTTGGACACGTTTTGCAGATGCATTTGTCCTATTGGTCGCGAAACGGAGCCAAGGCGTTACGGGTTAGGCTTTTTATTTTTGTTCCTGATCCGCCGCCCCCCCTTTTGGCCCGGGGATGGATGCGACCTAAGTTCCCCTGAAATTTTCTCCTTCCCTGAAATTTTTTTAAAAAACATTGGGTCATACTTGCACAAGTTTCAATGCTGCTTTTACCTTTGCCCCGCTTTCGATGGAAAGAGGTTTCGCAGAGAAAAATTTGACGATGCGAAATTAGTTTTCAAACAAGAAGGCCCGTTCGTCTAACGGTTAGGACGCAGGATTTTCATTCCTGTAACACGGGTTCGATTCCCGTACGGGCTACAAAAAGGCCGCCAGAAATGGTGGCCTTTTTTTGTTGGTATACCGACACGGCACTAACACCGTAGCGCAAGATTGCTGCTCAATCGCTACTTTTCCGTCAATTCGTTCAGATATACTTCCAGATTCGTATACGCGCGGCTTAAGGAATACAGGGCCGAATCGTTGGTATTCGGATTTAATTCGTGCTTTTGCTCCCAGGTGTCGGGCATGCCGTCGCGGTCGTTGTCGGCCGGCGCCGGTTCGGTACGAAGCGTCGGCCATCCCCCCACCGCACTTTGGCTGTCTATGATGCCGTTGCCGAAGGTGGTTTTGCCGGTGCGAACTTCCTGCACGATACGCAGGTCGAGCGCATCGCGGTGCAGGCTGGCGCCGGCGCCTTCGAGTATGGCGATATAGGCATACTCTGCGGTTTCGGTTGGCACTTCCACCCGCATTGGGAAAGGTTGTGGTGCGTGCACCGAATCCTGGGCTTTGCAGTGAACACCGCCGGCCCAGTTGTCGCCTGTGATTTTCGGAAAACCTTCGATGTAGTTTCCCGCTACATAAAATTTCCCGACAGGCGAACTCGGGTTTATGATGCGATTTCGTACATTTTTCGACGTTGCCGGGCCTGCTTTGTAGTAATTATTGACCATGTTGTAGTGGCCTTGCTCGCCGCCATAAGCGCTGTTGCTGCCCCAGTTGAAAATGACGTTGTTTCGGAAGTCCACTACTTCCCAGTCTGGGCGGTGGTGGTAGCGGGCGCCACAAAACCGCGGGTTGCGGCTGGTGTGGTGCGCCAGCAGGTTGTGGTGAAAAGAGGCGTGGTTGCCTCCCCAAATACCGCCGTATCCATGTTCGCCTTTCTCGTGTACAGATTTGTTGAGGCTTTCGGCAATAATGCACCACTGTAGCGTCAGGTTCTCCGTGTCGTAGGTGGTGGCGCATTCGTCGCTGGACCAACTCATGGAACAGTGATCAATGATGATATTTTTTTGCCGCAGGCAGCTAAAAGCATCGTCTTGTTGGCGGGCTTCGTCGCCCAGCCGAAACCGCAGGTAACGTATGATGACGTTGTCGGCGGCGATGTTCACATTGTAATTTCGGAGGCAGATTCCGTCTGCCGGCGCCGACTGGCCCGCAATGGTCAGATTGCCCGAGGTGATATGAATTCGCGATTTCAGTTCGATAGTACCCGAAACGGCAAACACCACTATCCTTGGTGCTTTGACAGCGAGCGCCGCCCGCAGGCTGCCTGGGCCGTCGTCGTTTAGGTTGGTTACCAGGAGCACCCGTCCGCCCCGCCCGCCGGTGGTATATTTTCCGCAACCCTCGGCGCCGGGAAAAGCCGGTACGTCGAGCGAATCGGTTTGCGGCTGGAGGGTATTTGTATGAGCTATTTTGTGGCGCGGGGAGCAAGCCAGAATGCCCAATAAGAGCAGGATATTTAAACGGTACATACCTGTTTATTTTTGTTTTGCCACAAGGGCAGCCACCAAACTGTTGAGATAAACTTCCACATTGTCATAAGCCGTGCTCAAATCGCGACCATTGGCCTGAGCCTTTTTCGGGTCCAGTTTGTGCGCAGTTTTCCAGTCGTCGGGCATACCGTCGCCGGAGGTGCCTGCCGGAGCAAGAGTGGTTTGCAGTGCAGGCCATGCACCGACATCGTTTTGAGAATCAATGATTCCCAGTGTGCTGCCTTTGGAGCCGTCGGCGGTATAGGTGCCGTTGCGCACATTGTCGGTAATCCGCGAATCCACGGCATCCCGGAACAGGGCAGCGCCGGCCAGTTCCAGCACTTTTTCGTACGCCACCTGTGCGCTGTGAGTGGTTACATTGCCGTTTGTGGGGTGTTCTTCGGAGCGGCGCATGGCGGCTTTATCTTCCGCCGACACCGTGCCGTAGCTGCCGTGAAACTGGTTGTATACGCCGTAGGTCCAGTTGTCGTTGGTGGCTCTGGTACTGCCGGCCACATAGTTGCCGGCGATGTAGAATTTGCCCCACAAGTCAAAAATTGGTGTGCCGGCGGTCTTGTTTTTATCAATAGAGAGGATGCGCTCCTTTTTGGAGGTAACGGGGCCGGGTTTGTAATAACAGTTGACTATGTTGACATTCATGGCTTCGCCGCCGTAGCAGCTGTTATTTCCCCAGTTGTACACCACGTTGTTGCGCAAATCCGTCAAATCGGTCAGTGCAAAAACGTCACCGGCGGATTCTCCCAGCCGGGGATTCCGGCTGTCGTGGTGCGCCAGTAAATTGTGGTGAAAGGATGCGTTTTTGCCGCCCCAAATCCCGCCATATCCGTGTGGCCCTTTGCTGTGTACCGAATTTCGCAGGCTTTCGGCAATAATGCACCACTGCACCGTGGTGTTTTCATTACCATATAGCGTCAGGCATTCATCCACCGACCAGCTCATGGAACAATGGTCTATGATAATGTTTTTCTTAAACCGGCATTCCAACGCATCTGCTTCCTGATTTTCCGTATCCCCCAGTCGGAACCGCACAAACCGGATAATCACATTGTCTGCGTTCAGCACTACCGGAAAATCACGGATACAAATGCCTTCGCCGGGCGCCGATTGTCCGGCAATGGTCAGGTCGCCATTGCTAATCAGGAAGCCTCGATTTGAGGGGAATGGTACCTGAAATTTTGAACAACACATAGCGCGGGCCAATGGCCTCCACTGCCGAGCGCAGGCTTCCCGGCCCGGAGTCGTTCAGGTTGGTGACGAAAAGCACCTTCCCCCCACGCCCGCCTGTGGTTTTGCCGCCGAATCCTTCGGCGCCCGGGAAAGCAAACGCTTCTTCCACCACCTGAATCGGTCCGTCAGGCGGGCCAGTGGGGTCCGTTGGCGGTTTTTCCATTTTTTGACAAGCCAGGCAGGCGAATGCGAGCAACATGCCCGATGAAAAAATCCAATTTTTAAATTGATGCATTGCGTTTGATTTTGATTGTCTGCCGGGGCATTTAAAAAAGAGGGCCACCCCGTTGTCCGGGATGCCCCCTTTCTATTGTATGAATTTTTAAAAAGCCTGTGTTTTAGTCCTCCGTTTACAATTTGGTACGCCAGCGCGGATCGCCGGAATCGTACTTGCCGGCAAATCCGGCGTCTTTAAAACGGAAGTCCATGCCGACATACGGATCCACCCACAAGCCGGCGGAAGTGCCGCTGTACGTCAGGGATGGGAATCCCGGAATTTCTGCGCCCGCAGTGAAGGAGAAATCACCGGTTGCGTAGGTATTTACCACACTGAACGTCGTCGTTTCGAGACCTTCCTGAACTCCCCGAACCGACAATACACCCGAGGCGGTTTCGTCCCAGGCATGGCCCCAAACGGTGTTGGTTATGGTAATGCCGTTGAGGACATTGCTCAGCTGGCCGGCTGCTCCCCTCCAACGGAATACGGTGCCGTTTGAGGTGGCCAGTTCGCTCATGGTACAGGCATCAATCAGAATAGAGTTCATATTTTGCCGGGAGGTCATAAACATATTGATTTTGCTGAAGGTGCTGTTGGTCAGCGCAATATTGTCTACAGCCGCATTGCCGGCGCCATCCGTATCGGTGGTAACGATGCCGTAATTGCCGATATGATGTACTATTGAATTATTGATGGTGTAATTTTTCAGAAACACCTTGGCGCGGATACGGATAATACCGCGAAAGGTGTTGATGACGCAATTGTCGAAAGTTAACTCGTTGATCGTGGTTGTATTGGAATTGTTGGGGTTGAACACATAGTCTCCGCCAATATCGGCTCCGCGCAATTCCACGTCAATAAAACGAACATGGTCTATCGTGGCGCCGTCGGCGAAGTTCCAGTTGCTGGTAGTGTACAACACGGCTTTCTGGGAGCCAAAGCCCAGAGTGCCTACGATGGTAACGGATTTGTCAAGCGGTGCGGACGGCAGGTTGTACACAAAGCCTTTTTTAATCAGAATAATCTGTCCGTCAATGGCGCCGGCGACTGCATTGACCACCGCGTCGGGGTCTTCTGAAGCGCTCAGGTCAATCAGTTTCGGGTCATTGATATCCACATTTCCTTTTATCGTTGTATAGGTTTCCCAACCCCGCAGTGTTTCGCCGGCGGCGCCACTGTAGATGGCGATTTGATACGCCGTTTCAGGAGCCAGGCCTGTGACGATAAATTCTCCGGTAGTTTGTCCATTGGCGTCTACATCAAATTCGGCCAGGGGAGAAGTCAGTTGAAGATCAGTAGGGGAAAATGTTCTGATCTTCGTCACGGCTGCACCCGCCACCTGCCAGCTCACCCGGGCTGCAACGTCAATCACATCGGACGGCTCCGGGATATTCAGAATAGACGGGAAACGCTCCGTGCGGACACTGCCGAGATCCGAAACCTTGCTGTCATAAGCCGGATCAGCGGCGTGCGCGGTTACCCGAACCTGGTACAGGGTGTTCCACAGCAGGGATTCGCCGTTTAGCAGGTCGCTGTTGATGACCACATAGTTGGTATCGGTATCAAAAGTGTAATCAATGGTGGCGAAGGTATCCCGGCTGATCTCCAGGGTGTAGGAAACCGCTTCCCGGATATTACCCATATTGACGATAACTGTATTGAGCTCTGCGCGGAGTTCTTCATTGAGTACCGGCCTGAACAAGCGGGTTTTTTCATAGATCACGTCTTTTTCACAGGCACTCATCCAAACCGCCATGACCGCTATGAGCAGGCATAACCCTTTGTTTATGTTCAATTTAGTGAATTGCATTTTTTTAAAATTTTAGGTTTACAAAAAATTGTCATTAAAACCCGTAGCCGTCGTTGGCCAGAGCACCCTGGCTATTGGTGACGGCTTCTTCGGGGATTGGAAAAATATACCGAACCACGCCGGGTTTTGGGCCGTCGGAAATATAGTTTCTCCAATCTTTCAGAATCCAGTCCTGATACGTCGTGGCGTCGTTGTGCAGGCTCAGCAGCCACGATTGCCTGATCCAGGTTTGATCCGGTGCTGCGGCAATTTTATGGTTGGGATTCAATACCGTGAAATGGCCGCTTGCGTCTAATTTCCAATACAGGTAGTCCGGCAACTCGGAGTAAGTACCCGTGCCGGAATACGCGGCATCCGCCAGTTGTTTCAGCGTTTCTACGGTTTCTGCCATTTTTTCGGAGTAATTACCCCAGCGGATCAGCTCGTATTTGCGGATCATTTCGCCGCCAAACTCCCAGGCTCGCTCATCTACCAGCGCCTCAAAAAAACTTGCTTTGCCGGCAGCAATCGTTTCCACATAATTATCCACTTTTTCAGCCCAGTGTTCCGGCGCGAAGGCGCGTTGGCGTACGCGTTTCAAGGCATCTTTCGCCGATGCTGTGGGGCCGCTGAGTTCGTTTTCTGCCTCCGCATACATCAGCAAAACATCGGAATACCGCAACATCGGCCAGTTGATACCCGTACCTTTTGCCGAGGAGGCGCCGGGCGCTTTGTCGAGGAAATGCCGGCTCCACTTCCCCTGAGCGATATTGGAGACGCCGCCCGAAGCAAACTCTTCTACAAAACTGGTATTCACTTGATAAAACACGCAGGTTACATCCCGGCGGACATCAAGCGTATCGAAAGAATAATAGTACGACGGCGGAATGGCCATGTAGTTGTTGCCCGATCCGTAGCTGTGCGCAGCCGTAGCACCGCCCTGAACCGTGATGCCGATATTCCAACCCACATCGCCGTTACCTATGGCAAAAGGCACCTCGAACAGAATGTCATCGTTGGCAGGTGTAACAAATTTGGCATTGTTCAAAAATACCTGGCGGAAATCATCCGGTAGTTCCCGGTCTTTCAGCGTCATCAACTTTTGCGTGTAATCTTTCGCAATCTGATAGTACTCCAGATAATCGCTTTTGCGATCCATGCTCAGGTCCGGCTTCAGGAAATACCCGCCGCGCTGCAAGGCAATCCGGGCAATCATGCCGAGCGTGTACTCCCGGCTGACCTGCTCAATCCCGTAGGGCAGTTCTTCCGCCCAAAGCATTTTTTCCTCTACTTTGATCATATCTTCGATCACGTTGGAGAGGATCACGTTGCGGTCTTCTTTGCGGAGAAAAAAATCATTGCCTGCCTTGGGCGCCAACCGAACGTTGGGCACATCGCCGAAATAGAACGCCAGCATGCTGTACCAATATGCCCGCAGGGTGTACGCCTCCCCGAGCATCTGGTTCATCATTCGGGACGTTTGCACGTCGCTGGAATTCAGCGCGCTGCTGGATTCAATGCCCTCGATACAGATATTGGCATCCCGGATGGCTGTGTAGGCGGCGTTCCAGAACTGGCGCAGGTCGCCGTTGCTGGACAACGCGTTCAGGTCCCATATCTGGTATCGGTCGCTCGAACTCGCCCAGCCGCTTTGGCGCTCAATGTCGGTATTGCCGGTCATGTTATTGGACAAACGCGACCGGAACCCGTCTACACCAAACTGCACATAAATGGCATTCACGCCCCTCCGGGCATCATCAACATTCGAAAAAACATACTGGGTATCAAAAGTGGAAATGGAATCGGGATCTAAAAAATCCTTGCAGGAGGGTAGTAACAAACCCATTCCGGCGATCAGTAATAAAATGCGCAATTTCATATAGTTATCTTTTGAATGTTGTCAATTAGAAAGTGATGCTAAGGCCAAAAGTATAGGAGCGGCTTCTTGGGAAAGAGGAATAGTCCACACCCGGTGTCAGGGCAGCATACGCAGAACTTCGGGTTGTGCTGACCTCCGGGTCGTAGCCGGTGTATTTCGTCCACAGGCGCAGGTTATTGCCGGTGACGTACACCCGGAATTGTGACATGCCGAGCCGGGAAATAAGCCGCGTGGGCAGGGAGTACCCAATGTTCAAATTGTTGAGCCGCAGAAACGATCCGTCTTCCACCGCCCAGCTGTGGATAACTGCCTGCGCTACACCGTAACTGTTGTGCGACCAAATCTCCTTGCCGGCATTCATTTGCGCCAGTTGGTCAAGGTCTGTGACCACTTCGCCCGGGGTGCCTGTAAAGGCGCCGTCTATATCAATATAGGTGAACCGGTTTTCCGAATTCATCGTGTTCAACAGGTTGCCGTAAGTGACCCGGCGGAACTGGTTGTACTGAATTTTGCCGGTGTTGTACACCTGATTGCCATACGACCAGTTGAAGAAAATGGACGCGTCGAAGCCTTTGAAACGGGCGTCGAAACCAAATCCGCCCTGGTGTTTGGGCAGCGTGTTCCCGATTACAGTACGGTCGAGGCTATTGATTATCCCGTCACCGTTCAGGTCTTTCAACTTTAGAAAGCCCGGGCGCAGGTTCGGATTGCCTACGGTGTTTCCGGCATTGGGTACTCCGTCATTTAAAGTGTAGGTATTCGCGGTGGGATTGTAGCCGGAGAAATCGCTCGTGGAGTAATACCCGTCCGTCACATAACCGTAAATGTCGCCCAGCGTGCCGCCCACTTCGAGGTAAAAGTCATTCTGGTCTTTCAAATCCGTGCTGGCCCAGTTCGACTGGAAAAAACGCGAATTGGTACCGTCGAGGGCTTCAATCTTGGATCTGTTCACGCCGATATTGAAGTTTGCGGAGAGTGAAAAGTCGTTTTTATCAATAATAAAACTGGTCAGGCCCAATTCCACACCCTTGTTGGAAGTGGAACCGATGTTGTTCCATTGCGTACTGAAACCCGTGTTGGAAGGTATAGCCGATTGCAGCAACAGGTCTCGTGTGGTGTTTTTATAAAAATCCAGGCTACCGGCAAGTTTGCCCTGGAACAGGGTGAAATCCAGTCCGATATTCCGGTTGACGGTCGTTTCCCATTTCAGATTGGGATTGTAAAGCGTGCTACCGGAGGGCGTGTAATACGGGTTGTCCACATTGCCAAAACCCGGACCGCGGAGCGTGGAACCCACGAAGAGGAATTGTGTGGCTGTCGGTTCGATCCGGTCGTTGCCCGTTTGGCCATAACTGGCACGCAGTTTCAGTTCGTTGATAAACCGGACATCTTTCAGGAAGCCTTCTTCGGATAACTTCCAGCCTACTGCCACGGCGGGGAAAAGACCGTTTCGGTTTCCTTCGGCAAATTTGCTGGATGCATCCGAGCGGAACGTGAAGGTGAGCAGGTATCGGTTGTTCAACTGATAATTGACCCGGCCGAAATAAGACAAGCGGTTGGAGTTGGTGAAATCAACCGTTTGATGCCGGTCTGTACGGCCAAAGGTCATGTTGGCAAATAACTCCTCCGGAGTGATGGACAGGCGGAAATCCTCTGCACGGATAAAGTCGTAATTGCCGCCGTTGGAATAAATTTCATGGCCCAGCAGAAAGTCTAATTCCTGATTCCGGAGGTTTTGTACCCGGTACGACAGGGTATTTAACCACCGGTAGGAAAAACTTTCCGTGGCGGTTTTTTCACCGAGGGGCAAATTGCCGCCATTATTGAACGACTCACTGGTCAGCGGGCCGTAAAACCGCAGGTTTTTGTCAAAGGTTTTGGACGTGGTCACCGTAGTTTGCGCGTCAAGGTTGTCCAGAATAGCCCATTTCAGCGCGGCATTGAGCACATAGTCGTCCGTGTTACGTTTTCTCCAGTCCTGTTTTACCAGTTCGGTCGGATCAACCAGACTTCGGAGGAAGGCCTGGTAGTCGTCGTTCGGATCAATCGTGTTCAGGTCTATTTCCAGTTCATCCGCTATCCCGTTGACCGGGCGCGTTTGAACGGCATCTTTGATATTGATTTGCGCATTGCCTGAGGTGCCGGCGCCATCCAGAATGGTTCGGGTAATACGGGTACTGGCGTCGAACGAGAGTTTTTTAGAAATGCGCTGGTTCAATTTAAAGTTGATCACATTGCGTTCGTAGCCCGATCCGAGCAACAAGCCTTCATCCTGATTATTGGTCATACTCAGGCTCATTCTGGTATTTTCCGTTCCTCCGCTCAAACTGAAGTTATGGTATTGCGACAGTCTGGGCGCCCCAAATAGCTCTTCCTGCCAGTCGGTCGGCCTTTTTTGTTGGTACAGTTCGAGGTCATCGTATTTGCCAAAGTATTTTTCAAAATTCCGAACATCGGCCTCCGACCGCAATTTGGCCTGTTCGTAGTTGGCCAACACATATTCGTACGGCGACAACACCTCATACCGCCGGTCGCCGGGGAGTTCCTTGACTTGCAAAAAACCGTTGTATGAAACGGAAATTTTACCCGGTACAGCCCGCTTGGTAGTGACGACGACCACGCCATTAGATGCCTGGGCACCATAAATGGCGGTCGCAGAGGCATCTTTCAGGACGCTGATACTTTCGATGTCGGACGGAGGAATATCCCGGATGCTGTTGACAATAAATCCGTCCACCACGAACAACGGCGAGTTGTCCTGCGTGATGGAGCCGCCGCCGCGTACGCGAATGACCACCTCGGCATCGGGCGAGCCGTCTGTCGTCAGCACATTGACGCCCGGCAGGCGCCCGGTCAATGCTTGGGCGGCGCTGGAGATCGGCATACTGGCTAATTTTTGGCCGGACAAAGTGGCTACCGATCCGGTCAGGTCCGATTTTCGGACGGATCCATAACCGAGTACCACGACTTCGCCCAGCAATTCGGTTTTGGTGGTCAGTACCACATTGAGTATCCTGTTTGCTCCGACCGGTATAAATTCGGTGTTAAATCCGGTGTAGGAAAACACCAGCGTGTCGGAACCAGATGCCGTGAGCTCGAAATTGCCGGCGGCATCAGTGGCTGTACCCGTTCCGCGGTTTTTCACTCCCACGGTAACGCCGATCAGCGGTTCGTCCTCAACAGAAACGACTTTGCCCCTGATGGTGACTTGCCCTGTTGCCGTCAGGCTTCCGAAGAAGGAGAAAAACAGCAGCAAGACGACGTGATTTTGTAAAATTTTGAATTTCATAAAAAGGTAGGTTCAGTTAATACATGAATCGTTTTAGTATGCGAAAAAATTGGTTTTGGACGGCATGGTCGGGTTTGTTGGCGGGCGTCGGGCCAAAGCAACCTGTACACGGGAGTATTTCGGGCCGGAGTACCGGCCAGCCTGAAGTGGAATCTGGAACCTGTAATAATCTCCTGCCAGTCGCTCGATTCTTACAAATAAAATTCAATTCAAATTCTCTTTGGCAAGCGAAAGTTAGGCCTGGCGATTTGCAGGGCAGTAAGAAAGGTTCGACTTTATTTACGCAATCGTTATCGGGAACGTTCCCGGAGGAGCGGCGAGTCCATTCATGGGGAGGCAGAGCAGTCATTTTGACCACCCGCAAGGGAAGATTTTCTTCGGTACAAGACGACCGGCGTGGAAGCACTTTTCACCGGGCGACACCCCGTGATTCAGCCATCGTCACTTTGGTAGCGACGATGCGCGCACATGCAATTCTGTGGAGAGCTGGACGGTTTGGAAAACCGGGGATTTGGGCTTTTTCTCGATCAGATCGAGCAATAGGCCGGCCGCTATTTGCCCCATTTGAAATGCCGGTTGCAAGATGGTACTCATGGGCGGGTTGAGCAATTCCGCTACGTTCAGGTTGGAGAACCCGACAAATGCAACGTCTTCGGGAATACGCGTATTTCGTTTTTGTAATCCGGCATAGTACCGCAGTGCCAGTCGGTCGGCAGCCGTCAGGAAGGCATCGGGAGGATCCGCTAAAGCGAACAAGGCATTCAGATTATCCTCGACCTGATCAAATGTGTAGCTGCAGTATTTGACCAGATTTTCATCAAAGGGCACACCATATTCTTCGAGCGCGGCTAAGTAGCCACTGAGTCGTTCCTTGGTAATCGAAAGGCCCGGCTGACTGGTGATGTGTGCGATGCGCCGCCGGCCCGATTCGAGCAGGTGGGCAGTCGCCTGAAATGCACCGCTGTGGTTGTCGGCAACCACTTTGTGCGTATCAATTTCGGCGGGTATACGATCGAAAAAAACGAGCGGCAACCCTCGTTCGTGCAAGGATTTCAGGTGCTCAATATCTACGGTGTTGCTGGAAAGCGAGAGCAGCAGCCCGTCCACCCGGCGAGCGGCCAAGTGTTCTACCTTGTCTACCTCCCGCTCGTACGACTCCTGACTTTGGCAAATCACCACATGGTAGCCGCGTTCGTACGCTGCGGCCTCGATACCGTTGATCGTTTGCGAAAAATAATTATTGGCAATTTCCGGCACGATGACACCAATGGACAGGCTGCGGTTCTCCTTCAAACTCAGGGCAATCGGATTGGGGCGATAGTGCTTTTCCTCCGCATACTCCATGACCAGCCGCTTGGTTTCCGGGTTGATCTCATAGCTGTCACGCAGTGCCCTCGACACCGTAGAGGTGGACAGATTCAGCGCCCGGGCAATGTCTTTTATCGTAATATTATCCACAACTTCAAGCCGGTTAATTTAGCCGCCAAATATAGGATTTTCCGGCTAACCAGGAAGTCCGGTGCCAAGCCGGGAACGTTCCCGATAACGATTGCGTAGAAAAATATATCTTTTTGTTTGCCGGTTGCACCGCCGGAAAGATACCTTTCCACTGACGATGCGCTTTTATTTAAAATTTTATTCGTCTTTATTCTTTTGTTTTCCTGGTTAAATTCTTTTTGCGGTGCCACACACTCTTTTTGACCTCCACGGTAAAATCGCCCTTGTCACGGGTTGTAACAAGGGTATCGGCTTCGGCATGGCAATCGGCCTGGCAGAAGCCGGCGCCGACATCATCGGCGTGTCGGGCAGCCTGCAGGCGGGTAGTGCAGTGGAACAAGCCGTCCGGGCTTTGGGCAGAAATTTTTACCCGTATCAGGCCGATTTGTCCGACCGGAAAAGCCTGTACTCATTTATCAGCGCCGTAAAAACCGATTTTTCGGTGCTGGATATTTTAGTCAATAATGCCGGCGCCATCCAACGTGCGCCTGCCGCCGAACACCCGGACGAATACTGGGATACGGTGATGGCCATCAACCTCAACGCACCTTTTATACTGGCACGCGAATTTGGTCGGGATATGCTGAGTCGGGGCCAGGGTAAAATCATTTTCACGGCTTCACTCCTCACGTTCCAGGGCGGTATTCTGGTGCCGGGATATGCCGCCAGCAAGGGGGCACTCGGTAGTTTGGTCAAAGCCCTGGCCAATGAATGGGCCTCGAAAGGCGTCAACGTCAACGCCATCGCCCCCGGCTATATCGCTACCGCCAATACGGAAGCATTGCGCAACGATCCGGTACGCAGCCGCACGATTCTCGACCGGATTCCCGCAGGGCGCTGGGGCGACCCCGATGATTTCAAAGGGCCGGTGGTTTTTCTGGCCTCCGATGCTTCAAATTATATCCACGGAACAATCCTGACCGTAGACGGCGGCTGGATGGGGCGGTGAGGCAAAAACAAAAGGCAAAAAAGCAAAAGGCAAAAAACGATATGCAAATTCTTCATACCTCCAGTCCTAAGGAAACCGCCGGGATGAACACCAATGCGCTCCGGAATCAATTTTTGTTGGAGCGGCTCTTCGAACCGGATCAGGTACTTCTGACCTATAGCCACTACGATCGCATGATTGTTGGCGGCGTCATGCCGACCAGCGCTTCGCTGAAACTGCAAGCGCCGGATGCCTTGCGTGCCGGTTTTTTTCTCGAACGCCGAGAACTCGGCATCATTAACTTGGGCGGAAGCGGGACGGTTACCGCAGGCTCTACAACATTTACCTTGAATAAACTGGATTGTTTGTACCTCGGCAAAGGAACCTCCGAGGTGCATTTCACCAGTTTGGCTGCCGACAATGCTGCCCGGTTTTTTCTGCTCAGTGCACCGGCGCACCGCACTTGTCCAAACCGGTTTATGGCTGCCGCCGACGCCAATCCCGCGCAACTCGGCGGAACGGCTACCGCAAATGCCCGTACCATTTACAAATACATCCACCCGGACGGCATCGAAAGTTGCCAGTTGGTGATGGGCCTGACTATACTCGAAACCGGCAGTGTGTGGAACACCATGCCGCCGCACACCCACGACCGCCGTATGGAGGTGTATTGCTACTTCGATGTGCCCGAGGGCCAACGGGTTTTACACCTGATGGGCGAACCGGAAGAAACCCGGCACTTGTGGGTCGGCAATCATCAGGCAGTTATTTCGCCACCCTGGAGTATCCATGCGGGCTGCGGCACCATGGCTTATGCATTTATCTGGGGAATGGCGGGCGAAAACCAGTCGTTTGCCGATATGGATCAAATCGCCGTAGACTCACTGTTTTAAAAACACTCCCAGCGTGAAAAATTTTCTATTGCTCTGCATACCCTTCCTTGCCCTGGCTTTTGTCCATACTGAAACGCCCCGGGTTTTTCTCGCGGGCGACTCCACCATGGCGCCCAAAAAACTGTTTGACGCACCCGAAACCGGCTGGGGAAACTATGTGTTTTTGCAGTTTGGCCACAATGACTCGAAGACGGACGACAGTGTCCGGTACGCGCCCGCACAAACCGACTATCGGCAAAACCTCGTTCGGTTTATCGCCGAAATTCGCACCAAAGGCGCTCAACCGGTGCTGCTCACACCGGTCGTGCGGCGCAATTTTGACCAGGAAGGCCACTTTGTGGACAAACACGGCGACTATCCGGCGGTGGTACGCGAAGTGGCCGCTGCTCAAAATGTTCCGTTGATTGATTTGTGGGCACAGAGCAAAGCTTTGCTGGAAAAACTCGGCCCGGAGGCTTCTGTGGCTATGTTTATGCACCTGCCCCCCGACACCTACCCGAAATTTCCGAAAGGGCTGACCGACAATACCCATTTTACGCCCTACGGCGCTGCCCTGGTGGCGGCACTGGCAGCAGAAGGAGTGGCTGGGTCGAAACTGGCATTGCGCCAGTTTTTGAAAAAAACAGTGTTTTTTGAAAAATATGCCCACGAATTGCCTCAAATCAACCTGCCGGTCTTCCGGAAAGACACCATCAATATCCGGGCCTTTGGCGCGCAGGCCGGCGGCATCGCGCTCAATACCCAAGCCATCAATACCGCTATTGATTCCTGTAGCCGGCGCGGCGGCGGCGTTGTGCTGGTGCCGGCCGGACTTTGGCTGAGTGGCCCCATTCGGTTGCGCAGCCATGTAAACCTGCATATCGAAAAAGGCGCCTTGCTGCAATTTACGGACGACCTGGAGCAGTACCCGCTCGTTCGTACCAACTGGGAAGGGCTGGATGCCATCCGCAACCACTCGCCGATTTACGGGGTGGATTTGGAAGACGTGGCCATCACCGGAGCGGGTATTCTCGACGGCGCTGGTATGGCTTGGCGGCCCTTGAAAAATTCAAAAGTCACAGCGGGTGAATGGAAAAAAATCGTCGCTTCCGGTGGCGTGCTCAACGAAGCCAAAGACACCTGGTACCCCAATGAAAGTGCCCTCGCTGGCTCCAAAAGAAACCGCCCCGGCGTGATAGCGGAAGGATATGACGAAACCAAAGCACAGGAAGTCAAAGGTTTTTTGCGCCCCAACATGGTCAGTTTGGTGCGCTGCAACCGGGTACTGATTGACGGCCCTACGTTCCAGAATTCACCGGCATGGACATTGCACCCACTCCTTTGCACCCATTTTACCTTGAAAAATGTAACGGTGAAAAACCCCGCTTTTGCCCAAAACGGCGACGGTGTGGACCTCGAAAGCACCCGCTTTTTTCGCGTTGAAAACTGCGTATTCGATACCGGCGACGATGGGGTTTGCCTCAAATCGGGCCGCAACGAAGAAGGCCGCAAACGCGGCGTGCCCACTTCCGACGGGATTGTGCAAAACTGCGTCGTGTACAAAGCCCACGGCGGTTTTGTGATCGGCTCGGAAATGTCGGGCGGCGTACGCAATGTTTTTGTCTCCAATTGCACCTTTCTTGGCTCCGACATCGGCTTGCGGTTCAAAACCACCCGCGGGCGGGGTGGGGTAGTGGAGGATATCTACATCTCCGACATCAACATGACCGACATTCCCGCCGAAGCGATTCTGTTCGATATGTACTACAACGGTAAAGAAGCTGCCGAAGCCTTAAAAAATCCGGAGATGGAAAAACTGCCCGTTACGGAAGAAACGCCGGTGTTTCGCCGAATTTATATCCAAAACGTGGCTTGCCGCGGCGCCGCTCACGCCGTTTATGTCCAGGGTTTGCCCGAAATGAACGTACAGGACGTACATATCGAAAACAGTGTTTTTAGCACCCAACGAGGCTTTACCTGTGTGGAAGGTGATGGTATCCGTTTGAAAAATGTCGTGTTCCAAACTCAATCCACTGACCCGGGCGCACTACTTCTGAACAGCCGTAACCTGTTGTTTGACAACGTACAGTTTAGCGGCAACGCCGGCAAAGCGTTGAAAATTGAAGGCAAACAAACCAGCCAAATTCAGTTGAAAAATACCAATGCCGATACCCGGGGCGTGGAGTTTGGACCAGGTGTATCACCCGCCGTGTTGACCCAAAAATGAACTGCACCATGAAGGTTTTTTCATCAAAAATATACGCATTCTTGCTCCTTACCCTGTGTGCAGCCGTTCCCTGCTCTGCACAAACTCAGGCAGAGCCTTGGTCTGTTCGCATGGCCGCCACGCTGATGGCTGCCCACCCGGACTCCTTCTGCTACGATAAAACCAAACCGGCGCGCTGGGACTATGAACTCGGGCTGTACATGAAAAGTCTGGAACAGCTGTGGCGCCAAACCGGCGACGGCGCGTATTTCCACTATATCCGCAAACAAATGGATTTTTATATCCAGCCGGACGGCGATATCAGGACTTATAAAACCGAAGTGTACAATATTGACCACATCACTCCCGGCCGGCCGGTGCTCCTGCTCTGGCAACAAACCGGACAGGAAAAATACCGCAAAGCCGCCGAACTGCTACGCCGCCAACTCACCGATCACCCCCGAACCCGGGAAGGCGGATTCTGGCACAAAAAACGATACCCCTGGCAAATGTGGCTCGATGGGCTGTACATGGGCGAACCGTACTATGCCGAGTACAGTGTGCTTTTCAACGAGCCGCAAAACTTCGACGACATCGCCAACCAGTTTATCTGGATGGAAAAAAATGCCCGCGACGCTAAAACCGGTTTGCTGTACCATGCCTGGGACGAAAGCCGGGAACAACAATGGGCCAATAAAAACACCGGCCAATCCCCACATTTTTGGGGCCGGGCAATGGGCTGGTACGCGATGGGCCTGGTGGATGTGCTCGATTATTTTCCCAAAGACCACCCGAAGTACAACCAAATCGTGTCCATTTTGCAACGCCTTGCAGCAGCGGTAACCGAGGTGCAGGATGCCCAAACCGGTGTTTGGTATCAGGTACTCGACCGGGCCAACGAACCTGGAAACTACCGCGAAGCCTCAGGTTCCTGCATGTTTGCTTACGCGCTTTTGAAAGGTGCGCGGCTCGGGTATCTGGATGCGAAATACCGCGAAGTCGGCAAAAAAGCATACGCCGGTATTCTGAAAGAATTTATGGTACAGGATACCGACGGCTCCTGGCATCTCGATAAAGTATGCATGGTGGCCGGTTTGGGCGGCAACCCCTACCGCGACGGCACTTTCCAGTACTACGTCTCGGAGCCGATTCGCCGCGACGACCTGAAAGGCGCCGGCCCGTTCGTTCTGGCCAGTCTGGAAATGGAGCGGCTGGCCAATGTGCCGGTGGGCGCCGGAAAAACCGTACTTCTGGATCGTTTTTTCAACAATGAGTACCGCAACGGAGAGCGCTATCACTATACCTGGGAAGATATCAAGGATTCGGGGTATGCCTGGTGGGGACAAATTTTCCGCGATATGGGCGCTGCCACCGCTTCCCTGGATGCTGCGCCGACGGATTCCAACCTGAAAAATGCAGACGTTTATATCATCGTGGACCCCGACACCCGGAAAGAAACGCCAAACCCGAATTTTGTCGGAAAGCAACACGTCGAAACCATCAAAAACTGGGTGCAAAACGGAGGAACGCTGGTTTTGCTCGCCAACGATACCAGCAATTGCGAGATTCCACAGTTCAACCAACTGGCGGCTGAATTCGGAATTCGGTTTACCGACAAAAATCGCAACATGGTAAAAAACAACCAGTTCGAGCAAGGCGCTATTCCGGTTCCGACGGGGCACCCGATCTTCCATTCGAGCCGAAAATTGTACATCAAAGAACTCAGTGTGCTCGACGTGCGCCCGCCTGCCCGGGCAGCCCTGACCGAAAGCGGCGATGTCATCATGGCTACCGCCTCTTTCGGAAAAGGGCGGGTGTTTGCCCTCGGCGATCCCTGGATTTACAACGAATACCTGGATGGGAAAAAACTGCCTGCCGAGTTTGAAAACTTTAACGCTGCCCGAGATTTATCCGCCTGGTTGTTGCAAACGGCTGATTCGGAAGCGGCTGGTGTGGCCCATGCCGTAGAAATGCTGCGGCAGGCGCTGCTTTCCGGCGACCGTACAGCCCTGGAAAATATCACTGCCCGGGAGCTGACCTACGGGCACTCGAGCGGCAAAATCGAAAACAAAACAGATTTCGTAGAGCAGCTCGCGTCAGGGCGTTCGGATTTTACGGAAATTAATTTTTCAGAACAGACCATTTCCGTCGTCGGACAAACGGCTACCGTCCGGCATATCCTGTCGGCCGCTACCAACGATGCCGGCAAAGGCCCCGGTACCGTCCGGTTGGCAGTGTTGCTGGTATGGGTAAAACAACAAGATGATTGGAAACTGCTGGCCCGCCAGGCCGTGAAAATTTGATCGAAAATGGAACAGTTATCTAAATCAAATTTATCCGGGAGGCCGGAGTCAATGTTGCTGTCCCTGCCCGAAAAAGTAGTGCAATTCGGCACGGGCGCATTGCTGCGCGGTTTGCCCGACTACCTCATTGACAAGGCAAACCGGCAAGGCATTTTCAACGGTCGGGTGGTGGTGGTCAAGTCAACGGATGCCGGTGACGCAACGGTATTTGAAAAACAGGACAACCTGTACACCCTGTGCATCCGGGGCATTGAAAACGGCTTTCCGGTATCGGAAAACATCCTGGTGACGGCTATCAGCCGGGTACTGTCGGCAAACCAGCAATGGAATGACGTACTGGCCTGTGCCGCCAACCCGCTGCTCGAAATAGTGCTTTCCAATACCACGGAAGTAGGCATACAATTCGTCCGCGAAGATGTCCACCTGGCGCCACCGACTTCTTTTCCGGGCAAATTGTTGGCCTTTTTGCTGGCCCGGTACCGCGCTTTTCACGGGGACCGCTCGAAAGGTTTAGTCATTGTACCAACGGAGTTGCTGCCCGATAATGGCGTTTTACTCGAATCCATCGTACTCGAACTGGCGCATTTGAATAACCTGGAGTACGGGTTTATTGAATGGCTCGAAAATGCCTGCACCTTTTGCAACTCCTTGGTGGACCGCATTGTGCCGGGCAAACCCGCAGCGAATAGCATAGCAGACCTGGAGGCGGAACTCGGCTACCACGACAGCCTGCTCACCATAGCAGAACCGTACTGCCTTTGGGCTATCGAAGGCAATGACCAGATAGCCGCAATACTGGCATTCCAGCAGGCTGACCCGGACGCCGTGGTGGTGACGCCGGATATTA
The DNA here is from genome assembly GCA_016719605.1 of Lewinellaceae bacterium. Lineage (GTDB taxonomy): Bacteria > Bacteroidota > Bacteroidia > Chitinophagales > Saprospiraceae > M3007. The sequence continues at coordinate 395,215 of JADJYW010000003.1, read as the reverse complement.
ACCGGTTCCGCGAGCGCAAACTTCGGTTGCTCAACGGCACGCACACGCTCAGCTGCGGACTGGCGCATTTGGCCGGCTTCACCACGGTCAGCGCCGCTATGGAAGACCCGGATATGGCTACATTTATTGAAAATCTGATGCTGGGGGAAATTGCGCCGGCTATCCCGTACGCCCTGCCGGATGGCGATGCCCGGCAATTTGGCCGACAGGTGCTCGACCGTTTTCGCAACCCTGCCGTGGAGCACCGGTGGCTGAGCATTACCGTGCAGTATTCGACCAAAATGCGCATGCGCAATATCCCGGTACTGCTCGAACACTATCGAAATAATGGAACCGTGCCGGACGGTTTTGCACTGGGGTTCGCGGCGTTTTTGTGTTTTTACCGCCAGGATAGTTCCTTCATTCAGGATGATCGCGCAGCGTATTTTATACAAAAATGGAAAACGCGCACACCCGCCGAGTTGACCCAGGAAGTATTGGCGGATAAAGAATTGTGGGGTGCTGATCTGACAAAATTACCCGGCTTTTCCGGACGGGTACTGCAATTTGTTTTGGACATCCTCGACAAAGGCGCCCGCCTGGTTTTACATGAACTGAACGTAAAAAATGAGACCAAGAATCTTGCAAATACACCTGCTTGACAACGCCATTGTGGCATTGGACAACCTCGCAGCAGGGGAAACGGTACACCTGAACGGCGCTTCGTGGACGCTCGCGGAGGCTATTCCGGCGAAACATAAATTTGCTGCCACGGCCTTGAATCCCGGCGACGACGTGCGGATGTACGGCGTGCTGGTGGGCAAGGCCCAAAGCCCGATTCCCGCCGGCGGCTTGCTTACGACAACCAATCTGCGGCACGCCACCGTCGGGTATACCCTCGGCGATGCTGCCCAATCGCCCTGGACGCCCCCCGATGTATCGGCGTGGCACGAGCGTGTATTCCAGGGTTACCACCGCGCCGACGGATCGGTCGGCACGGCCAATTACTGGCTCGTGATTCCGCTTGTTTTTTGCGAAAACCGCAATGTGGAGGTACTGCGTGATGCCTTAGTGTACGATTTGGGCTACGACAAAAAACGCAGTTATCGAACCCAGACGCAACAGCTGATCCAGCTCTACACGGCCGGCAAAGACGTGGCTGAAATACTCGATGCCGATTTGCTTGCGCAACCTGCCACGACATCGAATCGGCTTTTTGCAAACATTGACGGGGTGAAGTTTTTGACGCACGAGGGTGGTTGCGGCGGTACCCGCCAGGATGCTCAGGCGCTGTGCGGATTGCTGGCCGGTTATATCACCCACCCGAATGTGGCCGGCGCTACGGTGCTGAGCCTGGGTTGTCAAAATGCACAGGTGGCTATGCTGATGGATGAAATCAGGCGGCGCGACCCGGATTATGCCAAGCCACTGATCGTACTGGAGCAGCAAAAAATTGGTTTGGAGTCCGATTTGATTGCCTTGGCCTTGAAACAAACCTTCGCCGGACTGGTGGAAGCCAACCGGCTGGAACGCCGCCCGGCCCCGCTTTCCAAACTTTGCATCGGCCTGGAATGCGGCGGCTCCGATGGTTTTTCGGGGCTTTCAGCCAATCCCGCGCTCGGGCACCTTTCCGATATGCTGGTAGCCCTCGGCGGCTCGGTGATCCTGTCGGAATTTCCCGAACTCTGCGGCGTGGAACAGGAACTTTGCGACCGTTGCGTAGATTCGGCTACAGCCCAACGATTCACCGAACTTATGACGACCTACAACGAGCGGGCGAAATCTGCCGGCAGCGGTTTTGACATGAATCCGTCGCCCGGCAATATCCGCGACGGCCTGATTACCGACGCGATCAAATCGGCCGGCGCAGCCAAAAAAGGCGGCACTTCGCCCGTTGCAGCAGTGCTGGATTATCCCGAAAAAGTAACAAAACCCGGCCTGAATCTGCTTTGTACCCCCGGTAACGACGTGGAAAGCACCACTGCCGAAGTCGCTTCCGGCGCTACGGTCGTGTTGTTCACCACCGGGCTTGGTACCCCCACGGGGAACCCCATTGCACCGGTCATTAAAGTGTCGTCCAACACAGCGCTGGCAACGCGTATGCCCGATATCATTGATTTCGATGCCGGTGGGATCATCCGGGGGAGCAGAGTATTGCCACGTGTGCGGAACGGCTGTTGGATTACGTCATTCAAGTGGCAAGCGGAGTGGCAGAGGTAGCGGCGGTGCGGCTTGGACAGGATGATTTTATTCCCTGGAAAAGAGGGGTGTCGTTGTAACCGGTCTCCCGCTCTTTACCTCAACTTTCTACCCTGCTCAACCGCGCTCAACAAACCATAATCATGCTCGCAACCAGACATAGTTTATGAAACCATTTCTCGATCAAAATTTCCTGCTTCATACGCCGGCAGCGCAGCGGCTCTTTCACGAGTTCGCTGCGCAAATGCCGATTATTGACTACCACAATCACTTGCCGCCCCAACAGATTGCAACGGATCACCGCTTCGAAAATCTGACCCAGGTCTGGCTGTATGGCGACCACTACAAATGGCGGGCAATGCGTGCCCAGGGTATCTCCGAGGCGTATTGTACCGGCGCGGCAAGTGATTGGGAAAAATTTGAAAAATGGGCCGAAACGGTGCCGTATACGATCCGGAATCCCCTGTATCACTGGACACATTTGGAGTTGCAACGCTACTTTGGCATCAAAGAACTCCTGAGTCCTAAAACAGCGCGGGCCATTTATGAGCAAGCCGGCGAGCAGTTGCGTACGCCGGAATTTTCCGTGCAAAATTTGCTGCGCAAAATGAACGTCCGGGCACTCTGTACGACCGACGACCCGACGGATTCCCTCGAGTGGCACCGCCAAATTGCCGCCGACCCAGCCACCGGATTTCAGGTGCTGCCGGCTTTCCGGCCCGATAAAGCGATGGCGGTGGAAGACCCCGCTGCTTTTAATGCCTGGACCGACGACCTCGCTGCTGCCGCCGGAACGACAATTTCCGACTACGACAGTTTTTTAAGTGCCCTGAAAAATCGCCACGATTTTTTTGCACAACACGGCTGCACCCTGAGCGACCACGGCCTGGAACAGTTGTACGCAACACCGTATTCCCTGTCGGAAATCAAATCGGCATTTTTAAAAATACGAAGCGGGCAACACCTCGACCCTGCGGAAACATTAAAAATAAAAAGCGCGCTGATCTACGAATTTGCTCTTTGGGATCACGAAAAAGGTTGGGTGCAACAGTACCACCTTGGGGCTTTGCGCAACAACAACTCCCGCGCTTCGCGCCGGCTCGGCCCCGATACCGGCTGGGACAGCATCGGCGATTTCAGGCAAGGGCAACCTCTGGCGCGTTTCCTCGACCGGCTGGATGCCGACGACCGGCTGGCTAAAACCATCCTGTACAACCTGAATCCCGCCGACAATGAACTTATGGCGACCATGATCGGCAATTTCAACGACGGTTCCGTGGCCGGGAAAGTGCAGTTTGGCTCGGCCTGGTGGTTTTTGGACCAGAAGGACGGCATGGAAAAACAGATCAATGCGCTGTCCAACATGGGTATGCTCAGCCGGTTTGTGGGCATGCTCACCGACTCGCGCTCCTTCCTTTCGTATCCGCGCCACGAGTATTTCCGCCGTACGCTCTGCAATTTGCTGGGCCATGAGATCGAGCAAGGCGAATTGCCGGATGATGTGGAATGGATCGGTGAAATTGTGCGCGACATCTGTTACCGGAATGCGGAAGCGTATTTTGGTTTTGGTAAATAAAAACAACACAAAATGGTCATCACATTTGGTGAAATCATGATGCGCCTGACCGCTCCCGGCCAGCAGCGTTTTGTCCAGGCTACCAACCTCGGGATTACGTATGGCGGCGGCGAGGCGAATACTGCTGCTGCGCTGGCGCAAATGGGCGTTCCGGCAGCGCATGTGACCGTTTTTCCGGAAAATGACCTGGGAAAAGCGGCAGCCGCATTTTTTCAAAAATTCGGCATGGACACGAGTCATTTCTTTTTCAGAGACGGCCGTCTGGGTTTGTATTTTATGGAAACAGGTGCAGGCATCCGGCCCAGCCGTATCGTGTACGACCGTTATGAATCGGCTTTCGCCAAATTGGACCCGGCTGTTTTTGATTGGGAAAAAATCCTGACGGGCGCCCGCTGGTTTCACTGGACGGGCATCACACCCGCTGTATCGGCTACTGCTGCGCAGGCTTGTTCGGAAGCGATACAAACTGCCCGTCGGATGGGTATCCCGGTCAGTGCGGATGTGAATTACCGGCGGGTGCTGTGGCAATACGGCCAAAAGGCTTCGGACGTCATGCCGGCGCTGGTGGAAGGCTGCGACGTGGCGGTTTGTACGGAAGGCGATGCCGCCGATATTTTTGGCATTCAATCCACGGATTTTCAGGATATGGCCCGGCAAATGAAACAGCGGTTTCCCAATTTGAAACAGATCATCGCCACACGACGCGATACACTCAGCGCCAACAACAACCGGCTTACAGGCTTGTATTTCGACGGTACGAATTACCATGAATCGCCGGTATTTGACCTGAATCCTATCGTGGATCGTATCGGTGGCGGCGATGCATTTATGGCCGGGTTTATTTATGGCTCCTTGACGTACACCGATCCGGAACGCACATTGGCATTTGCTACGGCTGCTTCCGCTTTGAAACATACAATTGAAGGTGATTTCAACCTGGCAACTGTTTCTGAAGTAGAACAAATCATGCTGGGCGATGTATCGGGACGACTGCTACGGTAAACTCAAAACTCCAAACGTAACACTCAAAACTACAAGCAAGGTGCTCGAACAACTGAAATCATCGCCCATTGTCCCGGTCTTTTTTCATCCGGATGCAGACTATGCCCGACAGGTCGTGCAGGCTTGTTATGCCGGCGGACTTCGTTTTGTTGAATTTACCAACCGGGGTAAGGAGGCATTCGAGGTTTTTGGGATGTTGAACGAGCATATACGGGTGCATTGTCCCGGCTTGTCGCTGGGTATCGGAACCATCTTTACCGAAGCGGATGCCGTGCGGTTTCTCGACGCCGGAGCGGATTTTGTGGTGCAGCCGGTTACCACAGCAGCGGTTGGCGTTGTTTGCAAAACCTATCAGAAACCCTGGATACCCGGCGCCATGACGCCCAATGAAATTTGGACAGCCTGGCAATCCGGCGCGACGGTAGTCAAAATTTTCCCCGGCAATTTAGTTGGCCCCGACTACATCCGCGCCTTACGCGGCCCAATGCCCGACGTGCCGCTTATGGTCACCGGCGGAGTAGACCCTACGCCTGACAGCATCCGCAACTGGCTCGGAGCGGGGGTACAGGCGGTCGGTATCGGCTCACAATTATTTAAAGGAGATTTTTCAGGAGATTTCACCGCGCTTGCCCGGCGGATATCGGGTTTGCTGGAAAGCATAGGGCTTCCGGCGTCTTCGTAAACCCGGTTTAAAATTACTCAACTGTATATGCATCAAACAATTGGAAAATACCGCTGGACGGTGGTTGCGCTGCTCTTTTTTGCCACGACCATCAATTACCTCGACCGGCAGGTCATCGGCCTGCTCAAACCAACGCTTGAAAAAGCGCTTTCCTGGTCGGAAACCGATTATGGCAATATCGTGATGGCTTTTTCAGCGGCTTATGCCGTGGGGCTTTTGTTTTTCGGGCAGGTCATTGACCGCATCGGGACCAAAAAAGGCTATATCATTTCCATCATTGCCTGGAGTGTGGCGGCTATTGGCCATGCATTTGCACGGACCACGTTTGGTTTTGGCGTCGCGCGCGCGGCACTGGGACTTGGCGAAGCGGGCAACTTCCCGGCAGCAATCAAAGCCGTTGCCGAATGGTTTCCCAAAAAAGAGCGGGCATTGGCAACGGGGATTTTCAACTCGGGCGCAAACATCGGCGCCGTGGTAGCGCCTATCATGGTACCTTGGATTTTAGGTCTTTGGGGCTGGCAGGAAGCCTTCATCATCACCGGGGCCATCGGGTTTGTCTGGCTGATTTTCTGGTGGATTTTTTACGAAATACCTGCCAAGCAAAAACGGCTTGCTCAAGCGGAATTCGACTACATCCACAGCGACATTGCCGAGCCGGGCGATAGCGATGGCAAACCTGTAAAATGGATACAGCTGTTCCGGATTCGCCAAACCTGGGCCTTCTTTTTTGGCAAATTACTTACCGACCCAATCTGGTGGTTTTTTCTGTTCTGGCTGCCGTCCTATTTTTCTACCACCTTCCATATTGACCTGAAAAAACCGAGCCTGGAATTAGTTATCGTGTACACGGCTACCACAATCGGCAGTATCGGAGGCGGTTATTTGTCGGGTTATTTTATCCGGCGCGGCTGGCCTGTTTTCCGCGCCCGCAAAACGGCTATGCTGATTTTTGCTTTGTGCGTCGTACCTATTGTTTTAGCCAAATACGCTACCAACGTCTGGTTTGCTGTTGCGCTGATTAGTCTGGCCGCAGCCGCGCATCAAGCCTGGAGCGCCAATATCTTCACCACGGCATCGGATATGTTTCCCAAAAAAGCCGTCAGCTCGATCGTCGGTATCGGCGGCATGGCAGGGGCAGTCGGCGGCATCCTGTTTCCGTTGGTCGTCGGGCGTTTGCTCGATTATTACAAAGCCGCCGGGGATATCGGCGCGGGGTACAATGTGCTGTTTGTCATTTGCGGCTGCGCATACCTGCTGGCCTGGGGAATCATGCATTTATTTACGCCAAGGATGGAGCAAGTCAAATTATGAGGTATTTAAAATCAATAAGTTGGGGCTGCATTTTGGTCTGGTTTTCTCCAATGGCCCTGCCGGCGCAGTCCGAGAAACCCGATGCCGGCAAACCCCATATTTCACCGGTTTGGGTAGCCGATCAGGGCGACGGCACCTACAAAAACCCAGTTTTGTACGCCGATTATTCCGACCCGGATGTGATCCGGGTCGGGGAGAATTATTACCTCACAGCGTCCAGTTTCAATTGCACCCCCGGGCTACCAATCCTGCATTCCAAGGATTTGGTCAATTGGGCCATCATCGGGCATGCTTTGAAAAAGCAGTACCCCGCCGAACACTACGCCCTGCCCCGGCATGGCGACGGCTGCTGGGCGCCCTGCCTGCGGTACCGCAAAGGGACTTTTTACATCTATTGGGGTGATCCTGATTTCGGGATTTATATGGTTCAGACGAATAGCCCCGCCGGGGAATGGTCGCAGCCAATACTGGTGCTCGAAGGCAAAGGCCTGATAGACCCGAGTCCATTGTGGGACGACGACGGTAGTGCCTGGCTGGTGCACGGCTGGGCGGGCAGTCGCGCAGGGGTGAATAGTTTGCTGACCGTGCACCGCCTTAGTCCGGATGGTACCAAAGTACTGGATGAAGGCAAACATGTTTTTGATGGACACGATGCGCACCCTACGGTAGAAGGCCCCAAACTGTACAAACGCAACGGGTACTACTACATTCTGGCGCCGGCGGGGGGCGTGGCTACGGGCTGGCAACTGGCATTGCGTTCAAAAGATATTTACGGTCCGTACGAGGAAAAAATCGTTTTGGAACAAGGGTTTTCGGTCATAAACGGCCCGCACCAGGGCGCCTGGATCGAAACGCCCGGTGGAGAATCCTGGTTTATGCACTTTCAAGACCTGGAAGCGTACGGGCGTGTCGTACACCTGCAACCCATGCGCTGGGAAGCCGACTGGCCGGTTATTGGCGTGGATCAAGACCAAAACGCCATTGGCGAGCCGGTGCTGACTTATTCAAAACCCAACACCGGCAGCACTGCACCGGTTTGTACCCCGGTGGAAAGTGACGAATTTGACTCGGATACCCTTGGTTTTCAATGGCAATGGCATGCCAACCCGCAAGTCACCTGGAGCGCACAAATGCGGGGGACGGGGTATCTGCGGTTGTTCCCCCATGCACTGCCGGCGCAGTCGCCAAATCTTTGGCAAATGCCTAACCTGCTGCTCCAGAAATTTCCGGCGCCGGATTTTACCGCAACGACCAAGGTAACCTGGAACGTGGATTCCACCTCCCGGACGGGCAAACGCGCCGGATTGCTGGTCATGGGAAATGACTATGCTTGTTTGGCCCTTTCCCGGGACGAAGCGGGATATAAAATTCAAATGATCGTATGCAAAGCCGCGCCCAAGGGCAATGTCGAAACGGTAATAGCCGAACAACGAATTCCTGCAAATACCGCTTACCTGAAAGTGCAGGTGAATGCGCCGGATACCCGTTGCCGGTTTAGTTTTAGCACAGACGGTTCAAATTTTACCCCGATAGGTGCAGATTTTCAGGCGAAACCTGATACCTGGATCGGCGCTAAAGTGGGTTTGTTTTGCAGTAGTATCCACCCAGCCCGGCGGGGCGGATACGCGGATTTTGATTGGTTTCGGATTGGGAAAATTGCTGATTTTGTTCGCGATACCTCGTACAGCCTGCGTAGCGCGTACGAGCATATTCGGAAATACCACCCGACGGTACGCGAAGTCCGCCCGGAGCTACCCGCGGGCGTTCAGGAACAAAGCAATATCGTGTATGCCCGGATTGGTGGGCGCGCACTCCACCTGGATGTTTTTTATCCGGCGGAAAAACGCCGCGAAGGTCGCCCCGGCGTATTGTTGATTCACGGCGGCGGTTGGCGATCCGGCAACAAAGAAATGGAAGTGCCGATGGCACAGCAACTTGCCGGAAAGGGTTTTGTCGCAGTTGTGGTTGAATACCGCCTCAGCCGGGAGGCCCAATACCCTGCCGGAATACACGACCTGAAAGCCGCAGTTCGTTGGATGCGCGCTCATGCTGCCCGATTTGGTTTGGACACCACCCGAATTGCCGCTTACGGATGCTCCTCCGGCGCGCAAATGGCATCGTTTCTGGGCACTACAAACGGTATGGCGCAATTTGAAGGCGCGGAGGGCTATGCGGAGCATTCGAGCAGCGTGCAGGCGGTGCTGAATATTGACGGGATCGTATCGTTCGTGCATCCCGAAGCAGCGGGAGAAAATGTGATGGCCGGCGAGTGGCTGGGCGGATCGCGGGAAGAAAACCCGAAAAACTGGACAGAGGCATCTCCGCTCGAATACGCCAATGCCCAAACGCCGCCTTTCCTGTTCGTCAATTGTTCTGTTCCCCGCTTTCATGCCGGACGCGATGACCTGCTCCGGATTTTGAATCAGGCCGGCACATACCATGCGGTGCATACCATTCCCGATTCCATGCACTCTTTTTGGACGGTACATCCCTGGTTCGAACTTACGCTGGACTACAGCACCGCTTTTTTGCGCGCAGTATTCAAATAACCGCATCCAAACACAAAACATGAAACTGATTTCTTTTTCAGTATGCTGGCTTTTGAGCGCTGTACCGGCGCTGTCCCAAACCGACACCCTGCCGGCTTTCGATATGGTTGTTGCAGCCGACGGCAGCGGTGATTTTCGCCAGGTGCAGGACGCCATAAACGCCGTGCCGCCGCTTCGCATGAAACGCACCCGGATTTTTATCAAAAACGGGATTTATAAAGAAAAACTAACCCTGCCGCCCACGGCAACCAACGTAACTTTTGTCGGCGAAGATGTTGCCAAAACCATGCTGACATTCGATGATTTTGCCAGCCGGAAAAACCGTTTTGGCGAGGAAATCGGCACCTCGGCCTCTGCTTCGTTTTTTATTTTCGGGGACGGGTTTGAGGCTCGGAATATCACTTTTGAAAACAGCGCAGGCCCGGTGGGGCAGGCCGTGGCGGTGCGGGTAGACGGCGACCGGGTGAAATTTGAAAACTGCCGGTTTCTCGGCAACCAGGACACGCTTTATCCGCATGGCAAAAACAGCCGCCAGTACTACAAGAACTGCTATATTGAGGGTACCGTAGATTGTATCTTTGGCTGGTCAACGGCCGTTTTCGACAGTTGCCGGATATTTTGCAAAACGCCGGGCTACATCACGGCGGCTTCGACGGAGGAGCAGTCCAGGTTCGGGTTTGTATTTCGAAATTGCCGGATTACAGGGAGTGCCCCGGAGCATTCCGTTTACCTGGGCCGTCCCTGGCGGCCGTTTGCCAAAGTGGTTTTTATCGAATGCGAACTGGACAAGGTGCTTCGGCCTGAAGGCTGGCACAATTGGGGGAAAGTGGAGAACGAAAAAACGGCTTTTTACGCCGAGTACCAAAACTCCGGCCCGGGCGCTCCTCCCGACAAACGGGTAACCTGGTCGCGCCAGCTGACCAAAGCAGATGCCGACGGCTATACCCTGGCCGAAATACTGGGCAATTGGGCGCCATGATCGGACAAGAAGATGAAGACCATTTTAATTGAACGGATGCATCGGCTGCTGTTAGCCGGCCTCGTCATTTGCTTGTTGGCGGCCCGGGTGCAGGCTCAGTATGCTACCGAAATAGTCGTTGCTCAGGACGGGAGCGGCGATTTTACCCGCATTCAGGACGCCATTGATCAGGCCAAATGTTTTCCGGACAAACGGATTACGATTTTTATCAAAAGCGGCATTTACCGGGAAAAAGTGCGGGTACATGCCTGGAACACGTTGCTCACGTTGAAAGGAGAAAACGCTGCTACCACGATCATTTCGGGGGCAGACTATTTTGACAAAATCGGTCGCGGACGGAACAGCACGTTCCATACCTACACCTTGCTCGTACAAGCCGACGACTTCCAGGCCGAAGAACTGACCATCGAAAATACGGCAGGCCCCGTTGGTCAGGCGGTGGCGCTTGCGGTGGAGGCCGACCGCTGCGTGTTTCGAGACTGCCGGATATTGGGCTACCAGGATACGTTGTACACTGCCGGGTCGAACAGTCGCCAGTACTTTTTGAACTGCTACATCGAGGGCAGCACCGATTTTATATTCGGGCCGGCCACGGTTTTATTTGATTCCTGTACGATACACAGCAAAAGCAATTCGTATATCACGGCTGCCGGCACGCCGATGGGCAAACGCTTCGGTTTTGTATTTCGATACTGCCGGCTCAGTGCCGATCCGGGGGTTGATTCGGTGTATCTGGGCCGTCCCTGGCGGGATTTTGCCCGGGTCGTTTTTTTGTATTGCGACATGGGCGCTCATATTCGGCCCGAAGGCTGGAGCAATTGGGCCGGCACCGGACGCGACAAAACGGCTTTTTACGCTGAATTTGGCAACTCGGGGCAGGGCGCCGGTCGGGCCGGTCGGGCGCCCTGGAGTCGGTTGTTGTCGAAAAAAGCCGCAAATCAATATGCGCTGGAAAACATCCTGAAGCCGGAGCCACCGGTGGAGCCGGGCAAAGGGCGTTGGGCAAAGGAGCAGCATTAGTATTTTTCTTTCCCCATGCGCCGCACGGCATGCAATCCCGCCCGCACTACAATCCACGCATGTGCCAGCACGGTCTGAACAAGTCCGAAGTGTGTGCGCATGACCTGAAACCGGTCTTTCAAACTCTGGCGGTGGCGCTGTTTGGACATGCCGCCCATGAGGTAGTCGGTCAGAATGAGGCCGGTATGTATATTTTCGCGGCTTTTTTTCAGGATACGAATGCACCAGTCAAAATCGGCACACAAGTTACCGGCCATGTATTCGGGCGCCAGCACACGGCGGGCAACAAAGGATTGATGCACGACGAGCATGCCGCCGAGGTAGTCGCGCCAGGTGAGTCGTTCCGGCAAAGGCCGGGTGCTGAGTGCACTCATCAGTCCGGCCGGTACGCGGTTTTCGTTTACCAGCAGGGTATCGCCGTAGAGTACGTCGGTAGTTTCGCGTACGCATCCGGCCAGTTTTTCTACCGTATCGGCTGCGTGCAGGTGGTCGCCGCCGTTGAGAAACCAGACAAAATCGCCGGTAGCCATGCGCAAACCTTTGTTCATGGCATCGTACAACCCGCGGTCTTTTTCCGAAATCCAGCGCAAATTCGGCAGTTGTGCGGCATATTGCCGGATGAGATCGGTGGTGCCGTCGGTGGAGCCGCCATCAATGATGATATATTCGATGCCGGGATACGTTTGCCGGCGCACACTTTCGACCGTGCCCGGAAGGAAGGCATGGCCATTGTAAACGACGGTAATGATGGAGAATATAGGTTGCACGGCGTACAGTTGGCGGTGAATGGCAGGCGGCCAAGGTAGGGTAAAAATGTTTTTTCACCGTCCGGTGTGCATGCGGTAAATTTGCGCGGTCGCCGTTTTGGGATACTCAACCACCTCAACCCCCTCAACCCCCTCAACCCTTATTTATGATTCAAAAAATTTGGTTTTTTATCCGGCGTGTCGGGTTTGAGGTGTACAGTTTTTGGACTGCGCCGTTTGTTGTCAAAAACTGCCTGAGCCTGATCGGTACTTTTTGTGGCTTGCTTTTGCTCACGTTTTGGTGGCTCAAATGCTACACTAACCACGGCGAGAGCCAACAGGTACCCAATTTTGTGGGCATGGGCTTTCGCGAAGCTACGCAAAAGGCGTTGTCCCGCGATTTCGAGGTGGTTGTCAACGACTCGATTTATGTGCCCGGCAAACCGCCCGGGCAGGTGCTCGCTCAAAACCCCTTGCCCGAAGGACGCGTGAAGGAAGGGCGCACGATCTATTTCACCGTCGCCAAAAACAACCCCGACATCATCAAAATGCCCGAACTCGTGGGCAGCGATGACTACGACCTGTACAGTCGCAAGTGTACCCGGCTTGGCCTCAAACCCCGGGTGCTGGCCCGTATCGCCGACCCCAAACTATCGCCGAATACCATCGTAGCCGTACTTTTTCGGGGCGATACCATCACCGAAGAAATTCGATACGGCTACAAAGTAGAAATGGGCGCCACCATAGATTTCATTGTTTCCGAACAGGTTACGCTTACCGTCGAAATTCCCGACTGCGTCTGCCAAACCTACGATGCCGCCCGGTTTCTCATCAGCAGCAGTAACCTCAGCATCGGCGCCGTCATCAACGATGGTACGGTAACAGACCAACTCAACGCGTATGTCTGGCGCCAAACACCGCAATACGACCCCGAGGGAACCATGCGCGTAGGCGAGCAAATTGACCTCTACCTCACCCAGGAACTTCCGGCAGGGTGCCGATAAACCAACTCAAAACTCAAAACTCAAAACTCAAAACTCGAATATGGATATTACTGTACAGGAACTTCAGCAAAAACTCGCTTCCGGCGAGTCGGTTCTCCTCATTGATGTGCGCGAACCCTGGGAGAACGAAGAATTCAATGTCGGCGGGCAACTGCTCCCCGTCGGCACACTGATGAACACTTTTTGGGAACTGGACGACCACAAAAACGACGAAATCGTGCTCTACTGTCGTTCCGGCGCCCGCAGTGGCATGGCCCAGGCGCTGTTGCAGGCACAAGGTTTTACCAATGTACGCAACCTCACCGGCGGCATGCTCGCCTGGAAAGCGGTTTTCGGCGATACCAAACCCTGAGCCGGAACTTATGGTCAAATTCTGGATACGGATGGTCGTGCTGCTCGCAACGCTGCTGCCGGTCGCTTGTGCGCCGAGGTTGCGCGTCGAGCGTTTTGTCCTGCACCCGCCGCCCGCAGAATCGGCTCGCCGGGCAGTCGCCGGAAACCCCTGCAATGCCTGGGAAGGCTATTTGCCCGATTTGGAATACCCTGATCACTTGCCCATGCGCTACTTGCGCGTCAATGTACAGGTGCTGGACAACAGTGCCGGTACCGCGCATCGCGCCAAGGATTCCGTGCTGACCTTCGTGCACGAACTGCTGCATCGGGCAAACGCCGAACTCGACACCAACGCATTCAACTGGCGCTCGCCGTGGGGCACCCCGGTGCTGCCCAAACGATACCGCTATCGGCTCACCTCCCAACCCGACCGCCCGGGCGACACGGGTGTCTATTTCCACTACGACGACGACCTGTATTCCTTTGTCTCCATGGGCAAAAACCAGAATAACCACACCCGCCAGGTCATTGATCGCTACGGGATAGGCACCGACACCATCATCAATATTTTCCTGCTCGTACACCATCCCGACAGCATGAAATCCCCGACCTATCGCGCCAATGGCCAGGGGATCGCGCTCGGCACGTCGCTCAAAATGGCCGGTGTGCTGGAAAGTCGGGAGGGGCCGGCGAGTTTCGACGGGCTGCTCAACCACGAAATTGGGCATATCCTCGGCCTGAGTCACGCCTGGTCGTACGATGGTTGCCCGGATACCGACGACCATCCGAATAAGTGCTGGGACTGGACGCCGCATCCGCCCTGTAACCAACAGGCAACCAACAATATGATGGACTACAACGCCTACCAATTGGCTCTTTCGCCGTGCCAGATCGGCAAGATACAGGCCATTTTTGCCAATGAAAAAAGCCCGGTGCGCCGCTGCCTACAGCCTGTCTGGTGTACCTTGCACCGGGATCGGGAAATGATTGTCACCGATACAGTATCCTGGACGGGCGCCCGCGATCTGGAGGGGCACCTGACCATCGCAACCGGAGGCAGTTTGCGGTTGTCTTGCCGCGTCTCCATGCCGCCCGGCAGCCGAATTACGGTGCAGCCCGGCGGTGTGCTCTGGCTGGATGGTTGCCGCCTGCACAACGCCTGCGGCAAAACCTGGCAAGGCATTTTTACAGAAGAAAAAAACGGTTTGCGCGGCGTGGTAAACGTCCTGCGCCGGCCGATGCTCGAAAATCTGGAATAGCATGTTTTCAAAAATCGAAAAAATACTGGACCGTCCAGAACGAGGCATCGGGGCGGTAGCCTTGGGTTTGTTTTTCGTCCTGCTGGCGCTGGTGGTGTACTGGCCGACGCGGCACGCGGGTTTCGTAATGGACTGGCTGGGCTGGCAGTATGCCTACGACCGCGGTGGCTGGGCGGGTGTGCCGGGTAGTTTTGGTTATCCGGGGTTGCACCCGGTGTTGCATTTGGGCAATTACACGCTGTACTGGCTTTTCGGCGCCAATTCGCCGGTTTGGTACGGGGTATTTGCTGTGCTGCATGGTCTGAATGCCTGGTTGCTGGCCCGATTGGCACTGCGCCTGCCCTTGCAGGTATCGGCGCCGCAACGGCTTTTCATTGGTGCGGCTTCGGGGCTGTTATTTTTGCTCTCGCCTTATGCCGCCGAGGTGGTGGTGTGGCGGGTGTGTTTGCACTATTTGCTGGCGCTGTTGTTTGCCCTGCTGGCCATGCACCGTACGCTTGATTATCTGAGCCAACCCGGCAAACGCACCTGGTGGCAAATTCAGGTTTTGGTGTTGTTGGCGCTGTTCACATTCGAGTGGTCGCTGGTGATACCCGTGCTGCTGCTGGCACTGGTGCTGGTGTGGTTTTTTGCCGAAAAGACGCGCCCACCGCTGTCGTTGCCGGGGCGGCTGTTTGCGCCGCAAGTGGGTCTGTGGGCGTTGTATTTTTTGTTGAATAAAATTAAAATCGGCGACTGGGTGGGGCACTATGGGGCGGATACGCACCTGAATATCCAGCCAAAGTACATGATGGCCAATATGTTGCGGTATGTCGTGAAACAGTTTGCCTTTGTGCGCAACTGGGAGCACAATGCGAAGATGCCGCTGTTGGAAAATTTGGAGTTCGGTTCGGCATTTTGGATCGGTGCCGGGCTGGTATTGCTCGCGGCTGCGGCCTGGCTGCTGTTTTTCCGCCGTTTAAATACCCGCCTTCAGTGGGCAGGCGCTGCGTTTGCCTGGTTTTTTGTAGCGCTGCTGCCGGTGTCCAACCTGTATTTTTATGCCTTGCAATACTCCGAAAACGACCGCTATGGCTACTTCGCCAGTGGTTTCGGGTGGCTTGGGCTGCTGCTGTTGTTGTCTTTTTTGCCGAAAATCCTGTACCGCATAATCGTGGTGGGCTTGATCGCTGTTTCTTCGTGGTTTCTGCTGGATATCAACCGTTGCTGGGCCGAGTCCGAAAAAATCTGTGCAGGCCTGGTCAACGATTTTCGCTGGTACGACCGCGACGAGGTCATCATTCTGGCTTCGCCGGACAACTACCTCGGGGTGTTTATGTTTCGCATTATCGGGCAGATCAACGGTTTCAACGAGGCGCTCGAATTGCGGCGGGGAAAACCGTTCGAGGGCAAGATGTGGGAAGCGGTGCAGTTCAACGTAGTGTTCCCGTCCTACGCCGTAACGGCCGAAAAAGACAGCACGGGCCTGCTGTACAAGGTCGGTTTCAAACAGGACGGAAACTGGTGGTGGCGCAACGGCATCGGCGCAACAAACTACGAAAACGACCGCTACACCTTCACCATGCAACAATGGCATGTGGAGGTTCTCCTAAAAGAAAAACGCCCCAATACCGCCATCATCTACCCCGTTGGCGATAAGTGGATCGAAGTTGAATAACACAAACGATTTAAACACACCCGCTATGAGTAAGTACCGCATTGCTGCCCTGTTTTGTTTCCTGTTTTTTGCCGTCGGCGTATTGGCCCCGGCGTGCAGCACCAAATCCGGCTGCCAGGCCACCGAAAGCCTGCGCGCGCCGGTGGACAAAAAAGGCAATATCAGAGCATCCAAAGGAGCCAAATCCGGCCTTTTCCCGAAAGACATGCAGAAAAGGATGAAAAAAGGACGGTAGTGCCGGTTTACCGCTGTACGGCCACTTTTCGCGTCACCGTGCTGCCGTCGAGGGTCAGGTGCACGAAGTAGTTTCCGTTCGGGTGGCGCCCCAGATCTATGGTTTGCACCAATGCGCCTGCCGTCTTTTTCCCAAAGTCTTGGTGGTACACCCTTTTTCCTGCTTCGTCAAACACGGCGATGGACGTAGTGGCGGGTGTAGTCAAATCGAGGCGCACGTCGAAGCGACCTGTTGTCGGGTTCGGGCTGAGTGTCAAGTCGCCAAGTGCCGGGATATTTTCCACCCCTGTGCATATATTCACAATACCCTGTACCGGTGCGCGCGTGCTTTCGCACCCCTCCCGGTGCTCCACTTCGATGTCGTACAGGTAATAATAATAATCCGAACCGGCTGTGGAGGCGGTAATTTCTACCAACCCGCCGATCGCGTAGGGGTACGTCACGCCGGTATTATTGCGGAACAGATTTGTTCCACCGGGGCAGCCGATTTGCAGATTGGCGCCGGCCGGGATAGCCATATCCAGTATCACCCGGTTCTCGCCATCGTTCACGAAGACCGTTTTTTCCAACAGGATATTTTCATTGGCGTCCCGCAACTGGAACGTGCGGTTTTTGGCCCCCGTGGCATACACGGTGGCGGATTTCAGTACAAAGGGTTTTTCTGCATTAAAAATCAGGTAAAAGTTGCCGGCATGGTCGCCGCCGCCGCCAATCGCATTGGACACCGGCCCGACACGCTGTACGAGCACGGACTCCGTGCTGGCCGCAGCGTAAAAAATCGTGGTTTGGGAAATATCCGCCGTGAAAACATCCCCGGTGGACAGGGGAGCGGTGGCCGATACACCTGCATACCAGTTGACATACTCGCCCTGTTGGCTTGTTGTCGTGAACGTTACTTCACCCGGACCACAGCGTTCCACATCGGCAACGGTCGGGGCCAACGGGCTGCTCAGCACGATGTATCCCGCCTGCTCGACCATGCTTTCGCCCACCGCGTTGGTGGTTTTCAGCCGAACACTGAACGTGCCGCTCCCGCTGAAAATGACCGTGGGGTGTTGCACGGTGGAAGTAGCCGGCGTGCCGCCCTCAAATGTCCATTCCCAGGCCGTGGGGTTGTTGAGTGATTTATCGGTAAACTTGACGCTGAGTTGGTTGCAGCCTTTGGTCTGATCGGCAGTAAATGCCGCCACCGGGGCCACCGGTTGCACGGGGTGATACAGGGGCGATTCCCACAGCCCCCTGCCGTAAGTGCAGGCGAATATGGTGCTGGATAGGTAGTTGATTTCCAGTTCGTACACGCGCACGTTGGGCAACCCGTCCAGAAAGCCGATCCATTGGCCCGCCAGGTCGTCGTTGGTGTAGGAAATAAAGCCGAAACCGCCGACGTAGATGCCGTTTTTGCCGGTGTTTTCCCAGGCGGCACAATACTTGGTTCCGGTCGGCAAGTTCCCGGTGATGTTTGTCCAGCTGTCGCCGGCATTGGTGGAATGATAAACGCCGGACGGCGTTACGACTAATACCCGCTGCGGGTCTTGCGGATGCACGGCGATGTAACTGATCTGGGCATTTCCCCACGCCGGGGGCGGGGTTGTCCAGGCGCCGCCGCCAGTGGCCGTGGTCATGAAAGCGGAGCCTCGAGCGGCGTAGATGCGTTGATTGTCGGAAGGCGCTAATTTCAATTGATTCAAATTGCTGCCACCGAAATCCGAGATTCTTTCCCAACTGTTGCCGCTGTTGTCACTTTTCCAGACATCCTCGAAAGCGACATAGATCGTAGTGGGTACCTGCGGGTCTTGCTCGAACGGCGTCACCCAGGCCCCGTCTTCCACGTCTGGTGGTTTTGGGATAGATGTTCGGGCATTTCCCTGGTTGCCGGAGCGGTACATAGAGCCGTATTGTGAGGTGCCGTACAGGATGTTGGCGTTATTCCAGTCTACAAAAGTTTCCATCCCGTCGGCGCCGAGCCAGTCCACCCAGGTCCGGTCGGCGCCCCGCATGACGCTGCTCCCGTTGTCCTGCGAGCCGCCGGAAACCACATTGGGGTCGGTTTTGGATACGCCTATTTTGTAAAATTCCCGGATGCCGAGTCCGGTGGTTCGATCCACGAAAGACTGGGCGCCGTCGGTGCTGGTGTAAATACCCCCGTCGGAGCCGACATACAGGGTGTTTCCTGCAAATTTCAGAATATCAATGTCGGCGTGGTTGTAGCCAACCCCAAGCGAGGCGGCAGTGCCGGGCACCCAGTAAGAAGTCAGTGAAAAAGAAGCGCCACCATCCGTGGATTTCCAGGTATGAATGCCGGCAATATGCACCTCCTCGGCATCAAAAGGGCTGGCAACCACGTCCATATCGCGCGGGGCCTGACCCCGGTCGTCTTCGCCGGTGGCGCTGTAGCCAAAAAAATTGATGGTGCTGCCGTCAATGAGTTTGGTAAAAGACACGCCGCTGTCCGTGGATTTGTAAAAACCACCGAATACGCCTCCGGTGGATTCCAGCACATAAACCACGTTGGGGTTGGCGGCCGATACACTCATCATTTTATAGTTGTTGCTTTCTGTGCCAAAGCCGGTGACTTCGCTGAACGAGGTGCCGCCATTGGTGGACCGGTATACCTGTGTGCCCGAGAAATAGATTGTGTTGGGGTCGCCCGGTTTGAACTCCACGTCGTAGCCCCGCACCCCGCTGACACCGGGAACAACCATCCAGGTGCCGCCTTTGTCGGTGGAACGAAACAACCCATTGGTTTCAGACACAGCAAAAATCACGTTGGGGTCGGTTGGGTGGAACTGGATGCGACTGACCCGCCCGCTGCCGGTCACGTTGCCGGTGCTGATCCAGTTTTGGCCGCCGTCGAACGAGCGAAAAATCCGGCCAGAGGTGCTGCCCCACAGGTAGAGGCCATTGTCGTAGGGGGAAATTTCAAGGGCATAAACATCCACGGTGGAGAAATCGTCGGTGAGTGGCGTCCAGCTGTTGCCGCCGTTGAGGGTTTTCCAAACGCCGCCGGTGGGGCTGCCCACGATCAGGTGGTCGGTGTTGTTTTCGTCAATCCCGATTGAGGTAACGCGTCCGACACCCGGGTTCCAGCCGGAGGTGGCGTTCCAGTAGGTTGGGCCGAGTTCTTGCCAGCTGCCGGCGAGGCCGCCGGATTCGACCTGCCGTTGCCGTTCGGTGCGCCGGTAATCCCGGGCGCGTTGGGCCAGTTCGTGGTTGGCAATTTTGATACCGGCATCATTCAGCTCCATTTGAGCGACGTACTCCCAGCGCTTGTACTGTTTGTAGCCGCTTCCGCGTTCGCGCCCGACAATGTCGAAATGGGACTCGGCTTCTTGCTGGATTTCGCGGAGGGTGTAGGTTCCGCTTTGGATCATGTCAAGGTATTGCTGAGCAGATGCCGAACAGGCAAGCAGCGCCAGCCAGAGCAGCGCAAATAGGCGTAATTGCATGGTGATTAGATTGCTTAAATATGGTTTTGAAAAGCCGACCTGGTTCGGATGACCAAAAGTCTTGCTTTGTTTTGGAGCAAGGGCAAATGATGGGCCAAGTGTCTTGCTTTGGCGGGAAAAGTCATCCTTCCGACTCTTCTTCAATCAGCTCGATTGGCAGGCGCTTGCTGGCTTTAGCGCCAAGTTCGCGGATTTTTTCCGCTTTTCCGACGAGGGTATCGCCGGGTCGGGCGCCGTTGACGAGTTTGAGCATAGCCTCGTCGTAGGCGGTTCGGGCGCTGTCGAGTCGGGTACCGATGGTGCGCAGATCCTCTACGAAATTGACAAATTTGTCGTAGAGCAGGCCGCTCTGACGAGCAATTTCGAGTACGGAACGGCTTTGTTTTTCTTGTTTCCAGATATAGGCGACGGTGCGCATGGTAGCCAGGAGACTGCCTGTGGTCACCAGCACGACATTGCGTTCGAGGGCGTCGGTGAACAACGTGGGGTCGGCCTGCGCAGCTACCGTGAGTGCACCTTCCAGCGGGATGAACAGTAGCAGGTAGTCGGGCGTATTGATCTGGTAGAGCATCTGGTAGTTTTTACCGCTCAGGTCGTTGATATGGCTGCGGATACTGCTGATGTGGGCACGCAAGTGCTGTTCCCGCAAGGTGGGGTCCTCCTCGTTGTAGAACCGCTCGAAAGCCGTGAGCGATACCTTGGCATCCACGATCAGGTGTTTGTTTTCAGGCAGTTGGATGATAAAATCGGGACGTTTGGCGGCGCCGTCGTCGTCGCGCAGGGTGGTTTGGGTGAGGAAATGGGCGCCTTTTTGCAAGCCGGATTTTTCGAGCAGGACTTCCAGCTGGAGTTCGCCCCAGTCGCCCTGCATTTTGCTTTGGCCCTTGAGCGCCGAGGTCAGGTTGTGGGCGTCGCGGCTGAGCTGTTGGTTGAGGCCGTGCAGTTGTTCGATTTCTTTTTCAGGCTCGATTTTTCGCGGGTTTCCTCCAGAAATTTGCGGTCAATACTTTGCTCGAACTCCTGTATTTTTTCCCGAAGCGGCGCCAGGGTCTGGCGCAGTTGTTGAGCATTCTGCTCGGTGAAGCGTTGGGACTTTTCTTCCAGCAACCGGTTGGCGAGGTTTTCAAATTCGGTTTTGAAACGCGCCCCGATCTGTTCGGCCTCCGCTTTTTGCGTTTGCAACAGTGCTTGCAGGTGCAGAACGGACTGGTCGCGGGCGGCAATTTGGGCATGGCAGTCGCGGATTTCCTGCTCTTTGGCAGTCATTTCGGCCCGGAGCGCTTCGTTCTGCGCGGCAATAGTCCGGTAAAGTTCAGCGGGAACAGATTCCCCAGTAGTGGCTTGGGAGCGCCGGGACAGCACCAGAACAAGTACGACCAGAGCGATAGCTCCCAAAAGCAAGAGTAGTGCATTATCCATGAGCAAGACGTGTTTGACTACACGGCAAGCAAAGGTAGAGCAATTTCAGACAGATTGTTTTATGTTGGTTTTTTGGGGCCATAATTCAATTTTCGGCCGGCTTGTTCAGGCTGTACGCAACACCCAGTCGGATTTGTGTTTCCAGATTAAAGCCGCTTAAATCAAAACTGGTGGAGCGCTGCTGTTCCGACGTTAGCACCGGATTGCCGACATAACTGCTTTCCAAACCGAAGTAGCCCAGTACGATTGGCGCGCTCAGATCAAGATGCCAGCGCCCGCCGGTTTTGATCAAAATCCGCGGCACGAAACCGGGTGAAACGACGGCGCGCCAGCGCTCCCGCTCATAATAATCCGCTCTGGAAGGTCGGAAAGTGGCCCATTGAGCGGAGGCCCGGAGAAAAATACCGAGATAGGGCCGGATTTTTTGACCGTTGTCGGCGCCTTGAAGCCAGTTGTATTCAAATTGAAGCTGTGCAAAGTTGTTTCGTTCTTCGCCTAATTTGACCAGCGGAGCCGGGATAATGGAGTCCGGTCCGGTGAAATCATAAACCGTACTGAATCCAAGGTATGCATCCGTTTGACCGGATATTTCCCAGAAATTGCCGTTGGCTTTTTCACGCGAAAACGCCAGCGCGTAGAAGGGATTTGTAGCATACTGCTGTTTGTAAAAGGGGCCGGTTGCATCAAAATTAATCCCTTCTAAAAACGGGCGGTCGGCCAGTTCAAATCCGAGATATAATTTGAGATGTTGGTTCTGGGCAGTAGCGCTGCCCAATGCCCCGAGGAGGCATGTGAAAACAAGAATGGCTTTTGTCATAAATCAGGTGTGTTTCCAAACAGGACTATTTCTTTGTCTTGCTGGTTGTCCCGATAACAAAATTTCTGCGCCAGTGCTTGTGCGCGCGCCGGGAATTAGAGGCTGTCTCATAAGTCCGTACCGTATTGCGCCGTTGACAGGCGAATTCATTTTCAGACAGGATAAAAAGGATTTACAGGATTTTCGGCGACGGAGTCGCCTCATTTATCCTGTAAATCTTGTAAATCCTGTCTGAAAAAAATCAATTCCCGTCAAAGCCATGCTTTTGAGACAGCCTCTGGGAGTATCGTCCCCCCCTTATCGCACAATCGTCACGTCGCCGGTGTACACCTCCGTCACGCCGTCAATGAACTCTACCTCAAGCATCCACGCAAACACGGCAGGGTTCATGGGTTGCCCCCGGAACGTACCGTCCCAACCCACCGTGGGGTTGTTGGGCAGGAAATTGTCGAGTTGAAACACCGCCTCGCCCCATCGGTTGAAGAGTTGCATGGTCTTGATGTTCTTCACGGTGTTCGGTTTGGCAAAAATGGCAAACACATCGTTTTCGCCGTCGCCGTTGGGCGAGAATGCATTGGGCACATACAGGTAGCGGCGGCGATCCACGAAGACGGTCACCTGGTCGGCATCGCTGCAACCTCCGGTCGTGACCACAGTCACCGAGTAAGTGGTGGTGACAAAGGGGGCTACGACATACGACAGGCAGGTTGTGCAGTCCGTGGTATCCAGCGGTGGCCCCCAGGAAACGGACTGGATACTGTCTATCGGGACATTCACGAGCACTTGCAAGGTGGTGCTATCGCCCAGCGAAATGATCTGTGTACCACCGAGGTCTACCTGGAATGGCGGCGGTGCATTCACGACGATGGTTTCTGCCGTTTCGCAGCCGCCGGCATCCTCGACCCGTATGGTAAACGATCCGGGGCCGAGGTTGGCGAAGGTATTGGAGGCCTGATAACCGCCGGTGTTTAATGCAAATCGGTAGGGTGGAATACCACCGGTAGCTTGTACCGAGATGCTGCCGTCGCGATTTCCAAAACATGTAATACCGGTGACGGTAAAGGCAATCGCCAACGGTTCCGGTTGGGTGAGTGTTATGGAGCTGGAAGCCGTGCAGTTGTCCGAGTCGGTTACCGTCAGGGTATAGGTTCCGGCGCTCAGGTTGTTGGCTTGAATCGCTGTGCTGCCTTCCGACCATTCGTAGGTGTACGGCGGTTTTCCCCCGGTAACGGTGGCCGTAGCGCTACCGTCGGTGCCGCCGTCGCAGGAAACTCCGAAGCCGCCGAAATCGGAAGCCACAATACCGCTGATAACCGGCGGGAACAGCTGCACGATGGTTGCCTGCGCAGTGGCCGTAAAACCCGTGGAGGCGGTAAGGACGATGGTATAGGTGCCGGCGGGCAAGTCAACCACCGTTTCCGGTGTGCCGACCGCATTTATCACCCCGGTTGCCACCAAATTTCCACCAATCAAAACATCAAAATTGAACGGTGGTATACCCAGGGTAGCGGTGACTGTAAGCGTGCCGGTAGTGGCTTCGCAGGAAATACTGGAGCCGGTAGCGCCGGCTGTGGCGCCGCAGTTGGCGGGCGGGAGCAGGCTGGTGGTAGTGATTACGGTGCTGTCGCAGCCAAACTGGTTGGTCAATACTTGTGTGGTAGTTCCGACCTGACCGGCATCGCAGGTGGTGAGGGCAATATTGTTGGTATTGCTTGGCAGCAGCGATACCGTTTCAAAAACGATACTGTCGCAACCAAACTGGTTTGTCAAATTGTAAACAAAAACCCCAATGCCCGCCGGATCACAAGTTGTCGATTGAGTATTCACTTCGTTGCTGGGCAACAAGGAAACCGTGGTCGTCACGATGCTGTCGCAGCCGTACTGGTTGGCGAGGTTTTGCACGAAAGTGCCCACGTCCCCGGGATTGCAACTTTCCTCAAACAACGTCGTGGTATTGCTGGGTAAAAGCGAAACAGTGGTGACGATGGTGCTGTCGCAGCCGGCAGCGGTAGTCAGTGTTTGGGAAAACACACCCGCGGCGGCCGGGTCGCAGGTGGTTGCGGTGAGCGGTGTAGGTGGTATTTGGAAAAACGACACCGTGGTGGTCACGATACTGTCGCAACCGAACTCATTGGTCAGGTTTTGTACAAAAACACCCACATTGGCGGGGTTACAACTTTGGCCGGTGAGCGCCGTGGCGCTGCTGGGCAGCAGGGTCACGGTAGTTACGATGGTGCTGTCGCAGCCGGCAGCGGTGGTCAGTGTTTGGGAGAACACGCCTGCCGCGGTCGGGTCACAGGTAGTTGCCGTAAGTGGTGTTGGCGGTATCGGGGAAAACAATATGGTCGTCGTCACGATACTGTCGCAGCCGAGGTAATTGGTCAGGGTTTGTACGAAAACACCCACGTCGGCCGGGTTACAACTCTGGCCGGACAAGGTAGTTGTACTGCCTGGCAACAGTGTAACGGTAGTGGTAATCGTACTGTCACAGCCATAAAAATTACTTAGCACTTCGGTGAACACACCCACGTCAGCAGGGTTGCAGGAGGTTTCCGCTACCGAGGTTTGACTTTCGGGCAACAAACTTACCGTAGTAACTACCGTACTGTCGCACCCTTCTGAAGTGACAAACGTTTGGCTGAACACACCTGCCGCAGCCGGGTCGCAGGTAGTTGCCGCGACTGGCGTTGCCGAAAGAGGGGTAAACGAAATGGTAGTGATAACCGCGCTGTCGCAACCGATGGAGGAAACATACGTTTCGGTAAACACACCCACTTCTGCCGGATTGCAAGACGATCCAAACAGCAACACGGTGTCGGATAACGCATACGTCACGGTCAGCGTCACGGTACTGTCGCAGCCGAACTGATTGGTCAGGTTTTGAACAAAAATACCGGTCAGAGCGGGGTCGCAACTTGTCCCGGAAATATTAATGACGTGGGTCGGCAGCAGATTTATCGTGGTGATCACGACGCTGTCGCAGCCGTTAGCCTGGCTGAGAATTTGGGTGAAAACACCCACTTGACCGGGGTCGCAAGAGCCTTGCACAATTTGCGTAGTATCCACGTCTAAGACCGTCAGGGTGGTGATAATTACGCTATCGCAGCCAAAAACGCTGTTCAGGCTGTCCGTGTAAACGCCGGAAGTGTATTGATAAAACCCACCCAACAGAATGGAGTCGCCTTCGCAAATTTGCGCGCTGGCGTTGACGGTGTAGTTTGGTTGCACAACAGCCATCGCACCGCCGCTCACTACAGCTGGACAAGCGGGGTTGGAGCCGTCGTTGGCGCTGATCAGTGTGTAACTGGTACCGACACTTGGGATCAGTGTAATCGTATGGCCGTTGTTGATCGCGGTGAGTGTATCATTTTGGGTACCGTCCGACCAGATTACATCAAAAGGCCCATTGCCTGATGTGGTGAATAGCAGGTTAATACTTTCTCCCTGACAGATTTGGCCGCCGCCGCTGAGTACGACACTTGCCGGGGGCGACACTTGCACATTTTGGCAAATCGGCGGGATGGAGCCGCAAGCGTTTTGGGCTGTTACGCACACTTGCCCGCCACTCGCATTGGCAAAATCTATGCTAACCGAGTCGCCCGAACCGGTCAGTACGGCACCTGCAGGTACCGTCCAGGTGTAGTTGGTACCAACTTGAAAAGTATCCAATGTGAACAAATAGCCGCCACCGGCGGCACAAACGGCGCCCGGACCGTTCAGTTGAGGGGACACCACCGGCTGTTGCACGACAATGGGCATACACGCAGGCGGCGAGGCGCCACAGGCATTGTTGGCGGTCACACACAAGGGGCCAGTCAGTACGGTATCCCAGGTGATTTGTATGGAATTTGCCGAAAGCGAAGCGTAAGCAATGTTGGCAGGCGTGGTCCAGACAAAAGACGCAGGTGGTGGATTCCCGTTGGCGGTTACGGTGTAAATCATTGTCGAATCGCCACAAGGATTGGGATTTCCGGCGAGAAGCGGCATTTGGGGGGTAGCGGTGTTCGCCAGTACGGTCACGCAAGTCGTATCGGCACAAAAAACCCCGCCGCGGGCATGGGTCACGATCAGGCAGTATTCCCCGGGCTGGTTTACCATCACGGTGGGCTGGTTAAATGGCCCGACGATGCCGGGGCCACTCCAGTTGTACAGGGAGAACCCGCCGATCCCTGCCGCAGCATTCGGGGGAGAGGCACTCCCGTCCAATGTAACAACCTGATTGCTGTCGCAGTCAAGAATGGCAGGCGGAGCGATGATGGCCTGGGGTTCCATGATGGCCAGGATAAAATTAATAATACTGTCGCACCCCAGCCAGCCGGTGCAGGCATGTTGATAGCCGCCGCCGGTATCATAAATATCACCGCAGACTTCGTAGGTGTCGGGGGCGCACTTGTTGATTTGCATGAGCGGCGAATTGTATACCGGCACCGGAATAATGCGGCATGTGACGACACTGTCGCAGCCCTGATACGTCTCGTAATTGTTGATATACGTTCCGGGAAAAGAATAAATGTTGCCAGAGCATTCCACATCTTCCCCCGGGCACTGGAGCACTTCGATGAGAGTGGCTTCTCTTCTTCCTACCACAATATCCCGGCAATTTTCATTGGGGCAAACGGTACTTCCCACGCAAACTTGTGCGTCGCCTTGTTGCGTCCAGTTGATCACAACTTGTTGCACGTTCACCGAAGGGCCGATGAAATTACCTGCTCCCGGCGGGTTGATTGACCAGTTGCCCGGCATGTTGCTCGTATAGGCAACCGGACCGGCCGGCAGACAAACCAGTGGATTAACATTTTGAATAATCGGGTTTGATCCGTTTATGGAATAATTGCAAATAGCGCCGGAGCAGCCGTCAATCGTCAGGTAGTATACCTGGCCCGGCACCAGATTGGAGGCGGGTACATTGAATATTCCGCCAGGGTTCATACCGGAGATGCAAGGACCTTCAAAGGTAAATGTGTTACAATCAACCGTAGACAACACCGCTGCCTGGAGACAATCTCCCGACGAACAATCAATTACTTCAATGGTGAAGTTCACGGTCGGTGCATCGGCTACAAACGCAAACCAGTGGTTGTTTTCAATCGAAGAACACCACGACGGCGGGAGAGACTGGGGGGCATCGGGGGTCGTAGCGCCATAATAACAGCTCAATGCAGAGGGGCTTGGCAAAATACAGGCATCCTGGGCATTGACCGAAGGTATGGGGGTTGGGCAGGGGGCGCCATTACACTGCGCGCCCACTTCTTTATGCAGCAATAATGCAAAAAAGAGAACCAGATTGATTGTAAAAATACGATTCATGCTCAAGTATGTTTTGTTTTGAAAAATCCATTCCCTAAAAAAACACCCTCCCATGGTCGCCGCCGACGGCAAACAGGTGCCCTGTAACGCCTCGTCCTAAAAAATTGGGACGCCATAGACGCAGATGCTTCGCTACGAAGCACCTGCGTCTATCCGCGTCCCAATCCAATCGTCGCGTGCCTCCTGTCCTTATCGCACAATCGTCACGTCGCCGGTGTATACCTCCGTCACGCCGTCAATAAACTCAACCTCAAGCATCCACGCAAACACGGCGGGGTTCATGGGGTCTCCCCGGAACGTACCGTTCCAACCCACCGTAGGGTTGTTGGGCAGGAAATTGTCGAGTTGGAACACAGCCTCTCCCCATCGGTTGAAGAGTTGCATGGTCTTGATGTTCTTCACGGTGTTCGGCTTGGCAAAAATGGCAAACACATCATTTTCGCCGTCGCCGTTGGGCGAAAATACGTTTGGCACATACAGGTAGCGGCGACGATCCACGAAGACGGTCACCTGGTCGGCATCGCTGCAACCTCCGGTCGTAACCACGGTCACCGAGTAGGTGGTGGTGACGAAGGGGGCTACGACATACGACAGGCAGGTTGTGCAGTCCGTGGTGTCTAACGGCGCTCCCCAGACGACGGACTGGATGCTGTCGAGCGGCACGTTGACGAGTACTTGCAGCGTAGTGCTGTCGCCTAAGGAAATGATCTGTGTATCGCCGAGTTCTGCCACGAATGGCGGCGGGGCGTTTACGAGGATTGTTTCCTCGGTTTCGCAGCCGCTGGCATCAACGGCCCGCACGGTGAACGAGCCGGAACCAAGCCCGGCGAACATGCTGGAGGTCTGGAGGCCGCCGAGGTTCAGGGCGTACCGGTAGGGTGGTATGCCGCCGGCAACCTGCACCGAAATGGTACCGTCGCGCCGCCCGAAGCAGGAAATATCGGTGACGGTTAGCGCGATGACAAGCGGCTCCGGCTCGAAGAGCGTCGTGTTACCTACGGTCGTGCAGTTGTTGGCATCGGTGACGGTGAGCGTGTAGGCTCCGGCGCTAAGACCGTCGGTGCTATTTGTCGTGCTGCCGGTAGACCAGGCATAAGCGTAGGGCGGTTTGCCGCCCGTCACGGTGGCTGTGGCACTGCCGTCACTTTCGCCGTTGCAGCTAATGCCGAATCCTCCATAGTTGGAGTTCGTGATGGCGCTGATGACCGGCGGGAGCAGTTGCACGACAGTGGCCTGGGTAGTGGCGGTAAACCCGGTGGAGGCGGTGAGCACAATGGTGTAGTTGCCGGCCGGCAGTCCGCTCACGGTTTGCGGCGTGTTGAGGGCGTTGATGGTGCCGGTAGCCACGGAGGCGCCCATGGCCGACAAGACGTCAAAGCCGAAGGGCGGGACACCGAGCGTAGCGGTCACGGTGATGGTTCCGGTGCTGGAAGTGCATGGGATGTTGGAACCGGTAGCGCTGGCGGCTGCGCCGCAATTGGCGGGCGGAAGCAGGCTGGTAGTGGTGATCACGGTGCTGTCGCAGCCAAACTGGTTGGTCAGCACCTGGGTAACAGCCCCGACCTCATTTTGGTCGCAAGTGGTGGCCGTCAGGTTGGTGGTGTTGCTGGGCAACAGCGCTACCAATTCGGTCACGGTGCTGTCGCAGCCAAACTGGTTGGTCAGGTTGTAGACGAATATGCCTGCGGCGGCCGGGTCGCAGGTAGCGTTCTGGATGGTCACCTCGTTGCTGGGCAGCAGGGTCACCGTGGTGACGATGGTGCTGTCGCAGCCCGCGGCGGTGGTCAGCGTTTCAGAAAACACGCCCGCTGCACCCGGGTCACAAGTGGTTGCGGTGAGCGGCGTAGGCGGTATCTGGAAAAACGACACCGTGGTCGTCACGATGCTGTCGCAACCGAACTCGTTGGTCAGGTTCTGCACAAAAACACCCACATTGGCGGGGTTGCAACTCTGGCCGGTGAGCGCCGTGGTACTGCTGGGCAGCAGGGTCACGGTGGTGACAATGGTGCTGTCGCAGCCGGCGGCGGTGGTCAGTGTTTGGGAAAATACGCCTGCGGCGGCCGGGTCGCAGGTGGTTGCAGTGAGCGGCGTGGGCGGTATTTGGAAAAACGACACCGTGGTGGTTACGATGCTGTCGCAACCAAACTCGTTGGTCAGATTCTGCACAAAAACACCCACATTGGCAGGGTTGCAACTTGCACCGGTGAGCGCCGTGGTACTGCTGGGCAGAAGGGTCACCGTGGTGATGATGGTGCTGTCGCAGCCGTTTTGATTCGTCAAAACCTCTATGAACGTTCCCACATTCGCCGGATCGCAGTCGGCGGCAGACAACAAAGTGGTGTCGCTGGCCAGAAGCGAAACGGTGGTCATCAGGACGCTGTCGCAGCCGGCTGCCGTGATCAGTGTTTCAAAAAATATACCAGTCGCATTCGGATCGCAGGATGCCGCAGTGAGTTGCGTGGTATCGAGGTGGAAAAAGGATACGGTGGTGATGACGGTACTGTCGCAGCCGTTTTGATTCGTCAAATCTTGCACGAACGTACCCACGTTGGCGGGATTGCAACTGGCATCAAAGAGCAGCGTGGTATCCTTGGGGAGCAGGGTCACGTTGGTGATGAGGATACTGTCGCAACCCAGCAGGGAAGTCAGGGTATCGGAGAACACACCCACCTCTGCCGGGTTGCAAGAAGCGGCGCTGAGGTTCGTGGTGTAGGAATCCGAATAGGTTACCGTGGTCGTCACGATGCTGTCGCAACCGACGTAGTTGGTCAGATTTTGCACAAAAACACCCACAGTGGCGGAATCGCAGCTGAGGTTGAAGATGTCTGTCGCACTAGAAGGCAGCAGGTTTATGGTCGTGATGACGATACTGTCGCAGCCGTTGGTTTGGGCCAGGGTCTGGATGGTAGTACCCACAACGGCTGGATCGCAGCTAGTCTGGATGATGATCGTAGTGTCTATTGCATTGACGATCAGTGTACTGACAATGACGCTATCGCAGCCGTGGATGGTATTCAGCGTGTCGAAGTACACACCTGGCGTGGTTTGCATGATGCCGCCGAGCAAAATGGATTCCCCGTCGCAAATTTCAAACGCCTGGTTTGTCGTGGCCGGATTCCACACGGTTACGGTCACGCTGTCGGTGGCTGTAGTTACGCAGGCATTGGGCATGGTATTGTCGCTGACGGAGATAAGGCGGTAGGTTGTGCTTTGTGCAGGGCTTACCGGCACAACGTGGCCATTGGCTATGTCGGTCAGCGTAGTATTTTGCGTTCCGTCGAACCAGAGCACGTCGAAGGGGCCATTGCCGCTGAGGGAGAAAGTCAGGTTAACGGACGCTCCGAGGCAAATTTCCGCACTGCTGTTCAGCGCGATGGTAGGCGCGGGAGATACCTGCACATTTTGGCAAATGGGCGGAATGGAGCCGCAGTCGTTTGAAGCCGTCATGCATACCTGCCCGCTGCTCGCATTGGCGAAGTCTACACTGATCGTATCGCCGGAACCCGTCAACACGGCACCTGCGGGCACCGTCCAGGAATAGTTGACGCCGACCTGCTGCGTGTCCAGAGTAAACAAATATGTTCCTCCGTTGGCACAAACGGTAGTCGGGCCGGACAGTTGGGGCGCCACGATTGGTTGTTGTACATTTATTGGAATACAAGCGGGCAAGGAAGCGCCGCAGGAGTTGTTTGCGGTCACGCAAAGCGTATCAAAAACCACATTGCTCCAGGTGATCTGGATGGAGTCGAATCCGAGCGTTGTAAACGGGGTATTGTTTTTTGACGTCCAGACAAAGGAGGTTGGTGGCGGGTTACCATTGGCCGTAGCCGTGTAAATGACGGTTGAGTCGCCACATGGATTTGGATTTCCAGTGATAATTGGCAATGGCGGTATGGCACTGTTGGCCAATACAGTGACGCATGTCGTGTC
The DNA here is from genome assembly GCA_016719605.1 of Lewinellaceae bacterium. Classification (GTDB taxonomy): domain Bacteria; phylum Bacteroidota; class Bacteroidia; order Chitinophagales; family Saprospiraceae; genus M3007. The sequence goes on along the minus strand of JADJYW010000003.1, from coordinate 363,766 downwards.
GGCGCAGTAGACTCCGCCGCGGGCATGCGTGACGACCAGACAGTACTCGCCCGGCTGGTTTACCTGAACATTTGCCTGATTGGTAGATCCGACGATACCCGGCCCTTTCCACGAGTATAAAGTAACACCGCCCTGAGCATTGTTGGTTGTTGAGGCGCTTCCAATGATGGTGACAATCTTGTTGCTGTCGCAATCGAGGATACTGGGTGGCGCGACGATAGCCTGCGGTTCCATGATGGCCAAATTCACCTGAACAACACTGTCGCAGCCAAGGATATTGGTGCAAACCTCTGCATGCAACCCCGAATCGAATAGCGTATTGTCGCAAATCTGGTATCCGGCAGGGCCGCAGAGGTTCACGAAAGCAAAAGGAGAAAAGTATGTCGGGAGTAGTCTGATGGAGCAGCGCACGATACTGTCGCAGCCGAGATCAGTCGTCAATGTAACCGGAAAGGTACCCGGAAAACCGAACTCCTGGCCGGCACAGGAAACAGTTTGGGGCGGGCTTTGGCAAATGTCGTGGATTTCCGTCACCGTGACGGTCGGAATAAGTTTTACCCGGCAGGTTACGATGCTGTCGCAACCGGAGTCCGCTTTCAGGACCACTGGAAAATTTCCGGGAGCAGAATAAGTTTTGCCGGCACAGGTGACCGTTTTGCCCTGACAAAGGTTTACCTCTTCATCCGTCATAACCACCTCACCGATGTTAATATCAACACATTGGAGTGGGGCGTTCGGGCAGTTGAGTCCTTGCGCGCAAACCTGGGCGGGGCCTGTCTGTTGCCATGTTACCGTTGCCTGCGTATTGGCCGCGTTAACACTTATGGTGCCGGCACTTGGTGGGTTCAGGGTCCAGGTCGAAGGCGAGTTCGTGGTGTATACACTCGGAGGCGCTGGAATACAAACGCCGTTTGTCGGGCCATTTATCGTTGGGTTGATCCCGTTGATGGAGTAGTCGCACTGTGCCCCGGCACTCCCGTCAACCATGATATAATAGGTTTGCCCGGGAGTAAGCGGGGATGCGACCAGCGTTGCGGAGCCGCCGGACGGAATGTTGCCGATACATGGGGAAACGAATTGAAAACTGATGCAGTCGGTTGTAGAAAAAGCGGCAACTTGAATGGCGCCGCCTACTGCACAACCATAAGTATTGAAAGTAAAACTGGCGCTTGGCCCGTCGGCGACAAAAGCAAACCAGTGGTTGTTTTCGATCGTGGTGCACCAGGATGGCGGGAAGGAAACCGGTTGATCGGGGGTCGTTGCTCCAAAATAACAATCCAGTGCGCCCGGACTCAGGTTTACACAGGCATCCTGGGCATTTACCGAGGGCATAGGGATAGGGCAGGGGGCGAGATTACACTGGGAAAAGGCTTCTGAATAACTGAAAAGGGTGAACAGAAAAAGGGTGATCGAAGTGAAAAATATCCTCATAATGTTTTGATTAAGAATACTGTAAAGTGAGCAGTTTTGTGAAATAAGCGTTTTTTTGTTCCCGTAAATGTACATTAAATTCGTCTTTGGCAACTAATTGGGTAAGATCGTACACGCAAAAGACTAAATCAACAGCACATTCGCTGCCTGCCTCGGAGCAAGAATAACCCGTACCTTTGGCCTTCATCAGCGATTCCATTATGCGACATCTTTTTCTCGTCCGTCATGCCAAATCCAGTTGGAATATACCCGGTCTGCGCGATTTTGACCGCCCGTTGAATGACCGCGGGCGCCATGATGCGCCCCGAATGGGACAACTGCTGCAAAACATGGGCGTAAAACCCGATCTGCTGGTCAGCAGCCCGGCCAAACGGGCACTGACTACAGCGCAATACTTTGCCGAAGCGCTTGGTATTCCGACCGACGCAATTGTTCAGGAAAGCAACATCTACGATGCCTTCGCCACCGATATTCTGGCGATCGTGCGCGCCTTGCCGGACTCGGCGCAAGTGGTTTGCCTGTTTGGACACAACCCCACATTCACGGATGTAGCCAATCGTTTTTCCGATACCGGCATTGACAATGTACCCACCTGCGGCGTTGTCTATCTGGAATCGTCGGCAGCACGCTGGGAGGAATTGCGCACAGAGAACACCCGCGTGCAGGCTTCGTTTTTTCCAAAGCAAGTACTCGGGGAATAATTTAGAGCGTGTTTAAAATTTAGTCGCTGGGCTACGGACGGCCAATTTCAGTTCTATCTTCGTTAAAATTTTCGCCGTAGGCACCCGGCTACGGCTGCAAATTTTACCTCAATAGAAACAAAATTTGCTCGCCTTCGCTCCAGCACTAAAATTTAAACACGCTCTTAAAGCACGAAAAATGGGAAGCACGCGTCTTTTTTTACTGCTTTTGGCCGGTGCAATGGCACCGGCTGCTGCTTGCGAGCAGCATGAAGGGCAACCTGTGCTGCCGGACGAAACCGTCGCCCGGATCATGGCCGATCTGTACGTCGCCGAGGCTGCTACAACCGGACTGGGAGGCTACTCCAGGGATAGTTTGATGCATATTTACTACGGGCAGGTATTCGACATCCATCAGGTAACCCGGGAACAGTACGAAAAAGACCTGCTGTTTCGCGCCCGGGACGAGGCACACATGGAAGAAGTTGTAGACGCGGCTATTGCTTTGCTACAGCCGGAAGCAGATAAAAAAGAACAGGAGGATTAACCTGAATAGCCAATCCTCCTGTCTGGTTCTCCTGCGAGAATTTCAAAAATGATTACCGCAGCACTTCCGCCACCAGATCGGCGGCTTCCTGAAATTCGACGGCGCCCATGACCTTCAACCCCGACTCGTCAATGATCTTCTTGGCGATGTCGGCATTGGTGCCCTGCAAGCGCACAATAACCGGAACAGGAATGTTGCCAATGGACTTGTAAGCATCCACGACGCCTTGTGCCACGCGGTCGCAGCGCACGATTCCACCAAAAATATTGATCAGGATGGCCTTCACGTTCGGGTCTTTCAGGATGATGCGCATGGCATTTTCCACCCGCTGCGCATCGGCTGTTCCGCCTACGTCAAGGAAGTTGGCCGGCTCTCCGCCGGAGAGTTTGATGAGGTCCATGGTAGACATCGCCAGGCCGGCGCCGTTGACCATACAGCCCACGTTGCCATCCAGTTTGACGTAATTCAGGTCGTGTTCGCGGGCTTCTACGTCGGTGGGGTCTTCTTCGTCCGTGTCGCGCTGGGCTTCCAGTTCCGGGTGGCGGAACAGCCCGTTGTCGTCGAGGGCGACTTTGGCATCCACGGCGATGATATGGTCATCGGAGGTTTTCAGGCAGGGATTGATCTCGAACAAAGTGGCATCGCTGCCGACAAATGCGGCATAGAGTTTTTGTACGAAAGCGACCATTTCCTTGTACGCCTGGCCGCTCAGCCCGAGGTTGAACGCCACTTTGGCTGCCTGAAAAGGGCGTATGCCGAGCAGCGGGTCCACAAATTCGGTGAACACCCGCTCGGGGGTTTCCTCGGCTACTTTCTCGATGTCCATGCCGCCATCGGGGGAATAAACGATGACATTGCCGCCCCGGCCGCGGTCGGTGAGGATACTGATATAAAATTCTTTGTGATCGCTCGGCCCCGGGTAGTACATATCCTGAGCGACCAATACTTTGCGCACGAGTTTGCCTTCCGGCGGGGTTTGCGGGGTTTTCAGCATCATGCCGATGATCTGGCCGGCCAGTTCGGCTGCCAGTTCCGGGCTTTTGGCCAGTTTTACGCCGCCGCCTTTACCGCGTCCGCCTGCGTGTATCTGGGCCTTGACGACACACCAGCCCGAGTTGTACAGTTCCTGAAGTTTTTTTGCGGCTTCTGCAGCCTCTTGCGCATTATGCGCCAAAATGCCTTCCTGAATTTTTACGCCGTAGGATTTGAGCAGTTCCTTGCCCTGATACTCGTGGAGATTCATTGAATGGTTGAGTTGAAAAAGTTGAGATTGTTGGGTTGGTTGAGGGCGGGCAAAAGTACGGCTACTGGTGTTTAAATCCGGGCAGAACGGTGCGCCAATTTTCCCCAAGGGAGGTATTTTTCAAAAACCGCCGCCGCACCCGGTATTTCCGGCTACGGTTTGCACGCCTGTCCGCTACGCAGTACGATACAAGACAGCTTCCCTATGACCGGTATTTTTTGAACAACCTCAAAAAAACTGCCGCCCCGCCTTTTCTTTGCGCCCTGCAATTACTCAAAAATACTAAAACTCAAAACTCAAAACTCAAAACTTGCTCTACCTCCTTCTGTCTATCGCCTGTTCCGTTCTGCTGGGCTTTATTTTCAAAATTTTTGATCGCTTTCGGGTACACACCTTTCAGGCCATCATGTTCAATTATTTCACCTGTGTGGTGTGCGGGTGGTTGCACAGCGGTCGGTTGCCGTATTCGGAGGCCGACCGCGGGGAGGCCTGGATGCCGTATGCGTTGCTGTTGGGTGTGGTATTTATTTCGGGGTTCAACACGGCGGCGCTGACGGTGCGCCATTTCGGGGTTACGATCAGCCAGATCATGCAAAAAATGTCCATCCTGATGACTGTTCCGTTTGCTATTTTGGTTTACGGCGAGTCGTCGGGGATACTGAAACTGCTTGGTTTTGTGCTCGCCCTGTGTTCCATTGCCTTAGTCAACTGGCCTTCCGATACCCGAAAAGACGCGAATACCTCGGGCGTGGGCCTGCTGTGGATACCGCTGCTGACGTGGCTGCTGGCCGGCGTGATCGAGGTGGTGTTTGTACTGGTGCAGCAGGAAGGGATGATTGATACCAACGATCCGGCGTTCATCACGACCGTTTTTTGTACGGCGGGTGTGTTGGGGGCGGCTGTTTCGGCATTCGGCCTGGCCACCGGTCGGATGATTTTTTCATGGCGCAATGTGGCGGCCGGCATCGTGCTTGGCATCCCCAATTACGGCAGCATGTTGTTTTTGCTGATGGCCCTCGGCAGCGGAATGGAGGCGTCTCTGGCTTTTCCGCTGACCAATATCGGGATCATTTTGGCCACAACCATCGGCGCGGTTTGGCTGTTTCACGAGCGCCTTTCCAAAATCAACTGGTGGGGTATCGCACTGGCCTTGGCGGCCATCGTCTTTATTTCTGTTTAGTTATGGAGAAACAACAACCTGCGCTTCAGGAAAACCTGATTTTTCACCCGCACAACGTCATGTTGTTTTTGCTTTTGTTCGGGTTATCCCTGCTGTTTTTGGCGCTAACCATCAGTTATAGCTACATCCGGGTGACGATGGACGTGCCACCGGTGCAGCTGCCCTGGCTTTTTTTGCTCAATACAGTCGTTTTGCTCGGCAGCAGTTACACGATGCTGCGCGCCAAACGGTGTTACATAGACGACGACACGCACGGGTACCAGCAAAACCTGCGCGCCACAATCGGCCTCTCGCTGTTGTTTATGGGCATGCAGGGGGGGGCGTGGTATTGGTTGTTCCAGATCAATAGTGTGACCATGGCTTCCTCCACCACAGCCGGGTTTTTGTATGTGCTGTCCATCGCGCATTTCGCCCACGTTTTGGCCGGGCTGCCCTTCCTGATCTCATTTTACCTCGTGGCGAAAAAACGTATGGTAGACCCCGTGACGGTGCTGGTGTATTTTTCCGATCCAGAAAAACGCCTTAAACTGCGTCTGCTCACCATCTATTGGCACTTCCTCGACGTGCTCTGGATTTACCTGGTTTTGTTTTTGGGCGTAAACTGGCTGATCTAAGGGAACTGGCGCCCCTCGCCTTTTGCCCTCTCGCCCCTCTCCCACTTGCCACTCGCCTTTTGTAAAGCAATTTGCAAGGCGGCGGCGGCGTTTAGGGGGCCGTTTTTCTCACCTTGATCTTCTTGATGCGATATGTTGAGTCACATTCGATACCGGATTCTCCCGGTTTTGTTTTTTATTTCGGTTGTCCTGAATGCCCAGGATCGCGGCAAGCCGGCCGGCAAACTTAGTGCGGAAGCCATTGAAAAACTGCATACCAGCGAGGACACCCTGACGATCCTGTCATACGCCGTGGTCAATGATTCCTTCCCGGATATGCGCTTTTTGGCGTGCAAGAGCCTGATTACGGCATTGGTTCGGGCGCTCAAAACGGAAAACTCCTTTCGCTATCCGTTCGAGCGTGTGAAGAGCGTCTCGATTCTGGCGCCGCCGGACAGCAGTTTTCGCATTTTTACCTGGCAACTTTTTGTAAACGACTCCACCTACCGGCACTACGGAGCCATTCAGATGAATCGCTCCGAACTGAAGATGTTTCCGCTCATTGACCGCCGGTTTGAAATGACCGGATTGCCCACGCACGAGCAATTGCTGCCCAACCGCTGGTACGGCGCGGTGTACTACAACCTGCGCCCGTTCGATACCCGCGAGGGGCGCAAGTACCTCCTGTTCGGCTTCGACGGCTATTCATTTTTTGACAAACGCAAGGTGCTGGATGTGCTGAGTTTTAGTGCGGCCGGCGAGCCGGTGTTTGGCGCTCCGGTGTTTGACCGACCCGACGAAAAAAAGTCAGACGGCGAGCAGCGGATCATTCTGGAATACACAGCAGAAGCCAAGGTGCGGCTGAACTGGGACGAGCAGTATGACATGATCGTCCTTGACCACCTGATCCCGTACCCCAGCCCATACACGGGCAAAATGATGTATATCCCGGATGGGAGTTACGATGGTTTCAAATTTGAAAAAGGCCGCTGGAAGTTTGTAAACAAGATTTTCAATGATGCGCAGGAGGAAGCCCCACGCCCGTATCCGGTGCTGGACGAGAAAGAGAAGAAGAATATCTTTGGCAAAACCGGCAAACCGCAAAAACCCAAAAACTGATTTTTCAGGTTAGAAGGTTGGAAGGTTAGAAGGTTAGAAGAGGGCATCTAACCTTCTAACCTTCTAACCTTCTAACCTTCTAACCTTTTAGCGCAGCACCGTCACGTCGCCCCGGTACAACAGTACCCGGCCATCGAGGAATTTTACCTCAATTACATAGACGTAAACACCGGGCAGAACAAACTGGCCCTTGTGTTTGCCGTCCCAGCCTTCAGCAAAATCGTTGTTGTTCGGGTAGAAGGAATTGCGTTCGTACAAAAGGCTTCCCCAACGGTCAAATATCCGCATGTAGTTGACGGTTTCCACGCCACGGCCTACATTCGGATTGAAGTGGTCGTTCAGGCCGCCGGTGTTTCCTGCCAGGAAAACATTGGGAATATAGACATTCCGGTTCAGATCAATATTGATTTGAATGGAACCCGTTGCTGAGCAGCCGTTTGCATCGAAGACCACAAGGGTGTACAGTTGCGACTGATAGGTATTGGTATACGGTTCCAGCGTATCGGGATTACTGAGCAATTCTGCCGGAGTCCATACAAAATCGGCTACAGTAGCGCCCGTGACTAAGGGAATCAGTTGCAGCGAGTCGCCCAATTCGATTTCCACCATATCGGGGTTGAATGTGACCGTTATTGGCTGAGGCTCATCCACAAAAATAGTGTCCGTTTGCTCGCAACCCGTGCGGTCAATGTAGGTGATATAATGCTCGCCGCCGGTCATACTGATCGGGAATCCGGGATCAAGATACACACCAAAGTCGAGGCTGTACTGGTACGGTGCGCCGGAGCCGCCCGTGATCATATCAATGAACAGGGTCGTTTCTTCTCCATTACACAGGATCGGTTCCCAAGGCAGGTAGCTGCCGATCACTGGAGGCGGGTCGGTCAGATTGAAAAACTGCAATTCGGTACAGCCATTGGCATCCGTTACCGTTACGGTGTATGTGCCGGCAGCCAGGTTTTGTAGTATCGGGCTGTCGGTGCCGAGGGGGCCGGTACTGCCGGCCCAGCTGAACATGTACCCCGGAGTGCCGTTGCTAACAGAAATTTGAATTTCTCCATCCGAACTACCGAAACAGTTGGGATTGTCCAGCCCACCGACAGGGGTGGTGATGGAAATTTGTGCCGGCTGCTCAATAGTTGTTGTGAAAACCTGTGTGCAACCGGCATTATCGGTCACGGTCACGGTTATCGGTCCTGCCTCCAGGTTGGTCACATTGGGGAAAGCCGCCCCTGTACTCCAGAGATAGGAGTAGGGTTGGCCATTACCGCCGGTAAGTGTAATCCTTGCTCGTCCGTCATTGTCGCCAAAACAAGAAACCGAATCGTTGTTGAATGTAGCAGCAAAAGCAGGCGGGGTGCCAATGAAAATCGAGTCAATGCGGAAGCAGCCGCTGATCGGGTCGCGTACAGTAACGATATTGTAGCCGGTACACAAGTCGGTACGCACCGAGTCGGTACTGCCGTCTACCCAGAGGAAATCAAAATTGGCCGGTGTCGGGGGTACGGTATTGTAATAAGTAACCAGCGTGACCTGTCCGTCGCAAGCGCCGGGGCAGGATACGGGCACGATGTTGTTGTACTGGATCACGATGCCCGGCGGGTTGGCCAGAACAAAGGCCTGCTCCAGGGTACAGCCGCGGGAGTCCGTGACGGTGACGGTGTAGGCGCCGGCCGGGATGGGGAAAATGACCGGGGAGCCTTGCCCCGATGACCATCCGTACAAATAGCCCGGCGTGCCGCCTTGTACATCAATGGCGATGCTGCCGTCGCTGCCACCATTGCAGGTGGGTTGTGTCAGGAGACTGTCGGCAAGAAACAAGGGGGTGACAGGAGCCAGCGTCAGGGTATCGGTAGTGACGCAATTTTGCGCATCGCGTACGGTCACGATATAAGAGTCGCCTGTCAGGTTGCACACTTCCGGGGTGGTACCAACAGGGGCGCCCGCCAGGGTTGTCCAGGTAAACGAGACGCCCGTCGGGGCGGTAACAGACAGGCAACCATCGGCGCCGCAAACCACCGAAGTAGAGTCTACGGCTGTAATAGCCGGTGGATTGGGCAATGGCAACGGAATCGTGAGCGAATCCAGACAACCGTTGATATCGCTGACCGTGACGGTGTATGTGCCGGGCGTTAGGTTTTGCAAATTGGGCAGCGGAGGCAGGGTAGCCGGCGGCGCCGAGCTCCAAAGGTAAGCGTAGGCGCCCGTGCCGCCCATGGCAGACACGACAATCGAGCCGTTGTTTTGGAGTTGGCAGGACGGGCTGTTCTGGGTGGTTACTGCGGCTACCAGCAGATCGGGTTCGTTTAGTACAAAGGTGGCTCCGGCGGTGCAGCCGGAGTTCAATTCCAGTACCGAAACATCGTAATTGCCCGCGGGCAGACCGCTCAGGGTGGATGCGTTGCCGTTGTTTGTCTGTTGGCCCGTGGCGGGATTCCAGAAGAACAGGTAGTTTGGGTTGGTGAAATCCGGATTGGCGCTTGCTTCCACAAGAATAGAGCCGTTGGAAAGGCCGAAACAGGTGGGGTCAACAACCCCGATTGTGTCTATTTTAAACTCCCGGGCGCTCGGGAGTTCGATTTCCACCGGGTGAACATACGTGCAACCATTGGCATCGGTTATCGTAACAAAATAGACACCGGGCAATTTGCCTGTCAAAACGCATGGGTTGCCGAGGCAGGAATCGTCTGTGAAGATCGGGTTAGGTGGATTGGGTGCGTATTCCCACTGGAAGATATACTCGCTGCCAATCACCCCTGGCGTACCTCCCGATGCAACAGCCGTAATGGTACCGTCGGCAATACCCGGGCAGGAGGACGGGGTGATTTGAAGTGCCACGGTAATTGCGGATGGTTGGCTGAGTGTGCCTGCCGCCACCTGGGTGCAGCCTGTTGTCAGGTCGGTAACGGTGACACTGTACCCGCCGGCAGGGATATCGTCTATTGTTTGGGTAAATCGCGGGGGAACGGTGTTCCACTCGAAGGCATAGTTGGGGCCGGGATTCGGGAAAAGTACCCCGTCAATAGTCACATCGGCCCGGAGCGAGCCGTCGGAACCGTTGTTGCAGGTTGGCGACTGCACAACAGCCAGCGTGGCGCCAAGGCTGGGAATGCTGATGTCCAACGTCTGACATATTTCTGTGCCGGTTCCATTCAGGTCGGTCACGCAAACCTCCCAGCAGCCCTCGGGCAGCGGCAAGGTCAGGATCGTATCGGCTATATTGGAGACCACGGAGTTCTGGACACCACCAACGCAGGGCCGCCAGATGATTTCGTATGGCGCCGAGCCGCCGGAAACAATGACGCCGATGCTGGCGGTATTGTCACAATTGGGCGCCGAAACAAAAAGGTCTACAACCAGCGGAATCAGTTCCACGCAAAGCTCGCCGGTAATGGCACTAATGGCCGGCTGTAGTCCGCTGGCCTCATCCATCGTAACGATCGTGGGAAAACTGCCGAAGTCCAGGGGGGTGCAGGTGCCAAGCGGTGCAAGAACGGTGAAGCACATCTCGAACAGGACAGCACTGTCCGGAACGGAAGTGCCAAGGGATCAAGGAAGTCGGAATAGGTGAAGCCGAGAAAACCGAGTGCAGCCTCGTTTTCATTCAGGTTACCTGCCTGGCTGAACGGCTCAATTTCCGGGTGCGGATTTTGGACGCCGGTGTATGCGAGTGCCGTGGGGTCCCAGGAAAGCGAAAAAGACGCTCCGGTGATACCTGCAAAATTTTCAACGGTTACGGGTATACAAACCTGCGAGCCTGGCTGGGCAATCAGGTTGGGCATGGCAATTTGTACGTTGCTGGAGGCATCGCACGCGCCCATATTGACTTGAAATGTCAAGCCACAACTTTTTCCATCCTCTACAACTACGGTGTATGTACCGGCCTGGGGTACGGAAAAAATGACATTGGTCGTATGGCGTATCGAAGCAGGCGGGGTATAGATCAGGCCCTTCACACTGGGGTCGCTGGCCAGGAAAATCGAAACGGTATAGGTGCCGGTCAAGTCCCAGCCCGGGTATCCGTGCCGCAGCCGGAATTTTCCTTTACAGTCGTCCCCGTCGAAATCCGTGACGATAGCGTCTGCTTCGATGGTTTTGAGGTAAACCACGGAAATTGTCGCATTGGTATTGACATCCACGCAGCCCGCTTCCAGTTCCCGGTTGGGATAATCCGTAATTGTCATCGGGGCAAACGTGACCAGGCAGGGGTTCATGTTGCAGAACACAGTGGAGTTGAGGATACCTCCGGTGTTAAAAAACCAGTGGTCGCCACTTGCCGGCCCGGTGGTGGCCCAAAAACCTGGATTGACGGAGCCTGGCCAAAGACAGGGGTCTGCCAAAACGGCTACATCATCCCCGGTGGCTGTAGGCGGGCACTCGTAAAACACGTATGCGATGCCCGGCGGAGTGGCCGGGTTGGGATCCATGTACATCTCGTCGCCGTTGTGATCCATGAGCAAGGAGTCGCCAAAACAGAGGAAGATCGTGTCGGGTGAAATGTCGTTACTTTGGCCGATGTGCTGCCCGACCATAAAGGTGCCTGCAAAACAGGCAGCATCGGGGCTGTTCGGGTTGGGTTGGGCGCCCGCCGGGTTGGGATTGACGGTTATTTGGACAGGAACCTGGGCGGAGGTGAGCGATGCCGAAAGGCATACAAGCAGAAGGATTAGAAGTTTGCGCATGCGTAAAAAAATTGGAGTGGTTGATGGATATGATCGGCAAGGGATTACGCTACAAGGAGATTCGATGCCAACCTAATTTGCTGTTTTTCAACGTCGTTTTAACACTTGAAAAAATGAATCGCTCTGTATCGCTTGTCTGTACGTTCAAAAGTGGACGCAAAATTAGGCAAACGCCGCGCATCCGAGGGGGTCGGGACTGGAATAAATGTTTGTACGGTCGGAAATGTGCAGAGGCGGCGGCTAAACGCCCCCTTGGTGTCGGTTATTGCGGCGTTAACCAGCCCACACCCGGCCATGAAGCACTACCGTCTCTACCGGATCGGCGCCGAAGGAGTAGGGAAGCTGGGCAACGGAGGCCAGCGGCCTGGCAATGAACAGGTTTGCTTTTTTGCCTACGGCTATACTCCCGTATTCGGCTTCGAGTTCCATGGCCCGTGCACCGTTGAGGGTGGCTGCGTTGATTGCCTCTTCGGGCAGCATTTTCATTTTGATGCAAGCGAGGGATACCACCAGCGCCATTCGCCCGGAGGGGGCCGAGCCGGGATTGTAGTCTGTTGCCAGTACCACAGGCAGCCCGGCATCTATCATTTGGCGGGCCGGCGCGTACGGTATGCCAAGGAAAAACGCACAGCCGGGCAGGAGTGTAGGCAGCGTGTTGCCCTGGAGCAGGGCCTCTATTTCGGCTGCGCCGGCACATTCCAGGTGATCCACGGAAATAGCGCCGTGGGCCACGCCGACTTGCACGCCGCCGGAAAAGTCCAGTTCGTTGGCATGGATTTTTGGTTTCAGGCCGTGTGCCAGACCTGCTTGCAGGATGCGCGCGGTTTCGGCCACCGTGAAAAAACCGCGGTCGCAAAACACATCGCAGTAGTCGGCCAACCCGGCTTCGGCTACTTGCGGAATCATCTGATGCACCACAAGGTCCACATATTCCTGGCGGCGGTCCTGGTATTCGGTGGGTATGGCGTGCGCGCCGAGGAAAGTGGCCTTGATCGGGATCGGGCTGACCGTCTTGAGCCGCCGGATAACGCGCAGCATTTTTAGTTCGCTTTCCACACTCAGGCCGTACCCGCTTTTGATTTCAATAGCCCCAGTTCCGTACCCGATGACCTCCTGCAGACGCTGCCAGGCTCCTTCAAACAAGGCGTCTTCGGACGTTTCTCGCAAGCGTCGGGCCGAGTTCAGGATGCCGCCTCCGCGCCGGGCGATTTCTTCGTACGACAGCCCCCGAATCCGGTCCACAAATTCTTCCTCGCGTGTGGCAGCGAATACGATGTGTGTGTGCGAATCGCACCAGGACGGGAACACCATGCGCCCGGTAGCGTCCAGCGTTTGGTCGGCCCGTTCTGGGCATTCGGTCATCGGGCCAAAGGCGGCAATGCGGTCGTTTTCCAGTAGCAGATAGGCGTCGTGCAGCACAGGCAGGTTGGCCATATCGGCTCCTTTGGCGAGCGGGCGCGGCGCCACTTCGGCTTGCACCAGGGTCTTGATATTGCGGATGAGCAGGTTCGGCATTTTTCTCCGTTGGATCGTGTTTTGGTTTTGAGGCGGCAAAACTAAGTACTTTTGGCGGCCCCGGCAGTTGCCGGATTCAAACCCATGCATGACGTTTCAAAATGGAGAAAAATTTTTTTGCCGTATTCAGCCTTTTTTGCCTGCTTTTTGCCTGCAAAACCGAAACCAGGTGCCGCTACAAGCCCGAACCGATTTTCGCGGCCGACCTGCCGCATATCGTGCAATACAATTTTGAAAAGCAAGGAAATATGTCGCTGGAAAGTCTGGTGCTCGATACCAGGGTACTGCTCGAAATCGAGCAGAAGGTGTGCAATGAAACCCGCCAGGATTTCCGCTTTACCGTGCAGGGTGATTTCAGCAGCTTCCCCGACTCGATGTGGCTGAAGGAGGCGGTGCGCCAGTTGGTTTTTCTTAGCACGTTTTCGCCGAAGCAGGCCCCTCTGAAGGCATGGGCCGATGCGCTGGAGCAGGAGCGCGTCGGGATGCGCCTTGGAGAGGAACGGGCCATACAACCCGGCGTTGCCGTAAGTGTAGATCGGATCATTAGCCCGGAAAAAAGCACCCTTATTCTGGTGCTCGCCCAAGCCCAGTAGTTTTGCAGTTGCCCTCAAACCTTTTCGAGCGTCAGCCCGAACGTGGAGCCTTGACCGGCGTTGCTGCGCACATTAATGGTCTGTTTGTGTGCTTCCACGATATGTTTTACGATGGAAAGCCCCAGGCCGGTACCGCCGGCATCGCGGGAGCGGCTTTTGTCTACCCGGAAAAACCGGTCGAAGACGTGGGGCAGGTGTTCCGGCTGGATGCCGAGGCCGTTGTCGCTCACTTCCAGCAGGATATAGGACTCCATGTCGTAAAAACTGATCTTGGTAACCCCGCCCTCGCGGCCGTACTTGATCGAGTTGTGCACGAGGTTGATCAACACCTGGCGGATGGTCTCTTTGTCGGCGCGTACGCGAAAGTGCTGGTTGGCGCCCTCCTTGTAGGTCAGGCGGATATTGCGCTCGCGGGCTTTCATTTCGAGGTCGGAGAATACCTCGTCGGTCAATTCCCGGATATCGAACTCGCGCAGGTCGAGGATCATCTGGCCGGCTTCGAGTTTGTTGATGGTTTCGAGGTCATCTACGATGGCTTCCAGCCGGTCGGCATTTTTGGCGGCCCGCTGGAGGTATTTCAGGTTTACCTCGGGGTCGTTCATGGCGCCGTCGAGGAGGGTGTGGATGAATCCTTGTATGTTGAAAATGGGTGTTTTCAGTTCGTGCGACACATCGCCGATGAAACGCCGGCGGTAAGCAGCCAGTTTTTCGAGGGCTTCCATCTCGCGGGTGCGTTCCTCGGCCCACTGATCCACTTCATTTTCCACTTCTTCGAGGATATTGGCGCTCATCTGAATTTTGCCGGCCTTGAAATCTGTGGGTAGTTTGTGCCGGTGTATGACCTTGTAGATCAGTTTGATCTTGCGGTAGATGTAGTACCGAATGAAAAAATAGTTGGCCAAAAAACTGATGCTGAGCACCACAACGAATACCACGACAAGGCCCCAGTTCGAACTTTCAACACCTTTGCTGCCTTTGCTGACGACAAACAGAATGAGCGCCACAATCGCCGAGGAGGTGAATGCGGTGAGGAGTGCGAGTTGTTGTGGACTCTGGTTTTTAAACCGTGGCGACATGGATAGTTTCAATTGGGGCGAAGGTAGGCGCGGGAGCGCCAATGCAGGTTTAAAATTCAAATTTGTAGCCAATTCCTTTCATGGTTTTGATGTACTTCTCTCCCAGTCGTTCGCGGAGTTTTCGGATGTGTACGTCAATGGTGCGGTTGCCGACGATAACATCGCTGCCCCAGATTTTGTCAAATATCTCCTCCAGGGTGAACACGCGCCCGGGTTTGGAAGCCAGCATCCAGAGGATTGCAAATTCTTTTTGGGCAACTCGATAGCGGTTTGACCGCGAAACACCAGCACTTTCAGCCGGTCAATGACGAGGTCGTGCGCGGCGATGGTTTCCTGTTCGTCTTCGTTGTAGCGGCTGGATCGGCGCAGCAAGGCGTTGATTCGGCTGATGAGTACGCGTGGTTTGATGGGTTTGGTGATGTAGTCGTCGCCACCTACATCCAGCGCGGTGATTTGGGAAAAATCCTCGTCGCGGGCGGTGAGGAACGCGATAGGGATAAGGTCAAACGCCTTGTTTTTTCGAAGAATCCGACAGGTTTCGACGCCGTCCAGTTCGGGCATCATGATGTCGAGTACGATGAGGTCCGGCTTGGTGCGTTCGGCTACGAGCAGGGCTGCCTTGCCGTCATTGGCGGTGAGCACTTCGTAGCCTTCCTTGCGGAGGTTGTATTGCAAGAACTCCAGGATGTCCGGCTCATCGTCCACAATCAAAATCTTTTTTGCCGGCTGGTTGTCTTTCATGGTGTTAATTTTCGGTAAAGATAGAACCGGGCATTTCGGCGGCCATTTGAAGTGGCGTTTAAGTCTATGTTAAGTTTCGTTTTCGTACGCAACTGTGCTCACCACCCGCAAGCCAGCCGTCGCAACGGCTCAAACCACGTCGTACCCAGCAACTCCCGTACTCGTGCAAAATCTTGGCAGGCTTCTTCCCGGCGGCTCAGCGACAGCAGGGTAGACCCCCGGTAGTAGAGCAGTTCGGTGTTGTCGGGTTGGAGTTCGAGCGCTTTGTTCCACTGTTCGAGCGCTTTTTCGGGTTCGCTGTTTGCCGTCAGTTGGCCACCTTCGTTGGCCAGCAGCATAGCTTTGTCAAAGTTTTCGTTCGCTTTTGCGCAACGCGGGTTGTCGGACTTGAACAGTGCGCGCATGGGTACCGTGGTGATCACGGGTTTGCCCTGGCGGGTAGCGGGTGTCCATTGGCCGGCCGTGCGATTGGCCAACCGGACGGCTTCCCATTGAAAATCCATGCCGAGGTTGTTGAAATCCAACTGGTTTTCGATTTCTATGCCGCCGCCGGGGCGGATGATGAGCGCCATTTCGATGATGCCGGTTTTGCAAGTATCGCGGTATTCGGCGGGGTATTGCAGTTCGTTCAGCGCAAAGGCTGCCAGCGCATCGTCGCCGCCGTTTTTGAACTGAGGCAGGGTTTCTACATCCACATAAATCGAGTCGCCTTGTTCGTTGAGGTAGTAGGGCAGGGCCTCTTGCAGGCGGAAACGCAGGGGAAGTGCCTGCCGCATTCGCACGGGTTTGCCCCCCCGCTGGGCGGGCAACCAGCGCAATCCGGCCGTATCGAGGGCCTCCATGACGCGCACCGCCTCGGCGCCGCAGCCGCCGCCGATATCTTTCAAAATACGGACATCGGTGATACGGCCGGCCACCTCCACGATGAAGGACAGTACCACCGTGCCCTCGATATTGGCCTGGCGAGCCTCCTCGGGGTAGCGGATATTTTTGATCACCACGGCAAGCAACTGCGCGTCTGCACATCGGCGGATACTGTCCTCCGGCCAATCGGGGTGCTGGGCAGGCTGGCAACGCGCCAGCAGAGGCAGGGGCAGGCGTTCGGCGACGTCATAGACGGTTGTGTCGGTGGCAGTTTGGGCAAAGGCCCGGGGCGCAAAAAGCGCAACCAAAAGGCTCAAGATGAAATACTTCCTCATGTAAGTGTGCATATTTGGCAAAGGTACGACGGGCCGGAAATAAAAAAGCCCTGCCGAAAGTGGCAGGGCAGAGGGTGATTTGTTTAATGCCCGGCTCTGGGCGGGAATTCGTACCTGGAATGTATCGGACTACGGATCAGCGCGACCCGGAAACCCGAATGGTTCCATTTTTGATTTTGATTGTAACTGGTGTACTCATACTTCGCTACGGTTTGGTGAAAAAATCAAGTTTGATGTCTTCGTACTCAAGCGATATTTGAAGAGGCGCCCGGCTGCATCGGGTTGCAAATGTGAAAAAACTATCGCCGATCTGCACACTCTTTTTTTAACAATTTTAACGGTTGGTCTCCGGGAGACAAATTTGATTGGAAGGTAAAAGCCTGATTCGTAATGCATTTGGGGGTGGAGATGTCCGATGATTTTTTTTAAAAACGACATACGCGTTGCATCTGAAAAAACCTTCCCGCACACTGCCTAACTTTGCCCGCCCCAATCCGCACCCCGGCCACCTTCCAACCCGCAACCCGTATGGCTATGTCCATTGTCCAATCCCTCCAACAAGCCGTTTCCCAGGCTATCGAAAATCTGTACGGTGAGCCGTTTGCTGCCGATAAGGTACAAATTGCGCCTACCTCCCCGGAATTTACGGGCGACTACACCGCCGTCGTTTTTCCGTATGTGAAACTTGCCAAAAAAGCGCCCGATGTAGTTGGCGCCGAAATCGGCGATTTTTTGCAAAAAAACGTGCCTGACGTGCAGGCATTCAACGTCATCAAAGGTTTTCTGAACATCGAACTCAGCACAGCCTACTGGCAAAATTTCCTGCAAAACGCACTCGCCGATCCCGGTTTCGGGCGACAGCCGCGCAACGGTCGAAAGGTCATGGTGGAGTATTCGTCGCCCAATACCAACAAACCCTTACACCTCGGCCACGTCCGCAACTGTCTGCTCGGCTGGTCGTGCAGCCAAATTCTGGACGCGGCCGGCTACGACGTGGTGAAAGTGCAGATTGTAAATGACCGCGGCGTGGCCATCTGCAAGAGTATGCTCTCCTGGCTGAAATACGGCGAAGGCAAAACTCCCGAGTCTACGGGCATAAAAGGCGACCATTTCGTGGGCGATTTTTATGTGCTTTTTGAACACAAAACCAGGGCGGAGTACGAGGCCTGGCAACAAACCGACGCCGCCCGCGCGCTGTTTGCCGACAAGCACAAACCCGAACAATCGGAAAAAGATTTTTTCAAAGACTACAAAAACAAGTGGTTCAACGAATACTCCAGCCTCGGCGCCGAAGTGCGCGACATGCTGCTCCGCTGGGAAGCCGGCCACCCGGATACCGTGGCCCTTTGGAAACAGATGAACAACTGGGTGTACCAGGGATTCGAGGCCACATACGCCAAACTCGGCGTGGCTTTTGACAAGTTGTACTACGAAAGCGACACCTACCTGCTTGGAAAGGACATCGTGGAAGAAGGTCTGAGCAAGGGCGTTTTTTACCGCAAGGATGACGGCTCCGTGTGGGTGGACCTGACCGATGTCGGCTACGACCACAAGGTAGTGCTTCGCGCCGATGGCACTTCCGTATACATCACCCAGGACCTCGGTACGGCGCGGATGCGGTACCACGATTTTGGCTGCGAAAGCGTGGTGTATGTGGTGGCTGACGAGCAAAACTACGTTTTTGCAGTACTTTTTGAAGTCTTGCGCCGGCTGGAGGAACCGTATGCCCAAGGGCTGCACCACTTGTCGTACGGCTTGGTGGAACTGCCCACCGGCCGCATGAAAACCCGCGAAGGCACAGTGGTAGACGCCGACGATCTCGTGGAAGAAGTTATCCGCATTGCCCGCGAGCAGGCAGCCGAGCGCGGCGGTGTGGAAGGAGACGACCGAGAAGAAAACCTGCGCAAGGTCGGCCTCGGGGCACTCAAGTTTTTTATGATAAAAGTAAACCCGAAGCGGCGCATGATCTTTAATCCGGAGGAATCGGTGGACTTGCAGGGACAAACCGGCCCGTATATTCAGTATTCCTGGGTGCGCATAAACGGGCTGATGCAGCGGGTGAAAAGGGAAAATGTGGACTTGTCACCGGCCGTATCCTACACGGATTTTCAGCCTCAGGAAAAAGACCTGCTGAAAGCGCTGCACGAGTTTCCCGGTGTGGTGCTGACGGCGGCTCGGGAGTACGACCCCTCGCACATTGCCAACTATTGCTACGGTTTGGCCAAAAGTTACCACCGGTTCTGGCACGACTTGTCGGTGTTTAATGCCGATGCACCCGAAGCCCGGGCATTTCGTCTGGAGCTGAGCCGGGCCGTGGGCAAGGTATTGGAAGCCGGTATGCGGCTGCTGGGGATTGAGATGCCGGAGCGTATGTGATGGCCATGCGGGATAGCAGGTGCTCCTGTACGCCCGTCCATTCCTCCGAAATAATGGAGTACACCACGGTGTCCCGACAGTTTCCGTTGGGTAGAATACGATCGTTGCGCAGCAAACCCTCGTATGTTGCTCCGAGTTTTTCCAGTGCAGCACGGGAGCGCAGGTTGTTCGGGGCTGTTTTAAACTGGACACGCATGATACCCAGATGCTCGAAGCAGTACCGGAGCAGCAGATACTTACTTTCGGTATTTACACCGGATCGCCAGTAGTTGGGATGCAACCACGACCCGGTTTCCACTTTGCGATGTTGTTTGTCCCAGCTATGCAGGCGCGTGTAGCCGGCAATCTCGCCGGTAGCCTTTATTCGGATGACAAACGGCAGGTGTTCCCCCAAATCACGAAGGCGGAGCGCATCCAGCAGGTGATCGAGGTGCTGATCGCTATTGGCTCGACTTTCAGGAAAATGTTCCCAAATGCGCGTGTCTTGCGCCAATAGGAGCAGTTTTGAAAAATGATCCAGTTGAAGTGGCTCCAGCGTTATCCGTTCGCCAATGATTGACGCACAGGAAGGAGAAAGGGCAGGCGAGTGGCTTGTTTGCAGCAGCATGAGCAAGAAAATGCAGTTTATTTTGCCGCAAAAATCGCCGTACGCAGGCAGCCGGGGCGAAACTATACATGACCAAATCATTAAGCCTGTGTTACTTCGAGCAGTTCAACCGCCCCATTTTGCACAGATAAAATATATGCTGCCAATCCTTTTATCCTGCTAAAAATCAGCAGGAAGAACCTGCTCAAGTTGTTGCCTTTCTATGATAGCTCCGTACCTTGGCCGCGCCATTTACTTAATCGAATCAATCGAATCAATCACAATCGAAATAATCAAAATACCCTATGCTTTCGGATATCGAAATTGCCCAGTTAGCAACCCCCAAACGGATCATTCCACTCGCTGCAGAAAAACTCGGGATACCCGATGAGGCCCTCGAACCCTACGGGCACTATAAGGCCAAAATTGCGCTCGACTACCTCGACAACCTGCCCAAGCGACCGGGCAGCAAACTCATTCTGGTCACCGCCGTAAGCCCAACTCCCGCCGGCGAAGGCAAAACCACCACAACCGTTGGCCTCGGCGACGCGCTGAGCCGTATCGGCAAAAAAACCATTATCTGCCTGCGTGAACCGAGCCTCGGCCCGGTATTTGGCATGAAAGGCGGCGCAGCCGGCGGCGGCTATGCCCAGGTGGTGCCCATGGAGGATATCAACCTGCACTTCACGGGCGATTTCAGCGCCATTGCTTTGGCCAACAACCTCCTGGCGGCTATGCTCGATAACCACATCCACCAGGGCAATGCCCTCGGAATTGACGTGCGCCGGGTGACCTGGAAACGCGTGGTGGACATGAACGACCGCGCCCTGCGCGATATCGTCGTGTCGCTCGGCGGCCATGCCAACGGGTATCCGCGTCAGGACGGTTTCGACATTGTGGTTGCCTCCGAAGTTATGGCCATTTTCTGTCTCGCTACCTCGCTGACCGACCTGAAGGAGCGCCTCGGCAACATCGTAGTAGGCTACACCGCCGACCGGCGCCCCGTTCGCGCCCGCGACCTGAATGCGCACGGCGCCATGACGGTGCTGCTGAAAGACGCCATCAAACCCAACCTGGTGCAGACGCTGGAACACACTCCGGCATTCATTCACGGCGGACCGTTTGCCAATATCGCCCACGGCTGCAACTCCGTGACGGCTACGCAAAGCGCCCTGAAATTAGCCGACTATGTGGTCACGGAAGCCGGTTTCGGCGCCGACCTCGGCGCCGAAAAATTTCTGGATATCAAATGCCGCAAGGCCGGGCTGCGCCCCGACGCGGTAGTACTGGTGGCCACGCTGCGGGCGCTGAAATACCACGGCGGCGCCGACTTGAAAGAACTCAATCAGGAAAACCTGGAAGCCCTCGAAAAGGGCATCGTCAATATCGAACGCCACGTTCGCAACATCCGCGAGCATTTCGGCCTGCCATGTGTGGTGGGTATCAACCACTTCACGTTCGACACGGCGGCAGAGATCAAACTGTTGCAGGACAAAATGGCGCCGCACGGCGTGGCGGTGGTCGTGTCGCGCCACTGGGCCGAAGGCGGCAAAGGCGCCGAAGACCTCGCCCGGACGGTGGTGGAGACCATCGAAACCAGCGAAAACAACTTCCGCTTTCTCTACGAGGACGATATGCCGCTTTGGGATAAAATGAAAGCCGTAGCGACAAAAATCTACGGGGCAGCCGACATCAGCGCCGATGCAGCGGTGAAACGCCAGATCAAAAAACTGGAAGAAGACGGCTACGCGCATTACCCCGTTTGTGTGGCCAAAACGCAGTACTCCTTCTCGACCGATCCGAAAAAACTCGGCGCCCCGAGCGGGCATATCGTCAATATCCGGGAAGTGCGGCTGTCGGCCGGCGCGGAGTTTGTCGTCATGATTTGCGGCGACATCATGACCATGCCGGGATTGCCCAAGGTGCCCTCGGCGGAAAAAATT
Source organism: Lewinellaceae bacterium (assembly GCA_016719605.1). Taxonomy (GTDB): domain Bacteria; phylum Bacteroidota; class Bacteroidia; order Chitinophagales; family Saprospiraceae; genus M3007. The sequence continues at coordinate 342,262 of JADJYW010000003.1, read as the reverse complement.
GACGTGGATGCAGAGGGGAAGGTGGTGGGGTTGTTCTAAAAGCCTCTCTCAGGCGCTTATCTCCAAAGTTGATTTTGCAAGCCCCCGCGTTGTTACCAACCCACTTATCGGGGTTGGATTAAGTGATATCTTTGCCCCCCTTATTTTAACAACAATATGATGAGTATCGAAAACACGCATACCGGGGAAAACGAATCTCTGAATTTTCTGGAAGAAATTATCGAAGAGGATCTGCGTACGGGTAGGCATCAATCGGTGCAAACCCGCTTCCCGCCCGAGCCCAACGGCTACCTGCACGTTGGCCACTCCAAAAGCATTTGCCTGAATTTCGGGCTTGCCCAAAAATACAACGGCAAGTGCAACCTCCGCTACGACGACACCAATCCTACGAAGGAAGAGCAGGAGTATGTGGACAGCATTTGTCGCGGATGTCCGTTGGCCTGGGATTTGAGCCGGATAAGGTGCTGTATGCGTCCGATTATTTCCAGCAACTGTACGACTGGGCCGTCGTGCTCGTCAAAAAAGGCCTGGCGTATGTGGATTTTTCCTCTCCGGAGGAAATCGCCACCCAAAAAGGCTCGCCCACGGTGCCAGGTACGCCCAACCAGTACCGCAACACCTCGCCGGAGGAAAACCTCGCCTTGTTCGAGCGTATGAAAAACGGCGAGTACCCCGACGGGCACTGCGTGTTGCGCGCCAAAATTGATCTGGCTTCGCCAAACATGCACCTCCGCGACCCGTATCTGTACCGCATCAAACATGCGCACCACCACCGCACGGGCGATAAATGGTGCATTTACCCGATGTACGATTGGGCGCACGGACAGTCCGACAGCATCGAGCAGATCACGCACTCGGTTTGTACGCTGGAATTTATCCCGCACCGGGCGCTGTACGACTGGTGTATTGAGCAATTAGGCATTTACCCCTCCAGGCAGTACGAATTTGCACGGCTCAACCTGAACTACACCGTGATGAGCAAACGCAAACTGCTGCAACTCGTCAACGAAGGCCATGTTCGCGGCTGGGACGACCCGCGCATGCCCACGATCAGCGCCATGCGGCGCCGGGGGTTCACGCCGGAAAGCATTCGCGAATTTGCAAAACGCGTGGGCGTGGCCAAGCGGGAAAACATCATTGACGTGGGCTTGCTGGAATTCTGTATTCGGGAGGATTTGAACAAACGCGCCTTGCGTCGCTTCGCGGTGTTGCGGCCGCTGAAAGTGGTAGTCACCAATTACCCGGAAGGGCAGGTGGAATGGCTCGAAACCGAAAACAACCCGGAAGACCCCGGCACAGGAACCCGGAATCTGGCATTTTCCCGGGAATTGTACATCGAGCAGGACGACTTTATGGAAAACCCGCCGCCGAAGTACTTCCGGTTGTACCCGGGCGGGATGGTGCGCCTCAAGTCCGCCTATATTATCGAATGCACAAGCGTAGCAAAAGATGCGGCGGGCAATATCACAGAGGTACACTGCCGCTATGTGCCGGAGAGCCGTTCGGGGCAGGACACCAGTGGCCTGAAGGTCAAGGGGGTTGTTCATTGGCTATCGGCTGCACATGCGCAGGTGGCGGAAGTGCGGCTGTACGACCGACTTTTTCAGGTAGAAGACCCGGCTGCGGAAGACGATTTTAAACAATCTATCAATCCGCATTCGCTGGAAGTGGTGGAAACTGCGCTCGTGGAACCGGCATTGCTGGAAACCACGGCGGGCGAGCACTTCCAGTTTACCCGGCTCGGCTACTTTTGCACAGATACAGATTCGGCGCCCGGCAAGCCGGTTTTTAACCGAACGGTGACACTCAAAGATGCCTGGGCCAAGGAGGTCAAAAAACAGGGTTGAGGTTCTGCGTCAGCCGCCGCGTAGCCCGGGCGACCACGCCCGGCGTTTGCTTGCGCGATTTGCCAGATATTGCCAACGCCCCACATATTCGATGGTTTTGAGACCGACAGACGTGCGTTGGCCGTACCTTTGTTGTCCATTATTTTTTTCACCTAAACATAAGTTTCAAACATGAAGCAACTACTTACAAAAACCGTCCTGTTTCTCGCGCTGCTGCTGGGCGGGACGGCACAGGCTCAAGCACCGTTTTGGAGCGAGAATTTTACAGCCGGCATCCCTTCCGGTTGGTCAAATGTGGACGCCTCCGGCCAGAATGTTATCTGGGTGTGGTGTGCCGAACCCGCACCAACTCCGGCCTGTGCGCCGGTATTCACCGGCCAGGACCCCTTTCAGTCAACCACCGCCGCTACGGGATTTGTGCACGTCAATTCGGATGGCGCCGGAGCGCTTGGTCAAAACCACGTCAGCCGTTTGACCACTTCGGCAATCAATTGCACCGGCAAAGCGGAGGTTTGGGTGCAGTTTGAATCGCACATCGGCACCTTTGTAGCCCCGATTCAAGCCAATGCCGTCCTGCGTGTTAGTACGAATTTGACGACCTGGACGACCTTTACGGCCTTTCCTGGTTTGACCGGCACGAATTTTTTCTCGACAAACCCGTACTACTCGGTGATTAATATTTCTCGGTTGCTGCCAATCAGGGAACCGTGTACTTGCAGTGGCAATGGTCTGCCAATTATGAGTACATGTGGAATCTGGACGATATTAGTCTGACCGAATCCAATCCGACGCCGGCAAATGATATCGCTCTGGGGGATTTTTTCTATTCGCCGTCCAGTTTGGCGCAGCCGGTATCGCAAATTGCGACCGACACCTTCGGGTTCGGCGCCGACCTGTCCAACCGCGGCTCAGCAGAGCAAACGAATGTGGTGCTCCGCGGCTCGGTTACAACCGATACGGATGTCGAAATCTGGGCCGATAGCCTTGTTCTGCCTTCGCTCGCCGTTGGGGTGACCGACTCGTTCTTTTCATTGCCAAACTCATACGCGCCGGAATTACCGCTTGGCGCCTACAAGATCAAGTACTCGGTACGCGCTGATGCTTTGGATGAACGCTTAGGCGACAACAGCGCACAAAGCCCGTTCTTAGTGACGGCCAGCACGTTCTCGAAGGAGGTGGTTCCTCAATTTGCTACCCTTCCCGCTGATCCGGCCGACTGGTATGTGGCCAATATGTATCAGATGAGCGCCGGCTCCCTGGACCAATATCAGGTAGGCCTGGCACAGTTTGCCTTTGCAACTGATCCGGCCGAGCTGCCAGTTGCCGATGTTGAGGCCAACATTTACCTGTTCCGTGTCGGAGACGATGTGGATTTCGAGGTAGTAGGCGGATTCGATGCCTCCAACTTCTTTTCGTCCGACCTGGAATGGGTAGGCTTTGCGCCGTATGCTGCTCCGGACACGATGGCCAATTTTCTGCTGCAAACCACACCGGTACTGGATCCGAACTCGGGTGCAGAAGGTGTCTTGCTGGACAATGGCGCGCGGTACATCCTTGCGATTGAGTATGCAGGTGCAAACAACGTTGTACGACATGCTTTCAATGACGATGTGAACATGTTGTTCCAGGTTTCCACGCTGGTATTTACCGACCAGTGGTACCTCGCCGGTTTTGGATCCGACCTCAATGCCGTACTTCGCATGAGCATCCGGTTGGTTACGACCACCGACAACAAGCCGTTGGCTGAAACAAGCATGAAGATCGTTCCGAACCCGGTTGTGGATGCCGTCAACCTGGCCGTCAACTTTGACAAACCCACAGATGCTACCATTACGATTGCCGACATGACCGGCCGCGTAATTGTGGTGCAGGATCGTCAGGGTCTCACGCAGGAAAACCTGAACTACCCGGTAGCACAACTGGCGCCCGGCACCTACCTGGCTCGTATTGCCACGGCCGAGGGTACGCTGACGAAGAAGTTTGTGAAAATGTAAAAATCCTGCAGCAGGAGTAAAGTAAAAAAATGGCCTGAGGTCTTACGATCTCAGGCCATTTTTATGTTTTAACTCGTTGGCTTTCATTGCTTTTTGCAACTTGCCGTGTTGTCGTTTTACCGCTTACCCGGCTTTTCCGCCGATCAGTTCGTCTTGCAGTTTCTTGAGTTCATCCCAGTGCTCTTTGGCTGCCAGATCAGCCTGTTGCGGCCAGGTTTCCGGGTCATGGATATTGTACTGCGGGCCGCCGGCATCAAGGATTTCGCGCAGGCGGTAGGGCGAGGTCATGGACAATTGATCCCAGGTTACGATGCCTGCGTCCTGGAGTAGTTTGGCGATTTTCGGCCCGATTCCCTCCACGATTTCCAGGTCATCCCATTTGACCTTGGCGCCGGCAAACATGACCGTGCGCACTTCGGCGGCTTTCGGGGCGGCTTTCACGGCCTTGCTGCTCTTGCCCTCGTCGCCTACTTGTTCCCGCAGGGCGTTACGTTCGCTTTCGCACATGATGAGGGAGTCTTTGGACTTGCGCAGTTCCAGCGACCTGGCCTCCAGTTCAGCCTCTGTTTTGGACAAATTCATGCGTAGCTCTGTAATGGCGTTGGTTTGATCGCTTACCTTGAGGTTGAGCGCGGCGTTTTCGTCGCGGAGTGCGGTCACTTTGTGGTAGATGTAGGCAGCCAACCAACCCAGGATGAACGGTACGATGCAGAGGGCGAGGCCGACCGGCAGGTTTTCCGTGAAACTGTTGAGAAAGATATAGGATAAAAGCATGGTGTTGAATTTGTTTTGATCAGTTAACGGTTGACGGTGAGTACGACACGCCGGTTTTGGTGGCGGCCATCCTCGGTATTGTTGTCGGCCACAGGCTCGCGCTTTCCTTTGGATTCCACCTTGATTCGGGCGGAGGCAATGCCGTGGTCGGTGAGAAATTTCGCGATTGCCCGGGCGCGGCCAAGGCCGAGTTGGAGGTTGTCCTCATCGGTGCCCACGCCATCGGTATGACCGATGACGGAAAACGTGGTCGTGGTGGATTTGTGTTTCTCGACCAGTTTGGTCAGGTAGGCATCCACTTCCGGGTTTTTATCCTTTTCTGTTGATTTGAACGGAAAGAGAAAAATCACGTCGTTGTCCGTCTCGATGATCGCGCCCGCTTCCATCGCCAGCACCATTTTTCGCCAGGAGAAATCGGCCGATACCATAGGTGGGCCACCGTCGGCCAGCGCATCCTCCACGGCTTTGTTGGCCAATTGGATGCGGCTTTCGGCTACTTCCGGCATCATCATGGATTTGAGCGCCTCCGCGCGTGCGCGACCCAGTTCGGCGGTTTCACCGGCGCGTTGCCAGCCGGTAATCAGCAGCGTGTCGCCTTGACCACCCCTTGCGAGGAGGTCTTTTTTCCAGGCCGCGAAGTTGGCGTCTGCTTCGGGTTTGTTTGCGTTCCATTTGAACAATGGTACGCCGCTTGTTTTTACTGTTTCGGTGGCGAGCGCTTGGTCGTCGCAGCATTTGCATACATGGCAATGCCAAAAACGGACGGCCCAGATCGAGTAACCCACGAACAGTAGGGCAATAAGCCAGAGTGGAATTTTACTCATGTGAAGAATGGTTTAAAATTTTGTCATGGTGATGTTAGGGCAAATATATCCATGCATAAATAAAACGGGGCCGGAATAATGAAAACTTATTTTCAAGTTTCGTTCTTTGCCCTTAATTCATTCAATTTCAACGTTGTTCGTTTATGAAACTTACACCCAAAGATTTTGTCGCCACATTCCTGCCTTTTGCGTTAAAAACAGAGGAAAAAGCAAAAATCAGCGCTGTGGCTATTCTGGCGCAAGCAGCCCTGGAGAGTGGCTGGGGCGAAAAAGCACCCGGAAATATGTTCTTCGGCGTGAAGGCCAGAAAAAGTGATCCGGAGGACAAACGCCAGCTGGTCACCACTACGGAGTACCTGGATAGCCCGGATAAAGGGAATCTTTTCCCGGAAGTCTTGTCTGTCGAACAAGTGGGACCAAAACGCTGGAAGTACCGGGTTAAGGACTGGTTTCGGAAGTATCCGACGGCAGAAGGCTCCTTCGACGACCACACCAGATTGTTTTTAACAAGCAAGCGCTATGCGGAGGCTCTAAAAGTTGGATCAGATCCGATTGCTTTTGTTCAGGAAATTGCCAAAGCAGGCTATGCGACTTCGCCGATCTATTTCGAAATGCTCACCAAGATGGTGCGTATGATTGAGCGGAATATGCCCGGTGCTGCGGTACCTGCTCGCCGCAGCGTTGGTATGCCGCCGCCGGAAGAAGAGTTGCTTGAAACATTTTCGGAGGATGAGCTGCGCATGTTGGTGCCCAACTGGCCGAGACGCCGGGCGGCTGTCCCAAAGAAATAGCTATGGGTTCAGAGGCTCTTCTCCATTGCGGGGCAAACTCCCGACCGCGCGTTTCCGACTTTTCTCCAACAGCATTTTATAAATGGCCCGGGATATGCGGGCAATACCCGCTGCTTGTCGGTCGGTATTTTTGCCTTTGGTCATCACGGTGATCAGGTAAGGCACTTCTTGTACATACACAACACCGGATTCGTGCAACTCGTAGTCCTGCCCCGGGTAGCGCCACTCCCCGAATTTGTGCCACATTTTGGTACCATTGGGAAATCCCTTGCCAAACCCTTCCCGGAACGCGCAGTGGCTTAACAGCCGGGCGGCATAATCCGAGTACTCCGGATTGAGATAGGAAGAGTTAAAAATAGCCTTGAAAAGCACAGATATTTCCGCAGCAGTCATCGAAAACGCCATTTCGCCCTCAGCGGGTTTTGGCAGCCCGAGGTCGAAGAACAGTTTGGGTGTACTGCCCGGGTCAAGCCGGCCGGCCAACATCCAGGTGGCATGGTTGTCGGAATTGGCTGCCATGTAATACAACAGATCGTGCACCGTGTACTCCTTACCCGCCTCGATACTCGGAAAATTGTAGTACTGCGTGCTGATTTGATCGGCTGCGGGTGGCGTATAGCGCAGTTTTTTAGTCAATAACCCGGGTGTGGCTTCTGCTATTCGCAGCGTGGAAAGCAACAGGGCTACTTTCATCAAGGATGCCGGGTGGTATCTGGTGTCGGCATTAAATACAAGCCCCTGACCGTGATCGAACTCCCGCAAATACACGGATGCTTCGGTGATCGCTCCTACACTCTGCAAGCTATCCACCAGCACCGCCAATTCGGCCTTGAATGCGGCAAATATCGGAGACTCGCAATCAGGCTCCGCTGATAACAGCGGCCGGGTGAACTCGTACCCCTTCAGCCGGGCAATGGTGTAGTCGCAGGGAGGTTGGGAAGTTTTCCGATCGGTGTCCGAGGGAGTGAGATCGTCGGCAATTAGCCAATAAGTCAGGGCACTACCCAGAAAAAATGCAAAAAGCAGGAAAGCCCCAAACGGGATTTTAGAGTATGAAATCTCCATACGCGAGTCTTGTCGTTTTGTTTTGAACGTCACCAACGAACAAGCCTGCCGACGGGTTGTATTGCAGTTTCGCTTCTTTCTGTATTTCAATTGTTAACGCCAGTCTGCGACAGTTTGGCCGGCGCCTCAATCTTTGTACGGATCGAACATATCCGGTGCGGCCATGGCTACTCCAACGGGACGCAAGCGGTGTGTTACCTCGATCGTTCCCTCGTGGTATGCCAGCACGTCGTCCAGTTTTTTGTAGCACTCCGGCGCCTCGTCTGCACCGGCGCCACGCAGTACAATACCTTGCTTTTTGATACCTTTTTTCACGTTGAGCCAGTCCACTTCGCCTTTGGTCAGGTATTGTACCTGACCGTTTTTCCAGCGTTTTTTACCTGCAGCGCGGGTACGGCTCATGGCACGCCCGGCGCCGTGCACGGTGGAGTACAGGCCTTCGCGGCTTTTGTCGCTATCCTTGCCGCGAATGATGACCGAAGTGTCGGCCATATTGGCGCCTACAAAACCGTATTGGTCGGGAAATGCCGGCGTAGCGCCCTTGCGCACGACGTAGTATTTCTGCCCGAAATGAACTTCTTCCCATAAAAAATTGTGGTGGTTGTGTACTTCGAATACCGGTCTGGCGCCAAGGATTTCCAGCACCTTAGCCACTACGGTATCGCGCCCGGCGTAGGCATATTCTCCGGCGAGACGCATAGCCGCCAGGTAGTCCTGTCCGAGTTGTCCGGCGGCATCGAACAAAATGGGCGGAGCATCCATCCCGCCTTCCGGGGTATGCTCATCGAAACGTTTGCCTTTGGACAGGGCGATGAAACCCATGGTTGTTTTGTGGCCGAAGCCGCGGGAACCGAAGTGTACGCCCACCCAAAGCCAACCTTGCTCATCCTCAAACAGGTCCACGAAGTGATTGCCGGAGCCGACGGTGCCGAGCTGGTCCATGGCTAATTTCATCATGTCGCGCTGAGGTTTGAACGCCGCTTTGGAAATCAAATCAAACACCGGGTGATCAATGGGTTTGGGGTTTGGCCGTCCGACACCGAAGCCGATTTTTTTAAAAATGGCGTCCATAACCTGCTCCGTGTCTATATCAGAGGCGCGGATATTGGTCTGGCAGGCCTTGTTGCCACAGGCAATATCGAACCCCACACCGGACAGGCTGATTTTGTTTTTGTAGGCCACCACGCCTCCGATGGGGTGCCCATAGCCGTAGTGTGCGTCGGCTGTGAGGGTGGCACGGTCGTCCGGGCCGTCGGCGCAGCGCTGAATTTGAGCGATGGCATTCGGGTCAATGATCGGTTCGCCGAAAATGGTCAGCTGCATGGTTTGTTTTTAAATTTTGTTTTTGAAGCGGCAAGATTGCCTGTAACTTGCCCCTTCAAACCGTTTTTTTTCACCAAACCATCAGATTGTTATGAAAGTTCTTGGAAAAGTATTGCTCGCAATTTGTTTTGTTTCCTTGACCACAAGCGGCTTTGCACAACTCAGTATCGGCCCTCGCGCCGACATCAATTTGGCCACCTGGTCGCTCGATGATGAGGCGCAGTCGGAAATTGGAAATGGAGACCCTCAAACCCGTCTGTCGTTGCTTTTCGGCGCTGTTGCCGAGATTCGGATCAATGACAATTTTGCCATTCAGCCCGAGGTAAACTTCATTCAAAAAGGCGTTCGTTTTGAGGAAAGCGAACGGGATCCGATTTTGGGTGACATCAGTGTCGAACTGGACGTGCTTTTGAATCAAATTGAAATACCGATTATGCTCAAAGGCGGTGTGTCTTTTGGCGCCGGCCGTTTTGATGTGCTGGCCGGACCAAGTTTCAGTTACTCGTTGAACGGGAGGCTTAAAAACACAACAACATATGCCGGCGAAACGGAATCGGAATCGGAAGATATTGATTTCGAGGAAGACGAAATTGCCCGCACAGAACTTGGCTTGCAGTTCGGGGCCGCCTTTTCGTTCAATCTGGGTAGTACAGCCAAATTGTTTGTAGATGGCCGCTACCTCATGGGGTTGACCAACCTGAACACTACGGAAGAAGCATTCGAGGTTAAAAACCGCGGCATTGCACTTTCTGCCGGTGTTTTATTCCCTCTTTAAAGTTTTGAGTTTCGAGTTTTGAGTTGCGCGTTTTGGGTCGGGTTTGATCCCCGGCTTAAAACGCGCAACTATTTAGCCTGGCTTTCCTTCCGATCTTTTTCCCAGTCCGTGTTGGCCAATGAAATAATAATAAACCCGGCCATAACCATGAGTATTTTGGCTACAAAAGCGAATAGCCTGCCCGGTATTTCCAAAAACTGTAAAAACACCCACTGTGCACCCACCAATTGCAAAATCATGGCGGTGATGCCAACAAGCACCAGCAGCAGGCCAAGCAGGATCCAACGTCCTTTGTTTTTCATATAAGAATTTTTTTTACGGATTTCAAAACTCCGAGCCTCCATAACTTTGGGGCACCAAATTTGTTTAGCCAAAACAAAACAGATTACAAACCACCGCCCGCCACGCCCATCCCACCACTGCAATGCCGTCCACCGTCCCCCTGTCACTGTCCACCATCAAACTGATCGAATGTCCGCGCGATGCGATGCAGGGGCTGCATGATTTTATCGAGACGGACGTGAAGGCGGCCTATATCAACCAGTTGTTGCGCGTGGGTTTCGATACGCTCGATTTCGGCTCTTTTGTCAGTCCCAAAGCTATTCCGCAAATGCGCGACACGGCCGAAGTGCTGGCAAAGTTAGACCTTTCCCATTCGGCCACCAAACTGCTGGCCATTGTGGCCAATGAGCGCGGCGCCGAGGACGCCTGCCGGTTTCCGGAAATCACCTACCTCGGCTACCCGTTCAGCATCAGCGAGACCTTTCAGTTGCGCAATACCAACGCCACCATTGCCGAGAGCGTGGAACGCACCAAATTTATTCAGGAGCTGTGCGAGAAACACGGGAAAACGCTGGTGCTTTATCTGTCCATGGGCTTCGGCAATCCTTATGGCGACCCGTGGAACGCTGAAATTGTGCAAAAATGGGTGGACGTGCTGGTGCCCTGCGGTATTCAAATTTTCTCTCTTTCCGACACCATTGGCTGTTCCAATCCGCAAAACATCGCCTACTTGTTTGGCAACCTGATCCCCGCTTACCCGGGTATCGAATTTGGCGCACACCTGCACACGCAGCCGCACAACTGGCGCGAAAAAATCCAGGCAGCCTGGGGGAGCGGTTGCCGCCGCTACGATGGAGCCATGCGCGGTTTCGGCGGCTGCCCAATGGCCAAGGATGACCTCACCGGCAACATGGCCATGGAAAATCTCGTCTTTTTCTTCGATGAAGCAGGCGAGGAGATCGGCATCAGCCGCACCGCCTTTGGCAAAAGTATGGCTATGGCACTGGAGGTTTTTCCGTAGACCGGGATGCCAGTTTGACGCGCACAAACTCCACCACAATCGGGAGCACCGAAACCCCGATAATGCCGAAAACCACGATCTCGAAGTTGTTTTTCACGATTGGAATATGCCCGATAAAATAACCCGCGAGGGTCAGGCTCGACACCCACAGGATACCTCCGCCGATGCAATAGCCGATAAACCGGCGGTATCGCATTTTTCCGACACCCGCCACAAATGGCGCGAAGGTGCGCACGATGGGCACGAAACGCGCGATGACTAAGGTGCGGCCTCCATATTTTTCGTAAAAATGCTGTGTCCGCTCAATGTACGAGCGCTTGAGGAACCAATAGTCTCGGGTGAATACTTTGTCGCCCAGAAATCTGCCAAAAAAATAATTGGTGTTGTCGCCCAGTATGGCGGCGACAAACAGGAGCGGAATCAGGAGCCACACGTTCAGGATGCCGGTCTTGGCGGTTATAGCGCCGGCAGCAAAAAGCAGGGAATCACCCGGCAGAAAAGGTGTGACAACGAGGCCGGTTTCACAAAAAATAATGAGCGCGAGCAGCAGGTAGGTCATCAGCTCGTACTCGCGCATGATGTTTTCCAGGTGAACGTCGAGGTGGCGAATAAAATCGAAAAACTGGGTCAGGAGATCAAGCATGCGGGAAAGAGGAAATCTAAAATTTAAAAGTCAACATGTAAAAGTGGCGCGAAGGTAGGTGTTTGGGTAGCGAGCCGTCTGCGGATTTTCAGTTTTTCAATCCGATAAGCCCCGGCTTCCCGGATCACCATAGCACTACGGGTATCACTTGTCGAACCAGCCGCCCGTCGTGCTGCAGCCGCACATCCAGCAGAATCAATTTGCCCTCCAGCCCTTCGGGCGCCTGTATGCTGAACAGAAACAACCCTTCTTCGATGTTGAACGCCTCCCAGGCGGCTATTTCCAGCCCGAGCATGGACACCAGGCGGAAGTGTACATCGCCCGAAAAAGGCAGTTGCATTTCTGCTACCCCGGCGCCGCGCATCGGATTGGGCGATACGCGGAGGCGCAGCGGCGCTTTTTCGAGTTCTGTGGTTGAGGTGGTCTGGCAGTCGAGCGACAGTTCCGGGCAGTACATGCGTCGGGCAAGCGTACAGTCGAGCACAAATGGATTCGGCTTGTTCTCCTGGTACGGTGCAATGCGCAGGGTCTTGACTAATTCGGTGGAGTCGGCCCGGTCCTGGTCGTGCCACTGGCACAGGGTGCTGCGCTGGAGGCTGAAAAAATTCTGGTCGGCAGTCAGCGCCTCAGCCGTATACATGGTGTAGAAATAAAAAATCGCCCGCGCAATATCGCCTTTCACGGACTCCCGCGGTTCGGAAGGCGGCGCTGGTGGACTCACTGTATTGCTCCTTGTTTTGAGTAGGTATGCTCGTAAAAACCTGCGCTTTGTAAAACCATTTCTGGGTTTGCTGATCGGGGATTTCGGCAAAAGGCAAACTGCCACGGGCTTCATTCACCGGTATACGGGTAGGGTAGAGGTGGTGCATGTCGCTCCGGGCATTGCCGTTGGCGGCGCCCTTGGATTGCGGGTAGGCGTGCTCCGTGTTTATCCCCAGCGTGCTGCCGCCGAGAAAAACATACTGCCGCGGATTTTGCGTAGGATCGAGGTACAGCGTGTGGTCGGAATAAATACAACGGAGGCTGTCGTCGTCAATAGCCAGTACCTTGGCAAAAAGCGTATCGCGGGCATTGCTGTAGTCCAGCACGACAACGGGTTTGTAAGTGCCTGTCACGGCCTGGTAAAGTGCCGAGCCGTCAAGATTCGGAAAAACCGGTGTAAAAATCTGGCCGTTCAGGGAGGGCAAAACGCCTGAAATCAGGAACAGGAGAAGGATGTTGCGAGCCATGTCCGAGTCATTTAGGCGCGCAAGGTACGAGGAAGTTGTGTGTTGACAGAGGTGGCCCAATGCCGGTTGGTGCGGGGGTAGATATTTTGCCGATTGCGGGATTTGTCCCGGCCGTGGGGATACTGGGTGGGTGCGAAAATGCAGCGTACCTTCGCCGCGAAAAAAACAGCCTGCGCTGAGATATCATACAATTCAGGTACATGACAAACTCGCAATTAAACACGATCGAAGAGGCGTTGCTCGACTTGCGCGCCGGAAAAATTATCATTGTGGTGGACGACGAAGACCGCGAAAATGAAGGCGACTTCATCTGCGCCGCAGAGGCGGTCACACCGGATATTATCAATTTCATGTCCCTGCACGGGCGCGGACTGATCTGCACACCCATCGAAGAAAAACGAGCCGACGAACTGGATCTTCCGCTCATGGTGAACGCCAATACGGCCCTGCACGAAACGGCTTTTACAGTTTCCATTGACCTCATAGGCCACGGCTGCTCCACCGGCATCAGCGCCTACGACCGTTCCACCGGCATCCGGCACCTCACCAATCCCAATGCCAAACCCAGTGATTATGCCCGGCCTGGCCACATTTTCCCCCTGCGGGCAAAAACAGGCGGGGTATTGCGCCGGACGGGACACACCGAAGCAGCTGTGGACCTGGCGCGAATGGCGGGTTTTTATCCGGCGGGTGTGCTGGTGGAAATCCTGAATCCCGATGGATCTATGGCCCGGCTACCGCAACTGATCGAGGTAGCCCGGCAGTTCGATCTTAAAATCGTCTCCATTGATGATCTCGTGGCTTACCGGATGCGCACCGAGCGCCTCGTGCGCCGGGAATTGCAGACTACCATGAAAACCCGATACGGCAATTTCGAGGCTGTTGTTTTCACCGATGTATCGGCGGGCGACTGCCATCTGGTGCTGAAAATGGGGTCGTGGGAAGAAGATGAACCCGTGCTGGTGCGCGTACACTCGTGGTCGGAAACCGGCGGTATTCTCGGAAACCTGCTCGCCGACTACGGCACACAAATTCAATCGGCTTTGCGCGCCATTGCCGAGGCGGGCAAGGGCGCCTTCGTGTATCTCCGCCAGGGCGACAAGGCAGACTTGCTCACCCGGCTCAAAATTTACAAACAATACATGGACGACGGGGAACCGGAGAAGTTCGAACTGCACACCAGTATGGGCAAAAAAGACTTCGGCGTCGGCGCCCAAATCCTGCGCGATCTGAACATCGGTAAAATACGTTTGTTGACCAACAACCCGAAACCCCGCACCGGCTTCATCGGGTACGGCCTGGAAATCGTGGAAAACATGCACCTGGACTGAGGGTTGGAAGGTTAGAAGGTTAGAAGGTTAGAGGGTTGGAAGGTTAGAGGGTTGCACGAACCAGAAACCTTCCAACCCTCTAACCTTCTAACCTTCCAACCCTCCAACCTTCTAACCTAAATCAGTACTTTTGCGGCACTTTTCTGAATATGGACAACAAACCAGTGGTCACGCCCTACGGCGGCGCGGCGGAAAGCAAGAAGGCGCAGGTCGAACAGATGTTCGATAAAATTGCACCCAGGTATGATCTGCTCAATCGGGTGCTGTCCCTGGGCATAGATGTGTGGTGGCGGCGCCGGGCTTTGGGCTACCTGCGTGCAGGAAATCCTCGGGAAATGCTCGATGTGGCTACGGGTACCGCCGACGTGGCCATCATGGCTGCCAAAATGTTGCCGCCCACACGCGTGGTCGGGGTGGACATCGCGAATCAGATGCTCGATATCGGCCGGGTAAAAATCGGTCGGGACAAACTGGATAGCATCATTACCCTGGAAACCGGCGACAGCGAAAATCTGCGCTTTGCTGAGGCAACCTTTGATGCGGTCACGGTCGCCTTTGGAGTGCGCAATTTTGAGAACCTCGAAGTCGGGTTGTCCGAAATGCTGCGCGTCTTGCGTCCGGGCGGTCGGATCGTGATCCTGGAGTTTTCCCGGCCTCGACTTTTTCCGTTCAAGCAACTCTACAACACCTATTTTAAATACGTTTTGCCGCTCATCGGGCGTTTAACCAGCCGCGATATACGCGCCTACACCTACCTGTTCGAAAGTGTGCAGGCATTTCCAGAAGGCGATGATTTTATTCAAATTTTATCCAAAACCGGTTATCAACATCCGCAATGCGAACGACTTACGCTTGGAATATGCTCAATCTACACGGCCGTAAAGGCGCAGTAATCCCGTGCAAAACCACTTCGGCTGCCCTTGCGGTCTTCTTGCTCCTTGCTGCATCCAGTCTGCTTCCGATGCACCTGCATGCCCAACGTGCGCAGGGACATAACTTCAACTACAAGGATTTTCAAGCCAAGCCCTACTATTTCGGTATCAGCCTCGGCCTGAATCAGAGCGATTTCAAAATTTTTCACTCCAAAGATTTTATTCGGAACGACTCGTTCAGTCAGGCGCAATCGGTCACCGGCCCGGGTTTCAACCTTGGTATCGTATCGAATCTAAAGATCGGGGAGTACTTTGATATCCGTTTCTTGCCCACGTTGTCTTTCGTGGAGCGCAATATCAAGTATACCCCCCCCGGCGAAAATATGCTGCCACTGACCCGCCGCGTCGAATCGGTTTTTGTGGAAATGCCTTTCCATGTGCGCTACAAATCGGTGGCTTACCATGATTTTCGCCTCTTTTTGGTGGCCGGCGTGAAGTATGTGTTCGATGTAGCCAGCGACTCCCGGACGCGCCAGGCCGCTGGTCTGGTAAAAATTTCGCCCACCGATTTCCAGTTTGAGTACGGCGCCGGCATCCAGTTTTTCTTCCCATATTTCATTTTTTCGCCGGAGTTCAAAATCTCGCAAGGCCTCAACAACGTCCTCATTTTCAACGACGACTTGCAGCAGAGTACGGTTCTGGAAAAAGTGCTCTCGCGCACCTTCACGATCTCGTTGCACTTCGAGGGCTGATCGGCTTTTGTTTACATTTGTCCCATGATTCCACCCAACACGGTCCGGGATATACTCGATGCTGCCCGTATTGAAGAAGTGGTCGAGGACTTTGTCTCCTTGCGCAAGCGCGGGGTCAACCTGATCGGTTTGTGTCCATTTCACAACGAAAAGACACCATCGTTCAACGTAAACCCTACGCGTAACATCTTCAAGTGTTTTGGCTGCGGAAAAGGTGGCGATGCCGTGACATTCCTCATGGAGCTCGAAAGTTTTACCTACCCGGACGCCTTGCGTTGGCTGGCTCGCAAATACCGTATCGAGATAGAAGAAACCGAGCGCACACCGGAGCAAATGGTCGAGCAACAACTCGCCGAATCACTTTACATCGTCAATGATTTCGCGCTCCAGCATTTTCAACAACAACTTTTTGATACGGATGAGGGCAAGTCGGTCGCTTTGTCCTATTTCAAAAAACGCGGTTTGCGTGAAGATACCATTCGTGCCTTTGGCCTCGGATATGCCCCCGACCAGCGCGATCTGCTCTTGCAACGCGCCAGGGCAGCGGGCCACAGCGTGGATTTGTTGAAAAAAACAGGCCTGTGCAATCAGGAGGGTACCCGCGACTTTTTCCGCGGGCGGGTCATGTTTGCCATTCACAACCTGTCGGGCAAAGTAGCCGCTTTCGCGGGGCGCACCATGTCGGCCGACAAAACCATACCCAAGTACATCAACAGCCCCGAGACGGAGATTTACGTTAAAAACAAAACGCTCTACGGGGCTTTTCAGGCCAAAAAAGCCATCCGAAAACAGGACGAGTGTATCCTCGTGGAAGGCTACATGGACGTCATTTCGCTCTACCAGGCCGGTATCGAAAATGTGGTGGCGAGTAGCGGGACGTCGCTTACGGAGGGGCAGTTGCAGCTGATCAAACGCAACACATCCAACCTCAAAATTCTGTATGATGGCGACCCGGCGGGTATCAAAGCGGCTTTGCGTGGGCTGGATCTGGCGCTGGAGCAGGACCTGGACGTGCGGATTGCACTGCTACCGGAAGGGGAAGACCCCGATAGTTATGTTCAGAAAATCGGGAGCGAGGCGTTCGGGGCGTATATCACCCGGGAAGCCAAGGATTTTATTTTGTTCAAAACAGCCTTGTTGCTCGACGAGACGGAAGGTGACCCGATACGGCGTGCGGGCCTGATCAAGGATATCATGGGGAGCATAGCTAGAATCCCCGATCCGATCAAGCGCGGGACATACCTCCGTGAATGTGCCGCGCTGCTGGAGGTGTCCGAACAGGTGCTGCACGAGGAGACAAATAAACTGATTGTGTCGGCCGTGCGAAAAAAAGCCGACCGTGATGCCCGGCAGCCGGGAGCAGCGAGTGATTCTCCGGCGGCGATGCCGCAGCCCGATGTGCCGGTACCCAATTGGGAGCCGGGCGATCCGCTGCGCGAAAAGCCGATGCAACGCGGCGACGAATTTCAGGAGCGCGACATCATCCGGCTTTTGGTGCAGTTTGGCAATCAGGAGCTCGTGGAAGAGCAAACCACGGTTGCCGAATTGGTATTGGCCGACATTGAGGAGTCGCTGGGCGACTTTGACAACCCGCTGTACGGGCGCATTGCCCGGGAATGCCACACGCACTTGCTCCAGGGGCAGCCGGTGGGGCAGGCATATTTTATGAACCACGAAACGAAGGAGGTGCGCGATCTGGCTATTGATCTGCTGACCTCGCCGTGGGAATACTCGCCCAACTGGGAAATCAAGTGGAACTACCCCCTGCAAAACCAGCAAATGCCGGAGCAGAATTTTGATGCCGACATGCGCAAGGCACTGGGGATTTTCAAAATTCGGAAACTCAACCGGCTGCTGGAGGTGAACAAGGCACGCCTCAAGGCGGCTTCCCTGCAAGGCGACGAGAAAAGCGAGCGGAACCTCATGCAAATCAATATCAAAATCGAACAGGCCCGCAACAAAGTCGCAAAGGAAAACGGGGTTGTGTTGCTGCCCAAATAGGCAGTTTGGAAGCTTCGGCAGACCTGATCAGATAAACTCATCAACTATGCGACTCACGATACTCGGCACCGGCGCCGGCGGCCCGTTTCACGGCCGCAACTACACGGCGCAGGTTTTACAGGTTGAAAATCACTACTTTTTGATTGACTGTGGTGAAGGCACGCAGCAGCAACTTTTTCGCAACCGGGTGCCGTATGACCGCTTTCAGCAAATTTTTATCAGCCATCTCCACGGCGACCATGTTTTTGGTCTGATCGGTCTGCTCACCTCGTACTGCTTAAAAAAGCGCACGAAGAAGTTGCAGATATTTTCACCGCCGGGCTTGGAGGAGTTGGTGGCGCATACGGCGCGGCTCTGCGGCATCGTGTTCCCGTATCCGCTGGAATTTGTGGAGGTGGATACCACTGTATCGCAACCGGTTTTTGAAAACAAGCATTTGGAGGTTTGGACGATCCCATTGCACCACCGCACGCCCTGCTCGGGCTGGCTGTTTCGGGAAAAACCGCGGCCGCGGAATATCCGCAAGGAAAAAATTATCGAGCATGCTATCCCGTACACGCTCATTCCCGGAATTAAGTCCGGAGCCGACCTGAGTTTGGCCGACGGCAGGATTATCCCCAATGAGGTACTTACCGTGCCGCCGCGCGCCCGGCGCGCGTACGCTTTTTGCAGCGATACGGCTCCATCCGATGTCGTTGTGCAGGCAGTCCGGGGCGTTGATTTGCTGTATCACGAGGCCACGTTTACCGATGAACATCGGGAGGAGGCGTTTGTTTCGGGCCACTCCACGGCCATGCAGGCTGCTACTGTGGCCCGTCGGGCGGGTGTGCAAAAATTATTGCTGGGTCACTTTTCCGGCCGGTATTCCGATGCGGAGCAGCATCTCGCCGAGGCCCGCGCCGTTTTTTCAGAAGCCTATCTGGCTGAGGAGGGGATGATTTATGACATTGGATCGGAGGAGGGTTGAGCAATTTCCCGGCCTATTCCTAAAAAATCGAAGAGCCTCCCGATTATTCGGGCGGCTCTCGAAACATCAAACTTGCAGCGATTTATGTGTTTGGGCGGTTTGTGGAGTTCAGGCTAATTTTTCAATATCACGAATCAGGATACTGTTTCGGTTGAAATAGATCAGGTTGGATTTGCGCAGGTCGTTGAGTACGGAGGTTACGGTTTGCCGGCTGGTGCCGGTGAGGTTGGCGATGTCCTGTTGGGTAAGGTGGTGTTTGACTAAGGTTTCATATCCGACACGACGGCCCTCGCGGCCTGCCGTTTCGATGAGAAATTCGATAATTCGTTCGCGAGCATCTTTGAGCACGAGTTTGGCGAGCCGTTCTTCCACGCGTTGGAGGCGCAGGCTCAAGTGGCGCAGGCAGGCAAAGACAAGACGTTGATTCTGCTGCATGAGACCCTGGAAGTCTTTCACGCTGATTGCGAGGAATTCGGCTTCGTCGTGCAGGGCCTGTGCAAACTCGCTTCGGGTAGTTTCGCCGGCGAGGGCAAGATCGCCAAAAAGGGTTTCGGGTTGGAGGATTTCCTTGATGACCTCTCGACCGTCGGATGAGAACGTTCCTGTTTTTACGCGGCCCTGGCAAAGAAAGTACACTTGGTCGGCCTGCTCGTCGGGCATAAAAATAAACTGAAATTTGGGCGTGCGCCGATGTTGGGCAATGTCGGCCAATTGCTCCAGTTCTGCCGGGCTGAGTGCTTCAAACAGCGGCATTCTTTCGAAGAATTGAATTTTGTTGCTCTTGTTCATGGCGGTGAATTGTTTATGGTACCCGGGATTAACTTTCACGATACAAAAGTATGGGTAGGTTGGGCCTCGCCAAAGAACAATGTTTGTCATTTGTCGGAAATTTTATTCTTCAAAAAATTTCCTAAAAATGCGATAGTCAAGGATTTGAAAAAATCGAGGTTGTGCTAACTGTAACGCTGCAGGTGCTCGAACGGCGGGCGTTTTTAAAAAAATAAGCCACTCCTTCAGGAAAGGAGCGGCTTATTTGGCCAAGCCTGGAGCAGATGGGCGGGATCGTATACGAAGTGGTTGCGTGCAAAAGCACGTCAGTACTCATCCTCGTTGAAGAAAAAGTCGTCGTGCCGAGGGTAGTCGGGCCAGATATCCTCAATGCCCTCGTACATTTCGCCGTCGTCTTCCAGTTCGGACAGGTTGTCAATAACCTCGGCAGGAGAACCGGATCGAATGGCATAGTCAATCAGTTCGTCTTTTGTGGCGGGCCAAGGTGCTTCTTCCAAATGTGAGGCTAGTTCAAGCGTCCAATACATAGGTGATCCGGTTGAATTTGTTTGTTTTTGAATGAGTTGTACTTACAAAATGAGCATCGCATCGCCGTAGCTGAAAAAGCGATACTTTTCCTTGACAGCTTCGTTGTAGGCATCCATGATGAGTTCTGTGCCGCCAAATGCGCATACCATGATAACCAGGCTGGACTTGGGCAAGTGGAAGTTCGTGACCATGGAATTGGCAATGTGAAAGTCAAAGGGTGGGTAGATAAACTTGTTTGTCCAGCCTTCTACCGGTTTGAGCAATTCTTCAGCGGATACAGCGGTTTCGATGGAACGCATGACCGTTGTGCCTACGGCGCAAACTTTTTTGTTGGCGATCTTGCTTTCATTGACCGTTTTTGCTGCTTCTGGAGGTATGCGGAAGTATTCAGCCTCCATTTTGTGCTTGGACAAGTCCTCCACATCAATGGTACGGAATGTGCCGAGGCCGATATGCAGCGTCAGTTCGGCAAAGTTTATGCCTTTCAGTTCCAGGCGTTTGAGTAGTTCCCGACTAAAGTGCAGACCTGCGGTTGGGGCAGCCACGGCGCCGATTTCCTTGGCGTATATGGTTTGGTAGCGTTCGCGGTCAATTTCTTCCGGCTCCCGCTCAATGTATTTGGGCAGCGGGGTATTGCCGAGGCGGGCGAGTTCTTGCTGGAATTCTTCCTCGGGGCCGTCAAATAAAAAACGGATTGTCCGTCCACGGGAGGTGGTATTGTCCACGACTTCTGCGACAAGGGCGTCGTTTCCGTTTTCGTCTTCGAAGTACAGTTTATTGCCCACGCGGATTTTTCGGGCAGGATCAACGAGGACGTCCCAAAGCCGGGCGTCGTGGTTGAGTTCGCGCAAGAGAAATACTTCGATTTTAGCGCCGGTTTTTTCTTTTTGTCCGAACAATCGGGCAGGAAAAACCTTGGTGTTGTTGAAAATCATCACATCGCCTTCACTAAAATAACCCAAAATATCCTTGAAGACTTTATGCTCTATCTTGCCGGTATCGCGGTGTACGACCATCAGACGGCTTTGGTCCCGTTCTTCAGTGGGGTACTTGGCGACAAGTTCTTTTGGCAGGTCAAAATTGAAACTACTGAGTTTGGTCCGCATGATTTGCTAAAATAAGGAGTAGGAAAAGGCTCGCTGCGCATCCGAAAATGCCCGCAAAAATAGAATTTCTCCGCAAACGCAGATGGTTGGAAAAAGTTTTGGCAAAAAAAAGGTGTCGGCAGGAAAGTATCGGCTGAAGTTAAAATGTGCTAATGCCGAAGTTTTCCCTGAAACTATGCCATAGCATAGGATTTCTGCGATTTTTTCCGATCGTGTTCTTTGAGATAAATTTTCCGCAGGCGGATGCTCTTGGGCGTCACCTCCACATATTCGTCCTCCTGAATGTACTCCAATGCTTCTTCCAGTGTGAAACGCCGGGGTGGAGTGATGGATGCTTTATCATCGGAACCGGAGGCGCGCATGTTGGTCAGTTTCTTGGTTTTGGTCACATTGATGACCAGATCATTCGTCCGGTTGTTTTCGCCGATCACCTGACCTTCGTACACATCTTCGCCTGGTTCGACAAAGAAAACGCCACGGTCCTGCAGGTTATCCAGCGAATAGGCGATAGCCGTGCCGGTTTCCATGACGATGAGCGAACCGTTTTGGCGGCCGGGAATATCGCCTTTCCAGGGTTCGTAGGAGAGGAACCGGTGCGTCATGATTGCCTCGCCCTGTGTTGCGGTGAGGATATTGGAGCGCAGGCCGATGATACCCCGGGACGGTATTTCAAAGCGGAGGATAAAGCGGTCGTTGCGGGGTTCCATACTTTTCATCACGCCTTTTCGACGGGTCACCAATTCGATACACTTTCCGCTGGAAACTTCCGGGACGTCAATGGTGAGTTCTTCCACGGGTTCGTGTTTGGCTCCATTGACCAACCGGACGATAACCTGGGGTTGGCCGATCTGAAGTTCGTAGCCTTCGCGACGCATGGTTTCGATCAGGATGCTCAGGTGGAGTACCCCGCGGCCGAACACCATAAAGGAATCGGCGCTATTGGTTTCTTCCATGCGCATGGCCAGGTTTTTTTCAAGTTCGCGCAAGAGGCGATCTCGGACGTGGCGGCTGGTCACGAATTTGCCTTCCTGGCCAAAAAACGGCGAGTCGTTAATCGTGAACAGCATGCTCATGGTCGGTTCGTCCACAGCAATGGGTTCCAGCCCTTCCGGGTTCTCGTAGTCGGCAATCGTATCGCCAATTTCAAAACCCTCCAGTCCAACTACGGCTCCAATGTCACCGGCTTCGACTTCTGCCGTGTCTTTTTTGGCCAGTCCATCGAAGGTAAATAATTGTTTGATCCGGTGTTTTTGAACGGTTCCGTCCTTTTTGACCAAAGATACCTGTTGGTTTGCGATCAGTTTGCCGCGGAGCAAGCGGCCTACGGCGATACGCCCCACATAGCTGGAATAGTCCAACGACGTGATCAGCATCTGCAACGTACCTTCTTCTACCCGGGGTTCGGGGATGTATTTAACGATATCCTCGAGCAGGGTCACAATGTCGTCTGCGGGATTTTTCCAGTCATGGCTCATCCAGCCATTTTTGGCTGATCCGAAAAGTACAGGGAAGTCTAATTGTTCCTCTGTCGCATCCAGCGAGCACATCAGATCGAATACTTGTTCGTGTGCCCAGTCCGGGTTGCAGTTTGGTTTATCTACTTTATTGATAACAACGATGGCTTTTTTGCCCAGTTCGAGTGCTTTTTGGAGCACGAAACGCGTCTGGGGCATGGGGCCTTCAAATGCGTCCACCAACAGCAGCACGCCGTCGGCCATATTAAGCACGCGCTCTACCTCACCACCAAAGTCGGCGTGGCCCGGCGTATCAATGACGTTGATCTTTACATCTTTATAGTTGATAGCCACATTTTTGGCCAGGATGGTGATGCCGCGCTCGCGCTCCAGATCGTTGCTGTCCATGATCAGATCGCCTGTGATCTCATGCTCTTTGAACAGTTTGGAGGCATGGATCATTTTGTCAACGAGCGTCGTTTTTCCGTGGTCAACGTGGGCAATAATGGCAATGTTTCGAATATTTTTCATGCAAGTTGGAAATAAGCCGCAAAAGTACGTTTTCTCCTCCGGGTAAAAAAGAAGTGTGTGAATTGAAATTTGTTAATGATTGCAGAAACGACTGCAATCATTTTGAGTGTTCAAAAATAATTATGCAAAAACAGAATTTTATTCCAATGTCTTGGGAAAGGCAAGCCGGTGTATCAGGTTTTGAGGTTGCCCATTCCGCCATCTATGTGCAAAATTTGACCGGTTACAAAGGCGGCATCGTCGGAGAGCAGGAAACGGGTGGCATTGGCCAGATCGGCCGGTGTTCCAATGCGGCGCAAGGGGTGCCGCTGTGCCGCGTTGTTTCGCTTGTCTTCGGTGCTCAGCAGGTTGGCCGCCAACGGGGTGTCGGTCAGGGATGGTGCGATAGCATTGATGCGGATATTTGGCGCCCACTCGGCTGCCAGGGCATGAACCAGTCCCTCCACAGCCCCCTTTGCTGCTGCGATGCTGCTGTGAAACGGCATGCCGGTTTGGACGGCTACCGTGCTGAACAGCACGACGCTGCCCAAGCCGCCGGCAGCTTTTAGATTCGGATATACCTGCTGAATTGCCCGGAATGCGCCGACTACATTGATATCCAGGTCAGTGCGAAAATCCTGTGGGGATATCCGGTGAAACGGTTTGAGGTTGATACTGCCGGGGCAATAGACAAGTCCATGTACGACATCCGGCAGTCCAGCGAGATGAAAATTTTCATTCGTACTGTCGGCTTCTTCCCAGGATGCTCCCGGAGGAAGTGTGGAAGGTTTACTGCGACTGAAGGTAAAAAGATTGGCGCCTTGCGATGCCAGTTGCTGGGCGATACTCAAGCCTGTGCCACTGGAGGCTCCGATGATGACAAAATTTTTGTTCTGAAAATACATGACGCGAGTTGATGACAAGCGTCTGAACGGTTCTGTGTCGGAATTGTTTAAGCGCTGATCAGTCTTCCCAGGGATATTTTTGAGGTTTTTTGCGGACTACGACATCTCCTTTAAGATATAAAATGTGTCGTTTGTTTGGCGTTGAGTTGTCGTAGAGTATGATGGCGGGGATCGCGGTGCCGAGTTTTTCACTGGAATCGAACTGGACGCGTAGCAAAGCGGTTTCGCCAGGCATAACGGGGTGCTGCGGGAGGTACAGTACGGTGCAGTCGCAAGTTGTTCGGGTGTGCGTTATACTATAAGGTGTGTTGCCGATGTTGGTGACCCGAAATGAATCCAGCAGCGTAGTTCCTTCCGCGATACTACTAAAAAATAGGGTATCGCGATCCCAGATGACCGAAGCCAGTTGTTCCTGCTTTTTTACCTGCTTAAACGACTCAATAAACCGGATGGCTTTGGGTTGTTCGGTTTTGGCGATCTGTTCATACGCGTGCTGGATTTCTCCGTCCATGTTGGCTCCCAAATGGCGCATGTACTCGAGTAGTTGTATCTTTTGTTCGCGCGTGAGGCTTTTCAACAGCGGGCGAATATCGGTGAGATGTGTTTGTGAAAATACTGATGCAGGCATCAGGAAAAGTAAAATGGTAAAGGCGCGTACGATGTAGTGCATAACAAGAATAAAGTGGCGAGAATGCGGCAAAGATAGCACCGCCGCTTGAAAGGTAGTTTTACCCGAAGAAGTGTAGGAGGATTTGCAAACGAGTTCCAAACATGCTTGGTCTGATGTTGTTTGGCACATTATTGGCCACGAATTGTTTTAGGAAGTTAGTACCTTGGCCCCGGCCTTACTTTTAATTCTATTTCTCCCCTGCCGCCCGGCAAATTTTAATAAGTGTACGCTGCATATCTCCCTTCGGCATGCAGACGTACAAAGGCTGACTCAATCTTCTTTATCCGTATTTCCTCTTCCGGCTATCGGTAAACTCATGAATAGCGAACGGTCTGCGTTTGCGGTTACCCTTTATATCTGAAGCACGATGCCCCGGCCAAAATCGTGGATTATCTCTTGGTATGCACTCCGTCGCTGATGTAAAAGATTGGAAAATACACGCCCAATAGTTTAAAAAAAACAATCTGTAACTCCCTCCCTGATACGTTACCTATGCTGAAATTTTGTTTTTTACGCACTTATCCGCTCCTTGCAGTCCGGCTCAATTCCCAACGGGGAATACTTCTTGTAGCCGCAATTTTTCTCTTCACTTTCTTTCATGCACCCCAGCGGGTCGAAGGCCAGACTTGTTCCTTCAACAACTACATCCTGGCTTCCAGCAACCCGTTCGGTTCTTGTCCGGCAGGTGTGGATACCATCATCATCCGGGATTCTTTTCTGGTGGATATCAACTACGAACCGATCATCGGCGGGGTACCATTCGAAGGCCTTCTGCTTGTGGATGGCGGCGTGATTCAGTGGACTGCGAACGCTTATTTAAGACTTGGCCCTGCTGCTAAGGTTATTTTGATAAATGGAGGTCTTTTTCGCCCGGCTTCCAGCAACTCTCCGGACTGTAATTTCAGGCGGGCCTTGTATTTTGATACAGAAAAGACCGTGGACTGCGACGGAAGTACAGCCCCGCACGCCTTTTCAGATGTTAATAATGCGGGCTGTGTCACCATACAAGGGATTTGTTGCAACGCCTCCATCGTAGCGACGGATAGCTCCGGTATTCCAAACGACCTGACACTTTGCCAGCCCGGAGACACTGTACGGCTGTCCGTTTTGGCGAGTGGCGCATTAAATTATGCGATTTCCTGGTCTCCCAACCTGGGTCCAGGCGCTGGCCCTTATGCTGTAACCCCGACCAATAATACAACCTATTCGGTGGGCCTGTCGGCTGTGGTTAATCCGTATGGTGGGGATGACCCGTACCTGATCACCTGTGGCGGAGCAGTCACGGTTCGGATAAATACGCCGATCAATATATCGGCAACCACAACCTCGGTGCCCTGTGTGGATGTACCGGTGGGCGGCATCTCCCTTACCGTTAGCGGCGGAACTCCCGGATACACATACCTGTGGTCGAATGGAGCCACAACTAAAAATTTAACCAATGTTCCCGGCGGCACCTACACCGTTACGATCACCGACACGAAGGGATGTATTGAAACTTTTAGCGTGGTAGTACCCGTTCAAGACAATATTCCGCCCACATTGACCTGCCCAGCCAATGCGACGGGCACGGCAAATCCTGGCCTTTGCACCACGCTCATCCCAAATATTGACGCTGTTTTCAGCGATAATTGCCCTACTGTAGGTGTCACATACGAGTTGAGCGGCGCTACTACCGGTAGCGGTTCTGGGCAGCTGTCCAATGCGGTACTCTTTTCCAGTGGCATGACCACTGTGCGCTACACGGTGAACGACGGCTCCAATGCCGTTTCTTGCAATTTTACCGTACAGGTCAACGATACACAACTACCCACCGCCGGCACCCCTGCAACGCTGAACGGAATTCCCTGCATAGCCGCTGTACCGGCTCCTGATCCGAATGTAGTGACTAATGAAGCCGACAACTGCGCCGTGGTTGCTGTTTTGCATGTTGGCGATGTCGTTGCCGGCGGCTCCGGCTGTCCCGGCGATACGCTTGTTTTGTTACGCGCCTACCGGGTTTCGGATGCGGCCGGAAACAGCATTACCGTCACGCAAACGATACGGGTGGTAGACAACCTCCCACCAACATTTACTTTTGTTCCCGTCAATGTATTGGCCAATTGCCAGTCCATTCCGTCCGTCGGCACCCCCATTGCTACCGACAATTGCGGTGGCGGGGTCGGTATTGCCTACAATGGCGAAACGCGTACGGACGGCTCGTGCCCCGATACCTATATAATTAAGCGTCGCTGGACGGCGACGGATGGGTGTGGCAACACCGCTACTGCGGAACAAACTATCACTGTACAGGACGTCACTCCGCCGGTATTCACAAGTGTACCCGCTGCTGTCACGGTGAGCTGCGATGCAATCCCCGCCGTGGGCGCACCTGCGGCAACCGATAATTGCGACATGGGTGTGACGATTGCCTACAACGGCCAAACGCGAACCGATGGCCCCTGTGCCGATTCCTATACCTTGCGTCGCCATTGGACTGCTGCCGATAACTGCGGCAACACGGCTACTGCCGAGCAAGTCATTGTGATACAAGATATCGCTAAACCACAGTTCACATTCGTGCCGGCCAACGTCACGGTCAGTTGCAATGGCATTCCTTCCGTGGGCGCCCCGACCGCCTCGGATAATTGCGACAGCGGCGTTTCGGTTGTGTACAATGGTGAAACGCGCACCAATGGCGCCTGTCCGGATACCTACACGTTGCTTCGCCACTGGACGGCCACAGACAACTGCGGCAACACAACTTCTGCCGAGCAAATTGTTGTCGTGCAAGATATTACCCCTCCGTCCTTCACGGCGTTTCCCAACGATATCACCGTCGGTTGCGATGCCATCCCGGCAGTGGGCAACCCGACGGCTATGGATAATTGCTCAGCTAATGTGACAATTTTGTATTTGGGCGAAACACGCAATAATGGCTCTTGCCCGGATACTTATACCCTGCTTCGGCGCTGGCGTGCGACGGATGCTTGCGGAAATTCAACTGTAGCAACCCAGACACTTTCCGTTCGGGATGTGGTGGCTCCGGTTTTCAGTTTCGTGCCGGCCAATGCCACTGTTTCCTGCGACGCAGTACCTCCGGTTGGCACACCGGTGGCTGCAGACAACTGTTCGGGTATGGCCACGATCAACTACGACGGCCAAACGCGCACGGATGGCGCCTGCCCGGATACCTATACCCTGCGTCGCCGTTGGACGGCCGTGGATAATTGCGGCAACACCCGCACTGCAGAGCAAATACTGACGGTTCAGGATATCACTCAACCGGTGTTTACGAGCGTACCGGCTGCCGTCACAGTGAGTTGCGATGCGCTGCCGGCTCCGGGCACGCCCGGCGCAAGCGACAATTGTGATACCAACGTGACCATAACTTATAATGGAGAAACCCGTATCAATGGCGCGTGCTCGGATAACTACACGCTGGTGCGCCGCTGGACAGCCACCGACAACTGCGGCAACACCGCTACTGCCGAACAAAATGTGATCGTCCGGGATTTGACAGTTCCGGCTTTTACGTTTGTTCCGCCGAATGCAACGGTCAATTGTGAAGATATTCCTTCGATGGGAATGCCGTTGGCCACCGACAACTGAGCCACCGGAAACTGCGCCAGTGGCGGCACTGTTACGCGCCGCTGGATCGCCACCGACAATTGTGGCAACACCGCTATTGCCGAGCAGATGCTCACCGTTCAGGACACAACCCGACCGGTATTTGCCTTGATTCCGGCTAATGTCACGGTAAGTTGCGATGCAATTCCGCTACCCGGCGTTCCGCAGGCATCGGATAATTGCACCGATGAAGTAGAAATCAACTACAACGGTGCAATTCGCACCAATGGCCCCTGTCCCAACACATACAGCCTGCTGCGCCGTTGGATAGCCACCGACCTCTGCGGCAATACGGCTATCGCCGAACAGACCATTACCGTTCAAGACCTTGTGCCGCCCGCATTCACCTTTGTTCCGGGCAACAGTATTGTCAGTTGCGACAATGTGCCTGCTGTTGGCACCCCGGAGGCTACGGATAATTGTGACAACGGGGTAGTTATCACCTACGATGGCGAGACAAGAACCAGCGGTGCTTGTCCCGATACCTACACGTTACAGCGCCGCTGGACGGCTGCGGACAATTGCGGCAATACGGCAACAGCAACTCAAGTCCTTGTCGTTCAGGATATCACCAATCCGGTATTTTCTTTTTTTCCTGCAAATACAACCGTGAGTTGCGAAAATATACCCGCTTTGGAAACCCCGACAGCGAGCGACAATTGCACGGCCAGCGTGATACTTGCTTTCAACGGAGAAACCCGGGAAGACGGCCCCTGCACAAATACCTACATGCTGAAGCGGCAGTGGACGATTGTTGATAATTGTGGAAACTCCAACTCGGCTGTGCAAACCATCACGGTACGAGACCTGACCAAGCCGGTGTTCACATTTGTACCGGCTGATGTAACGGTGCCTTGCGAATCAGTTCCGCCGGTTGGTACCCCGACGGCGAGCGACAACTGCACGGCGAATGTCTTGATCTCGTTTGGTGGAGAAAGCCGGGTAGATGGCCCCTGCACCAATTCCTATATTTTGAAACGCCAGTGGACAGCCACAGATGCTTGCGGGAATACCGAATCCGTTGAGCAGTTTATCACTGTACAGGACGTGAAGCGCCCGGTGTTTACTTTTTCGCCGCCGGATGTGACGGTGGATTGTGACAATGTACCTCCGGTTGCCACGCCAACGGCGATTGACAACTGTGCTGCTACGGTGCTGATTGTGTACGAAGGCGAGACGCGCACCGACGGTTCCTGCCCGGATACCTACACGCTTGTACGCCGTTGGACGGCTGCTGATTTTTGTGGAAATGTCGAATCGGTGGATCAAGTGATCACCGTGCGCGATGAGGGCCGACCGATGTTCACGTTTATTCCGGCCAATGTGACGGTGAATTGCACGGATATTCCGGCGGTAGGTGCACCGACTGCTACGGACAACTGCGCGGCCAATGTGTCCATCGTTTATGAAGGAGAAACCCGGGTGGATGGCCCGTGTCTGGATACCTATACTTTAACCCGCCGCTGGAAGGCCAGTGACACTTGTGGAAACACCGAGCAGGCTCAGCAGATTATTTCGGTGCAAGATATTGTGCCCCGGTTTTTACACTTGTACCCGCCGATGCCGCGGTACATTGCGAGGCTGTGCCCGCTGTAGGTATACCGGAAGCCACCGACAACTGTGCTGTTTCCGTGGTGATCGTTTATCAGGGGGAAACCCGTACCGACGGGCCTTGCCCCGATACATACAGCCTGCTTCGTCGTTGGACGGCCACAGACAACTGTGGTAATACCGCTTTTGCAGAACAACGGCTGACGGTACAGGATATCACGAAACCGGTATTCACCTTTGTTCCCGCAGATGTGACGGTGAATTGTCAGGATGTTCCGGCTGTGGGTGTGCCAACGGCTGTTGACAACTGCACCGCCAATGTTTCCATTGTTTTTGTTGGAGAAACGCGTACCGACGGCGCCTGCACCGATTCCTATGTGTTGGTGCGCCGCTGGACAGCCACGGATAACTGCGGAAACAGTGTTTCTGCGGAGCAAAAAATAATTGTGCAGGATATCACTTTGCCGGCATTCACCTTCGTACCCGCCAACATAACGGTGGAATGCGATGCCGTTCCTGCCCTGGGGCAACCGACGGCTACCGACAATTGTGCCACATCTGTGCAAATCTCCTTTGTCGGGGAAACGCGCACCGACGGCGCTTGCCCCGACACCTATTCGTTGGTGCGTCGCTGGACGGCTACAGACAATTGCGGAAATGAGATGACTGCTATGCAAACGATCGTGGTACGCGACGTGACGCCGCCGATATTTTCCTTTGTGCCGCCGGATGCCACAGTCAACTGTGAGGCAGTACCCGCTATTGGTACACCGGTAGTTGCGGACAATTGTGACCAGAATGTGAATATTTCGGTGACAACAGAGTTGCAAACGGGCAGCAATTGCTCGACCAGTGGTGTGCTGATTCGCCGTTGGACGGCCGTAGACAACTGTGGAAACTCCGTCGTTGCCGAGCAGCGCCTGACGGTACAAGACACCACGAAGCCGGTGTTTACATTAGTGCCGGGTGATTTGACCGTAAGCTGCGCCAATGTGCCGGCGGTTGGTATGCCTGCCGCTACAGACAACTGTACATCAAATGTTTCGATCGTTTACGATGGCGAACAGCGCGTGAACGGTTCTTGTCCCGATACCTATACCTTAATTCGCCGTTGGACGGCTACAGATGTGTGCGGCAATGTGGCAATGGCCGAGCAGGTAATTGCGGTGCAGGATTTGACGGCGCCGGTATTTACGTTTGTGCCAGGCAATACGACGGTTTCCTGCGAATCGGTACCTACTGTGGGTACTCCGAGTGCTACGGATGACTGTGATGCCGATGTCTCGATTGTTTTTAACGGTGAAACACGAACGGATGGATTTTGTCCGGATACATATTCCTTGCTGCGCAAATGGACAGTGACCGATAATTGTGGAAACAGCGCCACGGCAACACAAACCATCATCGTGCGCGACCTGACGGCGCCGATGTTTACGTTTGTGCCTGCATCGGTCACGGCAAGTTGTGAGGCTGTTCCGCCGGTTGCAACGCCCGTGGCCACAGACAACTGTGATGCCGGTGTAAGTATCGTTTTTGATGGAGAAACCCGTGTCAACGGGAATTGCCCCGACTCCTATACCCTGACGCGTCGTTGGACGGCCACGGATAATTGCGGAAACTCCGTCTCTGCCGAGCAGGTTGTTACGGTTCAGGATAACAGCGCTCCAGTCTTCACTTTTGTACCGGCAAATGCCACGATCAGCTGCGACGCAGTGCCGCAGGCGGGAAGCCCGATTGTTACAGACAATTGTACGGCCGGCGTGCCTGTTGTTTACGAGGGAGAAACCCGCACCAATGGCTCCTGCCCGGATACATACACCCTGACCCGCCGCTGGCGCGCTACGGATAACTGTGGCAATGCGACCACTGCGGAGCAATTGCTCACCGTGCAGGATATCACCGTGCCGGTCTTCACGTTTGCTCCGGCCGATACCATCGTTGGTTGTGATGCCGTGCCGACGCCGGTATTGCCCACGGCCACAGACAATTGTGATGCGGGTGTACAGATTATTTACCAGGGCGAAACCGTGGTCAGTAGCACCAACAGCGGTACCTACACCCTTCAGCGCACCTGGACAGCGCTGGATAATTGCGGCAATACTGCGCAAGTCACGCAACTGCTCTCGGTGCGGGACACCGTAGCGCCTGTGATCATTTGTCCGGCGGACATTCAGGTGGATGCTGATGGTGTACAATGTTCGGCGGTGGTGCCTTTTGCTACACCTGCTGTTTCGGATAATTGCACCACAACCCCGGCTTTGGTTGGCTCGTCTGCCAGCAACGCGGTATTCCCGATTGGAACGACT
Organism: Lewinellaceae bacterium; assembly: GCA_016719605.1. Classification (GTDB taxonomy): domain Bacteria; phylum Bacteroidota; class Bacteroidia; order Chitinophagales; family Saprospiraceae; genus M3007. The sequence goes on along the minus strand of JADJYW010000003.1, from coordinate 310,346 downwards.
GTGGTAGTTTTTGAGGCTACGGATGACAGTGGCAACACCGCTTCATGCAGTTTTTCCATCGTTGTGGCGTGACACCACGGCGCCTGTTTTGGTAAATGCCCGAATGATTTCACCGTCACTACCCCGAATGGCGCCTGCTCGACCACGGTTATCTGGGACGATCCGGAGTTGACGGATGCTTGCGATGGCTACCCGATTACCCCGCAGCCGAATATCCAGTCAGGTACAGTGTTCCAGACAGGACTGACCACGGTGCTGTACACTGCTCAGGATTCGACGGGCAACAGCATGACATGCAGTTTTGTGGTTACGGTACAAGAGGATGTGCCTCCGGTGCTCTTGAATTGTCCGGCAAACATCACGTTGCTGACGGATACTTGCACAGCATTGGCCACCTGGACGCCGCCGGTAGCTACGGATAATTGCGAGCCGGTCGTGATCACTTCCTCCCACTTGCCCGGGACTGTTTTTCCGGAAACAACAACCATAGTGACCTATACTGCAACGGACACCTGGGGCAATAGCACGACCTGCAGTTTCCTTGTAACCGTTGTGGATATTGTGGCGCCTGCTTTCAGCGGTTGCCCTGCTGATACCGTCGTGAGTTCCGGCGGAGCTTGTTCGATTGCTGTAGATTGGCAATTGCCGGTAGCCACAGATAACTGTACGACTGATCCATTGGTGTACGCCATTCCGATGCCGGGCGACCAGTATCCGGTCGGTTACACCAATGTACTTGTTCTGGTAGAGGATCCCAGTGGGAATAAAGACACTTGCGTGTTTAAGGTGACGGTCATCGGGCCTCCGCTTGGGTTTGTGGATGCACCTTTGGACCAGTCTTTTGTAGGTTGTTCGGCGGTTGCTATTTGGGATCCGCCTGCGCCCACGGGTGTTTGTGCGCCAGTTGTTGTGGAATCGAACTACCAGCCCGGCGACACTTTCCCGGTCGGGACAACCGTGGTGATTTACACCGTTACCGATACGCTGGGTTACTCGGCGACGGTCAGTTTTACAATTTTTGTAACGGAAAGTTTTTTACCAGTGTTCGATTGCCCTGCTTCACCAGTTTTGGTAGATATTAGTGGTGCTGTGCTGACTGATGTCGGGCAGTTTATTTTGGACGCAAGCGCTGTTTCGACTTGCGATGGTGTGGAACTGGAATTTGATTTGCCAACGGCTACCGACAACTGTGGAACGCCATTGGTGGAGCAAGTGGCAGGCCAAACTACAGGGCAATTTTTTGCTCTCGGCACGCACATTCTGGAGTTTAAAACCACTGATGCTGCCGGCAATACGGCACTGTGCTCCGTGGAGATACATGTGTCGCCACTCAATCCGCTGGAGCCACAGATCAGTGACAAAATAGGCTGTGCCGGCGACGACATTATTTTGTCCACGCCCGTTATCCCGGGCGCAACGTACATCTGGACGGGGCCAAAACCGCCTTATCCGAATGCCAATAATCTGATTATTGAAAACCTAAGTCCTGCGCTCACGGGTATTTACACCGTACAGGCTTTGGTAAGCGGCTGTTACACGCCACTGGACTCTGCTCTCGTACGCCAGGCTAAATTGCCCGAGGCGGTGGACGACCTCGATTTTGAGGTGGAGACTGGTGGCTTGCTGGAAAATTTCAGTGTGCTGACCAACGATACCTACGAGGCCGACGACTTTACCGTGACGGTGACCGGCCCGCTCTCCGGGCTTGTTGATCTGGGGGCTGGTAATTTTACCTATCAAGCCGGCCCGAACAACGGGCGTGTCAACTTTATCTATAAACTATGCTCGGAGGCTTGTCCAGACCTCTGTTCCGAGGCGGTGGTGACGATTACGGTGCGCGAGACTTTCTGCTCGTACATCCCGAATATCATCACGCCCAATGATGATGGTATCAATGACTACCTGGAAATCCCATGTCTGAATTCCGACCTCTACCCGAACAATGCGCTGATTATTTACAACCAATGGGGCGACAAAGTCTACGAGGCGTCCCCGTATGACAATTCGCCGGATAAGGCCTGGCGTGGTACGCTCAAGGGGCGAGCGGGCCAAAACGTACCTGACGGCACTTATTTTTACCATTTCCGCCCCGATCCCGACAAGCGAGCAATCAGTGGCTTTGTTGAAATTTTCCGCTAAACACTAAAACCAACTTCATCTTATGTCAAAATTCTATATCGTCGCTCTTTTGTTCGCCTTGCCGTTGGCACTTATTGGGCAGCAAGAACACCGTTATACCCAATTCATGTACAACAAGTTGTCGTACAACCCTGCATACGCAGGCATACGCGGGGTACCGACCATGACAGCCATGTACCGCGACCAATGGTTCAAACTGGATGGTGCGCCTCGTTCTGCTCAAATCAGTATGCACGCACCGGTATTCAAGCAGCGTGTTGGGGTAGGGGGGATGTTATCGCACCACAGCATAGGGCTGCACCGCGATGTGCAGCTTACGGCATCTTATTCCTACAATATCATTGCGGGCGACGAGTTTTCGATGCGCGTTGGGGTATCGGGTAATCTTCGGGTCTTGAGTATTGATTTTTCCAAAGCTAACCCGCTGGTTTCGTACGATCCGTCTCTTGACGACAAACGAATCAATGATGCGTACGCCAACTTCGGCATGGGTATTTATGGAACATTTCAGGAACGCCTGTACTTTGGTTTTTCCGTGCCGAGAGTTGTGCGGAACAATATCGGCGTAAATATGGACCCGAATATCACGACAGCCCGGGAGTCTCAGCACTTTTACGGCACCACAGGAGGTATCATACCGCTTGGCAAAGATTTGAACTTATTGCCCGCAGTTCTGATCAAATACGTTCAAAACGCACCTATTGATGTAGATGTCACGGTAAATTTGGAAATAAAACAGACAGTTACGGCAGGGGTGGCGTACCGTGCCGGCGGTGATGGGCTGGGAGAGTCGTTGAATTTGCTGGCCTACTGGCAAGTCAATCCGCGGATTGGTGTAGGTGCTGCTTACGATTTGACATTGACGAATTTGCGTTCGTATGCCGGAGGCTCCTTCGAAATGATGCTGTATGCCGACTTGGTTAAACGCAAGAAAGGGATGTCGAACCCTCGCTTCTTTATGTAAGCAAAACCCTTGTTTATGAATTAACCAATAAAACCTAAAATGGGTGCATATTCCAAGATAGTCGTACATTTACGCCCTTGTTAACACACTTACACATCCTTTTATGAGCAAAATCTTTGAAACAATCAAGCAAACCGTTGCCGAGATCGAGGCAGATGTACAGAAATTTACTGCCGGCAACAACGCCGCCGGTAGTCGTGTCCGCAAAGCCATGCAGGATTTGAAAAACCTGGCTCAGGACCTGCGCAAAGAAGTACTGGATGTCAAAAATTCCAGAACAGAGAAGTAAGTCCTCCGTGTCGGACAGATGCGTAAAGCCTGCAAGGTGTGGTATAACCGCCGCACTTCGCAGGCTTTTTTTTTCTAAGGGCAAGGTTTTAGAGAAATAAAAAAAGCGACCTGATTGGGTCGCTTTTTAACGTGCGGGAAGCGAGACTCGAACTCGCATGCCCGTGAAGGCGCACGCCCCTGAAACGTGTGCGTCTACCAATTCCGCCATTCCCGCAGTGGTATTTTTCAGAAGCGGGTGCAAAGATAGATGACCATTAAATATCGCCAAATTTTTTTTTGATTTAACCATCTGTTTTTTTTAGAATTCACGCTAATTATCTGAATTTCAAGGCAAAAACATTTGGACTTCGGATGTTTGTTACCTTTGCTTTGGACTCAATTATCTCCGTTGTTATGAAGTTTGCACCTATTATCTTGCTTCTGCTTGTATTTGGGATCACCATGCCTGGGAGGCTTGCCGGGCAAGAAACTACGCCGTCTTCCTTGTCCGTATTTGATTACCTAACTCGGGAAGAAGGGGCCAAAATCCAAGTAGATATTGATATGACTGCTTTGCTCCAGAATCGTAAAAAAGCAGAGTATCTACCGGCTTCCCTGACCGATGAATCGGGAAAATCATTTGAAATGGAAGTTCGGACTCGGGGGAAATTCCGCCGCAGGCGTTGCGAAATTCCGCCGATAAAACTGAAGTTCCGCAAGGCAGTGCTACAGGCGGCTCAATTGGACACGATGAACGAAATAAAACTGGTACTGCCTTGTGCCGGCAAGCAAGCCGATGAAGAACTCATCGTCCGGGAGTACCTTGTGTACAGGATGTTTGAGGCGCTTAATCCGGAGCATTGTGTTCGTGCTCGCTTGATTCGACTTCAAATCAAGGACAAGTCCCAAAAGCGCCCGCAAAAAATGTTGGCCATGCTGATTGAACACGAAGAGCAGGTTTCCGGTCGGCTAAAATGTGCTGTAGTGTCGGAGTGGGGCGTTCCTCCCGAGCGATTCAATGCCGAGCAAATGGCTCTGGTTGTGCTCTTTCAGTACATGGTAGGCAACACCGACTGGGACATCTCGGCCTGCCGCAACATTATGCTGCTACAACCTCCTGATGATGAAAAAATTCTAACCATTCCATACGATTTTGACTTCGCCGGGCTGGTTGCCGCCCCTTATTCTTCCCCAACCTCGGATTGCGGCGTGCGTTCGGTACGCGATCGCTGTCTGATGTCCTCGGGAGTCAATCCTGAGGCGCTTCAACAAGCACGCCAACGGCTTCTGGATGAAAAACAAAGTTATATGCCCAGTGCCGAAGCAAATACTTGCATTCAGATGCTTTGAATGATATGACCACGTTCCTGGATTCTTTCTTCGTTGTGCTCTCCCAAAGTCCGGAAATACCTTCCAAATTGGAGTATTCGGACAAATAGCTGCCCGGATGTCGTGGAGGGCGCAGAACTTCGCCGCATGAAGTTTCTTGTAATTCAGACAGCCTTTATTGGCGATGTTGTTTTGGCTACACCAGTAGTTGAAAAGCTGCGACGTTTCTTCCCGGAAGCGCGTATTGATTTTTTTCTGCGAAAAGGAAACGAAAAATTATTGGTCGGGCACCCGCATCTTCAAAAAGTGTGGATTTGGGATAAAAAAAGAGGGAAATATCGCGGCCTTTGGAATCTCCTGCGTCAGGTACGTCAGGAACGGTACGACTGGACGATCAATTGCCAACGATTCGCTACTTCGGGGCTGATTACAGTGCTGTCGGGCGCAGAGAGCACCGTTGGTTTTCAAAAAAATCCGTTCGCAAGGATGTTTACCCAGCGCGTACCCCATGTTTTCGGTACACCGGCGTACCCGGTACACGAAGTGGAACGCAACCTCGGTTTGATTACCCATCTCACGGATGATTCTTTTGAAATGCCTCGTTTGCGCCCCTCGGCGGCGGATGCAGGTAAAGCGCTCACCTTGGTTCCCGCAGGAAGACGTTTTGTTTGCATTGCACCTACTTCCGTTTGGTTTACCAAACAGTTCCCGGCACACAAATGGCTGGAACTGATCCGACGCATCCCGTATGATTACGCTGTTTTGTTGCTTGGAGGCCCGGATGATGCGGAGGTCTGCGACGGGATCATTCGCGAAACAGAGCACCCGGATGTCCGAAATCTGGCCGGCTGCCTGAGTTTTTTGGAGTCGGCGGCTCTGATGCGTGATGCTACCATGAATTATGTAAATGATTCGGCGCCTATGCACATCGCTTCCGCTGTGGATGCGCCTGTTACAGCAGTGTTTTGTTCAACAGCGCCACATTTTGGTTTTACGCCGCTTTCCTCAAATAAATTTGTCGTTGAGTCCGGACAAACACTGACCTGCCGCCCTTGTGGCTTACACGGGCATCATGCTTGCCCAAAGGGACATTTCGCTTGCGCCGAAACGATTCGAGCGGAACAATTTTCGCCGCTTCCGGAATGAAAAATCTTTTTTGGAGTGACGCACTTCCCTCGAAGCGTCCGAAGTCCAACTTTTTTAAATCTCTGCGTTTTGCCTGGCGGGGTATGTTTTTTTTCAAAAAATGAAGGGTTGTGTCGGGGTTTCATTTCGTTTTCTTGTCTAATTTACACTTTTATACAAACACAAATGTGTGCTAAATTTTAAGGGATCGGTATTTATTTTAAAGAAAGCGGCTCTTAAAATTTGTAAGTGGAAAAAACGCCATATATTTGTGCCGTGGTTAAGACAGCAGCAAATGAGCATGCTGGTTCAAATTGAAAAAAAGCCTGAAATCGTTTTGGGCGACAGATAAAAATCAGCAATCCCTGATTGCTGAGAAAAGTAAACCGAAGGCGGGGGCCCTCCGGCCCTTTCAAATGAGAAAGGGCGGAGGGCTATTTTTAAACCTCCTTTCCATCCGCAAACATTACTTACCGACATACTGTTAGAAAACAAAAAACCGGCTGTGCACTCGCTGCATGGCCGGTTTTTGTTTTTTATCCACATCCGGGTTATTTGATCAGAACCTTTTTCACTGCCATCGCTCCATTGTTCGCCCGGACCTCGGTGAGGTACAAGCCTTTGGGCAAGTGTCCTACCGGAATACGCAGTTCCGCTGCCGACGTCGGCCAAGGTTGTACCAGTACTACTTGCCCGGTACTATTCAGCATTCGAAGTGTTTTTATCGCCTGATTGTCTGCCCGGCAAATGGTCAAAAAGTTACTCGCCGGGTTTGGAAAAATTTGAATAACCGGCACACGAATTGGTGCTATTGTGCTGGTTATGTTATTGATTTTCAGTAGTTGCATACCATTCTGCATGTCGCCGGCAATGATCGTCCCGGAAGGCAACCAAGGGTAGTTGCCCCAACAGCCATAGTAGGTGTTGTACTGAGTATTCTCGGGATGGGTGTCGTAGTAGGCGATCAAGACAGGGGCAGTAGGGTCGCTTATGTTGTACACCAAAAGCCCGTCCTCGTACTGCGAATTGAACAGCAGGCTGTCCCGGATATACACATTGTGCGGAATAGCGCTGTTCGTTCCGGGCGGGATCAGGGGATCAAGAAATGAATGATTCACCTCCAGGTTGGCATTGGCAAGGTCTTTCAGATCAACAATCAGAACCGGCCTGCCGCTGGGTATTTCTTCCGTACAATAAGCATATTGTCCATCTGTACTGAGCCAACTGTTGTGATGGTAGCCTCCGGTGGAGGCCAGACTGGCTATTGTGGCGGGATTTTCCGGATCAGTAAAGTCGTACACATAGTAACCATTGAATCCGGAGGAGGCATACACCGTATCGTTTCGGACATACGAATCGTGAATGTAACCGCCAACAAGCGGAACGGAGGCCAGCAGGGATGGCTCATCAGGGTTTTGCTTGATGTCGAGCACGAGCAAACCCTGGTTGGCTACATTGGTGCCGTTCAGGTAGATGCGCCCGGAGGTGGTGTCCAGCGTGATCGTGTGGGCGCTGTTGAAAAATTCGTTTTGGTAGTATGTGCGTACGATCGTATCTGGCGCATTGGAAAAATCAAAAATCATTAACCCCTCTGTTGTGGCATCCGATACGCCGTAGACGCGGTTTTTATACGATTTGAACTCGCGCCACACGGTATTGCTTTTGCCTTCAAATTTGCCGACCAATTTCGGGTCATTGGGTGAGGTTATGTCGAAGATGAGGACGTGGCGGGCGCCACCCAGCACGGCATATTCGTGGTCGTTGACCGCCAAACCCCAGCATCCGCTGTATTGCACCCGCAAATTGTTGGGGTCGGCGATGGGCAGTGAATCGTCGTCCCAGCGAGCCAGGCGGATCATGTTCAGCGAATCCTGAGAAAAAATAATTGAAGCAACCAGAGAGAAAAGCAGGGACAGATAAATTTTAAGCATAATCAGGTTTAAAGCGTGCAGAAAGATGGATGTAGCGTCCGCGGGCATAATTTCACCCCGGCAAAGGCAACCGTGTATGAGCGAGCGGCGTCAGGCCAATTGCCCAACACCCGCAAAACGCCGGCTAAAGTAGAGGACAATATGAATAGACCAGTTTCCTTCACCGCTCTTTTGTTAGTATTGGCCATTTCGGCCCTGCGTGCGCAGAAATACAGCAACGAATTTCTCGCCATCGGCGTGGGTGCGCAGGCCCACGGCATGTCGGGGGCACAAACCGCACACGTCGGCGATATCACTGCCGCCTACTGGAATCCTGCCGGGTTGGCGCAAATCAATGCCCCCTTTCAGGTGGCTGCCATGCACGCCGAGTGGTTCGTTGGGGTATCGCAGTACGATTACCTGAGCTTCGGGAAGTCGCTCAACCGCGAACAAAATTCCTTTCTGGCTTTTTCCCTCATCCGGCTTGGTATTGACAATATCCCATACACGATCAACCTGCTTAACCCCGACGGAACAGTCAACTACGACAATGTTTCTTCCTTTTCTGCAGCGGATTATGCCCTGATGGGCAGTTATGCCCGAAAATTGAAAAACCCGGCACTCTCTATCGGCGGCTCTGTGAAAGTTATTCGCCGGGTCATCGGTTCCTTCGGCGGCGCATGGGGGTTTGGAGCAGATTTGGGTGTGCAGTACCGCAAGGGCAACTGGATGCTGGGCCTGCAAGGACGCGACCTGACCACTACGTTCAACGCCTGGTCGTTCAACCTCACCGAACGGGAAAAAGAAGTGTTCTTGCAAACCGACAACGAAATACCCACCGGCGGTACTGAAATCACACGCCCTCGATTCATACTCGGTGCTGCATACCGGGTCAACGTGTGGGGAAAAACAACCCTTTTGCCGGCTATTGACCTGGATTTTACCACCGACGGACAGCGGAACGTGCTTGTCAGTTCCAAAGCATTCAATATGGATCCCCGCATCGGTATCGAGGCCGACTACGACGGATTTGTCCAGTTGCGCCTCGGGGCGGGGAACTTCCAACGGGTTAAGGATGATTTCAATCCCAACAAGGAAGTGTTGACCCTGCAACCCAATTTTGGCGTGGGCCTGCGGCTGGGTCGGGTACAGTTGGACTATGCACTCACGAACATCGGCAATGTCGCCCAGGTGCTGTATTCGCACATTTTTCGGTGCGTATTGATTTCCGGGAACGCAACCGGAGTGGGGTAGGGGACTCAAATCTTTAACCGCATTTGGCGTTTTGAATCCTGTAACTTGCCTGCCCTTCGCCCGGCTCAGGCGCCTGGCGTCTTGGCTCGGCAATTATTTTTCTCCATATTGTTGGAGCGATGGAAGCCAGCCGTATCTTTGCCGCACCCTTACGGGTTAATTTCTTCTTCCTAATCCATATTCGTTCGGTTCAGTTCTCACCCAACCGCTGTTCCTGATTTTAAAGTATGCACTTCTTTTAATCGTACCACGACCCGTAATTGGCTACTTTCGTGATTTGGTGAATGTGCACACCTAACGTGCACTCCGTTTACACAGACCGATCGTGCCACTTATAATCTCATGGTTGCCCCTCCGGTTAGGCTCGCGGTGAGGGGCTTTTTTTTTGGTGGTCGTCATGCTCGCATTTCCAACATATTTTTTCTGGGGTACATCCACGGCAGCGGCACAGGTCGAAACTGCAGGTGACCATCCGTGGCACGGCCTGATAGCCAGGGATGGCTACCGTTTCGAGCACACCACCGACCACGAACTACGCCGGGCGGAAGATGCGGACTACATCGCCCGTTTCGGCTCGGTCTATCGCTGCAGTGTAGATTGGTCGCGGCTTCAGCCCCAAGCAATGGCCCGATTTGACCCGGATGTAGTAGACGAGTATTGTACCTTTTTCGAGCACCTGAAGCAAAAAGGCGTGTCGCTCATGCTGGTGCTGCATCATTTCTGCCACCCAAACTGGTTTGAACAACAAGGCGGCTGGACGAAGGAGGCTAACATCGAGTGTTTCGTGCACTACGCCCAGCAATGCATGAAGCATTTCGGAGAATATGTTACCTACTGGAATACATTCAACGAGCCGAATGTATACGCCTACAACGCTTTCTTTTCCGGGAATTTTCCACCCCACAAAAAGTACAACTATTTCACAGCCAACCGTGTACTGGACAACATGGGGCAGGCACACGACATTGTGCGTTTTCTGATCCGGGAAAAATTCAAACGCGCACAGGTTGGTATTTCCCTTAATACAGCCTGCTTCGAGGCCGCCAATATCCTGGGCCTGCCTGTGGCGGCCTTTGCACGTTGGTGGTTCATGGGCCGTGCTGCCCGCCCGTTTCGAAAGTGCGATTTTTGGGGCCTGAGCTACTACGCGTATATCCGGTTCGATCCCTTGCCTGTTGATATGATTCACCGCCCGAAAGCGGTGCTCAAAAGCGGGCTTCCGCACGACAAAATGTGGCTCTACCATCCCGAAGGATTGGGCTGGGCCTTGCGCCGGTTTTGGAAAAAATACCAAAAACCCGTCATCATTACCGAGAATGGCATCTGTACTGACGACGGTGGACAGCGCATTCAGGCCTTGCGGGACTACCTCCGTGTCTGCCACGATGCCATTCGGGACGGGGTGGATTTGCGCGGGTATATTCATTGGAGTACCTGGGACAACTTTGAATGGCATCTCGGGCCAACCTATCGTTTTGGACTGGTTCGGGTGGATTTACAAACCAAGGAACGCTCCATGACGGAGGCCGGGTTGTTTTATGAAAAAATTGCGCAGCAAAACGGTATAGACCTTTGATGCTCCGGGCTGCAGCGTCGTACCTTCGTCAAAACTTCGCCCATCATGCGTGTCTGCCTCTGGCTTTTGCTGTTTGCGCTCCCCGTTCTACTTTGCGGACAGGTTTTTATGCGACCTGTTGACAATGCGGCAGCCCTCGCGCTGGGTGGAGCAGCGGTTGCCTACCCGGGCACTCGCATTGGGTTGAACAACGATGCCGTACCCGGATTTGGCAACAAAACAGGCATATTTCTCGGCTCTGCCCTGCCATATAGTATTGGTGGCTGGCAAACAGCGCGTTTCCAGGGTTTCGTGCGGGCAAGTGCCAACGACGGATTCGGCCTCGATATCGCGCACGCCGGTATCGAAGCGTACAACGAGCAGCGCTTCCGGTTTTCATACGGACGCCGCATGGGCAATGGCTTTCTGTTGGGGGGCAGCGCCGACGTGCTGCGGGTATCTGCACAAGAATACGGCAATGCCACGGCGGTAACATTCAACCTGAGTGCACTGGTCAATCCGCTGCCCGATTTGTGGCTTGGCGCACAAATTCAAAATCCGGTTCAGGTAGAAATGGGCGGCGCAGTGGTGCCCGCGGTGCTGCGCATCGGGGCTGCCTGGCAGGCCGCTAATACCCTGATCCTGCTGGCTGAAACGGAAAAAGACCTCGAACGCCCTGCCCAGATTAAAGCAGGCATCGAGTACCGGCCCGTGCCACAAATCGTGTTGCGCACGGGTATCCGAACCGAGCCGGCGCGCGTGGGCTTTGGCGCCGGCCTGCACCTGGCCGGCGGCATAGAAATAGATGCCGGCGCAGAATGGCATCCCACCCTCGGCCTTACCCCGGCAGCCATGTTGGTGTGGCGGCGGGAATAAAGCCGGCTAACCAATCAACCGTTAACTAATCATCAAAATGGAATTGATTCAAGCCTTACAGCACCTCAAAGACCGTATCCGACAAAGCGAAACGGAAGAGGCGCTCGCCGAACTCTCGAACTTGTTGGAAGATGTGAATACCGACTTGTTGGACGAGGTGTTTGCCCTGCAACAGCAGATGAACCTGTGCCAGCAACAAAACCGGCTCAATCTGATTGACCACAAGGAGTACTCCATCGCTTTCAGCAATATCAGTTTTTCTACGTTGCGCTTGATCACGGTGGCTACCAAACACGTTCAGGCCGGGCAAAATACGGCGGTGCCTTCCAGTGGACTTTCCGTGACCGACAATGCCGCCCCACAACCGGTGGCTGCCGCTATGGCCGGGGCGGATCCCGATCTTCTGCAGACCGGCTACCAAAAAATGCAGGATGGGGACTACTCCGGGGCCATGAGCGACCTGACGACCTGCCTGGAAAAACACCCCCAATCGTGGGAGGCCAAACAGCACCTCGCTGCGTTGCACGAAACCCTTGGTCTGTGGGACGAGGCCATCCACTGGTACTCCGAGGCTGTGCAGGCTAATCCCAAATTGGCTATTGCCCTGAACAACCGCGGCAATATCCGCATGGATCAGCAGGCCGACTACGAACGGGCTTACAAGGATTTTAACGCGGCACTTGTGGCCGACCCCAACCTCCAGACGGCCCGGTTCAACCGTGCCCTGGCAGCCATGCACCTCGGCCAATATGCCCAGGCAGTGGCGGATCTGGACGTGTGCATCCAGCAGGATTTTCAAACAAATACGGCTGCCGGGCTGCGGGGCGTGTGCCGCGTACATACCCTGGACTTCGAGGGATCTATGGCCGATTTGAAAATTGCGATCAAGGCCGATCCAGAAAATGCATCCTACTGGGGCAGTTATGGCCTCTGTCACTACAACTTGGGAGAGTATCGCGATGCCATTGAGTTTTTGGATCATGCCCTGAAACTTGATCCCAACCAGCCGGAAATGCAAACCGTACGCGGCATCGCCTATTATTTTCTGGACGAATACGACGCAGCAGAAAAGGATTTCCAGGAAACAGTGCGCCAGGATCCGACGTACGCCTACGCCTGGTATTTCCTCGGATTGGTGTACAAAATGCGCGGAAATGCCACAGAGGCGATCAAATACCTGAGAACAGCATGCGACCAGAATCCGGATATGGCCGAGGCTTATGCTATTTTGGGGGTCATTGCCTACGAGCACGACCAATACGCCGAAGCCATACAACTCTGCGAACGCGCCTTGCAAAGCGATCCGGAACAGGAAACTGCTCGCGAGTTTCTGGAAAAAGCCCGCAGCGCCGGCAAGACCGGCGGGTTGTGGGGGAAATTGTTCGGGGGCTAAACGCTTGGCGTACCGGGCCGGCATTTCCCAAACGGAAACCTACCTTTGCTGCGCAATTTTTTACCCGCCAAACAGTCCATCAATCAACATTTTTCAAAAATGCAGAACATAACAGTTATTGGCAGCGGCACCATGGGAAATGGTATCGCCCATGTATTTGCCCAAAACGGGTTTGAAGTAACCCTGGTAGACGTCGTCTCTGCCGCACTCGACAAGGCGTTGGTCACGATTGGAAAAAATCTGGATCGGCAGATTGCCAAAGGCAGCCTGACGGAGGCCGAAAAAACAGCCACGCTCAACCGAATCCATCCCATGACCGATCTGAAGGAAGGTGTTGCCGGCGCCGATCTGGTTGTGGAAGCAGCGACGGAAAATGTCGCGCTGAAACTGAAAATCTTCGCCGATATGGATCAGTATGCCCCCCCCGGGGCTGTACTGGCCACCAATACCAGCAGTATCAGCATCACCAAAATTGCCGCCGCAACCAAACGCCCGGACAAGGTAATCGGCATGCACTTTATGAATCCGGTGCCGGTGATGAAACTGGTGGAGGTGATTCGCGGGTACGCCACCACCAATGCGGTGACCGTAGAAATTATGGGCCTCTCGAGCCGGCTCGGCAAGACGCCCGTGGAGGTAAACGATTATCCCGGTTTCGTGGCAAATCGTATCCTCATGCCCATGATCAATGAAGCGATCCATACCCTGTACGAAGGCGTGAGCGATGTGGAGGGGATAGACACGGTGATGAAACTTGGTATGGCGCATCCGATGGGGCCGCTTCAGTTGGCCGACTTTATCGGCCTGGATGTTTGTCTCGCCATTTTGCGCGTGCTGCACGACGGTTTCGGCAATCCCAAGTATGCACCCTGCCCGTTGCTGGTGAACATGGTGACCGCCGGAAAACTGGGCGCGAAGAGCGGCGAAGGATTTTATACCTACACGCCGGGTAGCAAGGAACTTGTTGTGGCCGAACGGTTTCGGTAAAAGAGCGTGTCTCGCAAGTGCTTTTTTTACCGCAGAGGCGCAGAGACGCGGAAGTTTTACTAATTTGAATCTCAAAACCTCCGCGTCTCTGCGCCTCTGCGGTAAAAAAGCACTTACGATACCTCCTTTTGTTTTTGCCCTACTGCTCGCCCTTTTCGTTTATTTTTTTAAACTGCTTGTCCAGGTAGAAGAGGTTGCGCGGTTCAAAACCCATGCGCTCGATGACGGTGATAATTTCACGCACGTTGCGTTCGGCTTCCTGTTGTTCGAGCACGAAGGCCTGCAGGAAAAAGTAGGTGGCGTGTTCGCCGTTTTGCTGGCACCAGGTGGCGAGTTCGGTGATGGAGACCGTGACGTTGTGCTCCAGATCATACACCTGCTGGAATGCCTCCAGCACGTTTTTGAATTTCTCCTTCGCCTTGCCCAGTTTATCCTCCAATTTGGCTGCGCCGCCGTTTGCATTGATGTACTTGAAAATTTCGAGCATGTGCAGGCGCTCCTCTTCGGCGCTGTTGTAAAAAAAAGTGGCAATATTGGGCAGGTTTTCGCTTTCAGCCCAGGTGGCCATAGCCAAATAGGCATTGGAGGCGAAGGCCTCCTTCTGAATCTGTTCGTTGAGTTTTGTTTGAACTGCTTTGGATAACATGGTATAATCAGTGTATAGTGGGTGATGAATTGTACAAGTCAAGACAGGAACAACTTTTGGGGGGCAAAATAGTTTAGAGCGTAAAGTTTCGAAAGGTAAAACAACATCATGGCGCAAGCGAAAAACAAAATTCCTTTTTCCAATCAATTTTCCTCTCTGCGCAACGTGCCGCGGTTTTTTCGCATGATTTGGGGCGTTTCGCCCCGCCTCACGTTGTGGAATATGCTGTTGCGCCTCGTGCAGGCCGCCGTACCGCTGGCTATGTTGTATGTGGGCAAGGAGATCATTGACGTGGTGGTACAGGCGATTTCCGATCCGGGCGGTGCAACCGGTATTCACACCGCTGCCCACCCTGTCTGGTTTTGGGTTGGGCTGGAGTTTGCGCTTGCAGTAGCCAACAGCCTCCTGGGCCGTGCGATCACCCTGACTGATAGCCTCCTGGGGGACCTGGTGAACAATGATTCCTCGGTGCGTATTATCCGCCACGCTGCTACGCTTGATTTGTACCAATTTGAGGATGCAGGTTTTTATGATAAACTCGAACGAGCACGCACCCAGACGGCCGGCCGAACGGCTTTGATGAGTATGGTGCTTTCCCAGGCACAGGACCTGATTACAGTGATTTTTCTCGCGGGCGGCCTCATTGCCTTCAATCCCTGGCTGATGATTATTTTGGTGGTGGCCGTCATCCCGTCCTTTGTCGGGGAAACCAAGTTCAACCGCGATTCCTACTCCCTTACCCGGTCCTGGACCCCGGAGCGCCGCGAACTCGATTACCTGCGCTACATCGGCGCCAGCAATGAAACGGCCAAGGAGATCAAGATTTTCGGATTGGAAGGCTTCATTGCCAATCGTTTCAAAATCATTTCGGACAAATACTACCAGGCAAATCAAAAACTCGCCTTGCGCCGCGCCGCCTGGGGTGGGTTCTTTTCGGCCCTCGGTACGGCCTCGTACTATGCGGGCTATGTATTCATCATCAGCCAAACCGTGCTCGGACAAATCACGCTTGGCACACTCACCTTTCTTGCCGGAGCGTTCAGCCGGTTGCAAGGCCTGCTCCAGGGCATCGTGAGTCGTTTTTCGCGTATTGCCGAAACCGCCATGTACCTGCAAGACCTGTTTGATTTTTTGGAATTGAAACCCCTGTCGCAATCCCACACCGGTACGCGCCAGGTGCCGCGACCGATTCGTACGGGTTTTCAGTTTGAAAATGTAGGATTTCGGTACCCGGAGAGCGAAGTTTGGGCGTTGCGGCACCTCAATTTTATCTTGCCTCCCGGCGAAAAACTTGCCCTCGTCGGCGAAAACGGTGCGGGAAAAACTACCGTCGTGAAACTCCTCGCCAACCTGTATGAACCCACAGAGGGGCGTATTTTGCTGGACGGCGTCGACTTGCGGGAGTACGATCCCGAAGACCTGCGCCGCGAGATCGGTATCATTTTTCAGGACTATGTGCGCTTCATGTTTACCGCTAAGGAAAATATCGCCATCGGCAATATCTCGGAGCGCGAAAATCGGCCCCGCATCGAGGATGCCGCCGAAAAGAGCCTTGCCGATGCCGTAGTGGAAAACCTGCCGAAGAAGTACGATCAGATGCTCGGTAAACGCTTTACCGGCGGGGTGGACCTGTCTGGCGGACAGTGGCAAAAGGTTGCCCTCGCCCGTGCCTACATGCGGGAGGCCCAACTCGTCATCCTCGACGAACCTACTGCCGCCCTCGATGCCCGCGCCGAACACGAGGTCTTTCTCCGCTTCGCCGAATTGATGAAGGGCAAAGCCGCAGTACTCATCAGCCACCGTTTCAGTACGGTGCGCATGGCCGACCGCATTCTTTTCCTCGAAAATGGTCAATTGCTCGAATTGGGTAGCCATGAGGAGCTCCTCGCCAAGGGCGGTAAGTACGCCGAGTTGTTCCGCTTGCAAGCGAAGGGGTATTTGTAAAAAAAACAGAACCCGCTGCCTGCGTTTTTTATCAAAGTTGCTCGGTTACGGTGTTGCTGGGCGTTAAGATGCCTACAGTCTGGAGAATAACGGTGCGGTCGTTTGCCGAGCCGTTGTACTTGACCAGCCCGTCAAGGTTGAGGTCGTCGTTTCGGTAGCCCGCGACGGTGTTGTTGGGCGTTAAAATGCCCACCGTCTGGAGAATAACGGTGCGGTCATTGGCCGAGCCGTTGTATTTCACATTATTATTACTGGCTACGTTGACGTTGGCGTTGCCGGCATACAGGCCAAATTTGATCGGGGATGTGTCAACCTGCCGCATGGGATTCGTCCCGTGTGCTTTGTTTTGAGCCGTGGTAAAATCGTAGACTGTTGTTGCCGTTTCGCTGAAGTTGAGACCGCTTCCGTTGGGTGAGCGTACGGTGAGGTGGTTGCGGTGTCCTATTCCAAGGATGTAGTTCTGGGTTGCATTACCAGGGATTACGACGGGCGATACGCCGTCCATATCCACGACATCGCCGTCTCGCTGCAGCAGTGCGATACTGGTTTGCAGGTTTGTTGCGGGATTGGCCGGGTCTTTGAACCAGAGAAAAACCCAGTCCACAATGGCATTAGAGCCGGTTACGCTAAGTATCGCGGGGTCAATGGAGTAGCCACTGATGGGCTGTCGGCCGGCATGTGTGAATTTGCCGGAGCCGTAGGTTGCCGGGGCGGAGAGCGGAAAATCTACCAGGCTGCGCAGGGCATCGCTCATCTGATCCGTGACAGTGCTGTACGGGCCGGACAGCATGACTTTTGGCGATACGAGCACACGGTTCATAAATGCTTCGTCGGCCACGGCTAAAATACCGGGTGTAAGACCGCTGCGCGAGCGGGAATAGGGGTCGGAGCCGGCAGCATTGGCCATGCCGGCCGGCGGCAAATCCCAGTCGGTACCGGTGTTATAGCGGGCAATACCGCAGTCGGTGCGAACAAATCCAGGCAGTTCATCCTCGGTGGCGCTCCATTGTGCCGTGGCGGCGAGGCTACTGCCACCGGCATTTGCCTCCTTCACTTCCCAGGCTGTATTGACCATATCGGAGCCAATAGGCGCTCCGGAATCGCCATTGGTAAGCGGGCTTGCTGTGCAGCGCACGCTGATCTCGTCGGCGGTCCCGTTTTCTGCAAGCGTCAGCGGGTTGTAACTATTTGCATTGTTGCCGACCGGGAAGGTGAACGGCACGGCGCCAAGGTTTTGTTTGGCCATTTCGCCGGCATTATTGGTGACGACAAAAGCGTTGGGGCCATGGCCGCTGACCGTAGCGTCGGTTCCCAGCACCAGATCGTTGTTGCCAAGAATGACCCGGCCTCCCTGCACGGGGAAACTCAGGATTCCGAGCACCGTGCAATTGTCCAGCAGGTCAAGTTGTGTTTGTTCCACCACGAGGTTTTGGAGTGGAGAGCCATTGGTACGCAGGCACTGTGTGGCGACACCTTGCACGCGCAAGGTGGAGGCAGGGCCGGCGGCGATGGTACCCTGGTTGTTTATATCCATGCCGGATACCGTTACAACAGCATTACCGCTGATTCCAAGCGTGATTCCGTTGCCAATGGTGAGTTGGGCGGAGAGGATATTGGTAATTGAAATGCAGAGGAACAGGAGCAGGTATCTCATGGCAAATAGTTGTTTGATTGAAAAATTGGAAACTGAAGCAAAGTTATTGGTACCGAATGATGATTGCATCAGTTAGCCAAGGTTAATTTATGCTATGGTGTGTAAATTTTTGGCCTTGTAGAATGATCTGAAAGCCGTAAATTTTTTCATTGCTTCACCGCGCCGTCTGGTCATGCACGATCGCGCTTGGCGTCGTGATCCCCACATTCCCCAAAAGCACATTTCGGTCGTTGGCGGAGCCATTGTACTTGACCTGCCCGTCGAGGTTGTAGTCGGCAAGCAGGTAGCCGGGGACAACAGCATTCGGCGTGGTCAATCCCACTACGCTCAGGATAGATGTCCGGTCGTTGTTGCTGCCGTTGTACTTGAGTTGGGTATCCACGCGTCCGTTGGCGGCCCAGAGCAGGAATTTGCCGCTTAGCGTTTTTGCGCCGGATTCAGTCCGTTGAAGTCGAAGAAACCCTCGGGCGGTGTGGTGGTGAAATCGGTTTGAACTACGTCGCACACGGGGTATTCCGCAGTCGCCCCCAACTGTACGCCGAGGTGGTTGCGGTGCCGCACGGTGGGGTAGTAATCCTGCCCGGATACGACGCCGAACACCACGGGCGACACGCCATCCACGTCCACGACGTCGCCGTCGCGCTGGAGCAAGGCTGAGCGGGTGGCCAGTACAAGTGCGGGATTGACGGCATCGCGGAGTTCCAGAAACACCCAATCTACAATGGCGCCGGGGCCGGTGACGGCCAGTACGGCCGGTGTGGTTTGTTCGCCGCCGCCGCTGCCCGTATGGGTAAAGCCAGGTCAGCCCGGTGTAGGGATCTGTCAGCGGGATTAGGCCTTTGACGCGCAGGCTGTCGTGCATGAGCAGGGCGGCCGGGACGTAAGGCCCCTGGAGGAGGGTTTTAACGCCGGCATACACCACGGCGCAATGATCCCAGGTAAAGCAGGTATCGGGGTAGCCGGTATGGCTTCCACGTTGAAAACCCGGTCGCGGGCAACGCTGTAAAAAAACAGTACGTCTTTCCATATTCGCCCACGAAAGTATCCAGTGTGGCGGTAGTATCCAACCAAACCGCGTAGTTCACCGAATCCTCCGAAACATAAATGGTATATCCTTCGATGCCCGACCCCTGGCCGTCATCGCCCGTCCAGCCGACCGCCAATTTAGCCGCCGCCGTATCGTAAGCAAGCGCATTGACCGTGCTGACCGGGTTCGTTAAATCATAGGTATTGACATACGGGCCGTAGGGCGGCGCCGGCCCCCAGGGGCCTACGCCGTCGAAATTCACGTGTGCCTGGTTGGTAAAGACCGTTCCGTCGGGCAGGCCGGGATTGGGCTTGATCCGGTATTTCACCCAACCCACGTTGTACCAGTCGGGGTCGACCGGCGGCAGGTAGCCTTCGTGGGGGTCGTACGGTAAATCCAGCGTGCGGGGGTCGAGCGCCCGGTGCACCCAGTAGATTTCCCGGCTAATGGGATCGAGTGTGGCTTGCACATTGACAATCAAATCAAAGTCGGGGCGCATATCCACGTTGACGTTCAGGTATTGGCCCTCGACGGGCACCGTCCAGCGCAGGAAGCCGATTTCGGTGAATTCGAAAGTCGTGAGGTCGAAATCGGCTTCGATGGTGTCGCGGATGAAAACTTCTACGGCGGGCGCGGTGGCGGTGGGTTGGTTCCAGTAGTCGATGCGGTATTCGAATTGGTCAGTAAGGGAACAAAACGCCGTTGCTGGTCAAGTGGAAGGTTTGTTTGGTTTTCTACCCCCGCGATGCCGAATTTATCCTCCGGGGTACTGGAATTTATACGTTTCCCTTTTATCTTCTTTTGGGTTTGGGTTTGGGCTTTGGGTTGGGTTCATCATCTTCGCATTCAAAATCTTTGATGCAATCTTTATATAATGTATACGAGTCTTCAACAACATTCGGAATTTCCATTAATTTACCTAAAATACTCAGTTTGAATCCTGCGTCAGCGCAATCTACGACAGTAGCAAGAGCATCAGTTAAGAAATCCTGAAAAGGAAAAGCCGCATAAGGCGGTCCAGAGCCTCCGGGTACTAAGTTTTCCAGTATGCCTTTCATTGTTTTTACAATTCCAACTGCGCAATCTGCTAAATCTTTCGTTTTAAGAAAATTAAGGATTAAATCTCCAAAAGCTGTTTGCACATTTCAAGTATGCATCCGTACAGTCCTCTCCTCTTTCGGCAGTCCCTTTTGTACTTCGGGGATTCAGAGATCGAATCAGGGTGTACCATGGCCGGGAAAGCCAAACTTCAATCGTAAAATCACCGCCATTCTCATATTTGACCTCAAATTCAAACGAAATTTTCCCATTGGCAGGGATGTTGGGGATAATAAGTCCTATAATTCTCTGAGGCTCCAGTGTTTCCGAATTGATTGTATCAAAGTAAAGATTTATATCCTCCCATCCGGACGCATCGGGAAAATAACTCCATGCCGTGTCGCTGAATATACTATCCCTCAAATGGTTCTGGAAATCAAGAAAAGCAGGGGCTGAACCGGATTTCCGGCAAGGGAATAGAACTAATAGAAATAAAAACAGGCACCCCAACCGCGTTGATGTTTCCATAATTCGCTACCTCTACTATGACTGGATTCCATCGGCCAACCCTTATTTGTGGTCGTGCAATTATATTTGCTTGGATGATAACTGACCTTTTGGCAATTAACACTAACTTCTGTTCTGCAATTACTGTTGAATCGGCATTTGCAACACGCACTTCCCATTCCCCCTCCGATGCGTAGTTCATCAAAAACGAGACTGTCCAGGTTTGCCTGCCTTCATCAAGGGTTTGTTGTTCTGGTTGCAGGGTCGTTCCTCCTCTTTCAACTCAATGACATCATTCGCCTGAAATCCGGTTCCATAGATATCAAATGTTATTCGACCACGCCCAATAGTATCAACTGAAACTCCTGTGATCGTCAACGGTAAACCCGGGGCCGGCGGTATCTGCGAAATATCGGCTCGGATGAGGTATTGGCGGCGCTGGCCTTCATCACTGGCGTATTTTCCATTGTCGCCATACAACACTCCGGAATCCATATACTGGATATAATACCTTCCGGCAACAGGATTGGGAATTGCTGCTTCGATATGATATCCATTTCCCCAATTTTTGAATAACCATTTCTGACTATTGGTATTTATTTCTTCAAAATAGATTTGAACATAACTCCACAACCCATACCCTTCTGTTCGAAGAAAAAATGTATCTACACCGCCCGGAATATCCACTTGCAACCAATCATAACCATAGGGGCGTAAAATTTCACCTAAAGACCACTGGCCAAGTGAAAGAGCAGGCAATTGGTCAGTAA
Source organism: Lewinellaceae bacterium (assembly GCA_016719605.1). Classification (GTDB taxonomy): domain Bacteria; phylum Bacteroidota; class Bacteroidia; order Chitinophagales; family Saprospiraceae; genus M3007. The sequence goes on along the minus strand of JADJYW010000003.1, from coordinate 288,958 downwards.
ACATGATTTGACCCTTTCCTTGTTCTTTAGTAGTTTCAATTTCGAAAGCGTAAAGGTACGCTTCGGCGTTTTTAACATGGAGGTCAAAATCTGCACCTGAAAATCCTGTTTGCAGATAATCATATTCGCCGTCAATTTGGAACAAATCCGAACTTTCTTTATAAATGTTTAGGCTGCCATGCCAGGTACTGCTATACCCGAGGCGGTTACTTTTTTTAAGCAGTACAAATAAGTTTGAGGTATTTGGAACTAAAACGCTGCCGGAAAAGCCATCGCCTTTTGTTACCTGAAAAGGGTATCCACTGGTTAAACGAATACTCAGAAAAGTCAAAAACCGCGAAACCGTTTTCAAATATCAACGTATCTCCGGTGTCGTCGATGACACACATCGTATAAACCAGGCTCCATGTCGCTAATTGCAATGATAGCCTCCGCATTCAAGGTATCGATAATTGTAAAACTGGCAGGGAGGACGATAGAGTCACCTTCTTTATGTAGAAACAGACTTGCTCGCTTTCAAATCTATAGCCTTGGATGGAAAGGTCTACTGTATCAGATAACGCCTGCACTGCTTTAGACGGTGTTACCGAATAAATACCTTTCATTAACACTAAAAAATAGGGTTTACATCAACTAATCCTTTTGCAGGGTTATCTTTGGCATCATAGATATTGCTTAAGTTGGCGGTACTATCTTCAATATATTCCAAAAATTCGCCTAAATTGTCAACTTCCCATTGATTTTGCCCGGCATCTACATCCACAGTAGCAGTGTTTTCGATATCGTAAGTTTCGTTCTGAGAAAAAATGGTATGGTGAATTACCAAGGTCCCATTAAAACGAACCGCCGGTTAAGCCTATATTGTTATGTTCAAACGACGAACTATCAATTTCAATCAACATTCCCTTGTTAATGAAGATGCCTCTGTAATTGTTTAAAAAGGACAATGCTTCAAATGGGAATTTTCGCTTACTCCCTCGAATAGTAATCCAACTAGACCATACCGAAAAACGCAATGCTCGAGGGTACTGGTGATGCCTTTAATAGTAATTTTATCCCAATCTAAAGCAGCCGGATAACTGGCATTCCGGTCGCCATTCGTATCCCCTCCATAATCGTCATCTTTTACCGAAGTGAAAATAACAGGCGCCGAAGGTGTACCCATGGCAAATAAAGTACCATTCGTAGTAATTCCGCTCGAGTTATTAACCGTGAATTTGATAATCGTCCCTGCCTGAATAGTCAATTGAAAATTTTGGTTTGTTAATAGATAACGACCGGCTACAACAAAGGATAATTATATGGCTCCAAGGAAAATTCCCATTTTCATTATAGAAAACAAGTGTTTCGAGGCCAATGGCATTGTACTTGTTATTCCTGATTTCGATGCTGTCTATCGCCGGATGGGTTGTCAATGCAATGGAAAGTGGAATGACGTTTTCATAAAACCCAGAATGGCTTACCGTTGCGGTATTGGTAAGTAATTGCAATGCCCCCACATCACAACTAAAACCACAATAACCACCGTAAAGAAAGCGGCAGTGCCTTAATGTAGCAGAAGCGCTCTCTTTATCTATCCGAAAATAAGACCAGTCACCAGCCTTAGGTTGAGTGCCTGTTCCGTCCTGGTTGGTATCCCCTCCATACTTATCATCTTTTATGGAAGTGAAGACAATAGGTTCTGTTGGTGTCCCTTCTGCCGTAAGGGTCCCTTTTATTATTATCTCAGAGGAATAAGTGCCTATCCATTTGAAAATTGTCCCGGGTTGAAAGGTCAAATTAACATTTGCCTTTACTTCGATATTTGAAAGGCTATAGCCATTATCTGAGATAAGGAAAGGTAATCCTGTGAATTTTGGCAAGACTATGTTCCCCGAAAATGTAGAAGGGGGTGACAATAACCCTATGCCAATAAAATCCTTCACATCAAAGGTAAGATTCGAAATAACCGGTTGCGCATTCAGGGTCATCATCGGCCCAATCCGGGATTCGCTTTTGGCAAAATGACAATGGCTCAAGGTCCCCGCTTTCGAGAGTTTCAGCATACATTGATCGCCTGTTTTTCTGCCGCCGTACCAAAATTCCGCGTATTGAAGGTCATAACTGTCATTGACAATGACATTTTCCCAATCTCCGGCAGCCGGGGTGCTGGCATTCCCGTCGAGGTTGGTATCTCCGCCGCGCGCATCATCGCGAATGGAGGTAAAAATAACCGGCTGCGAAGCCGTACCGGCGATATTCAAATCGCCGCCAATGGTAAAGACGATCCCAGGAGTGTTAGCGACGTTCGCCTTGAAAATCGTTCCTGCATTAATAGTTAAATTAAAACTCGCGGAAGTTTTGTTAATACTTCCATTCAAAATATACGGATAGTCGGGATTTCCCTGAAAGCCGTAGGAGCCGGTTGCTTTGTCTCCGTCCAACACCACGATACCCGGGTAATCGCCCCCACTGAACGTCAGGTTGGTAAAAGCGACGCTTGCATGGATGGCTATGGCCGGGCCGGTATGCTCCGCGGATTGTCCAAATTCGCAATTTGACACGGTATAGTTGTTGGCATATACCTGAAGTGCGCCGTCGTCGCCAAAACCGCCGTAAAAAAACCGGCAGTGTTGAAATGCGCCGCCGGTACTGGTGGACAGTATCCGGACGTACTGCCAGTTGCCCGCCGCCGGAGCGGTGGCGTTCCCGTCTCCGTTGGTGTCGCCGCCCCAGCTATCGTCTTTGAGCGAGGTGAAAATGATTGGCTCCGGGGCAGTGCCGTTGGCCGTTACATTGCCGCCGAAGCTCATTACATCGCCGCCGGTGGAGCCGCTGAATTTGAAAATCGTTCCGGCTTGCAGAGTGAGGTGAAAACCGGGGTTTTTACTGATGTCGCTGATCACCACGAACACCAGCGAGGGGTGTTTTTGCAAGGTAAAGGTACCGCTGGTCACCGTTCCGGCTTCGAGGAGAATGGCAGGCAAGTCTCCGTTGCTGAACGTCAGGTTCGAAAACCCGGGGTTGGCGTATATCGCCTGGGCGGGCCCGAATTTGCCCAGGGTGTTTCCAAACGTGCAATTGGCCACCGTCACGCTGCTGGAATAGGCGTGCAGCACGCCTTTGGAATTCTGGCCGCCGTAAAAAAACGGCAGTGTTGCAGACTTCCCGCGGTGCTGGTTCCGGTGATCTCGATATCCTGCCAATCGCCCGGCGCCGGGGTCGTGGCGTTCCCATCCCCGTTGGTGTCGCCGCCCCAACTGTCGTCTTTGAGCGAGGTGAATACGATCGGTTCCAGGTCGGTTCCATTGGCGGTAAAGTTGCCGCCGAAACTCATTAAATCGCCGCCGGTACTGCTGAATTTGAAAATCGTTCCGGCTTGCAGGGTGAGGTGAAAAGCCGTGGATTTGCTGATGTCGGCGATCACGACAAATACCAGCGCGGCGTGTTTTTGCAGGGTGAAGGTTCCAGTGGTCAGGGTTCCGGCATCCAACAGCATGGCGGGCAGGTCGCCATTGCTGAATTGGGGGTTCGAAACGGAGGGGTTGGCGTGTATCGCCTGCGCCAGTCCGAATTTTCCCTGGGTATTTCCGAACTCGCAGTTGGCGACCGTCGCGTTGCCGGAGTATAGGCGTAGCACGCCCCTGGAGTTCTTGCCACCGTAAAAGAAACGGCAATGCTGCAAACTGCTCGCGGCACTACTCGCTCCGATTTCCAGGTACTGCCAGTCGCCGGGCGCCGGCGCCGTGGCGTTCCCATCCCCGTTGGTATCGCCGCCCCAGGTATCGTCTTTAATCGACGTAAAAATGATGGGGTTCCCGAGGGTGCCGTTTGCCGTCAGGTTACCCTGAAATTGCATCAGGAAACCGGTGGTATTGCTGTTGAATTTGAAAATCGTACCCGGCTCGATGCCGAGGTGGAAACGCGGTACCCAAGGTAAGCGAGGCGATGACGAGGTACGGGAAATCCGGGTGTTTTTGCAGGGTAAAACTACCGCTGGTCACATCGCCTTCCAGCAAGGCGATCGCCGGGAAATCTCCCCCGCTGAACGTCAGGTTTGAAATCGTGGGATTGGCGTGGAGGGCCTTGGCAAGGCCGGTCTTATCCAATGAAAATCCGAATTCGCAATTCGTCACCGAGGCGGTGCCGGAAAATACATTGAGCGCGCCGCCGGTGGAATTGCCACCGTATAAAATTTTACAGTATTGAAAACTGCTGCCCCGCTCGCGGAAGCGACCTGGATGAATGCCAGTCGCCGGCGGCGGGGGCGTTAACTGCCCGTTCCCGTTGGTATCGCCACCGTGGGCATCGTCTTTATAGGAGGTGAAGACGATGGTATCTGCCGGGGTGCCGTTGGCAACAATCCTGCCCTGTACCGTAAGTTGGCGTGTAGTGGCATTGAATTTGACCACCACCCCGGGTTCAATGGTCAGGGTATCGCCGGCTGTCACGGTGATGTTGTTTTGAAGTACATACGGGCTGCCGGCGAGGGTCCAGGTCGTGTTGACGGTGATGTTCGCGGTGACGATGGTCTGTGCCTGGGAAATGCCGGACAGCAAAAGGGCAAGACACAACAAGTGAACGGCGGTGTACGGTTTGTTTTGCATAAGACAGGATTCAAGTTGATTGTTTACCCTACAAACTTACGGTTCAGCCAACCACTTGCACTACACCTATTGTTGCAAAAACATGCACGCATGTTGCAATTGAAGTAGAGTATGCAAGTAATTTGCTTATTTTATCTCGTCTGTCTTATTGCCCGGACGTGCACCTATTGACGAAATGAACGCTAATGCCGACTTCTATCGTGCCGTCTGATCATGTACCACTGCCGAGGGCGTCGTGATCCCCACATTCCCCAAAAGCACATTTCGGTCGTTGGCGGAGCCATTGTACTTGACCTGCCCGTCGGGTTGAGGTCGTCGTTTAGGTAGCCCGCAAACGGTGTTGTGTTAAAATGCCCAACGCCGGAGTAAAACGGTGCGGTCATTGGGCGAGCCGTTATTACATTATTAAGGCATGTGACGTTGGCGTTGCCGGCATACAGGCCAAATTTATCGGGGAGTCAACCTGCCGCATGGGATTCGTCCCGTGCTGGTTTTGAGCCGTGGTAAAATAGAGACTGTTGTGCCTCGCTGAAGTTGGACCGCTTCCGTGGCGTACGGTGAGGTGGTTGCGGTGCCTATTCCGGATGTAGTTCTGGGTTGCATTACCAATACGACGGGCGATACGCCCGCCATATCCACGACATCGCCGTCTCGCTGCAGCAGTGCGATACGGTTGCAGGTTTGTTGCGGATTGGCCGGTGACCAGAGAAAGCCCAGTCCACAATGGCATTAGAGCCGTTACGCGAGCGTCAATGGAGCCCCGAGGGCTGTCGGCCCGCGGCGCCGTGTTGCGGCGGAGGGCGGAAAATCTACCAGGCTGCGCATCGCTCCTCTGATCCGTGACAGTGCTGTACGGGCCAAGCATGACTTTGGGATACGAGCACACGGTTCATAAATGCTTCGTCGGCCAGCTAAAATACCGGTGTGAGCGGCCGCGCGAGCGGGAAAGGGTCGGACCGGCAGCACAGCCTGCCGGCGGCAAATCCCCAGTCGGTACCGGTGTTATAGCGGGCAATACCGCAGTCGGTGCGAAAATCCAGGCAGTTCATCCTCGCGCTCCATTGTGCCGTGGCGGCGAGGCTACTGCCACCGGCATTTGCCTCCTCACTTCCCAGGCTGTATTGACCATATCGGAGCCATAGGCGCTCCGGAATCGCCATTGGCGCTTGCTGTGCAGCGCACGCTGATCCCGTCGGCGGTCCCGTTTTCGCAAGCGGCGGGTTGTAACCATTTGCATTGTTGCCGACCGGGAAGGACGGCGCCAGGTTTTGTTTGGCCATTTCCGCCGGCATTATTGAGAAAAGCGTTGGGGCCATGGCCGACCGTAGCGTCGGTCCCAGCACCAGATCGTTGTTGCCAAGAATGACCCGGCCTCCCGCACGGGAAAACCAGACCGAGCACCGTGCAATTGTCCAGCAGGTCAAGGTTGTGTTGTTCCACCACGAGGTTTTGGAGTGGAGAGCCATTGGTACGCAGGCACTGGGGCGACACCCTTGCACGCGCAAGGTGGAGGCAGGGCCGGCGGCGATGGTACCCTGGTTGTTTATATCCATGCCGGATACCGTTTCAACAGCATTACCGCTGATTCCGAGATTCCGTTGCCATGGTGAGTTGGGCGGAGGGATATTGGTAATTGAAATGCAGAGGAACAGGAGCAGGTATCTCATGGCAAATAGTTGTTTGATTGAAAAATTGAAACTGAAGCAAAGTTATTGGTACCGAAATGAGGATTGCATCAGTTAGCCAAGGTTAATTTATGCTATGGGTTAAATTTTTGGCCTTGTAGAATGATCTGAAAGCCGTAAATTTTTCATTGCTTCACCGGCCGTCTGGTCATGCACGATCGCTTGGCGTCGTGATCCCCACATTCCCCAAAAGCACATTTCGGTCGTTGGCGGAGCCGTTGTACTTGACCTGCCCGTCGAGGTTGTAGTCGGCAAGCAGGTAGCCGGGGACAACAGCATTCGGCGTGGTCAATCCCACTACGCTCAGGATAGATGTCCGGTCGTTGTTGCTGCCGTTGTATTTGAGTTGGGTATCCACGCGTCCGTTGGCGGCCCAGAGCAGGAATTTGCCGCTTAGCGTTTTTTGCGCCGGATTCAGTCCGTTGAAGTCGAAGAAACCCTCGGGCGGTGTGGTGGTGAAATCGGTTTGAACTACGTCGCACACGGGGTATTCCGCAGTCGCCCCCAACTGTACGCCGAGGTGGTTGCGGTGCCGCACGGTGGGGTAGTAATCCTGCCCGGATACGACGCCGAACACCACGGGCGACACGCCATCCACATCTACCACATCGCCGTCGCGCTGGAGCAGGGCCGAGCGTGTTGCGAGCACCTGAACGGGGTTTGCGGCATGGCGCAGTTCGAGGAATACCCAATCTACAACGGCGTTGGCGCCCGTCACGGCCAGTACGGCCGGCGTGGTTTGTTCGCCGCCGCCGCCGGTGTGCGTAAAGCCGGTCAGGCCGGTATACGGCTCCGTCAGGGGGATGAGGTTTTTGACGCGCAGGCTGTCGTGCATGAGTTGAGCGGCGGCAACGTATGGGCCTTGGAGGAGGGCTTTGACAGTTGCCAGTGCAAACAAATCATCCCCCGAGAGTACCCCCACCGTTACGGTTGCGGTAGCGCTGCAACCACTTGCATCTGTGGCGGTTACGGTGTAGGTGCCGGCAAGGGTCAAGGTTGTGTTTGCGGTGGCAGCGCCGGTACTCCAGGTGTAGGTCGCGGCGCCGGTAGCCGTGACCGCAGTCGAGTCGCCGGGACAAAATTCCAGGATGCCTGTAAATGCCACCGCAGGAGACGCAAGCAGCAGGATCGTGTCGGTGTCGGCCACGGTGTTGTTGTCGGCATCGCGCAACAGGATGACGTAATTGCCGGCAGCCGCAGCCGGCGGGAAAGGCCAGGCAAATCCGCCGGCTATTGCGGGCATACCGGTGGCCGGCAAAACCACTGCACCGGATGTATGGGTGATGGTCAGACTTACCGTGTCCACGCCTTTGTACGTCCAGTTGATGAATGCCGTATCGCCGGGGCAGTAGTCTGTGTTTGCAACAGAGAGCGTCACGGAATCCTGTGTGGCGATGGCGACGGTGGTTTCGGCCGTATCCTGGAGGGCTTCGGTGTTGCCGACGTTGTCGAAACCCCGAGCGAAGAAACTGTAGGTTTTACCGGCTTGGCCGACAAAGTAGTAGGGCTGGATAGTCAAGTCCGACAACCACAAATTGAACGGGCCGCCATTCTCCGAAACGTACAGGTCTACGCCGGCGAAGCCCGAGCCACCGGGATCGTCCTGTCCTTGCCAGGATATCTCCAGAGTATTCGATTGCGACAACGTGGGCAAGGTGTCCAGAACACCATTCGGGGGCAAAGCATCGATGGTGTTTTTCCAGGTATTGGTCCCGATGGGGTCGTTGATGTCGAACACTATCTCGGCTGTGGCCGTAATGGTGTCGCCGGTAACAACCATTGATGATGGGAAAATGTAGTAGTTTACAAAGCCCTGGCCGCGTCCCAGCGAATCGTTGATGGGCAAAAAACCAAGGCTCGGCAGGGCGGGCGGCAACCCTGTGAGGGGGTCAATGGCCTGAAAAACCCAAAAGCCTTCCTGTTGTGCCAAGTCCAGGCCGGCAGTCACTTCGACGTTTACGCCGAGGCTGTCGCTCAGGTCCAGCACGGTGGTGTAGGTGAGGCTGTTTTCCGGTATTTGGAAGGTCATGCCTGCAAATCCGAATTCGCCGAGGCGCATACTGAACAAGTTGAGGTTTTCGTGCAGCGGCACACGAACCGTGACGCGCTGGGCGGCGGCGGTGGCGAAAACAGAGTCGTTTTCAAAATTGATCGTGTAGGCCAGGGAATCGTGTTTGGTGACCCAGCGGGCGGTAGTGTCGTAGCCGACCGGGCCGACAATATCGTTGGGGTCGCAAGATGCGATGACCCACACCTCGTCGCAAAGTTTGTCAAGTGGCGCGCAGTCTAATACAAGTCCCACTACATCCCCCACACCCGGTAAGTTTCCAGACTTAATATAATCGAGTGCTGATTCTCCTGCGCCGAGAGCACAGGGCAGCCTCCCCAGCAGCCCGTCGCCACACTCTCCGAAGGCCAGGCCGCCACAATCATCCACGATACCTATGCCGCAGCTAATACCCGCCCAGGCAGCACAAGGCGCCCCCAACAGACCAAAGGAGAAGAAGCTAACAACCCCGCACCCCACTCCTTTTGTGGCGCAATCAAAGACTGAAAAACCACATTTGCCGGCTGCAATCGCTGTTTTGCAACGACAATTGCTTTTGCTGACAGTGCCTGGCCGGCAATTATTCTCCGGGGCTTCAGGGGGGGATGGTGCATCGGCAGGCCCACCGTCAAAACCGGGGCTGCCATTGGGGCCGCTGCCACCGGGGCTGCCATCGCCGCCCGGCCCGCCCGGCCCGCCGCTGCCACCGGGGCCGCCATCGCCGCCCGGCCCGCCCGGCCCGCCGTCGTTATTGGGATCACTATCGCCGCCCGGGCCACCCGGCCCGCCGTTGCCACCCGGCCCGCCGTCGCCGCCCGGGCCACCCGGCCCGCCATTGCCACTGGGGCCGCCGTCGCCGCCCGAGCCACCATTCCCGCCATTCTGACCGGGCCCGCCGGAACCACCCGGCCCGCCATTCCCGCCATTTCCACTTCCACTGCCTGGCCCGCCGGAACCACCGGGACCGGGTTCGATGTCGCCCCCGTTGCCCACACCGCCCATGCCGCCGCTACCACCCGTCGCATCCGGTCCGCCGGGTCCGCCGTCGCCACCGGGATAACCACAACTGCCGGGGCCACCGTCGCATCCCGGTTCGCCGGGCAAGCGGTCGCGGTGAACGAAGCGCAGGTAGAGCGTATCGCTGGATTGAAGTAATTCAAAATGACCGCCACACAGATCGTTGACCGACGCAAAAAAGGCGGTTTCGAGTTGGAACTTACTGGTGTCAAAATTCGTAAACCCACCCTCGGCAATCGCAATCGGCCAGGTGTAGTCGTGCCAAGGCTCCCAAGTGGTCAGGTAATCAAAGCGGTTGGTGCACGGGTTTGCCGAAGCAACATAAATACGAAAACGGCTCGACGAAGTGGCCGTCACATCAATTACGCCGCTCGCCCGGATCAAATCCCAGCCGGGGTTCATACCCGCACCGTTGCCAAAAGGGACATTGATTTCCCACAAATAGCTCTGGTTTGGACCAAATTCGATATTATCGTAATGCGCCGTGCCGGGGCTGTCGCCCGGGCTGTAGGTGAAAAAATCAATGGTATAATCGGCATTTGCCAAGTCTGCCTCCTCCAGGAAATCCCGGATAACAAATGGCAAAAGCAGCGTATCCCGGTAGGCGGTTCTGCTGCCGAAAAAGGCGAGAAATGCCGGATCTAAAGCGGCGGTATCTGCGCTTGCGAGTATTGCCTGCCGTTGCTTTTCAAAAATATAGGCCTGTTTTTTAATGAATTGTGCTTTCGTGTACGGATATGCCTCCACACTTAGCGGTAAAGGCCCCACCGGAAAACCGCTCAGCGAAAAACTGAGCAGCCCCTGCTCGCCCGGCTGCACGTTTTTCATCAACATCATAATCCGATAGAAGCCGTCGCGCTCGTCCACCGCCGGAACATCAAGCACCGTCGAGTCAATAAACTCATCCATCGTGATGATGTTCGGTGTTTTGTTCAGTTGCGTCACAGCCATGTTGCTGGTAGTGTAGAGCATGCACTCTGCTATCGGGATGTCGATATTTCCCATATTGATGAAGCCGATAGACCAACTCCCCGTTCGCCCGACGCGCATTTGACTGGGTATATTCTTGATGATGCTCAGGCGCAATGGCGCCGCCGCCTCCACTACCAGCCCGTTCAGTAATACAGCCTCTTGCCCCGATTTTACCGCCACCACATCATAGCCCCCAACCGGCACATTGGCCAAATCCCAGAAGACATTGATTTTCATGCTGTGAAAAAACTTGGAAAGCATGCCCGTAGCTACCGTCATGCCATTTTTTCGGAGCTCTACCGTCATCCCGGAAACGCTAAATCCCGCGCCTGTCAGGGTCGTCGTTACCTTGCCTTGCCCCACATGGCCGGGTGCGGCCGACACGACGCTGAACGGGAGCGCCCGGACAAGTAGTTGCGACTGCGGCTGATCAATAAAAGGCGCTTTTACCTGAGCCAGCACAAAATAGGTCCCCGCGACACAAGTCGGAATGACTACTGTGCGCGTGCCGTTGGCATTGTCGTCAATAAAATCGTAATCATCGGAGGTTGGTACGCGGTTGAATCCAATAAAAACCCGGCCGTTGTTCACACCCAGGAGGCTTTTCAGCGTAACCAATACATCAAGATCGGCGCCGACCGTGAATTTGTAATAATCCCAATCGCCTACGTTCAGTGCGACATCTTCCGGTACATCCGGGGCGAGCAGGCGTGCGTCCACATCAATAGTAGCCGCCGAAATGCCGAGATTATCATCTATGTTGCTTTCGGCCAGCGTCGCTCGCGTATTGGAACGGGCCATCGCAAAATGGTCGCCAATGGCATAGGCCAGCAACGGCGCCCTGATGATCCGGTGCAGTGAGTCGCCCTCGTTCAGTGCGATGGAATAATTAATAAATTGCTGCAAGCGGTCGGTCGCGCCGTCGAACACATTGTCTTGCGACAAATAGGCGATATCGCGAACGAAACCCGAAACAGCGGTGTCGCCTGTATTTCGAATCTCGTATTCAATCGTCACCGAATCGCCAAGGAAAGCCGAAGCCGGGGCCGAAACGTCCGTCACTGTCAGGTTGCCGGTCGTGGTATTGGGCGGCAAAGCCTGAATGGGCTGTTGTGCACCGCCGCCGGCTACCGTTCCGATATATACGTTGTTGTTTTCGCCATTGAATTCGTACACACTGTTCGTATTGTCCGTGCGCATAATCAGGTAGTAAAAACCATTGGCGTAGCCCGGAATGGTCACCAGGGCACTGTCCGTGTAGATTGCGCCAGGGGCCAGCGTCCGGGATTTTGACGTGTAGCCGATGTCGTCCGCGTTCGAAATCAACGGGGTACTGCTCAGGTAAATCCGGTCGGAGACCGTTTGCCCGCTCACCATGCCTGTACCATTATTTTGCACCGAAAATTGCGCCCAATACTGCTGTCCGGCCACCACCGGTGAGGGTAGCGTCAGGTTCGTCACCACCAAATCGGGCGAAGGCGTTAGGCCGACGGTGAACGGCAAGGCTACAAAGTCGTTACCCGGATTGTTGTCGTTGGTGGTACTGTTCGAATACGCCACATCCAGCAGCAGATAAAAACTGCCGCTCAATCCATTCGGAATAGTGAACGAACGCGATACGCTGTAGCTGCTATCGGGCAAAAGGCCACCGGAACGCTCTTTGTAGCCAAGCAGGTAATCGTTCCCGCCCGTACTGGCATCGGTCGAAAGCCACACATAATCAATCCAGTATCCCGTGCCGGTCACTACATTTCCGCTGTTGCGTACCTGCCAGTTGGCCGAAAACGTCGTGCCGCTGTTCGCGCCTGCCGGGGCATTGAATGCAAGTACTTCGAGGTCTGCAAACTGCTCCGTCACCGTCACCGCATCACTGCGTATCAGGTTGTTCGAGTCGCCGCCGTGTTCATACAATTTGTTATCGGAATCGGTTTTTACATAGAAATACCAAGTGCCGCCGGCGGCAAGATTTGGTAAAACGAAATTGATCGTGTAAGTCGTCGAATCGCCCGCTGCAAGGCCGCCCGTCCGCTGGAATGTGCCGAGCGAAACCGCACTGCTGCCCGTACCATCCCAGACCGGGTTTTGGCTCAAATATGCCGCCTCGCGGAACAGCACGGTCACCGCAGCATTACCGATATTTTTGGTTTTCCAAACGAGCGAGTACGGCTGCTGCTCGGTCATAGTATTGGTCGAAGGTGTTGCGCTGGACACAACCAAGTCCGGCGTTGGTGCTAACGAAATGGCTATGGTACCGCTGCTGGCGAGCAGGTTGTTGTTCTCAAAAATGTATTCAAAAACATTTTCGTTGGCGTCGGCTTTTACAAAAACATAGTAGTTGCCACTCGTGCCGTTCGGAATTTTGAACGAAACAGCAGCCTGGTAGGAGCCGGCCGCGAGGATACCTCCGCTATGGTTCGCCGTGCCCATGAGCACGGCGGTGTTGTCAAAATTCGGGTTTTGAGAAATATACACCTTGTCAAACCAGGCGTACTGGTTCGGATAGTTTTTTGCACCATTGTTTTGGATAATAAAATCCACCCACACGGTCTGCCCGGAACTGGCTGTCGCCGGGATGTTGATTGCGGTTGGTTGCAAATCCGGTGGCGGCAGCAGCGAAACCTCTATGGGTTGCGCAACAGCTCCTGCGTTGTTGTTCTCCAATAGTTCGATCTTTTGGTTCCAGGCATCGGTCACGATGTGAAACCACAGTTCCCCGCTGGCCGAATAGGGGATTTGAACAGTCTGTGTGTGCGAATACATGCTGTCCGGGTGCAAAATAAACCCGCTGCCGCCGGCGTGTTGGCGACCCAGATAGGTCGCATTGCCGGCACTAAACACACTGCTGTTCGACAAATAAATGTAATCGTACCAGTCGCGCCCAACATCAAGGTCGCCGTAGTTTTTGATCTGCCAGGTGACGCTCACATAGTCGCCGCCGAAAGCCGCCGTCGGCGCCGCGACCGATTCGACCTGCAAATCGGGCAGTGACGGGATGCCAATTGTTAGCGGAGTGTGCCGGGTGTTATTGGTTTCCAACGCCTCCTGGATTCCAATGCCCGTTTCAACAAGCAGATTGAATACGCCGAAATAGCCGGCAGGCAGGTTCACGTTGCGTGTTTGGGTGTACGATTCGCCCGGATTCAGGTAGTTGATATTGACAAACAGGCCGATCAGAATATCATTTGTGGAAACAAGGGAGTCTACCGAAAGCCAGACTTTTTCCGTCCAGGCATTGACGCCTGTTCCGGCATTACCCACGTTTTCAACGACCCACGACACGCCGATGGTTTGGCTGTAATTTGCCGCCGAAGGGGCGGTTAAATTAGCCACCATCAGATCGGGCAATTCGGCGGTGAAGAAGGAAAGCGTGTCGCTCCAAATGGTGGAGCAGTCGTTGCGGGCGCGGAGCTGCCAGCGATACTGGGTCGCAAATTGCAAATTGACATTTGCCATAAATGCCTGCAAGTTGCCGGATGTCGGGTTGGCCGGCCGCGCGTCAGTCGTTTTCCACACAAAAACATCGTACCGCTCGGCTTGCGGTACGGGCGACCAGGTCAAATACGCCGGATTCGGGACCACGTTGATGGTTCCGTCAATGGGTGCCCGGCTGCCAAAAGCGCCAATGGGCTGGTCGCTTAAAACCTGAACGGTGCGCATCAAAGCCACCGGACAGCCGTTCAAATCGATTCCGTTGACGGAAAAAACTGCGGTGACCGGGGTACTGACCGTGATACTTTGGCTGGTTTCGCCGGTTGACCACGCCCCTGAAGCAAGGCCGGTAGTCAACGACAATTGAACCGGTGTTCCCGGGCAAACGGACGTTGTCGGACTTGCGGACATACTGTTTTGCCAAACCGGCACCGAGATTTGCTGCGATGCAGTGCAGGCCTTCGAATCAGTCACGGTCACGGAATATAACGCAGTGGCAGCCGGAGAAACGGTCTGCATGGCATCCGGCGGAAGGCCGCCCGACCATTGGTAGGTAAATGGCGCTGTTCCTGAAGTGGGTGTCAGGGAAATAGTGCGCACGGCGTTCGGGCATGCGTTGGCCGGCGAAACAGTCTTGAGGAAGGCGGTGTAATTCACCGTCACCGTGACCATATCGGTGGCTGTGCAGCCTGCGGCATCGGTTGCGGTGACGGAGTATGTGGTGGTTGTGGCCGGCAAAACAACACGTTGACTGCCGGACCCACCGGTGCTCCAGGTGTAGACCACCGACCCCGAGCCGCCGGAAGCCTGCGCGGTCAGCGTAGCGGAACCGCCCAAACAGACTTCCGAAAAGTTGCTCGTGACGTCTAACATGACCGCCGGGGAAACATCCACCACGATCGTGTCGGTGCCGGTGCAGCCGGCAGCGGTCGTTACGGTGACCGAATAGGTTTGCGAGCCTGCAGGATTTACAACAATTGAGTTCAGATTTGCGCCGCTTTGGCCGGTACTCCACTGGTAAAAAGAGAACCCATTGGTGGCCGTCAGGGTCGCCGCCGAGCCACCGCACCAGGCAGCGGTCGGTGGCAGTCCTGCATTCGGAATGGGCAGGACAGTTACGGTCGAACTGGCCGTCGCACTGCATTGTGTGGCGGCATCCGTCACGGTCACCGTGTAAGTCGTTGCGACGGCCGGACTGACGGAAATGGCAGCCGTTGTCGCACCGGTGTTCCACAAATAAGTCGTACCGCCGGAAGCCGTGAGTGTGGCGCCAGCGCCCGTACAAACAGATGGGTTGTGGGGCGCTATACTGGCCGGCGGTGCGGTGTTGTCTACCACACCGTCGCAGTTATCGTCGATGCCGTTGCAAATATCGGTGGCTCCGGGGTGGATAGCGGCGTCACCGTCGTTGCAGTCGCCTCCTCCGTTCAGTCCGGAGTGCCGGTAACCGGCTCCCGGGCTGTCGCACTGGATGATGGAGGCGCCCGTGTAGTAGCCGTCATTATCGGCATCCAGGCGCCACACGGTGGCAGGATTCAGGGCGGCGACATTGTCGTCGCAATCGGTGCTGTCGCCGACATAGCCCATAGGCGCCGTGCAAGCTTGCGTAGACACGGCCAGGTCGCCAAAACCATCGGCATCCGTATCGGCGTAGAACGAGAGCAGCACGCCTTCGTCAATAAACCCGTCGTTGTCGTCATCGAGGCCGTTGCAGAATTCGACAGTGGGATCGAAGGTGATGTACGCACTGGTGGCATCGTAGCTCACCGTCCAACTGGCAGGACTAACGGAGGTAAAGGCTCCACTGCGGCCGGCGAACGTCATGATGGTGTAGGTGCTGCCGTTGGCAGGCACAAAATTATTGAGCAGTGCGACCTGGAGCGCGCCGTCAATCGTGACTGCATGAGGCGTTTGCAGTTGGTCATGGCCGGCGCCTGCCCCGGCATTACTTTGTACGTCAATGTGCAGATCATGTACCGGTACACCTGTGGCGCGGTTCGCCGTCAATATGCCGGTACCGGAAAGACCCGGAGCGAAGACACCGGTATTGGTGAAGGCGGACGGCAGATTTAACGTTCCGTTTCCCGCGACGGTAGTCCCGGTCAGGGTGGTGTTCCCGCTGTAGGTAAGCGTGGTGCCGCTCGCTGTTGAAAATGTACCCGGCGTGCCAAAAGTCCGCGTTCCTTGAAAGTCCAAAGTGCCGTTGAGCACCTGCACGGTGCCGCTGTTTTGAAAGGTAATAGACGAGTTAATGCTAAAACCACCCGTTCCGTTGCGCACAAAAGTGCCGAGGTTGTTAAAGGTACCCGGGGCTGTAAAACCGCTGTACATGTAAAATCCGGCACTGGTGGTATTGGTCAGGGTCTGGCCGGCGGCATTGCGCACCAGACCACCCTCGTTGATACTCATATAACCATTCAGGGTGCCGCCACCGTTGAGTATCAAGGTTTTTTTGCGCACAACGAGCGCGGTGGTTCCATTCAGCGTTGCTGCTCCCGCCACCGTCACGGTGCCGGTGGCAGTGCCGTCTCCGAAAGTTGCGCCATTACTGGTGGTAAGCGTGCCTCAATGGTGGTGGTATCGCCGGTGTTGGCGAGTTTTGCCCGACAAGTCAGGTTGCCCGGAATGGTCAGGTTTCCCGGGCTGCTCATGGTGCCCAGCAGGGTCAGGTTGCCGCTGATGGTGGGCGTACCCGTGCCGTTGTAGTTGAACATGGTGATGGTGGTATGCGCCAGTCCGACATGGTCGGTGAAGGTGCCGCCGGTGAGGCTGGTCACCATGCCGGTATCAACCGTGGTGCCGGCATTTATCACCACGGTGCCCCCTGTTTGTTTTATCTCGCCGGCTCCACTGAAGGTCGAACCGGTAAAAGTGGCTGTGCCGCCGGAAAAATTGATGTATGCGCCACCGGCAATGGAATAGGCGGACGTGCCACCGCCCGTGTGCGTTCCTGCGAAGTCGAGAAAACCGTTGAGCACCTGCACGGTGCCGCTGTTTTGAAAGGTAATAGACGAGTTAATGCTAAAACTACCCGTTCCGTTGCGCACAAAAGTGCCGAGGTTGTCAAAGGTACCCGGGGCTGCAAAACCGCTGTACATGTAAAATCCGGCACTGGTGGTATTGGTCAGGGTCTGGCCGGCGGCATTGCGCACGAGTCCTCCTTCGTTGATACTCATGTAGCCATTCAGGGTGCCGCCGCCGTTGAGTATCAGGGTTTTTTTGCGCACAATGAGCGCGATGGTTCCATTTAGCGTTGCTGCTCCCGCCACCGTCACGGTGCCGGTGGCAGTGCCGTCTCCGAAAGTTGCGCCATTACTGGTGGTAAGCGTGCCTCCAATGGTGGTGGTATCGCCGGTGTTGGCGAGTTTGCCCGACAAGGTCAGATTGCCCGGAATGGTCAGGTTTCCCGGGCTGCTCATGGTGCCCAACAGGGTCAGGTTGCCGCTGATGGTGGGCGTACCGGTGCCGTTGTAGTTGAACATGGTGATGGTGGTATGCGCCAGTCCGACATGGTCGGTGAAGGTGCCGCCGGTGAGGCTGGTTACCATGCCGGTATCAACCGTGGTACCGGCATTTATCACCACGGTGCCCCCTGTTTGTTTTATCTCGCCGGCTCCACTGAAGGTCGAGCCGGTAAAGGTGGTGGTGCCGCCGGAAAAATTGATGTATGCGCCACCGGCAATGGAATAGGCGGACGTGCCACCGCCCGTGTGCGTTCCTGCGAAGTCGAGAAAACCGTTGAGCACCTGCACGGTACCGCTGTTTTGAAAGGTAATGGACGAGTTAATGCTATATCCACCCGTTCCGTTGCGCACAAAAGTGCCGAGGTTGTCAAAGGTACCCGGGGCTGCAAAACCGCTGTACATGTAAAATCCGGCACTGGTGGTATTGGTCAGCGTTTGGCCGGCGGCATTGCGCACCAGGCCTCCCTCGTTGATACTCACAACGCCATTCAGGGTGCCGCCACCGTTGAGTATCAGGGTTTTTTTGCGCACAATGAGCGCGGTGGTTCCATTTAGCGTTGCTGCGCCCGCCACCGTCACGGTGCCGGTGGCAGTGCCGTCTCCGAAAGTTGCGCCATTACTGGTGGTGAGCGTACCTCCAATAGTGGTGGTATCGCCGGTGTTGGCGAGTTTGCCCGACAAGGTCAGGTTGCCCGGAATGTTCAGGTTTCCCGGGCTGCTCATGGTGCCCAACAGGGTCAGGTTGCCGCTGATGGTGGGCGTACCGGTGCCGTTGTAGTTGAACATGGTGATGGTGGTATGCGCCAGTCCGACATGGTCGGTGAAGGTGCCGCCGGTGAGGCTGGTCACCATGCCGGTATCAACCGTGGTGCCGGCATTTATCACCACGGTGCCCCCTGTTTGTTTTATCTCACCGGCTCCACTGAAGGTTGAGCCGGTAAAGGTGGTGGTGCCGCTGGAAAAATTGATGTATGCGCCACCGGCGATGGAATAGGCGGACGTGCCGCCGCCCGTGTGCGTCCCTGCGAAGTCGAGAAAACCATTGAGCACCTGCACGGTGCCGCTGTTTTGAAAGGTAATGGACGAGTTAATGCTAAAACCACCCGTTCCGTTGCGCACAAAAGCGCCGAGGTTGTCAAAGGTTCCTGGGGCTGCAAAACTGCTGAACATGTAAAATCCGGCACTGGTGGTATTGGTCAGCGTTTGGCCGGCGGCATTGCGCACGAGACCTCCTTCGTTGATACTCATGTAGCCATTCAGGGTGCCGCCGCCGTTGAGTATCAGGGTTTTTTTGCGCACAATGAGCGCGGTGGTTCCATTTAGCGTTGCTGCGCCCGCCACCGTCACGGTGCCGGTGGCAGTGCCGTCTCCGAACGTTGCGCCATTACTGGTAGTGAGCGTACCGGTCACAGTCAAGTCATTTGAACCCACAATTTTTCCTCCAAGAACAAGTACCGTTATTGTTGGGGCAATATCAAGCGTCACCGTGCCGCTGTTGATCGTGACCGTATCACCCATACCCGGCACTCCATTGGGCGCCCAGCGGGTGACGTCTGTCCAGTTGCCGGTAGTGCCATTCCAGGTATAGGAAATTGCAAACAGGCTGTTCGCCATCAAAAGGAAAGAGGTGAACAGCAGCAGGGGTAAAATTTTAATTTTCATGAGATGAAACTTTTGGGTGAACAAACATGGATTGTATCGGCGCCTTGGAGCTATGCTGAACGTATACGATTATTGGGTTTCTTTTGCCAAATGCGTTTCGCATCACGCACGGAAAAGAAGGCTTGCAAAGGTGCAAATATTTTGAAAATATAGAATCTGTTAAAAATTAAATTTTAAGGCACTTGCTAAAAGTCCGTCTATGTGTCTGAAAGGGTGGATTTTGGTAACATATACGACGGTGGCGTCTGGCGCTAATGTCCCGTCTGATCGTGCACCACCGCCGAGGGCGTCGTGATCCCCACATTCCCCAAAAGCACATTTCGGTCGTTGGCGGAGCCGTTGTATTTCACCTGCCCGTCGAGGTTGTAGTCGGCAAGCAGGTAGCCGGGGACAACAGCATTCGGCGTGGTCAATCCCACTACGCTCAGGATAGATGTCCGGTCGTTGTTGCTGCCGTTGTACTTGAGTTGGTAGTCTACGCGGCCGTTGGCTGCCCAGAGGGTGAAGGTTCCGCCAACCAGTTTTTGGGCGGGATTGAGGCCGTTGTAGGCGAAGAAACCCTCGGGGGGTGTGGTGGTGAAATCGGTGGCGATCAGGACGCCTTTGGGATAAAGTCTGGCTGCGCCCGGTTGGACGCCCAGGTGGTTGCGGTGCCGTACCACGAGATAAAATGTGTCCGCATTGACCGCCGGGTCAAAACGTACCGACGAGACGCCGTCAATGTCCACCACATCGCCGTCGCGCTGGAGCAGGGCCGAGCGCGTTGCCAGTACAAGTGCGGGATTGTCGGTCGAGCGTAATTCCAGAAACACCCAGTCCACAATGGCGTCGGCGCCGGCGACCGCAAGCACCGACGGGGTCGTTTGCTCCGTGCCGCCACCGCCGGTGTGCGCGAAGTTGGTCAGGCCGGTGTATGGTTCTGCAAGAGGTATTAGCCCTTTGACGCGCAGACTGTCGTGCATGAGTAGCATGCTGCCGACATAAGGACCTTGCAGAAAGATCTTGGCGGCGACTTTTATCTGGTCAAATTCGAAAAAAACAGTCTGTTCTCCATCCAGTTTAGCATCTTCGATGTTTCCGACGAAGTCGGTTGCCAGCGTATAAAATGAATACGCAGAGCCCGGTATTCCCAAGAATTTGTATGTCGTAGCGGCAATTTTTTCAGCAATGCGGATAAATGCGCCGCTGTCCTTCGCTGCATACAAATCGTAGTATTGTATGCCGGAGCCGCCGGGATCGTCCTGGCCCGACCAGGAAATAGCGAGGCTGTCGCCCGGCAATACGCCGCCGGGCAGCGCGTCCAGTATGCTGGTGGGTGGCAGCGCGTCAATCGTGTTTTTCCAGGTATTGGTACCGATCGGATCGTTGATATCGAACACGATAGTGGCCTGTGCCGTGGCTGTGTCGCCGGTGACGGTACCTGGCCCCGGCTTGATCGAATACGTCACAAATCCCAGCCCCCGGCCGAGGGGATCGTTGACGGGCAACAGCCCCGCATCCGGGCTGTACGGTGGCAAGCCGGTAACGGGGTCTATGGCCTGGAAGACCCAAAAAACTTCGTTGTTGAGGATATCCAAACCGGCGCTGACTTCAACCAAAACACCGAGTGCGGCCGTGACATCCAGCACGGTGCTGTAATTTGGCAGGTTTTCCGGCACCTCGAAGGTCATTCCGGCGAAGCCAAAACGGCCGATGCGTACGCTCAGGGGGGCAAGATTGGCATGTACGGGCACGCGAATTACGATACGCTGGGCCGGGGCGGAAGCGAACATACTGTCGTTTTCGAAGTTGACGGTGTAGCGCAAGGTGTCCTGTTTGGCTACCCACCGGGTGGTGGTGTCATGCCCCAGAGGGCCAATAATGTCGTTGGGGTCGCAGGCATTGACGGCGGGGATCAGGTCGCAAAATTTTTCGATTTCCGCACAATCAAGAATTGCCCCTACCAGATCACTCCAACCCAGTTTGTACTTGATGTAGTTTTTGAATACACCATAAGCCTCAAGAAAGTCCAAAACACAGGGCGTTTTACCCAAAAGACCATCTCCGCAATCCGATAAGGATAGCCCGCCACAATCATCCGTAATTCCGATTGAACATTTTCCACCGACATAAACCCAACATGGAATAGATATTGGTCCGAGATAAACAGTACCCGTGCAAGCCGCAAGCCCTAAGCCACAATCAACTGCAGAAAAAGCACATTTGCCGCCTGCAACAGCCTGCTTGCACAAACACCTGAGGTCAATTGGTGAATCCCCCCGGCAATCTGGTAGCGGGGGCGGGGCGGGCGGATTTCCACCGGAATTTCCGCCGCCTGGCGTGCCGCTGCCGCCGGTGGCACCATTGGCGCCGGCGCTACCGCCACCGCTGCCTCCCGTGCCGCCAACACCGCCCTCGCCGGGCGTTCCACTTCCGCCACCTTCCGGTCCGCCGTCACCGGCATTGCCACCATCGCCGGCCGGTCCGCCATCGCCATTCGTGGCGCCATCGCCGCCTTTTCCACCTCTGCCCCCGTCGTTTCCGGGGTTATCACCAGTGCCATTGTTGCCGTCGCCGCCGTCACCGCCTGTGCCGCCGTTGCCGTCGTCTGCACCGCCGTCGCCACCATCGCCGCCGTCGCCGCCTTTTTTGCCGTCGCCATTGGCATCTCCGCCGTCGCCACCATTGCCGCCATCGGCATCTTCGCCGCCGTCGCCGCCGTCGCCGCCGTCGCCGCCATCGCCACCATTCCCGTCTTCACCTTCGCCGCCCGGACCACCGTCGCCACCCGGCCCGCCCACTACATTGCAATTAGCTCCCCGGCCACCCCGGCCACCCGGATAGCCGCAACTCCCGCGTCCGCCGGGGTAGCCATTTTCACAAGCCGACAGCGGCCGGTGTACAAAATGGAGCGACAGGGTGTCTCCGTTTCCGGAAAGTTCTAATTGAAAATGCCCGCCGTAAGGGCTGTTTCTATTGAAAAATGCAGAATCAACCAGTTCAAATTTATTCGGGTCAAAACCGGTTATACCCCCGTCGGCAATGGCAATGGGCCAGGAGTAATCGCGCCAGGGTTCCCAGGTCGTGAGGTAATCGGCAAAGTCTGTGCAGGCATTTTTCGGAAGGATAAAAATGGTGAACTTGTCCGTGCTGGTGGCGGTGATATTTAGTGTGCCTGTCATTTTAACTAGGTCCCAGCCGCGGTCAGCGCCTGCCCGGCCACCCTGTGCAGCGTCCAGGTTGATCTCCCAGAGATACGTCTGACCCGGACCGAATACGGCATCCGGATAATTGGCAATACCCGGGCTGCTTCCCGGATCGAACGTAAATAAACCATCCAGATAATCCACGCCTGCGAAATCTGTCGTGTCGAGAAATGCGTTGGCGAGAAACGGCAGGAACATCGTTTGGCGCCACAACGCCGGATCGGAAGCGATTTCCAGTATTTCGGGGACGGTTCCATACTGCAAAACAGATTGGCGCTGCTGTTCATACAGGTATGCTTGTTTGAGGATAAATTGCGTCTTCGTGTACGGTACGGCTTCCACAAATGTGGAAATAAAACCCCGGGAAAAATCGCTCACCTCGAACGACAAGATGCCTTGTTCTCCCGGCTGGACATTCTTCATCATCAGCATGATCCGGTTCCAGCCGTCCCGTTCTTCAACTGGATTCGAGCCGATAGCGGTCGTGTCGAACAACTCGGGCAACGTTTTGATATTCGCAGTTTTATGCAACGATGAAATAGCAATTTCCGATGGCAGCAAGGCAAACATTTCTGCAATCTGGATATCCAGATTGCCGGTGTTTACAAAAGCATACGACCAGACAGCAGTACGCCCGACCCGCATGGTCTCGGGTAAATTTCTGACCACCCGGAGGCTCGGTGCTTCTGCCGGCTCCACGGTCACGCCGCTTACCAACTCCGCTACGCCCTCCGGATTGACGACCACCAAATCATACACCCCCACCGCCACATTGCTCAAATCCCACCGCACATCCATTTTCATACTGCTGAGCCGCTCAACGATTGTTCCTGTTGCCTGCACGACACCCCCCTGCCGCAATTGCACCAGTGTTGTGTCCCGAAAACCGGCGCCGGTAATTGTAGTCGTCACGACGCCTTGCCCTACCTGACTTGGCGATACGCTCACAATAGAAAAGGGCAGCGCACGCACCAGTATTTCCGAATTCGGCATACCGATGAAAGGAGGCGATACCTGTGCCAGCACATAGTATGTGCCGGCCGGAGCATTCGGAAGCAACACCGTGCGGGTGCCGTCGGCGGCGTCATCAGTAAAAGTATAATCGGCAGCCGTTGGCGCCTGTGCACGACGAACGAACAGATGCCCGTTGTTCGGCGCATTATCCAGATTTCGCAGGGTGACCAGCACATCCTGCCCCGTGCCGACCGTAAATTTGTAGTAATCATAGTCGCCAACATGCAGCGCGGTTACTTCGGGAACATCCGGTGTCAGCGGACGGGCGTCTACAAAAGTGGGTGTTCCGCGGAAGGTCAGGTTGTCTGAAAGAGTATTTTCCAGGGCACTGGCCAGGATATTCGTCCGGGCCAGGGCGTGGTAATTCCCGGCGCTGTCTGTTAAAAGCGGCGCTGTTACCGACCGGAGTACGGAGGCCCCGCCGGGTAGTGCAACAACGGTATTATCAAGGCCCTGCAGCCGGTCAACCGCTCCGTTGAAATTCATGTCGGCAGAGAGGTAGGTCGCATTGCGCACGTTGCCGTGCACGAGCGTGTCGCCTGTGTTTTTTATCTGAAACTCAATAGTAGCCGGGTCGCCCAGAAAAGCGCTGTCCGGCGCAATTACCTCCGTGATGACGAGGTTGCCGGCAAACAACTCCAACGGCAATACCTGAAAAATTACCGTAGTGCCGGGGCCGCCATAGATGTTATTGTTTTCGCCATTGTGTTCATACACTGCCTCGGTATTGTCGGTGCGCAAAAGCAGGTAATAGAAACCATTGGCATAAGCGGGGATCGTTATCCGGGCGCTGTCGGAATACGTTTCATCGGGTGCGATTGTGCGCGACTGGTGCAAATCCGATACCTTTTACGCCGGCAAGGGAAGGCGCGTTGCCGAAAAACACCCGGTCCGAAATTTGTTGCCCGGTGAGCGCGCCGTTTCCGATGTTTTTGACCGTAAAATGCGCATAGACCGACTGTCCGGCATACACCGGCGAGGCCAGGGAGAGCTGGGTGACGATCAGGTCGGGGGCAGGGGAAAGGTTTATTGTGACCGGAAAAACCGCAAAATCATTGGTATCGTCCGGATCATTCACCGACCCGCTCAGGTTGTGGGCTACGTCCAGCAGGAGGTAAAAATTGCCGCTTAGTCCGTTGGGCAGGGTTACCGTTTTGGAGGCTGAATAATTCGTTCCGGGTAGCAACACGCCGCTATGCTCCAGATTGCCCAACTGCCAGTCGCTGCCGCTCAGGGTGGCGTCCGCAGAAAGATAAACGGCATCCGTCCAGTAGCCGGTTCCGGTCGGCACGTCGCCGTTGTTGGCTACCTGCCAGTTCAGCGTTACCGTGGCACCACTGTTGCCGCTCGACGGGGCATTAAATTGCGTGATTTCCAAATCCGCGTATTGCTGCACGACGGTCACAGCCTGCTCCGACCGTGTACTGTTGTTGTTTTCAAAAGTATACTCGTACAGACTATTATCGCTATCGGTGATGACATAAAAATACCAGGTATTTCCATGGACATTTGGCATAATAAAACTGCTCGAACGTATAACCGAATCGCCCGGAAGCAGGTTGTCTGCACGGGTAAACGAACCTAGGGAGACATTGCCGCTACTCCCCGGCCAGACCGGCGAGGGACTCATGTAAACCGTCTCGCGGAAGGCTTGTTCGGTAGCCGCGGGTCCTTGGTTGGTGGTCGTCCAGGCAAGCGAGAACGGTTGTTGTTCGGTCAGCATCAGGTCGGAAGGGACGACGGACGTAACCACGACATCCGGGTAGGGCGTCAGAGTAATTGGCAGGACATCTGCGCTTCGGAATACATTGTTGTTTTCAAAATTGTACTCGAAGACCTTGTTGCCGGCATCGGCCTGCACATAGACGTAGTAATCGCCCTGCACACCGTTCGGAATTTTACAGTCGGCCGACGCCTGGTAGCTGCCGGCAGCCGGAACGCCGCCGAAGTGGTACTTTTGTCCAATCGGGATAGCCGCCGTGTCGAAGTATGGCGCGGTGGACAGGTAAATTTTGTCTGTCCAGGCGCTCTGGTTTGGGTAACTGGCGGCTCCGTTGTTGTTGACGGTAAATGTTGCCGGGATACCCTGCCCGGAAGATGTGCTTGCAGGTATGTTTAACGAAACCGGTTCCAGATCGGGCGGCGGCAGCAAAGCGATCTGGACAGGCATGCCGGTGCTCCGGACATTGTTTTGCTCCAGCAATTCGAGTTCCTCGTTGGCGCCGTCTGTAACTATATATATCCACTTTGTCCCAAAAGTCGTGTAAGGCAACCGCACATTGCCGGAGGCGGTATAGGTGCTGTCCGGTTTCAAGTTGAGCGGCGGAATGTTTTTGAATTGGACTGTGCCGAGCAGGGTAGCGTCCTGCAAATCAAAATCTTCTTCCGGGGATAAGTAGATATGATCCCGCCAGTCGCGCAAAGCAGCAAGTGTACCGTGGTTTTTTACCGACCAGGTCACGGTGATCAAGTCGCCGCCGAAAGCGGCGGTCGGCGCCCCCAACGGCCTCTACCTGCAAATCCGGCAGGGGAGGGATCGTAATGGTCAGCGGCAAATGCACTACGTTGTTGGTCTTGGTTGCTTCCTGGATATTATATCCTGTTTCTACCAGTAGATGGTGCACGCCGAATGCACCCAAAGGCAGTATAATATCCCTGGTCTGCGTGTAGGAGGTGCCGGGATTGAGATAGCTGACATTGCCGAAAGCGCCCAGTAAACATCGGCGCCACCAACTATGGTATCCGCCGAAAGCCACACATTGTCCTTCCAGGTTGCGGCGCCGGTGCCTGCATTGCCGGTGTTCTTTACCACCCAACTCAGGCTGATGGTTTGCCCATAATCGCTTGCCATGGGAGTCGTAAACGCCGGGAGGGTCAGGTCGGGCAAATCAGAGGTCATAAAAGTCAGGGTATCGCTCCAGATTTCCTGGCAACTTTTTATGGCTTTCAACTGCCAGTTGTACGGCGTATTGTAGGCGAGGAGTACATCTGCCTGAAAACTTTGCAGGTTGGCTACTGTTTCCGAGGCGGAGCGCGATTCATTGGATTTCCAAACAAACAGCTCGTATTGGTCTGCATTTACAACAGGCGACCAGGAAAAATGTGTCGGTTTCGGCAGCACGTTGATGGAACTGTCCAAAGGCGAGCGACTGCCAAATGCGCCAAGCGGAGGGATATTAAAAACCTGCAACAGAAACGTGTCGGCTACAGCGCAGCTGTTGGCATCCACGCCGTTTACCGTAAAAACAGTATTGCTCGCGGCGCTTGCTACGATAGATTGCGAAGTAGCGCCCGTAGACCATTGGCCGGAAATGAGCGGATAACTCAGGGAAAGTGTAACCGGCGCAAAGGGGCAAACCGGCGAGTTGGAGGACGCTGCTATCGGATTGCTCCAAACGGGTACGCTCAGGCTGGTGGTTGCCGTACAATTCCCTGCATCTGTGACCGTCACCTGGTAGGTCGTACTGGATGACGGCGACACCGTTTGCATGGGTTCGTTGCTCAACCCCTGTGTCCATTCGTACTGGTAGGGCGCAAGACCGGAAACCGGCGTTACGGAGAGGACGCGCGCAGTCCCTTGGCAGGCATTGGCCGGTGAAACATTGCCCGTCAGCGCAATGATGTTTACCACGACCGACACCTCGTCCACATCCGAACAGCCGGATGCATTCGTAACCGTTACGGAGTATGTACTTGAACTACCGGGAGAAATCAGAATGCCGGCGGTTGTGGCTCCTGTACTCCAGTGGTAGGTTTCGCCTCCGGAGGCCGTCAGCACAATGCTTTGTACCTGGCAGATACTCGTGTCGGAACCGGCTACGGCGATAGGGCTGGAGGCTGCAGTGACCACTGCGCTACCGGTAGCCGTGCAGCCGGCAGCGCTTGTCACCGTAACGGAATAGGCATCCGGAACATCAACCGTAATGGCGGCGGTAGTTGCCCCCGTGCTCCAGGCGTAAGTCGCCCCTCCCGTGGCCGTCAATGTGGTGGATTGCCCCGAGCAAATAACGGGGTTGCCGGATATTGCCGCGACAGATGACTGGCAAATGCCCTGAAAGTCAAGGTCATCTACATACCATCCGGCATCGGCGCCGCCGGTATTCGATTCGAATAAAAAGGCTATCCGGATGTCGTGCCCAACGTAAGGTGTTAGGGAGACGGAATCCGGCGACCAGTTGGCTTTATTGCCGGTATAGGTTGGCGAAATAGTTTGCCAGGGGCCACCATCCAGCGATATCTGAACACGGCCTGTATCGCCGACGGCAATTTTGTGCCAGTGCCAAAAGACAAGCCGGGGGGAATTGTTAAGCGTATCGGCATCCAGAAAAAAATCGGGGCTGATAAACCGACTATGAGCGTTGTTCGGATATGTGCCGTTCAGTACCGTGCCGATGCATTTGGTTGGCGAATGTGCCGCACTCGGGCCGGAAAAATAAGCAGGCGCCCCAACTTGCCAGACACCTCTCCCGGCGTACCAGTCCTCGGCGCCATCCTCAAAATCTTCGAGGTAGGGCAGGGCGTAGGTGGTGGTATCCAGTTCAATTTTTACCTGATCGAGGTACCAGCCGGCTTCAAAATTGCCGCCGGAATTGGATCGAAAATGAAAAGCGATCTGGATATTGGAGCCGGCATGGGCGGACAAATCTGCGCGGTAGTGCGTCCAGCCGCCACTTTCCCGGGTGAAGGAGTCGAGGTTAATTTTTTGCCAGGAGCCGCCGTTGACGGATACTTCCACATCGCCGTAGTCGGCCGCTTCGTAGGTCTTGAACCACTGGTAAAAGCCGAGTTTGATTTTTTCGTTGCCGCTCAGGGTGGGCAGGGGAATGGTTGGGCTGATCAGGCGGGTGTTGGCATTTCGCGGGTAATCGTCTTTCAAATTAGTACCCGCGCACCCGGTCTGTTCGTAGGCGGAGGACGGGCCAAAAGCGTACATCGGCGTGCCGACCGAGAACCCGCCGATAGTTGCGTACCAATCCTCGGCGCCGTCTTCAAAATTTTCAAGGTATGGCAGGGCGTAAGTAGTGGTGTCCAACTCGATTTTTACCTGATCGAGGTACCAGCCGGCTTCGAAATTGCCGCCGGAATTGGATCGAAAATGAAAGGCGATCTGGATATTGGAGCCGGCATGAGCCGACAAATCTGCGCGGTAGTGTGTCCAGCCGCCGCTTTCCCAGGTGAAGGAGTCGAGGTTTATTTTTTGCCAGGAGCCGCCGTTGACGGACACTTCCACATCGCCGTAGTCGGCCGCGTCGTGGGTATTGAACCACTGGTAAAAGCCGAGTTTGATTTTTTCGTTGCCGCTCAGGGTGGGCAGGGGAATGGTTGGGCTGAGCAGGCGGGTGTTGGCATTTCGCGGGTAATCGTCTTTCAGGTTAGTGCCTGCGCATTTGGTCTGTTCGTAGGCGGAGGACGGACCAAAAGCGTACATCGGCGTGCCGACCGAGAACCCGCCGACGGTTGCATACCAGTCCTCGGCGCTGTCCTCAAAATCTTCGAGGTATGGCAGGGCGTAGGTGGTGGTATCCACTTCAATTTTTACCTGATCGAGGTACCAGCCGGCTTCGAAATTGCCGCCGGAATTGGATCGAAAATGAAAGGCAATCTGGATATTGGAGCCGGCATGGGCGGACAGGTCTGCGCGGTAGTGCGTCCAGCCGCCGCTTTCCCAGGTAAAGGAATCCAGATTTATTGTTTGCCAGGAGCCGCCGTTGACGGATACTTCCACGTCGCCGTAGTCGGCTGCTTCGTAGGTATTGAACCACTGGTAAAAACCGAGTTTGATTTTTTCGTTGCCGCTCAGGGTGGGCAGGGGTATGGTTGGGCTGATCAGCCGGGTGTTGGCGTTGCCTGGATAATCGCCTGTCAGGTTGGTGCCCGCGCAGTTGGTCTGTTCGTAGGCGGAGGACGGACCAAAAGCGTACATCGGTGTGCCGACCGAGAACCCGCCGACGGTTGCGTACCAGTCCTCGGCGTCGTCCTCAAAATCTTCGAGGTAGGGTAATGCGTAGGTGGTGGTATCCACCTCAATTTTCACCTGATCGAGGTACCAGCCGGCTTCAAAATTGCCGCCGGAATTGGATCGAAAATGAAAAGCGATCTGGATATTGGAGCCGGCATGGGCGGACAGGTCTGCGCGGTAGTGCGTCCAGCCGCCACTTTCCCGAGTGAAGGAGTCGAGGTTAATTTTTTGCCAGGAGCCGCCGTTGACGGACACTTCCACGTCGCCGTAGTCGGCTGCATCGTAGGTCTTGAACCACTGGTAAAAGCCGAGTTTGATTTTTTCGTTGCCGCTCAGGGTGGGCAGGGGAATGGTTGGGCTGAGCAGACGGGTGTTGGCGTTGTTTGGGTAATAGCCGGCGAGGTTGGTTCCCGCGCATTTGGTCTGTTCGTAGGCGGAGGACGGGCCGTAGGCGTACATCGGCGTTCCGACCGAAAACCCGCCGACGGTTGTATACCAGTCCTCGGCGCCATCCTCAAAATTTTCGAGGTATGGCAGGGCGTAAGTGGTGGTGTCCACCTCGATTTTCACCTGATCGAGGTACCAGCCGGCTTCAAAATTGCCACCCGAATTTGATCGGAAATGAAAAGCGATCTGGATATTGGAGCCGGCATGGGCGGACAAATCTGCGCGGTAGTGCGTCCAGCCGCCGCTTTCCCAGGTGAAGGAATCGAGGTTAATTTTTTGCCAGGAGCCGCCGTTGACGGACACTTCCACGTCGCCGTAGTCGGCTGCATCGTAGGTCTTGAACCACTGGTAAAAACCGAGTTTGATTTTTCGTTGCCGCTCAGGGTGGGCGGGGGATGGTGGTCAGGTTGGCTGTTCGTCTATGTCGTACGCCCCAAATTGGGGGTTTGGTTTGGCGCGTGAGGATCCCCGTAGTCGGCTTCGTGGTATTGAACCACTGGTAAAAGCCGAGTTTGATTTTTTCGTTGCCGTTCAGAGTGGGCAGGGGGATGGTTGGGCTAACCAGCCGGGTGTTGGCGTTGTTTGGATAATAGCCCGTGAGATTGGTTCCCGCGCAGTTAGTCTGTTCGTAGGCGGAGGACGGGCCGTAGGCATACATCGGCGTTCCGATTTCCCAGGCATTACCAATCCCGGAAATAGTCCATCCCGCTCCGCCCGTTTCAAATGTTTCGATAAAAACCTGCCCGCTCAAGGTAGAACAAGCACAAAAAAAGAAGCCCG
The DNA here is from genome assembly GCA_016719605.1 of Lewinellaceae bacterium. GTDB lineage: Bacteria > Bacteroidota > Bacteroidia > Chitinophagales > Saprospiraceae > M3007. The sequence goes on along the minus strand of JADJYW010000003.1, from coordinate 258,711 downwards.
TTAGTGTGGCAAAAAAATGGTTTCCCTTACCGGGCAGGGCAGGTAGCAGGTGTCGTTCCGGACTTTTCATGAACTACAGGTTAGGTTCGTAAAAACGGCTTGCAAAGTAGGCTTTTTGTTCCATCTCACCGCGCCACCTGATCATCCAAAATTGCCGAAGGTGTCGTGATACCTACGTTTCCCAGCAGCACATTTCGGTCATTGGCGGAGCCATTGTATTTTACTACGCCGTCCAGGTTGTAGTCCGCCGGCAAGTACCCGGGCACCACGGCGTTCGGCGTGGATAAGCCCACCACTGCGAGGATCGCCGTGCGGTCATTGTTGCTGCCGTTGTACTTCAACTGGTAATCTATCCGACCGTTGCCGGCCCAAAGTGTGTACTTACCCGTGATTATTTTCTGGGCTGGATTCAAGCCGTTGTAGGCGTAGAATCCTTCCGGTGGCAAGTCTCGAAAATCGGTTTGGACGGCCTCGCAAGCGGGGTAGGGGATGCCCGATCCGAGTTGAACACCCAGGTGGTTCCGGTGCCGTACGGTCACATAATAGGAAGGCCCGGATGGAATGCCGAACATCACCGGCGAAATTCCGTCTACATCCACCACATCGCCGTCGCGCTGTACGAGGGCGGAGCGGGTAGCCAGTACCTGCGTCGGAGTAGTGCTGCTGCGCAATTCCAAAAACACCCAGTCCACGATGGCGTCTGTACCGGTCACTGCCAACACGCCCACCGTAGTTTGTTCCCCGCCGCCACCGACATGCGTAAAGTTCATCAGACCGGTGTATGGCTCGGTTAATGGAATCAGATTTTTGATGCGCAGACTGTCGTGCATCAGCTGCACGGCACCGACATACGGGCCTTGCAAAAACGCCTGCACCTGTGCCTGCGCGAAGACGTTGTTTCCGTTGCCGACGCCCACAGTGGCAGATATGGTGTTGGAACAACCGTTTGCATCGGTAACCGTGGCTGTGTACGGGCCGGCCGCCAGTTCGATAGCAGCAATGGTCGTCTGGTCATCGCTCCACAGGTATTGATACGGAGCCAAACCGCTGGTAACGTGCAAGGTAATGGAAGCCGTCCATATCGCCCGGACAAGTGACGTTTGTCACATCCGGCGCCGGCGTGAATTGCGGGCCGGCGTGAATACGGGTAAACACCGTATCGCGCAGAAGGCTCCCCCCGGCAGTGTCGGACACGAGCAGGGCGCAGTTGGCGCAGCCGGCAAAATTCGCCGGAATGGACCAGGCGAAGAGGCTCGTATCGGCTTTCAGACCCGATGCCAGGGGCTGCCAGGTCATGCCGCCATCCGGGGAAAAAGAAATATCAACTGCCGAGATGCCCGAGGAAGACCATTGCACAAACAAGTCGGTACCTGCACAAAAACTGTCCTGACTGATGGAGAAAATGGCCAGGCTGCCGGTTTCATTGATGGTCACCGTTTGCTCGCCTTGCGGTTTGAGTGGCTCCGTGTTGCCCACATTGTCCGTGGCAACCGTAAAAAACGAATAGGTGTTTCCCGGCAGGCCATGGAAAACCGTGAACGTATCCAGGATATTGGTTTGGTTGGGCAGGAATATCCCGTTGTTGACGGACACATAGAGGGCATAATCCCGGATACCACATCCGCCGGCATCATCCTGTCCGGTCCAGTTGATTTGGAACGAGGTCAAATTTGTGGTGGCGGGCAGGCTGCCGGTCAGCGTACTGGTGGGCGGTAGTGCGTCTATGACGTTGAAAATTTCCGGCGTGTTGATGGTTTCATTTTCATCAAAAACAATGGCCGCCTCGGCGATGATGGAATCGCCGGTCATGGACGAATTTTTAGGTTTTACCGTAAAACTTACAAACCCTTCGCCACGACGGGTGATCGTATCGTTTACCGGCAGCAGGCCCTTCAGCGGATCGGATGGAGCCAGCCCGGTCAGCGGATCTACCGACTGAAAAATCCAGAATGCCCGGTTGGCTGCCACGTCAATACCCGCCGTGACGTCCACAAAAATGCCAAGGGAGTCCTGCACATCAAGCCGGCTGTTAAAAAACGTGGAATTGGGCGGCACGTTGAACGTCATATTCCCAAAACCAAAATCGCCGAGGCGCAGGGAAAACAGGTTGAGGTTTGGATCAAGAATATGCTCAATTTCGACCCGTTGCGCGGGCGCTGTGGCAAAATCGGGGTCGTTTTCAAAACGAATGGTGTACGGCAGGTTGTCTTTGACGGACACCCATTTGGGGTCGCCGAAACCCTCCGGGCCAATCATGTCGTTGGGGTCGCGGGAGCAAATCACCGGAATATAAACCACATGGACTGTGGCGGAGGCGGTGCAGCCGAGTGCATTCGTAGCAACGCAGGTATACGATCCCGATCCACCCACCGGGAGCACACCACCCGGCCAACTGTATGTGTAGGGCGAAAATCCACCGGATGCGATGGCTGTAAGCGTGATAGCGGGCGGCGTGTTGGGTAAACAAAATACAATGTAGCCACCTCCAATGATGGATAAATTCACTTTGGAAAAATACCAAACGAGCGCCTCCGCGGAGACGATACAATTCATTTTGTCCCGTACCTGAATGTGGTATGTACCGGTTGCCAGGTTGAAAAATTTATTCGAACTCTGCCAGGATGCCCCGCCATTATTTGAGTATTCATACGGAGCCATGCCACCGGTGACATTGACTATAAGCAAACCCGAGACATCCTCAATACAGACATTGTTAAACGTTTCGGTTTCGACTGTCATGAAAGAGGAGTCGAGCAGGAATTTGTGCACCATATCCAGTTGTGGATTTACAACTGGCGCCCAGGTTCCGTCGTGTTGGTGTTTTGGAATGTTTGCACCGGGAACGGGCGCTTCTGTAGTAAATCCGAGCACTGGATTTTCGTTCAAATCTCTCCCGTCAATTTGCACGGTATGTGGCCCCATCGGTTTGTTTGAAGTAAAAGAAGCGGGCACGATGAATTCCCACTCTGTACTGTTGGTGCCGGCAACGGCGCTGGTCAGGTTTTTGGAAAAACCGATGGAGGGGATATTGATGCTGACGTTTTTCATAGGTTCGCTGGTGAACACCCGCATTTTTATCTCACCGCAAGCCTTGTCCATGTCGGCGTTGGGGTGAAAAGTAAGGTTTCCAACCTCCCATTTCCATTCGGCTAAGTAGGTCAATTGACCAGCCTGCATGGTGACTTTTTTAATGTATGGAGCGAAATTATCCACGAGCACCTCTTTCCGATAGTCGGCAGCGGTGTTGACGTAGTCCTGCAAACGGATATTGACCCGGTATTTTCCATCCGGAAACTTAGCTTCCGCAATGCATTGCGCACGGACATACCCTGTGCGATAACCATTGTCGGTTGTTACGGTATCGCGTGCATCGGTGGCCCAGCACTGGAATCGGTCGAGCGCGGCTAAGGTGCCGCTGGTATCCCAGGAGTTCGTCACGATATAGGTCCACCATTGATTCCAGCCGGCGCCGCCGGGCCAGGCAGTATAAAATGCAGGAGTAGCCGGAGGGGCAGACTGGAGCGCTAAAGTAACATCGCTCAGTGCATTGGTCGTGTTGGGGTTTGGACCGCCCATGCCTCCATGCGCCTGAAAGAAACCTGTAGCATTGTCAATCAGCGTGTACGGCGCAGCAGCGGTTTTGACGGTATTCGTCCAGGCGTTTCCGTTGTATTTTTCAACATAGTACCCGATACGTCTCGGCGCCACCCAGGGTGCATCAACGGATTGTTTGTCAAAAGCCTCCACAACAATGTCTGTTTCCCGGTAAACAGCAATTTCGTTTGGGAAATAGTCTGCGAGATTCGGCCCCTTGCGGTAGCGCAGCGTTTTCATATCGCCGTTGGTATCTTCCACCCGTGGAGACAGATTTTGTGGGTCCTTGTGTGCATTTGTATCCCAAATCCGGTGCGGATCCATGGTAGATGGGAAAAAGTTGCCGTAAGTTAAAAAGTAGTGGCAGTGCGTATGAGATGCGCCCACTACCCAGGGAACAGAGTTGATTTCGGCAATTTTTTGACCTGGCTGTACCGATTCACCTACGACGACAGACGCCGGTACATTCCATAAATGATTGAACTGAATTTTTCGACACGTCCGTTCATGTAAATGTCGATATCAACAACCCGTTCGGAAAAAGCGCCTGGTGCAGGATGATTTATCAGATCGTTGCGGCTAATTATTCCGCCCAACGGCGCTTTTACACATTCCGTCTGAAAGGTTTCCGCCCCGTGAATGTCCATTCCTTCATGTAAATACTGAGTCGCCCCGACCCGGAGGGGTTGATTAAAACCATTTAAAATATCAACCCCTTCGGTGTCACAACTGGCGTTTTTCGATACCGGCCACACTTTCACCATTCGGTTGGCGCGCTCGTTCGATTCTGCGCTCCACACCGTGTCTATTCTGGATCGAACCTGATAGGCAAATGTATCCGTTGCGTTGATGGCATCCGGATGTACCCAGTTGGTGGCAACACCAGCGCTGACCCACCCGGAATACATCCCTGAATTTACCTTCCGACGTACGGCGTACTCGGCCGCCAGGGGCACGGGGTCCCATTGCAGTTGCATTTGGTTGGCGCCATACCGGGGCCACACGGCTCGAAGATTGGGTTGGGCCAATACGTCCTGCGCCGGCAGGAAAACGCCAGCAAAAGCAAAATACCGGAGATGTTGTTGGTCTGTTTCATGGTCATTTGTCCATTTTAAGGATGACAGACTCTTGAGGAATTTGGAGCATAAATTCGTCGATACCCTGAAAAATGGTCATGCGAGCGCCCTGCGAAACCGGCGCTCCCGGCACAATGGATTCCCGGAGCAAAACGCCCGCGCCGCTGTACGCCTGCACCCGGTAGCCCGACTGTGTTTGCGGGTCTGCAACACTGGTCACGACAAAGCCATCGCCCATCGCGTTCGGAGTGATCGGATGGTCTCCGATTGCATTTCCAGGAAATTGGGTATAGGTGATCAGGGCCTGCCCCGAGATTTGGTACAGGTAAAATTGCCGGCCTGTGCACACAATTACCTTGTCGTCGCCCAGAAATTCGAGGTTGGCAATCATACCAAAATCGGTGTTGTAGGCCAATGTTTTCCCTGCATCGTCGAAGTAGTACAGCGTGGTTTTTTGGGCGTCCTGGTCGTACAAAGCCAGGCCAATACGGCGTCCCGATTCCGAGATTGCCAGTTCGGTTGGCGAGCCGAAAGGCAGGTTTATCGCCCACTTCAGATTGCCGGCGTTGTCGTATTTTTTAATTCAAAAACCGCCTGTTCGTACACCGTTTTGCCCGCCACATAGATGTCTCCACTACCGGCCATGCCCACTTTAAACGGGATGTACGCCACGATGCCGAGGTTTTTCACCGTACTGCCGCTTCCGGTGTACACATTCAATTCTGCTTCAGAAATAACATGGCTTTGGACGGATGCTCCATAAACCAACAGCCGGTCGGCTTCCGGATTGTACAAAACATGGGAAAGCGCCGGCACCGTAGCCGATTTTCCGTTATCGAACCGGAACGCATATTGCTGCAGCGAGTCCGAAATGATGGGAGACCATTGCCCCACAAATCGCCCCCAATGGTCGAGTACGGGCGCACCGTTGATCGGTTCCATGCCGGCGGTTTTTCGAACCAGAGTAAACTCCTTTGCCGGATGCGCCTTGCTGTTTTCCACCTGACTGCTCAACGATGTGGAACAAAAGAAAAAGATCAAAAAACTGAACCATGCTATCCGATTCATACTGCTGGTTTTTAAAAATTTAGAGTTGCGGGAAAAGCAGCGTAAAGCCAAGTCCGACAGTCGCTTTGGTGTAAATCGTAATCGAACCGGTCGCGCCCGGTCGCAGCACATTCGGCGGGCCACCGATTTCCTCAAGCGGCAGGTCCAGCGCGGTATCTCCATCCTCTACCGTGGCAGCATCCAGCGACACCGGCGCCCCGGCGATGCTGACCAACTGCACCAGCGGATTTACAATATCTGTCGTGCCGGTATTGGCGTACTCTACCCGAATGGTTGCAACTTGATTGGGCCGGGTCGAAGGCGACTGAATGATATTGGTAGCCAGGCTGGGCGCCGTTCCTGCGACAACCTCAAACCCTTCCGGCAGTATGGCCAAACCACCGGCGACTTTCTCTGCCACCACATCGTACAGGCCGAGCGCGGCTCCTTTCAGGTTGAAGGTGGCATAAACGCGCAGGGAATTGATGAAATAAACCGTGTCGGCCTCTATGTTGGCGCCGCCGCGCTCCAAACGAAGCGCCATTTCCGGCTCGAACTTGGCGCCGTTAATTTGTACCGTTACCTGCCCGCTGTTTCCGCCTTGTTCGGCGTGTACGCTTTGAATCTCAAAATTCAGGATTCGCGCGAGCAGGGAAATAGCCTGCTGGTCGCCTGCTGTCGTGTTTCCGTAAGCCAGCAGGTAGTACGTTCCGGCTTGCAATTCGGGCACGATGGCCTCCTGATTTCCATAAAATGGCGTACCGTAAGCAAAATCGTATGCCGAGCGGGTAGGTACCTGGCCGAAGCGCAAGTACAACTCATTGGCGCCGTTGACGGAGTCGCCGGCCAAGGTCACCAAAAGGGTTTCCCCTTCAAAGGCGGGCGGTATTTCAATCCGGTAATACAGGTTTTTGTTGTCGTACAGCGTCGCGGCAGTTGGTACATGCAGCAGCAGTTCGTTCACGGTCACATTCAGCGGACCGGCAGAAGGCGTGGTGTTATTTACTTCGTTGCTTTCGGCAATGTTGTTCAAAATGTCCGTACGCACAATAGCGTAGTAATTGCCCACCTCCACCCCGGTCAGGTCGGCCATAATACTCTGTATCTGCGTGGCTTGCGGGGCCAGGTTGATGTAGCCGGCTTTTACTCCAAGTAATGCATCGCCGGTATCCCACACGGTATCCTGTGAGAAAAATACGGCTTCCTGCATGTACCCGATAGCCGGGTTCGCGCCCTGATTTTTCAGATTCCATAGCAGCAAAATCTCCTCCCCGGCAATGGCGCTCCCCGGCAGCACAATGCTGGAAACCATCAGATCGGAAGGCGGCGGCTGCACAACCAGCAGGGCGGCGGCTGCGGTGTTGTTGTCCTCGTCGTCGAACTCATACACGGCATTGTTGACATCCGTCTTGAGGATCAGGATTTTGTTTCCAGCAGAACCCTGGGGCAGGTACACCTGCACGGTATCGGAATAAGTTTCATTAACCCCAAGCGCTGTGGCGTGCGCCACATTTTCAAGAATTTGGTCGCTGCCGTCGAGGGTGAAATCGGTGGACAGGTAGAACCGGTCTGTCCAACTGGTGACTGGAGCCGTAGTGCCGGTACCCATATTTTTAACCGAATAGGCAACCTCAATGGGCTGACCGGCAAACCCTTGTACCGGAGCGACGAGGTCAATGGGCGCCAAATCCGGAGGCGGGGTGAGCGTGATGGAAATGGCGCTGCCGGCAACGTTATTTGTCCGGTCGGAGTCGTTGTGCAGGTTGGCCGGGTCGTTCACCAGCAGGAGGTAATAATTGCCGGAAATGCCGTTTGGGATCGTCACGTTACGCAAGGCCGTGTAGGATGCACTTGCCAAAAGCGGCCCGGTTTGTTGTCGCGACGTGAGCAGTTGATCGGTTCCGGATTGCCACACGGCATCCGTGGAAAGATAAACAGCATCGGTCCACACCGGTGCAATAGTGGCCACTGCAGCCTGGTTGGCCACGGTCCAGTTCAGCGAAATCGTTGCCCCGGACTGTACCGGCGACGGGCCGGAAAATACCGTAATGTCGAGGTCTACCGGCGGGTAGCCGGTCACGGTGATGCCGCCACTCGCCAGCAGGTTGTTGTTTTCCCCGGTGAATTCGTACACGTTATTTTCCTGATCGGCAAAAACAAACAGGTAATAAATGCCGCCGGGAGCATCCAGCGGGATAACCACGGATGCCGAGCGCAGATAAGTCGAGTCGGGTTCAAGCGTTTGCTCAACGGTTTCGCTGCGCAGCAATTGGGCAGCATTTGGGTTCCACACGATACTCGGCGACAGGTAGATTTTGTCCCGCCAGGAAGGATTGGCCGGACTCGTACCGATGTTTTCCACCGAATAGGTAACGGAAACAGCGGTGCCCGCCGCTGCACTCGACGGGGCATTGATGCTCGTCGGATTCAAGTCTGGATAGGGCGCCAGGGAAATGGTCAGCGGGATTCCAGCCGCATTGATGTTGTTTGCTTCGGATCCGTTTTCATACATCTGTGCCGTTGCGTCCGTCCAGACAAACCAATAGTACGACCCGCTGATGCCTTGCGGCAAAATCAACTGTCGGGATAGGGCAAGTCCGGCGCCGGTATCCACCGTGGCGGTGGCGTTCAAGGCGCCGACCAGAGTGGAAGCCAGCAAACCAAAAGCACTGTTTTGCGAAATGTAAATCCGGTCCGTCCAGCTGCGGTTGGCCACTTTTCCCGTGCCGGCGTTTTGATCCGTCCAGGTTACGGTCACCGTATCGCCGGATTCGGCGGCGGCGGGCGCGCTGATGTTTTGCACAGCCAGATCGGGGGTAAGCAGCATGGTGGCAGCCGCTCGGCGGGTGTTGTTGTTTTCAAAAGTATACTCGTACACGGTGTTGGTCGCGTCGGTCCAAACGTAGAAATAGTAGGCCCCGGTGATTCCGTCAGGCAGGGTAATGTTGAACGATTGGTTGTAGGTTTCTGTGGGCGCCAGCTCTGTCGGGCGCGAAGCGGTTGCCAGCAGGGTAGCGCCGGCGAGATTGACCAGCGCCGAGTCGGTGGAACCATACAGACGATCCACCCAGGAGCCGGTGGCGTTGTTTCCGCCTTCGTTGCTGACGGTGCAGGAAACCGTCTTGCTTTCCAAATTACTGCCGCTTGCCGGAGCGGTTACTGCCGTTACCTGTACATCGGGCGGCGGCGTCAGGAATACGGTGAAGGCGGCGCTTCGGGTCGTGTTGTTGCCCTCGTTGGCGTGTTCGTATTCCTGGCTATAAAAATCAGTAACCACATAGAGGTAGTATGTCCCGGAAATACCTTGCGGCAAATTGGTGGTTATCGTTTTATCGTAGGTGTCGTTCACGTCCAGCGAGCCGGCAAAGGTGCGGTCTCCAAGCCAGGTGGCGTTGGCGATATTTAGTCCACCGGCATCGGGCGAAAGGTACGTTCGGTCTGTCCAGCCGGTAGCGCGGGTTTCGCCGGTACCGAGGTTTTCAACCGTCCAGTTGAAGGTAGCCGGCAGGCCCGAGAAGGGGTTGTTGGGCGGCACGATGGTTGTCACCTGCAAGTCGGGCGGCGGCGTGAGCTGGATATTGACAGCGGTAGCACTGACGCCGGAGTTGTTCGTATCGTCTGTCTCTTGCAGGTAGCTGTAGCGATCGGCGAATACGAAGAAATAGTAGTTGCCGGTAATGCCCTGTGGCAACGTGAAGTTGGCAGAGTTGGCATACACCTGTCCGCTGTCCAGCGCACTGAAGTTGGGTACGCCGCCGAGGTAGAGGTCAATGTTGAAATCCAGAATAGCGTCGCTGGAAAGGTATACAACGTCTGTCCATTGCCCCATGCCGGTACTGCCGCTGGCCATGTTTTTTATTTCCCAGGCGATATTGACTTGTTGGCCGGAAAACGCGCCCGACGGAACCGTGATGGCGTTGACCACCAAATCCGGCAGGTTGGCCAGCGTAAAAATTTGAATTGGACCATTGGCGGAGCAAGACGGGTTTTTGGCCACAATGCGCCAGCGGTACGACTGCCCGAACTGGAGGATATTGCCCAGATTGTAAAACACAAAATTGATTTGGCTGATATTGGCTACTGCCGGTGTACCGGGTTGCGGGTCGGCTGCCGGCCAAATGTACAGGTCGTACAGCGTAGCACCCGGGGAAGGCGACCATGAAAACGCGATCGTTTTGGACAAGCCCGCGGCGCCGTCTGTCGGGATCATATTGGACACGGCCACCGGTGTTTGCACATGCGTCACCAACACGGAAATGGTATCGTTTTCGGCATCGGCATCATCGGGCAACAAGGTGTAGGCAACCAGTTCATAGCTGCCCACAAAGGCGAAATTTGCCGTAGCGGCAAACGAGTAATTAGCGGCATTGCCCGGCGGAATGGTCAAAGCCCCGATATTTTCCACCACGGGCGTGCCACCGTCAATGCTGTACGCCACATCAAAACCGGAAAGCGGCACGGAACTGTAATTCTGGATGCGGATGGTCACCGTTTCGGCGCTGCCCAGCGTGCAACTGTTCCCCGGAGCGACAAGGCTCGTGATGCCCACATCTTCCGCCAGGAAATTGATTTCATCGGCGCCGATATCCGGGTTGTTCGGGTCGCGCATAGTACCGTCCATATCGGTTGTGACCTCCGCGACGGGTATGGCCGCACTGTCTAATTGAGCTTGCAAAATGTGCAAATCGGTGTCCGAATAGAAAAGCGGATCCACCGAAACCGAGTTGCTTTCTTTGCCGCTTGCGGCTTGCAGTGCCGTTAAATTGGCGGCAAAAACGCCATCCCAATACCCCAGGTTTGGCCCCGTACTAAACGGGTCGTTGAAGTCCGAAACAGCCAGCCCGGAACCATTCGAAACGTACACGGCGTACCCGCCGCCGGGGTTGGCAAACACGTTGTTGCGCAGATACTTGGACGAACCGTAGTACTGGCTGAAAGCCGAACTGTTCGGGTGTGTGTTGGTGCAATTGACGCTGTTGTAGTAAAAATTTTGATTGTCACCATAGTAAGTACTAATGCCGTAACGGGTGTTCGCGCCCCCAATGTGTACAAAATTGTTGGCGACAAGTGTGCGGTCAGCCACTGCACCCGTGCAGCTGTTCAGCGAAATGCCGGAGCCGTCGGTGCTCGAGATTTTGTTTTGTACTACTTGCGCCGAGTGGCAATTGTGCAACGCGATGGCATCGCCCGTAGCGGCGATGGTGTTTTTTTGCACCACCGGGCTGTCCTGGTAGGCGATGGAAATCGCATTACTTTGTCCGGCAAAGGTGTTTCCTTCGATCAACAAGCCGGCGCCGAGGTTGGCCGAGTTAACTCCATTGATCGTAACGCCGACCAGACCGCCCTGAAAAGCATTGTTTTGAAGTACGATATTGTTCTCTACGGACAAGTGGGCGTTCGCCGAGAACAGGATATAATTGTTTGACGTACCGATGATTCGGTTGCCGATAAACGTGTTGTTGAACGCGCTACCCTGGAGCTGTATCGCTGCCGAATTGAAAATGTTGGACGTGTTTTCAATCGTCATTTGTTTTAGCGTCAGGTAGCTGGTTCCGTCCAGCCGGCAAACGTAGTTGCCACTGCCAAATTTCAGCGCCACGGCCGTGCTGTCGGCGTTTTCCGATTGGAAAATGATCGTATTGGCAGCACTGCTTCCGCGTATGTTTTCTATAGAAATTTGCTCGGTGTAGATGCCGTTGCGTACCTGAAAGGTGACCGGGCCGAGCACGCCGCCTTTGTTCAGGGTAGTTGCTGCCTGTGTGAATGAACCAAAGTCGGGCAAAACACCGCCGAGCGTGTACGTTCCGCTCAAACCGGCATACAAATCGCTGACCCAGAGCGAATCATTTTCGGGGTTTTCATCGGGTTGTCCGTTCGGATTTTCCGAGTAAGCCAGCAGGAGATGACCGAACCCGATCGGGAAATTGAAGACGCCGATTTGCACGGTATCCCGTTCGCCGGCGGTAAGGAATCCCGTCCAGGCGAAAGGCGTTTGTGCGTTGTTGTTCATGCGCCAGCGAATCGTAGTCGAAGTTATCGTGTCCACCCCGTTGTTTTTCAGCACAACCACCATGGGTTGGTTGCCTGCGGCAAAAGGTATGATTTTGTTCGGGCTGATGAGCTCGACAATGCCAATGTCGTTTGTCCGGATAGGTAAAAACTCGTCGGCGCCTATGTCCGGCGTTTGCAGGTTGCGTATTTCACCGTCAATATCGTCGGGAATACCGGCTACGGGAGTGCCTGACTTGTCGAGGTCTACCTCTGAAACGTGCAAGTCGGTGTCGGATACAAAACCTGGGTCTATGGAAATAGCGTGTGCATCCTGATTGGTGAGGGTACGCCAGTCGGTAAGGCTGGTTGCATTGGTTCCGTTCCATTGGGCGAGCGGAGCGCTCGTGGAGAACAGGTCGTTGTAGTCGCTCGTCAGGTTCACACTGTTGGCACTGACCACGGCATATCCACCGCCACTATTGGCCCAGACGTTGTTCCGGGCTATGACGTTGTTGCTGTAGCGGTTTCCAAAAGCCTGCGACAGGTAGTACTGATCGCGGATGTGTACGTTGTTGAAGAAAATTTTGTTGCGCGGGCTGTACTCCAGTGCGATGCCGTGCACGAAGTTTGATCCGTTGTTTCCAACCGCGACAAAGTTGTTGGCCACAATACCTTCGCTTCCAATAGTGTTTTCGCAACCATTGAGGTAAATCCCGTAATAGTAGGGCACATTTACCTTGTTTTTTACTACCTGAAACGTATTCGCGCAGGCATACAGATAAATCCCGGCATAGTAGGTGCCGGATGTTCGGGTCACGGTATTGCCCGACACGATGGCCCCGTGTTGCCGGTACAGATAAATGCCGTGTTGGGTTTGTTCCAAAAAGGTATTGTCGGAAATGATCATGCCCGTTTCGCCGCCAAAGGGGCCGGACAAGCCAATGCCCTGCGTTCCGCCCTGAAAACGGTTTCGGTAAAATGTATTGCCGTGGTTGGGGTTGTTCAGGTCTTCTCCGTACACTACTTCATAGCTGTTTCCACCGATGAGGACGTTATTTTCAAAAACGTTATACCGCGCTCCGTGCAAAAGGTGTATCGCGCGATTGAAGGAAGCGCCGGTTGCCTGTATGGTCATTTTTTTGAACCGGAAATAGTCCGCGCTGTCGAGCCGCAGGGTGAAATTCTGACCGTTTGACATGCTGTTAAAAGCCAAAATGACTGCTGTGCTATCACCAGTTTCGGATTGGAACGTGACGTTTTGGGAAGCGCTCATACCGGCAACCTCTTTCAAGGTAAGTTGCTCGGAGTAGGTGCCGTTTCGGACGTTGAACACTACCGCGCCAATCACGCCGCCCAGATTCATGGCCTGCACGGCGCTGGTAAAATCAGGGAAATCGGGCGTGGCGCCGCCGAGGGTGTACACACCGGCCAATGCTGCATACAGGTTTTGCACACGCGCGGTGTCGTTGGATACATCGCCATCGGTCTGTCCGTTCGGGTCGGTTGACCAGGCTTCGATGGAATAGGCCGTGCCGATGTCGAAGATGAAATTGCCGATGACCAGCGAATCTACTTGTTCGCCGGAAAGCAGATTCCCGGACCAGTTGTACGGCGGCTGGGGTACGCCGTTCACGGTCCATTCGATGGTAGCGGTTTCGAGTGTATCGAGGCCATTGTTGAACAAAGTCACCTGCACGGGTTGGTTGCCCTCGCCGAAGATTTTTTTTGGGAACGTGATGGCGAGTATACCTGCGTCGTTTTGCGCGATTGGGAATTCGTCGGCGCCGATATCGGGCATGGTCGTGTTGCGTACTTGCCCGTCAATGTCGTTGGGCACTGCTGCAAAGGGCAGTGCGAGTCCGTCGAGCAAGACGTTTGAGGTGTGCAGGTCGGTAGCGCCGGCGAAAATTGGATTGACGGAGATCGAGTTTGTGTCGAATCCCGTTGCCGTTTGCCAATCGGCCAGATTGGCAAACGTGGTGCTGAAGTTGGAGTTGAGCACCAGGTCGCTGCCGGTGGTGAAAAAATCGTTGTGGTCGGAGGCAGCAATGTTTACAGTCGAGTTGCGCTGGAGTGCGTAGCCGTTGGTAGAGTTGTAGCCAATGTTGTTGAACAGGCGCAGGTTTCCGCCCGAGTTGAGCGCGAATGCGCGGCTGGAAGTATGGCTGCTGTTGATGTGGATACTATTGAAATAGGCATTTTGGTAGTTGGACGAGTTGAACCAAATCCCCTCTGCCAGCAGCGTGCCGCCGATTTGTACGAAGTTGTTGGCAATCAGCCCCGGATTTTCAGCGGCACCCAAACAATTGTCAATGGCGATTCCAAATGTTGCCTTTTCCAACGTGAGTTTGTTGTTGAGCACCTGCAAGTTACCATTGCAGAAATACAACACAATTCCATTTAAAAATGAATAGGTGGTATTGGAAACGATGGTATTTCCATCAACTACCGGCGCATTCTGATAGATCAAATTTACTGCGCGTCGGTATTGGTTTTCAAACTTGTTGTTTTCAATCCGGGTATCATTTTCATAAAAATTGGCGCCAAACGCCCCGAATAAGAAAACACCGTCGCTGCCATCCAGGAAGTGGTTATCCCGGAAAATGTTCCCGTGGTCTGTTGTGCCGGATGGCGAGTAAGCAATTGCGCGGGTATCCGATGTACTCGTTGTGGCAACGCCGAGAAGCCGGTTGTTTTCAAACCGGTTGTTGTCGGAGCCGCCCTGAATGGAAATCACGCGTGCGTAGGTGAAATTCAACGCCTTGAGCGTCATATTTCGGAATCGGAACCAGTCGCCGCCATGGAGTTGTACGACATAGTTCTGGCCCGAAGTGCCGCTAAACTGCAACGTCACCGCCGTGCTGTCTTCCGATTCGGATTGAAACGTAATCGTGTTTGCAGCGCCGGCGCCGAGTATTTGCGGCAGGGAAATTTGCTCAGAATAAGTACCGTCGCGCACGTCGAACGTGACGGAACCGAGTACGCCGCCGTTTTGCAGGGCAGTGGTTGCCAGTGAAAATGTGCTGAAATCCGGGCTGCCGCCGCCGATGGTATACAGGCCGATCAGCGCGGGGTGCAGGTTGTTGACGCTGGAGGTGTCATTGGCATTGATCGGATCGGTCAGCATATTTGGGTTGGCCGTCCAAACTTTCAAGGAAACTAACTGCCCGATGGGAAAATTGATGCTGTCCAAATCCACGAGTTGCGTTGCGCCGGAAACGAGGCTGCCCGTCCAGGAAACGGGGGTTTGTGCCAGTCCATTGATCGTCCACGGAATATCTACAGAAGTGAGCGGGTTGGCGCCGTGGTTTTTGAGTACGGCTTGCACCAACTGTGTTCCGGAGGGGAACGGCGCAACAGGTACCACAAGAGCGGATACCCCGGCATCTGCCGGCGCCAGATTATACTCGTCGGCGCCGATATCGGGATTTTGCGCATCGCGCAGGTCTCCTTCGATGTCGGTAGGGACAAATGCGTTGGGCGTACCTGCGCCGTTCAAGTCGGTTTGGGCCACTTGATAGCCATTCGGGCCATAAAAGAGCGGGTTGACATCCAGCGAGTGCTCATCGAAACCGAGGCCGGAATTTTTCCAGTCCAGCAGGGTAGGGTAGGCGGCACCGGTATACACCAGCGTTGGGCCACCGGTAAAAAGGTTGTTGTAGTCTGTCGTCAGGTCATTGGCATTGGGGACGGCGCTAAACCGGAGCGCGTAGCCGCCGCCGGTGTTGTGCAGGATGTTATTCAGGGCGGTGTTGTTTGCGGAAGTGGTTAAATACAAAGCAGTGCCTGTTGTGTTTGTGCCGTTGATCCGGACAGTGTTGTGCAGGATTTTTGCATGTTGACCGCTACTGAGATAGATTCCGAAATCAATGGACGCTCCCGAACCTAACTGGATGAAGTTATTGGCAACAAGCGCGGGCATGGTGTCTGCGATGCCGGAGATATTTTGCAGGTAAATACCGTAGCCGTCCGATGTGGTACTGATCTTGTTGCCCGTAATACGCGGCGAGCCGGCCGCTTCGGCCATACGAATACCGGTAAATGATGTGCTGTACACCGGTTTGCTGATGGTATTGTTTTCCACCACTGCATCCGTATTGTAAAACAGGTAGATGGATTCGCCGGCCTGCCCTATGAGTGTATTGTTGGCGATGGAAGTGCCTGTTGCATGGTTGAGAAAATGGGCGGAATAGTAAAAACCGTAGCTGCCATTGACGATTCGGTTGTTGTTGAGATGAACATGGTTGCAGGGCTGTGTCCCCGATGCAAATACCAGCGCTCTGCTGGTGGTTATGCTGGCTCCGCTTGCCCCGAGCAACACATTATTGGACAAGGTGACATTGCCTGCCCCGTTTTCCAGTGCGACAATTCTGCCAAAGGACCCGCTTATGCTCTCGAGCGTCATTTTCCGGAAAGTTATCCATTGTGTTCCGTTCAGGCGCACGGTGTAGTTGGCCGGGCTGCCGGCGATAAAACGCAGGGTCACGGAAGTGCTGTCGCCCGATTCCGATTGAAAAATCACCTGACGGCTACTGTCTGCGCCGATTATTGGACCGAAAACCAGTTGCTCCATGTACAGGCCCGGCCGTACGTTGAACGTAACTGGTCCCGACACGCCGGCCTGCAAGAGGGCGACAACTGCTGCGGAAAACGTCGGAAAGTTGGGCATTGCACCACCGATAGTATAAACGCCGCTGAGCGCCGGCCACAGGTTTAAAACCTTTGCAGTATCGTTAGCCGGATAGGGGTCGGGTAACCCATTGGGCATAGCCGACCAGGCGAGCAGGTTGTACGATGTGCCGCTGACCAGATCAATGGTGTCCAGCAAAACCGTGGTGGAATCCCCGCTTGCTAAGTTTCCTGTCCAGTTGATAAATACGGGTGCGTCGTTGTTTGTTTTCAGGTAAACCTGCGCAGCAGTGAGTGTGCTCAAGCCGTTGTTTTGCAGGCGTATACGAATTGGTGTTGAGCCGGCGGCAACCGGCATGCTCAGGTTGAGCAATGCCACAACCGCCGCATCGGTAGAGTCGGGCGTAAATTCAGCAGCGCCTATATCGGGAAATTGGCTGTCTCGCGGGACGCCGTCAATATCAGATGGAAGTGCTGGAATTGGCAACGCCGCGCCATTTAACTGTATCGCGTGCGGCAGGTAAGCAGAGATTCCCTGCAATTGTGGATCAACGGAAATTGAGTGGGTGTCCAGCGTATCCGGGTTGGCGGACAAACTGCGCCAAACAGACAGGCTTGGAGCATCGGTACCATTCCAATGCCCGATATGGGTACCGGCGCTGTACAGGTTGTTGTAGTCGGATGTATCCAGTGTGGCGGAGGCGTGGTGTAATGCGTATCCGCCGCCCATATTGACTAAGTTGTTGTTGCGAATAGCGATCCCGAGGTTGTCGGGAATGTCCAAGGCCCGGCCGGCAGGGTTTGAGTTCAATACCCGGACGGTATTGTGCAAAATTTGTACATATTCGTTAAAAGCAATAAAAATGCCCTTGCCGGCACCGCTGCCGGTTGTTTCGACAAAGTTGTTGGCCACTATGATGGGGTTGCTGGATGTGGCATTCAGGTACTCTAACTTGATCCCAAAAGCGTCCGTAGTTATGTTGAGTATCTTGTTTGCCAGAATTGTTGTGGCGCCTGCGCAGGAAAAGAGCGCCATGCCTGTAAAAGAGGGGTATGCTGAAGTAGAGGTGATGGTGTTATGGCGGATTTTTGGACTATTGGCGGATGAGATATTCATTGCCTGGTGGTATTGATTGACAAACTAATTGCTGTCTACCTCAAGTCCAGGGGTGAAGTTGCCTTCGTTGAAATCGCCCTCAAACCAACGCCCTGTGCTGCCGTTTACGATGCGGTTTTTCCTGAACACATTTTTCAGATTGTTTCCAGAAATGCAATAAACAACGGCTCTGCTGATGGAAAAACTGGGAATCGAAGTGGTACGCAAGATGTTGTTTAAAAACGTGTTATTCCGTGCGTTTTGTGTAATTTGAACAACCTGAGCAAAGGATGTGCCCGTGGCCTCAATCGTCATTTTTCTGAACGTTAGCCAACTGGCGCCGTTCAGGAGGAGGGTCCATGGAACATTGAAATCCATACTGGAATAGGCTAAAACAACCAAAGAACTATCACCGCTTTCCGACTGAAAAATAATTTGCCTTGTGCTGTCGGCGCCTGGAATCTGACCTATGGCTATCTTTTCAGTGTAGGTGCCATTTCGCACATTGAAAATAACCGGACCCGCGACTCCTGCCTGCATTAAGGTGTTTACCGCTCCGGTAAACGTAGGGAAATCGGGCATACTGCCGCCGATGGTATACACGCCGCTGAGTGCGGGCATTAGTCCGAGGATTTTTGCGGTGTCGTTGTTGGCGTTTGGGTCGGCATTGCCGTTGGGCAGGGATGTCCAGGCGATCAGGTTGTATGATTCGCCAGAAACCAGGTCAACCGTATCAACTGCAACAGTTGTCGAGTCGCTGCTTGGCAAGGAGCCTGTCCAGTTGGTTTCTACCGGGGAATCGTTGTTCACTTGTAGTTTAATTAATGCTGAAGTTAGGGTGTTTAGTCCGTTGTTTTTCAGGCGTATACGGACAATAGTTGATCCCGCCGAAGCGGGCGGAACCGGACTGGAAAAGCTGACGATGGCTGCGTCTAATGAGTCTGGTGTAAACTCCAGCGCGCCGATATCCGGGTTTTGCGCATGGCGCATAACGCCGGATATGTCATGGGTAACGGATGGTTCCGGTGTGCCGGTATTGTTTAACTCAATAGCCCGGGGAAGGAAAACACCCGGGGCATCAAACTGTGGATCAATGGAATAGGAGATTGTATCTTGATTTGAAGTAATCGTTTGCCATTCGGCGAGGTCTGCCGCGGGTATTCCATTCCACCATCCAATAAAAGGGCCGGTACTGTGGATGTTGTTAAAATCAGAAAGACAAGTATTGGCGCCGTTTTTATTAAATGCAAAACCGCTGCCGGTATTGGAAAAAATGTTGTTTCGAACGACGATGCTATCACTGGATTCAAGAAAAAATGCACCGTTTGCATTATTATCTAATACACGTACGGTGTTAAACAAAAAATTTACATGAAGACCACCCTGGCAAAAAATTCCTTGATTTGAATTCAAGCCGCTGACTTCCACAAAATTATTTGCAACCAAGGCGGGTGATTGAGCACTGGCCAGAATACTTTGCATGATGATCCCGGCACCATTTTCTCCAATGTCTGTTATTTTATTTGCTAGTATTTTACTTGAATCTACGCTTTGATTTAGGGTAATACCCCATAAGAGAAATCTGTCGTATTGGAGGTTATCAGATTGTTTCTAATCGTTGCACCCAGAACGAATTCGAGATAAACCCCTTGATAGTATTGATTTGAAAATGTATTGCCGTCTACTAAAATTTTTTCACTGTAAGTGGTATTGAAACTGTTTTTTGAAAAATTTTCAATGATGATAAAATTTCCAGAAAAGTACAGGCCATAACTCCCGTCAATGATCTGGTTGTTGTTGAACGTGCTGTGGTGGTTGTCGCCAATTCCGCAGAAGATAACAGCTACTTCATGAAGAGTAGAAGTTGTCGCAGTGCCTTTGACTATATTGTTTAAAAAACTGTTGTACTGAGCATTTTCGGTTAATCGCACTGCTTGGGCGTAGTTGGTTCCAGATGCTTCAATGGTCATTTTGCGAAAAATGATATGATCGGCATTGTATAATCGAAGGGTCCAGGGTTCCAGAAACGAACTGGATGCATAGGTAAGGATGACGGTTGTGCTGTCCCCGGATTCGGACTCAAAGGTGATCGTATTCGTCGCGCTGGCGCCTGTGACAGGTGATATAGTGATTTGTTCATTATAGGTTCCGTTTCGCACTAAAAATACCACCGGACCGCTTACACCTTGCACAGCGAGATCACTCACGGCAGATGCAAAACTGGCGTAATCGGGGCTAACACCGCCAATGGTGTACGTCCCGTTCAGGCTCGCGCCTCCCGCAAGTGCAGGTAAAAACACGGCGAAGAGGATCGTGCATGCAAAATGGTAGAGCGAGAGGCCCGTTGGAGCGAGCATGGAAAATGCCGAGTTACGATCTGTTTTCATAAACGTATGGCAGTAGATGGTGAACGACGCAATCAGGCAGGGGCGGGAAGGATGAGCGGGGCGGGTACAGGTCTTGGCATGGGAATCTGGCTTGCAGAGCAGAGCCTTAAACGTCCTCGAAGCGGGGGAGAGGACCTCGAAATCTCAAGGCGTATATTTTGAACTAATTGCTAAAACCGGAACAAATTTACATAAATTTTTTTAAGGAAAAATACTTGTGTTTTGTTTTGCTGGTTTTTTAAAATATTTCTTTAAGGCATTTTTGTTTGGTAGATAGCAGTGTATTTTTACGGCATCGTGACGCTGCTTCGACCGGTACCCGAAAGTCCCTAATCAGTTTTTTTATATTTGACCAACTGGTTTTTTCTCATGGAGACATGCTCTGTCAAGCCATTGACCGGCCTTGGGCGCCGTCGTTTCGTTTTTGTATTCCTGCTGCTGGTGATTTTCGCTACCAGTGTCCTCGGGCAAGGCTGGCCGACCCTGACCGACAGCACAACATTTGCAGACATTCGCCAACATTTTGAACAGTATTGGGCGGATAAAACACCAGAAAAGGGTTCCGGCTGGAAGGTGTACAAGCGCTGGGAATGGTATTGGGAGTCGCGTCTCATGCCCGATGGAAGACTTCCGCCGGCCGGATACAACGACCAGGAATTCCGTGCGTACCTGAACAAGCACCCGGAGGTGAACGCCGAGTCCAGCGCAGCAAACTGGACGAGCGAGGGGCCGACTAATTCCAACTCAGGCTACTTTGGTCTTGGTCGTGTCAACTGTATGGCTTTCGATCCGAATAGCAGCAACACCATGTGGGCTGGAACGCCTGCGGGTGGCCTATGGAAAACAACCAACGGCGGCACCACCTGGATTCCATTGACCGACAACAACATTGCCGTGCTCGGTATAACGGCAATCGCCGTACACCCGACCGACCCCAATACTATTTATATCGCTACCGGCGATGGTTTTGGCAGCGCAACCTATTCGACAGGGGTGCTGAAAACGACGAATGGCGGCACTTCGACGATTCTTCTGGCAGCCACCAGCGTGGGTTTGTACCGAACTACTAACAGCGGTTGAAACCGATTTCACCGCCCTTCCATTGGAGGGGTTTTACGCCTATAATGGCCTTAGTCCGGCACAGCGCCTCATTGGCGGAAAATACACCCTTTGGGCAGGAAATGGTCGCATAGATTCGCAACTCAAATACAACGGTAGTAATAATGATCGCAATGTTATTCTCAGTGTATTGGGTTTGCCAACCCCAAACGCTGTGGTTCCAGGGTATCGGTTACAGGATTACAACATGGATGGCTTAGTGAAGTATAATGGATCCGCCAATGATCGCAATGTATTGCTGGGAAATGTGGGGATCACAACACCATCGGCCATAGTAGAGGAACAGGTGGCGCGGTGAGAACTACTTCACATAAAAATAACATAAAAATTTTATGTATCCTTGTTGTACAGGTGAATTGGTTTGCGCACCTTTGGCTTTCATTTAGTTTTAATCCGCTCTATCTACATTCGGTAAAGCATTGTTCGCTTGAGTATGATGCTGTTCCAACGCCGTATAATTGGATTTTATGAAAAAGTCTTTAGTGCCCAATCAGGAGCAGGGTGTTCGCCTGTTTTTATTCCTGTTTTTTAGTATTTTATCTTCCGGTTCGCTCTGTGCTCAGGTTGCTGTTACAGCAACCGGAGGAGTCAATGCCAACTACTCAACCTTATTTGCCGCCGTCACGGCCATCAATGCCGGTGTCCATACGGGTACTATCATAGTGGATGTGGTGGCAGGCCACTCGGAAAATCTTTCCGGGCGAATCAATCTAACTGCTACCGGAACGGCAAGCAATCCGATCACGATCCAAAAAAGCGGAGGTGGTGCAAATCCGGTGCTGATTGCCTATACCGGGATAAATACGCCCGCCAGTACAGAACGGGATGGCATGTTTAGCCTTTCCGGGTGTGATTATGTCACAATTAATGGAATAGATTTGCAAGAGGCTGCTGGAAACACGGATGAGATAACAACGATGGAATACGGTTATGCCTTGTTCAAGGTATCGGGAGATGACGGTTGTCAATACAATACTATCAAAAATTGTACAATTACCCTGAATAGGGTGAACAACGCAGTCTGGCAAGGGTCGGGAGGATACACTGGCTCAATCGGTATAGCGGTACTCAACTGCACTGCTACGACGAATACAGTGACAACCGTCACGGTAGCCGAAGGTGCGCATTCCTTTACCAATTTTTACACTACTACGCTACAAAACTGTAATGCTGGCATTGTACTCGATGGTTTCGCTGCTGTTGCGCCTTTTGACCTGGGTGATTTCAGCAACGATGTGGGTGGGGCGTCTACAGCAACCGGAAACACTATTCTAAACTATGGTGGAGGCGCAGCCGCTACAAACTTCGCTACGGGTATCTTTGCTAATAACCAGTGGCTTCTCAACTGCTCAAACAATATAATAAATAATAACAACGGTGCCGGAATAAATCATTTATCTAGATTAATAAGTATTTTTCTGAATACAGGAAGTGTAATATGCTCTTCGAATACCATAGTAGTCAAAGGTGGCGGCACGACTTCAAATATTATCGCGATTGAGAACGCCATGGCAATGGCAACAATTAGCAACAACATAGTTAGTGGTGAATACCTCACTGCTACGACAGGTTCTTTATCTGGAATATACAGCACTACCACCTCTGGAACAATCAACATATTGAATAATACGATATCAGATTTGTTATACAGTGCTTCTATGCTTACCGGTTCGGGTACTGTATATCCTATATGGAATCAAGGAAACGCAACTAATGTGAATGTTCAGGGCAATGTGATCAACAATATCAACAGGGCCGGATCTACTGGTGGGACAACGATAGGGATTTATATATCAAGCGGCCTAAACCAGACAGTCAAGCTCAATAGTGTTACGAATATGTCTATTGATGGTACAGGAAATGTCAGTTCAATGATCGGAATTCAGACATCTACGGGTACTATTTTGGTGGATAGTAACTTGGTAAACAATCTAACTTGTATCAAAGTAACAGGGACGGGTGCTTTATATGGAATATACAATATTGCTGCTCCGGTAGATGAAAACTACAATCATAATATAGTGTCCAATCTGACACACAACGGTACGGGAACAACTTATGGTATCTACATTTACCGCTACGGGTACGCGAGTGGTTTCAAATAATCTGGTTTTCAATATCTTGACAGCCGGCACTACGGTGGCAGGGATTACCCAGACTAGTAGTTCGCCCAATGTTTTCAATAATAAAATATACAATATTCAAAGTACATCGGCTGCATCGCCTGTTGTTTCAGGTATTGCGGTAACCGGCTTAGGGGCAAGTGGGGAGGCTAATATTTACAACAACCTGATTGGTGATTTAAGAACCCCTAATGCCAATACGTCAAGTTCAATATCACCTTCCATAAGGGCTATTAACATTACGTCTACTACAGCCGGTTCTATACTTAATTTGTCTTTTAACACGATATTTCTGAACGCCACATCCTCGGGAACTAATTTTGGTACAACAGGTATTTGGGCAACAGCATCACCTGTTGCTTCAACATCTGTTTTAAATTTGAGAAATAATATAATAGTCAATCTTTCCACACCAAATGGTTTTGGAAAAACTGTTGCCTTGCAACGATCCAGCACAGCCCTAAACAACTATGGCTCCATTTCCAATAACAATCTGTTTTATACCGGTACACCAAGTGGTATGCGTTTAATCTTCTATGATGGTACAAATGAAGACCAAACACTTAGTGCTCTTAAGGCTCGCGTAACTCCTGCGGATGCCAACTCTGTAACGGAAAGCCCGTCTTTTTTGAGCACCTCCGGCGCTTCCCTTGATTTTTTGCACATCAACTCTGTTGTGCCGACGCAGGTAGAAAGCAGTGCTATTTATATTTCAAGTATCACTGGTGATTATAGTGGAGACATTCGAGCCGCCAATGCCGGCTACATGGGAGTAGGTGTTGCGCCCGATATCGGCGCAGACGAGGGTGATTTTACTCTTTTAGATATATCGGGCCCTGCTATTTCCTATACGCCGTTATTCAATACATGTAGTATTAATGATGTTACAATAAATAGTGTTTCTATAACAGATGCTACGGGTATTCCTCTTGCCGGTAGTCTAAGACCTCGTATTTATTATCGCAAAAACGCTGGCTCTTGGTTTTCGCAGCCAGGTATTTTTGTATCCGGTACTGCTAACAATAGTCTTTGGCAATTTGTTATTCTAGTTGCTGATATAGGTGGTTTGTCTATTGGTGATGATCTATACTACTACGTCGTTGCCCAAGATACGACAACACCAATCAATATCAATTCTTTTCCAACGGGGGTATTGGCTTCAGATGTAAATACCATTACTAATCCTCCAGCCAATCCGTTTGTATTTCAGGCTGTAGGCACCCTCAACGGCGAATATATAGTTGGCACTGGAGGTGCTTTCTCTACATTGACGGAAGCGGTTGCGGCCTTCAATACAAATTGCCTTGGCGGGCCGGTAGTTTTTAGCCTTCAGGATGCATCTTACCCCTCCGAAACCTTTCCGATAGTCATAGGGACAAATCCGTTTTCCAACGCTACTAATACACTGACAATTCGCCCAGGCCCTGGAAATACAGCTACTATCAATGGCTCATCCTCTACCAGTATCCTTGAGTTTAATGGTGCGGACTGGGTAGTTATTGATGGTTCCAACTCGGGAAGCACGGATAGAAACCTGAATATTGAAAACACCTCAATAGCAAATAATACAGCCGCTATCTGGATAAAAAGTATTGGAAATGGCCAGGGAGCAACCAATAACACGATTAAAAATATTAACATCAAATCTGGTGAAATAGGAAGTACGGTCTCAATAAATACTTTTGGTATTCATATCGGCGGTACGGCTATTGCTAATACCGCTATAGGATCTGATAATGACAATCTAATTATTCAGAATAATAACATATCGAAAGCGCGATATGGTATTTATGCTCGTGCAGCTTCTTTGGCAAATGCCATTGATGGTTTGCAGATTATTGAAAACGAAATTGGCTCAGATGAGCCTGCTAAATATGTCACGTTTCGTGGATTAGATATCGCCTACGCAACTGCCCCTGTCGTGTCGCGTAATACGATATTCAACATAAAACAAGCCCTATCAGCAACTAATTCTGCGATGGATTTTGGATCCGGTGTTAATGATGCCCAAATTACACGAAATAACATTCGTGGTGTATACAGCGAAAGTACAGCAGGATGGGGCGCTTATGGTATTCACTTTTCGTCCACAACGAGTGTAAACAATAACCTTATTGCCAATAACTTCATATCCGATATCAGGACGGTCAACTATTCTTCGGGTAATACTACGTTCAATGCTTTTGGCATTCGCCTTGCTGGCGGAACTAATACGAAAATATATTCCAATTCTGTTAATCTTTTTGGAGATATAACGATTGTGTCCGGAACTCCCACTCAACCCACCTCGGCCAATCTGCTCATTGCCTCCAACACAGTGACTGGCCTTGAAATTCGAAATAACATCTTTCGTAATGCAATGACTTTTTTGTCGGGTAGTCCGAAAATTTACAACATTTGGTCTTCTGTAGTTGGATATACATTTTTGGCTATCGATAACAATGATTATTATGGCACGAATGCCCCTCCGGGTAATTCTACGGTTTACCATATTGGCCGTATTGGTACAACAGATTATACATCCCTGACTAATTGGAAAAACTATACCGGGCAGGATATCAATTCGCTTGGGGTGCCACCCATATTTGTCTCCGAAACGGATTTGCACGCCAAAAACCCGGCCTTGAACGGGGCGGCAGCAGCAATAGCCGCTATATCTACCGATTTTGACGGAGAGCCGCGCAACGCCGCCACCCCCGATATTGGAGCCGATGAGTTCTCGATAATTTGCCCCGATGACATGACGGTAAGTACCGATTCCGGTTTGTGCAGCGCACAAATTAATGGCATAGACGGTCTGACGATTGACTGCCCCGGCGAGATGTTGTTTTATTCTCTGAACGGAGCAACAAGCGGGAACGGCAGCGGAGGGGCTAGCGGCTTGACATTTGAAAAAGGTGTCACAACAGTCACATACACTGCTACCTGCACAAACGGGAACACATCTTCGTGCTCCTTCCAGATACAGGTGTACGATCAAGAGGCGCCGAATGTTATCTGCCCGGCCGACGTGACGGTGTCGCTCAGCGCGGATTCTTGTGTCGTGGAGGTAATGGATATTCAGGCAGTATACAGTGATAACTGCCCCGATTTACAGTTGTTATATAATACATCCGGTGCTACATTGAGTGGTGATATATCAGGGCAGGCAATTGGTCAGGAGTTCAACCGGGGCGAAACAATTTGAACGTACATCGTTAGCGATGCTGCCGGCTTAGTATCCGGCTGTACATTTTTGGTTATGGTGATAGACACTACATTGCCGACAATAACTTGCCCGCCCAATGTTACTTTAAACGCTGATCCGGGATTGTGTACTATCAACTATACCTATAATACACTCCTAGATGATAATTGCCCTTATATAGCACCATTTAATTTAATTCAGTTTCCATCTTCATTTACCAATCACGGAAGTGGTGGTGTATTTACGCTTCAGGGCAACAATTTGGCGGGGGGAGTTTTTTTTAATTTGACAAATACTTCCACTATACCATTGTCCGTAAAAGGGTTTGGTATACGTCTTGGAAATCCCATTTATGGGGATGTTGTGCCTCCGCAAGTATTTGACGTTTATACAGCGGAAACTTTTGTTGACAATATGACTAATCCTGCAGCATGGACAAATCTTGGCCCAGTAGTTGTTAGCAGTATTCCGCCTTACTTTGCCACGGGTACTGGTGCATTACCACAGATTATCCTGCCTCAGGAGGTTATTATTTCTGCAGGCGAAACACGCGGATTTTACATTTTTGGTTTAAATTCCTGTGTAGTATTCAACTATACAGGTGCGCCACTACCACCTATATCTAACGAATCATTTACGCAAACGGGTGGGCTTGCTTCGTACCAGCTCTTCAGTAATATCTTCCAAAGTGGCAATGTTATGCCAAATATCCAGATCAACTATGAAAATGCATACCTGCAACAAACCTCCGGGTTGCCCTCTGGATCTGATTTTCCGTCGGGGATCACGCAGAACTGTTTCACTGCTACCGATCTTTCGGGCAATACATCCACATGCTGCTTCAATGTACAGGTCTCCCTGCCACCCAATGATGCAGGAGTCTTGTCGGTCAGTGATCTTGTTTGTCCGGGTGTTCAATCGCTTACGGCCGAGATAGTAAATTCCGGGGCAGACAGCCTGCTGAGCGTTACTGTAAATTGGTCGGTCAACGGTATCGTGCAAACGCCAGTGGTTGTAAATAGTGCACTTACAGGTTGTAATTCTCTGAATAATACTACAACTGTAACCCTTGGTAATTATACGTTTCAATCTGAGACTTTATATGATGTAAAGGTTTGGACCAGCAATCCAAATGGTTTCCCGGATACAATCAATGTGAATGATACACTATCTGTGGATATATTTACCGGCTTGTCAGGTACATATACTATTGGCGGGGCAAGCCCTGACTATCCCGATTTTACGACTGCCCTGAATGATCTCGTCGACTTGGGCGTATGTGGACCGGTTGTATTTTCGGTACGAAACGGTACATACAACGAACAACTTGATATACCCGCTATTGTCGGAACTGATGCAACTAACACTATTACGTTTGAAGGAGAATCGGGAGACAGTTCGGCAGTTATCCTGGAGTTTAACAGTACGGTAAGTGCTCAAAATTATGTCGTTCAAATGGCCGGTGGAGATTGGTTTCGGTTTCGAAAAATGACTCTCAGGTCGGTAAATGCCAATTTTGCGCGGGTAGTCAATTTTGCCGGCGACTCGGATAACAATACGTTTGAAAACAATCAATTTATCGGGGTGGTGACCACAAATACCTCTAATGACAGGGCACTGGTTTTTTCTGCATCTGGAACAACAGATAATGGTACTATTTTCAGAAATAACTTCCTGAAGGACGGAAGTGACGGCATCTGGATCACCGGGGGAGTGGATACCAGTAATTATGAGACTGGTACCATTGTGGAAAATAATCGTTTTGAGAATCAATTCCGAAGAACCATAAACCTCGTGTATCAACAAGCCCCAATCATTGATGGTAACGTTATTTCTTCCAACACAACCTACACTTTTTATTATGCTATTGTAAACTACTTCTGTCGTAGTAACCAAAAGATAACAAATAATAAATTTAATCTCAATAGTTCTCTGGGCGCTATCGTAGTAGAAGAGTGTACAGGAACACCTAATGAACGCGGACTGGTAGCTAATAACTTTATACAAATAGGCGGCACACTACAGATAAATGGGATATACTACTCCAACTCAACCTATCAAAATTGTTATTTTAACAGCGTTTATGCCAGTAGTGCGAATACAGGCAGTCGCCCGTTTGTGCTCGCTGGTGGTAGTAACCTGCGCCTTCTCAACAATATTGGCTATAATTCAACCGGAGGGCAGGTGCTTTGGCGCAATTCTACGACGAACATTGAAGCCTCCAATCATAACAACTTCTTTACTACCGGCGGCAATCTCGCTTACAACTCGGTTGGCAATATCTTTTACCTGAACCTGGATGCCTGGAGAGCGGGCACAGGATTCGATCCCAACTCTATATCCGTGAATCCGCAATTCGTGAGCGCGACCGATTTGCACACAACCAATCCGTTACTTGACGGAAAGGGAACGCCCGTCCCCGATATTCAAACGGATATAGATGGCAATGTCCGGAATCCCATAACCCCCGATATTGGCGCCGACGAATACATCCGGGATTCTACAGACGCCGCTATCGTGCGTTTTGTTGGTCTTGTTCCTCCTGTCCCGGCTGGTCAGACACCTATTCGCGTACTTGTGAACAACAATGGTGTCAATCCAATCACTTCTATCCAGTTATTCCTTTCTGTAAATAATGCCGCTCCAATACAGGTAAACTGGTCGGGGGCTTTGGCGGGTGGTGATACGGTCACGGTTCCGCTGGATACGCTGGATTTTTCCGCCGGGCAGTATTATCTGCTTACCGCCTGGAGCGCTCAGCCCAACGGTCAATCTGACCCCAACCCGGCCAACGACACCGTGCGCCTGCAAACGCAAGGCCTTATCATTCACTACAACTTTTGCGGTTGTACGCCGGAGGACGACAGCGGCTTCGGCAACCATGCTACCTTTGTCGGAAACCCTGCGTGTACGCCAGGCAAAAGTGGTCAGGGAGTACTATTGAACCCGAACCCCGGCGGCAACAATGGCTGTGGGGCTGCCGGCGGCCAATATGTGCAATTACCTCCTCTGGGGCCAATCTGGCAAGATGGGATTTCTATATGCGCATGGGTGCGTTTCGATGCCCCGTCGTCCTTCGAACGAATTTTTGACATCGGCAATGGTTCCGGCAACCTCGGTGGTATGCCAATTTGGTTCGGAAGGGACTTCACAACGAACAACCTGGTACTGGAAAGCTGGATATCCAGCGACGGTTTTGCTAATCAAAACACCGGCCGCCTGACCGCCTCAAACGCCATTGTCAACGGTATCTACCAGTACTATTGCGCAACAATCAGACAAGACACCATGCGTCTTTACGTCAATGGTGTGCTGGTAGCGGAAAAAAAGGGACATCCTATTGCCAATGTTTACCGTGCCGGCAATTTTCTTGGACATTCCAGTTGGTGTGACCCCGATCTGCGCGGAGCCATAGACGAGGTGCGGATATTCAACCGGGGGCTGACGACCGCTGAAATCAGTACCTTGTACCAGCAAAGCACTGCTTTTGCACCGTTCAACTCACCGGTGTGTTCCGGCACCCCCGTGCAACTGCAGGCCCAGGGAGGTACAGCATACCAATGGACCCCCGGGCAGTTTTTGGACAATCCCAATATCGCCAACCCGGTGTCGACACCTGCCAATTCGATTACCTACCAGTGCAATATCACCCTACAGGACGGCTGTGTAGTCACCGACTCCCTGCAGATCGTGGTTGGCGGCGCCAACACGCTGAGTGGTATCTACACCATCGGCGGTGCTGCACCCGACTATCCCACCTTTGCTGCCGCCGTAACTGCCTTGGCTACCAATGGCGTTTGTGGCCCCGTTGTGTTCAACGTGCGGAACGGCACTTACAATGAACAGATCACGATACAGGCCATATCCGGCGCTAATGAAACCAACACCGTCACATTCCAGTCCGAAACCGGCGATAGTACGGCAGTCATCTTGTCTTTCACCGCGGGTGCATCCAGCACTCCGTGGACGCTCCGGTTGCTGGGCTCCAGACATGTTGTTTTTCAACGCATGACAATTGAGGCCAACAGTACAAGTTGGGCACAGGCGATACAAGTAGCCGGGAGCGCTCAGTTCAATCAATTGCGCAACAACGTTTTGCGTAACACCGCAACGACCAGTACATCCAGCAATCGGGCCGTGGTTTTTTGCGGTTCAGGAGTTAACAGCAACCTCATGTTTGTCAATAACCGCTTCGTGAACGGCAGTACGGGCCTGTGGTTTGAGGGTAATACCAATAGTGGGGCGTATATCTCTAATATCGTTGTAGACAGCAATTTCTTTGAAAATCAATATGATCGCGGAGCCTATTTATCTTACGTCAAAAAAGCGAAGGTTCGTTCAAATACGATCGTAACCAATTCCACATACACATCCAGGATGGGGATTCGGGTGCTGAATAGTCTGGAAAATACGGAGGTTACAGCCAATCGTATGGTCAGTCCAGGCCCTGACTCCTATGGTCTTTATTTGGAAAATATTACCTCAGACGCATTTGCCCCGGCGCTGATCACAAACAACGTGGTGGCTACTTTTGGCACGGCAAGTCGACCGGCCATATATGCCTCAAGCGGCACCAATGTGCACTTTTTGCACAATACGGTGCGTGTATTTAATACTAATGCGGATAGCAGGGCACTGCAATTGAACCTCACCAGCGGAGTGATCCAGAATAATCTGTTGATTAATGCCGGCGGTGGCTACGCCATTTATCGAACCGGCGGCGCGTTTGTATCCAATTACAATAACTTGTACTCTTCCGGCAACAGAACCGGCTTTTGGACTTCCACTGCAGCCACCCTCGCCGATTGGCGCACCTTGTCTGGCAACCAGGATATAAACTCCGTTGCCGTGAATCCATTATTCGCAAGTGCCACAACCTATCTTCCCCGAGTCATTCAGTTGAACAACTCGGGCACACCTTCGCCTTTTGTCGCATTCGATATTGACGGACAGACGCGCAATAGCCAGAACCCCGACATCGGTGCATTCGAGTTTACACCGGATTCTTTAGATGCGGCAGTGCTTGCATTTGTGGGGTTGAGTGCGCCGGTACCAGCGGGGCAGACTCCTGTTCGGGTTTTACTCAAAAACAATGGCCTCGGCGTACTTTCCTCAGCCACCATCAATCTGCGTGTCAACAACAACGCGCCCTTGGTGACCAATTGGACGGGCAACCTGCTCAGCGGCGATACGATCCTGGTAGAGTTGGACTCGGTGCTCCTGCTCGC
Source organism: Lewinellaceae bacterium (assembly GCA_016719605.1). Taxonomy (GTDB): domain Bacteria; phylum Bacteroidota; class Bacteroidia; order Chitinophagales; family Saprospiraceae; genus M3007. The sequence goes on along the minus strand of JADJYW010000003.1, from coordinate 227,234 downwards.
CGGGCAGATATACGACCTGTATGCCTGGAGCGACCTGCCTAACGGCAATTCCGATCAGTTTCCCGACAACGACACCGCCAAAGTGCTTAACCTGCTACCTGCTCTGAACGGGGTGTATACCATCGGCGGGGCAGCGCCTGATTTTGCCAACTTCGCCGCTGCTACCTATGCCCTCAACCTGGCGGGTGTGTCCGGGCCGGTTACGTTCAACGTGCGCAACGGTACCTACAACGAGACCATCACCATCGGAAACATACCTGGTGTAGATAACACTAAACCAGTGTATTTTCAATCGGAAACAGGCGACAGCAGCCTTGTGGTACTGACTTACTCGTCTTCCGCATTCGACGCCCCGTGGACCCTGCGGCTCAACGGGGCCGACTATTGCACCTTCCGGCGGATGACCATTGAGGCGACGGGGACGTCGTATGCCCAAGCGGTACAAATTGCAGGAGACGCTCAGAATAATACGTTTGAAAACAACATCCTGCGCGGAAGGGTAATCACCAGTACTTCTACCAACTTTGCTGTAGTATTTTCCAATAGCGGCAACAACAACAACCTGACGATCAAAAACAATATATTCCAAAATGGTAGCGCTGGGTTACACTTTCTCGGGAACGCAAATGGCAATGCGTACATATCGGGCATCGTGGTGGACAGCAACAAGTTTGTAAATCAGTATCAACGGGGAGTGTATGTCGAATATGTAAACAGTGCTAAAATCCGTGGCAATACGCTTTCCTCCAATTCTACATACGGATTCTACGAAAGTATTCTGGTAATTCGCGGTTTGAATGCCATAGAATTGTCCACCAACCGTATTTTTAATATTCCAACCAATGGCGACGGTATTATTTTGCAGTTTATAACGAGCACACAAAATGCGCCGATGAATATCGTAAATAACTTTATTCAAGTTACCGGCACATCTACCCGGCAAGGGATATACTGTTTGTCTGGAGTGTATGCCAACTTCCTGCACAACACCGTACGGATGCTGACGAACAATACTAACGGCGTTTTTTATATCCAGTCAAGCACCAACATTACGATTCGGAACAACATATTCGCGAATAGCGGAGGAGGTCGGGTTTTTACAAGAACGGGGGGCGGTATATTTGTGTCCAACTACAACGACTTGTATACGACCGGCGCTACGCTGGGTAGTTGGGACGGGGTTTTAGCCGCAGACCTCAATGCCTGGCATATAGTAACCGGTGATCAGGATTTGAATTCCATATCGGTGAATCCACAATTTGCCACTGTAGGCGCATACAAGCCACAGGCCGTTGAACTGAACGGCGCAGCATTTATTGAACCAACCGTACCTCGCGATATTGATGGTGTGCTGCGCGACAGCCAAAATCCCGATATCGGCGCCGCAGAGTTTGTACTGGCGCAACTGGATGCAAGTATTGCCCAGGTAGTCACACCAACCATACCATTCCCGCCGGGTGCGCAACCAATACAGGCAGTGTTAAAGAACAATGGTTCCAGTACACTGACTTCGGTTGACATCCATTGGGAATTGAACAGAGATTCTTCTGCTACAAATAATATCGAATGGACGAAAGCCTTGCCGAGTAATTTGATTAACTTCGGAAGTTTGGGCGGCCTGCAGGTGACTGGCGGCTATGTGGGGTGGCAAAATGGCGCCGAGTCTCCGGCTATAGAAGGCGATTTTGTGTTGGAGTATGCCATAGAAGTTATTGACGGCGGCGGGATAGGTAATGGTGACTGTATGTTCGGGTATGCCAAGATTGACCCTGATCCAACAGCTATATTGAATTTAGGCTGCAACGGGCGCTTGTTGTATCTCGATCAGGGCATAAATCTGATAAACCCCTATTGTACCTGGAGCAACCCCGTTACCAGCACTTCCGCTGCAGAAGGCACCACTGTCATCTTTACCATTACCAGAATAGGCGGTACGATATCTTACACTATAACCGGGAGCAGCCCGTTCAGGAGCGGTACGATTGAAACTTCTTACACTGGCCCTGTCTATCCGGTGGCCGTTTTTTACAACAATGGTTGTCGTTTGATCAGTGCCAGAACCAACCTGACGCCACAAATATTCGAGCCGCAACCTACTGTTGCCTGGACAGGGAACCTGGTATCCGGTGCAACACAGACAGTTGCCCTGGGTTCGGTTAATTTTGAAGTTGGCAAGCGGATGTCAATCAGAGCCTGGACGAGCAATCCCAATGCAATGGTTGATCAGGTTGTCGGCAATGACACGGCACGCTCATTAAATTTATACCCGGCTCTGTCCGGCACCTACACGATTGGAGGGGAAACCCCGGATTTTCCAGACTTTACAAAAGCAGTTGCTATGGAGTGGTGACAACATCCAGTTCTACTGACTACGCGATTATATTTTCATCTGTCTCCACTGACAACCGAAATATCTTTATAAATAACTACTTGTTGAACGGTAGTCGCGGCATATATTACTATGGAGCAAATAATATGTACGAAAACGGTACAATAATCGAGAACAACCGCTTTGAGAATCAAGCCTATCGGGCGATAGAATTGGTCTATCAAAATACCCCGACTGTTGAAAAAAATACAATTACTGCAATTTCTTCTGCGTTCAGCGACGGCATTTCGTTTTCAAATTGCGGCAACGGATTGCGTATTTCTAAAAACAAAGTTAACCTTGGCCAGGCCACAAATGGTATTTATCTGACTGGTTGTTATGGTACTGCGGGGAACCGTGGTTTGGTTGTAAATAATTTTGTACAAATAGCCGGAACCGCAGCGGCTTCCGGTATACGGCTCAATAGTTCTCCATACCAAAATATCTACTTTAACAGTGTCCATTTGAATGGAACCAATGCCGGCTCATCTGCTTTCGATATTCGGACTTCAAGTACCAGCACCCGATTGTTCAACAACATAGCTTACAATGCTGCCAACGGCAATGCGCTCTCCCGCAACTCCGACGCAACGATCATCGAAGCATCCAACTACAACAATTTTATCACTACAGGTACCAATCTGATTTACAACAATAATATTGGTACTTTCTACACCACGCTCGCGGCCTGGCAAAGCGCTACGGGGTTCGACGCCAACTCCCTTTCCATCAACCCGCTTTTCGTTAGTGCCACCGACCTGCATTGCGCACAAACGGCGCTCGACAGCGCGGGTATCTATTTGCCTGAGGTGCCGGATGATATTGATGGTGCAGTGCGCGATGCCAACTACCCCGACATCGGCGCCGACGAGTTTACCCTCCTGGCCGATGATGTGGGCGTGTCGGCAATCCTTCTTCCTGCATCTGGCTGTGCCCTTTCAGCCGGCGAACTGGTGAAAATCCGGCTTCAAAACTACACTGCTGTACCGATCTCCGGTGTTGATGTTGCGTATCGCGTTGGCAACGGTGCACCCGTTATCGAAAACATTGGCGGACTGGTGATACCGCCGGGTCTGTCAGCGGATTATACGTTTTCGGCGACAGCCGACTTGTTTGTTTTTGGCGACTACACCCTCGAATCCTGGACATTGTTCGGCGCCGACGTGAACCCTGAAAATGATACGGCCAATGCGGTGGTGCAAAACGTGGTGCAGACCGTCGCCCCGTCCAACCTGCTGCCGACGAATGCGACAACTAATCTAAGCCCGTACAATATCATGTTCTCCTGGGCGCCCTCGGCAGGTACAAATACCTACGATTTTTACCTTTGGAAACAGGGCTTGGCGCAGCCGGCCACGCCGACCGTGGCGAACATCACCCAGATCAACCTGAACTACAGCATTCCGAATCCCGAATACGGGGCTACTTATGAATGGCGCATGGTAGCCAAAAACCAGTATTGTTTTTCGGCCAGTGCCGTCCAGACTTTTACCATCGTCAACCTGCCCGATTTAATCGTGCAAAATGTGCAAATACCCGCTACCGCCTTCACGGGGCAGCCGTTGTCCATAGGATGGGAGGTGCGAAATACCGGCCCGGGCGGAACCGGCATGAGCCAATGGACCGATGTTATATATCTATCCGAGGACCAGTTTTTTGATGTGAATACCGACATCTATTTTGGCGGAGTGTCAAACTTTAGTGCCTTGAACGCTAACCAGAGCTATGTCGGAAATGCGTCCTTCACGATTCCCAATGGTTTCACCGGCGCATATCATGTATTTGTCTGGACAGACAGGTACAATGGTATGCTGGAAACAGATGAAAACAACAACCGGGCGGTTAGCGCGGGCAAGGTTACTGTACAACTAACCCCGCCGCCGGATCTACAGGTGACGGCTATTATTCCGCCCAACAATGCCTTTTCCGGCTCTGCGATTACCGTCAACTACACGGTGTCCAATCTTGGAACCGGCGGCACAGTGTCCGAAGACTGGCAGGACCGGGTGTATTTTGGCCCCAATCTTTCCCTGAACCTCGGACAAGCCACCTTGCTCGGCTACTATACCCGTACGGGGAATCTGTCTGTCGCCGGCAGCTATTCGGGTGCCGTCACGGGTACTATTCCGCAGGGGATTTCGGGCACATATTATGTGCACGTTGTAACGGACTATTACAATGAAGAATACGAACAGGCGAACGAGGGCAACAACACCGCTGTCAGTACCCCCGTCTCGGTTACGCTGACGCCTCCGGCAGATTTGGTCGTGTCGTCGGTGACGGCTCCGGCATCCGCTACGAATTTGCAGCAGGTATCCGTTTCGTGGGTTGTCGAAAACCAGGGTGGTTCTCCGGCCAATAGTTATTGGTACGATCAGATTTTTCTCAGCAACATCGCCAATAATACAAGCCTTGCCGGCGCTATCGGCATCGCGTCAATCGCGCGGCCTCAAAACCTGGATTTGGGTGAGTCCTATACCCGTTCGATGACGCTTACCATTCCGGATGATATCTCCGGGCCTTATTATTTTTATGTCAAAACAGATGCCGGCAACCAGGTTTATGAGTACACATTTGAGTCAAACAACGTGAAGCAGGCAGTTGCTTCCACGGCTATTCTAACCCCTGATCTTGCCGTCAGTAATATCCTGATTGGGCCAAACGCCGATTCTGGCGATACAATTCTGATACAATGGACGGTTCAAAACACAGGAACGGGCAAGTTGAATAACCGGCAAGTGACGGATCGTATACTCCTTTCCACAAACAGCACCTACGCGGCCGGGAACTTCACTGCCTTGGGAGAACTGACCGGCCAACTCACGCTCGACCCAGGGGCAAGCCAAAACCGACAGTTTCATGGGGTACTACCCAACGGCATTTCCGGGCAGTATTATATTTATGTCTTTTCCGATGCTCCAACTTTAGTCTATGAAAACGGCAGCGAGTCAAACAACGTCAATGCGAACGGGACGGGCCTTGTCGTGAATCTTTCGCCATGGGTGGATTTGGTTCCAATGAGTATTTCCGTGCCGGGGGCTGCCAATGCGGGCGCTACCATTGTGGTAAGTTACACGGTAAAAAACTCCGGTACCGCCGCCACGCAGGGACAATCATGGACAGACAGGGTGTATTTGCAAAGCAGCCCGATCTGGAACCCTAATGGCGCGCAGTTGGTACATACGCAATCTTTTAACCAAAATTTGGCAGTAGATTCTGTATACACGGTTGCTACGCCGGTGGTCTTGCCGCTTGGTTTGGGTAGCGGGAATTACTACTTGTTTATTGTAACAGATACCGACAACAAGATTTACGAACACACCGGAGAGTCGAACAACCAACTGGGAAGTTCGGCTATCAATGTTGTGGGCTATCCGCCCGTTGATCTGGCTGTAAATACAGTTACCGTACCGGCATCGGCCATGTCTGGCCAGACCATCCAGGCAAACTGGCAGGTGACCAACCTGGCTGCGGTGAACACGATTGCACTGCAATGGACAGATGCCGTTTATCTTTCCACCGATTCGATTTATTCGCCTGCTACCGACCAGCAACTGGCGACCCGCCCGCAGAGCGGACCGCTGGCTGCGGGGGCATCTTACACAGCATCGGCATCGGTTCTGTTGCCCAATGGAATCTTCGGAAATTATTACCTCATCGTGGTCACGGATATCGGGGGCCAAAACAACGACAGCGCCCTTGCGAACAACCGCCGATCATCGTCGGTCATACCGATCACGCTCACCCCGCCACCCAACCTGGCGGTTCAATCCATTATGGCGCCCGGGCAGGGTTTTTCAGGGCAATCTGTACAGATTGTTTATCAGGTGCGTAACAGTGGTGTCGGCCAGGCCACCGGTACCTGGACGGATCGGGTATACCTGTCAACGGATTTCAATCTTGGTGGAGGAGATATTATGGTCGGATACCGCGCCCGTTCGGGCGGTCTTGCCCCCGGGGTGACCTATACGGATACGATCACGGCCAATATTCCGCTTTCGGAATTCGGCAACCGGATTTTGATTCTCAAAACAGACGACAACAACGTTGTCTACGAGTATTTGTCCGAAGGGGATAATACGGCGTCGGCGAGCATAGTCCTTATTTTGCCACCCCCCTCCGATCTGGTCGTGCAAAACATCGTTGCTCCCGTTTCGGCGCTGGCCGGCAAGGGTGTGAACATTTCCTGGAAGGTGAAAAACGTGGGTGCAAATCCGGCGACGGGGAATATGAAAGAAGCCGTTTATTTTTCTGTTGATACGCTCTGGGATGGTTCTGACGCCTTGTTGGGATCAAAAAACACCGGCATTAACCTTTCTCCGGGGGCTTCGGCTACACAAAGCCTGAGCGCCGATCTGGTGGATGTGGCCCTTGGCAATTATTACGTCATCGTTCGTACGGATTTGCTGAACAATATCAACGAGAGCAACGACAACAACAACTTTCTGGCGCACACACCGCCGGTCAATGTGAATGTGACGCTGCTGCCGATGAATGTGTTGACCCCGGACACGCTGTTGGATGCCATGCCCTTGTACTACCGGATAGAAATACCGGATTCACTGGCCGGGGCGTCGCTTTTGGTGCAACTGCGGGGCGACAGTCTGTATGCCGCCAATGAACTGTACCTGCGCTACGGGCAAGTACCCTCGCGCAATAATTATGATTTTGGTTTTTCCAGTATTCTGCAGGCAAACCAGGAAATCATTGTTCCCAGCCTTGAATCCGGTACATATTACCTGCTGGCTTATGGCAATACTTCGGTTGGTACGCAACAACCCATCACCCTTTTTGCCAAAATCCTGGACTTTGAGATACGGGAAGTGACGGCCAACCAGGGCGGCAACAACGGGCTGATGACCGTTCGGCTCGACGGGGCAAAGTTTGAGTCCGGCATGGACGTCCGGCTGGAGCGCCCCGGCTATTCCGTGCCGGCCTTGTGCGTGATTTACCAGAATCCGACGCGGGTGTATGTACAGTTCGACCTTCGGAACCGCCCTCTGGGTTTGTACGATGTAGTGGCAGAAAAAACCAACGCCCAGACGGCGCGCCTGAACGACGGATTTACCATTGTGCCGGGTGGCGCGGCAGGGCTGGCTACCAACATTATCGTTCCGCCATCGTCCCGGCCAAACAATGTGGTGACCATCAAAGTGGAATTTGTGAACAACGGGAACACGGATATCATCAATCCTGTGGTCCAGTTGGTGAGCATGGATAGTGCGCCCATTGCGCTTCAAACTGCCGATTTGGGCCTGGGGCTGACGACCCTCAACTTGCCCTTGTCCGAAACAGGCGCTCCTCCGGGGTGGCTGCGTCCGGGAGCAGCGGGTTCCGTGACGGTGTATGTAAAAGCAACCAAAGCGATGAGTTTTCTGGTGAAATTACCCGAGTAGCCATGCTATTTGCTGTTCCAAATCTTGTATTTATTGATAAAATTGAAATTTTATAGACATGCATAAAAAATCACTCTTCTCTGTTTTGTGCTTTTTTGTATTTGTACAATTGTCGGCGCAACAATATGCGGGGCCGGATAAAACAATATGCCCGGGCAAAAGTGTCATGATCGGCGGCGTGGGCAGCGGGCAGTTATGTTACAAATGGACCTCCTCGGATGGCTCCTTTACCTCGGAAGATGCCAACCCTACCGTCAGCCCGACGGAAACTACAACCTATACGGTGGAAGTGACGAAGGAAGACCTCTCGGATATCAGGACGGACGCTGTGACGGTAGAGGTTAAGGGGATTGAAAGTTTGTCAGTTACCCAAAAAGATGATGTCTGCTGCTGGAAAAGAGGCGATCCGGTCTCCCTGAGTCAATTTACTATCGTAACTGTTCCGCCTGGATTGGAGAAGGAAGTAACACTGAGTCCTATGTCTGCCCCGGGAGGCTTCTTTGGTGCATCAGGATCACCGACAATTACATTTGATTACGGGTGCGGAGAAGAGGACAAAACTTCAGAAATACAGATTCCTGTAGTGGATGAAGATTATTCGATTAGTATTGCCAATCAGGAGTGGTCAATAGAGATTGACAAAATGAAAAACCTGATGACAGGTATCAGTAACAAAATGAAAAACACTATTCGAATTCCTGGGATAGGGTGTGAACCCGGTGGAGGTATCAGTTTTAATACCCCGGGGAGCGCATTTTCATTTGGGAAAATATGTTGCTCCGACACGCCCGATAAGTGCATTCGCGACAATTTTCAACTTACCGGTTTGGATATTAGTGCTAGTGTAGGTGTCCAATGCAACGTGCCTTTTCCGCCTATGCCACTTGTTTTTGATATCACATTTGGTGGCGGTCTTTCTGCGGGGCTATCGTACACACCTATTTCGGCTTCTTGTGAGGGTGACAAACAATGCGCGGGTCTTTCATTTACCGGCAGCCTCAATGGTGGACTAAGCACTAAAAAACTTGCAGAAGAAGTGATTAGTGCTAAAGGAGTTCTTATTGTAGGCATTTCTCCCAAGGAATTACCAAAGTATTGCATCCCGGGAGGTTTTTCAACTGATTTTAGTCTTTGTGCGCAGATTGATGCAGAAGTCAGCGTAACTTTTGTGACATTCTATACCAAAAAAGCAACGTTTAACCTGCTCTCAAAAAGATGTCTATGAAATCATTGTTAATTGGCTTGTTATTTATCAATCTGGTTTTATTGTCAAATGCAGGATTTGGAATGAGTGAGAAGGTGATTGGAGAGCATATTACCTTTTGGGAAGGTAAGCCGGATACTTTCCCTGCCTTCAATGCTGCATCTTTTCAGATTGGTATTCCGCTCACTGATTCGCTCGTGTTTCAGACGGACAACACAAACTTGCTGTGTGATTCACTTTTTGTATACGAAGTGAATGGAGAGGTCTTTCCAAATCCGGCGGATGGTCTGATTGATGATGAGGTGGGTTCCTCTTGTAATGGCCGCTCTTCACCTTACGAGGCTATTTGTACCATGCTGGCAGCTTATAAATCTGGCGATATAAATGCTATAATAGGTCTTTACCCTCCTGCCGATCAGGTTGTTATTGCTCAAATGCTATTAGTAGATAGTGTAGCAGATCAGTTTGTACAGGCAGTTGGATTGATGGACTATATTACTGTTCAATTTACTTATGCATTCGCCACTGGCTATGTAGTCGTATGCGATCTGCATTTTTCAAATGGAATAAATGGTATGGCGCCTTATTATCTTGTTGAAATGAATAACGAATGGTTTGTTTGTATCAAAGAAGATTCCGCTGCAATAGGTGCAAATATTGGTGTTTTTCTTCAAAATTTTGATCTGAATAGTATTGTTATATCCAGTGACCTGGACAACGACGCCATCAATAATCTATTCGATAATTGTGCCTGTATCACCAACTCCGCTCAGGAAGATGGTGACGGCGACGGGAAGGGCGACGCCTGTGACAACTGCCCGACCACATCCAATCCCACGCAGTTGGATAGCGACAATGATCATGTCGGCGACGCCTGTGACAACTGCCCGGATTTTACCAATCCGGGTCAGGAAGACCTCGACAATGACGGTATCGGAGACCCTTGTGACCCGGATATGGATGGCGACGGCATACTCAACGATGCTGATAATTGCGACGGCATACCCAATCCGGATCAGGCCGATAGCGACGAAGACGGCACTGGAGACGGGTGCGATAATTGCCCAAGCGTGTACAATTCAACGCAAAATGACCTCGATCAGGACGGTATTGGCGACGCCTGCGACCCGGATATTGATGGCGATGGCTTGCCGAATGGACAGGATGCCGACAGCGATAACGACGGTATTCTGGATGCCGGCGATAATTGTCCGTACTTCCCGAATCCTGACCAGACGGATGCAGACGGCGACGATATCGGGGATCTCTGTGATAATTGTACCGATGTACCAAACCCCGATCAGGCAGACGGCGACGGCGACAGAATCGGCGATGCTTGTGATAATGACTGGGATAATGACGGGGTGCCAAATGCTAACGACAATTGCCCGCTGGTAGCCAATATCAACCAACGCGACATAGATCAGGACGGCGACGGCGATGCCTGTGATTCGGATATAGATAACGACGGCATCTTCAATAATTCTGACAACTGCCCTATTGTCAGCAATGCCAACCAGATTGACAATGACGGCGATGGAGTGGGCAACGCTTGCGACAATTGTGTGAACATAGCCAATTCCGATCAAAAAGATACGGATGGCGACGGTTTCGGTGATGTCTGCGACCCGGACAGCGACGGCGATGGTGTGCCCAATAACGTAGACAATTGTCCCTTGAATTACAATGCCAACCAGATTGATACGGATGGCGACGGTATCGGCGATGCCTGTGACCCGGACATAGACGGTGACGGTTTAGCCAATCCGGCGGACAACTGCGATTTCAATGCAAATCCCGGTCAGGAAGACAACGATGGCGACGGTATCGGCGATGCCTGCGACGTGGACGATGACAACGACGGCATTCCCGATTTGGCAGATAATTGCCCGCTGGTAACCAACGCCAATCAGGTGGATACGGACGGCGACGGCATCGGCGATGCCTGCGACCCGGACATAGACAACGACGGTATTCCCAATGCCGCAGACAATTGTCCGAAAAAATTCAACCCGGGTCAGGAGGATGCCAACGGGGACGGGATTGGCGATGTATGCCAGATGTAAGCCTTGAAAATGAAAATTCAATTGAACGTAAGATACTCGCTCATGAAAAATGCTTTTTTTACTTATTGTTTTCTGTTGGCCGGCTTTTGTCCTGTCGCGCTTTGGGGGCAACTTTCCGTGAGCAAAACAGATGCCAGCGGCTGTGGCAAACAGGATGGAGCGATCTCCGCCTCTATTCCAATGTCTGATGTAGAATATGCCCTGAATGGTAGCTACCAGGCTTCCGGCGAATTCAAAAACCTTGGCGCCGGGACATATACCGTGACGGTCAGAAGAAAAGGCGGAAATGGGTCTTGCATGGCTATGGAGAGCATCGAAATCGAAGACGGCTCAACCATCAGTGCCTCCATATCAGGTGGCGGTTCTTTCCAGTTTTGCGAGCAGGATGGCCCGCCCGAAATTTCGCTTTTTTGCGGCGCTTCCGGCGGAACTCCGCCGCTCAACTTTTCCTGGCCGAACGGCCGGTTGGACAACGCCGGCTCCGGTACACACACCTGTGTCGTGACGGATAAAAACGGCTGTCGGGATGACGCATCCGCAACGATCGTAACGATTCCAATTCGTTGTTCGCGCGACCCCAACGACATTGCCGGCCCGACCGGCTATGGCGATCCGCGCTGGGTTTCTGTGAATGACCGGATGCCTTACCTGATCCGTTTTGAAAATGATCCTGTTTTTGCCACAGCGCCTGCTGTCAAAGTGGTAGTGGAGTATATTTTGGACGATGACTTGAATTTATTTTCCGTTCGATTGGGCGATTTCGGCTTTGCGAACATGATTTTTAGCGTCCCGACCAATTCAACCTTTTATTCCAGCCGTCTGGACGTTCGGGATTCCTTGCAGGTTTATGTGGACGTAACCGCCGGTATAGATGTTACGGCAAACAAAGTATTCTGGATTTTCGAGGCCATAGATCCCTTGACCGGACTTGCCGTCACGGACCCCGATCTCGGCATGCTCCCGGTGAACGATACGCTGACCAGACGGGGCGAAGGTTTTGTCAATTTTTCCGTAAAACCCAAAAGCAGCACAATCACCGGCGACACAATTCTGGCCCAGGCAGCCATTATATTTGATGTGAACGAAACCATCTCAACCAACGTATATCTCAATACCGTAGATGCCCTCCCACCTATCAGCCAACTGATCAATAATCTCCTTCCGGTACTCGACTCTACTTCTTTTACACTGTCGTGGACAGCATCCGATGACCCGGGAGGGTGCGGCATTCGCGACTATACTCTTTTTGTTTCCATAAACAACGGCCCTTTCCAGGCTTTTCAATCGAATATAACCGACACCTTTGCCGTCTTTCAGGGCGTTGCCGGTACAACGTATTCATTTTTTACGGTTGCGGTGGACAACACAGACAACGTAGAACCATCAAAAGCCAATGGCGAAATCGTTGTTGAAATAAATGGAGCACCACAATTAAACATCACCGGTTTCGACAAAAATGCCTATTGCGTCGGAGATAGTATCCGGACCATCTGGGCCTCGAAGCGTGTGAACGGTCTGGACCTGTTGATCTCGTCCGATGGGGTTGACGGCCCATACCAACCGGCTGGTATGGGTATTGCGGCCGGCGATAGCGCGTATCAATGGTTGATCCCCGCAAATTTTCAAGCCTGCAATCCTTGTTATGTGATCCTGCGCGATACAGCAACGGCGCAGACAACTGCCGATACCGCCCAGATTGTCATTTATCCGTTGCCCGCAGTGCAGGCAGGCCTGGATACCGCCCTGTGTGTGGGCGGTTTTATTCGGTTACAGGGAAGCGGTGCGCTTGTTTACCGGTGGTCTCCGGCAGATTTTCTCAGCAGTGTCACGCTGGCAGAGCCTTTCTTGTCCCCGAATACGCCGGGTATTTTGGCCTACACGGTTGTCGGGACAGATGTGCACGGGTGCCGCAATACGGATAGCGTTTCGGTCGAGGTGCGTTCATTGCCCGCCGTGGAAATCACCGGCGACCCGGATTTGTGTCCCGGAGATACCACGTTGCTGCTGGCTTCCGGCGGCACGGCTTATGCCTGGAGTACGGGGGATGTTACGGCCGGCGTCGCCGTAACGATGGCCGGCGCCTACACGGTAACCGCCACAGCATCGAACGGGTGCACCAACACGGCTTTTGTCAGTGTTGGAATAGGTATTGTTGATCAACCATTGGCCGAGGCCGCTGTCAGCGTTTTCCTCCAAGGCCCGTACGTCGCGGCTGCCAACCTCATGCACGACAGTCTGCGTGTACAAAACCGCATTCCGCTGACGGAACCTTACACCGGATTGACCAATTTCACCCACGTTGGCGGCGGCGGCGAACAAACCACGCTGGCTGTACTGGCCGTTTCCGGCCCCGATGCCATTGTTGACTGGGTATTTCTGGAACTGCGCAGCGCCGCCAATCCCGTTCAGGTGCTGGCCACCCGTTCGGCGCTTGTACAGCGCGACGGCGATGTGGTGGATACAGACGGTTTTTCCCGGGTCAGTTTTGGAGTGCCCTCCGGTCCAAATTATTTCCTCACGGTGCGGCACCGCAACCACCTTGGTGTCCAACTGGGCGAGGCCGTCACCTATCCGCCCTGCGAAGCGGTGGAAGCCGATTTCACAACGCTACCCCCCGAAGGTTTCTACGCCCACAACGCCCTCAACCCGGCGCAACGCCTCATCAGCGGCAAATACACCCTCTGGGCCGGCAACGGCCGCATTGACCCCCAGATCAAGTACAACGGCAGCAACAATGACCGAACCGCCATTCTCGCCGTAGTAAGTTTGGCTACCCCAAACGCCATTGTGCCCGGCTACCTGCAGGCCGACTACAACCTCGACGGGGTGGTGAAATACAACGGCTCTGCCAACGACCGAAATGTATTGCTGGGGAACGTGGGGATAACAACGCCGAGTGTGGTGGTGGAGGAGCAGGTGGCGCGGTAGATAACAACTTTTTAGATCACGAGTATTTATACCCCATCATTCATGCAGCGTTACATTATCTACCTGTTTGTCTTTGTTTGTTTTTCCACTGATTTATACGCCCAGGCATGTTACGACTGGGAATACTCCTACCCATTTCCCACCGCGAATTATCTGAACGGCGTTTCGGCCGTGGATGCCGATCATGCCTGGGCGGTAGGAGATGGGGGGACTATTATCCATACCGCCGATGGCGGCGCCAGCTGGGTAGTGCAATGCCCTCCGGTCGCCGCGAACACGATTTTGGAAGACGTATCCTTTGCCAATACCACGACAGGCTGGGCCGTCGGGCGTACAACGGATGCAACAGATCCTGTACACCGCCGACGGCGGGGCCAACTGGTCTTTGCAGACCGATTCGGCTAACAAGCCACTTTACGCCGTGCAGGCCATGAGTGCCTCGGTAGCGTACGCCGTCGGAGAAAACGGCGCTATTCTGTTAACCCATGAACGGCGGCAGTACCTGGGCCGCGCAAACCAGCGATACCATCCAAAGCCTGCGCGCCTTGCACTTTATCCACCCCGATACCGGCTGGGTGGCTGGAGCGACCGGCACCCTGCTCAAAACCACCGACGGCGGCGCGACCTGGGTTAGTCAGAATACCGGCTCCACAACGCTATACGACGCGGTATTTTTTCTAAACAGCCTCGAAGGCTGGATAGCCGGCAACGACGGCACCATCCGAAAAACCACCGATGGCGGCGCCACCTGGACGCAGACTGTTGACCTCGGCACAAACGGCGCGAATGATATCTATTTTGAAAGTTCTACAGTTGGCTATGTTGCCTATACATCAAGTCATACGCCGTACCACCAACGGCGGCACTACCTGGACGACGGTAAGTCCGATTACGAATTCATTTTTTAACTCGATTTCTTTTGGTACCGCTGCTGTAGCATGGGCGGTCGGAGGCGGTGGCATAATTTCAAAAACCACTAACGGCGGCACCAATTGGACGAACCAGGGCAATACACAAACCAATGAATTGCTGGAGTGCGATTTCGTTGACGAAGACCACGGCTGGGCCGTTGGGGCAAGCGGTATGTTACTCTACACCACCAACGCCGGAGATACCTGGACGGTAGGCAACAGCGGTACCACGCAGGCCTTGATCGGCGTCCATTTTGCCAATACCAACGAGGGTTGGATATGTGGAAATAGTGGAACCATCCGGCGTACCACCGACGGCGGCCTGAACTGGACGGCCCAAACCAGCCCCTTTACCGGCGCATTGAACGCGGTCTATTTCCACTCGCCGACCACCGGCTGGATCGTAGGTAATTCCGGCACCATCCTGAAAACCGTGAACGGCGGCGCGATCTGGACGGCCCAAACCAGCGGTACCACCCTGACGCTGAATAACCTGCACTTTATCAATGCAGATACCGGATTTGTTTGCGGGTTCGGCGGAGTGTTGCTCAAAACAACCGATGCGGGAAATACGTGGACGCCTGTCGCGACCGGTACCACGCAAACCCTGGAATCCGTATTTTTTCTGCACAACAATATCGGGTGGATCGGTGGCGGAGGGGTAAACGGTTTGTTGCGAAAAACGACCGATGGCGGCGCCACCTGGGTCAGTCAGAGCGCAAATAATGTTGTTGAGCAAATTTGGTTTGGCAATGCCAACGAAGGCTGGCTGATTTATGGCAATACTGTTCGTGCTACCACCAATGGCGGCACGACCTGGGTGGACGAAACTGATCCCGGCGGATTCCAGTTTTCAGACTTTGAAGTGGCTGGCCAAACCGCCTGGATCGTGGGGCGGTCCAATCCGGGAACCAGCGTGTGGAAACGCGCCGAAGCGCTCTTTTTTGAACCCAACGAAACGCGTGTAGTATCGGTGGATTATCCGAAAAAGGCATTTGCCGCCGGCACACAGCCCGTGCAGGTGACGCTTTTCAACAACGGCGCGACGACCCTGAACTCCGTACAGATCGAGTGGGAGATCAACGGCGTAGCCCAGCCGCCCTTTTCCTGGGCCGGCGCCCTGCTGGTGGGTACCGCCCTGGATTCGGTGACCATCGGCAGCGCTTTTTTTGAGATCAACACGCCGTACTCGATCCGAGCCTGGACCACCCAACCCAACGGCCTGCCCGATGGTGACGTGAGCAACGACACGGCTTCGGTGAGCAACCTGTACGCCGCGCTCGGCGGCAACTATACGCTCGGCGGCGCCAATCCCGATTTCCCGACGTTCGCCTCGGCGGTGTCGGCTCTGGCGTTGGGCGGGGTCGTGGATTCGGTCTTTTTTAACATCCGAAACGGTACATACACCGAGCAAATCACCCTGAAAGAAGTCTTCGGCGCCGGGGCCGACAAACGTATCACCTTCCAGTCCGAATCGGGCGACAGCACCGCCGTGAAACTCACCTTCAACAGTCCGTCATCGGCCAATTACACCTTGCGCATAGACAGCGCCGACTGGTTTCGGTTCCGGCGTATGACACTGGAGGCGACGAACGGGACATACGGGCGGGTGGTGTATTTGCTGAACAAGGCGGAAAACAACCGGTTTGAAAACTGCGTGCTTCAAAGTGTTCTGACCGGGGGAAATGCGACCGATGTATTCTATGCGCTATCGGGAAATAATAATACCGCGTTTGTACAAAACCGATTTGAAGGCGGCCGGATAGCGATATATATGAGCGCTGGAAGTATAGCTAATCCGCTGATACAGGACAATAGATTTAATAATCAACGGCAGGCAGTATATCTGGGTACTGTGGTCAACCCGATCATTTCAGGAAACACTATTGTGGACACGTCGGTGAACGCGACAAGCGGTATCTTCCTCATCAATTGCAGCAATTCCTTTTCAATCGTCAATAACAAGATTCGCCTCCGCGTTGGGCAAGGCATTTCTATAGAAAACAGCGACTCCCCGCTCGGCTCCGAGGGGTTGATTGCCAATAATTTTGTATCCATCGGCGAAGGATTTGCCACCGCGGTGTACGGCATTTACCTGAACGGCAGCGATCGGGTACGGGTGTATCACAACAACGTAAATGCCAACAGTTCTTCTACGGCAAGCCGAGCCTTGTACAACACCACCAGCACAGGCCTGGATGCCCGAAACAACATCTTCGCCTGTCCGCTCGGGGCCATGCCGGTGCAAATGAATACCTCCACCAGCGTAACCAGCAACTACAATGACTTCTACACCACGGGCGGGCTGATTGGGAGCTGGCAGGGTGTTTCCAAGGCAACCCTCGCCGACTGGCAACTCGCTTCCGGACAGGACGGCAACTCCCGATCCATCAATCCGCAGTTTATATCCAGCACCGATTTGCACATCCAGGAACCCAGTCTGAACAACGCCGGCACACCCGTCGCCGGCGTGTCGGATGATATTGACCGAGAGCTGCGCAACCCGGCCACGCCCGACATCGGCGCCGACGAATTTGCGCCCATGACGACCCGCGACGTAGGGGTGGAGGTATTTGTGGAACCCAACAAAATCACCCCGTTCCCGCCCAGCTTGCGTGCGGTGCGGGCGGTTTTGAAAAACAATGGCATAGACACCATAATGACCATGACGGTGGAATGGCGGGTCAATAACGTGCCCAAAACGCCCTACAACTGGGCCGGTGTCCTGTACCCCGGCGAGCGGGACACCGTGGTGATCGGTACGCAGAACATTGCTATCGGTACCGCATACAACCTCCTTGCGTACACCCGGGATCCCGATGGTTTCCCGGACAATAACCCCGCCAACGACACGGCCAAACTCAACGACCTGTACGCCGGACTGAACGGCGCCTACACCATCGGCGGCGTGGTGCCCAATTTTGCCACGTTTACAGCAGCCGTCACGGCGCTGAATAAAGGCGGCGTACTCGGGCCAGTGCAGTTTAATGTCCGAAACGGCACCTACAATGAAGCGCTTACCATCACTAATATCAATGGCAGCAGCCTTGCGAATACCGTTACCTTTCAGTCGGAGTCGGGCGACAGTTCCCTCGTGGTGCTCACGCGCCAATCCGGCGGCACCGCCGTCAATCTGGATAAGACAGGTAATCTCATTTTCCAAAAAATGACCTTCCGGCGGCATAGTAGCGATTTTTTCTACCTTGTCAACGGTGTGACCAACGTCTCCTTTCTGAACAACCTGTTTGTGGAAACCAACACATCCGCTTCCGATTACATCGAAGCAGCCGGATCGGTGGCGCCCGATTCGGACATCAAAATCCGGAATAACCGGTTTGTAGGCGGCTACCGGGCCATAGCGCTGTACGGCGACAATGTTGTCAGCTTGGAAAACGGCACGCGCATCGAGAACAACGTTTTTTCGGAAACCCGGAACCATTGTATTTATTTGAGGTATCAAAATGCCCCGGTTATTCAGGACAACCGCATCAGCACAAGCCTCGCGGCATACGGGATATTGTGCGAGACCTGTAATAACGGCCTGCGCATCACTGGAAACGAGGTGATCATCGGACAAAACAACCGGGGCATCCGGCTTTACAATTGTACCGGTACGGCATCCAGCCGGGCGCTCGTAGCCAACAACATTGTTTCTATTGGCGGTACCCTTTTTGTGGCGGGTATTGCCTCATATTCTGGCAGTTACCAAAGTTTTTACCACAACAGCGTCAATATCACCAATACGAATGCGAGTAGCCGGGCGCTGGAACTGACGGGCGGCGGTACCAACAAAAACATCCTGAACAACATTTTCGCCAACTCCGGCGGCGGATACGCCTGCTACAACGAGAATGGAAATACGGTCACGCCGACCGCCGATTTCAACGACCTGTATGCCACCGGGCCAAACCTGGCCTACTGGGACGGCGCCAATGCCGGGACATTGGCCGTGCTGCGCAATCTCAGCGGGCGCGAGCAAAATTCCGTTTCCGCCAACCCGCTTTTTTACTCCGCTACCGACCTGCATGTCCTGCAAGTGGCGTTGGACAGCGCCGCTTCTTTCACACCGGATGTGCTCACCGACATAGACGGGCAGCTGCGCAACACCAACTACCCCGACATCGGCGCGGACGAGTTTGACTACCTGACGGAAGACGTGGGTATCACGCGGTTGTTGTCGCCCGTTGAACAATGCGACCTTGGCGCCGCCGCCGCTGTAAAAGTTGTTATTCAAAATTTCGGCGGTCTGCCGCAGACGGGTTTTGATGTGGTTTACCGGCGGGGTTATGGTGCGTTCGTGGTGGAAAATATCGGCGCCCGCGTGGTGCAGCCGGGCGACACGATCCACTACACCTTCGCGCAAACGACCAACATGTCGGCCTACAAAGACCACATGCTTACCTTGTTTACGGCACTTGCCGGCGATTTGAACCCGCCCAACGACACGCTGATTGACTGGGTCGCCAACTACCAGACACCGACGGTGGTGGCCAATATGCTGCCCGCCGACGGCACAACAAATGTGAGTCCGCCCGTATCCTTTTCGTGGCTGCCCTCGTCCGGCGCTACCCGCTACGATATTTACATTTGGAAAGCCGACGAGGCCCAACCCGCTACGCCCACCGGAGCCGACTTGACACAAATCTCGTATTACCACAATCCAGGAAATCTGGTGTATGGAGCGGCCTACAATTGGCAAGTAGTAGCCAAAAATGATTTCTGCCAAACCGCAGGTCCGACGCAGCAGTTTACCCTGCGCGAACTACCCGACCTGACTGTCGGCAGCACCATGGCGCCCACACAACCATTCTCCGGAACCTCCATTTCCGTAAGTTGGCAAACCACCAACAGCGGCAGCGGCGCCACTGGAATGTCGTCCTGGTACGATTATGTGTACCTGTCCACCGACAATACTTACCAACCTAATGTAGATGTGTATATCGGCGGGGCTATCAATTTTACGGCGTTAAACCCGGGTCAGAGCTACGCCCAAATGGCGCAGGTAACCTTGCCGCAAGGCATACAGGGCAATTATTTCCTGATTGTGCGCACCGACGTGAATGCGGCGCTGCCGGAAAGCAACGAAAACAACAACACGGCCGTCGCATTCCCCATCACGATCAACCTGACCCCGCCGCCCGATCTGCAGGTGATTGCTGTGATTGCGCCCACCAATGCGTTTTCGGGGCAGCCGATCAACATCAACTGGACGGTAAAGAACCAGGGAAGCGGCGATATGTTGGCCAATAACAATTTCCGGGATTTCGTCTATCTCAGCAGTTCACCAACCCTCAATCTGAATACAGCCACATTGCTCGGCACCTACCAGGGCACACCGTTGGCCGCCGGCGCCTCCAGCCTGCGTATGCTTTCGGCTCAACTGCCGCAAGCCGTGTTTGGTGATTATTACATCCATGTGTACACCGACCGGGAGAATGATGTCTTCGAGTTTGCTTTTGAAGACAACAACATCGGCGTAAGCGATACCCTGACGATATTCCTGACACCGCCGCCCGATCTGGTTGTAAACTCTGTGACCGGGCCTGCTTTTGCGAGCAACAACCAAACAGTCACGCTGCAATGGACGGTGGAAAACCAGGGCGCTACGACCGCGGCAGGTAACTGGACGGATCGGGTTTTGATCAGCAAAGCAGCCACCTACAAACCGGATTCGGTGACAACGTTGAACAGCTTTAGTAATCCCGGCAACCTGGCTGCCGGCGCAACGACCAATCGCTCCGGAAGTGTGGCCATACCCAATAACATCGGCGGCCCGTACTATTTCTATGTGGTGACGGATGTGACCAATCGGGTTTTTGAATACCTGAACGAAAACAACAACACCCGGCGCAGTACGAATCCGACCGATGTGCTAAACGCCGATTTGGTGGTTCCACAGGTTGCTGCGCCCGATACAGCGGGTTCCGGCACAAGTATTCCGGTGCAGTGGACGGTGAAAAACGAAGGCATGGGTAGTTTGCTGAACATCAATCGCACTGATCAGATTTACCTGTCGCAACAGTCTGTGCTGGACATTGGATCGGCAACTGTTTTGGGAGGAGATGTTTCGGGAGGCACCCTGCTTTCGGCGCAGGAAATCAGCCGGCAAGCCAATGTCGTTTTGCCCAACGGAATTTCCGGCAAGTACTATGTGCACGTCCGTGCCGATGCCGGCAACACGGTTTTTGAAACCGATGATGGCAACAACGACAACCTGGATTCCATGCACATCAACTTGTCGCCATGGCCCGATCTGCTGGTTTCCGCGCTGGATGCCTTGCCGGATACGCTGCTTGCCGGCACCGGTTTGCCGTTCAATTACACCGTTTTAAATAGCGGTACGGCTGCCGTCACCGGCAGTGGAGCCTGGAAAGACCGGATTTACATTTCCTCCGATTCGGTTTTCAGCATGGGTTCGGCCACGCTGCTCACCACCCTTGATATTTTGCAACCCATTCCGGTTGGCGGTTCGTACAGCCGTTCGGCAACGCTTGCATTGCCGTTTGCTGCGCCCCAAACGTACTACCTGTTCGTACACACAGATGCCGACAACAGTATTTACGAGTATAATTTTGACGGCAATAATACCTTGCGCAGCGCACCATTTTTCCTGAACACACCCAGTCCGGTGGATTTCAAAAATCTGTCTGTCACGACCTTGCCGGATACCGTCAACTCGGGCCAGTCGGTCAGTCTGACCTGGTGTGTGCGCAACATCGGCAGCAGCACGGCCGTGTTCGATTTTCCGTTGTGGTACGATGGTGTCTACCTCTCCACCGATTCGATCTGGGACGAATACGACGATATTTTTGTCAAAGATTTCACTAAAAACGGCCCGGTGGATAGTCTGGAGATGTACATGCTCACCCATACTTTCAACATCCCGAACGGGCTGTCCGGCAACTTTTACGCGTTTCTCGTAGCCGACCACAACGAGCGCACGAACGACCCGGACAGGAGCAACAACATCAAATTTGTACGTCCAGCTTCCTTCTCGACCGGCCCGGCTCAACCGATCCACATCCAACTCAGCCCTTCGCCCGATCTGGTTCCGATGACTTTTGTGGCGCCTGCGGATGCCTATGCGGGGCAGCCGATTCAGGTGATCTGGACGGTGAAAAACCAGGGGCCTGGCCCGACATCGGCCAACTGGACGGACAAAATTTACTTGTCCACAGACTTTGCCATTGGCGGCAACGACCAAACGGTCGGTACCCGAAACCAGAACCGGGTACTGGCGCCTGGAGTGCAATACAGCGACACGATGGAGGTGTTTATTCCCATCAGCGCGGTGGGCAATTACGTCCTGATTTTTGCTACGGATGCCAATAACGCGCTTTTCGAGTTTAACGGCGAAAACAACAACACGTTCTTCACCTTCCTGTCCACGTCGTTGCCCGACCCATCGGACCTGACGGTTACGGATATTGAATTTCCGGCAATGGCGGTTGTGGGGCAATCCTTTCGGTTACCTGGGACATAAACAATCAGGGCGCCAACCCGGCGACCGGCACCTTGCGCGAGTTGGTTTATTTGTCGCCCGATTCCCTGCTGGACGTGACGGATGTTCCGCTGAGCAGCCCGCTGAGCCGAAGTATAAGTCTGGTGCCCGGCACCTCGGCTTCCAAATCCTATACGGGTGTTACGCCCGGTGTGCCGTTGGGGGATTACCATGTCATCGTGGCCACCGATGTGCTGGACAATATTTTTGAGTCCAACGAGGGCAACAACTTCCGCATTTCGTCGGAAAAAGTGATGGTGACGGTGCCGGAATTGCCCATCGGCGCGCCCACACCCGACACCTTGCACAACAACACCGCCCTGTACTACCGCATCGAGGTGCCCGATTCGCTCACCGACGAAACGCTGTTGCTGACATTGGATGCGCTGGATGCCGGAGGGGTGAATGAACTTTACCTCAGCCACAACGCCGTGCCGACCCGTTCTGTCCACGACTTTGCCTTCGGCAATCCATTTAGTCCGGATCAGTCTGTTTTGGTGCCGGAATTGAAAGCGGGCACGTACTACCTGTTGGCCTACGGCGCCACGCCAACCTTAGGCGCAAATGCGAAACAGGCGATCACCTTGCTGGCTGAAATCATCAACTTCTCCATTTTAAACGTAGCTGCCGGCGAGGGGGGCAATACCGGCAATGTGACCTTGCGGGTGGATGGCTCCAAGTTTACGTCCGACATGATTCTAAAACTGAAAGGGCCGTCGCTCACGACCCGGACGGCGTTGAAAATTATTTATGTGAACTCCACACGGGTATTTGCCACGTTCAACCTTGCCGGAGCGCCGCTTGGCTTGTACGATATGGAGGCGTCCAAACAAGCCGAGACAACCCTGCTCCAGGATTGTTTCACGGTTATTGCCGGCAATGCAGGAACGACCAGTTCCGGCGACGGTAGCGGCGGGTTTTTCTGCACCATAGTGAATATCGGAACAGACCAAAACCTGTCGGAAAACATCGTGCACCCGCCTTCGGTGCGGATCAACCGACTCGTGCCCATCACCATTCAGTACGGCAATGCGGGCAATGTGGATATTCCGATGCCGTCGCGTTTTCTCATCAGTTTGCGCGGCGCGCCATTGGGTTTCACGTCGGATGAATTGGCGGAGAAAAAGCAGGAATTGTACCTGGAGTTTCGGGAAATCGGCGGGCCTCCGGGTATCCTGCGTCCCGGGTCTTTCAGTTCGATCACAGTGTACTCGTATTCGTCGCATCCGTTGCAGTTTGTGCTAACCGAATAGTTTGTTTGTAGCATCACTCTTTACTTTGATATAAACTTAAAAAAAGAAGCGCAATGCGAATAATTTTACTTTGTCTGTTATCTTTTTCATCCGCTAATTACTTAAATGGCCAAAATTTTACCAAGCCTAACATTATAGGGCCACATGGCATTCAGGTGAATAGTTACACGGGAAACCTGATTTACGAAAGGAATGATCTGACAATTCCAGGCCGAGGGCTGTCATTAGAATTTACCTTTACTTACAATAGTGCTCGGCGAAATCAAAATGTGGGCTATGGCCACGGGTGGACGTTTTCTTACGGTATGCGGTATTATTACGACAGTGTGCATGTTGTGATAGAACATCCTGATGGAAGAAGGGATAAATATATCTATACCGGTGGTGCATATAATTCTCCGACCGGCATTTTTGATACGCTGATCCAGACGCAACCTGGTCAGTTAAAATTAGTTACTCGAAACCAAACCACATATTTTTTTGAAAACACTACGCACAAAAAGTTGACGAAAATAGAAGACCGGTGCGCGAACGCGGTTGTGTTGGGTTATACAGATAGTTTACTGACGCAAGTGACAGATCCAAGTGGTCGTAGCGTTACGCTGTTGTGGGATAGTGGTCAACTAGTTTCTATCACGGATCCTAATTTTAATTCAACCAGAACCATCCTTTACAGTTACGACGAAAATGGAAACCAAACGGAATACACTGATTTTTTAGGAAATTATGAAGAGTATCAGTATGATGACAAAAAACGTTTAGTAGTCTTGATTGATAAAAGTGGTTTTCCTGTACACATTGAATTCACGAATGTATCGGCTGTTCGAACGCTCATCTCCTGCATTGGAATTCAAAAAATAACCTACAAACCGGACATCAAACGAACATTTGTCGTTGAGCAATTTAACGACAATAATCAGGTAACGACCTACACCTACGACGAAGGCGGTCGTGTCATGGAAGAAGTTGGGAGCTGCTGCGGCTTTAATAACAAATTTGAATATGATGGAAATAACAACATTGCCAAAAAAACAGATGGGAATGGCAATTCAATTTCTTTTCAGTTTGATAATAAAGGAAATAAACTGAGCGAAGGAGATGCTTTCGGGAATGCAGCGTATTTTTCCTATGAACCTGTCTATAATTTTATTCAATCGGTTCAAGATAAAAACGGAAATGTCATCACACATGAATTTGACAATAAGGGTAATCTGAATAAGGTTACTAAACCATTGGGGATAGTAGAGCAATACACATACGATAATTTTGGTAATAAACTTACCTATAAAGACGGCCGTAACAATACTACTACTTTTACATATAATATACATGGTTACGAGATAACCGAAACCAATCCGCTTGGTCACACGCGTTTACAAACGTACGATGGCGTGGGAAACCTACTGACGGAGACGGACCGGAATGGGAATGTAACCACATTTGGATATGATGCCATGAACCGGATCACCATCGTCGCCAATTCGCTGGGGCAAATCACGCGGTACGGATACGATAACAAAGGCAACCGGGTGTTCGTCGTGGATGCGCTGGGCGATACCACCTGGATGAGCTATGATGCCCTGGACCGGATGATCTCTGTCCGTGCCGCCACCGGTATTGTCCAGAATTTTGAATATGATATGCGGGGTAATATGATCGTCAGAACTGACGGCAACGGCCACGCATACACCTATCAGTACAACCAGAGAAATCAAGTGACGAGCGAAAAGGACCCATTGGGCGGGACGGCAACCTATGAATATGATCAGGGCGGCAACCTGATCGCTAAAACGGATAAAAAGGGGAATAAAAGAATTTATAAGTACGATTCCTTGAACCGGTTAATCAATGCGACCAATCCGTTGGGTCATGTGATGACCTACGGGTACGACAAAAACGGCAACAAAATATCCGAAACCAATGAAAGCGGCGCGACAACAACCTTTCAGTACGATGCGCTTAACCGACAGACTACTGAAACGGATGCGCTCGGCGGAAATATCACATACCTGTATGACAACGCGGGCAACCTTATCGCGATGCAGGATAAACGAGGAAAAACCACCACCTACACTTACGATGCTGCCAATCGCCGGACGAAAACAACAGACCCTCTCGGCGCTATGGTGATGAATACCTACGATGCCAACGGTAGTATTCTTTCGGTGACCAATCAGAACGGGTATACGACAACTTATGCTTTCGATGCCTTAAATCGGTTGGCATCTATGACCCTGCCGAACGGCGAAGGGACGACCTACACCTACGATGCCGTCGGCAATGTATCGACAGTAACCCTGGCAAGCGGCACAATACTTTCGTACACTTACGATGCCGACGACCGCGAAATTTCAGCTTCGGACAACACCGGACTGCTGGTGTTGAAAGAATACGACGACAACAACAACCTGACGAAAGTGACCGACGCGAACGGCAATTTCCTGGAGTATACCTACGACCCGCTCAACCGGCAAATAAAAATAACCGATAGCAATGGCAAATTCCGCTTCTTTCAATATGACGCAAACTCCAACAATACCAGCGTAACCGACCGGAACGGGAAGACTACGACCATGAATTACGATGCCTTGGACCGGATCGTTTCCAGCGCAAACGCGATGACAGAGGAGAACAGCATTGCCTACGACCCAGTCGGAAACCCGGTCGCCCTGACCGATGCCAAAGGCGCCACCACGACTTATCAGTTCGATGCCCTGAAACGGCTGATTGGGATTACATACGCCGACGGGGCCAAAACAACATTTGCTTTCGATGCCAATGGCAATCCTGTCAGTAGGAAAGATAATAATAACGCAGTTACGAATTACGCCTTCGACGACTTAAACCGGTTGTTGCAAATTCAATACCCCGGCGGTGTCAACTCGGTCTTTTCCTATGACCCGGCGGGTAACATGCTGAGCGCTAATAATGCCAATGCCACGGTAACATTCACATATGATCAGAATAATCGGCTATTGATTGAAAACCTGAACGGGGAAATAACCTCCTATACCTATAATGTAACAAACCGAAAAAAAACAATTACCTATCCCGGGGGAAGGGTTATCGAAGAAGAATCGGACCTGCGTGGACGCCCCCTCGCCGTTCGGGAATCCGGCCAAGCCATCGCCACATTTGATTTTGACGCGGGTAACCGCATTGCAGGGATTAATTACCTCAATGGTACCAACACCTCGTTTGCCTACAACAACGTCAATTTTACGACCGGAATCGTCCATAGCAATCCTGCCCCGTTTGCTCAATACACTTACACTTACGACGATGAAGGTAATCGCCTGTCGGAACACGAGCCGCTCGTGGCTGCAAAATCCGAGCTCTATGGCTACGACAATGCGTATAAACTGACATCCTTTCTGAAAGGAACCTTGAACGGAGGAAATATCTCCAGCCCTGTGCGCAATATCCAGTATGGCTTTGACAATACGCATAACCGCACCAGTGTCAGTATTGATGGCGCTGGAACAAGCTATCTGGCTAATGTTGTCGACGAATACCAGATGGTTGGCGCCAACACCTTTCAATATGACGCGAACGGGAACCTGTTGTCCGACGGCACGGCTGTTTTTCAATATGATACGGACAACCGGCTTGTCAGCCACCAGAAAAGCGGCGTGACCACGACGTACAAATACGACGCCCTCGGGCGCCGGGTTCAAAAGAATGTCGGCGGGATGATCACCAACTATTTCTTCGACCGGAACAAGGTGATTGAAGAACGCAACGAGGCGAATACCGTGACGGCCAGCTATGTATATGGCAGTGCGTGGGTGGATCAGGTGTTGACCCTCACCAAATCGGGCCAAACGTATTATTTCCACCACAACGGATTAGGTTCCACGATTGCCTTGACCAACAATGCAGGGCAAGTGGTGGAACGTTACGAATACGACCCCTTTGGCGTGCCGGTTTTTATGGATGCCAACTACACTGTGATTCCTGCATCGGCAGTGCAGAATCCGGCCTTGTTTGCCGGACGGTATTACGACTATGAAAGCGGGATTTATTATGTGCGGGCCAGGTATTATGATCCCGTGACGGGAAGGTTTTTGAGTCGGGATCCTTCGGGGCCAAGAGATGGCAACAATCTATATCAGTATGCAGTTAATAACCTGTAACTTATTATGATATAATGGATTACTCTGGC
This sequence comes from Lewinellaceae bacterium, assembly GCA_016719605.1. Lineage (GTDB taxonomy): Bacteria > Bacteroidota > Bacteroidia > Chitinophagales > Saprospiraceae > M3007. Next base: position 199,442 of record JADJYW010000003.1, on the reverse strand, counting down.
GAGGCGGTTGTTGCCGCCGTATATCCAGTTTGTCTACCTATTTCTGGCTGTTGGAGTTACGGCTTGGATATATACAACTACTCCCCTTATCAGGATACTATAGGGCTAAGTTCTAGCAATAATTAGAGTTGCAGGCGATGCACTGTTTATATTTGACAGATTGAAATTAGCAGGCTACAAGAGATGAGAAACGAAACCTTAAGTTGTCTCCTCATATGTTGGTAATTTAACAAAAGGCAAAGCAATGCATGGATATTCATGATAATTATAAAAAAAGATGAGCCAAAACAAAATACGATTGTAGGGGAATCAAAAACCGTTTTCAGTTTAAAGAATGTATATTACATGCTTATTTGGTCACAGCAGTGTTTAATTGGCAGGAATAATTATTTTCTAAACTACGGATGCAAAGATGTATTTATTGACGATATCGTGAAATTCAAAAAGGGGCGATAGAATATGAAAAAAAAGATAAAGCGTGTCGTAGAAAAACAAAAATTGCATAGAGAGAGAAGTCAAATACTTGTGATATAAGCCCAATGCCTCAACCTGAAAGTTGTCAATATTAAACGCTGCAAGGATGCACTATTTTTCTAGTTTAATTTTCTTCGTTTTATTGGGGTTATTTTTACCAGCCAGTTTTGCAAGACATTGAATGCACCTGCCCCAGCCGCAACCAGGGGCAAGAAGGCAGTCAAGGCGGCGGCGGCGGCGATGACCCCGGCTCAGACGGCACCCGATTCGACATCCCCCGCCTCCACGCCGTGGACCCCAACGAAATAACCGGACCCATCGGCTATGAAGCGCCGCGCTGGGTAGCCCGCAAGGATCGGTTGGGCTACACCATTCTTTTTGAAAACGACCCGGACTTCGCTACGGCGCCCGCGCAGATCGTGCGGGTCAACCTGCCGGTGCACCCGCACCTGAATATCAACACCGTACGGCTGGGTACCTTCGGCTTCGGGGCATTCGTATTCGATGTGCCGCCCAATACCAGTTTCTACAGTAAACGCCTCGATGTGCGGGATTCCCTTCAGGTGTATGTGGACGTGACTGCCGGCATAGACGTCGTGAAAAAAGAAGTCTTCTGGATTTTTGAATCCATAGACCCGCTCACCGGTCTGCCGCCCGAAGCCGGCGACGTGGGTTTTCTTCCAGTGAATGACACTACCGTCAATATTTACAACGACACCCTGCCCAAAAGGGGCGAAGGGTACGTCACGTTTACTATCGTTCCCGCCAACAGTACCGTCACCGGCGACACGGCCTTCGCCCAGGCTTCTATTGTATTCGATATCAACGAGGCTATTCTGACCAATACCTGGACCAACCTTATAGACGCTTTTCCGCCCACCAGCACACTCGATACGCTGCCGGCAACGGTGCCTTCCGACAGCATACTTGTTATTACCTGGACGGGGCAGGATGATCCGGGTGGGGTAGGGGTGCGCGATTATGACCTGTATGCCTCCCGCGATGCCGGGCCATTTCTCTTAGTTGCAGAAAAAATAGACACCACCCGGTATGTGTTCACCGGGGTGCCCGGGGCTACCTATTCCTTCTACACTCGTGCTACCGACCATGTGGGCAACACCGAGGAACCCAAATTCGCCGGGGAGCAAACCGTGTTTTTCGAGAGTTCCCTGTCGGGGTTGCAAGTCAGCGCCCGAGTCCTCCTGCAAGGCCCGTACGTTTCCGCCGCTCAGCTCATGCACGATAGCCTGCGCGTACAAAACCGCATCCCGCTGACAGAGCCGTACACCGGATTAAACACATTTACCCATACCGGCGGCGGTGGTGGCGAACAAACCCTGCCTTCTGTGCTGGCCGTCACCGGCCCCAATGCCATTGTGGACTGGGTGTTTCTCGAATTGCGCAGCGCCACCAGTGCGGCAGAGGTGGTGGCTACCCGCGCCGCGTTGCTCCAGCGCGACGGCGATGTGGTGGATGTAGACGGCGTGTCGCCGGTAGCCTTTGCACCATCCGTCAATGCAGCGAACTATTACCTGACCGTGCGGCACCGCAACCACCTCGGCGTGCAACTCGGCGCGGGCAAGTTTTATGCCCGCGGCTCGGTGGTAGCGACAGATTTTACCATTCTCCCTCCTGAAGGTTTCTATTCCCACAACGGACTCAGCCCGGCGCAGCGTCTTATCAGTGGAAAATATGCGCTCTGGGCCGGCAACGGCCGTATTGATCTCCAGATCAAGTACAACGGCAGCAACAACGACCGAACTGCCATTCTTGCCGTAGTGGGTTTGACTACCCCAAACGCCGTTGTACCCGGCTACCTGCCTGCCGATTACAATATGGACGGGGTGGTGAAGTACAACGGCTCGGCCAACGACCGGAATGTGCTGCTGGGGAATGTGGGGATTTTGACACCGAGCGCGGTGGTGGAAGGGCAGGTGGCGCGGTAGGAGTTTGAAGTTGTCCCTGATTATTGGCCGGTTGGTGCATCATAGCGCCGGTTTTCCGCTTACTTCAAATTGGTGCATCATAGCGCCGGTTTTCCGCTTACTTCAAATTGGTGCATCATAGCGCCGGTTTTCCGCTTACTTCAAATTGGTGCATCATAGCGCCGGTTTTCCGCTTACTTCAAACTTCAAGTGGGATTATGCGGATGTTATTTTTTTTAGGTCGGCGGATTGGTGATAATAAAAGACCTTCACCAAAAATAACCGGGGCATTTGACAAACACGCCCTAAACTATGCTAACTTTTAGCAAACCGCTTTCCACCGGGTACGAACAGTTTCAAAAATCATTAAAATGAGAAAATCAACATTGAACTACGCGGTAGTTCTTCCAAGTCTCTTTATTTTAATTTGCACCCAAACCTTCGGTCAAACCGATCCGGGTAAATTATGGAAACCTTTCAAGGTAACCACTACGAATCTCCCGGAGACATCGCTCCGGCCCGGTCTACCTGCTCTGGGCAAAGGTGCCGCGTTCGAATTGGACATGACGGCCATGAAAACCCTGGGCAAAACCGCTAAAAAGGAAAGCGCCGGCATCGCAAACAACACGGCCATCGTCTGGCTGCCCTTGCCCAATGGCATCTTTCAGCGGTTCCAAATCTGGGAATCACCCCTGATGGAACCCGAACTGGCCACGAAGTATCCGGAAATCAGCACTTACCTGTTGAAAGGCGTGGACGACCCGACATTCAACGGACGTATGATGATCAGCCCGGATGAATTCAGCGCGTTTTTCGCCTCCCTCCCCAACCAGCAGGAAGTCATCATTCGCAAAGTATTCAAGACCGACGCTACCAAATACCACAGTTTCTGGAGCAAAGACGACCCTGCCCGCGAGGATCAGATCAGTTGCCTCCGCAAAAACGAAGTACCCCTGGAAGAGACAGAAAACGCTGCAGCCCAGAGAATGCTGGCCGGCGTCAACGAAACGGGCGACGTGCTGCGGGTCTTCCGCCATGCAATGACTGTAATCGGCGCGCTTTCACAACAACAAGGTTGGGTAACAAAGGGGCAGGCATTGGCCGGCGTAGTCTCGTTTTTGGGGCAAATCAATACTGTTTATGAGCGCGATGTTTCCATTCGCTTCGTGCTCCCGGTGGGCGAAGACCAGCTCCTTTTTTTAGATGATGCAACCGACCCCTTCGTCACCAATGGCGGAGATGGCACCCTGGAGGAAAACCAAATGCTGACCGACCAATTGGTGGGCACGGAAAACTATGACATGGGGCTTGTTTTCGTGCTGGGAGGTTGCTGCGGAAATCGCGGTGCCCCTTGCAATGCGACCCGGGCGCAGAACATCAGCCCGTATAACAACCTGGCAACAACTGCCCACGAAATCGGACACGCACTTAGTTGCAGCCACACCTGGACCAGTTGCGGCCCCTCAAACAACGGGCAATTTGGCACAAACGAATACGGCAGCGGTACTTCCATCATGAGTTACACCGGTATTTGTGGCGTGGATAACATCCTCCCGACAGGCGATATCACCTATTTCGGGGTCTATTCGCAAATTCAAATAACCAATTTCCTCAGCACATCAACCTGTTACAAAACCCTTCCTACGGGCAACCACGTCCCGGTTTCGACTGTCCCCGCGAGCGGTTTTTACATCCCGGTTTCGACGCCCTTCGAGCTGGTCGGCTCGGCCACCGATGTGGACGGCGACAACCTGACCTACTCCTGGGAGCAAACCAATATCCGGAACGTTGACTTCACCGCTTCGACCATTTCTATCCAGGTGCCGCCGACACCCGCCGATGGCAACGTCCCCATTGCCCGTATTTTCAACCCGGTGACCACGCCCCGGCGTACCATTCCTCAGTTGTCCGACCTCTTGGCAAACAACAGCACCGTATATGAACGGCTACCCACATACACCCGAAACATCAAATACCGCATGTATGTGCGCGACAACCACCCGGGAGCAGGCGGCACCACGCCCCCCCAGGTGAGCTTCGAAGTGGATGGCACCGCGGGGCCTTTCTTAGTCACTGCTCCCAACACGCCTGTTTCCTGGGCTTCTCCAAGCAACCAAACGGTCACTTGGAACGTAGCAAACACGACCAATGCCAACGTGAATTGCCAAAACGTAAAAATCTCGCTATCGGTGGACGGCGGCTATAACTATGGATATGTGTTGGCTGCATCCACGGCCAATGATGGCACACAGAGTGTCGCTATTCCCGCCGGTATCAACACTGGAAAGGCCCGGATCAAAATTGAGGCGGCAGGCAACATCTTTTTCGATATCTCTAACACCAACTTCACCATTGGAACTCCGGTTGCTTCACAGGCCAACGTCGCTGCACTGGACTTTGATGGCAGCAACGACCAAGTGAATCTGGGCAATAGTTTCGGTAATTTCGGAACCGGAAATTTTACCATTGAAATGTGGGTAAAAACTTCGGACCCTTCTTATAGTTTGCTGATCTCCAAACGCGCTACGTGCTCTTGTGGCAATTTTTGGAACTTCTTCGTCAACGACGGCAAGTTCCGCGCTGAGTTTTCAGAAGCCGGTTGCGCTAATTTACTGAATCTCGCCGGCGCCACCACAATCAGCGACGGCAAGTGGCACCACCTGGCCGCTACTCGCTCCGGCACAACGCTGACGCTGTATGTGGATGGCACGCCCGATGCAACCGGAACATCTGCCCATAATTTCAACAATCCCGCAAATGTCATTTTAGGGAACAGCCCTTGCAACGGCTATTTCACCGGCAGCATGGATGAAATTCGCATTTGGAACGTAGCCAGAACGCAAGAAGAAATTAACAACGCTCAGTACTGCCGGTTAAATGGAATAGAACCCGGGCTAACGGCACTTTACCACGCCGATGACGGCACACCCAACGCTAACAATATCGGTGTTACCCTATTCGACGATGCTACTGCCAACAACTATAATGGAACCTACAGCGGCTTTGCCCTCAGCGGCACGTCGTCCAACTTTGTCAGCCCGTGCACCGACGCGCTTTACACCGCTTCCGGCAGCATTACCATTACCGGACAGCCTGCCAGCCAAAGCGGTACAGTCGGTCAAACGATAACGTTGACCGTGGCCGTGACGGAAAACGTGACGTACCAATGGCAGGTAAAACCCAATGGCAGCGGCAATTTCGTCAATATCTTCGGCGCAACGACTTCCAGCCTCGCCCTGACAATGACGGTGGCCCTCCACAACAACCAATACCGGTGTGTGGTGCGCAATGGCTGCAATATGCTGAATTCCAATGCCGCCACCCTCACCCTGACCTGTCCGGCGCAAACCCTCAGCGCCATCACCGGCGAAGCGGTGCCTTGCGAGAACAACTACTACACGTATTTCGTCGATCCCAACGCCAGCATCGCCACCTGGAACTGGACCACCCCCGCCGGCTGGGCCGTGACGAACTTCGGCAATATGATCTTTGTAAAACCCAACGGCACGGCGGGCAACGTCACCATCAATGGCACAGATGCCTGCGGCAACACGACGGGCACGAAAACGAAGGCCGTCGCTCCGGTTTTGGTGCAAATCACCACGCAGCCGGTTTCGCAAACGGTGAACGAAGGTGTTCCTGTCAATTTCACCGTTGCCGTTTCGAGCGGCGGCGGCACAACCACTTACCAATGGCAGCAAAGCACGGATTTCGGCGCTTCTTTCAGCGACATCTCCGGCGCAATAACTGCGACGTACAACATTGCTTCGGCGAGCGTTGCGCACGATGACCGGCGATTCCGTTGTATCGTGTCCAATACTTGTTTAATAGACACCTCTAATGTTTCCACGCTTGACGTAAACTGCACGGGATCAGGCCCAGCCACCCCGGGCAGTATTTCGGGCGCCGACCTGATTTGCGCCGGCGCTGTGCTGACGTACACGGTGTATACCATACCGGGCGCATCGGGTTATACCTGGACGCTGCCCTCCGGATGGACGGGTAGTTCCACCACCAACAGCATCACGGTGACCGCCAACAGCGCAGGCGGTATTTTGAAAGTAAAAGCCGTAAACGCTTGCGGCATGAGTGCCGAGCGCAGCCTTTCAATTGCCGTCAATAATACCGCTTGCCTGCGGGCCGTGCATTTCGACGGTGTGAACGACTATTTGGCCGTAGCGCAAAACAGCCAGGCGATACAGGGCGAAATGACGATTTCTTTTTGGGTAAAACCGGATAGACTGACTGGTATGCAGACGCTGATTTTCAACGGAAAAGAGTTTGTCGTCAACCTCAACGGCAACCGCATTCAATACCAACACTCGGACAACTGTTGCGGCTACGACGGTACGGTGGACAAAATTTTCAGCGCAAGCCTCACGACGGGCGTCTGGTATTTTGTCGCGCTGACCAGAAGCACAGCGAACCGGTCGCTCAGCCTGTATTTGAACGGCAATTTTGCAGAAACACAGACCTACAGCGGCGCTTTCGCACAACCAGGCGACAACACCACTTCCACGATGAACTTCGGAGCAGGCATCAACGGCGACTACCTGCGTTTCAAAGGGGCTTTGGATGAAATCAAAATCTGGAACGCCATTCGTAGTGCTACCCAGATTAAAGAAGACATGTTTTGCGTGCCGGCCGGCAACGAAACCAACCTGAAAGCCTACTACGGATTTGAACAAGGCCAGCCAAGTGGGAACAATGTTGCCCTGACGCAGTTCACGAACGCGGCAAGTGCCTACTTGGGCGCAGTTGTCCATAATTTGGCTATGACCGGCCCAACCTCCAACGTCGTCAACGGCAGTAAAAGCAGCGCCATCAGCGGGCCTTCCGCCATTTGTTCGGGCGGTGGCACGATCACCTACACGATAGACCTGCCCGGCACGCCGACGGTCACCTGGACGCTGCCTTCCGGCTGGACGGGCTCCTCCACCACCGAAAGCATCACCGTGACACCCGGCGCCAACGGCGGCATTATCGCTGCCCAAGCCACGCTATCCTGCGGCGCCGTGCGTCTCGAAAAAACGGTAAGCACCACGCCGAGCCTCGTGAACACGACTTTATTGGGCGGGGAAGCCCTCGATTTCGACGGCACAAACGATTATGCGCAAATTCCATCCGGCGCTGTCAATCTGGCCAACTCCTCCATGACCATCGAGTTTTGGGCGAAAAGAGGCACCAACGGTACCCAGGACTTCATAGTGGTGCAGGGCAACAATGGCGCAAATACCCGCCTGGTCATCGGCTTCCGAAATACCAACCAATTCACATTCGGTTTTTGGTCCAATGACCTGAACACAACTACGACGTACACGGACAACGGCTGGCACCACTGGGCCTGCGTGTACGACAACGCTATCGTCTCCCCAAACAACAACCGTTTCATTTACCGCGACGGTGTGCTGGTGGCCGGCGACCGCTCGGGCAGCAATTTTGCCGGCTCCGGCGCGCTGGATATCGGCCGCTATGAAAGCGATTTCTTTGGCGGCCAGGTGGATGAACTGCGCATCTGGAATGTTGCCCGTTCACAGGCGCAGATTACCGCGGGCCTGTATTGCCCCGTGACTTGCGCACCCTCGTCGCTGGTTTTGTATCTGCCGATGGAAGACGGAACGGCCGGCGGTAACAATACCGGTTTGACGGGGTTGCAGGATTTCGGTAGTTATGCGAACGGCAGTACACTGAGCGGTTTCGCACTCAGCGGCGCGTCGTCCAACGTCGTTACGGGTGTACAGGTCTCCCTTTTGCAGACAATGACAACGATGGATACGGAAACCCGGCCATGCCCATTACATCCTGCCCCACCGGCAGTTTTGTTGCCAATAATGCCGACTGCAACGATAACAACAACGCCATCAACCCTTACGCCGCCGAGATTTGCGGCAACGGCGTGGACGATGATTGCGACGGCAATACGGATATTGAAGTAAACAAGGGCTTGCATTTCAATGGCTCCGACCACTCCGTCACCATTCCGAGTGTGGCGCACCAGTCTGTATTTACGGTGGAAGTTTGGGTAAAACCGGACGATTTGCTGAATGGCGTATTCCTGGAATGGCTGGGGGGAGCATACCCGACAAATATCAGTATTGTTTCAGGTAGATTTCACTACAACGGAGGAGGCTCTGCCTGGAATGCAAACCCTGTCTTTACGGTCGGACAGTGGACGCACATCGCGTTTGTCCACGATGGTTATGGTTCAGACAATGTGAAAGCTTATGTAAACGGTGTACTCCACTGGACACGCAGTTTTAGCGATCAAATCACCAATACGGGTGCAAAAATTGGTACCAATTTCGATGGAGCAATGGACGAATTCCGCTACTGGAACGTGGCGCTCACACCGGCCCAAATCCAGGCCGGCATGAGCCGCCGCCTCGACGGCAACGAAGCCAACCTCGTCCGCTATTACACGTTCGATCATGGCAAACCTGGCCAGAACAATGCCGGGTTGACTATTTTGAAAGATAAAACCTCGAACAACGGGCACGGTACCCTGAACGGCTTTGCGCTGACGGACGCTACCTCCAACTGGGTAAGCTCCTGGACATACCCCACCCTTTATCCGGACGGTGACAACGACGGTTTCGGCGGCGCGGCGGCCTGGACCTGCGGCAGTATGACGGGTTCTAAAATGCACAACCTCGATTGCAACGACAACAATAACGCCATTAAACCCAGCGCAACGGACCTCTGCGGCAATGGTGTAGATGAAAACTGTAATGGCGTAACGGATGAAAATAACCTCTCGCTGCACTTTGATGGCACGAATGACTATGTCAGTCTCGGTAATATCCTCGGCAACTTCGGTACCGGTGACTTCACCATTGAAGCACGATTCAAAACGACAGTGGCCAATCGGTACCTGTTATCCAAACGGCCAACCTGCGGTTGCGATAACTTTTTCAACATAAAAATCAATGCCGCCGGGAAGTTGATCATAGAGATGATCGAAAATGCGTCCTGTGGTAATGCCGGTGAATTAGCGGGAACATCCACCGTCAATGACGGCAACTGGCACCATTTTGCCTTTGTCCGGAAAAGTGGCGTGCTCAGCGTTTTTGTGGATGGTACGCAGGAGAATTCGACAATCCTGACAACCAACCTGAACAATACCACCGTCCTCTCTTTGGGGGGTAATAACCCTTGCGTATCTCCATTCTCCGGCGAAGTGGACGAGCTGCACATCTGGAACATCGCCCGCACAGCGGAGGAGATCAATACTTTCAAGAACGCCAGTTTGCCCGCTGCGGTCACCGGCCTTTTAGCCAACTATGACTTCAACAACCCGACAGCCATTGCTGGTGGAAACAATGCCGGAAAAACGCTCCTCGACGACCGCACGGCCAATAACTACGATGGAACCCTCACGAATTTCGCACTCACCGGAGCGACCAGCAACTGGTTGAGCGGTCCCGGCGGCACGACGATCTATGCCAACGCGCGGGTCAAGGTATTCCTCCAAGGCCCTTATGTCAGCACGGTCCAACTCATGCACGACAGCCTGCGGGTCAAAAACCTGATCCCGCTGCCGGAGCCGTACACCGGCCTCGCCAGCTTTACGCACACAGGCGGCGGCGGCGGTGAAACAACCACGCCGGCCGTATTGGCGGTGACAGGAGCCAATGCCATTGTGGATTGGATATTCCTCGAACTGCGCAGCGCCGCCAATCCGGCCCTGGTACAGGCCACCCGCTCCGCCCTGCTGCAGCGCGACGGCGATGTGGTAGACGTGGACGGCGTTTTACCTGTGACCTTCGGTGTGGCCGCGAATCAGTCCTACTTCCTGACAGTGCGACACCGCAACCACTTAGGGGTTCAATCCGGGGTGGCCGGGCTTTATCCGTTATGTGTAACTGTGGAATCTGACTTCCGCAGCCTTCCGCCCGGCGGTTTTTACGCCTTCAACGGCCTCAACCCGGCCCAGCGCCTGATCAGTGGAAAATATGTACTCTGGGCCGCTAACGGCCGTATTGATTTCCAACTCAAGTATAACGGCAGCAACAATGACCGCAACGCTATCCTCAGCGTGGTGGGTTTGCTCACTCCCAACGCCGTGGTGTCCGGATACCGGCTCCAGGACTATAACATGGACGGCCAGGTGAAATATAATGGCGCGGCGAACGACCGCAACGTGCTGTTGGGGAATGTGGGGATTTTGACGCCGAGTGTGGTGCTGGAGGAGCAGGTGGCGCGGTAGTGCTTTGATGACAAAAGTGGCTTTTTTCATGTTCGGGAGGCGGAATAGCAAATAAATAGCCTATATCTTGTGCCCCGTAATACCACACCTGGCAAAAACCAGGTGTGGTATTCATTTTGCCCCCGTTACATTAAGGTATTCATTTCCCGAATTTCATGAAAAAAGCACTACGTTTTCCTGTTTCTTTTTTTCTATTTTTCAGCGTATTGTGCGCTACTCCGGTCTTGGCCTACGCACCAGATGAAGTTGTGGCAGCGCCACCTTCAAACGATGCCTGCGCCAACGCCGTCGCCCTGACGGTGAACCCGGATTTGGAGTGTTCGGTAGCACTGAATGCAACGACTATTGATGCTACGGCCTCCGTTCCCGCTATTTCTGGATGTTCCGGCACCGCGGACGACGATGTGTGGTTCAGTTTTGTGGCGACGGGGCCGAGCCACCGGGTGAAGATCACCAATGGGACGCAATCATTGGTTTTGCAAGTTTTTTCGGGAACATGCGGGAGTTTGGTGTCGCTGGTTTGCAATGACGCATTCAGCGGCAACCTGGAGCAGCAAGTAAACAACCTGACTGCCGGTACAACCTACTACCTCCGGGTGTACACCCGAAACAATCTGGCATTTACCAATTTCACAATTTGCGTGGGGACGCCGCCGCCGGCCCCGGCGAATGACGAGTGCGCAGGGGCTGTTGCCCTGACGGTGAACCCGAACCTGGACTGCGGGACGGTGTTGAATACGACTACCTCCGGCGGTTTGCAATCGCAGGCAGGTTGCTCGGGCACGGCGGACGACGATGTGTGGTACAAATTTGTGGCGACAGGACCGAGCCACCGGGTGAAGATCACGGGGCGGACGGGTCGCTGGTGTTGCAGGCGTTTTCAGGCACTTGGCGGTAATTTGACCTCGCTGGTGTGCAACAGTCCGTTCAGCGGCAATTTGGAACAACAGTTAAACAACCTGACTGCCGGGCAGACGTATTACCTGCATTTGTGGCCACCGGGCCGAGCCACCGGGTGAAGATCACGGGCGGAACGGAGTCGCTGGTGTTGCAGGCTTTTTCCGGAACTTGTGCCGGCTTGGTGTCGCTGGTGTGCAACAACCCGTTCAGCGGCAATGTGGAACAACAGTTGAACAACCTGACTGCCGGGCATACGTACTACTTGCGCGTGTATACGCTCAACAATTTTGGTCTTCGGTGATTTTACGATTTGCGTGGGCACGCCGCCGCCGCCGCCTTCAAACGACGAGTGCGCGGGCGCCGACGGTGAATCCGGATCTGGATTGCGGTGCCGTGTTGAACACGACGACATCCGGCGGTACGCATTCCTCAGGCATGGCTGTTTCGGGTCCTGTGCCGATGACGACGTCTGGTTTACGTTTGTGGCCACCGGCCCAAGCCACCGGGTGAAGATCACTGGTGGAACAGAATCGCTGGTGTTGCAGGCGTTTTCAGGCGCCTGTGCCGGTATTGACGTCGCTGGTGTGCAATAGCCCGTTCAGCCCCATTGTGGAGCAGCAGTTAAACGGCCTGACTGCCGGGCAGACGTACTACCTGCGGGTGTTTACGCTTAACAATTTAGTATTCAGTGATTTTAACATTTGCATCGGCACACCGCCGCCGGCCCCTTCAAACGACGAATGCGCGGGCGCAATAACCTTGACTGTAAATGCAAACCTGAATTGTGGCGCCGTGCTGAGTACGTCCACATCCGGCGGTACGCCGTCCAATGTTTCCACATCGGGTTGCAGCGGTTCGGCCGACGATGACGTCTGGTTTAAGTTTGTGGCTACCCACACAAGCCATTGGGTATATGTGGAAGGAGAAGGTGAAGACATGACCGTGCAGACCCTTACCGGCGCCTGCAACGCCCTGTCCGCAGTGGTATGCTCGTCGCCGTTCAGTAGTTCCGTGGTGCAACAATTGAGCGGCCTGACCATCGGCCAGACCTACCATGTGCGGGTATTCACCCGATCCAATCTGGTGTACGAGGATTTTTCGATTTGTATCGGCACACCTTCCACTGCACCGGCCAACGACCTCTGTGCCAATGCTATCGCACTGATTGTAAATGCCGGATCTACTTGCTCAGACACCCTGAACGCCACGACCTCCGGCGCCACGGCGTCCAATCCGGCCATCAGTGGGTGCAGCGGCACGGCCGACGACGATGTCTGGTTTAAATTTGTAGCTACCGGGACGACCCATCTGATCAAGATTACCAATGCTACGCGGGGAATGGCGGTACAAGCCTTTTCCGGTGTTTGCGGAACACTGGTTTCGCTGGGTTGCAACAACGATCATCCCTTTGTCGGTTCGGTAGAATTGCCGGTCAGTGGACTGACGGTTGGTCAGACCTATTTTGTCCGGGTGTACACGCCACTCAATCAAGCGTTTAGCAATTTTACTGTTTGTGTAGGCCCCGCACCGGCTCCGCCCGCCAATGACCTGTGCGCGAATGCCACAACGTTGGCGGTAAATCCGGATTTGTCCTGCGGTATTTCCTTGGTTGCCACAACGGTTGGCGCCACGGCGTCGAATCCCGTCGTTGGTGGGTGCTCCAGTTCGGCGGACGACGATGTGTGGTACAAGTTTGTAGCCACCGGGCCAAGCCACCGGGTGAAGATTACGGGCGCTTTGCACCGGATGGTTTTACAGGTTTTTTCGGGTACCTGCGGGAGTTTCGTTACGCTGGCGTGCAACGATCCGTTTAGTCCGAACATCGAACAACAGATCAATAACCTGACAGCCGGCACAACGTATTACTTGCGGGTGTACACCCGGGAGAACCTGTCGTACGGCAGTTTTTCGATCTGCATCGGCACGCCGCCGCCGGCTCCGGCAAATGATACCTGCGCGAATGCTATCACCCTGGCCGTAAACCCGGATTTGAGTTGTGGAGCAGTACTGCAAACAACAACCTCCGGCGGTACACCTTCCAATCCCGCTGTTTCCGGGTGCTCCAGTTCACCGGACGATGACGTCTGGTACAAGTTTGTCGCCACCGGCCCGAGCCACCGCATAAAAATCAATGGAACGGTGCACCGCATGGTCATGCAGGTTTTTTCCGGCGTTTGCGGAAGTTTGGTTTCCATTGAATGCAACGACCCGTTCAGTCCAAACATTGAGCAACAGTTGAATGGTTTGACGGCCGGAGCGACGTATTTTATTCGAGTGTACACCCGGGAGGATTTGGTGTACGACGATTTTACTATTTGCATCGGCACGCCGCCGCCGCCGCCGGCAAATGATATCTGTACGAATGCCACTACCCTGGCCGTAAACCCGGATTTGAATTGTGGCGCGGTACTGGAGACAACAACATCGGGTGGCTTGCCTTCCAATCCCGCAGTTGGCGGTTGCTCCAGTTCGTCGGACGATGACGTCTGGTACAAGTTTGTGGCTACCGGGCCGAGCCATCGCATAAAAATTACCGGAACGGTGCATCGCATGGTCATGCAGGTTTTTTCCGGCGTTTGCGGAAGTTTGGTTTCCCTTGACTGCAACGACCCGTTTAGTCCAAACATTGAGCAACAGTTGAACGGTTTGACTGCCGGAGCGACGTATTTGATTCGAGTGTACACCCGGGAGTATTTGGTGTACGATGATTTTACCATTTGCATCGGCACACCACCGGCGGCGCCGGCAAATGATACCTGCGCGAATGCAACAATGCTGGTAGTGAACCCGGATTTAGAATGTGCCGTGGTATTGAATACAACAACTACCGGCGGCACGCCTTCCAACCCGGCGATTTCCGGGTGTTCCAGTTCGGCGGACGACGATGTTTGGTATAAGTTTGTGGCCACCGCGCCGAGCCACCGGGTGAAAATCACAGGTGTCACGGAACGGATGGTTTTGCAGGTTTTTTCGGGCGCCTGTGGAGGCTTTACCACTCTGCTGTGCAATGATCCCTTTAGCCAGAATATCGAACAGCAGGTGAATGGACTGACGCCCGGTTCAACCTATTATATTCGGGTGTACACGCGGGAGTATCTGGTGTACAGCAACTTCACTATCTGCATCACCACCGTCGTCCCGCCTCCCGCCAACGATGTATGCTCCAGTGCTATTTCCCTGACCGTAAATCCGGACTTGTCCTGCGCAAACACCCTGACGGCTACCACCAATGGCGGCTTGCCCTCCAACCCCGCCATAAGCGGTTGTTTCGGCACAGCCGATGACGATGTGTGGTTCAGTTTTGTTGCCACGGGGCCAAGCCATAGGGTTCGGCTAAGTGGTGTCGCGAAGCCTATGGTGTTGCAGTCTTTTTCGGGTGTGTGTGGTGCGCTGACTACGTTGGCTTGCACCACAACGTATCCGTCAACAGGTACCGTGGAACACCAGATAAACGGACTTGCCGCCGGAGCAACGTACTATGTGCGGGCGTATACTTACCTGAATTTAGTGTCCAGCACATTCACCATCTGCATCGGCACGCCGCCGCCGCCGCCCGCCAACGACGAATGCGCCAACGCGTATGCATTAGTTGTCAATCCCAACCAGAACTGTGTGGACACCCTGAATGCCACTACTGCCGGGGCATTGCAGTCCTTACCTGCCTGCAGCGGCGCCGCCGCCGATGATGATGTGTGGTTCAAATTCACGGCGTTGGCCGACAGCCAGACGGTCAGCGTCACCAATGGTACAGAACCATTGGTGCTGCAAATTTTTTCAGGAGACTGCAATGGCCTGACCTCGCTGTTTTGCGATTATAGTTTTAATGGATCGCCGTCGCGCAAGCTAACCGGTCTGACCCCTGGCAATACCTATTATCTCCGGGTGTATACGGCAGACAACCTGGATTACAGCGACTTTACGATATGTGTCACGGTGCCGGTAGCGCCAGGGCCACCGGTAGACACACTGTGCAAAATTATCGCGTTTCAGGCGCCGGACGATGGTGTTTTTCCAACGGATTGTGGCGTATCCTGGCAAGAGGACGGCGTGCCGATGCAGGTGGAAAATGCTTGTGGCGGTGGTAACTCCTGTTCTTTTGATTTTAATACAGTCGGAAGCGGCTTGTTTTTGGCTCCCGGCACTTTGCAATTGACCATTGCACCCGAATGCGGGAACCGCGTTACCCGTATTGAAATTGATATTGTTGACTATTGTGGCATCGGTTGTACCAGTGCAGAATATCTGGATGGCATGGCTGTCATCGGGGTGGATTCCAACACTGTTTTGACCCAGCTCGAGACGTTTGTTTTTCAAGTGCCCGCCAATTCCAATTTGACGCAAGTCAATATCTGCTCCTTCGAGGGCGTGATAGAGGAGGTGCGGATTTACTGCCTGAAAGAGGTAACCGTGGGCGCCAAGGTTCTCTTACAAGGACCATATATAAGCGGCGTTCAACTCATGCACGACAGTCTGCGCGTACAAAACCGCATCCCGCTGACGGAGCCGTACACGGGGCTGACCGGATTTATCCACAAAGGCTGCGGCGGCGGCGAGCAAACCAGGGCATCTGTTTTGGCCGTCACCGGCGCCAACGCCATCGTGGATTGGGTATTTCTCGAACTGCGCGATGCGGACACGCCCGCGCTGGTAGTGGCCACGCGTGCTGCTCTCGTGCAGCGCGACGGCGACGTGGTGGATGTGGACGGTGTATCGTCCGTCGGCTTTGGGCATGATTTGGATACGGGGAGTTACTACCTGGCTATTCGGCACCGCAACCACCTCGGGGTACAGTTGGGTGCACCCAAATTTTACGAACGCGGCGCTGCCGTGCAAACCAATTTCACCACCCTGCCCCCCGAAGGTTTCTATTCCTACAATGGACTCAGCGCCGCCCAGCGCCTCATCAGCGGACGGTACACGCTGTGGGCCGGCAATGGCCGCATAGACCCCCAACTCAAATACAACGGCAGCAACAATGACCGAAACGCTATCCTCAGTGTGGTGGGCCTGCTCACGCCCAACGCCGTGGTCACCGGCTACCGGCTCCAGGACTACAACATGGACGGCCAGGTGAAGTACAACGGCTCCGCCAATGACCGGAACGTGCTGCTGGGGAACGTGGGGATTTTAACGCCGTCGGCTATCGTGGAGGAGCAGGTGGCCCGGTGATCGGTTTATGGATTTGGTTTGCATTTTCAAAATGTATCGTTGTTATGAAAAAGGCTTCTGTTCTTCTGGTATTGCTTGGGTTGGGACTTTATGCGCACAGTCAATGCCCAAGGGTTGAGGCGGTCATGGTGGATGCTTGCGGGGGGAAAGTCTGAATGAGTTTGTCGTGATTCACTCCGGATCGGGTTTTAATACTGCTGATATTCAACTCGATTTTGACTTGAATAATAATATACTGGGTCAATCCAACAACGACATAAATATCAGCAACGGCAACATTCCGGGTGACCCTACGCCTTGTGGATTAGTAGCAGGGAATAGTGCGGCGTACTTAGGTTGCCCGAATATCGTGGCGGTAGGCCCCGGAGCGGATATCCCGGCAAATTCGCTCGTCGTGTTGCAAACCAGTACAGGGGCTGCATCCAGCATCTATAATTTTTCAGCATTGTGCGGTTCGGGACAATGCTTGTATGTCCTTTCAAACTCGTGTTCCCGATCATCCGGGGCTTTTACAAATGCCGGCTCGGGTAGCCGTACCGCCAATTTTTCCATTGCCGGCGGTTGTAATCAAGCCATTACCTATGACCGTGCATTGCTTTCAGGGGGCAACGGAGCCTACTTTCTACCACTCACCAATGTGTATGGAAACAACGGCTGCGTTGCCCCGCCGGTAACGCCTGCATCAGTGCCAAACGACATGCAAATTCAAACGTCCGCTAAAGTTTTCCTTCAAGGCCCCTACGTCTCCGCTGACCAACTTATGCACGATAGCCTCCGCGTCCAGAATCTCCTCCCGCTGCAAGAGCCGTATACCGACCTCACCGGCTTCACGCATATTGGCGGTGGCGGTAACGAGCAAACCACTGCTCCTGTACTTGTAGCCACTGGCCCCAACGCCATCGTAGACTGGGTATTCCTCGAACTGCGTAGCGCGGACACGCCCGCACAGGTAGTGGCCACTCGATCCGCCCTCGTGCAGCGCGATGGGGATGTGGTGGATGTAGACGGCTCATCGCCGGTGATTTTTGGCGCTTCGGCCAATCAGGAGTATTTCCTGGCCGTCCGGCACCGCAACCACCTAGGCGCTCAATTTGGAGATGAATCACTTTACCCGGTGTGCGGGATAACGGAAAAGGATTTCACCACCCTGCCCCCCGAAGGTTTCTATTCCTACAACGGACTCAGCGCCGCCCAGCGCATCATCAGCGGACGGTACACGCTGTGGGCCGGCAATGGCCGCATAGACCCCCAACTCAAATACAACGGCAGCAACAATGACCGCAACGCTATCCTCAGTGTAGTGGGCCTGCTCACGCCCAACGCCGTGGTCACCGGCTACCGGCTCCAGGACTATAACCTGGACGGCCAGGTGAAGTACAACGGCTCCGCCAACGACCGGAACGTGCTGCTGGGGAACGTCGGGGATTTTAACGCCGTCGGCTATCGTGGAGGAGCAGGTGGCGCGGTGAATCAACCAAAACAATCAAACAAATCAAAAACAAAAATGAAACACAATCTTCCGCTTCGTGCTGCCCGGAAATACACGGGTTTATTTTCAGGAACACTCCTCTGCCTGGTGCTTTTTAGCGCCTCGGTGCACGGCCAGTCTGTTCCGGTATCCTTTCCGTTTGACCCGAATCTTTCCGGTATACAAAGTACGCTGGCCGGGGCGCCGTTGGAGTCGGATGCCGGGGCATGGCTCCTGGCGCCGGTCATCGAGCTGCGCGACCCCTACGGTGCGCCGCTCGTGTTGCGGGCGTTGGAGACCCGGATGCTGGCGCCTGATTTGGCCGCGCAGTTTCCGGATTTTAAAACCTATTCCCTGACCGATCCGGCCTCCGGTGTGTACCGCGGGCAGTTATTCGTTTCGCGGTTCGGGGTGCAAGGGCTGATTTTTTCCGATGCCGGCACGTTTGTGCTGCGTCCCTTGGATCGGAATAATCCGACGCTGCACGAAGCGTATCTGGAAGACGTAGAGCCGGTGGATTGCCTCGGCGATCTGGATGCGAATACGGGCAAAAAGGGCAATTCCGGAGCGGAGAGCCTGCTCCCGCCCAACGGCGCCAACAAACGCACCTACCGCATGGCTATCGTGACCACCGGTGAGTACTTTCAGGCAAACGGCAATACCGTGCCCCTCGCTACTGCGGCGGTAACCACCGATGTGAATAACCTGAGCGCCATCTACAAACGGGAACTGGCTGTTGATTTCACCCTGATCACGCCGGTACACTACACCGATCCGGCCACCGATCCGTTCGACCCGACCACCGGGAATGGGGTGAACCTTGCCTTGCAAGCCGCAGCGGTAGTAGGCCAAAATTTCAACAACAACAATTACGACATCGGACACGCACTGCATACCGGCGGTACAGGAGGGATCGCGTACCTTGGGGTAGTGTGTAGTAATTCCATGTTCCCAACGCCTCCCGGATACAACACCGGTGGACCATTAAAGGCCGGAGGCTTCAGCGGTAGTTTTTCCAATCAAAACCTGGGTTTTGCCCGGCTGTTTGGCCACGAGGTGGGGCACATGTTCAATGCACGGCATACCTTCAACGGAACTGGAGGTTCTTGCACCGCCAATATAGATGGCTCATCCAGCTATGAAATCGGTAGCGGTACCACGATCATGTCTTACCGCGGGGGGTGTGGAAGTGGCCAAAACGTACCCTCCGGTGGCACCGCCGATGATTACTTCCACTCCAAAAGCCTGGAGCAGATGCTGGCGTACATCGCGGGCGTGGGTGGCAGTTGTCCGGTCACGGTATCCTCCGGGAACCAGGTGCCCAGTGTGACGGCCAACCCCTGCGGCGGCAGTTTGACCATCCCCAGACGGACCCCGTTCACACTCACCGGTTCGGGGTCCGATCCTGACGGCGATCCGGTGTACTACACCTGGGAACAAATAGACGAAGACGGCGCGGGTACACCCACCCAGGGCTTCATCGACACCACGGCGGGAAACAGCTCCATTGCACCGCTTTTTCGTACTTATCCGCCCAATACCGAAGGGTTTTCACGCACATTCCCGGCCCTGTCTTTTATCTTGAACAATGCAAACGTCGCCGTCTTCGAGGCGCTGCCCAATGTAGCACGCACGATCAATATGCGCTTGCAAGCCCGCGATTTTAAGCCTTTCGGTGCCGTCAATAACTCGGATGTAGCCATCACCGTCAACGGCTCGACCGGCCCGCTCAGCGTCACGGCCCCCAACTCCAACGTCACCTGGGCGGAAGGCTCCACCCAAACCGTCACCTGGGACGTGAACAATACCAATACCCTGAGCGCCAATGTCAATATCCTGCTTTCGATTGACGGGGGCAACAACTACCCTTTTGTATTGGTAGCGAATACCCCCAATGACGGTAGCCAGAACGTGACTTTGCCAAGCAACATGCCCGCCACAACACAGGCGCGCATCAAGGTGGAATGCCGGGTCAACGACTGCCTCTCCTTTTTTGATGTCGGCAATGTAAACTTCACTATTACATCCAATTGCCTGGCGTTTTCCAACAATATCAGCCCGGTAACACCTGTGGCACTGCCTCAAAACGACCCGGGCCTGAACCTGGATTTTGTCGTGTTGCGCGGCACACCTTCCGCATCGGCTACATTCAATGTGACGATCTCCGATCCGGATATGGACCTTGTGCGCTGGAATAATGCGTTTACCAGTTGTATCACCCCTGGCGGAACGGCTCAATATCAGGTATTTCCGTTTGTGGCAAACACCTCGGGACAGTATGGCTTCAATTTTGGCAATGGCAATTTCCGAGCCGTACATTTGTTTGAAACTGATTTTGACCCTAACGGCGGCTGCACCAACTTCGTAGCCTCTTCGGTGCAGGAGGGCGCCGGATATTATAGCGGCATCGCGAACGGCGCCAACCTGACGGCAGGAACCGTTTACTTCCTGATCGGCACCAATGAGGCATTCAGTGGAAACACAACCGCGACGTTCAGTGGTCCCGGGGCTGTCAATGAAGTGCTTGCTTTTTCCGGCGACTATGCCTACACGTTTGTTGCCGTCAATACCGCCAACGATGCGATTGTCGCGGTCAGTGCCGATGCCGATTTCACAAACTTGTTTCCCGGTGATTTCCGAATTTACGGAGTAATGTACAAGGCGGCCGGCGCCCCGCCGCCGCCTGTTGTTGACCCCAATGATTTTATTGGAGAAACCATATCCGATATTTTGTCCGCCGGAAACTGCGTGTATTTCAGCAACAATTTCAGACCCCTCACGGTGACCGGCCCGCCACCCTCTTTAGTTATCAATGAAGTGGATTACGAACAACCCGGCGCGGACGATGCCGAGTTTATCGAATTGAAAAACGTCTCCCTCGCTGCCATAAATCTGTCGGGCTGGACGGTGGAGTTAGTCAACGGCAACGCGGGCGGGGCTACCGTGTACCAAACCATTGTCCTGCCCAACGTATCGCTACCTGCCGGCGACTATTTTGTCATTTGTGGAAATAGCGGGCAGGTACCAAACTGCGATCTCGTCGTTTCGCCCGGCACCGATTTGATTCAGGATGGCGCGCCGGACGCCATTGGTTTGCGCAAAAATGGTGAACTCGTGGATGCGGTCAGTTATGAAGGTAACACGGGATCGCCCTACACCGAGGATACGGGTGTATCGCCGGGTGACTCGGGCAATACGATCGGCCTCGGTGTGTCTCGGTTTCCTGACGGAAGCGACATCAACGACAACAGCACTGATTTTCTCAGCAATGTCTGTATCTCGCCGGGCGAATCGAATGCAAACTCCGCCGGCCTCGTCATTTTGACCACTATTACCCCTGTCTCCTGCAACGGAGACGCAGACGGCTCTGTGGCCCTGAATGTTTCCGGGGCGGGCGCGCCGTACGATTATTTGTGGAGCAACGGTCAAACCACAGCCACGATAACCAACCTCTCGCCGGGTACCTACACGGTGACCGTCACGGGCGCTTATGGCTGTTCTGCAACGGCATCTGCTACGGTGACCGAACCGGCGGTCTTCACTGCAAGCGCCGGGGCGACGGACGTTTCCTGCTTCGGCAACTCCGACGGTACAGCCACGGCAAACGTTTCCGGCGGCACCGCACCCTACAGTTACTTGTGGAGCAACGGCCAAACCACGGTCACGGCGATCAACCTGACTGCCGGCACCTATACGGTGACGGCAACGGACGACAACGGCTGCTTGGCCACGGCCATGGCAACAGTCAACCAACCCCCGGCGCTGATCGCGAGCACCAGCAAGACGGATGTTTCTTGTCCCGGTGGCTCAAACGGCACGGCCACGGTCATGGCTTCGGGCGGCACCCCGCCCTACAGTTACCTGTGGAGCAACGGCCAAACGACGGCCACAGCGACGGGCCTGTCGGCAGGGACGTACACGGTGACCGTAACAGACAAAAAATACCTTTCTTTTACCTATACCGGCCCGATAGCAGTCCCGGACAACAGCTGTAGCAACGGCTATGACAATGCGGGAGAAACCCTGCCGCTTACCGTGTCCGGTGTTGGTTTGATTGGGCCTCAAGCGGCCCGTTTGGATAGTATTCGACTGAATATGACCACTACATGGGCCGCCGATATGAACCTGTGGCTGCAAGCGCCGTCGAGTGAAGTTCTGGAGCTTTCGACGGGCAACGGCGGAAGTGGTGATAATTACCTCAATACGATTTTTCGGGATAGCGCGCCACTGTTCATCACCTCTGGTGCACCACCATACACAGGTACATTCAAACCGGAGGGCAGAAACAATACCATCGCCAATGCCCCGGCAAACGGCAATCCACTGGGCACCTATACCCTTGCAAATACCTTTTCCGGCATAAACGGCGATGGAGATTGGAAACTGCGCGTATGCGATGCTGCAGGGAACGATCTCGCAGCGATACAAAACTGGACGCTGTACTTTACCATCGACTGTTCTGAGACGACGGCGACGGCGGTGATTGGACAGCCTCCGGTGTTAGCGATCGGCGTGTCGACAACAAGTACTTCCTGTAACGGCGGCTCGAACGGTACGGCTACGGCGAATCCATCCGGCGGTACCGCGCCGTACGGCTACTTGTGGAGCAACGGCCAAACGACAGCCACGGCCGTCAACCTGACTGCCGGCACCTACACGGTGACGACGACGGACGCGAACGGCTGCTCGGCTACGGCTACCGCAACAGTCACGCAGCCCGCCCCCATGGTAATTGGGACCACGGTTATCGGTGCGACTTGTTTTGGGGAGGCTGATGGCGCGATTACCCTGAACGTATCGAATGGTGTGCCGCCATATTCCTATTTGTGGAACAACGGCCAAACAACAGCCACGGCTGTTAATCTTGCTGCCGGAACCTACACGGCAACGGTGACAGACGATGAGGGGTGCAGCGCAACTGTTACCGAAACAGTACCGGAGCCTGCAGCTTTTGTGCTTCAAATGAGTGTGATACCCGTTTCTTGCTTCGGCGAAACCGATGGAGCGGCAACTCTGTTGGTATCGGGTGGCACCATGCCGTACGGCTATTTGTGGAGCAACGGCCAAACAACAGCCACGGCCGTCAACCTGACAGCCGGAACCTACACAGTGACGACAACAGACGACAACGGCTGCGCCGCAACTGCCACAGCAACGGTCACGCAGCCTGTGGCCCTGGGCCTGAGCACCAGTGCGACACCTGTTTCCTGCAACGGCGGCTCGAACGGCACGGCCACGGCAAATGCCTCGGGCGGCACCATGCCGTACGGGTATTTGTGGAGCAACGGCCAAACGACGGCCACGGCGACTAACCTCTCCGCCGGCACCTACACGGTGACGACGACGGACGCGAACGGTTGCTCGGCGATTGCCACGGCAACGATCACACAACCCGCGGCCCTGGGCCTGAGCACCAGCGCGACACCTGTTTCCTGCAACGGCGGCTCGAACGGCACAGCCACGGCAAATGCCTCGGGCGGTACCATGCCGTACGGCTATTCGTGGAGCGACGGCCAAACGACCGCCACGGCGACGAACCTCTCCGCCGGCACCTACACGGTGACGACAACGGACGCGAACGGCTGCTCGGCGATTGCCACGGCAACGGTCACACAACCCGCTGCCCTGGGCCTGAGCACGAGCGCGACACCTGTTTCCTGCCACGGCGGCTCGAACGGCACGGCCACGGCAAATGCCTCGGGCGGCACCATGCCGTACGGCTATTTGTGGAGCAACGGCCAAACGACGGCCACCGCCACCAACCTCTCTGCCGGAACGTACACGGTGACGACGACGGACGCAAACGGCTGCTCGGCAATTGCCACGGCAACGGTCACACAACCCGCCGCCCTGGGCCTGAGCACGAGCGCGACACCTGTTTCCTGCAACGGCGGCTCGAACGGGACGGCCACGGCGAATGCCTCGGGCGGCACCATGCCGTACGGCTATTGTGGAGCAACGGCCAAACGACGGCCACGGCCCAACCTCTCCGCCGGCACCTACACGGTGACGACACGGACGCGAACGGTGCTCGGCGATGCCACGGCGACGGTCACACAACCCGCCGCCTTGGGCCTGAGCACGAGCGCGACACCTGTTTCCTGCAACGGCGGCTCAACGGGACGGCCACGGCGAATGCCTCGGCGGCACCATGCCGTACACCTATTTGTGGAGTGACGGCCAAACGACGGCCACGGCCACGAATCTGTCCGCCGGAACGTACACGGTGACGACGACGGACTCGAACGGCTGCTCGGCGATTGCCACAGCAACGGTTACACAACCGGCAGCCCTGGGCCTGAGCACGAGCGCGACACCTGTTTCCTGCAACGGCGGCTCAAACGGCACAGCCACGGCGAATGCCTCGGGCGGCACCATGCCGTACGGCTATTTGTGGAGCGACGGCCAAACGACGGCCACGGCGACTAACCTGACCGCCGGAACGTACACGGTGACGACAACGGACGCGAACGGCTGCTCGGCGATTGCCACGGCAACGATCACACAACCCGCGGCCCTGGGCCTGAGCACCAGTGCGACACCTGTTTCCTGCAACGGCGGCTCAAACGGCACAGCCACGGCAAATGCCTCGGGCGGTACCATGCCATACGGCTATTCGTGGAGCAATGGCCAAACGACGGCCACGGCCACGAATCTGTCCGCCGGAACGTACACGGTGACGACGACGGACGCGAACGGCTGCTCGGCGATTGCCACGGCGACGGTCACGCAACCCGCTGCCCTGGGCCTGAGCACGAGCGCGACACCTGTTTCCTGCAACGGCGGCTCGAACGGCACGGCCACGGCGAATGCCTCCGGGCGGTACCATGCCATACGGCTATTTGTGGAGCAACGGCCAAACGACGGCCACGGCCACGAACCAGTCCGCCGGAACGTACACGGTGACGACGACGGATGCGAACGGTTGCTCGGCGATTGCCACGGCAACGGTTACACAACCCGCCGCCCTGGGCCTGAGCACCAGTGCGACACCTGTTTCCTGCAACGGCGGCTCGAACGGCACAGCCACGGCAAATGCCTCGGGCGGTACCATGCCATACGGCTACCTGTGGAGCGATGGGCAAACAACCGCCACAGCAACTAACCTGACCGCCGGAACCTACACGGTGACGACGACGGACGCGAACGGCTGCTCGGCGATTGCCACGGCAACGGTTACACAACCCGCGGCCCTGGGCCTGAGCACGAGCGCGACACCTGTTTCCTGCAACGGCGGCTCGAACGGCACGGCCACGGCGAATGCCTCGGGCGGCACCATGCCGTACGGCTATTCGTGGAGTAACGGCCAAACGACGGCCACGGCCACGAATCTGTCCGCCGGAACGTACACGGTGACGACAACGGACGCGAACGGTTGCTCGGCGATTGCCACGGCAACGGTCACGCAACCGGCAGCCCTGGGCCTGAGCACCAGTGCGACACCTGTTTCCTGCAACGGCGGCTCGAACGGCACAGCCACGGCGAATGCCTCGGGCGGTACCATGCCATACGGCTATTCGTGGAGCAATGGCCAAACGACGGCCACGGCCACGAATCTGTCCGCCGGAACGTACACGGTGACGACAACGGATGCGAACGGTTGTTCGGCGATTGCTACGGCAACGGTTACACAACCCGCTGCCCTGGGCCTGAGCACGAGCGCGACACCTGTTTCCTGCAACGGCGGCTCAAATGGGACAGCCACGGCGAATGCCTCGGGCGGCACCATGCCGTACGGCTATTTGTGGAGTGACGGCCAAACGACGGCCACGGCCACGAATCTGTCCGCCGGAACGTACACGGTGACGGCGACGGACGCGAACGGTTGTTCGGCGATTGCTACGGCAACGGTCACGCAACCGGCAGCCCTGGGCCTGAGCACGAGCGCGACGCCTGTTTCCTGCAACGGCGGCTCGAACGGCACGGCCACGGCGAATGCCTCGGGCGGCACCATGCCATACGGCTATTCGTGGAGCAATGGCCAAACGACGGCCACGGCCACGAATCTGTCCGCCGGAACGTACACAGTGACGACGACGGACGCGAATGGCTGCTCGGCGATTGCCACGGCAACGATTACACAACCCGCTGCCCTGGGCCTGAGCACCAGCGCGACACCTGTTTCCTGCAACGGCGGCTCAAACGGCACGGCCACGGCGGATGCCTCGGGCGGCACCATGCCGTACGGCTATTTGTGGAGCGACGGCCAAACGACGGCCACAGCCCTCAACCTCTCCGCCGGCACCTACACGGTGACGACAACGGACGCGAACGGCTGCTCGGCGATTGCCACAGCAACGGTCTTGCTGTCCACCGCTTTGGGCCTTACGACGAGCGCGACGCCTGTTTCCTGCAACGGCGGCTCGAACGGCACAGCCACGGCGAATGCCTCGGGCGGTACCATGCCATACGGCTATTCGTGGAGCAACGGCCAAACAACCGCCACGGCGACGAACCTCTCCGCCGGCACCTATACGGTGACGACGACGGACTCGAACGGCTGCTCGGCGATTGCCACGGCAACGGTCACACAACCCGCCGCCCTGGGCCTGAGCACGAGCGCGACACCTGTTTCCTGCAACGGCGGCTCAAATGGGACGGCCACGGCGAATGCCTCGGGCGGTACCATGCCGTACGGCTATTCGTGGAGCAATGGCCAAACGACGGCCACGGCCACGAATCTGTCCGCCGGCACCTACACGGTGACGACAACGGACGCGAACGGCTGCTCGGCGATTGCCACAGCAACGGTCACACAACCCGCCGCCCTGGGCCTGAGCACGAGCGCGACACCTGTTTCCTGCAACGGCGGCTCAAACGGCACGGCCACGGCAAATGCCTCGGGTGGCACGATGCCGTACGGCTATTTAGCGCGACACCTGTTTCCTGCAACGGCGGCTCGAACGGCACGGCCACGGCGAATGCCTCGGGCGGTACCATGCCGTACGGCTATTTGTGGAGCGACGGCCAAACGACGGCCACGGCGACGAACCTCTCCGCCGGAACGTACACGGTGACGACGACGGATGCGAACGGTTGTTCGGCGATTGCTACGGCAACGGTCACGCAACCGGCAGCCCTGGGCCTGAGCACGAGCGCGACACCTGTTTCCTGCAACGGCGGCTCGAACGGCACAGCCACGGCGAATGCCTCGGGCGGCACCATGCCGTACGGGTATCTGTGGAGCAACGGCCAAACGACGGCCACGGCCGTCAACCTCTCCGCCGGCACCTACACGGTGACGACAACGGACGACAACGGCTGCTCTGCGATTGCCACGGCGACGGTCACACAACCCGCTGCCCTGGGCCTGAGCACAAGCGCGACACCTGTTTCCTGCAACGGCGGCTCAAATGGGACGGCCACGGCGAATGCCTCGGGCGGCACCATGCCGTACGGCTATTTGTGGAGCGACGGCCAAACGACCGCCACGGCGACGAACCTCTCCGCCGGCACCTATACGGTGACGACGACGGACTCGAACGGCTGCTCGGCGATTGCCACGGCGACGATTACACAACCTGTGGCCCTGGGCCTGAGCACCAGTGCGACACCTGTTTCCTGCAACGGCGGCTCGAACGGCACGGCCACGGCGAATGCCTCGGGCGGCACCATGCCATACGGCTATCTGTGGAGTGACGGCCAAACGACGGCCACAGCCACGAATCTAACCGCCGGAACGTACACGGTGACGACAACGGACGCGAACGGCTGCTCGGCGATTGCCACGGCAACGATTACACAACCTGTGGCCCTGGGCCTGAGCACCAGCGTTACCAATGTGCTTTGCAGCAGTGATATGGACGGATCAATTGAACTTGTGATTGACGGCGGCGTAACGCCCTACGGGTATTTGTGGAGCGACGGGCAAACAACGTCAATGGCCACCGGGCTTGGTATTGGCGCCTACACGGTGACAGTTACGGATGACAATGGCTGTTCAGCCACCACATCCGCAACGGTTGTGGCGGAAAGCGGCCCCGATGCCCTGGCCGTGGTCGTGGCCCAGGTTTTTCTCCAGGGGCCATACGTCGGCGCGACACAGCTGATGCACGACAACCTGCGGGTACAGGGTTTGATTCCGCTGACCGAACCGTATACGGGCATGATGAGTTTTGTTCACGTCGGTGGGGGAGGAGGAGAGCAAACCACGTCGGCTGTACTGGCAATTTCCGGCTCTGACGCCATTGTGGACTGGGTATTTTTGGAATTGCGCAGTGCCGTCAATCCGGCCCAGGTATTGGCCACACGATCTGCTCTGGTGCAGCGCGACGGTGATGTAGTGGATGTGGACGGCGTTTCGCAGGTGACTTTCAATGTTGGTGCGGAGATGGAGTATTACCTTGTCGTACGGCACCGTAATCACCTTGGTGTACAATCAGGCGATGTCCTCTATTTTCCCGCTTGTGCAGCGGCGGCGATCAATTTTCAGAACCTGCCGCCGGAGGGTTTTTACAATTTTAATGGTCTCAGTCCCGCCCAGCGCCTCATTAGTGGCAAATATGTTCTTTGGGCCGCCAACGGCCGCATCGACCCCCAACTCAAATACAACGGCAGCAACAACGACCGCAACGCCATCCTGAGCGTGGTAGGTTTGCTCACGCCTAATGCTGTGGTGTCCGGCTATCGGCTTCAGGATTACAACATGGACGGCTTAGTGAAGTACAACGGCTCGGCCAACGACCGGAACGTGCTGCTGGGGAACGTGGGGATTTTGACGCCGAGCGCGGTGGTGGAGGAGCAGGTGGCGCGGTGAGGAGTTTGATCCGATTGGTTTGATTGGCATTGTACCGCAATCAAATCAATCGGATCAATAGAACCAATCGGATCAATTGTATGAAAAACACCTGCTTGTTTTTGTTCCTGGCCCTATTAAACCCGGTTGTTGGTATTGGCCAGGCCGTGGATACTGTTTTTACAGAAATGTTTCGAATCAGATGTTGCGCCTGGACCGGCAGCGACGGGACCATTTCCGTGCCCTTGTCGAACGGAAAAACGATCTGGCTGATGGGAGATTCGTTTATCGGCGAGGTGAATCCGGATACGTCGCGTTCCTGTAAGCCCAGGATCGTCAACAATTCGATCCTGTTGCAGGATGACACAACATTCACGACATTTTACAACAATTCTGACACGACGGCCTATCTATCGGTTTCGGACACCACCCTGATGTGGCCCGGTCACGGATTTGTTGCGCATGATACGATCTACTTGTTTTATTATGAGTTGCTTAAAAGCACCACATCTGCTCGGGTCAATACTAAATTAGTGAAATTGCGCGAGAGCGATCTGGCTATTTTGGACATATCGAACTTGCCGGAAATGGACAGCATATTCTGGGGCAGGTACATTTTTGAGGAAGGGGATCATCGCTACATTTTTGGAAATCGGGTGGAGGCAGGCGCTTCGCGCAAACCCTATCTGGCGCGGGTTAGCACAAACCAGAATATAGCCGATTACGCTGCGTGGGAGTTTTATACCGGAAGCGGATGGTCGGCCGATGTTCAAATGGCGGCGAGTGTTATCCCGGCGGGGCAGGGATCGGTGAGTTCTTATTTCGGCGTACTGCGTATTGCCGGCAAGTACCACATCATCAGTCAGAACCATTTTTTGGGTGCGGATATTTATGCCTGGACGGCCGATCAATTGACTGGCCCGTACACGAATCGCACGACGATTTACAATACGCAAGCCTTCCGGGAATACCAGGGCTGCCAATTGTTTACCTACAATGCTTCGATTCATCCGCAGTTCAATGATCCGGCCGGGCTACTGATTTCTTTCAACGTGATGCCCAACCGGAATGATACCAATTGTTCCGTTTCCCATTGCGGGATCAATTGCTGTCCGCCCTGTGGTATTTGTCTGCACCCGTTGGTACTCAAAAATGCCGACACATACCGACCCAAATTTGTGCGTATTCCCTTTTCTGTTATCAATGCGGTCTCCGTGCATGTTGCTCCCAGGGTATTTTTGCAAGGCCCGTTTGTCGGTGCGGCACAGCGCATGCACGACAGTCTGCGGGTGCAGGGACTGATTCCGCTGACCGAACCCTATACGGGTATGATGAACTTTATCCATGTTGGCGGTGGCGGGGAACAAACCAGAGCACTCGTGCTGTCTGCTTCAGGCGAAAACGCCATTGTGGACTGGGTTTTTGTGGAATTGCGAGACCCCGGTAATCCGGTGCAGGTATTGGCTACACGATCTGCGCTGTTGCAACGCGACGGTGATGTGGTGGATGTGGATGGCATCTCGCCGGTAGGTTTCCCGTTGCTGCCCGATCAGGACTACCAGATCGTACTTCGGCACCGCAATCACCTGGGCGTACAACTTGGCGCCCCGGTGTACTGCCCGGCCACATCGGCGCTGGAGATTGATTTTAGTGCCTTGCCGCCGCAGGGTTTTTACAGCTTTAACGGCCTAAGTCCTGCCCAGCGCCTCATTAGCGGCAGGTATGCGCTCTGGGCCGGAAACGGCCGCATAGACCCCCAACTCAAATACAACGGCAGCAACAATGATCGGACGTCTATCCTCAGCGTGGTAGGTTTGTTCACGGCCAATTCCGTCGTGCCGGGCTACTACCTGGCCGACTATAACCTGGACGGGGTGGTGAAATACAACGGCTCCGCCAATGACCGGAACGTGCTGCTGGGGAACGTGGGGATTTTGACGCCGAGCGCGGTGGTGGAGGAGCAGGTGGCGCGGTGAGGAGGGGTGGTTTGCTAAACTACCCCTCCAGCGTATCCCGGTACAGAGCGCCCACGGGCACTTTGATTTTGTTGGACAATGTCAGGTGCTGTCGGGTGCGCCCTACAATCTGTTTTAGGTTGACGATGTACGACCGATGCACCTGCACGAACAGGCTTTCGGGCAAAAATTCCCGGCTTTGGTTCAGCGTCTGCCAGACGTGAAATTTCCCCTTTCCGGTGAAATAGGTGACACCGCCGCCCAGCGATTTTACATAAAGAATGTCGCCCAGTCGCAGCGTCAGATGGTCGCGTGTCGGGAAGGTGATGGTCTGATTGAGGAGATGGTCGCCGTTTTGTTGAGCGGTGGACGGAGTTTCAATGCTCTGTACGAGCGCCTCGTTGGCTCGTCGCAGTGCCTGGTGCTGCTCGTTGAGCATTTGTTCGCGCAAGCTTGCCAGGCGGTAGCTGCGCCACCAGTAAAAGGAAAGCCCTGTGAATAGCAAGACGATGACTAATGCGGCCGCTATCAGTTGGTTTTTGGTACTGATTTGCACTTTTGACACGTCGCTTTCTAAGTGCAGCATATTGATAGAGTCCTGTTGAACCCGGATTTTATAGTCCGACAGGGCTGCAATCAAGTCCTGCTGATAGATAGAATCCTTGAGTTGGATGAGCCTTTCGAACCAGGGGCAGCATGCCTGGTTCGTTTGAAGCGAGTTGATAGCGCAGGAGTTTTTCGTGCACGTTGGCGTTTTTGAACAACACATCTTTTTCCCCGGTTTTTGAAAAAAGGCTGCGTGCGACCTCCATGCTTTGGATCGCCTTTTGGTGGTTGTTTTCCTTGAGCCAGGATTCGCCGATGACGAAGTGCGCGTCTATTTGTGCGATGATATTTCCGTTTTTCAAACCCTCTTCCAAGGCTTTTTCGGCATATTCCCGGCTTAGCGCGTGTTTGCCGTCGTCCTGCAGCATGTAGGCCAGTTCCAGCAACGCCCGCAAGCGGGTATCGCTTTTGACATTGGGCACGCGCAGTGTTTGCTGAAAATAGTACAAGGCGGAATCCCGGTTTTTCAGGTTGAGGCAGGCGTCGGCAATGCTGTTGTACAGGTTTGCGCGGCGGTAATCGTCCGGGTTCAGCAGCGCCAGGCCTTTTTTACAAGCGTCGAGTTTGGACTGGAAGTCGCCAATTTCTCCAAATACGCCCGCCCGGTTGTTGTAGATAAATCCAAGCAAATTGGCTGCCTCGGCATGATCAAGCGCCAGGCGTTCGGCTTTTTTGTATGAAGCAAGGGCTTTTCCGAAATCCCGCAGCGCTTTATAGCTATTTCCGATTTGAATATGGGCGAGTGTTTCGGCCCGTTTGGGTTCCGTTTCGGTAAGGGGCGCTATAGTGAGGCTTTTTTCAAACCAGCCAATGGCTGCTTTGATATCGCCGGTTTTGTACAAGATTTTGCCCTTCAGGTCAAACAACCGGAATTCCTGCGTTTTGCTCCGGAGTTGAGCAACGAGTTTTTCACTATCAGCCGCCCATTTTTTAGCATCTTCCAGATGGCCTTGAAACAGCAACA
The DNA here is from genome assembly GCA_016719605.1 of Lewinellaceae bacterium. GTDB lineage: Bacteria > Bacteroidota > Bacteroidia > Chitinophagales > Saprospiraceae > M3007. Next base: position 167,040 of record JADJYW010000003.1, on the reverse strand, counting down.
GAATCGCTTTGTCCAGCATCGCCGCGCAGCGAATGTCGTCGAAGTCCAGTCGAGCCGATTCGGCGAGGGCAAGTTCCGCGCAGATCATGGCGGAGTCGGGATTGGAATAGGTGAGGGTATTGCCCAACTGCCGGACAAATTCCAGCCGTTTGTGGAGGTCGGTTTCCTGTTGGATCAATTGGCGGAGGCTATCGGGGTTGGCGGACAGGTTAGCCACAGAAAGCAGCAACGCCAGCGGGAGAATCAGTATATTTTTCATGTGGTGCCAGTATAGGGGCGAAGATACTGGCGGGAGGGGAATGGGTATGCACTTTTAATACCTTCGATTTGACGGCTGATTAAACGGAGTTCGTGGAATTTATCCGGCAGTTCGTGGAATTTGGAAGAAAATGGAGCAAGAAAGGGTAGGGGTTTTATCTGGGGTGTTACTTTTGTGAAGTAGCCGTAAAAAAGATTTTTTCTTTACTTCCCAATTGGCCTTTCTCCTAATCTGAAATAGTTGGACTCATGAACAAAGTTCTACAAACCCTGATCGTTTGGATATGTTTTTTAACGGCCTCTGGGCTTTTTGCGCAGGAGGCCTCACCCTTTGCCTGCGGAACAGATGAGGTGCGGGCGGGATTGATGACTACGGATCCGGAGTACGCAAAAAAAATGTTGGCTTTTGAAAAATACTACCAGCAACGGGTTCTTGGGAAAAACGCAGACAACGCGGAAAGTAGTGCAGTGTACACCATACCGGTGGTGGTACACATCGTTCATAACGGCGCCCCGCTTGGATCAGTAGCCAACCCAACCGATGCAACCATCCAAGCCATCATTGCGGAGGCCTCTCAGCGGTTCAGGCATATACATGCAGGTGCAGGTGTTTATTTTAACCCATTTTATGGGGTGGACACAGAAATCGATCTTTGCTTGGCGACGACAGATCCTGATGGTAATTACACCACCGGTATAACGCGCCACTATGACCCGGTCAATGCCGTAGGCACATACAATGCGGCAGCTCCGGGATTAAATAATTACGCCTGGAACAAAGCCCTGTACTGCAATCTGTTTATTATGACCTCCATGACCAATGCTTCCGGGGTTTATATGGGCGGGTAGGATTTTACTATTTACGACTCCCCCGCCTTTTGGTCGGGGTTGATCGCCCATGAGGTAGGGCATTATTTTTCATTAAACCACACTTTTGAGGGTGGATGTCCAAATGGGAATTGCCTGACCAATGGCGACCTGGTCTGCGATACCCCCCCCAAAGCAACTCCAGGCCTTACCGGTACATGCGCAAATCCCGGCAATTCATGTATCACGGACGAGGATGACACCAGCATGAGCAATCCATACCGCTCAGTAGCCTTGGGTGGTATGGGCGACCAGCCGGACATGCTCGCCAATTATCTGGATTACACCGGTTCTTGTTGGGATAGCTATACTCAAGGACAAAAGGTACGGATGCGATCTAGCATAGATGCTTACCGGGAGGAGATTAAAAACAATATAGCCGCCTGTAATGCTCAACCGGCCCCTGGCAATGATGCAGGTGTGACCTCGATTATTCTCCCTCCGCCCGGTCCTTGCTCGGGCGCATTCACGCCGCAAGTAACGTTTAAAAATTATGGCAGCAGTACCCTGACTTCTGCAAATATCATCGCACGCATTGATGACGTGGTTGTTTATACCGAACCATGGACAGGGGGCCTCGCACCAAACGGCTCGGCTACCATCACCCTTGCAAATCCGCTCACCGTGAGTGTCGGGTCGCATATAGTAGCTATTTCAACGCAAAGCCCGAACAGTGGCTCCGATGCCAATATTTATAATGATGCAGACTACCGGAGTATAGCTTATACCGCTGCTCATCTGATTAACCCACTCAACGGCGCCACAAACATTCCCGTTACCTCGGCACTCACATGGGCGGCAACGGCAGGCGCTACCGGTTATAAACTCAAGGGTGGTACTACCCCAGGTGGTACGGACATACTGAACAACTTCGATGTCGGCAATGTGACGGTATACAACCCACCGGGCAACTTCCCTTACAATACCACGATTTATGTCAAAATCACGCCTTACAATGCCAACGGGGATGCCATGGGCTGCCCGGAGGAGAGTTTTGTGACGGAAATGGACCCAGCGGTATTGCCCACGCTGGTTTCCCTTACCTCCACTACTATTCGGATCAAATACCACAACCCCATTGCGCCGGCCACGGCCACGGCGGCTAATCTGCCCATTTGGGGCGACGAGACGGGGCTGCGTGCGGGGACGTACACGGTGTCGCTGGATACGGTGACATTCGTGGCAACCACCCTTTTCGGGTCGGGGAATTGATCCACATCACCTCGAAGAGCGGGTTGCAATTCACCGGCGGCGGGGCCACCACGTCGTTTTCCTGGGTACGGCAATCGGTGGTGACGCACCCCACAACACCGGTGTTTGACACCACCGGTACCGGTATTATTTTACCTTCGGCGGCCTATGCTTCCAACGCGAGTTACAACGCGACGATGGCAGATGTGAATAGGGACGGCCTGCAGGACATGGTTTTCCGCTATCATGGAGCTTACGGGGCGGCGACCAATGTTTTGGTGTACCTCGGAATGCCAACGGGACTTTTGCGGCCCCGGCAACCTATACAAATGCGGAGTCGCATTCTGTGTTGGTGGGCACGCCGGACGTGAACAACGACGGTTATCCCGACATCGTGATCTTCCACAACTTTCCGTCCAGGATTCATGTGCGGCTGAACAACGGGTCGGGCGGTTTTGGGTCGGCGGCGTTGTACACGGTAAGTAACTATTGTAACGGGGCCAACGTGTATGACCTGGATCGGGACGGCGATCTGGACATTGTAGCCTTTTTCGGGCAACACAAGCCCTTCGTTCAATGCGATCAATATTTTGAAGAACAATGGGAACGGGACATTTGCCGCCACGACGACCCTGGCCACGGGGGTGGCGGGTTCGTCATGCCTGCCCACAGACATCAATGGCGACGGTCAGTTTGAGTTGTTGTACACCTCGGATGCATACATAACCGGGAATCCCGTATTCCGGGTGTATACCAATGACGGCAATGCGAACTTCAGCCAATACAGCACCGAGAGCAACAGCAGCATCAAATATATCCGCTCGGCCTTCGACTACGACGGTAACCAGACGCCGGACGTACTTCACCTGAACCCGGATATTCAGGTACACCTGAATCATTCCGGCCTTTCATATTCGCTGAGCACGCCAACGGTACTTGCTGCCGACAATGGCTGGCCCTATACGGGCGACCTGGACGGTGACGGTGATCTGGATGTTTTTAATGCCAATTCGTACAATGGGTCGAATTGGAACACCTTTCCTCTAAAATACTTCCTAAACAACGGCAGCGGGACATTTACTACGACAACCACCGCGCTGGTGCTCCCGCTCCTCTGGACGACCGACCTGTCCGATTACGACAGCGACGGCGATTTGGACCATCTTTATCTGAACCCGGCCACGGGGGAGATTCGGGTGGCCCTGAACGGGGCGACAATTTCCATTTCGACGACGATTGCCAATATCAATTGCCCGGGTGGGGCCGACGGCTCCGTAGCGCTAAGTGTTTCGGGCGGCACTTCGCCCTATACCTATTTGTGGAACAACGGCCAAACAACAGCCACCGCCACTGGTTTGGTCGCAGGCATCTATACGGCCACAGTGACAGATATCAACGGCAGTACCGCCACGACTTCAGCAACGGTCACCCAGCCCACCGCGCTTTGATTACCCAAACGATCACCAATGTGAGCATTCCGGGCGGCGCCGACGGCTCCGTGGCGCTGATTGTTTCAGGCGGCACTTCGCCATACATCTATTTGTGGAACAATAGCCAAACAACAGCCACGGCTACCGGACTCGCAGCCGGAACCTACACCGCGACTGTGACGGACAACAAGGGCTGTACGGCTACAACCTCGGCGACGGTGACACAACCGGCGGGTTCGCCCACGCTGGTTTCCCTTACCTCCACTACTATTCGGATCAAATACCACAACCCCATTGCGCCGGCCACGGCCACGGCGGCTAATCTGCCCATTTGGGGCGACGAGACGGGGCTGCGTGCGGGGACGTACACGGTGTCGCTGGATACGGTGACATTCGTGGCAACCACCCCTTTTCGGGTCGGGGAATTGATCCACATCACCTCGAAGAGCGGGTTGCAATTCACCGGCGGCGGGGCCACCACGTCGTTTTCCTGGGTACGGCAATCGGTGGTGACGCACCCCACAACACCGGTGTTTGACACCACCGGTACCGGTATTATTTTACCTTCGGCGGCCTATGCTTCCAACGCGAGTTACAACGCGACGATGGCAGATGTGAATAGGGACGGCCTGCAGGACATGGTTTTCCGCTATCATGCGAGCTACGGGGCGGCGACCAATGTTTTGGTGTACCCTCGGAATGCCAACGGGACTTTTGCGGCCCCGGCAACCTATACAAATGCGGAGTCGCATTCTGTGTTGGTGGGCACGCCGGACGTGAACAACGACGGTTATCCCGACATCGTGATCTTCCACAACTTTCCGTCCAGGATTCATGTGCGGCTGAACAACGGGTCGGGCGGTTTTGGGTCGGCGGCGTTGTACACGGTAAGTAACTATTGTAACGGGGCCAACGTGTATGACCTGGATCGGGACGGCGATCTGGACATTGTAGCCTTTTCGGGCAACACAAGCCCTTCGTTCAATGCGATCAATATTTTGAAGAACAATGGGAACGGGACATTTGCCGCCACGACGACCCTGGCCACGGGGGTGGCGGGTTCGTCATGCCTGCCCACAGACATCAATGGCGACGGTCAGTTTGAGTTGTTGTACACCTCGGATGCATACATAACCGGGAATCCCGTATTCCGGGTGTATACCAATGACGGCAATGCGAACTTCAGCCAATACAGCACCGAGAGCAACAGCAGCATCAAATATATCCGCTCGGCCTTCGACTACGACGGTAACCAGACGCCGGACGTACTCACCCGGAACCCGGATATTCAGGTACACCTGAATCATTCCGGCCTTTCATATTCGCTGAGCACGCCAACGGTACTTGCTGCCGACAATGGCTGGCCCTATACGGGCGACCTGGACGGTGACGGTGATCTGGATGTTTTAATGCCAATTCGTACAATGGGTCGAATTGGAACACCTTTCCTAAAAATACTTCCTAAACAACGGCAGCGGGACATTTACTACGACAACCACCGCGCTGGTGCTCCCGCTCCTCTGGACGACCGACCTGTCCGATTACGACAGCGACGGCGATTTGGACCATCTTTATCTGAACCCGGCCACGGGGGAGATCAAGGTGCTGCTTAACGGTAACCTGTTGGACTGCACGAGCCTGACGGCTACGGCTACGGCTATTCCGGCCTATTGCGGCTTGGCCAACGGCGCCGTAACGTTGAATGTTGCCGGCGGCATCGCTCCTTTTTCCTATTTATGGAACAACGGCCAAACGACGGGTTCTGTCACAGGTCTTACCGCCGGTACATACATGGCGACTGTGACGGATGGCGCGGGATGTACCAAAATAGCCGCGGCAACAGTAACGTCATTGGCCACCTTTCCCATCCAAAAAGCCATCACCAACGTCTCCTGCCCCGGCGGCGCGAATGGCGCCGTTGCGCTGAGCGCTTCGGGTGGTACTGCACCATATACCTATTTGTGGAATAACAGCCTGACGACGGCCACGGCCACAGGACTCACTGCCGGCGTCTACTCGGTGACGGCGACCGATGCCAACGGCTGTACGGCCACCACCACGGCGGCGGTTACCCAACCGGTCACTACGCCGGCGCCAGCTAACGAATGCCCCAATGTCTGTATCCACTGTGATCTCGACGGGTACATGGGTTCAACGGCCGGATACAGCGGCCAAACACCACCCGGATTTTGTGGCACCGTTGAAAATGAGCAATGGCTTGGATTTGTCGCCACCGCTTCATCCGTCACCATTACGGCAACGCCATCCAACTGCACGATAGGCAATGGCGTTCAATTAGCCTTGTACCCCAATTGTACCAGTAATTCCATAGCGTGCAATATCGGTTTGAATGGCGGCGGGAACACCCCCGTTTCTATCACAGCCAGTGTGGTACCCGGTACGAACTATTACCTGCTTGTAGATGGTTATGCTGGCGACCAATGCAATTTTATCATTGACGTCACGCCAGCGCCGGTCGAAGTGGTTCGGGCTGCCGTCAAAGCATTCCTGCAAGGCCCCTACGTCAGCAGCACGCAACTCATGCACGACAGCCTGCGAGCCAAAAACCTGATTCCACTCACCGAACCCTACACCGGCCTGACCAATTTCACGCACACCGGCGGTGGGGGAGGGGAGCAAACCACGCTTGCTGTACTGTCGGTCACCGGCCCGAATGCCGTCGTGGACTGGGTGTTTCTCGAATTGCGCCATGCGGATATGCCCTCCCAAGTGCTGGCCACTCGCTCGGCGCTGCTCCAGCGCGATGGTGATGTAGTGGATGTGGATGGGGTATCACCCGTCGGGTTTGGTATTGCCGCCGGGCCTTCGTATTTCCTCGCCATGCGGCATCGCAACCACCTGGGGGTGCAGTTGGGCGCTGCCAAACCGTATCCCGATTGCGTGGCGCTGGCAACTGATTTCCGGGAACTGCCACTGGAGGGCTTTTACGCCTACAACGGCCTGAACGTAGCAGAAAAACTGATAACAGGCAAATACACCCTGTGGGCCGCCAACGGCCGCATAGACCCCCAACTCAAATACAACGGCAGCAACAACGATCGGACGTCTATACTCAGCGTGGTAGGTTTGTTCACGCCCAATGCCGTCGTGCCGGGCTACTATCTGGCCGACTACAATCTGGACGGGGTGGTGAAATACAACGGCTCGGCTAATGACCGGAACGTACTGCTGGGGAACGTGGGGATTTTGACGCCGAGTGCGGTGGTGGAAGAGCAGGTGGCGCGGTAGGGGGATGTGTGCCGCCGGTTTTTATCGCGCGAAAAAATAAACGGCGCCCACATTGGCGCCCAAGCCGTCCTTGAGCACATCGCCTACCAGAATATGGTTGCCGGAAATACCCACTCCGGAACCGAATTTATCGCTCGGAACGTTGTTGGAGGCGGCGAGGATGGCTATTTGCGACCAGGTCATTCCGGAGCGTCCAAAAACATACGCCCGGTTACCCCCAATATTTTCGGCGCCGATGCAGACATAATCCCCCGATATGGCCACGCCGGTGCCGAATCTGCCGGCTTTGCCGTCGGAAGCGGTGAGTATAGCCTGTTCGGACCAGGTGGTGCCGGAACGAACGAATACGTACGCGGCGCCTACATCCAAGTAGCCTCCTGCAACATCTTTTCCAGGGGCGCCGACGACGGCATAATCGTCGGAAATGGCCACGCCATTGCCGAACAAGTCATTGGTGGCGCCGTTGGAAGCGGTGAGCATCGCCTGTTGGGACCAGAAGATGCCCGAACGCAGGAAAATATATGCTTTGCCCTGGATGGTATTGCCATTGACAGTTTTTCCATACGCGCCAACCATAGCGTAATTCCCGGAAATGGCCACGCTGAAACCAAAAAAATCTTGCGCCGCACCGTCGGATGCGGTCAATGCCGCCTGCTGGGACCAGGTCGTGCCGGAGCGGACGAATATATAGGCCTTGCCTTGATCGGCATTGCCGCCGACGTCTTTTTTAGAAGCGCCAAGGATAGCGTAATTCCCGAAAATGGCCACACTGCAGCTGACTTCGTCGCCGGCGGAGCCATCGGCCGCAGTGAGCATCGCCTGCTGGGTCCAGCTAGCGCCCGAGCGAAAAAAAATGTAGGCCTTGCCTTCCCGCACTTTGCTGCCGGCGATCCTTTTGCCCGGTGCGCCGACGATGGCATAGTCGCCGGAAATACCCACGCTAAAACCGAATTCGTCGCCGGAATCGCCGTCGGAGGCTGTCAGAATGGCTTGTTGTGTCCAGGCGGAGTTGCCGTTGCGGATAAATATATACGCCGTGCCCTGGTTGGCTTTGCTGCTCACGTCCTTTCCAAAGGCGCCCACGATGGCATAGTCTCCGGAAATAGCGACGCTATAACCGAAAAAGGCGTCGGTTTGCTGTTCAAAACCATCGGCGGGATTTCCACTGTGAACCGGTAAATCCTTCAAAATCCCCGGTGGTATCGTTCCAGCGGATGGTACCGGTTGCGGGCACGAGTGAGCCGGTGTTTCCGATTTTTATGGCGCCGGCGACGTCTAATTTTTCAACGGGGGCCGGCGTCCCGATCCCCACATTTCGTGCCGAATCCACGACCAGGGCTTCCGTGCCGCCCACATCGAAGCGAATGGCATCTTCGTCCGGACTCTCCTCTACCTGCACGCGGGTGTCGTTGTCGGCGTCGGCGATGCGGTTGGGCGCGGCCAGGTTGGTCCAGGCGGCGCCGTTGTACAGCCAGAAGCTGCCGGTGCCTGTGTCGAACACGAGGAGGCCCGCGGCGGGTGCGCCGATGCCGGTGCGTTGCGCCGTGCTCATGCGGGGCACAAGCACGCCCTTGTCGCTGCTTTTCACGTCGAGGATGGCCGAAGGGTCGGGGTTGCTGCCGTCGGTGTTGATGGAAATAGCCTGGGCATTGACGAGGCCGACCCATAGAAGTGAGCAACAGGCAGCGAGAAGAAGTTGGCGCATAATCAATAAAATTTTATGAATAACATTGTTAAACTTCAAAGAACAAGTTGTCTGTAGAAGGCAAATGTAGTCGTTAATTATTTTGTTTTTTATGAAAAAAGCCTGTTCTTTTTTCTGATTTTGACCCATAGTGCAGGACTATGTGCGGGCTGCTTGTGATGAACACCCCGGTAAGCACTAAGCGCGCCGGGAAACACCTACCTTCGCCCCTGCACTACGATACACCCGACAACATGCGATTCGACGAGTACCACATAGCCATTGAGATCAAACGCAACCTGGAAACAATGGGCTTCCGGCGGCCCACCGACATCCAGTTCAAATCCATCCCACCCATCCTCCAGGGCGAGGATGTCCTGGCTATTGCCCAAACCGGCACCGGCAAAACAGCGGCTTTCGTCATCCCGATCGTTCATGTTTTGCATGAGCGCAAAAAATCGGCCCGACCCGAGGGCATCAAGTGCATCGTCATGGTGCCCACCCGCGAACTGGCCCTCCAGATCACCGAAGTATTTCTGGAAATCGGCAAACACACCCGCGTCAAAACATTTTGCGTGTTCGGCGGCGTAGAGCAGGCTCCGCAGATCGCCCGGCTGGAAAAAGGTATAGACATTCTCATCGCTACGCCGGGTCGGATGTTCGACCTCGTGAGCCAGGGCCATATCAAACTCAATAACGTGGAGATACTCGCCGTGGACGAAGCCGACCACATGCTCAAACTCGGTTTTCTCAAGGACATCCACGACCTGATCCGGTTTTTGCCCAAAAAACGGCAAACGCTCTTCTTTTCGGCCACCATCAACGAGGAAATCAAAAAACTGGCCTACTCGCTCGTCAACAGCAGCGCTATCCGAATCCACGTTTCACCCAAAGACCCGGTGGCCAAAAATATCCAGCACGCCGTGGCTTTTGTGGAAATGGATGACAAACGCTTTTTCCTCGAACGTTTTGTAAAGGAACATCCCGACGACAAAATCCTGGTGTTCGTGCGCACCAAAGTGCGGGCCGAACGGGTCTGCAAGGCCATGGAACGGGTGGGCATCGTATCGCAAACCATCCACGGCGACAAAGTGCAGCAGGAACGGCAGGATGTGCTGGAACTTTTTCGCGAGGGGATCCTGAAAGTGCTCATCGCCACCGATGTCAGCGCCCGCGGTATTGATATAGCCAATGTGGATTACGTCATCAACTACGACCTGCCCGATGTGGCCGAAAACTATGTGCACCGCGTGGGCCGCACAGGCCGGGGCGATAAAAAGGGCCAGGCTCTGGCTTTCTGCGCCGAAGAAGAAAAACCGATGCTCGCCGAGATTGAACAGTACCTCACCAAGCGTATTGCCGTGCTGGAAATTCACAAAAACGAATACGGGGAAACACTGCGCATGACCGAGGATGTGCCCGATAAATGGAAGGATGTGCTGGCCGAAATCGAAGAGGCCGAGAAATGGCGCAAGGGCAAGCGGAAGTAGAAGCAGACGTTCACCATTCATTGCCAACAACTTGAAAAACAAACATCTGGTACTGCTTTTCCTCGGCGTTTTGGCCCTGGGTGCGGCATCGCGGTGGCTGCCGGTGCGCTATCGGTCGTTTTTTGAAACCCACTTGCTGCGGGTGGAGCCGAACGATGTGAGCCGGATGGTGGTGTCGGCGCCGGGCAAACCCGACCTCTTGCTCGAACGGATCGAAGGCGGATGGAGCGCGGAGCAAGCCGGCCGAACGGTGATCGCGCCGACGGAAACTGTGGCGGAAATGCTGGGTTTGCTCACCGGGATCACGTCTTTCCAGATGATCAAAACTACATACCCGGACACGCTGGGGCTAACTCCCGAAAACCAACTCCGCATTCGGCTTTTCCAACAAAACAAACTGCTCGAAAATATCGAAATCGGCGGCGAAGGCGTATTCGGCGGCGAACCGGGCACTTTTTTGCGCCTGCCCCGGCATGCGGGTATCTACCGGGCGCCGGGACATCTGCGAAAACCGTTTTTGCGCACACTGGATGATTTTCGTTCCAAAATTGCCGTGCGGATAGAACCGGATGCCGTGCAGAAAATCAGCCTCACGCGGCCCGATACGTCCCTGTTTTTTGGAAAAAAATGATACTGCGGGCCGCTGGTTCGCCCACGACGGACAAAACAGCGTGTCGGCAGATTCCGTACGGCGCTGGTTCCATCTGCTCGACCGCCTGAACAACAGCGCCTTCGCCGACCATTTTGACGAGAGCCGGGAATGGGAAACGCTGTACGCGGCGCTTGTGCTGGAGACGGCGCCCGGACGCGAGCAAACCCTCCGTTTTTTTTACCTGAAACCACCCGACGTGCCGGATGACCTGACCAACTTGCGCGTCCGCGACCTCCGGGCGCTGCCGTCCTTTATCCTGCACACATCCGACAACCCGCTGAACTATTTTGCCATAGCCGACACTAATCTCGTGTACCGCCTGTGTCACGACCTCCTGCCACCACCGCTCAGCCGGCCAAATACCAGCCAATGACTCGAACCGTAAGCGCGACGACTGCCAACTGGGGCAACTACCCTGCGATAACCGCCGAAATCGCGTACCCGGAAACCCCGGAGGATGTTCGCGCCGAAGTGCTGCGCCAGGAGCGTCTCATTGCCCGCGGCAACGGCAAATGTTACGGCGACGCGGCACTGGCCCCGCATATCCTCTCGACCCTGCGCCTGAACCGGCTGCTGCATTTCGATGCCGAAAGCGGGGTGGCGCAGGGGGAATCGGGGCTGCTGCTGGCCGATTTGCTGGACATTATCGTGCCGGCCGGTTGGTTTTTTCATGTCACTCCCGGTATCAAAAATATCACCTTGGGCGGGGCCATTGCCTGCGATGTACACGGCAAAAACCACCCCGCCAAGGGCTGTTTTTCCAATTGGCTGCTCGATTTTGAGTTGCTGCGCGCCGACGGCTCGGTCGTGCGCTGTTCGCGGGCGGAAAACTCCGAACTGTTCTGGCAGACCTGTGGCGGCATGGGCTGGACGGGCGTGGTGCTGTCCGCCCGTTTTCAACTGATGCGCATTTCCAGTGTGCGGATGCGCCAAAAAGCCGTGCGTGCCGAAAATATGGACGACCTGTTCCGGGCTTTTGAAACCCACGCCGACTGGCCCTATTCGGCGGGCTGGGTGGACTGCCTTGCCGAAGGCGCGACCTTTGGCCGCGGGGTGGTTTATCTGGCGGAGCACAGCGAGCGGCAGCCGGATGCGCCCCTGCAATACCCGCACCGAAACACCCGGAACGTGCCGTTTTTTGCCCCGACGTGGCTGCTGAACCCGCTTTCGATCCGTTTGCACAACAATATGCTGTTTTCCAAAGCAGGTACCGGGGAGCGGGAAGTTGATCTCGACCACTATTTTTATCCGCTTGACCGTATCCGAAACTGGAACCGCCTGTACGGTCGCCGGGGATTTATCCAGTACCAGTTTTGTTTGCCCGAAGCAAGCAGCGCGGCGGGTATTCGGCAGGTTTTACAAACCGTACGCAGCAGCCCGGACATCCCTTTTCTCAGTGTGCTCAAACGTCACGGCGAGCGTCCGGCGGAGGCGGTACATTCGTTCCCGATCTGCGGCTACTCGCTGGCGCTGGATTTTCCGCGCACACGCACCGTGTTCGATTTGGTGAAAAAATTAGATGACCTGGTGTGGCACTACGGCGGCAAAGTCTACTTAGCCAAGGATGCCTGCTCGGCTCCGCGGATGGGGCGAATAAATCCGGTAGCGTTCGGGGAGGCCCGGTTTTCGTCGCTGCTCCGGGAACGGATCGGCCAATAGGCAGTGCGGCTATTCCTTCGGCAGCACGGTGCCGGTCATGCCCAATGCGAGGTTGGTTTCGGGGTCGAAGTTGGTTGTAATGGAAATAACCTTGTAAAACTCCCCTTCTTTCAGGGCGTCGAAAACGAGTTTGATCACACCGGATTTTCCGGGGGGGATCGGCTCTTTGGTCCATTCGGCCACGGTACAATGGCATCCGCTGACGACGGCAAGGATGACCAGATCCTCGTCGCTGATGTTTTTGGCCTCAATGGTGCGCTCCACCGGCACCGCAAAGGGGACATCTCCGGTTTCAATTTGCATGGGAATCCATTGCACCTTGCCCGCGTTCAGGGTCGGGTCGCCAATTTGCATGGTCTGTGCGACAATCCCGGAGACAGACACAAAAAACAGTAGAACAAGCACTGCAAAAGCACGAAGTTTCATAATGAATGACATTGGTTAATAGAATTACAATCTATAGAGAAAACAAAACTCAAAACTCAAAACTCAAAACTCAAAACTCCTCACTATAAAACCGTGCCACCATAATTCCGGTTTGGCCTTTTTGTGCCCGCACATACTGGCCGAGAGGCTGTGCGGAGATGAGCACCCGTTTGCCAAGCGAGGAGGCGTGCAGCAGGTGCATGCGACCGTTTTGGCGGATAGCGAAGCCCTGATGGGCGATGTCGAGTTTGGATTTGCCGGAGGTGAGTGCGATGAGGTCGCCGTCCTGGAGTTGGGATTCGATTTGTTCGATACGGTTTTGGGGAATAAAATACCAGGTGTGCTGGTTCAGGCGCTTTTCTACCTGTTGCAGTTGCCGGAAGGTTGCCGGGTCTTTCAGTTGCGGGTATTTTTCCGGGTGTGCGGTCATGTAGCCGATATTGCGTTGGTAGGGGGTGCCGCCGAGGTCGCGGGTGATATCGCGCAGGTAGCCGAGTTTTTCTGCTTGCAGGAGCCAGCCGGAAAAATAATGGATGCGCGAGGCATAGCCGTCAACGGTGCCGCCCCAATAGCGCAATTGCTGGATGTAAAATTTCAGTGTGTCGAACGACGGTGTGGGGGCGCCGGCAGCCAGGGCAGAAGCCAGGCTCACCTCCATGAACGTCCAGCAATCCAGCATGCGCAGGTTCACGGTCAATTGTTCCTCAGCGCCGGTTTCCAGCGTTCCGGACAGGTAAGGTGTACCCAGAAAGGATTTGGCCACGGCTAAGGTGCGTCCGGCGAGACGTTCCTCCGCCATTGCGACACGCGCTTTTTCCTCAAAAACAACCAGATCCTGCGGGTCATGCGCTACCGAAGCCCTTTCGGACACCGTCCAGGCCCCTAATCCAGTCGTGCTCCAGCCTGACGGCTCCAGCCATCCGGGTATGCCGGAGGAAAACAGGCCGATAAAAAACAAGGTCAATGTGCGCATGGTGCTGTTATTTCCGGGGGCTAATGTAGGCAGGATTGTGAAAGGGAATATGGAGTTTATGCGGTTTATCCGGGTTGAGCGGGAATTTGGTACTTTCGCGGCTTCATTTGTTTCGCTATGATTCCACGCACCTGTTTTCTGACGTTCGCTATCTGTTGTGTTTGTTCGTCCGGTCTGTTCGCCCAGAATTTTCGGGTGCAGGCTGCTGCTTTTGCCGACTCGGTTCCGGCATCCTATTTTCAAGACCGGGGCCTTTCCGGGGTCATTGCCAGTGTGGACGACAACGGGATGTACCGTTATTTTTTTGGGTCTTACTCAACGTTTATTGAAGCCGAAGCGGTGCAAAAACAACTTGTAGCCAAAGGCTTTGCCTATTCGACGGTCATTGATCTGGAGGAGCAGCGCGTGCTGACCGATCGCGGCAGTTGTGCCTATTTCAAGGGTGGACCGGTGCAGGTGGCTGAAAGCGATAGCGTCCGTTTTGCGTATTTCGACTCGGGCAAAAATGTGCTTTCCGAGGACGGCAAGGCTGACGTGGAGTACATGCTGAAGAAACTGAAGGAAAACCCGGCATCCGAATTGCGCATACTCGGCTATTCGGATGCCCTGGGCAGCGGCAAGGTGAATCTCGAATTGGCTACGGCCCGCGCCCGAACAGTTCGGAATTACCTCATTGACCGGGGCATTGATCCCGCTCGTATGCTTTTGCGCGTGTACGGCGAGTCCGCATCAGGCGGCATCGAAGACCCCGAAGAAGTGGAACGCGAAAGCGAACGCGAAGCGCTGCGCAAGTTGTTCCGATGCGTGGTACTATACTGGAAAGTTGGTTGATTGGTTGACTGAGGTGGCTCAATTTCGCCGCAGGTCTGATGAATGAATTAGGCAAAAAACAAGAGCCACATCAGACATGCTGCTGTGACCCTTGTTGAAAAACTACCCTGTCGTTTCTATTTATCTAATCGAATCAACCAGTCAACCCATCAACTACAATTCCGTTGCCTGTTCCACATACTCCGTGATGGCCACATTGCCTGTTTCCTTGATTTCCTTGAAACCGCCATCCACGTTCACGAGGTTATCGAAGCCGCGGTTTTTGAGGATACTGATAGCGATTACCGAGCGGTAGCCACTGGCGCAGTGTACGAGGTACTGCACATCGTGCCGCAGTTCCGACATGTTTTTGTTAATCAAGTCCAGCGGAAAATTTTGGGCGCCGATGATGTGCTCTGCATCGTATTCGCTGTGTCGGCGCACGTCCAGAACGGTTGCTTTGCCGGCTTTCATGCGGTTGACAAATTTCTCGGCGCTGAGGCTTTCCATAGAATCAATATCGTTGCCGGATGCTTGCCATGCAGCAAAACCGCCCTCCAGATAACCGATCGTGTTGTCGTAGCCCACGCGAGCGAGGCGCGTGACGGCTTCTTCCTCCCGGCCGGGTTCGCACACCAGCAGAATCGGCTGCTTCAGGTCGGTGATGAGCGTGCCCACCCAGGAGGCAAACTGGCCGTCCAAACCGATGGAGATGGCGCCAGGTACAAAACCTTTCACAAACTCCAGCTCCGAGCGGGTATCCAGGATGAGCGCTCCTTCGGCCTCGGCTACGGTGATAAATTCCCGCGGACTGAGTGGGTGTGCGCCGCGATTCAGCACGGTCTCGATGCTCTCGTAGCCCATTTTGTTCATCACCGCGTTTTTGGGGAAATACTGCGGTGGATCCACGAGGCCGGTAGTCACTTCTTTCACAAACTCCGCCCGGGTCATATCGGCACGCAGTGCGTAGTTGAACTGCTTTTGCAGGCCAATGGTGGATTCCGTTTCCTTGGCCATTTTTTTGCCGCAGGCCGAACCGGCGCCGTGTCCGGGGTACACCTTCACGTCGTCGGGCAGCGTCATAATCTTATTGCGCAGCGAATCGAACAGGTGCCCGGCCAGGTCTTCGCGGCTGAGGTCGGTTTTCACAGCCAGATCGGGGCGACCTACGTCGCCGATGAACAACGTATCGCCGGTAAACACGGCTACTTCTTTGCCGTTTTCATCCAGCAGCAGGTAACTGGTGGATTCCATAGTGTGGCCCGGTGTGTGCAGGACTTTGATGGATACCTTGCCGACTTGCAGTACTTCGCCGTCGGTAGCGATATGCGCCGGAAAATTGGGCTGTGCCGTTGGGCCAAACACTATTGCAGCGCCGGTTTTTTTGGCGAGATCCAGGTGGCCCGACACAAAATCGGCGTGGAAGTGGGTTTCCAGCACAAACTTGATCTTGGCGCCGTCTTGTGCGGCGCGATCTATGTACGGCTGCACTTCGCGGAGCGGGTCAATGATGACGGCCTCGCCGTTGCTTTCGATGTAGTAGGCAGCCTCGGCCAGGCACCCGGTGTACAATTGCTCAACTTTCATAGTTGCAGATCAAATTTTTGTTAAATGTGAAGGATGGATACGCGTCAGGAAACAACGCCCGGGCGGTAACTACCGACCCAAACAGACATGCCATTTCCTGAACGCAGAGCAAAAGTGCAGGGCAGGGGAGTGGCCCGGCGATGACGCACAACAACGGTTGGAAAAATTTGCGTCATTTGTTTTTTTTGGAATAAAATGTATGTATAAGTAAAAAATGCAAAGCGGGTGGGGATTAGTGCAAAGCCCGACTACAGTCGCCTGTACCAACCTGTTGTTTCCGGTATTCACGGCCGCCCTTCGACGATTTTCGTGCCGCCCAAACAGCCTGTCCGCTACATTTCGCAACCGCAGCATAACCTGCGGTTTCATTCAAAATCTTCCTGCTATGAACAAAATGCTCCTCTTCGCACTGCTGACGCTCGCCGCCGGCCCTGACCTGTACAGCCAAATGATTTCCCTGCCCGACGGCGGGGTAAACCAGAAATCCTGGGCCGGCCGGCGGGTAGGCGTCACCGACATCGAAATTCGCTGGAACGCACCGGGTGTGAAAGGCCGGGAAGGTAAAATATGGGGTACGCCCGTGGCGCATTATGGTTTTACCGACATCGGTTTTGGCACCACCAAAGCCTCGCCTTGGCGTGCGGGCGCCAATGAATGCACGGTCATTTCTTTTTCTACCGATGTGACTATTGAGGGCAAACCCCTGCCGGCGGGCGCTTATGGTTTTTTCATTGCCCTGTACCCGGATTCCTGCACACTCATTTTCAATAAAAATGTCGACGCCTGGGGTGCGTACTTTTACAAACCCGAGGAAGACGTGTTGCGCGTGACTGTTCGCCAACAAAAAGACCTGCCGCAAAGCAGCGAATGGCTGGCCTACACGTTCGCCGAGCCAACCAAAAATGCCGTGCTTGTTGCTCTGGAGTGGGAACGTTGGCGCATCCCGTTCCGGGTGGCTGTGGATTTTGAAAAAACGACGCTCGCATCCATTCGCCGGCAACTGAGCACCGGCATGGGTTTCGACGGACCCAGCCTGCAAGCCGGCGCCCAGTGGTGCCTGACCAACAACACTAATTTTGAGGAAGCATACCTCTGGATCACCCGGGCCACCGACCCCACGCTGGGCAACTTGAGCACCTTTGCCGCACTGTCCACCCGGGCCGGACTGGAACGCAAACTGGGCAAGACTGCCGACGCCGACAAAACCATGCAGGCAGCGCTAACTAATGCCTCCGTTGTGGAAATGCATGGCTACGGACGGCAACTTATCGGGCAAAAAAAGCCCGCCGAAGCGCTGGCTGTTTTCCAGAAAAACTTCGAAAAAAACGCCGGCGCATGGCCCACGCACGTCGGTCTGGCCCGTGGCTATTCGGCAACGGGCGATCTGAAAAAAGCCCTCGAACACGCCAAATCGGCACTCGGCCAGGCGCCTGATGACCTGAATCGTACCAGTATCGAAAGCATGATCAAGACGCTGAGCGAGGGGAAGGCGCTGACGCAATAGTTGCCGGGGCCTACCGAAAGGTATTCCATTTGTACTTTTGTTCGGTACATGAAAACAGACAAAATCCCCCTTCTTGGTATCATCGTTTTTGTCGTTTTGTACGGTTATGCCGCCTGCTTGTACCCCGGCGGAAACCAAACGGACATGAAAGCGGCCGGCTTCAACTGGCTGCACAACTACTGGTGCGACTTGCTCAGCATGGATGCCGGCAATGGTAAAATAAATCCTGCGAGACCGGCAGCCATGCTGGCGATGGTGTTGCTTGGTTCAGTACTCGCGTTTTTTTGGTACCGGCTTGCAGGATTTCTCGATTGCAGCCCGCGTATGCGGGCGCTTATACGCGCATCAGGCATCATCTCGATGGCAACGGCTTTTCTGTTGTTTACCCCGTTTCACGATACAGCACTCGCTGTTTCCGGAGGAACGGGATTCGTTGTACTGGTGGCTACTATGGCATTTTTACGCCAGAACAACTTGATTCAGTTGTTTCATTTTGGTGCCTTTTGCGTGGGGTTAGTTGCGGTAAATAACCTGATATACTGGTCAAAAACTTACCTCGAATGGCTCCCACTGGTACAAAAAATCACATTTTGTGCCATCTTGTACTGGGTGGCGAGTATTAGTCTCTTGTTGAAAAGGCGGCGTGACGATCGGGATACATAGTTCCGCGCGGCTCACCCCAGATGGTTCAAAAACCACTCTTTTCCGACAGGTGTTCTTCTGCTGCCACGGCCTCGCGTAGTTTTTCCAGGTCTCTTTTGCTGGAAAAATTAACGGACAGCAACTTGCCGGCGTAGCGGATGATGTTCAGGTAATTGGTTCGGTGGTAGCCGAGGACGCGTTTTCGGCTGATATAGTTTTGCATGGCATCCAGGTGCGCTTGCAGCAGGTCGTGTTCGTCCAGTTCGTAGTAGGTTTTCAGCAGCAGGGTTTTGGTGGCGAGGTTCACGAGCACATCGCGGTAGTTGGCTTTTTGAAGAAAGTCCAGAACTGAGCCGTAGTTTTTTTTGAAAAATTCGAGCCGGGCGAGGTTAAAGTGAAATGCGCTTTCTCGGTACGGTTTTTCGAGGCTGTTTTTATATTGGTGAATGAACTGGTGTACCCATTCCAGATCACCCGTTTGCAGCCCCACGGCTACCACGTTGTGGTAGGTAAATCGGGGAAGAACGCCGTTTTCGAGCAGGTATCCGCTCTCCAGACCTGGTTTGTACAAGTCAAATACTTCCCGGAAGTAAAGTTTTTCGCCGGCGTTGAGGCGGCGCACGCAGTAGTTGATGGCCCAGATAAACAGTCCGTGCATCTCTTCCGAAGCGAATGTACCAGTGTCGGCGAGCAACAGGCGTTTGAATTCTCGAAAATGCGACGCGTCTTCCGGATGGCGCAGCATACGGTAACAATGCAGGTACGTCTCGATAGCCGGGTGTTCGTGCGCGAAATTTTTTTCTGCAAAAGCGATCACCTCTGCTTCCCACGCGGCCGTTTGTCCACCCGAATACAGCGTCTGGTGGGCGGCCAGCAAGCAGATGAGGCGAATTTTGAGTGCCAGATAGGCCACGTCGGCAGCCGCAGATGCCGCTTGTAAATGCCCCAGATCGGTGGGGTTTCGGACGTGAAAAAGTTGGTGGCTCTCCCAGTGCAACCGGTACTGCCAATCGTGGTATTGCGCATCGCGCAAAGGGTTGTTTGCCAGCGTTTTTTCCAGTCCTTTGCGCACGCGTTCAAATTGCGGGGCGAGGCCGCGTTTGCGGTAGCCGGTAGCCAGTTGGAGGCGGACGGCGGTATCGTCGGCATCCATTTCTTTTTGGGCAATGTAGCGTTCCAGCAGGCGATGCAGGTAGGTCATGCGCAGGCGCAATTCCTGGTCGTCTACCGGCACTGCACCAAACAGGTGCCGTTTGGCTGCGGTCTTTTCCGGCGTCTCGTTTTCACAAAACCAGTCGAACAACTGCACTACATCGCGCCGTTGGTTGAAAAAGGGCGATTCCAAAAATTTTCGTGCCTCCCGTTTTTCAGCCGCAGAGAAAGAAAAAATGAGTTGGGTGAGTTGACTTTTTTCCATTTCGATTCAACTGCAATAAAAGTACCAAACTAAAAATCAATTGATTGCAATTTTAAAGTTTACAAACAAACTCAATTATCCCGAAATTTTGATTTTGGTTGGCGGGTAGTGTCGCAGCACTTTTGCACCGTGATTTTGTGTGCGCAACGATCCTATCTTTTTATCATCATCAATCGATCAGTTTTTATGACAAACATTTCCGCTTTCTCAAAATCGAAAAGTATCGGGTATGCCTGGCGGCTACTCGTTTGGGGTATGCTCCTGCTTGCCCAATCCAACAAGCTTGCTCGCACAATGCAGTCCGGATTCGACCCCGCCCACGGCAGTTTGCGACCTCTTCAATTTCGTATATGTCAATTCTTTCGGACCGAACACGGGCAGGATTTCGGCTGCCACGCTCAACGATGCCAGCACCGACAATTGTACCCCAACCAACCAACTGCTCTTCCGTATCACGACTGATCCCGGGCTAACCACGCCGCCGACTACAACTGTCGTGGACCTGGTGGGAGCGCCCAACGATGAAATCGAGACGTTTCTCTGGGTGGGCGACGAGGCGGGCAACTGGAGCACTTGCTCTGCCCCAATCATCCTGCTCGCACCGAAATGCAGCCCCGATACGGAAGCGCCCTATCTCGTCATCCCGCCCGACCTGACCTTCAGCCGGGCCGAATACGACCTGTTCGATATTGATTATTTCAATATGCCCGACGACCAACCCAAAGTGCGCGCAGCATTCGGGGAGGCCTACCATTGGGACAACTGCGACAATGGCAACAGCGACCTGCAGGAATCGTACTACCTCACAGGCCCACTGGATTCACTGACAAGGGTCGAGCGCCGGTTCTTTGTTACCGATGCCGCTAATAATCAGGCTACGGTGGTGGCACAGTACATCACGATTCTCGATGGATTTACGGTCGGCCTGCCGGCGTGGCAGTATCCGGGCGAAACCGTGACCGACACGGTAACCATTGTCAGCAACAATCCGATGGAGTCTGTTACTTCGGATATCTACTACCTGGCGCCGTGTTTTGAAACGCCCAATGATGGATACCTCCGGCTGGTGCGCACCTGGGGAATCATTGACTGGGCATACACCCCGTTCGGTGGCGACCCCGTCGTGCTGCCGGCGCTTGATCTGAACAACGATGGCCGTGTGGGCGACCCGTACGAAATCATTGCCATTGGCGACAGCATCTGGTTGTACCAAAACAATATACCCACGCAAAACCTGGGCAAACGGGCCACCGTGTACGAGTACAACCAGGAATTTTTGAACGAACAACTGCTGGTGACCGGGACCGTGTTCCTCGACACAACCGGAAACTGCTCTCAGGATCCCGGCGAACGCGTGCTCGCCGGCTGGAAAGTCAAGGGTATTGGTCAACCCAGCAACGTCGTTTACACGGCGATTACCGATGGTGATGGTGTGTATGCGCTGAATGTTTGTCCGCAGGACACCCTCGTGGAGGTCAGTCTCGATGTGCCGGGCAATGTCGCCGGCGGGTGTCCCGCAACCTTCGACGTCGTTGTAGCATCCGGTGCGCCTGGTGTCCAGCATATCCCGGCCATTTTGAACAACGAATGTGATCTGTTGTCGGTAGATATCGCCACGGGCAATATGCGTCCGTGTTTTGCCGGGGCATACACCGTCAGTTACTGCAACCTCGGCGGCACAGCGGTTGCCGACACCTACATTGACGTCGCGCTGGATACTTTTGTGCAGTACACATCCGCTTCCTTGCCCGGAACGCTACAATCCGGCAATACTTATCGTTTTGAAACCGGCGACCTGGCTGCCGGCGAATGCGGTCAGTTTTCTATTGCGTTTTTACTGGATTGCGATGCGCCCAACGGCCTGACGCATTGTTCGGAAGCAGCTATTTTCCCTACTGCCGATTGCCCGCCCATCGGAGGAGTCTGGCAAGGCGCCGAATTGCGCGTGCAGGGGCACTGCGAAGTGGACTCCGTGCGGCTCGAAATTCGCAACATCGGTTCGGGCGACATGGGCGGCGCACTGAATTTTATCGTGACCGAAGACCTGATCATGGCCAAAGAAGAATCGTATCAGCTCGATGCCGGCGCTATGCACACGTTGCGCGTTCCTGCCAACGGCGCGACATGGCGTATCGAAACGCCGCAGGAACCCGGACACCCGTGGGGAGGGATCGTGGCCAGGGCAGTCGAAGGTTGCGGCGGTCTGAACCAACCCGGCTTGGTGAATGTATTTCCGATCAACAATCCCAATCCGTTTGTGTCCACGTTCTGCCGGGAAAACACCTCGTCATTTGACCCCAACGACAAGCAGGCCTACCCACTCGGCTATGGGAACGAACATTTCATCAAGCGCAACACGGACATCGAATACATGATCCGGTTCCAGAACACGGGCACCGACACGGCGTTCACGGTCGTACTGCTTGATACCTTGTCGACTTTTTTGAATGCAGCATCCGTACGCCCCGGAGCTGCCAGCCATACCTACGATTTCGATCTGCTGGAAAACAATGTCCTGCGTTTCCGTTTCGACAACATCCTGCTGCCCGACAGCAATGTGAACGAAGCGGCCTCGCATGGTTTTGTCAAATTTCGGATTCAGCAGCAACCCGACAACCCGATCGGCACGGTCATCCAGAACAGCGCGGCAATTTATTTCGACTTCAACGCCCCGGTTATCACGAACACAACCCGACATACTATCGGTGACAAATTCGTGCTCACGGTGAGCACCGACAATCCCGGGAACCAGGCCGGCAGGCTGCTGGTGTATCCCAATCCGGCAACCGAATCGGCCACGTTTGAACTGCCGGATGCCGATCCAAGCCGCCGGTTTGTTTTGGTGGACGATTTGGGCAAAACCGTTGTTACAAGCCCGTTTGCGGAAAATACCTACCGTTTTGAGCGTGGTTTGTTGCCACCGGGCATCTATTTCTTCCAGATTTTGGCCAAAGACGGCCGGCTGTTTTCCGGGAAAATCGTGCTGAGATAAAAAATTGATTCGATTTTTCGATTGGTTCGATTTTCCGATTGGAGCAACCTGCCCGAAGGAAATTACATTGCAAGCACTTGCAGAACTAAACCCTTTGCTACTGCTGCTTGTTATGTGGACAAATTCTACCTTCGCGCTCCAATCGGAAAATCGAATCAATCGAACTAATCGAATCAATCAAACCGTGGCTACGATAAAATTTCAGTTTGAAGACAAGTCCATCCCCGAGAAAACCGTGACGGGTGATTTTCTGGATCAGTCTATTTTAGAACTCACCGAGGAGTACGACATTCACCTCAATCACAACTGTGGCGGCGTTTGTGCGTGCTCCACTTGTCATGTGTATGTCGAAAGCGGGGAAGCATTTCTGGAGGATATCTCGGACAAAGAGGAAGATTTTATTGACCGGGCCGTCAACCCGCGCGTGGAGAGCCGCCTCGGTTGTCAGTGTGTTATTTTGGATAATGCCGCCGAGATCGTCGTGACCATTCCAGACCAGAGCTGGATTATCGGGCACGAGCATTGACCCGGCAGGCTTCCGCTACGGCGTTTCCTCTTTTTTTACCTGCATCGCTACAGCAAACAGGGCCAGTACAAACTCCGGCCAGCGGCGCCATCCGCTGTGCTGCTGCGCTACATGGCGGTATAGCGGTAGCGCACGCACCCGCAAATCGGGCATAAATTCTACAATTTGCTGCAAGGCTCCGCGCTCCTCCTCGGAGCGTCTTTTTGCCCACCGCTTGAACAGGTATGTCACCAGTGGCTGCACCAGAAAAAACCAGGCCGCAAGCACTGCCGTGGTGCGCAGCACCGCGTACAGCGCTTTTTGCCCCCCCGATGCCTTGCCGCCGGCCAGCAAAAAGGTGCACACGATAAAAAGCAGCACCGCGAACAGCATGATCCCTTTTTGTCTGAATTTTCGTTTCGGAGTTGCATCCGGCAGCGATGCATCCAGGTGGAGATCGGCGTATGCGGCAGTTCGGCGCTGCAATTGGCCCGGCAGCCGGGGAATCCAGTAGCCCAGCATAAGCCCCCACAGCCCATAAAATCCGATGTAGGCGTACACGACCATCGAGGCCCAGGAAACCGCGCTTTGCACGTCAAATTTTTCAAGCACATCAACAAAAAACAGATCAAGCGCCTCGAAGAGCGGTTTTCCGAAAAATAAAAACAGGGTGAGCAGTTTTTGCAAGGCAGATTCCGTGATGGCCAGAAAACCGTATAGCAGGGCGGCCGCGCCGAAAGGACGCAGATAGCACAACAGCAGCGCCCCGGTCACCCCTTGAAAACCCACAGCGAGATAGGCGGTAGGCGGCGAATGCGGGCTGACTAATGCTTTTACCAAAATAACCAACAGTGTGGAGCGCAGGACGATCGCGGCATTCCGCTCGCTCACCTGTGCCAGCAACCCCACGCACAGTACCGCAAAGCCACCGACGAACAGACCGGTAAATGGTAATTTCAGGGCGTGCATGATGCCCCCAAGGGCACACTCGGAAAAAGCCCACAAGGCGGTGATGCGGAAAATGGTAGTATCTTTCATGCAACAGACGGTTGACGGGCAAAATTAGCCGAACCTTATTCGGGATGAATCGTTTAGGTGAAAGTTTCATTCAATATCACAAAAAATGAAGTTATTGCTCATTGGAATAGGTCCCGGTATTGGCATGTCCATTGCCCGGCTTTTTGGCCGCCAGGGTTTTGAAATTTTGATGATCGCCCGCGATGCGGACAAACTGCGCCAGTTTGAGTGGGAATTGGCCGAATTCGGTATTCGCAGCCAGGGGTACGCCGTGGATATTGCCGACGAGACGTCGTTTTCGGCCCTGCTCGCCCAACTGGCCACGGAGCATCCTGATCTCGATGTGCTGCATTACAACGCCAGCGCGTTCAACCCCGCGCCGCCATCGGCCATCGCGCTACCGACTTTTCACCGCGATTTTCAAATCAACACCGTCGGAGCGCTTATCGCGGTGCAAGCGTTTTTTCCGGCCATGAAACAGCGCGGAACGGGCGCCATGTTCTTTACCGGCGGCGGTTCTGCGCTTCAGGCGCCGCCCGAACTTGCTTCCCTCAGCATCGGCAAAGCGGGTATGCGCAACCTCGCGCTTTGTCTGGCCGATGAGTGTGCCCCGTTTGGTATCCGTGTGGCCACGGTCACCGTTTGCGGTATGGTGCAGCCCGGCACCAAACACGACCCGGATATCATTGCAGGGGAATTTTGGCGGCTTTTCCAACTGCCCGAAGGCGCCTGGGAGCGCGAGGTAATGATTTGATGTGGAACTCTATTCGTCAAAATCCGCTCGCTGCGTCGTCGCCCCGGTCGTCGGCTACGGCGTTCAGTTTGCCGTCGGGCCGGCGCAGGATAGCCTCCACGCGGCCAATTGGGGTGCGGACTTTGATTTTGTGCCCCATTGCTGCTAATTTTTCCAGTACCGGCCCGGGCAGGGCATCTTCTTCGATCTGGATTTCGTCGGGCAGCCACTGGTGGTGGAAGCGTTTGCGGTGCACCGCTTCTTGCAGGGGCAGGTCGAATGCGTACACGTTGAGGATCACCTGAAATACCGAAGTGGGGATGGTGGTGCCGCCCGGCGTACCCACCACAAGGCTGAGCTGTCCGTTGCGGGTGACCAGAGTGGGCGTCATGCTGCTCAGGGGACGTTTGTTTGGCGCTACGGCATTAGCTCTGCCGCCAATGGCCCCGTAGAGATTGGGCGCTCCGGGCTTGGCGCTGAAATCGTCCATTTCGTTGTTCAGGATGAATCCGGCTCCTTCCACCACGACCCGGCTGCCGTAGCTATCGTTGAGGGTGGTCGTGACGGACACGGCACCGCCCTCGGCATCCACGATACTGAAATGCGTGGTTTCCTCTTTGTTTTTGGTTAAACCGGCCTTTACGCCCGCGCTGGGAGTCGCTTTGTCCGGGTCAAAATCGGCCATACGGCTGCTCAGATATTCCGGGCTGACGAGTGTTGCCTGGGGTACGTCCCAAAAATCCGGGTCGCCGAGGTGCTCGGCGCGGTCGGAATATGCCCGGCGTTCCACCTCGGCCATCAGGTGTACCGCGCCGGCCGAATGTACTCCGCCGAGGGTGTGCAGGTCGGTATCGCCGAGCATGCCCAGCATTTGTTGCAGGAGGATACCTCCGCTGCTTGGCGGCGGCATGCTGATGATATGCAGGCCGCGCCAGTCAAATTCCAGAGGCGTACGCCATACGCTGTGGTAATTTTTCAGGTCTTCGGCGGTGATAAGCCCCCGGGTTTTTTCCATTTCCCGGGTGATCAGGATCGCTGTGGAGCCTTCGTAAAACCCTTCCCGACCGAGGTCGGAGATGCGCTGAAGGGTACGGGCGAGGTCTTTTTGGAGGATCCAGTCGCCGGGTTGCCAGGGTTCGTGCCGGACAAACACGGGGGTTGCCTTGTTGAGTCGGATGAAGGTGAACTTCTCCTCGTTCAGTTGTTTGCTCTCGCGTTCGGTGATCTGGTAACCTTTGTCGGCCAGTCGAACAGCCGGCGCGAGGAGGGTAGCCCAGGGCAGGCGGCCGTATTTTTTGTGGGCCTCGTACATCCCGTCCACCGTGCCGGGCACGCCGCAGGCAAAAACGCCGTATCGGCTTTTGTCGGGTTGTACATTGCCGGCGGTGTCCTGAAACATTTTTTCAGTGGCTGCTGCAGGCGCTTTTTCGCGGTAGTCCAATGCAGCCGTTTCCCCGTTGGCGCCGCGGTAGACCAGAAATCCGCCGCCGCCGATGTTGCCGGCCTGCGGATATACCACTGCCAGGGCAAACTGCACGGCCACGGCTGCATCCACGGCATTGCCGCCCCGGCGCAAAATGTCTATGCCGGTCTGTGTAGCCAGCGGGTGCGCCGATACCACCGCCGCCGTGTCGGCCACTACCGTCTTTTCCGTGGCGTACGGAAACGGAACGTATGTTTGGGTGGTGCAGGAAAAATGGTTTAAAAGAAAAAAAATCAGCAAGAACCTGTTGGCGTGTAGCAGCATAGCGGTCGAAAAAAATCCTGTTGTGGGGCAAACGTACAGCATTTTGTAAAATGCGGGGCGTGTGCTGCGCTCGTTTGCAAAACCGCGCTACTTTTGGAGCCAAAAGGCCGAAGAAGCCCGGAACACTATGCTCGAACAAAAAAATTTGTTAGAAAAAATCCGCCCGCTGCTACAACGCGAGGGTACCGTTTTTCAAAAAAAGAAAAATATCTACGCCCGTCGGGCACAACCCGGAGAAACCATTCAGACGGTCACTGAGGATGGTTTGGAGACCAGCAACAGCGCCGAGGCCGGCGATTTTGTCGTACGCAATCAAACGAAAGCCGGCGAGGCATACATCATGCCGGCAGACAAGTTTGCCCAGCGCTACGCCCCGCTGTACCAGTCCGACGGGCACTGGTTGGAGTACCGCCCCAAAGGCCGCATTATCGCTCTGGAACTGACGCCCGAACTGTTGGCTGCTCTGGAGCTGCCCAACGAGTTTGAATTCGTCGCCCCCTGGGGCGACCCGATGATCGCCAAAATGGGTGACTACCTCGGCAGCCCCGAAAACTACAGCGAAGTATATCGAATCGCCCGGAAAGAGTTTTTTGAAACCTACGCTCCGGCTGTGTGATGCGCCGACGCTTGCACCCGCTACTCATTTTTACCTTTTAAATTTTGCATCATGTCTGCCGACTGGAAAACACAACGCGACAAGTACGTCACCGAACGGGTACTGGACCAGATCAACTGGTACAACCGGAAGGGCGGTGCCAACAAAAACAGGTTTTACCTGTGCCGCTCTTTAGTCATTTTCTCGTGTGCGCTCATTCCCCTCTTGGTTGGCTATGCCAACGGGGCCATGAATTGGCTGAAGTATGTGGCCGGTTTTCTCGGTGTGGTAGTAGCTATCTCCGAGGGGGTATTGTCGCTGAGAAAATACCGGGAAAACTGGAGTATTTACCGCCTGAGCGCCGAGCGGCTAAAGCGCGAATACCTGCTGTTCGAGAATCAGGTGAGCGACGACTATGCCACCGGCGATGAAACGGCTTTCCGGCGGTTTGTGCTCCGGGCCGAGCAAATTATGGCTTCGGAAAATGAAGACTGGAAGTCCTCCCTGGAGCAGCAGGAAAGTCAGTGAGATGACCGTATTTGGGGATAGTTCCGTTTTTTCAGCGCTTCAATTCCAGTACTAACGGTGCATTTTGCTCCAGACGGATTTCGGTCAAATCCGTGACGATACGCCCTGTCACCACGTCCGTGGCGCGTGAAAATCCCTGCATCCGCTCGGCAAATCGGCGGGTATCCACCGTGCGTTCGGCATTGGCGGTATTGAGCAGCACCATGATGGTACGGGCATTGTCGTATCGAAAATAGACGTACACTCCGTTCTCCGGTACAAATTGCATCAGCCGACCCGTTTGCAGGGTGGGTGTAGCATTGCGGTAACGCAGCAGGGTGCGCATAAAGTTGAACGCCTCGTTTTCCTGTGGGGTGCGGCCGGCAGCGGTGAATTTATCCACCGGGTCGCCAGGCCAGCCACCGGGAAAGTCCTTGCGGATATTGCCGTGGGAGGGTGCTTCAAAGCCGGTACCAAGAATTTCTGTGGCGTAGTAAATCTGCGGGATACCCCGGGTGGTGAGCAGAAAAGCAATTCCGCTTTTGTACTTGTTCAGGTTTTCGCCAATGGCGGAGAAAAAACGATTGGTATCGTGGTTGTCCAGCATGACCACATTGCGGGTGGGGTCTTCGTAAAAAAAATCTTGCGCCAGCGTGTAGTAAATCCGCGCTGCGCCCTCCGTCCAGCCCTGTTCGCGCGTGAGCGCTTCCTGAATAGCGAAGGAAACCTGAAAATCCACCACGCCCGGCTGGTTGGAATCGAATTTGGCCCGGGCCATAGGCTGGTTGTCTGCAAAAAAGCCCTGTACGATGACATCATATTCCCAGACCTCCCCGAACAAGTGAATCGAGGGGTACTCTGCCCGGATTTCCCGGCAATAGCGGCTCATAAAATCCTGATCGGAATAGGTGTAGGTATCAATGCGAAATGCGTCAAGGCCGGAGTACTCTACCCACCAGATGGCTTGCTGGATGAGATAATTGGCGAGGTAGGGGTTGCGCTGGTTGAGGTCGGGCATGGAAGGCGCAAACCATCCGTCGTTGAAATGTTTTTTGTCGTATTCGGAGGCGTAGGGATCCAGCAGGGTTGGTGCGCGGTAGGTAGTTTTGGTCATTTCAGGCCACACGTTGAGCCAGTCGCGGGTGGGCAGGTCTTTTACCCAGTAGTGGTTGTCGCCAATGTGGTTGGGCACTGCGTCGCGTACGACTTTGATGCCCCGGTCGTGGCAGGCGCCTACGAGATCGCGGTACAGTTCATTGGTGCCGAGGCGGCGGTCAATTCGGTACAAGTCGGTGATGGCATAGCCGTGGTAGGATGTCCGGGCCTGATCATTTTCGAGTTCGGGATTGAGCCAGATAGCCGTGATGCCGAGGTCTTTGAGATAGTCCAGCCGATCCTGAATACCCTTCAGGTCGCCGCCGTGGCGGCCGAGCAAGGAATCCCGGGCGAGTCCGTCCAGCATGCCGGGCACGTTGTCGTTGGCGGGATCGCCGTTGGCGAAGCGGTCAGGCATGATGAGGTACACCACGTCGCGGCTGGTCAGACCTTGTCCTTTGGGCGCCTGGTTGCGTTGCCAGATCGGGAATTCATGGGTAAACGAGGTCGTTTGGTCCGGATGCGTGAACACCAGCGGCACCTTTTGCTGGGGCGCCCCTTCGGCAATGCGCAGGGTGAGGAAAAGGTAGTTGGGGCTGTCGCCACGCGCCACTTTTTCCAGCGTCACGCCCCGGGCTTCGCCCAGCCGAACCGCCCAGGCTGCCAGTCCCTCCCGGCGTACCAGCACTTGCACGCGGTTGTGCAGCATGCCGGTCCACCAATTGGGCGGTTCCACACGCAGGTCGTCGGACATAGTGGGCACCACCTTCGGGGGCATGGGGCGTGGATGCGGATTGCCCAGATAGTCTTTGCAGGAAAAGCAAACGGAGACCGAAGCCCCAAGGAAGAGCAGGAGAAATACGTTTTTCATTTCAGTAGTATTCCGGCGCCTGGCGAAGCCTGATGGCATTTCGCTCGAAATGGCAATGCGTTTTATTTGCCTCGTACCAATCCGATCAGGAACAGCAACACGAGTGCGCCAATGACGGACGTGACGATATGGCTGACCAGACCGCTGCCGATAGCGACACCAAGGACGCCAAACAACCAACTGCCTACAAAAGCGCCGATAATTCCAACGACGATATTGCCCAGCAGGCCGAAACCATAGCCGCTGCGAATAACTCCGGCCAACCAGCCTGAAACGGCGCCGATGATGAGTGTAAAAACCAAATTTTCCATAATTAACTATTTTTAGTGATGCGTTAGGAACGATGAGTACTTTGCCTGACTCATCGTTATTTTTTTTCCCGGATTTGGAGGCACATCAGCGCTGCCAGTGCCAGCAGGGCGCCGCCTACCGTCACGGCGGCGATGCGGTTGTTATCCAGCAGATTTTCCATGACCCAGCCGAAAAATACGGTCGCGGCAATTTCCGGAAGGACAATAAAAAAGTTGAAGATACCCATATAAATGCCGGTTTTTTCGGCCGGAAGCACCGGCGCGAGTATGGCGTAGGGCATGGACAAAATACTGGCCCAGGCAATTCCCACGCCGGTCATCGGCAGCAGAAGCAGATACTGGTTATGGATTAGCCCAACGGACAACAAGGCTGCCGAGCCAAATGTCAAACAAATAGCGTGTGTTCTTTTTTTTCCAAAACGATGCGCAACAGAAGGTAGTAAAAAAGCCACCAAAAACGTGATGAGCGAGTAAAATGCAAAGCAAACTCCACCCCATTCATTCCCGTCTACACGGCGTTTCATATTGTTGCCTACCGTACTCTGAAATGTGGCCACCGTACCAAACCGGGTAGTCAGTTCTTCTGCACTGACGCGGTTTTTTTCGTCTTTTACCTGCGTACGTTGCGCCAGACCGGCGAAGTCTGTTCCAAGTCCGGCTTTTTCATCGCACCGATACTGTTTATGGTATACCTCGTATTTGGACAGGCTGTCGTCGTATTGAAAAACTGAGCGGGTGGTAGCCACCCCAAAATAGAACCACATCAGAAATAAACCAGGCCAGGTCAGGATTTGTACCAAAGCCAGTTGGCGCATGGTGGCCGGCATATTTCGAATCGCATTGAAAATCTCCTCCGCGCCGGCGCCAAACCCTTTTTTTTCTTCTTTGGCTTTTTGAAATTCGCTGATGTTTACCGGAGGGTACTCCTTCGTGGTGAGTACCGTGTAAAGTACCGCACCTATAAATGCTACTGCGCCGGCGTAAAAAGAAATTTTGACCGAAAGTGGAATCACGCTGGTGCCGGCGCAATCGTCAAGAGCGCCCAGATTGAAGAAGTTGGTCAGAATGAAAGGCAATGCTGAGGCCACGACAGCGCCAAGGCCGATAAACATACTTTGCATAGTAAAACCACGCGTCTGCTGATCCTCCGGCAACATATCGGCCACGAAGGCGCGAAAGGGTTCCATACTGATATTGATACTCGCATCCAGGATCCAAAGCAGGCCGGCGGCCATCCACAAGGTGGAGGAATTGGGCATGAATATCAGGGCAATAGAGGCCAGAATGGCGCCTACAAGAAAATAGGGCTTGCGACGACCGAAGCGCGGGCTCCAGGTGCGGTCACTCATGTACCCGATAATCGGCTGTACAATCAAACCGGTGAGCGGGGCCGCCAGCCATAAAATGGGTATTTCATGGGGGTCTGCGCCGAGGTATTCATAAATGGCGCTCATATTGGCCATCTGCAGCCCCCAACCAAATTGGATACCCAGAAAACCAAAACTCATATTCCATATCTGCCAGTAGTTGAGGCGTGGTTTTTGCCAGGAGGAGCCGGAGGGGTTGGGTGTAGCGACGCTCATGCGGGTGCCGTTTTTTGAATGAAAAGAAACAGTTGCCTTTTGTGTGCGTAAAGGAATAAAATTCCTGCTTGCTGTCGGCACATTCAGGAAAAATGTTGTTCGGAAAAATCACATCAAATATCAGGGAAGAAATAGAGAAGCCCCTCTTCAGGTCATATTCCTGAAAAGGGGCTTCTGCATGGCGGGGCAAGGCATTTTTAATACTCCGTATCGTCGGGAATATCATCCGGCTCATCATCGTCGCGGCGGCGGGTAACGATGATGTGGTCGTCCTCTTCGGAGATGTTGTCGTCCAGATCATCGTCTTCTTCGCCTGCACCATCGAACTCGGATTCCACTTCGATGTCGCCGAAATCTTCGCGCAAAACGCCGTCATCGTCATAGTCATCGTCCTCTTTGACCAAGCGTTTGGCTTCCTGCATTGTCATGCGGATCAGGTAATAAACATCGTCGGTCTCGAACGGAAGTGCCGAAACTAATTTTCCCTCTTTGTTGGTGTACTGCAGCAAGAAGGCGGCGAAGCCTGTCGGATAACGGAGTTTGACTAAGCGAACAATGTCCTCCGGCAGGGCGTCATAATCTTTGATAACTCGTTTTTTGGCCAAGGTAAGGCAGGTGTTGGTTCTGAAAATCAGCGCAATATGCAGTTTCCGGGTGGAGGGGCCGACCATTGCGCCAGGTTTTGATAGCGGGCAAATTTAAACCAATGGGTTTCGAATCATCAAAATTTTTTTTCACACAGTTTTTTTAACGCCGCTCCCGGATTTCCACGATTTCCACGCGCCGCTCGCGCG
The DNA here is from genome assembly GCA_016719605.1 of Lewinellaceae bacterium. Classification (GTDB taxonomy): domain Bacteria; phylum Bacteroidota; class Bacteroidia; order Chitinophagales; family Saprospiraceae; genus M3007. The sequence goes on along the minus strand of JADJYW010000003.1, from coordinate 134,451 downwards.
CGGCAGCAGGGTGATAAACGGAGTTGCGCTCATCGCGCAAATCATCGCTGATTCCCGAGCGGGCTGTCGTTTCGCCAAAACTGGTTTCGGTGACCCGCAGCAGCGCAGTCTCCAGGTAGGGTCGAAACACGCCGTCGCCGTAAGTATCAAAGTGGTTGCGTACGCTGCTGATCCGGCGTTTGCCCAGAGCCAGATTGTATTCGGTCTCCGCACGCGGGCTGGTAAACCCTTTGATGACGACCTCCACCGGCTCGTCGGCTTTGAGGCGGGCCAACAAAATTTCACACAGTTGGTCAAGCCGCTCGTAGCCGCGGCGCACGTCGTTTTCAAAAAAATCGTCAATCTGAACCTCGGCGGTATCGCGCCCGGCTCCGCTCAGTCCCGCAGCAAAACGTTCGCGGTACTCTTCTTGCCGATCCAGATATGCCTGCGCTGTTTCCGCATAACTTTTCCTGGTGCGGGTGCGCCGGGTGCGTTTGTCCGGCTCGTCGTTGTCGAAGTACAGCGGCAGCCCGACAAAATCGGCCAGCACCGGCGGCGGCGCGTCGGGCAGTTTGGGCTGGAGTTGCTCCATCGGAATCATCGGCCGCTCGATGGGGCGGGCGGGTTGGGGCGTTTTGGTCTCCGCTGTTGGCGGTTGTTTCGGCTCGGGGTAGCGCACGACAAAAATATCGTTGCAGCAGGATTTGTTGGCTTCATCCAGGTATTGTGCCCCAGGGCGATTGCTGCTCAGGTAGCCGCTTTTGCCGTCGGGCCGAAGAAAAAAGTACAGGTCGTTGTAACTCGTGTTGAGCACAGGGCCGGCATTTTCCGGCTGCGCAAACTGCCCGCCGTCCGGTTTTGAATAGAAAATATCATACCCGCCGAAACCCATAAACCCGTCCGAACTGAAGTGCAGGGTGCGTGTAGGTTCGTGAAAAAACGGCGTGGCGTCGTTGCCCGGCGTATTGATCTCCGAAATATTAACCGGCACATCTTCAAAAAAAGGCAACCGGAGGGGCTTCCGGCCGTCCACCGGCACATTGCAGGGGCAGAACCAGTTGGTGTCGAGGGGCATGCGCCAGATATCCAGCCCGCCTTTGCCGCCGGGGCGGTCGCTGGCAAACCACAAATCAAGTTGCTCCGAAACCGCGTCGTATGCCACATGCGGATGGGTGGTCGTATAGTCCGGAAGGTTCACCGGCTCGGGCAAGCGCACCGGTTTCCCCCAGCGTTTGCGAATATCCCGCACCGAAAGCCAGAGTTCGCAGCGGATGTCCGAGGCGTTCCGGTTTTTGCATACGGTGAAAATCAAAAAATTGCCTTCGCCAAAATAGGTCGTGTGCGCCACATGTGCCGTGTCTGTGGAGGCAAAGCCCTGGTTGGCTGCTTCGCGGGGGCGACCGTTGGCGGCGGCAAAAAGTATCTTGGTCAATTTGGTTTTGGGCAGTGCCTTGTCGCCGCGCTTGTCAAAGCGGTACGACGAATAATACAGGGTATCGCCCACGGCAACGGCTGCAAAATCGCTGAACGGACTGTTGATGGCTTTGCCCGCATTGGTCACTTCCACCCCGGCCGAGTCATTCGGGGGGGACTGGAGCGCCCAGCGGCAGGCGGTAATTTCCGTGCGGGCGCGCTCGGCAAATTCGGAAGCGGGTTGCCCGGACAGGAAACGTTCAAAAATTGGAATCGCCTCCTCGTACCTGCCTTGACTTTTCACCACTTCGCCGAGCCGGAAGGACAGCAGCGGACTTGGGTGCCGGGCGGTTTCCAGCGCTTCCAGGCTGCGGTACATTTTTTCAGCCAGTGAAAACGAATAAATCTGCCGGGCACTTTCGGCGTATTTCCACATCAGGTTTGCGTCGGTGGGCTTGCGGCCAAGTGCCGTGTTGTAATGCTGGAGTGCCGTGCCGTAATTTTTTTGTTCAACCGCCTGGTCGCCGGCACGCTCGTAAGCGCGTCGGGATTGGGCGGTTGCCGCCGGTGTCAGGCCGAGCAGGCCGAGCGCCAGTAAAAACCACCAGCGGGACAGCCGGGTATTTTGCAGTTGGGTAAAAACAAAGGGGGGATTGCACTGTATTTTTTGCATCTTCCTGATTTTGTGTTTGCTGCGCGATCAAAAGATCGGGCAGGACTTGAAGGTTTTCACGGGGGGGACAGGCAGGGAACGATAAACCACGGCAACTTCCACGCCGCCTCTGCCGCGTGTGGCCGCCTCGAAATCGGAAATGTTCCAGTCGTAACTGAGGCCAACCGTCCAGTCGCCGAACTCGTATTGCAGAGCCGGAATCACGGCATCGCCCAACCGGGTGGCTACCGTGAAGCGCAGGGCGGTCTCGTTCGGGGTCAGCCACATCCGCGCACCGCCGCCGGCCAGAATTTCCTGCGCCTCGCCCATTTGCCAGGCGCCGCCAAAAACGACAAGATCGAGGTTTTGGTTTAGCCGAATGGTGGAATGTACACTCAGCGCCAGGCGCATGGGCAGCGGCTCGCGGGTATTGTCGCGAAAACCAACCGAGGGGCGGTTCAGATGGAATGCGCCGATGCCCACGTTGGCGCCCGTGCGCAAATCAGGCATGGAAAAACGCCAGTTTATGCCCGCCGACAACGTGGGAAGCAGGCCGGAGGTTTGTTCAAAAGTTTCTTTGGTGGGCAATGCCGGGTCGAATACGTCGCCTGTCCATTGGTTGCGGAATTTTAGTCCGGAAATATCGAACCGTCGCTGCGCCATGCCTGCGCCGAAGCCCACCGAAAGGGTGTGCCGCGGGTTCAAAGCATGCGCCACGGCGGCAGACAGGCCAACCTGCGACCAGGTGAGGCCGCCGTCGCCGGCTTTGTCGTGCTGCACCAGCAGCCCGGCGGCCAGGGTGTTGTTGCCGCGTTGCAGTATCTTTTTGTCGGCCCCAAGTGCCATTGTCCGGTACGAAACCGGTACGCTGCTCCATTGGCTGCGGTACAACGCCATGGCCCGCAGGTCGCCGTCGAAAGCGCCTGTTTGGGCCGGCCCGAAGTGCAAGGGGTTGTGGTAAAATTGGGAGAAATGCAGGTCTTGCGCCCCGGCCAACGTGGCGACGCTCAGGAAAATCAGTGTAACCAAACGGATCGGCATAAGCAAGAGCGGAATTGATGGAAAGCCCGAAGGTAAAGAAGTATTTTTGGGCGCTGCCGCTGCTTTTTGGAAAAAAGTCGGCTTCGGGCGGAAAGTGGAAAAGGGTGGCAGGGCGATCTATGCAAATTTGTGGCCGTTCAAAAAGTCCCGCACACCCATGCGGCGTTTGCCTTCCAGTTGGAGTTCCAGCACCTGCACAAAACCATCGAGCGTACTGAATTTCAGGTAGTTCCTTCCGTCTGTAACGAGCTGTCCGGGAGGCAAGTGGTGTGGCGCCGGCTCCTTTTCGGTGCGGGTAATTTTCAGCACTTTGCCGTCCAGCATAGTCCAGGCGGCCGGGTAGGGGCTGAGGCCGCGAATGAAATCGTGTACCTGTTTGGTGGGCTGATCGAATGCAATCCGGCAGGTTTCGGTAAAAATTTTGGGCGCGTGGGTGGCCTCGGTGTCGGTTTGCTGCAGGGGTTTGGCGGCGCCGGTTTCTATGGCTTGTACGGTGCGCAGGACGAGTCGGGCGCCGAGTTCCATCATGCGGTCGTGTACCTCGCCGGCGGTATCGTTTTCGCCGATGGGCATTTTTTCCTGGAACAGGACGTCGCCGGTGTCTATCTCGTGGCGGAGGAGGAATGTGGTGACGCCGGTTTCCGGTTCGCCGTTGATGATGGCCCAGTTGATGGGCGCCGCGCCGCGGTATTTCGGCAGCAGCGATCCGTGCAGGTTGAGCGTACCGAGGGGCGGCATGGCCCACACGACTTCGGGCAGCATCCGAAAGGCCACCACCACTTGCAGGTCGGCCCGACAAGCGCGGAGTTCCTCCAAAAATGCCGGGTTTTTTAGTTTTTCCGGCTGCAGTACCCGCAAGCCACGGCTTGCGGCAAATTTTTTCACGGCAGATTCCAGCAAACCCTGGCGGCCCCCGGGCTTGTCGGGCGCCGTGATTACGGCCGGAATGTCGTAGCCATTATCCAATAAAATTTCGAGAGCGGGTACGGCGAAATCGGGCGTGCCCATGAATACGATGCGCATGGGAGCAAAAGTAGTGCGTTCCGTCCGATTCAGTCTGCCGTAGTACTTTTGCCGCAAGCCCGTCGGCCCAAAAACAAATTGTACATGAAATTTTTCTTCACCATAGCCCTTGTCGTCGTTGTTTTTGCGGCTGCGGCGCAACCGTCCGGTACGCTCCGGGTGGTGTTGTCCGATGTTCAGTTTTCGGCAAACAAGGCAACCATCGGGCCCGCGTCGGCCCGCGAACTGGATGCTGTAGCCGCCTTGCTCCGGGCTGCCCCGGCGGTGACCGTCGAGATCGGCGCGCATACCGACGCGAGCGGCAGCGGAAAGTACAACCTGCGGCTGTCGCAACAGCGCGCGCAGGCGGTTCGGAGTTATTTGACAAAAAAAGGCATAGCCGCCAAACGCCTGAAAGCCAAAGGCTACGGCGAAACGCAACTGCTTAACCGCTGCAAACGCGGCGTGCGATGCAGCGATGCCGAAATGCGCCAGAACCGCCGGCTGGAATTGCGGGTGCAAGGCCTTTCGGCCGATTCCTCCGCCCGGGCGCCCTGGCTCGCACTCGGCGGACAGACGCTCGCCGGCAGGTCGGTGCAAGAGCCGACGGTACCGAAAATGCCGACTGCGCCGATGTCCCCCGGCCCGGAAACGGGTTCTGCCGGGCAGGCTGCTCCCCCGGCACCGGTACCCCGACCGCTTCCCCGGACGTTCGCCGGGTACACAATCGAGATTGCTTGCGCCGACAAACCTGTTGCTCCAAATAGCTCCTTGCTGCGCCAATTCGACGCCGTTTTTTTGCGGCAAGCGCCGGGCGGCCCGTATTGCTACTACATCGGCACGTTTTTTACGCTGCCCGAAGCGCAGCAGTTTTTACAGGAAAAAGTGCGTTTGGGCTTCCCGAATGCGCGCGTTGCCGGTTTTATGAACGATGAAAAACAATACTTTTCCAACTAAAATATGCAGGAACTGAACTGGACAAACGCCGAAGGCATACACCTGTGCGCCGCACATTGGCCTGTAAAAAAACCGCGCGCCGTGCTCACGCTGGTACACGGACAAGGCGAACACGTTGGTCGGTACGCTCACCTTGCGCGCTGGTACAATACGCAGGATGTGGCCGTAGTCGGCTACGACCAGCAGGGTTATGGCCGGAGTGCCGGTGCGCGTGGCCACGCCAAAAACCTGGATGTGCTGCTGGACGATATCGGTCAGGCGCTGGACGAAACCCGGAGCCGATACTCGGATGTGTCACATTTTCTGTACGGACATTCGATGGGCGGGAACCTGGTACTGAACTACCTCCTGCGCCGAAAACCCAACCTCAGCGGCGTCATCGCCACGGCGCCGTGGGTGCGACTGGCGTTTCCGGCACCGCTGCTGAAGGTGTTCGCCGGGCGTGTGCTGAGCCGTTTCACCCCATCGCTTCGCCTGCCCAACGGCCTTGCCGTACATCTGCTCTCCCGCGATCGGGCGGTGGTGGAGGCGTACCAAAATGACCCGTTGGTGCACAACCAACTCAGTGTGGCCGCCGGTATCCACCTGCTGGACGCGGCTATTTGGCTGAACCACTTCGCCGGGGTGTCGCCGTTGCCCCTGTTGCTCCAGCACGGCAGCGCCGACCGGATCACGTCGGCTCCTGCCACGCGCGAACTGGCCGGCCGGCTCGGGGGCAGCGTCGCTTACCGGGAATGGCCGGGGCTGTTCCACGAAATTCACAACGAACCCGAGCAGGAACAGGTGTTCCAGTTTACCCTGGGGTGGATGGCGGCTAATGCCCGGCTACCCAGTACTGCGGAATCTTCCGTATCGGCTTGAGCCAGTGCGTAAAGAGGCCGGGCCGCAGGCCGTTTTTGATCCATGCCCGCCGATCTTCGCGGTGCGCGTGCCAGCGGTGCCGCAGGGAGGCGTTGCTGATGCCGCCGGTGCGCATAAGCACGAGCACTTCGGGCAGGTAGCAGGCGGAAACGTGGTTTTTGTACAAAAAACGCAGCATCAGTTCGTAGTCGGCAGCAATGCGGAAATGTGTGTCGTAGCCGCCCAGGGTCTCGTAGTGTTTTCGATGGACGAAAAAAGTAGGGTGGGGGGGCATCCAGCCAAAACGGAACTGCTCGCGGGCATATACACCGGAGCGCCAGTGCCGAATGGTGCGGTGCAGCACGCGCGGATGCACATAGTTCAAATCGGCGTACGCCGCCCCGGCGCCGGTTTTTTTCAACATATCCGCTATGTGGGCCAGCGCGTTCGGGCCGGCATACACGTCGTCCGAATTGAGGATGCCGATCACGTCGCCGGTAGCTAAGGCGATTCCCTTGTTCATGGCCTCGTACAGTCCCTGGTCCGGTTCGCTAATGAACCGGGCGACATGGCCGAACTCCTGCACGATGCCCACCGTCCCGTCCGTGGATGCGCCGTCCACCACGATGTGCTCCACGGTGGGGTGTGTTTGTTGGCGCACGCTCTCCAGGGTGTCCCGGATGGTGGCGGCGCTGTTGTGGGAAACAGTGATTACGGTGATGGTCATAACGGCGGCTCAAAATTAGATTGACTGGAAATGGGTTCCGGCAATTCTGCTTGTGCTTTTTTTGCAGCCGGATTTTTCACCAACAACCGACAACCATGACCAATACCTTTCCAGCCACCCTCCACAACCGAACCGACAAAACCCAACGGGCCGTCACGGTGCGGATAACCTCCGGCACGCTGCACATCACCGCCGAAACAGAAGCGTGGCGCTGGTCGCGCACCGATCTGACTTCAGCCCGGCTGGTAGACGACGGTTCGGTGATTTTGCAAAATGGCTCGTGGTTTCTCGATGTGCCGGACCCGCGCTTTGCCCCGGCACTGGAGGCAGGATTTGGGGGTAAAAAACTGTTTCGGCGCTCTTTTTTTGATAAAATTGGCGTGTCAGGTTGCTTGCTTGCTTTCGTGCTGGTGGTGTTGCCGCTGTTGGCCGCCTATTTCTGGCTGGCGCCATACATAGCAGAACAAGCCGTTGGAAACGTGTCGCCGGAAACGGAAAAACAGATCGGCGAGGCATGGTTTCGTTCGCTTACAGAAGCCTACACCGTGGATACCGTACGCACCCGGCAAGTGCAGCAGTTCTGTGATTCCCTGCATTTTGGCGGCGACTACGACCTGCGCATCACGGTGGTAAACGAGCCGGTGGTCAATGCATTTGCCCTGCCCGGCGGGCATATTGTTGTGTTCGACAGCATCCTTGCCATCATGGACGCACCGGAACAATTAGCCGGATTGCTGGCGCATGAAGCGGCGCATGTACAACTGCGCCATTCCACCCGGGCGGTTTTTCAGGAATTGGCCAGAAACCTGTTTTTCACCCTCCTGCTTGGCGACGACGGCAGCCTGTCCGGCATTGTGGCTCGGCAGAGCGACAAATTGCTCGGGCTTTCCTACTCGCGCCGCCTCGAAATGGAGGCTGATGCACACGGTTTGCGCCTGCTGGAACGCAGTGGTATTCCGCGCCGGGGCATGCCCGATCTGTTTCGGAAAATGGGGGCCGCCACTGGCGACTCCTCCGGGATTCCTTCTTTTCTCAGTACACACCCGGCCATCGAAGAGCGGATTCAATCGGCTGAAAACGAGCGAACAAACGACATTGCCCGGGATACGGTACCGGCGGTGTTGCAGCGTATTTGGGCAGAACTGAAAAAGCGGACACATTGACATAAACGCATCTAAACAACTGCAAAAACAATGGATTTTCAGATACTTATCTACAATTTTACCAATCCGACGCTGCTCTTTTTTATACTTGGGATCATAGCCGCTGTGGTGAAAAGTGACCTGGAGATTCCGGAGACGACAATCAAATTCATTTCACTTTATCTCTTGTTTTCGATCGGATTCAAAGGCGGCCAGGAGCTGGCGCACAGCAGCCTGGGCATAGAAATACTGGTGGCCATACTTTTTGGTCTGGCTATAGCTTCTGTTATTCCACTATATGTTTTTTTCTTGCTGAAACGGAAAATGGGGCCAGTCAACGCCGGCGCAGTGGCCGCTGCGTATGGTTCCGTGAGTGCCGTGACGATGATTGCCGCCATTTCATTTTTGGAGTCGCAACAAATAGATTTCGGCTGGCATATGGTAGCAGTGATGGCTCTGATGGAATCGCCTGCCATGATCATGGGGGTCATTCTGATTATGAAATACAGCACCGATACCCCCGGTGCCGGCAAGATCGGGCATATCGTGCGGCATTCGTTTACCAACGGCAGCGTACTGATGATTCTGGGTAGTTTGGTCATTGGCTTGGTCGCCGACACCAAACAAGCCGAGGGAATCAAACCGTTCACCACGGATATTTTCAAGGGTTTCCTGTCTATATTTTTGCTGGAAATGGGGATGGTGACGGCAAGGAGGTTTTCGGCGTTTCTGCGCTACGGATGGTTTGCATTGTTGTTTGCTATTCTGCTGCCACTGGTCAACGGCACAGCCGTAGCCTTTTTGAGTGGGTGGTTTGTGCCGGACATGGGCGACCGGTTTATCTTTTCCATTCTTGCTGCCAGCGCTTCCTATATTGCGGTGCCGGCGGCTATGCGCCTTGCAGCACCCAAAGCCGATCCCGGGTTGTACATTCCGATGGCGCTGGGAATTACCTTCCCGTTTAATATCACCGTGGGAATGCCATTATATTTTTTGATTATTCAAAGTAGTTGAAAAACAACGGGATGTTCCATAAGTCCGTAATTCTTGTTTGGCTTGCATTGCCTGCGCTGCTCGCCGCGCAGCCGGCGACCCTGCCGGTGCAACACCCTGCAAACCACCTGTTCGACCGGCTTGGCATTCTCCACAGCGGTGGCCCTATTCATCCCGAAGTGCGGCCATTCGGTCGCGACGATGCGGTGGCGTTTGCCCGATGGGCGGACACGACTGCACAAAACTTGTCCAAACTCGACCGAGCCGACCTCCAGTACCTGTACGACGACAACAACGAGTGGCTGCTCCCGGCCGACAGCCTGCTGCTGTTACGTTCCCGCAAGCCCCTGTTCGGGCGATTTTTTCGCACGCCGGCCAACCTTTTTGAAGTAAACACCCCTGCTTTCCGCTTGCGGGCCAACCCCATGTTGCACTTTGCTGCAGGCCGCGCACAGGACGACAACGCGCTCCTGTTTGCCAATCAGCGCGGCCTGGAGGTACGCGGCGATGTGGACGGGCGGGTATTTTTTTACACCAGTCTGGTCGAAACGCAGGCACGGTTCCCGAACTACGTCAACCGCTGGATCGCCGACTACCAGGCGGTGCCGGGTGCGGGTTTTTACAAGCCGTACCGCAGCAGGGCGTTCGACATCCGGGACGGCTACGATTTCAATCTTGCCAGCGCCCATATTGGGTTTCAGATTACCAAACATGTCGGCCTGCAACTCGGCCACGGCAGGCATTTTATCGGAAACGGCTACCGGTCGTTGTTCCTGTCTGATGCCGGCAACCTCACTTATTTCCTGAAACTGAATACCCGCGTATGGCGGCTGCACTACCAAAACCTGTTTCTCGAACTCAGCCCCATTTCCACCGCTGTGCCACGGCCGCAGAACAGTATTTTGCCCAAAAAATATGTAGCGGCGCACTACCTGAGCCTTCGGGTGACGCCCAACCTCGCGGTCGGGTTTTTCGAGGCTACTGTGTTCAACCGCAGTCGGCAATTTGAGTTACAGTACCTGAATCCCGTCATTTTGTACCGCAGTGTGGAGGGCATGCTGGGCAGCCCCGACAATGTGCTGGTCGGGCTGGATGCGCGCTGGGATGTGCTGCGCCGCGTGCGGCTGTACGGGCAGTTGCTGATAGATGAATTTTATTTTTCGGAGGTTTTCAAACCTGGGCAGAGCGGTTGGTGGGGCAACAAATTCGGCGCCCAGTTGGGATTAAAATATGTCAATGCTTTCGGGGTGGATCACCTCGACGTACAGGTGGAATTCAATGCCGTGCGGCCCTACACCTATTCCAGTTTCGATTCGCTGAACAGTTTTACGCACTACAATCAGCCGCTGGCGCACCCGTTGTGGGCCAATTTCAGAGAAATTATCGGTATTGCGCGCTACCAGCCGACTCCGCGCTGGCTGCTCACGGGCCGGCTGCTGTACGCCAAAATGGGGGACGACGGTCTGGGCGAAAACTGGGGCGGCAATCCCCTGCTCGGCAATGCCGGCCGTGAGCAGGAATACGGCAATACGATTGGTCAGGGCGTATCGGCTACCACCTTGCTGGCGGGGCTGGATGCCTCGTGGCAGTGGCGGCACAACCTGTTTTGGGAGGCGCGTTTTTTGCTGCGCACCAAAAACAGCGCGGATGCCGGCCGCGATCTCAATACGCGTTGGTTTACCCTTGGGCTGCGCTGGAATATGTGGAGCGGGAATTTGGATTTTTAAAGGAGGGTTTTTTGGGTGTTTTCGTGTTTTTGTGACTTTGTAGGGGTTCAAAAAATTGTGGCGGTTGGGGGGGGGGGAAAAAAAAAAAAGGGGGGGGGGGTTTGGGTTTGCAAAAAAAAATTTGTTTTTTTTTTTTTTTTTTTTTTTTTTTTTTTTTTACAATGTGGGTGCCCTGCGTGTTAAAAATTTCGGGGGGGGCGTGATAGTGTTTTGGAAACCCCCCTCCGTAAACCAAACACTAACCCCCCAAACCCCTAAACACAAGAAATATATGAACGCTCTGCACGACACCGAGCCGCGCTGGTTTGCCGTACTTACCCGTGCCAAATGCGAGAAGTTTGTGCAACGCGCACTGACGAAGAAGGGCATACACGCGTATGTGCCGCTGTTGCGCATGTTGCGCCGCTATACCCGCAGTACGCGTATGACCGAAAAACCGATCATCACCGGTTATGTGTTTGTGAAGATTACCCGGGCAGATTATTTGACTGTGCTGGAAACCGAAAACGCGGCGGGTTTTGTCCGGTTCGACAAAGACCTTTCGGCCATACCCGAGGCAGAAATAGAGATTTTGCGCCGTGTTGCCCTGGAAGACGGACTTGATGTGGCTGTTGTGCCGGGCTTTTTGGCCGAGGGCGACCCTGTGGAAATTAGCGGCGGAGCGCTCACCGGATTGCGGGGCCGGATCGTGAAAACGGAAGGCAAGCGCCGGTTCCAGGTAGTCCTGGAACAGCTGGGCTACAGTTTGCTGATTACGGTGGATGCGGTTTTTTTGGGGCGGGTATCCTAAACCCGCCCCAAAATTTTTTCAAAACAAACGCTGTTCTTCGCTCCGACATACTGCCCATAGTTTGGGATAAGCCGGTAGGCGTTTTTTTGGTACAAGGCAATGGCCTCGGGCTGTTTAATCCCAGTTTCCAACACGCATTTTTCACAAGACAACTCTGCGGCCCAGGCCTCCAGCTCGGCCAGCACCCGGGAGGCAATTCCCTTTCCCCGGCCTTCCGGAGTGGTGTACATGCGTTTGATTTCCATAATGTTCGGCGCAAATGCTTTTATGGCGCCACAGGCTACCGGTTTGCCGTCTTCGAAAGCGACTACGACGTGTTTGATTGCATCAATTTTGTTGAACTGGTTGTAGAACGCATGTTCGTCACCGTCCCGGACAGCCAGTTCGAGGTCAAGCAGTTTGACGAGCGCGACAAAGTCGGGATTGTCGGAGTCGGTTCGTTGCAGTGTTGTCATATTCAGGCTTCAGATTTGCCGGCCAACAAACGGAGTGCTTTAGAGCGTGTTTAAAATTTAGTGCTCGCCCTCGCTCCAGCACTAAAATTTAAACACGCTCTTACTCAATTTCGAACCAGCGTCTCTCCTTTTAAATGTTTGTCGAGAAATTTCACGATGGCGCCATAGCCTTTTATTTCGTTTTCCTTTTTCACAAAACCGTGGCCTTCGTCGGGGAAGATGACATACTCCACCGGCACCTTGTTTTGCTTCATAGCCGCCACAATTTCGTCCGACTCAACCTGCAAAACCCGCGGGTCGTTGGCGCCCTGCAGCACCATGACGGGGTTTTTGATTCGGTCGGCATGGAACAGCGGGGAGATATTATACAGCCGCACAGAGTCGGCGGTGTTGGGGTCGCCAAGTTCCTCGTAGAGCGCCTTGCGGAAGCTTTCCCAGTACGGCGGCACCGATTTCAGGGTGCGCAGCCAATTGGTCACGCCAAAGATATTTACGCCTACTTTGAACTCGTCGGGCGTGAAAGTCATGCCGGCCATGGTCATGTATCCGCCGTAGCTGCCGCCGATGATACCGATTTTAGCAGTGTCAATGTACCCTTGGGATTGCAGCCATTTTTTGCCCCAGATGCAGTCTTTCAGGTCTTTGTCGCCGTGGTTGCGGTCGTCCATTTTGTAGAACGATTTGCCGTAGCCACTGCTGCCGCGGTTGTTGACGGCGAGCACGGCGTACCCGTTGTTGACCATGTACTGCAGCAGTGCAAAATAGCCTGTACGGGTTTGTCCACCCGGGCCGCCATGTACCCACACGAGTGCCGGTACTTTTTGGTCGGGTGTAGCGGTAATCGGTTTGTAATAAATGGCCGGAATTTCCAGCCCGTCGAAGGACTTGAAACGCACCACTTCGGCGGTCACCAAGTCGTCGGCATTGATTTCCGGGTTGAGCGTATTGGTTAATTTTTTTAGTTCCCGGGTGTCAAAATCGTACACATACAGGTTGCTCGGCGCTTTGGAGGTGCCGACGGTGAGGCGCATTTTTTTCTCGCTCTTTGCGATGGAAACGGCGAGGATATCGCCATCCGGGATAGCGGGGAAAGCCACGGGTTTGCCGCCGGCGTTGTCGAGGATACGAAGAGCATTCTTGCCGTCCTCATTGATGGCAATGACGCGGTATTTTTCGTTTTCGCTAACGTAGCTGTACATCACGTCCCAGTTGGTTTCAAAAATTGTCTTGCGGCTGCCGCCGGCCAGGTCATATTGTACCAGATAGGCAAACTCTTTGCCGGCATCGGTGGTGAAAAAAAACGACTTGCCGTCCTTGCTGAACCCCGAGGCATCGTAGCGTCCCGGGGCAGTTGCCTCCGAGATTTCAGTCATTTTTTTTGAGGCTATATCGTAGAGATACAGTTGGTTTTCGCTGGTGGTATTGGTTTTTTGGAGCGCCAGCGTTTTTTCGTCCCAAGAGATGCCGGCCACGTCCATTCCGGTGTCATTTTGGTAAATCATGGTGGCCTTCCAGTCGCCGACGGTCATTTTGTAGAGGTCGAAGAATTGCGGGTTGCGCTTGTTGGAAATATAAAACAGCGCTTTTTTGTCGAGGCTCCAGTCGAAGAAATTAGCCTTTTCCTGCTCGGCAGGCGTCAGGTCTTTGGTAAAGCCGTCGGTATCCAGGAGGTAAATATGGTCTATTTCGTTGCCGCCCTTGTCGGCGGAGTAGAGGATTTGGCCGGTGCCCGGAACGTAATCAATGGCAAAAAACGACTCTACCGCAGAGCTGGTTACCTGTCGTTGTGTGCCGTCGGCCACATTGATTTCGATGAGGTTGTAGATGCCGGTTTTGTTGCTGTGGGCGAGCAATTTCGTCTCGTCGGGCGACCAGGCGCCACCACCGATCTGCTCGTTTTTGTAAAACTGCTCGATGGTGTACTGCTTGATTTCGCGCGGTGGAGCGGGTTTTTCCTGTTTGCAGGATACGGTGAGCACCGCCAGTGCGGCGAGGGAGAGAATGAGTTGTTTCATGTACATGGTGTGTTTTCGTTTTTTTAGTAAACTTGTTTTTTTATTCTCAACGGCTTGACATAGTTTTTTGAGAAATTTTTTATAAAATCAGTAGTCTTTTTGTTTCCGTCCCCACGGACGTTTTTTGTTGAATGAAATACATACCGGCGGGCAAATCCGCTCGCTCGAACTGGAATTCCTGTACCCCTGCGGGGCGGAGTTCGTGGTTCAGCAGCCTGCGTACCAACCGGCCATCTCGATCGAATACCGACAAGGTGATCGGCTCTGCCTTCGACAACACAAAACGCAGGATGGTTGCGCGATGACATGGGTTTGGGAACACCGTCATGCCCTCCAGTCTTGCCGTGGGGGCTGCTGTACCCGACACGGGGTTCGCCTCGATGGCGCCGATGGAGGGCGGAACAGCAAAGCCGGCACCGTAATAATCGAACGCTGTGCCGGCCGGGGGCGGCGCCCCTGCGCCCGCAGCCGGACTGCCGGCCGGGAGGTGAAAATCATCGGCAGCAGGATTGGCAAATAACGGGTTTTGATTCAGCACCATGTTTGGGTCGGCAGTGGGGATGTCGGGACCGGACCAGTTGGGCAAGGCGGTGTTGAACCACAGGTTGTTGGAAAAAACGAATGTTTCGGGGCGTGTGTTGGGACCGATATTGGTTTCCGTGTTGAGGTTGTGGTCAAGGTGCACAATGTTGTTGCGGAAGGTATTGTCGCCACATTCGAGGAAACGGTCCGGATCCACCGTTTCTTGCAGGATGCGAAGCACCCAGTTTTGCGGGTTGTAGATGGTGTTGTTTTCCACGCGCACGTTCACGGCGCCCACATAAGCGACGGCGGCCCAGGAGCCGACGATGATATTGCTGAACACGCGGATGTCTGCCGCTTCAAAATGGGCGGTATCGGGCCGGAAAAAAGCAAGACCGGTACTGCCACCGAGGTTAAGCGTGCGTTGGCCGCCATTGCGGAAAAAATTGCGCTCGATCTGGATGTCCGCGCAGCCGCCCTTGGTCTGGATGGCGTTGGAACCGAGATTTTCAAAATAACACGCCCGGATCAGGCCGTGGTGGCAGCCCACCATATCAATGCCGCTGCCGCCTGCGGCGCCGTTCTGGATGGTGCAGCGCAGGATCTGAAAATGGTCGAGGCCCGATAATTTCAGCAAATCGTTGTTGCCGGTGGCCGATATATTGCGGAAGGTACAGTCTTCAAAAATGATGTCATGGGCCGGTGTGGTGTACGTGCCGCCGTCGTCGGTATTCAGTCCGTTACCCGTCTGGTGCTGGAAAATCAGCCCGCGCAGGTGGAGCCACGCCGGATCGGTGAACTGGATGGCATTGCCGCCGCCCTCGAACAGGACCGTTTCGCCCGGTGCATTGCGGATGGTGATCCACGCGCCGGCAGTGCCTTGCAGATTGGTGATGTGCAGCCCGCCGGGATAGGTGCCGGCGTGAAGTAGAATAGTGTCGCCTGGTGCGGCGTTGTTGGCCGCCGATGTCAGGTTGGCGTACGAATGCCCTGTGCCGACGTGCAGGGTGTTTTGGGCGGAGATGGAGCACCCGAAGAACAGGAAAACGGGCAGAAAAAAGTTGGCATTATTGCGGAGCAGCCGCTTCATTGCCCAGCCGAATCGGGCCAGTTTTTTCACCATGTCGTCTGAATTAGGTTCAAAAATACGGTGTTCCCGGCCGACTTTGCAGGAAATGTTGCCCTTAAGCTTCTGTCCGCGGTCAATCCCTGCGGAAAGGCCGTCCGCCGTGGCTGATGGAGCAAATGATGGGGTGCGTGTGGTTTTTGAGTTTTGAGAGAACGGTGGGCTTGCTGCCGTGCGTTGGCGGTTGGGCTGCCAGACAGCAGTTTTTTATGTACAGCCTATTTTTCTGTTGTCATACCTGGTTTTAATTTCCTCTCGGAGGTAGTTATTACTAAAATGCCATTGAAGGATTTCAAGTTTGTTGCTGCAAATTTTTCGGGCACCCCTTTGCTTGACAACCCCCAGGTGCTGTTAAATTTTGTTTTACTATAGACCCCGTCCCACTGCCCTGCAAATGTCATATTATTCTGACTTAGTACGTTAAATGTATATAAATTTTCAGGTAGCCCGTCTTGAATGCTATGCCAATTGGCCCCGTCTTTTGAAGACAAAAGGTACTCATTGTAGGTCATTGCATATAGGTATTCATCATCTGAACTGATATTGTGGACACTGTGATTAGGTAAAATATTTGTCCATTTATTATCTGTTTGTTTTTTGTAGACACCTTTGCTTGTACCAATGTAAATGCCTCCCTTGAAGTAAGTTGCACCATTTACTTGCAGTGAATTATAGCCGTATTCTAATTGCCATTTTTTCATTTTTTCGTTTAGTGAATAAAAGCCATCATTTGTGCATACATAAAACATGTCCCCAAGTTCTACAAACCTTCTTATCGTCTGATTATTAAGCCCTTTGTTTTGAGACAACCACGTTTTACCGTTATCTTTTGAGTAAAACGTTCCTTTATGCTGCGTCCCAACATAAATTGTATTCTTAAAAAGTGCCATTGCGCCAATGTTATTTTTTATAATTTTATCGGCAGTCGGCACATTAACCCAATTGCTGTCACTGAAGTTATAAAGATAAACACCATACTCTTTTGTTGCTACCCCGAGTATCGTTTCTGAAATAGCAAGACCCCCTAAACCAATACTTATTTTCTGTGGTAACCCTGAATTTATATTTTTCCAGGTATTCCCGTTATCATAAGAAAGATATATTATTCCATTGTCTGTATCCTCAATATTATTTATATTTTCTGGAAAACTTGTTTTGATACTTGTCTTGATAGTATTGTTGTCTTGACCATTGCAAGAACTTAAACAAAAATATATCAGAGTTATTACAATGCTGTTTCGCATGTGCATATTCTATTAAATTATTGATCACCAAAGGTTCTGTCTTGCATACCGTTCTCTACGTTGGCTTCATGGGCTGGGTTTTGGTGGAGATCGGCCCAGAGTACCTTGTTCGCCACTCTATTGTACATAGATAAAAGTCTATTTTACTTTTGACATGAACATGTACCAGTTCCATTCCCAGGTTCTACCATTGTCTTCAGAAAATGCCTGGCTCCATACTGGATTTTCATGGTCTCGTACATCCCACCGAAAAGCAACTAAAATCGGTTTACCTTCAAATATATCTTTAGTGAAAAAGTGTGCTATTTTATTATCGAATGAGCCTTTTACTGGCGGGTCTAACTCTCCTTTATTTGTATCAGCCCAATATATGCTCCATATTTTTGTTTTTGGATTAAATAATCTCAACGACATTCCCTCAAACGGCTCTCCGTCAAATGTGGCAAGGAAATTATCGATATTTCCGTTTCCGTTTAATATACGATACATTTCTTGTGTTGAGTAAAATTCAATCCACTCGGTACACCCATTTAATCTTGTTTTCAGTTTTTTATTATGCAAATTCCATTTGCCTTCAAAAAAGTCGAAATCATATTTGGAAGATGTTGGTGAAGCCACGATAACTAGATCACCGTTTTCATCAAATTTCAGTTTGGGTATTTCGATATCCTCTTTCATCTATTCTTTTATTTTTATTGTTTTTTATTTTTTTGATGATAGATGACTGTTGGTTACATACATCGCACCCTTCACACTCTTGTGGTACTTATTGACGGTATACCTCGCGTCGTAGATGCTCGCAAGGAGCGTCATTTTTGAACATATTATACCACCTGGGTTATTTTAGAGTCATTTCTTAATGTGCTCAAAGTCCTTATTGGTTGTAAAATATTCAACACTTATGATCAGTATTATTTGCAAAACATGAACGAATTTTTGAACAAAGGGCATGTAATCTAATGCTGTGCGTGTGCCAAACATATACGCAGCACCATAAAATGACAGCAACGACATTCCGGAAAATATTTTAAGTACGGTCAGGTTTGTCTTCCACAGTAATACAGTAATATAGAAAAAAACCAACAACGTGAGAAAACTTCCAATCGTTACCATCGCATTATGAAACCTCGGCATGGTTATCAACACGTTGACAAGGATCAATAAAAAACCACTTATTTTGATTACGTTTGAATGATGCTTTATTGCTATTTTAATCGCAAAACGGATGAAAGCCAGACCCGTAGTTATTCCCATGATAACCACTCCGGCAACACCCCAGGGTCTTCCTTTGTTTTCTAAACCATTCAAGGCATTGTAATCCAATAGATGACTAATGTAGTTGTGTTTAAAGCTATATCCCGGCGAATGGATATCATTTAAACTTCCTCCCGGATAATAATATGCAGCAATACTTATGAAAACTAACGATAGGAGTATTCCAATACTTATGACGTTTTTGCTTGCTGTAGTTTTAAAATCCATTTTTTTACATTTGTTTTGGTCGTTTCAAGTTATGCTCTTTGGAAAGTGGTTTTCGGAAAGGTGCAGGTAAAGATCAAGGCCCCGGCGCGAAGGTTGCCGCCCCTTGCGAGCAAGGCCGCCCGCCGCGGCTGATGGGGCAGATGAAGGGGCGCGAGAGGTGTTTTAATTTTGGGAGAACGGTGAGTATATGCGTAGTGCGACCGTTTAGCCAGCATTATCGCATATACATTGTTGGCTTTAGAGCTTATTTAGCCTGATTTTTTTATCGCACTATTTACGTTCCCTAATCCTTCAATTCAAGCCGCGTTCTTGTAAGACCTCTTCCAAGTCCTTGTTCTTATTTGGGTTTTTAAGCATCCTGTAAATGAAAGTAATAGGAATTAACATGAGAATCAGGGATGCCCAATTTTTTTTTGAAGATAGACTCCAGGAAACAACTCCGAAAATGAGTATGCCTGCAAGAAAGCCAATGGCTGTCGCATGAAAGACTTTAGATTTCTTCAGTCTTTGTTTCTCGACTAACAGTTCTTCGTCAGTCAAATTGTAAAGGTCTTTTTTTTCCATATTAGACTGTTCTATAAATTTTTGCTTTGGAGCCAACGTGAGCATGGACGCTGTGCTGCCCTGCGTTGGCTTTGCGGGTTGGCTTTGGGCAGCATAGGCGACCATGCATTGTTCTCGGATTTTTTATTTGATTTTTTCAATAGTTTTTATGTGCCTCCCCGTTTTAGAGGAACAGGTTATTTTAACGTTGTCTCCCTTGTTAAACGAGTTTATTAAGTCTTTACTTCCAGCAAAAATTGGATAATCAAATTCAGCCAATTTAATTGGATTGTTTTGATAATCGTAAACTTCGGTTACATTCAATTGAATTTTTGTTTCTATTTTGGCATTTCCACCAATGGCTTTGTTGGGAATTTCTTTTAATGAAATTTCATCGATAATGCCATATACCGTTGTATATTCTTCCATACTATGTGAATTTTTCTTTGTGTAAAAATGGAAAATTCCGTAAATGGCAATCAAGCCTATTGCGAAAATTGATAAATATAATATGCTCATCTTATTTTTCATTTATTATTTTGCTTTTTTTGATGGTTTTTTTGTTTCAAGTGGGTCAAGACCTTTCCATCCGTTGGATTCTTCGATGGCATCGTGCAAAGCATTAGGGTCTTCAATTATTAGACCTGCTGATGGAGCAATTTGCCCGCATTCATCGAAAAAATCTCTTGCAAAAGACGTGCAGTTATTTGTTAGCAAATTATAATCAGCCGTATCGTTATCTGCTGCGAATTGTTCTCCTTTCTTCAATTCGTCTTCACTTACCATGGCAGAAAACATAGCGGTAGGCGTATGTGCTGTGTCTGGGTGGTGAACTTTCCCGTCCACGCTTTTCAAACATTCACTTGGGTCAAATCCACTTAATGGCCAAAAACCATATGAGTCTTTTGACTTGTCTGCCCTTTCTATCATAACCCATGAATGACCTATTTCATATTCTTTGTAATATTTTTCATCCCAATATTCGGCATCCTTATCAGCCGCTCGTGTTAATTTTACATCTTTTGGTTGACTTTTATTGGCCTTCATTTGAACAGAAGGGGATGAAGGTTGAAAGAAGTTTCCGCCACCCAAAAAATTTCCTTTTGAGAAAAAATCACCCTCAGAATCCTTTTGAAAGAAAGGCTTGCCAGTATTCTCTTTTTGAGAATTTGTGTTAGATGATGTCGTAGGTTTCAATTCAGTGCTTTTCATTATTTCATTATTTTTTTGTTTCCGAGAACTATTCCACTCCCGCACCCTAACAGATAAGTAAAAACACGACGTGCGCCTTTACCCCCATTTTCGGTACTTATCTCGCACTTCGCCTTTTTACTTATCCGTTGAGGTGCGTGTAAGCCCACTACGGACGAAGACGCCCCCGCCTCCGGCAGCAGGGCCGGAAGCGGGGGCGTGGGTCATCATCATGTTGGCGGGTTTTGTCCCATTGGTATTTGTTTTGGTCTGCGAAAGGTAGCGTGCCTGTTTTGTGCGGCCAAGAGACAAGCAAAGAATTTTTTCAGATGTCCAGATCACCAATCGGGCATTTGATCGCAGGTACACGCCCTTTTTCCAGCAGGTGTGTGGCAAAGGAATGGCGCAGCTGGTACCGTGGCACTTGGGTTGATCTGTGCGCACACACTCTATCTTTGCCACCCAAACCATCCCAACCCATGCGCAAAATCCGACTCCTGTGGCTCCTCCTCCTGCCCGCCCTGCCATCCTCCGCCCAGATGTGGAACGGCGCGAACACCCTCTACGGCAACGAGTGGATAGACCACACCAAAACCTACTATAAAATCCGGGTGGCCGACGACGGTGTGTACCGCATCGCGTACCAGACGCTGACCGCCGCAGGTTTTCCTGTAGCCGGCGCGCCCGCTGCGGAGTTACGGCTGTACCGATATGGCAAACAGGAACCACTGTTCGCCACCACCGACGGCCCGCTCGGCCCGCAGGATTTCGTGGAGTTTTTTGGCGAAAAAAATCGCGACGCGCTGGACCGCCACCTGTTCGACAATCCCGACGCCGACAACCTGAACCCTTGGTACAGCCTGTTCAACGACACGGCCGCCTACTACCTCGTGTGGGAACCGGCCACGTCGCCCCTGCGCTACACGCCCGTGCCCAACGACCTGACCAATGCCCCCCCGAAAGAACCCTGGTGCTGGTCGGTGGCAGGTTTTACCTACAGCAACGCCCTGTTCAAGCGCCAGATCAGCAACGAGGTCATGTACTCCTGGTTCAACGGCGAGGGCTTCGGCACGTTCCAGATGAGCGATTTCAGCGTAAATATCTCCCTGAAAAAACGACTCGTAGGCGGCCCGGACGCGCGGCTCACCACGCGCTACGCCTGCAACCTCGGCGCCCACCACCAGCGGCTCACCCTGAACGACACCCTCGTGGCCGAAGACCAGTTTTCCGGCTGGCGGGTGGTGCAGCACGACCGCGCGATACCCGCAGCCAACCTGCTGGATGTGAATAAAGTGCGCCTCGCATCCGCCATAGGCTCGAACGACCGCCACAGCACGGCTGGCATTTTTATCCGCTACGCCCGCCTGTTCGATTTCGAGTCCGCGTCCAACGCCGAGTTTTTCCTCGACCTGCCCGCCGATCCGAAGTACCTGGAAATCGCGGCGTTCAATACCTCCGGCGGCGCGCCGGTGCTGTACGATCTGGTGAACCTCCGGCGCTACGAAACCATTGTGCAGAGCGGTTTAGTGAAAGTCGTGCTCCCGCCCGTGTTCAAAGACCGGCGCCTGTGGCTTGCCAACCCGGCAAGCGGTATCCGCACGGTAAGCGCGGTGCAGCCCGTGCAGTTCCGCGATTACCTGGCGGAACCCGCCGACTACGTCATCCTGTCCAATGCCGCACTGTTTCAGGATCCTTCCGGCGCCGCCGATCCCGTGGCTGCGTACGCCGACTACCGCCGCAGCGCCGCTGGCGGCAGCCGAACTGTGGCGGTGGTGGACGTAAACGACCTGTACGAGCAGTTTGCCTACGGCGTGCGGTTTCACCCGCTGGCGGTGCGCAACTTCGTGCAGTTTGTTTGCAAAAAATGGCCCGCCCCGCCGCGCCACCTGCTGCTCATCGGCAAAGGGCTGGACTACGACCGCTTCCGCCGCCCGGACGCGCAAACCAGCCTGGCCGACTCCCTGTTTTTTGTGCCCACCTACGGCAGCCCCGGCGCCGACCAGTTGCTGGTCATGCGCGAAAAACAACTATCTGACTTGCTGGTGCCCGTCGGACGCATCGCCGCGACCAAACCTGCCGATATTCGGGCCTACCTCGACAAAGTGATCGAACACGAGCAGACATTTGCCACCGCACCACAAACGCCGGCAGCTAAAGCCTGGATGAAACGCGTGATCCACAACAGCGGCGGCCTGGCCGGCGAAACGGCGGCTATCCGGGGCTACACCCAAAGCATGGCCGACGAGATCGGCGCCAACCGGATCGGCGCCGATGTACATACGTTTTTCAAAACCTCCAACGACCCCATCCAACTGTCCAGTTACGAGCAAATGCTGGAACTGCTCAACGACGGCGTGTCCATCTGGATGATCTTCGGCCACTCGTCGCCCCAGGCGGTAGATTTCGACATTGGCGCGCCGGCGGTGTACAACAACAAAGGCCGCTACCCGCTGATGATGATCATGGGCTGTTTTTCCGGCCTGTGTTCGACGCCCCAGCAGGGCATCGGCGAGCAGTTTTTGCTGGCGCCCGAACGCGGCGCTATTGCTTATTTCGCCTCCGTCAATTTCAGTTTTGCCGATGCGCTGCACACCTTCGGGCGCACCTGCTACGAGCGCCTTGGCGGGGCCGACTATGGAAAATCTATCGGCGAAGTGCTGGCCAATACCGTGGCCGACCTGAACAAAACCGGCTACCCGGCTATGGCTGCGCTGCTGCACCAAAACCTCCTGCAAGGCGACCCGGCACTGCGCCTGCACTTTTCCTCCGGGCCGGACTATGTGGTGGACAATCAGTCGGTGCGCTTCGAACCCAATCCCGTCAGCCTGGAGCAACCGACGGTTCGCATGGCGTTCGACGTGCTGAACATCGGGGAAAACACGGGCGGACAACTGCCGTTTCGGATCGAGCAGCGCCGCCCCGACGACGCGCTGCTGACACGCCTGGCCGACTCCCTGGCCGCGCCGGCTTTTCGGAAAAAACTGACCTACGACCTGCCCCTCGCCGGCAGCCAGGTGGGCCAAAACCGCCTGCTCGTGACCCTCGATCCGGACAAAATCCTGACCGAGCAACCCCAGGCCGCCCAATTCAACAATATCCTCGAAGATGCCTCGGGTGTGCCCGGTGCACCGCTGTTTGTTTTTGCCGACGACGTATCGCCCATTGCCCCCGAAAACTACGGCATCGTGCGCAACAACCCGCCGACGCTTTGGGCCTCCACGCTGAACGCCAACGCCGCGCCTATGCGCTACCTGTTCGAGTTGGATACGCTGGAAACCTTCGACAGCCCGTTTCGGCAGAGCGGCGCGGTGGTGCAGGCGGGTGGTTTGCTGCGCTGGCAACCGCCGGTGGCCTTGCAGGACAGCACGGTGTACTACTGGCGTATCGGGCGGGACAGCCTCGTGGACGGGCAAATTCCGTGGCGGCAGCGCTCGTTTGTGTACCTGTCCGGCAGCGCGCCCGGCTGGAACCAGTCGCACTTCGGGCAGTGGACCGAGGGGGAATTTATCAATCTCGAAGCGCGGGACAGTACCCGCTCGCTGGAGTTTGTGAACAGCGCCGGTTTCCTCAACATGAACGTGGCGTACCGCAACCGCGACAAATTTCCCGGTATGCAAAACGCCTACTACGAGGGTTTTTTCGGCGACGCCGGATTTAATGGCCAGGGACTCACCAGCGGGGTAGCGCTGCTGCTGCAAGACCCGAATACCGGCCACTTTGTACCCAACCCGCCAAACAGCACCTACAACACGCACCCGACCCGGGTGAAATCGTTTTTTTCGTTCAACACGCAGGACTCGTTGCAGCGCGTGGCGCTGATGAACTTTATGGAAAACGTCATCCCGGACAACTACATCGTCGGTTTTCTGGCCCTGCACCCGTGGAACGACACGGTCGGTTACGCGCCCCGGCGCTGGGCGGCGGACTCTGTTTCCAGCGGAAAAAACCTGTTCCAAATTCTGGAAACACAGGGCGCCAAAGAGGTCCGCGCGCTGGTGGATTACACCACAGGGCCGCACCCGTACGGGTTTATTTATCAAAAGAACAATCCGGCGTTTGATGCGGTGGACACCATCGTTTTCCAAATAGACTCCGTGCTGAACCTGCGGCGGACGTTCCTGGCGAAGTGGTCGGTGGGGCAGTTTGAGACGCCGCCTATCGGGCCGGTGCGGGCCTGGAAAAATCTGTATTGGGGCCGCGCGGAATTTGACGACCCTTCCGACGAGGCGGTGTTGTCTGTGCTGGCCGTGCGCGAAGGGCAGCCCGATTCGCTGCTTTTTTCACTGGAAAACACCTACGATCGGCCGCTGACGGATGTTGACGCCGCGTTGTTTCCGGTGCTGAAATTGCGTTTTGCCGCCCGCGACACCCTCGCGCGCACGGCCACGCAACCGCGTTATTTGCGGGTTTTGTACGATCCGGTACCCGAGGGGGCGTTGCACCCGGTGGCCCGGTTCGAGTTGCAAAAAGACACCCTGGAGCAGGGCGAGCCGGGGCGTGTAGCCGTGGCGTTTGCCAATGTATCGGAGGCCGCGTTCGATAGCTTGTTGGTGCGCGTGCGCCTCGAAAACGAGGGTGGGACGGGGCAGGACTTCCTTTCCCGCTTCCGCCCCTTGCCGGCGGGCGATACGCTACATGTCGTGGCGCCGTTCGACACCCGCATGGACGGCGATATCGTGTCGCCGCAGCCGGTCATCGTGGTCACGCTGAAGGACGAGAACCGGTTTCTGGCGATGTCGGACACGGCGGTTTTTGTGTTGCGGTGGGTCGGGCCGGACGGTGTGGCGCACCCGCTGTCGTTCAGCGACCCGGCGGTATTGTTTCTGCCGGCCGACCCGGACAACCTGCCGGGAAAAAACCGCGCGCGCCTCGAATGGCGGCCTGCCTTCACGGAGGACGGTGAATACCGCCTGTTGGTGAACGGCCGCGACGCTACGGGCAACATTTCCGGCGCGCTGGACTACACGGTCAACTTTCGGGTTATCACGCGCTCATCTATTTCCAACTTGCTGAACTACCCCAATCCGTTTTCGACGCACACTTGTTTTTACTACACCCTCACCGGCGCAGAAACGCCGCGGCATTTCAGGCTCCAGATCATGACCGTGAGCGGGCGCGTGGTGCGGGAGGTGACGGAGGCCGAGTTTGGTCCCCTGCGTGCAGGAACCCATGCCGGCGATTTTTGCTGGGACGGCCGCGACCAGTACGGCGACCGCCTCGCCAACGGAACGTACCTGTACCGTGTTATTGCCAAAAAAGCCGACGGTTCGGACTTCGAGTTTTTTGAAAATACGGTGGTGGACGGGTATTTTCGGGGTGGGGTAGGGAAGATGGTGCTCCTGCGGTGACAGCATTTGCGTCAGTATGTGGTTCGGGGAAAGTGCCGGGTAGAAGAGCCAGGAGTGGTCAGAGAACTGTTTAGTTTTTTGTTTTTAAAGATTAAACAAATGGCCTTTGGACGGGTTTACTCTGCTCTTTTATCTTGCCATCGAACAAAATCATGTCCAAAGCCATCGTCATCGGAGCCGGCATTGCAGGTCTGGCTGCGGCCCTGCGTTTGCGGCACAAAGGGTACGCCGTGGAGGTTTTCGAGGCCAATGCATATTCCGGAGGCAAACTGCATGCTTTTGAAAAAGACGGTTACCGCTTTGATGCCGGCCCTTCGCTGTTCACCATGCCGCATCTGGTGGACGAACTATTCGCCCTTTTTGGACTCGCCGCCCGCGAACATTTCCGCTACAAGCGCAAGGAGGTAGTGTGCAATTATTTTTGGGAGGACGGTACCACATTTTCAGTGTCCGCAGATCAGGAGGTATTCATCCGCGAGGCTGCCGAACGTTTTGGAGTACCCCCGGAGCATTTGCAGCGCTATTTGGCCCGCAGTCGTACTAAATATGATTTGACGGCCGGCATTTTTTTGGAAAAATCCCTGCATCGCGTAGGCACTTATTTGACAAAGGACACGCTTCGGGCTTTGGCGCAGGCCTACAAATTAGACCTCGGGGAAACCCTGAATGCGGTGAACGAGCGTTTTTTTGACAGTCCGCACCTGGTACAACTGTTCAACCGCTACGCCACCTACAACGGCTCTTCGCCCTATCAGACCCCGGGAATCATGTCCATGATTCCGCATCTGGAAATGTACCACGGGACTTATTTCCCGGAGGGAGGCATGCATGCTATTTCGCAAAGCCTGTATCGCCTGGCTGAGCAGCAAGGCGTCCGGTTCTTTTTCAACACGCCTGTGACGGGCATCCGGCACGAGCGGGGTAGGGTAGTGGGCATAGAGGCGGCGGGGACTACCTGTGACGCTGACGTGGTAGTGTCCAACATGGATATTTTCGCTACGTACAAAAACTTGCTTCGCGATGTGCCTTCACCCCGGCGAATACTGCGGCAGGAGCGCTCCAGTTCCGCGCTTATTTTTTACTGGGGGATAGAGCGCAAGTTTCCGCAACTCGATTTGCACAATATCCTGTTCAGCGCCGACTACCGGGAGGAGTTTCGGCAAATTTTCGATGCGCACCAGTTGTCCGACGATCCTACGATTTACCTCAACATCACCAGCAAGGACCAACCTTCGGACGCGCCGCCGGGCTGTGAAAACTGGTTTGTGATGATAAACGCTCCGAGCAATTTTGGACAGGATTGGGATCGGATGAAGGCTGCGGCAAGGCAGCAAATTATTACAAAAATCAATCGCGTGCTTGGGGTGCGCCTCGAAGACCATATTGCTGTGGAGGAGGTGCTTGATCCGGTTGGTATTGAGCGAAACACCAGTTCGCACCGGGGGGCACTGTACGGCGCATCGAGCAATTCCAGGTTTGCTGCTTTTCTGCGTCACCCCAATTTTTCCGGCCGATTACAAAACTTGTACTTCTGTGGCGGCTCGGTGCATCCCGGAGGGGGCATCCCGTTGTGCTTGCTTTCGGCCAAAATTGCTACAGACTTAATTCCGAACAGATGATGGCTATACCAGAACTTCGTCGCATCCATGTCCCGATCAGCAAACAGTTGCTCTCCGTCGGGTTGGTTTGGCTTTTTTATGTGTCTGCCATGATCGGCATCACGGTAGGGTTTCAAGACTGGTTTGTGTCCAAAACCCTGTTTACCCTGATGCTGACCTTTGTCCTTTTGGTCTGGAACTATCCTGTTGACACACGCCGGCAGTGGCTGTTTATCGGGATATTTTTTGCGACAGGAATGGCTGCCGAATGGGTAGGCATACACGTCGGGTTGCGCTTTGGGGTGTACCACTACGGCCAAAATTTAGGCCCAAAAATGGATGGTGTACCTTGGTTTATCGGGGTCAATTGGGCGGTGCTCGTGCTCGTCACCGGGAGTATGGCCAATGCCTGGTTTCGATCGGTGCCGCTGCGTGTCCTGTGTGGTGCGGCACTCATGGTAGGGCTGGATTTTTTTATGGAATACTCCGCGCCTGTTTTTGATTACTGGATCTTTGCAGGTGGCTCGGCGCCGATAGAAAACTATGTGGCCTGGTTTGGTCTGGCTGCCTTGCTGCACTATATTTTTCAGCATGCACGGCTGCGCGGAGACGTCTATTTCTCGGCACATCTGTTTGTCGCGCAGGTAGTATTTTTTGTTTACTTCGCTATTGTGCTGCCGTAAGATCTCGCAGCGATTACCTGGTTATGTCAAATCCGGGAGCGGATTTTTCCCGCCCCAGGTGCCGACCGATCGGTAGGGCTGGAACCGCCCAAATAATTCTTCGGCGTACCAGTCCAGGTCGCGTGTTTGGGCTATTGCGGCACGGTGCTCGGCACTTTGATAGGCGAACGCCCGCAGGGCCTCCGCATTTTTCCACAAGCTGAACGTGGCCATCTGTACGATGGGCGCTTCGCCGATGCCTTTGGCAAACAGCAGTCCCGCATTATCGCGCAGAGGTTGCTGTGAAATGGGCACATATTTCCAAAAGCGGTACAGGTGGCGCAGTCGGATCGTAGCTCTTGTGATGACGGCTATGTATGGATTTTTGGCATCCTGCTCAGTAGCGGGTGGAAACGGGTTGCGCCCCGACCACGCCCCTTTGCCGGCGATGCTTCGCAGGTAGATCGTCCAGCGTTCACTGCTGTGCGCCCGGTACTTTTCCATGAGTCGAGATTGTTGGAAAAACTGCGCGGCATCCGCTTCGGTTTCCCACACTTGCAGCAAGGCGTACACCGACCAGTCGGGCAACGGGTGGAAGCCGTCGCCCTTGCCACTGCCGAGCAGTTTGTAGAACGAGAGGCCCTTGCTGCGACGCAAATCTGCGTGTGCAAACTGCATCATCCCGAACGCCCAGATTTTTTCGCGCAAGGAGGTATATCTAAAAAAGGTGACGGTGGTGGTTGGGTGCATGCTCGTTTTCCGTTTGCGAACATTTACCGGATGGAATAGTTTCATAACTCCCGGTGTTTCCGGCTTGCCAAGTATTGCCCACGCGTAGGCGGGCCTTTCGGAAGGGCGCGGGGATGATGGTGCTCTGGCGGTGCGTTGGGTATTTTGGGGCGGAATGAACAGGATTTTAAAAAGAACACGCCAATGCTTTTGGCGCATCATCGGCTTTGCCGGCGGCTATCCGTACCTTCGCGGCCTCAATTTTTCGCACATCATGGCACAGACACAACCCATGGCTCCCGGAAGCCGCAAAATCCGCTCCGCGCTCGTCTCCGTATATTCCAAAGACGGCCTCGAACCCATCATTCGCCGCTTGCACACCCTGGGTGTAGCGCTGTACAGCACGGGCGGCACGCAATCCTATATCGAAAAACTCGGCATACCCGTCACGGCCGTCGAAAGCCTCACCGGCTACCCCAGTATCCTCGACGGGCGGGTAAAAACCCTGCACCCGGCCGTGTTCGGCGGCCTGTTGGCGCGGCGCGAAAAAGCGCATCTGGACCAATTAGCCGAGTACAATATCCCCGAAATGGACTGTGTGATCGTGGACCTGTACCCTTTTGAGGACACGGTAGCCGTGTCCAACGACCCTGCCGAGATTATCGAAAAAATAGACATCGGCGGCGTGTCGCTGATCCGGGCGGCGGCCAAAAACTGGACGGACGTAGTCGTGGTGGCTTCCAAAGAGGAGTACCCGCTGTTCTTCGACCTGCTCGAAACGCAGGACGGCGACACCACCCCCGACGACCGTCGCGAACTGGCGCGCCGGGCATTCAAAGTGACCTCCAACTACGATATCGCTATTTTCAACTGGTTCAACGAGGGTACCACGGACATTGCTTTCAAACATTCCATTCACCGATCCGACATCCTGCGCTACGGCGAAAACCCGCACCAGGCAGGCGTGTTTTTTGGCGATTTTGAAAAAATATTTGACAAACTGAGCGGCAAAGCCATTTCCTACAACAACCTCGTGGACATAGACGCCGCCGTGCAACTGATGCGCGAGTTTCAAGTGGGCAAACCCGCTTTCGCTATCCTCAAGCACACCAATGCCTGCGGCGTAGCCCGGCGCGATGTGCTCGTAGATGCCTGGAAGGCGGCTTTGGCGTGCGATTCCACGTCGGCATTCGGTGGTATTTTCGTCACCAATACCCGGGTAGATTTGGAAACGGCGCAGGAGATCAACAAACTTTTTTACGAGGTGCTCATCGCGCCCGATTTTGATCAGGACGCGCTGGACTTGCTGCGCAAAAAAGAGCAGCGCATTTTGTTGAAAGTGAAATCTTACGCCGTGCAGCCCCGCAGTTTTCGCAGCCTGCTGAACGGCGTGGTGGAGCAAGATGCCGACCTGAAAACGGAAACCGAGGCCGACTTGAAGCCGGTGACCAAACGCCAACCCACCCCCGGGGAGGTGGATGCGCTGCTGTTCGCCGTGAAATGTGTGAAACATTTGAAATCAAACGGCATTGCCCTCGTGAAAGACAACCAGTTGATCGGCATGGGTTGCGGCCAGCCTTCGCGGGTAGACGCCCTGCGCCAGGCCATCGCAAAAGCACAGGCATTTGGTTTCGACCTGAACGGTGCCGTCATGGCTTCCGATGCGTTTTTTCCGTTCCCCGACTGTGTAGAAATCGCCTCCGAGGCGGGCATCACCGCAGTGATTCAGCCCGGCGGTTCGGTGAAAGATCAGGACAGTATCAGCGCCTGCGACGAACGCGGAATGGCTATGGTGACAACGGGGGTTCGGCATTTCAGGCATTGATGTTGCTTGGCAGGTCTTCGTTTTCGGGATACTCACCCGCCGCACACCGGGCAAGTACCCCGAAAACGAAGATTGTGGAATTTCCCGGAAAGCACACCATGATCAATACCTACCCACTCCCTTTTTTATGCGCCCATTGAAAAAAAAGGCGGCTGCGATAGCCGAAATTTTGGAATCGTTGTACCCGGAGACGCCTATTCCGCTGCGGCACGATGATCCGTACACGTTGCTGGTGGCGGTAGTGTTGTCGGCACAGTGCACAGACGAGCGGGTGAACCAGATTACGCCGACACTTTTTGCGCGCGCCGACAACCCGTACGATATGGTAAAACTTTCGGTGGACGAAATCCGCGAGATCATCAAACCGTGTGGCTTGTCGCCCTCCAAGTCGAAGGCGATTTGGGAGCTGTCGCGGATAATTGTGGAAAAACACGGTGGTCAGGTGCCGCAATCTTTCGAGGAACTGGAGGCCTTGCCGGGCGTAGGGCACAAAACGGCTTCGGTGGTGATGTCGCAGGCATTCGGGGTGCCGGCTTTTCCGGTGGATACGCATATTCACCGGCTGGCAGCGCGCTGGGGGCTGAGCGACGGGAAAAACGTGGAAAAAACGGAACGCGATTTGAAAGCGGTTTTTCCGGAAAGTACCTGGAACAAGTTGCACTTGCAGATCATCTTTTTTGGGCGGCAATACTGTCCGGCGCGGGGGCACCAGGTGGAAAACTGTCCGATTTGCTCCAGGTTTGGGGTATGATTTATTCGCAACGCCGTTTTGCTGCACCCACGATTTTTTTGGCGAATTCGAGTTCCGGCCGGATGATTTTGTTTTCGGGGATTTCTATGTTTTGCTGCAAGTTTTGTTCGACTTCGTCAAATTTTCCTGCGCTGATGGCCCGCTCGTAATTGAATAAATGCGCGTTGCGGAAATGCTCGAAGGCCGCTGTGTGGTCGGGTTTTGGCCGCAAAAACACGAGATACACCACACACAGCAGTAGCCCGCTCAAGAAGCCGAGGAATCCCGACAGGGTCAGCATTTTCATGCCGAAGCCACCTTTTTGTACGCGCAGTTGCTCGTAGTCGTGTTGCATCTGAAAGCGTTCATCCCGGAGTTGTTTGCCTTGTTGCCGTTCGGTAAAAAGGTCGTCGGCGTATTGTTGCCGGAGTTTTTCCAGGTCTTGCTTGTACTTTTGCGCGGCTTCCTGTGCTGTTTGCAGGCTTTTTTCCAAACCGGCAATCCGTTCTTCGTTAGTCGGATTTGTTTCCATAGTGCTTAATCAATCAGTTGTTCAGGCAAAAGTAGCGATGAAAATAGACATTCTGGCAGTCGGTATTCACCCCGACGATGTGGAACTCAGTGCCTCCGGTACGCTGCTTCGGCAGGCAAACCTGGGCTATTCCTTCGGGCTGCTGGACCTCAGTCTCGGAGAACTCGGTTCCCGGGGTTCGGCAGAATTGCGCACGCTGGAAGCGCAGGCTGCCGCCGATATTCTCGGCGCCGCTTTTCGGGAACAATTAGATTTGCCCGACGGCTTTTTCGCCCATTCTCCCGAAAATATGCTGAAAATCGTCCGGGTGATCCGGCAGTACCAGCCGCACATCGTCCTCTGCAATGCCCCTGACGACAGGCATCCCGACCATGGGCGAGCAGCCAAACTGGTAGTTGATGCGTGTTTCTATTCCGGCCTGATCAAGATAGAAACCCGGGATACCGAGGGTAAAGTGCAAGCGCCCTGGCGGCCAAAATCTGTGTTTCATTATATTCAAGATAAGCAACTGACGCCCGATTTTATCGTGGACATCACCCCCTATTTTGATAAAAAAATGCAGGCTATCCTCGCCTTCGGGTCACAATTTTATGATCCCAACAACCCCGATGACGGTCCGCGCACACCCATTTCCGGCAAAGAATTTTTGGATTTTATGGAAGCCAAAGCGCGGGTATTCGGTCGGCCGGCACAGGTGCAATTCGCCGAAGGGTTCATTGGTACACGCACGCCGGCAGTGGGAAATTTGTTTTTTGGGGTAAAACTGGGGGGTGGAGGGGATTGGGGGGGGGGGGGGGGGGGGGGGGGGGCCCCCCTCCCCTCCCTTATAGAAAAACCTAAAAAATCCGCCCCCCCCCCACCCCCGCCCCCTGGGGATTTGGGTTGCCTAAAGATTTTTGCATTTCACTCCGGGTACAGCAAATACTTCCGCCGGATACCCTTGAAAAATTCGAGATCTTCCAGCCAGGTGGCCCGGATATCCGACTCAAAGTTGCCTTCCTCGATTTGTCTCCGTAGCAAACTGGTGCCGGCCAACCGTTCAAAATAGCGGTTTTTTAAAAAAAACTGACTCTTCTCCGGCGCCTCACAGTACATATCGAGCAGCGGGTTCAGGTCCAGGCGGGCCTGCCGGAAGAGACTATCCACGGAAAGTTGGCGGTAGTCGTAGCCGTTGCACGGTTGCCCTTCCAGGGGCGGGTACCTGGACGCGGCGTTGCGTTTCGGGGTGAACGAGATGGCTGCCGGCCCCGGGTACTCCGGGTGCCCAACGACCTGAAACGGCCATTCCGTTCCGCGTCCGACACTGACGACGGTGCCCTCAAAAAAGCAAAGCGACGGATACAGCAAGATGGCGCGCAGGTTGGGCAGGTTGGGGCTGGGTGGCACCGGTGGCGCGTACAGCGTCTGGTGCGTGTAGTTTTCGCAGGGAATGACGGTCAGTTTTGGCCGCCTGGGACCTGTCCAGTACTCGCCGGTGAAGAGCAGCGCCAGTTCGCCCACGGTGCAGCCGTGCACGACCGGCAGTGGCGCCACCCCCACGAAGGAGCGTAGCCGGGTGTCGAGCACGGGTCCGTCCACATAGTGCCCGTTGGGGTTAGGCCGGTCAAGCACCACGATCGGGATATCGAGTTCGGCGCAGGCTTCCAGCAGGTAAAAAAGTGTGGAAATGTAGGTGTAGAACCGCGCTCCGACATCCTGAATATCGAAAACTACCACATCCACACCCAGCAGGTCGGCCTCGTCGGCGCGGCGTTTGCTTCCATAAAGCGACACGACCGGTGCTCCGGTGCGGTGGTCGGTACCGTCCTGGATATGCTCGCCGTCGGGCGCATCGCCGCGAAAACCGTGTTCCGGGGCAAAAATGCGCCACACACAAACACCGGCAGCAGCCAGAGTATCAACCAGATGCGTAGCGCCGACCAGCGACGAATGGTTGACCGACAGGGCAACTTGCTTGTCGGTCAGCAGCGGCAGGTAGCGCTCCAGTTGTTCGGCACCGACACGCACAGCAGGCGGTATGTCCGTTTGGGCAGCAATACCGTTTGTAAAAACAAAAATGAACCAGAAAAAAGCCGGCAAAACTTCACGCATCGCAGAAATGTAAAAAACGCAAAAATGCAAAAAAGCAACTGGCCATGCGTCCTTGCATGGTTTTGTCTCTAAAAAACGAAACTAAAACAAAACGAAATGTTTTATTTTGCCGGGCCTCAACCACCTCCATGGGCCGGGACCCGATATAGGGCGACGGTTTCGTAAACCGTGTCAATCCTGTCAAAATCGCGTTATGTACGCCATTATAGACGTTGAAACTACCGGCGGCACAGCCCGTCACGAGCGCATCACCGAGATTGCCATTGTGTTGCACGATGGCGAGCGGGTGGTGGATACGTTTACGACGCTACTCAACCCGGAGCGCAGCATTCCGTGGAATATCACCCAACTGACCGGCATCACGGACGAGATGGTAGCCGGCGCGCCAAAGTTTTTTGAGGTGGCCAAACAGATCGTGCAAATGACGGAAGGTGCCATTTTTGTAGCACACAATGTGTCGTTCGACTACAGTTTTGTACGCGAAGAATTTGCCCGCCTCGGTTACCCGTTTTCCCGAAAACAACTTTGCACGGTGCGGCTGTCGCGGCAGGTTTTCCCCGGGTTGCCGAGTTACAGCCTGAGCAACCTGAAACACCATTTTGGCATTTTTTCGGAAAAAAGCCACCGCGCTCTGGACGACACGTTGGCTACGGTGCAAGTTTTCGAGCATATCCTCGCCGCTCAGGACGGGGCCGGCAGTGTAAAAGCCCTCGTCAACCACGGCGTTCGGGCGACAAAACTGCCCGAAAATATCACGCTCGAACGCCTGCACGATGCCCCCGAAGCCTGCGGGGTGTACTACCTGCATGACGCGCGCGGCGAGGTGATCTATGTGGGCAAGAGCATCAATATCCGCAAGCGCTTGTTCGAGCACTTCGCCGACCAGACGCCCAAGGGCGAAAAAATGCGTGCAGGCGTGGCCGATTTCAGTTTTGAGATCACCGGTAGCGAATTGGTGGCGCTGCTGCTGGAAAGCGCCGAAATCAAACGTTTGCAGCCGCCGATCAATCGCGCGTTGCGCATCCGGCAGTTTTCCGGCTGCATTTTCACCTACACCGACCAGCGTGGCTACAAATGCTTAGCTGCCGGCCAGCGCTCCAAACGGAACATGCGCCAGTTGGACCTGGTGGCCGAATTGCCCAAGTTGACCAGCGCCCGGGCGTGGTTGGACAGCACCGCCCGGCAGTTCGAACTCTGCGGACGGCTGTGCAATCTGGACGCCGGCGAGCACGCCTGTTTTCATTACACCATAAAAAAATGCTACGGCGCCTGTATCGGCGAGGAACAGCCCGAGCAATACAACGAGCGGGTAGCGCAGGCCTTAGCGGCGTTGTTTCGTGGACTGACGGGTAGTTTTTCCTGCTGGAAAACGGCCGAACCGAGGGCGAGCAAGCCGTGGTGGCGGTGCAGGATGGACAATACATCGGCTACGGCTATATCGGTACGGAGGACGCCTTTGGCGCCGAAGACCTGCTGGAGTCCGTCGCCACGACGTATGCGGACCCGGATGCGGCAAGAATTATCCGTGGGTACATGGATGGCGGGAAGAAACAGGTGCGGAAAGTAGGCTACTGATTCTTCTCTGGTTACATTTTACTCGCGGAGCGGAAAATCCGGTTCCAGTTGATGCCCTCGCGAATGTTGCCGTTTTTGGTAGAAAACCAGATGAACAATGGTTTGCCCACGATATGGTCTTCCGGCACAAAGCCCCAGATACGGGAGTCCTCGGAGTTGTGGCGGTTGTCGCCCATCATCCAGAAGTAGTCTTGCTGGAAAGTATAGGTTGTGGTTTCCTGGCCATTTACGAAGTATTTGCCGTTCCGGACGGTCAGTTCGTTGCCTTCGTACACGCGGATGATGCGGTCGTAAAAGGGCAGGCTGGCCGGCGTGAGTTCGATCGAGGTGCCTTTTTTGGGGATGTATATCGGGCCGAAGTTGTCTACGGACCAGGTGCCGTACCGTTCGGCATCATTGGGGAAAACGTAGCCGGGGCGGGCGCCCGAAGCGAAGCGCTCAAGTGTGATATCGGCGCCCCACGATTTAATTTGCCCTATTTGCGCAGCATCGAGGTTATAGTAGCGGCGTATTTCACCGTTGGGCATTTCGATGGGGATGGCGTCGTTGAGGCTGACACCAATTTCTTCCAGTTTTCGCAGATTGAGGTTGCCGGTAGCATTGCCGATGTAGTAGGCAAACTGGAGGTGTGTGGGGTTGGGAGCCGGTTTTCCATTCAGATACACCTGACCATCGCGGATTTGCAGGCTGTCGCCGGGTAGCCCGATACAACGTTTGATGTAGTGGTCTTTTTTGTCAATAGGCCGTGCGACGACCTCGGGCATGGGAGGAGTGGGGCGGTTCAGGCGGCGCAGCATGTCTATTTCGCGGCGCCACTGGTATACATCGTAGGTGCGGGTCGGGGTAATGATGACGCTGTCACCGGCAGGGAAATTGAATACAACGGGTTCGTTGTGATCCACTTGTTCGATGGCCGGCAGGCGGTAATAGGGCAGGGCGGGCTTGGTGCTGTACGACTCGCGGGCGAGCATGCCGTCGCCATTGCTGAACCGGTTGTGTATCAGGGGAAATTGCAGCACCGTCATGGGGGTTCGGATACCGTAGTGGGCTTTGCTCACGAACAGGTAGTCGCCCACTTTCAGGCTGCCTTCCATGGATGAGGTCGGAATGACATACGCTTCGATCAGGAACATGCGAATGAAAGCGGCGGCAAAAACGGCGAAAATGATCGCCTCGGTCCACTCGCGCACCTGCGATTTTTTGAAGGGATTGCTGCTCTCCAATTTTCGCAACGTTGCCTTGTCATTTTGCTCTTGCGCCTCGTGGTATTGCTGGTGGAAAGCGCGCTCTTGTTCCAGAATCGGGCCGTTGTACTTGTCTTGCGGGTTGCGTCCGATAAGGAAAAACGGGACAGGCGCATAGATGACCGACAGCACAGCCTGCCAGAAGCTATGTTTTCCGAAGGAGCGAACCATGTCAATACACAAGGCGGCATAAATGAAGATATTGACCACGGGAAACAGCAGCCAGGCGGCATATAGGGGTTTTCGGCCCACCATTTTGCACCATTCTACTGCGGCCAAACCAGGCACGAGGGCTTTCCAGCCCGGAATGCCGGCTTTTTCAAACAACTTCATCATGCTCAGGCCGAGCAAAATGTAGAGGACAATCAGGAAAAGGAGTACCGACATGGTGTTAGGCTGTTGAGCGTGTTGGGAATGGTTTGCGCAGTTTATGCGGGCTATTGTGGCGGCGAAAGTATCAGGCCAAACGGGGTTGCCTGTTGTGCTTAGACGGGCAGCCCCATTTGGCCGATCAAGTTCTGTGTCTGCGGGCTTATGCCTCGTCCGATTTCCGCTTTTTGCGGCGGGTCTTGAATATCTCAACCACCTCCTTGTCATCAAGAAAACCCATGTCAACGAACTGGGTGGATACGAATTTCTTGATGTCCTGGTAATCCTTGCCGCGCTTGTCAATATAAACCTTGAGTAGTTTCTGGATATAGCGCATGGAAATTTTCTCGACGGCCTGGTTGAACTCCGAGTTGCCGAAAATGTGCATGTACACGTTGAAAATCTTGTTCAACTCGAAGTAATCGGCGTATTCGCGTTCGGTGAGTCCGTTCATCAGGCGGCTGAAGTAGTTGAGTACCACAAACCGCAGGCACTTGCTTTCAATGGAAAGGCCTTCGTGGGCGTTGTAAAATTCCTGGACGGCATCAATAACATCCGGATGGACGTAGCCGAGGCTGTGCACCTTATTTACAATGCGGTACACGTCGGATATTTTATCGGCTACTTTGAGGTCCAGCATATTGGTCATGCGTTCGTCCTGCTCGCTGCTCATATTCGGATTGGACTGGTACAGATCGGCCAGAAAGTTCAGGTATTTTGCCTCAAACTTCGGGAACGCCTTGCGTTCGCGGGCGAAGTGGGCGCTGAATTCCTGCTGTTCTTCCGCGTTGAGCGGCATAAAGTTGCCATACATAGCCAGCATTTCCACATACTCTTCCGTGTTATGGAAATCCTTGTTGGCAAGGAAGTTTCGTATCTGTTCCTTCAGGCTGGCGTTGTCGCTCCCAACCTCGAAGCGCTTGAGCAAAAACTGGCGCAGGGCGGAGAAGTTGGCTTTCATTTCGCCGCGCAATTTGGGGAAGTCGGCGGAGTAGTACAGTTCGTTGCGGAACTGGTTGGAGTAGCGTGTGTACAATTCCTGGCGGTCTTTGAGATCGCGGAACCGGTCATTTTTTTGTTGCTGCAGGAAATAGCGGATACGTTTGTTTTCGATCAGGGTCATCAGGTTGGTGATCCAGATGTCGCTGCTCAGGGCAAAACCGACCTGGATGCTTTGGCCGATCCGTTTTTTCAGTTGTTCGAAGTGCACACTGCTACAAATAGCCAGCAGGATATCTTTGAAGTGATCGTTGGGGCGCACATAGCGGTATTGATCGTTGATCTCGCCGCGTAAGACGGCATAGCCGAGAATCCGGGGCAGGTAAAGGCCTTCAAATGCGGGATCAAGCAAGGTTTTTTCGCAAATAACCAATTGCAGCGGGGCATTGGCAGCTACCTCGTGGTGTACCTGCGACAGCATCGGCTCGAATTCCTGGCGCAGTTCGTTGTAAAATTCATCCTCCTCTTCCTCGAGGTATTGGGCGAGGGCAGGTGATGCTTGTATGGCCGCAGCAATTTCGTTCAGGCGGTTGTAGTATTGCTCGTCTAAGGCTTGCATGTCTTTGTGATTGAGTGATGGGAAAAAGGCAAATGCGCAAAAAAAATTGAGTTTTTTGAAAAAAGACCTGGCAAAGCTGTCAAAGGCTTTGCCAGGTCTTTACTAACCCGTAAAATGTATGGCAAAAGTAGAAACTCTTGCTGATCTGTTCTTTACTCTTCCGTTTTTTCTTCCGTTGCAGCGGCGGCTTCTTCGACTGCGGGAGCGGCTTCTTCAGCAACAGCCACTACTTCGGCGGCGGCTTCTTCGACTGCGGGAGCGGCTTCTTCAGCAACAGCCACTACTTCGGCAGCGGCTTCTTCAACTGCAGGAGCGGCTTCTTCAGCGACAGCCACTACTTCAGCGGCGGTTTCTTCGACTGCGGGAGCGGCTTCTTCAGCGACAGCCACTACCTCTGCGGCGGCTTCTTCGACTGCGGGAGCGGCTTCTTCAGCGACGGGGGCCGGAGCCTCCACTACCGGTACCGGTTTGGCTTTGAATTTGGGTGCACCATCAACTGCGGCGATGAACTGACGTTTTTTCTCACCTGTTTCTTCCTTGCGGCGTGCGATGCCGACTTCTTTTTGTTCGATCCACGCGCTGAGTTTGGCATCGGCCTGTTCCTGGGTCATGGCGCCTTTTTTGACGCCTTCTGTCAGGTGTTTGTGGTACAACACGCCTTTGAAACGCAGGATGGCGCGGACAGTATCGGTGGGTTGAGCACCTTGTGCCAGCCATTCATAGGCGCGGTCGCGGTTCAGTTCGATAGTTGCCGGAGTGGTGAGGGGGTTGTATGTGCCGATTTTTTCAATGAAACGACCGTCACGGGGAAAACGAGCGTCGGCTACGACGATGTGGTAGAAAGGCGCTTTGGCGCGACCTCTCCGCTGGAGACGCAGTTTTACTGCCATTTTTAAACGAAAATTTAAGTTAAGAGATAAAATCTCGCCCGGCTTCTTATTGGAAATAGCACCGGGCTTTTCGAGGGCGCAAAGATAACTTAACATTGCGCGAAAAACCAAACAAGGCTGATATTTTCCCCGACAACTTATTCGCTACCTTTGCGCTCTTCAAAATGCAACATGGAAAAAATTCTGATTCTTGATTTTGGCGCCCAGTATACCCAACTGATTGCCCGGAGGGTACGCGAAATGCACGTCTATTGCGAGATTGTACCCTACAACAAGATGCCCGAGCTGACACCAGATATAAAAGGTGTCATTCTTTCAGGTAGTCCTTTTTCCGTCAAACAGCCGGATGCTTTGCGGCTCGATCTGGAAAACCTGGCAGGCCAACGGCCTTTGCTGGGCATCTGCTATGGGGCACAACTGATCGCCGACTACTATGGCGGCACGGTGGCCCGCTCGGAAAAACGCGAATACGGCAAGGCTACACTCGAGCAGCATGTTGCCGACGATACCTTTTTTGCACAAACATCCCGGCATTCCCAGGTTTGGATGAGTCACGGCGATACCATTTTGCACCTGCCGGAAGGTTTTGAAATACTGGCCGGCACAGAAAGTATTCCGGTGGCGGCTTTTCGGTCGTCTGAAGGGCGGTTTGCCGAACCGGTCTATGGCATACAGTTTCACCCGGAGGTGTATCACAGTCTCGAAGGATTCCAGTTTTTGAAAAATTTCGTGCTCGGAATTTGCCAATGTTCGGGCGACTGGACGCCGGCGCATTTCGTGGAAGGCACCGTGGCGGCTCTGCGGGAACAAATCGGCTCGGAAAAAGTCATCATGGCACTTTCCGGCGGAGTGGACTCCACGGTGGCGGCTATGTTGCTGCATCGAGCCATCGGCGATCAGTTGTTTTGTTTTTTTGTGGACAATGGTCTGCTGCGCAAAAACGAGTTTCAAAACGTTTTGGATTCTTACCAAAACATGGGCCTGAATATCGAAGGCGTGGATGCCAAACAGCGTTTTTATGATGCCCTGCGCGGCGTGAGCAATCCCGAGGGGAAACGCAAGATCATCGGCGGCATGTTCATTGAGATATTTGAAGAAGAGTCCCGCGCGCACACCGATTGTCATTGGCTGGGCCAGGGTACGATTTATCCCGATGTTATCGAATCCATCAGTGTCCACGGGCCATCGGTCACCATTAAGAGCCACCACAATGTGGGTGGTTTGCCTGAAAAACTACACCTCAAAATCGTGGAACCGCTGCGGATGCTCTTCAAGGACGAGGTGCGCCGGGTGGGCAAGGAGTTGGATATACCTGCTAATATCCTCAACAGGCACCCTTTCCCAGGCCCGGGTCTGGGAATTCGCATCCTCGGCGATATCACACCGGAAAAGGTGCAAATGCTGCAGGATGCCGACGCGATTTACACCGAAAAACTCCGCGCGCATGGTCTGTACGATCAGGTTTGGCAAGCGGGAACGATTTTGCTGCCCATTCAGTCCGTAGGCGTCATGGGCGACGAACGCACCTACGAGCAAACAATAGCGCTGCGTGCGGTGAATAGTACCGATGGCATGACCGCCGAGTGGAGCCGCCTGCCTTACGAGTTTCTGGCAGAGGTATCCAGTGAAATTATCAACAACGTGCGAGGCATCAATCGGGTGGTTTATGATATCAGCACCAAACCGCCGGCTACGATTGAGTGGGAGTAGGGTAGGGGATTGATTCGAGTTCAGGAAACGCTCCTGCCGGCAGATTCGGTGTACATTTCGTTCTTTTGCAACTCTGTATTTGCGTATGGCATTTGTCTTTCGATATTTCGCAGTCTTTTTGCTGCTTCTGGGAGTGAGTCTTCCGGGGTGCTATTCGTTCAAGGGGATATCAATAGACCCGAACATCAAGACATTTTTCGTCCTGAACTTTGAAAACACAGCCGTCAACGCACCGCCTACCCTGGCGGTAGATTTCACCGAGCGGCTTAAAGACAAGGTGCGAACGGAGACCCCGCTGAAACTGAACAGCGATGCACCGGATGCGGAATTCTCCGGCCGGATCACCGATTTTCGGGTGGTGCCCGTAGCGCCCAAGCCCGGGGAAACGGTATCCCTGAACCGTCTGGAAATTCGGATGCAGGTCAACTACACGGTCACGTTGGAACAGGTGGAGGGCAGTTGGCCAAACGAACGCACTTTCAGTCATTTTGCTGAATTCGGTAATGACCGGGATTTGCTTTCGGTGCAGGACGAACTGATTCGGCAGATTGCTGATCAGTTGCTGGAAGATATTTTTAATGCCGCTTTCAACAACTGGTAGCCGCCACCAAACGACGAAAACATGACGCAGGAACGTTTTCTACGGTACTTGAAAAACCCGGACTTACTGGCCACTATTTCCTACGAGGAGTTGAAGACGCTGGCGTTGATTTATCCATTTGCGCACAACCTGCGCTACCTGCTGGCCATCAAAGCCGGACAAGACAAGCACCCGGACTTCAGTCGAAACCGGGCTACTGCGGCAGCCTACAGTTTGGATCGCACCCGTTTGCTTATGTTGGTGGCGCCTAAGGAGTTGATACCTAAATTTGTCGAGCAGGAGGAACTGGTACTGGAGTTGAAGCCTATTGAGGCCGTCCAGCGGGAGTTGGAGGCCAAAGCTCCGGTGGCCCGTCCGGAAGCAAGGCCAGTAGCACGGGCTGCCGAGGCAGAAACGCCCGTTTCTTCGTCGGCACGCGATACACAACGGATAACTGAGCCGCAGGGCATTTTTCCGAAGGAAGTTGAACAAAAAGAAATAAGTGCGGTGAGATCAAAAACTCCTGGCGCCGGCATCGCCCCGAGTTTCGGCGCCTGGATGAGTCGTTTCAACCCGCCTGCATTGGTGACACCTCTTGCTGAGCGCGGTTTTGCAGAAAAAAAATCGGAAGAGGACAGGGAAGACGAAGATTCGGCAGCTACGCCGGCGCAAACTCAAACAGAAACTACAGCGGCACCTTCGGCGGGCGCTACTTCCCAAACGCTTGCGGAGCGCAGTGTAGTGGAGAGCAAAACGATTGTTTCCGAAACGTTGGCCAGGTTGTATGTGCAGCAGGGATACCGGGAAAAGGCTATTCAGATGTACGAGCGGCTTTGCTTGGCGTTTCCAGATAAAAGTGCGTACTTTGCCGCCGAAATTGAAAAATTAAAAAAATAGACAACAAATGTTATCCACTTTAGCGGTATTAATTGCCTTGGTTAGTTTACTTCTGATGGCCTCCATTTTGGTTCAGAACCCCAAGGGTGGGGGTATTGACCCGACTTTGGGTGGCCAGGCCCAGCAATTGTTCGGAGCGGCCCGCTCCACCGAGTTTATTGAAAAAGCCACATGGGCCTTGGCCGGCACACTTCTGGTACTTTGCATCGCCGCTGTTTTGGTGGTTGGCACAGGCGGCGCTGCTACCGGCGCCGAAATTCCCCTGCAAACGGGCGGTTGATCCGCATGCAGTTCTGAAAAAAGCCCTTCTCCATGCATTTGCACAGGGAAGGGCTTTTTAGGTTAAGCAATTTCCTCAGGGTGTGCCTCGGTCAAAGGTGTGCAGATTCAGGTTTTCAATAAGTGCGATCAGTTTTTCAGCGTATTGCTTGTCCGTGGCGTAGCCGGCTCTTTCCAAACCGTGCGCCCATGCTTGATAGTTCGTTGGAGACAAGCGGAATAAATGGCCATAGCGTCGGCTGTTTTTCAAAAATGTGCTGTGCGCCCGGTAACTACTCCAGACGTTGTCGTAACGGACAAAAAAATCTTTGTGCGAATCGTCCGTAAAATTCACGCAGTGGCCCTTCCGGCATTTGTTGGAAAAACACTTGATGCCGAAGTGGTTATTGGTATTGCGTACCAATTTTCTGTCGCCTGCATTGCTCTCCAATAGCCCTTGTGCAATGGCTATGCTGGCCGGTATCCCGAATTTTTGCATTTCGGCAACGGCTACAGGTGCAAATCGCTCGATGTATTCGCGGCATTGCGTTTCGGATATGGATACCTGTGCCGCATCAGTACCGTTGCGGTCGGCAAATTCCGGGTCAAGCGCGAAAACAAAGTGCCCTGCGGAACCGGGCGGCAACACAACCTGCGCCCGTTTTCTGGCAGGCTTGGTATCTTGCTGAACAGGAGTGACATCCGACAAAAGAGCGGCTCGCACCTTTGATCGGGCTGTATTTTCGACACTTTTGGCAGGCCCGCGGGGGCTGAAGTCGAGCACAATCGAAATTTTTTCGCTCCAGACTAAATAGGTGAGCGCAGCCAGTAACAGGCATCTCCAAAGCACCGGTTCATTCAGCAGATTTTCGCTTGGATACGCAGTGCCGCCCCTGCGTGCGTGTGTAGCGGCGTGGTGGTGATACATGTGTGCCATGTCTAAAAACTTTTAGTGAGGGACTGATACATTCT
Organism: Lewinellaceae bacterium; assembly: GCA_016719605.1. Lineage (GTDB taxonomy): Bacteria > Bacteroidota > Bacteroidia > Chitinophagales > Saprospiraceae > M3007. The sequence goes on along the minus strand of JADJYW010000003.1, from coordinate 91,039 downwards.
GAAACAGGGCACAAAGCAAAACAAAAAGTTTTTAAAAAACAACAAAAAGTTATTTTGGATCTATTTTTTGTTTAGAAAACCCTGCAGAATGCGCCTACTTAGTTCCGCACCTGCCTATTTTTGCCGCCTTGTGAACTTCGTGTAAGTTTTACACGCCTTATATTTGATCAATACTTATGGTTATTATTGCTGATTGCGGCTCCACAAAATGCGACTGGCTACTCGTTCATGGCGGACGTGACCAGCAATTGGAAAACACGGTCGGGTTCAGCCCGTTTTTTCACACTACAGCGGAAATTGAAGCCATCTTGCGGACACAACTGGTGCCCAGGTTGGAGCCTGTATCGGTCCTCCAGATTTGGTTTTACGGCACGGGCGTACACGACGTCCATCGTGCGGAGATCATTGCGTTGGCGTTGCGAGCAGTTTTCCCAAATGCGCAGGTGGACGTGGAGCATGATTTGTTGGGTGCCGCGCGTGCTACCTGCAAGTACAGCGCCGGCATCGCCTGCATTCTTGGCACGGGATCAAACAGCTGTTATTACGATGGAAAAAACATACTCGACAATGTGATTTCGTTGGGCTGGCTTCTTGGCGACGAGGGAAGCGGCACGCACCTGGGCAAGGCGCTGCTTCGGGCGTGGTTCTATCGGGAACTTCCATTCGACCTGAACACGGCTTTCAATGCCGCACACCCGGAAGGGCCGGATGTTATCAAGGATAAAATTTACGAGAAAGGTGCCAATTCGTATCTGGCTTCATTCACGCGATTCTTGAGCGAAAACCTCGAACACCCGTTCATTCAGCAATTGGTAGCCGATTCGCTGGGCGCCTTTCTTGATCATCATGTGCGCAAGTACAGCGGTCACCAGCAGGTACCAGTACATTTTGTAGGCTCTATTGCTTACCATTTTCGGGATGTACTGGCGCAATGTATGGATGCGCGCAAACTGCGCCTGGGGGAAGTTATCCGAAAACCCATTTATTCACTTGCAGAATATCACCTGCACCCCATTGATTGATTACTTTTTGTAAAATGACAAAAGAAGTCAAACGTATAGCAGTTTTTACCTCCGGAGGCGATGCTCCCGGCATGAATGCGGCCGTCCGCGCCATTGTGCGCAACGCGTTCAACAACGACCTGCATATCTACGGCATATCGCGCGGGTATGAAGGCATGATTGACGGCAATATCAAACGATTGGAGACTTCGGATGTGAGCAACATCATTCACCGGGGCGGCACGATACTCAAAACGGCCCGGAGCAAACGATTTCTCACACCTGAAGGACGAAAACAGGCGTATGAAAACCTGGTTTACAACGATATAGATGCCTTGATTGCTATTGGTGGAAACGGCACGTTTACCGGTGCATTAAAATTTATGGAGGAATATCCAGATATTCCGGTCGTCGGGATACCCGGCACGATTGACAACGATTTATTCGGGACGGATTTTACTATCGGTTTTGACACGGCTGTAAATACCGCTGTGCAAGCCGTGGATAAAATACGCGATACCGCCGACTCGCATAACCGCTTGTTTTTCGTAGAGGTGATGGGGCGGCACTCGGGGTATATCGCACTGCACACGGCCATTGCGGGCGGAGCCGGTGGCGTACTGATCCCGGAAGAGGACTCCAACATAGAGGACTTGGTGAAATTGCTCAAGCGCGGCGCCAAACGTGCCAAACTATTCAGCATCGTCATCGTGGCCGAAGGTAACCAAATGGGCACGGTGTACGATATTGCCCGGCAGGTTGAAGAAAAAATAGATGTATTTGATGATATTAAGGTGACCGTTATTGGGCACTTGCAGCGCGGAGGCTCGCCCTCGGCATTCGATCGGGTTCTGGCTAGTATTCTCGGTTTTGGCGCTGTGGAGGCACTACTGGAGGGGAAGTCTGGCGCTATGGTCGGCGTAAAAAACAACAATATCCACCTCACACCATTCAAGGATGCCATTACCCGCAGCAAGACCTTTGGCAAGGATCTGCTGCGTATGGCCCATATTCTGGCGCAATAGTTTTTGATCAGGACCAAAAAAAAGAGGCAGACGGATTTACCGCCTGCCTCTTTTTTTTATGAATTGGAGACTTATTTCTCGTCGTAGTTAAACGGCAAAATCTTGGCATCCTTAACCGTAGAAAGCGTCATAAGCGTTTTCAGCCGCTCGATTTCCTCAATCTGGCTCAGGGTTTTGAACAGGAGTTGCTCATAAGTGGGAATGTCTCGGCAGACGATCTTCATCAGAAAGTCAGCTTCACCGGTTATGATATAGCATTCTGTAATCTCAGGAATCTTGGCGATTTTTTCCAGGAAATTGTTCAGCGCATTTTCGCGCTTCCACGCCAGAGATACCAGAACAAATGTTTTGACATTCAGCCCCAATAGTTGCGGGTTTACTTGTGCGTGGTAGCTCTGGATGATATCGCCTTGTTCCAATTTTTTTACGCGCTCCAGAGTTGGTGCGGGGGAGAGGCCAATTTTTTTGGACAGGTCCAGATTGGTAATCTTGCTGTTCTCTTGAAGAATACGGAGTATCTTCAGATCAATCTTATCTAATTTCTCTGACATAGTGTGAAGCGTTGTAAAATTATATTTTGGTGCGTAAAATTTCCCCAAAGGTAGAGCATCTAAAAATTATGTGCAAGTTGTATTTTTAAAAACCCATGTAAATTTTGATAATCGAGCCTATTTGTCTTCTTCTTGCCATAATTTTTATCTCAATTAGTTAAAACCGGAGTCGCTGCCAAAATAAATTTGTTTAAAATAAATCATTTTCACACATACACAAAAAAGGGTTGAGTCCGGGGACGCCGGCACTTGGAAATGCCAAACATTACCCACAGATTCAACCCTAAAGGACAATGATTCGATGTGATCAGGGGAAAATACCCATTGACACATAGTCTCCCGCGATTTTTTTCAAGGAGCAAACAAACGCCGCCGCACGCATATCCGGGATTGCGGTATTTTGTTTCCAGGTGTCGCGCACTTGTTGATAGGCGGTTATCATGGTATCTTCCAGACCGGAGTTGACGAGTTCTATTTCCGTTCCGCCGCGGGTAAGGAAGTCCCGGTCGCGTTGGACGACATTCTTACCGGTCATCTCCTCGATTTTGTTCAGGATGCCGGTGAAAGCATTATGGTGGAAACGGTTTTCGAGGCGTCCGAAACGGTGGTGCGAGAGGTTTTTTAGCCACTCGAAGTAGGAAACCGTCACGCCGCCGGCGTTGATATAAAAGTCGGGCAGAACCAGAATACCCTTCTTTTGCAGGATAACATCGGCGTCCGCCGTGATTGGGCCGTTGGCTGCTTCTGCGATGATTTTGGCTTTGATTCTGTCAGCGTTTTCCACTGTGATCTGGTTTTCCAACGCGGCAGGCACCAGAATGTCGCATTCCACTTCGAGTACAGCCGACGGGCCACCAATGTGTTTAGAGCCGGGATAACCGATAATAGAGCCGGTCTCCTGGCGAAAAGCAAGCAGTTTGTCAATGTCAATACCGTTCGGATCGTAGATGGAGCCTTCGCGCTCAGCCACCCCGATTATTTTAACATCGCCCTCGTTTTGGCTTATAATGCCGGTATTGCTACCCACGTTGCCCAAGCCCTGAATCGCCATTGTTTTGCCGGCGATTCCGGGGGTAAGGCCAAGTTTTTTCATATCCTCGGCATGGGAAACAGACTCCCGAAGGCCATAAAATACGCCGCGGCCGGTTGCTTCAGAACGACCCCGGATACCATTTTGCGTCACGGGCTTGCCGGTCACGCAGGCAATGGAGTCAATCTCGCCGTGGCGGAAAGCCTGGTAGGTGTCCAGTATCCAGGCCATTTCGCGCGGGCCGGTTCCATAGTCCGGTGCCGGTACATCTATGCCCGGGCCGATGAAGTTTTTCTTGATGAGTTCGGTGGTGTAGCGGCGGGTGATGTTCTGAAGCTGTTCGACGGTGTAATTGGCCGGATTGATTTTGATTCCCCCTTTAGCGCCGCCAAAGGGGACATCCACCAGCGCGCATTTGTAGGACATCAAAGAGGCGAGGGCCATCACCTCGTCCTGATCCACACTTTCGGCATAACGGATACCCCCTTTGGTTGGGAGGCGGTGGTGACTATGCTGTACCCGATATGCCTCAATGACTTGATAGTCGTCCCCGACGCGAACCGGAAAACGAATCTGCAAGACAAGGTTGCACACCTTGATCTGCTCCACCAGGCCGGTGGGAATGTCGGTAAAGCCGGCCGCTTTGTCCACGTACCGCTCTACACTGTTGAAGAAACTGATTTTTGCACTCATGCATCATCTTTTGTTAGGTGCTCTAATTTGGTTAGCTGCCGCTCCAGCCGGACGAGATACCACACGATACCCAGAAAGATTACGAGGATGACAGCCACCACTACGTTGATCTTGCCGGTCTCACGCATGAAATCCCGGTTGCCTTCTGCAAAAGCGGCGGGCAAAGATATTGCCAGCAACAAAACAATCATGGAAAATATGCGAACCATAAAAAATTTCATGTTTTTTAAAAGTTGAAAGATGCTCGCAGTGGAAGAATGAAAGGTTTTCAATCAAAAATAGGTATCCCAATTACCCCTCCAGCCCGATTGCTTTGTCGTAGAGCCGTTGGTACCGGATACGCAGCTCGGCGATCCAGAACCCAAGCAGCGTCCAGCCGATAATGGCCGGGTAAAATACGGCACGCATGGTGTTGTCCAGGTCCTGACTGCCGAATGCCGGATTGCCTGTAGCACCGGGGTGCAAACTGGCAAACATCCGCGGCACAATGTAGAGCAAGGGAATCAAGGAGGCAAACGCAAAAACATTGTAAACGGCAGCCAGGCGCGCGCCCTTCTCGTATTCATCGAACGAACGCCGCAGAATGAAGTACGCCATGTAAATCAGCAGTGCAACGGCGGTCATCAGTTGCTTGATGTCGTTGCTCCAGGGTTTGCCCCAAGCGTAGTTGGCCCATACCATACCGGTGACCAAGCCGAGTGCCCCGAACAAAAGGCCGGCCTCGGCATACGCGGATGCCCGGCGGTCATGCTCCGGATTCGGATCGCGCAAATACCGAACACTGTACCACACCGAAGCCACAAACAAAAACAACAGGACAAACCACATAGGCACATGGAAGTAGGTGTTTCGAATGCTTTCGTAAATCACATTCTGGTAGGGAAACGAAAAGCCGGACTGTACATGGATTTTCTGAACAGGATGGGCTGTCCAGGAATCATCAAGCAATTCCGGGGCTACGGTACCCGTGTCCCGGCTGAGGGAAACTGCTGCAGGAAGCAACGAAGCACCTGCTACAGGATGATCAATGAGCGCATTTAATGGGACTATTTGTTTGCCTTCGGGCAGGTTTGGGGCATACGGAAGGACGCTTCCAGTACCGTATCGTTCACGGCCCTGTACGACCGGGCTGCCAATGCATACCGCTCGTTGTAGTATAGCCAAACCCGAACCGGCTCGTCGGACGGCTTGCCAAAAAACGTGTTGTAACCGAAAAAACGCAATGTCGTATCCTGCCCCGTGCGGACAAATGCCGGCTCTGTACGCACAATACCGGATTTCAACGGCACCAGCATCCCGGCCAGCAGGGTGTAAACAAGCAGAACAACGGAAAGGGCTTTCCACCACATAATTTATTTGTTTATGGTTTAGAAGGTATTTTTTTGTCCTGTCAACCCGGCGGATTAGTCCTTCCAGATATACGGAAACAGGACAAATACCAAGGTAATCAGGATGGCGTCTATGGCCAAAAGATTGATGATGTCGCGGGTATAGGAAGTGTCCTGAAGCAGACGCAACGAGATGGCCGAAAGCCGCACCAGTGTAAGTAAAATGGGCAAAATGACCGGAAAACTCAAAATAGCCATGAGGGTCGCGCTATTGTCGGCCTTGGCGGCAATGGAGGCGATAAATGTGAATGCGATGGAGAACCCGAGGCTACCCAGCACCAGCACCAGTGAAAACAGGGGCAGGTCTTTCACCGGATTGCCGGCAACCACACTGTACGCCCCAAAAGCAAGCCCGCTCAGTACGAGAAGCAACAAGGTGTTGTAAATGATCTTGGCCAGCACCAACACAACAGGATCGGCCAATTGGTAGTAGTACAACTGTCGCGCACCGCTTTCCTGCACAAAACTTTTGACCACGGCATTGATGGACGCAAACAACACGATCAGCCAAAACAGCACATTCCAAACCGGTGGGGCCACCTGAATAGAAGCAATATACACCACGAAAACCATGCTGAACACATACAGTACGATTCCGCTGATGGCGTAGCGTTGGCGGAATTCCAGAACGAATTCCTTGCGCAAAAGGGGATAAAGGCTTTTCCAGTTCATAATCAAGGGCAACAAAGGTAGGCCGGGCTGTTTTCCCCCGGGCCGCTTTGCCGACAAAAAATTCCTGACCGCCGCAGGAATGGCCCGTACCCTCCAAATGCTCCTGCGCAAGATGCCTGCCGGAGATGCAAGAACTCTGTCTATATTTGCCGCCTCTTTCACTCCGAGGCCCGATGCACACACGAAAAATTATACTTTACCGATTCGGTGTCATTTTTTCAACAAACCACGCAAGATGAGTTGGTTCAAACGACTAAAAGAAGGTGTATCCACCGCCACCAAATCCAAAAAAGACGTGCCCGAAGGGCTTTGGTTCCAATGCAAAAAATGTAAGGAAACCAGTACTTCGAAGGCGCTCAAAGAAAATTACTACAAGTGCCCGAAGTGCGACTACCACAGCCTCATCGGCTCACGTGAATACTTCGAAATTCTGTTTGACGAACACGAGTACAACCGCTTGTTCGACGACCTCGCTTCCATTGATTTTTTAAATTTTACCGACCTGAAACCCTACGGCCGGCGCATTGAGGAAACGATGGCCAAAACAGGACTCAACGATGCCATGGCGGTAGCGGAAGGCAATGTGAACGGCAACCCGCTGGTGGTGGCAGCCATGGACTTCCGGTTCATCGGCGGCTCCATGGGCTCCGTCGTCGGCGAAAAAATTTCACTGGCCATTGACCGGGCTATCGAAACCCGATCAGGCTTGCTCATCATTTCCAAATCCGGCGGTGCGCGCATGATGGAAAGTGCTTTTTCCCTCATGCAAATGGCCAAAACCAGCGCCAAACTTACCCTGCTTGCCAAAGCAGGCCTGCCTTTTATTTCGCTGATGACCGACCCAACCACGGGCGGCGTCACGGCATCTTATGCTATGTTGGGCGATCTTAATATCGCCGAACCGGAAGCGCTGATCGGCTTCGCCGGGCCGCGTGTCATTCGGGAAACCATTAAACGAGATCTCCCGGAGGGTTTTCAAACCTCCGAATTTTTGATGGAAAGCGGATTTCTGGACCTCGTGGTCAATCGAAAAGATTTGAAAGAAACACTCGGCGACTTGCTGGGCATGTTCGCCAAAGCCAAACGCGCATAGGCGTCCTCGTGGCTCGGGGGAGGGGCGCATTTCCTATTTTACCGTAGAGGCGCAGAGTTAGAATAACTTGATTATCAAAAACGCTGCGCCTCTGCGGTAAAATGCTATTAGAGCACGGCAAAAAAAATCACACGTTGAACCGGAAGTGCATAATGTCGCCATCGGTTACCACATATTCCTTGCCCTCAACAGCCATTTTACCGGCCTCTTTTACCTTGGCTTCCGACCCGTATTTCAGAAAATCAGCGTACTTGATTACCTCGGCGCGGATAAATCCTTTCTCAAAATCGGAGTGAATAACCCCGGCAGCCTCGGGCGCCTTGGCGCCATTGCGCACCGTCCAGGCACGCACTTCTTTTTCGCCTGCGGTGAAATATGTGATGAGGTTGAGCAGGGTATAGCAGGCGCGAATCAGGATGTTTTTACCCGGTTCCGGCAGGCCCATCATTTCCAGAAACTCTGCCCGCTCCGCTTCCGATTCCATTTCAGCGATCTGTGCCTCAATGCCCGCACAGATCAGGATCACCTCGGCGTTTTCGCCGGCCACAGCAGCGCGCAGCGCCTCGGAGTGGGCGTTGCCGGTCAGGGCAGCCGCTTCGTCTACATTGCAGACATACAGGGTTGGCTTGGCCGTGAGTAGCGATAATTCTTTGGCGACCAGTTGTTTGGCATCTTCGTCCATATTGGCCAATAGTTGTCGGGCTGGCTGGCCGCTTTCCAGGTGCTTTTTTACAGCGGTCAGGACTTCCAGGTTGCGGAGTTCTTCCTTGTTGCCGGCCTTGGCGGCGCGAGCCACTTTGTCAATGCGTTTGTCTACGGTTTCCAGGTCCTTCAGTCCGAGCTCAAAGTCAATGATCTCTTTGTCGCGAATGGGGTTTATGTCGCCGTCCACATGCACCACGTTGTCGTCGTCAAAACAGCGCACGACGTGCACGATAGCATCCACTTCACGGATATTGGCCAGAAATTGATTGCCCAGCCCTTCACCCCTGCTGGCGCCCTTGATGAGGCCGGCGATGTCCACAATCTCCACCGAAGTGGGCAGCGTACGTTGCGGGAGCACCAGTTCGGCTAACTTGTCCAGGCGAACATCGGGCACGGTAATGATCCCGACGTTCGGGTCTTTGGTAGCGAAAGGATAGTTGGCTGCCAGGGCCTTGCCGCTGGTCAGGGCATTAAAAAGGGTAGATTTGCCGACGTTTGGCAGGCCGACGATGCCACATTGAAGAGCCATTTTTTATTGATTCGATTGATTTTAGCCTGGAATACGGTGTTATTGCTCCCCGATAAATTACTTTTGATCGAAGCGGGCGCAAAGGTAAACCAACATTTCGGAAGTTTGCAGGAACCCCCAAACCAATCACCATACAACCAACAGGATGAACCATACCGCCCATTGTCTTCTTTCCTTCCCGGATGAACAAGTGCTTCTCGGCAATTTTATTGGCGACTACGTCAAAGGCCGAACGTGGGAGCGCTATCAGCCGGAGGTGCAACGCGGTATTCTGCTGCATCGAACTATTGATAGTTTTACCGACAACCATGCCGCCGTCCGAGCCAGCGTAGCACGCGTGCGCCCATTTGCAGGACGTTACGCCGCGCCCATAGTGGATATTTTATACGACTACTTGCTTTGCCTGCATTGGGAACGGCACGCCCCGGTGGATTTTGACACGTTCGCAACCTGGGCATACAACGGCTTGGACAAGGGCCGGGACATCATGCCGGCATCCTTGCAAAAACGGTGGCCCGAAATGCGTACAGGCCGCTTCCTCCATGGCTACCAGACAAGAGAAGGACTGGAATGGGTGTTGGACATGTTCAGCCGGCGCTTGCCCGACGACCTGAATCTGGCTGCGCTGGCGCCGTTTTTTTTCACCGAAACAGCAAATTTTTCGGTAGAATTCAACACGTTTTTCCCGGAATTGCAGGTAGAGGTGGCGCGATTTCTGGAAACTAACCGGCCTTCAAGCCTGCATACAATACCTTGAAGTTGATTTTCCCGGCGTTGGTTTTCAGGTGCTCCACCACGGCGATGGCGCGGTTCAGGCGCAAGTCCGAACTTTTAACCGACCCAACGATATACAACAGCGTGCGCTGCTTGCCGGGAGTGAGGGCATGAAAAAGTTGGTTGCCCTCGTCGTCCTGTTCAAGCAGCACCGCCAGTTCTTCCGGCACGGGCAGGCCGTATTCGCTGTCGTCCTTGCGCAGGGCAACGCGTACAGGGGAGCCGACTTTTAGCCCCAGAGTGTCCCGCAGTTTTTTGTTAATGTTGATGAAATAACGGCCTTCACCCTTGGGCATCAGCGCGCACTGGAATTCCGCTTTTTCGTTGAGGGTACACACAACGTTTGGCGTCTTGTGCCAAAAAAACCTGTGCGACGGCGTCCGGTACTGTCAGGTGGTGCCCCCAGAGGTTGGAGTCAAATTTGTCCAGAGTAGCCGTAAAATGATAGGTATCGTCCATCTTTTCCGGGAATGATGTATACCAGGTGAAGATAACGGATGCAACCAAAAATCAGACCTCTGCAAACAGCACGGCCGGGTCCACCTGGTCGGGCAGCGGGCCGAAGTTGCTGATCTTTATCTCAGCCAGTCGGTGCCCGGCATGCGCGCGTTCTTCGAGTGTTTTTTCTTCCAGCAGTGCGGTGAGGTATCCGGCCCAGAAAGCATCGCCCGCGCCGATGGGGTCTTTAACCTCGACAGGGCGGCTCGGGGCAAAATACCGGTTTTTGTGGTCGGCCACCCAGCAGCCGTTGACGCCAAGGGTGTAGCACACCTCGCCCGCACCGAGGCGCAGAAACTGATCCAACACGGCTTCCGGAGCCGATTTTTCTTCTCCGTACAGGTTCAGGAAATCCGTATCGCTAATTTTTAGAATGGCTCCCATGCGGCAGTATTCGCCCACAATGCGCTGGGCATCTCTCCGGTCGGGCCATATTTTTTCGGAATAATTCACGTCCATGCTGAGTCGCATGCCGGCGCGATGCGCCCGCTCCGATGCCTGCAGCAGTACTTGCTGGGCGGGTAGTTTGCTCATAGCAAAACAGGTCGTGTAAAAAATGGAAATATCGTCGAAGCGGTTATACGGGAACTGCCGGATAGACAGCAGGTGGTCGGCAGTACGGTACGTTTGCAAGGAACTGCCGTCGGCTGTACGCATTTCGAGGAAAAGGGTCGTCGGTTCTTCAACTTGGGCGACGCAGGAAATATCCACGCCCAGGCGGGCGACATAGTTTTTCAGCACATTGCCCATGTCGTCGGTTCCGACAGTAGCGGCCAGCATGGCTTTTTTGCCGAGGCGCGCCATGTTGGTGCTCAAATTGGCAGGGCTGCCGCCCGGCAAACGGCGAAACAGCGTAGCCTCATCCGGAGTACGTACAAACTCCGCCGTGGTGAAATCCACCAGCAACTCCCCGGCACAAAAAATATCAATCGTTCTCCCCATTGTGGTTAGGCGTTCTTTAAGGCCAAATTAAATGAACCAGGCACTTAATAAATTGAATTTCAGTATTTTTTGAAAAAAGGCAAGGGCAGCACACCACAAACCGGGCGCAATGATAAGACATTTTTGAACATCCTGCTGCTGCTGCGGGTACTGTCAAAAATCAGCATACCAGGCGATTTTGCGGGCATGGCTTTTTTGACCCCGCGATCCTGTCAGAAAAAGCCGCCTGATGTCAGGCAGTGACAGTGTGGCGGCAAATTTTCGGGACTGGCTGAAAAAATGGCAGGGATTTTTGCTTGGCACGAAGTCTGATAAAGGGAGGCCACCCGAATATTATTTCGGCAAGCCAACAACATCGTTTATTCACCAAAACATAAATTAGTCAGACGTATGAAACCAATCGCAGACCGTGTGATTATCAAGCCCGCACCAGCCGAAGAAAAAACAAAAGGCGGCATCATTATTCCCGACACGGCCAAGGAAAAACCGCAACGCGGTGAAGTAATCGCCGTAGGCCCGGGTAAAGACGGTAACCTGATGACGGTACAAGTAGGCGACACCGTGCTGTACGGCAAGTATTCCGGCCAGGAAATCCACTACGAAGGAAATGACTACCTGATCATGCGCGAGGATGATGTCCTCTGCGTGATCTAGTTTTTCCACCCAATCTTTTTTTAACTCAAAACGCAACACACAACACTCAAAACTTGAGATATGGCTGTAAAACAGATCAATTTCGATACAGAGGCACGCGAAAAACTCAAAGAAGGTATTGACGCGCTCTCCAATGCAGTAAAAGTAACCCTCGGTCCAAAAGGCCGCAACGTAGTTATCCAGAAATCCTTCGGCGCTCCGGCAATCACCAAGGACGGTGTGACCGTGGCCAAAGAAATCGAACTCGAAGACCCCGTGGCCAATATGGGCGCCCAAATGGTCAAGGAAGTGGCCAGCAAAACCGCCGATGCTGCAGGCGACGGCACGACCACCGCTACCGTGCTTGCGCAGGCGATGGTAACCGCCGGCCTCAAAAGTGTGGCCGCCGGCTCCAACCCGATGGACCTCAAGCGCGGTATTGACAAAGCCGTGAAGGTGATCGTGGAAGACCTGAAAAAACAAACCGAAGAGATCGGCGACGACTTCAGCAAGATCGAACAGGTAGCCGCTATTTCGGCCAACAACGACGATACCATCGGCAAACTCATCGCCGATGCCATGAAGCGCGTGTCAAAAGACGGTGTTATCACGGTGGAAGAAGCCAAAGGCACAGACACCTACATGGAGGAAGTGATTGGTATGCAGTTTGACCGCGGCTACCTCAGCCCGTACTTCATCACCGATGCTGAGAAAATGGTAGCCGAGTACGAAAACCCCTTCATGCTCATCACCGACAAGAAGATCAGCAACATGCAGGATCTCGTGCCGGTGCTCGAAAAAACCCTGCAAACGGGTCGTCCGCTGCTCATGATCGCGGAAGACGTGGAAAGCCAGGCACTCGGCGTGCTCGTCGTCAACCGTTTGCGTGCCGGTCTCAAAGTGGTAGCCGTGAAAGCCCCGGGCTTCGGCGACCGCCGCAAAGCCATGCTCGAAGACATCGCCATCCTCACCGGCGGTACGGTGATCAGCGAAGATCAGGGCTACAAACTCGAAAATGCCGACCTCTCTATGCTCGGTTCCTGCGAGCGCGTAACGATTGACAAAGACAACACGATCGTCGTGGGTGGAAAGGGTCAAAACGATGCCATTCAGGCGCGTATCAACCAAATCAAACAGCAGATCGAAGCCACCACGAGCGACTACGACCGCGAGAAACTGCAGGAACGCCTCGCCAAATTGGCCGGTGGTGTAGCCGTTCTCTACGTCGGCGCCGCTACCGAAGTGGAAATGAAAGAGAAAAAAGACCGTGTGGATGATGCGCTGCACGCTACCCGCGCCGCCATCGAAGAAGGTATCGTAGCCGGCGGCGGTGTCGCACTGGTTCGTGCCATTGCCAGCCTCGACGGCATGAAAGGCGTCAACGAAGACGAAACCATCGGTATCAGCATCGTGCGCAAGGCGCTGGAAGCCCCCATCCGGGTAATCGCCGAAAATGCCGGCGTTGACGGCTCGATCGTATTCCACAAAGTGCTGGACAGCAAAGGTGCTTTTGGCTACAATGCCCGCACAGACGAATACCAGGACCTGAAAAAGGCCGGTATCATTGACCCGACCAAAGTCACCCGCGTGGCACTCGAAAACGCCTCCTCCATTGCCGGCCTCGTACTCACCACCGAGTGCGTCATCAGCGACAAGCCGGAGAAGAAAGCCAACATGGGCGGCGGCGGCCACCCCGGCATGGGCGGCATGGACATGATGTAAAATTTGCCAAACAAGCAATACACAAGACAGAAGGGCACGCCGGAAACGGGGGGCCCTTTTTGATTGGACGCCCGCAAGAGGCATCCCGGGGCAGAATCCGAATTATCCTGTAGGTTTGTTCCCAAACGAGGAACAAGGACATCCGTCGGGTGTTTCAGGATGATACAACTGCTTGATTGAATCAGCAACCAATGTTATGAAACGAGCACTTTCTCTCCCCAAAATTGCCGGCATTGCCATCAATATCCACTGGACGTTCACGATTCTGATTGCGTGGATCGTCTTCACCAACCTGCGCGCAGGTCTCGACGCCGTACACATCGGCTGGATGGTACTCTTTGTGCTGAGTCTGTTTGTCTGTGTCACCCTGCACGAACTCGGACATGCACTGGCCGCCCGCCGATACGGAATCAAAACCGTGGACATCACGCTGTACCCCATTGGCGGGGTAGCCAGCCTGGAACGAATGCCCGAAAAACCCCGACAGGAACTGGTGGTGGCTCTGGCCGGACCACTCGTGAACGTAGTGATTATGCTCCTCCTCCTGCCCGTCATCGCCAATTTTGACTGGCCCGACAAGGAAACCCAAACCGTGTTCCTGATTGACCAAAACAGTTTCCTGCCCATGCTCGGTGTCGTAAATATCTGGCTGGCGATGTTCAACCTCATCCCGGCTTTCCCGATGGATGGCGGGCGGGTGCTGCGGGCGCTGCTTTCCATGCAGATGAACCGCGTGAAAGCCACCGAAACAGCCGCCACCATCGGCCAGATCATCGCCGTGGGCTTTGTATTCGCCGGGTTTTATCTCAATCCCTTCCTCATTTTTATCGGACTGTTCATCATCCTCGGCGCACGTGCCGAAGCGGAAATGGTAAAAACCCAATCGTTCCTCCACGGACTTACCGCCCGCGATGCGGTGATGACCAATTATTCGGCGCTCGATAAAAACCAAACCATCGGGGAGGCTGTGCGAATGCTGCTGGATGGCGAGGCCAAAAATTTCCTGGTAACCGATCAAGGCGAGCCGTTTGGTGTGCTCAACCGCGACCATATCATCCGGGGCATTCAGGCCGCCGGCGAATCGGCCCCCATCCACTCCGTAGCCGATACCAATTTACAGTTTGCCGAGATGCAGGCGCCGCTGCAGGAGGTCATGCAAAATTTCCAACAGGCTAAACTGTCCATTCTTTTGGTTCGGGAACACGGGCGCCTGATCGGGATTATTGATCTGGACAACATTTCCGAACTGATCCTGGTGAATGCCGCACGGGGGCAACGGACGTGATTTTCGGTCGGACAACCGCCACATCAAAAGCAACCAAAATTTGAATACCGTTTGCCGGGTTTACAGGGCGCATGCTCCTAACTTTGCGGCCCAAACCATACTACCTGACATTTGAGCACAAAAACGACACTTGCCCGACCCAAACCCGCGCCCCGTTCCAACGGTACACCTGCCGTACCGGCCGAAGTGCTGGAACGCGCCTTTCGCCTCATGGCCACGGCCAAAGCGATGACGGATATTTACGAAGCCAATTTCAAGTTTGTTTCCAAATATGTGCACGCCACGTCCCGAGGCCACGAGGCTATCCAACTGGCCGTAGCACTCCAGCTGTTTCCGCAGGACTATATTTTCCCGTACTACCGCGACGACAGTATCCTGCTTGGCATCGGAATGCGGCCCTACGACTGCATGCTGCAACTGATGGCCAAACGCGACGACCCGTTTTCCGGCGGGCGCTCGTACTACTGCCACCCCAGTCTGCGCGATGCCGACAAACCCAAAATTCCGCACCAGAGCAGCGCAACCGGCATGCAGGCCATACCTGCCACCGGGGCCGCTATGGGTTTTTGGTACCAGGAGAAACTCAAAACTCAAAACTCAAAACTCAAAACCGAAAACCCGCTTGTCGTGTGTTCTCTCGGCGATGCTTCCGTCACGGAAGGCGAGGTGAGCGAGGCGTTTCAGATGGCCGTTTTGAAAAAACTGCCCATCCTGTACCTCGTGCAGGACAATGGCTGGGATATTTCTGCCAATGCCGAGGAAACCCGCGTGGCCTCGGCCGCCGAGTATGCCCGGGGGTTTCCGGGGCTGGAAGCCGTCAGTATCGAGGGCAACGATTTTGCACAGTGCTGGCACACCGTGCGGGATATTTTGGAAAAAATACGCACCGAGCGCCGCCCCTTCCTGCTGCATGCCCGGGTGCCCCTGCTCAATCACCATACCTCCGGCGTGCGCAAGGAATGGTACCGCGATGATCTGGACGAACACCAGCGCCGCGACCCGTATCCGATTCTGCGTAAAACCCTGCTCGACAACGGTTTTTCGGAAAAACAACTCCGGCACTTCGAGCAAGAGGCCGCCGACACGGTAGCCGCCGATTTTGAAAAAAGCAAAAATGCCGAAGACCCCCGTCCGGCGGATTTATACACCCACGAGTTTTCCCCGACACCTGTGACCGAAGAGCGCGGTGTGCGCACACCGCCCGGCCGAGAACCAAAGGTGATGGTGGATTGCGCCCTGTTTGCCGTGGAGGAACTCATGCGCAAACACCCCGAATGCCTGCTGTACGGACAGGACGTGGGCCGCCGTCTTGGCGGGGTTTTTCGCGAAGCGGCCACGCTGGCTGAAAAATTTGGCGACCACCGCGTGTTCAATACACCAATTCAGGAGGCATTCATCATCGGCAGCACGGTGGGCATGAGCGCCGTCGGGCTGAAACCCATCGTGGAAGTACAATTTGCCGACTACATCTGGCCGGCTCTGAACCAACTGTTTACCGAGGTGAGCCGCTCCTGCTACCTGACCAACGGCAAATGGCCCGTCAGTTGCATCCTGCGGGTGCCCATCGGTGCTTATGGCAGCGGCGGCCCCTACCACAGCAGCAGTGTGGAAAGTGTGGTGGCCAATATCCGCGGCGTCAAAATTGCTTATCCCAGCAATGGCGCCGACCTGAAAGGGCTGATGAAATCCGCCTACTACGACTCCAATCCAGTGGTCATTTTCGAACACAAAGGGCTGTACTGGAGCAAGGTACCCGGCACCGATGCCGCCCGCACTGTGGAACCCGATGAGGATTACATCATCCCCTTCGGGAAAGCGCGTATCGCTTTGGAAGCCGATGCCGGGCAGATCGAAAAAGGCGACACCCTTGGTATCGTCTCCTACGGCATGGGCGTACACTGGGCGCTGAATGCGGCCCGCGACTACGCGGGCAGGGTAGAGGTGCTCGACTTGCGCACCCTCAACCCGCTGGACGAGCAAGCCCTGTACGACTTAGCCAAACGGCATGGCAAGGTGCTGGTGGTGACCGAAGAGCAGGTAAACAACACCTTCGCGCAGAGCCTGGCGGCGCGTATTTCGGAAAACTGTTTTGAGTGGCTGGATGCGCCCGTGCGCACGCTCGGTGCAGTAAACATGCCGGCTGTGCCGCTCAATTCGGTACTGGAACAGGAGATGATCCCGTCCATCGGAAAAGTGGCGGCAGCGGTGGGGGCATTATTGGCGTATTGACGTTGTGTGGCTGCATGGCTGTTGAGTTCGGGCAAATTGAATAAAAATTGCAAACAAATTTTACCTTCGCCCCGAACTTAAAAACAAAACGTATGGAATTCAACTGGATCGTTCTCTTTGGTGCTGCCTTGATACCCTTTGCGATCGGCGGCGTTTGGTACCACCCCAAGGTTCTTGGAACTGCCTGGATGCGGGCCGCCGGCCTCAACGAGGAACAACTCAAAGGCGGCAACATGGCCGTTATTTTTGGGCTTACCTACTTCCTCGGGCTGTTGCTGGCCGCTGTTTTGATTACCCTGGTCATACACCAGGTGCATGTAGGATCCATCCTGATGGAACAACCGGGATTTGAAGACCCGCAATCGGAGGTGGGCCAACTGCTGAGCAGTTTTAATGAAAAGTATGGACAAAACTTCCGCACGTTCAAGCATGGCGCCCTGCATGGAACTATAGCCGCACTCTTTTTCGCGCTGCCGGTACTCGGCATCAACGCTTTGTTCGAGCGCAAGAGCGGCAAGTACATCGCCATTCACACGGGTTACTGGGTAGTCACCATTGCCCTCATGGGCGGCGTGATTTGCGCCTACCTGTAAGCAGTTTGGGAATCTTGCCTACTTTTGCCGCCCGCTAAAAAAACAGCGGTAAGCGCCATGCATTTTCCTACCGGCACCAAAATTACCATCACCGGCGACCTCGGCAGCGGCAAGAGCGCTGTATCCCGTATTTTGTGCGAACGCACGGGTTTTCAGTACGTCTCTACCGGCCGTATCCAGCGACAACTGGCGGAGAAAATGGGTATTGATACCCTCGAAATGAACCGCCTGGCTGATGTGGATCCGAGTATTGATGAGCAAATTGACGGAATTTTTGCCGACCTCGGCAAAGACTCGGAAAACTATGTCGTGGACAGCCGTATGGCCTGGTTTTTCCTGCCCGATTCCCTCAAAGTGTACCTCCGGGCGGACGTTCAGGTCGCGGCCGAACGTATTCTTGGCGACCCCACCCGGAACAGCGAGCAGTACCAAAGTCGTGAAGAAGCCGTACAAAAAATTACCGCCCGCAAAGCGAGCGAAAACGCGCGCTTTCTTAAAAAATATGGGGCGGACTGCGCCAACATGGACAATTTTGACCTCGTCGTGGACACCACAAACCACACTCCAGAGGAAGTTGGAGCGATTATTCTCGACAGCCTTTCCAGGTTTTGAAACCTGGAAAGGCTGTACTTATTTCTGCGCAGCGGCCTTCATCTCCGTTGCCAGCGGCTCGCCGAGATACCGGTCAATGAGCGCGTGTACCAGATAAATAACCGGTGTCAGCGCGAGGGCCATCACGCCCTTGTAAAAATAACTCATCACGGAAATCGCCAGCACCTGCAAAAACGGCAACTGCTGTCCGATATGCAGGGCAATGAACACCACAATAAAACTGTCCAGAAACTGCGATACCAGGGTGCTACCCGTGGCCCGGAGCCATATTTTTTTCTCACCCGTAATCGCCTTGATCCGGTGAAAAACTGCCACGTCTACAACCTGGGCCACTAAAAAAGCCACCAGGCTCCCGACAATGATCCACATGCTTTGCCCGAAAACGACGGAGTACGCGGCATTGTAATCCGCTACCTGTGCCCGCACCGCATCTTGTTCTTCCGGCGACCAGGACGGTTTGATGTGCGCCGTGCGCCAAAAATCCGCCGGAACGAGTTCCATGGCAAAATACAGCATCAAAAAACCGTAGGCGATCAGTCCGGCGGTCAGGTACGACAGCAGCCGTACGCCCCGCCGCCCGAAGTACTCGTTGATAATGTCGGTCATCACAAAAACGGCCGGCCACAGCAGCACGCCCGCCGTCAGGGTGAAGGACAAATCTCCCTGGCCGAACAATTTCCAGTGCACTTCCTCGAATCCGAACGTGCGTTCGAGCGAGAATAATTTCACGCCCATAAATTCAGCCACAAGGGCATTAGTGACAAAAAAAGCGGACAAGACCATCCACAATCGGTTGGACTTGTTGGAGAAAAATTCGCGCATAAAAAAGCAGGGTTGGCGAGTGACAAAATTTCGGCCCAAAGGTGGAAAAACGAATCGCCCCAACCAATTTTTTGCCGGCTTGTTGTAAGGGAGCATTCCGCAAAGGCTTACCGCACGACACCTCGAAATATGTAGTTTTGCCCCGCCAAAAACTCAAAACTCAAAACTCAAAACTCAAAACGCCTGCATGGCCATTATCCCGATCAATTTACAAGACGGTTCCATCGTAAAGTTCGCCGACAGTATTATTGGTATTGACCTTGGTACCACCAACAGCCTCGTTGCCTGCATGCAGGACGGGCAGCCGTACTGCGTCAAAGATGCCGCCGGCAAAAATGCACTGGTTCCTTCTGTGGTACACTTTGCGGCAGACGGCTCGGTGGTTGTCGGCGAAGCGGCCCGGGCGCACCTCATCACCGATCCGGCCAACACGATCTACTCCGTCAAACGGCTCATGGGAAAATCGTACCGGGATGTGGAGGATATTCAGGGCTTTTTCGGTTACAAAATTCTGGACGACGATACCGAATCCTTGGTCAAGGTGCGGGTCAAAGACCGCTATTTCACCCCGGTGGAGCTCAGTGCCGATATTTTGCGGGAGCTCAAACGCCGAATTGAGGCCGAACTGGGGCAGCCTGTCACCCGGGCGGTGATCACGGTGCCGGCATATTTCAACGACAACCAGCGCCAGGCCACCCGCGATGCGGGCAAATTGGCCGGACTGGATGTGCTGCGTATCGTGAACGAACCCACCGCCGCAGCCCTTGCTTATGGCATTGGTCTCGACCCCGGGCAGTCCGAAATCATCGCCGTGTACGACCTCGGCGGCGGCACGTTCGATATTTCCATTTTGCAAATTCAGGACGGTATTTTTGAGGTTTTGGCCACGAATGGCGACACCTTCCTCGGTGGCGACGATTTTGACCAGGTCATTGCAGCCTTGTTTGCGGCGCAATCGGGTATTTCCGCCGATACGGTTGCCGCCGACAAGTCGCTCGGGCAGGAAATTCGCCTGCTGGCCGAGACCGCCAAAAAGGCGCTTTCCCAATCTGAAGTGTTTGAGGGGATAGTGGCAGGCAAGCCCGTGCGCATCACCCGCGCGGCATTTGAACAGGGCATCGAACCGCTCGTGCGGCGTACGCTGGACTGCTGCGCCAATGCCCTGCGCGATGCCAAAGTCGGCCTGGACAAAATAGACAAGGTCGTGCTGGTTGGTGGCAGTACGCGTGTGCCTTTGGTGAAAAGCGGCGTGGCTGATTTTTTTGGAAAAACGCCGTTCGATGCGCTCGATCCGGACGAAGTAGTGGCTCTCGGAGCGGCTATTCAGGCCGATATCCTCGCCGGCAACCAGAAAGACCTGCTCCTGCTTGACATCACCCCGCTCTCCCTCGGTATCGAAACCGTGGGCGGGCTGATGGACACGATCATTCCGCGCAACTCCAAAGTACCCAACCGGGCAGGCCGCCAGTACACCACCAGCGTGGACGGTCAGAAAAACCTCAAAATCGCCGTGTACCAAGGCGAGCGCGACCTGGTGCAGCACAACCGGAAACTCGGCGAGTTTATCCTCCGCGGTATTCCGCCCATGCCGGCCGGGTTGCCCAAAATTGATATCCAGTTCATCATCAATGCCGACGGGATACTCACGGTGCGGGCCAAAGAATTGCGCTCCGGTGTGGAGCAGGAAATTGACATTCGCCCCACCTATGGGATCAGCGAGGAAGACATGGCGCGTATGCTGCTCGACAGCATTTCCAATGCCACCGAAGACATGCGTATCCGCGGTTTACTGGAAGCCCGAAACGAGGCCAACAACCTGCTCAATTCCGGCGATAAATTCCTGGAGCAAAACGCCGATATCCTGAGCGAAGCGGAAAAAGCAACCACAAAAAATCTGCTGATTGACCTCCGAAAAGCCACCGAAACCGAGGATAAAGACCTGATCCACCGCGCTATCGAAGAACTAAATGCCTACACATCTCCACTGGCGCATCGGGCTATGGACGAAACTATTCGGGGCGCTATGCGGGGGAAGAAGGTTTGAGGGTTTGGGGGTTGGAAGGTTTGAGGGTTTCTGGTGATTTAACACCTGTTTTTTCGATATGACATACAAAACACTATTGTTTGCAGGCATTGCTTTGCTTGTACTTGCTTGCCACCCCGCTAAAAAAGCGCAAACACCACCCCCGGGATTTGTTTCCTGGGACAAAAAAATGGTTGATTTCGGCCTTGTCAAGCGCGGCGAGAAGCGCTCCACAACCTACGAATTCACCAATACTTTTGGTGAAAATATCCAGATTGATATCGTGGATGCGTGTACTTGCACGAAGGTTGAATTTCCGCGCGGCGTGATTGAGCCTGGGAAAAAAGGTCGCCTGGACGTGACCTTCGACAGCACGGAAAAGGAGAAGAGCGAAACGATCTCGATCAACGTGATTTTCAAAAACACCCACGCCAACGGGGTTCCGAGAATCGAGATTCTGGAGTACAAGTTTGAATTGTAAGGGTTTTGAGTTGAAAGGTTGGAAGGTTTCGGGTTGGAGGGTTAGTTTCTCGTTAACTTTTTCCTTCCCGGTTTTTCAGTTCGTCCCGAATTTTTGCCGCCGTTTCGTAGTCTTCCGCCTCCAGTACTTCTTGCAGTCGGCGCTGCAGGGCATCGGTCGGGTAGGTTTCCAGTGCGCCGGTATCAATCACGGGCGCCGAGACACGGGCTGCGCCCGTGCCGGCATCGTCTTCCTCCTGGTCGTCAAGGATCACGCCGGCAGCTTCGAGGATAAAATCATAGGTATAGATCGGGCAATCGAAACGCACCGCCATAGCAATGGCATCGGAGGTGCGGGAATCAATTCGAATACTTCGCCGCTTTTTACGCATACTAAGCGCGCATAAAAAATACCGTCCAACAGGTTGTTGATCACTACCTCCCGCAGTTCGATATTGAATGTTTCCAGGGTGTTTTTGAAAAGATCATGGGTAAGCGGTCGGTTAGGCACCATACGCTCCATAGCCACCGCAATGGCTTGCGCCTCAAAACTGCCGATGACGATGGGCAGACGGCGCTGACCCCGCCGTTCGCCCAAAACAACAGCGTAGTTGTGCGACTGGGTCACACTGTGCGATAGGGCCACGATATCTAATTCAATGCGTTTCATTGCCGGTTCGATTTAAAGTTGGTTTCTGGAGTTGGTTGGAAGGTTTCTGGTTGGAAGGTTGACGCCAACCTTTGAATTTTGGGCTGCAAAAGTAAGTAAGTCCAGCGCATCAAGCGGCACAGAGCACGCACCACAAAAAATTAGTTGGCTGCCTTGAATTTTTTCACAGCCTCTGTCAATCGGGGCACCACCTCGAACAGGTCGCCCACCACACCGTAGTCGGCGGCTTTGAAAAACGGCGCTTCCGGGTCTTTGTTAATCACCACGATCACTTTCGAGTTGTTCACGCCGGCTAAGTGCTGGATGGCGCCGCTGATCCCGATCGCGATATACAAATTGGGCCGGATAGCAATACCCGTTTGGCCAACATGTTCGTGGTGCGGGCGCCAGTGGCTGTCCGCAACCGGGCGCGAGCAGGCTGTGGTGGCGCCCAGTATTTCGGCCAATTCCTCCACGATGCCCCAGTTGCCTGGTTCCTTCATACCCCGGCCGGCCGACACGACCACTTCGGCTTCCGGCAGCGGCACCTGGCCTTCGATGGTTTTTACATCTTTTACCCGGATACGGCCGGCCGGAACCGATACCGCCAGGTTTTCTACACTTGCCGGTGCGCCGGTGGCCTCCGGCTTCACGGCATTGCCGAGTAGCGATAGGATTTTTATCGGGCTGCTGATGGCGTACTCGGCAACGGCTTTGCCCGAAAACACCGATTTTTTCACCACCAGATTGGCGCCTGTACTTCCGGCAGCGCATTCACACCCGACACTAAGCCCGCATCCAGCCGAACGGCCAGGCGCCCGGCTATGGATTTTCCGGTCGAAGTATGGCTGAGCACCAGCACGGTGGCGCCGAGTTGTCGGGCAGCATCGGCCAGCACCGAAGCGGCGACCTGGCTGTCGAGGTTGTTGAGGTTAGCATCCGCCACACACAACACCCGCGCGGCGCCGTAGCGCCCGAGCTCTTCCGCGCCGGCAGCATTTGTGCCGAGGGTGATTGCCGCACACGGCACACCCATTTGGTCGGCTAATTTTTTTCCCAAGGTCACCGCCTCGAAAGCGGCTTTTTTGAACTGCCCGCGTGGGCTTTCGGCATATATTAAAACCATGACAGTTTTGAGTTTTGAGTTTTGAGTGTTGAGTGTTGGAGTTACAGCACTTTGGCTTCTTCGTGCAGCAGGCGCACGAGTTCGTCCATTTGTTCGGGGTCTACCAGTTTCACGCCGGCTTTGGCGGGGGGCAGGGTAAAACGCACGGTTTTGACCGGCTCTTCAGTCGGCACTGCCGGTATGACATGGAGCGGTTTGGTGCGTGCCATCATAATGCCGCGCATGTTGGGTATGCGCTGTTCGGCCATACCCTTGGCGGCGCTGACCACGAAGGGCAAATCCACCTCCAGCACTTCCACACCGCCTTCGATGTCGCGCTCGACTGTGGCGGTATTGCCGTTGAGATCAAGTTTGCCGGCGAAGGAAATGTAGGGCAGGTCGAGGTGTTCGGCGAGCATGGCTCCCACTTCGGCGCCGTTGTAGTCTATTGTTTCTTTTCCGAGGAAAATGAGGTCGAAACTTCCTGATTTGGCGTATTCCGCTACTTGTTTGGCTACAAAAGCCGTGCTTTTCGGGTCGGCGTCAATGCGGACAGCCTCGTCGGCGCCAATGGCGAGCGCCTTACGGATCGTCGTTTCGTTGGCTGCCGGGCCTACGTTGAGGGCAGTCACGGTGCCGCCAAGCGCCTCGCGCAGTTCGCAGGCGCGCACGAGGGCGTACCACTCGTCGTAGGGGTTCATGATAAATTGCACACCGCCGCTGTTGTACTCCGTGCTGTCGGCGTTGAAGGACACCTTGGCGGTCGTGTCCGGGGTCTGGCTTATGCAAACAAGAAATTTCATAAAAACTGGATGGTTTGGATGGTTGAGCGGGTTTCAAAAATTGAAAATCATACCTGACAGGTGTTGAGGCCTGGCAGACTTGTCGCCGCTGCGGGCAGAAACTTCAGGCGTGGCAAGAAAAGCCAAGTAGCCCAAACTACCTTTGCCGGCAAAAGCGGCGCAAAAGTAGCAATCTGATCCGAGTTGTAAACAGGTTTGCCAACGAACATTCAAGACGCGCTTCAACAAACCGTCCTGCATTTCGTTCAACTGAACATGGCTCAACGTTTGCAACTCCTGCAACAAATTCTGGAAAAGTCTCCGAACGACGCTTTCGCGCTGTTTGCCATAGCCAAAGAGCACGAAGGCCTCGGCGATTCGGAGCAGGCCCTGGCCTTTTATTTACGCTTGCAAAGCGCTGATCCTGCCTACGTTGGGCTGTACTACCACCTCGGCAAACTGTACGAAAAACTTAACCGCCCCGATGACGCGCTCGCGACCTACCGGACCGGCATGGACGTGGCCCGCAAAGCCGGTGATATGCACGCCCTGAGCGAACTGAACGGAGCCAGAATGGAAATAGATGACGAAGATGTTTAAAGAAAGGGGTAGGGTAGTGGCCCGGCCCGGCGCAACGGCAATCTGTTTTTTGGCCCTCTTGCTCCTCTTCTCCTTCCACCAAACCACCTGCCGCCGCCGGACAATCAGCGACACGATCACGCCCGCTACCACACCGCTTTCGGTCGATTTTTTGAAAAAACAACTGGAGCAAAACACACCCGGACGAATCAAAACCATCTCGGCGCATGCCCGTATTTATGCCGAGGGCGAGGGCATGGCGGTGGAAGCCGGCATCAACTTGATCTGGATACGCGACAGCGTGCTGTGGATGAATGTCAAAAAACTGGGGCTGGAGGCTGCCCGTGTCCTGATCACCCGGGATTCGGCCGTCGTGCTGAACCGGTTGGAAAAAACCTTCCAGGTCATCGGCATGGAGGAATTGCAACGCAGGTATGGCCTGCCCGAGGGTTTTGCGCTGTTGCAGCACCTGCTGCTCGCCTCCGCCTGGATAGCGCCCGATATGCACTTGCAAGCCGACATCAAGGACGAATTGCACCGCCTTGCCGGCAGCAATGGCCGGTTTTCGGCCGACTACCGGATCGAAGAGGGCAATTTTGTGCTGCGACAAACGACATTTCTTCAGCAGCAGGATGCCGGCTTACTGCATTTGCAGTTTTCACAATTCAAAAAACTGCCCGGTGGCGCAGGCATTTTCCCGTACATTCGCCGCATCGAGGCCTTCAGCCCGGAATCGGGCAGCCTGCGGCTTGACATTGAATTTACCGACATTGAGATCAATGTTCCGAAACCTTACCGCTTTGAAATTCCCGATTACTATCAGCGCGTGGATTAGGCCCCTGCCCGCCCGCCGCTGGAAGGTGCTGCTGCTGCTCGCCCTGCCCGTCTTTTGCCTCGCACAGAACAAACAAGACCTGGAGGACAAGCGCAAAAAACTGCTCCGGGACATCGAGGTGACGGACAACATGCTCAAAAAAACGACCCGCACGAAGGAGGCTACCCTCGACCGGTTTGTGGCGCTGCAAAAACAGATCGAGCGGCGGGAAAAACTCATCCAGAACCTGACGGAGGAAATCGCCGAATCCGAAACGGCGGCGGGCCGCACGGCTGCCGTGATCGAGTCGCTCACCAGCGACATTCAGGCCATGCAGGCGGACTACGGCCGGTTTGTGCGCAACGCTTACCGCCGCAAGGAAATGAACAACCCGCTGCTGTACGTCCTTTCGGCCGACAACCTCAACCAGGCCTTCCGACGCTGGCTGTTTCTGCGCAAGTACGACCGCTACCGCAAAACACAGGCCGAGGCCATTGTGTCTACGCAACAGATGTTGTCGAAAAAAATAGCTGCGCTGGAGGAGTCGCGCCGCAAGCAAGAGGCGCTACTGGCCTCGCTGCAAGGGCAGCGCACCGCACTGGACGTCGAAAAACAGGACAAGGAAAAACTGCTCACTACCCTCAAAAAGGACGAGGGTCGCCTGCGGGAGGAACTGAAACAAAAACAGACGGCGCACGAAGCGCTGAACCAGGCTATCGAGCGGGTCATCCAGGAAGAAATCCGCAAAAGGGTGCAGGAAACCCGTCGGCCCGCCGCCGCTACGCCGGCTTCGCCGCCGCCCACTGCCGGCGCCTTGCCTGCTGCCCCTGCCGGCAGCAGTGCCCCCGCCGATGAACCGGTAGCCGAAAGCACGGCCGATCTGAAAGAAGATGCTTTTTCGCTCGGGTTTCGCCAGAACCGCGGCCGGCTGCCCTGGCCCGTCGAGAACGGGTTTATTTCCCGCAGTTTCGGTCGCCAGAAACACCCCACGCTGCGCAATATCGAGATCACCAACAACGGCGTGGACATCCGCACCGCGGAAGCCGAGGTGGTGCGCGCTGTGTACGAGGGCAAGGTGGCCGGCGTGCAGTTCATCCCCGGGCACGACCACACCGTTATTCTCCAGCACGGCAACTACTACACCGTGTACTCCAACCTGAGCGAAACAACCCTGGAAAAAGGCGATCGCGTGGGCGCCAAACAAGCCCTCGGGCGCGTGAGCACCAACCCGATCACCGGCACCTCGGAACTACACTTTGAACTGTGGCACCAGAAAGAGCGGCTGAATCCGGCTGGGTGGATAAAGAAGTAGGGTGGGGATTCTTTTTTGAAACGGTTGGCACTCACACCAGTGCCGCCTGCGCTGGCTTTGAGTTAGGTGAGGTGGCTCGAAAGGTAACCGGAGTATTTTGTACAGCCAAACAAAGCGCGGAGAAATCAGGTATTTGCCCAGCCAAAACAATCAAATCTGTACCAACAAACTAACTCCCGGGCATGTCCCAACCATTTTTCAATTTTGCAGTTCTGTTTTCTGAACCAGATTTACCATAGCCATGCAGCCCGTAACCTCCGCCCCGCTCACCACCGCACACCAACTGCTCCGCACCGTGTGCGACCCGGAAATCCCCGTGCTCACCATCGCCGACCTCGGTATTCTGCGCGACGTGCGCTGGCACGAATCCGACGGCACGCTCGAAGTGGTCATCACGCCCACCTACAGCGGCTGCCCGGCCATGAATGCCATCGAGGTGAATATCCGCGCCGCCCTGCAGGAAGGCGGCTTCGATCAGGTGCGCGTCACCACCGTACTCAGTCCCGCCTGGACGACCGACTGGCTCAGTGCGGAAGGACGCGAAAAACTGCGCATCTACGGCATCGCCCCGCCCGCCGATGGCAGCATGGACAAAAAAGCCCTGCTCGGCGAGCGCCGCGCCCTGATCTGCCCGCATTGCGGCTCCGAAAATACCGAAATGATCTCCCAGTTCGGCTCTACTGCCTGCAAGGCGCTGTTCCGGTGTATAGACTGCCTGGAACCGTTCGATTATTTTAAATGCCATTAGGGCAAACGGCCGACGCCACGAGGATCAACGCCGGCAAAACTTTTCCTTCAGATTTTGATTTTCTGAAGCGGCGCGTATCTTTGCCGCCGCTTTTAACGAAAGCGGTATTTCATGGCCACGTGGCGGAATTGGTAGACGCGCTACTTTGAGGGGGTAGTGTCCTTACGGATGTGCTGGTTCGACTCCAGTCGTGGTCACAACAAGAAATCGAGCGACACCTGATCAGACAAGTTCTGGTTGGGTGTTTTTCGTTTCAGGAGTCGGCTGGTTGAGAAATGTTTATGGCCTACATTTGTGGGCAAACAACGCGAAACGTATGGCAAGAGCAGAACAAAACACCCCGAATGATCCGGTCGCGCCGCTGCTCGCCGAGGCTCGCCGGCACATCCTGCACCTGTGGAACGAACAGCACGACGCCAGGCTCGTTTTTCACAACTACGCCCAGGCAGCATGTGTAGCCGAACGGGTTGAGGCGCTGGCCCAACACGAAAATTTGTCCGAAAGCAGCGCGGAAATAGCACAATTGGCCGCCTGGTTTTTCAATGTCGGCTACCTGTACGACGCAGCACACCCCGCCGAGACCAGCGCCATTCGCGCCGAGTTTTTTTTGGTTGAACAAAAATGCCCGGCAGAAAAAATCCGGCAGGTACGGCAGTGTATTGCCGCTGTTTATGCTTCAGGACGCCCCCAAACCCCGGAAGCCCGGGTGCTGAGCGATGCCGTTCGCGCCTGCGACTGGTCGGAAGACGCCGGGGCACGGCTACCGCTCCTGCGACTCGAACGCGAGCTACTGAGCGGACAAACGATCGGGGATGCCGAGTGGCAGGAATACCTCGATGCCGAATTACACCGCGTGGCTTTTTTTACAGCCTTCGCCAAAAAAAATTACGAACCCGCACTGGCCCTGCGCCTGCTCGAACGGCGCAAGTCAACGCAGCCAGGATCGGAGGCTGCCGTTCCGGAAAAAGCCGAACGCAAAAGTGAACGTTTTGACCGCTTAGCCCGCAGACCCCTGCGCTCCAGCATCCAGACATATTTTCGGGCCAACTACGCCAATCATATCCGCTTGAGCGCTATTGCCGACAACAAAGCGCACATCATGATCAGCGTCAACTCCATCCTGCTGTCGGTAGCCATTTCCCTGCTCACCTACCAGTCGCTGACAAACCGAAACCCGCTCTACATCCTGCCCATCATCATGTTTTTGGTGACGAGCCTGTCGTCGCTCATCTTTGCCGTGCTGTCGTCGCGCCCTCGGGTGACCACGCTCCTGCCAGTGTCCGGGCAACCACCCAGTCCGGTTTTTTTCGGCAATTTCGTGCACCTCACGCTCGATCAGTTCGAGGCCGCCACCGATACCATGCTGCGCGACGGTCGCCTGCTGTTCGGCAACATGGCCCGCGACCTGTACTACCTCGGCCTGGTGCTGGATAAAAAATACCGGCTGCTGACTTACTCGTACACCGTGTTTATGATGGGTTTTGTGGCAACTGTGGGGGCTTTTGTGGGCGCGTATTTTCTGGGGTAGCCGCCGCCGGCGGATCACCCCCTTGTTTCCCGATCCAGTACCTCTACGGTTTTTTTGTACAAAGCCTCCGCGCGCTCCGGCGTGGCGCCGATGCACACGGTGCCGAGTTTTCCGTGTTGGGAAAGCGCCCCGAGCAGGTGGAACGACACGCCCTCCTGAACCGTCGCATCGTAGTGGATTCCGTTGCAAATAGCGATGTCCATGAGGTCTTCGGGGGTAAGCCCCTTGTAGGCTTCCGAGCGCAGGCCGTCGGTGGCAAAATAGTGTCGCTCCTGGCCGTCTCGGGTGTGGTAGATGCCGGTATGGTGGTCGTAGTAGCCGTTGGTGAGGTACTGGAGCATCAGGTATGGGTGGGTGGTGCCGCCTTTGCGCAGATTGATCTCGATGGCATAGTGTTTCCACCAGCCGGCAGGTTCCTTGACGGAAATAAAATCAATGCCAAACCGCCCGATGACGCCCTCCCGACTGAGGACTTCTGCTACCTGCCAACCCATTGCCCCGATTTCGCCGGCGTAGGCGCGATTGGCGGGGAACGTGGCGCCGATGTAAATTTGGTTGCTTTCGCCGCCCAGCATCTGGTCGTGGGTGGAAGCCACCTCGATCTGCCGCAAAGGGGTCACGCGACATTGCACGGAGGGCGATGATTTGATTTCTCCCTCCACGAACACCTCGACGATGCCACCCATGTTTTCCATTTTTTCAGAAAAATCATCGTAAGCCATGTCGTCGGCTACCAGTTTTAGGTGCCGTCGGAGGGTATCCCGTTCCAGGGTGTCGCCTGCCTTTTCAAAAGAAAAAATGGCGTTGCCCTCGCCGGAGAATCCATCGTTGAGTTTAACCACTGCCCGGCGCACCCCGGGGTTTTCCTTGCGCAATTCCCGAAGGGCCAGAAGCACTTCGTCCATGTTTTTCAGATTTTCATACCCGTCGGGCACGGGCAGTCCGGCGCGGCGAAAAATTTCCCGGCTTCCGCTTTTAGTGCCCCAGTAGTTGAGCCAGGCCGGACAGCCGTACAGCGGAACACCAAGTTGTAAGGCCAGTTGATGCTCGTGGCAGGTGATGTTGAAACCCGAGATATGCGCCACGTGGCCGGGCGGGATACTGTTTTTTATTTTTTCGATGAGGCGGGGTCGAGCCAGTATCTTTTCGGTGAGCGAGCGCGGCGAAGCATCGTGGCAACTCAGCAGCGTGAGGCGCTGCCGGGCGTGGCGCGGCGTGACTCCCGGCAACAAGTGCAGGTAATAGTCTACGATAACCTTGTCAATGGGCGTGCTACTCACAAAAACGATCCGCGTGCGCGGCTGGCGCAGCAGCAAAAGCAGGCACAGGAGACGTTCTTCGTAGTGGTTAATACCCGTAACCTTGGCTAATATCTCCTGATCGAGTGTTTGACTGGGGATGACGATCATTGTCTTGGGTGCCATAGGGTCGGGGAATTGTTGCTCAAATTGCTCGACGAGTGCACGCTGCAAGGACTTGAATCGGGCTACGGCATCCGAGCCGAGCGCATCGAAGTTGTTATTTTCCATCGAACCTGCGTTTGGTGAGCATCTTGCGAAGCCGCACTACCGGATATTTGGACTTTTCAGGTTTTTAAACCTGAAAAGTCCAAATATCCGGTAGTGTGCTGCGAGGCACAATTTTAGCGCATTCCGCGAGCGGTCGGGGTGATGCAGGTTGGCGGGCCGGGTGATTTTGCTACAAGGCATTTAGCCGGCACCGTACCGCTGAACTGAAAAGCAGGTACATTTTTCGTTTGTCCGACACCCGGAAGCGCTCCTCGGCGATGCGTTGCGCGGGTGCGTTTTTGATTTTGACAAAAAGTTGGGTGTAGTATTTATAGGCCAGATACACGCCGAGCCGGGAACCGTCCGGGAGCCGTCGAATGCCCTCCAGCGCGGCCTCGAAGTCGGCCTGTATATCGGCCTCAATCTGCTGTTTGGCCGTGTTGTCGAACGCCCGGAAATCCACCCCCGGGAAGTACACGCGCCCGCGCTCATCGTAGTCGCTGCGAATATCACGCAGGAAATTGATTTTCTGGAATGCTGCGCCGAGGCGACAAGCCGGAGCCTTCAGGGATTGGTATCGGGCATCGTCGCCTGCGCAAAAGACCCGCAGGCACATCAGTCCCACGACTTCCGCCGAACCGTAGATGTATTCCTCGTAACGGTCCGTGTCGTAGGTATTGTTGGACAAATCCATTTCCATGCTGTCCAAAAAGGCGTCAATGAGTTCGCGTTCAATGCCGTACCGGCGCACCACCTGCTGAAACGCGTGCAGCACAGGGTTCAGGCTAATGCCCTCGTCTATCGCCTGGTAAGTATCTGTGCGGAAACGCCGAAGCAGTGCCTCCTTATCGTGGTTGTGGAACGTGTCCACAATCTCGTCGGCAAACCGCACGAAACCATAAATCCCGTAGATCGGGTCGCGGAAACGCTTGTGAAACAAACGAATACCCAGTGAAAAAGAAGTCGAATACCGCCGCGTAATGAGTCGGCTACATTCCGAACAGGTGGTGTTGTATAGGTCGAAGTGATTCATGTCATAAAAAGGTTTCTGGTTAGAAGGTTGAAAGGTTTCTGGTTAGAAGGTTAAAGGTTTCTGGAAGGTTAAGGTTTCGGTAGAGGTTGTTGTAAGGAGTTGAAATATCCGCGTAGTGCGCAACCTTCTAACCTTCTAACCAGCTAACCTTCCAACCTATAAACCTCTTTCGCTACAACTTGCCCGCTGATGAGCGAGGGCGGCACGCCGGGGCCGGGTACGGTCAGTTGGCCGGTGTAGAAAAGATTTTTAACGTGTTTACTGCGGAGTTTGGGTTTCAGAAAAGCGGTTTGCAGGAGCGTGTTGGCCAAGCCGTAGGCATTGCCTTTGAACGCATGGTAGTCGGTCACAAAGTCGGTATGCGCAAAGGAGCGGCGATAAACCACGGCATCCCGGATACGCTGGCCGGTGAGTTGTTCCAACCGCTGCATGACCACCTCATAGTAGTGCTGGCGAATCTCCGGCGTGTCCTCCAGTCCGGGGGCTACGGGGATGAGCACGAACAGGTTTTCGCAGCCCTCCGGCGCTACGGACGGGTCGGTTTGAGAAGGTGCACTGACATAGAACAAGGGCTTTTCGGGCCATTTCGGGGTATCATAAATCTCGCGTGCATGGCGACCGAAATCCTCGTCGAAGAACAAATTATGGTGGAAAAGACCGTTCAGGCGTTTGTTCACCCCGAGGTAAAACAGCAGGCTGGACGGGGCCATCGTACGGCTTTCCCAGTATTGGTCGCTGTAGTTGCGTTGTTTGGGGCCAAGTAGTTTGGAATCAATGTGGTGATAATCGGCGGCGCCCACCACCACGTCGGCGGGATATTCGCGGCCCTGATGCGTGACCACCGAGCGGGCCGATCCGTTGAGCACAACGATCTGACGCACCTCCTGCCCCAGTTCGATTTTGACGCCAAGTTCTTTGGCCAGGGCAACCATACCTTCCACAATTTTGAACATTCCACCCATAGGATACCAAGTGCCCAGCGCCATGTCGGCGTAGTTCATCAGGCTGTACAGGGCCGGAGTCTTTTCGGGCGTGGCGCCGAGAAACAACACGGGGAATTCCAGCAGTTTGATCAGTTTTTCATTTTTGAACAACTGCCGGACGTGCCTGGACATGGACGTAAACATTTGCAAACGGAACAAGCTGGCCGCGATGCGCCAGTCGGCAAACTCCAGCATGCTGTGGCTGGGCTTTTGTACAAATTCGTTCATGCCCACCCGGTATTTGTATTCAGCTTCGGCCAGAAACTTGCGCAAATTGGGCGTGCTGCCCGGTTCGTAGCGCTCGAACATAGCCTCCAGTTCCGCCATGTTAGCCGGCACATCCATGCGGTCGTTGGGGCCGAAATGCACGGCGTACGAGGGGTCGAGGCGCACCAACTCGTAGTAATCCGAGGCTTTTTTTCCAAAACGTGCGAAAAACTGCTCGAACACATCCGGCATCCAGTACCACGATGGCCCCATGTCAAACACAAACCCCTGATCGGAATACTGCCGCGCGCGGCCACCCGGAACCGTGTTTTTTTCCAGCACGGTCACATCGAAGCCGTCGGCAGCCAGATTGCATGCTGCGGAAAGACCTGCAAAGCCGGAGCCGATCACAACTACTTTTTTCATGCTAAGGGTTTTAGTTTTGTTGAGCGTTTTAACAGGAGTTTTTAAAAAATTGTTCAACAATAAAAAATTTAAGGGCTTTTGCAGGCCATCAACCGAGGGTAATCGCACGGCGCATTTTTCTGACCACGTTAAAAAAATGTGCGGGCCGACCGGCTATCTGCCTAATTGCAGAAACCTCCACAACCTACAACTATTCTTCTCATTTTTGCTCCCTGAACTTACGATGGATATTTACGCACGCAAATCGCACTGGAAATGGTACCTCGCCGCGGCGGCTGTGGCCATTGTGGCTATTTCACTGTATTACACCAGGTACCTCGCCGAGCGCTTAGTCGAACGCGAGAAGCAACAGGCGCAGCAGTTTGCCGAGGCCATGCGGCAAATCGCACGCACAGATGTAGACTTGAACTGCGATTTCACCCTCCCCGGACGGGTCATAGAGGAAAATACGACGATACCGGTCGTCGTGCTGGACGAGACGTACCAGATTGAAATGTACCGGAACATAGACGACAAAAACCTCGATACGATGACGATCGAGGATGTCCGGTTGGCGCTGGATCGCATGATTGAAAACGGCGCAGATACCATTCGCATCCGCATCCCGCCGGATATTGACAAAATGCTGATTTACAGCCACTCCAACTTGTTGTCGCTCCTGGAATGGTACCCGTTTGTGCAGTTGTTCCTCATTGCGGTATTCATCGCATTCGGGTACATGGGCTTCAGTGCAGCCCGTCGGGCGGAGGAAAATCAGGTGTGGCTGGGTATGGCCAAGGAAACGGCCCACCAACTGGGCACGCCCATCACCGCTATACTCGGCTGGGTGGAGGCGCTCAAATCGGTCAACGAAGACAACCCCGTGAATCAGGAAATGCTGGACGAACTGCGAAACGACGTGACACGCCTCGAACTCGTAGCCGACCGGTTTTCCAAAATCGGCGCCCAGCCGGAACTCCAACCGATCAACATCTACGACCAACTGGCTATCTGCCGGGATTATATGCAGCGCCGCGCGCCGCGTCGCGTCACGTTCGATTTTCCCGTACCGGCCGAGCATGAGCCGCTTTTGGTGGATATCAATGCTCCCTTGTTCGACTGGGTGGTGGAAAATCTCCTGCGCAATGCGATTGACGCCATGGAAGGCGGTATCGGGAACATCACGGCGGCGGTTTATGAAGAACCGGGCTACGTTTGTTTCGATGTAGCCGATACCGGAAAAGGTATCCCCGCCCGGAGATTCAACACGATTTTCAAACCCGGCTACTCCACCAAAACCCGCGGCTGGGGCCTCGGGCTTTCCCTCTCCAAACGTATCGTGGAGCAGTACCACAAGGGTAAAATTTTTGTGAAACACTCCGAACTGAACAAGGGCACGACTTTTACAGTCAAACTACCGAAAAAGTAGACAAGCAAAGGGCAAGGGACAAGTCTGCAAACTTGCCCCTTGCCCTTTGCTTTTCTACCGCACGACCAACTTCCCGCTGCCCAGCAGCAGCCCGTCGCGCTCTACCCGAAACAGATACATACCAGTCGTCAGGGCATCTTTTTGCAGCAAAAACTGCGGCGTATCGGCGGTTATTTCCTGTACCGATCGGCCGGTCAGATCGAACACGTACAGGCGGTAGTCACCTGATTCCGGCGCACCGGGGATAGTAACCCAACTGGCCTCGGTCAGTGGATGCGGCGCCACCTGCACGGCATATTCGGGCCGCAGGGGCTGCCAAAGCCCTACCGTCAGGAAGTTTTCGCCGATGCGGTGCTGCGTGGTGTTGGTGATAATCGGGTCGTTGAAATCGAAGTAAATGGCTGCGTGGTTGAGGATATTTGTTTCCAGCGGCACGTCGGTGCGGGGACTGATGCGGAACTGCACGAATCCGTGTGACGCGGGTTCGTTCACGTTGCTGTCGGGCAGCAGTATGTTTTGGAAATCAAAAATGAGGATACCCGCGCCGGTTAGATCAAACCGGTAGCCATGGCTGCTCGCACCCGGGCGCACAGTGAGCGGGTCGAGCCATTCGGACAGGGTGTCTCGTATGACCACGGTAAAAGCAGTATCCGTGCCCGTGTTTTGGAACCGGATGAGGTACTCCAGTTCGGTGCCGGGGCGCACATAGTGGTCGGGGCCGTAGCCGACGGGGAAGCCCTGCTTGTCGTTGGGATCGTACGAGCCGACAACCGACAATACAGGTTGCGTGGGTCGGGGCGAAAACGGTTCCTGTTCGGCTTCTATCCGCCAGGTAGCGCCGTTGGCAGGCACCGTCACCTGCATTTCCCCGCCGGCGGGCAGCGCCGGGGCCGTGTTCGTCCGCAGCATAATGCCGTCCTCGATGACGATATACTCCAGCTCCTGGCTCATATCGCCAAGCCCGATATTTTTCAGGATGAAATGCAGGGAATCGCCTACGCATTCGGATTTGACTTCCAGTTGGGCGCCCGACCACAACGGGTTTGCGGGATCGCAGATGGAGTCGGGATAAATCCGGGCCTCGGAGCAGTGCGTCTGGCCGGGCAAGGCATTGCAGGATACCTGCACCTGTACCTTGAAGGTGCCGCAAAGGCCCGCCGGCACGGAGCCGAGATTGAAGCGGTAGGTATTGTTGCCGAGGTTAATAATCGGAATCGAAGCGCTAAAGAAGACCAAACTCGGGTCGAGTTCGAGCGTGACGTATGCGCCATGTACGAGTTCGGGGCCGACATTGCAGTACTGGATAGTGTAATAATTGTTGGAAAAACAGCGGCGCAGCAGGGGTGTAGTCAGGTTTACGGTCAGTAGCGGGCAATCGGGATTGGTCAACTGTACCAGAAAATCTACGGTATCAACGTCACCTGCCGAAAGGAGGGAGGCTGGAAAATCGTTGCCACAAAAAACCGTGTTTGGGAAGATGGCCGCGACCGAGACGGTATAGTCGCCGGGCAGCGCCCATACGGTGTAATCGCCATTGGCATCACTCAGGCCGTAGAATGTTCCGCCGGCCCCCTGGGCGGTTACAAACCAGTTTTTTTGTCCGGCCTCCAGGGTGTCTTTTTGGCAGTTTGTATTTTCGTCGTAGGTGATTTTGCCGGTGATGCGGGTGCAGGGCGGGGCGTTGGCCGGTAGGTTTGTAGTGTAAATTGTCATACAGCCGGTAGCATCGCTGATAGTAACCATGTATGTGCCGGGTGGTAAAAATGTTACTGAAGGTCCCGTTTGGCCGTTACTCCATACATATGTATACGGTTGCACGCCTCCGGCAGGACTTACGCTGATCGTTTCTTCGCACACGAGCGTACTTGCTACAATCAAATCAATATCCTGCAGCACCTCTACTTCGGCAACAGCGACACACCCATTCTCAAGGTTTTGTACAAAAACAAAATATATGCCGGGGGCAGATACCAGGGTGTTTTGCTGGAATGAGAAAAATCCGTTTGGCCCATGCCATTCGTAAAACGCGTTTGGCTCGGGCGACCACGCACTAAGCATCACCTGAGGATTTTGGCAAGTAAGCGTATCCGGCTGTGAGATTAATACATCCGGCTCGGCTAAGTCTTCCAGCACCAGTACGCTATCGGTTGCCACGCAGCCATCCGACGGGTCGGTGATGATGAGTATGTAAATCCCCGGATCGTTCACGACAGGGATTTGTTGCGTGGAGGAAAAGCTGTTTGGCCCACTCCACGAAAACGTCGCGCCGGACACATTGGAACTGCCTTCCAGCATCACGTTTTGTTGGGCACAAGTAAGGGTTTGATCCGGCCCGGCGTCGGCGGTGCATTGGGCAATGGCGGCGCGGAAACCAAACAAAAGCAGCAGGGCGGCAAGGATATGTTTTTTCATGAGTAGAGACATTTCATCGTGTATTTGATGCTGTAAAGGTGCGGGGCGCTGTTCAGTTGTGCAAAGACAAAAAATCAGTATTGTAGCGTAATATATTTTTAAAATAATTTTAAATTATTGATTATTAATTTTTAAATAAAATAATGATACAAAATTGTAGTAGTGCTTGCATTTTTGTGGCTTTGAATTGAATGCAATCCTGCCGTCCGCTCTGGTGTTTTTGGCGGCAAGGACCCGCGTATGGCGCCAATGCTTGGTGAAAACGCCAAGCAGGGCGGAAAACTCTCCAGTGACAAACCAGGAACCTTCCAACCAAAAACCTTCCAACCAAAAACCTTCAAAATGCAAAAAACACGCCTTTGGGAGGCGTTCGCGTCCCTCTCCAAACCGGAATTGCGGGCATTTGACAAGTTCGTACGCTCGCCGTTTTTCAACCAAAAAGCACAACTTGTCGGCCTTGCGGGCTACCTGTACGATTGCTGCGCCGACGGTACGCCTCCGCTCAACGAGGCGGCTTTCACCGCTGCCTATCCCGCTTCGGCCTACGACGACCAAAAACTGCGCCTCGCCAACAGCGATCTGCTCAAATTGCTGGAGCACTTCTGGATGTATCAGGAAAAATTTGCCGACCCGGAGCGCAACAAAATCCGGCTGGCCGGCGCCTACCGCAAGCGCAACCTGCCCAAACACGCGGAAGTATCCCTGCGCGAGGCCCGCCAAAGCCGGGATGCCCGCCCGTGGCGCCATGCCGAACATTTCGACGACCTGCACCGTATCGAACTGGAACAATTTCAGTCGGCCTCGGCGGCCAAACGTTACGAGGCGTTCAACTTGCAGGAAATCTCCGACCTCATGGACAAAACCTTCATCGCCCGCAAATTGCGGCATGTTTGTTTTGCCCGCTCGCACCAGGCGGTCACGCAGGCGCCGTACCGATTTGGACTGCTGGAAGCCGTGTTTGTGCATGTGGAAGCAGAAGGTTTGCTGGACATTCCGGCGATTGCGTTGTACTACTATGGCTGCCATTTTCTGGCAGACCCCGCTGCCGAAACCCACTTCGCGCGCTTTCAGGAAACGCTCCACGCGCACGCCGACCAGTTTCCGCCCGACGAACTGCGTGCGCTGTACCTGCTGGCCATCAATTTTGCCATCAAAAAAAGTAACGAAACGGGTGACCCGGGTTGGTACCGCGCCACCTTCGGGTTGTACCGCGATGCGCTCGGCCGCGATCTGTTGCTCGAAAACGGCATGATCTCGCGTTTTGCCTACCACAATATCGTGGGAGTAGCCATCCGGCTCGACGAAGTCGCCTGGGCTGAAGAATTTATTCAAAAATATAAATCTGCCCTGGAGCGCCGATACCGCGAAGCGACCTTCGGACTCAACATGGCCCGCGTGGCCTACACCCGACAGGAATACCGCGAAGCCTTGCTCCACCTCCAGCGCGCCGATTATAAAGATTTTATCAACGGCATGAACGCCAAGACGTTGCAACTGAAAATCTACTTTGAAACCGGCGAGTTTGAACTACTGGACAGCCATCTCGACAGTATCAAAAATTTCATCCGCCGCCAGCAGGATGTGGGCTACCACCGCGACAATTACCTCAACATCGCCCGCTACACCCGCGCCCTCATGCGCCTCGACCCCACCGATCTCGCTGCTGCCACCCTGTTGCGCCAACAGATTGAAACCGAACCGGTGCTGACTGAAAAAGAATGGTTGTTGGGGCGAATAGGGTGAAAGGCAAGAGGGCAAAGTGCAAGTTTGCCCTCTTGCTCTTTGCCCTTTGCATAGAAACCCTCCATCCCCCTATTCCCGCTTTTGATCTAATTTCACAAACCGTAGCCGACTACCTTTCTTCCTTTGCCGACCCAACAATCAAAAAGTTTAGTCAATCGAACGAATCGAATTCAATTCCACAGCATGAACCAGTTCTTAAAATTCATTTTCGCATCCTGCCTCGGCACCTTTTTGGCCCTTGTGTTGCTCTTTTTCTTCAGTATCTGGACCCTCACCGGTTTTGCCTCCAAGGCCATGGAGAAGGAAAAAACTACCATCAAGGCCAATTCTGTTCTGGAACTCAAGTTTGAACAGCCCATCCCCGAAAAAACCAACAACATCCCGCTCGACCCATTCAACTTTGACCAGGAGAACACGCTCGGACTGACCGATATGGTGAAAACCATCCGCCAGGCCAAGGAAGACCCTGACATCAAGGGGATTTACATCAATGCCATGGCGCTAACAGCCGGCCGCGCTACATCCAATACCCTGCGCGAAGCCCTGCTCGATTTCAAAACCTCCGGCAAATTCGTCGTCTCTTACGCCAGCGTTTACACCCAAAACGCCTACTACATCGCCTCGGCAGCCGATGAGATACTGATCAACCCCATTGGGGCCGTGGACTTCCGCGGACTGTCCAGCATGATCCTGTTCTACAAAGGCATGCTCGACAAACTGGACGTGCAGATGCGCATTTTTTATGCAGGCAAGTTCAAAAGTGCAACAGAACCACTCCGGCTCGACAAGATGAGCGACGAAAACCGCTTGCAGGTTCGGGAATACCTCACTGCTCTGTACGACGACATGGTCGCCGATATCAGCACCAGCCGAAAAATGTCGCCGGCCGATCTGCGCCGCGCTGCCGACAACTACGCCGGACGCAGTGCCAAAAATGCCCTGAGCAGCCGCCTGGTGGATCGTATTGCCTACGAAGACGAGGCGCTGGACTTGCTTCGCTCCAGAATTGGGTTGGACAAAAAGGACAAACTCAACCGAATCCAGGTGGAGGACTACTACGATGCCCGTGTCAAAAAAATTGACCTCTCCTCCAAAGATAAAATCGCGGTGCTTTATGCCGAAGGCACCATCATGGACGGTGAGAAAGGCGACCCCGGCGACATCCTGGACGGCAAGTATGTAAAAATGCTGCGCAAAATCCGACAAGACAATACGGTGAAAGCCATCGTGTTGCGCATCAATTCGCCGGGTGGCAGCGTGCTGGCCAGCGAAAATATCCTCCGCGAGATCAACCTGTGCAAAGCCGCCGGCAAACCGATCGTGGTGAGTATGGGCGACGTGGCGGCTTCCGGCGGGTACTACATCGCCTGCCAGGCCGACAGTATTTTCGCCGAACCCAACACCATCACCGGCTCTATCGGGGTGTTCGGCGTGGTGCCCATCCTGCAAAAAACCATGAAAGAAAACCTCGGTATCACCATGGATACCGTGCGCACAGGGCGGTTTTCGGCCTTTGGCACGCCCTTCTTCGATTTTTCGCCCGAGGAGAGCAGCATGATTCAGGAACGGGTGGAATGGATTTACCAGGACTTCCTGGAAAAAGTGGCCAAGGGCCGCAACATGACCACCGAGCAGGTGGACGCCATCGCGCAAGGCCGGGTGTGGGCCGGAGAAAAGGCGCTCGAAATTGGTTTGGTGGACGGCATGGGCGGCCTCGACCGCGCATTGGCCTCCGCAGCCAAATTGGCGGGGCTGGAAAAATACCGCACCACCGAATTCCCACGCACCAAAACGGGTATCGAACAATTGGTAGAACGATTTGATCGCAGCTCCAACCGCGACGATGAAATTCGTGCCTGGCTCGTCCGCTCCGAACTGGGCGAAATGTACCCTGTGTACAAAATGCTGCGCGACGCCCGCCAAAACCAAGGCATTCAGGCCCGCCTGCCGTACGAGTTGATTTTCAACTAAAAAACGGTATTTGCCTCAACAAAAAATTCCTGCACGATCAGAAACGCGCAGGGATTTTTTTGTTGGAGCCGCCTACGAATGAGTTATTTCAGAACGCGCTCGAAGTATACCATTCCGTCATTTCGGAACAATTCCCGGCAGTCGGGCATATCCGGTAGTTCTTGCAAATTAGTGATTTTGGCCACAAAATAAACCTTTTTCCCAGGCTTTCCGTGCGCGAGGGTAGGGTAGTCGTCCACTGTGGTATCGGTGCCGACAGGTGGTTTTTGGGTGTAAAACAGGTGGGCGTAACTTTTGAAACCTACGGGTTTCACAAAACAATCCTCACCGACCTTGCTTTCATAAAAATCAATCGTGGAGCCTTGGGTATACTGCTCTATGTTTTTGATGCAAAGCATCAGTGTGAACGCCACGAACACAGCGCCGCCGGTAAAAACCGTTTGGGCCGCCCGCCACACCTGCCGGTTCCGCCAATACAACCAGGCAGTCACACTGGCCACCACGAGCACGGCCCCCGGCAATCCTTGCCACCAGTGCCAATCCACGGCTACACTCATCCGCGCTCCGGCAAATGGATCGGCGGAAAAAAGCGGCCGAATCCGATCCATGTTCCGGCCGGCCACAGGCATCAGCATCTGAGCCAGACCGATCAGCACACCCAGCACCGGCAACAGCAACCCGACAACTCTGGGCCGCACTTCCCAGCGCATAGCCCGCCATATCGTGAGCACCCCGAGGTAGGTGAGCGGGAAATACGCCAGGGAGGAGTAGTGCACAATTTTGGTGCGCACGATACTGAACAGGATCAGGACTACCCAGAACAGGATTTGCATCCAGGTCGTCAGGTCGGAGCGCCGGCAACTGGCGAGGGTGTCCGACTCCAGCATCTCGTCTTCGGGCTGGTTGTCGCCCCACAAATTGGGAATGGCAAACACAGAAACAGGGAAACAACCGACCAACAGCACTACCAGATGATAGCCGAAAAAGCCACCGTGGCCACTGTCCGGCGTGGAAAACAGTCGTACCTGGTACGCCAAAAATTCCTGTACAAACTGCGGCCCATGGGCTATAATTTCTGCAAGGAACCACACTGCCGACACCGAAAACGTAGCCACCGAGAACATTAACAAGTGGTTCAGAAAGCCCTTGTTCCGGAATTTATACCGCGCCCAGTAGAGCAGCAGTACGAGTAAAACGATCAGGTAGGCTGTCGGGCCTTTGGTCAGTACAGCCAATCCCAGGAGCCAGCCGCCGATGAGCAGGTACCGGTAGCGCTGCCAGAAGGTACGCCCCTCGAAGCGTGTAAAAAACAACCAGCGGAACTCGATAAAACCGAACAAGCCGGCGAAAATAAACAAGTTGAACCACGGATCTATGATGCCGCTGCGGAAGTACAGGTGCGGCAACAAACTGCCCAGCCACGCCAGCGCCCACAACCAGCCAAATGCTTTGTCGTGCAAGCGCTGCCCCAAGTGATAAACCAGTACCAGCGTTAGCACACCGGCTATGGCGTTCGGGAATCGGGCTGCAAACTCGCCAACGCCGAATATCTTCATAGAAAGCGCCTGCATCCAGATGAAAAGCGGGGGCTTTTCCCAAAACGGCTCATAGTCAATTTGTGGACGCAGGTAGTCGCCCGTCGCCAACATCTCTCGGGCGCACTCGGCAAAATTCACCTCGTCCCAGTCAAACAGGTGTACACCACCCAAAAAAGGGACAAAAAAGAGCAGGGCCAAGCCCGCAATACGTAGGTGATCAAGCCGCATGTTTTGTTGGTTGACTGGTTTATTGGTGGATTGGTTGACTGGTGGATTGGTTGACTGGTGGGGCGAAAATATACTTTTTACTATTTCGGAGAAAGTGCTCAAAATGAGTGTGAAAAACTCATGTAAAATTTTGTAGCCATTTCATTTTCAAAAATTTAAGGACGAATATGTGTCCCAAAGCAGTAGTATTTGAATAGCCTTTTGCAACACCTTCTGGGGGTGCTCCCCACCTGTAAGCCTACATGGAACAACACACCATGCCTGCGGTTCACCAGTCCACCAGTCAACCAATAAACCAGTCATTCGCTCCAGGATTCGCCGATAGCGTGCAGCGCCAAAATAGTCAGGCAGATCGCAAGGCCGCGTGGCAGGCTGATCCACCAGAGTTGAGGGCTGCTGCGCGCATTTTGCAGCAAACTGCCCCAGGTGGCCCCGAGCAGCGTATGGTCGCCGTAGCCGAGGAAGGATAGCGATGCTTCCAGCAGGATAGCCCCGGCCACGCCGAAGGCGAAAATCGTATAGGCCGGGCGCATGGCATTGGGCAGCGCGTGCCGAATCAGAATCCGCCATTCCGAAAGGCCCATGCCACGGGCGGCGGTCACATAGTCCATCTCACGGATACGCAGCAGTTCAGCCCGTACAAACAACGCCACACCAGGCCAACTAAAAGCGCCGATGAGCGCAGTCATGGCCCACAGGGTCTGGGACTGATCCCGCAGCATGGCCGCAAAGGCAATAATTGCCAGCAGGCCCGGAATAGAACTGAATACCTCCGACAAGCGCATGATCACCAAATCGGCGGGAATACGCACCGGTTTTGCGAAAAAAGACCATCGTGCCAGCAGTTTTCCTATGCCGGCAAAGCAAGCCAGCACGGTGCCAAAACTGATCAACGCGATACCTCCCCGCGCCCATGCAGCACTATTGCCGGCAAAAAAAGCGGGTGCGGCTCCTGCATAAAACCAGGCCAGTACCACCCCGGGCAACAGGAGCCAGACTTGTCCGCGCCGGAGCCGCAAACGGTCGTCCCCCCAATACCCGGCTATCGCGCCAAGGGTCAGACCGATGATAAAAGCAATGCCCATGGCTATGGCGCCGGTCAGCAGGGCGATGCGTGCGCCGCTGACCATGCCGGCGGCTACATCGTAGCCCCGGTATCCGTGCCCAGCCAATGCCGGTGCCCTCTGCCGGTGCCGGGATGCAAGACACCGGGAGGAGCCTGCCGAATGGTCGTGTCGGGACTCGTGGGCAATTCGCCGGGAGAAAAGGAAATTGGTGCAAAAACCGCTACATCGTAGGCGTATCGGCGCCAAAGAAAACGCTGCTGAATCGAATCCAGAACAGGGTGCCCGTAAGGCAAATCCGGGCTTGTCCAGATCGTGCGCAGCCCTGGAAAAAACACTTCGCCCCGAATCTGGCAGTACAGCGGGCGTCCGTTGGCGAGGATATCCCGCCCCAGTGCCACCACGACGAGGAGACCCAGCAGCCACAAAGCAGGCCGCAATTTTTTATAGTTTTTCCAGGCCATTTTGGAACGGGAAAACCAGCGTGAATGCAGACAATTTTTCCAAAGCAGTTTCCTGGTTTTTAGCAAATCCCAGCATGAATCCACCACCACCCGCACCACAAATTTTCAGCAAAATATCGTCGCCGGACAACAACTGTTCCCAAATCGGGCGCAGGTACTCCGGGATCATCGGGGGCATAAACGCCAGTTGAAAAGCCGAAACACGGCGCAGTGCATCCCAAAACGGGTACTCTGCGGCATCTTGCCAAGCCTCCAGCAGGGCCATATTGGCCGGGAAAAGTTCGCGCTCCAACTGTCGCGCAAAATTTGCTTCCCGGCTTTTTTCCAAAAACCACTGAACCAGCGGGCCGGTTTGGCGCGGCAGTCCGGTATCCAGCAAAAAAACCACCGGCGGCGTTGCCAACCAGGGCCGGGCCTCAAACAAATGTACATCGTTCCGGTCGGCGATCACCAAGGGCTTGTTCAGGTAACTCGTGAGCGGGTCTATACCGGAGCTTTGCCCATGAAAATGGCTCTCCATCCGGGCAAACAGGGCTTTCAATTCGGACAGGTCTTCCGTCTTTGCGCGTGCATAGCGGTCGTACACGCCGGCACACAGCGCCCCCGAACTGCCCAGCCCGTAGCCCACCGGAATGTCCGACCGGAAATAAAGCCCTCCGGCAATGTCGTGCCGGAATGTCCCGGTATCCAGATCGGGTATGCCGGCCAATGCAGGGCTGTCGGCCAGTTGGAGCAGGTGTTCCCTGCGGGTATCT
The DNA here is from genome assembly GCA_016719605.1 of Lewinellaceae bacterium. Classification (GTDB taxonomy): domain Bacteria; phylum Bacteroidota; class Bacteroidia; order Chitinophagales; family Saprospiraceae; genus M3007. Next base: position 46,503 of record JADJYW010000003.1, on the reverse strand, counting down.
GTTTGTGCCGAACCGGCCTGCGCCCACCCCCCACTGAAAATCGGCGCCGGCACCGCCAGCGCGCGCGCGCCAAGCAGCAGGATGTACTCGCCGAAGAGGAGTAGTTTGGATGGGTACATAGCCATTTTGTTTCGACTGAAAGAACGTGTCGTCAAACCCTACCGCACAACCGTCACATCGCCCGATTTTACCTCGGTCGTCCCGTCCGCATATTCCAGATCCACGACATAAATGTACACGCCCGGCAACACATCCTTGCCGCGGTGTTGCCCGCTCCAGCCTTGCGTTGAGTCGTTGGGTTTCACATCCAGTTTTTCAAAAACACACTCGCCCCAGCGGTCATAAATTCGGAAAGTACGTACCAGAGAAACCTCCGGGCCGGCATATACCGTGAAAGTGCCGTTTTTCGAGTGGCGCCCTGGCTTGATCGCATTCGGGAAATAAAGGCGGCGCTCCTTCAGTACCGTCACCCGGATTGCATCTTCCGCTTCGCAGCCGTTGGCGTCTTGCACTACGATTTCATAGACCGTGGTTTGCACAGGCCTGGCAAATGTGATCAGGTTGTCGGGGGTGTTCAGCGTGGCGAACGGCGTCCAGGTAAACGTATCCACCGGGGTACCGCCCACAACTGCCTCCAACTGGATACTGTCGCCGAGATAAATGGCCATATCCATACCGAGATTCACGGTAAGCAGTGGCGGGTCGGTGACAGCAGCCTGCAACTCTGCTTCGCATCCATTGAGGTCGGCAACCGTCACGGTGTAATTTCCGGCTGCGAGGTTTGGGTACAAAAATGGGAAACTGTCCACGACCTGCGCGGTGCCCCCGTCCAGGGAAACGGTAAACGGCCCCGTCCCGCCCAAAACATCCTCGATGAGAATACTTCCATTGCGGTCACCAAAACAAGCCGGCGGCTGTACCAGAAAATCAACGTCCAGCACCTCCGGAGAGGCCAGCACGAAACTATCCCCGTAGGTGCAACCGATGCCGTCGGTAATATTTACCGTATAGGTGCCGGCGCCGAGGTTTTGTACCGACGTGCCGGAAGCGCCGTTGCTCCAGTTGATCGTCAACGGGGTCGTACCGCCTGCCGTCGTGAGCGCGATGGAACCGTCGGTTTCGCCAAAACAGCTCACATTGAAGCCGCCGCCATAGTCCGACAGTACCGCCGTAGCCGAGATGGTCGGCGACACAGTTACGGTAGCTCCGGCGCCGATGGTTTGTGTACAGGTATTTCCTTGTGCCACCAGGGCGCCAATGGTGTAGGTTGTTGTGCTGGTCGGGAAAACGGTCACGGCTGCGCCGGTTTGCACACCGGTGAGTTGGATCGGAGTTGGTCCCCCATTGATTGTCACGTCAAATGCGCTTGCACCCGTGAGCTGCAGGGTTAGCACAGCGCTATCGCCCTGACAAATGAGCGCGGCCGGGCTAATGTCTGCCGTTGGGCCTTCCTGCATGTCAATGTCGTAGGTACCGCTCACCGTGCCGGTGCAGAAAAGGTCTTGTACCGAAACCAGCGCGTAGGTCTGGTCTTGCTGCACATTGTTGCTGGATATGGTAAACGAATTTTGTGGCGCCGATAAAGCCGTTTGCTGGGCGCCGTTGACCGTGTAAACAAACTGAAACGGCGCCGTTCCGGTAAACTGAATTTTAAACGTGGTACTACTGCCCGAACAAACCATCGTATCGCCCGCCAATACTGCCGTGGGTGGGTTGTGAAATACCACAGGCACGCCGGGCGAAATCGAAAGACAAGGGCTGGCCGGGTCAATGCCACCACCGGAAAGCGGCAAACCGGCTATTGCAGCAATGAAGTAGGTGGTTTCGGTCAGCATGCCGGTTTGAAAAGCAAACTGCGGTGTATTGCTGCTGGCCAGAATACCCGCCGGCAGTAGCGCCGGATTTTGGTACAGGATGTACTGCAATTCCTCACCCGGGGCAAGCACCGTATTGGCTGCCGGCGACACGGTAGCGTCATCGGGCAAACAAATGCTCAGGGCGGCGGTGTTCAAGGTGCCGGCATCGGTGATGCACGCGCAGGTGGCCGAGCCGGTGAGTGTGGTGGTGCAGCCGTCCGGTGTTGACACGGTCAGGTTATACACCTGTCCACCAGCCAACGGATCGGAGGTGAAAACGGTGCCGGAAAATGTACCCAAAACCCCGCTTACGGTGGGATTGGTCACGTTTGGCACGTCAAAGGACAGGGTATAGGTTTGTTCGGCCAGATTGCAGTTGGTTGTTGGGTTGACGATTTGCGGGGCCGGATTTACGGTCACGGTAGCGCTGCCGGACAGGTCTGCCGGACAGCCATTGGCAGAGGCGCCGGCTAAGGTGTAGATTGTGGTTACCAACGGGTTCAGGGTCACCAAAAACTGTGGATCACTGGTGGTGATGGCGGGCTGGTTTACGCCGGCAGCCTGATACGTCACGGTGTATGGTGCATTTCCGGAAAAAGACAACACCAGCGTCGCGTCTTCGCCCTGGCAAATCGCAAGGTCCGACCCCAGCGATACCGTCGGCTGTGGTTGCCAAACCACACTGGAACCCACGGAAACAGACACGCAGGGATGGCTCAAGTCTATTCCGTTCGGATCGGCCAGACCGGCCACGGCAAAAATATAGTACATCGTGCCTGTCGTCATCGTTGCCGGATTGAAGCCAAACACGGGCGCATCGCTTATTTCCAGAATGGCCCAGGTTGCAGGCGATGTGGTGGTGACGAGGGCGTACAGCAGGGTATCCACCGAGGTCAGCACGGTGCCCGTAGCAGGAGACCCGGTTGCAATACCCCCTACGCAAAGCAGGATGGGGGTTTGGTCCATGACGCCGGCCTCGGTTGTGCAGGGGCAAAGTCCCAGGCCGCTGATGGAATCTACCCCGCATTGCCAGGCGTCGGACACGATTATCGAGTAGGCCGTTTGTGCGGGCTGGGGGTCGCCGGTGAAATGCCCGGTCACCGGGTTGTAACTGCCTCCTGTAACGCCCGAAAAGAGCACCGTAGGCAAGTCGGCATTTTCTACATCAAACTCAATGGTGTACGAGAGGTTGTCCGGCGCACACACCAAGGTAAAATTGGTGATCTCCGGGGCAGGGTGCACCAGCACCTCCACTTGTCCGCTGACCGTGCCGAGGCACTGCGCGTTTTCCACCGAAACCAGTTCGAAGGTGGTATTTTCCAGCAAGGTTGCGCTGATGGTGAATGCGGTTTGGGAAACTACCACGGTCTCGGGAACTCCGTTGACGTTGTAGGTCAGACTGAAATTCGGTTCGCCGGTGAGGGTCACGGGTATCAGGGCCGATTCGCCCGGACAAAGATCAAAGTTGCCGGAGATGGCTGCCGTCGGCACCTCGCGCCAGATGATGGGGGTGCCCGGGGTGACGGACAGGCACGGGTCGTTCAGGTTTACGCCGCCCATACCGTTGTTGTTGCCGGCTACAGGGGAAATGTAGTAGGTTGTACCGATGGTGAGTACGCCCGGTTGGAACACAAAAGCCGGTTGGGCCTGCACATCGAGGATAGTGCCCAGGGTATCATTCGAGTTGGTATGCAGGATGAACACCAGGGTGTCCTCAACTTCCAGTTCCTCAAAGCCGAGGAATGTAGCAAAGGCGGTATCGCCGACGCAGCCCTGCAGGGTATCCAGCAACATTTCGCCGGCAAACGAGAGGCAGAAGCAGTTGGAAAAACCGTTTATCGGCACTTGTCCGCAGTTGTTGACATCGTTGAGCAGCAAGGTGTACGGGTCATTGAGCGGGATGGGATCGCTGGTGAAATGGTCGCCGGTGAATACTCCGCCGACTCCTGTCACCACAAAAGGCGGCGTGCCGAGCGCATCAAAGTCAATAGTATAGGTTTGATTGACCAGGTCACAGGAAATGAACAGGTTGGTCAATTGCGGGGCATAATTTATAAATACCGTAGCATCGCCGATAACCGACCCAAAACACCCGGGAGATTCCACGCTGATCAATTCGTAGATGGTCGTATCCGTCACATTGACCGGAATGAGGTAAGGATCGTCGAAGGTTTCCACAATGGGTTGCACCACGCCGTTTATTGAGTACTCCAGCAAAAATGGTCCGCTACCCGTAAAGTCTACTACCAAACTCGTGTCTGTACCGCTGCAAACGGTGATATCGTTGACGAGTTCCGCCGTAGAGGGGGTAAACACGGCGACCAGCGCAAAGCCGGATACCATACCTGTGCATACTCCGTTCGACACACTTTCCAATTGGTAAAATGTGCCGGAAGGGGGATTTACAGTAATAACAAGTGGATTGTCGGTCGTCGTAATGTCCGGCTGAATGTCCGCGCCGGCGCGATACACGACGGTGTAAGGCCCGGGGCCTTCAAACGTGATGGTTATGGTAGTACCCGAGCCGCCCTGGCATACCTGGCCGCCACCGGAAATTACGGCAGACAACGGGGACAGGACTTGCACCGTGGCGCTGCCGGATACCGTGCCCGCGCACCCGTTTGAACTGACGCCGGTCAATACATACACGGTGGTATCCGTTGGTGAAACCGTCTGTACAAACGGGCTGGTGAATACGGTGTCCGGCGGCTGCGGCACACCATTGACCGTATGGGTAAACACAAAAGGAGGGTCTCCGGTGAACGAATACCTCAGTGTCGCCGACTCCCCGGAACAGATCGTGGCGCCGCCCGTCAGGGTGGCTGTCGGCGGGTTTCCCACCAGTACGCGGTAGGTGCCGCCGACCTGGCCATCGCACAAGTCGCCACTGACGCCGACCAATTGGTAAACCGTTGTGCCCAGCGGGGGCATGACCGGTATCAAAAATAAGGTGTCGGAAGTTGTGATTGCAGCCATGGTATCGGCAGGCATGGGGGCCGTTCGCACCGAATACTGAAATGTGTACGGGCCGGGGCCGGAAAACCGGATACGCAGGGTGTCCGTTTGCCCGATACAAAATGCTACGGTATCGCTTGTCAGCGTGGCTATGGGGGCGGGACGTACCACGATGGAGACTTCGCCGGTAGGCATTCCGAAAACACCGGCGGCCGATACACTGTCCAACGCTATGATTTGCAAACCGGTTGTGAGCGGCGGGGTCAGGAATTGGTGTGGATTGTCATTGGTCGTGACCGCTGGCTGGGACACGCCGTTTATTGAGTAGACGAAGGTGTACGGATCGGTGCCGTTGGAAAACTCCACGAGGAGGGTTGCGCGTTCGCCCGGACAAAGGGTGTCTGGCCCGGCCAGCGTAAGCAGCCCTGTCGGCATGCCGGAGATACTGGTATTCGGGGGAGACTGCGCCTGCAGGGCGGTGATTGACAGGGTCAGGCCAACAAAAAATGCCCAAAAGCCGGACAAAAAGGTGAAAAGGCGCATTGTGGGAGGAAGTGTTTTTTGCATGGTGAGGCGGAAAAAAGCAAATTGATTATGGATGATAAAGTGTGACTAAAGCAGGTGGCGAAGGTAGCGCTTCACTACCTTTGGCGGGCCAAAATTATCGGAATACCGTGTACCAAGAGCTCGTACAAAAGTTAAATGCGCATCAGGTCGCCCTGGTCGCCGTGTCCAAGACACATCCGCCGGAGCGGATACTCGACCTGTACCGCCAAGGGCAGCGGGTTTTCGGAGAAAACCGCGTGCAGGAACTGGCGGCTAAAGCCGAACAACTGCCACCGGACATTGCCTGGCACCTGATTGGGCACCTGCAAACCAACAAGGTGCGGCACATTGCCCCGTTTGTCGGTATGATCCAGTCTGTGGACAGTTTGCGGCTTTTGGAGGAAATTGACAAGCAGGCTGCCCGGGCTGGTCGCGTACTTGATTGCCTGCTCCAGTTTCATATCGCCGGCGAAGAAACCAAGTTTGGACTGGACGAACAGGAGGCGCGCGATCTGCTCGAAAGCGCATCTTTCCGCGTCATGCAGCACGTCCGTATTTGCGGGGTGATGGGTATGGCTACGTTTACCGACGACACCGAACAGGTGCGTAGCGAGTTCCGGCACCTGCGCACCATTTTCAACAACCTGCGGGAGCACTACTTTCGGGATGCGCCGCATTTCCGCGAGATTTCCATGGGTATGTCCTCCGACTGGGAAGTTGCCGTGGAAGAAGGCAGCACCATGGTGCGCATCGGCAGCCTCCTGTTTGGAGACCGATAAATTTTGGCGATTCGTTCACCCTGCGGACGACAACGCCGCGTCATTTTTCAACTATCATGCGCAGAACCTGCCTGGTCGCTTGCCTGATAACCGCCATCCTGCCTGCCTTTTTCACTGCTCAAGTGCCGAATGGCGCCGGTTTTCATCTTGTTCAACAACCGGAGCCTTCCGAAATCGAACCGACCGGCTTTCGGCTTTCCTGGGAAACCAGTGTGCCCACTACGGCTGCGGTTTATTATGGCGCCGACCCTTCCAGCCTGAGCGCCATGTATCCCGTGTATGCAGCGGCAGCGACGCATTCGGTCGTGCTGACCGGCTTGCAGCCGGGCACCGTTTACTGGGTGCGGATAGCCAATATGCTCGGGTCGGATACTTTGTATTCCCTTGTTTTGCCATTTGCTACCCGGTCCCTTTCGTCCGGTCAAATCAAAATTTATTTCAGTCAGGGCATTGACCCGGCTGCTGCGGGCGGCCTACTGCCCGACGGCGATACCTACGAGGCAGTTTATCTCGAAACACTGGCCCGAATCAATGCTGCCGAAAAAACGCTCGATGTGGCCATGTACAACACCAACCGGGCCGACCTCGTCAACGCCGTAAAGGCCGCTCATGCCCGAGGCGTGCGGGTGCGCTACATTGCGGCAGCGGCTACCGCCAATACGGCCCTCAAGCCGCCGCCGCTTTTTCCGGTGCTGTACGGAAATGACTCCGCGCTTATGCACAACAAATTCCTCGTGATAGATACCGACCTGACCGACAAAGCCTGGGTGGTGGGTGGTTCCATGAACTGGACAAACACGAATATGGTGGACGATCACAACAACACCCTATGTATCCAGGATCAGTCGCTGGCACGCACCTACGAACTGGAATTCAACGAGATGTGGGGCAGCTCGGGCGCTTTACCCGATCCGGCAGCCAGCCGCTTCGGGAGTGCCAAGACCGACAACACGCCCCACCATTTTGTCATCGGCGGCCGATCGGTGTCCTGCTATTTTTCGCCGTCTGATCAGGTGACGCAACGCATCGAAGAGGCCGTTCGCTCGGCGGATCACCAGGTCGGTTTTGCCCTGTTTTCCTTTACCAAAAATGAACTCGGAAATGCCCTGATCGCCGAGCACAACAGCGGCACCTGGGTACGCGGTATTATCGAAAACATCAACGATCAGGGTACCGAGTACAACTGGCTGCGCTCCAACGGTGTGCCGGTACAGGCGCATCCGGCATCTCCGGCGCTGCACCACAAGTATGCCGTGCTGGATGCGGGCTACCCGGCTTCGGAGCCGACGGTGGTGACCGGTTCGCACAACTGGAGCCAAAATGCCGAGAGCAACAACGACGAACACACGCTTATCATCCGCGATGCCGATCTGGCGGTGTTGTTTCAGGCGGAGTTTGAGCGCCGTTGGGCCGAGATCAGTACTTCGACCGCCACCATTGCCGGCCAGACGTTTGAGGTGTTTCCCAACCCCGTCCGCGACCGCCTTTTTTTGCGCCATAGTGATGGGTCGGACCAGCCGGCTACTCTGGAGGTGCGGGATGCCGCCGGGCGCCTTTGGCTCACTGCCAACACATCTGGGCCATTGGCCGAAATATCCTGGCCGGCGGCCCTGCCGGCGGGCGTGTATATTGTTTCCATAAAAACTGAATCCGGTGCCGCAGCCTTTTCAATTCAAGCGTTTCCGCGTTGAGCAGGGCGGGGGCGTGCACCCGGTCGGCACCGATGGCGTGTTACTTGGCGCATGGGCCGAAGTAGAACATACCCGCAGGGTGCTGGACATCGGTACGGGCACAGGATTACTGGCCCTCATGCTGGCGCAGCGCACCGAGCATCTGCCCAATGTGGCAATTGCGGCAGTAGAGCTACGCGCAGAAGCCTGTGCTTGTGCGCGGGGAAATATAGCCACTTCGCCCTGGGCCGATCGTATTGTCGTTGTCGAGCAGCGCGTACAGGATTTTGTTACAACCACCGGAGCGGGTTTCGATCTCATCGTCAGCAATCCGCCTTTTTTTACCGAAGATATCCAATCGCCCGACCCGGTTCGTCGCTACAGCCGGAGTGCTATCGCCCTCGATATGAACGATTTGCTGGATGCCGTCGGGCGGCTCCTGGTCCCGAGCGGCCGTTTTTGCACGGTACTGCCGCCTCAGGCGGGACAAAAACTGATGGAGTGGGGGTGTGTTCGCGGGCTGTATTGCACCCGACTGACTACTGTTCGCAGCCGCCCCGAAAAGCCGGTAGAGCGCCTGTTGATTCAGTTGGAGCGGCGTCCGCACCGGTTTGAGCGTACCGGTTTGGTACTTCACCCGGATGGGGAGGGGTACTCGATGGAATTTCGGGAGTTGACTAAGAGACGTTAGTTTGAACTGGCTTCGTCGGACTCGCTCAGGATTTGTTGGGCACGCTCTAAAATTGTAGTGTCTTCCAGGTGCACGATACCGCCGTTCGGCCCGGGTTCCAGGTGCCATTCCACGATTTGGCCCTCTTCGTAATTGTGGGCGCCGAAGTAGTTGCGCACGGTTTGTTCGTCAATGTTCAGGTCTTGGGCAATCCGGGCGATGCTGCCGGTGGGCAAAGCATGTTTGATGCGGCGGAGCTCCTCAAAAGTGATATTCATACCCTCAGATTTTGGTTAACAATATATTTTTCAGAAAGGAAAAAACCTTGTTTGGAAACTTGACCTAAGGTATGGCGATTGCCAAGGAACGAACAAGCAGAAAAGCAAAAATTTTTTACAAGGCTCGCCGAACTCCTGGATGGTCTATCTTTGCCCGGCTTTTTCAGCCGCCTTTTCCATTCCAGCACCAGACCCGCCCGACCATGCACTTGCACGTCGTTTCTTTCGACATTCCCTACCCGGCAAACTACGGCGGCGTGATCGTCATATACAACCAGATCAAGGCGTTGCACCAACTGGGGGTGAAGGTAATCCTGCACTGTTTCCAATACGGAAACCGCACGGAGCAAGGTATTCTGGAAAAGTACTGCCACGAGGTAAACTACTACCCGCGCAGCCGTTCCGTCTGGTACCAGATCGGCCTGCTGCCGTTCATCATGCGCACCCGGAAAACAGCGATTTGCTGCGTCGCCTCCGGAAAGACAACCATCCTGTTTTGTTCGAGGGCATGCACACCGCCGCATACATTTGGCATAAACGCCTGCGCGGCCGGCAAAAAATTGTGCGCATGCACAACGTGGAGTGGCAGTACTACGAGGGTTTGTCGCAACTGACCGACCCGGGACTGGAGAAACTGTACTATTTCATCGAAAGTCTTCGGTTGCAGCGTATTGAACCCAAAGTAATCCTGCATGCCGACGAGGTGCTCACCCTTTCCCATACCGACCAGACCTACTACCGACAGTTCAAGTCCAACACGCATTATATCCCGGCATTTCACCCCAATATGGTGGTGGAGAGCCTGCCGGGACGCGGGACGTATGTGCTTTTTCATGGGAAATTGAGTGTGCCGGACAACGAACGGGCGGCCATCTGGCTGATCACCGAGGTTTTTTCCGAAATAGATATTCCGTTTGTCATTGCCGGAATGGAACCGACCGAGCGCCTGCGCGCATGGGTCAGCCGGCACGACCATATCACACTGGTGGACAATCCTGATGAGGAACGTATGGTTGACCTCATCAAAAATGCACAGATCAATTTGCTCGTGTCTTTCCAGGCTTCCGGCATCAAGCTCAAGTTGCTCAACGCCTTATTTCGCGGCCGCTTCTGCATCGTCAACGACAACATGGTCAGCGGCATGGACCTCAAGCCGCTGTGCTATGTCCGAAACTCCGCCGCCGCCATTCGGCAAACGGTGGAAGCACTCATCAATGCCCCCTTTGAGCCGGGGAAAATATCCGACCGTAAAGCCGTCCTGGAAACGCAGTTTTCAAATATAGAAAATGCGCGTAAACTGATGGAGATTATCAAGTTTGAACAGCCCTGAACATTTGGAAAGCAGGCGGGTTTAGGACTGGAGTAGTTCGCAAACTACCGACCCAAAGACGAGAAAAGCAAAAAATGCAACAGGTAGAATTGTTACTCAAAAACAAGGGCCTCGGCGCCGAACACCGACAAATCGCCGAAAAGGTGGCAAATCAACAGCGGATCAGCCCGGAGGAAGGGCTTTTTTTGTTTGAACACGGCGATCTGGCCTTTGTGGGTGTGTTGGCCAATATCGTGCGCGAACGCAAAAATGGCGACAACACCTATTTCAATCGCAACTTCCATATTGAACCAACCAACTTGTGTGTCTACGACTGCAAGTTTTGTTCGTATTCCCGCCTGATCAAACAACGCAGCGATACCGATGCCTGGGCCTACACAATGGAGGAAATGCTGGATATGGTGCGCCGCTACGACGGGCATCCCGTGACCGAGGTGCATATCGTGGGCGGGGTGTTGCCCCAGTACGACTTGCCGTTTTATCAGGAATTTTTTCGAAAAATAAAGGCGCACCGCCCCGACTTGCACGTCAAGGCGCTTACCCCGGTGGAGTACCACTACATTTTTAAAAAGGGCAAAGTGACGTACGAAGAAGGTATGCGCCTGATGCAGGAAGCCGGATTGGATAGTATGCCCGGCGGCGGCGCCGAAATTTTTCACCCGGAAATCCGCGAACAAATCGCCGCAGACAAGTGTACCGCCGAGCAATGGCTGCGTATTCATGAGGTGTGGCACGAGCTGGGCAGGCGCTCCAATGCCACCATGTTGTACGGCCACATCGAAAAATTTTGGCACCGGATTGACCACCTGGAGCAATTGCGCCAATTGCAGGACAAAACCGGCGGCTTCCAAACGTTCATCCCGCTCAAGTTCCGCAACCAGGATAATCAAATGAGCCATATTCCAGAAGGTACAGCCGTCGAAGACCTGCGCAACTATGCCGTCAGCCGGGTCTATCTGGATAATTTCGATCACATCAAGGCATACTGGCCCATGATCGGGCGCACCCTCGCCCAAATGTCGCTTGCTTTTGGCGTAGATGATATAGACGGCACCATAGACGACACCACCAAAATTTATTCCATGGCCGGGTCGGAGGAACAAAATCCGGCGCTGAGTACCCACGAACTGGTGGAAATGATTCGCCGGGTCGGACGTCGGCCTGTCGAGCGGGATACTTTATATAATGTTGTGCAGGACTACACCGATACGGTGTTCGAAGAGGACAAGCAGTGGCGCGGTTATATTGATTTGCCCGTGGTGCAAGCGCAGTAAACCCAAAACCAACCCAAAACCCAAAACTCAAAACTCAAAACTCAAAAAGCCCCCTTCGGCACTTACGCCATGCAAAAACTGCGCTTATCAGCCGTTAGTTACCTCAATACGAAGCCGTTTATTTACGGTATTTTCCGCAGCGCGTTGTCGGAACAGGTCGAATTGAACCTGGACATTCCGTCCGTGTGTGCCCAAAAGCTGCTGCGTGGAGAAGCCGATCTGGCGCTTACGCCGGTTGCCATTATTCCCGACCTGCCGGAGGCGCATATCATTTCGGATTATTGCATCGGCACGGTGGGGGCCGTCAAAACCGTGTGCATTTTTTCGGAAAAACCCCTGCACGAAATCAAGCGCCTGTACCTGGATTTTCACTCAAAAACGTCGGCTACACTCGCGCCTATTCTGTGCCGGGAGTTCTGGAATGTACAACCGGAATTTTTGCAGGCTACCGAAGGATTCGAGCAGCGCATCGGCGGCCACACGGCCGGGCTTGTTATTGGCGACCGGGCCATCGGGTTAGAAAAACGTTTTCCGTTTGTTTACGATTTGGGGGAAGCCTGGCTGGCCTGGACGGGTCTGCCCTTCGTTTTTGCTGCATGGGTCAGCGTGCGTCCGTTGGAGCCGGCTTTTGTAGCGCAGTTCAATACGGCCCTGCAATCGGGCATTGCGCACATCCCGGAATTAACTAAAATACTACCCACCATGCCCGGTTTCGATGTGGAAGCCTATTTCCGGCAAAACATCAGTTACGATCTGAACGAGGCCAAATGGGAGGGGTTGCAGCGTTTTTTGCAATACCTGCCTGGTGCGGCGCGCGTGCCGGTTTATCGCAGCGCCTTCAACCGAATGCCCGGTTCATCTGTTTCAGGTGCTAAACAAATGCAACCATGAAACAAACACTTCTGGTATTTCTTCTTTCAACCCTTGGCGCAGCCTGCCACTCCGCACAGGATGCGCCTCAAAAAGACAAGGTCATGCAGATCAATCAACCAACAAAACCGGTAGCGGACGTGCAGCCCGGAAGTAGCCAAACCGAAATAGCCACCCTCGGTGGCGGCTGTTTTTGGTGTGTGGAGGCCGTTTATCAGGAGATGAACGGCGTACTGAGCGTAGCAAGCGGCTATTCGGGCGGGCACATTGCCAATCCGACCTACCGGGAAATCTGTACCGGAGCGACCGGCCACGCCGAGGTCGCCCAACTTGTATATGACCCGGCAGTGGTATCCTTCGAGGAAATTCTCGAAGTGTTTTTTACCGTACACGACCCGACCACGCTCAACCGCCAGGGGAATGACGTGGGCACCCAGTACCGCTCGGTTATTTATTACCACAATGCGGCACAAAAGACCATCGCAGAAGCAGCCAAAGAAGCCGCTTCTGAACTGTGGGACAACCCCGTTGTCACGGAGATTTCACCGCTCGACAAGTTTTACAAGGCCGAGGAATACCACCAGAATTACTACCGCAACAATCCGACACAATCGTATTGTGTGCATGTAGTTGGCCCGAAAGTCCAAAAATTTCGAGAAAAAATTCAAGGCGAAACGTAAGCAGTAAAGGCCCGGCCGTCAGGAATCAGTCCGGCTAAGCAGGCACGCAGCAACACTTTGTTCCATAAGTCCTACCTTCGCCCCTTCGATTTCTTATTTTTTCAACCCCTGTTAACGTACGGTATGCAAGACAGCACAAAAGAAGAACTCCTCCAGCGTATCGAAGATGCCCTGAGCAGTGTGCGCCCGCACCTGCAGGTGGATGGCGGCGACGTGGAAGTCGTTGAAGTGACCGATGATATGCACGTCAAAATTCGCTGGATGGGTATGTGCGAAGGCTGTGCGATGTCGTCCATGACCCTGCGTGCCGGTATCTCCGAGGCTATTCGGGGCAAAATCCCGGAGATCGCAGGCGTGGAGGCGGTGAATTAAAACTTGAACCGGGCCTGTACTTTCCATTCATTGAACCGCCCGATACGCCCGGCCGAGCTGCCCGCTATGCGCTGATTTGTTTGTTCGATGCGTGCTTCCAGCCGGAACCATTCATTTACCCGCCAGTTCAGATTGAAAAAATACCGTGTGCCGCGTCCGGCAAAACCTGGTATGCTGATGGCTGCAAACAGGTCGCTTTCAAACGTATAAACCCGCGCGTCGTAGTCCTGTGTATCGAAAATAACAAATCGTGCCGTCCCGGACAAACGCGACCCTAAGGGGTGAACAACCGCTTCCTGATAGGCCAAAAAACCTGTAGAGCGCGGCTGGGGGCGAATTTCGAAACCTGTCCACTCCAATCGGCTGCGTAGTTCTACTCCTGAGCCAACTTTGTAACTGGCATGCAGGCGCAGGCGGCTGCGGCGGTTTTCCACGAGGCCCGAAATTGTTTCAATACTGCTGTTGCGCTCCTTGACTTCGAGGAACCACAAAGCGTATACAGACATCCCGCGTTTGGGATTCCAGATGACCCTGCCGAGGTATTCGCTGCCACGCGAAGGAGCATTCACGCCAAAGCGCAGCCAGGGGTGTTTCCATATATCGGCGTATGCGTTGATCTGCCATTTGCGCCCAAAGCGCACATCGGCGCCAACATACAGGCCTTGTTCATTACTCGCGCCGGAGGTTTCGGCAAACGGGGCGGCATACACGGATTGGTACTCCCGGCCCAGATTCCGGTGCAACACGGAAAAAGTTACGCGGCGGTCGGCGGCGAAGAGCAGGCCATTCAGGGCTGCTATGCCGCCGTTGTCGCTGCGGGCTATTTCGCCGAAAGCATACCAGTTGCGTCGCCGCCAGAAGTAGTCTACGCCCGCGCCGCTCAGTCGGTCGCCCTGAAACACGAAGCGCCGGTAAGGCGCATCGGCCGGCTGCCAGGGCTTGTCGTAGCGGAGGTGCAGGCCGTTGAGCGAGACCTGCCCGTTTTTCCACTTGCGCGTGATCGTCATGCCGCCTACCCATTCGCGGATAGCCTTTTCGTTATTTATTTCGGATGGCGTGCGGTGCAGTCCGGAAGTTTGCAACGAGGAAAAAACTATTTCTTCAAAATCAAGGTCGGTGGAGTCGGCCAGGGTGGCAATACCGGCATCGCGGCGGCGGTAGGAGAGCAGGGTCGTTACTTCCCAGTTTTTGCCGAGGTTGATGGTAGCAGCCGCTCCGCGCAGGAAGAATGCTTCGCCGAATGCAGCATAAGGGCCGATACGTCCGCCGCCACGAGCGATGGTACTTGTCTCGGCAGTTTTGCCCGGTGCGAATCGCGTTTGGAGCAGCAGCCCCTGGCCCATTCGGGCCGAGAAATCGCCGATGGCGAGTGTTTGCAGGGTTGGGCCGGCATTTTGGACAAAAAGATGCGCGCTGTAAAAGTCGAATCCGTGTTTGTTGCTACCCCGAAAAAATGCTTCACCCGGATCATTTTCCGCAGTGAAGCCGAAGCGCAATCGGTTGTCGAACGTGTGGCGGTAGCGCATGGCCCAGGTATTGGGCCGGCCCTCGGCGGTGGCGGTGTTGTAAATAGGCGGATCGGCGTGGCCCCAGCGGAGCAGCAGTTCGTTTTGCCCTTCCGAAAGTCCGCGCCAGAGGGATGTATTCCGGGTATCCAGTCCGGTATTGACCCCGGCAAATTGCAGCACCCGCCGGATATCGGGCAGTTCCCAGGCTGGTATGGCTTGTAGTTCGTATGCATTCAGCAAGGGGCCGAACTGTTCCCGGTAGCGCAACAGGTTTTCGATCTGGATTTCGTTGAGTAGCCGCATGGCAAACAAGTCCTCCCGTGTAGCGCGGTTGAGATCAAGTGGTCGCCGACGCAGGTTTTCGAGGTATTCGAGGAACATCTGTACATCGGACTCGGATGCCTGCTCGTTGTCGCGAAAGAAATTTTCCAGCAGTTCGCCGGTAGCAGGGTCTTCCTCTTGGGCAAACAGCGGTGTTGCCGGAAAAATATACCCGAAAACAACAGCGGCGAGGAGGGCTATTCTGAATTTTATCCGGAAAATTTGTGCAATCGAACGAACAAGCGGCATCTGTTGCTTCGTTTGGTGGTCGTGACGAATCCGGGCACAATGTACCGAAGAAATATTCGCTTGCCTGAATTCTTCGGGAGTCTGGAAATACCGATTCAAAAATGCATCATTCATCATCCCGGAACACCTACTTTTGCACCGTCATTTTTTTAAACTCGTAAACTACGTTCTAACATGAAAAAAACACTTCTTGGAATGATTACTGCGGCTATGCTGACAATCGGCTTGGCATCGTGCGGCGAAAAGCTGCTCACACCGGAGCAGGTACAGGCTGAAATTCAAAAAGGCGTTGATGCCGGAAAGCCTGCCATCGAAAGCGACGAAAACGCCCGATGTGATGCCGAATATGAAACGCGCGTGGCTGCCGAAGTTGATCGCCTGAAGGCCGAAGCCGAAGCTATGAAAACCATTCAGTAAATCGCACGGCTTCGCCTGTATTCACTCACCATTTAAAAGACACTAAACAATTATGAATAAGAAATTCCTTCTCTCCGGCTTCGTCGTAACGGCCGGTTTTCTTGCACTGACCGCTTTTGGCGGCCAAACACTAGAACAGCAAAAACAAGAGATTGCTGCTGCCATAACCACTCAACTGGACGAATTTCGCGCACAAAAGCAGCAGGAATGCACGGATCGCGTAAATGCTGAGGCGCAACGTCGGTACGATGAGTATGTAGCCTCCCTGCCGCCGGTAAAGGCGACAAAGCCGGGTTCCAAGTCTGCCGCTAAAAAATCTCCTGCGACTGCCAAAGCACCATTGCCACAGGCTGTACCGACTGATCCGCAAAAGCAACGCGGCGGCGCCGTACAGGAAGGCAAAGTAGAAGAGCAGAAAAAGCGCGAGGGGGCTATGCCTCCCGGCGATGTGGAGTCGCAGAAAAAACGCGGCGGCGCATCAAAAGAAGGCGGAGGCAAATAACATGCATCCGTTTGATTGCGAATAAACAAGAAGAGGGCCGACGATGCGAATCGCCGGCCCTCTTTTGTTGGCTACAAATACTTACTTCGTGTATGTGAATGTGCAGGATTCGGTCGTGTTATCCGAATACGTAACGGTGTAGCTGCCCGAAATCGTGTTGCCGTTGATTTGAGCAGTACCTGTGAACTTGCGACTGGCAGGGTCCGTGTAGTTGGTGAACGTCAATTTGTTGCCATCTTCGATGTTGGCATCCAACAGCGAATCAAAACCACCGAAGTTAGAAATACGAACGCTTGATTCCGTGACACGCGTGACAACAGCCGGCTTGGTGAGGTTGTAGGTAACGCCTGCACAGATATCGGAGCCCAGGTAGGAGCCAACAAATTTGGCGGCCCATTCGATTTCGCATGCATCGCCTTCGAAGCCGTCGTTGCATGCACATACACCTTCGAAGCAGGTGCCGTTTACGCCACAGTCTACATCTTTACAGGGATCGGAATCGCCGCAGGCAGGTGCAAACACAACCATGGCGCCAAGGAGGGCGATGAAATAAAAGAGTTTCTTGCTCATTTTGTTAAAAGTTTTTGTGTGATAGAAAATAAGTTTTTACAAAGATTCGCCGCAAAAGTACACAAAAGGAAAATCCCGATGCGGCAAATCCGGCGCAAGATTTACCCGGAATATTTTTCCGGGTTTACCCGGAGCAGACTTTTTCCAATTGTTAACAACCAGATCATTATACCTTGCAAAAAAATGGCTTTTTTCTATGGAACAGCACAAACTCAATGTCTCCAAAACCGCGCAGTACTATACCCTCGGGCAGCCGGGGCTACATATCCGGCAACTTTGGATCGTCTGCCACGGATACGCGCAGCTGGCATCCGAGTTTTTGCAGGATTTTCTTCAACTCGACAACGGCCATACGCTGGTTGTGGCGCCAGAAGGCATGAACCATTTTTATAAAAAAGGTTTCAGCGGCCCCGTCGGCGCCACATGGATGACCCGCCACTGCCGCGAAGACGAAATAGCCGACAACGGCGCCTACCTCGAATCCCTCCTGAACCGGTATGTGGCGGCCCTGTCGCCGGATGTCCGTATCGTGATTTTAGGTTTTTCTCAAGGTACCGCCACCGTCTGCCGCTGGATACTCCGCTACCACCCGCATTTTCACGACCTCGTGCTGTGGGCGGGTATGCCGCCGGAAGACCTGGATTACCAGGCGCACAAAGACTACCTTGCCGACAAAAATCTGTACCTGCTTTACGGCTCCGATGATCCTTTTTTGACACCGGATCGCCTGGCTCAACTTCAGGAAATGGAGGCGAACAGCGGCGTGGACTTCGAGGAAAAGTCCTTTTCGGGTGGACACGAGATTCCGGATGCCGTTCTCCGGGATTTGTTTCAAAAACTCAATTGAGTCAATCGCACGGTTTCGGCATTTGCCTACCTTCGCCGCTCTGGATGCGGAAGTTGGACAAGCGTGCTTTTTTTGACAAAATGAACAAGACTAACCGGACAAACACCCTCCTGCATGGATTTTAAAAAAATACTCCCGCATCTCATCGCCATTTTCTCCATAGTGGCTGTTGCCGCTGTTTTTTTTGCCCCAAACGCCTTTCAGGGCAAGGCCTTGCCTCAGCCCGACAACGACAAGGCGCGCGGTATGCAAACGGAAATCCAGGCCTATATTAAATCGGAGGGGACAGCCCCGCTGTGGACGAACAGCGCATTTGGCGGCATGCCTTCCTATCAGATTTATGTGCCTTTATCGGGCAACCTGACCACTCCGATCCTGAACGCTTTACTCTTGTGGACAGACATCAGTACAATCCTGTGGGTGCAGGTATTGCTGGCTATGTTGTGCATGTACCTGTTGCTGCTGGCGCTGAAAACGGATTGGCGCGTCGGCATATTTGGTGCCGTAGCATTTGGCATCACCACCTACAACGTTGATATCCTGGAGGCCGGGCACACCACGAAAATGATTGCAATGGCACTCGCTCCGGGTGTATTGGCGGGTTTGGTGCTGGCATTCAATAAAAATTTGTTGCTCGGCGGGGCACTCATGGCGTTGTTTATGTCTATGCAGATCAACGCTAACCACGTCCAGATCACCTACTATACGTTGCTCCTCAGCGGCATCTATTTTCTGGCTAAACTCGCCGATGCCGTACAGGCGAAAACCTACGCGGATTGGGCCAAAGCATTTGTTGCTTGTTCGATAGCTATCGCCCTGGGTTTTGCATCGAATACATCCCGGCTTTGGCCTACCTACGAATACAGTCAGGAAACCATCCGCGGCATTTCCGAACTGGAACAAAAAAAATCCAAAGGCGATGGTTTGGACAAGGACTACCTGTTTGGCTGGAGCTACGGGGTAGGGGGAGAGTATGACGCTTCTGGTGCCGCATTTTGCCGGCGGCGGTGCAGGGGAGTCGTACAAAAGCACAAAACTGTACAACGCCGTGTCTCCGCAGGCCCGGAACCAGATCAACAGCCTGTTTTACACGGGCGACCAGCCTTTTGTAGGCACAGCAATCTACTTTGGCGTCATCATAGTTATGCTGTTCTTTCTGGGAGCCTGGCTGGTACCCGGCGGGGTGAAATACTGGCTGCTTGCGGGCGGGCTTTTTATGATCTCGTTGGCCTGGGGCAAAAATTTCTTCCTGAATTTTGTGTGGTACGACTACCTGCCCATGTTCAACAAATTCCGGGCAGTATCCATGGCCCTCGGGATCGGGCAGTTATGTTTTGTCGCTCTGGCAGCACTCAGCATCCAAAAAATGTGTGACCAGGACATTGCTGTGGAAAAGAAAAAACGCGCGCTGGCCTGGGCGGCGGGTATCACTGGCGGGCTATGCCTGCTGGCGCTCGCCATCGGAAGTACCAGCGGACAATACGACGCCAACCTCCAACAAGACCCTGGGCTACTCAGCCTGCTCCAGCAAGACCGGGCCGCCATGCTTCGCAGCGACGTTTTTCGCTCCCTAGCCTTCGTGGCCGCAGGGGCCGGGTTGCTGTGGCTGTACTTGCAGGGCCAGGTGAAGGCCGGGTTGGCAGTCGTGCTCCTGACTTTGGCATCGCTGGCCGACAACTGGCTGGTTGCTACCCGGACAATCTCATCCGAAAAATACGAAAACAAACGCACGGCTACTGCTGCACCTCAGCCTCAGCCCTACGACGAACAGATCAAGCAAGACCCCGACCAACATTACCGGGTGCTGGACCTCTCCCGCGGCGGTATTACCGGAAATGCCATTACCTCCTACTTCCACAAAAGCCTGAGTGGGTACCACGCCGCCAAATTGCAGCGCTTCCAGGAAGTGGTGGACACATTCCTGAATCCAGCGCTTGGACAAAGTCTGCACATCGTGGGTATGCTCAACGGGAAATACATCGTCGGTCAACAAGGCGAGGTAATGCCCAACCCACAAGCCTGCGGAAATGCCTGGTTTGTGCCGACTTTTACGGTTTTACCCAATGCCGACGCCGAACTTCAGGCACTGCGCGACCTTGATCCCAAGACAGCGGCCGTCGTAGCGGAAAACTACGCCGAACCGCTGCGCGGATTGAATATCCAATTCGACAGCACCGCGCAAATTCGGTTGACCAAATACCATCCGACCAAAATGGAGTACGAGTATTCGGCCGCAACGGAGCAGTTGGCCCTGTTTTCGGAAGTTTATTATCCGCCCGCCAAGGGCTGGAAATGCTACCTGAACGGCGAGCCGGCGCCCGATTTTACCAAGGCGAATTACCTGCTCCGGGCCATGCGCCTGCCCCCCGGCCAAAACATGAAAATAGAGATGCGCTTCGAGCCGAAGTCCTTCGTTTTAGGCGAAAATATATCGCGCGTGGCTTCCGGACTGATCCTGCTGCTGTTTTTTGGCGGGCTGGCACTTTGGCTGCGCGGCCGTCCGGTGATTGAGCCGAACCGACTGAGCGAGATGCCTGTACCGGAAAAAACTGCCCGTGCCGAGGTGGCGCGCAAGGCAGTCAAAGGAAGAAAAAATAGCGCACGTCGTTTACGAAAGCACTTTTTGATACAAAGCAAGATGCTGCTCGGCAACAACCCGGCCGGCATAATGTGTCTCCACTTTGGTGCGTGCCGCTGCGCGTAAAGTTTCCATTGCAGCGGCTTCTTTTTCGTATATCCAGCGAATGCCTTCGGTCAGCGCTCCGCTGTCGCGTTGTGGCACCACGAAGCCGTTTCGCAAATGATCCACCATCTCGGGTATGCCGCCCGTTTGAAAACCGACTACAGGTGTGCCGCAGGAAAGGGCTTCCATGACGGTATTGGGCAGGTTGTCCTCCAGCGAAGGGATCACAAACACATCGGATGCCCCGTAGGCCAGCGCCAGTTTTTCGGCGTCCTGCACCATGCCGAGGGGGTGGCAAGGGTAGGGGAGTGCCGCCAAATCCTCCGGGCGGGAGTGCCCCAAAATCAATAAATCTATTTGTCGATCAGGCTGTTGAGCCTTCAACTCAACTAATGCCTGTTGTAAGTAGCGGAATCCTTTGCGCTCATCCTGAACTTTCATGGCAACAAACAAAACAACAAGCGATGCGTCATTTATCCCGAGTTGGCGCCGAAAGGCAAGGCGTTTTTCCGCCGATGCCGGCGCAAAAACGGTGGTGTCAATCGGATTGGGGATAGATTGCACAGAGTACCGGCGAAGCAATCCGCTCGTGCGGGCGCGTTCGGCCAGCCACGCGCTACAGGTAACAAAATGCAGGTTGGCCGGGAATTCCTTTTTTTTTCGCAACCAAATCCGATGCGACAGATCGGAAGCACCCGGGCGGCGCAAAAACGGGCAATGCCCGCATTCTCGCAGGTACTGCTCGCACGTCCCGCTGTAATGGCACCCGCCGGTGAACGCCCACATGTCATGCAGGGTCCAGACAATTGGTTTTCCCAAGTCCGCCAGTTGCCCGAGGTTTTTCAGGGACAAAAACCCCTGGTTTATCCAGTGCAGGTGCAGCACATCAGCCTTGCGTACGACGGGATGTTTGGAGATATCGGTGCCAAAATTGGCCGGCGAAAACGAAAAACGCACGGATCGGTCGCGTTCGCAGGGTAGGAAAGAAAGTCGTTCGGCATAAAACGGCCACTTTGCGGAGGCATCGTTGCGGGTCAGCAGTTCGGCCTGTACGCCGACGTCGTTTAGTGCAGCCTGTAAGCGTCGGCACGCAACGCCGGCGCCGCCGTGTGGATATGTGGTCAAAAGGGCAATGTTCATGGCAGGTCAGATTTTCGGCCAAAACTCTAAACTTTTATTCAAACTTTGTGTCCCTTGCGGGATTGCGACTCAAACGAGCGCCGCAACATACTGCACCATGAAAAATTACATCATTTACGACCTCGAAGCCACCTGCTGGGAAAACACACCGCCGGGTTATGTGCAGGAAACCATCGAAATCGGCGCATTTCGGGTCAATCAGTACGGGGAGGTTCGCGGCAAATTCAACCGCTTTATCAAACCCGTCGTACACCCCACGCTATCGCCTTTTTGCCGCGACCTGACCAGCATCACCCAGTTGGATGTAAACCGGGCGAATACTTTCCCCTTGGTCATCGAAGAGTTCCTGGAGTGGGCACACATCGAGGAGGAGGACTACATGCTGTGCTCCTGGGGCGGCTTTGACAAACGTATGTTTATCAGCGACTGCCACCTGCATCGGCTCGAGAGCAACTGGGCCGAGCAACACGCCAACCTCAAGGAGCAGTACATGAATATGAAACAATTGCGCCGGTCTATCGGCTTGCGCAAGGCGGTGGAACGCGAGGATATTCTCTTCACCGGCACACACCACCGGGGTATCTCCGATGCGGAAAATCTGACGAAACTTTTTTTGAAATACCTCGGATATTGGGCGGTGTGATGTTGTGCCTCCGGTTAAAAATCAGGATGCATACGGTGAATCATACCCCAGAATACGCAGCATCGAGTCCACATCCTGCTCCGGAAATACTTCCCAATCGGTGAGTTCACCGTAGTAGTTTTTGTCAATCAGGATATGCTTGGGCGAAGGAATGAGGCAGTGCTTGAGGCCGCCGTAGCCGCTTAATGATTCCTGGTATGCTCCTGTATGGAAAAACCCGATGTACAGCGGCTCCTCCTTGTCGTCGTCGTACACCGGCAAATAGACCTGGTTGATATGTGCCTCGGAGTTGTAGTAGTCCGCGTTGTCGCAGGTGATGCCTCCGATATTCACTTTTTGGTATTCCTTGTCCCAGTGGTTGATCGGCAGCAGGATAAACCGCTCCTTGATACCCCAGCTATCGGGCAAGGTGTTCATAAGCGAGTTATCCAGCATGTACCATTGCTCGGCGTCATTTTGTTGTTTTTTGCCAATGACAGAAAAAATAGCCGCGCCGCTCTCGCCCACCGTGAACTTGCCAAATTCCGTGTAGATATCCGGCTCAGGTACCCCCTCGTCGTCGCAGTACTCCTTGATCATGCGCACAATTTCGTTCACCATGTACGGGTAGTCGTACTCAAAACCGAGCGAGTTCCGGATCGGCATACCGCCACCGATATTGATGCACGACAGGGTAGGGCACACCTTGCGCAGTTCGCAGTACGTCTTGATGCCCTTCTTCAGTTCGCTCCAGTAATAGATGGTGTCTTTGATGCCGATGTCCACAAAAAAGTGCAGCATCTTGAGGTTGAACTTGGGGTTGGCAGCAATTTTTTCTTCATAAAAACTCATGATGGCACTCTGGCGAATGCCGAGCCGCGACGTATAAAACTCAAAATTCGGTTCCTCCTCCGTGGCCATCCGGATACCGATATTGCAATTGTCTTTTTTGACGAAGGCATCGTACATGTCCAGTTCGTCGGCGTTGTCGCAAACCGGAATCACATTCTGAAAACCCTCGTCAATCAACCGCGCAATGCCTTGGGCGTACGCCACCGGCTTGTACCCGTTGTTGACGATAGTGGTACTCTTGTTGATCTTTCCAAGCCGGTACAGCCGCCACACCAGATCGATATCGAATGCCGAGGATGTCTCTAATTGTGTACCGTTTTCCAGCACTTCGTTCAGTACAAAAGCAAAGTGCGAACTTTTGGTGCAGTAGCAGTAGACGTATTTTCCGTTGTAATTGTACCGCTGGATGGCATCCCGAAACAACTTCCGGGCCGTCTGGATTTTCTCGCCGATCTTTGGCAGAAATGTCAGTTTGAGTGGCGATCCGTATTTTTGAACCAGTTCATGGATGTCTATTTCGTTGAAAAGAAGCCGGTTGTCCTGGAGTCGAAAACCGTCTTGCGGAAAATCAAAGGTCTGTGCGACCAGATCGTAGTAGGTGTTTTTCATTGAAAAACAAGGCGCTCGGAGAAGCCTTTAGGTAGTGAAGCGTTACAAAAGAAAAAGCCCCGCAAAGGTATTGGCTTTTGCCAATCCACAAAGACAGATGCAGGTACGCGCTGCCGAAAAAGTCAAAATAGTAAACGCCTGTTTCTTGGTTTCAAAGCGATCAATTTAGGGGGCTGGATTTGACGGTAGCGGCTGTGGAAGCGGGGGCATATTGATCGGCAGCCGGGGTTTCGGGGAGGCCTGAATTGGCCCGCCTCGTCAAAAGCCCATTTTCTTTATCAACTTTTTCTCCGTTAGTGCAGTCAAACGCATCGGAATCCCGCTACTTTTGGCCGGTTTGAGTACAACCTCCGAAACTGGCACGGAATTAATCTGTTGTTCCGGTACAATTCCGTTGCACCTATTGCACACGAATGAACAAAAACTCTATTCCCGCTCCGATTGCAGGTTGCGTAGCCGCCTGGCTGATCATGGCTTTGTTTCCCTTTTTGTTGCAGGCACAGACCGCGAGCACGGTCGTCACGGGCCGCATCACCGATTCTTCTACGCAACTTCCCGTTTCGTTTGTCACCGTAGCCGTGCCGGGCAGGAGCCTCGGGGGATACAGCGATGAAAAAGGTCGGTTTGAAATCCGCTCGGAAAAATCTTTTTCGGAAATACGCATTTCGGCATTGGGTTACCAAACGCAGCTGCTGGCGGTGCGACCGGGTGTATCGCAAACGCTCGAAATCGTCCTTGTGCCGGTAAGTACCGATCTTAGGGAGGTCACCGTCCGGTCGGGCAAGTACCGCAACAAAAACAACCCGGCGGTGGAACTCATCAAACTCGTGGTGGAGCACCGCGACCAGAATCGGGTAGAGAATTTACACACGTTCCGGGAAGAACAATACGAAAAAGTATTGCTTGGCCTGAGCAACCTGTCCGACAAGATAAAGGACAAAAAAGCGCTGAAAAGCCTGCGTTTTGTGCTGGACAATGCCGACACTACAAAACTCAGCGGTATCGGTGTGATTCCTGTTTTTTTGCAGGAAAATATCCAGGATATCTGTCTGCGCGCCGATCCCAAGTCTAAAAAAATCTTTGTCAAGGCCAATCAGTCGGTCAAGTTTCCAGGCTACCTCGAACAGGAGGGCATCAACAAAGCCTTGCGCTACCTCAACCAGGATGTGAACCTGTACGACAATTATGTGGTGCTTTTGACCGACCATTTCCTAAGCCCTATCGCCAATCTGGCGCCTATGTTTTACCGGTACTATCCGATGGACACTATCGAAGAGGGCGGCACCCGGATCGTCCGGCTCGCGTTTTTTCCACGCAACAAAACCGACATGCTCCTGCAGGGCGAACTCTACATTGCCCTCGACAGCACCTACCCGGTTGTGCGCGCCACCTTTGGGGTCAATCCCGATATCAACCTCAACTGGATCAAATCCATTGAGTTGCAGCAGGATTTTCAACGCCTGCCTTCCGGGAAATGGGTTTTGGCCAATGAGGACTACCGCATGGATTTCGGCGTCACACGCAAGGGCGCCGGCTTGTTCGGGCAACGGCTGATTTCGCACCGGCAGCCGGAAATCAATCCTGTGCTGCCTGATTCACTGTTCCAGCATGCATTTTCGGAAGTCGTGTATCTGCCCGGCGCAGCCCGCGGGGACTCGACCTACTGGGCGGGCGCCCGGCATGTCGAACTGAATGCTGCCGAGGCCGCTACATACGAGAACATGGACAGCCTGCAAAATACGCCCCTGTTCAAAAACACGGCCAAGGCGCTGCTCATAGCCACAGTGGGCTATGTGAGCGCCGGCCCCAACTTTGAAATCGGGCCGGTGAGCACGTTTTACGCATTCAACCTGGTGGAGGGTAGCCGTTTGCGCTTTGGCGGACGCACCTCGTCTACCCTGAGCAAACGCCTGAATCTCGACGGCTATGGGGCATACGGTTTTCTGGACAAGCAGATGAAATTTGGAGGCAAGGCTACCATTGCCCTGCGCGGTTCTGCGTACAACCAGTTTCCATACAACCTCTTGCGCATCCAATACCAGCAAGATATCCGGATTCCCGGTCAGGAACTTGCCCAGACACAGGCTGGCGGATTTTTGACCTCTTTTGTGCGCGGAACCAACGATAAGTTTCTACATTACAAACGTTTCACCCTGGAGCACGAGCGGGAATACCAGAACCACTTTTCCTATACAATCGGATTTGAGCAACAGGTACAGGCGCCTGCCGGGGCACTCACATTTGACCCTGTCGGCGTTAATTTACCTGATGGAAATCCGCTGACCACGGCCCAACTCTATGCTCAAGTACGTTATGCCCCCGGCGAGAAATTTTTCCAAACTGCTACCTACCGCCAGCCCATCAATGTAAACTATGTGGCTACCCTGCGCTATGCCCGTGGTATTGACGGGCTGTATGGCGGGGAGTACAGTTTTCAAGATGTGCGGGCCAGTTTGTACAAGTTTACCAACCTGCCGCCCATTGGCTATAACTACCTGTTTGTGGAGGCCGGCGGCGTATTTGGTAAAGTGCCGTACCCGTTGCTCACTATCCACCGCGCCAACCAGACCTACCTGTACCAGTTGTATTCCTATAACCTGATGAATTTTATGGAATTTATCAGCGACCGCTATGTGGCTATTAACATGGACCATAATTTTTACGGATTTTTTCTGAATAAAATCCCGCTGGTGCGCAAATTGAAACTCCGGGAATCGGCTTCTATAAAAGTACTTTATGGCGCCGTCACGCCTACAAACCGGCCTACGGAAACATCCGGCCTGTACCACTTTCCGACTTACCCGGATGGTTCCCCGATTTCCTACACCCTGGAGGCCAAGCCCTACATTGAGGCCGGCATCGGCATTGGCAATATCTTCAAAGTGTTGCGCATAGACCTGGTCCGGCGGTTTACTTACCTTGATCACCCCGGGGCGCCGAAGTACGGTGTGCGGGGTATGATTCAGGTATTTTTCTGAATGAGGAGGTTTTACCTTTGCCCCTTCTCAACCTTTGTCAACCATTCCACATCCATGGATATTTCCAAAATCCCCGCTCCCTGCTTCGTGCTTGATGAGGCCCTGCTCCGCAAGAACCTGCAATTGATTGACCGTGTACAACGGGAGGCAGGTGTGCAGATCATTCTGGCATTCAAAGGCTTCGCCATGTGGAGCGCTTTCCCGCTGGTACGGCAGTACCTGAGCGGCGCTACGGCATCTTCCTTAGGCGAGGCCCGGCTGTGTTTTGAGGAGATGCACGCCAAAGCGCACACCTATTCGGTGGCGTATGTCCCCCGGGAGTTTGGTCAAATCATGAAGTATTCGAGCCATATTACCTTCAATTCGCAGACGCAGTATCGCCGGTATCGCAGGCGTCTGGAAAAATACCCGGAGAAAATCAGTCCGGGTATCCGGGTGAATCCGGAGTGGTCTCCGGTGGGTACGGCCTTGTACAACCCCGCGTCGCCGGGTTCTCGGTTGGGCGAGGTGGTAGAAAATTTTAAAAGAGGTTTACCCGACGGGATCGAGGGCTTGCATTTCCACACCCTCTGTGAGAGCAGCAGTTTTGATTTGGAAAAAACGCTTGAGCACTTCGAGCGGCGCTTCGGAGATTTTTTGCCCCATCTGAAATGGGTGAATTTCGGCGGTGGACATCTGATGACCCGCGCGGGCTACGATGTGGAGCACCTGATCGGTGTGTTGCGCGCCTTCCGGGCGCGGCACCCGCATTTGCAGGTGATCCTGGAGCCGGGTAGCGCCATCGCCTGGGAAACGGGCGTGCTGGTGGCCGGTGTGCTGGACATCGTGAAAAACAAGGGTGTGAAAACGGCTATTCTCGATGTTTCCTTCACGGCGCACATGCCCGACACGCTCGAAATGCCCTATCGCCCGCGTGTGCGCCATGCCAATGATACGCCGCAACCGACAGACAAGTACCAGTATCGCCTTGGCGGGGTCAGTTGCCTGAGTGGCGACTTCATGGCAGAGTATGCGTTTGAAAAACCGCTGAAGGTGGGGCAAAAGATCGTGTTTGAAGATATGATCCACTACACGATGGTGAAAACCACCACCTTCAACGGCGTGACGCACCCCTCCATCGCGATCTGGCGGGAGGACGGACGCCTGGACGTGGTACGTAAATTTGGCTACCGCGACTACAAAAATCGCTTGTCCTGAGCGATGAAGTAGGGTACTTATTTGAAAATAAAGTACATCAGCACCATGAGTGCCCCTGTGGCAAGTACCACAATGAGCAGAAATTTCCGCATTTCTTCCTGGTCTTTGACGCTCCGACGTTGTTTGTTGGACTTCTGCTTGATTGACATAATTCGTTGGTTTATAATTGTTAAGCCTGATTGTCTCGATTAAACAATTCCTTGCTCCCGGAACAGCCGGTTTAGCCACCGCAGCATAAGGAGCAGCGCGATGGCTGCAGCCGTCAGCAGGGCGAAGTTGACCCAGAAAAAATCGGCCTTGTTATCGTAGCGATCCCACATGGTGGCGAGCACCCCGCTGAGTTTGTTGCCGATGGCGGTGGCGAGTTGCCAGCCCCCCATCATCAGACCGGCTATACGCGCGGGCGCCATTTTGGATACCATGGACAATCCCATCGGGCTGAGGCATAATTCGCCCACGGTAACTACGCCATAAGTGGCGACGATCCACCAGACAGAAGCCTTTTCGGCACCATTGTGGCAGGCGTACACCGCCCACACCGTCACTAAGGTGGACAGGGCAGTGATGACCAGCCCCAGGCCGATTTTGCCCGGCGTTGTCGGCTCTCGTTTTCGTTTACGCAAAAATCCGAAAAACCACACCACGAGGGGCGTGAACACGATCACAAAGAAAGGATTTACGGATTGGTAGATTTCTGTTGAGACCAATTTGACTGTTTCGCCGGGGCCGGGACGTTCGGCCTCGGGTATATTTAGAAAGTACGGGTGCGTCGTGGTACCCGTAGCGATTTTTCCGGTTTCGGGGTCTTTGTGGGTGCGGAATTGTTCGTCGTAGAGCGGATAAGTGCCGGGTTCGGTGCTTACTTCCTGCACCATACCCATGAATCGGGCGGGCTTTTCCTGCCAGGCAGGCATGGAGCGGTCGGTATAAAACTCCGCCCAGGTGGTGAGTGCCGTGCCGTTTTGTTTGAAAACCGCCCAGAATACAATGACCACGGCATAGATGGCCAACAGTGCCTGGATGCGTGGTTTTTCGGCGGGTGTGGCTTTCCAGAGAATCCACAGGAAGAACCCGACAACAGGCATGGAGCCAAAAATGAAGGCGTCCGTAGAGTCTGACCCCAGCATATTCCCGGGAATATTCCAGGCTAAAAATCCGGTGATAATAGCGGGCAACAGTACGGAAGAGAGCAAGGTGACGACACCTGCCTCGGCTGGGTTTGCCTCCTTGCGCACGTCGGCGTGGGCTACATGGCGCGAGCCACTCAAAAACACCGCTACACCGATGAACATCCCGATACCTGCTGCAGCAAAAGCGTACCCCCAGCCATAGTTGTTGCGCAGGTAAGCCGCTACGAAGTTGCATATCAGGGCGCCGATGTTGATGCCCATATAAAAGATGTTGTACCCATCGTCTTTCCGGGCCTTGTACTGCTCTTCATTGTACAGGTTGCCCAATAATGTCGAGATGTTGGGTTTAAAAAAGCCATTACCCAGAATCATCACGAACATAGAAAAATAGAATGTGGTCAGGTTGTTTGGGATAGCCAGCAGCAAATAACCTATCCCCATCAGCACGCCACCGAGAGCAATGCTTCGCCGGTAGCCCAACACCCGGTCGGCCAGCAAACCGCCAATAAAAGGTGTGACATACACCAGTGCGATGAATGTTCCGTAGATATCCGAGGCGTTGGCCCGTTCAAAACCGAGACCGCCGGCTTGCGTATCGGTCATGTACAGAAAAAAAATGCCGATCATCAGGTAGTAGCCGAAGCGTTCCCACATCTCGGTAAAAAACAGGTACGGTAATCCAGCAGGGTGTTGGCGCATAAAAATAATTGTGGCGGTTTGTGAGAGGAATCACAACTAATCAACCGTAAAATTGATCAGCCGGTGAACCAAATGAGTGCGGCAAAAATAGGTGCAAATGAAAGTTTCGCAAGAAAAGGGCTTCATATCTTTACGGCTTCTTTTTTACCGTGTTGTTGAAATCAGATTTTACCATGCAGAAAAAAACCGCGCTGCTCTTGCTGGCATTTTTGGTCGGCTCCTTGTCCACTGCTTTCGCGCAGCAGCCAGTTGTCAAGCCTACGCCCGCATCCCCCGGGCCGTCCTTCGAACCCCAGGCCATCACGACCGAAGACAGTGTCCTGGTGACGGTCATCCTGAAACACCAGCAAAGCAAAAACTTGCAGGAAATACGCCGCGTACTGGAAGCCCAGGGTTTCTGGGATATGTTTCCTCCGGAAGATGTACGCATCATCTCCTGGACCCTGGCGATGGGACTGGGGCATGTAGTGGTGATGCAGGTACCCGTGAGTGGCGTTCGCAGGCTCAACCTGGCTATCGAAAATGGCGCCTGGGGTGCATTCGATTCGGAATTTTATCTCTCCTACGACTACCAGTCCATCTGGAAGGAATACATCGAAAAGCGGGAAGCTGCCAGAGACGACCGGAATTGACAGGAACGGCTATTTTTTGTCGGCCGGCACAAACCGAATAGACAGCGAGTTAACGCAATGCCTGGTGTTTTTGGCGGTCATACGTTCGCCATTAAAGACATGCCCGAGGTGCCCGCCACAGTTGGCGCACAGTATTTCGATGCGGCGCATGCCCAAGGCGCGATCTTCTTCCCGCAGCACGGCGCCGGGTATTTCATCATCGAACGACGGCCAACCGCAGCCGCTGTCAAATTTGTCCGACGACTTGTATAGCGGGGCATTGCAGCGGCGGCACACAAACAAGCCGGTTTCGTGGTGATTCCAGTATTCGCCGGTGAACGGGCGCTCGGTGCCTTTTTGGGCGATGACATACTCCTCCTCCGGGGTGAGTGTGTTCCAGGTGTTTGATTGCTCCATTATTTTTCAATTTGTTCAGTCAACAAGCGCAGTTGGCCGGCTGCTTTCAAAAGTTTTACCACGGCCAGTTTGTAGTTAAACACTTGTTGCCAGTAGTGGGTTTCGGCTTCAGCGAGGGCTGTTTGGGCATTGAGCAGGTCGGTAACGGGTGTCACGCCTTCCTTAAACTGAAGCAACAACTTGTCTGTGATTTCACGCGCCAGTGCTACATTATCTTCCTGCGTACGGATCATGCGCAAAGTGCCCCCAAACTGTTCGCGGGCAAGCAAAAATTCCAGCGTTTTTCCTTGCTTCAGCTCACGGCGATCCTCCTCAATTTTTTGGCTTTCAACCTGCAGGATTGCCGCCTTGCGGCGGTGCAGGAACCCGTCAAAAACCGGCACGTTCAGTTTGAAACCCACGGCTCCAAGGCCATACCAGCGCCGGTCGGCTTCAAAAAATTGGCGTCCGGACGTTGGGTCAGGAAACCGGCCAGGACAAAAAGGCCCAAATCGGGCGCCATTCCGCCCCGGATGCTGCGCGTCTGGATTCGATTGAGTTCGAGCTGCCGCTGCAACAACCGATAATCCGTTGTGGATTCGAGTTCGAGGGTCAACGCCTGCCAACGTGCGGAATCGGCGGCAGGTTTGGCAATATCTTCAACCAGAGCGAGCGGCTCGTCGAAGGGGAGGCCACACAAGAATTGCAGGGTTTGGTGGAGCGCCAGTATACTGGTTTCC
Source organism: Lewinellaceae bacterium (assembly GCA_016719605.1). GTDB lineage: Bacteria > Bacteroidota > Bacteroidia > Chitinophagales > Saprospiraceae > M3007. Next base: position 15,152 of record JADJYW010000003.1, on the reverse strand, counting down.
AGGTTGTAGCGCTGGGCTTCGAGGTTGGTGCGGGCTACGCGAATACGTTTCACATCGGTCGGAACGGCATAGCCGTTGTCGAGTTGCAGTTGGGCCATACGTTCCAGCGCATCCAGTTTTCCAAGGTTGGCATTGATAGCATCCCGCAGTTTTTCGGTCTGCAATGTTTGGTAAAACACAGTGGCCGTATGGAGCAGCACCTCTTCCTCTGCTTTTGTGGTGAGCAGGTCGTAGATGCCCCGACTGATATTGGCCGCAGGAGCCATACGCCGGGCAGACTCGTTGATGATTGGCTGTTCCAAACGCACCACCCCGTTTAGTTGCCATGGCTGGCCGAGCGTAGCGGCTACATAACCTCCGTCGGGGCCGCCGAACAGGTTGGAGGGCAAAAAGGTAGTTGGGAGCGCCGGATAATAATCCAGCCCGAATGTGGCATTGACTTGTGGCGCCATGGCACTGCGCCCTTCTTTGAAACGCAGTTCCAGTGCCTGACGGTCGAGTTTTGATTTTTTCAACCGGGTGCTATTGGCCAGTGCCAAATCGAGCGATTCGCGCAGGGCCACCGGGCGGGCATCGGGCTGGGCAGGCAGCCGGACGGCCCAAACAAAACAAAGCAAAAACAATAGACTTTTCATGGCCGCAAAGGTAGGCAGCGGTTTACGAAAGTCTGTTATCGCACCAGCGTTACATCCCCTTGCAAGCGCATTTCCCGCCCATCGGTGTACAATACAACCGCACGCCAGAGGTACACGCCTACGGGAGCCGCATCCGTATTGTTGGCGCCGTTCCACCCGGAACCAGCGTCATTGACTGGGAAATTATGATTTTCGAACCAGAGCCGCCCAAAACGGTCGTACACCTGCAACAAGGCTACGGTTCGTATGCCCCCACTGCCAAACACCGTGAACATCCGGTTTTCCGCTATTTGCGCCTCCGGCGCAAATACATTGGGCACATACAAGTCGCGGTTTCGGATCACGGTCACGACCACCTCGTCTGTCGCCGAGCAGCCGTCGGCATTCAGGGCCGTGACGTGGTAAGTGGTAGTAAAGGCTGGAAAAAGCAGGGCCTCGGTAGCCGATAACATTTGTACACCCTGGGCTGGACGCCAGATCAGCGTGTCGGCGGCAGGATTTGTTACAATCGCGCGGCGCAAGGTATCACCCGAAAAAAGGGTCGTGTCTGCGCCGAGTTTTAGGGTAAACTCCAATCCGCTGGGCAGCAGTGCGGCCAACGGCAGCAAACAACCGGCGGCATCCTGCATTTGAATAAAATATGGCCCCGGCGGCAAGTTCATCCAATCGGTTTTGTTGCTAAAAGGGCCTCCATTCAGGGAAAACTGGTAGGGCGGCATTCCTCCGCCGGCCATCGTAATACGGATACTACCGCTGTTTTGTCCCAAACAGGTTTCGCCTTCTACGACCAATTTTGCATCAAGCGGGGCAGGTACCTGAAGCACCGTATCTACGACTATGGAGCATCCCCGGGCATCGGTTATACTAACAGCAATCGGGCCGGCAAAGAGGCTGTCGGCCCGAATATCCTGATCGCCATTAGACCACTGGATGGCGTATGGCGGCGTGCCGCCCGTGGCATCAAACAGGGCAACTCCGCTACCGCCATACGCGCAGGCAACGGGAAATCCGCCAAAATTGGTGAGTAAAAACAAGTTTCCGCCAAGTGGCGGCGGGTTTTTGATGGTATGTTCCACAGTCGTGTCGGCACCGTCGGATGCCACGAACGTGAGGCGATAGAGGCCGGGCGGTAAGTTGGTCAGTGCAGCATTCTGCCCGATCTGGGCGAGTTGTCCGTTTCCGGATGTGCCGCCGCTCAGGTTGGCCCATTGGAATGCTACGGGTACGGCGCCGCTCACTAAGGTAAAGTCGAGACGCCCGTCTGTTTGTCCCGTGCAGGAAACATCCATTGGGGACACCTGCACTGCCGGTTTGCCATTTTGGGCCCCTACTCCCGCGATGGCAAACCATGCTAATGCGATCAGCATGATTTTCATTTTCTCTTCGTATGTTATGATCAATCGTACTCGATAAATCCTGAATTACTGTGCCCACTCCCGCTGTTTCCGATAGGCAATACCCCGAAAAAATGCCACGGCTGTATTGTCGGCACGGGCGATCCGAATGGCATAGTTGGACAGGTTGTTGCCAAGATTTTCCTCTGTTGCTGTAGCTGTCAGCACATCGCCTGCCCGCACCGGCGCCACATGTTCGATGGTGCAATGGATGGATACGGCATGGCGGCCGTGGGAGTTGCATGCAAAGGCGAAAGCGCTGTCGGCCAGCGAAAAAGTAACACCTCCGTGCGCAACCCCAAATCCGTTGAGCATTTCGTCCCGAACGGCCATGCGGAGCGTACAGGCGCCCGGCCCAACCGAGACGAGTTCCATGCCCATCCATTGGCTGAACGGATCGTTGTCAAACATTCGATGGAAAATGTCGGTCGGATTGAGCACAGTTTGTTTTTTATCAATAAAAAGTGCGTTTTTCCCGGGCCATGATGCGCAACAACCGGCAGCAGCGGTAGCGGTCGTCGCAGTATTCGGCATGCAGCCAGTCCAGTTGTTCCACGATTTTGGCGATCCCGATTTCGTCGGCCCAGGCCAGCAGTCCTTTTGGGTAATTGACCCCCTGGGTCATGGCCATGTCAATGTCGTCGCGGTTGGCCACGTTCAGGTACAGCGCATCGGCGGCCTCGTTGATCAGCATGGCAACCACCCGGGTCACGATTTGCTGGCCCAACGGTTTGTCTTTTACCGGGTTGGGTATGACGGCGCCTTCGCGGTAGTCATAAAATCCCCGGCAGGTTTTTCGGCCGAGGTAGTTGGCGTTCACGAGGCGTTTTTGGGTAAAGGAGGGTTTGTAGCGGGGGTCGAAATAGAAGGATTTGAACACGGTTTCGGTGACGGTGTAGTTGATGTCGTTGCCAATGAAATCCATCAGCTCGAATGGCCCCATCTTGAATCCGCCGAGTTCGCGCATGGCCCAGTCTATGGTCGAAGCATCTGCAATACCTTCTTCGAGAATGCGCAGGGCTTCGCCATAGTAGGGCCGGGCTACCCGGTTAACGATAAAGCCGGGCGTATCCTTGGCCAAAACTGTGGTTTTTCCCCAACTATCAATCAATGTGCGTGCCTGCTCGACAAAAGGCGCCTCGGTTTGCAAGGCCGGAATGATTTCAACCAATCGCATCAGTGGGGCAGGATTGAAAAAATGAATACCGAGGGTGCGCTCCGGGTGTTTCAGCGGAGCGCCCATAGCCGAAATTGACAAGGATGAGGTATTGCTGGCAATGATCGCATCGGGCTGCACCATCGCTTCAATGCCTTTGAATGCGATGCGTTTCAACTCGATATCTTCCACAATGGCTTCGATGACGACCGCACAATCCCGGAAATCGCTCATGTGATCCGTGTACTGAATCCGGCCGAAGATGATCTCCGATTCCTCTTTCTGCATTTTCCCTTTCTCAACTAAGGTGTTCAGGGATGCCAGCAGGTTTTTTCCCGATTTTTTCAGGGCGGGGGTTAAATTATCGCACACCACTACCTGATGCCCGCGCGATGCTGCAACCTGCGCGATACCGCTGCCCATTGCGCCGGCGCCAAGTATGCCAATGATTTCCATGTAACAGTGTTGAGTGTTGAGTTTTGAGTTTCGAGTTTTGAGTTGCAGGTTCTAGGTTTGGGCAGGGTAGGGGAGTACCGGCCTTTTCGGTGCGAAAGTATGGAATGCGCGGATGGGGGCAGCGTTTCAGGAAATAATAAGCGGGAAATGTCGCAAAAAACGCGGGCGAATGAAAGGAGGGATTGGTTTTATATTTTTTTTGTTTTAAAATAGATAAATTTTAAAACAATTTAAAGGTACTTGAACATTCCTTGTGTACTTTTGCCCCGGCGAATCGCAAACCGTATTTCGTAAATAATTGCCATGCCTACTCGAATTCTCGGTATTGACCCGGGTACCAATGTGCTGGGTTTTTCCATCATCATCGCCGACAAAAATTCTATTGAGGTGGTTGAGATTGGGGTAGTGACTTTCGCCCATGTTGGAGACGACCATACGGTGAAACTGCGCTATATTTTTGAGCAGGTACAGGACCTAATCCGACAGCATCAGCCGACGGAAATGGCTATTGAGGCGCCGTTTTATGGGAAAAATGTGCAGTCCATGCTCAAATTGGGGCGGGCGCAAGGCGTGGCCATCGCAGCGGGCATGGTCAATGGCGTGGCCATCACGGAGTATATGCCGAAAAAGATCAAACGCGCCATCACCGGCAACGGCAACGCCTCGAAAGAGCAGGTAGCGGGTATGTTGGAAAATATCCTCAAGCGCAAGTTCCAGGAAAAATACTTCGATGCCACCGATGCCCTTGCCGCCGCCGTATGCCACTGGTTCCAGGCATCTGGACCGGCGAAAGGCCAAAAATCGTACAGCGGTTGGGGGGCATTTTTGAAAGACAACCCCGACAAGTTGCGCAAATAAGCAGGTTTGTCCAGTCCGTAATTTTCATAAACCGGTACCGTTGACGCACCAATTTTACCTCTGGCGTCAGGGATACAGGCATATTTCCGTGTCATACTAATCCCATAGCGGTACTGCCGTCAAAAAAATGTGAAAACATTTTTTTGGGATTGCCCCCAACCTGCCCGACCATACCTGCTGTCTTCACCATCTACAGCCACCATACAAACCGCTGATAATCCTTGATTGCGCCCCGGCCCAAGTGAAAACCTGCTTTGAAAACAAAATCCATCATCGAAAACAGTTTATCCATGCTTGCTGCCTTTTTAATGTCCGTTGCCCCTCAACAATCCTTTGAATATACCCCGGGAGCGCCCATTGTCTTGTCCCCGAAAGCAAAACAATGCCTGCACATATCCATTCAGGAATCTGAAGCCGATCTCATTCGGCAGACAATTGCCGGAGACCATCTCGCATATACCACCCTGGTGCGGCGGTATGAGCGCATGGTATTTGGGCTGGCATTTCAGATGCTTGGTAACCGCGAAGATGCGCTGGAGGTTACCCAGGATGCTTTCCTGAAAGCCTTTCGTTTTTTGTCCGGCTACCGGGGCGAAAGTCGCTTCAGTACCTGGCTGTACCGAATAGCTCGCACTTCGGCCATCAACTACCTGCGTCGGGCGCGTCGGGATACAATTGCGCTGGACAGCCCGGAGTCGCCCGTGCGTCGAATGAGCGCCGATGCCCCCAATGGTTTTGAAACCATGGCAAATAGTGAGCGTAGTGCATTGCTTCTGCGTGCATTCAATATGCTCTTGCCCGATGATGGCGCGGTACTGCGACTTTTTTACCTACAGGAACAGAGTCTGGAGGAAATTTGCGAGATCATGGATTGGTCCATGAGCAATGCAAAGAGCCGCCTTTGCCGTGCCCGCCAGCGCCTCCGCACGGTTTTGGTTGGCCGCTTCGCTAATGAGTTTGCCGACTGGATTTAAATAGCAACAGGGTAGGGTAGGGCTACAACCCCAAAAAAACATCATACAGCACTTGCAGGTAGGCCCTTGCTGTGTTCCGGCTTTCCGGGGTCAGGTTTCCGGAATGCTCTTGCCATTCCTGTTTGGCAAACGGGAAAAAGCCTGCACCCTGTGGTGTTATCCAACCTAATCCGTTTTCGTTGGAATAGTAAGCAAAGTCGGGCGTTCGCTCGTTGAGCAAGTCCTTGCTCCAGGTGAAGGGCGTACTGGAGATACCGAGCTCGTCCAGGACAGTGGCCGGTATGTCGTGGTGGTTGCCGAGTTTTCCGATACGACGCCCGCGCCATTCTGGGTTGATACGCGGGCCGGTGATAATGAGCGGCACCTGCCGCGCCCGCGGGGTATTCATGTTGATATTGCCCGGTTGCGGATGGCCATGGTCGGCGACCAGTACAAACACCGTGTTGTCGAACCAGGGCGCTTGGGCGGCTTGTCGGAAAAACTCCCCGATGGCATGATCGGCAAAGGCTGCACAGTTTAGGAATTTCTCCCGCTCGGTGTTGCCCGTCCACCGACTTTTATAGGGAACATCATAAGGCTGATGCAGGCTCAGCGTCATCACTGTAGCAAAAAAGGGCGTCGGTTTTTTTTGCAGGGTTTGAAATTCCTGATTATAGAGCCATGTTCCCATATTGGCAAAGGTGAGTTGGCCACCATAAAAAAAGGCGGTGGCGTACCCCGCCTTTTTCAATAGTTTGGATACGGAGGGCAGTTTGGCGGCCTTGTCCTGCAGCAGCACCACCGACTGGTCGGGCTGAGCCGGGAAGCCGCCCAATATCGACACCAGGCCCTGGTCGGTACGGTAGCCGCTACCATAGCAGCGTTCAAACAGGATACCCGTACCGGCCAGCCTGCTCAGGTTTGGGCACACGCCTTTTTCGCCGCCGAGTTCTTCCAGCACCTGCGCAGTCATACTTTCCATAAGGATAAAAACTACGTTCGGCGGTGTTTCGGCGGGGCTGCGTGACAACCAACTGTGTGCCCGGTTGCTGGTTTTATTGGGGGCGTACAATTCCTCAACGACTTTTCGGGCCGACTCGTCGCTCAGGTATCGGTAGTGGTTTTGTGTCGAACGTGTCTCGATCAGGCTGTGCATGAAATGCCAGGCTGTGTTGGTAGCAGCGTGGTTGTTGAACAGGTGCCCGGAGTAGTACACGGCGCTTTCGTTGATGGGCATCTTGCCCAAACCACCCCGGATAAGCAAAAAGAGCGATACCAGCAGTACCGTTCCTGCAGGCAGGTGCGCGAAGGAACGCTCCGGTGTGGCGAGTTGCTTGCCACTAAATTCCAAAAAAACGCGCCACCAGACCCAGGTCAAACAAACATAGAGAGCCAGCCCACCGACCTTGAAGGCAGCCGACATAGAGTCAAGCATAGCGCCCGGAATACGAAAGTGATCGAAAGCGCGGCTGTTGAGTGGCGTATGCCATTCGGCGTAAATGAATATGTTGGCCGTAAATGCCAACACCATAAACAGCAATAGGCCGAGATGAAATGTTAGCAGTGCATAGCGTAGGAAAGGCTGTGCCGACGGGCGAATCAGAATGCCGGCATACCAAAGGAATACCGCCGGGGCCACCAGGTAGCCGGCCATGCTGAAATCGAGCGGCAAAGCGTACCAAAACGAAGCCCACGGGCCATCTGCGTTCCAGTTTTCGCGAAGCCAGGCGACGAACAGCAGCCGGAAAAAAGCAAAAAATAACAGCCAAAAAGCATAGAGGCGCAAGGCAAACCACCACGGTTGACCGGCGCGACGAAGGTGCTCCGGAACGCGCCCTATCAGTGTTTTATCCAACTTAATTTCAGTAGTTTACAGGTTTTTGTGCCGACTTTCACCCGGTCATCTATCCGCATCCCGACGACCCACAGGATCGTTTGGTTGCTGTCTTCCAGTATCCAGACCTGCTCTTTTTCCAGCCGCGACAATTTTTGGTTGGTAAAAAAGTCCTGGATTTTTTGGTGACGCCCACCCATCCCATGCGGCTGAAATATATCGCCTGGCTGCCAGCGGCGCAAATGTAGCGGAAATTGAATGACATCCGCATCCAGCAGTACCGAATCCGGATTATCCGAGAAAGGTGTGCCCAGTTCAGCATGCATTAGAATGAGCCGCCCTCCATCAGGTGTGCGCACCAGCAAATCATCGGCATGGACTGTCACCGCCCCGGCATGCGTATCTCGGTTAGTAAGCAACAGCGCATCCCGGTCTACTAAAATGCGATAGCCGGAAGGTGTCAGCCATTCGGTGCCCGTTTGATTCCAGCAATCGGCCATTTGTCGCACCTGGTCACCGGTAAATCCGAAGGGTTGCAGCAGATCGAACAGAGCATCTCCGAGCGCGGGCAGCAGCTCAAACCTGTTTTTTTTTAGGTAAAAAACGCCACGTCCATCTGTCTCACCCAGCAAATCCCGAAGTAAAAACTGGAGATTGGCATCGGCGGCACGCAAGCGGCGGAGTGTTTCGGCAGCATTGTCCAGAAAGGCCGGGTTCAGGTGCTCCAGTTCCGGAAGTACCCGATGCCGTATGGCGTTGCGGGTGTAGTACTCTTCGGTGTTGCTGCTGTCTTCCCGCCAGATGATATTATTTTTTTCGGCATAATTCAGGATAGCAGCGCGGGTGGCAAACAGCAGCGGACGCACAACGTGCCCATTATGCACGGGAATGCCGCCCAGGCCCGTAAGTCCAGTGCCTCGTGTAAAGTGCAGCAGAGCAGTTTCGACGGAGTCGTTCAGGTTGTGCCCGGTGGCAATACACTCAAAATCGTGTGCTTCGCGGATCACCTCGAACCAGCGGTAGCGCAATTCCCGGGCTGCCATTTGAATGGAAAGCCCGTTTTCGGCAGCGTATTTTTTAGTGTCAAAATGCTGGACAAAGATCGGGACGCCCCATTTTTTTGCCAGATCGCAAACAAAAGCCTCGTCGGCATCGGATTCCGCGTTGCGCAGACGAAAATTGCAGTGCGCTATGCCAAAAGGCTGCTTTCTTTGCCGCAGCATAGAGGCCAGCACCACCGAGTCTACACCACCGCTCATAGCCACAAGCACTCGTCCTGCGGGGGGGAGTAAATGGTGGGCTTGAGCAAACGTGTTGAATTGTTGAACCAGATCCATGTTTTTGTTGTGGACACAAAGTTGGGCTTTTGTTTTCGGGGCCATGCCAGAGTTTGGCGACAAATATTTTTTGATGAAACAAATGACACGCGATAATCTGCCAACCCAAAAGTGCATCCTCGGGTATGCGCAAGCATCCTGGTTCCTTGCACACCTCTTTTTTCTTTCCCCTTTCGCTGCGCTCGCACAACTCTCCGGTACCGTGCGCGATGAGTCGGGCGAACCGTTGCCCTACGCCACCGTGTATGCCCGAAACACCACCAATGGAACCGTAACCAACAACGAGGGGGAGTACCGGCTCACGCTGGATCGAGGCACATACGACATTGTTTTTCAATACATTGGCTACAAACAGAAAATCGAAAACGTCACGATTGGCGACAAGCCGGTGCGCCTGAACGCGCGTATGGAGGCCAGTAGCCTGGAAATAGCCGAAGTGATCATTTCTTCCGAGGATCCGGCATACCCGATCATGCGCAAGGCTATTGCCAAACGTGATTATTACAAAAGCCGCACACCAGCATTTACCTGCGATGTCTATATCAAAGGGTTTTACAAACTGCTGGACGCACCCAAAAAAATCTTTGGACAGGATATTGGCGATATGGACGGCGTGCTCGATTCCAATCGAACAGGGGTGGTCTATCTGTCCGAGTCCGTTTCCCGATTGTATGTGCAAGCCAAGCCTGCGCGCACGAAGGAGGTCATGGTATCCAGCAAGGTGAGCGGCAACACCAATGGTTTCAGTCTCAACCGCGCCACGCTCACGGACTTCAGTCTGTACGATGAGCACATCAATATTGACCGGGATATCCTTTCCCCCTTAGCCGACAACGCATTTTCCTACTACCGTTTCCGCCTGACAGGGCGTTTCAGAGACGAAAACGGTTACGATATCTATAAAATTGAGGTACTGCCGAAGCGCAACGAGTCACCTACATTTTTTGGGCATTTGTACATCGTGGACGAATGGTGGAACCTCGCGGGTGTAGACTTGAAACTCACGGGCACGGCCATCCAGCAACCTATTTTGGATACCATGTCTATCCACCAGGAATTTGTGCCGGTAAACAAGCCCGACGAGTGGCGTGTACTGACGCAAACCACGGGTTTCAAGTTTGGGGTACTTGGCTTCAAAATCGGCGGGTTTTTCAACGGCCTTTTTTCAAACTATGACTTGAGTCCGAAATTTACCCCGGATTTTTTCGACCGTGAAACCTTCAAAATTGAAAAAACGGCCAGTGAGCGGGACTCTGCCTACTGGGCAGCCACACGCCCGATACCACTCACCGAGGAGGAGTCCACCGACTATGTACGCAAGGACAGTCTGGAACAAATACGAGAGTCCAGGGCTTACATGGACAGTACAGATCGCAAGGCGAACCGTTTCAAGGCGTCGAATTTGATCTTCGGTTACACTTGGAGAAATTCGTATCGCCATACGACAATTGCCTATCCGGCACTATTCAAAGGGCTGCAATTCAATACAGTACAAGGATGGTTGCTCGATTTTCACCCTACCTTTAGAAAGAGCGAAGGCAAGCGACGTTCCCGCTACTGGGAAGCCGAGGGCGCACTGAACTACGGTTTTTCTGAGAAGCGCCTGCGCGGCGGATTGCGTCTGGAGAGGCGTTTCGAGAGCATTCGCTACACGCAGGGGGAAATAGAGGGCGGCCTTGCGGTAGCGCAATTCGACAAAAACAATCCGATTGGCGAGCTGCCCAATTTGCTGTATTCCCTGCTCGACAAACGCAACTACATGAAATTGTACGAAAAAGCCTTCGTCAGAGCCAAAGCGAGCCGAAATGTGGCGCCAGGCCTGCGTTTGGAGATTGGAACCGAATTTGCCGAGCGTCGCCCATTGGTGAATACCAGCACTTACAGCTTGTACAAAGGCGACCGTATCTACACCTCGAATGCCCCGCTGCCTGTGCCTGCTACAGAACCCGAGCAGCCGTTTTTTAACCCCAGTCGGGTATTTTTGATTGAGTTGGGCGCCCGTATTCGATTTGGCGAGACCTATAGCACCTATCCCGATTTTCGCGTGTACCAGCGTTCCAAATGGCCCGAACTCACGCTGCGCTACACCAAGGCGCTTTCGGGTGTGTTTTTCAGCGAGATAGATTACGATCTCATGCAAGCGCAGATTTCGCAGTCAGACTTGGCGATGGGTTTGTTTGGGTACAGCGAATGGAACCTCGGTGGCGGCATGTTTTTGCGCAAAAAGCGTGTAGATTTTATGGATTTTTATCACCCCGGAGGCAATCAGACCATCATCGGCAAGCCAAGGAATTACGCCCGCGGATTTTTTCTGTTGCCCTACTACGAGTACAGCACGGACGGCTCGTATGCCTATGCGCATTGGCGCCACCATTTTAATGGTTGGATCATGGACAAACTACCCGGTTTGCGCAAATTACACTGGCGCGAAGCCCTTGGCCTTGGATTTTACCATGCCAATCGATTCGCGGTACAAAACGAGCGCCCCGATGCTGCACTGCCATACTGGGAGGCGAGTTTGGGATTTTACAATATTGGTGTAAAAATTTTTCGCCCTCTGCACATAGATGTCGCGGTCGGGTTTTTCGGAAAAGACCTACACCGGACGGGAATCGTGCTGGGGCTGGATTTGTAGGCTACTATCTCTTGGATTATGTACGGTTCACTACCCAAAATTGAATTACACCTGCACCTCGACTGTTCCCTCAGCTACGCTGTGATTCAAAAACTCGATCCGACGATCGGGTATGAAGAATACCGGGAAGCCTTCGTTGGGCCACCCAAATGTGCCGATCTGAAGGACTACCTCACTCGTGCCGTCAAGGGTATCGAACGTATGCAAACTGCGGAAGCGTTGCGTCTGGTTACCCTTGATCTGTTTGAGCAATTGAAATTAGACCATGTTATCTATGTCGAAATAAGGTTTGCTCCGCTGGAACATCTGTATAAAGGCTTATCGGCCGAACGCGTGGTGCAAATTGTTTTGGATGCTGCCCAAGAGGGTAGGGGAGTGACCGGAATTCAATTCGGGGGTAATTTTATGTACGTTGAGGCACTATTCCGAAGCACAAAGTTTGCAGACCATTCGCTTGGTCGAACGGTTTGCAGGCGCTGCCGTTGTGGGTTTCGATATCGCCGGCGACGAGTCGGGTTTTCCGATTGACAACCATATTACCGCGTTCCAGTACGCCCGGTCGAAAGGCATTCCCTGTACAACTCATGCTGGAGAGGCCTGCGGGGCTGACAGTGTTTGGGAAACCTTGCGGAATTTTTCACCACAGCGCATTGGTCATGGCGTGCGGAGCACAGAAGACCCGCGTCTGCTGGATTTTTTAAAAAAAAACAGCATCCACCTGGAAGTGTGCCCAACCAGCAACGTACAGACCAATGTATATCCTGCTATCGCCGATCATCGGGTGGATGATCTCCGGCGTGCCGGTATTTCCCTGAGTATCAATACCGATGCTCGTACCATATCCGACACAACACTAACTGGAGAATACCAGACTTTGCACGATATTTTCGACTGGACGGAGGCGCATTTTTTGAAATGCAATTTAGAGGCAGTCGAGCATGCTTTTACTTCAGAAGAGATCAAGGCATATTTGCGGCAGCGCCTGGTCGAGGCTTATTGATTGAAAAAATAATTTATGTTATGTTAAGCTGAGGTTTTGAGACTTATTTCTCTTGGATATCCCGGACCCGTGGCAAGGCTCATTTTTTTTCTGCGATCTTTCGCAATTCATTCAATTTCCACAGTGCATCCATAGGGGTCATCGTATTCAAATCCAGAGCCAGTAGTTCTTCACGAATTTTTCGGGTATACTCGTCGGCATCAAAAATCTGGAGTTGCATCTTGGGCTGTACGGTTTTCACGCGCTGTTTCAATTCGGTAACCGGTTGGCGAGCGGCGGACAACGGCGAGCGGGCCTCCCCGCCTTCCGTCAACCGACCACCGTCGGCTTCGAGGGTTTGCAGAATTTCCCCGGCGCGTTCGACCACTTCGGGGGGCATACCGGCCATGCGGGCTACATGAATACCAAAGGAGTGATTGGAACCGCCGGGCACGAGTTTGCGCAGGAAAATGACCTTGTGCCCTACTTCGCGGGTACTAACGTGATAGTTGTGGACGCGGTCGTGCAAATCGGCAAGTTCATTGAGTTCATGGTAATGAGTGGCAAAGAGCGTTTTAGGCCTTGCCCGGCCATTGTCATGCAGGTATTCGGCAAGGCTCCAGGCAATAGAAATGCCGTCGTAAGTACTGGTACCACGCCCGATTTCGTCAAGCAAAATGAGTGAGCGGTCACTAAAATTGTTCATAATCAGGGCAGTCTCATTCATCTCGACCATGAAGGTACTTTCGCCGCCGCTGATATTGTCGCTTGCCCCGACACGGGTGAATACCTTGTCTACCAAACCGATACGCGCGTGTGCTGCCGGTACAAAGCTACCGATTTGGGCCATCAGTACAATGAGGGCTGTTTGGCGCAGCAAGGCTGATTTGCCGGACATGTTCGGGCCGGTGATCAGTATAATTTGCATAGTTTCGTTATCCAAATAAACATCATTGGGGATGTATGTGTCGCCGACGGGCAGTTGCGTTTCGATCACCGGGTGCCGTCCGCTTTTGATTTCCAGGGAAAAGGACTCGTCCATAGTCGGGCGGGAATACTGGCGCTTATCTGCTACTTTGGACAAAGACAGCAGGCAGTCGAGTCGGGCGATGACCTGGGCATTGTGCTGCACCGGGGCGATGTAGGCGCCAATTTCGTCTACTACTTCCCGAAAAACACGGTCTTCCAGTTCCAGTATAGTTTCTTCGGCGCCCAAAATTTTACTTTCCAGTTCCTTCAGTTCGGGCGTAATAAAGCGTTCGCCGTTGGCAATGGTTTGCTTGCGAATCCAGTCCGACGGAACCTGATTTTTCCACTTGCTGGTTACTTCGAGGTAGTACCCGAAAACGTTATTGAACCCGATTTTCAGGCTTTGAATGCCGGTGCGTTCTGTTTCGCGCTGCTGAATAGCCACCAACAAATCGCGGCTGTGGCGCACAATGTGGCGCAGTTCGTCTATTTGCGCGTGCGCTCCTTCGGCAATGGATCCGCCTTTGCGCACATCGGCGGGCGGGTCTGGGGCAATGGTCGCTTCGATGCGCTCGCGCAAGGTATGGCAAGGATTGAGGGCTTCGCCGAGACGGAGCAGCCCCGGGGCCGCCGGGCCATCCACCGCCGAGGGCTTAATCGTTGCTTCCTGCACGGCTTCGATGGTGCTTTCCCGAGCAGGATTTTCACTGGACGCAGCCCCGTAGTTCCCCTCCCCTCCGGGAGGAGTGGGGCCGAGCATTTTTTTGATGCCCTCTACCGCCATCAGCGCTCTGCGTAATTGCATGACCTCGCGCGGGTTGATCTTGCCCATAGCCGTTTTACTCATCAGCCGTTCGAGGTCGCCAATGTGCCGGATATGGGGTTCGAGTTGCCGGGCGAACGTCGGGCTTTTCAGAAAAAAAGCCACCGCCTCGTGGCGCTCCTCAATCTGATGCACATTGGTCAGTGGCAGTAGCAACCACTTCTTGAGCAGGCGCGCGCCCATGGGGCTGACGGTTTGGTCGAGCACCTGGAGTAAGGATATCCCGGTTTCGTGGTTAGACTGGATGAGTTCAAGGTTTCGGACGGTGAACCGGTCGAGCCAAACATAACTGTCGGTTTGCAAGCGGCTGAGGCTACGAATATGACCGATCCGGTTGTTTTCTGTAGCGGCCAGATAGTGCAGGGCAGCACCCGCGGCCGCCTGCCCCAGCTCGAGGTCCTCGATACCAAAGCCCTTGAGGCCGGCGGTCTGAAAATGCTGAAGCAGTTTTTCGCGGCCGAAGTCGGCGGTAAAAATCCAGTCTTCGAGGGTATAGGTGTAAAATTTGTCGCCGAAATAAGCCGAAAATTCCTTCATTCGGCTTTTGGGCAGCACAATTTCGGCGGGTTTGAACCCCTGGAGCAGCTTGTCCACGGTGGTCATATTCCCTTCCGTGACAAAGAATTCACCTGTACTCACATCGAGAAAAGCGATACCAAAGTGATCGTTTTTGCCGAAGGCAAGCGTGGCGAGGAAGTTGTTTTGGTTGTGCTCCAGCAGGGCATCATCGGTGGTGACGCCAGGGGTAACGATTTCCGTCACGGATCGGCGCACTACTTTCCCCGGAACAGGTTTTTCCATCTGCTCGCAGATGGCTACCCGAAAACCCGCACGCACAAGGCGAGGCAGGTACAAGTCCATGGCATGGTGTGGGAAGCCGGCCAGTTCGATATCCGAACCGCCATTGTTTCGGCTGGTGAGGGTGATGCCCAGCGCGTTTGCTGCCTTCACTGCATCTTCTGCAAAGGTCTCGTAAAAATCGCCCACCCGGAACAGCAGGATCGCATCCGGGTGTTTGGCTTTCACCGCATTGTACTGCGCCATGAGCGGAGTCGTGGTGGGCGCTTTATCAGAATTTTTATTTTTGCCGGGACGAGCCATGGTGCGTGCGTTGAGGAGGTTG
>JADJYW010000002.1 GCA_016719605.1 Lewinellaceae bacterium | reverse complement strand
CGGCACGCTCGCCCGGATACGGCTGTCGTACATCGCTTCGCAGCTGACGGCGGGCAGGTAGTAGCGTCCGGCGTAAGCGGCGTTGAGTTGTACGCGGTAGGTGCTGACGGTTTCGCGGGCGCGGTTGTTCTGGTGATCCCAGGAGAACGGCAGGTCGAAGTAGGTGTACACCCGGTCGTCGCGCGCGTCCTGGTACTCGGCGGGGCTGCTGCCCCGGGCGGTGGCGACCGACATGCGGGTGTTGAGTATTTCCCAGCCGGAGGGGAATATCTGGGCCAGGGCCAGTTCGTTGAAGGGGAATTTCAAATCGGAGCTGCGGCGGATGGTAACTTCGGCCACGAAGATCGGCGCCTGTTGCAGGCGGCCCACGTCCACCGGGTTGCCTTTGGTGTCGGTATAGCGCACGGAGACGGCGATGTTGTTGCTTTGGCCGGTTTCTTCGCCGGTGAGCGACTGGCCGCTCACGACAGGCGGGCGTACAGTTTGGCGGCGCCGTTGTTTTTCACCGCGACGCGGTTGTTGCTCCAGGCATTTTCCGTGAAATTCACCGTGGCGATGGGTTTGCTGTTGTCGCCGTTTTTGTAGATGTCGCCGCCGATTCGGTAGGCGAAGGCCGGGCCGTTGGCGCCGAAGTTTTTCACGGCGTATTTCGACAAGGCGCGTAAGGCCGTGGCGAGACTTTGGGTGTTCCAGTACCAGCCCTGCTGGTTGCCGAGTTCCTGGCAGATATAGTTAACCAGCGCCTCGGCGCGTTTGGTGTCGCCAATGGCAGTGTAGGTTTCCAGAATGAGCGCCCGGTCGCGCAGGTCGCTGCCATAGGTGTAGCCGCACCAGTCGTAGCGCCAGTCCTCGCGTTTTTTGGCGGCGATGACTTCTTTGGCGGCCTCGGGTTTGCCTGCCTGCGCATAAGCGGCGGCCAGCAGGTAGGCTGCCTGGGCGTACATGTCTTTTTTCTCTTTCAGGCGGTTCAAACCGGCCAGGTCGGGCTTGCCGGCGAGCGCCAGGGTGTAGAGCCGGTAGGCCTGGTTGAGGTCGTTGTCGTAAAACTCCCAGTTGCGATTAGCGGGCGAGGTACTGCTCCAGCGGCGGCTGACTTCTGTCTGGTAGCCAACCCAGCGATCGATGATACCTTGCGGAACCGCAGCTGCTGCTCCAGTCGTTGATGCCGCCGCCGCCCGGCCAGTAGGAAAAACCGCCTTCAGTCTGCTGGAAATTTTGCATTTTGCCGATGGCCGCGTTGATATTCCGGGCGATCCGGTCTTTTTGTTTTTGCGACAGCGGGGTCAGGATGTCTACAAATAATTGCGGGAAAGCAGCCGAGGTTGTTTGTTCGATGCAGCCGTGCGGATATTGGATGAGGTATTCAGGTGCCGGCTGAGGTTCACGGGCGGCAGGGCGCTCACTTCGATGACCGCCGAGCTGATATCGGTGTACTTCGACGGATCAAATTCGGAGCCCCACTCCTGGACGGGTTGTATGGCGCCTTCCCAGACGCTGGTTTGCACGGGGTTGGGGTTGCGCACCAGTATTTCGATGTCTTGTTGCGCGCTTTCTCCCCCACCCTGCGCTTCGAGGCTGAATTTGGCCACGCCCGTGCGGTTGCCCACTTTCAGGTCGAAATAGGTCATGTCCTCGCCCGGTTGGGCAAATTGTACGGTGTTTGTCGGTGAACCCTGAATGGTAACCAAACCGGAGGATTCCTTCACCCGGATCGTTGCGTTTTTGACTTTGGCTTCCATGGCAAACACGTCGACCGGCAGGCGCAGGGTTTCGCCGGGGCCGAGCACGCGGGGCAGGGTGGGCAGGATCATGAGCGGTTTGCGCACCGGGCAGGTTTTTTCGGCGCTGCCGTAAGCGCCTTTGCTGCCCGGCGCCGGCGCCGAGCATACCACCATGACGCGTACGGAGCCCACATAGTTGTCGATTTTCAAGGTGTGTTTGGCCGTTTTGCCCTTTTCCAGGCGGAAGGGCCCCTGATGTTTCACCGTCGGTTTGAAGCGGTTGATCTGTGCGGCGTTTTTGGCTTTCTGGTTGATGCCGTCGCCGCCGATGCTGAGAATACGTTCAATCTGGGCTCCGTAGGCGCCGAGCACGTAGTCATAGATGTCCCAGGTTTTGACGCCCAGGGCTTCACGGGCAAAAAAGACTTCCCGGGGGTTGGGCGTTTGAAAACGGGTAAGATCGAGCAAGCCTTCATCCACGATGGCCAGGGTGTAGGTGCAGGCTTTGCCGGAAGTTTCGCGTACGTTGACCGTGAACGATTCACCGGGTTTCAATACTTCGGGCATGTCGATCTGCGGTTTTAGAAAGGTTTCCGGATTTTCGACATTGACCGGCATGACGCCGTACATCCGGATGGGCAGGTCGTTTTTCGTTTGAGCGTGGGGTTGGAACAAGCTCACATGGGCATACACCGTGGGAGTCATGTCGGCGGTGGTCTCGAATTTCAGAAGTTTTTCGCCGGCTTTGGCGTCGAACCACAGGTGTTTGGCCACGCGGGAGCCGGTTTCGAGGGTGAGCAGGATGCGGCCGTTTTCGCTGGCGGGCACTTTCAGCGTCACTTCTTCGCCCGCGGCGTATTTTTCTTTTTCTACGGTAAACGGCAGCATGGCGGCGGCGTTGCGGCTGCGCATGTCGTTGAGGTCGTCGGGGGAACCGCTCCAGAAAAAGTCGCCGCCGGCGTGGCCGCCTTCCGAGTCGCTGACGCGCACGAGGTAGCGGCCCCAGTCGTCGGGTGTTACCTTCCAGGTGGCCAGGCCGCGCGAATCGGTGGTGAGCGTTGCTTTTTCCTTGGCGTTGAAGTGGTTGCTGGAGTTGAACTGCGCCACGTTGTCGCTGCGGTCTTCGTCCCACCACCAGCGCCAGTCGCAGCGGTAGAGGCCGACTTCGATTCGTCGGCCGGGTTGGGGCCGGCCGTTTTGATCGACGCAGGCGAACTGGACTTGTCCGCCTTTCCGGTCGATCACTTTGCTGCCCCATTGGTTGTTGGGGATTGCCACGCCAACGAATCGTTCGAAGGGGTAAAAATCAAGGGCAAAATTGTCGGTGCTGAAATCGCCGCTGCGCTCGAAGGCGCGTACTTTGAAGTTGGCGATCAGCTTGCCGGGTGCGTTGCTGTTGTCGCCCATTTTGAGGGGCACTTGGCCTGGCCGTTGTCGTCGAGGTTGGCGTCGAACAACATTTGCGGTTCGCTCCAGTAGTTGCGCGCCGGGTCGTCGAACACGAAGTCTTTGAAGTCTTTAAATTCCGTTTTTACGGCGCGCACCTGCATTTCCACGCGGGCTTTGAGGCCCTTGGCCGTGGCGCCGTGCAGCCAGTTGACACTGAGCTTGCCGGTTGTGTTTTCATCGGTTTTGCTCAGGGCTTTTTTGCCGAAATCCAGGTCCATTTTCAGGCGATTGGGCTTTACCGTTTCGATTTTCAGCTGTTTGGTAAATGTGGCGCCGCCGACCTGTACGCGGGCGGTCCAGTTGCCGGTGGGCGCTTCGGCGCGGGTGGCGCAGGGAAAGGATATACGCCGCCCACACTGTTGGACGACACGGTGCGGTATTGCAGCGAGCCGCGGGGGTCGGTCAGTTCGAGGGTGACGGGATGGCCGGCGGGCAGTTTGCCGGTTTTATCTTCTAAAACAAAATTTAAAAACAAGGAATCGCCGGGGCGCCACACGCCGCGCTCGCCGTAGAGGTAACCTTTGAGTCCTTTTTGCGGTTCTACGCCCGCTACGTCGAAACGGCTGAGCGACAGGGTATTGCCGTCGGCCATGCGCAGGTAGCCGCGCCGGTCGCCCCGGGTGGCCATCACCACAAAGGGCATTTCGCGCAGGTCTTCCAGCATAGCCGTGCCGGTGCCGTCTGTACGTGTTTTAACGATGGATTGTAATTGGTAGTTATATAGTTCCAAATCGACGCCACTGACGGGTTCGGTAGTGTGCAGGTTGGTTACGCACACGAACAGGGAGCCGTCGCGGCCGCGTTTGGCGGTTATGCCCAGATCGCTGACGAACACGTTCCGTTTGGTAAAGTGGCCATAGTGATAGTATTCTTTGGCGCAGGGGTTGTCGCGGTTGCCCCAGTTGAAATCTTCGCCGTCGCGCCACCAGCCCTTGTCATCGTTGTAATAAATGCCGCGATAGCCGCCCCAGGTGCTGATGGGGTTGCCGTTGTCGTCGGTGCGGCCAGGTGGGCCGGTGTCGTCTTCGCCGTATGCCGGAGGCGGGGAGGGTCACCGTTCTTCCTCGTACCCGTCTTCCGTTCGCCGTCGGTTTTTTCACTGCCGGTGCGCAGGCGTAAATGGCATAACCCCTTCGGAAAGCCAGGCGCACCTGGTAAATGGCGCCGGGGTCCTGCTGGATGATGTCTTTCAGGTCGAGGGCGTAGCGTTGCCACACCTGGTTGTTGGCGTCGGGATTGAGGTCGCTGAGCGATACTTTTTTCTGCATAATGATCTTTCCGACGCGTTCCAGTTCGTTGTCGCCTTCAATTTCGTTGACCTGTAAATACTGTAAAATATTGGAATTGAATATTTTAAACACTTCCACATCCACGGCGCGCAGGCCCACGGCTTCGAAGGGAAAAATAACGCCGCCGCCTTCGGCAGACTGTTGCGGAATAATGGCGCCCCGGCCCACCAAACGCACGTTCGGCTTTGAGGCTTTCAAAGTTCAGCGGCCAGTCGCTGCGTTCTTTCATGGCTGCCCCGGCGGTGTTGCGGATGCCCGCTTCCACGCGCAGGTTGTGCTTGCCCGCTGATGCGGCTTGCCGGGTAAAGGCGCACGAAATTGCCGTCGATGACAAAGCGCAGGGCGCCGCTAAAATTTTCGAGGAGGATGAGTCCCTTGAGCGTTTGCGAGGCGGCGATCGGGTCGGAGAAGTTAGCAGCACGTATTGTTCTTCCTGTTGTACTACTTTGGCGCTGAGTACGATGAATTCGTCGAGCGAGGGCACTACCTGTTCCGGCGTTGCCCTTTTTATCGAGCCCAGCGCGTTGCCCGACCAGGACAGGTTACTTTGGAGCGCACATTGGAGCGTTCGATCCGCACACCACGAATTCGTGCGTCAGGCCGTCGCCGGTGTGCGTCCAGGTTATTTGCAGGGTGTTGTTGCCCTGTTTGGCAGCGAGGGTTTTTTCCAGGGCAGAGGCTTCCACGGGGTCGCTGGTCAGGACACGACCGATGAGTTGTTGTTTGCGCGGGTCGGCGCCTTCTTCCATGCGCAGCCCGTCGGTGACGACCTCGCCTCATCCTCGGCGGGGGCGCCGGCTCCCGACTTTTCCCCCTCACGGAAAAACGCTCCAAACCCGCCGTGCCCATCGGCGGCAAATACCGTTTGATTGACATTCCCATTTCAAACTGCATCAATTCCGGTGTCAAGCGCATGTTTGTACTCACGCAGTATAACCCGCTTCCTGAACGCGCACATCAAAAACGCGTACAATTTTGATCATTTACCCACGGTTTTGTAGATATTCTGGCTGCCGAACAAACGCCCGGCAACGGCACCTGGTTTCAGGGTACCGCCGATGCCGTGCGCCAGAGTCGCAAACACTACGAACGGCAGGACTACGACTATGTGCTCATCCTTTCCGGCGACCGATCCTACCACATGGACTTTGAGGAAATGGTCAAACATCATATTGCACAAGAAGCCGACCTCACCATCGCCTGCCTGCCCGTGGATGCCCGTGATGCCACGAGTTTCGGGATCATGAAAGTGAACGACAAGGGCTACATCCCCGCTTCATCGAAAACCCAAAACCGAACTGCTGCCCGACTGGGTCAGCGAGGTCAGTGGTATACACCAAAAACGCGGCCGCGTTTATATGGCCTCCATGGGTATTTATATTTTCAACCGCAAGGCGTTGAGCGACCTGTTCGATCAGCACCCGGATGCTACGGACTTTGGCGAGGGAATCATACCGCCACCATCGAAAGCGGGCGCAAAGTGGCTGCCTATCAGTACGATGGCTACTGGACCGATATCGGTACGATCTGCTCCTTCTTCGAGGCCAACATCGAACTGGCGGATCATATTCCTTCCTTCAATCTGTTCGACAACAACCGCATGATTTACACACGCGGACGTATGCTGCCGCCGGCCAAGTTTTATGGCGGCACGCTGGTCAATCGCGCACTGATCGCCGAAGGCTCCATCATCCACGCCCGCCAGATCGAGGGTTCCGTGATCGGCATTCGCTCGCGTATCGGCGAAAATTCCGTCATCAAGGATGCGATTGTCATGGGCAACGATTACTACCAGACCTTACAGGAAATCGCGCTGAACCCCGATCAAATCCCCATGGGGGTGGGTCAAAACTGCCACATTGAGCACGCCATCCTCGACAAGGACTGCCGTATCGGCAACAACGTTGTTATCAAGGGCGGCGATCACCTGCCCGACACGGACGCCGAAGCATACTGTATCCGGGATGGAATTGTGGTGGTAAAAAAAGGCGGCATATTGCCGGACGGGACGCGGATCATGTGAGAGGCAGTTAATTCGGCGGGTTAAAACCCGCCGGTACTGTCAAAAATTGGTTTCACCGGCAGCGAATCCATGGGTGCGATGTGTGCCGGCTTCACGGGCTTGAACGGAAGGCGGTTTCGCAGGGAGTCGTTTACCTCACCCAGCGCCTCGTAGAGGAGCAACGAGTCCGCGATGCGCCCGGCATCAGCGAGAAGGGCGGCCCGGCACCGCTCCGTTTCTTTTTTCCGAAATTCCGATACCCGCTCGGCTATTTTTTCCTGTACGATGCGCTCTTTGTTGCCCCCACAGGCAAACAGGGCGAGGAAAAGCAGGGCAAAGGGGTAGCGGCGGGTTTTAACCCGCCGAATATAGCAAAGGGCAAGGACCAAGAGGCAAGAGGCGAAAGTCAAACCCCATGTCCGAACAGGCGGGAGGTTGCAGGCGGCATCGCCTTTTAACTGGTTTTCGGAGCCGAAAGGGTGTACTGACTCGAAATTGTACAAGTTTTCAAGAGCAGCCCCACTTCCCGTTCGGGGGTGGGGTAGGGGTTGCCCTCCGTCGGGTAAAAAGCCCGTGTCACTACGTTTTTTCATACTACAGGTAGTTGCGTCTTCGTGCAAAAGTACCGCCTTTTCCTTTTTGCTCTTTGCCATATTCGGCGGGTTAAAACCCGCCGCTACCCCTTTGCAAATTACCCTACATTTGCCCCTACGCCATGCACATCCTCTACCATCCGTCCGTACTGGACCACGACACCGGGGCCACGCACCCCGAAAACCGCCGCCGCATCCTCGGCTTTGGCGACCTGACGCCTACGCTCGATATCCCTCCCGGCGAGCAGTATCTCCACCTTGTACACCCGAAAAGCCATATCGAAACGGTACGCCGGCATTGTGCCGACTGCGAGCCGCTGGACGGCGACACCAACACGTCGCTCGGCAGTTTTGGCGCTGCGGCTGCTGCCGTAGGCGCTACTGTGCTGGCCATGGAGCGCGGCGATTTTGCCCTCGTGCGCCCGCCCGGCCACCATGCGTACGCCGAAGCCGCGCGCGGTTTTTGCCTGTTCAACAACGTGGCCGTGGCGGCCCAAAAGGCTGTAAATGAGGGAAAACGGGTACTCATCCTCGATTTCGACGGGCACCTCGGCGACGGAACTATGGATATTTTTTACAAATCTAACCAGGTGCTGTACTGGTCGCTGCACCAGTACCCGGCCTATCCCGGCAACGGCTCGCCCGTGGAAATAGGCGAAGGCAAGGGCAAAGGTTTTACCATCAACTGCCCGTTGCCAGGGAGCAGTGGCGACGATATTTTCCGACACGCGGTGGAGTACATGTTGCCTGTCGCCCTGCAGTTTCAGCCCGACGTGGTGGCTGTGTCTGCCGGTTTCGATGCGCACCAGTTTGACCCGCTGCTGCAACTGCGCGCCACCGGCAATTTTTACCACTGGATCGGCAAAACGCTGCAGGAAACATTTCCGGGTAAACTTTTTGGCGTGCTCGAAGGCGGCTACAATACCGAGGAACTGCCCGGTTGCGTGTACAATTTTATCGCCGGCGTCAACGGCGAACCCATGCCGCATCCCGAAACACCCACGACCTCGGGACTGCGTATTTGGGAAACTTATGAGATGTATTTGCACCAGGCAGCGGGGCTGCTGATGAAGCACTGGAAGTTTTAGTTATGAAACAAACCCTCGATAAATTTTTCTACCCCCGTTCTGTCGCCGTGGTCGGCGCCACAGACAAAGCGGAAAAAATCGGCCACGCTGTGCTGCGCAACTTGCTCTCCGGCGCGTACACGGGCGCCGTGTACCCGGTGAACCCGAAGTACAAAAAAGTGCAGGGGGTAAAGTGCTATTCGCGGCTCACGGGGCTGCCCGAAGCGCCCGACCTTGTGGTGTTCGCGCTACCCGCGCCGTTCATTCCCGCGCTGATGCAGGATTGCAAAAAAATTGGCTCCGAGTGCGCTGTGGTGCTATCGGCGGGTTTCAAGGAGGTTGGCCCCGAGGGCGAGCAACTGTTTCGCGACCTGAGAAATGCCGCCTCGGCCAACGGCGTGCGGCTCATTGGCCCCAACTGTCTTGGGCTGCTCACGCCATCCATCGGGCTTAATGCCACCTTTGCGCCGACCATGCCGCCGGCAGGCCGTGTAGCGTTCATTTCCCAGAGCGGGGCCATGGGGTCGGCGGTACTCGATTGGGCGGCCGACAAAAATGTGGGGTTCAGCCACTTCGTTTCCATCGGCGGCATGGCCGATATCGGTTTCGACCACCTGATTGACTATTTCGGCTCCGACAGCCGCACGGCCTGCATCCTGATTTACATGGAAAGCCTGACCGATGCGCGCCGGTTTATGAGCGCTGCCCGCGCGTTTGCGCGCACCAAACCCATCGTGGTACTCAAGGCCGGGGCCAGCCAACAGGGCGCCCGCGCTGCGCTTTCGCACACGGGCGCTATGGCCGGAAATGACGCGGTGTATGACGCCGCTTTCCGTCGCGCGGGTATCATTCGGGTGCAGACCATCCAGCAATTGTTCGACTGTACCCAGGCGCTCGCTACCCAGCCTTTGCCCGCCGGCAATCGCCTCGCTATCGTGACCAACGCCGGCGGTCCGGCCATTCTTGCCACTGATGCGCTCGAATTGCGCGGTGGCACTCTGGCAACCTTGTCGCCCGACACCATGGCCGTGCTGGACAAAGTCCTGTCGCCTGCCTGGAGCCGGGGAAATCCCGTAGATATCCTCGGCGACGGCTCCGCGGAACAGTTTCGCGCGGCGTTGCACGCCTGCCTGTACGACCCCGGTGTGGATGCTGTGCTGGTTATCCTCACCGCGCAAAGTGTGACCGATGCCGAGGCGGTGGCGCACGCCGTGGTGGCCGAGTCGAAGGCCGTGCACAGCAAACCCGTGTACGCCAGTTGGATGGGGTTGCAAACGGTGAAAAGCGGGCGGGCTATTCTCGAAGCGGGCAAGGTGCCCTGGTACCCGTTTCCGGAACGGGCGGTGGTCACCTTCATGCACAACGTGCGCTACCGCGAAAACCTCAATTTGCTGTACGAAACACCGCCCGACCTGCCCATCGAACTATCGGACATCAACCGTACCGGTGCGCGGGTGGTTGTGGACATCGTGCGCAAATCGGGGCGTGTCCACTTTGAGGAAGCGGAGGCCAAACGCCTGCTGGCTTGCTACGGTATCCCGGTGAATGCGACGTATTTAGCCAAAACCGAGGATGAGGCCGCTGCCATCGCCCGCAGTTTGGGTTGTGCGGTGGCGATGAAAATTGAGTCGCCGGATATCTGGCATAAGTCCGACGTGCATGGGGTACGGTTGGGCATCGAGACGGAATTTGGCACCCGGCAGGTGTTTCGTTTCCTGATGGAAAATGTGCGCAAAAAACGCCCCGACGCGCGCATTACCGGCGTGACGCTGGAAAAAATGGTGGATACCCAGCACGAGCTGCTCATCGGGGCGGTGAAAGACCCGACGTTCGGTCCTGTGGTGGTGTTCGGCCTCGGCGGTGTGGCCACCGAAATCTGGCAAGACCGCGCTATCGGCTTGCCGCCGCTCAACCTCGCCCTGGCGCGCCACCTTGTGGAAGGAACCCGCATCGCCCGGCTGCTGCGCGGCTTCCGTCACTTGCCCGCCGTGCCGCTGGAGCAACTGCAAAATGTGCTCGTGCGCTTTGCATACCTGCTTATGGACTTCCCCGACATCAGCGAGATAGACATCAATCCGTTTGCGATGAACGCCGACGGCGGCATCGCCCTCGATGCGGCCGTGACGCTGGAATCGACGCCAAGTCTTCAGCGCGATCCCTACGAGCACCTCAGTATTCAGCCCTATCCCACGCAGTGGATCAAAACCGTGCAGCACAAAGGCACGAGTATTCTGTTGCGTCCCATCCGTCCGGAAGACGAGCCGCTGGAGGCAGAGCTGGTGGAAAAAACTTCGCGGGAGAGCTTGTACTTCCGCTTTTTCGGGTTCACGCCCGGTATAGACCACAAGATACTGGCCCGGTTCACGCAAATTGACTACGATCGGGAAATGGCCATCGTGGCCGTGATTGAAGAAAACGGCAAGCCGCAGATCATCGGGGTGGTGCGCATTGTGGGTGATGCCTGGCGGGAGGCTTGCGAGTACGCGATTCTCGTGGCCGACAACTGGCACGGCAAGGGCGTGGGCAGCCTGCTCACCGACTACATCATTGAGATCGCCCGGGCGCAGGGCTACCGCAAAATATCGGCAACATTTTTGAAAAATAACGGCGCCATGCGGCGGTTGTTCGAGCGGAAAGGGTTTGTGATTCGGGCTGGAGCGGATGGCGCGGATGCGGCGGAGATGGGGTTGTGAGGGGGGGACAAGAATGGTACCAGTGTATGACTCGTACGATTTTTCCACTACCTTTGTATCCCTGCGCGAGCATTCCGCTTGAAAAAAACGGATTTTTATCATGACTACGACGCTACACATCAATCTGAGTGCCTTGAATGAGGCTATGGTGGAAGAACTCCGGCAGCAATATGGCCCGGCAGCCGAATTGGAAATCTGGGTACCCGAAAAGCCGGAGGCTTGGCTGACCGAAGCAGAGTTCTGGCAGATCATCGCCTTGCTTGACTGGTCTAAAACCGACGACGACGAAGCGATAATTGCTCCGGCGGTTGCCCAACTGGCGAATCTGCCGCTGAGTCATATCCACCAATTTCAAGACATTTTGTCTCGAAAACTGTGGCTGCTGGATACCCGGGCACACGCTAATGCCTCGCTGCAAAATGATCCTCAGGCAGAACTCTCTGCCGATTATTTCCTCTACGACCGCTGCTGTGTGGTGGCCAACGGTCGGGATTTTTATGAAAAAGTCCTGCACGATCCGACACAGATGCCGGCAGGATATTCGTTTTCGCGGCTGTTGTCCGTGGCTTCAAAAGCGTACCGAATGAAAACCGGAAGGGATTTTGTGCATGTGCCGGCATGCAACTACGAAACGTACAGCAATGCCGAAGGATGGGCCGAATAGAGAACCTATGCCACACGGAAATTCGCACGAGAACAAGCAGTCCCACCATCTGTACAAAATTTGGGATGTAGAAGAACAAAAGGTGTTCAAATACGGCATCAGCGACGATCCGATAGATGCCGATGGTATGTCGGACCGATTACGAGACCAGATCAATCTGTACAATCTGGTGGCCAATTTTATCCGGTTTATCGGTGAAATACTTTTGCGCAATATCCCTGGCCGTGCGGAAGCCGAACGTATCGAAAAGGAATATATCGAACGGCATATCAAGGAATTTGGCGAGCGCCCACGAGGCAATCGAAAAAAGGGGCGATAAATGCGCTGTCCTCCGATGCGCCCCGCCGGATCTGTCGAGGCGATTTTGGCTAATCAATTACCTCGATCATGCGCAGGTACACTTCATCTGCTTTCATCACGGCCTGCACTTCTTCCGCGGTGACTTCAAGTCCTTTTTGCCGCACAGTTTGACGGTCTGGTAAACGTTCTCGTCATCTGCAAGGAACTTCATTTCGAGGATGGTATCAACCTCGTAGCGGGTAAAACGCTGCTGAAGTTCGGTCGGAAGGTTTTGCCAGGTGATGAGGTCGGCTTCGCGGGTGTCGTAAACTCTTTGGAAGTGTTTCAAAATAGATAGAAAATCAAAAATATAAACACTATGGCACTGACAGCACAAATAGCAAAACACCTGAGGGAAGTCTACTTTGGTGGAAACTGGACATCGTCAAATCTGAAAGATAGTTTGGCGGGTGTAACGTGGCAACAAGCCACCACGCAGGTCTATGCGTTCAATACCATTGCGACCCTCGTTTTCCATCTGACATATTATGTACGCGCCGTTTCGAAGGTATTGCAGGGAGAAGCGCTGGATGCCAAGGATAAATACAGTTTTGACCATCCTCCAATCCTGTCTCGGGAAGACTGGGAGGCCTTTTTGGATAAAACCTGGATGGATGCCGAAAACTTCGCCCGCCTGATTGAACAGTTGCCGGATAACAGACTGTTGGAGGATTTTACGGATAACAAATACGGAAATTACTATAGAAATCTGCATGGAATTATCGAGCATATCCATTACCACCTGGGACAAATTGTTCTGATAAAAAAAATAGTCTCGCAGACAGGAGAAGATGGGTCTGACATGAAAAAGACATAAAAGTCTTTGGCATCCAAGCGTTACACTTTTTTTTCCAGACAGGTAACACACCAAACCAAGCACACCTTGCTAGAATCTGCCGTAATAACACAAACCACCAACTGGATAAAATCCGTGGTTATCGGTTGCAATTTTTGTCCGTTCGCCGCTAAAGCAATGCTGCGGAAAAGTATTCGCTATGTGGTATTGCCGGAAGCCACCCTGGAAAGCAGCCTGGAGGCATTCCTGGAAGAATTGCAATACCTGGATCGTACAGACGATATTGAAACCACTTTGGTCATTTTCCCCAACCACTTTGCTGATTTTGATGAATACCTCGATCTCGTCGAAGTAGCCGAAACTCTGGCCTCCGATCAAGGCTACGACGGCATTTATCAGGTCGCCAGTTTCCACCCGGACTACTGCTTTGCAGATTCCGACAACGATGATCCGGCGAATTACACCAATCGCTCAATCTATCCGATGCTGCATATCCTGCGGGAAGACAGCATCACGAAAGTCCTTGAAAATTTCCCTGATCCGGAGGGGATTCCACAGCGCAACATCGCTTTTGCGCAGCACAAAGGTCTGGCCTATATGCAGCTGTTGCGTGCCGCCTGTATTTGATTTTTGCAGCAAGCATGGCACGTTTTTCCTTGTGCATTTTCCTGTGACGGTGCATCCCGCTTACTTCTTTTTCAAATCTGACACCACCATGCGCAAACATGCGATTCTATGCCTGATGCTCCTTGCCGTAGTGCAAACGTCCCGGGCGCAACTCAACGGAAACTACACCATTGGCGGCAGCGGCGCCAGTTTCCCCACGTTCGGGACGGCCGTAGCGGCACTCACCACACAGGGCATTTCGGGCAATGTGACCTTCCGCGTCCGGCCCGGGCAGTACGAAGAACAGTTTGAAATCAATACTATTCCCGGCGCCACCACCAACCGACGCGTCGTTTTTGAATCGGAAAACAGCGACAGCAGCTCGGTGCGCCTTTTCACCAGTACCGCCACTGCAGGCAGCAACTGGGTGGTTTCCCTGCAAAATGTCGGGCAAATTACCTTCCGCCACCTGTCCTTCGTCGCCCCGTCCACCGGACTCTACGGACTGGTATTTTTCGCCGACAACTGCGCAAACCTGCTGATCGAGCATTGCGCTTTTTCCGGCATTCGTACCGGAAACATCAACGACAACACCCAAAACATGGCAACCATCGCCGGCCATTGCCCCGGATTTCAGTTCCGAAACTGTCTCGTGCAGGGCGGCTACCGCGCGTTGTCGTTCAACGGCCCGAGCGCCAATAGCCCGCTGCTCAATGGCGTAGTCACCGGCAACCGTTTTACCGGGGCAGCCGCGCAGGGTATCCGAATTTTTTATGTGGATAACCTGGACATTTCAGACAACCTGTTCGAGGACAATGCGGACCAAACAGCCTTCATTGCCCTGGACATTCAGGAATCGGATAACCCGCGCGTCCTCCGAAATACGGTCCGAAAAAACACTGGCGTGGGCATCAACCTGAACAACTGCCGCAGTACCGGCAATAACCGGGGACTGATTGCCAACAACATGATCGCCATCGGCAGTGCCGCCACCAACAATACCGGCACCGGCATGTTGCTGTCCGGCGTCTGGAATGCCGACCTCTGGTACAACAGCCTGAACTTGTTCGCGACCGGCCCGGGGCAGCACTACGGCATCCGGCTCGACAACTCCAGCCGTTTTTGCGCCTGCAAAACACCACGGTTTCCGGCTTGCCCGGCGCCATCCTCGTCAGCACCGTGACCAACCCCGATGTATTCACCGCGTACAGCCATTGCAACCTGTATTCCACCGATCCGCCGTCCGCGCTTCCGCCTAATTCCGTCAGCCTGAACCCCAACTTCCTCAGCGACACCGACCTGCACCTGACCAATACCAACCTCAACAACCGGGGCATCCCGGTGGCCGTCGGCGACGATATGGACGGCGACCCCCGCGACCCGCTCACGCCCGATATCGGCGCCGATGAATACACGTCCAACCTGCGGTCCGCCGGACTCGTCCGGTTTATCCACCCCGCGACCGATCAGGTGTACTGCGACACCCTGCCGCTTACCGTGGTGCTGATCAACTCGGGTACCGAGCCGCTGACGACCGCCGGCATCGAGGTGCGCTGGAACGGCGCGCTCTGGGCGACCGTCGCGTGGGCGGGCAACCTGACTTCGGGTGCGTCTGAAGAAATTGCGCTCGGCAACATCATCCCGACGCCGCTGGTGGCCAACCAGATCGGTGTTTCGGTACAGCAACCCAACGGCTTGGCCGATGATTTTCCTGACGACGACTCGTTGGTTTTCAACAATGCGTTTGCCGGGTTTTCGGGCGCCTATACCATCGGCGGCGCCAACGGCAATTTCCCCACGCTGGGCGCGGCGTTCAACGCGTTGCAGTATGGCGGACTGTGCGGCCCGACCGAGTTGCTCGTCCGCGACGGCGTGTACGCCGAACAAATTTATGTGGCTGCGCCGATCAAAGGCAGCGCCCCCGACCGCCCGCTTACCCTGCGCGGCGAAAGCGGCGACAGCAGCGCGGTACAAATCGTGGCCGCCGGAACGCTCGCACAAAACACCACCTTGCGCTTTGACGGGGCGACCTACCTGCAGTTAAAAAGCCTGACGATTCGGCAAACGGCAAATGTGAGCAACAACAACGCCGCCCTGCTGCTCGTGGGCGGTCATGATATTTCCATAGAAAACTGTGTCGTGGCGGGCCATTTGGGTACCAGCCGGGTAGCTCTGACCGCCAAGCCGGACTCTAACTTTACCATTCGCCATTGTGTGTTCAGCGGCGGTGAAACCCCGGTTTTGATGATCGGTAGCAACATCAAATTCAACCTGACCTTTACCCACAACCAGGTGTTCAGCGGCGACGATAACGCGATCCACATAGAGTTCTGGCGCAACGTTCAGATGGAGGACAATGTCATCAGCAGTTTTAGCAACAGCTCCCACTACGGTATCTATGGGCTGGGAATTCGGGATTTCGAACTACGCAACAACCGCGTGCGGGTAGCCGGCCCGCAAGCCTCCGTCGGTATTTACCTGAAAAACTGCGGCCGGTTCTCCCGCACCAGTGTGCTGGCCAACAACGCAGTAGCCGTGAATCTCGGTACCGGAATCATCGCCATTGGAAGGGGGATGTGGCTTATCGGTTGCAGCGACATCCAGGTGTTGCACAACTCCGTGTACCACCTTTCGGACGATGCGGACAACTTTGCGTTTGCGGTGCAGCAGTCGGATGACATGGCCTTGCTGAACAACCTCTTCGTCAATGGCAGTGCCGGGCGGGCGTTTTATTCGTTCGGCAACAGCAACCTGGTTTCCGACTACAACGTGTTCTTTTCCAAAACCGGCACCCTGGGCGAGACCGTCAATGATCTGCCCGGTTTGCAGGTTCTGACCGGCGGCGACCAGCATTCGGTGGTGGGCGATCCCGGCTGGGCGGCGCCCGACCCCGACAGTCTTGCCCTGCGCAATGCGGCTTTAGAAAACATCGGGACGGCCACGAGCATCACGACCGATATTTTTGGTCGGCCCCGGCAGTTGCCGGCGCCCGATCCGGGGGCTTTTGAAAACCCGACGGCGCCGCTGGTGCAGTTGGGCGCCGACACGACCGTTTGCGGCAGTCTGCTCCTCGACGGATTTGCGCCGGGCGCTACGGCATACACCTGGAACACCGGCGATACGCAGCCCGCGATCCTGGTGGAGGTTTCCGGCGCCTATATTCTCACGGCGTCCAATGCGTATGGCACACACGCGGACACCGTGCAGGTGACCGTGGCGCCGCTGCCCGACCCGCCGGTGGTTCTTTTTGAAAACAACATCCTGCGCACCACTTCTACCGGCGCCCTGCAATGGTGGCTGAACGGACAGCCGCTCCCCGGCGCGGTCGGCGACACCCTGCTGCCGCCGACTAACGGCTGGTACCAGGTGCAGGTGACTGAAGCGGGGCTGTGCAGCGCATTTTCGGACAGCCTGCAGGTGGTGGTGCTGCACACTGCGGCGCTTGCGGGTGCCGCGCCCCTGCAACTGTTCCCCAATCCGCTGACCGGCCCGACCCTCTGGATCGCGCAGATGCAGGGCGATCTATCCGATGTGCAGGTTGTGGACCTGCTGGGGCGCACCTGGCCCGTGCGAATGCTGCCTGCCTCCGCCGCCGCGCTGCCGGGTGTGGACGTAAGTGAACTGCCGGCAGGGGTGTATTGCCTGTGTGTACGCGACAGAACCGGGCAGCCGGGAAGGGGGCTTTTTGTGAAATTGTGAGAGGGGGCGGCGCGCACTACAATTTAAATATTTGAGTAATTTTTATTCGGCCTTTGCTTTGCAGGGCCAAGCGATCATTTTACCTTTCGGACACCAAAACAAATACCAATGGGACAAAACCCGCCACCATGATGATGACCCACGCCCCCGTTTTCGGCCTTGCTGCCGGAGGCGGGGGCGTGGGCGTAGGTAGGGGGGGGAGACGGGATGGATAAGTAAAAAGGGGAGGTTCGGGATAGGTGCCGAAACAGGGGCAATCACGCACTTCGGGATAAGTACTCGTGGGGGACGGCTTGGAGGCAGGTGGGAATGCGGCTAACTAATTGAAAGCCAACTGAGGATTTTTAACTTTGTTCAACAATGAGAAATGACCTTTGGACACGTGAAGAATTAATTCTCACGCTGAATCTTTATATGAAACTTCCGTTCGGCAAACTTGATGCCCGGACGAAAGAGGTCAAAGGACTGGCTAACCTGATTGGTCGCACTCCATCGGCAGTTTCATATCGTTTGAACAACTTCGCCCATGTGGATGAATATCACCGTGACAGAGGCATACGCGGATTGTCTGGTGGATACAAGGTTTGTAAGCCAATTTGGGATGAATTTCTCCAAGACAGAGGGTTGTTGACTTTTGAAAGTGAAAAAATTCTTGCCCAACGACAGCAGATTGATTTAGAAACCAAATTCAAAGACGAACTAAAAGACCTCCCCAACTTGAAAGGCGAAGACAAAATCCGGGCAGTCAAAACCCGCGTAAACCAGAGCATTTTCAGGCAAATGGTTTTGGTCAACTATTCTTCAACCTGCGCTATTTCAAAAATGGCCGTTCCTGATTTACTCGTAGCCAGCCACATCATTCCCTGGTCAAAAAACGAAACCGAAAGACTGAACCCAGAAAATGGCTTGTGCCTTTCAGCTATTCACGACAGGGCTTTTGACAAGGGGCTGATTGGCATTGGCCTGGACAGCAAACTACTGATTTCCAAAGAATTGGCTCAACATCGCAAGTCCCCGTTTTTCGAAACCTGCTTTGGGCAATTTGAAAACAAGCCCATTGAACAGGCTGGAAAATACCTGCCGAGAAAGGAGTTTTTGGAGTATCACCTTCAAAACATTTACAAACAGGATTGAACATGGATGAAATAGAAAACAAGATTTTGGAAATCTGGAAGACTTTCCCTGCTAACATTACTGGGGAAAAAGGGTTCTGTACCCATCCCTTATGGCCTTCACTGCAAATCCGTGAGGTCTGGCTCGGCTTCTCGTGCGAGACCAATTTCAAATTACTCGCGCTTTCGTTTTCTTTAAAAAATGAGCCTCATCACGATGCTTTCGCGATAACTGATTGGATTCAACCGTTGAAAATCGCCGCTCCTTATTCAGATGGAGAGGGCTGGCAAATATTGACTTTACAAAGTCCCGAAAAAGAATCCCTGTTTTTGGAGTTTTGCACAGACGTGCTCTCACTTATCATTGATGAAAAAGACGAAAAGAAACGACTGCTTGTTTTGCGTGAGGCGCTTCAAAAATGGCAGCCAGTTTTTGACCAACCATCCGCACTAAATCCCTCCTTCTCATAAACTACGAAGCCGACAACGCCTCCATCAACACCAACCACGAGGACGATAACCCGCCCGCTCAGCCTAAGTGTTCGTCCCCGCTCGGCCAAAGTGTTCGCTCGAACGCTGCTCGTGAGGGGCTGCGACCCGGCTTGCTATCCATGCCGCCGACCACCCAACCCACAAACCCAACGCTCGCCGCAAGGCTACACAAGCCGTACCTATTAAAACCGCATAACGATAAATCAATAAGGCATGAAGCATGAAAACGCCATACAAGTCTTTGAAGAGACACAGGTACGCACCTTATGGGATGCGGATCAGGAGAAATGGTATATTTCCATTGTGGATGTGATTGCCGTTTTGACGGGGAGTCCCAATCCCAATAATTATTGGAAGGTTTTAAAAAGCCGCCTCAAAAAGGAGGGGAGTCAGTTGGTTACAGATTGTAACCAACTGAAAATGCAGTCTTCTGACGGCAAGTTTTACAAAACCGATGTCGCCGATACCGAACAACTGTTCCGGTTGATACAGTCTATCCCTTCACCCAAGGCGGAGCCTTTCAAGTTGTGGCTGGCGCAGGTAGCCAACGAACGCTTAGACGAAATGCAGGACCCTGAATTGAGTATTGATCGGGCCTTGGAGCAGTATCTCAGGCTTGGATATAGCGAAAACTGGATCAATCAGCGCCTTAAAAGCATCGAGGTGCGTAAAGAACTCACCGACGAATGGAAACGCTTAGGTTTGCAAGAGGGGCAGCAGTTTGCTACCCTGACCGATATCATCACCAAGGCATGGTCGGGTAAAACCACCAAGGAGTATAAAGTGCTGAAGGGCTTGAAAAAAGAAAACCTTCGCGACAATATGACCAATACCGATTCTGCAATTTTATATCCACTAAACTGGTTGTTCGCCAATACCTTTTGGAAAACCTACATGAACCATGTTTTGGAAAATGTTCGACAGTTGGCCTATCAGAACGAGCCTTATCTGTATGAATAAAACAATAGCAGAGCGGCTAAAACTCCGCCTCCTGCTCCACCACCATCCGTTCCCCGCTGAATGGATGCACAAATTCAAGCTGATCGGCGTGCAAGTACATCCGGGCGCCTTTGTTGCCGTACAGTTCGTCGCCGAGGATGGGCGCATGTAGTCCAAGCGGATGGGCGGCATGCACGCGCAACTGGTGCGTACGGCCGGTAACAGGAAAAAAATGCACCCGGGTCGTATCAGCCTCACGCGACACCACGCGCCAGGCGCTCCGGGCCGATTTTCCGTACTCGTAGCACACCATTTGCCGGGGCCGGTCGTCCAGGTCCACCCTAAGGGGCAGGTCTATGATCCCGGCTTCGCCGTCGACATGGCCTTCCAGCACGGCCACATACCGTTTTTTTATGGTGCGCCGAATGAACTGGCTTTGCAGCTCCTTGTGTACCTCGGCGGTTTTGGCCACCAGCATCAGACCGGAAGTGCCCATGTCGAGGCGGTGTACGACCAGTGGCCCGGTGGCATCCGGGTACCGCTGTTTCATGCGGAGATACACGGAATCCGTCTCGTTTTTGCCCGGCACAGCGAGCAAAGAGGCCGGTTTGTTCACCACCACCAGGTACTCGTCTTCATACACGATTTCAATGTCGAGCGCGGCAGCCTGGCCCGGCAGCATGGGGTTGGCGTCGAGGGGAATACCGGCGAGCATGTGGCCCAGGATTGGCTCGCATTTGCCGCGGCAGGCGGGGTAGAACTGGCCGTGTTTCCGAATTTCGCCCACCGGCGACGCACCCCACCAGAATTCGGCCATAGCCACGGGCTTCAGGCTGTGCAGGAAGGCGTATTGCAGCAGTTTGGGCGCCGCACACTCGCCCGCGCCTGCAGGAGGAGGCGTGGCGGCGTTGCGCTGAAAAATATCGGCTAAGCTCTTTTGTTCTCCGGACTGGTTGAGGAAAAAATAATGCTCGAAAATGTGTTGCTGGAGGGCGGCCGACTTCAGTTTTCGGGTTTCTTTCAGGTTTTGAATCGCGCCGGCAATCTGGTCAACTTGCATTTGAATCCCCTCCAGCCGTTGTTTCCAATGCTTTTTCAGGTCTTTCAGCACATAGTGATCGTGTACGCTTTCCCGCACCAGTTCGGCCTCCAGGGTTTGGAATTCCTCCGGAGAAAGGAGATTTTCCTGCTCCGCGCGTAGCACATCCCGCCGTTGTTTGCCGGCTTTAGATTTTTGCTTTTCCGCTTCTATTTGGCGCCCGGCTTCGGCAGTTTCGGTTTCTTGGATTTCCAGGAGTTCGGGCAGGAGCGGATTTTGTTCGAGGTATTCGATCCGGCGGTTCATCGCGCTGAGCACATCCTCTTCTTTCCGGTAAAAACCCGCTTCATCCAGCAGGTCAAACACCGGAGGCACAAAACCGGGATGGTGATTTTTGCCACCCAACTTTCCGGAAAAAGCTGCCAGATACCCGATCTCGTTTTGTTGATTTTGCACCACCAGCACCCCGAACATTTTCCCGTACACCGCACCGTCTTTGCCGGGTTCATGTCCGAAGTTGTGGTCCCATTCCGTTTGGCGGGCCAGGTATTGCCGGAGTTCTTTCGCGGCTTGCAGGCTCAGCGGATGCGGCGTGTACTGGAACGGAAATGTAAACCGCTCCGGCAAGAGGCAGTCCTGGACGGATTCCTGAAACCGGATGAAACAATCCGGCGTAGCGGACGTGTCGGGTTTTAAACTGGCGGAGTCCAATTGCAAGGGAATTTGGGCAGCGAAAGTAGGCGTTTTTCGCCGGGGCTGGTGTTTTTACCTGCGGTATACACATAACTGGAGTTCGGTTTCAATAAACGGTAGTGGCAAATCCGCGTTCCATCACTCGCAATTTGCCACTACCCGCGTACGCGGTCGCACACGATTTCCACCAGGGCCTCCACCGGCAAGTCCTCCTCCAGATACAAAACCGGTACCCGGCAGCCGGATTCCAGCCATGCCTCCTCGGCTGCCCGGCCGCGCCATTGCGTCGCCGCCGTTTCGTCGTAGCCCGCTGCCCAGTGCAGAAATTTTTCAAAAACACCGTGCAAGTCGCCGCCTGCAGCAAGCCGCTCCGCCCGTATCGGGCCGTTTCGCGTTCCCGTATCCGGGCCAGCCGAAGCGGTGTGGGTAGCCGGCGATACACGACGGCATCGAACCGTTCCAGCAGCGGCTCACCCCAGCCCAGCAACGCGCCGGACACCACAAAGGCCGCCGCCTCCCGATCCAGATCGGCCGTCAGCAAGCGCAAACGATGTTCCGGGTTTCGTTTCCGCCGATACGGTAGCGGGTCGTCCGTAAACCAGTAATAGTCGTCGGTATCAAAACAACTGCAACCCAGCCGCGCAGCTACCGCGCGGCCGAGTGTAGTTACTCCGGCGCCCGGCGCGCCGAATATGTGGATGCGCAGGGACATCGTGTTTTTTACCGGTTTACTTTTATCGCCTTGGTCGGTGCACTTTGTTTTCCCGCTGCGCGCAATTGGATCAGGTACACGCCGGCCGGCAGTTCCTCCCCAAAGCGCACCGTTCCGTTGTCGGCGCCGAGCGGTTTGGTCAACATCAACTGCCCCAGCAGGTTGCGCACTTCGAGTGTGGCGTTTTTGGCGTCAGGCCAGTTGTACCACACCGAAAAGTCCGTCGTCGTCGGGTTTGGCGCGAGTCTCATCTGCACCGTCTGTTCCGACTCGAAAGTGGATACAAGTCCGGGCACCACTTCAGATCCGTCCACAGCAGCCTCCACGAGGTGGCCGGGGTCGTCGTCGGAGGTTATGAATTGGACCCGCATGGTATTGGTCAGCGGGAGGTAGTTTTTCAGGTGAATTTCGCCGGAATAGAACCAGGCACTTGCTGAAAAGGTATCCGTGCGTATCGTAGCCGTTTGCTGGCCATTGGTCACACGCACTTCGAAGCGGTCGTTGGGGTTGCCGGTTCCGCCTTCATTGAAAAACCAGTAGTAGAATTTCAGCACGGCATCGGTGTAGGCAGCCAATTGCATTTCCGGAGACGAGAGGGTCACGCTGCCGTTGTCCACATCATCGGCGCCGGCTTGTCCGCCACCGTTTCCGGTCACATAGCACTGGAGGTTGTTATCTACAAACGCGTCGTTGGCCGGGTTGCTGGTGTTGTTTTGGAAAAATGTACCCTCGGGCACACCGAGTTCCCAAAAACCCGCCGATGCCGTGGCGGTTGTGGTCCAGCCGAGGTCAATCTCAAAATCGTCGTAGTAGCCGGGTTCGAGGGGGATCGAGACGAGGCCATCGCTGCCGATATTCACATCGGCCACGCGGAAGCCCCAGATACCGGCGCGGTAGGCGCCGCCGATCATACAGGGAACATCAAACCGGCCGTCGGCATTGGTTTGCCGCTTGTACGTTTGTGTGGGGCCGGTCAGTGTGATTGTTTTGTTGGCCAAGGCGGCGCCGGTGATCTGGTCCACCGCTCTGCCGCCCACGTTGAACGCCAGGATCGGCTCCAGTGTATAGTTGAGTTCGGTCACCTGTCCGGTATTCAGCGTCAAATCAACCGTTTGGGTGACGTAGCCGGGTTTGCTGATGGTCACGGTGAACATGCCGGATTGCACCTGGCCAGTTTTGAACGTGCCGTTGTTCCCGGTGAATTTCGCCGGCGCTCCGCCACCCCCGATGCTGATTTCGGCGCCGGAAAGCGGCTGGTTTGTGCAGCCGTCGAAGATACGCCCCTCCAGGTAAGCGGCACGCTGGTAGGTGGGGGTGAGTACGAAAAGACGGCCCGTGCCGCCATTGGTATTCGGGATATTGGTGGCTATGAGGTTGCCCGAAGGCAGGTACGGATACACCCCCCAGCAGCCGTCGAACGACGGGCCGGTGGTCGGCCAGGTATCGTACTGGCCCACCATGACGAGGTTGTCCGGTTTGTGCGCATCCACGATGTTCAGGCCGTCGGTGTACCAGGAGGTAATGGCCCAGTCGTTGAGGATGTGCGTGTTATGGCCGATGGAACCATTGCCGTCGTTGGTGGAGAAGCGGTCGAGTTCCCGGATGTCACCGGGGTCGCTCACATCGTAGGCGGTCAGGAACGAGGGCACGCGTTCATCGGTGGTGAGCACTGTTTTCCGGTCGCTGAGCAGCCAGGCATTGTGCGCAAAGCGGGCGGGGGTTTCCACTGTGCCGAGCAAAATCGGGTTGGTTTTGTCCCGCATATCCACCACCGACATAATACCCCCGTTGATGTGGCAGGCATAGAGCGTGTCGTTGTCCACATACCCGTCGTGGATGTAGCCGAGTTGGTCAAACTTGCCCACATAAACCGGATTGTAGGGGTCGGTGTTCAGGTCGTGTACCCGGGCGCTGCTGAAGTTGCCGCCATAGGTGTACAGGTAGCCCGTAGTTTCGTCAATGTGCAGGGCGTGTATTTCGTCCAAGGCACCGGCTATTTCGCCCGTACCGGTATAGTTGTGGTAGTCCAGGTTGGGGTTGGGCAGGTTACTCAGGTCCACGATTTGCACGCCGCCGCCGCCTTCGGTCGTGATGTAGGCATAGTTTCGGTACACTTTGATTTCTTTCCACAGGTTGTTCGGGCCTGGAATCTGGACGATCTGCACGGGATTGGTTGGGTTGGTCACGTTCACGATGGACAGACCCTTGGAGGCTCCGACCAGTGCGTATTCCTGACCGTTTTGGGCGTATCCGCAGATATTGGCCAGGGTTTGGCCTGGATAATCCAGCGTGCCGCGCAGTTGAATGTTGAAATCCTGGGCAACAAGGGGTAGGGCGCCGATCACAAGGACGACCGGCACAAATAACTTCAGTAGTTGTTTCATGAAAAATAACGAAGACAAGTGTTGGTGAGCAAAAACGGGAAAAACGAGGCGCGAAGGTACACCGGATTAAAACAGCAAGCGCTTGACCTGGATGGGCCTTTCGCGCTTCAATTCAGCCAATGGACGACAAAGGCGGGAAAGTTTAGGTATCCAGACCTTTCTGGTTTGGCAAACCTACGGTATGTACACAAGTCGAATCAGGGGCGTAGCCCCGGCGCGAGATAATCGTGCCGCCGCTAACGCGGCTCTGGTGTTATCGCACCATTAGGCTATAAACGGCGTCGGGGCTACGCCCCTAATTTGACGATAAGGGTACATACCGTAGGTTTGTCAAACGTGGAAGGTCTCGTTCCGAAAACATCCAGTAATGTGGGTTTATGCCTGTTTCAATGCGGCCCGGTTGGAGAAATACGCGAACAAGCAGGCTGTCCAAAACGAAAACAGGGAATAAACCAAAGCCGGTTTGACCATTTCCTGATTGCCGAGCATGACGCTGGCGATGAGGAAAGCGAGGGTGGTATTTTGTACCCCGCATTCCAGGGCTGCTGTCAGGCGCGAAGGATGCGGTTCTTTCATGTAATACAGGAAAAAATAGCCGGCGAGCAGGCAACATGCATTTTGAATCAATGCCACCGGCGTGATGCGCACAAAATCGGCCCACTCCAGCCCGGCGCCCCCCTGGCTTTCGCTGGCAAACATTTTGACCAAAAAAACCTTGCTGATCAACTGCGCGTGGTAGGGATAATAGCGCCGGAAGGCAATACCGACAGTGGCCGGAATGATCGTGATAAAAAAAACCTGCTCCACCGTGTCCCAAAAAGGCAAGTGCAAATCCGTTTCCCGGCCCATGAACACATGTAGCGCAAAGTTGACCACCAGCGGGATCGAGAAAAGAGCCAAAACGCTGTTGATGGACGTGAGCGAGAGCGACAGTGCCACATTGCCGCGCCAGAGGTAGGTCAAAAAACCGGATGTAGCGCCGCCCGGGCTGGCACTCAGGATGAGAAAACCCACCTTGAGTGCCGCCGGCAACGGTGCGATCAGGTTGATCGCCAGAGCAATGACGGGCAGCCCCAGCATTTGAATACCCAATGCCGCAAAAACGCCCTCGGATAGCGTATGATTCGCGCAAAATCGCCGAACGTGAGCGACAATCCAACGCCAAACATAATCAGTCCGAGTACGACACTGACTGCCAGGTCAACAACTTGTGTAGGGGCCAAAGTAAGTAGGATCATTTATTGCGGGCAAATGTATGTCTTTGCCTCCATGCTGCCGGACATTTCACTGTTGTGCGGATCAAAAGACCCGCACGCAGCGCCAAACTCGCCCCTCGCCTTTTGCAAAAATCGGCGGGTTTATGAATTTTGAAAAATAAAACGTTCTTTAAAATATTGGAAATTAGCGCAAAAAAAACATGGTACTTCGACTTGAATTGAGTGAGGAGGAGCGAAAGGAATTGGAAGAAATGGTGAAAAAATCCGCTAAATCGCACCTTCGAGAGCGCGCCTCGGCCCTTTTGCAGATAGCCGATGGTCGCCAGGGTAAAGAAGTGGCATTTTATGGTCTGCTACGGGTTCGTCGCCGTAATACCGTCTATGAGTGGGTGCATCGATACAAAGCAGAGGGGATCAAGGGGCTTGAAAACAAGCCCGGCAGAGGTCGCAAGCCCTCTTTTTTCCCCGATGGCGGTAGCGGAGGCCAAAAGTGAGATCGAGTATTCGATGGGCAGCCGTCCGCAAGGTTTCGGCTTGGTTGCTGTTCGCTGGACGCTTAAAAACCTGTGCTCGGCGGTGAGTTGCCTGAATTCTTACAGTGTGTCGGGCGCTTGGCGCGTGCTTCGTCGGCTGGGTGTGCGCCACGTTCGAGCGCGGCATCACGTACATAGCCCAGACCCGCTGTACCAAGAAAAATTCGAACATGTCTTGAGCATCGTGCGGGATTTCGACCCTGAACGTCAGGTTTTGTATTTTTTTGACCAAGTTTCGGTGCATTTGCAGCCCAGCGCCAGTTACGACTGGGTCGAATCCAGTGTGCCGCAGCCCTTGGCACGCCAAGGACACAGGGCAGACAAAGCACTGCGTATCTGCGGCGCTTTGAATGCCTTCACGGGTGACTTTGAGGCCATCGTCCGCAACCAGATCACCGTACCGGCTCTCATTGAGTTTTTCAAAACCTTGACACACAAGCATCCGGGCAAGATTGTACAAATCGTTTTAGACAACTGGCCCGTCCATGTCCACCCCAATGTTTTGGCCGCTTTGCAAGTGCAACTTTATCCCTTTGAACGCAAAGTGCCCGCTTCGTGGGCCAACCTAAAAACCCCAAAAGAAGTACCTCAAAATGAACCTGCCCGTCCAACTCCACTTTTTGCCTACATATGCTTCCTGGCTCAATCCTATCGAAAAAGTATGGAAAATGCTTAAGCAAGACCTCGTGCATAATCACCCCTTTACTGATCGGTTCGATGTGTTGAAAAAACACATCGTCCAATGGTGCAACAAACCGCCCCATGAGCCCAACAGCATCCTTAGGTACGTCGGCCTGTTGGCACACGTAGGACTTTTCTCCAACGCTTTTAATTGCGCTTTTACCAATATGTCAAAGAACGTTTAATTTTTCAAAACTCATTAACCCGCCGAATTAACTGCCTCTCACATGATCCGCGTCCCGTCCGGCAATATGCCGCCTTTTTTTACCACCACAATTCCATCCCGGATACAGTATGCTTCGGCGTCCGTGTCGGGCAGGTGATCGCCGCCCTTGATAACAACGTTGTTGCCGATACGGCAGTCCTTGTCGAGGATGGCGTGCTCAATGTGGCAGTTTTGACCCACCCCCATGGGGATTTGATCGGGGTTCAGCGCGATTTCCTGCAAGGTCTGGTAGTAATCGTTGCCCATGACAATCGCATCCTTGATGACGGAATTTTCGCCAATGCGCGAGCGGATGCCGATCACGGAACCCTCTATCTGGCGGGCGTGGATGATGGAGCCTTCGGCGATCAGTGCGCGATTGACCAGCGTGCCGCCATAAAACTTGGCCGGCGGCAGCATACGTCCGCGTGTGTAAATCATGCGGTTATTGTCGAACAGATTGAAGGAGGGAATATGATCCGCCAGTTCGATGTTGGCCTCGAAGAAGGAGCGGATCGTACCGATATCGGTCCAGTAGCCATCGTACTGATAGGCAGCCACTTTGCGCCCGCTTTCGATGGTGGCGGGTATGATTCCCTTGCCAAAGTCCGTAGCATCCGGGTGCTGATCGAACAGGTCGCTCAACGCCTTGCGGTTGAAAATATAAATACCCATGGAGGCCATATAAACGCGGCCGCGTTTTTGGTGTATACCACTGACCTCGCTGACCCAGTCGGGCAGCAGTTCGGTTTTGGGTTTTTCGATGAAGCGAGGGATGTAGCCCTTGTCGTTCACTTTCATGATCCCGAAACTCGTGGCATCACGGGCATCCACGGGCAGGCAGGCGATGGTGAGGTCGGCTTCTTGTGCAATATGATGTTTGACCATTTCCTCAAAGTCCATGTGGTAGAGCTGGTCGCCGGAAAGGAT
The DNA here is from genome assembly GCA_016719605.1 of Lewinellaceae bacterium. Classification (GTDB taxonomy): domain Bacteria; phylum Bacteroidota; class Bacteroidia; order Chitinophagales; family Saprospiraceae; genus M3007. Next base: position 307,812 of record JADJYW010000002.1, on the reverse strand, counting down.
GAGCACATAGTCGTAGTCCTGCCGTTCGTAGTGTTTGCGGCTCTGGCGCACGGCATCGGCGGTACCCTGAAACCAGGTGTCGTTGCCGGGCGTTTGTTCGGCAGCCAGAATATCTACAAAACCGTGGGTAAAATGGTCAAAATTGTAGGCATTTTTGATGTGCGCATTCAGGGAAGCGGAGTTATACTGCGTGAGTACAAACATGCGCTTGACGCCGGAATTGATACAATTGGAAATAGGAATGTCGATAAGGCGGTATTTGCCAGCAATGGGCACAGCAGGTTTGGAGCGTTTTTCCGTAAGCGGGAAAAGCCGGGAGCCGGCGCCCCGCCGAGGATGAGGCAGATCATTTTTATCATGGCGTATGCTTGTTGTCGGGCGCTAATGTAAGGGGAAAACTTTCTCCGGCGAAAGACAATACCGGGTTGCATTTACAGCGTGTTCCGTTCTTTTTTTTGGAGCGCTCCAACCGGTTACTGTTTTGTTACTTTTGCGGGTGTATTTCTGTAATCGGGTGTGCCTGTTTTTGGAACCCGGTTATTCATACGTCAACCGTCCGGCCGCAAACCTGCTAACCTTCCAACCATCGTACCCACCATGCGCAAGCGCCTCCTCTTCCCGCTCACCGTTTTCCTCGCCGTACTCACATTTTCCTGCAAAAAACCGCCCGGGACGAAACCTATTTCCAGACAGTAGCCCGCTATGTGTACGCCTACACCAGCGGGGCCGTCGGGCGCACCGATGCTGTTTTGGTGCGCTTTGTGGACCCGGCTGTAGGGCAGGATCAGATCGGGCAGAAAGTATCGGCCGACCTGTTTTCCGTGACGCCCGCCATTCCCGGCGACGCGGTTTGGGCGGACGACCGTACCATCAAATTGCAACCTGCCGAACCGTTGCCCTACGGTGCGCGGTACACCGGCACGGTGGCATTAGGCAAAATTTTCAGCAAAGTACCTGCGGAAGCTGCCGAGTTTGAATTTTCATTCAGCGTACGCGAAATCGCGTTTGAGGTCGTGACCGACGGCCTGCGCAGCACCGACGACCCCAGGCGCCAGGAATTGCTCGGGCGCGTATTCACCAGCGATCCCGTGGACGCCGCCGCCGCAGAGAAAATACTGACGGCCAAACAGGGAAACAACACGCTGCCCATCCAGTGGACACACACCGACGAAGGCCGCACGCACGAGTTTGTGGTGTCCGATGTGGTCCGTTCCAATATGCGCTCCAAGGTAAACCTCGCGTGGTCGGGCGCCGCGCTCGGCCTTTCCGAAAAAACCGGCAGCCTGGAGCAGGTTGTGCCTGCACTCGACGAGTTCACCGTACTCAGCGCCCGCGTGGTGCAGCAAGACCAGCAGTATGTGCTGCTCAATTTTTCCGACCCCGTGGAGGCATCCCAAGCCTACGAGGGCCTCATCGGAATCGAAAATTTTGACGGCGCCCTGCGCTTCGCTACCGACGGCAACTTCGTACGCGTTTACCCCGGCAGCCGCCTCAGCGGCAACCACAACGTGCGCGTGGAAGCCGGCATCCGAAATACTGCCGGCGCTGCCATGAAAGGCCGCAGCGACTGGTCGCTCAGCTTCGAGGAATTCAAACCTGCTGTGCGCCTCGTGGGCCGCGGCGCCATCATTCCCCAAAACGCCGACGGCGGCATCATCTTCCCTTTTGAAGCCGTTGGGCTGCGTGCCGTGGACGTGGAAATTTTTAAAATTTTCAACACCAATATCCTGCAACACCTCCAGATCAACGACCTCGAAGGCGACAACGAACTGGAACGGGTGGGCAAGATTGTCCTGCAAAAAAAGATAGCCCTCACCGACCTGAATCCCGGCGCCTCCGCCTCCGTTTGGCAACGCTATGCCCTCGACCTCAAAGACCTCGTACATCAGGACCCCGGCGCCATTTATCAGGTGCGCCTGGCATTCCGGCAGGGCTATGCGCTGTACGCCTGCGCATCCGGCAGTGATGAACCGGCGGCATCGGACTTCGATGAAAACGATGACCTTGCCCGCCTCGGCAGTACCGACGACAGCGGCAACTTAGTCAGTATTTGGGGCGGCTACCGCGGTATTTACTACACCAACGACGACTCCTGGTGGGACGACGAGGGCGGATACGACTGGGGCAACCGCGACAACCCCTGTGCCCGCGAATACTACAACGCCGAGCATTTTACCAAACGCAATGTGTTTGTCAGCGACCTCGGTATCACCGCCAAACGCGGCAAAGACCGCTCCCTGTTTGTGTGCGTCACCGACTTGCACAGCGCCGAACCCGTCGGCGGTGTGGATGTGGAATTGTTCAACTACCAACTCCAGCCTATCGCCAAATTGCGCACCGACGGCAGCGGCACAGTCTTGCTGGAAGAGAGCCGCGAAACACCCTTTGTGGCCGTGGCTACCCGGGGCGACCACCGCGGGTACCTCCGCATGGCCGACGGCAGCACCCTCTCCCTCAGCCGTTTCGACGTGGCCGGCGTGGAGCCGCAAAAAGGCCTCAAAGGTTTCCTGTACGGCGAGCGCGGCGTGTGGCGCCCGGGCGATTCGCTTTATTTGAACTTTGTTTTGGAAGACAAAACCGGCAACCTGCCCGCCGGCCACCCGGTCACCCTCGAACTGACCGACCCGCGCGGCGCATTGCAGTTCCGCACCGTTTCCACCAACAGCGTGGGCGGCGTGTATCCGTTCCACTGCGCCACCCGCACCGAAGCGCCTACCGGCAACTGGACGGCGCGCGTACTGGTGGGCGGCGCCACTTTTACCAAAAGCCTCAAGATCGAAACCGTCAAGCCCAACCGCCTCAAGATGGACCTCGATTTTGGCAAAAAAGTACTCGTTGCGGGCGACGAAAACCGCACGGGCAAACTCCAGGTCAACTGGTTGCACGGCGCTACGGCCAAGGGCCTCAAGGCTCGCGTGGAAATGCAACTGAGCGCCGGGAAAACCGAATTCAAAAATTTCAGGGACTTTGTGTTCGACGATCCGGCCCGTTCGTTCTGGAGCGAACCCGAAACGCTTTTTGAGGGCAACCTCGACGATAACGGCCAGGCTACCATCGCCCTCAACCTCGGCGCCGGCGAAAGCGCTCCCGGCCGGCTGGTCGCCAATTTCAAAATTCGCGCCTTCGAGAACAGCGGCGATTTCAGCACCGACAACCTCGCCGTGGACTATTTCCCATTCGAACGTTTTGTGGGCGTAGCCATCCCGACCAACAAGTGGGGCAGCAAGAGTATTGACCAAAACGGCGGCCAGATACAGGTCGTCTGCGTGGATAAAAATGGCAAACCCGTGCCCGGCCAAAAAGTGGAGGTTGGCCTCTACCGCTGCGACTGGCGCTGGTGGTGGGACGAAGACCGCGCCGACAATGTGGCCCAGTTCAACTCCGCCGACCATATCAACGCCGTGGACAAAATCACCCTCACCACCGATGCCCGCGGCCTGGCTACCTGGAAAGTCAAAACCAACGACTGGGGGCGCTACCTCGTGCGCGTGTCCGACCCTGAGGGTGGCCATGCCGGCGGCGACTTTTTCTGGAGCGGCTACCCTGACGATGAAGAGAGTGGCAGCAACCGCAACGCCGCCGCCATGCTACCTTTTTCTGTTGGAAAACAAAAATACAACGTCGGCGAAGAAGTGACGCTGAAAGTACCCGCCGGCGAAAACGGCCGCATCCTGCTCACCCTCGAAACCGGCGCCCGTGTGGCCAAACACATCTGGTTCGACGCCAAAGCCGGGGAAAACACCCTGACCTTCAACGCCACAGCAGACATGGCGCCCACGGTGTATGCCCATGTCAGTCTCCAGCAGCCACACGCCCAAACCAAAAACGACCTGCCCATCCGCATGTACGGGGTCATGCCGGTCAATATCGAAAACCCGGGTACCCTGCTGAAACCCAAACTCAACATGCCGGAAGTGCTCAAGCCCGGCGAGCCGTTCACGGTCAGCGTTTCCGAAAGTTCCGGCAAAGCCTGCACCTATACCCTGGCCATTGTGGACGAGGGTTTGCTCGACCTCACGCGTTTCGTCACCCCCAACCCCCGCGATGTATTTTTTGCCCGCGAGGCGCTCGGCGTCAAAACCTGGGATGTGTACGATTATGTGCTCGGCGCATACGGCTCCGAACTGGAACGTATCCTCAGCATCGGCGGCGATGCCATCAACCAGAAAGCCAAAAACGGCGCACAGATCAACCGGTTCAAACCCGCCGTGCTGCACCTTGGGCCGTTTGCCTTAGAAAAAGGCAAAACGGCCAAGCACACGCTGAAACTCGACAACTACGTCGGCTCGGTGCGGGCAATGGTGGTGTGTTCCGCTCCTGCCCCCGGCGGCCAGGGCGCCTACGGCAGTGCCGAAAAGACCTGCCCGGTGCGCAAGCCACTGATGATTCTGCCCACACTGCCCCGCGTACTCGGCCCGGGCGAAACCCTGCGCCTGCCTGTGGATGTATTTGCCATGGGAAAAAAGGTAAAAAGCGCCACCGTGCGGGTGTCGGAAAAATCGGGTCTCGTGCGGGTCCAGGGTTCGCCAACCAATACCCTGCAATTTGCCCAGCCGGGCAATGAAATGACATATTTTGACCTGAAAGTGGGCAGCCGAACCGGCGCGGCCAGGTTTATCATCGAGGCGCAGGGCGGCGGTGAAACGACCAAACAGGAGATTGAAATTCTGGTGCGCAACCCGAATCCGGCGCAAACCGCCGTTTGGTCGGGCGTCATCGAACCCGGCCAGGAATGGGAAGCCGGCTTCGACCCCGGACGGTATTCCGATATCGGCAAGGCCGCCATCGAGGTGAGCGCCCTGCCGCCCATCAATCTGAGCCGCCACCTGGAGTACCTGATCCGGTACCCGCACGGCTGCGTGGAGCAAGTAACCTCCGGGGCTTTCCCGCAATTGTTCGTGGATTTGCTCACGCCGTTGGACAAAAAACAGCGGGACAAGATCACCCGCAATGTCACGGCTGCCATTGACCGGCTGCGGCGCTTCCAGCAAAACGACGGCGGATTTTCCTACTGGCCCGGCGGCGGCGACGTGAACGACTGGAGCAGCACCTACGCCGGCCATTTCCTGCTGGAAGCCAAAGCCAAAGGCTACGCCTTGCCGCAGGGCATGCTCGATCAGTGGGTGGCCTACCAAACCAAAGTGAGCCGCAAATGGAATCCGCTGGCGAGCAACGCAAACGACAACTGGCCCACCTACGACAACGACCTCAACCAGGCCTACCGCCTGTACACGCTGGCGCTGGCTGGCAAACCCGACCTGAGCGGGATGAACCGCATGAAGGAACAACAAAAATTGTATGTGCAGTCGGCCCTGCTGCTTGCCTCGGCGTATGCGCAAGCCGGCAAACCCGAGGCTGCCCGCGAACTCGCCAACAAAAAATGGCGCGACGACTGGCGCTATGTGTGGGGCGGCAACACCTACGGCAGCGGCCTGCGCGACAACGCGCTCATGCTCGAAACCTACACGGCCATCGGCGACACCAAACGCGCCGCAATACTCGTGGAGTCCATCAGCAAAGAACTCGGCGAGGAGCAGCTGGGCTGGGGCTGGAACACGCAAAGCTTAGCCACGGCTTTGCGGGCACTGTCCAATTACGCAGTCAAAAACTTCGGCAGCAACGGACCGAATTTCGCCTACCGCCTCGGCGGCGGCGGCATGCAAAAAGGCGACGGATCGAGGCCCATCGCTACCGCCGATTTCACCGACAAAGCCTTCGAGACGAGCCGCATCGGCGTGAAAAACAACGGCAAGGCCAAACTATATGCCCGCCTCTTGGTCAGCGGCCAACTCCTGACAGGCGAAGAGACCGGCGTATCCGAAAACATAGCCGTAGCGGTGCGCTACATAGATAATTCGGGCAACCCGGTGGATATCAGTCGCCTCCGGCAGGGTTCCGACTTTGTGGCCGAGGTCACCATCCGTCGCAGTTCGGACATGAAATTCCCGTTCAACGAACTGGCTCTGGCACAGGTGTTCCCGTCCGGCTGGGAAGTGCTGAACGCCCGTATGACCGGCATCAGCCTCGGCGGCAGCAGCGCGTCCCAGTATCAGGATATTCGCGACGACCGGGTGTACACCTACTTCGATCTGGCGTACCAGTGGGACAACAAAAACAGCCGCCCGAAAGAGGTGGTCAATACCTACCGCGTGCAGCTGAATGCGGCGTACGTCGGGCGGTACTACCTGCCCGCGGTCAGTTGCGAAGCCATGTACGACAGCCGGATTCGGGGCGGGGTACCCGGGCGGTGGGTGGAGGTGATTTGAGCGAGGCCGGCAAAGGGCAAGGGACGAGTTGGCACAGGGGCAGGGGGCAGGCAGTTATTGCACGACGAGCGTGTGCTATGACTTGCCCTGCTGCCTGCCACTGGATGAATGGACTTGCGGCGGAACAGCGCGTGGACGTACCTTTGAAGTATCAAAAACGGAAAATGCTTGTCCCGATGAAAGAAATTCTGCTCACTGGCCCATACCACCAATCGGACGACCAATTGCTGCTCAATTACCGCGAGATCGGTATCGGCGAAAACGCCGCAGTGCGTATAGCCACCGGGTTTGCGCCTGAAAAAGTGCATTTGGAGCACCATGTACTATTACTTGAACATCATGTCAGTTTCAATTTTTGTCTGAAAGGCAGCCAGCATTTCACCCTTACCGGAAACTATACCCCCACGAAGGCTACCCCCCGGCAATGCAATGTATTGCTGCTCCCCGACGAGCAGTTTTCTACGAGCATGGATGTGCTCGGCGAATTTTCAACCGCTACTTTTTTCATTTCGCTATCCAAATACCTTGATATTCTGGGCGAAAGCCTGGAAATTTTGCCTAAAAACTTCCTCATTGCTGCCGAACGCCGCAATCTATGTTATTTCAAGAACCACGATTGGCACCCCCGTATCCGGCAAATTATCGTCCAGATTTTAACCGAGCAGTTCTCCCCGCTGGCGGGTCGCATTTTTTTGGAAAGCAAAATGCTGGAATTGATTGCTGTGCTGCTCGAACTTGATCACCGGGCCAGTGAAAATCAACGTTTTATTCCCAAAAAGGATGCGGAAAAATCCACTATGCCCGGAAGGTGCTGGAGCAGAACCTGGCTGACCCACCCAGTTTGTCGCACCTGGCCCGCCTGGCAGGCACCAACGAGTTTGCCTTAAAAAAAGGATTCAAGCAGGTTTTCGGCGTGCCGGTTTTTCAATTTTTACAAAAACTCCGCATGGCCAAAGCGGCCGAATTACTGCAAACCAGCGAATATCAGGTAAGCGCAGTCGCCCTGGCCGTAGGCTACGAGAACCTGTCAGCCTTCACCCGGGCGTTCCGCCTGGCGCACGGTGTTCCGCCATCCGAATGGCGTAAAACTCCGTTTCAGCACAAATGAACTCCGTTTCGGATTAACAGCCGGGCAAACCTAAGCGGCACCTTTGTTTCATCAAATCACCCCACCCACCCACACCCGCCCGGAAGAAAAAAAAAAAAGGCCCCCCCCCCCCCCCCCCCCCCCCCCCCCCCCCCCCCCCCCCCCCCCCGCCGGGCCCCCCCCCCCACCGCCCCCCCCCCCACCCCCCGGCCGCCCCCGCCCGCCCCCCCCCCCCCCCCCCCCCGCCGGGGCCCCCGCCCCGCCCCCCCCCCCCCCTGCGCCCCCGGCCCCCCCCCGCCCCAGCCTTTGCCCGCCCCCCCCCCCCCCCCCCCCCCCCCCCCCACACCCGGGCCCATCAAGGGGGGGGGGGGGCCCCCGGGGGGGGTTCCCCCCCGGCCCCCCCCCCCCGCCCCGTGCGGCCCGGGCAGGGCGGCGTGGGCCCCCCCAATGGGGGCGGGGGGCCCGACCCGGCGGGGCCGCGGGCCGCCCCCCCCCCGGCCCACCCGCCGGCGCCAGGGGGGGATGGGGGATGCCGGCCCGGGGGGGGGGAAAAGCCGGGGGGACCCGGCCGGAAGGGGAGGTGGGGGGGCCCCCCTTTCCCACCGGGGGGGGGGGCCCCCCCGGGGGCAACAAGAGGCCCCCCTTACAAGCTGCCACAGCATGAAGAATCTACTCGAAAACGCCGACCGCGACGCGCTCATCGCCCGGCTCCAAAACCTCCGCCCCAACAGCCAGGCTCGGTGGGGCGTAATGACTGCCGGCCAGATAGTACCGCACCTGACCGATCCTTTATGCGTGGCCATCGGCGACCGCCCCGCCCAACCGATGAACTCCGTTTTCAGTAATCCGGTCGTAAGTTTCCTCACCGTCTGGTGGTTGCCGTGGCCAAAAAGTGCGCCAACAGCAGCAGAATTCATTCCGGGTAAGGGTGGTACGCCACCCGCCGAATTCGAGCGGGACAAACAGGCACTACTGCTCGCTATCCACCGTTTCGCCCAGTACCCTGAAAATGATCTATTCCGACCCAATCCGGTTTTCGGCCGGTTGTCCCGGCGCGCTTGGGGGCGGCTGATGTGGCGGCACATTGATCATCATTTGCGACAGTTCGGGTTGTAGACTCAGGTTTTTAAACACGCTCTGGAGGTAATGCGCACCGAAACATGGCAACATTTTTCGGGCATGTCCAAACTCCCCCCTGGAAACTCAAAACTCAACCCTCTAAACTCAAAACTCTAAACCGTTCCCGTACCATCTGCGCTTTTTTCACCGCTTCGTCTACGGTCGGAGCGGTTATGGTAGCGTGGCCCATTTTCCGGAACGGGTTAGTCAGGGCCTTGCCGTAGAGGTGGATATGTACGCCTTCGATGGCTAAACATGCTTCCGCCCCGACGTAGTGCACCGGCCCCTTGTGTCCAGGCTCACCAAGCAAATTGACCATAGCGGCGGGTGTTTTTTGGGCAGTACTGCCGAGCGGCAGGTTGCAGATAGCCCGCAGGTGTTGCTGGTACTGGCTGGTTTCGGCGCTATCAATGGTGTGGTGGCCGCTGTTGTGCGGGCGGGGCGCCACCTCGTTCACGAGCAGGTCGCCGGCGGTGGTCAGGAACATTTCCACCGCCAACAGTCCGCAGATATCGAACTGCCGGATGACGCGCTCGGCCAGCGCTTCGGCTTCGGCGGCTTCCAGAGGGGAGATACGAGCCGGGCACACGAGCAGTTCCACGAGATTTGCCTCCGGGTGAAAATCCATTTCCACGGGTGGAAAAACAGCCACTTCATCGCGGGCGTTGCGTGCGGCCACGACGGCCAGTTCGGTACGAATGGGCGCCAGTTCCTCGGCCAGACAAGGGCCGGGCAAGAGTTTGGTTTCTACATCTGCCCGGGTGCGGAGGATAGCCACGCCGCGGCCGTCGTAGCCGGCGGTGCGTGTTTTTTGTACGAGCGGCAGCGGCCAATCACCCGCCAAAATCGCCTGCTTGAGCGCCTGCTCGTCGTCGAACAACTCGAAGCGGGTAGTCGGTATGCCGTGCTCCGCATAGAACTGCTTTTGCAAGCCCTTGTCTTTGATCGTGTCGAGCGCCCCCGGAGCGGGGTGGATGGTTTTCCCTGCGCGTTCGAGGGCGTGCAGGGCCTCCGTATTTACATGCTCAATCTCGATGGTCAACACGTCTTTGTCCTGCCCGAAAGCCAGCACATCGTCATAGTTATTGAAATCACCGACCGTAAATTCCGCGCAGACCTGTCCTGCCGGGTAGTCGGGTGATCCGTCGAGAATACAGGTCTTGAAATCCCAGTTGGCCGCCGCGAGGCAGAGCATTTTTCCCAATTGGCCGCCCCCGAGGATGCCGATTTTTTTTGTGGTGTCGAACATGGGGGCGAAGGTATGGAATAGTGCCGTGGCGCCAGCCGGCCATCTGCGATCAAAACCGGGCGGTAATCCCGCCCAGCACATTGATCCCGAACATGGGGTAATCCAGCCAGCGTTCGCGGGTGTTGTTCAGCACGTTGTTGATATCGAGGAACACGCCGATGTTGTTGGTAATCCGGTAGGTACCGCCGAAACTGAGGTCCAACAGGGCGCCGGTGAAATTGGGCTGGTTCTCGCTGTCGCGGAAAGCAATGTCGTCGGCGGCATACACTTCGCCCTTCAGGGTCGCTTTGCCGTCGAGGAGGGTGTATACGGCACTGGCATTGAACTCCAGATTGGGCAGGCCCCAGGCTTCATTTTCGTTGGACAGGTCGTAGGTATTGAAGTTGGCAGTACCGGTCACCACGAGGCTTTTCATGGGTTTGACCTTGATCGTACCGGAGATACCAAAAACTTGTGCCGTGTCGTACACCACGCCGAAGCGGGTGATGCCGGGCCGCCCGATGGAGTCGTACTGGGTTTGGAACAACGCCAGATCGGAAGCCTTTCCGTAGCTCACGCGGCCCTGGTATTCGAGCCAGCCGAGATTGCCTTTGGCGCCGCCAAAGAATTCCCGCCAGACGGTATTGCGCAGTTCGGAGCCACGGATTTGCAGGAAGGGATTGTACTCGGCCATGCTGCGGTAGGTGTTTTTGCGCAAATCGCCGCCCGCACCGGCAAATATCTGCAGACCGTCGCCCCAAAGGCGCAGGAGGACTTCCATATCGGGGAAAACCGAAAACACGTCGCGGTTGCTGGCAAAGTTGCCCCCTACTTTCAGTTTCAGGAAATCGGCGTGAAAAGTGAAGACCGGCTGGAGGTAAATGTTGTTCAGCTTTTGTTTGACGGTATCCTCGTAGGACGTGAAATCCGTGCGAATACCGATGCGCAGCGGGTGTTTTTTGGAGAACCACTTGGTAGCGCTCAAGTCGAGATTGAAGCCGGTTTCCTTGTTGGAATAGTGGTCGTTCATCAGGTACACGCTGGGTGCCACGGCAAAGTTGAGGTCCATGTCCGTGCGTTCGCTGTTGTACAGCCGACCGCCGAGATCAAATATTTTAAAATCCTGGCGCACCTGTTCCGGTGTGAACTCCAGCGAATCGTGGTCATAACCATAAAAATGCACCCGATCGTAAGTGTAGCCCACCCGGCCTTCCACGGCGAGGTTGTTGTCCAGGTACAGGTTACCGTTGATCAGGGCGTCGGTGTTGGCGAAACGCTGGTTTTCGAACGACTTGCGGTTGGCGTTGTGGTGCCGCAGCCATGCCTTGCCGTCAAACTTTTCTCCGGAGTGGAACGCGTAGCCCAGTTCGCCGTACATGGAGGCGGGTACGCCGCCGCCTGCTTTCAGGTAGCCATTGTACGGTTTTTCCTGCTTCACCGAGCGCATGCCGATGGGGCGCAGCACAGGGGCTTCGTAATTGACGGTCAAAGGCTTGGGCGGCACCAGATAGTCCTGGCGTTTGGTGGTGGTGTCCAGAGCCGGCAGCGTAGGTGGCACGTCCAGTTTATTGGACTCCAGCAGCCGCGCATCAAAATCCTTGAGGATACTGACGCTCTCCGTAGGCAGGTCTTTCTGGGCAAAAAGCACCGAGGCGCCGGCCCACAAGAAAAAGGCGAGGAAGGGTATTTTTTTCATGGAAAACAGTTGAATTCAAGAGAAAAAGACAAAAGGCGAAGGGCAAGTTTGCCTAATTGCCTTCGTCCAGATCGAGCAGATCAATGCCCTTGGCGCCCTTGGGTTGGTTGTCGGTTTTGATATTGTTCAGTTTGTTGTACTTGTCGCGTGCCTCGGCGATGATTTTCGGGTCGCCTTTGTAATTTTCCAGAACGGCTTCGAGGGCTGCGGAGGCGCTGCTCTTGTCGCCCTGGGCGGTGTACACGTCGGACAGCAGGATCAGGTTTCGCGCGATCCAGTCGTCGTAGCCGGCGCTGGCCTGGTTGGCATTGGCGAGCAATTCCTCGGCCTGGGCGTAGTTGCTTTGGCGCAGGAGGATTTGGCCCAGGAGATGGTACGATTCGGCCATGATCTCTGCACTGGAGTTTTGGGTTACGCGCTGCAAGTAGGGCTGTGCCCGGGCAAAATCGCCGCGGTCGTAAGCCATTTTGCCAAGGTAGTAGTTGGCCGTAGCCACCTGCTCAGGCGAGGCCAGGGTGGCGGTGGATACCTTTTGGGCGTACTCGGTCAGCACGGCGGAATTGTTGGTAGCATATGCAGCCCGCATGATGAGTACCTGCGCTTCAAAACGGGTCATTTCGGATGTGGCCGACTCCTCCCACTTGCGCGCATACTCCAGCGTAGCCGGGTAGTCTTTGGCGTTGTAGGCCAGCAAGGATGCCTTTTCAGCGGCTTTCGCGTAGTATTTGCTGGGGCCTTTTCCGACCACAACGGCGTAGTCTTTTTGAGCCATATCGTATTTGGAAATGCTCCGGTTGGCGTAGCTCTCGGCCCGCAGAAAGTACGCTGAGAGGGTGTACCGGCCATTGGGGTACTGCGCGAGGTAATTGGTGAACCCTTCGACGGCCTGGGTGTAGCGCCCATTTTGGTACTGGATTTCAGCCGACTGGTAGGTCACGCTGTCTTTGGCTGCGGTGTTCACGTTGTAGCCGGGAACGGTGCCCAGGAAAGCGAAGTACTCATCGGGGCGATTCAGGTCGCGCACATAAATTTCTTCGATAGCCGTGAGCGCATCCTTGGCCTCCGCGTTTTCGGGGTTGTTGGAAAACACCTGTTTGTAGTAGTTGAGCGCCGCGCTGGTGTTGCCCTGATTGTAGGAAATGAGGCCCAGTTTGAGCAATGCCTTGTTCACGAGGCTGGACCGGCCGCGGTAGTCCGTCGTGATCCGTTTGAACGGCGCGACGGCTTGATCCAGGCGGCCCATTTCCGTGTAGGTATCGCCAATCTGGAACAGGGCATCGTCGGCATAGCGGCTGTCGGGGTATTTTGAAATCAGTTCCTCCAGCGCAATGATCTTTTCGAGCGGGTTCCCGGTCAGGCCCTCGATGATGGCTTTTTGGTAAATAGCATACTCGTAGCCGTCGTATTTTTTGCTGATGGCCTCATTGTAATAAGTAAGCGCGTCCCGGTACTGGTTACGCTTGAAGTGGCAGTCGCCGGCACGCAGGACAGCGTCACCCAGTACGCCGGACTTGATCTGGTCGGACTGTATACTTTTCAGATTGCGCTTGATACCGTCCACGGCAGCCTTGAAATTGGTCAGGGCATTGGTGAAATCATTCTGTTTGAGCAGGTTGTAGCCCTGAATGTACTGGCCCATCGTCAGGTTGCTTTCCTCGGGCAGGTCGTTGTAGTTCTTGGCCTGGTTGAGAAAGGAAGCGATATGGTTTTTGCTGAAGTTGTATTCACCCTGTTCGTTGGAAATAGAACCCAGCCAAAAGGAGCATAGTGCAGCGGTGCGTTTATTGACGGGGTTTTCGAGGGACTTATTAAAAAATCGGCGGGCTTCGTCGTGCTGTTTCCCCTGGTAGAGTTGCAAGGCACGCAGGTAGCACACCTGCTGGTACACTTCATTGAGCCGGGGTGTGCGATTTTTCACACCTTCGAGGGTAGCGATGGCGCGGTCGTAGTCGCGGGTATTGAGAAACAACTCGCCGAGCAATGCCTGGGCATCTTCGTAATAGCGCGAGGCCGGCGGGATGTTTTGCAGGGCAACGAGCGCATCGCGGTCGTATTTCAGTTCGTAGCTCAGTTTGGCGTAATTGAACAAGGCATCATCCTTCACCGAAGGGTCGAAATTGAGTGTCGAAGCCTGGCCGAAAGCCGTGCGGGCAGCAAACTTGTTGTTGGTGCGCAGGTAGCAGTCGGCGAGGTGGTATAGGCCGTTTTGGCCCATGGCATTGTCCTTGTCCTGTTTAGTCTGGGCCTCAAAATTGGAGATAGCCTGTTTGTAAAAGCCGTTTTGATACTGGGCGTAGCCGAGCTGGTAGTAGTCCACCGAGCGGAGGGCGGAGCCGTTGGTAGCGGCGTATTCGAGGTACGGCAAGGCGCGTTTGAAATCGCCCTTTTCAAAGTAGGCCTGGCCCACGAGCTGGTTTATTTCGGGGCGGTTGCGCAGGCGGTCGTCCTTGGCTTTGGCACCGCCGTAAGAAATGACGAGGTCGTATTGCTTTTTGGCAAAATAAATCTGCGCGATGTAGTACGGCACACTGCGGCTGTACTCGGGCGACTGTTCGCAGCGCTGAAACGCCTTGGCGGCTTCGTCGTACTTGCCTTCAAAAAAGGTGCAGCAGCCGTAGTAATAATTGGCCGGGTAGTACCACTCGCTGCGGGTATTCTCCTTGAGGCCGGAAAACGACGTTTTGGCCTGGGCGAAGCGCTTGGTCACAAAGTAACTGTAGCCCTGTTTGAAGCGAATTTCGTCGCGCATGGCGCCGGAAGCCGCGCTGGTCGGGGCCAGATCGTAGTAGGCAAGGGCCTCGTCGTACTTCTTGCTTTCAAAGTAGTAGTTGCCGATTTCGAGGGCAGCCTGGCTGGACTCCGGCGCGGGAGCCTGGTTGCGCAGGAAATCGAATACCTGCTTTTCCGCCTCGGGCTGTTCGAGGCGCACGGCGCATTTGGCGTGGTACAGTTCGGCATCGGTTTTCAAAGCGCCCCATTCCGGGTTCGTTCACCGGGCGCAGGAGGTCCATGGCCGCGCGAAACTCTTTTTGGGCCAGCCCGAAAAGGCGCTGGTTGTAAAAATCCACGCCGCGTTTGTAGGAGCGATTGGCCTCGGTAAAAACCGTAGTTTGCTGCGCAAACAACAGGAAGGGGGCCAGCAGAAGGAAAAATAATGAAGTGCCTTTCCGAAGAATCATGTCAATGGTATTTCGATTTTGGATGGACGAACAATGCCGCCACAAACGCCCAAAAAAGGCATTAACCCGCGAAGTGCGCGTGTTTTGGCATTTTCTTAACATGTGCCCGGGGTACGAAAAAATTGGATTTTGAACACGCAGAGCTTGTCTCATAAGTCGCGTTTCCCATTTCACCGCAGAGGCGCAGAGACGCGGAGGTTTTAATAATTTGATTGTCAAAACCCACACTACTGGACATTTTTGGAACGATACCTTCCAGGTTTGTCAAACACCGGGAAGGTCTTGATGCCTGGAAAACAAAAATGCCCGGAGGTGGTCAAACCCGCGCTCTGCGCCCTGCGGTAAAAAGCGCTTATGATACCCCTCCGCCCCCGAAACCGGGAACGCCAAGCAGCGGCGAAAGTAGGGAAGGTTTGCGAGGGTTTGGCCCCTAATACCAGTATTTATGGACAGGCGACAATCCTCACGATCCTCCGCGCACAACCCGTACCACTTCGCCGAAGCGCTCGCCCTGCACATACACCAGGTAAACCCCCGGCGCCACGGTGCTCAAGTCCAGCGTACGAACAACCGGCCCGGCCGGCAACCGCTCGGGCGCCCGCGCGGTTTGAACCAGCCGCCCCAGTTGATCCAGTACCCGGATACTGACGACTTGCTCGTCGGGCAAGTCTATGCGTACCGTCAGCAGCCCGTCGGTAGGGTTAGGACTTGCCGCAAGGCGAACGGCAGGCCCGCCGCCCGGCTCCCCGGCGCTCGTGACAACTTCGTGCGCCGGCAAGAGAATTTCGTCCACCCAGGCACGGTCGGTGCCGGTACTAACCAGGTCATCTTTTTGATAGGTCCAGTCAAGGGTATGCAGGCCCGTCCCAACCGGAAAGGAAACTTCTTCCCAGGGGACATCGCCACTCCAGGCGCCGGCTACGTCGCCGTCTATCGAAAAGTACAGATAATCGTAGTCGGCTTCGCTGCTCACTTTGCGGGCGAAAGACACAAAACCCGCCTCCAGCACCAGCAGGTTGAGGCGCAGGGTTGTGCTCTGGTTGTGGGTGACAATACCCGACCGAGCGCAGTATAACCCGGCGTATGGATCGGCGGTGGTAACCGTCCAGGGGCGTATACCATCCGTTTCCCACTGGAACGCACTAAAATCATTCGTCTCGAATGTCTCGACAATGGCATTGATCACAAACGGCCCCAAAACGGTTTCGGAGCCGTACACACCTGCATGCAGTTCGTATTTCAGGTAGGCAATAGCGCCAACCGGCGCGTCGGGCGAAACCGTCACTTCAAACATAGCCATTTCCTGGCCATCGGTAGCGCTCAGCGGGCTGAGGGCGGCGGGAGCGCTCACGGACAGGTACGGCGAGAGCGCCGTCAGTGTCCCGACGGCATTCGTGCAGGTGCTGCCACCGGTGTTGCGGTTGATGATACGCAAAATGGCTACTTCCCCACCGATAAAACGCCTGCCGTCGCTGCTCTGTGCCGTTTCCATCGTCCAGGAAGGAATATCGAGCGCGGGGGCATACAGCGGCACGGTGACTGTCGTGGAATAAGCCGGCGCACCATCGTGCGTCACGGTCAGGTCAAACTCAACTTTGGTACCGTTGGGCACATCATCGCGCACAACAAAGCGAAAAACAGCCGGAGCCGAAGCGCTTTCGGAAAGATTTCCCGCAACAGCCTGCCCGTCGAGCAGCGTCACGAACAGACTGGCGGTACCGAGCGTGGCCTGCACGTTGGTAGCCGTGCCGGCGCCCACGTTTTGCAGCAGAATATGGAGCGCAACCTGCTCGCCGTAGTCGGCCTGCTGGTTGTTGTTGCCGGCACTGTCGTCCACGGTTGTCGTCTGGCTGACCACAAAAGGTTGGGTCGCGGGTTTCACTACGACGGTGCTCTGGTAGGGGATATGGTTGAATTGGGTGACCGTGACGACTATTTCACCCACGTTGTTCAGCGGGGCGAATTCGAGTGTAGCCATTCCGTTTTGTACGCGCGCCACAGCCCATGTCTGGTTTTGCCAGTACAGGCTGACCAAAGCGCCCTCCACAGGGCAAGCGACG
This sequence comes from Lewinellaceae bacterium, assembly GCA_016719605.1. GTDB lineage: Bacteria > Bacteroidota > Bacteroidia > Chitinophagales > Saprospiraceae > M3007. Next base: position 291,177 of record JADJYW010000002.1, on the reverse strand, counting down.
GTGAGGGTGGTGGTTTCAAACGCGATAGAATCGGTGTGCATCGCCGACAGCGCCTGCGGCAAGCGTGTGCGCGGCACGGTAGACGGCTCGGCGAAAGGATTCCAAAAATCAGCCATAACCTCGCCGCCCTGGTCGTAGGCGGCTATCATGCGGGCGTTTCCGTAGGCGAGCATACCGCATATTGTGGGCGACAGGCTGATGCCGTCGGCATCCACGAGGTACTGGTTCATCCCGTCCTGACCTTCCATGGGCGGGCTCCAGCTTTGAAAATCACTGGAAAAAAAGCCGGCGATACCGCCCCAGGGTTGCCCGGTATTGATGTTCCCGGCGCGTTGCCAGGCCTCGCCAAGGCATTCGCCGTTGGTGAAATTGCCCGCGCAGCAAGCCACGGCAATGAGGATCGGGTAGCGGCCCGCATTGCGCAGCGTACTCACGGCGGTCGTAGTAAAATTACCGCTGACGAGGCCCTGCTCCCAGCCGTGGCCGGTGTAGTTGTACAGGGAAACACCGCGCCCATTCATGGCTTCCACGAGCGGGACGTAGGCCGGGTTGTCGGGCTGGTCGGCCGTGAAATGGCCCGGCGTGGGCGATTCGTCACCGTGCGTGCCGTCATAAAATTCCCAGTACTGTTCGAAGCCGTCGGCGAGGTGGTTGGCCTTCCATTCGTTGCCGTGCTGCCAGTCGGCCTGGCCGTCGTCGCCAAAACCCAGCCCCTCGTCGGAGGCGGAGGCCATGCCGGTAGCCATCCAGTTTTGATCGGTATCTACCAGCGGATTGGTTTCGTATTCGAGGTTTCGGTTCACCATGATGCGCAGTTCCGTGGGTGTGGTGGCGTGCAGGCGACCGACCATGATTTCCGGAAAATGATCCTCGCCGGTCATGTAGCCAAAGCAGTTGTCGCAGGAATATGGCGCGCCGTTTTCCCGCATCAGCGGCTTGATGGCGAGTTCGTTGCCGACGAGCAGCAGGTAGGTGATCCCGTGCTCGTTGTAGTAGTTTTGGACAAAATTATAGACCTCATCCGCCTCCGAAGAGCCAATTGCCGACACCGGTACCACGGTCGTGTGGATTCCCATCTGGCGTTTCCAGGTGACTAACGGCTCCAGTTCCTCCAGCAATTCGTCTTTGGCGATCACCAGCATCTTGTCGGGCGTTTCGGCGCCGCTGCGGCCCGTTGTCCGCACCATGCTGTTGGCAAAAAAATGCTGCTGCAGTTGTCCGAACGCGCGGCTGTCCGCCGGTACGGCCGGTCCGCCGATCTGTTCGTTTTTGCCCGAGCCGCCGGTGTGGTACACCCGCAGGGTGATGGAGCGATACACCCGCAGCGTTTTTTGCACCGGATTGTACTGCACCGGATAAATCCAGAGTGCCTGCCCGCGGGCATCGCGGAAAATGAACGGTGTTTTCAGATCAGCCAGCGGGCCGGGAAAAAACTGGTCGCGGGCGTACTCCGCACCGTACTCGAACGGCACGTCGGCGGGGTTCACGGTGCGCAGCAGGTTGCCCTTGGAAGGTGCGACAACCACGTCGTGCATGTCTTCAAAATCGGTGGCAACTACCTCCACAGCCATGTTGCCCTGGTTGGGAATGAGCAGGGCGGTGGCGTACTTGGGCACATCCGGAGCGCCTTTTTGCAGCAGCGGCGTACCTGCCTGAAATTGCGGAAGTATGGCCGCACCCTGCGGGGTGGTCATGGTGATTGGGTCAATACCGGAAAGATCGAGGCGCAGGGTGGTTTCCGTCAGGCTTGCACTCAGGATTTCGAGGCGGCTTTCGCTGCGCGTTTGGGCGAGCAGCGCGGTGACGGACAGGCAGTAGAGGAGGGCGGTAACGATATTTTTCATGAGCAAGAGCAGTTGTGGGGCGAAAGGTAGGCGGTTGGGTTGGGGCGCTTCGCAAAATTTCAAAAAAGGCCATGAGGCGACGAACTTCAGCCCCCGATCACTACATCCGCTGCACCTTGGAAGGTTGGAGGGTTGGAAGGTTAGAAGGTTGGAAGGTTAGAAGGTTAGAAGGTTGGAAGGTTGGAAGGTTAGAAGGTTAGAAGGTTGGAGGGGGCGACGAACTTCGGTCCCCGATTACTACATCCGCTGCACCCGCAGCGTTTCACCGTTTATGTTTAGAAAATAGAAACCCGCCGGCCAGGCCGACAAATTGAGGGGCCGGCGCTCTTGCGGGGCGACATCGCCACGCCAGATTTCGCGCCCGGCGGCATCGAGCATTCGGGCCGAAAGGGCGTGCTCGGCGGGATTTTCCAGAAACAGCAACCCGGCGGTTGGGTTGGGGAAAACGCGCACGCGCAAACGTTCCGGTTCCGGTGCGCTCGTAATGCCGGATGTGTGCAGGCTAAAAAATACATCGGAAAAATTGGCCGGGTTGCCGTCTTCCCAAACGCGGAACCCCAGCCAGGCGGCGCCGGGCGTTGCGCCCGGCTGCACGATCAATTTCAGGTACGGTCGCTCGGCGCCGGCGGCCGGGTTCATCAGTCCCGCCGGCGGGATACCGATGTAGCACAAACCGAAGTCGCACAAGTCGAGCACCCAGGTTTCGGGATGGGATACCTCGATGGCTTTCCAGCGCAGCCGGAGCGTGTCGCCTCCTGGATTTTCAAAAAAAATAGTGCATTCGTTGGCCAGTTCCAGGGCAATTTCCTGCTCCAGCAGGGGGCCGGGAACGGGCGAAAAGGTTTGGCCGGACACTGTTTCGGCCGGCAAGGACAGCAGGAAAAGGAAACTGATGATGCGCATTGCGTTAGGTTTTGAAAAAATGGAGAGCGGACGGCGTTGCGCCCGCTCCCGCGTATGGTGGACGCCCGCACTTTCATCGGGCGGGCGAAAGGACGGCAGCCCCGGCAAGCCGGGGTTCCACCGTTTTCTTGATGTCTGGGTACTCATGCTTCCATTTTTCGCGCTTTTTCCAACACCGTCTGTTCCAATCCTTTTTTGTAGGCGGCCACGCGGTCCAGCAGATCGGGGTCGCCGGTACCTATTATCTGGGCGGCGAGGATACCGGCGTTTCGGGCGGCATTGAGCGCTACTGTGGCTACGGGTACGCCTTCGGGCATTTGCAGGATGGACAAAATACTGTCCCAGCCGTCTATGGAATTGGAGGACTTGACTGGCACACCGATGACGGGCAGTGGCGTAATGGCCGCTACCATACCCGGCAAGTGTGCCGCGCCGCCTGCGCCGGCGATGACAACCCGGATGCCACGCTCCCGCGCTGTTTGCGCAAACCGAAACATACGCTCCGGTGTGCGGTGTGCCGACACGATAGTCATCTCGAACGGCACGCGCAGTTCAGTCAAAATATCCGCCGCTTTTTGCATGACCGGCAGGTCGGAATCGGATCCCATGATGATGGCAACCATTATAGCAGTTTTGAGTTTTGAGTTTTGAGTTTTGAGTTTTGAGTTAAAAGAACACTGCAAACCTGTAAGCCGGATTCTGTACCCGTTGTTCCCCGGAGGGATCGCGGGGTCTCTGCCATTTATCTGGGCCTGTGCCTCGCGGCCAGGCTCTGCGCTGCCTACCCCCCTTGCCTGCCCGGAGGCTGATGCGCGAGCCACGCATTCCCCGTCCGGTTGCCCGGATCGGGGAGCAAGGTGTACATGGCATTTCAACCCGCAAGGTTTATCCGCGCACCGGCTTGCACCGGCGTGCCGTGCGCTCTTACCGCACATTTTCACCCTTACCCCAACGAATCGGGGCGGTTGTTTTCTGTGACCCTTTCTGTACTCCGGCCGTTGCCGAAGCCCCACCGGTTAGGTGGTGCGGTACTCTGTGTTGTCCGGACTTTCCTCCCTCTCCCGAAGGAAAAGGCGGCAGAGCGGTTTGCAGTGTTTACCTTTGGCCCCTTCGAGGCCGCTATTTTTTAAAAAAGATGGCCCCCGGGCGGACATCTGTTTGGTTGGCACGATTTTTTAGTTTCCATCGGGACTTACGCGCAAGGTTTGTTCTTGTACTTTTGCACGGCGCGAAAAGACCGTTTCTCAATCCCTGATTTTGCCGGTATCGTACGGAGTTAACTCCGAATACTGGATATATGCTCCGCACAACATGATTAAAAGCCTGCTCCTGTACATTTTGGCTGGAGTTATTCTCTTGGTGGTGGCCGTCACCGCCGACCACGGGTACAAAGGTACGGCGCTGCTGCAACAGTATGCCGCCGAAATCGAGACGTATCTGACCGGGCAGGAATCCAGGGGACTTGCGTGGGCGCGCCAGGAAAGCGCCAACCTGAATGCTTCGCTGGCCGGGCGACCGGTTTCCGCACCCAATGCCTGGATCGGCTCGCTGAGCGCACAGGCCGGTGAATCCTGCACCATACTGATTCATCAGGGCGATTCCCTGCTTTTTGCTTCCAACAACAAGGTGCTCCCGCCGCCTGCATTTCTGGCGCAAATACTCCAGTCCGACGAACGCACGGTGCTGCAACTGCCACAAGGACACTATTTTGCTTACCACGAATCGTTTGGTACCGACCAAACGCTGACCCTGCTGGCTCCGATTCGCTATGCCCTGGACGAAAGTGCCCGGCAGCAAGGCCGGCTCCTTTTCCCGGCCAATACATCCATACCAACGCAAGTGGGCCTCAGCCTGGAACCGACGGAGCACCCTGTGCGCGTGGGAGGCAAAGACATCTGCTGGCTTCAGGCTTCCGGCTCCGTGCAGGCGGCATGGGTACAATGGATAAAATTGCTGGCCTACGGACTGGTTTTAGTGCTGGTTTTGACGCTTGTGTTTCGGGCCGCCATGCTGCTCTCCAAACGCAACCACCCCCTGGGCGGAGCGGCCCTCCTCCTCGTGGTGGTTGCCGCCGTCTCCTGGCTCAACCGGGCGACGGGGTTCACCGCAGACACATTCAGCCGGCTGCCGGTTTTTGCACAACGTTTCGATACTACCGTGCTGATTGGCAATTCGCTGGGCGACTGGCTGTTGCACCTGTCCCTGCTCCTGTGGGTAATGGTCTTTTTTCACCGCGCATTCCGCATAGAAGCCCTGAAAAACCTGCCGTCTCTGCCGGTTCGGATAGCCTTGAGTGCTGTTTGCTACCTGCTGGTCATGCTGAGCGTGTTGGTCGGCGTGGAAGTGTACCGCCAGTTGGTCTTTCATTCGGCCATCAATTTCGATTTTGATAACCTCCTGAATTTCGACGGTTTCACGGTGCTGGCCCTGAGCGGTATCCTGTTGCTGCTTCTGGCCATGTTTCTTTTTGGCCACCGCTTGATCTTCACGACGCTGCAACTGCAGTTGCCCTTTGCACAACGTGCCCCCGCCCTTGTCGGATCGGCCGTGGTCGTATACCTGATTTGTTACGGTTACCAGGATGTTTTTCAGATAAATGCAGCGTACATCGCGGGTTTTGCCTTAGTGTACGTCGGGTTGTTCGACTTTTTTCTCGATCTCAAGGTGCCGCGACTGGGTGGGATGGTGCTTTGGCTGATGTTGTTTGCCCTGGCATCGGCCCTGTTGCTCTACCGCTATAACTATTTGAAAGACCAACAGGTGCGCCGCTCCTATTCCGAGGCCCTGGCTATGAGCCGGGATACCGTTTGGGCCGAGCCGGAACTGAAACAGGCGGTGAAACAAATCCGCCAGGATACCGAGATCAACCGCTTGCTGAAACCGTGGCCCTTCAAACCACAATCATCCGAACTGCGCAAACGCGTGAACGCGCTGGTGTATCCCTACCGCTACCTGTTCCAGCACTACCGCGTGTCGGTTTTTGCGTTCGACAAAGACGGTATCGTGCTGCCGCAGGATCAGTCGAAGGACCGCGCATACGTCGTTGCCGATAATTGGGATCGGGCCACGCCGCTGCCCGATGCTCCGGAAATTCGCTACTTCACGGCTCCCGACGGTGCTTTCCGATACCTCCTGCACGTCAGAGCATTGCGCATGGACGACCCTACCCAGCCGGCCGACCTCTACTATTTCTTCGATCACCAGTATCCGCAGCCCACGCGGGTATACTCCGAACTGTTTTACCACCTGCCCTACAAAGGCATGGATCGCTTGCTTCAGTACGACTTTGCAGTGCAGCGGGGCGGCAATCTCGTGGTGGATCAGGGCCACGCCAATCAGGTTGTTTTTCAAAAAGAATTGCCTAAGGGGGCGACGCAAGAGCAAATCACGGCATCACCGAGGCGGGTGGACGCGGTGTACCGGAGTGCCGACGGCAAAACCACCGCCGCCGTAGGCCGCCCGATGGGCGGCGCCTACAAGCAGTTGTACCTGTTTGCGGTGTTGTTTGCCCTTTCGTCCCTGTCTATTTTCGCCCTGGCCTTGCTCAACACCTATCTACACTTTTTGCCGAAGTACTACCAGTTCAATTTTTCGGCAAAAGGCTCCTTGGCCAAACGTATCCACTACGGCAATTTTGCGCTCATCGGCCTCGCATTTGCCGGTATCGGCTGGCTGACCTATCAGCACTTTGCGCGTACCGCTCAGGATGCCGAACGCACCAACCTGGACAAACGCGCCGATGCCGTGCTGACCCACCTGCGTATCAAATTAGGCGATTTTGAACCCGCATCCGACAGCCTCCGGCAAGCTTTGCCGGAAATTCTGGCCCCGTTGGCAGCCGGCCTTTCCACCGATGTAAACCTGCTCTCCCCGACGGGTAGCCTGCTGTTTTCCACACAAAACGACCTCGCGCAACTCGGCGTACTGCCAAACCGCATGAGCACCGAGGCGCTGGCCTTGCTTACCATCGGCGAGCAGCAGGAAGCCATCGTGTCCGAACAAGCCGCCGGTGCGGAATTTTCCAGCCGCTACCTGCCCCTGCACAACAACCAAAACCAGTTGCTGGGCTTCCTCGGCGTACCGTACTACCTGTCCGACCGGAAAGTCGGGCCGGAGGTTTCCGATTTTATCGGCATCCTGGCCAGCGTGTATGTTTTCCTGATGCTGATCGCGTACTCGGTATCCTTCCTGCTGTCCCGCTCCATCATCCAGCCGATAAAACTGATTTCCGAAAAAATCAAACGCCTCCAGCTGGAAGACAAAAACGAACCGCTGGAGTACCCGGGCGACGCACAGGACGAACTGAGCGGCCTCATTGACGAGTACAACCGCATGGTGGAAAAACTGGAAGAATCCAAAGGCCAACTCATCCGCCTGGAGCGCGAGAGCGCCTGGCGCGAAATGGCCCGCCAGGTGGCGCACGACATCAAGAACCCGCTGACCACCATGAAACTCTCCATGCAGCAACTGGAACGGGTGTCATCCGAACCGGCACAGGCGGCACTGTATTTGAAAAAAGCCATCACCCGACTCATCGAACAAATTGACTCGCTGGCGCAAATCGCTTCCGAATTCTCCATGTTTGCCAACCTCGACATCCAGCAGAAGCAGGACATCGTGCTGAACGACGTGGTGGAAAGCGTGTACGACCTGTTCAGCGAGCAAAAAGACGTCGGGCTGAACCTGAATATTCCGGCTGAACGCTTCCACATCAGCGGCGACAAAAACCACCTCATCCGGGTGTTCAACAACCTCGTCATCAACGCTATACAGGCTATTCCGTCGGATCGGAAAGGACAAATTCAGGTCACTATTTTCCGGCAAAACAACCACGCTGTCGTGCGCATCAACGACAACGGCGGCGGCATTCCGCCGGAAATTCAAAAGCGCGTGTTCGAGCCGAATTTCACAACCAAGACCTCCGGCAGCGGCCTCGGCCTAGCTATTTGCAAAAAAATCATTGAGGCCCTCGACGGCAACATTCGATTCGAGACCCGTGAAAACGAGGGCACCGATTTTTTTGTGGAACTGCCCATCACCGCCACCGAGGCTGCCGAACGCCCCGGCAAAATGGCCACGCGGTAGCGACTTCCGCCGGCTCAGTCGGCGCCCAACTGCCGCACCACATCCAGCGGCCCCACCCTGCCAAGGCGGATACTCCACGAAATACGCCGGAAATAGTTGTTGCCGGCCACCTCGGCGTAGCGGTCGCGCAATGGTTTGGCGTTCACGAGCGGAAAATATACCTCCACGCTGCCGTTCAGGATTTCTACCAGAAACCCGCCGCTCCAGAGCAGCTGCTCGCTGGACGGCCGGGCGGCGCCCAGCGGCGTAGCATCGTCGAAGTACCCGATGTCGAAATAAGGCTTGATCGGCAGGCCGAGGGGCAGTCGGCTCGGCAAGTCGGCGCGCAAATTGAGCGCCGCAATGAAGTTGTTCGAGTTGCCCAAAACCTGCGCAAACGGCGCTCCGAAGGCATTTTTGAACCCGCCCTCCGTTTGGCTCACCTGTCGCGAAAAGAAGCCGTCAACTTCCGAACGCCCCAAAAAAACCTGATCAAAACGGTAATCATTGAACCCCTGCGGGTTCAGCGCAAAAGCGGCCCGCGCCACATCGCCCGACAGGTTGTTGGTGGCTACATTGCCGCGCCGACGCTGGGTATTGGCTAAGAAATAGCCGGCAAACACCCGGGCAGACACCTTCCGCCCCGGCTTGTAATAAAACTGCTGCTTCCACTCCAGCGCCCCGCGCAGGTAGTGCGCCGGGCGGCCGTCGGGCGCCGGGTAGTCCTGCCATTCCAGCGCCGCCGAATACGAATATGGATTGGGCAGCCCCCGCTGCCGCCCCTCGTAGCGGGCCTCGTGGATGGTGGCGCGTTGTGTTTTTTTTCCAATAAAACCTTCCACCTCGGAGAACTGGGCCTCCTCTTTGCCCAAAAACAGCGTGCGCAGCGTCAGCGCATGCTCGAATGCCGGCGACGGGCTGCGGAACTCCGCCCGCACCGAAGGCGTCAGGCGGTAAAACTGCAAATCGTAGTTATGTGTCGGGTCGGTGGAATAGGTAGCCGTCCGGGCACTGATGCCGGCAGTCAACTTCGGTAGCCAGCCGCCCGGCAAAAACCGGTACCGCACATCGGCCAGGCCAACAAAATTGCGCGACCCGATGCCATAGCCCGGAAACAAAAAGTACTGAAACCGGCGGGGCGGAAACGGAGCATTGTGCAACAACACCCCGGCCATCGTTTTGTCGGCGTTGTTCCAACCCAGCCACGGCAACACCCCCAGTTCGGTGCGGCCGGGCCGCTCGGCCAGAGCCAAAAGCCGCAGATTCACCGGTTCCACACCGGGAAAAAGACCGCTCGGGCGGCGGTTGTTGTTGTGTCGGTTCACGTCCAGCGTTGCACGATCCGAATCCAGCACAAACAGGTCGGTATCCACGTCCGGGAATTGTACCGTGGTCTTTTTGGCGCCCGGCGCCGGATACCAGCGTGTGTACATCGCCCGCCCGCCGCGCATAGCCGAGATGCTGAACGGGGCATCGAGCGTACCGCGATTTTTTACCGTCAGGTCAAATCCCGCATCAGTTCGGCGCACCTTGGTCAGTGCGGGATCAAATCGGCGGCGCGTTTGCATAGCCTCGAAAAACCAGTCGGCCTCCACACCGGCTTCGCGCCACGCATCCCGCAGGTCTTCGGGGTACGGGTGCCGGAGCTTCCATTTTTGGAAGTACGCCTGCATCGCCTGATCGAAATGCAGCCTGCCGAGCGACTGCTCCAGCCATGCCAGACACAGTGCCGGTTTCATGTACGCTTGTATGCCGTAGGCGACGGCCCAAAAATCATCGGAGTGCGTATCGGGGGGCGTATCGGCTCCATCCCGAGCCAGCAGGACGCAGGCATTTTCCTGAGCGGAGCCGGAGGCGACGGGGTCGAATGCCCAGCGGGGCAGGAAATTAACCATCATGTCGCTGCCGTAGTATTGCTGCATGTAGCGGGCCTCGTAGTAGGAGTTCAGGCCCTCGTCGAGCCAGGGGTGGTCGCGTTCGTTGGTGGCGAGTATCCCGTAAAACCAGTTGTGCCCCACCTCGTGGGTAATCACCTCGTCCAGGCTTTTGCTGTTCCCCGAATCTCCGATCACAGTGATCATCGGGTACTCCATGCCGCCGCCGGCGCTGAGGGCGCTGTGTACGGCAGTGGCGTGCGGCCACGGATACTCGCCCACGTTTCGGGAGTAAAATTCCACGGCACGGCGGACGTAAAACGCGCCTTTTCGCCAGAGGTCGAACTGCTCGGCAGGGAACATGGCCCAGCAGTCCACCGTACGGCCGCTCGGCAGCCGGGCGGTGTCGCGCAGCACGAAGAAACGTTTGTCGGCAAACCACGCGAAATCGTGTACGTTTTCGGCAGTGAAATGCAGCGTTTTGGTGGTTTCGGACGAAGGCGGGAACGGCGCTTTGCGAGCCTCCGCTTTTTCTTCTGCGGACAGCAGTTTGTCGCGGCGTACCATTTCGGCGTGTGTTTCCGCTTCTTTTTTTTGTAAAAAAACCTGTTCCGAGTCGGTCAGCAACGTGCCGGTGGCGCCCACCACATAGTTGTCGGGCAAGGTGATTTGCACATCGAAGGAGCCAAATTCGGAGAAAAATTCGCCCATGTCCAGATAGGGCATGACGTGCCAACCGCGGGTGTCGTACACGGCGGGCTTGGGGTACCACTGCGTCATCTGGTACGACGTGCGGACGTGGCCGAGGCGCGAAAACGAGGCGGGTATTTTCAGCAAAAACGGCGTTTCGATGGCGATGCGCCCGCCCGGCGGCAGCGGTTTATCCAGGGTCAGCACGGCAATATCCGGGTTTGCGGGGTCGTAGTGCCAGGTCACAGGCTGGCCGTCCACCCGAAAATCGAGGTTTTGAAAAAAGCCGAGCGTGCTGTCGGGGGCGAAGTAAAACCGTGTGCTGCCCTCGCGCAGTTTCTGCCGGCAGAAAGCCGTGTTCCGGTTTTTGTACGCATTGGGCCACAGGTGCATCCAGATTTCCGGGAGGCTGTCGGGCGCGTGGTTCACATATTCCATGCGGATAAACGCGTCGAGGGTGTGGTCCCGGTCGTTGAGCGCAGCGCGAATGGTGTAGTGCACCTCTTGTTGGAAGTAGGGCGTTTGGGCGGCGAGCGCGGCGGGCAGGAGCAGGATGAGCAGCAGGCGACAGGACATACGGGTGATTTTTGGGTGCAAAAGTACCAAGCCTGTGCGTGCACACTGCCGGACATTTTTTTGGGGCATTAGAGGGCGCCTCGTAAGCCTGCACCGTATTGCGCAGTTGGCAGGCAGACTCCATTTTTTGACAGGATTAAAAGGGTTGGCAGGATTTTCGGCAGCGGTAAGAGCCATTTTTGTTTATCCTGTAAACCGTCCTGTCTGAAAAAATCAATTCCCGTCAAAGCCGTGCTGTTGAAACGGCCGCTGCCCCTTCCCCCTACCGGCTCAAATACGCCGAGTACATCCACACTAATTTTTCCTGCGCCCGGATGTAATCGCTCATCAGGGCATTGGTGCCCTCGTCGCCGGCATCCGCCGACAGTTCCAGCACTTCCCGCTGCAGGGTGATGATGGTTTTGAACGAATTCAGAATATCCTCCACGGCTTTTATACCCGCCGACACCTCGGTGCTTTCCTTGATTTTCGACACCTTTTGGTAGGCGGAGTAGCAGTGCTGCGGCGCGTGGCCGAGGGTCAGGATGCGCTCGGCGACTTCGTCAATTTTTAGGAACAGGTCGTTGTACAGTTCTTCAAATTTCAGGTGGAGTTCGAAGAACTTTTCGCCCTGGATATTCCAATGGTAGCCCCGGACATTCTGGTAAAAGATAGCGTAGTTGGCCAGCAAGGTGTTCAATTTTTCAGCAGCCTTTGTGCTCTTGGTTACATCCAGACCGATCGCATTCAAATTTTTCATATTGACATGTATTTTATGTAGCAAAGGGTACAAAAGTATGGGTTCAGGCGGCGGCTCGTAGTGACCTATGTCACGCCCGCGCAGAATACATCGCCGCACCTTTGCGGAACATTTGGCAAACACCTTCTGCGTCTATGAAACGAATCACCGTACTGCTGCTGATAGCCCTTCGGGCAACGCTTTCCACTGCCCAGCAATCCCCGGCCAATTCTCCGGCTACCGAACCCGAAAACAAACAAGCCCAAAATTTGCTGGAGGCCTTCGAGCGCGGGCGTTTTCAGGGAAATTTTCGCAGCTATTTCATGGCTACCGACAACACCCGCGACCTCACGGACTACCATGCCTGGGCCGCCGGGGGCAGTTTGTTTTTCCAAACCGCCCCTTGGCACGGGTTCAGCGCCGGTATGGGCGGTATGTTCAACTACAAAATCCTGGCCTCCGATCTGACGGCCAAAGACCCGCGCACAGGCGCCGTCAACCGCTACGAAATCGGCCTTTTCGATGTAGAAAACCCGCAAAATAACAACAACCTCGACCGCGTCGAGGAACTGTGGCTGCGCTATACACACAAAAAAGCCAGTATCACGATCGGGCAGCAAGCGCTCCAGTCGCCGTTCATCAACCACCAGGACGGGCGGATGCGCCCCACCGTGGAATCCGGCGTGTGGGTGGAAACCAACGCTGTAAAAAACACTAAAATCGAGGGCGGCTGGCTCTGGCGGATTTCGCCGCGCAGCACGGTTCGCTGGTACGACATCGGCGCGTCCATCGGCTTGTACCCGCGGGGGCTGAACCCCGACGGCACGGCCAGCGGCTACCCCGAAAACGTGCAAAGCGCCGGTATCGCCCTGCTCGGTATCACCCGGCAAGTGGGCAAACGCACCCGCATTCAGGTCTGGGACCAATATGTGGAAAATGTATTCAACACCGCGTTTGCGCAAGCCGACTACACCCACCCGCTCCAAAACGGCCACAAACTGCTGTTTGGCCTGCAACTGGCGCACCAGGACGCGCTGGCCGACGGCGGCAACCCGGATGTTTCCAAAACCTACTTTGAAAAAGGCGGCCAATCCAACACCATCAGCACGCAGGCCGGCTGGGCACGCGGCAACTGGCAGGCGCTGGCCGCCTACACCCGCGTCACGGCCGACGGGCGCTTCCTATCGCCGCGCGAATGGGGCCGCGAACCGTTTTACACCTTCATCACCCGCGAACGGATGGAAGGCTACGGCGATTCGCACTCGGCCACAGGGCGCGTCATCTGGCAAACAACCGACAAAAAACTGCGCATGGAAGCCGCTTATGGCCATTTTTACCTGCCCGATGTGCGCGACAACGCCCTCAACAAGTACGCCTTCCCGGCATTCAACCAGTTCAATTTCGATGTACGCTACGCCTTCGGCGGAACGCTTCGGGGGCTGCGGGCACAATTTATCTACGTCTGGAAAGGCCGCCTCGGCGAGGTGTACGACAACGACAAGTACGTCATCAACAAGGTGGACATGTCGCTGTACAACCTGATCCTGAACTATAGTTTTTCCGCAGGAGGAAAGTGAGTTGGCTCACATTACCGGGTATTTTCAAATTCACCGCAGAGACGCGGAGGTGTTATTATTATGACAATCAACTTGGCAGTGGCAAATTTCGAGTGATGGAACGCGGATTAAACGGATGCAGGCAAAACGGATTTTCACGGATTTATTTAGAGGAATCCGTGAAAATCCGCGTTCCATCACTCGAAATTTGCCACTGCCAATCAACTTTTTAAGAAGCCGTCTGCGTCTCTGCGGTTGGAAAAAACACCAATACCCCACCCTACTTCAAAAACCGGTACGTTGCCTTCACCAACAAGATATTGGTCGGCCGTGCATCGAACACGTTGTCGAACAGGCTGCGCAGGATCGGCGTGTCCAGTTCCTGAAAGGCGTTGGGCGTTGCCCCTTGCGACCAGACGAGAAAAAGTTCGGACCCCGGGATGTATTCCCAGCGCACCACGAGGTTCGAGCGGAACTGGATAAAATTGAAATCCGGCTTCGAAAACGTGTAGTCCGCAGCACCGTCGCCGTTTTCGTCTACCGAAAACGAACCTGCTCCGGCGGTAATTTCCTGGTCGGTAAACCGGTGAAAACGCGCATCGTACTGTTGCGCCAGCGGATCAGTCACGATCCCGTAGTGATCGTACAGCGCCCGGAAAATAAACGGCTGGCCGTAGTACTGGACGGTCAGATTGGGCGTCAGGTTGTAGGTCAGGCGGCCGGTGAGTGAAAAACTTTTCTGGTTGATTTCGCTGACAATGGTGCGTTTTTCGGCGCCGAAATTTACCGTCGCCACAAACTGGTCCTGCTTGCGCCACGCGTGGCTGTAGCCGGGAAATGCCGAAACGGAGCGCATCCGCGGCCTGGATGTTGACCCCGGCACTGATACTCTTGGATCAAACCACGTCGAACCCTCGCAAAATGGTGTTTACATTGGAACGATACCTTTTTCGTTCATCCGAATTCAAGTACCCGAAGCCGCCACTTCCCTGGTTGGGCGGCGCAGCGGCGCGCCGCCGCGCAGAGCGTTGTTCGAAATGTCGTGCGGATTGAGAAACAAGCCGAACCCCGTGCCCCAGTTATTTTGAAAAAAGGCGTGGGCATTCACATTGTAAAATGTGAACAGGTGTTGTCCGCCAAAGTCCCACTTGAACCAGTGGTTGTAGTTGGCCCGCAAGGTGCGGAACACCGAAATGGGCCGCAGGATTTGATAACTCGCCCACACGAAGTGGTTGATCTCGTCGGCGGTTTGCATAAAACCGATGTCGTTCACCTCAAACTCGGGCGAACGCCAGGTGCCGCCGACCTCGAATTTGACGATGCCGCCCAAGCGGTCTGGTTTGCCGCCGTATTTCCCGATTTTGAAAGTGCCGCTCGTGCCCGTCAGCGCGGTGCGCGTGGGGTCCACGTCAATGTGCGGCGCATTGGGGCGCTGAAAAAAGCGCTCAAAACTTTGCTGGGTTTGCAGGATCGCTTCCGCCGAGCCGTTCACCTGGCTGAACAGCAACTTGCCGGTCACGTTCCACCAGCGGTTTTTCCAGAAATGCTGAAAATCCACGCCGCCCGAGTAAGCGTTGCGGTGCAGCCAGTCCATGCCTTTTTCGCGGTTCACCGCCGTGAGCACGGCGCCGAAGATGGTATTGCCTGCGTCAAAATCTTTCATCAGCCGGCCCACAAAATAGTTCGTCTGCGGCTCTACGAGTTCCTTCCGGCGCTCGCCGTTGTGGTCAATATGGGCGTTTTCGCGCTGGGTGACACTTTCCAAAATACCGATAGACCAGCCTTTTTTGGTTTTGCCGGAAAATTTGGCTGCGCCCAAAATCGAAGTCGCCTGCGGCACATCGGCGAATTCGCCCGGCCCCAGATTGGGTCTGCCATGCGGCGCGCCACCGATTCGGCGCGAGTAAAAAAGCAGGTCGCTGTCATAATCAAAACCGGTGGCCGACCCGGTCAGGTTGTAGTCAAACAGGTTGCGGCTTTCCATAAAAAACGGGCGGCGTTCGCTGAAAAAAATCTGGTAGCCGTCCAGCCGTACCGCCCCGGGGTCGGCTTCCACCTGCCCAAAATCGGGATTGACGGTGTAGTCCAGAATCAGGTCGCGGGTCACGGCAAACTTGCCGTCCACGCCTGCCGTCACTTTTTGGCGGGAGCCGTCGGCGAAAGGGTTGCCGGCTTCTTTTTCGAAGTGCTCGGTTTGAGCCAGCAGGTAGGGGGCTATTTCCACGCCCTTGTTGGCCGGCAGGTTGCGCAGGCCGTGCAGTTCGGCGAAGCGGCTGACCCAGCCGCTGCCGGTTTGCGGGATATGCTGGAAGGTGGAGCGTTCGTTTTTGCGGAAAAGCAGCCGCTGGATTTGAAACCCCCAGACCTGCTCCGGGTCGTTGTTGTAGCGCAGCTGGCTGAACGGGATTTTTACCTCCGCCGTCCAGCCCAGCGAGTCAATGTTCGACCGGCCGTCCCAGATGGGATTCCAGTTGGAGTCCCAGTTTTCGCCGTTGTTGCTGATGAATTCGTCGCCACGCACACCGCTGCACGAAAACGTGAAGGAAAAGGCCGTGCGCAGGTCGTGGTAGCTGTCAATGTTGATTTCCACCCAGTCGCCCGGAAACTCATCGCGGCGCCCCATCCGCGCGACTAAAGAATCGGGTGCGGGATCGAAAATGCGGAAGCCGATGTAGAGAAACTTGTCGTCGTACAGGATCCGGAACTCGGTGGGGTGACTGGGCGGGGTACCGTCGTCGGGCTGGAACTCGATAAAATCGCCTCCGGGTGGGATGCTTTGCCAGATCGCTTCGTCGAGTTTGCCATCCAAATCAATGGCTCCGGCGGTTATTTTTTGGGTAAAATACTGGCGTTTGATTGGGTCGGCGCCTGCATGCAGCGCCGGGTTGGGGGGTTGGGTAAATGCCGAAAAACAGCGCAGCAGGAAAAAAAGGCAGGGTAGCAGGTGGAATTTCATACAAACAGGGAGTGGTGAACACGGATGCGGGGGAAAGACAAAGAACAAACGGGAAGGCTGCGTTCGTTCCGGGAGTACGTTGGATATTTTGAGATTAGCCGGCTGGGTCACGCCCACTCCTCTTCCACCATGACAGATCAATTAAAGGGGGGGGGGGGGGGGGGGGGGGGGGGGGGGGGGGGGGGGGGGGGGGGGGGGGGGGGGGGGGGGGGGGGGGGGGGGGGGGGGGGGGGGGGGGGGGGGGGGGGGGGGGGGGGGGGGGGGGGGGGGGGGGGGGGGGGGGGGGGGGGGGGGGGGGGGGGGGGGGGGGGGGGGGGGGGGGGGGGGGGGGGGGGGGGGGGGGGGGGGGGGGGGGGGGGGGGGGGGGGGGGGGGGGGGGGGGGGGGGGGGGGGGGGGGGGGGGGGGGGGGGGGGGGGGGGGGGGGGGGGGGGGGGGGGGGGGGGGGGGGGGGGGGGGGGGGGGGGGGGGGGGGGGGGGGGGGGGGGGGGGGGGGGGGGGGGGGGGGGGGGGGGGGGGGGGGGGGGGGGGGGGGGGGGGGGGGGGGGGGGGGGGGGGGGGGGGGGGGGGGGGGGGGGGGGGGGGGGGGGGGGGGGGGGGGGGGGGGGGGGGGGGGGGGGGGGGGGGGGGGGGGGGGGGGGGGGGGGGGGGGGGGGGGGGGGGGGGGGGGGGGGGGGGGGGGGGGGGGGGGGGGGGGGGGGGGGGGGGGGGGGGGGGGGGGGGGGGGGGGGGGGGGGGGGGGGGGGGGGGGGGGGGGGGGGGGGGGGGGGGGGGGGGGGGGGGGGGGGGGGGGGGGGGGGGGGGGGGGGGGGGGGGGGGGGGGGGGGGGGGGGGGGGGGGGGGGGGGGGGGGGGGGGGGGGGGGGGGGGGGGGGGGGGGGGGGGGGGGGGGGGGGGGGGGGGGGGGGGGGGGGGGGGGGGGGGGGGGGGGGGGGGGGGGGGGGGGGGGGGGGGGGGGGGGGGGGGGGGGGGGGGGGGGGGGGGGGGGGGGGGGGGGGGGGGGGGGGGGGGGGGGGGGGGGGGGGGGGGGGGGGGGGGGGGGGGGGGGGGGGGGGGGGGGGGGGGGGGGGGGGGGGGGGGGGGGGGGGGGGGGGGGGGGGGGGGGGGGGGGGGGGGGGGGGGGGGGGGGGGGGGGGGGGGGGGGGGGGGGGGGGGGGGGGGGGGGGGGGGGGGGGGGGGGGGGGGGGGGGGGGGGGGGGGGGGGGGGGGGGGGGGGGGGGGGGGGGGGGGGGGGGGGGGGGGGGGGGGGGGGGGGGGGGGGGGGGGGGGGGGGGGGGGGGGGGGGGGGGGGGGGGGGGGGGGGGGGGGGGGGGGGGGGGGGGGGGGGGGGGGGGGGGGGGGGGGGGGGGGGGGGGGGGGGGGGGGGGGGGGGGGGGGGGGGGGGGGGGGGGGGGGGGGGGGGGGGGGGGGGGGGGGGGGGGGGGGGGGGGGGGGGGGGGGGGGGGGGGGGGGGGGGGGGGGGGGGGGGGGGGGGGGGGGGGGGGGGGGGGGGGGGGGGGGGGGGGGGGGGGGGGGGGGGGGGGGGGGGGGGGGGGGGGGGGGGGGGGGGGGGGGGGGGGGGGGGGGGGGGGGGGGGGGGGGGGGGGGGGGGGGGGGGGGGGGGGGGGGGGGGGGGGGGGGGGGGGGGGGGGGGGGGGGGGGGGGGGGGGGGGGGGGGGGGGGGGGGGGGGGGGGGGGGGGGGGGGGGGGGGGGGGGGGGGGGGGGGGGGGGGGGGGGGGGGGGGGGGGGGGGGGGGGGGGGGGGGGGGGGGGGGGGGGGGGGGGGGGGGGGGGGGGGGGGGGGGGGGGGGGGGGGGGGGGGGGGGGGGGGGGGGGGGGGGGGGGGGGGGGGGGGGGGGGGGGGGGGGGGGGGGGGGGGGGGGGGGGGGGGGGGGGGGGGGGGGGGGGGGGGGGGGGGGGGGGGGGGGGGGGGGGGGGGGGGGGGGGGGGGGGGGGGGGGGGGGGGGGGGGGGGGGGGGGGGGGGGGGGGGGGGGGGGGGGGGGGGGGGGGGGGGGGGGGGGGGGGGGGGGGGGGGGGGGGGGGGGGGGGGGGGGGGGGGGGGGGGGGGGGGGGGGGGGGGGGGGGGGGGGGGGGGGGGGGGGGGGGGGGGGGGGGGGGGGGGGGGGGGGGGGGGGGGGGGGGGGGGGGGGGGGGGGGGGGGGGGGGGGGGGGGGGGGGGGGGGGGGGGGGGGGGGGGGGGGGGGGGGGGGGGGGGGGGGGGGGGGGGGGGGGGGGGGGGGGGGGGGGGGGGGGGGGGGGGGGGGGGGGGGGGGGGGGGGGGGGGGGGGGGGGGGGGGGGGGGGGGGGGGGGGGGGGGGGGGGGGGGGGGGGGGGGGGGGGGGGGGGGGGGGGGGGGGGGGGGGGGGGGGGGGGGGGGGGGGGGGGGGGGGGGGGGGGGGGGGGGGGGGGGGGGGGGGGGGGGGGGGGGGGGGGGGGGGGGGGGGGGGGGGGGGGGGGGGGGGGGGGGGGGGGGGGGGGGGGGGGGGGGGGGGGGGGGGGGGGGGGGGGGGGGGGGGGGGGGGGGGGGGGGGGGCCTCACACCTCCTGCCGCAGCACCTCCAGCGGCGGCTTGCGCACCACCTCCCGGCTGTTGAGCAGCCCGATGAGCACCGTGATGGCGGTGATAACGGCGAAGGTCAGCAGCAGCGGCCACCAATCCGGCGCAAATGGTATGTTGAACGCAAACCGCGCCAGCGCCCAGGCGCTACCCACCGACAAACCCACGCCCGCCAGACACGCCAGTCCGCCCAGCAACAGGTATTCCAGTGCAATGATGCGCAGGATGATCCGGCGACTCGCGCCCAGCGTGCGCAGCAGCACGCTCTCCCGGATGCGGGCAAATTTGCCCTGATAAATCGAACTGATGAGCACCAGCAAACCCGTCAGGATGCTGAACAGCGCCATGAACCGGATCACAAACGACACCTTGCCCAACACTTCGTCCACCGATTTCAGGATTTGCGTCAGGTCTATAGCCGATACATTCGGGTAGCGCTGCACCAGTTCGGACTGAAATGCCGCGGATTGCGCCGCATCGGCCACCCGCGACACCACCACATGAAACTGCGGGGCAGGCTCCAGCACACCCGTCGGGAACACAACCATAAAATTGGTCTGCACCCGGTTGAAATCTACTTTTCGGATGCTGCCGACCACCGTTTCCAGCCGCGTACCCTGCACGTTGAAGGCAATTTTGGAGCCTACTTTGGCTTTCATACCGCGCTGCAGGTTGTCGGAAATGGACACCCGGATCGGTTCCCCCGGCCGGTGTACGCCAACCCATTCGCCCTCGATGATCTGTTCGGTATCAATCAGCGTATCTCGGAACGTCACCCGATATTCCCGGTCCCATACCCATCTCGATATGCTGGAATCCCGCTCGTCCCGCTCCCGCTGATCGCCTCGCTCCACCTGCTCCACTTCCTCCTCCTCCTCCACCGGTTTTCGCTGCCCGTCTACTTCCTCCACCCGCACGGCCACGATGGGCACTTGCTGGATCAGCGGCATCCCATGTGTGCGCACCATGTCGGCTACGCTGTCTTTTTGATCGGTTTGGATGTCGAACAGGATCATGTTCGGCTGGTTGCCGCTGCCGGAAAACTCGACCTGGCGCAGCAGCAGGTTTTGGGTCAAAAACAGGGTGGAGAGCAGCATAACCCCCAACCCGATGGTGACCACCAGCAGCACGGTCTGGTTTTCCGGGCGGAACAGGTTGGCGATACCCTGCCGCCACACGTATGACCATTTTTTTGGAAAAAATTTGCGCAGCAAAAACGTGAGGGAACGCGCGATACCCCACAGCACCGCAAATGCCACGGCAATACCGCCGATAAACCAGAGGGTTTCCTTCCAGTCGCCGATAAGCCAGCGGGTAAACCCGAGCAGCGCCGCCGCGATCAGGGCGTACACCCCCCATTGCAGCCACCCGCTGGTGGTTTCCTGCTCGCCAAACGAGGTGCGCAGGGTGCGCAGCGGAGAGGTGCGCAAAATGCCGGCCAACGGCAACAGCGCAAACAACACGGCCACCGACACGCCCAACAGCACGCCCTGCAGGGCCGAAACCATCGAAATATCGGTGCTCACATCGGCGATGGGCAGCAGGTCTTTCGCCACCCAGGGCAGCGCCATCTGGATGAGCGAACCGAGCGCCGCACCCAGCACCGCGCCTACCAACCCGATGCCCGCCACTTGCACGAGATAGACATAAAATGCCTTGCGCCCACTGGCGCCAAGGCAGCGCAGAATGGCTACCGTAGCCAGTTTGTCTTTGATGTAAATATGCACAGCGCCGGCCACGCCGATACAACCCAGCAGCAGGGCCACAAAACCTACGAGATTGAGGAAGGTGGAAAAATTGCCAAATGCTTTCCCGATACTTTGCTTGTTGGTTTCCACCGTTTCCCAGTCCATGCCGGCCTTGTCGAGCGGTTTTTCGAGGCGGGGCACCAAGGAATCGAGTACGGTGGGGTCGGGAATTTTGAAATAATACTGGTACCACACGCGACTGCCTTTTTGTACCAGTTCGGTGGAGTCGAGCCACTCGAACGGGATAAACGCCACGGGGGCTATGGCCGATCCGATGCCCGCGCGTCCGGGGCGCGAGAGCAGGTCGCCTTCAATGGCGAACGCCTGCGTGCCGATCTGTATCGTGTCGCCGGGCTGTACGCCAAACTGCAGCATCAGGCCGTGCTCCACGAGGGCTTTTTTGCCGCCGGTGTGGTAGGTCTGCCAGGAGTTGGCGGGCACACTTTTCCAGGAGCCAAAAAACGGATAGCCGGGGTCGGACGCGCGCACATTGGTCAGGCGGGTGCCGTTGCTTTTAGGGAAATAAGCCATGCTGAGCAGGTTGTAAACCCGCGCACGCTGGATACCCGGAGTGGCCATGACCTCCGTCATGATCGAATCGGGCAGGGGCGAATTGCCTTGAATGAGCAGGTCGGCGCCGAGCAGCGACTTGGCTTCCCGGTCAATATCGGCAGTCAGGTTGACACTGAAGGAGCGCACGGCGGTGAGCGCGGCGATGCCCGCCACGATGGCAGACATGAACAGGAACAGGCGGGCACGGTTGCGGCGGCTGTCGCGCCAAGCCATTTTCAGGATAAAAGACACGTATTTTTAGAGTTTTGAGTTTTGAGTTTTGAGTTGGGGTGCGCTGATTGGCGGAGTTGTAACAGCGAAGGTGGCAAGCCGTTGCGCAGCAAGCGTTTTTTTTCGATGGATACAATTGCCGGAAGGGTTAACGAGGGTGTAAAATCCTTCCGACATTTGCCGATCAAAAAACACTCATGGCACTTTCCCACATTGTCATACACCTGTTGGGCAAAATAATACCGCCCAAAAAACACCAGAGCATTCCGGAGGAATTTATCGCGCGCTACGAGCCGCGGTTCAAAAAAATGTACCGGTGGCATACGCTGGTGGGGGTACTCATCCTGTTTGGAATTCCGGGATTCCTGTACCTGTGTTCGGGTTTTCTGGAAGAAATCTGGTACGTCAAACAAGCGGATGCCCTCTTTGCGCTCACGCCGGGCAAAGGCCTGCTCGGTATTGCCCTTGGCATGATGCTCGGGTTTGGCGTCTCCGTTCCGCTGGCGCATTGGGTGATAAAAGGCTATCTCGGCGCCGATGTAATGGAACTGTACGACGTGTGGTACGACAGCCGCCCCAACCACCCGCTCAACTCGAAAGCGCTGGGGCGGGGCATGCTGTTCCTTTTCATCCCGCTTGCCATCTGGACGGCCGCGTATTTTCGGTACGATTACACCTTCGTTACGCAGGAAAAAATACGTTACGGAAATCCCTGGCGCTTCACCGAGACTACTGCTCCGCTCGCGGATATCCGCGCCATCGAAATGCAAATTGGCAAAATCGCACCCAACGGCGATTACAACCCCGGGTTTCGCTACCGGGTTCGCTTCGCTAACCAGGAGCCTTGGGAAAGTCCGTTTTTTTCCGGCTCTGCCGAGCCGGGCCACCTCCAGTTCCGCCCGATGATTGATTTTGTGTTGCAAAAAACGGGGCTGGAAATGCAGGAGATTGCAACACCGCGGAAGTAGCCCGCTCCCGCTAAAGCATCTCGAATACTTTGTCAATAATCGCCTCTACCAGTTCGGGAATCGCGTCTTTTTTGCCAGTCACCTGAAATTCACCCTTGGATTCCTTCCCTTGAAATAACCGCCCGCGCACCTCTACGGCATCGCCCGTGACGGTGTAGCGGCCCTTCATCGAATAGGCATTGGCATATTCGGCGACGTCCACATAGATCATCGGGGCTTGCGCGCCATTGAGGGTGATTTGCCGGAGGTATTCGGCAAGCGCGGGTGTCAGTCCCAGTACGTCGTCGAAGGTATTTTCATCCTGAAATACATTTCGGATAAACACCGGTTTGACCTGCGCCATCGGGATTTTGCCCGGTTCTTCCACGATACCAATGTCAAAACTCTCGCCCGTGACCGGGAATGCCAGTACCGGCGTCTGGATGCCGCCGATGCCTTTGGCTAATTCGGGCACCCGGTCGCGGGCATACTGAAACAGCGCCATCACGTCCACGCGCTTGTCTGCCGTGAGCGCCAGCCCGCTCATGCCTTGCAGGAGGGTGTAGGTGAGCAACCCCTGGCCGTACTCATTGGCCTCGTAGCTCACTTTGTCGGCCGCGCTACCGGTGAGGATAAACATACCCGTACGGTCTTTCATGCGGTCGAGGGCGCGTACCTGGGAGGAACTGAGGTCTTTGCGGCCGGCGGCCAGGTCATGCGCAAGTTTGCCGGAATTGCAGGCATCAAGGATCAGTACCTGCTTGAGCGCAGCGATGGATTTGACCCATTCGGTAAATTCCGTAGAGGAAACCGTGTAGTTCTGTCGGATTTCCGGGTCGCTGAGGTTTTCGCCGGCAATGTCTTTGGTCAGGTAATAAAACTGCGAATTTTCGGCGGTGCCGTAGTTCACGCCGTGCCCCGAGCAGTAAATGAGCAGGACATCCTGCGCCTGCGCTTTCCCGGCAATGACCTCGAAAGCTTGCCGGATCGTGGTTTTGCTGGATTCACCCTGCCGGGTCTTGTCCTGATCATCGGTGTTGAGCAGGGTGACATACACCCGGTCGCCAAACACCTTGGGCGCGGCGACACGCAAAGCCTGACTGAAACTGGTGGCATCGCGGTCGGAAAATTGCAGATCGAGCGCATCGCCGGCGTAGTTGCGCGTGCCGACAACAACGGCATACAGGCTCGGTTTTTTGCGGGCAGCCGCGCCGGCAGTGCCGGCTTTGCCGGCGGCAGGGGCAGGAGGCGGGGTATAGTCAAATTCCAGCGGCTGACTTTTGAGCCAGCCGTCGCTGTTGTACACGCGCAAGGCTAAGGTATTGGGTTTGTCAGCCAGGCAGTATTTGGCAAACGCCGCCAAGTCTATGGTGGTGGATTGGGCACGGTTCGGGTTGGCGTCTTCCAGCACTTCTTTGCCGTTCACAAAAACGCTGAGTTTGCCGATACCGCCGTTGCCGGGGGTCAGGGTGACGTTCAGTTTTGATTTGTCGGCACTCAGTTGCGCGCTCATTTTCGGGTAGAGCGCTACCGCTCCGAAGGACTCTACCGAACGGACAGGCTCTTGGCTCAGGCCCAGTATTTTTGCCAGCAGCCCCGGCTCGAAGTAGCGCTCCTTGAGTTGTTCCAGTTCGATCACTTCCAGGCCGACGACGAAATGCATCAGGTTCATGGCGCCGGGCGAGGCATCGAAAAGACCGGTGGGCGTCGTGACCACCCAGTCCTGCGCACCGATGGCCATCAGGGCAGCCACTTCATTCCCTGTGGCGGCGTCCCAGATTTTCAGGGTATTGTCGAGGCTTCCCGTCAGGATAAATTTTCCATCGGGGGAAAACACCGCCGAATAGATTTCCTGGGTGTGGCCTTTCAGAGCGTGTACGGTGCGTCCGTTCAGTTCCCACAGCAGCGCTGTTTTGTCGAAACTACCGGTCAGTACCCGCTTCCCGTCGGGCGAAAAGGCGACCGAACTGATGCCTTTTTCGTGGCCGGTGAAGGTCTGGGCTACCTGGCCGTTCAGGTTCCACAACTTGGCGGTATTGTCGGCGCTACCCGTCAGCACCCGTTTGCCATCGGGCGATTGTGCCACGGAGGTCACCCATTTGCCGTGGCCCGAAAAAGTTTGAACAACCTTGCCGTCTATGTCCCAGAGTTTGGCTTCTGTTCCGCTGCCGGTCAGTATCTGATTCCCGCTACCGGTCGGAGAAAACGCCACCGCATTGACGACCGATTCGTCGTAGGTAAAACTCAGAATGCTTGCTCCGGTTGTGTCCCACAACCGGGCTTCGGTTCCGCTCCCGGTCAGAATCTGGTTTCCGGCGGGCGAAAATGCCACGGACGTGACGGCGTCCGGATTCTCGAATGTTCGCGGTTTTCCGCTCTTGATGTCCCACAATTTTGCCGTGTAATCCTTGCTTCCGGTCAGGATATGGGTTGCGTCGGCGGCCGTTGAAAATGCCACGGACATCACCCAGTCTGTATGGCCCAGGTACGTTCGAAGGTCGCGTTCGTTGGGGTCCCACAATTTTACGGCGCCGTCCACGCTGCCCGCCAACATCCGTTTCCCGTCGGGTGAAAACACTGCCGAACAGATGCCCATGGAATGGCCCTCAAACGTTTGAATGGTTTTTCCTTTCAGGTCCCACAAGGTCGCGCTGCCCTCTTTGCTCCCGGTCAGCACATATTTCCCGTCGGGCGAAAACGCCACGGTGGTGCGCGTGGGTGTGCCAATCGGGCCTGCGAACGTTTGGACAACCTTGCCGTCTCGTTTCCACAGCCGCGCGGTGAGGTCGTGGCTGCCGGTGAGTATCAGGCTGCCGTCAGGCGAAAAAACGGCTGCGTTGACCTGGTCTTTGTGGCCCGAAAAGGTCTGTACCACCCGGCCGTCCAGGCTCCACAATTTGGCGGTATTGTCGTCGCTGCTGGTTAGCACCTGTTTGCCGTCAGGCGAAAAAACGGCCGATTTGACTTTGCCCTTGTGGCCGGAAAAAGTTTGAAGAATGGCGCCGTCTAAGCCCCAGAGCATAGCCGTGCTGTCTTTGCTACTGGTCAGGATTTGTTTTCCATCGGGCGAAAAGGCGACGGAATTGACGTCTTTTGTTTGGCCGTGGAAGGTTTGGATCACCTGCCCGTCCAGGCTCCACAGTTTTGTTTTGTTGTCCCGGCCGCCGGTCAGCACCTGTTTGCCGTCGGGCGAAAAGGCCACGGATTCGAGCAGTCCCTTGTGGCCGACAAAAGTTTGGATCGCCTTTCCGTTCAAATCCCACAAAATCGCCGTGCTGTCCCGGCTACCGGTCAGCACCTGGTTGCCGTCGGGTGAAAAGGCGACGGAATTGACGCCTCCGGAGTGCCCCGAAAAGGTCAGTATTTCATGTCCGTGGATATCCCATAACTTCGCGGTGTTGTCGGTACTGCCGGTCAGAATGTATTTACCATCGGGTGAAAACGCGATGGATTCCAAGCCGCCGGCATGTCCAATCGGGGTGATCAAACGCGGCTTTTGGGCAAGGAGGACGCCCGTAACAAGGGCAAAAAGCGGGAGAAGTATTTTACGCATCATGCGGGCAAAAGTAAACAGTTGTTCGGGTTATTCTGCCGGAGGCGGGAGCCGGGCGTCTTTGTTTCACAAAAACCGGCAAGGCGCTGATAACCTTGCCGCTGTTTTCGGATAAAGAGCGTGAAACAACGCTACTGGACATTTTCAAATTCACCGCAGCGGCGCGGAGTTATATGCGCTGCGTCTTCGTGGTGCATTTGAATAACATTTGGAGCAAAAAACGCTCGGTACCCTTTTGACACAAGCCCGAAAAAACAAACAGCGGGAAAATCAGGGCACCATGGACTTATGTTTCGCCGGCCAAAAAAAATAAAAATAGAAAGCACCCTGAAGAATCTTTTGACAACCTTTGCGAGCGCTTCATTTTACTCCGGGATTTTTTTTTCACGCTTCAGTTTGCCCCATGCACCCGAGTCAGGATGGCTCTTTCCAATTGGCTACTTGCCCGGGGTGAACGATGAGAACATGCTCTAATCCCGCCCTGCCGATGGATTTTCCCCAATGCAGTCTGAAAAGCGCCATTTTCACACAGACGCACGACACCACTTTTTTGTCGAACATAACTTTGAGTAGCTGGGATCTTATGGGAAAAATTATTCCAAAATACACCGCCATTATTTGCCTGCTTTGCCTGACGGTCGGGCAAGTTTCGTGGGCGCAACAATTCAATACCGGTCTGGTACTGGACGACGAGGGCTTCCGGCGGGAGGTCGAAATGACCCCGGGGTTCACGAACGACGGCCGCCGGGCCGGCGACTTGCCGCTGCGGTTCAGCCTGCGTCCATACTGTCCCACCCCAAAAAATCAGGGCGAAATCAACTCCTGCATCGGCTGGGCCATGGGCTACGGGGCGCTCACCATCAGCTACGCCTACCGGGAAGGAAACACCGACCAAAAGGAAATTACCAAACAGGCCTTTTCTGCACTCTACCTGTACAACCAGGCGAAAATGGGCAACTGTATGGGCGGCGCCAATATCCAGCAGACGGCAAAAATCCTGAAAGACAAAGGCAACTGCCCCAGCAAAGAGTTTGATTCGCCGCTGGCCGACTGCGACCGCGAGCCGGATGAAACGCTGATCGGAGAGGCTCAAAAACACGCTATCAAGGATTATATCGCGCTGTTTAACAACAGTTCCGCGCCCAAAGACAAGGTTGTCCGAACCAAACGAAGTCTGGCCGAAGGCAAACCCGTCATCGTGGGTATGAAAATCCGGGAAAGCCTGAAAATCCTGACCAGCGACGCCCCGGTCTGGCAGCCCGGCGGCGAGGCCGACAAACCCATGGGCGGCCACGCACTCGTGGTAGTGGGCTACAACGACTCGTCCGGCGTTTTTGACCTCCTGAACAGTTGGGGTCCGAACTGGGGCGACAACGGTTTTTTCCAGGTGCGCTACAAGGATTTTGCGGAAAATGCCGCGCAGGGCCTGCAACTCATTTTGTCCGAAGAAAATCTGACGCCCGAGCAAATTGCCGTGCTGAAAGCCCAATACCAGCAGGCTACAGCCGTCAAAAAAGACGCTGCCGCCAAACAACAGGACGCCGCCCGGCAAAAAGAACTGGCCGCCGCCGAACTCAAAAAAGCGGAAGCGGAACAAGCCGAAGCAAAAATCAAAGCGGCACAAGAGCAATTTGGCCGGGCTGCCGAACAGGAGCAGGTGGCCATGGACGATTTGAAGCGCGCCGAGTACGTCATCGCAGAAGCCGCCGACCGAATGGTGGCCCTGTCCGGCGAATTCCTCGTGCGGATGCCGGAAACGGACGACTACGGAACCCTGATCCTGGATGAGGCCGGACAGCAAAAATTCCGGAACCTGAAACCCGCCTGGAACGGCACCTTTTACACCCTGGACAAAACCGACTGGCAGGAAGGCGACGGGTTCCAGATCATCGCCCGGAACATCAAAAAAGACCGGTACGTCTATCTGTTCAGTTTCGACGGTAACGAAAAACTCGAAGTCCACTGGCCCCGCACCCTGCGCGCCGAAATAGACGGCAAACCCAATACCGGCGAAACGGAAAGCGCGCTCGTGGCCCACAAAGGCGCCGAAATCGTCATCCCCGGCGAAGACCGGGTGCTGACCCGCGAAAACCTGCTCGACGACAACATCTGTGTGCTCTATGCCTTCGACAAAATCGGCGACATCCGCGAGCGGCTCAGCCGCCTGAACAACCTGTCCGGACCATTCGAAAACCGGCTCCGGCAGGCATTCGGCGACCTGTTTGTTGCCTCAAACCTGATCGAGTACGGCAAGCAGGACATGTCTTGCAAAACGGAAGCCGTCGGCCGCGGGTCCGTGATTCCGATTCTTGTAAAAATTCAGAATGAATAGTACCGTACATCAAATAATTGCCGCCGCGCTTGGTGTTTTCACCAAGCGCACCAGATATGCACACACCCCGCCGTTTCGCTTGGTGAAAACACCAAGCGAGGCAGTGGGACAATCTTAGCCTATGAAAAAGACTCTAATACTCCTGTTGCTCCTCCCTGTTTTGGCATTCAGCCAGCAACCCCCGGGCCTCGCCTGGAAACGCATCTACGGCGGCAAAAAATCGGAAACTACCCACGACGTCATTTCCTCGTATGTGGGCCAGATTCTGGTAGCCGGCGAAACCAACTCGCCGCCCGCCCAAAAACAGGACGGCCTGCTCCTGTTTCTCAACGCAAATGGCGACACCATTTTTCAAAAAAACTACGGCGGCTCCGGCGACGATGTATTCAAAGCCATCATCCAGACCTACGACGGCAATTTTGTGCTGGCAGGACACACCACTTCCTTCGGGAAAGGCAAATCGGATGCCTGGCTCCTGAAGGTCAATGCCGAAGGCGACACGCTCTGGCAAAAAACCTTTGGCGGCCCCGGCGACGACGCATTTCTGGACATCATCCAAACCTCCGACGGACACCTCGTGGCAGTTGGTTCTATCTCCCAAAATGGCCGCGAAGACACCTGGGTGTACAAAATGTACGAAGACGGCGAGACCATCTGGCAACAGACATACGGCAACCGGGGCTTCGACCAGGCCACCACTATCGTGGAAGGCCGGGATGGCAACTACGGCATCGCCGGCATCACGTCTTCCGGCAAAGGCAGCCGCAACATCTGGCTGTTCATTTTAAACAAGGAAAGCAAACCGCTCTACCACCAGATTTTCGGCTCCCGCCAATGGGAAGAAGTGAGCGGCCTGGCAGCAACGGCCGACGGCGGGTACGCACTCGCCGGCTACGCCAAAACCGACACCAAAAACAAAGGCGCGGGGCTGAAGGATATGTGGGTGATCAAAACCGATGCCGCCGCCCGGGAAATCTGGCAGCGCACCTACGGCGGCACCGGCAACGACAGCGCCCTCGACATCGTCGAAACGCCCGACGGCGGTCTCGTAGTAGCCGGCTATACCTTTTCCCACCTCATGGGGGCGAATACCCCCGAGTCCATGCTCATCAAAGTGAACGGCCGCGATGGCAAGTTGCTGTGGGAACAAAAACCGGCTTTCGGCGGCTCCGGCAGCGACGAACTGAGCGCCGTGGTGCTCATGTCCGACGGCAGCCTGGTGCTGGCCGGACAAACCGACTCCAAACAGGAGGGCGCCAAAAGCCTCGACCTGTGGGTCATCCGCCTCGTGCCCGAGTATGTGCCGACCACCACGCTGCCCACCGAAATTGTGGTACGCGACCTGCAAGTCAAAGGCGTTAAAAACAACACGCTGACCGAAAACGACGAAGCCTACCTGATTTTCACTCTGGAAAACACCGGAACCGAGGACGCGTTCGACATTGATATATCCTTGCTGGACAAGGCCGCAACGCCGGGACTTTCGTTTCCCAAAATGATTAAAGCGGGTTTTCTCGGCAAAGGGCAGTCCAAAAAAATCAACCTGCCGCTGCGGACAAAGGCGGTGACCAAAATTTCGACGGCCCGACTGGAGGTCCATTTTTCTGATGCCAGCCGCACGCGCGGAAAGTCGAACGAACTTTCGGTGACCGTGAAACCTGCCGAAATACCCTCCAACTTTCTGCAGGTGGAGTGGGTCAACCCCAACCGCGAAGAATTTCCCGACGGCAAAAAAGACGTGAAACTGGAAAAGGTGAGCATCAAGGTGCTCGCCCGGAGCGACAAGCCCCTGAAAAGCGGCAGTTTCACTGTTTTGGTGAACGGCCAGCCCTACAAAGCCGGGCAAAAAGCGGGCGAGGCCGGCTTGCGCCCCAAAAACAACGAACGCGACGCCAACGGCATGTACCTGTACAACTACACCAACCTGCTTACGCTGGCTACGGGTATCAGCGAGCTGGAGGTGGTGGTGGAAAACGACGGCAAAAAGGAAAGCACCGGAAAATTCAAAATCGAGTTCAACAACCAGCCGAACCTGCACGTCATTTCTCTGGGCGTGCAGCACGACGACCTGCTGTTCACCACCAAAGACGCGCAGGATTTTGCCGCCAGTTTTCAAAACCAGGACGGCAAGGTGTTCGACAAAGTGTACATGCGCACACTCGTCAGCGGCGACAGCTTGTCCGGAGTAGCCCAAACCGACGGCGAAATCATCAAGCAGGCGTTTGCCGACCTCAAGGAGAAGTACAACTACACCATTTACGAGCGCGATTTCCTCGTGCTGTTCATTTCCTCACACGGCCGAAGTGTGAGCAATGCATTCAAAATAGTGCCCACCGACTTCATCATGGCGGGCGAAAAAGCATTGGTTGATTTTCAGGATGACATCATCGGGCAGGTGGACAAAATTGCCTGCAACAAACTGATTTTCATAGATGCCTGCCAAAGCGGCACCATTGGCTCCGCCGCTGCTCCGGGGACCAACCCGGAAGCAAAAGCCGAGCTGACTCCCGAAGAAAAGGCGAAAGAAGAGGCGAAAAAAGCGAAGGCCATTGTGGCCCTGAGCGGCGCCGCCACCGGCACGAATACGCTCGCCTCCTGCGACGCCAATGAGTCGTCGTGGGAAGACAAAGTCTGGGGCAATGGCGCCTTCACGAAAGCGATCATAGGCGCTTTCAACAATGAACCATACAAGGACAGCGCCGGCACGTTCCGGCCCACGACCGACGACGACGTCATCACCCTCGGCGAGCTCCATGCGTATATCACCCGGCGGGTCCCGCAGATGATTGTGGATGCCGGGAAAACAGGGACGCAGCACCCGTTTATCGTGCCGGCACAGCTGGAAAAAGTGAAGGATGTGCCGATTTTTAAAGTGAAGCAGTAGGAGCGGGAGTAATGCCCCGCTTGGTGTTTTCACCAAGCGCCTTCGCGTTCGGGGATTATTGGCATTCCAGTCCGCCGTTGCCGCTTGGTGAAAACCCCAAGCGGGGAGAAAGAAATTTGAAAATATCCTCGAGTGTGTCGCCACACTCAAAAAAATACAATCATGCGAAAAAACGAAACCAACGTATCCCTTGTACTTGCCTGCATGTACCTCTGCATGGGCATTATTCAACCTGGTCAACTGCATGCAAATCCGTACGCCACGGGTGGTGTCGGCGCTCCGGGCCGGTTGCAAAACCTCCCGGTTATAGAGGTCAGTGCGCTTTGGGAACACCATTTGATCGTGCCGCAGGCAAGCGAGCAGTTGCTGGTTGTCACCCATTTGACACCGGGGGAGACTTATTCCCTGCGCGTGCCCGCTGACCCTGCTTCCGGCGGGTGTATGCCGCAAGTAGCCGTAGAGGGCCAGGCGCCGGCGATGCTCCACGTTGACTCGGGCGCCCGTACATTGACCTTTGTGGCGGAGGAAACAAGTTTGAGTTTTCGCTTGTCCTATCCTTGCGCCTGGGGCGACCCGAAATACCCGCGGCGGCACTATGTTTCCATTACTTGTGCAACCTGTTTGCAAGAGGCCCCTTCCGCAGAAAAGGTATCCTCCAGCGCTCTGCTGCAAGTGACGCCCGGCGTGAACCCGGATTCCGTGATTCGCAATGTATTCATCGGCAACAGCTGTTTTGATGTGCAGAACGTGACTTTTTCCGGGCAGACGCACCAGTTGGGTACGTTTAGCAATGGACAAACCAACATCGGAATAGCAAGTGGCGTAATTATATCAACCTCTCCAGCAGACTACGCGATTGGCCCAAACAACTCGGTTGGCGCCGAAGTACCATTACCCTTGGTTGTGACTCCAGATGCCGACCTCGCCCTGCTTCCCGGTGTTGGTGCGGCGAAGTTGTATGACCTCGCTATTCTTGAGTTCGAATTTACGCCCACCGTATCGCAAGTAACATTCGACTTTGTATTTGCTTCGGAAGAGTATTGCGAGTGGGTCGGGTCGCAGTTCAACGATGTTTTTGGCTTTTTTATCTCCGGGCCGGGCATTCCGGGCAACCAAAATATTGCAGTACTGCCAAACACTTCTACCCCAATATCAATCAACTCAATTAACCATCAGCTGAATGACAACTATTATATCCACAATATTGGCTCTATGTCCAATATCAATCCCCCACGCCCTATAGAATATATTACCTGTCCGCCGCCTGTGCCGGGCGGCCCCGTTCCTTATTCAAACGCTCCAGCGGTAGGTGAAACCCAGTTTGATGGTTTTACCGTGACATTGACGGCTATTGCCAATGTGATCCCTTGCGAGACTTACCATATTCAATTAAAAATTACGGACGTATCCGATAATTTGTTGCCGTCGGCGGTATTCCTTCGCGCAGGCTCGTTTAATGCCGGCGGCATCGCTGCACCTAAATGGGTGGTCAACAACGTACCCGATGCCGCCGGCACCACCGAAGACTGCGATGTCGTCGAACTGGTGTTTGAACGCGTCGGCGGCGGTACGGCTGAATTGATTGTCCCGTTGCTCATTTCCGGCACCGCCACGCCCAATGTGGACTATGGGGCGATACCCAATCCGGTGGTCATTCCGGCAAACGCATCTTCCGTGACCATCCCGGTACCGATTTATTCGGATCAGACTTTGGAGGGCGATGAAACGATCATTGTCCGCCTCGTTGATTCCTGTGAATGCAGCAATCCGCAACGCACCCTCCTCATCGAGGATTTTTCCCCGGCAATACTGGGCGCGCCCGTATTCCTTGCGCCGGGCGGCACGGCGGATATTTCCGTGAATGGTGTGTACAGCGCCTACCTCTGGGCGCCCGGCGGCGAGACGGATCCGCAGATCAATGTTCCGGCAGGGACATACACCGTCACGGTGACCAACGGCGCCGGCTGCACGGCAAGCGCGTCGGTGAGCATCGCCGGGTGTGATTTGGTGGTGACCACCACTGCCGACTCCGGGCCGGGGTCGTTGCGGGAGGCAATAGAATGCGCCAACTCGAACCCAAATGCTGACGTGATTACGTTTAATCTGCCCGGCGGTGCTCCGTATTCAATCGCGTTAGACGCGCCATTGCCCGTTGTTTCCGAGTCTGTTACTATTGATGCAACCTCGCAGCCGGGCTGGAGTTTTGGGGACGTTCAACTCTTTCCAAATGATCCGGCCGCATTTTCAGCGGGTTTGGTCTTCACCGCTTCCAGCTGCGCGATGCGCGGAATTTGGGCGGGTTCCTTCATCAACGGTGTTGGCGTACAGGTCAACACGGCGCATGCTTTCACGATGACCGATTGTATTGTGTCCGACTGTGAAGTGGGTGTACAAACAGGCGGCGACTGTAACTTTTTGATTGACGATTGCATCATCGCCTACAACACGCTGGCCGGTATTGATGCCGGCATTGCGGAAAAGGTACAGGTCAGGAGAAACATCATGTTTTGCAATGGCACCGATCCAGGCGGCGATGCGTTTGCGCCTTCGTTTGGCAGCGCCCCGCCGCCCGTAATTACCAGCGCAACGCCAACCCAAATCTCCGGCACAGCCACCTACTTACCCCCGCTTCCGACTTTCCCGGAGAATATCGTCGAGGTATTTACGACCGGTGATCCGGCTTGCCCGGACGCCGACGTGCAGGGCAATGCGTTCTTAGCATCGGCCGTGGTAAACCCGGACAATACCTGGTCGGTAACCGGGAATTTCCCGGCAGGCGCCATCCTGACAGCCACCGTGACCAACCCGGCGGCGTGTGTGGTGCCGCCTTGCGGAATATGGACGATTGGTTTTGATAGTTATGTTGTCCCAGGCACCACCAATGTTGAGTTTTATGGCAATACGACGGGCAACCCGACGGAATGGTACTGGGATTTTGGCGACGGCGCCACGAGCGACCAGCAGTCTCCCGTACATACTTTCGCCGACTACGGCGTCTACGAGGTATGTCTGACCGTATTCGATTCGGTTTGTAACGAAGCGTTTATTACTTGTCAGGACATCTGCAATCTGGTACCGGACTTTGATTACAACGTAAACCCCGCCAACTACCGGGATGTCCAGTTCACCGACTTGTCGCTGGGTAGCCCGACCAATTGGTTCTGGGAGTTTGGCGACGGCGGCACGGACAATGTTCAAAACCCTGCCTATCTCTATGACCCGGGCTTTGGCATGCAACTCCTGCACCTCGTAATCGAAAAAGACAATTGTCAGGAAGAATTATACACTTTTATAGACATCGCCGGCTGCAACATAGATATTGATTTTGACTGGTTGGTCACCCCTCCCTTCGATGTCCAGTTCAACGACCTCTCCTCCGGTTCCCCGACTTTCTGGTACTGGGATTTTGGCGACGGCGATTTCAGTTTTCAACAAGGTCCGGCGCACACTTATCCAGGGAACGGCACATACGACGTCTATCTGGAAATCGCAAAAGACGTCGTAGCCAATGGCGATAATGTGACTTGCCAAATCTGGACGGAGCGTCAGATCCAGTTTCTCGCTCCTTGCGACACGTTGTCGGCCAACTACTACATTGAAACACCCGGAGATGGTTGCACGGTCGAATTTTACGATATATCCGCGGGTAACCCAGTGGCGTGGTACTGGGACTTTGGCGACGGCAATACCAGTACGCTTCAAAATCCGACCCATACCTACACCACTTCCGACGATTTTGTCGTGTGCTTGGAGGTTTATTCCACCGATTCGCTTTGTCAAACGTCGGTTTGTTACCTGGTTGGACCCAATTGTACTTTGCTGGAGGCGGCTACATCTGATTTTTCCCTGGCGACTTGTGTTGATTTTCCGGTAACGGCCGGCTCCAATAGCCCGCTCTGTGCCGGGACGGCGATTAACCTGACCAACACGCCAGGCGGCGGCACTTCTCCGTACACCTTCAGTTGGGAAGGCCCCTCCGGCTACACATCAATGGATGAAAATCCCGTCATACCGAACGCGACTCCTGCCAGGAGTGGTACCTATACGGTGACGGTCACCGATGTGAACGGCTGCACCGGTACGGCGGAGGTGTCGGTAACGGTACACCCGCTGCCCATCGCCGGTATTTTGGGTGACTTAGCCTATTGTGCCGGCAGCAATACGGAGCTGACCGCCACCGGCGGCCCGAGTTATCTGTGGGAGGACAACAGCATGGCCGCGGTGCACCTCGTGACTGCGGGAGTCTACACCGTCACCGTCACCAGCGGCGATGGTTGCAGTGCGAGCGCTTCGGTCACTGTACTGGAATTGGGCCTTGTCGTGACCACCACCGCCGATTCCGGGCCGGGGTCGCTGCGGCAGGCCATAGAATGCGCCAACAGC
The DNA here is from genome assembly GCA_016719605.1 of Lewinellaceae bacterium. Classification (GTDB taxonomy): domain Bacteria; phylum Bacteroidota; class Bacteroidia; order Chitinophagales; family Saprospiraceae; genus M3007. The sequence continues at coordinate 255,832 of JADJYW010000002.1, read as the reverse complement.
CAACCCGGCCCGGATGTGATCACATTCAATATCCCGGGAGGTGCTCCGTACGAGATCATTCTGAACACCCCACTGCCTGTAGTTTCCGAGTCTGTGTACATAGATGCGACGTCACAGCCGGGTTGGAGTTTTGGGGATATTCTGCTCTTTCCCGATAACCCGGCCGGATTTTCGGCAGGTTTGGAGTTTGCTGCTTCCGAATGTGAAGTGCATGGTCTGGTGGTCCGGGGATTTGATGAGGGCATTGGTGTGCGGTCGACGCCACCAATTTCTTTACGATCACAAACAGCATTATGGACGAATGTGCGGTGGGCATACAAATTATTGGCGAATGTAACTTCCTGATTGAAGATTGTATCGTTGCCAACAATTGGTACTACGGCATTGATGCGGAGTTGGCCGATAACGTGCAGGTCAGGAGAAATACGCTGTATTGCAATGGTACCGATCCCGGTGGCGATCCGTTCCTGCCGGCATCCAATGCGCAGCAGCCTCCGGTGATTACGAGTGTGACGCTGACGCAAATCTCCGGCACGGCAACCTATCTGCCACCAACACCAACCTTCCCGGATAATATCGTCGAGATTTTCCTGACGGGCGATCCGGCTTGCCCGAATGCCGAGGTGCAGGGCAAGACATTCCTCGCCGAGGCCATCGTCAACCCGGATGGAACCTGGTCGGTGAACGGAAATTTTCCGGCAACCGGCTTGCTGACGGCTACCGTAACGAACCCGGCCCTGTGTTCGGCCCCGTGTGGACTGGATGCGGATTTCAGTTCGGACTCCATAGGGGTGAATGTTGTTGAGTTCAGCGATATGTCCACAGGTAACCCGGTGACATGGCTCTGGAATTTTGGCGACCCCGCAAGTGGCGGCGCCAATGTGGCTAACGGCCCAATGCCTACGCATACCTTCAGCGATTTCGGCACCTATCAGGTTACACTTACCATTACCAGTATTGTGAATGGGGTGTATTGCGAGGATGTTGAGGTTAAGTCCGTCAATATAAAATGCCCGGTTAGCGCAGCCAGTTTCTCGTATGAATTTATTGGCGCCAACGAGGTGGCGTTTGAGGGTATGGTTCAAGGAACGCCAACCAGTTGGTACTGGGATTTTGGCGACGGCGGGACGGACAATGTTCAAAATCCGGTTTATACCTTTGTAAATCCAGGCCTAAACACGGTCATCCTTTTGGTTAGCTATGACTTAAACGGACTGTTTTGTCAAACGCTCTATTTTGATGATGTAAACACCAACGATCCGTGTGCAGGTCTGGAGGCTGATTTTACATTCGAACTAACGGACCCGTTCTACTGTACTTATGAATTTACAGACAACTCATCCGGTACTCCAACAGAATGGAATTGGGACTTCGGTGATGGTGCAACTTCGACGCTTCAAAGCCCGTCACATTCCTATAATTTTGATGGAAGCTATACGGTCCGCTTGATTATTTCAAATGGTGATCCGTCCTGCATAGATACGGTATCCTATGAAGTAAACGCTAACTGCAGCTCTTTTATCAATGGCGACGAGCATGATGCCCATAAAAAACCATCAAAAGCCGCCTTGCCGGCGGCAGATGCGGTTACCTCTGATTTCTCTCCGATATTCTGTATCGAAGCGCAGGTGGAAATTTTTGGGCGATCTGAATATATGTGCCGGTGAAGCGACCGTACTGACTGCATCCAACGGGGTGAGCTTCGAATGGAGCACCGGCGAAACAACGGCATCTATTGTGGTCGCGGTAGCAGGGGACTATACTGTTACGATCACAGAAGCCGCCAACTGTACCGCATCGGCAACTGCCACCGTAACCGTGTACCCCTTGCCCACGGCCGCCATTTCCGGTGACCTGGAAATTTGCGGCGGCGAATCCACCATCCTCACCGCCTCGGGCGGCACAAGTTACGAATGGAGCACGGGCGACCTTACGGCAGATATCAATGTCGGCACGGCGGGCGATTACACCGTGACCGTCACCGACGGAAACGGCTGTACCGATGAAGCCACGGTCACCTTAGTTGTGAACCCCCTGCCCACAGCCGCCATTTCTGGCGACCTGGATATTTGCATCGGCGATGCCACCACGCTCACCGCCTCGGGCGGCACGAGTTACGAATGGAGCACCGGCGACTTCACGGCGGACATCAACGTCGGCACGGCGGGCGATTACACCGTGACGGTTACCGACGGAAACGGCTGTACCGATGAAGCCACGGTCACCGTGGTTGTGAACCCGCTGCCTGCGGCCGCTATTTCGGGGGACCTTGATATTTGCGCCGGCGAAGCCACCATCCTCACCGCCTCAGGCGGCACGAGTTACGAATGGAGCACGGGCGATCTCACGGCGGACATCAATGTTGGCGTGGCGGGTTTTTACACCGTCACCGTCACCGACGGCAATTCCTGCACGAGTACGGCTACAGGCAGCCTGACAGTAAATCCCCTGCCCACAGCCGCCATTTCAGGCGATCTGGAAATTTGCGCCGGTGAATCCACCACGCTCACCGCCTCGGGCGGCACAAGTTACGAATGGAGCACCGGCGATCTCACGGCCGACATTAGCGTCGGCACGGCGGGCGATTACACCGTCACCGTCACCGACGGAAACGGCTGCACCGATGAAGCCACGGTTACCCTGATCGTGAACCCGCTGCCCGTGGCCGCCATTTCCGGCGACCTGGACATTTGCATCGGCGATGCCACCACGCTCACCGCCTCGGGCGGCACAAGTTATGAATGGAGCACCGGCGATCTCACGGCAGATATCAATGTCGGCACGGCGGGCGATTACACCGTGACCGTCACCGACGGAAACGGCTGTACCGACGAAGCCACGGTCACCGTGGTTGTGAACCCGCTGCCTGTGGCCGCTATTTCCGGCGACCTGGAAATTTGCGCCGGCGAATCCACCATCCTCACCGCCTCGGGCGGCACGAGTTACGAATGGAGCACCGGAGAAACGACCGAGAGCATTAGCACCGGCGTGGCGGGTTTTTACACCGTCACCGTCACCGACGGCAATTCCTGCACGAGTACGGCTACAAGCAGCCTGACGGTAAATCCCCTGCCTACAGCCGCCATTTCCGGCGATCTGGAAATTTGCGCCGGTGAATCCACCACGCTCACCGCTTCGGGCGGCACAAGTTATGAATGGAGCACCGGCGACCTCACAGCCGACATCAGCGTCGGCACGGCGGGCGGCTACACCGTCACCGTCACCGACGGAAACGGCTGTACCGATGAAGCCACGGTCACCCTGATCGTGAACCCGCTGCCCACGGCCGCCATTTCGGGCGACCTGGATATTTGCATCGGCGATGCCACCACGCTCACCGCTTCGGGCGGATTGAGTTACGAGTGGAGCACCGGCGACCTCACGGCAGACATCAATGTCGGCACGGCGGGCGATTACACCGTGACCGTCACCGACGGAAACGGCTGCACCGACGAAGCCACGGTCACCGTGGTTGTGAACCCGCTGCCTGCGGCCGCTATTTCCGGCGACCTGGAAATTTGCGCCGGCGAATCCACCATCCTCACCGCCTCGGGCGGCACGAGTTACGAATGGAGCACCGGAGAAACGACCGAGAGCATTAGCACCGGCGTGGCGGGTTTTTACACCGTCACCGTCACCGACGGCAATTCCTGCACGAGTACGGCTACAAGCAGCCTGACGGTAAATCCCCTGCCCACGGCCGCCATCTCCGGTGACCTGGAAATTTGCGCCGGTGAATCCACCACGCTCACCGCCTCGGGCGGCACAAGTTATGAATGGAGCACCGGCGACCTCACGGCAGACATCAGCGTCGGCACGGCGGGCGGCTACACCGTCACCGTCACCGACGGAAACGGCTGTACCGACGAAGCCACGGTCACCGTGATCGTGAACCCGCTGCCCACGGCCGCCATTTCCGGCGATCTGGATATTTGCATCGGCGATGCCACCACGCTCACCGCCTCGGGCGGTTTGAGTTACGAGTGGAGCACCGGCGATCTCACGGCGGACATCAACGTCAGCGCGGCAGGCGATTACACCGTGACGGTGACCGACGCCAACGGCTGCACCGACGAAGCCACGGTCACCGTGGTTGTGAACCCACTGCCTGCGGCCGCTATTTTAGGCATTCTCGATTACTGTATCGGAGGCAATACGGAACTGACTGCCACTGGTGGTACAGATTACCTCTGGGAGGACAACAGCACCGACCCGGTGCGTCTTGTGACTGCCGGCACCTACACGGTGACGGTGACGGACGCCAACGCTTGTTCCAACATCGCGTCGGTAACCGTGACGGAAAGCCCGACGCTTACGGTGGTCATATCAGGTAATTTGGCGTATTGCGCCGGGAGCAGTACCACACTGACGGCCGCCGGCGGCATATCGTACCTGTGGGACGACAATAGTACTGATCCCGTGCGTCAAGTGACTGCGGGCAGCTATTCGGTGACGGCAACGGATGCGAACGGATGCACAGGCGAAAACAGCGTTGTTGTGACAGAGAATCCGCTACCCACGGCCGCCATTTCGGGCATTCTCGAAATTTGCGCCGGGGATGCCACCACACTCACCGCCTCGGGCGGCACAAGTTATGAATGGAGCACAGGCGACCTCACAGCAGACATCAATGTAGGCGCGGCGGGCGATTACACCGTGACCGTCACCGACGGAAATGGCTGCACGGACGAAGCCACGGTCACGTTGGTTGTGAACCCATTGCCTGTGGCCGCTATTTCCGGCGACCTTGAAATTTGCGCCGGCGAATCCACTACGCTGACCGCCTTGGGCGGCACGGGTTATTTGTGGAGCACGGGCGACAATACAGATGCCGCTTCCATCGGCCTGGCCGGCGCCTATACCGTGACGGTCACCGATGCCAATACTTGCACGAACACGGCCGAAACAACCGTAACGGTGAACCCGCTGCCAACGGCCGCCATTTCCGGCGATCTGGATATTTGCGCCGGCGATGTCACTACGCTAACCGCTTCGGGTGGAACAAATTACGAATGGAGCACCGGCGACCTCACGGCGGACATCAGCGTCGGCACGGCGGGTTTGTACACCGTGACCGTCACCGACGGAAACGGCTGCACGGGAACAACGACAATTAACTTGACGATCAACCTCTTGCCCACGGCGGCCATTTCGGGCGATCTCGAAATTTGCGCCGGGGATGCCACCACACTCACCGCCTCGGGCGGCACGGGTTACGCCTGGAGCACCGGCGACCTCACAGCAGACATCAATGTCGGCGCGGCGGGCGATTACACCGTGACCGTCACCGACGGAAACGGCTGCACGGATGAAGCTACAGCAACTTTGATCGTGAACCCGTTGCCTGTGGCCGCTATTTCCGGCGACCTTGAAATTTGCGCCGGGGAATCCACGACGCTGACTGCCTCGGGCGGCACGGGTTATTTGTGGAGTACGGGCGACAATATAGATGCCGCTCCCATCGGCCTGGCCGGCGCCTACACCGTGACGGTCACGGATGCCAATACTTGCACGAACACGGCCGAAGCAACCGTGACGGTGAACCCGCTGCCAACGGCCGCCATTTCCGGCGATCTGGATATTTGCGCCGGGGACGTCACTACACTCACCGCTTCGGGTGGAACAAATTACGAATGGAGCACCGGCGACCTCACGGCGGACATCAGCGTCGGCACGGCGGGTTTGTACACCGTGACCGTCACCGACGGAAACGGCTGCACGGGAACAACGACAATTAACTTGACGATCAACTCCCTGCCCACAGCGGCCATTTCGGGCGATCTCGAAATTTGCGCCGGGGATGCCACCACACTCACCGCCTCGGGCGGCACAAGTTATGAATGGAGCACAGGCGACCTCACAGCAGACATCAATGTAGGCGCGGCGGGCGATTACACCGTCACGGTTACCGATGCCAACGGCTGTACGGATGAAGCCACGGCTACCTTGATCGTGAACCCGTTGCCTGTGGCCGCTATTTCCGGCGACCTTGAAATTTGCGCCGGCGAATCCACGACGCTGACTGCCTCGGGCGGCACGGGTTATTTGTGGAGTACGGGCGACAATATAGATGCCGCTCCCATCGGCCTGGCCGGCGCCTACACCGTGACGGTCACCGATGCCAATACTTGCACGAGTACGGCCGAGGCAAGCGTGACGGTGAACCCGCTGCCAACAGCCGCCATTTCCGGCGATCTGGATATTTGCGCCGGCGATGTCACTACGCTCACCGCTTCGGGTGGCACGAATTACGAATAAAGCACGGGCGACCTCACGGCGGACATCAGCGTCGGCACGGCAGGTTTGTACACCGTGACCGTCACCGACGGAAACGGCTGCACGGGAACAACGACAATTAACTTGACGGTCAACACCTTGCCCACGGCGGCCATTTCGGGCGATCTCGAAATTTGCGCCGGCGGATCCACCGTGCTCACCGCCGCGGGCGGCACGGGTTACGCCTGGAGCACCGTTGAAAACACGGCGGACATCAGCGTCGGTATGGCGGGCGGCTACACCGTCACGGTGACCGATGCGAATGGCTGTACGGATACGGAAGCCGTGAGCGTTTCGGAACTCGGCTATGTGGTGACCACCACCGCCGACTCGGGGCCGGGTTCTTTCCGGCAAACCCTCGAGTGTGCCCGGGATATTCCGGGGACGAATACCATCACTTTTGCCATCCCCGGCAGCGGACCGTTTGAAATCAAATTGACTGCGCCACTGCCGGACATTTCGGATTCCACGATCATAGATGCCACTACCCAGCCCGGCTGGAGCCTGGGCCAAATTATACTGGCGCCCGCTACTCCGGGCCTGATCGCTACGGGTTTGACGGTCACGGCCAACAGTTGCCAGATCAGTGGTTTGGCGCTCTCGGGATTCACCACGGCGGGGGTTTTCGCCACCGGCGCCGATAATTTTACCCTGCGTGATTGCCGGGTGGACAGTTGCTCGGTCGGCGTAGTCGTAGAGACCGGCGCCCGGTCTTTGGTTGAAAATTGCGTTGTAGCCAACAATACACTCGGCGGCATAAATGCCGGAACGGCTTCGTATGTGCAAGCCCTCCGGAACACGTTGTACTGCAACGGCGGCGATCCATTTGTCCCGGCGAGCGACGCTACGGCACCGCCGGCAATTGACTCTGCCAGGGCGACTATTATTTCCGGTACGGCCACCTACCTCCCGGGTGCACAGAGTATTGTGCAGGTCTTTACGGCCAACGATCCGGCGTGTCCGGCTGCGGATATTCAGGGAAAAACCTTTGTAGCGCAAGCCGACGTGCAGCCCGACGGAAGTTGGTCGGTCAGCGGAAATTTCACGCCGGGTACGCAATTGACGGCAACTCAAACGTACAACCCCGACGGCTTTTTTGCGCCGCCGGCTGTTACCGCCAAAGGCTCGGCCTCCGGTTTTCTGCCCCCCGGAGATGCCTCCACCTCCGATTTTTCGCCTCCGGCCTGCGTCGGGTATGCGCTTACCGTCAACCAGGCTTTGTGTGCCGGGGAAGTGTTTAATTTTAATGGAATTGACTACAGCGTGACCGGCATGTACGTCGCCAATCTGGTGGCTTCCGATGGTTGCGACAGTATTGTCACCTTGAATCTTCAGGTATTCCCGGTTTTTATCGCGGTGCAGCAAGCGTCTATTTGTGTGGGCGACAGCCTCATCGTGGGCGGCGGATTCCAGACACTGCCCGGCATTTATGTGGATACCCTGCAAAAAGCAAACGGTTGCGACAGCATCGTTTACACGTTTTTGTTTGTCAACAGTTTGCCGACGGCAACGATCAGTGCACCTGCCTACATTTGTCCGGGCGATGTGGCTACCCTGTCCGCGACGGTCAATTTGAACGGCTACCTGTGGGCGCCGGGCGGTGAGCAAACATCCTCCATCACCATTGACACGGCTGGTATCTACTCGGTGACCGTCACGGACATCAACGGCTGCACGGTTTCCGATACGGTGAATATCGCCGAGTATTGCAGCAGCGTGACGGCCGATTTTGAGGTCAGCCAGGATACAGCCTGTATCGCGCACTTCGTGCAATTCACGGACAAGTCGTCCCCGAATACCACCAGTTGGTTTTGGGATTTTGGCAACGGCAACTACAGCACGGAACAAAACCCGTTTGACATTTACCCGCTACCCGGAACCTACACGGTCACGCTCGTCGCCTTTGACGGTATCGGCAGCGATACGTTCACGAGTAATCTGTTTGTGTACGACAGCATGGCCACGAATTTCCTGTTCGCCATACCGGATAGCTGCACGCCCAATTTTGTGCAGTTTACGGATGCTATCACGACGCTTTTCCCGATTGCCACCTGGCAGTGGAATTTCGGTGACGGGCAATTCGGCGATACGTCCAGCCCGGGCCACCTGTACGAGGTTTTTGACACGGCAAATGTCAACCTCACGATCACGGATATTTACAATTGCACGACTACTATTTCCAGAAATGTGGAGATCATAGATTTCGGGCGAACGCCGCCGACGGTTTTCCGGAATATCGCGCTTTGTGAAAACCAGCCGTACCTCGGTGTTTTATATGCGCAGGATACTACCCTGATGGATACCCTCGTAGCCGCAAGCGGTTGCGACAGTATCATTGTCACGAATATCTCGGTGGATCAGGTGCCGGGCCAGTCGGCGGATGCCGGGCCGGATGCGGATGTTTGCCTCGGCCCGAGCATACTCACCCTGCAAGCCGCTCCTGCCGGTATCGGATACGGTACCTGGACGGCGCTCCCGCCGGACATTTCCATCAACAACGTCAACAACCCGAATACGACCATCAGCAACCTGTCGGACGGCGCCAACATATTCGTTTGGTCGCTGAGCAACGGCGCTTGTCTGGATTATTCCAGAGACACCGTTGTGCTGAACATCATCCCGGCGCCGGGTGAAATTGCGGAAGCCGGGGCCGATGTACTGCTTTGCCAGCCACTTCCGGCAACGACCCTGGCCGCCACGCCGCCGGCGCTGTTCGGCGTCACGGGCTTTTGGTCGCAGTCGGTTGCGCAGGCGCAATCGGGTGTGGTCATCGCTGATCCGGCCAACTGGAATACGCCGGTTTCCGGCCTGAAACCCGGCAATGTGTACGAATTCCGTTGGACGTTGCGCACAGCGCTTTGCGGCGACTTTTCTTCCGACGTGGTGCGTATCAACCTGACGCTGGAGCAGGCAAATGCCGGCCCGAATCAGCAAACCTGTCCGCAAGAATCGGAAACCGTGCTCTTGGCCAACCTACCCGCCGGGGCGACTGGACAGTGGCGCACCGGCGGCGCTACGACGGCGGTCATCGAATCGCCGCTGAGTGCCGAAACGGATGTGAGCGATCTGGTGGTCGGCGCGAATATTTTCATCTGGACGTTGTCGGCGCCGGGTTGCCCGGATTACACATCCGACACGGTGGTGGTGACGGCCTACGGCGCTTTTGAGGCCCGGGAGGACGTGTTTTTCAACCTGGGCCAATCAAGCACGTTGCGGCTGGATGTACTGGCCAATGATGTGTTGCCCAACTCGCCGTTCATCACCGTGACCGCGTTGTTGCCGGTGCCGGACGGGTTGTCCGATAACGGCGATGGTTCCTTCACTTACCTTTTCGACACGGCATTTCAGGAAAAAATCATCTTCAGTTATCGGGTATGTGTGACGGATTGTCCGGGTTTGTGCGACGACGCGACGGTGACTATTCTGAGCGAACCGCCGCCTACTCCGGCGCCGCCGATACAGCCGCCGAAGAATGTCATTACCCCCAACGAAGACGGCGTGGGTGATGCTTTGAAAATCCCCAATTTTGAAACGTACGCGAATGACATCGAGCTCATCATCCTCAGCCGCTGGGGCGATGTGGTGTATCAAACCAAACGCTACGACAACAACTGGCAGGGCGTCAACAGCAACGGCAAACCGTTGCCCGACGGCACCTACTACTACATTATCCGGGCCGGGGTGCAGGATAATCTGGTCATCAATGGAACCATCACCATTTTGCGGTAAACAGCAACAGGATTGAACGGGGCGGCTTCGGCCGCCCCCTGCTACTTCACCATTCAAAAAAAAGATCATGGCAAATAAACTTACCCTTTTTGTGATTGGCTGCCTGTTTGGCACGAGCCTGAGCGCACAGCAGTTGCCTATTTTCAACCAATACACGGAGCTGCAATCCTACCTCAATCCGGCCGGTGTTCCGATTGATTATGTGCAGTACAACCAGCCGTTGGTGGCGGGAATCAGTTTCCGGCGGCAATGGGTGGGCATCAAGGATGCACCCACGACCGGGCTGGCGCATTTCAACTATGTGCGGGAAGACGCGAACCTGTCGGTTTTCGGGGGTTTGCTGGTCAATGACCAAACCGGCCCCACCGGGACTACCGGTTTATGGGCGCTACTCCTACCAGATTCGACCGTCCATGGGCGAGAACATGTTGATCGGTGTTGGTCTGAGTGCCGGTATCGTTCAGCACCGCCTTCGTTCAGCGGAATTGCAATTCGATGTGGAGGACTTTTTGTCGGGCACGCGGCAGGGCAAGTTCCTGCCGGATTTCGGAATCGGCGTCAACTTTATTTATTTCCCGGAACGGGGGCGGAAGTACTACGCCGGCCTTTCCATACCACAAACCGCCGGCATACGGGCAAAATTCAAAGGCATGGATGGCGATGAGTTGTCCTTTGAAAAGACCGCGCATATTTACCTCAATGGCGGGGTCATTTTCCCTTCCGGGCAACAGGGTTTTATCGAGCCGTCTTTCTGGTTGAAATATACGCCCAACGCGCCCATGCACGTCAACCTGAACATCCGGCAGAAATTTGCCAACAACTTCTGGATTGGCGGCGGATACTCCACCTCGAACGCGATCCACCTGGAGTCCGGCCTGATCCTGAAAGACTTGCTCGGGCTGGAGCAATCGCTCTTTCGGTTTGGCTATAGTTTCGACTACAATATCTCCAGTTTCGGGGGTGTATTTGGAACGAGCCATGGTGACGGTGAGTTATGCGTGGCATTAGTTTTTTCCTCACCGCGGAGACGCAGACGCAGCGTATTTTTTTCACCGCAGAGGCGCGGAGACGCAGAGACATAGAGTGGTTTTTCACCGCAGAGGCGCGGAGACGCAGAGACATAGAGAAGCGTTTCACCGCAGAGGCGCGGAGACGCAGAGACATAGACTATTTTTTTTACCCGCAGAGGCGCGGAGACGCAGAGACTAGAGAGTTTTCACCGCAGAGGCGCGCGGAGACGCAGAGACAAGAGAGTTTTTTTCACCGCAGCGGCGCGGCGCCGGAGCGAGAGCAGTTTTCGCGCTCCCGCGAAAAGGCTCCTCTACGGTGAAAAAACACTCTGCGTCTCTGCGTCTCCGCGCCTCTGCAGAGAAAACCTGCGTCTCCGCGGTGAAAAACAAAACCGTCTCCGCAGTAGAGACCGCTTAGCCCAGCAGCACCTCCACCGTACCCGCTATTTCCAAACCTGCGTGCGGGCGGTGCGAGAATATCCGCCGGCCGTTTTCGAGCAGTTCGGTGTGGATGGTGGCTTACGGGCTCGTTGATTTTTCCGGTCATGTCGCCGGAGATGGGCGATACGAGTGCTGTGCCGGGCGCGTGGTGCGCCCGGATGCGCAGTTCTGTACGGGGATTTTTGAACACCAGCGACACCGAATCGGCGCCCAGTTCGAGGTGTTGGCGCGCCCCCGTGTGGGTCGCAAGCCGGAACAGCCGACCATCCAGCCAGAAGCCGCTGATAAATCCGATGAAATGCCCGGTCAGCCAGGGGATATGGGCAATGGAGGCCAGGAGCGAGGCGCGGTCGTGTGTCGTAATGGTTGGTTTGCATCCAGACATAAGCGCGGGGAAGGAGCGTCCCCAGTCTTTTCAATGTAGCCTTTGCCGCCATGGAGGTCAATCCGGCGGTCGCCGAGTTGCAGCGTCCCTCCAGGAGCGGTGTTGCAGGCTAACCACCCCGTGAAAACATTCCATAAACGGCACGAACGAATACTAACCCGCCTGATGCCGGGTGCGCCCAGCATTTTGGGCCAGGGCGTCGGGTTTTGGAAATGTACGGTCCGGAGAGGCCCGCAGGTCGAGTGTGATTTTCTGACTGGAGAAAAATTATTGCCGAGTTGCAGTTCGAAGTGCTGTGCGGAGGGCTGAAAATCGCCGGCTTCCAAAGCGGTGGTAGGTGGCGGTGCAGGCTTTGCCGTCCATGACTTGCACAAACGCAGTGCTGGCGGCCGTGCTCGTCCATCGAAATACCGGGTGACTGCCACGGCGGCGCTTTCATCGGCGCTCACAAGTTTGAAATACCAGCCTTCAAAGTAGCGGCGACTGCGGCCCCAGCCGTGGTACATATCCGGGTTCCAGAGGGCGCGCCAGCGGCGGGAGAAGGTTTTCATGCAGGTAAATCTATTTGAATATGAAATAAACCAAGCCGGCAAGCGCCTCAATCCAGTGTCGACGTGCGCATCCGCAGCAAGTGGTCGGCCAGTACCAGCGCCGTCATGGCCTCCACGATGGGCACGGCCCGGGGGCACTACGCGGGGGTCGTGCCGCCCTTTGCCCACTACCGTCACCGGTTCGCCGGCGGTATTGACGGACGGCTGGTCGCGCCTGATTGTGGCAACGGGCTTGAAGGCAACGCGGAAATAGATGTCCATACCATTGGAAATACCGCCCTGAATGCCGCCGGAGTAGTTTGTTGCAGTTTGGAGTTTTGGGTTTGAGTTTTGATTTTGTCGGGCAGGAAAAGGTCGTTGTGTTCGCTGCTCTGGCATGGCGACCCTCGGCCAGCAAGCCTTCCTCCACAAAGACGGCGACCCCATCTGCCTTGACTTCCTCTACCTGACCGACATCGCCGCCACCGGTACGGGATTCCGCTACGCCGGCGCCAACAGCGACGACGTGTTTAACAACTCCGGCTGGCTGTTCCAGGCCGGGCTGCCGTCAACGACCCGGCGGCACAGGCTCCAACGCTCGACCCGGCCTCCCCATTACGACCGTGCTACCCGGCCAGCAAGCCACGCTGATCCTGGCCAACTGCCCGGCGGTTCCGGAAGCCGTCTGGTTCAATGCCGACCAGACGACCGAGTTGTATGCCTCTGCGAACAATACCTACCAGCCGGTGATCAGCCAGGGCACGACATTCTACGGAGCCGTCCGCGACCTGACGACCGGCTGCGTGAGCGACGTACTGGAGGTGCTGGATTTGTCCGCAGGCCAGTTTGACTTTATCCCCACGCCGCCGGTCTGTACCGGCGGGACCAACGGCTCGCTGGAAATATCCAACACGCTGGGCCTCGGCGCACCGGTGACGTACACCTTGGTGGGCATTGGCTCGCCGCAGGAAGTCCCCTTTTCACCGGCCTCAGTGCGGGCGACTACACCGTGACCGTGCAGGACGCTTCCTCGTGCAGCGCCAGCCAAGCGGTGAACCTGCCGGATGGAATGGCCGCCGGGCAGTCGCTGGCGATAACCTGTCCCGCAGCGTGCCCAGCCTGCAAGGGGGCGCGAACTGCCGGGTTGCATTGGGTAGTTACGCCGGGCTGGCGGTCGTCAGCGGCAACTGCGGCGGCCCCCTGAACCCGATAGTGCAATCTCCACCGCCCGGCACTTTGGTTAACCCCGGCACGGTGGGCCGCTGCACCTGACGGGTGAGCAACGCTTCGGGCGAAAGTGCAACCTGGTGTTTAATGTGGGGGGATACGGGGATGGCATTAGGACACTCCCCCAAGGTAGATGAAATGAACTGGGAAATGCTTAACTTTAATCGGAACACTTTACCTAATTCTGTACTCATTGTCCTAAAAAGTCATTTAACTAAATGATTATCAATATTTTAACCCAAAACGCTTTTTAAAGAAAGTTTAACCCCACACGGGAGATTGCACTGCATAGAGACAGGAAAACCAGCTGCCAAATGTCCTGCATACCGGGTGTCCCGCAGGCAACCGCCGTTCGGAACCCATTCCCTACTTTTGTCCGAATTCAAACCAGACAACACGCATGCGCACCACACTAAGAGATTTTATCAAGTCGTCGGCTCTGGCAGGCTTTGGCGCCCTGATCCTGCCGAACTCGCTTTTTTCCTATCCCAACCATAAAAAAAACGCAAAAAAAGTCCGCCTGGGATTCATTGCCATGGGCATGCGGGGGCAGGTCTTGTTGCAGGAAATGATCCGTCGCGATGATGTTGACATCATGGCTATCGCCGATCCCGACCCGGGCATGCTCCAGCGGGGACAGCAATTGTTGAAAAATGGCAACCGCCCGCCCGCCAGGGAATTCGGCAAGGGGGACTACGACTACCAAAATTTGCTGAAGGAGGCAGATATTGACGCCGTGCTGATCGCCTCGCCCTGGGAGTGGCACAAGACGCAGGCAGTGGAGGCGATGTATGCCCGGAAAATCGTGGGGCTGGAAGTAGCAGGCGCCATCACCCTGAAGGAATGCTGGGAGTACGTCAAAGCATACGAGGAAACCCGGGTGCCGATTATGGTGCTGGAAAATGTCTGCTACCGGCGCGATGTCATGGCAGTGCTTCAGATGGTGCGCAAGGGTATGTTCGGCGAGGTCATTCACGGTCAGGGCGGGTACCTGCACGACTTGCGCGGGGTGTTGTTCAACGACGGCGTCACGCCGTACAACTCCGGCGTTGAGTTTGGCGAAAAGGCTTCAGCGAAGCCAAATGGCGCACCAACCACTATGTAAACCGGAACGGCGAACTGTACCCCACGCACGGCCTCGGGCCAATCAGCGTCGTCATGGATATCAACCGGGGCAATCGCCTGCTGCGCCTGTCCTCCTTTGCCTCCAAATCGAGAGGCCTGCACAAGTACATCGTGGAGCATCCAAAAGGCGGGAAGGAGCACCCCAACGCCCGGGTGCACTTCAAACAGGGCGATGTGGTGACCACCCAAATCCAGTGCGCCAACGGCGAAACAATCCTGCTTACCCACGACACCAGCCTGCAGCGTCCGTACAATCTGGGGTTCCGGGTGCAGGGCACCGAAGGGCTGTGGCAAGACTTCGGTTGGGGTGAAAAAAACCAGGGATTCATCTATTTTGAAAAACAGATGAACCACACACACCGATGGGACAACACCGAAAAGTGGCTGGACGAGTACGACCACCCGCTCTGGAAAAACTACGCCGAGGACGCCAAAGACTCCGGGCACGGCGGCATGGACTTCTTCGTGATGAATTCCTTCATCGAGTGCATCAAGCGCAACATTGAGTTCCCGCTGGATGTGTACGATCTGGCTACCTGGTATGCCATCACGCCATTGAGCGAAAAGTCGGTGAAAAACAACGGCGCTGTGGTGGAAATACCGGATTTCACCAAGGGCGCCTGGAAGACCAGAAAACCCGTGTTCGGGTTCGATGGGGCATTTTAAAACGGGCAAACCGATGGAGGAAATCCAGTATATCGCCGCGCAGTTTTTGCCTTACCACCCAAACGAGATAACGGTGCAACCCATCGAAGGCGGGCTGATCAACAGGACGTTTCTGATCACTACCGGCGGCTCGCCCGCCCGGTTTGTGCTGCAGCAAGTCAACGACCACATTTTCCCCGACCCGGATGCCATCGCCGGCAATGTTGAGCAGGTGAATGCCGTGCTCGCGGCGTCCGGCTACCCGCTGGAGTTGTGCCGGTTTCTAAAAACCGACGCCGGCGCCTACACGATGTATGATGCCGCCGCACACCCCTGGCGGATGCTGGCATATATGGAAAACAGCGTCACGGTACACCAGGCGCTTACTCCGGAAATTGCCCGGCAGGGCGCAGCGGCGTTCAGCTTGTTTTACCGGCACCTGAATGAATACGGCCAGAGCATCAGCCTGACGCCGGCGATTCCGGATTTTATCAACTTCCGAAAACGTGTACTCGACTACCAATCGGCGCTGGCCGGGGGCTTGCCCGAACGACTGGAAAAAGCCGGGCCGCTTGTTGCCGCAGTACAACTGAATATCGGCCTTCCCAAAAAATGGACAGACCTGTTGGATGCCGGCAAACTGCCCCAACGCATTATTCATGCCGACCCCAAAATCAGTAACGTGCTGTTTCACGCCACGCACCACACGGGTCTGGCCATCATTGACCTCGACACGGTCATGCACGGTACGCTGCTGTACGATTTCGGCGATATGGCCCGGTCCTATTGCAATACCGCCGCCGAAGATGACGCCGCCGTGGCTTCGCCGTTCGATGCAGATTTGTACCAGGCGACCAAAGCCGGATTCCTGAGCCATCTGGCAGACTTTCTGGAGCCGGTCGAACTGGAAAACCTGGATTACAGCGCACAGGTGGTCGTGTTTATCCAGTGCTTGCGCTTTTTGACCGACTACCTGACCGGCGACACCTACTACCGGGTCACCTTTCCAGAGCAAAAACCTGGCTCGGGCGACGAATCAATTCAGATTGTTTGCAGGGCTGGCGGCGTAGCGGTTTTTTACCGCAGAGACGCGGAGTTGTTTTTTCACCGCAGAGACGCGTCTCCGCAGTAAAAAAACAACTCCGCGTCTCTGCGGTGAAAAAAGCACTCCCCGCCTACAAAATAGCCGCCCGCGTCGCGTCCAGCATACGCCGGCACTCCGCCAAATCCGGCCCCTGGGCGTACACGCGCAGCACCGGCTCGGTACCTGAAGCGCGGATCATCACCCACTTTTCGTCGCCAAGCAGGAATTTCCAGCCGTCCTGATCCTCCATGCCTTTTATGGCGTAGTTGCCGAACGACTTGTACTGGCGGGCTTTGCAGGCTGCAATCACCGCCTGTTTTTGTTCTTCGCGGATATGCAGGTCGTCGCGCTCGAAGGCGAATGCGCCTACCGTGTCGTACACTTCCTGCACGAGACCCTTGACCGTTTTGCCGGTTTTGGCCATGAATTCGAGTACCAGCAGGCCCATCCAGATGCCGTCACGCTCGGGGATATGCCCTTTCACGGCGAGGCCGCCCGATTCTTCGCCACCCACGAGGACATCCTCTTTGGTCATAATTTCAGCAATGTACTTGAACCCGACAGCGGTGATTTCGTAGGGCAGGCCGAACATTTCAGCCATTTTTTTCATCTTGTCGGTCACCGAGAACGTGAAGACCACTTTGCCGCGCATTTCCTTGTATTTGTACAGGTACAGCAGCAGGATGAGCAAGAGGTGGTGGCTGTCCACAAAGTTGCCGTCCTCGTCGTACATCCCAATGCGGTCGGCGTCGCCGTCGTTGGCGAGGCCGGCAACGATCTTCGGGTTTTTGCGCACAGTTTCGCTCAGCAGGAGCAGGTTGCGGTGGATCGGTTCGGGCGCCTGGCCGTGCATGCCGGGATTCCAGTCGCAGTGCAGGAACAGGGATCGGGGCAAGAGTTTGCGCACGGCATTTTGTCCGGCGCCGTACATGGCGTCGTAGGCCAGTCGACCGGCATTTTGTTTGATCGCCTTCAGGTCGAAGTTTTTGCGGACGTGGCGCAAGTACATGGTTTCCAGGTCGGTGTCCACGAACAGATTTTTGTCACGCAGCTCCTGCACCGTGGGTAGTTTGATGAGCGTGCAAGCCTCGGGGATGAGTGCTTCCACCTCGGCGATACCGGCGGGTACCATCGGCCGCCGTACCCGGCTTTCAGTTTGTAGCCGTTGTACGAAGGCGGGTTGTGGCTGGCCGTGATGACCACCCCGATCTGGCTTTTGGTTTTCACTACCCCCAGCGATACCATGGGCGTGGACACAAACCCCACGCCGACATGGCATTTGATGCCGAAAGCACCGAGCACGCGGGCGGTGGTTTCGGTGAAGAGCAGGCCGCCAAACCGGCAGTCGTACCCGATGACGGCGCGTTTCATGCCGTGTTTTTTCATGTAACGAGCGGTGGCCTCGGCCACGCGCATGACATTTTCTACGGTGTAATCGTCGGCGATGATGGCACGCCAGCCGTCGGTGCCGAATTTGATTGTTGCAGCCATTTTTACAGTTTTGAGTGTTGCGTTTTGAGTTTTGAGTGGTTGCGCAGGGCAGCGGCAAAAATATCGGAGTGCGGCGTACTTTTGCGCAAGTCGGGCATTTTTCTGATTATTTCCGTTCTATGCCAACCAGCAACCCTCCAACCAGAAACCCTCCAACCAGAAACCTTCCAACCAGAAACCTTCCAACCAGAAACCTTCCAACCAGCATACATGACCGACACCTACCGCCACAAAGGTTTGCGTAAACGACTGGTGGATGCGCTGCGCCAAAAGGGCATTGCCGACGAGGCTGTGCTCACCGCAATCAACGCCGTGCCACGCCACTTTTTTTTGGATAAAGCCTTCGAGGAGCACGCCTACGAGGACAAACCCTTCCCTATCGGAAACGAGCAAACGATTTCCCAGCCCTACACCGTGGCGTACATGAGCGCCCTGCTACAGGTCAAACGCGGGGATCGTATTTTGGAAATCGGTACCGGGTCGGGCTACCAGGCAGCCATTTTGGCGTCCATGGGCGCGCGGGTATTCACGGTGGAACGGCAAGAGGCGCTACACCTGCACGCCAAAGCACTGCTGGCGCAATTGGGTTTTGCCGGCGTACGCTGCTTTTTCCGGGACGGGAGCAAGGGCTTGGCGGAGTACGCGCCATACACCGGCATCATCGTTACCGCCGGCGCCCCCGTCGTACCCGAACCCCTGCGCGAGCAATTGGCCGTGGGTGGCCTGCTCATCATCCCCGTAGGCGAAGACGTGCAGTACATGTATCGCATCCAGCGCATTTCCCAAACAGAATATCAGGAGGAAATCCTCGATGCGTTTCGATTCGTACCGTTTTTGGAAGGGGTGAATAGAAAAATTTGATTCGATTGATTGATTGATTCGATTAAAACCTTTCAGGTTTAAAAAACGGTGGTGGCAAATTTCGAGTGATGGAACGCGGATTAAACGGATGCAAGCAATACGGATTTTCACAGATTCCTTAAATAAATCCGTGAAAATCCGTATTGCTTGCATCCGTTTAATCCGCGTTCCATCACTCGAAATTTGCCACCACCTAAAAAGCGCTACCGCACGAGCGGGATCAAATTCTTAAAATCGCAGCACTATGCCTATACTTTTCCACACTAACCGGCTCAGCATACGCCTGCTGACGATGGCCGATCTCGATTTGTTTTTTGCGATGCAAAGCAACCCGGAACTCATGCACTTCATCCGGCCGCCGGAACAAGACCGGGAGGCGGTCCGCACACGCGTTGCTTTCCTCGAACAATACGCACAGGACTATCCCGGTCTCGGCTCCATGGTTGCGCTTTGGAAAACGACCGGCCAACCGGCGGCCTCCTGCGTCATCCGCCACACCGAGTACCAGCCCGACAAAGACCTCGAAATCGGCTACATGGTACTGCGCGATTTCTGGGGGCAAGGGCTGGCCACCGAAATTGCCACGGGGCTGAGCGACTATGCCTTCGCGCAGCTCAACGCGCCGCGCGTGACCGCATTTGTGGACCTGGAGCACCGCGCCTCGCAGCGTGTTCTGGAAAAATTCGGCTTCCGGTTGGCGGGGCGTCGGTTCATTTACGCCTCCGACAATTTCGAGCTTGTAACAGAGGCTGTCTGACCTGCATCAGGCTTGTTGCGGTGGAGGTTTTTGAAATGATACCCCCACCGCAACAAGTCTATTATTTCACCATCAACACACCCGACCACAGCAGCTGTGCACCGACTCCGGCGATGTGGAAAAAGTATGTGGCTGCCGGCAATCCGCTGCAATCGAGCGAAACTGGCATCTGCGCGGCCGCAATTTTTCGGAGTTCCCGACCCTGTGCATCCGTAACCGATATGTTGACGACCTCGCCGGCCATGGCATCGGCGGCAAAATACACCACCGCCCGAGCCGGGTTGGGGTACACCCGCAGCGGACTGCGATTCGAGTCGGTGTAGGTCGTGGACGTTGTGATAAAATTAGTGCCCACGGTATGCCAGGTGGTGTTGGTAATCACCGGCGCATTAAAATCGAAGTAAATCGCCGCTGTATTTTCGATCACCGTACCATCGGGGTTGTCGGGTATTTGCGGGACGCGGAACTGGACAAAACCCTGCGAGGCCTCCACATTCGAATTGCTGTCGGGCAGCGCGATATTTTCAAATACAAACCTGGCGATGTTGCCGTCGAGCATTTCAAACCGATAAGGGTGACTGGAAACACCCGGGCGGAATTGTTTTCTTGACGCCAGGAAATCGGAGAGCGTGTCGAGCAGGACAACCAGAAAAGCCGTGTCTGTGCCCGTGTTTTGAAAGCGGATGGTGTAGTCTAAATCGGTGTTTTTTTCCACAAAATGGTCGGCGCCGTAACCACGCGGCAGTGCCTGTTTGTCGTTCGGGTCGAAGGAACCAATGTTTTCCCGGCAGTCAATAGCCACAAACGGGTTCGACGGATTCAGCGGAAACAGCGTGACCATGCCGGGCGTAAACCCGCCGCAACCTTCCACCGCCACGGCAGGGAAACCGCCGTACGGATGCCCCGGCTCCTGCTCGGCTTGCAGGCGGAATGTAGCGCCTGTGGCCGGGATGGGATCAAGGTGCATCGTCTCGCCCGGGTTCAGCTGGAACGTGCTGCCCGTGCGCATCAACACATCTTCCACCACTACATACTCCAGCAGGCCGGCATTGGGGCCGACACCGGTGTTTTGGATGGAAAAATAGATGCTGTCGCCGGCGCATTCGGCCTGCACCGCCACATCGGCGCCCGACCACTGCTGATTCGCCGGACAAATTGTGTCGGGAAAAATATGCGCCTCCGTGCAGTGCGTGACGCCGGGGATGGTTTCGCAGCTGGTAAAAAACGAAATAGTAAACGTACCGCTTTCGCCAGGCTCCAGATCGCCGGTTTGGAACCGGTAGGTTTGGTTGCCGAGATCGGTTTCGGGCAGGGAACTGTTTTGAAATTGCAGCGCAAGATCCAGCATCACATCCACATACGTACCCGCAACGGTTTGCGCGCTGAGGTTGGTATAGTTCACATAGTATGTACCGGGAAAACAAGGCCGGATTCTTGGCGTAGCCAGGTCCACATACAGCAGCGGACATTCGGCATCCAATTGTACGGCTATGTCAATCGTCACGGCTTCACTTTGGGAGGGCTGGCTAAACGTGGCAACAAAGGTGGTGGAGCAGGAGTCACCGCCATAGTTGAACGGCGCATCCAGCATAACATCAAAATTGACTACACCGGTGGGCACTTTAATGGCGTAGTGGCCCAAAGAGTCGGTATTGGCAACATATACCTGTCCGTTGTTTTGTGCTACCGCCCGGACCTGCCACCCGGGCATTCCGGACTCCGAGCCGGCCTGCTGGTTGCAATCCGAATTATCGTCGTGAAAAACCGTTCCCCGAATCACGTGTGCGGCTTTATAAAATACCTCTACTTCGGTTAAGCAGAAATTTTGATTGCCGGCTTCGTCGGTCACCCGCAGGTAAACATTGTGGGTACCGAGGGCATCGAGTTCGAGTGTTTGGGAAAATGGCCCGGCGGGAAAGTTCAGCCCCAGGTCGAACACCAGATTTTCGACAGCCGAGCAATGATCATAACTGCCATCATCCAACATTTCAGCAGTCAGCAGCACAAAATCGAACAGCGCCGTATCCAGCGCGAGGCTGAGAGACTCCTCGCAAACGGTTATCGGAGGCGTGACATCGTTGTTACAATCGCCTGTGATCGTCACGTTTCCCCAGCAGGAATTGAACGGGTTGCCATTCAGGAAACTGCTGACTTGCAGGATATGTGTGCCGATATCTGCCGGCCCAACCGTGAGGCTCGGCGCATACGCGCCGTTGGGCAGGAGGCGCACCCGGTACTCATAATCCGAACAATACGGCCCGCCTTCGAGCATCATGCCGGGGGTGATCGTGGCAGCGCCAAACTGATCAAGCGCCACGGTGATCTGGTCGTTGCAAACTATGGCCGGCGCGGAAACGGTGCACGCGGTCAGATTGAGCACGCTGGTACAGTAGTCGGCGTTGCCTGCTGTATCCACCACCCACAACACAATCGCTTGCTGGCCCGTCTGGTTGGCAGGAAAGGAAAGTGCCGTGGAGGAAGGCGGCGCCGGCGACGGCGGGCCGACCTCAATAAAAAACTGCAACGCTGCGGGCGCGGTGCAGTTGTCGGTACTGCCGCCGTTGAACTCGGTGGCCTGCACGACCGTCGGCTTGAAAAGTTGTACATCTTTTTGGAGTGTACCGACGCACACCGGAGTGGGCGGCGTGACATCGTTGTTGCACTGCGCGGCCAGACGGGTTATCCCGGAGCAAAGCAGTGCAAAAAATAACGTCAGGAAAATCGTTCGGCTTTGGGCAAGCACAGGTATCAAATTTTTCATGATGCGGATTGAAAATGTTGTGAGCAGAAAGATGAAGCCCCCCCGGGGAGGCGTGTCGTACGCGTTTTAATTTTGCGACGATACAATAGTGCGGCACGGCCCCGATCCTGCGAAAATCAAATTTCGGGTTTTGTAGAGTAGTTTTTTTAAGATAAAACCAAATACTTGTCTTCAAAACCGAACAGAGCACAGTTTTTGAGGATATTCATGATTGGTTTTGTAGACCAAAATTTATTTTTTGCTAAAAGAAAAAAACGTGGATCGAAACAACGTGTACCGCCTGGTTCAATCCCTGAGCGCCGTGGAGCGCCGGGACGCCCGGCGCTTCCTCGAATCCCCTTATTTCAACCTCCGGACCGACCTGATCCGGTTATTCGATTTTTTTTGTGCGGACAAGCAAGCAGACAAAACCGCCGCATGGATCGAACTGCATCCAGCCGAACCCTACGACGACACCCGGATGCGGCTGCTGATGAGCTACCTGAACCGGCTGCTGGAAACCTTCCTGCTGGTACAGGATATGCAAGAGAAAGCCCCGGAAAACCGCCTCCGACTGGCCGAAGCGTACCAAACCCGGGGGCTGACGGAGCAATACGAGCGCACGATGCGGGCATTTGACCGGGATTTGCGGGCGCAGCCTTACCGAAATGAACACTACTACGCGCTGCAGCGCCTGTACTATCTGGAGCTACACGAAACCGCCGTACGCAAAAACCCGACCGAAACCGCCCCGCTCCGCGACCTCGCCCAGAGCACCGATGTCCACTACCTGACTGCCCGGCTGCGGCTGATCTGTCTGGAACTGGCGCAGAAAAACGTGTACCGATCCGATTCGGAGGAGGCCCTGCACCGCCGTGTTATCGCTTTGGCGGAAGGGCCGGAATGGACCGATTTTCCAGGCATTTCGACCTACCTGTCGGCGATTCGGATGCTCCGGCATTCGGGCGACAGCGCCCACTACCATGCTTTTTTGCAAAAAATGGAGGCCACGGCAACACAGTTTTCCGAAGACGAACGGCGCGAGTTTTTCATGTTTGCCATCAACCACTGCATCCGCCGGGCCAACAGCGGCGCCCGGGAAATGGAGCGCGAACTGCTGAGTCTGTACCGCCGCGCCCTGGAGTCGGGAAGCCTGTTTGAAAACGGTGTGCTGTCGCGATTTACCTACCACAACATTGTGGCCGCCGGCCTACGCTGCCGCGAACTGGACTGGGTAGAGGATTTCATCAGCCGCTACAACAACCTGCTGGAGCGCCAGTACCGGGAAAGTTCGCTGAGTTTCAACCGCGCCCGGCTGGAGTACGCACGCAACCGCTTCGACTCCGTACTCGCGCTCCTGCAAAAAGCCAACTACAGCGACCCGCTGCTCCATTTAGCCGCCAAAACCCTGCTGCTGAAAACATACTTCATGCTTGACGAGCACGACCTGCTCCAATCCCACCTCGATGCTATGCGCAATTACATCCACCGCAAAAAAGTGCTGGGGTACCACCGGAAAAACTACCTGAACATCATCCGGTTCACCGAACGTATGCTCCAGCACAGCCACGACCGCAAGCAGCGGGAAACCCTGCGCATCGAAATCGAACAGGAACCCGTGCTTACCGAAAAAGAATGGCTGCTGGACCAACTGTAGGCACGCAACAACCCAACCGCATGGCATACGCCCCTTCTGCATACCTTTGCCCAATCGTCCATCGTAAATTGTAAAACACCTTGTCCAATCTCATCTACGGCCACCACCCGGTGGTGGAAGCCATACAAGCCGGCCAGCCGGTAGAAAAAGTTTTGTTTCAGCAGGGCCTGCGCGGCGAACTGGAAAAAGAAATCCGCCACCTGACCAAAGAACACGACATCCCGCTGCAGGTCGTCCCGAAAGAAAAACTCAATAAAATGGTGCGCGGCAACCACCAGGGGGTTGTTGCGTGGCTCACCCTCGTGGAGTTCCAAACCCTGGAGGCCGTGCTGCCCGCCATCCTCGAACGCGGCGAAATCCCTCTCTTTCTCCTGCTCGACAGCATCACCGATGTGCGCAACTTCGGCGCTATCTGTCGTTCGGCCGAATGCGCGGGCGTGCATGCCGTGGTGGTGCCGCAGTCCGGCTCCGCACCCGCCAACGAAGACGCGATGAAAGCCTCCGCCGGCGCCCTCGCCCGCATACGCCTGTGCCGTGTGCGCAGCATGTACTCTACTGTGGAGTGGCTCCAGCAAAACGATGTGCAAGTGGTGGCAACCGCCCTCACCGACAAAGCCAGGCCCCTATACGCTGCGGAACTCACCGGCGCTACAGCCATCCTGCTCGGCCCCGAAGGCGAGGGCCTCGCCCCGAAACTGATCCGTATGTCCGACCAGGTAGCCAAAATTCCACAGGCAACCGATTTCGACTCGTACAACGTCAGCGTAGCCGCAGGCATCGTGCTCTACGAGGTGCAGCGGCAGCGGCTCGGAAACGTTAATTTGTAAACACACCACATTATGAAACGAGTAACCGGTATTGGCGGCATCTTTTTCAAATGCCGCAATCAGGAAAATACCCTGGCTTGGTACGAAAAACATCTGGGCATTCCGATGGAATCCTGGGGCGCCCAGTTTTTTTGGGACGAGGCAATCGAAGAGGGGGCCAGACCCTACACGGTACTGGGATTATTCAAAGAACCAACCGACTACTTCGAGCCGTCCACACAAAATTTCATGATCAATTTCCGGGTCGCCGACCTCGCTGCGCTCCTGGAGCAATTGCGTACAGAAGGGGTCACCATTGTCGGCACACCCATGGAAGAGGAATTTGGAAAATTTGCCTGGATCATGGACCCCGAGGGCAACAAAATCGAACTCTGGGAACAACCCAAAACCTAACCAGAAACCTTCCAACCAGAAACCCTCCAACCAGAAACCTCCAACCAGAAACCAGAAACCCTCCAACCAGAAACCTTCCAACCAGAAACCCTCCAACCAGAAACCCTCCAACCATGTACACCTGCACCGACCAAACAGCCCGCACCATAGTCCTGCCGGTGTTTCCGCCCCGGCGTATCGTGTCGCTGGTGCCTTCGCAAACGGAACTGCTGCACGCGCTGGGGCTGGCGGACGAAGTGGTGGGTATTACCAAATTTTGCGTACACCCGGCGGCGTGGTTTCAGGAAAAAAAACGGGTCGGCGGCACCAAAACGGTCAACCCGGAAAAAGTGGCTGCGCTGGCGCCCGACCTCATCATTGCCAATAAAGAAGAAAATAAACGGGTGCAAATAGAAGCCCTGGCTACCCGTTTTCCGGTTTGGACGAGCGATGTGCGCGACTTGCACAGCGCCCTGGATATGATCGGACGAGTGGGCGCCGTCACCGGCAGAGCACCGGCTGCGCAAATGCTGGTGCGCACGGTGGAGCAAGCCTTTGCCGACCATCGGCCCGAGCCGGCGGCGGGCCGTCCCCGCGCCGCGTATTTTATTTGGCGAAAACCCTGCATGGTGGCGGGTGGCGATACGTTCATCCACGCCATGCTGCAGGAAGCCGGATTTGAAAATGTGTTTGCTGCGGAAAGTCGCTACCCCGAAATTTTGCCGGAAATACTGACCGAACGTGCGCCGGATGTGTTACTGCTTTCCTCCGAGCCGTACCCGTTTGCGGAAAAACACGTCGCGGAGTTTCAGGAAATTTGCCCTGCGGCACAGGTCGTGGTGGTGGACGGCGAGATGTTTTCGTGGTACGGCAGCCGCCTGCTGCTTGCCCCGGCCTATTTCCGGCAATTGCGGGAAAAAGTATGCTTGGCCGTTTTCAGCAAAGATTACCGTGAGCGTACCGAGCGGCGCTGCCCGCAAACCGTTTACTTTGCCGGCAATTTCAACCAGAAACTGTTTACCTGTTTTTTAAACCATGACTAAGAAATTTTGCTTCGCTATACTCTTTTCCCTGTCGACACTTGCCGCCGCCTCGGGTCAGGGCGACGAGCGCCGCTTCGGGGAAATGCTCGTCCAGTTGAACGCCGAGGCCTCCCCCGCTACGGTGCTGTTTGCACTGAATCAGGCGCTGCCCGGCGCTACCGGGTTTTTCTGGAAAAAACCGGTGGCGCCGGACTGGCAAATCTACCTCCTCG
Organism: Lewinellaceae bacterium; assembly: GCA_016719605.1. GTDB lineage: Bacteria > Bacteroidota > Bacteroidia > Chitinophagales > Saprospiraceae > M3007. Next base: position 229,420 of record JADJYW010000002.1, on the reverse strand, counting down.
GCTTCGACGAATCGACGGTAGACCCCAACCTGGCGCTGGCTGTTGCCCGCCGGCTGCCGGATGTGCAAGTGGCACAATGGAATCGCCGGGTGTACGAACGCGGCACGTTTCCCAACGACCCGGACTGGTTCAAACAGGAAGACATGGCCCTGATTGGTATGACCGACGCCTGGGACGTAACCACCGGCGGGCTGACACCGGCGGGCGACACCATCGTGGTGGCTGTACTCGAAAAAGGCGCCTTGCTCACCCATCCGGACCTGACGCCCAATGTCTGGTTCAACTGGGCCGAGATACCCAACAACAACATAGACGACGACGGTAACGGCTATGTAGATGATTTTCGGGGCTGGAACCCGCGTACCCAGAGCGACCACCCCGGCATAATCGGTTTTCATGGCACGGCCGTCAACGGCATTATCGGCGCGTCAGGCAACAACGGCGCCGGCGTATCGGGCGTCAACTGGAAGGTCAAACTGATGAACTTCGCGAACATAGAGTACGAAGACGAAATCGTGGGAGCGTATAGCTATGCGGCCAAAATGCGCCACCGCTACAACACCACCAATGGCGCGCAGGGAGCCTTTGTGGTGGCCTCCAATGCCTCGTTTGGCGTAAACAACAAATTTCCGTCCGATTATCCGTTGTGGTGCGCCGTGTACGATTCGCTGGGCAAAGTCGGTATACTGAATATCGGTGCGACAACCAACGATGAGTTCAATGTGGATGTGGTTGGCGATATGCCCAGTACCTGCCCCAGCGAGCACCTCCTTGTGGTGAACAATGTGGACAAGTTTGACAAAAAAATGCAAAAAACAGGCTACGGCGCTACCCATGTTGATTTTGGCGCACCGGGCGAAGGATCCTACACCACCCGTAGCCAGGATGTGACCCCAACGTATGGTGCATTTAGCGGCACCTCAGCCTCGGCGCCACACGCCACCGGCGCCGTGGCGCTGCTCTACAGCCTGCAATGCGCTAAACTCACCGAGGATGCCCTGACCAATCCGATAGAATGCACCAGACGTATACGCGACATAATCCTCGAAAACGTATCCCCGAATGTCACACTGAAAAATGTCACCACCACCGGCGGCCGACTTGATGTGGCCGGCTCCGTGCGAGCCGTACAGGAACTCTGCGACGGCGCCGCCACCGGGCGTTTGGATATTCTTTGGGCACGCCCCAATCCTGTATTCGACGAGTTGAGCGTACGTTTTCGGACGCCAACCTACACGCCCTACCAGGTTCGGGTGTTCAATATACTTGGCCAACAGTTGTACGAGGAAATAATTACCCCCAGCCCGTTCTCCAGCAATATCTGGAAATACGACGTTCGCCGGCTGCCCAGAGGGGTCTATGTGGTGGCTTTTGGCCGCAACGATGCGTGGCGTTCCGTAAAATTTGTGAAAAAATAAAATTGCGTTTGGAAATTCCATAGCCCGCCGCTTACCTTTGCACCCCGTAAGAAAAAATGAGTTGGCTCCGTAGCTTAATGGATAGAGCATCTGACTACGGATCAGAAGGTTAGAGGTTCGAGTCCTCTCGGAGTCACAAAAAATTTCAAGTGCTTGATTGTTAGATAGTGGCAAGTCCAATTTTTTTGGTTCGCCCGCGCTCAGGCATCTCAACACAACACCACTTAAGTCAACAAGAGTTATGTCGAAAGTCTGTGATTTGACGGGGAAAAAGACGATATCGGGCAACTACGTATCGCACTCCAACCGCAAGACGAAGCGCCGCTTCTATCCGAACCTGCACACGAAGAAGTTCTTCATGCCTGAAACGGGCGAATGGGTGACCCTCAAAGTGAGCGCCTCCGCGATCCGTACGATCAGCAAAATGGGTCTGTACGCCTACATTAAAAAGTTGGAAAAGAAAGGAGAAATCATTTACCACGGATCGGAAGCAGGCTGCTAAGCCACTTCTTCCCGCGTGTAGTTTCTCATTAGTCTTCAATATCGAATATCAAACAAAATGGCAAAGAAAAGCAAAGGCAATCGGCTCCAGGTCATTCTCGAATGCACCGAGCACAAGAACAGCGGTTTGCCCGGCACTTCCCGGTATATCACGCAGAAGAACCGGAAAAACACCCCGGAGCGCCTGGAACTGAAAAAGTACAACCCGATCATGCGGAAGTACACTGCACACCGCGAGATCAAGTAACGCGCATCAAGTCCTCTTTTTTAAAATAAAAACACACGGAACGCCATGGCAAAAAAAGTTTCTAAAAACGCGCGGGTAGCCCAGCGTGCCGCCAACGCCGGCTCCGGTAAGGACCATGTAAAAGTGGTAAAAGCCGTCAAAGACCCCGCAACCGGACGATATACCTACAAGCAGATGATCGTTCACAAAGACAAGGTGAAGGATTTCTTTGCAGATGTAAAGTAAACTCCTCCCCGGTATACCAACCAAACGGGGCGCTCGGCATTTGCCGGTCGCCCCGTTTGTTTTTTTTTGCGGCTATCTCCGCACCAACCGTCCGCTCCAAACCTCCCTGCCTACTTGTATCCGCCAGGCAAACACACCCGCCGGCAGTAATTGTCCGCCTGGGAAAACCCATTCCTGGCGCCCGGCCTCCAGTTGGCGCACCGCCCGATAAACCCGCCGCCCGGTCAAATCAAAAACCTCAAGGAGCACTTCCTGCGAAGCCGGCAATTCCAGCCCAAAAGTAGTTTCACCAAAAAAAGGATTCGGCTGCGGCGCATGAAACACAGCGCCTGCTGTTGGCTGCTCAGGCCAAACTTCCAGGCTGCGCACCCCCGCTGCCGCACCCGACGTGTACGCCTCGGGAGCCAATGGCGCCCCGCTCACCCGTAACCCGCCGGATACCCGGCCCGACTGTCGGGCCAGCACCCGTACCGAAAAGAGCGCATCCCCGGCAGCAAACCGGTCGGGCGCATCGGCAAGACAAGCAATGCGCAATGCGCCGGCCGGAGTCAGTGCAACACCTTGCGGCGACACACCCTGCACATCCTGTATTTCCAAAAATGCGGCATCCGCCTGCAGCGCCATCTGCCAGCCGTACAGTTCGGCGGCCTCGGAAAGCCGAAAAGTGATCCATGCCTCCTCGCCAATTTCGAGCAGCGGGTCGTCAGCCCGAAGAACCAAAGGAGCCGCACGGTCATCTGCCGCCGGTTCGTGCAGCGCAGCGTTGGCGTTGGCATCGCCCATTTTTATCCCGACAAAATCCAGACGAGAAAACACCGTGTCGTTCAGCAGGTTGGGCACCGCGAAGGGGTATGTATCGCGTACTTCGGCGAAAGCCGCCAGATTCAGCGGGTCGGGCGCCGGGCGCACAAAACGCCACGAGGTCGTTTGTGGAAAACTATCGTAAATACCGAGGATGAGTTTCCGGATTTCGATGATGTCAAAGGTGGAGATCGAATTGCTCTGGTTCACGTCGGAAGCGAGTACCTGATAGAAATTTTCAAGCGGCTGCTGGCCGAGGATATGGCGGTTGATGAGCACCAGATCAAAGGTAGAAACCCCCTCCAGCGGATCACCTCCAAACCTGCCGGCACGCACAGAGCCGATGTAGCTCCCATTGAGCGGCAGATCGGCAAACGCCAGGCTGAAACAGGAGTCCTGGATGTCTTGCTCTATAATTTGGCTAATCGGCGCCCCCTGAATCGGCGTCCCTTGCAAGGTTGCCCGAATACGGTAAGCATCAAGGCGCGTGCTATCCGCTGTGCGGGCACAGCCTTCCAGACGGATGTCGGCGTATTCGTTGCAGATGCACAAGCCGGCGTTTTCCTGCACCAAAACATAACTGTTGCAGGCGTTGGACAAGCCATTTTCGTCTCGTGCCCAAATCTGCACCGGGAAATATCCCTGATCGCAAATACCGAACGAAAGGCTGGTATCCGAGGGAAACCCCATGCCGTTGCCCGTCAGCCGTATCCCGAAATCCAGGGCATGCAGGGGGGTACAGTTGTCGTTCACCTGGAGGATAAAATCCTGAACATCGAACACCACCGCACAATCGGGAGCGACCAGATTTTGTGCCAGGCCATTGATGCACAGTAGGTTGGGTGGATTGCAATCTTTTACCGTGATGAGGTAGGTACAGCCTCCCTGGCTCACATTGCCGCAGTTGTCCTGCGCGCGCCAGATGATCTGGTGGGTACCTGCCGGCAATACCTGATTGATGGTATCGTCGCTCGATTGAATATCAATGGAGCCGTTGTTTCCCAGGTCAATTTTGTAGGAAAAATTGATTGTCGGGCTGCCACAATTGGTTGCAGCAGCCTCCCACAAGGTGACGGTGCCGCCCGAACAATTGCCCGGGTCAAAGCAAAATATCTTGTCCGTGCAAGGCGATTCCCAGGTAATCTGGGCAAAGGAACGGAGCACAAAACAACAAAACAGCAACAAAAGTAATACTCGTCGCATAGGCAGTCGGTTGATTTACAGGAACAACTACGACCGAAAGCAGGCAAGGATTAATGTATTTATGGGGTTTATGGAGCAAAATTAGGGCCAAATCGTTGATGAAATCCTTTTTTGTTTTTCACGACACCCATCAGACCTTCCGGTTTTTGCCCCGGCAGAGAACACAAAAAAATCCCGCCGTGCCGGTGTAGCCACCACGCACGACGGGATTCTAAAAAATTGCAAACTTGCCCTTCGCCCTATCCTCCTCGTGGGAAGTTGGCATCATCCTCATCCACGGTATCGGGCGGCCTTGTGCGCAGCACCTTCAGGAAAAAATAGACCGTGACGCCGATGACTATGCCGTTTGCGAGGAGCATCATAATCAATGCAGAAGTAGTCATACGTTGTTATTTTTTTAGTTAATCGTTGTGTAAAACCGGTATGCGCCCTTCGCGGTCGCGCTTGCGCTGGGCGATATAAACCGCATACGCGATCAGCGCAAAGAGCAGGACGAGCAGGAGCCGGGAACCGTTGACGAACGTGAGCGTTTTTTGCAGTTCGGCGATCTGCGCAGGGTCTGTTGCGGCAGCAATCTGTGCATATATAGCTTTGTTTGCAATCTTGTCCAGTATTCCGCCTTCGCTCAGCAGGCTCCCGAAGAACACACAGATAAGAATGGCAGGCGTGACATACTTGATAATGTGCTTGTACACCACAGGTACCTTCATGTCGGCATTGCGGTTGATCTCCGCCCAGGCGTTGTCCATACCAAATACCCAGGCAAACAAGACGATTTCGAGCATCGCAAACACAACCAGAGAAACCGTACCCGCCCAGTAATCGTATTCATCAAACACGCCATAGCTGAAGAAAAACACCGTTGGCGCACCAAGGACAAGCACCAGAAGGCCGAAGGCCCAGGCCGCACGCTCGCGCCGCCAGCCAAATTCGTCACGCAAAAAAGCCATGACCGGGGTACCCATCGCCAACGAAGACGTGACACCTGCAAAAAACAGCAATCCGAACCACGCCATGCCGGCCAAAGCCGCCAGAATCGGCCCCACTGCTGGAACAGGTAGGGCAGCGTGCGGAAACCGAGGCCCAAACCACCGGTTTGGGTCAGTTCGACCACCCGTTCAATACCGAGATAGCCTACCGAAATCGGGATCAAAATAGCCGCACCTAATGAAACTTCCACAAACTCGTTCATCCAGCCGGCCGACATGGCGTTGAGCGCTACATCGTCGCGCTGACGCAGGTAAGAAGCGTAGCACTGAATGCTGCCCATACCCACCGAGAGGGTGAAAAATATCTGGCCGGCAGCCGCCAGCCACACTTTAAAATCCCAAATGGTGCTGAAGTTGGGGGTCCACAGAAAGTTCAACCCCACCGTGCCGTCGTTCACAGCCCCCGCCTCACCGGCGCTGAGCGTGACGCCCCGAATTGCCAGAAAAATGCCGAAGAAAATCAGGAGCGGCATACCTACTTTGGCTGCTATTTCCACACCACCAGCAAGGCCACGGGAAAGTATCCAGGTGTTCAGCGCCAAACAAATGACCCAAAAAACGATCGGCTCCGAGGTGCCAAGGCTCACATAGTCTGTGAACATCTGGCTAACAGCACCGGCATCCTGGCCCGCAAAAGCGCCCGAAACCGAGCGCCACATGTAGGCCAGCGTCCAACTTTCCAGGTAGCAATAGTAGGCCGCCACCGCCAGGTTGGTGAAAATGCCGAACACACCGACGTACTTCCACAAACTGCGTTTGTTCTTGCTAAAACTACTCAGAATAAACGGTGTGGAGTGGTCGCCAAACTTGCCGCCGTAACGTCCCATGCCCCACTCCACAAACAGGAGCGGGATACCCATCAGCAGGAAACACACGAGGTAAGGAATGATAAACGTACCACCGCCATTCTGGATGGCTTGCACCGGGAAGCGCAAAAAATTGCCTAATCCGACGGCATTACCCGCCATAGCCAGTACGAGGCCAACCCGCGAGCCCCAATTCTCTTTGCTCATACAAAAGTCAGTTTTGTTTTTTCGATGAAGACAAAATGGTTGTTTTCCGGCGGGAAAGATAGGGAAATTGTTCAGTGCACAAGGTTTCCCGATCTTTTTCAAAACACTACACCACCCGACGCACCGTCACACCCGCTCCCATTTCATCCGTTGGCCCAAGGCCTTCCAGCAAGAGTACGCCAGGTGTTTTTCCCACCTCCAGGCTGCCCAGCGTGTCGTCGAAACCAAGCGCCTGCGCACCGTTGAGCGTAGCCCAGCGCAACAGCACCTCAAAAGGCACATAGCGCTGATAGCGTGCAATGGTTTTCATTTCCTCTAAAATGGACAACTGCCAGTTGGAAGTCAGGCTGTCGGTGCCGATGGTGACGCGGGCGCCGGTATCCAGAAAATGCCGGTAGTTGGGCAGCCGGTTTTCGATGTACAGGTTGGCATTCGGGCAGGTAGCCCAAAAGGTGTGTGCGCTCCAGGCCTGCGCCGCGCGGATATCGTCGGGTGTGGTGAGCGTGTTGTGCACAAACAGGGTACGCTGCGCAGGGTTCAGGTGGCACAAGGCGTAATGAATGGACGCCCGGCCAATGGCGCTGAAATGCTCCAGATCAATGCCGAACTTTTTGTAAAAATCAACAAACGCCCCCGTGCCATGCAGGAACAGCTCGTTCTCCGGGGGCGTCTCCTGGTTGTGTATGCTGACGGTGCCAGCGGAAGCGGCATTGGCGGCATTTATCTTTTCAAAAAGCGTCGGGCTGACCGTGTACGGCGCGTGCGGCACCATCGCCCGGGCGCCGGTACGGCCGGGCCGGCACTGGTCGTACACCGTTTTCCAATCCGCAAATGCTTTTTCTGCGCCGGCATCCTGCAAAAAATCAAATAGCTCCACAAACGTGTAGTAACGCATGCGGCCGGCGCTTTTCACGGCAAACGTGTCCGTGGTGTTGGAAATATCCCCCAGCGCCACGATGCCGCCGTCCAGCATTTCCTGCTCGGCACGCACAATGGCTTCGGCAATAGCTTCGGCCGGGAAATTGCGCTTGGTCACCACGTCCGTGATGAACGGGATAAGCCCCGTACCCGTGTCCACCAGTCCTTTCATGTGGGACAATTCGAGGTGGCAATGCGTATTCACAAAACCCGGCACGAGCACGCCGGAGTAGCGTTCCAGACTGGCGGGATCGTGTTGCTCCTGCGGCTCAATGGCCAGGATCGTGCCCGCGTCGTCCGTGATGAGCACAGCGTTTTCGAGGGGACTGGAAGAAATCGGGTATACCCGCTGGGCGGTAAGTTTGCGCATGACAGTACAGCTATTCTGAACAATTAAAGGCCAAATGTATTGGCTTTTGTGTACCGGCCGTTGGCCAATAACCAACAGCTGCGCATTAAAACCAACAGCCAAAAGCCAAAAGTCTATATTTGCAGCCATTTTTTCCGTTTCGTGACCAATACGCGCCGTGTACGTTTACACTTGATCGTTTGCTGATCGTTTACAAACAAAAATTACTGCCCATGTCGCTGTTTCGGTTTGTCCCGCTTCTGTTACTCCCCCTGGCGCCTTTGTTTGCGCATGACAACCAACCATCGGTGGACAACTCCAAAGCCGGTTCCGATGGCCCGCACGTCTTCTATCGGGGTAAGAACATCGTTGTGAAAACAATCGAGCAACAGGACACCGCCAACGTGGTGCAGGTGCAATACCACACCAAACGAAACGAAATCACCCTCCGCTGCAACGTACCCGGTACCGGCGATTCGTTCACGTTCCCGCTCAAGGAAAAACACCGGGTGGAGAAAGACCGCTACCCCGCCACCGACCAGATGATCGTGCTGTCGGATATTGAAGGCAACTTCGAGGCATTCAAAATTATCCTGCAAAAAGCCGGCGTCATCAATTCCACGTTCAACTGGACCTACGGCGAAGGCCGCCTCGTGCTGATCGGCGATTTCTTCGACCGTGGCCTGAACGTGACCGAAGTACTGTGGCTGATCTACAAATTAGAGACCGAAGCCGAGGAAGCCGGCGGCAAAGTGCACTACATTCTCGGCAACCACGAAGCCATGAACCTCTGCGGCGAATACGGCTATGTGCGCAACAAATACATAGAAAATGCCCAACTCATCGGCGAAGAGTACAACCTTTGGTTCGACAACAACTCCGAACTCGGCCGCTGGCTGCGCACCAAAAACGCCGTGGAAAAAATCGGAGATTATGTCTTTTGCCACGCCGGTATCAGCCCGAAATTAGCCAAATCCTCCCTCTCCCTGACCGATATCAACGACATCGCCCGCCGACACATCGGAACCCTGTACGGCGCAATCAGCGACTCGCTGGCGCAATATGTGTACAATCCCAACTACGGTATCCTCTGGTACCGCGATGCAGCCAAAAACAAGAGCACCATCGAACAAATGGATGCCGCGCTGGAATTTGTCGGCGCCAGACGCATTGTGATTGGCCACACCCTCGTGCCCGAAATCACAGCCCTCTACGACGGGCGGCTCATCTGCGTAGACCTGTTTCACGACGAAAATCTCCGCCTCGGCGACCTCAAAACCCTGCTCATCGAAGGGGGGCGACTCTACACCCTGCACAGTACCGGCGAAAAAAGCAGCGTCTTTTCGGTCAAATTCACCGGCCAGGGGGGAAGTGGCGGTTAGGCAGGTGTTTAAAAAAACACGAACTCAAAACCTGCAATGCCGACCTACAGCCTGCTCGATCTGCAAGCCTACATCCGCCGGGTGCTGGCGCTCAACTTCCAGGAGGGCCTGTGGATTACGGCGGAAATCGCGCAGGTCGGACGCTCCCGCGGCCATTTGTTCCTCGACCTCGTGCAAAAAGGCCCGGATGCCCACAGCGACATCGTGGCCCAGGCCCAGGCCGTCGTCTGGCAGCGCGACTACCAGCGCCTGCGCCTGTCCATCGGTTTTGCCCTCGACGAAGTGCTGCACGAGGGCCGTGAAGTACGCCTTTGTGTGCGGGTGGACTACCACGAGCGCTACGGCCTCAAACTGGTCGTCACCGATGCCGATGCCGCCTACACCTTCGGCCGGCTCGAACTCCAGCGCCGCCAAACCATAGACACCCTGCGCCAACTCGGCCTTCTGGAGCGCAACCGCGCCCTGCCCTTGCCTGCTGTTTTGCAGCGTATTGCCGTGGTAACCTCCGAGGGTGCTGCCGGTTTTCAGGATTTTCGGGAACACCTCGCCCAAAATCCGTTCGGCTATGCCTTCGATTGCCGGTTGTTTGCCGCTGCCGTGCAGGGCAAAAGTCTTGAAGCCGAAATCATTGGCGCACTGGAGACCGTAGCCGCACAACGCGACCGGTTCGATGGTGTAGCCGTGCTGCGCGGCGGCGGCGCCCGGCTCGATCTGGCCGGATTTGATGCGCTGGAACTTTGCAAAACCGCCGCCGCGCTGCCCCTGCCCCTGCTCACCGGTATCGGCCACGATACCGACGAAACCGTGCTCGACCTGGTCGCCCACACCGCCCTGAAAACACCCACCGCCGTCGCCGATTTCCTCATCCAGCACAACCTGTTTTTTGAAAACAACCTCGCGCGCCTCGCCGAACATTTCCGCGCAGCGGCCGACCAGCACCTGAAGATCAAAAACCTGGAAATGGCCAACCTCGAAGCCGCCCTGCACTGGGGCGCGCAAGGCCGCATGCGCAGCGCGCACCAGCAGGTGGACGCCCTGGCTGCCGGCCTGCCCGCGCTCATCCGCCAACGCCTGCACCGCGCCGCCGACTACCTGCACCGCGCCGATACCCTCTGCCAGGCACTGCACCCCCAAGCCGTCCTGCGCCGGGGATTCAGCCTGACCCTCCGGGACGGCAAGGTACTCACCCATGCCGCCGCCGCCACGCCCGGCGATGTGCTGGAAACCAGACTGCAAGACGGCGTACTCGTGTCGCGCGTGGAGCAGCCGGCAAAAACACCCTGATACCCGGAGGAGGAAACCCCGAATGCACACCCGGAAGTTGCTACTTTTGCGGGCATTTTTTTGTAGCTCCGAAATTCGGACGCGCATAACAAATTGACTTCCAATCGAAATAAGCGACGACAACACAGCCTCCGGCCTCCCGCAATATGAATCTCACCGCGCTATCCATCCGCCGCCCGTCCCTCATCATCGTCGTATTCGCCGTACTGACGTTCATGGGCGTAGCGAGTTATTTCAGTTTGCCCATCGAACTGGTACCCAAATTTGACCCGCCGGTCATCACCATTATGACGCTCTACCCCGGCGCATCGCCTGCCGAGGTAGAAAACGCCGTGGCGAAGCCCATTGAGGATGCCATTTCGTCGCTCGAAGGCATCCAGCTGATTCAGATCGGGGCCAACGAAAACGTCTGTTTTGTGGCGGTGGAAATCAGTCAGGAACTCGATCTGGACAAGGCGGTGCAGGAGATGCAGCGCAAGGTGAACCAGATTTTGCCCACCTTTCCGAAAGAGGTGCGCACGCCGGTGATCAATAAATTTGCCCTGTCCGAACTGCCCATCCTGCGCCTCGCCGTGCGGGCCAATGTGGCCGGCCCGGAGTTTTTTGACTTAGTCAAAAACCGCTTAGTACCGGAAATGGGCCAGGTCAAAGGCGTGGCGCAGGTAGGTATCCTCGGCGGCGAAGAGCGGGAAATCAAAATCAATATCAGCAGCGCCAAACTGGAACAATTCGGCTTGTCGCTGCTCCAGGTGACGCAAGCCGTGCAGGCCGCCAACCTCGATTTTCCTACCGGCAAAGTGACGGGCAAAGACACCCAGATGCGCATCCGCCTCGCCGGCAAATTCCTGACCCTCGACGACATCCGCAACCTCGTGGTGGGCAAGTCCCGCTTCGGCTCCTCCATTTTGATCAAGGACATCGCCGAAGTGCAGGACGGCGCCAAAGACCTCGAAGTACTCTGCATCGCCAACGGACAACCCGTGCTCGGCCTCGAAATCCGCAAGCAAAGTGATGCCAACGCCGTCGAAATGGCCGAAATGCTGCTCCTGAAATTGAAAACACTGGAGACAAGTTATGCCGCCTCGGGTTTGAAATTCGACGTGATCGCCAACTCCAGCACGTTCACCAAACAGGCCACCGATGCCGTGGTACACGACCTGCTCATCGCTGTGCTGCTGGTAGCCTTGGTCATGTTGCTGTTTTTGCACAGCCTGCGAAACGCCGCCATCGTGCTGGTGTCCATCCCCACGTCCATCGTCAGCACGTTCGTGATGATGAAAGTGATGGGCTACTCGCTCAACCTCATGTCGCTGATGGGCCTCTCCCTGGCTATCGGTATTTTGGTGGACGACGCCATTGTGGTCATCGAAAATATCTACCGGCACCTCGAAATGGGCAAAAACCGGGTACAGGCTTCCTACGACGGGCGCCAGGAAATCGGGTTCACGGCCATCAGCATCACCCTCGTGGATGTGGTGGTGTTTCTGCCGATCATCTTTACCGTGGGGCTGGTGCCCAACCTGCTCCGGCAGTTTTGCATGACGGTGCTGGTGTCCACGCTGATGTCCTTGCTGGTGTCGTTCACGCTGGTGCCCTGGCTGACTTCGCGGGTGGGCAAACTGCACCGGTTTTCGGGGAAAAAATTAGGCGGGCGCATCGTGCTGCGCTTGAAACTTTCTGGACTGGCTGTCCGACGGTTTTGTCACCGCGCTGCGCTGGGCACTGCGGAGCTGGCAAACCAAAACCCTCACCTTAGTCACAGCGGCGGCGCTCCTGGGCGGCTCCGTCCTGCTCGTTACGGAGGGATTCATCGGCAATGCCTTTATTGATCCCGGCGAGCGCGGCGAGTTTTTGATGGAAATAGAATTGCCGCGCAACGCTTCGCTGGCACAAACCAATACCGCGACCCGACAAGTGGAAAACTGGCTGCGCCAGCAACCCGATGTGGTCAAAACATTCACCACGGTGGGCACCACCAGCAAGTCTTTTGGACTCAATGCCCCCCACGTCGCAGAAATTCTGGTTTTTCTTACCCCTTTCCGGCACCCGCGCGAGGTGTCCACCGATGTGTTTGCCCGCCGGGCAAAAGTCAAACTGGAGGAAATTGTGGCGGGCGTCAAGATCAGCGTGTCGGCCATTGACATTCTCGGCCTGTCGTTTTCGCCCATCGAAGTACGGCTCAATGGCCCCGACCTCGACAGCATTCTGGCCATGTCCGAACAAATCCAGGAAGTGATGGCCTCGGTGCCCGGCTGTGTGGAAATTGTGCCGAGTGTGGAGGCGGGCAACCCCGAGGTGCAGGTGGAAGTAGATCGCCGGCGCATGGCCGACTATGGTCTCACGATGGCCCAGGTGGGCCTCACGCTACAAACCGCTTTCAGCGGAAACGCCGATGCCCGCTTCCGCGACGGGGCATACGAGTACCCGATTCGGGTTGCACTCGACGCCTTCGACCGCCGCAGTGCCGAGGACATTCGGAACCTGACCTTCGTGAATCCGCTGGGCAGCACGGTTTTTCTCAAACAATTTGCCGAGGTGCGCGAAAGCACGGCGCCCACACGCCTGGAACGCCGCGACCGACTGCCCTCCGTGCAGTTTTCTGCCGCCGTGCTCGGGCGCCCCATCGGCACCGTGGCCCGCGAGGTTAGAGATAAAGTGGAGGCGCTGCGACCGCCCACCGGCGCGCACTTCCAGTTTGGCGGCGACTTGCGCCGGCAAGAGCAGGGTATCGGCAGCATGGGTTTTGCCCTGTGGACATCGCTGGTACTGGTTTATCTCATCATGGTGGCGTTGTACGACAACTGGGTGTACCCCCTTGTGGTGCTACTGTCCATTCCCTTGTCGGTCATCGGGGCATTTTTGGCGCTCGCTTTGGCGGGCCAGAGCCTGACGGTGTTTACCGGCCTGGGGCTGCTCATGCTCATCGGCCTTGTAGGCAAAAACGCCATTCTCGTAGTGGACTTTGCCAACCACCTCAAGCAGCAGGGCGTCAGTCTGACGCAGGCCCTGTTGCAGGCTACCAAAATGCGTTTCCGGCCGGTATTGATGACCAATATCGCTATGGTGATCGGCTTGTTGCCTCTCGCCCTGTCCACCAGTGCCGGCTCGGCCTGGAAAGTTGGTTTGGCCTGGGCCATCATCGGCGGCCTCAGTTCGGCCATGTTCCTGTCGCTGATCTTCGTGCCGGTGGTCTATGGTTTGTTCGACAACTTGCTGGTGCGGTTCGGGTGGGATAAAAAGAAGGTGGTGGAGTTTGTAGAGTAAGCGGCATCAAAGCAACGTGTGTGGGTTTATCGTCTTCAAGTCTGGAATTTTCTTGAAATCAGATTCATTTCGGGAAATAAGCGAAAGTCCGTGGACAAGTGCTGTAGCAGCGACAATGGCATCGGGAAGTTTGATTTTATGCCTTTTGCGCAAGGCAATGCTGCGCGTGACTACTTCTTCGTCAAGCGGCAGTATTACCAGCGTATCCACCAGTTCTTCAAAAGGGAGCATATCTGCCGGATTATCGGGATTGAACCCGAGCATTTCGATTTGGTTGATGACCGAAATAGCTACTTCAGTATCCACGATACTGTCAAGCCAGGCAATCGCCTTGCCAGGAAGCGTTCCGCCGATGTAGTCAATGGCAGCATTCGTATCGAGCAAAAAAGTCATGGCCATTCTTCACGCATTTCCTGGAGTTGCTGCTGGAGTTGTGCGGCGGTTGTAGGCGAAATACGCCCGGCAAACCTGCTCTTCGTGGCATTCACCGTGTTTTTGCTTGCTCCTTTTCGCGGTGGCACCGGCCCGTCAGGTATGGCCTCGCGACTGAGAAGAAATTCAATATAATCGAGTACTTGCTGCTTGAGGTGGTCGGGCAGCGTCTCGAATTTGGAATACAAGGTCAGCGCACTCATATCGTCCATAATTTTGTGTACAAAAGTAAGCGAAAAACTTGTCTCCCAAAGACATCATATCGGCCTGCTACCGGAGTATCCCAGGTAATAGCTCGTGCGGTTCGGGTTGGACAAGAAGAAGGTGGTGGAATTCGTAGAGCAGAAACCCTCACCGCTTTGGCATCAGAGGGATCAACGCGGCATCTCGCAGAAGCGCTCTTTTTTGCGCCAAATCTTCAAATTTTATCCTTCCCTGCTGGTACGCCTTTTCGGCATCGTTCAGGTTGCCGAGGTGGATGGACGCTTTCGGGTATTCGCTTTTCATGGCCTCAAATGCCTGTTGTAATTCCCCTTCTTCAATCCATTCCAGAAGCAATTTCTGGTCAAATGGACTGGGCTTTGTCCCCATTTCTTGCGCAAACACCCCGTCGAGCATTCCCTTCGCATGTCCGGGTACACTACGTTTGTCATTTGTCCGCTCTACAGTGTACGCTACGGTGTACGCTGTAGAGCGAAAGGGAAGGAATTTGACCCCAATCCTCCGATGTCACGCTTTTGTCACGCCCCTTTTCTACCTACTTACCGCCCATTCTCACCTCCTTTGTGCCGCAACAAACATGCAACACCGTGGCTGCGCACGCCAAACCCGTAACCCGGTCACCATCGTTCACAATCAAACTGTATGCAGATGAAGCAATTTTACCTTTTCGTACTCTTCCTTCTCCTCGCGCCCGCCTTCGCCGGCGCCCAGGCCATTTCCATCAACACCGACGCCAGCAACCCCGATCCGTCGGCGATCCTCGACGTAAAAAGCACGGACAAGGGCGTGCTCGCGCCGCGCATGACCACGGCCCAGCGCACGGCCATCGCTACGCCTGCTGCGGGTTTGCTGGTGTACGACACCGACACCGACAGCTTTTGGTATTTCGACAATGGCATCTGGAACCAGGTAGCTTCCATTGCCTTGCCACCTCCTTTAGCATCCGGTGCGAACAACACCGTAATACCCATCCCGGATAATAACCCGACCGGGATAACCAGCATCATCAACCTGACGCAAGCAGGCGTGATAGATGGCAATACCCAGATAAAAGTTTGTATAGATATTACGCATACTGCGGATGCTGATTTGGATATCAGCTTAATGGCGCCCGACGGAACAACCATTGACCTTTCTTCTGACAATGGGACGTTTTCTGATAATTACACCAATACCTGTTTCACCACAGCATTGGCGCCGGGCGTTACCAACAATAATTTTCTGGCACCGTTTACCGGGTTCTGGACGCCGGAACAGCCCTTTTCAAATTTTATCAACAAACCCATTATGGGGAATTGGACCCTTAAAGTGGTGGACGATCGTAATACAGATGTAGGTCAACTCAACTGGTGGAGCATTGAAATCCCCTCGAAATCCATTGCGCCGGCACTGTTGAGCGACAAAGACAGCGATACAAAAGTGCAGGTAGAGAAAAATCCGGATGAAGATATCATCCGTTTCGAACTCAGTGGCACCGAAGGCATGGTGCTGCGCAAAACTGCCACCGGTTCGCCACGTCTGGAGTTGACTGATGTGTTGGCCAACACGTTTATCGGGCAAAGTGCTGGTGCTTCCAACACCACCGGCTTCCAGAACACCGCCAATGGATGGGCTGCGCTTTATTCCAACACCATCGGCTCCCAAAACACCGCCAATGGGTTTAATGCGCTTCGTTCCAACACCACTGGCGGCGCCAAACACCGCCAATGGAGTGCAAGCGCTGTATTCCAACACCTACGGTTCCTACAACACCGCCAATGGAGTGCAAGCGCTGTATTTCAACACCGAAGGCGGCTTTAACACCGCCAATGGCGGGTATGCGCTTTATAACAACACCACCGGCAGCTACAACACCGCCAATGGATTTGAGGCGCTGTATAACAACACCGAAGGCATCTGGAACACCGCTACCGGATTGGGGGCACTTTATTTCAACACCACCGGCAACTCCAACACTGCCAATGGAATGAATGCGCTGTATAACAACACCACCGGCGACTACAACACCGCCATCGGTAGTTATGCCGACGTGACCACCGGCGCATTAACCAACGCCACTGCTATCGGCTATGCTGCCAAAGTGGGCGCCAGCAACAGCCTCGTGCTGGGCGGCACGGGCGCCGATGCGGTCAGCGTAGGCGTCGGTACAGAAATCCCTGACGCCAGCGCCGTGCTTGACCTGACCTCCTCTAACAGAGGCATGCTCGCGCCCCGCATGACGACGGCCCAGCGTACCGCCATTGCCGCGCCCGCCACCGGCTTGCTCGTGTTCGATACCGACACCAATGCCTTTTGGTTTTTCAACGGCACGGCATGGGCGAAAATCTCTCCGCAAACACTGCTCGCCGACGCCGACAACGACACCAAAATACAAGTGGAGAAAAACCCGAACGAAGACATCATCCGCTTCGACCTCGCAGGCACGGAGAGCATGGTGCTGCAAAAGAACGCAGACGGCTCCCAGCGACTGGAACTGCCCAATGCGCTGAACAATACCTTCGTTGGAACCAGTGCGGGGCAAGCCAACACCACCGGCAATTTCAACACCGCCAATGGAGTGTCTGCGCTTTTTTCCAACACCACCGGCTACAGAAACACCGCCAATGGATCAGGAGCGCTTGGGTCCAACACCACCGGCAACTACAACACCGCCAATGGATTGACTGCGCTTGCTTTCAATACAACAGGTAATGACAACACCGCCACAGGATGGGCTGCGCTGTTTAACAACACCACCGGCAGCAGCAATACCGCCCTGGGCTATGCGGCCGACGTAACTTCAGGCGCATTAACCAACGCCACCGCCATCGGCTACAATGCCAAAGTGGGCGCCAGCAACAGCCTCGTACTGGGCGGCACAGGCGATGAAGCGGTCAATGTCGGCGTGGGCACTTCCATCCCCGCTGCCAGCGCCCTGCTCGACCTGACTTCCACGAACAAAGGCATGCTGGCGCCCCGCATGACGTCGGCGCAGCGCACGGCCATAGCCACACCCGCTACCGGCTTGCTGGTGTACGATACCGACACCAATGCCTTTTGGTTTTACAACGGTACGGACTGGGCGAAAATATCTCCGCAAACGCTGCTCGCCGATGCCGACAACAACACCAAAGTACAAGTGGAGAAAAACCCGAACGAAGACATCATCCGCTTTGACCTCGGCGGCACGGAGAATATGGTGCTGCGCAAAAATGCAGGTGGCACGACCCGGCTGGAGTTAGGCGATGGCGGCAGCAATACCTTCATTGGTGTGGCAAGCGGCAGCGCCAACACCGCCAGCAGCGCCAATACTGCCGTAGGCGCCAATACGCTGAAGGCCAACACCACGGGCAGCAACAACACCGCCAGCGGCTTCAATGCCTTATTTTTCAACACTACCGGAAGCTTGAATTCTGCCTTCGGTGACTTCGCATTGGTAGACAACACTGCCGGGAATGGCAATACGGCCGTAGGAGCAAGTGCGATGGACAGCAACTCCAGCGGTTCTAATAATACCGCCGTTGGAAGGAGTGCTCTCAACAGCAATGCCAGCGGGTCCAACAATACGGCTTTGGGTTACGACGCCGATGTGAACACGTTTAATTTGACCAACGCCACCGCCATCGGCTACAAAGCCAAAGTGGGCGCCAGCAACAGCATGGTACTGGGCGGCACGGGCGCTGATGCGGTGAGCGTAGGCATTGGTGTGACCAGCCCTGCCGCTACCCTCCATGTCAATGGCAGCATCATCGCCAAGGGGGTCTCGGATGCAGACAACAATACCAAAATACAAGTAGAAGAAAGCGCCAATGAAGACATCATCCGCTTCGACCTCGCAGGCACGGAGAATATGGTGCTGCGCAAAAATGCAGGCGGCTCGCCCCGGTTGGAACTGCCCAATGCGCTGAACAATACCTTCGTTGGTACCAGTGCCGGGCAAGCCAACACCACCGGCAATTTCAACACCGCTCTCGGTGCGAATTCGCTGAATGCCAACACAAGTGGCTTCGGTAATCTCGCACTCGGTCAGAGCGCTATGGCAGGCAACACGACCGGTGCGAATAATGTGTGTGTCGGGACCAGTTCCAATGTCGGTTCAGGCACCTTAAGCAATGCCACCGCTATCGGCAGAACCACTACTGTCAACGCCAGCAACAAAGTCCGCCTCGGCAACACCATCGTTACCGTAATCGAAGGGCAGGTGGCCTATACCTTCCCTTCCGACGCCCGCTTCAAGTTCAACATCCACGACGATCAGGTACCGGGCCTGGCTTTTATCGAAAAACTCCGCCCGGTCACGTACCAGTTCGACACCCGCAAGTTCGACGAGCACCTGATGCAAAACATGCCCGACAGCGTCCGCCAACAGCGCCTGGCTGGGCAGGACTACCGCGAAAGCAGCGCCATCGTACAAACGGGCTTCCTGGCACAGGAAGTAGAGCAGGCGTGCAAAGACCTCCGCTTCGAGTTTAGCGGCCTGCACGTGCCCACGAGCGCGGTGGACAACTACGGGATTGCGTACGGAAGTTTTGTGCCGCTGCTAGTGAAGGGAATGCAGGAGCAACAGGTGGTGATAGAACTTGGAAAATTGGAAATCGAGAAATTGAAGGCGGATAATGTGGCGCAAAAAGCGGAGAACGCAGCGATGAAAGCCCAACTCGACAAGATCACCGCCGCGCTGCAAACCGCCGGTATCGGTGTAGGAAACTAAGCAAGCAAGAGAGAAATCCGTCCCTCATCCGTGTCCGTTCCCAACCGGGAGCGGGCACGGATTTTTTATTCCGGCGCCAATCTGCTTAGATTTGAGCGAGCCCACCACTGGCTGCGAAAAATCCCCTCTACTCAAACAAATCCTCCATCGTCAGCACCGTGTCCAAAATCCCCTTGTTTTTCAGCCCGAAGGTCGTGAGGAGTACCCATGAAACGTACTTGCGCACTTGCGTCGTTGCCGTGAAAACACTTTGTTTAGTGCGCAAATCAGCCATGTCGGAGGCACTGAAATGAAAGGTATCGTTGTAAAACTTGATTTCAAAGAGGTTGATGACCCGGTCTTTGCGGTCCAGCACCAGGTCAATTTGAGCGCCTTCTTCCGTGGCGCTGCCTTTTTTATAAAAAGAAGAAGCTTCCGTGTAAATGCCCGAAATACCGAGGGCCTTTTTGATTTGCGGAAGGTGCCGGAGGCAGATGTTTTCAAAGGCAAAGCCGCCCCAGCTTTTGTATGCCTGCGAATCCATGAGGTTGAGCCAATTGTGTTCCCGCTGAATGATTTTGTCTTCGATGAATTGGAGGTAAAAAATGGAATATTCGTCCGTCAGCCGCCACACTTTGTCCCTCACTTTTTTGCCGAATGGGTACGATAATCTCAAAAAACCGGACTGTTCGAGTTCCTCCAAAGCCGTGGTGATGCCGCCGCCGGAGGAGGTTTGCACGAGTTCCAGAATCTGCTGCCGGGTCATCCCCGATTTTTTTTGGAAGAGCGCCCGGATGACGGCAATGTGCAGTTCCGAATTTCTGAAAAGCGCCGGGTAGAGTTTCGAGAACTCGTCCCGCAGCAGTCCGCTGCCGGAAAAAGCAATCAGGTCAATGGTTTGGGCGGCGCTTTTGCCCGGTTTTGCTTCCTTGAGATAGTGCGGAATGCCGCCCGTGACCATGTAAAACTGCAGGATTTGGTAGCGGTCCCAGCCCACGCCCCTTGCGGAAAGATAACGCTCCGTTTCGCCGAGGGTGAATGGCTCTAATTGAATCCGCCGGGTGATGCGGTTGTGCAGCCCGCCCGTGTCGTTCACCACTTTTTGAATCATCCAGGAAGCCGCCGACCCGCAGATGACGACGACAAGGGGTTGGCGGGAAGCCCAACTGTTCCAAAAATAGCTGAAGGCTTGCAAAAAACCCGATTTGACGTTGGACAGCCAGGGTAGTTCGTCAAAAAACAGCACCACTTTTTCCTCGCCCAAGCGGGTCTGCACATATTGCCGCAACATTCGGAACGCCGAAAGCCAGTCGCCGGGCACTTCGGGGAGGGCTTCTCCGCCTGCGACGTTGTACAGTTCGTCCCGGAAGTTGGTGAGTTGCTGTTTCAGGGTAGCCTTTTGGACGCCGGTCAGTTCAAAAACAATGCGTCCGGCGTAGGTTTGCGTCACCAAAAAGGTCTTTCCGACCCTTCTGCGCCCCACAATCGCTACCATTTCGGCTTCACCGGATTGAAGCGCTTCCTCCAAAATGGCACGTTCGGGCTTGCGTCCGATGAATTCCGTGTTTTTCATGCTGAAAAAGATAAGTTGACATAAGTAGGGGTGAAGGTATGGGTTATGTCAAATGATAGGCTCAACGCGTGCGCTTTTTTCCAATACCACCGGAGACTTCAACACCACATACCAGTTTGATACCGGACCGCCCG
The DNA here is from genome assembly GCA_016719605.1 of Lewinellaceae bacterium. Classification (GTDB taxonomy): domain Bacteria; phylum Bacteroidota; class Bacteroidia; order Chitinophagales; family Saprospiraceae; genus M3007. The sequence continues at coordinate 208,796 of JADJYW010000002.1, read as the reverse complement.
GCGCCCGAGGCCCCCGCCCCTCGAAGACAACAGTCCCGGAATATGCGAAGGGCATGCTCGACGGTATAGGAACGGCATCTCGTTCGCCCAATACCATTCCTACGGAACGGTACAAAATGTCCGTTGGTACTGTCCAAAAAGATGCAGTCCCTCCGGGACTCTCGACACAACCCCGACGAACACAACAAAGGGCAAACCGGCGCTTCGCCAATTTGCCCCTCGCTTTTTTGCCCCTTGCCTACTTGTCCCTTGCTACTCGCATCCCAAATCTTTCCGCGACTGTTCGTCATTGTTGGGAAAGCAGAATCCCGACAGTACTTTTTCCGGCACATAGCGCTGGAGGTTTGGGTCGCGCAGGCCGTCGCGGATAAAGGCTTCGAGGTCGTCCATTTCTGCGGACGAGAGGTTCAGCGGGTGGAAAAACGCCGAAATCTGGGAATGCGGCACGCGCGGGTTTTCCGGTATGCCGGCATTGAAATAGTCCAGGGCTTCGCGCAGTGTTTGTTTGCTGCTGCCGTGGAAGTAGGGGCCGCTGTCGCCAAGGTTGTACAGTTGGGGTACGCGGAATCGGAACATATCTTCGGCTTTGCCGGTGAATCCCCCGCGGCCCAGGTTGCGGCGGTCATTTTCGTCCGTTTTCAGGCCGCCATTTTCGTACAGGTCTTCCACGCCGATGGCGTGAAACGTCATGGAGCCGAGGTTGGGTTCGTTGTGGCAGCGCACGCAACCGGCCTTGCCGAAAAACAGCAGGGCGCCGCGTTTTTGCTCCTCGGTCATGGCATTTTCTTCGCCCTTGAGCCAGCGCTGGAACGGTGCCTCGGTGCAGAGCAATTGCCGCAGATAGGCCGAAATGGCGAAGCTCGCCGTGGTGCGGGTGTAGCGCTCTTCCTCCGGCACGTCGGCAAATGCTGCATCGAAAGCGGGTTTGTAGCCATAAAACTCCACCAATTCGCGGTTGAAGAGCAGGCGGTGGGTTTTCAACCCTTCGATGTTTTGTCCTTCCAGCGTACCGATGCGCAAGTGGTTGGCAGCGGTACCGGGGTCGAACACGCCCCACAGCGCTTCGGTGCCGGCGTTCACGCCTTCCGACCCGAAGGAGCCATTCCACATGGAATTGGTAACGAAGGCGACATTGAGCACCGACAGCGGGCGGGCGCCCTGCGCGTCAATATCCTGATCGCTGTATTCGAGGCGTTTTTGGCGGGCGTCGCCGTTGTGGCCAAAACCATAAGCACCGTCGGCGATGCCCTGCATGCGGTTGGGCCGGAAGCCCGCCGCAGGTACATGGCACGAGGAGCAGGAAAACGTAGCCATGCCGGAAACGTGCTTGGCCTCTACGCCAAAAGCCGATTCAAAAAAAAGCAACTTGCCGAGCGCCACTTTTTCGGCCGTCAAGGGGTTGGCGGCCGACTGCGGGATACTGCCCAGGTCATGCGCTTCGGGCAGTACAAAATAGTCGGCCGAGCCGGTATGCGAGCCGCCGGAAATGGCTTTGTGCAATTCCAGGTCCAGGGGGTTCCACAGGGGATCGTGTTTGCAGGCGAGGAGAATAGTGGCTACAATGGCCGTGAAGACGTACAGTTTGCGCATGGTAGAATTGATTCGATTGGTTTGGCTGGCCCGATTGATTCGATTGCGGGCAGGCATTTCTACCAGTAAGTCAAAAACTGCGCCACGGGTTGCGGAAAAGTGACAGGCATCCGACAGACTGCGATGCTAATCCGAAAGCCCTCTTTTTTAATCTGTTTTTAAGGAAACCGCCACCATCGCAGGGCCTGCTATAATTTAAATCCGGCCCCTACCCGTATAGTTGAGATGTTATCGCCCTTGAGTCCGTTTTGGTGCACGCCCCAGATGCCAAATTCCAGCTTATCCGACGGCGTTATGATCAGGCCCAGGGAAGCGTTGTAGCCCAATTGGATTTCATCAAATTCGACTGATTCGCCGGGCAGGACAATGATATCGGGACCGGAGATAAAAATAGTTGTGTTGGGAGCTGCGCGGTAATTCCAGTCCCAAAACTGTAGGTGGGGTCCGGCGCCTATTTCCACTTTAAACCACGGCGCGTTGATGAGGTTGTAAAATGCATTGAGTTCAAGCCCCAATGCACGAGCCTTGTTGTCGTCAGCCGGTTCGTACACGCCATTATCGAAACCGGCGTAGGCAAACCCTAATCCTGCCTTGAATCGCGGATGGAAATACCAGCCGCCGGAGAGGTTGCCCACATAGCCGGACCGATCGCCGGAACCGCTAAACCCATAACCGGCTTGTAATCTGGCCCAAAAATTTTCATCCGATTGCGCAAAAGATTGTACCGCGAGGGCAAAGAAGAACGAGAAAAGCATTGTTGATTTAGACATGACAAGTAGTATTTTAAAAGCATGAATACTGTCTTGCAAACAACTATGCTATGCCGGCGGTTTTTACACAACGGTATCTTTTTTTGGTGGTGGCAAATCATTGCAAGGCCAACAGACGAGCAAAACGACTCCTTTCCTGCACAGTCTCGACGCTACAACCCGAACACCATACCCTCTTCCGCAATCGAAAACCCAGCCGAAAGCACTTCATTTCGAGCTTTGTGCTCCCAAATCATCGGGTTGGTGTGGTTGAAATGCAGAAACGTCACTTTCTTTTTTTCAGGCCCCGGCTCCGACGCGAACCGCTGCATGGTTTCTACAACAAACGGGTGCGGCACCTCCTGCATGGTGCGCCCGACGAGTTCGCCGTCTTTGTAAAATGTAGCGTCCACCAGGGCATGATCCACCGCACGCACTTCCTGCACGATGTCGCGCGACCATTTTTCCCACTTGTCAATATCCGGAATGAACAGCACCTTTTTGTTCCGCGATTCGATGCGAAAACCCACGGTCTCGGAGTATTCGTCGCGGTGCGGCACGAGGAACGGCGTGACGCGCAAGTCGGCCGTCAGTTGTACCGTGCTGTCGGCCTGCAATGCTTGCAGGTCAATGTTTTGAAGACGGACGAGTTGGCTCCACGGCCCGTTTTCCCGCAGGAATTTTTCCATGCGGGGCATCGCCCAAACGGGTGCATTTTTCGTCCCCATCACCTCGCGTCCCAGTTGCATCAGCCCGGTGTAGTGGCCGATGTGGGCGTGGGTAAGGAAAATACCGTCGGGCGTGCGTTTGTCGCGGTTGTTGGTCAGCTCCTGCAAAAGCCACCATTGATTCGCAAACGCGGGCGTAGCTTCAAACAGGAAGACCTTGCCGGCCCGCTCGTCCACCAGGCCGAGACAAACCGGCGACCGGGCCGGCTGATACCCGTTTACAACCAGCCGGCAGCATTTCTGCCGACAATCCGCGTGTGGGTAGCCACCGTCCTGCGCGATACCGAGAACGACCAGGTAAATATCGCCCGCCGAGTCCGGGATACTGAACTTGAGGCCGTGGCGCGGGCCGCCCAGGCAGGAGGAAAACGCAAGAAGTAGAATTCCGAAAAGTTTGGGTGTGGACATACGCTGTTGCCGGTGTTTGTGATAGGGGGAAGGTAACGGGACTGTCTTAAAAGTAGTATGAGCCTAAGCTTCGGCGATCCATGCCGGCTCAAATGGGAAGTGTACGACCGTCGCTGTCACCGCACCTCCACCCGGTCTATCTCCTCCAGCGTATCCGGATTCAGCACCCGCAGCCGGATTTTTTTTCCGGAAACATCAAAAAAGCACAACGCGTTCTGCACCGTAAAACCTTCCACCGCCGCCGACCACGGCAGTTTTTGCTGGGCATAAAACGGCGCGCCGGCAGCTCCGTTGATGAATTGCCAGAGCGGGCGCTGGAGCGCGACGCGGGGTTTGTCCCAGTTGTCGGGATAGCGTGGGGTGTTGTCTTCCAGCAGCATGCGGTTGTAGTTGTGCTCGTCGCCGCAGAGGAAGCCGACGACTTTGGAGGAGCGGTTGGCACAGAGGTCGAGCAGCTCGTCGCGGCGCTCGATGATGCCTTTTTCCACGGGTTTGCCCGCAATCCAGGGGCGGTGCTCATTGTCGCCGTTGTACCACATGCAGTCGCCGCGGTGCCCTCCGTTGGGAAAAGGCGGGGTGTGCACGGTCACGAAAATATGGTCAATCGCGCTGTCGGCCTCCAATTGCGCCAGCGTGTTTTTTAGCCAGCGCAGTTGCTCGTCCATGATGTAGCCGTGCAGGTTGCCGCCGATGGGGCGCGTTTTTTTCAGGGTCGGCGCGTACCAGTAGTCGGAGTTGAGCACCACCATGGCGGTATTGGCGTAGGTGTAGGCGAACACGTTTTCGGAGTAGGTGGGGAAATCGCCGCGGCGGTACGGGTCGGGGTCGTAGCGGGAGCCGTCCTCGCTGTGCGGACCGTTTTGCGGGTTCACGAACATTTCCGCAAACAACGCCTCCGCCGAATGGGTCTCGTAGGGAAAACCGTCGGCCACGATACTCCCGCTGCCTGCGGGCGACCAGCCCAGCGACTCGTGGTTGCCCATGCCGACGTTGAACGGCAGGTAGTGCCAGTAGGGCTCCACGGCGTGTATCCAGTTGGTGAGTTGGAGGCGCAGCTCGTCGGGGTGGCCCACATAGCCGTCGGCAAGGTCGCCGGTAAACTGCACGAATGCCGCGTTTTCCTTACAAGCCAACGCCCCGATGCGCTGCATGATTTGTGCATTGGCGCCGTACAGGTTGCGCTCGCCGCCGCCATAGCCGCTGCGCGAGTCGCTGGCGTATGCAAACGAAAACGGTGCTTGGCTGCCCGACGCCGGCGCGGTGCGAAACCGAAACGGCAGGCCGACGCCGGCGCAAGACACGGTGTAGCGGTACTCGGTGTCGGGCATCAGGCCGGTGAGGTTCACTTCGTGGCGGGTCAGCGGCGAGCGGCTGAAAAAGGTATCGGGCGCCGCGTCCGTTTTGATGCAGGTCAGCACCGGCTCCGAGGTTTCGTACCAGATGACGGCGCTGTTCGAGGTCTGGTTGGACACAAACGGTCCGCGCAGCACCGTTGGCCGCGGTTCGAACCCCGTCGAAGTAGCCGCGAAGGCCTGCTTGCCCTCGTGTACCATGGTTCCCTTGGCGGTAGTCAGTCGGTAGCCGATAACACCGAAACCGGCTTTTTGCCAGCCGGTGTGGTCGTAGCCCTCCTTGAGGTCGGTGCGGATGGGCAGGAGGGCATTGCCTTTTGCGTCAATATCGGCTGCAAACCGCAGCACGGCGGTCGGGAACGTGTGTTGTCCGTAGGGGATGAGGCCGTAGGTGATTTTGCCGTTGCGCAGGTTTTTATCGGAAAAAACGAGGCGCAGGCCGTCCTTCGCGCCGCTTACCCGGGGCGTGACGCCGGCGAGGGTGAAGTGGGCGGATTTGCGGCGCAGCACTATTTTTTTCCCATCAGTTCCTCGTCCACGCAGTGTCCCGTCTTTGTCGTAGTGCAGGCTACCGTAGGCGGCAGGGATGGGTGGTTGCTGGGCGGGAAGGGCGGCGGCGAGCAGGAGGGCGAGGAGGAACGGGAGATTTTTCATGTTTGGGTATTGGATAGTGTAGGCGATAGGGGGAAGTTTGGGGAGTGTTCAACGGGCTGACACAGTTCTCTGAACACGCTCTCCCAATTCGAAACAATCAACATCTCCAACCACTCCGACAGGTCAGGCAGTTCAGTCAGGCCGCAGTTGCCGAGATCAAGATACCCGGTGCGTTCGCGTTTTTCGCGTTCGATGAGATGTTGGGCGAGTTCGGTCATGATGGGTGGAGTGGTTCAGGAATGAAAATGCGGAGCGGCAGCAAGTATGCTCAAACCAGAAATGGGTTGATGATCGTCAACGTACCCTCAAAAACCTGGTTGTGCTGAAAATCTTCGGAGTAAAGTATTTCGCAACGGGCAGTCAGCGCAGAGGCGATAATCCGGCTGTCAAAGACTTGCAATTGGTGGCGTTGGAGGATATCGAATGCTTTTTCCAGAGTGGTTTCCGAATCCAGCACGAGCGGGCAAAATTGTAATAACATTTGGGCGTGTTCGACTGCCTGTTGGCGGTTCAACCCGAATTTTTTGACGACGACATTCATGTTTTCAAAAACGACTTGCGGCGAGATAAACGGTTGGCCGGCAAGAATCTGTGCCGCAATTTGCTTTTTCGACTTGTCTTTGTCGAGCAAGTAAAGAAAAATATTTGGAGTCGGCGAAAACCAGTTTATCGTTCATTGGCTTCGTCGCGGTTGAATTTGAACTTGCCCATATCCACGCTGAAATGCTGGTATTTCGTCATTATTTGAGTCCTTGCGGCTTTGTTGGCTTCCGATTTAAGCATACGTTTGGTATATATGAGCGGACTTTCCAATTGGACGCTTTCATCGCCGGCGGACTCTGAAGGCACATCTTGTTCCTCCAGTCGGATGACGATAGTGAAATTTCGCCCGGCGGTGAAAGCCCGGATTTTTTTCAAGATGGTTGCATCAAGTTCTGCCGCCGAAATTTGAAAGGTTGCGTTCATTGCGTCAATTTTATTGATGAAGGTTGCTGTTTTTCCTTGCTAAAGGCACTGCAATTTTTCAAGCAAATTTAGGTGTTTTGGTTGGATAACTATCCTGTTTTGCCAACCAATCCAGGTCTGGCAGCTCGGTCAGGCCGCAGTTGCCAAAGGTCAAGATACCCGGTGCGTTCGCGTTTTTCGCCTTGGATGAGTTGTTGGGAAGAGTGGTACTTGGTGAAAAAACGGCAGGTGTGGACGGCAAGTTTGCCGTGACCCGCGACCTGATTCTGGACTACACCGTTCAATCCCGATTTCGGACAGGTCGAAGCCGACCCCGGGGCGATACGACTCGACGGCTACCCGATTTTTTCAGTAAGCGCCGCCCGTTTTTTATGGAAATTCAACGCGAGAAAACGACTTTTTGCACAGCTACTTGTCCATCGTCAAAGCGGCAAAACAGCAGATACATCCCGTTGGGCAAATGACTGGTTTGGATTTCCGCCACATCACCTGCCGGCATTTTTTCTTCCAAAACAACACGCCCGCGGGCATCGCACAATTGCAGTGCGCGGCAATTCCCTTGCACAAACAACCGGTCGTTTGCAGGGTTTGGCCATACCCGAACCGGGGATTTGGAGGAGGTACTTGCCTCGGTGTGCAGTACCAGACAATCATCAAAAGGACTGTACAGGCCCCCTTGCGCACTGCGAAAACACCGGAAATAAAAGCTGTAGCCGTCCACAAAACCCATGCAGTACGCGATGTTCAGAAGCAGAAACGAGCAGACGTTCGGGTTGTCCGGCTCTTGCGGATTACCCGTAAAACCGATTCCCTCAATGAAAAACAAGTCCGCGCTGGAACCGACAAGCCGAACGGTTTGTGTTCGGCGAATCTGCCCGGCGACGTTTATAGAGCCGGTGTCGCGTAGAACATACCGGCCATTGGTATTGTACTGCACCGTATCGCCCGGAACAAGTGCAAAATCGTAGATTTTAAAAACCTCGTTGGTCCATTCTTTTCTGGAAAAAACCTGATCGCCCTCGGCACGCGACAGATAGGTACTGGGCGGGACAGTGATCTGGTAGTAGGTGAGTTTTTTCCACGACAGCCCGTCAACGATCGTGTCGCCCTCCACAACGAGGCGATGCATCCCGTAATTGGGGGCATTCCAGCCAGTGGTGACGTAATAAGCCCATTGGTCGCCGTCCTGCAGCCACTGCTGGGCCTGAGCAAGGGAACACAACGACAATAGTGCGGAAGCAACGAAGAACTGTTTCATACGTTCAGATTTAATGATAGAAAAGCAGCAGCTGTGCACAAGAGACGCAAAACAGTAGTGTGGCGCTGCCGGAGGGTCGCCGTGCGACCTTGAACGCCTCCGCTTCAACGCCCCGACCGCAAATCCATCCGCACCTCCCCCGCCACAAACATAGCCCGCCGGGCCTCCAGCGCCAGGCGGTCGCGGCCGGACAGACAGGACAGCGGAGCCGAAAAAACCTGATCCAGTTCGGTCAAAATTTTGTCCCGGGGCTGCCAGTACACGCGGGACTTGTCGAGCATATCAGCCAAAATCAGGTCTTTCCAGTGCAGTAGTTCGGGTTGGAAAGCGGTGCTCGCTTGCAGGGCGGTTTCTATTTTTTGTAACAACGCCAGGTGGTAGCCTGCACCGAGGTTGCTGCAACTTTCCTCCACACTCAGCGGAAATACCCAGGCCGGGAGGTTGGATTCGATGCTGTCCAGCGGGTATGCCGCCAAACCGATGCCCGCAAACTGGTCGTCCTGCCGGCCGGCGGTGCGGGCGGCCACCTGGCCAACACGGTGGAAATCGAGGTACAAGCGGGGCACGGGGCTGGACTGAATCCAGAAATACCGCATCGGCCCGTCCAGCCACCCCAACTCCGGCGGCGCCTGTGCGGCATCCCGGCTAACGGCGTGCGCGAGCAGTTGGTTCAGCGTGTCGCGCAGGTGCAGTCCTGCGCGCAAGTAGCCGGCAAAAGCGGTGTCGGTAGCCGGGACTTCGGTTTCCGCCCAGTCCCACAGCCGCCGGGCCACCGCTGCGCCGAACAGCGCCTCGGCGCGTTTGCCCTGTAGCCAGCGCGCCACATCGGCAGCACTGCCGTCGGCGGGCACTACTGCACCGGCAAACACCCAACCCTGCCGGCCGTCGGGCGTTTGCACGCGCAGCCACGGCTCCTGAAACAAGGTATCGTCCAGATACACGGAAGCCAAAAACCGGCTCGTTTCGTTCCGGTCTGCCAGTGTGGAGCCGGCAGGCAGGCGGAGCAGTCCCCGGCTTTTTTCGTCGGGTTGCTCGTGCAATTCGATAGGAAACCGGACGGTCAATGGTGCAAATTCAGCATTTGGAAAAGGCGACTGGCAGGCAGCGAACAGGCAGCAGGCAAAAAAAACAAATCTATACATCAGCAGAACGGCTTTTTTCGGCAAACGCCAAATGCCACGCTGCCGTACCTTGCCGGGGTTGAAAATTTCAACTATCGGTTATTCCTGAAAATGAAAATTGCGCAGCAACATGATGTTTATAAATTTCCCTGAAACTTTCCAGGTTTTAAAAACCTGGAAAGTTTGCATGATTCTCCTGACCATCGCCGCACACCCGCTCCGCGCTCAAATTACGGACAACTTCGCCGACGGGAATTTCACCGACAATCCCGCGTGGCAGGGCGATGCCGCCAATTTCATCGTAAACGCCGCCGGCGAACTGCAACTGAACGCTCCTGCTGCCGGCAATTCCGTGCTGGCGGTGCCGGGAACTATCCCCGACAGCGCGGTCTGGCTGTTCGATCTCCGGCTGGAATTCGCGCCCTCCACGTCCAACCTGTTGCGCATTTACCTCCTGGCCGACCAGCCCAACCTCCTGCTGGCCAACGGCTACTACCTCGAAATCGGCGAAAATAGTACCGCCGATGCGTTGCGGCTGTACCGCCAGGACGGCGCGGCACGCGTACTGCTCGCCTCCGGATTGCCCGGATTTGTGGCCCTGGAACCGGTCAACATCCAACTCCGCGCAACACGCAGCACTTCGGGCGACTGGGCCGTGGAGGCCCGCACGACTACCGGCGCTTTCGACCCACAGGGCAGCGCCACCGATGCCACCTACCTGCCCGGGGCAGGGCGCTTTTTCGGGGTCTATTGCCTGTACACCGCTACCCGCACGGACAAGTTTTTTTTTGACAACCTCTCCATCCTGCCCGATGTGCCGGACACGACACCGCCGGTGTTGCTCTCGGCCACAGCCAATGCGACGGGTACGGAAGTGCTGGCACTGTTCGACGAAAATCTGGACGCCGCCTCGGCACTGGAGCCGGCGCACTACACCATCGGCGGCGTGGGCAACCCGGCGCTGGTTGAGTTTGTCGGTGGCGGACAGCAACAGGTTCGGCTGCTGGTGATTCCGGCACTCGGCACCGGCGCCTATACCCTGCAAACTGTGCAGGTAGCCGATGTTTTTGGAAATGTGAGTGCTCCGCAGAGCGCGAATTTTCAGTTTGTAAAAAATTGATGCCGCCGGGGAGTTCGATATTTTGATCAATGAAATTATGTCCGACCCGACACCCTCGGTCGGGCTGCCGGAAGTAGAATGGCTGGAACTGCACAACCGCAGCAACAAGGTTATCAACCTGAACACGCTGCGGCTGTCGGACGGCGGGCTACCCCGCGCATTGCCCGACTATTTGCTGTATCCCGATTCCTTTGCCGTGCTGGCTACAGCGACCAATGCAACTGCCCTGGCGCCGTTCACAACGGCAGCGCTCGGCATGACGAGTTTTCCGGCACTGAACAACACGGGGGACACCCTTACCCTGACCGATCCATCGGGACAAGTCATTGATCAGGTGGTGTATCTGGCCACCTGGCAGGAGAACACCACCAAACGCGACGGCGGCTGGACGCTGGAGCGCAGCAATCCCGACCTGCCCTGTCTGGAACAGGAAAACTGGCGCTCCTGTCCGGTGCTGCCCGGCGGCACGCCCGGCAAAGTCAACGCGTCGTTGCAAAATACACCCGACACCGAAGCGCCCCGCCTGCTCGCCGCTTTTCCGGTGGATGCCTTTGCGCTGGAACTGACGTTTTCCGAAGGGTTGGACAAATCCACCGCGACCGACCCGACGGCCTACCGAATAGACCCGCCCTTGGCCATAGCCTCGGCCACGCCGGCGCCCGAAAGCCGGCGGGTGGTGCGGCTCGTACTGCAGGAACCGCTGGAGCCGGGCACCGTGTACGCCCTGACGGCCACGAATTTACTGCGCGATTGCAGCGGAAACATGGCGGCCGGCACCGACACGGCATTAGTTGGTTTGCCGGAGATACCGGCGCCGTTGGACGTGGTGGTAAACGAGGTGTTGTTCAACCCGGCCACGGGTGGTTCCGATTTTGTGGAACTGTACAACCGCAGCAACAAGGTTTTTGACCTGCAAAACTTCTTCCTCGCCAATTTCTACGATGCTTCCGATGTGCGAGGTATCGGCCTGAAACGCTTGCTGCTGCCGGGGGAGTAACCTCGTTTTTTCGCCAAATCCGGTGGATATCCGGCAGCGGTTTGTCCGGGCAAATCCCGGGCGGCTGTTTAGCATGACCTTGCCGACGCTGCCGGATGATGCCGGAAACGTCACCCTTTTTTGGTCAAAAAATGCGGATCAGACTACCGTGGATTCGTTCACCTATTTCGACACCTACCACAACGCCTTGCTCACATCCGCGCAACGCGACGGTGTTTCCCTCGAACGTATCCGCGCAGACGGGCCTACCGCCGACCCGGCCAACTGGACCTCGGCAGCCCGCACGCCCGACGGCAACGGCACCCCTACCCTGCCCAACTCCCAGCACACGGGCGGCATTCCGGCCGGCGGTGACGACCTGATCCGACTCGAACCGGCCCGCCTCTCGCCCGACGGCGACGGCTACGAGGACTATCTCGACATCCGCTACGCCTTGCCCGGAGCAGGGTATGCCGCCACGGTGACGATCTACGACTCGGAGGGCATCCCCATCAAACGCTTGGTACGCCAGCAGTTGATCGGCGCCGAAGGCAGCCTCCGCTGGGACGGCGAGATGGACGACATGTCGCCGACGCGCCCTGGTATCTATATTTTGTTTGTAGAAATTTTTGCGCCGACAGGAGATGTACGGCAGGTGCGCAAGACGTTCGCGCTGGTGCGGCGGTTTTGATAATTCGATGGCAAGTAAACCTTCCAGGTTTAAAAACCTGGAAGGTTTCGTATCGGTTATACCTGATTTTCCACGGTATCCCGTTGCTCGACAAACACGCTCTCCAGCACCCGCATCAGGTCGTAGGTTGTGACGATACCCACCAGATGGTTTTTATCGTCCACAACCGGCAGTGAATGGAACTGGTTAGTTTTGAAAATCCGCAGCGCCGTTTCGGCACTGTCGTCATTTGACAGGCAGAGCAGGCTTTTGGTCATCACATCTTGCACCAGAGTCGCATGCAGCACCTTTTCATTGACGCGGGTTTCCTGATCGTTGTCGAACACCGACCGTATGAGTTGCAGGTAGTCCGTGTAGCTAACAAGCCCAACCAATTTGCCATTGTCCACCACAGGAATATGGTGGAATCCGTGTTTTTCAAAAATCCTCCGCGCGTCCTCCATGGTGTCGGATGGCTTGACCGTTTCGGGTTTTCGGGTCATAATGCGGGAAACAGGCGTAGTGGCTTGCATAATTATCGCAGATTAGAGATGAACTAAAAAAGGATGCGCCCATGCGCGCTGCGGGTTATCGCACTTTTAGGCCGATCCCGCATTGCGCACAGCGCATCATTGAACAGGTTACTGAACGGCTATGGTTTTGGAAATCTCTGCTGTTTCGACCTCGCTCTTGGGCAGAGCGATCAGAAGAATCCCGTCCTTGTAGCGGGCGTTGATGTGCGTGTCCTGTACATTTTCGGGCAGCGCAAAGGAACGGGAGAACGAACTGAAGCGGAACTCGCGTCGGGTGCATTTGTCGTCTTCCTTCTTTTCCTCCTCCCTGGTTTCGGCAGAGATGGTCAGATAGCCGTTTTTGACTTCCAGTTTGAAATCTTCCTTCTTGAAGCCCGGCGCAGCTACTTCCAGTTTATACTCATTTTTATTTTCTGTAACATTCACGGCAGGGATGGAAACACCCTTGACTGCCGGAAGCGGGAAATCGCCTTTGTCAGAAAAAAAATCATCCATCCAGCCTGGAAAAGATGAAAAAAAAGACACTTCCGGATTCCATTTGATGAGTGACATAATTACCTCCGTTTTAAAAAAGGTGAACAAAAACTTTACGCGGCAAAAGTCGGCGGCACGGCGAGCAGGTGGAATGACTATCGTCAACGTTGGGGACGATTTTCGTTTTTGAAGTGCGCAAGGGATTAGGCCATAGAAAAACAACGAGGGTGTCTCGTAAGTCCGCACCATAGTTGCGAAGTTGATAGGCAAATCTCTTTTTTGACAGGATAAAAAGGATTTACAGGATTTTCGGCGGCGGAGCCGCCTCATTTATCTTGTAAATCCTTTTCATCCTGTCAAAAAATCTCAATTCCCGTCAAAACAGCACTTATGATACACCTCGTTGTTTTTCGTAAGCCTCAGGCGGCACTAAACTGCATCATGCAGCGTCAGCATAGGCACATGAAGCCGGTGGGCAAAACGGCGGGTGATACTGTCGAAGAACAATCGGTGCAGCATACTGTGTTCGTGCGCAACGGCAACGAGGAGGCCTGCATCTACGGATTCAATAAAATTGGAGACGGCTTGTGCGGTATCGCGGTCGTGCAGGTAATGAAAATCGTGCGGAATTTTGTTGAGTTTTTCGCTGATTGATTTTTCCCGCGCAGCGTCGCGGTCCGTACCTGGCTTGTCCAGAATATGCACGACGTGGAGTTTGCCCTTCGTGTCGGCCAACATTTCGTGGAGCACAGCGAGCGACGGCACACCCGGTTTGAAGCGAAAATCCGTGGCCAGCACTGCGTTTCCCGCCAGGTTAATATCCGCCTGTTTCGGAACAGAGAGGAGCGGTCGTTGTGTTTTCGACAATACACCTGCCGCTGTACTCCCCAAAAAGGCGCCCCGGAGGCCTGTTGCACCGGTCGTGCCCATCACGATGAGGTCGGCATGAATTTCGTCGGCGGTGTCGCAAATAGCCGGCACGGGAAAACCTATCCGACAATCCATTTTTACCGACACGTTTCTGAACTCCGGTTGCCGGTGAAATTTTTTGACCCAATTATTCAGGCCCTTCGTCCGCTCGGTCATGTATTCATCCGACCAAAACACATTGTAAACATTGTTGTCCACGCCCTCATTGGGGAAAATAACGTGCAGCACCGTCACCTCGGCGCCTGTGTGCAGGGCCATCGCGAGTGCTCCTTTCAGCGCATTCCCGGCGCATTTGGAAAAATCGGTAGGAACGAGAATGGATTTCATGTTTGTAAAAAGTTGATATGGTTTGTGTTGTAGCGTAGCGGCGGACTTCAGTCCGCCGAATCGCGCACGCGTACCGCAAACGGCGGACTGAAGTCCGCCGCTACTCTTGTTCGCGGTAGTCCATTTCATCCGGAGGCAAAAAATGGACGTTTTCGCCGGCGCGGCCCTTGGCGTTTTGTTGTTCGAGGGTCAGGCTATCGGTCACACTGGTGACTAACCAGGTATCGCCCGATTTGCGCATCACCTGCACATACAACCCGAATTCGTCTTCGAGAAGCCGCTCGGCATGGAAGGGGGGCATGTTGGGTTCAAGCGTCAGAAAGCCCTCTTTCGACTCGGCCATGATTGCACCCAGCTGCTGGTCGCGATCATGAATCAGATACTTAGCATGACTCCCTTTGAAAACACGGTGTGGTTTGGAGAAAAAAACAATCTGGAGAAACGGGTACGCTTCCCGAAATGCATCCTGCACTTCGCCAATCGTACGCTCGGGAGAAATCTGGATTTTCATAATGAATCGGCAATATGAAATGATGAGCAAAAACCCTTCAGGATTGCAAAGTTGGGCGCCGATAGCAGCCAACCGGATGACATAAGTCACCCCATCCTGTGATGTTCCAACTCAAAACTCAAAACCCCAAACTCAAAACCCCAAACTCAAAACTCAAAACTGTCACAACTCCTCCGGCCCCTCGCCCACCCAGTCCTGAATGACCCATTCGTCGGCGCAGTGTTGTTTCAGATCATCTTCGATCCAGCCGCGCACTTCGGCAACAATTTCGCCGGGGTACAGCAAGTGGATATTTGGCCCGGCATCGAGGGTGAAGTACACGGGGTGTTTGGTATCGCGGCGGTAGGCGTGGATTTTTTCGATGAGCGCCACCGTGTCGGGGCGCAAAAGCATGAAGGAGGGGTTGCTGCACATCATCAGGGCGTGCAAGGTGAGCGCTTCGTCTTCGGCGATTTTGCCGAAGGTTTCCAGATCGCCGGTTCGGAGTGCATCCACGAGTACCGTGAGGCGGTTACGCGCCTGGGCATAGCGCGGTTCGGCGTACGGATTGCCCTCCATGAGCGCATGCCCGGCGCGGCTGCTCACTGATTTTTCGGCGGTGCTGACGATGAGAATATCGTCGTGAAAATCCTTGAATACCGGGTGCAGCAGGTCTTCGGCGGGCACGGCAAACTGATCGGACGAGCCGGACACAGCGGGCGTAGCGCCCCATACGGCAGCATACGGAAAAATGGAACGACACGCGCTGCCGCTACCGAGACGGGCGATACAGGAAGCCTTGGTATCGAAGTTGTCGGCTTCTTGCAGGGTACCAAACAGCCGGTCTTCCAGTGAGCACAGGCATAGCGCCAGCGCTGCCATCCCGGATGCCGACGAGGCGATACCAGTGGAATGCGGGAAAGAATTGCCGGTGCGGACGGTCAGTTGGAGTTGCCGCAGAAAGGGAAACTGCGGGGTCAGGCTTTCGAGAAAAGCCAGCGTTTTGGTTCGAAAAGCCTCGTTTTCTTCGCCGTGGAAATAGAATTCGAGGTCTATCGCATTATCGGGCGCTTCCTTCATGGCGTATTCCAGCACGGTATCGGTACAGGATGCGGCCAGCGTCAGGCTGAGCGAAGGGTTGCGGGGCAGTTGCACACCGTGTTTGCCCCAGTACTTGATAATGGCGATGTTGCTTGGGGTGCGCCAGAGGATTTCGCCCGGTTCGGGCGGGTTGGAGGAATCGAGGATAAGTCGCGGATTTTCGTACATGACGGAGGTGGATTGGTTGGCGGCAAAGATGGAAATGTCCGGAGTGGAATGCCGTATTTTGCCGCAAAAAATCCGATGGTGCTGTTTTTTGCAGGGGTATTGCTGAGTTTGAGTGGGTCGTTGCCACCCGGTCTGATCAGTTTGTCGGTGGCGCAGACGGCTATTTTGCGTGGTTTTTGGGCGGCTATGGTGCTGGCACTGGGCGCAGCATTTGCAGAGTTTTTCCAGGCCCTGGGCGCTGTGATTTTTTCCGACTGGTTTTTGATGCATCCCGCCGCCGCCCGGGTTTTTCAAGTGGTGGCGATTCCTGTTTTTCTGGGCCTGGCGGTCTATCTGTGGTTTTTTGCCAAAACGCCGCGTATGCCGGCCGGGGAGGCGCCCGTGGCCCCGCTACGGCAGTTCGGGCGCGGCGTGGCGATCAGTTTTTTCAACCTGTTGGCTATCCCGTACTGGGTGATCTACACCGGCTGGCTGCGGGTGAATGGCTGGTGGACGGACGGCCTGCTGCACACCCTGCTGTTTGCTACCGGGGTGGTAGCGGGTACGGTGGCGGCACTGGCGCTATACGCCTGGCTGGCACTGGAAATGACACGGCGATCCGACCTCGTAGCCCGGGTGGTGAACCGGTTCGTAGCGCTGGTTTTTTTGGGGCTGGGTCTGAAACTGGTGTGGGAACTATTGAAAATCAGCATGTGAATTGCCAAGGGCATCGGGCTTCTAAAACGCGGTGCGAAGCGGCGCAGTGGCGGTATTTTGCAGCGCAGCAAACCGGGCTTTTGCGTACGCATATTCCAAAAATTTTTCTCGCTACCTTTGGCCCCCGCAGCATGTCCGGAAGTTATTCCGGACACCCACTTGCTACGCCGCTTGGCACGACTTTTGTCTTTCCCGCATCGTATAATCTCAATTGGTTATTCCGCTATTGCGCCTGGCCTTAATTTGATTACACAGACAGCGCAATGCATTGATTACAAATCAAAAATAAAATCTCGACGGTGTCGGAACAATCGTATTACGCGCATCCGAGCGCTATCCTCGATTCTGGATGTGCTATCGGAGAAGGAACCAAAATTTGGCACTTTTGCCATGTCATGCCGGGTGCTCGCATCGGCAAAAACTGCTCGCTTGGCCAAAACGTTTTTGTGGCATCGGGCGTCGTACTGGGCAACAACGTGAAGGTGCAAAACAATGTCTCGATCTATACCGGTGTGGTATGTGCTGACGACGTGTTTCTCGGCCCATCCATGGTTTTCACCAACGTCGTAAACCCGCGCAGTGGCGTGGAGCGCAAGAACGAGTACCGCCAAACACACGTCGGCCGCGGGGCAACCATCGGCGCCAATGCAACCATCGTTTGCGGACACGACATCGGCGCGTTCGCCTTCATCGGCGCCGGCGCCGTAGTCACCAAAGACGTACCGCCCTACGCCCTCATCGTAGGCAACCCCGGCCGCGCTGTCGGCTGGATGAGCGAACACGGAGAACGGCTGTATTTCGATGAAAACGGCAATGCCTCCTGCCCCGGCAGCCACGAACGCTATGTATTGAAAAACAACGCCGTATCCAAAATTGATGCGTGACGCCCCCCCAAAAACCTTCCAACCCTCCAACCAAAAACCTTCCAACCCTCCAACCAGAAACCTTCCAACCTATAATCCATAGCAATCTTCACTAAAATGAAACGATTTGTACTTATCGGCGCAGCCGGTTACATCGCCCCCCGTCACATGCGTGCCATCAAGGATACCGGCAATACGCTGGTTGCGGCGCTGGACCCCAACGACTCTGTGGGGATCATTGACAGTTATTTCCCGGAATCGGCCTTTTTTACCGAGTTTGAACGCTTCGACCGATACGTCAGCAAACTCAAGCGCAACAGTATTCCGGTGGACTATGTGAGCATCTGCTCACCCAACTACCTGCACGACGCACACATCCGTTTTGGCCTCCGCAATGGCGCCGACGTGATCTGCGAAAAACCGCTGGTGCTAAACCCCTGGAATGTGGAAGGCCTGCTCGAAATCGAAAAAGATACCGGCAAAAAGGTCTATACGATCCTGCAACTGCGCCTGCACCCGGCGCTACAGGAACTCAAACGCCAGGTAGATGCCGCCCCGCCGGGCAAAGTGTTCGATGTAAACCTGACGTACATCACCTCGCGGGGCAACTGGTATTTCGCCAGTTGGAAAGGCGACGTAGAGAAATCGGGGGGTATCGCTACCAATATCGGCATCCATTTCTTTGATATGCTGCACTGGATATTCGGCGACGTGATCGAGAACCACGTCTATGTGCGGACGCACGACCGGGCTTCCGGTTTTTTGCGCCTCGACAAGGCGCGGGTGAACTGGGTTTTTGAGCATCAACCCAAACACGATCACCGCCGCCGTGAAAAACAATAACGCGCGCACGTTCCGCTCCATCACGGTGGAGGGCAGGGAAATCGAGTTCAGCGAGGGATTTACCGACCTGCACACCCTGAGCTACCAAAGTATTCTGGCGGGAAACGGGTTTGGTCTCGAAGAAGCAGCCCAGGCTGTAGACCTGGCCTATTCAATCCGAAATGCTCAGCCTATAGGCCTGAATGGCAACGAACACCACCCGCTTGCCGAATTGCCGCTTAGCCCGCACCCGTTCGAGCGGGAATAAACGGGAACGGTTCTTGCAAGCAAGGCGAAGGGGGTCTTGCTTGCAAGCCAAACATACTTTTTAGTCAAAATCAAAACCGATCATACTATGGGAGATAATCAATTCAACCTGAAACAGCTTTTTTACAAAGGCTTGGGGTACTGGTACTTTTTTGCCATCGCGCTCCTGGCAACGCTATCCGGCGCGTACTTCTACCTCCAATACACCATGCCTGTCTACAGATCGGAGGGCATGATCCTGATCAAGGACGACGAGAACTCCGGGCAACCCTCCGAGGAACTCTTCTTCTCCGAACTGGGCATGGGCAAAAAAAATAAAACCCTCGAAAACGAGACGCTCGTGCTCACCTCCACGCCGCTTATGATGGAGGTCGTCAAAAAACTCAACCTGCAATACCAGTACACCAGTATTGACGGGCTGAAAAAACGCGCCCTGTACAAAGACACTCCGGTGCAGGTTGTTTCCTGGCAACCTGCCGCCGATGATGTGGAAGTTTACGGCGTCTTGACCGACAATGGCCGGGGCGGATACCAGTTTGAAATCGAGGAAACGGACCAGGTATTCAACGGTGAGTTTGGCAAAGAACTCCAGTTGCCTATGGGTACCCTCACCCTTTCCCACCGACCCGGCGAGTATGCCAATACGCAAATCGGCATCTATATTCTTTCCGTTTACGGTACTGCACGCGGCTTGGCCGATGTGCTCAAGGTCGAGATCATGGGCGAACAGTCCAGCACGCTCAAACTCTCCATCAAAGACCACTCCGCCGAGCGTGCGCACGATATCATCGCCGAACTCATGGAGGCGTACAACGCCAACAGCGTAACCATCCGAAACAAAGCCTACGAAAACACCATCGAGATGGTGAACGAGCGCGTACGGATGATCGCCGATAACCTGTCCGACGAAGAACGTAACCTCGAAGCCTACCGCCGCAACAACGAGATCATGGACCTCGGCGCCGAAGGCACCCAGCTCATGGCCGAAATGTCGTCCTTCAACAAGGAGATCACCGCAGCAGAAGTCCAGTTGCAAATTATGGCTGCCGTGGAAGATTTTCTGATGAAAAACCGCAACAACTTCGAGTTCGTACCCACCAACCTGAACCTGAACAACCTCACGCTCACCAACCAGCTGGAACGGTTCAACCAACTGCTCATCGAACGCGAACGGCTGGAAAGCAGCCTCGGCCCGGCACACCCCGACCTCCTCCTTACCCAAAAAGAAATCCAGAACCTGCGGCAAACGATCATCGAGAATATCCGCAGCATCAAAAACGACCTCCAGCTCGTCAGCAACTCCTCCAAGGGCGCACGTTCCACCCTCGAAAACCGTATGTACAGCATGCCGCGCCGCCAGCGCGAGGAACTGGAAATTGAGCGGCAAAAAAATGTCACGGAAAACCTCTACCTCTACCTGCTGCAAAAACGCGAAGAGGCTGCTGTTTCCTTAGCCGTCACCGCCCCAAAGGGCCGTGTCGTGGAACCCGCATCCATCAACTACGCCAAACTCAGCCCCAAAGGCTCCCAAATCTGGATGGTGGCTCTGTTCCTCGGCTTCGCCATTCCTATCGGCCTCATCTTTTTCCTCGAAAACCTCAACGACAAGGTGCAAAAAGAAGAGGACATCACGCAGGCCACTTCCGTAGCACTGGGTGGCACCCTCGGCCTGAGCAACAGCAAGGAAAAACTCGTCGTCCGCGAAAACAGCCGCACCGCTATCGCCGAGATGTTCCGCCTCCTGCGGGCCAACCTCGCCTACATCGCGCCGGGCGCCGACATAAAAACCCTGCTCATGACCTCCAGTACCTCCGGCGAAGGCAAATCCTTCATCGCACTCAACCTCGGCATGAGCCTCGCCCTGTCGGGCAAAAAAGTGCTCATCGTCGAACTTGACCTGCGCAAACCCAAACAGGAAACCTACATGAGCATCGAACCGGCCGAGGAGGGCATCGTCAATTATCTCATTGACCATGCCATGAAACCATCCAAAATACTCCGCAATACCGGCCTGCACCTCAACCTCGACTTCATCGGCAGCGGCCCCGTGCCGCCCAACCCCGGCGAACTCATCCTGTCGGCCCGCCTGCGCGACCTGCTCAGCCAAATGCGCGAACGCTACGACTTTATCATCCTCGACGCCCCCCCCGTGGGCCTTGTGGCCGATGCCCTGCAAATGAAAGACCTGGCCGATGCCACCATGTACGTCGTACGCATGGGCTATACCCACAAAGGGCAATTGCAAATTGTGGAAGATATCGCCCAGAAAGACAAACTCCCGCGTCCGTTCATCGTCCTCAACGCCGTACCCGTCAACAAACCCGGCCAAACCGGCTCCTACGCCTACGGGTATGGATACGGAAACAGCAAAAACGGATACTACGAACCGGAACGGAAGGCCAAACATCAGGGCAAAGTCAAATCCAAGACCGTCAACCTGAACTGATCCGGTACCATGTCGAAAAGCCTGAGCGAACGGTCGCTGTCGGCCATTGTCTGGGCATCTTTGGACAAATTGGGCGGGAGTGTCATGAGTTTTGTCGTCACCATCATTCTCGCCCGCCTCCTGTCGCCGGAAGACTTTGGGCTGGTGGCCATGGTTATGATTTTTTTCGAGTTCTCGGCCGTATTTGTCGAGAGCGGTTTTTCTACGGCACTTATCCGCGAAAAAACCATTTCGGAAGCCGACAAGTCTACTACCTTCATTTTCAACCTGATTGCATCGGTGGTGCTGTACGGGGTGCTGTTTGCCTGCGCCCCGTACATCGCCGCGTTTTTCGAGCAGCCGCTGCTGACGCTGATCATCCGCATCCTGGGTATCAGCCTGATCGTGAACGCTTTTTCCATCGTTCAGCACAGTGTGCTCATCCAGCAAATTGATTTCAAAACACAAACCATCGTGCGGTCTGCTGCCGTGCTGGTTTCCGGCGGAGTTGCCGTGTTTTTGGCGTTCAGGGGCTGGGGTGTGTGGAGCCTCGTGGCGCGGTATGCCCTGCTCGACCTGATGACCACCATCCTGTTTTGGGTGCTGGGGCGCTGGCGGCCCTCAATGCAGTTCAGCCGGGAGTCGTTCCGCCGACTGTTCGGCTTTGGCTCCAAAATTCTGGCTGCCGCCGTGCTCGACAAGTTTTTTGTCCACATTTACAAACTCATCATCGGCAAATTTTTCGCCGCCGCCACCCTCGGTTTTTACACCCAGGCCAACAATTTCACCAATATGGTCATCAACACACTGTTCCGCACGGTGCAAAGCGTGACCTATCCGGTGCTGGCCAAACTCCAGGACGACCGAGAAAAACTCAAGGCCGGGTATCGAAAAATGCTGCAACTGAGCTCGTTTATCATCATCCCGGCCATGACCGTGCTGGGCGTGCTGGCCGAGCCGATCCTCGTCACCCTCGTCGGCGAAAAATGGCTGCCGGCCGTACCCATGCTCCAGCTGCTGTGCCTGTCCGGCCTTACCTACCATTTCAGCACCGTCAACCTCAACATGCTGCTCGTGCTGGGCCGCTCCGACCTGAGCCTGAAACTGGAGGTCATCAAAAAAGTCAACATCGCTATCGCCATCGTCGTCGGCCTGCAATTCGGCATCTACGGCCTCATCATTGGCGAGGTCGTTGCCTCGTATGTCAACCTCGTCATCAATGCTTTTTATTCCAAAAAATTCCTGCGCTATGCGCTGGGCGAACAAGTGCGCGACATCCTGCCCACCGTGGCATTCAGCGTGCTCGTCGGCGGCCTGTTGTTTTTCCTGAAAGACCTGCCCCTCGCCTCCGGCGTGCTGCACCTGGTGCTGCTCTCCGCCATCGGCGCCGGCGCCTACCTTGGTCTGCACTTCGTGGCCAAAACCGAGGAAATGCAGTTTATCCGGCACACAATCATTCCCAAAACCTGGCAGTTGATGGGCAAAAAAGCATAGTTTTTGCAGTCCGAACAAAATATGAAACACAGCATCGCGCCCGGCACCAACCCCTCCCCCGGCCCCTCCCTTCCGGGGGAGGGGCCGGGGGTGGGATTGAATGTCCTCATGCTCGCCTACAACGTAGCGCCCTACATCGCGCAGGCCATCGAAGGGGTGCTGGCGCAAACAGTGGACATCCAGTCCCCGACCTCCGCCAACTCAAAACTCAAAACTCAACACTCAAAACTCCACATCCGCCTGGTCATCGGTGAAGACTGCTCCACCGACGGTACCCGGGCAATCTGCCAGACCTACGCCGACAAATACCCGGATCGGATTTTGTTTTTACCCGGCGACAAAAACCTCGGCATTGCCGGCAACGCCGCGCGTGCCTTGCAGCATTGCCGGGAAAAATACCTCTCCATTTGCGACGGCGACGACATTTGGACCGACCCCGCCAAACTGTGCAAACAGGTGGCTTTTCTGGAACAAAACCCCGACTACGGCCTGTCCTACTCCGACGTCCACATTATTTCTGAAACCGGCGCCCCGGTGTACGGCGACGAGCACGAACAACTGCGTGCGGAATACGCCGGCGGCGATATTTTTCTAAAACTGTTGGGCGGAAACTTCATCAACAACTCCACCGCTGTCGTGCGCCGCGACCTGCTGCGCGACCACGCCATTGACACCGACCGGAAATACTACATCCACGACTACCTCATGTGGCTGCACGTAGCGCTTCGCGCCAGGGTGCATTTCCTTCCGGAAACCACTACAGCCTACCGCAAGCACTCCGGCGGCGTGACCAATTCGGAGGAAAAAGCCCGCTACAACGGCCAAAAACTGCAAGCTGCCCTGTTTGGTATCCTGCGCGATTTTGACCGCCTCTACACGCATCCGCTCACCTCCGACGAACAAACCCGCCTTTTCCGAAAAATGCTGTCGCTGCTGTACCGAAACGCCGGAACTTGGCGCCAGAAACTCGGACTGCTGCCGCTGCTGCTGCGGTACTTCCCCGGTTTCGGCGCCCTGCGCCGGCCGGCTCGTCGCGGGTAATTTTTCACCACCAACAGGAACGAATCCAACGTATGAAAATACTCATCCTTGCCGGGGGCTACGGCTCCCGCCTCAGCGAAGAAACCGGTTTGCGCCCCAAACCTATGGTCGAGATCGGCGGCAGGCCCATCCTGTGGCACATCATGAAAATTTACGCCCACCACGGCTACACCGATTTCATCATCCTGTGCGGCTACAAGGCGTACGCCATCAAGGAGTACTTCGCCCAGTACTTCCTCCACCACTCCGACGTGACATTTGACCTGGCAAACAACAGCATGCAGGTACACAACAGCGTGAGCGAACCCTGGAAAGTGACCCTGCTGGACACCGGCCTCGACACCATGACCGGCGGGCGCGTCCTGCGGGCCAAACCGTTTCTCGACCCCGGCGAACCGTTCATGCTCACCTACGGCGACGGTGTTTCCAATGTGGACATCGGGGCGCTCGTGCGCTTCCACCACAGCCACGGCAAAGCCATTACCATGACCTCCAGCCAGCCCGAAGGCCGTTTCGGCGCGCTCGACATCGGGGCGGAAGGACAGGTGAGCAAGTTTGTGGAAAAACCCAAAGGCGAAGGCGGCTGGATCAACGCCGGCTTCTTCGTGTGCGAACACCAGGTGTTCGACTACATCACCGAGGGCGACACCACAATCTTTGAGCGCCGCCCCCTCGAACATCTCGCCGCCGACGGCGAACTGTTCACCTACAAACACACCGGTTTCTGGCACCCGATGGACACCCTGCGCGATAAAATGACCCTGGAAAACCTGTGGAAAGGCGGGGAGGCGCCGTGGAAAGTATGGTGAGCGGAGTTTGGTTGTTCAAGCCTGACTACCTACTTTTGCTACACATCAAGCCTTGAAAATATGACCCGACAAGAACGAGAACAACTCGAAAAAGACTATGCGCTTTATGTATTCTTGCTGGACTACTACGCCAAAAACAGGGCTTCCGCAGCAAGCATGACCGACCAGGAATACTCGGAACATATTGATGCAATACTGGATGAACTCAATCGCATAAAAGAACTATTGGGGAAAAACGATACGCCCCAGGATAAATCTTAAATATGGCTAACATGACCGCCCAACAAGAATTGAAGGTATGGCTGGAGCAACATCGCCAACTTGATAACGAGGCCGATCGGGAGCAGTTTTTTGAAAACCTTCTGAAAACGCTGTCTGGAAAAAGTAGTGGCGATTTTCAACTCGGCTTGCTTGCACTGCGAACATCCGTACAGGCTACGCGACTACAAGCAGAAAAGACAAAATCTGTAGGGGCCTTGCAGGTTTTCCCAAACTCCTACGAAGAGCAGGAACTACTCCTGAATCTACTGGAGCGCCTGGCTATTCCATATAAAAAGAGTGCATAATTTCCTGCCGCTGCCACGCGCTACTACCCCGATATGAACACCCTGGCTTTCAAAAATAAAAAAGTACTCGTCACCGGCCACACCGGTTTCAAAGGCGCCTGGCTCAGCATCTGGCTCGACATGCTCGGCGCCGAGCTCTCCGGCCTGGCCCTCGACCCGCGCACGGAGCGCGATGTATTCGTCCGGAGCGGCATCGGCAAACGTATGCACGACCATCGGGGCGACATCCGCGACCTCGACACCGTACTGCGCGTGTTCGCCGAAGAACAGCCCGAAATCGTGTTCCACCTCGCGGCCCAGCCCCTCGTACTGGAAAGTTATGCCGACCCTGTCGGCACCTTCGCCACCAACACGCAGGGCACCGCGCACGTCCTGGAGGCCATCCGCCAAACACCCTCCGTACGCGCCGCCGTGTTCGTCACCACCGACAAGTGCTACGAAAACCGCGAGTGGGTGTACGGCTACCGCGAAAACGACCCGATGGGCGGCCACGACCCGTACAGCGCCAGCAAAGGCGCCGCCGAACTGGTTATTTCTGCATACCGGCGCTCCTTCTTTTCCGCCGAGGGCAGCCCCGCTATCGCTTCTGCCCGCGCCGGCAATGTGATCGGCGGCGGCGACTGGTCCAACTTCCGGCTGGTACCCGACATCATCCGGGCCATCGAGCGCGGGCAAACGCTGGACATCCGCAGCCCCCGCGCCGTGCGCCCCTGGCAGCACGTGGTGGAACCCTTGGGCGGCTACCTCCTGCTGGCGCAAAAACTGCTGGAGCAGCCCCGGCGGTTTGCCGAGGCCTGGAACTTCGGTCCCCTGCCACACAGCGTTTTCCCGGTGGGAAAAATCGCAGACGCATTTTTCGAGTATTTCCGTGAAAAAACACCGGCGGGCCAAAACCTGCCGGGTTGGCGCGACACCTCCAGCCCCGACCAGCCCCACGAGGCCGGCCTGCTCATGCTCGACATCAGCAAGGCCATGCAGGTGCTCGGCTGGAAACCCGTGCTCGGTTTTCAGGAAACGGTAGAACTGACGGCGGACTGGTACGCGCAGTATGCCACAGCGGATGTGGCGGCGCTTTGCCGGGAGCAAATCACGCAGTACCAGAAATTGTGGGAAATGCGCGGCGGTGGTTGATCTGCCGCTTTCAGCGAACTTTTTCGGCCTCCAATTTTGCCCGTCGCTGGTCGCGCAGCACGGCTATGCCCGCGTTTAGTTCAAACCCGATGAGCATAATCATACAATTGAGCTGTATCCAGATCATGAGCGCGATAAGCGCGCCGATAGAGCCATAGACTTTGTTGTAACTGCCGAAGTTGTCCACATAAAACGAGAACCCCCACGAAACCACAATGGACAAAACTGTGGCCAGCAGGGCGCCCGGATTGAAAAACGGCATACGCCGTCGCGTGGCTGCACCGTACCGGTAAATGGTGGAAAAGCCGGTATAAAACAACAAAACAACTACAATCCAGCGAAAAAAGAATACCGCGATTTGGGTCACCACATCCACCTGCACATATTCAAAAATGAAACTCAGGATGGTGTTTCCCAAAATAACAAACACCACCGAGCCGATCAGCACGAACCCGATGAGAAAAGTCAACTGGATGGCGATCAGGCGTTTTTCCAGCCCGCTGCGCCGGCGAAAGGTGTCGTGGTGCTCCTTTTCAAAACCGTTCATCATGGAGAGCATCCCGTTTGAGGCGAACCAAAGCGTCAGGAAAAAACCGAAAGACAGCAAGTCGCTGCGCTGCCGAGTGGCGATATCCTCGATGGAACTGAACAGCACCTGACCCGCACTACCCGGCATGATCCGGTCAATGGACTCGGCGAGTACGGTGTCGAAATTTTCGTACAGCGGTGTGTACGCCAGCAGGGTAAACAGCACGATAATCGAAGGGAAAATGGCCAGGAAGAAATCGAAGGCCATACTGTTGGCCCGCGTCACGATGGCATCGTTGCGGGTTTCGTCCCGAATAAAAGTGATCAAATTGTACAACGGGATGCGCTTCAACCCCGGCAGCGAATGGGTTTTCGACCAGTTCAGGAGTTTATCCAGCCATGGATGCCGGGTGAAAAATGTGACAATACGCTCGAGTTTTTGCCGCATGCGGGCAAAGGTAAGGCGCGAAGCGGTAGCGGCGGGTTTTAACCCGCCGGATACTGCAAAGGGCGAAGAGCAATCAGTTACTTTTTTGGACACTCAGCACACCCTCGGTTTTTTCAAACCGGCGAATCAGGTCTGGTGCGCTGATTTCTGCCGGGTCGTAGGCCACGATCCATTTGTTTTCTGCCGAAACCCGGCGGATGAGTAGTAAGCGGATATCGTTGAACTGCATGATCCAGTTGCCCGCATTCTGGTCGGACCGGAGCGTCACCACCACCTCGCGGCGGGTTCCCATGGGCGGCACATTGGGGTCCACCCCCATCCTGACCTGAAACCCGTGCGCCTCGGCTATGTTTTTGATGGCATTTTCCAGTTCGAGCAGCGGCTCGGGACGGTCTGCAGAACCGGCCACACTCCAGGTTTTTCCGTCTTTAAAAACTGTCAGCGTAGCCCAGGGCGCATCCACCACCTGCGACTCGATGCGCTCGGGATATTGCCAAAGATTGGCCGCCCGAACTTGTTTGCGCAGGCGCTTGGCCTCCTCGGCTGTCAACTGGAATGAGTCGCGCCCCTGTTTTTCCGCAAACTGCTGCCCCTCGTATTCCACCCGGCCATCGTCTTGTACCGTCAGACGGATGACCGGACAGTAGCCGAAACAACCGCTCGTGCGCAGTTCAACCAAAAGCGCATCGCCGGCGGTGTTTTTGCCGGTATGGCAGGAAAAGGCGGAAATCATGGCGAGAAAAAGAGCAATTCGTACCATTGGTGTATGTTTTGTAATGCACAAAAGTAGGCCGATTGGCTCGATTTTTCGATTGATTCGATTTTTCGATTGGTTCGATTGATTCGATTAATCCGATTGGGCCGATTGATTCGATTAGTCGAGCGAGATGACCAATCGTGAATCAAAATTAAAAATTCAACCACTTGATTACCGGATGCTTTTGCGCGGGGTCAATTTTGACACCGTGTTTATTCGACTGTCCCCCCACTTTGATATGACCGATTGGTTCGATTGATTCCCTACCTTTACCGCCAATCAAGCTAATCGGACTAATCGAAACAATCGGCCCAATCGAATCAATCAAAAAATCGAATCAATCGAAAAATCGAACCAATCAAAATGCGTCTTCTGCTGCTCCTTTTTTTTCCTGCGCTCCTGTTCGCCCAACTCCAGCAGGTCGGTCACCTGTCGTACGGCAACGCCTCGCTTGCCGGCTGCTGGCACCATGTAGACAGCCTCGGCAACGAGTATGCGCTGGTCGGAACCAGCTGGGGACTGAGCATTGTGGACGTGAACAACCCCGCGCAGCCCGTGCAGCGTTTTGCGGTGCCGGGCCTCACCAACAACTGGCGCGAAGTGAAAACATGGGGCGGTTTTGCCTACGTCAGCACCGAGGCCAACAACAGCGGCATCACCATCGTGGACCTGCGCCAACTGCCCGACACGGTGGTCTGGAAAACCTGGTACGGCCCCGGAACGGATACCCTTTTCCGCCGCAGCCATGCCTTAGCTTGCGCCGACGGCTACCTGTACATCTTTGGCGGCACACAATGGGGAACCGTGACTTGCGACCTCGCCGACCCGTGGAATCCCGCCGTGAAAAACATCACCAACCAGCAGTACGTCCACGATGGCTACATCCGCGGCGATACGCTCTGGGCCAGCGAGATTTACGCGGGACAGTTCAGCGCATTCGATATTTCCGACAAAACTAACCCCGTCCTGCTGGCCACCCAACCCACGCCGGGGCGGTTCAACCACAACTCCTGGTTGTCCGACGACGGGCGTTTTCTATTTACCACCGACGAAAAACCCAACACCCCGCTGGCCGCGTTCGATGTTTCCAATTTGGCCAACATCACCCAACTCGACCTGTATTTTCCCAGTAAACGGCCCACCTACGAGGTACACAACGTGCGCGTGCTCCGCGATTTCCTGATCAACCCCTCCTACGGCGGCCAGCTCACCCTTGTGGATGCACACCGCCCCGACAACCTCATCGAGATCGCCAATGTCAGCCTCGGCAACTCCTTAGTTTGGGACGCCGATCCGTACCTGCCCTCCGGTATCGTGTTGGCCACCGCCAAAAATGAAGGCCTGTTCATCTACCAGCCCACTTATCAGCGGGCCGCTTACCTCGAAGGCCGCGTGACCGATGCCGCCACCGGAAACCCGCTCGCCAAGGTGAAAGTAGTGGTACAACAAACCAGCAACAGCGACGTAACCCGCGCCGACGGTACATTCAAAACCGGCGCCGCACAGGCCGGAACCTACACGGTGCAGGTTGGAAAAATCGGCTACCGCCCACGCACCCTGACCGATGTGCTGCTGAAAACCGGCGAAACAACCTGGCTGGAACTCGCCCTCGAACGCTACTGACTTGTACATTTTCACCACACTATGCTAACCCTGCTGACTCCCGGCGTGCCCTTTCCCGCCGAATTTCCCAAAAACTCCATTGTGCTGGTGGACAAACCCTTAGCCTGGACTTCCTTCGATGTGGTGAACAAGGTTCGCTACCTGATTTCCCGGCGCATCGGCGTAAAAAAACTCAAGATCGGCCATGCCGGCACCCTTGACCCGCTGGCTACGGGCCTGCTCGTTTTGTGTACAGGCGATTACACCAAAAAGATCGAATCGCTGAAGGCTACGGAAAAAGAGTACACCGGCGTCATCACGTTTGGCGCCACCACGCCCTCCTATGATTTGGAAAAACCGGTAGACGCCACCTTCCCAACGGCGCACCTGACCGATGCGCTGCTCCAGGAATCCGTTCGGCAGTTTATCGGCGACATCGAGCAGATACCCCCCATGTTTTCGGCTGTAAAAGTAGACGGCCGGCGCCTGTACAAAAACGCCCGCACCGGCGAGGAAAAAGAACTAACGCCACGCCAGGTGCGCATCGAAGCCTTCGAGGTTGGTCCGTTGCGGCCCGTACCGCCGGGTGGCGCGACCGAGCCGAGGGTGATCAGTAAAAAAGGTGCGGCTATACACCTCTACCCCGATTACCCCGACGGCCTGCAATGCGATTTTCGGGTGGTATGCGGCAAGGGAACGTACATCCGCTCCTTGGTTTTTGATTTTGGCGCAGCCGTGGGCAGCGGCGCCTACCTCAGCAGTCTGCGGCGCACGCGTGCCGGCGAATTTTCATTGGCGCAGGCCTGGGGACTGGAAGATTTAGAGGTTGCGATAAAAAAAGAGTGACGCGCGGCAGGTGTTTTTTTGCGAGATAACCCCGGATATTTTGCCGGTTACATTCCCGGAACCCCCTACCTTCGCGCCTCAAAATCATTCAAAAGTATGGCAGACCAGCAAAAGAAAATATTCGTGGTGGATGACGACAAGATGTTTTGCACCATGTTGTCGGATCATCTGGAAGACCTGGGACGGTACGACGTAACCACGTTCGGCACCGGGGAAGACTGTCTCGAACGCCTCGGCGACAAACCCGACGCGATCATCCTCGACTACTACCTGGATTCCAATGTGCCCGGCGCCCGAAACGGACTGGAAATCCTGAAACAAATTCACAAAACCGAACCGAACCTGAAGGTCATCATGCTTTCTTCGCAAGAGCACTACGGTGTGGCCTTGCAAACCATCGCCAGCGGCGCCGTGCAGTACGTCATCAAAGACCTCCAATCCTTCGAGGAAATTGACGCGCTACTGGCAGCGCTGTAAACCTGGCAGTTTTGAGTGTTGAGTTTTGGTTTTTGAATTGGTTTTGCCACTCAGAACCTAGGACGCACCACTCCAAACACAAAACACAAAACTCAAAACTTTTAAACATGCCTTACCTGTTTACCTCTGAATCCGTTTCAGAAGGGCACCCCGACAAGGTTGCCGACCAAATCAGTGACGCCATCCTCGACGAATTTCTTCGCCAGGACCCCAACTCCAAGGTAGCCTGCGAAACACTTGTAACCACCGGGCTTGTGGTTGTGGCCGGCGAAGTACGGTCCGAGGCGTATGTGGACGTACAAGAAACCGCCCGCCGTGCCATTGAGCGTATCGGCTACACCAAAGCCGAGTACCAGTTTGAGGCCAAGAGTTGCGGCGTCATCAGCGCCATCCACGAACAAAGCCCCGACATTGCGCAGGGCGTGGACGTGGGCAAAAGCGAAAGCGAGCAAGGCGCCGGCGATCAGGGCATGATGTTCGGCTATGCCACCGACGAAACCGACAACTACATGCCGCTGGCACTCGATCTGGCGCACCGCATCCTGCGCGAACTGGCCGATATCCGCCACGAAGGCAAGCAGATGAAATACATCCGCCCCGATGCCAAAAGCCAGGTGACTATCGAATACACCGACAAGCATGTACCCAAACGTATTGACACCATCGTGGTCAGCACCCAGCACGACGAACATGTCAGCCACGAGCGTATCGAGCAGGACATCGTAAAAATCGTGATCCCCCGGGTGAAAAAACACCTGCCCAAGCGCCTGCAAAAACTCTTTGCCGGCGAAATCCGCTACTTCATCAACCCGACCGGCAAGTTTGTCATCGGCGGCCCACACGGCGACACCGGCCTCACCGGGCGCAAAATCATTGTGGACACCTACGGCGGCAAGGGCGCACACGGCGGCGGCGCATTCAGCGGCAAAGACGCCTCCAAAGTGGACCGCTCGGCAGCCTACGCCACCCGGCACATCGCCAAAAACCTCGTTGCCTCCGGTTTGTGCAGCCAGGCGCTGGTGCAGGTGGCTTATGCCATCGGGGTGGCACAGCCTGTTGGCCTGTACGTCAACACCTACGGCACTTGCAAAATCAAGGGCCTCAGCGACGGCGAGCTCGCGCAAAAACTACAGAAACTGTTCGACATGCGCCCGGCCGCTATCGTGAAACGTTTCGGCTTGAAAAATCCGATCTTCTCCGAAACCGCTGCATACGGCCACTTCGGCCGCGAGCCGCAGAAAAAAACGGTCAAAATCGGCCTCAACGGCAGCGCCGTTGCCAAGGAAGTAGAAACATTTACCTGGGAAAAATTAGACGCTGTGGAGGATATCCGCAAGGCGTTTGGAATGGCGTAATACCGGCTATTAGCCAGGCGCTCAGGCCCCGGGAGGAAACCTCCCGGGGCCTTTGTTTTTTTGAAAAAACAATTTGTTTGTTTTAAAACAAAAACAGACCTTCGCCCAACTTTTAATTTTTCACCAAACTAAAACATTGCGTTATGGAAATGACAAAAAATGCCGTCAGCTGGTTTGAAATCCCGGTTTTGGACTTCGATCGTGCCCGAAATTTTTACCAAACAATTTTTGACTACGACATGCCGGAAATGCCGATGGAGGGCATCCGCATGGGTATTTTGCCACACGACCGCGACGGCGGCGGTGTCGGCGGCGCCATTTGTTTTGGGGAGGGCTACGCGCCGAGCGGCCCAAACGGCGCCAAAGTTTATCTGGATGGCGGAAGCGACCTGAATACCGTGCTCCATCGGGTAGAGGGCGCCGGCGGGCAGGTGGTACTGCCCAAGACACCCATTGGGGAAAACATGGGCCAGTTTGCATTTTTTGCCGACACAGAAGGAAATGTAGTTGGGCTATATTCGGCATAGCCGCCTGAAAAGTGCCCCGCTATTTGGCTGCGCCGCCAAAACGCCCGTTATTTGACCCCGTTAAAACGCCTTATCCTATTTCACCACCACCAGGATGAAATAGGATTTTTTTGTAGTGTCATTTTTCGAGTGATGGAACGGGATTAAACGGATGCAGGCAACGCGGATTTTCACGGATTCCTTAACTAAATTCGTGAAAATCCGCGTTGCCTGCATCCGTTTAATCCGCGTTCCATCACTCGAAATTTGCCACCACCTTTTTTTTTACCAAAAACGATCTGCACCATGCGCGTTACGATGTACAATTTCCAGTTGGCAATTTCGAATTGTCTGCGATTAGCGGCACTGCTGCTGCTCCCGCTCGGGGCTGCTGCCCAAGTCACCTGCATCCCGGTATTTCCCAAAACCGACGACAATGTGACCATCACCTTCGATGCCACACAGGGCAACGGCGCACTGGCCGGCGTTTCGCCGGTGTATGCGCACCTCGGCGTCATTACCAACCTGAGCAATTCGCCCTCCGACTGGAAGTACGTCAAAACCGCTTGGGGTGTCGCCAATCCAGCGGCTGCTATGACCAACGCCGGCGCCAACCTGTGGACTAAATCGTTCCATATCCGTTCGTTTTTTGGCGTCCCGCAAGGAGAAATCGTAGAGCAACTGGCCTTTGTTTTTCGGGACAGCATAGGCGACAAAGTAGGCCGCGCAGCGGATGGCGGCGACATTTTTTACACCGTTTACCCCGATAATTTCGGGCTGCAAACGGTGCTGATAACCCCCTCCAGCAGTCCGCTGCTCGCCACTGCAGGCGGCAACATTCCGGTGCGGGCGGCCGCATCGGTGAGCGCCAATCTGCTGTTGTACGACAACGGCGCCCAGGTAGCCACCGGCGCCGGCACCCTGCTCGAAACCAACCTGACCGCTGCCACCGGCGTGCATACCGTCGAATTTGTAGCCGAGGCCGGCGCCGATCGGGATACCGCGCGGTTCGTCTATATCGTGCCCGCGCCGCAAACGCCCGAGAACCCGCCCGCCGGTACCGCTTACGGCATTAATTATGTGAACGATCAAACCGTACGCCTGCAACTGTACGCCCCCAACAAGCAGGTCGTTCACCTCATCGGCGACTTCAACAACTGGACGCCCAGCGATGCCTACCAACTCAAACGCAACATCCTGAACAACATCTGGTGGATCGAAATTACGGGCCTGACCCCCGGACAGCCCTACCGATTCCAGTACCTCGTGGACGGCACACTCCGCATCGCCGACCCGCTCAGCACACTCGTGCTCGACCCGTGGAACGATGGTTTTATTCCCGCCATCACATACCCCAACCTGCCCCCCTACCCTGCCGGAAAAACCAGCGGCATCGTGTCCGTCCTGCAAACTGCCCAACAGCCCTACAACTGGCAGGCCACCAACTACACCCGCCCGAAAAAAACCGACCTTGTCATCTACGAGTTGCTGTTGCGCGATTTTATTGACCGCCACGACTATGCCACCCTGCTCGACACGCTGGACTACCTGCAACGGCTCGGGGTGACCGCCATCGAACTCATGCCGATCAACGAGTTTGACGGCAATATCAGTTGGGGCTACAACCCGGCATTCCACAAAGCGCTGGACAAATATTACGGTACTGCCGAGGACCTGAAACGCCTCGTGGACGAATGCCACCAGCGCGGCATGGCCGTCATTGTGGACGTGGTATTCAACCAGGCCTCCGGCTCCAGCCCGCTCGCGCAACTCTACTGGGATGCCGTCAATAACCGCCCCGCCGCCAACAATCCATGGCTGAACCCTACAGCCAAACACGATTTCAATGTGTTTCAGGATTTCAACCACGAGAGCGCCCTGACCAAAATTTACGTCAAAAACTGCCTGCAGTACTGGCTTCAGGAATTCAAACTCGACGGTTTTCGCTTCGACTTATCCAAGGGATTTACCCAAAAACCCACCATCGGAAACGTGAGCGCGTGGGGGCAATACGATGCCTCCCGGGTAGCGATTTGGAAGGACTACGCCAATTTTGTCTGGAGTATCACACCGGATGCGTATGTCATTCTCGAACACTTTGCCGACAACAACGAGGAAAAGGAACTGGCCGAATACGGCATGATGCTCTGGGGCAATTTGCACGGTCAGTACAAGGATGTGGCCCTTGGTTTCCCTGCCGGTATCGGCGCCGACCTGCGCGGGATTTCGCATGCGCAACGGGGCTGGAACGTGCCGCACGTCATCGGCTACATGGAAAGCCACGACGAAGAGCGTATTGCCTACGATTGTTTGAAAAATGGAAACACCAGCGTGCCGAGCCACAACGTACGCTCTCCGATCGTGGCCATGCGCCGCATGGAAATGTTGGCCAACCTGCTCTACACCGTACCCGGGCCGAAAATGCTGTGGGAATTCGGGGAGCTCGGCTACGACTTCCCTATCAATTATTGCGTCGGCGGCACGGTCAACAACAACTGCCGCCTGGACCCCAAGCCTATCCGCTGGGACTTCTACGACGACCCGTATCGCCGCCGCCTGTACGACGTGACCGCCGCCCTGCTGCACCTGCGCACCAACTATGACGTGTTTGAAACCAGCAATTTTCAACTAAACTTCGGCTCCGGACAAGTGCGCAGTATTTACCTGAACAGCCCGGCGATGAACGCCGCCGTGGTGGCCAACGTGGGTGTGACGAGTACCACGGCTACGCTCAGTTTCCAGCACACCGGCACCTGGTACGAATACTACTCGGGCAGTACCCTCGACGTGACCGGCGCAACGACGCAAGTCCCGCTGGGCGCCGGGGAGTACCGCTTGTACCTCGACCAGTTTGTAGCCCTGCCCGCCGGTTTGAACCCCACGCCGACCGCCGAGGTCAGCGGCGCCTTGCAGGAATTGGAGGTGTATCCCAACCCGACGCCGGGCTGGTTTGCCGTGGATTTTGCGCTCAGCGCCGGTACCCGCGTGCAAGTCGAGGTATTTGATGCCACCGGCCGGCGGGTCACTACCCCATGGTCGGGCGAATTACCCGCAGGTGCGCAGCAAGTGCGGGTGGATGCCACGGCTTGGGCGCCCGGGTTGTATTGGGTGCTGTTGACAGACGGGAATGGCGGGCGTTTGGCGCGGAAGGTGGTGGTGCGGTAGTAGGAGCCTGCCTGAGATTTAGTGATTGGGCTGTCTAATATAAAAATCCAAACAGCCACAGCGGCAACGATTTTCCGACGGGAAATTCTTGTTCATCCCGAATGACAAAACTGTTGGGCATTCCGGCAATTTGCTCGTGCGTCTTTTGCTTGCCGCCAATCTCGAAAGTGTAGTGCTCGTCCACTAAAAAATCGCCTCGATTTGGAGCAGAAACAGCGTGGCGGCATTGCATTTGACTGAAAAAAAACGTTTCGCGCAGATTCCCGGTGTTAGGCGCAGTGCTCGAAAGTGCGTACGCCAGATTGGTATTGTATCAGACCTTCCATTTTGCACAATTGAACGTGCAAAAATAGCATCATTTTGCATATTTGTACATGCAGAGGCAATGTCTAACCCAGTATAAGCAGCGTCGTATGATTCCACACCTCAGCAGATGATGTTTTTTCAGGAAGGGAATCACTTACCGGACTCGATAAACTGGAAAATGGACTGGAACAAGATGCCGCGGTTGGCGCCGCGTTTGTCGCCGCGTTCATTGATCTGGAGGCCACCCTCCGCGTCGGTTTTGCCGGCGTGGTGGATGGCCACCACCTTCCAGTCCTTGTTGAAAACGGGTGCGCCACTGCTTCCCGGCTCGGTATCGGCGGTGTAGTACAAATGTTGATTCCACACGCTGAGCACGTCATTGGCATTGAGGGCAATGTGTTTGTCCTCGCCTTGTGGGTGCTGGATGATCGTAACCGGTTCCCCTACTGTAGGAATAGCGCTGGGGTCAAACTCCACCGCACCCCACTGGCTGAGCGGGTTGGCCGGATCGTCTACTACCCGGATACGGGTGAAGTCAAACTGGTCCGGCGGGCTGGTGATCCAGTCGGAAGGGTCGAGCCGGTAGGTGCTGCGGCTTTTCGTTTTGCCGGAGGTATCCACTTCGTAGTTGAATTCCACGCGGGCATCGCGGGCGATATCGACGGAGGGAATGACGTGGTTATTGGTGAAGAGGTAGCCCTCCTGGGTCAGAAAACCGGTGCCCAGCTCGCCATCGGCGCACACGACCCGGCAAACAGCCTTGGAGGCGCGCAGGGCTTTTTCAAGCCAGTTGATGCGCAACAGGTTGTTTTGCGGGCCGATGATTTTTTCCAGCCGTGCCTCGTCAGGCACATCGAACTGGAACGCCCCGAGGCTGCGGATTTTAGCATCGCGCTCCACCCGGCGCGGCACTTCTTTCATCAGTTCGAGCAATCCGTAACGGGTACGGGCAGAAATTCGGCCAAATTCCTCAAAACTGATCATGCCCCGCTGGAACATCTTGTTGGCTTCTTTGAAATTACCGGACTGCATGATGACATCCTGGCGGATACCCGCCTGTGTTTGTTGATCCAATTCCAGCAGCGCATTCAGCGCCTTTTCAACCTCATTGTCTTCGAGCAGGCCTTCGATGGTTTGCAGGTAAACGAGCTGGGCATTTTGCATATGTAGCGTAGTTATTTTTTCGATTGATTCGATTTTTCGATTGTAATGGTAGCGCCAAATGTACGGCAGTTTTATACGAGCCGGCGGTGCCAGCTTTGTGCGAACGGCGTCAGCCACTTTTCCTGCAAGTCGCGTTTGGTTTGTACCAGCGTGTTGACCACGAGGGTTTCCGGCTCTATGACAGCGTCCCGAACCAAGGCGGCAAATTCGTCGCGATTAGCAAAATGGAGTTCCTCCCCTTCTGCCCAGGCAAAACGCATTCGTTCGAACAGGTCCACCCCGAATTGGTGGCCCAGCGCTTCCAGAATGTGCGTGGACTTGTCTATTGAGCAGCCGCTGGCGCCCGCCTGCGTTTCGTCTACCATGAAA
This sequence comes from Lewinellaceae bacterium, assembly GCA_016719605.1. Lineage (GTDB taxonomy): Bacteria > Bacteroidota > Bacteroidia > Chitinophagales > Saprospiraceae > M3007. Next base: position 171,544 of record JADJYW010000002.1, on the reverse strand, counting down.
ATAATAAACTGATTTTGAAACACCTCGGCGGTAGCCCGGAGGGCCTGGTTATGTGCGGTCCACTGGCGCACAAAATCGTTTAGCGCCGTCTGGGCGGTTTGGGCCTCTGTATCCGTCAGGGGCCGGCCTGCCGTATAAACCCAGACGCGGGACTCCGGGGCGTAGCCGGGCATGGAGGCAAGAGCGGGAGTGTGCATGTTTAGAAAAAGATTGAGCAGGTTGAGCGGGGTTGAGGATTAGAGGGTACGGGCTTCGCGCCAATCGCGCACGGGCAGCCGTTCGAGCGGGTACCAGTTGCCCCACCAGTCGAAGTATTCGAGGTTGTAGAAGTTCAGTTTGTAGTCGAATTCGCTGGGCAGGTCATAGACAAAGCCCGGGTAATAAAATTTTTTTCCGAGGTATCGGGCGTATTCAATTTCCAGTAGCATGGTGTAGGTGCCGAGGCTGCGCCAGGCTTCCTCCGGGTCGTGGATGCAGTAGTTGCCGGCTATACTCTGGTGGCCGACATGAAAAAAACTGCTGGCGACGTGCCGGTCGTTTTGGAACACATCGAACTCCACGCCGAGGCTGGGCATGATGTGGCTCCAGGTGCTGAAAAACCCGTAGATCGAGGCCGGGCGGTTGTAATGGAAACGCACGGCATGCTGTTCAAACAATTGTTCGTGCCGTTTCAGGATGTTCAACGGGCGGCGCAGTATCCGCAAATCGGCGTTTCGACGCAGGCATTTGCGCTGACTTTTGCTCATCTGAAAACCATCAAGCCGGATTCGCAGCAGGATTACCCGGCACGGTTCGCCCCGCCATTCCCAGAGGTTGCGCCGAAAAATCAAATCGGACCAATAGCACCACCCGTCCTCACAAAACCGGTCGAATACCATAGGGTGCAGCGGCTCCATCGGGATATATTCCTCGATAGGGTTGGGATTGAACGTGATATCCCGAAAGACCGGCAGAGACCTGGCGTGCAAACAGTATCAGTTTTGAGTTTTGAGTTTTGAGTTTTGAGTTTTGAGTTTTGAGTGGTGCGAAAGTAGTCAGGTTGCCGGATTTCCTTTCAATGCAACTGGATATTCTCGCTACTTTTGCCCGCTGCACAGTACCCTGCCGTTTTCCCAACTCAAAACGCACCACTCAAAACTCAAAACTGTAAAAATGTCTAAAGTTCTCATCATTGGCGCCGGCGGTGTGGGCCGCGTGGTTGCCTACAAATGTGCCCAGCACCGCGATGTTTTTGGCGATATCCTGCTGGCCAGCCGCACCAAAAAAAAGTGCGACGCTATTTCCGATGCCATCTACAAAGCCTACGGTGGCAAAAAGATCAAGACTGCCAAAGTTGACGCCGACAACGTGGAGCAGACGGTGGCGCTGATCCGCAAGTTTCAACCCGACTTAGTAATCAATGTCGCCCTGCCCTATCAGGATTTGCCCCTCATGGACGCCTGCCTCGAAACGGGCGTCAACTACATGGATACCGCCAACTACGAGCCAAAGGACGTGGCCAAATTTGAGTACTCCTGGCAGTGGGCTTATCAGGAACGGTTCAAGAAAAAGGGTATTCTGGCGCTGCTCGGCTGCGGGTTCGACCCCGGCGTGACCAGTGTTTTCACGGCTTATGCCAACAAACACTACTTCGACGAAATCCACGAACTCGATATCGTGGACGCCAATGCCGGCAGCCACGGCAAAGCGTTCGCTACCAATTTCAACCCCGAAATCAACATCCGCGAAGTGACGCAACGGGGCAAATACTGGGAAAACGGCCAATGGGTGGAAACCGAACCGCACGAAATCTGGAAAGACATCAATTACCCGGAAATCGGCCCCAAACGCTCTTACCTCATCTACCACGAAGAACTGGAGAGCTTAGTCAAAAACTTCCCCACGCTCCGGCGCGCCCGCTTTTGGATGACCTTCAGCCAGGAATACCTTACCCACCTGCGCGTCATCCAGAACATCGGCATGGCAGGCATCCAGCCCGTGCGCTACAAGGGTGTGGACATCGTGCCGCTACAGTTTCTCAAGGCCGTACTGCCCGCCCCCGAGGAACTCGGCGAAAACTATACCGGCTACACCAGCATCGGCTGCCGCATAAAAGGCATCAAGGACGGCAAAGAGCGCACCTACTATGTCTGGAACAACTGCTCGCACCAGGCCGCCTACCAGGAAACCGGCACCCAGGGCGTGAGCTACACCACCGGCGTACCCGCCATGATCGGCGCCCGCATGATCCTCGAAGGAAAATGGAGCGGAAAAGGCGTGTTTAATGTCGAAGAATTCAACCCCGACCCGTTCATGGACCGCCTGAATAAGGACGGCCTGCCCTGGCACGAACAAGTAGATATTGACCTGGAAATGTAAAAAGAGGTTGGAAGGTTGGAAGGTTAGAGGGTTGGAAGGTTAGAGGGTTTCTGGTTAATGATAGGCTTGGGCAACCCTCTAACCAGAAACCCTCTAACCTTCCAACCCTCTAACCTTCCAACCCTCTAACCTTCCAACCTTCAAACCCACACATGCGTATCCTGTTAGTCGAAGACGAACCCACTATCCGCGAAGGTCTGCAGATCAATCTGGAGCTGGAAGGCTACGAGGTTGTGCCGACCGGCAACGGCAAAAAAGCACTCGAACTGGTTGCCGGCCAGCATTTCGACTTGCTTCTGCTCGACGTGATGCTGCCCGATGTGGATGGTTTCAGCATTGCCGAGCAGGTACGGCTGACCAACAACGAGGTGCCGATCCTCATGCTCACGGCTAAAGACATGCCGCAGGATCGGATCATGGGTCTGAAAAAAGGCGCCGACGACTACCTGACCAAGCCGTTTAATTTGGAAGAATTGCTGCTGCGCGTTGGCAACCTGCTACGCCGAAGCCAACGGGTAAAAGGTGAAGCGCCCGACCTGTTCGAGTTTGGAAACAACAAGGTCAACTTTGAAACCTACGAGGCCACAACTTGGCGGGGCGAGGTGATTACCCTGACTAAAAAAGAAGCGATGCTGCTCAAACTGCTGGTTGAGCGGAAAAACGAAGTGGTGAGCCGCAACCAGATTCTCCAGGCAGTGTGGGGCTACGATGTGTTCCCCAGCACCCGCACCATTGACAATTTTATCCTTGCGTTCCGCAAATACTTTGAAAAAGACCCCAAGCAACCTCGGTTTTTTCACTCGATCCGCGGAGTAGGCTATAAATTTTCCCTGCAGGAATAAGCCGCCCCAAGGCCCGGGGAATAGAGGGTGTCTCATAAGTCTGCACCATAATTGCGAAGTTGACAGGCGAATCCATTTTTTGACAGGATGAAAAGGATTTACATGATAAATGGGGCGGCTCCGCCGCCGAAAATCCTGTAAATCCTTTTCATCCTGTCAAAAAATCTCAATTTCTGCCCCGCTTGGTGTTTTCACCAAGCGGCTCTGCACGAGGCTGCTTGGTGAAAACACCAAGCAGGGCGAAGCCGGGGCGGAAATTTATGGGGATACCGTAGGTTTAAAAAAACCTGGAAAGTCTGATATGCTGCTTGTCAAAAGAGCATTTCCTGAACTTTTCCCTCTACTTCCCGAAGTTTTTCCCGGCAAAACAAAATCAGCACGCTCGCCCGTTCAATCCGGGCGGCCAGCTCGTCAATACCGATTGCCTCGTTTTGCAGTTCGGTGATGATTTGTTGCAGTTCGGCATGAGCCGAATCGTAGGTGAGCAGTTCCGACGTGTGTTTCATGATTCAAACCAGACCTTTTCGCGGTTTTCCGGAGATCCGTTGTAGTTGATAAAAATCTCTTCACCCGGAGCGATATCGCGCAGGGCATAAATATCAATAGTTTTGTTTTCAAAGTCCATCCCGTAGTCGGCATTCGGCTCGTATGCGTGGTTGTACAGCGAGCCGTAGCCCAGCGCAAAAGCGTACCAGGTGTCGTCGTCGCCCCAGTCAAAATAGTAGTCGTCCAGCATGGTTTGGCGCACCGCCGCCAGTTCGGATTTGGGGAACAACAGCACCGGACAAATCTCGATCACAGCGCCCTCCGGTATCGGTTCGGATGCGAATACCCCCATGCCGTGTACATCGGACGGGGCGAAGAAGATCGGTGCGTTTTGCAGTGACATGAGCGATTGGTGCGGTTTCCGGGATTTGCCTGATCCTCGTCCGTTTGGCACGATTTTGGCGAAAAGTACACCGCTACCGGTACCAAAATGATGATAATCCGAGTACTTTTTAATCCAAAAACCAATTCGTTGAGCCTCAATTCCGGAGGTTTCAGAAGGGAGCGCCCCTTCGTTGTATTGTGCGGGCAGGCCAAAAGGGTCTGCCCGCATTATTTTTTTATGCGCCGCTCCTACGCGTTACCGCGTCAGTTGGGCATATCGCGCAGTTTATCGGGTTTAGCCACCAGTATGCTGCCGTCCCGAATATCAATCAACCCTTCGGATTTGAAGTCGGTGAGCGTTCGGATGACGGTTTCCTTGGCGGTGCCGGCCATCGCGGCGAGGTCTTCCCGCAGCAGGCTGATCTCCCGGTGCCCTTGGTCGAACAGGTGTACGATAGCAGTGGCAACGCGTTTGCGCACCGAGTTGTAGGCGAGCTCAATCAGTTGCTGCTCCTGCTCCACCACATGCCCGGCAAGCAATTTGATAAACCGGGCATTCACGTCGCGGTTTCCGTACACCAGCGCAAAAAAATCGTCCTTGGGGATCATGCGGATCGTAGCATCCTCCAAAGCGGCGGCACTTTCCGGGTATCGGTCGTCGCGCAGCAGAGCCAGGTAGCCGAGGAAATCGCCGGGGCCGGCAATGCGCAGGATGAGTTCGCGCCCGTCGTCATTGCTTTTGTACAGTTTGACATTACCTTTTTCTACAACAAAAAGCCAGCGCGGTATTTCCCCCTCCTGAAAAATGGGGTCTTTTTTTCGGTAATGCCGCACCTCGCGGTTTTCCGACAGGCGCTGAATAGCCTCCATCGCCTTGGCTTCGTTGATAAAATGCTCCAGCCCGCCGCCATTCTGTTTGGCGGAGGCCTGGCGGAGGCGGTCGCTTTTTTTTAGTCGCGTTTCGATGGTTTGCAGCAGGGCTGTGTCATCGAACGGTTTCACGATATAGTCGTCCGCACCCAGTGCCATACCTTTTCTGAAATCATCTTTTTCGGCCAGAGCGGTCAGGAAGATAAACGGGATATCGGCTGTCGCGGCTTGTTTGCTGAGGATATGTAGTACGCCGAATCCGTCCAGTTCCGGCATCATCACGTCGCACAAAATCAGATCAGGGCGATCAGACAGCGCTTTTTCCACACCGACCTTGCCGTTTTCGGCAGTCGTCGTTTGTAGCCACTCAGCGCGAGTATTTCGGAGGGTTCTCACGCACTTCCGTGTTGTCTTCAATGATCAGAATTTTTTTCATGGTCAGTTTTGTTTGATCGGGTCAAAAGTACAATCCCGACAGAGGAATAGCGTAACTGACGGAAATCATTTTGCGTCCTGCGTCCCGTCATCCGATGCGGCAGCATAGGGCGGGCATTTTTGTGGCGTGCTCAAAGTCATGGGACGCGATTTTTAAACTACCCTTTCTCAACATTTAAAGTAAAAATTATGAATGCCTACGCACCGATTTCTTCCATCATGGTCACCGATCTTGTCACCGTCAATCCGGAGGACAATCTGCTCGCGGTGAAGAAACTTTTTGACACCCACAAATTCCACCACTTGCCTGTTGTCCGGTTTCGCAAGATCGTGGGTATTGTTTCCAAGACGGATTTTGGCCACTTTACCGGAGGGGTGAACCACGGCAGCGCACAGGAGCGCACCGACCTGCTGGAACACACCAAAGTAGAAGATATTATGACCAAAGGTATCGGCAAACTGGAGCCGGATGACCGCATCAACGTAGCGTTGGAAATCTTCAGTAAAAACTGGTTTCACGCGCTCCCGGTGGTAAAAGAGGACGAACTGGTTGGTATCGTGACTACACAGGACGTCATTCGCGCGATTCTTGATGAAAAACCGAAGGAGCCGCACATGGTTTACGAAAATCTGGACTGATCCATACGCCGAGTACTCCGACACTTTCCGAAGGTTTCCGACCTTCGGAAAGTTTGTCTTGACAGGTCATACGGGCGAATCCGGCGTGTTCATTTCCTCAAACCACATCACACCATGACCACGATTCAAATTTTTGGAACAGGCGATGCCAGGATGCATGACTTGCGCAGCAATCTCTCTTTGGCGCTGGCCGAATATCCGGTGCAAAGCAACATAGAAGAAATTTCGGAATACAACCAGATATTAGCCAGTGGCGTCGCCCATACACCGGCGCTGATGCTCGACGGCAAGATCGTGGCGGAGGGCGTTGTCCCGTCGGTTGAGGAAATCAAGGATATCCTCCGCAACCGCAACCTGTTGCGCAGCAAATTGTACCGCCTGCGACGGATCATGGTAGCGGTGGACCTCAGCCCGGCCTCCGAAAATGCGTTGCTTTTTGCCTGTCGGCTGGCGTACCTGTTCGATGCCAATCTGGAGGTCGTGTATGTCATGGACAGTATTTTTGAAGGCTCCAAACCGTCGCCGTCGGGCTTTCTGTCGAGCTACCGCAAAACCATGCAAGACGAGGTGGATGCCTTTGTGCGGAAGGCTACCCAGGCAAACAACATCGAGTGTGTGCCGGAAAGCGAACGCCGTGAAATGGATACCGAACCAGGGGCCAACATTCCGAGATTGCGCACCAACATCGCCTTCGGGTTTCCGGAGGAGGTCTTGAGCGATCTTTCCCAAAAAGCAGACCTGCTCGTGCTGGGCACAACCGGACGGGGAAATTTGACCCGCAAATTGTTTGGTTCGGTCAGCATTGCGGTGTCCAAGAGCGCGCAATGCCCGGTGCTGCTGGTACCGCCACAAGCCGTGTACACGGGATTCCGAAACATCCTGTATGCCAGCAATTTTGACTCCCTTGACCCGCTGACGGTCAAACAAACGGTCACTTTTGCGCGCCGGCTGGAGGGGCAGTTGCATTTTGTACATGCAGGACAAGCCGGCGAGACGGGCGTGGATTTGGAGAAAAAACTGTTCGAGATCAACTACGTTTACGCCGACCCGGGCAAACCCTTTATTTTCAGCAAGGTTATCGGCGCCAATGTCGTGGAAAGTCTGCACGAATACGCTTTCGAGCACCGCATAGACCTTTTTGTTTTTGTGACGCACCAGCGTTCGTTCTGGGAAGACGTCCTGCACCACAGTATTTCCAAGGAAATGCTTCTGCACACCAGTTCGCCGGTGCTGATCATCCATGCCGAGTCGGATATTGCCCCCGCATAACTTCAGAACCTTTTGGCGTACCGGGCGTTAGTGAATTTGGTATGTCAAAAACAAGTACACCCGAGCCGCAACAACAACAGTCCACGCCTTTGCTCGAAGGGCGCGATTATTACCTTGAAAAGGGCTATTTTGTTTTTACGGAACATTACCTGCAGCAGCAGGGCAAATGTTGTGGCAGTGGTTGTCGGCACTGTCCCTGGCGAAAAAAAAAGGAAGCATCGTAAATCCTTTTGCTACCCGGATTTCCTGCAACGCAGGACATTGCCCGCTCAATTTTCCACAAAGTACATATCAATCTCCCCTTTGTTTTTGGCGGCAATTTTGCCGCGGTACTTGCATGGGAAATACTGCTTGACCACTTCGTGCACCTCACCGGAGATATTGATCTTTCCACCTTCGCCGGCTGCTTCGATGCGGGCGGCTATGTTGACGGTGTCGCCCCAAATATCGAAAGCAAATTTTTTGGAACCCACCACACCGGCCACCACAGGACCGGCGTGAATACCGATACGAGCCTCGAAAAGTGGTTGCTTTTTCCGTGCGCGCTCGGCATTCCAGGTAGCCAGCCAGTTTTGCATATCGCGCGCAGCCTCAACCATGGCCCGCAACTGGCCGCCGCCGCCATTGGGCAGGCCGCCGGCAGCCATGTAGGCATCGCCGATGGTTTTGATTTTTTCCAAACTATGCCGGGCAATGATCTCGTCGAAGGCCCGGAAGCAGGTGTCCAGCTCACTGACCAACTGCTGCGGGGTCAGTTTCTCGGCGATCTGGCTGAAGCCGACAAAATCGGCAAACAGGACGCTCACATCTTCAAAATACCGGGCGTTCGTGCTGCCGCTCTTCTTGAGTTCTTCGGCCACGAGCGCAGGCAGGATATTGAGCAGCAGGTTTTCGGAGCGCTCTTGTTCGGCACGGATAATTTTGTTTTTTTCCTCCAGCACACGAGCGTTTTGGCGGGCACGAATAAAACTGAATGTGGATCCGCCGGCCAGTAAAAGCACGGCCAAAAAGGCCGCCAGATAAAAATTGCGCTCGCTTTCTGACTCCCGCACTGCCAGTTCTGCATTGGCTACATTCAGGCTGTCCACCTGGTTTTGGTACTCCAAAGAGTCCAGTTTGGTGCGCTGCTGCATGACCAGCAAGGTTGCCTTCAGCTGATCCTCCGACATCTTGTCAATCAAGGCTCTGCTGGCGCTCAGTTCAGCCTGGAGATGCTGCCGTTCGCGTTCGTAATTGAGGCGCTGCCCGGACGCGCTACCCAACTCCAGTATCTGATTGGAAATAGCCGAAATTTGATCTTTCAAATCCTGTGGCGTTTCAATGGCCTGCACCTGAATCTCCGGCGCAGGCAGCGGCTCCATTATGTCTTTGGCGCGGGCAATTTGTGCGTCTATCTCGGCAATATCGTCTTTGCGGTTATTGCGCACAGCGATGGCACGCAGTTGCTCCAGGTTGTCGAGCAAGAGCGCTTTGTCCGGACGTGCTTTTTTTTGCAACAACTGGTTACTCTCGCGAAACTTCGACGCGGCGATATCTTTTCCAAAAAGCCCTTTTTTGCCTTTTATTGCTAAAATTTTACCCTCCCGATTGAGGCTGGACGCCTGCAGGTCGAACCGTTTGATCCGGAGAGCCAGATCGGAGGCGTCCGTTGCGCGGGCGAGTGCCTGATCGTAGTCTCCGGTTTGAGCATAAACATCCGATAACGAGAGGAATATCTCGACCCGTCGGGCGCCGGATGCCGAGCGCAATTCCGTTTCAAGTTGTTGGATGTCGGTGCCTTGTGCAAAGGACAGCAGAGGCGAGAGCAGGCACATCAATACGGCCCAAATGATTACGTTTGCTTTCATTTTTTTAAATCCGATTGGTATTGCCCCGAAGAGCGGACAAATATAGCGCCATTGTTTCGATGTTTGCGCCATGCTTACCGTCGCCGATCGGCAATTTATCCAGAAACATCTGAACGATGATTTGCACCGCCTGCTGTTGTCGGCGCACCGGTACCCCGGCGTGTCGGTGCCCGCAGCAGTCGGCCAGATAGAAGCCCTGCGCAAGGTGCACTCGAAAATACCGGCATGGTACAACACCGGGCTGGAGTTTCCGCCCGGACTGTCGGTCGAGCAGGCCTCGTCCGAACAAACGGCCCGATTCAAGGCAGGCTTGTTTTCCGGGAAAACTATGGCCGACCTGACCGGCGGAATGGGCGTGGACACTTATTTTTTTGCACAGCGATTCGAGCAGGTGACGTATGTGGAGCACAACCCCGAACTGGTCGCTCTGGCCCGCCACAATTTCGGGGTGTTGGGCGCAGCCAACATTACGGCCATACAGACGGATGCGGAAACATTTCTGAACCACAACACCGCCCATTTCGACCTGCTGTACCTCGATCCTGCCCGCCGCGACGGCGGGCACCGGCGCCTGTTCCGATTGGAAGACTGTGCGCCGAACATTCTGGAAATCAAAGAAAAACTACTCGAAACTGCCGACCGGGTATTGATCAAAACGGCGCCTTTGCTCGATCTGAATCAGGCCACAGGGCTGCTCCAATCCGTCAGCCACATCTGGGTTGTGTCGGTAGACAACGAGGTGAAAGAAGTACTGTACTTGCTGGAAAAATCAGCGCCGGCGTTCGATCAAGTCCCGATTGAAGCGGTGTGCATAGGCGAAACGTTGCGGGTGTTCCGGCATACCCGATTGGAGGAACAAGCCACCGAGTCCCGGTATGCCGCCCCACAGGGCTATCTGTACGAACCCGATGCAGCGGTACTGAAAGCCGGGGCGTTCCGGGCTTTTGCCGCCCAATTGGGGCTTTGGAAACTGCATGCGAATACCCACCTGTACACATCCGGGGAGTTGGTGCCCAATGTGCCGGGACGTATGTTTTCGGTGGAGGCGGTGTTGCGCTACGACCGCCGGGAGGTACAGCGTTTTTTGCCGGAAGGACGGGCCAATATCGCGGTGCGCAATTTCCCTGATTCGACCGAGCAGGTGCGGCAACGGCTCGGGCTGGCAGACGGGGGCGAATGGTACATTTTTGGTGCGACGGATATGGCAGAACACAAAATCCTGATCGTCTGCCGGAAGGTGTCGGGATTTTGCTGAAAAGTTAAAGTAAAAACCCTGAAAATAAGCAGCGTAGGCCCGCCGTCCTTTGTTCCGCTGCTCAAACACATCGTAAAACTTCCCGCTATGCGATCGAGCCTTCTTGTAGGCTATCTGGTGATCTTTCTTCTGCCGATCCTGACGTCTGCACAGGGTCAGGGAATTGACCTGCGGCAGGACGCGGATTTTTTCAAGGCCAAAATTCCGGAGTTCCAGGCGTGGCTGCGCCAAAACCAACTGGATGGTGTTTTTTATGCCGACAGCGTGGCCGTGGCCCCCAAAAAAGTGACACTATTCCTGCGGGGCGCATACAAGGGCGCCCGGGTGTGCGATTCGCTGCAATGCGCCTGGGATCGCCTCGAAAAAACAAATTTTCGCCTGAACGGCCAGTTTTTCCGCGAACGCCTGCTGCACAAATGGGCTTTCCTTGCCGAAGTTCACGAAGAACAAGCCGAGGTGGTGGTACGCTGCCACGAACCGGCTCACTTCCTCGCCCGCGTCAGCAGCAACAAGGGCCGAATCCCGCTCGACGGCCGCAGCATCCGATCCGGGGCGGTGGTGGACGTGCGTTTGCCGGCATCGCTGCAGGGCATCAATGTCGGCGACAACAAAATCCTTTTGCCCCGCCAACAACTGTACAGCGTTTGTACCAAGGCCCGGCAGTACCTGATCAATTTTTACAAATCCAAGGGAACACCCATTCTCTGGAAGGCCAGGGTGGATAGTTCGTACGCTACGGTGGACGAATTTGTGCTGGAGGTATCGCACCTGAGCTACGAAATTTGCCCGGACGGCTACTTCGAATACCACCGCATCTACGTCAAAGGGGTACAAAAAGGCGAGGATGTGGAGCTTTCCTGGGAATTTCAGGGAAAATATGGCAGCGGTATACTTTTTCCTCCCCGCAAAAATGACTACAAAGACATGTCCTTGCGTTACAAGGATAGTTTGGAGGAATATCAAAGGAGGCTTTTTAAAAAACTATTGGATTACCTTCGCCAATGACAACGACAAGTTCGCACGCTATGGCAGCTACACAAGCCACATCAACGACGACTACCAGCACCAAAGTCGAAACCGGCAAGCCCACCGCACTGGCGCTTAGTACGCGCGGGCGCATTGCGCGGCAAATCCTGATCTACCACTTCATCCTGATCGGGGCAGCCTGTGTATTTTATATCCTGCGGGGATTCGACTTTGAGGAATTCACCGCCCTCATCGGCATACTCGGGCCGGTAACCGCCATGTATGGCGGGGCGGTGTTTCGGTACATCGGTCGGAGCATCACCGAGCCAAACCTGCACGCCGGCAACGAGACGCCCATGAACAGCATGGTCAAGTGGTTGGTCAACGGGCACTTCGTCACGGTCATGCTGCTGATCTCGCTGAAAGCGCTGGCGCCCAATGTGCTGAACTATCAGGACATGATCATCTTCCTCACCCTCGTGGAATCGGCTTTGGGGGTTTACATGGGCAATATCATTCTCGCCCTGTTTGAACCGGGCAAACAACCGTAGCCGATCAGGCAACCAGCGCGGCAAAAAGTCCCTTTCCGTCCAGATTGGCCAGCACCGCTTCGGCGGCGCGTTCGGGGTGGGGCATCATACCAAACACATTGCGCTGCGCATTGCAAATACCGGCTATGTTGCGTGCCGCACCGTTGGGGTTTGCCTCGGGCGTGATCGCACCCGCCGGCGTACAGTAGCGAAACAGTACCTGATCATTTGCCTCCAGCGTATCCAGCGTTTTTTCATCTGCAAAATACCGACCCTCCGCGTGCGCAATCGGGATTTTAAGTGCCTGGTTGAGGTCCAGACCCGCCGTGACGGCCGAGTTGTTGGTCACCGGTTTTATCCACACATTGTCGCAAATGAATTTTTGATTGGCATTGCGCAGCAAGATGCCCGGCAGCAGGTGCGCTTCGCAGAGGATTTGAAAGCCATTGCACACACCAAATACATAGCCGCCTGTCGCTGCAAAGGCTTTGACGGCTTTCATGATGGGCGAAAACTGCGCGATGGCTCCCGCCCGCACATAGTCGCCATAGGAAAACCCGCCAGGCAACACGACACAATCCACATCGAACAGGTCCGTGTTTTTGTGCCAAAGTTTCACCACATCTTGCCCCATCACGTCGCCCAGAACGTGCACCATGTCATCGTCACAATTGGAACCGGGAAAAACTACTACGCCAAATTTCATGATCTGTTAGTTGATTGGTGATTGGTTGACTGGTGATTGGTTGACTGGTGATTGGTTGAAGGGGGGGGCTTACTAATCTTCGCTTATGGAGTGAATTTTAGAAAAAATTGCAGCATAAAAACAACGAGCAACAAGGCCAGATGGAACAGTTCCAGCAGTGGTGTATTTCGGGTAGATTGAAACAGGTACGCCAAAAAAACACCCATGGTTGGCATCACCAGCATCAGGGATTCCAAGCGCAGGTCAAACTGAAAAAGAGTGGCTGCCAGCCCGGCAAACAGGAACCAGTACAGGATTGAAATATACTTCTGTACCTGGATAAGTCGCTTGTGGTAGTAAATATTGAACCCCAGCAGACATGCGACCAGAAGCAGCCCGACTAAGGTCAGTTTAAGGCTGCCGTACAAATCAAGCCCCAGGCTAAAAGCGGGCAGGTACGCCCATCGGCTCAGTTGCATCTGCCAAAAATCGGCCGCCTGGTCAACCCAGAAATAACCGGCCACTGCCAGCACTATCGGCGCCAGAATACCTGTCAGGAAAACAAATTGCTCCCTTGCGGGGAAAGACCGCAAACTGAACAGACCAAAATAGGCTACCGCGAGGCCCCAGATAGCCGGCGGATGCACGAAGGAGGCCACCGTGATCCAAAATGCGCTGTCGAATACCGCACCGTAGGCCACTGTCTGTTTGTAAACCGAAAAAATACGCAGCGACGCGATCGGAATGAACGTTGCGGCCACCAGAGCCGGGCTGAGAAATAAAAAATCGGGCACGCACGACGCTGCCAAAACGTACAAGGCGCCGGGCAGCCAGTTTCGGTCATCCATAATCCGGAAGGTATCGGCCAACCGATTGACCAAAAGGGCCTGCAAAAAAACCAATACCGCAGCACTGATTGCAGAGAAGGTCACATTGCGGTCGGCCCGGCCGAAAAACGTCTGGTACAGCAGCCCACCGTCGCCTTCTGCCAGTTTTTCCGGAGGCTGCACCCAGCCTAATAGCGCCGGTAAATGCAAGACTCCTGCGTACAGGGCCAAAAGAAAAACCGTTGTGGACTGGTTGTTGCGGAAAAGGGTGAGCATGCTTGGTGATGCGGCAGTTGGCGGTCAGCCAATGAAACGCGCGGCGAAGTTCCACAATACGCGACAAAGGGCCAAGGCTTGCCGAAAAAACAACACCAAACGGATATTCTGTGCGGGTTTTCCGCTCAGTTTTCCACCTTTGCACGCGCCTTGACAGTGGATGGCGATACGCCAAGGTCTTTTTCAACATCAATATCCGGAAAACAACACGTCAGACCAATTTTGACAATAGCCAGGTGGTGGATTGCGTGGTCGTACACAAACAGCATTTCCCGGCCCACCGTGCTATCAAAACAGGGGCGGTCATCGCTACCAAACTCGGCGCGAACCCGCACCGGCACGGCAGGATCGAATGCCGCAAGACCGGCCGAAAATGCCTCCAATGCAGCCGACGCCACCTCCGGGCTTTTTTCATACAGCGGGTTGCGGTTGTGCGCGGCATAGTCTATTGTGCCTGATTCTACACCGGCCTCCAGACATTGAAAAAACTCCAGAATATGCCGAAAATGCTGCCCAAGGCTGTTGTTTTCAAACTCAACCAGCGGCCTGCAGTAGTCCTCCGGCTTGAGTTGGGCAATCAGGTGGCTGGTTTGCCGGATGAGGTGCAACAAGGCTGTGTCTGCTTTCATAAAAATGCAGCAAGATTTTGATTTGAAATATAAAACTGTGCCCGTTAAAAGCCGCAAATGTAAGCAGATTTTATTGCGCTGTTGCCGGCGATCCCGCCCCCCACAGAGGCCTGTATCCGCCATGCTCCGTATTTTTTTCGCCGCAAAGCCTGCAAAGGTGTTTCAAAAAGGACACAAAACCGCATGATTTTCATTTGATCCTGCCCATTATGTCGCCCCGCCAACAACGACGCAACCCTCCAACCCAAAACCCTCCAACCAGAAACCTTCAAACCCTCCAACCAGAAACCTTCAAACCCTCCAACCCATGTTACCACCACCTTTCGTCAAGCAAATGCAGGCCCTGCTGGGCAATACTTACCCTGCATTTGAAGCCGCCATGCTGGCGACTGCGCCGGTCAGTGTACGCACCAATCCGCACAAAATACCAAACACCCCGGATGCTCTTTTCCCGGATGCGACGCCTGTGCCCTGGTGCCCCGGCGCCTGGTACCTGCCCGAGCGCCCCGTGTTCACGCTCGATCCACGTTTTCAGGCCGCCGCCTACTATGTGCAAGAAGCATCGTCCATGTTTTTGCACGAGGCGCTGCGCCAAACCGTGGAGGTGACACAGCCCCTGCGCGTGCTCGATCTGTGCGCTGCGCCGGGCGGAAAAAGCACCCTGCTTGCCTCCCTACTGCACCCCCACAGCCTGCTGGTGGCCAACGAGGTCATCCGGCAACGCACAACGGTACTCCGCGAGAACCTGGAAAAATGGGGGATACCAAACAGCGCCGTTACCAGCGCCGGCGCCAACGATTTCGCCGCCATGGAGGGCTGGTTCGATGTGGTCGTGACCGACGCACCATGCAGCGGAGAAGGACTGTTTCGCAAAGACCCTAACGCCGTGAACGAATGGTCGCTCGCACAGGTGGATGTGTGCGCTGCACGCCAAAAAACGATTCTGGCCGGCGCCGTCGCTGCGCTCAAACCGGGTGGTGTGCTGGCCTATTCCACCTGCACGTTCAACCGTTTGGAAAATGAAAACAACACGGCGTGGTTGGCATCAGAATACAACCTGGAGCCGCTGCGCCTGTCGCCCCCCGATATCTGGGGTATCGTCGAAACCGACGGTGGTTACCGTTTTTTTCCGCACCGGGTGCGCGGCGAGGGCTTTTTCATTGCCCTGTTCCGAAAACCCGAGGCGCCGAACAGAAGTATCAAGCCCCCCGCGCATTTCCGAAACGTGCAGCACCTGGCCAAAAACCTCGTCCCGGAAGCCCGCGCCTGGCTCCGCGATGACGCCGATATGCGCTTTTACCAAACCCCGAACGCCGATGTGCTGGCCCTGCCGGCACACCTGAACGAGGACTATCGCGTGCTCGACGTTTTTTTGAAAAACAAGTGGTTCGGCACCCGCATCGGACAGTTCAAGGGGCAGGACTTTGTGCCCGACCACGCCCTGGCGCTCAGCAATATCGTATCCCCTACCCTACCCGCTGCGGAACTGACCCGCGAGCAGGCACTGCTTTTTCTAAAAAAAGAAAACTTCGAACTTCCAGCCGGCTCGCCTGCCAAAGGCTGGGTGCTTGCCCGGTACCAGGGACTGAACCTCGGCTGGATGAAAGTGCTGCCCACCCGCTGGAACAACTACCTGCCGCAGGAACGGCGGATACGCATGGAAGTCCGCTGAAGATAGCCGGTGCTACACCAGCATCCCGGCCATAACCTTTTTTACGGTAGCCCCGATCTGGGCGGGCGACTGTACCACATGGATACCGTTTTCGGCCATGATGCGCATTTTGGCTTCCGCGGTGTCGTCGGCGCTACCGACAATAGCGCCGGCGTGGCCCATTTTGCGGCCTTTAGGCGCTGTTTGGCCGGCAATAAACCCGATTACGGGTTTACGGTTGCCGTTTGCACGAATCCAGCGGGCGGCTTCGGCTTCGAGGGAACCGCCGATTTCGCCGATCATGACGATGCCCTCCGTTTCCGGGTCGTTCATAAAGAGTTCAATGGCTTCGAGCGTGGTGGTGCCGATGATCGGGTCGCCGCCAATACCAATAGCCGTGGTAATACCGAGGCCGGCTTTGGCAACCTGGTCGGCGGCCTCGTAGGTGAGCGTGCCGGATTTGGATACCAGACCAATGGGGCCACGTTTGAACACGAAGCCGGGCATGATGCCCACTTTGGCCTCGTCGGGTGTGATAATACCCGGGCAGTTTGGCCCGATGAGGCGGCAGTCTTTCCGGTCAATATATGCTTTTGCACGCACCATGTCTTGCACCGGAATACCCTCCGTGATGGCCACGATAACGCGGATACCGGATTGTGCGGCCTCAATGATGGCATCGGCAGCGAACGCCGGGGGTACGAAAATGATGGACGTATCGGCTCCGGTGGCTTTCACGGCATGCTCCACCGTATTGAAAACCGGGCGTTCCAGGTGCATTTGGCCACCTTTGCCCGGTGTGACGCCCCCGACTACGTTGGTTCCGTAGGCGATCATTTGTTCGGCATGAAACGTACCTTCTTTGCCGGTGAAACCCTGTACGATGATGCGGGAGTGTTTGTTGACTAAAACTGCCATGTTTATTTGTGGATTGATTCGATTGATTCGATTACTTGTCTTCCTGAATGATGTACACGTCTTCGTTGGCGCGTTTCATGTAATAGTGTTCCCGCGCGAATTTTTCCTTGGTCAATTCAAAGTCTTCCGCCTCCTCTTTTGCTTCCAGAATTTTCTGCTCGTAGTAGGCGCGGTCGGCTTCCAGGCGCTGCTGTGCCCGGTGTAGCCGCCACTGCGTCCACATACTGTGCTTATCCAGAAAAATAAGCAGGAAAAAGAAAACCAGCAGAGCCAGGTAGTACCGGTTCTGCAGCGGCGCCGGCAACCGCTGCCAGAGTGCTTGCCAGGGATTGGATGGAAGTGCCATAGCGGTAAACAGTGATGTCGGGTGCAAAACTATGGAAAACTTCGCGTTGCCGCATAGCTGGAGTTTGGGCGGGCGGGCGGGTTATTGCCCCCCTTGGGTTTCGATCACAGTACACAGGCGGTCGAAAATATCGTCAATAGACCCGATACCGTTGACGCTGTGGCTTTTGCCTTGCCGGGCATAGTAATCGAACACCGGTGTGGTTTCGTTTTTGTACACGTTGATCCGGTTTTGAATGATGGATTCATCGGCATCGTCTGTGCGGCCGGAGGTGATGCCGCGCAGTTTGATACGCTGGATGATTTCTTCGTCGGCCACTTCCAGCGCCAACAGAAGATGGATGGTCGTATCTTCTTCTTCCATCAGGTGATCCAGCGCTTCTGCTTGCGGAATGGTGCGCGGAAATCCGTCGAAGATGAACCCGCCGGCATCCGGGTGGGCCTCCACCTTGTTGCGGAGCATACCGATCGTAATTTCGTCGGGGACCAGTTCGCCCTTGGACATAAATGCCCTGGCTTGAAGCCCAAGCGGGGTATTGTTCCCGATTTCATATCGGAACAGGTCGCCCGTACTGATGTGTACGAGGTTGTAGCGTTCAACCAGATGCGCCGCCTGCGTGCCTTTGCCGGAACCGGGCGGGCCAAAGAGTATCAAATTTATCATAGAGAACAGGTCAAGAAAAAGAGGCCGGCAAAAGTAAAAATATAATTTTAGAAATCGGTGAAGCGGTAGCGTTTGCCAAATGTTTGAATCCAGTCCAGCAAACGCCACACATCGGCGGGGCGAAACAGCTCGGTACCCGGGTTCATGGTTGCTGCGGTGCCGCAAGCCACACCTGCCTGCGCCATTTCCAGAGGTTGTTTGCCCTGGCCCAACGCCCAGACCATACCCGCCACCATACTGTCGCCGGCGCCTACGGTACTGCGTTTTTCCACAATGGGCGCTGCGACGTGCACAAAGCCGTCGCGGGTAGCCAAAAGTGCCCCGTGCGGCCCCAGCGACACGACTACAATCGCACATTTACCGCGGTGAATAATCTCCATGGCCGCGTCGTCCACCTGATTCATTTCCAGTTTTGGCACGCCCACTAAGGCGCTGAGTTCGCCCAGATTGGGCTTGAGCAGAAAAAGGCCTTCGTTGGCGGCTGCCTGCAAGGCAGCGCCGGAGGTGTCCAGAATAAACTTCGCCTGAATATCCTTTGCAAAAGCCGCCACTTTGGCGTAATAAGTATCCGGCAAACCGGGCGGCAAGCTCCCGCTGGCTACGATAATCGTCGGAGCCAATGCCCGTACCGCCTCGAGGCAGGCATCGGCCTCTGTTTCCGTCAGGTGTGTGCCGGGCATGGTGAAGCGGTATTGCAAGCCGGTACCCGTCTCCAGCACGGAAAAATTCTCGCGTGTTTCGCCCGCCACATCAATGGTTTGCACCGGAATATCCGCAGCCGCCAGAAGCCCGAGCAGCCGTTGTCCGTTGAGTCCGCCGACGGGAAACACCGCTGTGCAGGCGCCGCCGAGCCGTTGTATACCTTTGGCAACATTGATCCCGCCACCGCCGGCATCAAGTTGGGGCGCCGAGCAGCGCAGTTTGCTTTCGGGAGCCATCCGTTCGACCGAGGCACTTTTATCCAAAGCCGGGTTCAGCGTGAGGGTAACGATTTTCATATTGCGTAGTTCTTTTGTTTTTCTTTGCAGCAATGATACGGCAGCTCAACGAAACAAACCTGCGCGAGGCGGCATCCTGGCTGGCCGAACGCGACACGGCGCTGGCACATGTGCTCGAACGCCACGGCTACCCGCCACTCTGGAACCGCACGCCCGGCTTTTCCACACTCGTACACATCATCCTGGAACAACAGGTATCCTTGGCCTCAGCAAATGCCGCTTTTCGGCGTCTGCAAGAACAACTTGGAGAAGTCACCCCGGAAAACCTGCTCGTACTTTCGGACGAAGCCCTGCGTGCAATTGGCTTCAGCCGCCAAAAAATGACATACACGCGTGCCTTAGCCTCCAGGATTTTACAGGAAAAACTGAATTTATCGGCGCTGTTTTCCATGCCCGACGATGCTGTACGCACCTTTCTGAAACAATTCAACGGTATTGGCGACTGGACGGCCGATATTTACCTGTCCGAATGCCTGCTGCGCCCCGATATTTTACCCAAAGGAGACATAGCCATGCAAGAAGCATTCCGGGTGCTCAACAACCTGCCCGAGCGCCCCGCACATGACGATTTTGTGGCCCAAACCCTCCACTGGCGCCCATGGCGCAGCGTCGGCACACGCATGCTTTGGCATTATTACCTTTGCGAGCGCAAGCGATAACTCCCGCTCAACCTTCACTACCTTGCTCAACAAATTTATGTCCGACTTTTTTTATCAAAAACGCATCTGGATCACCGGCGCATCCTCGGGAATCGGGGAGGCATTGGCCTACGCCCTGGCTGCGCACGGCGCACAATTGATCCTGTCGGCCCGAAACGAGGCGGAACTACAACGCGTAGCATCGGAGGCCACCGACCGGGGAGCCAAAAATAGCCTGGTACAGCCGCTCGATCTGGCTCAGCACGACGCCATTCCGGGCATCGTGGATACTGTTTTGAAACAAGTGGGCAAGGTGGATATCCTGATCAACTGCGGCGGCATTTCGCAGCGCAGCCTGGTGCTGGACACGCCGCTGGAGGTGGATAAACGCCTGATGGAGGTCAATTTTTTTGGCACCGTGGCGCTCACCAAAGCCATTTTGCCCAGTATGCTGACGCACCAGTTGGGCCACATCGCGGTGGTGACCAGCCTCACCGGCAAGTTTGGGTCGCCCAAGCGTTCGGCCTACGCGGCCAGCAAACACGCCCTGCACGGCTTTTTCGACAGCCTGCGTGCCGAACTGGCGCATACCCCGATCCGTATCACGCTGGTCTGCCCGGGGTTTGTGCGCACCAACGTGAGCATCAATGCCCTGACCGGTTCCGGGCGGGCGCAGGGCACTATGGACGACGCCACCGACAAAGGGCTGGCGGCGGACGATGCCGCCCGGCGGATTTTGCGGGCCATTCAAAACGGGAAAGAGGAAATCTGGTTTGGCGGAAAAGAAGTGCTGGGGGTGTACCTCAAGCGGTTTTTTCCCGCCTATTTCTCCAAAGTGCTCAGCAAGGCCAAAGTCACCTGATTTCAGACCCTTGTTGTGGCCAGCAAACGTTTGATGCTGTAGCGCCCGCTCCCTTTTCCCAGGAGCATCAGCAGGCCGCCAATGATGGCGATATCCTTCATAAACAAAATACTCTGCATCCGAATCTGGTCTTTCGGGTAGTCCCAAAAGTCGTGTACGATAAAAGTGACGGGCACCCAGTACAGCAGGAGCAGCGTAGCTCCGAACGAAGACCGGTAGCCGAGCAGCACCATCAGGCCGCCCAGCACGAGACAGAAAATGGCCCCGTACAGGAGCATGTCCTGATTCCAGGTAAGCCCATGCTGGGTCATGGTTATTTTAGTTTTTTCGAAGAAAAGTATCGAATCCACTGCCTCAAAAAGAAAAATGGCGGAGAGGAAGATTCGCCCGATCAGATCGGTCATGTCGCGCATGGAAGTTGAATAAGGAAAGAAAAACATTTGTACCGTTCGGCAAAAGTAACAAAAGAACCTACATTTGTATCGCAAACGGAAAAGGTGATTCATTCGCCTGACAATCAACGACCAAATCATTATTCGGAAAATCAATTTTTATGAAACAGATTCTACTTTTTTTGCTGGTTATTCGCTCTTTCACCGGCTTTTCTCAAAATACAAATTCCGCAGAATGCGAACGCTTGTTGAAGGAAGCCAAAGCATTTGAGAAAAAAGGCGATTATTTGAATGCCGTTAAAAAATATAATTCAGCCGAGGAGGAGTGTAGCGAATCCAGGAAAGACGAAATTGATGACCATGTACTGGCAGTATTCCAAAAGATAGAGGCGCAGCGCAACAAAGCCATCGAACAGGAAAAAGCGATTGAGCGCGAAAAAATAAAAGTGGAGCAGGAACGCGACCGGGCGCGGGCAGCCGAAACAGAGGCCAAGCGGCAAACCCATATTGCAGAAGAAACATCGAGAAGTAACTTCAATGTTTCGTTGGCACTAAAAACCGTTCGCACTAACCCGACCTTGGCGCTCCGTATCGCAGAGGCCAACTACAAACTGCACCCGGAGGAATCGGCAGCAGAAGCCACTTATTATCAAATTCTGGGTGATATGTCGCTGCGCTTCTACAAAAAAGACTACAAGTTACCTGCACAGGTTAACTGTATTGCCATGCACCCACAGGGGACACTTGCGGCTGCCGGGCTGCAAAATGGACAAATCATACTCTGGTCGCCCCAAGACCTTGCCCCGCAGCATACCATAAACATATTGTCGCAGCAGATCAACGGCCTGCATTTTTCACCGGACGGGCGCTACTTAATTGTAGGAGGACTGAACAAACGGGTTTTAGTATGGCAGGTTGGCGATTGGGAGTCCCCGATATTTGAGGCGCAATCGGAGGGCGGATCAATTTTATCTGTCGGCTTTTTCCCTGATAATAAACGACTTTATTTTACTGATGAGTTCGGCAAGGTTGTGATACGATCCATGGAGGACAAAAACTATGTATTGTCCTTTACTCACCCCGAAAATTTATATGGCGAAACGGCTCTGTCGCCTGATGGAGCACAACTTGCGACTGCTGACCGAAATTCTGCTGTGATAAGAATATGGGCAACCGATTCCACCGAGACTCAAACGCCCGTCACATTGACGGGGCATAATTCCTTGGTGCAAACAATGTCGTTCTCTCCTGACGGTAAACAGCTATTGTCCGGCGGATATAATGGCCTGATATATCAATGGGATATTTCCAAACCAGACACCCCGATTGCTTCGTATACGGGAGATCAAAACCAATTGCATTGTTTAGCCTTCCATCCAGACGGCAATATGTTTATCTCCAGCGGCAACGACCGTACTATCAAATTATGGCAAACAGGCAACCCCAACCCGCTTTATGTGTACCGAGGTAACCACCAAGCCATCACATCGTTGAAAGTATCCACGGCATCCAATGGTTTTTGGTCGGGCAGCTCGGATGGCATCTTGACGGAGTGGTCATTTGAATCACGTCCCCGCCCACTATGGTGGTCGGAATACACCCCCTCTAAACAGCCAATAACCGCTCTGTACAGAACACCGGATCCGCACAATATCCTGACCGTATCGTCGGAAGGGAAGTTGTTCCTTGTAAATACGTCCAATGGAGACATCGTAAATCAGGCCACCTGCAAAGAACCAATCCTTGCAACAGCAATATCCCCAGACCTGTCCAAATTATACACATACGGCTTGGACAGTCTCTTAAACACCTGGGTGATTGGATCAAAGGACATTCAACTGACTGAAAGTAATCGCTTCTCAGGAATAACCCGGATCGGCACATCGCCATCGGGCAATTGGATAGCGCTGCTGTTTTAAGACACCACGTTTTGGATTTGTCCCTCCAACAACATACTCCAGCCTGTTTTCAAATTCAAAGGTACAAACGGGAATACGTTGAGTATTGCGTTTGCCCGTGATGAAAAGTCGATTTTTATTAGCAACGAAGACGGCAGTTTACAGCATGTAACCCTTGCCGGTCCGGATGGCAAAGTACTCCGGACTTGGTATGGGCACAACTCAGAGGTCTATGATATGCGCTCGTCGGCCTCAGGGCAGGTATTGTACACCCTTTCTTATGACCGCACTATCAAGACCTGGGCCACGGACAACCCGGAGACACCACTTCGCTTTTTTGATCTGACAAGTTTGAAGGCGGAGATAACCTCGTTTGCCTGCCTTTCTCCAGATGAATCGGAACTGGCTTCTCTCGTGTCTTTATCGTACCCCTCACAGCTGAGCTTTTTTTTGCCCAATGGCCCGTCAACTCCCTATTGGGTATACCCCGAGGATATGAGTCTCCTTGTATCTGCAACTTATGACCATACCGGCAATTTTCTATTTACCGGATTCAAAGACGGTCGTATTGAAAAAACAGGTACGCCAAAATGGTTTATTCAGCAGGAGGTTGCCGATATTACACTGCAACTTTTAATTGAATACGGATTCAGAATTGATCCAGACACTCTGTTGTCAAACCAGAATCCGCAAGCGCTGCCTGCGATTGCCAACTATTTCTACCAGGCCGGGAACCACAAAATTGCAAAGGAGAAATGGGAGAAAGCCGTTCAGACAAACCCAACCGGCACAAACTACATCGGTCTTTACACCACAGAACATGCTCTTGGAATAAATCGTTTGAGTGACTATCTTACCTTAAGCCCGGACATACTCCTGGCATTTGCCGAGCACTTTAAGAAAACACTGGAATGGGGCAACGCCAAATTATTTTATGAAAAACTACTCGCAAATGCCAAAACCAAAGAGGATGGTATCCGTTTTCGGGTAGCCATACACGAGGTTTCTTTACGCGGCGGTATTTTTATAGACAAAAATACATTTTTCGATTTTTCAGAGGATATATACTACGAAATGTACTACAACTTAACATTATATTTTCGAAACGCATGGAGTAAAAGCCAACAAGTTGTCCTCTCGGAAGATATTTGCCAAATACTGGAAAAACAATATCAGTATTTGTTGAAAGCCGGCATTGCCACAGAAAATGACAGCTCGAGTTACATAAGTGACTACGCAACGTACTACGCAATAGCTGGCAGAATCTTGTTTAATAAAAGACAACACCAGCGTTCTATTCATTGCTTCAAAAAAAGTTACGACATATTCCCACATCCAAGCAATACTGAAGGAATAGCCTTGAATTTATTGATTTTAGATCGCCTGGATGATGCCAAGCAACTGTATAGCGATGCACTGTCGGCAAAAATAATCAAAGATAAAAAGGAGGCTGTACTCGGACTTAAAGAAATAGCAGAGTCAGAAATTTTGCATTCCGGCAAGATGGCTGATTTACAGAACTTGATACAATGGCTCGAAAATTTATAGTTCTACTTTGAATCTGTTGGTAGTTTCTGTTTGACCTCCTGTATCCTGTTCTTGATAATACCCCGCGTTCGGCGTATAGAGTCAACGGTCATCGAATCTTTAGCCTCCTGTATCTTGTTCCTGACAATGACATTTGTAGAATCTATAGCATAAGCTGTTTCTAATCTCACAAGACACAAGTGCCAGTCGGAAGAGGTCGCAAATTTCTCTGCTGAAGAGAGCAGAGCCTCGATTTTCATTTTCTCTTTCTCCCTTTTTTCTTCCTCTTTCTCCCTTTTTTCTTCCAAAAATTGGCTCAGCGCCTTCTCGGCTACCTGCGACTGCCGTACCGCAAAGAAACTGGTCAGCAGTGAAATAGCGGCCAGTACCGTCATCACCGCCGCCACCATACGCGCCTGTCGGCGCTTTCTGCGCTCGACGGCCAGTTCGCGTTCGCGTTCGGCCTGGGCCGCGGCCTCTGCTGCCTGGCGCTCCGATTCCAAGCGTTTCTTTTTGGCAATCAATACGGGCGACACCAGCGAGTCGTGGCTCAGTTCGTAGGTATATCCCCCTTGCAGGCTCGGTTCTGCCCGCAGCAAGTGGCTGTCTACCAATTGCCGCAGCGTGGCTTCCTCAATATCGTACACCCGGTAAATCTGCCCTTCGTACAAGCTCAGGCGGCGTTCTTCTTCTTCAAACAGCAGCCCTTCCTCGATCAGGCGCCGGGCAGCCAGCTGTTGCTGCGCATCCGCGATAGCCGATATTTTTTCATCATAATAGTTTTCTATAACGGCCTCCAGGTCTGCAACGTGCTTTTCCTGCACCTCGGTGAGCTGATGCTGCTGCACCTTCGATTCGATGGAATTGCAAATGATCTGCAGCTGTGTGGCCTCGATCATTTGTTTTTTGCCGTCTGTCAAAAAATTCAATATGGTGGACAACGCGGCCGGCTCATACACGAAAGACGGGCATGTAAAATCCCCGGAGAGTACGGCGGGCATTTCAATAGCCTCTGCGGCCTGACGCTCGTCGAGCGCCGTGAGCTCGTAACAGTTTTTTAAAATCGAAGGGAAATAGTCGTTCAACTGATGCAGCAGGTGCATCCGGTCCGAACGAATCGCCAGGAGCACCTTGACATCGGCAGGTTGCTGAAAAATTGCGAGTTCGTCCGGCAACAAAATTTCGTTCAGTCGTTCGGTGCGCGTTTCCAAAGCATCCCAGTACCGTTGTGGCACCGGGGTAAACAGCGCCTCAGCCAACTGCCGGCGAAACTCCAGCACTTGATCCTCCGGATAGGTGAACAGTTCTTCAAACTGGTCAAAAATCAGGAGTATCCCGTTTCGCCCTTTTTTTCGATACTGGAATTTTTTTATTTCGTACCACAGCGAAGCCTCACCGGTCAGTATTTTATCCAGAAAATCCGGCGAGGAGTTGGTACCCGGCTCCGGTTGCAACACATCCCAGGTTCGTTCAATCGGACGACGACTATCCAAGTCGGCACGCCAGGCATTGAATCGCACCCGCAGCGGTGCGAAATACCCGTCCGATTCCGCGCGAGGCATCAGCGCCGCATTGAGCAACGAACTTTTGCCCGTGCCCGACTTGCCGTACAGCACCGAAATCGGCTCAAGTTTGACCAGCCGATACAGGTTGTTGCTGTCGGATGTACGCCCGTAGTATATCTGCCTTTGAGCAACTTCAAAAGGCTGGGCCCCAGGGTAACGATGGCTCATAACGTTAGGGGTTGGTAAATTGGCGATCCAGATGAGACAACAAATCGGCAATACGCTCCCGGATACGCGCCTTCACCAAACGTTCCTCATCCCCACTAACGGAACCAATAATAACTTTTTGCCTGAGTTCATTTACCTGTGCCTGCATCAGCAGAATCTGTTTTTGAAAGGCTGAATCATCGCGACCGAACAGGTCGCGGCGATTTTCCAGGATGTCCAAAATCTGATCAAACTTGTCGTTTACCAATAAATCCCTCAACCCCTCGATATCCAGATGTATCTGCTGAATCGTATGCGCTTTGCGCAAAATACCATGCGACTCGCATTGCTCATACAAGGCATCCACAAACTCGACAATATCAGTATGCACAAATGTCATCGTGTATTGTTCGGCACAACTCACTGCTATTGTATCGTCATACAACGGGTTGGCTGCATACTTTTTGGACGTGCGTTTTTTATCGTGCTGCTGCAAAATACGCATGAACAAGTGCATATACCACTTGTCAAATGGTATCCCTAAAAAGACAAAATAATCGGCATCCCAGATGTTTTCTTTCAAAACAGGGGCCATGCTGTTTCCTTCAAATGCCGATTCGAGATACGAGTAAAAATCAGTGTACGTCATAACCAATGAGTTGCGCTTGTTCAACTCCCCCAATAAGTTATAAACAATCGGGGTCTGCTTCGTTGGTCTCGGAGTACTCGAATCAAACGGAGTCTTCTTGATATAGCTATCGCCGGAAAACGGTATGCCTTTCCGGGAAAATGCTTCTCTTGTCTTGTAGTCCGGTGTAAATGTTAGAAAAAAGTGAAACGGCACCTGCACAATTTTGTCCAGAATAGCCTCGCTATGCGCGTTTGGACGGCCATAAAACTCCTTGACTTTCTTCCATGCATCTATCTCACTCGCATCCGGCAAGTAATGAAACCACCCGTCACTATATACCCGAATACGCAGTTCTTCCTGATGCTCGCGCAAAAACGCAGACAACTGCTGCTCCAGCGGTGGCATAGCCGGCGTGTCAAATATCCCGGGGCCTAAACAGATAACACATTTTTCCTCTTCGATACTCTCCAGCAGATAATCCCAATTAATGCTTTTTAGCATGCTGGAGGATGACTTTGTTTCCATAAACGACTTGATTTTGGATGTTTTCCGTCTGATAAAACTACAATGGTCCTTCGTGACTTCTTGTGGGTACTGCGAAAGATACTTTGATGTACTCGTTGCATCAGTTTAGGCCAAAAACCCCGAAGAGGTTGTATGTTTATAGATGGCCAGTTGGCCTGCAACAAAACCCCGAAGGGGTTGTATGTCAAACGCTTATTCAAAACATAAAACCCCTTCGGGGTTCAAAAAAACGACTCGCATGCTGCTATAAACATACTGCTCCTTCGGGGCAAAAGGGATTGGTGCCACATTGAATCACCCATATAAACTCACGAAGAGCCAACTACAATACGCCACACGTTCCTCAATAAGAATCTTTGCACAGGCAAATTTATTTTTAATTATCTCAATTTCAGAAAAACAGACATAATCTTATCCAAAATCATAAATCGTAAAATCATACATAAAAAAAGCCCCCCTCCATCTTTATCGCCCTGCTTGGTGTTTTCACCAAGCAGCCTCAGAGCCCTGTGAAAACACCAGAACACGAAAACCCCCCATTAAGCCCCAAAAACCATTTTAAAGATGCTAAAATCGCTCTTTGGTCCCGCGGCGGCCCTCCCCCGCTTGGTGTTTTCACCAAGCAGCCCCAAACACCGCGGGCGACAACCCCCCCCTCGCCCGCCTGGTTTTTCACCAAGCAGCCTCGCGTAGAGCCGCTTGGTGAAAACACCAAGCAGGGCGGTAAAATCATAAATCGTAAAATCGTAAATAAAAAAGCCCCCCTCCATCTTACGGAGAGAGGCCATCCCAAAAACCGATTTTAAAGTATGCTAAAATCGCTCTTTGGTTTCCTGCGGCAGGCTCGTTTGCCGCGTCATATTTTCTTAGAAAGGTTTCTGGTTAGAAGGTTGGAAAGTTGGAAGGTTTCTGGTTAGAAGGTTTCTGGTTTGTCATACTCGTTATTTAACGAGCAATCTTCTAACCAGAAACCTTCTAACCTTCTAACCCTCCAACCTTCAACCCCGAAAACCTTACTTCGTCTGGATCATCTTGCGCGTTGCGCTCTCCTTCGCCGTTTCCAGCTTGTAGTACAGCACGCCTGTCGTGTTCAGCACCGAACGGTCTACCGTTACGGCGTTGTAACCTTTGGCAAAGTCACCTTTCTGTGTGAAGAGCATGCGGCCCGTCTCGTCGAAGATCGTCAGCGTCGCTGTCGTTGCCTCCGGCAAGTGGAATCCAATCTGCGTCTTGTTCACAAACGGGTTCGGCTGGTTCTGGTACAACTCGAAGCCCAGACTCGTGATCGTTGATCCGTTCGCGCCGTTGAAGCGGAAGCCTACCTGCAGACGCTCCGCGCCGCCATTGTATGCCTCTGCTTTCGTGATGCGACCCGATACACCCAACAAGCGGCTCAACTCGCCCGATGCCGTAGCACGGAACGTCAGCGAGAACTCACCTTTGACGTTGCCGTCCCGCTGTCGTCACTGCCTGCTCGTCGGTGAACACACCGAAGTTAGCCATGCTCATTTCAGCACCCGGTGTCACGTCCACCAACTCCAGACCGGAGTGGTTCAACGTGAACTGGTAGCCCTGTACCTGCTCGGTAGCTTTGAAGTTCACCGTGAACGTCTCGCCGGCTTTAACCGTGCGATCCTGCACATCGAACAACAACGTACCCGCTGTGCGGTCTTCCGTGCTCGTCAGGCTGCTCGTAACGGCGTTGCCGTTTACGTCACCTACTTTTATCGACACAAAGTTCTCCACCATTTGATCCAGCGTCAGGTTAGCGATCTGCTTCGTTTCCGGGAAGATCGTCATAAACGGATTGGACTGGTTCGGGAACGCAAAACCATTGTCCACAAAGCGCCAGCTCGTGTTGTTCGGCAGCTCCGTGTAGATACCAAGGATCAATTTGCGCAACTCAACAATGTCGAATGTCGTGATCGAACGGCTGTTGTTGGCATCCGCTGCAATCATCTTGAACGGTGTGCTCAGCGGCTCAAGGCCCAAGATGTGCTTGTTGATCAGCACCAGGTCAAACGTCGAAACGCCGTTCAGCGGATCGTTGTCTTTCATCGGTGTAACCGTGTAGTTGCCCGGCGTCGGAACGCCCGGAATCGAGAACTGGCCTGCAGCATCCGTCACTGCCGTCAGGTTCACGGCAGGAACCGTACCCGTCAGCGAAATGGAAGCGTCTTCCAAACCGTTGCTCGACTCTGTCGTCAGCGCACCGGCTACCGTAGCGGTGTTGTTCTGGCAAGCACCCATGTTGTCCTGTACAATTACATACGTCAGACAGAAGTCTGCGTTGCCGGCCAAGTCAATCGACCACGGCTCCACATTCTGCTGACCCAACTCGTTGCAGGTGAACGTAACCACTTTTTGTGGCGTACCGTCCGGGTTGCGCGGGAAGCCCGTGCCCTGACCAGCCTTGCGAATGGCCGTAACCAAACGATTGGCAGGCGTGCAGTTGTCTTCCGTGTACTGCAGGAAGTCGGTATCCCACAGCGCCACCATCTTCGTCGGCATGATATTCACGCTCAGACCATTGATGCAAACAACCGTAGGTTTCTTGCAGTCCTTCACTTCGAAGATGTACTCGCAAGTCTGCTCGTTGCCGCAGCCGTCTTCTACAAACCACTTGATTTTGTGTACGCCGTACGGCAATTCAGGTACCACATAAGTGCCCTGTGCCTGTTGCGTGTTCCAGCGTACCGAACCGGTCTTGTTGACACCGCTCGTCGTCGTCTGCAACGCAAAACCCCACTTCTGGTTGGCCGGAACCGAACGCTCGTCAAACTGGCGAACAGTGCCAGGGCCGCCGGCAGCGTTGCCAAACGGTACGGCGTTCCAGCCCAGACCGCCAAGGCCTGTTTGATTGCTGTTGATCACCGTCTCCATTGTGCCGTCGCCGTCCAGGTCCAGGAACAACAGGTAGCGGATGCTCACGCTCGTATCCGAGCACAAGTCCGTAGCCGTGATCGAAAGATCCGTCGGGCCTTCGCACAGGTCATGGCTGGCGATCGTTGCATCCCACCAGTACATTTCATTCCACAACTGGGCGTTATTCGCCGTTATGTCGCAAACCGTATCCGGGCTGGCCGGGCAGTCCGCAATGATCGGCTTCTGCGTGTCTATTACCTTGATGATTTGCTTGTACTTGTAGCAGTTGTTGCTGCCGATGTTCGGTATTTGTACACCGTTGTACATGCCGCCGGTGTAGAACACCGCGTAGTTCGTGGGTGTGGCGCCGGGCGAAACGGCTACCGTCGTCGGGTTCCACGGTGCCGGTGTGCCGGCAGGCGAAATGATCGGGCCAGGCAGGTTCTGCGGAGCATTCGTGATTATGTTCGGGTTCGGATTCGGAATCTCCGTGCAACCCAGGTTCGGGTTGTACGAACACCAGTTGATCACCGTCCAGGTGCGCTCGATCTTGTAGCAAGCGTCGGGCACCACCGTGAACACTTCGTCTTCGTGCGATACGCCCAGCAATTCGCAGTTCTCGCCGAAGAACGTCGGCTGACCGTAGTCGGGGGTACCGTTGCAAGAGGTCACGATCTTGTCGTCCGGGAAGCGTACGAAGTAGTCCTGACCGTAAGTGGCCGTCACACGCTGTGTGCACGAACTCGAGTTGCCATGGCAGTCGAAGGCGCGGAACGTACGCGTGATCACACCGCGGTTACACACCGTGTCGAACAGCGAAATGTTCGTCGTGTGTGTCAAACCGCACTGGCCCTGGTATTCAACACCAGTGTCTAAGCAGCAGTTATCAACAACCGTCGGCTTGCCGTAAGCCCACAGGCTCGGGTCGAAGCTCTCGCACGATACCGTAACGTTCGCCGGAGGCGTGCATACGGGTTTGATCTTGTCTTGTACCGATATTTCCACCATGCACTCGTTGGATACCGACGAACCGTCCGGAAGGATTACCGGGTTGCCGTTGGCGTCCAACTGGGTGACACGCAGAATGACCATTTGGGTCGTGCCTACCTCGCAGCAGTAGAACTTGATCGAGTCGCCTTCGGAAATGGCGCGCTCAAATTCGCTCGGGAAGGAGGGGAACAGGCTGGCACAGCCAGGTGTACCGCGAATCGAGTTCAGGTTGTCAATACAATCACTGTACCCATTCACCGGATCAGCCATACGGCGAACCGAGAAGCGAATGGTACCGCAGTTGTCATAAGAACCATCGTCGAACGTCGTGGCTTTAACCCACGTCACACCGGCGAACTCGCACGAGCCAAGAGCCGGCGGAACATTCTGGAAACCGGCGGGGCCGTAGCAGTCGAACGGATCATCACCGCCAATCGCTACTACCGTGAACTCATCACAAGCCGGTACCGGCGGCGTGAGGTCGCGGATCGTCAGGAAGAACTGACAAGTACGGGAATTGCCGCAGTTGTCTTCAACCGTGTACACCACCCGGTGGCGGCCCTGGGGCAAACACGGCGTGCTGCCCATAACGGCCAGCGTGTCGTTGTCCCAGTAGTTGTTGCCCGGGAAGTCGGAAGCAAAACCATCCACATTGAACGTACCAATTTGCTGTTGCGTTTGCGGATCAATACCGTAAACCACAGCGCTCACTTTGTCAATGCGCGAGCCGTTGTCGGTCACGATGAAGTCCGGCAAGTCGGCCGTGCCACAGCAGGTAAACGGATCCGTGGTCACGGTCAGGTCGGCCGGGCAGGTGAAGGTCGGCGCTTCGTCGTCCACAACCTTGATGATTTGTACACACTCTTTGGATTCGCTCGTGCACCAGTCAATTATTGTCCATACACGGCGGATCTTGAACGTACCGTCGCAAACATCAACCACGGCATCGTTGTACGACCAGCCAATAGAGCAGCCATCGGCTCCGCCGCTATAGGTTGGATAAGCATATTCGGCAGCAAAAAGAGAACGAATGTTAGGAGGTGTAGCTACATCCCCTGGCCATACATGCCGGTGGGCCACCAGCAGGAAGTGCGTTATACTGTGCAATAGTCATGAATGGGCGACCATCAAGACCGTCCAGGTTGAGTGGGCATATGATATCACCCAATTTCGGACGAATCAGATCAATGATCTGGTTGCAGGTTTTCGTGTTGCCACTGGCATCACGAGCCGTCCAGGTGCGTGTGATCGTCTTGGTAAAGCCCGAAGCACAGTCACGGTCAACCGAAACATCATTATACGACAGGGTGACATTGGAGCAAGCGTCCAATACCGGAACACCGGCGCCGGCATTCACGACCCAGTTATCACCATTTTTGGTAACATTCTGGCTGAGCAAGCCATTCGGCAGCGGCACACACGCTTTCAGCTCCGAGCTGTAGGTGAATGCAATTTGCGGCCGCGGATTCTCACCCGGGAAAGCCTCGCCACCAAACAGGTTGTTGACCCAGCGACCCGGGTTGTTGACGATACGCAGGGTACCGTCTTCCGTCGGTGCATTGCCGAGCTGTGCTACCATGCGCACCGTTGTACCATTACCGTTGTTGGCTACGATGTAGAAACCGGCCGTTTGGCCGCCAGGTATCGTAAACGGCGTCGTAAAGGGAACATCATAAAGCAGAACCGTGGGGAAACCCGCAGTGACGTTCACATTCACGTCGCCACAGAGCGTCCAGCCTGTTGCAGCACCGGCAAATCCGACAAACGAACCCAAGCGCATATACGCTTTGATGTTGTATGTACCGGCAGCAGCACCTGCAAGCGACGCCTGCACTTTCGTAGCATTAATCGTAACAGGAGCGCCACCCAGATTCCGGAGGTCATTCATGTAACCCGTCCAGTAGTTGGTAAAGGCCACATTCTGCTCAATAATTTTGTTGCCGCCGATAACCACCGGGCATGCATCAATCGGAAGCGGATCCGGTGCAATGTTGCAGGGAATAATGGCGGAAGGACAATCGAGTACCGGAGCAAACTTGTCTTCAACCGTGATATTACCCCAGCACTTGTTGCCGGTTAGCGGGTCAGTTACGCGAACCTGGTAGGTTTTACCCACGTCGCCAGGGCCGAGTACGGGTAGTTCCCACGGGCCGTTGCCGAAAGGAAGTGTCTTGTCGAGTTCGACGAGATAGTCGTCATAGCAGCGGTATGGGCCACCCTCCAGAACCTGGTCGGCGCCAATGGTCGCCTTGCAATCCGGGTCAAGGGATATCTGAACCTGGTCATTGCAGATCAGCGACTGGATTGCGTTCTGGAACGGATTGATGGTGATTGTGAACGAGCACGTTGCCGTAAGGCCTTGCGCATCATCTACGCTGTACACAACCGTGTAAGGGGAGTTTTCTTTGCAGAGTTCCGTACCGGAGATCGGGCCGGCGATTTGAATCGGCTTCTTGTCAATCTGCATGTTGTAGGAAACGCGCAATTGCGGACGCGGGTTTTCACCGGCGAAAGCAACACCGCCAAACAGGTTGTTCACCCAGTTGCCCGGGGTCTGGTTGATGCGCAGGTTGGCGTCTTGCGTCGGTGCATTACCAATGGTAGCGACGACGCGTACAGCAGTACCCGAACCGTTGTTGGCTACCACATAAAGACCGCCAATACCGCCGGCAGGAATCTGGAAGCCGGAATTGAACGGAATATTATACAGCAGTACCGTCGGGAAGCCGGCAGTAATAGCAACGTTCACGCTGCCTACGAGTGTCCAGGCAGCAGCATTGGCTGTGAAGCCTACATGCGTGCCGAGTTTCATGTATGCACGCAGGTTGTAGGTGCCCGAGCCGGCACCTGCAAGGGAGGCCTGTACGTTCACACCGGTGACATTCATCGCCTGGGTGGTGCTCAGGTTCTCCAGATTGACGGCATAACCCGTCCAATAGTTTGTGAAAGCAACATTCTGCTGGAGCAGCTGGGCGGGGCCAGGAGCCAAAAGCGGACAGTTGTCCGTTGCTGTTGCATCGGGCCACGAAACAAAGCGGCAGCATTCGCCAGGACTCAGGTTGGCAATGATGTTCTGCGGGCAAGTAATCGTGGGCGGGATATTGTCCACCACGGTCACCGTCTGGTTACCCTGGCTGATCAGGTTGCCGCTGGCCGGGTCAAGCAGACGCCAGGACAGTACATTCACACCCAGCGAAAGGCCACTTACCGAAATTTGTGCCGGGATCGGCTGTGCCACGTTCTGGAACGCACCGCCGTTCACGCTGTACTGCAGTTGCAGGGTAGCAGCGCACCCAGCCGGAGCGAATGCCGGGGAGTTGATGAGCAGTGCACCCGGGCAAGCATTGGCCGAAGCGCTCACCGTTACGTTGGCTGCAGGTGTCAGGTTGCAGGTGATTTTAGCCACCTGGTCCACGACAGCCGCCCAACCGGTGCTGGTGACGATGAAGTCCGAGAAGAAGCGGAAAGAGAGCGACTCCGACGGGTTGGCGCCGACGGCGCCAATGCCCTGGTTGGCAATGATTGTACCCGGGTTGTTAGCCCCGTCATAGCCGCCAATCAGGTTGGGGCTGCCAAGCGCGGACACGTTGTTGTTGTAAATGTACAGGAAGTCAAACGAACCTTCCGTGTTGAAGGAAGAGAAAGCTACGCGCACGCGGTTCGTCGTGGCATTGCTCGGTGCGAATGTGACTTGACTGTCGAAGATGTTGCTGGCGTATGCGCCACCGGGGCCGCCATTGTCATAATAGTTGTAAAAGGTATTGCCGCCTGCTCCAATGGTGAAGGTGCCGGCATTACCCGCGGTAGGGTGCAAGACCGTTGCCTGGGAGAATGCCTCGAAAGATACGAGACATCCCAGCATCGCCAAGACCCATAGTGTGGTATTTCTCTTTTTCATGAGATGAAATTTGTTTAAAAAATTCAAGAGATAAAAGTAAATTCAGGATCGAAATCCAGGAAATTTTAGAGCGAAAGCCTGTTTTTCATGTAATTAAGCAGGTTGTCGCGCTGTGCACCGTTCAGATTCACCCCGGGTGCCGGAGCGATACCGGTTTCGAGCGCCGGATTGCCGCCGGTTGGGCCCAATGCGGAGACAATTGCGGCAGGTACTTCCATACCTCCTGCGAGCAGGTTGTAGGTCGCCTTGTAATAATGTACGCGGATGTTGCTGTCCGATCCCACGGTCTGAACCAACGGATCGTTGCGCAGCGCATCCACATCGGCTTTCACGCGGAGCATAGCCTCACCGGAATCTACCCAGTTGGTCGGCCATGTCTCTGCGCCAGACGACTGCGCCTCGGCGCGCGAAGTACCCAGGAGCAGCGTGCCAAAGACAAGCAGCGCAGCCACCAGAGACTTCTGGACGAAATTTGCAAACGTTTTTTTCATGTGATAAAAAATTTAAGTTAAAAATGTTGAATTGATGATTTTGCTTGCGTCCGGTCAAATCAAAAACAGACAGGTTGATTGGAACCACCAGCAGCATACTCGTTGCTATATGCAGAAAAGGGGGTTGTTTTAGCGACAACACCCGGGCGATCAAAAGAATGGGCAGAAAAAATGGTAGAGTTTCTTTTCATGAGATTAAAAATGCAATCCCGCACTTAAAGGTCAGTTTATTGACAATAGAGGCGTTTCAAGGCATTTGATGCCTGCATGCAGGCTAAATAGCAAAACACAAGCAGGCAAAAATCCTGCCAAATTCAAACCGGGAGAACATGAAAAGAAGGAGAACGGAAACCTGTTGTGCGGAGTCGCGATCGGCGCGTGTTTATGAGGAAAATTACACGGCGCACTTGCTTTTCATGAAACAACTCGGATTAAAGAGGGCGCTAAAAACGCTACACCCTCCCAAAAGACGGCACAAATATATTTCTACTTTTCATAAGTAGCGTATCAAAGATGTTTTTTTTCTCGGGTACCACAGGTGTAACCTTGGACAAAAATAGCAAAGCTTTGATTTTAAATTGCTTACTTATTCAAAGGCAGCACCCAGTCCAACCGGACAAACGGACTGTAGGAAACCGAAGCCAAATCCACATCCGGTTTCACGAACAGCTGGGCCGGGCGGCCGTTGTACCGCACCGAAATACGGGCGTTCACAATGGCGTTCGGCACACCGCCCCGGGCAGCCTCCTCGCGGACCCGCCGTGCAAACGCTGCTACCGCCCGGGCATCTGTGGTCATGTTCAGGATTTGTGCCGGATTGACGAATGATTGTACCTGAACCGGGTAGATTTGGCCGGTTTCCGGGTGTCGGACGGTAAATTCAAACGTGTCGCATGGTCGGGTGTCCACTTTCATCCGCCAGGAAAAATTTTTTCCGATACCTGTCCAATCCATGTCGTTGGGCAGAAAAAATCCTCGAAACGGGAGCAGCAATTGCAGCACAAAAAAAATAATCAGGCTCTTTTTTACCCAATCCGGCGTAGCAGACAGCCGGGACACGCCCTGTTCGCCCTGCTTTTTGCGCTCCGTCCCCCTGAAGCATTCGGCTTGGCCAATCGGCGCAGTCCCGGTATCTCGTGCGTTTCAAAAAACAGGATCAACGCGGACAACATCACGAAGGGAAAAATCCCGATATCATCAAAAATGCGGCTGTTGGACAAGTGAAAAAGCACAAACGGTACCAAGGCCCAGCGGCGTACGGGTTTGTACCACAGCAACAGCGGCGCCAGAATATCGAGCAAAAAGCCGCCGTAAGTCAGCAGGCCTATCGTGAAATCGGTCTGAAAATATGGCGCCAACCACCCGGGAAGTGTCATGTTGTGCACCATCGTTGTTACCGGCTCCTGCCGAAACAACCAGTCGGCTTTCAATTTGGTCAGCCCGCCGTAGAAATAAACAATGACAACCTGCGCCTGCAGGATGAATGGTTGCCAGCGCGGAATCATGCCCTCCCCTGCCGTTGTTTTTTTTCTGCCCAACGACAAAAACCGGTCGGCATCGGTGGCACTCAGCAGAACAGCCACCAGGATGAACATGTAAATGTGGTTGTTGTAGTAACTTTTTCCAGCAGGAAAATGTAGGTATACGTCAATGCCAGCCCCCAGCACGCCCACCGAAACCAAACTCCCGCCGCTACCAGCAACGCGAAAAGACCCATAGCAGCCAGTACGGCATACATGGCCGGTGCGGGCAAGGGGTGCACCCAACCAAAGCCGTCAAACTTGAACAAAATTTGGGGCGCCAGAAAGCCCTGCTCAATCAGCCCCATCGAGTAATACACAAAAGCCTCGTATGCCATGAACAAGCCAAATACCCAGCGGAACAAGCCGAGCACATTCCCATCCACCGGCGCCGAGAGCCACTGCCCAATCCGCTGGTTATTTCCCATGATCGCGATACCTTTGAGTTCTTTTTTCAAAATTTTCACCAATGGCAAAAGTACACGCTTCTCCAATTTACCGCCCCATTTCGATCTTCTTCGCCGCACTCTCTTTTTGCACACCTATTATTATAGGTACAAGTGGCTGCAAGGGCGATCTGACCATTCCGCCAAGTCAGGTAGAAGAACCCACTTTGACGGCCGACAACCCCGCGCTCTACCTGCTACCGCCCGAACAAACCGGGATTGATTTCCAAAACAGGATCATCGAGACCTACGAGAACAACATCGCTACCAATATCAACATGTACAACGGCGGCGGCCTGGCGGTTGGCGATTTCAACAACGACGGCCTGCCCGACATCTACTTCATTTGCAGCAACGGCAAAAACCGCCTGTACCAAAACGAGGGCAAGATGAAATTCCGCGACATCACCGATGCCGCCGGCGTGGCCTCGGAAGCGGGCTTCGAAACCGCCGCAACCGCTGCCGACGTGAACGGCGACGGGTGGCTCGATATCTATGTTTGCCGCGCCGGCGTGGAAATAAATGACCAGCGCCGAAACAAACTCTTCATCAACAACGGGCCTTCGGCTTCGGGCGCCGTCTCGTTCACCGAAAGCGCCAAAGCGTACGGTCTCGACGACATGAGCGCCGGCACAGGCGCCAACTTTTTCGACTTCGACAACGACGGCGACCTCGACCTCTACCTGCTCAACTACCCTACCGAAGCCATCTATACCAACAAGGTCGAAGCCAAACTCGGCGCCGACGACAAGTATTACCCCCTGCTCCACCCCCGGGCGCCGATGGATACCGACCGGTTTTATCGAAATGACGGTGGGCATTTCACCGACATCAGCCAGGCGGCCGGCGTTTGGAACCTCGGATACGGCCTCAGCGTGAGTGTTTCGGATATCAACCGCGACGGTTGGCCGGATGTGTATGTGGCCAACGACTTCGTGCAACCCGACCTCCTGTACATCAACAACAAAAACGGCACATTCACCAACCGCCTCGCCGACTACTTCCAACACAGCGCCCAGCATACCATGGGCACGGACATTACCGATTTCGACAACGACGGCCTCGTGGATATCTTCTCCGTGGACATGCTCGCCGCCAACAACTACCGCCGCAAGGCTTTCCTCGCTTCCAATACCCAGAGCAAGTACACCGTCATGGTGCAAAATGGCTACTTTGAACCCGTTGTGCGCAACGTCCTCCAGCGCAACAACGGAAACGGGACATTCAGTGACGTTGCATGTGTGGCCGGTGTGTTCCAGACCGACTGGTCGTGGAGCGGACTGGTTTTCGATATGAACAATGACGGCCTCCGCGATTTGCATGTAACCAACGGCTACCGCCGCGAAGTGACCAGCCGCGATTTTGCCGATTTCACGCTCCCGGAAATTCAAAAAGCCAGTGGCGGCGGCAAAAAAATTCAGGACTTGTACCCGGATTTCAATGATTTTTTAAAACTCATACCCACTTTCAAGGTCCGAAACTTCTGTTTTCAAAACAAAGGCGACTGGACCT
Organism: Lewinellaceae bacterium; assembly: GCA_016719605.1. Lineage (GTDB taxonomy): Bacteria > Bacteroidota > Bacteroidia > Chitinophagales > Saprospiraceae > M3007. The sequence continues at coordinate 132,763 of JADJYW010000002.1, read as the reverse complement.
TCGAGGATGTTGGTGGCAACTGGGCAACGATTCCCGCCGCTTGGTCCTGCGGCGCTGCCTGGGCCGATTTTGACGCCGACGGCGACCTTGACCTCGTGGTCAACAACCTCGAACAGCCTGCTTTTGTGTACGAAAACCGAAGCAGCGGCAAGCCCGGCAGCAACTACCTGCAAATCAAACTGCAAGGCAATGCGCCCAATGCCTTTGCCGTGGGGGCTTCCGCCACCATCCAGTACAACAACGGGCAGATGCAATACCTGGAAAACTACCCCACCCGCGGCATCTTCTCTTCGGTGGAGCACCTGCTGCACTTCGGTATCGGCAAAACCACCCAGGTAGAAAAACTGACCGTCCGCTGGCCGGACGGCAAAACCCAAACCCTGACCAATGTGCCCGCCAACCAACGCCTTACCCTCAAACAAGCCGATGCCGCCGGCTATACCGCCCACATCAGGCCGGAAAAACCGGCCGCCAAACTGTTTGCCGACCAAAGCGCCCAATCGGGCATTCCGTTCGTCCACCAGGAAAACGAATACAACGACTTCGAAAACTGGCCGCTCAACATCTGGAAAGTCACCGAACTCGGTCCGCTCGTAGCCGTGGGGGATGTGAACGGCGATGGCCTTGACGATTTTTACATCGGCAATGCCTTTGACCAGCCCGGCGCCATGTATGTGCAAACGCCCAACGGCACATTCCGGCCCGTTTCGGCTGCAACCTGGGCGGCGGACAAATTGTACGAAGACCACGGCGCCCTCTTTTTCGATGCGGACGGCGACGGCGACCTCGACCTGTTTGTGGTCAGCGGCGGAGCGGAGGCCACGGCAGCGCAGGCATGGCAAAATCGGCTGTACATCAATGCGGACGGGAAGGGGAACTTTGTAAAAGCACAAGGCGCTGTGCCGCCGAGCCAGGATGCGGCGTTGCGCGTGGCCGCCCACGACTACGACGGCGACGGCGATCTGGACCTGTTCATTGGCGGACGCGTCACGCCGGCCCAATGGCCGCTCACTCCGCGCAGCCTCGTCTGGCGGAACGACCGCACCCACTTCACCGACGTGACTACCGAGGTGGCCCCGGCCTTCGAGCGCTGTGGCATGATCACCGATTTGGCGTGGGTCAACATAGATGCTGATCCGCAGCCCGAGTTGATCGTCGTGGGCGAGTGGATGCCGGTTAGCATTTTCAAAATACAGGGTGGAAAATTGCAGAACGTCACGGCGCAGTTCGGGCTGGAAAAATCGAACGGAATTTGGTTTCGGCTTGCTTCTGCCGACCTGGACGGCGACGGCGACCTGGACCTGGTGACCGGCAACCTCGGGCAGAATACCCGCCTGAACGCATCCGCCGAAGGCCCCTTGCGCTGTTTTGCCCAGGATTTTGACAAAAACGGCACCCTCGACCCGCTCGTGGCGTATCATGAAAACGGAAAACTATACCCCCTCCTGCAAAAAGAAGTGCTGAACAAGCATAGCCCCGTGCTCAAGAAAAAATTCCTCTATGCCAAAGACTACGGCTATGCTACCGCAGACATGGTGTGGCCACAAGCAGACCTCGATGCCGCACTCAACCTGTTTTGTTACACCGTGAAAACCTGTTGGTGGGAAAACAAGGGCGGCAAATTTGTGCGCCACGACCTCCCGGTGCAGGCTCAACTGGCGCCGGTGCAAGGGATTTTGCTGGACGACTTCAACAAGGACGGGAAGCCGGACATCCTGCTTGCCGGCAACAAATACGGCTTTGAGGTGGAAACCAACCGCTGCGATGCCGGTATCGGCGCACTACTCATCGGCAACGGGAATGGGCAATTTATCTGGGAAAATAATCTGAATACCGGCTTTTTCGCTGCCAAAGAGGTGCGCGACCTGGGGGTACTGCGCGGCAGCGGCGGGAAAAAACAGGTCGTAGTGGCAAACAACAACGGGCCGGTACAGCTATTTCAAATGAAATAAAAGCCCCCTCCATCTTACGGAGAGAGGCCATTCCAAAAACCGATTTTAAAGTATGCTAAAATCGCTCTTTGGTTCCTGCGGCAGGCCTCGTTTGCCGCGTCATATTTTCTTAGAAAGGTTTCTGGTTAGAAGGTTGGAAAGTTGGAAGGTTTCTGGTTAGAAGGTTTCTGGTTTGTCATACTCTCAACCTTCTCGCCTGAAACTTTTGGTCGTCTGGTGTTTTTCACCAAGCAGCCTCGCGTAGAGCCGCTCGGTGAAAACACCAAGCAAGGCGGTAAACCCTCCAACCAGAAACCTTCCTCGCGTAGAGCCGCTTGGTGAAAACACCAAGCGGGGCGGTAAAAATCAAAAAAAAAACCATCCTTCAAACGCCCCTCCCCCCCCGAGAGGCCATCCCAAAACCGATTTTTTTCAAAATCCCGTGGCTCTTGCCTGCAGCAGGCTCGTTGTGCCGGTTCATATTTTCCTTTAGAAAGGTTTCCTGTAGAGGGTTGGAAGTTGGAAGTTTTGAGGAGGTTTCGGGTTTTTCTCATCGTTGTTAACGAACGTTCTTCACAACAACCTCAAAACTATTACCTTCTCTCCCCCTCCCCCCCCTACCTCCAACCCCGAAAAACCTTACTTGGCCTGGGTCATCTTGCGCGTTGCGCCTTCCTCGTTTCCGTTTGTAGTACAGCACGCCTGTCGTTCGCCGCCCCGAACGGTCTACCGTTACGGCGTTGTAATGACCTTTGGCAAAGTCACCTTTCTGCGTGAAGAGCATGCGGCCCGTCTCGTCGAAGATCGTCAGCGTGGCTGTCGTTGCCTCCGGCAAGTGGAAGCCAATCTGCGTCTTGTTCACAAACGGGTTCGGCTGGTTCTGGTACAACTCGAAGCCCAGACCCGTGATCGTTGATCCGTTCGCGCCGTTGAAGCGGAAGCCTACCTGCAGACGCTCCGCGCCGCCATTGTATGCCTCTGCTTTCGTGATGCGACCCGATACACCCAACAAGCGGCTCAACTCGCCCGATGCCGTAGCACGGAACGTCAGCGAGAACTCACCTTTGACGTTGCCGTCCCAGCTCGTCGTCACTGCCTGCTCGTCGGTGAACACACCGAAGTTAGCCATGCTCATTTCAGCACCCGGTGTCACGTCCACCAACTCCAGACCGGAGTGGTTCAACGTGAACTGGTAGCCCTGTACCTGCTCGGTAGCTTTGAAGTTCACCGTGAACGTCTCGCCGGCTTTAACCGTGCGATCCTGCACATCGAACAACAACGTACCCGCTGTGCGGTCTTCCGTGCTCGTCAGGCTGCTCGTAACGGCGTTGCCGTTTACGTCACCTACTTTTATCGACACAAAGTTCTCCACCATTTGATCCAGCGTCAGGTTGGCGATCTGCTTCGTTTCCGGGAAGATCGTCATAAACGGATTGGACTGGTTCGGGAACGCAAAACCGTTGTCCACAAAGCGCCACGACGTGTTGTTCGGCAGGCTCCGTGTAGATACCAAGGATCAATTTGCGCAACTCAACAATGTCGAACGTCGTGATCGAACGGCTGTTGTTAGCATCCGCTGCAATCATCTTGAACGGTGTGCTCAGCGGCTCAAGGCCCAGGATGTGCTTGTTGATCAGCACCAGGTCAAACGTCGAAACGCCGTTCAGCGGATCGTTGTCTTTCATCGGTGTAACCGTGTAGTTGCCCGGCGTCGGAACGCCCGGAATCGAGAACTGGCCTGCAGCATCCGTCACTGCCGTCAGGTTCACGGCAGGAACCGTACCCGTCAGCGAAATGGACGCGTCTTCCAAACCGTTGCCCGACTCTGTCGTCAGCGCACCGGCCACCGTAGCGGTGTTGTTCTGGCAAGCACCCATGTTGTCCTGTACAATTACATACGTCAGACAGAAGTCTGCGTTGCCGGCCAGGTCAATCGACCACAACTCCACATTCTGCTGACCCAACTCGTTGCAGGTAAACGTAACCACTTTTTGTGGCGTACCGTCCGGGTTGCGCGGGAAGCCCGTGCCCTGACCAGCCTTGCGAATGGCTGTCTTGAGCAGGTTGGCAGGCGTGCAGTTGTCTTCCGTGTACTGCAGGAAGTCGGTATCCCACAGGGCAACCATCTTCGTCGGCATGATATTTACGCTCAGACCGTTGATGCAAACAACCGTAGGTTTCTTGCAGTCCTTCACCTCGAAGATGTACTCGCAAGTCTGCTCGTTGCCGCAGCCGTCTTCTACAAACCACTTGATTTTGTGTACGCCGTACGGCAATTCAGGTACCACATAAGTGCCCTGTGCCTGTTGCGTGTTCCAGCGTACCGCACCGGTCTTGTTGACACCGCTCGTCGTTGTTTGCAGCGCAAAACCCCACTTCTGGTTGGCTGGTACCGAACGCTCGTCAAACTGACGAACAGTGCCAGGGCCGCCGGCAGCGTTGCCAAACGGTACGGCATTCCAGCCCAGACCGCCAAGGCCTGTCTGATTGCTGTTGATCACCGTCTCCATCGTGCCGTCACCGTCCAGGTCCAGGAACAACAGGTAGCGGATGCTCACGCTCGTATCCGAGCACAAGTCCGTAGCCGTGATCGAAAGATCCGTCGGGCCTTCGCACAAGTCATGGCTGGCGATCGTTGCATCCCACCAGTACATTTCGTTCCACAACTGGGCGTTGTTCGCCGTTATGTCGCAAACCGTATCCGGGCTGGCCGGGCAGTCCGCAATGATCGGCTTCTGCGTGTCTATTACCTTGATGAGTTGCGTGTACTTGTAGCAGTTGTTGCTGCCGATGTTCGGAATTTGTACACCGTTGTACATGCCGCCAGTGTAGAACACCGCGTAGTTCGTGGGTGTGGCGCCGGGGGTGACAGCTACCGTCGTCGGGTTCCAAGGTGCAGGTGTGCCGGCCGGCGAAATGATCGGGCCAGGCAGGTTCTGCGGAGCATTCGTGATCGCATTCGGGTTCGGGTTCGGAATCTCCGTGCAACCCAGGTTCGGGTTGTATGTGCACCAGTTGATCACCGTCCAGGTACGCTCGATCTTGTAGCAAGCATCGGGCACCACCGTGAACACTTCGTCTTCGTGCGATACACCCAGCAACTCGCAGTTCTCACCGAAGAACGTCGGCTGACCGTAGTCGGTGGTACCATTGCAAGAGGTCACGATCTTGTCGTCCGGGAAGCGTACGAAGTAGTCCTGACCGTAGGTGGCCGTCACACGCTGTGTGCACGAACTCGAGTTGCCGTGGCAGTCGAAGGCGCGGAACGTACGCGTGATCACACCGCGGTTACATACCGTATCGAACAGCGAAATGTTCGTCGTGTGTGTCAAACCGCACTGGCCCTGGTATTCAACACCAGTGTCTAAGCAGCAGTTGTCAACAACCGTCGGCTTGCCGTAAGCCCACAGGCTCGGGTCGAAGCTCTCGCACGATACCGTAACGTTCGCCGGAGGCGTGCATACAGGTTTGATCTTGTCTTGTACCGATATTTCCACCATACACTCGTTGGATACCGACGAACCGTCCGGAAGGATTACCGGGTTGCCGTTGACGTCCAACTGGGTGACACGCAGAATGACCATTTGGGTCGTGCCTACCTCGCAGCAGTAGAACTTGATCGAGTCGCCTTCGGAAATGGCGCGCTCAAACTCGCTCGGGAAGGAGGGGAACAGGCTGGCACAGCCAGGCGTACCGCGAATCGAGTTCAGGTTGTCAATACAATCACTGTACCCATTCACCGGATCCGCCATACGGCGAACCGAGAAACGAACGGTACCGCAGTTGTCGTAAGAACCATCGTCGAACGTCGTGGCTTTAACCCACGTCACACCGGCGAACTCGCACGAGCCAAGAGCCGGCGGAACGTCCTGAAAACCGGCAGGGCCGTAGCAGTCAAACGGATCATCACTGCCAATCGCTACTACCGTGAACTCATCACAAGCCGGTACCGGCGGCGTGAGGTCGCGGATCGTCAGGAAGAACTGACAAGTACGGGAATTACCGCAGTCGTCTTCAACCGTGTACACCACCCGGTGGCGGCCCTGGGGCAAACACGGCGTGCTGCCCATAACGGCCAGCGTATCGTTATCCCAGTAGTTGTTGCCCGGGAAGTCGGAAGCAAAACCACTCACATTGAACGTGCCGATTGGTTGTTGCGTTTGCGGGTCAATACCAAAAACCACAGCGCTCACCTTGGCAATGCGTGAGCAATTGTCGGTCACGATGAGGTCGGGCAAGTCGGCCGTACCGCAGCAGGTGTACGGGTCTGTGGTCACCGTCAGGTTGGCCGGACAAGTGAAGGTCGGGGGTACTTCATCAAGAATTTTGATGATCTGATCATATACTTGGGATTCACTGGTGCACCAGTTAATTATTGTCCAGCGGCGGCGCACCTTGTAGGTGCCGTCGCAAACATCAATGCGTGTGTCGTCATAATTCCAACCGAAGTCGCAGCCGCTCGGTTTCCCAAATACATACGGATAGCCTTGGAAACCCTGGCTTTCGATCCAGTCCGGAGATGGATAAACACCACCGCAAGGAATAGGGTCTTCGTTCGTGCCTATGCCATCGTAACTGGGCGGGAGTTTGAGATCAGCCGCTTTCGGGCGTAGTACCGATACTTTCTGGTTGCAGGTTTTCGTGTTGCCGCTGGCATCGCGAGCCGTCCAGATACGAGTAATTGTCTTCGAATTGGCCGAAGTGCAAGGCTCGTCAATAGATGAATCGTTGTAGCTCAAGGTTACTTCGGAGCAATAGTCCAGCACCGGACTGCCTGCACCGGCAAGTACGCGGTAAGTACCGTCGCTGTTTGCAAATGCATTCACATTGAGTGTCAAGCCATTTGGAAGACAGGAAGTGGGCGCTTCTTTTTTGTACGCAACAAAACCGTTCCAAACACGCGGTGTGAATGGCGCTCCCCAGAGTGTGTTGGTGGTAGATCCCAGATTCAGCGTGATGGTTCCATCGGTGAATGTCTGGTTAGCGCCATTGCCATTGGTATAAATTTGTTGTGCCGTTGGTGTATGCAACGCAATCCCCCACAAGCCGGGCGGAAGCGTAATACCGGGGGCATTGATCGGACACGGTGTGATCGTACCGTTGCCCGGGAATGCACCCGAGAACGGACCGGTGCTGCCATCAGCAGTACCAATCAGCTGCCAGGCAGCAGCATTGGTTTCAAATCCAACGTGGGTGCCTTGCTTGGCATAGATATTTACGACGGATGCGGCAGACATGTTCATGCCAATCGCCGTAATATCCAAAGGCAGGCTCGAAAGGTTTGTGATATTGAAGAAAACCATACCACCAACCGAGTTCGCATTGCCACCAGTATTAATGGTGAACAGCGGTGCGCTGGGAAGAATGGTGATCGGATCTGCACAGGGGGCAAAAGACGAAGCATTGCAAGCAACAAAAGTCTCCTGACAGTCCAGTACCGGCGCCAGTTTGTCCTCTATGAAGAGATTGCCCCAGCATTTGTTCCCCGTAGCCGGGTCGGTCACGCGAACCTGATAAGTTTTACCCACGTCGCCAGGGCCGAGTACGGGTAGTTCCCACGGACCGTTGCCGAACGGAAGCGTCTTGTCAATCTGGACGAGGTAGTCGTTGTAGCACTTGTACGGACCGCCTTCCAGCACCTGATCGGCGCCAATCGTAGCCGTACAACTGTCATCTAAAGAAACCTGAACCAAATCGTTGCAAACCAGCGAATTGATTGCATTTTGGAATGGGTTGACGGTGATCGAGAACGAGCAGGTTGCCGAATTACCGGCAGCATCCGCCACCTGGTATTGAATCGTGTACGGACTATTTTCTTTACACAGCTCCGAACCGTTGTCCGGGCCAACGGTTTGTGTCAGTACAGCAGCGCCGCCTTTGGAGTACTGCACCTCCCCGACAAAAGCGCGGGAAGCGAAGGTGTTGCCAAAGTTGATGTTTCCGCCGAAGCCGTTGGACAAAACAGTCAAAGAACCGTCTGTAGCAGTGAAACTACCATTCGTGTAGCGCAGCGTGCCACCCGCAGTATAATTCGTGATCACGACATAAATGCCTTTGGACTGGCCAGGCTGGAGGGCCAACCCACCAACATTGACCTGGGTAAAGGTATTCAGGTTCCAGGCAGTAGCCTGGTTAATAGCCACACCGTTAGCCGAACCCATCAAGGTCCAGGCAGCAGGATTAACTTGGTTACCCACGTTGGTCGTGGCAGTAGTCGTGTAGTACACATTGAAGTTGGCGCCGGCACCACCGCCGGTCACCGGCACCTTGAAGCCGTCAATAATGATTGGTTCCGTACCGACGTTGCGCACGTCGAACGTTACCCCGGCAAAGGCGTTGAAAAAGTTGGCCGGAGCAGCAGCAGTTGTTGTGAACAACTTGTTGCCCGGCACAAGGAACGGACAGTTGTCCGTCACCGTGGGCAACGCCCAAGTGACCGGGCGACAACACTCGCCAGGGGCAAGGTTGATGATCAGGTTCTGTGGGCAGGAAATCGTTGGTTTCTCATTGTCCACCACGTTGACGAGCTGCGTGGCGGCGCCTGCCGTTGCGCCGTTGGCAATGATGTATGTCTGCCAGGCGATCACATTGGCGCCTTTAGGCATGTTGTTGATCACCACATTGGCGGCAGGAAGCGCGACATTGATGAAGGCGCCGCCGTTCAGGCTATACCGCAGTCCTGTGGTTGTGCCGTTAGCACAGCCGGCCGGGTTGAACGCCGGGAGGGCTATCGTGGCATTTGCTGCGCATAGCCCTTGCGATGTGTTCAGGTTCAGCGTCGGACCGGCAATCGGATTGCACGCCTGGGGCAGCACAAATTCGATGCACTGACCAGTCGTAACGGAGGCGGTGTTGAAGCCGACGAGCGTATTCGGACGCGGAGCAGGTAACGGGGCTTCCAGACCGACCGTAGCACTCAGGCCATTATTAAATGTGGTATGTGCACCGGCAAAGACCGTATCAAAATACTTGTACTGGATACGGTTGCCATTTTCAAAAAGGCGCACCTGAAAGGTGATATCGCCGGTGGAAGCGATCATGTTGAAGTGACCGATGCGGTACCATTCAACGGTAAAAATCCGGTTGGGAGCAACGCCGTCTACACGGCTGTATACACCGCTTCCTGCAACTACTGCGCCATCGGCGTCCAGGTCATCCCAGAAAGGGTACATACAAGCGCCGGCGATAGCCGTAGGCAGCGTCGCGTTGCCGAGGCCCCGGTTGGTACCCGGATTGAACAGGATAAAACCGTTCGTTCCGATGTTGACCGTTGTGTAAGAGGTCGTATAAAAAAGGAACGGGAAAGGCAGCGCGATATTCGCAAAAACCACATCATCGCCCTGGCCGATGAACGTGGTGCCTGCCTGGCCTTGTGCCTGAACGTATGGGTCCGAGCATACGGTGGCCACATAATTCAGCTGGGCCTGAGCCACTTGCAAAGCCAGCAAGGGCAGGGCAAGCGCCACCAACCATTTGGCTGCAAACAGCGAAGCACCAGCGGAAATGCTTTGCGTAAATTTCTTAATCATGAGAATTACTTTTTGAATGAGAACTAAATAGGTTGATTAGTTTAATAAAATCAATTTTGCAGCAACTGGATAATCTCCAGGCGGTACTGCTGCCAGGTAGCCGGCGGCAACAGGTTCGGAAACTCCACAACCGGAGTGTCCAGCACACCCGTTACAAAGCGTCCGTAATTGCTCTCCACAGCATTCTGCACCTCAACACCCTCTTCAATCGAGAAGAACACCGTGTTGTAGTACTTGAGTTTGTACTTGAGGAGGTCGCTACCGCCCGATTGTTGCATCTGCGCTTCAATAACGCCGATTTCCTGGCCGATGCGGGTCATGGCGTCATTGGGGGCTACCCAATTCAAGTCCGCGTCGATAGGTGTTGTGGCAACTTGAGCGAAGGACGCCGTCGTCCCCAGCCCCAAAGCCAAAAATCCCAACAAAACGAGTACCCGAAGGCGTGTTTGGAATAATAAACTTTTCATAAGAATCATAATTTGTAAATGATGAACGAGTTTTTTCAAATAAAAAAGCATTGAACACGGGGACGAGCCACCGCATTCAATGCTGTGTATAAATAGCCTAAAGGCTTGAAAGCAAAATGATTACTTTTCATGAGTATATTATATTCAAGCGGATTAAAAAAATCGCTCATTCTAAAAGGTGCGATTTGGAACACAAAAGTAGAAACACTTGGCAAGAATCCTGCTCTTTGGGGATTACTTTCTAAAAAAAAGATGGGCAAGGCGTACATTCAATTTAAGCAAAAACAGCGCCAAATTATATCTGCCAATCGCCGCAGCCACACCGCAACAATCCCCACCATTTGCCGGCAACCGGCATTCCAGAGTAACCTAAAAGCAAATGTTAAGCAAACGTTTAAAAACAAATACCAAACTACGCACCCGCAGCAAAAAACCCGTTTACCTTTGCCGAAAATAACAATAACCATGGCAAAAAGCCACTCCAATACCGAGGAAAAAATCAAGGCGGCTGCGCGCAAGTTATTCGTAGAGAAAGGATTCGGAAGTGCTACCACGCGTGATATCGCCGAGTGCGCCGAAACAAATATCGCGCTGGTGAATTACTATTTTCGCAGCAAAGAGAATCTGTTCCAAGCAGTTTTTCAGGAAAGTTTTGCACAAACTTTTCTGCCTGTAGCCCGTATCTTAAACGATGATTTACCCCTGGAGGTCAAAATTTACAAGTTCGTGGACAACATCACCGAACTGCTCAAACGCGACCCCATGCTGCCGATTTTCGTGCTCAGCGAGATGCGCGGGGAGCAGGCGCCGATGTGCCAGGCCATGCAGCAGGCCGGCGCAATGGAACAATCCGCTGGTTTTCAACGCCAATTAGACGAAGAAGCGGCCAAAGGAAATATCCGCGCCGTGGATGCCCGCCAGGTGGAAACCAACCTGATGGCCATGGTGCTTTTCCCTTTTCTGGGCATGAGTATCCTGAAAATAAAACACCAGCTGGACGATGAGGCCTTCATCCAATTCGTGGACGAGCGCAAAAAAATCGTACCGGAAACCATTCTGACGTACCTGCGCAACAAGGCCTGAGCACAGCCCACATCCTGCCGATCCACCCACCGCTCGCTGCGGTTCATCGCCCGGGTTCGACGTCCCAACATAATTTGGTTGCCTTTGACGCCTCCGCCGCAGATTTTTGCAGCGTGAGAAATTATTCGGAAAAATGCCCCGAAGCACGCCTTCAAAAACATTTTTTTTTCTAAAAAATCGTCAGGAGTCGCACCGTTGTTCGTCTATCCAAAAACACCAAACCCTGATACGAGCCATGCGTTAGTCGAGCATTTCCTGAAATAGCTGTTTCAAAACGTCGCTAAAAATTTGAACACTTGTTTAAAAAAAACGTTCGGCTGCTTGTTTTTCCTTTTTAAAAATAGAAACCTTTGTGCCACCTTAGTGAAAATAAAAGCATCTAAAGTGCGCATCCATCTTTTTAGTCCAGAAAATAGCCCATTAAATCTTTGTTTAACTTTTTTTTAGAAAACTGAAATCCATCTGTCGTATATGTCTTGCTTAGTGAAAGTCCGAACGAATCTCGTTCCGACAAACCCGGTCTTCATAATTTTATTTGGCGCCCTTGCCCTGCTCGGTACGCCTGCTGCAGCTCAAACCCCTACCAGTGCCGAGGGCGTCGTGCTGGATGCGCGTACCAGCGAGCCGCTGCCTTTTGCCACCGTACAATTTGACGGAAAAAAAGCAGGTACCACCACCGATGCAGCAGGCCGTTTCAGCCTCCGGCTGGACGAGCCGGCCGACCGCCTGAAGGTAACCTACATGGGTTATCAGCCCTTGCTCCTCAACCTGAAGCCGGGTAAGGCCAACGCCAACATAGAAGCGCGTATGGAGGAGTCATCCAACGCGCTGAAAGAGGTGGTCATCCGCAACGAAAAATACCGGAACAAGGACAACCCTGCCGTGGAACTCATCCGCCAGGTGATCGAAAACAAAGCCCGCAACCGCCCCGAGGGACTCGATTTTTTCAGCTATGAGCAATATGAAAAAGTAGAATTTGCCCTGAATAACGTAGACGAAGACCTCCGCAAAGGTCTCTTGTTCCGCAACATGCAGTTCATTTTCGATCATGCCGACACCAGTGCGTCGGGTGCCGTCAGCCTTCCGTTTTACCTGTTTGAACGCCTCGCCGACGTGTACTACCGCAAAGACCCGCGCGACGAAAAATCGCTCGTGAAAGGCGAACGCAGCACCACGCTTCCGGGCTTCCTCGACGAGCAGGGCGTGTCGGGTTATGTGCAGAACATGTACCAGCAAGTGGACGTCTACCACAACAAGATCAACCTCGCTACCGTCGAATTTATCAGCCCCATCGCCCCGATTGCGCCCAATATCTACCGGTTTTACATCCAGGATACTGTTCAAATGAAAGAAACCCGGGTGGTGCGCCTATACTTTGCCCCGCGCAACAAATCCGACCTGGCGTTTGAGGGCAGCATCTGGGTAGCGCTCGACGGCACTTATGCCGTGCGCCGCGTCGAACTTGGCGTACCCAAAGGCATCAACCTCAACTGGGTCAGCAACCTGGCTGTGGAACAGGAATTCGACTGGGCGGAATCGTCCGACGAAACCCTCGGCGCCACCCGCCGCCTGATGCTCAGTCAGGATCGTGTGCTGATGAACTTTGGCGTCACCAAGGACACCTCCAGCCGAAGCCTGATCGGTCGGAAAACAGTTTCTTACCGCAACTACACCCTAAATCAGCCGCTTTCCGAGCAGTTTTTCAGGTTTGGCGGCAATACCCGCTATGTGGAAAATCCTGCCCAAAAGGATGAGGCATACTGGGTCGAAAACCGCCACTTCGCCCTCAACGAGCGCGAAGCCGGCATCCAAAAAACCATTGACACCCTGAACAATTACCGCCCGTTCAAACGCGCCATGCGCATAGCCCGTATCCTGTTTGAGGGCTACCACGGTGTGGGCGGCGTGGACATCGGGCCGGTGAATACGTTTTATAGTTTCAATCAGGTGGAAGGATTCCGCGGGCGTTTTGGCGGGCGCAGCAATCTCCGGTTTTCGCGTAACCTGATGCTCGAAGGCTACGCTGCCTACGGCTTCAAAGACCAGCGCTGGAAAGGCTATTTCGGAGCAACTTACTCCTTCAGCAACAGTGCAGTACGGCGTTTCCCGCTCCATCAGGTGCGCCTGTGGTTTCAGGACGAAATACAAATCCCCGGGCAGGAACTCCAGTTTGTTCAGGAGGACAACTTCCTGTTGTCGTTCAAACGCGGGGTGAACGACAAGATGATTTACAAACGCGTGTTTGGGGCCGAGTACCTCAAAGAAAACCCATCGGGTTTTTCGTACACCTTTTCGTTCAAAACCCAGCGCCTGCTGCCCGCCGGTGCGCTGCGGTTTCAGCATGGCAGCGCCGAACAGCCCGAGTACCTGCCGGAAATCAATACCACCGAATTTACGACTTACCTGCGCTACGCCCCGAACGAAAAATTCTACCAGGGCGCTACCTACCGCACGCCCATCCTGAACCGGTATCCGATTTTCAACCTCTGGTATACCTATGGCGGCAAAAACCTGCTGGGCGGCGACTATGATTTCCATTCGCTGCAACTCAAGGCCTCGAAAGTGTTTTTTGTGGCCCCGCTGGGCTGGTCGCAGGTAGTGGCCGAAGCAGGCCGTACATTTGGAAACGTGCCCTTCCCGCTGCTGGTAGCCCACCGCGCCAACCAGACCTACGCCTACCAGTTGGAATCGTACAACCTGATGAATTTTCTGGAATTTGTGAGCGACAAGTACGCTTCGATCAACGTGAACCACACGTTTGGCGGTTTCTTTTTCAACCGGGTACCGCTGTTGCGCCGCCTGAAATGGCGCGAAATGGTTTCATTCAAAGGCCTTTGGGGCGGACTGGATGACGCCAACCAGCCTACTGCCGAAAACGGTCTGCTTCATTTCCCCACCGCACCCGACGGTACACCGCTGACCTACACCCTCGACAAACGCCCCTACATGGAGGCCAGCGTAGGCGTGGGCAACATTTTCAAAGTGCTTCGTATTGACTATGTGCGCCGCCTGAGCTACCTCGACCATCCCAATGTGGCCAATTGGGGTATACGGGCACGGATAAAAATGGAATTTTGAGCCGGACTACACGATTGTGCCGTTCATCAGAATTTCCAGGCCATACGTCCGGGAGGCCGTTGGATCAAACACACCCGCGTCCGACGACCCGCCCTCGGCAATGAAAATTTCCCATTCCTCGTCAATGGTCGCTACGGCGCGGGTAATTACACCGTCTGTAACCCGCGTAAACGCAATGACGCGGCGGTCTATCAACTCGCCCTTGTGGGTGAAGGTAGCCAGTACATACTCGTAATTCAGCAGTTCGGCTTTCCACCAGACGAGGGCGAAGAAATTGTCGGTATCGGCAATCGCGAAGCACGGTACATACTCCGTGAACGCATCGTCAAGCGCCCCCGGCTCCGTGGGGTGGATGAACTGGGCGATCATATTGTCCGACAACGGCTGGTTTTCGCGTGCAAAAACATGGTGGGTTTCCTCGCCGAGAATGACCGGCATGTGAACAGTTGGAAATTTTCCGACAAAGTCGGCAAACGTGTAGCGCATGTTGGAGGGTTGGAAGGTTAGAAGGTTAGAAGGTTAGAAGGTTGCTGGTTGGAAGGTTGTGAACACTCTCACTCTCGAACACTCTCGGCCCAAATGTCATGCTTTTCCTGCAAACAACCCTCCAACCAGAAACCTTCTAACCCTCCAACCAGAAACCTTCCAACCTTTCCAACCAGAAACCTTCCAACCGAAATTAACCTTAAGGTAAACTACGTCATGCCGGGGTGGCCTTCGGGTGGCCCTACCTTCGCCCCCCAAAAACTGCTCTATGGGCCTGACGCATACCGTCAACGAACAAATTTTCCGCCACATCCACGGCAGCACCCTCGTGTACAACACCTGCTGGGAAGACCCCCGCTGCGACCGGCAACTACTGGGTTTGCAGCCGGACAGCCGCGTGGTCATGCTGACCAGCGCCGGCTGTAATGCGCTGGACTACCTGCTGGACGACCCGGCCGTCATCCATTGCGTGGACTTGAATCCGCGCCAAAACGCGCTGCTCCAACTCAAAACAGCCCTGTTTCAGGGCGCAGACCACCCTACCCTGTTTCGATTTTTTGGTGACGGCCATGCCCCGGACGCGCGCGCAGTTTTCCACGACAGCCTGCTGGAACACCTGCCCGATGCTTTTGCAGCGGCCTATTGGCAACGCCGGCTGGATTTCTTTTCGGGGCGCGGGCTGCGCCGATCCTTCTACTGGCACGGCAGCAGCGGCACGGTGGCCTGGCTGATCCGGCAGTGGCTGCGCACCCGACCGGATGTACTGCGTATCGCCGAGCGGTTGTTCGCTGCGCAAAACCTCGCCGAACAAACCATCTGGTACGAGCAACTGGAACCCCGCTTCCTGAACCCGTTTGTCCAGTGGGCCTTGCAACAACATTTCCTGCAAAGTATGCTCGGCGTGCCCAAAAGCCAACAGGCACTCGCCGCCACTTATTTCGAGGACGGCCTCGCCGGATATTTTCAGCATTGCCTGCGGCATGTCTTCCTCGAACTCCCGATCCACGACAACTATTTCTGGAAACTTTACTTCTTCGGCCGCTACACCCCCGATTGCTGCCCTAACTACCTCTGCGCGGAGCATTTCGACACCATCCGCCGGCGCACGGACCGAATACACACCCACACCGCCTCGCTTAGCGATTTTCTGCGCAAAAACCCCGGCTCGTACACGCATTTCATTCTGCTCGACCACCAGGACTGGCTTGCCGCACACCTGCGCCCGGCACTCGAAGAGGAATGGCAACTCATCCTGCAAAATGCCGCCCCCGATGCCCGTATCCTCCTGCGCTCGGCAGCATTTGAACTGGATTTTCTGCCCGATTTTGTCCGGGAACGGGTCGTTTTTGATCGCGAAAGCGCCGCTAAAAGCCACCAACAGGACCGCGTCGGCACTTATGCCAGTACCTGGATTGGTCAAATCGCTACTTCCCCTCTATGAGCATAGCATCCTCCGCTCCCGCCCAGGCCCGCACTATGCAGCAGTACTACCGCCTGCATGCGGCTATTTACGACGCCACCCGCTGGACATTCCTGCACGGTCGGCGCCGGGTACTCGAATTTTTACCAAAAAACAAAAACCAGACACTCGTGGAGGTGGGCTGTGGCACAGGACACAACCTGCGCCAACTGGCCCGCCTGCACCCCGATTGGAGCCTGATCGGCATTGACGTATCGGCGGAAATGCTGGCAAAAGCATCCAGAGCCACAGCCTCCTGCTCCCGTCGGGTGCAGTTGTTTGAAAAACCGTACGCGACGGCGGACTTCCGGCTGCAAGAATCCGTGGACATTATTTTGTTTTCCTACGCGCTCACCATGTTCAATCCGGGTTGGGAAGCCGCCATTGGGCAGGCATATCAGGATTTGAAGCCGGGCGGCCATATTGCCGTGGTAGATTTCCATGACACCCCGCACTCCTGGTTCCGCCGCTGGATGGGCTACAACCATGTGCGCATGGACGCGCACTTGCTGCCCCTGCTGGAAAAACATTTCACCCCGGAAACGAGCATGGTGCAAACCGCTTGGGGCGGCTTGTGGCGGTACTGCATTTTTGTAGGAAAAAAAGTATAGCCCTTGCTGCACTCTTTTGCCACAGAACGCTCGTGCCACAGTATTCCAGAGGGTGTATCATAAGTGCTGTTTTGACAGGAATTGAGATTTTTTGACAGGATGAAAAGGATTTACAGGATTTCCGGCGGCGGAGCCGCCTCATTTATCTTGTAAATCCTTTTCATCCTGTCAAAAAATGGATTCGCCTATCAACTTCGCAATTATGGTGCGGACTTATGATACACCTTCTGGTCACTTTTACTGTGCTTTCGGCCACTGCTGGAGCACAGCAAGGCCCAGGCGCCGGCCGCTTTGCACGCCCCCGTCAACCGCATCCCGGAAATGGGTGCCTGCATGCAGGCGCGACAACGCAGCCTCTTCGGCAGCATGGCGGAAGGAAATGTAACGCCGCGGTGGTGTACCCGTTTCGTCCAGAAACGCCACCCCCTCGCCGACCAGCCGGGTCAAAACCTCCGCTGCCGCCGCAGACACCACACTGTAGTCGCTGACATACTCGAGTGACTTGCCGGCTGGCAACTGTGGTCGCCAGGAAACATCCAGCAAGCGGTTGATAATCGCCTGCGGCGGCATGCGGCGATTCCGGTTGTGCTCGTCCCAACAAACCAGGTAGGCATCGGCGAGTGTCAGGGCGAGTGCGGTATGGATTTGAAGCGCCTGGTTGTAGGCCATTTTTTGTTGGGTACAGATTTGGCTGCAAATACGCATCCAATGCCCCGCCAGCGGTACTTTTCCGGCAACCGCCGGTGCGTCCCAATACTCGGCGATAGCGCGTTGCTCACTTGTCTGGTTGCTGCCCCCGGATTCCTGCGACTCCCGCACCATGCGCAGGAATGCGCTACCGGCACTGGTATCAAACGGCATCGGATCGGGCAGTGCGAACGGCTTGGACGACTCGATAAAAAACGGCCGCAAGGAGGAACCATTCAGCCCCATATCCTGGGCAGCGCCCGGATTGGGGGCAGGTCGAGCGCGGGAAACATCCACCAACGACTCAAATCCGTCCGACCTGGCGTACTCCAGTATCGCACGCGAAACATCTCCGGCAGCGGTTTTGGACAAAACGACAAGCCGATCGGAGAGGCCGTTTTGCCGGAAAGCCTGTTCCAGCGCCATTTGTTTTTCGATCAGCATATTGCCGGACGGCATCAGGTACTTGCCCGTTTCCAGGATGGCCCACAAGGAAGCAAACGGGTGAAACACGGAATCGGCAGGGGTAAAACTGAGCACTGCCGGCATCCCGTTGATCAGGCCGCGCAGCGAAGATACTTTGGACTGATAGCGGGCCGTCGTCTCATATCCCGCCAGCAGGGAGTAGGCATAATACCGGCCGGTTACTGCCGGGATAGTGGCGTCGTGTTGCATGACTTGCGTCAGCGCAAGCGTGACCAACGGGAGTTCCTGCTCGGCCAGCGCGCGCAGGGTACCGAGCCGGTCAACGGCATCCTGCACATCGGCTTGTGCGGGTGTGTCTTTTTCCCGGTAACGGTCTTTGGATTTGCTTTTGTTGGATTGTTGGGCAACCCCGGCAGTGGCCAGGGCAAGCAGGGCAAGGATTAGCAGATTCTTTCTCATGGAAATTTTTTTTGTTCGATCAATGGCCGGGAAAACGAAGCCCGCTCCCCGGTCATTATGAAAAGCGTGTAAAAACATGATCGGTACTCCGATCTGCACTCCAGATCAAAAACTGTGCAGAACCCGGGCGCCTGACGCGCTGTCACGCAGCGCTTCCTGCCGAAAAAAAGCAGATTTATTTGTTGGCCGATTCTGATGGGCATTGCCTACATTTGCGAGCATTTTTAAAACAGAAAAAGCCAAAAAGGTTGTTGTAAAATTTATCATTTTACTGAAATTCAGACCACTATGAAGTACAACATTGACAAGCAAGATCAATACGCCGTGCTCACGCTCGAAGAGGAAAATCTGAATTCGATCATTGCGCCCGGGCTGAAAAGCGATTTTATCATTTTCAATCAGGAAGGTATCCGCAACCTCATCTTTGATCTGTCGCAAGTCAAATTCGTGGATTCCAGTGGCTTGAGCGCCATTTTGACAGGGCACCGACTTTGGAAAGACGGCGGTTCGTTTGTGATCGCAGGCCAGCTGCACCCCATGGTCACCAAACTCATCGAAATTTCCCGCCTGGATACCATCCTCACGATTGTGCCAACCCTGAGCGAAGCCGTGGACTATGTAAAAATGGAAGAAATTGAGCGGGAATTGAAAGCAGGATAACCCACTCCGCGTTTTCCCGACCACCATGCAAACCCATCGGTCGTTTCTCGAAGACGTCATTGACGAACAAATCGAAATGGCGCCCGTTGCGCCGACAGACTTCGACAACTTGCTCGAAAGCGGCTGGCGATTATTGGGTTACGCCATCATTCGGCACAACTTTGCCGCCAGCGCAAGCCGGATTTGCCGCACGATCCCATTGCGTATCCAGCTAGACAACCCACTTGCGCTGCCGAAAAGCCAGCGCCAACTCCTGCGCCGCAACGCCGATCTGGATGTGCGCGTCGGCCCCATCGCTATCACGCCGGAAAAAGAGGCTCTTTTCCACCGCCATGCGCAGCGGTTTCAGGAGCGACGGCCAACCTCCATGTTCACTTTCCTGCACGCCAATGCCTACGAAATGCCCACCCAGGGCCTCGAATTTACGGTCTTCGAGCAGAATCGCCTCGTCGCCTGTAGCTATATCCACCTCGGTGAGCGCGCCGTCTCC
The DNA here is from genome assembly GCA_016719605.1 of Lewinellaceae bacterium. GTDB lineage: Bacteria > Bacteroidota > Bacteroidia > Chitinophagales > Saprospiraceae > M3007. Next base: position 113,397 of record JADJYW010000002.1, on the reverse strand, counting down.
GGCACCTATTGTTTTTTCGATCTCGATATCAAACGGCGCAGCCTCGGGCTGTTCACCATCCTGCTCGAGCCCAACTGGCGCAACAATTAGGCAAACAGTTCTACTACCACGGCTACTGCTACAATGTGCCCTCCGAGTTTGACTACAAACTGAATTTCAATAACCTGGAAGCGATGGACTGGAAGACGGGCAACTGGACCCCGCAGGTTAGGGTGCCCCCGAGGTAAGTGTTTTTTTCACCGCAGAGACGCAGAGTTTGATCACACTCCCCCGACAGTTTGTACATCAAAAACTACTCTACACCTCTGCGTCTCCGCGTCTCTGCGGTAAAAAAACTCCGCGTCTCTGCGGTGAAAAAATCACTCCACAGGGCAAAAACTACCGCTGCACCACTAATTTCCCCTGCCAGATTTTCCCTTCGGACAAGTAGCGCACCAGGTACAGGCCATTGTCCAGACCGGAAACATCCAGTACGCGGTCGCCTGCCGGAACCACGCCGGCATAGCGCAGTCTGCCGCTGAAATCCACCACCTGCACTTGCCCGTCGGTGGGCAGATTCCGCAACACGACCGATTCGCCGGCGGGATTGGGCTGCAGGAGCAGCGGCTCCACGGCCAATTGGCCCGAACCGGTATAGAAACCTACCTGCTGGTAGCTGAGGAAAAAGATCAGGGTATTGGTCAGAGCCGGAGTTACACAACCGCCGTGGTCGGCGGCGGAGTTTACGTCCGTGGCAATCAGATTGGCGGCGCCACGGGCAATCATGGAATCGCGTGCCAGGACACTATTTTGGAACGGCACCTGGTCGTCGGCCATACAGTAGAAAATACGTGTGGGGGTGACGGGGGCCCAGGCATACACGTTGTTGTCGCGCAGAGCGATGTTGAACGGGTGGTTGGGTTCGGTCAGTACCGCCTGAATGATGGCCGGTTGCAACATGCGGATGGGTCGCGAATCGCCTTCATTGGTTGTGAGCAACGTAATCAGTTGGGTGTTCAAAGAACCCAGGTTGAGCGTTCCGGCGTAAAATTCAGCGATTTTGGTGGCATAAGGTTCCCGAAACACCTCACTCAGTTGGGTAAACAAATTTCCGTAAGCCGTTTGGTACGACAGGATCGTATTGGGCAAATAGCCCGGGTAGTAGTAAATCGTATCCTTCAGGATCAGGTCGCGCATCACCTCGCCAATGCTGTACGGGCCGGACAGGTGTGCAGCGGCCGTCATTTCAAACTCATTTTTCCAGGTCGTTTCTACTTCCCGGTGAAACGCCATGGATGCGTGCCCGCCTTGCGAGTAGCCGGTGGCAAATAACTGTTCGTTGGTGTGCACGCCGTACTGCGCCGCAAATGCCGGCAAGGCCCGCAACATATCCGCCGCTACCAGCGCTTCGCTCGCAGCATGCACATACGGGTGAAAACCATCGGACACGCCGAGGCCCAGATAATCGGGCAGGAGCGCCACATAGCCAAGACCGGCAAATAAATTCCCGATGACGCCCTCGCCGCCGTTTACGACGTTGAACGACGGAACATCGAGCCTGGAACTAGAGGTACCGTGCTGATAGACCAGCCGGGGGTAAATGCGCGTGGCATCGTCGGGCACAGCCACCAGGCCGGAAACGGTATCGGGTAGCCCCTGTGTGTCCGTTGTCGTGTAAGTGATGCGGTAGTATTTGACGCCGTACTGAATGAGCGGCACGCCAAACTGGGAAACTAACTGCGCCCGTGTCCGGCTACCGAGTAGCGTGGACGACACGAGCGTTTGGGAGCGAAGGGCCGGGCAAAGGCCAAAAATGAGCAAAAAAAGCGTGGAAATGAAGCGCATGAGCAGGTAGAATTTAGTTTACTGGACAAAAGTACGCCACCTGCCCGGCTTTTTGCTTTTTGCCTTTTGCCCCTTGCAAACTTGCCCTTTTGCCTTCCCTTCCGCCCGTATCTTTGCGGGAGAAACCCAGGCACGTCAACAACCGGCAATCCGAGCATCATGGAAATATTCAAACAATTCACGTTCGATTCCGCGCATTTCCTGCCCAATGTCCCGCCCGAGCACAAATGCCGGGGCATGCACGGGCACACCTATCGGCTTGTCGTGTACATCAAAGGCGATTTGGACAAAACCCTCGGTTGGGTTATGGATTTTGCAGAAGTAAAACGCGTGATGGATCCCATCATCAACAAACTGGATCACCAGCTGCTCAACAACATCGAAGGGCTGGAAAACCCGACCTGCGAAAACATCGCCGTTTGGCTGTGGAACAGTATCAAACCCGGAATACCGCTGTTGTCGAGGATCGAACTGCACGAGACACCAACTTCGGGGGTGGTGTACGACGGGGCATGAGCACCTCCGAAGTACGGTGCCGCCGCGCCAAAACTATCTTTTGAGCATCGGGCCGGGTATTTAAAAATTAGGTGGTGGCAAATTTCGAGTGATGGAACGCGGATTAAACGGATGCAGGCAACACGGATTTTCACGGATTTATTTAAGGAATCCGTGAAAATCCGTGTTGCCTGCATCCGTTTAATCCGCGTTCCATCACTCGAAATTTGCCACCACCAAAAATTAAAATTCAAAAACATGAGAAAAATAATTGTTGGATCATTCATTACATTAGATGGAGTCATACAAGCCGCCGGTGGGCCTGAGGATGGTTTCCAATATGGCGGCTGGAGCGCTCCGTATTACGATGAAGCGCTTGATGAAATCGCGGAAAAACAAAAACAACCGGCGAGGGACCTTCTTTTGGGCCGAAAAACCTTTGAAATGTTTGCTTCCTTCTTTCCTGACCATGAGGACATCTGGCCTGGCGTCAACGATGTCACCAAATATGTGATGAGTACTACTCTGGACAGGTCAGATTGGAAAAATTCAGTTTTTCTTAAAAGCGTAGACGATATCAAAAATATCAAAAAATCGGAAGGTTCTGATATTCAGGTTCATGGTAGTGGCAACCTGGTCCAGACACTGCTCAAACATGATTTAGTGGATGAAATCTGGCTTCTGATTCATCCGGTGACTCTCGGCATTGGAAATAGGTTGTTTGGCAATGGTACGATCCCCGCAGCATTCCGTTTAATAGAGAGTATAGCGACACCAAGCGGAGTGATCGTTGCCCAGTACAAGCGAGCCGGAGAAGTCAAGACGGGCATTATGGGGGCTTAAGGAAAAATTAAAATTTGGCCTTAGTTGGCGGCGTCCGAACCCCAACGCTCACTCCCCTACCAGCCATTTTTTAAACTCTGCCGACCGTTCCGTGCTTACGATCGTATCCTGATCGGTGGCATGTTCCAGCACCACCTTCACCCGGCTTTTGGAGTACGGGTGCATTTCCCGGATAGCCGCCACATGGATGATAAACTGGCGGTTGATGCGGAAAAACACGGCAGGGTCGAGCAGATTTTCCAGTTTGTCCAGCGGATAGTCTACCGGAAAGCGCTTGCCTGTGCTGCGGGCCACGAGGAAGGTGATTTTATCTTTGGTATAGAAGTACGCAGCGTCGCTCATGTCCACAAGTTTGATACTGTTGCTGAACCGGATGAGCATCCGGCGCAGGTAACCCGTGCCCTCCTTTTTGCGCAGCATATCGAGCAGCGGGGCGTAGTCGGGTACGGCAGCCCGAGACAGCCGCCTGTACTTATCCAGCGCGGCAGTCAACTCGTTGGTTTTAATTGGTTTGAGCAAATAGTCCACGGCATTTACCTTGAATGCGCGCAGCGCATACTCGTCGTAGGCGGTCGTAAAGATAACCGGACACGCGACTTGCAGATGATCGAAAATTTCAAAACTCGACCCGTCGGCCAGGTGGATATCCAGCAAAATCAGATCAGGCTGCGGGTTATTTTGCAACCACAGGACGGTAGCCTCCACGCTGTCTAAACGGGCAAGCACAATGGCCTCGGGCGCCACCTCGGTCAGGAGTTTTTCTAAGCGGCGGGCAGCGGCATTTTCATCTTCGACGATCAGTATTTTCATAATTTATCTTGGTGGGTTGGAGGGTTTCTGGTTGGAGGGTTTCTGGTTAGAGGGTTTCTGGTTGGAGGGTTGGAGTACCTCCGTAACCCAAACACTAAAACACGGAAGCACTTGATCTCAACGGCACCTTCACCACAAAAAACGCTCCGTCGTTTTCCACTATCACCGGGCGTTCGCCCAAAAGGCGGTAACGGTGCACGAGGCTTTGCAAGCCGAAATGGGTACTTGGTTCGGGTTTTATTTTGGGCTGGATGTTGTTGCGCACCACCACATAGCCGTTGCTGTCGGCAAAAATTTCCACTGTGAGCGGCCTGGCTGCAGAAATGACATTGTGTTTCACCGCATTTTCCACCAGCATTTGCAGGGCCAGGGGCATGATGAGACCGGTTTGCCCGTTGAGACGGTCCACCAATTGGAAGCCGTCCTCAAAACGTTTTTTCAGTAAAAAATCGAAACTGCGCACCAGGTCCCGCTCTTCTTGCAGGCTAATAAAATCCCGCTCGCGGTAGGCGATGATGCTGCGGTAAAAATCGGACAGGTGCTCCACATACTCCACGGCCATCTTGGGGCTTTCCTCGATGATGGCGATGAGCGTGTTGAAGCTGTTGAACAAAAAGTGCGGGTTGATCTGGCTCTTCAGCGCTTCGAATTGCGATTCCACGGTTTTCCGTTTCAGTTGTGCCTCGCGCTGCAGCCGCTGCTCCCGATTTTTGATAAAAACAATAAAAAGCCCGCCGGTCAAAACCAGCGCGAGCAACACAAACCACCACCTCGTCCAGTACGGCTGCTCCACAGTGAACGACCAGAAAGCCTCCGGCACCCGCTCAAAGTTGCCGTGCTCGCTCGTTTGCACGCGAAACGTGTAGCGCCCCGGCGGCAGGTTGGGGTACGATGCTATATGGTCTTTGGATATCTTCCAGTCGGGATCGAATCCGTCGAGCCGGTAGCGATAGCGCACCGATTCGGGGTCGGTGTACCACAGGCCGGTAAAATTGAACACGAAGTAGTTTTGATCGTAAGAAAAGGTTGTTTGGTTCAAAAAATCTACCGGCTCGGAAAACACCGATACCGCGGTGATACCCGGCTGCGGATCGTCCAGAAACAGTTCGTCGAATGCCGCCACGCGCAGAATACCTTGCCGGGCGCCGAGCCAGATATTGCCTTGTGCATCGCGGCACAACGCGTTCAGATTCACATCGGCATCGGGGGCGCCAATAGCCGCGTCGCAAAAGGTGACATGGCCCGGTCGTGCAGGGTTCAGAATATCCACGCCATCGTCGTAGGCAATGAGGAGCTGGCCGTTTCCATCCATGGCCAAACCCGTACCGGCAAGGCGGTGCAGGTTGTTTTCCGTGCCGTACCGGTGATATTTTTTGCCGTCGTACCGAAACAGTCCGTCTTTGTCGGTACTAAACCAAATATGTCCGTTCCGGTCTTCAGCAATGCTGTACACTGTTTTCAGCGACTGTCCATTCACCTCGGTTATGTGCCGGAACTGGTTGTTTTTCAGCACCACAAGGCCCTTGCCATCGGTACCAAACCACACCCGTCGCCGGCTGTCGCGGAACACACTGTACACATAGCCGTTGCCCAGCGCATCCAGACGGGTGCACGCTCCGGTCTGTTGATTTACCGCCGTCACACCACCAAATGTAGCCAGCCAGACTTGCCGCTCGTCGCCGGAAATAGCCAGCACATTGTTGTCCTCCATGCAAGTACCGGCGGGTTTTAACCTGCCGCTTACTGTACCGGCGGGTTTTAACCCGCCGTCGCGCGAAGGGAGGCGGCGGGTTAAAACCCGCCGGTACAGCGAGGCGTCGCAGCAGTTGCCCTTCCGGGCTGACAATAAATACCCCGTAGTCAAACGTGCCCGCCCAGATCGAACCATCACCGGGCGATTCCCACAGCGCGACGACGTTTTGCGGCTTCGGCATACCTGCCCGCGGCAGTACTGGCTTCAGCACACCATTTTCAAAGCAAAAAAGCCCCTCGGGACTGCCGGCCCAAACCCGACCACGGCGGTCGGTCAGTACCGAGAGCACATTGCCGAAAGGCACTTCGAGCATGCCGAACCGGACGTTGGCCGAGTACAGCGCGCCTTTTTCGGTCACGGCCCAGAGCAGGCCCTCGCGGTCTTTGCGCAGGGCGCGAATACGCGCGCGGCGGAGGGGGTGCGCGGCGGGCAGGGTGTGTTCTGTTCCGGCGGCTATTTCGAGCCACACGAGGCCGTCCTTTTCCGTACCGATCCAGAGCTCGTTACTGCCAAAAACTGCTAAGCTCGTCACGGCGCCACAGGACCAGTTTGGTGTTTGAAATTCAAATTTTTGCTGCGCAAGGTTGTAGCGACAAACGCCTTTTTCGTGTGTTCCGATCCAGATGTTCCCTGCGCGGTCGGCCAGCAGAGCGGTGGCGATCTCGTCGGGCAGGCCGTCGGCTACCGTGAGGCGCCGCACCCGTTTTTTGCCCGGTGCGGGCATGGAACAAATGCTGATTCCAGCGTCGGTGGCCGCCCAAATCCGGCCATGGGCATCGGTCGCGAGGGCATATATTTCGTTGCTGCCGAGACCGTCATCATCGGCATTGAATTGGTACAAGCGTTTGTTTTTCAGGCAGTACAAGCCTTCGCCGTAGGTAGAAATCCAGAGTCCGCCCGAGGAATCGGCGGTAAAACCCGTGATTGCTTTTTTGGGAAGTCCTTCTTCCGGCGTCCAGGAATGGAGCCGTGCGGAATAGGTATTCAGGCCATTGGTGGTGGCTACAAAAGCATGGTTGAGGGGCAGCAATCCAATGGCGCCGCTGCGAAAGCCCACCCAAATCTGGCCATCCCATTCAAACAGGGCGCTCACGGCGCCCCGCAGGGTATCCGGAATTTGCACAGGTTGGAGTTCCAGACCATCGTAACGGTACAGCCCTTCCTGCGCACCGAGCCAAAACCAGCCCCGACTGTCCTGCAAAGCCGTTGTGAGGTGTACATCGCCCGCATCTTTTGTTTCCCGAAGGCGGAAAACAGGGGTTTGGGCTTCGGCGGTGCAGCAGGAGAAGAGGATTATGAGTGCGCGTACTGCATTATTCCGCCGATGTTGGCCCCCACGCCGGCAAAAAAAGCGGCGCACCAAGTCAGGAAAAAAGACGGAATAGAGTCGGGACATAGCGCGGGAGGGGTTACTTGTTCACGAGTTCGGCTTCCACCGTCACGGTTATTTCCTCGGCAATTTTTTGGTAAACTACTTTGGGTATGGCAATATCGTGATCGGCCAGAGACACGGTGAATTTGGCTTGTATCCGGATTTTGTTACCTTTTATTTCCAGTTGGCCCTTGACGATGCGTTCCTGTTCCACGCCGTGGATGTTGAGTTTGCCTTTGGCGCGCACGGATTGGATTCCATTTTTTGTAAAATCAATTTCCTCGATGATTTTGCCGCTGAACGTCGCCTTTGGAAACCGGGTTGTTTCCATGTAGTTTTCGTTGAAATGTTCGCGCTGGAGCGGGCTGTTGAAACCATCGAAGGTACTGACTTCCACCGTCCATGCGAATGTTTGGCGCTCCGGGTCGAGGATACCGCGCAGCTGGCTGCTCCGGGCCTGGATGACCTCCAGCGGTGCTTCGGATTTCAATACGATACGTCCGTTTTCGCAGCGGAAGGTATCGCCGGCGGGTGGGAGTCCTCCTGCACACACCACAAGCGCACCGAGTAAGACCGTTATTTTTAGTAAAATACTGTTCATTTCAGGGTAAAAGTAGGACAAGGCAGGATCATGTTGTGGCGACAAGCATACCGAGCGGGCATTTTTTACTCCCGAACGTGCCTGTTCGGCCATACTTCTGATATTCTCGGGACGAGACCTTCCAGGGGAAGGTTAGAGGGTTCCTGGTTAGAAGGTTTCTGGCCATACTTCTGGTATTCTCGGGACGAGACCTTCCAGGGTGTCCGAAAAACAAAAATGTTCAGTAGCCTGCCTGTTCGGCAACAGATTCTTCCCGTTCGGCAAGTTTGACAGAAAGGAATCGGGCGCCGTGCGCGTTTTTTGTGGGGGTTTTTTAAGCGTAGTATTCGCGCTTCTCGAGTTTGAGTACGAAAACACAAAAACACCCAAACACCTAAACACAAACACAATGCGCTTTTTTTTCGTCTCCCTTGCTTTCCTCGGCCTGTTTGCCACACTCGTCCTGCCCGCATGCAAACACGACCCGCTGTTTTCCGGCGGCGGGGATCCGGACCCCGTGGATACGCTCGACCCAGGTACCACAACCGGCTGGCCCTGTAGCCCGGATTCGGTATATTTCGAAGTACAAGTATTGCCCCTGCTGATCTCGCAGTGCGCTATGCCAGGCTGCCACGACGCAGCGTCGCACCAGGACGGCGTGGTTCTGACTACTTACCAACAGGTAATGGCCACCGGAAAAGTAAAGCCATTCAACCCCGGTGGCAGCGACCTGTACGAGGTCATTCTGGAAACCGACCCGGACAAACGGATGCCGCGCCCGCCCGCAGCCGCGCTCACTGCCGAACAAAAAAGCCTGATCCGCAAATGGATTGAGCAGGGCGCCAAAAACACCACCTGCAACGAGAACTACGGTTCCTGTGATACGACCAACGTGACCTACACTAATTACGTCGGCACGTTGATGTCAACGTACTGCACCGGCTGTCACGGCGGCGCCAACCCATCGGCAGGCTTGCGCCTCACCACCTACGGCGAGGCCAAAGCCAGTGGCCAAAGTGGAAAACTGTACGGCGTTATTGCCCGGCTGCCGGGCTATCCAGCTATGCCGCAGGGCGGCGCGGCGCTGTCGGCGTGCGCTGTTTCCAAGGTAAAAAACTGGGTAGACAAGGGTATGCCGGAGTGAGGAGAAATAAAAAAAGGGTTGTGTGAGAAGTCAAAAAGTAGCCAGAACTAACCGGATTCACCAAATAAAAACACAGCGGCGCAGAGTTTTTTTGAAATCAACTCCGCGCCGCTGCGCTACAATTCATTCAGATTGTATCAATTCCGAAGCCGGATCGTGGCACCATTAATTGTTCTGGTTCGGTTTGGGTAAACCTTCCAGGTTTGACGTGCGTCAAACCCGATACCGCCGAGCATCGGCTACGCATATTTTGCTTCCTCTTTCGCCCTGCTTGGTGTTTTCACCAAGCAGCCTCGCGTAGAACCGCTTGGTGAAAACACCAAGCAGGGCGAAAACCTTCCAGGGTTTGACAAACCTGGAAGGTTTATGGCCATCAGCATCCGCGTTCCGGCAAGCAGTTATTTTTTCCGCCAGCCGCCTACAATCGCGCCAATCAGCACGAACAGCACGAACGAGTACGAGCCGTCCACCCAGGTCAGGCTCATCGGGTCACCGGCAAACATATTGCCGGTTAGAATGCCGCCAACCATCATCAGGCCGATAGCGGCGCCAACGGAGGCGCCGGTTTGCCAGGTACTGACATTCATTTTGCCAAGTAGCCAGTTCATCAAGAGCGCATACACCACCATAACAACGGTGTTGACGATCATAGGCATGGACGACATAGGCATTTCTGCACCATTCCTGAAGAGCTTTTCGCCTTCCAGGGTGATACCGTTACCGGACATCCATTGGTTTTGAAACAGAACCCCGTACCAAAGGAATCCAATAGACATGGAGACGATGACGGAGACAACGATGGCTAACCAGTTTGTTTTGCTTTCCATAAAAGTTGCGTTTTGTTTTGAAAAAGGTGAAAGACGCAACAAACATAAAACAAATTATTTTACAAACAAACGCACATCTGCATTTTTTTTACAGTTGCCTCTTGCCCTCACCCCATCAGTTCGTCCATATCCGGTACCGAGCCAAAGCGCTTGAGCGTAGCAAAGTGCGAGCGCAGGGCAAGGCCAAAACTTTTGTGCTCCAGATACGGGATATTGAATTCCGCGGCTGTGTTTTGTACGATGCCGGCGATGCGCGGGTAGTGGACGTGGCAAATTTTTGGAAAAAGGTGGTGCTCCACCTGGAAATTCAGTCCGCCGACGTACCAGGACAACAGCCGGTTTTGGCGACAGAAATTGACCGTGGTATTCATCTGGTGAATCGCCCAGTCATTTTCGATAGTTCCCTGCGCGTTGGGTTGCGGGAACGTGGTTTCTTCCACCGTGTGCGCCAGTTGAAAAATAACAGTCAGGATGATGCCGCCGACAAAGTGCATCAACAGAAAACCGGCGAGCACTTCCAGCACGGGAATCCCGAACAAAACAGGTGTGGCAAAAAAATGGCGAGGTAAACTAATTTTGTAGCGATAATTTTGGCCAGCAGCACCCGGTTTTGGGCAGGCGTATTTTTGTTGACGCCATTGCGGGTGTAGCGAACAAATTGTACAAAATCCTTCCCCAGTACCCAGTACAGCGTGACGATGCTGTAAATAAAAATAGCGTGCAGCCATTGGGAACGGTGGGCCGGCTTCACCTCCGTGTGGGGCGAAAGACGCAAGCCGGGCTTGTCGGCAATATCGTCGTCCCAGTGCGTAATGTTGGTGAATGAGTGGTGCAGGTGGTTGTGCTGTAGTTTCCAATTGAACGCGGAACCGCCCAGCAGATTGATGGAGTACCCGACCAGCGCATTGATGCGCGGGTTGGACGAAAACGCGCCGTGGTTGGCATCGTGCATGACGTTCATGCCTACGCCGGCCATGGCTACGCCCATGAGTGTCCACAAAGCCAGGGCAACACCCAGGTCGGGTTGAAACCAGACCAGCAGAACGAGCGGGAGCAGGTATGCCGTCATCATTACGATCGTTTTGATAACGACACTCGTGTTGGCATGCTTCGACAAGCCTTTTTGCTTGAAATAGGCATCCACACGATTGTGCAGCGTACTGTAAAAATTCGTTTTATCGCGATCAATAAAACGGATTGGCGTGATAAGTGCCATGTAGTGTCAGGTTGAGTGAATCGCTGAAAAAGCGAAAAAATGAAAAATTCGCCACAAAGTACGAAGCGGTTGACACGCCGGGGGCATTCATGCAAAATCTGCATTGCAGATGCAAATTCATCCCACTTGCTCCAGCCTGCAAGCGGGCAAACAACTGCTTGACTTGCGTACCGACACCGGCAAGCCCCCCTACTTCCCTTTTTTCATACCACCGCCCTTGAATCCGCTGCCTTTCATCTTGGAACCACCGGCTTTGGATAGCAAAGAGCGGTTGTTTTTTTTGTTGAACATGCTCTGCGGGTTTTTCCCGGGGGGAATGACCGCCGGCTTTTTCGGTGCAGCGGGTTTTTCTTTTTCGTTTGGCGTGGGATCGTTCTTTTCGTCGGACATAGTTTTATGTTTAGGAAACAGTGAAAGAAGCCGCAAATCTAAAGAAAATTGGATGCAAGACTCCAGGGACAGGAAATTGGAAATACGCCAAACCTTTTCCTACCTTCGCCCCCCGAAATGAAAAAACGAGATCAATCGTACTTCACTTCGGTCATGCCGGAATTCGGGTTTTCAAACCGGGGTTCCGGCATTTTTTTTAAAGCCTGCCCTTTTACCGGAGAGGGACGCCGGCAATCGAAAAAATCGCACCAATCGAAACAATGAGAGATTTCTCCATCCAATCCATCCTCATCATCGGCTCCGGCCCCATCGTCATCGGCCAGGCCTGCGAGTTTGACTATTCGGGCAGCCAGGCCAGCCGCTCCCTCCGCGAGGAAGGGATCCAGGTCGCCCTCATCAACTCCAACCCGGCCACCATTATGACCGATCCGGTGACGGCCGACCATATCTATTTGCGCCCGCTCACCCCGGAGAGTATCGAGGCCATCCTGCAGGAACACCAGGAGAGCCTCGACCTGCCCAATATTGACGCCGTGTTGCCCACCATGGGCGGCCAAACCGCCCTCAACCTCGCCATTGAGTGCGAAAAAATGGGTATCTGGGAAAAGTACGGCGTGCGCATGATCGGCGTGGATACCGCCGCTATCGAGACCACCGAAAACCGCGAGGCATTCAAAAAATTAGTGCTGGACCTCGGTCTTTCCGTGGCGCCCTCGTACATCGCCAACTCCTACCTCGAAGGCAAAGAGGCTGCGCAAAAAATTGGTTTTCCGCTCGTTATCCGCCCCTCGTACACGCTCGGCGGCACCGGCGGCGGCTTCGTAATGAAAGAAGATGATTTTGACGAAGCCCTCAAACGCGGCCTGTCTGCCTCCCCTACGCACGAGGTGCTGGTGGAAAAAGCCGTACTCGGCTGGAAGGAATTTGAACTCGAACTCCTGCGCGACGCCAACGACAACGTGGTCATTATCTGCACGGTCGAAAACCTCGACCCCATGGGCATCCATACCGGCGACAGCATTACCGTGGCGCCGGCCATGACGCTCTCCGACACGGCCTACCAGGACATGCGCAACCAGGCCATCACGATCATGCGCGCACTCGGCAATTTTGCCGGCGGCTGCAACGTGCAATTTGCGCAAAACCCGGAAACGGAGGAACTCATCGCCATCGAGGTCAACCCGCGCGTGTCGCGCTCCTCCGCCTTAGCCAGCAAAGCCACGGGCTACCCCATTGCCAAAATAGCTGCCAAACTCGCCATCGGCTACACGCTGGATGAACTGAAAAACCAGATCACCAAAACCACTTCGGCCTACTTTGAACCCACGCTTGACTATGTGATTGTGAAAATGCCACGCTGGAATTTTGATAAATTCCACGGCGCCGACCACCGCCTCGGCTTGCAAATGAAATCCGTGGGCGAAGTCATGGCCATCGGGCGCAGTTTCAACGAAGCCTTGCAAAAAGCCTGTCAGAGTCAGGAAAACAGCCGCACCGGTCTTGGCGCCGATAAAAAGGAATGGCTGCGCACCGACGATATCCTCGAACGCCTCGAATTAGTTTCCGACGACCGCATCTACCGCGTGAAAGACGCCTTGCGGCTGGGCATCCCGTCCAAGTCTGTGCATAAACTCACGGGTATAGACCCCTGGTTTATCGGCCAAATCAAGAATTTAGTCAAAATGGAAGAACGCCTCCTGCGCGTCAACGTACCGGAGGACATCCCCACGGAGTTTTTTATTGAACTGAAAAAGAACGGCTACTCCGACGCTCAAATCGCATGGATACTGCGCGTAGACGAAAAATCGGTAACCCGCGAGCGCAAAAAACGCGGCATCCGGCGCGTGTTCAAAATGGTGGACACCTGCGCCGCGGAATTTGAGTCGAAGACAAATTATTTCTACTCCACCTTCGAGGGGGTAAACTTCCCAGGTCTTGAAGACCCGGAAGGTTTAGGCGCCAAAAACGAGAGCATCGTTTCCGACAAGAAAAAAATCGTGGTACTTGGCTCCGGCCCCAACCGGATCGGTCAGGGCATCGAGTTCGACTACTGCTGCGTGCACGGTATTCTGGCCGCCAAAGAGGTGGGCTACGAGGCCATCATGGTCAACTGCAACCCCGAAACCGTCAGTACCGATTTCGATATTGCCGACAAACTTTACTTCGAGCCGGTGTACTGGGAGCACCTCGAAGAAATTCTGGAGCATGAAAAACCCGACGGTGTCATCGTCCAACTGGGCGGCCAAACGGCGCTCAAACTGGCTGAAAACCTCCAGCGCAACGGCTGGAACATCATCGGCACCTCGTACAACGACATGGATATTGCCGAAGACCGGGGCCGTTTTTCCGATTTGCTGAAGGAACTCGGCATCCCTTACCCCCAATACGGCGCCGCCGGCGATGTGGATGCCGCCTTGGAAATCGCCAAAAGAATTCCGTACCCGCTGCTCGTGCGGCCCAGTTATGTGCTTGGTGGTCAGCGCATGAAGATCGTGATCAACGACAACGAACTGGAGCGTCAGGTGCTCACCATTTTCAAACATTTGCCCGACAACCGCGTGCTCATTGACCAGTTTCTCGAACGCGCCAAGGAGGCCGAGATTGACGCCATTTTCGATGGCGACGAGCTGCACGTCATGGGCATCATGGAGCACATTGAGCCGGCAGGTATCCACTCGGGCGACTCTTCGGCCGTGCTGCCGCACTATTCGCTTGGCCCCATCGTGATTCAGAACATGGTGGAATACGCCGAAAAAATAGCCCGCGCGCTGAACATCAAGGGCCTGATCAATATCCAGTTTGCCATCAAAAACGATGAAGTGTACGTCATCGAGGCCAACCCGCGTGCTTCGCGCACCACGCCGTTTATTGCCAAAGCCTACGGTGTGCCGTACCTGAACATCGCCACCAAGGTGATGCTCGGTACGCACAAACTGAAAGACTTCGAGATCACCCACAAACTGGAGGGTTACGCGATCAAAATCCCGGTGTTCAGTTTTGACAAATTTCAGAATGTGGACAAGCGCCTCGGGCCGGAAATGAAAAGCACGGGCGAGGCGATCTACTTCATCAAGGATTTGAAGGACCCGTATTTCCGGGAGTTGGAGCGGAATCGGAGTATGTATTTGTACAACTAAGGGCGTACTTTTGTGGAAAATTCAGCAAGATGAACCTACTCAACCGCATCACGCTCAACCCAAACGTCTGTTTCGGCAAGCCCACTATCCGCAATATGCGCTACCCGGTGGAGATGATCCTTGACTTGCTTTCGGCAGGTATGACCGAGAACGAATTACTGGAAGACTATCCTGACCTGGAACGAGAAGACATTAGGGCTTGCCTCGTTTTTGCCGCTAAACTCACCCAGGTTAAAAGCATTCATAAAGTGCTTGCAGCATGAAGTTTATCGTTGATGCGCAACTACCTTCTCGCTTGGCTCGATGGCTACAAGAGCAGGGCTATGATGTGTTGCACACCCTTGATCTGCCCGATAAAAATTTAACCGGCGATTTGACAATTATCAGTATATCCGTTGCCGAGCAGCGCATCGTGATCTCCAAAGACAGCGATTTTTTTGATTATTATCTTTTAAAAGGACAGCCTTACAAGTTGCTGTTCCTAACGGCGGGCAACATGATCAACCGGGACATGGTCGCCCTGTTTGAATCTAATTGGCCGCAGTTGAGCCAGTTATTGGAGCAGAATAGCGTGATTGAAATGGACCGCGACCGAGTTACTGTCCACTTTTGACTTCCCGGGAAACGAAAAACTGCTACTAAAGCAATCTACTTCATCAAGGATTTGAAAACCCCGCACTTCCATGAGTTAGAGCGGAATCGGAGTATGTATTTGTACAATTGAGGGAGCCGCCCCTACACCGAATTCAAAAAGTCATACAAATTTTCATCCGCCTTCAGTTCCAGTTTCTTCCGAAGGCGCGAGCGGCTGATATAAAAACTGGAAGGCTGGATGTGCAAAATTTCGGCTATTTCCTTGGAATCAATGCCTATTTTCAGGTAGGCGCACATCCGGAGATCATGATTTGATAAGCTCTGGAATTTCGTTTTCAGCTTTTTGAAAAATTCCTGGTGTAGTTCGTCAATCTGTATTTCAAAAATTTGGTCTTCTGCTTTGATGTAGGACTCCAGCAAGCGCTCCATCTCTTTCCATTTCATTTTGAAAAGGGAAGGGTTTTCCTGAGCCATTGCACACTTCTCTTTCAAGGAAAGGAGCAATCGGTTTTTTTCCTCGTTCTCCCTGGCTTGTTTGGCCAGTTCTATGGTTTTACTCCGCAGGTTCTTTTTCAACTGATTGTATTCTGCCTGTAAGCGCTCTTGTTCCAGAGACAAAATTTCCTGTTTGTGTTGTTCGGCCTGTTCCCGCAGGGCGTCTTGTTTTCGCTGCAACAATTTGTCCTGCTGTTTCTTTAGGGACTGTTTCTTCCAATAGTGAATAGCATACACCGCCGAAGACAACAGGATCAAATAAGAGAGGAATGCAAGCCAGGAAAGGTACCAGGGCGGTGCAACGCGAAAGGAAATTGGACTGAAGCCCGTGACCGTATCCTGGATTTTTGCCCGAACCAACAAGGTATGCGTGCCGACATTTAAGTCAATCAGTTTGGTCGAATTTTCGGACACCCAGGGACTCCAATGGTCGGAATCATTCAATTTGTATTGATAAACGACATCATCGTAACCGGGTACAATGTATTTTATTTCAAAATTATTGAGGCTGTACGGCACTTTCATTTCCGGCTCAACCGCTACTCGCTGATCATTATTGAAGGCTTCAATTCCTCTGAAAACTATCGAAAACCTGTCCTGGGTTATGCCGGCAGTAGATTTCAAGTGTTTCAGGAGAAAGCCGTTACTTGCAGGATAAAACGCATAGTCGGGATGCAGTGCCCGGGATTGATACACCCTGGACAACAATTCCCCTGCTCCCGACGAGGCATTTGCCGGGATTTCCTTCTGGATAAATTTCCGCTCTGCGGCATTGAACGTGTATTGAAATTGATCGGTTGCGAGATGTACTCCCTGCTCATCTTTCAAAAGGAACGGATCATTCCCCTCAAAAGTCGCTTCCGGAAAAATCAACCTGTCAGCAGGATATAAATCCTTGTCCAGAACAGCCCTGATAATGCCAAAATTGGGGATATTGATCCACAGAATACTATCGTTTTCGAGTATGATTTGGTTGCAGGAACCTGCGATGAGGTCCATCTTTTTCAGGAATTTCCACGCTGCTCCTGATTTTTTGAAGATAGAGATACCGTTGTAATTTCCGGTCAACAGATAGTCCTTGTATGGCAAAATCGTCCAGGCTCCATCCTGGCCATTCAGTTTTTCGACAGTGTTCCCTTTGAGCAAAAACAAGCCTTTGTCGTGCCCCATGAGCAAGGAGTTGTCTATGTTTTCCAAACTCCAGACCTGTCCTTCCGTTCCCCGGATGAGTTGAAACCTGAAAAACTCCAAATTGTCGTTCAGATCCTCCCATCGGCAACAGTAAAGCCCTTGGTTGGTTCCCAAGTAAAAATCACCGTCTTTCAGCAATGCCGTATAGCCGGCGCCAAAATCTCCTCTGTAATCGTAGAACGTTGTGAACCTGCTTTTTAAATTCAACGCAGCGACTCCATAATCCATTCCCAGCCACAGTTTCCCTGACGGGCTATAGTGCAAGCACAAAACCGTATTGCTGGACAATCCTTTGTACTTGTTCACATGGTGAATGATGTTACCGTCCAAATCGGCGATATACAAGCCCTTGAGCACCGTGCCGAATGCCAGATACAATTGACCAATCGGTTCAAAATTGAACACCTTGGCGACTTTCAGTTCTTCCGACAAAGCATTGTCCAATCTGTTCAAACTCCCGGACGCATAGCGGTACAGACCGGCATCCCGGGTAGCCAGTACCAGCCCTCTTGCATCTTCATAAATACCTGAAATATGGAATTTTGTATTCTGAGGATATTCAAACACCTTTTTAAGTGCAAAGCCATCAAAAATGTATAGGCCAAGTTTTTCATCGGCAAAATACAAGATGCCGTTCACGGAAAAACTATTTGCAATCCGGTGCGGAGCGGCTATTCGGATAAGTTGCCGGTCTTTATGCACATAGATATTTTGGGAGGATACAAAAACAATGTCATCCCTTTGCCGGTGAATTTTCCAAAACTCTTCGTTGACCTCCTGAACCACCTCCTGAAATGGGTACAAAGAAGTGTATTCAAATTTTTGATAGTTATTTTTTCGCCAGACACCGAAATCCAGATCAGAGCCGGTATAGATCAGCGAATCATTCAGCACCAGCAACGACCGGGTAAAGCCCTTGCTGCCCTTGAAACTATTCCAGGTTCTGCCATCGTATTCCAACAGCCCCTTGTCGGCTGCCATGTAAATAATACCGTTGGGAGCAGCGCGAATATCCCAGATTTTGCCTTTGTCATAATACTGCGCCGGCGTGAAGTTTTGCAGCAATGGAACACCTTTCTCCGGGAGAACCTGGGCAAAATCCGTTATTGCCCCGCAAAAAAGCAGGAGAAGACACGCCGATAATTTCTTCAACGAGTTGGGCATAACCACGATAAAACACGTTACAAGAGCAGGAACTATCCCGGAAAAGTAACGGGGTGACTGGCAGCCACCCCGTTAACTTAAAGTATATCAAGCATTCACCCGAAAATTGGCAGAACGTACAAGTTATTCCACAACGAGTTTTTTCATTTGAATGGCCCCGTCAGGGAGACGAATCTTAACAACATAAACCCCTGCCTGGTTCATTCCTGCCGCGGGGATGATCGAGGTGTTTTGCGCCGACAAGATCAGTTTCCCGGCGAGGTCAAACACCTCAACTTGCGCTGCAACGGCACTCAATTGAACCTGCTCGCCAACCCGCACCGGATTGGGAAACGCCTTGATGTGGTCTTGGCTCGCAGCCGGGTTATTGGTACTGACCCCAATGTTATTGAAGAAATATACATTGTCCACATAAACCGTAGTCGTCCCGGTAGGCTGGCCCACCAGGATGTACTGGGCGATATGTTCCCTTGTCGTCAGCCCGATAAAATCGCTCAACGGGATGTCCAGACTTACCCATTGGCCCTGAGCCGGTGCAGTGAAATTGACCTGATGCTCCACGTCGTCGCCGCCGCCAAAGGCGCCGTTGGCGCCAAAATCCACCAATTTGACTCCCAAAAAGGTAAAATCAGCCGACCATACGTCCAGATGAAAATGTGTCATGGCGGTAACGTTCAATTGATTGGCCACCGTTTCGATGCCCACAAAATCTAATTGAGAGTACTTCTTGGTCGGGTTGCCCTGTATGGTTATATCATCCAGCACGGCAGCCGACCAGGGTGTTCTCCAGGTGTCAACCGGCACATTGTTGTACGCATCGCTGAACAGGGAGATCACCTTGGCCGGATCACGGGTGGGCGTTGGTGCGGCCGTGGCTGGCGCCGTGGCCACGTTCCCGTTGAAAAAATATACATTGTCCACATAAACCGTAGTCGTCCCGGTAGGCTGGCCCACCAGGATGTACTGAGCGATATGTTCCCTTGTCGTCAGCCCGGCGAAATCGCTCAATGGAATGTCCAGACTTACCCATTGGCCCTGAGCCGGTGCAGTGAAATTGACCTGATGCTCCACGTCGTCGCCGCCGCCAAAGGCGCCATCGGCGCCAAAATCCACCAATTTGACCCCAAAAAAGGTGAAATCAGCCGACCATACGTCCAGGTGAAAATGTGTCATATCGGTGACATCCAGCTGGTTGGCCACGGTTTCGATGCCCACGAAGTCCAGTTGGGAGTACTTTTTGGTCGGATTGCCCTGTATCGTAATGTCTTCCAGCACGGCAGCCGACCAGGGGGTGCGCCAGGTGTCCACCGGCACATTATTGTACGCATTGCTGAACAGGGAGATCACGTCGGCCGGATTGCGGGTGGGCGTTGGCGCGGCCGTAGCGGGTGCGTTGCCGCCCCCTCCTGCTTGGCTAAACGTGATATTGTCGAAATAGACGATGTTGTCCTGCGTTCTTCCGCTCAAATTAAAATCGGGGAAAATGATGATCTGATCGTACGGGCCTTCCGAGGAAGGCGGGTTTGGAACACCGGAAAAATCGAACGTCAGTTCTTCCCACTGATTCACCAGCGTATTTGCGACCTTTTTTTCCGGCTGTGCCCAACCGGTAGCGGCAGCCAACTTGATTCCCACATCGCTGATCACCGATTTCCAGACCATGATTTTGATCGTAGAATTGGTGGCATCCAGCACAAATGGTCCAATGTCGGCGCCGTGCATGGACTCGCAGCCTGCCCAGGGATTCCCGCTTTGCAAGGCCGTGAACTTGGCCACGGTGGCCGACATATTTATCCCGCTTGCATCTGGATTGGAAATAATCTGCACCGGCGGATTGGAGCTGTTTTCAAAGACAGTCCACGTCCAGGCAGCCCCTTGTCCGCCCGGTTCAAAATTGATTGGTGCGTTTTGAGCAAAGTTCACTGATGCCACAAGCATCAGAAGAACAATCGTCATGTTTTTCATAATTCGACAGTTTTTGAATGATAGACAATTATAGGTCTCGTGGTTCATGTTCTCGCGGGATTTAGACTTCGGAAATTTCACCGCCGTGCTTGGTGTTTTCACCAAGTACAAACGTTTAGTACGGATCACGATAGTGCGCTTGGTGAAAACACCAAGCGCGGCGGTAAATTTGAATAACATGTTGGTTCAAAATTTCAGTTTTTCGGATTTATCCCAAATACCCCAGTAGGCGCCTACTTCGCCCTCGGCGCCCACCTTCCAGGATTCGTCAAAGGAGGAAAAGTAAAAGACCTCGATTTTTTCGTCCATGGCCCACAGTTGAGTATTGATGAAGTATTTCATGGCATTCCAGTAGGACGGGACAGCATCCCCCAACCGTTCGCCCTGGCTCGGCCAACCCGTTTCGGTAATGATGACGCGTTTCCCCTTTCCCGCATGAAGCGCCTGACTATACATCTGCTGCTTGTGTTGTAGTGCGTGCCTGAAATCGGTGCCCTCCCAATACGGGTAGCAGTTGCACAGGATTACATCGCAAGCCTCGGTTATGGCAGGATGCTGCACAAACTCGTAGTAGGCATCCACATAACCGACCGGTACGTCTGGAATGGCTGTCTTTACTTGCGCGATATAATCCAGGAGTTCCGCTTCGGACAAGTCCTTTCGGTACAGGACTTCGTTGCCCACCGCAGCGATATCCACGAGTCCGTCCTTGGCCAACCGGATCAGGCTTTCAATTTCTTCGCGATTTTTTTCTTCATCCTTTCCCAGCCAGGCGCCCACCAGGGTCTTGATCCCCATCTCTTTGGCAATTTTGGGGATCAACTCGTTTCCTTCGATACAGGAAAACGAGCGCACCCATTTAGTATAGGGTTTCAAAATTTGCATCCGACGCCTGATTTGCGATTCCTCGATAATATCGCCGGGTTTTTGGCCATCCTCATAGAGACTAAAGCAAAACCCGTGGACGCCGCCTTGCAATACTTCCAGAAATAAACTCCGGATGTCCTCTTCGGACTTGTCGTCAAAAAAACTTTCTTTCGGAACCAGGCTGGATCCCTCGAAGTTCAAGAATTTTTCTGCTCTGTACGACATCTTTTTATGTGTATGAATAGATGAATGAATAGATGATTTGTTGGAGTATTATAGACTTTCCAGGTTTTCAAACCTGGAAAGTCTGTCACGCCCGCCTCACAACTCCCCTCTCCTGCTGACCAATTCATTTTTTATTTCTTTGGCTTTTCCCTCCGTCAGATCATAGCCCCACATCACCCAAATAGCCAGGCCCGCCGTGAATGCCGGCACCAGAATGTCGGCCAGACGCAGGCGTGTCAGCGTTTCCGTAGTTTGCACGGCTACGTTTTGGTCAAAGCCCACCAATTTCAGCACCAACCCGCCCAAAACCAAGGCAAGCCCTTGCCCCAACTTCACCATCCACCAATAGATGGCGCCAAACGTGCCTTCTTTTCGAGGCATACCGTTGTTCAGCTCGTCCAGGTCGCATACATCCGCCGTCATGCTCATCATCAGGGTAAACAGACCGCCAATACCAAAAACCATGAGCGGGATGGGCATGAAGATCAACCAGGGATTGTCGGGGTTGAACCCCCACCATTTCAACAGATAGCCAATAATGGAAAGTACCGTGGAAACGATAAAAGCCTTCCTTTTTCCCCATTTATTGGACATCCAGGTGATGGTTGGAATAATCAAAACTGCGGTAACCAGCGCGCTGATGGTGGAAAACCATGCCGGCCAGGTGCCTGCGCTGCCGTAATCCCCCTTGAACAGGTAAAACACGATGATGAAATAACTGAACGAGGCGACCATCTGAAAGCCGTTGAACACCAAAAACGTGGCGCCGCACAACCGCACGAAGGGTTTGTTTTTGAAGATCAGCACCATGGAGCGCAGGAGGCTCTTCATATTGTTCATCAGGTTTTTTAGCGTCAACTCGTCCCGGTTCGTGAGGTTCGTCTGGTCAATTTCCTTGCAGAACAAGGCCGGCAACACGCCCAACAGCACACAGGCCACGCCTACGACCACGGACAGACGGTGCACACCCACTGCCTGGGATTCAAACAAGTCGGGGTCGGCAATGATCACCCAAAACCAGGGCACAATCATCCAGGCTAACTGCCCCACGGTTTGGGAAAAACCCATCAGCCGGGTGCGTTCGTTGTAGTCGGAACTCATCTCATAACCCAACCCCATGAGCGGTGTGGAAAACATGGTGTTGCCGGTCAGGAATATCAGCGAAAGGATCAGAAAATACCAGAAGTTATACGTCTGCGAATTCGCCGGATCAAGCTGCCACAACGCAATGAACATCAAGCCGCTCCAGATGGCTCCGATCAGGATGTACGGCTTTCTGCGCCCGTACTTCGACGTGGTGTTATCGGAAATATAGCCCATGATCGGGTCGGTAATAGCGTCGTACAAACGCGGCAAACCTCCAAGCAGCCCGGCCAAAAAGGGATCCATGCCAAAGGCCGTGAGCAGGAAAAAAGAGAATACTCCCAAAGCACCCGGCAATAAATTATTGACCAAGTGACCAGCCCCGAAAGCGGCTTTTTGCCCCAACGGGATTTTGTTTTGGACTGGTGTTCGTACATCCGACATAGGCTATTCTTTAAGTTGGTTGACTGGTTGAGTGGTTGATTGGTTGAGTTGGCTCAAGTCTTCCGGTCACCGGCTTCGAATCACCAGTGTCTGAATCGCTTTCCCGCTGATGGCGAATTCTATTGATTTTGACTGCAGGGTCAGTTGCACTCCTTTGGGCTTTTCCGCAGGATTGAACACAACGACGGCTATGCTTCCGTCGGGATTTGCAACTGCCGTCACTAAAAGGTCTTTGTCGGCGTGCTCAAACCCGATCCGGACGGCGCCGGGCCTGATGAACCGACTGAAATGCGCCAGTGTGTAGTACAGCGGTGTGAAATACACCTCGTCCCGCTCCGGGTCCACGATCACGGGCGCCACACACCAATTCTTCGCCCAATTGGGGCCGCCTTGCCGGTCCAGCACCATGTTCCAGTCCACCCAGCCATCCACCCAATTATTGAGGCAGCCGATGATATCGCCGGCATAACGAAACACCGGGGCATACTTGGGGTGCAGGTGCTTCTGATCCTCCGGCGCCCAATCCCAGCCCCAATCCGTGGCTTCTTTCGACCAATACCAGGCATCGTCGTTCCACTTGGGCACCTCGGCGTCCACGCAGCCCTCCGTTTGAATCAAATGTTTGTCGGGCGCTTTGCGGTGGGCATATTGCAGCGCATCGGGGAAATGGTCGTAGGTGCTGGCGTACCAATGCACCGCCGTGCCGTCGAAGTAAGCCCGCGCTGCTTCATCCCCGAACAGGACATCCACCCACTTTTTCAGTTCTGCGTCGCGGTTCTGGTCGAAGCCCAGGATTTTCACCTTGTGCCCCTCTGCCTTCAGTTTTGGCCCCAGATGGTTTTTCACGAAATTGGTCATTTCCTGGGGCGTATAGTGCATGCTTTCCCAGTTGCTGTCGTTTCCCAAAGGTTCGTTTTCTACCGTAATTCCCCATATATCAATTCCTTGGGCGCGGTAAGCATCAAGGTATTTGGAAAAAAACAAGGCCCAGGTATCGTAGTATTTGGGCAATAGTTTGCCGCCGCGCCAGTCGTTGTTGTCCTTCATCCAGGGGGGCGCCGTCCAGGGCGAGGAGATGATTTTGAAACCATCGCGTGAAACCGCCTGTGCATCTTTAATCATCGGTACAAGGTCGCCGAGGTCTTCCGCAATGGAGAAGTTTTTCAATTCCACATCGTCCGCCACGGGCGCGTAGGAATAGTTTCCCAGAGCGAAATCGCAGGAGTTGATATGCGTGCGGGTCAGCGAATACCGGGCGCCCGATTCGCCGAAATAGGCTTCCAGAATTTTGTCCCGATTGGTTCGGCTTAGTTTATTGAGCAAGTGGGCAGATGCCTCGGTGAATGACCCGCCAATCCCGGTTATCGTCTGGAATTTTTCTTCAGGCAAAATGGTGATGTGCACCGGGTTTTCGACTATTGGGAAATCGGTCTGTTTCGCCAGTTTGTTGCCGCTCTCGGATGTTTCGTAAATATCCACCTGCATCGTAGTCGGGTTTGAACAGCCGCTCATCAGGAGCACTGTGAGCAAAAAACAAGCAGTATGTAACGTGATAGGCTTCATCTTGTGAATCGTTTTATCGCTTCGCCGGCGGCACTTGCACCGTTTTCATCAAGGCTACTTTGTCGCCGTTGTATGTTTTGGTGATGGGTTGGCCGTCGCGCGTCAGGCCCTCGAACACACCGGCATCCACCAAATCCCAGATGGCATATTTGGCCTGGGCTTGCAGGTTGAAAAGCCCGAAATGGTTTTCCGAGCCACCCGGATTGGCTGCGTCTTTCCACGGCTCATCGAAGGCCTCAAAGTAAAAACAGGTGATGCGGGCCTTGTTCGTCCATTCCCGGATGAGCCGGTAGAAAAGCGCCGATTTGTATTCGTCCACCGCCCTGCTGCCCGCATTGCCGTAGAGCTCGTTGCAACTCGTCGCCCAGCCGGTTTCGCCGATATGCACCGGCTTGTTTACACCGAGACTTTTCATATAGTTGACCACACCCTCGTACTGACGGGCGGCATAGTCCCGCGCCCGGAGCATGGCAGCATCAATTTTTGCGGAGTCCGGCAAATTCGCCTCATCGGCCTGCACACCCCAAAACTCCGGGTTGTAGTGCGTATCGTGCATGGGATAAGTGTGCATGGAGATATAGTCCACGGCTTTGATCAGTTGGTTCAGGTCTTCTACATGGTATTCAGCGTCGCCGCCGCCCCAGGAGGCGAAGTTGTCGGAGCTGGTGATCCACAAGGTTGCCGGCAATTCTCCCTTTTTTTTCAGGTTTTGCAAATGCCGCACCCACTTCAAAATGACCCCGGGCTGCACATAGTACCGCTCCGCCCATTTCACCATGGCCTCGTTGCCTACCGCAATGATTTTCACGATATCCGGGTACTGCTTAGCCAGGGCCACCGCCCGGTCAATTTCCCCGGCATTTTGCTCACTCTCCTGCTGGTGGTCCGGCGGGAGTTCCGTCCAGGCGTTTTTGCAATCTATCCAGACGCCCAGCATCAGGTACATTTCGTAGTCCGGGTTGCCCTGTTTCAGTTGGCGGATGGCTTCCAGCAAGTTGGCCGCCTCGGCGTACTTTACGTTGTAGGTCCGGAGCAGTTTGATGCCCATAGCCGACAGGATCAACAGGTCTTCTTTCAGTTCGGGGATAGTCGGCTGGATATCCCGGGTTTTCTCCCGATACGCGCCGAATGAAATGGCCGGGTAATCGGGGTTACCCAATATGTCGGCTGCGGTTTTGCCCGCAGTCTTGGGGCCGGAGACACACGAAGCCAGTAGCGTTGTCGCCATAAGTGAAATCAGTATTTGACATAAACCTTTCATCTTGTGTTTTTTTACTAAAAAGGCTAATAAACCACGCTACTGGTTGTTTTTAGAACGAGAGGCTGTCTCATAAGTCCGCACCGTATTGCGCTGTTGACAGGCGAATTCATTTTTTGACAGGATAAAAAGGATTTACAGGATTTTCGGCGACGGAGTCGCCTCATTTATCCTGTAAATCTTGTAAATCCTGTCTGAAAAAAATCAATTCCCGTCAAAGCCATGCTTTTGAGACAGCCTCTGAACGCCCATACAGCAGTATGTTCAATCCTTCAGCACCACCTCCCGAACCGAAACTTCTATCCGCTGCACTTCGCCGCTTCGCCCAAAAACCCGTTCGCTGGTTTCCCGATCCAATTCCAGCGCATCAAAAACCACCAACTTCCCGTCGGAAAAGACAACTTCCAACGTGCTCGCTTCCCCGACGCTATACACCACCGGAACCTGGCAAAACGTGAAGCAAAGCGCATTCGGCTTTATGCGTATTTGTTGGCGCTCGTGACGAACATCCACATACTCAAAAGTTTGTGCTTCCCGCAAAAACGCTCCTTTCCGAAGCAGGCAAGGGTTGAAACCCAATTGGCCTGCCTGTACAAACACGCCTAATTCCCCAAATCGAACTAAAATATCTTCTTTTACCTGGCCGGTCATGCCGGGCTGCTGGGCGCCCCGGTGCTGTGGCGTGTGCGAATAGGGGTCGGTCGGGAAAGCACCGTACAGCTCGGGGGATTTGTGCACACCGATTCCGGCATCTATCTCGTAATAGTGCTCCAGGAGGCTGCCCGTCACAACCGGATCGGCATGTTCCCCGATGGCTTTCAGGCAACATTCCTGCACGGCAAGGAGCAGTTTGGATACCATGTGCCAATAAATTGACCCCAAACCCTCATACGAAAAGAAGGTGCCCGACCGGCCGGTGAACGCTTTGTGGTTGAACATCTGCTCGAAAATATCCAGCACGCGTTCCCGGTCCCGGGCCACCAGTTCCTGGTATGGGCTGTCCGCCAAAGCATCCAAGGCTTGGCCCAAATCCTGAGCGTTTTTGAAATTACCGTTGTAATGAATCCCACCCAAAACATCCCGCTCAACGATCTGTGTATTCCCGTCGGCAACCAACTTTCGGAGCAATACCGAGGCTTGGGCATCAGCGGCCGGGATTGTATTTTTTTGCAAAAAACCGGGCAGGTCTTTGTTCGGGTACAGGATGTAACTGTACTGGTCGTCCCGAAACAAGGCGCTTTTTTTCAGGGCATCCAGCACCTCCAAGGCCTCTTCCGAACGCAAATAGCCCGAACTCAGCACAGCCACCTGGCCTTCGAGCATTTCGCTCAAATGGGCGCAGGAAATGCCCGAAGCCCCCCCATGCCCCCCAAGGGAGGGGGATTCTCGGACAGTCATCAGGTTGTAGGCGTGGTATAACCCGTCGGACCGCCGGTTTGCGCGGATGGAGTGCTCCACAAAATCGAGGCTCACCTCAACGAAATCCCGCAGTCCCGACAGGGATACGCTGCGCTTTTTGCCCCAAAACCGTTCTGGTAAATGCGCTGCCGATAGTCGGAGGCGGCCATGCCCATACGGTCCAGAATGGTTTTTCTATCCTCATCACTAATGTTTTGGGCAAGCAGGGGGCGGTGCTCCAAAAGGGTTTCCCTCACGCTGTGGTAGAACTCCACCAGTTCGCCCGAGATTTTGATGTTTTCTATGTCGGAAGTGTCCAGCGCGTTTTTGAAAAATTTCAGGAAACGATGCAGGTAATACAGCGTGACCATCGAAACCCCGTTGCCCACCAGGGCATTGTTGGCGTCGTTCCATTCCGGTCGCTGGGTATTCATCCAGATGCCGGCCTCCGGGATCAGGTTTGAGACCTTGGCCAGTACGGTTGCTAATATTTTTTCCAAAAAATTGACGCGGTAGATCTCATCGTTTTCCGC
Source organism: Lewinellaceae bacterium (assembly GCA_016719605.1). Lineage (GTDB taxonomy): Bacteria > Bacteroidota > Bacteroidia > Chitinophagales > Saprospiraceae > M3007. Next base: position 86,226 of record JADJYW010000002.1, on the reverse strand, counting down.
AGTCAGCAGAGCGCCGTCTGCCCCAAGCGCCGCGCGCCGGGCACGAATGGCGGCATCCCACCGATGGTCAAATTCGATGGTGTCCTTGGGGTTTTTCAGGAGCTGATCGTACGGTTTGATGACGTAGGGTACCGCCGCGTACACGAACCAATCCTGGTCGAAACAGGCCTGCAAAGCGCCGGGCTGATACCGCTCCATGATCTCCAGCAACTTCTGCAAATAGATAATCTGGTGGTCCCCCCAATAGCCGATGTACGACCACGGATTGTCAGGCTCTATGGTTTCCCAGTCAAACCCGTCTTTGGTGACCCGGTAGGGATTGTAGCCATCAAACGTGGAAGCATTGAGGAATTTGAAGATCATGCCCGCCACAAACTCGGGGTAGGAACAGGCCAATGCCTCCCAGTTTTGGAACAAATCCCGCCAGTTGCCCTCGTAGTCCAGAATTTTGGAGCCGTCTGTTTCATTCTGGGTGTTGATGGTAAAATAATTCCACGGGCGGCTGGGATCGCCGTGCCGGCGGCTGAATTTCAAGGGCAAATACTCCCTGCCCAGGCGAATCAAATCGGCATCACCGCTTTCCAACAACCGGCTTTTAAGTTCCGACAGGCTGAACACGTCCGCCAAACGCCCGATAAAGTCCTGATTTCCCGCCACGACCGTACGATTGGCCCTGTGGAGGTACCGGACAAAATCGGCTTTTTCGATCCGGTAGTTATCGTCAAAAATGCCCCCGCGCATGATGTTGAACAGCACATTGGAGAAATGACGGGTGTCGTTCAGTTTGTCGGAGGAGCCTTGCAGTCCATCTGCGCTTGCGACGAGTTGAATCAGGTTTTGCGTACCCGCATCTATGTCCGCTTGTATCTGCTGCCCGAGGCCGGTGTTTGCCCGGATAGCCTGGCAAAGCCCGATAATCTGCGCGTGGCTTTGATTTACATTGGCCACGATGGTCCATTTCTTTCCGGAGTGGCCGGCAAGCAAAATATCCGTGGAAACGAAGTAGGCGCCTTTTTCGCCTTTCACGTCGTGTTCGCCCTGAACGGGCCGGCGTTGCCGAAAAGCGTCAAGTTGCCGGGAGGCGAGCAGGTATGTGGCGTTTTCCAGTCCAAGGGACCAGGCAATGTTCGCCTTCAGCGCCTCGCTCGGCTCGGCTTTATCCACGATAATGGCGCTGAGGGCGTACATGCCGATACCGGTGGACGGCTCCAGTTCGCTTCTTTTGTAGGCATCCACGAGGTTGCTGGTCGTGGCTTGCAGGGCACTGGGCACACCGTGGGGCAGGATGTTTTGGATGCCGTCCACGAGGGTGATCCGGTAGTCGGTACCGGAGGTATTGAGCAGTTCGGCTTTTCGGACAAAGCCGAATACCTTGCTCGAATTCCACTGGTACCGGAAGGTCAGATCCAGGTCGCGGTTGATTTCCTCAAAAATGATTTTGTTGCCGTGGATGCTTTTGTACAGGTTCCGGCTGACGGCATACCGATCCGAAAACCGTTCCGAAAACGGCTCCCAAACGAGTACTTCTCCGGGCAGGTGTATCTGGAAAATGGACTTGCTCCCCGTGAGGTCGGCAGATTCCGTGATCTTGTCGTCGGTGTAATACGGGAACAACGCGAACTCGGGGTTTTTCCGCCCGGCGGTGATGCCTCCATTGCTCGACAGAAACATCCAGTGGTTGGAATCACTCACGATGCTCATGAAAAAGGGGCGCAGGACATCACAATTGGAAATTTTGAGGTAGTGCTCCAGTTCATGCACAACCATCGCCATTTCTACCTTTTTGCCTGCTGTATGGGCTGCTTTGTCCGAAGATGCCTGGTTCACGAGTTGTCTGACTTTTGTGAAAGTTGTTGGTTCCGGTGCGCTCTGCTTAGAATTTTGGCGCCCCGCTTGGTGTTTTCACCAAGCGGCTCTACGCGAGGCTGCTTGGTGAAAACACCAAGCAGGGCGCAACCTGGAAGGTCTTGACCTCAATTCGCTTCCTGATAAACCCGCACATAGTCCACAATCATTTTTTGCGGGAACGGGGTCTGGTCGGTGGGGAATCCCACATAGTTGCCGCCGACGGCCACGTTGAGGATCATAAAAAACGCCTGGTCATACACCCATTCGCCCGGCACGTCGCCGCGCTCGATGCGCTGGTACAGGTAGTCGTCCACGAAAAAATCAACCTTCTCAGCATCCCATTCGATGGCGAACTGGTGAAACTCCGTATCGAACCGGGCATTTTGCAAGGCATACCCTTTGGTGATCGGGTTCCCGCCCGAATAGCCAGGACCGTGGATGGTTCCGTGTATGATATGGGGGGCTTGCCCCCGGAGTTCCATGATGTCTATCTCGCCACATTGGGGCCAACTTACGGTCTCGATATTGGAGCCGAGCATCCAGAACGCGGGCCACAAGCCCGGCCCGTAGGGCGTTTTGAGCCGGGCTTCAAACCGGCCGTATTGCTGTGCAAACAAGCCCTGCGTTTTGATCCGCGCCGAGGTGAAACTGCCACCGTTTCGCAGTGCCGTGAGCACGAGGTTGCCCGCACCGTCCATGGACACGTTTTCGGGGTTGTTCGTGTACACTTGCAGTTCCTGGTTTCCCCAGCCATCCTGGCCGGGGCCGGTTCCCAGGTCGTATGTCCACTTCGCGGCATCGGGTTGTGCGCCGGCAGCGTCGTTGAATTCATCGCTCCACACCAACTGCCAGTCGCGCTGGGGCAGTTTTTGAAAATCATCGGGCTTGCAGCCCCAAAATGTCAACGATAGCAGGAGTGCCGTATGGAGGACGACCGTTCCGAGTTTGTGCATAGCATTCATAATTTTAAAAGTTGTGGGTTATTTACCGTACAATCTATGTTTGTCATCTCGTAGAGAACCGTCCGATCTACGAGGGTTGTCCCGCTCGCGCAGCCTTTTTAGATCGGACGGTTCTCTACGAGATGACAAACGTGGCGGGCGAATCAGTTCCGGAAATAAATATTGTCCAGATAGATGTCGCCATTGCCCTCAAACTTGAGCTGTATCACATCGCTCAGGTTCACCGGCGCGAAGGATGACAGGGGAATGTCAATACTTGACCAGCCGGTTGTGGGCACATTGAGCGTCACGGGCGTCTCGACCGGCCCCGGACTGATGAGGAATACTTTGAGCGACGTTGAATTGGCCGACCAGAAATCGAGGTGGAGGAAGCCCAGCGCCGACACGTTCTGGGGGCTTCCGAGTTGAATGCCCTGATAGTTGAGACCGGCGTATTTCAAGGTGTTATTCCCCTGAACGGGAATCTGCGTCACGACCGTAGCCTGCCCCCAGTTGGGGTTCAAGTCCGTGCCAGCTATATTGGTGTAGCCGTTGCTGAACACTGAAATTACACCGGCAGCAGGGTGCGTGGGCGTAGGTGCAGCCGTGGTCGGCGCCGAGGGCGGCGGCGTTCCGGTATTGTAGAAATAGACGTTGTCGGCGTAGAAACTGGGTATGTTGTTGTCCTCGTCCACGAAAATGACTTGGAAAAGGTTGTTCCTGTTGCTCAGCCCGGCAAAATTCGAGAATGGAATGTCAAGGCTAATCCATTGCTGCGACTGAGCTGCCGGGATATTGGTGGTAAAAGCGCCCGTGCCGCCCGTGCCATTATCAACCAGTTCGATTTTGAAACGCGCATTGGCCGGCAAGGTGTTCGGAAGATAGATGTCCACATGCAAGTGCGTCATAGCGGTGGCGTTCACGGTCGGAGACGTGAACTGAATCCCGACAAAATTGAAGTCGGTGTACTGTAATACGTTATCGCCGTTCACGGCAAAATCTGCCGACTGCGTGGTCTGAAACGGCGCCCAGTAACCATTGTAGTAATCCACCGGCACATTGGTGTAGGCATCGCTGAAAAGCGAAATAACATTGGCAGCGGGTCGGGTGGGCACCGGCGCCGGCTGGAAATTACCCACAGATTGCAGGGTCAACGAGCCTTTGGCAGGCACGCCGCCCACCGTGGCGGTAATGGTCGCATTGCCCGGCCCACCTACCACCGACACGACCCCGAATTCATTCACCGTAGCGACGGATTCGTTTGAGGAAACAAATTCAAAATACGCCGGAGTCACGTTCACGGTCTGGTTTATTCCCGAAGGCAAATTGGACGTCGAACTCAAGCCGCCAATCACTTTGGAAACACCGAGAAAAGCCGTCTCCACCTGATCCTGCCCATTCAAAATCGCGTGTTCCGGGTGGGCCACGGTGCCGAGTTTTTCATACTTCAGTTCGTCAATCCAGAAGGTGTACCCCCTGTCGTTTTCCGGGCCTTCGGAATAAAAAAACATTCCGCGTTCGGTTGTCAGCCTGGATGGGTCGGGCAGCGGAATGATGTACTTCTGCCAGTTGGTCGTCACGGGCACGCCCGAAATGGAAGCCTGATACTTGTTCGCCCCGAGATCATTTCCAAAACCGAGTACATCAATATTGGCCGGCTGGGAGGCCTTCATCCAAAAAGTCAGGGCATTGTATCCCGTCAAATCCCGTCCGACAGAGGTAAAGTAGGTGCCGCCGGCATACGCGCCCCGCGGGTCGCCGGCATCGGGCACTTCAAAGCGCATGGAAGTCGTGGACGTGCTGGTGTAGGTCACCGAGTTGTCTACATCAAATGCCGTGGGGACGGAACCTCCAAACGCAGCATAGTTCAGTCCCGGACTGAAACTATTGATAAACACTTCGGGATTGGTCGGGTACGAGACCGGTTGCAAATCGTTGAGGTCGCGTTGGCAACCCGACAGCAACAGGGCCGCCAAAACCCCCATGGGGGTGTATTTCAACAAACGGGTGCGTATCGTTGTGCTCATGTCGTCGTGCGTTTTATTTGCCAATGTTGATGAATAAGTATGTGCGGATTTCCCACTCGTTGCCGTTGTCGAAGCCAATCACGTTGGGGTCGGGCACCAGATTCCCGGCGGCGTTGACGGTTTGCGTGGGCGCATACCGCGGCGAGTACCGGTCGAGTGTGCGGTAGGTGCCGCGAATGCCGAGGCGGGTGTCCGGCAGATTGAACCAATCCGGTTTGCTTAGGGCGACAGACACGTCCGCCATCAATTGGAGTGGGAAGGTGAGGTTAAAGTCGCGGTGATAATCGTATGGCCCCCAGTCGTTGACCCGGACAAACGACATGACTTTCAATGTTTTGTGTATCACCCGCAGGTCCAGCCCATAGCGGCTGATGGTGCGCGCGTCGCTGCCGTTGGCTTGTGCATCACCAGCATACAGGTTGGCGATCAAGCCAAAATCACTGCTGATTTTGGAAACCAATCGGGTGTGTACTTCCCACAAGTCCTGCGCAGGAGCGGCGCCCGGAAAGGCAAATGTGGTACGCCCGTCGGGCAAAATACCGATGGCCGCATCCTGTGTGGTCGGCAAATGGCGGTACACCACGCCGGCACTCAGGGCCAACCTGGCATCCTCGCTGCGGTCGCTGTCCCAGTTGTACATCCAGGAGCCGGGCGTAGGGTCGTAGGTGAGCAGCAGTTCGCCGGCCACCTGTTCGCGGTTGCCCCGCACCACAAACGGATCTTCGAGTATATTCCGGGGCCGGGCAGGGGCGGGCACATTGGCCGGCAGGGGGCCTTCTATTGGTTTTTGCCACAAGAAATTGGGCGCTATCTGGAGTTTACCCACGGTGTAGGCGAACCCGGAGAGGAAATTGTACTGGTTGCCGCTGCCGCTGTCTTTCAGTCGCCAGCCGGTAAAGGTCAGGGTATTGTCCGCGCCGCCATTGGCCACCAAGCCCATAGCCGCCGATTGGGCATACCAGTTGAACCGCCCGCCGGTGTAGGTCAATTTGATTTTTCCGCCAAAGTTGTCCTGTGTTTTGATTTGATCCTGATACACCTCGTACCGGCCTTCTTCGCCCCGCACCACCTGGAACACACGTCCCTGGAGGGGCTGCCCACCCCAAAGGCCCCCGACATCCACACCAAACTTGCCAAACGCGCGGTTGACATGCACCGAGAGCCGTCGGGTTTTAGGTTGCGGAATAGCAAAGGAACTTTCGGTGAGGCCGAGTTGGTCCAGGTCCTCGTGGAAAACGCCGGCAACTTTAAACTTGCCCAGCGTTTTTTGGTATTTCAGCAGGAACGCCGGGTTTGCTCCCCACCAGAGCTGCGGGCCAAACGCCAGTTTGAAATCCTTCAACTGCTTTTTGCCTTCCACCTCAAAACCAAAGGGCGCTATGCCGTTGTAAATATCAATCTGGGGGCCGTAGTTGGCCTCGGGGTAAAGGCCGAAGAAATCGCCCTCGTAGCCCCAGTGGTAGTGGCCGGTGCGGTAAAAACCCTTGAGATCAAAGTATCTTGTGGTTCCACTCGTAACTGGCCTGGTAAATCTGAATCCGGTTCAGCGACTCCACCGTCAAATTCCCGGTGGTGCTGTTCAGCTGAACCCGCCGGCCGCGGTTCTCGTAGAAAATCTGGTCTATGGGGTTGTTGGCCACGTTGCCCAGGATATTCACGTCCACATTTGCCCGGAAATTAGAGGTCGGATTGGCTTCCACGCCGATAAAAAAGGACTGCATATGGTCGAAGCCCAATTGGTCGGGAAACGTAGTATTGCCGGGGACGGGGTTATTGGGCGTCGAAATCAAATCTCCGCCGGTGTTGAATGTCGAAAGTTGCGCACTCAGGCGGCTCATGCTGATTTTTTTCAGCCGTTCGCCTTCGAGGGCGGCTTGGTCCCCGCGCGCCTTGAGGTAGGCAGCGATGACCTGTATCCCTGCAAAATGTTGCTGGATGGTGCTCAAAGATGCTCCTTCGGCGTAAGGATTCAACTGATGCGCCTCTTTCAGGGCGTAGTAGGCCGCTCGCGGATACAACTGGTAAAAGCCCTTTGCGTCGGTCGGGCCTTTGGCGCAAATCCCGAACCACTCCTCGTTCATGTTGTTTTCGCCGGCTACATAATCAAAGAGGTAGCCGCCGTTCGACCAGGATGCATTGTTGTCGTGTATGCTGAGGTTGTCAGTTTGCCCGTATTTCCACCAGCCATCGCTGAACTGGAAGGTAAATCCGCCAATGGCATTGCCGGCTTTGCCGAGGCCGGCGGCGTTTTCATAAATCTCTTTCCAGTTGGCCACATTGAACATGGCCTGTGCCTGCTGGTCTTCCGCATTCGTGACGGCATTGAATGCATCGCTGCCAAACTCCGTCAGCAGTACCGGCTTTCCGTACTCCTTTTTCACCCGGTCAAAAAGATCAATAAATGAACTGCCCCGGTACACATTGATTCCGAGGATGTCCACATCCTTGCACTCCTTGGCAATGATATCCAGAAACAACAAATCGCCGTTGCATATAGCCACCGGGTGCGCCTGGTCAACGGCTTTCATCGCTACAGAAGCCTTGTTGAAGAGTTGGTACAGGTATTTCGCTCGTTGTGTGGATACCCGGTCTTCTACCGGGATGTCTTCCGTTTCGGCGCCGTCCCAAAAAAGCCCGTAGTTGTTTTCGTTGCCCAGCAGGTACAGCAACAACCCGGGGGTATTCTTGTATTCGGCTGCCAGTGCTTGCACTTCCTGCACCAACAAGGCGCTCACCCTCGGGTCGGAGTACTCGGTATTGCCTACCCAGGCGCCGTCCAAGGTCAGGCCATAACGGCCAAAGGAGTGGTTGAGCATGGTGTAGATGCCGTGCTGCTCATATACATATTGTATCCACTTTTGGGGAATACCCGAGTACACCCGGATGGTGTTGACGCCCATGTTTTTCAACAGCGTCATTTCGTCGTCCAAGGCTTTTTTGATGAAATCGTCGGGTTGATTCCACAGGCTGTAGGAGTAGTTGGTGCCGATGGGAAAGTAGTCCCAGTTCACGCCGTTGACCATCAGGGGTTTCCCGTTGACCACGAGTTTAGTCCCCGTAGCGCCTTGCTCGATGACTACCCGGCCGGCTTGCGCAAACAGCGCGATGGAAAAATTTGAAAAAACACACAGCAGGATAAAATGTAGTGCCTTCATGGATTTCGTCTTGTTTGTTAGCAGCATAGAAAGGCCAAAAACCTGCTGTGAATTTAGCGTTAAGCGCTCCAGAAATCCATCTATACATCCTATATACAAATTCGGAAGATTCGCCCCCGAACAACACGAAGGACAAACAAAACCATGTCTTCCAATGCGTTAACCATGTTTTTTGTTTCAAAAAAAATAAAGGAGTTGGCCAGAAATGGTATATATTAAATGAACATCAAGAATTTGAAAGACCCGTATTTCCGGAAGTTGGAGCGAAACGGGCGCATCTGTTTGTACGGTTACCGGCGTACTTTTGTGAAAAACACACCACCATGAATTTCCTCAAAATCATCACCGTCCTCAACTGGATCGTCATCGCTATTCTGGCTGTACTCGTAGCTGCCGAAACGATCTGGCCCGCCAAAGGCGGCGACGCCGCCGGTCGGGGCATAGGGCAGGCCATTTACTACCTCGCTATTATCGCGCTGTTCGTATTGCTCGGGCTAAACCTGCTGCCCTACAACTGGGCGAAATACACGGCATTTGCGCTGATCGTGGCGCCGGTTGTTCTCATGAAACTTGGCTCGGCATGGGACAATTTCAAGCGGGGCATGGCCGCCAGAATCGAGGAAGCCAAGCCCATCTTTGAGGACAAAGAGCGCGACCGCATCGCCCGGGCCATTTACGATGGCGAACCCGAAACGTTGAAAAAACTCCTGCAAACACCCGTGGCGCGGCTCAATGAAAACGGCGAATTACTGGCGTACGCAGTAGGCGAGACCGCCGGCTCCGCCTACAAATCCGAAGAACGGCTGGAATGCATCCGGCTGCTGTTTCAGGCAGGGGCACGACTCGACAGCGCAAATGCTACCTTGGATGTCCCTATCCATATAGCCGTCGCCGACGTTGGAAATGCCGCATTGCTCCGGCTCCTGCTCGAACAGGGCGCAGATGCCAATGCCCGCTATGATTATTCCAAACGCGCCATTTTGTTCGAAGCGCTCGGATCGCATCAACAGCCTGATGCCACGGTGCGGGTGTTACTCGAATTTGGAGCGGACCCCAATGCCACGGCCGTGTACGACGACGAGCAAGGTACCATCACGCCGCTGCTGCGTGCTGCCCAACTGGGACGCTGGGGCCTGTGCGCAACGCTGCTCGAAAAAGGCGCAAACCCCGATTTCAAGGCCACCGACGGTACGTCTTTGCAAACCCTGGCGGAAGCCGCTTTTCAAGACTTTTCCCCGGACGGATATACTACACAGGCAGATTTTGAGCGGTTCAAAAAGATTTACCGCGCACGGTAAACTATTCGCTACCTACCGCCACGCATACACCACCACCACCTCTGCCGAGCCGCCGAACACCCGCCCAAGCCCTTGCGTCACCGGCAAATCAAAAGCAAAGCCTGTTTTCAACTGGCCATTCGTCAGTTGCACCTGCTCGCCGAAGAACAACCCGGCCTCGAAATGCAGGGCCACGCCCGGCTGCACACCCATGCCTATGTTGGCGCCCGTGCCCGCCCATACCAGCTCGCTGATTTGAGCCCGCAGATTCAAATCCAGATTGATCGGGCCGTTCGGCGCATATTTCACCCATACCGACGGCTCCACAAACGAGGTCGAGTTGCCCAGCCACGGCGTACTCCAGTAACCGCCGGCCACAGCGAAAATATGCGGCGCCCGCCGCACAGCCACCGCCTCGCCATCCTGCTCGAAACGCGTGAGAAAACCCAGCGTTTGTGGCACCGACACACCGGCGTAGTACCTGTCGGAATACTGATAAAAAACACCAACTCCGAAGTCCGGGCGTATGCTGCGCAAATTGTCCACAGGCACATTGCCCGGGTCCGGAAACGCTATTTCGCTCAAATCGGCGCGGTACTGCACGGCCCCGGCACTCAACCCGATGCTCAGGGACTGCGCCGTGCGTTTGCCCATATTGATCCGGTAGGCATAGCGGGCGTACGCGCCCGTCTGGCTGAATGCGCCCGTCCGGTCATTCACGAGGTGTGCCCCGAACACGCTGTTCTGTTCCTCGGCTACCATTTCCCAACTCAGCGCCTGCGTGCGCGGCGACTCGGGCATGTTCCACCACTGCACATGCCAGCCTCCGCTCAGGCTCATGGTGCGCTTGTTCAAAAGATAGTTGTTGGACAACGCCGCAGGGTTCAGCACGCCCCATTGGTCGCGATAAACCGAAAACAAAGGCGTTTGCTGGGCAAACACCGGCGCTGCAAGCGTGCAGAGAAAAAAGGCAATGGCAATGTTTTTCATGTTTCCGCCCCGCTTGGTGTTTTCACCAAGCGGCTCTACGCGAGGCTGCCTGGTGAAAACACCAAGCAGGGCGGAACGCAAATACCGGGCAATACCAGCAGGTTGCGGAAGGAAAAGATGTGGAGAAGAGTTGCGCTGTTTCATGTTTTGCGAAAATGTGGTTTTGAAAAGTTTATCCTGACTCAAGCGGGTGTCTCATAAGTCCGCACCATAATTCTACCCCGCTTGGTGTTTCTGCCCCGCTTGGTGTTTTCACCAAGCGGCTCTACGCGAGGCTGCTTGGTGAAAACACCAAGCAAGGCGGAAGCGGGTGTCTCATAAGTCCGCACCATAATTCTGCCCCGCTTGGTGTTTCTGCCCCGCTTGGTGTTTTCACCAAGCGGCTCTGCACGAGGCTGCTTGGTGAAAACACCAAGCAAGGCGGAAACACCAAGCAGGGCGGAAAGTCCGAGCGCCCCACCCCGCTACCGCTCATTGTCAAACAAATGAATAACCCCCACCTGCGTACCGCCTACCCGCTGGTCGCCGTCGTAAGCATTCAGAAAATAATAGTACGCGCCGCCGGGCAGGGCTTTGCCGGAACGTTTGAAATCGCCCAGCCAGGGGTTGTCGTTGTTGTATGTTTTTTCTTCAAAAACCAGATCACCCCAGCGGTCGGTGATACCGATCTCCACCCGCGAAAAACCACCGATACCGCGAATTTGCAGTTGACCGTTCGGGCCGGGATCATCCACCACCAACGCCTCGGGTACCGAGGGCAGGTTCAGCACCCGAATGGTGACCAACGCCGTGTCGCAGCCGAAGCCACACACCGAATTGGGGTTGCACACCACATAGCGAAACTGCACGGTGCCGCGGTAGCCCTCCTCCGCCGTATAGCGAAAACGGCGTGTTTCCGGCAGGTACTCCAGCGTACCTGCGGCCGGCGTCCCGATTTGGGTGACCACCGTATCCTGCATCCCGCCAAGCGCGTCGTTGAGCAGCACTTCCATAACCGCCACGTCCTGCGCCCGTTCGATGGTGTACATGTCGTCGCCGGCAGTGGGCGGCGTTTCCCAAAAATACACCACCGTGTCGGCAGCAGCCTGGTCGCAGCCGCCGAGGCCGACCTGCCAGACAAACACATTGGCCCCCGGCTTCAAATCCCGCGCCGAGGTCGGGTTCAGGACGGGATTGTCCACTTTTGCGCCACTGGGGGAAATCCACTGACCGGTACCCTGCACCAACGGCGTTGCCCGCAACACCGCCACACCCGCCGCGCAGGACACCGTATCGGTGCCGGCAAATGCCGCACCCGGCGGCAGGCTCAGCACCGTCAGCGGCGCCCCGCCCACAGGTACGGAACGGCAGCCTGCCGAGTCGCGCACCACGAAGTACTGCCCGGAAAAAGCCGTCGAAGTAGCAACCAAATTGATGGATTGGACTGTACTGACAAGGGTGTCGCCGGTCGGTAAAATCCACCGATACTGCACCGCCGCCGCCGCGTACAAATCGTCCACAGTCAGGTTGAACGGGTCGTTGCCGCACACCTGAGCGGGGACGTACAGCGCGTAGGCCGGCAGCGATATGCAGGGGCCGCCGCCCGAACCGCTACTGCCAACCGTAGCCGCACCGGTGATGGAGCAACCGTTGGCATCGTGCACCACCACCGTATAGACACCCGGCGCCAAACCCCCGATTTGGGCGGTAGCGCCGCCGGTACTCCAGGCGTACAGGTAGCCCGGCGTGCCGCCCGACGGCGCGGCCGTAGCCGTGCCGTTGCTCAAACCCATGCCGGCATCGGTTGCACTGACGTTGAGGGCGAGCGCAGCCGGTTGACTGATCGCGGCGAAACCGATTGTTGTGCAGTTGGAGGCATCCGTGACGGTGACCGTGTAATTTCCCGGCGCCAGGTTGCTGATGGTTTGGGCCGTAGCCCCGGTGTTCCACAAGTAGGCGTACGGGCTGGTGCCGCCGCCCGGGCCGGCGGTTGCGCTGCCGTCGGCTAAGCCGTTGCAGGTTACATGGTTGTCCGTCACCCCGGCACTAAACCCGGCGCAGGCAAAAGCGTTGACAACGGCCGTGGCCACCGCCGTGCAATTATTGGCATCGCGCACCGTGACGGTGTAGGCGCCCGGCGGCAGGTTGGAAATACTGGCCGAGTTGCCTCCGTTGCTCCAGGTGTACAGGTAGCCCGGTGTTCCGCCGGAAGGCGTGGCCGCCGCCGTGCCGTCGTTGGCGTTGTTGGCGGTTTCGTCCGTGGCACTCACGGACACATCGAGCGGCGGCGGGGAATCTACCGTAGCGGATGCTTCGGCGGTACAGGCATTGGCATCGGTGACGGTGGCGGTGTAGGTGCCGGCAGCAAGGTTGGTCGCTATCGGGCCGGTAGCGCCATTGCTCCAGGCGATGGTGTACGGGGTGACGCCCCCGCTACCTGTCGCCGAAGCGGTGCCGTTGGCGCCGCCAAAACAAGTGACATCGGTCGCGGTGGCGCCGGCGCCCAGCGGCGGCGGTTGGGTGATCGTGGTGGTTTGGGTGGCGGTGCAGCCGTTGGCATCCGATACGGTGACGGTGTAGGCGCCGGCAACGAGGTTGGTCGCTACCGGACCGGCGGCGCCGTTGCTCCACGAAAAATTGTAACCGGGTGTGCCGCCATTACCCGTAGCGGTAGCGGTACCGTTGTTGCCGCCAAAACAAGTGGCGTTGAGTTTGGAAATCGCCACACTCAGCACCGGCGGCTGGGTGATGGTTGTCGCCTGGGCCGTCGTGCAGCCGTTGGCATCCGATACGGTGACGGTGTACGTCCCGGCCGCGAGGTTGTTGAGCGCCGGGCCGGTGAAGCCGGTGCTCCAGACAAAATTGTAGCCGGGCGTACCGCCGTTGGCCGACGCATTGGCCGTGCCGTTGTTGCCGCCAAAACACGAAACATTGGTATTGGAAAACGAAAGGCTCAACGGCCCGGGCTGGGTGATCGTGGCGCTTTCGCTGTCGGTGCAGCCGGTGGCGTTATTCGTGACGGTGACGGTGTACGTCCCGGCAGCCAAATTTGAAATGTTCTGCGTGTTACCGCCAGTACTCCAGGAATATGTCAGGGTACTGCCCGTGGGCAATGCCATTGCGGTACCGTTGTTGCCGCCGGGGCAAGTCACATTGGTTTGGTTGATGCCTGCCACAAAGGCCGAGCAATCCACCACATTCGCGCAAGTCGAAAACGCGGACGTATTATTTCCGGAAATGGTGCTGGTGGCGGTTACGATACTGCCGGCGGGCACACCGCCTGGTACCGGGAGCGTCCAGATACCCGACGCGAGCGCGGTGGCTGTGCCGACGAGCGTTCTGCCCTGGCAAGGCACGCCGGCGCATCCGGCAGTGGAGTGGATAAATACTTCCACCAGGGCATTGGCGGTGGCGGTTCCGCGGATTTGCTGGGTAGTTGCCTGTGTAATAACCGGAAGGGCCGGCGGCGTCGGTCGCGCAATACCGGAGGTAGTATTGCAGTACAGGCTGTTTTCCTGTATGCGCACCGTACCGCCAATGATGCTGATACCCGCGCCGCCGTTGTGGGCGATTTCATTAAAAGAAATAACACCCGCCGAAGGGCTGCCCTGAATGGAAACGCCGCCCACTGTATTGCCGGCGCCGCTTTCCCCGATGGTGTTGTTGGTGATGTTGAAGGAAAAAACCGTGGTGGACGTGGTTACGCCGATACGGTTGGCAATCAGGGTGTTGTTTTGAATAGTCGGGTTATTCCCGATGACCTGGATGGCGTTTCCCCCGGACGGACTCGTGAAATTTCGGATGGTCAGCCCCTGCACGGTGCAATTGGCGGCCGTCAGTACAAAACAGTTGGTCGGTGCGCCTGCCGGCGAAGCGCCGTCAATAATGATCCCGCTCTGGCTGTTGCCGTCAATGAGCGCCCCGGTTTTGCCCACATTCGGCATACTGGACGGCTGGATCACGGTGGAGCCGGGGATATTGAACGTCACGGTGGTGAGCGACGGGACGGTGTTCAGGCAGCCAATGGCCCACGACAACGAGCCGTTCACGTTGTTGCCGGAGTTGTTGATCACCTGAACGGTGTTGCCCGAGGTAGGACACTGCGCATGCAGGGTCGCCGGCACGAACAGGCAGCACAAGGCCGCGAGCAAGATTGTTTTGGTTTGAGTCATTGTTTTGTGTGTTTTGGTGTTTTGGTGTTTTGGTGCCTCTGTGTTTTCGTATTTGGGTGTTTGGGTTACGGGGGCACCAAAACACCCAAACACCTAATTCCCCCCCAGCCAATAAATCGGCATTTCCTTGTCCAACTGGCTTTCGGGCATGAAGGGGGTTTGGGTGGTCGGGGCATTGGGGATAGCCGTTTGCACGAGTGCCGGCACACGGCGGCGCAGAAACTCGTACAGCTCGCCGAGACGGATGATGCCGTCGGCATTGGCATCGGCGCGATAGGCGCCGCCGGCATCCTGGCATTCCGTGTTGGCGAACGCCGCGAGCAGCGCCTCCGTAAAAGCGCCGTTTTCCCAGGACGGGTCTTCGTACGATTTTTCGGTGCTGCCGCAGGATGTGAGCGTACTGATGCCGGGCTGGGCTTTGGCCAGATCCACCACGGCCTGGCTGAGACCACCGTAGCCGTCCTTGGCGCCCCCGCTGTGGCAAGCGTCGAGGAACACCATTTTTTTACAATTGATGGGGTTGAGTATTTCCAGTACGTCCGTCTTGAAATCCACGGTTAAGCGCTCGTACTTGGGGTTGTAGCCCGTTTGCAGGATTTTGAAGCGATTGTCCACGATTTTTCCGTGCGACGACACGAACACCAGCAGCACGTCCGTCGGCTTGATCTGCTTGTCGTCCCACAGGTATGCGAGGTCAAATGCGGCCTGTTTGATGCCCGTGAGGTCGGTCTTTTCGGGGGTGTTCAGCACGTTTACGATGACCTGATTGAACAGTTGGCCGGCCTGGTTGGCGAAGGCTGCGCCAAAATCGGCGGCATCCTTGGCGGTGTACTTCAGGTCGTCGTGCGCAGGGCCGATGGCCAGCACGAACAGGTTGGCGCGCTCGGGCGCAAACTCGACCTCCAGGTAGTCGGATACCTTGCCGTCCACCACCACCTCTACCCGGTTTTTGCCCTGCTGCAAGGGTATTTTGTTTCGGTAGGTGTAAGTAAACTGCGCGTTTTCGCGCTTGGGCGGCGAGAGGTCTTCTTCGTTGAACTTGGAGCCTTCGGTCTCTTTGCCGTTCACCTTCATTTTGAAACTTTTGGTATCCAGTGGTTTAGCCGACACCACGGTCATCTTGAACTCGAAATGATCCTCCGTGCGGCGCACTTTGTTGGTGCCGGTTTCATGCGGCGCCGGGTCGGTCCAAATAAGGATGGGGCCGGTCGCGAGGATCGTTGCCTTGCCGCTGCCGGTTTGCCACTCGAAGGTTTTTTTGGCTTTCTCCACACCGGCCTCCTGCACAGTGCACGCAATGGCGGCCACAGGAGCGGTGAATTGTGGTGTTTTTACAAAAGAAAACTTGGCCTCCCGGTGGCTATGCGGGGCCACCGCGCCTACCAGCACGACCGCCGCGCCCGCAGGTTTTATGCCCTCCGGGCAAACAAACCGCACCTCGGCAGCCCGCGAAACCGTGTCGCCGCTATTTTCAATTTGCACGGTGAGCGTCACCTCGTCGGAACGGCCGGTGGCCGCAAAGGCGTGCTCGGCAAGCAACAGCGCGGCCGGTTTGGGTTTGCGCAGCACGATGTTTTTTTCAAACGAATGGAGTCTTTTTTCCCCGCTGTGCACGGCAATGCCGAGCCGCTGCTCGCCGTCGGTCAGGTCGGCTGCCGCCAGCAAGGGGATACGCGCTTCGACGCTGCCGTTTTTGCGCAGCGGGCCGAAGTAGTTGGCGCTCCAGGCGGAGAGGTGGCCGTTGGCGGCCGGGTTGTCCACGGACACGCGCACATCGTGCAGGTCGAGGTCGGATTTGTTGGTAATGCGAAAGGCGAGGTAAGCGCGTTCGCCGGGAATGAGCGTGCCGTCGGCGCTGCGCACGGTGGCTTCGGTCACATCCACCACTGCCGCGTCGCGGATACCGATGGCGGCGAGTTGGGCGGTTTGCGGGTTGGAAAAGCGCAGCAATCGGGCCGAACCGCCATCGAAAGCGCCGACAACCGCGATGCTGCCGTCGTGCAGCAAGCAGGCGGCGGCGAGCACATCTTCGCGGTCGTCGCCGTGGTACTGCTCCCACTGCAAGTCGCCGCCGGAGGTCGTTTGCACAAAAAAAGCGTCGGAAAACCGCGTGCCACTGCGTTGCGATTTGGACGCGCCGACGAGCAGAAACCCGCCGTCGTCGGTCTGGAGCAGGGCGTTGGCCATGTCGGCGGATTTGCCGCCGTAGGTTTTGTCCCACTGCCGGAAGCCGTCGCGACTGGTTTTTACGAGCCAGCAATCGAGGTCGCCGGCGCCTTTGGATTTGGTGAGGCCCGCGACGGCGAAACCGCCGTCGTGCGTGGCAGCGAGGTGGAGCGCCTCCTCCCAGCCGCCTTCGCCAAACCATTTTTTCCACTGCAACTCCCCGCGGGCATCGTTTTTGCCAGATAGATATCGCCCGCGCCGGCGCCCGCTTTTTTGCCGGTATTGCCACAAAATGCGAAGCCGCCGTCGGGTGCGAGTGCGAGACCGGCCAGCGTTTCAAATTCGGAGGCGCCGAGGTTTTTTTCCCAAACCAATTGCCGGCCGTCCACTTTGGCAATCCAGATATCGCCGTTTTTTTGCGCGTTTTGGTATCCGGCAAGCAAGACCGAGCCGTCGGACAGGAGCAGCATTTTCCGGCATTCGTCGCGGCCGGGCGTGCCAAATGTTGTTTCCCAGATTTTGCGTCCGCGTTCGTCCACCAGCACGAGCCAGGCGTCTTTGTCGCCTTTGCCCATGGAGGCCGTGGCGCCGGCGAGCAGAAACCGCCCGTCGAACGTTTGCACAGCGGCATACAGCACGTCGGCTTTGGAGCCGCCGAGGCGCACTTCGGCTACGGTTTGGCCGGTACTGTGATCGGTGAGCAGGAGCAAGCCGTCGGCGCCGCCGTTAGTTTTGGCCGAGGTTTCGCCGACGGCGATGACGAGGCCGTTGGTGCCCTCTGCGACGGCATGCAAGGTGGCGCCGGCACCGATATTTTGCTGCCAGTCCTGGCGGAGCGGTTGGGCAAAAAGCAGAACGGGGGCAAACAGAATGGCACAAACGAGCACACGCATAGCGTCGGAATTTTGGAACAAAGTTCCGGGCGGCGGCGCCCGGGGAAGTCTCCCCGTTTGTAAGAAAGTATAAAAAAGTGTAAAATGAGCCGGGGCAATTTTTACTTTTACGCTCTGTTTCAGGCGAAATACTCAAAAATTCAAAATCATCCTTATGGAAAATTATCGCCCTTCCCCGGGCCGTCGCTGGATGGCGTGCCTCCTGTTTTTCGGGGCTGTGACATTTTTGCACCTGCCCGTTTGCGCTCAAATTGCCATCAATACCGACAGCAGTGCCGCGGATCCCAGTGCCATGCTGGACGTTAAATCTTCGATACGCGGCGTACTGGTGCCGCGCATGAGCACGGCCCAGCGCACGGCCATTGCTGCACCGGCCACCGGCCTGCTGGTCTTTGACGCTACCACAACTACCTTCTGGTTTTTCAACGGCGCTATTTGGGTTGAACTCGGCGCCGGGCCGGGCCGGCCGGACCGTCGGTGATCACGCCCCCCTTACTGAGCGCTACCGCACACAACTACAACCCCACGGGGTTCGGAAACGCCACGGTGGTGCGCATTTCCGGCGACAACGGCATCCGCGCCATCACCGGGTTCAATGCCGAAACAAACGGCGAGGAAAAAACGCTGATCAATGTTGGCAACTACCCGCTCTATTTAGCCCCGGAACACACGGGCAGCAGCGCCGCCAACCGCATCGCCTACATCGAAGAAGTGCTGATTCCGCCGGGATTATCCTGCCGGATCATCTACGACGGGGTCACGTCGCGGTGGCGGCCGGTGGACGCGCCCTGCCCCAACTACACCAATATGAACCGCTCGGTACACTACGACCGTTCGGCGGGCAAAGTGGCGAGCAATTATCAGGACGATATCCATCTGGACGTGTTCGGCAGCCTCACCCAAACCGAGGCGGACCCATCGGCCACATCCCCGTTCACGTCGTGGAATTTCAATACCGGGAATGCGACGATGGGCGGTCTGGGGTTGTTTTACGCCAGAAGTTCCGAGGAAATGGCCATGGTCGGCGGCGCGCACATCGTAGCGAAAATGCACTTCAAAAGCCCGGCCGAACTGGCCGACGACGTCAACCAGTACTATATTTTTCTGCGTATTGCCGACTTCCCCAGCAGCGGTTTCTGGAACCAGAACAACTCGCTCGGGCTGCGTTACCGGCACAACGTCAACGGCGGGAAATGGCAGTGCTACTCCCGCGACGGCAGCGGCGGGGAAACGGTGCTGGACACCGGTATTCCGTTTGCGGTAAACACCGAATACGAGGTATTGGTGACGCTGAACAAGACCAATACCGAGGCGACCTACTTCCTCAACGGCGCAGTGGTGGGGCGCATCTCCACCAACATGCCCGGAGCGGTGGCCGTGGGGCCGTCCAACCATTTGGAAAAACTCACCGGCTCGTCGGCACGCTCGGCCTTAGTCTATCGCTTCATGGGCGCCGCTATTGCACCTTGATCAAAACTGCCATCGCCATGCTATCCTGTCGCCCGGTCTTTCCGCTTGTTGCGGGACTTTTTTGTTGCCATATCGCACTTGCCCAGCTCACGGTTTCGGGTGGGTACCTGATCATCCCCGCCGGCAGCAACGTCGTGTCCACGGGCCTGAGCATACACAACAACAGCGGCGCCTCTATCACAACCCAGGGCATGTTATCCACCACAGAACATATCGCCAATGCCTCCGGCGCGGCGCTGACCGGCAATGGCTTGTGGAAACTGGGCGGTAACTGGGCCAATGCCGGCACATTCCTCGCGGGCACATCTACGGTGTTGTTTGACGGCAGTGGCGGCAGTACCGTGGCGGCCGGTGGCGCAGCATTCCACCAATTGCATGTTGGAAAAAACAGTAACAACCTGACCCTGGCTTCCGCAGTGACCGTGAACGACGAGGTGCGTTTTTTGACCAACAACAACAAAATTGTCTGCGGCAATTTTGATTGCACGGTGGGCGAAGCAGCGACCATTGCCGGAGCGGACAGCACCGATTTTTTTGTGACCAACGGGAGTGGTTTTCTCCAGCGGCGGGCGCTGGGCGCCACGGCATTTGCCTTTCCCGTCGGAGCCGATACCGACACATACAACCCGTTGACTTTAGCGGAAAACGGCACACCGGATACCCTTGGCGTGCGCTGTCTGCCCCAGCCCTTCGCCAATGGCCTGAGCGGAAATCCCATCGCTGCCGATGCGGTGCATGCTGCCTGGGAGGTGGCGGAGAGTACCGCCGGCGGCTCCGACCTGACGGCCACGGCCCAGTGGGTACTGGCCGACGAACAGAGTGGTTTTGTGCGCGCCGACTGCGGCGTGGCCCGGTTCGATACCGGTGCGGACTGGGATTTGCCGCCGGCCAACATGGGCGCCGCCGCCGGATCCGGGCCGTACACCCGCACGCGAATCGGGCTTGCGCCGGGCGTATTTGCCGTGCTGGA
The DNA here is from genome assembly GCA_016719605.1 of Lewinellaceae bacterium. Classification (GTDB taxonomy): domain Bacteria; phylum Bacteroidota; class Bacteroidia; order Chitinophagales; family Saprospiraceae; genus M3007. The sequence continues at coordinate 66,338 of JADJYW010000002.1, read as the reverse complement.
CGAGGCGTTTCTCAACCGGGTAAAAATCGCACCGCGCATCATGCTGCAAGGCCCCTACAACACGAGCACCATGAAAATGAACGACAACCTGCGCACGCTGGCGGTATTCCCGCTCGCCGCCCCGGCGACTTATGGCGCGGGCAAGTTTGTGCACACGGGTTGGCAGCCGGTCGGAGGGTACAGCATCCCGGCTTCCGTGCTGAGCGTTAGCGGCGACAATGCCATTGTGGACTGGGTTTTTATTTGGTTGAAAAATCCGGCAAACCCGGCGACCAATATCCAGACGAGCGTGGCGCTGGTGCAAAAAGATGGCGATGTAGTGGATTTGGACGGCGCCTCACCCGTGCGTATTCCGGCTAATGCGGGCAACTATATTTTGGCCGTCGGCCACCGAAACCACCTGAGCGTACGCTCGCCAAACGGCGCGGGCATTGCCCTGAACGAGACCACTGCCACCCCGTACGATTTCACTTCCGGTATGGCACAGGCATTCGGCGCCAATCCCATGAAACAAGTGCAAACGTCGCCGGCTATTTTTGCACTTTGGGGCGGGAATACCAGCGTGAACAATACCGTGCGGGCTACTGGGCCACCGACAATCAATGATTACTCCGTCATCCTGAACACCCTCGGCTACCCGACCAATATCCTGCCAAATGTATATTCCAACTCGGACGTCAATATGGACGGCACCGTCCGCGTAACCGGCCCACCCACAATCAATGATTACAGCAAACTGCTCAGCATCCTTGGTACGCCTACCAACATAATCACCGAGCAACAATAGTTCGTCATGAAAAATATCTACTGCGCTTTCGCACTGCTTTTCTGTCTGGCAACGGCCTCGATCAGCACGGCACAGCCCTATTTCCAAAGTACGGCAACTATAGACGGGAACAATATCCTGTACAAAATAAAAGCCATATCCGGCCCTATCACCACGGGCTGGTCGGATATTGAGTTTTTTTTCCGCAACTCAACTGCCGCTCCCGATGCTGATGCGGAATTTGATGCCGCCACAATCACCGTGAATACGGCGGATTTTCCGGGGGTGAGTATTCCGTACAACGGCAAAAATATCCAGGGCGTTGAGACCGGGTATACCAACTATTGGTTTGGTATTTCTTTCAACCCAACCACACCAAAAACCTACAACCAGAACCAGGAATACCTCGTGTGCACCATCGCGTTGTCGGTTTCGCCTGCCGGTTTTGATCTGGAATTGTGTCACAACGAGCCGAACTTCGTACCGCACTATGTCGTACTGACAGACCCAGGCGGCGGCGACCTCACCAACCTCACCGGTACCAACAAATTCTACGGCCCGGATACCGTCATTTGCAATCCAAACTGCCCCGTCAGCACCCCGGGTAACAACCATATCCTGCCGCTCAACGGGGCACAACCAGTGGAATTGATTGACTTCCAGGCCAGAAAATACGCGCCACAAGCCGCTCGCCTCGACTGGCGGACTGCCGTGGAAATAGACTTCGACATGTTTGAAATCGAATCGCAGCGCAATGGGCGCTGGGAGAAAATTGGCATGGAGCAAGGCCGCGCAGACCACGGCGGCGGGGCGACGTACACGTTTTTCGACCATGATCCGCCGGAACCAACGGCGTATTATCGCCTGAAAATGGTGGACTACGACGGCTCTTTCGCGTATTCGCCGATCCGCAGTGTGGCGTTCGGGGGCGACAACACAATCCGCATTTTTCCCAACCCGACTACCGATGTGCTGCACCTGGCCTTTGGTACTGCCATGCGCGCGGATATGCTGCTGGTCGAACTGGTAGACTGGAGCGGGCGGGTGGTGGTGCAAAAACAACTCAACGTGTCACCCGGCGCTACCGAAACCCTTGCCTTGGGGGACTACCGGTTGCCGGCAGGTATTTACCTGTGCAGGGCAGGTACTGCGAACGGGTTCCGGTTTTGCCGGAGCGTTGCAATTCAGTTTTAAAATTTCAGGCGGGTATTCTAAAACAGGAAGCCCAGACACTTCTTCTTTCGTTTTGCCCCCTTTTTAGTCTTTTTCACCACCACGGGGTCGCTGGAATAACTTTCCACGTTGAACCGGTTGTAGGCCACCACCACATACGTGTAGTACTCGCCTTCGGCAGCAGTGGGGTCTTGAAAAATCCATTTTTCCGTGTAGAAAGGCGTGTAGGTCAGCAGGTTGCGCGGGTTTTGGAAATCGCCAACGCTTTGGCCGTCGAAGCGGTAGATGGCAAAATAGTACGGATTCTCGTCGCGGGTACCGATATCGCAGGCATGCCAGGCTAATTTTACCACGCTTGGCGAACCGCCCACACGGCAGATTTGCGGGGTGGCCGGCGGCGATTTGGACAGCCAGGGCATGCCGGGCACCCGGGTTTGGTTGGTAAACAAATTTGTCATCAGCGAATCCTGTACACCGAGCGGATTGCGCAGCAGCGGTTTCACCGAAAAAAAAATGCTGCCCTGTACCTCGCTGCTGGCGCGGTTCAGTTGAACCTGCCGTTTGATCTCGTCCGGTTTATTCCAGTTGGGGTCGGTCTCGTTGTTGTTGATTTTGTAGGCGGCATGGCCGGCGTACAGGTGTTTGCCGTAGGTGTGTTTGCCCCACCAGTCGAGCAATACCTGGTAGTCGGCGGGCGGGAAACCGATGCTCCAGTACAGTTGGGGCGCCACATAGTCAATCCAGCCGTTTTTCATCCATTTCACCACATCGGCATAGAGGTCGTCGTAGCAGGTAATACCGGCACGGGTTTGGGAACCGTTGAGGGGGTCCTGATCGGCATTGCGCCACACGCCGAAAGGGCTGACGCCGAAGCGTACATACGGCTTGATACCTTTGATCATTTTAGAAACGCCCTCGACGAGTTTGTCCACATTGTCGCGGCGCCAGTCCTCTATTTTGGTAAAACTACGCGGGTCGCCGGCGAAGTCGTTGAGGTCTTGCAGCACCTGGCCGGGTTCCTTGTAGGGTAGAAGTAGTCGTCGAAGTGGATGCCGTCCACATCATAGCGCACGACTACTTCGCGTACGATATTGATGAGGTACTGGCGCACGAGGGCGCTGGCGGGGTTGAAATAGTAGCGCGAGCCGTAGCGGAAAAACCACTCGCTTTTGCGGTTGTCGGGCAGGGATCGGAGCGGGTGCGTGGGCGCCAGATTGGCCGTATCCAGGTCGAACGTGGCACGGTAGGGATTCATCCAGGCGTGGAATTCCATGCGGCGGCTGTGCGCGGCCTTGACCATATACTCCAGCGGGTCGTAGAGCGGTTCCGGGGCAATACCCTGCAAGCCGGTCAGGAATTTGCTCCACGGAGCGGCGGCGGAGGGGTAAAAAGCATCGCCGGCAGGGCGTATCTGCACAAAAACAGCATTCATGCCCATTGCCTTGAGCACATCGAGGATGCTGTCGAATTCCATTTGCTGGCGTTCGGGCGGCAAGCCGGGGGCAGATGGCCAGTCAATATTGGCCACCGTAGCGATCCAGGCGCCGCGAAGTTCGGCAACCGGCAGCGTGGTGGTGGTGGTTTGTTGGGAAAAAAGCGGTGCGGCCAGTGCGAACGTAAAAAGCAGGGTAGCGAGGCGGTGGAAACGGAATAGTCGGGACATTGTCGTTTGTTTGGCGGTAAAAATAGAGAAGTTTTGAAAATGGCTTCCTTTTCATCTGGCGTGCCCGGTTTTCGTTGCACCATAAGACCTGAAACAGATGCGTAGTGGCACTCCAATAGCCATTTTATCGAAGGTCCCAGACGTTCCAGATTTAAGACGGAGAGCGGTGCTTGCCGGTTTTCAACTATATTTGTCCTCCATAAAAAAACACGCAATGCTCGTTTCCTCCTTTCCAGTCTCCCTCGCCGACCGTACCGAACTCAACCCGGGCCTCGTGCGCCTGCCCGCTTCGTGGGACGAATACCTCGATCTACTGGAGGTGTGCGAATATGCTATTGAGTTTGAAGACAATGAAATAATTCTTATGAGTATAGCCTCTAACCCGCACGAAGCGATTGTTATCAACATTGCTGGAATCCTTTTTCAACTTTTGGGAGACAACCCAGACTATTTTTATGCCGGCAGCAACCGCCACATTTTCATTCCGGAATTTGAAGCCGACTACGCCCCCGATGCGCACGTCGTGCAGGGCAAGCCGGTGGAACACACCCTGCGCAAGGGCCTGACGGCCAACCTCAATCCAGCTATCATTTTCGAGGTTTTGTCGCCCAGCACCCGCGAGCATGACCTGGGCACCAAACTTCTGCGGTATAAAAAAATACCCTCCGTACGGCAGATCATTTACATCGAACAAACCCAACCCGCCATTTCGGTGTACACCCGCATCGGCGATTCCAACCGCTGGGAAAACGAGGACTTCGACGCGCTCGATCAATCCCTGCTCCTCGAAGGACAGCCCGTGGCCGTACACAATTTTTACAAAAAGATCATTTTTGAGGGAATCGAGTAGCACTGCGCGGGGGTGCGTACTTTTGCCGGCCAAATACAGGCACATTCCCGAACATGAAATTTCCACAACCCATACCCGTCCGCGACCTGGCCGAACGCTTTCAGGCCCAACTCATCGGCGACGCCTCCCTGTCCGCCACCGGGATCAACGAAATCCACAAAGTAGAACCCGGCGATGTCGCTTTTTCCGACGCGCCCAAGTATTTCCAAAAAACACTCGACAGCGCCGCCACGGTCATCCTGCTCAACGCACCCGCCGAATGCCCGCCCGGTAAGGCCATTCTCGTGGTAGAAAAACCGTTCGAGGTGTACGACACGCTCATCCGCGACTACCGGCCCTTCGAGCCGTCCACCAGCCCCGTCAGCCACCGGGCACAGATACACCCCACGGCCATCATCGAGCCGGGCGTGGTCATTGCCGCCAACGTATCCATCGGCGCACACTGCTACATCCAGGCCAATACCTACATCGGGGAGTACACCACCATCGGCGACCATGTCACTATCGGCCCGAACACGACCATCGGCAGCGACGCCTTTTATTTCAAAAAACACCCCGACGGAACGTACCAGAAATGGCGCTCCGGCGGTCGGGTCATCATCGAAGATCAGGTGGATATCGGCGCCGGTTGCACGATCAACAAGGGTGTGAGCGGCGACACGGTCATCGGGGCCGGCAGCAAATTAGACTGCCAAATCCACATCGGCCACGGTGTGGTGGTCGGCAAAAACTGTCTCATGGCCGCGCAGGTGGGCATCGGCGGCAAAACAATCATCGAAGATAATGTGGTGCTGTACGGCCAGGTGGGTATTATTCAGGCCGTGCGCATCGGCAAAGGAGCCATCGTGCTGGCCGGTGCCGGCGTATCCAAATCGCTCGAAGGCGGCAAGGCCTATTTCGGCGCGCCGGCCGAAGAAATGCGGGAAAAGTACAAGGAAATCGCGGCCACGCGGCAGTTGCCGGAGTTGTTGCGGAAACTGGGAGAAAGGGCAAGAGCAAGCCGGGAATCAGGCCCGTCTGACGAAAACGAAAAGTAATACCACGGCATATTCCACCGCGATCCACGCGTAATTTTCCTGAAAACCGCCGCCCGCGTAGTGGCTGTACGAGAGTGCCGCCACCGCCGTCCACACGAGCGGAAAACGCCAACGAGTGAGCAGGCTTAGTCCGAAAGGCAACACGATGTACCACGGATGCACGGTGGTAGCCAGAGCCAGGTACAGGGTGGCCGCCAGTACAAGTTTGTCAGTCAGGCTCCAGCCGCCCGGAACGCCTGGTTTTTCCGGCCGGAGCAACGCAATTGCCCAGACGCCTGCGAACACCACAGCGCCGAGGATTGGCCCCAGCGTGCGGCCCACATCCAGCGCCGGCGGCGCCAAAGCCTTGCCGATGGCTTTTAGCACATAGTACCCGCCGGCGTTGAACGCAAACTGCCGGAAGTACAAATTCAGGCTGCCGGCCATGTTTCGCAGGATGTCCAAATCCAGCAGAGGCAAAAACAAGGCGAGGCAACATGCGCCGAAAAACAACACAAACCGGAAGCCCGCACGCCGGCCCAGGTACACCAAAACGATGGGCAAAAACAGCAGGGGCACCAATTTGCTCGCCGTTGCCAACGCCCAAAAAAGTGCGGCTCCCGGCAAATACCTCCGCTGCAGGGCCGCTATTCCAGCCAGTAAAAAGAACAGCATGGCACCCTCGAAGTGGCAATTGCCCGTGATTTCGAGAATGATGAGCGGATTGAGGGCGTAGGCAATTACTGCTCTACCACCAAGCATTGGGGCGGGAACAAGACAATCAACCGGGTCTGCATGAGCAGCAATCGGGTTTTGCAAACCGAAAATGCGCCATCGGCGCTCCAGCATACTGGCTGGAGCCAGCACCGCCAGCGTACCCAATTCGCACAAAAACAGCAACATTTTCAGTACAAACACCCCGCCCGACAGACTTTCCGGGAAAAGTTTGGCAGCCAGCCAAAACACCCCCTGGCACACCGGCGGATACACCGTGTGGTAGTCCGGCGAGTTGAGTTTTTGGAACAATTCCGGGGTTATGCCCGCGAGGTGCATCTGGTTTTCCATGAAAAAAACCGGCGGGTGTGCAAACGGGTGTATCCCGTGGGCAGCCAAACGGCCATCCCACAAGAACCGGTAAAAATCGTCGGAAAGGTTGGGGATGCTGAACAGCAGCACTGCCCGCAAGGCGATGCCCAGCCCGATGAACCAACGTTGGTCGGCGGCACTCCATTCCGGGCGGGTGAGCACCCAGGCATACAGCGCAAAAAACACCCCGTAAGCCGTTATGAATGCTCCAAAATCGGGACGTTCCACCCGATAACCCAAAAGAACAGTCAGTACCGTCAGGCTGCCGGCGATGGCTAAGCGGAAGAATAGCGGACTGTTTGCACCTTGCATACCGCAAAGAACGGTGGTCTGCAACCAAATTTACCGCGCCGTCCGCCGGTTTTCAAACACGAACTTGTGGTAAGCGCCGTTCACGGGGACTTCCACCAAAATGCGCTCCATAAAACTGGAAATACCACGCACTTTCACGATTCCCTGTAGCGCCTCGCCCGGGTTGATGGTGTGCCGGCGCAGCAGGCCATTTTCCGGCATCACAGGCGGCGCTTGCGGCGGTGGCGGCGTCATGGAGCCTACGATGATGGCGGTGTTGATCGAAAAATCAATCCACTCGATGGGATTGTAGAAGTAGTTGTACGTCCAGTCGGGTCGGTTTCCGGAGCCGCCCCTCGACGGTTTGTCGCGGAGTTCGGATACGAGCAAAACCAAGGCTACCGTGCCGATCACAACGGCGGCGCCAATCATCAGGTCGCGGTTGCGTTTCCATTTGGTGTACTCCGTTGCTTCAAAAACCCGCAGCGGACGCATGGCGCCAAAGGCATCGTAGCCGCTGACCCGGATACCTTCGGGTTCAACGGTGTAGGCTTCGTCGCTGTCGTTGTAGAGGTACAATTGCAGGCTGAGGTCTTTTTCGCCTTTGGCGCTGAGGCCTGCGGTAACATCGGCGCCAAACTGCTGGGAGCGCAGTCCCGGCACGCCCCGGGTGTAGGTGGCTTCTGTTTGCCCGGGTTGCGAGGCAGCCGGTTTGTAATAGTAGTAGCTGCAGGCACCGAGGAGGAGGAGCGTGGGTAGCAGGAGAAAAATATGTTTTTTCATGGTGTATAAAAGTTGCTGGTGTCCAGACTTTTCAGATTTAAAAACCTGAAAAGTCTTCCCGGTAAAAGTACGGCTGATTCCTTCGCAAAACCATCGGTAAGACGCCAATAAAAATCCCTGTGTCGCACAGCGACACAGGGATTTTTCTCAATTTTTCTCCACCTTCTCTCCACTACCGAAACCGCAAGTGCTTGATCGAGTAGTAGCAGATGGTTGCGAACCCGAAGGCCAGCATGGAGTGGAAGAGTACGAAGGCGTGGTTGCCGGTTTTGATGCCGATGATGACTGCGGCGGAGAAAACCAGTGCCATGCCGCCTTCGGCGTAAGTGACCCAGGAAATCTTTTTGGCCAGGTAAGAAGCCTTTTGGATGGCGCTGTTGTCGCCCGTAGCGCCGCCGTACTTCGGTGTGCGTACGAAAGCCGACACTTTGCCGCGCAGGCCTTCAATGACAGCAATGGCATTGTACAGCGACAAGCCCATGGACATCGGGAGGAAGGACAGGAACATGCCGAAGAAGCGTACTTTTTCCCAGAAGGAGGCCGGGGTCGAGCGGTTCAGTGCTGCGGTAATGTTGGCGGTGTAGGAAATAGCCGCCACAGCAAACAGGCCGAGTACCGAGAACGACAGGAAGTGGGTGGAAATACCCAGTTCCTGGAAGGCAAACGACAGCGGAATGCTGCTCACCGCCGCGATAAACACCCAGAGGAAAACGCCATAGGCCATCAACTGGCTGATCGCGTGCATTTTTTGTACCCGGTTCAGTTTATCGGTGTTCCACACGAGTTTCAGCAGTTTCCGGGCATTTTGAGCGCCGCCTTTGTTCCAGCGGAATTGCTGGCCTTTAAGGGCGTTCATGTCCACCGGCAATTCAGCCGGGCTGCCGTGTTTCTCCAGATACTGAATTTTGTAACCCATGATCTGTGCGCGGAAGCTCAGGTCAAGGTCTTCGGTGAGCGTGTCGCTTTGCCAGCCGCCGGCTTCGGTGATGACTTTTTTGCGCCACACGCCGGCTGTGCCGTTGAACTGGAGCAGCAGGTTGCCGTAGGATCGGCCGGCCTGTTCGACGGTGAAGTGTACGTTGAGTTGCAGGGCCTGCAACTTGGTCAGCATACTGTAGTCTGCGTTGATGTGTTCCCAGCGGGTTTGCACGATGGCCGTTTTCGGGTCTTCAAAATAGGTCATGGTGGTACGCAGGAAATCGGGACGCGGCGTGAAGTCGGCATCGAAAATAGCGATAAAATCGCCGTTGGCACGCGGCATGGCTTCTTGCAGAGCGCCGGCTTTGTAGCCCTGGCGATTCACGCGGTGGATATGTTCGACATGGAAGCCTTGCTCGCGGAGCTCGGCTACCCGTTTGGCCACGATACCGACAGTTTCATCGGTAGAGTCGTCCAGAATGTGTATTTCAAACCGGTCTTTCGGGTACTCCTGTGCAGCCACATAGTCAATGATTCGTTCGGCCACATACATTTCGTTGTACATGGGCAGTTGCACGGTCACAAAGGGCGCTTTTTGGTCATCAGCCTCGTACTTGCTGTACTCGATCTTCGGGTTTTCCTTGTGGAATTTTTTATACAAAAAAAGCAGGTGAATTTGCAGGAGGGCGTAAACGGTCACGCCGCTCATGGCAACAAAATAAATGAGGAGCATCAGGTAGCCGAAATCAACGAAAGCCTGATAGCGAAGTGCTTCGAAAAGCGAAAAAATGCCAAACATAGAGGAGTGATGAGTGATAAATGGTGAATGTTACGTCGTGTATTCGGAATTTTGCAGACTTGTTGGTGGTTCTCCGGGGGTCTGTTTTTTCTTCTTGAAATAGAGTATAAAAATAAGGCTCATAATTTTCCAACCGGCCAGTATTACGCCTTTCACGGTGCCGGATACCTTGCTTTTCCCTGCCGCGCGTTTGCGGTATTGCACGGGTACTTCGGCGCACCGAAGGCCGTGCTGCGCGGCTTTGATCTGCATTTCCACCGTCCAGCCGTAATTGGGGTCTCGCATGTCCAGCGCCAGCAGGCTTTCCCAGCGAATCGCCCGGAACGGCCCCAGATCGGTGAACCGATAGCCAAAAAGCAATCGGATCAGAAACGGAGCCAGCCAGTTGCCGAAGCGCTGGGGCGGGGTCATGGCACCCGGTTCGGAATTGCCGAGCAGGCGCGAGCCAATCACCAGGTCTTTTTCATCTGTCAAAATCGGACCTACCACGTCAGGCAGATCGTCGGGATAATCAGAATAGTCGCCATCCAGAAACACCACAATTTCGGGTCGTTCGGACGGAGCCAGTTGTTTTAAGTAACCGATACCCGCCAGACACGCAGAACCGTACCCCCGCCGCTTCGAATCCACCACAATTGCGCCCATCAGCCGCGCCATTTCCGCCGTGCGGTCCGTGGAGCCGTTATTGCAAACCACCACCTGACGCACCCGGTCTTTCGGAATAGCCGCCAGCACAAAAGGCAGCGATTCTTCCTCGTTGTAGGCCGGGATCAGTACATCAATCCACGGTTTTCGTATTTTTTCCATGCACTTGCACTTCCTGATACCGCCTTTGAACGCAAAGGCGTTGCAAATGTAGTCCAAGGAGTTAAGAAAGCGTTAAAAGTTTTTAACGCTTGTGGTGTTAAAGTTTATTAAACAGCATTTCAGGGATAAGCAGAGGGCATGTCCTTTGAAAATTAAATTTTTTAAAACCGGTTTACTCGTCTTCCCGACCCAATGAGCAGCGTCGTTTGCCCGCTGTTTTTAAAAATTAATTCTGTAAGCGAATATTTGAGCGCCATCCTGATGCTGCGCTAACATCGGGGCGCTTGGTGTGTTAATTTTTTAACACACCGGGCAGCGGCCCGGCCGTTTGAGCGACGACCGGCAAGGCGCGCAGGCGCTAAAATTCAGCCTGCTTCGGCACAGTCCTCCACCGCATATTCCGTTTTGGGATAGCAAACGCCCTATCTTCGCCGCCTCAATCCGCTGCACATGACCATACGGTTTTTCCGCATAGCCTGCTTCCTGCTTCCGGCGCTTGGCGTTTTCTCTTTTTGCCAAAAGGAGCGTTTCACGACCGACCCCGCCGACCGGCTCGCATTCAGTACCGACACCCTGCGTTTCGATACGGTGTTCACCTCCCTCGGCTCGGCTACGCGTATCCTGAAAGTCTATAACCGGCGCAACAAGAGCATCCGAATTGACAAAATTTATCTGGACCTCGGCGGCCAGTCGCGCTTCAATCTGAACGTGGACGGCCTGCCCGGCAGCAGCCACACCGGCATCGAGATCGCGCCAAACGACAGCCTGTACGTTTTCGCCGAGGTCACGATCAACCCGGATTTGCCCCTCAGTGCCAGCCCTTTCGTGCTTTCCGAAAACCTCGTTTTTGAAACCAACGGCAACACACAGACGGTTGTGCTGGAAGCATGGGGCCAAAACGCGGTTTATCTGCCCTCCCGGTTTGGCGCAAGCGACGCCGTGCTCTATACCTGCGACGGCGGCGAATGGGTGTGGGACGACCCGCGCCCGTATGTCATCTACGGCATCCTGGTGGTAGACGACTGCACCGTGCGTATTCCCGCCGGGAAACGGGTGTATGTGCATGGCGGACTGGCACGCACGGTGGTGGACTCCACCGTCGTGCGCTACAACGACGGCTTCCTCGCGTTTCAGGGCAATGGCCGCCTGCTGGTGGAAGGCACCCTGGAAAATCCCGTGATTTTTGAAGACGACCGGCTGGAACCGGAATTTGACGAAGTAGCCGGCCAATGGACGGGTATCTGGCTGCAAGCCGGCACAACCGGCCACCGCATCGAACACTGCATCGTTCGGAATTCCATCATCGGTATTCGTGTGGATTCGGCCGCCGACCTCACCCTGCGCAATACGCAGATTTACAACACCGCCAGCAGTGGCCTCATCGGCGTGCACGCCACCATTTCCGCGGAAAACTGCCTGTTTCACACCAATACCGGCTACGCGATCCAGTTGGAATACGGCGGCAATTATACGTTCAACTATTGCACGGCAGCCAGCTACGGCGTGTCCGGCGAAGCACTGCGCATGGGCAATGCCCAGTGCCTCGATCCGTTTTGTGGCGATTTCAGTGCCTTCCCCCTCCACGCGCGTTTCACCAACTGCATCCTCCTCGGGGGGCGGGCCGATCAAATCACGCTGTTTGACCGCACGGAGGTCCCCGGCGAATTCGACTACCAGTTTCAAAATTGTATCGTTCGTGTCCGCGACCTGCTGCTCCCCAACGACACCCCCGATTTTTTTGATTTCTGCAATCCCTGCCTCAACGCCGAAAACCAGGACACGGTTTTTCTCAGTATTCCCGACAAAAATTTTCGCCTCGACACCCTGCACTCCAAAGCCAACCGCTACGCCGTGCCCATTCCCGGAATCAATACCGATCTGGATGGAAAACTGCGCGACCCGGCCACACCCGACGCCGGTTGTTATGAAATCGAATTTTGATCCTCAATCGAAAAAATCCATGCACATTCTTCTTCTTGGCGGCGGTGGCCGCGAACATGCTTTTGCCTGGAAATTGTCCCAGGACCCCGGTTGCGACCAGTTATTCATTGCCCCCGGCAATGCCGGCACAGCCGAGTTTGGTACCAATGTTCCAATTGCCGTCACGGATTTTCCGGCGATAAAACATTTCGTACTGGCCCATGCGATCGGTATGGTGATCGTGGGTCCGGAAGAACCGCTGGTACGCGGCATCGTGGATTTTTTTCAAAACGACCCTGCGCTGCGCGGGGTGCCGGTGATCGGCCCCTCGGCTGCCGGCGCCCAACTGGAGGGTTCCAAGGCATTTGCCAAAAAATTCATGGAACGCCACGGAATCCCCACCGCCCGGTACCGGGAAGTGACTGCCCCGGCCGATGGTGTGGAGTTCCTGAAAACCCTCGCTCCGCCCTTCGTGCTGAAAGCCGACGGCCTGGCTGCCGGCAAAGGCGTGCTCATTCTGAACAACCTGGACGAGGCTGCGGAGGCCCTGCAAACCATGCTGGACGGCCAGTTTGGCGAGGCCAGTCGGCGCGTGGTGATCGAGGAATTTTTGAGCGGCATCGAGTTTTCGGTGTTTGCACTGACCGACGGTACGTCGTACCAAATTTTGCCGGAGGCCAAGGACTACAAGCGCGTGGGAGAAGGCGATACGGGGCCGAATACTGGTGGCATGGGCGCCGTGTCGCCCGTACCGTTCGTTACTCCGGCTCTTTGGGAAAAAGTGGAGGAACGCATAATCCGGCCCACCGTGCAGGGGCTTGCCGCCGAAAACTTAGACTACAAGGGGTTTGTCTTTTTCGGCCTCATCAGCGTAAACGGCGATCCGTTCGTCATTGAGTACAATTGCCGCATGGGCGACCCCGAAACGGAGGTCGTATTTCCCCGCATAGAGAACCACCTCACCGACCTGTTCCAGCGTCTGATGACAGGCCAACTTGATAACATACGCATCAAAACCATCCCGGATACCGCCGCCACCATCATGCTCACTGCAGCCGGCTACCCCGGCGAATACCGCAAAGGCGACGAAATCAGCATAGAGGCCCGGCACACCAACAGCCTGTACCTGCACGCCGGCACCACAGCTACTGCCGACGGGCGCGTGCTGACCAACGGAGGCCGGGTGCTGGCGATAACCTCCTTCGGAAAAACCATCGGAGAGGCCGTCGGCAAGTCCCTGCTCGCGGCAGCGGATGTTCAATTTGAAGGCAAGTACTATCGCCGGGATATCGGCCGGGATTTAAGTAACGCTTAGCAGCCAAATCCCGGCCCACATTCGTCAGGCAAATAGGGAGTGTTCAGAAAACTGTGTCAAACCTACCTAGTCCACAAGATTGCGGGCTGCGTGGAGGCCAACAAAAAAAACTGCCAACCGAATTTTATTCCGATTGGCAGTGCGGGGGCCTTTTACAGGGAAACCCATTTTCAAATTCGCCGCAGAGACGCGGAGTTGCCACTACCTCAACTTTTTTAGAAATCCTCTGCGTCTCTGCGGTTGAAAAAAAGTACAGTAGTGGGGGCCAACGAAGACCTTGTGGCCGGCGCTACCAGCTGCCGCCTGCACCGCCGCCGCCGAAGGAGCCGCCGCCAAAACCGCCGCCACCCCAGCCGCCGCCGCCGCCAAAACCACCACCGCCACCACCAAAGCCGCCGCCCCAGCCGCCGCCGCCCCACCAGTCGTCGTGGCGATTGCGGCTCCGCTTGGGGCCTGTACCGGTGTAAACGGTGCCGTATTTGGCCATGAGCCGGACAACCGTAAGGATCACGATCATAATGACTAAAAAAATGATCAGGAAAGCCCAGACAGGTGGGCCCTTTCGTTCCCGGCGCTCGGCTATGAACTCGCCGGACAAGGCCCGGATGATGTCGTTCAGCGCGGCATCTATGCCCTGGAAGTACTGTTCCTGGCGGAAATACGGGATCATCGTGTTCCGGATAATCCGCCCGGCGGTAATATCCGGCAGGGCGCCCTCGGCGCCGTAGCCGGTTGCGATAAACGCGCCGCGGTTTGGCGGTTCCGTCACGACCAGCAAAACCACGCCGTTGTTTTTGCTCTTGCGCCCGATGCCCCAGCGGTTGCCCAGTTCAAAGGCATACGACGAGCGGTCGTAGTCGCCTATTTCGGGTCGGATCATCACCACCACTTCGGTGGAAGTGGAATCGGCATAGCGGCGGAGTTTTTCCTCCAGAAGGTCTTTTTCCTGGTCCGACAGCCAACCGGCATAGTCGTGCACAAACACGGCGGGGTCCGGCTTTTCCGGGAAAAGCACCGTTTCCGACTGGCCAAAAACGCTCGCTGTCCACCAAATGAGCACCCCGACCAACAACCCCGTCCGTCGCCTGCCGGTGCTTGCCCACCGGCTACAGCCCGCCATAGATAATTTCATCAGGAAGTTCATTTTTGTTGTTTGTTGGATCGGCGGGGAAATGGATTTTGAGTTGATCGCCGATTTGTGCAATCACCTGGCACACGCCTTCGCAGGGCTGTCCGTGGAGCAAATGGTCCTGGAGGAGTTTTTTTTCAGCATCCCAGAACTGAAACCCCACGCGCTCGTGGATACCCGAGTCGCCCCAAATAGCGAAGTGGTGCGATTTTTCGGCAATGTAGATCAGCACCGCATTCCGCTGCCGGGTATTGAACATCCCGAACAGATGGAACACCTCGGCCGCACGCTCCACAGGATGGTCGCGGTCGCAAAAATCCTCGATGAACACGCGCACCTCGCCACTGGTCACCTGCTCGGCGGCGCGTATGGCTGCTTGTATCCGGGCTTCTTCTTGTTGCGTGAATAGCATGATTTAGGTAAAAAAGGCAAACGTGCAAAAGAAAACTAAGGCGCTTCGCAAAACGCTGCACCCGGGGGCAGGGAAAATATGTTCCCGGAGGAGCAGCGGCTGCGCGCTACCCGCCTACTTGAAATTGACCTCCGGCGCTTTGTCGGCGCCGACAGCCGACTCGAAGTATCCGCGCGGCGAGAATCCGAAGACACCGACGTACAGGTTATTCGGGAATTTGCGGACGTACATGTTGTAGTCGCCGACCACTTCATTGTAGTTTTTGCGCTCGACGGCGATGCGGTTTTCCGTGCCTTCGAGTTGAGTTTGAAGGCTCATAAAACTTTCGTTGGCCTTCAGATTGGGGTAGTTTTCGGCCACGGCCAGCAGGCGGGTAAGCGCACCGCTCAGGGCGCCCTGCGCTTGCTCGAAACGTTGGATATTTTCCGTGGTCAGTTCGTCGGCTTTGATGGTCACCCGGGTTGCATTGGCACGTGCTTCCACGACGGCTTGCAGGGTGGATTGCTCAAAGTCGGCATAACCTTTTACGGTATTGACGAGGTTCGGGATGAGGTCGGCGCGGCGCTGGTACTGGTTTTCTACCTGCGACCAGGCTTTTTTACATTTTCGTCTTTGCCGACGACCTTGTTGTAGGCGCCGCACATGCCGAAGGCCACCATCAACAGTAGCCCAAGTAAAAGGAGAGGAAGTACTTTTCGGATAACAGTCATGATGTTTCGATTGAGTCAGGTTTGTTTAAAAATATGTGGGCGAAGGTACTTCCTGAATATGAAACGGACGGTTCACGGGGTGTTTTTTTGCCCCTCGGAATGCCCTGTCGAGTTTTTTGACGCCAGGCCTGCCAGAATTCCCGCAGCCACGGACGCATTGAGCGATTCGGCATGGCTGCCCGGCGCACGCGGGATGGTCAGGCGGCGGGTCAAGCGGGCTTCCGTCTCGGGCCGGATACCGCTGCCTTCGCTGCCGACGACCAGCAGCGCGTTTGCCGGCCAACCGGCCTCGAAGGCGTTTTCGCCGTTGAGCACAGCGCCCAGCACGGGGCATGCCGGCGCCAATGCCAGCACGTCGTCCAGTTCCATTTCGAACACCGGCACCCGAAAAATGGCCCCCATGCTGGCTTGCACGACTTTGGGGCTGAAGGCCTCGGCACAGTCGGGCGAACAGAAAACCGCCGAGAAGCCGAACCAGTCGGCGATGCGCAGGATGGTGCCCAGGTTGCCCGGATCGCGGATGCCGTCGAGGAAAAAGGCGTGCCCGGTGTCCCAGGCGGCGGGCGCCTGGGGGGGCATTTCGGCTACGGCGAGCACGCCCTGTGGGGTAGTCAGGGCAGAAATTTTGTGGAGATCGGCCTCGGAGGCCGGGTGGTACAGATGCTGAACAGGGGCGAGGAGCGCCGCATTTTCGGCAGCCCAGCGTTCCAGCGCGTAGATAGCTGTTACCCGGATGCGCGTTTGATCCAGGAGTTCGGCCACCAATTTGGTGCCCTCCACGGTGAAATTTCGATACTTTTGCCGGTACTTTTTCACCTGAAGGGCGGTCAGAAATTTAGTTTGACCGGCTGATAGCATGGTACGCGGTTTTGCGGCGAAGAAAGTTTTTTTGTTGCATCTTTTTGATTGGTCGTTTGGTATACAAATGTTTGTGCGGTATCACATGTTGAAAAAAATAGTCGGCTCCTCGTTTCGCCCCAATGTTCCCTCCCGGGTCTTCGTGGCCCTGGTGTTACTTGCCGGTTGTTTTTCCGCCTGCAATGTTACAAAGTATGTGGACAAGAGCCAAGGCGTGTCCTTGCTCGGACAAAATACCATCGAGATCAAGAGTGTGGAGAAACTTGCGTTGGATGTTCGCACCCCGCTCCTGTACGAGTTGGGCGCCCTGTACCGCCAGAAACCGAACGAACTGAGTCTGATGGCGTTTCGGACTCCCTCCCGGTTGTGGTGGTATTACAGGTACGAGCACAAAACTTCCAAATTTGCCCAATGGATGCTGAAGCGGGTTGCCGAGCCACCTGTTTTGTACGACGAGGGGCTGACCATACGAACCAGCACCAATATCCAGAACTACATGCGGCAGCGGGGGTATTTCGAGGCTACGAGCAGCTACTCCGTGCGTTTTTTTGACCGCCATTTTTACTATGGTGACGACCTCTACTTCGATGCCGGGCGGGATTCGCTCCGGATGCACAGCAACGCGGCGGTCACCTACACGCTCAACCTCGGCCCACTGTACCGCATTGATTCGGTGGAATTTACGAGTCCGGACAGCAATGTGCTGAACATTTTGCGCCAGACGGCGGGCGCGTCCTACCTGAAACCTGGCGGCGCGCTGGAGGGAGGCAGTTTTGAGGCCGAGAAGACCCGCATCACGGCAGTTTTGAAAAACCGGGGCTACGCTTATTTTACACCGAACTTCGTGAATTTTGTCGGCGACAGCACCAATACGCGGACGTATGTGACCGTGGAGGTGCTGCAGCAAAATGACTCCTCGCTACACAAAACCTACAGCATCGGCAATGTGGCCGTGTTTTCGGACCTGGTGCCCGATCTGAGCAGTATCCGGCAGGATACGACGATCGGGGGGGTCTATTTTGCTACCTCGGCCCAACAATTCGATGTGAAACCCTCCCGGCTGCACTCGGCCATCGCCATACAGCCCGGAGGCCTGTACCGGCAGGAAGATCTGGACAAAACAGCCCGCAACCTCAATGCGCTTGGCATTTTTCGTTTTGTGACCATCCGGCCTTTGCAGGACTCGCTACAGCCCGAAAAGATCAATGTGACGGTTTCGTTTACCATGAATAAACGCCTTGCGATCGGCTACGGCGTGGAACTGAACTCCTCCACCAACTCGGGCAGCGACCTGAGCGGGCGCCTGCTGGGCGTGTCCGCCAACCTGTCGGCAGCCAACCGAAACCTGCTGCACGGCGCCGAAAATATCCGCAGCGACCTGGCCTACAGCCTCGAATTTGACTTGTCGCCGCGGCGTAGCCGACTGATTTTTTCCCAGGAATTCAAGTTTCAGAACGAACTGACCTTCCCGCGCTATTTCGACTACTTCGGCTTGTGGCGCCGTTTGCACCGCTTCCATTTGCTGAACGACCGCTTTTACGACCGTATCCAAAACGACGCTCAGGTGCGTATGGGACTAAATTATAACTACCTGGACCTGCGCGGATTTTACGTTTACAACCTTTTCAATGCCTCTTTTGGCTACAATGTCCGATCTGATGCCGAGCACCAGTATACGTTCGACAACATCGGCATTGACGTGTTGCGGCCGAAATTGCAACCGCAGTTCGATACCATTTTCGGGCAAAACGAATTTCTGCGCCGGAGTTTTGGCAACCAGTTGTTCACGGGTTTTCTCTTGCGCTCGTTCACCTATACCTATGCCAGTCGCTCCAACGCCTTCGGCGAACGCTGGTTTTTTCGCTTGAATACGGAAGTGTCCGGCCTGGAGGAACTACTGCTCAACCGCCTGTGGGCCATTTCTTTCGGGGAACAAACGTGGAAAATATCCGACCTCGAATTTTCCAAATACGCGCGTCTGGATGTGACCGGCAGTTACACGCGCGATTTCACCAAAGATGTCACGGGGGTGGTGCGGCTCGGGGCAGGCGTTGCTTCGGCTTATGGCGATACGGAGGGTGTGCCTTTTGTCAAGCAGTTTTTTGTAGGAGGGCCTTCCAGCATTCGCGCCTGGCGTATCCGCGAACTCGGGCCGGGCGGGTATTTTGAACTGGATGAGTCCTGCAACTGTGCCAAAATCGGTGTGCAGCCATTTTTTCAGGCCGCCGATTTTCGTTTTGAATTCAACGGTGAACTGCGTTTTCCGATGTTTTGGTGGGTCAAGGGCGCCGTTTTTGTAGATGGCGGCAACATCTGGACCCTCAAACCCGACCCGCAGCGCCCCAATGCGCAGTTGCAACTGGATTCGTACAAAAACATCGCCATCGGCACTGGTTTCGGGTTGCGCTTCGACTTCAATTATTTCGTGTTTCGATTCGATTGGGGCATCAAACTGCGCCGACCGTTTCAAACGCCAACGCAGGGCTACTGGGTAGACTGGAGTGGGGCCAGTTGGCGTGAAATCAGCAATTTCAACCTCGCTGTGGGGTATCCGTTCTGAGCGACTGTCTGAACTTCAGTTGCCGGGCAGGATTTAGATCGCTTCTAAATTTAATTGCTGCCAGGCATTCGCCCAAACGAAAATTCGGCGCCCTTGTTCCGATCCGTAGTTTTGCGACCACAAATTTTGGGGTCAAAAAAGGAGGTGCATTTTGCTTTTCTTTGCGCCACATCCGGCAAAACGTCAGACGGAACTCAAAATTCAAAACTTAAAACGCACAACTGCAAAATGGGTTGGTTCTCCAAGTTTCTTACTTCTTCGATTGGCCAAAAAATGGTCATGGCCCTGACCGGTATTTTTCTGACCCTTTTTCTGGCCATACACCTGCTGGGCAACCTCCAACTGCTCCAAAATGACGGTGGGGAGGCGTTCAATGTGTACGCTTATTTTATGACCCATAACCCGCTCATCAAGACGGTTTCGTATTTGCTGTACGCCTCCATCCTGCTGCACGCGGTGCAGGGTATCCTGCTTTGGCAAAGCAACAAGGCCGCCCGCGGTGCAAACCGCTATGCCGTAACGCATACGCGTTCCAGCGAACGCGCCTCGCGCAGCATGGCCTGGCTCGGCATTATTATTTTCGTATTTATCATCCTGCACATGTACCAGTTCTGGTTCCAGATGCACTGGGGCACCCTGAATATGGTGCAGTACGACAATGCTGAGCAGCCGATAAAAGACCTGTATGCGCTGGTAGCCCGGTCGTATGAAAGCCCGATTTTCGTACTTTTTTACGTCATTTCCATGGTCGTGGTCGGCTTCCATCTCTGGCACGGATTCTGGTCGGCCTTCCAAACCCTGGGTTTGAACCACAAAAAATACACACCGCTCATCAAGTGGATTGGCGCCGCATATTCCATCGTCATCCCGCTCCTGTTCGCAATCATCCCCCTCGTCATGCATTTTCGGTAGAGGTTAGAAGGTTTCTGGTTAGAGGGTTAGAAGGTTTCTGGTTAGAGAACCTTCCAACCAGAAACCTTCTAACCCTCTAACCAGAAACCTTCCAACCAGAAACCTTTTCAACCTGATTTAAAATATGGCAGCAACAGATTTTACGCTGAAATCCAATATACCGGACGGGCACGTTTCCGAAAAATGGGAAAGTTACAAAGGCCACGTCCCACTCGTATCCCCCAACAACAAGCGCCGCATTGATGTCATCATCGTGGGATCGGGTTTGGCAGGCGCTTCGGCGGCAGCCTCTCTGGGCGAGCTGGGCTACAACGTGAAAGTTTTCACCTTCCACGACAGTCCGCGCCGGGCGCACTCCATTGCTGCACAAGGGGGCATCAATGCCGCCAAAAACTACCAAAACGACGGCGACTCGGTCTATCGCCTCTTTTACGATACGATCAAAGGTGGCGACTACCGCGCCCGCGAAGCCAACGTGCACCGCTTAGCCGAGGTTTCTACTTCGATCATTGATCAGTGCGTGGCGCAGGGCGTGCCTTTTGCCCGCGAGTACGGCGGCTTGCTGGATAATCGCTCGTTCGGCGGCACGCAGGTATCGCGCACGTTTTACGCCCGCGGCCAAACGGGCCAGCAGTTGCTCATCGGTGCCTACCAGGCGCTTAGCCGCCAGGTGGAGCTGGGCAATGTCAAATTGTACAACCGCCACGAGATGCTCGACGCAGTTGTTGTGGACGGCAAATGCCGGGGCATCATTGCCCGCAACCTGCTCACCGGCGAACTGGAACGCCACGGCGCCCATGCCGTCGTGCTCTGCACCGGCGGCTACGGCAACGTGTTCTACCTGAGCACCAACGCTATGATGTGCAACACCACCGCCGCCTGGCGCGCACACCGCCGCGGGGCGTTTTTTGCCAACCCCTGCTACACGCAGATTCACCCAACGTGCATTCCGGTATCGGGCGATTACCAGTCGAAACTGACGCTTATGTCGGAATCCCTGCGCAACGACGGCCGCTGCTGGGTACCAAAAAGCCCCGCCGATACGAAGAAACATCCGAACCAAATCCCGGAGGCCGACCGCGACTACTACCTCGAACGCCGCTACCCGGCCTTCGGCAACCTCGTGCCGCGCGACATTGCCAGCCGCGCTGCCAAAGCCGAGTGCGATGCCGGCAAGGGCGTGGGCGCTACCGGCCTCGCGGTGTACCTCGATTTTGCCGACGCCATCAAACGCCTTGGCAAAGACACCGTGGCTGCCCGCTACGGCAACCTGTTCGAGATGTACGAAAAAATCACCGGCGACAACCCCTACGAAGTGCCCATGCGGATTTATCCCGCCGTGCACTATACCATGGGTGGCCTGTGGGTGGACTACGAACTGATGACCACCATCCCCGGCTTGTACGCTGCCGGCGAAGCGAATTTCAGCGACCACGGCGCCAACCGCCTCGGCGCTTCGGCACTTATGCAGGGCTTAGCCGACGGCTACTTCGTGCTGCCGTACACCATCGGCTCCTACCTGAGCAATGAAATCCGCACCGGCGCTGTGCCGACCAACACACCTGAATTTGAGCAAGCGGAAAAGGAAGTATCCGACCGGATTCACACCCTGCTCGGCGTGCAGGGCAGCCAAACCGTGGAGTCGTTCCACCGCCGTCTCGGCAAAATCATGTGGGACAAGTGCGGCATGGGCCGCACGGCGGAAGGGCTGCAGCAGGCCATCGGCGAAATCCGCGAACTGCGGCAGGAGTTCTGGCGCGATGTGCTCGTGCCGGGGCGCCGCGATGAGTTCAACCCCGAGCTGGAAAAGGCCTGGCGTGTGGCCGACTTTCTCGAACTGGGCCAACTGATGTGCGAAGATGCCCTGCACCGCAACGAAAGTTGCGGCGGACACTTCCGCGAAGAATACCAGACCCCGGATGGCGAGGCTCTGCGCGACGACGAAAACTACATGTATGTGGGCGCCTGGAAATGGACGGGCGAGGATGCGAAGCCGGAATTGCACCAGGAACCATTGGTGTATGAGGAGATCAAGGTGAGCCAGCGGAGTTATAAGTAGTACCAAGCCAATTCTCCCATGATGAAACCTGACAGGTTGTTGGTAAACTTCTGATCTGCTTGTTTGAAACAGTTGATAGTAAGGGCCAGCATTTCAATTAGCCTGACCAAGCCCTCCCTTGAAGACGAACCCCGCTGCTGTACCATGCCAAAGGGTTGGTACTATTATGGTCACCCCGACGAATCCCCGCCGGATATTCAGCCCGGCGCCTTCGATGTGCGGGAGCCGGCGTTTGATGGTAAAACTTACCTCGGGCTGGTGGTGCGGGACAACAAAACAAAACAGGTCGGGAGGCGCCGTTCAATCATCCCGTTTTATTCCGGATTTGGGGCGTGGATGTGGCGAATAACAGAGAAGAAATTTTGGCAGAAACTACCCCCATAGACCATGTTGAATGGCGACAATATGCATTTACCCTGATGCCCCGAAAACACCATTACCCTGCCATTGCTTTTACGGCCTGGTATACCAATGGCGAAGAAAAACCGTACAACGGCTACATTTTGATTGACAACTGTTCGACACTTAAAGTAATCACACCATAAACATAAACGCACTCCACGATATGAAACTTACGCTCAAAATCTGGCGCCAAGGCGGCAAATACAAAGGTGAATTCGTCACCTACAAACTGGACGACGTAAACGAGCACATGTCCTTCCTCGAAATGCTCGACGTGCTCAACGAAAAACTCGTGCGTGAGCGCGAGGAACCCGTGGCTTTTGAGCACGACTGCCGCGAGGGCATCTGTGGTACCTGCTCGCTCGTCATTGACGGCCGTCCGCACGGCCCCATGAAAGGCACGACTACCTGCCAGGTACACATGCGCCACTACAAGGACGGCGAAACAATCGTGATTGAGCCGTTCCGGGCCAAGGCATTCCCGGTTATCCGCGACCTGGTGGTGGATCGGTCGTCGTTCGACCGCATCATCCAGTCCGGCGGCTATGTGAGTGTGAACACCGGCCAGGCACAGGATGCCAACGCAATCCCCATCGAAAAGGATCTGGCGGGCCGCGCATTCGACGCCGCTGCCTGCATCGGCTGTGGCGCCTGTGTGGCAGCCTGTCCGAACGCCTCGGCTATGCTTTTCACCTCGGCCAAAGTGAGCCACCTCGCGCTGTTGCCGCAAGGCGAAGTGGAGCGCAAGCGCCGCGTACTGAAAATGGTGGCACAGATGGACAAAGAAGGCTTCGGCCAGTGCTCCAACGTGACCGCCTGCGAAGCCGAATGCCCGAAGGAAATTTCGGTGAGCAACATCGCCCGGTTGAACCGGGAGTACCTGGCCGCTTCTTTGGCCGGTGAGGCCACGGTGTGAGGTAGCGTAGTTTCACCGCGGAGGCGCAGTAGTGTGGTTTCACCGCAGAGACGCAGAGACGCGGAGGCGTAGAGTGGTTTAAATTTTGTGAAAATTTATACGTCTCTGCGCTAAAATCTACTCTACGCCTCCGCGTCTCTGCGTCTCTGTGGTAAAACTACTCTACGGTAAAACTACTCTACGGTATCCCTACCTTTGCCCGAAAACAACCGAATCATGTTCCGCCTTTTAACAACAATCCTCCTTTTGGGCGCAGCCCAAATCCTCCCCGCCCAGCCCTCCGACCTCTTCTTTCCCCGAAACCTGCAACGCGCTTACGACAAAGGCACGCGCAGTACGGACGGCAAACCCGGCCCCAACTACTGGCAAAACCGCGCGGCATACCAGATGAATGTCAGCATTGAGCCGAAAAAACGCCGCCTTCAGGGCGAAGCAACTATTGTTTACACCAACAACAGCCCTGATTCGCTCACTATCCTGCGCTTCAAACTCGCAGCCGACCGCTACCGCAAAGGCAGCCTGCGCGACGAAGACGTAAACCCCGAAGACGTGGGCGACGGCGTAACCATCGAGTCGCTCACCTACAACGGCCGCCCGGTACCGGAAAAAGAACAGCGCCGCGGAAATACTTTCCTCGACCTGCAACTGCGCGGCAAAGCACTGCCCGCCGGCGCGGCGGCCACAATCACGGTCAAGTGGGCATACACCCTGCCCGCCGACAAGGAGGCTACCCGCGAGTGCGTCTGTGATCCCACCACATTTTTTGTGCCCTACTGGTACCCGCAGATTGCGGTGTACGACGACTACCGGGGCTGGGCTTACGCCCCATACAGCGGTCAGCAGGAGTTTTACCACGACTTTTCCAACTACGACGTGACCGTCACCATGCCCAAAGGCTACATGGTTTGGGCTACCGGCGAGTGGCAGAATCCGGCGGATTTGCTGGAAAAAACTTACCTCGACCGCTTTCACGCCGCGCATACGGATACCGGGGTGGTCAAAGTTTTTACCGAAGCCGAACTCAAGGCCGGAGGGGTGTTCAAAAAAGCCAAACAGCACGTCTTCCGCTTCAAAGCCACCGATGTGCCGGACTTCACTTTTGCATCCAGCGACCACTACAACTGGGACGCTACCTCGGTGCTGGTGGACCCCAAAACGGGCCGCCGCACCTTCGTGAGCGCCGCCTACGACACCAAATCCAAAGACTACTACCGCGTGGCGCGTATCGCTGCCGATGGTATCCACCTGATGAGCACCTGGCAGCCGGGCTATCCGTTCCCGTATCCGACCATGACCGTGTTCAACGGCAACGACGGCATGGAATACCCCATGATGGTGAACGACGCCAGTCTCGGCGACCGCGACCCGACCAACCTCACCGTACACGAAGTGGCGCACACCTATTTTCCCTTCATGATGGGCATCAACGAGCAGGAATACGCCTGGATGGACGAAGGCTGGGCCAATTTCTTTGATTTCCTGCTGGGGGACTCGCTCACCGGCAAAAAAAGCAACCTGCGCGGCTACGCCTTCACTGCGGGTACCGACTCCGATGTGCCGCCCATGGTGCGTTCCAGTCTTCTCAGCGGCGGCGCCTACGGGACGGCTTCCTACTCGCGGCCCCAAAATGCCTATCTCGCGTTGCTCGATTTACTCGGCTACGAAACCTTCCACCGCTGCATGACGGAATACATGGATCGCTGGAAAGGCAAACACCCCACGCCGTATGATTTTTTCAATACCTGGAACGAGGTTTCCGGACAGGACCTCAACTGGTTTTGGAAACCCTGGTTTTTTGAGTGGGGCTACCCCGACCTCGGCATACAGTCGGTTGTACGCGAAGACGCCACCAACCGCGATGTGATTTATGTTGAAAAAAAGGGCAATATCCCGGTGCCCATTTATGTAGAAATCACCTGTACCGACGGCACGACGCAAACCATTCATCAAACCGCTGCCGCGTGGCGTGCAGGCAACCGCGTTGCGCGCATAGACTGCCCGAGCGGGCAAACCGTCAGCAAAATAGTGCTCGGGAGCCGCATGGTTTCCGACGTGGATCGCAAAAACAACACCTGGACAAAAGAATAACTACATTTGGCACTTGAAATAACATGACTATTCCGCCGTATGAACACGAATAAATTACTCACCTACCTGCTGTATGCACTGCTGGGCGGCCTGATTCTGGTTGCCGGTTACAAAGTTTGGGAAAACAAACAACGCAGCACCAGACTGGCAAAAGAGGACGCAGAATTCCGGCAAAGCATGCGCGATCTCGGCTACGTTGAGCCGGACACCACCGGAAGCCAGTACGACGGCGACGAGCCGGCCGGCGCAACAACCCCGCCCGCTCCCGGCAGCAGCAGCGTTGTGACTGCCGATGGCATTGAGGAGGAGACGCCAACCGCCGCCACGCCCACACCACAACAGCCAGCCGCCAAGCCTGCGCCAAAAACCACCACGCCCACGCCTGCTGCACCTGCTCCCCGAACTGAAGAACCACGCAACCTGGACACGGACAACAGCGACGGCCGATACCGCGTCATCGCCGGCTCCTTTACCAAACTTGCCGGCGCACGGCGCGAAATGGAGCGCATCATCAAAATGGGTTATCAAGATGCGGAGGTGGGTCTGTACAACCGGGGGAAATTTGCTGTCGTAATCGTCAAGCGCACCAACAACCTGAATGAAGCCATCCGCATCCAGGAAGCGCTGGAGCGCAAAGGCGTAGACGCCTCGGTGGTGGATCGGGAAAGACGGAAATAACTGTTCCGATTGATTCGATTAGGCCGATTGACTCGATTCCTGAGGGCAAAGAGATGAGACTTTCTCTCTGTTCATTCCAGTTAATCGAATCAATCGATACAATCGAATCAATCGAATCAATCGAATCAATCGAATCAATCGAATCAATCAAACTAGTCTTCAAACCGCAGGTGCTTCACGGTGGTGCCTTTGTTGATCAATTGTTTGAGGGAGTCCACGCCAATATCCAGATGGATTTGAGCAAAATTTGCCGTCACCTGCTTGTCGCTGGCTTCCGTTTTGATGCCGTCGTGGGTCATGGGCATATCGCTCACGAGCAGCAGGGCGCCGGCGGGCATCCGGTTTTTGAAAGCTGCCACAAAAATGGTGGCCGTTTCCATGTCTATGGCGTGGCAGCGCAGGTCGCGCAGGCGCTGTTTGAAGTCCTCACGGTGTTCCCACAGTCTTTTGTTGGTGGTATACACCACGCCGGTCCAGTAGTCGCGCTCGTGGTCGCGAATGGTGGTGGAAACTGCTTTTTGCAGCGCAAACGCTGGTAATGCAGGTACCTCGGCGGGCAGGTAGTCGTTGCTGGTGCCTTCGCCCCGGATGGCGGCGATAGGCAGGATGAGGTCGCCAACGTGGTTTTTGCTCGTTCGCAAACCGCCGCATTTTCCCAAAAACAACACGGCAGCGGGCCGTATAGCCTCCAGCAGGTCCACAATCAGGCCCGCATTGGGGCTTCCGATCCCGAAATTGATGATGGTGATGTTGTCGGCCGTGGCTGCCTGCATGGGCTTGTCGGCGCCGTACACGGGCACATCGTGTTTGTCTGCGAACATGCGCACATAGTTGCCGAAGTTGACCAAGAGAATGTAATCGCCAAATTTTTCGAGCGACATGCCTGTGTAGCGCGGCAGCCAGTCTTTTACGATTTGTTCTTTGGCTGATTTTTGCCGGTGCTCCAATTCCCTGGCAGCGGCAGACAGGTCTTCGAAAGAAATGTGGTGCAATTCGTCCATTCTACTTTTTATTGGCAAAGAAAGGTAAAAAGTGCTATGTCTCCGATAGGCGTGTCTGTCCTGCGCCGAACTACGGCATCAACCTTTTTTATCGAAACTGACGGTATAGGAGTAGGTCGTCGCGGGTTGTTTGGGCTGCTCATCGGGCGCCGGCGCCGCAGTGGTGGTAACATAATTGTACTGCACTTGCGCGGGTTGCTGCGGAGCGTTTTTCTGTACTTGGGCAGGTGCCGGCAACTTGAATCGGATGCGGGCTTTGTTGTGAAAAAGCACCCGAACACCGCGGTTTCGGCCTACGGCAAATTTCAACAGACGCACCACGCGGGCGGCCTCTTCGTCGCAGCCGTGCCCGATTCCCTGCAAAACCCGGGTGTCCACCACGTTCCCTTTGTAGTCAATGTCGTATTCCAGCAGGACGGTGCCTTCTATTTTTCCCTGCACGGCTTCCGGCGGGTAGCGCAGGTGCTGGTAAATAAACTTGGTCAGTTCCTTCGGGCCGCCCGGGTACTCGGGTTGCTGGATAAAATGCTTGGGTTTCTTTTCGCGCTCCATAGTTGTGGTCTTTTTTAAAAAAGGAGAGGGACTTGCAAGGCTTGTTTTTTTACCACAAAAAACGCTGCGTTTCAGCGGTGAAAAAATACCTGTGCGATGCCCACATCAAAAAACAAGGCGCAAAGATTGATCCTTTCCGGTTCAAATCTTTGCGCCTTTTGGTCGGCAGACAAGAAAAAAGTATCAAGCCAGAGCCTGGGGTGCAAACTGGTGGCGCAGCACCTTGTCCAAAAACCGAAGGCCGATAAGGGCAAAGGCCAGCACGAGGCCGTATTGCAGAAATGCGCTGTCGAGCCAGGTCTCCAGTGGAACGGTCGGCAGCGCCACTTGCGGCATCTCGAAAGCAGGCGTTGTTGTCTGCTCGGGCGACAACTGCAGTGCTGCTACGACCATGGCGACCACCGGGGTCAGGACAAAAAGCCCGAACACCACAACGATGATCCGAACGATCCAGTCGTCACCTTTCGCAGCAGCTTTTGCCGCCAGATGCTCGGTGGCCCAGGCGGCCATGACCCGGTCGGAGAAGCCTGGCGCCGGTGTTTCCAGCGGCAGGGTAGCCATCTCCCGTTTTTCGCGGAGCACTATGTCCAGGCGGGTTTTCCACTCCGGGTGCCGGCTCAGGTATGCATCTACCCGTTTTTTATCCTGATCGGACAAAAAGCCGTCGGCATAGTCCCACAGCATATCATCAGTCATCAAAACATGATTTTCCATTGTACATTCTGGTTGGAAGGTTTGAGGGTTTCTGGTTCGAGGGTTTCTGGTTGGAAGGTTTCTGGTTGGGTTATTCGGCCATTTTTACACCAAATTCCGTGCTGAAGTTGGCATCCATGATGGCCCGCAGGCGTTGTCGGGCGCGGCAAAGTTTAGTTTTGGCATTGGTCATTGTGAGGTCCATGATTTGACAAATTTCATCGAGGTTTTGTTCATACAGATAAAACAGGGTGATGATACCCGCGTCGTCGTGCGAAAGCATTTCGATTGCGCGGTGCAGCGCGGCGTTCCGGTCGTCGCGTTCCAGCGCAGCGGAAGCATCGGGCGCTGCTTCGTTTTTCAACTGGAGCGGTCGTTCGGCGTCGTCAAGCGACAGGATTTCGGGCGTTTTTTTGCGCAAGTGGTTCAGCGCGGTCGAATAGACGATGCGGTATAGCCAGGTTGTGAATTTGCAGTCGCCCCGAAAATCGGCCATGTACCGAAACATGCGCAAAAAACAATCCTGAGCCACCTCGTGCGCATCCTCCCGGCTTTTGACGAAACGCAAGGCCAAGGTGAACACATACTTTTCGTAGCGTTTCACCAGCATGGAGCAGGCGCTCTGTTGCCCGGCCAATGCCTGCTGAATCAGTATTTCGTCGCTTATCGGTGCAGCCATGATCTGGCTTGGTGTTTTATGAACCCAAAATCATTTCCTTACTCATTCCGGCTATTGGGACACGGTGTGCAGCGTCAAGGTTACACCCCGTTGCCAACCTGACTTGCCAGCCAGTCGGCCAGCCATGCCGCATCTACCTGCTCAAACGGGTGTTTCACGCCGGGCAGCACCTCCAGTCGGCCATTCGGCAGCCAGTTCGCTACCTGGCTTGACTCCTCCAGGCTCACCATATTGTCCAGTTCGCCCAGCCCAACGAGCACCGGGCAGGCAATGCTGCGAAAATCTTCCTCCCCCAGCGCCGCGCCGTTGCCGAGGTCGTGCAGCAGTTCGGCTGTTCGGCGCAGCACCTCCCGCCAGTCTGCCGGAGCATGGCGCCCGGCGAGCGCCTCGGCGAACACGGGCACCTTGGCCGCTATTTTGTCGGGGTTGAGCAGGGCCGTTTCGCGTGCCGCGATTTCGGGTGTCCAGGCGAGTTTTGTGCCGAGGGTGACGATGCGCCGCACGCGCTCGGGATGTTTCCGGGCCAGGTGCAAGGCCACATATCCGCCCATGCTGTAACCGAAAATTTGCGTCTGCGTCAGGTTGTTTTGGTTCAAAAAATCCAGCACGCTGTCGGCAAACCGATCTATGGAAAATGCAGAATCCGTAGGCAAACCGCCATGGCCAGGAAAATTCAGCGCGAAAACAGGCCATTCCTGCGGCAAATGGCGGCGCAGGACATCGAACTGGGCGGCACTACCGAGCGCGCCGTGCAGGAGGAGGAGGGGGGTGCTCATGCGGACAAAGGTAGGCAGTTTGTTCCGGAGAAAACACTGTTCGCCTATCCCAGTTCCACGCGCACCACCGACACCACGCGAAGCAGTGCCCGCTGCACCACCTCCGTCTCGGGATGGCGCAGGATGATATAACCCTCGCCTTCGTAATTGCCCGCGGCTTCCTGGCCGATCTGCGGGATTTTGAAATCCGTGACGAGGTGGCCGATCTCCCGTTGCACCACGTCCAGCCCGTGCACGCCCCGCACACGCCCGTGTCCTTGCCCGCGCAGGTAGGCCGCCCCCACCGCATACCGGCGTTGTGGAGGCACAAATTCTTCGAAAACTACCAGCCGCGCCCACGCAGCAATGGCGTCAAAATCGCAGGCACGCGCTATCAGGGTCAGTATCTGGGCGCCTGGCGGGCGGGCAGCCACCTCCGAAATGGCGAGGCTGCCGTCGGGGCGTCGGAACCATTCCAAATGGCTGATTCCGGTGCCCATACCCAGCGTTTGCAAAGCCCGAAATGCCGCCTGCCGGATATCGTCATATTGCGGCGCGTCCACCTCGCGGGGCACCACTACCTGCCACTGAATCCACGGTTCGCGCATGGCCTCCAGCGGATTGGGGTAGTAGTGCGACAGGGAGTGAAACAAGGGGACTCCGTGGAGCGAGAAGGTATCGAACGAGTGCTCGGTGCCGACGACAAACTCCTCCAGCAGGGCCGATGCCCCGGGCATGGCCGCCAGAGCGGCATCCAGTTCCTCGGGGTTGTGTACTTTGAATGTGGCCAACGAGCCGGCGCCATCCGGGGGTTTCACCACAATCGGGAAACCGCACGCGGTAGCAAAAGCCACCGCCTCGGCCCGGCCGCGCACCTCCTGCGACCGCGCACACGGGAGTCCGGCTTGCCGAAAAAGGTCTTTCATCCGTTGCTTATCGCGGAAGTTCAGGGCTGCTTCCACGCTCATGCCCGCTACGCCGAGTCGTTCGCGCGTAGTGGCCAGTGGTACTTGCAGCGCTTCCACAGCCCCGATCAACCGGTGAATCGGGCCAAGGTTCGCGCCGATTGCCAGCGCAGCAGCGGTCAGCGCGTCGGCATCAAACACATCGGGAATTTGTCGAAAACCGGCCACGCGGGTCTGGATATCCGGCGGCAGCAGCACCGACGGTTCCTGGGCGATTAAGGCAAAACGTGTGCCCGCCAGCCCGCTTAGTACGTCAATGAACTTGACTGCATTGGCAGTGAAATTGGGGCAGACATAAACGACAAGTACCATATGGAAAGGTAAAATGTAAACGGCAGCCTGCGAACACAGGCTGCCGTTTGGTGCAAAAAGCAATTGTCTTTGAATTATTTGCCACCGCGAAGTGCGCGGGGAATTTCGATGGAAGCAACCGGAATAGCACCATTGTTGGTGATCGTGACACCTTCCTGTAGTTTGATGTCGCGAACCCGGATCGTGTCGCCCAGTTCCATATTTGAAATATCGGCGATTACTTCGTCCACAACCTTGTCCGGGGTAGTCAGGACATTGATCTTGCGCAGCGTGGTGATGAATTTACCACCGGCTTTCACGCCCGGAGCAGTGCCCGAAAAGCGCAGCGGAACAGCAACTTTGAACGGTACACCAGGCACCAATTCCAGAAAGTCCATGTGCAGCACGGCATCGGTAGCCGGATGAAACTGAATATCTTTCACGATGCATTTGTGCTTCGTTCCGTTCAGTTCGATTTCAGCCAGTTTGAATTTGGGCGTAAAGACCAGGTGGCGAAACTCGGCCGGATCCATGCTGAATTGCATGGCGCCACCGCCACCACTTTTGTACAGTACGGCAGGTACTAATCCTGCATGACGAATATGTTTGGCTGCTTGCTTGCCGGAGTTCTCTTTCGGCTGTCCTTTAATGGCAATGATTTCCATTGTATCGCTGTAAAATTTATATTTTTTTAGAAAAACGCCCGCAAAGGTAGAAATTCAAGGCAGGAAAAAGCAAGGTGGGTGAAAAAAAGTTTTTTACAATATCCGCACCTGCTCCACCGGCACATGTACCGTGCGCAACTGCCCGGCGCGCGCATCCACATCGCCCGATGCGCCCTCCAGCCGCAGCACGCCGCGCGGGCATACCGCCGCGCAGATGCCGCAACCGACACAAGAAGCGCGCACCACATCCTGCCCGCGCTGGGCGTAGTGGCGTACGTAAATGCCCATCTCGCAGTAGGCGGAACAGTTGCCGCAACTGATGCACTGCCCGCCGTTGACGATGATGCGGAAACGCGAGAGGAATTTTTGTTGCAAACCCAAAATGGCGGCCATCGGGCAGCCAAACGGCACCACACCCGGCTGCCAAGGATGGGATAAAAACCTACCCCAACCACACCTGAAAAGGCTGCGCCGATCCAGAAAGCATAAAATTTGCGCACTGCGCCGCTGTTCAAAAGCATGTTGGCGCTGCCGGTCAGCTGCGCCCGCCACAAAGCGCCAGCAGAACAGCCCCCGCCCCCAACAGCAAATAGACATGTCGGGGGGTAGCGCCGGCAAACCGGCGGCGGCGAAAAAATAAAAAAGCCCCGATACTCCCGAACAATACCGTGACGAACCACGCCAGAAAATCGCGCGTCACCAGATAGGTGTCGCCGCTTTTCAGAAAAAACGAATACAGCACGGCGAGGCTCATGGCTACCGAGAGGAACAGCACCGCGTGTACGAGCCACCGCTCGATGTTCCAGGCCCGGAGCGATTTGTCGGACAGGTGCCGAAACGGGTCGCCCGCCGTTTCGGCCAGGCCGCCGCAGCCGCACACCCAGGAACAGTACCATCTTTTTCCATAAAAATAAGTCAGCACGGGGGAAATCACGAAAACCATAAGCACCCCCCAGATCAGCATGAAAAGGCCCATGTTGCCGCTGCCGAGCAGCTGTTTGATAAACCAGCCGTCGGTGAAATAGTAGTTGAGCGGCCACATATTTTTGAAGTCAAAAAATGGCTGGTTGAGGCGCTGCAACAACTCGGGAATCAAAAAAGCAAACGCCGTTTGGAAAAACATGACGGATGCTGTGCGCAGCATCTGGTAACGGTTGTGGCGGTATTTGTACAAAAATTTCACCCCCAGCGCCAGGATCAGCGCCGTGTACAGTACCCCGTACACAAACCATTCGCTGGCCGGCTGTTTTTTTAAAAGTTGACTCAGCGGATCGAAAACGGCGATCAGCCCGGTGTTGGCTGCACCGCTCCGCCCCAACCCGAGGTACTGCGGCCACCAGTACAGCAGCACATAAAATCCGGTGAGCACGACCGCCAGCAGCCAGCCCGATACGCCCCGGTTGGTGAGCGCCCGCATCCAGACGCCGTTGTTTTGGATGCCGGCGGGCAGGCCCGAGTAGCGCCCGCGGGCAAACAGCCAGGCGCCGGCAATAATGGCCGCCACGGCGCTTGCGCTCAGCCATAGCGGGTACGCCGGCCGGCCTTGCAGCCAGCCAAGCGCCGGCATGCCAAAGCCCAGCACCACCAGCGCCAGGCCGGTGCGCATGGAAAGTTTCAACCGGTGTGCGGTATCGGGGGTGATCGAAAGTGAGACGTTTGTCATGGTTCGATTAGTTGCGGTTCAGGAAACGGAGCACGGCGCTTAGTCCGCGTTTTTGTTTGAGCAGCAGGTTTTTGCCGGACTGCCGGTTGTAGTTTTCCAGCAAATCCTGTTCGTGTTGGGGGTAAAATTCGGGATCGAAATTGGCCAGACCGAGGTGCTGGAGCACGTCTTCGATATGGGCGCCGGTTTGCAGCCAGCGCGCGCATACCTCGTGGCGGTAGCGCACGCCGAGGAGGTTGAACCCGAGGATACGGCCGGTTTGGCGCGCATAGTTCAGGCGAATACTTTTTTTGCCGTCGGGGTGCTCCCAGTAGAGCGTGGCCTGATCGTCGGGCAGTTCGGGCCGGATGTCGCCATAAACCTGGTACTCAATATCGAAAAACTTGGCGGAATTGAACCAGATACCCGGGTCGTAAGCAGTGCGTTGGCCGGTGAGGGTGTGCGCGAGGGTTTCGCCCATCATACGCCCGGTGTACCACACCGCCTCGATGGCGCGGCGCCCGGGAGCCGGCCGGCGCAGTTCGGCACAGTCGCCCGCAGCGTACACATCGGGCAAGCTGGTTTCGAGGTACTCGTTGACGAGGATACCGCGGTTGGTTTCGAGGGCCGTATTTTTCAAAAAACCGATGTTCGGGCTGACCCCTGCGGTAAGGCCGACGAAGCCGCACGCGATGGTTTCGCCGTGGTTAGTCACTGCGGCGCAGCATTTGCCGTGGCCGTCGTCCAGAATTTCCCGCAATTCGGTTTGCAGGCGCAGGTCAATCCGGTGTTCGCGCAAATGCCGGAGATCATTGCAGCCTCTTCGGGCGGCAGTACGTTATTCCAAAAACTGCTTTCCCGCACCAGAAACACAACCGGGATATGCCGCGAATGGAACATCTCGGCCATTTCCACCCCGATGAGGCCGCCGCCCACGATGACGGCTCGCTGCCCCTCCAGCAGCGCCGCCGTGTGCCGCTCCATCGCCTCCAGGTCTTGCAAGTGGTACAACCCGTGCACGCCGTCGAGGTCCTGGCCGGGCCACCCAAACTTGTTGGAACGGGAGCCAAGGGCAAGCAGGAGTTTGTCGTAGGCTATGTTGCGCCCATCCGTGGCGTGCAGCGTTTTTTGGTCAAAATCAATACGCTCGATCCGGGCACGAACCCGCTGGATGCGGTTTTTTTCCCAAAACTGCGGCTCGTAGGGGCGGGTATCGCGCAGGCGCAAGTGGCCCATGTAGATATACATCAGGGCGGTACGGCTGAAAAACTCGTCGGACTCATCCGACACCACCACGATGTCGCAGTCGCTGCGCTTGCGGACAAACCGGGCAGCGGTGATGCCGCTGATGCCGTTGCCAAGGATGACTATTTTCATACAGGAGGATCGTCTTTGTCGGGCATAAATGTAGCAACCCCGGCAGAAGCGCATCCGGTTCATTTGCCGGGTGTTGCCGGGAATGTCTGGAGCGGGACATCGGCGGGCGCATCGGAAACGAATAATTTCGTTCCTGCGGCACAGGTGCCCCAAAGGTTATCCCCGGGAGCCCATCACGCTCGTTGCGACGAAAACAAGCAGCACGCCGTACAGGACGATCAGGGCGATAACGAAAATGCCGGACCAGCGAAGCAGGTTGCGGAACTGGAGCCACGACTGTTCCAGAGCATCCTGATTGGTGAACTGCAAGGCGTCTCGCATGTTTTTGGCGAAGCGAAACTGAAACAAGGCGAGCGCCGAATAAAAAGCCAGAATAGCCAAAACTATGATTGTCAGGGCTGTTGTTTGGCTCATCAACAGTTCCAGGCCGGGCGAGTCGGCGCCGAGCAAAGCCAATTGTTCCATGGCAGTGCCGAGGCTCAGGGTGCCGAGCAAACCGATGGCGACAAAAATGAACCAGACAATGGCCAGGAAATTGGCCCAGCGGGCGGTTGTGTGCCAATCCTGACGGATCAGTCGGGTGGGTTCCAGTTGGTTGGTAGTATTTGCTTGAAAATCCTGGTCCAGGTATTCCATATTTTTCGAGTTGAGTGCTGTGTGGAGTGGGGTGAAGGATTAGCCGGCGGTGGCCATAAACAAAAATGTAAAAATCAGCGTGATGCCGTAAAAACCCAGCAGGATAGCCGTGAGTACCCCGATGAACTGGTACAGCCGGCGGAGGTTTTGGAACCCGACTGCTGCGGCTTGATTATCTTCGTGGCGCAAGGCTTTTTGGATGTTTTGCGCAAACTGAAATATAAACCAGACCGGCGGAAACACCAGGGCGCCGACGAACAGCAGCACAAGAACAACCGGAAGCCCGGCGGCGCCGAGTTTGCTGCTAGCCGTGGAAAAAATGAGCAGGACGAGTCCAAGATAAAGAAAACCCAGTACGGCAAAAAAGAAGGCCCACCGGCTCGATTCGTACCAGTACCGGCGGATGGTTTGGGAGATGCGCAACCCGTGGGGTTGATTGGCGCCGGGCTGGAGATCGGCATCTAATGGTTGGCTTTGATTGTCCATGCTGTGGTTATTTTGTAAAGAAAAAACAAGTTCAAAAACGCGATAAATGTATGCAGATTCTTGAAATTCAATTTGGCACACCGGAATTTGACGATGCGGTTCGGCTCCGCTACGAGGTGCTGCGCAAACCGCTCGGCATGGAGTACACCGCCGAACAAATAGCCGCCGAATACGATCAATTCCACTTGGCCGCATACTCCGCCGCCGGCTGGCTGGTTGGCTATCTCAACCTGACCCCCTGCGAAAACAACGAGGTGAAAATGCGCCAGGTAGCGGTGGATTCCCGGTGTCAGGGCAGCGGCATCGGCAAAGCCATGGTCGCAGCATCGGAGGAATTTGCCCGGCAACGGGGCTTCCACAAAATCGTGCTGCACGCCCGCGAAACCGCCGTACCATTTTACCTGAAATTAGACTACAAAATCGTCGGCGAACGCTTCGAGGAGGTGACAATCCCGCACTTTCGTATGGAAAAAATACTTGAAACAGACCGGTAGATTTCACTCCAGCATCTCCGATACTTTCTCCACCATCGCCTCCACCAAACCCGGCAGGTTGTCCTTTTTACCCTGTACCTGGAACGCCTCGCCCACCGGTGTTTTCCCTTTAAACAACCGCCCACGCACCGCCACGGTGTCGCCGGAAACGGTGTAGCGCCCTTTTATGGAGTAGGCGTTTTCGTATTCCTGTACATCCACGAAGATGAATTCGGCCTGCGCGCCCTTTGCCGTCAGTTCCCGAAAGTATTTTTCCAACGCATCGGCCAGGCCCAGCACATCGTCGAAACGGTCTTCCTCCTGAAATACATTGCGGATAAACACCGGCTTCACCTGCGCCAGCGGGATTTTCGTCTGCGCATCCACGATGCCGATATCGAAGCTGGCGCCACTGACCGGGAAGGCCAATACCGGCGTTTGGATGCCACCGATGCCTTTAGCCAGATCGGGCACTTTGTCCCGGGAATACTGGAACAGGGTCATCACGTCCACCCGTTTATCCTCCGAGAGTGCCAGGCCGCTCATGCCCTGCAACAGGCTGTAGGTCAGCAAACCCTGACCATATTGCCCGGCTTCGTAGCTCACCTTGTCTGCTGCCGAGCCGGTAAGGATGAACATGCCGGTGCGGTCTTTCATGCGGTCGAGGGCGCGGATTTGAGTGGAACTGAGGTCTTTGCTGCCGGCAGCCAGGTCTTGCACCATTTTGCCGGAGTTGCAGGCATCTATGACCATCACCTGCTTGAGCGCCGGGATGGCTTTGATCCACTCGGTGAGTTCTGAAGAGGAAATGGCGTAGTTGGTTCGGATTTCCGGATCGCTCAGGTTTTCCCCGGCAATGTCTTTGGTGAGGTAATAAAACTGCCCGTTTTCGGCGTCGCCATAGTTCACGCCGTGCCCGGAGAAATAAACAAGCAGTACGTCCTGCGCTCTGGCTCTGGCAACTAAGTCGGAAAAGGCTTTTTTAATGTTCGTTTTGCTGGAAATGTCTTGCCGGGTTGTATCGTCGGCATTGGTATTAAGCAGCGTGACAAACACCCTGTCGCCGAATACTTTGGGTGTGGCGGCGCGCAGGGCCTGGGCAAAACTCGTGGCATCGTGGTCGGCAAATTTGAGATCGAGTTTGTCGCCGGCATAGTTGGCTGTACCGACAACTATTGCATGGAGGGCCGGCAGGGGACTGCTGATGAAACCCGTAGCGGCAGGAGTTGTCGGGTTTTTGGCCTTGGCGGGCGCCCGATAATCGAGCTCCAACGCGGCGCTTTTGAGCCAGCCGGCCTGGTTGTACACCCGCAAGGTGAGTTTGTTGGATACGCCGGGCAGGTAGTAGTCGGCAAACCTGGTCAGATCAATGCTCACGGACTGGGAGCGTTCCGGATTGGCGTCCTCCAGTACTTCCTTGCCGTTGACGAACAGGCTGATCTTGCCGATGCCGCCGTTGCGCGGTTTCAGGGTCACTTGCAGTTTGAGGCTGTCGGCACTGAGCCGGGCCGTCATTTCCGGGTATAGCGGCAAAGCACGGAAAGCCTCCGTCGAACGGAGCGGGTCCTGGTTCAGGCCGAGGAGTTTGCCAAGCAGACCGGGTTCGTAGTAGCGTTCCTTGAGTTGTTCGAGGTCAACGACTTCCATATCCACGACGAAATGCATTAGGTACATGGCGCCGGGCGAGGCGTCGAACAGACCGCCGGGTGTCGTGACGACCCAGTCGGTGGAGTCGAGTACGACGAAGGTAGCCAGTTCCCGGCCGGCTAAGTTCCATATTTTGGCGGTACCATCCCAGCTGCCCGTCAGCACCATTTTCCCGTCGGGCGAAAACGCAACAGCCGCTACAAAACCGGTATGCCCGACGAAGGTTTGAAGCGTGCTATCGGCTTGGTTTTGGAGCATTGCCTTGTTCTTAAAATCGCTCACTAATTTCATCTTGCCGTCGGGCGACAAAGCCAAAGTGGTGATTATTCTTCCGGGATTTATCCAATTGGTTTGTCCTGTATCCGGCCGGACGTCGCTTCTGGTAAGCGCCCAACACATTGGTGGGAGGTCCCGGCTGCCCGTTTTTGTTTCCCGGGTACTGCGGGTCTTGACCGACATGCCGTCCGTTGAAAAGGCTACCTCGGAAATTTTATGGGTGTGCCCTTTGAATGTTTGTATTTCGCGGCCCGGGAGGCTCCATAGTTTGGCTACGCCATCCCAACTTCCTGTCAGCATCGTATTGCCGTCGGGCGAGAACGCCACGGTTGTCACCCAATCCGTATGGCCGTTGAAGATTTGGACTGGTTCCCGGACGCCCTCACGCCACAGTTTTGCTGTGCCGTCTTTGTGCCCTGTCAGAATAGTCTTGCCGTCGGGTGAAAAAGCGGCGGCAAACACGCCCTCGCTTTGGCCGGTAAAGGATTTTTGTTCGTTGCCCTTTAAATCCCAAAGTTTGACTCCGAGTGTGCTGCCGGTGACTATCCGTTGGCCGTCGGGTGAAAACGCAACGGCGCCAACCTCGCCATACGGCTTGGCAAACGTTTGAAGTTTTTTGCCCGACAAGTCCCACAGGGTAGCGGCGCCCCATCTCCCTTCCAATTCTCCGCCGCCGAGCAGGATAGTACGGCCATCCGGCGAAAAAGCTGCCGCGCGCACGGCCGTAACGCCATCGGATTGGGCGTCAAACGTCTGCAGGACCTTGCCGTTCATGTCCCAAAGTTTGGCTGTGCCGTCGGTGCTGCCCGTGAGGATGGACTTGCCGTCGGGCGCGAAGGCAACGGCTTCGACCCAGTAGCTGTGCCCGATGAAGGCTTGTAGCTCCCCGCCTGTTATTTCCCAGAGCGTGGCTGTGTTGTCGGTACTCCCCGTCAGGATGGTTTTGCCATCGGGTGAAAACGCGCCGGCCTGGATGGCCGCCTTTGCCGTGAATGTCTGGATGACCCTGCCTTTTAAGTCCCATAACTTGGCCGTACCGTCATTTCCTACAGTGAGGATCAGCTGGCCATTGGGTGAAAATACCGCCGAGGTAACGCCTTGTGCATGCCCGAACGGAATGACTAACTTAGGCGACTGCCCTTGCAGCACAACCGAAACGAGTACAATGAAGGCACTAAAGATTGCTTTTTTCATGGGTTTTGTTTTGATGGTAAAATCCGCGTCTCTGCGTCTCTGCGGTAAAATCTCCTCTCCGCGTCTCTGCGTCTCTGCGGTAAAATCTCCTCTCCGCGTCTCTGCGTCTCTGCGGTAAAATCTCCTCTCCGCGTCTCTGCGGTAAAACCCACTCCGCATTAAATTCACTACATCCCTTCCAAGAACTCCACCACCTGCCCCATCAATGCATCCACCAGGGTTTTCACCGGTTCGGCTGCGCCGCTGACGGTGAAGGTTTTCAACTCGGTTTCCTGGTCGCTTTTGTAGAAATAAGCCGTGATTTTCACCGTCGTGCCGGTCACCTCGTATTCGCCGTTGAGGAAATAGTACAGCCCGGCGGCTTTTTCCACGGGCCAGTAGGCGTACGGCAGATCGGGCGAAACGAGCAGTTGTTCCAGTTCGTTATTGATAGCGTCGGTCAGTTTCAGCGGGTCCAGCCGTTTTTTGTTGGAAAAGGCCGCCCGGGTAACGATTTTTTTAGCCGACGGCAATTTCACCGCTGCGCCATCCTGGATAAGGCCGATGGAAAAATCTTCCATGCCGATCAGTTTGGGTTCCTGTACCCGGTTGAGCTCTTTGGCTAATTTGGGTACGTCGTCGCGGACTTCCTGAAAAAGTTTGCCCACATCCACATAGCGGTTTTTGTCGAGGGCGGCCACCTTGGGGGTGTTGCGCAGCAGGCTGTAGGTGAGCAGACCGTGGCCGAAACGCGGGTCTTCGTAGCTGGATTTGTCGGCTGCGCTACCGGCCAGCACAAAGAATCCGCCGCGGTCTTTCATGCGCTCGAGTGCGCGGCGCTGGTCGCTGTTCAGGTTGCCTTTGGCGCCGACTTCCACTTTTTTGACCACTTCGCCGGAGTTGCAGGCATCGAGGATCAGGATACGTTTTCGGGCTTTCACGCCGCGGATCCAGGCTTGCAGGGAATCCTGGCTGATGGCGTGCCGGCGGTTGTTGGCGTCTTCGAAATTGAAACTGCTGTTGTCGGGCGTGAGGTAGTAAAACTGCCCCTCGGCACTGTTTTCCGGCCAGGTGGTACCGTGTCCCGAGAGATAGACCAGGAGGATATCCTTGGGTTCGGCTTTAGCGGCAAAATCTGCCAGGGCAGCCTGAATGGCATCTTTGGTGGGACGTATTCCGCCGGCTTTGGTGGTGAGCAGTTTGACGTCCATCCGGGCGCCAAAAAGCGCGGTACCGGACAATTCCAGGACTTCTTTGTAGGCGATGGCGTCGTTGTCCGGGAAACGCAGGTCAAGTTCCTTGCCCGCATAGTCGGATGTGCCGACCACCAGTGCGTACAGCGTATTGGACAGCGCCAAGTCGGTTTTTTGTGCGGCGGTCAGCGGCTTGTCTGCGGGTTTGTTCGTGTTGCCTTTGGCGCCGCCGGGGTAGTATTTTACGGGATAGGCCGGACTGGGCAGCCAGCCTTCCGCATTGTAAAAAACTAAAGAAAGGTTGTTTTCGCCCGCGACAAAGTACTCGGAGTAGGCGCTCAGGTCTATTACAAACGATTCGAGTCGGCGCGGGTTGGCATCGGGGATGATTTCGATATCGCCATCCAGCAGCAGCACGGCGTCGCCGATACCGCCGGAGCGTTTTTCAATCCGGACATTGATTTTGTCGCCGTCCAGTACTGCCTCGATCAGGGCAGGGGCCAGCGCATTTTCCAGATTGGCCAGGTCTTCCACCTTGCGCAGGTCGCCTCCGGCAAATCCCATAACCTCGGCCAAGAGGCCGGGTTCGTAGTATCGGTCTTTCAGTTGTTCCAGTTCAATTATCTCCAGGCCCGCCGTGAAATACAGCAGGTTCATGGCGCCTTCGGAAGCATCAAAAAGGCCGTCGGGTGTGATCACCAACCAGTCTTCGGTACCAACGGCCATCAGGCTTGCGAGTTCTTCGCCGGTTTCGGTGTCCCAGAGCTTAGCGGTATTGTCGCTGCTGCCGGTGAGCAGGTATTCGCCGTAAGGTGAAAACGCAACAGCGCGCACGGCACTCAAATGGCCTATGTATTCGCGGATCAGTTTGCCCTTCAGGTCGTACTCCCGCGCGATGTTGTCGGAACAGCCGGCCACGAGGGTTTTTCCGTCGGTTGAAAATGCCAGCGATATTACCCGGTCTGGCTCCAAAGAAACATGGAATAGCTCCCGCGCATCTGCGTAGTTGAACAAACTGATGCCGTGCTCGTCGCCTTCGTTGGTGGCCACATATTTGCCGTCGGGCGAGATCACCGCCTGATTGGAGGTTTTGCCGTAGGTACGAACCACATTGAAATTATCCACCCGGCGGAGGGTGGCCGGGAAGCCGGTGTTGTTGTAGGGCTGCTCCGGCCCGTCTGTTTTGAAATGACCTACGCTG
This sequence comes from Lewinellaceae bacterium, assembly GCA_016719605.1. GTDB lineage: Bacteria > Bacteroidota > Bacteroidia > Chitinophagales > Saprospiraceae > M3007. The sequence goes on along the minus strand of JADJYW010000002.1, from coordinate 24,522 downwards.
GGAATCCAGTCCCGGGACATGGCGGACAGGAAGTGTACGCCATCCGGGGATACTTCGAGGGAGGTGACGTAGTTGGAGGGCACTTTTTTGTCCCACTCCAGCACCAGCCCGTCTTCTTCGTCGCCGCGCCAGCATTGCACATTGCCGTTGAAGTCGCAGGTCAAAAAATGGTCGCCGCCCCAGGCTATTGCCGAAGTGCTTGAAAACGCCGGTTTCTTCAAAGCAAATTCTTCGTACGAGTACAGGTCGTGCAGGAACAGCGAGTCGCCGGCGTGCCCGAGCAACAGGATCGGGTCATTGGGGTAAAATGCGACCGGCGCACTGACGGCGCCTCCGCCCGGGAGCGCTCCGGGGTTGGTGGTCAGCGGTTCGGCTTCGCCGAACACGGCATCCCAGAGGCGGATGTGTTTGCTTTCGCCGCCGGTGACGAGGAAAAGCGAGTCGGGCGAAAACGGCGAAAAACCCACGCTGGTGACCGGCGAGGCCGAGTTGGTGTAGGTACGCAGCAGTTTGCCCTCCAGATTGTAGAGCAGGGCGCCCTTGTCGAGCGGGCCAAGCAGGAGCGAGCGGCTGTCGGGGGTGAAAACAATTTCGTTTGTCCAGCTCAATTCGAGGTTTCGGATGAGGTTGCCCCGGGCGTCCCACAGTTTTACCACAAGATCGTCGGGGCCGGCTGTAGCGATGTATTTGCCGTCGGGCGAAATGGCTACGCTGCGCACGATGGTGTTGTGTGGCCCCATACGTTTTGCTGCGCTGCCGTCGGCCAGATTCCACAGGACGGCCATTTTGTCTTCGCTGCCCGACACGAGATACTGCTCGTCGGGCGTGAACTCCACGGACAGTACGGGTTTTTGTCCGTGCCCGTCCAGAACATGCACCAGCGTGCCGTCGTTTTGGTACACGCGGATGATGCCGGCATCGTCGCAGGAAGCCAGGTAGCGGCCGTTTTTGGAAAACGCGACCTCTGCAATTGACGCTTCACCGTCGCTTTGAAAATCCCGGATCAGCTTGCCCGTGAGGTCGTACAGGTGCAGATTTCCGCCGCAATCGCCGGCCAGAATGTGTTTGTTGTCGGGTGCAAAACAGGCATCCAGCAAGCAGGAAGCGACATTGGCGGTGCCTTCCGACAGTACGCGCAATTCCCGGCCTTCTTTGTCCCACAGGTGCATGGCCCAGGTGTTGGTTTCTAAGGTGAGCATGTAGTTGCCGTCGGCGGAAAACTCTGCATCCACGAGGTCGTTGTGGTGGCCGTCCATGATTTTCAGCAACCGGCCTTCGGCGTTCCAGAGCAGCACGGTATTGTCGAGATACCCGGCGCAGGTGAGTACATAGTTGCCGTCGGGCGAACACGCTAATGCCCGGACGTAGGCGGCGTGGCTCATGGGCGGGATCAGTTGGGGTTTTTGAGCCAACAGGGGGAATACTTGTGCGAGCAATACACCCAGGAAATACAAATGCTTCATAATTATGTAGTTGGTTGAGACAGGTTGAGTCCGAGCGTGAGATTTCGGAAAATTTGAAAAATTTCCGTAATCCGGGTACGATCAGGTTGAGGGGGAAGAATTCATAAATACCGGGGTTGCATGGCAGTTATCATCCGGCATCACAAATAACCGTATTCTTTTTAAAGGCAGTTTTCTGAACACTCCCTTTCTGCCCCGCTTGGTGTTTTCACCAAGCGGCTCTGCACGAGGCTGCTTGGTGAAAACACCAAGCAGGGCGGAAAAAAGGCAGGGGCAAATGCAGGGGCGTACTATCTGAGCGGATTTTCGATTGGCCAGACTTTCCAGATTTAAAAACCTGAAAAGGTTACAGCCCCCTTTCAGGCATTCGCGCCTCGATCATCACTTCGGTATATTTTTGGACAGCATTCGAAGAAACTTCCCGTATTTTGCCCTCCCGCAACCAGAAACCCTCCAACCTTCCAACCAGAAACCCTCCAACCTCCAACTTTGTTAACCAGAAACCTGCACCACCATGTATACCGGCTCCCACCAATCGCAGCAACCGGAGGAAACTCCGGATTCCAGACACTGGAAATTCCGGGATTTAAAAATATATGCTTCCACGGAATGGCTGGCCGATAACAAAAAGAAGTACCGGCAAGTGTTTGACCGGCACGAGACGACTTATGTGTACGCCGAGTTGTCGTTTCACAACAAGCAATTTGATGTAGAGGACTGGGAGGTCAACGTAGAGATCCGCTGCTACGCCGTGAAGAAGCAGAAGAAGGAAATTTGCGCCCTGCCCTTCCGCCGCAAAGTGAGCAAATACGATTCTGTGGGCTACATCCGCGAAGGCTGGGGCAACAAACAGGAGGGCGTTTTTTGGAAAAAAGGCGCCTATTACTGGGAAGCCTGGGTGGAGGGCGAGAAAGTGGCTACCCGGTATTTTTATGTGGAGGATGCGGGCCGCGCTATCAAAAAAACCGATAATCCGTACTGTCAGATCGCTTCGTTGCGCATGTACGAAGGCCCGTACGACGATACCCCCGAGTTCGACCGCAGCTATTTGCGCCGTTTCAATAGCGAAGAAACCCGCTACATCTACGCCGAAGTGGTGCTCAAAAACATGCTGCTGAGCAAACAGTGGCAGTGCGAACTGTTTATCAAATTTTACAACGACGCCCGCGAACTCAAAGGCCAGGTGGTGCGCCTGCATCGTGTGGAAAAGGCCGACGAGGGCGTGAAAATCACCGCCGGCTGGGGCAGTAATGTCAAAGGCTCGTGGCGCAATGACCGCTATACCGCCGAGATCGTCTTTATGGACCAACTGCTTGCCGTCATGCCCTTTGAGGTGGGCGCCGACTGGGAGGAAGGTGTCAACGGTGTGTGGTTGCCCGATGTAGGCCAGCAGGTCTTTTTGCTGCCCGAAGAAGAAGACCTCGATACATTTGAGGACGTGCTGACCCGCCTCGACGCGCTTATCGGCCTTACCGAAATCAAACAAAAAGTGCGCGAGCATGCCCAATACCTCCAGTTTCTCCAACTGCGCAAGGAGAAGGGTTTCCTCGAAAACGACAGCATCAACGTCCATTCAATCTTCATTGGCAACCCGGGTACCGGCAAAACCACCGTGGCTAAAATGATGGGCCGCCTGTACAAAAAAATGGGTCTGCTCACCAAGGGCCACGTCCACGAAGTGGATCGCTCCGACCTCGTCGGCGAGTACATCGGCCAAACGGCGCCCAAAGTCAAGGACGCCATCGAAATGGCTCGCGGCGGCGTATTGTTTATTGACGAAGCGTATGCGCTGGCCCGTTCGGCCGAGGACTCCAAGGACTTCGGCAAGGAAGCCATCGAGATTCTCGTCAAGGAACTGTCCAACGGCCCGGGCGATCTGGCTGTTATCGTGGCCGGTTACCCCAAGGAGATGAAAACCTTCCTCGACTCCAACCCCGGCTTGCGCAGCCGCTTCAAAATGTCGTTTGAGTTCAGCGACTACCTGCCGCAGGAACTCAGCCAAATCGCTGAATACGCCTGCCGGGAAAAGGAAATTATCCTCGCCAAAGAGGCCAAAGAACTGCTGGACGAGTTTATCACCGAGGCATTCCGCCGCCGCGACCGCTCTTTCGGCAATGCCCGCTTCGTATACGACCTGCTGGACAAGGCCAAAATCCAGCTCGGACTGCGCCTCATGGCCAACCCCGACGTGCGCAACCTGCCGCCCGAAGCCCTGAAAGTTATCCTGCACGAGGATGTGGAAAAAGTACAGATCACGAGCAAACGACCGCTGCCCAATATCCCCGTGGACGAAAACCTGCTGCGGCAGGCGCTGCACGAACTCGACAGTCTCATCGGGATGCAGGATATCAAAAAAGACATTCGCCAACTGGTGGACCTGGTGCGTTTCAACCGCATATCGGGACGCGACGTGCTGGGCCGCTTCTTCCTGCACACGGTGTTTGTGGGCAATCCGGGTACCGGCAAAACCACCGTGGCCCGCATACTCACCAAAATTTACAAAGCCCTCGGCGTACTGGAGCGCGGCCACATGGTGGAAACCGACCGACAGGGCCTCGTGGCCGGGTTTGTGGGCCAAACGGCCATCAAAACCACGGAGCGTATCGAGGAATCCATGGGCGGTGTGTTGTTTATTGACGAGGCGTACGCCCTCACAAACAGCGGCCGCGGAACCCACGGCGACTTCGGCGACGAGGCGCTCCAGACCCTGCTCAAACGTATGGAGGACAACCGCGGCGCCTTTTTCGTCTTTGTTGCCGGCTATCCCGAAAATATGGATGCTTTCCTCAAGGCAAATCCGGGTCTCGCCAGCCGCTTCGACAAGGTGCTGCGGTTCGAGGACTACTCGCCCGACGAACTGCTCGAAATCGCGCTATTCATGTTCCAGCAGGAAAACTACCGTGTGGACGAGCATGCACGCGAGCACCTCGGCAAGTACATGGCCTTCCTGTTTCAGTTTCGCGACAAGTACTTCGGCAACGCCCGCACCGTGCGCCAGATCGTTTTGGATACCATCAAAACCAAAACCTGCGCATTGCGCAAAGCCCTGCCGCCCGCGAGAACAATGCCGATGAATTGCACACGATCGTGCTCGATGACGTAGCTACGTTTACGTTTGATAAAGGCAAGTTGTCGGTGTACCAGCGGCGGGGAATTGGATTCGGACAGTAGATTTTGGGTATTTTTCGCTTTTGGTAGTGGCAAATTTCGAGTGATGGAACGCGGATTAAACGGATGCAGGCACCGCGGATTTTCACGGATTTATTTAAGGAATCCGTTTAATCCGTGTTCCATCACTCGAAATTTGCCACTACCTCGCTTTGTTCGGTATTTTTACGAGCAACAGCGCTATCCGCTTCTTGGAAACAGCAAACGAGGGCGAATCGAAAAATTGAATCAATCCACTTCGTATGCCCGCAGGATCTTCCGTTCGGACACGATCAATTTTCCTTGTTCTTCCAGCAGACCAACTTTTCGGATGACTGTTTCCACGCGCAGGCCGGTCATATCGGCTATTTCCTGTCGGGTGACGGGCACGAGGAAATGGCCGTCCTGGCCGTATTGTTCGCGCGATAGTTTGGCCTTGAGCAGGTCAATGATGGCCAGGATACGTTCTTCCGGCAGGCCGAGGTTGATGGCTTTGAGTACTTCGGACTTGTGTAGCACGCGCCGGCACATGTGCGTGGTGAAATTCAGGTGAACTTCGAAGTTTGCCCGCAGCAGTTCAACGAAGTGTTTGCGCGGCAGTGCCAGCAGCTGGGTATCGGTGATGGCGCATGCGGCGGCCGGGTAGGCAAATTCGCCGAGCATAGGCGGTTCGCCAAAACTTTCCCCTTCGGTGAAAATACCCTGGATAAAATCGTGCTCCTCGCCGTGATTGACCATTTTCACAAGCCCGGATACAATCTGAAAATAGTAAAATGCCACCTGCCGTTCGCGGAAAATTTCGTCCCGCCGCCGATAGTTTTTAACGACGGCGCCGTACTCGCGAAGCAGGTCGGACGGTATGTTCATGGATTTTGTATTCGCAGTAAAGGTAGGAAACAAAGGGTCAAGAGGCAACTTGCCCTTCGCTCTTTGCCTTATATTTTTGTCCAGCGCACCGTTTTTGCCCAGGCCCCTTTTCGCAATTGAATCCGGTACACGCCCTTTGGCCCGAAGTCGCCAGGGAGCAGGTGGGGGAGGTTGGTTGTTAGTTTGCGCAGCAGGTGGTCATTGGCATCGAACACCTCCACGATGACCTCGTCCATGGGTTGGGCGGCTTGCAGGAGTACTGCGGGCAACGGCTTTGGGGTAAGTGCGGGGTGCCGGAAGTCGTTGTTGCTGAGGGGCAGTACGCCGGCCCATCGGTCGTCCATCGTATACAGGTTTCGGGTGTGCAGGGCGAGATGGGCGGGGATGTTTTTGGCGGCCATGCGCTCGAAAAGCAGGGCGTGGCCGGCATTGTTCAGGTGAATGCCGTCGCCGGAATTGTATCGTGAATTGACGGTGCCGTCGGGGCCGGCGAGGCCTTCCCAGAAGTTAATGACCTGATCGCCATAGCGTTTGGCCATGGCTTGCAGCACCTGAAACTGGGTCTGGATTTTGGTGGTGTCGAAGTTTCGGGGTTGCACGGTGGTGATCCACAGGGGCACATCGGCAGCCCATGCAGCGAAGGCGATGATCTCGAAGTTGTCGAGTTGCACCTGAGCATCATATCCGGCGGCGGCATCGTTGGAGGGCAGGTTGATGATGACGGCATCGGGGCGCAGGGAGAGGGCTTTGGTGATGTTGCGCAGGGTGTCGGGGGCAGGGTAGAAGGGCAGCGGCTTGTGCCCGGTGGGCAGGAGGTGGAAGGTTTGGTAGCCGCTTTTGCCGAGGTTCACGACCTGGCATGCCGGGTGCAGGGTTTTCAAATGTGCCTGATAGCGGTTTACCCACGCACTGTCGAGGGGGCGGGCGCCGACTCCGGCCGCGGTGGAAGAACCGATGACGACGATGCGCAACGGTTTGGTAAGGCGCTGGACGGCGGCTTGCTGGGCATGTCCCGACCGGGCGATCAGGAAGAGGAAGCAGGTGGCTAAAACGTTGATATATTGCATGGTTGCGACTGACAAATGTACTTTACTTGCATTGAACCGCTCGTATTACCTTTACAACCGGTTAGCAATAATGCGGGTGCTGTGCAGCAATACGGACAATGGCCCCTATAGTTGATCCTGTACTCCCCTTCAACCGGTCACGCCATGTTTAGTACATTATTTAACCATACATTTTTTCAGGAAATCGGTGCGCTCGCCCGGTTTATCGCCCGGTTTTTTCGGGAAGTATTTCGGCCCCGGTACGAGTGGGAGGAGTTGTTTCGGCAATCCTTCGTCATTGGTTATAAATCGCTCACATTAGTCGGGCTGACGGCCTTCATCATGGGTTTTGTGATGACCATGCAACTGCGCCCCAACATGGTACACTACGGCGTGGAAAAAATGATACCGGCCATGGTGTGTATCGCTATCATCCGGGAAATTGGGCCAGTGATTACAGCCCTTATTTTCGCCGGTAAAATCGGTTCCAGTATCGGCGCCGAACTCGGTTCCATGCGGGTGACGGAGCAAATAGACGCCATGGAAGTGTCGGGTACCAATCCATTCAAATATCTGGTAGTCACCCGTGTACTGGCCGCTACGTTCATGCTGCCGGTGCTGGTAGTACTGGCGATGCTATTTCCTGTACGGCTCGTACCTCGGGGTGAATATCTATGAAGTACTCCGTTTTCAGTTGTTTATGGAGCAAGTGATGGACAGTGTGTCCTATGCGGATGCGGTGCCGGCGTTTATCAAAACCTTCTTTTTTGGCTTTGCCGTAGGTATTGTGGGCTGTTTCAAAGGATACTACTCTTCCAAAGGCACCGAAGGTGTGGGGCGCTCGGCAAATTCCGCAGTGGTCATGGCCTCGGTATTTATTTTTATTCTGGACCTGCTCGCGGTGCAAGTAGCTGCATTGATCTGGTAAAAAACGACAGGACATGGAAAACAATGAACCGGTGATTGTGGTAGAACAGTTGTGCAAGGCATTCGGCGACAACGTGGTGCTCGACCACTTCGATCTGCAACTGTATCGGGGCGAAAACCTGGTGGTGCTGGGCAAGTCCGGCTCGGGCAAATCGGTGCTTATCAAGTGTATCATCGGCTTGCTGCGACCCGACTCCGGGCGTATCGAAGTACTGGGGCAAAACGTGCCGGACTTGAGTTACATGGAGTTGGACCAGTTGCGCGCCCGCGTGGGTTTTTTATTTCAGAGCAACGCCCTGTACGATTCCATGACGGTGCGGGAAAATCTGGAATTTCCGCTGCGGCGGCACTGGCTGAATGTGGTGCAAAAGACGTGGACAACCTCGTGCTCGAAGTGCTCGAAAGTGTGGGGCTGGAACACACGGTGGATATGATGCCCGCTGAACTCTCCGGCGGTATGCGCAAACGTATCGCCCTGGCGCGTACCCTGATCCTAAAACCGGATATCATCCTGTACGACGAGCCGACCACCGGCCTTGATGCAATCACCGGCATGGAGATCATCGAACTCATCAAACAGGTGCAGGAACAATACCAGACATCAGCGCTGGTTATTTCGCACGATATGAAACTGGCGCGCTACGCCGCCAAACGCATTGCTATGCTGATTGACGGAAAATGCTATGCAACCGGAACATATCAAGAACTCAGCACATCCAAAGACCCAAGTATTCGCGCATTTTTTGAATAAAAAGACATGGCTAATCGAACATCCGATAATATCAAACTGGGTATTTTCGCCCTGACGGGATTGGCGCTGGTCGTCGCCTTCCTGTACTTGCTGGGCAAAAACCAGAGTATTTTTTCGACCCGTTTCCCGGTCAAAGCCCACTTTGAAAATGTGAACGGCCTCACGCCCGGCAGCAACGTTCGGGTGTCCGGCATCGTCGTCGGTGTGGTGGAGACAGTAGCACTGATCAATGACACCCTGGTAGAGGTTGGTCTTCGACTGGATGACGAGATGCGCCGGGTAGTACGCAAAAACACCCTGGCCGATATCGCTACGGACGGGTTGGTCGGCAACCGCGTGGTCAATCTCATGCCGGCGAAAGAGCCTGCTCCGCTGATCGAACCGGGCGACATTATCCAGTCTCAAAAGGATGTCAGCACGGCAGAAATGCTGCACATCCTGAACAAAACAAACCAGAACGTCCTCGTCATTTCAGAAGGGCTGCTCGAAACTGTTGAGCGGATCAACAGGAGGACCCAATTGACAACCTTGCTTCAGGATGAAAGTCTCTCGCGCGACCTGAAGGCAGCACTGGCAAACTTGCGGGTTACCACGGCCACCGCATCGGCTACCGCTACCGACCTGCGGTCGGTAATGGCCGGTATTCGTGCCGGAGAAGGTACTGTCGGGGCTTTGTTGCGGGACACGACGCTGGCGTACGAACTGAATCAGGCTGCCCGGAAATTGCAACAAGTAGAAACGCAGGCGGGCCGGCTGGTGCAGAATATGGACACCTTAGTGCAGCATGTGGCTTTACTGGCCGACAACGTTCAGACCGATATTCAGCAAGGACCGGGTGCGGCCCATTTATTGCTGCGCGACTCCTTGGCAGCGGCCCGCATTCAGGTCACGCTGGGCAACATCGAGCAGGGCACGGCGCGTTTCAACGAAACAATGGAGGCGCTGAAGCATAGTTTTTTACTGCGGCGATCCTTTCGGAGGATGGATAAAAAGCAATAGAGCGCGTACTATTTGAACAGGCATAACCCTGGCCTCCAAAACCTGGTGCTATGGTACAAATTGCCAATCCCATCTACGATAAGAAAGATCGCCCTAAAGCACCCACTTGTCTTGCACTTTTAGCACTTTTTCCAGCACATCCCGCACACAGCCTGCACCGCCAACGAGCGGCGAAATGTAGTCTACCGTCGTCCGAATTTCCGATACGGCATCGGCAGGACAAGTGGCGAGACCAACCTTTGCAGGATTTGCAGGTCGGGCAGATCGTCGCCCATGTAGCAGATTTCGTTGGCTTTCAGGTTAAACGAACTCAAAACTGCTGAAAAACGGGCCATTTGTCTTCTATCCCGGAATAAATATGTTCGATGCCCAGCCCCGACAGGCGTTTGACCACACCCTGTGAGCGTCCTCCGGTGATAATACACACGGGAAAGCCATTTCGCAAGGCAATTTTGATGCCCAGCCCGTCGCGGATATTCATACGCCGCAGCTGTTCCCCGCTTTCGGTGACGTGTACCGAGTTGTCTGTGAGCACGCCATCAACATCGAAGATGAAGGCGCGTACCGTCCGGAATTTATCGAACAGGTGGACGAGTTCGACGGTGGTCTCCGGCAACGGCATTTGTTCGGCAGGTACTATTGATTGTCTCTCCATTCGTAAACCCATTTGGCCTGAATTTGCTCCAGGTGTGCTTCGTTGCAGTCTTCACGTTTGCCTTCAAAATTTGAAATTTCAAGTACCCATTCGATCAGTTGGGTGAAGCGGATGCGGTAAATTTTGCTCTCGCTGAAGTCGTTGCCGAAACGTTCGTACAGTTTCATGGCTATGTCCTCGTGGTCGGCCCATTGAATGGGCATGTTGTCAATGTCGCTAAAAGGCATGATTTTGTTTTTGGTTGGAAGGTTAGAAGGTTGGAAGGTTAGAAGGTTTCTGGTTGGAAGGTTTCTAACCAGAAACCTTCTAACCTTCCAACCTTTCTAACCAGCAACGATTTTATCGTATTGTCCTCCGAAGATCAATTCGCGGATGTTATCGGAGGCAAGGAATTCGTGTGGAAATCCCAGTTCGACAGGGCTTGCTGCATCAAGTGCCTGAAGGGTTTCGGTCGGAATCTGGAAGTTCACGCAGCCGAGTGAGTCTTGCAACTGGGCAGCCGTTCGGGCGCCAATGATAGGAATGGATGTGAGGGCTGCATCGCGCTGGCGCGTCCAGTTGATGACTAATTGGGCCGGGGTCACCCCGAGAGACTCTGCCTGTTTGACCACTTCGGTGGCGATGTCGTTGGCCCGGCTGCTGCGGCGGGCACTGGTTTCCACTACACGACCGGTATCGCCCTGGAGGTATTTCCCGGTGAGTGCCCCGCCGCCAATGGCGCCCCAGGGCGTGATAGCCAGGCCAAACTGTTTGGCCATGGGAATCAGCTCGCGTTCGGGCGCTCGCTGAAGCAGGGAGTATTCTATTTGCAAACCGGTAAAAGCGGTCCAGCCCCGCAGTTCGGCCATGGTATTGGCCTGGCTGACTACCCATGCCGGCGTATCCGATATGCCGATATACTGGACTTTTCCGCTGCGCACCAGATCGTCCAGGCCGCGCAATACCTCATCCACGGGGGTCATGCCGTCCCAGGCGTACCCAAAAGAGGTCAATAAATTCGGTGTCCAGCCGGCGCAGGCTTTCCTCCACGGAGCGCATCATATTTTTGCGGTGGTTGCCCGCGAAATTGGGGTCGCCCGATTGGTCGCGCAGGGTATATTTTGTAGCCACTACAAAATGGTGGCGTTCGCTTTTGACAAACTCACCCAGCCAGCGTTCGCTGGTACCCTCGGTGTAGCGGTTGGCGGTGTCCAAAAAATTGCCGCCGGCCGCCGCGTACATATCAAAAATCTTTTGGCTTTCGGCTTTGTCTGCACCCCAGCCCCACTCGGTACCGAATGTCATAGTGCCCAAACAAATCTCGGAGACGCGCAAACCCGATTTTCCAAACAAACGATAATTCATATCCAGTCAAGATTTAGTAGCAAAAGCCAAAATGCAATATCAAAGTGGCTATAACAGAGGGGGGCAAAGTGGTTGAATCGTACACAAACAACTCCTAATACCCCCGCTGCTGTACCCAGGTTTGAAACCGCCGGCATTACCAAATGTGCCGCATAAGTACCGGCAAAGGCATGTGTGCCGGATTCATCGGAGTTTGCACAGAAATACAGGTAGTCGTGTTGTTGCGGGTTCAGTACGGCATCAATGCTGCCGATGGAAGCCATACTGATCGGCCCGGGCGGCAAGCCTTTGTACATGTAGGTATTGCAAGGCGAATCGAAGGTGGTATGGAATAACGTGACGCGGCGAACACCAAAATCGCGGGTAGCGGATACGCAGGTCGGGGTCGGCCTGCAAGAGCATATTGATTTTCAGGCGATTCGGATAAACGCCGGCAATAGTCGGTTTTCACTGTTGGCGTTGGTTTCGCGCTCGACAATGGATGCGAGGGCATACACTTGCACGGGCGTAAGCCCGAGGCTTTTGCGCCTCGGCGAGGCGGTCGTTTTGCTCCAAAATGCCTTGTTTTCCTTGCCATGCGCTTAAAACGTTTTATCATCGGTATTCCAGAACATCTCGTAGGTGTTTGCATAAATAGTGCGATCAGGGTCTCCGGTGTGTAGCCGATCTCGGCGAGCACGCTCAGAGTCGAGAAATTTGGAGCAGTCGAGCGAAACTGTTTCGAGGAAACGGGCAACACGTCCTGCCACCTCTTCCGGCAAGCGCTCATTGTTCGGAACAACGTTGACGGCTCCCTGTCTTGCCGGCACGCAAGTGCTGGATGAGCCTGCAGGTTGCTCCAGCCCGGCTCGATTTTACACCGCCCGGAGCGCGTGACGGGGCGGTTGTCGCTTTCATTTTTCTGCCAGCCACCGAAAACTCTGGCACATCGGTCAGGAGGCCGCCTTGGTGCGAGGCTGTCCACCACCTGCTCAAAGACGCGCCGGTGGGGATAGCCCAAAAAAAATGTACGATGGGGGGGGTTTTCAATTGGGAAAAACAGCCAAAAAAACGAACCTCACCCGAAAAATAAATGGCTTTTTTTGACCGGCCTCCAAAGGCAAAAACAGGCCGGTGAGCAGCGCACGAAGGGGAAAAAAAAACAAAACCCGCAGCAAAACAAAGGTTTTCCTTTTCATGGAGTGTGTTCAGTATTGTTCCGATTACGTTCAGGAGTGTTTGCTCGCTTTACATCAGCAATACTAACACTAACTAGCAACGCCGATGGCATCCAACAACTCCGCATAGCGGCGCAGGAAGCGCGGTTTTGAAGTCTTTAGTAATCCCGAAGCATATCGGTATTGTGACTAATACCTGGCCGTCGGTGTGCAGGCCGGCGCCGATGCCGATGGTCGGGGTTTCGATACTGGAGAAACAGTTCTTTGGCGAGGATTCGGCCGGAATTTTTCCGGTGCCAGTGCAAAACACGCGGTGTTGTCGAGCGGCAGGGCGTCATCCCGGAAAGTTTTTGTGCTTCCATCTTCTTTAGACGCGTACCGTGTAGGTGCCAAATTTGTAATAGATGCTCTGTGGGGTCAGGCCCAGGTGGCCACTGACCGGTATGCCCGCCATCAGAATACGTTTGATGGATTCCTCCACTTCGGAAACCCGCCCTCAGTTTTGACAGCATGCGCGCCCGATTCTTTCATGATGCGAATCGCACTTTTCAGGGCAATTTCTGAATTAGACTGGTGGCTGCCGAAGGGCATATCTACGACAACCATGGCCCGATGCCGCGCACAACCGATTGGGCATGGTAGATCATCGAGTCCAGCGTAATCGGGAGGAGTGGTTTCGTGGCCGGCCATGACATTGGAGGCAGAGTCGCCGACCAGCAGAATATCAATACCGGCCTCATCCAGAATTCGGGCCATGGAAAAATCGTACGCCGTGAGCGTAGCGATTTTTCTCGCCGCGATTTTTCATGGCCTGGATGTCGTGCGTGAATGACACGCGTTGGTTTCGCCGGTAGATCTCAGACATGGCGTGGGTAGTTGGTTTAGAGCGTATTTAATTTAGTCTTTGGGCTACGGACGTAATTTTGGTTCTATCCTCGTTAAATTTTCGCCGTAGGACTCAGCTACGGCTAAATTTTGCCTCGAAGAACCAAAGTTTGCTCTTCCTCGCTCCAGCACTAAAATTAAACACGGCACTCTTCTTAATCAGGGGGCGAAAGTAGGGGATATAAATAAAAAACCACGCCTCGTTTGGCGTGGTCGTGAAGCAACAAATTATAATCCCATGAGACATTTTCTAACCTGGGACTTTGGCGGAAAAACCTGTTTTGCAGTCTAAAACGACGATTAAACGGCGCCTTTCAAAAAAAATGTTGCAAGGGCGAATGGTCTTAACAGTTGTTTAGCAGCGACCTGATTAATTGAAAATTCAAGTCGCGCTCGGGGGGTTGCAGGTTCATGCTGGTTACGGGTCTGCGGGGTACCAATGCGGTTGGGCAATGTGATGACGTTTTGCGGTAAAATCCCGAACCCTTCGGAGAGGTTGGGTGTATGTCGAGATCAGTTCTGCGCCTGTAATACCATTGGCCGTAGCCGATTCGATGTGATAGTCTGTTCGCGGCCGCCGCGTTCCAGTGTGATGTCCGTACCTCGAAGCGCCGGAAACTGTGTGTGGGGGCTGGAAGGCGACTTTCTGCAAAACCGAAAATGATTCCAACTGACGTTCACCATGCGAACATAACTGCCACTGGATTGAACATCGGTACGCCGCATTTCAATGGGCGTCGGTACAACGTATCACGTTTGATAGGCGTACCGTTCGGGGCATTTCCCGGTGGCGTATGCGAGAGTTGACGCCGGAAGTACACCATTTCATCCGACAACCAGGAAAGGCCGGCGTTTTTGTCGCGCTCGAATGCCCGTGACTTTGACCGGCACATCCAACTGGATTAGGGATCCCGGAAAAAGAAGTCGCCGGGTACGGCAGTTTCTGCAAACACGTCGGTTTTCCGTCGTTGCGGATGATACGTACCGGATAGGAAGTACCTGCATTGACGGTTCTTTTGTTTTTACAGCCAGTTGGGTTGGGTAGCAAATATGCCGTCCTGCCGAACATAGCCTTCAAGTTTTCGTCCCGCGGGTGGGGGAATACGTTTTGCCCGACGGGCAATTCCGCAAAAAAAAAACATCAATGGCATTCTCGGAGAAAGGCCAAAGGGAATCAACAATTTGAGAGCAGTGCCAATACGCTGGTTTCCGGATAGAGGAAGGCTTTTTCTACGCGGATATGGTTTGCGGTATCGGCTGACGACAGGATCCCATCGACCACGGGCACCTCCTTCCCACGGAGCAGTCGGTTCAAGTCGTTTGGACAGGCCTGGAGCAGAAGTACGGCGGGAGGCAGCACGAAGAGCAGTTTTTCATTGCCAGGTGTTGAAAATGAGTTGCCCGGCAAAGGTAGATGTTGGCCGTCAGGAAAATCGCGGGAGGGCCTCGCTGTCCTCGCCAATCATTCTTTTACGCCGGCGACCAGCAAGGACACTTCGTTAATAGAGCATTTCCGCAAGGCCGCCCTCTACCGTAAGGGTCATCTTTCTCCATTTTCCTTGATAATACGCACTTCTCCGCTTCCAGCGACGACACAGTCGAGCGTGGTTTTCAGCATTTCGACGAACCCGGCGCGCCGGGCACTTTGACCGGTTTGACCGGTCCCGAAAATATCTGTTTCTCCGGGCGAGAAGTATGACGATGTTCATATCTTGAATAAGGTTGGAAGGTTTGAGGTTTTAAGGTTTCTGGTTAGAAGGTTGGAAGGTTTGGCTACAACCAGACAACCTTCTAACCTTCTGACCAGGAAACCTAAACCTAAAACTCTGCCAACCGGTTTTTGCCTTTGCGATGGCGTCGTCAATCGTGCCGACGAGGTTGAATGACGCTTCGGGGTATTCGTCCGTTTCGCCAATCCATGATCATATTGAAGCCGCGGATTGTTTCGTCAATGGGAACCAAGTACCCCTTGAGGCCGGTAAACTGTTCGGCTACATGGAAGGGCTGCGACAGGAAAAGCGTTAGGCAGGCGCGGCTCGACGAGTTTGTCTTCGTCCCAAAGTTCTTCCATGCCGAGAATGGCAATGATATCCTGCAACTCATTGTACCGCTGAAGAATAACTTTCACTTGCTGCGCAGACGAGTAGTGTTCGTCGCCGATGATTTTTCAGGATCGAGGATGCGCGACGTGGAGTCGAGCAGATCCACCGCCGGATAGATACCGAAGGGATGCGATTTTGCGACTCAACACCGTAGTAGCATCCAGGTGCGCAAATGTCGTGGCCGGAGCCGGGTCGGTCAAGTCGTCGGCGGGTACATACACGGCCTGTACCGAGGTAATGGAGCCGCGCTTGGTCGAGGTGATGCGCTCTTGCATGATACCCATTTCGGTGGCCAGCGTGGGCTGATAACCCACAGCGGAGGGCATACGGCCCAACAGCGCGGAAACCTCGGAACCGGCCTGGGTGAAGCGGAAGATATTGTCCACAAAGAACAGGATATCGCGGCCGCCGGCGGGGTCGCTCAGGTCGCCATCGCGGAAGTATTCAGCCATGGGTGAGGCCGGAGAGTGCCACGCGGGCGCGCGCGCCAGGCGGTTCGTTCATCTGGCCGAACACCAGCGTAGCCTGGCTTTGGCTCAGTTCCTTCATATCCACCTTACTGAGGGATCCCACCGCCTGCTTCCATGGGTGTTTGAAGGCATCACCGTATTTAATTACGTTGGATTCGATCATCTCGCGCAGCAGGTCGTTGCCTTCGCAGTACGCTCGCCGACACCAGCAAATACCGACATACCGTCGTACGCTTTGGCGATGTTGTTGATCAATTCCATGATCAATACCGTC
Organism: Lewinellaceae bacterium; assembly: GCA_016719605.1. GTDB lineage: Bacteria > Bacteroidota > Bacteroidia > Chitinophagales > Saprospiraceae > M3007. The sequence goes on along the minus strand of JADJYW010000002.1, from coordinate 8,435 downwards.
TTGCCACGCCGGCGCCACCAAAAAGGCCGATCTTGCCACCCTTGGCGTACGGCTCAATCAGGTCAATAACCTTGATACCGGTATACAGGATTTCGCGCTCGGTAGACGGGTCTTCGTAAGCCGGGGGCTTGCGGTGGATCACATAAGCGTCCTTGCCTTTTTCCACTTTTCCGATGCCGTCAATGGCTCGCCAACCACGTTGAACAGGCGACCGCGCACCGCTTCGCCGATCGGCATGGCAATGGGAGCGCCCGTGTCCACGCATTCGATGCCCGCATGAGACCGTCGGTGGAGTCCATGGCGATGGTGCGTACACCATCTTCGCCGAGGCCGCTGTACTTCCAGCACGAGCGGCGTGCCGTCCGGACGCGTGATTTCAAAAGCATTCAAAATTTCCGGCAGTTTGCTGTTGGGATGCGCTGAAATCCACGTCCACCACAGCGCCGATGATTTGTTTGATACGACCAATATTTGCCATAAAACGAAATGATGTTTGGTATCCGGTGTCAAGGATACGGGAACGGGCCACCGGGAGCCAGGTACCGTGTTAAAAAGCCGCGCAAAAGTACAGACATTCCCCAGAAAACCGAGGAAAGGTTGACTTTTTGTTGGCCAAAACAAAATTTTGCTAAAATACCCTCCGCTGGCCCCTTCCAAAATGTTAATTGTTGGACTTCTTTGCCGCCGTTTCAGACTAAAAAACGACTTTTGCCCTTCCTCGAACGGACTCGCCCGACAGATAAATTCAAATCGGGTGCACCATTTTTTAAGTAAAATATAATTTGTCACCTCCCGTTCTAAGGCCCTCCCGCCGAAATCCACACCATTGCTTTTATCAAATTTTTCGAGTACTTTCTCATGCAGCGAAAACACCCTGTTCTCTACTGGCTGGCCCTTTTGCCTCCTGACCTCGGCCGCGCCCGTACTGGCACAAGATGAAGCCGACCTTCCCGGGTTGTCGAAACACCCGATCTGCTGGTGGCCCAAAGGCAAGTGCACCTCCCCTCCCAACCGAAGAAGAATTGCGCGAGCGATTGGGTAAACTCCGGGGATGCCTCGAACTGAAAACAAACCCGGTCGTAAAGGCTATATCCGAACGTATGTTGCAGTCAAAACCGAAAAAAACAGAAGGTCATGCTCGGCCGGCGGCTCACCTATTTTCCCTTTTTGAAGAAAAACTAAAGAATACGGACTGCCTGCCGACCTGAAATACCTTGCCGTGGTGGAGTCGGCTCTGAACATAAAACCGTTTCGCGCGTCGGCGCTACCGGGTTAATGGCAGTTTATGCCCTCACCGGCAAAGACTACGATCTGCTGCAAACCTCCGCCGTGGACGAACGCAGCGATGCAGTCAAAAGCACGGAAGCCGCTGTCCGGTATCTCCGGGATTTGCACAAACAGTACAACGACTGGGCGCTGGCCCTCGCCGCCTACAACAGCGGCCCCGGACGAGTTAATTCCGCCATCAAACGCGCCCATAGCCGGGATTTTGGGTGATCCAGAAATTCCTTCCACAGGAAACCCACAACTATGTGCCGGCATTCATTGCCGCCACCTATATCTACAACTTTTCCCGATGCACAACCTGGATATGGTGGAACCGGATCCGGACGAACAGATGACGACCACATCCGGGTGCACGAAGCCATCTCGTTTCAAGATATTTCCGATGCAACAGGGCTGGATTACGGCGCGATTCGCACCCTGAATGCCGGGTTTTAAACGCGACTATGTGCCGCAAAGCGAAAAAGGATACTACGTCCTGCTGCCTCAGCGCGTCATGCCGGCGTTTTTGCGCTACCTCAACGGCCTCGGCGGACGGCGTTACGCCATCGAAACCCTCAAGGCTGCTCCGAATACCAACCTCGGCGACGGGCGCTACTGGCGGCTCACGTGTCATGGTGCAGCAAGCCGACCATATTGACCGCGTAGCATCCATGCTCGGCTGTCATCTCGACCACCTTCGGGCTTGGAACAACCTGACTGAAGACCAGGTACAGGCCGGGCAACGCCTCCGTGTCTGGGCGCCCCGGTGTTTGTGTTCAAACATTCGCCCCTGCGTATTGACGCCCCCAAACCACCGAAGCCGGCAAGCCTAAAAAACCGGAATCCGGCGGGTCGCCGCCGCATCAATACGCCACGGCGGCAGACCCGGTGCCCGTGTTGAAGCGGGAAGAGGCCGAGCAATTCAAACAGTACCAATACCATACGGTGCGCCGAAATGAATCCCTCGACGAAATTGCCCGGCAATACGGCACCCCGACCGAAACCCTGCCCGCAAACTCAACAACTGCACTACCGTGACCATCGGCATGCGCCTGAAGGTTAAAATTATGAATTTTTACCTTATCCCCCCCCCCCGCGCCCCCCCTCCGCTCCTTCCCCCCCATTTTCATTTCCAAAAACAATCCTCCCATGACACGAGCGCTCTTGATCGAAGACGAGCCGGAAGGCTTGGCAAACCTCCAAAACCTGCTCCACAAACATTGCCCGGACATCGAAATCGTGGCAACAGGCGGCTCCAATGCCGACTTGCTGCGCCTGACCGCCGACGACAGAGACAGCCAGTACGATGTGGCGTTTCTCGATATTGACCTTCCTGACGGACTCGTATTCCGGGGGCTGGAACAATTAGAGGATATCCCCTTCGACATCATCTTTGTCACCGCGTACAACCAATACGCCCTCACGGCATTCGATTTTTCGGCCATTGACTATGTGCTCAAACCCATTGAGCCGGACGACCTGCGCCGCGCCGTCAGCCGAACCCGGATCAACCGCAAAAGCGGCAGCACCAAACAACGGGTAGAATTGCTCCAGCAGAACTACTCGCCCAATATGCCCAATGCCTTTGAAAAAATAGGCATTTCCGGCCTCGACGGCGTACACTTCGTGCGCCTGAGCGATATCGTGCGCCTCGAAGCGGAGGACAACTACACGCACTTCATCCTCAAATCCGGCAGCAAGGTCACTGCCAGCAAGACCATCAAGGCCTACGAAGACACGCTGCTGCGCCTCAACTTCGTGCGGGTGCACAAAAAGCACATCGTCAACATGAATTTTATGAAAACCTACATCAAGGGCGAAGGCGGCTACCTGAAACTCGAAAACGGCGATACCGTCGAGGTTTCGCGTCGCAAAAAAGCCACCCTGATGGACTCGGTACGGCGACTCTACGGAGAAATGTAGACGGCCGAAATACCGGGTCCCGTCACTTTCAATCTGGCGCACTATTTTGCGCTGAAATTACGGAGCACCTGTTCGGCGCCCGCATACAGGCGCATTCACTTCGCAAACGTTCGAGGCTGTCTTACAAGCACTGTGTTGACAGGAATTATTTTTTGACAGGATTTGGATGATAAATGTAGCGGCTCCGTCGTAGAAAATCCTTAGGATTCTCTACATCCTGTCAAAAAAATTACCAGCCTGTCAATTGCACAATATGGTGCGGATTTATCAGACTCCCTCGCGTAGTTCACATTCTACAGATGGGCTTTTTTGACAAGTTTTTTAACCGGGAAAAGAAGGAAGACCTTGACAAAGGGTTGGAAAAAACCAAAGAGGGTTTTTTCGGAAAAATCGCCCGTGCAGTCGCCGGCAAGTCAACCGTTGACGAGGAGGTGCTGGACGAAGTGGAGGCCGCATTGATCGCGGCAGACGTGGGCTTAGACACCACCGTGAAAATCATCGAACGCATGGAGGCTCGTGTAGCCCGCGACAAGTATGTGAACACCGACGAACTCAACAACCTCCTGCGCGACGAGATCGTACAATTGCTGGGCGAGAACAATACAACCGATGCCGAGGACTTCGATATTCCTGCCGGCAAAAAACCATACATCCTGCTTGTGATCGGGGTGAATGGCGTGGGCAAAACCACCACCATTGGCAAACTGGCTTCCCAGTTCCAGACAGCGGGGCACAAGGTAGTGCTCGGCGCTGCCGATACCTTCCCGCGCTGCCGCCGTGGATCAGTTGAAAATCTGGTCGGAGCGCGTCGGTTGCGATTTTTACTCCAAGGTATGAACGCCGACCCTGCCGCCGTGGCTTACGAAACCACCAGTATGCGCTTGAAAATGGCTGCGACGTGGTCATTATAGATACCGCAGGCCGCCTGCACAACAAGGTTAACCTCATGCAGGAATTGGGCAAAATCCACCGCTCCATCGAGAAAAAACTGCCCGGCGCCCCGCACGACGTACTGCTCGTGCTGGATGCGTCCACCGGCCAAAAGCTTTCGAGCAGGCCAAACATTTCACCGAGGTGGCGCCCATCACCGCACTGGCACTCACCAAACTCGACGGCACCGCCAAAGGCGGCGTGGCGATCGGGATCAGCGAACAATTCAAAATCCCGATCCGTTATATCGGCGTTGGCGAACGGATTGACCAATTGCAGATTTTCAACAAGCGCGCATTTGTGGAGTCGCTGTTTGCACAGTAGCTCCGCCGGATATAGGGCATTCGCCGCAAATCGTGCGGCGAATAGGCTGGTTTTTCGCCGCAAGCGACAGGATGATACCCGGTACCTGCCCATAACCACAGAAAAGAAACTCAAATCCAGTATCCCGCCGGCTCATCCCCGAACACCGCTCCAAACACCGTTTGCTGCGGCAACTCAGATACGGATACACCACCTTGGACAAATAAAGCCCCTGTGGATATGCCCCGGTAATAACAGGCGGCGTCTTTTGTCGCGCAGGTGGCCTTCAAAAAGCCTCCAGGCTCATCTCCCCGGCGCCAATCTCCAGCAGGCGGCCCACAATAATCCGGATCATACCTGTCAAAAATCGGTTGGCGCTGACCTGGAACCGGAGGCGTTCGCCGCTTTTATCTACCCACAAACGGGCCGCACTGACCCGGCAGATCGTGTGTTTAAAGTTTGCCGGCGACTTGCAAAACGCGTAATAGTCTTCGTATTGCGGCAGCAAATTCACCGCTGTTTGCATGCGCTGAATATCCAGATTCATACCCCGATACAAGGCACTGTTGGCCTGCAAAAAGGGATCCTTGCGCAAATGGATGAAATAATCGTAGGTGCGCTGCGTCACATCAAACCGGGCATTCGCCCCATCGGAGACTGGAATGATCCCAAAAACGGTGATATCCGCCGGCAGGGCATGGTTGAGTTTGAACAGCAGTTCCTCTACGGCCATTTCAGCCAGATCAGCATGAAAAAAATACTGGCTGGCGTGTACCCCGGCGTCTGTTCGGCCGCAGCCGTTGGCCGAGGTGGGCGTTTTCAGAATCTTCAGTAAGGCGCCTTCTATGACCTCCTGCACGGTACATGCGTTTGACTGCCGCTGCCAGCCGTGGTAGTTTTGTCCGTTGTAGGCGATATGGAAGAAAAAGCGTTTGATAGTAAGGGGGCGAAGGTAGGGGATTGAAGGAAGAAAAATTACGCTCACCCCACCCCCAACACCCTTTTCAATGTATCTAGCATCGCTACCCGGAACGCATCGTCCTTGGCGATCAGGCGGTACAGATCGAGTTCGTTTTTCCGCTCCTTCGTCATGACGTCATCAAACATTTGCCGGAAGGCAATGTCCGCGTTTTGAGCGTCCGGATTGTCGGCGTACTTCTTTTGAAAATCCGGGTGCGCCCGCATTTTTTGGGCGATGTTGACAAATTTCACGCGCTGCTCATCCGGAGTGGCTTCCCAGCCCTGAAACCAGCGTTCGTTGAAACTCCGGATGATGAGGTCCAACGGGTCTTTTTCTTCGCCGCCGCCGTGCGCGCCGCGCGGATTCGGGTTTTGCGGATCAACTTCGGTTTCCGTGGCGTCCAATTCGATGGCACTGTTCAGTTTTATCCGCTCCAGCCCGTAGGTGGACAGGTCCACGGAGTGCAGCAACTCGTCGAGCGCATCAACGGTCGGGTCTTTGATGAGCAGTTTGGGGATGAGGAATTTCAGGAACCAAAACAACTTTTCCCATTTCACCACCTCGTAGGGCAGGATGGCCGCCATCTGACCGTAAATTTTCACAAACTGCTTGGCCTTGATCTTGAAGTCGGCTTTTTCTTTTTCCTCCAGCCCCAGGCCGGAAACGAACCGGTCGGCAGCCACATCGATGATCGGACTCAATTGCTGGGCATCTACCTTGTTGAAATACTTTTCTACAAAGTCTTCCACCTCCGCCCATTCATATACGCCGGCTGCATCCAGGTTGCCTTTGAGTTCGTGCAGCACGTTGACGTCGGTGGCTTTGCTGAGCGAGGTGGCGGTGTAAAACGGGTCGAAGGCCGTCTTGATGTCTTCGGTGGAGTTGAAAAAATCCAGCACGAACAGGTCTTCGGTCTTTTTGCCCAACTTGTCGGCCGAGCGATTCAGCCGGGAAAGCGCCTGCACCGCCAACACGCCCTGCAACTTTTTATCCACGTACATGGCCGTGAGTTTGGGCTGGTCGAAGCCCGTCAGGTACTTGTTGGCCACCACCAGCATCCGGTATTCGTCTTTGTCAAAATTGTCGCGGGTATCTTTTTCGGGAAAGCCGTTGAGGCCGTCTTCGGTGAATTCCTCGCCGTCCACCGTTTTTTTGCCGGAAAAGGCGATGAGTATGCTGAACGGTTTGCCCCGGGCCGTCAAAATCCGCCGGAGCGCCCAATAGTACTGTATGGCCGACTCGATGCTCTGCGTCACCACCATGGCCTTGGCTTTGCCCTTCAACTTTTTGGTGTTCACGATCTTGGTGATGAAGTGATCCAGCATGATCTCGGCCTTGGTGGCAATGGTCTGGGCGTGCCGCTCCACGTATGCCTTCAGTTTCTTCTGCGCCCGGGCCGTATCGAACAGCGGGATTCTCCTCGATGGATTTTTCTATCTCGTAATAACTCTTGTAGGTGGTGTAGTTGGCCAGCACATCCAGAATAAAACCCTCCTCGATGGCTTGTTTCATGGAGTAGAGGTGGAAGGGTTTGTAACCGCCGTCCGCCTGCTTCACCCCGAATTTTTCCAGCGTGTTGTTTTTCGGCGTGGCCGTAAACGCCAGATAGGAAGCATTGCCCCGCATCTTGCGCGAACGCATGACCTCCAGGATCATGTCCTGCGGGTCGGGGTCTTCTTCCTCGGCGCCGCTGTTGCCCATGGCGCGGTTCATGTTGTCGGCTGCCGTGCCGCTCTGGCTGCTGTGGGCTTCGTCGATGATGACGGCGAAACGTTTGTCGCTCAGGTCGGCGATACCGTCCACGATGAACGGAAACTTCTGGATGGTGGTGATGATGATCTTTTTGCCGCCCTCCAGGTGCTCCTTCAACTCTTTGGACGAGTAGGCCGCGGCGATGATGTTTTTGACCTCGGAGAACTCCCTGATGTTGTCGCGCAGTTGTTTGTCGAGCAGGCGCCGGTCGGTGACCACCACCACCGAATCGAACAGCGGATGGGTGATGCCCCGGCTGCCGGGGGTGACGTCGCTTTCCGGATAGGTTTCGATGAGTTGGTAGGCTGCCCAGGTGATGGAGTTGGACTTGCCGGAGCCGGCCGAGTGCTGGATCAGGTAGGTTTGTCCCACGCCTTTCCGGCCCGCATCGGCGATGAGCCGGCGCACCACGTCCATTTGGTGGTACCGGGGGAAATACAAGGTCTTTTTACTCAGCGGGTCGGTGTCCTTGCCGTCGAAACGTACGAAATGCTGGATGACGTTGGCGACGCTCCGGCGGGTCAGCACGTCGTCCCAGAGGTAGGATGTTTTATGCCCGAACGGATTGGGCGGATTGCCTTTGCCGTGGTTGTGCCCCAGGTTGAAGGGCAGGAAAAAGGTGCCCGCGCCGTCCAGTTTGGTGGTCATGTAGGCCTCGTCGGTATCCACGGCGAAATGCACGATGCAGCGGCCGAATTGCAGCAGGGGTTGGGTGTTGTCCCGTTTGTACTTGTACTGATGCTGTCCGTGTACGCGGGCGTTTTGGCCGGTCCAGTGGTTTTTCAACTCCATGGTGGCGAAGGGCAGACCGTTGACGAACAACACCATGTCGATTTCTTCCATCGGGTTGCCCAGGGAGTACCGCAACTGGCGGGTGACGCTGAATTCGTTGCGCTCAAAATTTTCCTTGACGGAGGGGCTGCTGGAGGCCAGGGGCAGCACATAAAATAGGGTGAAATGGGCGTCGTCCAGCTCCAGGCCTTTCCGCAGCAGCCGGATGATGCCGTATTTTTTCACCATACGGTCCAGGCGTTCGAGGATCTTGAGTTTCCAGTCGGCTTGTTTTTGCAGTTTGGCCAATTCTTCGGGCTGGGTGGTTTCCAGAAAATGCCAGAAGCGGCGCTCGTCGATGGCGTATTTGGCGTTGAAATCGGACGGTATGCCAATATAGTAGCCATTGCCGCCCCGGTACAGTTCCGCCCGTTCGGCCACGTCGCCGGAGATGCCCTGCTGCGCCCGCAGTTCTTCCAGAGAGGTACCGGTGAGGCGTTTTTCGATGGCGGCTTCGAGGGCTTGTTCG
>JADJYW010000001.1 GCA_016719605.1 Lewinellaceae bacterium | reverse complement strand
GGGCGCAGCCGTTCGCGCAGCCGGTCCAGGTAAGCCTGGTGTCGGGTTTCGGGCAGGGCGGAAAAACCGTCCCAGGCTTCGCGGCGGAAATCATCCGATTCCGTGAGGGCACGCAGTTCCCGCTCGTCCGCGTGGTTGAACGCGCCCGTCAGCCAGCGTTCCAGGAGTTCCAGGAAACGCGCATCGTCGGAGGTATACCTGCTCATATTTTGAGTTTGGTACTGGTTTTTTCCAGACAGATTTTGAGGTTTCGGCGGCCGTTCTGAATGAAGGATCGGACTTTCCCGACTTCTTCTGCGATCAGTTCGGCTATTTCCTTGTAGGTTTTTTCTTCAAAGTAAAACATCACGACACTTTGGCGCTGCTGCTGTGGCAGTTCGCCGAGGCATTTTTCGAGGGATTTGTCGGCGGCGACGGGCAATTCCACCTCGAAGGCAGCCTCCACGGCGTCGTAGTGTACCATGTCTTCCGGGGCGTGGTAGTCCGTCGGCCGGCGGTGGTTTTTGCGCCACTCCATGAGGCAGTGGTTGCGCGCCAGCACATACAGCCAGCCCCGGAATGATTCCACCTGGTGTTCTTTCGCCTTGCGCGTCAGTTCTTCGTAAATGTTCATCACCGCGTCTTCGGCCTTGCCGGGGTCGCGCAGGATTTTGACACAAACCCCATAAACCATCGGCATGTAGCGCTCGTACAACTGCCCCAAATACCGCGCTTCGCCACCGGTTTGGTAGCGTGCCAGCAGCTCCTCGTCGGACTGCTCGCCGGGCGTATCGGAGCGAAAAAACCGGAGCATACTTTTTTGCCGTTGGCTGCCGGCCGCCGGCGTTTTTATGAAAATTTGTGAAAAAGAATAGCAACAATGACTTTCCCGCTCCAAGGCAGAACGAGGATGCCGGATAAAATATAAATGCATAAACCGCCCCTTCACTCGCTCACCCCTCCCCTACTCCACCGTACCGCGGATCCACAGCGTCTCCGGCTTGCGTTGTTTATCGAAGAACACCGTGATTTTTTTTCGGAAATCGCCCTGGCGGTTGGCGTCGAATTCGATGACGACCTCGCCGGCCTGGCCTGCCTCGATGGGCGCTTCGGTCCATTCGGCGGCGGTGCAGCCGCAGGTAGTGCGCACGGTTTGCAGCACGATGGGTTCTTCGAGCACATTTTGGAAGATAAATACATAGCGGGCTGTGCCGCCGGCCCGTAGCGTGCCAAAGTCATGCTCGGTCTTCGTGGTCCACTTCACCACGGCGGGCCGGGGTTCGGCGGGGGAAGCGGGCGGCAGGATAGCCCAGACGAGGAGTAGGAGGTAGTGCATGTACAGTTTTGCCAAAATTTTGCCGGCTCTGAAGCCGGCGTGTAAATGGAGGGGCGAAATTCCGAAAAATGCGCGATAAAATACCCAGCAATTGGGCGCCCGAAAACCCAAGCAGCAAAAGCATACCCGAATTGGCAAAAAGCGTATGGCGTGCGGAATTTTTATTCGCCACGGGTTTGGCTGGCCCCAAGGAGTATTTTACCTTTCGCACACAAAAACAAGGTAGTGGCAAATCCCGAGTGCAATCACTCGAAATTTGCCACTATCAAAATAAAAATCAATCAAATAAAAATGCACGCATTTATAGTTAAGCATTACAGCAAAAGAGAAAAACTACAGCTTTCCGAAACAGCGGAACCAATTGTAAAAGAAAATGAAGTTTTGGTTCAGGTTTATGCTGCGGGGGTAAATCTTCTTGATTCCAAAATCAGAAACGGAGAATTCAAACTCATTCTGCCTTACAAACCACCGTTTATTTTAGGACACGATGTAGCGGGGGTTGTAACAAAAACAGGTTCAAGCGTTAGCAAATTCAAAGTTGGCGATGAGGTTTATGCAAGACCCGCAGACCACAGAATCGGAACCTTTGCAGAATACATTTCTATAAATGAAAATGATGCTGCATTTAAACCCAAAAATCTTTCCATGCATGAAGCAGCATCCATTCCATTGGTTGGTTTAACTGCATGGCAAGCCCTGATTGAAAAAGCAAATCTGAAAAAAGGGCAAAAGGTTTTTATTCAGGCAGGTTCAGGAGGCGTAGGCACATTTGCAATTCAGTTGGCGAAACATCTTGGTGCTACGGTAGCGACAACAACAAGTGCAACCAATATTGATTTAGTGAAAAGCCTTGGTGCAGATATTGTGATAGATTATAAGCAAGATGATTTTGAACCAATGCTCAAAGATTATGATGTTGTATTAAACAGTCAAGATGAAAAGACACTCGAAAAATCGCTTCGCATATTAAAGCCCGGTGGAAAACTTATTTCTATCTCAGGTCCACCTGATGTGAATTTTGCAAATGAAATGGGTACGCCTTGGTTTGTAAAATTAATTCTGAAAGTATTAAGTTCAGGTGTGCGAAAAAAAGCAAAACGACTTGGCGTAGACTATTCCTTTCTTTTTATGAAAGCAGATGGCGAACAATTGAGTCAAATTACAAAACTAATAGAGTCAGGTATCATTAAACCTGTTATGGATAAAGTGTTTCCATTTGAGCAAACCAATGAGGCTTTGGCTTATGTTGAAGCAGGTCGTGCAAAAGGTAAGGTAGTTGTGGCGATGAAATAATAACCGAGAACTCTGCGCGGCTGCCAACCACTCGCTGAGCGCGAGGTATGGCAGTCATGCGCACGTTAACATATCCCCTCCCAACAAAACCACCTCTAAAACACAAACGATGAACACCTCTGACACCCACCATCAGCGAATCGCCAAAATGACCTTTGCGTCGGTCTATCCGATGTATCGCGCAAAGGTGGAGAAGAAAGGCAGAACAGAAGAAGAACTGCTGCAGGTCATAGAATGGTTAACCGGCTACAACACCAACAAACTACAGGAACTAATGGAGGAGAAGGTAACTTTTGAAACATTTTTCCAGGATGCTGCGCTGAATCCCAACGCATACCTCATTACCGGCGTAATCTGCGGGTATCGGGTAGAGGAAATCGAAAATCCTTTGACGCAGCAGGTTCGGTATTTGGACAAGTTGGTGGATGAGTTGGCGAAGGGCAAGAAGTTGGAAAAGATATTACGCGGTTCGTAGGATGTTGGAGGAGGCGGTTGCCGGTCTGGGCAAAAAGTACGGGTAGTGGCAAATTTCGAGTGATGGAACACGGATTAAACGGATGCATGCAACGCGGATTTTCTCGGATTCCGTAAATAAATCCGCGAAAATCCGCGTTGCCTGCATCCGTTTAATCCGTGTTCCATCACTCGAAATTTGCCACTACCCGGATGATCCTATTGATCCGGAAGATGGGCTTTCTGCAAGAGTTCGGGATCAAGTTGAGGAATGGAATATGACAGCGGCTCATCTTTGATCCCCCACCCCAAGGCAAAATTTGTCTGCGGAAATTGTAACATTTGCGCCGCCATCCGTTTCCAAGCGACCACGGATGGCGGCGCGTATTTCCGCAAATCAACTCAATTTCTTCCCCTGATGGAAAAAGTCTCAATCACAACCCTGCAGCCAGAGCATTACCAGGAGTTGTTGAAAGCCATGAAAGCCGCCTACCCCAACTGGGCCGGCTCGTACTGGCAACGCGGTACCATCGAACACCTGCTCCGGGTTTTTCCCGAAGGGCAGTACGTCGTGCTGGTGGACGACAACGTCGTGGGCTGCGCCCTGTCCATTATCGTGGACTACGACAAATACGGCGACAACCACACCTACGACCAGATCACCGGCAAGTACAGTTTCAATACCCACGACCCGGATGGCGACGTGCTGTACGGCATCGAGGTGTTTATTGACCCCGAATACCGGGGCCTCCGCCTGGGCCGCCGACTGTACGATGCCCGCAAGGAACTGTGCGAACACCTGAACCTGCGTGCCATTGTTTTCGGCGGCCGTATCCCCAACTACCACAGCTACGCCAGCCAAATGACACCGCGCGAGTACATCAGCAAGGTGAAAATGAAGGAAATACACGACCCGGTACTGAACTTCCAGCTGTCGAACGATTTCCACGTCAAAAAAATCCTGCGCAACTACATGCCCGGCGACGAGCAGTCGCAAGAACACGCCACCCTGTTGCAGTGGGACAATATCTACTACCAGCGCGACGACCGACCCATGCCGCCGCACAAAACCTACGCCCGGCTCGGGCTGGTGCAGTGGCAAATGCGCCCTTACCGCAACCTCGACGAGTTGTTCCTGCAAGCCGAGTATTTTGTGGACATGATTTCGGCGTACAAGGGCGACATCGCGGTGTTCCCGGAGTTTTTCAACGCCCCGCTCATGGCCGAGCACAACCACCTGCGCGAAGCGGAAGCGATCCGGTTGCTGGCACGCCACACGAACGCCATTCGCGAGCGTTTTTCCGAACTGGCCATCCGCTACAATGTGAATATCGTGACCGGCAGTTTTCCCGAAATGGACGGCGATCTGCTGTTCAATGCGGGCTATTTCTGCCACCGGAGTGGCAAAACCGAACGGTATGTGAAAATTCATGTCACCCCGGACGAAGCCAAGTACTGGGCTATTTCCGGTGGCCATTCCCTGAAAGTTTTCGATACCGACGTGGGCAAAGTGGGCGTGCTCATCTGCTACGATTCGGAGTTTCCCGAACTGGGCCGCCTGCTGGCCGAACAGGGTATGCAAATCCTGATCGTCCCGTACCTGACCGACACGCAGAATGCCTACATGCGCGTGCGGCACTGCTCGCAGTCGCGCGCCATCGAAAACGAATGCTATGTGGCCATCACCGGGTCGGTGGGCAACCTGCCGCAAGTGGAAAACATGGACTTGCAGTACTCGCAATCGGCGGTGCTGACACCCTGCGATTTCGCCTTTCCGTCCAACGGGGTGAAAGCCGAGGCCACCCCCAATACCGAGATGGTTCTGATCGCCGATGTGGACATGGAATTGCTCTCCGAATTGCACTACCAGGGCGCCGTGCGCAACCTGATTGACCGCCGCAAAGATTTTTACGAACTCCGGTTCCGCTAACTCAACTCAAAACTCATCACTCACAACTCAAAACTGTATATGCGCTATCTTTTAATTTTCATGTTCCTGGTTGCCATTTTCGTACTCGGTAGCCGCTCCTGCGGCAGCGATGGCTGGTCGTTCAATTTTGGCAACGGCGTACGCGGTGAAGGCTCTGCAAAAACGGAGTCTCGCACAGCCCGCGACTTTCATGTAGTAGAAGCAAAAATTCCCGGAAAAATTGAAGTACGGGTTGCCGACGAATACGCCGTGGAAGTACAAGCCCAGGAAAACCTGTTGCCGCTACTGGTGACCGAGGTGACCAACGGCGCTCTGCACATTTATTTTAAAGAAAATGTTTCCAACGCAGATGACCTGCTCGTGCGCATCTCGGGACCGTCGTTCGACGGACTCAGCGTGAGCGGCAGCGGCGAAATGGACGTACTTACCCCGCTGAGCGGCAACGAACTCTACCTCTCCATTGGCGGCTCCGGTTCCATTCGTTTGCCGGAAGCCGATATGCAAATCCTGAACTGCAATATCGCCGGCAGCGGCGACGTGGAAGTGGGCGGAAAATCTAAAGAGGCCTATTATGAAATCAGCGGCAGCGGCGATATCATGGCCAAAAAATTGGTTGCCGGCACCGGCAAGGCCAATATCGCCGGCTCCGGCTCCATCACCTGCAACATGACCGAGTGGCTCAAAGCCAATATCGCCGGCTCCGGCGATATCCTGTACGCCGGCGCAGGATCGGTCGAAACCAGCGTCGCCGGCTCGGGGACGGTGAAAAAAGTAGAATAAGCAAGTCGGCAAGGGACAAGTTGACAAGGGCATCTCGTTTTGCTAATTTGCCGTGCTCACCCGCTCAATCCTGTCCGGGTAATCCGTAATAATTCCGTCCACCCCGAGGCGAATGAGGCGGCGCATGGCGGGCACGTCGTTCACCGTCCACGGGATGATTTTTATGCCGCGGGCGTGGCACCGGCGTACGAGTTTCCGGTCCACCAGCATGTAGTACGGGCTGTAAATTTCCGGCGTGAAACCCAGTTGTTTCAAGTTGGTTTCCAGGCCTTTAATGTTTTCCACCAGCAGGGCGATGGGAATACCCGGGTTCATTTTTCGGATCGCCTGAAGCGGGCGCGGATCGAAGGACTGCACGTTGGCTGTTTTTTCCAGGTCGAGCGCCCGGAGTTCGTCCACCACAAGCCGCGCGAATACGTCTATCGTCGGCGTGCGCAGGCCGTCCCATTCGGGGCGGCTTTTTAGTTCGATATTCCAGCGCACGGTTTTTTGCGGGAATGCAGCCCGCACCGCTGCTACGACCTCGCGCAGCGTGGGTTTGTGTGCGGGCATTGGCTGTTGCTCCGCAAAACGCGGGTGTTTCAAACTGCCGCAATCGTACGCGCGGATTTCAGCGGCGGTCAGGTGGTACAGCAGGAATTTTTCGGCCGCACCTTTGGCAATGCTGTCGCCGTTGGGTTGCCGACAGAGCTCGGGATTGAACCAGGGCTCGTGGCTCACAATCAGTTGCTGATCCCTGGAAACGGCCAGATCGAGTTCGAGTGTGACCACCTCGGGAAATTCCAGCGCCCGCAGAAACGCCGGCACGGTGTTTTCGGGCAGCAGGCCGCGGGCGCCCCGGTGACCCTGCCAGTCGAAACCCACCGGAGCCAATACCGGTTTTTTTTCGGTGAACTTGCAAGCAAGAAAAGGGAGTATGGCGAGCATAAGCCAAAAGAATGTTGGATGTTTTTTTTGTGCGGTCATGCGCAGTGCAGTTTCTTTGAGGCGAAAATTAAGCGGCAAACATCCAGCACCCACGCTTGTTGAGATGAACAAATCGTGAATTTTTTACCAACCAGCAACTTTCAAACCCTGAAACCAGCAACCTGAACACCATGCTTGATATAAAAAAATTCCTCTTCGATTTACCCCAGAAAGCCAATGCCGATGCCTTGGAGGGCCTTTCCACTTTGTTCCATTTCGATATTGCCGATGCCGGCCAATTCACGGTCAAACTCACGGACGGCAAGTTGGAAGTGACCGAAGGTTTGTCCGGTGAGGCCGCGTGCAAAGTCACGACCTCGGCAGAGTCCTTTTCGAAACTCCTCTCGGGCGACCTGAACCCGATGATGGCCATGATGACGGGCAAACTCAAAATCAGCAACCCCGGCGAAATGCTGAAGTACGCCAAGATGTTCGGAATCATGTAAAAGAAAAGGCGAGGGGGTAGCGGCGGGTTTTAACCCGCCGATTATTCACCCTATTCGTCGTCCTTGAACTTTTCTATTTCCCGGCGTTCTTTTTTGGTGGGCCGCCCGGCGCCTTTTTCGCGGCGTTCGTTCGTTGCCGCTGCATTTTGGAACCAGGCCTTGTATTTGTTTTTTTCCTCCTCGGACGTGACGTCCTCGTAGCAGGTGACGGCTACAGGGGCGCCCACGCGCTTCTCGATCAGGATCAGGGCGCGGTACTCGAAGTTGAACCCGTCTTTTTTCACCGCCACCACTTCGTTCTCGGCTAACTGGTAAGACGCCTTGACCGGCTCGCCGGCAATACGAACTTTACCTGCCTTGCAGGCATCCGTGGCAATGGTGCGGCTCTTGAAGATACGAATACTCCAGAGCCATTTGTCTATTCGAACCTTGGTCAAGTGCTTTGCAATTTTGGTAATTACACGGGCTTCCCCCGTGAAATAAAAACCCAAAAGTAGCGCAAGCACACCAAATAGCCGGTCTCAATTCCCGCCGCCACAGCCGCCGCCCACTGCCACATTAAACACGCACGTCGCGCTCTGCCCCGCAGCGTCGCTCGCCGTCAGCGTGACCGCCACCGTGCCGGGGTTAACCACAGTCCCCGGCGCAGGTATTTGCACAACAGGCGCAATACAATCGCCGGAAAGTACCGCGAGGCCGGTGTAATCGCCAAGCACGGCCTGACAACTGGAATTCGCCGTGAGTGCCGGCACGCCGGAGGGGCAGGTGATTCCGCAAGGAAGGCTCGCGGCTGCGATGGTCAGTGCTCCGTTGATGGTTTGCACGGGCAATGGGCCGCCGGGTTCTTTTACAATCTCCACAGGATGCTGGGGCAGGTTCGGAAAACTGACGCTGCTGACCGCGCCGACCGGACCGACAGGCGTGAAACAAACCTCGAACAGTACCGGCGTATTCGGAAGTGTCACGCCAAGGGCTTGCGGGTCAATCCAGGAAAACAGCAGCAGCCCGTTGCCGGCCTGGGCGGTGCTGAAGTTGCCGCCGCTGGAGAGCCCCAGCGCCGGGTTGAACCCTTTTAGTTGCTGAAAACTGAATTTGGAAGGATCCCAGGCCACCGTGAATTGTGCCGCTATGATTTCAGAAAAACCGTTCATGCTGATCTGCGAACACACCGGGGCGCCACCAAAACTGGTGGCACTGGAGGCAAGCAGCTGGGTAGGCATTGGCTGGCCGGAAATGGTAATCAACCCGTTGCTGCTGTTCAGCCCAAACGGATCGCAGTTTCCATCCACCACCTCAAACCGGGTCGGCGTTTCCACAAACGCCACCGGGGTGCTGCTGCCACCCGGCCCCACAAGGGTAAACGTGAGCGAAAACAGCACCGAGCCGTCCGGCAAAGTCTGGCCGCCGGCCAACACGTCGGTATTCCAGCACAACGACAGTTTTCCTGTACCGGCCTGATTGGTATTGAATGCCAATGCGCTCAGCCCGGGCAGATTAAAATTACCCACGCCCGCAAACTGCGCCACCGCCGGGTCCCACTCCATGGAAAACTGCAAACCGGAAACATCCGTAAATCCCTGAACCGTCACGTCAATCGTCACCTGCTGGCCAGTAATGCCGACGGCGCTGGAAGCCAGGGTTGTGAGAAAAGCCGGGCCGTGTTCATCGCCTACGCAGTCCGTGACATCGCCGACTTTCACCGCCACAAAATCCCGCACCGCGTCGGCTTGTAGGTCGGTGACGGTGGCCGTTTCCGGAAACTGCTGTGAAAAAGGATTGAGCGGGTTGGGAAAAACATAGTCCGCCGGGATAAACCGCCACGACTGGTTGTTGGGCAGTGCCGTGTAAATACCGAGGATGAGTTTGCGCAGTTCCACGTTGTCAAAAGTGGTGATACTCCCGCTCCGATTCGCATCGGCGGCGACCCTCCGGTAGGAATTTGGCAACGGCATGATGCCGAGAATGTGTTTGGAAATAAACAGCAGATCGCGCACGCTGACACACTCCAGCGGGCCGGTGTTTTTGAACGGCGTGAGGGCCAGATTGCTGCCGGCGGCCAGGTTTTCAAAAAGGTAGTCGCCGGGCAGATCGGTCAGGTCGGTACCCGTGGCGTCGCCGGTCATGGCTACCAGCACATCGGGCACGGGCGGGCCGCTAATCCGGCTGATATTACCGGAAACCGACAATCCCGCCTGCGCAGCGATGTACACGATACCCGGCAGTGTAGCCACCGGCACCGCTTGCAGCCCCGTGTTGTACGCCGCTATCGGTGTCGGCGTGCCGCCGAAACTGATGAGCGACGACGTACCCGCCGCACCCACGGCGATGAAATTCAGGGAAAACAGCGCCGAATCGTCGGGCAGAGTCAGCGGAGTCTGGTCTTGTACAAAAAACAGGTGCGTGAGCGTGCCGGCGGCGGCGTTGCCGATGTTGAAATTGCCGGCGACAGATATGCCCGGCAGCGCCGGTGTCACCGACTGTAACTGCAACACCGCCGGATCCCAACTCATGGAAAACTGGTAACCGGCCATGTCGGTAAAATCCGAAACCTGAATTTGTACCGTCACCGCCTGGCCGCTCGCCACGGTTTGCGGCGTAGGAGAAACGGTGAATAGTACCGGGTCGTTTGCGCCGGCAGGCGCGATGGTCAGCGTGCCGCCCACGGCTTGTACGGGCAGCGGATTCCCGTTGGCGTGGAGGATTTCGACCGGTACCGGTGTGCTGGAAAAATTCAGGGTACTGGAAGTTCCAACCGGCCCCACCGGTTCGAAGCACACCTCGAACAGCACTGAATTGGCCGGAAGAGTCACGCCAACGACATTAGGATCGTACCAGGAAAATCCCAAAACACCGTTTCCTGCCTGGGCAGTTAAGAGGTTGCTGTTGTTCAGGCCCAGCGGGGAATTCGAGTTTTGTACCTGCTGAAAAGTGAATTTCGCCGGATCCCAGGCCAGCGAAAACTGGGCGGCAACCACATCTGTAAAATTCGCCGTACTTACGGGCACACATATCGGCGCACCGCCGAAACTGGTAGCACTGGCGGCAATAAGTTGCACCGGATTGGCTGGCGGCTGAGCGACTACCGAAATCTGGCCGCCGGCCACGTTCAACCCGAACGGATCGCAGTTTCCGTCCACGACCTCAAATTTGGTCGGCGTTTGCACAAAAACCACCGGCGTGCTGCTGCCCGGCTGCCCCACGAGGGTAAACGTGAGCGAAAACAACACTGAGCCGTTCGGCAAGGTTCGGCCACCGGCCAGCACATCCGTCCACCAGCAAAACGACATTCCCGCCGGGTTTGTATGGAAATTAGCGGCATCCAGCCCCGGCAGGTTGAAATTGCCCACGCCCGTAAACTGCGCCACCGCCGGGTCCCACTCCATGGAAAATTGCACCCCGGAAACATCCGAAAAGCCCTGAACTGTCACGTCAATCGTCACCTGCTGGCCCGGCTGGCCGTTTGCGCTGGAAGCCAGCGTGGTGAGAAAAGCCGTACCGGGGGTGTCGCCCGCACAGTCCGTCGCGTCGCCGACTTTCACGGCTACAAAGTCCCGTACCGCGTCCGCTTGCAAATCGGTAATGGTGGCCGTTTCGGGAAAGTTGTCCTGAAACGGATTGAGCGGATTGGAAAAAACAAAATCAGACGGGATGAACCGCCAGGACTGGTTGTTGGGCAGTGCCGGGTAAATACCGAGAATCAGTTTGCGCAGCTCCACATTATCAAAAGTGGTAATACCTCCGCTTTGGTTCGCGTCGGCAGCCACCATCCGGTAAGGATCGGACAAGGGCGTGAGGCCGAGAATATGTTTGGAAATAAACAGTATGTCGCGCACGCTGACGCACTCGAGCGGATCGGCAGTTTTCGTCGGCGCGAGGGCCAGGTTGCTGCCGGCAGTCAGATTTTCAAAAAGGTAGTCGCCGGGCGCACCGGTCAGGTCGCTGCCCGTGGCGTCGCCGGTCATGGCCACCAGCACATCGGGCATGGGCGTCCCGTTGGCGCGGGCTAAGGTACCGGACACCGAAAAGCCACCCTGTGCGGCGATGTGTACGATGCCCTCCAGCACCGTCATCGTCAAGGGTTGCAGCCCGCCGTTGTACACAGCGATGGGCGTGGGCACGCCGCCGAAACTGATCGGCGACGAGGTGCCCGCCGCACCCACAGCCAAAAATTTGAGGGTAAACAAAACCGAGCCGTCGGGCAGGCTGAGCGTGCCAGGGCCGTCTTTAAAAAACAGGTGCGTGAGCACACCGGCGGCATTATTGGCGGTATTGAAATTGACGCCCGCGCCCATGCCCGGCAGTTTGGGTACGACCGCCAGAAACTGCAACACCGCCGGGTCCCAGCCCATGGAAAACTGGTAGCCGGCGACGTCTGTGAAATCCTCCACCCGAATGTCAACGGTTACCTCCGAGCCGGTAGCCACGGTTTGCGGCGTGGGGGACACGAATACCGTGACCGGGGCGCTGATGTTTATCGTCGAAATGTTCAGCGTACCACTCGTGGTTTGCAGGGGCACGGGGTCCCCGTTTGCATCCACTGCTTCCGCCGGAACCGGCGAGCCGGGAAACCCGAACGGGGTGGATGCGCCCGGCGGGCCGACCGGCGTGAAGCACACCTCGAACAGCACCGTGCCATTCGGGAGCGAAACGCCGATTGCATTTGGGTCGCTCCAGGAAAATGCAAGCAGCCCGTTTCCGCTCTGGCCGGCATCCACATTGGCACTGCTCAGGCCGGCCAACTGGTTGAAATTTTGAACCTGCAGGTACTCGAATACCGCCTGGTCCCAGCCGAGGGAAAACTGAACGGATGTCAAATCCGAAAAATTCGAGGCCGTCACCGGTGCGCATACCGGCGCGTAGTTCGCGCTGGTGGCGTTTCCGGAAACCAACTGGAACGCAGTCGGCGGCGGCGGCTGGTCGGAAACTACGATCAAGCCGTTGCCTGTGCTTAGTCCGAAGGGGGCGCAGTCGCCGTTGACGACCTCAAATTGGGTCGGCATTTGCACGAACGCTACGGGTGTGCTGCTGCCTGCCGGGCCGACGAGCGTGAATGTGAGGGTAAAAAGCAAGGTATTGTTCGGCAACGTTTGGCTGCCCAACAACATATCCGTCCACCAGCACACCGAGAGTTTGCCGGCGGCGGCTTGGGCGGTGTTGAACGCTGCGTTGTCTAAGCCCGGCAGGCCAAAGTTGGTCAGCCCGTCGAACTGAGCCACGGCGGGGTTCCATTGCATGGAAAACTGTAACCCCGTTACATCCGCAAAATCCTGCACGGTCACGTCCACCGTCACTTGCTGGCCCGGTTGGCCGTTGGCATTGGAGGCCAACGTGGTGAGAAAAGCAGGCCCCTGCACGTCGCCCGTGCAGTCCGTCACGTCGCCGGTTTTCACGGCTGTGAAATTGCGCACGGCATTGGCTTGCAGGTCGGTGATGGTGGCATCTTCCGGAAACTGCTGTGAAAAAGGATTGAGCGGGTTGGGGAAAACATAGTCCGCCGGGATAAACTGCCACGATGGAGCGTTGGGCAGTTCGGTATAAATACCGAGGATGAGTTTGCGCAGCTCCACCGGATCAGAGGAGGTGATGGAATGACTTTGGTTCGCATCGGCGGCTACCATCGCGTAGGGATTTGGCAGCGGCTCGATGCCAAGGAAGTGTTTGTAAATAAACAGAATATCCCGCACGCTGACGCACTCGAGCGGATCGGCAGTCCTGGCGGGCGTGATCGTCAGGTCGCTGCCGGGAGGCAGGTTGGCAAAGCCGTAATCGCCGGCCGCGCCGGTCAGGTCGGTGCCCGTGGCGTCGCCGCTCATGGCCGCCAACACGGCGGGCACGGGCATTCCGTTGGTGCGGTTCACGGTGCCGGACACCGAAAAGCCGTCTTGTGTCGCGATGTTCACTAACCCGGCCGGGGCTACCACGGTCAAGGGTTGCAACCCGCCGTTGTACGCAGCGATGGGTGTGGGCACGGCCGTGAAACTGATCGGCGACGAGGCGCCCGCTACGCCCACAGCCAAAAATCGGAGGGTAAACAAGATGGAGCCGTCGGGCAGGCTGAAGGCGCCAATGCCCTGGGCGGGGTACAAATGAGCCAGCGTGCCGTTAGCGGCGTTGGCGGTATTGAAATGACCACTCGCGCTCATGCCCGGTAATTTTGGGACGACCGACAAAAACTCCAATACCGCCGGATCCCAGCTCATGGAAAACTGGTAGCCGGTCACGTCCGTGAAATCTTCCACCCGAATATCAACGGTTACCTCCGAACCGGTAGCCACGGTTTGCGGCGTGGAGGACACGGAAAAGGTGAGGGCATTGACCGGGAAGGCGATGAGTATTGCGCCAAAGGCGATGAGCAGTGTAAAAAGGCGCATAGTGAAGTATGTTTTGAGGCGGTTAGTAATCAATTTCCGGGAACCGCACCGCCGTTGACATCTGCCGTTTTGATGGCGATGAAATCCTGGCTGAACGCGTTGCCGCTCAGGGTCACGATTTTGCAGCCTTGCGGAAACGGGTAGGCAAAGGGGTGCAGCGGATCGGGAAAGACGAAATCGGCCGGGATAAACTTCCACGAGGTCGCCGGGAACTCTTGGTACACGCCGAGGATGACTTGCCGGGACAGGTACAGGTCCAGCACGTCGGGCGGCAGGTTTTCGGTACCCACCTCGCCGGCGATGATCTTGTACGGCGAGGTGAGCGGTTCAATGTCGAGGATATGTTTGGACAAAATGTTCTGGTCAAACGTGCTGACCCCGTTCAGCGCATCGTTGTTTTTGAGCAGGCAGAGTTCGTAGTTCTGGCCCGTGGGCAGGTCGGTGAATGTGAAGTTGCCGCTGTTGTTGGTGAACGCAGCAACGGATACTCCCGGGCCGTTCACGGTGACGGTTACATCCTCGATACCCTGCCCTGCTTCGGTTCGGGCTTGTCCGGAAATGGTTTGGCCGACGGCCGGAAGGGTGCACAGCAGGAGCAGTTTCAGGCAAAAAAAACGTGCTGATCGGGCTGCGGAAAAAGCGTTTGATTGAAATTCCATGATGGTGAAGTTTGATTGTGTGACTGGATTGTTTGAGTTTTTGGTACAGGTACGTTTGGTCAAGTAGTATTCCATTGCGCGGGGTGCAACCCCCCATCCCCTCAAATGGGAGGGGGGGCTACATCGCACTTTGCTGGATTATTCCGGGTTGGGGTGCAAAGGCATTCCAAACCGGGATTTTCACCGTCAGTGAGGGCAGGCCCCTCCCATTTGAGAGTGGTTGGGGTGGGTGTTAATCTCCGCACCCGCCACTAATCACCACATTAAACACGCACGTCGCGCTCTGCCCGGCGGTATTGTTCACCGTCAGAGTGATCGCTACCGTGCCGGGGTTTACTATGCTACCCGGCGCAGGCGTTTGCACGATCGGGTTCAACGGAATATCGCAGCCGCCGGAAAGGGTGGCTAAGCTGGTGTAGTCGCCGAGAAATGCCTGGCAACTGGAATTGGCGGTCAGCGGCGGCAGGCCGGCCGGGCAGGTGATGTCAAGAGGTAAATTATCAGGACAAATCGTAACGGTTAATAAGGCGCTGATGCAACCGGTCGCGTTGTCAAGCATTACCCCGTGAAACGTCATCACTTGATTTATCACTGGCTGGAAATGATTCGCTTCGTCGTTGTACAATTCCGTCACCTGATCCTCCGCATACCAAACAGCCGCCGTCCCAGGCTGTAAATTGGCAAGGATTAGCAATGCTTGTTGGCCCTGCTGCACGTTGACAATACTGGCGGGATCAAGGGTTGGGTTAATATCCGGATAAGGGTCATTAGCCAAGCAGGATACCGTAAGGGCAGCTTCGTCCAGACAAGCGCCGGCGTTGCCGGAAATATTGCGTGTGCCGGCCCCTTGCAGGAAGTTGCAAACAGCTTCGATGGCGCAAAAGCCGAGGGCAGGATTGTCAACAATCGAGATCAACTCACTGATGACGGCCCCGTTATCCAGTTTCGGTAAAACCTTCAATTTGGGGTTAGACCCATATACCATACCTTTTCCGATTGAGGACAAGTTTGGGAAATCGGGCAAATAGCACGCGTTGGTGCGGTAAAAAGTCAGATACTGCCCGATTGAAGTCAGGTTGGTCATAGCCGAAACGGTTTCCAGCAACGGGTTATCTTGATAATCAAGCCGTTCTGCAACAGCCGCCACGTCGGTAGGTAAAAGTGCACTGGTTAAAGCAGGATTATTATTTACAAACATACTTCTGATATCGTGTGTGGAAACTGCTGACAGGTCAAAGCCAGTAAGGTTTTGGTTGATCTGAATGGAAATCGAGCCGCCAATCGAGTTTAACACGGGAAAGGCGGGAATGGCGGTGATGTTCGGATTGGTGTCCAAGTATAGGCCGGAGGTAACGGAAGGGACATTGGTTCCGATCTCGGTTAAACTGTTGAAAGCGGGTAGCGTATTGGCCAACACATTGCTGATGGATAAAACATCGCCGACTGAAGTCAAACTGTTCATTTCAGAAATCGTGGCCAACAAAGGATTGTTGTAATATTGAAGGCGGTTTGAAATGGCAGTCACATCGGTGGGTAAGAGTGCACTAACCAGAACCGGGTTGTTGTTCACTATCATCATTCGCATATCGTGTGTGGAAACTGCTGACAGGTCAAAGCCGGTGAGATTTTGGTTGATCTGAATGGAAATCAAGCCGCCGATTGAGTTTAACACCGGAAAGGCGGGAATGGCGGTGATGTTGGGATTAGTGTCCAAGTACAGGCCGGAGGTAACGGAAGGAACATTGGTTCCGATCTCGGTTAAACTGTTGAAAGCGGGTAGCGTATTGGCTAACACATTGCTGATGGATAAAACATCGCCGACTGAAGTCAAACTGTTCATTTCAGAAATCGTGGCCAACAAAGGATTGTTGTAATATTGAAGGCGGTCTGAAATGGCAGTCACATCGGTAGGTAAGAGTGCACTAACCAGAACCGGGTTGTTGTTCACTATCATCATTCGCATATCGTGTGTGGAAACTGCTGACAGGTCAAAGCCGGTGAGATTTTGGTTGATCTGAATGGAAATCAAGCCGCCAATCGAGTTTAACACGGGAAAGACGGGAATGGCGGTGATGTTCGGATTGGTGTCCAAGTACAGGCCGGAGGTAACGGAAGGAACATTGGTTCCGATCTCGGTTAAACTGTTGAAAGCGGGTAGCGTATTGGCCAACACATTGCTGATGGATAAAACATCGCCGACTGAAGTCAAACTGTTCATTTCAGAAATTGTGGCCAACAAAGGATTGTTGTAATACTGAAGGCGGTCGGAGATAGTAATCACATTCGTCGGCAGCAGCGCACTAGTCAGCATGGCATTATTCGATATTATGAATCTATTCACATTTGGCGCCGAAACTCCCGAAAGATCAATTGATCCTAATACGGGATTACTCTGAATATTAATTTCCGTTCCGATAGACATCAAACCATTCAACCCCGAAACATCCGTTAACGCGGAATTGTCAAGAACCAACAATGCCCCGTCAATCTGATTCACCCCAGATAATCCGTTCAAATTGGCTATATCCGCGGAAGGGCCGATGACCAAATTATTCAGCACATGCATACAGCCGGGATAGTCTGTTGTGAAATTGTCAATCTGTGCCTGAGTTGTCAGACTGATGTGACCCATAGGACATTGGGCATTGGCAAATTGGACATAGCCCAGGATCAGCAGAAAGCAAAGGAAATGTGGTAAGAAGTGGCGCGATTGGGATTGACGGTTAAAAGCGTAACTGTTTTTCATGAGTGTGCTGGATTTAGTTAAGTTAATCAAAGTGACGAGCAGCAGGGCGCTCAGTTTGTGGATGGTACTGGTGTGGATGTTTTTCAGGAGAAGGTGTTATTGTTTTGGATTGATGATGTCGTCTGCCTCATCCCCCGCACCCGCCACTCACCACCACATTGAATCCGCAAAGAGCCGTTTGCCCGATCGGGTTGCACGCCGTCAGTTGCACATACACGGTGCCCGGATTGACGAGTGCTCCCGACGCCGGTGTTTGCACCACGGCGGACGGCGCCAGGATACATCCGCCGGTTACATCGGCTAAATTGGAATAGTTGGGCAGCAAAACCTGACAACTGGAATTGGCGGTCAGTACCTGGGTGCCCGGGCACCGGATGACCAGTGGTTTATCCGGCCCCTGCGGCAGGTTGGCCTGCTGCTGCGCGGTGCAGCCGTCGGCATCCTGAACCGTGAGCGTATAGGTACCTACATCGAGGCCGCTGAATACCGGATTGTTCTGAAATCCGCCGCCGTTTAGTGCGTACAGGTACGGCGGCTGGCCACCCGAAACGCTGTTCGCCGTGAGGCTGCCGTCGGCGACGCCGTTGCAGGAAGGCGAGGCGGGCGTGAGGGCAAAATTTAGTGGCGGATGGATGGTGATCGTGAACGTGACCGGCTCGCCCGGGCAGTCGGGACAGACTACCTGCATCTGCGCGGCATTGGGCGGCTTGGGCGCCGGCGGACGGCTGCCGGCCACTGCATTGCCATCCAGGTCGGCAGTTTTAACGGCAATGAAATCCTGATCGTGGGCATCGCCGCCAAGGGAAACTGTTTTGCAGCCGCGCGGGAACGATTCTATGAACGGATTTTCCGGATTCGGAAAAACATAATCGGCCGGCACGAACTGCCAGGAGGGCGCCGTCAGGGTCAGGCGATTAAACAAAATCAAGTCGCGTGTTTCCTCGATGTCACCCGTGGTGACCGTTTCGGTCAGATTCACATCTGCTGCGATGATCTTGTACGGCGAGTTGAGCGGCGTAACACCGAGTATGTATTCGCTCATCAGCACCAGATCGTAAGCCGACACCCCGTTCAAGGGATTCTCATCCTTGACCAGACAAATCTCGTAGTCCTGCCCGGTAGGCAAATCGCAAAACATGTAGTTGCCGCCGTTGTCGGTCGGTATCGTCTGGCTGACGCCCGGGCCGGTCACCGATACCAGTACCTCCTCTACGCCGTCGCCGTATTCCGTCACGGCTTTACCTGTGATGCAGAAACTGTCGCCGGAGCCATTGCTACAGGCGCCATAACTGTCCTGAATGGTCATGGTTGTCTGGCAGGAGTTGGCGTTTCCGCAGGCATCCTCTACCCAGATTTCCACCGCTTGCACACCGATTTCGGAACAACCGAAGCACACCGAAACCTGGGGATTGCCGTAAGTATCGAGTGGAAATCCCGTCCCGGAGCCGGACTTTCGGATCGCAATTTTCAACTGGCTGGATGGCGTGACATTATCCTGCACAGAGGCCAGAAAATCGGTGGCAAACAATGTGATCATGCCCAACGGCGACAAAGAAGCCACCAAACCGTTCACGCAAGTCACTTCCGGCGACTCCATGTCGCCCACCTGCGGCGTCACGGTGATGGTTGCCGTTATCGAAGCACCGGTGTTGTTCACCGCCGTGAATGCGCCGATGTCACCGCTGCCGAAAGCGGCCAGCCCGATAGCAGGATTGTCGTTCGTCCAGGTGAATGTGGTACCGGGCAGGTTGCCCGAAAACAGTACCGGCGCCGATTGTCCGCCGGTGCAAAGGGCCTGGTCACCCGGATCGGTCACCATGGGCACCGGTTTCACGACGATGGTGAAAAATGCCGGCACCGGATCGGGGCATTGCAGCCCGGAAATGCCGCCGCCGGTCACCTCAATATGGGCCGTCAGTTGCACCGACGTATTGTTTTCTGCTGTAAAAGCCGGGATGTTGCCGGTGCCGGCAGCGGCCAGCCCGATGCCCGGGTTGTCGTTTGTCCACGAAAACGTCATGCCGGGCAGGGAACCGGAAAATGGGATGGGCCCCGCATTTTGACCTGCGCAAACCAGCACATCGCCGGGAGCACCTGCCACTTGCGCCGGATGTACCGTGATCGTGAACGTTACCGGCTCGCCCGGGCAGCCGGGGCAGACGACCTGCATTTGCATGGCGTTGGGCGGCTTGGGCGCCGGCGGACGGTCGTTGGCTACCGCGCTGCCGTTCAGATCGGCGGTTTTGATGGCGATAAAATCCTGATTGTGGACGTCGCCGTTCAGGGAAACCGTTTTGCAGCCGCGCGGGAATGGATCGGAAAACGGGTCGGCCGGATTCGGAAAAACATGGTCGGCCGGCACAAACTGCCACGAAGGCGCCACCGGGAACTCGGTGTAAATACCCACAATCAATTTTCGTGTTTCTTCAATGTCAATCGTCGTGACCGTTTCAGTCAAGTCCACGTCCGCAGCGATGATCTTGTACGGGGAATCGAGTAACTCAAGGCCTAAAATATGTTTACTCTTCAGCACCAAGTCAAACGTATTTACCCCGTTCAGCGGATTGTCGGCTTTGACCAGACAAATCTCGTAATCCTGCCCGACGGGCAAATTGCAGAACATGTAGTTGCCGCCGTTGTCCGTCAGCACGGACTGGTTTATACCGGGACCGATCACCGTCACCAATACGTCTTCCACCCCGTCGCCGTATTCCGTGACGGCTTTGCCGGTGATGCAAAAACCGTCGCCGGGGTCGTTGTTGCAAACCCCGCTGCCGTCCAGAATGGTCACGGTTGCCGAGCAGTAGCCGGTGTTTCCGCAAACATCTTTCACCCAGATTTCCACTGCCTGCGCGCCGATTTCGGAGCAATCGAAGCACACCGAAACCTGGGGATTGCCGTAGGTGTCGAGCGGGAACCCCGAGCCGGCGCCCGCTTTGCGGATGGCGATTGTTAACTGGTCAAACGGCGTGACATTGTCCTGTGCATAGGCTAAAAAATCGGCGGCGAACAGGGTGGCCATACCCGGTGGCAGCAAGTTGGCCGCCAGGCCGTTCACGCACGTCACCGTCGGCGGTTCCATGTCGCCCATCTGCGGCATTACGGTGATGGTAGCCGTTATCGGGGCGTCGGTGTTGTTCACCGCCGTGAACGCGCCGATATCGCCGCTGCCGAAAGCGGCCAGTCCGATAGCGGGGTTGTCGGTTGTCCAAGTGTAGGTCGTACCGGGCAGGTTGCCCGAAAACTGTACCGGCGCCGATTGTCCACCGGCACATACCTCCTGGTCGCCCGGATCGGTCACCATAGGTACCGGTTTTGTCATGATGGTGAAAAGTGCCGGAACAGGGTCGGGGCATTGCAGCCCGGGCATGCCGCTGCCGGTTACCTCGATGTGGGCCGTGAGGGGCGCCGACGTATTGTTTTCTGCTGTAAAAGCCGGGATGTTCCCGGTGCCGGCGGCGGCTAAGCCGATGGCCGGGTTGTCGTTTGTCCACGAAAATGTCATGCCGGGCAGCGAGCCGGAAAACGGAATGGGAACGGTGTTTTCACCCTGGCAAACCATCACGTCGCCGGGGGCAATCACCACCGGTGCGGGATTGACGGTGATGGTGAAACGCACCGTGTCGGGGCTTGAGCATACGCTGGAATGCGTGAACACCTGAACGACCGCCGTCAGCGGCGCCGGCGTGTTGTTGGTGGCGGTGAACGAGGGAATGTCGCCCATACCCAGCACTTCCAGCCCGATGGCGGGGTTGTCGTTCTGCCAGGAATAGGTGGCGCCCTGTATCGGACCGCTCAGCGGAATACCCGGTATATTTTCGCCGGGGCAAACCGTCAGGTCGGGGTACGAAGGCTGCCCGCCGCTAAAGCCATTCGGGTCGCATACCACCACATAGGTCAAACAAAAATCGCTGTTGCCGGCTTTATCCAGCGACCAGATTTCGACCTGCTGCACCCCCAGTTCGCCGGTGCCGAATTGAACATCTTTCTGTGGTTGGCCGTAGGGGTAGAGCGGGAAGCCCGAGCCGGCGCCGGCCTTGCGGATGGCCGTGACCAGCTGATTGCCTGGCGTACAGTTGTCCTCGGTATATTGCAGGAAGTCACTCACATGAAGACTGATTATTCCCACCGGCAAAATATTGACACTGAGGCCGTTGAGGCATACCACCGTCGGCGCCTTGCAATCTTTTACCACGAAGACGTACTCGCAAACCTTTTCGTTGCCGCAGTTGTCCTCCACAAACCACTTGATTTTGTGGGTGCCGTAGGGCAGTTCGGGAACGGTGTATGTGTTCGGTGCCTGCTGGGTATTCCAGCGCACAGCGGCGGTTTGGTTGTTTCCCGAAACGGTGGTTTGCAGGGCAAAGCCGTATTTTTCATCCGTCGGCACGGGGCGTTCGTCAAACTGGCGCGGCGTGCCGCCCGAGAAGTTCGGGTTTTGGATATTGTCAAAATTGACCGTGTTGAAACCCGGCAGGTCGGCGCTGTTCACGATGGTTTCCATGGTCCCGTCGTTGTCCAAATCGAGAAACAGCAGGTAGCGAATACGAATGTCCGACCCCGAGCACAAGTCGGTGGCTGTGATGCTCAGATCGCTTACGCCTTCGCACAGGTCATTGCCGCCGATCGCATTATCGAACCAGTAGGGTTCATTCCACAGGTAAGCATCGTTCGGCGTCAGGTCGCAAATTTCCAGAGGGCCGACGGGGCAGTTTTCCACGATCGGATCTTGCGAATCCAGGATCTTTATGATCTGGGTGTACTGGTAGCAGTTGGCGTTTGCGCTCCAGAACGTGGAGAAGTTGGTTGGTGGTTGGCCCGGGAGGATAGCCACCACCGTCGGCGCCCAGGGCGCCTGCGCACCGGCTTCCGACACTATGGGGCCGGGCCGGTTGGACGGGTGGTTGGGGTTGGAGTTGGGATTCGGGTTGGGGACGACCGTGCAGCCAAGGTTCGGATTGTAGGCACACCAGTTGATGACCGTCCAGGTACGCTCGATTTTGTAACAGGCGTCGGGTATTTGGCCTATGATTTTATCCACATAACTGACTCCAAACAGTTCGCAATCTTCCCCGAAAAATTCCGGCTCGCCGTAGTTGACGTTGGGGTCGCAGGCAGTGACGAGCACATCGTTCGGGAATTTTACAAAGTAGTGCTGGTTGTATGTCACCACCACGCGTTGCGTGCAGGTTCTCGTATTTCCGACACAGTCCACCGTGGTGAATCTGCGGGTGATAGTGCCCTGGGTGCACAAGGTATCGAACTGGGTGTAGCTGTTCGTGACCGTGACGGTATCCATGCAGCAGTTGTCTGTGCCGGTGGCAACACCGTATGCAAGGAGAGTGGGGTCAAAGTTCTCGCAGGAAACTGTAACGTGGGCCGGGGCGGTACAGGTGGGTCTTATTTTATCGGTAACAGAAACCTCTACCACGCATTCATTTATATTCGCCTGTTCGAACGCCAATGCCACCTCGCCGGCAGGTACCGGTACGTCGTACACGCGCAGCACAATGTAAATGGTTTGCCCGAGGTCGGTGGAACAAAATTTCACTTGATCGTAGTATCGGTCGCCGGGCTGGCAGGCGTTGACGTCCATACGCCGAACCTTGAAATACACGTCCGAACAATAGTCATACGAGCCGTCGTCGAAGGTACTGGCATTGACGAGGGCCATGCAGTCGGTGCCAAGCGCAACCTGTGTGATCTCGTCACAGAAGACTATCGGAGGCGTTTCTTGTTGTACAATAATCTGAAACGTGCAAGCCGGGTTGCCACCCACGGTGTATGTGATCGTGTGGCTACCGTAGCCTGCGCCGGCCGGGTCGAATACATTTTGCGCTACCCCGGGGCCGGTGTATATGCCGCCCACCGGTGTGGCGCCGGGAAGCACAAACGGCGCTGCTTCGAAGCAAACGGTCATGTCGGACGGACAGATCGCTTGTGGCCCGGAGGCAGGTAACACACCATTCACCAAACGGGAGTTTACGCCGTCCGGATCGGCGGACACCACCACGGTGTCGTCGTTCCAGTTGCCAGAGTGGTAGTAGTTGCGGGCGGAAAGGGGTGCGCTTTGCACAAACAGCAGCAAAGCAGCCAGCCCATGCCGGGCAGCGGAGTAGACTTTTTTCATGAGACGATTATGTTTTGATGGATTATCCTGCAAAAACATTACAGGTACGACCGTTGAAAGTCAAAACAAAGGTACCTGAAACCATTCCGGAGTTTCGTTTTTATTCCGGGACTTTTTGTGTTTTCGGGAAAAATAGTCGTTAGGCGCCGCACACACAGCATGTGCAAAGGGCGTACTCGGCGGTACATAAAACTTAGAAATAACAGGAGCCGTCCACAAAAAGATCGGGACGGCTCCTGCTTAAATAGAATCAGACTGCGAGAACATCACAACCGGGATATATGCAGTGTCAATTTCGCATGACCACCATTGTCCGGCTTTGCAAACCTCCATTTTCAGTCCAAACAGTAATCTGGAACATGCCGGCAGGTAGTTCGCCAACCAAAAGATCATACTTGTAGCCCGGTTGAATAGTGGCTCTTTGTTCCAGCATAAGGCGTCCAGCAAGGTCATGCACCCGAATGCGTGCACTGGTTTGTATAAAGTTACCGGAAAACAAAAGTGATGTATTTTCACCAGCAACCGGGTTGGGCGCAACTGAAAAGTCAAAGATTGTTTCTGCAGTCTGTGCATTCGCACTCCGGTTTTCAGTGCCGGGTGCCTGAAACGGAACGACCGTGTATGTCACTGTTCCCACACAGCCCCTGGCATCTTTTACGGTGAATGTCCATGTACCCGGTGGTACATTGGAAAACACATTACCTCTTCCGTTCACGCAGGGAGCAAACGGCGCTACCGAGGGCACCGCTGGTAGGTGTACGGTGGCATACCACCGAAGCCGGCCACTGTCACTGTCGAATTAAGCGGATTACTCGGCGAAGGCGTCGAGCTGACAATTGAAATGTTCGGCGAAGGGTTGACGGTAACGGTAAAGGAAATTGGCGTGCCGGTACAACGTGTGCCGCCGATAAAGTTGCCGAATGCAACAGGCCCGCTGCCTCCTAAACCGACTGCCCCAATTCCTGCATTGGTGGCCGTACTGGTCGCCGAAATAATACCCGAATTATAATTGGCGACATACAACCGACTGCCATCCGGGGTTACACTGTTCCCGTACGGTTTGTTACTTGCGGATATAGTTGCAACAACCACATTAGTCGCTGTATTGATCACCGAAACGGTGCTCGGCGTATTATTGGAAACATACACCCGGCCTCCGTTCGGAGCGATGCTGATACCGCTTGGACCGTCTCCTACTCCCACTGTTGTGAGTACGGTGTTCGTAGCCGTATTGATGACCGATACGTTGTTCGACCCAAAATTGGTCACATATGCCCGGTCACCTGTTGGACTAACGACCACTCCCGCCGGATTAGCTCCTGTACCGATGGTTGCTATGACTGAATTCGTGGCCGTATTGATGACCGAAACAGTATACGAAATGGAATTTGCCACATAAACCCGGCCTCCGTCCGGACTGACGGCAATACCCCCTGGACTTACACCTACAAGTATGGTAGCGAGTATGCTATTCGTTGCCGTATTAAGCACCGAAACGGTACCATCTGCACTATTGGTCACATACGCGCGGGTTCCATCACGACTGATGCAAACCCCGACAGGAACATCTCCAACAGGAATTGTTGCCCCGACCGTATTGGTTGCTGTATTGATCACAGATACGGTATTTGATCCTTGATTTGTCACATAAACCTTACTTCCGTCCGGGTGTACGCATACGCCAAAAGGAGAATCACCCACAGGTACCGTAGCCACTACGGTATGGCTCGGGATTTCTATCACCGAAACAGTATGGTCAATGTAGTTTGTAATGTAGGCAAACCTGCCCGGCAACACCGGGGTCACGGTCACCGTTGCCACAACGGGTGTTGTTCCGGCGTTTACCGCCGTGAAAGCGGGGATATTGCTGACGCCGCCGGCGGCGAGTCCGATAGCCGGATTGTCGCACGTCCATTGGAATACGGCACCTTCCGGCACGCCGGTGAAATTGACCGGCGCGGTGAGGCTGCCGTTGCAAACAACCTGATTGGCAAGAGAACCGGCAAGCATAGGCTGCGCCAAAACCGTGATAACAACATCATCGGAGGTGGCAGGACAGGGCATGTTGGAAATCGTCCAGCGCAGCGTGTAATCACCGGCGCCACCGGCTGGGTTGAACGTTGCCCAGGGCAGGATTGGGTTGTCGAATTGCGTCAGCGCCGTGCTCGGCCCGCTCACCACACTCCATATTCCATCGCCAAGCGTGGGTATGTTGGCATCCAGTGTTGCACTGCTACCGGCACAAATGGTCTGATCGTATCCGGAATAGGCAAATGAGGGCAGATCTATGACTGCGATGGTCGTGGAGGTACTGCTGCTGCATTGGCTCCAGGTAACTGTCACCGCGTAAATCGAACTGGAGGCCATGGGGGCGACCTGTATTGAGGCTGTTGTTTCACCTGTAGACCACAAGTAGGTTCCGCCACCGGAGGCCGTGAGGGTTACCGGCGACGACCCACAAATGACGGTAGGGCCGGAAATGGTAGCCACCACGGCGCCTATCAGCGTGATGGTCACGGAGCCGTTCATGAGTTGTGTACACTGCGGCCCGCCCGCAATGGAAGTGGCCACGACGGTGTAAACACCCGGTGCCGTTTGATTGCCAAAGGCGATTGGATTGCCGAGCTGGTCTCCGTCTGCGGTGATACCCGTTGGCTGTCCATCCAGGTACAATTCATAACGGACTAAAAACAGCGAGCCGGACAACCCGACCGGCATACCTGGGTCACCCGCGCATATCGTTCCGCCACCGGTGACATTAAAAACAGCGGGCAAAGGCACGACTGTTACCATTGCGCTGCCGTTCATCGTGGCCGTGCAGAGCGTACTGGTATTGGTCGCCACCACGGAGTAGGTACCGCCTGTGGCGAACAAGCCGAAAGCAAGCGGATTGCCGGTGCTTCCTGGTACCGGGCCGGCGACAGTGGTATTGCTCGGGCCGACTAAGATGTATTGTACACCCGTCTGCGAGTTATCCAACCCGATGGGTACGCCGGCGGCATTGACACAACGAATGCCACCGCCGGTTACCTGGAATGCCGTAGGCTTGGGATGGACAATCACCGTTTTCGAGGCGGAAGCGGTACAGGCGTTGGAAGCATTGGTTACCGTCACGGAATAGGTCGTAGTCACCGTCGGGCTTTCTGTGATAACCATTGTATTAAAGGCGCCGGTGGACCACGTGGGTAATGTCCCGCCGCCCGTAACTGCCAGAGTTGTGCTCCCTCCTTCACAAATGGCATTTATCCCGATAATGGACGCTACCGGCGGGGTTTTCGTGGTTACGGAAGCCGATCCGCTCATTGTTCTGGTGCATCCGCCGGCATTGGTGGCAATCACAGCATACATCCCGGGTATGGTTTGATCGCCGAAAGACAGCAGGCCGCCACCCAGTGCCGGTATGCCTACCGGCTGCATTGGCCCATTGCTGTTTGTGACAAACAACTGGTACAGTACTCCCGGCTCTGAATT
Organism: Lewinellaceae bacterium; assembly: GCA_016719605.1. Taxonomy (GTDB): domain Bacteria; phylum Bacteroidota; class Bacteroidia; order Chitinophagales; family Saprospiraceae; genus M3007. The sequence goes on along the minus strand of JADJYW010000001.1, from coordinate 1,042,613 downwards.
GGACAATCCGATCGGCACGCCCGTGCCGCCCAGGCAATAGGTGCCCCCGCCGGTCATCTGAAACACCAAAGGCAAAGTGGTGTGCTCTACCAACACGCTACCGTTCATGTCGGCCATGCATCCGGAAGTGGCTGTAGTGGCCATGACGGTGTAGGTACCGGGTGTGTTGAATATACCAAAATCAATAGCGCCGGCGCCGCCGGATATCCACGGACTTGCATTGTTCCCGTCTCGTTTCAGGCGATAGTTTACTCCCAATTGGGAATCATCCAGGCCGATGGATACGCCTGCTGTGCCCGGGCAAATCGCACCGCCTCCTGTGACGTTGAATACTACAGGCAGGGGGATCACGGTGACCGTCCGGATGCGCCCCATGGTGCGGGTACAACCATCGGCATTGGTAGCGATAATGGTGTACGAGCCGGCAGGATATGGCTGATTCGTCCCGACTAAAGCAAAACCCGTTCCCACAATCGGGTCACCCACCGGCACATAATTGCCCGATACAATATGGTACAGCTGGTACATAAACCCGTCCTGCGAGCCGGCCAGCCCGAACGAAACCCCTGTACTACCGGCACAATAAGTTCCGCCGCCCGTCACCGAGTAGGCTATAGGTAGTATAGAGTTCGTAACCACGGCGCTCCCGGCCATTGTGGCCGTACAACCGGCAGATGTAGTCGCGATGACGGTATAGGTGCCCTCCGTTGCCAATACACCAAAGGCAAGTGCCATACCTGTCCCCGAAATTGCCGCGCTGGCATTCGTTGTAACACCATTCACCATTCTTTTCAGACGATAGGAAACTCCCGGTTCAGAACCGTCCAGGCCGATGGGCAACCCCGGATCGCCCGGACAACGCACGCCGCCGCCCGTGACGTTGAACACCATCGGAAGCGGGTTTTCAGTAACCGTTTTCATTGGCATGGTGATACTGCAACCTGTTGTCAAATTAGTGGCAACCACATAGTAAGTACCCGCTCCAAAAGGCCCAACTGGATGTTCCCGCCATTCCCTGGACAACCTCAAGCGGGTTTGGATTTCCATCTAAAAACAGCGCGTACTCCACATCTGTCGAGGTATTGTTTATGCTCAAGAAAACACCAAGACCACCGGCGCAATAGGAATTTGGGCCTGATAAGTTCCCGCCTTTAGGGAAGGAAAAGTATGTGAATACGGCATTTCCGGTCATCCTAAGGGAGCACAGCGGTGTAGTACCGGAACGGGCTCCCCAAATGGTATATGTGCCGCTAATGAACGGATGGCAAATGCTCATTGAAGCGCCCGTGCCTTGCTGCTGCACAACAGATGTACCGTTTCGATAAACCGTATAGAGCACATCCATATCGGAACCACTCAGGTAAATGCAGGATACGTCGCCCGGACAAATGGTACCACCGCCCGAAACGCTGAACTGGTTGATTGGAGCTTCCCCCACCGTCACTTGCGCCGTGCTCGTACAACCGGCTGCATTCGTGACCGTCACCGTATAGATGCCAGCCGTATGCACCGTTAGAGACGCATTTGTCTCGGTCGTTGACCACATATAATCGCCGCCACCTGAAGCGGTGAGGAGTGTGCCGCCGCCCGGGCAGATCGTGGTGTTACCAGAGATGGATGCGAGTACCGCAGCTGATATCCCGATCTGTATTTCTTGTGTGAACACGGCCAGGTTGCCGCAGAGGTCTTCCGCGCTCCAGGTACGGAGCACTAATCTTGGCGTTGTGCAAGTCGCGACCAGATCGGTCTCTGAAAAAGTTACCATAGGCAGGTCGCCACAATTATCCTCCGCCGTGACAGTAGGCACGGGCGGCAAAGGATCGGTATCGGTCAAGGTCAGGGTCATATCTGCGGGCAGCCCGAACAACGTGGGGGGCACAAGGTCTTCCACGAAAATGTGCTGGGTCCACCCGTCGGTATTGCCGCATGCATCCGTGGCGACCCATTCCCGCACGATGATCTGGTTGGTGCAGAAGGTTGGTATGCTGTTTTCGCTGAACGTGACATCTACCGTGCCGCAATTGTCGTATGCCGTGACCATTTCCGGTGGTGGAACAAAATCAGGACAATCCAGATAAATATCGGCCGGTTTGGGATACAAAACCGGCGCTTTCGTATCGTTCACGTCTATAATCTGCACAATTTCGGACACAACGGTACCGCACACATCGCTGACAACGGTGGCCGTCCAGGTGCGCACCACTACGAACTGGTTTAGGCAGTTACCGGGAATGACCTGTTCATCGAACACAACAGGCACATCCCCGCCGAGGTCGTCGGAGGCTGTAACCAAATCCGGAGGGGGCACGTCGGCAGCACACGACACGAACACCTCCAAAGCGGGCACATTGTGCCATTCGATGCTCGTTCCAGGACTGAGAATCACGGTCACTTCCGCTGTAGCGGTGGCCCCGTTGGACCCGGTAACGGTAACCGTATATGTGCCCGCATCTTGTACCGATATGATTTCATCAATAGAGCCGGTTGACCAAAGATAATCGCCGCCACCCGAGGCTGTCAGCAACGTAGTTGCACCTGGGCAGATGACCGTATTGCCGGAAATAGAAGCCTCCACAGCTCCGCCACACTGCTTCAGGTTAAAATGACCCGTTTTGGTGCATCCATTGGAGCAAGTTACCGTAACCCAATACAAGCCGCCCGCATTTACCTCAATTTGGCTGGTTGATTGCCCGCTCAAGATATTTCCGGGCGCAGCGGTGGCCCAATTATAGGAGCAAGTAACTCCCGCCTCCGGGTTTGTCAGAATGGCTTCAACGGTCTGCGTTTCGTAATTGCAATTGAAGCAAGGTCCCGCGATCACTAACTCCGAAGGCGGCCCTATTTCTATTACATCCGACTTCACTTGTTGTCCGCAGCAGTTTTCGGTTATCACCGCATAGTAGTTCCCGGCAATCAAATCTATAGAAGCCGGGATATGGGTATAGGTCGCTAATGGGCCGGAAGTATTTACATCCGTATGTAGCAAATCCCAATCCCTGTACCACGCTATAGTATAGCCACAGTTGCAGGGACTGCCAGATGTGTTGCAGGGGGCGATGTTGACAGCCATGGTCACGCCTGTCGGATTGCAAATGTCGTTGTAGCCTGCCGTAAAACTCGTCAGTGTCAATACATCGAGCACATCAATGAAGTATTCCACCCGATCCGTCGAGCAAACACCATTGGTAATGTCCACGGCAAACCAGGTATCCTCCCAGAGGCGGTTGGTGTGTATCAGGGTGTTTGTCATACCCGCGCCCGGTACAGGCGCAAACGTACTGTTTTCGGTGCGGCTGAACCATTCCCAGACAACCTCCGAGGGTGGTTTGGGGCAGCCGGGGACAAATAAAAGCGTCGCATCCTCTCCCGGGCAAAACGCTTGCGATTCGAATGGAACCATATCCAAAACACCAGCCGGAGCCGCATCGTCGTACAGGGAAATGGTAGCCGTACACGTCCGGGGGCCACAGGGACCTGTCACTTGGGCCGAAAAGGTAAAATCCTGCTTGCAGTCGCCCGGCAAACCCGACCAGAGTATGGGTGGCGGCTGAAAACTCGTCTGTCCGTGCAAGGCCGGAATTGGATTCCCGGCAGCGTCCAGCCAATCAATCGTGTAGGGGCATGTAGTCTCCTCCACTAAAATATCAATTGGCAAAGGTGTAATCGCGCTTCCCGTATAACAAAATTCCTGGTCGGGTAGCGTACACGCGACCGGTTCGCATAGGGTAATGTATGCGATGTTTGTTGTGAGCGTTTGGCACGGAAAATCGCCGACTGTTACCACAGCGTACATGCAAAAATCACCGGCTAAATACGGTGGAAAAACATCGGTGGTAGCCGCAAATGTTGTGGCATACAACAACCAACCGGGATCGGTCGTATTAGCCGGACAGGGGCCTGCGGCCATATACCATTCAACCTGAACGAGGTTCGCCACAGAACCAAAGAAATCGAGCGAAACCGGGTGGGAAGGGCTTTCCCGGCAAATTTCAAGGTTGGAAAGCGATACGCCTCTACAGCAACCCGGAGATAAACTCACCGACAACGAGCAAACCGTCGAGAGACCTGAAGGGCAGGAGCAATTAGCCAGCACAGTCAGATCAAATTGGCTCGGAATCGGAAGGACAGCCTGGATGATCCCGGTAATCGTGGCGACGGTGTTCCCGGCATCCCAGGTAATGGTGGGAGCTCCGATGAGCGTGCCCTGATCTACCGGCAACGTCGTGAGCAAGTCGCACGGAAACCCCGAACCGCTCGCATTGTTGACCACCATCGTGAACGTATAGGTATCCGGGCCTGGGCCGCACTCGATGCTCGCGGTTCCCATGCTTGCGCAAGTGCAGGTCACATTTATTTCAAAATTGCAAACGGAGGTATTGCCCGACATATCGGTGGCCGTGTAAATTACTGTTGTAGCGCCGCACGAGAACTCGCTGCCACTTGGATGCGAGGCTGAAAAAGCAACCATCGGGCAGTTATCGGCCCCGGTCGGCGGAGCATAAAAGGCTGTGGTGATTTCGTCGCAAAATGGAATAGTCAACTGCTGACTCGGTGGGCAAATGATCGTCGGTAATTCCTCATCCAAAACGGTTATGGAAAAAGCGCACTCGCTGATGTTACCCACATTATCTGTGGCCGTGCAGGAAACAAACGTGATACCTTTCTGAAATTGGATAGGCGCAGACCCCGTAAACGTACCAATGGTTGCTCCGGTCAATTCGCAAATGACTATTGGAAACGGGTCGCAATTGTCCAGAACCTCCACCAAACTTTGCTCGGAAAAACAAACGCCCGGATCTGTCAGAAAAATGTGATCACCGGAAGGGCAGTCCAATATAGGACTTTCTATATCCTCCGGGATATAAACATCCTGAACAATGGTTGCCGAACAACCCGCCGCATCGGTGACCGTCATGCCGACCGGAAGATAGCCGCTGGACGAAAAACCGATATTCAACGGATTTTGCCCGATAATGTCGGGATCGCCGTCAAAAGTAACGTCCCACGAAAATGTGTAAGGAGCCGTTCCTCCGTACGCATAACCGATCAGGTCCATTTCGGTACAATTGTACGGAAGACATCAAATCCAATACTCAGGTCGCAGTTGTCGCAAAAGTTGCTACACCCATATTGGTAAGGCAACATGGAAACGGCCGTAGTAAACGGCGGCTCCGGAATGACCACAGACGTGATTGGCACGTCGGTTTTGGCAAAAACAAAATCGAACGAGGATTTGTCATACGCCTGCGAACAATCGGAGGTCATGCCCAGATCGAATGCACCGACCAGCATGTCCCAATCACCAAAACCCGCAGGATTCGTGCGCCGCGCATCGGCATAAAAGATGCGGTCGTGGTTGGGTGTAACGGAAATGACACCGTTGGCAAATTCGGTCTCGCCGTCGTGGAGGTAACGACCGCCAATAAAACCTAGCTGCGGCATTGCCGCCATTGACGTGTACTCAAGTGCAATAACAACTGGAAAGTTGTGCGGATTCTGCGCGTCGAAATCCTTGTTCTCTCCGATGGTCCACAAATTGCCGTACTGGTCTGCCCAAATGTCCTTGAAGCTGGCGATAGACGGAAAACGCTTTCCCGCAACCGGGGTAAGCGACCCGTCCAGTACCACCGCAAAAGCGGATCTTTGTGCGGGATCCGGGTGAAAATACTCCCCAACGATAAGCGTATTCCCATCGAACAATACCAAGCCGTCGTAAATATCGAGGGTTTCGAGATAGCGTTTTCCACTACCGACCACGGCTCCCGTAAAGCCATTGACTTCCACGATGATACCATCGTTATTCGGCGCGTCGTTGCCCATCAGCAGCAAGTTGCCATTGCCGCGTGGAATCACTCCCAGGTGAAATTCGTCGTCGCCGGCAGGAAAACTGTTGTAGGTGTATTCCCGTCCCCAGTTGTGTACGCCGTTGGCATCTACATTATACAGCACCACTTTATCCACATCTGTTTGCGGCTGGCCAACAGGATTTTTTCGGCCAACGAGATAGTAGGGAAACTGGTAGTCTGCCGGTAAGCTGGGAAACAAAATTCGATCAAAATGCTCCCGTCCCGTCTGGTCAAAATTTTTAAAAAAAACCTCCGTGCCGGTATCGTCAAGCCGCATCAAAAACGAGCGGTTGTCTAAAGGAATGGGCGAGGCAACAAACGGTGTGTGTCCGACCAGCAAAAATTCTTCAGTAACCGACCAAGGTGGCGGGATATTTTCAAAATCCAGTATTCGCGAAGGGATACTCATCTGTTTTTCCCAAACCAATGCTCCGGTAGAAAGGTCAAACTTGGCGAACGTACCATAGTCTTCGCCATTGACCACCCGATACCCGGCCACATAAATCCCATCGCCGAAAGCTTTGATGGCCGTCGGTCGGTTTTCCGAACTGTCGCCGTATAGTTTTTCAAATAAAGCCGGGGGTGCCTCGCAGTCATAAATGTCAAATGTCGTATTCGAGACCGTCAGGCTGCAAAGTCCTGCACCATTCGGGATATTCATCTGTGCCGAAAACTCGACACCTACAGAGGGCTGGGAGCCGCCGCCAAGGCATATCTGTCCAATGTGGATACGCGAGACGCATTCCTGAGAGTAGGCTCCAAAATCGCCCGTAAAAACCGCCTCAAAAGTGCCTGCCTGCACCGCCGTAATACCGCTGAAGGAGGCTGTTACGCCGGCAATCGGTTCGGTAAAAGAGATGTTGCTATTGGTATAAATATGCAGTTCGTTGAAATTCAGCCCCGGTGTGCAAGCCGGGCCGCCGTTGTTGCAGTAATACACCTCGAAGCAACATTGATTATTTGGATCAGGCTCGAAATCTATGACAAAATCGCAGGCGCATTGGGCCGCAACTTTTGAAGCAGCCAACAGACTCAAAAACAGCAACGTAAATATCTTTTTCATTGATTTGTCTTTTTAAATTTTTGGTACTGGGTGTTTGATCACGGTTTATCGCACGGCTTTATGAAAGTTGATGTGGTGGCCGAACAGCCCGTCAGACTATTAGTCACGATAAGCGTGTACGTTGTACCGGTTGGGGCCGGCAGGTGCTCCAGATTGCAGCCGTTTACGGCGAGAACTGTACCGCTGTCCCATGTCCAATCGTAAAGGAGCGCCCCGCCGCAGTTGTCTCGCGAATAATTGGGGCTACAGCCCGTCAATTGAATGGACTGACCTTCGCAGGCGCAATCATTGGGCGCCAGCGGACAACTGATGACCGCAACTGTCTCACAAATGGTCAGGCAGTGCTTGGCCGTTGCAGTACTTTGACAGCCGTTTGAAATTTCTACGAGGTAACAACCCGTTTTTGAGGCCGTGTAAAACTCCCCGATACCCACCTGCAACCCGTTCCAAAACCAGGTGTAGGTATAGTCGGCATTGAAGTTGCCGACCGTCAGTAGCGCCGTTTCTCCGGAGCAAATCTCGGTATCGCCCACAATGACATCGGCGATCGGGGCGGTACTCAGGCAAATAGTCAATTCATTGGAATAGCACGGCTCGCAACCGGAAGGGTCGCTGTATGGCTTGACGGCGATCCGGTATTTGATGCAGGTTTCGCCCGCAGGCCAGAGGTACGGCGAGGACGGCGGCTTGATGCAGGGCAGAATATTGGTATTCTGAATATCGTTCGACGTGCCAAGGTCTATCCAGTCGCCCACCGACGGAAACATAAACTGCCAGGAAACAACCCCGTTGCTGAACGCAGCGGCATCTACTTTCTGCAAAACGGCATCGTTGCCCGGGCAGATGTAGTATTTGTCCGGGACGATGGGGTCCGGCGTCAAGGCGCCTGTGGGCAGCTCGGTAATACTCCCGCACATGGGCACCGGATCCACGGTGAGGCATGACTTGTAGGTCATCAATTTCCCCGCACAGTTTTTCACAGTTGCCTCGAAACAAGCCTCCGGTTCGGACACCGCTGCTACAGGATAGATAAAGTTAGTTTGGTTGGCGGCGGTCGGAATCGGGATATTGTTATATGTCCAGTCTATCGTTACAGCCGGGCCGGGAGTATTTACAAATTCGTCGGGGGAATGAAGTTCGACGGTAAAATCAACCATATCACCCGCGCAGAGCAGGTCGTCGGGTAAATTGGTCGTTACTGCTACCGTCGCCGACGGACTGATCAGACAACAAATACGCAGGTTTTGCACTTCGGAAACATAGTCGCAACTCGCGCCGAGCGTTGGATCGGTCACCGTGACAACTGCCCTATATTGCCGATCCACAAAACCGTCCGCGTTCGGCGAACAAACAGCAGTAACGACACTTGGGCCTATCGGGAAACAAAAATCCGAAAAAGGGTCGGAAAGGATAGTTGTCCAATTGGTCACTGAGTTGTCCAAAAATTGCCAGGCGATGGTAGCCATCACATTGGTTGTGGGATCCATTACATTAGGTAATAGAACCGTTTGCCCGTTTGTCATCAGACAAAAATGGAGCGGTTCGCCGGTGCAAATCTCTGTTATGGGTGTGCCCGGGGAAAAATAATCACTGATCTGGAGGTCGAGATTCTGGTAATTGGGATAGACGATTCCTGCTTCCGACGGCACAAAATTGCTCGTGGTCCCGGTTCGGGTGAACCCTGCAAGCGTACCATTGTCCTCTGGCGCGGCGAGATCAGTTACGAACGCCATGCTGGAGTTGTCGGCGTTGGCCGTCCCATCATCAAGCGGCCAGTACACCACCAGACCCGGCTCGTCGCCCAGGAGAAGGCAATTTTTGTCGGCACAAATAGCCCCGGCCGACTTGGCAAAATCCCACAGTTTAACCTCGTCTATCTGTCCCTGCCATTCATCATTGCCCGTCAAACCGCCGGCCCATTGCCCGATACGGAACCGCGTGGAATTAAGCATACCGATTTGACTGGTTGAATAGACCAAGTCGCAATCGAGCCAAATATCCATGTTTGGGCCGTTCCGTGTCACCGATATGCAGTGCCAAAGCGCGTCACGGATAGTAGCCGCTGAGGTTTGAAAAGGCCCATGACTGGCGCCGTCATACCAATAGACCGACAAGTTGCCGCCACATTCGCCCACCTCAAACCTTGAGTTGGCGCCGCCGAGTGCAAAAAGACGTTTGAAATTGCCGGAACAATTAGTGCTCGTACTTGTAGCTGTAGAGCGAAACCACATCTCAACTGTGAAGTTGGAGTTGGCGCTAATCGGAATTGGCGTGAGATCAATGTGGTCGCCATTGCCATCAAAATCAAGGCAATTGTTCTGGCCAACCACGGGAGATAGCGACCAACCGGCACACCAGAACAACCACAAGTGTAGTAAACGAAGTTTTTTCATTTGAAAAGAATTTTATGCTTTAAATATAACCTGTTCATTTCGATACGGTGTGCCCTCCTAACTCCTGATCGGCCTTTTCGCAAACACACAAGCCATTTCAGGTCAGTCCAGACTCTCACACACACTACCGCTCAAAGATGTAAGTCCTGCCAATAGCCCAAGGAGAATTCCGGCATTCGGCAAGAATTCCCGTATATCCGGTTATGAATTTCCGGGATTCGGTAAAAACGCCCCAAAGATTTGTAGTGCTTAACATTCAAATTCTACCGTGGAGAGGCAGGTTGGCAAAAGGCAAAGGGCAAGGGAGGCATCTCGCCTTTTGCCCCTTGCCCTTTGCTCCTCGCCAACTTGTAAACTACTCCACCAAAACCAACCGCCCGCTCACCACCTGCCCGCCGCTGCGCACACTGACCGTGTACAACCCGGCAGCCGCTCCCGCTTCGCGCAGATTCACCGGCAGTTGCAGATCGGGTACTACATCCACCCGGCGTTCCCAGATCAATTGACCCAGATCGTTTCGGATAGATACCAGCACCGTTTCGCCCGCAAAATCACCCAGGCCGATGAGCACCCGGTCGGTGGTCGGGTTGGGCGTCAGGCTGACAGTTTTGAGTGTTGAGTGTTGAGTGTTTGAGTTGCCCGTCGCGGTCGGTCATTGGCGGGGAGAATGTAGGTACGGGCAGCACGGTGAACGTTTGCGCATGCACCGCCGGATTACCGCACTGGTCGGTGGCCGTCCAGGTGCGGGTGACGGTGTAGCCCGTGGAGCAGTCGCCCGGCGACTGAGTTTCCTGCATACCCACGGCCGGCGTGCCGCAGTTGTCTATGGCGGTCGGCGGCGTAGGCGGCGGCACACAGTTGGGCGCGCAGACTACCGTGACATCGGCCGGCACACTGACAAAAACCGGCGGCGTGGTATCCCGCACGCTGATAACTTGCAGGGCGGTGACGGAGTTTCCACACAAATCGGTAGCCCGCCAGGTGCGCGTCAGGTCGTAGTTGTACAGGCAATTGCCGTCGGTGCGCACCTGCCCGAGGTAGGTGATTTGCACATACCCGCCGCAGTTGTCGGTAGCCACCGGGTTGTTCAGGGCCGGCGGCGACTGTGTGCACGAGATGGTCGCGCCGACGGGCACCGAGGTGAAAATCGGCGGCTGGTTGTCCGCCACCTGGATCGTTTGCGTGGCCACCGTACTATTGCCGCAGGCATCGGTGGCCCGCCAGGTGCGTCGGATTTGGTAGTTGCCCGGGCAAACAGCGTTGGCCGTCGTCTGCCCGAGGTACAGGATATGGACCGTTCCGCCGCAACCGTCGGTGGCCGTGGCCGTGCCGACGGGCGGTATCGCTACGTTGCACGCGATGGTCTGGTTCGGCGGGATAGTCAGCGTCGGTTTGCTGTTGTCCACCACCGTGATGCGCTGCGAAATTGAGCGGGTATTGTTGCAGTTGTCCGAGGCCACCCAGCGCCGGGTCAGCGTGTACGCGTTGAGGCAGGCGCCGTTCGTCCTGGTCTCGCCGATGTAGGAGATAGCCACCGTTACGGCGCAGTTGTCGGTAGCCGTGGGCGCAACGGCCATCGGAATGGCGTTGCATTGCACGGTGATGTTGGCCGGCGGGTTGACAAAAGCCGGTTTTTGCGTGTCCACTACCGTAATCCGCTGCGTGGCGGTGCGCGTGTTGCCGCAGCCGTCGGTGGCCGTCCATTGGCGGGTGAGGACATACCGGTCGGTACAGGTTTGTTCCGATACGGTTTGGTTGGTGAAAACGACCGCGACCGCACCGCCGCAGTTGTCCGAAGCCGCCGGGCTGCCCACAGCGGGCAGGCTGTTGCACTGCACGGTCACGTTGGCCGGCACGAAGATGAAATTCGGTTTCTCGTCGTCGAACACGGTGATGACCTGCGAGCAGGAAACTGTGTTGTTCGAGGCGTCCGTGGCCTGGTAGTAGCGCGTCACCTTGAACCGGTTGAAACAGTCCACGTCGTAGGGCAGAGAAGTGAACAAATGCGAAATGGTGGCTGCCCCGCAGCCGCCGAGCGCCACGACGAGGCTCGGGTCGGGTGCCGGAATGTTGCCGGCACAAAGCACGGTGACAGGCCCCGGGCAGGCGATAGCCGGCAACAGGCCCGCCACCACCTCGATGCTGAACGTGCAGTAATCCGCGCAGTTCTGGCCGTTGGTGTAGGTATAGGTGATGCTGTGCTGCCCGACGCCCGCAGCCGCAGGATCGAACACGCCCGCGTTCACACCCGGGCCGGAATAGCTGCCGCCTGCCGGGGCGCCGCCGCTCAAAACGAGCGGGCCGCCGGCGATGCAGGTGGTGCTGTTGGAGGGACAGGAAACATTGGTCTGTCCGTGAATGGTGACCGCAATTGTCATGCTATTCGTACACCCGCTCCAGGTATCCGTCACCACCACCGTATAATCGCCGCTATGGGCCGGTGTGGGATTGTTGATCACCGGGTTTTGTGCCGTGGACTGATACCCGCCCGGGCCGCTCCAGGCCCAGGTCACGTCCTGTGCGCCGCCGGATTCGAACAGCTCCAGATTGCCGTTACCGGCGCAAACGGGACCGTTGGAGGTAGCGAGCACGGCGGGCAATGGATACACGATCACGTCCACCAGGGTCGAACTGGTGCAGCCGTTGGCGCCCGTGACGATCACATACGCAATGCCGTTAAATTCCGCAACCGTTGGATTGGGATAGTTCAGGATTGGGCCGGAGCTGATCCAGCCCGTACCGCTGTACCATTCCCATGAGACACCTTCGCCGCCAGTTTCCGTCAGGATGAGGGTTTCGTTTTCGCAAACATTATTGTCGCCGCTGATGGCTGCTGCAGGACGGGGTTTTACCTCCATATCGAAATCCGCAGTCTCCGTGCAGCCGTTCGCGATCACCGTGTAGGTGATGACGACCATGCCGGGCGCTATGCCCTGCACGACTCCCGACACGCTGTTGACCGTGGCAACGGCGGTATTGCTGCTGCTCCACATCCCGCCGGGGGTGCCGATGATCGTCAGAGGCGTGTTTTTCCCCTGGCAAACGGTGGCGTCTCCGCTGATCGTGCCGGCGCTTGCCGGGCCGGAAAGAAACACCGGCGTCTGCGCATAGCCCACGCAGCCGTTCGCGGCATAGGCTTCCACGACGTACAGCCCTTCGTCGGCAGAGGAAACATTCGGAATGATGAAGGTTTGCAAATTAGAAACCGGGAACCCGTTGGGGTCGTACCAGTACCAAGTTGCCGCCTCGCCGCCAATTTCCGCCAGAACGGCATCGCCGCCGGCGCAAACCGGACTGTTGGAAACGGCTTCCACATACGGACTTGACAAAACCTCCAGAAAGAAGTACGCCGTGTTGGTACAGCCGTTTTCCGTAACGGTGTACGTAATGGTGCAAAAACCGGGTGCTAAGGCAAAAACATCACCGGTGTTGGCATCCACATACGCCACGTTCGGGTCGTCGCTGGCCCAAAGGCCGCCGGCCAAGCCGCTGCTGGTGTACTGGAAACCGTTGCCGGAACAAAGCCCAACCGGGCCGGAAATGTTTCCCGCATCGGGCAGGGCGACAGTTACCACCAACGAATTGGAACACGGCGTGCTGCACCGCGACACATTCGTGAACGGCGTCGAATTAGGGGTTTCCACCACCGGCGTCAGGGTGTTGTTGCGGTTGGACACTGTGTACGGCCGGGCGTTTTGCACCGCCGGCAGGTGATTCACCGTCACGGTAATGGGCTGGATGAAATCGCAGGCTGCGTTGGAATTGCCTTGCAAATCCAGTTTCAGCAGCAGCAGTTCGTTGGGCGCGTAACTGTCGGAAGCCATGACGAGGTGCAAAAATCCGTTGCGCTCCATGATGTTTTTCACGATGTTTTTGCCGGAAATGCCGAGCCGTTTGGCCCACTGCACATTGCCCTGTTTGTCAGTTTTGATGAGCAGGCCAAACCCGAAATTGCTCAGTGAACTCAGGTACATATTGGCCACGATGTAGTACCCGTCGGCGGTGTTGGCGATACGCGCCGCCACCGGCCGGTTGTAGCCCGATACGAGGTACTGCTTCGTCCAGCCAAGGTTGCCCAACAGGTCGGTTTTGGCCACAACCAATTCGGTGGGGCCACCGGTGTACAGGCCGAAGCCCACCAGGTCGCCCGAGGCGATCACGACGAGGCTGTCGTTGTCAAGAGCCGGTTTTTCGGGGTACATGCGGGTCTGGTTGGGGCCGGACTCGTTGCCTTCCGAGATCAGGCTGTTTTGCCACTCGAACGCGCCCGTGGCCGCATCGTGCGAAAAACGCTTGCTCCGGAAATCGCCCTCCGGCGTTGTAGCACTGCCGGCAGGCGCCGCACAGGTGGCCGTTTTGCAGCACGGAGTAGTAGTCGCCGCCCTCGCCCTGCAGGGCGTAGGTGCTGACGGCACCGGTGCTTTTGTCAATATGTGCCAGTTGGGTGAAGCCGCCGTTGCCCGTGCCGGTCAGGACGCAGTTGTTGGCGTCGAAATCGTGAATGTTGGTGAACAGCACTTCCGAGATATGCTGCACCCACACAAAACTGTTCGTGGCAATGTGGTAGCGGAACACGGTGGATTTAGCATCTGCCGCCGCACCCGTTTCGTAGTAGGCCACGCCGATCAGGTCGCCGGAAGCGTCCACCATCAGGTCGCGGATGAGCAGGGTGTTGGTGCCGAGTCGGAAAGCGTTGGCCCACAGGGGCGTGCCCGAGGGATCGAAACGGATGATGACCATGCTGTCGTTGCGCAGGCCGGTGGCGAAAAAGTCGCCGTTCGGGTGCGGGAAAATGTTGGGCTGCGAGCCGCCCATGTTGCCAAGCGACTGAATGAACGTGTTGTTGCAGCCCGCCGCCGAGCAGCCGCCGGGGCCGACGACGGTGACCGTCAGCACGGTTTGGCCCGGGGCATCCGCCGTGTAGGTGATGCTGTTGGTACCCTGGCCGTCGGTGATGGTGCCGTTCAGGATCGTCCAGGTATAGGTGGCGCCGGGGCCGGCATCGGGCACGGAGGCGGTGAGGCCTGTGGTGCCGGGGCACACTTGCGCGGTGGCGGAGGTGGTGATGGTGGCGTCGGGTTGGGGGTAGATGAATATCTGGAAGGAATCGGCATATCCGGTACAGGTGATGCCGCCAAAGGTCATCGTGGGTACCACCGTGATCATAGCCCAGATGGGTGTCGAGCCGGTATTGACGGCAGCAAAAGCCGGCAAATCGCCGGTGCCGTTCGCCGGAAGTCCGATGCCCGGATTGTTATTTGACCAGTTGAAGACTGTGCCGGGTACTGAACCGGCAAAAATTGTCGGGGACACCGATACGCCGTTGCAGACTACCACATCGCTGAGGTTATCCACCGTCGGATCGGGATAAACGGTTATCGTAAAGGAAACCGGTGTGCCGAAGCACGTCGTGCAAGCCGAATGGTTGGCACTGCGGGCGCTGTTCAGGACTTCAGGAACCGGTTTTAGTGCCGGCACATCGGGCGCCGCACCGGCCGGTTTTGGCGACATGCCGCAATAACCTGTGTTGTCCGTTACGATCACATACGCATTGCAATAATCAACATTGCCTTCCAGATCGCGCACCCACATTTCAAGTATTTGATAGCCGAGATCGAAGCAACTGAAGGTTATGCTGCCGAACGGGTCTCCTTGTCCATCCGTGGGAAACATGCCCGTACTTTGGGAACTTTTGATAATCGAAAACTCCAGCTCGTTTACCGGTGTGCAGTCGTCATTGGCGAAGTACAATACATCCGAATACGACAAAGTACCCATGGGCGGCACAATATCGATATTCAGACCGTTGTTGCAAATAAGTGTGGGGGCATGGGTATCGCCGCCCAGTTTGGGGGTCACGGTAATGGTGGCCGTGATCGGCGCACCGGTGTTGTTCTGCGTCACGAAGTCGGGAATATCGCCCGACCCGGCGGCAGGAAGACCAATGGCCGGATTGTCGTTCGTCCACTGAAAAGCCACATCGGGTTGGTTGCTGCTGAACTGGATTGATGTGATAAATTCTTCAGCGCAGATTTCCAGGCTGGCGGGTGTGTCCATGGTCGGCCCCGGCGTTACCACCAGGCTCAGCGAACCACTGCTCGTACAGCCCGTGCTGTTATGGGTGATCAAGGTGTACACCGTTGTAGTGCCGGATAAAAAAGCATCCGGCGGCGTGATTTCGTTGATCAGCCCCGCTTCGGTGAAGTATCGCACGGACAAGCCTCCCATACCCATAGTGCTGCACGACTCGCTATCCGTCAGGTCGAACGTGGCCTGCCCGCTACCGGGGGGATTTTCGCAGAGGCTAATGGAGCAGTTATTGTTAACATCCGGTAGCGCCCCTACCTCCACCTGCACATCCGAATATACCTGGCACCCGTTCGCGCCCAACCCAACTACGGTGTAAATTCCGCTCATATCCGGCGTGGCGTTCGGAATAATCAGGTTTTTAATACCGGAAACGTAAAAACCGTTCGGCCCAAACCAGTCCCAATTGACGGCCTCGCCGCCGATTTCATCCAGAATCACATCGTCGCCGGCGCAAACCGGACTGTTGGAAATAGCGATTACGAACAGCGTGGGCCGGACTTCCAAAAAGAAATAGGACGTATTCGTGCAGCCGTTTTCCGTCAGGGTGTAGGAAATGGTGCAGGTGCCGGGATTCTGTGCGTACACGAAACCCGAGTTCATGTTCACCTGTGCCACAGAGGGGTCGTCGCTGCTCCATTCGCCGCCAGGCGTGCCGTCGGTCGTTAGCAGGTAGCTATCGTTGACACAAATAAAGTTTGGACCGCTGATGTTTCCCGCATTGGGCAGGGTGACATGGATCGCCAGCGAATTGGAACATGAAGTGCTGCACCGCGACACATTCGAGAACGGCGTCGAATTAGGTGTTTCCACCACCGGCGTCAGGGTGTTGACGCGGTTGGACACCGTGTACGGCCGGGCGTTTTGCACCGCCGGCAGGTGGTTCACCGTCACCGTGATGGGCTGGATGAAATCGCACGCTGCGTTGGAATTGCCCTGCAAATCGAGTTTCAGCAGCAGCAGTTCGTTGGGCGCGTAACTGTCGGAAGCCAGCACGAGGTGCAAAAATCCATTGCGCTCCATGATGTTTTTCACGATGTTTTTGCCGGAAATGCCGAGCCGTTTGGCCCACTGCACATTGCCCTGTTTGTCGGTTTTGATAAGCACGCCGAACCCGAAATTGCTCAGTGAACTCAGGTACATATTGGCTACGATGTAGTACCCGTCGGCGGTGTTGGCGATGCGCGCCGCCACCGGCCGGTTGTAGCCCGATACGAGGTACTGCTTCGTCCAGCCGAGGTTGCCCAAGAGGTCGGTTTTGGCCACGACTAATTCGGTAGGCCCGTCGAGGTACAGGTCGAAACCCACGAGGTCGCCCGAAGCGATCACGACGAGGCTGTCGTTGTCAAGAGCCGGTTTTTCGGGGTACATGCGGGTCTGGTTGGGGCCGGACTCGTTGCCTTCCGAGATCAGGCTGTTTTGCCACTCGAACGCGCCCGTGGCCGCATCGTGCGAAAAAACGGATGCCCGGAAATCACCGAAGGAATTGTAGTACCTGCGGCAAGCCCCGTACAGGTGACCGTTTTGTAGGACAGAAAAGTATTCGCCGCCCTCGCCCTGCAGGGCATAGGTGCTGACGGCGCCGGTGCTTTTGTCAATATGCGCCAGTTGGGTGTAGCCGCCGTTGCCCGTACCGGTCAGGAGGCAGTTGTTGGCGTCGAAGTCGTGGATATTGGTGAACAGCACGTCGGAAATGTGCTGCACCCACACAAAACTGTTCGTGGCGATGTGGTAGCGGAACACCGTGGATTTGGCGTCCGCTGCAAAACCTGTTTCGTAGTAGGCCACGCCGATCAGGTCGCCGGAAGCGTCCACCATCAGGTCGCGGATGAGCAGGGTATTGGTGCCGAGGCGGAAAGCGTTGGCCCACAGGGGCGTGCCGCGAGGGATCGAAACGGATGATGACCATGCTGTCGTTGCGCAGGCCGGTGGCGAAAAAGTCGCCGTTCGGGTGCGGGAAAATGTTGGGCTGCGAGCCGCCCATGTTGCCGAGCGACTGAATGAACGTGTTGTTGCAGCCCGCTGCCGAGCAGCCGCCGGGGCCGACGACGGTGACTGACAGCACCGTTTGGCCCGGAGCATCTGCCGTGTAGGTGATGCTATGTGGTGCCGGGGCATACTTGCGCGGCGGCGGAGGTGGTGATGGTGGCGTCGGGTTGGGGGTAGATGCCGACCTGAACGCTACCCGTGTTGAAGCAGCCATTGGCGGCGATACCGGCTACGGTGTACAGGCCGGAAATGGCCGGTGTGGGGTTGGGTATGACCGGGTTTTGGTCATTGGACGTGTAGCCGCCCGGCCCGGTCCAGGACCAGTTTATCAATTCGCCGCCGGACTCGAAGAGTTCCAGCGCGCTAGAGGTGATGCACAGCGGGCTATTGCTCCCGGCCGCCACGGTGGGCGCCACGAGTACGCTACCCGTCACCACCGCCGAGCCGGTCATCACCGCCGAGCAGGCCGTGCCGTCGGTGGTGGCTACCACGGTGTAGGTTCCCGGGGCCGTTTGCAGGCCGAAATCCAGCGCGGCGCCGGTGCCCGCGAGCGGGCTGCCCGTGTCCGAGCCGTCGAGTTGGAGTTGGTACGTGACGCCCGCGACCGAGCCGTCCAGCCCCACGGGTGTGCCGTTGCTGCCGGCGCAGACGAGGCCGCCGCCGGTCATGTTGAATACCGCCGGTGGGTTAGTGATGGTGATATCCACGGAAAGCACCACCGTGCTTTCGCACAAACCGCCGTCGCTGTACACGCGGGCGTAGTAGGTGACCGGGCCGGTGATGGTCGGCATGAACATATTGCCGGCCGGGCCGGGCGTGCCGCCGGAGTACACGAGGTCGGTAGTGGCGGCGGGGTCGGTGTACCAGTTGGCCCATTCGTCGGGTTTGAGGCCGGCGAGCACGAGTTTGGCCGTGCCGGGCGGGCAGCCGGTGGTGATGCTGGCCGCCACATCGAGCACCGGCACGGTGGCCGGGCAGGGGTTGCAGGGGAAAAACTGCCAGCCGGCGTTGTTGAACACATCGCCGCCGGGGGTGGGCACGTAGATGTCCTCGGTGCCGGTGTGCGTCATGCCGGTGAGAAACAGGTACTTGGTGCAGGTGCTGGTACCGTCGTAGTCGTCTTTGTGGATGATGGCGGGGACGCTGGGGTCGGAGGATTTCATCTCGATGTACTGGCCGGGCAGGCCCTGGGCGATGAATTGATCTTCAACGCCAAGGTGGGGGACGAGGTTCAGAATAAAGCCGGGGTTGAAAGTGTACCGCTTTCCTGGAGCAAACTTTACGCTATTGACATCTCTGCCAGGCCCGTAGTATTGCATAAAACTGCCATCCCCTTCAAATTCAAGCGTTTTTATTGGCCCCCCAGCAGACACAAAACCTGTATTTTTCAAAAGCAATTTGCCATCTACTTGGCCACCGTACAGCCCTCCTGTGCCTTTGATGGTAATATCATGAAACACATGTTGAACATACCCAGGATAGCCACCGCCGCCGACATAGTCGACAGGGCCTGTGGCTTCAAGGATGATTTCCGAGGTTCCGGCATCAAAGTTGCCGGCTACATAATAGTCGAAAAAGGCAAGCGAGTTATATAAAGGAGATGCCCAAATTTTCAGTTTGGAACTTCCGAGGTTCAGTTTTGCAGATGCTGAAACACCAGAACCATAGCCGGTAAATCCGTCATAAGATGTCCAGTTCCAGCCACCTGCGGTTACGTTAAAGTTGTTCGTGGTCAGTTCTCCATAATAGTGGCGGATTTGATAGAGGCTTGGAACCTGTGTCGATAAATCATCCAAAAGTGTCCAATGCCCATCTGCGCTCCAAAAATTAAAGACGTTTTTGAAGGGCTGCCCAGCACTCTTGATTGTAGCCGCGCCATTCGCCCGCATCCAAAACGACCCCGCAAAATCATTTTCCATCCCGCTCGAAAACGTCAGGCTGCCGAAAACGGCGATCTGGTTGGGGGTGTACGGCGGCAGCACAGTGTAAAACTTCGCTCCGCCGGTCACGCCCGTCCAGTCCATGTCTTTGCAGAACGCCCAGCGCTGCGTCACATCCACGACACTGCCTGCGCCGAGGCCGGAAGCGGCGTCGAAACGTACATTGTCTTCCGGTGTGGGCGGGCACTCGCCGCCTGTGCCGCCGGAAGCGAGCGACCAGTGGTTGCTGTCGTGCCAGATGCCGCTGCCGCCTACCCAAAAGAGGTTGCGGGGCGCGGGGTTGGTCATGTTCCAGTCGGCCGTGACCTGCGGTTGTATGCCGAAACTGTTGCCGGCCGAGTAGGTGGCGCCGGTGGTCAGGTCGGGCAGCACATTGTCCAGCACGACGTACTGGAGGTTCAGTGCGCCGCCGGTTTTGGCGATTTTGGCGGTCGTGGTCGGGCCCTCGGTGTACAGGTAGGCCAAGTGCGCGGGACATTGCCGCGCTCGAAGGTGCCATAGGTAAACGTGACCCTCCAATAATCGTGGGTCACACCGGCGTTTCGGGTCATAACCGTACTGCCGCCGGGGTCGCCGTTGATGATGATGTGGGAGTTCATGGCGTGGAACTTAGCGGCCGAGTAGTCATTGGCAAAAAATATCCCGTAGTTGGGGTAATAGGTCGCCGAAAACGTCAACGTTGAACTGACGCCAAGATCGGGGTCGCCGAACCAGACTTCCGTGTTCGGGTTGTTTGTAAACTGCCCCTGATTCATATTGACATTGACATCCCAGGTTTTCAGGTTCACCGGGAAGCCCATCGTCTTCAGTTGGCCGTTCCGGTGGACGATGCTTCCTTTGGTATTGAAGGCGTCGGCAAACTTGTACATCCCCGAACCCTCAAAAATGGTGTAGTGATCTAATAATTGTTCTGCCGTAGTGACGGTGTGCGTCCCGGAACCCCGAAACCTGATTTTGCTGCCGAAATTGAGGTCATTGTCGTACTCCAAACCCATCGCTGTGGACGGGGCAAGTGTCATCGAACCATAGATATGGAGATTGACATTGAAGTTAAATTTCAGTTTCGGCTCGCCTGTCACCCCCGTCCAGTCCATATCTGCGCAGTAGGCATCTATCGGCATGTTCACCGCATCGCCGGGCGAAAAGCCGGAAAGCGCCGTGAAAAACACATTCGACCCGCCGTTCGGGATACACATCCCCGCCGCCCCGCCGTCGGTTTCCGACCAGTGCGCGGGGTCGTTCCAGTCGCCGGCGCCGCCGATCCAGTAGAGGTCGAGGCCGGGGTTGGGAGCGGTGAAAATCCAGCCGGTGTTGTTGCCGAGGTTCACGCCGTCAATGACTTCAAGCGGATCGGAGCCGGTAGCATGGCAGTCTTCGAGAATGGCGCAATGCACGGTTTGTTGGGCGCCGGAGTTGTTCACGAAGTTGAAGTGGGTGCCGTACTGCCAGGATTTGATGGTGATGAACTGCGAGCAGGTGCCCGCGCCGAGGGCGGTGAGGGAGCCGCCGGGGAGGATGGTTTGGTCGGTGCCCCAAGTGGGATAGAACCCACTGATCGTATACGTTTTTCCTGCGGTCAGGGTCAGGTTGTGGTAGTTATTGGCATTGTAAATGTAGCCGTTGCCCAGGAATATCACATTTTTCAATTCCGGTACGATGTTGCCATACGAATGTATTGCTCCGTCCTGGTGAAATGTCAAGGTGCCATCAATATGCCCCCATGCGAATCCGCCTTGGCCGCTTGGGATATTGGCAAAGAAACTTACGTCATAAAAGCGGATAGGGGAAGCAAAATAAGTGGGCCCTTCCAAATAGGCTTGGCCGTACATTTTAATATAAGAAGTGCCTGCATTAAATTGGGCGGCTGAATATCTGAAAAAAGCGGGGCCTCCTGACATGATAAACTCTGAACTGCCCAAGTGCAACTGCCCACTGCCTGCGTAATAATTGCCCAAAAAACTACCAGCAATGGTGACTTTATGCCCATTCGTCTCCAGCAAACCTCCTCTGTGATCTAAATTCCCCTCCACATAAAACTCATCCATCAACTGCCACCCGCCGTCAGTCCCTTCAAAAAAAACCTGACCGGAGAAATGCACCGTCTTACTCCAAATCTCCTTCGTGGTGGCATCATTCGAGATAAAATGGATCTCGTTGTTGAAGGTCATGCTCATGTTCGCATGCATCTTCAGCGAGCCGTAAATATCCATCCGGCCGCCACCGCCGCCCCACACTGTGCCTAAGGGCACGCCCGTCCAGTCCATATTCCTACACTTCGGCACGGTGCTGCCGGCGTCCACGTTCAGGGTGTAGGCCGTGCCCGCATTTGTGTCGCCGAAGTACACGTCGTCGTCCGCGGTGGGTACGTTGGCGTGGTAGTGTGCCGGCAGGGTCGGGTTGGGGATTTTGGCCCAGTGGGTCGCGAACTGGCTCCAGTCTCCGGAGCCGTTCACCCAGTAGTAGTTGTCGGCGGAAAGGGTTGTGATGAGTTGGAAGGCGCATACGAATACGATGGCCATGCGCCGGGCGGCTGCCCGGGAGGTGTACAGACTTTTCATGAGAGACGATGATTAACCGAGTTAACAAATGGATTAAAGCAAAAGGGAAGCGTGGTACGGGGTATATCCGCCGGGGTCGGGGTTTGTTACCCGGGAGGCTGGAGTTTTTGCCGCAGCAAGATGCAACTTTTGCCAATATGCCGGGGATATTTCCGGGATTCGGCAAGGATTTTCGGGTATTCGGTTGGGGATTTCCGGGATTCGGCAAAACCCCAGCCCTGGCCCCCAACCCCAACCCCTAAAGGGGAGTTGGGGTTGGGGTAAAATGGCCAGACTCTTTTCAATTACCCCGCGATCAACTCCCCTTTAGGGGTTGGGGTTGGGGTTGACCCTCGCAGGAACCGGATGTAGCGGACATGGCGCAACCAACAATCTGCATTATTGCAAAAAAGGCATCCGGCTTTCCAGATTATTTGTCGCACATTTGTACACAAAATCCGAATCTATGTATCAACGGCAGACATTTGAGGCACTTGAAGCGCACTTGCCCAAAAAACAGGCAACCGTCATAACAGGTATGAGGCGCGTGGGTAAGACCACCGCCATCAAGTACCTGCTCGGCAAAATCGAACACCAGAACAAATGTTACCTTGACCTGGAGCGCATCGAATACCGCCACTTGTTCAACCAGCCGTCATACGCCGATATTGAACGGGGGCTGGTGCAGTTGGGCATTGACTTTTCAAGGCCTGCCGTCATTGCTCTGGACGAGATTCAATTAGTAAAAAACTTGCCGAGCGTCGTCAAAAGCCTATACGACACCTACGACGTGAAGTTTATCGTATCAGGCTCCAGTTCGTTCTACATCAAGAACCATTTTGCCGAAAGCCTTGCCGGGCGAAAAAAAATTTTTGAGATGTGGCCGCTCGACTTCCGGGAATTCCTTGAGTTTAAAGGCGCTTATCTCCCGCAAGTCGAACTTGAAAAAGGCAAACCTTTTTTACGGACATACTACGACCTCTACGCCGGGCACTATGAAGCATACATCCGATATGGAGGTTTCCCGGAGGTGGTGTCTGCCGAAAATAATCAAGACCGGGAAGATTACCTTTCCGACATCATCAACTCCTACATCGAACTGGACATCAAATTGCTCTCCGACTTTGAAATGACAGATTCGCTCTACAAACTCATGCTGCTGCTGGCTGCCCGCTCCGGTAACAAGGTAGATTTCAGCAAGATCGCCAACATCATCGGACTGAATCGGCACAAAGTCAAAGATTACCTTTCCTTGCTGGAGCATACCTATTTCATTCGGTTGGTCAGGCCCTTGGCCAAAGGCATTGATAAAGAACTGACCAGTCAACCCAAGGTCTATTTCACCGACACGGGCATTCTGAACAAATTAGGCAAGGGCCTCTCCGGCGGGCAAGTGTTCGAGAACGCAGTTGCGAACCAGCTTGCCCGGCTTGGCGAGTTGAACTATTTTGAAAAATCCAGGAGCCTTGAAATTGATTTTGTGCTTGACGGGCAAACGGCGTACGAAGTAAAGGAAACACCAACGCCACAACACCTGAACAGTTTGCGTCACAATGCGGGAAATATCGGCATTCAAAGTTGCCGACTCGTAGGCCGCTACCCGGCAGCATCCGGCTTTGCCGATTTTGTTTGGGGGGGGAGTATCTTTTAACCCCTGTCTGGAGCAAACACCTTGCAGCCTTGCGTATAGCGGATATGAAAACACTACGCGGGAAACCCTTACTTTCTGATGGGATGTTAGCTTGATCTATAGTCCCAGTGCCCGCAGTACCTCCTCCCGGTTTCGGCGCGAAACCGGGATAGGGGTTTTGTCGCGCAACACCAGTACCAGTCCGTCCCCTTTGTGCACCTTGCAAACAGCATCTAACCGGACGAGGTAAGACTGGTGGGGGCGAAAAAATGCGGCTTCCGGTAGTACATCCATAATTTCCCGAAGTGTGCGGCTCACAAAAATTTTTTCGCCCGATTCCAGCACCACCGAGGCATAGCCGTCGTCGGAGAACACATAACTAATTTCGTTCGGGGAAATAACCGCCAAACCTTGCAGCGTAGGCAGTATGATTTTTCCATTGGTAGTGCTTTTCGGCATGTCGCGGAGCATGGCATCCTCCAAACCGTTTGTGGCCTCCAGTTCGTTGGTCACAGCGATCAGGTCTTGCAGGTCAATGGGCTTGAGCAGGTAATGAAAAGCCCGGTACTTGTACGCCTGGAGGGCAAAATCGTTGTGGGCTGTGATAAACACCACTTTGAAATCGGGGCGCGGGTACGCGTCGAGGATGTCGAAACCGTTGCCCTCGCGGAGGTCCACATCGAGAAAAACTACTGCCGGCCGGTGCTGCTGGATAGCAGCTAAGCCGTTGGTCACCGAATCGGCTTCAGCACATACGGTGATGTGCGGGCAAAAACGCTCCAGCAGGCGGCTCAAAACGCCGCGGGCGTCGGGTTCGTCGTCAATAATCAAAGCAGTCATGTTGTCAGTTTTGAGTTTTGAGTTTTGAGTTTGGAGTTTGGAGTTGGCGGGATACGGAGCGTGACCACGGTGCCGGTGCCGTTTTCCGGTTGCCCATACACCACGGTATGGGCGGCTTGTCCGGAGTATCCTTGCCGGAGCAGTTCCAGGCGGCGTTGGGTAATTTGCCCGCCGAGGGAGATTTTTCCTTCGGTTTCGAGTTGTTCCTTAGGCAAACCAGGCCCGTTGTCCTGAATGGTTACGCACAGGTATCCATCTGCCTGCCGGAATGTTACTCCGATGTGGCCGTCTTTTTTTATTGCTTTCATGCCGTGCAGCACAGCGTTTTCCACGAAAGGCTGCACGAGCAGGGGAGGCAGCAGGGTGTGCCGGCCGTCGAGGGCGTCGTCTACGGCGATGGTGTAATCGAAGGTTTTCTGAAAACGCATCTGTTCGAGGGCTAAGTAGTTGTCGAGCATAGCGACTTCTTCGGCGAGCGTGACGGTTCCGTTCACCGAGGCATTCAGGGCCGTGCGCACGAGTTTGGCAAACCGGGCCAAGTACAGTACCGCTGCATCGGTTTCGTTTTTCAGGATGAAATGCTGAATCGAATTGAGGCAGTTGAAAATAAAGTGCGGATTCATCTGAGCCTGCAGGGCTGACTGCTCCAGGCGGTACAGTTCTTCCCGCAACTTGCTTGCTTTCTGAATTTCCCCGATGCGGTAGCGGTAGCCGGCGAACGCGAGTGCGCCCAAGGCTGTGGCGCCTGCCACGCGCGCCCACCAGGTGGCCCACCACGGCGGACGAATGGTAAAAGTCAGGGTGGATACCGCGCTCCAGCGCCCTTCCTCGTTTTGGGCTTGCGTCTGAAACCGGTACGCTCCGGGGGCCAGACTGGAAAAATTCACCGTTTGGCTGTGGGTGTGGGTCCAGGCCGAGTCGCCGCCGGCTTGCAGCAAACGGAAGCGGTAGGGGATGTCGCCGCCGCTGCGAAAGTGCAGGGAAAGAAATTTGACGACAAGATCGGCGCTGTCGTGCGGGAGGGTGTGCAGCGTAGCGGCGGCATACGCCACACCATGGACGGTCACCTGCTCAAACAGCGGCGCGGGAATCGGCGCTTCGCCGGGTTTTTCCCGAAACCGGAATAAACCCTTCGCCGTAGCCACCCACACCGAGCCGTCGGGCGTGGTGCGCACGTCGTTCACGGTGTTGGAAGGCAGGCCGTGTTTGACGGTAAAGTTGTCCACCCGGTAGCGGCGCGGCCCGACGGGTGTGAGGCGGTTCAGTCCGCTGTGCGTGCCCGCCCAGATGACCCCGTTGGGCGCTACATGCACGGCGTACACTTTGTTGGAGAGCAGGCCGTCTGCCTGTTTGATTTCCGTCACTGCGTTTTCGCCGAGTTTCCAGAGGACGACGCCGTGGCCCTTTGGGCCGAAAACGAGGCTGCCGTCGGGCAACACGTCCATGCCTATAAACGGCTGCAGGAATGCCGGGTGCTCCACGTCCGGGCGGACGAGGGTGCTGCCGCCTTTCCACTCGAACAAGCCTTCGTTGCGGGATGCCCAAACCCGGCCGTCGGGGGCCGAGAAGACGCTGCGAAACCGGATGATGGTCTGGTAGGTGCTGTTGGTCAAATCCACCCACACATTGGGTTTGTCCAATGAAAAGCGGGTCAATTGTCCGGGAGAGGCGGAAAGCCATTGGCCTGGTTTGCCGGTGGGGGAAAGCCGGTTGCTGGACAACAGCCTTGATTGGCCAAAACCGTTTATGGTGTAGCTGTATGTTTTCCAATGCCCCGACACATAAAAAGCCGCGGGATTGCCGGCGAGGGCAAGCGTCCGGCCGGGGGCATCGTAGTGCAGGCTGTTTAAAAAAAGGCTGCCCGAATGCGGCAGTTGTTTCCAGGTCGGCCTTTCGGGGTGCGACAGATCAATTTCCGCAACGTGCGCATCCTCGGTTCCGACAAACAACCCACCGGCGCCATTGGAGGTAACGGCTTTTATGGTTCGCCCCTCGAACAAGGGGATTTGGGCCGTGCCGGCGCTGTTCAACCCGGGGCTGTAAAAAACGCCTTCCTGCTGGGTGCCGATCCAGTAGCCGCCTTCGCGGTCGCGCAGCACCTGCGATACGGTCAGCCCTTGCAGCCAGTGGCTTTCCTTCCGATTGGCCCGCAGGTCGTCGAGCGAACGGTACCGCACCAGACCGTCCTGCAGGTACCCAACCAGCAGCGACCCGTCCGGTTCTTCGAGCAGGCTCAGGGGGTGCGTGTCGCCGGGGCGCATCCAAAGTATGGTCTGGTGTTGCAGCAGGTACAGTTGGCCGGCTATATATAGAATATACCGGCCGTTGTGCAGTTTTTTCACCCAGTAGCCACCGAGCAGCCTGTTTTCGGGCGGGTACGGCAGTACCAGCGAATCGCTTTTGCCGTCGGAGTGTTGGCGTACGGTTATTTGTGCGGGAAAGGCATTTCCTCTATTATTTAAAGCATACTGGCTTTTTCCGTTTTTTTCAAAAACCAGTATTTCTCTCTGTCTTGGTAGCGGAATTCGGTCGTATTGTCCGTTCCCCCACAGGTGCAGCACCCCGCCGTTGGCGCGGGCGACCAACCAGAGTTCCGAGCCGGCGCCGGCCACATACAGCGCGTGAAAAATATCCGTCGCGCCTTTTTGCTGCGCAATGATGTGGTTGTAGGGATATGGGCGAATCGTATCGTTTTCGATGTAAAACACCCGGGACTGAAAATCCACATACCAGATGCGCCCGAGGCTGTCTTCGGCCATGGCGCCGGTGAGGACGGAGGTCAGGTTGGTGTTCAGGGTATCGGGAAACTGTTTGAAGGTATAGCCGTCGAAGCGGCACACGCCGTGGTCGGTGGCGATCCAGAGGTAGCCGGTGTGGTCCTGATAGATGTCATATACCCAGTTGTTTGGCAAGCCGTGGTCGGTGGTGTAGTTGCGGAACGCGGGCGCGAAGCGCAGGGGTTGCTGGGCGGACAGCAGCGTGGCGGGCAACAACACGCAAAGGAGGGTTCGTATGGATTTCATGCGGTAGCGGGACGGGTTGCAATTTTTTGCTATTCTCTCGCTGCCAAGCCCTTTCGGATGGCGGAGACACGCTCCACAGGCAACTGGAAAATATCAGCCACTTCCGCATCGCTGAAATGCGGAAACCGAAGCAGTATCTTTTCTACCGCATCGGTGATACCTTTTTCGATACCCTTTTCGATACCTTTTTCGATACCCTTTTCGATACCTTTTTCGATACCTTTTTCAATACCCTTTTCGATACCTTTTTCGAACCCTATTTGCTCTCCACGTTGGAAATAGGGGTCTTTACGTTCGTCAATAACTTCTGAAATGTTTTGCATGATATGTTGAAATATTAGTTGCAGGTCGTGCAGGTTTGACAATATGTGCAATTGTTGCAAGCGCAGCTCGCGTTCGGAGCCTTTGGGAGCCAGGCGGCGCAGTTCATGCACGATCTCGACCATCACGGTTTCCGGCGCCACATCGCCATAGTCGCCGAGTATCCCCAGCAGCACCAGTTCCGGCTTGCCTGTTCGCAGAAACTCCTGATAGGGTATTTCCTTGATCCACACGAGCCGAAAACGAAAGTCGAAATCCTTACGTTGCAGGCGCGTCGGCATGGTCGGTCGTTCCCGGCCCAAAAATAGCACCACTTGTTCAATTTCGCAATCGGGTACTGGTGCAGGATCAGGCTCGCATACAAGTGCAGCCGATGGGCCATGCGCGGATCGTTCAGGGTTTGCGCCTCCAGCTGTACGATGGTGTCGCGGCGTCCCTCCACGCACAAGCGGCCTGCAAAATCGGTCTTCCGCTCCAGCGTGCGCTGAAACTCAATATGCACCGGCTCAAACGTCCCGGCAGGCATATCAAGAATTTCTGTCAGCAAGGCCGGCAAAGCAGCCCGCAGCGCTTCCTTGAAAACTTTGTCGTACTGGTTCGGCTCGGTTTTTTCCCGACTTGGGGGGACAGGTTTTTTCGCACGCTTTTTAGTCATGGGCGGGTTGGTATTTCTTGTTGCAAGTTGCGGCCTTTGTGTACAAAATTGCAACAAAAAATCGGGGAAAGCGGATGCTCTTTTTACAAATAGCGCAGATTCTCCAATAACGCTCTATTTGAGCCGGCCAAATGCCGAAAGACCATGAATCGGAAAGGGCTATATTTGCGCCATGAAACGTTGGAATACATACGGCACTTTATCGCCCGCCTGTCTTGTCGGGCACAACGTTATTCACGCGCCTCCCTGCTCGTAGTTTTCTTCATTTTTTATTGAAAAAACTACCAATCCATGATTTTTAAAAACTTGAAGTCGGGCATTCCAATGGACGATGCCGACTTCGATGCGCTTTATCCCACACGCATGCGGGAGGTGTCCGATCTCCATTTTACGCCGGTTGAGGTGGCTATAGTAGCTGCCCGATACCTCGCCGCAATACCCGGCGCCCGGGTACTGGACGTCGGATCGGGCGCCGGAAAATTCTGTCTCATCGGGGCTGCCTGTACCGAGGGGCACTTCACAGGCGTTGAGCAGCGCGAAAGTCTTTTTGATCTTTCCGGACAACTGCTGGCGCAGGCCGGCCTGCCCAACACAACCTTCATCCGGGCAAACATCACCGAAATCGGCTTTGACGGTTTTGATGCCTTTTACCTGTTCAATCCCTTTCACGAAAATATCTTTCAAACCAACCCCATTGACGACTCCGTCGCGCTGGACCCACAACTGTATGCCGTGTACTGTGACTATGTGCGGGAACAATTGGATGCCATGCCCATCGGTACACGACTGGCTACCTACTTTAGTTACGGCGAAGAAGTGCCGGGTAGCTACATCATGCAGTCGTATGCTTTTGACCGAAAACTGAAAATGTGGAAAAAGATGGTTTGAGACCCGCTCCGAAGTCTTACACTCCAAGTGCGTTGCTAAAATATCGTTCATTATGGAATTACCCACCTTCCCCAACCGCCACAAACTGCACTACTACCGCTTAGTATGGCTCAAACACGACCTGCCCGCCGGCCTGTCTGTTTTTCTAGTTGCCCTGCCGCTATGTCTGGGTATTTCACTGGCTTCGGGCGCGCCACTGTACGCGGGTATCCTGTCGGGTGTGATCGGGGGCTTAGTTGTTTCGTTCGTGAGCGGCTCCCAACTGGGGGTATCCGGCCCGGCAGCCGGCCTCACCACGGTGGTGGCGGCATCCATTGCATCGTTTGGCGATTACCGGGTATTTCTGCTGGCAGTGTTTCTGGCGGGCGCATTTCAGCTGCTGCTGGGTCTGTTGCGCTTAGGTACCGTGGCCAGCTACTTTCCGTCGGCGGTCATCAAGGGTATGCTGGCCGCTATCGGCATTATTTTGATTTCCAAACAAATACCGCTCGCACTCGGCTACGACCAGCCGGATTTCTGGACCGACGGCTTTTTGGGGCTGTTCAGCAGCAATCATTTCTACAAAAACCTCAACAACTTTTACCACCACTTCTCACTGCCGGTACTGACCATCAGCGCTACGAGTGTGCTCCTGCTCACGGTACTGAGTAGTTTTTTTAAAAAAAAGGTCAAGTGGATTCCCCTGCCCTTGCTGGTTGTTTCGGCCGGTGTGGGTTTGGCAGTAGCCTACCAGCAGTTTTTGCCTGCATGGACGCTCCGGCCCGGCCAATTGGTGACCATACCTGCCGATATTTTTGCCGAAATAACCACGGCCGATTTCTCCAAACTGTTCAGCGATCCCCGGATTTTCAAGGACGCTTTTACGATTGGTATGCTGGCAAGCCTCGAAACCCTGTTGTGCGTGGAAGCCATTGACAAATTGGACAAACTGAAGCGCAAAACCCCGGTTAACCGTGAGCTGATCGCGCAGGGCGTGGGCAATATGTTGTGCGGACTTGTGGGCGCTATTCCCATGACGGCGGTTATCGTGCGTGGCGCGGCCAATGTGGATGCGGGCGGGCGTACCCGGCTCTCGGCATTCACACACGGGGTGTTCCTGTTGGGAGCGGTTGTGCTCATTCCCCTTGCCCTGAACATGATCCCGTTCGCAGCACTGGCGGCTATCCTGCTCATTACGGGTTACAACCTGACCAAGCCCGCCCTGTACCGAAATATGTTTGCCCTCGGCTGGAACCAGTTCATGCCATTCGTCATCACCATTGTCGTGGTACTGCTCACCGACCTCCTGGAGGGGGTTGGCATCGGGTTGCTGATCTCGATCTATTTTTTGGTGCGCAACAACTTTAAAGTGGAGTACGACATCGAGAAACACCAGGAGTCTGCCACCGATGTTTACTACATCAAACTGAACTCCATGGTCACCTTTTTGAACAAGGTGAACCTGCAAAACGCCCTTTACAAGGTGCCCCCGTACTCCGTGCTGACGATTGACGGTTCGGGAAGCCGGTTCATTGACTACGATGTGCTGGAGATGATCAGCGAATTTGAAAAGCAGGCCCACGAGAAGCATATCCAGCTGAACCTGAAAAACGTAGAGCGGGTGAATGTGACGGCGCTGCACTGAAAACCGGAAACCTATCCCAGCATGCCGACAAACTGATCGAACAAATACCGCGCATCGTGCGGGCCGGGGCCGGCCTCGGGGTGGTATTGCACCGAAAAAGCCTGTTTGTTTTTCAGGCGGATACCCTCAATGGTGTTGTCATTCAGGTTGATGTGCGTCGGTTCGACGAGACTGGGGGCATCGTACACAGCCTGTTCGAGCACGCCAAAACCATGGTTCTGGCTGGTGATTTCGCAACGGCCGGTCATCAGGTTTTTCACCGGATGGTTGATGCCGCGGTGCCCGTGGTGGAGTTTGTAGGTGGGCAGGCCGGCGGCACGGGCGAGTATTTGCTGGCCGAGGCAAATACCGAACAGGGGTTTGCCGTCGTCGAGCATTTGGCGGGTTTGTACAACCGCATACTCCATCGAAGCCGGGTCGCCGGGGCCGTTGGAGAGGAAATACCCGTCGGGATTCCAGGCTTTTATTGCTGCAAAATCTGTACGGGCAGGAAAAACTTTCAGGTAGCAGTTGCGCGCATCGAAGCAACGCAGGATATTTTTTTTCACCCCGTAGTCCAGGACGGCAATCCGAAATTTGGCGTCGGGATTTCCAATGAAATACGGCTCGGCGGTGGTGACATGGCTGGAAAGTTCCAGCCCGGCCATGGGCGGCGTATCGCGCAGGCGTTTTTTCAGTTCGTCAATATCGTCTGTTTCGGAGGAAATAATCCCGTTCATGGCGCCTTGCGTGCGGATGTGCTGCACGAGTGCGCGGGTATCCACATCTTCGATAGCAACAAGATTTTCGGTCTCAAAATAATCCTGAATACTGCGATCTGCCCGCAAGCGGCTGTACGCCACGTTGAAGTTGCGGCACACGAACCCGGCAATTTTGATGTGCTCGCTCTCCACCTCGTCGTCCTTGATGCCGTAGTTGCCGATATGGACGTTGGTGGCCACGAGGATTTGTCCGAAGTAGGAGGGGTCGGTAAAAACTTCCTGATAGCCGGTCATGCCGGTATTGAAACAGATTTCACCGGTGGTGGTACCGACTTTGCCTGCGGCGCGACCGCGGAATACAGTACCATCTTCGAGGAGGAGCAGGGCGTTGGGCATGATAATTATAGTCGAATGGTTCGATTATTCCGATTGGTTCGATTGTTATCCAGTTTGTTGTGCAGGTTGGCCACTCAAAATTACTAATCAGGACTACCAGAATGGCGCATTACGGCGGGCAAAGGTCGTTGGCGAGCAGGGGTTTTCCAAGGGTTTGTAAAGTTTATAGGAGATTACACCGTACCGGGCATTTTAACCCGACGCAGGCCCTAAGTTTGCGGCAACCAATCACCAGTCAACCAATCCATGCCCAACCTCCACGACTACCTCGACGCTGCTGCGCGCCGCTACAATACGCCGGACTTCATCGCCGACGACCCGATTGGCGTGCCGCACGGGTTTGACCGGTTGCAGGACCGGGAAATTATTGGTTTTTGGGCCGCCATGCTGGCCTGGGGGCAGCGCAAGACCATCATCCAGAGTGCCCTGCGGTTGGTGGATTTGATGGACGGCGCGCCGTATGCGTTTATTACCGGCCATGAGGAGCGCGACCGGGAGCGGTTTCTGCATTTCAAACACCGCACGTTTCAGGCCACAGACACGCTGTATTTCCTCGAGTTTTTTCAAAACTACTACCGCCGGCACGATTCCCTTGAGCATGCTTTTGCCCGCCACCTCGGCCCCGACGATACCACCGTAGAAAACGCGCTCATCGGGTTTCACCGAGACTTCTTCGACCACCCCGAGGCGCCGGAACGCACGCGCAAGCACGTGGCTACGCCCGAGCGCGGCTCTACCTGCAAACGCATCAATATGTTCCTGCGCTGGATGGTGCGCCGCGATGCCGCCGGGGTAGATTTTGGCGATTGGCAGCGCATCCGGCCCGCGCAGCTTCTGATCCCGCTGGATGTACACGTGGAGCGCGTGGCCCGCCGCCTCGGCCTGCTCCAGCGGCCACAAACCGACTGGAAGGCCGTACTGGAACTCACCGAAAACCTGCGCGCCTTCGACCCTGCCGACCCTGTGCGATACGATTTTGCGCTGTTCGGATTGGGAAAACTGGCGGGGTCTGAAAATTATGGCTGACTTTTGGGCCGTTGTTCGTAACCTGCACTTCCGATGTCACTTCTAAAAAAACTTGCCGGCGAAACGGTGCTCTACGGCCTGAGCAGCATTGTTGGGCGGCTGCTCAACATGCTGCTGGTACCGTTTTATACCCGGGTACTGTCCAGCACGAGCGAATACGGCGCCGTCATTGATCTGTATGCTACCTCGGCATTTATCATGGTGCTGTTTTCGTACCGCATGGAGTCGGCATTTTTCCGGTTCGGCACACCGGCGGAAGACCGGGATCGGACGTTCAGCACGGGTATGGTGTCGCTGTTTGGCACTACGGCAGTGCTCGCCGGGGCGCTGTGGCGTTTTGCGCAGCCTATTGCCGATGCCCTGCAGTACCCGCAGCACCCGGAGTATGTCCGCTGGTTCGCCCTAATACTGGCTTTTGATTGCTTAGCCGAGTTGCCTTTTGCGCGCCTGCGCCTGGAGCAGCGACCGCGGCGGTTTGTTTTTATCAAACTAACCAATATCGCGGTGAACATCGGCATGAACCTCTTTTGGTTGGTTTTTTGTCCGTGGGCGGCCCAAAACGGCATGAACTGGGTACACGCCGTATGGTCGCCGGGGCTGGGCGTGGGGTATATTTTTATGTCCAACCTGCTGGCCAGTATCGTCACGCTCGCGCTGCTTAGCCCACAATTCCGAGCAATCCGCCGGGCCTTCGATCGGGTGCTGTGGAGCCAAATGCTCCGGTACTCTGCGCCGCTGATTATTGTCAGTTTGGCGGGCATCGTGGATGAAATGTTCAGCCGGGCTATGCTGAAATACCTGCTGCCCGGCACGGCAGACGAGAACCTGGGGCAAGTGGGTATTTTCGGGGCGAACTACAAATTGGCAGCGCTGATCACCCTGTTCACGCAGGCGTACCGGTATGCTGCCGAGCCGTTTTTCTTCCGGCATGCGCAGGAGAAAGACGCCCTGCGCACGCAGGCAATGGTCACCAAGTGGTTCACCATCACTTCGGCGGCGGGCATGCTGGCCATCCTGCTGTTCCTCGATCTGGTCAAATACTTCATCGCGCCGGAGTATTGGGGCGGGTTGCATGTGGTACCCATCTTGCTGCTGGCCAACCTGTTGCTGGGTGTTTACTACAACTTCTCCATCTGGTACCGCCTGAAAGACCGCACAGGTCTGGGCGCCTGGATTTCTGTAGCCGGGGCGGTCATCACCATCGCCCTGAACCTCGTGCTGATCCCCCTGTATGGCTACACCGGTGCGGCCTGGGTGACGCTGGTTTGCTATATGTTTATGAGCGCAGCTACCTGGTACACCGGCCGGAAACACTACCCGGTACCTTACGAACTGGGGCGCATGGCGCTGCACGTCGGGCTTGTACTGGGATTGTTCGGCGTCAGCCTGCTGCTAAAAATGCTCTTGCCGGCGCCGGCGGTAGTGCTGTTGGGGGTAAATGCCGTACTGTTCGCGGGGTATGTGGGTGTGGTTTATTTTTGGGAAAAGCCCTGGAAATAAATTTTGATACGTTTGCCCCGGAGGGGCTGTTTTTCTTTTTTTGCATTTTGCCCCTTGCCTTTTGCCTTTTGCCTTTCCCTTCTCCCTACCTTCACGCCCCGTAACAAATCAAACAGCAATGACGAAATATATCTTTGTTACGGGCGGCGTCACTTCTTCGCTCGGAAAAGGCATTCTTTGTGCCTCCTTGGCCAAACTCCTTCAGGCACGAGGTTTTTCAGTAACCATCCAAAAATTCGATCCCTACATCAATGTGGATCCCGGCACGCTCAACCCCTACGAACACGGGGAGTGTTATGTGACCGACGACGGCGCCGAGACCGACCTCGACCTCGGCCACTACGAGCGTTTTCTCAACACCCCGACCTCCCGCGCCAATAACGTCACCACGGGCGCAGTGTACCAGACGGTCATCAACAAAGAGCGCGCGGGCGACTACCTCGGC
Organism: Lewinellaceae bacterium; assembly: GCA_016719605.1. GTDB lineage: Bacteria > Bacteroidota > Bacteroidia > Chitinophagales > Saprospiraceae > M3007. The sequence continues at coordinate 1,007,709 of JADJYW010000001.1, read as the reverse complement.
AAAACCGTGCAAATCATCCCGCACATCACCGACGAGATCAAACGCCGCATGCTGCTGCTGGGGCAAAGCGGCCAGTACGACATCGTGATCACCGAACTGGGCGGCACGGTCGGCGACATCGAGTCGCTGCCCTACGTCGAGTCCGTCCGTCAGGTGCGCTGGGAACTGGGGCGCGACAACTGCCTCGTCATTCACCTCACGCTGGTGCCCTATCTGAAGGCTGCCAAAGAACTCAAAACCAAGCCTACACAGCACTCCGTGAAGGAACTGCTCAGTCTTGGCGTGCAGCCCGATATTCTGGCTTGCCGCACGGAACACCCATTGGGCACCGATATCCGCCGCAAACTCGCCCTGTTTTGCAACGTGGAAATGTCCTCCGTAATCGAGGCCATTGACGCCGACAGCATCTACGACGTGCCATTACTGCTGCTGAAAGAACGCCTCGACGCCGTGGTGATCTCCAAACTACACCTGAGCGACCGCCGGGAGCCGGACCTGTCCACCTGGAAAGCCTTTTTGGGCAAACTGAAAAATCCGCTGCACGAGGTCAGCATCGGCCTGATCGGGAAATACAACGAACTGCCGGATGCGTACAAATCCATCTATGAATCGTTTGTGCATGCCGGCGCGGTGAACGAGTGCAAGGTGCGTGTGGTGCCTATTCACGCCGAGGATTTGGAGGGCAACTACAAGGATGTCAGCAAACTCCTGTCGCCGCTCAACGGTATTCTGGTCGCCCCGGGCTTTGGCGAACGTGGGATCGAGGGCAAGCTGCTGGCTATCCGCTACGCCCGCGAAAACAACATTCCCTTTTTCGGTATTTGCCTCGGCATGCAAACCGCCTGCGTAGAGTTTGCCCGCAACGTGCTCAATCTGGCAGGCGCCGCTTCTACCGAAGTGGATCGCAAGTCGCCGCATCCGGTCATTGACCTGATGAACGACCAGAAAAAAATCACCAAAAAAGGCGGCACCATGCGCTTGGGGGCTTATCCGTGTGTTTTGGAGAAAAAAACGAAGGCGTACGCGGCATATAACCAAATGGAAATAACCGAGCGCCACCGCCACCGCTGGGAGTTCAACAACGCCTACCTGGAACAATTCAAACAGGCAGGTATGGAGCCTTCCGGCCTGAACCCGGACACTAATCTGGTGGAAATCATGGAACTGAAAAGCCACAAATGGTTCGTAGGCGTGCAGTTTCACCCGGAACTGAAAAGCACGGTGGAGCGCCCACACCCGCTATTCGTGGATTTTGTGCGGGCGTGTATGGCGGAGGTTTGAGGGTTGGAAGGTTGGAAGGTTTCTGGTTTGAGGGTTTCTGGTTGGCTGTAGATATCAGCGAACCTCTGCCACGCATATTTTGCGTCCGCTCCGTTTGTCATCCCGCAGGGAACCGTCCGCTCTACGAGGGCCATGTCAAGGCCACAAACCTGCAAACTATGGGACGAAATTTCCCAGTTGCCAAATAAGCAAAACATGCCCTAACTTGTGGGCAAAATCAGGTCTTATGTCAGTCATTCAACTTCACGATAAAATCGAGGTTAAGCCGGGCATTGCCGGAGGTCAACCGCGTATTGCAGGCACGCGCATCACGGTCAAGCAGATAGCCGTTTGGCACGAGTTCATGGGGTGGAGTGCGGACGAGATTGCCACCGAATACAACCTTGCCTTGAGTGATATCTACGCGGCACTCTCCTACTTTTTTGATCACAGACAAGAAATTATGGCGGCAATTGAGGCAGAGGAAATACTGGTCGCACAAATGAAAAGCCATTTCCCATCCAAAATTGCACATAAGCGTGGCTAAGGTCCGATTCCTTATGGATGTGCATGTTCACCGAGCCGTAACAACCGGGCTGCAACGGCGCGGAGTTGAGGTCATGACCTGTCAAGAGGCGGGCTTGGGAAGAGCCCCCGATGATGAAATACTCGAATTTGCCCGCGCGAACCAGTGGGTTATTTTCACGCAGGACGACGATTTTTGAAAATTTGCTCAAATCCAAAAATAGAACAACAAGGATTGGTTTACAGTCACAAAAGAAATTCTGTAAGCCGGATATTATCGGGTCTCATGCTGGTTTATGAAGTATTGGATATGGATGACATGAAAAATCATATAGAGTTTGTGTGATGAAATATCTGGCCACGATAGATAAAACCACACTGCATGCGCACGCTCAAATTCCTTCTCCTGCTGGCGATCCTCCTTTTTTGCCACATTGCCACCGCCCAAAAAAACCAACCCACTCCGTTTTCCTACGACACTTCCGGCTTCTACCTGAACGGCCAGCCCTTTGTCATCTGGGGCGGCGAGATGCATTTTCAACGCATTCCACGCGCCTATTGGCGGGACCGGCTGCTGAAGGCCAAAGCCCTGGGGCTGAATACAGTGGGTACCTACGTTTTCTGGAACGCTCTCGAACCCCGTCCGGGCAAGTGGGATTTCTCCGGGAACAACGATCTGGTCGCGTTTATCGAAACGGCGCGGGAAGTGGGACTGTACGTCTTTCTGCGCCCGGGACCTTACGTCTGTGCGGAGTGGGATTTTGGTGGTCTGCCCGCATGGCTGCTGGCCAAACCCGGCGCCAAAGTGCGCTGTTCCGACCTCGACTACATGCGGGCATCGCTGCGCTATGTGGAAAAAATCGCCGCTTTGGTGGCCCCCCTCCAGATCAGCCGGGGCGGGAACGTGATCCTCCTGCAAGTGGAAAATGAATACGGCAGCTTCGGGAAATGATGCTCTGTATTTGTCGGCACTGAAAAATGCGTGGCGGGAAGCAGGCATAGACATTCCGCTCTCTACTGCCGACGGCGCCACGCCGTTCATGCTGGAAGCCGGCACAACTGATGGCTGTGTGGTCGGTCTTGATCCGGGATTCAATGCGGAACATTTTGCCCAGGCCCGGCAGTCCCGCCCGGACGTGCCTGCTTTTTGTTCGGAGTACTACCCCGGCTGGCTTACCCACTGGGGCGAAACCTGGCAGCGGGTGGATACCCCGGCAATCCTGCGCGATATGGAATGGCTCATTCAAAACCGGAAATCCTGGAGCCTGTATGTGCTGCATGGCGGAACCAACTGGGGTTTTTACGCCGGAGCCAACTTCAGCGATGTCTACCAGCCTGATGTGACGAGTTACGACTACGACGCGCCCATCCGCGAAGACGGCACCCTGACGCCCAAATACTGGGCCATTCGCCGCTTGTTGAGCCGATACCGGGAGCCAAATGCACCCCGCCTGCCCGATCCGCCACCACCGCTGCCGGCCATTAGCCTGCCCGAATTTGCCATGGCACCCGCGTGCTCTTTTTGGAATGTCATGCCCGAGCCGAGCCAATCGGCGCAGCCCAAACCCATGGAGCAGTATGGTCAGAATTTTGGCTTTATCCTTTACTCGACGTATTTGCGCGGGCACCATCATGGCAAACTAACCGTGACCGACCTGCACGACTACGCCAATGTTTATCTGGACGGAAAATATGTCGGCTCCCTCGACCGCACGAAAAAGAAACAAACCCTGGATTTACCTCGAACCGATCCGCCGGCCCAGCGCCTGGATATACTGGTGGAAGGAATGGGCCGCATCAATTACGGCCAAAACCTGATTGATCCCAAGGGCATCACGGAGCGCGTCACCCTGAACGGCATGACCCTGATGAACTGGCTCGTGCATTTGTTGCCGATGGATTCCACGATGATCTCGTTGGTGCCGGACCACTCCCCCGGCCCCTGGCTGGAACAGCCCGGTCTATTTTTCCGGGGAACCTTCAACATAGACGAACCGGGCGACACCTATCTGGATGTCGGCGGCTGGGAAAAGGGGCTTGTGTGGGTCAACGGCCACCACCTGGGGCGCTACTGGAACATCGGGCCACAACAGCGGCTCTACCTGCCGGCGCCGTTTTTGAAAAAAGGCGCCAACGAAGTGATTCTTTTCGATTTGCACCACACGGCGCCGGGAACGCTTCGGGGTATGCCTTCGATGGAATAGGCCGGCAGGACGCCACCAGATTGGCCCTTTGAAGAAGCACATCGTGTGGCGAAACTTGCCCCATCGCTGGAATAATTGGCGGGTATCTTCGGCGATAATCAATTCCGATATGGCCATTTCGGCACGGCGCAGGGCTGCCTCGCGGGCGAAGTCGGGGTCGCTGTCGGATATTTTCTCCAATAACGCCCGCTCCTGCGCGGAAAATTTTCCTTTCAAATATGCCTGAAACAGGTCGTCCGGTATTTTTTCTTTCATGGCAGTCATGTGGTCGTTACTTTTCAGTGATTTCCGGATGTCGCTCCAATAAAACCCGGAAGCGTTTTCGGCACAGAAATGCCTCCTTTTTGGCCACACCGCTGTTGGCAAAACCCATTTGGTGCGCGATCTCCTTCATGGAGAAGTCCAGTTGATAAAATTTCAACAGATTGCGGCACTTGTCGGCCAGTTGTTGCAATAGTTTTTCAAGCAGTTCCCGGCGTTCGGTCAGAAGGTAATCCAGTTCCGGGTTGCTGGAAAGTGGCGGTTCAGGGCGGGATTCGGCAAGTCTGGTGCTCTGTCCTGTTTTGTGTTGTTGGTTGAACCAGTGCCAGCGCACAATGCCCATAAAATACCCCTCGATACTGCCCTCGCCCCGAAAATCGCCCATCCGGATTTTTCGGTCGAGCACGATAATGGCTTCCTGAAACACATCCTCGCCGTCCTGCCGGTTTCCGCCGTATTTTCGGACATGGGCAATACTCATTTGTCGCAGCACCTTGTCCTCGAACAAACAGCGCAAGGCCCATTTCCGCCGTTCATCGGCGGTGCTGCCAAGTGCAGCAATAATGCCATCCTGTGTGTGCGAAAGTGGGTGCATGGTGTGTTGGAAATGTCGCTGTGTGGTTGCCACCCTGCAAAGAGAATACTTTTTTTCGAAAATAAATCCGTGGAGGTGGTAACCTGTTGGAGGGTGCACAAACAATATGATTGACGGGGTTTCTCCGCCCGGCTACAAGATCATATTCTAACCTGATATTTCATGAAAACAATTGTCTACAAAATTGCTTTGGCTCTGGTATTCAGCATGCTGCTTGGCACAACCATCAGCGCCCAGGGGATTCAGCGGGTCTTCGGAACTGCCCTCGATAATTCCTTTACAAAAGTCATCCGCAGCGGCACAAACTACTATGTACTGGGCCGCGATGAACCCACCAACGGCGCCCTTACCCGGGCTACCGTCACTCGGCTCAATGCCCTGGGCGAGCACCAATGGACGCTGAGCCTGGATATTGCGTCGGTATGGAACGATGCGGTGCTGACTCCCGGCGGAAATCTGCTGGTGGTCGGCAACACGCTGCCCTTGGATGCCACCAGCCAAAGCCTGATGGGACTCGTGACGCCGGCCGGCGCGTTCTCCTGGGTGCGCTCGTACAATGTGCCGGGGCGCGAATGGTTCAATCGGGTGGTGCTCAACCCGATGCCCGCAAACAGCACCTTTCCGTACTATGTGCTGGGCGGGCAGTGGGACCCCGCCGGAAATGCCAACTGGGACGACATTGTACTGCTGACGGTGAGCGAAGCGGGCAATTTTGGTTGGAAAAAAATCTACACAGGGCTGTTCGGCACCACCGACGACGAATTTAGCCGCGACCTCGAAGCGCTGCCCAACGGGGATCTGATCCTCGCCGGAAATCTTGGTACCAACGGGGTGATTTTTCGATCCAATAATGCAGGGGAAATGGTCAACAGTGCCGGGCCGGAGGGTATATTATTTTCCTTCGCCGACGTGACGCAGATCAGCGGCGGCTTTTATGCAGTAGGCCATACTTACCCTTCTGTTTCAGCGCATCTGATGAAATTTGACGCCGATTTACTGGTAACCTGGCAAATCATCATTCCCCAGCTGACTGCCGTCAGCCAGGTCTGGACGGATACCGAGGGCAAAATTTATGTCACCGGAAGAGCAACCGTTGGCGGCCTCAATCGGGGTGTACTGCTGAAATACCAGGAAGTAGGCGGCAACCCCTCCCTGTTGTGGATGAAATATCTGGAGTACAACGACCTGTCGTACAACGGCGGCTCGGCCTGGTATATGCCTCCCAGCCAGATTGCCTTCGCCGACGGGCGGGAACGTGTAGTCGGTTTCGGTGAAGGTTGTGCCTTTTTCTCGATCAGCAGCGATCTGGAACTCACTACCTGCATGACGGAGACGGCTGCTGCTACGCAGGCGAGTGCCGACCTTTTTTTCTTTTCACTCTTACCACCTGATATTGACTTTTTCGATACGCCGCCGGCAACAAACCTCACGTCCAGCGCGCTGAACTGGCAGCAGGACAACGCCTGCCCTCCCCCACCCTGTGTGGCGGAATTCATCATCCAAAAAGTGGGCAACTGCTTCTATTTTCAAACCAACAATAACTCCAGCGGACCACCGCCACTAACCTACCAATGGAATTTCGGGGATCCGGCCAGTGGATCGAACAACACCTCCATGGCCCAAAACCCGGACCACGTTTTTAGCGGGTGCGGGACGTACACGGTGTGCCTGACCGTGACGGGAGCGGGATGTACGGCAAGTGTATGCCATACGGTGACCACAACAGATATCACGCCGCCGTCCATATCATGCCCACAGTCCACCAATTACCAATGCGGGGGAGATGTTCCGCCGCTCGGCTTGTCCCTCGTCATCGCCTCGGACAACTGTACTCCTCCCCAATCTATCATAATCACGGCTACACAGTCCGTCAACGGTGTAATGCCCTGCGATGCCTCGATTGTGCGGACATGGGTGGCGCAGGACTTATGCGGCAATACCTCGGCTTGTACGCAAACCATCTTTGTGAGCGACACGCAGGCGCCGGTCCTGCTCAATTGCCCATCGCCGGTTGTTAATGTCCAGTGCACGAATCAAGTCCCGCTGCCGGCCATCGTCACAGCGATAGACAACTGCGCACCCAACGTAACCATCACTTTTACGGAGGTGGTCAACGGCGTGCTGCCCTGCAATGCCTCCATCGTTCGGACCTGGATGGCGGCGGACGCATGTTTCAATACTACAGCTTGTGTGCAAACCATTTTTGTGAACGATAATCAGGCTCCGCTCCTGTTTAGTTGCCCGCCCAACTTAAGCGTCAACACCAATCCGGGCGTTTGTTACTTCACCGGCGTGCTACCCAAGCCAACGGCCAACGACAACTGCCCCACGGCGCCCCAAATTTTCTGCTTCCTCGTCACCCCCAACCAGTCCATCCCGATCACGCCGCAAACGCAGTTTCCGAAAGGCAACAATACGATTACCTGTTATGCGGAGGATGCCTGCGGGAATCAGAGTCAAAGTTGCTCGTTCATCCTCACGGTGAATGACAATGTGCCGCCAACCATGCAGTGCCCGCCGCCCGTTGTAAATTACGACTGCGAAGAAGATGTCCCGCTGCTGGGGTCAGTTGTCGTTACAGCCACAGACAACTGTACACCCGCCGCTTCCATTACCATCACGGCTTCCGAGGTGGTAAACGGTATTTTGCCCTGCGATGCCTCCATCGTTCGTACCTGGGTGGCGGCGGATACCTGCGGCAACACCTCCATTTGTACGCAAACCATTTTTGTCAACGACGATCAGGCGCCGGTGTTAGTCAATTGTCCGCCGTCCGTTGTTAATGTCCAATGCACGAATCAAGTCCCGCCGCCGGCAATCGTCGTGGCAATAGACAACTGTGCCCCAGCTCCCAGCCTAACATTTTCGGAGGTGGTAAACGGTATTATACCCTGCGATGCTGCAATCATCCGGACCTGGACGGCGGAGGACTTATGTGGCAACACGGTGGCTTGTTCGCAAACCATTTTTGTGCACGACACGCAGGCGCCGGTGCTGATCAATTGCCCGCCCTCCGTTGTTCATTTCGATTGCGCAGACAAGTCCCGCTGCCGGCAATCGTCACGGCGATAGACAACTGTGCCCCTCCCCGTAACCGTCACTTTTACAGAGGTGGTCAACGGCATTACTGCCCTGCAATGCCTCCATCGTTCGGACCTGGATGGCGGCAGACGCATGTTTCAATACTACGGCTTGTACGCAAACTATTTTTGTGAACGATAGTCAGGCTCCGCTCCTGTTTAGTTGCCCGCCCAACTTAAGCGTCAACACCAATCCGGGCGTTTGTTACTACACCGGCGTTTTACCCAAGCCAACGGCTACAGATAACTGCCCCGTCGCACCGACAATTTTCTGCTTCCTCGTCACCCCCAACCAGTCCATCCCGATCACGCCGCAAACACAATTCCCGAAAGGCGACAACACGATTACCTGTTATGCGGAGGACGCCTGCGGGAATCAGAGCCAAAGTTGCTCGTTCATCGTGACGGTTCGGGACATGGAACCGCCGACGATTACATGTCCGATGAATACCAGTATTTCGGCAACCGGCTGCCCGGTGGCCGTGTACAACCTGCAACCCACCAATATCGCCGACAACTGTGGTGTAGCCGGCGTGAGCGCTGTTGTCACCGGAGCAACCTCGTGGTTTGGGCAAAATGATGCCAGCGGAGCGCTGTTCAATCCGGGTGTCTCGACGGTTGTCTACACCGTCACCGACATTTGCGGAAACTCTACGAGTTGTTCGTTCAGCGTAACGGTGGTATGCGGCCCCGGCAGCCCGCCCAACCTTTGCGGCCAGGCAGCATTGACCTGTTTTTCGGGATTTAATAACCCGTACAATTGGCAATCGGGTCAGAAGCCCAATGGTGTTGTCCTCGCCCTTGTTGACCCCAGAGCCTTGACGAATGTTCCGGCAAACGGCATGGATGCTTCCAACCCGGGTAACTTCTTGCCGAGTGTGGGTATGGTCAAAGACCCGCAATGGGTGTACAGCCGGATGGGGCAGGTATTCGGGCTGGCCATTGATGCCAATGATTTTGTATATGCCACGGCTTCTACCATTTATGGGAAATTTTTTGATCCGTTTAACAACAACGTGACCTTCGGCCCGGCCGGCGCCGGCGGGATATATAAAATCAATCCGACCACCGGGGCTGTAACCGATTTCGTATCGACGACCCTCAATCCCAACCCGGTAAACACTAATTTCATCTACAATACCGGCTCCGGGCTGGGCAATATCTGTTACGACAAAACCCATAACCAGTTTTTTGTCACCAATTTCACGGACGGGAAAATATACCGGATTGATATCAACGGAATCGTTCAGAGCATCTACGACCACCCGGGTTCCCAAACGTTTCCACCAACCGATCCGACCTATATTCCGTTGGGCGACCGGCCTTATGGCATACAGGTACATCCGCAAAATGGCCGGTTGTACTACAACGTATGGCAGGAAGACCTGGGCAGGCCAAGCAATACAGTAAGCAATGAAGTCTGGTCCATAGCCCTGACGGGTGCCGGCGATTTTTCCGGCGCGGCTACCCCGGTATTGCAAATTCCGCCTGTGCCGGGCAAAATTTACTCCAACGCGCCTTCCGACCTGGCGTTTTCTCAAAGTGGAAAAATGCTCATCGGAGAACGGACGACCAACCGGGACTGGCCTGACCCGCAGTTTTTTGGAAACCCGGCCCACGATTCCAGGGTGCTGGAGTATTGCTGCGATCCGGCCTGGGGTTCGCCGACTACTTTTTATGTGGGTAATTTTTCCGCCAATACCAACTGTGCCGGCGGCATGGATTACGGTTATGCCGGGTTTGATTTTATACAGGACAAACCCACCGACTGCGACGAGCTGATCTGGAGTACCGGCGATGCGCTCAAGTACACGTTCGGTTTCAATCCTTATCCTGGTGATAATGAAGTAGTATATGGGCTGGCCGGCTTGCCTGCACCTCCCCCCGGCAACAGCAACGTACCCAACTCCTCCAACTGGGTAAAAACAACCAGTTACTACATTGACATGGGCCTGCCCGGCAAAACTGAGTTTGGCGATGTGGAGGTATTTAAATGCGAATGCCCGAACAATCCCGACTTCCCCTGCGACTCCCTGTGGGTGACCAAAACCCAGCCCGATACCAGCAAATGTTGTTTCAATATGACCCTGGACGTACATGCCGGGCCGGTGGCTTACATCGAGGCGGAAAGCCTGACACCGGGTGTGGTGTTCAACAATGTAACGCTGAATAGTACATTTGCCTGGACTGGAAACCCGAATCCAAACGGCACCTTGTTGTCTTTCAAGCACAATCCTTTTCAGGGGATACCGCAGGGCACCTATCCCAATGCTTTAAAATTTTGCCTTGGGAATATCATGACCCCGAGCCAGGTACCGCAGTGTGTCGTTTTTCGCTGGTACGTCAAAGGCCCCGACGACAAGCCGTACTTAGCCTGTACGGACACCTGTTATTTCGAGTGTCCCTTGCCGGTATTGGGCGATACCTGCGTAGTGGTCAAGACCGACAGCATTTACTGCGACCCGGCCAATCCGAAGGAATACTGTCTATTTCTCACGGTAGAGAACACCAGCACCGACCTGACTTTTATCGCCAACCAACTGATCATGAGCGGCCTGACGCCGGGTTTTTCCTTCAAACCCTGCCCGCCGCCCAACATCAGTTTTACCGCCCCTTCCATCGCGCTCAACCTGATACCGGCGATTGCCCCGGGCAGTACATCGAACCAGCTGTGCGTCAAATTAGTGGCCTTGGCGCCTGTTTTGACGCCCACTATAGTCTGTATGAATTTGGGACTATCCGGCAGCAACGATTGTTGCAATAGCACGACCCCGTTCTGCGTAACCCTGGAACCCTGTTGTGACCCGTGTGAAGAAAACGACGTAGTGGTGCATACTGCGAACACAGACTCCTGTTGCTACGAGCTGGATATCACCAACAACTGCAATTATAATTTCTTCACCAGCCTCGAACTCGAACTGCTCACGCCAGGCGTTAGTTTCGGCTCGCACTTTATTGGCGGCCCTTCGCCGGCCGATTGGAACAACCCTGTTTCGCTGTATAACCTGATCCAGTGGCAGCATGTGTCGGGCTATGTTCCAAACGGAACCATTGCCGGTCTGATCAATTTTTGTATAGACGGGATAGACGACCCCAGTGAAATCCCGCAGACGGTCGTGCTGCACTGGATCATTCCGGGGTCCAACGGGCAAGACAGTAGCGCCTGCTCGGATACCCTTGTTTTTGAGTGCCCGCAGCAGGATTTTCCCTGCATTCAGGTTTTGGAAGACACGATCCGGTGTTTGAAAGATGCCAATGGCAATACCTATTACGAGTACACCATGACATTCCAGAATACCTCTTCCCCGCAGCATACGGCCGACGAACTGATATTTACACAGATCGGCGTACCGCCGGTGCTGGTGTTTCCAAGCTCAGTGCCGCTGGTCCCGCCGTTGCTGCCCAACGGTATTACCACCATCACTACCAACATCTTTGGCAGCGGGCTAAACCCGGGCGACAAGTTGACGTTCGAGGTGCGGCTGCACGACTCTACCGATCCGGACGACTGGTGCTGTTTCGAGGGCGACACACTGTGTATTTTCATTCCCCCCTGCGATACCTGCAAATGCGGGACATACTCCGACATGTCGTATCGCCCCGTTCAGGGAGCGCCCAACTTCCCGGCAGTATGTGGCGATACGCTCTTCGCGCAATGCCAAGGGTTGATTCCCTGGACATTTAGCGGAAATTTCTTGTGTATGGGCGCCATTTGCCCGCCGCAAACGCCGATGTTCTGGACACTAACCGGCCCGACGGGTTGCCTCCGCAAAGCGGCAGTATGGGGGCTACACCTGGTTTCGGTTTTTCGTTGCCGCCTTCGTATTTCCCACAAGCGGGCTTGTACGACCTGAATCTGATTGCGATTTGTGGGGGCGACACCTGTCGTTGCGATTTCAAGATTCTGGTTCCGGAGTGTCCATGCTGCACCGACTCTCTCGCTTTTGTCAATGCAGTAGCCAACTTCGAGTATTTCGGTACGCTGGGAAATTGCACCGTATCCGTCAATGGCATGGGTCTGAGCGATTGTATGCAGGTCACCTGGTTCTGGGGGACGGCAGCAGCACAGGCCCGGTAGGCGATGCCACCCCGATTTCGCACACCTACACCGGAACCGGCATTTATGAAATCTGCTACCTCATCCAGGAGCTGGACCCGGACAGTATGGTTTGTTGGGAATACACACACTGCGACTCGGTTTATGTGATTTGCGACTCCTGTTGTCTGGACTATGATCTGTTCTGCCAGACCGTTATGAATGCAACCGTTGTCACCGTGGACACCAGTCTTTGCAAGGCCACGCTGCTCATCGGCAACCTGCCGGACTGCGATGTGATCGAATTTATCAACTGGGGAGAAGGGCCAAACGTATTCGGACCGTTTATGGCGGGCGATATGCCCATGCACACGTTCAGCGGGAGCGGGTCATACATCATTTCATATCTGGCGGTGGAACGAGACCCGCTGACAGGGCTGATCTGTTTTGAAAAAGTACTGTATGACACGATTACCATTGTGTGCGACACCTGCGTTTGTAACATGCCCAACCTGACACTCACCCAAAACGGGGTGAACTACCAACTGTTCTGCGCCCAGGGACCACCAACCCCGGTGATTCCTTGCCCTGCCGCTCAGGTGCTGATCTCCGGCTATTTCGGGTGTGTGACCCCGAGCGGCCAGCCGTGCTTCGGAACACCGGTATCCTGGTCGCTGTCCGGCCCCAATGGCCTGGCGCTAAGTGGCAGCACAACCAATAATGTGCAAATCATTTTCTCTGCGGCACAGATCAATACCCCCGGTAGTTACCTGCTAACCCTGTCAACCCTCTGCCCCGGAGCAATGACTCCCTGTGTTTGTACGGTGCGGTGGATACAAGCCAGCCCGTTGCCGTTTATTTGGACAAAGCCTCGGGTTTTCCTGCAGGGGCCATACGTTCCCGCCACGCAGTTGATGAATGATCAATTGCGGGTCGGTGGCCTGATCCCGCTGGATGAACCGTACTCTGATTTGACGAGCTTTAACCATCTGGGCGGCGGCGGCGGCGAACAAACTACATCCGCCGTCCTTGCCGTGAGCGGCTCCAATGCCATCGTGGACTGGGTGTTTTTGGAATTGCGCAGCGCCCAAAATCCGGCAACAGTAGTCGCTACCCGCTCGGCCCTCGTCCAGCGCGACGGCGATGTAGTGGATGTGGACGGTGTATCGCCGGTTGCGTTTGGCATTCCCGCCGATCTGTCGTACTATTTGACCGTTCGACACCGCAACCACTTCGGCGTGCAATTGGGAAGCGTATCGCAATATCCGGAGTGCCTGGCCACGGAAAAAGATTTCACAAACTTGCCTCCGGAGGGTTTTTATGCACACAACGGATTCAATCCGGCCCAGCGCCTCATCGGCGGCCGCTATGTGCTCTGGGCCGGAAACGGCCGTATAGACCCCCAGATTAAGTACAACGGCAGCAACAACGATCGCAACACCATCCTCGCGGTAGTAGGCCTGAACACACCCAACGCCATTATTCCGGGCTACTTGCAAGCCGATTATAATCTGGACGGTGTGGTGAAGTACAACGGTTCGGCCAACGACCGCAATATCCTGTTGAGCAACGTAGGCCTCCTGACACCGTCGGCGGTCGTGGAGGATCAGGTGGCGCGATAGCGTACCGGATGCCGGAATAACTTTCGTGAAACCATGCAGAGGATTTGAAAATATCCTGAGATTGCAGCGTACCGGGCCGCTTTGAAAATTTATTCAAAGCGGCCCGTTTTTTATCAAAACCCGATTTTTATCAACTACCTAAACTACCACGTCTATGCAAAAAACAATTGTTTTTGCACTCTTTGCACTGATTATTCCTGGCGCAGTACAGGCGCAAAACTGTCCGTGGGGCAGCGTTTATTTTACCACTCAGGACGAAGTCAATGCTTTCAAAACAACATATCCCGGCTGCACCACCATAGATGGCGATGTCTGGGTAACCGGCTCGACCGTTTCAAATCTGGACAGTTTGCATGAAATCACGGCAATCAGCGGCAGTTTGATCCTGAATGGAAATATCTGGCTGCAAAACCTCGACGGGCTTCAAAATCTCGATTCACTTGGCGGCAGCCTGTCCATCGGTGGCAATGAACAATTGTACAGTATCAGCGGGTTGGCAAAACTCACCGCCGTGGGCGGAGGCTTTAGTCTCAGCGCAAATCAATCGCTCACGTCGCTGGACGGTTTGCAAAATATCACGACCCTCGGCGGCGGGTTCGAGTTGTCCTATCAGGGCGCCGTGACGGATTTTTCGCCCATCAGCAACCTGTCCAGTATCAATGGCGGCCTCAGAATTCAATACCTGGAACATTTAACGGACCTGACGCCGTTTTCCAAAATACAAAAAATCGCCGGCCAATTGCTCCTTTTGGACAATGTCGCGCTCACCTCGCTCGATGGCCTGCAGGGCATAGACTCGCTCCACGAAGGCGGCTGGATATACGACTGCCCAAACCTCGTCAGCCTGAATGGCCTGAATAATTTGCAGTATGCCGGCCAGGATTTTACCATCGAATCCTGCGGAAAACTGGCCTCGCTCGATGGCTTGAACGCGCTGAATACCACCGCGTTTAGTTTTTCGCTGAAACAAAATGCCGCACTGGCAGACATCACCGCTTTGGGAAACCTGACTGCCGTCGGCGGCAATTTTTCGGTGACCCAAAATCCGGTATTGGCCAGCCTCGCCGGCTTGGAGAACCTGACCGGACTCGGCTCCGATCTGGAAATTACGCAGAATCCGGCGCTTACCGATTTGTCCGCGCTCGCCAACCTTACGCGCACCTATGGCTCGATCAACATTGGCTCCAACGGCCAGCTCACCAGTTTGAACGGTTTGCATAACCTGGATTCGGTGGGGGCGCATTTATCCATTTGGGGCAATCCCGGGTTGGCCGGTCTCGCCGGCCTCGACCAACTCAAGTGGGTCGGCATCACGTTGCAAATTTTTCAAAACGACGCATTGACCGACATTTCCGCACTGGGAAACCTCCGCAAAGTGGGGTATTCCATCGAAATATATCAAAACCCCTTGCTGTCCGACTGCGCAGTAGCGGGTGTGTGTCGGCACCTGGTGCTTTCGCCCGACAAAATTGTCATCCAGTACAACGGCCCCGGCTGCAACGATCCGGCGGAGGTGGTCGGCCAGTGTGTGCTGACGCCCGTCGCGGTGCGCATCCTGACCGACCCCGACGGCAATTGCCTGCCCGACGACCCGGCGACAGTGCCCGCCATGGACGCGACCGTGCTGCTTGCCGGCGTTGCCCAATCCGAATTGCGCCCTTGCCCCGGCGACGGACGAACCTATTTTCAGTGTATTGACCAAACCCCGTTTACGCTCTCGGTACAGCAGTTTTCGGCGGAAAACTGGGAGGTTTGTCAGAACAACCAAACATTTGACCCCGGCGCCGTTTCTGCAGGGGACACGGTTCGCGCTACATTTTTGCTCCAGCCGCTGCGGCAATGCGCAGAACTCGAGGTGCTACTGGGGTTGCCCGCCGATTTTCAGGAGGATTGTTCGCGGACTTCGGAGGTATCTGTTTTTGCCAAAAATATCGGTACGATCGAGGCCTTAGGTGCGACAACAGCGGCCGTTCTGCCCCCGTCCGTCGAGCTGGTACAGTCCGATCCGGCGCTGACGGCGCAAACCGGCGACACGCTCTTTTTTGAAATCGGCGATCTGCAGCCGTTCGCGACGGCGACGGTGAAAATGACCGTTCGCGCCAAATGCAGCGGTGTGGTGCCGGGGCAGTCGTTTTGCTGGGAGGTGTACGCCACGGCCACCAATACCTGCCCGGCGCCCCCGCCGACGGCTTCCGAGATCAACGTTTCGGCCACCTGCGCAGGCGATTCGGTAGTTTTTATGCTGGAAAACATCGGCGCTGCGCCCACCCAAAACCTGCACACATTCAAAATTATCAAAAACAAATACGTCCAGCGCACCGATACGTTCAGCCTGGCTCCGCAGGAAACGCTAACCGTACGGGTGCCCGCAGACGGTTCGACGTGGCGTTTGGAGGCCACAAAACGCGACGACGGCAGCCGAACCGCTGCATTTTTTGAAAACTGCGGCGGACTTACCCCCGGCCTGGTTTCGGCTTTTTGGCTGGAAAAAGGGACGGTGAGCCATGATTTTGATTGCCGCCAGGTTGTCGCTTCGCTGCCCACCTTGTGGCCGCCCCGCCAAACGGCCGCACCCGCCGGCGTCGGGGCAACGTATTTGCTCGCCGCCGGGCAGCCGGTGCAGTACACCCTCGAATTTCAGAATCCGGACAGCGACACGGCACACCTCGTCGTGCTGCGCAGTGCCTTGTGGGCGGGCTTGAATCCGGCGACGTTCCGACCGGTGGCTGCCTCGCATCCGTTCGACTGGGTGATCCGCTCCGGTAACGAACTGGAGGTAACTTTCCCCGGCATTGATTTGCCCGACAGCCTGACGAACCCCGCCGGTTCGCGCGGCTTTTTCACGTTCAGTATCGAACAAACACCCGGCCTCGCAACGGGCACGACGATAGTCAGCGACTTATTTACCCAGTTTGACAATGGGCCGCTGGTGCAATCCGTCACCTGGCATACCATCGGCGAACCGCTGCCGAAAGGGCTTTCTTGCGCTCCGGGGGGCATTTCGTTTTACGATCAGTGGCAGGTAGACCGGTTTCAGATGGACTATCCGGGCTGCGTAAAAATTCTGGGGCCGGTAGGTTTGCAGTACACCCAGATCGAAAACCTGAACGCGCTGAACGAAGTGGAATACATGGGGAGTTTTTTTGCTGATGAAAACCTGTTGTTGAGCGACATAAGCGGCTTGCAAAACCTCGACTCGTGTGCGGGTATGCTTATTTCCAATAATCCTGCTTTGAAGAATTTGCACGGCCTCGAAAAACTCAAAAGAGTTGGCGACTATTTAGTCATTACGGAAAGCCCAACGATGGAAAGCCTGACCGGCCTCGAAAACCTTCAATCCGTCGGTGGGAATTTTACGATTGGAGCCGGCGGTATTGCGGATTTGATTCCGCTCGGCAACCTGACCACGGTGGGAGGAAATTTTCAACCGGGCGGCGGCCCCAACTTGTTGAACCTGCTCGGGCTGGAGCAACTGACGTCGGTGGGCGGCACGCTTGATCTGGGCTATTCCCGGTTGACAAGCCTCGACGGCCTGGAAAACCTCCGCACCATCGGCGGCGACCTCCGGCTTTGGGAAAATGATCAATTGACCAGCATCGCAGCCCTGGAAAAATTGAAAACTATCGGCGGAAGCCTCGTCGTGGAAACTACAGTCTTGCCGGATTTAAACGGCCTCGATAGCCTGGAGTCCATTGGCGGCGACATCCTGGTGCTGACCAACCCGTTTTTGAGTGAAATGAACGGCCTGAATCAGTTGAAAATGCTCGGTGCGAATATTTGGATCAAAGAGAATCCCGAACTGTTTCTCCTCAACGGTTTGAACAACCTCGATTCGGTGCCGGGCGATGTTGAGATCATCCAAAATCCGGTCCTGTATGAAATGTACGGGCTGAACCACCTCCGGTCGGTGGGTGGGAATTTCATCTTCGGCGGCAATCACCTGTTGGTTACAGTGGGCGGCTTGGACAGCCTCCGGCATGTGGGCGGCGGTTTTGCCATTTCAGACAACGACAACCTGAATTATTTCAATGGTTTTCATAACCTGCAATCTACCGGCGGCTCTTTTTTCATCTACGACAACCCGAAACTGATTGATTTGTACGGCTTCGAACAGCTGGATTCGGTGGGTGGCTCGGTGCTTTTTGCCCAAAACCTCACCCTGTCGAACCTGCAAGACATGCGCAGTCTGCGGCATGTCGGCGGCGACTTTTCGATTGTTCACAACCCGAAGTTGGTGGATATTGACAGCCTGCGGAACGTGCGCGCCATCGGAGGCTTCCTGCTTATCGAGTCCAACGATGCCCTGACCGACCTGAGCGGCTTCGCCAACCTCGATTCGATTGGCGGCAACCTTTCGATCCGTTCCAATGCTTCCCTGGCCACGTTGAACGGACTCCAGCAACTCCAGAAAATCCCGGGCGGGCTTTTTATTGAGGAAAACCATAGTTTGCTGAGCGTGGATGGGCTGAACAACCTCGGCAGTGTTGGAGCGGAAATGAATTTTTACAACAACACAGCATTGGAGAGTTTGAGCGGCTTGAACAGTCTGAAAACCATCGGATCGGAGCCTGACTTTTCGGTACAATGCCAAACTGAAAAATTTTGCCGGATTGGAAAAACTGGAATCCGTGGGAGGAAATTTATGGGTTGGGAACCACGACGGACTCGAGTCGTTTGCCGGTTTGGATAGCCTGAAAACGATCGGAAAATTATTGACCATTGATTACAACTACGGCCTGAAAACCCTGACCGGGCTGGCCGGACTGACCTCCATCGGGGAGAGCATTTATGTGGGGCCTTACAACGGAATTACAAGCCTGGCGGGATTGGACAACCTGGCTTTCGTCAACAACCACATTGCCATTTTCGACAACTACTTTTTGACGGAACTGGGCAGCCTGAACAACCTGGTGTCGGTGCAGGGCGAGGTTAGCCTCACCAATAATCCTGTTTTGAAACGGCTGAACGGTTTCGAGAATCTTCAATCCATCGGAGCGGCTTTCTTCATTCAGCAAAACAAATCGCTGGCGAGTCTGGATGATTTTAAAAACCTCACGACGGTTGGAGGGGCGCTGTTGCTGCTCGAAAACGACTCCTTGCCGAACCTGTCCGGGCTGGAGCAACTTGCCTCCGTCGGGGAAAGCCTGGTGATCGGCAAAACCAACTGTTGACCACGGTCAGCGGGTTGGAAGGACTGCAATCCATCGGTGGTATCCCGGTCATTTACAACAACGCCGTGCTGATGGACCTGTACGGGCTTTCGAACCTGCAAACCATCGGCACAGGTAACCTTGAAATTGTCAATAATCCGATGTTGTCCGAGTGCTCGGTTTTGGCAGTTTGCAAGTTCCTGAGTGGTATGGTGGGGACTGCCAGTATTTACGACAACGCCCCGGGCTGCGACACGCCCGGCGAATTAGAGGCCTACTGCAACAGCACGCCCGTGCTCGTCGAGGTCCTGCTGGACAACAACGCGGATTGCCTGCCCGATGCCGCCGATCTGCCCGTTGGCGACGTGCAAATCCACCTCAACGGCAGTATCCAGATGAGTACCCGTCCGGCGGGCACAACCGGCGTGGCGCATTTCAAATTTTTGGAAAACGGGCCGTTTTCGCTCACGCTGCCGCAATTCCCGACCGCCAGTTGGGAGGCCTGCACGGCCTTGATTTCCCTCTCACCCGGCCCTTCGCCGCAAGACACGGTGCGGGCGACGTTCTTGCTCCGCCCCAAAAGCCAATGTCCCGAACTAACGACCCGCTCGAATTGCCGACTGTTTTCCGGGGGCTGTTTCGTGCCATCCAACGTAACGATTTCTACCCAAAACACCGGCGCGGCATTGGCGGAGGGTGTACAAATTGCGGTAGTCGTGCCGCCTGTTTTCGATGTGCTGGCCACCGAACCGGCAGCCGCCGGGCAAAGCGGGGATACCCTCTTTTTTAATTCGAACGATTTGGCGCCATTCGAAAAAGCCCTGGTAAAACTGACCGTCAAAACGAGGTGCGATACCTTCCTGTTTGGCCATACGCTTTGCTGGGAAGCCTTTGCCAGTCTGGAAAACGCTTGTCCGAATACCCTTCCGGCCTTTTCAGAAATCAAACTTTCAGCGCAGTGCCTCGCCGATACCGCCGTTCGATTTACCCTGAAAAATATCGGAGATGCACCAACCCAGGGTCCGCACGACTACCGGATTATCCGAAATGCCGAAACGTACGAAACGGGCGCCTTCAGCCTCGCCAATCAGGAAAGCCTGGCGGTAGACGTGCCTGCCGACGGCTCCACCTGGCGCATGGAAGCTACCAAATGGGACAACGGCACGCGTACGGCTGTCGCGCTGGAAAACTGTGGCGGCCTTACACCCGGGCAAATCAATTCTTTCTGGCTGGAAAAAGGGCCGCCCGAGTATGATTTTGCCTGCCGCGAAGTCATCGGCGCGTTCGACCCCAACCAAAAAACTGCCCTGCCGACCGGCGCCGGTCCGGATCGTATTCTGGAAGCAAACGTGCCGCTGCGGTACACCATTGATTTCCAAAACACCGGTACCGATACGGCCTACAGGGTGTTGCTGCGCGATGTATTGCCCGCCGGGCTGGATATTGCCACATTCCGCCCGGGGCTTTCGTCGCATGCGCATACCTGGCAGATTCGCGGTGCCGACACGCTGGAAGTGTTGTTTTTCCCCATCATGCTGCCCGACAGCAATGTGAACGAACCGGCCTCGCACGGCTTTTTTACGTTTGAGATCAACCAATTGCCCGACTTGCCCATCGGTACCGTGCTGGAAAATACCGCCTCCATTATTTTTGATTTCAACCCGCCAATCGTCACCAATACCGTCGTGCACCGCATTGGCCGCCTGACCGTGCAGGTGGATGCGCCGCAGCAACACGCGATACTTTGGCGGGTGCTGGGCAACCCAACCCGCGACGCGGCGACGTTCCTGACGAATGAACCAATCGAAGGCCAAAAAACCTTCAGTTTGTTCGATGCTGCGGGTCGGCTGGTGCAGTCGGCATCGTTTGCAGGACAGGCTTTTGAGTTCCGGCGGGAGGGATTGCCGGCAGGCTGGTACATTTTTCGGATCGGTGACACCCTGGGGCGAACCTTTTCAGGAAAAATAATACTGACGGATTGATTTGTTTTACTCCCGAACGCGCAGAGGGTCAAAACCATTAGATGCTTTTCAAAAACAAACAAAAGAATGTCAAACCAATCGGAATTACCAAACCCTGGAACAGTGCTTGTCACCGGTGCCGGAGGTATGCTGGGCAGCCATATTGTAGAAATTTTGGCGCAAGACGGCTACCGAATCAAAGTGCTGCTGTTTCCCGGTAGCCCGGCGAATGATCTGAGTAATTTGCCTGTCGAGTACTGCTACGGCGACATCCGCGACCCGGAATTATGTGCCGAAGCTATGCGCGATTGCCAGATGGTGCTGCACACGGCGGCGTCCATCAGTACCTGGCCCACACGGTCAAAAACCGCTTGGGACATCAATTTGGCGGGTACGCAAAATCTCGTGCAGGCGGCTATCCATGCCGGTATTCAGCGTTTTGTGCATATCGGAACGGCAAGCGCGTTTGGCCCCGGCGACAACGGCCAGGCGGCAACGGAGGAAACACCCTTCCGGGGAAACAAGTACCAACTTGATTATGTGGATTCAAAATACGCCGCCCACCAGTTTGTCTTGCAAACAGCCAGGCAGCAGGGATTCCCGGCGGTGATCGTTTGTCCTACTTTTATGATTGGCCCGAACGATGTCAGTTTGGGAACAGGGCAAATTATCATCGCTATGTGTACCGGAAAACTGCGCTTTCTTTCCGGAGGGGGCAAAAATTTCGTCTATGTACGCGATGTGGCGCAGGCGGCCGTAAACGCCCTGAAACAGGGCCGAACGGGAGAAGCCTACATTGCAGGACATCAAAACCTGACCTACCGCCAGTATTTTGACCTGGTTAGTGCCATCATCCAGGCGCCCGCGCCCCGAATCCTGATGCCCGACCGGTTAATTTTAATTGCAGGTATGCTCAGCAGCGCTTTGGCTAAGTTGCTCCGGTATCGGCCCATGCTCAACCATGCACAAGCCAGGGTGAGCATAGACAAACAATTTTACAACCCGGCAAAAGCAATAGCGGAACTTGGTATGCCCCAAACGGATATTCGGGTTGCAATAGGGGCTGCTTTTGATTGGCTCCGGCGGGAAAAGTATTGTTGAGGTAGCAAGTGGCGCACTCCTCTTGTATTATAGTAGTTTTGCCCCGTACCAAATCTACGCCCTCGTTATGACTCGTTCCGCGATTTTCGCAGTACTCCTCTTTTTTTGTAACACACTTTCCGCTCAAAAAACACTGCGCACGATTCAATCTCCGGGCCGGCAAACGTCGGTGTCCGTAGGTTTGAACAGGTCCGGTGAAATTTTTTACCGCATCAACTACCGCAATCGCCCGGCTGTAGACTGGTCGCGGATGGGTCTCACCACCAAGTCGGTTGATCTGAGCACCGGTTTCAAACTGATCGGCGCCGACGAAAAAACCCGCGACGAGACCTGGAAACCCGTGTGGGGTGAGGTGGCTCAAATCCGCGACCACTACCGCGAACTGGAGTACCGGCTGCAAAACGAAGCCGGCCACCGCATGACGATCCGCTTTCGCGCGTACGATGCCGGCGTGGGTTTTCGCTACGAGTTTCCTGCACAAAACGGCCTGAGTACCGTGTCCGTCACCGACGAACGCACCGAGTTCCAAATGGCCGGCGACCATACGGCGTGGTGGATTCCGGGCGACTACGACTCCAACGAGCATGTGTACACGACCTCCAAAGTCAGCGCTATTGACTGTGCGCACTACGAGCGGGAAGGCAACATTTACACCAAACACATTGTGCACCCCAAAAACGTGCAAACGCCAATCACCATGAAAATGGCGGACGGCACACACATTGCTCTGGCCGAGGCCGCGCTGGCAGATTTCGGCGCGCTGCACCTCGAAGCAGACCCGAAAAACCTGAAATTCAAATCGTTTTTGATACCGTCGGCGGATTCCACCATCAAAAGTGTGAACACCCTGCCGTTTCATACGCCCTGGCGTGCCGTGCTGCTCAGTCCCGATGCAGCGGGTATTCTGGAATCCAAACTGATCCTCAACCTCAACGAACCCTGCAAAATCGAGGATGTATCGTGGATCAAGCCCCAGAAGTACGTCGGTGTATGGTGGGAAATGCACGTCGGCCTGGCTTCATGGGACTACGAAGGCCCACAGGAAATACTGGCCGCCGGCCAAAAACCCACGTTCCGGCACGGCGCCAACACGGAGAATGTCAAACGCTACATTGATTTTGCCGGAAAATACGGCTTCGATGGCGTCCTGGTGGAAGGCTGGAACACCGGCTGGAAAAACTGGTTCGGCCAATGGAAAGAAGAGATATTCGATTTTGCCAAACCGTACCCGGACTACGACATAGATGAAGTCGTGCGGTATGCCCGCGAGCGGGGTGTTCGGATCATTATGCACCACGAAACGTCTTCGGCAGTAACCAGTTATGAGCGACAAATGGACGCCGCGTACGCGTACATGAACAAGTACGGCATGAATTCCGTCAAGACCGGCTATGTCGGCAAGATCATCCCAAAAGGCGAATGGCACGACGGGCAATGGATGGCCAATCACTATGTGCGCGTGGCCGAGCGCACCGCCAAAAACCGCATCATGGTGGACATGCACGAGTCGGTGCGCCCCAGTGGGCAGCACCGTACCTGGCCCAACTGGATGGCCTGCGAAGCCGCTCGCGGCCAGGAATTTAATGCCTGGAGCGCCGGCAACCCGCCCGAACACGAGTGTATCCTGCCGTTTACCCGTATTCTCGGCGGCCCGATGGACTACACGCCCGGCATCTTCGAGGTGCGCATGAACACCTACGTGCCAACCAAAAAGGAGGTGGTGCACACGACGGTGGCCAAGCAACTGGCACTGTACGTCACGCTCTACAGCCCCCTGCAAATGGCTGCCGACCTGCCGGAGAACTACGAAAAACGCCTCGATGTATTCCAGTTTATCCGCGATGTGCCGGTGGACTGGGACGACACCCGCGTGCTGCAAGCCTCCATTGGCGACTATATCACCACTGCACGCCGCCAAAAAGGCACGCAGAACTGGTTTCTCGGCAGCATCACCGACGAAAATCCGCGCGATGTCCAGATCAAACTCGCCTTTCTGCCGCCAGGCAAAACCTACGAAGCCATCGTGTATGCCGACGGGCCGGATGCGCACTGGGACACCAACCCGTACCCGGTGACGATCAGCAAACGCGCGGTGAAAAAAGGCGATGTGCTGAGACTGCACCTGGCGGCAGGTGGCGGTTGTGCGGTTTCCCTGAAACTATTGGAGCGGGGTTGAGAAAACGTGGAGGAACCGGAATCTAAGTACCTGGACCGAATAAATCGATAAAATAAACGCAGGGATTTTGAGGCAAGGCAAGGCATTTTTTGAAAGCATAGCAGCGCTACGGTTGAAAAAAATAACGCAGTATTGACGCAAAAGACCAAAGTGGATTTTATCGATTTATTCGTTCCAGGTACTTATCTCCGCCTTTTGCGCGGTTCGTTCCATTCTTCTTTTTCGGCAAACTGGACGATTTTGCGTATCGCGTTGATCATGGACAAAAACACCAAAAACCCGATGGTGACAACGATATAAATCCACTGGTACGATTGGGCCTGCTGCAGCGGGATGCCGGAAAATAGCCAGGCAGCCAGGCCATTAGCAAACGCCAGCCCGATAAAACCATAGACCGAACGCCCCCAGTATTTGGCGGAACTGTCGGAATTGAGGCTCATCAGGCTGTTAAAAATCGCATACAGCAACAAAAAGGCAGTGGCGATAGACCAGGGGAATAACCGGTCCACCTCGTACCAACCGGTCTGGTTGAGCAGCAGGGTGATCAGCATGAACAGTACGGCGGCGACTAAAAACATGGCGGCCTGCCGGAGGGGATCAATTTTTCGTTCAAAAATCGTGGCTATCATCGGTGTGCGTTTGACGAAGGATAACTCAAAACTCAAAACTCAAAACTCAAAAGTGGTTACTTACCGGATCATCACGCCTTTGCGGTTGAGCAGGGGAATTTCGCTGAAATGAATTTCATCGAGACTGCCCGGCACGAAGACGTATTGTTTGTCGTACAAATGGTTGTGCAAGGAAAAACTGACCCAGTACTCGTTGGCGAGACTGAACACGGCTTTTTCCACGGGTTCAACTTTGACGGCGGTCATTGGGGCAATTTGGTCCCAGAAGTAGCGCAAGGTAGTCGTGCGGCGCTGCTCGCCGGCCACCTCGCCGTAGCCGCTGGAATTGACAATGACGGAAAAAATCGGCTCGTTTTTGAGGTTGAGGAGGTACGTGTCCCAGAAATACTCGTGGTCTTCTTCGAACACCAGACGCGGCACCACGGCAAAAGCCAGATCGGCCACTTTCAGAACGGGAATGTCTTTGATCATACTTCGGTTAATTCACAATCGAAAATAGCACAAAAGTGCTTGTTTAGGCGCTGCTGCACGTCTGCCATACTAACGGGGCGGCCAATTTCGCGTTCGAGCGAGGTGACCGTTTTGTCGGCATCGGCTATGCCGCAGGGCACGATATAATTGAAATAATTCAAGTCGGTATTGATGTTAAACGCAAATCCATGCAGGGTAACCCAGCGGCTGAGATGAACGCCGATGGCGCATATTTTGCGGTTTTTTTGCCAGAAACCAGCCTCGGATACCGGTTCCGTGCGCTCGGGCGCCGGCGGACACCAAACCCCCGTGTGCCCCTTGATACGAATCGTTTCCACCCCGTACTCCGCCAGCGTCCGGATAATTATTTCCTCAATGTGGCGCACATAGCGGTGCACATCGGTGAAAAAACACTCCAGATCGAGGATCGGGTAGCCGACGATCTGGCCCGGCCCGTGATAGGTGATGTCGCCGCCGCGGTTTATCGGGAAATACTGGATGCCGCGGGCCTGCAATTCCGGTTCGCTGAGCAACAGGTGCTCCACAGAACCGCTTTTCCCCAGGGTAAAAACAGGCGGATGCTCAACCACCAAAAAAACGTGCTCCTGCGAATACGATTTGGGCGGCAAACCCCTGTTTTGCAACTTGTTGGCAACAAGAGCCTGGTGGAGATGCGTCTGGTAATCCCATGCTTCCTGATAGCCGAGGCGACCCAAATCCTGGAAACGAACAACTTGCATGCGCGGTAAAACAGCGGTTTCGGTTGGAGGTTGCAAAAGTAGGGTTTCCAGAGAAGAGATGCCGTGCAGGGTTTATGAATTGCGTGCGCCATACTACTGGGCATTTTTTTCGGGCAATAGACTTTCCAGGTTTAAAAACCTGGAAAGTCTGGGAGCCGTTGTGGGGCACACTCCCTGCCGCTTGTGCAGGGCGTTACATTTCTTGTTGAAATCATGGAGGTCGGTGGATTATCTTCGCCGTCCCGCCCCATTGCCGGTTTGCGAAGCGTATTGCAATGAATGTAACATCCGAAAATATCTTGCTCATAGGCTCCGTCCTGCTTTTTGTCAGCATTGTCGCCGGCAAAACGTCCTACAAATTCGGGGTGCCGACCCTGTTGTTCTTTTTGGCCGTAGGCATGCTGGCGGGGTCGGAAGGGATCGGCGGTATTTACTTCGACGATCCAAAAATTGCTCAGTTCATCGGGGTCATTTCCCTCAATTTTATCTTGTTCTCCGGCGGACTTGATACGAACTGGTCGTTTGTGCGGCCCATCCTGTGGCAGGGTATTGTGCTTTCCACCGCCGGGGTTTTTATTACGGCCATGACCCTGGGTCTCTTCGTTTGGGCCATCACGGACTTCTCGCTGTACGAGGGTTTGCTGCTGGGCGCCATCGTTTCGTCTACCGATGCTGCGGCAGTTTTTTCCATGTTGCGCTCCAAAAATCTGGCCCTAAAAAGCAAGTTGCGCCCCACGCTGGAGTTGGAAAGCGGCAGCAACGACCCCATGGCTTATGTGCTGACAATCGTCTTTTTGGGTCTGGTGCTGAACCCCGAACAAGGGCTTGCCAGTGCGATACCGCTCTTTCTCAAACAGATGATCCTGGGTGCTGCAGCCGGTTTTGCCTTTGGAAAATTGAGCGCATCTGTGATCAATAAAATACAACTGGACTTTGAAGGGCTATATTCGGTGTTGGTCATAGCGCTGATGTTTGCCACGTTTTCGGCAACGGATTTTATCGGCGGCAATGGATTTTTAGCGATCTATCTGTGCGCCGTGTATCTGGGCAATCAGGAGTTGATTCACAAAAAAACGATCCTCAAGATGTTCGACGGGCTGGCGTGGCTCATGCAAATTGTGCTGTTTCTGACCCTTGGCCTGCTTGTTTTCCCGAGCCACATTGTGCCCGTATTGGGCATTGGCATTTTGATCTCCCTGTTTTTGATTTTCGTAGCACGCCCCGTCAGCGTTTTCCTCGCTCTGGCCCCGTTCCGAATGAAACAACGGCGGCGGTGGTACATTTCCTGGGTGGGTTTGCGGGGAGCCGTACCCATTGTTTTTGCCACCTACCCGATGCTGGCAGGTATCGAAAAGGCAGACATGATTTTCAATATCGTGTTTTTTATTTCCCTCACTTCGCTATTGATCCAGGGGACAACCTTGCCCATCGTGGCCAAATGGCTGCATGTTGCCTTGCCTGCCAAGGCAAAAATGCAGGCTCCGGTAGATATTTTCCTGTCAGAATCTATAAAAAACAGGATGGAAGAAATCGAAATCGCAGAAGGGATGTTTGCTGTGGGCAAAAAAATCGTGGATCTGCATTTTCCGATCAACGCCATCATCGCAGTGGTAAAAAGAGGCGACAAGTACATCACCCCGAACGGCTCAACCGTCATTGAGGCTAACGATGTGTTGCTGATCCTGTTCAACGATGAAAAGGGTATGGAAAAAGTGCGCGCCTGCTTGCAGGGAAACAACGTGCCCGAGTGAAGTGAATTTTTACAAAATTTGCCCGGACCCGGGAAAATATGCTCGTACACCCATCTAAAATTCTTGTGCATGACATTTGAAGAATACCGCCGCCACGATGCGCTCGGCCTGGCTGCGCTCGTAAAAAAAGGGGACATCGCCCCAATCGAACTGGTGGACATCGCGATTCGCCAGATCGAAGCCGTGAATCCTGAACTAAATGCCATCATCCACCGCCGCTTCGACGCGGCACGGGAAGAAGCCGGGCTGGTGAACCGCGCGGCCCCGTTCGCCGGCGTGCCGTTTTTGGTCAAAGACCTTGGCATGGAGGTAGCCGGTATGAAAATGTGCACGGGCAGTCGTGGCTATCAGGACTACGTTTCGCAGCAAGACAGTTTTGTGGTTCAAAAAATGCGGCAGGCGGGACTGCTTATCCTCGGCAAAACCAACACCCCGGAATTTGGCATCACGCCCTTCACCGAACCAAAACTATTTGGCCCCACCCGAAACCCCTGGAACCCGGCGCATTCTCCGGGCGGCTCCAGCGGCGGCTCGGCAGCAGCCGTGGCGGCCGGCATCGTGCCCATGGCCACAGCCAACGATGGCGGCGGCAGCATCCGTATTCCCGCTTCCTGTTGCGGACTTTTTGGGCTGAAACCTACCCGCGGACGGGTCTCCTGGGCTGCGCTTGAGGGCGAAATGTGGTCGGGCGCCGCCGTAGAAAACTGTGTGAGCCGCTCCGTGCGCGACTCGGCGGCCTATCTGGATGCTATTCAGGGCGCCGCGCCCGGCGATCCATACGTCATCCAATCTCCCAAAAGACCGTATCTGCAAGAGGTGGACACACCGCCCGGCAAACTGCGCATCGGCTACTCGGCTACCCACACGATGGGTTTTCCCGTAGATCAGGTATGCGTGCAGGCCATGCTCCAGGCCGTGGATGTGCTGCGTTCGGAAGGGCACCAGGTGGATGAAGTGGAACTGCCGTACCGCAAAGAAGACCTCTCGGAAGCGTTTTTGATCGTGATCGCGGGCGAACTGGCGGGCGAAATCAACCTGATGGCACAATACCTCGGCCGGCCGGTACGCCCCGGCGACGTGGAGCCGAACACCTTCGCGTTTTACCTGCTGGGGCGCTCGTTTTCGGCGGAGGATTATACCTCGGCCAAACGCAAATGGGGCGAAATCAGCCGTCGCGTCGCCACTTTCCACGAACGGTACGACCTGCTTCTCACCCCTACCCTTGCCAAACGCCCTATCCCGATCGGTTCGCTGCAGCCAACAGCGGTCGAAAAACGATTGATTACCGTCATCAATGCGCTCCGCTGGGGCGGCGCCGTCAAGGCAACTATCCAAAATCTTGCGGACAAAATTTACGACTATATCCCCTGGACACCCTTGGCCAACCTCACGGGCCAACCCTCCATGTCGGTGCCTATGTTCCGGATAGCGGAAGAAAACCTGCCCGTTGGGGTGATGTTCACCGGGCGCGTCGGCGAAGAAGATGTGCTGTATCGGTTGGCAGGACAGCTGGAGAAAGCAAGCAGCAAATAGGCAGAATACTGGGCAGAGGCTGTCTCAAAGGTTTGACGGGGATTCCCGGAAAGTAGGCTCCGCCGAAAACCGAAATCACAAACCAGTACCTATTTCTTAACATCAACTGCGATCCGCGTGGGCCGGTTGGCTATATCCCAGGCCGTGTAAAAGGCCAGACGGGCGCGTTTGGCGGCAGCGGCGACGTCAATTTTATCTGCCGTATCGGTTTCTTTGTGGTAGTCGGCGTGTGTGCCGTTGAAGTAGAAAATAGCCGGTATGCCGCGCTCGGCGAAGTTGTAATGGTCGCTGCGTTCGTAGTAGCGATTGGGGTCTTTGGGGTCGTTGTACTTGTAGTCAAGTTCGAGTTTGGTGTGCGCTGCATTGGCAAACTCATTGACCTCGTGCAGTTCCGTGCTCATCCGGTTGGAGCCGATGACATAGATATAGTCCGGGTTGTCGGCGTGGCGGTTGTCCAGGCGACCGATCATGTCAATGTTCACATTGGCCACGGTGCGTTCGAGCGGAAAAATTGGAAATTCTACATAGAATTTGGAACCCAACAGGCCCTTTTCCTCGCCACTCACCAGCATGCACACGACGCTGCGTTTTGGGCCAACACCTGCTGCTTTTGCCTTGGCAAATGCGCGTGCAATCTCGATCACACCCGATGTGCCGGAGGCATTGTCGTCGGCGCCGTTGTACACCACGCCACCGGCTTCGCCGAGGTGATCGTAGTGCGCCGTGATGATGACATACTCGTTTTTCAAATCAGGGTCGGCCCCTTCGATCAAGCCTACAACGTTGGAGCCTTCGAGGGTTTTGATTTCCTTGGCTAAGCGCACCTCGGCGGTTGTCTTGATTTTCAGCGGTTTGAAACCACTTCCATTGCGCAGGGCAGCACAGGCTTCCTCCACCTTGTCCGATTTTTTACCAAAAAAGGCATTTGCCACGTCCTGCGAAACGAATATGCTGTTGGCCAACCCTGAATTGACCGATCCGGCATTCGGTGCGGCAGGTTCCCAACCCCATGAAGAGAGTTTCCGGCGATTGGTTTTCACGTTTTCGGTCAGTTCGGGGTCAATGATAAAAACCATCGCAGCGCCTTTCTGAGTGGCTAATTGCACCTTGCGATTCCAGTCGAGCGACCAGCTGGAACGAAACTCCCGCCCGGTGACGAGCGACCGGCCATCCTTGTCCATCGGCTCGCCATCATAAAAGATTACGGCCTTGCCCTTCACATCGGTTTTTCCGTAGTCGCTATATTTTCCATCCTCAATACCATAGCCGACAAACACGATTTCTTTGACAGGGGTTGCCGCCCGACTATCATTGAACACCGGGTACACATAGAAGTCCGTACGATTTTTGAACTCTTTACCGTCCACCTTCAGGCCGATATCCGTCCAGGATTCCCGTTTCAGGAAGATATTTTGAAAATAGGTCTTGCGGTCGGCCACCTGTGGCAGGCCCAGCGCCCTGAATTGTTCGGCGATAAAATCGGCGGCCATCCGCTGGCCGGGTTCGCCGGTTTCCCGACCGGCCATGGCATCGGATGCCAGGGTATCAATCAGGTATTTCATGTTGGCGGCAGTAATTGTCTCCCCGAATGGCTTGCCATCGGGCAGTTGGTATTGCCTCGGGCGAAGCGACAACCGGGCGGTGATCGAGTCGTCGTAGGTCTTGGGCTGGGCGCCGAGGGCCGTTGCGGCAAACAGAAAAAAGAGAATTATCCAATGCTTCATAATGCGGTGTTTGTATGGTTGAAAAAGGTTTCGGGTTGGAAGGTTTCGGGTTGGAAGGTTTCTGGTTGGAGGGTTTCTGGTTGGAGGGTTTCTGGTTCGAAGGTTTCGCGACCAGAAACCTTTCAACCAGAAACCTTCCAACCTTTTTAACTGCACGCGATTTTGTCTACCCGGCGTCCATGTCGTCCGCCCTCAAAATCGGTAGCGATAAAGATGCGCACCATGGCCTGGGCTAGTATTTCCGGTACAAAGCGCACGGGCAGGGCGATGACGTTGGCATTGTTGTGCTGGCGAGCCAGGGCGGCAATTTCTTCGGTCCAGCACACCGCGCATCGGATTCCCTGGTGTTTGTTGGCCGTGATGGCCACCCCGTTTCCGCTGCCGCAGAGCACAATGCCGCGGTCGGCCAGTCCATCCTCGACGGCCGAAGCCACCGCATGGGCAAAGTCCGGGTAGTCTACCGATTCCAGCGAGTGCGTGCCAAAATCCTGCACCATGGCCCCTGCCGTTTAGCATGGCCACGAGGTCATCCTTGTACGCGAAACCCGCGTGATCACAACCAATAGCGATTTTCATAACGTGATTGAATAGTTGCGAGCGATTGGAGCGCAAAGGTAGAGCATTGGCCGAAAGCCGTCTTTGCTCATTTTATCCAATCGCCCAAAGCGGCGATTGGCCGGGTGAACATACTTTGGCGCCCGCTATCCGGCAATCAAATCAATCGAATCAATCAAACTATGCGTACCTGCGTCATTTTCACTACACTCCTGTTCAGTTGTTTTACCCTGCTGCACGCTCAGGCCCCCTTCCCCGGTCAATCGAAACTATCGGCCGGTGTGCCGGCGAGCCTGAGCCGGGGCGAAACCCCCGATTTGCTGCTTATTTTTCAGGAAAAAGCCGACATCTCCGCCGTACACCGAATTTCCGGCAAAACCGAAAAAGCCCGCTACGTTTATGCCCGTCTGCTGGAAACCGCCGAACGGAGCCAGGCTCGCGCGCGGCGCCTGTTGCGGGAGCGGGGAGCCTTTGCCAACAGTTTTTACCTCGTCAATGCCATTGCCGTACAGCGGGCCGATGCCGATTTGGTGCAAGCCCTGGCAGCACTTCCCGAGGTGGCCCAAATCGTCCCCGACCCCGATGTTGCGCTTGCACTGCCGGCACAGGGTAGCATCCCTGTTGCTCAGCGCGGTATCGTCGAGTGGGGTACTGAAAAAATAAATGCCCCCGCTGTGTGGGCACTGGGTTATACCGGGCAAGGCATCACCGTAGCCGGCGCCGACACCGGCTACGACTGGGTGCACCCGGCGCTGCAACCCCACTACCGTGGCTACAACAATCTGAGCGGAACGGCCAACCACAACTACAACTGGCACGATGCCATCCACGAAATCAGCCCGCTCAGCGGCGACAGCATCCCCGACCCGGCCAATAACCCCTGCGGCGTAAATGCCCAGGCTCCTTGCGACGACAGCAACCACGGTACCCACACCATGGGCACGATGGTTGGCGACGATGGTCAGGACAATCAGATCGGCGTGGCGCCCGGCGCCCAATGGATTTCCTGCCGCAATATGGAGCGGGGCAACGGAAAACCATCTTCCTATATCGAGTGCTTCGAGTGGTTCCTCGCACCCACCGACCTGAATGGCCAAAATGCAGACCCTGCCAGGGCGCCGCACGTCGTCAACAACTCCTGGTACTGCTCCGACGGCGAAGGCTGCACCGATCTCGGCGTGAACGAACTCCTGCGCCAGGCCGTCATCAACCTGCGCGCCTCCGGGGTCGTGGTGGTGGTCAGCAACGGGAACTCCGGCGCACAGGGTTGTAGCAGCACCTTCGGCCCGCCGGCTTATTTTGAGGAAAGTTTCAGCGTGGGCGCCACCGAAAGCAACGATACCATCACCGGCTTCAGCAGCCGCGGGCCCGTCACAATTGATAGCAGCATGCGCATCAAACCCAACGTGGTGGCTCCCGGCGCGGGCATCCGGTCCAGTGTGCGCAATGGCGGCTATTCCCACTTTTGGGGCACCAGCATGGCCGGCCCCCATGTAGCCGGCCTGGTGGCCTTGGTGCTTTCCGCCCGTCCCGACCTCGCCGGCGAGGTGGATGTGCTTGAAAACATCATCGAAGAAACCGCTATACCCCGGTTTGGCGTACTGGATTGTGCCGACAACGGCGGCCAGACATACCCAACAACACCTACGGCTACGGCCGCGTGGACGCACTGGCTGCCGTGTTGAAAGCCCTGACCGTCACGCCGGTTCGCGCAGCCGAAGCGCCCGACGTAGAGGTGCTTGTTTTCCCAAATCCGGTGACCGACGAAGCGGTGTTTAGCATAAATAACTACTTCAGGGAAGCACGCGTGGAGTTTTCAGCGCCGGCGGGCGGCTGTGTACGCCACCATATACACCATCGAAACCACCGGAATACGCTTCGTTGTGCCGCTTCGGACGGCTCCGCAGGGCGTATATTTTGGAAAATGCAAACAGGCGAGGCGGTGTTTTCCGGGCGGATAGTCAAGCAGTGAGGCCGCTCCTGCCATGGGATAACCGTTGGTAATTCATCTAAAAAACCGATTTTGTGCCCTTTCGGCTCCAACCGGGTTCCAGCCATATTCATCCCAACCCTGCTCAATCGCTTCGGCCTCCATCATGCACACCACTCAAGTATACCTCAAACCCGGGAAGGAATTGCCCGTACGCCGTTTGCATCCCTGGATTTTTTCCGGCGCCATACAACGCGTGACCGGCCATGCCGACGACGGCGATATTGTGGAGGTGCTTGACCGCAGCGGGGGATTTCTCGGCACGGGGCATTTTCACCACGGCAGCATCGCCGTGCGCCTGTTGTCCTTTGAGCCGGCCGACTTGCACGACATCCGTTTTTGGGCAGAAAAATTGCACACCGCGCTGCATGTCCGCCGGGTGGCAGGCCTGGCCGACGCTACCGGCACCGACTGCTACCGGCTCGTGCACGGGGAGGGCGACGGCCTTTCGGGCCTTATCGTGGATATTTACGGCAGCGCCGCCGTCGTGCAATGCCACAGCATCGGCATGCACCGCCAGCGCGACCTGATAGCGGAAGCCCTGCGCCAGGTGCTCGGCGCCCGTCTCGATGTAATTTTTGACAAAAGCAAAGAGGCGCTGCCGGCCAAATACGCCGAAACCATCCCGAACGGGTACCTCTTCGGGACGGCGGATGCGGGGCGCATCGTGCAGGAAAACGACGTGCGGTTTCGGGTGGACTGGGAGACCGGCCAAAAAACCGGATTTTTCCTCGATCAGCGCGACAACCGGGACTTGCTGGCCCGTTTTGTGCTCGACAAAACTGTGTTGAATACTTTTTGTTACACCGGCGGTTTTTCGTGCTATGCCCTGCGTGCGGGCGCCCGTCTGGTACATTCCGTGGATATTTCTACCCGTGCGATGGAACTGCTGGAGGAAAACATTGCCCTCAACGCCCCTTTTCCGGGCAGCCACGAGGGTTTTGCCGAAGACGTGCTGCGGTTTTTGAAAAATACCGGGCCGGCCTACGACGTCGTGGTGGTAGATCCGCCCGCCTACGCTAAAAGTATGGACAAACGCCACAACGCCGTGCAAGGCTACAAACGCCTCAACGAAGCGGCCTTGCACCGGGTAGCGCCCGGCGGCATTTTGTTCACGTTTTCCTGCTCGCAGGTGGTGGATCGGGACTTGTTTTACCACACCATTGCGGCGGCGGCCATGGAGGTCAAGCGCCCGGTGCGGGTGCTGCACCACCTCACCCAGGGCGCCGACCACCCGGTCAGCCTGTTCCACCCGGAAGGCTCCTATCTGAAAGGGCTGGTGTTGTATGTGGAGTGATGCGAAACCGAAGATTTTCAGATGCCGAAAAGCACCTAAATTTGCCGATAAAATATCCGGTACAAGCATATCCGATCGTAAACTAAACTTGTTACAATAATGAGAAAACTGTTCCTCTTTGCGGTACTTCTGGCCTTTGTTGCCTGCGAAAATCAGCCGCTGCCCATCCCCATGTGCCACGACGCAAACGCCGAATTTGCAACCTTTGCTTCCGACAAAACCTTCCAAAAGGCGCACCCGGCGCCTAAGCCTGTCGCACTTCTGCACGGCGGAAAAAACATCGAGTTCCCGGTAGAAGGCGGCGCCAACGGACGCGCATTTTTGATGACTTCGCACGGCCAATCCAACAAATACCTGCTCATTTTCCACGAGTGGTGGGGTCTCAACGATAATATCCGCAACCAGGCCAATCGCCTGGCCCACGAACTGGGTGTCAACGTGCTGGCCGTTGACCTGTACGACGGCCAACTGGCCGAAACCCCCGAGGATGCCGGCAAACTCATGCAAGCCTGCGACCCGGCACGGGCCAGTGCCATCATTCAGGGCGCAGCCAAATACGCTGGCGAAAACGCCGATTTCCGGGTAATGGGCTGGTGCTTCGGCGGCGGCTGGTCTTTGCAGGCCGCCTTGCTGCTTGGCGACAAAGCCAAAGCCTGTGTGATCTACTACGGCATGCCGGAAAAAGACGTGGAAAAACTGAAAACCCTGCAAACGGACGTGCTCATGATCCATGCCAAACAAGACAAGTGGATCAACGATGCCACCGTGGCCGAGTTCAAAAAGAACATGGAAGCCGCCGGCAAGTCGCTCACCGTCAGTGAATACGATGCCGACCACGCCTTTTCCAATCCCAGCGGCCCCCGCTACAACGAACAGGCATCGCGCGAGGCAAGAGCCGTGGTGCTCCAGTATTTGCGCGGAAAATAGGTGCTCAATTTTGTGGAGTAACCTTCGGCGCA
This sequence comes from Lewinellaceae bacterium, assembly GCA_016719605.1. Lineage (GTDB taxonomy): Bacteria > Bacteroidota > Bacteroidia > Chitinophagales > Saprospiraceae > M3007. Next base: position 972,089 of record JADJYW010000001.1, on the reverse strand, counting down.
AAAAACGCCGCCCAATTGTTTGATTCCTTTCACCCACACTACCGGGCACCAGAGGCTGTCTCATAAGTCCGCACCGTATTGCGCCGTTGACAGGCGAATTCATTTTTTGACAGGATAAAGGATTTACAGGATTTTCGGCGACGGAGTCGCCTCATTTATCCTGTAAATCTTGTAAATCCTGTCTGAAAAATCAATTTCCTTCAAAGCCATGCTTTTGAGACAGCCTCTAATCCTTGCGCCACACCTTATTACCCATGATTTCTGTTGTCGTTTGTGTTTACAACGAAGAAGATAATATCGAGCCGCTGGTACGCCAGTTGGAGGAGCACCTTCAGGGCCAGGATTACGAACTGGTTTTTGTGGATGACGGCTCCAGCGACGGCACCTTGGCCAACCTGAAAAATCTGGCCTGCCCGCAGCTCCGCATTGTGGAGTTCCGGCGCAATTTTGGTCAGAGTGCCGCGCTGGCTGCCGGTATCGAGTACGCCCGCGGGACATGGATCGTCACCATGGACGGCGACCTGCAAAACGATCCGGCCGATATCCCGCGGATGTTGCAAATTGCCCGGGAGCGCGACCTCGATATGCTGGCCGGCATCCGGCAGAAAAGACAGGACGGTATGCTGTTGCGCAAGGTGCCCAGCAAAATAGCCAACTGGCTGATTCGGCGTGCTTCCGGGGTGTATTTGCACGATTATGGCTGCACGCTTCGGGTATTCCGTGCCGATCTGGCCAAATCCCTCGGTTTGTACGGCGAGCTCCACCGCTTCATCCCCGTACTGGCCGATCTGGAGGGCGCCCGCATGGATGAAACACCCGTGCGGCACCATGCGCGACAACATGGTTCGTCCAAGTACGGCATCAACCGAACCATGCGGGTGCTGAGCGATCTGCTGCTCATCCTCTTTCTCAAACGGTTCCGGCACAAGCCCATGCACCTATTCGGCGGCTGGGGCGTGTTGTCGCTGGGCAGCGGTAGCCTGATTCTGCTCTATTTGCTGCTCGAAAAAATACTCGGCCACGACATCTGGGGGCGTCCGCTGCTCATGCTCGGTGTGGTGCTCGTCATGGCTGGTTTCCAACTAATTGCTCTCGGTATTTTGGCGGAACTGCAGGTGCGCACTTACTACGAATCGCAGGATAAAAAGCCCTATCGCGTCCGCCACATCCACCAGTCGGCAGCACAAAAAACCGGGGCTGCTGCGCCATGACCTGGAAAACAGCGCTCAAACTCGGCGTTTCGGCCCTGATCCTGTTCGTCGTGGTGCGGGCCATTGACCCGAAACTGTTGTTGCAGGTGATTGGCGAAGCCAATCCGCTGTGGCTGCTTTGGGCCGCTGTGTGGTTTGTTATTTCCAAACTCATCGCCGCCTTCCGCTTCAACGACCTGCTGAAAACCGGCGACGTGCACCTCGACACCGGCCCGCAATTGCGGTTGTACTGGCTTGGCATGTACTACAACCTGCTCCTGCCCGGAGGTATCAGCGGCGACGGCTACAAAATCAAGGTGCTGATGGACCAGTTCGGAAAGCCGTTCCGTCCGTTGTTTTCCATTGCGCTGTTCGATCGGTTGTCGGGGGTATTGGCGCTGGGGCAATTGTGTTTGGTACTGGTACTCGGGCTGCCCGAGTTTCGGTCGTGGTGGTGGGTATGGGTAGCGGGCATACTGCTCAGCATACCGGTTTCCAAGGTACTGTTCGACCGCATGATCGGCGCCGGCGCCGGCATCTGGGTGCGTACCAGCGTACAATCGCTTGGCGTGCAGGTGGCGCAATCGGTGGCCACACTGGGGATCATTTTTGCGCTGCATCAGCCGGCGTGGTGGCTGGGCTACTCCATTGTTTTTCTGGTTTCTTCGGTGGTGGCTATGCTGCCGCTCACCATCGGCGGGGCAGGCGCCCGCGAACTGACTTTCCTGTGGGGCGCCCGGGTGCTGCACCTCGATGCCGAACGTGCCGTGGCCATTGCTTTTGTTTTTTACCTGATCTCTACGGCCGTGGCGCTGTATGGAGCACGCTACGGGTTTAGCAGGGACAAAAATTTCTAAGGCGAGGCCGGGCCGTACGTCGTTTTCACCAGCGTCTTCTTCGTTTGGCCCCAACCACGCGTGATTGTCACGATGTACAGGTTGTCAAAATCGTCCTCCGGGATCGAAACGGCCTCCCCGCTCAATGCCTCAACGATCTGCGGGATGGTATTGGAGTGCCCAACCACCAGCACGTTTCGGCTGCCCACACTTTTCAGGCGTGCGATGAAGCCGGCTGTCGTATCCGGGCGGTACAGCGTCAACTCCAGATTTTTTGCCGTCGCCAATGGCTGGGCGGTCTGCTGGGTGCGCACAAACGTAGAAGCAAAAATCTGGCTGATGTTCTTGTCGGCCAACGTGTCGCGCAGTATTCCGGCACGCGCATGCCCTGCCGGGGAAAGCGGCGAATCGCCGGTATTGTTCAGGCGCTCGGCGTGCCGCACCAGGTAGTATTTCGTGGTGCAGGAGGCGAGCAGGAGCAGTGCCAGAAGCGGGAGGAGCAGGTTGTTTTTCATATATTCCAAGTTGGGTGTGTTGCGTACTTTCAGGTGAAAACATCGGGTTGCCTATCGTTTCACCACCTGCACCACTATCCGTTCCTGCCCGGCTGATACCACTGCCCGGTAGTTGCCGGCGGGCAGGTTGCCGAGATCGAGCGGGACAATGGTTTCTTCGATTACGTCGAGGCGCAAGGATATACCTGTGGCCCGCAAGTCGGCGGTGAGCACGTCAATTTGTACGGTGACGGGGTTGGGGGTACGAATGCGCAGCCGGCAACGGTCGGCGGTGGGGTTGGGCCATAATAAAACCTCCGATTTTTCCGAGGGAATGGTTAGCGAACGCCAGGGCGAGAAGGTCGCCGTGCCGTCCCGATCCGTTTGCCGAAGGCGAAAAAGGTGCGCGCCGGGGCCGGGATCAGGCACCCGGAAGGTATAAAAAGCCGGGCTTGTACCGTCGCCCCGGGCGGGCAAAAACCCCACGGGCGACCAGTGGTGGCCATTGTTGCGGCTTTGCTGGATTTCAAAACCGACGTTGTTGGTCTCCGTGGCAGTTTCCCAACTGAGCAAGGCATCGCGTTGGTCGCGGCGGACTTCGAAGCGCACGAGTTCGACGGGCAGGCCCGATCCGCCGCTGCCGCCGCCGCCCGGAGGTGCGAGCTGAACATTCAACAGAGTGAGCACGCCGTTGGAGAGCGCAACGCTCAGCACTTTGGTGACATAGCCGGGATAACTGATGCTGACATCCACCGTGCCGCCCTGCAACTGCGCCATCCGGTACTCCCCAAAATTGTTGGTATTTTCCGACAGGCCGTTCGACAGGATGAGCACGGCTGCGCCGGGAATGGGGTTGCCGGTCACGGAGTCGGTCACGGTACCTTCCAGGTAGCAGCCACGGGTGTAGGTGGGGGTGAGTACCCACATTTCGCCGTCGTTGGTGCCTTGTGCACGGATATTGGAGGCCACGATAGTGCCCGAAGGAAAGTACGGGTATACCCCCCAGCAGCCCTCGAAACCATTTCCGGCTCCGTTGGGATAGGTGTCGTAGCGGCCTGTTTCGACGATATTGGCCGGGCGCGACACGTCAATGATGGAAAAACCATCCTTGTACCAGGAGGTGACTGCATAATTATCCGTGACATGGGTGTTGTGGACGATGGACCCGGAGCCGGGCGTAATCCGGAGCCGATCCAGTTCCTTGATGTCGGTCGGGTCGGTCACGTCGTAACTGGTCAGAAAAGAATTGCTGATCTCGTCGGTGGTGAACAGCGCGTTGCCCGATTTCCAGGTATTGTGGGTGAAATTGCCGGGCGTGTTTTGTGTGCCGAGCAGCACCGGACTGGTTTTATTGGCCATATTGATGACGGCAAACTGCCCGGCGTAGATATGTGCCGAGTAGAGCAAATCATTGTCCACACATAGCCGTCGTGCACATAGCCGATAAAGTTCACGAAACCGACATACGCCGGGCTGTAGGGGGTGTTGTTCAAATTGAAAACAGCTGCTTTCCCATTTTGCAAATTGCTGCCGTACACATACAGGTAGCCTTTTGTTTCGTCCACATGCAGGGCGTGCCCCTTGGTGATGCCGCCCGACGTCACACTCTGATAAGGCAAATTGGGGGAGGGCAAATTGCTCAGATTGACCACCTGGATACCGCCGCCACCTTCGGAAACGATGTAGGCGTAGTGCTGGTAGGTTTTGATTTCACGCCAAAAACTGCTCGGGCCGGGTATTTGCACGATTTCCTGCGGATCGTCGGGGTTGGTCACGTCCACGATGACCATACCGTCTTCGGCACCCACGAGGGCATACTCGCTTCCGTTGGCCGTATAACCCCAGATATTGGCGAGGTTCTCGCCGGGGAAGGTCATGGTCGAACGGTGTGTGACATTGATATTTTGCGCCGATAGCACCACGGAAACAACTGCGAAAAAAATGGTCAGGAACAAGCGCATAGCAGGCGTATTTTTCACAAAGGAACAGCATTTTGCCCAAAAGCGGCGATGGCGCCTTTTGCCAATACGGTCAATTGCCGATACTGCCACAGCCAACCTTTTCCCTCCGCTACCCGGTCTGTTCCGAAAAACAAACACCGCGACCGTTTTCCGTCGGCTCCAAGAGCAGCAAGCACGGAAATCCGCCGGCACAGGTTGGCGGAATACTCCGGGTTGACCCTCGATTTTTTCGGGTGGTCAACTTTTTTTTATGCGCCGGGGCGGCGGAAACTTGATACGCGGATTGATGCTCTGCGAAAGCCCAATGTACAGGTCGCGCCAGGCAGGATGCGCCGTCAGCCAGTCCAAATGGCGCTGCATGGAGTCCATATCGCCCCGAATAGCCGGGCCGGTTTGCATCCTGAGGGGCGATTCCAGCAGGGCCTTGGCCAGCGTCTGCTCCATCAGCGGGTGCATCAAATCGAAAGGCAGGTCTTTTTCCTCCAGTATTTTTTCGGCGATAGCAAAACAGTGGTTGGCGAAGTTGTTGGCAAACACCCCGCCACATGGAGTACGGCGCGTTGCTCGTCATTCACCTGATACACCAGGTTGCCGATGGTTTTGGCTATTTTTTTTAACAAAATAACATCCGCCGGTGCGCGCGCATCCACACAAAAAGGCACTTTGGACCACACCGGTGTGCGCTCCACAGAAAAAGACTGAAGCGGATAAAAAACGCCGTAGCGTTCAAAAAAAGGAGCCAAAACCGCCCCGGGCGTGGCCCCGGACGTGTGCGTCACCAAGGTCTCCGGGACAAACGGAGCCAGCACCTTGCCCACCGGCGCTATGGCATCGTCGCGCACGGCCAACAGCACCCAGTCGGCATCCCGGCGCACAGCCGACCAGTCGTCCGACCAGTCGGCTTGCAATTCTGCAGCCAGGGCTTGTGCCGGCCCGGCCGACCGGTTCAGCACCTGTACGATGCGCAGACCCTTGGCACGCAGGCGTTTGCCGAGGTGGGTCGCGATGCGGCCGGCCCCTGCGATGACGATGGTGTTTGGTGTAGCCATGATTTTTATGCTGCGCTCAATGCTAATTTGGCTGCGAGCTCCACGTCGTTTTGCTGGAGCGCCGCCTGGGCCATTCGGTGCAATTCCTCAATGGAGGCATTGGCGGCCCGGGCAGCCTGCACGCGCGGATCAGCCCCAATGGTCGAGTGGTCGGGCAGTGCGGTGAGGGCGGCTATTTGAGCCAGTTCATTCCCGGTGAGCACGGTACTGTGGCGCACTTTTTCGGGCAGCGCATCGAAACCCACACCGATGTCGGTCACTTTTTGCACAATTTCCAGCACGGCGTCGCCGCCGGCGCGGGCGTAGTAAAACCGGCCCATACGCCCCATCAGGTCAATTTTGTGGGGGTCAATGCGGCCACTTTCGCTCAGGACGCTCTCAGAAATATGCATCAGCACGATCCGGCAAATGATGAGGTTGCCGGCGCCGCCTTGCTCGCCGAGCGGCAGGATTTTTTCCACCACGCACTCCATTTGCACGGGACTTTCGGCCACACGGAACGGCCGCACGCGCTCGGAAGGCAGCGGCGTGAAGCCGGCTTTTTCAAACTCGTTCACGTCCGCATCATACTCGATGCTGCACAGCGCCATCTGGCGAACAATGGCGTACGGTACAACGTTTATGACCACCTCCCCGGTTTCTTCCACATTGCGCAGCGTATCCTTCGTGGTGTTGTCGGCCACGCGGCGGTTCGACGAAAAGATCAGAATAGGCGGATTGCTGCTGAAAGCATTGAAAAAACTGTACGGCGCCAGGTTGGGCCTCCCGTCGGCGCCCATGGTGCTGGCAAAGGCAATGGGGCGGGGCGCCACGGCGCCGAGGATGTACTGATGCAGGTCTTTGGTTGGGATTTGATTTGGGTCAATGGTTAGCATAGTCTTGGATATTCACGTTAGAATTGCGCAAAACTACTACACGATATGCATGCACGATATTTGAAAATCGGTTTGGTACTCATCGGGGCGGTATTGGCCTTCTTTTTTTACCGCTACCGGCAGCCCCGCTTCGTAGCGGGCGAAAAAGTACCCGATTTTACGGCTGTTCTGGCCGACGGCAAAACGGTTCGTTTCTCGGATTTGCGGGGCAAGTACGTCTTGCTTCAATTTTGGGGCAGTTGGTGTGGCCCTTGCCGGGCCGAAAACCCGCACCTCGTGGATTTGTACCAAAAATACCACCCGCAAGGCTTCGAGATTTTTAGCGTCGGTATCGAACAAAACCGACGCGCCTGGCAGGTTGCCATCGAAAAAGACGGCCTGGTTTGGCCCTACCATACGGTGGAGCTGGGTAGTTTTGGTGGCGAGTTGCCGAGGCTGTTCAACATACGCTCCATACCCACCACTTTTTTGGTCAATCCGGACGGCGTTATCATGGGCGTCCGGCTCAACTCCGACCGGATGGACGAGATGCTGCAAGCCGCCCTGAGCAGCCGCTGACATATTGGCACAAATAGGCGGAGGGCACAATAATTGCTCAACAGCCCCATGTTCAATGACCTTTTCAAGAAAAAATCGCAGCAAAACAGCCCGAGCATGAAGGATAAACTCAGCGAAAAAGAGGAACAGGAACCGCAGGAAAATGCCGCGGAGCATACCGAAAACACCACGTCTGCCGAAACTCAACCGGAACAGCCCAATCCCAAAGACGACCTGCAACAGCAGTTCGATGACATGCGCACCAAGTACCTGTACCTGTTGTCAGACTTTGAAAACTACAAACGAAACGTTGCCAAAGAACGCCTCGAACTGCACCAAACCGCCGGGCGTGACATCATGGCAGCCCTGCTGTCAGTTTTGGACGACTTCGACCGGGCCGCCAAAAATAATGTGCTGGATGCGGGCATGACGCTTGTGCACCACAAACTTCTGCACATCCTGCAAAGCAAGGGCTTAGTGTCGCTGGATTGCAACCCGGGCGATGCGTTCAATCCCGACAACCAGGAGGCTGTGGCGGAGATACCGGCATCGTCGGACGAGCTGAAAGGAAATGTCGTGGATGTGCTGGAAAAAGGCTACCAATTGGGCGAACGAATCATCCGCTATTCCAAAGTGGTAGTAGGCAAATAATCAACTCAAGATGGCTAAACGCGATTATTACGACGTGCTCGGCGTACCCAAAAACGCCGGCGAAGACGACATAAAAAAGGCCTACCGCAAGAAGGCTGTCGAATTTCACCCGGACAAAAACCCGGATGACAAGGCTGCGGAAGAAAAATTCAAGGAAGCCGCCGAAGCGTATGACGTGCTGCGCGATGCAGACAAACGCGCCCGATACGACCGGTATGGCCATGCCGGCGTGGACGGCATGAGCGGCGGCGGAGGCGGTGGCCACACGAATTTCGAGGGAATGTCCATGGACGATATTCTGCGTCGGTTCGGATTCGATACCGACGATATTTTCACGGAGTTCTTTGGTGGCGGGCGGCGCGGCGGCGGTGGATTTCAGGGCGCACGCCCACGCGGCGAACGCGGCTCCAACCTCCGTATCAAAGTCAAAATGACCCTGGAGGAAGTTGCCACCGGTGTCAACAAAAAAATCAAGGTGCGCAAACAGGTGAAATGTGGCACCTGCAACGGGAGCGGCGCCCGCGACAGCAGTTCGGTGGATACCTGCTCCACCTGCCGCGGCTCGGGCATGGTCAGCCGGATCACCCAGACACCTTTCGGCGCTATGCAAACCACCGCTACCTGCCCTACCTGCAACGGCAATGGCCAAACCATCCGCGCTGCCTGCAATGTGTGCAAGGGCGACGGGCGCGTGTTTGGCGAAGAAACCATCGAGGTGGATATACCCGCCGGCGTACACGAAGGCATCCAGTTGTCTATGTCCGGCAAAGGAAACTCGGGCGCCAAAGGCGGCCCTCCGGGCGATCTGATCATCACCATCGAGGAAATACCGCACGAGGAGTTTGCCCGCGAGGGCAACAACATCATGCACGAGCTCTTTGTCAACATCGCCGATGCGTCCCTCGGCGCCCAGATTGAGGTGCCTACGCTTGACGGGCGCGCCCGGATCAAAATACCCCCGGGTACCCAGTCGGGCAAGATATTTCGCCTGCGCGAAAAAGGTTTGCCCGCTCTTCAGAGTTATCACCGTGGCGACCAGCTCATCCACGTCAACGTGTGGACGCCGAAAAAATACACCGACGAAGAGCGCCGCCTGCTCGAACAACTCCGGGAGATGCCCAATTTCAAACCCAACCCGGGCAAGGAAGACCGCAGTTTTTTTGACAAGGTGCGCGACATCTTTGGTTGATACCGGTTGAGGAAATTGTGGCGTATTCTGTTTGTATTTTTGCAATTCCATTGCCCCCGACCAGCCACATCCCGATACTGATCGTGCGTAATCGTCTTTCCATTTTCGCGCTTGCCGTTTTGTTTTTCACCGTTTCCTGTGAAAAAACGGAGATTCCAGAGCCGTCCGGCGGGTCGGCTTTTTCGGTTGTTTTCCACAACTCCTTCAACCTCGCCGAAGCACAGTACGCTGTTTTTTTTGTCGGACGAGGATGGTCTTGTCCGTGCTTTCCGCTGGCTGCCGGGCGCCGATACGGCCCGCGTATCGGTGCCCGATGCCCGGGCAGGTGACCGTTTCGACTGTACGGTGGTGCGGATCGTGCCGCTCCTGGCGCCGGGCAGCGGTATTCGGGACACCACGGTGACCATGACGACTTACACCGGCCTGACCGAAGGTGGCGACATTTACCTGCGCGAGCCTGATTTTTTGAAAACAACCGACCTGACGATCACCTTCACCGGGGTCAGCACGCTGGACTCGATCGTGGTACCGGATGGCCTGACGTTTGCGTTGCCTCAGGCGGACAACAATTTTCGTGGGGAGTACCGGGTGTTTCATACCGGGCGCTTTTGGTGCCGGGTCAAGGTGAATGGCGAGCCGAACTGGCGTTATCTTTTCTTCGACAATGTGACGACTCCGACGCTGGAGATCACCCGCGACGCCTCTGATTTGTCGCTGCTTGCCGATCCATCGGCCACCATCGCCCTGCCTTTTATTACAACCTGGAATTACCAACTGGATCGCGTGATGGACCTGAGTCAAAATCAGTTTCTGGCTCTCGGCGCCCTCATTCCCATTCCAGGCGGGCCGATACCGGTATTTGATGCCTTGCGCGTGTTTGAGCCGCCGGGATTGCCGGCCAATGGCTATCGGTTGCGGCTGTCCGGTTTCGATGCGGCGCCGGGCGGCTACGGCTATGAATGCGACCTTTTTTTTCAAATACCGCCGGCCGCCTTGCCGCTTCCTGCATTCGATATTCAGCCGACGACCCTGGCCGACGACCGGCTTCTGGGGGTTTTGAACACCGGCCCCATTGACCTGCTGGCGTTTACGCGCACCGGCACGCCCAACCTGACCTGGGAGGTACTGGCTGCACCGAGCACAACCGGACTTGTCACCTATCGCCTGCCCGATGTACCTGCCGAGTTGGCCAATCTTTTCCCGAATCTTGGGATGTACAACTTCGGCGGACAGGTGCGGGTGCGGGCTGAGGGTTACGAGCAGTTGGGCGCCTACGAGGAAGTTGTGGCCCGCCGAATGCTGCAAGACGACCCGCTTTGGCAAATGAAAGCCGGGTACACAGCCCGGGAGCGCATTTTTTAGTGTTCAGGCTTTCACTGCCCGCAAGGAATAAACCATCGGAATTTTGTTTTCCAGCCCCTGGATGCGGTAGTTGCCGTCGGCGCCGCGCACGGTTTTATCGAAGCAATCGAACGGCGAATAGGGGTATTCGTTGAAAAATTCCAGCCGCAGGTCGTGGCGCAGCAGGGCATTCAGCACTTCGCTCAGACCGTGGTTCCAGCCGTATTCCTTGTACTTCAGGTCGGCGTACCTGTCGGCGTATGTGCCGGTCATTTCACTTTCTATGACTTCGACATTGTGGTAGGCGTATTGGATAAATTCCATTTTATCGTCCAGCATCCACACCACGGGGTGAAATTCGGCCATGTAAAACGTGCCGCCTGCTTTCAGGAAATGCGCGATGACCGCCGCCCAGGGTTCCAGATCGGGGAGCCACCCGACAACCCCGAAGGAGGTGAACACGATATCAAACTGGCCTTCGAGGTGTTGGGGAAGGTCAAAGACGTTGCAGCAGACGAATTGGGCTTCGATGCCCACTTCGCCGGCCAACTGGCGGGCGTAGGCAATGGCTTCGTCGGAAAGGTCGCACCCGGTGACCTCGGCCCCGAGCCGCGCCCACGAGAGCGTATCCTGGCCGAAGTGGCATTGCAAATGCAGCAGTTTTTTGCCGGCAACATCGCCCAGTTCGCGCAATTCAATTTCCGTCAGGCTGGTTTTGCCTTGTTTCCAGCCTTCCACATCATAAAACGCAGAGTTTTTGTGGGTTTCCAGCCGGATGTTCCAGGCGTGGCGGTTTGCTTCGATGAATGTTTGATTGGTCATAGTGTTTTGTGTTTTGTGTTTGGGTGGGCATTACAAATAAACCATTTTGGTATGCGGGATTCCGTCTTCGAGGTATTGTTCGCCGGTGGATTGGAATCCGAGACTTTCGTAGAAATGCAGCAGGTAGGTTTGTGCGCCAATTTTTATGGGAAGTGGGCCAAACAAGTGGCGGCACATGTCGATGCTGCGCAGCATGATGGTTTTGCCGGCTCCGGTTCCGCGGGCTGCGGGCGAACTGACCACCCGCCCGATGGACACATAGCCCGGGTACGACACCCCTTCGGGTAACAGACGGGTGTAGGCAACCAGGTTGTTGCCGGCGTCGCGGGCCGACAGGTGCCACGCGTGCATATCCTTGCCGTCGGCATCAAGGTAGGGGCAGTTTTGCTCCACCACGAATACTTCCTGGCGCAGGGCCATGATCGCGTATAGTTCGCGGGGGGAGAGGGCATCGAAGGGCAGGCAGGAAAAGCGCAGCATGACGGGCGTTTTTGTGCGGCCAAAAGTAGCGATTCCTTTGAAGACGCGTGTTTATCAGCGAAATGTTGGGCACATCGGCGGCATACTTCCCACGCGGATTTCTACCTTTGCCAACCTTTTCAAAAGAACCGTTGTTCAACCGATTCAACTTATTCCTTACCAACTATTTTTTAGCATGATGAAATCGTACTGTTTGTTCGTACTCCTTTTCCTCGCGGCCGGCACAGCTGGTGTCGCTCAAATTAAAACCCCGTCACCCAGCCCCACCGGTTCGTTCAGCCAGAGTGTCGGCCTGATCAAGGTAGATGTGGAGTATTCCCGCCCCAGCGCCAAAGGCCGCAAAATTTTCGGCGGTCTGGTGCCATACAGCGAAATGTGGCGCACAGGAGCCAATGCTTCCACCAAAGTAACCTTCAGCGAAAATGTTCAGGTCAGCAACATTTCTGTTGAAAAAGGCGCGTATGCGCTCTATACCATCCCGGGCGAGAAGGAATGGACGGTCATTTTTTACAAAAACACTACCTTCTGGGGCGCGCCGGATGCCAAGTCTTTCAAGGAAGAGGATGTGGCTGCCCGTGTCAAAGTACCGGTAAAAACGGTGAGCGACAAGGTAGAAACCTTCACGATCGGCATCGGCAATAATGCCAATGACGGCGCCGACATCGAAATCACCTGGGAAAACGTCAAAGTATCGGTGCCTTTCAAAGTGGATACCGACTCCAAAGTGATGGCCGATATCAAGGCCACGATGGCCGGACCGAAAGCCAACGACTATTATTCCGCCGCCCGCTACTACTTTGAGGAAGGCAAAGACATGGAGCAAGCCCTCGAATGGGTGAACAAAAACCTGGAAATGGCCGGCGAAAAATTCTGGGTACTGCGCCTAAAAGCCAATATCCAGGCCAAACTCGGCAAGTACAAAGACGCCATCGCCACGGCCAACCGCAGCACCGAACTCGCCAAAGCCGACGGCAACTCCGACTACCCGCGCATGAACGAGGAGTCCGTTGCGGAGTGGAAAAAGAAAATGTAGGAGCGCCCCCATCATAAAATGTTAACATGGCGTTATGACCGCACATCTTCCGTGCTGCTCATGACGATCCAAAACTATGTTCGCGCTACTGCGTGGGTGTTTATTCACACCTACGTCCCCCTTTCCGGCCAAGAGGCCAACTTGAGTCAAGTTCCCGACTCCGCGACGGCTGCCGTCGTTGCCACCAGTACATCGGCAACGACGGCAGTTTCGCGTAAAACAAAGCGCAGTTTCTGGGAGGGAACCGTGGCTACCGGCGGCCAGCTCACGCTGCCGTTCAAAATCAGGCCCAAAGCGGAAACCCAATCGTTTCGGCTCACCACCGACGTAACGATTGGCGCATATATCGGGCTGAGCAAGCGGCTCTCGACACAAAAAAACTATTCCCTGACGATTCCGTTTGCTGCCGGCCTGACCTTCATCAACCTCAACAGCAACAACACCAACCTTGATCTGGACATCCAGGAGGCCGAGGTAGTGCCGGGTATCACCTGGTGCTTCGGCGCTATTTTGCAACTGGAGCAGTACAGTCTCGGGCTACTGTTCGGAAAAGACTACGCCAGCGAAGTAGGCAACCTCTGGGCCTACCACCGGCGGCTGTGGTGGTCCTTCAGGATTGGTTTTTCGTTTGTCCGTGGACAAGAAGATTGAATAAAATTCATTTTGTTTGGCAGCGGTATTTGCTGCAGCAGGCATTACTTAGTTTGCACCTTTTTCCAAACATACTCCCCGATTTCCCGCCCATTCAGACGTCCGCCTTCGTTGCCGTTCCGGTAGTGGATACCTCCCCAGAGGCGGCTCATGGCAGCCTGGTCGGAGGCTTCGTAAAATGATTTGAATGTGCGGGGTTTCATACCAAACTCCATTTCTGTACTGTCGGTAAACTCAAATGGCTCACCGAAAGCCTTGGTCAGGATCGTAGCCGCAGCGGCAGAGGTGGTGGCATGGCCGCTGGTATGTTCGGGAAACGGTGGCGTTTCGATAAACGGGTGCCAGTTTTCATCAATAAACCGGTTGATGTACGTTTCGGGGCGCACGAGGTTGCTGGTAAACTTTTCGGTCCAGCAGCTGATGAATGCATCGGCAAACACCAGGGAAACCAGGGCATAGGTTTCGGTTGCTTTTGCAATCGGGGCATTGGCTTTGCGACAGACGTGTCCGGTGATATTGATCCAGTGTCCGGGCGGACTGATTTTTTTTGTTGCGAGCATCAAATGGCCGGTAGCGGTCACTTCGAAGGGGTTGTCGTCCCAATACCGGGCGGATTCCTGTTCAAAATCGCCCATGGAGCGACTGATTTCGTGTACTTCGAGTGCGGATTTGTAGAAATCGCTGCTTCGATTTTCACTGTACGCGATAGGCGGGATGGGCTTGAACTGCCGGGCGGAGTCCAGCACCCAGGGGCGTACAAAACTCCAGTATGGCTCCAGCGCATCGCCGTACTGCGGCGGAGTGGGTATCCATCGGCTCGGGTCTTTTACGCTGATGGTATATTTGGGGAGGCTGCGGATTTGGGCATAATTGTCTTTTTAGACCATGCAATGATATGCGCCGCAACTGCTTCGCCATAAGCAATGGAGCGGTCGTACACCTCCCGGGGCATTTTCATCGCCTCAAATTCCGTGAAAATATCCTCTTTCAAATCGTCCATGCTGGATTCGGAGAAGATCAATTGTTTACCCACCTTCATCAGAGCGGTTACAGATGCCAGCGGATAGCAATAGTCCTTGCCGGCTTCCGGTTTCGGGCATTCGGTGAGGCCGTTTAACTGGCCGGCCAGCGACTTGTGTTCCGGGTATCCGGGAATCATGGCTTCGTAAGCAGCCACAGCCGAATAGGTGTAAATGCGCGACGCAACGGGTGGGGAAAAAATATCGTGCCGCATAATTTCCGTTATGCGGCGCATGCCCCGGTGAATGATTTCAGGTTTTTCCGCCTGTGTTTTGTACATATCGGAGCCACAGCCGCTCATCCAGAGCGCCGCAATTGTCCAAAGGAGAATGGATGTTGCGGCAAGTGTTTTTTTTATCATGTCAGTGCGTTCGTTTTAGGTGCGAAAAAGAAAGGTGATCTGCGCAAAGGTCTAAAAGGCAACTCAAAGTGACGGCTACTCCGGTAGATTTTGCTTAGCACGAGGCATGATTTTCAACCCGATGCCCGGCTGAAAAAACTTAATCTGCGAATGCCGTGGCGTTTGTCCGTGAAGTGGTAATTTTCGCACACAATTCAAACACAAACCGCGCGTCCTTTACCGGGTATTATGAAAAAACTTGTTTTGGCATTTTTGTGCCTTTCTGTGCAAAGCGTTCAGGCTCAATTCAGTGAAAATAGAAAAAGTCTGGAAGTTGGAATAGGGGCGTATGCAACCAACTACTCGGGTGATATAGCCCCGGACCCTGTCAGTACTGCCCAAACCCGGGTCGGGGCAGGCACATTTGTCCGGCTCCATCTGAACAATTTTTTTCAGGTACGGGGCCAGTTATTTGCCGGGCGCCTGGCCGGCGATGATAAAAATCATGCACCCAATGCGGGTCGACAGGTGCGCTTCAGCACGACAGTACTGGAAGGTTCGGTTCTTTTGGAAGGTTCACTGGGTATTTTCAAGTACGAGCCGGTGACAAGTAACATCACCTACCATTTTGTACCGTACTTGTTTGCCGGGGCGGGCGCCGCGCGGGTTGATGCGCGGGCTTCGTACTACGGTCCGGAAGACAAGCGCGACCGCCTGCTCAAGGAGCCTTTCCCGGAGGGCGGCGAATCTACGCATGTTCTGCTGGTTACACCTTTTGGGATGGGCCTGCGTGTGATTGCCGGAGATCGGCTGGGTTGTGGATTTGAGATGAGCGCACGTCCGGTGTACAGTGATCTGCTCGACGGTGTTAGCCGGAACGGAAACCCCGGGACGAATGATTGGTATTATACGCTGGGGGTTTCGATTTCCTATTTTATTGGAAAGCCTTGGCGAGTGAGCAATTGAGGGGCCGGCAATAAAAAATGCAACCACCTTGGAAAAGGTGATTGCATCTGAAATTTGTCGGGATACCAGGATTCGAACCTGGGACCCCCTGCTCCCAAAGCAGGTGCGCTACCGGACTGCGCTACATCCCGAAGAAAATAAAAGCCCGCCTTTAGCGGGCTTTTGCGGATGGGGCGGGATTCGAACCCGCGGTACAGGGTTACCCGTACGTCGGTTTAGCAAACCGGTGGTTTCAGCCACTCACCCACCCATCCGGACTCAGTTTAAAAAAGCGAGCGCAAAGGTAGTTTCTTGCGTCTTTATTTGCCAAACAAATTCCCAACTCTTTTCTGTCAGAAACCGTATGCCCGATCAATTATTCAAACTCATTTTGATCTTCTTCTCTAATTCTGCTACGGTATCTTTAAAAATCATATCGGTATCCATCATAGATTTGTTGGTCATTTTTTTTGCCAGGTACATGGACAGTTGGCGAGCGATGACGATGTTTCGTTTACGTGTTTCCTGATGTAAACGCTCCACCGGAACACTGAAATGTTCGGCCACAAGTTCCTGGATAAATTCGACGGTAATCTCTTTATTGATGGTTTTGACAAAGTTTCGGATCACTTCTTTTGCAAGTTCGATATCCACATCCCGACGAATCAACGTTGACTGTGCCAGTAGGTTGATCATTACTCCTTCCAGTTCCCGGATGTTATTTTTGATATTATAGCAAATGAATTCCAGGACATCATTCGGAATGTCTACCCCTTCCTGATCCATTTTGGCGCCAAGGATAGCCATACGTGTTTCCAAATCGGGTGCTTGCAAATCGGCGCTCAGGCCCCATTTGAACCGGGAGATCAGCCGGTCTTCGATGCCCTCCAGATCTTTGGGAGGTCGGTCGGAGGTAAGGATAATCTGTTTGCCGTTTTGATGTAATTGGTTGAAAATGTGAAAAAAGATTTCCTGGGTCTTCTGCTTGCCGGACAAAAACTGGATATCGTCAATGATGAGCACGTCAATCATCTGGTAAAAATTCACGAAATCATTGACCGCATTGTTTTTGATGGCCTGAATGATTTGGTTCGTAAATTTCTCTGCAGAGACGTAGAGCACGATTTTGTTCTGAAATTTTTGGGTGACCTCATTGCCAATGGCATGAGCCAAGTGGGTCTTGCCCAACCCAACATCCCCGAATATCACCAGAGGGTTGAATGCCGTGCCGCCTGGTTTTTTGGCAATAGCCATGCCCGCATTCCGGGCAAGACGGTTGCAGTCGCCTTCAATAAAATTATCAAAGGTGTAGTTCACATTGAGTTGTGGCTCGATCTTGATGCGTCGGATACCCGGAATGACGAATGGATTCTTGATCATTTCTGCATCAAAAACTCCCGGTACCGGCTCATTGTCCTTCTCTGCCGAGGGCCTGCTGCTAGCCTGCTGATCGGCACCAGGTTGCTGCATTTTTGAAGCGCCATCCATAATATGGTACAACAGACGCCCACGCTCCCCAAGTTCCTGGCGTATACTCGTCTTGAGCAACTGTACATAGTGTTCTTCCAGCCACTCGTAAAAAAACTTGTTAGGCACCAGAATGGTCAACTCATTGTTGTCCAGGCGAACAGGCCGAATAGGCTCAAACCACGTCTTGAAACTCTGTGGCGTTACGTTTTTTTTGATGATACGCAGACAACCGTCCCATACCATCTGGCAGTCCTTTGTTATACCCATGATGGTGCATTTGGTGCTGAAAGAAATCCAACGAAATTTACTGTTACGAAAGTCACTCTTATCGAGACAGGGAGACAAAGTTTTAACTTTTCCCCCAAACCCCGAAACAGAATCGCCTTTTTTAGACAAAAAAAATGCCCGCAACCAATCGCGCTCGTAAGGAATTTTAAGTGTATGTTGATAATCAAAGCAATAGGCCTCGCAAGTGCCGGAAATGCCTGGTTTTGGATTTTTGTTTTTAGTTATATGCTATTTTTGGTTTATTATCCATCCATTTCAGGTGATCACCAAAACAATAATTTGGGCCTTTTTTGAGTGTCTGACCGGAAAAACTATTTTTTGTAGACCCAAAGAACAATTGGAATCAACTGGAAATCAACCGCTAAGAACGCCTCAGCAGTACGGCTTCCGGCCTTACTTTTGGCTGTATTTTTCTGCATGCGCAGCTGCCGTTGAATCAGAGATAAAAGGCGATTCAAGGACGTAAAAGAGTTGTTATTTGTGTTTTTTGTGTTAAGTAAAACGTTACCAACAGGTTAGCACAAATTGGTTAAAAAAGGCGCCCTGCTTCCATACGAATAGCAACAATTGCCCGGTGCAGCGGGGTGGGACCTTCTTGCTCTTCGAGAATGGCAAACATTCTCGCAACCAATTCTTCTGCATCGGCTTTGGTATCCAACCCTTCTGCAGCCCGGGTGATGAGCAGAAGCGTCTGATCCTTCGCAACAGAGATGATCCTCCAGAGTGTTTCGGACACAAAGAGCTGCTGCGACGTGTTGTGCTCAAATTCTTGACTAATACCGAGCAGTAGCGCCCCTGTCAAATCGCCGACGGTCATGCCCGGAGTCCGAATGCGCAACAGCGTGTTGGGTATGGCTGCCCGGTCGCAAAGCAAGGTGAGCCGCTCGTATGCTTGAAGCCGAAGTGGCAGTGTTATTTTTTGTGCGTCTTGCAGCAAGTGCATCCGGTCTATCCGCTGTCGTTCGTCAAGCAGCATTTTGAGCATGAAGTACGCCGTAAAAAACACAATTAGCGCCGGAATCGTGAATTTGAGGATTTCTAAAAAGAAGTTCATACAGTAGTTGAAATTGCTGTTTTGTCAAACGGGGGGCAAAGGTAATCAGCACGGGTAAACATATTTGGCCAGACTTGCGTTTATTCGCTGTATTTTTGCCCCCGCAATTTTTCACAACATTACATCATGGAAGCAGTACTTGAAAAAACTACGCAAGCACCCGTTGTACTCACACAGGGCGCTTTAGAGCAGTTGCAGCAAATTCGCCAACAAGAAAATATCCCCGAAGAGTATGGCCTTCGCGTGGGGGTCAAGGGGGGCGGTTGCTCCGGATTTTCCTACATCCTCGGGTTTGATGTGCCACAAGAAAACGATGATTTCTTCGAAATTGGCGGTTTGAAAGTCATCATGAATAAAGCCCATGCCATTTACCTGATCGGGATGGAGGTGGATTTTGTCAGCGGGCTGGAAAACAGGGGATTTACCT
Organism: Lewinellaceae bacterium; assembly: GCA_016719605.1. Lineage (GTDB taxonomy): Bacteria > Bacteroidota > Bacteroidia > Chitinophagales > Saprospiraceae > M3007. The sequence continues at coordinate 953,436 of JADJYW010000001.1, read as the reverse complement.
TCAGCAACCCGAACGCCACCTCTACCTGCGGATGTGGTACGTCGTTTTCAGCCTGATCCTGCACCCGCATTCTGAGCATAAAAAAACCGCTGACTCACCCGAGTCAGCGGTTTTTTTTATGCGCATGGTTGATCTATCCGTCATTCAAACTCAACCACAAAGGCGCTTTTGAAACCCTTGGTTGCAGCCCTTTTCTGTTGTGCTTCGGCCTCTTTGCGTGTGGCGTACGGGCCAAGAATAAGTTTATACGTCGTTGAAATACCGGTGGATTCATGGTTCACAATCATCTTTCCGGGCCAGGTGGCTTGCAGTTTACTTACCTCCTGAAAAAGATTTTCCGCATTGCTTAACACCGCCAGCTGAAGCCCGAAACTTTTGTTTGGTACCGACTTCAATTCAATCTGGTATATCTCGGATACTTTGGCGCCCGCGGAGGCGGTAGCAGGAGCAATCTGAGGCTGCGGGGCTGGACTAGCGGTACTGTAGGCGGCAGGAGTTATGGTTGAAGTGGGTATGACCGGTTTTTTAGGCTTGACCAACTGCGAGGTTGCCTCCGAAGCGGATGAAACGCGTGATGCCGAGGCATACGGCGTCGGCTCCAAATCGGCCGGAAGGGTTTTGGCTGAATAGGCAACCGGTTGTGCAGTGGCCGGCGTCGGATCAACAACCTCGATTTTCACCTTCGTCACCCCGTCCCGAATCAACCCGAGCGCCTCGGCTGCTTTGCGGGAAACATCTACCACATAACCGTCCATGAAAGGACCGCGGTCGTTCACGCGGACCACAACGGATTTTTTGTTGTCCAACCGCGTTACGCGGAGGTTTGTGCCAAAAGGCAGCGACTTGTGCGAACACGTCAGCTGGCCTTTGTCATACAACACACCGCTGGCGGTTTTTTTACCGTGCAGGGCATCAGCGTAGTACCCGCATTTGCCAAACTCCTCCTGAGTACCCTGGGCGTTGGCGGTTGAGAATGGAATGGCGAGAAGGGCAAGTATGCCGGTGAGAAGAAGCAAGGTTTGGCGCATCATGCTGTAGTTTTATAGTTAAGAATTGTGTGCAAAGGTAAGTTGCCTTGCGATGGAAATACAAGATAGATTAATGATTGGATTGATTTTCAGATATTTGAGGCGGAGCAGCACCACAACAAAAATACCTGAACGCCCTCGAATCATTTTTCCTGCATGGATATGAATAAAAACAACGCGCTCAACCGACAACGCACCGTATATGTACACGGTGCGGCCGGCATCCGGCAGACTTTGCCATTCGATTACGCCCGACTGGAGCAATTGGCAAAAGACAAAATGAGCCCCGAGGCATGGGCCTATATCGCCGGGGGAGCGGGTCGGGAAAGCACCATGACTGCCAACACCGGCGGATTCGACCGCCTGCACATCGTGCCGCGTATGCTGCGCAACGTGGAGCAACGCGATACCTCCACCAATCTGTTCGGCCAACTATTGCCCGCACCGTTTTTTCTGGCCCCCATCGGCGTCCTCGAAATGGCGCACCCGGCAGCCGACCTCGCCGTTGCAAAAGCCGCCGCCGCACTGGGCATTCCGTACATTTTTTCCAACCAGGCCTCTGTGCCTATGGAAACCTGCGCCCATGAAATGGGCGATGCACCGCGCTTTTTCCAGCTCTACTGGAGTCGCTCCGACGAACTCGTAGCCAGTTTTTTGCAACGCGCCACGGCTTGCCGGTGCTCCGGCATTGTGGTCACGCTCGATACAACCATGCTCGGCTGGCGCCCGCGCGACCTGGACATGGCCTCCCTGCCGTTCCTGAAAGGAATGGGTATTGCCCAGTACACCTCCGATCCGGTGTTTAGAAAAATCATGGAACAGCCCGACACGGCACCACGCCCCAAGTCTGCGATAACCTGGGAGGCCATCCATACCTTGTTCAGCGCTACGCGCAAATACCCCGGCTCTTTTTGGGAAAACCTGCGGAATGGCGTCGGTTTGCGTGCCGTGCGCACGTTCATCGGCTTGTACTCCCGCCCGAACATTACCTGGGCGGACTTACCCTTTTTGCGCAAGCACACCGACCTCCCGATCATTCTAAAAGGTATTTTGCACCCCGACGATGCCCGAAAAGCACTGGATTACGGTGTGGACGGTATTTATATTTCCAATCACGGGGGGCGGCAGGTGGACGGTGCTATTGGCGCCATCGAAGCACTTCCTGGTATAGCCGAGGCGGTACGGGGAAAAGTACCGATCCTGATTGACAGCGGTTTCCGCGGTGGCGCAGATGTGTTCAAAGCGCTGGCCCGGGGGGCTACCGCTGTCGGTATCGGGCGCCCGTACTGCTATGCGCTCGCCCTGAACGGACAAGCAGGAGTCGAAGAACTATTGACCAACTGGATGGCTGATTTTGAACTGACCATGGGGCTGGCCGGCTGTAAAAACGTGGACGAGGTGCGGAACACGAACCTGTCGGAAGGGCGTTGAGGGAGGGCTAATCTATGTCCGAAAAAAAACGCCTGACCTCCGTCGCATCCTTCGGTTTGATACGTCCCGACAGGATGAGCCGGATTTCGCGTCGGCGGGCGGCACTCTCGTACAACGTCTGTTCCTCGCTGGACAAGGGTAGCACCGGTGGTATGTCCACCGGTATCTTGCGGTCGTCGTCGAGGGCAACAAACGTAAAATAAGCGTGGTTGCAGCGCCGCGGGTTTTGGCCCTTGATGTCGTTTGCAAAGACCTCCACATATATTTCCACCGAGGAGTTGAAGGCCCGGGTCACGCTGGCCTCCAAGGTGATGACCTCGCCAAGGCGGATGGGTTTTTGAAAAGAAATGTGATCCACGGCAGCGGTCACAACGTGCGCCTCGCAGTGGCGGCCGGCACAAATCGCGGCAACAATGTCCATCCAGCGCATCAGATACCCTCCCATCAGATTCCCCATGGGGTTGGTGTCGTTGGGCATGATCATTTCGGTCATGACCGTGTGGCTGTCGGATACTTTCTTGGGCTCAAGCGAGCGTGTGGGCATGGTGATGGGCGGTTTTTGGTTGGAGAAGGTTGGAGGGTTGGAAGGTTTCTGGTTGGGCGTTTTACCTGGCACGCAGCGCTGCGTTGACGAGTTTGTTTTGCATGGCCCAGGCGTAGCCGCCAAACAACACCGCCGAGAAAAACAGGTCGCCCAGAATGGTGTTTCCAAAAAACGGGACACCAGCCGCGAAGCAGGCCGTCAGGCCGGACAACGTTTTTGGGTACATACCCGATTCCACCCACACACTGAAGTTGGTGACCAAAAAGAAAATAACGGAGGCGCTCAAACTGGCCCCCACAACCTTTTTCGTGGAAATCTGGTTTTGCAGCAACAAGCGCCCCACCACGATCACTGCGGCAAAGGCGGCATAAATCCAGAGGGAGGTGTACCAGGCAAAACCGGTTTGGTACGCAGCGTAAATGACGTTGTTGATAAATAAATCGCTCAGGAACAGCGCCGCGAACGGCACAAAAAACATCAGCATCCGCCGCTCGAAGACCGCTGCGCCAAACAAACCGATGGCGGCTATGGGCGTGAAATTATGCGGGTGCGGCAGCAGGCGGGTCAGTGCGGCAAGGAGGACAAGAACAAGAGCAATGCGGTATTTCATAATTTCAATTCGAGTAGGTCAACTTGATTGGCGGCAAAGATAGCGCGGCTAAACCTACGCTCGGTGTTCCCCCCGAGTCGTTTTTCCAAAAAAGCCGAACAGTGCGTTTTCTTTGCGGTATCCTTGCCCGAAACAATTTTTTTACACCATGCACACATTAAAAAACTACACCCGCTGCCTTTTTTTGGGCACAATCCTGCTCGCCGGCTCCGCCCAGGCCCAGCCCGAACGCTGGCAACAACACGTCAACTATGCCATGTCCATTGACATGAATACTGCCCGACACCAGTACCGGGGCACCCAGCGCCTGACGTACACCAACAACAGCCCCGACACCTTGTACCAGGTGTTTTATCACCTGTACTTCAACGCCTTCCAACCCGGTAGCATGATGGACGTGCGTTCGCGCACCATTCCCGATCCCGACCGCCGCGTGGGGGAGCGCATCCAGGGCCTCAAACCTGCCGAACAGGGCTGGATCAAGGTCAAATCCCTGACCCAGGACGGCAAAAAAACGACCTTCGAAACCAACGAAACAATCCTCGAGGTGCTGCTCGCCGAGCCGATCCTGCCCCACAACAGCACCGTGCTCGACATGGAATGGGACGCCCAGGTGCCGATCCAGATTCGCCGCTCCGGGCGCAACAACAGCGAGGGTATTGACTACTCCATGGCCCAGTGGTACCCCAAACTCTGCGAGTATGACTACCAGGGCTGGCACGCCAACCCATACATCGCCCGCGAATTTTACGGCGTATGGGGCGACTTCGATGTGAAAATCCAGATAGACAAAAACTACGTTGTGGCGGCAGGCGGCTATCTCCAGAACCCCCTCGAAATCGGCTGCGGCTACGAGCCTGACGGCGCAACCGTACAGCGACCGCCCGATAAAAAACTGACCTGGCATTTCAAGGCGCTCAATGTACACGATTTTGTCTGGGCCGCCGACCCGGACTACACCCAGACCCGGATCACCGCCGACGATGGCACCATCATGCGTTTTTTTTGGCAAAAAGGCCTGGGTTACGACCAGCAATGGGAGGCTCTGCCGGCTATCATGAACCGCGCCCGCACCATCATCAACGAGCGTTTTGGCCGCTACCCGCACCAGGAGTACGCCTTCATCCAGGGCGGCGATGGCGGCATGGAGTATCCCTTAGCCACGCTCATCACCGGAAACCGGGGCTGAGCAGCCTCGTTGGCGTGAGCATACACGAGCATTTGCACTCGTGGTACCAGATGCTGCTTGGCACCAACGAGAGCCTGCACGCCTGGATGGACGAAGGCTTCACCTCCTATGCCGAAACTATCGTGGAGGAACAACTGGCGGCCGAAGGCCTGATGGGAACCCGAAAACCCGTAGCCAATCCGTTTGCCGACACCTACGCCGCCTACCAAAAACTCGCGCTCAGCGGTTACGAAGAACCACTCACCACCCACGCAGACCGGTTCAGCATGAACTATGCCTACGGAACTGCGGCATACATCAAAGGATCGGTTTTCCTGCACCAGCTGGAGTACATCATCGGCAAGGAAAACCTCGCCGCAGGGCTGCTCCGCTATTTCGATACCTGGAAGTTCAAACACCCAAACCCCAACGACTGCATCCGCATCTTTGAAAAACAAAGCGGCCTCGAACTGGATTGGTACAAAGAGGACTTTGTGCACACCACTAACAGCATTGACTACGGCATCCAATCCGTCGAAAAAGACGGGCGCCGCTCCACCACTGTCGTCATCGAGCGCAAGGAGCGTATGGCTATGCCGCTGGATATTGTGGTGACCTACGCCAACGGCAAGCAGGAACTTTTTTACGCTCCGCTCGAAAGAATGCGCGGCAACAAACCCGTCGAATCCGACATCCCGCGCACAATCCTGCCCGACCACCGCTGGGTAGACTCCACCTACACGTTCGAAATATCGGAACGGCTCAGCAGAATCGCCCGGATTGAAATTGACCCCACCCGACGTATGGCAGATATGGAACTGGAAGACAATGTGTGGGTAACAGACGCCGAGGACTAAAATCCTCAACCTTTTCTCAATCGCTCTCAACCTTTTCTCCGCTTATTTCAATCGGCCTATGCACTACACCATCCTTTTTCTCGCTTTTTTCGCCTGCAATTTCTCGCAGCGCACTACCCCATCCGGTACACCCACCGGCGCAGCAGTGCCTGGCTTGGAGGCCACAACCGACAGCATTGTACCGCCAGCGTACGATGCCAACAACCGCCTGATCCGCGTAACCAAAACCGATACAGACTGGAAAAAAGAACTGGACGAGCTGGAGTACAACGTCTTACGCCAGGAAGGAACCGAACGGGCGTTCACGGGCGATCTGGTGAAAAACAAACAAAAAGGCACATACACCTGCCGGGGTTGCAGGTTGCCGTTGTTTTCTTCCGACACCAAGTTTGATTCCGGTACCGGCTGGCCGTCCTACTGGAAACCGCTCAAACCGGAGTACGTCACCGAAAATCAGGACCGCGCTTATGGCATGTTGCGCACGGAAGTGGAGTGCGCGCGTTGCGGCGGCCACCTGGGCCACGTTTTCGACGATGGCCCAAAGCCTACCGGCTTGCGGTACTGCATCAATTCGGTGTCGCTGGATTTTGTGCGGGAGTAACCCCCTACCCTACCCCTGTATCAATTCCCGCGCCGTGGCCAGCGCCGATTCGCTCGGCGGATTTCCGCTGAGCATGACCCCGATGGCGCGCACGCGTTCGTCCTGTGTGAGCGGGCGCAAATGGGTGATCGTACGATCGTTTTCCACTTGTTTGTAGGCGAAGTAGTGTTTGTCGGCGCGAGCGGCAATCTGTGGCGTATGGGTAATACTGATCACCTGGTGGCGATCGCTGAGTTCGCGCAGGATGAGGCCCATTTTGAGCGATACGTCCCCGCTGATGCCGGTGTCTATTTCATCAAAAATGAGGGTGGGCAGCGGAATCGCATCGGCGACGAGGCTCTTGGTACAAAGCGTGAGCCGGGATAACTCGCCGCCGGAAGCCACGTCTTTGATGGGCAGGTAGCGGCTGCCGATGTTGGAGGCAAACAGAAATTGTACGTCGTCGGTACCGGTTGGCGTGAGGTTTTCCGTCGCCTGAATCGCTACTTGCAGTCGGGCGTGGGGCATGGACAATTGGGTGAGCAAGGCGTGCACTTTTTCCTCAAACGGTTTGGGCACGATCTTTCGACGCTCGCTCAGCAGGCGTGCCTGTCCGCGCAACTGCTGTTCCTGCACAGCGATACGGCGTTCCAACTGCGCAATCTGCTCGCCCAGATCGGTGAAGCCCCCGAGTTGGCGTTCCAGGTTTTCCTGTATTTCCAGCAATGCCGCCACGGTAGCCACGGCGTGTTTTTTTTGCAATTTATACAGCACATTCAGCCGTTCCTGCGCCTCGGCAATACGCACCGGATCGTGCTCGGTATTTTCGCTAATCCGGGAGCAGTCCTTGGCAATGTCCTGCAAATCAATCACCAGAGCATCCAGTCGGTCGCTCAGGGCACCCAACTCCCCCGACACTCTCCGCGTGGCGCTCATGGAGCGGGATATTTCCTGCAGTTGGCCGACCACGTTTTGTTCGGACTCGGCGAGAAAGTTGTACGCAGCGCCGTAGGTACGTTTGATTTCCTCGGCATTGGAAAGCCGCGCCAGTTCGTTCTCCAGCGCCTCCTGTTCGCCTTCGATGAGTTCCGCCCGCTGCAGTTCCTCGTACTGGAATTTCAGGAAATCCATTTCCCTGCCGGCGTTTTCACTGCGCGCTATGAGGTCGGACAGTTGCCGGCGATCAGTCTGGTACTGGCGAAAACCGCGCTGGTACTCCGCAAGCAGCGCGCCATTGTCTGCCAGAGCGTCCAGCATGCGCAGTTGGAAATTGACATGGTGAATGTCGAGCACATCAAACTGCTGGTGCAGGTCTACGAGGGCCTCGGTCAGGCGCCGCAATGCGGCATTATTCACGGGAGTATCGTTCACAAACGCACGGCTTTTTCCGGCGGGCGATAATTCCCGGCGAATCACCACCTCGTCGTCGTAGTCGAGTTCCTGTTCTTCGAAGAACTCCCGCAGGTCGTAGCGGGCCACGTCGAACCAGGCTTCCACCACGCATTTTTCCTGTCGTTGTAAAAAATTTTGGTGTCGGCGCGCTCGCCCATTACCAGTCCCAGCGCACCGAGCAGGATGGATTTTCCGGCCCCGGTCTCGCCGGTAATGATGGTCAACCGCTCGGAGAAGTCAATCTCGACACGGTCTATCAGGGCGTAATTTCGGATATGCAGGCGTTTGAGCATTTTATTTCAACGGTGGGACGGTGGTTGATCGCGGACAAAAGTAGGTCAATTGGCTGCTATCGGGCTTGTTTGAGTAAAATTTTTTGTTTTAAATATCAATTTTCCCGGACAGCACTTGCCACAGCACGCGGGTCTTTTGACCTACCGCTCTCGTCCCGGTACCGCCTCCACCAACGCCCGCAAATATGCGTTCTCCGGTTTTTCAAAAAGCGTCTCCGGGTGTCCGAGCGCTTCGACTCGGCCCGCCCGCATGACCAGCACGCGGTCGCACATCTGGCGGATCACACTCAGGTCGTGGGAAATAAAAATATAGGTGAGGCCAAAGTCTCGCTGCAAGTCCAGCAAGAGGTTCAGAATGCTCGCCTGCACGGACACATCGAGCGCCGAAACGATCTCGTCGCAAACCAAGAGTTTGGGCTGAAGCGCCAGGGCGCGGGCCAGGCATATCCGCTGGCGTTGTCCGCCGGAAAACTCGCGCGGGAAACGCCGGGCGTGCCCGGGTTCCAGGCCGACTTTGGCCAGAAGTTCCGCCACCTGCTCCCGGCGTTGTCGGTCGGAACCATGCAACTGGTACGCCTGCATGGGTTCCAGCAGGGCATCGCCGATGGTCATGCGCGGGTTGAGCGAGCTGTACGGGTCCTGAAAAACCATCTGAATCTCGCGCCGAAGGGCGAAAATCCTTGTCCGGCAGGGTATCTAATTTCAGCCGCCGGTACCAAACAGAACCTTTGTCCGGCGGAAGAAGTCTGCTGATCACGCGCCCCAGAGTGGTTTTTCCGCAACCGGACTCGCCGGCGACACCGAATATCTCGCCCGGAAAAACGTCAAAACTGGTTTCTTGCACGGCTTCCACCCAGCGGTTGGTACGCCCCAAAAAAGAAGTTCGCACCGGAAACCGCACGCTCAGATTTTTGATTTCCAGCAGCGGCGACCGGGCGTACAGTTCCGTGCGTCGGGCCGCCGTTTCGGCTGGCAGTACCTCCCGCGCCACCACACCGGGTTTTTCCAAAAAATCCTGCACCGTGGGCAGGCGCTCCACTTTGCGGTGCAACGCGGGGCGGCAGGCCAGCAAACCCCGGGTGTAGGGATGCGCCGGGTGTTTCAAAATCTCCAACACCGCACCCGTTTCCACGATTTCGCCTTGCGACATCACGGCCACCCGGTCGGCTATTTCGGAAATAACGCCCAGGTCGTGGCTGATGAACAGCATGGATAGCCCCGAGGCTTCCTTCAGTTCGCGCATCAGTTCGAGGATGGTTTTTTGCACCGTCACATCCAGTGCCGTGGTCGGTTCGTCGGCAATCAGCAGGCGGGGTTGTCCGGCGAGGGCCGTAGCGATCAGCACGCGTTGCTTTTGGCCGCCACTCAGTTCGTGCGGGTAGGCGCGGAAAATACGGGCAGGATCGGACAGTTTTACTTTTTCAAACAAAGCCAGCGCCCGGTCGCGGGCTTCGGCAGCGCCCACCGCGTGGTGCAACCGGACGGCCTCGGTCACCTGTGCGCCGCAGCGAAACACGGGATTCAGGGAGGTCATCGGTTCCTGAAAGACCATGGCGATCTCGCGACCACGGAGGGTTTCGGGTTGGAAGGTTGGAGGGTTTCGGGTTGGAAGGTTGGAGGGTTGGAGGTTGGAGGGTTGGGGGTTGCTGGTTGGAAGGGGTGTAGATGATTTCTCCGGTGATTTGGGCGGTGGGCGGGAGCAGGTGCAGGATGGACAGGGCGGTGACGGATTTGCCGGAACCAGACTCGCCGACGAGGCCGAGCGTTTCGCCGGGGGCGAGGTGCAGCGACAGATTTTTTACAGCCTGCACCGTGCCACGCTCGGAAGCGAACGCGATATTCAGGTTCTGAATGGTCAGCAGCGCCTCTTTTATCATGCGATTACTTCATTTTCAGCACGCAGGTACCATCCTGCCACTCCATGGAAACCACGCCCTGCCGATTGAGCCACTGCACGAGGTTTTCGCCGAGCAGGTCGGCACGCCAGCCGGTGAGCAGGGACAGCTCCGGCCCATTTCCGGCGATCAGTTTGTTGAACTCGCCTTTAGGCAGCAGCAGGGCTGCGCTGATTTCGTTTTCGAGGCATTGACGTTTCACGAAGTGGTACAGCAGGTCCATCGCCCACTCGTGGTCGGGATCGTCGGGCGCGGGTGCAGGCAGGGATTTCAGCAAATCGCGTTCGGCATCGGTGGCCGGGGTTTTCCAGAGGGTTTCCCATTCGGGGAGGTGTTTGCGCCAGATGCCTTCGTGCAGGGTTCGATTGGCTTTGAAAGCGTTTTGGCCACCCTTTGTGGCCCGCAGCACGATACTGACGTGGCGGTTTTGCAACACGGCTTCTTTGGGCACATTGAGCGCAGCCGCTTTTTCGCGCCGCCACTGGTAGAGGCGCAGCAGCATGATTTTTTCTTTAAAATCCAGTTGATGGATATGGTCGTTGGCGAGCGCTTCCTTGTACGGATCCACACGGTAACATTCGGGCTGTTCCCACTTCAGGTTTTCTTCCCGCGCCCATGCCTCGCGGTGAAGCAGGCGCAGTTTGTGGGTGAGTTTGCTGTGCAGGGCCGGCAGGTATTTGACGTCTTCCACGGCATAGTCCAGTGCCTTGGGATCGAGGGGGCGCGCCTCCCAGTTGGCCACGGTGTGGCTTTTGGCGAGGGTGACACGCAATTCGCGCTCCACAATTTTGGCGAAGCCGGCCGGGTAGTTGTACCCCACAAAACCGGCTGCAATCTGCGTATCGACCGTGTTTTGGGGCACCGTTCCGTACAGGATATTCAGCAGGCGGTAGTCGTTGTCGCCGGCATGGGTGATCTTGAGCACATCGGGGTCGGCCACAATTTCCAAAAACCGGCTCAGATCGGTGATCTGCATGGTATCCACCAGGTAAATGTGGTGTTCTACCACGATCTGGATCAGACACAAAATCGGGACGAATGTTTTTTCACCAACAAACTCCGTATCAAAACCCAGCCAGGCAACGTGTGCGATGGATTCCATCGTTTCATCGAAGTCGCGCTGCTGGTCCAAAAAATGTATGCTGTAATTCATGCGCCAAAAGTAGGAATGTTTCGATTGGTTCAATTTTTCGATTGATTCGATTTTTCGATTGATTCGATTTTTCGATTGGCCGAATGCGACTCCTCAAAGCGCGCGTTGAATCCAATTGAAAACTACTTCGGTTGGTCTATTATAAAAAACAACACTGCATCTTTGCAGGCGTTAATTATGCATCAATCGAACAAATTGCATCAATCGAATCAATCGAATCAATCGAATCAATCGAAAAATCGAAAAATCGAATCAATCGAACTAATTGAATCACTTGCCATGAAAAAAGTATTATTTGGTATCGCCATTGTACTCGTGCTCTTTATCGGAGCACTGCTTGCCGTACCGTATTTCTTTAAAGATGAAATTATTGCTCAGATCAAGGAAACAGCTAACGAAAGTCTGACCGCCAAATTAGATTTTCAGGACGTGAGCATTTCCGTCTTTCGCCAGTTTCCAAAACTCGCCATTGGCTTGCAGGGGCTGGAAATCACCGGAACAGGTCCGTTTGATGGCGTGAAACTGATCCAGTGCGAGCAAATGGACCTCGCCATTGACCTTTGGTCGGCCATTTTTGGTGACCAAATCATCATCAAAGGCTTCTCCCTCGACAACCCGAAAATCAATGTGTATGTGCTGGAAGACGGCACCGCCAACTACGATATCACCAAACCGGAGCCGCCGGGCGCCACTCCTGCTACCACCGAAAGCAGCCCCATCCGGCTCGAACAGTACGCCATCCGAAACGGCACGATCCTTTACGACGACCGCTCGCTGGCCATGCGCGCCGATCTGGAAGGGCTAAACCACGAGGGTTCAGGCGAATTCACGGCCGATATTTACGACCTCGTGACCCAAACCAACGTGGAAAAACTGTCCGTCAATTACGAAGGCATGCAGTACCTGCTCCGCGCCAAAGCCGACTGGAACGCCACCCTGAACGTGGACATGCCCAACATGAAGTTCACGTTCAAGGAAAACGACTTGCAGGTGAACGCCCTGAAGGTACTGGTGGACGGCTGGTTCCAGATGCCCAACGAAACGGACTACCTCATGGATTTGAAGTTTGGCTCCCCGCAAAACACGTTTAAAAGTTTCCTTTCTATCATCCCCGGCGCCTACACGCAGGATTTTGACGGGGTAAAAGCAGACGGAACCGTGCAATTTGCCGGCATGGCCAAGGGCAAGTACAACGAAACCACCTACCCGGCATTCAAAATTGACTTGAAAATTGCCAACGGCAACGTGAAGTACCCGAGCCTGCCGCTCGGGATCAGCGGCATCAACGTGGACATGACCATCAACAGCCCGTCCAGCACGCTGAATGCCATGACGGTAAATATCCCGCGCTTCGCCCTGCGCATCGGTTCCAACCCACTTGAGGGCCGTTTTCACCTGAAAACACCGGAAACCAACCCGACGGTAGATACCCGGATCGCCGGCACGCTCAATATGCGCGAATTGTCTCAGGCCTTCCCGATGGAAGGGGTACAGGAACTCTCCGGGATTATCAAAGCCGATATTATGGCCAAGGCTTCCATGAACCAGATGGACGCCGGGCAATACGAACAGGTGCAGATGTCCGGCAATTTCAATATCCAAAACCTGAACTACCGCGCAGCCGGCACCCCGCCCGTCAAGATCAACACGATGACAGCCAGCCTGTCGCCGCAGATGGTGAACGTGCAAAATTTTGATGCCCGCCTGGGGAAAAGCGATATCCGCGCCTCCGGTCGGGTGGACAACATCCTCGCCTATTTTTCCCCCAATAAAACCATGACCGGCAACCTCACCATGCGTTCGGCCCTCTTCGACGCCAACGAATGGATGACTGCAGAAGAACCCGCCGCCGATGCCGGAAAAATACCCACCGCCGACGCTGCCGCCACCGAAAAAGTGTTTGACCAGTGGGATTTCACCGTGGACGGCGTCATCGGCAAACTCGTATACGAGGACTACACCCTCACCGATATGGCCTTGAAGGGCAATTTCACGCCCAACAAAATGACCATTGACAACTTCGGCATGAAGATCGGCGCGAGTGACCTGCAAGGCAGCGGCCGTATCCTGCATGTTTGGGATTACCTGTTCGACAACCGCACGGTGTCGGGTGTGCTCAACCTGAAATCGAGTTTCTTCGACCTCAATCCGTTTATGACCGATGAGGCGCCGGCCACTGAAACCGCTCCGGCCGAATCCGTTTTTCTGGTGCCCGAAAACGTGGACATGACTATCAACGCCGACTTCGCCAAGGTGCGCTACACGGATATGGATTTGCAAAATCTGGATGGGCAAATCGCGGTAAAAAATGGCGTGGCGGCGCTCCGGGATTTCACCGCAGATGTGTTGGGCGGCCAAATTGCCATCGCCGGGGAGTACAATACCCAGAACCCGGCCAAGCCGGCCTTCGATGTGAACATGGCCCTCCTGAGTATGGGTTTTCGCGACGCCTACCAGAACTTCATGACGATCAAAACCATGGCGCCCATTGCGCAGTACATAGACGGGAAATTCAGCACCAAATTTGCCATGAGCGGCCTGCTTGGCAAGGACATGACCCCGGATTTTGGCAGCCTCTCGGCTTCCGGGTTCCTCGAAACGATCAACGCCGTGGTCAACAACTTCAAACCGCTGAGCGATATCAGCAACAAACTGAACGCGGGCTACCTGAGCAAACTGGAGTTGAAAAACACCAAAAACTGGTTTGAAATCCAGAACGGAACGGTGCTGCTCAAGCCGTTCACAACCCAAATGCGCGACGTGACCATGCAAATCGGCGGCTCGCACAGCCTGAGCAGCGAGATGAACTACCAGATTCTGACCAAAACTCCGCGTAAGGCATTGGAAAAAACCGCCGCCGGCAGCGCCGCCAACAGCGGTTTGCGCTGGATATCGGGCGAAGCCTCCAAACTCGGCGTGAACGTAGCCCAGGGCGAATTCATCAACATCCGTTTCGACCTCACCGGCAGCATTTCCAACCCGAAAGTGGGTTTCAAGATTCTGCCCAGCGACGGCGAACGCTCCATTCAGGAAGAAGCCTCTGCTACCGCGCAGGCTACCCTGAACCAAGCCAAAGATACCCTGCGCAAGGTGGCCACCCAAAAAGTGGAAGAAGTAAAAAAGCAAGCCGAGGCTGTAGCCGAGAAAGCCATAGACTCCGTGAAAAATGTGGCGACCAAAAAGGTAGAAGAGGTCAAGGAAAAAGCGGTGCAAGAGGTCGGCAAAGCCGTTGGAGATGAGGCCGCCAAAAAAGCGGAAGAAGTGCTCAAACAAAACAAGACAACCGAGGAAGCGAAAAAGAAACTGGAGGAATGGAATCCGCTGAAAAAGAAAAAAAATTAGGATGATTCCATTTTGGAAAAAATGGCTCTCGCACCTGTTTCCGCTCACGCTGGAGGAAACATCGTCCGAACACAACCCCGATCTGGCCGTCGTGCTGGATCGGGGTCGTTTGCAATTGTTGAGCGGCAACGCCATCTATTCCTGGGACGACCTGTACCACAATTTTACCATAGCCTTCGGCACCATTGACCTGGACGAGGAGCACATTGAGGACGTACTGGTGTTGGGTCTTGGGCTGGGCAGCGTGCCGTATATTCTGGAAAAAGTGTTCGAGCGCCGCTACCGGTACACCGCCATTGAGCTGGACGAGGTCGTGTCCGAACTGGCCGCCAAATACACCCTGCCCCGATTATCAAGCCCCGTGGAGATCATCACCGCCGATGCCGGCATTTTTGTAGCCGTTACCGAGGAGCAGTTCGACCTGATCGTGGTGGATATTTTCGAGGACGACCACACCCCCGAGCAGTTTGAGGAAACCGACTTCCTCGAGGCGTGCAAAGCACATCTGCGACCCGGAGGAATCCTGCTGTACAACCGGCTGCACAACAATGCCAAGACCCGGCTCGCCACCGAACGGTTCTACGAAAACCGGTTCAGGGTTGTTTTCCCGGATGCCTGGGCGATCAATACGGGCGGGAACTGGATCGTGGCTGCGCGACACCCTGCCGCCATTCCGCCGTCCAGACGCGACTATTTGTAAACACATAAATTCTTTTCACCCCATTTTTTCTTTCCTCGAATTTCGCGTTACCTTTGCAGCCCGAATTTCAACATCTTAACATTTACCAACAAAAACGAGAATTTACATGCTCATCGTTGAGGTCAAAGACGGCGAAGCCATCGACAAGGTGCTCAAGAAGTACAAAAAGAAATTTGAACGTGCCGGTATCCTGAAGGAACTGCGCCGTCGCAAAGCATTCAGCAAGCCGTCTGTTCAGCGCCGCGCCGAAGTTTTGAAAGCCGTTTACAAAGAGGATATGTACGGCAACAAAAACGACTAATAAGTTGCGGTCGTGGTGCAGCCCAAAGGGATAATGCTTACTATTGCCCTGTCTCGTTGTAATATGCGCCGATGTTCCATCAAGAATCGTTTTTTCAGTATCTGGCGCTGGAGCGCCGTCTCTCGCCGCACACACTGACGGCCTATCAAAGCGATATTTCGGGGTTCATCACCTTCATAACCGAAAATCAGTGCCTTACTTCGGTGTCCGAAGTGAGGCACTTGCATATACGCGCCTGGGCTGCGTCCCAAATGCAGGACGGCCAAAGTGCCCGCAGCGTCAACCGGCGCCTTTCTTGCCTGAATACCTATTTTAAATACCTGAAAAAACGAGGCTGGGTAGACCACGACCCAATGCGCAAGGTGACGGCGCCTAAAATGGGCAAACGCCTCCCGGTGTTCGTACAGGAGTCGGAAATGGCCATGCTGTTTGCCCAAATTCCTTTCCCCGCCGACTACTACGGCCAAAAAGATCGGCTCATTCTGGAAATCCTGTATGCCACGGGCATGCGCCGCAGCGAACTGGTTGGTCTGAAAATTTCGGACGTGGATCTCGGGCGTATGGTGTTCCGGGTACTCGGAAAAGGCAACAAAGAGCGCATGATACCTTTTGCCCGGTATTTGGCCGAACTGATCGAGACATTCCTCCGCCTGCGTGCCGACACGTTCCCCGGCACATCGGAACCCTGGCTTTTTTTGGACAAAACCGGCCAACACATTCAACCAGACCGGATATATCGCGTTGTGCGGAAGTACTTGTCGCTCGTCACCACCGCCGAACAGCGCAGCCCCCACGTCCTGCGCCATTCCTTTGCCACCCACTTGTCAAACCGCGGCGCCGACCTCAATGCGATCAAGGAATTACTCGGCCACGCCAGTTTGGCAGCCACCCAAATGTATACCCACAACTCCATCGAACGCCTGATAACCGTGTACGAACAAGCACACCCCAAAGGCAAGGAAGACTAACCAGCCGGCACGACGACCGTTTCCCGGAAGATGCCGCCAAAATCCATCACGCACTATCATTGTTAAAAAAATGGCCAATATGACCGACGTCCACACCGAAAACCTCCAACTTATTCGCGAAAGTGCCCGCGCCTTCGCCGAAACCCACATCCGCCCGAACGTGATGGAATGGGATGAGACGCAGCATTTCCCCATGAACCTGTTCCACCAAATGGGCGAACTCGGTTTTCTGGGTGTCCTCGTACCCGAGGCCTACCAGGGCGCCGGGCTGGGCTACCAGGAATACATCACCATTATCGAGGAAATCGCCAAGGTGTGTGGCTCCATCGGACTCAGCGTAGCTGCACACAATTCGCTGTGTACCAACCACATTCTGACCTTTGGCACCGAGGAACAAAAACAAAAATACCTCCCGCTTTTAGCCACCGGCAAATGGGTCGGCGCCTGGGGCCTCACCGAACCCAACACCGGCAGCGATGCCGGCCGAATGCAGTGCGTGGCCAAACGCGACGGCGATTACTACATCATCAACGGAGCCAAATCCTGGATCACACACGGCATCAGCGGCCACGTCGCCGTAGTCATCGTGCGCACCGGCGAACTGCTCGACAGCCGCGGCATGACGGCCTTCATCGTAGAGCGCGACACACCCGGTTTCCGGGGCGGTAAAAAAGAGAACAAACTCGGTATGCGCGCCAGCGAAACCGCCGAACTCATCTTCGACAACTGCCGCATCCACAAAAGCCAGATGCTCGGCCAGGAAGGCGAGGGGTTCATTCAGTCCATGAAAATTCTCGACGGCGGCCGCATTTCCATTGCTGCGCTATCCCTCGGTATTGCCAAAGGCGCATACGAAGCCTCCGTAAAATACGCCAAAGAGCGCCACCAGTTCGGACAACCTATCGCCAATTTTCAGGCCATCAGTTTCAAACTGGCGGACATGGCCACCAAAATCAGCGCCGCAGAACTGCTCACCCGCCATGCTGCCGACCTGAAAAACGCCAACCAAAAATGTACCCGCGAGGCCGCCATGGCCAAGTACTACGCTTCGGAAATTTCGGTGGAAATCAGCACCGATGCCGTGCAGGTACACGGCGGATACGGCTACACGAAGGATTTTCCGGTGGAAAAATTCTACCGCGACTCTAAACTGTGCACCATCGGCGAAGGCACTTCGGAAATACAGAAATTGGTCATCGCGCGGGAGGTATTGCGGTAAGCGGGATTGGACACAAAACGAATATGAAAATCCACACCCTCGACCTCGAATTCAGAGACCTCGACCACACCATCGCCGTCTTCGTGCTCGAAGGGCCTGACGGGCTTGCCCTGATCGAGGCCGGGCCGCATGCCACTTTCCCCCATCTGGAAGCCGCATTAGCCGGCAAGGGCTGGAAACCGGCAGATTTTCGGCATGTCTTTTTGTCGCATATCCACTTCGACCACGCGGGTGCGGCATGGGCGTTTGCCCGGCAGGGTGCCACCATTCACGTCCACCCCAAGGGCCTGCCGCACCTCGCTGCGCCGGAAAAACTTTACCATTCCGCCCGTATGATTTACGGCGATGCCATGGACACCCTCTGGGGCGCCATGGAGCCAATCCCGGCAGAACAACTGCATGCACCGGCCCACGGCGAAACTATCGAAGCCGCCGGATTGCAGTTCACGGCCTGGTATACCCCCGGCCATGCCGTGCACCACATTGCCTGGGAAGTGGCTGCGCCGGGAGCCGAAAGCGTAGTTTTTACCGGCGACGTGGCCGGCGTGCGCATAAACGACGGGCGGTATGTGGCCCCGCCCTGCCCGCCACCCGATATCCATCTGGAGGACTGGCAGGCCTCGATCCGGCTGTTGCGCGACCTGCCCGCCCAAACGCTCTACCTCACCCATTTTGGAAAAATAACCGCCAAACACGCGCACCTCGACGAACTGGAAGCCCGCTTGCTCGCCTGGGCGGCCTGGATGAAACCACACGTCGAACGCCAAACCCCGGCGGCAGAAATCACCCCTGCCTTCGAAGCATTTGTGCGAGCCGAACTCGTTGCCGCCGGCATTCCTCCCGACGGGCTGGCCCGCTACGAGGCTGCCAACCCGGCGTTCATGTCCGTAGCCGGACTGCTGCGCTACTGGAAGAAAAAACTGACCGTATGACCGCCCGCACGATTTTAAAACAGTTGGAAAACCAGTGCGTGCTCATCGTGGGCGATGTCATGGTAGACCGCTACCTGATGGGCAGCGTGACCCGCATCTCCCCCGAAGCGCCCGTACCCGTGGTGTTGCACCACCGCACCGACGACCGCCTCGGCGGGGCAGCCAATGTGGCGCTGAATGTGCATGCCCTTGGAGGCCAACCGATTTTGTGCAGCGTGGTGGGGGCTGATGCCGACGGCCACGCCCTGATACAGATGTTGCCCGATGCCGGCATACGCGCCGACGGCCTGATCCGCTCTGCCGACCGAAAAACCACCGTCAAAACCCGCGTGCTTGGCAACAACCAGCAAATGCTGCGCATAGACCAGGAGGATGTGCATGACCTGCAGCCCGCCGACGAAGAACAACTGATCGGGCGCGTGCTGACCCTGCTGGACGAGATGCCCGTGCGAGCCGTCATTTTGCAGGATTACAACAAAGGCGTACTGACACCGGCCGTCATCCGCGCCGTGTCGGAGGGCGCGCGCCAACGCGGTATCCTCACGGCGGTAGACCCCAAAAAGGCCAATTTTTTTGCCTATCAGCACACCGACCTGTTCAAACCCAACCTGAAGGAAATTCGGGACAGCAGCCCCTTTCCGGTAGAGCCGACGCTGGAGTCCCTCCAGCGTGCAGCGGCTTTTTTGCGCAAAAACATACACAGTCGGAAAATCATGATCACGCTGTCCGAAAAGGGTCTATTTTTGGACGATGAAACCTCCAGCAGCATTTTCCCCACCATACCGCGCAATGTTTCGGACGTGAGTGGTGCCGGCGATACGGTCATCGCCATATCGGCGCTTGCACTGGCAGCCGGACTGGATGGCCGAATCGTGGCGGCTTTGTCCAATCTGGCAGGCGGACAAGTGTGCGAGTACCCGGGTGTTGTACCCGTGCGGCGCGCCATTCTGGAAGAGGAGCTTGATCATTGGTTACATCAACATACATAGGCCATGAAACAAATTTTACCTGTTCTTTTGCTCCTCCTTGGCGGCACAGCTGCACACGCCCAGTTTTTCTCCACCCCCGACACCCTGCTGCTGCAAAATTTCACCGTGGACCCCTCCGATACCATGCTGAATTTCCTGGCGGAAACGACTTGCACTGGGTCAATTGGGACGCCGACAACCAGCCCACCCTTTGTGGCGAAAATCAGGCCGTGCCGGGGAACTGGTACTGGGAAAACGATCTGGGCGACCTCGCCGATCCGGCCGTCAACTTTGCCTTCACCAGCTGCTCCTTCCTTGCAGACAGCGAGCAGGCCAACGAAAACTGGCTCATCACGCCGCCTGTTTTGATCACCGACTCAACGGCCATGCTTGCCTGGCGTTCCGCCCCGTTTGAAGGCCCCGCGTACATGGACGGCTACAAAGTACTGGTGTCCACGAGCGGAAATGAGCCGTTTGCCGGAGCATTTACCGACACACTTTTTGTAGCCGCGGAAATGACCGATATTTTGAAATCCGGCTCGCTGAAAGTGGAGGATCACATGTTTTCGTCCGGCTATATCCACGCCGACGGCTACACCAACCCGGATTATTTTTTCTCATTCATCCTTCTGCTAAGGCCTATACGGGGAGTTTGGAGCCGCACGCGCCAAGTTTGGCCGGCTATGTTGGCCAAACCATTTACATCGCCTTTTTGCATGATTCCACGGACGACAGCGTCCTGCAAATAGATGATATTTCGATCGTGCAGGACAAATCTTCCCGGGTAACGACTCCCGGTACGCGGGAACTGTACCTGCGCGTGCTGCCCAACCCGGTCTCGGATTTTGCCAACCTTTCGTGGGAATTGCCGGCAGCACGCGACGGCCGCATCGTCGTGTCCGATATTTTGGGAAAAACCTCTCGAAGAAACCGCCCGTTCCGGATTCCGCGATTGAACCTGGTTTTGCCCGCGGGATTTCCCCTGGGCTTTGCCCGCATCAGAAGGTCGGCAAACGGTACCTTGCGCACACCGGCGGGACCAACAAAGCATCCCGTTGGCGAAACAGTAAATGAACTTTGCAACCACGTAACCTGGGCGGGGTTGGATTTACAGCAGGTGAAACGCCCGGGATTGCGTTCCTTTGCGGCAGGTTTTACACACCGGTCACATCCAAACGTTATTTGAAATTTTATGCTTAGTCGCCGCAGCGTTCGAATCAAGGTTATGCAGTTGCTCTACATGCTCAACCGCGATGAAAAATTGACCTTTCCAGACCTCCTGAAAGGTTACAACGATGGCATCTGGAAGACGTACGAAATCTACATTTTCCACCTCCACCTCCTGCTCAAAGTAGCCCAGTTCGCTGAAAAAGATGCTGCCCAACGGGCCGCCAAACTGCTGCCCAGCGACGAGGATAAAACATTCATTCCCCGCCTCTACGCGAACCCCTGTACCCAAAGTATCGCCAACCATGTCGGTTTTCTCAAGATCGTGACCCAGTACCACGCCAATGAAAACCTGGACGAGGACCACATCCGGCGCATGTACAATGCTTTCGGCGCCACCGAGGCTTACCAGAAATACCTGGAACTACCCGAGCCTACCAATCCCGATCATTCCAAAATGCTGCTCGAGCTGTATCGCTTCCTCCTGACCACCGACTTGTTTATCGAAATGACGGAGGATCGGTTCAACAACTGGCTCGACGACGAGTCACTGGTGGTGGGCGCCATGAAAAAAACGCTGAAAGCCACCCCGGTTGAGGGTGCTTTTTACAAAGAACACGAACCTTCCGACGAGACCGTGCGGGAGTTTGGCGAACAACTCCTGCGCAAAACCTGCCAGGAAGACCAGACGCTTTTCGATCTGATTTCGCCCAATCTCAAAAACTGGGATGCCGAGCGCGTCGCTACGCTGGACATGATTATGCTCAAAATGGCGCTCTGCGAACTGCTCTATTTCCCGACCATTCCCACCAAGGTCACCCTCAACGAGTTCGTGGAAATCTCCAAAGTTTACTCCACCGAAAACAGCAAGGAGTTCATCAACGGGATACTGGACCGGCTGATGAAACGATTGCTGAAAGAGGAAAAAATTGTGAAAGAGGGCCGCGGGCTGCTGGAATGAGCCGGTTTTGAAAGAGCACTGCCCCGCCCGGGCGGGTCGGTATGGTCGCCCTGTTATTCGCGGAGGATTGCCCGTTTTTTTTGCCAAAAGGGAACGCTATTCCCACAGCACGCTATGCCCGCGGCGGATATAGCGGCGTACATTGACCCAGAATGCCACCACCAGATAGACGATCAGTGGCGACCCCATTGTGATGAAGGATGTGTAAATGAAATACTTGCGCACTTCGCCAGGAGCAACGTGCATTTTTTCGCCCAGATACTGGCACGCGCCGAATGCGTGCCGTTCCACCATGTCTTTAAGCCAGTTGTTGAGCATGAGCCGTGCGGGATTTCTAAATGTGCGGCAAAAGTAACAAGTTTATCGGGGAGATGTTCAGGCTAAAAATCAGGCGGGTTATGATTGGAGTGCCGCAGTATTATTTCGCCACCCGCAACGCTACCGCATATACATCCGGTAACGGGCTTTGTTCCACCGCACGAGCCGCCATTTCCACGTCGTATTCGAATCGTACAAACTCCACCCGGATGCTGTTTTTATGGCACAAATTACTGTGCTCGTCCAGTTCCAAAAGGACGTAGCACCCGCGTGGGTCGCCGTCTTTCGGTTTTCCGACCGAACCGATGTTTATCGCATGGCGAAAATGCGGCTCCACATCCGTGCCGGAATTCAGCACCCGATGATAGGGTTTGTGCGTGTGTCCAAAACACAGTATATCTGCATTGGCGCCTTCGAGGATACGCAGCAAGCTTTTTTCCTCCCGGTCTTCGAATAAATACTCGTTGATTTTGCGCGGGCTGCCGTGTACGAGCAGCAGCGAAACGGGTTCGCCTTCCTGCATTTCCAGTTCGACCCGGATATGCTTCGGCAATGCGCGCAGGTATTGGCGTTCATCCGCCTGCACAATTTGGTTGGTGTATGAAATAGATACGGCGCCATTGGCTTTTTCCTCGTCCGACTTGTACGCGCAGCCGCAGTCGTCGGTCGCGCGGCCGATACCGAAATCATAGTTTCCGGCAATAGTCGGAATCCCGCGCCGGCGAATTTCGCGGATGACTTCATTGGGCCAGATATTGTACCCCACCAGATCGCCGAGGCAAAAAATCTGATCCGGTTGCCATTTTTCCATATCGGCGAAACAAGCTTCGAGGGCGGGCAGATTGGCGTGAATGTCGCTGAAAAGGGCGATTTTCATAATGTTAGAGTAGGTTAGACAGGAAATTTGTTTTGTTGCCGGAGCGCTACATTGACCAAGAGAATAAGTACCAGCACTTCGATGAGCGGACCAATGACGGCCGCAAAGGCCACACCGGAATCAATGCCAAATACAGCAATGGCTACCGCGATACCCAACTCGAAATTGTTGCCGGCGGCGGTGAACGCCAGCGAAGTGCTTTTGGGATAATCGGCGCCGGCGCGCTTGGCCAGAAAGAAGGCGCTGAAAAACATGATAACGAAGTACAGGATCAGCGGAATGGCGATGCGCACCACGTCGAACGGTATCTGGACGATCAGATCGCCCTTGTAACTGAACATGACCACAATGGTGAACAACAGGGAAAGGAGCGTGATCGGGCTGATTTTCGGGATAAAAACCTCTTGGTACCATTCCTTGCCTTTGCTCCGGATCAGGGTGTACCGGGTTAGGATACCGGCAAGGAACGGAATGCCCAGATAAATGAACACGCTTTCGGCGATCTGGCCGATACTGACTTCAACCGCCACGCCCTCCAAACCGAACAGCGGCGGCAGTATCGTCACAAAAAACCAGGCGTACACGCTGTAAAAAAACACCTGAAAGATACTGTTGAAGGCGACCAGCCCGGCCACATATTCGTTGTCGCCCTTGGCTAAATCGTTCCAAACGATCACCATGGCGATACAACGCGCGATGCCGATCATGATCAGGCCAATCATGTACTCCGGTTTATCCTGCAAAAAATAACGGCCAGCAAGAACATCAGCACCGGGCCAATCAGCCAGTTTTGTACCAGCGATAACCCGAGAATGCGCGTGTTTTTGAACACGTTCGGCAACTCCTCGAACTTCACTTTAGCTAAGGGCGGGTACATCATCAGGATAAGCCCGATGGCGATGGGGATATTCGTGGTGCCGCTTTGAAACCGGTTGATGAAATTGGCCGTACCAGGAATGAAGTGCCCCAGCCCCACACCGAGAAACATAGCGGCAAAAATCCAAAGGGTCAGGTAGCGATCGAGAAATCCGAGCCGTTTGGGCGTGTTCGTACGATTGGTACGCATATTTTAAAATTCGATTTAGTTTAATCGCAAAAATACGATGGATATTAATGGCGCCAAATAATTGCCCAAAAAGTAATGACCGGTAAAATGATGCCCGAGAGCCGGACGAAGTGCAGGAATAAGCCTGCGCCGCCCGGCAAGTTGTGCCTATTCCATTGAGCAAAATCGAAAACCGGTTAGATGAAGTGCCCAAGGACAAACACCAGAATCATTGTTCGGGATTGTAATGACGCG
This sequence comes from Lewinellaceae bacterium, assembly GCA_016719605.1. GTDB lineage: Bacteria > Bacteroidota > Bacteroidia > Chitinophagales > Saprospiraceae > M3007. The sequence continues at coordinate 929,432 of JADJYW010000001.1, read as the reverse complement.
ACAACAAGAAAAAAAATTCTGCGCCTCTGCGCCTCTGCGGTGCATTTAAAAATGTCCAATAGTATGGGAGAAACCCCCATTTTCGCCCCCCAACACATCACCGCTCAGACAAACGACATGCGTATTTTAACTACCCTGCTACTGGCCCTGCACGGGCTGCTGCTCCTTGCCCAGGAAACAAATGACAACGCCGCCTTTATCCGCGAAAACTACACCAAACGCGAGGTACTGATCCCCATGCGCGACGGCGTGCGGCTGTTCACCAGCATCTACACGCCGAAGGATTTGTCCAAATCCTACCCCATCCTGCTGCGCCGCACGCCCTACTCCTGCGCCCCATACGGTGTGGAGGCATTTTCGGATCGTATCCAGAACATGAACCTCGTGCGCTCCGGCTACATTTTTGTGTTTCAGGACGTGCGGGGCAAGTACATGAGCGAAGGCGATTTCGTGGATGTGCGCCCGCACAACCCCAATAAAAAAACCAAAAACGATGTGGACGAGGCTTCCGACACCTACGACACCGTGGACTGGCTGCTCCGGCACGCCACGGGCAACAATGGCAAGGTGGGTGTGTACGGCATCTCGTATCCCGGTTTTTACGCCACCATGGCTATACTCGCCGACCACCCGGCCATCAAGGCGGTATCGCCGCAGGCGCCTGTGACCGACTGGTTTATTGGCGACGATTTTCACCACAACGGCGCATTCATGCTGATGGACGCTTTCGGTTTTTATTCCGGTTTTGGCAAACCACGCCCCGAGCCGACCACCCAGGGCAGCCCCGGTTTTTCCGACTGGAAAACGCCCGACAATTACGATTTCTACCTGCGCACCGGCGCGTTGCGCAATTTCAACGAAAAATACCTCCGGGGCGGAATACCGTTTTGGAATGATCTGATGGCGCACCCCGACATGGATGCCTGGTGGCAAGCCCGCAACCCGCGCCCGCACCTGAAAAACGTACGGCCGGCGGTGATGACCGTGGGCGGCCTGTTCGATGCCGAGGACTGTTTCGGCGCCTGGGCCGTGTACAAGGCCATCGAAAATCAGAACCCCCAGACTACCGGCAACCGCATCGTCATGGGGCCATGGAGCCACGGCGGCTGGGCGCGCGGCACCGGCGAGCAACTCGGCAACGTGCGTTTCGGCCAGGCGACCAGTACTTTTTACGAAAAGGAAATCGAACTCCCGTTTTTTGAGTACTACCTGAAAGGAGCGGGACGCCTGGCGCTGCCCGAAGCCTATATTTTTGAAACCGGCAGCAACCGCTGGATCACCCACGCATCGTGGCCCCCCAACCAACTCGAACCCACTCCGTTTTTTTTCCAGACCAACGGCGGACTCGGCGCCACGCCCGACGCACAGCCCGGCAGCGACCGGTACACCAGCGACCCGGCAAAACCCGTGCCCTACACCGAGGATGTACACCTGCGCCGCACCCGCGAGTACATGACCGACGACCAGCGTTTCGCCGCCCGCCGACCCGATGTACTGGTGTACGAAACGCCGGTACTGGAACGGGCACTCCCGCTGCACGGCCCCGTGGTGGCCGATTTGTGGGTGACGCTCGACGACCGCGGTGCAGCCCGGCCCGGCCGTCTGCTGGATGCCGATTTTGTTGTGAAATTGATTGACGTATTCCCGGACACACTCTCCGGTACCGAAAACGGCGTGCCGACGGGCGGCTACCAAATGCTGGTGCGCGGCGAGATTTTTCGCGGACGCTACCGCAATAGTTTCGAAAAACCCGAAGGATTCCAGCCCGGAAAACCCACCCGCGTGCGCTTCGAACTGCCCGATGTAGCGCACCGCTTCCTGCCCGGCCACCGCCTGATGATCCAGGTGCAAAGCAGCTGGTTCCCGCTCGCCGACCGCAACCCGCAGCAATTCATCAACATTTATGACGCCACCGACGCGGATTTTATCCCGGTGGAGATCACCTTGCACCGCAGTGCGGAACACCCCTCGGGCATGGTGCTGCCGGTGTTGCGGGAGTGAGGGGCGGTGATTGGCCCGTTTTGGTCAAACCGATAAATGGGCATGCACAAACCTTTGGCGGCATGGGGTATGTCCAGTAAGTTTGTAAGGAAATAAACTATTTTGCTATGAAAAACAAACACACCCTCCTACTCGCGCTCTTCGTCGCGCTTCTTGCCAACTCCGCTGCTGCCCTCGATGCCGGCATAACCCACACCGTGTATGCTACACCCGAGAAAACCTATCTGGAAGTCAATATAGAAATTGCCGCCGGGTCGGTCACGTTCCGGCGGGTAGACAGCATACACCTGCAGGCCGGCGTGGAAACACTGATCCTTGTCAAACAGGGCGATCAGGTGATCAACTTTGAAAAATACCTGCTGAACAGCCCGCTCGTGGGCGTCCCGCAAGACCTGCTCGATGTGAAACGCATGTTTTTGCCTGCCGGCGATTACACGCTGGAAATTGTGCTGCAAGACGTCCATGACCTGGAAAACAAAAAATCGTTTTCCAAACCACTCCAGGTGGGCCTCGGCAACAGCGTTTATCTGACCGACCTGCTGTTGTTGCGCAGTTTCCGGCCCGATGAGTCGAACAATTCGTTTGTCAAAAACGGCTATTTCCTCGAACCGCTGCCCTTCGCATTTTACGACCGCCAGGCCACCATGCTGGCTTTTTATGCCGAGGTTTATCATTCCGACAAGGCCATTTCCAGCGGAAACTACCTCGTGCGCTACCTGCTGGAACAGGAACTGGGCAACGGCGCGACAACGCTGATTTCCTCCGGTTCGCAGCGCAAAAAACCCGCCTCCATTGATGCGCTGCTGGTGCCCATGAACATCAGCAAGATAAAAAGCGGCAACTACTCGCTCACCGTGGAACTGCGCAACGAAGCAAACGAACTACTCACTTCCCGAAAAGTGCTTTTCCAGCGCAGCAACCCGTTTGTAGACATGGATCTCGCCAAAGCCGAACTGACCGAAGAGGTGGTGGAAAAACAGTTTGTCACCAACCTCAACGAGGAAAATCTGCGTTTCAGCCTGCGGGCTATTTCGCTCCTGACGGCTGGCGACGACTCGGAAATGCTGAAAAACATCCTTGCCGGCTCCGATCTGAAGGCCATGCGCTTTTTCCTTTTCCGACACTTTGTGGACATCAACCCGAACAACCCGGAACTGGCTTACCTCGAATTTATGCAAGTAGCCGGCGCTGCCGACCAAAAATTTCGCAGCGGTTTTCGGTACGGCTTCGAAACCGACCGCGGGCGCACCTACATCCGCTTTGGCCGCCCCGACGACCTGATCCGCGTCGAGGACGACCCCAGCGCCCCGCCCTACGAGATTTGGGTGTACTACAACTTCCCGAAAACCAACCAGCGCAACGTGAAATTCCTGTTTTACAACCCCTCGCTGGCCGGCGAAGACTTCATCATGCTCCACTCCACGGCCCGGGGCGAGATCAACAACCCGCGCTGGGAAGTAGCGCTGTACGGTCGCAACGCCGGCAACCAGATCGAGGGTGATAACTACAACGACGCAAGCACCATGCAACGCGGCATAGGCCGGAATGCCCGTTCGTTTTTTGAAGATTTCTAAAATTGGCAGCACCCGATGCCGGGTTGTTATGAAAACTGCCCGGGTGCAATAGCCGGGATATGCTTTTTTTTGTTTCCGGTCATTGGCTTCCGGGCAATAGCCGACCGCCGGTTTTTTTACCGTAAACTTGCCCCGAAATTTCCTCCGGAAGCCCAACCCGCACCAACTCGTAAATCGTAAATTTAAATCACATGGCTCGTTTCCGCTCGGGCGTCCTGCATGGCGCCGAAGTCACCGAACTCTTCAACCACGCTCTTGAAAATCAATACGCCCTGCCTGCCGTCAATGTGATCGGCACCGACTCCGTGAACGCGGTACTGGAAACGGCGGCGGCGGTCAACAGCCCGGTCATTATCCAGTTTTCCAACGGCGGTGCGGCATTTTTTGCCGGCAAAGGCTTGAGCAACGAAGGCCAGCGCGCTGCGATTATCGGCGGCATTTCCGGCGCCCAGCACGTCCACGCCCTCGCCGAAGCGTATGGCGTACCGGTGGTGCTGCATACCGACCACTGCGCGCTGAACATCATTGACTGGGTGAAAGGCCTGCTGGATGAAGGCGAGAAATTTTTTGAAAAAAACGGCTATCCGCTCTACAGCAGCCACATGCTCGACCTGTCGGAAGAGCCGCTGCACGAAAATATCGAAATCAGCCGCGGCGTACCTGGCCCGTATGGCTCCGCTGGGCATGACCCTCGAAATCGAACTCGGCGTGACCGGTGGCGAAGAAGACGGCGTGGACAACACCGACGTGGACTCCTCCCGCCTGTACACCCAACCCGCCGAAGTGGCTTATGCCTACGAAAATCTGCTCCAGGTCAGCCCGCGTTTCACGGTGGCCGCGGCTTTCGGCAATGTACACGGCGTGTACAAACCCGGCAACGTGAAACTCCAGCCCGTCATCCTGAAAAATTCGCAGGACTACATCCGCGAAAAGTACGGCCTGTCGGAAAGCCGGCCGGTGCACTTTGTATTCCATGGCGGCTCCGGCTCCAGTCAGGAGGAAATCCGCGAGGCCATTTCCTACGGCGCCATCAAAATGAATATCGATACCGACATGCAGTGGGCCTTTTGGGATGGTATCCGCGCCTACTACGAGAGCAAAAAAGGGTACTTGCAAAGCCAGATCGGCAACCCCGACGGCGCCGACAAGCCCAACAAAAAATACTACGACCCCCGGGTGTGGCTGCGCGAAGGCGAAAAAACGTTTGTAACGCGCCTGAAGCAGGCATTTGATGACCTGAACTGTATCGGGCGCAACGCGTAACCCAGCGTAGCGGCGGGTTTTAATTTAAAAAATAAACGTTTTTTTTGATATTGGGAAAGCGCAATTAAAAGGGGCGGGGAAAAATCCCCCGCGCGCCCCCAGGCCCCCGCCCCCCAAGGGTGCTGTTGGGCTCATGGGGCGGTTTGTTACACCATTGGCGGTGTTTTTTTTCCACACCGCACCCCTCTGTGAAGGGGGGTTATTCACCAGGGGCTTTCTCAAGCCTTTTCCTCCTTTTTCTCGAAGGGGGGGGGGCAGGAAGTGTAGGCAGGAGTGGGGGGGGGCGGGGGGGGGCTTTTTGGGGGGCTTTTTGGGGGTTTTGGTTGGCGCCCGCAGCGGGGGCCTCTTGGGGACAGGGGGAAAAGGTTCCCCTGCCAAGGCGCCCCAAGGCTGGGGGGGGGGGGGGGGGCGGGCCGTTTGTCAAAGACGGTGCCCATCTTGCCCGCCGATGCGTTGTGCATTAAAAGCCCCGCCCCCCCCCCCCCCCCCCCCCCCCCCCCCCCCCCCCCCCCCCCCCCCCCCCCCCCCCCCCCCCCGCCCCGGCCGCGCCCCCCCCCCCCCCCCCCCCCCCCCCCCGCCCCCGCCCCCCCCCCCCCCCCCCCAAAAAACCAACCCCCCCCCCCCGGCCCCAAACCCCCCCCCCCCCCCAACCCCCCCCAATTTCCCCGGACCGCCGCCCCCCCCCCCCCACCCCCCCCCCCGCCCCACCCCCCCCCCCCCCCCCCCCCCCCCCCCCCCCCCCCCCCCCCCCCCCAAAACCCCCCCCCCCCCCCCCCCCCCCTCCGCCCCCCCCCCCCCACCCCACCCCAGCCCCCCCCCGCCCCCCCCCCCCCCCCCCCCCCCCCCCCCCCCCCCCCCCCCCCCCCCCCCCGGGGAAAAAGCCCCCCCCCCCCCCTCCCCCCCTCCCTTCCCCCCCCTCCTTCCCCCCCCCCCCCCCCCCCCCCCCCCCCCCGGCCGCCCCACCCCCCCCACCCCCCCCCCCCCCCCCCCCCCCCCCCCCCCCCCCCGCCCCCCGCGGCGCCCCCCCCCCCCCGCTCTTGGGGGGCGGGGGGGCCGGCCCCGGGGGCCCCCGCCCCCCGCGCCCCCCCCCCCCCCCCCCCCCCCCCCCCCCCCCCCCCCCCCCCCACACCCCCGGCCCCCCCCCCCCCCCCCGGGGGGGGGCGCGGCCGCGCGCGCCCCCCCCAAACCCCCCGGACGCCGCCCCCCGCCCCCCCCCCCCCCCCCCCCCCCCCCCCCCCCCCCCCCCCCCCCCCCCCCCCCCCCCCCCCCCCCCCCCCCCCCCCCCCCCCCCCCCGCGGGCGGCGCCGCCCCCCCCCCCCCGCCAACCCGAAACCCCCCCCCGCCCCCCAGCCCCCCCCGCCCCCGCCCCGGCCCCCGGGCCCCCCCCCCCCGGGCGGCCCCCTCCTCCCCCCCCCCTTTATAATTAACCCCCGCGCGGAGGCCGGCGGATTAAAACCCGCCGGTACTTTTTTCGGCAGGTTTTAACCCGCCGGTAGCGGTGGTGCCCTACTTTTGTCCGCCTTATTCGGCAGCCTGATCATGTTTCAGTTCGACCCAGCCAGGATACTCGATCAGTTCCTGTACCACCCCGAGTCCCCGCTCCTGTTCAGCAGCGGGCTTTTCTTATTTTTCTTTCTGGGATTTTTGCTGGTGTACCGCCTTTTGCAGCCGCACGACCGGGCGCGCATCATCTGGAGCATCCTGTTCTCGGTCTTTTTTTATTACAAAAGCAGCGGCATCTATTTCCTGCTGCTGGTAGCCAGCGTAATTATTGATTTTTATATCGCCCGGTGGATTGCAGCAGCGGGCGAACGGGAAAGCCGGGAATCGGTTCTGGACGACGGGTTTCTTGCCGAAAACAAGGTCTTCTGGACACCCAAACGCGCCAAAACCTGGCTTTTGGTACTCAGCCTGGTAGCCAACATTGGCATGCTGGCGTATTTCAAATACACCAACTACTTCTTCGAATTGTGGGCGGGCATAACGGGAGCACAGCCGCTGCACTTCGACCTGTTTCTCCCCGTGGGCATTTCCTTTTTCACGTTCCAGTCGCTGAGCTACACCATTGACGTGTACCGCGGCAACCTGAAAGCGCTGGACAGTATCTGGGACTACGCGTTTTTTGTCACCTTTTTCCCGCAGATGGTGGCCGGCCCTATCGTACGGGCGGCTGATTTTTTGCCGCAGATTCACCAGCCGCTGCATATTTCAAAGGAACAGTTCGGTCGTGGCGTGTTCCTGCTTTGCATTGGCTTGTTCAAAAAAGCCGTCATTTCCGACTACATCAGTTTAAACTTCGTGGACCGTGTGTTTGAGTCGCCCGCGCAGTACACGGGGCTGGAAAACCTGTTTGGCATTTACGGCTATGCGCTTCAGATTTATTGCGATTTCAGCGGCTACTCCGACATGGCCATTGGTATCGGGCTGCTGCTGGGGTTCACGTTTCCAATCAACTTCAACTCGCCCTACCAGTCGCTCAGCATCACCGAATTTTGGCGGCGCTGGCACATTTCGCTGTCTACCTGGCTGCGCGACTACCTGTACATTTCCCTCGGCGGCAACCGCCACGGTCGGGCGCGCACCTACCTGAACCTGCTGCTGACCATGCTGCTCGGCGGCTTGTGGCACGGGGCGGCCACGCGGTTTATTATTTGGGGCGGCCTGCATGGTGTGGCACTGGCGCTGGAACGCTGGTGGAAGGAAATTTTTCCTGGTCGGCCGGGCTGGTGGCGGCGTTCGCTTGGCGGGTTGTGGACGTTCCACTTCGTGTGTTTCTGCTGGATATTTTTCCGGGCGCCGGACCTGGCTGCCGTGCAGGCCATGCTCGGGCAAATTGCTTACGCGTTCAATCCGCAGGTATTGCCGGAGTTCCTCGCAGGATATGGCGCCGTGGTGTTCTGGATGGCGCTGGGCTACGGGCTACACCTGCTGCCCGCCACCTGGGAACAGGCTGCCGAGCGCCGCGTGACGGGACTACCGCTGCCGGCCAAGGCTGTTTTACTTACGCTGGTGATCGTACTGGTGATGCAGGTGAAATCTTCGGACGTGCAGCCGTTTATTTATTTTCAGTTTTGAAAAACGGGTTGAAAGGCTCATTCAAAAACCTCTGCCAGCGGAATTGAAATATCCAGCACCTTGTCTTGCAGGGTCTCATTGGCTCGGAAAATATCGTATTCCTCGGGTGCGCGGAAGACGTAGATGTTGCCCAATGGCAGCAGCACAATCCAGCAGGATTGGACGCCGTGCCGGAAGTAGTCGCGGGCCTTGGTCACCAATTCGGTGAGCGACTGGGAAGGCGAAATAATTTCTACGGTACACAGCGGCGCCTGGGTCATGGCCGTCACATCATTTTGCAGGTCGAGCGGCATTTTGGGAAAAATACAGATGTCGGGCACAGAAGACCAATCAGACAGGTCGAGGCTAATCTCGGATGCGACGCGGTACTGTTTTTTGTAGAGCAACCCCAATTGAATGATCAGGTTAGCCTGAATAATGCTGTGGTTAAGAGAAGGCATGGGTTTATTTCGTTCTGTTTCGTAAGCGGTTGGAGCGATGGTATCGTACATGCTTGAAATTTTTTACAAACTTACGCGAATTGATTGGATTTGCCGAACGCGGTACCGGATCCGCCACAGACTCACCTCTGTGCCGGCAGCAGCTCGCGGCATTTTTCGCGCAGCCATTCCGTATCCACTACCAGTTTTTCCTCGATGGTCTGTGCAATCCGTTCCACCTCCTGCCGGATGGCAGTGCTATTGGCTCCCCGGAGTTGCAGTTTTTCCTTTTGCCGGCACAGCTGCACGGCGGCATCGTAAAAGCCGAGAATACCTTCGCGACGCTCGGGGCGCAGGTTTTTGTTTTCCTTGATGCGCTTGTGCGTGGCGCGTTTCATGTTCACCCCCTCCTCGTCCAGCAACGTACCGAGTTCGTACCGGATGCGCATATCCAGCGTAGCGGCGAGGGAGTACAAATTGGGGTCGTCGGTAGCGCCGTAGTTGAAATAGTGCGGCAGTCGGCGGGCAGCCTCTGCATAGCGTCCCTGCGCAAAGAGCAGCATCGCCCGGCCCACATCAGCCACCATGTCGGGATCAGGTGTGGCAATGATTTTGGGTGAAAATTCATCGAGAAAGGTTTCTGCCCAGTCCAGATGCCCCATTTTGATAGCATTGAACAGCACACTCTGAAAATGCGTGCTCTGAATATCCTCTCCTTTCCGGCGTATTTGCCCGACATCTTCCTGGTGCGACAGGAACAATTGCTCCAAAAACTGCCGGTCGCGGGTTTGGCGGTAGCGCCGCGTCCAGTACGAGCGCACAATTACATTGAAATCTCGGAAACGTTTGGCCGGCACCAGTTCGCGGTGTTGGCGCAAGAGATGAAAAAACTGCACCGCGAGCGCGTCTGTTTTTTCCGGCTTTTTTTTCGTGAGCAACTGGAGCAGCGTGAAGTACAGGGCTATGCTGGGATCGTTGTAGTCATAGTCGTGCTGCATGAGCAATTCGGTCATCTGCACCGTCAGTTTCTGGTTGGTCGTGAGCCGGCGGAATTCGTCCGAATCCTCTGCAAACGGCATAGCGATCTGCTGCAGGTGCACGAGTTTGCACATTTGGTCGAGCTTGCTCAGCAGGTAAAACCGGTCCAGGTTTTCGGAGGCCACCAGCAAGTTGATAAACCCGTCTTGCGCCGACCATTCGCTCAGGCTTTCGTAAATAGCTTTTTCGTGTGCAGACAGGTAGAGGAAGTAAAAAAAATCGCTGAATTCATACTCCTCGAAATTGTCAAATTGTTGTTGCTCCCGAAAAACATCCTCCAACTCCTGGTACAGGTTCTGGAAAAAATGTTCGGCGCGTTTCACCCGGCGTTTTTTCCCTCCGCTATTCGACGGTATGGCCGCAGGCGCCTCAACCGGTTTTTGCCGAAGGCGTTCGCTGTAAAAACGCATAAGCGCCAACTGCTGCCGTGCGAAATTGAGCAGGGCTACGGGGTCTTGCGTGATGTTGGACTTGCGCCCGCTGCGCACCGCTCGCCCGCCTTTCACTGCCGAGTACCGGAAATTGATAAACTGCTTGACAATGTGCATCAGCTGCGCCATCGTGCGCTCCACTTCGTTTTCCGGGTTGCTGCGCGTTGCAAACAGCACCTGGCCCGCAGTCATTTTCTCCAGTGCCGGGTCTGTAAACTGCGGATAAAACTCCTGCAAGTACTCGAACAGCCGCACCGTGTCATGGAAGCGGTTGGCTTCATTAAAAATGGGGGATTCGACAAACTTTTCCAGCATGTCGAACTCTTCCGGGGTGAGCAGTTGCAGGGTGCGGAGCAAAGGACTTTCGTGCATGGGTGCTGGTTGAAATACACTGTACCTGTGGGTTTTAACCCGCAGCAAACGAAGCATCTGAAAACTGAATCTGCGGGTTGAAATCCGCAGGTACCGTGGCGTATGGAAGTTAAGCGCTTTTTCGTGTTTGGCGACCGGCGGCAGGGGGGCGCATCTTTGTGTCATCAAATCACCGCGAGCCAAACAGCGGCGAAGTTAACCCTGAAACACCGGCCCCAAAAACCTACCCGTAACCTGCGAGATTTTTTGTTTTGTCCTGTTCGTGTCCGGCCCCTTAAAACCAGAATGAAAACCCGGGAAAGTGTGCTTTGTGTACCTGTTCATGTTCGGCCCCTCAAAACCGCCCCAAAACCAGATGAAACTACGCAGAAGGGAAGCTGCGCTGTGTACTGTTCTTGTCAAACCGCATTAAACCGAAAACACCTAAACCTTTTCATTTTCGACGCGGGTATAACCTTGAATACCTGACTCCGAAACCAGAAAACTGATTTTGTTCGCCGGCGGGCCTGACGCGGAACGGCTCAGCGCCCCAAGCGAAACCAGATGACGGGAAGCGCGTAAGTTGCCCGCCGGTCGAACAAAAAAGTACTGCCAAACGCTGTTCGGCAACTCAAAACGATAACAAATGCGGCTAATTCACCTCATGGATAAGCCGAAACCACTTGGGTGCAATCGGCTCCAATAGCCGGCCCCAAAAACCAGATATAAAGAGTAAACCTTGGCGGGGGATTCAAACTCCATAAAAAATGGAGTGCCCGCTCCCTAATCGAAGGGGGCGGGCTTTTTTATTGCCCTGTACCCACTGATCGGAATCAGCCCCAAACCTGACTCAGATTAAAGCATGCCGGTCTGCCGCCCCGCTACTTTTGCTGCCTAAACGCATCTGTTATGAAAAACTATAAAAAACAAATCGGCATTTGGCTGGACTACAAGGAAGCATGGCTCGTAGTCATAGATGAAGAAAAAGGCGGAGCACCGGACACGAAACACCTCGAATCTGAAATTGAGTGGGGCGTGGCCAAAGGCGGTGCACGCAGCAAAACACCCTGGGGGCCGCAGGGCGGCATCAGCGAGAGCGCCCACGAGGCACGCCGCAAACAAGAGGAGAAGAAATACTTCGAGGCCGTGATTCGGGAAATTGATCCCGAGGCAGACGAGATTATGATCTTCGGCCCTGCCGAAGCAAAACTCGGCCTCAAACACGCCATCGAAGCGATCAAAAATTTCCGCCCGGAAATAAAAGCCGTGCAATCGGCTGATTCCATGACACAAAACCAGATCGTAGCCCGGGTACGCTATTTCTTTTTCGAAAAATTGGCTTGAAGTCAACAAACTGGTTGCGGCAGGTGTTCGCCCGTCGCAACCAGTCTAATTTACCCGGCACACCTTGCTCAAAATCGCCTTTTCCCCGGTTTACAAATACGAACTCCCGGACGGCCACCGCTTTCCGATGGCGAAGTATGAGCTGCTCCCCGAGCAGTTGCTCTATGAGGGTACCGTGGCGGAAGCCAATTTTTTTCATCCGGATTTATTAGACAAGGCTGTGGCGCTGCAAACGCACACCGAGCAGTACTGGGACAAATTGACCACGGTGTCCCTCTCGGATCGGGAAGTACGGGCCATCGGTTTTCCCATCAATGAAAAATTTGTGACGCGCGGACGGCACATTGCACAGGGAACGGTGCAATGCGCGCTGTTTGCCATGCAGCACGGTCTAGCTATGAATATCGCCGGCGGCACCCACCACGCCTTTGCCGATCGCGGCGAGGGCTACTGCTGTTTCAACGACCAGTCCGTAGCCGCCACTTTCCTGCTGCACAACAATCTGGCCCGGAAAATTCTGATCGTGGACCTCGATGTGCATCAAGGCAACGGCACGGCACACATCTTCCGCCACGAACCGCGCGTGTTCACCTTTTCCATGCACGGCGAACGCAATTACCCCCTGCGCAAGGAAACATCCGACCTCGACCTGCACCTGCCCGATGGTATGGACGACAAACCCTACCTGCTTTTGCTGCGCGAAACCCTGCCCCGCCTGCTGAACGCGGTGCAGCCGGATTTTGTTTTTTACCTCAGCGGGGTGGATATCCTCGAAACCGACAAACTGGGGCGGCTCAGCATTTCGCGTACCGGCTGCCGCGAGCGCGACCGTATCGTACTCGACCTGTGCCGGCGCCATCGGCTGCCGGTGGCCGTCAGCATGGGCGGCGGCTACTCGCATCGCCTGGCCGATATCGTGGAGGCGCATGCCAATACCTTTCGGGTAGCACAAGAGGTGTTTTTTTGAGCGCGGGACTTTCGCAGCATGTTTGGGCAAGACGACGCGAAGCGGCGGGCAACTGCGGAGCATCAACAAAGGTCTGCGATTCTTGTTAATCTTGCCCCTTGTAAAACCCGAAAGCAGCAACCACTTCCGTATGCACAAAACACTGATTCCCTATCCCGCCATCCCCCAACTCGCCAAAACCGACATTGCCTACGCTACGCTCGATCCTGCCCTGCGGCCGTTTTTTCACCTGGAACCAACCGTGGAAAATTTCACGCAAGCCATAGCCGAACGCGCCCGGGTAACTACAGACCGCAGTGCGCTGGCCGGGGCGTTGGAGCAACAATACCAGCACTTGCCCGATGCCGGTCTGGTGCGGGAGCACATAGCCGCCCTGCGCCGGGCCGACACGTTCACCGTGACCACTGCCCACCAGCCCAGCCTGCTGCTCGGCCCGCTCTATTTTGTGTACAAGGCCATGACCACGATCAACCTCGCGGCAGCCGTGCAACAAGCCACCGGCAAACACATCGTACCCGTATTCGTGCTGGGCAGCGAAGACCACGATCTGGAAGAACTGAACCACATCCGGCTGTTCAACAAGGAAATACGCTGGGAACCGGGTGTAGCCGGCCCGGTCGGCATGATCCCCGCAGCCACGCTCGCGCCGGTACTGGAGGAACTGAAAACCATCCTTGGCGACACCGAACACGCACAAGCGTTGTGGAGCAAAATCGAGCAGAGCTACACGCAAAGCGACACGTTCGCGGAGGCCACCCAATTTATCCCTGTCATGCAGGACGAACTGACCCGACAAACCGCGCAGCACCTCGTGGCCACAACCATCGAACGCCTCTCCGCGCTGGGCTTCAAGAGCCAGGCCGTCCCCCGGGAAATCAACCTGTTTTACCTGCAACCGGGCAGCCGGGAGCGCATCGTGCTGGAAAACGGACAATACACCGTGCTGAATACCACCCGCTCCTTCACCCCGGAAGCCCTTCTGGCCGAACTCGAAGCACACCCCGAACGCTTCAGCCCCAACGTAGTGCTGCGCCCCCTGTACCAGGAACTCGTGCTGCCCAATCTCGCATATATCGGCGGCGGCGGCGAACTGGCCTACTGGCTGGAACGGCGCTCCCTGTTCGAGCACTACGGCATACCCTACCCGATTCTCGTGCGCCGCAACTCGGTACTTTGGTTCGACAAGGATTCCATCAAACGCTCGCTAAAATTCGGCTTCGTACCCGCCCGATACTTCGATGACATGGATACGCTCGTGCGGGCTTATATCGAATCCCAGGCCGATGCCGAGGTGTATCTGAACACCGAAATTGCCGACCTGCACCAGATTTACAACCGCCTGGCCCAAAAGGCACAAGCCATAGACCCCACGCTGGAAAAGGCCGTACGGGCCGACGAGGTCAAAACCGTCGCCCATTTACAACAATGGGAAAGCCGCCTGGTGCGGGCCGAAAAACAGAAGCACGAGGTGTCGCTCAACCAGTTGCGCGGCCTGCGGGAAAAACTGTTTCCCGGCAACAGCCTGCAAGAGCGCTCCGACAATTTCATCCCCTACTACCTCAAGTACGGAGAGCGCTTTTTTGATGCGCTGAAAGCCAACCTCGATCCATTTGATGCCGGGTTTGTGTTGCTGGAAGATTGCTGAGTATAAGCGGCGGGTTAAAACCTGCCGCTACGCTTGTAAAAAAACCACGGAGCCAGTCGCCGCAGCAACAGCCCGGCCCGGCCCTTTTGCGAAGCATAAAAAAATGCCCGCTCCACAGCAGGTATCGGCGCCCGATTCTGAGGATGTACCAGCGGCGTATCTAATGCCGAAACCTCATTTTCCCGGTTGGTAGCCATACCCGAGTGCGTATGCGTACCGGCTGCATCAAACCCGATGTTGCGTACCAGATTCATCCTGGGTGTGATACACAAGCCCTTGTTTTTTAAAACAGTGTAAAACCAGGCATAGTCCCAGGTGTCCAGTTCGCCGGATCGGGTGCGCTCAAATTTGTCGAGCAGATAGCGGCGTGCTGCCGGGTTGGATGAAATCTGATACAACCCGCTCGACGGACCTTTCCCAATTGTTTCCAAATCGGTGAAATCAGGATCGTACAGCTGCCAGGCCCGCCGCCAGGTGGCCCAACCCCAGATGAACGAAAAGCGGGAAAACAGGTAGCCGGCTTCAACTCCCCGACAAACCTGCGGCGCCGGATTGTTGCCGGAAATGTGCAGCACCTCCGGGTCGTCGCGGTAGCGTTCCAGCATTTCGGAGCAAAAGTCGAAGAAAGAAGCGTCCGGCAGGCAATCGTCCTCCAGGATAATCCCCGCCTCCACCTGCTGAAAAAACCAGGAAATGCCGGCTTGCACCGCCCGGCGGCAGCCGTGGTTTTCCGTTAGGAAATTGGTGTGCACGGCGCACGCCCAGTCCACTTGTTCAAAAATTGCCCGAACAGCAGCGCACTTTTCGGCATCGGCGGCAACATGCGTACGGGGGCCGTCGGCACGGACGAACAAGTGCGCGGGCAGCAAGCGCCGGATTTGTTCAAAAACCTGCCGGGTGTGATCCGGGCGGTTGAAAACCAAAAGTAGAACTGGAGGCATAGCAAGTGGGCAAATTGGCAAGGGCAATGCGTGCCGAGTATTTTATTTTGAGACGCGGTCGGTCCAGTTGCTCGGCTGGGGGGCCACGACGTTCAACTGGCGTTTGTGCTGCAGATGCAGGCGCAGGGCCAGTTTGGCCGCTATGGTCGCCGGAGCTTGTTGCCTTTGCAGGAGCACCTCGGGGTGTAGTAGTTTTTGATAAAATTAGTGTCGAAATCAGCCGAGACAAAAGCGGGATGATCCATCACAAAGCGGCCAAAAGGCAAGGTCGTGGCCACGCCTTCAATCTCGTAGGCGGCAATGGCTTCCTTCATTTTCTGGATGGCCTCGGCGCGGGTTTTGCCATGTACGACCAATTTGGCCAGCAAGGGATCGTAGAAAACAGGCACCTCCATGCCCTCGGTGTAGCCGTCGTCTACCCGGATACCGGGGCCTTGCGGGATGCGGTAGCGGTGCAGGGTGCCCACCGAAGGCAGAAAGTTGTTCAGCGGGTCTTCGGCACACACGCGCAATTCCATGGCGTGCCCGTGGATAGCCAGGTCTTCCTGTTTGAAATCCAGCGCCTCGCCGCGGGCTACACGGATTTGCCACTCCACCAGGTCGAGGCCGGTGATAAATTCCGTCACGGGATGTTCCACCTGGAGGCGGGTGTTCATTTCGAGGAAATAAAAATTCCGGTCGGCATCCACCAGAAACTCTACGGTGCCGGCGCCGACGTAGTCGCACGCTTTGGCTACCCGCACGGCAGCCTCGCCCATGGCCCGGCGCATATCGGGCGAAACGATGGCGCAGGGCGCTTCTTCCACCACCTTTTGGTGGCGGCGCTGCACGGAGCACTCGCGCTCGAACAAATAGACCACATTGCCGTGCGTATCGCCCAGTACCTGCACTTCGACGTGCCGGGGCGAGGTCACAAATTTTTCTATAAACACCGCGCCGTCGCCGAAGGCAGACACGGCCTCCGAAATAGCGCGCTCCATCTGTTCCTGCAATTCGCCTTCGTGCTCCACCAGCCGCATGCCCTTGCCGCCGCCGCCGGCACTGGCTTTGATCAGGATCGGATACCCGACCCGGCGGCCAATTTCCTTGGCCATTTCCACATCGGTGATCGCCTCCTCGATGCCCGGCACCATCGGTACTTCGAAGCGTTTGGCCGCCTCTTTGGCCGCCAGTTTGTTGCCCATAACCTCGATACTTTTGGGTAGCGGCCCGATAAAGGCGATACCGGCATCGGTCACTTTTTGGGCAAAAACGGCATTTTCACTCAAAAAACCATAGCCAGGGTGGATGCCGTCGGCGCCGGTTTGGCGGGCAACGTCCAGAATTTTGTCGGCCAGCAAGTAACTCTGTGCCGACGGCGCCGGGCCGATGCACACGGCCTCGTCGGCAAAACGCACATGCGGCGCATGGCGATCGGCCTCGGAATAAACAGCGACGAGTTGGATACCCATGCGACGGGCGGTGCGCATCACGCGCAGGGCTATTTCACCCCGATTGGCAACAAGGATTTTTTTCATATCGTAGGTTGGCCGGCTATTGGTTTTCGGCCGTTGGCCAAAACGCGTGCCGGATCAGATCAAAAAGATGGCGCGTCCGGCTGCTGGAATAATTGCGGCCCGCAAAAATGCGAACAGGCATGATGCCGCGGGCTGCATTGGTGAGAAAAATTTCGTTTGCAGCGTGCAAGACTTCGGGGCAGGCGGTTTTTTCAGCAACAGGGATACCTGCCGAGCACGCCGTTTCCAGTACCGCTGCGCGGAAAACGCCGGCCACGCAGCCCTCCAAAAGTAGCACGGTACAAAGCCGGTCGCCTTCCCACCAGAACACATTGCTGGAGGTGGCTTCGCACACGCGGTCATGGGCATTGAGCAGTACGGCGTCGTTCCAGCCCTTGTCCCGGGCTTCGCGGGCGGCGGCCACATACCGGGCCGCGTTCAGGGTTTTTAGGTTGGAAAAAGCGTCCACCGGCAGGCGAACCGTGGTGCAAAGCCCCAGTTCGAGGCCGGGTTCCAGCCAGTTCGGATATGGACTGTCGAGCGGTTCGGCGGTGATCAGGAATTGCGGGGTATTGTCGGCCGGTGCATACCGTCCGCCCGGCGACCGCCACACGGTGAGCCGCACACGGGCGTTGGGCGGAGCTGTGCAGCGGATTTCTTTTTGGAAAAACCCGGCGCTCCAATCGGGCGGCACAGCGAAACCGAGGGCCGTCAAACCGGCAAACAGGCGCACGAGGTGCCGCTCAAGCAGGGGTATTCGCCCCTCGGACACGCGCATGGTCTCGAACAAGGCATCGCCGTAAAAGACAGCGCGCTGGGCAAGGGCCAGAGCCTCGGGGAGTTGGTCGAGCAATTGTCCGTTCAGGTTGGCGGCGAATGGCATGGCGCAAAGGTACATGCACCATACCTTTGCCGGAAATTTGACTGCGCTGGTGGCTGATGCTAAAAGTCAACGCACCTGATTTATGGACAAAAAGGAGGCACCTGTTTTTTTTCCGGGACTAAACGGCATCCGGGCTATTGCTGCACTGGCGGTTGTGCTTTCCCATATCACGGTCTACCTGTATCGGTTCAACCTGAACCCACACCTCATCGGTTCGCTGCCGAACGGAAACCCTAAGGGTATTGATTTGTCCGATTTTGGCGTGACGATTTTTTTTGCCCTGAGTGGTTTTTTGATCACCTACCTGCTGCTGGAGGAAAACCGGCAGCAACCGATCAGCGTCAAAGATTTTTACATCCGACGTGTACTGCGGATTTGGCCGCTGTACTACACCTACCTCGTGCTTGCGCTGATCGTTAGCCGGTTTGGGCATGTACCGCACGAATCCATCAGCGACCTGTTTTATTTTTTCTTCGCCCCAAACGTGCCCAAGTCGTTCCAACTGCCCTCCGACCTGCTGGGGCACTACTGGTCCCTGGGTGTGGAGGAGCAGTTTTACCTGTTCTGGCCGCTGTTCGTGCGGCGTTTTCACAAAAACCTGTTCCGGGCCACCGTGATTTTGTTTTGGTCTTTAATGGCGCTGAAATTGACGGCTTACGCTGCGTTTTCGGGTAGTGTATTCCACACGGCCATGGACGTCAACCGGTTCGACTGCATGCTGCTCGGCGCGCTGGGCGCACACCTGTACTTCAACAACCACGCGTTTTTTGTCCGCCTGAGCACGCACTGGCTGGTACAGGTTGTTGGGTGGGGAGTCGTGGCCCTGGCGGCTACCAACCGGTTTCATGTAGCCAATATTTTTAACCACGAAATCATGGCAGTGGTCACGGTGGCGCTCATCATGGGCCAAATCAAGGGCACGGGCCTGCTGAACCTGAACACCCGCGTGTTCGATTTTTTAGGCAAAATCTCGTACGGGATTTATGTCATCCATCCGTTGGTCATTTTCGGCTTGGGCTGGGCATTGGCCGACCACGTCTCCGCCGGGGCGTGGTACCATTATGTTTTGGTGTATGTACTGTCTGTGGGCGCGACCATCTGGGTGGCGCACCTGTCGTACCGGTATCTGGAAAAACCGTTTTTGAAGTGGAAAACGCGGTATGCGCGGGTGCGAAGCGCGGGGTCGCAGGAGGAGGCTACTTCCTGAAAAAGCTACCCGCCTCGTGCACGGTATTCACGCCTGCCTGATAAAGTGCGTAGTTAAATCCGGGCTGAAGACTGAACGCACCGTGCCGTCCTTTCCGGTCAACAGCCACATAGCACACCTGATTTTCCCGGGCCTCTTTGGGATATTTGTGCGCCAGCCGGCGGACGACCTCTTCGGCGGCTTTTTGCGGGTGTTTGCCCCGCCGCATTTCCTCCACGAGCAGGAAGGAACCCAGCGTTTTCAGCACCATTTCGCCCAATCCGGTGGCGGCGGCGGCGCCCACCTCGTTGTCGGCAAACATGCCGGCGCCGATGACAGGGCTATCGCCGACACGTCCGCGCATTTTGAACGCCATGCCGCTGGTGGTGCAGGCGCCGGCTACGCGCTGTTGGGCGTCCACCGCCACGATGCCAATGGTGTCGTGGCGTTCGGTGTTGATGACGGGTTTGTATTCGGATTTGATTTTCCAGTTTTCCCAGGCCAGTCGCGCCGTTTCGGTGAGCAGGTTTTCTTTTTTAAAACCCTCGCTGAGCGCAAACTCCAGCGCACCGTCGCCGGAAAGCATGACGTGGGGCGTTTTTTCCAACAAGCGCCGCGCCACACTGATGGGGTGCATGATGTGCTGGAGATACGTGATGGAGCCGGCATTGCCGAATTCGTCCATGATGCAGGCATCGAGGGTCACATTCCCGTCGCGGTCGGGAAAGCCGCCGTAGCCGACGCTGGTATCTTCGGGGTCGGCTTCCGGGATGCGGGCGCCGGCCTCCACGGCATCGAACGCACGACCGCCCCGGGCGAGGACTTGCCAGGCGGCATCAGTGGCCTTGCGGTTGTCCCAGGTAGCGATCACCACAGGCAACCGGCCCTTGGACGGCGGCGCGGCTTGCGCCGCAATTTTGGTTAAAAAATCGGCTGAAACGGCGGCGAAGCCCCCCAGGAAGGTGTTTTGGAGAAATGTACGTCTGGATTTCGGATTCTGATCCATGCAAAGGATATGTTTGCGTGTAATTTGAGGCGCTGTTCGTCGGGGAAATCAAGGCGACAAGGTAGGTGTCGCAGGCGAACTTTTGCGGCGGAAAATTGAAAAGTATCAGCCGCACCCGGCAACGTCGAAAAAAAAACCACACACCCGCACGATGGCTACTCCAACCGCCCAGGCAAATATCCGCGTCCAGACGATTGTGGTCGTCGCGTCTTGCATTTTGTTCGTTGTCAAACTACTCGCCTACTATTTTACCGAGTCGGTAGCTATCCTGACAGATGCCCTTGAGAGCACAGTGAATGTAGTGACAGGATTTACGGGACTGTATAGCCTGCGGGTGGCGGCTATGCCCCGCGACGAAAACCACCCGTATGGCCACGGTAAAGCCGAGCTGATTTCCGCCTCTTTCGAGGGCATTCTGATTTTGGTAGCCGGGATGGCGATTATCTACGAAGCCTCGGTCAGCCTGTTGCACCCGGGCGATCTGGGCAACCTCGACCTCGGTATCGTGCTCATCCTGATGACGGCGCTTGCGAATTACCTGCTGGGCTGGTACTGCATCCAAACAGGCAAAAAAAACCACTCGATTGCCCTGCAAGCCAGCGGCAAGCACCTGCAAACCGATACCTGGAGTACGGTCGGCATCGTCGTCGGCCTGTTGCTCATCCGGTTTACCGGGATGGCCTGGATAGACAGCGCCGTGGCCATTTTGTTCGGCATCATGATTATCGTGGAAGGGTACAAAATTATCCGGCAGACCGTGGCCGGTATCATGGACGAGGCCGACGACGAACTGCTCCGGGGATTGGTGTCGGTGCTCAACGCGAACAAACCCGACAACTGGATTGACTTACACAACCTGCGCATCATCAAGTACGGCGCGATTCTCCACCTGGATTGCCACCTGACGGTGCCCTGGTATTTCAATGTCAACGAAGCGCACGCCGAGGTGGACGCGCTGGACCGGCTTATTCGCCTGCATTTCCCGCAATCGCTGGAAATGTTTGTACACACAGACGGTTGTGTGGCGCCTGGTTCCTGTGCGATATGCCCGCGAGCCGAGTGTCCGGTTCGCCAACATACCTTTGAGAAACGCCTGGAATGGACCCTCGACAACATTACCAACAACCAAAAACACGCGACATTGCAGGCCTGAAAAGCAAGATACCCGACAATGTTATCGGGCGGTAGTGTTAAAGGTGTAACCGGGCAAAAGAATGACGCTACCTTCGGCTTCTGAAAAATTGGCTGCCCTGCCTGTTTAGCCGAATTTATTTTACTGCTCATGTTTTTGATCCGTCATTTTCTCCTGCTCTTGACGGTGTTTTGCTCCACAACAGCACCGTTTGCCCAAAACGATATTCAGGTACTCGGCGATGCCGTATTTACCACCTCGGAACTGTCCGAGGGCGCTGCCGTCACCTACCTCATCCGGTTTCAGAATACCGGGACAGACACCGCCTATCAGGTGATCGTGCGCGATACGCTGGACCCTCGCCTGGACATGCAGACTTTTCAGATGATTGGCGCCAGCCACGCATACGAACTCGTACTGGACGACAGCAACATTGCCCGCTGGTATTTTGACGAAATTTACCTGCCCGACAGCACCAGTGGCGGGAGCAATTCCATTGGTTTTATCCTGTTCACCATCCGGCTGAAACCCTTCCTTGCCCCCGGGCAAACGATCCTGAACCACTCCTGCATCACCTTCAACCAGACCAACACGACGTGTACCAACTCAGCGATTGTCTGGGTGGACGCCAATGCGGATACCGGAGAGCCGGAACGCGAGCAAAATCTGCAAATCGTGCCCAATCCCAACTATGGAAATTTTGAAGTGCGGGCTGCTGCACCGGCGAACAACAACGCAGGGGCACATCCCGCCGAATGGTGGATCACCGACATGAGCGGCAAGGTGGTTTGGGACGGCCATGCGAAGGACATGGCTGCGGCTACGGTGCAGGTTTGGCTGGAACGCCCCGCCCCGGGGCTATACTTGTTGTGGGTAAAAGACCGGCACCGGCTTCAGGCCAGGCAGTTTGCCGTAGTACGCTGAGGTTCAGGTTGTCAATTCCTCTTCCACTTCACTTTTGAACGGGTGGCGCGGCAGCCAATCCTCCACCGGCTTGAGATAGTCCAGCAAGGTGCCCGTGAAGCGGTTGACCAAGGGATTCCGGTGGCGCAAGTAGCAGCACAGGTCGTGCGGCACAGCCCCTACCGAACTTTTGATTTCCAGGGCCGTACGCGCGAATACCACCTCGCGGCAACCCGACTCCATGGCGATGCGCACGATGTCGTACAAAATATTCAGGTAGAGCTGCAGGTCGTGGTTGTGCTCTTTGTCGTACCCGAGAAAATGTGCTTCCAGTTCAGCCCCGTTTTGAATGGTTGTAAAAAACGCCAGCAGTTTGCCGTTGAGGAAATAGCCGAACAACCGGAAGTGGTCGGGCATGTCGCGTTTCAGGGCAAAAAGGTAGTGTTCGTTCAGGTCCACCATGTTGAACCCGGCATTGTTGGCAATTTCCCGGTACAGTTCGTACATGCGCGGCAGTTCCTGCTGAATTTCAAGCAAAGTCATCTCGCGCTTTTCAATTCCCACGGCTTTTTTGAACGCCCGTTTGGCCCGGGTTCGGTACTTGGTGGACATGGCACCGAGGTAGTCGTCGAACGTGGAAAAAGGCAGGTGCAGCACCATATTGGGTTGAATCAGGAACTCGACATAACCTTTTTGAACAAAATGCTGGCGGTGCGGACGGCGTGCCGGCGCCACATCCTTGAGCAGGATCACCGGCATCCGCTCGCCTGAGCGGTCGTGGTTCTGCATGACTTTTTCGAGCGCATCCTCCAGCAGGACGGCGGCGTTTTCCGGGCTGATCCGGTTGTAATCGAACCAGTACCCGTGCTCGCCGGTGAGCAACATATTGCCACAGATGAGGATGTCGGCAGCCAGTTTGCCGGCAACCCGGCGCTTGAGCCACTTGGTCAGACCCGCAAAAAAACACGGTTCCTTGCCCCGGGAATCCAGATCGTTGATGTTGTCGTCGCCTTTGAAATACTTGATCTGGCAAAGCGCCACGCCGATCGGCGCTTCGCCGCAATAAAACACCAGATAGCCAAAGCGCATGCCATGCGGCGGGGTGTTTTCTACGACGGACAAGTAGCGGCGCTGCAGGAAAATATCATCGGGGGGAGCAGCCGCGTCCCAGTCTGCACCTGCCGCATCCATGGAGCGGAAGTAACTGAACCGATACGATGGTGTTTGTGCGGTGGCCGTACGCTCGACAGGCGCTGAACAAGAAGGCAAAAGCATGCTGGTACGCTGGGTTTCTGTAAAAAAAATGAAGTTAGGAAACAGGCGGTTTAAATAAAGGTTGACATGCTGCGAATCGCTTCGCTCGGAAGAAATACAGGCCTCCTGCTTGTTTTGCCCTGATCCCGTTGAGCCAAACCATCGGGCAAATGTAGCCAAATATGCCCCGCAACATTATCCGGCCAAACCAATTTGCCATTTTTTAACCTCGGCTACGGCATCCGACTCGTCGCCCCAGCCCATGATGGTCATCACGCCGAGGCCGTCGTAGTACTGAAAAAACTGCTCCAGAATGTGGCGAATCGTGTGGTAGTTTTGCTGAAAATCATGCCAGTTTTCCGCACGAATGATCCGCAAACCCGGATCGGCGGGAATAGCCAGCACTTTGTTGTCCCACTCGCCACCGTCCTGAAGCAGGAGCAAGCCAATGGGCTGCACCTCCAGCACCGTGCCCGACGGCAAAGACTCGGCCAGCACCAGCACATCGAGCGGGTCACCATCGCCGCCACGGCTTTTTTCCATGATAGTAGATGGAACAAATCCGTAGTTGACCGGATACGGCAAAAAATCAATCATCCGTTGCCGGCCATTGCGCATATCCGGCCGAAGTATGCCGGTCGCCTGGTCGAGTTCGTATTTTCGATTGGTACCCGCCGGTATTTCCACCACAGCATTCAGGCGCCCGGCAGAAGAAAAAGAAGGAATATGCAAGAGATTCGGCATGCGCGATCATTAAGTTAACTAAAACACTAAAACACCCCAATACCCCCTCCCTACAAAACCTCCAGCGCCTGTTCCAAATCTTCCCACAGCCATTCCGGGTCTTCGAGGCCGATATAAAACCGGCAAAACGTCCACGGCAGTGCCGGTTCCGGCTTGCCGGGAATACCGTAAAACCCGACCGTAGGGATGAGGAGGGACTCGTGCCCGCCCCACGAAACGGCCATGAGGAAACGTCGCAGCCGGTGCACAAACTGCTCCATATTTTCCAGAGCCGGGGTTTTGAACTGCACCGAAAAAAGTCCGCCGCAGCCGCGCATTTGTTTTTTAGCCAGTTCCAGCTGCGGAAAACTATGGTGAAACGGGTACCATATCCGCTCTACCTTGGGGTGGTTGTCTAATTTTTTGATCAAAAACTGCGCACTTGCGTCGCTGCGCTGGAGCCGGAGCGGCAGGGTGCGCAAACCGCGAATGACCAGAGCCGCATCGTGCGGGCCGAGGATACCGCCGAGGGTCATCAGTTCGGACTCAAAGATTTTTTTCACCATTGCCTTGCTCGCGCAAAGCACACCCACCACCACATCGGAGTGGCCGTTCAGGTACTTGGTACCGGAGTGCACCACTATGTCGATCCCGAAAGCCGCCGGATTTTGGTAGATCGGCGAACAGTAGGAATTGTCAATGATGGTCACGATACCGCGTTCCCGGGCCAGCGCCGCGCAAGCCGCCAGGTCCTGGCACTCGAAAGTCATGGTATTCGGGCTTTCGAGATACAGGATGCGGGTATTGGGCCGAATGGCAGCGCGGATATTTTCGATGTCGGTGCCGTCCACGAAGGTATGCTCCACGCCGTAGCGGGGCAGGAATTTGCGCAGCAGGTTATTCGTCCAAGAGTACGGCGCTTGCTGGCACACGATGTGGTCGCCCGCGCTGATGTTGCCGAGTACGGCAGCGGCCACCGCGCCCGCACCGCTGGAAAATACCAGACAGTCGTCCGTACCTTCGAGGGCGGCCAGTTTTTTGCGCAGGATTTCCACCGTGGGGTTGTTGCCGCGGGAATACACATGGTGCTCCAGTTCATCCGAAAACGCCGCGCGAAACGCCGCGAGGTCGGGGAAAACGAAATTGCTGGATTGCACCACCGGGGGCGCTACGGCCTGGAAGTAGTGCTCCCGGTCTTCGCCGAGGTGGGTGAGTATGTCGCTTTCGTGGTAGATATTCTGCATGATGCTCTTCAACTTTTTACGGATAATAACCGGCCTCTGCAAGTGCCCGACGGAAAATAAGGCGATCTGGCGCGTTCATCTCCAGCAATCCAATCGTTGCTTTTCCTATTGGGGTTATGGGCAAAATCATTCCCGTTTCTTGTTCAAAATGACTTGCCCAATTGTCTCTGCGAGGGTTGAAAACACGAACGGTCTCCTCCCCTTCTTCATCCAGGAAAGTAGCCACATTGCTGCCCTTGTTTTGGTTGCAGTGCGGGCAGGAGTATGCCAAATTATCCGGCATAGAAGTACCACCATGCTTGATACTGCGAACATGGTCAACATGAAAAACTGTAGCCAAAAACCGCTCTGGCACGAGGCAATATTCACAACGGAATCCCGCACGCTCGGCAACCTGCCGACGAAGCACGGCGGAAACAGATTGGCTCATTGATTTTCCAAATGCTTGACCGCCCGTGCTTTCGCCAGGCCAATGAGCAGATCATAAGCCAGGTATCGCTCCAACTCATCTTTTTCTTCAGACATAATCGCTCCCTCCTTCTTTTTTTCAACGAGTACTTCGATACGCCGCTGAATAGCCGGAGAAAATTTGAACGCCAGAATTTTTTCCGGTATAGCATCTGCCAGAAAAGCCGCGATTTGATCTTGAGCCGATAAGGATGCGGTCATAATTTTTGATTGTGAATTGCTGACAAAAGTAAGAGCGTGTTTAAATTTTAGTGCTGGAGCAAGGGCGAGCAAATTTTGTTTCTATTGAGGCAAAATTTGCAGCCGTAGCCGGGTGCCTACGGCGAAAATTTTAACGAAGATAGAAATGAAATTGGCCGTCCGTAGCCCAGCGACTAAATTTTAAACACGCTCTAAAAAAAATCGATCCCTGCAGGCATTGTCGTTTGCCCGCATCTACTTCCGCTTCCCTTTCACGAGTTTCATTTCCTGCAGCAAATAGCCCGCTCCCGCGTACTTGTCAATGATAAACAGGATGTACCGGGCATCCACCATGATGTTGCGGCAAATGGCGGGGTCGTAGTTCAGGTCGCTCATGGTGCCTTCCCACACGCGGTCGAAATTGAGGCCCACGAGGTTGCCGCGGGCGTCGAGTGCGGGGCTGCCGGAGTTGCCGCCGGTGGTGTGGTTGGTGCCGAGGAACGCAACAGGCAAGCGGCCGTCCTTGGTGGCGTACCGGCCGTAGTCCTTGTTTTTCCAGAGGTCAATCAACTTTTGGGGCACATCAAACTCGTAGTCGCCGGGCACATATTTTTCCAGCACACCGTCGAGATGCGTGCGGAATTCGTACCGAACAGCATCGCGGGGACTGTAGCCGCGCACCTTACCGTAGGTCATGCGCAAGGTGCCGTTGGCATCGGGGAAAAGCCTCTTGTCTTTGAAAACCTGCATTTGTGCAGCCATGTACTGGCGTTGCAGCAGGTTGAGGGTGGTTTGATGTTCCTGCAACTTGGGCACAACCTGCTCCTGGTAGGGGGCCGAAACGCCGCGCCAAAACGCCAAAACGGGGTCCTGGCTCAGCGCCTTCCCGAAAGCGCCCGCATCGCCAGCCGCGAGCGCTTTCCAGCGGTCGGCATTCGTCAGGACGCTGCCGGAATACAGATAGTCGGCCAATTTATCGAAACCACCGAGCCGCTCGGCTTCGCCGCGCACGAATGCCCCACCCCACTCCGGCCGCATGGTTTTGGCAAACCGCTCAATCAAAACCGTAAACACGGCCTTGTCCACTTCGGGGCTGTATGCTGTAAAGTCGTTTTCTACCCGGGCGCTCACGTCCCTGATTTTGGAAGAAAAAGCAGCTGCATTGCCGTCTTCGAAGGTTTTTACCCACCCACTCAGGCCGGAGGCGACACCCATAGCCTGCACGTTGCGCATGAAGGTTTCCAGGTAATTATCCCGGGCTTCGGCATAGGGTTCGATGTCCTTGTAGGTTTGGTTGAGGCGTGGCAGGAGGTTGTTGTAGCGGACTTTCCAGTCGGGTTTTTGACCGATCCGGCGGATAAACTCGGCCTCGTATTCCTGTTTTTTGGCCACGGCGTTGTACGTCTGGAGGCCTTGCATTTCACCGAGCCATTTTTTCCAGGCGTTGGCAATGTTGGCGAACCGGGAAATGTAGGTGATCTTGATGGCCGGGTCGTTGCGCATGAAACGGTCCATGGTTTTCAGGGCCTTGTCCCGGATGTCTACGCGCACGGGGTTGGTCACTTCGGCGGCTTGCCGAAGGGCGGCGGCAGGCAGGTACTCGTCGGTTCGGCCGGGAAAACCATAGACCATCGTGAAATCGCCCTCCTCCACGCCGTCGAGCGAAATGGGCAGGAAATGGGCGGGTTTGAGGGGCTGGTTGTCGGCCGAAAACGGCGCCGGGCGGTTGTCCTTGTCGGCATACACGCGGAACAGGGAAAAATCGCCCGTGTGGCGGGGCCATACCCAGTTGTCGGTGTCGGCGCCAAAC
This sequence comes from Lewinellaceae bacterium, assembly GCA_016719605.1. Lineage (GTDB taxonomy): Bacteria > Bacteroidota > Bacteroidia > Chitinophagales > Saprospiraceae > M3007. Next base: position 902,098 of record JADJYW010000001.1, on the reverse strand, counting down.
TTGCCGATACTGCTCGGCGGCGCGCCCACGAGGCGGATGTCGGTATAGGTGACGGTGACAAAAAGGAAAAACTGGTTGCCGTTGTAGAACGGCCGGATGAGGATGTCCTCCCATTTTTCTTTTTTGGTGCTCACCTTGATCTGAGCGAGGTTTTTATCAATCTGCGACTGGCGGTCGCGCTCGCCCATGGCCTCGGTCACATTTTGGAGCGCCAGCGCCGTCACGTCCTCCATGCGCGAAATGAACATGGCTGTTTCGCCGGGACACGGCAGTTCATCGGCGCGGGACATGGCCCAGAATCCGTCTTCGACATAGTTGTACTCCAGCGTGGAGTGTTTCTGAATGGCGTCGAACCCGCAGTGGTGGTTGGTGAGCAGCAGCCCCTGCGGGGAGATGATTTCGCCCGTGCAGCCGCCGCTGAACTGACAAATGGCGTCTTTGATGCTGGGTCGGTTGGCGGCGTACAGGTCGTCGGCCTTGAGTTTGAGGCCGAGCGCCTTCATTTCCTTTTCGTTTTGTTTTTCGAGGTACATGGGCAGCCACATACCACCCTGGCCGCGGAGCAGTGTGGGCAAAAGGAAGAGCAGGAAGAGTATTTTTCATGGAAACGTAGTTTGTGCTTTGCTGGGCGAAGGTAGGGCGAGTGCCCGGGTGTTTTTAAACAAAAAAAACGCCGCCCCGGAGAACCGGAGCGGCGTTTGAGTCTGCTTTTTTAAAAAAAGAGACCCTGTTTAGTTGAAAATGTAACGAATCCCGATTTGTGCTTGCCACACATTGTCGAGGTTCACACTTTTCACAAAGGCATCGCGCAGCAGTTCGACGGAACCGTCAATGGTTTGCGTAGCGAGGCGGTAGGAAGGCACACCTTCCGCGCTGATGCTGGCCACGCTGAGCGGGTTGGCGGTTGTGGTTTGGTTGCCGACACCCCAGGCATTGTTCAGCAGGTTACCCACGTTGAGGATATCCGCACGCAATTGGATCGTGTTTTTCTTGTCGTTCCGACCCACTTTTACATAGAACTCCTGCATGACTGTGAAGTTGAGGCGTGTGAGCCAGGGGAACTCGGCGCCGTTGCGCTCGGCGTACTGGCCGCGACGGTTCTTCAGGTACGGGTTGGCGTCGATGTACTTGTCGAAAGCGGCTGCCTGTTCAGCGGGTGTGAAGGTTTTGCCGCCTGCCGTCAGGGAAGCAAATGTCAGATCGGAAGCCTGGTTCGGAACAAAGATCAGGTCGTTGTTTTGGCCGTCGCCGTTCAGGTCGTTGCCGCCGCCGGTCGGGAAAGCGTAGGAGAATTTGCCGCCGCTGTTGGATACCATGCCGAGCGTAAATTCGGTAGCGCCACCCATTTTTCCACCGTAGTTGATGCGGTAGTTGACGTAGCCCACGATGCGGTGGCGCAGGTCGTTGTCTGCCCAGGAGGTGCCGAGGAAGTTTTGTCCGACAGTGGTGAAAATGTTGGCCACCACCGTGCTTGCTACCGACTGGATGTCGTAAGCAGCGCCGTATGTATAGCCCAGCATACCACCGAAACCGCCTTTGTTGGGCAGTTCGAGTTTACCCGTGAACGAGTAGGAGTAACCTTCGTCTGTGTTGGTGAGTACAAAAGCATTGCCGATACGCGGGTTGATGAAGCGGGCGATATTCACGGTATTGTTGGCGCCGCTACCCGAGCGGCTACGCCGGAGGCCGGGAAACGGTCGCGGTTGTCGGGGCCGGTAAATGTGCGATCCGGGCCTTTCAGGTTGGCGTCAATGTAGCGGAGCGCGTGAATGTTCTTGTTGTAGATGGCCTCGATGGTACCGATCAGGCCGAAGGGCAGTTTCTGGTCAATAGCGAGGTTGCTTTTCCAGATGACCGGGTACTTGAGGTCTTCAACAGACGCATTGACTGCGTACGGCGGCAGCGCGCTGATGTTCGTATTGTCGGGGCGGAAACGGCTGGGGTCGAGTGTGAACGGGTAAGCCGTGGTATTGGTCACGTTGATGACGGCCGTATTTACACCGTTGTTGCCCAACTGGTTGGAAACCAAAACTTGCGGAATACGCGATACGAACAAACCGGTACCACCGCGGATTTGTGTGGTTTTGTTGCCTTTCACATCCCAGTTGAAACCAAGGCGCGGGGACAGGAGCAGGCGCGGTTTCGGGAAGGTGCTGGTGTTGATGTTCAGATCGTTGCCATTTTCATCCTTGAAAACCAAAGAGTCCACCACCGGGTTGAAAAAGTCTTCAGCCGTCGAGTTGTCGTACACAAATACGTCGCCGCGCAAGCCGAGCGTCAGTTTGAAGCGGTTGTTCACCTGGAATTCATCCTGTACATAGCCGCTGAACGTGTTGGTTTTCAGCACCTGGAGCGGCTCGGCGCCTCCCGGGAGCAAGGAGAAGCGCAGGTTGTAGCGCGCCACGCTTACCGGCGAAACTGGGTTGGTGGGGTCGTTCAGGTACTGGAGTGCTGCTGTCTTGAAGTCGTCAATGGAGTTGTACACATACACACCGTTGGACGACGGGAAAAACACGTTGTTGGACTGGAAGAACTCGTACGCGCCACCGAATGTCAGGAAGTGCTTGTTCAGGAACACGTTGAAGTTGTTCGTGATGTTGAGCGTGCTGTAGTTGAGTTTGTTGTTCGGCGTGAACGGGTCGAAACCGACCGAAGTGTAGGTACTGCCGTCCTTCAGGATATCCACGGTCGGGAAAAGATCACCCTTGTAGCGGCGGTCTTCGATCTGCTTGTTGTAGGTAGCAATGAAGTTGTTCGAGTACTTGCTGCCAAAAACCGAGTTCAACTCAAACGCCACGGAGCGCGTGTTGTCCTGAATGATGTAGCCGGTATTTTCAGGAGAAATAGCCAACGAGCGGTTGGTACGGTTACCGGCGCCGGCGGTATTGCTGCTGTTGCTGTCGCTGATCCGCTGGCCCGACTCCGAGTTGTGGTGCGAGTAGCGCAGCGATGCTTTGTGGCTTTCATTGATGTTGTAGTCCAGACGAATAAGGCCCTTCGTGCTTTTCACTTCGTTGTTGAAGTTGTCAAAAGCGCCGAGGTCGCGGTCGAAATTGGTTTTCATAAAATCGGACAGGTCCTGCATGTCGGCGAGGGTCACGCGCGACACGTTGCCGGTGGCGCCCGGGCGGTCAATAACCCAGTCTAATGCCGGGTTCGAGCTGGTGAACTGCTCGCCGCTGGCGAAGAAAAACAGTTTGTCCTTGACGATCGGGCCGCCGATACGGATACCGTACGTTGTTTCGTCAATGTTGACGGGCGGCAGGTCATTGCCGTCGGCTTTGGAGCCGGCCAGGTCGCTGTTGCGCAGGAAGGTGTAGGCCGATCCGGAGAATTCGTTGGTGCCCGAGCGTGTCACGGCGTTGATACCGGCGCCGGCAAAACCCGACTGGCGCACGTCGAACGGCGCGATGTTGATCTGGATTTCCTCCAGGGCATCAAGCGAAACAGCGGTGGTACCCGTACGACCGCCGGCCTGCGCCGAAGAGCCAAGGCCAAAGCCGTTGTTGAACACCGAACCGTCAATCGTGAAGTTGTTCAGGCGGCTGTCCTGACCGGCAAACGAGCGTCCGTTGCTATAGGCGTTGTAGGTGGTGATGTCGTTCACCGTACGGCCGATGGTAGGCAGGGAGTTGATCGTTTGCACGCCGTACGAGACGGCAGCGCCGGTGCGGTCGCCGCTGAAAATGTCGTTTCGGCCGGACGAGATCACGGTTTCCGTCAGGACTACACCGGACTCGGTGAGGCTGAAATCCAGGTTGGAAGCCACACCGAGGTTGGTGAATACATTGTCCCTGGTTTGGGCTTCAAAGCCGGTGTACGAAACGGTGACGGAGAACGGTCCGCCCACCCGCACGGCGGGCAGGATGTACCGTCCGGAGGCATTGGTGGCTGTGCCGTACCGTGTACCGGACGGCACGTGTGTGGCCACCACGGTAGCGCCGATGAGGGCTTCACCCCGGGCATCGGCTACCAAACCAGTGATGGTCGAGGTGGTTACTTGTGCAAAAGTGGTCAAACCACAGAGCAGGAAAGCCGCCACAGCGATTGCTTTGCCCACCAGCGTGACTGTCCGGTTGCTGAATGTAGAGAAATTCATACGTAAAACGGATTTAGTGAAAAAGTGAAGGAAATTCGAGGGCGAAAGTACGCACCCCATGTTAATTTCCGATTAAGTTTGATACCTCCCCGACACATAGTTTCCAGTACGATATTTCATAAGCGGTGGCACAATGGGACAGCAAAAAAACTTTATTCGCCAAGAGTCGCTCCAGCGTGCTTTGGTGCGATGCCGGGCGCTTGGCGGCTGCTTCGTTCGGCTCTGCGAGTGGCTGCCCGATTTTCCCTACTTTTGGCCGTTCATTCCATTGCTTAACCGACTAACCCATTTTCAGGTATGAAAAAATTAACCCTCGCGCTGCTTTGCAGCTGCTGTTTTGCCCTCACTACCCAGGCACAGATCGTCCTCACCGAAATCATGTACAACCCTCCGGAAAGCAACGTTGACTCGCTGGAATACCTGGAGTTTTACAACAACGGCAGCAATCCGGTGAATCTCGAAGGCTGGTATCTGTTCGGTGTCAACTTCACCTTCCCGGCCATGACCCTCAATCCGGGTGAATATGTGGTGACGGCCGTCAATGCCACCGCTTTGTTCAACCAGCTCGGCGTCACCGCCCTGCCCTGGGGTATGAGCAGCGCCCTGAACAACAGCGGCGAACCGATCATTCTGTTCAATCCGGCCGGCGACACCATTGACCGGGTAGCCTACACCAACATGGCGCCCTGGCCCTCCGCTGCCGGCAACGGCGCCTCCCTCGTGCTGTGCGACCCGAACGCCGACAACAGCCTGCCCGAAAATTGGATAGCCGCCACGACGCCTACTGGCGTCACCATCAACGGCATGATGATTCTGGCCAACCCGGGCGCCCCGTCCGATTGTCCCAGCGGCGTGAATGCTACAAACGACGTCTTTGTCGCTGTTTCGGGCGTCACCACCAACTTTGACGTGTTGCAAAACGACAACCTGCCCGGACAAAACAATCCGGTGGTTTCTATCGTCACCCCACCCCAGCACGGCACGGCCACCATCAGCCCCGACAACACCATTGCCTACACGCCCACCGCCGGCTATTGCGGCGCCGACGTGCTGACCTATCAGGTGTGTGAAGGGACCGACTGCGACCAAGGCACCGTCACCATTACCGTGCGCTGCTACCCGGCGTACAGCATCAGCCAAATCAACGGCCTCAATGCCGCCGGTGTAGCCGACTCGCTCGGCATTTTCTGCGAACTGACCGCAACGGTTTACGGCGTGAACTTGCGTGGCGTCGGTTTGCAGTTCACCATGATTGACGATGACGGCGACGGTATCGTCGTGTTCAGCGCCGCCCAAACCTTTGGCTACACGGTAAAAGAGGGCGACAAGATCACTGTGCGCGGCAGCATGAACCAATTCAATGGCCTGCTCCAGATTCTTCCCGACGCGTTGACCAAAATTTCAGCGAATAACCCGTTGATTACGCCTCAGGTCGTACAAATACACACGGAGGATACCGAGTCCAAGCTCATTCGCATCAACAAGCTAAACTATGTAGACCCCGCGCAATGGGCCACCGGTACGCTCCCCGGCTTCAGCGTATTTATGGTGTCGGCCGATCATCCTCTGGACACGATTCTGGTGCGCATTGACGACAATGTGGATTTGTTCAACCAGCCGCCGTTGCTCGCGTTATTCGATTTGATTGGTATCGGCGGCCAGTTTGACAACGCCGCGCCCTACGACTCGGGTTATCAGATCGCGCCACGCTACATCCCGGACGTGAGCACACTGGTTTCGGCCAAGGCCGCAGATTTCAGCACCCGGGTCAGCCTGTCGCCCAATCCGGCTGCGGACGTGCTGCGCATCCAGTCCGACCTGATTTTCGATGTCCTGCGCATCTTCGACACCAACGGCCGTTTGGTGACCGTGGTGACCAAGCCCGGACAATGGGTAGAAATTCCCGTACGCGACCTGGCAAACGGCGCCTATCTGGTGCAGTTTGAAAAAGACGGCGCCGCGTGGACGACGCGATTTGTGAAAATCTGAGGTTTTGAGAGGGGTTGAGAAAGAGGGTGTATCATAAGTCGCGTTTTCTATCTCACCGCAGAGGCGCAGAGACGCAGAGGTTTAATAACTTGATTATCAAAACCTCCGCGTCTCTGCGCCTCTGCGGTGAGATAGAAAACGCGACTTATGATACACCCTCTTTCCCATACCTTTGCCTGAAAAATACCTCCATGTCATCCTGCCTGAACTACATAGCCGGCGTGGCTATCCTGCTGTCCTGCTCCCCTACCCTGCTTGCTGCCCAAAAACTGCCGCCCCGGAAGACCGTTTTGCCCGAGGTTATCCGCGAGGTATCGGGCATGGCCCGCACACCCGCGGGGCATTTGTGGATGCTGAACGACAGCCGGAATCCGCCCGAACTGTTTTTGTTCGACCCCGTGGCCAACCAGTTGCTGGAAACCCGCATCCTGCCTATTCCCAACCGCGACTGGGAAGACCTTGCCCTTGCCCCCAGCGGCGTCATCTATATCGGCGATTTCGGGAACAACCGCAATGCACGTCGGGACCTGTGCATCTTCCGCTACGATCCCGGCACACAGACCTTAGACTCCATCCTGTTCCACTACCCCGACCAGTATGCCTTTCCGCCGCTGGACCAGCGCGACTGGAATTTCAACTGCGAGGCGATGGTCTTTTTTCAGGATAGCCTGCACTTGTTTTCCAAGGTTGTGTTCAAGGGAAATTTTGTCACCAAACACTATGTGCTGCCTGCCCGCCCCGGGCGCTATGTGGCCGAACTACGCGACAGCCTGTTGCTGAAAAACCGCGTAGTCACCGGGGCGGCGCTCAGCCCGGATGGCAAAACCCTGGCGGTTACCAGTTACATCATTGGCAAAAAACTTGGATTTCTGCCCTATACCCGCGCTACGGCATATTTTTTTACGGAATACACCGGTAGTCAGTTTTTGAGCGGCAAACGCAGGTCGAAGCGCCTGCCCAAGTGTTTCATCGCCCGCCAGTTTGAGTCCATCACCTGGTGGGATGGGCAGCACTGGCTTGTGGCCAACGAGGGCCGCGCCCACCAGCGGCAGGGGGTCTGGCGGCTCAAGGTCGGCAGGTAATCAAAGCAGTTTGGAGTTTGGAGTTTGGAGTTTTGAGTTTTGAGTTGGACATGCCCAAAAAGATCAAAGTTCGAGCAGCCCATCGGGGAGGTTCACCAGCACCCGGCGGGCAGCATCGTCCACCGACAGCACGAAGTGAGGGTTCAACGGTACCAGCACTTCGCGGCCCTGATAGTCCACCACGGATATTTCCTGCTGGGGCATGTCCAGCACCTGTATGACGGGGCCGATTTCGCCGAGCGCCTGGTCTACCAGCAGATACCCAACCAGATGCCCGTAGAGCAATCCGTTATCGGGCACGACCAGGGCTTCTTCCGGCACTTCGTTTTCGGGCAAAAAAATGCCCCGCGACTGGATCGGGAGCGCTTCCTCCCGGTTGGCGACGTCTTCAAACTGCACAATAAGGTCTCCGCCGCCGCGCACCTGTTTGATGAAAAAAGGTTGTTTGCTACCCTTCATTTCCAAAAACACCCGATCGGCATCGAGGAACAAGTCCTCAAACTGTTCTTTGATGACCACTTTTACTTCGCCACCGATTCCGTGTGTTTTTTTTGTAAATCCGATTTGTATGTAGTTCATGGTTGTTAGCGATTGTCTGCCGGCTGGTGTGGGGGTTAGTTATGCCCCGTTAGCACTTGTAACAAGAAATATCCTTTTTGGGCTTTTTGCTCCCAGGGTTTGGTGAGGCAATCGGCGGGCGCGGGCGCCGAATTGCAGTATTGCGAGTCCAGTATCCACTGTTCGCGCCAGACGAGGCCGATTTTTTTGGTGTATCCGGCTCGTGAGAGCCGGCGCTCGATGGCGTTGGTTTCGTCTACTTCCGTGACGACAAGTGTGGAATCGAAGACAAACGAGCCGATCCGGGCTGGTACATCCAGCGAATCTACCCGGTAACTCCAGTTGACGAACGGGCGTATCCGCTCACCGGCTACTTCAATTTCCTGGTAGGTGTCAATCCAGATGTTACCATCCCACCGCGTTCGGCGTTCGATCGGGAACACGAGGCGCAGGAAACGCAGGTTGTCTTCGGATCGAATCGCCTGCGTGTGGGTGCGAGCAGCCGACCACACCCGCCGGAGTACCCAGGGCAAGGTGTCGCTGTTGCGTTCGGAGCGCTCCACGACAAATACCAGTTGGCCCGTGTTGTCGCGCAAGGTGTCCGTGATTTGCTCGCGGATCAGGGTACGGGACGAGTCGCGCAGTGTTTCACCTCCCGGGCCGAAATCGCAAACCACGCTATCCACCTGGTACTCGACGTATTTGCCGATTTGAAGCGGGAAATACGCGTGTTGGGCTTCCGGGTCGTTTGGCTCGAAGGGTGCGGCAAGGGGATCCGTGCAGGCAAACAGCAACAGCAACCCGGAAGAAAAAGCGGCAAATAATCGGGCCATGAGTCGAAACGGAATTTTGGCGAAAGTAGGGCTTTCGTGTAAAAAGCGAAAAGGCCACCCAACCGGATGGCCTTTTGTTTGCGGAGCGGGATACGAGACTCGAACTCGCGACTTCCAGCTTGGGAAGCTAGCGCTCTACCAACTGAGCTAATCCCGCAGTGTGGCGCAAAAGTACGCGCTTGAGAACATTGCAACGAAATATGAGCGGGTTTAAATTTTCTGGGGGAAAACCCGGTATTTTGAAGTCATTAACGAGCACTTCAAACATCTGGCACAAGTTTTGAACTTATGGGCACAAACACATCAGTTTACTTTTTATCATCTTAATCTCTCATGAGTAGTCGTCCAATGCCTATCTACCAAGGCCAGCCAATCAGTGATATCGGGCTGGAATTGATGCAAAATGCACCCAACCCGTTCATCGAAATGACCCTGTTGTGGTTCAACCTCCCTGCCAATACCGATGTTACCCTTCGTGTTTTCGACAGCCTGGGCCACGAGGTCTGCACAAAGGCCGGCGCTTTTGAAAAAGGCGAAAACCATATTCTCCTGCGCCGCTCCGATCTGGTGGAGCCTGGCATGTACTCCTACCAATTGGAAAGTGCTTTTGGAATTGCCAGCCGCCGGCTGATGATGTATTGAGGTTTCTGGTTAGAGGGTTGGAGGGTTTTTGGTTGGAGGGTTTCTGGTTGGAAAATTAGCGGGTTTCCGGTTAAGGCTGCGGCCGACCGGAAACCCGCTGAGTTTCCAGCCGGAAACCCGTCGTTCCAAATATAATTCCGGGCGCGACTTTTAAACGGGAGACATTCCCCATTTTTTTCGGAAAAAAAATCTTTCGGGTTTTTAAAACCGAATCCACGTTGTACTTTTGCCGCCGGTTTCACCAGAGCCTCTCCTGACGTGGATATGACAGCCTTACGCAAGTTTTGGATCGCCTTGATTTTCAGTGGTTTGAGCACTTTCGCTTTTGCCCAGACCGAACATAGTCACCCGCATACCAATCCATCTGGTCATCCAGCCCAACAGGATCAGGCGCATCCCGCCGATGCGCACAGCCCCTGCGGCCACTCTATCTCCATCGAGCAAGAGTTCAATGCCGGCGACAATGCCGTGCACCACATCGCGGATGCCAACGCCCTGCATATTGTCGGCGACCTCTACCTTCCCCTGCCCTGCATCCTGTACGCCCCCGAATACGGCTGGACACTGACGAGCACGGCTGCTTTTCATGCGCACCACCACGGCAACGGCACCAAAAGCAAGGATGGCTATGTACTGGTACACGGCAATGTGATGCGGCTCAAAAACCCGGCGCTGGCGCAAGGTGATTTTGATGTTACCGATTACACCCACGAGGAAATTGAAGCGGAGGGCAAAACGAAAACCGTTTACAATGCCATCATTGCCGGCAACTGCGAGCGCCTCGAAGCCAAAACCACGTTTGATGGTGGCGTGATGGGCGGCGGCATCACCAATTTTTACGATTACTCCATCACGCGCAACGTGTTTACCATGTTGCTCACCGCACTGATTCTGTTCCTGCTGTTTCGCTCGGCCGCCAGTGCCGCGGTACGCAGTCAGGGCAAAGCACCCAAAGGACTCCAAAATTTTGTGGAACCGTTTGTTACCTTCATCCGCGATGAAGTAGCCAAACCGAACATCGGCCCCAAATACGAGAAATACCTGCCCTACCTGCTCTCGGCCTTTTTCTTCATCCTTGGCCTGAACCTGATCGGACAGGTTCCTTTCTTCCCGGCAGCGCCAACGTAACGGGCAACATTTCGGTCACCATCGTTCTGGCCCTGCTCACCTTCCTGATCTCGACTTTCAGCGCCAACAAACACTTTTGGGAACACACCTTGTGGATGCCCGGTGTGCCGGCAGCTCTGAAAATACTGATCCTGACGCCGATTGAGGTGCTCGGGCTTTTCCTCAAACCATTCACGCTGCTGCTGCGTCTGTTTGCCAACATCACCGCCGGCCACATCGTGATCCTGAGTTTCGTGAGCCTGATCTTCATTTTTGGCGATGCCGGCAAAAGTGTCGGCGGCTCCGTAGCCGGCGCCGTGGCTTCCATTCCGCTCACCCTGTTTATGATGACGCTCGAACTCCTGGTGGCATTTCTCCAGGCATTTATCTTCACCATGCTATCCGCTGTTTACATCGGTACAGCAGTTGAAGAACCGCACCATCATTGACAGTTTTGAGTTTCGGGTTTTGAGTTTTGAGTTAATTCAACAACCAGAAACCTTCAAAGCAGAAACCCTGAAACCTTCAACGATTTTTAACAAACTCAATCATATACAATGTCTTACGCAGCTCTTGGTGCCGGTCTTGCCGTAATTGGCGCAGGTCTTGGTATCGGTCAAATTGGTGGCAAGGCGATGGAAGCCATCGCCCGTCAGCCCGAAGCAGTAGGCGACATCCGCGCAAACATGATCCTGACGGCCGCTCTCGTAGAGGGCGCTGCTCTGGTTGCCATGGTGTTGGCCTTCTTCGTGAAAGCCGCCGGCTAAGAAATGTCCATCCGGGTCGGCGCGAAGCGGTTGGCGACGCAACGACCCGGATTTTTTGAATTTCGATTTACGAAGTTTGAATGACGAGACGCGATCTCAACCTTTTCGCAACTCAAAACTCAAAACTCAAAACTCAAAACTTAGATATGTTGTTTCTCGGAGATTTTTCCGTCATCAAACCCGAACCGGGTTTGCTTTTTTGGACCACCGTCATTTTCCTCATCTTCTGGTTTCTGATGAGCCGCTTCGCGTTCAAACCGATCGCTGAATCGCTGAAGAAACGTGAAGTGGACATTCAGGATGCCCTCGACCAGGCCAAAAAGGCCCGCGAGGAAATGGCCAACCTGCAGGCCGAAAACGAAAAATTGCTGGCTCAAGCCCGCGAAGAGCGCGGCCAGATTTTGAAAGAAGCCAAGGAAGCCAAGGAGGAAATCATCACCGAAGCCAAGGAACGCGCCAATGCCGAGTACAAACGCAAGGTAGAAAGTGCTATCCAGGACATCGAAAACCAAAAAATGGCCGCGCTGGTGGAATTGAAAAACACCGCCGGCCGCCTCGCTGTCGAGATCGCTGAAAAAATCCTTCAAAAAGAACTGGGCAACAAGGCCGAACAGGAATCCTACGCCAAGTCTTTGGCCGAACAGATAAAAATGAACTAATGTCCGTTACCCGAATCGCAACACGCTACGCCAAATCCCTCCTGGAATTGGCCATAGACCAGAACTCGGTCGAACCGGTACACGCCGACATGGATACCCTGCGGTCCGCAGCAAAAAACCGCGACCTGTACCTGCTGCTCAAAAGCCCGATCGTACACGGCGACAAAAAGATCGCCGTACTGCATGCCTTGCTGGAGAGCAAAATCAACCCGCTGACCATGGCATACCTCGACCTGCTCGTAAAAAAGGCCGGGAAATGTACGTCCCTGAAATAGCAGCGGAGTTTGTTGACCAATACAAAAAAATCAAAAAAATCACCAGTGTCCGTGTAATCAGCGCGACCCCTCTGAGTGATTCCGTGCTGGAAAACCTGCGTGCCAAATTGCTCGGTAGCGGCCAAACCACAGTAAATCTGGAAATCGAAACCATCATTGACCCCAAACTGATCGGCGGTTTTGTACTCGAATTTGACAACAAACGCTACGACGCCAGCGTCGCCAACAAACTGGCCGAACTGAAGTCGGAGTTCTTGAAAAACCAGTACGTCAAGGAATTTTAACTTGGATTAGTTGAGATTTGAGGAGGTCGAATACTACCCTCCGATACACCTCGACCCTTCTCAACCAAATTCATCAACCAACATTCATCATTATCATTTCGAATAAATCATGGCAGACGTTCGACCGGAAGAAATCTCGGCAATATTGAAACAACAGCTGTCCGGCTTCGGCGCTGAAGCAAACCTCGAAGAGGTAGGCTCGGTGCTCCAGGTCGGCGACGGTATCGCCCGCGTGTACGGACTCAACAACGCGCAATCCGGCGAACTCGTCGAATTTGAAAACGGCACGCGTGCAATCGTCCTCAACCTCGAAGAAGACAACGTGGGTGTGGTACTCATGGGCTCCCCGACGGGTATCCGCGAGGGCACTATCGTGAAACGCACGGGCAAAATCGCCTCCATCGAGGTCGGCGAAGCGTTCGTAGGCCGGGTGGTCAACACACTGGGCCAACCCATTGACGGCAAAGGCCCTATCGGCGGCAAAAAATACGAGATGCCGCTGGAGCGCAAAGCTCCGGGCGTTATTTACCGCCGCCCGGTGAACGAACCGCTGCAAACGGGTATTAAGGCTATTGACGCTATGATCCCGATCGGCCGCGGCCAGCGCGAATTGATCATTGGCGACCGCCAGACGGGCAAGTCGGCTATCGCCATTGACACCATCATCAACCAAAAAGAATTTTACGAGCGCGGCGAACCGGTGTTCTGCATCTACGTCGCCTGCGGCCAAAAAGCCTCCACGGTGGCACAAGTAGCCCGCACGCTCGAAGAATACGGCGCCATGGCCTACACGGTGATCGTTTCGGCCTCGGCTTCCGACCCGGCGCCGTTGCAGTTCTACGCGCCGTTTGCCGGCGCCGCTATCGGCGAGTTTTTCCGCGACACGGGCCGCCCCGCGCTCATCATTTACGACGACCTTTCCAAGCAGGCCGTGGCCTACCGCGAAGTATCGCTGCTGCTGCGCCGTCCGCCAGGCCGCGAAGCCTACCCGGGCGACGTATTTTACCTGCACAGCCGCTTGCTCGAACGCGCCGCCAAGGTCATTGACGACCAAAAAGTAGCGCTCCAGATGAACGACCTGCCCCCAAGCCTCGTACAGGCGGGTTTGGTAAAAGGTGGCGGCTCGCTGACGGCTCTGCCCATCATCGAAACACAGGCAGGCGACGTATCGGCATACATCCCGACCAACGTGATTTCGATCACCGACGGACAGATCTTCCTGGAATCCAACCTGTTCAACGCCGGCGTACGCCCCGCCATCAACGTGGGTATCTCGGTAAGCCGCGTAGGTGGCAACGCCCAGATCAAGTCCATGAAAAAGATCGCCGGTACGCTCAAACTCGACCAGGCCCAGTACCGCGAGCTGGAGGCATTCTCCAAGTTTGGCTCCGACCTCGATGCCGCCACACAGGCCATTCTGGCCAAAGGCGCCCGCAACGTGGAAATCCTCAAACAGCCGCAGTACAGCCCGGTATCCGTGGAAAAACAGGTAGCCATCATCTACCTCGGCACCAACAACCTGCTCCGCGACGTGCCCCTCGACAAGGTGCGCGAGTTCGAGGAAATCTTCCTGATGAAAATGGAACAGCAACTCCCCGATGTACTGGAGGAACTGCGTCAGGGAAAACTCGAAGAAGCCAGCCTGACCAAACTGAAAACACTGGCGGCCGGACTGACTGGACAGTATAAAAAATAGTTTTGAGTTTAGGGTTTAGAGTTTTGAGTTGTCCAGTGCGCAGCAAACAAAACTCTAAACCCGTAACTAAACTCAAAACTCAAAACTCTAAACTCAAAACTGCATCATGGCAGGTGGTTTAAAAGAAGTACGCGAACGCATCAAGTCGGTCATTTCGACGCAACAGATCACGAAGGCCATGAAAATGGTGTCGGCGGCCAAGTTGCGCAAAGCGCAAAACGCTATCGTGCAGGTGCGCCCCTACTCCGACCGGCTCAACCGGATGTTGTCCAATATCCTGTCGAATCTCGACGGCGATACGACAACTTCCTACGGCACGGCACGCGAGGTGAAGAACGCCCTCGTGGTGGTGGTCACCTCCAACCGCGGCTTGTGCGGCGCGTTCAATACCAATATCAACAAGGAAGCCGTCACGCTCATTGATACCAAGTACGCCAAACTGCGCCAAACGGGCAAAGTCACGGTACTTTTTATCGGCAAAAAAGGGTACGACTACTTCCGCCGCCGATTCCGCGACCTGAACTTCAATACCGACCACATCGGCCTGTTCAATACCATCGAATACGAACAGACCAGCGTGGTGGCCCGCGAACTGATGGATGTTTTTTCCAGCGGCAAATACGACGCCATTGACATTGTGTACGGACGGTTCAAAAACGCCGCCATGCAGTTCCCAACCGTGGAGCAGTGGCTCCCGGTGGCAAAACTGGAAAGCACCGGCGGTTCCAAAAACGCGCGGACTACATCTTCGAACCCGACAAACAGCAACTGCTCGAAACACTCGTCCCGAGCATCCTGCAACTCCAGTTCCACAAAACCCTGCTCGACACCCAGGCCAGCGAACATGGCGCCCGGATGACGGCCATGGACAAGGCCACCGAAAATGCCGAGGAACTGCTCAAAAACCTCCGCATCAACTACAACAAAGCCCGCCAGGAATCCATCACCACGGAACTCGGTGAAATCGTAGGCGGTGCCGCAGCACTCGAAGGCAACTAAAGATTTTTTTTATTTTTTTTCAGCCCGGTGCGCGATTCGTGTACCGGGCTGTTTCATTCTGCCTCCGTACTTTTATCGCATGCAACAACCGCGTCTATCCATCCAGGCCCTCGCCTTTGCCGGCGTCCTGCTCTTTTTCGCCCTTATCTGGCTGTACACCCGCGAATTCAAAATTTTTACCAACACCATCGGCGTGCGGAATCTCGCTCTGGGCGCTATGCTGGCGGGCGCTATCGTGGCCGCAGCTGTTTTGTATGCCCTGCGCAACCGCCTCACGCCCTGGGAAAACCACTTGCCGGAGACACTCACCATCGCCGTTTTCTGCGTGTTGTTTGCGCCGCTTTTTGGCAGCCTGCTCAACCGAGCCGGTGGCGTCACCGAATACCAGCCGTTCGTGTTTGTGTCGGAAATGCCCTACCTCGCAGCCGGCTACGGCCTGATCAAAGGTGAAAAAATCAAACCCTCCGGCATCCGCCTTACCGTCAAGGAGCACGACCGCACCTACCGTTTTCAGTACCAGAAACAGGTATATTTCCCGCTGACCAAGCCGGGCGAAACCGTACTGCTCCCCGTGCGAAAAGGACTACTGGGCTTGCGGGTGGTCGAATTGAAGTAACCTACAACTCGTTTTTGCGCAAAATAACAAACACCTCGGCCCCTGCCCGCGGCAAGATGGAATTGTAGCACGGCGCCAGCGTTTGTATTTCAAAAAGTGGTTCAAACAAGGCCCGGTATTCATCCGAATGGCCGCCAAAGGGCGGGCCACCTTCAAAATCCCGGTCGAAAAGCACACCCGCCAGAACCCCTCCCGGAGCCAGCAGGCGGTGCATTTTTTGGACATAGTCCGGGCGCTGCACCGGCTCCAGCGCACAGAAAAACGTCTGTTCCAAAATAAGGTCGTACGGCCCTTCCAGCGCAAAAAAATCGGCGCACAACACCTGCAATTGCCCCTGCCAACCCGGAACAGCCGTATCGAGGCGTTGTTGCAGGCGCTCGACAGCCGTGGGCGCAATATCCACCATCGAGATGTTGGAGAAACCGTTTTCCAGCAGATGAATGGCTTCGTAGCCATTTCCACAGCCGGGGATCAGTACGCGCAAATCGCGCTTTGCCGACGGTATTTGGTCTGCATATTCAATCAGTGGCGGCGAGGCAGCCCCCAAATCCCAGCCGGTTTGGCCGGCTTGCCAGCGTTTTTCCCAGTCAATCATGTTTTTTCAAAATGAAGTGTAATTCGAAGTGCACAGTTTTACGCGTTACCAACGAACGTACGCCGAAGTATCCGTTAAATTGAAATACCGGCGCGGCAGTTCATCAAACGAATAGTTTTTGAATTCGCCAAGAAACAACCCGGGCTGCGCCAACAACGGATCGAAGCGGTGGGAAGCCTCGTCCACAAGAATGCAACGGGCACTGTCGGGGTGCTCCAGAGCCGAGAGCAACAGGAATTCGTAGGGCGTTCCCCAGGAAAGGACAAGGGTATCCATCGATGCCTGTTCTTCCGTGAGCAGCAGTTTCCGGTGTTCCCGATGCGCGGTTTTTTCTAAAAAATCCTGCTCCCAGTGCAGCCGGTTGGTCCAGGGACGGTGGACCGATACGATACGAAACAGCCCGATGGCCGCTATGGCGGCTACGGGAATCCAGTGTCTTTTTTCCGGCAGCAAACCCGGCAGCACAGCAAAAACTAACGGCACAGCGACAAACAAACCCAACGGCAGGTACAGGTTTTCGAGGTAAAACTGGTTGTCGCCCGGGTGAAATGGAATGTTGACCAACAGAACAAACCCAACAGGCGCCACGGTCACAAGCGCCGCCCGCAACCCTTGTTTTTTCCAAAGGAAAAATGCGGCGTTGAGCACGGTGAGCACCGGGATCATGTAGTAATCCGTCCGGCACCAGCGCAGAAAATCGCGGTTGCTCTGGATGTCGAACCAATTGGGCCACAGGGCGCCGAACGCTTTGGCACGCTCCAATGCCTGCGCATCGTACCAGTCCAGTTTCAGTATTTTGTATTTCACAAAAACAGTGGCGAGAAAAATGGCGAGCGCGAGGAGGTACAGCGGCTGTATCGGCGAACGGGGTTTTTCCAGAAAAAAATACGCCGCACAAAACAGCATGGCATACAGCACCATCGGATGAAAGTAAAACGCGGTGACCAAACCTGCCGCCAGCAACGGATACGCCCACCAGCGCAAGGCACTGAGCCGTTCCTTGTGGTGTAACCAGGCCAGCACCAACACCAAAAAGGCCAAACCCTGCGGCATTTCGGACAGCCAATAGAAGGTGTGGGCGGTCATCAGGGTAGCCAGCAGAATCAATACAAGTCCCCATTTCCACTGGCGCAATACCAGCGTAACCATCAAGAAAACACCGAAATAGTACAGGACGTGGCCCAGCGAGTAACTCATCAGTACGCCTTTCAGGGGTAGCCCCGCCGCTTGCGCCGCCCAGGGAAATACTTGCGTGCCCACAGCACCAAAACGCCCGCTCTGGATTTGTACCTCCCCGGTGCGCAGAATTTGAAAAGTCTGAAAGGCCATGTCCAGCACCGCCATACGCTCCAGATAAAAAACAGCGGCCAAGACCAGCAAAATAGCGTACGCAGCCGTGCCAAGGCAGAGCGTTTGTGCCCAGGCCGGCGGGCTGGAGGGCGTGTTCGCGTGGGAAAACGGCCGAAAATGCATGGGGGCAAAGGTAGTACCTTTGTTCAGCCGGCCACATACAACCAATATGCCGGCCAAAATAGAATGGGTATTAGACTTTCCAGGTTTTTAACCTGGAGTGAGTCGAGGAAGCTAATAGAATACCCAAAAACAACGATCAAAACGCTAAAAACCTGCGTCGTGACTCAAAACTCAAAACCCAAAACTCAAAACTCTAAAACCCTGCGCGTCGGCATCACCGGCGGCATCGGCAGCGGAAAAACAACGGTGTGCCGCATCTTCGAGGCACTCGGCATACCGGTGTACGACGCCGATTACTGGGCCAGGTGGGTGATTGCCAACGACCCGGAGGTTCGGGCTGCTATCGTTGCGCTGCTCGGGCCGGAGGCTTATCTGCCGGACGGTACCTACCATCGCGCTTTCGTAGCCGGTATCGTGTTCAATACGCCGGAAAAACTCGCCGCGCTGAACGCCGTTGTGCACCCCGCCGTCGAACGACACAGTCGGGCATGGCACGACCAACAGGTGCGAAATGGCCCGCCCTACACCCTCAAAGAAGCCGCTCTGCTCGTGGAAAGCGGCAGCCACCTGTTTCTGGATGCCCTGATTGTGGTGACTGCCCCGGAAGAAATCCGCGTCCGCCGGGTGCAGGCGCGCGACCATGTTTCGGCGGAGGCCGTGCACGCGCGCATACGCAACCAAATGCCCGAAGCGGAAAAAGCCGCCCTCGCCGATCACTTGATTATCAACGACGGGCAACACCTGCTCATCCCGCAGGTGTGGGCCGTACATCAAAAACTGCTCGCATCGCAGGATTTTTGAAAAGATAATTTGGAAAAGCAGAAGGGACAGTGGTACCTTCGCCCCCCGATTTAGAAAAATTTTCGCAACAAGACATTTCAAGTATCAATAGTCATCAGTCATGAAAAAAGACATTCATCCGAGCAGCTATCGCACCGTAGTGTTCAAGGATATTTCCACCGACGAAGCCTTCGTGGGCCGTTCCTGCGTCAACACCAAGGATACTATTACCTGGGAAGATGGCCAGGAGTATCCGTTGGTCAAAATGGAAATCTCGGCGTACAGCCACCCGTTCTTCACCGGCAAAATGAAGTTTGTGGACACCGCAGGCCGTATTGACAAGTTCAACAAGAAGTTCGCCAACACGAAGTTTGCGAAAGAGAACGAACAACCCGCGTAGTTTTTGAAGCCATATCGTGTGCTTCAAAAAAGACCAAGTCCCAATGGCTTATGCCGCTTGGGACTTTTTTTTTAGATGTTGTTACGCCGCTTTGTTTGCCCGCCGCAACCAGTCTATTTCCTACTTTTGCGGCCAAACAACTCTGTCCCTCCTGATGCTGAACCTGATCATCTTCGATTCTGATGCCCGGAACCACCTGCTCCCCCTCACGGCTACCCGCCCGATGGGTGAGCTGCGCCTCGGCATGCTGACCCTGCGTGAAAAATGGGAACGCCGCCTGCGCGCCTCCGCATCCTACATCACCCAGGAACATTTGCAGGAAAATATCCCATCCGGGTCGAAAGCGAAAACCTGATCGTCAATGCCGGCATTGTGCCCACCGGATGCCCTTTGCCAGCGGATCCGCCAGATGAACATGAACGAAGCACTCCTCCTGCAAGGCGAACTGGTGGCCGCACGCCTCGACGAAGCACAGTTTGAGGCGCTCATCGAGGACGAAGAGGTGCACGAATTGCAGGGCAAGGAATTGGACAGCACAATCGCCATTGCCCAAATTCAGCGTCCCTGGGACCTCATCCTGCTGAACGGACAGGCCATTCTGGAGGATTTTGAGCTCCTGACTCAAAACCGAACCTCCCAGCGTATTGCCGTTTCCAACCGGGTACTCGGCCCGCAACAGCGCATCTTTCTGGAAGATGGCGCCAAAATGGAGTGCTGTACGATCAACACAACCGACGGCCCCGTGTACATCGGCAAAAATGCCGAGATCATGGAAGGTAGTCTGCTGCGTGGCCCCCTTGTTGTGGGCGACAATGCCGTGGTCAAAATGGGTGCCCGCATCTACGGCCCCACCACCATCGGCCCCGGCTGCAAGGTGGGGGGAGAAATTTCCCGATCCATCCTTTTCGCCAATTCCAACAAGGCCCACGACGGATTTTTGGGCGACTCGGTGCTCGGCGAATGGTGCAACCTCGGCGCCGACACCAACAACTCCAACCTGAAAAACAACTACAGCGAAGTCAAACTCTGGGACTACGAGGAAGAGCGCTTCGTCAAAACCGGCCTGCAGTTTTGCGGTCTCATCATGGGCGACCACGCCAAATGCGGCATCAATACCATGTTCAATACCGGCACGGTGGTTGGCGTATTCGCCAATGTGTTTGGCGCCGGATACCCGCGCAATTTCGTGCCCGATTTCGCCTGGGGAAGCGCCGAATCCGGCTACCGCACCTACCGCTTCACCGAAGATTGCGAAACGGCGGAACTCGTTCTGGCACGCCGAAACTTGAAATTCACCGAATTGGAAAAAGCCATCCTGTATCATATCTACGACCACACCGCGAAGTACCGGTCGTGGGAAAAATAAAACCCTCCCCTTCTCACCCCCGCTCAATCCCCCCTCCACTGAACATGGTTGAAAAATCGAAATACGACCAGCGCGGGGTGTCTGCCTCCAAAAACGAGGTACACGCCGCCATCCAGCACCTGGACAAGGGCTTGTTTCCCAATGCTTTTTGCAAAATACTGCCCGATATCGCCGCCGGCGATCCCGACTGGTGCAACCTGCTGCACGCCGACACGGCCGGCACCAAAACCAGCCTGGCCTACCTGTACTGGCGCGAAACGGGCGACCTGTCCGTGTGGGCCGGTGTGGCGCAGGACGCCATCGTGATGAACCTCGACGACATGGCCTGCGCCGGTTGCACCGACGCCATCATGCTGTCGAGCACCATCGGGCGCAACAAAAATCTGATCCCCGGCGAAGTCATCGCAGCGGTCATCCGGGGCACCTCTGATTTTGTGGAAAATATGCGCCGCTACGGCGTGGAACTCCACCTGGCCGGTGGCGAAACCGCCGATGTGGGCGATATCGTGCGCACGATTGATGTGGGCGTCACGGCATTCGCCCGAATGAAACGCAGCGCCGTGCTGGTGAACAACATCCGCCCCGGCGACGTTGTGGTGGGGCTTGCGTCGTTTGGCCAGGCCGCCTACGAATCCGAATACAACGGCGGCATGGGTAGCAACGGCCTCACCGCCGCCCGACACGATGTGCTGGCCAACGAGTACGCCGCCCGGTATCCGGAAAGTTTTGACCCCAAACTGCCGCCCGAACTGGTGTACAGTGGAAACCGGCGCCTGACCGATACCATCACGGTGGATGGAAAACAGATCACCGTGGGCAAACTGATCCTGTCGCCTACCCGCACTTTTTTACCTGTGCTGCAGGAGGTATTGGCGAAACACCGGGACAACCTGCACGGCCTGATCCATTGCACCGGTGGCGGCCAGACCAAAGTGCTGAAGTTCATCGAAAATGCGCATGTCGTCAAAGACAACCTGTTCGAACTGCCGCCACTGTTCCGCCTGATTCAGGAAAGCAGCGGCACCAACTGGCGGGAAATGTACCAGGTGTTTAACATGGGCCACCGCATGGAAATTTACCTGCCGGAACGTTACGCCGAAGACGTCATGCGCATTGCCGCCGGATTTGGTATCGGGGCACAGGTGATTGGTCGCGTGGAGGCGCATTCGGGCGCCAAGGCTACGGTAAAAAGCCCTTTTGGCTTGTTTGAATACACAGAATCCTGATGAAACCGCCGCCACTGCCAACAGTGCGCGCATACTCAAAAAATTCAAAACCTGTTTCAGCCCCGGCCATTAAGCAAACACGTTATGCGAATTCTCCATTTTTTTACCATTGCCCTGTTTTCTACCATATTCTTGCTCGCATGCGGGGAAGATTTCACCAAAAAAATTGCTGCGCTGGAGCAGGAATTGACCGCCACGAATAATCCCGTGATCGCAGACTCCCTGTTCCGCACTTATCTGGCGGCCGTTGAAGCGCATCCAAACAAACACGCCGACAACCTGCTCTACCTGACCAAGGCTGCAGAAATCAAATTACTGCGCAACAAGGAAGCCGTGGCGGCGGTGCGATTGGTCAATGACGGACTCAAAAACCATGGTGAAGGACAAGACCTGACCGAGCCAATCAGCCTGCTGGCCCGGATATGGCGCGTGTATCAGCACAAGGCAGCGCCCGATTTGTCGCAGAACCCGGATGATATTGATCTTGCCCGCCTCAACCTCGAACGAAACCTGAACTGGCTTGACTCCGCGCTGATACGCCTCGACCGATCCATGGGTGGCGTTGCGGTAACCGACAAAACGAAAGCCGACCAATTCATCCAGATAGCGGAGGGTTATTCCACAATTGTGCAGGTCGTAGACCCAAAGAAATTTGTAGAACTGAATATGAAGGCCGCGGGATTGGCCAAGACGATCGGCGAACCCAACACGGCCCTTCGTTTTTACTACAATGTGGCCGAAAAACTGCCCGCTCACCCCAAGGCGCCAACCGCCCTGTTTATGATGGGTTTCATTTACGAGAACGACCTGAAGGACATGGAAAAGGCCAAAAGCACCTACGAGGAATTTCTGAAGCGCTATCCCAACGACCCGGACTATGTGGACGACGCGCAAAATGCCCTGCAATTTTTGGGCATCCCGCCCGAGGAGATTATCAAACAGTTTGAACAAAACCAGCAGTAACGGAACCTGAACTGCATACCGAGGCATCGTTCGGCCCCGCTTTTCGGGCGTTCATCCGCACGGTCGGGCCGGGCAGTCGGCTCCGCCTGGCACCGACCCCTTCCGGCTATCTGCATCCTGGCAATGCCTGTAATTTTATTCTGAACTGGCTGGCTGCCCGCTATACGCCCGGCACCCGGCTTTTGCTACGCATAGACGACCTCGATGCCGAGCGCAAGCGCCCGGAGTATGTGCAGGATATATTCGACACGCTGCACTGGCTGGGCCTGGACTGGGATGAGGGGCCGCGTACGCCGGCGGATTTCGAGGCAAATTGGTCGCAGCAGTTGCGGATGCCCCTGTACGAGCAGGTGCTGGAGCAGTTGCGCCAGGGTGGCCACTTGTTTGCCTGCGGCAAATCACGCCGCGATCTGGCTGATTTTGACGGAAACTATCCGATTGAATTTCGCGATCAAAATATTCCGCTGGAAACACCGGGAGTGGCCTGGCGCATCAAAACACCTGTTCCAAAACCCGTGGCTATTCCGGCCGATTTTGTGGTGCGCCGCCGCGACGGTATTCCCGCCTACCAGGTGGCCAGCGTTGCCGATGATCTGCATTTCGGCATCACGCATGTCATTCGGGGCGCAGACCTGGCCGCTTCCACGGCAGCGCAGCAATTGCTCGCCGGGTATCTTGGCAGACCGGAGTTTTCCCGAATCCATTTTTTGCACCACCCCCTGCTGCTCGATGCGGACGGGGGGAAACTATCCAAGTCCGCAGGAGCCGCAGCGCTCAAAACCTGGCGGGAAGAAGGGCGTTCGCCGGCGGAGGTTTTTCGGTGCCTGGCGCAGTGGCTGGGGGTAGAAGCGGGTGTGGATTCAGCTGCGCCGTTGTTGGGGGCACTTCGCCTGCGGAAATTTACGAAGACACGTCGCTGCTGCCGTAAAGCCGTGCCAGCACTTCCCGGATTTGCTCCACGCTGCTCTCCCAGTACCACCATTCCAGCCCCGGAATATCGTTGCCCGCATTGGGCTGTTCCACGCTCTTTTTGGCCGTCAGGTGAAACTCCTGTGCCCCGGTAATTTCCGCCACTGCACGGATATTTTGGGCCGACAGGCCTGCGCCCGGCATCACGCGGATGCGACCCGCCGCGTATTCCACCATTTTTTTTAACAAAAAACGCCCCTCGTGGGCATTGGCGGCTTGTCCCGAGCTGAGTACCCGCGGTATGCCCAGCGCAGAGAGCATGTCCAGTGCCTCGAACGGGTCCGGCGTGAAATCGAACGCGCGGTGGCAGGTGACATCCATCCCCTGGGCCGCCTCCAGCAGGAGCCGCATTTTGGGTAAATCGAAGCGACCGTCGGCAGCCAATGCGCCAATGACCACCCCATCGGCGCCGGCCTCGCGGCAGAACCGGATGTCGTCGAGCATGATCGCCAGTTCGGTATCAGTGTAGCAAAAATTGCCCTCTCGGGGCCGAATGAGCACATTGATCGGAATACGCAGGTGTTGGCGGGCTGCCCGCAACAGTCCGGGCGAAGGGGTGAGGCCGCCGCCGTCGAGGGCGCAACAGAGTTCGATACGGTGTGCTCCTGCCGCTTGGGCGGCGAGGGCGGACTGGATGTTGACGGCGCAAATTTCGAGCATCGGTGTGTTGGATTGATTCGATTACTCTGGTTAAACACCACCGAGCGGAATCAATTTTTTTACCGCCTGCGGTAAAAAGCACCACCCCGGGCGGAGGGCGAATCCAATATTTTTTACTGCCCCGCTTGGTGTTTTCACCAAGGGTGCTCTACACCAGGGGCGGAGGGCGGAATCACGATATTATTTTCTGCAAAGATTGCTGCCCCGGCCCCCTTGGTGTTTTCACCAAGCGGCTCTACATGCGGGGGCGGAGGGCGGAATCACAATATTTTTTTTCAGCAGATGCAGCGTTTCGGGGTTTGTTGCATAATGCAGATGACAGCGCGCTAACTGACTAACTTTTCTAACTTAAACACGACATGAAACGCACTTATAATTTCCTGGTTTTGCTGGCGGTGCTTTCCGCTGCGCTCTTTTTTGGCGCTTGTCGGAAAGACAAAATTATCGAAGATCATACTATTGTTTACCCGGTGCCGGTGTTCATCGAAGCCGGTGTCCACGGTTTGGTGGCGGATGAAACGGGCGCCCCCGTGAGCAATGCCACCGTGTTCCTCGGTACCGGACAAACACAGACGGACGACAACGGTTTTTTTCAAATCAAAGGTTTGATGAACTCCGAGGTCCCGTTTGTACGCGTCGAAAAACCCGGTTACTTCCCTTCTATGGCCAGTTTTTCGGCTAAGGTCGGCAGTACCGGTCGCGTAAAGGTAACTCTGCGTGCCAAGTTGCCCGCCACGCAGGTGAACGCTTCCTCCGGCGGCACCGTGGATATTCCCGGCGGCGGCACGGTGAAGTTTGCCGCAGGCGGATTTATGGATGCCTCCGGCCAACCGTACAACGGCGTAGTGCAGGTTTTCGCCACTTACCTCGACCCTTCCAAACCGGGAATCGACAACCTGATCCCGGGCGGATTTTTGGGCCGCAGTGCCTCCGGCGAAAACCAGATGCTGACCAGTTTCGGCATGGTGCACGTCCTGTTGGAAACCCCCGCCGGACAAAAACTGCAAATCAACAAACCCGCCGAAGTGACCATGCCCGTACCCACCGACCGCCTTTCCAACGCGCCGGCAACCATTCCGCTGTGGTACATAGACGAGGCCACCGGCTACTGGAAAGAGGAAGGCTCGGCTACGCTCCAGGGTAATGTTTATGTCGGCTCGGTCACCCACTTTTCGTGGTGGAACTGCGACATCGGCTCGGACTATATCCGCCTGAACGGCAGGGTGCGCATCGGTTCGGAACACCCGTATGTTATCCTGCGCGTCACCCAAAACAGCGGCCTTAGCGCTACCACCACCCCCGACGCAAATGGCTACTTCACCGGAGGCGTGCCGGCCAATCAAACATTCCTGTTCGAGGCTATCAACGAGTGCGGCGAAGTGGTTTATTCCACCACATTAGGCCCATACAGCAGCGAAACCGACATCGGCATCATCTCCATTTCCTGGACGTCTGACTGGATCAATGTGGCGGGCAGCCTCGTGGATTGCAACATGCAGCCCGTGACGAATGGCTTTGTTTCTTTCAGAACCAATGGCAATCAGGCGGCGGTCTTTTTCCCGATTGCTGTTGATCCGGTTACGGGTACGTTCTCCGGCTCCGTCGTCAATTGCGGCGGCACCGAAGTGACCCTCAAGGCGATTGACATAGACGAACAACTGGCGAGCGACCCGGTCACGTTGCCGGTGAGCGCAGATGTAGATTTTGGACAAGTCACCGTATGCGACAATCCGGTTGCTTTTGGCATGACGCTGGAATTCCCGAACGGGACAACCAAATTTATCCCCATTACGTCTGCTACTATAAGTGCAGATACGGTTGGAAATATCTATCAGTTCATCGCCAACGATGTACAGGGTAGCGGCAATGGCGCGCAGTACACCATTGCTTTCCTGAACTGGACAGGTGACCCGAGCAACCCGATTTGGGGCTTGAGTTACCAGCACACGATTTTCGGCGCTCCGGTTTACTACGGTTTTGAGGTGTCAAGCAATAATACCCAGGCATTGGCACTGGGCACACAACCAGGTGAAATGGTCACGTTTCGCCTCAGCAATATGATCTTGATAGAAGAACCGTCGGGGATACACTACGCACAATGCAACGTCACGATCTCGGCAATCCTCCAATAATTCAGTAAGACCCATGCACGAAGTCCATCTCCTGCACATGATCGAAGGTTGCCGGCAAGGCAAATCCGCCTCGGAAGAAGCGTTGTTCCGACGCTTTGCCCCGACGGTCGTGGCCATCGCCCGGCGCTATGCGACCGACGAGCCGCTGGCCCTCGATTATGTGCAGGAGTGCTTCGTAGTGGTTTTTGAAAAAATAAACCGCTTCGATCCCCAACGCGGTGCATTTGAACCCTGGCTGCACCGCCTCTGCGTCAACGTCATCCTGCAAATCCTTCGGAAAAACAAGACCGCGCAGGCTACCGTCGAACTGCCGCCCGAACTACCGGACGGCGACCCCGAGGAAGCGGACACGGAAGTACTTGATGCGGCACAAATACTGGATGCCATCCGCCAACTGCCCCGGGGCTACCGCGAAGTATTCAACCTCAGCGTGTTCGAGGACTGGCCACACCGCGACATCGCCGAGGCACTCGGCATCAGCGAGAGCAGTTCCCGGTCCCAACTGGCCCGCGCCAAACAATGGCTGAAACAAAAACTCACACAAACAACACGGCACTATGAGCAAGGATTGGTTTGAAAAGGCCCTGCGCGACAACTACCCGGCGGAAGCACACGATTTTGATACAGACGCCGCCTGGGCAGCACTCGAAGCACGCCGTCGCAAAAAACGACGCCGCCCTTTCCTGTTCTGGTGGGTATCGGCGATCGGTGTCATGCTGCTTGGCGCCGCTGTCTTACGGTGGCACACTTCCGGCTCCGACGAAACATTGCCGCGGCTGGAATTGCAATCTGCTCCCGTTGCGTCGCAACAGGAACCGGTCGCAGCAGTGGACAAGTCGCCGAACGAATCGCCTCTGGCAGTACAGCAAAACGTCAGCATCAACGCCCATGTGGCCGTGCCGTCAGAAACCCCCGTTCGCCCGTCAGCAACAACATTCCGGGCTAAACGCCGGGCAACCGCCCCGCCCCCGGCAACTCCGGTTATTTCCCCCTCCCCTACCCGATCAGGCCCGATTGTTTCTGGAAATGTCGTCTCCGTCCAATCTATCGCTGCCATACCCCTTCCGGCTCCTGCCGGCGAAACACACGCTACGGAAATCCAGACCAAAGCCGTCTTTGCTATGCTACCCTTGCCGGAGCAGGATATCCAGCCGGTGATCTCCAATACCGATGCAGAACCTGAATTGCCCGCGTTTTACGGCGATGCCAAAAAACGCCGAAAGTCTAAAGAACCCCGCTGGTGGATCGGAGTTTCGGCGCACTATGGCTTAAGTCTGGTTAGCAGAACCGGTTTGGCGGATTACCTGAAACAACGCGACACGGAGGAAACCGCACTGGATTTGTTCCAGACCGGGCTTGATTTTCGCCGCCGCGTGGGCAGCCGTTATTTCGTACAAACAGGGTTGTATTTTGCGCAATGGACCGATGTGCGCGAGCGGAATTTTCAGGAAACATATACCACGCTTGATTCGAACTACCTCATTGCCCGAATTATCCGGACCGATGGCACCGTCGAAAACGTGTACGGCCCGGCAGACATCACCCACATCTACACTCGTACGCAAGAAACGTACAACCGCTACCGGCACTTCGAACTGCCCTTGCTGGCCGGTATTTCGCTGCCGGTCGGCACCCAATGGCGCTTCGAGGCTTCGGCAGGGCCGGCCATCGGCTTGCTATCCACCCGCTCCGGTGCTATCGCCGATTTTCAAAACGGTGACGACCTACCCCTGAAAAACGCGCCCTATCGCAACAGCGCTACGGTGTCCGGTATCGCTAGGGTGGAGTGGCTGTATGCAACGCGCGGCTGGGCCGCCGGCATCAGCATTTTGGGCCGTACTGCCCTGACCAACTGGGCGGAATCCAATCCGGCATTTTCCGAAAAACGCTCGGCTATCGGGGCGGGTTTGGTTTTCCGGAAAGCGCTTCGGTGAAGTTGGTTTCACTGCGGAGACGTAGAGCGGATTTTTACCGCAGAGACGCGTAGAGTATTTTACCGCAGAGACGCGGAGACGCGGAGCGTAGAGTCGTTTTTTACCGCAGAGACGCGGAGGGTAATTTACCGCAGAGACGCGGAGACGCAGAGCGTAGAGTCGTTTTTTACCGCAGAGACGCGTAGAGTATTTTACCGCAGAGACGCGGAGACGCGGAGTGCGATTCCTCCGCGGAGGCGCGGTAAAAAACGACTCTACGCTCTGCGTCTCCGCGTCTCTGCGGTAAAATACTCTACGCGTCTCTGCGGTGAAAAACGCTACCTACGCAGGGTCGCCAGCGCCACCCAGCCGCCGATAAACCCCAGTCCGCCCAGCGGCGTCACCGGCCCGGCCCAGCCCACCGGAAACGGCAACAAATCGCGGCAGGCCAGCAGATACAACGAGCCGGAAAAGCAGCAGATGCCCACCAAAAAAAGCCTTGCGCTCCAGCGCAGGGCTTTTTGGTTGCCGGGGTGTTCCTGCAGCAAAGCCACACCGAGCAACGCCAGCGTGTGCACAAACTGGTACTGCACGCCCTTTTCAAAAATAGCCATCTGGTATTCGGACAGGTGGGGTTTCAGGCCGTGCGCGCCAAAAGCGCCGATGCTGACGGCTAATGCACCGGAGAGGGCCGCCCAACGCAGGGTTTGTGTAGTCATAGTCAGATTTTGAACCGCAAAAATGGGTTTGAAAAAACTCTTTGGTAACCTTGCAGCCTTAAATCTTTCTCCGTGTACGAATTTATCCGAGGTATAAACTGGCGCCTTGCCGCGCTCGTGCTGGTATTGCTTGGCGGCCTGTTGTTCTGGTTTTTTGGCCGGCGCGGCTATCGGGCACTGGAGGCCGTCCCGGCCCAATCAGCGCTGGTGCTGACCTTTTCCGATGCCAACCAACTCCGGGCCATGTTCCCCCGCGACGCCGCCGGCCTGGCCGGCCTGGCAGTGTTTCAAGTTTGCCGCACCGATGCCGAGCAGGCGTTGACCCTGTTCCGAACCAATGCCGACCTGATACAAAACCGCCCCTTTGCAGCCGCCTTCAGCCTGCACCCCAACGACAGCCTGCATCCGCTTTTTGCGCTGGATGCCGGCCGACGCACAGACCTTGCGCGCTTGCTCGCGCCATCGGGCGATTCCGTCCGGGTAACCACGTCGGTGTTCAAAGGCCATACCCTGTACACCGTGCACCGCACCGGCCAGGCGCCCGTCGTGGCAGCGGCCAGGCGCAACATCGTGCTCATCTCCCGGTTTTCCTACCTCGTGGAGGACGCGCTCCTGCAACTCGACAAGCGCAACCCCTGGTGGCAGCAGCAGGCAAACCGGACAGACGCGCCGTTTCGGGTCATCCTCCGCCCGGAAATACTGGCCGAGCGGTGTCGGGCATTTGCAGCGCCCGACTGGGGATATCTGCCCGATTGGCTCGCCGCGAAAGCACAATCCGTAGTGGCCGGATACGATGGAAAACAGTGGAGCGTGTCGGTCTGCACACCAAAAACCGGGCACGACGCAGCCCCGGCACAAATGCCCCGGCACAACATCGCCACCGTGTTGCCCGACAATACCACCCTGCTTGCCTGGGTGGGAACCGGGCGGGCGGAAGCATTATCCGCGTTTGCCGGCGCCGAGGGCGATGCCGATTTTCAGCACTTTGTAGCATCCTGGGCCGGAAAAGAAGCCGCGTATGCGCTGCTGGAGCCATATTCGCCGGGTATGCGGGAGGACCAGTTCTGGGTGTGCGCCATACGGGACGAAGCGCTGGCGCGCAAACGCCTCGACGAGTACGGCGAGCGTACCGGCCTGCTGCGGCGCTACGAGTACCAGACCTTCGAGGTGCGCCAGTTTTTGAGTCGCTCGCTGCTGGAACCGCTGGTACACGCGCGGCGGCAGGATTTTCAAAACCCCGTATGCGTGCTGCTGGACGGATACGCGGTGTTTGCCGCCGGCCCCTCCGCGCTGGAACTGTGGATTGACAAATACGTCGTCAGCCAAACACTGGCCAATTTCCCGGACTACCTGCTGCTCGCCAAAGACCTGCCCGAGCAGGGCAGCCACAGTTTGTATGTCAATGCCGCCCATGTCGAGTTGTTGCTCAAACAGGTGCTCAGCCCCGGTTTTTGTGCTGAAAACACTTCGGAAATCGCGCAAGTACAACACAGTGGGCTGTACGGTTTGGATTTACAACGCCGCCGCCCGGGCGAATGGTCGGGCGTGTTGGCCCACCGACCCGGCACTGCTCCGGCATCGGCGGCGAGTATTTTGTGGAAAACCCCGCTGAGCAGCGCAGCCATTGGCAGGCCCGGCATCGTACCGATAGCGGGTGCGGACAACGAAGCCGCCATCCTGATCCAGGACGAGCAACTATACCTGTACCGCCTCTCGCCCGGCGGCAATATCGTGTGGCGCAAACAATTGGACCAGCCCATCGTGTCTGCCGTGCAGGGTATTGATTTTTATGGAAATGGTGGCACCTGCTACCTGTTCAACACAGCGGATGCACTCTGGATTATTGACGACGAAGGCCGGGAGCTGGTGGGCTACCCGCTGCGCTTGCAGTCGCCGGCTACCAATGGCGTGACGGCTGTAGATTTTGACGACGACCGCCGGTACAGCCTGTTCGTGGCTTGCGCCAACGGCAACCTGTACGGTTTTGACCAATACGGCCGGCCACTGCCCGGCTGGAACCCCAAAAATGGCGTGGGGCGGGTGAAACACCCGCTTGTTCATTTCAAAAAAGAAACCAAAGACTACCTCGCAGTGCTGAGCCTTGAGGGGCAGTTGTCTGTTTTCAACCGCAGCGGCGATCCGCATTTTGCCCAGGTGCAATTCGAGGGCAATTTTTTTATTAGTCCGCCCCAGTTCGACATGGCGCCGGAGTCGTCCCGCATTGTGTGCATGAATGCAGCGGGCCGCGCATACATCTGCAACCTGAGCGGCCAAACCTTCCAGCTCGAAACGGGCGGAAAAAGCAAGGCCGGGCATGGTTTGGTGCTGGACGAGCTGTTTGGCGACGAGCGGCTGGACTACGCCGTGCTAAGCGGCAATGTGCTTGCCCTATCCGGGTACGAGGGGAAATCATTTCAAAAAAAGTCGGTGCACACCTTTTCTGCGCCGCAGGATACCCTGTTTGGCGCCGGGCATCGCGGCTGGATCGGTTCGCTGGATCGGACCAGGCGGCAGTTTTTTTTGATAAACGGGGCCGGCCGGGTACACCCGGGTTTTCCGCTGGCGGGCACCACCCCGTTTGTGCTGCGCCGGCTGCCGGCGGGCCACACGGGCTATATGCTGGTGGTTGGCAACGGGGCGGGCGTTTATGCGTACAAGGTTTCCGGGTAGCCGGATATTTTTTTGAGCAATAGACAAAGCGTATAGTGCATGTTTATTAGAAAGTCCGATCTTTCGCCTTCGTTTTTCTGCTCAAACAAAATTTATTAACGGCTTATGAAAAAATCCTTACTTGTCCTGTCCTTCCTTCTTGCGGGCTACTTTGGTGCGTTGGCGCAAATGCCAAACGGCAGTGTAGCCCCCAACTTTACCGTTGTGGATATCAACGGCAACTCCCACAACCTGTACAACCTGCTCAACCAGGGCAAAACAGTCTATCTGGACTTCTTTGCCACCTGGTGCGCCCCGTGCTGGAACTACCACCAAACACATGCTTTACGCGATCTTTGGGATCAGTATGGCCCTCCCGGCACCGGTGAGGCATTTGTCATAGGCATTGAGGGCGACTGCAACACCAATACCCCGTGCATCTCCCAATTGCCGGGTTGCAATGATCCGAACAACCAGGGAAACTGGGCCGACGGTATTCCGTACCCGCTTGTGGACAATTGTTCCATTCGGCAACAGTATCAGGTAGCCTACTACCCGACGATTTATATGATTTGCCCGGCGGATAAAAAAATATATGAGGTGGGCCAGCAAGGAGTGTCCGGGCTGTGGGCTGCACGCAGTAGCAATTGCCCGCCCATGATTGTGAATACGGTACTGAACTCGGTTCAAAACACGGTATGCTACGGCAACAACACCGGTGCTATTGATATCTCGGTTTCGGGTGGCAACCCGCCATACACCTACCAATGGTCTAATGGCGCCACCACACAGGATTTGACCAATGTACCGGCCGGCACATACCAATGCACGATCACCAGTGCGCAGGGCTGGCCCGGCGAGACCGACCCGATCACCGTAGAAAATCCGCCCGCACCATTAGCGGCTGCCGTAGTTGCTACCACGCCGGTGGGCTGCAACGGCGTGTATGGCAGTATTGAGGTGGAAGCCTCCGGTGGCTGGGACGACCTTTATTTCAACTGGAGCAACGGCATGAACGGCCCAAACGCACAAGGGCTGAGCGCAGGTACCTTCACCTGCACCGTCACCGATAGCCGCGGCTGTACCAAAACGGTAAATACTTCGCTGGCTCCACCCACCAACCCGGCAGCCTCCATCGCACCGCCCGGCACAGTCACTTGCACGACACCGACCATTCAACTGAGCGCCTCCGGCATGGGTGGCTACAGTGGTGATTATAATTTCCAATGGACGACCGGGAATGGTGGCAACATCGTTTCCGGCGCCAACACGCCCACCCCCACGGTGAATGCCGGCGGCAACTACACCGTGCAGGTATCCGACGTGGTGACCACTTGCTCCGGATTTATGGTGACGGTTGTAGCCGCCAACCTTGTTAAGCCCAATGCTGATGCAGGGCCTGGTATGGCGGTATCCTGCGCTATTCCGTCTGTCGAACTGGAGGGCAGCGGCTCCGCAGGAGCCAATATATCATACCAATGGTCGGCCATCAACGGCGGCCACATCGAATCCGGGGGCAACACCCTGACGCCCGTCGTGGATGCCGCCGGCAATTATATCCTCGTTGTCTCCAACAGCACCAATGGCTGCACCCAAAGCGACACCACCGGTGTGGCTGGAAACAATGTGCCGCCGACCGTTGAAGTGGACAATGACAACCTGACCTGTGTGGTTTCCTCCGTCACCCTGGAGGCTACTACCAACGCCAATGATCCGGTGTTTGCCTGGACCGGCCCCAATGGCTTTGCATCCAACCTCCAAAACCCGACAACCGGGGAAGCCGGCGCATACCAACTCGCTGTCACGGATCCGAACACGGGCTGCACCACCACCACTACAACAACCGTAGCAAACGATACGGAACCACCCGGCGCTACCGCCACCGGCGGCGCCCTCACCTGCGTCGTGCTGGAACTCGAACTGCTGGCGGAAGCCGAAGCACCCGTGGTCACCTATTCATGGACCGGACCGGGAGGATTTGTCAGCAACCTGCAAGAACCCGGCGTATCCCTGCCCGGTGACTACAGCGTGGTCATTACGGACTCGAACAACGGTTGCACATCTACAGCCGTGGCAGTCGTGGCACAAAATACCGTGCCACCCGCATCTGCCGCCGCTACTCCCGGCGCGCTCAACTGCACTGTTTCCGAACTTGAACTCGACGGCTCCGCATCCGCACAGGGGGCCAATATCAACTACGCGTGGACAACCGCAGACGGGAACATCGTTTCGGGTGAAAATACCACAACACCAACCGTGGATGCTCCGGGCGCCTACAACCTGCTCGTAACCGATACCGACAACGGCTGCACATCCACCGCATCCACAACGGTTATTCAGCATGCCCCCGTGACGGCATCCGTGGAGGATATAGCCGATGTACTTTGCCACGGCGCTGCAACCGGCTCGGCCACAGCCCTGCCGGCCGGTGGAAATTCGACATATGAATATGCCTGGAGCAATGGTGCAACAACCGCATCGGTGACCAGCCTCGCAGCCGGCACCTACACCGTTGTAGTGACCGATGGCGAAGATTGCACGGCTTCCGCTTCGGTGGTTATCACAGAACCGGCCGTACTGGCGCCCAACACCTCCGCCACCCACCAGACCGCCGCCAACGTGAACGACGGCACCGCCACGGCAAGCCCAACCGGTGGCGCCGGCGTCTACACCTACCTTTGGAATACCGGCGAAACAACGCAAACAATCACGGAACTCGCGCCGGGTACCTACGAGGTAATTGTGACCGACGGGAATGCTTGCACTGCCGTGCAAACGGTGGTTGTGAACGCGTTCGACTGCACCCTTTCGGCCACGACCTCGGCGTCCAACAGCACTTGTTTCGGGGCCAACAACGGCACGGCCGAAGTTGCCCTGATCGGCGCCAATGATCCGGTGACCTTCACCTGGAGCAATGGCGCAAACACCCAGGAAGTAGCCGATCTGGCTCCCGGCACCTATACGGTTGAGGTCATAGACAATACCAACTGCGCCGATGTGCTCCAGATCGTCATCACCGAACCAGCGGAACTCGAAGCCAATGCCTCGGCTACCGCCGAAACATTCATCGGCGCCAACGACGGTACCGCTACCGCCATTCCTTCGGGCGGAACCGGCGACTACACCTGGCTCTGGAACACAGGCGAGACGACCCAGACAATTGAAAACCTGCCGCCGGCGACCTACACCGTCACCGTACAGGATGAAAATGGCTGCACCGACGTACAAACAGTAATCGTCAATGCCTTCGATTGCGCCGTTTCGGCCCAGCCAATCGTAGCTAATGCAACGTGCTCCGGCCAAAACAACGGCACGGCATCCGTTGCCCTGACCGGCGGCACGGAACCGTACACCTACCTGTGGAGCAATGGCGAAACAACCGCCACCATCCAGGGCCTTGCCCCGGGTATCTACACCGCCTCCATCACCGATGCCAATGGTTGCGATGTGGTTATTGACGGAACGGTCACGGAACCCGCACCCCTGGAAATCGCATCCGAAGTCAGTCAACCGGCCTGTGCCGACGACCTCGGGGCCATCGAAACCAGCGCCGGTGGCGGTACTGGAAACTACTCCTTCGCCTGGAGCAACGGCGCCAATACCAGCACCGTATCCGACCTGCAGCCCGGCGCCTACAGCCTGGTGCTGACGGACGACAACGGCTGCACCAGCACGGAAAACTATACGATTGCCGTGGCCGATAATGAGCCGCCACAGATTGCAGCACAAAACACGACGCTCGAACTTGGAGCCGCAGGTACCACCACGGCTACCCTGCAAACACTGGGTGCTGCCGTGTCCGACAACTGTACCGTGGCTGATGTGGCTATCGTGCCCAATATCTTTGACTGCTCCAATCTGGGCGAGCAGGCCGTCACCATTACGGCTACCGACGATGCCGGCAACACATCCGTTTCCACCGTCACCGTCACCATAGCCGACAATACCCCGCCCAGCGTCACCTGTCCGGCCAGTATCATCCAGTGCTGGTACGAAAACACGGTTTCCTACAATGCCCCGGTAGCGCAGGACAACTGCCTGTCCAACGGCGGCGGCCAGTGGAATCAGGAAGAAGGACTGCCCAGCGGATCCGAATTCCCGATCGGCGAAACCGTGCAGACCTACACCTACACCGACGGCAGCGGCAACGCAGGTTCCTGCTCGTTCTCGGTGACGATCACCAGGCCCATCCAACTCGATGTGCCCGCTGTGACACCCGACGTGAACAACCAGGGTATTGGCACCATTGACATCGCTGTGGTTGGCGGCACGGAACCGTACAGTTTTGTCTGGACCGACGAATCAGGACAGGTTATCGGAGAAACGGAAGACATCGGCGGGCTTAGCGCCGGCATATACTTCGTGCAAATCAAAGATGCCAACGGTTGTATACTCGCCAACGAGGGGATCACGGTGAGCAACACCACCAGCATCACGGAACCGACATGGCTCCGCGGCGTGGTGCTGCGGCCCAACCCGACCGCCGGTATCACACAGATCGTATTTGCCGAAATGCCGGCCGATGAACTGGAAATCACCGTCAGCGATGCCACCGGACGCACGGTGCTGATGCAGTCCGCCATACACCAGACAACGGTGCGCATAGACTGCTCGACGCTCCCGGAAGGCATTTACACCGTACGTTTCCGCTCCGGCGCCGAAACCGGTGTACGGAAGTTGGCCGTCGGAAGATAAGGCCAGACAGTACCGCGTTGTAGAAAACGCCGGGAGGGTTAGCCCCCTTCCGGCGTTTTTGTTTGTGTGGCCAAAAGAAAGTGTGCAAACGATACTTTTCAGGGGGCGGAAGTTTTGGCGGGCGCCTTGTGCGGGACTGGATCGCGTGCCTATCTTCGCCCTGTTGAAAACCACACACCGCCGGCACGCCAACACACCTGACCAACCCTGTACATCATGCACAAAATAGACATGCACACCCACCTCCTGCCCGAACGGCTGCCCAACTTCGCAGACAAGTTCGGGTACGGCGATTTTATCCACCTGGAGCACCACAAAAAAGGGTTTGCCCGCATGATGAAAGGCCAGACTTTTTTTCGGGAAATAGCCAGCAACTGCTGGGATCCACAGGTACGCATCGGCGAATACCTGCACTACCGCACGCCGGTACAAGTAGTGTGCACCATTCCGGTCATGTTTTCGTATTGGGCCAAACCTGCCGATTGTCTCGACCTGTCGCGCTACCTGAATGACCACCTCGCAGGCGTCGTGGAGGATTTCCCGGAACACTATGTCGCCCTCGGTACCGTCCCGATGCAGGATACCGACCTCGCCATTCAGGAGTTGCAACGCTTGCATGAACTCGGGTTTCCGGGTATCCAGATCGGCTCCAACGTGAACCAACTGAACCTGAGCGAGCCGCAGTTTTTCCCCATTTTCGAAGCCTGCCAACGGCTTGATATGGCCGTGTTCGTGCATCCCTGGGAAATGATGGGCCAGGAAAATATGCCAAAGTACTGGCTGCCCTGGCTCGTGGGTATGCCCGCCGAAACCAGTCGCGCCGTTTGCTCCCTCATCTTTGGCGGGGTACTGGAGCGCCTGCCCCATTTGCGCGTGTGTTTTGCCCATGCAGGCGGCTCTTTCCTGCCCACCGTGGGCCGTGTGCAGCACGGCTTCGACTGCCGTCCCGACCTGGTGGCGGTAGACAACGACAAGCCACCCCGGCACTACCTCGGCAAATTCTGGGTGGACTCGGCCACCCACGACCCCCAGCTCCTGCGCTATATCCTGGATGTAGCCGGTGAAGACAAAGTTTGTCTGGGCACCGACTACCCGTTCCCGCTCGGCGATCTGGAAATCGGAACCTTTATCGAAAAGATGAACCTGCCCGAGGCCACACTTGAGAAAATTTTTTACAAGAATACACTGGAGTGGTTGTATGGAACACTGTAAATCACAGACGCTCCTCCTTGGTCTCGACATCGGCAGTTCGTCGGTAAAAGCGGCGCTGACAGACGCCCGCACAGGCGCCACCCTCGGCACTGCGCATGCGCCGGAAACAGAAATGACTATCGCTGCGCCGCAGCCGGGCTGGGCGGAGCAAGACCCGGAGACCTGGTGGGCCAACTGCTGCGCAGCCGTGCAGGCGCTGCTGCACCATACCCGGGCCAATCCCGCCGACATCGCCGCTATCGGCATTGCCTACCAGATGCACGGCATGGTGGCGCTCGATGCTGCCGGGCAGGTCGTCCGGCCCGCCATCATTTGGTGCGACAGCCGGGCCGTATTCCTTGGTGAAGCGGCCTTTCAGGCGCTGGGAGCCGACTACTGCCTGGAGCACTTTTTGAATGCACCGGGCAATTTTACCGCCTCCAAACTCAAGTGGGTGCAGGCCAACGAGCCGGAGCGATACGCCCGAATCCGGCACTTGCTCCTGCCCGGCGACTACATTGCCTACCGCCTGACCGGCGCGGCAGCCACCACTGTTTCGGGCTTGTCGGAAGGCATTTTGTGGGATTTTTCACAAAACAACCTTGCGCACGGACTGCTCGACCACTATGGTTTGGACCCGGCGCTGGTACCACCCATAGTACCCACGTTCGGCGAGCAAGGCAGGCTCACCGACGCTGCCGCTGCCGCCATCGGCCTCCGCCCGGGCGTGCCCGTGACCTACCGCGCAGGCGACCAGCCCAACAATGCTCTGGCGCTGAATGCCCTTCGACCCGGCGATATGGCGGCCAACGCAGGCACTTCCGGCGTGGTGTATGGCGTCATAGACCAGCGAACAGCCGACCCACAAAACCGGGTGAACAGTTTTGCCCACGTCAACCACCAACCCGATGCGCCCCGCATCGGCGTGCTGCTTTGCATCAACGGCTGCGGCATTCAGTACCGCTGGATGCGCCAGCAAATAGCCGAAGCCGGCAGCACCTACGCCGATATGGAACGCCTCGCCGCCACGGCGCCGGTCGGCTCCGATGGGTTGTGCATGCTTCCGTTCGGCAATGGCGCCGAACGCATGCTGGGCAATCGGGCCATCGGCGCACATATCGCCCACCTGGATTTCAACCGCCACGACCGCGCACACCTGTACCGCGCCGCGCTCGAAGGCGTGGCCTGTGCGTTTGTCTATGGCATACAAATCCTGCGCGAACTGGGCCTCCCGTTGTCCGTCATTCGGGCCGGCAACGACAACCTGTTCCAGTCGGCCATTTTTTCAGAAACCATAGCCACCCTCGCCGGGACGGAAATCGAAATACTGGCCACCAACGGGGCCGTCGGGGCGGCCAGAGCAGCCGGTGTGGGTGCCGGCTTGTACGAATCGGCAGAAACGGCTATGCAGACCAATGCACTGGTAGCCCGATACACCCCAAACCAGGACGCCGATGCCTGCCGACAGGCATATAAAACCTGGGAGAACCTGCTACAATCTGCCAGGAGCGGCCATATACTTTAAATCCAGCACCCCGCTCCAAAACACAGACCCGGCAAAATCCAGCGGGAAGCCTTATGTTTGCGGCCGAATTCTTTTATCATTTTACAAAAAATATGGCACTCAACCCCGGCGACAAAGCCCCCGACTTCACCTTGCGCGCCAGCGACAAATCCCAGGTTCATCTGAAAGACTTCCACGGCAAAAACGTGGTATTGCTGTTCTTCCCGCTTGCATTTACAGGCGTTTGTACCAAAGAACTTTGCTTCATGCGCGACAGCATTGCGGAGTACGAACAGTTGGATGCACAGATTCTGGCAATTTCCGTAGACAGCCTGTACACCTTAGCCAAATGGAAACAAGAGCAACAGTTCAACTTTCCACTCTTGTCCGACTTCAACAAAAGCGTCAGCAAAAAATACGATACCCTGTACAAAGACTTTGTATTTGAGATGAAAGGGGTGTCCAAACGCTCGGCCTTCGTCATTGACCGCGACGGAATCATCCGCTATGCCGAAGTGCTCGAAAACGCCGGCGAACTACCTGACTTCGATGCCGTGCGAAAAGTTTTAAAGGGGTTGGAAGGTTAGCAGGTTAGAAGGTTAGAAGGTTGGAAGGTTTCTGGTTCGTGTAACCCTCCAACCTTCTAACCTTCTAACCTTCTAACCTTCTAACCTTCCAACCAGAAACCTTCCAACCTGCTAACCAGAAACAAATATGCCTATACCACTTTGGAAAGAAGATGTGGACGTACTGGTGGAAGACGACATTGATTCCGATCTTCCGGTGTACATCATTGTGTACAACGACGATGTCAACTCGTTCGATTGGGTGATCCGGTGTTTCATGGAAATCCTCAAACACTCCCACGAGCAGGCCGAGCAATTGTCTATCATTATCCATTTTAAAGGTAAAGCGACCGTAAAAACCGGTCCGAAGAGCGAACTTATTCCGCTCTGCGAAGCCTTGCTTGACCGAGGCCTTTCGGCTGTGCTGGAGGATTAAGAGCGTATCGTTTACCACAATTAATCACTGCTGCATGGATTTTCCTGTTGAATACTGGCGCGAACTCTTTTGGACCCTCTCCATGTTGGTCGGCGGCTGGCTTGTCGGCTGGGTGGTGGAATATATTTTTTTGCAAAAACTCCCCCAGACTACGCTTTTGCGCAAAAACCTGTCCGGCATGGGTCGGTGGATGGGTTTGGCTGCCGGGCTTGGGCTTGCGTTGCGGTACAGTATGTTGCCGCCAGACTGGCACGACGATGTGGTGCTGATGTGGAAAATCTCGTCTATCCTGATCGTCACGGTTTTTCTGGCACGGCTGGTGGGCAACTACTACCGGGATCAGACAGCCGAAATTTCCGGCGATCATCCTACAACCTCCCTGGTACAACATGTTTTGCGCGGCGCGGTCTATGTTGTCGGGGTTTTGGTGGTTTTACAAATGCTGGGTGTGTCTGTTACCCCGATGCTGACCGCTCTTGGTGTCGGTGGCCTGGCTGTGGCGCTGGCATTGCAGGATACGTTGGGCAACCTTTTTGCCGGTATCCAGATCATCGCGTCCCGAAAAATTCGCCTCGGTGATTTTATCCGGTTGGAAAGCGGCGAGGAAGGCTATGTGTCCGACATTACCTGGCGCAACACCACGATCCAGACCATTCCGAACCTCATGGTGATAATCCCTAACGCCAAACTTGCTTCTTCTATAGTGACCAACACCAACCTGCCCGCCGAAGAGATCACCGCCCGGCTCGATCTGGGCGTACACTACGACAGCGATCTCGAGCATGTGGAGCGCGTGGCCATCGAAACCGCTCAGGCCGTGTTGCAAGACTACCCGGACAAGTCGGACAACCCCGATGTGCGCGTTCGTTTTCGCGCCTTCGGCGATTCGAGTATCAACTTTGTTATCTTTTTTCAAGTGCGGGCGTTTGCCGACCAGGCCCCGATACAACACCTGCTTATCAAGGCCCTGCACAAAAGTTTCCGGGAAGCCGGCATCAATATCCCGTTCCCCATCCGTACGCTGGATTTTGGCGGGCTGGATATGCAGACGCTGCTGCGCGGCAAGCAGGACTAAGAAAATGTTTGAAGTTGGCACTGTTTTGGATTTTAGGTTCCAAAAAAACGTGCACGCGATATGATGATCCTCTATCTGGCCCTCGGCCTCTTTATCCTCGGCAGCAGCCTCATTGCGCTGACCAACGCCGTCTCGAAAAAATAAAAAAGTCAAAAGCAAAAATGTAAGGAACGGTGTTGGAATAAAGGTACAAATTTGGGGAGCCGTTTTTGTTGCTGTTGAGGCGAGAGGAGGGCGTTTAGTGGCGCCTAAACAACCGACGAACAACGAAAACAGCGGCAAAACAAGGCCGCCAAATTTGTACCTTTATTCCGACACCGTTCCTAAAAGTCAAAAGTGCGCCTGCAGCTACTTTTGGCTTTTACATTTTCTACCCAAACCTTTCTCCGGTCGCACCGTTTCATATCGGCTTGCCTGCGCTATTTTTGCGCGTGCTCCCGCATTGTGCAACAACGCACCGAACCTGCCGTACCGATTATGTACTCCATCCTTAAGTTTGGCCTGACCGCCTCGTTAGTCGCTACCCTGTTTGCCGGCTGCGTCACCACCGACAACGCATACACCCGTGTGGCTCCCGGCATCTGGCGCGGGGTGCTGGAACTGGAAAAATTTTCGATGCCTGTGCGCGACAAGGATACTATTTTCACGCTCAAGGAGCAGTTTCGCGAGGGCGAACTCCCGTTCAATTTTGAAGTAAAATACCTCGACGACGAGCGGTTTTACATCGAAATCAGCAACGGCTCGGAGCGTATCCGCTGCGACAGCATCCAGTACGGCCGCGACCGCTCGCAAGCCCGCGACACGTTCAATATCTTTTTCCCGGAATATGCTTCGTACATCCATGCGGGCGTGCGCGGCGGCGTCATGCAGGGCGAGTGGATCGTGACCACCAAAAACAACTACCGCATCCCGTTTTACGCCCATGCCGGTCGCGGTTTCCGCTTCACCTCCCTCAACGAAACCCCCGTAGCCGATATCAGTGGCGAATGGGCCACCTATTTCGGGATTGACACGGACACCCCCGAGAAAGCCATCGGCGAGTTTCGGCAAAACGGCAACCACCTCGAAGGCACCTTCCGCACCGAAACGGGCGATTACCGGTTCCTCGAAGGCACCGTGCAGGGGCGCAAGTTCTGGCTCTCCTGCTTCGACGGCTCCCATGCCTTCCTGTTTCCCGGCAACATTCAGAGCGACGGCACGCTGCAAGGTGAGTTCCGATCGGGCACCCACCACCGCACACTCTGGAGTGCCCGCCGCGACCCCGATTTCCGCCTCGGAAACCCCGACTCGCTCAGCGTGCTCAAGCCGGGCGCCCAGCCCATCACCTTTGCACTCACCACACCCGAAGGCAAAGAGGTGCGCTTTCCGGCGCCGGAGTTTGACGGAAAAATCAAAATTTTTACCGTGATGGGCACCTGGTGCCCCAATTGCCTCGATGAGCAGCAATTTCTTCTGGAATTTTTGAAAAAAAATCCCGCGC
The DNA here is from genome assembly GCA_016719605.1 of Lewinellaceae bacterium. GTDB lineage: Bacteria > Bacteroidota > Bacteroidia > Chitinophagales > Saprospiraceae > M3007. The sequence goes on along the minus strand of JADJYW010000001.1, from coordinate 859,700 downwards.
TCGCCGAACAGATCAAAATTGTGGCTTTCTCTTTCGAGCGCCACCAGGACCCCGAGGTCGCCAACGCGCATTTGCTTGCCTACAAGAGAAAATTGGGCATACCGTTTGACCTGGTGTATGCCGGCAAGGCCGACAGGAAAGAAGCCGAGCGCCTGTTCCCGGCCCTGAGCCAGGTCATCGCCTTCCCGACCATGTTGGTTCTGGACAAAAAAAACAACGTGCGCCGGGTACACACCGGATTCGACGGGCCGGCAACCTCCAAACACGCAGCATTCAAACAAGAATTTGCAGCGCTGATGGAAACACTGGCAAAAGAATAGACCCTACCCCCCTCAACCATTTCAACACAACACCATGTCTACTATCTATCTGGTTTACGCTCCCGAAAACATAGACCTGGCCGAGCAATTGACCCGCGAGATCGGGCGCGTCGGCATCCCTTTTCAGCACATCACCGTGCGCGCCGACGAGCAGCCCGGGCAGTTGGCCGCCCAGGCGGAATCGGCCGACGGCCCCGTATTGCTGTTGCTCACCGATAATTTTTTGAAAAGCAGCGCCTGTATGGCCAACGCTTTGGCTATGATTCAGTCGCTGAGTCGCCAAAACCGGCTCCTGACGGTAGTGGCTGACGGGCGCAAACTTTTGCCCGACGGGCGCACGTCCGAACCGGTGCCTACGCAGTTCGACCGGGTCGTACATGCCATCCAGTACATGAACTACTGGCAAACCATCTACCTCGACCGCACGGATCGCCTGCCCGAAGTGCCGCCTGCCCGGCGGGAACAGTTTGACCGCGAACTGGAAGTGGTGCGCCGCGTCGCCAACGAGGTCGGCGAAGTCTTTTCCGCCCTCCGCGAAACCGGATACATCACCTGGTACGACCTGAAAGCCGACGACTACGCGCGTTTTTTTCACCAGTTTGGCTTACAAAACCAGCACGCGCAGTACCGCAGCCTCGCCGCGCTCGACCACGAAGCGCCACCGCCGCCCGAAGCAGAACCCTTGCGCGATACGCCCGTGACCCAGGCTCCCGCCTTTGCCGGGCTGCTGGCTCCACAACCCGAAATGCCGGAAGCTCCACCCCGGGTAGCACAGCCCAGCGAATTGCCCCACCCGGATGAGGATGCCGGCGGCGGCTCCTCCCTGCTGGAACAACTCATCGAGACAGAACCGCCGAGCCAACCCGAACCCGACCGGGAACGTACGCCCGAGCCGCAAACCATAGAGATGCCGTCCGGCAACCCCGAAGCCGTCGAGCAGGAAATCCGCCAAACCATCCAGGATGCCTGGTTCTGGATAAACAAAGGTTACACCGAACGCGGCCTCGAACTCTTCCGCCTGGCTATCGAACAAAACCCGCAACACGAAACCCTGCAAGCCGAGTACCACCGAGCCACCCAACACCACGACGACACCCCCCCAACCTTCCAACCCTCCAACCTTCCAACCTCCCAACCTTCCAGCCAACCGGCGCCGGAAGCCGACTCCTACAATGCCATGGGCGACAACGCACTGGCCAAGGGCGACTACCTGCTGGCCAAGTATTGCTGGGACCGCGTGACCGATCTGAACCCCGGGTATACCGGCGTTTATCGAAAATTGGCCGTACTCACCTGTGATCACCTGACCGACTACAAGGAAACTGCGGCTTATTATCTGGAAGAGGCTATTGCTGCCGAACCGGGCGCCGCCGACCTGCACTACCGGCTGGCGGTACTCCTGCGCGACCACCTCAATCAGCCCGCCAAGGCCCTCCAGCACTTTGGCGATGTGGTAGTGCTCCAGCCCGAACACAGCGAGGCATGGCTGGCACTGGCCCGATTCACCTTCGAATCTGGCGACCACAAACAGGCCGAATCGCTCTACCGCCACGCGGTTTCGCTCAATCCCGACCTGCAATCTGCCGAAGACGATGCCCTGTTCCACGCCCCGCAGGAGCAGCCGGAGCCTGTGCCGTTGGAACCGGAAGCAGCACCAGTTGCCGAATCGGAAATACCCGAAGAACCGCTTGCGCAAACAGAACCGGAGCCGACCGAGACGCCGGCGCCGAAACCCTTTGCACAACCGGAACCGGAAACACCCGAAACACCACTGCGCACCGCCAAGCCGCTCACGGTGCTCATCACCGGTGCTACATCCGGTATCGGGCGTGCCACAGCGGAACTGTTTGCCCGACACGGGCACCGACTGATCCTCACCGGGCGCCGGGCCGACCGGTTGGCTGAACTCCGGCAACGGTTCGCAGCAGATTTTCACACCGACGTGCTCACCCTGTCTTTCGATGTGCGCGATGCTGCCGCCGTAGCCGAACACCTTGGCAACCTGCCCGAATCCTGGCAAAACATAGATGTACTCGTGAACAACGCGGGTCTGGCCAAGGGGTTGGCGCCCATCCACGAGGGCAGCCTCGGGCACTGGGAAACCATGATTGACACGAATATCAAGGGTTTGCTGTACGTCACGCGGATCATAGCGCCCGGCATGGTGCACCGCCGCCGCGGGCACATCATCAATATCGGCTCCAGCGCGGGCAAAGAAGTGTATCCCAACGGAGCGGTCTATTGCGCTACCAAGTTTGCCGTGGATGCCCTCACCCGCGGTATGCGCATGGACCTCTATACCCACAATGTGCGGGTGAGCCAGGTCAGCCCGGGCCATGTAGAGGAAACAGAATTTGCCCTCACCCGCTTCGACGGCGATGCCGAGCGCGCACAGATTTACCAGGATTTTCAGCCACTCAAGTCTGCCGACGTGGCCGAGGCCATCTATTTCGCGGCCACACGCCCGCCGCACGTCAATGTGCAGGACATCTGGATGTTTCCCAACCAGCAGGCCGCCTCAACGATGATCAATCGAACCGGGAGGTAAACACGCGCTTACTTCACAAACCGACCTTCTGCGCGCGAACCATCTGCTCGCGTAACTGTCAAAAAATACATACCCGACGGCCAATGCTGCGGGATATCCAGCGCGTGTACCTGCTCGGAATACCACACCGGACTGTCGAGCAAGATGCGGCCCACGGCATCCGTCACGAGCAGCCGCACCGACTGATCCGACCCGCCGCCCAGGTCTATATGCAGGCGATTAACGACCGGATTGGGAAAAAGCCGGAGACTTGCCGCCTCGGTCGTTGTTTGCGTGCCGAAACGATCATGGGCGCTGTTCTCGTCCGGACGGTTGGCTGTTTGTTCTACCGCACAGGAAAATACGTTCAGGTGCGCCTCCACAAATCCCTGTGGAGCCAGGCGCACAGCGGTATGGATGTACATCGGGTCGGCTTGCGCCGGCAGGGTGTATTCAAAAATATCGGACTGGCCATTGGCGATGCCGGCGCCCAGCGTTTTGAACCGTATGGAGTGGAACGGCGAAGCATTCGGGTTGCGCACTTCGTATTGCCGGCCTGCCGGCGAGGTATAGATGGAACCGGTAAGCGGCGCCTTGGCGGTCATCCCGTTTGGCAATTGATACACCACATACGTCAGTTCGTTTGCACACTTGTTCACCACCCGCATCCGGTAGGTCTTTTGCTTCTTCGGGTTTTGGGTAACCCCCAAGACCTCAAAGCGCACGCAGGGCGTTTCCTTCACATCGCACGGAGCCTGCGTATCGGGGCCTTTTTCCACCGTCACGTTAAAACAGCAGGTCGCCGAAGCGTTGCAGCCGTCCTCCGCCATGAAACATACCGTTGTGGTGCCGATCGGAAAATTGGCTCCGCCGGGCAGCCCCTGGGTCAATGTCCAGACAGCATCGCCGCACAGACAGTCGGTGTTCGCAATCGGGTCGGAATAAGGCACAGCCGCCGTTTGGGCGCCCGATGCGGCTTGCACGGTCACATTGGCCGGGCAGGAAATGCTCAGGTTGCCCGGCCCGCGCACCGTCACCGTGAACGTATCCCGCAGCTCGCAGCCGAGGGTGTCGTTTGCAAACAGGGTGTACGTCGTGGTCGCTGCGGGCGAAGCCGTCACCACGGGACAGCCGGTGCAGTTTAGCCCGGCGGCAGGCGCCCACGAGTAGGTCGTGAAGCCCGGCAAGGCGTAGGTCACGGATGCGCCGGGGCAAATCGTGGTGTCGCCAAACTTCGTATCGGGCAGCAGGCTGAAGGAGAAAAACACCGAGTCGCGCTGTATGCCACCGCATACGTCGGTCACTTCCACCCAGTAATTCAGGCCAGGGTCGGCGGCGGTGAACATCTGGCTGGTGGTGCTGTCTTGCCACAGGTACGTCAGGAAACCCGGCCCGGCATCGAACACAATGGTGGTATCGGTGCACAGGATTACGTCCGGCCCGAGGTCCAGCACCGGGATGGCGCGCACCGTCACGGTGAACGTGTCCCGTAGTTCGCAGCCCAGGGTGTCGTTTGCAAACAGGGTGTACGTCGTGGTCGCCACAGGCGAAGCCGTCACCACGGGGCAGTCGGTGCAATTTAGCCCGGCGGCGGGCGCCCACGAGTAGGTCGTGAAGCCCGGCAAATCATAGGTCACGGATGCGCCGGGGCAAATCGTGGTGTCGCCAAATTTCGTATCAGGCAGCAGGCTGTAAGAAAAAAACACCGAATCGCGTTGCTCAAACCCGCATACGTCGGTCACTTCCACCCAGTAATTTAGGCCGGGATCGGCGGCGGTGAGCATCTGGCCGGAGGAGCCATTCTGCCACCGATAGGTCAGGAACCCCGGCCCGGCATCGAACACAATGACAGAATCCGAGCAGAGAATCACATCCGGCCCGAGGTCCAGTACGGGGATATCCGGCAGCGTTATCGCTATGGATGACAGGTTGTTGGTGTAGTCGCACTCAATCAGGCTGGTGGTGGGAAAATCACTGAACGAGAAGGGTGTGGGCAGGGAACCGCCGTCGTTGACAACAAAGTACACCGACTGCGGTCCGTTCAGGCCCCCGGGTGCAAACCAGGGTAGCGAATTATACATACCGCTGATACAGGTACCCGGCTCCAGAGGGGAATTGAGTAATATCAGGGAAGAACCCATGTCGGCGGTGGTATCCTGAGTTGGGTCTACGGGATAAAAGCGCACCCGGAAACTGCCTGTGACCGGAGCCGTACCCTGGTTACAAGCCGTGTATTTAACGCGGAACCCTCCACCGTGGCACCAGATGCTGTCCGCTTGAAAAACCAGATCGGGCAAATCTGTGCAGTTGGACACGATCTGTTGGCACACAAACTGTTTTTGCGGGATAAAATTCACGGGCGGCGCCACGGGCAAATCAAACGCGACGGTTGTACCGGCATCCACCTGTGGAGTGACCGGGTAGCCGATTGCATCCGATACGTCCACGGCGGTAGCGGGTGCCGGCAGAAACACCGGGCAATTATCGCTGAGCGTACCGTTGGCGTCTGCTTTCAGCAAAAACATGTTGGAGGTACCGGAAATATCCCGAAATCCGGTTGCAAAGAGGTAATTGTCTATGGCAACGAGCTGCCCTTGTGCGGTTCCGATAATCCGGTATGGGGCGGTATGTTCCACTTTACGCGCCCACTCCAGTTCCCCGTTTTTGTTGGTTTTGAGCAAAAACAGCGCGGCGCCGTCAAGTGTATGGCCGTACAGTACGAACCCGTCGGGCACGCTGATGATTTCCTCCGCAAATTCGGTTTCCCACTCGGGAAAGTCTATTTTTTTAACCCACACCAATGCGCCGTCGAGGGTATTTTTTTGCAAAAAAACATGCGAGGTCAGCAGGTCGTCGCCGGCATCGTTGCCGCTGAACACGGAGACCAGGGCATCTCCCTCCACCACAAGACCGCGGCCGTAGAGGCGGCCGGGTTCGTTGGGATCAATGTGGGAAAGGCTCGTCCAGGCGGGGGCGCCGGTGGCGACATCTATGCGGAGCAACGCGTGCCGCATGTCGGAAAAGGCAACGCTGCCAAAGCCGTCGGTGAACCGCCCGGCGGCATACAGGTCGCCGTTGTGCAGCACCATGGACTGAAAGTTTTCGGAAGTGCCGAGGTTGTATCGCCAGGCGCTGCCGGGTATCATGTTGCCAGTGTTGCGGTCGAGTTGAAAAAATTCGGCATCGTCGCCGCCAGGCAGATGCGGGTTGGCGTACACGATAAAGTTGCCGCCGGGGCCGTTTTCCAGCACGCCGCCGATCAGCGTTTGCGCCCCGCCGAAGGTTTTGGCCCACAGTGTTTTGCGAAATACTGGGTCGTAGCGGAACACATAGCCGTTGTCCGGCTGGTCTTCTTTCAGGTTGCCGGTGATGACGAGGTGGCCATCCGAGTCCACGATGATTTGCGAAATGGCGTCGAGGCCCGTGACCCCCACGTCTATGTAGCGGGACGACACCACGGCGCCCTCGGCGGTCATTTCCAGGAGCACCATATCCACGTTTTTCATGCCGGCTACATACAGGTTTCCGGTGCCGGTGGGGCACAGGACGTACCCGCGCTCCACTTCTGTTTCCATAAAAAAAGCAGTTGCCGGAATGGAAAGGGATGCAGCAGGCGATTGGGCCGTCAAACCGGTGGAGCAACAAGCCGCTCCGAACAGGAGTAAAAACAAGTAGCGATTCATGTGGAAAAGTGTTTTTTTGAAAAAGAAAGGGGAGTTGTAAGCCATAGCAAATGTAGCCTGCCCATCCCAAACCTCGTTGCCGAAAAACGCCCGCCCGGGGCAAATGCCGTAGATTGGCGGCTATGTGACAGTAGTGCCCTATTTTCACGCCCGAAACACAAACCTGAACACCACACCATGCCCATACTGCTACGCCGCACTACCCTACCCTGCCTGCTCTGGTGTTGTTTGGCGACCTTTGCCGAGGCTCAGCCCGACACCGTTCGCATCGGCGCGTTTGTCAACGATATCTACGATGTAAACCTGAGCGAAAAGAGTTTTTCCGCACAGTTCTGGGTGTGGTTCAACTACACAAACCCCGACCTGAAACCACTGGAAACACTCGAAATCCCCAACGCCAAAGCCGTGGACTACCACCTCGAATTTCTGGAGGAAAAAGGCGGCGTGCAATGGGCCGGCAAACGCGCCACCGCTGTTTTGAAAAAAGACTGGGACATCCGGCGCTTCCCCTTCGACATACAAAAAATGACAATCGAATTTGAGGAAAGTGACCGCGACATACAGTCCTTGGTGTACATCCCGGATACCGAAAACACCAAAATTGACACCAATTTGGGTCTGACCAACTGGTACATCGAGCGCTTTGAAATTACCTCCGGCTCCAAAAAATACGACACCACCTACGGCGATCCCGTACTGAACCAAGGCAGCGCATATGCCAATGCCAGCCTCACGGTTTTTATCAAACGTAAAACCTGGGGCCTGTTTTTTTCGCTGTTCACCGGGATGTATGTCGCCTTTTTCATTTCCTGGCTGGTGTTTTTTATTGACCCCGTGGACGTGGACCCGCGTTTCGGGCTGTCGGTCGGCAGCCTGTTTGCATGTGTAGGCAACAAGTACATTGTGGACTCCATCCTGCCGCAGTCCACCACCTTTACCCTGGTAGACAAACTGCATATCCTCACCTATTTTTTCCTGCTGCTGTGCATCGTGTCGTCGGTGACGTCGTTGCGGATTTGGAAAAATGGTCAGCCACAGGCATCGGCCCGTTTCGATCAGCGCGCCTGGAAACTGATCCTGATCCTGTATGTGACCGCCAATGCCTGGCTGATCCTGAGCGCAAGCCGGGGATGGTGAAGGGGTTGGAGGGTTGCTGGTTGGAAGGTTTCTGGTTGGAAGGTTTCTGGTTAGAGGGTTTCTGGTTAGAGGGTTTCTGGTTAGAGGGTTTCTGGTTGGAGGGTTTCTGGTTGGAGGGTTTCTGGTTAGAGGGTTTCTGGTTAGAGGGTTGCCAAAATGCCTTCAAAAAAAACTATATCAGTACGGTTTTTTAATCCGGCACACCCAATATCTTTGGGCATCATTCTAAAAACTAAAAATATGACATTCTTCGAACGCCTGAGCAGCGGCTGGAAATTGGCCAATCTCAGTTACCAAACCATCAACGAGAACCGGTCTCTCCTGCTGTTTCCCGTATTTTCCACCATCGCGCTTCTGGCCGTACTGGCTACATTTTTTGGCGGCACATTTCTTCTCGTCGGCGAGGAAATTGAAACCCTGATGAACGACGAGCAGTACGGCGGCCTGCTTGGCTATGGCCTGGTTTTTCTCTACTACCTGATCAGTTTTTTCGTGATCGTGTTTTTCAACACGGCACTGATCCACTGCGCCATCAAAATCCTGAACGGCGAGCAAACCAGTCTTTCCGAGGGCCTCAACTTTGCGTTCTCCCGCATCGGCAAAATTTTTGCCTGGTCGGTGCTGTCCGCCACAGTCGGCACCCTGCTTCAGGCCTTACAAGAAACCGGCAAGATTGGCCAGATCATATCCTCCCTCATCGGCGTAGCCTGGTCCATTTTGACCTTCTTTGTGGTGCCGGTACTGGTTTATGAAGACCGCGGAGTGCTGGACTGCGTCAAGGAATCGGGCCGCTTGATGAAGCAAAAATGGGGCGAGTCGCTCTCCGCTAATGTGAGTTTCGGGTTGTTCAACTTTTTGGGCATCCTCGCAAGCGTAGCCATCGGTATCGTGCTGGCAACCTATGTGAACGTAGTCCTCGGCATAGTGATCGGCTTGTTGCTGATCCTGCTGGTCAGCACCATTGCTACGGCCGCACGTTCGGTTTTTGTAGCCGCAGTATACAACCATGTCATTGGCAAACCGACCGGCAACTTCGACGGCGCCGCATTGGATAGCGTTTTTATGCGGAAATCTTAGGTGTTTTAGTGTTTGGGTGTTTGAGTGCCTCCATACCCAAACACCCAACAGCGCGGGCATCCTGAGGATATCAGGATGCCCGCGTTGTTTTGTTTTCGTTGCTTGTTGTTTCAGTTAAAGTCGGACGGCTTTTGCCGCTTTTCCGGCGGAAGCGCTCTTGCCCGGCATACACTTGGACAAGTCGCAATTTTTGGGGTCGCAGCCGGGCGGCAGGCACTTGGACCAGTCGCAGTTGGTTGGGTCGCATTTGGACAGATCGCAGTTTGCCGGGAGGCAGTTGGTTTTGGCCGTAGCGCCTGCGGGTTGTGCTTCGCAGAAACCAGACCCGTCTGGCGGGCAGTAGCGACGCGGGCGGATTGGCCGGTGCATGCTTTTCCGCCGGTTGATGCCTGAGCGACGGCAACGGAGGCTTCGCCGGAGTTTTTGTCGGCAGAGGCCGAGCCACATACCTTTTTGCAGGCTGGATTTGGTTGGCAGCAGGGTGCCTGAGCATACAACGTGCCGCCAAAGCAGCAAGCCAAAACGAGTACTGTGGAGATCACAAGGAAATTTTTCATCGAAGTAAAAGTAGATTTGAAAAGTACACCCGGAGTCGCCGGGCTGGCGAATCAGTCGCTTTTGTCTGGTTGCTTCTGATGGGACAAAGGTGCACGTTGGCACAGTGCGATTTTTGTTTTGCGGGCGTTAGGCGCCTGTTATGTACCTGTTAAAAGGCTATGCAAACCCGCAAACAACGGTAACGAACGCGGATTGAGAACAGGCCTCCGTCAAGTTTCGTTTTATCGCATCTGTTTTCGCGCGCAAGCGCTCTTTTACATAGCCAAGCCCCCACCGCTCCCCTTCGCGCCTTTTCCGTAGGTTTGCCCGCCCAAAACCTGCCTGTTATTGAAACCCGCCATGCACTACTACAAATACACCATCTGCACCACCCCCGACATCGCCGAAATCCTGCCCGCTTTTTTGTCTGATGCCCCGTTCGATACGTTCCAGGAAACGGAGGAGGGACTGCATGCGTACATGCCCGCGCCCTCGGGTGAAGGCTCCGAAACTGAAGCCGACGCCCTGCTCACCGACCTCCAGGAGCAGTTTGCCTTTACCTGGAACAAAGAATTCCTGCCCGCCCAAAACTGGAACAAAATCTGGGAATCCAATTTCCAGCCGGTCATCGTGGAGGACTTTTGCGCCGTACGCGCCGATTTCCACGAACCCATCGCGGGTGTGCAGCACGAGCTGGTCATCAATCCCAAAATGGCGTTCGGCACCGGACACCACGAAACCACCTGGATGTGCCTGCGCGCGCTGCGCGATTTGCCCTGTGCGGGCGCGCACCTGCTCGACTACGGCTGCGGCACCGGCGTACTGGCCATCCTCGCCGCCCGCCTCGGCGCCAAAGAAGTAGAAGCCGTGGACATTGAGGAAGAATCGTACCGGAACACGCTGGAAAACAGCGCCGTCAATGGCGTGGCCGAACACATCATTGCCCGCTGCGGCACCCTGGAAGCCGTGCAAGGCGCCGGGTTCGACGGTATTTTGGCCAATATAAACCGAAACGTGATTCTGGATTCGTTGCCGCGATTGGCAGCATTGGTGAAACCCGGCGGCTGGCTGCTGGTATCGGGAATCTTGCGCGAAGACGAGACGGTAGTGACGGAAGCGGCAACACGAGTCGGGTTTGTGTTTCAACAGCGAGCCGAGCGCGGCAACTGGCTCTGTATGAAATTCCAAAACCGTTAACGCCGTACTTTTGACGCCCCGGCCGCGTTTCACTGGCCGTTTTTTCTTTTGTCCAAACTACACCAGCCAAGGCTCGATATGACACGATTTTTTCAAAAACTCCTCCTCCTCGCGTTTCCCCTTTTGCTCGCCCTGCAACCGGCCATTGCCCAGGCGCCGGCCAAGTTCCCCGACAACCCGAACGAGTTTGTGGACAAACTGGACCAGTTCATGAACGCCTCCAAGCGCCCCGACATGGCGGAAACGTTCGCTGTTTTCAAAAAACAATACAAAGCCGGCGTGTTCCGGGAGCAGGACATGGCAAGTATTGTGCGGATGTCGAACCTGCTGGCCGAGCAGCGTCTCGGCGCGTTTCCGTACTACAAAAGTTACATCAACGCCGTGTCGGCGGCCAAACTCGACCCCGACAGCACGTTTTTCCAGCGCTGGCACGGGTTCGCCGAACGCGCCATTGCCGATATTGAAAAAGGACGCACCAAACCGATCGCGCAAATGCTCGACTTTTCCGCCGACTTCATCGAGCAGCGTGCCTTCCAGGCCCGCGAAGCCGGCGTCATCGTGTGGAAAATCCGGGGCGGAACATTCGAGTTCGTTTACGAAGACAAAAAACCCGCGCTGCGCTGCGAAAACGTGGACCTGATCGGCGTGCGGAAAGCCGACTCGACCATGGTGCGCAACACCAGCGGCGTCTATTATCCGTACGAAGAAGTGTGGCAAGGTACCGGAGGAAAAGTGGGCTGGGTGCAAGCCGGACTGGATTCCACGGTATATGCCCGCCTGACGACCTACACCGTGGAAGCCAAAAAACCGCTGTACAAATGCGATTCGGCGGAGTTTTTCTACCCGTTGTATTTCCCGCAGGGTGGTGTTTGGGGCAAATTTGAGGAAAACGTCGTGGTGTCCAACAAGAGCATCGGAACCCAGTACCCGCGTTTTGAATCGTTCGACCAGTCGCTCAAAATCGCCAAAATCGGGGAAGGCATCGAATACAACGGCGGATTCCGGTTGCACGGCTCCTCGGTGTACGGATACGGGACGACAGCCCAACCGGCCCGACTCACCATTTACAATAAAAAACGCCAACGCATTTTCTACGGCACCGGCGACCTGTTCATCATCAAACGCGAAGTGAACATTATTGCCGAAGGCGTGAACGCCAAACTGTTCATGGATTCGGACAGCCTTTATCACCCGGCGGTAAACTTCCGGGTGGAGATTCCCGACCAAATCATCCACCTCACCCGCGGCCAGAAAGGCTCCGAGCGCAACCCGTTCTACTCGTCTTTTTACAACATGAACCTCGAAACCGAAAAGGTCTCGTGGTTTGTGGCCAACGATTCGCTGGAAATCGGCTCGCGCGTGGGCGCGGTGAAAGGCGTCAGCCAAAAAGTAGAGTTCGAAAGCAGCAACCGATTCGACCCCGGCGAGTACGTCCGTATGCAAAATATCACCAGCGTCAACCCCATCTCCATCCTGCACAAACTGATGGAGGAAACCTACTGGGACAGTACGCGTATGAGCAAAGTCGTGACGGACGACGCTTTTGCACAGGCCCTGAACCCCAAATTTGATTACTCCAGCATCCAGAGCCTGCTGGCCGAAATGGTGGCCAAGGGCTTTATCAACTACTACTTTGACCAGCACATCATCGAGCCGCGCCCCAAACTGGGCCACTATGCGCTGGCCAGTCAGGGCAAACGCGACTTCGACGCCATCAAAATCGAGTCGGTCAGCACCACTTCCAATGCCAGCCTAAACCTGAAAACCAAAGAAACCACCATCAACGAGGTCAAACGTATCGAACTGAGCGAACGGCAAAAGGTGGGATTTATACCGGGTGAGCGCTCACTTACGCTACTTCAAAACCGCGATATGCGTTTTGGCGGCCGGTTGTTTGCCGGATTTGCGCTGTTTGAGGGCGCCGACATGAATTTCGTTTATGACAAATTCCACGTCGAGTTCGACTCCGTGCGCCACCTCGATTTTTATTTGCCGGTCGGCAAAAATGACGAGAATGGACGCCCTATGGCCGACGCCATGAACTCCACGGTGGAACTGGTTTCCGGTATCCTCCTGGTGGACGCGCCCAACAACAAATCGGGTAAAGAAAACCTCGCCATTTTCCCATCCCTACAGGCTAAAAAACACTCCTTCGTTTTCTACGACCGACCCGCCACGCAAGACGGGGTCTATCGCCGCGATTCCTTTTATTTCAAACTTGACCCGTTCTCGTTCAACGGCCTGGACAGCTACACGGCGGATATGATCAAGTTCAAGGGCGAAATGACCTCTGCGGATATTTTCGCCCCCTTTCGGGAAACGATCATCGTGCGCGACCAGGACAAGTCCTTCGGGTACATCCACCAAACCCCGCCCAAGGGGTACCCCGTTTATGTACAAAAAGGTAACTATACCGGCAAAATTGACCTGAGCAACAAAGGCTTTCTCGGCATCGGCACGGTGGAATACCTGACCGCCGACATCCAGTCCGAAGACATTGTGTTCCGGCCCAAACAGATGACCTGCACCGCCCGCAAATTTTTCATGGAAGAAGACCGGAAAAGCGCCGTGAAAGTACCCCAGGCGAGTGGCGAGGACGTAAAAGTAAACTGGCTGCCCTACCGCGATTCCATGTATGTGGAAAGCAAAGCCAAGGCCTTCGACCTGTTCAGAGAAGCCGGCTACAACCACAAGGGCGTGCTGATTCTGACGCCGTCGGGCTTGAAAGGCCGTGGCGACTTCGAGTGGTTTGGCGGCAAACTGACCTCCAATGTCATTTCCTACGGCCCGTTTCAGGCCAGTTCGGATTCTGCCGATCTCCAGATCAAGGCCCTGAGCGGCGAAGACGTGGTATTCGACTCCCGCAACGTGCGCGGGGAGTTGGATTTTGACAAACAAACCGGCGACTTCAAAGCCAACACCGCCGACGCCAACACGACCCTGCCCCTCAACAAGTACCGCACCTCGATGAACGAATTTTCGTGGGACATGAAGGGCCAGACCGTAACCTTCAAAAGCGACGAGCGGGAACCGGGCAACTTCGTATCCATTGATCCTGACCAGGATACGCTCCAGTTCAAGGGCAAAACGGCTTTGTACGACATGAAAAACAGCCAGTTGAAAATTGGCGGCGTGGAGGTTATCAAATCTGCCGATGCCTTCATTTATCCGGCTACCGGAAACATTGAAGTTCAGGCCGGTGGTATTATGAAGCAGATCGCCGAGGCGAAAATACTGGCCGACACCGCGAGCAAATACCACACGATCAACCGCGCCGTGGTGGATATTTTGGGCAAAAAAAGTTACAAAGCCACGGGCTACTACGAGTACAACATCCCGGAACATACCCAGGAAATCTTTTTCAACAACATCGTCGGCGAACGCTACGGGCCAGGCTCCCCGTCCACCAAAAACGTACTTACCACGGCCGCCGGCGATGTGAAAGCGGCAGATAGTTTTTATATGGACGTGAAAACCCTTTTTGCCGGCACGATCATCCTGAAGGCCAACCAGCAGAACCTGCGGTTCGAGGGACTGGCCAAAATCAAGACCGAATTCGTGGAAAACCCGTGGTTTACCGTTTACTCCGAGGTGGATAAAAACGACCCGGTGGTGCAGGTGAAAGGCAGCAAGGATGCCGATGGCGAGCCGCTCTTCCTCGGCTTTTTTCAGTCCCGGGAAACCGGCGAATTGTACCCCCGCATCCTGCAAATGCCCTTTTCCCGCCTCGACCGCCCTGTTTTTAATGGCGAGGGCGTGTTCAAGTACGAGCCGCAAACAGACCGTTTCGTCTTTGGCGACTCGGCGCGGGTAGTGGCTCCGGCGCGGTTGCGCGGCCCCAAAATGACGTACGACAACCGAACCGGTTCCTTGCAGGCCGAGGGGCCGCTCACCATCGGCAGCGGCCTCGAGTTTATGAAAGTAACCGCTGCCGGCCGCCTGAAAACCGAGTTCAACATACCCGACACAGCGACCTTCGTCACCAATGGCGAGTTGATGACCGGCATGGAGATCACGGTACCCAAGGTGCTGCTGGAAATGATGGTGAATGATATCAAAGCCTCCAGTTTTGAGGCGCAGGTGCCGCCGTTCAACACGCAACAGCAGTTTTACCGCCCGGCCCTGAGCGAGTTTGTGCCCGACGAAAAAGACCGCGAGGAAGCCCTGAACAACCTGAACAGCAACTTCCTGAACCTGCCCAAAAAAGACAACAAGTTCACCTTCCTGCTGGGCCGCCACCCGGTCATCTGGAACCCCGAGTACCAGTCGTTCCTGAGCGTGGAGGACCGTATCCCCGTCGTGTCCATCAATGGCGAACCGATCCAGAAAATGCTCAACGCCTATGTGGAGTACAAAATGCCCGGCAACGAAGACGACCGATTTTACCTGTATATCCGGGCTTCCACTGACCTGTGGTACTTCTTCGGCTACCAGGCCGGAGCGCTCAATGTGGTGTCCAGCAGTACCCGTTTCAACGATGCCTTGCTGGCCCTGAAAACAAAAGAGACACAGATCAAAATGCCCAATGGGGAAATCTACGAGATCGTGGCGGCCAACCCGGCACTGGCCGATGCGTTTGTGAACCGGGTGAAAAACGGACGGAAGTTTTAGAGCGTGTTCAATAGACAGTATACAGATTAAGTTTCGCAGTGGATTTTTCTGCCCCGCTTGGTGTTTTCACCAAGCGGCTTCTTATGAGGCTGCTTGGTGAAACACCAAGCAGGGCGAAACGGACCGCCTGGAAAATTCCGGGCAGCCGTTGAAGGAAGAAGCAGATTGGCGCGCTGTTTAAGGAATAGCGGGCGTTTCCTGCGTTTGGATTGCTTTCTGTTCCGTGCCGTTGTTCGGGTGGATTACTTCCTGATAGATCATATAGCCGAGGCCTAAGTGAACCAGCAGGATGAACACAGCGGTAAGTGGATAATTGGAGCGTTTCGGAGTGGATGTGGTGTGTTGCATAAACATCAGTTTTGGTAACAGTTAGGGTATTTTCCAAAAACGTGCCAAATACCCAAAATTGGATAAATGGTTTTGGGTAGAAAATTGGGGATCGCTGCTTTTAATTGCTTTTCAGGGGGTTGTGAAAATGTTTGTCGCTTAAAAAAATAGTTTCACAACTAAACGTCCTTCCCTTCGCCACGCAATCAACCGCGTACTTCATCTGTAGTATTCCAGCCGCAACTTGTCCGCATCCGTCATTAATTTTATCTTGTGCACTGAATCAAAAACAGAAATTTTATATGACCCGCAGTCAATTCTTGAAACTCATGGCAACCATACCACTCACCGGGGCAGCAATGAAACTTGGATACCTCGAACAAGCCACCAAAGGCTTTTCCAGCACCGAAAAGATGCCCGTGCTTTTCCTCGGTCACGGCAGCCCGATGAACGCCATCGAGGAAAACGAGTTCGTAGCAGGCTTTCGCAAAGTGGGCAGCGAAATCACCCGCCCAACGGCCATCCTCTGCATCTCGGCGCATTGGGAAACGCAGGGCACGTTCGTCACCGCCATGGAAAAACCCCGCACGATCCACGACTTCGGCGGTTTCCCGAAAGCCCTTTTCGATGTCCAGTACCCCGCCCCCGGCAACCCCGAACTGGCGAAGGAGACCAAAAGCCTCGTGTCAAAAACAGAAGTCGGCCTCGACGAAAAATGGGGACTCGACCACGGCGCCTGGTCGGTCATCAAACACCTGTACCCGGACGCAGATGTGCCGGTCATTCAGATGAGCCTCGATTACCGCCAAAATGCCCAATGGCACTACGAACTGGCAAAAGAACTCTCCGCCTTGCGGCGAAAAGGTGTGCTGATTGTTGGCAGCGGCAACATGGTGCACAACCTCGGCAAGGTGGCGTGGGACAGGCTGAAAGAAGTCGGCTGCGGCTATGACTAAACTATCGAAGCCGGCGAAAAAATGAAAAGCAGCATCCTGTCGGGTGACCATGAGCCGCTCATCAATTTCCGTTCGCAGGGCAAAGCATTCGACCTCGCCATCCCGACCCCGGAACACTACCTGCCGTTGCTTTATTCGCTGGCATTGCAGGAAAAGGGCGAGGAGGTCTCCCTGTTCAACGACCGTGCGGTGGCGGGTGCGTTGACGATGACTTCGGTGCAGGTGGGTTAAAAGGCCGGGGCGACACTTATCTTCAAGAGTTATTTGAGCGCAAATTCTTTTCTCACCGCGTAATCACCCGCGTATCCCGGTCGTACACCAAGCAGGTAAATATCCCCAGCGGATTGGCTGTGCCGCGCACATTGCTTTTGATCGGCGAGGGCTGCGCGAAGGGATTCAGGTTGCCGAAAACGGCCAGTTGCACGCTTTCCACGAAATCGTAGTAGTCCTTCGTGATATGAAAAAGCGTGTTGATCACGGTGTCGCCCTCCATCAGTTCGTACCCCGTACCGAAAGCGATGAGATTGGTGGTTGCGATCCGGTCATTGGCCAAAAAATCCTGATCCGGCACACTGTCGAGCGAACCGTAGTTCAACAACCGGCGGTAGTAGTTTTCCTGCCCCATGTCGTCGGTGAGGTAGGTCAGCACCCGGGCCAGTGTGTCGCGCTCGGGGTTCCACTCCACCTTGATGCTGTCTATCGGCACAAACGGCAACATGGCGGTTTGGCCGGTGATGGTTTTGCCGTCAGCCAGCACGATGTTCAGCGTGTACTCGACGCCGGCGGTGGCGGGCACCAGATTCAGCCCGGTGTAGTTGAACAGTTTCAGCGGCGCAATTTCGGCGGAAATCTGGTTGTACAACGTGTCCACCTGCCCGTTGTAGGCAATGGTGACCGTGGCCCCGCTCAGCAGGGTTTTGTCCAGAAACGTGGAGTCCAGCCCCAATGGATCGAAGAACCCGTAGCTGCGCGATAGCAACAAGCGGAAAGGTTTTCCCGGCTCCAGGTAGCACTCTATCACCGGCTGACTTTCGTACACCGGCAGTTCAATATCCACTTCTTTTTCGAGGTTGCAGGAGGCCAGAAAGGCCAGGGCGGAAAGGGCAAAAAAGTATTTCAAGGTATTCATTTTCTTGTTTTTGTATTTGTTAGCGCTCCAACTCGAAACTCAAAACTCAAAACTCAAAACTTAAAATTCCACGTCACCGAGGGCAGGATCGGGAACAGCGACACCTGTTTGGCCCGAATGGCTGTGGGCACCTCGATGGTCTGGCCGTTCTGGCCCACCGTTTCCAGTTCGGGTTCGATGAAAATGAAGTACGGATTCCGCCTGTCGGTGGCGTTGTACACGCTGATGGTCAGGTCTTGTTCGCTGCGCCGGGTTTTCCATTTGTACACAATACCGAGGTCGAGGCGCATGTACGGCGGGTAGCGAAATGTGTTGCGGTTGCCGTACACGGGCACTACCGCCTGAAACGGGGCGCCCGACACATCCTGAAAGGTGAATCGCCCCAGGGGCAACCAACTGACGTATCCCGAGGTATACACCCAGGTAGCCGTGAGCTGCCACTTGCGCGCCAAATCGTACAAACCCACAATACTCAGGTTGTGCCGCGTATCGAACCGGGGCGGAAAATAGGCGCCGCCGTTGATGTCCTTGAACTCGCCGCGTTTCACCCAGGCCAGCGTGTAGCCGATCCAGCCGGTGAGGCGACCCTCCTTTTTTTCAATTTCCAGTTCCAGTGGACTAAACGCGTACCCCTTGCCGATAGCCAGTTCGCCTTCGAGAGCATCGTTTCCAAACAACTCGGCGCCGTCTATGAAATCTACCTGGTTTTGCAGCCATTTGTACCAGCCCTCCCAGGTGATGAGCCATTTTTTATTCAACAGGTACGAGGTACCGATAGCGATCTGGTCGCTCACCTCGGGCTTGATGTTTTCGGTACTGGGATACCAGATATCGGTGGGCAGCGACAGGCCGCTGCTGGCCAGCAGGTGTACATACTGGTTCATGCGGGAGTAGGAACCTTTGAGCGACCAGTTGTCGGTGAGGGCAAAATTGATTGCCGCCCGCGGCTCGAAGTTGGCGTAAAACGCCGGGTTGTTTTGCCAAGCCGACAGGCGGGCGCCGTAGTTGATTTTCAGCCGGTCGGTCAAGGCCCACTCGTCGGAAAAATAAAGCCCGTACTCCATGCCGTCGTAGCCCTGGCCCGATTCGAAGTTGATGCTCCCGTCGTCGCTGCCGAATTTGAGGCGGGCCACCTGAAAATCATGGTAGGTAGCGTTGCCGCCAAAGCGGATCGTGTGCTGGTTGTTGGGCTGGTAGTACAAATCCACTTTCAGGTTGGCATCTTTCACATTGGAGCCGAGGTTGAAAGAAAACCCTTGCAGGATATTCCGGATGCGGTAGCGGTAGTCGGAAAACGTGAAAGTGGTATTGGAAAACAGTTTGGGGCCAAATATGTGGTTCCAGCGGGCGGTACCGGTAGCATTGCCCCAATCAAAAAGGAAGTTGAACGTCTCGTTGTTGAACGTGAACACATCGCGCCCGAAATAGCCGCTCAGGTACAGGCGGTCTTTTTCCGACAGGGTAAAATTCACCTTGGTGTTCAGGTCATAAAAATAGTAGTCGGGGATGGGGTTGTAATCGGGCTTGTCCGCATTGGCGCGGTTGATACCGCGGGTGATGAGGTCGGCGTAGGTGCGTCGCCCACTGACGATAAACGAGGATTTATCTTTCTGGATCGGCCCTTCCACGGTGAGGCGGCTGGAAATAAGGCCGAGGCCACCCGTCACATCGTATTCCTTGTTGTTGCCCTCCCGCATGCGCACGTCAATGACCGAGGAGAGACGCCCGCCGTACTGGGCCGGAAAACCGCCTTTGTACACCTTGAGGTCCTTGACGGCATCGGAGTTGAAGGTGCTGAAAAAGCCGAACAGGTGGTTGGCGTTGTACACCACGGCCTCGTCCAGTACGATCAGGTTCTGGTCGCCGCCGCCACCGCGCACAAAGAGACCGGTAGTCCCTTCGGAGCCGGACGCCACACCGGGTTTCAGTTGCAGGATTTTGATAACATCCACCTCGCCGAACAGCGCGGGCAGTGCCTTGGCTTCCCGGGCGCTGAGTGCCATGACCGACATTTCGGTACTTTTTACCTTGTCTTCCAGGGGGTTGTTTGCCCGGATAACGACCTCGCCCAGCACAGACCCCTGCGGGCGCAGCGACACGTTGAGCGTGATAGCCCCGGGTGTGGATTTGATTTGCCGATAGGCCGTTTCGTAACCGAGGTAATTGAAACGCAGGGTAATCGAGTCGTTTGTGGCCGGCAGGGTAAAGGAGTAAAAACCGTACTCATTGCTGACGTTTCCTTTTTGCAACCCCAGCGCTTCCACGCTGGCCCCGATGAGGGTTTCGCCGTTTTCGGCATCGGTGAGGCGGCCGCTGATGGTGGTCGTCGTTTGCGCAGCGAGGCCGGACGCAAGCAGGAGAAAAAAGAAAAAGGATGGATTGTTTCATGGTAGTTGTTGTGATACAGGCAGGGTAAACAGGGACAAAAAAATTTTGTTCCGCAAACGTCTCGCCGCAGCGCCCAGGCTGGTATTTAAATTCGATCAACTGGAATGAAGCATAGACGCCTCGTACCGAGGCGCGGGTTGCTAAAGACAGGAAACTTAATTTAAATTTTGCGGGGGAGGGGGACTAAACGTGTCGGGACAACTTCGATACCCGGGCGTACATCCCGTAAATCCGATCAAAAAAATCAATTGCCGTCAAAACAGTGCTTACGGAACGGCCTCCTTTGCCCTTTATCCTTTGCCTTTCTACCTTTGGCCGTTTTTTGAATCTCCATCCAGATTCAAAAAGCGGCTTTCATTTTCTTAGTTATGTCTACGCCCCGGGTGTTGTATGTATTCTTGCTGTTGACTTGTGCTTTTGCAGATGCGAAGGGGCAGGAATACCGTGCTTTTGCCCGCCGATACGGTTTTGAGGAAGGGCTGCCCCACCGCCAGGTCAACAAAATAATTCAGGATCGGAACGGGTTCATCTGGGCTGCTACCAATGCCGGGGTTGCCCGCTTCGACGGGCGGCATTTTAAGGTGTTCAACAAAACCGAAAGCGGACTTAGCGGCGATCTGGTGGAGTGGGTGGCCGAAGATGCTGCCGGCAACATCTGGGCCAGCCGTTCGGGGCAAAATGGCTGGCTTTGCGTGCTGGACCCACTGTCCGGGAAAGTAGTTCCCGCCGATTCTTTTTTTCAAAAACACCCCCTGCCGGTACCGACCTCGAGTTTTTGGAAAGCGCCGATGAAACTGGCCGACGGCTCGCTGGCACTCGGTATGCTTGACCCGGGCGGCCTGCTGCGGTACCACCCGAAAACGGGCTGGTCGCAGATCAAAATACCCGATTGTAAGGGATTTTTGCTCCTGAAGCCCGGACGACAGCAGACCGCATGGGGGCTTATGATTTCAACAGACACCACACCGACCACCCTTGTCGAAACAGACCTGAGTGGTAAAATTCTCCGGCAGATCAAGCCGCGGCCGGGTTGGATTTTTGCTGAAAAAAGAGGAGACTCCGGCAGCCCGGATCATTTTTTTCTGATGGAGTACAAACCGGGAGAAAAACCGGTTTTGTGGAAAGTGGATGCCGCCGGCAACCGCACCGCAACAACCTGTCCGATTGAAAATCCATTCGCTTACCAGTACAGCCGGCTGGAAAATGACCAAATCGAAGTGCAGTTCCCGCTTGTTCAGGAGCGAAACGGTACGGTGCTGTTGGACATGAGTCGGCAGTACCCGGAACTTGACTTTTTGCAATTCCGGGATTACCTCGTGGCCCACAACGGAAATATCTGGTTTGCGACCATCTTCGGGCTGGTCGTGGTGGACATCCATCAGACGTACTTCCGGCGCCTGCTGTACGACGAACAGGCGCCTGGCGGAAGAGGCAAAGCCTGTCGCGGCTTGTTGGAAACAAACGGCAACCTGCTCGTCAACCTCGAAGCGGTCGGTCAGGGTCGGTATCGGGTTGATCCGCAAACCGGTACTGCCGAACGCTTGCCGGGAGATTGTGCCATCGGTATCGCGAAAAGTGCCGACGGGAACGTATGGACCGAGTGCATCACAGGCTCCAATTCCTGGCAGACTCTTTCCTTGTTTAAAGCGGCTCCCGACGGTCAACTTATCCGACAGCACTTGCTGCAAAAAAAAGATTACGGCTATATCTGGAGCATCGTGGAGGAAAACCCGCAGCGGGTTTTGCTCGGCCATGGGAACGGCCTGACCATTTACAATCCCGCCGACGAAACCGCCAAACCCTGGAAGGATGCGCATTTCCCGGAATTCGACCACGCCAATATTTCCTGGCTCGGCAAAGACCGCTCCGGCCAAATTTGGGCCTGCACCGAACAGGGCTTGTTTCATCTTAAACCCGGCGGCGGGGTGGCCGGACGGTACTGGTCGGGCGGCGAAGGAGCGTACTTCCTCCCCTACGATTTCATGTACCATTTTTACGAAGATCAGGACGGTATCTTCTGGCTCGGCACCGCCGGCGGCGGACTCATCCGTTGGGATCGCAAGGCGCCGCCCGGACGACATACGCGGGTGATTTTTCGCGGAAACGGCCTGCTCAACGGGGTGGTGTATGCGGCTTACGAAGACCGGCACCACCACCTCTGGCTGCCCACCGATTACGGCATTGTGCAATTGGATAAAAAAAGCCTTCAGGTGCGGCATACCTGGCTGACGGCCGACGGACTCGCGCACAATGAATTCAACCGGACGTCACACTGTATGGGCGCCGACGGTACGCTCTATTTCGGTGGCCTGAACGGTGTAACCGCTTTCCATCCCGACGATTTTTACACCAAAACGGCCGAAGGGAAAAACACCACCCCGCTCGTCGTGTCGGCTTTTAGTGTACTGGATGCCGGCACCGGGCAATTGGAAAACCGCTTGGCGGAAATCGTCCGGCACAAGCGGTTCACCATGTACCCCGACGACCGATACATTCAGTTGGAATTTGCCCTGCTGGATTATTTCGCCGCCGAGCAAGTGACCTATACCTGGAAACTGGAAGGCGTCTCTGCCGATTGGGAAAGTATTCGGGAACCGGAACTGCGCTTGTCGAGTCTCCCGCACGGCACACACCGCCTGCGCATACGCGCGCAAGCTGCCGACGGTACCTGGGCTGCCAACGAACTGGGCATCGAACTCACGGTGTTGCCGCCATTTTACCAGCGCTGGTGGTTCCTGTTACTGGTAGCGCTTTCGCTCGCTGCCGGTGTTTGGGGCTGGGTATACTGGCGCACCCGCGAACACCGCCAGGAGCAGGAACGCCTGGAAGCGGAAGTGGGTCGCCAGACCGCTACCATCCGCCACCAGACGGAGGAACTAAAAAAATTAGACCAGGCGAAAAGCAGGTTTTTCGCCAACGTGAGCCATGAATTACGCACACCGCTCACGTTGATGCTGGGGCCGCTGAGTTCCATGTTGAAAGGCAAGCGCCTCGAAAGCCGGGATTTCACCTACGCCAAAACAGCCCACGAACACGGCAAACAACTGGTCCAATTGGTCAATGAAATCCTCGATCTGAGCAAACTGGAGTCGGGCAAAATGCAGGTACAGGAAACCACGGTTTCGCTCCAGCCCTTTCTGCGCCGCGTCGTCAGTGCGTTTGAGAGCCATGCCGAACGGCTCGGCATTCTATTCGTATTTGAGTACCAGTTGCCCGAACGCCTGCGGGTGTTGGTGGATGAAGACAAACTGCAAAAAGTGCTGAACAACCTGCTGTCCAACGCCCTGAAATTTACACCCCCGCATGCCGGCGGCGCCGTTCGGGTGACGGTGTCGGAAGCCAACGGTACCATCCGGATCGGCGTGCACGACACCGGCCGCGGTATCCACCCCGACGACCTGCCGCAGGTATTCGAACGTTTTTATCAAACTTCCCGGCCCGACGCCCCGATCGAAGGCGGCACGGGCATCGGGCTGGCCCTCTGCCGCGAATTCGCTGAACTACTGAAAGGCCGGATAACAGCAGAAAGCACTCTCGGGCAGGGCAGTAGTTTCTTCTTCGAGTTTCCTAAAAAAGAAGTGTTCGGCGTAAACAATGATGTGCCGGAAATGCTGCCTGATGAATCGGGCATGGCAAATACCACTTCACAGCCATCGGTTCTCACACCGAAACTACCATTGGAAAAAACCATCCTTCTGGTGGAAGACAACGACAGCCTGCGCGATTATGTGCAGTCCATTCTGTCTGAGAAATACCAAGTCGTCACCGCCGAAAACGGAAAAGTCGCCCTCGACTTGCTGGCTCCCACCCTCCAACCTCCCAACCAGAAACCCTCCAACCCCATCCAACCCGATTTAATCATTTCCGATATCATGATGCCCGTCATGGACGGTTTCCAACTGCTCGAAAAACTGAAGGGCGACGACCGCTGGCGCCACATCCCGGTGGTGATGCTCACCGCCCGGGCCGACCTGCGCGACAAACTGCGCGCCCTGCGAATCGGCGTAGACGACTACCTGCTCAAGCCATTCGAAGAAGACGAACTGCTGGCCCGGGTGGAAAACCTCCTCCAAAACTACAGCAACAGGATACCAACCTTCCAACCAGAAACCTTCCAACCAGAACCTCCAACCCTCCAACCCTCCAACCTTCCAACCAGAAACCTTTTCCCGCGAAGACCAGGCTTGGCTGGAGGATTTTGAAAAACAGGTAGAAAAGCGTCTCGGCGATTTTAGCCTGACCGCCGAAATGCTGGCCGATGCGCTGGCGATGAGCCGGGCCTCGTTTTTCCGACAGTTGAAACGGCTCACCGGCCTTACTCCTGCGCAGTACCTCGATGAGGCGCGGTTCCAGAAAGCCCGGCGCTTGTTGGAGAATCGGGAGGTGTCCTCCGTGAAAGCGGCGGCGTACTCGGTTGGTTTCCGGCAGGTCAAACATTTTTCTCAGAACTATAAAAAGCGGTTTGGCAAACTGCCGTCGGATCATGTGGAATGATCGAGGGAGGCTGTTTCATAAGTCCGCACCGTATTGCGCCGTTGACAGGCGAATTCATTTTTTGACAGGATAAAAAGGATTTACAGGATTTTCGGCGACAGAGTCGCCTCATTTATCCTGTAAATCTTGTAAATCCTGTCTGAAAAAAATCAATTCCCGTCAAAGCCATGCTTTTGAGACAGCCTCTTGATACGCTCATAGGCCATCTCCTACCAAAAAAAATCCCCCCCGGATACGCTCGTGTACCCACTTTGATACGCTCGTGTACCGGGCGCAGCCTGACATTTGTCGGTAGCAAATCCGCTGTCGGGTGTGCTTTTGATTTTTAATCCGCAATCGTTCTCGTGAAAGGTCTTGACTTGCCGCTGCCCGCGTCGTCGGGTTTTTGTACCGCCGTTTCTCCGGCGTTTTCGGCTTAACGTTTCCGACCTTTTTTCTTTTCACCAATTGCCTGCTACCGCGAACGGGTTTCGCTGTGGACGCAACCTGATTTTGCCGAATACGCCGCATGGCGCTGCTCGAATAAACTTTTCTAACCACCGCATTCACGTCCACAACAATGCAAAAGTCACTGTACACAATGAAATCACGTATCCTTTTTCTGCTCTTCTGCTGCTTCGGCCCAACAGTCCTTTTTTCACAAAACATTCCTGCGCTCTCCATACAAGGCGTGCTGAAAAAAATAGATGGCAGCGCCGTACCCGATGATGTGTACAATGTGCGCTTTTCCCTTTATACGGCTGAAGTCGGTGGCACCGAAGTATGGTTTGAAGAACTCAACGATGTGGAAACCACCGGCGGGGTGTATAGCGTGGTGCTCGGGATACGGAGTGGTTTTCCCCTGAATGCACCATTCGATGTGCCCTACTACCTCGGGGTAAAATTCGTCGGTTCCGGCCAGGAACTGCTGCCGCGCCCGCGCCTGACGGCTGCTCCGTATGCCGTTTCGATGACGGGGGCTACGAACAAGGTACCAAGTAGCGGCGCAGCACGTCTGGACAGACTGTTCCTGAATCTTGGCCCTAATGGTGGCAACGGTGTTACGTTGCAATGGGGATCAGGTGGCGAAGTGGTGCAAGCGACCTCCTCGGCCCGATATAAAGAAAACATTACCAGCCTGGAGGAAAACTTCGAGGTGCTGCTGCAGGCGGAACCAAAAAAGTACACGCGCAAGGGTGGCAACCCGACCGCCTGGGAAGTAGGTTTTATTGCAGAAGAGTTTGAGGCACTTGGCCTGACACCCCTGGTGTTTTACGACGAGCAAGGGCGCCCCAACGGGTTGTACTACGAAAAAATGGTCACCTATATCGTGCCCATTCTTCGGGACAAAAGCGAACAGATCAAGACTCAAGCCGACCGAATCAAGGCATTGGAGGCAGAGAATGCTGAAATGAAAAAAATGTACATGTCGCTTCGGGCAGATGTGGATGCGCTGAAAGGGCTGAAGTAAGCGTCGTCAAGTGACGGGGTGACTTCGAGTCACCCCGTCACTTGGGCCGCCCGACTCTCCACTTTAGCGCCGCGCTTGGTGTTTTCACCAAGCGCAATCGCACTCGGGGTAGCGCTTGGTGAAAACACCAAGCGCGGCGCTAAATGCCGAATAGACCTTCCAGGTTTGACAAACCTGGAAGGTCTCGCGTCCACAACTTTTCTTTCACTATTTTTAAAACAATTGATCGTGAAAAAATCAATTATCCTCATAGCCGTACTGCTCTGTACGGCCAAACTATTTGCACAATCCTACAAAATCGGGTCCACCTACGAGGGCGGGATCATCTTTCATGTGTATCCGGAAGGCTATGGCCTGATCGCAGCGCCGAACGACCTGCCGAATTCCAACTGGAACCAGGCCGTGGTTGCCTGCAGAGACCTGGTGGTAAACGGCAAAGGGGATTGGTATCTCCCGACCCGCGACGAACTGGTGCTTTTGCAAGCCCAACGCACCCTTGTGGGAAATTTCAATTCCATTTTTGCCTATTGGAGTTCGACCGATTTATTCGGTAGTGCCTGGACGGTCAGCATGTCAAACGGCGCCCAGAATTTCATCGCTAATGCAAATCCCGCCGGCGTACGGCCCATCCGCAAGTTTTATATTCCCCTGACCAACCCGGGGGGCGAGCAGGCCTGTTTGCCGCCGACGGCGGCGGCGTATGTTCCCGGCCGGGCTTTTGTCAACTACGGCAGCAACACGCGTATGCAAAATAATTCCCGGCGCATGAACGTCGTCGTGGGGGATGCAGCCGTAGGTTCGGCACAAAGCAACTCGAATAGTGGCGCTTATGGCTCCCTCAGCGACTTCCTCCTGCCGCCTGTTGCGCCAATCGTATCCGCCTCCCAGGGCGAACTGCTCGACCGGATTCAGATTGCCTGGGAACCCAATCCCCTGGGGCCTTTCCCGACGGATGGATTTAAACTGTACCGCGACGGCATCTTTCTGGGTAGTTTCGACAACAAAGTGCGCAACTACAACGACTTCAACGTCATTGCCGGTCGGCCATACAAATACGAAGTAGTCGGTCGGAACGCCTACGGCGACGGCGCTCCCGGGCCGGCCGTTGGTTTTCAGGTGCCCAACGGCATCGTGACCGGTTACGTCCAGACTACCAACAGCCGCCCGGTGGTGGATGCCGTGGTGTCGCTTTCGCCGATGCAGGGCTTTTCGGCGCGTTTTGCCACCAGCGACATCGCGTTTGCGGACGACAGCCTCGGCTTTTTGAACCAGGCCCCGCGCTGGTCGCTGACTGCCTGGGTACAGGTGGACTCGGCCAAATCGGGCGCCAAACTGTTCGAGTTTGAAGGTGCCTCCTGGTCGCTTACCCCCCTCGACAGCGCCGGGATGAAAGGCGTGGTATTCCACAAGGGCAGCAACAAGGTCTTGTTGCCTTTCCCCGACTCCACCCAATCCGACTGGCACCATATCGCCGTTACACAGGACAGTTCGCAGTTTCGCCTCTACCGCGACGGCATCCTGACGGGCATCGTCATGGGCGTTGCCGGCTCCGGAGACACCAAAAAAATCAACCTGAACGGCGAAGGCTCCCGGTGGTTTGGTCGCCTGGACGAACTGCGCATTTACCACCGCCGCCTCGACGAACTGGACTTCGGCGAGGTCATGGAAGGAACCGCGTCTTCCCTCACGCCCGGCCTGAAATACTACTGGAAAATGGACGAGGAACTGGGCACCCGGTCCTTCGACCTCATCGGGCGCAACCCGATGTATTTCTGCGGCACGGCATTCGACCCGAGCCGCCCGCCCGTGCGTACCTCCGGCAAAACAGATTCCGACGGCTACTACCGCATCGAATCGGTCAACTACGGCACAGGTACCACGTTTATCGCCACGCCGGGCAAACTGTTTTACATGCACCGGGCGCTCAAGTTTACCCGCGCCGAAATGGATTACGCTACCCTACCCAATATCGGACTGGACGACAGCACCAACCTTCAGGCCGCCACGCTCGAACTGTGGGCCAACAGCGCCGGCCCCGACGGCGACCAGTGCCTGATTTCCAAAAAATGGGGCGCCAACGAGTTCCGGCTCATGCTCACGCCTAACGGCGTGGTCAACAACCTGAAATGTTACCTGAACGGTGTCGAACACAACTTCGGTACGCTCGACATGGGCTACCAGCACATCGCGCTCACGTTTGAAAAAACGGGCAGTGACCTGACCGTCAAAGCCTACAAAAACGGCGTGGCGGCGGGCATGAACACCTTCACCGGCGTGACCGGCAACGGCTCCGACACCAGCCAGACCTGGCTGCTCGGCGCCCGCCTCAACGGCGCCAACCGCACCGACTACTTCGGCGGCCTGATAGACGAAGTGGCCGTGTACGACACCATCCAGCCGCTTGATTCCATCCTCGCGCACAAGACCTACGGCCGCGACCCGCAGGGCCGCCACCTGCGCGCCTACTTCGCCCTCGATGAAGGGGCGGGCAACCGCCTGAACAACCGCGGTTCCCAACTTACCGGCCCGGGCACTGCGTTCGGCGCCGAGTGGTCCACGTTTGCCGCCCTGCAAGCGACAGAACCGCATGAATTTGCCCCGTCCACCCGGCAGGTGACGCTCAACCCCAGTGTCACGTCGGTGGATCAGGTAGATTTTACCGATCGCTCCACCGTAGCGGTTTCGGGGTATGTGCGTTATGCCAACACCGACTGTTTCGCCGCACAGGTGGAAATTCTGGTGAACGGAGCACCGTATACGCCGGCGGTGTACACGGATTCCGTCGGCCGTTTTGTCCTTGACCTGGAGCCGGGCGCTACGGTCGTCCTTTCTCCGAAATTTGAAGACCACCAGTTTTTACCGGCTTCCTGGGAGATCATCAACATCTCCAGTCCGATCGCCGGGGTGTTGTTCAACGACATGACCACCCGAACGGTAACCGGCGTGGTGGCCGGCGGCGACTGCAAATTTTCCATCATTCAAGACCCGGGCACGCCGCAAGGCACCGTTTGCAAAATCAAAATCCGTACCCTGGACGGCTGCTATGAGAAAGAGCAAACCATCCTGAACGAAGACGGCATGTACGAATTCGCCGACCTGCCCCCGGCGCCCTTCACGGTAGCCGTGACCGAGCACAGCGACCCGACGATTTACCAATACTTCCAGAACGCCGGCGGGACACAGATTGATTTGGCAGCACAGGACAGCATACTGGATTTCATTTACTACGCTGATCCGGAAATTATTATCGAGAGCGGCTTAGACACGATCGCGCCCTGCTCGCAGGTGGTGTTTGAAAAAGGCGCTCCGGCTACATTAGTCATCAAACTGGTGGAGAAATACTACGGCCAACCCTGCGACGTGGACACGGCATCGGTGCGCATTCTCAACGGATTTTCCAGTGCGGAATTAGACACGACGCTGGGCGGGCCGGATAAAAAATTAGTGTACAAGTTCGTTGTGGGCGACCCGAACCCCGTCGCGCCGCACCTGCAAACGCTTCAGATCATTGCCACCACACTGGCCGGCAATGAAGTGAGTTTGGTGAAACAGGCCATTGTCACGGGTATTCGCCAGAAAGAAAACACCTTCACCACGGCATTGCCCGAAACCCCCTGGCTCGTATTGCGCGACCCGCCCGGCGACGGCAGTTACGCCTACTGGGAAAAAGGCCAGTCGGTGTGTAAATCTACTGTATTGACCGTGGAATACGAGAACAACTCGGAGGTTGGAACAGAACTCCACCTTGGACCTGATTTTGAAATATCGCTTTCCTTCTTCGGAGCAGGTACAAACATACCGTCGGAGAGTAATGTGGATATCGGCATTACCGGTGTATCCACGCATAAACGTGTGGACGACAAAACCGTCGAAACCTGCCTGACGCTGAACCAGCGTGTCGCCACCAGCGACGGCGATTTGATTGTCGGCAGCCCGTATAGTCAAGACTCGGTGTATGTCGGCAGCGGGCGGGGCAGCGACGTATTCGTCGGCGGTGGTATGAACATCGTGTTCGGCTTTGGGGATATGGTCAAGTTCAACGATACAATCTGTGAGGCACAGGTGAAATCGGTACTGGACGTACAGCCTGAAGGATTCAAGACGACCTTCATGTACACGGAGTATTACATCCGGAATTATGTGATGCGCTACCTCGATTCCTTGATTCTCGACCCGAATGCCTCGACCGCCGACTCGGCCAAATACGAGCTCTCCAAAAAGAATTGGGGGAATATTCTGACCAAAAACGACCAGCAAAAAGCCAAAGCCAAAACCGACCGCAACATCTCGTTCGATGCCGGCGCCGAATACGAATACTCGGTTACCTGGGACAGTACCAATACGAAGAGCGTGGACGTAAGCTCCGGCGGCGGGGCACATTTCTACACAACACTCGGGTACTCCATTAGCGGCGTTGGTGCTGATTTAGTAGTGGATGCGTTGATACTGGATTCGAAAGGGAAAACGGAAAGCAACGGCACAGAACGGAGCCTGACCACCGGTTTTATCCTCAAGGACGACGATCCCGGCGATGCGTTTTCGGTGGACATCGGCCTGGATTCCTTTTACAAAACGCCGATTTTCAAAACGAAAATAGGCCAATCGTCCTGCCCCTGGGAACCGGGCACGGCCCACCGCGAGGGCTGCCTCATGTCCCTGCGCGACGGCAGCGGCAGCATTGCCAACGACGTACCGGCCAATGAACCGGCGGTGTTCAAATTTACCCTCGGCAACACCAGCGCGACCAATGAACTGCGCACCTACGCCTTCACTGCCGGCCCGGAGAGCAACCCCGACGGCGCCGTCATCAAACTGAACGGCGCCGTGCTGGATCACCCGGTATTGTACGCCATTCCCCCCGGTGAGCCTGTCCCGATCACAGTCACCCTGGAACGCGGACCGGAAAAGTATGACTACGACGACCTGGAACTGGTGCTCTATTCCGAGTGCGAAGATTCCCGGGCGGGCGCCATCGGCGCCGTACCCGACGAAGACACCATCCTGTACTCCGCCATCTACGTCAGCGCGCACTTCATCGAGCCGTGTAGCGAGGTGGACATCAGTTTCCCGCAAGCGGGCTGGGTGATACACCCCGACACCAGCGCCGCCACCAACGACGACCTGCTGCCCATCACCCTCACGGGCTACGACCGTACCGACGAGGACCTGGACGTGGTGCGCCTGCAGTACCGCGCTACCGGCGGCGATGGCGCCTGGATCAACATCGGGAAAACCGACAACCTGCAAAACCCCGACGGCAGTATTGCCCGGGACTCGCTGCGCGGCGGTTTCACGCGCATCAACTGGAACACGGTGGGGCTGAAAGACGGGCCGTACGAAATCCGCGCGCTGGCCGCCTGCACCGGCGACCTGGCTACCAATCCCGGTATGTCGCACATCATTCAGGGCCGCATTGAGCGGGAGCCACCGTACTTGGTGAGTTTGCCGCAACCCTCCGACGGGGTGTACCAGTTGGGTGATGAAATTTCGTTCACGTTCAATAAAAATATCAATTGCGACAAGGTGTTTTCAGGCCACGGCGCCGCCTCTTGTGCAAAACAACGTGGGCCTGTTTGATGCTACCTCCAACCAGTTGATAGACGTGGCCATCACATGCTTTGAAAACAAGATCACCCTGGATCCGACTTTCAACAATGAGTATTTTGAAAACCGCATCCTGCGGGCCGAACTGCACGGCATCAAAGACCTGATCGGCAACATATTCGAAGGTACCAAGCCCAACAACGGTATCTGGGAATTCTATGTGGACCGCAACGAACTCGCCTGGCTCACCGACAGCATCGGCATGACTAAAACCGAGGGCGAGATCAAGTCTGTCACTGCTAATATCCACAACCGCGGCGGCTACCCCGTACCGTTCAGCATCGTCGGCGCGCCCGACTGGGTGCGGGTGGTGCCCAACATGGGTACGCTCGTGCCGAACGAAGTCCGGGCCATCCGCTTCGAGGTGGATTCCACGCTGGCATTCGGCCTGTGGTCCGACTCGATCACCCTGCGCACCGAAACCGGCGCCAACCCCTTCTTCATGGGCGGCGACGAATCCATCCCGCTCGGCGTGCGGGTGATTTGTGCTCCGCCAAACTGGAACCTCGACGCGGGTATCCACCCGGCTACCATGAACATGGTGTTGGCGCTCAACATCGAAGGCGCCCTTTCGACCGATGAGGAAGACCTGGTGGCCGCTTACATCAACGACACGCTCCGGGGCCGCGCCAGCATCCGCTACTACCCGTCGGTGAACAAGTACACTCGCGCACCTGACCATCTACGGAGAGTCGGCCGAGGTGAACGACACCATCCGTTTTCAAATCTGGGACGCCTCCGCCTGTTTGCGGTACGACCTGAGTGTGGACACATTCAAGTTCCAGCCCGACAACGTACTGGGTACGCCGATAGCCCCGACCGTGTTGTCTACCAATAGCCTCGTGCTGCGCGACATTCCGCTCAACCTCGGTTGGAACTGGATTTCGTTCAACCTCCAGTTCCCCGACCCGGCTATCAATCCGGCGCTGGCTTCGCTGAAACACCCGGCCAACGACCTCATCAAAGCGCAAAGCGGGTTCTCGGCGTACGGCGGCCCCTGGATAGGCACTGTCAGTACGCTGGAAAACACCACCATGTACCAGTTCCGCGCCGACCAGCCCGACACGATCAAAATGACGGGCAGACCATAGATCCGACCGCGGTGAACATCCCGCTCAGCAACGGTTGGAACTGGATCGGTTACCTGCCCAACTACCCGCTCTCCGTGAACGATGCCCTTGCTTCGCTCAGCCCGGCCGGCGGCGACATCATCAAAGGACAGTACGGTTTTGCGCAGTTCATCCCGCCCTACGGCTGGATCGGCAACCTGAACTACCTCGTGCCGCCGCAAGGCTACCAGCTCAAACTGACCGGTGCAGGCACGCTGACCTATCCGCCGAAGAACCTGCTTGGCGGCGGGGAGGTGGCCGCCCGGGGTGAGACGGAAACCGGTACGGCTTACTGGAATGTGAATCCGACGCAGTTTGAAAACTCGATGACCTTAGTCGGTATGTACGCCAACGGCGAACAAAACGCCACGGCTGCCGTACACGAGATTGGCGCGTTTTCCGGCGCTGAACTGCGCGGCGCCGCGAAGGCGCTGTACATAGAGCCGTTGGACCGCTATGTGTTTTTCCTCACGGTATTCAGCAACAGTTCCGGCGAGCAGCTGCATTTCAAACTGCATAACTCGGAGACCGGGCAGGTAAGTGACCTGAAGGAGACTCTGTTCTTCGCGCCGCAACAGCACCAGGGTAACATTGAGTCGCCCGTGCCGTTCACGGCGCAAACCACAGGCGTCGGCAACGGAAGCAAACCGGCCAATCCGTTCCTGCTTGACGTGCAGCCCAATCCGTTTGCCGATGCTACACTGATTCGGTTCAATCTCGTGCGCGACCAGGAGGTGCAGTTCACCGTGACCGACCTGCAGGGCCGTGAAATGCAGCGTTTCCGCAAGTATGCCCGTCCGGGCTGGAACGTCTTCGAGTGGCAGCCCGATCTCGAGTGCCGGGTGTACTTCCTGGAGGCTGCAAACCACGGAAGGCGTGGCGGTGCAGAAGGTGGTGAAGGAGTAGGTACCCGACTCCGGCCCCCCTAGCCCCCTCCCCAAAGGGGAGGGGAGACGCGACAAACACCTAAGGTTTTAATGGTGGTTGAAGTGTACCAGGGTCTCCCCCTCCCCTTTGGGGAGGGGCTGGGGGTGGGGCCGCTACCCTCAAATCCAATTTATCGTTCAAACAAAACGCGCATGAAAAGGAGCGATTTCCTCCGTCCGGTATGGCTTCTGGCCTTTCTGGTTGTGGTATCATTTGTTCAGGCCCAACCCGGCGGCTGGAACATAAATCCGAAAAACTACCAGTTCACCATGAGCATGGTAGCCCGGATCGAAACAGACAGTATGCCGAACAATGCCCTCAACAACCATCTGGCGGCCTTTTCCGGCAACCAGATTCGAGGATATGCCACACCCATTCTGGCTGGTGGCGGGCAGGCGTTGTATTTTATGAATCTGTATTCCAACTCCTACATCGGCGACAAATTCTACTTTTTTGGCCTACATCGGCGATGTGGCCAAAGTATACGAATCGCAGGATACCGTCGTGTTTCTGCATCACAACCTGGCCGGCACCCTCCAGCAGCCCCTCGTGCTGTACTTTTCCCTGAGTCCCCGACCGCTGATTTATTCGGTGGCCGATATCCGATACGAAGAGTCCACCTGCACACCTGGTTTTTTGGTCAACGTCGAAGCATCCGACAACGAAGATTCCGAAGGAAATGGTTTGAAATACCGGATTGTCGGCGGCGCCGACTCCTCGCGTTTTCAGGTGGATTCCCTGAGCGGCGAACTGCGCTGGAAAAATTTCATGCCCGACTTCGAGAACCCGGCGGATGCCGACGGCGACAATGTGTACCTCGTGGACGTACAGGTGCGCGACCTTGCCGGCTTTTCTTCCGTGCAAAACATCGCCGTGACCGTAGCCGACGACCCGCCGCCCACGGCCACCTGCCCAGCGGCCATGACCGCCAATACCGACGACGACAGTCCCGGAGATTGCAACACCACCGTCCCGGGGCCTTTGTCCGTCGGCTCGCCGGCCAACTGTGCCACATACCAGATTGCCTACCAACTGGAAGGCGCCACAACAGGGCAAGGCATGGGCCAGCTGCCGCCCGGCCAGCCGTTCAACAGCGGAAAAACTACCGTGTTTTACACCGTAACGGACGACTCCGGTGCCCAGAGCAAAACCTGTAGTTTCACCGTGACGGTGCGCGACAATGAGCCGCCGACGGTGACCTGTCCGAACCCGGTTGCCGTCGGCACCGACTTTGGAGGCTGCACGGCTGTTCCTTCAGGAACAGCCGTCACCGTGCTGGACAATTGCGCCAATCCGTTGATTTCGTATGTCCTGACCGGCGCTACATCCGGTACCGGCACCGGACAGGTACCATCCAATCAGGTGTTTGCCGCAGGCGTAACGACCGTAGCCTACACCGTGCAGGAAACCGGCGATACGACCCGATACACCTGCTCCTTTACCGTGACGGTGACCGATACGCAAAACCCGACCGTAAACTGTCCGGGCAACAAAAACGCCACCCTGTCCAGCGGGTGCAATACCACACAAACCGGGACAGCCGCAACCGCCTCCGACAACTGTTCCGGTTTTCTGCTCTCCTACGCGCTGAGTGGCGCTTCGACTGGTTCGGGCAGCGGCCAGGTGCCTGGCGGGCAAAAATTCGAGGCCGGGGTAACCACCGTTTTGTACACCGCCACCGACGGCGACGGGACGGGCGAAACCACCTGTAGTTTTACCATAACGGTTATCGAGACCCTGAAACCAACCGTAACCTGCCCTTCCAGCACCACCGTGACCGTGGGTGCCAACTGCGAAACCGAACTGGCCGATTACCGGCCTGCGGCCAGTATCTCCGACAATTGTACGCCCGACACCGCCCTGCTCATCGTGCAGGAACCGGCTGCCGGGACTATCCTGAACGGCCTGGGGACGACCCTGGTGAAAATTACCGCCACAGACCTATCCGGCAACTCGCGGCACTGCACCCTGAACGTGACGGTCAAGGACACGCCTTTGTTTGAAATCGCCTGCCCCGGCAACCAGCAGGTATGCGACGGGGTGATTGGCGACTACCGCGCGCTCGGACTATTAACCGCCGGGTGTTCGGGCGCTTTGCCGCCCATTACGCAAGACCCGATGCCCGGCGGCACGATACCTGCGTATAACGGCGCCGTGACGGTTACCCTTTCGGCCGGCAACGGCGTAAAAACCGCCAGTTGTACATTTTCGGTAGTCTGGCGCGACACCATTGCGCCGCAGGCGCAATGCAAACCTGCCACCACGGTCGTGCAGGCCAACGGCGAAGCCACTATCGCCGTGTCGGACGTGGAAAACGGCTCCACCGACAACTGCGGCGTGCAGGGGGGCATGCTCGACAAGACCTTGTTTACCTGCACCAATTTGGGGGGGCTGCCACCACTGCGACGGCGATTAACAACGGCTCGTCGGACAACTGCGGCGTGGCTACGGTGGCACTAAACCCGACAGATTTTACCTGCAACCACGTCGGTTCAAATACTGTGACGCTGACTGTGACGGACGTGAACACCAACACAGCCACCTGCGAGGCCACGGTTACAGTGGCCGATACGACCGACCCGACGGCGTTGTGCCGGAACACGACGGTTTACCTCGACAATGCCGGCAACGGCAGCACCACGGCAGCGGCGGTGGACAACGGCTCGTCGGACAACTGCGGGATCAGTTCTTTGGAGTTGAGCCAAACAAATTTCACCTGCAACGATGTTGGCCCGAATACCGTGACACTGACGGTGACCGATGCAACCGGCAACACCGCCTCCTGTTCGGCCACGGTAACGGTAGCGGACAACATTCCACCCCCCCCCCCCCCCCCGGCCCCGCCCCCCCGCCGCCGCGCCGCCCCTCCTGCGCCCGTTCCTTCCCCCGCGGGGCCTGCCCCCCGGTTGGCCCC
This sequence comes from Lewinellaceae bacterium, assembly GCA_016719605.1. Taxonomy (GTDB): domain Bacteria; phylum Bacteroidota; class Bacteroidia; order Chitinophagales; family Saprospiraceae; genus M3007. The sequence goes on along the minus strand of JADJYW010000001.1, from coordinate 823,313 downwards.
CCGGCGGCTGTCCATCATCTGCGTGGCCAACCAGACGAAAATACCAATCCCGGCGAATGTACCTACACCGTGCAGGGGCGCGAATTTCAGCCGCCCACGTTTGGTGACAATTGCTCGGCGACCACTTTGATCAACAATTTCAAACAACGCGCATCGCTGACCGGGGCTGTTTTCCCGAAGGGTAATACCGTAGTGGTATGGATGGTGACCGACGGCGGCAACAACACCGCTACCTGTAGTTTTGGGGTGACGGTGGCGGACATGCAGCCGCCCAGCATTACTTGCCCGGGCGCGGTCACGGTTTCCTGTGCCGGCGCGGTACCGGCACCCAACCTGGCATTGGTCACGGCCACCGACAACTGCGGGCCGGTGACCAGGGAACACCAGTTTACCACCTTGCCCTACGATGTCACCTGCATCAACCGGTTTATCAGACGGCAGTACCGCGCGACCGACGGATCGGGCAATACGGCCACCTGTTCGCAGGTCATCACCGTGTTCGACAACACCGCGCCGGTGTTCACTTTTCATGCCGGCCAACACGACGGTGCAGTGCAACAGTGTGCCCGCAGTGGGTACGCCGGTGGCATCCGACAACTGCGGTGGCACGGTAAATATGACCTACAACGGCCAAACAAAAGTGAACGGCGCTTGCACGGATTCCTACACCCTTACCCGAAAGTGGACTTGGCCACCGATGCCTGCGGCAATACCCGGACGGCGACCCAGCGTATTTCGGTTATTGACACGCAAAACCTGAATTTGTCAGTACGCCCGCCAATATCACGGTACAATGCGATGCCATTCCCGCGCCGGCCACCGCGCCCGCAGCAACGGACAATTGCGACCCCAACGTGGCGGTGTCCTACGTTGGCGAAACCCAGACCAACGGCACCTGCCCGAACGCTACACGCTCACCCGCCGTTGGACTGCCGCCGACAATTGCAATAACACCCGCAGTCTCGCAGCGGATTACGGTGGTGGACAATGGCAAACCGGTATTCACGTCATTTCCGCAAAATCTATCCATTACCTGTGCGGAAGCAATACCGGCGGTAGGTACGCCAACGGCTTCGGGATGCTTGCGGCGGCGCCGTAACGATTGCGTATCTCGGCCAAACAACTGCCAATAGCCAGTGTCCGGGTACCTACCAGCTTCGGCGCACCTGGCGCGCTACGGATGTATGCGGCAACAGTACGGCGGCTACACAAACGATTCAGGTTTCGGACAACGGCGCACCGGTATTTGTCACCGTGCCTGGCCCGATCACGACCGAGTGTAACCAGCCTATCCCGCCGTTGGCAAACCCCACCGCTTCGGATGCCTGCGGCGGGTATGTGCATATCACCTTTCTGGGTAATGTAGCATCGGGTAGTGGCTGTGCGGCGGATTATACGATCACCCGCACCTGGCGGGCGGATGACTTGTGTGGGAATACGGCGACGGCGACGCAGGTGATTACCGTGTTGGGAAACCCTTTCGGGCCGCCGCAGGGCGCGGAAAACCGAGCGGAAGACGCTCAAATCAAAACCCAAAACTCAAAACTCAAAACTGTTTACCCGAATCCAACAACCGACCGGGTCTGGATTGATCTCAGTGATTTTGCCGGCCAGCCGGTCACAATTTCGATTTTTAGCGATCCGGGTAAATTGGTTTGGGAAAACCGCATACCAATCGTGACGGATTTGCAGATGCAGATCAGTCTGCGTGAAACGGGTGTTTCGGCGGGGATTTACACCGTGCGGGTGCGCAGTGTGCGTTGGGTAGTGGCGAAGCGGGTAGTGTTGGTGGATTAAGTATCTTTGGGAGCCCGCCTGCTGTTCGTTGGCAACTTGCTTGCGGACACGACATACTGATCTGATCTTTTCCATTAACAGTTTAAACTCCGGTTTATTATGAAATCAATTTCTATCTGTGCCCTCATTATGACTGCCTTGCTCTTTGCCTGTGGGCAAAAAACGCAGGATGCCCCCCTCAAACCGCTGCACCAACCAAAGAACAGACGCGTGCAAAGAGTGGAGAGGAAGTTTGGCTCATCGTTACCTATGTGAAAGAGGCCTCCAAATCTGAATTTGAACAGTGGGTGAAGGACGTTTTTTATCCCGCGTTGCGCAAGTCTGAAAGTCCCATGCATGAAGCGCAACTGAACGCTACGCGCTGGCTGGAACCTGCCGGCCAAAATGAAGACAAGACCTGGACGTATGCCTGGATCATGGATCCGGTAGTGCCCAAAGCAGACTACGACATTCCGACTTTGTTGAATACCGCTTATGGCGAGGAAAAGGTAAGGCCCACTGGGAAGCCTACATGGCATTTTTGGGCCAAACCAGTTGATATGCATGTCCTCAAACAAACGACCTACTAACCAATCCCGTCAAAACAGTGCTTTAAAGATACCTTCAGGGGCGAGCGCAAACTAGTCACCAACTTTAACACAAATTACTCACAGAAACTTACAGGGGTTTGATTTTTAATAAAACATTGTCGGTTCTCTGTACTATAATACTCTCTCTCCGTTAGTTTCATTAGTTTTGCATTCTATTCTCACACTCTCTCTCACGCGCGTACCTGATGCTCCAACACAGCCGTTAGCGCCTCCAAATCCCGGCATTGTTGTACACATTGGGCGACACGCGAAGCACTTCCCCGCGCGGGGAAACGTAAATCCGGTGTTCGGCCAGGCGGAGCACCAGGGCATCGCGATCCACGGCAACGGGTAGTTTCAAGCCGAACAAATGCCCCGCCCGGTATTCGGGCGCTTCGAGGCGGATGCCCAATGCGTCCCAGCGCGGCATAATCGCCTCGGTCAGCGTCCGGCAATAGTGCTGGATCGCTGCCGGTGACCATTCGAGCAGTTGTTCCAGCGCCGCCTCAAGTACCGGCAACTGGGCGAATTGCGCATACTCCCCTGCGTTGTACCGCTGGGCTTTGGGGCGATAGGCGCGTTCGTACCGGGTGAGCTGGGAAAACTGCTCGCTTCCCGTCCGGTTCATCCAGCCCTCCTCCACCGGCACACCTTCATCGAAGAAAGGCCCGAACCAGGCCGCGCCGGTTCCGTACGGCCCGAGCAACCACTTGTACGCGGCACAAATCACCGCATCGGGTCGGACGGCCTGCACGTCGAAAGGCATCGCCCCGACGGACTGCGTGGCATCCACGGCGAGCATGGCGCCCGCTTCCCGGCAGTGCCGGCCAACTGCTTCCAGATCGAACACCGTCCCGTAAATCCAGTGTACCTGTGCCGCCACCACCAGGGCCGTTTCCGGCGTGATGGCCTCCAGCAAACGGGCGTTCCATTCGGCGCCGCGGTGGTCCGGTGTGGCGGGTTTTTCCACGGTAACAACGGACAACCCATGCGCTGCACAAACCCGCTCGAAGGCATAGACGTTGTTCGGAAACTCCTCGCCAATCAGCACTATGTGTTTTTTGGTGTGCAAGTCCGGCCAGCGGTGCAGGTTGTTGGCCACGATCGCCATGCCGTACGAAACGGCCGGAATCAGGGCGATGCGCAGCGGATCGTCGGCGCCGATCAGGCTGGAGAAAGTCCGCGGATCCGGTCGGCGGTATCAAAATGATCGGCGGGCCGAAACGTATAGGGTGTTTGCGCTTTGCGCTGAAGGCCCTCAATGCCTTTTTCCACAGAACGGTTCAACGAAGGTGAATAGGCGCCGCAGTTCAGGTAGTGCACATTCGGGTCGAGGGCGAAAAGATGTTTTTGGCAGGATAGCAGCATGTGTCGGGTGGATGGTTGTACGCAGCAAATGTAGCGGGATGTTGCGGCGGGGTCTATTCCAGGTGTCCTTCTTTTCTATTGAATTTTTTGAGACGCATGGTACGCTACCGTTTTTCGGTTGTTTCACAAACGGCGAATCCCGCAGCCAAAACCGCCACTCCCGGGCGGCAAGCACCGGCATAATCCACACCGATGCGCGGCCCGGCGGCAATATCCGATGCTTGCACCGGGTATCCGCGGTCTTCGATCCAGATGGGCGAGTCGGGCGCAAGCAGGCTTTGGCCGGTGTGGGCGGTGTGCAGACCGAGGGCTTGGGCCAGCGCGCCGGGGCCGGTGGTCAGGTGCGTATCCGGCCGTTTTGGGGTTTGGGCCATGCGGCGGCGGGCGTACCCCAGAATTCCGTGCCTTCGAGGGGGTTCTACCGCTCGCACGAGTACGGCATGCGCCATGCCTTCGGGGCCGGTGACCACATTGAACAGGTGATGGATGCCGTAGCACAGGTAAATGTAGGCGTGTCCGCCCGGCAGGAACATAACCTCCGTGCGCGGGGTTCGGCGGTTGCCAAAAGCGTGGCAGGCCCGGTCGTCGGGTGCTCGGTAGGCTTCCACTTCGGTGATTCGGCCTGCTGTTTGTTTCGAGTTGAACGTCGTGACCAATACTTTACCCAGCAGATCGCGGGCGATTTGCACCACGTCCGGGCGGAGGTAAAAATCGGATTGGAGGCGCTGGTTGATGGTACGAGGAGATTTTGATCGTGTGGGGCAAAGATGGAGGCAAGGGGTTTTAGAGCCAAGGAGGGAATAGTTTTTTTTGTGGAGGTGTGACCTTAAAATTGGTTTTGAGCACGCCGTCTCTGTACCTTCACCGCATGACAACCACTGCAACATGGAGCATATCCCGATAGCGGGATACTTTATTGCTGACCATACTGCGCTCTACGAATGATGGCACCCAATTTTCAAGTCGTTACCTGGCGCTTATATCTGTTGTTGCCGCTGTTACTCACCCTTTCGGCCACGGCACACACCTGTTGTGTAGATGACCCACACACGCTGTCCGAACTCCTGTTGCACGATGCAACCAACCGAAAAGTTTTTCACTGTCAGGTACTGGAGTCATTTGTAGATACAAATGGCCTCTGTTTTTCACGGGCGAGCGTGCAGCAGGTTTTTAAAGGAAACGTGGACAGTGCCGATGTTTGGCTTGTCACAGGCGAGATATATTCCAGTAACGGTTGCTACTCACTGAAACCCAGGACCATTGGTTGGTATTCAGTACTGAAAGCTAAGCCTGGCTGGTTCGGGGCAGGCGATATATGCGACAGATTTTCCACCACTGCCAACCGTTACGGAAACAGCTATGAGACCTACTTGCCCATCGTCACCGATTTTCGGGACAAAACTGCTGCCGGCTATTCGGCCCGATCCGGTGGTTCAACGGAAACGGGAGTCTCTGGCGGAAGGCCAAATGAAACGGGGAAAAGCCACGGGACGGTGGAAACACTACAACTGGGAGGGCAAACTCGTGTCTACCGCTCATTACAGGAAGGTCTGTTGCATGGCGAACGGAATCGCGCCGATCCGGCATATTTGCACCGGGAAATTTGCCGATTCCAACATGGAAAGCTACGGTTGAACGGGAATTAATACGGGGTTAACAGACATCGTCAGCCATTGCACGCATATCCCAACTTCGCGCCACTATCGAACCAATCACTATGATCCATACCGACTCCCTCCACCGCCGCCGCGCCACCGACAGATCAACTGTCCGCGCCTGGGCTGTCCGTTCCGTGTACGGTCTTTTCGTGCTGGCGATGCTGTTTTATTTTCAGAACAGAACAACGGAACAAGAGCGTATCCATCGTGCCATGACGGGAGGCTTGCCGCAAGCGGTGATAGCGGTGGAAAAAGTGAACCAATTGTGTTTTCAAGAAATAGAGGAGATGGTTGAATCGTACCCCATTGACCGGCACAGAGACTATCTTGGAATTGCCTCCTCTGTCTGGAAACACGGGACTGCCTATTCGGCTTTACTGTCGGGCATTGCGGAATTGCCGGGCAAAAAAGAACGCTCCGATGCTTTTCGGAACACAATGCCTGATTTGATCGCCATGCGGGAGATCCTCCTTTTTGGCTGTGATGCGGACTATCAATGTAGCCAAGGGTTGCAGTCAATTGTTCCGGATGCAAATGATCTGTTTTGGAGGGCTATTTCACAATGGGACGCAGTTCGCCGGACCGACATGCTGCGCTTGCAAACCGCCTTGGCAAGCAGCATAGCGCTGCGATACTACGATGGATACATTCGTGGTAGTGATTGTGGGAGCGTAGGAGGAAGACAGCCTAGGTTGGTTGGCCAGCAGATTTTTCCCGCAGTTGGCGACTGGTACGAGGCCGTTGCTTTTTTTAAGCGAATACTCTATCTTTTCCACAAGTCTCCGGTTCAAAATCAACGGCAAACCTTATCCTGAAAAAGGCGGTGCTGTTCATTATCAGCAACGGTTTACCCGTCCGGGCAAGCAGCGGCTACAGGTGGAGGTTGATGTGCTCGTTACCAGAGATAGTACAGTACTCGCAACGAGCACGCAGGACTTCGAGATCAACGTGCTGCCCCGCTCCTTAGATTCCCACAACTTGAAACCCAACTAACCCCGAAGCAGATGCGCAAACAATTCTTGTTTTTACGGCTGTACGAACACCTTGCCTACTGCGGACTGCTGCTGCTGGCCTTTGGGTTTTTTCAACAAAAAGAAAAAGAGCAGATGCAGGTGCGGGAGGGTGGAGTACATCTGGTTCCATTGGCGACAGAGGCAATTGCCAGAGTCAATGGTGGGCAGTTGTATAAAAGTTTGGCCTATTCCACCCCCATTGGCCCGATACTGAAGCATCGGCGGTCGGCAGAAAATATATCGGAGTTGGCCCAATCCCTTGCCCGTCAACTGGAATCCGCTGCCCAACGGTCGTACCCGAAAGTGGAATACGACACCTTGATGCGCCTGACCGCAGCGGTGCAAGCCTTAGGCGACACGATCCTGCAAAACACCCGCCCGGACACCGGCATGGCGAATTTGGTCGAGGCGGTTTTGCAGGGCACCGATGTACTCCTGCAAGCATGGCCCGATACCTGCTCCGATATGGAGCGCGCGGGCTTTGCCGCTATTTGCAATTGCGTGTGGCGGTACTAGAATCCGGTGCGATTACCTATCTCAAGGAACAAATAGATGCCCTGGAGCCGGAATGGGCGGTTGTGCCCCAATTTGCCATAAGTGCCTTGACGCCCGCCTGCCCGGTTGTCGGCGATCTGCTTGATGCAGAGATTTTTGCCTCTTGCTACAAAAAGGACGATCTGGTGCGTGCTGCTACGATCAATGGCAAGTCCTACCCGGTTGAGAACGGTCTGGTTCGTTTCAGAAAACGGTTTTCAACACCCGGTCGGCACATCCTTGATGTCAAGTTCACGCTTCAATCGGAGGAAGAGGGGGCGGAGCCGAAGTACTACAGCAAGGATTTTGAGGTGCAGGTGTGTCCGAGGTAGCGCGCATATCCCCAACTTCGCGCCACCAATCGAACCAATCGGCAAAATCGAATCAATCGCAATGATCCACACCGACGCACTCCACCGCCACCTCTACGCCACCGACGCCTCCATTTTCCGGGAAATACCCGCCGGTGTGGCCTATCCGAAAGACGCAGACGACATCAAGGCGCTCATCCGCCACGCCCGCGAACACGGCCTGTCGCTTATTCCCCGCTCTGCCGGCACCTCGCTCGCAGGCCAATGCGTAGGCACGGGTATCGTGGTGGATATTTCCAAATATCTAACGAAGGTGCTGGAGATCAATGCCGAAGAACGCTGGGTGCGTGTGCAGCCGGGCGTCATCCGCGACGAACTGAACGTGTTCCTCAAGCCCCACGGCCTCTTTTTTGCCCCCAATACGTCTACCTCCAACCGTTGCATGCTCGGCGGCATGGTAGGCAACAACTCCTGCGGTACCACCTCCCTCGTGTACGGCAGCACCCGCGACCATGTACTCGCCCTCCACACTGTACTCAGCGATGGCTCCGGAGGCGCGTTTCAAGGCGCTCTCGCCAGGGCTTTTGAGGAAAAATGCCGGGGCACGGGGCTGGAAGCCGAGCTGTACCGCCAAATCCGCGAAATGCTCGCCCCGCCGGAGGTGCAGGCCGAAATCCGGGCGCAGTACCCCAAACCCGAAATCCACCGCCGCAACACGGGCTACGCCGTGGACTTGCTGCTGCGCTCCAACCTGTTCACCCCTGGCGGCCCGGATTTCAACTTCTGCACCATCCTCACCGGCTCGGAGGGCACGCTGGCTTTACCACCGAAATTACGCTGCACCTCGAACCGCTGCCTGCACCACACGATGTAGTGTTGTGCGCACATTTTGCCAACATGACCGAGTGCCTCCAGGCCGTGGTGGCCGCCGTGCAGCACCGCCCGACCGCTTGCGAACTGATGGACAAACTCATCCTCGACTGCGCCAAAGCCAACCGCGAGCAGGCAAAAAACAGTTTTTTCATCGAAGGCGACCCGGCGGCGGTGCTGATGATCGAATTCCGCGGCAATACCCCTGCCGAGCGGAGGCCAAGGCCGATGCGCTCATCGCCGATTTGCGGGCGCAGGGTTTCGGCTATGCGTACCCGGTGGCGCCGGCGCCACAATCCAAACAGGTGTGGGAACTGCGCAATGCCGGCCTTGGCGTTTTGTCCAACATGCCGGGCGCCGCCAAGGGCGTGGCCTGCATCGAAGATACGGCAGTGGCCGTGACGGACCTGCCCGCCTACATCGGCGAGTTTGAAAAACTGATGGCCGGCTTCGGGCAAAAATCCGTGTACTACGCCCATGCCGGCGACGGGGAGCTGCACCTGCGCCCCATCCTGAATCTGAAAAAAACAGCCGACCGCGTGCAACTGCGCCAGATCGGCGAGGCGATGGCGCGGTTGGTGAAAAAATTCGGCGGCTCGCTCAGCGGCGAGCACGGCGACGGGCGGGTGCGCGCCGAGTTCATCCCGCTGATGATCGGCGAAAAAAACTACGAACTGCTGCGCCGGATCAAGCGCGCCTGGGACCCGAACGGCATTTTCAATCCCGGCAAAATCACCGACGCGCCACCCATGAACACCTCCCTGCGCTACGAGCCGGAGCAGCAAGACAAGCCGTTCGATACCGTGCTCGAATTCCCCGATGGCATCCTGCGCGCAGCTGAAAAGTGCAACGGCTCGGGCGACTGCCGCCGGCTTGATTTTGCGGGCGGCACCATGTGTCCCAGCTACCGCGCCACCCGCGACGAGAAGGACAGCACCCGCGCCCGCGCCAACGCCCTGCGCGAGTTTCTGACCCGCAGCGAACGCGCCAACCCGTTCAGCCACCGGGAATTGTACGAGGTGATGGACCTGTGTTTGTCGTGCAAAGGCTGTACCTCGGAGTGCCCGTCCAACGTGGACATGGCGGGCATGAAAGCCGAATTTTTGCATCAGTACTACAAAACCCACGGCGTGCCCTGGCGCACGCGGGTCTTTGCCAATATCGGCGGGCTGAACCGGCTGGGAGCCTACGCGCCGGCGCTGACCAATTTTTTCCTGAAAAATCCCGCCGTGGCGCCGCTGCTCAAGCGCGTGCTCGGTGTGGCGCCGCAGCGCAGTCTGCCCGCCGTGCGGCCCTCGCTGCGGCGCTGGTTTGAAAAATCGGGCGGTGTTGCAGCCTACCGGCCCGGAAAAAGGCCGCGTATTTTTCTTCTGCGATGAATTTACCGACTACAACGACGCGCCGGTGGGTATGGCCGCCATTCAACTCCTGACCCGGCTGGGCTACCGCGTGGACATGCCGGCGCACCCGGAGAGCGGGCGGGCGGCTATTTCCAAAGGGCTACTGCCGATGGCGCAGGCACTGGCGGTGCGCCAGGTGGAGATTTTCCAAAACCTCGTGACGGAGCAGACGCCGCTCGTGGGTGTGGAGCCGTCGGCGATTCTGAGTTTTCGCGACGAGTACCCGCGGATGGTGTCCGAGGCGCAGCGCGGGGGCGAAAAATTGGGCGCCAATGCCCTGCTGATCGAGGAGTTTTTGTTTCGCGAAGCGCAGAGAGGAACATTACGCCCGATATGTTTACGAAGGAGAAACGCCACATTTTGCTGCACGGCCATTGCCACCAGAAGGCGCTGGCGAGTGTGGATCCGTCGGCCCAGGTGCTGGGCTTGCCCGAGAACTACACGGTGTCCGTGATTCCGTCCGGCTGCTGCGGCATGGCCGGTTCTTTTGGCTATGAGCACGAGCACTACGACGTGAGCATGCGCATTGGGAACTGGTGTTGTTTTCCGGCGCTGCGCGGTGCGGATTCGGAGGCGATAGTGGCTGCACCGGGTACCAGTTGCCGGCACCAGATACTGGACGGCACGGGGCGGGTAGCGCGGCATCCGGCGGAGGTGTTGTGGGAGGCGATTTAACTGCAGAGAGGCAGAGGGTTAATTGTTTGGTTTGGGAGAAATGCGTTTACTTTTGACCGTAAAACTTATGGAAAATGGTTATTGAACTTCCTGATTCGATTTTAGCAAAAGCGCCGCTTACGGAACAGAATATAAAATTGTTGCTTGCCATCACCTTGTTCAAGAGAGAATGCTGACCTTGGGCAGGCTGCTACTTTGGCAGATTTGCCGCAGCCAATTTTCCAGAAGGAACTTGCCAAGCGCAAAATACCTGTTCACTACGGGGTTGAGGAACTGGAACAAGACCTCGGTTTTACCTCGGTGAGTCGCTTCGTCGGGAAGTGCTGTTGCTGGCAGGTGAATAGGTGTTGCCGGCACCCGTTGTTGGCGCCAGATTCTGGACGGCCAATACCCCAAGCCGCATCTTCAAGCCAGGTATCCCTTCTCTGAACACGCTCCATCTGCCCCCCTTCCGCCGCGTAAAAGCAATACTACTCCATACTTGCAAGATTTGTCCGGGTATTTGGCACGTGTGTACCAGACCCTGGCAGCCGTGTCCGGGCCGGATCGAGCAGCCCCCCATCTTTGCAGCATCGAATTTTTCAACAAAAACACATTACACTAAAATTTTTCAAAGCATGAAAATGCACCTGAATTTGATCGCCGCAATGGTACTGGCCGGTTTCACTATGTTCACCGCCACCGCACAACCAGTGTACCCGGAAGACCTCAGCGCCATCACCGCCGACCAGTCGGAACCCCAGGCCGCTGCAAGCGGACTCGTACTGAAACGGCGGCACCCGCCGCGTGATCGCCCGATTTGCCATGGACGGCGCACACAACCTGCGCGTACAATTGTCCAACCTGCAAGAATACCAGACCACCATCGCGCTGGTCACTCCCGACGGAAGCATCCGCTGGGAACAACAAGTAGCCAACCAACGCGCCTTTGCCAAAATGCTCGACCTGAAAGCGCTGCTCATCGAACCCGGAACCTACACCCTGCGTGTGCAAGCCGGAGCGGCAAACGTGGCGCAGGAACTGATCGTAAAATCCCGCAGCGTGACGCTGGGCGCCGCGCACCATAGCGCGGTGGCGCCGGGTGCGCCTGCGATGGCCGGGAAGTAGCGGCGGGTTTATGAGTTTTGAAAAATTAAACGTTCTTTGACATATTGGTAAAAGCGCAATTAAAAGCGTTGGAGAAAAGTCCTACGTGTGCCAACAGGCCGACGTACCTAAGGATGCTGTTGGAATAATAGGGCGGTTTGTTGCACCATTGGACGATGTGTTTTTTCAACACATCGAACCGATCAGTAAAGGGTGATTATGCACGAGGTCTTGCTTAAGCATTTTCCATACTTTTTCGATAGGATTGAGCCAGGAAGCATATGTAGGCAAAAAGTGGAGTTGGACGGGCAGGTTCATTTGAGGTACTTCTTTTGGGGTTTTAGGTTGGCCCACGAAGCGGGCACTTTGCGTTCAAAGGGATAAAGTTGCACTTGCAAAGCGGCCAAAACATTGGGGTGGATATGGACGGGCCAGTTGTCTAAAACGATTTGTACAATCTTGCCCGGATGCTTGTGTGTCAAGGTTTTGAAAAACTCAATGAGAGCCGGTACGGTGATCTGGTTGCGGACGATGGCCTCAAAGTCACCCGTGAAGGCATTCAAAGCGCCGCAGATACGCAGTGCTTTGTCTGCCCTGTGTCCTTGGCGTGCCAAGGGCTGCGGCACACTGGATTCGACCCAGTCGTAACTGGCGCTGGGCTGCAAATGCACCGAAAGCGAGTCAAAAAAATACAAAACCTGACGTTCAGGGTCGAAATCCCCGCACGATGCTCAGACATGTTCGAATTTTTCTTGGTGCCGCGGGTCTGGGCTATGTACGTGATGCCGCGCTCGAACGTGGCGCACCCAACCGACGAAGCACGCGCCAAGCGCCCGACACACTGTAAGAATTCAGGCAACTCACCGCCGAGCACAGGTTTTAAGCGTCCAGCGAACAGCAACCAAGCCGAAACCTTGCGGACGGCCGCCCATCGAATACTCGATCTCACTTTTGGCCTCCGCTACCGCCATCGGGGAAAAAAAGAGGGCTTGCGACCTCTGCCGGGCTTGTTTTCAAGCCCTTGATCCCCTCTGCTTTGTATCGATGCACCCACTCATGGACGGTATTACGGCGACGAACCCGTAGCAGACCATAAAATGCCACTTCTTTTTACCCTGGCGACCATCGGCTATCTGCAAAGGGCCGAGGCGCGCTCTCGAAGGTGCGATTTAGCGGATTTTCCACCATTTCTTCCAATTCCTTTCGCTCCTCCTCACTCAATTCAAGTCGAAGTACCATGTTTTTTTGCGCTAATTTCAATATTTTTAAAGAACGTTTTATTTTTCAAAATTCATTAACCCGCCGAATGCGCCAAAAGGCAAAGCGCAAGAGACCAAAAAAATACTTCATACTTTTGGCCGGGCAGGTCGCAACGATCAGCCCTGCTTTTACCTATCGTAATGATGCCGCTCCAAACCTGGAAGGTTTACCTAAACCGTCACGCCATGCCCAACAACACTTCCTTTTTACACCTTCTTGCATCCTGCCTATTTGTGCGCATTGGGCGCCCGGGCACAACGGGTACGTTTGCAGGATTTTTCCCCACAGTTCGAGGTGTTCGATCTGCCGGGAGAAGAGCCCGGAAACTTTGTGCAGTGCGTCGCGCAGGATGCCCTGGGTGTGCTGTGGTTTGGTACCGCAGATGGACTGCAGCGTTACGACGGGCGAAGCATAACGACCTTCCGCAACGACCCTTTGCAGGACAACTCCTTGTCCGGCGGTTATGTACAGTGGATTTGCACAGCCAAAGACGGGACACTTTGGGTAGCCGACTACGGCAGGGGTTTGACCCGCTATGACCAGGCAACTGGGCGGTTTACCCGCTACCGCCACCATCCAGCCGACCCCAACAGCCTCAGCTGCGATACCGTTTCGATGATCGTCGAAGACCGGCAGGGGTACATCTGGCTGGGCACGCACCATGGGCTGAACCGCCTGGACCTTTAAAACCGGGCAGTTCAAACGCTTCTTTTCCGATCCCGCCAATCCGCGCAGCCCTGAGCGCCAACCTCGTGCGGGCACTTTTCTGGACCGGCAAGGCACGCTCTGGGTGGGTTGCGGGTTCCCGTGGGACGTAAATGACCCGGAAGGCAAAACCGGTGGACTAAACCGCTATCAGCCCGATACCGAAACTTTTACCCGATACCTGCACGACCCCGCCAATCCCAAAAGCCTCGCCGACAACCGGGTGCGGGCGCTGTTCGAGGACTCGCCGCGGCAATTTCTGGGTGGGAAGCATGGGCAACGAAGGCCTGCAACGCCTCGACCGAAGTACCGGGCAGTTCACGCGCCTGCCTTCCGATCCGGCAAACCCCGGAAAACTGAGTACACCATTTCTGCGCAGCATGCCGCTTGACCGGCAAAACCTGCGGCAAGTGTTGTCCATTCTGGAAGACAAAAACGGCTGGCTCTGGATCGGCTCTATGTCGGGACTGGATATTTACGACCCTGCCACCGGCACGGTGCGTCATTTTGAGACGGGGAAAGGCGCCGGCAGCCTGCCCATGAATTTCCTCTGGAACCTCAGCCAATCGCGCGACGGGATCATCTGGATCGGCGGCGGCATCACGGGCGGCAAAGCGCTGAAAGTACACTCGGACAAACCCCTGTTTACCTTCCACAACACGAGTGCTTTTATTGTCGGGCTAAACGACATTCAGGAAGATGATTCCGGCAATTTGTGGCTGGCAGGTGGCGGACTCGGACCGAACAAATTGGTGCGCTACGACCGGACAAGCGGACAGATGCGCGCCGTCCCACTGGGAGAAACCGGTAGCGATCACTACAATGCTTTTTCGATCGTGCAGGATCCCGGCGGCCACATTTGGGCTTGCACGCAAAACGGGCTTTACCGAATTGATCCCAAAACCAACGCGGTCGTCAAACACTACCGGCATCAGCCGAACAACCCGCACAGTTTGTCCACGGACATCATCACCAACATCCTGAAAGATCGCCGGGGATATTATTGGGTAACCACCTGGGGCGGCGGTCTGCATCGGTTCGATCCGAAAACCGAAAAATTTCAACGATTCCTGCACGATCCCGCTGTGCCCGGCAGTATCGGCGGCAACCAGACATTCGGTTTGTACGAAGATGCGCAGGGGAACATCTGGGTTGGCGGCGGCACGGAACCGTATTCGGATGAAAAACAAAATCCGATGTTTCTGGATGGTACGACCCTGAAACGGGCACATTTACCCACCTCCGGGGAGCGACGAGTACGGGTGTGCCTGCAGGATTCTTGGCGACAAAAAAGGCAACCTCTGGGTACTGACGATGATTCAGGGGCTGGCCAAAGTCAATATCGCCACAGGCCAAATCAAGAAGTACACGCCGTCCAACAGCAACATCCCAACCAATTACCTCCGGTCGGTCGCGCAGGCTCGGACGGCCAGTTCAGCTCACGACCAAGGATGCGTTGGTGGAGTTCGGTCCGGAGAGCGAGTTTTTTACGCCTACGATGCCTCCCATGTATTCAGACGCGGGAATGGGTTTCATCTCCACGATTATCAGCGAGGGGAAATCTACTTCGGGTGTAGGGGAGGGTTTTCTCATTTTACCCCAAAAAATGGCGCGTTTCGGAGGCGAATGGATTTGCCGGAAATCCGCATCACGGGTTTCGAATTGGCCAACGGACCCTTACTCCCCGGCCCTCAGGCGCTATTCGCCGGCCGGTTTAACCGCTGGAAGAGGATCCGCCTGAACCACGACCAGAATGTGTTTGCCTTCAACGTGACCTGTTTCAACTTCCGAAACCGGCCGGAAACCGCCTCGAGTTTATGCTCGAAGACTACGACAAAACTGGCGTAATGACCTGCGCGACAACGAAGCGGCCTACTTCAATGTCCCACCGGCGAGTATGTGTTTCGGGTGCGGGGGCGCCAACAGCCTCGGTGTCTGGAATGTGGAAGGTGCAAAAGCATCCGCGATTGGTGCGGCCCCCGTGGTGGCAAACGCAAGTGGGCGTACCTGCTGTACGCCGCGCCCTGGCGTTTGTTATCATCTTCGGCGCCTACCGATTCCTGCTTCACCGCCGCCTCACTCAGGCCAGATCCGGAAGCGCCTCAGGAAACTCGATGCCGTCAAAACCCGGCTGTACACCAACATCACCCACGAATTCCGCACGCCCCTTACCGTCATCTCCGGCATGGCCGACCAAATCCGCGAAAACCCGTCGGAGTGGCTCGACGAAGGTGTTCGCATGATCAAACGGAACAGCAACCGTCTGCTCGATCTGGTCAATCAAATGCTCGACCTCGCCAAATTGGAAAGCGGAAAAATGACGCTCCATCTCCAGCCGGGCGACGTGGTGGGCTACCTCCGCTGGCCTCGTGGAAAGTTTCCACTCCTACGCCCAAAGCAAAGGCGTGCAAATCCACTTCCTGTCCGATGCCGAAACATTCGACATGCATTTTGACCCCGAACGCTTGCAGCAGGTCGTCGGCAACCTGATTTCCAATGCCGTAAAATTTACCCCTGCCGGCGGGCACGTCTACCTGGATTTGCGTTTTGAAAATACCGATTCGGGACTGAACAATGGCGGCACCAATGGCCGGCACAAGGCGGCCAGGGTTCCCGGTTGGTCATTCGGGTGCGCGACACCGGCGTGGGCATTCCCGAGGAGCACCTGCCTTACGTTTTTGACCGGTTTTATCAGGCATCCCCCGGTATCCCGGCCGCGAACAACGGCAGTTCCGATGCGTCCTATCGGGCAGAGGGCGGCACCGGTATTGGTCTGGCACTCACCAGGGAATTGGTCAAACTCATGGGCGGCGAAATTGTAGTAAAAATCCAGGCGAGCAGGGTTGCGGGGTTTGTCGTCACGTTGCCGATCCGGCAAGATCGGAAAACGCCCGCATGACGCGCACGACAATTGGCGGCTGGAGCGTGAGAAAATGCTGCGGGTTACCGCCTTTTTCTTTGAAAACCAGATCGAAAATACCGTCGAGATCGTTTCGCCTGCGGCCCGGCAAACCAGCAACCGGCAAGTCGCCATCCACCAAAGCCCGCTGGTTTTGCTTGCCGAAGACAACTTCGACGTGGTGTCATACCTCGCCTCCTGCTTAGCGGGCGACTACCGGCTGGCAGTGGCCCGGGGACGGACGGGAAGCCATCGAAATCGCCAACGAGATCGTACCCGACTTGCTCGTGACCGATGTGATGATGCCGCGCAAGGACGGTTTCGAGGTGTGCCGCACCCTGCGTGCCGATGCGCGCACCGGCCACATCCCCATCGGTGATGCTCACGGCCAAGGCCGATATGGACAGCAAACTCGAAGGCCTGGAGCACGGCGCCGACGCTTGCCAAGCCAAGCCGTTCAACAAAGCTGAACTGCGCCTGCGCATCTGAAAACTGCTCGAAATGCGGCAAAAACTCCAGCAACACTACCTGGCAGCGGCAGGTCTGACGGAGGGAAGCATCGTGCTGAAAGACCTGCCCGCTATATCGGGCGAAGAGGACCGGTTTGTACGAAAAGTGCGGGAAATTGTGGAGAGACACCTCGACAACAGGAACTAGGCATCGCCACAGGAATGGCGGACAAAGACATGACTTCGCGCCAGAGGCCGTCTCAGGAGTCCGCACCGTATTGCGCCGTTGACAGGCGAATTCATTTTTGACAGGATAAAAAGGATTTACAGGGTTTTCGGCGACGAATTCTCCTCGTCTATCCTGTAAATCTTGTAAGCCTATCGAAAAAAATCAATTCCCGTCAAAGCCATGCTTTGAACAGCCTCTAATGCTCGTTTGAACCGGAAAATAGACGGCGCCGGATGCACGCGGTCTTGCGGGAGGGGGAGTTAGTTTGCCCGTTCATTTCAAACATCTCGTACACAGGTTTACGCCACCGGAGCGCAACCCCTGCATCTCCTGCCCTGCGCATCAACCTTTTGATTTATCATCCGTTCAGTATCAAAGATTTCCCGCCATGAGGTTCCGCAAGCCGAAGAGTCCCCCCTCGACCGCCTCGAACGCGAGGCCAACGACGATTTCCTCCTGTTGGAAGAACTCGGCCCGGAGTATTTCGGCGGGTCCCACCTGTTGGAACTGCACGAACGTGTGCGTCTGCGCCTGGCTCAGTTTGACCGGCTGCGCCGCCTGAATGCCCTCGTGGGCGCTACGGCTGCCGGCTGGATGCTGCTGGGCGTCGTGCTTGTTCTGGTGGGCTGGGTTACCCCGGCCCGCGTGGTGTTGCCGTCATGGGCGTTTCCTGCTGGGTTTCTCGCCGGCGTGTGGCTGCTGAAATGGAAATTTGAAAGCCGCGGCGAATGGAGTTCACCCTGCGCACCATCGAAGAAGAACTGCGCCGCGGGCCACTACCAAAGGCCGGGTGCACGCCTGTGAACGCCCCGTACCGTATCAAAACCTGTGGAAATCCGCCGCCCATGCAGCCACGCACACAGTTTCTCGATGCTTTCCGAAACGCCTGCTCCGCCGGGCATTTCCTGAAATGCACCCTCAGCAAACCCACCTGCCGCCGCCGCCGCGGTTTGAAAAACATCTACCTGCGCCCGGTGACGCTCAAGGCCGGCCCGCGCATCGCTTGCACCTTCCGCTACCAAACCCGCGACGAAGTGAAAAACTTCACCGCCGGGGATGCCGCCCTGCAACTGGAAACGCTGCTCGGCGACGTGTTTTTGAACGCCGAACTGTTTACCGCCGACGCCGATGTTTCGCTGGCTTTTTCCAAAAATAACAAGGCTGTTTTTTCTACTAAAAAACCAACCAGCACAAACCCTCCGGACACCCGGCACGACCGCGAAAAACACCGCTTGCTCGATCCCGCAGCGCCGTGGCTGCACGCGCTCGGCATCACCAGCAAACAAGGTCAGGTGCTGCCCACGGCGCAGGACAAGTGGAAACAGATCAACAAGTACCTCGAAATCATCGGGAGCCTGCTGCGCACACACTCCCTGCCGACCGACGCCCGCATCGCCGACATGGGCAGCGGCAAAGGGTACCTCACCTTCGCATTGTACGATTTTTTTGACCAACCACCTCGGGCTGCGCCCCCATATCACCGGCATCGAACTGCGCCAAAACCTCGTGGATTTTTGCAATCAAACCGCCCGTGCAGCAGACTTCGCGGGATTGCACTTCGTCGCGCAGGACATTGCCGAATACCAGCCCGAACGCCTCGATATGCTCATCGCCCTGCACGCCTGCGACATCGCCACTGACCTGGCGCTGGCCACCGGCATCCACGCCCAGGCAGGCATCGTTGTGGCTGCGCCCTGCTGCCACAAACAAATCCGCCGCGACATGGACACGCCCGAAACGAACTGGCGCCCGTGCTGCGCCACGGTATCCTCGAAGAGCGCAGCCGAAATCGTGACCGACGGTATCCGCGCCCTGCTGCTCGAAGCCAACGGCTACAAAACCAATGTGTTCGAGTTCATCTCCACTGAACACACCGCCAAAAATGTGATGATCACCGCCATCGGCGATACCCGCAGCAGATGCCGGAAAAAGCCGCTCCCTGGAAAGTGGGCGGCGCTGAAACCGGTTTCGGGATCGGGGAGCATTATCTGGAGCGGCTGCTGGCGTAGATTACGTTTTCCGCAGTGCGGAGCGTACTTACTCGCAGAGAAGTTTTTACCGCAGAGACGTGGGGTTCCGCGAGACGCGAGCTTTTTACCGCAGAGACGCGGGAGCGGTTTTTACCGCAGAGACGCGGAGACGCAGAGTTTTTCCACCGTAGAGACGCGGAGGCGCGGAGTGTATCCACCGCGGAGACGCCGGAGAGCGGGTTTTTCACCGCAGAACGCAGAGGCGTGACTTGTGTTAAGAAACCAAGCCGCCATGAGGAGTAAAGTAATCGCATAGCATGCGGAGCACTTTTCACCGCAGAGGTGTTTGTACTTTTTTTACCGTGAGTCGGATGCAAAATCAAATCGCGGTGAAAACTCCGCGTCTCCGCGTCTCGGGAAAAAAACGCGTCTCTGCGGTGGAAAAACTCCGCGTCTCCGCGTCTCTGCGGTGGAAAACTCCGCGTCTCGTGCGCGTCTCTGCGGTAAAATACTCCGCGTCTCTGCGTCTCTGCAGAAAAAACACCGCGTTTCTGCGGTAAAAACGCACGTTACCCCAACCAACCCGACCAACGCAAACATATGTCCGACAAGAAAAATACATCTGCGTCCACGGCCACTTTACCAGCCGCCCGCGAAAATGCCTGGCTGGAAGTGGTGGAACAACAAGAAGGGGCCCGTCCCTACCACGACTGGAACGAGCGCATCAATTTCGAGTGCTACGCCCCAACGCGGCAGCCCGCATCCTGGATCGGAGGGCTGGATCGTCAAGATCCGAAACAACTACAACCGCATTTCCTACAACCTCGGCCCTACCCTGCTCACCTGGCTGGAGACGAACGACCCGGAGGCCTACGAGTTGGTTACATCAAAGCCGACCACCGTAGCCGGAGGCTACGGCAGCCACGGCAATGCCAGCCCAAGTCCACAGCCACCTCATTCTGCCCTGGCCAACCACCGCGATAAAGTGACCCAGGTGTACTGGGGCGTGCAGGATTTTGAGTACCGGTTCGGCGCTACCCCGGGGAATATGGCTCGCCGAAACGGCCGTGGACACCGAATCGCTCGAAGGTTTGGCTGCGCATGGCCTGCTGTTCACCGTGCTGGCGCCCCGGCAAGCGGCGGTGCGCAAACAGGCGATACTGCCCGGAAATTAGTGGACGCCGAATCCATAGACACCCGCCGCCCCTACTGGTGCCAACTGCCCAGCGGACGCCGCATTGCCCTGTATTTTTACCACGGCAGACTGGCGCAGGAGGTGGCTTTCAACGGCCTTCTCAACAATGGCCAGTTATTTGCCGAACGCTTGCTCCGCATCCTCGACGACTCCGACACGCCCCAACTGGCCCATATTGCCACCGACGGCGAGAGCTACGGCCATCACCACCGATTTGGCGAAATGGCACTCGCCTCCGCGCTCACCCATATCGAAGACAACAACCTCGCGACCCTGACCAACTACGGCCAGTTTCTCGAACTGTTTCCGCCCGAATACGAGGTACAAATCCACGAAACTTCTTCCCGATTGTGCCCACGGGGTAGAAGCTGGCGCAACGACTGCGGCTGCAACACCGGCGGCAATCCGGGCTGGCACCAGCGCTGGCGCAAACCCCTGCGCGAAACGCTCGACTGGCTGCGCGACCGACTTGCACCCGCGTATGAAAAGGAGGTCGGCCGTTTCCTGAAAGACCCCTGGAAAGCGCGCAACGACTACATCAGGGTTCACGCTGCGCCGCACCGACGAGGCCGTGCAGGAATTTTTAAAACATGCGCGCCGCGAACTCAGCAAACTCGAAGAAGTGACGACCCTGCGCCGGTTCTCGAAATGCAGCGTTACGCCGTGCTCATGTACACCAGTTGCGGCTGGTTTTTGGATGAAATTTTGGGTATCGAGACCAACCAGATTCTCCAGTACGCCCTGCGGGCCATGGATCACGCTCAGGATTCCGCCGGAGCTGGAACTCACGCAGAATTTGAAAAACGCCTGCGCCATGCGCCCAGCAACAATACGCCGACGGCGCAGCCAGTTACCTGCAAACGTGTTGCCCGCCCGCGTAAACCTCGAGCGTGAAGCCGCCCATTTTGCCGTGGCCTCTCGCTGTTTTGAGGACGATCCGGCACAGCTCGACCTGTTCAACTACACCGTCAAAGTAGAGGCTTTTGAGCGCATCGAAGCCGGTACCCCGCGCCTTGCCATCGGTCGCCTGCGTATCCGTTCCCGACTCACGCATGCCGAGCACACCTACAATTTTTCGGCCCTGTACCTTGGTCAGCAGCACATTATCGGCAACATCAGCGGCACGCTGAACCGCACCACCTACGACAAGGTGCACCAGCGTGTGGCCGACGCGTTCCGAAAGGCGAACCTCGGCGAAGTTATCGGCATCCAGCAGGAGCACTTCGGGCCGCACAAATTCACCCTGGCCACCTTTGTTTGCCGACGAGAAAATCGAATCATCCGCGCTATCACCGCCAACAGCCTGCTGCTGGCGGAGCCAAATTTCGCAATGTTTTCAACGACAACTACGCTTTGACCGACCGGCCTGCAGGAGGCCGGACTGCCCTGCCCGACACCTGGCGCAACGTCGCCTCGTATGTCCTGAACGACGACCTGCCGCATTTTTCAGAAACGGCCAGACACCCAATATCCAGGCCCTGCACCGCGTGGCCGGCGACCTAAAAAACTGGAAGGTCAAACTTGCCGACGAAGATGCCGTGCGTCACGCTGCCGGCCAGCGCATCCACCGGGAAATCAAACTGATCGAGCAAGAATCCTCCTCGCTTGCCCGGGTACAATGGCTGGCCGAAGTGCTGGAAATTATGCGGGAAATACATCTTGTACCCGACATTTGGCGCAGCCAAAACATCTTCTACCTCGTCACCAAGGGTCATCGAAAGGAGTTGTGGGACTTTTGGAACGACGACTGGAAGGCTGTTTTTGAGCGGCTGGCGGGATTGTTGAAGGTGCGGTTGTGAGGAGCGTCCACCATGACCATCCATGCACGCGCATCCTGCTACAGGAAGCGACGCCGCGCACACCGTCAAATCCTTTGTTACTGCTGAAAAAATCATAAGCAGCCCATCCGCTAAAGGTACGGTGGCTCGGAATACCTATGAGGAAACGCCTTTGAGCAGCAGCAGCCCCGAAAAAAATACGCGCATCCTTGTCCTTCTCCGAAACCCCGCCTACATTTGTGGCGAAAATTCGCCATAGTTTTAAATTTTTACCAACATGTCCGATATACTTGTGCCTACCGATGTCCTCCAGGGCGGGGAGTTTTTGATCCGCGATACCCAGCCGGAGGATGTATTTATCCCCGAAGATTTCAACGAAGAACAATTGATGATCAAGCAGATGGCGGTGGATTTCCTGGAACAGGAGATTTTCCCCAATATGGACAAGATCGAGAAGCAGGAGGACAACATCGCCACAAAACTCCTGAAAAGAACGGGGGAACTGGGGCTGCTGGGCGCACACATGCCACAAGCTTATGGCGGCGTCGAGTTTGATACCAACACCAACACGATCATCAGCGAGGTATTCGGCCCGGCAGGTTCGTTTATCGTTTCGTTTGCGGCGCACACCGGTATCGGGATGTTGCCCATTTTGTACTTCGGGACGGAGGCTCAAAAACAAAAGTATCTGCCGGGCCTCATCAGTGGCGACCTGAAGGCTGCCTACTGCCTCACCGAGCCGGGTAGCGGCTCCGATGCGCTGGCGGCCAAAACCCGCGCCGACCTCAGCGCCGACGGCAGCCACTACAAACTGAACGGCCAGAAAATGTGGATTTCCAATGCCGGCTTCGCCGATATTTTCATCGTTTTCGCCAAGATCGGTGGCGACAAGTTCACCGGTTTTATTGTGGAACGCAATTCCACCGGCCTCACCTTCGGCGCCGAGGAAGACAAGATGGGCATCAAAGGTTCCTCCACCCGGCAGGTGTTTTTTGAAAATGTATCGGTACCTGCCGACAACGTGCTCGGCGAGATCGGCAAAGGCCACCTCATCGCATTCAATGCCCTGAATATCGGGCGCTACAAATTAGGTGTGATGTGTCTTGGCGGCAGCAAAAAAGTGGTGGAAATGGCCACCCGATACGCCAACGAGCGCTATCAGTTCAACCAGCCCATCGGCGAATTCGGGGCCATCCAGCACAAATTGGCAGAAATGGCTATCCGAACCTTTGCGGGCGAGAGTACCGTGTACCGTACCTCCCAACTGATGCAGGACAAGAAATCCGAAGCCGAAGCAGAAGGCAAAACCTTTGGCCAGGCTACGCTCGAGGCCGCCGAGGAGTACGCCATCGAGTGCTCCATCCTGAAGGTTTTTGGCTCCGAAGTGACGGACTACTGCGTGGACGAAAATGTGCAAATCCATGGCGGTATCGGTTTCAGCGAGGAATATCCCGCCGCACGTGCCTACCGCGATAGCCGGATCAACCGCATTTACGAGGGCACCAACGAGATCAACCGCCTCCTGATGGTGGACCAACTGTTCAAACGCGCCCTCAAGGGACAACTTGACATCGTGGGGCCGGCGTGGGCCGTACAGAAGGAGCTGACCTCCATGCCGTCTATGGAAAAAATCGAGGGCGACTATGTGGAGGAGCAGCGCGCTATCGCCGATTTCAAAAAGATCATCCTGATGACCGCCGGCGCCGGCGCCAAAATGCAGATGGACGGCAAACTGAACCTGAAAGACGAGCAGGAAGTGCTGATGAATTGCGCCGATATGCTTATTGATCTGTTTGTGGCCGAATCCCTGCTGCTGCGCGTACAAAAACTTGCCGAACGCTCCGAAAAACCACAGCCACAAGAGGTCTACGACGCCATGCTTCAGGTCTTTCTGCACGATGCGACCGCGCGTATGGCTAAGAATGCGACCGATGCGCTGGCTTCGTTTGCCGAAGGCGACCTGCTGAAAACATTCCTCATGGGCGTGAAAAGGTTCACCAAGTACCCGCCCGTGAACGTAAAGGAAAAGCGTCGGCTGATTGCCAAGGCCGTTCGGGAAGCGAACGGATGGTGTTTTTAGGCGTTGCAAAAATTTAACTTGCACGGTTCAATTGAACACTTTTACCTTTGGCCCGTTCTTTGTCCAATACTTTTTTATGACCATTCGTATTTCTCAATTCGCTACCTGTTGTTGCTGTTGTGGCCAAGTCGCCGGAGCAGCAATCGCTGGTATGCCTGTTGAGATGCATTTTTGAGCATTTTTTCAATAAGCAATACACAGCAAACAGCCCTCCGGTAGCACACCGGGGGGCTGTTTGTTTTTTCACCACTAAAATTTCACCCACCATGAGTTTACGACTTGGCGACATTGCCCCCAACTTCAAGGCCCAAACCACTCAGGGCGAACTGGATTTTTACGAATACCTCGGCGATGGCTGGGGTATCCTGTTCTCTCACCCTGCGGACTACACGCCTGTTTGTACCACCGAACTCGGCAAAACCGCACACTTGCAGGAGGCATTCCGCCAACGCAACACCAACGTGCTGGCGATCAGTGTGGATCCGCTCGACAAACACGCCGGCTGGGTACAGGATATTAACGAAACACAAAACACCACGGTCAACTTCCCCATCATCGCCGACCCCGACCGCCAGGTAGCCAACCTGTACGACATGATTCATCCAAATGCTTCCGAAAACTTTACCGTGCGGTCACTGTTCATTATCGGCCCGGACAAAAAAGTGAAACTCATCATCACCTACCCGGCTTCTACGGGACGCAATTTTTTCGAGGTATTGCGCGTGCTGGACTCGCTGCAACTCACGGCCAACTACAGCGTAGCTACCCCCGCCGACTGGAAGCAGGGCGAAGACGTGATCGTGGTACCCGCCGTTTCCACCGAAGAAGCCATCAAAAAATTCCCGAAAGGGGTCAAGGTTGTGAAGCCCTATTTGCGCTACACGCCACAACCGAATTTAAAAGACTGATTTTGACTATGACTGCGCTCGTTCACTTTTTAGCCAACTGTTGTTGCTGTTGTTGCTGTACTGCCCGGACCACCGATGCGGCTGCTACCATTTTTTGGCCAAAGGCGACATAAGCCCTGCGTTCAACAAGTGCCTTGCAAAAGCCCTTCGGTGTCCCACCGAAGGGCTTTTTTGTTTTCAACCTTTCTCAACCTTGTCTCATGTACCTCGAACATTTAATTCAAACAGACCTTGACTTGCTCGCCCGATTGCGGCGAGTGGGTGGCCAAATTGGCAATACGCCCCTGCACCACGTTGGCAGGCTTTTTTCCAAAAAAGGCGTACAGATTTACGCCAAAAAAGAATGGGAACAACTCTCCGGCAGCGTGAAAGCGCGGGCGGCGTTTGGCATTATCCGTGCCGCAATCCAAAGCGGCGAACTGCACCGGGGAAAAACGCTGCTGGATGCCACCAGCGGCAATACCGGCATCGCCTACGCGGCCATAGCCCGGGAACTGGGGCTGCGGGTGGCGCTTTGCCTGCCCGAAAATGCTTCGCAGGAGCGCAAAGACATCCTGCAAACGCTGGGCGCCGAGATCATTTTTACCTCCCGGTTTGAGGGTACCGATGGCGCACAGGACGTGGCGCGTGCACTGGCGCAAGCGCATCCCGACCGGTATTTCTACGCCGACCAGTACAAAAATACGCACAACTGGCAGGCGCATTACCACACCACCGCACTGGAAATTTACGAAGCATTGCCGCACGTCACCCATTTTGTGGCCGGGCTGGGAACAACGGGCACGTTCGTCGGCACCGGGCGACGACTTCGGGAATTGAACCCGGATATCCGGCTCGTCGCCTTGCAACCCGACTCCGCCCTGCACGGCATGGAGGGCTGGAAACACCTGGAAACAGCGGTAGTGCCGGGTATTTACGATGCTGCGTTGGCAGATGCTTTTCTCGAAATAGACACTGCCGAAGCGTACGAAATCATCAAATCTGCCAGGCAACACGAGGGACTTTTGCTCAGCCCGTCTTCGGCAGCCAACCTCGCGGGGGCTATTCGGATAGCCGAAAAACTGGAACAGGGCACCGTCGTCACGGTACTGCCCGACAATGCCGACAAGTACGGCGAGATCATCAAACGAATTTTTTAAACAACAACAACGCATGCTACAAATAGCGCTCAACACAGAAGAACAACTGCTGGAAGATGCCCTGCTCGCCTTTCCCGACGAGTGCTGCGGGTTCCTTTTCGGCACAGAAAACGGCGACGAACGCCTGCTCACCGATATACTGGTGGTGCACAACTCCAAGGATGGCGACAAGCGCCGACGGTTTGAAATTGCGCCCAGAGACTACCTGAAAGCCGAGCGCTATGCCGACGAAAAAGGCCTGGCGCTGCTCGGGGTATATCACTCGCACCCGAACCACCCGGCCGTACCCTCGGAGCACGACCGCGTGGCCGCCCAGCCGTTTTTTTCGTACGTCATCGTCTCGGTGTACGGCGACACCATCGCGGACGTCCGCTCCTGGCGGCTCAACGACGACCAACAATTTGAAGAAGAAAAAATCGGGATTGACTCGATTGCAGAAAGCAATTGATCAACTCCAAACGCTAAACTCAATACTCAAAACTTAGTCATGGCTACCATCATCATTCCCACGCCTTTGCGCAAATTCACCAACAACACCGCCAAATTGGACATCCCGGCCGACACGGTCGGAGCGGCGATCCAGCGCCTGTCCGAAGATTTCCCTGACCTGAAAAAGCACCTGCTGGACGACTTGGGGCAGATCCGGACGTTCCTCAATATCTTCGTTGGCGACGACGATATCCGCGACCTGCAGCAGGGCGAAACACCGTTGCCAACCCACGCGACGCTGAGCATCGTGCCGGCAATTGCGGGCGGAATTGCAGAAGACGTAATTTTCTCCAAAGCAGAACTGGCGCGCTACAACCGCCACATCATTATCCCGGAATTTGGGTTGAAAGCCCAGAAAAAACTAAAGGCCGCCAAGGTGCTGGTCATCGGTTCGGGCGGCCTCGGCAGCCCGGTACTGCTGTATCTGGCTGCTGCGGGCGTGGGCACGATCGGCATCGTGGACTTCGACCGGGTGGACGACAGCAACCTTCAGCGGCAAGTGCTATTCGGCGTGGAATCCGTCGGCCAACCCAAGGTGGAGGCCGCAAAACGCCGCCTGGAGGCGCTGAACCCGCACATTACCATCAGGACGTACGATACCCAGATCAACGCCCAAAATGCACTCGACATCATCCGCGATTACGATGTGGTGGCCGACGGCACGGATAATTTCCCTACCCGCTACCTCGTGAACGACGCCTGCGTACTGCTGGGAAAAACCAATGTGTATGCTTCCATTTTCCAGTTTGAGGGGCAGGTATCGGTGTTCAATTACCGAAACGCCGACGGCGAGCCGGGACCGAACTACCGCGACCTCTACCCCACCCCGCCACCGCCGGGACTCGTGCCGAGTTGCGCCGAAGGCGGCGTACTGGGTGTGTTGCCCGGCATCATCGGCAGCATGCAGGCGAGCGAGGTCATCAAAGTAATCACCGGTGTGGGCGAACCGCTGAGCGGCCGATTTTTCACCTTTGATGCACGGACGTTCGAGACGCGCACTTTCAACATCAAGCGCCGCGAAAACAACCCGATCAACGGAAAAAACCCAACGATTACGCAGTTGATTGACTACGAACAATTCTGCGACATGAAAGTCGTGGAGCGGCCTGTACAGGAAATCACCGTGCAGGAGCTGTACCGGTGGCAAACGCTGGGCGAAAAATTCCAGCTCGTGGATGTCCGCGAGCCGCACGAGTACGAAGCCGCCAACCTCGGGGCTGAGCTGATCCCGTTGGCTACCGTCGCTGCCCATGCGGATCGTTTTGCGCGGGATGTAAAAGTGGTGGTGCATTGCCGTTCCGGCGTGCGCAGCGCCAGAGCCATCCGGGAACTGGAGGACAAGTTCGGTTTTGACAACCTGTACAATCTGAAGGGGGGGATTTTGGCGTATCTGGAGGAGGTTTCTTTGGAAAAAGCGGGTGTGTCGTAAGTGGTTTTTCACCGCAGAGACGCAGCGTTTAGGTAATCAAGTTATTAAAACGCTGCGCCTCTGCGGTGAAATGGAAAACGCGATTTATGAGGCGCTCTTTACAGTTGAATTCTATTTACCAGGTGCTCCACGACATACCGCTTCATGCCGGTGTGCAGGTCTTCTACCCGAGTCTCTATTTTTTTCATCATCACGTTCACGACGATGCCCAGCACGATAGCCAAAATGGTAGTGAAAAATGCCGTGCCGAGGCTGTCAATCAGCGAAGAAATATCGCTGCTGCTGATGACGCCCTGCGGCACGGTACCGGCTGGGCCGGTGGGGGAGGCCAGAGCCGTGGGCTGCGGTTTGCCCATGTCCAAGATGGCTGCAGCCATCCCCAGCACCGTACCCAGGAACCCGAAAGCGGGGATTAGGGCCTGACAAGTATTGATCATCCAGAATTCCCGATCGAGGGTTTTCCGGTTCATTTCGCTCACGGTTTCCACGATGGCCAGCGATTCGGCGGGCGAATGGCTGGAACGGAACTTGGTCGCCGCCTGCTTGATCAGATCGGTCAGCAGCCCCGTGCCGAGGTGGCGCTCCACTTCGATGGTGTTCAGTTTGATCTGGTTCACGTCCTCCGGGTACAGCACATACTGTTCCGTCTCGGGCAACAGTTTGGCGGTGAAGGCGTACTGTTCCCGCCGAATCCGGTTGTTCAGCGCACCGATGCCAAACAGGCAAACGAAGAAGCAAAAGAAGGTAGCCGCCTGGATAATGCCGTCCGGCATCTTGCCGCCGAGGGCGAAGAAAAGTGTTTCCAGGGAAGAGCCTTTCGGCGAAAACTGGTAGCCTGCCGTCGTAATCAGCGTGATCAAAAGGGTGAGGCCGAGGCTGTATGCGAGTTGACTATTTTTTTGCGAAAACATAGCGGTAGAATTGTAACGGGTGAAAGTTGAGGAGTACGAGGTGGTTGTGATCAACCTTTTTTAGCGCCCCCATTTTCCGGTTTTCTTCGGTTCCGGTTTGGGGGTTTGAGCGGGAGGAGCGGCTTGTTGTTCGTCCGTGGGCGTGGTGGCGGTGGCGGGCGGCAACGCCGATTTGAAACTGATGCCCGTGCTGAGCACCGTGAACGTACCCGCCCGCACCCAGTCGTCGCCACCGCTCACAGCGTAGGTGCCGAAGTTGTGAGTCAGGCTCTTGTAGCCGGGCTGGATGATCTTGCCGAACAGGGCAAAAGGTTGGCCGCCAGTAGTTTTAGTGCGTTTTTTTACGCGCACCCACACCTCGTAAGCCCCCGGATTGATGCTTGCCTGATAGAAGTAATTCAGGCTTTTTTCATACTGGAACTCGTCGTTCTGGTACTTGCTGGCGCGGCTGGGCTTCCACGTCTGGCTGCCTTGTTTCAGCATAAACTCGACGCTTTGTTTGGCCAGTCCTTCCTGTTGCAACAGCAGTGTCACATCACCCTTCGTCTGCTTCATCAGGTCCACTGCCACGGGGTC
The DNA here is from genome assembly GCA_016719605.1 of Lewinellaceae bacterium. Classification (GTDB taxonomy): domain Bacteria; phylum Bacteroidota; class Bacteroidia; order Chitinophagales; family Saprospiraceae; genus M3007. The sequence continues at coordinate 794,015 of JADJYW010000001.1, read as the reverse complement.
CTGGGGTGGAGCGGGGGGCTGCTGCGGCTCGGGCCGGGGCGGGGCAGGCGCCGTTACAACGGGCTTTGGTTCCGGTTTTGGCGGCGGCGGCGCAGGCTTGTGTTTGGCCGTGCCGCGCAACCCGTTGTTGGTGTATTCGCGTTGTTGCGGCACTTTAGCCACGGGCTTTTCCGGCTTGTCTTCTTTGGCCGCAATGGGCGGCGGCGGCTCGGGCGGCGCGGTACCGGACAGGCGGGTGTTCAAAAAATTCAGGATGATGAACACACCCAGTGCCCCGGTCAGGATGTCCAGCGCGGAGATAAACATCGGATTGAAATTTTTATTCGTCATGACTCCAGGCAGTTTTGAGTGTTGAGTGCTGCGTTTGGTGTTGAGCGCGGCGCAGGAAGGCTTGCGGGCGTTCGGTTCTCGCGTTGCAGGCCGCACAGACCAACGCGTGTGCGTCGTTCGGATGCGTACAGTTCCAGCAGTTGTTTTTTTCGTTCCCGGACGCCGCACCAGGCAGCGCCGATTCGGGTAATTTGATGTTGCAATGGCCGCAGCGCGCCAGACCCGGCTGCGCCGTATGGCCGCAGTTTGGACAAAGCATATTGTCAGTTTTGAGTTTTGAGTTTTGAGTTTTGAGTTGCCAAAACTCCGGATGGGGTTTTAGAAATAGTACATGTAGGAAATGCCGACCTGCAGGTTGCGGTTTTTGATGCCGCCAACATCAACATTGCGCATGCCGTGGGAATAGCGCACGTCGAGTCCTATTTCGCCTTGTTCGAGGATAAAAACCAGGCCGGTGCCGAGGTTGATGCTCAGGTCGTTTTTCTTGTAGTCGTCGTTGCGGCCCTTGCCCATTTCAATGGTGTACTCGGCACGGTCGGTAAATGTGATGCTTTCGCCTTCCGAATTGAGGTACTCAACCAGGAGTTCCTCCATGCCCTGCCCGTTGGAAATGGCAAAAGAAAATGCCGGCCCAAAAGCAATGTATGCGCCTACGTTGCCACCACCAAAGTTTTTCTCGAACATCAAAGGAATATCAATGTAGTGCAGCGTCTCTTTCTGACGAATTTCCTCCACCCGGTAGTCGCGCGGGTAACCGAATTCCTGACCGTCCCAAAAAAGGTTGCTCTCGCTTTTGATGTTGCCCCCCCGCTGGAGGTAGGCGATCTCGGGCTGGAACGTGAAGCGGCTTCCGAGGTTGAACTCGGCGAAGAGCGCGCCACCGGCGCCGGGACGGAAGTTCACATCATAAACGTCATTCAGGTCGTTGGCTAATTTGTATTTGGACAGGGTGAGGATCGGGCGAAAACCGATACCGCTCAATTGGGCGTTCAGGGTGGTGGCACAGGCGATGGCACAGAGAAACAAAAGCAGATTTTTCATAATGATGGAAAGTTTTTGAAATGCGATGAATACTGATTTTGATGCTTTGTGCAGGGCATTCCAAAAGGGTAACCTGACCGGTTTGCTTTTTAAGAAAATGCTAACATTTGGGCGTTGGTGCCCCGCCTGCATCAGGTGACATTGCCGGATATACCCTTACTTTTGCCGGCGCGTTTCGGGGCCACCCCGCAGCACACAAATAAATCCACCCGAATCCCATCCCTACTGGTTACCTTCCTCCTGCGAACTGCACAAACATGGCAAATACCGATTGGACGGACGAAGCACTCATCGCCGGCATACAAACCGGCGGCAACGCCCGCGAGGAGGCGCTCAAGCGCATTTATTTGTTGCCGGGACTGCGGGAAACCGTTTTCCGGCACATACTGGACCACGGCGGCAGCCGACAGGATGCCCAGGACATTTTCCAGGAAACCCTGGTGCTGTTCGACCGCAACCTGCGCGAAAACCGCTTCGAGGGCAAAAGCGCCCTAAGCACCTATTTCGTGGCTATCGCCAAGTGGCGGTGGCTGACGGTGCGCCGGCAGCAAGGACGATACACGGACATCACCCCGACGCATTACGACGCCGAGGTGGAAAGCCCCGAAGCCGAAGCCATCCGAACCGAGTACCGCCAACTGTTTCAGGAAGCCCTCGGCCAGATCGGCGAACGTTGCCGCGACCTGCTCCGACTGTACCAACTGGACCACTCCATGGAAGAAATTGCCCGGATGATGCAGTACAACAATGCCGATGTAGCCAAAAAAGAAGCATACCGCTGCCGGATGCGCTTCCGCGAACTTTTGGAAAATAATCCGGCATTCGCTGCGCTCCGGGAATCTTAAATCCAACATCGTAAATCGCAAATCGAATGTCTCGTTTCGATCAAATAGAACGCTACCTGCAAGGGAAAATGACCGCCGAGGAACTGTACACCTTCGAGGCAGAGATAGCGGCAGACCCCGAACTGGCGGCCCTGGTCCGTCAGCACCGCCTGGAACGCCACGGCCTGGAACTGCTCGTGGAACGCGATCTGCTCTCCAAAATGCAGGCCTGGGACCGCGAAACGGAACTTTTCCAGCAAATCCAGCCTCGCCGCGCAGTCGTCCGACCCATGACCTGGGTGCTGCGCGCCGCCGCAGTGCTCACCCTGGCGGCACTCGGCTACTGGCTCCTGCGCGACACCGCCACCACGCCCGAACCGGCGCCCATTGTGCGCACCAAACCGGAAATAAAACCCCGCGTGCCGACCGTTCGGAAACGCCACCAGCCCATCCCCCGCCGCGATGAGGTACTACCCGAAGAACCCGTCTCCGATATGGCCCGCCAGGACCTGCCGCCCGCACCCATCGAAGAAATGCAGCCCGACGGTACACCCGACTATGCCGCATTAGCCGACGAATTTTACCGCGAACGCGATTTTGTACTGCCCAAAGGCAGCAAGGGCGGCCAATCCGGCTCGGCCGCCTACAACCAGGCACTCAAGAATTTTCAGGATGGAAAATACAACGACGTGGTGTCCAACATCAAACCCGTACCGGCGCCCGCTTCCGACGCCGATGCCGTCCAGCAAAAAGAATTACTCGCCCTCTCGCAGTACCAGAGCCGCCAGTATACCGCCGCCGCCGCTACATTTCAGGAAATAGCCGGCATCGGTCGGCAACCCTACGCCCAACGGGCCGAATGGGGCCTTACGCTCGCGCTGCTCCAGCAAATGCCCGCCCAAAAAGGAGCGTTCTACCGGGCGCTGACCGATATCCTGCGCGACCCGGAACACCTGTTTTACAACCGGGCCAGGCAGCTGGAAGAACGGTTGTAATGTACCGGCGGGGTTTAACCCGCTGACTTATATCCGGCGGGTTAAAACCCGCCAGTACTCAAATTTTCACAAAAGGTAACACCTCCCGCACGCCTCCCTGCCGCTCGATTTCGGCCCAATACATCCCGGCATGCAAATCACTGACCGGCCAAGTCAGTTGTTCCCCCACCAGCGTCACTTCCTGCCGGCGCCATTCCCGCACCAAACGTCCCGCCGCATCGTACACCCGCAGGTCGAAGGTTTCCCGAAAATCGGCCTCGAAGGAGAGGCGGAGCAAGTGCCCGACCGGATTCGGGCGCAGCTGTACCCGAAAATGGTCGGATACCAAACCGGGGTTGTCCGGCAACCGCGGAAACAGCCGCTCCTGCGGAATCACGGCTTTCGGGATAGAAGCCCCGCTCCACGACAGTTTGGCCGATGCCCCGCCGGTGTACTCGAAGTAGTCCAGCCGGATCGGATAACGTTTGCCTTTTTCCAGAAAAATGGATGCGTTCACCTCGCTCGAACTCTTGGCCTTCCACGCCTCTGCGATCAGTTGGCCGTCCACCCAAAAGCGGAACCCGTCGTCGGAGTCCAGATGAAAAAAATGCTGCTCGGAAAACGTCGGCTCGATGTAGCCCAGCCAGCGCACACCGAAATAGTCGCCGGGCATTCGCCGGGCCGGGCCGGCTTGTTCCCAATTGAAGTTTACCATCGAATCCACCCGGGCAAAAACCATTTCGCCAAAGGTGGTGTCGGGCAGGAGGGGGAAGTACATGCCGTAGATACCCGTGCCCCGGAGCGCGATGTTTTCGTACTGCGCGACCAGAGTGGTCGGAGCTGCTGCGGCAAAAAGGCTGCGGTTGGGGTCGGTGTTGCCGTCGGCCCATTGTACAAAAGCGGTCAGCGTATTGCCGTTTTGGAACGCCGGCTGGGCCTGTACCTGCCGCAACATGCCCTGCACACTCGGTATCTCCACCGGTGTCGTGTAGGTTTTGCCGTCCACGCGTACCGCCAGCCCCGAAGGTTTGCTCTCGATGCGCAGGGTAGTTTTTTTGGGAAAAATATCGCGAAATACGGTTTGTGTCAGTCCAATCGGGTCGCGGGCGGTGAGGGAAATGCGCAACCATACATTGTCGTCCGTTTCCCCGAAACGGGGCACGGCATAGTAGCCGCCGGTTGTTCCGTGGATTGGCCCGAGGCCGGGGTGCGCATGGTCGTTGTGGTGCAAATCGAGCCGCCAGGTCAGATCGTCGGCATCCACGGCGCCTGTTTCCGGGTCGGTGGCCATACCGGAAAACCAGATCGTATCGCCTGCGGCATACGCATGACCGGCAACGGGCGCGAGGATGACCGGCAGCGGGCGCTGGTTGGCGGTCACGCGCAGCACGGCGCCGGTGCTGTTGACTTTTCCGAAGGGATTTTGTGCGACGCAGCGCAGCACCGCGCCGCTGTCTGGGAGCATAGCCGCACTGATCGTCAGGGCTTTGTCGGTAGCCCCGGGGATATCCTGGCCGTCGCGCTGCCATTGGTAAGCGATGTTTGGCGAGCCGTTGGCTTGCGCCGTGAAAGTTGCGTTTTCCCCTTCCGGGATCAGCACATTGGCGGGTTGCACGCTGAACACCGGCGCGCCCTGACCCACATATTCCACCCGCCACAGCACCCCGGTACCCGAGCTGGTGTTGTCCACTTCCGAACCGCCGCCGATGCCGCCGCGGGCGATGTAGTACAGTGCGCCGTCCGAGCCGGTCATTATGGCCAGCGGCCGGTTGATGCCGTCAGCAAACACCCCTTCGTATTGCCCGGTAGCGGGGTTGAGGCGGTGGATTTTGCCGGTACAGTAGTCGCCAAAGAAAAATTTACCGGTATAGTTTGCCGGAAATGGCGCGACGGGCGGGTTGTAAAATGCTCCGCCGACTACCGCACAACCGAACGTGTGCGGGTAGGCGTACAGCGGGTTGCGGTAGTTGGGCGGTGTGGGCTGGTTGCTGCGGTTGCCTTCGAGCAGGTTCCAGCCATAGTCGGCGCCGGGCAGGATGTCGTTTATTTCTTCAAAAAAATTGCTGCCGACGTCGCCGGCAAAAATGCGTCCGGTGCCGGGTTGTATAGCGAGTGAAAAAGGGTTGCGCAGGCCGGTGGCGTAAATGGCCCGGTACACACCTGTGGCCTGCTGGTAGAACGGGTTGTCCTGCGGGATGGTACCATCGGCATGCAGGCGCAACACTTTGCCGAGCAGGGAGTTGAGGCTCGGGGCCTTAGGGCCGTCGGCGCCCTCGCCCACTGCGAGATAAAGATTGCCGTCGGGGCCGAAAGCCATTGCCCCGGCATTGTGTATGCTGCCTGCCATGGGGTCTGTTTCGAGCAGCACTTCCTCGCTGCCGGGTACAGCAAAATTGCCTTGTGCCCGCACGCGAATCAGGCGGTTGTGCCCGGCAGAAGGGACGGTGTAGTACAAATAGACGTAACCATTCTGGGCAAAATCGGGGTGAAAGGCGATGCCGCTCAGGCCGCGCTCATTGTGGTTGTCCACCGGCAGGAGGAGGAAAGGATCGGGGAGCAGCGTGCCGTTTTCCACAATCCGCACGGCGCCGTATTTTTCGGTAATAAAAATGCGGCCGTCGGGCGCCTGGGCCATAGCGGTAGGGTCAAGGCCGGCGGCGAGGGCAGTTTCCACGAAACCGGGCGGCAAAGTGGCGGCAGATAAAAGCAGGGAGAAAAAAACAAGGGAGAGTGTGCAAATCAGGCGCATGTGGAAGTATTTTGGCAAAAATAGCCACCCGCGTGCAGGAACTGAAACGATAGCAACGCATGTTTGCCAGTTGTTTTCAAACGCTAAATTTTAACAAGAATATGCACTTCTCGCTCCGCCCCTGGTCGCTCCAGGACCTGCCCAATTTGGTCAAGTTTGCCAACAACTTTGAAATCGCCAAAAACCTGACGGATCAGTTTCCCCACCCGTACACGGAAGAACACGGCAAAACATTCATCGCGATGGCTACCCAGGACGACCCGATCCGAATTTTTGCCATTGACGTCAATGGCGAAGCTGTGGGCGCTATTGGCCTGCATCCACAGCACGATATTTATCAGAAAAACATGGAAATGGGCTACTGGCTGGCTCAGCCGTTCTGGGGACAGGGTATTGTGCAGCGGGCTGTGGCTCAAATGGTGGACTACGGTTTTCGCACCTTCGATATCACCCGGATTTTTGCCCGGCCTTATGGCCATAACGTCGCCTCCTCCAGCGGGTACTCGAAAAGCGGGCTTCACGCTGGAAGGGCTTTTTGAAAAAACGCTGTTCAAAAACGGGGAGTTTTTGGATGAGTTGATTTACGCGATACGTCGGGAAGGGTGAATCCATGCGCTACCAGACATTTTCTCGAAGATCACAGAGGTTGTATCATAAGTCGCAATCTGGGTAGTAGCAAATTTTGAGTGATGGAACGCGGATTAAACGGATGCGGCGGATTTTCAGCGGCGGATTTTACAGGAATCTGTGAAAATCCGCGTTGCCTGCATCCGTTTAATCCGCGTTCCATCACTCGAAATTTGCCACTACCGGAATCTGAATATCCGAGCCGAATAATGTTTTCGTTTTGCCCCCAGACCTTCCAGGTTTGACGTGCGTCAGGTTTCAAAAACCTACGGTATGTACACAAGTTCCTTGTTGTCAAATCAGGGGCGTAGCCCCGATGCCGTTTTCTGCCCTGCTTGGTGTTTTCACCAAGCGGCTCTACACGAGGCTGCTTGGTGAAAACACCAAGCAGGGCGGAAAATCTGACGCCCGAAAAAAACATCCGGTAGCAGGATTCAGAATTTGATGAGCACAACAATACTCCCGATTACCAAAAAAACTAAAGCGAGCATAAGCCCTACGAGATACCCCATTCCGATACCAGGCCCCTGCTCACTGTATGCACCCAGGCCTTTTTCCAGTACAAAGTGCGCGCCGGCCAAAGCCGCCACCCAGATACGGAGCAGGAGCCAACTCCGCTCCACGCCGGGCGTCCAGTACAGTCCGAAGGTGAGCGGCACGGCAATAAACGGCACGACATAGATCAGTTTTTCCCAAAAATTATCCATGGATTTGATGGGTGACCCGCTGACTTTGATCGTCAGCACAATCAGCAGGTAATAAAACAGCCAGAGCAATTCCGGGCCAATGAGCAATTGTACAATTCGCGGCATGGGTCAATACATGGTTTTGAGCGTTTTGAACCGGCTGGAGCCGCGCTCCGGCAGAATCAACAACGGGAATGATTTGATAAACCGGATGCTGTGCACACAGTCGTTTTTATAGGCCAGGAGCAGTTGGTAAAACCCCGGCCCCAGATCGGAAAAGTCCAGCGGCATTGCTGCATCGAAATCCGAATACCTGCGCAGTTCCTGGCCGCGCAGCACATCCCGAAGCACCATTTCGCGCGGATTTTTCCCCTCCTCCGGCAATTTGAGCATGATCCCCTGGGCCGCGTTATCGTTGATGGATGCCAACCCGGCATTGTCGTCGCGCATTTGTCCGCAAGGCAGTGGCGCTTCCGACGGAAGCATCTCCGTCCCCAACCCCGACTGCACTTTGGTGATCCGGCAAGGACCGGTACGCAAGTCAATTCCCTCAAACGCCATTAGGGGCAGGGGGCTGGTGTCGTATGCCGGCAGCGACGTAGCGAAACCCCTGCCGCCATCGGGCAGGTGGTACACCCGTTTGTCGGAGAAGTTCAGTTTTTCGCGCAAACGCTCGTCGTCCTCCCAGCCGGAAAACTCGTTGCTGTCTTCGAGTTCGAAGACGGTACCCGCCGGGTAACGCATGAAGGGCATATTCAGAACCAATCGAATTGTTTCCATGAAAATTGGGTGTCAAAATCGGTTTTCGTTACGCATGGCCCATTGCAACATCCGGCGGGTTAATGAGTTTTGAAAAATTAAACGTTCTTTGACATATTGGTAAAAGCGCAATTAAAAGCGTTGGAGAAAAGTCCTACGTGTGCCAACAGGCCGACGTACCTAAGGATGCTGTTGGGCCATGGGGCGGTTTGTTGCACCATTGGACGATGTGTTTTTCAACACATCGAACCGATCAGTAAAGGGGTGATTATGCACGAGGTCTTGCTTAAGCATTTTCCATACTTTTTTCGATAGGATTGAGCCAGGAAGCATATGTAGGCAAAAGTGGAGTAGGACGGGCAGGTTCATTTTGAGGTACTTCTTTTGGGGTTTTAGGTTGGCCCACGAAGCGGGCACTTTGCGTTCAAAGGGATAAAGTTGCACTTGCAAAGCGGCCAAAACATTGGGGTGGACATGGACGGGCCAGTTGTCTAAAACGATTTGTACAGTCTTGCCCGGATGCTTGTGTGTCAAGGTTTTGAAAACTCAATGAGAGCCGGTACGGTGATCTGGTTGCGGACGATGGCCTCAAAGTCACCCGTGAAGGCATTCAAAGCGCCGCAGATACGCAGTGCTTTGTCTGCCCTGTGTCCTTGGCGTGCCAAGGGCTGCGGCACACTGGATTCGACCCAGTCGTAACTGGCGCTGGGCTGCAAATGCACCGAAACTTGGTCAAAAAATACAAAACCTGACGTTCAGGGTCGAAATCCCGCACGATGCTCAAGACATGTTCGAATTTTTCTTGGTACAGCGGGTCTGGGCTATGTACGTGATGCCGCGCTCGAACGTGGCGCACACCCAGCCGACGAAGCACGCGCCAAGCGCCCGACACACTGTAAGAATTCAGGCAACTCACCGCCGAGCACAGGTTTTTAAGCGTCCAGCGAACAGCAACCAAGCCGAAACCTTGCGGACGGCTGCCCATCGAATACTCGATCTCACTTTTGGCCTCCGCTACCGCCATCGGGGAAAAAAGAGGGCTTGCGACCTCTGCCGGGCTTGTTTTCAAGCCCCTTGATCCCCTCTGCTTTGTATCGATGCACCCACTCATAGACGGTATTACGGCGACGAACCCGTAGTAGACCATAAAATGCCACTTCTTTACCCTGGCGACCATCGGCTATCTGCAAAAGGGCCGAGGCGCGCTCTCGAAGGTGCGATTTAGCGGATTTTTTCACCATTTCTTCCAATTCCTTTCGCTCCTCCTCACTCAATTCAAGTCGAAGTACCATGTTTTTTTTGCGCTAATTTCCAATATTTTAAAGAACGTTTTATTTTTCAAAATTCATAAACCCGCCGCTACACCCTTTGCAACATTCGACGGGTTAAAACCCGCCGCTACACCCTTTGCCCTACCAGCTTCCGCCGCCGCCACCGCCGCTTCCACCGCCACTGCTTCCGCCGCCGCCGCCGCCCGACGAACTGCTGCTCGGGGCACTGCTGAATACCGAGCCGATATTGTTGATCTCGGAGGGGAAACTTTCAGCAAATGTTCCCCACGACCGATTCAGGTTGCTGCGCATCATACCCGGACTGCCATACCACGACGGCGGTTCGGTGAGCAAGCCGTCGAAAAGGTTGTTCCAGTGCTTCAGGTAGCCGAATGCGAGGGCGTACGGCATGGTTTTATCGTAGTACAGCGGGTCGTCGCGGAGTAGCCGCTCGATAACCGGGCGTTCAGCTTTTTTGACAAACTGGCGGAATCCTTCCAGTTTTCGATAGGTTTCGTTGCCGAGTGGGGTGCGTTTGTTGAACCGGCCGGAGAAAACAAACAGCGCAATGCCCGTGGCCATCAGTGCGATACCATCCAGATTTTCCTGCCCAAAAACAGCATATCCACCCCAGATCAGTGCGCCCAGCCCGCCCAAAGCAGTGATACAGCCCATTGTTTTCTGGTCGGGTTCGTACCAGCCCTGTTCCTGTATCCAGCCCGTGACGGCGGTGCGTACGCTGTTCAGGTGCATATAAAATTTGTCTTTCAAATCCCGGAGTTCCACGCGGCTGCCGGTTGAAAACAGGGCGTCGAAAAACTGTTTTTCAAATTCCATCAACTCCGGACCGGCTTCCTTGAGTTTGTAAAAAATGACGTTGTCTTTTTGCAAAAACCCACCTTCCTCCATTTCTAAGCGCAGATAGCCCTGGTTGGCTAAGTGCGGGATCAGGCAAAGCACATCGTTTTGGTCCACACTGTGGTCCACAAATCCGCCCGCAATGGCCGGCGAAATACCGTCGGGGGGAAAAAACTCGGTCATGATGATCTGCCGCCGGTTGCGGGCCATGAACAGGGCGAGAATGCCGGCGATCAAAAAATACAGTGGCGCCAGCAGTAGCCCGTGCCGCTCGCGGAAGTACGTCCACGAATCCATGGGGCGGAATACCGTACCCGGCAGACGAACAGCCACGGTCAGCCCTTCCCCGGGCATGAATTTTTGGGTACCCCGACCGGTCACCCGATTGGGCAAAACCTGAAATTCAACGTCCTGCCCCGTCGCCCCGTCCTGCCCGGTGAAGCACCGTACATCAGTTTCCGACAGGCCGACCTGGTCGGGAAATATCAGATCGAACGTACCGGATTCGGCCACAACCGGCCACGAGATACCCAGCAAATCCCAGTAAAACTCACTGTGTTCCTCAAAAAAATTGAGCGGATTGAGCACCCGGTACCGAATGCGGTAGGTTTGCCGGCCCTCCACAAACACATCTGCGTCGCCGATTTTCAGCACGAGGTTGTTGTTTTCACGGGAGGTGGAAAATTTGAAACCATCTACCGCTACGTCGCGCACGAGCCGGTCCACTGTTTTCCCGTCCACGATGCTGCGCAGCGGGATTTGCCGGAAAATACCGTGCCGGGGTTCGGAAAATTCCACCTCAATCGTCTCTTCAAAATTAGCTTCCCCATCTGCGGTGAACGTCACGCCGATATGATACTTGATGATGGTGAAATACTCTGCGTGCGCCCGGTTGGCCAGGAGCCAGACCGGGAGCAGGAGCAGGAGCAGCCGTTTGGTCATGGCTTCAGAATTGGACGTTCACGTTTTTGGTTTCGGCGGCATCTACCTCGAAGTACTCCATGCGCTGGAACCCGAAAATGGAGGCAAACAGGTTGCTGGGGAACATTTCCACGGCATTGTTCAGGTCGCGTACGCCGGCATTGTAGTACCGTCGGGCGCGCTGGATGCTCTCTTCCAGGGTGGTGAGGGTTTGTTGCAGGTGCAGGAATTCCTGGTTGGCTTTCAGGTCGGGGTAGCCCTCGGCCAGCGCAAACACCGACTTGAGGGCGCCGGACAACGCCAGTTCGGCAGCGCCGCCGTCTTTGCCGCCGGCCGACATGGCCCGGCTGCGCAATTCCACAATTTTTTCCAGGGTACTGCTCTCGTATTGCGTGTACCCTTTGATGGTGTTGATGAGGTTGGGAATAAGGTCGTACCGTTGTTTGAGGAAAACGTCAATGGATTTGAAGGCTTCTTCCGCGCCGTTTCGCGCGCGTACAAGACTGTTGTAGACGCCGGCAGCATACAGGCTGACAGCAGTGAGAACGACGAGAAAAACAGTAATTACGAGCATGGCGTGCTTGAGTATGGTTTGTGCCGGCTTGCCGGGTTTATGAAAATTAACGGCACAATGTACAAAAGACTTGCCGTCGGCATCTTTCCCGGGTGCAGTTTGGAGCATGTTTCCAGCCTCCGCAACCTGCGGAACCATTCCCCCGAAAAATGAATTGGTAAAACCAGCACCGGTACTTCAAAATCAAAATCTAATTTTGCGCTCACTATGGACTTTATCTCGGAACTCCGCTGGCGCGGACTCATACACGACCTCACGCCCGGCGTAGAGGAACACCTGAAAGCCGGCACCGTGCGTGGCTACATCGGCTTCGACCCTACCGCCCCCTCGCTCACTATCGGCAACTATGTGCAAATCATGCTGCTCACGTTCCTCCAGCGCGCCGGCCACCAGCCCGTTGTGCTCATGGGCGGCGCTACCGGACGCATCGGCGACCCCAGCGGCAAAGACAAAGAGCGCGACCTGAAAAGTTCAGCCGAACTGGACGCCAATACGGCCCGGCAGATCGAGCAGTGCCGGCGATTGCTCGACTTCAGCCCAGCCACGCCCAACCACGCGATACTGGTGAACAATTACGATTTTTACAAAAACATGAACGTGTTGGACTTCCTGCGCGATGTGGGCAAGTACCTCACGGTCAATTATATGATGTCGAAAGAAAGTGTTCGGCGGCGCATCGAGGGCGAGTCGGGTATTTCGTTCACTGAGTTTAGTTACCAACTGTTGCAGGGGTACGATTTTGTGCTGCTGCACCGCGAACACGGCATCACGCTGCAAATGGGCGGCTCCGACCAGTTTGGGAACATCACCTCCGGGGTGGAGTTGGCACGGAAGATTGATGAGGCGAAAGTGTACGCCGTCACCACGCCGTTGCTCACCAAAGCAGATGGTTCAAAATTCGGGAAAAGCGAGTCGGGCAACATCTGGCTCGACCCGGGCATGACCAGTCCGTACCGTTTTTACCAGTTCTGGCTCAATGCCGACGACCGCGACGTGCCGAGGTTTTTGCGCTACTTTTCGTTGAAAAGCCGGGAGGAAATCGAAGCACTGGAAGCTGCCGGCGACATCCAGCGCACCAAACGCGTGTTTGCAGCGGAAATCACCACGCGCCTGCACGGTGCGGAGGAGTTTGCCGCCGTGCAAGCCGTGTCGGCGCTGTTGTTCGACCCCAAGGCCGGGCCGGATACGTTGCGCAGCCTCGATGCCCGCACCCTCGCCTCGGTAGCCGAGGAAATTCCGGCGCCCGCCGTATCGGCGAGCATCGTGCAAAACCACTGCAATATCCTTGATTTTCTCAGCGAGCACACCGGTATTCTGCCCAGCCGCAGCGAAGCAAAAAAGGCGATTCTGAACAACGCGATCTCGATCAACAAGGAGAAAATCGGCGCCGCAGACGCCGCCATAACACCCGATCACCTGCTGCACGGGCAGTACATTATGGTGGACAACGGAAAGAAAAACAAGTATCTGGTTCAGGTCGCGTGATGCAGGACCCGCGTGCAGAGTGTGTTCAGAGAACGAGAGTGTTCAGAAAACTGTGTCAACGGTGTTTTTCCAACCTTGGAACGCCGCGCGCGGGTCTTTTGACCCGCGCCAACATCTTGATTATCAGCAAATTTTGTGCGGGGTCAAAAGACCCACGCACGGCGCTCTTGTTACGAACACGAACCATTGACATAGTATTTTGAACACTCCCCAGAGAACGATCAAATCCTATCCAAATATCAGCCCTGCGGCACTATTTTCCAACCGCCGGCCATCGCTCCGCCTTCGCCGTGCCTTTCTGGAAAACTGCCTGCGCGCGGTACTCCGTTCTCCCCCAATTGTCTACTTTTGCCCGCGTTTTAGCCCGCCAACCATAATTCAACCACTACCCGCATGGATGCCAACAGTCGTATTTACGTAGATTCCGAAATCGGACGCCTCAAAAAAGTTATTGTGCACCGCCCCGACGAGGGTATTGCCCGCATCACCCCCAAACGCGCCGGTGAACTCCTGTTCGACGATATCGTGCACCTGCCCAATATGCAGGAAGAACACGATATTTTTATCAATGTGCTCAAAGCATTCCTCGGCAAAGAAAATGTACTCGAAGTGCGCGACCTGCTGGCCGAAAGTACCCGCGACGAAGAGAGCAAATACGAGGTGATCAACAAAATCACCGACTTCGAGGAATTGCCCTATTCGTTTATCCCGAGGCTGGCCGGCCTGTCGTCCGAACAACTCGCCGACACGCTCATCACCGGATACCTCGAACCCGAAGACCGCATCCTGTTCGACCCTATCCCCAACCTAATCTTCACCCGCGACATTGCGGTCACGGTGAAAGACTATGTGCTGATCACCAAGGCCAATAAAACGGCGCGTTTTCGCGAAAACTTCCTCACCCGGCTCATTTTCAGCAGCCACCCCGTTTTCCGCCGCCTCAAAGCCGACGGTAAAACGATCAACCTGAACCGCGTAGACAAGTACCCGCCCTCCAAAAAAGGCGAAACGCTCAGCGTGGAAGGCGGCGACGTGATGATGCTCAACAAGGACTACCTGCTCATCGGCTGCTCGGAACGCACCAACAACTACGCGTTCCAACTGATCAAAAATACCCTGTTCGACCGCGGTATCGTCAAAAACGTAGTGCAGGTGAACATCCCCGCTGAGCGCACCTACATGCACATTGACACCATTTTTACGCAGATCAACCACAACCACCTGGTGGGCTACAAGCCTATCGTGCAGGACGGCCTCGGCTCTTTCGTGGATGTACACCGCTCCAATGGCGAAGAGGTGGAATACCCGAGCCTGAAGGATTTCCTGCTCGCTGAAGTGAACCCCAAGATGGAGTTTATCTGGGCCGGCCAGGGCGAAAGTCCCTACCAGGAGCGCGAGCAATGGACCGACGGCTGCAACCTCGTGACCTCAAGCCAGGCGTGGCCATCACCTACGACCGAAACCCCGTCACCGAAAAGGCGTTCAAGGCGTTCGGCTACAAAGTCATCGGCGCCGAAAAACTGCTGCGCGAATTCGAAAACGGCAAAACAACCCCCGATAAAGTAGAAAATACCATTATCACCATCCCGTCCAACGAACTCTCGCGGGCACGCGGCGGCAGCCACTGCATGACCTGCCCCATCGAACGGGAAGAAATTTGACAGTTTTGAGTTTAGAGTTTCGGGTTTAGAGTTCAACCCAACTCAAAACTCAAAACTCAAAACTCAAAACTGTGTACAGTTACGACGTTCAACTCCGGGTGCGCTACGGCGAAACCGATCAGATGGGCTACCTCTACTACGGCCGTTACGCCGAGTACTTTGAGGTGGGGCGGGTGGAGACGATCCGCTCGTTGGGTGCGTCGTACAAGGAACTGGAGGAAGTGCATGGGATTTGGTTGCCGGTGGTCAGTATGGACATGCGCTTTGTGCGTCCGGCCCACTACGATGACCTGCTGACGATACACACCGAAATCCGGAAACTACCGGACGAGTACATCACCTTTCACACGGAGATTTTCAACGAACAGCACAAACTCGTGAATGCCGGCACGATACGCCTGTGTTTTTTTGCCGCAGCCGCCAAAAAGGTGGTACCGGCGCCCGAACATTTGCTGGAAAAACTGAGGTTGTACTTTTGATGATGTGGGCGCAACGTTTTCTCAAACAAGACCGGACTCTCTGGATCGTCTACCTCCTGGTGGCCGAAGTGGTCAGTTTGCAAAGCCTGTTGCAGCGCGTAAATGCCCAGGGCTACACGGCATACGAGAACTACGTCATTTTTAAAAACTCCTTCGCGCACCTCGTGCAGGGTCTCAATCCCTACACCAGTTTTCCCGCCGAACAGTGGGATTTGTTCAAATACAGCCCCGTCTTTTCGGTGGCTATGGCCCCCTTTTCGGTATTGCCCGACTGGGCAGGCTTGCAGTTCTGGAACTTAGCCAACGCCCTGCCCCTCCTCTGGGCCATCCTGCGTTTGCCGATCCTGGAACCCCGGCAGCGGCGCTTCGTCGCGTGGTTTGTCTTGCCCGAACTGATCATCTCCCTGCAAAACAGCCAAAGCAACGGCCTCACCGCCGCGTTTATCCTCTGGGCCTGGGTGGCCATTGAGGCAGGCAAGCCGGTTTGGAGTGCCGGGTGGGCGGCGGCGGGGGGCTTCCTCAAAATCTTCGGTATTTTTGCCGCCGTTCCGGCGCTGATCTACCCGCAATGGCGGGTGTATGTGCCGGCAGTAGCACTTTGGTCGGTACTGTTGGTGTCGGCGCCGCTGGTGGTTGTGTCGCCCGAACAATTGTGGCAGGTTTACCAGTGGTGGCTCGAACTGCTGCGCAGCGACCACAGCGCGTCGGTGGGCTTGTCGGTTATGGGCTGGCTGCAAACGTGGTTTGGCTGGGAAGCACCCAAAGTGGGTGTCACGGCGGCGGGCATGGTACTGTTTGTTGCCGGTACCTGGGCGGTTTACAGTCGCCGGGCGCCCGGCCCGGACGGGCTGCCTCCTGCTACCGACCGGATACTGCTGTGGGCTTCGCTGCTGCTGTGGGTAGTTATTTTTAATCACAAAGCCGAGTCGCCCACTTTTATTATTGCCCTGTGCGGCGTGGCGCTGTGGTACCAAAGTGCTGCAAAACCGGCCTTGTGGATGAAAATACTGCTCTGGACAGCCTTTTTGCTGGCATCGGTGTCGCCTTCGGATATTTTCCCCCGCATGGTGCGCACCGCGCTCGTGCAACCATACGTGCTGAAGGCTGTGCCCTGCATAGCGATATGGATTATTCTTACCGTTCAACTTTTGCGCCCGCCGGCAAAAAAGCAATCTTTGGCATCTGATGAATAACGACTTGTTCTGGAAATTTCTAAAGTTCGGCGCTGTGGGTTTCTCCGGCGTGTTTGTGGATTTTGGCGTCACCTGGGTTTGCCGGGAAAAAGTCCGGCTGAACCAGTATGTCGCCAACAGCACAGGCTTCCTGTGCGCCGTGGTCAGTAATTACACCCTGAACCGTATCTGGACGTTCCAAAGCCAGGACCCGTCCGTAGCCTTGCAGTTTTCCAAGTTTTTGCTCGCTTCGCTCATCGGTCTGGCGATCAACAACGGGATTATTTACCTGCTGAACGAGCGGTTTCGGGTCAATTTTTATGTGGCCAAACTGGCCGCCACAGCCGTAGTCACCGTCTGGAATTTCTGGGCAAACTACACATTCACATTCACCGGCCTTTAGACTATACAGGTTATTTTTCCCGCAACAGCACGATCCCGCCAAGTATTGCCGCCAGAATGGTTGTGCAAAAACGCCAGCAAACGGCATAGACCATCAGCATTGGCTCCGGCATCAATTTGCCCATGAGCCAAACGGAAGACAGTTCAGCCACACCGGCAGCGCCGGGTGTGGGCGCAAAGTAGATCAGCATCAACTGGATCACTTGCAGGCCGATAAAAATATCGAACGGTACCTCCTGCCCCAGGGCGCGGGCAATGAAATAACCAATGAGGTATTTGTTGAAAAAAAGTGCCAGCGTGGCGAAAACGGTCAGCACCAGCCCGGTTTTATTTTGCTGCAACATACCGCGAAACCCGCTACCAAAACGCTGTGTCTCGGCGTCAATCCGGGCGAGCAACTGTTCGCGGGCATGCTTCAGCCGCACACTGCGCAACGGCAACAAATGCAGCAACTTGTCCAGCACGATATGGGCGCCTTTCGGGAAAAAAAGCACCAGGAAAATGGCGGTGATAATGCCGCTGATCAAACCAAAACTGGTTTGAAAAAATGCCGTGAAATCTTCCCCAAACAGGTCCGGCGGAATCCAGAGCAGGGCGATCAAACTGGACAGCAGAAAAAACAGCAGCGTAGCGGCAAAATTGACCGTTGAAATCAGCAGGCTGTCGGCCACGCGTACCCCGCGGCGCCACAAGAGGTACACCTGGGCAGGCCCCCGCCTGTCTGAAACGGGGTTGCGGCACCCATGAACATATTAGCCCAGTTCGAGCGCATACATTGCCAAAGCGACACATCGGGAAACCCGCGCCCGTTCAAAAACAAGCGGTATCGCATGCCGCCCAACCAATAGTCCAGACCAATGAGCGGAACAAGCAAGAGCGCAAACCTCCACTCCAGCGCGCTCAGAACCGAGGCAAGTCCCTCCGGCCGCTTCCACCACATACTGAGCAGGGTGCCCAGTAACGAGAGTAAAACAAATGCCTGAATACCGCGAACTACTGTTTTACGGGCGGGTAACAACTGCGCGACATTAGCAGAGGACTTTTCCATCGGTGTTTTCCTGTATAGGCTTTCCTGCCCATTTGAGCACGGTATTGAATATATCGGTCGTGCGCGCCGGTCGGTCGTCCCAGCCCTTCCGGTTGTAAATGAAGGGCACCAGGATATGTTCTCGATGCAGGGAACCGTGCGAACCGTGGTGTTCCGGCCACTCCCAGGTGTAGCGCAGGTCGTGGCCGGGCTTGGAGGTCACCAGAAAATCACCACAGCGGGAACAATTGAATACTTGCTCGATCTGCACCAGGGCATCGGGGTAGTCGGAACCGAAGGTGGCATCAAGCGCCTGCTGCGCATCAAGCGGGGTATCGAGGCGACCAAGTCCCAACGGGTCGCCTGTCTGTGGCAAATAACAAAGTCCATTTCCCTGCCGCTGTATCCATGCCCGCCCTTTGGCCGATTCCACCGCGTAGGTCGTCTGGTCTTGTCGCCAGGTGACAAAATCCACCGATTCTTCGGCTATAAGCGCGGGCCAGATATCGCCCATGGTGTGCAGGAGTTCGTCGCCAAGCAAAGGCAGGCCATTTCGGTTTTGCAAACAATACACATGCCCGGCCGCATTGCCCGAAATCATGACGGACGCTTTCGGGCGATGCGTCCAAATCGCCGGATAAGCCAGTGTTCGCATGCCGCGCCGGTTGATAAAATCAGCCAGATCAAGGTGGGTGTGCGTATCGCTCAGGCCGTGATCGGAAGTCAGAATCACCAGGGTTTCGTCCCAGCGGCCGAGGCGTTTGAGTTTTTCGGCCACTTGCCCCACACTGTAATCCACGAATTTGTAAGCCTGAATAGTGCGCTCATGCCTCGGATGCCGCAGGTGCGAGTTGGAGTCAACACCCGGAAAAACGGCGAAGACAAATTCCGGGTCCTGGTCCATTGCGAGCATCAGGTGCCGGTGCGAGGCATCGTCAACCGGCTCCCAAATATGCCGCAAGTGGGCGCGCAGGTAGAGGCCGGGTTTCACCTTGGCTGTCAGGTCATGCCCTTTGGGCATACCGCGGGTAATCATGGAAAAAACATTGAACGGCCGGTCGAACAACTCGTGCAGGTTGGGCCGGTCATCGGGCATGTCGGCATTGAAATAACCCGCCTCATAGCCGCAGTAGCTGCGAAAACTGTTGCGCCCCCAGCGGTTGCGGTGGTACTCCCCCTTGTCTAACCAGCGTATGCCCGGGATATTGATCGTTCCGGGAAAACAACCGGTCAAAAAAGGCAAATATGCCGGCCCTGTAGTGGACGGAAAGCAGGTTGTCGCTTGCCGAAAGGTGCCTGCCTCAACGATTTCCTTGCGGATATTGGGCAGGTCACCCGATTTGATCAAGGCCTGCATGACATCTGGTCGAGCACCGTCAATCAGATAGATGATTACTAATGGCCGTTTCATATCGTGTTTGGAAATCAATGGTGATGCCCGCCGGCGCCATGCACATGGCCGTGCTCCAGTTCCGCCGGTTCGGCGTCGCGTACCATTTCTACCTGGCCGGTAAAATGCAGGTCAACGCCGGCCATCGGGTGGTTGAAATCAAGTTTCACTTTGTCCAGACCCACCCAGGCGACCGTGCCCTGAAAACGGTTGCCGTCCTGATCGGTCAGCGGAATCGTATTGCCGATTTCCAGCAGGCCGTCGGGTATTTTGCCGTCCATTTCAAACATGTTTTTGGGCACTTCAACCAGCGCGGTTTCATCATATTCGCCGTAAGCATTGGCGGCCTTGATGCCAAAGGAGAAGGTGTCGCCGGCCTTGAGGCCCAGAAGATTTGCCTCAAAATCGGGGATCATCATGCCGACGCCGTATATAAAACCAAGCGGTTCGCGGCCTTGCGTGGATTCGATCATTTCGCCCTCGGCGTTGCCTTGGGTCAGCGTGTAGTGCACCAGCACTACCTTTTTTCTGCTATAACCATTGATTGGGAATTGCGAAAAGTGTGAGGAGAGATTGTGTGTGTAAGGTGGCGCGAAGGTAGACCATTTAACAAATCTACAGGGCCTCCAGTCGTTTTTTGTACCCGAAATATTCCCGGACAAACCGAATTGCTGCTCCGTGGGGTGTGGGTTTTACCCCCCGCCGCACCTGCGCCCGGTGCAGGTCGAACAGCATTTTCCAGTGGCGGTAATAATCGCGGTACACCCGGCGGGCGCCGTACGCAGGATCGAAAACATGCGCCGGTTCGCCAAATACGCCGTTGAGTTCCATGACCAGCACATCGCCCCGCCGCAGGGCTTCCACCGAAGCGCATTTCAGGTCAAAACGCCCGAGCAGTACGCCGTCTATTTCGGCACAGATACGCTCAAACGTGCGCTCCAGTTCGGCATCAATCAAGTGGTTGGCGTTCAAAAATTTTGTACCGCGGGCATGGTTGCCGATCGGCTCCAGCAACACGGTCTGTCCGGGCAGCAGCGTCCTGGTCAGCAACTCGGGCTGCTCGCGCTCAAAACGGGCAGTTTGAAACGCCGCCCGCGGCGTCCGGTCCATCAGTTGGCGTACCGTGGACTCGCCGTCGCCCGTCACGGTCAGGAACTCTTTGGTGCAAACCGATGTGATGCCGAAGCGGCTGCCATCCGGGAAACGGTAAAACAATACCGTCGCCTCCATAGGATGATCCAGAAATTCCTGAACCAGAAAATTTGCCGGAAAGCGCTCCAGATGCCCGCGCAGAACCTCGGCATCGTCTATTTTTTTTACCAAAAAACCACGCTCGCCCACGTCCGGCTTGGCCACCACCGGAAACGTAAGCCCTGCGGCCGATAGCCGGCGCTCCACGTCGGCAAAAGGGGTGCCCGCCGGGATAAACACGGTTTTGGGCCGGATGCGGGCCGGAATCAATTCGAGAATAGCGTGTTTGGACTCGCCCACCGCCCCGCCCAGCGGAATGGCGGGATTGACATTGCTGAAAAAAAACAGGTGCCGCGCCCGCAAGGCAAACCAGCCGTATATGCCGTACACCGGTACGTTGGCTAACCAAAGGGGTAAAAACTCCCAAACCGTCCACTTTTTGATCCAATGCGGCATACCAACAGGTCTTTTTTTGAAAAACGGCGCAAGGTATGCAATGAAATGCCCAAAAAACACCGCGCCACGCATGGGGTATTCGGGGCACCCGGCACTAAAGTGGCAGGAGTATGGCAGGTAACGCACCGGATGCGCCGGGGCCGCCCTATCTTCGCCCCCAATCCAATGCTAATGACACCTGCTTTTGAATCGCTGAACCTCAGCGCCCCGCTCCTGAACGCACTGCGCGACCTCGGGCTGACCCACCCCACCCCCATCCAGCAAAGAGCCTTTCCGGTGATCATGTCGGGCCGCGATGTGATCGGTATTGCCCAAACGGGCACGGGCAAAACCTATGCTTACCTGCTGCCCATCCTGCGGCAACTTGCATTTTCCAAACAAAAAGACCCGCGCGTCCTCATCGTGGTACCTACCCGCGAGTTGGCTATTCAAGTAGCCGCCGAGATCGAAAAACTGACGGCCTACATGACCGTGCGCACGATGGCTGTGTACGGCGGAGTCAATATCAACACACAAAAACTGGCCGTACAGGCCGGCCTGGATATTGTCGTCAGCACGCCCGGCCGTCTGCTCGATCTGGTGCTGAGCCGCTACATGCTGTTGTCCTCCGTGCGCACCCTGGTCATAGACGAGGTAGACGAAATGCTCAACCTCGGCTTCCGTGTGCAACTGACCGGCTTGCTCGACCGCCTGCCCCGCCGTCGCCAAAATCTCCTGTTCTCGGCTACCATGACGGAGGATGTGGACGATCTGATCGAGATATTTTTCAATGGCCCCGTTACCATTGAGGTGACGCGCATGGGTACGCCGCTGGAAAAAATCCGGCAAAGCGCTTACCGCGTGCCCAACTTTTATACCAAACTCAATTTGCTGGAACACCTGCTGGCCACCGACGATACCATGAGCAAAGTGCTCATCTTTTGCGGCAGCAAACGTATGGCCGACCGCGTACAGGAGCATCTCGGGGAGGTTTTTCCCAAGCAATTCAGTGTCATTCACTCCAACAAATCGCAGAATTTTCGCATCAACGCCGTGCAGCAGTTTCAGGACGGCGCCCTGCGCGGCCTCATCACGACCGACCTGCTCGCGCGCGGCCTCGACGTAACCGACGTGACGCACGTCATTAATCTGGACACCCCGGACACTCCCGAAGCCTACATCCACCGCATCGGGCGTACCGGCCGGGCCGATAGCGAGGGCGCAGCCGTTACCTTCGTCACCGAAGCTGAAAGCCCCGCTGTTGCGGAAATCGAAACGCTTATGGGCAAAGCCATTCCCATGCTGCCCTTGCCCGATGACCTCGTCATCTCGGACGAATTGATCTCGGAGGAAAATCAGTCCGAACCCATGACGAACTACCTGCCGTCGCCGTCGCTCAGCCAATCGCAGGGCGCTTTCCATGAGAAAAAGGCCAAAAACAAGAAAGTGAATCTGGGCAACCGGCGGATAAACAAGAAAAAAAGGAAGTACAGCAAACCAATCAAAAAGGCGCCGCGGAAAAAAGGGAAATAGCAGGGCGTGCGCCCCCCTCAACCAGCCGTCACGCTCCGCAGCCACGCTTTTTCCTCCGGAGAGAGGTAGCGGCTTATTTTTCGAAACACCATGTTGTTGTAGGCGCGTAGCCATGCCTGTTCCGCTTTGGTGAGCAGGTTTTTTTTCACCAGATTGGTAAAAATGGGTGCAATCGTGAGGGTTTCGAACGCGAGAAACGCACCGAATTCTGTCTGCTCACTTTCCACACACAACACGAGATTTTCGATACGCACGCCGTGCTTGCCGGGGCGGTAGATACCCGGTTCCACGGAAGTAATCATACCGGGCAGCATGGGCGTGTCTACCGGTCCGGGGCTGATGCTCTGCGGGCCTTCGTGCACATTGAGGTAGTAGCCCACGCCATGACCGGTGCCGTGGCCGAAATTGATGCCCCGTTCCCACTGGGGCAAACGCGCCAGTATATCCATCTGGTAGCCGCGCGTGCCGTGCGGAAACCGCAGGCGCGACACCCCGATCAGCCCCTGGAGCACCAGCGTGTAGTCGGTCGCCTGCTCGTCGGTGACCGGGCCGAGCGCGATGACACGGGTGGTGTCGGTGGTGCCGCCGAGGTATTGGCCGCCGGAGTCGAGCAGGTATAGGCCTTCCGGACGAAGTTCGATGTCGCTCTCCGGCGTGGAACTATAGTGGGGCAGGGCGGCGTGCGGGCCGTAGGCGGAAATGGTGCCGAAACTTTCCCCCACACAGTTGGGCTGCTCGCGGCGCAGGGCGTGGAGTTTGACCTCGGCGCTGCGTTCCGTTATTTTTTGTTTGCCGATGTTTTGCGACAGCCAGTAAAAAAACTTCGTGAGCGCCACCCCGTCCCGGATCATGGTCTGGCGGGTATGAGCGGCCTCGGCAGGTGTTTTGCAGGCTTTGAGCCAGGTGGTGCTGTTCACATCGTCGAGCACTTTGGCAGATTCGGGCAGGGCGCCGGGCAGGTTTTGGTTCATGCGCCGGGGGTCGAGCAGCACGGTACTTTTGGCGGGCAGTTTGCCGAGGTAATTCGCGACAGATGTGTAGGGGAGGGTTTTTATCCCGTCGCGGCTGAGCCGGCGGCGGATGGCGTCGGGCATTTTTTCGGGTGCGATGAAAAGGACCGCCTCGTGCAGCCCGATCACGGCATGTGCCACAAAAAGCGGGTTGTAGGGTACGTCATTTCCCCGCAAATTGAACGTCCAGGCAATATCGTCGAGGCTGGACAAGACGGTGTGCGTGGCTTTTTTGGCGGCCAGCCGCTCCTGGATGCGGGCGAGTTTTTCCGGCCGGCTCGCACCGGCAAATTTGACCGGAAATTCAAAAACAGGTTCGGCGGGCAGGGGCGGCCGGTCGGTCCAGAGGGGCGACACCAGGTCGGCATGCGGGTTGAGGCGGATGCCCCGCGGCCGTGTGCCGGCTTCGAGTTGCTGGTGCCAGAGGCGGGAGAGCAGGTCGCCGTCGAAGCCCACGATCGCCCCTTCGGGCAGGGTATCGGCCAGCCAGCCCACAAACTCGGTAGTGTGCGGGATCACGAGTTTGACCAATTCGATGCCGCTGCCCGCGAGTTGCTGTTCGGCCTGGATGAAGTAGCGGCTGTCGGTCCAAAGGCCCGCAAAATCGGGGGTGACCACCAGCGTACCGGCTGATCCGGTGAAACCGGAGGCCCAGTACAGGGTTTTCCAGTGTTCGGGCAGGTACTCGCTCGCATGCGGATCGGTGGCGGGAATGACGTAGGCGGCCAGGCCATTTTCGGCCATGAGGCGGCGCAGGGCAGCAATTTTTTGAGCAGGAGACATCAAGATCTAATTTGAAAAACCGAAAAACCACCCTGCCGGACATTTTTTCGGGCATTAGAGGCTGTCTCAAAAGCATGGCTTTGACGGGAATTGATTTTTTTCAGACAGGATTTACAAGATTTACAGGATAAATGAGGCGACTCCGTCGCCGAAAATCCTGTAAATCCTTTTTATCCTGTCAAAAAATGAATTCGCCTGTCAACGGCGCAATACGGTACGGACTTATGAGACAGCCTCTGTGCGCTCCGAGAAAGTGCCCAGTAGGGTGCTGAAAAATACACGTCGGGGCAAATGTAGCAGATTATGTTTGTGTAAGCACACGCCTTACTTTTGCCCCCGCTCCACGACCTGTCTCCACCGAAAAATGGCTTACCGAAACATCCGCTTGCACCCGATACTCCGGCTGATTTATCTGTTCCTGCGTGTGCTGGTGTGGGTCAGTGTGCGTGTTTTTTATCGCCGCCGCCTCGTGCTGGGGGGCGAGCACCTGCGCTTCGACGGGCCGGCTATCGTCATCATCAACCACCCCAGCACGCTGATGGACGTGCTGAATCCGGCGGTCGAAATCCGGCAGGAGATGTTTTACCTGGCCAATTATGGCTTGTTCAAACACCCGGTGAGCAACTGGCTCCTGACCCGCCTGTTTTGTATCCCGGTGAAACGCAAAGAGGACGTGACCGACGGCGAAGCGCGGAACAACGACAAGGCGTTCGAGGCGTCGTACCGGCATTTGGAAAAAAACGGTGTGCTGTTCATCGCCCCTGAAGGTACGAGCTGGATGAACCGTTTTGTGCGGCCGCTCAAGACCGGCACGGCCCGCATTGCCCTCGGCGCGGAGGCCCGCAACGACTGGCAACTCGATGTAAAAATCATCCCCATCGGCTTGTCTTACTCGGCGCCGCACCTGTTCCGCAGCGATGTGGTGGTGCACATCGGCGCCCCGGTGTACCCACGCAACTGGTCGGCGGAGTGGCAGCAAAAACCTGCCCGCGCAGTAGCCAACCTGACGCAATATCTCGAAGATCAACTCAAAACGCTCAGCATTCACACCCGCGACGAAGCGGGCGAGGTATGTATCACCCGCCTGGAGGAAGTGTTGCAAAACGAACAGCCGCTCCCGCAGCAAGCCGCTTTCGAGCGTTCGCAGCGGCTCGTGAAAACCGTGCTGGACGATGCCGCATTGCGCCAAAAAACGGAAACCTATTTTGCACTGCTGGAGGAGCACGGGCTACGCGATATCGGTGTTCGCGATTTGGCCCGGACAACGCGCGACTGGCGGTGGGCGGGCTTGCTGTTCGGTTTTCCGGTGTTTGCCGCAGGTTATACGTTTTGGGTTTTGCTGTGTTTTTTGCCGGGCCTTTTGAATAAAAAAATGGGGCTTTACATCGGCTATTCCTCCACGGTGAAGATCGTATCCGGCATATTCATTTTTCCGTTGGCGCTGTGGGCCTGGTACCGGCTGGCGCTGTGGGCCGGCCTGAGCACCGGCGGGGCATGGTTGGCGCTGGTGATTCTGGCGCTATCGGGCTATTGGGTAGAGTGGTATCAGGATGAATTCCGGCATTGGCGCGCGCGGCAGGCGGCGCGGCGGGTGGCATTGGCCAGGCCGGATGTCGGGGAAACGTTGCAACGGTTGCGGGCCGAGTTGCCGGCGCGTTTCTTTTCTTGACAACCCCTTCCTTCCCACACATCCAACCCCTACCTTTGCCCGCCCAAATCGTAAATTCTACTTCGTAAATCGTACTTCGCAAACCATGTTTGACAGTTTAAGCGACCGCCTCGAATCGGCGTTCAAGGTACTCAAAGGCAGCAACCGCATCACCGAACTCAACGTCGCGGAGAGCATCAAGGAAATTCGCCGCGCACTCGTGTCGGCAGACGTAAACTACAAAATTGCCAAGGAATTTACCGACAAGGTGAAGGACAAGGCGCTCGGCACCGAAAACGTGCTGCGCAACGTGAACCCCGGCCAGCTGATGGTCAAAATCGTCATGGACGAATTGACCGAACTCATGGGCGGGCAGTCCGTGGGCATCAACGTGAAAGGCAACCCGGGTATCGTGCTGGTGGCCGGTTTGCAGGGCAGCGGCAAAACCACGTTCTGCGGCAAACTGGCCCGCTACCTCAAGGAAAACCGCAAACTGTCGCCGCTGCTGGTCGCCTGCGACGTGTATCGCCCGGCGGCTATTGACCAGTTGGGTGTGCTCGGCGAGAGCCTCAAGGTGGCTGTTTACAAAGAAGAGGAAAACAAAAACCCGGTCGAGATCGCCCGAAACGCGATCAAGCACGCCAAAGCGCACGGCCACCAGGTGGTTATTGTGGACACTGCCGGCCGCCTCGCGGTGGACGAGGTCATGATGGCCGAAGTGGAGGCGATCAAGGCCGCCATCAGCCCAACGGAAACGCTTTTTGTGGTGGATTCCATGACCGGCCAGGATGCGGTGAATACCGCCGAAGCGTTCAACCAGCGCATCAACTACGATGGCGTGGTGCTCACCAAACTTGACGGCGATACGCGCGGCGGTGCAGCCCTTTCGATCCAGTATACCGTGGGCAAGCCCATCAAGTTTGTGTCGCTCGGTGAAAAATTAGACGCGCTCGATGTATTCTACCCCGACCGTATGGCCCAGCGAATACTCGGCATGGGCGATATTGTGTCGCTGGTGGAAAAGGCGCAGATGGAAATGGACGAAGAGGAGGCCAAGCGCGTAGAAAAGCGCATCAAACAGAATAAGTTTGATTTCAACGACTTCCTGGGCCAGATGCAGCAGATCAAAAAAATGGGCGACCTCAAAAGCCTGCTCGGCATGATTCCCGGCATGGGCAAGGCCATCAAGGATATCAATATCGACGACAAGGCTATCCTGCGCGTGGAGGCAATCATCCAGAGTATGACGCCCGCCGAGCGCCAGGACCCCGAACTACTCAGCCTGAGTCGCAAAAAACGTATCGCTCGTGGCTGCGGCCAAACCCTTGAGCAGATCAATCTGTTCGTCAAAAACTTCAACGACATGCGCAAGTTCATGCACCAGATGAGCAAGGGCGGCGGAATGGGCAAAATAGGAATGCCCGGTATGCGGAAATAAAAACAAAAGGCAAGTCGGCTTTTGCCAACTCGCCTTTTGCTTTTTGCAACTTGCTTTTTGTCCTCAGGCTCCGCCTTTGAATTCGTTGACCAATCCTTGCAGACTGGCTTTGGCGTCGCCGAAGAGCATTCGGGTGTTGTTGCGGAAGAAGAGCGGGTTTTCTACGCCGGCGAAGCCTTTGCCCATGGAGCGTTTCATCACGATGACGGCGCGGGCGCGGTGCGATTCGATGATAGGCATGCCCCACAACGGGCTGGATTTATCTTCCTGTGCTGCCGGGTTTACCACGTCGTTGGCGCCGATGATCATACATACATCCACGGTTTCCATCGTCGGGTTCACGGCATCCATTTCCACCATGGCATCGTAGGATATGTTGGCTTCTGCCAGAAGCACGTTCATGTGACCCGGCATCCGGCCCGCTACGGGGTGGATGGCAAAACGCACTTCGGTACCATTTTTTCCAGAGCTTCCATGAGTTCGCGTACGGCGTGTTGGGCTTGCGAAACGGCCATACCGTAGCCGGGCACGATGACCACGCTGCCGGCGGCCTCCAGCATCAGGTAGGCTTCATCCACTTTTACGGGTTTTATTTCGCCTACAACTTCCATGCTGCTGGTTGTTGTAGCGGAGCCGAAGCCGCCGAAAAAGACGTTGGCTACGGAGCGGTTCATGGCCTTGCACATGATGAGCGTGAGGATGATGCCGCTGGCGCCCACCAGTGCACCAGCCACGATGAGCAGGTTGTTGCCCACGATAAAACCGGAAGCACAGGCCGCCATACCCGAGTAGCTGTTCAACAGGCAAATCACCACCGGCATGTCGGCGCCGCCAATCGGGATGACGACTAATATGCCCAACACCAGCGCAAGTACAGAAATGAGGCCAAGAAATAGCAAGGCATTTTGTCCGGCGGTGTCCATTGCGAAGAGCGCACCTGTGACCAAAATTCCGAGCAAAACAGCGGATGTAACGAACTGCTGCCCGGTGTACATGATCGGTTTGCCGGAAATAAACTTCTCTTCCAGTTTGGCCCAGGCAATAACGGAGCCGGAGACGGTGACTGCGCCGATGATGGCGGTCAGCCACAGGATGGCGCCGCCGAAAATGGTTTGTTGCGGGTGGGCAAAAAATTCAGCCCAGGCAACCAGCAAACTGGCCAGGCCACCAAAGCCGTTCAGCAGGCCGACCATTTGCGGCATACCGGTCATGGGCGTCCGGTAGGCAAACAACAGACCGATGGCGCTGCCGGCAATGACACCGATCACGATAAACTGGTACCGTACAATTTCGGGGAACATCAGCGTGGCCACCATGGCGGCGCCCATGCCTACAGCGGAAATGATATTGCCCCGGCGGGCCGACTCCGGGCTGCTCATGAGTTTGAAACCCATGATAAAACTGATGGCCGACAGGATATAGACGAAGTTGAGTAGCGATTCGAGGCTCATGCTTATTTGTCTTTTTTCTTGAACATATTGAGCATACGGTCGGTGACAAAGTAGCCGCCAACGACGTTGATTGTGGCAAAACCCACGGCGATGCCGCCGATCAAGGCCGGCAAATCCTCGCCCTCACCTAAGCCGGCAGCGATCATAGCGCCCACTACCGTAACCCCCGATATGGCATTGGAGCCGGACATCAGCGGGGTGTGCAGCAACGACGGCACCTTGGAAATGATCTCGAAACCCAAGAAAATGGACAAAACGAGGATGAAAAGAAGAAAGATCAGTACTTCCATAATGTATAAGGTTGAGAAGGTTGGAAGGTTAGAGGGTTGGAAGGTTAGAAGGTTGGAAGGTTGGAAGGTTGGAAGGTTGGAAAATCACGCTAAACCAGAAACCTTCTAACCTTCTAACCTTCCAACCTTCCAACCTCATTAAAATTCGCGGCAGATTTTTCCGTCGTGGGTGATCAGACAACCCTGGATGATATCGTCGTCCAGGTTGAGGGGCATGGTTTTGGCCTCTTTGTCCCAGAACTCATCCACGAAGTTGTACAGGTTGGCGGAATACATCTGGCTGGCTACTACAGGCACGCGCCCGGCCATATTTTCCAAACCGAGGATACGCACCCCGTTGATATCTACCTCCTGGTTCAGGACAGCGCCTTCCACGTTGCCACCGGTTTCCACGGCGAGGTCAACCAGAATGCTGCCGGGTTTCATGCCGGCCACCATTTCCTTCGTCACGATGATGGGCGCCTTGCGGCCAAATACCTGTGCAGTGGTGATCACGATATCGCTCAGGGCGCATTGTTTGGCCATGGCGTCGCGCTGGATTTTCAGTTGCTCCTCGGTCAGCGCTTTGGCGTAGCCGTCTTTGGTCTGGCCGGTTTCGCCGAGGTCTACCTCCATGAAGCGGGCGCCGAGCGAGCGTACTTGTTCGCCTACGACGGGCCGGGTGTCGAAGGCGTCCACGCGGGCGCCGAGACGTTTGGCGGTAGCGATGGCTTGCAAGCCGGCGACCCCGGCGCCGATGATGAATACCCGGGCCGGATTGATGGTGCCGGCGGGCGTGGTCATCATGGGCAAGGTGCGGTCCAGCCGCTCCGCTGCGAGCACGACGGCCACATAGCCCGCCAAACTGGCTTGCGAACTGAGCGAGTCCATCTTTTGGGCGCGGGTAGTGCGCGGGATCATTTCCATGGAAACCGCACTCACGCCCCGTTCCGCCAATTTGGCCAACAAGGGTTTTTCGTTGAACGGGTCCAGATAACTGATGTGTATACAGCCCGGGCGCAACAGGTCAATATCGGCAAGGTCGGGCTTGCGCAGGCGCAGGACAAGGTCGCTGCCGCCGAGGATGGCTGCGCGGTCCGTGCTGACCGTGGCCCCTGCTTTTTCGTAGTCGGCATCGGTGGCACGGATACCCGTGCCGAGACCGGATTCGACAACGACCGTGGCGCCCAGTTTCACGAAACGGGCGACATCACCAGGGATAACAACGGCGCGTTGCTCTCCGGCGTACGTCTCTTTAGGAACTCCAATTTGCATATGTTGGTCAGGTTTTGTTTGTTCAGGTTGGAAGGTTAGAGGGTTGGAAGGTTAGAAGGTTGGAAGGTTGGAAGGTTAGAAGGTTTCTGGTTTAGCGTGATTTTCCAACCTTCTAACCTTCTAACTTTCCAACCCCCTTTTATTTCATTTTTGGCATTTTTCGTTTGCCGCCGCCGCCGCGGAAACCGCCGCGACCCATCATGCCTACCATGCTTGGGTTCATGGCCTGGCCCATTTGTTTGAGTTGTTTTTCCAGTTCTTTGATTTGTTCCTTCAACATATTTTCCGTGATGTTGAGTTTTTTGATCTCGTTCAACTGATTTTGAGCGGCCTGGCGGTTGTTCTTCGAGGCGGTGATCATGGCCAGCTGGAGCATGGCGGCCCCGCGTTCATTGTCCGACGGCAAGCCGGCATCAAGGGCTTTTTTGAGCCATTTTTCGCCTGTGGCAAGGTCTTTTTGTTGCATGGCTAAGGCGCCGTGGGTCATGTAAAAAACGCCTTTGTAGCCTACGAGCAGGATATTTGGGAAAAACGTCAGTTTCAGGCGTTCTTCGGCTTCCTTGAAACGGCTCTGGCTCAGCAGGGTATTGGTAGACATGATGGTACCAAGCATCAGGTAGCCGGCCAGCATAAAAATACCGATCAGCAGGAATGGAAATCCGTACCAAAAGCCGAATGCAACCCATAGCCCAATGCCGCCAAGTAGGCCAATAAGGATGGAGGCAAAGCGCAAATAGATATTTATGGTAAACATAAATGTTGTTTGAAATTTGAATGCCCGCAAATGTAAACAAAACCCTATCCGCGCCCAGAGGGCTGCAATTTTTTTTCAAAAATCTGTTGTCAGGCCCGCCCTCGACCGCGCCAAACAGCGACGAAACAAGGCTCTGGACGCGCTGAAAATGGGACGGTGAACACCCACCGTCTGCACGAACCTGTTCATCCGACGGCTATACACGCTACCGCATATCGTCAGACGAACAAGTTCGTGCAGACGAAAGCGGATGTGACGCGCCCGACCGCTATCTTTGCCCCCCCAAAGCAAAAACAACCCTCCGCTCTTCATGGCGCGTTCCCGACGTTCACAAGCACTCCTCCAGTTCGGTCTCTTTTGCGGGATCGTCCTGTTCCTCAATATCCTGGCCAACCAGTTTTATACCCACCTCGACCTTACGGAGGAAAAGCGGTTCACCCTGACCAAACCGACGCGGGAGTTGCTCAAAACCATTGACGACCGCATTTATGTGCGCGTGCTGCTCGAAGGCGAGTTTCCCGCCGGATTCAAACGCCTGCGTACGGCCACCCGCGAGATGCTCGACGACTTCCGCGGCGTGAGCGGCTACATTGACTACCAGTTTGAAGACCCCAACCAGGGCAGCACCGAGGAAATCAATGCCCGCCGAAAGGCCCTGTACGAGGAGGGCGTCGCACCGGTCAACCTCAGCATGAGCGACGAAGGGGAATCCAAACAGCAAATTATTTACCCAACAGCCATTTTTCACTACGGCAAACGCCAGGTGGTGGTCAACCTGCTGGAAAACCAGTCCCCTACCCTGCTGCCCGACGAGGTGGTGAACAATTCCGTGAGCCTGCTGGAGTACAAATTTGCCAACGCCATCAAAAAACTGCGCGCCAAGGGGCGCCCCGTCATAATGTTCACCCGCGGCCACGGCGAACTGGACGAACTGCAAACCACCGATCTGGAGCGCAGCCTCCGCCAGTTTTACGATACCGACCGCATCGCACTGGATTCGGTGGTGCAGATATCACCCGACAAGTGCGCCTTGCTCCTCGTGGCCAAACCACAGAGCGCCTTCCCGGAACGCGACAAGTTTATTATTGACCAGTACATTATGCAAGGCGGCAAGGTGCTTTGGCTGGTGGACCGCCTCAACGCCGACCTCGAAAACCTGCGGCACACCGAGCGGTTCGTACCCACCGACTTCCCGCTCAACCTCGAAGACATGCTCTTCAAATACGGCGTCCGTATCCAACCCGACCTCGTGCTGGACATGGAGTGCACCAAAATCCCGCTCCGGGTAGGCGTGGTGGGCAATGCCCCGCAGTTCAAACTTTTTCCGTGGCCCTACCACCCGGCGGTACTGCCCGTTGGCAAACACCCCGTGGTGAAAAACCTCGACCGGGTGGAACTCCAGTTCTGTTCCTCCATCGACACCATCCGAACCAAAAC
Organism: Lewinellaceae bacterium; assembly: GCA_016719605.1. Taxonomy (GTDB): domain Bacteria; phylum Bacteroidota; class Bacteroidia; order Chitinophagales; family Saprospiraceae; genus M3007. Next base: position 761,561 of record JADJYW010000001.1, on the reverse strand, counting down.
ACCGGTGACCAAAACCGTACTCCTGCGCAGCAGCCGCTACAGCCGCTTGCAGTTCAGCCCGATCGAACTGACCTTCGACGTGCTGCGCAGCGCGCTCACACCCGAAAATTTCAACAAAGGCGGCCAAACGACGGGCTTGCTGCTCGAAGGCGTGTTCCCGTCCAACTACGAAAACCGCGTATCGGAAGAGATGGGGGCCGGCCTGCAGCAGGTAGGTGTGGCGTTTCGCAATGCCAGCGTGCCCACCCGCATGATCGTCATCAGCGATGGCGACGTGGCTGCCAACTATGTGCGCGACCCCGTCAAAAAAGAATGGCTGCCCCTCGGTTTCAACCGTTTCGAGAATACAACCTACGCCAACAAAGACCTGCTCATCAACGCCATAGAGTACCTGATTGAACCGGCCGGCGTGATCGAAGCCCGCTCCCGCGAGGTCAAACTCCGCCTGCTGGACACTGTGCGTGCCCGCGACGAAAAAACCCGCTGGCAGGCCCTCAACCTCGGTATCCCGCTGGCCTTCCTCGGCATCTTCGGCGCCGTTTTCTTCTGGCGAAGAAAACGGCGGTATGCGTAGCGCGTGATGTGATTCCCGCTTCCGGTTTTTCTATACCCCCCCGTGTCGTGTCTCGCGCCACGCAGGCAATGCTATATGTATTTCAAAAAAATAAATCTACAACCGACACCTTTTTTCGCTGAAATCAAATCTACTTTTGTGCCACCAAATCGGTTTTGACAAAAAAATCAAAAAACAAATCAACCTCACATTATCATTTTCGCTGAAAAAGAATCAAAAAAACCACCTTTTCGCCAAACCGATATTTTGTTCCTTCCGACAACTCATAGCTCATCACGCATAGCGCATCTCTAAAAAAATGTCCCACACTCGTTTCAACGCACTACAGGCCATCGAAAACCGCATGGACCTGCTTCCCGGCGAATTTGCCGAAACCGGCAACGCTAACATCGCCTCTTATTTCGGAGAAAATGTATTCGGCGACGAAGCCATGAAAAAGTTTTTGCCCGAAGGCGCCTACCTGAGCGTAAAGGCTGCCGTACACAGCGGCGAAAAACTCAACCGCGAACTGGCCGATGTAGTGGCCGCGGGGATGAAAGAGTGGGCGCAGGAAAAAAACTGCACGCACTTCGCCCACTGGTTCCAGCCCCTGACGGGCAAGACCGCCGAAAAACACGACTCATTTTTCACCATGACCCACGACGGGCGCGTGATCGAGGAGTTCACCGGCGGCGCCCTCGTGCAGCAGGAACCCGACGGCTCGTCGTTCCCCTCCGGCGGTATGCGCAGTACGTTCGAGGCGCGCGGCTATACCGTGTGGGACCCCTCCAGCCCGGCTTTTATCATGGAAGTCGGCGACGGCAAAACGCTTTGTATCCCAACCATTTTCGTCACCTACGACGGCTGTGCGCAGGATTTCAAACTGCCACTCCTGCGTTCGCACGCCTTTTTGGATAAAGCCGCTGTGCCCGTATGCCGGCTGTTCAACCCCGACGTGAACAAAGTGACGGCCACCCTCGGCTGGGAGCAGGAGTATTTTGTGATTGACGAGGCCCTGTACAATGCCCGCCCCGACCTCGTGCTCTCGGGCCGCACCCTGCTGGGCCGCCCGGCCAGCAAACACCAGCAACTGGAAGACCACTACTTCGGCTCCATTCCCGAGCGCGTCTATTTGCTCATGCGCGATTTGGAAACGGAAAGCCACAAACTCGGTATTCCGGTACGAACCCGCCACAATGAGGTAGCACCCTGCCAGTACGAGGTGGCCCCGATATTCGAGGAAATCAACGTAGCGGTGGACCACAACCAACTGCTCATGGACGTGATGGAGCGCGTAGCCCGCCGGCACAAATTGCGCGTGTTGTTCCATGAAAAACCCTTCGCGGGCATCAACGGATCAGGCAAGCACAACAACTGGAGCATGAGTACCAACACCGGTGTCAACCTGCTCTCGCCCGGCGACACGCCGAGCCGAAACCTGCGCTTCCTGACGTTTTTTGTGAACACCATTATGGCGGTGTACAAATACGCAGACGTGCTGCGCGCCAGCATCGCCCATGCGGGCAACGACCACCGCCTCGGCGCCAACGAAGCACCGCCGGCCATCATTTCCGTATTCATCGGCGAGGCCATGACCAAACTGCTGGGCCAGATTGCCAACGGCAAAAAAACCGATGACGCCGCCGTCAAACGCGCTATTGACCTCATCAGCAAACTGCCCAACCTCGAACTCGACAACACCGACCGCAACCGCACCTCGCCATTTGCCTTCACCGGCAATAAATTCGAGATTCGCGCCGTCGGCTCTTCCCAAAACTGCGCCGGCCCCATGACCGTGATGAACACCATGATGGCCCTGCAACTGCTCGATTTCAAAACGGACGTAGACAAACTCATGTCCAAGGGCACGGAAAAGGAAGAGGCCATCCTGATGGTGCTCAAAAACTACATCCGCAAACTCAAACCCATCCTCTTCGAAGGCAACAACTACTCCGACGAGTGGAAAGCAGAAGCCGCCCGGCGCGGGCTGTCCAACCATGCCAACACCCCCGAAGCGCTGGCCGTACTCGGCACCAAACATGCTGAGGATTTTTATGGCAAGGCGGGGGTTTTGAGCAAAACTGAACTGGAAGCACTCCTGAACGTACAGTTGCATGCCTACTGCACCAAATTAGACATCGAAGCCAAAACCCTGGCCGATCTGGTACACGCCACCATCATGCCGACGGTGATGCGCTACCAGACCGAACTGGCCAACAGCATCGGCGCCCTGAAGGCTATTGGTATGGAAGATGCCGCCGGTTTCCAAAAAAATACCCTGCGGGCCATCGCACAACACATCGCCGTGGTGCAGGACGGTATGGAAAAAATGCAACACGCACTGGATGCCGCACACCACGTCACCGATTTGCAGGAAGAAGCCGGCATGCTCTGCGAGGCTGTGAAGCCACAAATGGAGCGTATCCGCGAAGCCGTGGACGAACTCGAAGGTATCGTGGACGACCAATACTGGCCACTGGTGAAATACCGCGAAATGCTCTTTGTCCGGTAAAAACTGATTGGAAAGGTTAGAAGGTTAGAAGGTTAGAAGGTTAGAAGGTTAGAAGAGGGGTTAGAGGGGGAACCCATTGGCTTCTAACCCTCTAACCTTCTAACCCTCTAACCCTCTAACCTTCTAACCTTCCAATGAATGGCTTGCCGTTCGGTGTACAGCAGGCTACCTTTGCGCCAACATGGCCAAAACCCATTTACAACGGATATTACTCGGATTGAAGGTGCGCCAGTTCCGGCAGGAGCGCGGCTGGAATTTTGACGAAAGCGGCAGGCAAACCGGTATCTCGGCCTCGTACCTCAACGAGATCGAAAAAGGCAAAAAATATCCACAGCCGGAAAACCTGGAAAAACTGGCTGTTGCGTTGGGCATCACACCCGAGTTTCTGACTTCGCCGGAACTCACCAAGCAGTATGCCCCGCTCGGCGACCTGCTGCAGAGCAATTTTTTGAACGAACTTCCGCTCGACCTGTTCGGCATTGAGGTGCAGCAAGTTGTGGAAATCATAGCCCGTGCGCCCGACCGCGTGAGCGCTTTCATCTCGGCTTTGCTGGAAATAGCCCGCCACTATTCCCTGCACAACGAAAATTTTTTCTTCGCCGCCCTGCGCGCCTACCAGGAATTGCACAACAACTATTTCGAGGAGATCGAACGGGAGGCCGATGCTTTTGTACAGCAACACCGCCTGCCGGAAAACGGCGGCGTGCCGGCACAACTGCTGGCCGACCTGCTGGTGTCGGTTTTTCGGTACAAAATTGACGAAAACGGGTTGGATGGATACCCGGAGCTACACAGCGTGCGCACTGTTTTCAACCCCAAAAAACGGCGCCTGCTGCTCCATAGCCGCCTGAACGAAAGCCAGCGCGCTTTCCAGTTGGCCAAAGAACTTGGATTCAACGTGCTGCGACTCAAAGAACGCCCGCTGGCTTCCACCATGCTGCGCGTACACTCCTTTGAAGAGGTGCTGAACAATTTCAAGGCCGCCTATTTTGCCGTGGCGATCCTGATCAACCGAAGTGCGTTCGTGCGCGACTTGCACACACTCTTTGGACAAACGACCTGGAACGACCAGGTGCTGCTGAATCTACTGACGAAATACCGGGCCAGCCCCGAAGTGCTGTTCCAGCGGTTCAATGTCCTGACCCTCGATTTTGATCTGCACAAAGTCTTTTTCCTGCGTTTCATTCACGACACCGAACAGGATCGGTTTGATATTGACAAAGAACTGCACCTCAACCGCCGCCACCAGCCCCACGCCTCGGGCCTCGACGAGCGGTACTGCCGCCGGTGGCTATCCGTCACCTTGCTCCACGATTTGCAAAAACACCAAAACGAATCGGGCGACGAAGCCCGGCTACTCGTCGGTGTGCAGCGGGCATTGTTTGCAGATACGCAAGAGGAGTACCTCTGCCTGGCCGTGGCCAAACCGGGCTACCCGACGGTCGGCCGCAACGTAAGCGTCACGCTCGGTATCCTGCTTGACGAGCGCGCCCGCGAGATTATCCGTTTTTGGGACGATCCGGCTATACCGCAAACAACGGTGAACGTCACCTGCGAACGCTGCGGGATAGCGGATTGCGCGGAGCGTGCCGCACCGCCTGTCGCCCTGCGCCGGCGCGAGGCGCGTAAACGCACCGAAGACATTTTGAAAAAATTGACGGTGCAGGGTTGAGGTTATGCTTCAAAACGGGAGTTCCCCGTAGTCCTCCTCGTCGCCCCACTCGAAGTCGTCAAAGTCTTCCGGGGTTGGTTCGGGGACATCATCGGCCAGTTCGCGGCCACGCGCGGGGTCGTAGAAAAAGAGCCAGCCCATAGATTCGTCTGTTGCCAGAAACTGTTTCCAGCGCTCCTGCCCTTCGTCCACCTCCCAGGGTGGCAGTTCGGACCGGCCATCATTGAGCCATTCGCGAAACTCCTCCACCGGGGACGGTTTGTATTCGGTAAAGCCATCCAGTTCGCGGGCATTTTCCCAGATTTCGAGGTCGTGCCGGGCGCACGCTTCCAGCTCGGCGCACCAGCACTGGTTCTGGTCGGCAAAGGGGCAGATGCCGTCGGCGCGGTGGTCGCAAAAGTCAATACTGGCGCCAAATTCGTGGTTGTAGCGCACGGAATCCTGTTCCATACGCTCCACCATCATCGAATAGCGTCTTCGGGCAGTGAGGCGCGGCGGGCAGTCCCAGGATACGTTCCATGCCCGCCAAAGCGCTTCGATGGCCGTGAGTATGGCCGTGATTTGATCTTTCGTCAGGCGTTCGGATGGTGGAAAAATGCCGGGCGAAAGGCCAAAGAGTTCGGAGAGCCGGACGTAGCGCGATTGATATGCCGGGGCATCGCCGTCCTCAACGTCGTCGAACGGGTGGCGGAAACGGTATGTGCTCGTAGCGGGAGCATTTCGGGAGGCCATTTCCAAATCGGCAAGCAGATGCGTCAGGTAGCGTTGCATGGTGCGCTCCAAAGTTGACTATTTCACTTCCAATAATTGAAATTTTTTGCCAAAAAAGATTGTCGCAATTTTGTAGCCGTAACAGAACGCGCAAGGCTAATTTTGCCCTTATGTCTCGCTTGATCCTCTATTTACCGCTTTGGCCGGCGTTTTTTTTGCTTACCGCCGCTTGTCGCTCCTCCCGTCCCACGGGTGTTTTTGAACCTAAAAACACTCCGGAGGCGCCCGTTTATGCCGATTTGGCCAACTGGGCCGCACACCCGGAAAAAACAGATGCCGCCGACCAGACGCCTTGTCCGGATATGCCTGACCGGCAGCAAACCGCCGGGGTGGATGTTTTTTTCCTCTACCCTACCTCTTACTATGGCCTGCGCCGCAAACCGGTCAACTGGAACGCCTCGACCGACGATACTGCCGTAAATGCCCGCACCGATAGCGCGGCTATCCTGCACCAGGCCACTATTTTCAACCAGGTCGGGCGTGTTTATGCGCCGCGATACCGCCAGGCGCACCTGAATGCCTTTTTCTCCAGAGATAAAAAATCGGCGGAACAGGCGCTCGAAGTAGCATATACCGACGCCTCGGCAGCCTTCGGGCATTATATGCGCTACTGGAACAAGGGCCGCCCGTTTATCATCGCTGCGCATAGCCAGGGCGGCTACCTCGGGATGCGCCTGATCCGGGATTTTATAGAAAATACACCTTTGGAAAAGCAATTGGTGGCGGCATACCTCGTCGGGTGGCCGGTGAAACGCGATTTTTTTCAAAAAATACAACCCTGCGAAACGCCGGAACAGACCGGGTGTTTCTGCAGCTGGAGAACGTGGGAACGAAAATCCGGGCTAAAAAAAGCCCCCGAACGGGATGTGGTCTGTACCAACCCGCTGACGTGGAACACGCGCGAAGGCGTGTACGCGCCCAAATCCCTGAATCGGGGCGCTATTTTGGGCACGTTTTGCGTTGTTTTCCCCCAATTGTCCGATGCCGAGGTACATGCAGGGTTTCTCCTGAGTTCCAAGCCCAAATTTCCGGGCAGTATCTTTTTCAGGCGAAAAAACTACCACATCGGCGACTTGAATCTGTACTATTACAATGTGCAAGAGAATGTCCGGGCACGCGTCGAAGCATTTTTGCGGTAGGCTTGGGTGCAGTCACTTGTCGCGCTCCCTTGCGTATCAAGCACACCGGCATAAAAATCGAACCCGAAACTGTAAATTGTAAATCAAACAAATTCGTATGAAAAAGAAATTTTTGTTCAGCCTCCTCGTCATTGCCGTATTGGCTGCTTGCAGCAAGACCGTGTTCACCGGGCGCAAGCAGATGAACCTGATCCCGGTTGGCGAGCTCAACCAGATGAGTTTTGCCGAATACAAGTCGTTTTTGTCACAAAACAAACCCATGACCTCCGGCCCCGATGTGGACCTGGTGCGCCGGGTGGGCAACGACATCAAAGCCGCTGTGGACGTCTACGACCGGTCGAAGGGGCTGCAAGGCGAACTCCGAAACTTTGCCTGGGAATTTAATGTGGTGGACGACCCCAACGTCAATGCTTTTTGTATGCCCGGCGGCAAAGTGATCTTTTACACCGGTATCCTGAAAGTGACACAAAACGAAGATGCGGTGGCAGTTGTCATGGGGCACGAGATCGCGCATGCCCTTGCCAATCACGGCAACGAGCGTATGAGCCAGGGTTTGGTGGCCCAACTCGGCCTTTCGTCCCTCCAACTGGCCCTGTCACAAAAGCCCTCCCAGACCAATGATTTGCTTTTGGCCGCGGCCGGCGCCGGCGCCCAGGTGGGCATTATGTTGCCCTTCAGCCGCAAGCACGAGTCGGAAGCCGACGAAATTGGTCTGTACCTGATGGCTATGGCCGGGTACAACCCGAGCGCAGCAGCACCCTTTTGGGAACGCATGAGCAAGATGGGAGGCGGCAGGCCCCCGGAATTTTTGAGCACCCACCCCGACCCGGAAAAACGCAGCGCGCGCCTCAAACAACTGGTTGGCAAATCCCGCGCCTACGCCAAAAAGTATCCGGTCCCGGCAAGTTCAAAAAACCGCAAATAACGGCAGAGATCACTCGAGTTCGGCGTCCAGCGAGTCGCCTGGAAACAACCGCTCCTCGTCCTCTGGACGCAGGGAATCCACGGTAATGACCATGAATCCCTCCACCCGATGAACCAGCCAGCGGCCATTGACCAGCTGAAGGACGAGCGTATCCGGGATTTTTTCGTCCAGCTCGCCCTCAATCAGATAATGGCACACAGCCGAATCGCCCTGAACGTCGCAGTGCAGGCGGTACAGTGCGGTTTCGTACACTTCGAGGGAGTCGCCCTGGGTAAGTGCATCGAGGAAATCAATATAAGAGCGTGCCAGTTCGGTACTGTAAATGCGGGCGGAATCAAACTGGTTGCGGTCAATGTAGGTCTGCCAAAGCCGGACGACTTCCTCCGGTGTGGATGCGGTGTGGGGGCGGCAAGCGAAAAAAAAGAGTGCGGCAAAAACACCGCAAAGGGCAAGAAATCGCATGGGTCGGCAGGTAATTTTGTCGGCCAAAAGTAGATCAAATTGCACAGAAATATTTTTTTGAAAAAGACTTGGGCATTTGCGGAACCTGCGATTACCTTTGCCGCCGCTTCGCACAAAAAGGGCGCATAGCTCAGTTGGTTCAGAGCGCCTGCCTTACAAGCAGGATGTCGGAGGTTCGAATCCTTCTGTGCCCACCCAACAAAAGCAGTCACGTTGAAAAACATGGCTGCTTTTTTATTTCCGGTTTGCACTGTCGCCGTTTCCCGCCCGAGTACCCTACACGATCATTCCCCTGTTCCTCCCAACGCTGCCACCTCCCTGTACACCGCATGAAAATCCCGGTTAAACGCCGCGACTAAGGCTGCCAGCGGCTCGGGTACCGTACGCCCCTCGGCCAACTGTTCAATTTCCTGCAGGCGATCTGCCAGGTCGGCATAACCAAAATACCTGATCTGGCTTTTCAGGGTGTGGGCATGCAGCGCCACAGCAGGCAGGTCGCCCGATGCCATGGCTTCATCCAGGAGGCTGACTACCCCCGGCGCTTCCCGGGCAAAAACACCGGCAAATTTGCGCAGCAGAGCGGTGTCGCCCCCAAAATAGGTTGCTAATGCATTTGGATCAATCATGACGGTGTGTGGGCGTTATTCAGCCAGTTTGGGTGCTTCCATAGGAATTTTTTCGAGCGCCTCCACCAATGTTTTAGCCATGAAATAGTCGCGGTACCAGCGGTCGTCCACGGGGCAAATATGCCAAGGGATCGTGCTGTTGTTGAGGGCGTACTCGTAGGCATCCATGTAGGCATCCCAGTGTTCGCGTTCTTTCCAGTCGCCGGGATTGTGTTTCCAGTACTTGTCGGGGTCTTCCATACGCTGGAGCAGTTGCTTTTCCTGCTCCGCTTTGGAGATATGGAGATAGAATTTGAAGATGTGGGTGTTGTTGTCAAACACCAGCAGTTCTTCGAGGGCATTGATGGCCTGCATACGCTGTGCCACGCGTTTTTCGTCAATCCAGCCGTGTACGCGCTGGATAAGAATATCCTCGTAGTGGCTGCGGTTGAAGATAGCGATCATCCCTTTCCGGGGCGCCGCCTGGTGTACGCGCCAGAGGAAATCATGGGCAAATTCCTCTTCGGTGGGTTTTTTAAATGCGGTGAGCGTAAGGCCTGTGATGCGGCAAGCATCGAATACGTTGTGCACGGCGCCGTCCTTGCCACTGCCGTCCATGCCTTGCAGCACGACCAGTACCGCGTGTTTGCCTTCGGCGTACAGGAGTTGTTGCAGGTCGCCGAGGCGCTTGACTAAATCGTTAGTTTCGCGTTCCAGTTCTTTTTCTTTCCAGCCTTTGGGCGCCTCGGTAGAGAAATCCGCCAGACGGTTCGGTGCTTTTGCCATGGTGTTTGATTTGTATTTTTAAACCGGGTTAGTTGATCCGGGTGCGCAAAGATATGCCTGTCCGGCGGATGCTTTTGCAATTCCTGTTTCCCCTACCTTTGATCCAAAGTCCGTGTTTATGAAGAAATACGTTGCTGCTATTGACCAGGGCACAACCAGTACCCGCTGCATCATTTTTGACAAAAAAGGCAACATCGTGTCTATGGGTCAAAAAGAGCATGCACAAATTTATCCCAGACCCGGCTGGGTGGAGCACGACCCGGAGGAAATCTGGAGAAACACACTGGAGGTCATCGCGCAGGCCCGTATTGCACGCAGCATTGCCCTCGACGATATTGCCGCCGTGGGGGTCACAAACCAGCGCGAAACTACCGTTGTTTGGAACCGAAAAACCGGAAGGCCCTACCACAATGCTATCGTTTGGCAAGACACCCGCACCAGCGAACTCGTGCGCTACTACCAGGAAAGAGAGGAAAACGACTGGTTTCGCGTCACCACGGGTATGCCTTTGTCCACCTACTTCAGCGCCCTGAAATTGCGCTGGTTGCTGGACAACGTGCCCAACCTGCGCCGCGATGCCGAAAAAGGGGTGGCCTTGTTCGGCACCATGGATTCTTACCTGATCTGGAAACTCACCGGCGGCAACAAGGGCGGTCTGCACATCACCGATGTGACCAACGCCTCCCGAACCCAGTTGATGAATATCTTCATGATCAATTGGGAAAACGAGATTTTGCACCGCCTGAACATCCCGTGGCAGATGCTGCCGATCATCGTGCCCAGCAGCAAGGCTTATGCGACCGTAGCGGCCGAACCCCTCCGGGGCGTCCTGCTCGCCGGAGCCATCGGCGACCAGCAGGCTGCCCTGCTTGGGCAAACATGCACCGAACCGGGAGAGGCCAAAAATACCTATGGAACCGGCTGCTTCCTGCTCATGAACACGGGTACCAAGGTGGTGCCCTCCCGGCTGGGCCTGCTCACTACCGTGGCCTACCAACTCGACAAAGCCCCCCTGCACTACGCCCTCGAAGGCTCCGTGGCCGTCGCGGGCGCTCTGGTACAATGGCTGCGCGACAACCTCGGCCTGATCCGGTCCAGCAGTGAAATCGAAGCACTGGCCCGCTCGGTGGAAGACAACGGCGGGGTCTATTTCGTACCCGCCTTTTCCGGCCTGTATGCACCCTACTGGAATGCTTATGCCCGGGGTACTATTGCAGGCCTCACCGGCTACGCCAACAAAGGGCACATCGCCCGCGCTGCGCTGGAGGCCACCGCATTCCAGACCTACGAAGTACTGCGGGCTATGGAGCAGGACTCCGGTATCAAACTCACCTCCTTGCGGGTAGACGGCGGTATGGTGGTCAACGAATTGCTCCTGCAATTCCAGGCGGATATCCTTCAAACGCCTGTTATCCGACCCCGGGTCATCGAAACCACGGCCCTCGGAGCCGCTTATGTTGCCGGACTTGCCGTCGGTTTCTGGACAGGCCCGAAGGATCTAAAACGCAACTGGAGCGTGGACAAAACCTGGGTACCGGAAATGCCGCTGCACCAACGGGACCGCATGTACATGTACTGGCACAAGGCCGTGGACAAGTCGTTTGACTGGGACGAGGAGTAGCCCTGCCCGGCGAAGCAACTAATTACATGCACAAAATGCATCCGTCAAACCGGTAGCCTGTACCTGGAAACTGCCCGGCGGGGTACCGGCCGGCGGGCAAATCTGGAACGAACCGGAGTTGGTAGAAAACGTATAGGAGGCCGGCCCGGCGGGTGTGTCAATAGTCAGCGTGAACGGTGGGGTGCCGGTGAATGCGGCAAAAATGATTCGGCAATTGCCGGGGCATACGTCGGTTGTATCCGTAGAAAAACTCACCTCCGGCAACGGCCGCCAGATCAATTGCGCAGCATTAGAAATATCCACACAGGGGTCGTTCAAATCTACATTACCGTTCAGGTTATTACCTGCTATAGCCGCGATGTAGTAGATCTGGCCAGTCTGCATCGTAGCCGGATCGAAGGTGAAGGCGGGCGTATTGCTGCGCAAAATAATACTGCCGGCCAGATCGCCGGGATTGGAGGCCAGAATAAACTCCAGCAGATCATTTCCGTCCAGTACTTCGTCGTTGTTGTGCGTAAAGGTGGCCGGTTGATTGATGCACACGCTGAGCGTTTGCGCGAGCATGCTACCCGCGTCCGTAATGCAGCAGGGCGGTCCGTTGCAGATATTAACCTCGTTGAGGCCCACCGCCTGATCTTGTCCGGCGGGCGTACCGGCAGCGGGGCCATCTGTGCCGTTGGGTGAAGTACTCGGCGTGGCCGGTGTTATTGCTGCGGCGGTGATCGGTGCATCGGTCGGGCAGCAATCGGCGACATGACCAACAGCATCCGTTTTCAGGATGAACATATCGCGCCCCGAGCCGGAGGAGTAGCCCACGGCTACATAGCCTCCATCGGGGCTTGGGCGAGCGTGGTACATACGCCCGTTTCCGATGTACGGATGTGTTTTGGCCCAGGAGATATTGCCGCTGCCGTCGGTTTTGACCAGATAAGCATCGCCGGTATCATTGCTCACATTGGTGGGGGAAAATATGAAACCGCCGTCCGGGCAGTCTTCTGCATTGATTTCATAGTTGCCGCTCGGCAGGAGGTAGCGTTTGGCCCAGACCAGCCCCCCGGAGGTATTAAAACTCAGCATCCATGGTTGTAGTTGGCTGCCATTGGTGTATGTCCAGGTGGAAGAGGAACCCGTCATGCCGGCGCCTCCCGGCGTCAGATAGGAGCAACCTTCATTGCCCGAACCACCTATGCGTATAGCACTCAGGAGCGTACCGCCGGCATTCAGGCGGAGCAGAATACCATCGTGGTTGTTGCTCCCCACAAAGACAAAACCGCTGATCCAAATTTCATCGTTGGAGCCAGGCAGTACATAGCCGGCAATATCGCCGCCGCCGCTGCCCCAGACTCTGCTCCATACGCTGTTGCCGCTCAAATCGAGTTTGTTTACAGAAATATCCCAGAAGCCGGCACCGAAACTCTGTGTACCGCCGGTAATGATGTACCCGTCGGACACCTCGCAAACGCCGCGCGCCGTTTCGGCGCTGCTGCCGCCACAGGTGCGCTCCCAAACCATGTTTCCAGTTGCCCCGAACTTGACAACATAAATATCCACATTGCCCGCACCAAAACTGTTGGTCTCGCCCACGGCGATGTAATTGCCGTCGCTACAGGCAAAAATTTTCGTAAAAAACTCATTGCCCGATCCGCCAAATGCTTTGCTCCACTCCACCGTACCATCGGCGCTGAACTTGACCAGCATGGCATCCTGTCCACCCAGGCCACCACCGGTACTGCTGCCGGCCACGATAAAACTGTTGTCGGACAGCACCTCTACAAACCGCGCTTCGTCGTCGCCGGAGGTGCCGTGGCGTTTTTTGAAGGAGGTTTGCGCCGGCAAAAGTGTTGCCAACAGCATGAATGCTAAAAAAGGTACAGATCGCAGCATAACGAATATGTTCTACAAGGATCAGGGACTAATAAACGGACAAATCGCACACCGTTCTTTTCCGGCGGCCTGACTGGTTGTGTTGCTTAGTTACAAGTACAAAATGCATCCGTCAAACTCGTCGCCTGAACCAACAAACTGCCCGGCGACACGCCGCTTGGCGCACAGACTTGTATGGTGCCCGTATTTGAAACAAAATTCTGATTGAAGGAACCCACGACAACTCCCCCCGACAGTATATTGCCGCTCAGATAATATACCGCCGAACCGGTAAGCGTCACGTTCAGGGTCAGACAACCACCCGCACAGACATCCGGGTCGGCAATGGAAAAACTTACCGTCGGCCGTGGTCGCCAGGTCACCTGAGCAGCATTGGAAAAATCTACACAGGGATCATTCAGGTCCACATTGCCATTCAAATTATTGCCGGCAATTGTTGCCAGATAGTATGTTGTGCCAATCTGCATCGTAGCGGGATTGAAGGTAATAAACGGGCTATTCGACTGCACGATGATGCTGCCAATCGTATCGGCAGGATCGGAAAACAACACATACTGCAGAATGTCACCGCTTTCCAGCTGGGCATTGTTGTTGTACGGCACGATGACGTTGCTATTGGGACAGGGGTTAAACTGGTTGGGCGTGACGCTCCCGGCATTTGTATTGCAGATGCAGGGTTCCTCAGACACGCCCGACGGCACACTGGTCAGTCCGAAAAGTCCAAGATTGGCGGGAAAATTGCACTTCTGCGTATAACCGTTCGTGCTTGCATCATATTCAAAAAGCGCAGCGTTTCCAAATATCTGCGTACTGAAACCACCATCGGCAAAGCCTCCATTGGTTCCACCGGCTAAGTTAAAGGGCGGGTTATTTTGTACGATCACCGTATTACCGGGCACCACCAAATCTACCTGGACCAGTTTTTTGACCCAATTCCCGGGGCCTTGCGCTGCATGTGCGTACAATACCCCGTTCTGGAAGAAAAATTCCTGTACAATCATGGCACTCGGCCAATACCCAACAAACGTGATCGTATTCGTGGCAGGGTCAAATACACTCAAGCCCGCATCGTAACCATTCACACCGGGCGTACTGAGATAAACCAGCCCGTCGGGCGCCAGATAGGCGCCGATATAAACCTCGGTATTGGACCATACCGGCGTTGCAGATGGCGGATCGTAGCGCCGTACCCCGTCCTCCGTCAAGACCAAAATGCCACCATCTGGAAGCACAACCAGATCGTTAATCAAATAATCCGGCGTAGATGGGCCAACATCCAGAATGAGACAAATCTCGCAGGTTTCAGTGTTGAGTTTGAAAATTTTGCCAAAGGCCGTAATGCCGTACAGGGTTACCCCTTGGGCGGAGAGGCCGGCACAGTATAACAGCGCGGCAATGGTCGAGTATAATTTGTTTGCCATGCTAAGGCGTTCATTTTGATAGTTTATTCATAATCAGACTACTGACAGGAGCAAAACGCATCCGTCAGCGTCGTGGCCTGCACCATCAAACTCCCCGGGGGCGAGCCAGGCGTAGTGCAGGTTTGAAACGTACCCGTATTTCCCCAAAAAATTTGTGTCTCAGAGCCGGACACCGGGCTGGTATCTAACACCTAACCCTATCGCACGACCGTCACATCTCCGCTCACAATCTCCGTCGTACCATCAGAGTACTCCAGTTCGGCCCACCAGACGTACACCCCGGGCATCATGTCCTGCCCGCGGAAACGCCCGTCCCAGCCAAGCGCCGGCTCGTTAGGCACGATGTTGTTGAACACAGCCATCTGGCCGCCCCAGCGGTCATACACCTGCAAATGCCGAATGTTGACCAAATCCTGATCCCCATAAATCGTGAAACCAAAGTTGTCGGCACTGCCCGGCTTGATCACGTTGGGCGCGTAGTACTGGCCGCCGGATTTCACAATAATGAGGAATTGTCCCGTGGCCCGGCAACCGCCAAAACCAGCCACATCCAACTCCACCAGCGTCGTGCGAACAGGCGCTATGGACGGACTCAGACAATTGTCGCACGACAAATCCGTAGCAGGTGTCCAGGTAATAAACAACGGCTGAATCGTAATGCCCGCCCCGGCATTCAAAACCACCGTATCCCCTTTGCTGATCTCAAACGTGTCGCCCACAAATTCTTCCACAATGTCTGCCGGCAACAAAACCACCGTTTCGGCAGATTTACAACCGTTGGCGTCGGTCACCTCTACTTCAAACGTACCGGCATCCAGCGTACTGAAATTCAACGGCTGGGTACCGTTGGTCACACCAATGTCCTGCACCAAACGCACCGTATATGGCCCCGCACCACCGGTCACCTGCGTCACTTCAATAATGCCCGCATTCTGACAGGTTGGATCGGTGGCGTCTATCACGGGCAATACCGGCGCCGGTTCGGCAAGCGATACCGATGCCGTACCGCTGCACCCGTTCGCATCGGTGAAGGTGACGCCATACACGCCCGCGCTCAAATTCTGCGCTACCGGTGTCGTCGCCCCACTACTCCAAACATAACTGAACGGCGCCGATCCCGTGGCGGGCGTGGCAATGGCCTCCCCGTTGGAACCTCCTGCACAAGCCACATCAAAACCGTTGAAATTGCTCAAAACAGCGGTCGTGCCAACAACCGTCACGCCCGACAACACCGTCTGCGTGATCACCACACTGTCGCACACCCCCGTCCCCGGGAACACCTGTACGCTCGTGCCCACATTCGCCGGATCACACGTCGAAAGTTGCACAAAAGCAGTGTCGGCAGTGGCCACAACTACGGTTGTTTCCGCCGTACCCGTGCAGCCCAGTTGATCCGTCACCGTCACCGCGTAATTGCCGGCATTGTTCACGGTAATTGTGGCTGTATTTTGTGCAGTACTCCAATTATATGTTACAAAGGTTCCACTTGCCGTCAGCGTGCCGCTGTTGCCCGGGCAAAGCGCCGCCGTACCCGCAATGACCGGCACCGGCAGCGGTTGCTCGGTGGCACTTGCCACCGCCACGGCCGTGCAGCCAAAGGCATCGGTGACGATAACCTCGTAGTTCCCCGTGGCATTCACCGAAATATCGGGTGTGGCCTCGCCGGTGCTCCACGAGTAGGTTACAAAACCCGGTGTGGCTTCCAGCGTCGTGCTCGTATTTGCACAAAAATCGGCTGCGCCGGAAATGGCTACCGAAGGCGGCGCAGGAATAGTCACCGCCAGCACATCCGTACCCGTGCAGCCCGTCGGATCGGTCACCGTCACCGAATAGTCGCCCGGTGCGTTGGCGCTGATGGTGGACGTGGTTTCACCCGTGCTCCACAGGTAAGTGGCAAAACCCGCGCCCGCATCTATGGAAATTTGACCGTCGCACTGGTAGGGCAAGGCAGATACCTGCGGCTCCAGTTCGGCCACTTCGATCACCGTTTGGGCGGTGCTGCCCGTGCAGCCAAACAAATCCGTCACCGTCACCGCGTAGTCGCCGGCAGCGTCCACCGTGATGCCGGGTGTAGTTTCGGCGGTGCTCCAGGCGTAGGCGACGAAGTTGCCGGCCACCGTCAGCGTGCCGCTGCTGTTCGTGCATATCGCCGCCGGGCCACTGATCGTCGGTACCGGAAGCGGTTGCTCGGTGGCACTTGCTACCGCCACGGCCGTGCAACCAAAGGCATCGGTGACGATAACCTCGTAGTCGCCTGTAGCATTCACCGAAATATCAGATGTGGCCTCGCCGGTGCTCCACAAGTAGGTTACAAAACCTGGTGTGGCCGCCAATGTCGTGCTCGTATTTGCACAAAAATCGGCTGCGCCGGAAATGGCTACCGAGGGCGGCGCAGGAATAGTCACCGCCAACACATCCGTACCCGTGCAGCCCGTCGGATCGGTCACCGTCACCGAGTAATCGCCCGGCGCCTGAGCGCTGATCGTGGACGTGGTTTCTCCCGTGCTCCACAGGTAAGTAGCAAAACCCGCGCCTGCGTCTATGGAAATTTGACTGTCGCACTGGTACGGCAAGGCAGATACCTGCGGCTCCAGTTCGGCCACTTCAATCACCGCTTGGGCGGTGCTGCCGGTGCAGCCAAACAAATCCGTCACCGTCACCGCGTAGTCGCCGGCGGCGTTCACCGTGATGCCGGGCGTGGTTTCGGCGGTACTCCAGGCGTAGGCGACGAAGTTGCCGGCCACCGTCAGCGTGCCGCTGCTGTTCGTGCATATCGCCGCCGGGCCGCTGATCGTCGGTACCGGAAGCGGTTGCTCGGTGGCACTTGCTACCGCCACGGCCGTGCAACCAAAGGCATCGGTGACGATAACCTCGTAGTCGCCTGTAGCATTCACCGAAATATCAGATGTGGCCTCGCCGGTGCTCCACGAGTAGGTTACAAAACCTAGTGTGGCCGCCAATGTCGTGCTCGTATTTGCACAAAAATCGGCTGCGCCGGAAATGGCTACCGAGGGCGGCGCAGGAATAGTCACCGCCAACACATCCGTACCCGTGCAGCCCGTCGGGTCGGTCACAGTCACCGAATAATCGCCCGGCGCCTGAGCGCTGATCGTGGACGTGGTTTCTCCCGTGCTCCACAGGTAAGTAGCAAAACCCGCGCCCGCATCAAGGGAAATTTGACTGTCGCACTGGTACGGCAAGGCGGCTATTTCCGGTTCGAGGTTGGCCAATACGGCCACTGTCTGGGCGGCGGTACCGGTGCAGCCGTTGGCGGCGGTGACCGTCACGGTATAGGTACCTGCATTGCTGACAGTGATGGATTGGGTGCTTTGGGCGTTGGACCAACTGTAGGAAGCGAAGTTACCCACGGCGGAGAGCGTGCCGCTGCTGTTGGCACAAATCTGTGTCGGCCCGCTGACCGAGGTCGTCGGTGCGGGATTGACCGTCACCGGGTACTCGGCCTCGGCGGTACAACCGAAAAAATCGGTGGCCGTGACGGTGTAAGTGCCCGCCTGGGTGACGCTGATTGTCTCGCCGACCAAGCCATTCGACCAGACATAAGCGCCAAATCCCGGCGATGCCTCCAGCAGTCCGGAGGTGTTTTGACAAATAACCGCCGGGCCGGCGATGCCCACCATAGGTGGGTCGGGGATGATTACATCTACTACGTCGGTACCCGTGCAGCCTGTGTTGTCGGACACGGTCACCGTATACAGGCCGCCGGCGCCGGCGCTGATGATGGACGTGGTTTCACCCGTACTCCACTGGTAAGTGACGAACCCGGCGCCTGCGTCGAGGCCGATCTGGCCGTCGCAGTTGTACGGCTGCTCGGCGATCTGCGGCTCCAGACTGTTGGAAATACTCAACGTTTGGCCGGCGGCGCCCGTGCAGCCATTGGCGGCGGTCACGGTCACGGTGTAGGTACCGGCATTGCTAACAGTGATGGACTGGGTGGTTTCGCCTGTGCTCCAACTGTATCCGGGGAAGTTGCCCGGCACGCTGAACGTGGCCGAACCGCCCGCGCAAATGGATGACGGCCCCGCCACGGTCGGTATCGGATTGGGCAGCACCTGCACGGGGAACACGTCGGTGGCCGTGCAGCCAAAGCCGTCAGTCACCGTCACTTCGTAGTTACCGGCGGCGTTCACCGTGATGTCCGGCCCGCTTTGGCCGGTGCTCCAGATGTAGTCTCCAAAGCCTGGCGTAGCCTCCAGCATGGTGGTGGCACCCTGGCAGATTTGTCCGTTGCCGGCGATGCCCACAATGGGCGCTTCGGGAATGTCGGCGAAAAAAGCGTTGGCGCCCGTGCAACCGTTGGCGCTGGTGACCGTCACGCTGTACACACCGTCGGCGGTCACGCTTATCGGGTTGCCCGTTTGGCCCGTGCTCCAGGTGTAGGACGAAAAACCGCCGCCGCCGTTCAGGGTGATCTGGCCGTCGCAGAGGTATTGCCCTTCGGAAATATTGGGCGTCGGGTTGGGGTTTACGGCTTAAGCTAAACGAGGTGGTGCCCGTGCAGCCGTTAGCGTCCGTGACCGTCACCGTGTAGTTCCCTGCGGTATTCACGTCAATGGACTGGGTGCCTTCGCCCGTGCTCCAGGCGTAGTCGGGAAAATTTTGGGTGACCGACAGGGTGCCCGATTCGTCGGCACAAATCGCCGCCGGGCCGCTGATGCCCGGCGCAGGCGCGGGGTTTGCGGACACGGAAAACGAAGCCGCATCCGTGCAGCCGAAAGCGTCGGTGGCGGTCACCGTGTATGTCCCGGAATTGCTCACGCTGATGGACGGCCCGTTGCCGCCGGTGCTCCAGGCGTAGGTGCTGAAGCCCGGCGTGGCATCCAGCATACCGGAGCCGTTGCTGCAAATCGCGTTGTCGCCGCTGATGCTCACCGAAGGCGGCGGGGGTATGGCCACGGTGTAACTCGCGCTGCCCGTGCAACCGTTGGCGCTGGTGACCGTCACGCTGTACACGCCGTCGGCGGTCACGCTGATCGGGTTGCCCGATTGGCCCGTGCTCCAGGTGTAGGACGAAAAACCGCCGCCGCCGTTCAGGGTGATCTGGCCGTCGCAGAGGTATTGCCCTTCGGAAATATTGGGCGTCGGGTTGGGGTTTACGGCTAAGCTAAACGAGGTGGTGCCCGTGCAGCCGTTGGCGTCCGTGACCGTCACCGTGTAGTTCCCTGCGGTATTCACGTCAATGGACTGGGTGCCTTCGCCCGTGCTCCAGGCGTAGTCGGGAAAATTTTGGGTGACCGACAGGGTGCCCGATTCGTCGGCACAAATCGCCGCCGGGCCGCTGATGACCGGCGCAGGCGCGGGGTTTGCGGACACGGAAAACGAAGCCGCATCCGTGCAGCCGAAAGCGTCGGTGGCGGTCACCGTGTACGTCCCGGGATTGCTCACGCTGATGGACGGCCCGTTGCCGCCGGTGCTCCAGGCGTAGGTGCTGAAGCCCGGCGTGGCATCCAGTATACCGGAGCCGTTGGCGCATATCTGGTTGTCGCCACTGATGCTCACCGAGGGCGGCGGCGGTATGGCCACGGTGTAACTCGCGCTGCCCGTGCAACCGTTGGCGCTGGTGACCGTCACGCTGTACACGCCGTCGGCGGTCACACTGATCGGGTTGCCCGATTGGCCCGTGCTCCACGTGTAGGACGAAAAACCGCCGCCGCTATTCAGGGTAAACGCCCCGTTGCAGGCGTAGGGCGCAGGCATGATGGTCGGTGCGGGGTTGGGATTTACAGCCAGGTTGAACGTCGCGGCTCCCGTGCAGCCGTTAGCGTCCGTGACCGTCACCGTGTAGTTGCCTGCGGTGTTCACGTCAATGGACTGGGTGCCTTCGCCCGTGCTCCAGGCGTAGTCGGGAAAATTTTGGGTGACCGACAGGGTGCCCGATTCGCCGGCACAAATCGCCGCCGGGCCGCTGATGCCCGGCGCAGGCGCGGGGTTTGCGGACACGGAAAACGAAGCCGCATCCGTGCAACCGAAAGCGTCGGTGGCGGTCACCGTGTACGTCCCGGGATTGCTCACGCTGATGGACGGCCCGTTGCCACCGGTGCTCCAGGCGTAGGTGCTGAAGCCCGGCGTGGCATCCAGGTTAGTGGACTCCCCCGCGCAAAACTGCGCATCGCCCAAAATAGCCACCACCGGCGGGAGCGGGATCGCGACGTTGAACGTGGCCGTGCCCGGGCAGCCGTTGGCATTAGTTACGGTAACGGTGTAGGCACCTGTTGCATCGGCGATAGTGGTTTGTCCCGACCCGCCCGTGCTCCACGAGTAGGTAGTGAAGCCACCGCCCGCATCGAGTGTGAATTCGCCATTGCACTGGTATGGCGCAGCGGTGATGGTCGGCGCGGGCGCGGGCGATTGGGTTACTGCCTGTTCAGCGGTACCCGTGCAACCGGCGGAATTCGTCACGGTCACCGTGTAGGTACCGGGATTGCTCACGGTGATGGACTGTCCGTTGTCGCCGGTGGACCATGCGTAGGTATCGAAACTTTGGGTAACGGAGAGTGTGGTGTTGCCGCCCGCGCAAAACTGGTTGTCACCCGTGATTGTTGGCTCGGGCGCGGCCACCACGTTGAGCGTGATATTGCCGAGACCCGGACAGCCGCCCTGGGAGAACAGATTGGATACGGAGAGCAAAAAAAGAGCGAAGAGAGTACCCTGTACGGCGCGTAAATTTCGGATCATGGTTTTCCCGATTGTTGGTGAGAAATCGTCGGCTTAGATGGTTGCGGTTGTTTCGTTGTAAAAGTAAAATGAAACACGGCATTTCTAACCCGGCGCGACCCGATCTGGTTTGTTAAGTTTTACAGTTTGTTTAATACTGTCATTTCTATAGAGCCTGGAAGTGTAAACAAACCTTGCATTTTGGTGCGTTTGCAGCGGCGGCCTTACTCCGGCAACATAAACAAATACCCGCACGCCCCGACCTGCTCGACCGACTTTACCTGCCGGGCATAGCCCCGCGCGACCTCCAAATCTGCCTGCACGGAAGCCCGGGTGACGTCGGACACGACGTGGCTGAACACGAGCCACACGCGGCGCGGTTTTTTGCCGGCGGCGGAAATCGTTTCCACATCGGGTTTTTGATCCCAGTTGCCGTGCACCACGTCGTTTTCCAAAAAATACCGCTCGCGCCGGGTGTGGCAATCGCGGTAGTAGGTCACCGCCGGCCAGGCTTCGTGGTGCACATACAGCACGTCGTCCGGCTGAAAATCCCGCGCAACGGCATCCAGCACGGGTCGGATTTCCTCCAGGATGAAGGGCCGCACGAGATACTGCACACCTTTTTGCAAGCCCGCCGTGGCAATCCATAGCACCAGCCACAGCACCCGCAAGTATCGGTGCCCGCCGGCCCACCACACCTGCCAACCCACACCCTGCACCAGCAATACCAGCGGAAACGCCCACACCAACATGCGCGGAAGGAGGGAGTACTGCCCAAAACCGGAAGCGATCAGGCACGCCAAAACAGGCAATACCAGCAACAGCGCCACACCCGTCCGGCGGCGGAACAGCAGTACCAATCCGGTCAGGATTCCCGCGCTACCGGCCAGGTTGGCCAGTACGGTATACCCTGCCGTGTAATATGGAAAGGTGGCGAGCAGGTCGGCGGCCCGCCCCCAATCGGCACTATTTTGAGGAAAAAGGGGGAAAAACCATTGGGTATGGTATTGCACTAAGGGTGCGGTTTCCAGCGTCGGGTGTAGCAGCAGCGCGTAATACAACGCAAAGTTTAGCAGCCAAAACAACCCCGCGAGCAGCACCGGCAACGCAGCGCGCACACCTCCTGCAGTGTAGTTTTTTTTCAGAAAAAACCAACCCGCACCAAACAGCACAAACACGGCCGGCATGGAAAGCCACAGCGCTACTGCGCCAATAGCAGCAGCCCAAACCGGGCGGAATGGCCGCTCGGCGAAACGAATAGCCAGTGCTACCAGCCCCAGTGCCACCGCGAGGTCGCACCCGTACTGCTTGCCCTCAGTGGCATAGCGCAGGAAAATATCGGAAAAACAAAAAATCCACAGCACCAGCGCCGCCACCCACTTGCCGGCGATCAATCGCCTGGCGATATCGTGAAACAAAAATACCGACGCGATCCCGCACAAGAGTGGGAACAACCGCAGGGCATACTCGTGCTGCCCCAGCAGGGCCACGCTGCATTTCTGGAAAAAACAAAAGAGTGGCGGTGCGTACTGCTCGTGGTCCAGCGGCTGAAAAAAGTCCCAAAACCCCCGCTCGCAGAAGTTGCGGGCCAGATTGGCTTCGTCCAGAAACAGGGAGCGGTTTTGCAGCCAAACAACTATACGCACCACCACGCCGAGCGCCAATAGCAGGCGTACGGCCCAGGTTCCATCTATTATCCCAATTCGGTATTGGCGCATCCGGGCGCTAAGGTGTGGCTTTTTTCGACACAGCACACCGCCCTTCTACCGCACCACACTCATCTTCGCTACTCTGGCTACGCCGGTCAAGGCGTTCTCCAGACGCACGAAGTAGAATCCGGGCGGCAAATTGTACACCTGAACGAAGAAGCGGTTTTCCCCGGGATAGACCTGTACGGCCTCATTGGAAACCAGCGATCCGCCCAGACTGTGCACACTCAGGCGTCCCCGATAGGCTTCCTGTGCCTGAAACACCACCTCTGCCGTACTGCGTGCAGGGTTGGGGAAAATACCGAGTTTGTCTGCTGTATCGAATATGTCGTCCACGATAGTAACCGAGCCGCCGTAGTAGCACTGCGGATCCACGACGTAGGCGCTGCCAACAAGCGGCACCTTGGCGTAGTCCTCGAACATAGTTTCCTGCATGACCCAGTTGTTGGCGCCCAGCCAGTCCTGCAACAGTGTGCCAAATACCTGCCGGTAGTCGTGCTGAATACCCTGGAGTTGGTTGCCGTTCCCGAGATTATTGAGGTCCACATTGGTACCCGAAACGCCGGGATTGACCGTTTTCCCGAAAATGTACATCGGCGCCAGCGTGCCGTGGTCGGTGCCGAAAGAGCCGTTTTCCTTGGCGCAGCGGCCAAATTCAGAAAACGTGCAGGCGATGGCTTTTTCGCCTATGGACATTTTTTCCAGATCATCTAAAAATGCCTGCACGGCCTCGGAGAGGGTTTGCAGCAGGGTGGCGTGCGTGCCGAGCGACGTGTCGCCCGAGTCCACTTGTGCATTGTGGGTATCGAAACCGCCGAGGGAGCAGAGGTAAATTTTGGTTTTGCAGCCACCGCGAATGAGGCGGGCTACCGTTTTGAGCTGGTTCGCCAGCCCGGAATCCGGGTAGGCGCCGATGTTCGAGCCGGCATTGAAGACATCCGTGATGCGCTCGGCGTACTTGTTCACGCTTTGCTCCACGGACATGATGAAGGACAGTTCGTCGCCGTGATCGCTGTCCGGCAAATTGGCGACGGGCGCTCCGCCGATAGTTTGCACGAGGGAATAGAATCCGGCCGGATCCTGTCCCGTGAGGTTGATCGCGTTTTGGTGTTCGGTTTCGGTATGAAAACCCAGCGACGGGTTGGAGTCGCCGATCTGGATACCCAGCGGATCGGGCATATCGGGCGTGGGCGCTCCTTCCACATCGGGGAAGAGCGCTTGCAGGGAGCGGCCCATCCAGCCGGAGCCGATGCTGAAATTTTCGGGTGTACCGTCGCCGCCGGTCAGCCACAAGTCGGTGCTTTTGAAGTGCGACTGGTTGGGGGTTTGGTAGCCTACGCCCTGGATGACGTTGACCATACCCTTGTCGTACATGGCTTTCACCGCCGACATGGCCGGGTGCAGGCCCACGCGTTTGGTGTCCTTGAGGGTGGTATCGAGGTCAATGTACGCCCCGGCGCCCGTTTCCTGGATTCCGGTAGTGGGCCGGAGCAGGGCATACTGGTCGTACTGCGCAATGGGGATGAGGTTGTTCAGGCCGTCGTTTCCGCCCTTGAGCTGGATGAGGACGAGGGCGCGCTCCTGGATATCGGAGCAGTCGCCAACGATTTTGGCGAGCCGGCTGTTGGCAAAAGGCTTGAGGGCAAAACCGTTGACGACGAAAGAAGAGACGCCGGCGGCGGGTAGTATTTTCAGAAAGTTGCGACGTTTCATTTTTTTAGTGATGAATGATGAACGATGAGCGATGCGTTTCCATAACCAGTCAACCAAACGGTCAAAAGGTTTGAAATTCCGGGGAGTACATGATGGCGTTGAGCAGTTTTTCCAGCGGGATTTTGACTTCCGTCAGGTTGTTCGTGCTGAGATAGTTTTGCCATTCGTAGGTCCAGTCTGCTGCGGGCAGGTTGTCGAGGAAAACGTCGTTGTAGAAATAGTTGAACCGGTCGGCGTCAATGGTTTCGGGCAGGAGGTACCGGAGCAGTTCCTGCACGAGTGCGTAGGGGTCGGAGGGGTCGCTGAAGAAGCCGCTGTTGCGCACCCAGGTCACGATGTTCAGTTGCAGGAAAATGGAGGAATTGGGCGATGCGCCGTGCTCCATTCTGCCGGTGAGCAGTTGTTTGGGGAATTTGTAGCGGGGGATGATCGTGCTGGAGTTGAACCACTGGCGGTTGTACTCCGGGGCCTGGTAATAGCCGGGGTATCCGGCCACGTCGCTGGGAAAAAAGATCGGCATACCGGCAGGCAAAAGCAGCCGCTGGATGATGCCGGTGGAATACAGATTCAGGTAATGTCCGCGTGGGTTGGCTGTGGGAGAGGGAATAGTCAGGTTGAAAAAGGAGACCATCTGGAGCGTCATTTCGAGGGGCGACTTGATCATGCCGCCCACGATTTCGTCGGCGTTGTCGGAGTCGTCTGCATCAAAAAAGTGTTGGCTTTCGAGCAGTTGCTGCACGATGGGTTTGATCTCGTAGTTGCCCGCGCGAAATGCGGCGGCGAGTGGCTCGATGATGTCTGTTTCTATTTCCGCAGTGATATTCCGACTGACTAACCAGCGGTACAGCCGGCGGCAGAAGTTGCGCGACACTTCCGGCTGGGCGAACACCATGTTCACGAAACTGTCCAGCTCCACCCACATGTTGTTGGCAGTGGTAGCCCCCGCGATGGTCGTGCCCTGAAATTTACTGCTGAAGGTTTTGCTACCTGTGTCGTGCTGGTTGAGCACCGTGATACCGCGCGGGATGCCGGTTTCGGGGTCGAGGGAGTCGCGCTGGTTGCGAATGCGGAAGCCGGTCAGCACGCGGGCAGCCTGTTCGATATCGTGCTCGGTGTAGTTGGTGTAATCGTCCGGGCCAATTTGCGGGCCTTTTCCGATGGTGAACAGTTCGAAGAACTCGCGGGCGAAGTTTTCGTTGGGGTTGTTTTTGGTATTTTGGTGGTTGTTCAGGTACAGCAGCATGCAGTTGTCGGTCACGATTTTGGTGGCCAGTTTTTTGAAATTGCCCAACGCGCCCCAACGTAGGAGGGTGAGGTGGTCAAAAAAGGCTGCGTTGCTGGAAGAGTTGGCAGTGACGATCAGGTGCTGGTGCAGGAAAAACGCCATTTTGTGCGTGATGCCGGTGTCGTACAGGGCTTCGTTGACCCACCAGCCCATGACGTAGCGGCGCAACGTGTTGTCGTCGGTGGGCAACGCCTGACCAGGTGGCAGGAGCCACGTCGTGTTTTCGACGGTGGGCGTGGCGGCATCGTCGTAAACGGGCTGCGTCATTTGGAGTGCCGGGGCGACCAAGAGCGCCGCAACAGCCTGAGCGGCAGTCATGTTGGCCAGTTGATCCACTTTGGTTTTGGTGTAGCGATAACTGGTGCGGCGGAGCAGGTGCGCCGCCCGGCGGTGTCCCAGCGAACCGGATAAGGGTGCGAGTGAAGCCATCTGCGCAGATTGTTTTTATGTGAAAAAAAGCGGGTGAAAACACGGCTTTGGGGCAGGCACGGCGGCTTCGACGGTGGTATCAGGCGTAAGTTTAAAAAGCCTCATTTATTTCCCCTCGGATTTTTTCCATGTTCCTCCCGGTAAGCGTCAATATACTCTTGCTCGATTCGTTCCGCTTCGCGACGCCCGGGTATGTTCCGCACAAGTATTCGGGCGATGTACATTAAAAAACCAGCAGCCAGGTTTAAATAGTTAACCTGATTTCGCATGCGTTTGGACATCCCGTCGGCGCCTATCTCGCCACCGCTAATACCGTACTTAAACAGGTCATTGGTCTGCTCTTCGTAAATGCCGTAGAGATGATTATGGCGGTTATTTTTTTTGGAATTTCCGTGCATCAGGTAACCGGGAGTTCATGATCGGCTGATTGCCATCCGGCTTCGTTGGAAAATGTTTCCACGTTGTAGGCTGGAATGTAATCCCACTTTCGCCCAGTCTTACGTTCGTAAGCATCTGTAGCAACATATAACAACGGTTCGAAGTCGGTATCCTTTGGCATTTGTTCCGGGTGTTTCAATACACCCTCGTAAAATGAGCAACCGTTTGCCACTACGCAACAACGGACATATAAAAATGCATCGCCGGAAAAATAGAGGCCCGTTTTGTACGATCTCTCCCCGATATGCTGCGCATATTTCAAACCATCAAGCGCGTATAACTTCTGGGATAAAATATCGGCAAAATCAAAAATCTGGCGAACAGGGCCTGCCGTTAGTGCCGCAACTAAAGGCTCAACCACTGCATCGTCATCTTCGGAATGCTCCCAGTCCAGCAAGGAGATCAGGTCCCAAAACTGTACTTCGGTCATAAGTCCGTCCGACCGGTGTTCGGCCATCGAAATTTGTACCTCAGCGTCCGGATATTTTTGCTGAAGCTCCAAAAGTGCATGCTGGGTTACGTTGCGTAAAGGCATTTTTATCATAGACGTCATATCACATACCGGTTTACAAATTCAAAGGTTAGAAGATTTCGGCGTTTTGCCCCCACTTCTGTCAATTTTTTACCGAATTTCACGAAACCCCCTTGCCTATCTTCCTAACGGCCTATATTCGCCGCTGAACATTTTTACGCATTCACTAAATCCGTAGTTGTTATGAAAAATTTAGTTACAAAACTGGCAGGCTTTGCCCTGTTAATCGCTTCATCGTTTTTTTCCTCGCAGGTGGTGGCTCAGGGTACGCACAATTCCGGCGCCGAGGGCCTCGTCCTTCGGGTCACTATAAATGGTGTGGTTACCGAATATCTGAATGGCGCATGCGGGTATGGCACTACCGCCACGCCGTCGCAAACTGTCACCGCCTGGGGTGGTACTGTTGGAGCCAACTTCTGCGCCCCCATCCAATGGGGTTATGGCGCCAATCAGGATACGTTTGGCTGCAGCGCACTGCCGGCCGGTTCGCTCACCGGCAAAATTGCGCTTATCCGTCGCGGCGGTGTTCCGGCTGCTTGCGGTTTTTCGGTTAAGGCGCTGAATGCTCAAAATGCGGGCGCCATTGCCGTTATTATCGCCAATCACAACCTGACCGCGACCGACAACGATTGCACCATTCTGAACATGACGGGTGGCCCGGAAGCCGCACAGGTCACCATCCCGGCATACTCAATATGCCGCGCAGGCGCCGACCTGATCAATGCCGGGCTTCAGGCCGGGCAAGTGGTCGAAGTTTGTTTTCTCCGTCCGGGCGACGTCACCATTCCCGGGTTCTTTTTCCCGGCATCCAGCAAACAGACGCCCGTGTCGCAGATCGGCGTAGACACGTTTGGGTTCCAGGCGCAAGTGCTGAATGACAGCGCGGCGACTACTACCCACACCAATGTGGTTGTAAAGGCCAGCGTAATTGATCTCCGCAACAATAACAATGTGTTGTACACCGCTTCCGTAACGATACCCGAACTGGCTCCCGGCGAACGCGATACGGTTGACATCCCGGGCCAGTACGCGCCCGAGCTCCCCATTGGCACCTACCAGGTCCGGTACTCGGCCACTTACGACGCCCCCGTGGGCAGCACTCCGGTTGCAAGTCTTGCCGCATCCAACTTTTACGTCACCCAAAACCTGTTTGCCAAAGATGAGCGCATTACCGGCGCTATTCGCGTGGGTGGTACACCCGCTACCTGGGGCGTTGGCGCGATGTACACCATGTCGCCGAAAAACCTGGAGAAGTACCGGGTAAAAACAGTCGAGTTTTCATTTTTTGCCGATCCGGCCGAACTGGCTCCCGCAGACGTGGAGGGCGATATTTACCTCTTCAAGTTGAGCAGCGATGTGTTGCCGGATTACTCCAACTTCGAACCGGCCGGCTTCACTACCCCCAGTTTTGAATGGGTGGGTATTGCTTCCTACGAAGCCCCTGCAACTGCCCAGAGCTACACGCTTCAGCAGGCAAACCTGCTCGACCTGAACACCGCCAACGACGGGGTGGAACTCGAAAATGGCGCCAAATATGTTGTTGCCATCGAATACTCGGGAAGCAGCTCGCTGACGTACCATGCCTTTGATACCAATACCCCGCAGCCGGCGCCTTCCACGCTGGTATACGATGGGGCTAACTGGTTTTTGGCCGGCTTCACCGGCGGCCCGAGCGCCATCATGCGCATGTACATTGATCTGGTGATCACCACCGACGAAACACCGTTGTCGGAAACCTCCATGCAGATTCGTCCGAACCCGATCGTCGAAACGCTCAACCTGCAAGTGTCCTTCGACGAGGCCACCGATGCCACGATCACCATCGCCGACCTGACCGGCCGCGTCATCACCTACGAAAACCGCGACGCGCTGACCAACGACCTGCTCACCTACCAACTGCCGCAACTGGCTTCGGGTACCTACCTCGCCCGTATCGCCACCAAACAAGGCACCTTGACGAAGAAGTTTATCGTTCAAAAATAAATTTTTGGAGACGATTCCGGGGCCGATGGACGATGTCCATTGGCCCCTTTTTTGTGTTCGTTTCGAGGATTTGGGCAGTGGCAAATTTCGAGTGATGGAACGCGGATTAAACGGATGCAAGCAACACGGATTTTCACGGATTTATTTCGCCCTGCTTGGTGTTTTCACCAAGCGGTTCTACGCGAGGCTGCTTGGTGAAAACACCAAGCAGGGCGAAATCCGTGTTCCATCACTCGAAATTTGCCACTACCCAAACGATATCAACCCGAACCGCCCCTACCCTATCCGTTCCACGGACTCCCGCATTTCCTGCAGCAGTCGCGCCACCTTTTCCGGCAAACCGCCCGTGTCGGCGTTTTCCAGCACCTGCGTCTCGATTTCCTGCGCCAGCACCGCCACGTCCTCCATGCCCAGCATACGAAACTGGGGTTTGACGGTGTGCACCACCCGACGCAGTTCCTCCCGATCGTCCGATTCCAGCGCCGCCTCGATGCGGGGCAAGGCTGCGGTCACCGACTCGATGTACAGCCCGATGTATTTGCGGATACGGTCGGGATTGCCGCCGGTGAGTTTTTCTAAAAAGGCAAGATGGCCGGCCGGAGAAGGTGTCGCCTCCGTACGCGACCCACTCAAATCGGCAACGCCGCCGCGCACAGCCAGCAGGGCCGCGATCAGCTGTTCATCCCGGAACGGTTTGGGTACGCAGCCGTTCATGCCGCTTTGCAGGCAACGCCGTACCTCTTTTTGGGTGACGGAGGCCGTGAAGGCAATGACCGGCACGGCGGATAGCGGCGCGGGCAGGCTGCGGATGGCGCGGGTGGCCTCCAACCCGTCCATGATGGGCATGGCCACATCCATGAGCACCACGTCGAACACCCCGGTTTGCAGCATTTCGAGCGCCAGTTGACCGTTTTCGGCGGTGCGCACAACCACGGCGGGGATGAGCATTTCGAGCGTTTCCACGGCCACAATCCGGTTGAAAGCGTTGTCTTCGGCCAACAAAATGCGCAGGCCGCGCAACGTGCCGGTGGCAGCGGCAGCAGGCATCGGGGGCGGGGTTTCTTTCCGGGTACTAACGGCAAGGTCAATATCGAACCAAAACACGGAGCCTTCGCCGGGACGGCTTTCGGCCTGCAGGACGCCGCCAAATTTTTCTACCAGTTGTTTGGAAATGCTCAGCCCCAGGCCCGTACCGCCGTACTTGCGGGCGGTGTCGCCGGAGGCCTGGCGGAAACTTTCGAACACCACGGCGAGTTGGTCGGGCGTCATGCCGATACCGGTATCGCGCACGGCAAAATGGAGGCGGCAATGCCCATCGAGGCGCTCTATTTGCCCGGCATCTATGGTCACCCGGCCTTTTTCGGTAAACTTGACGGCGTTGCCGGCCAGGTTGAGCAGTACCTGTTGCAGGCGCACGGGGTCGCCAATGAGCACCGGCGGGATGTGCGGGTCGTAGTTCAGGTCGAGGGCAAGGCCCTTTTCCTCGGCCCGAAACTGCAAGGTGGTGCGCACCTGCTCCAGGATATCGGCTACGCACAGGTTGGTGTACTCCAAGTCCATCTTGCCGGCCTGTATTTTGGAAATATCGAGGATATCGTTGAGGATAACCAAGAGCGCCTCGGAGGATTGCCGGATACTGTGCAGGTACAGGAGTTGGTCTTCGCGGGGCTTTTTTTGCAGGAGCAGGTTGGTCATGCCCATGACGGCGTTCATGGGCGTCCGGATTTCGTGGCTCATGTTGGCGAGAAACTGCTGTTCGGCGCGTTCGCTATGCTCGGCGCGGAGGCGCTGCCGATCGGCCTCGCGTTTTTCAGTTTCGGCCTTGGCGCGCAGATTTTCCGCTTCCTCTTTTTGGTGCACGAGTTCGGCAGTGCGCGCCTCCACGAGGCTGGTGAGTTCTTCTTCGCGGCGCTGGAGTTGCTCGAGGGTTTTGTCGGTCTGGTGGCGCAGGCGGCGGGTGAGCAGGCCTACGATTTTTTGCATCACCTCGGGGTATTCGCCCAGCACGCCGAAAAACACATCCCGATCAATACGGGCCAGCCGGGCGGGCGTGGTGGCGCTCACGGACATGGAGCGCGGGCCTTCGTCAAGCAGCGCCATCTCGCCGAAACAATGTCCGGCCTGCATTTGTGCCACGATGTAATCGCCGTCGTGTACCTGCGCCGTGCCGTCGAGAATAAGGTACAACGAGCGACCGGGATCGCCCTTGCGGAACACCGTGCCGCCGGCAGGAAGCACCTCGATGCTGCTTTGCCCGGCCAGGTGCAGGACTACGGGCTGCGGTACAGACCGAAGGATGTCCATACGGCTGAGTTTGTCGGCAAGAGCGGCAGTGGTGGTGTCCATACGATGGGCGCGGTTTTGGGCAAAAGTAGGGGTTTTCGGGCGACGGGAGTTTTATCCAAAAAATACACTGTTCGGCAGAGCAGACACCGGGCATTGCCGTTGTTTTCGGATTTTTGGCCATTCCACATTTCTTTTAAAAAAAAAACACAACCGGAACATGAAAAAAATCGCGCTCTCCCTCTTGTTCGCCCTGCTCGCACTGAGCCACCTGGCCGCCCAGAAAAACAACAAATCCAAAACCGCCAGCACCGGCGACCGGCGCCTGGCCGGACTTGACACCATGATCCAGCGGGTACTGCACGACTGGCAGGCAGCGGGCTGCGGTGTCGCTGTGGTGGAAAAAGACCAGGTGCTGCTCGCCAGCGGTTTTGGTTTCCGCGACTACGAGGCACAATTGCCCGTCACAGCCAACACTGTTTTTCAGATCGGCTCCTCCTCCAAAGCGTTCACCAGCGCCCTGCTCGGTATCCTCGCCGACGATAAGCAACTCGACTTCGACGAGCCGGTGACGACCTACCTGCCCGACCTGCGCCTGCACAACGACGAACTGAACAGCCACCTTACCGTGCGCGACCTGATGTGTCACCGCAGCGGACTGCCCCGCCACGATATGGCCTGGTACCTTAACCCGACCACCCGCGACAGTTTTGTGTACCGCATGCGCTTCCTCGAACCCTCGACCGGCCTGCGCGAAAGCTGGCAGTACAACAACTACGGCTTCCTGCTCCAGGGTGTTATCGCCGAAAAACTGACCGAAAAGTCCTGGGAGGACAACATCCGGGAGCGATTTTTTCAGCCGCTGGATATGAAAACAGCGCTGTTTGATATCTGGAATGCGCCCCCGACGGCCGACGTGGCCAAAGGATACTACGAAAAGGACGGCGCCATTCGTTTCATGGACTACTACCGGATCGAGGGTATGGGGCCGGCGGGCAGCATCTGTGCGAGCGCCCTGGAAATGGCCAACTGGGTGTCGGTATGGATCAATGGCGGCAAATTCAAAGGCAAGGACGTGCTGCCGGGCAGCTACGTCCAGCAGGCGATGACCGCCCAGATGGCCATGGGCGGCGGTACGCCCAACCCCGAAAACCCGAACATTTTTTTCAACAACTACGGCATGGGCTGGATGCTGTCGTCGTACTACGGCCACTACCGCGTGGAGCACGGCGGCAACATCAACGGCTTCTCCGCCAGCGTGTGTTTTTTCCCCAGCGACAGCATTGGCGTGGTGGTGCTGGTGAACCAAAACGGCTCGCAGGTGACCTCCGTGGTGCGCAACCTGATCGCCGACCGCTTGCTGGGCCTACCCTACCGCGACTGGAGCGGCGAACTGCGCGCCCGCATCCAGAAACAGGAGGCCGCCGCCGGAGATCAGGAAAAAGTGGAAGACTTGTCGCGCAAAGAAGGCACTACCCCCTCCCGTTCCATCGAGCAGTTTGCGGGTTATTACGAGCATCCCGGCTACGGGGGGTTGTTGGTGAGCGCCTCCAATGACTCGCTATTTGCCCGCTCTTCGTATGTCCGTTTTTACCTGCAACACTACCACTACGATATTTTTCGCCCAATCTCCCTGCTGGACGGTATGGATGTAGAGGAAGACAGCCCCGTTCGGGTGCAGTTTGTATCCGACCTGAAAGGAGACCCGGCGGAGTTGCGGGCTTTCGGGCTGGAGCCGTCTGTGGAGTCCATTGTTTTCAAACGAAAAGCTGTGGCCGTGGATATGGCCACCGGTGATTTGGAGAAATACTGCGGTGCGTACAGCATTTCCGGGGTCGAGATCAAGGTTTTTTTGAAAAAAGACGCGCTCACAGTGCTTGTGCCCGGCCAACCCGAGTACGAGACCATGCCTGTCGGCAACCACGAATTCAAACTGAAAAGCCTCGACGGATACAGCGTGCGCTTCGAGGTGGATGCAGCGGGCAAAGCCGTGGCCGTCAATTTCATCCAGCCGAACGGGACGTTCCGGGCAGGAAGGAAGGAGTGAGCAGCCAGGCAGGGTGACCAAAATCAGGACAGCGGCCGGCCGGCATCATGGCCGGCCGCTTGTTTTGGCTGTTAGTTTTGGGGATTCATTTTTTGATCTTCAAAACTAAAGTATTATGAAAAAGAGGATAAAAGTCTTGTTGTTGATGAGTGGTTTGCTGCTGCTTGCGGGATGGGGATGTACCCTGATTGGACTTGGCATCGGCGCCGCTTCGGATGCCGGCAAAACACGGCAAGTCAGTGGATGGAAAATCGAGGAAATCCCGATCGGGAGCACGGTTGAAATTTTTTGCAAAGACGAGCGGCGCGTGAGAGGAAAATTCATATCGAGTGTGGCATTATTTGCCGGAACCGACTCCTCCAGTACTGCCATACAGGTCAAACAGGGTTCGGGGCGAATCATCAGCGTTGCCTCCGACAACGTTGACCGTGTTGCAATCAAAACGGGAAAAGGGAAAACCACCGGAATGATGGTCGGGTTGGCTGCAGATATCATAACGGGGGTGTTGGTGGTTGCAGCCATAAATTCAATGGAGTTCGATTTGTATGACGCCGCCAAAACAAGTGGCTCCTCCTCCTGCCCGATCATCTACAGTTACGACGGACTCGACAGCCGTCCCGATGCCGAGGTATTCGCCGGGGCGATATTCCAGGCAGCAGAACGGCCCGACTGGGACAATCTGGACTTCCTGCGCGAAGACGAGCAGGGTGTTTGCCGCCTGAAAATGGCCAACGAATTTGACGAAACGCAGCAAGTGGATTTTGTCAAACTGCTGTCCATTGACCACCCGGCAGGTAGTCGCGTATTGCCGTCGTTCAGCGGAAAACTATTCACCGTGAATGATCTGCAAAACGCCCGCGTAGCACGCGACTATGCCGGCGCCGATGTGCGCAGTCGTATCCGCAAAACCGACGGGACCTTCTGGCTGAGCAACCCGTTCAACCGCGATCTGCAAAATGCCGACGACCTGCGCGACGGCCTCCTGCTGGAATTTGATCGCTCGGTGGGTACCAGCGCGGCGGCATTGGTGCTGAACGTACAAAACACGCCCTGGGCATCCGAGGTACAGCGCAAACTGCTGGAACTACCGGGGCGCGAATTGCCACAGTGGTACGATATGCTCAATAATTCGCCTGCTGCACGCGAAGAACTCGTGGACGCCATGATTCGGGAGGGCATGATAAAAGTGTACGTCTGGAATGAACAGGAGATGACGTGGCGCTACATGGGGCATGTTTGGGAGGTTGGTTCGGCGCTGCCCAAAGATATTGTGGTGGAACTCGACCTGCTGGGTACGCACAGCAACACGCTCAAAGTCAAGCTGGAATGCCCGCCGGGAATCTGGATGCTGAACAGCGTGCAGATAGACTACTCCTTCTACAACCTGCCCAATCGCATGGAGGAAATCGCCGCCCGCAGCGCTGTGGATCAAAACAGGCACGATGTTTTGCCGGAATTATCCCGGGCCGACAACCAGTACCACGTCATGCCGACGACCCGCGATGTGGTTGATCTGGAGTTTGTAGTACCCGCCCGCAAGCCGGGTATGGAGCGCACTTACATATTCCACAGCGGCGGCTACTATACCGTGCATACACCCGCCGAAGGTGTGCCACAGCCCGAGCGGATGCAACGCATGTTGCGGGAGTCGGGTGCATTTACACGTTTTGCGCTGGAGTCGCTCTATTGGGAAACGGGGCGTGCGCTGGAAGGCAGGCAGGCTATGCAAGAATAGACACGGCGGAACACACACGGCTACTAAAAAAAACATGAGCCATCCTTTTCAGGGTGGCCCATGTTTCATTTCTTGCCCCTTGGCAAGGGTGTACTCAATTTGTTGTTTTACTTCAGATTAAAAGAACCGGTACCAACGAGGTACCCTTTGTTGAAAATCTTGACGCTGTACTTGCCTTTGACGAAGTTCTGGCCAGGCTGCCAGCCGCCGCAGACGTTGGTTTCGCCGTTGCTGTAGTTGCAGGTTGCCGTGGTGGTGTAGCGGAATTCCTGCTCCTGGCGCTTGTCCTGTGCGATACCGGAGCCAAGGCTCTCGACAGCCAGCGTAGCGCCGGTTGGGTCAATGACCGTAATGTAGAAAACCTCTTCGCCTTCCGGCACCACTTCATTGGGTTCTGTGACAAAGCAGATGTTCAGTTTGTCCACTTTGCTGGCGCGGGACTTGGATTTCTCCTTGCCGCTGCTGCGCACATCAACCGATTTTACGGTGATGTTTTTCACACGGATAGCCGAGGCGATGTCCACTTTTTTGCTGAGGACTGCACGCTCCGTTTCCAGTTGTGTTTTTTCGGAAATAAGCGCTGCTTTGGCGGTGCTTTCTTCCGAGAGACGGGACTGGGTTTCGTTGAGCGAGGTTGACAGGTTGGTTACCTGACCCGTCAACTCCGTGTTTTGCGAAGTGAGTACGCCGACATCTTCTTTCAGTTTTTCAATTTCAGCCAGGTATTGCTTTTTCTGGCTTTCGAAGCGACCCATGGCCGTGCGGTAGTCGCGGTTTTCGCGGATCATCGTTTCGATCTGGCTCTTGTTCTGCTCCAGTTGCTGGAGTTGCTGGTTGATTTTTTCATCCAGTTGCGCGTTCAGGCCTTTCTGTTGCTCCAGTTGAGCGACTGCATCGTTGTATTTGGTGTCGAGTTCAGCGAATGCCTGTTTCTGTTCGTTCAGTTCGAGCGTAGTGGCTTGCAGGTTTTTGCCGTCCTTGTACTTGCTGATCATCAGGAAGATACTCAGGCCCAACAAAACCGCGATGGCGATGCCTGCCATGGTGAGCAGGCGCTTGGAATTATCGTTGGACGGATTGTCGAGATTGGGGCCGCCGTAGGTGGGCTGATTGAAATTGGTTGGTGTGCTCATAATTGAAAAATATAAAAGGTTTAACGTTAGAAAAGATGTCGAAGAATTTAGCGCATAGGCAGTTTTAAATCCCGGATTATTGTCAGATGACTGATTTGTGTTTGTGCTGTTGTGTGCTGCAAAAGTCAACCAATTAACTTGCTCCATCAAGGGGTTGTTGTCTTTTTGCCCTGAGAAAACTAAAATTGGTTGGAACTCCCGGCACATTTTTAGGGGAATACCCCGAAGTATTTTTTAAGTCCGGCGTGTGCATACAGGCATACTTTTAAAGAATTGATCCGCGTCGTGCCTGCAAAAAGGGGGCAATATGCCCTACATTTGCCCATCAAAAATACAAACCCAACACTGCTCCCGGCTATGTCACTCTTTGATTCATTCGATCTGTACAACATCCTTTTCCTCGATGTCGAAACGGTACCCGGTGTATCCGATTTTGAAGAAATGAGCGAGGAAATGCAAGAACTCTGGGGAGTCAAAGCCCGCGGTATCCTGCGCAAACCACAGGAGGAACTCGAATTTGATGAAATCGCACATTTGTTTGCGGAACGCGCCGGCATCTACGCCGAGTTTGGCAAAATCGTTTGCATCTCAGTTGGGTTTCTGACCCGCCAGGCGGACAGCAAGGAGCCGTTGCTGCGCCTCAAGTCGTACGCCAACCATACAGAAGCCAATTTGCTGGAGGATTTCAGCGAGCTGCTCGGAAAACATTTCAACAACCCCGACAAATTTGCCGTCTGCGGGCACAACATCCGCGAGTTCGACGTGCCCTGCATCTGTCGCCGGCTCCTGGTAAACCAATTGCCTTTCCCGCGCATCCTCGACATCGCCGGACGCAAGCCCTGGGAAACTAAACACCTGCTGGACACGATGGAAATGTGGAAATTCGGCGACCTCAAAAACTACACCTCCCTGCGCTTGCTCGCCGCCGTTTTCGGGTTCCCATCGCCCAAAGACGACATGGACGGCAGCGAGGTGGCCGGCGTTTACTGGCAGGAACGCGACCTCGACCGCATAGCCGCCTACTGCGAAAAAGACGTGTTGGCCACCGTACAACTCTTCCTCCGAATGAAACGCCACCCGCTGCTGCGCGAAGACCAGGTAGTTATCGTCCGATAAAACACTTTTCGATTTGGAAAAGCACAAAATAGCACCGTCCGTTCTGGCCGCCGATTTCACGCGGCTGGGCGAAGAAATTGATTTGGTCAACCAAAGCGAGGCCGACTGGTTTCACCTCGATGTGATGGACGGGCGATTCGTGCCCAACATCACGTTTGGCATGTTTATCATCGAGGCCATCCACAAAATGGCCCAAAAACCGCTCGATGTACACCTGATGATCGTGGAGCCGGAAAAGTACATCGAGGCTTTTCGGCAGGTGGGCGCGGAGGTCATCACCGTGCACTACGAAGCCTGCCCGCACCTGCACCGCACGGTACACCAGATCAGGGAAACCGGCGCCATGGCGGGGGTAGCCCTGAACCCGCACACACCCGTACAGGTGCTGGAAGACTTGATTGAGGATATTGATCTGGTGTGCCTCATGTCGGTCAATCCGGGATTTGGCGGCCAAAAATTCATTTACCAAACCCTTTCCAAAATTCGGAAACTGCGGGAAATGATCGCTACGGCCAATGCACCCACCCTCATCGAGATAGACGGCGGCGTGGGTCTTCAAAATGCCGAAGCCCTGCTTCAGGCCGGCGCCGATGTATTGGTGGCCGGCAGCAGTGTGTTCGGCGCCAAAGACCCCAAGGCAACGATAGCCGCGCTGAAAGCGTTTGAGCGGAAGTTTAGTTAGCGGTTTTCCGATTGGACAAGTGGTTAAAACAATATGAAAAAAATAGACAAGCTCCTGCTTGCCAGTTTTGTCGGGCCTTTTGCAGTGTCTTTTGGCATTGCGTTGTTCGTGCTGGTCATGCAGTTTTTGTGGTTGTACATAGACGAGATTGCGGGCAAGGGCATCAGCATTTTCATCATGCTGGAGCTGATCGGCTACCTGTCCATCTCCACATTCCCGATGGCGTTGCCCATTGCCGTGCTGATCGCCTCGGTGATGGTCATGGGCAACCTGGCCGAACGCTACGAACTTTCCAGTATGAAATCGGCGGGCGTTTCCCTGTTGCGCATCATGCGCGGGCTGGTATTCATTGCCGCCGGCATCGCGCTTTTTTCCTACATCTGCTCCGACTTTCTGATTCCGATTGCCAACCTGAAATTCAAGTCCCGCCTCTACGATATCCGCAAACAAAAACCCGCGCTGACCCTCGAAAAAGGCATTTTTAATGAAGATTTTCGGCAATTTGTCATCCGCATCGGCGACAAGGCCGACGACGGCGAAACCATCCGGGACGTGCTCATCGAGGATCAGACCAATTCCGGCAAACTCCGTTTCAACCAGATATTGGCCGACAGCGGCCAGATGTTCACCACCCGCGACAAGCGTTTTTTTGTCATGAACCTGTACGACGGCGCTCAATACCAGGAGCCAGGCCCGCAAGGCCGGGCAGGCGGCGAGGGCTACCCGTTCATCCGCACGCATTTCAAATCCTGGACAAAAGTGTGGGATCTCGGCGAGTTTGAGATGAACCGCACCGACGAGGATCGTTTCAAAACCCAGCGCTCCATGCTGAGCATGAACCAGCTGCGCAAAAGCATAGATTCCCTGCACCAGGAAATAGACACCAACCGCGTGGACATGGCCGACGAGCTGCTCGCCAACCTGTACCGCCTGGCGCAAAAACCCGAGCCGCCGCCGGTGGACTCCATCGCCTGGCGTCGGGCGCAAAAGGATTCTCTGGCGCGGGTAGCGGCATTGGCCCGGGGCAACCGAAACACCACGCCGCTACCGCGGGCGCCCGGTATCACCACCGGCCCCGAACTGCCCCGTCAGGTACTCGGCAAGCCGTTGCCGGAGTATGCCACCCTCGCCGAAACCTTTGAGCAAAAAAGTCGCGAAAAACTCCTGCGCGACGCCGCTATCCAGTCGCGCACAGCCAAAGTCATCGTGGAGCGCCGCGCCGCGCAGATAGACAGCCGCCGGAAGGAGGCCGTCAAGACCAGATACGAGCTGTACGTCAAGTACAGTTTTGCGCTGGTATGTTTTGTGTTTTTGTTCATCGGAGCGCCGATGGGGGCTATTATCCGCAAGGGCGGTTTTGGATATCCTATTCTGGTATCCATCATTTTTTTTGTCACCTTTGTCATGCTGACCATCCTGTGCCGGAAGTTGGCAGAAGCGTACATCCTCACGCCCTTTTGGGCGGCCATGGTACCCTGTATGGTACTGATGCCGATGGCTGCTTTTCTTACCCGGCGGGCCGTGAATGATGCCCAGATGTTCAGCACCGACCGCATAGACCGCCTGATGCTCCAGTTGCGGCGGCGGCTCGAAAAACAAGCGATACCTGCATGAAACAAGCATTTTGGTCCAATTCCTGGTTTTTTATCCCGGTTCTGCTTTTTTTTCAACGCAGGGCTTGCCCTGCTGCTGTTTGTCCTGCACGGCGTCGAAATTATCTACCTGAACCCGTTCCGCACGGAGCCGCTGAACACGTTTTTTCGCTGGGTTACCCGCTTGGGCGAGGCACCGGCTTTCGTAGTACTCGGACTGGTTTCCATGTTGTGGCGCTTCCGGTACGCCCTGCTCATCGCGCTGGCGGGGCTGATCATTATGCCCACCTCGTACCTGCTCAAAGACCAGATCGGCACCGCCCGCCCGATTACATATTTTGCGGACCACAGTGTTTCCAATTATGTGGTGTTCGTGCCGGATGTCAGGCTCCACGGCGGCCAAACCAGTTTCCCCTCCGGACATACCATGGCGGCTTTTGGTCTGTTTGGTGTGATCGCCCTCCTCGGCGGGCGGCGGTGGCCTTTGCTCGGGCTGGCCTGCGCCTCAACGGCCATGCTGGTGGCGCTGTCCCGCATTTTTTTGGTACAACATTTCCTGGTGGATGTGCTCGGCGGCGTTGGTCGGGCTTTTGTGGCCGCTGTGGTGTGGGAAATCAACACGCGCTGGCTACAAAACCACAAAGGTTTGGATACAGGAATTTACAAGCAACCGGATATGGACATTGAAGCAACTCCCCTGCCCCGGAAGGATCTGAAAAACTAACCCCACCCACGGGCATCTATGCAACCATCCTGCACCAGCCCGCCAAAATTTTTTTTTGGATAGGCGCCGCCGGGGTCGTAGTACTGGTGGCGGGCTTGCGGCTGGAGCGGCGCATCGGCGGTACGCCCTTCAGCGATCAAAGTAATCTGGAGCGCGCCATTCGGATGGCGGCAGGGATGTTTGTAATGATGGCGCCTTATTTTTTGGTCTTTGCACTGATTTACTGGCTTTTGTACCGCTTCAACCGGCCGGCCAGCCCCCGACTCAACCTCCTGCATTTTGCGCTATCAACCATCGGGTTGGGCAGTTTTTTGCTTTACGCCGGCTACAGCGAACTGACCCAAACGACTTTTTTCCTGGCAGGCTCAAACGACAACGATTGGGTTACCGGCCTGCTGATGGGCATCTACACGCTGGGTCAACTGGTATTTCTCGTGAATATCGGCGCTGCGTTGATGAAAAAGCGGATTGACTGGTGATCCGTATGTTTTGCCCCATTCATCTGGTGTTGTATCGCTTGCTTATTTATCGCTCTTCACTTTCTACTGCTATGCTTCAGCGTTTTTTCTACCTGTTTTTGCTCCTGCCGTTTTCCTCCCAAGCCCAAAGCACCTACAAGCAACCGCCTGCCGATGTATCGGCCATTGTGCTGGCGGCGCCCACCCCGATGTCCAGCACCAGCCCGACCAACCAAGCGATTTTGTTGGTGGACTACAACCCCAACCCGGGTATCGCCACCCTGGCCCAGCCATTCCTGCGCCTCGCCGGCCTGCGCATCAATCCGGTGCTGAATAGCCGCCAAAACACCACCGAATACACCGCCATTACGATCCGCTGGCTGATACAGGACGAACCGGTGCGCATCCAGTTGCCGGCCGACGGCGCCCTGGCCGGCATGCCACAATGGTCGCCCGACGGGCGAAAAATTGCCTTCGGCATACACAAACCCGAGGGTGTGGAACTATGGGTGGCCGAGACCTGGACGGGGCAATCGCGTCGTGCCGGCAATCTGCTGCTCAACGATGTGCTGGGCGGGGCCTTCGAATGGATGAACGACAACGACCACCTGATGGCCCGAATCATACCGCCCTACCGAGCTGCAGCGCCCGTGCCCTCTCCCGTGCCGTCCGGACCGGTCATCGAGGAGACCACCGCCGGCAAACTGGCGCAGGTACGCACCTACCAGGATTTGCTTCAGAACAGCGACGACGAGCGCTTGTTCGAGTATTATGCCACGAGCCAACTGGTGCTTGTGTCGAGCAGCACCAACAAAATCACGCAACTCGCTCCCCCCGGTTTGTATGCCGGCGCCGATTGGTCGCCCGACGAAAAGTACCTGCTCGTGACGACGCTTCGGCAGCCGTTTTCATACAGCGTGCCGTACTACGATTTTTCCCGAAAAACAGAAATTTGGGATCACAAGGGCAAGTTTGTACGCACCGTAGCCGATATGCCCGTCACCGACGACACACCGCGTCAGGGTGTGATTTCCGGCCCGCGCAATTTCCGTTGGCAAGCCCTGCACCCTGCCCGACTCCTCTGGGCGGAGGCCCTTGACGGAGGCGATCCGACCAACAAAGTTGATTTCCGGGACAAACTCCTGCGTCTTGATGCCCCGTTCACCTCTGATCCCGCCGAGGTACTGCAAACCCGGCACCGGCTTGCCGGAATGGACTGGACGGCAACCAAAGACATTGTTCTGCTTGCCGAATTTGACCGCGACCGGCGCTGGAGCACCACCTACCGCACCGATCTGAACAGCCCCGCGACCAAGACGGTGCTTTTCGACCGCAGTACGCGCGACGACTACAACAACCCCGGCAATCCCGTGTACACCCGCCTGCCGGGCGGAGATCGCGTGCTGCTGCAAGATGGAGACTGGGCATGGTTCAGCACATCGGGCGCCTCGCCCAAGGGCGATTTTCCGCGTCTGGACAAAATCAATTTGACAACAGGCAAAAAAGAAACCGTTTTTCAGTGTTCGGGCGGTGCGTTCGAGGAGTTTGTCATGTTTGATGGAAAAAACACGAATCGAATTATCACACGTTACCAAAGCAAGACGGAGGCGCCCAACTTTTTTTTGACCGACCTGAAAACCAAAACGCGCAAAGCGCTCACCACCTTTCAGGATCCTGCGCCCCAGTTGACCGGTGTTGAAAAACGTTTAGTCAAATACACCCGCAACGACGGGGTGCCGCTATCCGGCACGCTTTACCTGCCGCCCGGTTACCAGCCGGGGCAGCGGTTGCCGTTATTCATCTGGGCCTATCCGCTGGAGTACTCCGATGCGGCTACTGCCGGACAGGTGCGGGGTTCGGAGAATACGTTCACGTTTTATCGCAACGACTCGCCCCTCTTTTTCGTCACGCAGGGCTATGCCGTGCTCATGAACGCGACCATGCCCATCGTGGGCGACCCCGAGACGATGAACAACACCTTCGTCGAACAGGCTGTCGTTTCCGGCCGGGCCGCCATTGATTATCTGGACTCGCTGGCCGTCATTGATCCCAGGCGCGTAGGCGTAGGCGGCCATTCCTACGGAGCATTTATGACCGCTACCCTGCTGGCACATTCCGACGACTACGCTTATGGCATTGCACGCTCCGGCGCCTACAACCGTACCCTTACCCCCTTTGGTTTTCAAAGTGAGCGCCGTTCTTTTTGGGAAGCCACCGATGTGTACATGAATGTATCGCCATTCACCCATGCCCACAAAATCAATGAGCCGCTCTTGCTCATCCACGGCGCTGCCGACAACAATTCCGGCACCTTTCCGATCCAGTCGGAACGTTTGTTTCAAGCCGTCAAGGGGAATGGCGGGAACGCCCGATTGGTCATGCTTCCCCACGAAAGCCATGGCTACCGGGGCCGCGAGAGCGTGTTGCATGTGCTGGCGGAAATGTTTGAATGGGCAGAAAAGAATGGA
This sequence comes from Lewinellaceae bacterium, assembly GCA_016719605.1. Lineage (GTDB taxonomy): Bacteria > Bacteroidota > Bacteroidia > Chitinophagales > Saprospiraceae > M3007. The sequence continues at coordinate 718,211 of JADJYW010000001.1, read as the reverse complement.
AACGCAAAAATTGAACGTCCGTAAATTTTGATCAAAATGGAAGCAAACGACGTTCGGGAACTGCTCCGACAGGGTCAAACCGGGCAGGCATTGGAGGCCTTGCTGGTATGGGTACGGAAAGATGCGCGTTATAAAAATAACCTGGCGCGCACCCTGGAGGTGCTGCAAATCGGGTACGAACAGGTGCGCCGGCAAGAACTGAAAGGTATCCTTTCCTTCCAGGAAGCCCAGCGCGAGTACAGCAAAGTCGCCGATGCTATCCTGTCTATCCTCGATGATGTGGAAGCCGGTCGCGTACCTGCGGCCGCAGTACAGACAGGACGGACGCGTATGTTTGCCGGAGCAGCCGTATTGGTGTTGGCAGTACTGGGCGTGTGGTATTTTTGGGGAAATAACCGAAGCAGGTGTCCTGGTTTTGCCGACGATAAAGCCCTGCATGTTTTGGTACTCCCGTTCGATCCCCTCGACGCGCGTACTGCTGCAGTTGAATTGCGTATTCAGGACGATATTTCCAGGCTCACGCAGAAAGCCAAGCTTGCAGTGGAGGTCCGAATTGGCAAGCGAGATAAAGAAAACGGTGAATCGTCTCTGCAAATGGCTGACCGCAACGGCAAACGATGCGAAGCCGACCTCGTTATTTTTGGTCAGTACAAAGCGTTTGAGCAGGACTCCTTGCGAATCAACCTGGGCTACAGATTCCTCGGCGGCAAGGGACAAGCGGGCGATGTGCCGTTCCAAACCTTTCGGGACATTACCGAAATCAAGGCCCCAAGAGACCTGGAGGACGCGCTGTTTTCGTTGTGCGCGATGATCGCCATGCGAGAGCAGAACTGGGGATTTGCCCGGCGCTGGATGGATAAAATTCGCGAGAAAGACCCTTCCGAAGAAAAGATGGCGCAGTGGCTGGCCGGCAAACAACAGGACACGCGTTGAGCGCTGTTATCTATTCAGTTTCTGTGCCGGCTTGCTGCTCCCGAACCAGGTTATCGAGCAGTTGCAAGGTATCGGGCAGGCCATCGAGGCGTCGGGCATTGGCGGGAAGTTTCACCGGATTGACGTATAGCTGGGCGCCGCTTAGCAAAAACTGTCCGCTGCCAATCGCTTTGGCCGCATTGTCTATATACGTTTGAATGGACTGGCGTACCAAAGGATCGTGCAAAATCGTGTAGACATAATCAGGCTGAAATGCCTGGCAGGCATCGCGCAAGTCATTTTGTGAAATCCCGGTGCCTAAATAAACCACCCGCTGTTGGCGGCTGCGAAGCAGGTAATGCAAAAAAAGCAAGGTCAGTTCCTGACTTTCACCATCGGGCAAATAGAGTAGGAACCTGGAGCTTTCCTGCCGGGCATCAGCCAGTTCCCGATCAATAGCGACCATTAATTTGCGCCGGATCAGGTTTGTAATAAATTTTTCGTGGGCATGGCTGATGCTATGCGTCATCCAAAGGACGCTCAACTTGTCCACGAAGGGATACACCAGTTGTAGCATGGTCTGTTCAAAGCCATGTTCCCAGCTGTATGCAGAAAAAATACGATCAAAAGCCGCCTCATCCAGATCAATCATGGCCAACGTGAGCGCATCTGCCTGGGAGTTGGGGCTACTGTTATTTTCGGCGATTTCGGCTACGCGGGCGGCAACCTCTTCCGGTTGCATTTTGGCTAACTTGCTGATCTTGTAGCCATAGCGGTTTAGCAAGGCGATATTGAACAGATGGCGAAGGTTTTCATCTGTGTAAAAACGGATATTCGTGTCGGTACGAGCAGGCGATACAATACGATAGCGCTGCTCCCATATTCTAATGGTGTGCGCCTTGATTCCTGTAAGTTTCTCCAGGTCCCGAATCGAGTAGATCGCCATGATTTGCGTGCAAAACTAACAAAACAGCAATCCTTGTTAAATGTTTATTCCAGGATAGAAACTACCGCTACTACAAAATGTAAGGATGAAATCGAAAACATCTCAATGAACCAACGGAATACATTTGCACAAAAAACACCTAATGACTACCGGACAACTTAATTTAAACGCCTAACCTACAAAAAACCGACCGCATCCTTGACGGTTCGGAAAAACCCCATACCTTTGGCCTACTAAAAGGTTGAGCCAAGGTCTATGTTATCATTTTTTTCAAAAAAGACGAACGAATCCACCAGTAAAGAGCGGCCAGACAACACGAAAAAACCATTCGATGATATTCAGGGAACAGTACAAGTTCTGGATAAGGATGAGATGATTCGCGTTGAAGGCGGCAAAGGTGGTTCAAAGCAGTTTGATCAAGTGTTCACTTGGAATTCCAGCTGCGGCGGGACGATCCCGCAGTAAGGTCATTGTTACATGTTCCTTACCGAAGCCTTCCGTTGTCACAGCACAACGGAAGGCTTCGCTGTATGTGCAGAGGCCTGTCGGGGTTCTCAAGTACATAAACCGGCTACTAAACCTGCATCCACAAGCACATGCACGAAATTGGGCAGCAACTCATCACCGGGCTTTATGCTACAACCGGGCTGGAGTTCATTGCCGTTTGTTTTGGCATCGCCAGTGTGCTGTTGTCCCGAAAGGAAAACATCTGGGTGTACCCCACAGGATTAGTCAATACCACCATTTATATCTACCTGAGTTTCGTCGCCGGATTGTACGCCGAGGCCGGTGTGAATTTTTACTACACGGTCATGAGCATCGCCGGCTGGTTTCTCTGGTCCGGGAACGCTCCCGGGACACCTATCTTGCTCATCACCCGGTCCACCTGTCGGGAATGGTCGCTGGCTTTGGCGTTTTTCGCCGCATGCTGGGTAGCACTCTACTTCGTTCTGAGCCGCTGGACGGATAGTACCGTTCCACTTGCTGACGGATTTGCCTCCGCTACAGCCTACACCGGCATGCTGCTCATGACGCGGAAAAAATTAGAAAACTGGATTTGGTGGGCGCTCACCAACCTCGCCGCTATGCCACTCTATTTTGTCAAAGGCTTTGTTTTTACCTCCTTCCAGTACCTCGTCTTTTTTGTTCTCTCCATCCTTGGGTATGTCGAGTGGCGTAAACGTCTGAAATAGAAATAACTCAAATACTTCAGAAAAAATAAATCGTATTTGTACGATAAATATTTTGCGTCAGCACTTGACACAAACCCTATTCATCGTATTTTTGCGATGAATTTTTTCAACCCACTCACTTTTTTCATCATGGCTGCACCCAAAGTTGACGTTTTTGGACCATTCGAGAATGAGGTAGCAGACCTCGCCAAGGCCCTGGGGCATCCGGCTCGTATAGCCATTTTAAAAGCGCTTGCACAGCGCAACTCCTGTGTTTGCGGCGAGATCGTGGACGTACTCCCGCTGGCGCAAAGTACCGTCAGCCAGCATTTGAAAGAATTGAAATCTGCCGGACTGATCTCCGGTACCGTGGAGGGCGTCAAATCCTGCTATTGCATCAACTGGGACGTGGTGGCTCGCCTGAAAACACTGCTCGACGGCCTCTTGACACCAGGAAACAACGGGTGCTGTTGAACACCGATGAAAGAACATTCGCACGATTTTAAGGACTTAATTTTTTGATCAACAACTACATACAAAAACAATGACAAATTCTGAAGCTATGAAAAGTACCGTCCGCGAGAAGTACGCGGACATCGCCCGGCAAAGTCGGGAAACCAATGCCGCCTCCTGTTGCGGTGTTGGCACACCGGGCACCTACACCATCATGTCCGAGTCGTATTCCAGCCTCAAAGGCTACAACCCCGACGCCGACCTGAGCCTTGGCTGTGGGTTACCAACGGAACATGCTCACATTGCCGAAGGCGACACCGTGCTCGATCTGGGCAGTGGCGCAGGCAACGACTGCTTCGTAGCGCGTGCCGCTACCGGGCCGGAAGGCAAAGTCATTGGCGTTGATTTTACCCCCGAAATGATTCGTCGTGCCCGGTTGAATGCTGAAAAACTCGGTTTCAACAACGTCGAGTTCCGCCAAGGCGACATCGAGGAACTTCCCCTGAGCGACAACTCTGTAGACGTGGTGGTGTCCAACTGCGTACTCAATCTCGTGCCCGACAAAGGCCGGGTATTTTCCGAAATCCACCGCGTCCTGCGCCCGGGCGGGCACTTCAGCATCAGCGACATCGTACTGGTGGGCGAACTGCCGGATGCCCTGCGCCAAAGTGCCGAACTATACGCCGGGTGCGTTTCCGGCGCCATTCAGCAAGCAGACTACCTCGACCTGATTCAGCAAGCCGGACTGGAAAATATTCAAATTCAGAAATCGAAACCCATTCTGGTGCCGGACCATATTTTGCTCGAACACCTGTCGGAAGCGGGACTCCGCGATTTCCTCGCATCCGGTACGGGTATCTTTAGTATCACCGTGTACGCAGAAAAACCCGGCGGTGACGACCGTTCGGCGCGACATGAAAAACGAAAAGTAAATCTGATTGAACTACAAACCGCTATCGCTTGCTGCGAACCTGGTAGCAGCTGTTGCTAACCACACTCAACATGGAAAATTTCATGCGCCGGTGCTTCCAACTCGCCCGTTTGGGGGCGGGCAGCGTATCGCCCAACCCGTTGGTAGGCGCCGTACTGGTACACAACGGCCGAATTATCGGCGAGGGGTGGCACCGGCGTTATGGAGAAGCCCATGCCGAGGTGAACGCTGTGGCTTCCGTGCGGCAGGCAGACCGACATTTGATCCCGCAAGCCACGCTGTTTTGCGCACTGGAGCCGTGCTTCCATTTCGGCAAAACCCCGCCCTGCGTAGATTTGATTTTGAACGAAAAAATCCCGCGAGTAGTGGTGGCCAACACCGACCCCAACCCCCTGGTAGCCGGCCAAAGCCTGGAAAAATTGCGCGCTGCCGGCGTGGCTACCGAGGTCGGAATCCTTGCAACCGAGGGGCGCTACCTGAACCGCGCCTTTTTCACCTGGATCGAAAAAAAACGCCCGTATATCATCCTGAAATGGGCGCAAAGCGCTGATGGCTACCTGGCCCTGCCGGGCGAAAGGACGCCAATTTCCGGCCCGTTGGCACAACGCCTGGTACACCGCTGGCGCGCCGAGGCAGACGCGATCCTCGTGGGAACAAACACCGCACGAACGGACAATCCGCGCTTGGACAACCGCCTGTACTTCGGCAAATCACCTCTGCGCGTTGCCCTCGATTTCGCCGGAAAAATACCCCCCGCAGCACACTTGCTTGACGATAGCCTGCCCACCTGGATCATCGGCCCCGAACGACAGGGAACGTGGCAGCAGACACATTTTTTCGCCTTTCACGAGGCCGCCGGCATAAACGCGCGAATAAACTGGATACCGGAATTGCTGGAAAAACTGACACAGAAAAAACGAGCCATCCTGCTCGTAGAAGGCGGGGCCGATGTGCTTCGGCAATTTCAGGAAAGCGGGTTCTGGGATGAAATCCGTATGCTCGCAAATCCGCGATTTTTGTACAACGGTGTGCCGGCGCCCGGCATCCCGGAAGGCGCCATACTAACAGAAAGAACCCAAATCGGGGCAGATGAAATCCGTATTTTTATCAATGCAGCCAACGCACGCTACCCGTAACCTCTCTTGCCTTGCCCTTTATCTTTTGCCCCTCGCCTGTTGCCTCTTGTTTCACACCGCCATTTCTCCCACATAATCGCTCAGATATTCGTAGCGATCCGTCAGGTGTCCGTTTTCGGCAATAACAGCCCGCGCGATGACGACGCTGTCTTCTTCGTGCAGCAGTTCCGGCAGTACATTGTCAATCAGTTGTTTGCCAAAAAAATCCGACGCATCGCGCGGTAGTTCGGAGGGCAGGTTATCAATGGCCATTACGTCCACTGCATCCGGATCGTACGGGGCACATTCCTGGCCGGTATAGCGGTTGATTCCGTAAACAGGCTCGGCGATGGTACTGGGCCGCAACGTTGTCGGCACGGAGGCATTGGGAACGATATCGCAAGAAACATCGGCAATTACCTGAAGGTGAAAGGCATCGCCGGCCATTTCACTGGCGGTGAAAAACATAGGCGCTTTGCCATCGTAGTAAATGCCATTGATAAAAATATCTGCACGCCGGGTATATGGCGCGAACGTGCTGACGTAGTCTTCACCATGCGCATAAAAATGAGCCTTGTCAAAAATACGCGGACCGCTGTGGTGCTGCACATAGTCCTGCGCAAACAACTGGGTGAAAACCGGTTTATCGAATGTCTTGGTTAAAAAATCGCGGGGCGACACCTGGTGAATACCCATATCGTGCAAGTTGCGCACGGCGCCCGATGCCACTCGGCCACTGCCGGTGAGCACGATGCGCACGGGCGGCAGTGGTGTTTGCGGGTACACGGCTTTCACCTCGGCGTAGTCGTGGCAGTCGCACATTCGGGGCAAATCGAACAGGCGGGTGCGTTGGCCGTACGTCCACAGCGCATTGTGCGCACCGACCAGTCCGGCGTAAAACCCGAAAGCAATCAGGCGGTCGCCGCGATCATCGGTGAGTTTTTCAAAATCAATGAGCCGGATATTTTTTTCCAGGATCACCTGCAGGAGGTGGCGGTTTTGCTTTTGTTTTTTGATCGTATGGGAGAAAAAAAGGTAGGTTTTGCCGGGAATCAGTTGATCCACAGGCACCTCTTTGACACCGATCAGGATATCGCAGTCGCGCAGGTCCGTAGCCAGTTCGACGCCGGCCGCACGGTATTCCGCATCTGTGTAGCAGCGGACATTGGACGGCTGTACGACCACCTCCACCGGAAATTTGGAGATAATCTGTTGGCATTGTTGGGGCGTGAGCGGCACGCGCGCGTCGGGCGGAACTTTCCCCTCCCGGATGATCCCGATCTTGTGCATAAAAAACAATTTTTAGGCTCTTTGAAACTGTCGGGCGTGACTTCTGTTTCAAGAAACGTCCGAAGCCCGATTTGAAACGCAAAGGTAGATGATTCCACCTGCATTCCCGGTGCAGGACCAACACAAAGGAGGGGTTTTTCCAAAGGGAAAAATACATCGCGAGCCGAACCGATTTCGTGTACCTTTGCGTTTCGTTGGGAAGGTTAGAAGGTTAGAAGGTTAGAAGGTTAGAAGGTTAGAAGGTTAGAAGGTTAGAAGGTTAGAAGGTTAGAAGGTTAGAAGGTTAGAAGGTTAGAGGGTTAGAAGGTTTCTGGTTGCCCCGATATTTTTTAACCAGAAACCTTCCAACCTTCTAACCAGAAACCTTCTAACCTTCTAACCAAAAATTGGGCCTGTACCTGGTATTGACGGGAAGGTGTAGTCGCCTCGTAAGCATGCCGGAGCATGAACGGTTACTCCGTAAAAAACAACGTTCAACAAGTAGATGGCAACTATCAGTATGCCATGGCTGCCTAATCTATTGAATTAGAAGGCCTTTATGCCGCACGGTTGAGGTTCCATATACATCGTGCCGCGTATCAACCACTTTGGGACTAGTTTGCGGAACGCCGTTACCGCAGGCGAAACTTAAACGGCTAAGGCGCGGAGTGGTCGGTTCCAGAACCTATCCCGTGCTCGAAAACCTGAATCAGGAACTAAGCATGTAGAAAGCGTTGTGACGCTTTGTCCGGACGCGAGTTCGACTCTCGCCAGGTCCACAAATAACCGCAGCAACCTGTTTTTCAGGTTGTTGCGGTTTTGTTTTTGGGTAATTTTTGGGGCTTTTCGTGCCGGGCTTCAGGCAATTTTATGAGAATTTGGTTTACGATCCTTCCAGGGTGTTCCGGCCTTGTTACATTTGCTTCAGCCTTTTGAACCAAGACGAGACGAGCCTTCTCAATCTCGATCAACCTTTCTCAACTTCCTACAAAAGGCAACTATGGATTTAGTACCAATTATATTAACGGGTAATGGTGTGATACTGGCAGCACGTAAAATACTGGAGACCTCTGCGCGGTTACCCGAATGGGACAGGGTTTTGTCTAAAGTTTGGGTCGGTTCCATCCTTTTTTTTCTGCTCGTACAAATTCCCTGGTTTCATTTTATACAAGAATGGTTTGGTGAGATTATTTACCTGCTGCTGCTGGTTACCGTTTACCTGTTGCGGGATTACAATCCGGCCCGTATGTTTTCCATTGCACTTTTACCTTTTGCGGGCATCTCTGTATTAGTTGCCATCGTGCGTTTTGTGGCGCCGTCTTTTTATGAAACGTATGATGGATATTTTGGACCAGCCGAGGTGTTTTCTGTTTTATGGCTCATCGGATTTGGAACCTACGCCTTGGTTCAAAATAGTAAAGAGCGCAAGCAACGCAGAAAAGAAGAGGAGCTTATCCGGGCAGCCGAAATCCGAAAAGCAGAACTGGAGCATCTGGTTGTGGCGCGTACCACGGAATTGACCGCCCAAAAAGAGGAACTCGAAAAAGCCCTGGCCGAGCTCAAATCTGCCCAGACGCAATTAGTGCATTCTGAAAAAATGGCCTCCCTCGGCGAGCTCACCGCCGGCATTGCCCATGAAATCCAGAACCCGCTGAACTTTGTCAACAACTTCTCCGAACTCAGCCTGGAGCTGGCGCAGGAACTGAAAGAAGAAATTGAAAAGCCGGAAATGGATACCGCGCTGGTGCTGGATTTAGCGCGCGACCTGGCTCAAAACCAGGAAAAAATAAACCACCACGGCAAACGGGCGGCCAATATCGTCACCGCCATGCTGCAACACTCCCGCACCAGTACCGGCAAAAAAGAACCCACCGACCTGAATGTTCTGGCCGACGAATACCTCCGCCTGGCTTATCACGGCTTGCGGGCCAAAGACAAAAATTTCAATGCCGGAATGGTGACGGATTTGGACCCGGTCATTGATAAAGTGCCTGTCATCCCGCAGGATTTCGGACGGGTACTGCTCAATTTAATCAACAACGCGTTTTATGCCGTAACCCAAAAGAAAACCCAGGCGCCCGAAGGTTACGAACCCACCGTAACGGTTTCTACCCGATTGCTGAAATCGGAGATGGTGGAAATCCGTATTCAAGACAACGGCACGGGTATTCCCAAGAACCTGAAAGCCAAAATATTTCAGCCGTTTTTTACCACCAAACCAACCGGACAGGGTACGGGCCTCGGGCTTTCACTGGCATTTGATATTGTGACAAAAGGACATGGCGGAACCATGGAAGTGGAAAGTACGGAAGGACAAGGGACAACATTTACTATTCGGCTGCCGCTCTAAACTATTGAATTATGAAAATTTTAGTCGTTGACGACGAACAAGACATCAAAGCCCTATTCGAGCAACGTTTCCGCCGGGAAATCCGGGAAGGCGCTTTTTCGTTCGCCTTCTGCTTTTCGGGTGAAGAAGCACTCACCTTTCTGCGGGAACACCCCTCGGAAGCCGTCTTGATCCTGTCCGACATCAATATGCCGGGTATGAGCGGCCTGGAATTATTACGCCGGATTCGGGAAAACGCCCCGGAGCCGCCGCCGTTTATTGTGATGATCACCGCTTATGGCGATCCGGAAAAACAGGAAGAAGCGATGCGCCTGGGCGCCAATGATTTTTTGAATAAACCACTGGATTTCAGCACCCTGAAACAAAAACTAACGCACTTGACATGAGCGCCAGGTATAAAATATTGGTCGTGGATGACGAGGATGATGTCGCCCAACTCATCCGCCAAAAGTTCCGCCGGCAGATTCGGGAGCAGGAGTACGAGTTCGTTTTTGCACCAAACGGTGTGGAAGCCCTGTCCAGACTCCGGGAACACCCCGATACCGATATCGTGTTCAGCGATATCAATATGCCCCAAATGGACGGCCTGACGCTTTTGGAGAAAATCGGAGAGGCTAATCCGCTGCTGAAAACCGTCATTATTTCCGCTTACGGCGACATGGCGAACATCCGTACGGCCATGAATCGCGGCGCCTTCGATTTTATTTGCAAACCCTTCGATTTTGAAGATTTTGAACAAACCCTCACCAAGGCATTAAAAACGGCAACCCAGATTAAAGAAACAATACAGGCTATCCAGGAAAACAACATCCTGAAAATGTATGTCAACAACAGCGTGCTGCAATTCATGTGTCGCAAGCAATACGAGGATTCCCTGCTGTCAACAGAAATCATAGAAGCCTCGATTCTCTTTGTGGACATTGTCGGATTTACCGCCATTTCGGAACAGGAGGAGCCAGGCGCTGTCATCAACTTGCTGAATCAATACTTTGACATCATGGTAAAAGCCATTATCGCAGAAGGTGGCTACATAGACAAGTTTATGGGCGATGCTGTTTTAGCTGTTTTCAGAGGCGAAAACCACCTGGAGCGCGCCATTCGCGCAGCGTTGTCTATCAATGAATGTACGCAATCTATGGAGCGGCCCACATCCGGTATTCAGACGTTTTTACCCAAAGTATCTATCGGCGTCAATCCGGGCGAAGTAATCTCCGGCAATGTCGGTTCCGCCACCCTGCGGAGGTTCGATTTTACCGTCATCGGCGATGTCGTCAATACCGCCCAGCGGCTCCAGTCCGTCGCAAAACCCGGTCAGATTCTGATTACCCAGGATGCCTTTAATAAAGCCGGGGATTTGTTCAAGTATCAAAAAATTGGAGAAGTAGTGCTTAAAAATAAAGCCAACCCGGTGGGTGTTTATGAGGTTTTGGCGCACGAATAGTCTGCATACTATAATCTACCCGATTCCCTCATCGAAACAATTTCCAACTGTACTTTTTCATGTCGGGCTCTGGCTACGATTTTCTCCAACTTGGCTGCCTGTTCGTCGTCGAGCCACTCCTCGCCGCATTGCCGGCAAATGTGGGCGGGGACTTGGCGAACAACGATCACGCCCGATTCGAGGTCAAGGCTGAATGTAGTCGTGCCGGGCTTGACCTGGCCGTTGCAGAGGGGGCATACTGTTGGGATGGGCTTCATTTTTTCTTTGTGTCGTAGTCGTACACTTGAATGAGCTCGCCATGTACCAATGTCTCCATTACTTCTTCACGGCTGATATTGCGTAACAGCATTTTCTCTAGCGTGTGTTTCCGCCAAACGATGCTGCCCTCATTAACAGATTTTTGAAACAAGGTTGAATCAAATGGAAAGTTCATGCTCAAAAGTACAGGGAATTAGCAATTCATGTCACTGTCCCTACCCCTTTTTCCGCACCATCGTCAAAATCGTCGCCACAGCCACGGTCTCGCCGGTCTCGTCGTACACATCCACCAGCCACTTCACGATACCGCGCGGGATAGCGCCCACACCCTCGCGGGCGGGGTCGTGCTCCTGTTCAATTTTTTCCTTCACAGTAAGTTTCACGCCAATGGTCATACCCGGGTACACGGGTTTGGTAAACCGGCACTCGTCGAGGCCATAGTTGAGCAAAACCGGGCCTTTTTTCGCGTCCACAAACAAACCGGCGGCTTTGGACAGCACAAAATAGCCGTGCGCCACGCGTCCGGTAAACGGCGTTCCTTCGAGCGCCGTAGCATCCGTATGGGCGTAAAAATTATCACCGCTCACGTTGGCAAAGTTGTGAATGTCGGCCTCGCTGACGGTGTGCTTGGCCGTGATGAGGGTTTCGCCCACGAACAGGTCGTCAAAGTGTTTTTTGAACGGATGCACCGGCGTTTCGGTTTGCTCGGCGCCGGTCTGGTACTGGTTGGACACGTTGGTGATATCCGTGGGGTGCCCCTGAATGGCGGTGCGCTGCATGTAGTGGAATACGCCGCGCATGCCGCCCATTTCTTCGCCGCCGCCGGCGTGGCCGGGGCCGCCGTGTACGAGCATGGGCATGGGCGACCCGTGGCCAGTGCTTTCCTTGGCGGAGTTGCGGTTGAGCATGAGGATGCGGCCGTGGTGGGCGGCAGCCTCCAGGACGTATTCGCGTTGTATGCGGCGGTCGTTGGTACAAATAGTACTCACGAGCGAGCCTTTGCCCATGCGGGCAATTTCGATGGCCTCGTCGAGGGTTTTGTACGGCATGAGGGTGCTCACCGGGCCGAAGCACTCCGTTTCGTGGCTGATGGTTTGGAGCAGCGGGCGGGCATTGAGCAGGAGCACGGGCGGCAGAAATGCCCCCCGATCCCGGTCGGCGCCCACGACCTCGAATTGTTCGATATTTCCGTGCACAATGGGTGTGCTTTCCGCCAGCAAGGCGAGTTTTTCGCGCACGCGGGCCAGGTGGAGGCGGTTGATGAGTGCGCCCATGCGCACGCCATCGGCGGAAGGATCGCCCACGGTAGTTTGGCCGAGGGCTTTGGACAGGGCCGTTTGCACGGCTTCCAACAGGGCCTCCGGTACGATGATGCGGCGCACGGCGGTGCATTTCTGGCCGGCTTTGGTCACCATTTCGCGGCGCACTTCTTTGATAAACAAATCAAATTCGGCGGTGCCGGGCGTGGCGTCTTCGCCCAAAACAGCGGCGTTGAGCGAGTCGGCCTCCATGGTAAACGGCACGGAATGCTGAATGAGCGCCGGGTGTGCGCGCAGTTTTTTGCCCGTTTCGGCGCTGCCGGTGAACGTGACTACATCCTGGCTGCGCATGTGGTCGAGGATACCGCGACCCTGGCCCACGAGCAGTTGGAGTGCGCCTTCGGGTAAAATGCCGGATGCAATGATGTCGCGCACCATAGCCTCGGTCAGGAAGGACGTCTGCTCGCTGGATTTCACCACGGCAGGTACGCCGGCGAGCAGGTTGACGGCGATTTTCTCCAGCATGCCCCAGATGGGGAAATTGAAGGCGTTGATGTGTACGGCCACGCCGCGCTTGGGCGTCAGAATGTGGTGGCCGATGAACGTATTTTCCTTGGACAACCGGATGGTTTCGCCCTCCACAAAGTACGGCTCGTCGGGGAACCGGCGACGCAAGCTGCTGTAGGCAAACAGGTTGCCGATACCGCCCTCGATGTCCACCCAGGAATCGGCCTTGGTAGCGCCGGTCAGGTGGCTCACGGTATAGTATTTTTCCTTGCGCTCCAGCAGGTAAAACGCCAGCGCCTTGAGCATGCGCCCGCGCTCGGGAAAGGTCATGCGGCGCAGCGGCGAGCCGCCCGTCTGGCGACCGTATTCCAGAATGGCGGCGTAGTCCAGTCCGGCATCGGAGGCGGTGGACAGGATTTCGCCGGTGTAAGCATTGTACTGAGGCACACCGTCGCCCGAGCCGGATACCCAGGTGCCAAGGACATAGTTTTGAGCTTTTGCATGAAAACAGGTTGGAGGGTTTCGGGTTAGAAGGTTGGAGGGTTGGAGGGTTGCTGGTTGGGGCGGCAAAAGTAGGAATTTTGCTTGTGGTTGGCTTCCTTGCGACAGCGGTAAAAACGATGGCCGCTCTCAATGGTGTCCCCAGCCTCTCGGACCTTTTCCCTGCCCGGACCTAAATTTGGGCGGTTGTGCTGCCCCATGCCGCCCCACGGGCGGATTTGCCGAGCGGTGAATGCCATTTCCCCATCCATTTCCCCGATAATTTTCACTTGTTCGCCGGCCACAATTTGTACCATGGGCGGAAAAGAAGCGTCGGCATACCCGACCTCCCAATTTTTTTGACTGAAATCCCGCAGCGTAAAGGTTTCCGCTTCAACCGCCAATATTTCCCCGGACAAATACCCGTCTTGCGGCATGGACCACAGCTTGATCTTCTTTTCCTGCATACTTTCGTACAAACTGACCTGCGTACCGAAAGTATGTTCGAGCCGCTGCGACCCGCCGGTGAGGAAAAATAACGTGCCCAACAGAACACTGAGCGCCGTGCAATAGGCCACCAGCCGCCCTGCCGGGAGTTTGTAGCCTCCGGGCGCATTCCGGAAACTGGTCATGGCAAAAATCAAAAAAAGGGTCAGCGCCGCAAGCCAAAACAAGGGGAGCATCCCGAGGAAAAACTCCAGTCGCGAATGGGACAAGTGGCTGATCAGGTTGAAATCCGTTTGTTGAATACTGAACAGGATGACGGAAAAAGCGAGTGCGCCGAGCACGACGGCTACAGCAAAAGTCCCCCACAAGAGCGCATTTTTCAGGGTAAAATAGCCCTTCGGAACGGGTTTTATGGCGCGTTCCCGAATCGTTTGAATGAGTTGTTCCGAGCGTTTCATAATTGTCCGGTTGCGTTTGGGAATTGATCAGGAATGTTCCGCCAGGTTTCGGAAGGCTTTTTTAGCCCGGTTGATACGCGTGGCCACGGTGCCCTCCGGTATTTTCAGAATATCGGATATTTCTTCATAACCCATGTTTTCCAGAAACTTCAGCACCAGCACTTCGCGGTAGGACTCCGGGAGTTGGGCCAGCAGCCGATGGGTCAGTTTGTCGCGATTTTCCAGCTCGTCGGCGGCTCCGGGTTCGTCCGGAATTTCGGCGTACAGGTTTTCGTCCCAGGAAACACGCAGGTCTTTTCCATAGGATTTTTGCTTGCGGACAAACGAAATCGCCTCGTTGTGCACAATTCGGTACAACCAACTCGAGAGTTTCAGGCGCTGATCGAAGGCGTTCAGGTTCCGCCAAATCTTGATAAACGCCTCCTGCAAGATGTCGGCCGCTTCCTCATCGGTGGCAAACGCGACCCGCTTGACGTACCGCAACAGTTGCTTCTCATACCGGTCGTACAAACACGAAAAATAGTCCACTGCCACCAGCGATTTCCGGAGGATGTCCAGATCGCTCAATTCGTCGCAGATGAACTTGGGCGTAAGCATATTGCCGTGTTTTCAGGCTGTAAAAATTCTATTGAAAAAATCCCGCAGCGGCGCCAAAAGTATAGACTTCAGAGCGCCGCTGCGGGAGAAATATCGCTTTTCAGCAACTGTTGCGATGGTTAATTGCCACCACCATTACCGTTGCCAGGGCCGTTGCCGTTGCCAGGGCCGTTGCCATTTCCCGGACCGTTGCCATTTCCAGTACCGTTGCCGGGGCAGTCACCATTGCCGGGACCATTGGGGCCATTTCCGGTGCAATTGTTCTTGCCATTCGGGCCATTACCCGTGCATTTCCCGGCGCCATTGGGGCCATTGCCGGTGCAATTCTTCTTGCCGTTCGGGCCGTTGCCCGTGCATTGTTTGTTTCCCGGATTCGGGCAGGTACCGCACACCGAGCTGCCTTTTTCGCGCGGCGAGTTGACAATGGATTCAAACAAATCCTTGCTGATAAACTCCGGTTGGTAGGTCACATTGCGGTTGGCGAGGTTTTTCACGAAAGCCCGCAAGTGGTTGCGCGAGCCTTTCTGGAGTTCATCAAACACGGCGCGCACGTCGGCATTATTCACGTTGGGCTTGGATTGAAGCAGGTCGTAAATGTCCACATCTTCAATTTTTGCACCCACAGCAAGCGCGGCGGGCAGGCTTTTCACACCCTCCGCCATCAGGTTTTGGTACAGCGTCTGGAGGTTGGTGTTCTGGAAAACGCCGGGCGCGTTATTCCCGACAGGGTCTTGCAGGTCGTACTTTTTGATCAGGCAAAGCACGGCGTCCATGTGGCGTTGTTCCGCTTGCACAATTTGGGAAAAAACCCGGACGTCCCATTTAGCGCCGAGCGCCGTGTACACGTCGCGCGCCAGTTTTTCTTCTTCGCGCATGAACAGAATCGCTTGCTTTTCGGCATCGGAAAGTTCTTCAAATGGATACGCTTGTGCCAGACAGAGGCACAAGTCTTTAGCCGGGCTGCCCGCGAGATCGCGGTCGGCAGCGATTTCAGCCGTAGCGTTGAGTTGCGACATTTCGGAAGCATCGGTTTCGCATTGCGCGAACAACAGGAAAATTCCAACCAGCATTCCCGCGCCGCTTATCAGATAAAACAGGTTCTTTTTCATGACTGCATATTTTATGGTGAGCAAATGTGTGTTCACCTGTTGCTACGCGACGTCCTGTTTTTCCTTTCACCTGCAGCACTTATTTTTTAAAAACCTGTACTTTTTTTATCAGCGGCGTGGCCCGGCTCTCCGTCACCGAGAGCCGGATTTTTTTGGCGCGTACTTTCGGAAACTGCAAGATGCGTTTGTGCCCCATCGTGGTACCGCGGGCGATTTCTTTCCAGCCGCCATTTTCAGGAATTTCGAGCGTAAATGCCGCCACCCGCTGCCCTTCGTTCAGGTATTCCTGCAAAACAACAGTGCCGAAACGCCGCTTGCAACCAAGATCAAGCACAAATGTGCCGGTACTCGACCAAACGTAGGCATCAGTGTCGGCCATGCGGTGCAGTTGGGTGATCGGCGCCAAGGGGCCGGCCTCAAATTCCGGGTGCAGTTTTTTGCCGTTTGCCAGGTTCCGGCCAAAGGTCTTTTCCAGTTTTTTTCCAAAACCAACCAGCGCGGCGGAGTCCCGTTCGTGGATGCGTCCCCGGCGATCTGGCGGTACATTGAGGATCAGGTTGGCGCCGCGGCCCACGGATTGGAGGTAGATATCAAAAAGTTGTTCCGGCGTTTTCACGCGGTCGTTTTCTTCGGGGTGGTAAAACCAGCCGGGGCGAATGCTCACATCACACTCGGCAGGCACCCACAAGGCGCCGTGTATATTGCCGCGTTGCAGGGTATCGGCAGGCGGTCCGGTAGCGCCGCGCCCGAAACCGGCGGTGTCGAGCATACACCAGTTCGTTTCTCCGATGGTGCCCTGTTCGTTGCCCGCCCAGCGGCAGCCGGGACCGATGTCACTAAAAATGATCGCATTGGGCTGGTGTTGCGCCACGAGTTTCTCGAAACGCGGGAAATCGTACACCTGTTTTTTACCATTGGGGCCTTCCCCGTTGGCGCCGTCCCACCACACTTCAAACAGGTCGCCGTACTCAGTGAGCAACTCCGTGAGTGTGCTGGCATACACATCATTGTAGGCAGGGGTGCCGTATTGCGGGTGGTTGCGGTCCCAGGGCGACAGGTAAACGCCAAACTTCAGTCCGTGCCGGCGGCAAGCATCGGCGAGTTCGCGCAACACATCGCCCTGCCCGTTTTTCCACGGGCTTTCGCGTACGGTGTGCGTGGAGAACCGGGAAGGCCACAGGCAAAACCCGTCGTGGTGTTTGGCCGTGATGACAACGCCGCGCGCGCCGGCCTGCCGGGCAATCCGGCACCACTGGTCGCAATCCAGATCGGTGGGATTGAATACATCTTCGGTTTCGGCGCCAAGGCCCCACTCCAGGTTGGTAAAGGTGTTCGGCCCGAAATGAAAGAACAGGTAAAACTCCGTGTCGTGCCATGCAAGTTGCGCAAGCGTAGGCTTGACGAGACCGGGCGACGTGAAAATGGTACCGGGAACCTGAGCAGGTATCGCTCCCAAAAGAAGGAAAAAAATGCTTGTCTGGAGGGCGTAGCGCATGACGTGCAGTGTTTAATCGGATTGGCTTCAAAGGTACCTATGTCCTTGAAAACTGCTGCCGGCATCCCGTTTGACCCTGAAAAAATCACCTGGTTTTTTTTCAAACCTTTTTTTCCGCAACCTGTTACATTTGCGCTTTGAAAAGGCCTTGGAATCAATCTAAATACAAAGACAATTTTTGAATATGGATAAGCGCAGACTTATTTACCTGGACAACAACTCGACCACCCCTTGCGATCCGCGCGTGGTGGAAACGATGGTCCCCTATTTTTTTGAAAAACACGGCAACGCGGCCAGCCGCAGCCACCAATACGGCTGGGAAGCCGAAGAAGCTGTGGACTATGCCCGGGAGCAAATTGCTCAATTGCTCGGAGCAGAAGACAAAGAGGTGATCTTCACATCCGGCGCTACCGAGAGCAACAACCTGGCGCTCAAAGGTGTATTCGAGATGTACGCCCGCAAAGGCAACCACATCATCACGGCCGAAACGGAACACAAAGCCATCCTCGATACCTGCAAACACCTGGAAAAACAGGGAGCTGAAATCACGTACCTGAAAGTCAAAGAAGACGGTCTGGTTGATCTCGCCGATCTGGAGGCCGCCATCCGACCGACGACCATTCTGGTGACGCTCATGTGGGCCAACAACGAAACCGGCGTGATCCAGCCTATGCGCGAAATCGCAATGATCTGCGAAAAACACGGCGTGCTCTTCCACAGCGATGCCACGCAAGCCGTAGGCAAAATCCCGACCCTGCCCCGCGAGATTGGCGTTCACCTGATGTCGTTTACCAGCCACAAGATGTACGGCCCCAAAGGGGTGGGCGCGCTGTACGTGAGCCGCAAAAACCCGCGGGTGAAAGTAACCGCCCAGATGGACGGCGGCGGCCACGAACGCGGTATGCGCTCCGGCACGCTCAATGTTCCCGGTATTGTCGGCTTTGGCAAAGCGGCTGAAATCGCCCGCCTTGAAATGGCCCAGGACGCCGAACGCGTCAGCCGCCTGCGCGACAAACTGGAACGCGAACTGACCAAACTGGAAGAAACCAAAATCAACGGCAACGTAAACAGCCGGATGCCGCACGTCTCCAACATCTCTTTCAAACATGTGGAAGGCGAGGGCCTGATGATGACGTTCAACCAAAATGTAGCAGTATCATCCGGCTCGGCTTGCACGTCGGCTTCTTTGGAACCATCTTATGTGCTGGTCGGCATGGGCCTCGGCGATGACCTGGCACACTCGTCCATCCGTTTCTCCCTCGGCCGGTTCACCACCGAGGAAGATGTGGACTTCGCCATCGAAGCCGTCAGCAAAGGCGTCAACCACATGCGCGAACTTAGCCCCATCTGGGAAATGTACCAGGATGGTGTGGACCTCACCAAAATTGAGTGGTCGGCGCATTGATTCGATTTTTCGATTGATTCGATTGTTCCGATTAGCGTACCAAGTGCATTCATGCGACCGGATAAAATAATTTAACGATGCCGATAGAAAGTCCGCCCGACCCGTTTACCAAGTTGTTATACCGGATATTTTATTTTGTCCGGGGACTGTTGTACAAGATCGGCGGAAAAGGCAAACAATAAAAAACTCATCATTCATCGCTCATAACTCATCGCTAGAAAATGGCATATAGCACAAAAGTTCTCGACCACTTTCAACACCCGCGCAACGTCGGCGTTTTGGACAAAAGCAGCAAAAACGTAGGCACCGGCCTCGTCGGCGCACCCGAATGCGGCGACGTCATGCGCCTGCAAATTGAGGTGGACGAAGAAACCGGCCTCATTCGTGACGCCAAATTCAAAACCTTCGGCTGCGGCTCCGCCATCGCTTCCTCTTCCTTAGCCACCGAATGGCTCAAGGGCAAGTCGGTGGACGAAGCCCTCAAAATTGATAACATGGATATCGTGGAAGAATTGGCGCTCCCGCCCGTAAAAATCCACTGTTCCGTACTGGCTGAAGATGCTATCAAAGCGGCCATCAAAGACTACCAGGAGAAAAACGGCATCACCGCCGATTCCGCCGCCGTCACCGCCTAAAACAACAAAATACATCGAATTGCCATGATTTTCGTAGCAGACAGCGCCAAGCAGAAAATATCCGAGGTACGTTCCTCGGGCAGCATCGCCGACGACTTTTTCCTCCGGGTGAGTGTCGTGTCGGGCGGTTGCTCCGGCTTGTCCTACAAACTCGACTTCGACAACGAGTCTAAACCGAACGATCAGGTTTTTGAGGACAATGGCGTGAAGATCGTCACCGACCTGAAAAGCTTCCTGTACCTGTTCCATACTACCCTGGAATTTTCCGGCGGACTGAACGGCAAGGGGTTCTCTTTCAATAATCCCAACGCTACACGCACCTGCGGCTGCGGGGAAAGTTTCGCCGTGTAGGGGTTGGAAGGTTTTTGGTTAGAAGGTTGGAGGGTTAGAAGGTTGGAAGGTTGTTAGAAGGTTGGAAGGTTGGAGGGTTAGAAGGTTTTCCGGTTAAATCGCGTCAATTCCTCAAAATGTTTTGCTACAACCTCCATTTTGGCCACTGACACGCCCGCCTGGCTGCCGGGTACGGAGAAGTGGACCACACCGTTGCGGCCGGTGCGCTCAAACCGTTCTACCAGGGTCATGTTGACTAAGAAACTGTTGTGTGTGCGGCAAAAAAGCAGGCCGGGCAGTTCTGCCTCGTATTCGCCAAGATTACGGGAGGTGGTGATTTTTTCCATGGTGCCATTTTTCCAGACATAGATATCGGTGAAACTACCGCCGGCCTGGCAGTAAACGATATTGCCCGCACGAAGCACCAGCGTACCCTTGCGACTATCCTGCACAATGAGCGGCTGGCGTCGGGCATGATCGAGGAGGGACATATCCCGGCTTCGGAGTCTGTTCTCGGCCACCTGCACAGCGGCCCGCAGTTCGGAAACACTGAAAGGTTTGACTAAATACGCCCACGGCTGCGCCAGCGTAATCGCATCTATGGCATACTTCGGATGTGCCGTGGTGAAGATGACCCCGAAGTTGTAGGGTGCGCACTGTTCCAGTACGTCGAAACCTTTGCCGAGCGGTGGCATTTCGATATCGAGGAAAAGCAAGTCCGGTTCGATGGCAACGGCAGCCTCCACGGCCGTTTTTACCGACATGGCGGAAGCGGCCACGAATATCTGCGGGCAGTATTCGCCCAGCATGCCGCGCAGGGTGTTTATGGCCCCGATTTCGTCGTCCACCAGGACAGTCACGAGGCGGGCGGGCTGACCGGATTGATACTTTTCGTTTTCCATATTTTGTGCGGCAGGTACGTTAAGGTGATACAAGTGCCGGTTTGTGTGGTATCTGTTTCGGACAAGTCCTGGACGGACAGGGTCAGGCTGAGGTCGTAGAGGTGGTTGAGGGATTCAATTTTTTTGTGCAGCAGTTCCAGTCCTTTTGAGGTGCGCCCCGTTCCGGCGTCCCGTTTTTTTGTTCGGATGCCCGTATACCGATACCGTTGTCGGTCACCATGCAATACAGGCGGTCGTTGTTGAAAAAAATGCGAGTTCGAGCATCGAGATGCCTTCGGGCGCCAGGCCGTGCAGGGTTGCATTCTCCAAAAGCGGTTGCACAAGCATACTCGGTATGGGCGTGTCGGGCAATACATTATCGTCTCCGAGAATTTCGTATTGAAACTTGTCTTCGAAGCGGAGCTGCACCAGTTGGAGATATTCGCGCAGGTAAGCTATCTCTTGCTCGAACGTAATGATGGGCGTTTCCGAATAGAGCATGGTACGCCGCAGCAGCCGGACGAACAGGGCTATGTACTCGCTTGCTTTTTCCGGGTCGGGCGGGTGCAAAAACTGCTGGATGGCATTCACCGTGTTTCCAATAAAATGTGGGCTCATTTGGGATTGCAGGGCCTGCAACTGGAGTGTTGCGGCAGCAGCATTGATTTCCCGATAGGCCAACCGCGCGCGGTACCCACGCCAGATGCCGAATGAAATCAGACCCCAAACCGATAAAAAAAACCAAACCGTTTCGTACCAATTGGGGTATTTGATCAGGATCAGGTGGCCGGGAAGACAACTTCGGATACCGGATATTTTGACTGCCGTGACCTGTATCTGATACCTGCCGGCGGGCACGCGCACCCCCAAAAGGAAGGTACCCGATTCGACCCAGCTCGTGTCCGAGTTGCCTGACAACGCGGCGAGGATATTGCCCAGCGTCCAGCAATACATAGGCAGTAGTCTCTCGGTTTGTACGATCTCGAAGCGCAGGTTGCCCCGGTGGCGGTAGTCCAGGCCCGACAGGTACAATTCCACCATGGAAGCATCCGGGGGCAACATCAGGCAGGTGGTGGTTTGGGTCGAGTCAATCAGGTGGCGATAAATGGTTTGTTTGTCCTTTTGATATTCTACCCCCACAAGGAGTGTTTTGAAATCGTCGGTTTCTTCGGGTTGCCGCAAGATCAGGCGCGACAGGCCCGAGACAGTGCCCGCCCAAAGCGTGTCCTGATGCACCAGCACGGCGTTGACGTCGTCGTCGGCCAGACCGTCGGCGGTGCTGAAATGGACGACGCGCCACGCCTTGTCCACACCGTATATCCCGCGGTTTGTAGATAGCCAGACGCGGCCTCCGGGTTCTACATAGAGTGATTGGATATTGAAGATCGGCGTGTTGAGCCGGTGGTTGACGATATCCACGCCGGTGATCATTCCGGCGTTTACCGACACCGACAACAGTCCGTCTCTTGGCGTCACTGCCCAGATGTGGCCATTGTCGGCGGTTTTTATAGCCATAATCCGGTTTTTCAGTTCCGGAAAGCGGTCGCCCCAGTTAAACTGGAAACTATCCTGCCGGGAGTAGAGGCCGTCTATGCCGCCGGCCCAGATATTTCCGGTAGCATCAGCGGCCACGGCGGTGAAGCGGTTGGTGATGATGTCGTGTATGGTTTGAGTGGCGAGATCCAGTATGCTCAGGGAGGTTCCGGCCGCTATCCACAATTGTTTGGGCTGAAGGCAGACCGACTTGAGGCTGGCTTGCGCCATGTGTGTTTCGCCGCTTTGGGAGTGGGCTTTGTACCGGAATAAACCCTCATCGGAGGCGACCCAGAAGGCATCGTGGCCTATGGGGACAATTTGTCGGACCAGGTTGTAGCCGTCTGCCGAACCTAAGGAAATGTGCCGGCCGGCATTCCCGTGCAGGATATGGACGTTTCCGGCATCGTCGCCCGCCAGTATGTGCCCGGCAGCAGTACGGGCGAGCGAGCGGATATTGAGGGATGGAAAGTCCTGTCGGTTTTGAAACAGGAGCGGGGCATTTTGCTGGAGCATGAAGATGCCTTCGTTGAGTGTGCAAAACCAGAGGTTATGCTGGGCATCCTCGAAAACCCGGTTCACTTTTTTGTCGTTCAAAAAGTAGGTGGGTGCGCTCAGGTCACCTGTCTGGTTATCGAACAAAACAGCCCCGTGCGCCGGCGAACACACCCAAAAACGCCCGAGGTGATCAGCAAAAACCTGCCCGCTCAAGCCAGGTTTTTCCGCTAATTTCCGAATTTGACCATCTTGCCATTCCAGCAGTACCAGACCGTTGGGATATGCATACAGGATACGGTTTTCACGAATGCAAATAGATGGATTGCTGGCATATTCGGGTTTCATGTCGTGCAGCATTTCAACGCCTCCCTCCGGGGTGACCCGCATAATGGAAGCCAAACCCATGGCGAGAAATGCATCGCCAATGCGGTGGAAACACGACACGTCGCTTGGAAACTTAACCGACTGAACGGCGCCCTGCTCTATGCGATAAGTTTGTCGGGTCGACTCGGCGAGCCAGATGCCCGAACCCGGCTCTTCGGTCAGGGTGCCGGTACCTGTCTGAAATTCGATGCCGGCCAACACGGGGTCATCCTTTTCCGTAATGATGCGCCCGTTGAGCATGTAGCACGGTTTTTTCCGAAAACAGAACAGCCAAATCCGCCCATAACTATCCTCCTGGATATGGAGAACTTCCGGGTCGGGCAACCCCTCCGCCACACCATAAACGCGAAACCGGATACCGTCGAAACTGGCTAAACCTTTGTCGGTGCCAAACCAGAGCAGGCCGTCGCGGTCTTGTAGCCCGCAATGCACAAAATTTCCGGGCAACCCGTCGCGCACACCGTAGTGCAGGTAGGCAGGCGTTTGTGCGGCAAGCCCCGAAAGTCCAGCCAGCAGAAAAATGATCCAGATGGTACGCATGGTATGGTGAAATAGCCGGCAAAAGGTACAGCACAGTGGAGAATGCCGGGTTAGAATTTCTCGATTTGCACAGATATTGACCCAAACTACACGGATATGGGTTGGCGCTTGCCTGATGCCGCACACCGACGTTGCTTTGCAGCACCTTTTGCAAAAAAGAGCAGTCCGATTTTTGAAAATGCGCGGCCTTCCGAAGTAACCAGTGACAAGTACAGAATCCTGAGTTTTTCCAACGGTGTTCAGGCTGCAAATAATCACCTTCTTCAAGCGACCAGTAATCCCCAAAGCATAACACGTCGTTTCGGGACTAAACCCCCGGGGCGACTTTTTTTATGCCCGTCAGGTTACCTGCCCTTGCCTGTGCCCGCCCGGGCCGTCTTCTTTTTTGTACCTTGCCGCCGGCAAAATTGATTCACATGACTACTCCATCCGGCACCGGCATTATCATCGGGCGCTTTCAGGTGTTTGAACTCAACCCCGTACATGAACGGCTGATCCAGTCCGTCCGGCAGAAACACCAACAGGTATTTGTTTTCCTTGGCTCCAATCCGGCTCCCAGCGATCGAAACCCCATGGAGTGGGAGTTTCGCGGGCAGATGTTTCTGGAAAAATATGGCGACGCAGTACCCGTAGCCGAGATGCCGGACTTGCCGGACGACCGCATCTGGAGTCAGGAACTTGACCGGCGGGTGCTGGCTTTGCGCCCCGAGGGAGCAGTCACCCTGTACGGCAGTTCGGACGAGTTCCTGGAGCGGTACTCCGGGCGTTTTCCCGCCGAAGCCCTGGATGCCGTGGAAACGGACTTCCCGGACGAGCCTGTTGCGGTGGAGTCCGAAAGTGCCCGGGATTTTCGCGCGGGTATGTTGTACGGCACGTTTGCCCGCTACCCGACGGTGTATCCGACGGTGGACATAGCGGTGTTTCGCTCCGACTACCGCGAACTGCTGTTGGCCCGAAAGGAAAACGAAACCCGGTTCCGCCTGCCCGGCGGTTTCGCCGACCCCGAAGACGACAGTTACGAAATGGCTGCCCTGCGCGAACTCGGCGAAGAATGCGGCGATATCGAAATAGACGAACTCACTTACCTCGGCTCCTGCCGCATAGACGATTGGCGCTACCGCAATTCCATGGACAGCGTTATGACCCACCTCTACGCCTGTATCTTCGTGGACGGCGAACCCGAACCCGACGATGACATCGCCGAACTTCGCTGGTTTGAGGTAGAAAAACTGCGCAACAGCCACTTTGTACCCGAGCACCAGCCCCTGTTTGAGATGCTGGAGGCCTTTTGGCTGGAAGAGCGCTGAACAGGGTAGAGGCTGTCTCACAAGTCCGCACCGTATTGCGCCGTTGACAGGCGAATTCATTTTTTGACAGGATAAAAAGGATTTACAGGATTTTCGGCGACGGAGTCGCCTCATTTATCCTGTAAATCTTGTAAATCCTGTCTGAAAAAATCAATTCCCGTCAAAGTCATACTTTTGATACAGCCTCTACCCCGAGTTTTACTAACTTGATTATCAAAAACTCCGCGCCATGATACCCCCCTCCTGCATTTGAAAATATCCGGAAAAGTACTTGCGAAAAAAGTTACCTGAACTTTCCCGTCAGCGCATCCACGCTCGGCAAATGCCGCCAATGGTACTGCCCTACTACGGCGCCGTTTTTCAACACGACCAAGCCGGGGTTGGAGCGAATGATCGTTTTGAGCAGCTTGTCGTCGCCGTGGTAGAACGGGTAATCGGCGCCGACGCTCCTGCGAAACAGTTGATCCACCTCCGTATCCTGGAAAGTGTTCACGGCAAAAACCTTCCAGCCCGCTTTTTTGGCCGCTTCGGCCAGCGGATTGATCTGGTTGCGGAACAGGTCGCCGTACCAGGCCTCCGGGATGTAGATATCCCGCTGCACTTTTTTCGGCGTTACCTCGGCCACGCGCGGCTCGATGCGCAGGGAATCGGTACCGATGTTCAGCGTGTCGTAGGCCCAGGTCGTGTCTTGCACGACGATGGTTTCCGTGGTTTTTTCTCCGTAAAATTTGTAGGCGATGACCATCAGGGTGTAGCCTTGCTCATTCAGGATATCCTCCGTCACGTCGCCGTCGGGGCTTTCAATGGCAAAATCGCTGACTTTGGTTTCCTCAATAAGCACCCGCTTGCCGTCTTTCTCGATAAACGGCTCGGTCTTGATCTGGTCCTTGATTTTCCAGCCTTTGTCTTTCGGATATTGGGCCACCAGTTCCTTGTACTGCGACATGGGGATCATCACTTTTTTCACCTCGCCGGTGTTGGTGTTTTCCATCACCCAGCCGATGATCTCGATGTTGCCGCGGGCTTCTTCCTCCAGGGCCTTGCGCTCCCGAATATTGGCGTTCAGTTTGAACGGACGGAAGTCCACCACCGGCAGGTCGTAGTAAGTGCTGTACCAGCAAAAGACCAGCGACACCGCAGCGGCGGCGCCCGTGAGTACATTGCGGCCTTTGGCGGTGAACAGCTGGTGCATGTTTTTGCTGCGAAACAAAAAGACCAGCGCCGGCGCCAGCAGGAACACATCTTTGAAAAAGGATACTTTGGGATCCAGTTTGATAAAATCGCCGAAACAACCGCAATCGGTCACCCGCATCTGGGTTTTTACATACGGCCCCCACTTGGCGAAGTCAAAGAAATTGGCCTCCGCCGGCACAAATCCGGTGAGGTAGGTGAAGCCGGTGAGGAAAGTAAAAAACAACAGGATGATGAAAAACAGCCAGGCCGTGAACCGGCGGGTGTAGCCGAGGATGAGCATGACACCCAGGGCAATTTCCAGCACGATCATAAAAATAGAAAACCCCGCGCTGTACTTGGTTAGTGCCGGAAACATGGGCGCCAGCCCGGCAAATACATTTTGCAGCCCCGAAAAGGTATTCTCGAAGGCCACAAAATAGTCTTCCATTTTGTAAGCCGTACCGATGGGGTCAATGGCTTTCACCGCACCGGAGAAGAAAAACCAGACGCCGCAGAAGTATTGCAGGAATGTGAGCAACAGGTTGTCGGTCTTTTTGGCCCAGCGGGTCAGCGCGGTCAGTACCAGGGCAATGCCGGCAAACGAAATGATCAGAGTAGGTAGTGATGTCATATTAGATTGATTCGATTTTTAGATTGATTCGATTGATTCGGATCAATTTTCCAGTCGTATTAGGGCAAAAACGGCGTAGTTGATGATGTCGCGGTAATTGGCGTCGAGGCCCTCGGACACCTGGGTTTGGCCGGCATTGTCTTCGATTTGTTTGATGCGCAGCAGTTTTTGCAGGATCAGGTCGGTCATGCTGCTGATGCGCATGAGGCGCCAGGCTTCGTCGTAGTCGTGGTTTTTGGCGTGCAGCAGCCGGATATTTTCCTCGATATGGTGATCGTACAAGGTTTTTACTTGCTCCGGTTGGAGTTCCAGCGGTGCGTCGGGGGGCAATTCCAATTGGATGAGGGCGAGCACGCAGTAGTTGACTAAGCCCACAAATTCGGACTCGATACTGTCTGCCACCTGTTGCACCCCCTTTTCTTCGATACTTCGGATGCGCAGTGCCTTGATGTACAGCTGGTCGGTGATACTCGCCTGACGCAGGATACGCCACGCCGTGCCGTAGTCCTGTGTTTTTTTCAAAAACAAATCGCGGCAACGGGAAACGGCCGCGCGGAACTGTTGTTGGGTTTTTTCCATAATTGGCGGGGCAAAAATAGACAAGTTGTGCCGGGTCGGGTCGGGTTTGGGAAATGTTAACGACGCCGGTCTTCGCGTTGATCCTGTTTTTCTCCTTGCCGCCGGCCAAAAAGCCGATCCAGCATATTGCGTTTTGTGGTGGGGTCACCGTTGTCCTCGGCGTCGCCGTTCTGTTCGAAGTATTTGTCGGCAGCTTCCCGCAGGTTCTGGAATCCGTTGGCGCGTAGCGAGTCGCGAATGGTGGAATCCATCAGGAGCAAGTTGAGCGTGTCGGGCGAAATAGCGATGTAGCCGGGGCAGCCGAACAGGGCGAGTACTTCCGGCTTAGGCTCCGGGAACCGGTTCTGGTACATTTTGACAAATTCGCGGTCGTTGGCCATTTTATGCCAGAAAATCCCGACAATGGGCAGGGCCATGGCTGACCCCTGGCCGAGGGCCATAGAGCGGAAGCGCACGGCCGGGCTGGAGGCGCCTACCCAGGAACCGGTGACGAGGTTGGGGTTGTAGCAAATGAACCACCCGTCGGACTGGTTTTGTGTGGTGCCGGTTTTGCCGGCAAAATCGCCCTGATACAGGCCGTAGCCGTAGCGCAAGCGCCCGCCGGTGCCAGAGGTGATGACGGACTGGAGCATCCGGGTCATGGTGGCTGCCTGATCGGGCGTGAGTGCTTCCACAACTTCGGTCGGATTTTCGGCCTGTTCTTGTTTCCGGTCGTAAACCACCTCGCCGGTGCGGGTCGTGATGCGGAGCACGACCACGGGGTCGGGGCGTTTGCCCTGGTTGGCCATGGTGCCATACACCTGCATCATTTCGTACAGCGAGATATTGGCGGCGCCGAGGCTGATGCCGAATTCGCGGGGCAGTTTGCTGGTAATTCCCATTTTTCGGGCCAGCTGGATCGTATTTTCGATGCCAACCTTCTCGATGAGCTGGGCGGCAATGACGTTGACGGAGTTGGTCAGGCCGCCGTTGACGGAGTACCAGCCCCCGTAAACCCCATCGGAATTGTGCGGTTCCCAATCCAGAATTTTGACCAGGTTATTGGGCAGGTAGGTGCAAGGCGTGAAAGAATCCTGCATGGCGGCGGCATACACGATGGGTTTGAACGTAGAGCCTACCTGCCGGGTACTTTTGATGTGGTCGTATTTGAAGTACCTGTGGTTGGTGCCGCCTACCCAGGCGCGGACGTAGCCGTTGCTGTGGTCCATGACCATAAAGCCGCAGTTGAGCATACAGAAATAGTACCGCACGCTGTCAATCGGGCTCATGGTGGTGTCCGTTTCAAAGCCGCCTTTTTCCAGGAAAAAATGGTCATCTGGGCGGGTTTTTCAAATTCGGCGAGGATTTCTTCCCGGCTCAGGCCGGCATCCTTGAGGGTCGCCCAGCGGTCGCTGCGGCGCATTTGTTCCTCAATCCATTTGTCGTCGCCCCAGGGTTTGTCGTCTTTGTAGTTTTTCCAGTGCTGGTCAAACTGGACTTGCAACCCCTGCATTTGTTGCTGCACGGCTTCTTCGGCGTAGCGCTGCATCCGGCTGTGAACAGTGGTGTACACCTTGAGGCCGTCGGTGTACAGGTTGTAGGGCGTGCCGTCTTCTTTCGTGTAGTTTTTCAGCAGTTTGGGCAGCACGTCGGTGCGCAGGTACTCGCGGAAGTACGTCGCGGCGCCTTCATTGTTGCCGTCGAAACCGTAGCGTTTGGCGCCGATGGGTTTTTTGATGAGCTGGTCGTAGTCGTCCTGGGTCACTTTGCCTTTGGCGATCATTTCGCGCACCCGATCCATGCCGGCTTCGTTGCTATGCACCGATACCTCGAAGGCGCTGTTGCGCACCATTTGCTGGAGCACGAGGTTGCGGCGTTTGGTGGCGTTTTGGGGGTTCCGTACCGGGTCGTAAAAGGTGCTGGCCTTGAGCATGCCGATGAGCGCGGCAGCCTGATCGGGCGTAAGGTCTTTTGGTTTTTTATTGAAAAAATGGCGCGAGGCCACGCTGATGCCGAAACGGTCGCCGCCAAAAGGCACGGTGTTGAGGTACAGGTTGAGCAGGTCGGCTTTGGTGTAGATGCGCTCCAGACGCACGGAAATGAAGTTTTCGCGGATTTTATTGATCAGGATACTAATGCCGGGCACCAGATAGCGTTTGCGGGGATACAGGTTTTTGGCTAATTGCTGGCTCAGGGTGGAGCCGCCGCCTTTGGAGTCTTTGGTAAAAAGCAACCCGTAGGCTACCCGTGCCCAACTGGTGAGGTCAATGCCGCTGTGTTCAAAAAAACGTTTGTCCTCGGTGGCCAACAGGGCCGTCACGACGTACGGTGAAATTTTGTCCAGACCGATAGTCGTGCGGTTTTCGATGTAAAAACGCCCGATGAGCACGCTGTCGGCAGAGTAAATTTCGGAGGCGTTAGCCGTTTCGATGCTGCGTAGTTCGTCGCTGTTGGGCAAAGCCCCGAAAATCTCCATCCACACGCCAAGGATGAGCAGGAGCAGAAAATAAAGTCCCCAGCGAATGGGTACGGCTACCCAGGACAAAATGGTAGCCGTGCGCGGATACCGGTCCGAAAACCGCGCCCAGGCGTTGCGCCCGGGGGTAGCCAGTTTCGTCCACGCTTCCCGGATGGGTGTCGTCACCGGTTGCAGGGCCGTTCGGACAGGTGCCCAAACAGCGGCTACCCCTTGACGCAAGGCCTGTACATATTTGTTCTCTAAAATGGACGAAAATATCGTTCGCATGCGTGTGAAGTCCTGTTTTGAGACAGCTTTTGCAAAGGGCAAATTGGTAGCGGCGGGTTTTAACCCGCCTATTTTTGCAAATTGGTAGCGGCGGGTTTTAACCCGCCGAGTTTGCAAAAGGCGAGGGGCAACGGGCAATGTGATTCCGAATCCGGGCATCCAACTGAATCAGGGAGCCTGTTTCGCGGTGGGCGAAGGTAGGGAGAAATAGGGGTTTGCCACTCTATTGCCCGTTGCCAATTTGCCCGTTGCCCCTCGTCTTTTGCAGAACTCGGCGGGTTAAAACCCGCCGCTACCTATTCCCCTTTCACCAATATCCCCAACTCCTCCAGCTGTTTGTCCTTGATCGTATCCGGCGCGTCAATCATCACATCGCGGCCCTGGTTGTTTTTGGGGAATGCGATGAAGTCGCGGATCGAGTTGGCGCCGTTCATCACCGCGCAGAGGCGGTCGAAGCCGAAGGCGATACCGCCGTGCGGCGGCGCGCCGTACTCGAATGCGCCGAGCAGGAAACCAAATTGGGCCTCGGCTTCCTCGGGCGTGAAGCCGAGCAGGCGGAAGTTGCGGCTTTGCAGGTCGCGGTCGTGGATCCGGATGGAGCCGCCGCCGATTTCTACGCCGTTCAGCACGAGGTCGTACGCATCGGCGCGGATGCCCTTGAGCACCGTGTGGTCGTTGGATTCCAGCTTGACGATATCGTCCGGTTTGGGCGAGGTAAACGGGTGGTGCATAGCGAAAAAGCGGCCCTCATCTTCGTCCCATTCGAGCAGGGGAAAGTCCATGACCCACAGCGGTTTGAACACGTTCGGGTCGCGCAGGCCGAGGCGACTGCCCATTTCGAGGCGCAGTTCGGAAAGTTGTTTGCGTGTTTTTTCGGCCTCGCCGCAGAGCAGGAAGAGCAGGTCGCCGGGCTGGGCGCCGCAGGCGTGCAACCACCCCTTCAGGTCGTCGGGCGAATAAAATTTATCCACCGAAGATTTCACGGAACCGTCGGCATCGTAGCGGACATACACGAGTCCTTTGGCGCCGATTTGCGGGCGTTTGACCCACTCGGTGAGCTCGTCGAGTTGTTTGCGGGTGTAGCCCGCGCAGCCGGGGGCGCAAATGGCGAGCACCGTTTCGGCGCTGTCGAACACCGGAAAGCCCTTGCCCTGAGCCTGTTCGGTGACCTCCACGAACTCCATGCCGAAACGCAGGTCGGGTTTGTCGGAGCCGAAACGGCGCATGGCTTCGTCGTAGGTCATGCGCGGGAAATCGGTCAGTTCGATGTCGAGGGCGGTTTTGAACAAATGTTTCGTCAGGCCCTCGAACGTATTGAGGATATCCTCCTGGTGCACGAACGCCATTTCGCAGTCAATCTGCGTGAATTCCGGCTGGCGGTCGGCACGCAGGTCTTCGTCGCGGAAACATTTCACAATCTGGAAATACCGGTCGAACCCGGCCACCATCAGGATTTGTTTGAACGTTTGCGGCGACTGCGGGAGGGCGTAAAACAGGCCCTTGTTCATGCGCGAGGGCACCACAAAGTCACGCGCACCTTCGGGTGTGGACTTGATGAGGAACGGTGTTTCGATTTCGGCAAAACCCTGTCCGGCGAGATACTTGCGCGTTTCGAGACCGATATTGGCGCGGAAGAGGATATTTTGCTGCACGACGTTGCGGCGCAGGTCGAGGTAGCGGTATTTCATGCGCAGGTCGTCGCCGCCGTCGGTGTCGTCCTGAATGGTGAACGGCGGCGTTTTGGCGGCATTGAGCACCTCGAATGCAGTGACCTGTATTTCGATATCGCCCGTGGCGCGGTTGGGGTTTTTACTGGTGCGCGCACGCACGAGGCCGGTAGCCTGCACAACAAACTCGCGGCCGAGGCGGCGGGCACGGGTGCAGAGTTCGGCATTGTCGTCCATATCGAACACGAGTTGGGTGATGCCGTAGCGGTCGCGCAGGTCAACAAACGTGAGGCCGCCGAGGTCGCGGCTGATGGTCACCCAGCCGGCGAGGGTGACGGTTTTGCCGGCGTCGGCGAGGCGGAGGTCGTTGCAGGTGTGGGTTCTATACATCTTTTAGTTGTGTTTTTTTCGGGCGGCAAAGGTAGGGGAAAGGGCGGCTGGAAAAGGAGGTTTGGGTTTGGAAAAACATGAATTTCCGTACGGCGCCTTACTTCACCAATTTCCTGACCTGCACGGGCCTTCCGTTTTCCAGCAATTGCAGGAAATACAGCCCGGCGGGCAAATCATTTCCCTCCACGGTCGCGCTACTCCCCGGACGGATAAAACCCGCGCGACAGTTCTGTCCGTACACATTGACAAGGCGCCATTCAAATCGGGCACTCGTTGGATTTTCCAGCAGAAGTAATACCCGGATTTGATCGGTAAATGGATTCGGACTGACTTGCAAAGCCGCACTATTGGCAACTTCGGACAGGCTTACCGTCATCACGGCATACTCAAACACCGCCGTGCAGCCGGCAATATCCGTGATCGTGACTTGATAAACACCTCCGGGCAGGTTCTCAATAATAGGTGCTGTAAGGCCATTACTCCAATCAAACTGATAGGTTCCGCCAGAGCCACCTTGCACGTTTTCCAATTTGATACTGCCCGTTCCCTGCCCATTATCCGTGGTTATTTCCACACTCCCGACGGTAATAGGGGCGTATACGCTGACATTCGTTCGCACGATGCTGTCGCAACCGTTGGCGGCAGTGAGCGTAACGGGATACATCCCTGCAGTGCTCACGGTTTGGCCATTGGGCAGGCTGTGCGTTTCGCCCGGACAAAGCGCCACTACAATTTGTGTGGGCGGAATAGGTGCGAAAACGCTGACGCTCGTTCGCACAAGACTGTCGCAACCGTTGGCGGCAGTAAGCGTAACGGGATACGTCCCGGCCATGCTCACGGTTTGCCCGTTGGGCAGGCTGTGCGTTTCGCCCGGACAAAGCGCCACTACGATTTGTGTGGGCGGAATAGGTGCGAAAACGCTGACCGTTGTTTGCACGATACTGTCGCAGCCGTTGGAGGCTACGAGCATGACAGGATACGTCCCGGCCATGCTCACGGTTTGCCCGTTGGGCAGGCTGTGCGTTTCGCCCGGACAAAGCGCCACTACGATTTGCGTGGACGGAATAGGTGCAAAAACGCTGACCGTTGTTTGCACGATACTGTCGCAGCCGTTGGAGGCTACGAGCATGACAGGATACGTCCCGGCCATGCTCACCGTTTGGCCGTTGGGCAGGCTGTGCGTTTCGCCCGGACAAAGTGCCACTACGATTTGCGTGGGCGGAATGGGTGCGAAAACGCTGACCGTTGTTTGCACGATACTGTCGCAGCCGTTCGTGGTGGCCAGTGTGACGGGATACGTCCCGGCCATGCTCACGGTTTGCCCGTTCGGCAGGGTGTAGGTATAGCCGGGGCAAATGGTCGTCCCTACTTGCGTGGGTATTATGGGTGCAAAAACACTGACGGTGGTTTGCACGATACTGTCGCACCCGTTGGCGGCGGCCAGCGTGACGGGGTAAACTCCCGCCGTGCTCACGGTTTGCCCGTTGGGCAAAATGTGGGTTTCGCCCGGACAAAGCGCCGCCGACAATGCCGTCACCTCGCAATCGCGCCGGGTGTGGAAAAACGTGCGGTTGTAAAAGCCGCGGATACCTGTGGCGGCGAAGTCCTTGCCGTTTTCGCTCAGCGGGACGATGCTCCGAATCGCCATATTGGTGATGTTGTCGGGGTTTGGAATCAGGTAGAAACAATTGACGGCCAACGGGTAAGTCTGGATGCGATATATCCGGGAGGTGGCATAGATACCGAAAGGATTGGGTTGGTTCGTGACAATCCCGGCGAGCAAATCGCCGTTGGGCAGCAGTTGTACATCGTGCCCTTCGTCAGCCAGCATGTCGCCAAAAAGCAACAAATCCAGCGAGTCGCCGGTGCCGGCATCGAAGCGCCGCAGCATGGCCTGCTGATCTTGCCCGGAGGGCGTAATGTCGCCGATTACGGCGACTTCGTTGGAGTCGGGCAGAAAAACGATTCCACGCAACAGGTTTGCCGCGACGGGTTTTTGCCAAACCTGATCTCCGGCAGTATTGACTTTCAGCAAAATGGCCTCCGGGACAAAGGCGCGGTTGATTGTCAGGAAAAAACCGTCGGTGCCGGCAGCCAGATCGTACGGGCTTTCAAAAAAACCGGTGTGGTGCATTTTGTCCCAGGCGGGCGTCAAATCTGCCGCCAACTCCGTCACGAGTACATCGTGCGGATTCAGTCCGCCCCCGGTCGCCACGGCGCTTGCCAGCAGAAAGCCGTTTCCAGTACGCAAAATGGACGGTGAAAACCGCTCGGCTAATGTGGTGACCCCGTTGACGGTCACCTGCCCGAATTTTTTCACGCCGATTGCCGGATCGAGGTTGAGGCTGGCATCGGTTTTTATTGCCACCACTTTGGCCAGCGCATCATCGGGCACAACGCAGTTGAGGCATTCACCTACGGCTACAAAACCGCCATCGGCGGTTTCCACCACATCCCGGAAGGAGGAGGTGCCGGTGATGTCGGCCCCAAATTTTTTCAATGCCACTTGCTGCCCTTGCGCATTCACTTTCAGGAGAAATGCCTCGTCGTTCCAAACGCCGGCAATCACGAAGTGGCCGTCTTGCGTGGGAATGATTTTTTGGCCCCGGTTGATGTCGGTTTGCACCACGCCGTAGGGCAGGGTAGTGATTTGGCATTGGGCGCGAAGCCCCCCCAAAACGGAGAGGTGGAGAAGCACGGTGAAAAGGAGGAGGGTAGCGGAACGTAGCATAGACCTTTATTTTTTACAAAACTAAGGTTTTCTCCCACAAAGTCCCCCATTTCCCGTTTTTGCCCAATAAACATTGTCAAATCACGCGTCGAACAACCTGCGCCGATACACCCAACCCGTATGCCCGAGCCCTCCATTGGTGTGCATACCCCAGGTGAAAAGGCCAGGCTGTCCCCTTGCTAATTTGCCGCCCTACCCTCTCCAGTCCGGCCACCGGCCCGGCGTAGCGGGCGCGCCGCCCTGCTCCAGAGCCGAGTTGATGGTTTCTATTTCCCGGGCAATGGCCTTCAGTTCATCCAGCACGGGGCCAAACTGTTTGGTTGCGATGCGGTAGTTTTCCTCGAAGGTTTGTGTGGGTGCGCTGGTGGTGTTCCACATGCTGTACTCCAGCAAGCCGACCCGGCCGTTGATGGCGGGCGCGGTTTCAAACTCGCGGCGGGCACGGGTGGCGTCGCCGTTGAGTTGCAGGCCGACGGCGTTCAGACGGCGTGCGATATCATACGTTTTTTTCAACAAATCCTGCGGTGGCGCGGGCATGTCGAGCAGGGCCGTCTGGATGTGGCCGAGGGTGGTGTTCAGGTCGTTGCGGATATTGCCGGCAGCGCTGACGGCCTTGCGCAGGCGACTCACTTTTTTGCAAAAATCGAGGTAGGCCTGCTTGTCCGAGGCGGGCAGGGTGGCGTTGTTCAGCGATTTTACGGTGAATTGCACCGGCCCGACCACCGGCGTGAGCACGCCGTCTTCGTACTGGTGCAGGGTAACGCTGTACTGCCCCGGCAGCGCGAGGTGGCCCTGGTCGGGGCTGCCAAACAACTGGTCGGGCGCGATGGTGCGGCGGTTCGTCACCGGCGCTGCGGGGTTGTAGCGGAAATCCCACACGATACGTTTCAGACCCTTGCCGGCGCCGGTTTTGATGTGGCGCACCACGTCGCCCGCAGCATCGGTGACGGTGAACAAGAGGTACGGCTCGGGCTGTTCGTCTTCTTTGCGCAGGGCCTCCATGTCGGGGTATTGCACCGTTTCCTTTTTCTCAAATTTGGCCTTTTCGGCTTCCTGGCGTTTGGTTTTGAGGGTTTTTATATCGTCCTTCAGCCAGTAGGTGAACACGGCACCCACCGGCGGATTGGCGGCGGCGTAGTAACTGCTGCCGAGGTGCCCCTTGTCGCGCAAGCCCAGTGGTTTGTTGGGGATAAACATCCAGGAATCTTTCACCGGGAAGATATTGGCCGATTTTTCAAACGTTTCGGGCTGGAGGTTGCGCAGCGGGGAGTAGTCGTCGAGGACGTAAAATCCGCGGCCGAATGTGCCCAGCACGAGGTCGTTTTCGCGGCGCTGGATTTCGATGTCGCGCACGGCGATGGTGGGCAGGCCGGATTTCAGTTGCACCCAGTTTTCGCCGCCGTCGGGACTAAAAAACACGCCGAATTCGGTGCCGCAAAACAGCAGGTTGCGGTCAATATGGTCTTCGGCGATGGTGTACACGCTGCCGCGCTCGGGCAGGGTAGCGGCAATGGATTTCCACGTTTTGCCGCCGTCGGCAGTTTTCAGGAGGTACGGCTTGAAGTCGCCGTAGCGGTGGTGGTTGAAGCAAACGTAGGCGGTATTGTTGTCGAAACGCGAAGCGATAACCTGGTGGACGTACGAGCGCTCGGGCACGCCGGGCAGGTTGTCCATTTTTTCCCACGACTGGCCGGCGTTGCGGGTTACCCACAGCAGGCCATCGTCGGTGCCTGCCCACAGCATATTTTCGTCGAGGATGCTCTCTGCGATGGAGGTCGTTTGGCCGTAAATGTCAGTAGAGCCGTTTTTGGCGATAGCGTCCACGCTCCACACTTTGCCCATGATTTCGAAGGTGTTGCGGTCTACGCCGCGGGAGAGGTCGGGGCTGATCGTGCGCCAGGAGTTGCCGCGGTCATCGGTGCGGAACACCATGTTGGCGCCGAAGTAGAGGCGGGAGGGGGAGTGGTTGGAGATGGTGAGCGGGGCATCCCAGTTCCAGCGGTAGCCGGGTTCATTTTCGCCGGGTTGGGGCTGAATGGGCAGCATTTCGCCGCTTTTCCGGTCGAAACGCACCAGGCCGCCATACTGGCTTTGGGCGTAAATGATGTCTGGATTGAACGGGTCCACCTGGGTTTCGAAGCCGTCGCCGGTGCTGGTCACGTACCAGTCGGAGTTGGGGATGCCGTTGGCGCTGGTGCTGCGGCTGGGGCCGCCGAGGCTGAGGTTGTCCTGCGTACCGCCGTGGATGTGGTAAAACGGGAAAGCGTTGTCGGTAGATACTTTGTAAAACTGCGTGACCGGGAGGTTGTGTTTGAATTCCCAGGTTTTGGCGAAATCCCAGGATTCGTACACGCCGCCGTCGCAGCCTACGCGCAGGTGGTCGGTGTCGTTGGGGTCAATCCAGATGCAGTGGTTGTCAATGTGTTTGTTCAGTTCGCTGAGGTTGCGCACGGTTTTGCCGCCGTCGTCGCTGTATTTGTAATAAACATCAGTGATGAAAATGCGGTCGGGGTTTTTGGGGTCGCAGTTGAGTTCCTGGTAATAGTTGCCGCTGGTGTAGGTGTCGCTCATTTTCGTCCAACTCGCGCCGCGGTCGGTGGATCGGTAGATGCCGCCTTTTTTGTCGCCGGCTTCCACCACGGCGTACACATAGTCGGGATTTGCCGGCGATACGTCAATGCCGATGCGGCCCACTTCGCCGCCGGGCAGCCCGCCTTCGAGTTTTTTCCAGGTGACCCCGCCGTCGGTGCTTTTGAACAGCGCCGACTCCGGGCCGCCGCCGATGTAGGTGAACACTTTGCGCTGGCGCTGGTGGAAGGCGGCGTAGAGCACCCTGGGGTCGCGCGGGTCCATGACGAGGTTGTTGCAGCCGGTGTAGGCGCTGACGGATTTGATGCACGTCCAGGTTTCGCCGCCGTCGGTGGATTTGTACACACCGCGTTCGCCGCCGTCGCTCCAAACCGGGCCATAAGCGGCCACATAAACCGTATTCGGGTTGGTGGGGTCCACGACGATATTGGCGATGTGCTCGGAGGTTTTCAGGCCTTTGTTTTTCCAGGTTTTGCCGCCGTCTTCGCTTTTGTAAATACCGTCGCCGTAGGCTACCGAGCGTTGGTTGTTGTTTTCGCCGGTACCCACCCAAACCACACTGGAATTGGCAGGGTCGAGTACCACGCAACCGATGGAGTACGACCCCTGGCCGTCGAAGACGGGGGTGTAGGTCGTGCCGGCGTTGACGGTTTTCCACACGCCGCCGGAGGACACGGCCACAAAGTATTCCGCCGGATTGCGGGGGTTCACCGCGAAATCGCTGATACGACCCGAGGTGACTGCCGGGCCGATGCTGCGGAAGGAGAGGCCGTTGTAGGTGGCGGGGGTGAGCAGCGCGGGTTTTTCAGTTTTTTTGTCTTTGGGTTCGTCCTTTTTTTGAGCAAAGAGGGGGGTGAGGATCAGAGAAAAACAGAGGAGGAAAAAAAAGTGGCGCATAGTCGGATCGTTTTGCTGAACAAAGTGCGGCAATGTTACGGAATCCGGCGAAGTAGCGCGTTTTGATTCTGCCCGGGAGCAGGAAATCTACAAACTGCGGCGTTGGGAGCGTGACGGTTGGGGACAGAGGGGCGTTGTTCCCCACTACACTACTGGACATTAGAGAGGCTGTCTCATAAGTCCGCACCGTATTGCGCCGTTGACAGGCGAATTCATTTTTTGACAGGATAAAAAGGATTTACAGGATTTTCGGCGACGGAGTCGCCTCATTTATCCTGTAAATCTTGTAAATCCTGTCTGAAAAAAATCAATTCCCGTCAAAGCCATGCTTTTGAGACAGCCTCTTTGGAAAAATGTCCTGTAACGTTGTTCCCCACGGATGCGGCATGCTTACAGCCTGTTTTTGTCAATCAGTACCAACAGTTCATCGCGGTAGTTTTTGCCGATAGGCAGTAGTTTGGGTTTGTCTTTTTCCATGACTTCCACCATGTTGCCTTCGATGGCGAGTATTTTGTCCATAGCCACGATGTAGGAGCGGTGGATTCGTTTGAAACGTCCGTGCGGGAGTTTTTCTTCGAGGCTTTTCATCGTTTGCAGGGTAATGACGCGGCTGTTTTTGAGCCGGATGATTACGTAATCCTTCAGCCCCTCGATGTAGAGCATATCGTCGAAGTTGACCTTCACGAGTTTTTTATCTGCTTTGACAAAGAAAAATTCCGAGGATTCGAGGCTGCTTGGGGCGTGGTTTTCGCGCTCCTGCAAGTCGGCGTGATCCAGGGCTTTGTTGACGGCTTTCATGAAGCGCTCCAGGGAAATGGGCTTCAGCAGGTAGTCGAGGGCGTTCAGGTCGAAGCCTTGGATGGCATAGTTGGCGTAGGCGGTGGTGAATACGATCATAGGCGGCTTGGTCAGGGTTTTGACGAAGTCAATACCCGTGAGTTGGGGCATCTGGATGTCGAGGAACATCAGGTCTATATCGTGGTTTTTCAATGCCTCATTGGCTTCCAGCGCATTGGAGCAGCGCTGCGCCAGTTTGAGGTCGGGCATTTGCTCAATGTAGGTTTCCAGTACATCGAGTGCAAGTGGTTCGTCGTCAACGATCAGGACGTTTAGCATAGGACAGGTGGTTGGTTGAATAGGTGATTGGTTGATTGGTGGGTGGTTGATTGGTGGGTGGTGAGTATTTTGGGGGGTATTTTGGGGGTTCAAATTCTGGTCTAAGGTAGGGTACTGTTTGGAATGTCGGAATTTTCGGAGTGCTGTTTTTTTCAATTCAACTGGAGCAACAGGATGGCGGCATAGCGATGGGGTTCGTCTTCCACGGTCAGGGTGTGTTTGTCGGGATAGAGGATGCGCAGGCGTTGGCGCACATTGACCAACCCGATACCGCCGCTGCGGGGGTGTTCCTGTCGGGGGAGTCGCTCGGCTTTACTGTTTTCGATAAAAAACTCGAGGTCGTCTTCGTGCACGCTGAGGCGTATATGCACAAACCCGCCCCCCTGAACGTGGTGGTTCAGTCCGTGTTTGAAACTGTTTTCCAGAAACGGGACAAATAGCAGGGGGGCAACCAACTGGTCGCTGATGTGCCCTTCGGTGACAAACTGGATGTCGGCGCCTGCCGGTTGGCGCAGGCGTTCCAGGTCGAGGTAGTTGTGGATGTACTGGATTTCCTTGGTGAGCAGCACCTGCTTTTCGTTGCACTCGTAAAGCATGTAGCGCATGATCTCCGAAAGTTTCAGCACGATTTCCGGGGCTTTTTCGCTTTTTTTCAACGTCAGTGCGTACAGGTTGTTCAGCGTGTTGAACAAGAAGTGCGGGTTGATCTGGCTTTTCAAAAAACGCAGTTCGGACTGGATAGTCTGGGTTTGCAGGGTCTGTTTCTCGCGCTGATAGCGCCACCAGTCCGTAATCACCCGCAGTACGGTGGAGAGCAGCACCACCATAAAACTGCCGATGTACAGCGATTCCTGTACCTCCACGAGGTTGTTCTGTACCTGCGGCATGCCGGAAAATTTCAGATACAATACCAGGACTTTTATAGGCGTCACCACAGTACAGGCCGCCAATACCAATCCGAGGTACAACAGGACGTTGCGGGCGAGGTAATTCGGAATCAGGTAAAACAGGTTGAAATAGACCAAAACTCCGAAAAAAAACAGGCTGACTAATTCATTGCCCATCACAAACCACAGATTGTGGCTCTGCCCATAACCAAGCCACACCAACAGCCCGAACAGGGTCAGCCAGAACAAGGCGTGGTACACCGGGCGGAGTGTCAGCAGGTTGTACAGCCGATCTATGAGGCGTTGGGCTTTCATGCCACGAATGGGTGCAGGTTGAACGGTGTGGAAAGACAAAGGAAAGACGCGAAGGAACAAATTGCCTTTCCGGCTCCTCTTTATTTTAGATAAACCGGAAAACCGACGGGATGAAAAGGTCGTGGGCCGGCGCCGTTGACCGTTGGTCAAAATCACGACAGACCAGGTAATTTTGGAAATAGAACGGTTGCGAAACAGTTTTGCCCGTACTTTTGCCCGCCCCAAATCACGATTTTTACAACCAGCCACCGCCATACTACGAAACTTTTTTTCGGGCATTAGAGGGTGTATCATAAGTGCTGTTTTGACGGGAATTGAGATTTTTTGACAGGATGAAAAGGATTTACAAGATAAATGAGGCGGCTCCGCCGCCGAAAATCCTGTAAATCCTTTTCATCCTGTCAAAAAATGGATTCGCCTGTCAACTTCGCAATTATGGTGCGGACTTACGATACACTCTCTCAAAGCTTCAAAAA
This sequence comes from Lewinellaceae bacterium, assembly GCA_016719605.1. GTDB lineage: Bacteria > Bacteroidota > Bacteroidia > Chitinophagales > Saprospiraceae > M3007. The sequence goes on along the minus strand of JADJYW010000001.1, from coordinate 677,323 downwards.
AATGTCCAGTGGTATGGGCATCGTCACCAACCATACCCGATTCCTTTTTCCACAGATGGTCTATATCACCCGCATCGAACGCTTCAACGCCGCCCACAAACTCTGGGTGGACGATTGGTCGGAAGAGCAGAACAAAGCCGTATTTGGCAAGTGCTCCAACAAAAACTGGCACGGCCACAACTACAACCTCCACGTCACGGTCAAAGGTATGCCCGACCCCGTCACGGGTTTTATCATTGACGTCAAACACCTCAGCGTTATCATCAAGGAACAAGTTATAGACCACCTCGACCACAGCAACCTCAACCTCGACGTGGACTTCATCCCCAAAGGCATGCAACCAACTACCGAGAACCTTGTTATCCTCATCTGGCAGCGCCTCGAAGCTGCACTCCAGGATTCCCCCTGCAAACTGCACGCCCTCAAACTCTGGGAAACCGAAACGATTTACGCCGAGTACTATGGCGAAAAGTAAAAAAGCGAGTTACCCAACACAAACATCCCTTGTATGTCCGCTATAACCGACCAGTTGCGCGTACACTTTGAGGCCATCCTGACGCACATCGGCGAGCAATCCAGCCGGGAAGGGCTGATCAAAACCCCCGAACGTGCCGCCAAAGCGATCCAGTTTCTCACCCAGGGTTACCAGCAGGATCCGGTGGCTATCCTGCGCTCGGCTATGTTCCGCGAAGACTACAGCGAGATGGTACTCGTCAAGGACATTGAGCTGTACTCTATGTGCGAACACCATCTGTTGCCCTTTTTTGGCAAGGCGCATGTCGCCTACATCCCAAACGGCCATATCGTCGGCCTGAGTAAAATACCGCGTGTAGTGGATGTATTTGCCCGGCGCCTGCAGGTGCAGGAACGGCTCACCATCGAAATCCGCGACGTCATCCAGGAAACCCTCAAGCCGCTGGGGGTGGCCGTGGTCATCGAAGCGCGCCACATGTGCATGATGATGCGCGGCGTACAAAAACAAAACAGCGTCACCACCACCTCGGCATTCACCGGGGAGTTCCGGAACGCCGAAACCCGGGGCGAATTCCTCCGGCTGGTCAGCGCTACACTCCATTGAGTTTTGTGCTGCCCGAGTATTCACTTTTTACCCTTCGTCTTTTGCGGTCTCTCCGGCTTCCCTTCGTCTTTTTGCTCGGCTGTCTGGCCGCCTGGACGACCGCCGTCCAGTACGATCCATTTTTTTGGGACACGGTGCAATTGGGCAGCAAACACGCGCACCATTTCTACGAAAACGGGTTGCGCTGGACGGCCCTGCCCGAAGCCATTGACAGCGGGCACCCACCGGTTTTCGGGTACTACCTCGCGCTGGTTTGGACGCTCTTCGGCAAAACCTTGCCCGCCGGCCACTGGGCTATGTTTCCGTTTCTCGCAGGCATTGCCCTGCAACTCGTCCGACTGGGCGAGCACTGCACCGCTACGGCGCACAACGCCCGTTTCTGGCCGCTTGGCCTGGTACTGCTTGTTTTTTCCGACCCCGTTTTGGCGGCTCAAAGCGCGCTGGTCGGGCCGGACATTCCATTGGTGTTTTTCTTTCTTCTGACGGTACAGGCACTGCTCGGCGGGCGGCAGGCTTGGGCGGTCGTCGGCATTTTGGGCCTTTGCGCGATCAGTACGCGCGGCATGATGACCACGGCGGGGCTGTTCGTCTGGCAAATGCTGGCGCACCGGCGCTCGGCCGGCCACTTGTTGCGCACGAGCCTGGTTTTTCTGCCCGGAGCGGGTTTCGCTGCGTGGTTCCTGTGGTGGCACCACTCGGCTACGGGCTGGACGGGTTTTCATGCCGACTCGCCCTGGGCGCCCGCGTTCGAGCCGGCACAGGGCATGGATTTTTTGAAAAATATCCTGGTGCTGGGCTGGCGCTGGACCGATCTCGGGCGCTTGGTGGAATGGGGCGTGCTGGGATATCTGGTGTTTGAGTTTGCCGCCGCGGCGCGGCGGCGCGGCGATTTTTTGGGAGGCCGTGTTTCCTCTGGCTCTATTGTGCAACCGAAATGGACCGTACTGGCGCTGCTCCTCGGCAGCCTCGTTTTTTTTCTGACACCTTCCGCGTTGTTGTACCACAACCTGTCTGCGCACCGCTATTTTTTACCCGGTTTTTTGGCTTTGCACCTGCTGGTTTTTTACCTCCTGTATGCCGCCGATATCCCCGGGCAGCGCAAAAAACTGCTGTTTCTGGTGCTGCTGATCGGCCTTGGCACGGGCAATTGCTGGATTTATCCGCGCGGCATTTCCATGGACTGGGACGCTACGCTTGCGCACCGGCCCTACCATCGGTTGCGGGCAGACATGCTGCGCTTCATCGAGCAAGAAAAAATACCACTCCGGGGCATCGGAACGGCGTTCCCCAACGTCAATACCGGCGAACACCTGCTGCTCGACGGCGATGCGCGTATGTTTGCTGAAAAGGACTACCAACAAAACCAGTACATACTGGCCTCCAATGTTTTTAATGATTTTTCCGAAGCCGACTACGGCGTTTTGCACCTGGAATGGGCGCTTGTCCGGCGCCTGGAGCGCCATGGTGTCTGGATGGAATTGTACCAAAAAAAAGGGGCACCCTGATGCGCTCCAACAAAATTTTGCGCCCGGTCAAACAACTTGAAATGTTTGGGTCATGCAAAACGAATGCCCCGTATCTTTTTTTTGCTGGCAGGAAAAAATCTAAATTGCCGCGCTATTGCTGAACCGTATTTTCAACCTATTGCCCAAACCGTACATGGCACCTTGCATGCGTACTTTCTCGATTCTCCTAATCGCTTTGTTTTCAGTAGTTCATGCTCAGGCACAGGACTGCGCCGCCTCCATAAAAGAGAACAAAAAGATCTCCGGCATCCAACTCCTCCGCACCGATAACATCACGATTGTGGTACGCGGCGGCTACAGCTACAGCCTCATTTTTTTCACCGACGAAAAGGGCATTTACGCCCGCATGACCTCCACCGGCGGTACCGAGTTCAATCAGGACGACCAGGTAGTTTTTATTGATTTTACCGGCAAGGAACGCATCTACAAGTTCATATCCCTCGGCGAAGTGGTGCCCGGCAATGTGCCCACCCACCGCAACAACCTGCAACTGGACCTCGAAGCCATCCAGTGGCTGGCCAGTACGACGATCACGGACATACACTTCATCAATTTCGTGGAACGCCAGAAGTACAAATTCACGATCAACCCAAACCGCCAGACCGAGTTCCGAAACCTGTGCAACTGCTTCAACAATACCCTGGAAGTCGCAGCGGTGAAAGATAACCCCGGCGCGGAAATTGAACGAAAAAACCGCACGGGAACTGCCGAAACAACCCCGGACCCCGCCAAGCCGGGCGGCGCCAAGCCCACTACCTCGGGTGCTGCCGTCAAACCTAAACCGAGTTCCGCCGCTGTCAGCGACGACGAGGTGACCAACCTGCGCAGCGAACTGGAGAAAACCAAAGAAACCATCCGGGCCGAAATAAAAGCTGAAAAGGACAAGGGCGCGGCAATCAAGGCGCAGCTGCAGCAGGAAGTGGCCACCGCCCGCGAAGCCGCCAACCAGAAAAAACTCGAGTACGCCAACGAGGTGCTCGAAGCCCGAAAAACCAGCCTCGCCGAGATCGAAAAAAGCAAGGCCGAAACCCAGGCGATTATCAATGAAAACCGCAGCAAGGCCGATTCCGTGGTAGCCCGCATCAATATGAATGTGGAAGAGGAACGCCGCAAAGCCGGGGAGGATATCCAAAAGGCCCGCCTCGCCTCTGCCGAAGAAATCCAGAAAGCCCGCGACAACGCCGCCCGCGAACTCGCCGCCATCAAGGAACGCCTTGACCAGGCCAAACTCCAATACGCCGACGAGGTGTCCACCGCCCGCGGCAATGCCGAAGACGAACTGAAGCGTATCCGGGACGAAAATGCCCGCACCGTAGCCGAGGCGCGCCAAACAGCCGAAAAGGAAAAAGGCAAAACCGCCGAGGATGTCCAGGGTTCCAAAAAAACCGCTTCCGAGGAAATCCTGAAAATACGCGAGGAAACCGCCAATGAAGTAGCCAAAATGCGCGAAAACTCCGTGCTGGAAAAACAACGCCTCGCCAACGAAGTCTCCGAATCGCGCCGCAAGGCCGCCGAAGAAAAAGCCCTGCTCGAGCAGAACAACGCCGCCGAACTGGCCGACCTCCGGGAAAATGTTGCCAAACAAAAAGAATCCAGCGCCCTCGAAGTAGCCGAAGCCAAAAAACGCGCCGCCAACGAGATCGAGCAAGTCCGAAAAGACGTGCAGTTCCAGCGCGAAAAAGCCGAAGCCGACAAGTTGGACATCGCCAAAGAGGTGGCTGAAAGCCGCCAGCGTGCCGCCCAAAACGTCCAGCAGGTACAGGACGAGGCCACCAAAGCCATCGCCGATGCCCAGGCCCGTGCCCAGGTGCAGCGCGACTCCATCGCTACCGCCGTGCAAACCGCCCGCCAACGGGCCGCCGAGGAAATCACCAAAATCCAGGAGGAGTTGGCCAAAGCAGTAGCCGCCGCCAAAGAAAAAGAAGCGAAAATCAAGCAGGAAAGCGCCGACGAAGTGCTGAAAGCCCGCGAACGCAGCCAACAGGAAATCGCCAAAGCGCAGGAAGAAGCCCGAAACAAGGTGCTGGCCGCCAACTCCAATGCCGACGAGGCCCAGAAGAAATACGCCGAGGAAGTAAACTCTTCCAAACAAACCGCCGAGCAACGTATGCAGCAAATCCAGCAGGAGGCCGCAGCAACCATTGCCGATGCCAAGAAAAAACAACAGGAAACTACGTCTGCATCGGCCCAGGAGGTGGTGGCGTCCCGCGAAAAAGCCGCCGCCGAGATCGCCGCCGCCCGCGAAAAAGCCGCCCGCGAAATCGCTACCGCCCGCGAGGCCCAGGTGCGCGCCCAGCAAGATGCCGCCAACGCCGCCGCCGAAGCCAAACGCCAAAGCGCCCAAACCATCGCCGCCATCCGCACCGCCGAAGCCGACAGCATTCGTATGTCCCGCGAGAACGCCGCCCAGGAGCGCCAGCGCCTTGCCTCCGAACTGGCAACGGCCCGCGAACGCGCCGCCCAGGAGGTGGCCAAAACCAACCAGGAAGCCGCCGAAGAAGTCAAAACCGCAAAAGAAACCGCTGCCCGCGCTCGCCAGGAAAGTGCCGAAAGTGTGGCCAAATCCAAAGAAGAAGCCGCCGGCGAGGTCGTAAAAACCAAAGAAACAGCCGCCCGCGAAGTAGCAACCACCAAACAACAAGCACTCGAGGCCATAGCCCTGGCCAAAAAGGATGCCGACGACAAAAAAGCCGCCCTGGCTAAGGAAGTGTCGGATGCCCAGGAACGCGCCCGCAAGGAAATGGATGACGTGCGCAACTCCGCCGCTGCCGAGGTGTCGGCAGCCCGCAAGGAAGCCGAGCAAAACGCCAACAGTACGCCACCGAAACCGAAAATGCCCGCAAACGTACCGCGGAGGAGGCCGCAAATGCACAAAAAGAAGCCACCGAAGCGGTCTATGCCGCCAAACAGGCCGCCGCCGCCAGCATCGCCGAAACCCGAACAGACGAAGCCAAACGCATCGCCGACGTCAAAGCCGAGTCCGCTACCGAAATGGCCAAAATCAAAGCCGAAGTGACTGAAAAAATCCGGGTAGAGCAGCAAAAACTCGTACAAAAACAACAGGAACTCGCCCAGGCCCAACAACAACTCGGCGCCGTGCAGGCCGATATCGAAAAGGCAAAAGCCGAATTGATACGGCTGCAAGAAGAGGCAAAAAAGAAGCGGGACAACGAGTAATCGTTGCCCCGCCCCGTCCAGACATAGCCAACGCGGGTACCGCAACGCGCATTGCCACAATTCCACCTACCTTCGCGCCCGGTGAACGACAAGGCCCAAACGGTGTTTGTGCAAGCCACAAGGCGTCATTTAAAAATGGAACAAGAAACAATCCTCAACGCACTCCGCCGGGTGCTCGACCCACAAACCGGCCGCGACATCGTGACCGCCGGCATGGTGCAAAACGTAGTCATTGACGGCAATAACGTCAACTTCTCGCTCTCCATCCCCTCGCTGCAAATGCAGGGCAAAGCCGAACTGAATTTTGCCTGCATCGGCGCCATTGCCGAATGGTACCCGCAGGCCAATATCAACGTGCATTTCATGGCCCGAACCCCCGGCAGCCAGGAAACCACCAGCACCGTACCGCAAATCAAAAACATTATCGCCGTAGCATCCGGCAAAGGCGGTGTGGGCAAAAGCACCGTGGCCGTGAACCTGGCTTTGGGCCTGAAAAAACTCGGCGCCCGCGTCGGTCTCATGGATGCCGACGTGTACGGCCCCAGTATCCCCACCATGCTGGGCCTCGTGGGCCAGCGCCCAAAAATACAGGACGTGACCGGCCAGATGAAAATGGTGCCGCTCATGGCCTACGATATGCCTACGATCAGTATCGGCAACATCATCGAACCGGAACAGGCCGTGGTGCTGCGCGGCCCGAGGCTGGCAGCCATCATCAAACAATTTTTCAACGATGTGCTCTGGAGCGATCTCGATTTTCTCATCGTGGACCTGCCCCCCGGCACCGGCGACGTGCAACTGACCCTCGTGCAAACCGTGCCCGTCACCGGCGTGGTACTCGTCACCACCCCGCAGGAAGTGGCCGTGGCCGATGCGCTCAAGGCGATGAACATGTTCCTGCTGCCGCAAATCAACGTACCCATCCTCGGCGTAGTGGAAAATATGTCCTGGTTTACGCCCGAGGAATTGCCCAACAACAAGTACTACCTGTTTGGACAAGGCGGCGGTAAAAAACTGGCTCTCGCCAGCCATTCGGTGCTGCTGGGCCAGGTACCGCTGGTGCAGGGTATCCGCGAAGGTGGCGACTCCGGCAAACCCGCCGTGCTGCACGCGGACGGTGGCCTCATGTCCGAGGCATTTTTGAACGTAGCCCGAAATACCCTGCGGCAAGTAGCCGTGCGCAACGAGATACTGGAGCCGACGAAAATCGTGCAGATGGGCGGGTAACTGCCCCCGATGGTACTCAATAGTTACGTTTTCGCGAAACTCAACCCCGCGTTCAGCACGCCCAGCGCCCGGTCGCGGGTGCGGGCATCGGTGGTGGTATCGGCTATGGTTTGGCAAAGCAGGCGCTCGTCTATCTGGCGCAGCGCCTCCACGCTGTGCAGCCGCTGCGATGTGCCGAGGATGGTGAGTACTTCGGCTACCATGCGGCTCATGGCGCCCGTTCCCCGGTTGATGGCAATGGCGATCAGGGCTGTGAGCAGCCCTTCGGAGGTCAGAATATCCCGCAGGCGCGGCACGCTGATCGCGATACCGTTGATAGACAGGTTGAGGCGGAAGTTCAGCGCCGGCTGTACATACAGGTCGTTGGCGGCGCGCATTTGTTCCAGCACCAGGTCGGGGTCGAAGCCGGCGCGGATGAATGCCCCGTACAACGGCACCGTTTTTTGAATGTACAACCAGGCCATATCGCCGGAAAGTGCGCGGCCGGTCTCGTCCAAAACGGTCGTTACACCCCCAACCGAGTCTATGCCCACTTGCTGAAACACTTGTGCAAACCGCGCCGGCGCATGGTTTTTCATACCGGCCAACACGCGGTTGAGGCTGCCGCCATGCTCCGCAGCGCCCACAAACTGGATGCTGCCAAACGAAAAAATCCCGCCGTCGTAACTGTTGATCGCATCGTATTTGCCCTCATGGCTGGCCACATACTCCAGCGCTGAGGCCTGTTTGTGGCTCAGCCCCACCGATTCTACCCGCTCCACGGGCAGGTGTATGGCCGACTGTCCGCCATACACAATACCTTCCGGGTACCGCATGAAAGTTGAGTATCGCACATTGTCGCGCATGCGGGCCACCACCGTGGCACCGTTGAGCAGGGGCACCGTTAGTTCGAAACGCTGGAAATCGGCTTCGGGGCGCACCGCAAGACCAAACTGCCGGCGGGCAGCCAGATAGTCGCCCGGTGCAGGATTCGATACCGGCGGCACGGGCGGCGTTGGCTGGGCAACCGGCGGCGGACCGGCCGGTGCAGCCACCGGGATGCGCAGTACCTGCCCGATGCTCAGGGCCGTGGATTTTAGTTTGTTCAGGGTTTTGAGGGTGTCCGCGCTCACCCCGAAACGCCGCCCGATAGCCGAGAGGGTATCGCCCTTCACCACTTTGTAGGTGGTGGTCGTGCTGCTACCCGCCGGCGCAGCGGTTCCGGTAGCCGGTTTGGGAGGAGCCGCCGGCGCCGGTTTTGCGGGCGCAGGCGGTTGTTTGGCCCGTACTTTCAGGACTTGCCCGATCTTCAAACCGGAATCCTTCAGCCCGTTCAGGCTTTTCAGATCGGCTACGGTCATGCCGAATTTGGCCGCAATGGCGAATAATGTATCTCCTTTGACAACGGTGTAGTTGGACATAATCGGTTGAGATAGGTGGACAATTTGCAAGTCATATCAAGACTTGCGCCATGCGTAGGCTTTCGACCACGGTTGCACACAACTGGAGTTTGTTTTAAATAGATTGCAGTGTTTTGAAATTCAAATGTTTAGAAAATAATAAATTGCCGCGCGTGTCAACCCCACCCCCATCCCCTCCCCCAAATGGGAGGGGGGCTTGTCCACAACTACCATCAACATCTCGTTGGGATGCCGATTTGCCAATTCGCTTTTCAGAATCTGGCCCCCTCCCATTGGTGGGGTGGTGACACCCGACGAGAACGGCACTACTAAATCTTGAATACCAGAGTCATTTGTGTGCATACCGTAGGTCAAAAGACCCGCGCGCGGCGTTTCAAAGACCTTCCAGGGTTTGCCAAATCTGGAAGATCTCGTTCTACGCCTCCATCGTCATTTTAAAAAACAGTTCCTTCATCAGTTCTTCGTCGCCAGTGTTGGTGGTGTCGGTATCCACACCTTTGGAGCGCAGGTCGTATTCGCGCAGGAGGTGCAGGATGTGTTCGGTTTGCGGGAGGTTGTAGTTCCGGGCGGCGAGTTTGTATTCTTTTAGAAAAAAATCGGAACGCAGGTCAAGCGCTTTGGACATTTCCGCGTCGCCGGCATTGCGCAGGAAGTGCAGCATGTACACTTTGGAAAAATACGCGTGCAGACTGGAAACAGTGACGATGAGCGGGTTCTTGCGAATGTTGGCGGCAAAATACTGCTGGATTCGGGCGATCTTCGGCAGGTCGCGCTGCGCAAAAGCCCGCTGCAACTCAAACACGTTGTAGTCCTTGCTGATACCGATGTACTCTTGTACCTGATTGACCGTGACGGTACTCCCGGCGGGCAGGTTCAGGGCCAACTTGTCTAATTCGTTCGATACCCGGGCCAGGTCGGTGCCAAGGTACTCCGCGATGAGCACCGCCGCGGGCATTTCGATGCTCTGTTTTCGGGCTTTGCAATAGCCGGCGATCCAGTCGGGCATCTGGTTATCATACAGTTTTTTGCTTTCAAAAACCAGGCTTTTCGTAGCTAGCACCTTGCCGAGTTTGGTGCGCAAATCGTACTTTTTGTGTTTGTGGCACACCACAAAAATCGTCGAAGGCATCGGATTTTCGAAGTAACCGACCAACTCGCCGAGGCTTTTCATTTCCTGCGCTTCGCGCAAAATAACCACCTGGCGCTCGCTCATCATGGGGTATCGGCGCAGGTAGTCCAGCAATGTCAGGTGGTCCACATCTTTCCCGTACAACACCGACAGGTTGAACCCTTTTTCCCCTTCAGACAAGGCATGCCGATCAACCGCCTCTTCGATTTGGTCAATAAAAAACGGCTCCTCGCCGTGCAGGAAGTAAATGGGCCTGAACTTGCCCCCTTTGATGTCGCGGAGAATGTCCTCGTAACTCATGGCAAGGGCGAAGGTAGGAATTGATTCGTTTCGTTGGCCGGTCAACCAACCATTCCTACCTTCGCCTGAAATACGTTGCTTATGAAATCGCTGCTACCCGCTTTTGCGCTTGTTGTTTTTGTCACCGTTTCGGGCCTGCAGGCCCAAAATCCCGCCTGCGACGGTACCCGCTACAAACAACCGGTGTTTACTTCGGTGAAAAAACTACCCTGCCCTACGCGCCGGCAACCAACCACCTCGGCCAACCCGTTACGCTCTCCATGGACGTGTACGAACCGGAGGGCGATACCGCCGCGATGCGCCCGGTGATCGTGCTGGAACACGGCGGCAGTTTTGCTTTTGGCAACAAATCCGACATGGCCCGCTGGGGCGAATTTTTGGCCAAACGCGGCTATGTGGCCGCCTCCATCCAGTACCGCCTGTTCCCGATATTTCCGCTCGGTATTCCGGATTCCACCGAAATCATGGACACCGCCGTGAAGGCCGTGGGCGACATGAAAGCTGCCGTCCGTTATTTCCGGGAGGATGCTGCCACCGCCAACCTGTTTCGCGCCGACCCCGACCATATTTTTGTGGGGGGCTACTCCGCCGGGGCTGTGGCCGCCCTGCATGCCGCATACCTCGATGAAAACGACGACATTCCGGCCTTCATGCAAACCATCATCGCCAACAACGGCGGCTTCAACGGCAACAGCGGCAGCGCCTCCAACCAAACCTACTCCTCCGAAATCGGGGCGGTCATCAATATGTCCGGCGGCATCTACCGCCGCGGCTGGATCAATGCCGACGAGCCGCCCATGGCGGGCATACACGGTACCGCCGACGGCACGGTACCCTACCTCACCGGCGTGGCCGCCAACATCGCCTACCTCGAAGGCAGCGGTGTGCTGCACCCCTATGCCCTGTCGGCCGGGCCGTGGACGTATCTGAAAACAATCCCCGGCGGCGGGCACGGCAACATCTACGACCAGGCCGCATACGCAGCCCCATTAGACAACTACTGGATGCGGGCCACGACCCTGCTGGAGCATCTCACCTGCTATGTGGACACGCTGCCGGAAAAAACCAGCAGCACGCGTCCCGAAAAAGCGCACATCGCGTGGTCGGTATTCCCCAATCCCGTGCAGTACGATCGCTGTACAGTGCTGCTGCCCGATTTTGCGGGCACGGCCACGTTGCTGGTTTACGATCAGCGCGGACGGGAAGTGCTGCGCGTGGACAACATCCGGCAGGGCCGGCAGGTGATTTCCGTGGCCGGGCTGGCGCCGGGCGTGTACACGGCGCTACTCCTGGAGGCAAACGGGACGCGCGAAATATCGGGTGGCGTGCAACTCCTGCGGATGTAGCGGGGGGGGCCATACCCTAATGCGCCGTCAACAACGGCAAAAACTGCCACAGCAGTTGCACAAACACAATTTTCCCGATCAGCAGCAGCGGATAAACGAGCGCATAGCCGTAGGTCGGTATTTTGTTCTGTGCCAGGTTGTTGGCAAAATCCAGGTTGGCCGGGTGGTGGCTGATCATACCGGAAAGCAGTACAAACGGGATTTTTAAAACCTTGTACCCGAACGCCAGAATGGCGATGCCGCCCACCAGACTCACTACCGCGCCGGAAAGCAGCATCAGCGGCCCAGCCGGGCTGAGCATGGTAGCCAGGAACATGGCGCCGGAATTGATTCCGATAGCGGCCAGCAACAGCATTAGCCCAATTTGCCGAAGGGTGAGATTGGCGGAGTAGGGGAGGGTCCAAAGGATCGGTCCGGAACGGCGCAGGTACGAGAGCGCCAGCCCGACAACCAATGGCCCGCCGGCAAAACCGAGGCTGAATATAATTCCTCCGGGCAAGGTCATTTTGATGGACCCGAGCAGGATACCCAGGCCCATGCCGAGGCCAAACGAGAGTAAATCAATATGGCTGAGGTGCTCGTACGAATCGCCAAACACTTTTTCCAGGTCTTTCAGGTCGTCTTCGCGGGCCAGCACCCGGATGCGGTCGCCTAATTCCAGCACGGTATGTGGCTGAATGAGCGTGTCCACATCGCCGCGGCGCAAGCGGGTCAGTACCACCGGATACTGCTCGGCCAGGTTGAGCGAGGCAATCGTTTTGCCGGCAACTTTCGGGTTGGACACCACGACCCGGCGCATCGCAAACTCCGAACGGTCGTGGGCCAGGTCTTGCTCCAGCGCTTGCCCGAGCAGGGCGGTCACGCGCTCTACTTCCGGCGTTTCTCCCGTGATGGACACCAGATCGTCTGCCTGAAAAACCATATCGTTGTGGCAAAGGCTGTTCTGATGCCCCCGGCGCAAGCGCCCGAAAATGACGTTGCTGCCGGTCCGTTTTTTCAGTTCGCGTAAACTCTTGCCGATAGCCTCCGGTTGTGCAACCCGCACCGTGCGGTTCACGATGGGTTGTCCGCCTGGAAACTCGCCGCCCAGCGCCTGCATTTCTGCGGTGTAGTCCACCCGCAGCAGGCGCCGCAGGAGCAGCACGGCAACCATCAGGCCGAGTATGCCCATCGGGTACGAAATGGAGTAGCCCACTACGGCGCTGTTCGACAGGGTTTCGGCGTCGGGGCCGCCGCGGGCCTGAATGGCGTCCAGCAAACCCGCCAGCGCCGGCGTATTGGTGGTGATACCCGCCAGCAGCCCCGCCGCCGCCGAGGAGTCAAACCCCAGAAAAATGGCTGCCAGGCCCACGAAAGTACTGAGGATGCTGAGGGTCAGTACCGCCAGCAGCATGTTGGCCGCACCGCGGCTTTTCAGGGAGCGAAAAAACGCCTGCCCGGAACTCAGGCCGATGCTGTACACAAAAATGGACAACCCCAGCAGTTTGATCACATCCGGGATTTTGACTTCCGGCTTTGCGGCGCCGATGGCCAGTCCGGCAAACAACACGGTGGCTACGCCGAGGCTGTTGCCCCGGAATTTCAGGTTTCCCAGAAACGACCCGAAAGCCGCCGCCAGAAACAGGTAAAAAAGCGCTTCTTCGGTGTTGGAAGTGGTGTGCATGGTGGGGGAGCAGCTTTAAGCAATCAACTCCTCTTGAAATGCCAGCAGGATATCCTCCCTGGTAATACCCAATTCGACCAGTTCATCCACAATAGGCAGGTCGGTGCGGTTTTCCTGAATATAAACCTTGTCACCTATCAGGTCAAAGTGAAAGACGGCATAGTGGATATGTTGGCCATTGTGCCAGCCTACCCTAACCAATTGATAGTGCCCATTTTCCCGATCTACAATCACCTGGTTCTGCACCTGCGTCCATTCCGACGGTTTGATTTTAGCGTAGTCGTTTAAAAAAGCAAGAATGGCGTTTTCGTATGCTGCTATTGGTTGATCCATGATTTTATGATTTTGTTCTTTTCGTCAAAGATGAGAAGGCTGACCTGAAATTCTTCCCACGAAAGTGGATAGATTTCAATTTTTTCAAGTCTTTGGAATTCGTTCTCAGGAATTGCCAAATACAGGAAATGTTTCTTTTCAGCTAATTTCAGTGCCAATCGGTAGATCAGGAATTGTCCCAAAGCCTGATGAAAATCGTAAAAAACAGAGTTTCCCTTCAGCGATTTAATTTCAACAGCAATCTGCCTGCCGTCTTTTTGCGCACCGATGATTTCCCGAATTGCCCCGAGGTCAATATGGAAATCCAAGCCGGGAGTAGGTACAGTGAGCGGATCGTCGGTGATGGTCCAGCCGTCGCGCTCCAAAGCGACCCTGACAGCATCGTGGTATGCGTCTCTTCTTGGCATTACTTGAAGTTGATTTTATTTTATTGCTACAAAGATAGCCGGCATTTGATAAGCAGGCACCAGTCGGGCGGCCCTTTTCCAGCGCGACACATCCGGGAATGGTGCCCCTCCCCACCAAAGCCCCTATCTTCGCCCATCAAAACAACATCCATGCAAGCACAACCCAACAACCCCCTGCACGGCATCACCTTACAAGCCATCGTAGAGCAATTGCTGGAGCACTACGGCTGGGAAGCGCTGGGCGAGCACATCAATATCCGGTGTTTTCAGGAGAACCCCAGCGTCAAGTCCAGCCTGACTTTTCTGCGCAAAACGCCCTGGGCAAGGCAACAGGTGGAGGATTTGTATGTGTGGACGTTTCGGCAGTAGTGGCGGACTTGGGAGGCGCCCTCTTTGGTGAGCAAGAGTTGCCCGCGTCCAACCAGCAACCCTCCAACCAGCAACCCTCCAACCTAACAACCTACACGTCCCAAAAATCGGGAAACGAACGGTTTTTACCGGAGCAGCCCCCCAGGCTGTCCGCAAACGCTCGACAAATGCCGTTCCCAGCGGCGATGCTCCGGTCTGCTTTTCAAAATGGCTGACAGCCGACCAGGTGGACAGGTACCCCAGCAGGTGCTCGGGTGTCCAGGCGTACTCCATGGACATTTCCGGGAGCGGTATTTCCCGGAAGGGAAACGGAATGCTCGCCAGGGCGGCGTCTATGTGCCGGCGTTCGGGGTCCCAATAATTGCCCAAAACAGCGCGATACAGGTGCCCGAGTACCGCATCGGTGGCATCGTCTATGTTCAAAAGCCCGTACCCGACGAGCGCCAGCACACCGCCGGGTTTCAAAACACGCCGCACTTCGGGGTAGAATTTTTCAAAATCAAACCAGTGCACCGCCTGGCCGACGGTCACGAGGTCGAAGGTTTTTTCAGGAAACAACGGCTCCTCGGCAGTGCCCGGGCGATAGCGGATATTGGGCAGCTGCACGGCATTTTTTAATTGATTTTCGCTGATATCCGTCGCTTCCACCTGTCGGAAACGCGCAGCCAGTGCGGCAGCAATCTGGCCGTTTCCGGTAGCGCAATCCCAGGCGCAATCCAGGTTTTTGCTGTGCGCAAACAAAAAATCAAAAAGCGCTGCCGGATAACCCGGCCGGAAACGGGCATAGTCGGCGGCTCGGTGGGAGAAATTGTCTTTCATGTTGCTGGATATTTTTAACCGGATGCTGACGTGAGCGCGCTGCAGAGTAGCGCCTGACACGCAAAAAATCTTGATTTTTAAAATTTTGACCAGACGGATTTTTTATAATCTTATACTTGCTTGACGGTATATTCAAAAAACAATACTTGCTATTCAAAATATGGATCAATCTTTGTTTCTGAAACCGGTTATTCTAAACTGATCATAAAATCCTTGTCTATGAAGCCTTTTTGTACGCATTTGCTGTTTTTTCTCCTGAGCCTTTCTCTCTCCTTCAGCGTCTCCGCGCAAACACCTGACTTAACGGCAGTAGACGATTCGATCTGCATCATGGCGGGCGATTCGCTCCTGTTCAATGTCACGAACAATGACATCAAGGCGCAAGGTTTTTTCAACCCTGTTTTTCTAATTGACCAATCGGCGTGTTTCGGACTCACATTCGAGGGCGATTTGTACTGGCTGCCGGGCGCCGATGCCGGCGCCTGCTGCGGCGAGCACACCCTGCGCTATCGGTACGAGATGTGTCAGCCGCCCAGCAAATGCGGGGCCACGATCAAAATTATCGTCAAATGCCCCAAACCGGACTGTTTTTACGTCAACCTCGAGGATTATTTCCCACACGCCGACCCCGCCGGCGGCAACCCGGGCGACCCGGGCTGCGTATTTGCCTGCGAAAACTCCGGAGCGGTATATTTTGTCAATTATGACTCCGCGAGTACCTACACCTGGTCGGTCACGGGCGGCACCGTTACACCCGGCAGCAACCCGGCCGAGATCGCGGTAGCCTGGGGCCCCAACGGCAGCGGTTCCATCTCCCTGACCATTACAAACGCCAACGGCGAAACGACCACGCTGGAGTTTTGCGTCGATATTCTCGAAGGCCCCGTGGCTGCTTTTCAGGCTTCGGCGGACTCGATCTGCCTGAATTCGCCCGTGAGTTTTGTCAATAACTCCGTGGGCGGAAGTACCTTTTTTTGGGATTTTGGCGACGGCAATACCTCCAGCATGTTCCAGCCGACACACCAGTATGGCGGGCCGGGTAGCTACACCGTCACCCTCATTGTCACCAAAAATAACTACGATACCAAGGGCAATCCCCTGTGCTGTTGCTCCGATACGGCTACGGCAGTTGTGTTCATAGATCCCCTGCCGGGGCCAAATATCGAGTGCATTTCCACCCTGTGCGCCGGCGACAGCAGCAAATACTGGACGGATGCCCTGAACTGTGGCACATACCTCTGGACGGTGCTGGACGAAAACGGAAATCCGTGGCCATTCACCGGCCAGGGCAGCGATACGATCTGTGTACAGTGGGGTAATGGCCCCACGGGTACAATCACCCTCGAAGTCGCCGGTTGCGACAGCGCCTATTGCGATCAGCCCGTATCGGTAGTGGTGCCTATCATTTCGCCCACAGTGGGTATCAACGGCCTCACTACTGTATGCGAAAATGCTACGGCGACCTACACCGTACCCAAGTGGATGAGTGTGCTGTACAACTGGCAGGTGTCGGGCGGCACCATTCTATCCGGCCAGGGCACCAACGTCATCGTGGTGCAGTGGGGCGCCGCCCCAGGGCCGGGCATCATCAACCTGAACTACGCCAGTCCGTTTCTTGGCGGCCTGCCCGGCCATGAGCAGGAGGACTGTGCCGGCTCGGCGGTGCTGACTGTACAAATCAAACCCGCATTTGACGTGACGGGGCCGATTCCTCCGGTGGTTTGTGTCAACTCCAGTTCCCCGTTTTCGGCGACGGCCACGCCTTCGGCAAACTACACCTGGACGATCACGCCGGCGGTTACTTTTTCCGGCCAGGGTACGGCTAACATCAACGTAACCTGGGATGCCGGCCCCGGCACATTCACCGTGACCGCCATGCCCAACAACCCGGCCGCATACTGCAACCAGCAGGTAACCAAAGTGATCCGCGTGGTAGAAACGCCCAAGCCGACAGGTATTTCCGGCCCCGTGGAAATATGTCCCAACGGCACCGATACCTATTTCGGCCAAAGTGCACAAAGCGGCACCGGTTTCCAGTGGACCGTGGTTGGCGGTACGCCCGTTTTTTTTATCGGAAATCCGCTCGTAGTGAACTGGAACGCCGGCGGCCCGTACAGTGTGGTGTTGCAGCAATTCAGCCTGAGTGCGCCCGGTTGTACCTCCGATACCATCCGGTTGAATATCACACCAAAACTATTAGTCGGCCCGCTGTCCATCAGCGGCCCGAATGCCTGCATCAACAGTGTACAAAACTACACTGCCGCTCCGGCGCAGCACCCTGCCGCCACATACCACTGGACGGTAAGCCCGTCCGCGCTCGGGAGTGTGGTCGGCGGGCAAGGCACCCCGAATGCGCAGGTGCAGTGGAACAACACGTCCGGGCCGGCTACGCTCCGGCTGGCCGTTTACTTATGCGGCGACAGTTCGGTGACCACCCTGCCTGTTACACTCGCGCCGGCGCCGGCGCCGGTCATCACCCAGATCGGCATCCTGTGCCCGGGTGTGCCGGCCACGCTGGATGCGGGCGCCGGTTATGCGTCGTACGCGTGGTCTACCTTAGCCACCACGCAAACCATTTCGATCACCACCGGCGGCACCTACCTCGTCACGACAACCAATGCCGGCGGCTGCACGGCCGTAGGGACGTACCAGGCCGTACCGTTGCCCGGCCCGATTGCCTCCATTTCCACGGGCAACTCCACCACCTTGTGCTACAACCCGCCAAACAACACCGGCACAGTGGCCATGTCGGCCATCACCGGTGTTGGCTACACGTTTGCCTGGTACCGCAACGGCACCCTGCTGGTGCTGCCACCCACGCAGAGCACCTATACCCACGTCAATACTCAGGTAGCGGGCACTTTCAACTACTGGGTAGTGGTGACAGATGCTAACGGCTGTATCAAACAGTCCAATACGATTACGATTCAACAGGTTTTTTGCTCCGATATACCGCCCTGTTTCCCGTTCCCGCATTCGTTGTCCTTCACCGCTGCAAATCCCGCCCCGAATTGCAATACCTTCAATTTTACGGTGACCAAGTCGGCCAACGTGACCGTCACGGGCTGGAATTTTGGCGATCCGGGCAACAACGTCAACAGCGGAACCCTGCCCAACGCTACGCACACATACACCAAAGCCGGGTGTTTTTAGTCGTCGTGACCGCCACCGTGCCGAGTTTTTTCCCGGCTAACGGCACCTGTACGATTTCCCGGAATGCCCAGGTTTGTGTGCCGTTGGCAGCCGATTTCTCCAGCGTGGTCAATTGCCAGACCGTTTCGTTCAGCGATTTATCCACGTACCTGGCCGGAGCAAATCCGGTTTCGTGGCAATGGTCATTCGGTGATACCGGCTCTTCCACCTCCCAAAACCCCATACACACCTATCCGCCGGCCGGCGGCCCGTTCATCGTGACGCTCACGGTAACCAATGCGGCGGGTTGCCAGGCGACGATCACCAAAACCGTGAACGTGCCCGGTCGGCCGACCCCGACTGTTTCGGCCAATCCCTCCCCAGCTTGTGTGGGCGAGCCGGTCGCCTTTTCGGCTGTCGGGCCAAATATCGTGACCTGGTTGTGGGACTTCAACGATGGCGCCACCAACGGCAGTCAAAACCCGTCGCACACCTACCTGACGGCAAATACCTATTCCATTTCCCTGGCGGTAGTGGACAATATGGGCTGCAAAGACACCGCATACCTGCCGCTGATCGTACACCCGGCGCCTCCGCTGGACACAATAAGCTGGTCGCCCAGTCTGACGGTATGCGCCGGAACACCCGTCACGCTCTTCGCACCCACCGGTACCGGGTACACCTATTTGTGGTCGGACAATTCGACCACACCGACCATCACCGTGACCACCTCCGGCACCTACAGTGTGGTGGTGACCGATGCCAATGGCTGTTCGTACACGCCCGACTCCGTGGTGGTGACCGTACTGCCGCTGCCTTCGGCCTCCATTTCCGGGCCGGCATTTATTTGTGATGCCGGCTGCGTGACCCTCAACGCCTCAACCGGTTTTGGGTACACCTACCAATGGCTGGATCCTGCCAATATACCCATTGGCGGCGAAGTGAATCCGACGCTTGTTGTGTGCGACTTCAACTTGCTTCCGGCGTATTCCGTGGTGGTGACCGATGCCAACGGCTGTTCGGCAACCTCGGCGCAGCACACCGTAGCGCTGGCAGTATCGCCCGCATTTGTAATCTCCGTAGCGCCGTTGCCGCCTTGCGAGGGCATGCCCGTCACCCTGACAATCACTTCGCCACAGCCCGATGTCGTTTATTCCTGGAACACCGGCGGCACGGGCACGTCCATCACGGTGATACAAGCCGGGACGTACACGGCTGTCGGGACGGACACAATTACGGGTTGCAAGGGCACGGCGAGCGCCATCGTCTATCCGTTGCCCGACCTGTGCCTGGTTCCCGCGGGGTGCTACAAATCGTGCGACCCCGATACGATTTGCGGGCCGGACGGGCTGGCCGCTTACCAGTGGAACCTGAACGGCGTACCTATACCCGGAGAAACAAACCAGTGTTTGATCGTGACCCAAAGCGGCACCTATTCGCTGACCGGCACTACGGCATTCGGGTGCAGCCTGACCTCGGATTCGTTGATGCTGATGGTAATCAATTGCGATTGCGGATCCCTGAGCGCCTCGGCCGAGCCTTCGGAAGAAGATAGCTGTTGCTGGACATTGAGTTTTACCAACAATTTCGGCGGTCTATTTGGCGTGCAAATCCACACCACCGATGCCGACTTTGTTTTTGACCTCGGCAGTCTGGATAATTCACTGGCGGTATTTTCCATTGCAGCCAATTCTATCGGGCTGGTGAACAGTCAAACGGGCAGTCCCTTGCCTTCGGGAACACTGGCCGGGTTCCTGGACTTCTGTTTTGACAACGTTGTGAACAGTCCGCAGCAAGTCATTTTCGACTGGTACGATTTCGATCTGAAGGTCGTGTGTTCCGATACGTTGGTGTTTGATTGTCCGGTGGAGCCGGACTGCCTGTATTTGCAATCCGACTCGATCTGGTGCGAAGGCAAGGACGTGCGTTACTCCATGACTGTGTGCAACCCGACGGATGCGGATTTCGCGGTGGCGTACATAGTCATCCAGCCCTCCAGCCCGACCGGCATCGTGGTTGCACCCAATACCATAGACGAAACGGCCAACCCGATCCAGCCCGGCGAATGCCGGACGTACACCCTGGCGCTTTCCGGTACCGGTATCGCCGGGCAACGGTTCTGCTACAGCCTGACGGCGCACGATGCGGTGCCGGCAGAAATAGACACGACGTTGTGTTGCATGCTTGATACGGCGTACTGCATTCCGATTCCGGATTGCAACCCGTGCGACGACATCGGTGTGGAACTGGTGGAGGCGTTGTCGGCCCATGACGGCAAGTGCTGTTATTCCATTTCCTTGTTCAACAATTTTGCTCCCGGCTATTTTGACGGCATCGGGTTGTGCATACTTTCACCGGGAACGACCATGACGATGAACAATCCCTTCGGATCAGGATGGTTTACGGCCAGTTATTCGCCCACGGTGATTGATCTGAACGTCGGCCCGCCCATAGGAGGCAGTTTGCCGATAGGTCTGATTCAGTTGCCTCAGATTTGTGTGCAAACGTCCAGTGCGCCGTCGCAGTTTTTGGAAATCAAATGGATGGCGGGC
The DNA here is from genome assembly GCA_016719605.1 of Lewinellaceae bacterium. Taxonomy (GTDB): domain Bacteria; phylum Bacteroidota; class Bacteroidia; order Chitinophagales; family Saprospiraceae; genus M3007. The sequence continues at coordinate 656,865 of JADJYW010000001.1, read as the reverse complement.
GACAGCGTCATTTGCCGCGACACCATTGAACTGGGCTGCGAACCGCCCTGCGGGTACATCCGGGACGAAGCAATCGTTTGCGACCCGGTTACCGGTGCGTGGGTTTGGGCCGGTGCGATCAAAAACACTTCGCCCTACACGATGGGCGAAGCGCACATCGTGTTCACGTCGCCGGCAGGCATGAGCGCCTACAACACAACCATACCCCTCGGCACATTGGTGCCCGGCGGTACACAAACGTACAGCCTGAACCTTGGCGCTCCGGCTCAGCCCGGCGACGTGGTTTGTTTCACCGTTGCATTACACGCGCTGGACGACGATGCCGGGCACACCCAGTGCTGCAACTTCAGCGACTGCATCGTGCTTCCGGACTGCGATCCGCTCACGCCGGTTGCGGACGAAAAATTCCTGCTGTTCCCCAATCCGTCGGGCGGGCAGGTATTTGTCCGATACACACCAAAATGGACGGCGGGCGTACGGGTTCGGGTATTTGATATGCCGGGACGCGGTGTACTCGATCAGGAATTCCCGGATGCTGCCGGGCAGGAATTGGTGCCGCTGCAATTGGGCATACTGGCCAAGGGCTTGTACACTATTGTGGTGGAATCGGGTGGAAAGAAATGGGTCGAGAAACTGGTGATTGATTAGGTGGTGAGGCTCGCCGGAAACTGGGTAAAATAACGAGGGGGATGGTCGCGAAATCCGCGCCATCCCCCTTATCTAACGTCGAACTTACTCCCGCACATTCAAAATGAACCCTACCCGAAATACATTGTCAATACTGACCTCCGGGTCTTCTTTCAGCATTTTGCGCAGTCTGGAGATGAACACGTCAAAACTGCGGCCCAGGAAGTAGTCGTATTTCCCGTAGATTTTTTCCACGGCTTCCTCGCGGCGCAGGATGCGGTTTTGGTGCTGGCAAAGCAGGTCGAGCACGGCATTTTCTTTTTCCGTGAGGCGTGTGGTTTGTTCGGCGAAGCGCAGTTCCTGTCGCGTTGGATCGAAGTGGTAGCGCCCGATTTGGACCGGTTCGGGTTTGTGCTCGGGAGCAGTTTTGGCTGTTCTGCGGAGGATTACATTGATTTTGCACAGCAGTTCCGCCTCGTCGAACGGTTTGGTCAGGTAATCTTCCGCTCCGAGGGCATAGCCTTTCATTTTATCTTCCTGGAGCGTGCGGGCGGTGAGGAACAAAAAGGGTAGAGCAGGGTGCTGCTCGCGCAGGTTTTTGGCGAGGCTAAACCCGTCCATACCAGGCATCATCACATCGAGAATACAGAGATCGAAGGGCTGGCGCCGGGCTTGCTGCAGGCCGCCGAGTCCGTCGCGACGCCAGCAGACCTGCAAGCCTTCGGATTCCAGGTAATCCATGAGCAGCAGGCCGAGATTCAGGTCGTCTTCTACGAGCAGGATGCGTTTGTCGTGGTGCATATTGGCTGACTTTCGGATTATTTTGATGCAGGGAAAAACAGTTCGAAACGCGCACCGTGCCCGTCGGCGCTACTGACGGCGATACGGCCCTGGTGCAACTCCACGATTTTTTTGACATAGGCCAGCCCGAGTCCGAATCCCTTTTGACCGGTGCGCAGGGCGTTGTCGCAGCGGTGAAATTTCTTGAAAATACTGCGGCGCTCTTTGGCCGTCAGGCCGATGCCGTTGTCGGCAAAACTGACGCGTAAACCATTGGCTTGCGGCTCGATTCCGATGTGTACTACCGGGTTTGTATTGCCGTATTTCAGGGCATTGTCGAGGATATTCCGGAAGGCATTGCCGAGGTGCAACGGGTCGCCCTCGATGGTGTTTGCCGAGCCGCCGGTATGCACGTTTACCTCGGCCCCGTATTCGCGGATTTGAATGTCCATGTCGGATACCACTTCGTTTGCCAGTTGGCGCAAATCAACCGGTTGTTTTTTCAACTGGTATTCGCCTTTTTCCAGACCGCCGAGGTGCAGCACGTTTTCCACTTGCTCCGACAGGTGGTTGCACTCCCGTCGGATGATATTCAGGTACTGGTTGTCGGCCAGGGCAGTTTCCTTGCGAGCAAGCATATTGCCGGCCAGACGGATATTGGTCAGCGGCGTCCGGAATTCGTGGGTCATCAGGTTGAAGAAATCGCGGTTGTGGTCGCTCAGACGTTTCTGGCGCAACAGGTAGTAGACGCCTATTCCAAAAATGGCACAGATCAGCAGCAGAATGGCAACGGATGCGAAAACCATCAGGCCCATACGCTGGAGAAAGTACTCGGTTTTGCCCTCAAATTCGAGTTGTAGGTGGTGCGAGTCGTTTTCGAGAATAGGCCCCAGCGAGCAGGAGTAGCGCGCAGCGGTTTCTGCACCGGCGCTGTCGTTTGGGGCAATAGAAAACTGGTATGGCAAATCAATTTGGTAAAAATGCAGGGCAGCCGTGAGGGCGGTTTGCATCTCCGGCTGCTGCAAGAGCGCATCAAAATTTTGGTTGCCGGCAGCCTCGTTTTTGCCGGGCAAACAGCAGGCGCGCAGGTCGTTGCTTTGTTCCGGATCGGAAGCCAGTCGCTCCACCGTGGAGCAGAGGGCCATATTCACCCGGTTGTTGAACTGCTCTTCCAGCAATTTTCGGGAGTGCTGCATCCAGATAATCTGGAACCCGATAAGCGCCAGAATGGCCAGCGCCGAAGCACCAATGAGCCAGGCTATGTGGTTGATTTTCATAATCGAAAAAGTAAACGGGCACAAAAAACCGATTTTTTCGGACGGCTTCGCAGGCGTTTAACAGGTGCATAACAGGTTTGGGAACACGCTACGCGAAATAGACTCCAAACCTGACGTGCGTCAGTGCTGTCTGTGGTGGCGTATCGCAGCTACCACGCACCCGGTGGTCGGCACGTCTGTACGGGGTTTGGCGTTACATTTCCACCACAAAAACCGTCCCTTTCGGCTTGTTGTCCGTCACGGTTATCATGCCCCCGTGCGCCTGCACGATTTGTTTGACGATGTACAGGCCCAGCCCGGTGCCGGTAGTACGGCGGGTGTCTTCGTTGCCGATGCGGTAGAATTTTTCAAAAATGGCCGTCTTTTCCGCGTCGGGTATGCCGAAGCCCTGATCGGCTACGCGCAGGCGGAGGATACCGTTGGTTTGTTCGACAGCGCACTGTATTGCGGCGCCTTCGGGCGCGTACTTCACGGCGTTTTCCAGCAGGTTTTGGATCACGGCAGTCAGGCCGGGTTTGTCGGCTTGTGCAGGCGGCAGGTCGGCGGGAATGGCGAGGGTGATGTTGGCGGCAGGAAAGCGTACGAGCAAGTTGGCCATGCAGTCCTGCGCGATGCTGCGCACATCAATCGGTTCGAGCACGGGGCGCCAGTTGTCTTCCAGCCGGGCGGCGAGCAGGAGGTCCTCCACGAGGGTTTGCAGCCGGGCGGCATCGCGCAGGCCGTTGGCGCAGAGTTTTTCGAGTTGTTCGCGCTGGAGTTCGCGCTTGTGCAAGGTTTCGAGGGTGAGGCGTATGGCCGCCAGGGGGGATTTCAGTTCGTGGGTGATGCTGAGCATGAAGTTGCGGTGCTGCCGGGCCAGGGCCAATTCGCGTTTGGCTGATCGGTTGATGACATACAAGCCAAACCCGAGGCAAAGCGTAAAAAAAATGCCCTCGGCGAGGATCATGCGCCGGTGTTTTTGGCGCCGCTGCACGAGCGCCTGGTATTCGGCAGTGGCCAGGAGTTCGGTCAGGTTCACGCCGCGTTTCGGGCCACCGTACCGAGTTTCCAGCAACTGGGAGGACACCTCGAAAAACCGGTCATTCTCGCGCCACAATTGCACGGCCCACCACGCAAAAGCCAGCACCATGTATACCAGTACAAAGGAGGTGAGCAACTGCAAGGACGATTTCGATTGCTGCATTACCTGAAAATTTCTTTCAAATTCCACAAAAACAGCACACCGGCGAGGCCCAGCCAGATGTACATCCAAATCTGGTACGGGAAAAAACCCACGACTTTTTCGTACATCACCAGGTCGCTTTTGGGGCCGGTGTCGAAATCCTGAATGATGTACAACACGGCAGCGAGGCCGAGGAACATCAGTACGTCCTGATCCCAGTTGGTTTTCAGGGCGATGAAGCCGAGCAGCAAGCCGAAGACAAAAAGCAACGCGGTACTGTTCAGCGACTGGAACCAGATGATGCCGGCGAGGATCATGAGGCCGGCCAGTACGAGCAGGGTATGGTGGGTGAGCGCCTGGTGCCGGGCGCCGATGCGGAACAGCAGATTGCCGAGTACGGCGCTGCCGAGGTAGCCCCCGATAAGCGTCACGCCCCGGCTGCCGCCCCGGGTGATGGTGTAGCCGCTGCCGTCGGGGTTGATTTGCATACCTTCTACCGAGCCGCCCGTGAGCAGCGCGCCGAGGGCATGGCCCATTTCGTGCAGAAAAGTGACGAGCAGCGTGACCGGGTACAGGATCGTGGCCCCAATGCTGCCGCCGAAAAAACGAAGCGCGCCGTACACCACGAGGATGGCCAGCACGCGGTAGTGAAGATGTTTCATGGTCGGGTTTGTAGCGGCAGGGCGTGATTTTTTACCGCAGAGCCGCGGAGGCGAAGAGTAGTTTTTTTACCGCAGAGACGTAGAGTAGTTTTTTTCGGGAGGCGCAGTTAAAAACTACTCTTCGCCTCCGCGGCTCTGCGGTAAAAAACTACTCCGCGTCTCTGCGGTAAAAAACTACTCTACGTCTCTGCGGTAAAAAAACTACACCGTAAAAAGCCTGCTTTTAATCTTTCGGATTGATCTCGAACAATTCCACTTCGAAGACCAGCACGGAGTTTGGTTTGATTTTGGGGCTGGGGCTGCGTTCGCCGTAGGCCAGGTCGGAGGGAATGTAGAATTTGAATTTGTCGCCAATGTGCATGAGTTGCACACCTTCCGTCCAGCCGGAAATAACCTGATTGAGGCCGAAGGAGATCGGTTCGCCGCGCTCCACGCTGCTGTCGAATACCGAGCCGTCAATGGTGGTGCCGTGGTAGTGTACTTTCACTTTGTCGGTAGCCTTGGGCGATTCTTTGGAGTCGCCGCGCTTCAGCACTTCGTACTGGAGGCCGGTGGCGGTGGTGGTTACTTCCTTGCGTTTTTGTTTTCGGCGAGGAATTTTTCACCTTCCATTCGGCCTGCTTCGCCGGCCTTTTTTTGTGCTTCCTGGGTGTAGCGACCAAAGACCTCCGTACATACCTGCTGGTCGAAGGGCAGGACGACGTCTTTCAGCACATCCGCCATACCTTTCATCACGAGATCAAGATTCAAACCCTCCGGGAGTTGTCGTTTCAGGCTGTTGCCAATGAGTACGCCGTAGGAAAAACTGGCGCTGTCCTGGGTGGTTTTGAGCGTTGTTTGGGCGTTCAGGCCGAGACAAAGGATCAGCGCAAAGGAAAACAGAATTGTTTTTTTCATGTCGAGTTAAAAATATTGGTTGTGAAATTGTTGGAAAGTACAGGCGGGTCAACGCTTCCCGCGCTTCATTTCAGCGTAGTACTGATAGAAATACGGGATGGTTTCGATGCCTTTGTAGTAGTTGAATAAACCATAGTGTTCGTTCGGGGAGTGGATGGCGTCGGAGTCCAGTCCGAAGCCCATGAGCACCGAGCGGGCGTCGAGCACCTGATCGAACATAGCCACGATAGGGATACTGCCGCCGCCGCGCTGCGGGAGCGGTTTTTTCCCGAAGGTCGCTTCCATTGCCTTTTCAGCGGCTTTGTACTCCACCGAATCGGTCGGCACCACTACCGGATGGCCACCGTGCAGGGCTGTGACTTTTACTTTCACAGACTTGGGGGCCAGGCTCTCGAAGTGTTTCTGAAACAGTTTTTCAATTTTGTGCGGGTCCTGGTTGGGTACCAGGCGCATGGATATTTTGGCGTATGCCTTGGAGGGCAGCACGGTTTTGGCGCCTTCGCCGATGTAGCCGCCCCAGATGCCGTTCACGTCGAGCGCCGGACGTATGCCGGTGCGCTCGATGGTGGTGAAGCCTGTTTCACCCAGCAGTTCGCTCACAGACAAGTCTTTCATGTAGGCTTTTTCGTCGTAGGGTGCGTCGTTGAGGCGTTTGCGTTCCTTGGCGCTCAGTTTTTGTACGTCGTCATAGAAACCCTTGACCGTCACCTTTTTCTTCTTGTCGTGCAGGGAGGCAATCATCGCGCTGAGCACGTTGATGGGGTTGGCTACTGCGCCGCCATACACCCCGGAGTGCAGGTCTTTGTTGGGGCCGGTCACTTCCACCTCCATATAGGCGAGGCCGCGCAGCCCCACCGTCAGGCTGGGGGTATTGTTGTCAATAATGCTGGTGTCGGAGATGAGCACCATGTCACAGGCGAGTTTTTTCTTGTTCTTTTTGCAAAACGCTTCCAGGTTTCTGGAGCCGATTTCTTCTTCGCCTTCGATCATAAACTTGACGTTGCAGGGTAATTTTCCCTGCTGCATCATTGCTTCGAATGCCTTGACGTGCATAAAAAACTGCCCCTTGTCGTCGCAGGCGCCACGGGCGAAAATGGCTCCCTTGGGATGCAGTTTAGTCTTTTTCACAACCGGCTCAAAGGGTGGGCTTTCCCACAGGTCGAGCGGGTCCGGCGGCTGCACATCGTAGTGGCCATACACCAGCACGGTGGGCGCCTTGGGGTCTATCATTTTTTCGCCATAGACGATGGGGTGGCCAAGAGTGGCCAAAACCTCCACATGATCCACACCGACCTGCCGCAGGTGCTCGGCGGTAGCCTCGGCCATGCGGCGCACGTCGTCCTTGTATTTCGGATCTGCGCTGACGGAGGGAATGCGGAGCAAGTCCAGGAGTTCGTTCAGGAACCGTTCCTGATTGGCATCCAGATATTTTTTCAATTCTTTCATAACAAACAAGATATGGTGGAAAACAAATTATTGGCTTTCAGGTATTAATCGCAGAACCATAGCGGCACGGATTTTTTTCAACATGTCATGCTCTGTGTTTCTGCAGAAAAAAAACTCCGCATCTCTGCGTTAAAAACCTCTGCGCCTCTGCGGTAAAATTTACTCCGCGTCTTTGCGGTAACAAAACTCTGCGCTGAAAAAAGCGGGCAAAGTTCACGGTTTCTTTGGGAATCTCCACTGCCGGGCAAAAGATAAGTTTCAATAGACCTACCGGTCAAACAACAACCGTTCGCCCATTTTGGCTTCATTGAAACGCCCCTCGTGCCAGGCTAAGTGCCCGCTTACGATCGTGCTCAGCACCTTGCCTCGGAATTGTTTGCCGACAAAAGGCGACCAGCCGCACTGGTAGTACAGGTTTTCCGACGACACCGTCCAGCGATGGTTGACGTCCACAAGTGCCAGATCGGCGTGATACCCCTCTTCCACAAAACCCCGGTCTTGCACCTGAAAAGCAATAGCCGGCGCATGGCACATTTTTTCCACGATCTTTTCGAGCGAGATTTTGCCCGCGTGGTAAAAGTCCAGCATGATATTCAGGGAATGTTGCACGAGCGGTACCCCGGACGGTGCCTGCAGATAGGGCTGCGATTTTTCTGCCCAGGTGTGCGGCGCATGGTCGGTGGCGATGACGTCCAGCCGGTCGTCAAGCAGGGCCGGGAGCAGGGCGTCGCGGTGCGCTCGACTTTTGACGGCCGGGTTGCACTTGATCTGATTGCCGTAGCGGGCATAATCGCCCGAATGGAAGCGCAAGTGGTGCACGCACACCTCGGCGGTGATGCGTTTTTGGGCTAAGGGCACGGTATTGTCGAACAACGCCAGTTCATCCCGGGTGGAAATATGCAGGATGTGCAGGCGGGTATTGTGCCGGCGCGCCAGATTGACCGCAAACGAGGAGGATAGCAGGCAGGCCTTCACGTTGCGGATACGGGGGTGGAAAGCAGCGGTCATTTGGTCGCCGTACAGTTTTTTGTAGTGCTCGGTGTTTTCGCGTACAGTGGCTTCATCCTCGCAGTGGGTGGCCACCAGCATGGGGGCGTCGGCAAAAATCCGTTCGAGCGTTCGGGGCGCATCCACCAGCATGTTGCCCGTGCTGCTGCCCATAAAAACCTTGATGCCGCACACCCGGCGCGGGTCGGTGCGTATGACCTCCCCGATATTGTCGTTGGTGGCGCCCATATAAAACGAGTAGTTGGCCAGCGACGACCGGGCGCCAATTCCGTACTTTTCCTCCAGCAATTCCTGCGTGACGGATGGCGGGTTCACATTGGGCATTTCCATAAACGACGTGACCCCGCCAGCCACAGCAGCCCGGCTTTCGGACGCGATGGTCGCTTTATGCGTCAGGCCCGGCTCCCGAAAATGCACCTGGTCGTCTATGATACCGGGAATCAGGTGCAGCCCGCGGGCATCCAGTTCTATATCGGCTGTCAAATTTAGCGCCGACCCGATTTTTTCGATACGTCCGGCGCGAACAAACAAGTCGCCTTCCCGGATTTTACCCCGGTTGACTATGCGGGCATTTCGGATGAGGATTGTGTGCATGTTTTGTTAATTGACAAAAAAGATGCTGCGCAAGGATTTTGTTGGAAAAAGTTTTGACCATACTTTTGTGCCCATGCTCCAAAGTGTAAAAATTTAAGTTTTAAAATGAAGCGTGTTTTGATGACGTCCCCCTCGTTGAAGAATGAGGCGGGCTTTTTTTGCATGTTTCCCGATATCGCCGGCGCGGTTTTTTCTTTTTTATATTCTGTTAAAAATTTTTTAAAAAAATGCTTGCAAGAGCCGGGCAAAGAACTTTACCTTTGGCTTAGGTTTTTTGGGGTTATATTTCTGACGGTAGGATGTAAAAATCCTGCCGTCTTTTTTTATTGGTACCCAAACTGCTGCAACGAACGCTCGTCGTCCCGCCAGTTGCTGCGCACCTTCACCGTCAGTTCCAGAAACACTTTGGTTTGCAAAAACCGTTCGATGGCCATACGCGCGGCTGTCCCCAGTTTCTTGATGGTTATTCCGCCTTTTCCCAGGATGATACCCTTCTGGGTTTCCCGCAAAACGTAAATGTTTGCCCGGATACGAGCGATTGGCTCGCCGGCATTGGTCGTTGAGTCCTGAAATGACTCGATACCCACCTCGCAGGAGTACGGCACCTCATCGGAGTACAGCAGGAAAATTTTCTCCCGAATGATCTCGCTGACGAAGAACCGTTCCGGGCGATCGGTCAACTGATCGGGCGGGTAATACACCGGGCCTTCGGGTATGTAGTGCAGTATTTTGGGCAGCAGCGGCGCGGTATTCTCCTCTTTCAGCGCTGATATGGCAACGTGATCTGAAATTTTGATACGTTTGGACCACCAGTTCAGGGTATCCTCGATGCGCTGCTCTTTCACCAGGTCGGTTTTGTTGAGCACCAGAAAAATGGGCGCTTGCGTCGGGGCCAGCATGGCCAGTATCGGGTTGTTGTCTTCCAGTTCTTCGGTCAGGTCAAAGACCAGCAAAAGCAAATCGGCATCATCGAGGGTGCTTTCCACGAAGCGGTTCATGGCTTTGTGCATCTTGTAGGCCGGGTCGCGGACATAGCCGGGAGTGTCGGAAAAAACGATTTGGAAATGCTCCCCGGTGAGGATACCGATGATCCGGTGGCGGGTGGTCTGCGGCTTGTGCGTGATGATGCTCATGCGTTCGCCGACGAGGGCATTCAGCAGGGTGGACTTGCCCGCATTGGGCCGCCCGATGATGTTGACAAAACCGGAACGAAAGGGTCCGGGCTGGCTTGGGGTACTGGACTCGGTGGACATGTTGGAGGGAGTTGAGGTAAGTTGAGGGAGGGTTATCCGGCCAGCCGATGCACCCGCCCGTGCACCGTGGCGGCAATCAGGTCAAAAACCAGCTGCGGCTTTTGGGCACGCCACGGAATGTCGTTCCAGGTTTCGCCCACATGCAGGTAGTGATGCAACCGCGCATCGTGTATTTCCTCTTCTACATGTGGGCGGGTGTTCAGTAGGGCGATCCAGCCACCGTCTTCCTGCACATCTTCGGCCCATTCGGCGTAATAGTCCTCGTCGCCGCCGTGGAAGTTGAGTACGTTTTCACAAAAATATGTATTTGGTAATGCCCTGCTTGAGCAGCACATCCGCGATTTCGCGCTTGAGGAACATGATGTCGTTGTGCAAAGCGTCGTTCCATTCACCGATCAATTCGATGAGCGCAAAGCCCTGATCGTAGTCGGCAAACAGGATTTTGGCGTACAACGTGGCCGAGCCAAACGCGTCCCATTGCGGGTGCAGGTAAAAGTTGTACAGCAGGTTGGAGTCATAAAATTCACTGTACCGGCGCCCGTAAAACGGCGAACGTTTGTCCTCCGAGGCGATGTAGTGGTCGCGCCACTGAAAATGCGGTTCGATGTCGTGCATGGTCTGTCAAAAAATACCGGTGCAAAAGTAGGGCTTCGGCTACACCCCCCGACGATTTTAACCACAAAGGTTTTTTTCAGGGGCAATCATTGGCGAAATGACTACCAGCCTCGCGTAGAGCCGGTGAAAGCACCAGGCGCGGCGGAATCACAGGTGAAAAAGACCCGCGCATGGCGCGACAGTTCCACTTTGCGAATCGGCGGGCTGATGCCCGCCGCTAGTGAAAACTCTTCGCGTCCTTTATGGGTTAAAACACCACACGTCGCGCAAGCGCCAAAATCCTCATGCAGCAACAACGCAAAATCGTACTCACCGGCCCGGAATCTACGGGCAAGACCTGGCTGGCGGAAGCCTTGGCTGCGCATCTGGGCGCTGCAGTTGTCCCGGAATTCGCCCGATACTTCGTGGCCCACCTCGGGCGGCAGTATGAGCGCGCCGACCTCCAGGCCATCGGCCGCGGCCAGCAAGCCTGGGAACACTGGTATGCCGCCAAAAATCCCCCCTTGCTGATCTGCGATACCGACTGGACGGTGCTCCAAATCTGGGAACACTACCGCTTCGGCGTCCCGCCTGCGGACGACTGGGACTGGCAAAAAGGCTACATTGCCCCCCAACCGGCCGACCTGTACCTGCTCTGCGCCCCCGATTTCCCCTGGCAGCCCGATCCCCTGCGCGAACATCCGGAGGAACGCGCCATCCTTTTTGACTGGTACGAACGGCTGCTGCAGGATATTGGGGTCTCGTATGCGGTACTCACGGGACCGCACGAACAGCGGTTGAAAAACGCCCTTCAGGGGTTGAAGGTTTGAAGGTTGGAGGGTTGGAAGGTTGGAGGGTTTGAAGGTTGGAGGGTTGGAGGGTTGGAAGGTTTGAAGGTTGGAGGGTTGGGGGGGGCTGGTTTGAAAATGCCGATTGTTTGGAGCGAAAAACTTTGTTGACCTTTGCGCCGCTGCGCGGAGCATTTCCACGCAGCAACATAAATACTCATTGGGGTGCCTCTTCTGAGGCTGAGATTACACCCATCGAACCTGCCCGGGTAATGCCGGGAAGGGAAGTGAGCGGGTAGTGGCATCACTACGCTTCCGAAGCCCCTTCGGAAGCGGATGTTTCACTCAAATTTTTACCAACTATGTTTTCCTTTTTCACCTTTTTGCGGTACCGCACACTCGCGTTGCCCGTTGCCCGTTGCCCCTTGTTGTTTGCAGTGTTCAGCGGGTTAAAACCCGCTGCTACTGTAATATTCGGCGGGTTAAAACCCGCCGCTACGCTTTTGCTCTTCTGTCCGCTGCTCCTTTTTTCCCAAACCAGCCCCGACTCCCTCCACTCAAAACTCAAAACTCAAAACTCAAAACTTAAAACCGTTGTCATTCAGGCCACCCGCACCGGCGCCCGGTCGGCCGTGCCGCACACCAATTTGTCGGCCGAAACCATCGCCAAATCCTACCAGGCGCAGGACGTACCTTTCCTGCTCGCCGGCACGCCGTCGCTGGTAGAAAGCTCCGACGCGGGCGCGGGCATTGGCTACACGGGTATGCGTATCCGGGGCAGCGACCCCACCCGCATCAATGTGACCATCAACGGAGTACCGTTGAACGACGCCGAAAGTCAGGGCGTTTTTTGGGTGAATCTGCCCGATCTGGCCGCTTCTGCCGCCGAAATCCAGGTGCAGCGCGGCGTGGGGGCAAGTACAAACGGAGCAGGAGCCTTCGGCGCCACCGTCAACCTGGATATCGCGCAGGTTAATCCCGAACCATTTGGCACCGTCACCAACAGCGTCGGCTCATTTGGCTCCCGCAAACACGCAGCGCACATCGGCACCGGGCTACTGGGCGGAAAAGTGGCTTTTTCGGGCCGCCTCTCCCAAATCGCCTCGGACGGGTATGTGGATCGGGCTACGTCTGACCTGCGCTCGTACCACTTCTCGGGCGCCTACGTGGACGACCGCCAGTCGCTGCAAATGCACCTCTTGTCCGGCCACGAGCGCACCTACCAGGCCTGGTACGGCCTGCCCGCCCAGTACCTGGAAACGGAAAACCTGCGCACCTACAATACCGCCGGCACCGAGCGCCCCGGCGAACCTTACCCCGATGAGGTGGACGACTACACCCAGCGCCATTACCTGCTGCACTACAAGCGCCTGCTGGGCCAGGGGCTGGATCTGCAGTTGAACGGCCACTACACGCGCGGGTTTGGTTTTTACGAACAATACAAAGCAAATCAGCAGTTTGCAGCCTACGGACTACCGCCATATACCATCGGCGACACGCTGCTGGAGCGTACCGACCTGGTACGCCGCCGCTGGTTGGACAACCATTTCTACGGCGGTACCTTCGCCTTGCGCTGGTCGCCCGCTGTGAATCCGCCCGTGCTGACCAGTGCGCCCGTGCTGCTGCTCGGCGGCGCGCTCAGCCGGTACGAAGGGCGGCATTTCGGTGAAGTGATCTGGTCGGAATACGCGATTCCGAAGGACTTGATGTACTACGACAACGATGCCGCCAAGCGCGACGCGAACCTGTTCGGGAAAATGGAATTGTTCTTTCGCCGAGGACTTTCGGCTATGCTGGATTTGCAGTTTCGCCGCGTATCCTACGAGTTCCTCGGGTTCGACCAAACACTGCGAAACGTAACCCAAACTGCAGCGCTCCATTTTTTCAACCCCAAAGCCGGCCTGCACTGGCAGTTCCGGCCCGGCTGGACGGCCCACGCATTTGTCGGCGTCGGGCAGCGGGAACCCAACCGCGACGACTACACCCAGTCTACCCCCACCAGCCGACCCCGCCCGGAGCGTATGCTCGACTGGGAGGGCGGCCTCAAGCGCCAGGCCGGGGACTGGAGCCTGTCGGCAAACCTGTTTTTGATGGACTACCGCGACCAACTCGTGCTGGACGGCCGCATCAACGATGTCGGGGCGTACATCCGCACGAACGTGCCGCGCAGCTACCGTGCCGGCATCGAACTGGAAGCCGCTGCCCGCGCAGGCGAGCGGCTGACATTCACCGGCAACGCCGCGTTTAGCCGGAACAAGGTGCGGGAGTTTGTGGAGTACCGCGACAACTGGGATACCGGCACGCAAGATATTCTGGTGTACAAAAACACCGACCTCGCCTTTTCGCCGCCGGTGGTGGCGCGTGTGGAAGCCACTTGGGAGGTGTTGCCTGCCGGCAAAAAACACCACCTTGCGGTGTCGCTTTCGGGGAAATACGTCGGCAAGCAGTTTTTGGACAACACCGGCAACGAAAACACCACACTGCCGGCCTATTTCTTTTCGGACCTGCGCCTGAACTACGACCTGACCGGCGTAATCGGTCGCCAGGTGCGCCTGATTCTGGCCGTGAACAACCTGCTCGACGCCCGCTATGCCGCCAACGGCTGGGCTTACCGGTTCACCTCCGCCGGCTACGACGAACGGCCCGACAACCCGTACACCCGGCTGGAAGGAAACGGCGTGTACCACCAGGCCGGTTTTTTCCCGCAGGCAGGCCGAAATATGATGGCAACGGTGGTGGTGGGGTTTTGAAAACTGGAGCGTCACGAGGGAGTGTTCAAAAATCTGTAACAAGCCTCCCGAAATGTTTTTTTTAACACAGAGGGCACCGCGTTTTGCACAGAGAGACACAGAGAATAAATTACTGAAAATCAAATCTCGGTGTTTCTCTGTGCAAATCTCGGTGCTCTCTGTGTTTTTATTGCGCTCAATGAGCTGACACAGTTTTTTGAACACTCCCCAGTATTATTTCAGAAATCCCCCTACCCCTGCGCCCTCCCACAATGCGGGCAATACGAAAACACCGGCTCGATCTGCCGGCTACAGGCCGGACACAGCCGTACCTCCTGCACCACGGAGCCAAGGGGAATGCCTGCACGCTCGGTGTACGATGACGGAATTTCTTTCAAAAAACTCGACTCCCGGCCCTTTTCCGTGATCAGGAACAACTTGTCTTTAGCCCGCGTGATAGCCACATAAAACAGGCGGCGCTCTTCTTCCAGCAACAAGTCGAGATTGGCTTTTTTCAGCACCTGAAAGATACGGTCTGCCAACCAGATATCCGGGAATCCACCGAAACCGTCCGTCAGACCTACAATAAACACCACCCGGGCTTCGAGGCCCTTGGCGGCATGGATCGTTTTGTAGGGGATACGCAGCAGGCCTTCTCTTTTCAAACCTTCGTAAAAGGGATGGAACATCTTGCTGCGCCGGTACAAAAACAGCAGTTCTTCCGCCGGTATGCCCGCGTCCAGGCATTCCCGTATCCGTTGCATGCAGTACGCCACATTCTCCTCCTCGTCGGTCCCGGCGTACACGGTGATTTTGTGTCGGGATACCTTGGAGGCGCGTATGTCTTTGTCAATTTTGTACCGGTTGTGCTTGATCACCTCGTTGCTGGCCCCCACGATATGCTGGCTGCTGCGGTAGTTCAGGTCGAGTTTGATGATCGAGCAACCCGGGAAGTGGCGTTCAAAATCAATGATGTACGACACTTCCGAACCCCGAAAACCATAAATGCTCTGCCAATCGTCGCCTACACAAAAGAGCTGTGTCTGCTCGGTCAGCAACAGGCGGATCAGTTCCACCTGCAGGTTGTTCACGTCCTGAAACTCGTCCACCAGAATATAAGGGTAACGGTCCTGCATCTTTCGGGCAACGTCCGGGTGATGCTCCAGCAGGGATACCGTTTTGGAAATCAGATCATTGAAGTCCAGGTAGGATTTGTCCACGCAATACTGCTCGTAGGACTTGGCCAAAGGGATAGCCAGTTCGTAAAAATTTCGGATACGCTCGTGCTGGTCTTGCCGGGCATTGGTCAATACCTGCTCCGCGTTCAGCCGCTCGACTTTCATCATATCCGTGATGCGCATGACGGTGTGCACGAACTCTTTGAGGTGGTCCAGATGCCCTTTGAACGCTTCCTGAAACCCAATGGCTTTTGAGGCGCCGGCGTTGGCGGGCAAACGCCCCCGGAGCAGGTTGTCCAGCGTGTTCGTGAACAGAGCCGAGTTTTCGGCCGTGCGTTCGGTGGTTTTTGCAAAGAGGATTTCGCCTTTGTGAAATTGCTCCTCCTTGTCGCGCATCGCGTAGCTCTTGTTGCTCACATGCTCAAGGTAGAGGTTGGCGGCGGGAATGTAGAAATCAGGGCGAAAGGGAAAGTCCTTGATCTGCACGGTCGGCTCGTATTCGTAGGCGATGCTGTTCCGGTACAGGTAGTCGGCGATAAACTGCTCCGACTTGGAGCGCACCCGGGTGCCGTCGAGCGTGGTGTAGTACTTGCCCTCTTGCCGGAGTTGCTGGATGCCGCTTTCCTTGAGGTGAATCTTGTCTACGAGATAATCCAGTACATAGCGCTTCAGCGCAAGCAGGTGTTCGCGGTCTTCACATTTCTGGATCAGCAGTTTATAAAAAACATCAAAAGCTGTTTCGGGCGCCGTGTACCTGGCGAACTCGTCCTCCTCGCTGCTTTTTTCCTCGCCGATGAGCCTGAAGCGGTTGTCGAACTCGTGTACGCCGTAATTTCTGAGCAGGTTGTATCCGAAACTGTGGAAAGTGCGCACGGTCAGTCCCTCGATCCATTTGTAGCGCCGGACAAACTCGTGCCGTGCTGTGTCCTTTTCTGCCTGCGATTTCTTTTTGTCGTGCAGGATAGCCGCGTAAGCGCCCGAGGTATCCGCCGTCAGAATGAGCCGGTCGAGCATTTCGCCGGCAGCGTTTTTGGTAAATGTAATAGCCAGAATATCCCTCGGACTGACACCTTTTTCCTCTATCAGGTAGATGATTTTTTGCAGCAGCGTTTTGGTCTTGCCGGAACCTGCGCCGGCCAGTACCAGCAATCGTTTGTCCTCGCTGACGACGGCTTCGCGTTGTTTTTCATTGAGGGCGTCAAGATTAGTGTAGGACATTTGACACAGATTTTGCGGCGAATATAGTGGATGCCAATGCTGTTATGGTTCGTGCACATATATGAATGCAGCAAAAAAGCGAGACTATGCAGGATTACCCCCAAAACAAAAAACCGCCGCAACGCATACACTGCGTTACGGCGGATTGTTTTTTGTGGAGGTATCGAGCGGATTCGAACCGCTGTAGCAGGTTTTGCAGACCTGTGCCTAACCGCTCGGCCACGATACCAGGTTAGAAAAGGTAAAATGTAAAAAACGCTCTTGCAGCGAATGGGCGGCAAAGGTAAGTGCTTTTCCTCCAAACCGCACAAGGGGGATGCAAAAAGAAATTTTGCCCAAAATCATGTTCGGGGTTGGGGCACTTCCCGACAAATCACATTCTACCTTTGGCCCCCTTCCCCACAGAATGCCGTTCTTTTCACTATTAATACCTTGTCGTATGAAACACCTTTTTACACCCTTTTTTCTGTTTTTCCTCGCGTGCGGCGCGCTTTCTGCCCAGGGCCTTGTCAAGGGCATCGTGACCGATGAGTCCGGCGAACCGCTCGTCGGTGTCACCATTTACGAACGCAATACGACCAACAGCACGATGTCGTCGTGGGACGGCTCCTACGTCCTGCGGTTCAGCCGCGCCGATGCCCAAATCGTGTTCGCCTACACGGGCTATGCCACGGTGGAGGCGCCGTTGGACGGCCGCACCGAACTGAACATGCAGATGCGCGCGGGGCTGCTCATCGAGGGGCTGGAAATTGTCGGCTCCCGCGCACTGAACCGCTCGGTGACCAATTCGCTGGTGCCGATTGACATCCTCGATGTTCGCCAGATCGCCGCCACACAAGGCCAACTGGACGTCAACCAGATGCTCCAGTACGCGGCGCCCTCGTTCAACGCCAATCGCCAAACCGGCGCCGACGGCTCCGACCATGTGGACCCGGCTACCCTGCGCGGCCTCGGCCCCGACCAAACGCTCGTACTCATCAACGGCAAACGCCGCCACCAGTCCAGCTTAGTCAATATCTACGGCACACGCGGACGCGGCAACACGGGTACCGACCTGAATGCCATACCCGCCGCCGCCATCGAGCGCATCGAAATCCTGCGCGACGGCGCTGCTGCACAATACGGCTCCGACGCTATCGCCGGAGTGGTCAATATCGTGCTTAAAGAAACCGTGAATGAATTCAGCGGTAACGTCAATGTGGGGGCACACCTGGCACAGGATAACCCCGACCGCAGTACGTTCGACGGCGAAAATGTCCAGATCAATGGCAACTACGGCTTCCGGATCGGCCAGGGGGGCTTCGTGAACGTGACGACCGACTACTGGACCCGCGGCCACACCAACCGCTTCGACCCCTCGCTGTACCGCCGCCAGTTTGGCGACGCCAAGGGTTCCAACGCAGGCGTCTATTTCAACGCCGCTATCCCTATTGGGCTGGAAGCATCGGTGTACGCCTTCGGCGGAACCAATACCCGCCGCACCGACGCCTACGCCTGGAGCCGCGATGCCGGTTCCGCCCGCAATGTGGACGCCCTGTATCCCAATGGTTTTGATCCGATCATTGCGTCCGATATTGCCGACCGCAGCCTGAGTGTGGGTGTGCGCGGTAGTCTGAATAACTGGAAAACCGACCTCAACCACACGGCAGGCAGCAACCGTTTTCACTACTACGGCCGCGGCACCGTGAATGCCAGCCTCGAAGAGCGCTCGCCGACCGAGTTCGACGACGGCGGCTTCCAGCTGCGCCAGCATGTGAGCACGCTCAACTTTTCCCGGCTTTTCAAAAACTGCCTGCAGGGCACCAACATCGCCTTCGGGGTGGAACACCGCCTGGAAAACTACCAGATTTTCGCCGGCGAAGAGGCCTCCTGGAAAACCTACGGTCCTGTGCCCTTCGTCACCGCCGACGGCGACACGGTAGCGCGCCCCGGCGGCGCCCAGGGATTCCCGGGTTTTGGCCCGCAAAACGAGGTGAACCAGAGTCGCTCCAACATTGCCGCTTACCTCGACGGGGAATTCAAATTTACCAACGCGTTCACCGCCAGCGCCGCCGTGCGTTTTGAAGAATACTCGGATTTTGGCAATACGCTCAACGGCAAACTCGCCGCCCGCCTGCGCTTAGCCGATGGTGTGGCCCTGCGTGCCTCTGCCGGCACGGGCTTCCGCGCCCCTTCGCTGGCGCAATTGTACTTCAACTCGGTGTATACCGATTTTGTATCGGGTATGGCGGTGGACAAATTTTTGGCCAAAAACAACAGCCCGGTCGCGCGCGCGCTTGGTATCGAACAACTCCAGCAGGAAACATCGGTCAACCTCGGCGCCGGCCTCACCTACAGTCGTCAGCGCCTGTCGCTGTCTGCCGATGTGTACCACATCAAAATTGACGACCGGATCGTGCTCACGGGCGATTTTTACAACGACGACGACCAGATCGGCGACGTGTTGCGCGCGCTCAACGTGGGCAGCGCCCGCTTTTTTGCCAACGCCATCAATACCAGCACCACCGGCCTCGACCTGATTGCCGCGTACAGCGGTCGCCTTAGCGACGAGCAGCGCTACACCATCACGCTCACGGGCAACTGGAACAACATGACCATTGACAAGGTGAATACCAGCCGCCTGCTGCTTGGCAAGGAGGATTCGTACCTGAGCAACCGGGAAAAACTGTTCATTCTTGCCTCCGCGCCGCCGCTCAAAGGCAACCTGTCGTTCGATTTCTTCGGCCGCGGCTGGGGCGCCAATGTGCGCCTGACTTACTTTGACAAAATTGAACTGGAGGACTACATCGGGGAAATGGACGTGTACGACGCCCGGCTGTCGCTCGACCTGAGCGTGTCGCACAACATCACGCCGGGTATTCGGCTGACCATCGGCGGCGCCAATGTTCTGAATGCCTACCCGACCAAACAGGATGCCGAAACCGAGGGCGGCGGCTTGTACGACGCCGTGCAAATGGGTTTCAACGGGACGTTTTTGTTCTCGCGATTGGCATTTAAGTTTTGAACAGGGTAGGACAAACTGCGCGTAACATGAACCAACCATTCTGGCACATCATCGCCAATCCTGCCGCAGGCAACGGCGCCGTTGGGCGGCGCTGGCCCGACCTTGAGGCGCTTTTGCAGGAGATGGGCTTTTCCTACACGGTCCGTTTCACGGAGCACCGCGGCCATGCGGTGCGCCTCGTGGACGACGCCGTGCTGAAGGGTTGCCGGCATATCCTCGGCCTGGGTGGCGATGGTACCAACCACGAAATTGCCAACGGTATCCTGTGCCAACCGCACGTTCCGCCGGCCGGCATCACCTACGCGCTGCTGCCCATCGGCACGGGCAACGACTGGGCGCGGACGTACGGGATTCCGCACGATCCGCGTCGCCGATTGCGCCGGCTGCAGCAGGGAGAAACGGTGTTGCAGGATGCCGGCAAGGTGGTGTATTGGCAGGACGGCCTGCCTGCCGAGCGGTTTTTTGTGAATGTGGCGGGTATGGCCTACGATGCGTTTATTGCCAAAAAACTGGAGCAGCATCGGTTCGTGTCGCGCATGCAATACCTGCTCATGGTAGCGCAGTACCTGTTCGAGTACCGGCTCACTCCGGCGCAGTTGTTTTGGGAGGAAAATACCGTGGAGGATTCGTTCTACACGATCAATGTGGGCATTTGCCGCTACTCCGGTGGCGGGATGCAATTGGTGCCCCATGCCGTTCCCGACGATGGTCTGCTCGCAGTCACCTACGCGCGGCATTTACCTAAGTGGGAGGTACTGCTACAAACAAACCGGTTTTATAACGGCACGCTGTTGCGCCACCCCAAGGTTGGAGGTTTTCAAACCAAAAACCTGCGGGTGGCGCACCTCGGCGACATACCTACGCCCCTCGAAGCGGACGGGGAGTTTCTCGGCGAATCGCCCGCAGAGTTTTCTATTTTGGAAAAATCCCTGCGCATCGCGCTCTAACTCAAAACTCAAAACTCAAAACTCAAAACTGACTAACGGAGTCGGTTCATCGAGCGCACCAGCGACTCGTCCTTGCGGATTGCGCGGGCGGCCAGCCAGTTTAGCACAACAGCGAGTACGGGCAGAGCCAGGCCGAGGGCAAACTGAGCAGAGCCGCCCTCCGGCACCTGGTCGAGGGTGGTTTTGGTCGTAAAGCCCGTTAGCACCAGGAGCATGATGCCCACGCCGAAGGCCGTGAGTGTGAGCCGGGTCTGCAAGGAGCGGTTTTTAAACAGGAAAATAGCGGCCAGCGATACAATGGCGCCCAGGGCGGTAAGGCCCAGAATACCCGGATTGTCTAAGGGATTCAGCATGCCGTCGGCTAGGACAGGGAGTGCGCGGGCGGGATCGCCTTCCGGGGTTTGCAGGTAGGGTAAAAAAAACTGGCTCCCGAGCAGGCCGGCAGCCAGAAAGAGAAATACCGTTTGAATACGTTGAATCATGGCGTTTTTTAGGGGGCAAAGGTAATGGAAAAGGTTTCTGATTGGAAGGTTGGAGGGTTTCTGGTTGGAGGGTTTCTGGTTGGAAGGTTTCTGGTTGGAGGGTTGGATAGTTATGATAACCCTCAATGAGGGCCAAGAGTTTGCTCCTCGCCTTTCCCTCAATTTACCGATACACCGTCACATCCCCCGCAAAAATCTCCACCGCACCATCCACAAACTCTACTTCGGCTTGCCAGACGTACACGCCGGGCTGCATCTGCTGGCCGCGGAACGTGCCGTCCCAACCCGCCGATTCCTCGTTGATCGGGAGGTTTTCGTTCAAAAATAACTGATTGCCCCAGCGGTCGAAGATGCGCAGCGAACGCACAATCGTCACGCCCCGGCCGTACAGCAGAAAACGGTCGTTCAGGCCGTCGCCGTCGGGCGAAAAGATATTGGGCGCGTACAAATTCCGACGGCGGTTTACCTGTACCAGCACCGTGGCTTCCGCTGGACAGCCGTCCAGATCAACAATCCGCAGCCGATACACTGTGGGCCGGAACGGCCGCGCCCAAGGCGTAGGACAATCGGTGCAGGAAAGCCCTTCGGCAGGCGTCCATATCCAGTCCGCTACCTGACTCGCCGGCAGGTTGAGCACCGGCTGCAACTGCACGGAATCGCCCAGTTCGAGTACCGGCCCGACGGTCAACGTTACCGCAGGCAGGAAAGGCGGCGCTATTGCCAGCGGCAATTCGGCCGTGCAGCCAAGGGCATCGCGCACGATCAGCATGTAGGGGCCGGGCTGGAGACCATTGAAATTGGGCGATGTCTGAAAACTCTGCCCGCCGTTGACGGAGTACTGAAACGGCGCCTCCCCACCCGAAACAGGGCCGAAAGCAATGGCGCCCGTCGGGATGTGACAGTTCGGCGGGGTCAGTTGCGGCACAAAAGCCGGCAGCGGAATTTCGGACACGAGCACGTTGTCGGTGGCCGTGCAGCCATTGGCCGGGTTGGTTACGGTGAACAGGTACAACCCCGGCGCGTTCACCACCGGGCCGGCACTATTGGCCCCGCCGACGATGTTGGCCCCGGGCGCTGCCGTCCACGAAAACAACATTGGCCCCGCCGTGCTGCTGCTGCCCGAAAGGGTTGCTTGCGGCTGGTCGCAGTACAGTTGTTGTACCGGCCCGGCATCGGCGTTTGGCGCAGCCAGATCCTCGGTCACGGTGGCGGTAGCCGTAGCAGTGCAGCCGTTCTGTATGTTGGTTAGCAGGAGATTGTAGATTCCTGCAGCGTTTGCCAAGGGGGTAAGCGTGGTTTGCCCGCCGGCGAAATTGCCGTTTGGCGTTGTCCAGTTGATACTGAAATCCGGCCCGCTACTCGACGCAGATGCGTTCAGCGTTACCGTATCGCGGGCACAAGTGCGCGGCAGCGGCAGCGCGATGACGGCCACGGGCAGTGCCGTGTTGTTCTGCACGGTCACCGTAGCGGATGCCGTGCAGCCATTGGCGCCGTCCGTCACGGTCACCGTGTAGGTCGCCGCCTGGGAAATAGTCGGAGCAAGGGTGTTGCCGCCACTCGCGATTTGGCCGCCCGACCAACTGTACGTCAGCGCTCCTTGTCCCGTCGAAGCGGCTGCGCTGAGCGTTGCCTGTGGTTGTGTGCAGGTGAGCGTGGGCGCCGGCCCGGCATTGGCTACCGGCGGCGCAATGTTTTGCAGCACCGTTGTCATGGCAGTGGCGGTGCAGCCGTTTTGCTGGTTTTGCACGGTCAGGAGGTAGGCGCCCGGTGCGTTCACGACCGGCGCAAGGGTATTTTGTCCCGAAACGATTTGCCCGTTCTGCGTGGTCCAGTTGGCGGAAAAACCGCTCGCGGGCTGGCTGACGGTGCCGCTCAGCGGCACCTGCGCCACAACGCAAGTGAGCGTTTGCGGCGCAGCCGCCGCAATAGCAGGCGCAGTGGTATTTGATCCAACCTGCGCGGAAGCAGTGGCGGTGCAGCCGTTCGTCAGGTCGGTCATCAGGAGGGTGTAGGCGCCGGGCTGGTTCACGACGGGCGCGGGCGTGCTGCCGCCGGACACGATGTTGCCGCCAGATGTTTGCCAGAGATAGGTAAAACCGGTGCTCGCCGGCGCACCCGACAGCGCGAGCGTTTGCGTGGTGCAAGTGAGCGTGCCGGGTGTTGCGATGCTCACCGGAGGCGGGGTTATATTTTGCAAAACAGTCGTTTGTGCAGTAGCCGTGCTGCCGTTTTGGGTGTTCGTGACGGTCAGGGTGTACACACCCGGTGCATTCACCACCGGAATGAGGCTATTGGCGCCGGACACGATATTGCCGCCCCGGCTGCCGTCCAGGCGGGCACGAAACCGGCGCCCGTGCTGCCGCTGCCCGGTAGGGCCAGTTGGGTGACGGCACAGGTGAGTGTGCCGGGTTGACCGACCGTTGCCGCAGGTGCATTGGCGTCGTTTTGCACCAAAACGGTGCTGGTTGCGGTGCAGCCGTTGTCCAAATCGGTTACGAGCAGGGTGTACTGGCCGGGGGCGTTCACGGTGGGGGTCAGGGTGCCTGCGCCGGATACGATATTGCCACCCCCGGCGGCACTCCATGCAAAAACGGGCGTGCCGTCGGCCGAGCCGGTTGCTGCCAGTACCAGACTGTTGACTAAGCAACTCAGCGTAGCCTGCTGCCCCGCGTCGGCCACCGGCGTAATGATGTTTTGCGGCACCACCACTGCGGCCGTATTGGTGCAGCCATTGGCCGTGTTGGTCACGAGCATCAGGTAGTTGCCGGGCTGGTCCACCACAGGATTGGAGGTGCCGGCGCCCGAAATGATGTTGCCGCCGGCGCTAACCGTCCACTCAATGACGATGCCGGGGCCGGGTTCGGCGGTGCCGTGCAGGGAAGCCTGCGGAATGGCGCAAGTGAGCAGCGGCGCAGACCCGATAGCCGCCTGCGGAATGGCGATGTTTTGATCCACGGTAGCGGTGCGTACCGTCGTGCAGCCGTTGGCGGAGTTGGTCACGAGCAGGTCGTATTGTCCGGGCGCATCCACCACGGGGGCGGGGCTATTCTGGCCGGACACAAACTGCCCGTCGGGGGTTGTCCATTGGAAAACAAAACCGGGCGCTCCGCCGGTTGTGTTCAGCGTTGCGGTCAGTTGCACACAAGTGAGCAGTACCGGCGCCAAAACAGCCACGTCGGGCGGCGTTTGGTCGGCGGTCACGATGGTCGTATCGGCGGCCGTGCAGCCGTTTTGCGGATTGGTAACGGTGAGGTTGTAGACGCCGGGCAAGGTCGTGCCGACTGCTATACTATCGGGGCTTCCGCTGAAACCGCCGTCGGGGGTTTGCCAGAAAAACTGAAGACCACTCGCCTGGCCGCCATTTGCCGACAGGCTAAAAACCGGGTCGGCGCAGGTGAGCAGGCCGTCGGGGCCGGCATCGGCAGGCGGCGCGGCAGTATCCTGGGTCACGGACACGGATGCCGTGGCGGTGCAGCCGTTGGCCGTATTGGTGATGGTCAGGGCATAATTGCCGAGCGCATCCACCACGGGTGCGGGGCCGTTTTCGCCGGACAGGATATTGCCGCCCGCGCCGGCTACCCAGGCGTAAACGAAGTTAGGCCCAACCGACGACCCTGTCGTGTTGATGGTGCGGGTCGGATCGGCACAGGTGATGGGGCCGGGTACACTGGCCAGCGCCACGGGCGTACCGGCTTCGATGGTAACCTGCACGGATACCGCAGCGGTGCAGCCGTTGGCCAGGTCGGTGGAGGAAAGGCTGTAGGTTCCGGCGGCGTTCACGACAGGGCTGAGCGTGGTGTCGCCGCTGAGGATATTGCCGCCGTTGGAAGCCGTCCAGAAGTAGGTAAAACTGCCCGCCGGTGCGTTGTTTTGGCCTTGCAAACTCAAGGTCGGGTTGGCGCAGGTGAGCGTATCGGGGGTAACGATGCCGATGTTGGGCGGCGTTATATTTTGAAGAACAATAGCCTGATCGGTGGCGGTGCAGCCGTTGGCGGGGTTGGTGAGCAAGAGCAGGTAAGTGCCCGGAGCGCCGGCGGTAGGTGCGGGCGTATCGGCGCCGCCGAGAAGCAGGCCGTTCGCAGTCGTCCAGGCGTAGGTGAGGCCCGGGATATTGCTGGATCCGTTGGCGTTGAGCAGCACAGACAGGACGGCGCAGGTGAGCGTGTCGGGTGCGTTGGCTACGGCCACGATAGCATCGGCGTCGGCATTGACGAGCACGGTGCTGTCGGCGGTGCAGCCGTTGGCGGCATTGACGACCAGCAGGGTGTAGGCGCCCGCGGCATTGACCACGGGGTTGAGGGACGTGTCGCCGGACACGACATTACCGCCCGCCGAGGCGGTCCACAGGTAGGTGATTCCGGCTCCTTGCGACGATCCGGCTCCGGAGAGTGAAATACTGGTACTTTGGCAAGTAATCGTGTCGGGCGGGGCGATTTGCGCCAGCGGTGCGATGGTGTCTATGGTCACGACCACGGTATCGCTGCCGAAGCAGAAATTGGTGGTATCAAAGGCGGTTAGGATAAAAATTCCGGGGGTGAGTGCGGCAATTTGCAGCAGACTGGAGTCGCCGGAAAAACTGCCACCGGAAGCGGTCAGCCAGGTGGTCTGGGCGGTATTGACGTTCACGGCGCCGAGCAAGGTCAGCGTATCGGTAGCGCAGTTGAAAATGCCGGGGGTGTCAATGGTCACCACGGGCGGGGTCAGGTTCGGGGTTACGAGCACGGTATCGGCGGCAGTGCAGCCGTTGGCCGTGTTGGTGACGGTGAGGATGTAGGTGCCGGAGGTATCGGCAACGGCGTTTTGCAAATTAGCGCCGGCGATGATGTTGCCGCCGTTTTGGGCCGTCCAGGCGTAGCTGATATTGTTGCCCTGGCTGGAGCCGGCCCCGCTGAGGCCGAAGGACGTGGAGGAACAGTTGAACACCGAGATGTCGGCGGTGGCATTGGCGGTGGGCGGGTTGGTGGCCGTAATGACAATCACCGAGGTTTCGGCCGTACAACCGGTGTTGGTGTTGGTTACGAGCAGAGTGTACTCCCCGGGCTGATCCACAGTGACAAAAGGGATATTGGTATCGGAGGTAAAGTTGCCGCCCGGTCCGGCCGACCATTGGTAGGTAGAAAAAGATGACTGGCTGGAGAATCCGAAAAGTTGTACAGAAGGGCTTCCGCAGCCCAGCGGCAGCGGTGTATTGATCCAGGCAATCAGCGGGTTAGGACTTGGGGAGACGGTGACGATGGCGGTTTTGGAGCACTCCACAAAGCCGTTGTTGAAGGTGACGGTCAGGGTGTAGGTTCCGGCGGCGTTCACGACGGGGTTGAGTGTATTTTGGCCGGATACGATGTTGCCGTCGGAGGTGTCCCAGTTGTAGGAGATATTCGGCCCGACACTGGAGCCGGTACCGTTCAGAGTCACATTGACACCATCGCAGGGAATAGAAACGACAGTTGGGGCGGCCGCGGCGAGCACATTGGCGACGAAGATGCGAACCGTGTCGGTCACCACACATACCGGTGAGAACACGATATCGTCGAGGGCGAAGTCGTTGCCGCCGAGCACGGTGTTTTGGTTGACGACGCAGATAGTGGCGGTGGAGTTGGCGCCGCTGTTCCAGGTGGTGTAAAAATTGACCCAGTTGCAGGTGTTGGAAGGGGCGCTGAAAATGGGGCCGATGACGCCCCCATTGATCGAAAACTGGAGCAGAGCGGGCGAGGCCGCCACGAGCGTGGTTACCCATGCCGAAAAGGCATAGAGCGTGTTGGGCTGCACGTTCACGGTTTGGCACCAGACGTTTTGGTTGGGCGCCCCTGCGCCGTTCACGGCCATCATATTGCCACTGCCGGAAGTATGGTCGGGGCAAGGCGCAAAGCCCGGGTGGTCGTTTTGGGGATTATCCAGAACGTTGTATACGCCCTCGGGCACGAGGTTGCCGGGGCTGAAGGTATAGTCGCTGTAAAAGCCGGAATTTCCGCCCTCGAAGTCGCCGTTCTGAATGAGGTTAAAGTTCAGGTCTACCGCTCGGGCGGTAAGCACATAAGTGGCGTTTCCGGTGACATTCACCGTCGGATTGAGCGTATTGGCGCCTTGCATACCGGCGACAGGCGACCAGGAGAAATTGAGATAGTCCCCGCTAATGGAACCGTTCAGTTGTGTGGGTGTAGGCGGGGCGCAGAGCCACACGTCGTCGCCGGCGTCAACAATGATCGGGCACTGGGCATAAAGCAAAGGGGTGGACAGCAGGACAATGGTACTACAGAGCAGGTAGAGACGGCACATAGGCAGCGAGTCGAATGTTTGAGCGAGCGGATAGCGGGGGTGAGCAAAGGTAGGGGATATCGCGAAACCGTTGCAGGCAAGCCGCGTGTAAACAGCCTTGGTCTGTACATGACCGGCATACTCCTGCACCACACGATCCACGATATACTCCCCTTCGGGTGCCATGACCCTGCCTTTCGGGTGCTGCGCTAAACTGCCAGTTTCACCCGTACGGCATTAGGCCCCTTCGGACCCATTTCAACCTCGAACGTTACGAAATCATTTTCGCGGATAGTACCGGAGATATTGTTGATGTGTACAAAGATGCTGTCTTTCGTTTGCGCGTCTATGATGAAGCCGTAGCCTTTTTCGTCGTTGAAAAATTTCACCTGACCTTTGCGTTCGACCTCCTCGGGCGTATCATCGCGGAAGGGCACACCGAGTACGATATCCTCGGCACGGATGACTTTCTTTTTAGACGGGTCCGGCGGCGTACTGCTGAGGTTGCCGTTTTCATCCACATAGGAAAACATTTCCTCCAGCGTTTTCGCGCCACCTTTTGCCTTTTCGGCTTTGCGTTGCTCCTTGCGCTCTAATTTTTCTTCATTCTTTTTTTTGCGCTTTTTCTCTTGCTCTTTTTTGTTGTACGAGTCTTGCGATTTTGCCATCTTACTATTTTGTTGGGCTTTGGACACCTGCGGTGCCCGGTTTATGTTGATACATGGTGTGTATTCGCGGTTGGGGGGCGGATGAAGCGTTCAAAGCCTGCTTAAACAAGCAAATGGACGATATTTCGGATCAAAGGTACAGGAAAGCGGCTTTTCCCCGCTATACAAATACACCCCCTGCCCGGCGTGTCTGTTTTTAACATCAAAACATTCAAACACGGTACTCCTCGCTCGCCAGCAGCGCCATGTAAAACCCGTCGAAGCCCTCGTCCTGGGGCAGAATTTTGCGTTCAGCGATCAGTTTGAACGATTTTCCAGCCGCACCGGCAAGGAATTTTTGCACCTGCTCTTCATTTTCGGAGGGAAGGATGCTGCATGTCGCGTACACCATTTGTCCGCCGGGTTTGAGGATACGGCTGTACGATTGCAGGATTTCCTGCTGGGTTGCATGCAGGTTTTCAATAAACTCCGGACTAAGTTTCCACTTGCTGTCGGGATTGCGCCGCAACACGCCGAGGCCGCTACACGGCACATCAAGCAGGAGCCGGTCGGCAGTACCGTACAGGCGTTTGACGACCTTGGTGCTCTCGATCGCCCGGGTTTCGATGTTGGATATACCCGCGCGACGGGCGCGCTGGCGGAGGTCGTCAAGTTTCCACGCGAGGGTATCGAGCGCAATTACCGAGCCGCGGCCTTCGAGCAAGGCGGCAAGGTGCAGGGCTTTGCCGCCACCGCCCGCGCAGGCATCCACCACGCGCATACCTGGTTTTGGATGGAGAAAGGGCGCTACCAGTTGGCTACTGAAGTCCTGTACTTCAAACAGCCCCTTTTTGAATGCCTGAGTCTGAAAAACGTTTTGCCGGCGCAGCAGCACCAGCGCATCGGCATCGCCCACGGGTTTGGTATCCACCCCTTCCTCGGCGAGCGCCTTTTGGAGCGCAACGCGGTCGGTCTTGAGGCGATTGGTGCGGAGGACAACCTCCGCGGGGCGGTTCAGCCAGGGCAAAACCTCGTCCCAGAGCGGGCCAAGTTCGCGCGCGCCGAGCTCGTCGAGCCAGTCGGGAATACTTTCGCGGAGTTTGCGTTCCGCGCGAAATTGTGCGGCTTTTTCGCCGATTTCCGTGGGGTCAAGCGTGCTAAACTCCGCAATGCCGGCTACGCCCGGCCAAATATCGGAAGGGCCAAGTGCGAGGTGTATGCCGACCATTTTCCAGAAATCCTCCACTGTCTGCGGCTCTTTGCCGAGAATGGCTGCGTACAGACGGTAGTACCGCCCGATTTCGTAGGTTGTTTCGGCGATAAACGCCCGGTCGCGGCTGCCGGCCTTGGGGTTGTGGCGCAGGGTGTACTCGATCACCTTGTCGGCAAAACGGTTTTCAACAAAAATGGCCTGCAAAGCCTGCGCAACCGCTCGAATCAGCAGCGGGTGGATGGTGCGGGAGAAAACGGCCATCTTAGTTCCAACTGATCTGGTCCGGCATATCGGAGATGATTTCATACACATCGCCCTTGTTGTACATGGCGTGCCGCCACAGGCGATTGGGTTTGGACTTGAAGATATAATTCGCATCCATGCTGCCGGAGAGCCAGGAACCGTATTCGAGTTCTTCTTTCAATTGACCCGACGACCAGCCGGAATAGCCGATAAAGAACCGGATATTGTCGGGCTGCACCATTTGGCGGGTGATCAGAAACTTGAGTTTGTCAAAGTCGCCACCCCACCATACGCCGTCCGCGACCTTGATACTTTCCTCCAGCAAGTCGCCGAGATTGTGCACATAGTGCAGGGTGTCGGTTTGCACCGGTCCGCCGTAAAACACATTCGCATCAAAAGTCGGAAAATCGCCCATGAGTTCATTGAGGCGCATGTCAATGGTCTTGTTCAGGATAAACCCGATCGTGCCCTGCTCGTGGTGTTCGCACACCAGAATGACCGAGCGCCTGAAGTACGGGTCGAGCATAAACGGCTCTGCAATAAGAATTTGCCCGCTTTTTATCATCGTGTTCGTTGCCATGTCAGATCATGTTTTACGTTCGCAAACGCAAGGTATGCAAGAATGTTTTGACCGTGCATGCGGGCTGTTAATCGTTTTATCGAAGTGCAAAAAATCAACATTCGCCAAGCACGGCATCGCGGACAATTTTTCGGATCATTCCGCGCAGCACGGGGCCACCACCGCCTACCTCTACAAACTCCCCGATACCATCGGCGACCATGTTTTCGATCGTCTGAGTCCAGCGCACGGGCGATGTGAGTTGCGCCACCATGTTGCGTCGGATTTCCTCGGGGTCGGTTACCGGACGGGCATGCACATTTTGATAGACCGGGCAAATTGGACTGCGAAATGCCGTTGCCTCAATAGCCCGGGCCAGTTCGTCCTGCGCCGGCTGCATGAGCGGCGAGTGAAAGGCCCCGCCGACAGCCAGCACGACCACACGTTTGGCGCCTGCCTGCTGAAGTTTTTCCACGGCCAGTTCGATGCCCTTGCGCGAACCAGAGATAACCAGTTGGCCGGGAGAATTGTAATTGGCCGGCACGACGACCTCGTCCGTGATCCCGGCGCAAATTTCCTCCACCACGGCATCTTCCATGCCGAGTACGGCAGCCATGGTGCTGTCCACCAGTTCACAGGCTTTTTGCATGGCAAATGCGCGCTGGCTCACCAGGCGCAGAGCATCGGCAAAATCCAGCGCCCCGGCAGCAGCCAATGCGGTGAACTCACCGAGCGAGTGCCCGGCCACAGCATCGGGCCGGAAATCGGCGGCGGCCATTCTGGCGCGTGCGATACTTTCGAGAAAAACTGCCGGTTGTGTCACCCGTGTTTGGGTAAGATCGTCTTTGGAGCCGCCAAACATCACGTCTGTAATGCGCCAACCGAGGATATCGTTGGCCTGTTCGAACAAATCTTTGGCAACAGCGCTGCTTTCGTACAGCGCCTTGCCCATGCCCTCGAATTGGGCGCCTTGCCCGGGAAAAACATATCCTTTTTTCATGTTTGAGAAGGTTGATATGGTTGATCGGTTTGCCGGGTGAGGGGTATCGTACAGTACCGCTCAAGCCCTGTAAATCTACAAATACATTTGCCGAAGCGCCTGCCAGAGATTGGCCTTGCGGATTTTATCCGGTTCGAGTTCCGAGAGTTTGTCAGAAAAAAGAAAGGTCATGCCGTAGAATGGTGTCGGCTGGTACAGCGGGATTTGGATGTTCAAACCGAGTTGTGCGGGTGACACCCCAAAAACCAAAACACTTTCGGGCTGTTTGGTCTGTTCCACCGGGAACAGCGCGACTTGGTCTGCTTCCTGAAGTTCCACAAACAAGGCGTCTTTACTCAGGTCGAGGCCGGCGGCAAACAGGATTTTTTTCAAAAAATCAAGATTGCCCGGGTGCATCAACTCGGCTTGCGCGATGACTAAAACACGTTTAAAAAACTCGCCCCGGGCATTTTTCAGGAGCGCATTTTCTGGAATTTGATATATCTTGTCGTTTTCGGAAAACATACCTCAAAAAACACAATTACCTGCCAAAGGGTTTTTTCGATGACTATTGTTTCAAATACCCCTCGTGCAAAATTTTGATTTAAAATAAAATTCGTCACATCGGGGCAAAGTTACATAACTTTGTGCCGTTCCTTCTAACCATGTTCACCGTGCAAACTTTTCCCAACATGGCGCTAAAGTATTCGATTCCAGTTACCCCTACGGTCAAATCCGGAATTTCTTCCGTGGATTTTTCCAACATCCCTTTCGGCAAGGTCATTTCCGATCACATGTTCGTGGCCGACTACAATGGCAAGCAATGGGTAAACCCGCGCATTGAGCCGTTCCACAACCTGGAAATGTCGCCCGCCAACCTCGCCCTGCACTACGGTCAGAGCATTTTTGAGGGCATGAAGGCTACCAAACGCAACGGGGAACCGGTGCTTTTCCGCGCTGATGCACACGCCCGCCGGCTGAATGTGTCCGCCGAACGGATGTGTATGCCGCAGTTCCCGGAAGACATGTTCCTCCAGGCCATGAAAATGCTGGTGGATCTGGACCGCGACTGGATTCCCGAAGCGGAAGGCCACTCCCTGTACATTCGCCCGGTCATGTTCGCCACCGATGAATACTTCGGCGTACACGCCTCCGAAACCTACAAGTTCATCATCTTCACCGGCCCGGTTGGCCCGTACTACCCGAAACCCGTACGGCTATGGGTCGAGGAAGTCTTTACCCGTGCTGCTCAGGGCGGTGTAGGCGAAGCCAAATGCGCCGGAAACTACGGCGCCTCCCTGCTGCCGGCCCAACGCGCCAAAAAAGCGGGCTACGACCAGGTCATGTGGATGGATGCCCAGGAAAAAAAATATGTGCAGGAAGTTGGCACGATGAACCTCTTTTTCGTGATGGACGGTAAGGTAATTACCCCTGCCACCACCGGAACCATCCTGCGCGGCATCACCCGCGACAGCTTCATTACCCTCCTGAAAGACTGGGGCTACACGGTGGAAGACCGCCTGCTGAGTATCGCCGAAATTGCTGATGCCTACTGGCGCGGCACCCTGCAGGAATGCTTCGGTGCAGGCACTGCTGCCGTGGTGAGCCATGTCAGCGACATCACCTGGCGCGACCGCAAGTTGGAACTGTCGCCGGTAGACGAACAGCACCGCCCCGTGGCTACCCGCCTGAAAAATTACATCAACCAACTCCGCATGGGCCGCATCCGGAGACGAGTACGATTGGCTACAGTCCTGTCAGGACTCCGGCGTATGGGAACTCGTCGGCGAAACAGAGGGTGTGGCAGCACACTAAACCGTTCGATTAGAAACCTGCATTGCAATACACGATCTCAAAGAATTGGGCGCCGGGGAGCATCTTCCGGGCGCCTTTTATTTTTGACGTGTTTGGGTGTTTTAGTGCCCGGGGAGGATAGTGCCTCCGTAACCTAAACACCCAAACACCTAAACACTAAAACACATGCTCGCAAACACGCCGTCCCCGCCCTACTATGCCGTCATTTTTTCCTCGGTTCGCACGGATGATGAAGCGGGCTACGCAGCCACAGCACAGCGCATGCTCGATCTGGCCGCCGTCCAGCCCGGATTCCTCGGCGCAGAATCGGCCCGAAACGAGATTGGCATCACGGTATCGTACTGGAAAGACCTGGATTCTATCCGGCAGTGGAAAGCACACGCCGACCATCAAATCGCCCAGGAATTGGGGATAAAAAAATGGTACAGCGCCTATCAGGTACGGATATGTCGGGTGGAAAGAGCATATACTTTTTAGCCGGGGAAATCAACGCCACACGACTATTCGCCGCGTCAACCCATGCCCTTCGCCTTGAACCTGCAGCAGGTACAAACCGGCCGGTAAATCCCGCACATCCAGTTCCACCTGCACCTGTGCCGCAGTGCCCGTTTGCTGCCGCTGAAGCACGCGCCCCAGCACGTCTGTCAGCGTCAGGCCAAGCGTTTGGGGAGCAGGCAGGGATACCGACACGATGACCCGTTCGCTTGCCGGATTGGGAAATACCGATACGTCGGGCATTCCGGCCACCTGCTGCGTACCAACGGTTTCCGTCAGTGTCCGGGAAAGACTATCCCAACAGTCGTTGGCATCCATGACGTACAGCGTGTAGGTACCGCCCGGCACCCCTTCCAAATCCTCCAGACCGGACACGAACACGGAATCGTCCCGATACCAGGAATACATCAGCGGAGGGGTTCCGCCAAACAAGGTTACCTGGATACTCCCGTTACTTTGCCCTTGCACCGGGTGCTGAACATCGTCCGCAACAGCAAACAGGGAGTCGGGTTGCTCCAGAATGGCGGTAGCCGTGTACACGCAGCCGGTGGTTTCCGCAACGGTCAGCAGGTAGACGCCGGCAGGCAGGTTCGCGTTGTTGGCCGTAAAAATATGGTTGGACCACTCGAAAAAAAACGGCCCCGTACCACCGGTCACGCCGGCGCTCAGCGCACCATCGGCTTCGCCAAAACACGAAGGCGGCGTACCGGATAGCGCGATATTGGCCGTACAAACATTTGCTGCGCAGGCTTTTGCCGTATCAATCCGATGCGCCTGACAACCCATAGCATCCTGCACCACCACCCCGAACGGCATCCCGCTCGGCACAATTTGCCCGGGAGTACCGGCCGAAAAACCATACGGCGGCGTGCCGCCGCTGACAGTGACAAGCAATTTGGTGCTGTCCACACCCACGCACAGTTGTGCAATTTCAAGCCCGATGGGCACATAATCGGACGGCAGCGCGCCGTCGCGTATTTTCAGGCAAACAGCTCCGCTGCCCAATCCGGCCGCACCATTGCGCGACGCGATCTGGAGGTAGTACGTCTGGCCGTTGTTCAATTCGCCGGCCGTCACATACCCGTTGCAGGGCAGGGGATTGGTTGCACAAAATACCTGGCGCAAATCGTTGCAGGCACCTTCCCAAATGGCGAGCGTATGCTCAAACGCTGCGCCGGTACTGATCTGCACGGAACCGAAGGCCGGCGCCTGGAATTTGAACCAGACATCCCGGTCCACCGACACCGCGCAGGCAGGGCGAATGCCGGAAAACGTAGCCCCCAGGTTGGTGCCCGACACACAAGAGGTGTTCAGCGACACCGGTATGGCCGACAAGCAGTCGTCGTTAGCCGGCGGTACGGGGGAAACAATGCGTACCCGCGGGCACAGGTTGCCTTCCACCGTGGCGAATACGCCGGCAACCTGTACGAAGTAAGTCTGCCCGGCGGTCAGGGCGGGCATTTGGAGCACGCCGCCGTGGTGGTTGGTCGCCATTTCCGTCAGCGCATTGCAGGTGCCGCGGTAGAGCGTGACGATGTGCGCAAAATCGGCATTGGTTTCCATTTCCAGTAGTTCGCCGGGGGCGAGATTGGGCGCCACAAAGTAGTACCAGACATCGGCGCGAGCCAATCGGTTATGCGTAGGCACAACGGGCGACATGGCGGCGTTGCGGTTATTGCCGGTACTACACGGATTGTCTACTGCCAGTATTTGCGCGGTCGCGCAGTCGTCGTTGACCGGGCGCGCGGGATAGGTATCTGTTCGTTCGATACCGATGCACAGTTGGCCGCGCGGTTCGCCAAAACCACCCTTCCGGCCCGAAACGCGCACATAATACAGCGTTCCGGCCTGCGCGGCAAAGTAGGTGGTTTCACCGGTAAAACCGTGTTCGTCGCGGTTGTCGCACAGGAGTTCTTGCGGATCGGCACAGCCGCCGGTGAAAATACTGACCACATCGTTGAATTCGGCGCGCGTGGTGAGTTTGGCGATGCCGGTGAAATCAGCCTGCCACTGAAACCATAGTCCGCCCACGGCCCGGTCGGCACAGCTGCTCGCCGGGCCGTTGAGCAGGGCCGTGCTGTTGTCGGCCGGCACACAGGGCGCATCGGTCAGCAGGGGCACGGCGGCGCTGCAAAAATCGAGCGCAGGCCCTCGACCCGTCACTTTCACGTTGTCAATGCCCGTCCAGTAGCCGTCGGTTGCGCCGTCGTTGTATTCAAAAACGACGCGCAACTGCGCAGAGCGAAATGGCGACAGATCGAAGGAAAAGTGGCCGTAGTCGGGGAAAAACGGCCCGAACACCTTGCCTTCTGACTGAAAAAGCGGGATAGTTTCGTTTTTGTCATTTTCCAGAAACACCGAAAAGGTTTCAAAACCCGAGTAGCGCATGATCGCGTCGCAGGTCAATTCGTATTCAAAAAATTGTGTGCCGGAGAACCAGGGCGAGCGCAGGCGGATCAACGAAGGCGGCGCGGTATCGCCCTGGGCGTTGTCGTCGAAAAAAACAAAACAGGAGCCATTCATGGAGTTGCCTTCGTAAAAGGCGGAAGAGCCAAACGGCACGCGCCCGAACGTCCAGTCGCCCTGCCCGGACACAACCTCGGTTTCCCAGCCTGCGGGTTTTTGACAAAAATTGAACGCCTCCCCGACGACATTGACGCCGGTACCCGAACCCACGACCGATATGTTGTCAATACCCGCATAGCGTCCTTTGCTGCCCGTCGGGCTGGTGTAACGGATGATGAGGCGGGTTTCGGGCGACGAGGACACGAGCGCGAGGTCGTGCCGAAGTTTAAAAAAAGCCCCCTGGTTCAGGTCTTCGTAGTTGGTCGTGAAATTGTCGAAACGAGCCAGCAAGGTCTCTGTGCTCCCGTCAGTGGCGATGATCTGCAAAAAATCCGTAGCCCCGAACCGAAAATGTACGTCCATGCTGCACGCTACGGTCGTAAAGGCCGTACCGTCGAAGGCCGGCGAAACAAATTCCAGAACATAGTCTGCAGCGGCCGTGCCGCCGGCATCATCGTCTATGAACAGGAAACAGGTACTATCAATGCTTTGCCCTGCTATGGCCGGGTTTTGCGCAAAGCCGACGTACCACTGGGGGCTGAGGTTGCTCCCCGAGACACGCACCTCCCAGTCGGTGGGCAAAACACAATTGTTGAAATCTTCTTGCAGGAGCACCGTTTGGGCGTTCAGTTCGGCGGTGCAAAAAGAAAAAAGCAGGGAAAGGCAAAACAAAAACCGAGCGTACATGGTGTCGAGAGTTGAGCAGGGATTAAAAACTGATTTTTTTTCGATGCACAAAGTACGCTACCCCGGCGCTAAAACACGCTACAAATAGCACCGGATGGAAACGGTTTGACAAAAAAATGAATGCCCAGGCGCCGGCACGGCTCCGATGTTTGAGCAAATGGATTCCGGCGTTCGTACCGCGCAAACCCATTCAAACACCGAACCTTCCATAACTTTGCTTTTGGAAAAAATCGGACACGATTCCCAAATTTAATGCCCCGGTAGCGGCATTCTTCTTATTCTTGTGACATTCAACCGATCACCGTAATCAACAAGTCATGCCCGCCTCTGTTTCCTCTTTTTTTGAAAAAGCACACCGAAATACCCTTGCAATGCCCGCGCTGGCAGACACGCTTGATCCCTACGAGCCTTCGCCCGCCAAACCCTGGAATGCCCACCGCGTAGCGCACCTGTACCGGCGCCTGGGTTTCGGGGCCACTCTGGATCAAATTCAGCAGGGCCTGCTGCTCGCTCCATCCGATCTGGTGGACCAGTTGCTCGATACCGCCGCTACCCTGCCGCCGCCGCCGGTACCTGAACCGGAGGACTGGACGCAGTGGACCAGCGCTCAGTACGCCAACAATTTTGGCAAAATGGAGGAGCACCGCCGCTACCTGCGCCACCGCTGGTTTTCGGAGATGCTGGACGAAAGCATACGCGCCAGAATGACGCTGTTCTGGCACAACCACTTCGTCACCAAACTCTACATCGTTGGGTGCAATGCCTATACCTGGAGTTACTTCGCGCTGCTGCACCAGTATGCTTTCGGAAATTTCAGGGAATTTGTCCTGGAAATGGGTAAAAATCCCGCCATGCTGGTGTTTCTCAACGGCAACGTGAACGAAGCCGGCGAACCCAACGAAAACTACGCCCGCGAACTCATGGAACTGTTCACCATGGGCGAAGGCAACGGCTACACCCAACTGGATGTGGTGGAAATGGCGCGGGCGCTCACCGGCTGGCGGGCCTCGTTCAACGACTGCACGCCGCACTTTTTTGACCCCGCCAAATTTGACAACACGCCCAAAAGCATATTCGGCGTGACCGCCAATTTCGACTTCGACGGCGCGCACAACCTGATTTTTCAGGAGCGGCCCGTGCAGGTATCCGAGTTCATCACAGACAAACTTTACCAGCATTTTGTTTTTCAAAATACCGACCCGACGATTTTGGCCGGGCTGGCTGCTACGTTCCGCGACAACGACTGGGAACTGCTGCCGGTGATCAAAAAATTGCTCAAAAGCGAGCACTTCTTCGAGGAGCGGTTCCTGAATGCCCGCATCAAAAGCCCGATGGAATTGCTGATCCCTATCCTGAAAATGACCGGGGCCAGCTCCACCGACCACGTCGAGTCAACCTGGTGGGACGATGTCACGTTTTGGATGGACCGGCTTGGCCAGGTGCCTTTCGACCCGCCCAATGTGGCCGGCTGGCCCGGACATCGCAAGTGGGTCAATGAAAGTACCCTCACCAACCGCTGGAAATTTGCGGGCCTGCTGGCCACGCTCATTTCCAAAAACGACGTGCTGCGCGACAACCTCCGCACCCTCGCCAAAACCCTCACCAACGACAGCAACGACCCGGCCCTCATCACCAGGACGCTGATAGACTTTTTCTGCGGCCAGGAACTGGATGCCATCCATTTCAATGCCGCCGTGGATTACTTCAAAAACGGTATCCCGGAAGGCTATTTCACCGACGGCTCCTGGAACCTCAACTGGGACGAGGCGCCCTACCAGATCATTGCCATGCTCCAATACCTGGCCAAACAGCCGGAATATCA
The DNA here is from genome assembly GCA_016719605.1 of Lewinellaceae bacterium. Classification (GTDB taxonomy): domain Bacteria; phylum Bacteroidota; class Bacteroidia; order Chitinophagales; family Saprospiraceae; genus M3007. Next base: position 618,942 of record JADJYW010000001.1, on the reverse strand, counting down.
ATTGATGTAACCCCACTCAACCTTTCACAAAACACCCGCAACATGAAACATAAACCACGCATCGGTGCAGCCCTCGAACACGGGGAGGCCCACAACCAGGAACACCGCCTCTGGTCGCGCCGCGATTTTCTGTCTGCCTCGGGTTTGCTTGGGGCCGGCAGTATGCTGCTCGGCGGACTGCCGGTGCGCGCCTTTCAGCCTACTCCCCTGCTGGCCGCCATGGCTGCCAACTGGGACGACAACGATCACATCCTCGTTCTCATCCGCCTCGACGGCGGCAACGATGGCCTGAACACCGTTGTCAAACGCGGGAGCTCCGAGTACTACAACCTGCGGCCCACGCTCGGCATTCCCGACGGCAAACTCTGGGCGCTCAGCACCGAATACGGTATGCCCCAGGAGACCAACGCCCTGCAATCCCTCTGGGCGGAAGGCATGATGAAAGTCATTTTCAACGTAGGCTACCCAAATCCGAACTATAGCCACTTCCGTTCGTCGGACATCATCACATCGGCCAGCGACCGGGATACCGTGGAGGAAACCGGCTGGATCGGGCGATTCCTCGAAAACCAGTACGCGGCATTCCTCGAAGCCCCGCCCACGGTGCCCCCGGCCCTGCAAATCGGCGTGCAAACCAATCTCCTGTTCACCGCCGAAGCAGCCAACATGGCGCTGGCCGTCAGCAGCCCGCAGGAATTTTATCAGATTGCCCAAACCGGGCAGCTCTACGAAACCGCCTCGCTGAGCACCTCCAACCGCGACCGCGAACTGGGCTACATCCGCCAAACCGCCAACGCTGCTTTCCGCTACTCGGAAACGATCCAGCGGGCGTTCAATGACGGGAAAAACGACGTTGCCTACCCCGCCACCGGCTCCAACCGCCTGTCAGCACCCATGTCTATCATCGCCCGCGTCATCAAAGGCAACATGGGCACCCGCATTTTTCTGGTGGATATCGCCGATTTTGACACGCACGTCAACCAGTTGAACAACCACCTGAACCTGCTCCAGCAAGTATCCACCGCCGTGCGTGCCTTCTTCGACGACCTCGCTTACGGCAACAGCGGCTTGGAAAAAAAGGTACTGGCCATGACCTTCTCCGAGTTTGGCCGCACCATCTACGAAAACGGCTCCCGCGGCACCGACCACGGTGCGGGCACCCACACGTTGCTCTTCGGCGGCGGCATCGGCAACGGGTTCGTAGGCGACTACCAGGACATGAGCAACCCCGACCCCGTCGGCGACCCGCCGTTCAGCGTGGACTTCCGGGATATATATGCCAGCGTACTCCAGGACTGGCTCGGCAACCCGCCCGAATTAGTCAACTTCGTGCTGGGAAAACCCACGCCCACCATCGGCGGCCTGCTCCCCCCTACCCCACCCGCTCTCGGCGACAACGGCAAAGCCGCCCTGCTGGGCCACAACCCGCACCCGACCCAGCCGGACACCTACCAGATCAAGTATGCCCTGACGCAGGGCAGCGCCGTTCGCCTGCAAGTACTGGACAAAGCCGGGCACGTCCTGCGCACGCTCATCAGCGATTTTGTGCCCCGGGGCAGCCACACGTTTGCATTCCGACCGGCGCAATGGTACCTGCCGCCGGGCGTGTACCAGTACCGGCTCATGGCCAACGGGCAGGTTTTTCAGCGGGAACTTCGGGTGTGACGGAGTCGGGCCGGTTTGTTATCTTTGGCGCTACCGCACCCGTTTTTTCCGAATCAGGCAATACCGGCATGGATATGCCGCACCGGTTTGCCCTTTGAACAAACACACGACTCCGTATGCTCCTGCTCGATATATTCAACCTGACATTACCGCTGAAAAACCCGGTACTGATCTTTTCCCTGATCCTGTTCATCATCCTGTTTGCCCCCATTCTGCTGAACAAACTGAAAATCCCGCACCTGATTGGGCTGATCATTGCCGGGGCGATCATCGGGCCGCACGGACTGAATCTGATGCTGCGTGACAGCAGTATCATCCTGTTTGGCACCGTGGGTTTGTTGTACATCATGTTTATGGCAGGGCTGGAGATTGACCTGGCGATTTTCAGGAAAAACAGCGGCAAGAGCGCCGTTTTCGGCATCTTCACTTTTGTCATACCGATGCTGATGGGCACGGCGGCCGGCTTGTATTATTTGCACTACTCCGTCCCGGCGTCCATCCTGCTGGCCAGCATGTTTGCTTCGCACACCCTGATTGCGTACCCGATTGTGAGCAAACTGGGCATCGCCAAAAACCGCGCTGTGGCGATATCGGTGGGCGGCACACTCATTGCCGATACGGCGGCGCTGTTGATGCTGGCCGTCATTGCCGGCATGGCTACCGGCAACATTTCCAATGAATTCTGGCTCAAACTCGGCATTTCTGTGGTGGTGTTTGGCTTAGTTGTGATGTTTGGTTTTCCGGTCATCGGACGCTGGTTTTTCAAACGCTACGACGACAGCGTTTCCCAGTACATTTTTGTACTCGGCATGGTTTTTCTCGGTGCGTTTCTGGCCGAGGCGGCAGGAGTGGAAGCTATCATTGGCGCCTTTTTGGCCGGTCTGGCGCTGAACCGGCTTATCCCGCACACCTCGCCGCTGATGAACCGGATCGAGTTTGTCGGCAATGCCCTGTTCATTCCGTTTTTCCTCATTGGGGTGGGTATGCTGGTGGATTATCGGGCATTTATCAAAGATTTTGAAACCATCAAGGTTGCCGTCGCGATGGCTGTCATTGCTACGGTATCCAAGTACATCGCCGCCTGGCTCACCCAAAAAACATTCAAGTTTTCGGTTGACGAACGCCGCGTGATTTTCGGGCTGAGCAACGCCCGCGTTGCCGCTGCACTGGCTGTCGTTCTGGTCGGGTACAACATTATTCTTGGGGAAACGGAATCCGGCGAACCTATCCGGCTGCTCGGCGACAGTGTGCTGAACGGCACCCTGCTGATGATCCTCGTGACCTGCACCGTGGCCACGTTTGTGGCCCAGAAAGGCGCTCAAAATATCGCGTTGCTCGAAGCCAGCGAAACCGGCGCCGACGACGAAGCGAGCGAGGAGAAAATCCTGATCCCGATCAACAACCCCGAAACCACCGACGAGGTAATCAACCTGAGTATCACCGTCAAATCAAAACGAAACAAAAACGGACTGTTCATCCTGAATGTGCTTGACGATGACAACTCCGGCGGCACGGCAGAAAAAAAGGCCAAAAAACTGCTCGACCAGGCCAGTGTGGCCGCATCCGCTACGGATAACCACCTGCACGAACTGCTCCGCTACGACCTGAACATCGTCAACGGCATCGCCAATGTGGTGAAGGAGCATAAAATCACCGACCTGATTCTCAGCCTGCACCAAAAACACGGCATCACCGATACGTTTCTGGGAAACCTCGCGGAAGGAATTCTAACCAAATGCAACACGACCACACTGATCTATAAATCCGTACAACCCCTCGCAACCATCAAACGGCACCTGATCGTGGTGCCCGACCGGGCGGAAAAAGAAATCGGTTTCCCGTTCTGGCTCGTCAAGGTCTGGAACATCGCCCGAAACACCGGCGCAAAACTGGTTTTTTACGGCTCCGAGCAAACCCTGTCCTACATCCGGATCGTTCAAAAAAAACACCCGGTAGACACGGAATTCAACGTTTTCCAGGACTGGAACGACTTTCTGATCATGGCCCGCGACCTGCGCCCCAACGACAACCTGATCATTGTCCTGAGCCGCAAGGAACGCCTCTCGTACCACAACAACATGGCCAAAATACCCGCATACCTCAACAAGTATTTTCAGGCCAACAACTTCATTCTCGTCTATCCCATGCAAGCCGGTGTGGACGAAGACGGCAACCTCGACCTCAAAAACCCGTCGGTGCTGGAACCGCTGCGCAACAATCTGGAACGGTTGGACGACATCGGAAAAACGATTGCCAATGTATTCCGGTGGAAATAAAGGGCGAAGGGCAAATTGCGCAATACCATACAGCCTCCTTTAGCACGCATCACGGATGATCACCATTATCACAACACCCGCATTTCAGGCAGAAAAGTCGTACGCCTGTGCCGTCCTGCTGGGCGAATTGCTGGGTGTGCCTTGGGAAATTCGCTTTCAGCCCGGCGCGGAGCACTACCGCCTGATGTTGCCGAACGGCGCGACACTGATTGTGGAGGATCATTTTTTTGGAAAACAACCCGACGAGACGTACCTGCACGCCGCCAATGTACCCGACGCGGCGGTGCTGTTGGCCCACCCGTTTGATCCCGGCGCCGATGTGGCCGGCGTGCATGGCCGGGACTTTTTTTCCCAAACCGATCGGGAAATGACGTGCGGCGCCGACCTGTTTGCCTCAACTTTTTTTATGCTCACCCGCTGGGAGGAGTATGTGCGCCCGGAACGCGATGTGCACGGGCGTTTTCCGGCGGCGGCGGCGCTGGCCGGGCGGGCGGGTTTCCTCGGCCGGCCCGTGGTGCACGAGTACGCCGATCTGCTGTGGCAAATGCTCGTCCGCCTCGGCTGGACGCAGCCGCGAAAAACCACAACAGCGCGGCTCCACCTGTCCTGCGACGTGGATCACCCCCGCCTCTGGTGGTCGCCCGCCGACCGGCTGCGCACGTTGGGCGGCAGTTTTTTTCAGCGGAAACAACCCCGCGAGGCCGCGTGGTGGCTCCAAAACCACTTCTTTTCCCCCCGCGATCCGTACGATATTTTTGAGGCGTGGATGGATTTTTCAGAAAAAAAAGGACTCGTTGCGCATTTCAATTTCCTGGGCGACCGCTCGGAAACGTTCGATTGCTACTACCCGCTCGGGCATCCGTTTGTGCGCAACCTGATCCGGCGCATCTCGGAGCGGGGGCACATAGCTGGTTTCCATCCTTCGCGGGAAGCGCACGCCGATGGAGCGATTTTTCGGCGGGAACTGGAGTCGCTGCGCCGAATTGTTCCGCAGCCCGTGACGACCGGGCGACAGCACTACCTCTGTTTTTCAGCGCCCGACACCTGGCAGCGCTGGGCCGACGCGGGCATGACCTGGGACAGTACGCTCGGCTACCCCGAGGCCGAGGGGTTCCGGTGCGGGATGTGCCAGGATTTTCCCGTGTTCAATATCCTGACCCGCCAAATCCTGACGCTTCGTGAAAAACCCCTGATTGCGATGGACGTCACTCTGGCCCGGTATCGGGCATACAGCCCGAACGAGGCGCTGGAGCACTTGCTGGGTTTGCGCCGTCAGGTGGAAAAACACGGGGGCGAGTTCGTGCTGTTGTGGCACAACTCGTCGTGGAACGACTATTTCTGGAAAGATTGGCGGCCGGTGTACGAAACCTTTGTTTCAAAGTAAGTACCTGCCAAACCAGAACAACCAGCCAAAAGCCAGCAGCGCCGTGGCGATGACCACGCCGCGCATGCCCAGGTCCCAGCGGCGGCGGCGGTAAATATTGAGCGGAATCAGGTTGAGGGCGATGGCCACGATACTGAGGGTGCGTTCGCGGAAATTGGTGGAAAAACCCTCCCCACTGGCCGCTCCGCGTATTTCGAGCAAGCCAAACAAGTTGTAGAGCAGCAAAAAGCCGAAAGTCGGCAGCAGCAGGGCGAAAAGCAAGCCTGCCCAGATTTCGTTACGGTTGAACATGGTTTGATTGATTCGATATAACTCAAAACTCGAAACTCAAAACTCAAAACTCGAAGCGGAGTTTCTCCAAAGCGGGGTAGTCCGTCAGATCGTGCATGGAGGGCACCACGGAAACAAATCCGTTTTCGAGCGCCCACACGTCGGTGTCGTCCTTGTGGTCCTGGTTTACAAATTTTCCGGTGAGCCAGTAGTAGGGTTGGTTGCTGGGGTCGCGGCCTTCAAGAAACTCCTCCACCCAGCGGGCTTCGGCCTGGCGACACACGCGAACACCGCGAATATCCCCGGCGGGCAGTTTCGGGATATTGACATTCAGCAACTTTCCGGTCGGGTAATTATCCTGCAGAACGTGTTCCATGATCCGTCGCACCCAGGGCTTTCCGGGTTCAAAATCGGCCTCAAAACTGTAGTCGAGCAGTGAGAATCCGATGCTTTTGATGCCTTCCAGCGAGGCTTCCATGGCTGCCGAGAGCGTACCGGAATAGATGATATTGACGGAGGCATTGCTGCCGTGGTTGATACCGGATACGCACAGGTCAATGCGGCGGTTTTTGAGTACAACGTGTTTGGCCAGTTTGACGCAATCCACCGGAGTACCCGAGCATTCCCATGCTTCGAGACCGGGAAAGACATTGACGTGTTTGAGCCGGAGCGGATCGTGGATTGTAATGGCATGGCCCTTGCCGCTCTGCGGCGAGTCGGGAGCCACCACCACCACATCACCCAATGTGCGCGCGACATCCACCAAAGCCCGAATGCCGGGTGCGACAATGCCGTCGTCGTTCGTTACCAAAATCAAAGGTTTGGACATGGGGCAAAGGTAGCAAGCGGCTCGCATTCCATCCGGGCGGCCTTAGTTTTCAGTGTTAATTCTGTGTGTTTGAATTATTTGCCTTAACCTTGCGCGGAATTTTTCCATGTTTCAAAATAAAAAACAAGTCAATCTCCCGAACCGATTCATTCAGTAAACAGCCACGTATGAAACAGACAACCATTTTCACGCTGCTCAGCCTTTGCCTGGCCGGTGCTTTGTCCGCCCAACCGCTCTACATCCTGTTCGACGCCACATGCATGAACCAATTGGAGTACCGCTATGTCTACACCGGCGCGATCTCCAACTCGTATTCCATGCAGCCCAGCGCCGGCGAGCACTTCCAACTCCAGGCCGGCTCCCAGGGTATCAACTCCCCTACCCTGCCACCAAACACGGTCAAGTGCCGGGAGTACAACTTCAACGAACAATTTCTGAACGAGGTGAACAACCTCTCCCGCCAGGTGTATGTCGTGCACCAGCAATCGAAAGGCTACCTACTGGTGCCGATCATTTCGGCGGGCCAGATCATACGCAGCGGACCGTACTACATGGTGCGGGCGCGGAACTACGCCTTCGCGGTGGACACCTCCAACCTCGTGTACGAAAGCAATATCGCCACGGGCAGTTCGGAGTGGTATATTTATTTCAACGGCCTGAAAATCCGGGGCTGCTTTTATGAATACTCCTTCAAACGCGAACCGACACGGGCCAATCAGGAGCGTTCGGAATTTGACTTTATCCCCGGCGTCGGGCTGTCCACCGAACGCACGGGCATGACCGCCGCCGATGCCGAAAACAACCAGTACCGCCTGGTAAAAGTGAACAACATAGCACTGGAAGACTATATCGTGGCACGCTGCCAGGGCAAACCTGCACCCTCGACGACACCGGTGTCGCAGTACACCCCGCAAGTGGAATACGGCGTGGTACGCGAAGGCGACAAAGAGACGGCATCCATGGGCAAACAACCGGCCGGTACAATAGCCGGCCCGCCGGCCTTAGCCAACTGTCCGGAACAGCCCGGAGAAGGGTACCATATTGTTCAGCCGGGCCACACGCTGAACGCTATTTCACGCGCATACAAGGTTCCGGTGAAATCGCTGGTAGCCTGGAACAAGATGAAAGACCCGGATCAAATATCGGTTTGCCAAAAAATATGGATTCGCAAACCACCTGCTGATGCGCCTGTTGTGGCCTATCAGGGCCAACAAAAACCGGCTGCCTACTCCACCCAACTTGAACCGGATGCCAATATCCGGCAGGATGTTTACTGGCAGAATCCGCAACTGACCGGCAAAACCATCGAGCCAACAGCCTACTCGCTGATGCAGCCACAACCGCAGCCGCAACCACAACTCCAGCCGCAGCCGACCTACACACCACCACAAGGTCAAACCCTCGTGCACACCGTTCAGAAAGGCGAAACGCTCTACGGCATCGGCCAACGCTATGGCGTGACCGAATCCGATATGCGCCGGCTGAACAAGTTTCCAGCTACAGGCGCCGTCAATGTCCAGCCAGGTATGCAGGTCTTTGTGGCGGACTGCTGTCCGAGCCAGTCGCAGCAACCCACCACCAACCCAACAACAACGCAACCAATCCAACCTCAGCCCCAAACGCAACCCGCCGTAGCGAATCCCGGCCCGGGCGTTCTCCCGGCAATGTTCAGCACATCGGGTACCACCTCGCCGACACCCACAACGACGACGACGCCAAACACGACCACGCCGACCACGACACCCCCAACTTATTTCCAGGAGTACATCGTGCGGGAAGGCGATACGATCAATTCCATCGCCATCCGTTTCAAAGTGAATGCGGCAGAACTGGCACTGGTGAATAACAAAGACCCGAACGAGGCCCTCATCGCCGGACAGCGGTTGCTGATCCCGCGGACTTGAGTTTTTGTAGCGTGAATTTTACCGCAGATACGCGGAGGCGCAGCACATATAACCCTGTGTCTTCGCGTGTCTGCGGTAAAAAATTTGCGGCGTCTCGCGCCTCTTTACCTTTTTGGGTAGTGGCAAATTTCGAGTGATTGAACATGTTCAATCACTCGAAATTTGCCACTACCTTTTGACACGCCCCCGCATCTGGCTTGCACACGCGCACCTTGCTCCTCGTTTCCTGCCGCAAACACCTACCTTCACCGCATGGAAACTGACCAACTATTCCACACGACCCTGTCCAACCTCGGCATTTCGGCGCTGAACGCCATGCAGGAAGCGGCTATTCCGGCTGTACAAAACCACGCCAACGTCGTGCTGCTGGCCCCGACGGGATCGGGCAAAACCCTGGCATTTTTGTTGCCTGTATTGCAACTCATGCGTGCCGACGTACCGGGCGTACAGTGCCTGATCCTGTCGCCCACCCGCGAACTGGCCATCCAGATCGAGCGCGTATGGCAAAAAATGGGCACCGGATTCAAGGTAAACACCTGCTACGGCGGGCACTCTATGCAAACGGAGACCCAAAATCTAAGCCAACCCCCGGCTCTGCTCATCGGTACGCCCGGCCGGATACAAGAACATATTGCCCGGAAAACCTTCGCTCTGGAGAACGTGAAAACCCTGGTACTGGACGAGTTCGACAAATCCCTGTCTATGGGTTTTCAGGAACAAATGGGCGACATCATCAAAAACCTCGGCGCGCTGGAAAAACGCGTGCTGGCCTCGGCCACCGACAAACAACACATCCCGCTTTTCACCGGTATCACCCACCCGAGGGTACTGAATTTTTACAAGGCCGCTGAAAAATCTACGGACGGGCTGGCGGTAAAACAGGTCGTGGCTGCTTCCCAGGATAAAGACGATGCACTCGTCAACCTGCTGTGCTACCTCGGCAGCACCCCCACCCTGATTTTTTGCAACCAGCGGGACACCACCGAACAAGTGCGGGACTACCTCACGGGAATGGGCATCGCGTGCGCCGCTTTCCACGGCGGCATGGAGCAGCAGGATCGGGAGCGTACCCTGGTGCAGTTTCGCAACGGCACGATCGTTTTCCTCGTGGCCTCCGACCTGGCGGCACGGGGGCTGGACATTCCGGAAGTGCGCAACGTCATCCATTACGAGGCGCCCATGAAACTGAACGATTTCTTGCACCGCAACGAACGCACCGCCCGCATGCACGCAGCAAACACGGCTTACCTGCTCCTGCGCCCAGGCGAACCCCTGCCCGTATACCTGCCCGAACCGCCGCCCGTGTTCGAAGTACCTCTGAGCGAAACCCTCCCGGAGTCGTCTCCCTGGCTCACCCTGTACATCAGCGGCGGCAAAAAAGACAAGATCAGTAAAATGGACATCGTGGGGTTTTTGTCCAAAAAAGGCAACCTGAAACAGGAAGATATCGGCAAAATCGAAGTGCTGGATTTTATGTCCTTCGCCGCCGTCCGGAAAGACCTTGCCGCCGGCGTGCTGCGCGCCATTCAGTCGGAAAAAATGAAAGGCAAAAAATACAAAATCGTGGTCACGAATTGAGGAGGCGACGCCCGATTACACTACTACTGTGCAGACTTTTCAGGTTTTCCGCCCTGCTTGGTGTTTTCACCTACGGTAGCCTCAAGTTCCTTGTGGCAGCCCCGCTTGGTGAAAACACCAAGCGGGGCAGAAAAACCAAGGGGCAGAAAAAATGGATTCGCCTGTCAACTTCGCAATTATGGTGCGGACTTACGAGACACCCTCTACCGCCATCATCCCGATCACCAGGCTCAAAAGCTCCGATTGAAAATCACGCAAATCCATGCGGACAGTCATCAACCACTTTCGGTCACGCATGCAACATTGCGTGTAAAATAAAACGGTTTGCCATGAAAAATCTGTTCCTCTGTAGTTTGGTATGCCTGATTGTCAACGTAGTAGAAATATCGCGAGCAGGGGCGCAGAGCAGTACGCCTGCCCGTGCGGATACTTTTCCGAAGCGGGAATTCAAACGCCTCGACATTTTTCCTGCCATCAGCTATTCGCCGGAAACCAAACTCACGCTCGGGGCTATCGGCATCAAGTATTTTGACTTGTCCAAAGGCGACTTGTCTACCCCGATATCCAACCTGGAATTCCTCGGCGTGTACACCCTGAACAAACAGATCGTATTCGAAACGCGGTGGGAGGTTTTCACCCGGCAGCGGCAGTGGCGCACACGCGGCGAGGCCTTTTTCAACCGCTACCCCGACCGCAATTACGGTATCGGCAATGATGCTGCCGTGCTGGTGGCCAAACAAAACGATTCCGGGGGAGCAGACACGGTCAACTACATGTTTTATACTTCCGACCGAATCAAGGTTTCGCCGGTTGTGCTGCGCAAAATCCGACCCAACCTGTATGCGGGCGTTCAGTACGACATGGAGTACCTGTTCAACATGACAATCCACACCGATGAATATGTTTACCTCCAGTCGGATTCAGTCAACATCCAGCGCCTGCCGGTAGCCGGCGTGCGCTCGGGCATTGGTTTTCAGGTGCTTTATGACAACCGCGAACGAGTCATCAACCCCCTGAAGGGCACGGTCATTGAACTGAATAACCTGAATTACGGCAGATTTATAGGCAGCGACTACCAGTTCACGCTGCTTTCCGTGGATGCCCGCCACTACATCAACACGTTCAAAAACCAAACCCTGGCGTTGCGGGCAGTTGGTGCAATGGAGTTTACCGACGATCAAATTCCGATGCGGGCGCTCCCGCGGGTCGGCGGGCACAAGTTCATTCGGGGGTATTTCAAGGGTACCTACCAGGATTACAATATGCTCGCTTTTGAAACGGAGTACCGTTTGCCTTTCTGGCCGGAGGGCACCAAATCCAAACTCTGGCAGGTGTGGAAACGGCTGGGCATCGTGGGTTTTGTGAGCGGCGCACAGGTGTTTCACGAAACCTCTGATGTGCGGCTCGACGGTTTCAATCTGGCAGTAGGCGGCGGGCTACGGATTTTGTTCAATCCCCAGTCGCGGGTCAATCTCCGGTTTGACTATGCTTTTGGCCTGCGGAACGACTCGGACGGTCCCGGAAAACGCCAAAGCGGATTCTACTTTTTCCTTGGTGAGGCTTTTTAAAACGAGTACCGCATGCAACAGCCAGCCACTTCCGCCATCCCCAAAAACGACCCGAAAATCATCCGTGCCTGGGCCATGTACGACTGGGCCAACTCGGTGTACATGCTGGTGATCACTTCCGCCATTTTTCCCGCCTACTACAACTCGGTGACCCGCGTGCATGGCAGCTCCCGGATCAATGTCCTCGGCATGGACATCGAAAATACGGCCGCCTACTCCATCAACCTCGGGATCGCATTCGGGATCATCGCGCTGCTTTCGCCCATGCTGTCGTCTATTGCCGACTACTCCGGCAGCCACAAAAAATTCATGCGCTTCTTTTGCTACCTCGGGGCGCTGGGGTGTATGCTGCTGTTCTTTTTCACGGGTACCGACCGCATTTTGGTGGGGCTGGGCGGCATGATGCTGGCCACCATCGGCTACTCCGGGAGTATTGTTTTTTACAATTCCTACCTCCCGGCCATTGCTACGGAAGACCGCCAGGATAAGGTGAGCGCGCGCGGTTACTCCTTGGGCTACCTCGGCGCCACGACCCTGCTGATCATCAACCTAATCGCTATTTTGAATCAAAAAGCGCTCGGTATCACCGACGATTCCCTGTTGCCGCGCCTGTCGTTTTTGCTCACGGGGTTGTGGTGGATCGGATTTGCACAGATCACTTTCAGCAAACTGCCCGGCCGCGCCCATGGCATCCAACAAACCGGCAACTACCTGCTCAATGGCTACCTGGAATTGCTGAAAGTGTGGCACCGCCTGAAATCCGAGCGCGTGCTGCGCACCTTCCTGCTAAGTTTTTTTCACATGTACAAACGGTGATGTTTATGGCGGCGTCTTTGGTGAAAAGTCCACCTGCCCATGATGAACCCCATTATCACCATTCTCGTACTGAGTCGGCATCGGGCGTTTCTCTTGCCTGGCTATCCAAAAATGGGCAATACCCGCGGCCTCACTATCGGCATCGGGGTATGGATTCTGATTTGCCTCGGTAGCTATTTCATCACCACGGCCGTACATTTTTACATTGCCGGTTTTTTCATCGGCATGGTGATGGGCGGCGTCCAGTCGCTCTCGCGCTCCACCTACTCCAGATTTATCCCGAAAACGAACACGCTACTTCAGTTTCTACGACGTTTGGAAAAGGCCATGATGTGCGGCCTCGTACTCTGGGGCTATCTCGATAACCTCACAGGCAGCATGCGCAATTCGATTCTGGTACTGGTCGTGTGGTTCGGCCTTGGCCTGATCCTGATGCTTCGGGTGCAACGGAGAAATAAACAATAGGCAAGTTTGCAAAAAAGCAAAAGGCAAAAAAGCAAAAGTGACTATCCGCATGTTGTACCCCACCGCGAGTCAACCCCACCCCCGACCCCTCCCCCAAAGGGGAGGGGAGACGTAGAGTGTGCCGCAACGTACTCTACAGTGTTTGCTATGCCTCCCCTCCCCTTTGGGGGAGGGGTCGGGGGTGGGGTTGACTCGCGGTGGGGTACAATATGCGGATAGTCATTAAGCAAAAGGCAAAAGGCGAGGCCTCCCTCGCTTTTTGCCTTTTGCTTGTTTGCAAACTCGCCTTTTCTATTGTTTTACCACTTTCGCTACACTGCTGCCTTTGTTGCTTTCCACTTGTATGATGTACAGGCCGGCGGGCAGGTGCTGGATGTCGAGCGGGAATACCTGGCCCGCAGACACGTTGCTGAGGCGGTGCTGAACGGCTACACGGCCGTCGGCGCCGATGATTTGTACCTGCACCGGGCCTTCCGCCGAAGCGCCAAACGACAGGGCGACCATGTCGGTGGCCGGGTTAGGCTGCACGCGCAAGCCGAGGATGTTGTTGTCGGTAGCCGGTTCCTCGGTACTGACCAATGTGTTGACATCCATGATCACACCGCGCTCGGGCGCTCGGGCGCAAGCCTCGTCGCCTGCATTGGAACGCACACAAGCCTCGGAGTCGTAGTTTAGCATATCCATAATATCTACCTGATCCACCACCCAGCCGCCGTTGGGCACGGCGGTATTGTCGTCGGTACCAAAACGAAACTGGAAGAAGATGTTTTTGCCGGCGTAATCGCTCATGTCAAAGTAGGATTGCACCCAGCCATTGGAATTGCCGGAAAACCCACTGAGGTACGGGATAGCAAACGTGCCGTACTGAATGCCGCCCGGGTAGCCATTCCGGAACACTTTTTCGCGCGGAAAACGACGCCAGACCGTTTCTCCTTCAACTTGAATTTCCAGAAACCGGCATCGGCGGCGGTCTCGGTGTTGTAATTATTCCAGAAACGCAGCACCGGCTGCACACCGTTGACAGCGACCGGAACGTAGTGGTACAGCACCTGATCGGTCTCGGTTACGAGGGCATCCACCCGCCAGGCCTGGTCGCCGACCTGTACCGTTTGGGGCTGCAGGTAGAAGATGTTGTTGCCCTTGTCATTGATGGGGAAGGTTGCCCAACGGTCACCTTCTTCTTCCATGGCGTCGCGGTAATACAGCAAAGACGTGGCTGCGGGATCGGATTTGGCGGTGTAGGTCAGGGTGATTTCCTGCAAGGTGGGCATGTTGCCGAGGTTCCAGGTAACCACGCCACCCACGTCGGTACCGCCGTTGGAGGCCGACACGAAAGTCAGGCCGGCGGGCAGCGGATCCGTGACAACTACCCCTTCGGCTGTTTCGTCCTTGTGGTTGACGATCTTGATGGTGAATTCCGCATTTTCACCGGGATTGATCAGCGGCGTGGTGGTCGTTTTGCTGATTTTCAGTTCCTTGATACACGTCGGGATCGGGTCGAAGCTTTCGATGGCGTCGTTGGTGCTGATGCTGCTGGCGCCCTGACTGGCATACAGGCCCATGCCCCGGCGGGCGAATACGTCCATGATGATGCAGGTATCCACGCCATCGTAGTTCAGGAAATCGGCGAGAATAATGGCGTCTCGACCGTCAATGAAGCCGGGCTGGCACGGCTGTAATTTCATACCGTCCACGACCAGCTGTACCGCGCGGTAGTTGCCGCTGTTCGTATTGCTCAGGTCGGCGTCGTAGCCGTATTTTTCCACAAAAGCCCAGTACATATCCCAGGTGACGGTGGCCCACACTTCGCCGATGGGATGTGGCGTAGCATTGGAAGTGGCGGCCACGGTAGCGAGGGTGTGCGGGTTGATACTCATGTCGGTTGTGTACGGTACGCGGCGAACACCCGCGCCGTCGTTGGGCTGCCGGAATACGAAAGTACCCACGCCACGGCGCTGTGCGGCTACATCGCCGGGCTTGACCGTGTTTGTCAGCGCTATAAAATCACTCCAGCCTTCGCCCATTGATATGGCTTCGGAAGCGGGTGTGCCGAGGCAGCCGGACTGGCTGGGGCCGCCCGTGAGGCGACTGGAAACACCGTGACCGTATTCGTGGGAAATAATACCGTTGTCAAAACTGCCGTCGAGCAGGTTCGGGCCGGAAGCGACGGGGCGCACCAGCGAGATATTCAACTCGGTACCGGCGTACTGGCGCAACTGGTCGCATATCGGTTTGGGCATCATAACGGAGGGGATCGTCACTTGCCCCCCGACGGCGCCGGCGCCCATACTCAGAGTAGCATCCTCATAATTGCAAACAATACAGCCGATGGCGCCCGCTTGCTGGGCATTGAGCATCTTGCGGCCAAACTCGCACACACCGCGGTCAATCAGTGCGATCTTGCCCTGCAAGCTGTTTACGGGTGGGCTGCAGTTCATGGTAGCATTGTCGGTTCCGGTGCCGTCGTTGGTTACAACAACTTCGCCGGTAATCGGGGTAGTCGTGATTTGGCCGCCAAAGGCAGCTGCCTGGGCGTAGTAGGTGCCGGCCAACGAACCCGGGGCATTGACGGTAACGATATTGCCGCTTTGGCCACTCCAGAGAAACATCTGCATACGCGGGGCACTGCCGTCGGCCAGTGTTGCGAAGTTGGCGTTGTTTTCGCCGTCGCCGTCGAGGGCTTCCGCCCGCACGGCATCGTTGGCGGCGCCGCCTTTTCCGTAATTATTCACCTGAAAATTGCCGGCATCTTCATCAAAACCGTAGTGGTAGTAGATGTCGTGCATCTTGTTGTTCACATAAAACAAGTTGGCGATAGCAGCCTCCAGGTTATCATTCGGCTCGACATTCGGATCGTACGGAAAATCGAAGGTGTAGGCAGGCCCGCCATCGGCGTGCAGGCTAACGGCCGGGGCGGTGGGATTGGCGTTGGCGCGGTCTTCGTAGGCACGCACGTTGTTGCCGCGGGTGTAGGTGTACTCCGGGCCGGGCTGGCCATTCACGTCCAACCAACCAAACGGCGAGGCGATGGGGTCGGCCGGGTTCACCACGAGGGTGCGGACACCGTGCGCCGGGCTTTCGACGGGCAGTTCAAACACGCGGTAGGCTTCATCCATCAAACCGTTAACCGAATTTTGAGTTTCGGGTTTTGAGTTTTGAGTGGCGGCGGGCGGCGCTTCGTCGCATGTTTCGCCGATACGGTGAATGTGTCCGACTTTGCAGTAAACGGTGTGGTTGATCTGAGTAATGATAGCACCCGTTTGGGCATCCACCGTGATCGTCCACATGTCGGATGTATTGGCCTGGTCGAGGAAAAGTTTCCACGCGAGCCGGGGCTGGCCGAGTTGGGTGCGGTCGTAGCAGATTTCGACCGGGATTTCGGCACGAGCCACCTTACCGGCTTCAAATACCCAGCTGAGGTCGCTGATTTTGCGCTTCAGACCGGGCATTTCGGCGGCGGAAAAACCGAGATGGATCACGGCGATTTCGACGGCACGGGCCGCGCCGAGCGAGGGCAGGATGGTATTTACCTGTTGGGACAAGTCGGTCACGAAGCGGTGGCCGAGGTGAAACACCTCGCCGTTGGGCTTCACATGCAGACCAAAAAGCCCGTTATAGACCGGGATACCGGCGTGCTGCTGCTGTACCCAGACGTGCGTGACGCTGTTGTGTTTGGAGACATAAGCATCCGTGATGCGCACATCGGACACATCCTGGCGGGAGAGGTTGAACTGTTCAGGATTGGTTTGCAGGAAACGCAGGGCGGTTTCTTTGGCTGGTGCGAGGTCTTGGGCGTGTAAGGAAACAGCAAGGCATAGCAGTGCGCCTGCCAGCAGCCCGAGGCGGTGTAAAAGTGTTTGATGCATCGTACAGAGCGTAGTAAATTAGTTAAGAAAACACGGAAAAATGGTATCGTGCTTTTCGGAAGGCGGCCAAAGGTAGTGCGTTCGGGCATTTGCCAAACGATACCTTTTGGCAAAATGTCCGGTTTGGCGAAAGTCCGGCGGCGCACACTACCGGGCATTTTTGTTTTTCTAACATCCAGGGGTGTCTCGCAAGTCCGCACCATACTTGCGAAGTTGACGGGAGAATCCATTTTTTGACAGGATGAAAAGGATTTACAGGATTTTCAGCGGCGGAGCCGCCTCATTTATCCTGTAAATCCTTTTCATCCTGTCAAAAAATCTCAATTCCCGTCAAAACAGCACTTATGATACCCACCCTCGCGTTCCAAAAATGTCTGGTAGTGTGCTGGCGGCGTTGCCGCCTAATTCCAGCCATTTTTGGCAATTTAGTCCGTGCGGTGTTTTTTCCTTGGCATAGCCATGGGTTGCCAACGAAAAAGTCAAGACATTAGAGGCCGTTTTAAAGAGACAACTATCACTAACCGTCAAATTTTATTGATTTATGAAGCAAATTTTACTCATCAGTTTCCTCCTTGCATTCGGTAGCAGCCTGACGGCGCAGCAGACCATTTACGTCAAATCCGACGCTGCCGGCGCCAACAACGGCGCCTCCTGGCAAAATGCCTTCCCTACGTTGTCGGCCGCCCTGACTGTTGCCGTTCCCGGCGATCAGGTTTGGGTATCTGCCGGCACCTACAAACCCGCTGCAGCCAACGCGCCCCTGACGGTACAAGCCGGGTGGCTATTTATGGCGGATTCAACGGTACCGAAACCATGCTTTCGGCCCGAAACCCGGCGGCCAACGTGACCATCCTCAACGGCGACCTGGCCGGCGATGATGTAGTCGGCAACTTCACCACCAACCGCACCGACAACGCCGTTCACGTCGTGGAAATACTTGATCCAGGTAATACCGGCGCCCGCGCCGTGGTAGACGGGTTCACCATTTCTGGTGGCCAAACCCTGCTCGGAGCATCGAATCCCGACCTCTCCCGGCGCGGCGGCGGACTATTGGCTACAGCCAAAGTGACCGTGCGCAACTGCCGTTTCACCGACAACAGCGGCGATACCGGCGGAGCACTCGCAGCCGTCAACCAAACTGCCGGCGGTATTTTGGTAGACAATTGCCTGTTTGATAAGAACAACGCCAGCCTGATCGGTGCCGGCATTTTCTTTCGCGATCTGCTCGGCGGCAGCGAGGTGAACCGGTGCATTTTTCAGGAAAATAAAACCATTCGCGGCTCGCTCTACGTCATCACCTCCAGCAATATGGTAGTGGACAGTTGCCAGTTCCTGAACAACGAAGCGGGGCTGAACCCCTGCGCCGGTATGTTCACCTGGCAAACTACCTTCACCCTGACCAACAGCATTTTCAAAGGCAACCGCTCCAACGACTACACGGCCATGTACAACGACGGGCGGGATGGAGTTTTTCCGTTCACTATTGACAATTGCCTCTTTGAGGACAATGTGGCCATAGATGCCACCAATGCATCCAATGTGTCTACGGGGGCGCTATTTTCAACGCGACCACTACTTCGGTGATCAAAAACTGCATTTTCCGAAACAACGGCGGGCACCTCGCCGGCGCGCTCTACTTATTCAGCAAAGCACCGGGTAATAAAAATATCGTTGAGGACTGCCTGTTTGAGGACAACCGCGCGGTACCCGGGGCCAATACCACTGCTGCGCGCGGCGGGGCGCTGTACAGTTTCAAGGCCAACTACGAGGTCAAAAACAGTATATTCCGGAAAAACGCTGCCAGCACCAGCGGCGGGCATGTACACAATGCCGACTCCACGCTGTACCTCTACACCGACTGCCGCTTCGAGGCCGGCACGGCAACTTTCGGCGCCGGCACGGCTAACTATACCGCCGGCACCGTGGGCACCTACGAAAACTGCGTTTTCGCCGGCAACACCGCTGCCACCAGCGGCGGGGCCGTCTCCACAGCATTCACGGCAAATACCACACTCCAGAACTGCACCGTAGAGTCCAATACGGCTCGTTCCGGCGGCGGTCTTTTTGTGCAAAACACCAACTCCAGGCTGAACATACTGAACTCCTCCATCTTCGGCAACAACGCCGAACTCAGCGGAGGCGGGATCAGTATCTCCGCCGGCGCCCCGCTGCTGGTCGAGAACAGCGTCATCGAAATCAACTCCGCCGACACCGGCGGCGCTATCGCCTACAGCGATGACACCGCCAACGTCGGCAGCCTGATCGTTCGCAATACCGCCATTCAGAATAACTTCGCCAACACCCAGGCAGCGGGCATCAACATTTCCAATACAAACACCGAACTGACCAACTGCCTGTTTTATACCAACCAAAACTTCGGAGCCGGTGCGGGTGGCGCCATTTGCAACAATGCCGCCGGCGCTACCTCGCCCGTCACAGCCACCAACTGCACCTTTGCCGACAACACGGCGACCATCGGCGGCGGGATCGCCCAATGGGAGGACTCCACGGGTACGGCCACGCTCACACTGCAGAACTGCATCCTGTTTGGCAACTTCGAAGTGGATTATGAGATCGAAGACGGCACGCCAACGGTTACCTCCCTGGGCGGCAACCTCAGCGGCGACCAGTCCTTAGCCACCGTGCTGGTGGCGACCAACGACCAAGTCGGCGTGGACCCGCTCTTCTTGGATCCGGCAGGCAGTTTCGACTACCGCTTGCAGGCCAACAGCCCCTGCATTGACAAGGGCATCGCTGCCGGCGCACCCACCACAGACCTTGACGGCAACCCGCGTATCGGCGTCCCCGACCAGGGTTGCTTCGAATTCCAGACCATCGGTACGCGCCGGCTCAACGCCTCCGTGCTGCCGCTTCGCCTGATGCCCAACCCCGCCGTTGACCGCTCCATTCTGGTACTGGAGAGCGACTGGGCAGGTCAGGTACAAATCATGGTCGTCGCACAAAACGGCGCACAAGTCCGCACGTTTACGGCCTACAAGACATCCGGCCGCTGGGCACAACCGATTGACGTACACGACCTGCCTGCCGGAATTTATTCGGTTCGGGTGGCAGCCGGCACGGAGGTGTACGAAGGCGGTTTGGTGAAGCGGTAGGTAAAAATTTTCAAATAAGACACCCGGAACGACACCGAACATTTCCAAATATCCAGACTTTCCAGGTTTGGCAAACCTGGAAAGTCTCGTTCCAAAAATGTCCCATGGCGTGCACAGGCACACAGGACGCAGCGGTTGATCTGCTCGTCTTGTGTGCCTGTTTTTTAGAGACTACTTTCAACGTCAGGCTCCCCTGATCGTAGTCTTTTTCACGGTTTTGTAAAAAAACCAAATTCATCGTATTCGTTTCATTTTGGCATTTGGTATTTCAAATCCGCGGGGCACCTTTGCGCCTCAATTTTAATTTGATCTACATAAGCATAACAATGAAACGAATTCTTCTTTTTGCCTTTTCTCTCTTACTTACGACCGGCATGCTTTGGGGCCAAACGACCCTTAAAGGCCGCTTGGAAGCGACCGGCCATGTTGTTGTCGGCGCCACGGTTTCCCTGAAACCCGTTGATTTATTCACCATTACAGACCAGCAGGGCAGGTTCCGGTTTGACAATATAGCTGCCGGTAGCTACACGCTGGAGATCAGCGGCGTAGATATTGCGCCACTTTCCTACCCGGTAGAGCCAACAAACGGCGAAACCCTGGAGGTTGTACTCACTGCACAACCCGCCGAAAAGGCGCTGACAGAAGTGACCGTGTACGGCAGCCGGGATTTTCGGGGTATCGGGCGTTTGCCCGAGGCGGGTATTTTGCAGGTGAATGCCGGAAAAAAAATGGAGGTGGTGCCCCTGAACAGCCTTGATGCCAACCTTGCAGCCAACAACACCCGGCAGATTTTTGCCAAAGTACCCGGCACACACATCTGGGAAAGCGATGCTTCGGGTATCCAGGTAAGCGTGGCCACGCGCGGCCTCAGCCCCAACCGCTCCTGGGAATACAACGTGCGCCAGAACGGCTACGATGTGAGCGCCGATCCGCTGGGCTACCCGGAAGCCTACTACAACCCGCCGATGGAAGCCGTGGACAAGGTCGAAGTGATTCGCGGGGCAGCCTCCCTGCAGTGGGGGCCGCAATTCGGTGGCTTGCTGAACTACCAACTGCGCCGGGCGCCCGAAGACCGGAAAATCAGCCTCGAAAGCCGGCAAACGGTGGGCAGTTACGGTATGTTCAGTTCGTACAACGCCGTGGGCGGTACGGTCGGCAAGTTTGACTACGTCGCGTATTTCCACCACCGCGACGGGGCCGGCTGGCGCGAAAACAGCCGGTACACCATCAACCACGGATTCCTGCGGCTGGGCTATCAGTTCTCGCCGAAGTTCCGCGCCGAAGCCGAATACACCCGCACCGACTACAAATCCCAACAGGCCGGCGGCCTCACCGATACCCAGTTTGCTGCCGATGCCCGCCAGTCGGCTCGTTCCCGAAACTGGTTCAGCACACCCTGGAACCTCGCTTCGGCCCGCCTGCAGTACGATTTTTCTCCAAAAACACACCTCGAACTGAAGGTATTCGGTCTGTTCAGCCAGCGAAACAGCATCGGTTTCGTGCGCGCCATCAACATCCCGGACACAATCAACCTGGCCACCGGTACGTACAACCCCCGCCAACTGGACCGCGACCAGTACAACAACTGGGGCAGCGAGTTGCGCTTTCTGACCAATTACACCATTGGCGGACGCGAGCAGACCCTCGCCACCGGTCTGCGTTATTTCGACGGGTATACCCATCGCCGTCAATCGGGACTGGGCGACACCGGCTCGGAGTTCAGCACCGACCTGCGGGGTGAGCAGTACCCCCGCGACCTGGAATTTGATACCCGAAATACCGCCGCTTTTGCCGAGCACATTTTCCGGGTAGGCAAACGCTTCTCCCTTGTGCCGGGCTTCCGCGTAGAAAACGTGCAGAACAACGCCGAGGGCCGCATCAACATCAGCGGCGCGGGGGTAGAACAAAACATGATACCGGAACAACGCACCCGTACCTTCCTGCTGGCCGGATTTGGCGCCGAGTACCATGCCACCGCCACCTCGGAGGTGTATGCCAATATCTCCCAGTCGTACCGCCCGGTCGCATTTGCCGACCTGACGCCGCCGGCCACCACGGCCGTCATTGACCCCAGTATGAAAGATGCCCGGGGCTGGGTGGCCGACTTTGGCTACCGGGGCCGCTGGAAAGATGTGCTGAACTTCGATGTGAGCGTTTTTTATCTCCGCTATGCCGACCGGATCGGCACCATCGCCCGATTAGCCGGCGACGGTTCGGTGTACCAGTACCGAACTAACCTGAGCACGAGCATCCACCAGGGGGTGGAGTCCTACCTGGAAATAAACCCGCTGGCCCTGATCACGACGGCCAAACGTTTTGGTGCGCTCAACCTGTTTGCGTCGCTGGCCTGGACGGATGCCCGTTTCACCGATCTGCCGGTTACGACCGTCAGCAACGGTGTGATCACCGAAACCAATTTGAAGGATAAATTCGTAGACAACGCCCCGCGCTATGTGCACCGGTTCGGGGCCACTTTTGCCCGGGAAGGCTTCTCGGCTACCTGGCAACTCAGCAGTGTGGGCGCGGTATTTACCGATGCAGCCAATACAGACGCCGCCTCCGCCAACGGCCAAACGGGGCGTATTCCCGGCTACGAGGTACAGGACCTGTCGGCCACCTGGCACTTCCTGCACAACTACTCGCTGCGGGCGGGCGTGAACAACCTCGCCGATGTGCGCTATGCTACCCGCCGCGCGGGCGGTTATCCCGGACCGGGCTTGTTGCCGGGCGAGGGCCGGACGTGGTATGCCGGGCTGGGTGTGCGGTTTTGATTTTACGAAAATTTTAAAACAAGGCCGGTTGCTCCGGCGCCTCCGTGTGCAGGCTCGGCTCGTCAAAGCCGGGCCTGTTCAGTTTTTCGGAAACCCGGTATAGTGCCAGCATCCCGTCGGGCGCCGGATGCAGGAGCGGTGCCACCTCGTTCAGCGGTAAGGGTGCGAGCCAGGCCTGCTGCATTTCGGCGGTAGCGAGGATGACCGGCATCCGATTGTGCAGGGTGGCTACGTCGCGGTTGGCGGCGGTGGTAATGATGGAAAAGGTGCATTTCCGCTCGTTGCCGTGCTGCCACTCGTCCCAGATACCGGCCAGGAGCAGCAAGTCGCCATTTTTTGAAAAAATGCGGTAGGGCGCCTTTCGTCCGCCCGGTTCGGTGCGCCATTCGTAAAAACTGTCGGCCGGCACCAAACATCGTCGGCGTTGCACCGGCTCGCGAAACGAAGGTTTTTCTGCGATGCCCTCGGCGCGGGCGTTGATCAGTTTGCCCGAATTTTTGCCGTCGGCGCTCCGGTGCGGCACGAGGCCCCACTCCATAGTTTGCAGCAAGCCCGGTGCGTCATTGGTCACCATGTATGCCCGGTGTGTCGGCGCGATATTGTGGCTGATTTTTCAACTCGGCCGGGCGCTGCACGTCGGGCAGTTGAGCGTCCAGTTGTTTGGGGTTTGGAGCGAAGGAGTAGCGGCCGCACATGGTGGTTTCGAGTACTGTTTATTTTACAAACAAAACCCCTGTCAGGCTCTGTAACTGAAGTTTTTCTTTATCGAAACGAGCCTCCTGGAGGTACAGGCGGGCGACGAATTTCCTGCCCCGAAGTTCCACCACGTCGAGACTATCGGGCAAATTGTAATAGTCCTCCTTGCCGGCGGTGGTCATCCAGACACGCATGGCAGCGGATAGATCGAGAGAATCCGTGGTTATTTTGCCGTCGGCGCTCAGCAGGAGCAACGCCTTTCGATCTTCTGAAAACACCGTTGTTTGGCCGGGGCGATTGCGTTTGGCGACTTCCTCGCCGCCGTAAAGTTGAACCTGGTGGAAGGTGCGGTACCCGGCGATATTGCCACTCAGCATGGGTCGCTGCCGGGGATATACCGTCACCATTTTCTTGTTGGATGGCGGCGCCCCCGTCGGCGCGGCATTAAGCCACTTCGCAATGGATGTCGCCCGCTCATAGTGTCCGTACTTGGTCGTATCCCTGGCGATACTATCCAACGGCACCGGGAACCACGATTCGATGCGGTGCAGGGCATCCTGCTTACTGAGCAATATGAGGCTGGACTGAATGCGCAGGGCATCCGCTTCGGGTACTGCGGCGCCGCCGGTTTGGAGCAAACCGCCTTCGAAGCGGTTATTTTTTTCGAATAAATCCTGCAAAATGGCGGTTTGGTTGCGTTGCGCCACGTTGAACGCGCTGAACGGCCCCACTACAGCCACCAGCACAAACAGCCCCAGCGAGATGGGGATAAACTTGATGTTGTCGGTTTTTGACCACAAAAAATACCCGCACATGGCCAGCAACCAGACCCCCGCATGGGCCACATAGTAGCGCTCCGGGGTGATACCGTAGTCGGAAATACGCCGGCCAATGGCTACGAAAAGCAGGCCCACCATGGGCAGCAGTACCCACCAAAACCACTTGCGATAGGCGTGTACGATTTTGATATCGGAGTACTGCGGGAGGAGGTAATTGATGAGGTAGGTGAAAATGCCGGCCACCGAAAAGCCCAGCACCAGTGACGATACCCAGCCGTGCGGCAGGTTCCAGGTGACGAGAATTTTGACCGAGTAGGCGTACAGGATCAGGAAGTACAAGCCTACGATAGGGATGAGAATATACTGGCAGAGGTTTTTGAAAACGGCGTTGTAACTCCGGTCTTGTTCGTCGAACCCGAAGCGGCGCGGGAAGTGGGCCAGAAAAAATGCCGTTTGGAACACCCCGGCCAGCAGGACGAACAAGTGGGCGTACATTTTGTCGTCAATATCCAGATTGAACAGTTCATTTACAGCCAGCAGGGCCAGGGCCAGTCCGCCAAACAGGATATGGGCATACACCCCGCCCACCACGAAATTGGCGAACAGTTGTTTGTTGTACTCCCAAAAATCGGCCACGGGGGCTCGGTTGAGGTATGGCGCTACGGCTACCAGCAGGTGCGCGCCGGCCAGGAAGCCCAGATACCGCGGGATATGCACGCTTTCAAATGCAAACGCATCCATGTCGAAAAAAACAAAATACACCGCCAGAACGGCCAACCCGATAGCCTGAATGCCCCAGGTACGCCAGTGGTTCCAGCCCCGCGCTTCGGCAAAAACGGTCAGGCCAGTACACAGGGCCAACCCGAGTTGGGCCATAAGCCAGACCCGGACAAAGTTGTCATTATCACTGCGGTCAAATTCGATGGCAGACATTACAGCCCCGGAACCGGTGAAGGCGCACAGCATGGTTGCGGGGAATCGGGCGCAAGTATCCACGAAGGCTTGCGCGAGGAAGGAAAGGGAAGGTAGTTTCATACTTTGCGAACCGTTTGACAACTGGATAATGGTACTTTTGCGGCCTAAAGATCAATGGTTATGCAGAAATTATTGCTTTTGTGCGGGTTTATTCTCCTCCTCTACCCTGCCCTGCCGGGGCAAACGGCCGACACGTCGGCTTTCCCGGCGTCCTGGGCAGGCACCTGGCATGGCACGCTGGATATTTTCAACGGTAAGGGCAAGGTACAGTCCGTACCGATGTGGGTGGAAATTCAAAAAATAGATACCTCTACTACCGGGCGCTACATTTTTGGACTGGTCTATGGCTCCAAAGAGGAGGACTGGCGGCCCTACGAGATCGTGCCGGTGGAGCCGCAATACGGTCTTTGGCAGGTGGACGAGAAAAACGGTATTGCCATGGAGAGTTACCAGTTCGGCCCCAAACTGCTATGCTGGTTCACGGTGCAGGGCAGCCGTGTTCTTTGCACCTATGAAAAACAAGGCGACGATATGATTTTTGAGGTGTATTCGGGTATGGAGACCGCCGTCAGTACTACCGGCAATAACACCCACAACGGCGAAGAAATCCCGGAGGTAAAAACATTCCCGTTCAGTGTATTTCAGCGTGCGGTTTTGAAGCGGGGTTGAGGAGGGTTGAAAGGTTTCTGGTTAGAGGGTTGGAGGGTTTCTGGTTAGAGAGTTGGAGGGGTTATGTAATCAGGGAATCCACCTTATGGGGATAAAATTATTTGATAATCAATTGGTTGGTGCGGAGAGGGGCAAAAGACCCCACGCAGCGTTTCAGAGATATTCTCAACCCATCTCAACCTAAAAAAAACATGGACTCACTCACCCAAATCGTACTCGGCGCCGCCTGTGGCGAAGCGGTGGCCGGCCGCAAACTCGGCAACCGCGCCATGCTTTGGGGCGCCATCGGCGGCACGATCCCCGATCTGGATGTGCTGGCCGAAGTATTCACCGACCGCATGACCGCCATGGCATTTCACCGGGGGTTCATGCACTCCATGCTTTTTTCCGCGCTGGCGCCGTGGTTACTGGCGCTGCTGGCGGTGTGGTTTTATAGTCAGGGCGTGTATCGGCTTCGAGGATACAAACTGATAGCTATGCTCATCTGGATCGTGTTTTTTCTGGGTGCAGCCGCAGGCATCAATTTCATTCCGGTCGTGCTGAATGGCCAGATCAGTTGGTACATTTTCCTGCCTACGTTGCTGCTCGGTGCGTGGTTTACCTGGAAGCTGTGGCAGGATTACTGGCGCCGCGATCTCAACCTGGTGCAAGCGCCGTACCTGACCTGGGTATCGCTTTTTTCTGGAGCATCAGCACACACCCGATTCTGGACTGTTTCACCAACTTCGGCACGCAGATTTGGCAGCCCTTTTCCGATCTGCGTGTACAGTGGACCACGGTATCGGTTGTTGACCCGATCTATACGGTTCCGTTCGGTATTTTTCTGCTGCTTGCCGCGCGATTGGAGCGCACACAGCCCATCCGACAATACCTGACCTGGGCAGGTATTTTGTGGAGCTGTGGTTACCTCGGTTTCACTTATTGGCACAAGCAGCGGGCCAACACGCTCTTCGAACAAGCGCTGCAGGCGCGGGAAATCCGCTATGACCGCTACATGACCGGTCCGAGCATCCTGAACAACGTTGTTTGGTATGGCATGGCCGAGGGCGACACGGCCTACTACTACGGCCTCTCCAGTTTCAACGACTGCCGGCCGGGTTTCGACAAAATTTCCACCCTGCCTAAGAACCACCACCTGCTGAACCATATTCCCGCCGACGACCGGGCCTACCACTTCCTGCGCTGGTTCAGCGACGGCTACTACGACGTGCTGCCCTTCGGCCGGTCCGGCGATACCCTTCAGGTAAACGACCTGCGTTTCGGGCTACAAGGCGATACACTGGTGGACAAAAACTATGTGTTCCCTTTCTTGCTGTTCAAAGACGAGCAAGGCAAATGGGATGTGTATCAGCACAACCGCTCGCCGCAGGACCCGGAAAAATTCAAGCGGTTTGCGGGAGATTTGTGGCTAAAAATCAAAGGTGAGCCTTGTCTGAAGTGATGCCTTCCCTTCGTAATTTAATGGAAGGCGGATGAAATGGATGCTGCGCAACGCGGATTTAAACGAATTTTTTTCTGAAAACGCCGCATACCCAAACACTAAAACACTCAAACGCACATGAAGCAACGCGTCATTTCGGCCACCATTTTTGTCATCGCCATGCTGGGCGGCGTATTCGGCGGCGCCAAGGCATTTTATGCGCTGTTTGCCCTTATCACGGCGGGCTGCCTGTGGGAACTCATGGGCCTGCTTTTTGCTTCCGAAGGTAATTATCCGCGCTTGCGCAAGGTACTGGGCACCGGGTTGGGGGTGCTACCTTTCCTTGTGTACGGCAGTCGGCATTTCGATCTTCCATTTCAGCCATACTGGTTGACCGATAATCCAAATGCCGTCCTGCTGGCTGTCGTCCTACTGGTAATGCCGGTATTCCTGCTGTTTATACTTGAATTGTTCCTGCATTCCGAGCGGCCGTTTGTTAATATCGGTCACTACCTGCTGGGCGTGGTGTACATCGGCGTGCCATTTGCTTTGCTCATCACTATTTCCCAGGGGCACGAAGGTTATGTCCCGATGCGGGTATTCGGACTTTTGCTGCTCACCTGGACCAACGACACAATGGCCTATTTCGTCGGTTCTAAAATGGGCAAGCGACCATTTTTTAGTCGTATTTCCCCGAAAAAAACCTGGGAAGGTACGCTTGGCGGCATGGTATTTACCTTTCTGGCCGCTTGGTTGCTTTCGCGCTGGATTCCCGATTTTACTATCCGTGAATGGCTACTTTTGGCTGCTTGCGTATCCATCTTGGGTACCCTGGGCGATCTTGTGGAGAGCATGCTCAAGCGCAGTATTCAGATCAAAGACTCCGGGTCGCTCATGCCCGGCCATGGTGGCCTGCTCGACCGTTTCGACTCTTTCATTTTTGTGTTGCCGTTTGCGTGGCTGACATTGATGCTTTTCGGCAGTAGCAGCGTGTTTTAACCCGCCGTGCCTCGGCGGGTTAAAACACGTCGCTACTTGCCGGGCGTATTCCCCGCACCATCAGCGCAAGCACCTTTTCCCCGTGCCAGTCATCATCGAACAAACTGAACGCCAGATCAAACGGTTTGCCCTGTACCGTTTGGAACGCCTCTCCCAGTCCAAATCCGACTCCGCTGAAAACCGGGCTGTTGCCCTGGCGGACGGACAAGCGGACGTGGTTGTTTGCCAACAGACGGCTTTGCCCGGTATCGGTTACCTCCCTGGCCCAAAAGACCGGCGTCATGTTGCCCGGGCCGAAAGGGGCAAATTGTCGCAGTGTACGCCAAAACGCAGGGGTGATGTCGGCAAAATTGAGTAGCCCGTTGATTTCAATTTCGGGCATCTCTGCCTCTTTGGGTATGGTTTCGCACACAATTTTTTCAAACAGGTTGATAAAAACAGGTACGTTTTCCAGCGGCATTTGTACGCCTGCGGCAAACGCATGGCCACCGAACGAACTGAACAAATGTTCGCAGCGACTTAGCGCGGTGTGCAGGTCAAAACCCGGCACCGAACGCGCCGAGCCAACGGCCTTGCTGCCGCTTTGGGTCAGAATGACCGTCGGGCGATGGAAGAGCTCCACCATGCGGCCGGCTGCAATGCCAATGATGCCCTTGTGCCAGTGGGGATCGAACAGCACGATGCTCTTGCGGCCGGCAGCGGCGGGGTCG
Organism: Lewinellaceae bacterium; assembly: GCA_016719605.1. Lineage (GTDB taxonomy): Bacteria > Bacteroidota > Bacteroidia > Chitinophagales > Saprospiraceae > M3007. The sequence continues at coordinate 590,189 of JADJYW010000001.1, read as the reverse complement.
TCCAGCACGCGGCGGCGGGCTACTTCGGCTGTGTTCTGATCGGTTTTTCTGCGTTCCCGGTTGCGCACAGCCAGCGCGCCGGCGGCTTCCATGGCACTATTGCGGTCGGCGGCGAGCAGCACACGCACGGCCTCGCGGGCATCGCCAAGACGGCCGGCTGCATTGATCATGGGGCCGATGCCGAACACTACATCGCTCACAGCCAGCGGGTAGCGGCGACCGCTGCGCTGAATGAGCGCCCACAAGCCAAGGCGTGGTTCGCGGTTGAGACTGTGCAAACCGAGGTGTACCAACACGCGGTTTTCGCCGGTCATCGGTACCAGGTCACAGCAAATACTGACTGCGACGAGGTCGAGCAGCGGGCTGAGTTCTTCGGCGGGTGTGTTCCAGTGCAGCGCCAGGGCTTGCGCCAGTTTGAACGCCACACCGCACCCGCTGAGTTCTTTGTATGGGTAGGGGCAATCGGGACGTTTGGGATCAAGCACGGCCACGGCGGCAGGCAGATCGGCGTCGGGCAAGTGGTGATCGCACACAATGAAATCAATTCCGTAAGATTTGGCCAACGCTACGGCCTGGTGCGCTTTCACGCCGCAGTCCATGGCGACCACAAGTGTTGCGCCCGTATTGCGGGCGTACTCCACACCGGCAGCGCTGACGCCGTAGCCTTCTTTGTCGCGGTCGGGCAGGTAGTAGTCAAGATTCGGATAAAAACCGGACAGGAAGGTGTACATCAGGGCGACGCTGGTAGTGCCATCCACATCATAGTCGCCGTAGAGCAAGATGCGTTCGTTATTTTGAGTGGCTTGATCGAGGCGCTTCACGGCATGTTCCATGTCGTGCATCAGAAAGGGGTGGTGCAAATCGGCCAGGGCTGGTCGGAAGAAGTGGCGGGCTTCATCAAAAGTAGCAATGCCGCGTTGTGCCAGAATACCACAGAGCAGCGGGTGGATGCCGAGTGCATCGTGCAGGTATTGGGCAACGGGGGCGTCGGTGTGACGCATCTGCCATCGGGGAGCAGGCATAATGTTGCGGTTTGGGCTATACTAATTCGTTCGTTTCGGTAAAAGTCGAAATTTTACCGCTTACCCGGGGCGAACAGAAATATATTTTTAAATTTAATGGAAGGGTGGCGGTGCTGGCGACCGGTAAAAATCATTCTGCGCAGCAACGCAAAAAAGCGATGCCCGAATGAACGAGACATCGCTTTTTGTAAAGAAGATTAGTGAAAAGGGAGAGACGTTTCTATGCGTCTTCTTTCTTATCTTCTTCCGTCGCGGGGGCGGATTCTTCCACTACAGATGTAGGCACTTCTACGATTTCTTCCGGTGCAGAAGTAGTGTTCTCTTCAGCAGCAGTTGCTGCAGAAGCACCTTCTGCGGCTTTTTTCGAGCCACCGCTACCACGGCGTGTTTTTTTAGTTGTCTTGACCTTACCCGCATTCGGGTTGTATACTTCGTTGAAGTCCACCAATTCGATCATGGCTGTTTCGGCACCGTCGCCTCGGCGAAAGCCGAGTTTGATGATGCGGACATAGCCTCCAGGGCGCTCGCCGACCTTTTCTGCAACGGCGCCAAAGAGTTCCTTGATGGCTTCTTTGTTTTGCAAGTAGCTGAATACTACACGACGGGAGTGTGTGGTATTGTCTTTGGCCTTCGTGATGATAGGCTCCACATAACGGCGCAGGGCTTTTGCCTTGGCCAGGGTGGTTGTGATTCGTTTGTGCTCAATGAGCGCGATGGCCAGATTGGCCAAGAGGGCGCGGCGGTGAGCAGCCGTCCGTCCGAGGTTGTTTACTTTGTCTCCGTGACGCATAATTGGTACCTAAATGCTGGTGGCAGCACCGGGGCGGTCAAATCAGTTTTGAGTTTTGAGTTTTGAGTTGAAAACCCGACTGAAAACACAAATTGACTTGACGCTCGACGGTTACTACGCTTGTGAAAAATAAAGTGCGTGAATGAACTTGGCAGAAAACGATCTGCAAAATCTTGGGCGTGCGAACATGAAACCTTGTGAGCCTCTGTCCACTCTATGTATCTCTGAACACTCTTACCATACGGTAATTCTGCCCAAATAAAAACTCAAAACGGGTACTACTCTTCTTCCAGTTTATACTTGGACAAGTCCATTCCGAAGGTCAGGCTCTTGTCTTGCAGCAGTTCTTCTATTTCGACGAGTGATTTTTTACCGAAATTACGGAACTTAAGTAGTTCGTGTGTATCGTAGCGAACCAATTCAGCCAACGTATTGATCTTGGCAGCCTTGAGGCAGTTATAGGCGCGCACGCTGAGATCGAGGTCTTCCAGCGAAGTTTTGAGCAGTTTGCGCATGTGGAGAATATGTTCATCCACTACATTTTCTTCCCGACTCGCCGGCGTATCGAAGGTGATGTTGTCATCGGTGATCAGCATCAGGTGCTGGATCAGTATGCGGCTGGCTTCGCGGATGGCTTCTTCCGGATGGATGGTACCATCAGTTTTGACATCAATGGTCAGTTTTTCATAGTCAGTCCGTTGGCCTACGCGGGTGTTTTCCACTTTGTAGGATACGTTTTTGATTGGCGTGTAGATGGCATCAATTGGAATAACACCAATAATAGCATCTTTGGGGGCGCCGTCGTCGGCAGGTTGGTAGCCACGCCCTTTAGAAATGGTTAGCTCCATTTCGAGCGTTACAGACGGTTCCATGCGACAGATGAGCAAATCAGAGTTCATCACCTTGAATACGTTGGTGAACTCCTCGATATCGCCGGCCCTGAATTCTTCCCGACCGCTGAGGGTCAGATAAATTTTTTCCGTTTGTCCTTTTTCATCCTGAACAACTGGCTTGATGCGCACCTGCTTCATATTGAGCACGATGTCCACTACGTCTTCCACCACCCCACGGATAGTGGCAAACTCGTGGTCAACACCTCCAATGCGTACGGCGCTGATAGCGTAGCCCTCCAGTGAGGAGAGCAGAACCCGGCGAAGCGAGTTGCCGATGGTTTGGCCAAACCCCGGCTCGAGTGGTTTGAATTCAAAGGTGCCCTCAAAATCGGTGGCTTTTTGAAGCAGGATTTTTTCGGGTTTCTGGAAATTGAGAATACTCATATATGATTGCTATTTCGAGTACAATTCGACGATTAATTGCTCATTGATTTTCTCCGGAATTTGGTCGCGCTGCGGATAAGAAAGGAACGTGCCTTGCATTTTATCCGGGTTCCATTCCAACCAACCGAACTGCCGTGCACTGTTGGTTTTTGATCCTGCATGCAACGTGATCATATCCATACCTTTCGATTTGGCACGGACGGCAATTACATCACCTGGTTTCAACGAATAGGAAGCAATATTCACAACCTTGCCATTTACGGTAATGTGTCGGTGACCAACCAGTTGGCGTGCTCCACGACGAGTCGGAGAGATACCGAGGCGATACACGGTATTGTCCAGACGAGCTTCGAGAAGTTGAAGAAGCACTTCCCCTGTTACACCATGCCGACGCGTTGCATTGTGAAAGGTGCGGCGGAACTGGCGTTCCAGTACACCATAAGTGTACTTGGCTTTTTGCTTCTCCGACAGCTGGAGGGAGTAATCCGATTTTGTCTTGCGCTTTTTCGACTGGCCGTGCTGGCCGGGCGGGAATTTACGGCGTTCGAAGTACTTGTCGTACCCGAAAATTGATTCGCCGAACGCACGGGATTTTTTAGTAGTTGGTCCAGTATAACGAGCCATTGTATGAGGATATGGTCAATTCAAAAAAAGGTCAATGTGTGAATGTGGTCAATGCGGGATCAGCAAATCAGCCACATTTAAACCCGGCGGCGTTTTGGAGGGCGGCAGCCATTGTGGGGAAGCGGTGTCACGTCATTGATAACGAGCACTTTAATTCCCGACTGGTCAATGGCACGGATAGCGGCCTCGCGACCGGAGCCAGGGCCTTTTACGAAAACCTCTACGGAGCGAATACCTGCTTCAAAAGCAGTTTTGGCAGCATCATTGGCTGAGATTTGGGCGGCATACGGGGTATTTTTCTTTGACCCGCGAAAGCCGGATTTTCCAGCAGAAGACCATGATACCACTTCTCCTTGCTTGTTCGTAATAGAAATAATGATGTTGTTGAAGCTAGACTGAATGTACACGAGACCTTCTGGTGTAATTTTTACTTGCGCTTAACAACTTTTTTTGCTGCTCCTTTTGCCATTGTATCTAAAGGTAGTAATGTTGTTTGAAGGATTTAGCAGCAGAGTTCGGGTTGTTATGAAAAAACACCCCGGCAAGCATATTTGATGCCTCTCCACTACAGCAGGTATTACTTCGTAGCTTTTTTCTTGTTAGCCACCGTTTTACGTTTGCCCTTGCGGGTACGTGCATTTGTACGAGTACGTTGTCCACGAAGGGGAAGCCCTTTACGGTGACGCAAACCGCGATAGCAACCAATATCCATCAGGCGTTTGATACTCATTTGAACTTCCGAACGCAGCTGACCTTCCGTTTTATAGTCGTCGGCAATGATGCGGGAAATTGTTTTGATGTTATCGTCGGTCCATTGGTCAACTTTGGTGTTGACATCAATTTCAGCCTTATCCAGAATGACTTGAGCGGTAGAAGAACCGATGCCATAGATATAGGTCAGACCAATAACACCTCTTTTGTTTCGTGGCAAGTCCACTCCAGCAATACGTGCCATAATTTATCCTTGACGTTGTTTGAATTTCGGATTTTTCTTGTTGATTACATAAATCTTGCCTTTTCGGCGGACGATCTTGCAATCTACAGATCGTTTTTTAACAGATGTTTTAACCTTCATAGCGGTTATATTTTCGGTAAATCAAACTATTTTTTGACAATCGGGCAGCGCCCAAAATTATTTATATCGGTAAATGATACGCCCCCGAGTCAAGTCATACGGTGACATTTCTACCGAAACCTTGTCTCCGGGCAGAATTCGGATATAGTGCATCCGCATTTTGCCGGAAATTGTAGCCAGAATAACATGGTCATTTTCCAATCGAACCTTGAAATTTGCATTGGAAAGCGCTTCGGTTACTTCGCCATCTTGTTTAATCAGATCTTCTTTAGCCATACGAGCCGTTAAAATTTGGGGCTGCAAAGTTCTAATTTTTCGGCGATACTTCTTTTAGTTCCGGATTATTTTTTACTGCCTCCAAAAGAAATTCGTGTGTAGAAAGAATATCCGCTTTCCCTTTACATACCGCAACGGAGTGCTCATAATGGGCGCTGGGCTTGCGGTCTCGGGTGTGTATCGTCCAGCCGTCGTTATGCTGAAAAACTTCTTTATGGCCTAAATTAATCATAGGCTCGATAGCCAGTACCAATCCACTTTGCATTAGCGGGCCTTTGCCTCGCTTACCATAATTTGGCACTTCCGGGTCTTCATGCAGCGAACGGCCTACGCCATGGCCAACCAGTTCACGCACTACAGCATACGGGTGTTCTCGTTCGCAGTAGTATTGGATAGCGAAAGAAATATCCCCAACTCGCTTGCCTGCAACAGCCTGTTCAATACCTTTATACAACGATGTATAGGTCACACGGAGAAGTTCCATTACCTCTTCGGCGACATTTTGAAACGCAAATGTAAAGGCCGCATCTCCGTAATAGCCATTCAAATCCACCCCACAATCAACTGAAACTATATCTTCTTCACGAAATTCACGTTCTCCGGGGATACCATGGACTACAATATCATTGTAGGACACACACAGCGATCCAGGAAAACCGTGATACCCCTTGAATGCAGGGCGGCCACCATGATCACGAATAAATTCTTCCGCAGCAGTATCTATTGCTCGTCCTGTAATACCGGGCTTAAGGATACTGGCTACATGGGCAAGAGTCTTCGATACGATTAGATTTGCTGCTCGCATCATTTCGATTTCTTCATCGGTCTTGTAAAAGACCTTTTTTCCATCTGAACCACTACTGAAAAGCCCCATGATCTGGTTTACTGCGGTTGCCCGATTTGCAGACCTTGTGTTGCACGCCCTTGAATTCTACCGGATTTGATCAAGCCATCGTATTTCTTGGTAAGCAAGTAACTTTCAATCACTTGCAATGTATCCAATGCAACACCTACCATGATAAGCAGCGTTGTACCTCCAAAGAAAAGCGCGAACTGTTGATTGATTCCAAGCGATGCTGCAATGGAGGGAAGAATACCAATAAAGCCCAGAAAAACAGCACCCGGCAGGGTGATACGAGTCATGATATTATCAATATACGAAGCCGTCGCTTCCCCGGGTTTGATACCGGGGATGAAGGCATTGCTGCTTTTCAGGTATTCGGCGTAGTTGGTCGGGTTGATCATCAGAGCCGTGTAGACGTAGGTAAAGACAACGATCAGGATGAAAAAAGTGAGGTTATACCCAAAGGAGTAAATGTCACTGAACATCTGGGCGCCGGCATTGGATTCGCTGCCTGAAATATACTGAAAGGCCGTAGCAGGCAAGAACATTAGCGCCTGGGCAAAAATGATCGGCATAACACCGGCTGAATTCACCTTCATGGGCAGATAATCCCGGGCACTGGACTGTGGCAAAGATCCACCGGTGCGGCCCACCATTCGCTTGACGAACTGGATGGGTATCCGTCGGATGCCCTGGATAACCATCACCGTAGCCATAACAATGACGAAGAAGAATGCCAACTCGATAAAGAACAACAACAACTGGCTGTCTCCGAACAGTTTTTGGAATTCAAACACGAATGATTGGGGCAAGCGAGCGATAATCCCAATCATAATGATCAGGGAAATACCATTACCAATGCCTTTGTCTGTGATGCGTTCGCCGAGCCACATACTGAAGATCGTACCGGCAGTAAGGATGATGATATTTGAAAACCAGAAAAGTCCTTCGGGGATATTTGGTGAAACTGCGCCCGGCATACTAGAAATCAATTGCAGGTATCCGCCACCTTGTACAAGCGTAATGGCTACCGTCAACAAGCGTGTAATTTGGTTGAGGCGCTTGCGGCCACTTTCTCCTTCCCTGGTTTGCAGGCGTTGGAAGTATGGGACGGCAAAACCCAGTAGTTGCACAATGATGGAAGCCGTGATGTACGGCATCACTCCCAAGGCAAGTACTGCAGCATTATCGAAGGCGCCGCCAGTGAACACATTGATCAGCCCCAACAGGTCGTTTGCTCCGCGGTTTGCATTGGCTTTTTCCAAAGCAGCAGGAACAACACCCGGAAGCACTACGAATGTACCAACGCGGTAAATCAGCAGCAGCATCAATGTGAAAAGGATGCGGTCGCGAAGCTCTTTGATGCTCCAGATATTTTTGATAACTGTAAACAGTTTCATTACGTCGGCAAGATTTTAGACAATTTGAACACTGCCGCCCAAGGCCTCAATGGCTGCTTTTGCGGAAGCCGAAATAGCGTGAACGGTCAGATTCACTTTTGCGGTCAACGTACCGTTGCCCAATACCTTAATTTTGTCAGATTGCCGAGCAACGCCAGCATCTACCAATGCTTGAACATCCAAAGAGGTAAGGCCTGTTTGCTGCACCAACTGCTCCAGGCGTCCTAAATTAAATGCCAGGTAATCCACGCGATTGACGTTTTTGAAACCACGTTTTGGCAAACGGCGCTGCATGGGCGTCTGTCCACCCTCAAAACCGCGTTTTAAACGCGATCCGCTACGGGACTTATCCCCTTTGTGGCCACGCGTAGAGGTGCCACCATGACCAGATCCTGTACCGCGGCCTATGCGCTTGCGCGATTTGGTTGCTCCTTCGGTCGGACGAAGATTATTGAGTTCCATTGCTATTTTTTTCGATGAGACGTTTGCGAATTAGTCATTGCTCACTTGCACGAGGTGCTGTACAACCCGGATCATGCCTTGTATCTGCGGGTTGTTGTCGTGTTCAACGATTTGGTGCATCTTGCGAAAGCCCAAGGCCACCAAGGTAGCTTTCTGGCGCTTTGTCTTGTCAATTGGGCTTTTCACCAACGTGATTTTTACCTTGCTCATGTTGTTATCCGTTAAACAGTTTTTCCATGGAAATACCGCGCTGACGAGCGACTTCTACAGGGCTGCGCAGACTTTGCAGGGCGGTAATGGTCGCCTTCACCACATTATGTGGATTGGAGGAGCCTTGGGTTTTGGCCAAAACGTCTTGTACTCCGGCCATTTCCAGTACAGCGCGCATAGCACCACCGGCGATAACACCGGTACCATGAGCAGCAGGTTTGATAAGTACCTTGCCGGCTCCAAATTTGCCGTGTGCTTCGTGCGGGATCGTGCCGTTGAGCAGCGGAACCCGAATCAGATTTTTTTCGGCATCTTTTACGGCCTTACCGATAGCCTCAGAAACTTCCCGAGCCTTGCCTAAGCCATGCCCGATAGTACCCTTGCCATCACCTATAACCACTACTGCAGCAAAACTAAATGTTCTACCACCCTTGGTCACTTTTGCCACACGGTTGAGCGATACGAGTTTTTCTTTCAACTCGGACGTTTCGGCGACTTTTACTTTATCAACTTCTTGCTTAGCCATTTTCGATATGCGTTGATGGAAGGGGCGGTTTTTCGGCCCCCCAAGCGTAATTTTTATTTAGAATTTGAGCCCTCCTTCGCGGGCGCCTTCAGCAAGGGCTTTTACCCGACCATGATAAAGATAGCCTCCACGGTCGAAGACCACATTTTCAATGCCGGAAGATTTTGCTTTTTCTGCTATAATTTTGCCAATCTCTTTCGCAATTTCTGTCTTGGTACCGGTGAGTTCCTGATTTTCCAGAGAGGACGCGGCAGCGATTGTGTGGCCTTTCAAGTCGTCAATGATCTGACAATAAATGGCTTTGTTCGAGCGAAAAACATTCAAACGTGGACGTTCTGCCGTACCGTTGACCTTTTTTCGTACGCGCAAGTGAATTCGCTTACGGCTTGCATTTTTAGTGCGTTGCATTGTTTTATGTTTTTTTGTTTCGATTACCGACCGAAACGTAAACGTTACAGTTTATTTGCTACCAGCAGTTTTGCCGGCCTTGCGGCGGATAATTTCACCTTTGAAGATGATACCCTTGCCTTTGTACGGCTCTGGTTTGCGGAAGGAACGAATCTTGGCACATACCTGGCCCAGCAGTTCGTTGTCGTGGCACTCCAACTTGATAAAGGGAGGCATACCTTTTTCTGCACCTGTTGTCACTTTTATTTCAGCGGGGACAGAAAAAATGACCGGGTGAGAATACCCTAACATAAAGGTTACCAGATTACCCTGATTCTCAACACGGAAACCAACACCAACGACTTGCATTTCACGCTCAAAGCCTTGATTGACCCCATTAACCATGTTGTTCAACAAGGCCCGATACAGACCATGCATCGCACGGTGGCGTTTTTGATCCGTCGGGCGGGCAACATGCACCTCACCTTCTTCGATCGAAATCTTGATGTCCGGGTCAACCTTACGGGATAGAGTACCCTTGGGGCCTTTCACCGTGACGGTGTTGTCGGAAGCTACCGTTACTTCAACTTTAGCCGGCAGCTTAATCGGCATTTTACCAATCCGAGACATATCTCTCCGTTTTAAAATTTTAAGTTCAAAATCAATTATTAGCAAATGTAGCAGAGCAATTCGCCGCCGACATTATGTTCGCGGGCATGCTTGTCCGTCATCACACCTTTCGATGTAGAAACGATCATAATACCGAGTCCATTAATGACGCGGGGGATTTCGGTTGCTCCCGAAAATTTGCGCAAACCCGGCCTGCTGACGCGAACAAGTTCCCGAATGATCGGTTTTTTGGAAACAGGGTAGTACTTCAAGGCAATTTTAATGACACCTTGTTTGTATGTCGTACTGACGTCCTCAAAGGTGTATTTCAAGATATACCCCTGATCGTACAGAATTTCGGTCATGCGCTTTTTCAGCTTGGAGGCCGGAATTTCAACGATGCGATGGCCCGCCATCTGCGCATTGCGGATACGGGTCAAAAAATCTGCTATCGGATCGGTGACGTGCATTCTATTAAGCGATTGAGTGATTGAGTGATTGTGTGATTCCCCGCCGGGCTTACCACGAAGCTTTGGTTATTCCGGGGATTTTGCCTTCGAGGGCCATCTGACGAAACTTGACGCGGCAGATTCCAAACTTGCGCATGTAGCCCTTGGGGCGACCAGTGAGCAAGCAGCGATTGTGCTGCCGTACCGGACTTGCGTTGCGGGGCAATTTGTCCAGCGCATCGTAGTCTCCTGCCTCCTTAAGTTTTTTGCGGAGATCGGCATACTTGGCGGCCATACGGGCACGCTTGTTTTCGCGGGCAATGACAGATTTTTTAGCCATTTGTCAGATATTCTGTTTTGAGTTGAGCGGTCGAATTGAATCGAACGGCATTAACCCTGTTTTTTAAACGGCAGGCCTATTTCTTTCAAAAGTGCGTAGGCTTCCGCGTCTGTTTTTGCTGTGGTGACGAAACTAATATCCATACCAGCGATTCTGCTGACCTTTTCAATATCAATCTCCGGGAATACAATTTGTTCGGTGATACCCATGCTATAGTTACCCCGGCCATCAAATGCCTTATCATTGATGCCTCGGAAGTCGCGTACACGGGGCAGGGTAATGTTAATCAAACGATCCAGAAATTCGTACATCCGCTCGCCGCGAAGTGTGACACGCACACCGATTGGCATACCCTCACGCAGTTTAAAGTTGGATACCGAAGTCCGGGCACGCGTGGGAACAGCTTTTTGTCCAGCGATGATTGTCATCTCCGCAGCAGCATTGTCCACCAACTTTTTGTCACCCGTTGCTGCACCAACACCCTGGTTGAGGCAGATTTTTTCTATTCTTGGCACCTCCATCACGCTGGAGTAGTTGAACTGCTCCATCATGGCAGGTACAACTTGCTTATTGTATTTTTCCTTGAGACGAATTACGTATGCCATCACTTGATGAGATTACCTGTTTTTTTTGAATAACGAACCCACTCACCATCTTCCAGACGGCGCCCGATACGGGTAGGTTCGCCAGTTTTAGGATCAAGCAGCGAAAGATTGGATACATGAACCGGTGCCGGCATTTCAATAATACCGCCTTCCTGATCTTGTGTGGCTTTCGTATGCTTTTTCACGATATTGACACCTTCGACCACGGCGCGCATCTTGGAGGGAATCACCTGAATTACCTCTCCGGTCTTGCCCTTGTCGTCGCCGGCGAGCACCGTGACAGTATCCCCCTTGCGAATATGCAACTTGGGTTGGTGGCGCTTAGTTTGTTGCTTGGTAGCCATGTTATGTTAAAAATTTCAAATTAAAGCACTTCAGGTGCAAGCGAAACGATACGCATGTAATCTTTATCGCGCAACTCGCGAGCCACCGGGCCGAAAATACGGGTTCCGCGAGGTTCTTCGGCGGCATTGAGGAGTACAACTGCATTGTCGTCAAAGCGGATGTACGAACCATCTTTACGACGAATTTCTTTGCGCGTACGGACGATAACTGCTTTAGAGACAGTGCCTTTTTTAAGGCCGCCTGGTGTAGCATCTTTGACGGTCACAACGATCTTGTCGCCTATGCCGGCGTAGCGCTGCCCCGTACTGCCGAGTACCCGGATGCAAAGTACCTCTTTGGCACCGGAATTATCAGCTACATTTAAACGAGATTCTTGCTGAATCATGACTTATTTATTCTGTTGACGGTAAACCTGAAAAAGGAACGATGAAAAACAATGCACAGACGCTCGGCCTACCGAATGATTATTTTGCCCGTTCGAGTACTTCCACCAGGCGCCAGCGTTTCATTTTGCTGAGCGGGCGGGTTTCCATGATGCGCACCTTGTCACCAATGTTGCAGGTGTTTTCTTCGTCGTGCGCGAAGAATTTCTTGGAGCGCTTCACGAATTTGCCGTAGAGCGGGTGCATCAGGCGGCGTTCCACCTTTACTGCGACGGTTTTATCCATTTTATTGGATACCACGACGCCTGTTTTTTGCTTCCGAAGATTTCTTACTTCCATTATTTGTTGGTATAATAAAGTACAAATTAACGTTGACGGCGGCGGCGTGCAACCAGCTTGGTGCGTGTTGCCAACTCTTCCGGTGACATTGCTGCCAACTCGCGCTGACGGATTTCTGTATGAAAACGCGCGATTTTACGGCGCAGATTTCGCAGTTCGAGCGGATTTGCAAGCCCCCGCACCGCGTGGTCGAATTTCATTTGCTGATACTCATTTTCCATACTCGTGATTTGCGTTAGCAAATCAGGAATCTCCATCGTATCCAGTTGCAAATTTTCCTTTGCCATGTCTGTTTAGTAAATTAAGATGGTTGATGTGGTTATCCTTCGAAGTCGTGGCGAGTTACAGCCTTGCAGATGATCGGCAGCTTTTGGGCGGCTTTGCGCAACGATTCGTACGCAAGTTCCTGGCTGACACCCTCTATTTCAAACATAATACGACCTGGTTGCACCTCGCAAACATAATGGTCCAAGGCACCTTTACCTTTACCCATACGTACTTCGGCCGGCTTGGTCGTGATTGGCTTGTCGGGAAAAATACGAATCCAGACCTTGCCTTCCCGTTTCATATTGCGGGTAAGGGCAATACGGGCCGCCTCTATCTGACGGCTGGTGATCCGCGAGAATTCCATGGATTTCAGAGCAAAAGTTCCAAAGGAAATCGAGCTGCCTTTGTATGCTAAACCCGTATTACGGCCTTTGTGCTGTTTCCGATATTTCTGACGTTTAGGCTGAAGCATCGTATGATAAATTTAAAAACCTGTCAATCAATATTTTGTGTTCTATCTAGCCAGTTTTGAAAAAAAACGGCCGCAAATGTACGGTAGAAGTTGATGTTTTACACCTCTTTACCTTCTGCCGTCAGTATTTTAGTCAGCACTTAAACTTAACGCCGGCGTCCACCGCCTGCACCACCGGCACCACCACCCCGACGATCGCCGCCGCCGCCGCCACCTCGGCGATCACCGCCACCGCTGCCGCGTTCACCGCGATCCCGACCGCCACCACCGCCGCCGCGGCGATCACCGCCGCCGCCGCGTTCACCGCGATCCCGACGTTCACCGCCGCCGCGTTCACCGCGTTCGCCGGTACGTTCGCCACCTTCCACACTTGCAAAAGGAGTCAATTCGCGTTTTTGCAGAACTTCACCCTTGAAAATCCACACTTTGATACCAATTTTACCGTATACCGTAAGTGCTTCGATGAGTGCGTAGTCAATGTCCGCACGGAAAGTATGCAGGGGGGTACGCCCTTCTTTATATTCTTCTGTACGAGCAATTTCCGCGCCTCCGAGACGACCGCTTACGCGAATCTTGACTCCTTCAGCGCCGGCACGCATGGTACCTTGAATAGCGCCTTTTACTGCCCGGCGAAAGTTGATCCTCGCTTCAATCTGTTTGGCAATTTGCTCGCCGACAATATTAGCGTCAATCTCGGGTTTGCGGATCTCGTATATGTTGATCTGGACGTCCTTGCCGGTCAGTACCTTGAGTTCTTCCTTGATCAGGTCAACCTCCTTGCCGCCTTTGCCGATGATAATGCCGGGGCGGCTCGTTTGGATCGTGACGGTAACCCGCTTGAGCGTACGTTCGATGACAATACGGCTGATGCCATTTTGCATCGGTTTGTTGCGATCTCTCGGATCTGCCACAGCCGTCTTCGGGCGACGAGCGCGGAGATAGTTGCGGATCTTTTCGTCCTCAACTACTTTGAGGCCGTAATCTTTATCGGCGAACCAGTTCGAATCCCAACCGCGGATAATACCCAGGCGGTTACCAATCGGATTTGCTTTTTGACCCATTTTATTGAGTGGTTGTGTAATTTAGTGATGGAGTGGGGTTATTCTTCGGCGTCAAGTTTCACGCGATTCTCGACAACCAATGTTACATGATTGCGGCGTTTGCGTACGCGATAAGCACGACCCTGTGGTGCGGGCAAGAAGCGGTAAATGATGCTTCCCGGATCCACAAAAGCGGTTTTGACGTACAGCTCATAGTCGTCGGCGCCACCATCAATTTCGGTTTTCTGCTCCCAGTTATTGATTGCGGAGAGAAGAAGTTTTTCCAGCCAAACGGCGGCCTCCTTGTTGGTGTACCGCAAGATGCTCAGGGCATCCACTACGCGCTTGCCACGGATATTATCCACAACCAATCGCATCTTACGCGGCGACATTGGGCAATTGCGCAATTTTGCTACTGCTTCCATTGTTCGATTTACGATTTACGAATTCTGATTTATGACTTGAGAAAAACTTGCAGGTGCAATTCATTTGAAAAATTGCAAACCCGGTTATCTCAACATCCAAACCATATTATTTTCTATTTCCGGCGTGGCCTCGGAAGTTGCGCGTAGGTGCGAACTCGCCCAGTTTATGGCCAACCATATTTTCATTGACAAGGATGGGTACAAAAGTTTTGCCGTTGTGTACAGCAATGGTTTCGCCCACCATGTCAGGGATAATCATGGAAGCCCGGCTCCACGTCTTGATCACCTGACGTTTGTTGCTTTGCTTGGCCTTGGCAAGTTTATCCATCAATGCATGGTGGACGTATGGGCCTTTTTTAAGCGAACGAGGCATAATTAGTTTTGAGTTTTGAGTTTTGAGTTTTGAGTTTGTTTCTGTTTCAAGTGAACAGAATGGCTCAAAAATCAGAACATGTTTATTTTGATGACCCCTTGCGGCGGCTGATAATCAAAGCATTAGACTTTTTGGTACGACTGCGCGTTTTTGCACCTTTAGCCTTCAGGCCCTTGCGGCTACGCGGGTGTCCACCGGATGCACGACCTTCACCACCACCCATCGGGTGATCCACAGGGTTCATTGCCACGGGGCGGGTACGCGGGCGGCGACCTTTCCAGCGGTTCCGACCTGCTTTACCCATGATTTCAAGGTTATGGTCGGAATTGCTCACCGTGCCCATCGTCGCCTTGCAGGTCAACAGGATACGACGAACCTCACCGGAAGGCATGCGCACAACCGCATAACGATCTTCGCGTCCCATCATCAGAGCCGAAGAACCGGCACTGCGTACCAAAGCACCACCTGCTCCCGGACGGATTTCGAGGTTATGGATGAAAGCACCAAGGGGTACTTCAGCCAGATACAAGCAGTTGCCATTTTCAGGAGCAACACCACGTCCGGAAATGATTTCTTGACCGACTTCTACGCCATTGGGTGCGAGGATATAGCGCTTTTCTCCATCGGTATATTCAACGAGCGCGATGTAAGCGCTGCGATACGGGTCGTACTGAATGGATTGAACCGTAGCCGTTACACCTTCTTTATCCCGTTTGAAGTCAATGATGCGATACCGACGCTTGTGACCACCACCGCGATGGCGCATGGTCCTGTGGCCATCGCTATTGCGGCCTCCCGTGCTGCCCAATGTGAGCAGCAGCGCTTTTTCCGGCTCCACGCCTTTCGTCAACTCGGATTTTGTAACCGCGATGCGAAAACGCAAGCCTGGTGTGAGCGGGTTGAATTTTTTTACTGCCATTTCAACTCAAGGTTTATTCTTCTCCAAAAATATCAATGCGTTCACCCGGGGTGAGCGTCACGAAGGCTTTTTTGTACGAGGCTTTCATCCCGCGAACGACCGTCGTTTTGGTATTCCGCGATTTGGGTTTGCCCGGCATCACCGCCGTGTTCACATTATCCACGCCGACATTGTACAGTTTTTCGATCGCGTTTTTGATCTCGATTTTATTCGAGTCTCTGTTCACCACAAACACATAGGTGTTACGCTTGTCCGCAAGGCGGGTCGTTTTTTCCGTGATGAGCGGCTTGATCAAGATTTGCTTAGCCATTTTATTCGCAGACTTCTTTAATTTTCTCAATGGCGCTTTCGGCAATAACCAATGTGCCGGCACGCATGATTCGATAGGTATTCAGGTCCTGAGCGGGTGCAATGTCGGTCTTGGGCAAATTGCGGCAAGACATGTACAGCGTCTTGTCGTAGCTGCTGAGTACCGTCAGGGGCTTTTTGTCCATCACATGGAGTGCCTGCAAAATGGCCTTGAAAGCCTTGGTTTGCGGCTGCTCAAAGGAGAAATCTTCTACCACAATGAGGTTGCCTGCCAGTGCTTTAGCCGACAGTGCGCTCCGGCGAGCCAGCCGTTTGACCTTGGCATTCACCTGGATGTCGTAATTGCGCGGACGCGGACCGAAAACGCGACCACCACCCCGATACAACGGGTTGTTAATGTCACCTTTACGAGAGCCCCCGGTGCCTTTCTGGCGATGGAGTTTGCGGGTAGAACCGCTCATCTCGCTACGCTCTTTGGACTTGTGCGTACCCTGACGCTGTGCGTTCAGATAGCGCTTCACATCGAGCCATACACTATGCTCGTGCGGTTCAATGCTGAACACCTCATCGGGAAGTTCAACCGAGCGACCCGTGGTTTCGCCTTTGATATTATATACTTCGAGTTTCATATTTCAGAACCAGATTTAGAAACGTCAGGTATCCTATTTTTCAATTACGACGTAAGCCCCTTTGTGACCGGGTACAGCCCCTTTGACCAAAATGATATTTTGATCGGGGAATACTTTGAGCACTTGCAAACGACGCACTTTCACACGTTTGTTGCCCATCTGGCCGGCCATGCGCATGCCTTTCATTACTTTGGCAGCGAAGGAGGAGTTACCCAGGGAACCCGGGGCGCGCAGACGGTTGTGCTGACCGTGGGTTTGTTGCATCACGCCGCCGAAACCGTGGCGTTTGACAACCCCTGGAAACCTTTGCCTTTCGTCGTGCCAACAATGCTGACTTTGTCGCCTTCCTGAAAGACTTCTTCGACGGTGATGACATCACCCAGCGATTTGGAAAGCCCCATGTCCCGAAATTCAAGGACTTGCCGCTTGGGCTCTGTACCTGCCTTTTCAAAGTGACCGGCCAAAGCCTTGGGAGTTTTGGAGGCCTTACGTTCGCCGTAAGCCAACTGGAGGGCCGAATAGCCATCCGCATTTTCGTCGAGCACTTGCGTGACAACGCATGGGCCAGCTTCGATGATCGTACAAGCGACATTTTTGCCGGTCTTGTCGTAGATGCTGGTCATGCCTATTTTTTTGCCAATCAGACCGTTCACGGTAGTTCTATGTTTTGTAGTTGAACGATTGGTGATTTTACTATTGAATACTTCGGAACAAGATGCTGTGCGGGAAATAACAAAAAGCGACCTTCCGTTTGATCGGAACCGCTTTCGACTGCATCAGTTAATCCCGCATCAATCGGGAACACTTTGAAGCAAGCCGGAAACAACCGCCTTGAATCCGAAAATTTGCGAATTAGGTGAGCTTGACCTGAATGTCAACACCGCTTGGAAGCTCGAGTTTCGAAAGAGCATCCACCGTTTTTTGCGTCGGTGTGTAAATCTCAATCAGGCGCTTGTGGGTGCGCAATTGGAACTGCTCCCGAGCTTTCTTGTTCACGTGCGGCGAGCGCAGCACGGTGAAAATTTCTTTCTCAGTTGGCAGCGGAATCGGCCCCGTAACAACGGCCCCACTCGCACGCACAGTCTTGACGATCTTCTCGGTGGACTTGTCCACCAAGTTGTAGTCGTAAGACCGGAGTTTAATGCGAATTTTCTGATTCATTACCTTATGAATATTGTGTCTCTGAAATGAAACGCTTCCTGGATGACAAAATCTAATTTTGAACACCTTTTCCTAAAAGCGGCTGCAAAGGTACGCACAGGGTTACGGGATTTCCAAAGGGGGTTTAAAAGTTTTTTTAAAAAAGTTCCAATCGAATATGTTTTCCCCCTTATCGCAGCAGCAAAAAGACAAAAATGACCTGATATTCAGAAGGTTGTCTTTCCTGTCTTCGTGCTGCTGCGACAAAAGGAAATTAAAAAAAACACCGAATACTTCCCTCAATCAAAACTCCGGCGTCAAACCCATATTCTGGAACATAAAAGCATAGATATCCGCCATCAACTCGATGTTCTTGCGGGTACTGGAGGCTCCGTGTCCCGATTTAGTCTCGATCCGGATGAGTGCAGGATAACTCCCTTTGTTTTTGGCCTGTAAAGCAGCCGCATATTTAAAGGAGTGCGCGGGCACTACCCGGTCATCGTGGTCCGCCGTCGTGACCATCGTAGCCGGGTAAGCCGTTTCCCGGATATTGTGCAGGGGCGAGTAGCCATACAGGTTTTCGAAGTCCTCCTTGCTTTGCTCGCTGGAGCCGTACTCGGGTATCCAGTTCCAGCCGATGGTAAACTTATGGAAACGCAGCATATCCATCACACCCACCTGCGGGAAAGCCACCCGGCATAAATCGGGGCGCTGGTTCATCACAGCGCCTACGAGCAAGCCGCCGTTGGAGCCGCCGCGGATAGCCAGTTTTTCTTTAGATGTGTATTTTTCCCGGATGAGGTACTCGGCAGCCGCGATAAAATCGTCGTACACGTTTTGTTTTTTCAGGCGCATGCCGGCCTCGTGCCATTGCTCGCCATATTCGCTACCGCCCCGGATATTGGCCGATGCGTACACCCCACCCTGCTCCAGAAACGGAAGCAACATGGCGTTGAAACCCGGATTGGTGCTGACATTGAACCCGCCATACGCGTACAGCATGGTCGGATTCTGCCCGTTGCGCGGCAGGCCTTTTTTGTACACCAAAAACATGGGCACGCGTGTGCCGTCTTTACCGGGGTAAAAAACCTGCTCAACCACCACCGACTCCGGATCGAAGGCAACTTCCGGCTTGCGGAAAACTGTAGAGGTGCGCGTGGCAATGTCGTACCGGAAAATCGTGGGCGGGTAGTTGAAAGAAGTAAAGGTGTAAAACACAAATTTGTCCTTTTTCTCGCCGCCAAACCCGCCGGCAGAACCCGGACCGGGCAGTACAATCTCCCGCTCCATTTTGCCCGCAAAATCATACGAGTACACTCGCGAGGTGACATCTTTCATGTAGGTCAGGAAAAGTTTGCCGCCACCCGACGACACACTGCTAAGCGGCTCCGGTTTTTCTTCCACAAAGTTTTTCCATGCACCCGTTTTGGTGCTGAACAGCCGCAACTTGTAGTTCTTCGCATCCTCGTTGGTCATCACCAGAATATCGTCGCCGATGACCTCAACCGAACGGTAAACAAACTCCCCCGGCTCGGCCACAATAGGCCGGAATGCCTTGTCGCCCCGACCCAGGTCCATGAACAGGAGCGCATTGCCCTGTGTGCCTTTGCCACGGTCGCTGATGCTGAGAAACGCAAAGCGCTCGTCGTCATCGGTGCTCACGAAGTGGAACCGCTGCGGATTAGCCGGGTCTTCATACACCAGTTGGTCGGCACTCTGTGGTGTGCCTACGCGGTGGTACCACACCTGATGGTTTTCGTTTTTGGCCGAAAACTCCGACCCCGCCGGCGCCGGATAGCGGCTGTAGTAAAACCCGTCGGCACGCCACGACAGACCGGACACCTTCACCCAATCTAATTTATCGGACAGCGTCTGTTTGGTGGCCATATCCATCACATAGTACTCCTGCCAGTCGGAACCCGACTTGGAAAGGCCATACCCGGCGTACCGGCCGTCTTTGGACAGGTTGAACACCGTGAGGCGCGTAGTGCCGTCGGTGGAAAGCTGGTTGGGATCAATAACTACCTCGGGCGCACCATCGAAGCCTTTTTGGCGGTACAGAACAGACTGGTTTTGCAGGCCGTCGTTTTTGTAAAAATATACCCATTCGCCTTTGAGCGTCGGCGCGGAGTAGCGCGGGTAGTTGATCACTTTCTCCAGCGCAGCCACCCACTGCGGACGGTGCGGGATGGTTTCCAGGTAACCAAACGTAACGGCGTTTTGCGCCTGCACCCATTCCATGGTCTCGGGAGCATTGTCGTCTTCGAGCCAGCGGTACGGATCGGCTACTTGTTTACCAAAATATTCGTCCACCTGGTTGGTGGTGCGGGTGACAGGGTACTGCAACTGGGCAGTGGCTAAAGTGGTGGCGCCAAGCAGGAAGCTCAGCAGCAAACGTGTGTATTTTGTCATGTTGCGAAGTGAATTTGAACTCAAAACTGGCAAAATACATCGGAGAAACGGGTATCGCCTTCGACGAAAAGCCGCTTGAAGCGCCCAAATAACACCGAACGGGAATAAAACCCTTCGTTTTTACCCTTTTTGACTCTTTTTATAAAAACCTTGACCATCTCCGCTGCTCCGGCCCCTGACCTTTGTCCTATCAAAAAAGGAAAACAAACCTTCACCCTTCACACACAAGCAACGTTATGAAAAATGTACTGATCGCCGCTTTTATGGCTTTTGTAGCCATCCCGTTTGCCGCGCAAGCACAAAAAATCGCAGGCCCAACCAAACCGCAGACCGCCGCAGTAGACTACTTCCTCAAAATTGAAGGCGTTGACGGCGAGTCTGATGGCAAGGATTGCCGGAAATGCTGGATCGAAATCGAATCCGTTGCCTGGGGTACGCCCACCCCGTCTCCTGCCCGGGCCGGCGGTGGCGGTGGCGGCGCCGGCAAAGTCAGCGTACACGACATCAGCATGATCCCAAGTACCGACCATTCCACACCCAAATTGCAGGAAGCCGTCGCAACAGGAAAGCACTTCAAAAAAGCCGTCCTGTTCGTACGCAAAGCCGGTAAGGAACAACACGAATATCTCACATACGAACTTGAAAATGTTCTGATTTCCAGTTTCAGCGCACAAAACAACGCCGGCGACCCGGTGCCTACAGAGTCGTTCAGCCTCAATTTCACCAAAATCACATACAGCTGGACTGATGCTTCGGGCAAAACCAAAAACCTCGGGGCCGGCCAAACACCAGAGTCGGTGCTCCGGAAATTTGCAGGAAAATAGCACGGGATTCTTCCAGGCAAGTTCAGGATTGGTTTTCAGGATTTATGGGAATGAACACTTCCCGCACATCCTGAAAACCAATCCTGTTTTGTTTTTGGGCGGATGATGCTCCGCCACAGCAGTCCATTCGATACCTTTGGCCCCCTTATTTGCATCATTCTAAACACAAACAAATCCTATGTGTGGGTTCATCGGACTATTTGGGTCGAACGACAACAGCGGCCTTTTGCGCGAGCAGGTGCTCGCCATGTCAAAAAAACTGCGGCATCGCGGCCCGGACTGGAGCGGTGTCTTTTCCTGCGAACGGGCCATTCTTTCGCACGAGCGGCTGGCTATTGTTGACCCCGCATCGGGCGGACAGCCGCTGTTCACGCAGGATCGCAAGGTCGTGCTGGCCGTGAACGGCGAAATCTACAACCACCGCAGCATCCGCAAACAGTTTGAGGGCAGGTACGCGTACCAAACCGAGTCCGATTGCGAGGTCATTCTCTCGCTGTACCGCGAAAAAGGCAAGGATTTTCTCGAAGAACTGAACGGCATTTTTGCCTTCGCGCTGTACGACATGGAGTCCAACGCTTACCTGATCGCGCGCGACCATATCGGTATCATCCCCCTCTATATGGGCTGGGATCAGCACGGCAATTTTTACGTCGCTTCCGAACTCAAAGCACTGGAAGGTATCTGCAAACAAATCCGGGAGTTCCCGCCCGGCCACTTCCTGTACAGTCCCGATGGCATGGAGCCACAGCCGTGGTATTCCCGCGAATGGGTCTCGTTTGAGGCTGTCCGCAACAATATCTCCGATGTGGAAACGCTCCGCAATGCCCTCGAACATGCCGTGGAGCGGCAGTTGATGTCGGACGTGCCATACGGTGTGTTGCTTTCCGGCGGACTGGATTCGTCCATCATCGCAGCCATCGCCAAGAAATACGCGCCTCGGCGCATCGAAACGGGCAGCATCAGCGAAGCCTGGTGGCCGCAACTGCACTCGTTTGCCGTTGGGCTGAAGGACTCGCCCGACCTGGCGGCGGCCCGTAAAATGGCTGATTTCCTCAAGACCATCCACCACGAAATTCACTTCACTATCCAGGAGGGCCTCGATGCTATCCGCGACGTGGTTTACCACCTGGAAACATACGACGTGACCACCATCCGCGCCTCCACACCCATGTACCTCATGGCGCGGGTAATCAAATCCATGGGCATCAAAATGGTGCTGTCGGGTGAAGGGGCTGACGAGTTGTTCGGCGGCTATCTTTATTTTCACAAAGCCCCCGATGCGCAGTCGTTTCACGAAGAAACCGTACGAAAACTGAGCAAACTCCACCTGTACGATTGCCTGCGGGCCAACAAATCCCTCGCGGCCTGGGGCGTGGAAGGGCGCGTGCCGTTTCTGGACAAAGCATTCATGGATGTGGCCATGCGCCTCAACCCGGAGGACAAACGCCCGGTCAACGGACGTATCGAAAAATGGATCCTGCGCAAGGCTTTTGAAGATATTCTGCCCCCGGAAATCGCCTGGCGCCAAAAGGAACAGTTCTCCGATGGCGTAGGCTACAGCTGGATTGATACGCTGAAAGCCATGACATCCGGTGCCGTTTCGGACGAAGAGATCGCCAATGCCCGGTTCCGATTCCCCGTACACCCACCCATGAGCAAGGAAGAATACTACTACCGCAGCATTTTCGCCGACCATTTCCCCTCCGACGCGGCGGCGGCCTGTGTGCCGTCGGTACCCTCTGTCGCCTGCTCTACCCCGGAGGCGCTTGCGTGGGACAAGGCATTCCAAAACCTGAATGACCCGTCGGGGCGGGCCGTGCGGGCGGTGCATAAAGAAGGCCTGGAAGCATAAATATCCTGTTCCTTTCTAACTTTACGGCTCATTTTTCTACCCGCCATGTCAAAACAAATTATCCTGACTTCCGACAAAATTTCAGGTAAG
The DNA here is from genome assembly GCA_016719605.1 of Lewinellaceae bacterium. GTDB lineage: Bacteria > Bacteroidota > Bacteroidia > Chitinophagales > Saprospiraceae > M3007. The sequence continues at coordinate 567,474 of JADJYW010000001.1, read as the reverse complement.
CAACTGAGCAAAGAGCAGCAGCAGTTCAACACACTTGTCAACAAAATCAAAACGGTACGCGTACAGATTGAGCAGGCTCAAGAAGCCGACCTCGAGCTACGCCGCATCGGAGAAGAACGGGTGGCTCCTGCTGAAAATACAGCGAAAGCCGCTACCAGAGAATGGATTCTGGCGCTGCACCACAGCCCTTTTCAGGCCAAACTGTCCAAAAAAATGAAGGACAAGTTTCCCCTAATCATGCTGGAAGAACTCCAGCCGTTGCTCGAAACCTCCTTGTACGGCGACGATGCCGAACTGCACGCGATCTATGAGCACTACGAGGGCAGCGGGCGGCGCTATCAGGACATTCAGGAAGAAGATGAAAACTTGCTGAAAAACATGGCGGCCGACATGATGAATAATATGTACGGCATGAACCTGAACCCGGAAGACCTGGACGATCCGGCTACCATGCGAGAAAAAATAACAGCCCGGCAAGCCGAGTACGAGGCAGAGGAGCGGGCACGGGCGGAAAAAAAAGCGCAGCGCAAAAAATCCGATGCTGCGCTCGCCGCCGAAGAGAAACGCCAGGCTGCCGAAGCGGCGGTAAAAAAGACCGCCAAACAAATTTATATGGACCTGGTGCGGCATTTTCACCCCGACCGGGAACCGGACGAAACACTACGCGCCGAAAAAACCGAGGTGATGAAACAAGTCACCTCCGCCTACGAAGCCAACGATCACCTGCTCTTACTCGAACTGCAACTATCCCTGTTGTCGGGCCGCGACAATGCCGTCCTCCAGTTCGATAAGGCCCAACTCCGGCATTTCAATCAAAGCCTTCAAAATCAGTTGCGCGAACTGGAGCAAGAACTTTTCTTCGCATCCCCCGCAGGCAGCGGCAACCTGTATGCCATGCTGTACCACCCCAACCGCAAACAAATGCTGGCTCAAATCGAACGCCATATTGCGGAGATGAAAAAAATGACGCGTGGTCTGCAGGGCAATATCCGGCTCATCCAACAGGATGTGCAGGTGTTCAAGGAGTTTGTTCGGGATTATGAATTGACGGACGACGGGTTCGATGATTTTTTGCCGGATTTTTGGAAGTAAACCCACCCAAACCACGGCGTTTTCCAAATGACGAGCTCCGCTACCGCCAAATTCAGTACCCAACTCGGCCAGGCGACCAACCGGTAGGCCAACTCCGGATCTATATCCGAGTACATGGCCAGCCCAAATTGCATGAGCCGCAGCGTGAGCGCCGACAGCGTGAGCGCATAACTGCGTAACATCCAGGCCCCGTGCCGCCGGATATTGCCCGCCCGAATAGCGCGCCAGGCTACCCAGGTACACCACCACCACAACCCGCTCAGCACTAAAAACGATACCTGGGCCACAGGCCCGCCGTTGGCGTACCACGCCATGAGCGCACCCGCCGGGCCGCACACCGCCAAAATACTGAACACATACACCCGCCCGACCCAGCGATGCAGGCCCGGCGTCCGGCGCAAAATAGTGCCCGAAAACTGCGTCAGCCCGGCAGCCAGCACCAGCAGCGCCGGAAAAATATGCAGGTAAAATGCCCCCCGGTAGTGCAGCAAGTGGATGATGTGCTGCTTGGTCAGCAGAAAATCAATATCCGTTTGGCCGGACGTGTACGGCCGGATTATTTCAAACATCACCCACAAAAAAAATGCAAGCAGCGCCAGACCGAAAGTGCTTAGCGCCAGACGTGGAAGGGTTTTGGAAACCATGAGGATGGTGTTTTGTACCAAAAAACGGACTAATCCCCAATTCGGTATACCTGGTCGCCGGGAAGGCATTGAGGAAAACTACTCCGTCTGCGATAAATAACCGCGCAATACTTCCCGATTGACCTTTTTATCAAAAATGGCGGCAATCGGAATGGAGAAACCGGGAACGGCGTGGCTATGCACGGAGCCTTCAGCAGATTTCAGCACAAGACGGTACCGGCCGTTTTCCAGCAGGTATTGCTCCACGGTTTTGTCATGCGGATCAACAATCCAGTATTCCTGCACGCCGTGTTGCTCGTAGTCGTTGAACTTGGTGACGGTATCGTGCTCGATGGACTTCTGGCTACTTTTGGAAAGCACCTCTGCTATGAAATCAGGTACCGGGAAAAGCAATTGGTTGTCGTGAAACAGAGCGGCTTTTTCGTTGCCGAAAAAACAGATGTCCGGCTCGTAGTCGTTCCGGGTGAACTGAGTCAGTATTTTTTCGACGCCGACAAAACCGAGGTCGTGCCCATCCACATAGTTCATAAGCAGGTTAAGCAGATACTTTGTCGCATCATTGTGGATTTTCACCACAGGGGAATGAAACACAATTTCCCCGTTGACAAACTCTGCTTTGTCGTCTTCGGTGATGTGGTCGTAAAACTTCAGGCGGCGTTGCTGCTCATTTTTCAGGCGCTCCCGAACGTGCTCCACGATGAGCACCGCGTCCGAATGTTCCATGATCTTGTCCACCATGTCGGTACGGTCGTACATAATTGCGTGATTTTAGGCCCCAAAAATACGCGAAACCGGCCAAGCGTACAACGGAAAGTTTTTGCCCCGCCCCTCAAAAATCACGCAGCTCGGCCCCCGACAACTGCGGCTCGAAGCGCGACGTCAGCGTGTCCATGTCGAAATAGTCCCGGAAAAACTCGTCGCACCACAGGCACACGTTTTGCAAATCCTCCGTGCGCGCCTCCGCGAATTCCCGGCTGAGACCCACCGCTTCGCCCATACCCAGCGGGTCGCCTTCGTTGATTTTTTGGAACACCGGCGACTGCGCCACACGGGCCAGTACATCGGCCACTTTTTCGCGCCGGGCATCGCCCATGGCTTTGTAGGTGCCCGGGCAGCAGGGATTGATGCGCCACATCTGAATCGAAATTTCCTGCGGAATACCCGCCGCACCGGTCAAAAAACCGATTCCGCCGGACAGGATTTTACAAAAGTTGTGCGCCGGGTCGCGTTTCCAGATCCCTTTTTCCAATGCCCGCCCGCGCGCCCAGTTGCCGCCGAGCCACATATCATCGGTAGCGCCCCAGTAGCCCCAGCTGACCCGCGTGCCCTGCACGAGGTAGGTTTCTTTCTCGATGAGCGGATCTTTGTCGTCGCCGTTCACGCCGCGGGACTCAAACAGGTCGGCCAGTTCGAGCAGGCGCGCGCCCGAATGTTTGTGGTAACGGTCTATGCTGGCAATGTCGAATCGGGTCACGCCTTTTGCGATGAGCGTGTCGAGGATTTCTCCGGTCAGCAAGTCGCCGTTGGTTTGCAACATGATCTGGGTACGGTCGGCATAGCGGTCGCGCAGCGCGTCGAGGATGCGGTACAGCAGTTTTTTCTCCGCCAGCGGCTCGCCGCCGGAGAGGATGAGCCGGTCAATCGAATCCGGCAGATGCTCGATGACTTGCAGGCATTCCTCTTCCGGCATGCGTTCGCCTTGCGGGCCGGACAGGTTGTAGCAGTGGTCGCACTTGTCGTTGCAGAGCTGGGTGAAAACCCAGTAGAGCGATTCGCAGTGGTTGTAGGTTTTCATGGTACGAGTGTATTCCAAAAATTGATTTCCGCCTGCATACCCGTACGGGGGTCGCGGATGAATGCGTCGAGGTGTTCGAATACCTGCAACCGACCGTTTTCCAGAAGCGATAACCGGTCGCCCATACGCACGGCTTCCTTGAGGTCGTGCGTGACAAAAACAGCGGTGATGTGGTATTCGGTGGCTATTTTTTTAAACAGTTGCTGCATTTCGGCGCGGGTCTCTACGTCCAGATTGCCAAACGGCTCGTCAAGCAGCAGCACCGATGGATTGATGATGAGCGCCCGACCAAATGCCGCGCGCTGCCGCTGCCCACCGCTCAGTTCTTCCGATTTTTTCCCGGCGTGGGCGCCAAGGTCGAGGTGTTCGAGCATACGCGATGTTCGTTCGCGGACATGCGAGGCGGTCTCCCGGCGCAGGCGCAAGCCAAAAGCGACATTTTCAAACACGGTCAGGTGCGGAAACAACAGCGGTTCCTGGTACAAATACACTGCGCCACGCTGCTGGGGCGGCTCGTGCTCCACGTTGCGTCCGCCGATGTGTATGCTGCCGTTGTCGGCGTCGAGCAACCCGGCGATGATTTTGAGCAGGGTTGTTTTGCCGCAGCCCGAACGCCCGAGCACGGCCAGCGTTTGGCCGGTCGGCAGGTCAAACGACAGGTCAGTCAGTACCGGTGTTCCCGAAAAAGCCCTGGAGATATGTCGAACTTCGATGGCCACAGCGGTCTAAAATCCGGGGTTTAGTGTCGTGCGCAGAGGCGCGGAGGCGTTGTCGTTGTGCTGCCAGTAGGCGTCCAGGAGGATGTTTTTCAGCGTACCTTTGCTCATCAGGTTGCCGTTGTCGGATTCCTCCCAGCCGAGGATACGGTGCGGAAATGCCGTCTCGAAGCGGATACCCAGTTGCCGGGGGATATTGGTGTACACCAGACGCAGGATACTTTCGTCGGCGCCTTTTTCTATGGTAGTGGTTGCTTCCTGCGGGAGCAGCGGCTTGTGCTTGAACCGGGTGTACACCACAGACGGCAGCACCCTCAACTTTTTGGAGGATAAGGCCTCCGGGTTCAGGCGGACCAGCGTCCAGATTTCATCCTCCAGCAGGTCCGGCACTAAGTTCGTCTCGGCGTCGCCCTCCTTTTCAAAATAGGAAAAAGCCTTGACGTTGTACCCGCCGGAGGTGGCGTTGCACTGCACAAAAACATGTCCGCACCAATCCTGGATGGTCGTTGTGGTTTTTTGGGTGCGCATGTTGTCCGTTGCCGTCGGTGTAAAAACCGACTGCATCACCGAATAATCATAAATGCCGGTTTGGAAACGGCGCAGCGCATTCAGTTTCAATACCGGCACGCGCTCGTCGCCCGGTTCCGGCGCACCATCGAGTTTCACCTGTTTGTTTTTGGAAAAATCCTCGGTGACAAACACCATAACCTGTCCGGCTTCGCGCAGTTCGCCGTAACGCTCCTGCAGCACGGTGTACGAACTTACTTCGGCTTTCCCCTGGTACCAGTAGTTGGATTTAGCCAGGGGCAGCGCTACTTTTTCGGCAGCAGCCGGCGATTCTTTAGGCGTGTTTTGCCGGCAAGCCGGCAAGGCCGACAAGACAAAACAGAGCAGATACAGCGCGTTGATTTTCATAGTTGTGCTTATGTGTTTGAGTGTTTTGGTGTTTTGGTGTTTGAGTGTTTTGGTGTTTGAGTGTTTTAGTGCCTCCGTAACCTAAACACGAAAACACCTAAACACCTAAACACGAAAACACCTCCTCACCCTCGAAAAACAATTTTTTTATTGATAAAAAGCAAAATAGCCGGCGGGAAAACCAGCAGGCAACTCCCGATGGCTGCGAAATAAGGGTTTGCCTCGCCGATAAACTGCCACACCATGACCGACAGCGTGGGCACTTGCCCCAGCCCAATGACCGACGTGAGACCGTAGTCGAACCACGATAACAGGAACGCCTGAAAAAAAGCCGTCAGCAGGGCCGGCCTGGAAACCGGAATCAGCACCCGGCGCCAGGCATCGCGTGGGGTACCGCCAAGGGTCAGGGTCAGCTGCTCCATGGCGCGCAGCCGTTCGTCCCAATGGGTAGAAAAAAACAAAATCCCAAAGGGCAACAGCAGCAGAACCTGCGCCAATAACACCCCCGCGATGGAACCGCTAAGGTCGGCTTTCAAAAAGAAGAACTGCAGGCAATAGGCATAAATTACAGGCGAAAATGCAAACGGCAAATAAGCAATCGCCTGAAAACGCGCCCGCCCCGGATGCCCGGCAATGATTTTCCCTAAAACAAACCCACCGACCGTAACGATAGCCGCCACACCTGCCGACAACAAGACCGACAGACAAAGGTTGCCGCCGATACCACCGGCAGCAGACAGCGCCAGCCGCCAGTTTGCCGTCGAAAGTACCGGGGGCAACACATCGGGATACCGCCATTGGCCGGCTACCGACAACAGCAGCAGGTACGCAAACGGCAGCAGCAATGCCGTCAGGAAAAGCGCAAGCAGCAGTTTTTTCATGCGCGTGTCATCCGGTTTATGCGGCGAAAAATCCACCAGGCCGCCAGCCCGACCACGCCGGCGTACAGCAGGGTGAGGGCGTACGCTTGCGGCACATCCGCGAGGTTGAATTTGCGAAACTTCTGGGCGATCAGCACCGAGATCATCCGGGGCGACTGCCGACCCAGCAGCAGGGGCGCTTCGTAGGCGCCGAATAAAAAAATGCCGCTCAGACCGAGGTTGGGCAATGCCCGCCGCAACAACACCGGCGCCGCCACGCGCCAAACGGCCTGCCGCCCGGATGCCCCGAGCGTGCGGGCCATTTGCAGCAGTTGCGGCAGGTTTTCGGCGCGGCGGTATTGCAAAAAGGATCGTGAAGAAAGGTGCGGTCAGCGCGACCAACGTGGCTGCGACGCCGATGTGCCAGCGGTCGTTGATCCATTCCGGCGCGTGTTCGAGGTCGGCAAACAACCCGAGTGCTACCCCGAGGCGAACGACCATACCCGATTGCCCCAACCACTGAAATGTCAGAAACGCCGCCGTGAGCGGCGGCACGGCGAGCGGCAAATAGATGAGATACCCGGGAAGTCCGCGGTCCAGCCGGTCGCCCCAAGCCAGCACGACGGCCAGCGCCAGCGCAGCGGAAAAGGCGACCACCACAGCCGCCATGCCCGCGCTCAGCAGCAGGGAAAACCAGGTTTCGGGCGCCGCCAAAACGGAGGCCCAGTGCGCCGTGGTAAATCCCGACGACAGCCCGCCAACCAACCCGAAACTGTACGCCAGCGCGTACCCCAGCCCGGCAGCAAGCGGCAGCAGCGTACACGCGAGGAAGACGGCAATGCCGATCCGATTCAGGTTTTTGGAAGCAAGCAAGCGGCTGCGCATGGTCTGCTACTGTTCAATTACTTTTTTTCGGAAATCCTCGTAAAGCCGGATCATGTACTCCGGCGCCGGCTCGCGCAAGGCTTTGGCCTGAATCAGGTCGCGGCTGGGTGCATAGCGCCGACCCGGAACGGCCCGAAACCGCTCCTGCCATTCCGCCGGAAGTTTGGGAATGGACAAAACGGTGCCGTCGCCCCAAACAGCGGGGCTGAGTTTGTGGAGCTGTGCCTCGGGCGAAATCAGGAAATTGGCTACCAGCATAGCTCCGGCTTTGTTGGCCGACCGGACGGGTATGCCGATGAAATGCGCGTTCTGGATGGTGCCGGAGTCGAATATGTATGCCCGGGCGGTATTCGGAAAAATGCCTTGCAGGATTTTGTTGTCCACCTCGTTGTCGTTGTTTGAGAAGGTGAAATCCAGTTCGCCGTTGGCAAACATCTGGTGCATGGCAGCCAGACTTTCGGGGAAGGTCTCGCCTTTCCGCCAGAAAAACGCCTTGTTGCGATTGATGAAGTTCCACAGTTTTCCGCTCAGGTCGGCGTATTTTTTTTCATCAAAAACACCGTCGAGGGCGTGGGCATCGCCTGCGAGCGCGATCATCCAGGATTTGAACAGGGTCATGCCCGTGAATTCGTACGGGATGGTAAACTTCCCGGGGTGCGCCCGTATCCAGGTTTCGAGTTCGGCTAAGGTGCGCGGCGGTTGCGGGGTGCGCACGGTGTCGTAAATGGCGGCCAACTGCACGTTGCCCCAGGGGCACTCGTACCCTTCGGTTTTTTGCTGAAAATCGTAGCCGATGAAGGGGTTTTCAAAATCTATGTACTGCGCATTGGGCAGTTTTTGCGCGAAGGGGCCGTACAGGGCTGCTATCTGGCGGAGCTGAAAAAACGTTTCGCCGTTGATCCAGCACAGGTCCAGCGCGCTCGTGGATTTTCCGGCTTCCTGCTCGGCGAGCACGGTTTTGACGATTTCCGTGCCCTGTCCCGGCGCTATTTGCAAATTGATGCCGTAGCGTTTCTGCACCTCCGGCGCCACGTACTCACGCACATAGCGGTTGATGAGCGGGTCGCCCTGCCACATCATCCAGTGCACCGTGCTGCCCCGGGCTTGTTGTTCGAGTTCGGCCCAGGATTGGCTGAGCGGGTCGGGGGCCGTACCGCTGTTTTGCCGGCAGCCGATGGCGGCGAACAGGATCAGGAGAAAAACAAGGTGCAGTCGTGCCATGAAAATTGATTTTTTTAACATCAAAACGCCCACCGCAATGAAAACTGAATCTGCCGTGGCGCGCTTGCATTTCTGCGCACCAGCAGCCCCGATGCTTTCGAGCCGGTTTGTACCTGGTTGCTTTGCGTGGCATTGTTGGAGTAGCCGCTCAGGTTGGCAGCGTTGAACAGGTTGAATACGTCGGCGCGAAGGATCAGGTTGCCGCGCTTTCCGGTGGGTATTTCGTACTCGCCGGCCAGGTCAAAGGTATTGGACCAGGGCAGTCGGTCGTTGTTGCGGGTTTCACCGGGCTGCCGGTCGCTGTTGCCCACATAGGCATCGCCGAACGAGCGCCCGTCGCCGTTCAGGTCGGTCGTGCCGAAAACAGCGGCATCGGGGATTCGGTTGATGGGCTGCCCGCTTTGGAGCAGGGCGGCGAGTGTGAGCGACAGGCGTTTCCAGGGGTAATAGGTGGCGATACCGTTGATCACGTGCGTCCGGTCGTTGATACCCGGCGCCCATTCCCGCTCGAAATTGTTCGCGTCCATCGCCTTGAAATTGATGTCCTCCGTATCGTTTTTCAGTTTCGACAAGGTGTAGGTGAGGCGGTAGGCGAGGTTGTCGGCGCCGCGATCTTTTTGAAAATTCAGGCTAAGCGCCGTGTAGCGTGCCTTGCCGGCGGTTTCGCTCACCACCACGTTGCGGGCCACGCCGCGCACGGTGTCGCCGCTGATGACGGCGAAACCGCCGGGATCAATAGCCACGGGACGGGTGGCATCGGCCTGGGTCTGGGTGCGCACGACCACATTGGCGGGGTCATCGAGCAGGTACGGAGCCGGGGCGTTGAGGTCGCGCAGGCGGAACAGGTTGCGCGATTCGTTGTGCATCACATCTACATAAAACAGGCGGGTGTCGTCGAGTTGTTTCTGGAAGCCCATCGAAAACTGGTGGGTGTACGGATTTTGGTAGCCGTTGGGGTTCAGGATGCGGCGCTCGCCGCTAAACGCCCGGGTGCGGCCGGCCTGAAGTTCGGCGGAGGACGGCCCTTGCAGGTAGGTTACGTTGTTGGCCGACGCGCCGATGTTGCCGTCGAAGGTGATTTTGTCCAAATCGGTGCCGGCGGGCAGGATGCCCTGGTCTTTCAGGGCCTGCAACTGGCGTTTGTAATCGGCATCCGTGGTGTTTTGCTGGAGGGCGTCGGAGTAAACCCCGTACAGGATTTTGTCGTAAAAAATGCCGTAGCCACCGCGCAGGCTGCTGTTGTTGCTCAGTTTGTAATTGAAACTGAATCGCGGGGCGATGTTGTCCAGATCACCCTTGTCGCCGCCGCCTTTGGACAGGTTATCGTAGTCGTAGCGCAGTCCGAGGGTCAGGTTCAAGCGGCTGGTGGCGGCAAAAGCATCCTCCAGATAGGCCGAAAAGACGTTTTGGGTGGCGCCGAAGGAGGCCGGGCGCAGTTCCACGTTGTACGCCAGTACCTGCACATCGGCGGGAATGTCGCGCACATCCAGCGCGGCGCCCTTGTTCAGCGCCTGCACGGCGGCGAGTTGGGCTTCGTTGAGTTGCACGGTGTAGCTGCCGTTGGGATTGCCGCCGCCGAGCAGGCCGTGCTGCGCAGAGATGATTTCCGCGCCGGCCTTGAGGGTGTGGCGGTCGCGGTACAGCGTGATTTTTTGTTGGGCTTGCACGGTGTTTTCGGTAGCGTCGAACAGGTAGCCGGGGTGGCCGATCTGAGCGGCGGTCACGCCAGACGGGTCCAGCACCGTCACGTTGGGGCTGCCGGCGTTGGCAGCGCGCCCGTAGTTCCAGCGGAAGCGGGCGTACTGTACGTTAGTTTCGGATTTGAAGCGGTCGCCGAGGTAGGTGTTTTGCGAAGCGAGCAGCACCGAGTTTCGGTCCTGAAAATTATCTGCCGACGGGAACGCCACGCCCCCTTCGAGGCCGCCGCCCTGTCGGGCAATGTTCACCACGCCGAGGTTGGCGCGCACCGAGGAACGAAAACGGTCGCTCCAGTGGTGGTCTATTTTGGCAGAAAAATAAGAGAAGTTGTTTTCGCCGCGCACGGTTTCGTTCACGCCAAGCGCGGGGGAGTTGAGCAGGTTATCCTTCAAATCGCGGGTGTACTCGGCATTGAGGTAGTAGAATGTTTTGTCCTGCCGGAGGGCGCCACCCAGCCCGAAACCGGTTTGGTAGCGCTGAAACCCGTCGCGCACCTGATTGCCCGAGAGGTCGCGTTGAGCGTAGGGCGATTCGGCGTCCACGACGGCGCCGGGGCGTGTGATGACAAATGCCTCGCCCGTGGTTTCGTTGCTGCCCGAGCGCGAGGTGATATTGACGATACCGTTGCCCGTGAGGCCGTATTCGGTGGAAAAGTTGTTGGTCAGGACATTGATGTTTCGGGTAAAACCGACCGGGATGTTGAATTTCATGCCGCCGAGGAACCGCTCGTTGTTGTCCATGCCGTCCATCAGATAATTGGTGAACAGCGAATTGGAACCATTGATGCCCACGTTGGGCGCTTCGGGGTAAAAGCCGGTAGCCTGCACGACATTGGGCAAGCGGTACAGGATGCGCGAGATGTCGCGGCCTTCCAGCGGCAATCGCTCGATCTCTTTTTGGCGCAGTTCGGAGGAAACCTCTGCGTTGCGGACATTGATTTTGCTTGCGCCCCGCACGACTAATTCGTCCAGCGCAACATCCGTTTTGCGGAAAAGCGGTACCGTGACGGAGGCGTTGGTGGTGCTGCGCAACACGATGTCCGTTTTTTGTGTGCCGTAAAACACCGGTGTTTCGGCTATTTCCACGGAATAGTTGCCGGCGATGGGCAACCCGAAGAAGGAGATTTTACCCCGGGCATCGGTGTTTTTTTGAGCCGAAAAACCGATAGAGGGGTTCTGGAGCAGCACCGGGACATTGGCCAGAGGAACGTTGGCGCCGGCCTCGTACACGGTGATGTCGAGGTCAACCTGGGCAGACAGGAATAGCGGCAAGGCCAGAAGCAGGAGCGTGATGATATTTGAGCGCATGGGCTGATGTACGAATGGAAGTTGAGTTTGGATTTTGACAAAAATAGATTTGCGCACTTTTTGTCGGCGGAAATGCCAAAGAGGGGGCAAAGGACGGAAGTTTTTTCCGTTGCCCTTGCCGCAGGATGGACAACGGAGAGAAATTGCACTGGGAAAGGACAAACAATTACTGCCGTGTTGAGTGTTAACCGGTAAAGACAAACAGGGTAAAAATGGATGTGGTAAAATTTTCCGAACAACTCCTGCATCAGGTGCGCAGTCAAAAACCCGTTGCCGCGCTGGTAGAGCAGTTGGCGTCCATCCGGCTGGAAACGATCCGGCTTGCTTTGGACACAGACGACCGGAAAAAGGCATTCTGGATAAATTTGTACAATGCGTTTTTTCAGTTGCTGCGGTCGGAAAAGCAGGTTGCCAAACCGGCGATATTCCGCCAAAAATTAGTGGTGGTAGCCGGGAATGCGCTAAGCCTTGATGATATCGAGCACGGTATTCTTCGGCGCAACCGCATCAAGTGGGCATTGGGGTACCTTGCCGATCCATTCGCGCCGGTCCTCTTGAAACAGCTGGCGGTATCCAGCATGGATTACCGGATTCATTTTTCGCTCCATTGTGGCGCGCGCAGTTGCCCGCCTATTGCGTTTTACACGGCCGGGAAAATTGACCAGCAGTTGGAGTCCGCGACGCTGTCTTTTCTCCAGAGCGATACGGAAGTTGTCGAAAGGGAAAAGGAGGTTCATGTCACGGCGCTGTTTCGATGGTATCTCGGCGATTTTGGCGGCGCGCGCGGGGTCCGGCGGTTGCTGAAAGAAAATCTCGGTTTGGAAACATCGGGGATGCGCCTGGTTATTAAAGACTACGACTGGACGGAGCAATTTGATGATTTTTCAGGATAAATCGAGACACACTGTTGGACATTTTTGTTTTCCGGGCGTATAGACCTTCCAGGTTTGACAAACCTGGAAGGTCTTGTTCCGAAATGTCCATTAGCGTGAATCAGGACTACAATTTTTCATAACATGCAAAAACGCACTGTACTTTTTTTATCCATGCTCGCTATTCTCCCATCGGCCTGCGGCCAAACCAACACCGCCAACCGGCTGGGCCATTGCGAAAATCCCAAATTTGACCGGGAGGTGGCTGCCTGGCTGAAGTTTACCGTCCCGGCTATTGATGTGGATTCCTTGCGCGGGCAGCAGCAGGAAGGGGGTAATTATTTTCGATGCCCGGGAGCCGGCGGAGTACGCTGTGAGCCATATCGAAGGGGCAATCAACTGCGGATACGACCATTTTGACCATGCGCTGTTGGACAGCCTTGACAAGTCCCGCCCGGTGGTGGTGTATTGTTCCATTGGATACCGCTCGGAAAAAATCGCGCAGAAACTGACAGCGGCCGGGTTCTCCAACGTCTCCAACCTCTACGGCAGCATTTTCGAATGGGTCAACCGCGGCTACCCGGTTGTGGATGCCGCCGGCCGCGCTACGCCGCGCATCCATACCTACAACTCGGCCTGGGGCCGCTGGGTACGGCGTGCGGGGGTAAAAAAAGTGACCCGTTGATGGTGTGGGCGAATCGGGGTCAAGGCTATTTTTTTGACTTTAGTACCGCTGCGATTTCGTCGGGACTCAACCCGAAAATATCGGCCAGTTTTTGGATGTCCGTGCCCGCGGCATGAAATTCGAGGATGGCGCGTTTGATCTTTTTGTCTTTCTCCGAGATGATTTTTTCCTTTTCCGAGATGACGCTTTCTTTTTCCGAGATGATGTTCTCCTTTTCCGAGATGATGTTCTCCTTTTCCGAGATGACGTTTTCTTTCTCCGAGATGATGTTTTCTTTCTCCGAGACAAGCCGCTGGTAGTCTTTGATTTCCTCGATCAGATCATCTTCTGCATCCATACTTTGCCGGACGACCGGGTCGGCAACGGCTTTTTGCAGCCGACGCAACAACGGGCGGTAGCGCTCGGGCAGGGCCTCTTCGCTGACGGCTAAAAAGTGGGGATCATCTGTGGCACTGGACTGGTCGAACAGGGCGAGCAGTTGTTCCAGTTCGGTTCGGCGCCGGCCTTTCAGGTAGGGAATCTGGATGATGATGCTATCGTGGGTCAGGCTTTCGATGAACGCCTCTTTCTCGTGAATTTGTTCGCCCGTTGCGGCGTCTATGTACCGTCGGTTCACCCGCAGCACGGGTGCTTTGACGTGATCGAGTGTGTGTCCCAGGAAATAGATACTGAGAATAGGCAGCGCCTTGCGGTAAGGGTATTCCGGCGCCGGCTCGTGTACCACATTTTCTTTATTGGCGTATTGCTCGCCCAAATACCGCCGAAAGCGCATGATGTCGCTGGCTAATTTGGCTTTTTGCAGTTCCAGAATGATCAACTCCTGCCGGCCGTCGGCATCCACGATCCGGGCGGTAAAATCCATACGCAATACCGCGAGCAGTTCGCCGACTGGGAAATGGTGTTCTGTGGGCCGAAACTCGAGCGAAACAACCTCCTTGCCGATGATGGCCGACAGCAGGAGTTTGGCTACTTTTTCGTCGTTCATCAGGTATTTGAAAACGACATCGTAGATGGGGTTGGCTATTTCTACCATGATGGGTTATATTTTACGCCGAAAGTTATAGCGAAGAGCGGAATAAATTTTCAAAAATGCTGCACGCCGTGACTTGCATCACGCCTCCCGCTCCACAAAGTCCCCCACCTTTGCACTGTCAATTAACATCATTTACAAAAATTAAAACTCGGACAGTATGTTCTTCCAACACGTTTATGACAAGAGTTTGGCACAGGCCAGTTATTTCATCGGCTGCCAAAAAGCAGGTGTAGCCATGGTTATTGACCCCAAACGGGACGTGGATACCTACCTCGAAATCGCCAGGCAAAACAACATGACCATCACCCATGTGGCCGAAACGCACATCCACGCCGACTTCCTCGCCGGCTCCCGCGAATTGGCCGCGCTTACCGGCGCCAAACTGTACCTCTCCGATGAGGGCGGCCCGGATTGGCAATACCAGTTCCCGCACGTGGGGCTGAAAGACGGCGATGTGATCAAGCTCGGCAACCTCTCCATCGAGGTGGTACACACCCCCGGCCACACCCCCGAAAGCATCAGTTTCCTGCTCACCGACCACCCGGCATCCGATGAACCGGTGATGCTCTTCACCGGCGACTTTGTCTTCGTCGGCGATATCGGCCGACCCGACTTGCTCGAAAAGGCTGCCGGCATCAAAGGCACGCAGGACCTGGGCGCCCAACAGATGTACCAGTCCATCAAGCGGTTCACCCAACTGGCCGACTATGTGCAGGTGTGGCCCGGCCACGGCGCCGGATCAGCCTGCGGCAAAGCCCTCGGCGCAGTGCCCAGCTCCACCGTGGGTTATGAGAAAGTGCGGAACTGGGCGTTCCAGTACCCGACCGACGAACAGGGTTTCGTGCGTTACCTGCTGGCCGACCAGCCCGAACCGCCGAAGTACTTCGCCATGATGAAGAAACTGAACAAGGTGGACCGCCCCCTGCTGACGGAAGTGCCCAAAGTGCCCAAACTCGACACGGACGCACTCATCGGCAACCTGGCAAAAGGCATCAAACTCCTTGACGCCCGCACCAAAGATGTGTTCGCAACCGGCTTCATCCCCGGCTCCATCAACATTCAGGGCACCAACTCCTTCGCCACCTGGGCGGGCTGGTTCCTGGAATACGACGAGCCGTTTATGCTCCTGGCCGACGACGAACAAATCGAAGACCTGACCAGGAAACTCATGCGCATCGGCCTGGACAATGTCATCGGCTATGTGGACAACCCGAACGACTGGGCGCAAAAAACCGGCAAACAACTCGAAACAGCCAACGTGATTACCCTGGACGAGTTTCAGTCCCTCAAGCAGCAAAACAACTTGCAAGTGGTGGACCTGCGCGGAGTAGCCGAATACAATACCGCACACATCGCCGGAGCCGACAATGTGTTCGTCGGCACTATGGAGAAAAACCTGGATAAGGTGAGCAAGGACCGGAATGTGGTCATCCATTGCCAGGGTGGCGACCGGGCTACTATTGCGTACTCCATTTTGGCCAAACACGGATACCACAACGTGCTCAACTACAATGGCGGCATGAACGAGTGGATCAACGCCGGCAACCCGGTCGTATCAGAATCTTGATGAAAAACACCGTTTCAATACCGCGTATTTTTCGGGCAGGAGCTGTCGGGCTGGCACTTGTGCTGCTCGCCTCCTGCAACGAAAAAGCGCCATCGCATCCGGCTCAAGCCGCGCTCGAACCGAGCGCGGCTTTGGCAAAATTACTGGCAGGCAACGAACGCTTTCTGAACGAAACGCCTGCCCACCCGCGCCAAACGCATCAGCGGATTTTGGAAACGGAAGGCGCCCAACACCCTTTCGCGGTGGTGGTCACTTGCTCGGACAGCCGTGTGCCGCCCGAAATCGTCTTTGATGAAGGCATCGGCGATCTCTTCGTGATCCGCACGGCCGGCAACCTCCTGGGCGACCTCGAACTGGGCAGCATTGAGTATGCGGTAGAGCACCTCGGCGCTTCGCTGGTAGTGGTGCTCGGCCATACCGAATGCGGCGCAGTCAAGGCGTTTCTGGAAGGTGGCGAAGCCTGCGGGCACATCAAAAACATCGTGGAAGCGCTGGCCGACGAAGCGGAAGAGCAGCAGGTACTGCGCCAAAAAGGCAAAGACCTGCCCGCCTGTATCGAGGGCAATATCTTGCACGGCGTAGCTCAAATCAGGCAAGACGAGCCGGTGTTGAGTGAAAAAATCCGGGCGGGTAAACTGGCTGTGGTGCCCATGCTGTACGATGTGCACACGGGCAAGGTGGTGGTGCTGGAGTGAGTACTAAACCGGCTACCGTCGCTGAAAAGCACAAAACAAAAAATGCTGCGTCGTTTGAAACGGCGTCAGATGCGCTTCCTCCCGGCACTTGATGCGCCGGAACCAGGGCGCAAATACGGCGCTCATCGCCGCGCGGGAGTATTGCCGGATATCCAGCCCGCTACATTTTTTAGGCCCGTCCGGCGAAAACGTACCCAATACAAAATAGCCGCCGGGACGAACGGCCCGCTGCACCACATCGGCGTAACGGCCAATGAGCGGCTCGGCGGTCAGAAAATGAAAAGCCGCGCGGTCGTGCCAGCAGTCGTACTGTCCGGCCTCGGGTTCAAATTCAGACACGTCACGGACGATCCATTTGACCTTTTCAGCTCGGTCACCGAGGCGCTGTTTGGCTTTTTCAATGGCCGCAGCCGAGATGTCGAGTACCGTTACGTCTGTGTAGCCCAGGTCGAGCAGAGCATCTGCCAGCCGGCTGTCGCCACCGCCGATGTCAATGATTCGGGCATCTTTCGGCAAACAAAATGATTCTAAAAACGCGATGCTGCCGTGCGGATAGGGCTGAAACCAGCTGTACTCCTGCTCGGTTTTTCCCGTGTACAGGTTTTCCCAGTGCGACTTGTTACCGGTGTCCATGGTCAGTAATTTTTTCTTGAAACAACCATTTTTTACCCATCCAGCCCCAAAACGTCGGGTTTTCCGTACGGCACCGCATCCGGTAGTTGGCGCCCAGACCGGCCGCCAGCGTCAGCACGCCTACTGCGACAATGCTGGCCGGTATGCCGAACGCATCGGCTAAAATACCCGTCAGCAGTGCGCCGATGGCGTAGCCCATGTCCCGCCAAAACCGAAACACACCGAGGCTTTTGGCCTGGTCATACGGGTGCGTGTTTTCGGCGATGGAAGCCAGAAATGTAGGGTACACCATGGCCGTTCCCCAGCCGAGCAAAGCCAGCAGCCCGGCAAAAAGCCAGAACTGCCCCACAAAAGCCAGCCCGAGCAAGGCGCCTCCCTGTACCAGCATACCCCAGAGCAGCAGGTCTTTTTTGCAAATAAAATCGGACAGCCGGCCGGAGAATAACTGTCCCACGCCCCAAACTGCCGGGTAAATTGCCGCCAAAATGCCCACTTCGGGCAGCGTCATGCCCCGCTGTACCAGCAGCACCGGCAGCAGTCCCCACACCATGCCGTCGTTCAGGTTGTTCACGAGGCCGGTCATGGTCACCGAACCGAGGTTGCGGTGCCGCCAGGTGGTGTCGGTGAAAATATGGCCGAGCCGTTTGACCGAACTCTGCACCGCTTCCGCCGCAACGTGCGCATGCGTGTCGCGCACCAGCAGCCAGGTGGACAAAATTCCGGCTACGGAAAGCCCGACGCCGAGGTAAAACGGGTAGGGCCGCAGCCCGTACGCACTGGCCAGCCAGGCGCTGGCAAATGCCGCCGCCGCCACGGCGAGGTAACCCGCAAATTCGTTCAGGCCCATGGCCATACCACGGTCGCGCTCGCCGGCCAGGTCAATTTTCATCACCACCGTGGCCGACCACGCGAAGCCCTGGTGTACGCCCAGCAGCAGGTTGGCTGCCACCACCCAGCCCCACGATGGTGCAAACATCAGCAGGAACGGTACCGGCAGGCCCAATGCCCAGCCCAGCAGGAGCAGGTTTTTACGACCGATGCGTTGGGCCAAAACGCCCGTGCTCAGGTTGGCCAGTGCTTTGGCCACGCCAAAAGCCACGATGAACGACAGGATAGCTGTTTTGGCAGCAATGCCGAACTCGACCTCGGCTAATTGCGGCAGAATACTGCGTTCCATACCCACCATGCCGCCGACAAAAGCATTGATGATGACCAGCAGGGTGAATTGTCGCCAGTTTTGGCGCAGGCCCAGCTCGACGGTTGCGTTGGATGGAGTAGCCATTAGTTGTAGTCTAATTGAATATCGAGATAACTTTCTTCCAGCCGCAGCGCCTTGAACCCGTTGGCGTGGAGCAATTGCACGGCCTCGTCGGCGTAGGTGCAGAACGGCCCCCGGCAGTAGGCGATGATGGTTTTGTCGCGCGGGAGTTCGCCGAGGCGTTCCCGCAATTCCTGCACGGGACTGCCCAGCGCTTGCCGAAATCGCTGCAGCGTCACCTGTACGGCCGGTTCCTGCTCCTGCGCCAGATCGCGCAGGGCTTTCCAGGCGGCATAAGATTTCAGACCGTTCAGGGAATAGAAGATGAATGTGCCCTCCCGCCGGCTGCGCACCAGGCGTGCGGTTTTCAGTACCTGCAGGTGCTGCGAGGCATTGGCGACCGTGATGGCGGTTTGCGTGGCGATTTGCTCCACCGTTTTTTCACCATTGGCCAGCAGGTCAATAATTTCCAGCCGGTTGGGGCTGGAAAAAGCCTTGGTCATGCCCGCAATGGCCGCGTAAATGGTGTTTTTGAAGGTGCGTTTTTCCATGGGGCAAAAGTAATTCAAGTATTCAAGCAAATTATTGAATAATGAAAATTGCGGCAATTTTTTCACGATGAAAGGGTGTCTCAAAAGTGCTTTCTGCCCCGCTTGGTGTTTTCACCAAGCGGCTCTGCACGGGGCTGCTTGGTGTTTTCACCAAGCAGGGCGGAAACTGCGGCAATTTTTTTACGATGAGAGGGTGTTTCAAAGGATTTTCGCGCTTGGAGTTTTCACCAAGCGGTTTCCTGTAAATCTTGGTGAAAACACCAAGCAGGGCGGAAACTGCGGCAATTTTTTTACGATGAGAGGGTGTCTCAAAAGTGCTTTCTGCCCCGCTTGGTGTTTTCACCAAGCGGCTCTGCACGGGGCTGCTTGGTGAAAACACCAAGCAGGGCGGAAGAAATCCTGGAACAGATGAAAAAAGCCGGTTTTTCCGATTTTCGTTTTGCACAAACGCTGTTCGGGGAAAACCCGAATGAACTGGAAATGCCGATGCAGGGGGTGGGAACGGGTAGTTTTGCGGTCATTGCAGGGCAGAGGAGTGTTTTGATGTAGTTTTGACCCAAACACGCACCAAAACACAGAGGCACCAAAACACTCAAACACCCACAAAACATGGCTGAAAAAAGCCGCCTCTCCGAACTCGCCGCCCTCTTTCTCAAACTCGGCGTCATTGCCTTCGGCGGGCCTGCTGCGCACATTGCCATGCTGGAAAACGAGGTAGTCCGCAAGCGAAACTGGATGAGCCACGAGCATTTCCTCGACCTGGTCGGCGCGACCAACCTGATACCCGGACCGAATTCCACCGAAATGGTCATGCACTGCGGCCACGAGCGGGCAGGCTGGAAAGGACTGATCGTGGCGGGGGTTTGTTTCATCCTGCCGGCCGTACTTATTACCGCTGTTTTCGCGTGGGCGTACCAGCGGTACGGACAGTTGCCGCAAGTCGAAGCCTTTGTTTACGGGATAAAACCGGCCGTGATCGCCATCATTTTGGCGGCGCTTCTCCCGCTCGGGAAAAAAGCCCTGAAAACAGTGGAACTGGGCATTCTGGGCGCAGCAACTGCCGTGGCTTGCCTGCTCGGGGTACACGAAATACTGGCCCTGTTTGGCTGCGGACTGGCGGGGGTGGCGCTGTTCTGGATCAAAAACCGGGGCCAGGCGTTGCACGGATTATTCCCCTTGGCGCTGCTGCAAATCACGACGCCCCTGCTGCCGGTGAGCAGCCTGAAAATTTTCTGGATATTCCTGAAAGTCGGCGCCCTGCTGTACGGAAGCGGCTACGTCCTCTTTGCCTTTCTCGATGCGGAACTCGTGCGCTGTGGGTTGCTGACCCAGGCACAATTGATGGACGCCGTGGCGGTCGGGCAGTTCACGCCCGGCCCGGTGCTGTCCACCGCGACCTTTATCGGTTGGCAACTGGACGGCATAAGGGGTGCTTTGGCCGCCACGGCGGGCATATTCCTCCCCTCTTTTTTGTTTGTAGCCCTGCTCAACCCACTGATCCCCCGAATGCGGAAATCGAAGGTGCTGTCGGCTTTTCTCGATGCGGTCAACATCGCCGCCATTGCCGTCATTCTGGCGGTTTGTATCGAAATGGGCCGGGCTGCGCTGACGGACTGGAAAACCCTGCTCCTCGCGCTGCTCAGCCTGGGCGTTTTGCTGGTTTTTAAAAAAATGAACAGTGTGCTGGTCGTGCTCGGTGGCGCGGCACTGGGGTATGTGCTGACACTGGCGTGAAGCGAAGAGAGCGGGTTTACGGTGCAAAATCAAAAGTATCGTTTCATTTTTGCCCCCAAAACGCCGCCACATGTCCCTCTCCCCCACCCTGCTCACCCACCTCGAAACCCGGTTCCAGGTTGTGCCGACCGATATCCGGCCGGTGCGCGGCGGCGACATCCACCAGGCTTTCCGGCTCACGGGCGCCGGCGGCAGGCAGTGGTTTGTGAAAACCAACACCGATGCGCAGGCCTCCGATATGTTCCGCACCGAGGCCCAGGGGCTGGCTCTGCTCGGCGCTTCGCAGTGTATCCGCACACCCAAAATATATGGCTACGGCTGCACCGACGACGGGCACGCCTACCTGCTGCTGGAATATGTGCCGCCGGGCTACCGCAACCGCTTGTTCTGGGAGCAGTTTGGCCGCGGCCTGGCCAACCTCCACGGCAACACGTCGGCTGTGTTCGGTTTTGCACACGACACTTTCATCGGGCGGCTGCCGCAGTCCAACACCCGGCACGATACCTGGGCGGCTTTCTACGCCGAGGAACGCCTCTGGCCGCAGATGCTGCTCGCCCGCGAGCAGGGCTACTTCGACAGCGCCGCCGAACAGCAACTCGACCGCCTGTGCCACAACCTCGCCTGGCGCTGCCCCGCCGAGCCGCCCGCGCTCACCCACGGCGACCTCTGGAGCGGCAATTTTCTCTGCGACACCGACGGCCTGCCCGTGCTGATTGACCCCGCCGCCGCCTTTGCGCACCGCGAAATGGACCTCGCCATGAGCCGCCTGTTCGGCGGTTTCGACCCGGCTTTTTACGCCGCCTACTCGGAAGCCTGGCCGCTGGAGAACGGGTTTGAGCAACGGGTAGACATTTACCAGTTGTACTACCTGCTGGTGCACGTCAATTTGTTTGGTGGCGGGTATGCGGATCGGGTACGGGGGATACTGGAGCATTTCGGGTGAACAGCCAACGAGTCGGCCGGTAAAATTTTCCCATGGTGCAGATTGATCGCCGGGAATGGCGCCACGCCCTTCCGGGTGCGACGTACCTTTGGATTTGATTTTGTAGAAACCAGGTACCGCATGCAAAAATTGCTCTTTCTTTTCCGCCTTTCTATCGCCCTCTTTATCCAATATCTCCCGGCCCAAACCCTCGTCCCGTATTTTGCTAAAAACGGCCTGACTGGTTTTGCCGATGAAGCCGGAAACGTAGTCATCGAGCCGGCATTCAGCGAAGTGTACGACTTCTTTCGCGCAGGACAATTGTTTGTCCGTGCTAAAAAAGACGGCGCCAGGGTTGTTGTGCTGCGCAACGGACGGGTATTTCCCGACCCGAACGGTTATGTCTCTCCAATGTCGGTCTGGAATTATAACCGCTCTGAAACGACCGCCTCAGACACGCTGCAACACCTCATAACCCTGGACCTTCGGGACAAAAACCTGATTATCCACCTCGGTACAGGCAAGGAAGCCGAATTCCCAAAACCTTCGGCGGGTGGCTTGCGCTTCTGGTTCCCGGTGGAATACCACTGGACAGATGAGGGCGGACGGCTGACCAAATTTCGCTACAACTGCGCCCGCGTCGGACGCCCCGGCGACCAGATCAATTTCATTGACACGGCGCTCAACTTGATTTTTAAAGAAGATTTTGCCGCCGGCACCGTGGTGGACGACACATTCTTTATCGTTGCCAACGCCGAAAAAAGGTGCGCCGTAGCAGACCGCTCGGGGCGTGTGCGCACCAAATACAACTGGCAAGTACTCGTGCCCAGCCAACAAAAAGGTATTTTCATCGTGAACAGGCCAGAGGCCGGTGCCTTCATCGAAAAAGGCAAAGCAGGCCTGATTGACGCCGACGGCAAGGTGCTTATTTCTCCCAAACTGGACGACCTGCGTCCCGCCGGCGAACAGTGGCTTATTTTCAAAAAAGGCGCCGCAGAGGGACTGATGGACTACGCCGGAAACGTCGTTTTGCCCGAGCAGCCGGGCGACCTGGAATGGGCGTTCGATGCGGTTTTTATCCGGACCCTTGGTGGCAAGCGTATCATCATCCGGGCCGACGGAGCGCAACTATTCCCTGAAACGTTCGACAACCTTGACTTTTTTCCCAAAGTGGCCACGTCGCAGCCGCATTTCCAGTTCAAAATCGGGCCGACCTGCGGGGCACTGGACCTGAACATAAAAACCATCTTCCGCGACACTTGCGCCAACTATTTCATGGCGCATTTGAACACCGAAAACGGGGTATTTTTCAAAACGACCAAATTGCTGGCTCCCGGCAAAATGGCGCTCGGCCTGACGGACTTTTCCGGCAAGGAAGTCCTGCCGCGGGAGTACGAGTCGTTTGAAAAAGTGTACGAGCAGCCGTTTATCAAATTCCAGAAAAACGGCCTCGCCGGGCTGTTTTCCACCGGAGGCAGTGTCGTGTTGCCTTGCCAATATGAGGAAATCGCAGTTTTTCGCGGCGAAAACCAGCCCTCCGTTTGGGCGCGCGAAAAAGGCTCGGTGCGCTGGCTCGGCTTCCACCCCGACGGTAGCCGACGACCCGAGGCAGACTGTTTCAACCCCACCAAAAAAGAAAATGACTTGTTCACGCTGGTGCCCTTGCGCGGCACCATGAGCCGGAAAATAGGCCTCTTCGACGGCACGGTGGTGGACGCCCCCGCGTCGTGGGGACAGCATTTCAACCTGAAGGCGGCAAACAGTCCGGCGGGCCTGGTTTTTATCAAACAAAACCCGACGGACTGCGAGGTATTGGACCGCTCCATGCGCTCCATTATGCCCAAGGGATTCCGGATTCCCAGTTCGTTTTTTCACCAGTTTTCTTTTGAAAAAACAGGTTTGGTGGCGGTTTGGCAGTCATTGTCGCCCGAACGCCGGTCCCCGCCGCCGTCCGTGGTACCCGACAAACCCACGGCGCCGAAGCCGGCCGAACCGGTAGCGAAACAACCAAAAGTGGTGGTGGCCGCGCCGCCGGTTGAAGATGCCTCTGTTGCAAAATACGCCTGCGGTGTCATCAATGCCCGGGGCGAGTGGGTGATTCCGCCCGTGGCCGGTGTGCGTTTTTTGCCGATTTCGTGGACACTCGTGGCGGAAATTCCGGAAAAGAGCCAGGATGCTGCCGACGGCGGGGTGCGTCGCCTGCACCGGGTAAATGTAGTGCCCGATGCGACCGTGTTCGATGTGTTCAGTACCGCCGGGCATGAATACCCGGAAGAAGCACCGAATTTCAAAGCAAATATCGGGACAATGGACCCCGCCGATCCTCAAAATTTCACCATTCTGAACACCTGGTTTACCAAGTCGGGCGAGCAACTTGCGCCCTACAAATTCTACGGCGGGCCGTCGAATCTGGGCAGCCTGAACACTGTGGAAATACACGAACCCGGCCGCAAATACCAGGCGATCATCAATGAAAAAGCCAAAATTGTGGTGGATTTGAGCGATTACGACCGTTCAACTTCCTTGAAAGACGGATTTTTGTCCTGCCGCAAAAACGACCTCTGGGGCGTGCTGGATTCGACCGGAAAGGAGGTGTTGCCGTTTCAATTCGGCGAGCTGATCGTGCTGGCCAGCGGGTATTTTTTGACGGAACGCAAACCGGCAACCTCCATCTTTCGCTTGCTCGACTGGCAGGGAAATGTGTTGGAAAATGCGGACAACCCGATTAATTTGACCAAAATGACATCCGGCCACTTCTTGATCCGTATTGACAAAAAAAATGCGTCGCAGCAGCTGATCTCCCGGACACTGGTTTTTTCGCCGGAAGGCGAACGGCTGTTTGAGGTGCCGGGGCAATTTGCCCAAAGTATTTCCGAAAACAACCAGGAGCGTTTCTGGAAATTTTATGAAGACCCAAGTCGGGTATTTTGGGTAAATGCCGTGACAGGACGGGTTTACCGCGAGTAAAATACCCTTTGTGCAAACCCAAATTTAAGTATCCGGACCAACCTATGCGCACCTTTCTTATCGGCGTTTTCCTGCCACTCGCATCGCTGATTTCAGCCCAAACCCTCATCCCGTACCTCGGTTCCGGCGGCTATTATGACTACGCCACGGAATCGGGCGAAATCGTCGTACGACTTGCATACGATCAGTTGGCTATTATGCCGGAACACGAAATAGGCGCGGTGGGTGCACTAAACCGGCGCCCGCTGATCTACCTGCGCAATGGTATGACGTTGTCCGGCGCCGATGGCCGGGCCGTACGGGTAGTCAATTTTGAGACCGAAAACAGTGCGCCCGATACCCTGCGCCACTTGTGGATGGTGGAGGTGGGCGGCAAGTTGTATTTTGTGAACCACCTGACCGGCGAAACCCGCGACTACTGGCCGGGGCAGTTGTTTGAAACGCCGTTTTGGTTTCCCTGGCATACCCGCGACTCCATGGCTGAGGTGGGGCAATTCCGCTACGGTGTGCACCGGGTGTACCGCAAATCGGACCGGGTAAATTTTATAGACACCACCCTGAAGGAAATTTTTCCGCGCGACTTTGCCGCCGCCGCCGCTATTAGTCCAAACTACTTCCTGCTCGGCGATGGCATCCGGCAACTCGGCGTTGGCGATCACAATGGCCAAATCCGCATCCCATTGATGTGGGAAAACATCGAAACCACCCCCCGGGAAGGCTATTTTCTGGTGAATAACCCGGTGCATTCGTACATTTCCAGACTAACCGGACGTGCCGGCATGCTCGATGCCGACGGCAAAATCGTGCTGGACACCATTTTTCAAAACGTTCGGTACGCCGGAAATGACTACCTCGTGGTGGAAACCAAAACCCGCTTCGGGCTGGCAGATTACTCCGGGAAATGGGTTTTTCCGCCCGAATTTGAGTGGATGTACCATGTACACACCGACTGTTTTGTTACAAAACGCCCCGGCGAAAAGGTACGTTTGCTCAACTCGAAAGGCGAAAATCTACTGGGCAAAGGCTACGACCGGATTGGTCTGCACAAAGCCAACCTCGGTACCGGAACGCCTTATTTGATCCTGCACGACGGCCCGGTGTCGGCCATTGCGGACTCCACTTTTCGGATTCTTTTTTCCGAGAAGCTGTTGGATATTTCGGGGATAAGTGAGCGCCCGGGCACAAATATTCCGCAGTTTATCACCCGCAAAGCAGCGCCCAACCGGCCAGCCGGTGTACTCGGGTTGCGCGACGAAACGGGGCAGGTGGTCATCCCCGAGCAATACGATCAGGTCGGCTTGCTTACCGAAGCCGGAGCCGAATTTTTTGTGGTGCAAAAAGGCGCGCTGTGGGGGGTATTTGATCGGGCAGGGAACGCCATTCTGCCTGTGGATTTTTCGTCCATTCGCGCCGAAGCGGATACTGCCGTCGGCAAAACGGTTGTGTTCTGGGCAAAACCTGCCGGGCTGAGCCTTTTTTATGCGTTCGACCGAACCGGGCAAAAATTGCCGGGAACGAGGCGCGATTTTGAAACCGACCCTCCCAAACCAGCCGTAAACGCCGCCGGCCCACAACCTCCACACCGGAAAATCATCCGGGAATTTGACCGCGACGGTACGGAGCGCACCGCCATACTTGACGCCGGCGGGAAAACTGTTTTTGCCTTCCCCGATTCGCTCGAAGCGCACCCGATGTATTTCGATTCGGAAACCGAGTGGGCGGGCGATTTCCTGATCGTTTGCCGCCGGGAGGATGGTCTTTGCGGGTTGCTCGACTCGATGGGGAATCCGGTGCTGCCTTTTCGGTTTCGAAATTTAGCAATGGTGCAGCCTGGCCGCCTGCTTTCCTGCGACAACGCCAACAAAACGGATTTGCTTGACTGGCAAGGTCAGGTGCTTTTTGCTGCTCCACGGTACGCAAATTTCACCGCCTATGAAGGCCCGGATGGGTATTGGCTTGCTTCGGCAGTTGATTTAACCGTGGTGGTTTCGCCGGAAAATACGTTCGTGCGACCTATTCCCGGCGCCTTTCAGCGATTTGCAACTGGAAAAGAACCGCGACATTTGGCCCTATTTTTTCCGTAAAACCTTGCGGTATAGATTCTGGGCCAATATCGTTTCTGGGGTTATTTACCGGGAATAACTTTTTTTACAAAAGACTACACCCAATGCGCATCATAATTTTGAGTCTTCTTTGCCTTTTTTTAGCCCGGACAGTCTCGGGGCAGGCACGCCAAAAAGACCCGGTAACCGGCAAATATGGTTTCGTGGACAACTACCGCCGCGTACTTATTCCATTCGAGTACACAGATTTGCCAACCAAATTGGACACCTTGATGGTTGCCCAAAAGGGGCTTTTTTCCGGGGTAATCAATGCAAATGGCGAAACGGTTGTGCCGTTTGAGTACAAACATATCCGGCTGACCAGAAAACCGGAGGGCCACCAGTTCGGCTTTGCCATCGTCTCCAATTCGGAGCGGGGCAACTGCGGGATTGTGAACCGGAAAGGCGAACTCGTGCTGCCCATGAAGTATGACGAGAATACCCACGTTCTGGACCCCAATCTGCTCGTCGGGCGTTTGCCTGGCGACACGGTTTTGCAGTTTTTCGATGCCCGGGGCAAGTTGCTGTTCAAAATACCCGGCAAACGCGCCTTCCGTGGATTCAACGAAAATTCGATTCAAATCGAACTCAATAACCTGAAACTGCGCTATGCCGACAAATCCGGACGCTGGATGTTTCCCGATAATTTGCCTGATGCCCGGTGGACAGACGGGCGGCTTATCATCTACGGCCAATACGAAAACTACGGCATAATTACGTTTCGGGGCGATACGGTGCTGCCACTCGAATACCGGCAGGTCAGCCCGGCGTTGCCCGGACAATTTCGGGTGGGAACCGATACATACGAGCACGGAATTGTGGATGAAGCGGGGCAGTATATCATCCCGTTGGGTAAGTGGGACATCGTTCAGTACGACGGTTTGTACAGTGTTTGCGAAGCGTCTAGAGGAAGGACTTGTGCGCTGTATGATCCAAGTGGCAAACAAATTTTGCCGTTTGAATATGAAATCCGGGAGGTTGCGGTAGACAACAGGCACAAACAAGGCCCGGACTGCTTTCCCGAACGCTACCTCATGGCCATGCAAAAGGACAAGCCGTACCACAAGGGGCTGTACGCCTCGGCGGGTAAACCAATCCTGCCGGTCGCGTATTCCACCATTTTTTACCGCTCCGAAAAACACCCTATTGTGACCACGCAGGAGCGCGAATATCCGGATTCTGCCCAATGTATGGCCTATGACTTGTCGGGCAAACCGCTGTTATCCAAGCCATACCGGCTACTTTCGCACACGGACAATCCGCGTATTTTATATGCTTGCGACAACAACGACGGGCTTTTTGGTTTTCTTCATCTGGACAGTGGCCCGGAACAAACGCAGTTTATTTATCGCAACCTGATTGAGGTTTTTCCGGCAACGTACATTGCCCGGCTGGACAGTTCGGTTGTGCTGGTTACGCCGGAAGGAAACCGACTTTATACCGGACCACTCGCAGCGGCGAGCCGCCCGAATGAGGGCCAAATCAAACGGTTTAAGGAAACCAAAGGCACAGCGGGAGCCCTGATTATCGCGCTGGTCCGCCAGGATTTTCCGCCCGGCATGTGGATCGGGCTGAACGAATTGGGGCAGGAGTTTTTGTTTGAGGTGCCCGATTCGATCATCGAGGATGTTGCTCCTGCTGCGCCGCCAAAAACCAATCCACCACCGGCAAAAGAGGAGGTTATAGAGGTCGAAAGGGTTGTTGAGCCGCCTCCGGTTATCGAACAGCCTGCTCTGAATCTCCGGCAGCAGGAAGTGGGCACTGGCGGCGGGAAAATTTATACGCTGCCGGAAAAACTGCCTCAGTTTCCCGGGGGCGAACCGGCGTTGAACCAATTCCTTGCAGATAACTTGAAATACCCGGTATTAGCCCGGGAAAACGGCATTCAGGGCAAGGTCGCGTTGACATTTATCGTGGAAACCGATGGTAGCCTGACTACGATCCAACTGCTGCGCGACATCGGCGGGGGCTGCGGGAAGGAAGCGATACGTCTCCTGAAATCTATGCCCAAGTGGCTACCTGGCGAAGACGGTGGCCAAAAAGTACGCACGAAGTTTACGTTGCCGGTGGCGTTCAGGTTGTAAAAAAGGTACGCGGCTATTGTGCAAGCGCGACATCTTTTGCGCCTTCTGTAAAAAAATTCCGGTGTACTTCTGTCGGAGCGTGTTCAGAGAGAGTCACCCCAGCCCGGAAACCCAAAATTTAACATACCCCTGCTCGCATATTCTTTTCAAACGGCTCGTTAATGCCCCAGAGTAATCCTTCGGTAAAATGCCCCCTGTTTCTAATTTTTAATCCAAACTACGCAGTTCTCGCTGACGCACGTCAGACATCTATCCCGCCCGGCAAGCCTACCATTTTTTGAATCTGCGTAACAAACCGATTATTTCATCAACATTTTATTCGCACCATGGCTTCTTTGAATCCCCTCCAGGGCGCCCTGGGGCAGCGGCGTGCCGCGCATTTATTGCGTCGCGCAAGTTTCCGCTACTCCCGCGCCAAGGTGGATGAGCTGGCCGCCCAAACCGCATCCGACGCGGTGGCCGCCTTGCTCGTCCCCTCCCCGCTACAACTTGACCAGCCCGTGTACGCCGCTACTGCCGGCGCAACGCCCGTCACCTGGGTCAATCCGCCGCAACCACCCTCCGTACTGCTGCCCGCCGACGACAACGACCTGCGCCGTTTCGTCATGTCCTGGTGGCTCAACGAGGCCCTGCACGACCCCGGCGCCGGACACCGCATGGCGTTCTTTTTCCACCAGTTTCTCACCGTCACGCCCGACTACGGCAGCAGCATGGATTTTCACGACTACCTCGCGCTGCTGCGCTGGGGCAGCCTCGGCAATTTCAAAAAACTCGTAGCCAAAATGGTCGTGGACAATTGTATGCTCGACTACATTGACAACAACCAAAACTACGTCAACAACCCCAACCTCAACTACGCCCGCGAATTCTTCGAGCTGCACACCATCGGCGCCGGAGAAGCGGCCGGGCCGGGCGACTATACCAACTACACCGAGGACGATATCCAGCAGGCGGCTCGTGTTTTCACCGGATTCAACAACGCCAAACGCCACCAGTACCAGGACCCTGAAACGGGTATTCCGGCCGGCCGCGGCTACCCGCAAGGCCATGATTTCGGGGTAAAAACCTTCAGCGCCCGGTTTAACGGCGCCACCATTCAGCCGCCCACCAACGACCTCGCCGGCATGAATGCCGAACTGAATGCACTGGTGGACATGGTGTTTGCGCAGGAAGAAACAGCCCGCAATTTCTGCCGCCGCCTCTACCGCTTTTTCATCGGGCGCGACCTGCCCGCCGACGTCGAGACCGACATTATCGGTCCGCTTGCGCAAACATTCATCACCAACGATTTTGAAATAAAACCCGTGGTGCAGCAACTGCTCCAAAGCGAGCATTTCTACGACGCCGACGACGCCGAAGCCGCCGACGAAAACGTGGGCGCCCTCATCCGCTCGCCGCTCGACCTGGCTTTGCAAACGCTGTCGTTTTTCGAGGTGCCCATCCCCGATCCCGTGAGCGAAACCGTTGCGCACTACGACACGTTCTGGGACAAAAGCATCATGGGCCGCCTGATGGACTGGTCGGGTATGTTCATGTTTTACCCGCCCGATGTGGCGGGCTACCCAGGCTACTACCAGGACCCGGATTTCAACCGGCAGTTTTTCAATTCCGCCACCATCGTGGCCCGCTACAAATGGCCGGAAATGCTCATCACCGGCACACACGCCTGGGGGCCGGGCGCCAACGAACCGCTGGGAACCCGGTTTGATTTCGCAGCCTGGCTGCGCGACAGCGGCATCATCGCCGAGCCGAACGATTCGTATGTCCTCGTGCAGGAACTCCTGCAATACCTCTTCCCGGAAGTGCCGGACAACGACCGCTTCGAGTATTTCCACACGGAAATTTTCCTCGACGGCCTGCCCGCCGCCGACTGGGACTATGAGTGGTTCAACTACCTCGGCACCGGCGACGACTCGGAGGTGCAAATCCCGCTCAGGCGGCTGTTCAATGCAATGCTGTACGCGCCGGAAATGCAGGTTTACTAGGTTACGGGTTAGAAGGTTACGGGTTAGAAGGTTACGGGTTAGAAGGTTTCGGGTTAGAAGGTTTCGGGTTAGAAGGTTTCGGGTTAGAAGGTTTCGGGTTAGGGGTTGCTGGGAAATATTGATCGGAAGATTGAGGACGAATGAAGTGCCGCTGTCCTTTGATTTCTGTCTTATTCAGGTAATCAATCAATCCCTGAATTGCAGCACTGGTTCGGTTGGCTAATTGATCCATTCCAGCTCGTTCTTCTTCGGAGACATATCCGTAGTCTAATGCTCGGTAACCTTGGGATCGAACTTCACCACAAGAACCTTTAGCGATACCAAGAAAATACCTGAACTCCCGGTTGCTGCCGCGCTCGAAGCCCTCGGCAATACAGTCCATCGCAGAGCCTGACGAACTCCGAATTTGCCGGCGTAACTCCCAATCCCTTGAAAAATTCTCCTTTTCCGTGTACTGTCTGACTATCTTACAGAGTTCGCGAGCCAGTTTCCAGGCATCAATTTCTTCAAATCGTTTAAAAGTCATGTTCCAGATTTTCGTAAAAATTATTCAAAACTAAATCACACGTTCACCATAGGGCACACTGGTTAGAAATTTAAATAAACCTCATATATCCAACCCGCCCCCTAACCCGAAACCTTCTAACCCGAAACCCTCCAACCTTTTTATCATGAAAAGACGTAATTTTCTCAAAATAGCAGGCCTCTCCTCCTTCGTCGTGAATGGTCACGCCATGCGGCCGTTTTCCAACACCAAAATGGCCCGCATCATGGCCGACTGCGAGGACGTGGAAGACCGCGTGCTCGTGCTCATCCAACTCAAAGGCGGCAACGACGGCGTGAACACCGTCATCCCTATTCCCCAGTACGACGTGTACGCCAACCTGCGGCCCGTCATCAAAATCCCGGACACCGGACCCGAGCGCTTCATCCGGTTGGACAACACCTTGCCCGGCGCCGATCAGGTGGGTTTGCACCCGGTTATGGCCGGTTTCAAAGCCCTGTACGACAAGGGCTGGCTCAACGTGGTGCAAGGCGTGGGTTACGAAAACCTGAACCAGTCGCACTTCAAAAGCACCGACCTGTGGCTGTCCGGCGGCGATGGCACGCTCGATGGCTCCAAAATCCGCTCCGGCTGGATGGGCCGCGCGCTCAATGCCATGTACCCCGACGTCATGGGAACGCCCATTCCCGATATGCTTTACCCCCTCGGTATCCAGATCGGCGACCCCTACCCGTCGCTCGGTTTCCACACCGAAACCGAGCACCAGAACTCGATCAACCTGTACGGCCAGGACCCCGACGGGTTTTACTCGCTGGTGCAGACCATCGGCGGCGCGCCCCTGCTGAACGCTCCCGACTCCGAGTACGGCGACGAACTGCGCTACATCATGGGCGTGGAAGACAGCGTGGACCAGTACTCGCAGTACATCACCCAGGCTTTTGACGCCGGCAGCAATGCCAGCACGGGCTACCCGCAAACGGGCCTCGCCAATCAGTTGAAAACCGTGGCGCGGCTCATCAAAGGCGGTTGTAAAACCAAAATATACCTGTGTTCGATGGGCGGTTTCGACACGCACGGCTCCCAGATTCCGCCCGAAGGCACCATCGTGCTGGGTCGCCATGCCGACCTGCTGCGCAATCTGGCCGAGGCCGTCAAGTTTTTTTACGACGACCTGGAGGGCCTCGATCTGGCGGACAAAGTGGTTTCCTGCACCTTTTCGGAATTTGGCCGGAACGCCCGCGAAAACGGTTCCGCCGGCACCGACCACGGCACCCTTGCGCCTATGTTTATTATTGGAAAAGCACTCGCCGGCGGTGTGCATGGCACCAATGTGAACCTCAGCAACTTAGCCAACGGCAACCAGTTGCAGGGGCAGCAGTTCGACTACCGGCAGGTGTTCACCACACTGCTCCAGGACTGGCTCGGAGCCAGCAACTACGTTTTGGAACAAACCATGTTTGAAGGCTACGCCAAAATGCCCATCGTGAGCAGCGCCTACACTGTTCCGCCCGATTGCTACATCGCCACCGACGTGTTTGACCGGGTGCCGGAAACACGCCCCTTGCAGGTGTTTCCCAACCCGGCCAACTACCGCACCCAGGTATCGTTTCTCTGTCGGTCCGACGGCGAAGCGCTGCTTTCGCTGCACAGTCTCGGCGGAGCACTCGTGTCCATGCAGCGGGTGCGCGTGCAAGCAGGCGTCAATTTTTACCACTTCGATGTGTCGCAGGTAGCACCCGGGCCGTACTTCGTGCGGCTGGAAAACACCCGAAACGGCCAGGCCGACGTAGTAAAACTGAGCGTAGCGCGGTAGGCTACCTCCCAAAATTTATCCTTCATCGTTCATCATTTATCCTTCCCATGTACCGACTAATCTTCCTGCTCATCGCCTTCGCCCCAATCTTCGCCCACACCCAGCTCCCGGTCGCTTGCAACGGCACTGCCTCGGCCACCATTTGCGAACAGGCCTGCATTTCCTGCAATTTCGACGGTTTTTACGGTTCCACGGCGGGTTACCCATCGGGGCCGGCCACCGCGTTTTGCGGCACCGTCGAAAACGCCCAGTGGATAGGCTTCATCGCCGGCGCTGTTTCGGCCACGTTTACGATACTTCCCACGGATTGCAGCGACGGCAACGGCGTTCAAATCGCCCTGTACGAAGACTGTACCCAGCCGCCAATTGCCTGCGACAAAGGCAAAGAAGACGGCGGAAATGTGCCCGTGACCATCACCGTGTCGCTCACGCCGGGGCATAGCTACTTCATGCTCATTGACGGGTACGCCGGCGACCAGTGTGATTTTTTCGTGAGTGTGTCGCCCAAAGAAGCCGTGTACGAGCCGCCGATGGGCACCGTGCAGCCGAACATCGTGGGCAAAGCCGAGGGCTGCCCCGGGGCTGTGTTCACCTACGTCGTGCCGCCCGTTTTCGGCGCCGGCGCCTACATCTGGGACGGTCCGCCCGGTACCCTTGTCAACGGTATGCCCGTGCCCGCCACGGTGGCCGCCGCCGCCGGGGGCAACATCGTGCAGGTGACGCTCGGTACCCAGAGCGGCAACCTGTGCGTACAGGCCGCCAATGCCTGCCGCGCCAATCCGCCCTGCACGGGGAGCATTTTTATCAATATCCTTGACGACACGCACCGGCCCGTGCTAACGACGGACACCCTCGTCGGCATCGGCTGCACCGACGGTACGGCCCGCCTGCGCGTAGAGATTTCGCCTCCGGCAAACTACCAGTACCAGTGGACAGCAGACAGCACCGGCAACATCGTTTCCGGAGCAAATGCCCCGCTGGCGCGGGTAAACCAAACCGGGATATACACCTTCGCGGCCACGAATACAGTAACCGGCTGTTCGTCCAGCGCCACCGTGCGCGTCGGCGAGCCGGAATTGCCCTCGGGGGTTGGACTGGACCTGCGGCACATCACCTGTTTCGGGAAAAACGACGGCATCCTGCAGATCGGCGCTGTCGCCGGCGGCGCAGCGCCGTTCGTGTTTGCGCTGGACGACGGAGTATTTCAACTGGTGCCCGAGTTCCGACACCTGCCGCCCGGCGACCACCTGCTCACCGTGCAGGCCTCGGACGGCTGCGAAAAGGACACCATCGTCACCGTGATGGAGCCGGCCGACCTCGTGCTGGCCTTGCCGCCCGACATCACGATTCACCTCGGCGAGCCGGTGGGCTTGTGGCAAGACGCCGCTCTCAGCGACCCCACGCGCCGCAAGCAAACCCTCGTGACGGCGCCCCTGCTGCCCGATATGCTCTGCGATACCTGCATGTACTTGCCCCTGAACTCCTTTCGCTACGAAGTGACGGTGCTGGACTCCAACGGCTGCCGGGCCACCGATGCGCGTACCGTCGTGGTGGAGCGCGACCGACGGGTGTACATCCCCAACGTGTTTGCGCCCGAGTCGCCTGCGGACAATGCCGTGTTTCGTGTCTTTTGCGGTCCCGATGTGGTGCGGGTGCGTACGTTTCGGGTATTTAGCCGCTGGGGCCGCGCCATTGTGGAGCAAAACGACCTGGCGCCCAACGACCCTGCGCTGGGCTGGGACGGCCGCATCAACGGCGACAAGGCGCCGCCCGCGGTATTCGTTTATTTCGCCGAAATCGAGTTTGTGGATGGCGCGACGGAGCAGTTTCGGGGGGATGTGACGCTGGTGCGGTGAGGGGAGGGGGCTATAAAAGGTTCACTGAGGCGGCCGTAGGAAAACTTGGACAAATTTTTACGACCACATCTCCGAACCGTAACTTGCCCCCATGTTTGAACGACTGACGCAACACAAAAGACTTCAAGAGACCCTCTTCATGGGCACACTAACGCTGTGCTGCCTCGGGTTGTCCGTATTTCGGTTTATGTATACCGATACCAAAGTGTTTCTTTTTCTAAACTGGAACCTGTTCCTGGCATTTATCCCTTGGGCCTGTACGACGATGGTGCTGATTAGCCCGAACATTCGAAAAAAAAGGGGGACGATTTTTCTGTTGCTCGCAACATGGCTGTTGTTTTTCCCCAACGCCCCATACATACTGACTGATTTGTTCCACCTTCGGTTGAAATCTGCCATGCCGATCTGGTTTGATCTGGTGCTGATTTTGTCGTTCGCTTGGACTGGGTTACTGTTTGGCTTTCTGAGTTTGTGGGATATTGAACGCATCGCGGCCAAACACATAGGCCACGACAGATGGATACCGCTGGTATCGGTTATCCTGCTGTTTGTCGGCAGCTTCGGAATTTATCTGGGTCGCTACCTGCGGTGGAACAGTTGGGACATCATCACAGAGCCGTTCCAGCTGATGTACGCTATTGGGGAACGAATCATCAACCCATTTGCCCATCCTCGCGCCTGGGGGATGACGTTGTTCATGGGATTGTTCTTGAACATTTTGTACTGGTCGTTCCGGTTGATACAGAGAAGGGAGTGATATACCCGGCGGAAAGTGGTTTTCGTTTGGAACGAAACCTTCCAGGTCTTACAAACTCTGGATGCCCGGGATTGTGACTTGCATGCGATTAGGGAAGAAGGTTTTCCCCTCACTACCAATGCTTAAATTTGTAAAAATTTAAACGCAACCTGAACTATGACATTAGCCGGAAACACAACACGCTCGCTGATTTTAAACCTCCTCGCACTTGTCTGCTTCGCCGCCAACCTTTTTAGCCAAACTCTCCCGCTGCGGGTGTTGCCCAAACCTGCCCGGGCCATGCTTGAAAATTTTGTACTCATCCCCGCCGGCACATATACTAAAAACGTGTACAACGGATATGACAGCCTGCAATTCCAGTTCCCGGTCACTGCGACAGTGGATAGTTTCTACATGAGTCGTTTTGAAATAACGGTGGAAGAATATCTCCGGTTTTACGAGGAAACCGGAGACCTGCAGAATAAGTATGACTCGGCCGTATGGACGAAAGATTATCCCTACGCCTACAACGAACCGATGACCCTGCATTACTATAAAAC
Source organism: Lewinellaceae bacterium (assembly GCA_016719605.1). GTDB lineage: Bacteria > Bacteroidota > Bacteroidia > Chitinophagales > Saprospiraceae > M3007. The sequence continues at coordinate 531,783 of JADJYW010000001.1, read as the reverse complement.
ACCTGCCTTTCAGCAATACCCTGCCATCGGGATAACCTGGTACCAGGCCATACGATTTTGTCAATGGAAAACCGGGCAAGTGAACGCCCTGCTGGAAGGAAGCGGATATACGGTAGAAATTGGATTGCCTGGCGAAACGGAATGGCAATACGCCGCAGCCGGACCCGGCCCAACTGGAAAAGAGGGCAAAATCAGGAATGTCAATATCTTCCCATGGAAAGGCGGCTTTTTAGCGCCCCACCCTTCCGGGCGCGGATTTCAACTGTCTTGCAATTCCGGCCCGATCAGGACACCTCAACAGTTTGATTTGACCGCACATCCTTCTGATGGCGGTCTGTACACCATGCCGGTGCATTCTTTTAAAGCAAACGGGTACGGGCTTTATCAAATGGCCGGCAACGTGGCGGAGTGGACCATGGATAATTATTCGGTGGATACGGTCCGCCTGGCAGCGGCACAGTTGAAGTTTGAGGATAATCCGGAGGTGTTGGAGCGGTACACCCCACTTTTTCCGCCCGGGAAATACGATGATTACAAAATAGTCAAAGGCGGCTCCTGGGCCGATGAGCCGTTTTACATGCAAATCGGCGTCCTGAAAATTCAACATCCGGATCGCGCGAGTTCCACAGTGGGTTTTCGGCCCGTGCTGCGTATCTACCGGCAATGAGCATGGCGCATTTCACGCTTTGTACGTTTCAACCACGATACTTATCGTGTAAGCCTTCGCCGTTCGGTAGTCGCAAATCCCGAGTAATGGAACACGGATCACACAGATTAGAGACAGATTTTCACAGTTTCCTTAAATAAATCCGTGAAAATCCGTGTTGCCTGCATCCGTTTAATCCGTGTTCCATTACTCGGGATTTGCCACCACCTCCCAGCGCACCATTTGGCCGGGCGGCACGGCTGCGTTACCTTTCATGCTCCAAAGCAATTTTCAATAGGCAGATGCCCGACTCAACTCGAAATGGATACAAAACGGATACAACTAACACTTTTCATTGATGCGCACGCATCCGAATCAATTGAAAGAACTCGCAAAGCATTTAACTCCGAGCAATATGAATTAATCAAGGGGCATGTGACACTGTGCCGGGAAGACGAACTGGAACAAATCGAACAAGTGATCCTGAATCTGGAACAGTTAGACCGAGGTTACATCACTATTGATTTTGGAAGACCCGTCAGATTTTCAGATGGAAAAGGTGTTTTGATTCCAGCAATTGGCCGCAATAGCCCCTTTCAAAAACTCCGAGAAGCCATTTTAAAAGGGTTAATCGAAAAGCCGAGATGGCATGAACCACACATTACCTTGATACACCCCAGAAACGCTACTTGTACGGATACGATATTTGACCATATTACCGGAAGCAGATTTCCTATCACAATAGAATTCAGACAAATCAGCCTGATTGAACAGGAGGCCGCCGGAAAAAAGTGGAACATTGTGAAAGAATTTGAATTGAATCGTAAATAAACAGGCTGATTTAACCCGCTCCCATGAACTGGCATCTCCTCCCGCTCACCGAAATCCGCGCCCTGCTCGATGCCACCGAAAAGGGGCTGACCACAACGCAAGCCACCGAGCGCCTCGGCCAGTACGGGCCGAACGAACTGGAAGCCAAAAAGAAAGTCCCCCTCTGGCGGGTTTTCCTGCGCCAGTTCTCCGATTTTATGATCCTCGTGCTGATGGCTGCTGCGGTTATCTCCGGCATCGTGGGCGATTTAGCCGATACCATCGTCATCCTCACCATTGTGCTGGCCAATGCCGTCATTGGTTTTGTACAGGAGTACCGCGCCGAAAAGGCCATGGATGCCCTGAAAAAAATGGCCGCCCAGAGTGCCTCCGGCCTCCGCGACGGCCACTCGGCCCAGATACCGGCCACCGGCCTCGTGCCCGGCGACGTGGTGACCCTCGAAGCCGGCAATATCGTGCCCGCCGATATTCGACTGTTTGAAGTGCACAACCTGCAAGTAGAGGAGGCGTCGCTCACCGGCGAATCACACCCTGTGGACAAACACGCCGACACCCTGACGGGCCACGAAATCAGCCTCGGCGACCGCCGGAATATGGCCTACAAAGGCACCAACGTCACCTACGGTCGGGCAGTCGGCTTCGCCGTAGCCACCGGCATGAACACTGAACTGGGCAGTATCGCTCGTATGCTCCAGGAAGACGAGCAGGCTACGCCGCTCCAAAAACGCTTGACGGCTTTTGGCAAAAACCTCTCGTACATCATCCTGCTGATCTGCGTGGCGTATTTTGGTTTTGGCTACCTGCGCGGCGAGCCGCCCATGCTCATGTTGCTCACGGCCATTTCGCTGGCGGTGGCCGCCATCCCCGAGGCCCTGCCCGCCGTCATCACCATCGCCCTGGCGCTCGGCGCCCGGCGTATGGTTCGCGGTAAAGCCCTCGTGCGCCGCCTGCCCGCCGTGGAAACCCTCGGCTCCGTCACCTACATCTGCACCGACAAAACCGGCACGCTCACGCTCAACAAAATGGCGGTGCAGGAAATCTCCACCGGCGCCGACCGTTTTCCACCCGATGCCGTCACGCCCGACACCGACGAGCGCACCGCCTGGCTGCTTCGGGCCATGGCCCTGTGCAACGACGTGACGGAAGCAGACAACGGCGCCCCCATTGGCGACCCCACCGAAACAGCCCTGTACGAGGCAGCCAAAAACCAGTGGTTTGCCAAAAACGATCTGGAGCAAACCGACTTCCCCCGCGTAGCCGAAATCCCGTTTGATGCCGACCGCAAGGCCATGACCACCATCCACCGCCACGGATCGGTCTACATCGCTTTCACCAAAGGGGCACTTGATGTGCTGCTCGACAAAACAACAGGGCTTGCCCCCGACGAAAAAAAACGCTGGATGCAGCAGGGCGACACGATGGCCGAAACAGGGCTGCGCGTGCTCGGCTTTGCCATGCGCCGGCTGCCTGAATTGCCTGCCGAAATGGCGCACCAAACCCTGGAGCGCGATCTGACCATGATCGGTATTGCCGGGCTGATAGACCCCCCGCGGGAAGAAGCGAAGCAGGCGGTACACGAATGCAAAACAGCGGGTATCCGGCCTGTGATGATTACCGGCGACTACCTGCTTACGGCCCAAAACATCGCCCGACGCCTCGGCATTCTCGAATCAAGCGACGACCTCGTCGTCACCGGCGCAGAACTGGCAGCCATGTCGCCGCAGGAATTTTCAGAAAAAGTCGAGCACATCCGGGTGTATGCGCGTGTGTCGCCCGAACAAAAACTGAGTATCGTGCGGGCGTTGCAGGACAAGGGTCATTTTGTAGCCATGACGGGCGACGGCGTCAACGATGCGCCGGCGCTGAAACGCTCGGACATTGGCGTGGCCATGGGCATCACCGGCGCCGACGTGACCAAAGAGGCCTCCGACATGATTCTGCTGGACGACAATTTTGCCACCATCGTAAAGGCCGTCAAGCAGGGCAGGCGCATTTTTGACAACATCCGCAAGTTCATCCGCTACATCATGACCGGCAATTCCGGCGAATTGTGGACACTCCTGCTGGCCCCGTTTTTGGGGCTGCCCATTCCGCTGCTGCCCATCCATATTTTGTGGATCAACCTGGTTTCCGACGGCCTGCCGAGCATCGCCCTTGCTGCCGAACCCGCTGAAAAAGGTATCATGAAACGCCCGCCCCGTCCTGCTGGGGAAAGCGTTTTTGCGGGCGGACTGGGGCGACACATTATCTGGGTGGGTTTCCTGATCGGCGCCCTGTGCATCGGCACCCAAACCTGGGCCATTCGCGCCGGGCACACGCACTGGCAGACTATGGTATTCTCCGTGCTCAGTTTCAGCCAGATGGCGCACGTTCTGGCTATCCGTTCCGAAACGGAGTCGCTGTTCCGGCAGGGGCTGGCCTCCAACCTGCCGCTGTTCGGTGCGGTATTGCTGACTTTTGCGCTACAATTAGCCACGATTTATGTCCCGTTTCTGAATCCAATTTTCAAAACGGAACCCTTGACGCTGGAAGAACTGAGCATCGTGCTGGCGGTATCTGCGGTGGTTTTTGTGGCCGTGGAATTGGAAAAAATAGTGCTGCGCAAAAACCAATAAACGGCTTTCTCAATCGCCTCAACTACTCTTAACCCACTCAACTTTTTCACCCCCCTCAACAACGATACACCCTATCTTTAACCTTCCAAAACCTGCTGTACGATGGTACAAATTGCCAACCCGATTTACGATGTCGTTTTCAAGTATATGATGAACGACGAAAAAGTAGCCAAACTGCTGCTTTCCGCCATCATCGGCAGGGAGGTTGTTTCGCTCGAATTCCGCCCTACGGAACACCACTTCCCGGTCGGCGAACTACTTGCCGTGATGCGCATGGACTTCAGCGCCCGTATCCTCGACGAAAACGGGCAACAAGAACTGGTCATTCTCGAATTGCAAAAAGCCAAGCTGGCCACCGACATCATGCGTTTCCGCCGTTATCTGGGCGAGCAATACGGCAACAAGGAAAATATGGTGCGGGAACCTAATCCGGAATACCCATTCCGCAAAGCGCTACCCATTATCAGCATCTATTTTTTGGGGCATACCCTGGAGCACACTAAGGCGCCTGTGATTCGGGTCAACCGCGTGTACACCGATGCTGCCACCGGCGAGCCAATTCTCGAAAAAGAGGAATTCATCGAAAGTTTGACCCACGACAGCATCATTATTCAGATTCCCTACCTCCGGGATCGGCGTCGAACGGAGCTGGAGCAATTGCTCACGCTCTTCGACCAGTCCAATGCAACCCAGAACCGGCACCTGTTGAATGTAAATGAGGACGACCTGCCGGAGCGTTACCGCCCGATGATCCGCCGGCTGCAAAAAGCCATTGCAGATGATGCTGTCCGGCAAACCATGGAGGTCGAAGATGATCTGATCGAAGAGTTCAAGGACTACCAGCGGCTGATCACCGCTAAGGAACAGATCATCGAAGCGAAGGAAAAAGTGATTTCGGAGAAAGACGCGGTGATTTCGGAAAAAGATGGGGTGATTTCGGAAAAAGATGAGGTGATTTCGGAAAAAGATGAGGTGATTTCGAAGAAAGACGCAGCGATTTCGGAAAAAGACGGGTTGATTTCGGAAAAAGATGAGTTGATTTCGGAACACAAGTTGGCTATAAAAGCAAAAGAAAAAACCATTGAAGAAACCAGAAAAGCCTTTGAAGAAAAACAAACGCAACTTAAAAACGCCATCCGCGCACTCCACGCTGCGGGAACTGACCTCGCGCGACTTGCCGAAATTTTCCAGTTGGATATAGCAGAAGTAACGACCCTTTTAGATAAGGATTAACCGTCTCTTTTCAACCAGCCAACCAATAAACCAGCCAGCCACTCAACGATGTACCGCACCGTCGCCCATCTCGTCAACCTCCATACCCGCCGCATCTATCCAGCGGAAATCACCATCGAAAAGGGCTGCATCCGGCACATTCGCGAAGTGAAAAGCGCACCCGACGATGCCGGCTACCTGCTGCCCGGCTTCGTAGATGCCCACGTCCACATCGAGAGCAGCATGCTGCCACCGGCGGAATTTGCCCGCATGGCCGTGGTGCACGGCACCGTAGCCACGGTATCGGACCCGCACGAGATCGCTAACGTCCTCGGCACCGAAGGGGTTCAGTTCATGCTGGACGACGCCCGCCGTGTACCCGTAAAATTTTGTTTTGGCGCCCCCTCCTGCGTACCGGCTACCGGTTTCGAAACCGCCGGCGCCGTGCTCGACGCAGCTGATGTGGAGCGCCTGCTCGAAAACCCCGCTATCGGCTACCTGTCGGAAATGATGAATTTTCCCGGCGTGCTGCACGGCGATGCGCAGGTATTAGCCAAAATAGCCGCCGCCAAACGCCTCGGCAAACCCGTGGACGGCCACGCGCCGGGCCTGCGCGGCGCCGATGCCCAACGCTACTTCGCCGCCGGCATCACCACCGACCACGAATGTTTCACCTACGACGAGGGCCGCGAAAAAGCCCAACTCGGCGTACATATCCTCATCCGCGAGGGCAGCGCCGCCCGCAATTTTGAAGCCCTGTGGCCCCTCCTGCACGAGTTTCCCGGGCAGATTATGTTTTGCAGCGACGACAAACACCCCGACGACCTGCTCCGCGGGCATATTGACCGCCTCGCCGCCCGAGCCGTGGCCAAAGGTTGCGACCTGTTCGACACCCTGCGCGCTGCCTGCCTCAACCCCGTGCAGCACTACCGCCTGCCCGTCGGCCTGCTGCGCGAAGGCGACCCAGCCGATTTTATCCGCGTAAGCGACCTCACCGATTTTCAGGTGCTCGAAACCTGGATCGGCGGCGCCTGTGTGGCCGAAAAGGGGGTGACCCACTTGCCGCATCAGCCCTCCGGCACGCCAAACCAGTTCGCAGCCCTGCCCAAAACTCCCGCCGATTTCCACCTGCCGTCGAAACACGGTACGGGTATCGTGCGCATCATTCGCGCCCGGGACGGCGAGATCGTAACCGGGAGCGAGGAGGGCCACGCCCACATGCAGGACGGGCGGCTGCTCCCCTACCCTGCCCACGATGTACTGAAAATAGCCGTAGTCAACCGCTACGCACCCGACGTGCCGCCTGCCATCGGCTTCGTACGCGGCTTCGGCCTGCAACGCGGCGCCCTGGCCTCCAGTGTGGCACACGATTCGCACAATATCGTGGCTGTAGGCGCCGATGATGTGTCGCTCTGTACGGCGGTAAACGCCGTCATCGAAGCCCGGGGCGGCATCAGCGCTACCGACGGAGCGGGCGACACACGGGTGCTGCCGTTGCCTATCGCCGGACTGATGAGCAACGCCGACGGCTACGAACTGGCGCAGACCTACGCCCAACTGGACACCTGGACGAAAGAAACCCTTCCCTGTGCCCTGCGGGCGCCGTTTATGGTATTGTCTTTCCTTGCCCTGCCTGTTATTCCCTCTCTGAAAATGACCGATCTCGGGTTGTTTGATGTGGAAGTGTTTGATTTTACGCAGGTGGAAAAATTTTCCCGGTAGTTTTGCCGCCTGATGGAAATACGTGGAAAACTCTTGGCCGGCATCGTCGGCATGATCCTGCTCGACAGGATGGGTATCCCTTTTGGAGCGCTGTGGGGTTTTATCCTGGGTTCGGCATTGGGCCACTTGCTGTTCGACCGGCGGCGCGACTTTGAGGTGTCCGAGCAGGAGTTTCGCGCCTATCAGCGTCGGCAAGGGGCTTTCGTTTATCACGTTTTTAGCCTGTGCGCCAAAATGGCCAAAGCCGATGGCCCAATCAATCAGAACGAGGTCGGTTTTATGGAAAAACTGATTCGTCAGCAGTTTCGGCTCACCGACCGCGCGCGCCACGATGTCATTCGGGTTTGGAAAGCCGCGAAGGATTCCGAGGCGCCATTTGAGCAGTACGCGCGGGTTTTTTATCAGGAGTTCAGCCGCGAGCGCCACCAAGTACTAAACATGATGGACCTGCTCTTCGCCACTGCTGCCGCTGACGGCAGACTGAACCCCCGCGAGGAAGAATTGCTGCTGCGTGCTGCGGGGTTGTTCCACATCGGTCGCCTGCAATACGACCGCATCAAGTACCGCTACTACCAAGCCCCGCCGCCGCCGCGGGGACAACAGCCGCGCTGGTCGCCTCTCGATCCGTACTATGCCATCCTTGGCGCCCAGCCGAGCGATTCGGTGGATGTCATCAAACAAAAATTCCGAAAACTGGCTATGCAATGGCATCCCGACAAACTCCTGGCCCGCGGCGCTTCCAATGAGGCACTTCGCCATGCCAAGGAAAAATTCCAGCAAATTAACGAAGCGTACGAAAAAATACTGGAAGCCAGAAAAAGTTAGAGTATTGCCAACCTAACCAAAAACCTTCCAACCAGAAACCTTCCAACCAGAAACCTTCCAACCAAAAACCTTCCAACCAAAAACCTTCCAACCAGAAACCTCGAAACCAGAAACCTTCCAACCCGCACACAACATGACATTTAACGAACAAGATTGCCTCAACTTCCGGCGCAAGGTCGAGCGCTACCAGGAGGTGCTGCAAAACACCGAGCAGTACCGTGAAATCTGGCAAAAACGCCTGCGAAACGAGATTGTGGATTATCTCCAACGAGCCGCTGATGCCGCCAAACTCGGCTGTGCAGTAGAGGAGCGTTCCGATATCCAAAATCTTGAAGCCGTTTCTTTGTCGCTGGGCAGTTCGCACAGTGGTCTTGGCGAGCCGGTGGGCGACGGGCTGCACCGCGACCTCATCAAGCAGAACGGCTCCCTGGTGTATCAGCAGTTGTTCAATGGGAAAATTCTGGTACTCGTCAATTACCCATACATCGAAAAGTACGGACAGCCCCAGCCACCCAAAACGCTGGCGATTTACCGGCCGGAGGAAATCAAGGAACCGTATCTGATCCGCCACCTCGAAACATTCATCACCGAAATCACCTTGTGGGAAGACTACGACGACGACCGGCCCGATGAGAACCAGCGCATCGGATTCAAACTGAACTTCGAGCAGGAGGAGAAGCAAGCTATTGGCTAACCTTCTTGCCCGCCGCGTTCATCCGTCGTTTTTTTTCATTGATATAAAAAACGGCTATGCCGCACAAGGGTACTGTATCCTTGCGCCTCTTTAAAAGCATTGTCAAGAATATGAGACACATTGCCAAAACTTCCCTTGCTTTCTTGCTATTGGCCATCGTTTCGCCCATTTTCGGCCAGGAAACGTGGTCGCTCGAACGCTGCGTCCGATATGCTCAAGATGCCAACCTGACGGTACAACAGGCGCGTGCCAACGTAAAAGTAGCCATGCTCTCTGAACGTCAAGCCAAGGCAGCCCGGCTGCCCACCGTCAATATCAACTCCAACGTGGGCGAGCAGTTTGGCCGTACCATCGACCCGGCCACCAACCAGTTTGTCACTTCGGGCATTACGTTCAACAGCATGAGCCTCAATGCCGGACTGCCCGTTTTTTCCGGTGGACAAATCAACCAAAGCATAAAACAGGCCCACTGGAATGCCCTCGCCGCTGATGCCGATGCCAATCAAACTGCCAACAACCTGGCCTTGCAAGTGGCACAAGCCTACCTCAATATCCTGCTCGCCGAAGAACAACTCGAAAGCGCCGGTCGGCGCGTCGAGCAAAGCCGGCGCCAACTGGATAATACCCAAAAACTGATCGAGGCCGGCACCGTGCCCGCAGCAGACCGTTTCAACGTACAAGCCCAGATTGCCCGCGAGGAACAACTGGATGTGCAGGCCCAAAACAGTGTGGACCTGGCCTATCTCGCCCTCAAACAACTCCTCCAACTCGAACCCGACTTCGACCTACGCATCGAACGACCAACCTACACCATCCCGGCAGACGTAAATCCGGACAATTATAGTCTTCAGCCCGTGTATGCTACAGCGCTGGAAACCCAGCCCAACGTGCAAGCAGCGGCTTTCCGAATCAAAAGCGCCGAAACGGGTGTGCCACTCGCCAAAGCCGACTACATGCCGACCTTGTCGTTCTTCGCCAGCCTGAGCAGCAACTACTCCTCCCAGTTCCGGGACTTTGCCAACGGGCGTTTAGTCAGTTCCACCCTCAGCCCGCCCGTCAATATCCGGATCAACGACGTGGACGTATCAGTCCAGCAGTACATTGATGTTTACGACTTCCCCAAACTGTCTTATTTTTCACAGTTGGACCAAAACTTCGGTCAGGGCATCGGCATGCAACTGAGCATACCCATTTACCAAAATGGCCGGGTGCGGCTCAACGTGGAACGCGCCCGCCTTGGCGTCGTAAATGCGCAATTGCAGGAAAACCAAACCCGCCAGCAACTCAAAAATGATATCCAGACAGCCATAGCCAACGCGCGCTCGGCCCGAAAACAACTGGATGCTGCCCAAAAAACCTACGAAGCCGTGCAGGCAGCATTCGCCAACACCGACAAACGCCACAGCCTCGGCGCAGCCAATAGCCTCGAACTGACTACCGCCAAAACAAACCTCGCCAACGCTGAAAACGACCTCATCGTAGCCCGGTACGACTACCTTTTCCGACTCAAAATACTTGACTTCTACCAAGGCAAAGAACTCCGACTCTAAAGACGGTTGGCTCTTCCGGGCATCATTCAGCCAAAAATCAACAGCCAGTAACCAACAAATAGCACACACCATGTCAAGCAAAGCGCCTAAACGTAATAGAACCCTTTTATACGCCATTGTCGCCATTTTAGCCCTGCTCATCATTGCCGCCGTTGTGAAGGCCCGCCAAAAACCCAAGGGTGAGGAGGTCACAACAGAAAAAGTACAACCCCGCACCATCCGCGAGACCGTGAGTGCCAGCGGAAAAATTTTCCCGGAAACGGAGGTCAAGATCAGCTCTGATGTGTCGGGCGAAGTGGTGGATTTGTTCGTGCGCGAGGGCGACTCCGTGACTGCGGGCCAGATATTGGCCAAAATCCGCCCCGACGAGTACCAAAGTGCCGTGGAGCGTGGTCAGGCAGCCGTGAACAGCGCCCAGGCGCAGCGCCAGATCACCTCCGCCAATGTGCAAGGTTCCAGCGCCCAGATTGAGCAACTCAAAGCCGACAAAAACCGGGTGACCGCCCAGTTGGAAGCCGCGCGCAATGCGCACAAGCGCAATGAAAAGCTGTTCAAAGAGGGTGTCATCGCCGAACAGGATTTTGAAACCTCGCTCAGCAACCTGCGCAGCCTCGAAAGTTCGTATGCCGCTTCCGAAGCCGCACTAAAAGCCGCCGAAACCAACCTGTCCGGCTCCCGCGAAAACGTGCGCGTCGCCGAATTCGGCATCACCAGCGCACAGGCGACCCTGAAGGAATTGCGCACAAGCCTGCAAAAAACCGTCATTACCGCCCCGGTGAACGGTATTGTGAGCAAGCTCAGTATCGAAAAAGGCGAGCGCGTGGTCGGTACACTGCAAATGGCTGGTACCGAAATGATGCGCATTGCCAACCTTCATTCCATGGAGGTACAAGTGGAAGTGAGCGAAACCGATATCCTCAAAGTCGCCGTCAACGACGAGGCCGACATTGAGGTGGATGCCTACCTCGGGCGCAAGTTCAAAGGTCGGGTATCGGAAATTGCCAATAGCGCCAGCAATGTCGGCTCGGCTGTGGCCGGCGCCTCCCTGAACACCGATCAGGTCACCAACTTTGTGGTCAAAATCCGTATTGACCCCTCCTCCTACACCGACCTGCTCGAAAAAGGCAAACGATACCCCTTCCGCCCCGGTATGTCCGCCTCCGTAGATATCTACACCAACACAGTGGAGAACGTGCTCAGTGTCCCCATCATCGCCGTCACCGCCCGTGGCGACGAAGACGACGAGACGGCAAAAAAACCGAAGGATGAAGCCCCCCCCAAGGATACCGGCAAGGACAAAGACGACAGCGAGAAAGAAAACAAACTCAAGGAGGTTGTTTTTGTAGCCATCGGCGACACCGTGGCCATGCGGGAGGTCAAGGTTGGTATCCAGGACAACGATTTTATCGAAATTACCTCCGGCCTGAAAGAGGGGGAATCCGTGGTGACCGGGCCGTACTCGGCTATCGCACGCAAACTCAAGGCCGGCAGTCGTATCCGAATGGCTGAGCCGGACAAGAAAAAAGAAAAAGACTGATCAGCAAACGTGCCCGGCACAACTATGGAAAAACAAGCACCCATCCCGCAGGATACCGCCCGAATCCCCACCAACGGACATTCCCGCCCGGCCAACCTGTCGTCCAGCATGACCCTCTTCTGGCGGGTGTTCCTGCCGGTATTCGGCACCGTGTTTTTTACCGGCCTTTTGGTTGCCCTTTGGGTCACAACCGAAGAAGACCTGTATTTATCCTACCCGATCTGGTGGCTCCGTACAATTGTGCTGACCATTTGGTTGGTCTGGCTATTCTTCGCACGAACAACCCTTTGGCCCCTCAAACGGGTAGATGCCGACGACGCCCACCTCTACGTCACCAACTACTGGCTCACAGTGCGCTACCCCTGGACGGACGTGGAACGGATGGACGAGACCAAAAAAATGGGTCGCCGCATCGCACAACTCCACCTGAAAGCCCCGGGACGTTTTGGCCAGGTCATCAAATTCCTGCCCGGCTCCCGGTACCGGGAATGGATGCAGGAGCATGAAAAAGGTTATTTGCTGGGAGAAAATTAAAACAGGAAGTTCCCATCCGCTCGCATACCCGCTCGCTTGCCAATGCCCTGATCGCCTGTCACGCTCGAACACACCATGCCAACGCCCTCTATTCTCGTAACCGGCGGCGCCGGATTTATTGGTAGCCATACGATCGTGGCGCTCACCGAAGCCGGCTACCGGCCTGTCATACTGGACGATTTTTCCAACTCCCGACAGCGCGTACTCGACGGCCTGCGGCAAATCCTTGGCCACGAAGTACCCTGCTATGTGCAGGACTGCAACGACCGCACCGCCCTGCTCGACATTTTCCAGCGGGAAAACATCGGCGGGGTCATTCACTTTGCCGCCTTCAAAGCGGTGGGCGAAAGCATGGACGAACCCTTGCGCTACTACCGCAACAACCTTGGCTCGCTGCTGACACTGCTGGAAGTGATGCTCGAAACGGGCGTTTCCAACCTGATTTTCTCCTCCTCCTGTACCGTCTATGGCGAGCCGGAAGTGCTGCCCGTAACCGAAACGGCGCCCGTGCTACCCGCTACGTCGGTCTATGGCAACACCAAACAAGTGGGCGAAGAAATCCTGCGCGATGTAGTGGCTGCCGGCAAACCGCTGCGGGTCATTTCCCTGCGGTATTTCAACCCCGTCGGTGCACACCCGTCGGCGCATATCGGCGAACTGCCCCTGGGCGCCCCGAACAACCTGGTACCCTTCATCACCCAAACGGCCGCCGGGCTGCGCGCGCAGATCACCATTTTCGGCGATGACTATCCAACACCCGACGGCACCTGCATCCGCGATTATATCCACGTCATGGATCTCGCCGAAGCGCATGTAGCCGCCCTCCGCACCCTGCCGCAAGACGGCACAACAAGCCACTACGATGTGTTCAACGTGGGCGCCGGACAAGGAATCAGTGTGCTGGAGGTGGTTCGCGCTTTCGAGGAGGTCGCCGGGCAAAAACTCAACTACCGTATCGGCCCGCGCCGCGCGGGCGATGTGGTGGCCGTCTATGCCGATGCGACCAAAGCCCATGAACGACTGGGCTGGGCCACCAAACGCAGTTTGCGCGAAGCACTGGCGGATGCGTGGCGCTGGGAAAAGGCACTTCTGTAAGCGATTGGTTCAGAGCAGCCGCAATTGTCCGGCCTCCTGCACCGCCAGGCCCGAATCCCGCTCCAGCTCCAACAACCACTTTTTGCGCCACAGCCCGCCGCCGTAGCCGGTCAGGCTGCCATTGTCGCCGATGACGCGGTGACAGGGAATCACGATAGCGATATGGTTTCGGCCGTTGGCGGAGGCCACGGCCCGCACAGCGTCGGTACTGCCGAGCGCGGCGGCCTGCTGTTTGTAGGAGCGCGTGGCGCCGTAGGGAATACGCAGTAGTTCCTGCCAAACGGCTTGCTGAAAATCCGTACCGACCGGAAAGAGCGGTACGTCGAATGTCGCGCGGTTGCCGGCAAAATACGCCGCCAGTTCCCGGCGCAACTGTTCGTTATGCGGGTGTTCCCCTTCTGTGATCGTGGTACCCAGTTGTTTAGCCAGCGCGTGCAACGCCGTTTCGCACCGATCGGAGGCATCAAATTCCAGCAGACACACGCCCTGATCTACCGCAGCAGCGAGCAAGACGCCCAGCGGCGATTCAATTCGGGTGCAGATTAGGGCTGCCGTTGCAGAGATGTCTTGGCTGAACATGGTCATTTGTGTGGAAACAAACCCCAAGGTACGGACTTGTGCTTTTTGTATTTCCTTTGTGAAAAACATTTGCGCATGGGTCGTACCACACCTTCCGTCACCCGTTTTTTCCTCGCTTTTTTTGCGCTTGCCATAGGCTTGTACCCGGCGGCCTATTTGGTTGCGCCGGGTGCTCTGCCGTATTGGTCGTCCAAGTCTGCGCTGAATAGCCAGACGTGGTGGCTGGTTGCGTTTTACGCCCACATTCTCGGCGGCGGGGTAGCGATGCTGTTGGGGTGGATGCAGTTTTTACCCAAGTGGCGGGCGCGGCGCATCGGGTTACACCGTCTGTTTGGCAAAATTTATGTGGCATCCATCCTGCTATTTGGCGCTACGGGCGGGTTTGTGGTGGCGCTTTTTGCCAATGGTGGTTTCCCCAGTGCGCTGGGCTTCGGCACCCTGGCTGTTTTGTGGTTTGCCGCTACGCTGCGCGCCTGGACCAGCATCCGCCGGAAGGACGTGGAGCGCCACAAAGCGTGGATGATTCGCAGCTACGCCCTCACCTTTGCTGCCGTCACGCTCCGCCTGTGGCTGCCGTTGTTCACTGCCGGTTTCGGACTGCCGTTCGAGCAGGCCTACATTGCCATCGCCTGGTGGTGTTGGGTGCCTAACCTGATTGTGGGGGAGTACCTGGTGGGGCAGTTGAAAAAAGAATAATGCCTCCTCAATCTTCTCAACCCCCATGTGACCAAAGTCACGACACACCACCGTTTCACCGCCCGACCTTTGTGCCGGAAAAAAACACTGCTATGCAAAAAAATATGTTCATCCTCTTTTTCAGCCTGCTGGCTTGCACGCAGCCGGCCTCCTCCCAGGGTGTGCTGGATGCCGCCCAAACCGAAGCCATGTTTAAATCGGACAAGTCCGTACAGTTAGTGGACCTCCGCACACCCGGCGAGATTCAGCAGACTGGCAAGATCGCCGGCGCGCTGGAAATCAACTACAACAGTCCTGATTTTCAGACACAAATCGGCAAATTGGACAAATCCAAACCAGTCATCGTCTATTGCGCATCCGGCGGACGCAGCCCGCGCGCAGCCAACCAAATGGTGAAAATGGGTTTCAAAAAAGTCTATGACTACCCCGGCGGTATGAACGACTGGAGCCGCAAGGGCAAAAAAACGGTACACTAAAAACAGAAACATGGAAGCCTACTGGCAAACTTTCGTCAGCAGTTTTATCGGCTACGCCAACTATGTGGGGCACGAGGTGCTGAACCCACACTGGGGCAACTATTTCTACTGGCTCATCGGCATATCGGCAGCGGTGTATGTGCTGGAACTGTTGTTCCCCTGGCGCAAAAACCAACCCTCCATCCGGGAAGACTTCTGGCTGGACACGTTTTATATGTTCTTCAACTTTTTTCTGTTCGGCCTGATCGGTTATGCCGCGCTTTCGAACGTAGTGTCGCAGGCGTTCAACGATTTTCTGGCCAATACGTTCGGTATCCGAAATCTCGTGGCCATCAATGTAGCCAAACTGCCGCACTGGGTGCAATTGCTCACGCTGTTTGTGGTGCGTGATTTTGTGCAATGGAACGTCCACCGACTCCTGCACTACTCGCCCTGGTTGTGGAAATTTCACCAGGTACACCACTCCGTGCGAGAAATGGGCTACGCCGCACACCTGCGCTACCACTTCATGGAAACCATTGTGTATCGCAGTATTGAGTACCTGCCGTTAGCTATGATCGGGTTTGGTATCCAGGAATTCCTGCTCGTACACCTGTTCACCATCGTGATCGGACACCTCAACCACGCCAACCTGTACATCCCGCTTGGCCCGCTGAAATACCTCCTGAACAATCCGCAAATGCACATCTGGCACCACGCCAAAGACCTGCCCAAAGGCAGCTCCGGCGTGAACTACGGCATCACCCTTTCGGTATGGGATTACCTGTTCGGCACCGCCTGGATACCCCGCGACGGGCGCGACATCAAACTCGGCTTTGACGGTGTAGACGCATATCCGCACGGATTTTTCAGCCAGATGCTGCGGCCATTTCGGCGGAAAAGCAGCGAGTAGTTTTTCACCGCAGAGACGCAGCGACGTAGAGTAATTTTTACCGCAGAGGCGCGGAGACGCCGAGGCGTAGAGTAGAATTTATAGCAGGGCGCTCTATTTGTTTACTCGCTAAAATCCTCTTTGCGATAAAAAAACCACTCTACGCCTCCGCGTCTCCGCGCCTCTGCGGTAAATACCACTCAACACCTCCGCAGTAAAAACAGCCAATCAAATGACCTGAAATCCGTACGCGTACGGGTCATCTTCCGGGTCAATCAGAATGGTGTTGTACCCCGTGACCCGTGCCCAACCCTCGATGCCGGGCACAATAGCCTCGAACGGCCCGCAGGTAGTGGCCGCTTCCACGCGCCCGACAAACGTACTTCCGATAATACTTTCGTGCACAAACGTATCGCCGACCCGAAGTTTGCCTTTCGCAGCCCATTGGGCCATACGCGCCGAAGTACCCGTGCCACAGGGCGAACGGTCAATGGCCTTGTCGCCGTAAAAAACAGCGTTGCGCGCAGTGGATTCGGGGTTGAGCGGCGTGCCTGTCCACAGCAAGTGGCTCAGACCGGAAATGCGCGGGTCGGTCGGGTGCTGAAATTCGTACCGCTCGTTCAGCCGGTTCCGAAGAACCGGACTCCAGCGGATCAGGTCGCCGGCCGTGTGGTGTTCAATACCCCGGAAATGTTCTTGCGGATCCACAATCGCGTAAAAATTCCCGCCATATGCCACATCCACGCGGAGCAGCCCGAGTTCGGGACATTCCACTTCCAGATTTTCCAGGTACAAAAACGAGGGAATGTTGGTCAGTTTCACCGACTTCACCTTGCCGCCTTCTTGCCGGTACGCTACCTGCACCAGCCCGGCGGGCGTTTCCAGCCGCAGCTTGCCCGGTATTTTCGGAATGATCAGCCCCTCCTCCACCGCAATAGTAACCGTGCCGATGGTACCATGACCGCACATGGGCAGGCAGCCGCTGGTTTCGATGAATAAAATGCCCATGTCGTTGGCCGGGTCGGCAGGCGGGTACAGGATGCTGCCCGACATCATGTCGTGCCCGCGTGGCTCAAACATCAGCCCCTTGCGAATCCAGTCGAACTCCCGCAGAAAATGCAGGCGGCGTTCGGCCATGTCGGTCCCTGCGAGCAAAGGACCGCCTCCGGCAACCAGGCGCACCGGGTTGCCACAGGTGTGTGCGTCTATGCAGAAAAAGGATTTTTTCATTTTATCTCCGGCCTTGTATCCAACCCCTGCTGAATGATCCCGATAACCCGCTGCCGTTCGGCGCCTTGCAGCGGCCGGCGGGGCAGGCGGACATGTTCGGTGCCCAAGCCGGTCATGGTTTCGGCGAGTTTGATGTTTTGTACGAGTTGCGGGTTGATGTCGAGTTCGAGCAAAGGCATAAACCACTGGTAAATCCGCCGCGCCTCCTCGATGCGGCCGGCTTTGGCTAATTCGTAGATGGCCACCGTTTCGCGCGGGAAAGCATCCACGAGACCGGCCACCCAGCCGTGGGCGCCCATGAGCAGTTCTTCGAGCGCAAGGGTGTCCACGCCGCAAAGAATTTTCAGCCGGTCGCCAAAACGGGTGCATATCCGGGTGACGTTGGACACGTCGCGGGTACTTTCCTTCACCGCCTGGATATTGTCGAGCTGCAAGAGTTCCTCGAACATGTCGAGTGTAACCTCCACCTTGTAGTCCACCGGGTTGTTGTACACCAGAATCGGCAGGTCGGTGCTTTGGGCGACGGCGCGGAAATAGTCCGTTGTTTCCCGGTCGGTGGGTTTGTACAGCAGGGGGGGCAGTACCATGAGGCCGTCGGCACCGCTGTCCTGTGCGCGGCGGGCGAAACGTTCGGCGTTTCGGGTAGCGCTCTCGGCCAGATTGAGCACGATGGGGACGCGCCCCTGCGCGAGGTCTTTGGCGGCCCGAAGCAGTTCGATACGTTCGTCGTGCGTCAGTGTGCTGGACTCGCCCAGCGATCCGCCGATGATGATACCGTGTACGCCGGCTTCGATCTGGGCGCGGAGGTTGTGCAGGAATGCCGGGATGTCGAGGTCGCCGGATTCGGTAAACTTGGTGGTGACGGCGGGGAAAACCCCATTCCAGGAGACAGGCATTTTTTTAGTGGTGCGATGCGTGATAAGATATGTGCTGCGATGCGTGATCAATACTTGGCAAAATGTGTCACCGGCTACCCATCACGATTTGGGCTACCGTTTCCCCAATGGCCAGCGAAGCCGTGGCGGCGGGGCTGGGGGCGTTGCACAAATGGATGACATGCTGTTTTTCGAGTATCAGAAAATCATCGTGCAAGTGCCCTTCCGGCGTGCAGGCCATGGCGCGCACGCCGGATCGGGCGGGGGTCAGATCATCGGGACTAATGTCGGGCACCAGATGCTGAAGCGCCCGCGCGAAGTGTTTTTTGGAAAACGAACGCCGCATTTCGGCCAGCCCGTCGCGCCAGTACCGGCGGGCAAGGCGCTGAAAACCGGGGAAAGCCAGCGTTTCGGCCAGTTCGCGCGGGTGCACATCCCAGCGGGAGTATCCTTCGCGGCGAAACGCCAGCACGGCATTGGGGCCTGCCTCGATACCGCCGTGGATCATCCGGGTGAAATGCACGCCCAGAAAGGGGAAGTTGGGGTTGGGCACCGGATAGATGAGGTTGCGCACGAGGTGTTCGCGTTCGGGTTTCAGGTCGTAGTACTCGCCGCGGAAAGGCAGAATTTGCACGCCGGGATTTTCGCCACTGCGGCGGGCTATTTTGTCGGAATAGAGTCCGGCGCAAGCCACAACTTTTTTGGCTGTGCCCTCCCAATTGGAGGCGCGCACCACCACCGCGTCGGTACGCGGCTCGATGCGCTCCACCTGCACGCCGGTGATGATCGTGCCGCCGGCGGCCTCGATCAGTTCGGCGTACTTGCTGGCCACGAGACCATAGTCGGCAATACCGGCTTGCGGTACCCAAACGGCCTCCACAGCGCGGACATGCGGTTCAATTTCCCGGGCGGCTTCCGGCCCTATTTTACGCAAGCCCTCGAGACCGTTCTCCAGCCCGCGCCGAAAGATCAGGTCGAGTTGGCCGCGCTCGCTTTCCTCGGCAGCGACGATTATTTTCCCACAGATATCGAACGGGAGATCATGTGTACGGCAAAAGTCGAGCATCAGATCGTACCCGCGCCGGCAGTTGCTTGCCCGCAGGCTTCCGGGCCGATAGTAAATGCCACTGTGGATGACGCCGCTGTTGTGGCTACTCTGGTGGGCAGCCACACGATCTTCCTTTTCCAGCACCGCGAGGCGCAAGCCGGGGCTGCGTTGCAAAAGTTGCAGGCCGGTAGCGAGACCAACGATGCCGCCGCCAATGATAACGATGTCGTACATAACTATTTCCCCTTAATACCCCAGTGCCTGTGCGGGCAACGGCTCGCGCGTACCGCCCATCGGGGCGTATTGCACTTTCAGGCCCGAACCGCCGCCGCTATTGAAGTAGGTCAGGCGCAGCTGGTGCCAGCCCTGCTGGAGGTAGGCGATACCGGTTTTTTCTTCCATACCGTGGTCGCCGTCGTTGTTCACCACCACCTGGCCGTCAAGTTCGAGTTGGCTGCCGTCGTCGGATTCCAGGAAAAACTGATAGCCGCGGGTTTCCGGTACGAACAGGTATCCTTTCCAGATCATGCCGCATTTTTCCGCTTTGCACAGCGGGTCGAGGTCGAAATTGAAGGCAACCCCGCGTTTCAAAATAGAGGCATATTGCAGCGCCTGCACGCTGTATTGGCCGGTCTGCACCACCTCCACATTCAGGCCCTGCTGGGGCTGCCGGTACATGGAAAGGCTGGGCATAAGGGTATGCAGTTTGACAACCGCCGTGTCTTCCCGGCTCGCGAGCAGGCCGGGTTTGAATGCCCGGACGCGCACGGTTCGTGCCTCGTTCAGAGAAATTGGCTGGGCGTAGGCCTGCGATTTGTCCGTGGGCGACGTGCCGTCGAGGGTGTAGCGCAGCACCGCATCGGGTGTAGCGCAGGACATGGATACCGAGGGCCGCATCGTCTGCTGGTCGTACTGGACGCTCACTTCCGGCCGGCCGACAAAGGCGCCGTAGTTGGCTATTTTGATGGAAAATGCGTGCGGCGACTTGAGGGCAGCGGGATCGTACAGCGGCAGGGTGATGACCGTGTTGCCCCCGATGGCTTCGGCCCGCAGGCGTTGTTTGGTGGCCAAAAGCGTCACCTCGGTGTTGTTTGGAATTTGCACACCGCGCAGTGTCACACGGTTGTCCGGAGGATACTTGGGCAGGGTGACATACAGGGTATTTGTTTTCGGGTTGTAGGTGTAAAATGCCTCTTTCACCGCGTAGCCCGGTTCCGGGTTTACGGTTTGTTTCAGCAGCAGGTCGCCATGCGCGGCGTTGTGTTTGTAGGCCCGATTACCCTCGCTCCACTGGCTGGGGATGCGCCAGCGCCGGGTACCGTAAATGGCTTCTCCGTTGACTTCCAGCCATTTGCCCATTTCCAGCAAACGTTCTTGCATGATGGGCGGAATTTTTCCGTAGCCGTCGGGGCCGATGTCGAGCAGAAAATTACCGCCACGCGACACCTTGTCTACAAGGTGCAAAACCAAGGATTGCGCGGAGTTGTAGTCGTCGGCATCCTCGGCGCGGTTGTAGCCGTACGAGTGGCCCATGCCGCGGCTTTCTTCCCAGGCATGGTCTTCAAAATCGAGATCGGGCTGGTACTCCGGGGTATAAACGCCGGCGTGGTGGAAGCGGGTGCCGCTGCCCCAGCGGTCGTTGGTGACGACGCGGTCGCGCACGGGGCTTTGGGAATAGAGCCAGGCGAGAAACTGCGGGGAGCGCCAGGTGTCGGGCGTTTCGTCCCAGTCGCCGTCTGACCAAAGCACCCAGGGCTGGTACCGCGTCACGAGGTCATGCAGTTGGGGCAACGCATGTTCGAAGGCGTATCGGTTGCGGTCTGTTTTCCAGAGGGGGTTGTACCACTCGTACAGGGAGTAGTAGATACCGGGTTTGACGCTGGTTTTGTTGAGGGCTGCCACGAGGTCGCCCACGAGGTCGCGCCGGGGACCGGTGCTGACGGAATTCCAGGGGAAGCCCCAGGTTTTACCGGCCTGAGGGCTGGGCCACAGGCAGAATCCGTCGTGGTGTTTGGCGGTGAGTACCACATATTTGGCGCCGGCTTTTTCAAACAGTTTGGCCCATTCGTCGGGTTCGTACAGCGCCGCCCGAAAGTCGCCCGCGAGGTCGTAGTAGCTGCGGTTGTCGTAGTTTTTTTGATGAAAATCGCGGACTTTGCCGTCGTGGGAGTTGTTTTCGAGCGAATGCTGGTACCACTCGGCGTAGTTGCCTTTGGCGGTATAGCCCGGCACCGAATAGACGCCCCAGTGGATAAAAATGCCGAATTTGGCATCTTGCCACCAATCGGGCGTAGGGCGGGAATCAAGGGATTTCCAGTCAGGCTGGTACGTTTGTGCGAAAGCCATGGTGCAATACAGAAAAAGGAAAATCAACAGGATCGGTCGGTGCATAGAGCAGAAAGTTTAGTTCGATTTTGGACAAATGTAAAGCAGTATTCGGAGGCATCGGGAAAAAATTGCGTCCTTCGTCCGGCCAAAGGTGCGGCAAACTGTCCTGTTTCAAAACAACATCTGTATTTTATGAAAACCCGTTTTTTGCTCATCACATTAGCCTGCACAGCCCTGCTCCTGGGCACAAATTGCAAGGAGGAAAAAAGCATTTATGAAGACTGCTGCGGCGCAAGCCCGACCGCCGACTTGATGGAACTCGACAATTTACCCCCGCAATATGCCGGTCAAAAAGGTGCGGTTTATGTTCCAAATATCTTTTTGTCCGGCGATCCGACCACGCTGGATAATCTGTTCATGGTTTTTGGGAACGAACTGGTTTACCTAATTAAAGAGTTCAAATGTACCGGCACCGACGGCAGCACCTTGTTTGTTCAATACGACTTTCAACCCAGTGACACGGGCTTCGGCTGGACCGGAGAACTGGCTGATGGTTCGTTTTACTATGGGCCTTTCAACTATTCCGTTACCGTTCGGTACATCAATCAACTGGAAAAAACGCTGACCGGCAAAGCCTGCGCCGTCAAATGCAATGCCGGCGATTTCCCTGCTCAAAACCTTCCGGACTGTTTTTTCCCGGGGCAAAACAACGGAAATGGACAACCCGACCAAACACTGGCATCTCCGCAAGAGTGTTTTTGATTTTAGTCCAGGTTCCAAACACGAAAACACCCAAACCCCCAAAAACCTAAACACCTGACAACAGCGATGTCCAACAGCACCATCAACCTCGAAATAGAAAAAAACAACGACGCCATGCTGCTGGCTGTCGGAAAAATGAACCGTCTGCTGGACCATATCGAGGAGGGCGGCGGCAAAAAACGTATCGAAAAACTGCACAAGGAAGGCAAGATGACCGCTCGCGAGCGCATTGATTTCCTGCTGGACGAGGGTGCGGCGCGCATTGAAGTGGGCGCATTTGCCGGCTACGACATGTATCAGGAGCACGGCGGCTGCCCGGCCGGCGGCGTGGTGGTGGTCATCGGGTATGTGCGCGGGCGCCAGGTCATTGTGGTCGCCAACGATGCTACGGTGAAAGCCGGCGCATGGTTTCCCATCACCGGCAAAAAGAACCTGCGCGCGCAGGAAATCGCCATGGAAAACCGCTTGCCGATCATTTATCTGGTGGACAGCGCCGGGGTCTATTTGCCCATGCAGGACGAAATTTTCCCCGACAAGGAACACTTCGGGCGCATTTTTCGCAACAACGCCAAACTCTCCTCGGCGGGCATCCCGCAAATCGCCGCCATCATGGGTTCGTGTGTAGCGGGCGGCGCTTACCTGCCCATCATGTCCGACGAGGCGCTCATCGTGGAAGGCACCGGCTCCGTATTCCTCGCCGGGCCGTACCTCGTGAAAGCCGCTATCGGCGAAAATGCCGACAAGGAAACCCTCGGCGGGGCGGCTACGCACTCCGAAATTTCCGGCGTGACCGACTATAAAATGCCCGACGACAAAACCTGTCTCAACACCATCAAAGACCTCGTGGACAAGTTTGGCCGGTTCGATACCGCCGGTTTTGACCGCGTGAAACCCCAGCCGCCCGCCGGCAAACCGGAGGATGTTTTTGAAATTTTCCCGGCAAACGGCGCCAAACCCTACGACACGCTCGAACTCCTGCGCCGGATCGTGGACGAGGGCAAACTCACGCAATACAAGGAACATTACGGCAAAACCATCATCACCGCGTATGCTCGTATAGACGGCTGGGCGGTGGGCATTGTGGTCAACAACCGGCAGGTGGTGAAAAATGCCAAGGGCGAAATCCAGTTCGGCGGGGTTATCTACTCCGACTCCGCAGACAAAGCCACACGTTTCATCCTGAACTGCAACCAGAAAAAAATCCCGCTCGTGTTCCTGCACGACGTGACGGGATTCATGGTCGGCACCCGCTCCGAGCATGGCGGCATCATCAAGGACGGTGCGAAAATGGTGAACGCCGTGTCCAACTCCACGGTGCCCAAGTTCAGCATCGTCATCGGCAACTCGTACGGGGCGGGCAACTACGCCATGTGCGGCAAGGCCTACGACCCGCGCCTCATCGCCGCCTGGCCTACGGCCAAAATCGCCGTCATGGGCGGCGAGCAGGCAGCCAAAGTGCTGACGCAAATTCAGGTACAATCGCTCAAAGACAAGGAGCACGCACCCGACCCGGTCGCCGAAAAGGAACTTTTTGAAAAGATAAAAGCCCGCTACGAGGCCCAAACCACGCCCTACTACGCCGCCGCCCGCCTTTGGGTGGACGCCATTATTGACCCGCGCGACACCCGGCTCTGGATCAGTATGGGCATCGAAGCCGCGAACAATGCGCCGGTGGAGAAATTTAATGTAGGCGTGATGCAGGTGTAAAAAAATCCGCAAAGCAATGACCATCCGCCGCATCCTTCCCGACGATTTGCCGGCGCTGCGCGAACTCGCCGAGCGTACTTTCCGCGATGCCTGGCAGCATCTGAATGAGCCGGAGCAGTTCGAGGTGTACTGCAGGGAGCATTTTTCGGTGGAGCAACTTGCTGCCGAAAATGCCGTGCCGGGGGCGGAGTTCTATTTCGCGCTCCTGGAAGAACAGCCGGTGGCGTACCTGAAATTAAATCTGAATTGCCGCCCAGGCCCCGCTGCCGAGGTGCAAACCGCCGACCTTTGGCTCGAAAACGCCCTTCAAATCGAGCGCATTTATGTGCTGCAAAACGTGCAGGGCCGGCGTATCGGGGAGCGGCTAATGGGTTTCAGCGAAGCGCGTGCCCGCGCAACGGGAGCGTTCTGGGTATGGCTGAGCGTGTGGCAAAAAGCCCCGCGAACGGTCCGGTTTTATCAAAAAAACGGTTTTGAAATTTTTGGCCTGGAGACTTTTTGGGTGGGCAACGACCCACAGCCGGACTGGCTCATGCGAAAACGGGTGTAGGTTTGGTTTTTTCACCGCAGAGACACGGAGAGTATTTTTTTACCGCAGAGGCGTAGAGTAGTTTTTTTACCGCAGAGGCGCAGAGGCGCGGAGGCGTAGAGTAATTTTATGGCGGAGATGCAAACTTTAAAAAACTACTCCACGGCGCCTCTGCGGTAAAAAAACTACTCTACGCCTCTGCGTCTCTGCGCCTCTGCGGTAAAAAAATACTCTCCGTGTCTCTGCGGTGAAAAAACTCGGCAAAAAGCCTCATTCTTCGAGATCGAAAAAGCCCAGCCGATTGCGCTCAAAACGTTTGATCTCCTCACTGTTGTTTCCAAAGCGCATACCTTTTTTCGCGGAAAAACCCGCCTCGTGGGCAGTCACCAGGAGCAGGCCGCCAAAACATTTCACCAAAAACTTGCCGCTCTCGAATACGGCCACGATCGTACCTGCGGGCCATTGCTCATAGCCGAAATCGTGCACATCGAACACTTGCGCGGCCCAAATGCGTACTTGCCGGTCGCCGATGTATGTAAATGCCCCGCTGAACGGGCGGGTGACGGCGCGGATGAAGCGCTCCAGCGCAGCCACGTCCTGCTCCCAGTCCAGAAGGCCGTCTTGTGGCGTGCGTTTGGGATAGTAGGTGGGGGTGATGGTATCGTCCTGTTTGGTGCGTTTGAAATCGTTGCGCACAAGCCCCTCGATGTTGCGCTCGATCAAGAACTTCATGGCCAGGGTATTTTTGAAGTGCATGGTTTCGGCCGTGTCCTGCGGGGTGATCTGGAACTTGAAGGTGTCCACCACGTCGCCGGAGTCCACTCCGGGATCATAGAGGAAGAGGTTGGTATAAAACGCCTGCCGGCCTTCGATGATGGACCAGTTCATGGGCGAGCGCCCGCGGCCGAGGGGCAGGTTGGCAGCGCTGCCGTGCATCCCGAAGGCGCCGATTTTGAGACCTGACAGCACCTCCGCGGGGATAAGCCGCTGCCAGCCCATGACAAAAGCAATGTCGAGGTTCAGGCTGTTGATGTGGGCGATATCTTCCGCGTGTTTGAGGGAATAGTACCTGGCTTGATACACTTCGATACCGCGGGCCTCGGCCTCGGCTTTCAGATCAAGATAGTCCGCCACGTCGTGCTTGTTCCCGGCATCGGGAGCGATGGTCACGAGGTAGCGAACCGGATACGCGATATTCAGATTGTCCAGCAAGAACAGGGTGGTGGCTTTGCAGCCGAACACCGCGATCTTATCAAATATGGCCATTTAACTTGCGGAAAGGGATGCAGTTGTGGGAAAAATCTGCTTTGAGCGCGTCCACCCGAAGGTCGTAGTACACCCTTAGTTTTTCCAGATTGGTGCTGCCGTCGAGCATCCACCAGATAGGGTGAATGAGCAAGTGCATGGATTTTTGCTGCGCAAACTCCGGCGTGTCAAACGGGTGCCCGAAACGCCATACGCCGGTAGAATCGGAAACGTACTTGATATCGCGGAAATACTTGGACTGGTAGGTATGCTCAATGCCGTAGATGGGGGCGTCGTATTCCTGGAAAAACGGGTCCGGGCGGTGCAGACTGATGATACTGACCTCGGCTTTGAACATATCCCGGAAAAGCGCCACCTCCTGCTGCAAACCCTTGTGAAAATCCTCGTAAATGGATGGGTCGAAGTGAATACTGATGGCGTGCCCCATTTCCCGGATCAGTTGGACATTTTCGTAATCCTGTGGGGAAAAGATATTGTACAGGCTGGAGCGCAACAGGAAAAAGTAAGTTGCTTTGATGCCCAGTTGACTTTCGATGATGGCCGATTTCAGGGCAAAGTTGGTGTCGAAGTCAATGTCGTGGCGCAGGGCTATTTGCTTTTTTGGTTCCTGAAGTTCCTCGAAGAAACAAAATTGGTATCCCTGGCGCAGGTAGGCTTGCAAAAACTCTTCGTAGCATCCGAACCGACTGTGGTTGGGGACTATGCCTGGAGATTTTCGGGGGACAGCAGGTGCGTCAGTTGTTGCAATTGCTTGCTGACTCTGAGAGAGTAAAAAATTAACCATGAGTGTTCGCTTTTCATGAAGATTCCCAAAAGATGATTAGATCAGATGTCTAATCCGGATTAAAGATTAAAAACAACAAGATTAAAGGCTAAAGGTAAGCGGGTTTTACAAGTATAAAAAATCAAATATGTTTTTCAGCAGCTGCGCACGCGTTTGATAAATATGTTGTACATCGCTTTGGCAAAGTACCGGATGTCTGTCAGAAGTGGTTGGCGTTCGTAGGCTTGCAGGTAGCGGCGTTCGATTGCAACGGTATCTTCCAGCGATTTTGGGATTTCGACATACACCGGCGGTACTAATCCAGGTTTGAAATTTTTCCGGTATTCCTGAAAATCTGCCGGGTAAAGGCTGAAGTAGTGTTTGCTGATTGGTCGAACACCGAAAAGTTTCATGTCTCCCCGAACCAGGTTGTACAGCATCGGGAGCTCGTCAATCCAGTATTTTCGCATAAACCGCCCCACCGTTGTGATGCGCGGGTCGTTGTTAAACTTGGACCCGGTACCGATACCGCCCGCTCCATTCCGCTCATAAATAAACTCTTGCACATACTCGGAATAGGGCGACATCGTGCGCATTTTGTACACTTTGACGATTTTTCCGTTTTTACCTACGCGCCGCAATTTGATGAACGGCCCATAAGTGGCTTCCTGGTTAAAATCCGGCTTTCCGACTTTTTCGGCCGCAAAGTACAGCTTACCATCAAATTCAAAGGAATTGAGCAATCTAAATCCACAAGAGTACAAACGGCCATACGTTTCCATCTCCGAAATGACCCGGCCGCGCCCCTTGGTGAGGGCAAAATAACTGCGGCGCAGGTAGGGCAGTTTGGGCCAAACCCGGTTGATCATGTAGTCGAACGTGTATATCGCCTGGCTCAACGGCTTGGGGTATTTCCCAAGGAGGCGTTCTTTTCGCCGTTGGGAAATTTCCACACAACCGACAAAGCAACCACCATCCGAGAGGTGTTGGTTCACCGATTCGAGAAACTGGTTGATGTAGCGGATGTCGTTCAGCCGCTGGGTATTGGCAACAAACCCAACCTGTTCGCCTCCAACGATACTGGAGTTGAGGGAAAACACCGTGTCAAGGAGCACCGCTTCTTCCAGCAGGTCCGGCGCGATGTTTTGTTCGAGAAATCCTAGGACTTCAGCGGGCAACTTTTTGCCCAGCCGGCTCAGGAAAAGCGAATCAATACTTTTTACTTGGTCAATTACAATGGCCATCTGTCTTGCTATTTTTGGTGATGCAAGTTGTTTCGAAGAAAAGCACGAATGTGAAGGGGGGTGGATTAGCGATCCCGGAGTCTTCCGGGCGAAAACGGGGGGAGAAGGGATTAAAAAAGGATATTTTTTACGCTGAATTCAATCGTTTGTAAAAGACTACCGCTTGCCCGAGGCATCATGCCCGACAACGGAAATCACGCATACACACTCGGGAGCGAGGTGTATACCCGGATTAAAAAAGGCGTGAACAGTGGATTTATCCCGCAGCGACGCCGGGCCGAGATGTGTACTGCCGATTATGAAAGGGGGGAGGAGATGCAGTACGCGCCGGTATGCGCGGGTCAGATGTGTCTGGCGTGGTCGCCGGTTGAAATGTCAAGTTATCGTATAGGCGTTAGAATTGTTTTGAAAAATAAATCAATCGCACATTCGGCCGGCCACAAGAGGCGCGGCAGAATTCGTTTCGTTCGACTCCCAAAGCCGCCAAAACAATGCCAACCCTGTATTTCCACGCGGCCAAATCTGCATTTAAATAGAACAATACCCCAATGCGGGTATTTGTCGGGCGTGCTATAAATTGAATTCAACCTGCCGCAGAGGCCTTGCGCATTTTGATCAACCAGTACTTCACCATGTTCTTGGCTTGCTGCTGGTACTTGTCGGTGAGCCAGAGCGTCGGATCGTCCGTCCAGCGCTGCGGGTGAAAGTTGAGCATGGCCCGCTGCGGGAAACGGCCCTCCCGGATGGCCGCAACAATATCGAATGTCGTGCGAAAAACCAGTCCGAAGTGATCCTCTACTTTATCCCGCACGCTCACCGAACTACCGTTCCAGCGCCTGCCCGTGTCCGTCATATAAAACACCCGGCGGTAATCAAGGTCAAAATACGGCTCGCCGATGAGGTCATAGTCCCGGTACTGGTAGTGTTTCCACACATCCTTGTTATCGTACGGCGAGCGCGGGCTGCCGTGCATACAAATCGTGGTCACCGGCACCACCCGGCGCAATTTGGCTAAATGCTGCTCAAAGAGTTTGATCGCTTTGTGCGGGTCGCCCTTGGCAAAATCCATATCCTCGTAATGGTACCCTACCTCGTGGCCCATGTCGTAAATAGCCCGGATGACGCCCTCGTCGTAGCTCTCCGGTACCATGCGGAAATAGTAGCTGCCCACGATGCCTTTTTCGTGCTGAATGCGGGCAAACTCCAGACTGTGCAGCTTCCGGTCGTCCACATCGTGGCGCAGCAGAATCACCTTGTCCAACGGAGTATTCAGGTACTCCGTGAATGTCTGAAATCGGTAGCCCGCCTCTTTGAAGGCATCGAGCAGGCTGCGATAAGCGGTAAGGGTAAAGTCACGCATAATTTTTAGCCGTGTATTTTTCCAGGTTATATTGATACACCCGTTTCAAACCCTCCAGCATCCGCACCTGCGGGCTGTAGCCCAGGTGCCGCTGTATTTTGGAAATATCGGCTTTGGAGTGTTTCACGTCGCCGGCGCGTTCGGGGCCGTACTCGGGCCGGATGTTTTTGCCGGTGATCTGGCGCAGCATTTCCACCATTTCGTTCAGGTCCACTTGCTCGCCGCAGGCCACGTTGTACACCTGGTTCAGCGCTGCTTTGTTTTCGGTAAACAACGCCAGATCGTTGGCGTGCAGCGCGTTTTCCACATAAGTGAAATCGCGGCTCGTCTTGCCGTCGCCGTATATTTTAAACGGCGATTCCTCGATAAATGCCTTGCAAAAAATCGGAATCACGGCGGCGTAGGGATTGTCGGCGTTTTGCCGCGGCCCGAAAATATTGAAATACCGCAAGCCAACAAAAGGCAAGCCGTAGGTTTTGGCAAACACTTCGGCGTACAACTCCGCTGCGTACTTGCTCACGGCGTAGGGCGACAACGGGCGGCCGATCCGCTCCTCCACTTTGGGCAACTCGGCACTGTCGCCGTAGGTGCTGGACGAAAAGGCCAGCACCACCCGGTCCACACCGGCCTCCTTGGCCGCATGCAGGATATTGACGGTACCGCCCACATTCACCTCGTTGGTGCGCATGGGATTTTCGATGGAGCGCGGCACCGATCCGAGGGCCGCCTGATGCGTCACTTTGTGTATGCCGCGCATGACGCTGGTGCACACCCCGTAGTCGCAGATATCGCCTTTGACAAACTCGAATTTCGGGTTCGGAAGGAACTCCTCGATATTTTCGAAGTACCCGTTGGAAAGGTCGTCCACGACGCGCACGAGCGCGATGCGGTCGTCGCGGAGAAATTTCTCCACTAAATTGGAGCCGATGAAGCCGGCTCCGCCTGTAATTAGTAAGTTGACTGCCATGCCTTTTAAGGTTGGAGGGTTTCTGGTTGGAGGGTTTTGGGTTGGAGGGTTGGGCGTGTTTTGCCGTTTTTTTTGTACCGGTCCACGATGAAATCGTAGTAGTACTGCGTGGCGTTTTCCTTGGTAGCCAGAAACGCCTTGCTGCGCTCCCGGTATACTTCGCGTTTTTCAGCCAGCACCTGATCCACCATGGCAAACACCTTGCCGGATTCGGACGTGTTGAACACCAGTCCAAATTGCTCCATTTCCTGACAATTCGGGTCCACGAAGGTGCTGATGTACACGCAGGGCGTACCCAAAATACCGGCTTCCACGCCCGTGGTTGTGCCTTCGCTAACCACGATGGAAGCATAGTTCAGTACATGGTGAAACTTGTCGGGCGGCATGCTCAGGCAAAATGGCTTGAGTTCGTCGGATACCCCCCGCTCGGAGGTGATGAACACCCGCATGCGTTCCGAGAGTTTTTTCACGAGCTGCACCTTGTCGTCGGCCGACATGCCTTTGTGCCCCACGTCGTGCGTAGCATTCCAGGAAATAAAGCGGATGATGGCGTATTCCTCGTCTTCGCGTACGCCCAGCCAGGAGCGGATGGACGGATCCGGTGTGAAAAAATCGGGATGCAAGTAGGCTATTTCGTGGTAACTGTTGTAGCGTATTTGTTTGGGGCCGAGGTCTTTGGGCAAAACGGCCGGCGTGAGGATGGCGTCGGTGAACGGCCGATACAGGATGACCTGCTCCAGGTTGCCGGTGTCCTCAATGGCGAGGTTTTTAGCGCCGAGCAAAAACGCGGCGTGCGCGGCGTACGGCGTGCCGTGGCTCACAAACAGGTCGGGTTTGAACTTCAACCCCGTGAGAAACATCTGCACATCGAACCGAACCAGTCCCCAGAGTTTGCCGGGCAGGCTGCGGTAGTGTTTGCCGAAGTTGACGTACGGAAAGCCCTCTGCTTTCAGCAGGTCAATTTCAAACTCCTTGTCGCGGGCGGTGAACAGCACTTCGTCGCCGTTTTTCATCAGCAAACGGGCCAGGTGTTTGAATAAATGTACGTGGGCGGGATGCCCGATGTCGAAGATTACGCGCATTGGTAGAGTGATGAACGATGAGTGATGAACGATGAGTAGATTCACGCTACTGGTAATCAGAGGCTGTCTCAAAAGCATGGCTTTGACGGGAATTGATTTTTTTCAGACAGGATTTACAAGATTTACAGGATAAATGAGGCGACTCCGTCGCCGAAAATCCTGTAAATCCTTTTTATCCTGTCAAAAAATGAATTGCGCCGCGCTTGGTGTTTTCACCAAGCGCAATCGCACTCGGTAATCGCACTCGTTAGCGCTTGGTGAAAACACCAAGCGCGGCGGGGAAACTCCCTTGGCTGCCTCACTTGATTTTCTTATAAACTTCCAGTCCTAATTTTCCAACCCGGTACAGGGGCCGGTTGAGCACCATTTCGTAGCGCCCGTAGCACACCTCCTCGCCGCCAAAACGGGCCTTGAACTCCCGAACCCCGTAGTCTTCCTCGGGGCGTCCGGCGCCCATAAAGTCGAAGTGATCGAACCCGTGTTTTACGCCGTATTCGATGGGCGCCCACGAAGCCAGCACGCTGGGGTGTACCCCGGTGACAACTCCGTTTTCGCCGCACACATACCACTGGTACAGCACCTTGTCTTTGTAGGTCGGCCCGATACTGCCGCCTACCACCTTACCCTCGTATTTCACCACAAACACCTTGGCTGCCGGCGATTTCCACATGTTCACAAACAGGTCGGGGCCGGGCAGCGGCTTTTTCACTTTCTCACGGTACAGCGTTTCCAAAATACCGTACAAACCCAGCACATCAGCTTCCGATTCGGCTTCGCCGACGGTAGCGCCGGCAGCGAGGCTGGTTTTGATTTGCCGGCGGCGGTTGCTGCTCAAGCGGGCCTTGGCCTCAGCCTCGGTGTCTGTCTTGACCAAATAATTCAAGTGGGGGCGGAAGCGGAACCCGCAGGCCTCGAAATCACTGTGGAGAGGGGAGCAGTCGAAGAAATTGCGAAACTCGATGAAAATCGCCTTGCCTTGCGCGTGCCGCTTCAATGCACGGAGCAACTTTCTTGCCACATCGCTCTGATCCACCGAAGTTTCTGTAGAAACAAGCGGCCCGGCCCACACGATCATGCGCCGGGAAAACCACGATTTTAGTCCGCCGCCATCCGACTGCACGACGCCCATGAGCGACCCGATGATGCCACCGCTATCATTTGTGGCCACAACAAGAAATGGCTTGTACCCGCCAACGGTCTCGATGAAGCGGAAAAATTCGCCACTCTGGAAATAGTTGGCGTTCGGGTTGGCGTCCACAAAGTGGTCGAGCGGTGCGAGAAGGCCGTTTTGTTCGATTTGGGAAAAGTAGTGTGTATGGTTACTTGCATGATTTTGAAGGTTACTGGTTGGAAGGTTTCTGGTTGGAAAAGGTTGGAAGATTGCTGGTTGGAAGGTTGGCTGAACGTGTCACCCCCACCCCTCGCCCCCGGGGGAGGGGCTGGGGGTGGGGGGTTTCAACCGCCGTTTTCCCGCCAGCCACATCAGCAGCGTCCACAAGCCACTGACTTTTACACACACGGTATCCACGTTGTCGGTGTCGTCCACGCTGAGGCGTTTGAGGCGGTAGGGGTCGGTTTTCAGGGTGTTGTAGCCGAAATCCACCGCAATGGCGCAGTCGTATCCGGCTTGTTTGATCAGGTCAATGTCGCGGTCAGAGTAGTCGCCGTTGGGGTACGCCAGAGCGTTGATTTGCAGGCTGAAGTTTTGTTCGAGGATTTTTTTGGAGTCGAAAATTTCCGTTCGCGCCTCGGCGTCCGTGCAGGTGGGCAGGCAGGGATGAAATACCGTGTGGCTCTGAAAATTGACGCGACTTTCCATTTCCCGAATCTGTGTTTTGGTCAGAGCCAGCGGGGTATCAAATTCCCGTTCCGGCTGAAAACCGACGCGGGCGAGTTTTTCCAGCCGCTCCTCGTTTGGCACGAGTTTCAGCGCCTGGGTATCTATTTCGGGGTGTTTGTATTTGAACCAGTAGTGGCGGTTGGTGTCCACGATGCCGGCGCACAGGAAAATCGTGACGGGCAGGTTTAGTTTTTCCAAAACAGGCAGCAGCGTGTGGTTGCGGATGTGCCCGTCGTCGAGGGTGATAATGAGCGCCTTGTCGGGCAGCCGGGAGGCGTCGCCGGCCCGGCGGGCAGCGCGGTAGTCGTCCAAGGAAATGACGTGGTACGTTTTGGCCAAATACCCAAACACCTGCTCGGCATGGTCGGGCGCGATGTCGTGAAACATCGCGATCGTCACCCGGCGGCGTTGCAGCGTTTCCCGGATCAGCCAAGGCAGTCCGGAGTAGCGCAAGAGTTTGAATACGGTGTTTCGCAGGCTCATTTTCCGTCAATAAATTGGTTGTACCATTTGTCGAGGTGAATCCATTTCCAGATTTCCCGGGAGTAGTTGCCCTCGCGAGCGAGGTGTTTTTGGTAAATGCCGTGTACTTTTTTGATGTCCATGATCCCGCGGCTGATGAACGGCTCGCTGTGAATCAGGTCGGTGATGTATTTCTGGAAAACCGGTTTGCGGAACCATTCGGCTTCGGGGGTTTCAAAACCTACCTTGTCGCGCCGCATCCGGATAGCCTCGGGCAGGGTACCTTTCATGGCCTCCCGGAGGATGTTTTTGGTCATGCCTTTTCGAATGATCATGTCGTCGGGCAGGCTGAGCGTGCGCTCCACGAGGCGGTAGTCCAGAAACGGCACACGGGCTTCGAGCGAAAACCACATGGAGTTGCGGTCTTCCCATTTCAGCAGGTGCTCCAGTTTGAACTCGAAATGGTTGATCAGCGCCTCTTGCAGCGACCGGGAGCCGTACAAATCCTCGGTGATGACATTGCTGCGGTGGGCGTTTGCCTGAAAAAAATCGGGGTCGAGGTAGCCCTTTTCCATAACCCGTACCTGCGTGCGCAAAAACGCCGGCAGCAGGAAAAACACGAGACTTTTGATGCCGTACAGCGAGCGGTGTTTGCCGTAGTAATGGGTCATTTCGGATGCCAATGCTCCGAGTTTGCCTTGTCGCAGCAGGTTTTTGAAATGAAACCCGAAGAAATAGTGGTAGCCCGCGAGTGCCTCGTCGGCGCCCTGCCCGTCGAGGGTAACCACGACGTGCTCGGCGGCGAGTTTCATGACGCGGTACTGCGCGTAGGTGGAGCTGCTGGGCACGGGTTCGTACTGCGCCAGCGCGAGGTCGTCGAGGTCGGCCAACAGGCTGTTTTCATCGGGCCGGGTGTAATACATATTTTGAACCGAGCCTTTGTACAGGTCAATGAACGACGACTCATCGCCGTTCTGGCCGCTGCCGTAAACCGCGGAAAAGGTGCTCAAATCCTTTTTTTGAAAATCCTGCAACAGTACCGACACGATGCTCGACGAGTCGAGTCCGCCGCTGAGGCACACGCCCACCGGCACATCGCTGCGCAGGCGCAAGCCGACGGCGGAGGCAAACATTTCGCGGTACTCCTCCGGGTTTTTGAATGGTTCTTTGATCTCCTTGCGGATGTCGTACCACTTGCGGGGGCGGAAGGTTTTTTCGGCAGCCGGAGCGCCGGGTGCGAGGTTGAGGTGAAAACAGTGTCCGTGATCGAGTTTTTTGACTTCCTGCAAAAACGTGCCGTCGTTTTGATCGGTACGGTTGAAGGCGAGGAAGTTGAATAGCGTTTCCTGATCGGGCGTCGGTTTGCGGCCCAAAACGGCAGTGATGGAGCGGATATCGGAGCCGAAAAGGATGCGTTCGCCGTCTATTGCATAAAAAAACGGTTTCACGCCGAAGCGGTCGCGGGCTGCGAACACCTTTTTATCCTGGCGGTCGTAAATGACAAGCGCCCACATCCCGTTGAACCGGTGCAGCATGGCTTCGCCCCATTCCTGCCAGGCGGCCAGCACCACTTCGGTGTCGGAGCCGGATCGGAAATGGTGGCCCTTTCCGATCAGTTCCGCCCGCAGTTCGAGGTAGTTGTACACTTCGCCGTTGAAAATGAGCACATAGCGCTCATCGGTCGAGAACATGGGCTGGTGGCCGGCGGCGCTCAGGTCGAGGATACTCAGGCGCACGAAGCCCAGCCCCACCCCGCCCTCGGAGAACAGGCCGTCGTCGTTGGGGCCACGGTGTTTCATGGCCCGCATCATGGTTTTGAGCGACTGCTCCGGCACCTGCCGGCCGTGAAGATGGATTATGCCGGATATTCCGCACATTAGATTTTAGATTGATTCGATTAAGTCAATTAGGTTTGAAGGTTTCTGGTTGGAGGGTTGGAAGGTTTCTGGTTGGAGGGTTTCTGGTTGGAGGGTTGGAGGGTTTCTGGTTGGAGGGTTTCTTGTTGGGACCAGAAACCCTGCAACCAGAAACCCAGAAACCTTCCAACCCTCCAACCAGAAACCTTCAAACCCTCAAACCTTTCGATACACCCCCTCTATCCGCGCCGCCACCGCCTCCGAGTCCAGCCCCAGTTCTACAATCCGTTCGCGGCCCCGGGTACGGCCGGAAAAATGCAACGCCAGGCGCAGTTTTTCCGCAAAATCCGCCGGCTCGTAGGTCGCAACCTGGCAGCCCGGCGTATCGCCTACCACCCAGGCGGCATCGCCGGCGGGGGTAACGACTACGGGGCAGTTGCAGGTCATGGCTTCTTTCACCACGTTCGGCGAGCCTTCTCCGAACGAACAAAGCGCAAGCACATCCACGGAGTTGAGGTATTGTACCACCTTGTCGTGGGTCACGGGATACGGGTTGAGCAATACCACATCCGGGCTATCCAACAACCGTACCGCATCCCGCACGAGGGTTATATTTTTATTGGAATCTGTCGGGTTGCCGAGAGGAAGCACATATTTTTTGTCGGCTTCCAGACCCAACGCTTCGCGGCAACCGCCGGGCACGAGTTGGAACTGGTCGAGCCGAACGCCGTTGGGGATAACGTGCGAGATATTTTTCCGCCAAACGACCTTCGCCAGATCAGGGGCTTTGGAAATAACCGCCCGCACAAACGGCTGCAACAACCGGGTCATCAGGATTGGAACCCGGCTTTTCCACTCGATCCGGCCTTTGCCGGTGAAGGTGCCCTGCGCGTCGTCGCCCATGAGCGACACCACCACAGGTACGCGCCCGAGCGCCGCCAATACCGCCACCCAGCCGCACAGCGAGTAGTGCGCATGGATGAGGTCGTAGTGCCTGATTTTCAGGTGATCACGCAAAGGCACGATGTTTTTCAGGTAGTTTTTCATGCCCTTTCCCTGTATCGGGAAATAGTCCACCTCCATGCCGCGGGCGCGGAGCGAATCAGCCTGTGCCTGGGTAAACGGCGATACCGGAAACTGTTTGGAGTTGCCGCTGAATACGAAAAGGATGCTCCGTTTTGGGTTTTGAGTTTTGAGTGTTGCGTGCTGGCTCGACATGTTTATTCCGGATTATCAGGCGTGCATTTCCGCGTGTTTTTCGGTCAGGATTTCGATGACGTGCTCCACCCGCAAGGCGAAACACTCGATGCGGTTGAAGTCGCCCGCCTCAAAAACCCATGCTCCGCCGATGCGGCGGTAGCGCCCGGGCCGGCCGTCCACCAGCATCTGGTAGGGATCGGACTGGCCGAAAATACACTGCATTTCGTTCACTAAGTATTGGCCGCCCGGCCCTTCAAACAGGTCCACTGCCTGGGACAGGAAGCCACGGCGGTCGGTGATTTCTTCTACAAAATCAAGGAGTTCAAACGGCGGATTTTCGTAGCCTTTGAGCAGGCTGCCGCTGGCTTTGTCGCCTTTCACGAGTTTTTTGTGGGCAAAAAACGACTCGCCGATGCGCACCACCCGCCACTCGAAATCGTGGGGGATAAACTCCTGCAGGATGACATAATCCTTCTGCACCTCGGAGCGCTGGAATTTGTACTGCTGGAGTTTCAAACGGAATTCCGCGGGGTGGAGCAGTTTCTGAAATACGCGTTTGATGAAGCCTTTTTTGCGCCATTTGGGGCCTACATCCAGTGAGGTGCCTTTGCCGGAGAAGGTGTTTTTGACGTACTCCACAGCGGCTTCCCGGGTTTTCAGGATGGTGACCCCGCTGCCGCCGCCGCCGATACTGGTTTTGCCCACGAGGGGCAGGGGTGATTTTTCCACAAATGCCAGCGCCTCGTCTGCGTAGTACAGCGTCTCGGTTTTCGGGTGCGGGATGCTGTTGGCCTCCAACCAGTAGGCTAAGTATTTTTTGTTTTCGTACACCTGAATTTCCTCGAAGGAAGGGTAAATCGGGATGCCGAGTACTGTGTGCAGGGTGGTAATGCGCTCGTCAAACTGAATTCGGAACGGGGTGCTCCAGCCCGGCGGCGTGGCCAGCATAGCGTCGAAGTTGCCGGCACGCATACGCTGGAGCCAGTCGGCGCGGGTGATGTCCACCACTTCCCACTCCAGAAGGTCGGCGCGTTCGGCGCAAGCGTGCTCCCAGAGCAGGTGGTCGTCGGGGACTTCATTTTGCAGGATAGCGAGTCGCAGTTTTTGCATAATTAATCGGTTGGAAGGTTTCTGGTTGGAGCGGGTTTCTGGTGAGCGGGTTTCTGGTTGGTTAGTTTAACATTGCTTTGGCCTTCGCAGTCCATGGTTTCAGTTCATTTTGGTACCAGTTGTACATATTCGGGTGCTCTTTTACAAACTGGATCAATTTGGTTCTGGCGATAAAATTGAATTGCGTTTTCCCGCATACAAATATACGGTTGAGGACGCGCTCCTGATCGGCTACTTCGTATTTGTACGCTTCGTTGCCGTCGCCGAAATCGAGGATACGCATTTTCTGTTCCATCATCCACGATGCGATGTAGTAAATCAGCGCCTTGCCCGGGCTGTACTTGCTATACTCCGGATCGAAGGTGGTGGCGTGAAACACCAGAGAATTTTCCTCCAGCAAACCGACTACAAGACCGATTCTGCCCGTGGCATTTTTGATAGAGAAGCGCACCAATACCCCGTCCTGATTCCAGGCACGCAGGCAGCCGAGAAAAAATTCCTGACGTTCGGAATCCCGGAAACTCGAAGGAGTAGGCGTATCGGCCCAGCGCCAGATGTGCGCGTTGCAATATGCCTGCACCCATTGCTCCAGGTCTGTATCGTCCCGAAATACTTCAAAAACAGTGTCCGGCATTTTGTAAGACGGTTGGCGTAGTAGCGGAACTTATTGGTGTTTCGCACACGCTCAAAAAGCGCCTCCGGACTTTCAGCCTCGATTACCGGGCACACGGAGTACGCAAAATTGAGCCAAAACAAACCGCTTGCCTGGCCGGCAGCCTCCAAAGCAGGCATATAACCAGCCCATGAGGGCTGGTTATTGAGCGTCAGCGACCATTTTTCGCGCTTGGTGGTTTGTAGAAAATACTCAAAGAACTGGCGTTCGTCCTCCGGCGTACAGCGCCGGTCCAGCACGAAAAAATTCACATCGGTTTTCAGGTCGCTAAGAAATGTGTAAGTCCCCTTGTTTTCTTTCAGCAAAATGA
The DNA here is from genome assembly GCA_016719605.1 of Lewinellaceae bacterium. Classification (GTDB taxonomy): domain Bacteria; phylum Bacteroidota; class Bacteroidia; order Chitinophagales; family Saprospiraceae; genus M3007. Next base: position 493,288 of record JADJYW010000001.1, on the reverse strand, counting down.
CACCAAACAGGTCGTTGTCCTTAAAAAACTGAAAAACAACAAGATGATTTTGTACCTGATCGGCAAAATAGCGCAGGATATGGGGTGACTTGAAAGGTGAGCGATCCGCGCTGTTTCGCCAAAGCGTGGCGAATTGATCCCAAAAGTCCTCCCCCGGCATTCCATAGGTAATGACGCAATTGATTGCCATACTTTTTCAAATTTAGATTGTCATATACTTCCGATTAAAAAAACTGCCTCGCAACACTTATGCCTATATTTCACATATAGTGTATCCACGCATCCCCGGTCACCAGATGCAACTGGGTAAGCGGGATTTCCAACCCGGTTTTGTAAGAAAATGCGCGGATGCTGCGGAATCCCATTTTCTCCAAATGCCGGACCTGTTGTTCCGGCTTGGCATAATAGATATTGAGCGAAAAATGCTCAATTCCGTTTCGGATCACGGCATAATCCGCTTGATCATATTTGCCAGGCAAACCGTTGTAGTACAGCAGCATGGCCGTGCGGTAAAACTGGTACAACAGTTCATTGACCCGCTTGTACCACTTGAGCCGATACATAGTTTGGAGGTAGCGTAGGTTGTGGCTGGAAAAAACGAAATGCCCACCGGGCTTGCCCACGCGCAACGCTTCCTGAAACACCTTGTCGCGATCTTCGGGCGCAACGCAGTCTATACTGTTGAAACTAAACCAAATCAGATCATAGTAGCCGTTCGGCACACCGGCCATGTTCGTGGCGTCAATAACCTCAAAACGCGTACGCGCACCGACATTCGGGAAACGCTTGATGCAGGCGTCCACCATATTTTCGGCATAGTCGGAACCGAGGTATTCGTACACCAGTGGCTCGAAATGCACCGTGGTGCGCCCGCCGCCAATACCGAGATCAAGCATGCGTGCATGCGGCAGACGGTCGCGTAGCAGGTCCAGGATGGTCTGCTCGGGTTTTTGAAGGTTTTCCACCGAAGCATATGTGTTGATCACCTTGGCGGAGTTCCAGACTTGTTTGTCTTTGGCAGCGTCTATTGTGTTCATATTGATTCGATTTTCTGATTAGCCGGCCAATGCCAGCACCAATTGGGCATCTGTAAAAAAAGCATCCGCGCATTTGAAGCAAAAAGCGGAAGAAAAGAAGGTAGAAACCTTCCATTTCAGGTTCCGGTACAGCGGCTTGAGTTTGTTTTGGTACATCTGGTAAATACCCGGGATTTCCCGAATGGTCTTGATGAACCGGGTTTTTACAATAAAAGGCAGGTTGGATTTTCGAGAAATAAACACCCGGCGCAGCACCTGATCCTTGGAGGCCACATAGTACTTGTAGGGTTCGTTGCCGTCGCCAAAATCGAGGCGACGAAGCCCCCTTTCGGCCATCCACTGGGTGATATAGTAAATCAAAACACGCCCCGGACTCACATGGGAATAGTCCGGATGAAACGTAGGCGTATGGTAAATGAGCGTATCCTCCTCCCGCAACCCAGCCATGAGTCCGATGCGCCCGTTGTCGGTGCGCAGTGCAAAGCGCACAAGTACCCCGTCGGCTTGCCAGGCACACAGGCAGTTTTTCAAAAACTCCCGCCGCGCCGGGTCGCGGTATGCCGACGGCGTGGGCGTGGGCGCCCAGCGCAGGATGTGTGCCCGGCAAAAATCTTCCGCCCACTGATCCATATCCGAATCGTCGGTCAGTACCTCAAAATGGCCATTCTCCTGCTTGACGAATTTGTTCAGTTTGTACCGGGTATTGCGCGAAGCGCTCACCTCTTTGAACAATTCCTCGGGCCTGTCGGCTTCGGCAATAGGGCACACCGAATAGTTCAGGGTCATGGTGTACATCGGGCTGCTTTTTATGGCCGTCTCAAATTCGTCCATGTATCCGGCCCATGCCGGTTTGTGGTTGAGCATAAGCGCCCAGTTCTCTTTTCGGACGGTTTCGAGCAGTTTTTCAAAATAACAGCGCGTCTCCTCCGGGGTGCAATCGCGGTGCAACATGAAAAAATTAGCATCGGTCTTCAGATCGCTGAGAAAACTGTAGTGGTCTTTTTCACGCTTGAACAAGGCGGCGCCGAGCAATTCGCCGCCGCGTTCGCACTGAAAAACGGCTACATTGCCCACGTTGCGGTGCGCGTAGTACTGCAAAATGTGCGGCGACTGAAAAGGCGACCGGTGTTGGCTGTTCTGCCAAAGCCGGGTGTAACGCTCCCAAAAAGTGGCGTCGGGTTGTTGGTAGAAGATTGAAAAATTCATGCGGTCTGGAATGGCGCAAGCGGTTTAACGGATTTGGCTGCTGCCGACCAGCCGGCTGCAACCGAGAAAAGATGAATGGTTTTTTCGAGGGGAAGAGACAACGGGGCGCTTGTTTCGATATGCTGGGCGATACCCGACTGCATCAGCACCTGGTGCTCGCCGGCCCGGATGCTCTGGGCGATATCGCGCTGGTATTTTCGGAAGTACGTTTCCACCGCATTGGAATCGCCGGTTTCGCGGCGCAGAAATTTTTGGCGAGCCACCCGCGCCAGCAGCAAGGGGTGCCGCCAGCCTTCCAGCACATCGGCGGGACTGTAGCCTTTGTTCGTAGGCATGCGGTACAGCTGCTCGTCGGTGCGCTGCAAAAAGGCGGAATAAAACACCTGCCCTTTCATGCGGCGGTTTTTTTGTTTATCAAACAGCCGCGCGTGCAGGCCGGACCACATCGTCTTGTTCAGTGCCTCGAAAAACGCAGGGAAAGGTAGGGCGTGCGGTTGCGCAGCAGATGACTTTGCATTACCAATTCCGGGCCAAAATATTTGCGAAATATCTCCTCCAGGACAAAGCAGTAAAATTGCTGGTTGCGATCCATATCCGACCGCGCCCGCAGAAAGCGCTCCAGGTCGGCGATCAGCGCATCCATTTCTGTACGAAAAAAAGCGGCGGCTTGCCGGCCCACGGATTGGCGCAGGTAGTCCTTCCACGAAGCGTCGGGGCTTTCGAACACCCGGATGAGCGCCTCGGTCATCATCACACCCGGCTGGTGCATGGCCCGGAAAAGTTCGCTGCCGAAGTTACCGGTCAGGATGTAGTTCTTTTTTTGCGCCAGCGCCTGCGCAGCGTAGTGGTAGTGCGCGCGGCCAAAATTGCCGTTGTATTCCGAGAGTTGTACAAATGCCAGCGCCGATTTCAGGGCGTGGTCGTGCACATAGTCCGGATCCAATTTGATGGGCCAGTACCGGATACCCAATTGTTCGGCCTGTGCGGCAGGAAAGGTCACGTCCGACTCGCCCGGCATGCCGAAACTGTAGGTGATGAAATCCACGCGACCCGTTTTGCGGGCTGCCGCCACGAGGGTGCGCCCGTCGAAACCGCCCGTAAAGGAAATGGCAAACGGTTCGTCGGGCAGAAACAGCCGGCATTCGTCCTCGAACACTTCCGTCAGTTGGTCCAGCGCTTCCCGGCTGCTGTGAAAGCCGTGCCCAAAGTAATTTTCCAACCCGAACGCGCGCTCCTCTTTGGCGCCTTCGGCCGACAGCGTCAGCCAACGGTGTGTGCCGAGCAGGCTGATGCCGCTCCACCAGGTAGTGCCAAACAACGGGTAGTTGAAGAGCAGGCGCTCCAGCAAGTTGCGTCGGTCAAGGCGCCCCGGGTCGGTTTGTGTGGCTAAGAAAAAAGACCGGGAACTCAGGCGCGTATGTCCGTCGCGTGTTTGGTGGTAGATGGGAAAAATAGCCCCGAACGAGGAGCCGCACCGGAAGGCGTTGTCTTGTAACAAAAACCAGTAGTAGTGCCCGCGCACCTCGCTGAACAAGGCCGTCAGGTTCAGTTCTCCGTGCCAGTCGGTCACACGTCCCGCCGTGCGGTCGCGGTCGCCGAATACCGGATCACCCAGCAGCAGCAGGCGACGGCCTCCGGGCAGTTCCAGCGTTTCCAGGCGCTGCACGCCGGGGCTGATGTACAGTACCTGCGGTGCAGGGGCGGTCAGGTTGGGCGCGTCCAGCACCCGTACCTGTACGGCAGGCGCATCGGAAGCGCATCGGTGATTGAGAAAAAAGAACATATCAGCTCCGTTTTAGAATCCGGTTTTTGTATTCATTGGCCAGCCAAAGGGTGTAGTAGGGCTGCTTGTGGTGGTGGCTGGAAAGTTTGTAGTCTAATTTGCGGTGCATCCACCACTTGCTAATGTCCCAGTCGGTGCCGATGCGCGGAATACGGTCGGGGCGCTCGGTTTCGGTTGTCATTTTTCCGGCGGTAGTGGCTAAGTATCCGGCTTCGCGGGCCACGAGGTGCGCGATGTGGCTGTTGTCGCCGTGGGGCCAGCAGAGGAAGCGCACGGGTTTGCCGAGTTTTTCCTCGATGATTTGCCGAGATGTAGCGATCTCGTACTGCAAACGGGAGCCGTATTCGGCGTCGGATTCCACGGCCGTCACGAGTTTGCCGGATTTTTGGTAATCCGCGTAAATACGCCGGGCATTGCCCTCAAACACCGGGCGGTGTGCCGGTATGGCCAGGTCGTACTTGTCGGCTAATCGCGTTACCTCCCGGAAAAAGTCCGGGGAAATCGTATGTTTTTGGGCTATAACCGCGGAGGTTTCTTCAAACAAAGGCGTACCAAACGGGATACGTTGCTCGAAGGCCGTATCGTGGATGTAGTGCGGCTTTTCCGCCAAACTGTACGAATTCAGAATGGGATAAAACCCCGAAAAGCCACCGTAGTAAAACCCGCGCAGCCGGTCGGAAACGGGGTATTTGGCGTGGCTCATGGTGTGCGACTGCACGTCGGCGAAGCCGGATTCCTGCATGAGGCGCAGTTCGGCCCACGAGAGATTGCCCAGCCCCACGAGGTCGGAGGCCGCACAGCGGCCCGCCCACACGTCGTCGAGGTTGGGCCGAACGATGTCGCGCGGGTCAATCAGTTCGGGACACACGAAGAGTGTGATCTTCATGCCGTATTTTTTGGCCATGGGGAAGGCATAGACCCAGTTGTCCAGCAGGCCGTCGTCGAAGGTAATGCACAGGGCACTCGGGTCGGCAGGTTTTTCGCCCCGGCGGTTGGCGTGCCACTCGTCGAGGAAGATACCGTGGTACCCGTTGGATTGGAAATAGCGCATTTGCTCCTCAAACCGGCGCAGGTCCATCGTGAGGAAATTGAGCACCCAGTTATTGAACTTGCGGGGCGCCACGGAGTGGAAATAAAGGACGGGTGGACTATGCTGTTTCATAGGTGCGCTCGATTTCTTTCAGGTGAATTTCCATATCGAACAGGCTCTGGAGCCGTTCGGCGGCAGCGTGCGCTTTTTGCGCCAGCGCCGGGTAATCGGCTATGGCACGCAGGAGGTTGTTTCGGATTTCCGGGTAGTTTTCCGGGTTACCGAGGCAGAAGGCTGGTTCGCCGCCGTGTATTTCTTCAAAAACAGGGACATCACTGGTCAGGATGGGCAGTCCGGTGAGCAGTGCCTCTGCCAGTACATTGCCAAAGGACTCGTATGCGCTGAGAAACACAAACAAATCCATGGACTGGTAAAAGCCGGCCACATCTGCCAGCCAGCCGTGGAACACAATACGCTCGGCAAAAGGGCTTTGGCGCGCCTGTTCCCGGAGCGCGGCCTCCAGGCGACCGATACCGGCAATGTGCAACTCCAGTTCGGGATTGTCGGCAGCGATTTCTTCAAACAGGCGGATCACGAGGTGTACATTCTTGCCATGCTCAAGCCGCCCGATATAGGCCATGCGGCGCAACCGGGCGCGCAGCCAGCGTTTTTCCAAAAACCGGGACAGGTCAAAACCATTGTACACCACCTTGGGTCGGATAGGCAGTACATCGCGCTCAAAGATGTTGGCACTGTACTGCGAATTGGCCACAAAGCGCACCGAAAACAGAGAGGCTATGCGCCAGGCGGTCATCAGGAAGAATTTGTCTTTGCGGGTTTTCCAGTATTTGGTGCCGTGGATGTGGTAAACCGGATTGCGCACGCCTGCCAGCAGCAGCAGCAGCAGCCACCGGGCCGCCGTTCATCAGGTGAAACAGGTCGCGGCGGTGTTTGCGGGCATAGCGGAAAAAGCGGGAGTAGCAGGCCCAGTTGTTGTCGGAGCCTTGTTCAAAATGGTCGTCGAGCTGTTTAGCCAAACCATTTTTGCTCGGCCGGAGGCTGAAAATAAAGAGTTCCCGCTGCCCGTAAAACCGGTTGGTATAGTGGCTGACATACGATTCCATGCCGCCGGGCATGGATTCCCAGACGACGTAGTGAATAGGTACAGGTTTGTGCGGAAGTACTTGTTTTCTCATGTTTTACGATGATTACGGCAATACGGTACCATGGCTTGCACACCCAAAACACGGCGGAGCAAGGGGAGGCAGGAGGAAGATTATACGAAGACAACGGAGGATGCGAAGCGGGTGACTCGTAAGTACCGTTTTGACGGGAATTGAATTTTTTTGACAGGATGAAAAAGATTTACAAGATAAATGAGGCGGCTCCGCCGCCGAAAATCCTGTAAATCTTGTAAATCCTGTCAAAAAATAGATCAGCCTGTCATCTGCGCAACGCGGTGCGGACTTATGATACACCCTCTAATCTGCGGGGGGCGATTCTTCGGTTTTGCGAAGCGGATTAAAAGACAATTTGTGGATCAAAGCGCCCATCGTGATGTAAACACCAAGCACGATACCGCTTGTGGGGTCTGCATAAAAGGCAAAATGCTGGCCCGAGGAGGAGTGGATACTAAACCAGCCCGGGAAAAAAGCCGCCCACACCAGCAGGGATTCCTTGTACGGGTTGCCCCGGAGCAATTGCAAGCTTCGGGCCAAAAGTGATCCGTGGAAATACAAAATAAAGATGCCCATCAGGAGTGCTCCGATGATACCTGCATGCAGCAGGATGTTTTGGTTGCCGACGTGGAAGTCGCCGTATTTGAAATACTCGTCCGAAAACCCCCAGCCGGATATCGGCGCCTCGCTCCACTTGTCCATGACTCGGGGGCTGCGTTCGGTAATGCGCGACAGGGTGCCGCCAGCCGTGGCATCGCCGCTGGCCAATTTTTCGAGGGTTGTGAAGCGCAGGAACGCATTGGTAAACTGCTTTTCCACTACGGGGATCAGCATGAGGCCGGACACGATAAGCACCGCCGCCAACCCGATGGAGGCCGTCTGTTTGGCGCTCATTTTCAGCACAAGGATCAGGGACATCAGGAGTATGAGCGAGAAGCCGATCAGCCAGCCCCGCGTGGCGGACAGCACCACGCACAGGAAGCAGGCGGCGAGCACGGCAAACAGATAGCGCTGATCGAAATGCCGCTCTTTGCGCGAAAGCCAGAAAAACGCCCCGAAATAGCTCAGCAAAACCGTTGCGCTGCTATAAAAACCGCGATAGGTCTTGCCCTTGGCCACGTCTACCGTGAACCAGAATTTTTTGTAAACCCCCAAAAACTGCGAGGGCGTAAGGCTGGTTGTGATGGTAAATACCTGCGCAAACAAGGCCAAAAAAGCCATCGGAAATACATACAGGAAAAAATCGCGGAAGTCTTCTTCCCGGCGAAAAAGCCGGGGTAAGGTGTAAAACATACTCAGCGGAAGCAGGTATTTTACCAGCCGGAACTGCACGTTCAACTCGGGGGACAAGCCCATGGTATAGCCCTGTACAACCAGAAAGGCGATATAACCGGCCATTATTCGCAGTACGCCGGTGTGGAAAAGCGCGCCGGGGCTTTCCCGTTTGGAGGCTTTGATGAGCGCGAGCGCGATGTAGATTTGCTCTACCTCAATAGCCGGAAGGCCGGGAATAAGTTTGAGAACGACCTCGTACGAATTGAAATACCCCCAGAAGCCGTCCGAAGTGGTGAGAAAAAACGCCAGCCACATAGCCTCGTTCGCCGAGCGAAAATAGGCAATCAGCAGCAGGATGTAAAACGGCGTTTTTGCTATTTCGGGCAGGTAATATGTGGCCAGAATGGTCGCGCCCAGCAACAGAAAAAACTCGGCAAGTTTCCTAAGCATCACGGTTTGAGATGTTACAAAGTACGGAGCACAACTTGCGCAGTGCGCCGCACACAGGTGGATTAGTGGAAGATGTTGGTCAGCATACGCCGGATCACCATTTCGGGTGTGTAGCGCTCCAAAACGCGTTCGCGCATCGCTTGTACGGTGGCTGTTCGTTTCGTTTCGTTGCTAATCCAAAACCGCGCCACTTCCTCGGCTTCCGGATAATTTTTGATAACCGGAATTTCCATTCCCTCGAAAACCGTGTCCAGATCGGCGCTGTATTCGCACAAAGGTAGGATACCAGAACCAAGAATATCAAACACCCGGACATGGATACCTTTGAACAGGGACGGCACCAGCTCCACGGGTGCTACTTTGCCGCAGTTGTACACCCGATTGTTGAATCCGGCATCAAACCGGTCGTGCGGAATGATCTTTCCGGCTGCGCCGGGAAACATGCCGTACCAGCGCTCCATGCTGCCACTGATGTACGCCCGGAAGTCCAGGTTTTTGAACAGGTCAAGAAACAGCATGCGCTTGTAGCCCCAGTTGGTTTTGCTGGCACTGCCCACATAGATCAGGTCGGAGCCGTACTGTGCCCGGTCGGCCTCCGATACTGCCATCGGGTAGTACACCGCACTGTTGAATCCAAAGCAATCGAACACGGCGTTTTTCACGCCCATTTGGGTCAGTTGGTCGCGCCACATCGAGTCGGGACAGATCACGTAGTCGGCGTAAAAAAGGATATGCAGGTTGTAGATGCTGGTAGGCGTGTACAGCGGGTTGTCGCCCAGCATGAAGGCGATTTTGGCTGTTTTCCGGAACTCGTCCAGCAGGTCGGGGTGCACGAGTTGGTTATTGTAGATAAAAACCAGGTCGGGCTGAAATTCCTGGAAGATGTGCAGGTACTCCGCGTTGGTTTTTTTCTGGTAGGGTTCCTCCCAGTAGCGGCGGAGTTTGCCCGGCAGGGCGGTGTAGTTGTTGTATCGGGCGTTGGCGCGGGCGGAAAAGAACGCCTGGTAGTCAATGGATTTCAACACCACGCCGTTGGCCTCCAGGCCGGAAACAATGGAGTGGATGAAGGGGTACTGGAGCGGAGCAAGGAAGAGGCATCTCATGGCGTTGGGCAGCCAAAATCCGTGCCGGAGTTGTCAGATGTTCCCGCCTTCAACGCATCCAGCACCCGATAACTCAAATAGCCTCTAATTTACCCGCACACAAAATTCGCTTAAATTCGTGGCGAGATAGAAAAGCAAAGATTCCCGTTTCAGGCACACCGATTCCTTTGTAAATGCTTTCATTCGGTGACTGATTCGTCGGAATGAGACTCATATTGGATTTCAATAAATCTGTTCCTGACCTTGTGAGACGGCGAATAGGAGAGCGACCTGTTCTATTTTTGTACGGTGCATAAACACCCGATACATGAATGCCTCCTTTGACCTGTTCCGTAGCCGCCCGCACGATACCTACTTTGAGCAGGTATTCAAGGTTCAGCCCGTGGCACTACAGCTGTTGCAACAATTCTTGCCGCCCGCCCAACTGGCTACACTGAAGGTGTGTCTGCTTCTGGAACACAAAAGTGGCAGTACTGGTCGCCGTATTTATGTGCAGCTCGGCAATTACCTGCGTGGGGTACAGGACGAAGACATCAGCCAGCAGCGGTCCCGTTTTACGCTGACAATTCCGATACTATTTTACCATGGCAAAACTCCCTGGAGTCCCGGGCCATTGCGGGAAGAGTACGGGATAGTGCCGGAAGCGTTGTCCAATTATATCCCACACTTCGACTTTCTCCAGATCAACCTGCAGGTCATGCACGACGAAGAGATTAGGGGTATGCAGGACGCCATGCTGCTGCGCAACATCTTTCTCGTTTTCAAACATGCACGAGAGGAGGAATTCGTTCGGCGCCATTTCAGCGATGTGCTTATTTTTGTCCAGGAAAACCTGCCAGAAGAAGTGCTGACAGGCCTTTTTCAGGCCACATTCCTCTATCTGCATCTTGTTTCACCACTCAACAAACACGACATCATGGAACTCGTAGAAACCTTACCCTCGGAACTTGAGCACAACGTGCAGACCATTTTCGAACAGTTTATGGAAGAAGGCTATGAGAAAGGTATCGAGAAAGGTATCGAAAAATTACTCATTACCTTTTTGAAAAAGAATCCTGCCTGGACCGATCAGGCAGTTGCTGATTGTTTCGATATCCCGGTGAGCACGGTAAAAAAAGTGCGGCTCGCCCTGAACGAGCAGGTGTAAACCCGTCTCCGGAAGAACCCGTTTTGAAAAACACCTCCCGGGCCTCTATCGGGACGCCATTGGTTCGTCGCTGTAATACTTCATAAAATCGAGCATTTCCCGGATACGGGCGTAGAGCGAAAAAATGGAATTGGCGAAATAGACCTTGTCGGCGTACTTAGCCCGGTTGAGTGGAAATTTTTCTCCGAAATACAGGATGTACGCTCTAATGCCTTCGGCGTATTGCTCCAGAAGCATACTCGCTTGCGGGACTGGCTCGGGCGTCATGTCTTCCAGTACCGCCAAATCGAAGCGCTCGGTGGGAATTGAATCGCCGTAGGCAATGTAGGTCACGTTCTTGAAGTAGTTTTTGGAGAAAAAACGCTCGATGTATGCCCGGCGCTCCGGCAGCACGACGACGAGGATGCGCTCGTGAATTTCCTCGCGCAACCGGCGCACCGCCGATAGATCGTCCTCCGCCAGACTGTCAATCAGATACAGCGTCCGCTGGATCAGTTTGGCGAAATCCAGGTTGTAGTCATCCCTCGACAACAGGTTGTTCATATTTTCCCGTTCCAGCCGATTGAAGTCCGCCAGCAGCTGCAAGCAGTTGTTCCAGGCGCCCCGTTGAGGATCGAGCGACGCTTCGAGGCGCTTGATACACTGGCCGAGGTTTTCCGTAAGGGTTTGTTTGAGCGTGCGTTGAAGTTGGTCGAGCATAAAATGGGTGGCGGTTTGTTTTCGGTCAAAACTACGTTTAGCCTTTCAATAGAGGCGCTTTGCGAGTCTCTGGTTTACAAAATCAGATTGAATTTGAATTTCAACTACCGCTTTCGCAGCACTAGCGCCGGATTCTCCACCGCCCCTGCACCCAAAGATGCCAGTATAAATGGCGGCATTTTCGCGCAAGTTGAATATAAAAAGGCTGACTGATAACCCAGGGGCAAAAAAAGAATATACCTTTCGGTGGCAGCACAGTTGACGCGCTGCCGATGTGACGTTTTTGGATACCCATCCATCGTTTTCTATTACCGAACTGAACCTGTGTTAACATGAGAACTGTCCTTGCTCTGGTCGTCGCCCTCGGCTGCCTCGCAGCTCACCCGCTCCTTTCGCAGTCCGAAAAAAGCGCCACCGCCGGGGCTTCGGCGGTAAAGCGCCACGCCCTTGTCATCCATTCAAAACTCAAAACCCAACACTCAAAACTCCGCAAGGGCCGTGGTGGTGGGCATCTCCGACTACCAGGACGCCGCCATCCCCGACCTGCGCTTCGCCGACCGCGATGCCGAGGCATTCGCCAACTTCCTGCGCTCCCCCGCCGGGGGGGCGCTCGACGGCGACCACCTGAAGGTGCTGACCAACGATCAGGCCACGCTCGGCCAAATTGCCGCTGCCCTGGACTGGCTGATGGAGGTGGCACAGGAAGGCGACAATGCGATCATCTATTTCTCCGGCCACGGCGACGTGGAGAACAAGCGGCTCTCCCAGCCCGGCTACCTGCTCGGCTGGGACGCCCCTGCAAGGAACTACATGGCGGGAGGGGCCGTCAACGTCCGGGACTTCCAGGACATCGTCTCCACCCTCTCGGTCACGAACAAGGCTCGGGTGGTGGTCATCACCGATGCCTGTCACTCCGGCAAGTTGTCGGGCAGCGAGATCAACGGCGCCCAGCTCACGGGCCAGAACCTGGCACGCCAGTTTGCCAACGAGGTAAAAATCCTCTCCTGCCAGCCCAACGAGTACAGCATCGAGGGCGAGCAGTGGGGCGGCGGACGGGGCGCCTTCTCCTATCACCTCGTGGATGCCCTGTACGGGCTGGCCGACCAGAACAACGACCTCTTTGTGACCCTGCAAGAGGCGGGCCGCTACCTCGAGGACCACGTGACCGCCGAGGTGGCCCCCGTGAGCCAGGTACCGATGGTGCTCGGAAACCGCACCGAGCAGCTGGCGAGCGTGGACGGCAAGTTGCTCGCCGACCTGCGCGCGGGCCGCACCAGCCAGATGCAGATGCTCTCGCCCGTGGAGATGCGGGGCATGGAGGACGAGGTGCTGGCCGGGGTGGACACGACGGTGCGCGAAACGTACCGCCTGTTCAAAAAAGCCCTGAAGGACAAGGTGTTTCTCGAACCGGCCACTGCCTGCGCAGATGCCTACTACGAGCGGCTGATGGCGGAGCCGAAAATGGCCCGCCTGCACTCGACTATGACCCGAAACTATGCCGCCGCTTTGCAGGACGATGCGCAGCAGGTCATGAACATCATGCTCAAATCCGGCCTGACCTCCGAAATCCTCTCAGCAGCAAAAGCGGCGCACATCTACCGGAACTACCCCGCCCACCTCGACCGGGCTGCCGAACTGCTGGGCAGCGGGCACTACATGTACGCCGCCCTGAAAGCCCGCAGGCATTATTTTGAAGGCACCCTGCAAACGACCCGGTCCGAAAAAAAGCAACAGTTTTTTCAGGCGTTACACTGGCAGGCAGATATGCCACACGCATACACCGCACTGATTAATTCGTATCCGGCAGAACAGGCGGACTCTGCCGAGCATTATGCCTCCAAGGCCATGCAAATCGTACCGGCGTGGGTAAAACCCTATATCTATTTGTCTGTCTTTTATGAATATGCAAAGCAGCCCGTCAAGGCCGAAGAACTGTTGAACCGGGCCTCGCAGGTGGATTCCGGTTCCATTCTGGTCTGGTATAGTAAGGCCTTATTTTACCACAGTCAAAAAAATACGATGCCGCCGAGCATTGGTATTTGAAGGTAATTGCCGGCACCGGCACGGATATCTGTTTCCCCTGCGCCTACAACAACCTGGGGAATGTTTACTACGACACCCGCCGCTACGCCGAGGCAGAGCAGCAATACAAAAAAGCCATCCAACTCGATTCGACCTTTGCCGGCGCCTACACCAACCTGGGGCTTGTTTACAAGGACACCCGCCGCTACGCCGAGGCAGAGCGGCAATACAAAAAAGCCATCCAACTCGATTCGACCCAGACCTTTGCCTACAACAACCTGGGGAATGTTTACCAAAACACCCGCCGCTATGCCGAGGCAGAGCAGCAATGCAAAAAAGCCATCCAACTCGATTCGACCTACGCCATGGCCTACCACAGCCTGGGGCTTCTTTACGCTATCACCCGCCGCAACATCGAGGCGGAGCAGCAATTAAAAAAAGCCATCCAACTCGATTCGACCTTTGCCAATGCCTACGGCAACCTGGGGTTTGTTTACCTGAACACCCACCGCTATGCCGAAGCAGAGCAGCAATTCAAAAAAGTCATCCAACATGATTCGACCTTTGCCAACGCCCACGGTAATCTCGCCTGCCTGTACAGCCTTCAAAACCAGCCGGACAAGGCTTATGAACAATTGGAGCAGGCACTAAAAAAAGGCTACAACGATTTCAACAATATGCAACAGGACGAAGACCTCGCCCCACTGCGGGAGCAAAAGCAGCGCTGGAACACCCTGCTGCGGAACGCCCTCGTGCCCGACACGACAGACGCCCAAGGCTGGCTCAACCTTGGGAACCTGTACAGCCAAAACAGTCAACATGCCGAGGCGGAGCCGGTGTTGAAAAAAGCCATCGCCCTCGATGCCTCGATTGCGCCGGCGCATTACCTGCTCGGCAAGGCGTATTTCAAAACCAAGCGCCCGGAGGAGGCCCGCCAAAAGTTTCTGAAAACCATCGAACTCAGCCCGCAAGCCCGCATGGCCCGGCTCGGGATGGCCTGGCTGCTCGTTGCCGAGGGAAACACCACGGACTCGTCCACCAAAGCCAAAGCGACGGCGGAAGCCTTGGACTGGGTGGCACAAGCCATCGAGAAAGGCGGCGCACCCTTCGAGTTGCTGCAAAGCGACGAAGATCTCGCCCGCTCCGCGCCCTGCCGGAGTGGAAGGCTTTGATGAAAAAACATTTTCCGGACAAGGTGAAAGACTAAAATATCGGCGAAGGGATTGAGCCTGCCAGGAATTCTTCGAAGTTCTCCGGGTGTACCACCGACCACTCCGCACCGGGGTAAGCCTCGGCAAAGGCACGCGGCATCTTGGCACTTCTGGTGGCGTTCCATTTGAACTCGAAGGCGGAGAGTTTGCCCCCGGCATCCTCCACGTAGTCAATTTCCTGCCCTTCGCTGGTGCGCCAAAAGTAGGCGTTGTGCAGGTAGGCAATGTATTCGTTGCGTTTTCGGCGCTCACTGACGAGGAAGTTTTCCCAAAGTGCGCCCCTGTCCTGGCGGAGGTCCAGCGGGTTGAAATTGTTTATGAGCATGTTGCGGATGCCGTTGTCGTAAAAGTACAACTTTCGGGAAGTGGCGATTTCCTTGCGGAGGTTGCGGCTGAACGACGGCAAACGGAAAATGATGAACGATTTTTCAAGCAGGTCGAGGTAACTGGCGACGGTTTCCTTGTTCACCTTGAGCAGGTTCGCAAGTTCGTTGTACGATACCTCGTTGCCCAGCGGTTTAAGCAGCCAAATTTAGCCATATTGGGCCGTTAGCGTGGTTTCCACCCAATTGTTTTCATGAAAAAAACGTAAAAACTTTGTCACTCCCCTGAACTGGTGTGTCATTCCGAGCGAAGCCTCAGCACCCTTGCCGGGTTCCCCACCACCACTGCCCCCGCGGGCACATCCTTCAGTACCACCGCACCCGCGCCCACCACCGCACCCGCGCCGATGCGCACGCGGGGAAGAATGACGGCGCCGGTGTAGATGTCGGCATTTTCGCCGACGTGCACCAAACCCGCCAGCACGGCGCCCGGACCTACGGTGGCGCCATCCTCCAGCACGCACTCGTGGTCAATGGATGCACGGGTGTTCACGATGCAGTTGCGGCCGATTTGAACGTCCACGCACACCGTGGCATTGGCGTAAATCTGGCTGCCCTCCCCTACCCCGGCATTGTCGGCCACAAAAGCCGTGCGGTGTATGGCGGTAATCGGCAGCAGGCCGTGCTGCAAGAGTTCCGCATGCACATCCCGACGCACCTGCCCGTATCCCGGGCCAATACTGACGATGAAATGTAGCGGGTTTTGAACCGCAGAGACGTTTTTTTTCACCGCAGAGGCGCGGAGACGCAGAGTTTTTTCTTCTTTTTTTTCTCCGCTTGATTCTCCGCGTCTCTGCGTCTCTGCGGTGAAAAACCCTCGCGTCTCTGCGGTGAAATTTGATTCCGCCCAAGCCAGAAACGCCTCCCGGTTCCCCAGGCACGGCACACCCCGATACTCCGGCGCGATGTTCGTGTTGTTGTCGAAATACCCAAGGATGCAGTAGTCGGCCCGCAGGAGTTCGCACAGCACTTTAAAATTTCCGGTGCCGCCCCAAACGATTAGTTCAGGCAACGACGGCTTCATGGAACACTTTTATGCCGTCCAGAATATAGTTTACTTCTTCGTCGGTGAGGTCGGCGTGCAGCGGCAACGTGATGAGGCGCTCGTGCTCTTTTTCCACAAACGGGCAAGTGTGCCCCCACGGCGCAAACAGCGGCTGAATGCTCAGCGGAGTGTAGTGGCAGCCTGTGGCAATGCCCAGCGATTTGAGGTGGATCATCAGGTCGTCGCGCTGATCGGCGCGGATGCCGAACATCTGGTAGCAGTAGTTTTCCGGCTCAAACGGCAGCATCGGCGCCACGCCCGGCACACCTTCCAGCCCGTCCATGTACTGCCGGATGATCTCGGAGCGGCGGCGGCTCATGGCGGGTAGTTTTTTCAGTTGAGCCAGTCCGATGGCGGCGGCCAGATCGTTCATGTTGTATTTGTAGCCGAGCACCGCGATTTCATAAAACCAGTGCATGGCGTCGCGGTTGGTAGCGGTGTAGGCCTGTGCGGTTTTCCAGTTGTCTTTGTCAATACCTACCCAGCGCATGGCTTTCACATCGTGGAACAGGTCCGGATCGTTGGTGACCATCATGCCGCCGTCGCCGGTAGTCATCAGTTTTTTTTCCTCGAAGGAATAGCAGCCGATATCTCCCCAGAGGCCCAGCATCCGGCCTTTATACATGGCTCCTGCCGTATGGGCGCAGTCCTCCACCACTTTCAGGCCGCGTTCGCGCGCCCAGGGCATGAGTTTTTCCATGGGCACCGGGTGGCCGGCGTAGTGTACGGGCATGACGGCCACGCAGTCTTTGTCGTATTTGCGGGCCAGGTCGTTCAGGTCCATGCCGAGCGTGACGGGGTCGCTATCCACGAACACCGGCACGAGGCGGTTGTACAACACGGCGGTAGCGGTGGCGGCAAAAGTGAGCGAAGGCACGAGCACTTTTTTGCCTTCGGGAAACCGAAACGCGGCCAAGGCCAAATGCAGCGCTGCTGTGGCCGAGTTAACCCCGATGGCCATGGCGGCGCCGGTGAATTTTTCCCACTCGGCCTCAAACTGGCTGACATTGGGGCCTAATCCGATCCAGGAGCGCTCGAATGCCTCGCGGATCATTTGCAGTTCTTCCTCGCCGACGGAGGGTTTGAATAAGCGTATGTTCATGTTGAAAAAGGTTGGAAGGTTGCTGGTTGGAGGGTTGGAGGGTTGCTGGTTGGAAGGTTGCTGGTTGATTTTATTGCACTAAAAAATGAGTGCCGAGAATAAATGCTGAAATGGTCAGAAGGGCAACAACGGTTGCCCAGAAAATGATTTTCGAATGGATGGTTGCTTTGCCGTTTTTGGGTAAAAAACCTCCGTTTTTTAAAATATACACCTGAATTGAGATACATGCTACAACAAACAGCATCCACAACCACGGATTTTGGAGCAATCGGGAAGGAACGGCCCAGGTCAGCAAAAACAACAGGGCAATTCCAATGAGGAGGTTGGTGTAATTCGTGCGTTGGCGGGTTTGCATGATCAGGTATTTTAGTTTTTTAGAGCTTAGTCCGCAGGTTTAAAAACCTGGAAAGATTTACAGGATTTGGGGGGGGGGCGCCCCTTCTTATTTATTTATAATTCCTTTCCTTCTAACCAACCCAACCCCCCACAAAACAACCCCAGGAAAAACCCTCTGAGCGTAGGCACCCTCCAACCAAAAACCTTCCAACCCTCCAACCAGAAACCCTCCAACCAGAAACCCTCCAACCCTCTAACCAGAAACCTTTTCCACAAACTCCCGCCATGTCCAGTTTCGGGTATCCTTTTCCGAGAGGATCGGCGCTTCCACGGGCCAGGGAATGCCGAGGTCGGTATCGGACCAAAGCAGACCTCCTTCGTGCTCGCGGTTGTACACATTGTCCACTTTGTACAGCACCTCGCTCTTGTCGGTGAGCGTACAAAAACCGTGCGCAAAGCCGCGGGGGATGAAGATCATTTTTTTGTTTGCCTCGGAAAGTTCGACGCTGTCCCACTGCCCGAACGTGGACGAATCGGGCCGCAGGTCCACGAACACATCGAGCACGGCGCCGCGCACGCAGCGCACGAGTTTGGTTTCGGCAAACGGCGGAAACTGAAAATGCAGCCCCCGGATGATGCCCCGGCGCTCGCTGCGCGAGTGGTTTTCCTGTGCCCACGGACGGTGCAGGCCCGCTTTTTCAAAAAGGGCGGTATCGTAGGCGCGCATAAAAAAACCGCGCTCGTCGCGGATGGGAGCGAGCTGGATTTCCCAGACGCCGGAAAGTTTGCGTTGTATGAATTCCACGGTTGGGTAGTTGATTCACCGCAAAGGTAAACCCGCTCCCACTGAACATGAATAAAAAAAGAGGGTGTCTCGCAAGTCGCTTTCCTCTTTTCACCGCAGCGGCGCAGCGTATAAAACTCCGCGCCTCTGCGCCTCTGCGGTGAAAAAAGACGTACCATGCGTGACCCTTCAGAAATTTTCAAATTTCCGAAGTCCCGGCCCCTCCCGAACAAATCAGCCTACTCCGCGTTTCTCCCGACATGAAAAACAGCGTCCACCTCGTGCATACCCTCGGCGGCCTCAAAGCCGGCGGATACCAGCCCAAAAGCGTCAAAGAAGAACTCCGCAACAACCTCATCGCCAAACTCCGAAACAAGGAGACAATCTTCCCCGGCATCTATGGTTTCGACGACACCGTGCTGCCCGACATGGAGCGGGCCGTACTCAGCCGCCACAACATCCTGCTGCTCGGTTTGCGCGGACAAGCCAAAACCCGCATTGCCCGTATGCTCACGGCCCTGCTCGACGAGTATGTGCCCGTGGTGGCCGGCAGCGAACTTAACGACGATCCGATGGCTCCCATCAGCCGCTTCGCCAAAGAACTGATCGCCGAAAAAGGCGACGACACCCCCATCGAATGGCTGCATCGCAGCGAGCGTTATGTGGAAAAACTCGCTACCCCGGACGTGAGTATCGCCGACCTCGTGGGCGACGTGGATCCCATCAAGGCCGCCAATCTGCGCCTGCCCTATTCCGACGAACGCGTCATCCACTTCGGCCTCATTCCCCGCGCGCACCGCTGCCTGTTTGTGATCAACGAATTACCCGATCTGCAAGCCCGCATCCAGGTTTCCCTGTTCAATGTGCTGCAAGAGGGCGACATGCAAATCCGCGGTTTCAAACTGCGCCTGCCCCTCGACGTACAGTTTATCTTCACCGCCAACCCCGAAGACTACACCAACCGCGGCAGCATCATCACCCCGCTCAAAGACCGCATCGAGAGCCAAATCACCACACACTACCCTGCTTCCATCGAAATCGGCCGCCGCATCACCGAGCAGGAGGCCCGCATCAGCGCCGAACAACGCGCCGCCATCCAGGTGCCCAACGTGCTGAAAGACCTCATCGAGGAAATCGCCTTCGCCGCCCGCGACAGCGAGTTTGTGGACAAAAAAAGCGGCGTGAGCGCCCGCCTCACCATTTCCGCCTACGAAAATCTGTACTCCACTGCCGAACGCCGTATCCTGCTGAACGGTGAAACGAAAACTACTGCCCGTATCACCGACTTTTGGGGCGTGATCCCGGCCCTCACCGGCAAGGTGGAAATGGTGTACGAAGGCGAACAGGAAGGCCCGCACGCCGTGGCCCTGCACCTCATCGGGCAGGCCGTGAAAAAGGTTTTTTTGCAATACTTCCCCAACCCGACCAAACTGAAAAAAGGACAGGAACGCGACCCCTACGGCGTGATCAAAGCGTGGTTTGCCGCCGGCAATACCGTGGATTTACTCCACGATCTGCCCGAAAACAAGTTCACCGAACAACTGGAACACGTCGCCGGTATGCAGCGCCTCGTGGACAACGCCGGCATTGAACCCGCCGAAACCCCTGTTTTTATGGAACTGCTCCTGCACGGGCTGGCCGAGTTCGAGGTACTCAACAAAGAGTTTATCCTCAACAAATGGGTGTTCAAGGATTTCCTCACCGGCAGCGGGCTGGACGATGAAGGGAATGACGAAAACATGCGCGGACTTTTCAATTAAGGAACGTGTCCTTTGTCCTTTAGTTCGCCGGCAATTCCACCGTTCCGATACGAAAATTGCTTTTGCTGAACAGCTTGGGCTTGATAGACACGAAGAATAGCCGGTTGCTATCAAATGGGCTGCTATCGTCGGGCACAAACAGTGATTCTACGTTTTGCGCCTCAAACAGTTGTTTGCGGGTCAGTTTCCCGTCGGCAGCCAGCGTGGTCATCACGGTAACGCACTCATTGAACTTGTTCACCAGCTTGGGCTTCGGATTATTGACCGGCTTGCCCATGTTATCCTCGTCTTCATTGTAAAAAAACACAATATCGTTGTTGCGGATAAGCGCGACATAAGAGATAAAGTAGTTGGTATTGACGCCCATTTGCCTTTTGGGAATAACACTCACGCGATCAACCTCGCCCGCCGTGTTTATGGTAAACGCCACAATGTCGTTGGAATAATAGTAGGTGGTCGTTGTCCAGGTACGGCCATTGTACGATGAGCGGGTTTCCTTGTAGTTTTCTTCAGCCACAACCACCGCCGAGCCATCGTCCCGAATGAGGAAGTCACTGAACTTGAACGACGACTCCAGCCCAATATCCCCTCCTCTGTCTTTGTCAATGTTTTTCTCTCCAAATTTTTTCAGGTCGGCAACCGAAAAGTCTTTTTTACTGGAACTGGTTACTGTGCCGTCGGCGGCCAGTTGGAGGTAAAATACGCCGTTCAGGCTCCCTTTTTTGGTGGTGGAAAAGAATCCCGTGCATTTCACCTCGTCATCCTTACTGACTGCCAGCGATGCTCCTTTGATGAACAGATCGCCCAGTTTCAAACGAACCTCGCCGGGTATTTCCGATTCTTTGGTGAAATGATACAAGACCATTTCGTAAGCTGCTACCGAGTTTTTCTTGTCATTTTTTTTGCTTTCCTTCGCCTTTCTGCCCTCATAAACCTTACACAGCATATACACGCTGCCATCGTTTTTCAGCACGGTGCTGATTACGTCTGTTTGCTCTTCCGTGTGCATTAAATCTACTTTGCGCGACCAGAATACATCCAGGTTTTTATCAAATACAGAAAGGTAAATTCCAAATTTTTGGTCATCATTGTCTTGGTCAGATGCTGCCAGATAGAGCAGTTTGCTGGAATCCCTCGATATACTCCAGGACACCGTTGGGATGTCGTCGCGGTTTTCGTACTTGAATCTGGCAATATCCTTTGGTTTGCCCTGCATGCCCTCCAGATCAATCGGCAGGATGCTATACCGGATATAGTCATCTTTTTTATTGATTTCGGAAAAAAGCCAGACGAACTGGCCGTTGAAATAGCGCATGCCGAGCGAAGCAATACCCTTGCGATCCGCCTTGTATTCTTTGCTGTACACCAGTTTGAACGTTGAGTCATACCTTTCCAACACCGTTGTGCTGCTGAGTTTGCTGAGCATCACGCCTCCTGTGTAGTCATAAAAATAAACATAATGCCCTGTAGCATCTGAGAGCAGGTGACGCTCGAAGGCTCTGGATTTGGACAGTTTGAACTCCGGACTTATTTTTACAGTCGCTTTTTGTGCGAGCAGCATGGAAATACCGGCCGGCAAAATGAGGCAAAGTGCAATGATTTTGTTGAGCATAGCGTGTGTGTTTGCAAAAAGTGATGGAGATATGTGAAGTGACTTGATTTAGGCGCAATTTTACAAAAAAACGCTTCCAGTAACGCTTTTCCTTTCGGGTTATGTACGGTGTTCAGAGCATATTTGGTATTACTTTGAAGCGTGTGTCAACGCTGCTTTTCAATTATCAAAATAAACACTTTTACTCACTAAAACAACACTGTCCATGAAAATGCGTACCGCCTGCCTGCTCCTTTTAGCCGCTGTTGCCACAAACTTTGCAGAAGCCCAAAATCCGGATAAAAAAGTCAATTCGGATGTTCAGATCATCAACTTTGGCAGCGAATCGGAAAGCAGTAAAACGGATAAGGTTTACAAAGGCCTGATTGTAAAAACCAGCCCAACATCCTTCATTTTTGGCCGCCAGCCCGTCGAAATCGAAAAAGAAATCACCGATTACCTCAGCCTGCAAGTAGGCGTTGGGCTTACATTTTCTCCATTCTGGGATGGATATAATGAATTGCTGGCCGAACTTAGCGATGAAGAAGATATCGCTGAAATTAGCGATCAATGGGCGTATGACGTACAGGACAATTATAGCGACTACAGCATCCGTACAGGTAGTATCGGCCCTATACTTTCGCTTTCTCCACGCCTTTTTTTTGAAAGTGATGGATATGAAGGATTTTATGTTGCCCCTGTATTGCGCTACTCCATACAGCATTACAGGGTACAAAAAATCCGCGAAGGATTGCCCCACATAGAGCACACGCCCGACGAAACACAAAAGGAGTCTATAAAAAACCTGGACTTAATGGTGCACTGGGGTGCGCAGAAGCTATACCCCAAACTGACTTTAGAGTGGTTTATCGGTGGCGGTGTCCGTCTGCGCAACAATACGAGGCAAGATGTCGGTTTCGATTTCACCATGTTGTCGGGCAATGGGGAACAATCGTTCAAAGACAAGCGGTTTCGATTTGAAACTGGTGTCCGGATAGGATTTCAGTTGTAAAAAACAGTAGAAAGGCACTAAACTTGCACGATCTTTTCAACCTGTCATCACTTGTTCAATCCATTACTATGTCCGGCAACCAACGTGGAGGTATGTCCTCCAAAATTCTCATCGCCGTTGTTCTGGCAGGCTTCGCGCTTTCCAGATACTACTGCAACAGCTCGTTCAACGAGATCACCGGTGAAAAACAACACCTCAGCCTCTCGCCCGATCAGGAAATCGCCATGGGCCTGCAAAGCGCGCCTCAAATGATCGCCGAAATGGGCGGCAAAATACAAGGCACCGCATACGACGAAATGGTGCTTCGGGTGGGTCGGCGGCTGGTGGATAATACCGATGCGGCCAAAACAGATTACCGCGGCCGTTTCGATTTTCACCTCCTGAACGATCAAAAAACGATCAATGCATTCGCACTGCCGGGCGGTCAAATTTTTATCACCGCCGCCCTGCTCGCCCGCCTCTCCACCGACGGCAAATCTATCAACGAGGATATGCTGGCCGGCGTGCTGGGCCACGAAATCGGACACGTCGTGGCACGCCACAGCGCCGAAAAACTGGCTCAAATGGAACTCGCCCAGGGCCTGACCGGCGCCGTAAGTATGGCCACCTACGACCCGCAAAGTCCCAACAGCGGGGCGTATATCGCCCAAATGGTGTCCAATATGTTGCAAATGAAGTACGGCCGCGATCAGGAGCTGCAAAGCGACGACCTCGGCGTGCGCTTCATGCTCCAGGCCGGATACGACCCCGAGCAACTCATCCACGTCATGGAAGTGCTCAAACAAGCCGCCGGCCCGAACCGCACTCCGGAATTCCAGAGTACGCACCCCGACCCCGAAAATCGCAAGGAACATATCCAGGAGGCGATCCGGAAATACAAAAAGTAAAAGGCAACGTAGCTGGCGGGTTTTAACCCGCCGAATATCAGGGAATACACAGCCTTTTTAAGGTCAAACTATCGCCGTAAAACACGTTGAAATCCACGTCGCCATTGATGCCGTTTACGCGGCCCCGGTCGCTGTGTTGCCAGAAATGCCACTTGCTGTCGTCCGGCATATTCAAATCCGCTACATGGTAGTGCGCAATCCAGAAAATGTATGGTTTGAATTCAGGCTGGTTGGCGAAGTGATTTTTGTAAAAATCCCGGTTGGTGTACACGATCGGTTTGATCCCGTAGTGGCGCTGAAGCCGGTCGAGAAAATCCTTAGTGAACGCACGCACTTGCTCGCGATTCATGCCGCGACGCTCCTCCACATCCACCACGGGCGGCAGGTCGCCGGAACGCAACCGCACTGTACGGGTGAAATGTCGGGCCTGATCGGCCGGGCTTAAATCCGGGTGAAAATAGTGGTACGCCCCGCGAATAATCCCCTGGCGCCGCGCATTGGTCCAGTTGAAATCGAACCAGGCATCCTGTAGCCAGGTACCTTCCGTGGCCTTGATAAACGCAAAATGCACGCGCTTTTTGCCCACACGCATGGCTGCTACACGCGCCCAATCCACCCGACTTTGGTAGCGGCTCACGTCAATACCGTGCACCGAATAACCA
Organism: Lewinellaceae bacterium; assembly: GCA_016719605.1. Classification (GTDB taxonomy): domain Bacteria; phylum Bacteroidota; class Bacteroidia; order Chitinophagales; family Saprospiraceae; genus M3007. The sequence goes on along the minus strand of JADJYW010000001.1, from coordinate 469,585 downwards.
TTGGGAATCCGTATCCCGAACTCCTTGTATTCCTGATAATGGAAAGGATAGTCGAAAATCGAAAGCAGCGTGTACCGCAATTGCGGACTGAATACAAAGGCAATAGCGAGTGTAATCAGAAGCGCCGGCACGAAATCTTTTCGCCGTCGCCGCCCCTTTCCTGTTGAAAAAATCATGCCTGGTGTATGCGAATTACGCCCCTTTGAAAACTGGTTTTCGTTTTTCTAAAAACGCCGCTACGCCCTCGCGGTAGTCGTGCGTTTGGCCGGCAACCGTTTGCAATTCATCCTCTACAGCCAATTGGGCCGTGAAATCGTTTGCAAACGAGCGGTTCAACGCGCGTTTGGTCAGGCCAAGTCCTTTGGTAGGCATCTGCGCCAGCGTCTCGGCTATTCTCAGGCTGTCGTCCGGAAACTCGTGATCGGGAATTGCCTGCCAGATCATACCCATATCGGCTGCCTCGGTAGCCGAAATTTTGCCGGACAGCAGCATCAACGCCGTGGCGCGTTGCAGACCCACGAGCCGCGGCAGCGTCCAGGTGCCGCCACTATCGGGGATCAGACCTATTTTGGAAAACGCCTGGGTAAACGAAGCCGATTCGGCGGCCACTGTAATGTCGCACGCCAGCGCAATGTTGGCGCCGGCGCCGGCTGCCACGCCATTCACAGCGCACACGACGGGCTTCTCCAATTCCCGGATCGCCACCACAATCGGGTTATACCCCGTAGAAATGATTTCTGTGAGCGACGGGCCATTGGGGTCGGTGACCTCCTGCAAGTCTTCGCCGGCACAAAACGCCCTCCCGGCGCCGGTCAGGTAAACAGCGCGAATGGCCGGATCATTTTTGCAGGTTTCGAGGGCTTCGAGCAGTTCCATGCGCATGGCGTGGTGCATGGAATTGAACACCTCCGGGCGGTTCAGCGTGATCTGCGCGACGCTGTTTTCAATGGTAAAAAGTATGTGTTTCGGCATAACTGGTTGGAAGGTTAGAAGGTTAGAAGGTTAGAAGGTTGCTGGTTGAAGGGTTTCTGGTTGACTGAGACTGCTCAGAAAAGTGGAGCAATGCCGCTTTCTTTTTTCCCGAAAAGCCGCGCACGGCACCCTTGTCCCGATCAGGAGATGTTGACATACTTATCTGAACACGCTCACCAAATGCAAAGGTAACAACCGGCACAGCTGTTTAAGAAACCCTCCAACCAGAAACCTTCCAACCAGAAACCTTCCAACCCTCTAACCCAAAACCCATTTCAAAAATTGCGGCATCGCCCGGCCCCAGGTAGCGGGATCATGTGTGCCGCCTTCCATTTCGTAGTACTGGATTTGTTCGGCGGGGTAGCCGCGCTCCCGAAGAGCAGCCAGGAGGTGCAGGGTATCATCTATGGCGTCTATGATGCCGTTGTTGTTGCGGTCTTCGGTTTCATCGAGCGTGCCGGCCTGAAACCAAAACCGCTGGGCATTGGGGCGCGGCGAGGCGGAAGTATGCACGATGTCGTGCATGATGCGGTCGGCATCGGGGTCGGCGGGATCCACGGCAGACGAGCGCCACCACAACGAGCCGGAAAACACGCCGGCTGCGCCAAAAACCTCGGGATGCGCCCAGACAATATCCAGCGCCGACAAGCCGCCCAGCGAAAAACCTGCAAAAACATTGTCCTGCGGGTGCTCGGACAGGCGCCATTTGTCACGCAGATGGGGCAGTAGCTCCGTCAGGATATAGTCGCGGTACTGCGGCGCTTTATCGCCCCGGCCCTTGTAATCCGGTTGCCGGATGCAGCCGTACTCGTGTTTGCGGCCCGGCCCGGCATGCACGCCCACAGCAATCACACGCGGGATGGCCCGCAGAAAATACAAGGTCTCGAGGGTGAGCGCGAGGTTGGCCGCAGGCAAATCCTGCCCGTCGTTGAAAAGCAGCAGCGGATAGCGGCGCTCCGGATCGGCGTCGTAGTCGTGTGGCAAATACACATCCACATCGAGATGCCGGTGCAGGTGGCGCGAGTACTCCCGCCGAATCTGGCGGGGGATGATGGCGGTGTTCATACGGGAGCGGTTTCCTGGGCGTGAAGGATTATTGGGGCGCAGGGGTTGATGTGTCGTCGGATTTGCGTTTAAAAAAGCCGCGCTTTTTTTTGGCAGGGGCAGTAGTTTCGGCGGCCTCTTCGCCGGCGACAGGTTGTTCCTTGCGTGCTTTGCGCTGCTTGATCTGTTGCTGCGCGTAGTTGAAGATCATGGGCGCGAGCGCGGCCAAAATACCGCTCCACCAGGTGCCGAGGCCGGCGGCGCGGCCAATAGCGCCGATAGCAGACGGCCCAGCACCCGTACCACTCCCGCCTTGAAAAAACTGGCCGATTTGCTTCGGTATGGACAACTTGTTTTCGATGAAGTCGCCCAGTTCTGTTCGGGTGCGACCCGCGCTGGCGCCCAGTTCTTCCTCCACGATCTCTATTTGCATACGCAACCGTGCTTTTTCCGCCAGGAGTTCTTCGAGACTGTTGATACTGTTGTTGGACATGGCTGGTTGGATCATTTAAAAAATGCGCGAATGATGCTCGTCAGCAGGGGGTTGGTCAGCCAACGATCTTTGAACAGCTGAATGAGCAGCGCCAGGGCGATGTAAAAGCCCGCGACGCACAAAAATGCGAGGGTGTACGAGTGCCAGAGGTTGCCGAGGTAAAAAGCCGCCGCGAGCGAAAGCATGAGCAACGCGATCAGGCCAAGGGCGCCCAGAGCAAGCATGGCCATGACGGAAGACGTGACCTTGGCGATGCGCTCGGCCGTCTCCAGACGGAAATAGTCCACCTGCAACTTGACGTACTGTCGGATGTACTCGGCAGTTTCGCCGGCGGATTCGAGTAGTGGTTCGGTGTCTTTCATCTTTATGATATTGATCGAATGATGGGTAAAATGTGCGCCCTCGTTTTTTTTGGGGGGGGGCTACCGGACATTAGACTTTCCAGGTTAAAAAACCTGGAAAGTCTGGGTACTGTAAACTGCGGTTACGATTTTTCTGCCCCGCTTGGTGTTTTCACCTACGGTATGCACACAAGTTCCTTGTTGTCAAATCAGGGGCGTAGCCCCGGTGCCGTTTATAGCCTAATGGTGCGATAACACCAGAGCCGCGTTAGCGGCGGCACGATTATCACCAATTTTTCGGCAAATAGTTGGTTTTCGCGCCGGGGCTAACGCCCCTCTTGGTTTAAATAATGGCATTTTTATAAACGGTGTCGGGGCTACGCCCCTAATTCGACTTGTGTGCATACCATAGGTGTTTTCACCAAGCGGCTCTGCACGAGGCTGCTTGGTGAAAACACCAAGCAGGGCGGAAATTTATGGGGATACCGTAGGTTTTTTTAAACTGAAAAGTCTGGGTACTGTAAACTGCGGTTACGATTTTCGAGCCACATCGGGTTCCAGACCGGCAGCCGCAAATTTTTTCAATAGCCGCCGCCGGGCGGTTTCCATGCCGTTTTCAAAGTTTGTTTCGGCTTCTTCCATGACTTCTTCCAGCTCGTCGCCGATGGAGTCGGTGGTGTCCTCCAGGTTGTTTTGCAAGTCGGCCACTTGCAGCAAACCTCGCTCCACCACGGTATTTAAGGTGGCCATCAAATCGTCCAATTGCTCCTGAGCGCTTTCACCGAAATGCTGCAGCAGGTCGTCCAGATGTCCGACAAGCTGTTCGCGCAAGGCGCTGCCTCTTTCCGAGTTCAGGTACAAGCCCAAGGCAAGGCCCGTAGCAGCACCAGCCAAAAAAGAAAGCCCGCGGGGTATGGTTTCATTTTTCATACGGTGTGTTGTTTTGATCGTTACTTATGCAATTCTGGGGACGAGTTCGAGGGCTTTTTCCAATTGTTGTTCTTCGGAGAGCAGGGTATTGTCTATGACAACCGCATCATCGGCCCGACGCAGGGGACTGTCGGCGCGATTGGAATCTATATGGTCGCGGGCCTCCAGGTTTTGCCGTATCTCATCCCAATCGGCGTCTATACCCTTGGCCGCCAGTTCGAGGTGGCGGCGGCTGGTGCGCACATCCACATCGGCGGTGAGGAATATCTTCAGGTCGGCATCCGGAAACACGACCGTGCCGATATCGCGCCCGTCTGCCACAATTCCCCGGCGACCGCCCAGGGCTTTTTGTTGGGACACCATGGCTCGCCGCACCGCCGATATGGCCGATACAGGGCTGACGTGCTCGCTCACGCGCATTTCCCGAATCTCCCGTTCCACGTCTTTCCCATTGAGGAAAGTGTGGTTTTGGCCGTCTATGCGCTCGAAATGGATGTCAATGTGCGGCAACGCCTCCTCTACTGCCGCCGGGTTGTCGTAGTCAATTCCGTTGTTCAGGAAATACAACGTGACCGCCCGGTACATAGCCCCGGTGTCCAGATATGCGTAATGCAGGGCTTTCGCCATACCCTTGGCCAATGTGCTTTTACCACAGGAGGAATGGCCGTCAATAGCAATGATCAATTTCAACAGTTTTGCGTTTTGAGCGTCAAGTTTCAAGTCGGGCAAAGGTGGGAAATTTATCGCCGGCACGAAACGGTTTCCGTCACCGAATGGAGTGATTTTGCCGACTCACCAACCTACTTTCGTCCAGCCATGTTCAACCTCCTGCTCCATCTCCTGCTCGGTATTTTCGTAGCCGCCACCTGCGTGCAGGTTGTTGTCTGGACGGGCATTTTTGCCCGCCTGGCGCGATACGTTCCGCCCGACCCAAAACTCCAAACTCAAAACTCAAAACTCAAAACTCCAACCTGTTCCGTCATCATTTGTGCCCGCAATGAGGGCGCCAACCTGCGCCAAAATCTGCCTTTTGTACTGGAGCAGCAGTATCCTGATTTTGAAGTGGTGGTGGTGGACGACGATTCCTCCGACGAGTCGCCTGCCGTGTTGCAGGCATTTCAGAAAAAATACGCCCACCTGCGGGTACTGCGGGTTTCGCCCAAAACCAGCCCGGGCAAAAAACACGCCCTCGCTCAGGGCATAGCCTTCGCCCGCAGCGAGCACCTTGTTTTTACCGATGCCGACTGCCGGCCCGCTTCGCTTTTTTGGTTAGAAATTTTGTGTGCCCGATTTAGCGCTCCCCAAAACGCAAAACCGGAAATCCTGCTGGGGTATGCGCCGTACCGCCCCGCCCCCGGTTTGCTCAACTGGTGGATTCGCTTCGAGACGGTTCAAACAGCCATGCAGTACTGCGCGTTTGCCCTCGCCGGCCGGCCGTATATGGGCGTGGGGCGCAACCTGGCGTGGAAAAAACACCTGTTCCAACGCGCGGGTGGTTTTGCTGCGCACGCCGACCTGCCCTCGGGCGACGATGATCTGTTCGTCAACGCTGCCGCGCATGCAGGCAACACGGCTATCTGCCTCGATCCCCGAACATTTGTGTACTCGGAAAGTGAAAAAACCTGGAGCGCCTGGCGGCAACAGAAACATCGCCACCTCTCAGCCGGACGAAAATACCGGCCCGAACACCAGGCCCTGCTCGGCGCTCTGGCGTTGAGCCATACCCTCCACTATTTTTTGTTAATCCCCCTGTGCTTTTCCGGCTTTGGCACAATTTGTGTTTCAGTGTGGGGCTGTTCGGATGGCCCCCGCCTTCCTGATTTATTGGAAAATTCTGCGCCAATTCCGCGAAGAGCAGCTCCTTTTCTGGTTTCCACTGCTCGACGCGCTATTGGCTTTTTATTACGCGGCCTTCGTGCCGCCGGTTTTAATCCGTTCCAATAGTTTAATCTCATGGAAGTAATTGCAAGTCCCGGTCAGATCCTCCCATCTGTACCGGGGCTTTTTTTATCCCTCATCGAACAAAATTCCGCACCAGCACGGCTTCGTTGCCCCGGTCGTCGGTGACCACAAGCCGGAGCGTATGCTTCCCGGGGCCAATGCGCCCATCGAAGTGGTGCGTCAGGCGGGCGCGTTTGCGGTCGTACTCAAAAAGTATCCACTTCCCGTCCACCATACCGCGATACCGCAGTCCTTTTGCATTGCCGTCCGTGCCCAGGTTATCGTTCAGCACAAACGACATGGTGTTTTTCCGGCGCATATCCGCAACAAAAACGACCGGTTTTATGGTCGGACGCGTGGTGTCCACCCCCACGCTGTAGTCACCAAAATTGCGCACGCGGGTTTCCAGCACATTCCCCTTCCAGATGCCGCCGCAGTTGGTGGGACGACCGTTGCCGAGGCGGACGATCACGGCTTTCGGCTTCAGGTTGTCGGGCAGGTTGTCGGGCCGGATGCCGAGGGCACCGTACCGGTGCAGGGGCACGGTTGCATCGTGTACCTGGTGAACGGGAGCGTACAGACCCGGCCGTGCCGGCGCAACGGCATATTGGAAAAAGAGGGTTTCGTACAAAGTCCCTTTCGGGAAAGTCATGTAAAAACCGTCCATGTCCACCCGGCTATCCACGTCGGAAGGTAGTTCGAGTTGGTACGGGACAGGCGCGGGCGGCGGGTCGGGGTCGTCGCGCAACACCCAGAAATTGACGGTGCTGATATTGTCGTGCGCGTCGGCGGCTTTGATGGTTATCCGGGTCGGTTTTTCTTTAAAAATAGGGATTGCGCCGAGGCTCTCGGTACGGGTGTAGTTGGAAAGGCGGTCGCCGGGCAGCACAAAACAGCGGTGAAACCAGGCGCCATAACGCTGGCGGGCAGCGTAATCGGTGTGGGCATTGAGGTACCTGGACTCATCAAAATCCATTTCATTGGCACGCCACTGGAAAGCCACCTTGTCGTCGGCCAGCAAGGTAAGGGTACAGAGGCCGTTTTTGTTGATCGTATTTCCGGTCATCTGATCGAACGCTTTGATACCGAACCCGACGCGCCAGGCGGCTATGCGCACCGTATCGCCCGCTTTCGGGCCGAAAGAGCCGTCCGGACGTTGTTCGACGGGAAACGGTCGGCTCGTCAGCACATCGCGTTTTTCGTTGAGCACATAAACTTTCATATCGCGCAACTCGGGCGGGGTGCGGTCCTGCACGGGCAGCCCGAACAGGAGCGGATTGAGTGCTTTCTGGTTGGCAGTACGGCGAATTTCAAAGTGCAGGTGCGGGCCTTCGGAACTGCCGGTGTTGCCCATGACACCGATCTGATCGCCTTTTTTTACGCGAAACGTAGCGGCGCCGGGGTACAGGTCCACCTCGAAACGTTCTTGTTTGTACTGCGCTTCTTTGATGTACCGAGCCACCTCGGGGGTGAATTTGTCGAGGTGGGCGTACACCGTGGAGTAGCCATTGGGGTGCTTGAGGTACAGCACATTGCCGTATCCGCCCTCCTGCACCCGAATGCGGTGGACATGCCCGGCAGCGGCGGCGAAGACGGGCAAACCTGCGCTGCCGGTGCTGCTGCTGATGTCTATGCCGGCGTGAAAATGGTTGGGGCGCAACTCCCCGAAAGAACCGGAAATACGGACGCCTTCGGCCCGCACGGGCATCTGAAAATAGCCTTGGGGAAAAGGCTCGTCGGGCGCTGTATTTTTTATTGCTGCACAAAAAATCAGACACGCTGCGCTCAGTAAAATTTGAATTGTCCTGTTGCTCATGGCTCCTCAACGATAAAAACGCTGCTCATTTTCCTGTTTTTCGCAAACAACGGGAATTGGCGCAAGAATCAGGCCGGAGATTCGCAGATTTTACCACCGCCGCCTGCATTTGCCCGAGTATTTTTGCACCGCACAAAATCAAAACAAAACCGAAACGTATGTCCAACCTATTGGAAATCCTTGCGGGTTACCACCCCGCCATGCAGGCGCTTTTTGCCACGTTGTTCACCTGGGGTGTGACGGCACTGGGTGCGGCGCTTGTGTTTTTTTTCAAAACCGTCAACCAAAAAGTGCTGGATGCCATGATGGGCTTTGCAGCAGGGGTGATGATCGCGGCCAGTTTTTGGTCGCTTCTGGCGCCGGCCATCGAGATGACACCCGAGGTGAGCAGTTTGCCCAACTGGGCGCCGGCACTCATCGGCTTTCTCGCCGGCGGCATTTTTTTGTCGCTGGTAGACAAGGTACTACCGCACCTGCACCCCAGCCTCGCCATCGAACAGGCCGAGGGCATATCTACCCGCTGGCGGCGGAGCATACTGCTGGTGCTGGCCATCACGCTGCATAATATCCCGGAAGGGCTGGCGGTCGGGGTGGCTTTCGGCGCCGTAGCGCATGGGTTGCCCAGTGCCACCCTCGGGGCGGCGGCGGCATTGGCAATCGGGATTGGGATGCAGAATTTTCCGGAAGGCACCGCCGTGTCGGTGCCGTTGCGCCGCGAGGGCATGTCGCGTGCCAAAGCGTTTTGGTACGGGCAGTTGTCGGGTATCGTGGAGCCTGTTTTCGGTGTGATCGGCGCACTGGCGGTCATGTCCGCACAGTCTTTTTTGCCGTATGCGCTGTCGTTCGCAGCGGGCGCCATGCTTTTTGTAGTGATTGAGGAACTGATCCCGGAATCGCAGCGGGCGGGCAATACCGACCTGGCTACCATGGCTAGGTGGTGCTGGACGTGGCGCTGGGTTCAGCGTGATGGAACGCGGATTAAACGGATGCGAACACGGATTTTCCGGTTTAAACTGAAAATCCGTGCGCTGTTTAATCCGCTTCCATCCCGAAATTTACCACTACCGAAATGCGCAACCTGTGAAGGCGCCGGGCGTCGCTCGTTTCCTGGAGGGTATATCATAAGTACTATTTCACCGCAGAGGCGCAGAGTTGTTATTTTTAACGACTATCCGCACGACGGATGCATCGGCGCCCTCCTGCCCTACCGCAGTTCCCACACATCCTGCATGATCTTGCGCGCCAGGTTGTCCGCGATCACGGCGGACGTGCTTTCGGCGTACACCCGGATGATCGGCTCGGTATTGGAAGGGCGCAGGTGTACCCAGCCGCTTTCAAAATCTATTTTCAGGCCGTCCTCGGTGTTGATCTGCTCGTTGCGGTATTTGGCCCGCAGGGCCACAAATATTTTTTCCAGATCAAGGTCGGGCGTGCGCTCCATTTTGTTTTTCACCATTTGGTAGTCGGGGTACGTCTGGCGCAGCGTGGAGATTTGTTTGCCCGACTGGGCCAGGTGGGTGAGAAACAGGGCGATGCCGACCAGGGCATCGCGGCCGTAATGCAGTTCGGGCAAGATGATGCCACCGTTGCCCTCGCCGCCGATGACGGCGCCCACTGCCTTCATTTTTTCCACTACGTTCACCTCGCCCACGGCTGCGGCATGGTACTGCCCGCCGTGCTTTTGGGTCACGTCGCGCAGGGCGCGGGAAGAGGAGAGGTTGGACACCGTGTTGCCGCCGCCGTTTTGGCCAGCACATAGTCGGCCACGGCCACAAGGGTATATTCTTCTCCGAACAGTTCGCCGTCCTCGCACATAAACACGAGCCGGTCCACGTCGGGGTCCACGGCGATACCAAGGTGTGCTTTTTGGTGGCGCACGTCGGTGGCAAGTTGGCCGAGGTGTTCCTTGAGCGGTTCGGGGTTGTGGGCAAACTGCCCGTTGATTTCCCCGTTGAGCAGGATTGTCGTGCAACCAAGGGCATCCAGCAGGGGCGGCACGGCCAGCGCGCCGGTGGAGTTGACGGCATCCACCACAATGCGGTACTGCCTGGCCCGCACCGCACCGACATCCACCAAGGGCAGCGCCAGTATTTGTTCGATGTGGCGGCCGATGTAGGAATCATCGGCGCGGTAAGTGCCGAGTTTGCCTACCGGAGCGTACTCAATCGTGCCCTGGGCTACCAGGTCCAGCACGGCGGCGCCGTCGGCGGCGCTGATGAATTCGCCGCGGTGGTTGAGTAGTTTGAGCGCGTTCCACTCGCCCGGGTTGTGGCTGGCAGTGAGCACAATACCGCCGCCGGCGCGCTCCAGCGGCACGGCAATTTCCACGGTGGGCGTGGTACTCAGGCCGAGGTCCACCACGGCAATACCCATGCTGCGCAGGGTGCCGACGACCAGAGCGCTGACGATCTCACCGGAGATACGCCCGTCGCGCCCGACAACGATGGTGGGGTTGCCGGTGGTATGGAGCACCCACTGGCCAAAACCGGCGGTGCATTCTACAATATCCTGGGGCGTCAGGTTGTCGCCCGGGCGGCCACCAATGGTGCCGCGAAAGCCGGAAATAGATTTGATAAGAGGCAAAACAGTTTTGAGTTTTGAGTTTTGAGTTTTGAGTTTTGAGTTTAAAAGAGTCTTTTTTGAAAGAAGTCCGGGGTGTTTTGGGCATTTGGGATGTCTCTTCGTGTTGTGGCGCCGTTACGAACCTCAGGGGGTTTGGCCGAGGGCGTTCCACATTTTGAAATAGATATCGGTGTTTTGGTAGATACCGGAAAAAGTCCGGCCTGGGGGCCAAAGGCGAACACGGGTACCATGGCGGCCGAATGCAGCCGGGCGGAGAAAGCCGGGTCGAAATTTCGGGTACTGGACGTGCGATTGAGGCCGAGGCCGCCACATTCGTGGTCGCCGGTGACGATGACGAGCGTTTCGCCGTTGGTTTCGGCAAAGCGCAGGGCGGCGGACACGGTGGCATCGAAATCGAGCATTTCGGTTTTGAGCCAGTCGCCGTCGTTGGCATGCAGTGCCCAGTCTATCTGGCTGCCTTCCACCAAGAGGAAAAAACCTTTTGGACTGCGTTTTTGCAGGTATTCGCACACTTTGGTGGTAGCATTTGGCAGGTAGCGGCGGCCGGAAGAGGCACTTTCGGGTTCTCGTTCGGCCGTGAACAACATGAAAGGTGCGGAGCCGTCCATGGGCAAGCGATTGAAACCGGTGCCCGACTGGATGTTGTACCCGCGCAGGCGCATGGAATCGAGCAGATTCTTTTTGTCCGGCCGATCTTCAAAATAACCCCGGCCTCCGCCGACAAAGCAGTCGAACGAGGTGTGCAGGTAGTCTTCGGCAATGGCCTCGGTGAAGGCACGCAGGTCCTGATGGGCGATGAACGAGGCCGGAGTGGCATGCGAAGCCGAGCAAGACACCACCATACCGGTGGCCCAGCCGCGGGCGTCGAGTTCTTCGAGAATGGTGCGACAAGGTTCGTATTGGGGCGGCACAATGCCGATAGCGCCGTTTTTTGTTTTTGGCCGCAGGCAAACGCCGTGGCGCCGGCGGCGGAATCGGTCACACGCTCGTCGTGGGCGTGCGTTTTGTGAAAACCGACCACCCGAAAGCGTTCCCAGACGGATTTGCCCTTGCCTTTCCAGTAAATTCCGGCGGAAACCTGTGCCGTGGCCATACCATCACCGATGAGCAGGATGATGTTTTTGGGTCGTTCGGCAAAGGGAACAGTCGGCGCTGCAGTAGGGGTACGGGTTGCCGTATGGCAGGCTGAAAAGAACAGCAGTACGGGCAGGAAAACACGGAGTAGCATCATTTGCGAAGATTAGGCCAAAAGTCCATCCCGCATTTCCAGACAGCGGTCGGAGAGGTCGGCGAGTTCTTTGTTGTGGGTGACGATCACAAAAGTCTGGCCATGCTCGTCGCGCAAACGGCGGAGGAGCTGGTGCAAGTCGCTGGAAGCGGCGCTATCGAGGTTGCCGGTGGGTTCGTCGGCGAAGATGATATCGGGTTGGTTGATGAGCGCCCGGGCTACGGCCACGCGCTGCTGTTCGCCGCCGCTCAGTTCGGTGGGTTTGTGCTGCAGGCGGTGCGACAGGCCGAGGTAGTCGAGCAGTTCGGCGGCGCGTTTTTTTACGGTGTTCTCCGGTTTTTTCTGGATAAACCCGGGGATACACACATTTTCCATGGCGGTGAATTCCGGCAGCAAGTGGTGAAACTGGAACACAAATCCAATGTGCCGGTTGCGGAAAGCAGCCAGCGGGCGTGCACCGAGGTTGCGCACCACCGTCTGGTTGATCGCTACTTCGCCGGAATCTGCATGGTCGAGGGTGCCAAGTATGTGCAACAACGTACTTTTGCCCGACCCCGACTTGCCGACGATACTTACGATCTCGCCCCGCGAAACCGCGACGTTCACGCCCCGGAGAATTTCAAGTTTTCCAAAAGACTTGTGGATGTTCCTGGCTTCTAAAACCATTTTTGGATGCACGATTTAGCGGTGTACGATTTGGCAATGCAGGATTATCCCGGCAAATGGCTAAAATTTGGTCGCAAAGATAGGTTTCCAATCGGGTTTATCCGGCAGTGTACATTTCCACATGCTTTTTCCCTGAAACGCCGCACGCGGCGGCAATCGTAAATCGTAAATCGTAAATCACCAAATCTTAAATCGTTAGCTCGTGAAGGTTCTCCAGCTCTGCAAAAAATTTCCCTACCCGCTCAAAGACGGTGAGAGCATCGCGGTCACCTACATGGCCAAAGCACTCCACGAACTGGGTAGCAACGTGACGCTGCTGGCCATGAATACCAGCAAACACTGGTTCGACACGGGTCGGTTGCCCGCCGAATTCGGGCACTACAGCGCCGTGCATACCGTCCATGTGGACAACCAGATTCGCCCGCTCGCGGCGTTGAGCAGTCTGTTCTCCGAGCGTTCGTACCATATCGAGCGTTTTGAAAATCAGGCTTTTGCCGACAAGTTGGTGGACATTTTGCAACACGACTGGTTTGATGTGGTGCAACTCGAAACCTTGTACCTGGCTCCGTACATCCCGCTCATCCGCCGGCACTCGTCGGCGCTGGTAGCCCTGCGGGCGCACAACGTAGAACACGAAATCTGGGAGCGCGTGGCCGCCACCGGCAACCCGCTTAAAAAATGGTACCTCCAGACGATCACGCCCCGACTGAAAAAATTTGAACAGGAAAGTCTCAACCGCTGCGACCTGCTTGTCGGCATTACCGAGCGCGACGTGGCGCAATTTCGGAACCTCGGCCTGAAAAAACCGGCAGTTGCCATGCCCATCGGTCTGGATTGCCGCGATTATCTGGCCGACGACAGCAGTTTTCAGCGCCCGCTGAGCCTCGGGTTTATCGGTTCGCTCGACTGGATGCCAAACGCGGAAGGTCTGGCCTGGTTTCTCGATACGGTGTGGCGCCCGCTGCTGGCGCCCGCGTTTCCCGAACTGACGTTTCACATCGCCGGGCGCAACACGCCCGCCTGGCTCCGCCGCCTGCGCCTGCCCCGCGTGCAGGTGCACGGCGAGGTGCCCAGTGCCGCCGATTTTATCAACCAGCACACCGTGATGGTGGTGCCGCTGCTGGCCGGCGGCGGTATGCGCGCCAAAATTTTGGAGGGCATGGCACTGGGCAAAATCGTGCTTTCCACGTCCATCGGGCTGGAGGGTATCGCAGCCCGACACCTGCGCGAGGCCCTGGTGGCCGATACGCCGGAAGAGTTTTACAGCGCCGTGAACTGGTGCTATGCACAGGCCGACGATCTGGTGCAAATGGGCCGGCGCGCGCAGGTTTTTTGTGTGGGAAACTTCGACAACCTCGAAATCGCGCGGCGATTGGTGCAAGTGTACCGCGATATGCAACCCAGACAACCCGCAGGGCGCTTTCTGTAATTTCGCAAAATGCTTACCGCAACAGCTGTAACCGGTCCGACTCGATCATTTCCACCCCGCTAAGCCCGGCATTTGCCCGCTCGATCAGGGCCGAGGCCACTGTAGCGGCAGGTATGCCCCGGTATTTTCGTGGAATCAGAAATGCAAAAACCTGTGCCAGTGCGATGCCGATGCGTTCCCCGAGCCGGAACTCGCTGCGGTCGCCCAACAGAAAAGACGGCCGGGCCGACACGAACGCATCGAAGTGCAGCGCCCGCAGTTTTTCCTCCAAATCGCCCTTGGTTCGCAAGTAAAAATTGGAAGATCGGGCATCGGCTCCTACCGAGGACACGAGCAGGTACTGCCGCACGCCGTTGGCCCGGGCTATTTTGCCAAACTCGTACGGATAGGTACAGTCAATACGGTACTGTGCTTCCTTGGAGCCTGCCTTGCGCAAGGTGGTGCCGAGCGCGCAAAACAGATCGTCGCCTGCGATTTTTGTGGGGTCAGGATGATCGAAGTCTATGATTTCCTGGCGGAGTTTGGGGTGCTGCCGCTCCAGCGGACGGCGAGTCAGCGCCACTACCGAGTCATAGCGCGCATCGTGGAGCAGCTGTTCGAGCAGGCGCCCGCCGACAAGACCGGTGGCGCCAAGTACAAGTGCTGTTTTCATAGTTGATAACCTGAACGTGATGAATGATCCATTTCCTGCTTTTCTGAACCTTATCCGGCCGATTCCAAGTTGATAAATTTTTCGACTTTTGCGGCTGCATTCCGTCGTTCCCGATCTTGCTCCACAAACATTTCAAGGAATTCAAGTACTTGAACCAAGAGCAAGCGCGGTGCAATACGGCTTGTCGCTATTCCTCCACCGTCACTCCACTATCGTGTCTGATATTTTCACAAAAGTACAGGAAGCGCAAGAAGCGCTCAACACCGAAGCGCCTGCCAACGCCGAAGCGCTCGAACAATTTCGTATCCACTACCTCGGCTCCAAAGGCCTCATCAAGTCTTTGATGGAGGAAATGCGCCGTGCCCAACGAGCGCAAACGCGAGTTTGGCCAGGTGGTGAATGCACTCAAACAATCGGCAGAAACGAAGTTTCAGGAGCTAAAGACCGCGCTCGAAGCGCAGGCCGAACAGGCTTCGGCGCAAGGGATTGACCTCACGGCGCCCGGCGAGCCGCTGCCGCTCGGCGCCCGACACCCGATCGCGATCACCATGAACCGGATCATCGAAATTTTCAGCCGTATCGGATTTGCCGTGGCCGACGGCCCGGAAATCGAGCACGATTGGTACAATTTCACGGCAATGAATACGCCGGAAGACCACCCCGCCCGCGATATGCAGGACACTTTTTATGTGGTGGACGCTCCCGGTATGCTGCTGCGCACACACACCAGCAATGTGCAGGCCCGCGTGATGACCACGCGCAAACCGCCCATCCGCATCATTGCTCCGGGGCGGGTGTACCGCAACGAAACCATATCGGCCCGCTCGCACGCGCAGTTTCACCAGGTGGAAGGGCTGTATATTGACGAGGGCGTGTCCTTTGCCGATATGAAACAAACCCTGCTGTACTTCGCGCAGGAGATGTTCGGCGCGCCTAAAATCCGCCTGCGCCCGTCCTTTTTCCCGTTCACCGAGCCGAGCGCTGAAATGGACGTCTGGCTGGGCACCGACACGGAGGAAAACTACCGCCTCACCAAAGGCACCGGCTGGCTTGAAATACTGGGCTGCGGCATGGTAGACCCCCAGGTACTCGAAAACTGCGGCATTGACAGCCGCCAATACTCCGGCTTCGCGTTCGGTATGGGCATCGAACGGCAGGCCCTGCGCCTGTTCGGTATCCCGGACATCCGGCTGTTGTTTGAGAATGACGTGCGGATGCTGCGGCAGTTCGCTGCTTCGGTTTGAATGCCGGGCACTCCGGAGACGTGGAGAGGTTTTACCGCAAAGGCGGAGAGGTTTTTTACCGCAGAGATGCGGAGAGGTTTTTTACCGCAGAGACGCGGAGACGCGGAGAGGTTTTTTACCGCAGAGACGCGGAGAGGTTTTTTACCGCAGAGACGCGGAGAGGTTTTTTACCGCAGAGACGCGGAGAGGTTTTTACCGCAGAGACGCGGAGACGCGGAGAGGTTTTTTACCGCGGAGGTTTTAAAGAAGAGTTGAACCATGGAATATAACCCGATCAATGAAATTACCGGGCAGGTTTTGGACGCATCGGTGGCTGTTCATAAAATTATGGGGCCAGGATTGCTGGAATCCGTTTATGAACTGTGTTTGATGAAAGAACTGCAACTGAAGGGGTTGAATGTGCAGCGACAGGTGCCAATACCCCTTATTTACAAAGGCTACGAACTTTCAAAAGAATATGTGATAGATTTACTGGTCGAAAACGAAGTCATTGTCGAGATAAAAGCCGTCGAAACATTACTCCCGATCCATGAAGCCTAAATCATCAGTTACCTCAAATTGGCGGATAAAAAGGTTGGCTTGCTTATCAACTTCAACGTAGCGTTGCTTAAAAACGGCTTCAAAAGATTGGTGAATGGCCTGTAATTCACACGCTACTTTCCCGCGGTAAAAAAAACTCCGCGGCTCTGCGGCTCCGCGGTAAAAACACCCGCCTCTGCGGAAAAAACCGGCGCAAACCCCAAACGGGCGGCTCTGCGGAAAAAACCCGCGGCTCTGCGGCTCTGCGGTAAAAAACTCCGCGGCTCTGCGGCTCCGCGGTAAAAAAAACACATCATTCACCAAACCGACTACCACCATGTTTTTAGCAATTCTTGGCTTATTCGTCGCCATTCTCGCCTCCACCGTTGGCAAAGCAAACCCCAACCTTGGTTCCTTCGGCAAAATCGGCCGATTCATTGGTATCGCTCTGGTTGTTCTGGGCATCATGACCTCCTGTTTTGTACAAATTTCCCCGGGCACCGTGGGGGTGCAGACCCTGTTCGGAAAAGTCCAGCCCGGTATTCTTACCGAAGGCCTGAACGTGGTGAACCCGCTGGTCGAGGTGGTGGACTTCGATGTCCGAACCCAGAATTACACCATGTCCGGCGTACGCGACGAAGGTGAAAAAATGGGCGACGATGCCATCCACGTCCTCTCGTCCGACGGTTTGGAGGTAGAAGTGGACCTAACCGTACTGTTTCGCTTGATTTCGGGAAAAGCGCCGGAGGTATTACAAACAATCGGCAAGGACTACCGCGACGTGATCGTACGGCCTCTGGTACGCACCAAAATTCGTGACTTTGCCGCCTACTACGATGCCATTTCGCTGTATTCGACCAAACGCGACGAGTTCCAGCAGCGACTTTCCACGGCCATAGAGAAGGAATTCAAAGACCGCGGTCTGGTACTCGAACAGGTACTCATCCGAAACATCAACTTGCCGCAGTCGGTCAAAACCGCTATTGAGGCCAAGATCAATGCCGAACAGGAGTCGCAAAAAATGAAATTTGTCCTCGACAAGGAGCGCCAGGAAGCCGACCGCAAACGCGTGGAAGCCCAGGGCATCGCTGACTACCAGCGCATCCTCACCTCCTCGCTCACCGACAAACTGATTCAGTACGAACAAATCAAGGTTCAAAAAGAGCTCGTTACGTCGCCCAATGCCAAGGTCATCATTATGGGCAACGGCAAAACAACACCCATCCTGCTCGGGCAATAATTTAGGTTGGAGGGTTAGAAGGTTGGAAGGTTAGAAGGTTAGAAGGTTGTCATAACCTTCTAACCTTCTAACCTTCTAACCTTCTAACCCTCCAACCCAAAATGCACCTTTCTGCCGTCATCATCACCTACAACGAGGAGCGCAACATCGGGCGCTGCATAGACGCGCTCGCCGGCGTAGCCGATGACGTGGTGGTTGTGGATTCGTTTTCCTCCGACAGCACGGAGGCGATTTGCCGGGAAAAGGGCGCGCGATTTGTGCAGCATCCGTTTTCGGGGCATATCGAACAAAAAAACTACGCGCTCGAACAGGCCCTGCACCCGTGGGTACTCAGCCTGGATGCCGACGAAGCCCTCAGCGATACCCTCCACCAATCCATCTTGCGGGTAAAAACCAACCCGACTGCCGCCGGCTACACCATGAACCGCCGCACCAATTACTGTGGCCAATGGATCAACCACAGCGGCTGGTACCCTGACCGCAAACTGCGCCTGTTCGACCGTCGAATCGGGCACTGGGCCGGCACCAACCCGCACGATAAAGTGGAAATGCAGCCCGGAAAAAGTATTGCGCACCTCGCCGGCGACCTGCTGCACTACAGCTACTACACCGTGGAAGAACACTACGAACGCGCCGAAAAATATGCCCGCATAGCCGCCCGCGCCATGCGGGGCCAGGGCAAAAAAGCCCACTGGTGGAATATCGCGTTCAATCCCGCCTTCAAGTTTGTCCGAAACTACTTCCTGCGCCTCGGCTTCCTCGACGGCCGCGCCGGCTGGACGATCTGCCGTATCGCTGCACTGGAAACATACTGGAAATATCGGGAACTCGCGCGGCTTGATTAGCGGGTTTTTACCGCAGAGACGCTAATTTTTACCGTAGAGATGTAGAGTAGTTTTTTCACCGCAGAGGCGCGGAGACGTAGAGTAGTTTTTTCACCGCAGAGACGCAGAGGCGCAGAGACGTAGAGTAGTTTTTTCGTATATACCTACTACTCTGCGGTGAAAATTTGCGTCTCCGCGGTGAAAAAAACTACTCTACGTCTCTGCGCCTCTGCGCCTCTGCGGTGAAAATTTGCGCCTCCGCAGTGCAATACGCCTCCGCAAATGCCCACAGCGACTCAAAGCGCCCATCTACCGCCAGCGCGGCAAGCGCCTTGGCTTCTTCTTCCTTTCCGCTTATCAGAATTGTTTTCATGCCCAGCGCCTGCCCGAGCTGCATGTCGGAGAGCGAGTCGCCCACCATCCAGGCATTTTCAAAATTAATATCGGAAAAATCTGCCTGCGCCTGCAAAGCCATGCCGACGCCTGGCTTTCGGCACGAACAGCCGGCGTCGGGGCGATGCGGACAATGGTACACCCGATCAATACGCCCGCCGGCCCGCCGTACTGCTGCCAACATTTTCCGGTGCACGGCAGCCAGATCGGCCCCCGACATCAGGCCCTTGCCCACGCCGGCCTGATTGGTCACCACCACAATGTGCCCGAAGTGGCCGGCCAGCAGGCGCAAGGCATTCAGGACATTAGTTTCAAAAATAAAATCTGCCGGGCGGCGGACGTAATCGCCAACGGTACGCCGGTTGATAACCCCGTCGCGGTCGAGAAAAAGGGTGGGTAGCGGTTGCATATTTGGGCAAAGAACGGAAAAAACCAGCCAAGAAATGATTGCCTGAACCTTTCCCCGCTACCACCGTTCTACTGGCCGTTTTTTGCCGGCGCAATCCATCCAGACCGTTGCGCAAACCAACCACTCGATTTTAGCCAACAACACTCCCATGCACATCACCATCCTCTCCGGCAGCACCCGCCTCAACCGTCAATCGCACCGCGTAGCCCTCGCGTTGGAAAAATGGATCGCCCGACAAGGCGTCCACACGGCAGAAGTGCTGGATTTGGCCGAATACAGTTTCCCCCTCCTGGAGGAAGTCCTCCACCGCCACCCTACCCCACCCCAGGGTTTAGCCGATTTTGCCGAGCGTATCCGTCAGTCTGACGCACACATTTTCGTGTCGCCCGAGTACAACGGCAGCTACACCGCAGCATTGAAAAACGCCGTGGATTACCTGAAAGAGCGGGAATTCAGCCAAAAAGTGGTGGCTATAACCTCGGTAACCACCGGCGCCAATGGCGGCATCCGGGCCGCATTGGCCATGCAGCAATTGGTGCTCGGCATCGCCGGCTACCCCATCCCGCAAATGCTCACCGTAGGCCAGGTCAGCCAGCGTTTCAGCGAAGACGGCGACCTCCTGGACCCGCTTTTTGAACGCAACATGGACAATTTTGTCAACAGTTTCCTCTGGCTTGCCGAAGCGGTGGCGGAAAAGAAAATGGCGCTGGTAGCGTAGGAAGTCGTCTGCTTTTTCAAAAATCTGTCCCCAGCGCAATGTGCAGTACCGGCTTCTGCACTACCCGCGTTTCGATGCCCCACCCATAGTCGAGTCGCAGATACATACCAAACACAGGCGCACGAACACCCACGCCGTAGCCGGCCACCAGCGGATCGCGGAAATAGTTGACCTTGACAAAAACCGTGGGTGGGTTTTGGAAAAAGACCGTGTTCAGCGGATTGTCGCCACTGTACGGACTGCGCCCTTGCCAGGCCGTTCCCATGTCGAAGAAACCGACGAGTTGGAAGTTGCGCCAAAAATTCCCCATCACAGGTTTATTGGACAAGTACTTGAAGATCGGTATGCGCAATTCGCTGTTGAGCAATGCGTAGGAACTACCGTTTCGGATATTTTGCTTGAATCCACGCAAATTGGCGGCAAGGGTCTGGTAGGCAAAATTGCCGTCCTGCGGCACGGGAATGTTGTTGTTGAACGACGGGAACAACCAGTTGTCCACCCCCCCGAGGAAGTACAGGATACGCTCGGAGCCGAATGTAGTGGCGGCAGCCAGGCGCACAGCCAGAATGGAGCGCCGGTCGAGCGGCTGGTAATGCCGGGCATCCAGCCCCAGCACCGTCATGAAACCGGAATTGAGGCGCAGACTCCAGTTGGGCTGGGTATTGAACTCAAACCGCTTGACGGCTTCCACGAATACCTTGGCCCGGGTGCCCGTGCGCAGGTTCAGGTCCACGTCCACCGTATTATCGTACACGGCGCTGAGGCGTACCGAGGCACGTTGCTCGGTGTATTCCGGTTCTTCGAGGGTAGCGCGGTTGGTACTCAAGGTGATGGCCTTGTCCTGCCGCAATGTCCCCATGGCGCGCAGGCTGAAAAAAGGATCCAGCGGATAACGCACCTCGTACTGGCCCAACACGGTGTTGGTACGCACCTGAACGGAGGTGGGCAAGCCACCGACAGGGCCGCTCTCCACCGAATTGACTACTGTTTTCCGGTACAGAGCGATGCGCCGGTCGAGCCGGCGTTTTTTATTGTCAAACCACAAATAGTACTCGGCTCCGTCGAAGGTAGTGGGCAGTCGAAAACCGGCCTCCAGCACATAGTCTTCCAGCAAGTCTTTAAAATTGGCCCGCATGAGCACACCGGGCGGCGGCGTACTGAACCCGGCAGGTGTTCCGACGTAACTGTCGAGGCCCTCGAACAGCAGGTTGTTGTCAATGGTGGTAGAGAGAAAATCGGCCCGGAAACGCACGCGGTAAGGCACAATACGCGAAGGCATGAAACGCAACACGGTGTTGGAACGGCCCAAAGCAAACGAAGGCCGCTCGAAGGGGCGCTTGCGTTCCGGCACCGGCTGCAGGGTTTCGGGCACCATTTGTTCGTCGCCGGCCGGGCGCTCCGGCGCCACAATGGGGGCCTGTGGCACACTGGGCGCGGGTGGCCCCGGCTCCAGTAAATGCTCCGGCACCTGAAACAGCCAGCCCGGCGCCACAACCCGTGCCGTGTCTACGGCCGAGCGCCAAACAGCACTGCCGAGCGAGTCCGGCGCTTCCGTATCGGGGAGCACATCCGACTGGTCAAGCGCGGGCCGTTGCGGAATCGGGATGCCCGCAGCACGCAGGCTGAGTTCCCGGTAGCGGGTCAGCCAGGCAGCGGCTTTGGTTTCGGGCTGCACGGGACGGACAAAAAACTGCGTCTTTCCATCGCGCCGAATGACTTCCACTATACGTTGCGTGCGGGCAGTCAGGTGCTGCGCTGCAATGTGGCGGTCGTAATTGGTCTGGTTGTGGGTGATTGGGCGTTTTTTGAAAACAGGAAAGGTGCGAATACTGTCAAGCAGGGTCGAATCCACGTTTTGCAGCACCGTGTCCAATGGAGCCAGGTAGTACAGGGCGCGTTCCTCGGGCCATTCGCCCTTTTGTTTCATATTAAGCGCCTTGATTTCCGTCCCGTCCCGGAGGTAAATGATGTCCTGGTAGTAAGCCGTGTACGTTTCCAGGCGACCTGTCTGGCGGTTGACTATCCCGCTTTCGTCGCTCAGGAATGTGAAATGCGTGCTGTCCATACCCATCGGCGCACGTTCGTCGGCCAACGGGGTGTTGGACAGCCGAATCAGTTCGTTCGTTCGGTTTTCGAGATCGAAGAAAAAAATATCGAACTGGCCGGTAGGCAGGATGGTGTCAATACGCTGGGGCGAAAGGGTGTCTGTCAGGCGATTGCTCGCAAACAGGATGCCTTTGCGCCCGTCCACTACGGCGACAGTGGCATCCAGATCGTCCCAGAAATCCTGGGTGAGGCGTTCGGTATTTCGGTTGGCGGTGTTGTACAGAAACAGGTCGCCGTATCCTTTCACGCAGGCGGAAAAAGCCAGCGTGACGGGGTTCACATAGTCCATGCTGTACACGCGCTGGTATTCGGGCGAGAGGGGTTTGGATTCTTTTTTCTTCGTTTCGGGGTCAATCCAGACGAGGTGCGGCACGTCGCGGCGTTCGAGCAGTACGGTCAGGCGTTCGTTGTCGGGGTGCCAGGCCAGTAGCGGGTAGTTGAAATCCGTGGCTTGCAGGGCATTGCGTTGGCCGCCCTTGAGGATGCGTGTGCGCCGGCCGGATTTGAGTTCCTGCACCCAGACTTTCCATTTCCCGATGTCGTTGGTCACCCACGCGATACGTTTGCCGTCGGGGCTGATTTTGACCTGCGTGACCGGGTGGTTGCGTTTATTTTTGAATTTGATTTCACCCTTTGCGTCCGGTTTTCGGGTGCCTTGTGCTTCGTCTCGGTAGCGTTGGCGGAAATACTCCAGCAGGGCGTCGGTGGTGCGCCGGTAGCCGCCGCCGAGCACATAGAGGAAACCGGCGTCCACGCTGCGGTTGATGCGCGTGAGGTAGAGCAGGTTGCTGATGGTTCCTTTGCCGAAATGCAGGGCGATGTAGTACCAAAAGACGTGCCCGGCGAGACGCGGATTGTCTTTGGCAAGTTTGTCAAACGTGTCGTAGCGGTCCGAGAGCAGCAGGTCGCGCAGCCGGTTATCCACCTCGGTGTTCCATTCTTCCCCGCAGTAAGCCGTGAGGCCGGTGGTGTACCAGCCGGGCAGGTTGAGCAGCACGGCATTTTGTACGATTTCCTGCAAGTTGGCCCCGAAGAGCATCGAATTGATGAGGATACCGGCGGTACCCTCGCGGATTTGAATACGCAGGTTCCGGTGGTCGCCATCGAAATAAACGAACACCTTGTTGCCCACTACTTTGGTTTCTCCGGCCTGCATGCGGAACAGGTCGTCCTCTCCGATATTGCTTTGTTTCAGGTCGGTTACGTCGCTGAAAACCAACAGTTCGATCTTGTCCGACATCTGGTGTTCCAGCAGTTGCTGCACATAGGCAAAATCCAGTTCGGCCATTTGCAGGGCCGACTGGGCTATGTTGCGGGCATCGCCGTACCAGTAGGTGTCGAAATTGGTGGTTTCATAGTGCATCCACTCGTCAAACTGGCGGTGGTACTGCACGCGGTTTTTGCCGAAAGTGGTCTGCTGGGTGGTTTGCGCCGGCAAAAAAAACGGCGCCACACCACACAGCAGCGCCATCAAAAAGCGAAAAATACCGGGATGGTAAAAAAACGGGCGAATAAACGTGCGCATGAGCAAGTGTGCTTGGGTTCAGCCCAAAAGTGGGACATTTCAGCGGAACGACCAATGCCGCTGGTGGCAAAACGCGCAATTGGCAAAAAAGATTTTAACCGTTGAGCGGGGTTCTATCTTCACAAATTTTGCTCCATTTCCCGCTGCATTCGCCTCGGGGTGTGTGGCGCCAACCACGAACATCAGGTTGTCGGGGGTGCCCCATGCTTGCGACCGGGCCACGACCCGCTCCCAGAGGAGTTCGCGGGAGTCCTCCAGCCGGTTGCGCTGAAAATCGGCGCTGCCGGGATTGGAGGTCAGGGCAAGCACGATGGCCCATTTCCCGGGAAAGCCGAGAAACGGCGACACACTATCGGCCCCCATGTAGGGCGCCACGGTGACGGCATCGCAGTGGGTGTTTTCAAAAAATGCCTCGGCGTACATCCGACTGGTGTTGCCGATATCGCCACGTTTGGCATCGGCGATGATGAAATGCCGGTCGCCGATGTACGCCACTGTACGCTCGAAATCGCGCCAGCCTGCGGCACCCCGGGCTTCGTAAAAAGCCAGGTTGGGTTTGTAGGCCACGCACAAGTCGCGGGTAGCGTCAATAATTTGGCAGTTGAATTGAAAAACTGCGTCGGGCAGGCCCTGCAAGTGCCCCGGCAGCCGGGCCGGGTCGGTGTCCAGCCCGACACAGAGAAAGGATTTTTTTCGAAAAATTTCCGAGACAAGCGTTTGGCGATCCATGGGGCAAAAGTACGCCGTTTGTTTCTGCGATCAGGACCGCTTCATTTTTCCGACCGTTTCATGCACAAATTCTTCCTTCCACGCATCCGACAGGCGCAGCGTACCATCCTGCCCCAGGGTATAGGCGATGGTACGCACGCCGGGCGGCGCATAAGCGAGCAGGAGGTCGGTGAAGACATTGTAGGCGCCCCGGGTTTTCTGGCTGCCCAGTTCGCTGTAGGATGTTGCGGCAAATTTGGCGCAGGGCACCAACTCCCCCTTGGCATTGATGTAGCTATGCCCGGCAAGTACCTGGCAGCCCGCCGAAAAATTGGCGCGGCCCACCCCCGACCAGTGGATGTTGATGGAGGTATTGGGCTGCTCGTCCAGCCCGCGCGCGATGTCGTCATCCGTCAGGGCCGCGTCGCCGTTTTTGTCCCGGAAAACGAGTACCCCGGCAGTTGCAGGCCGCAGTGCCCGGTAGACGGTTTTTTCATCGCTCACCTTGTGCCAACCGAACTGGTAGTGGTGCTGGCCTTCCACCAGAAAAGGAATATCTTTTCGGTCGGCCATTTGGGGGTTCGGATCGGTAGAACCCCAGAATTTGAATACCAGGCCCCGGATGAGCAGGACAAAAAGGTCGTCATTGTCGCGGCGGCCGTTGAAAACATCCTGCCCGCAACGCAGCCCGATGAGGTGGATCGTTTCGGGCGAGACATCCCAATCCTTGATTTTTCGGGTATCGGCAGGTTTGGTATAGGCTCAACACGTTGCTGTATGGGGCTGGGATTTGCCAGAAAATGTTCTTTTGCTTTGGCCAGCAGTTGCATCCACTGCGTGAATTCCGGCGAAGGATTTTGCGGACTCACGCGTGCCCATTCGCACAACCCGACCTTGTCCTGTTTCCACTTTTCGACCTGCCCCAGGGTATTCGGGCCGGCCACGCCATCCGGCACGCCAATGGAGGCGTCGCCTTTTACGGTGCGGATGTATTCCTGAAAAAGCCGAACAGCGGCCTGGGTCGTGTAGCCATAGATGCCGTCCACGGTATCGGGCCGGATCAAAAAACCCGCATCGTGAAGAAACTGCTGCAGTTCCCGGACGCCGGCGCCCGGCAATGCCTTGAAGTCGGCCCAGGCACTGTTACTTTCGTCACGAAACTGTTGTTTCCGTTTTAGTCCATCCGAAAATGTATTGTGAAACCGCGATAGAAAGTCCGATTTGCTGGCTGGTGTGGCATCGGCATCCACGTTTCCGAGTGTAAATTTCATGGCAAAGTTGTTAGGCGGTGATGTTGTAATTTTTTGTCAGAAAAACCCGGGATTGGGCAAAACCCGGAATAGCGCCGGTAAAGGTAGTTTTCAATCACAGAAGATTGGTAACACAGTTTTTTTGAACAAGCGGAGTGGCGTTGTTCACGCGCCCAGATATTTTGAAAAACTCCAGGGTGCGCTCCCAGGCTAATTTGGCGGCGGCCTCGTCGTAGCGGGCAGCGGAGGTGTCGTTGTGAAAAGCGTGGTTGATGCCCTCGTACAAGTACTGTTCGTACTGGATCCCGGCGCTTTTCAGAGCTTCCTCATACGCGATCATACCGGCGTTCACCCGTTCGTCAAGGCCGGCATAGTGCAGTTGCACGGCGGCTTTGATGTTTGGCACACGTTCCAGGGCAGGCTGGCGGCCATAGAACACAACGGCAGCGCGCAGTTCGGGCACGTTTACGGCGAGGTTGTTGGCCATGGCGCCGCCCCAGCAGAAACCCACACAGCCGAAGCGCCCGTTGCAGTCGGCGCGTTGGCGCAATGCACCGAACGCCCGGACGAAGTTTTCCAGCGTTTCTTCTGCATTCAGTTCGCTGAACAACTTGCGCGCCTCGTCCGTGTCGGTCGGCGTGCCGCCCGAGGGAGCGAGCGCATTGGGGGCCACGGCCAGGTACCCGGCGGCGGCGGCCCGCCGGGTCACATCCTCGATGTGTGCGTTCAGGCCCCGGTTTTCATGGATAACCACCACGGTCGGGTACGGCTTTGCTTCCTCTGGCCGGGCTACATAGGCTTTCATGTCGCCGCTTACACCCGGCCAGGTGATGTATTCGGTGAAAAGGCCGTCGTTGGACGCGGGTCGTACGGGCAGGGTGGTAGCCGACTCCAGCAGCGGCAAAACCGACATGGCGGCCGCTGTGCTGCCGACCAGCCAGGTCAGCCGTTGGAGAAATTCCTTGCGGGAAAGGGGCCGGTGGGTGTACTCGTCGTAGAGGTCAATGATGCGTTTGTCGAGCATGGTAGTGGTATTTGAGCGGCCGGATACGCGGCGCAGATTTCGTGGACGAATGTACGGATGTTTTCTGTTTGAGGCGGGTGTTGCGAAGCGCCTGATTCGTCTGTTGGACAACGGCCAGTTTCCGGCCGGGCGGAATTTTCTGCGGAAGATTCAAACGTACAAAAAATGAAAAAAAGCAGATTTGCCTAATAACCTAATCGTAGATTTGGTATTCATTTCCGCGTGTACTGTTTCAAAAACCAACTTATGCGAATCGTCCTTCCTTATCTCTTCCTGCTCGCCTTGCCTTTCTGGGCATCCGCCCAAACAACTGCCCCTAACCCCTCGGCGGCTAAAAGCGCCACACCGCTCGCCCCTCAAAACGCAAAACTCAACACTCAAAACTCGACAAGAGCCGTCGTCATCGGCATTTCCGACTACCAGGAAAAAGACATCCCCGACCTCCGCTTCGCCGACCGGGATGCCGAGGCATTCGCCAACTTCCTGCGCTCGCCCGGCGGCGGCGGGCTGAGTAGCGAAAACCTGCGCGTTTTGACCAACGAAAAAGCCACCGCCGGGCAAGTCATCGCCGCGCTCACTTGGCTGTTGGACGAAAGCAAGCCAGGAGACCAAGCCATCATCTACTTTTCTGGTCACGGCGACGTGGAGGCCAAACTCCTCAACCAGCTCGGCTTCCTGCTCCTCTGGGACTCGCCCGCCCACGTTTACCTTGCAGGCGCGTTGCCGGTGGACATGCTGCGACAGGTCGTGTCAACGCTTTCGATTGAACAAAAAACAAGGGTTTTCGTCGTTGTGGATGCTTGCCGGGCGGGCAAACTGGCGGGGAATACCGTCATCGGCACTCAATTGACGAGCAACCAGCTTGCCCAGCAATTCAGTCAGGAGCAAAAGGTATTGAGCTGTCAGCCCAATGAGTTCAGCATCGAAGGCGAGCAGTGGGGCGGCGGGCGTGGCGTTTTTTCCTACCACCTTTGCAATGGCTTGTACGGCTTGGCCGACGACGACCGCAACGGGCAGGTGTCGCTTTTCGAGATCGGCCGCTACCTCGAAGACCGCGTGCCGAAGGAGGTTTCCCCGCTTTCGCAGTTGCCGCTCACAGTGGGCGACAAATCGGGCACCCTGTTTTCGGTGGACGGCCCGACACTGGCCGCGCTGGAAAAACAAGGCACGCCGCCCGCGAACATCGCCAAAGTCGAACAACGGGGGGTGTTGCAGGAGGCTTTGGCGAAGGCTGATTCGAGCGTCCGGTTTTGGTACGCAGGCTTCGAGCGGACGCTGCGGGGCAAAAATTTTTTTCAACCCGACGGCGACTGCGTGGAGTACTTTTTTCAAAAACTACTGGCAACGGAAAGCATCGTTGTCCTGCACCCGGCGCTGCGACGCAACTACGCCGCAGCGCTGCAGGACGATGCGCAGCAGGTGATAAACAGGTGGCTTAAAAGTTCTGTGAAAGAATTGTCGCTCACCAAAGTGAAGCAAAGCCTCAAATACCGGCTTTATCCACTTTATCTCGAAAGAGCAGCAGATTTGCTTGGAGCCAGGCATTATATGTATCCAGTGTTGCAAGCCAGAAAGTTTTATTTTGAAGGCTATCTGATGCACATAGACTACCGGCATGCGAACCGGGATTTAGGGGAAAAGGCACTTGCTAAATATAGAGAGGCCTTGAAGTGGCAGCCTGAATCGCCTCATGTTTACTCTTCTATGATGTATGCACATTTTTATCTGATGCAGCAACCTGATTCGGCGGAATACTACGCCCGCCAGGCTACTGCTTCAGCTCCTTTCTGGATAATCCCGTATACAATGTTGGGATTTATGTACATTGACAATACGGCTTCTCAAAATTACAACAAGGCAAAGGCATTTTTTAGAATTGGCAGACCAGGTTGATTCCGCTGCTGCCAATTCCGATTTGCTACATGAACAATTGGGCAAACTATTACCTCTCGACTACCCAGTTTTCCCAAACAGAACAACAATTTAAAAGAATCATTCAATTGGATTCGACCAGTTTTTGGGCTTATCTCAACTTGGGAAATGTATATCAAATGACGCAACGTTATGCCGAAGCCGAGCAACATTACAAAAAGGCCGTTGAAATGGATTCCACAGATTGGACAGTCAGGTACAACCTTGGAAACACTTGCTATAAAGCCGGGCGTTATGCCGAAGCAGAAAAGCACTTCAATAAACTTATCCAACTGGATTCCACTAATTTATGGGCGCTCTTGGGAATTGTAAAAGTTCATATTGGCAACGGGCATTTTGATCAAGCAGAGGCGCAATTCCATAAAATCGTTCAATTGGACTCTATGGCTTTGTTTGCATACCAAGCGACGGCATACACTTACAACCGTGCAGGGCGACTGGAAGATGCCGAGCGAAAATATCGAAAGGCTGTTCAGTTGGATTCTGCCAATGTTATTGCCATTATTGGTCTTGGGGATATTCTTTCCAAAACGAAGCGATATGCCGAAGCGGAAATCCAAATAAAAAAAGCAATCCAACTGGATTCGACTTTCGTAAATGCTTGGGGCCTCCTCGGGCATCACTATCTATACATGGCCCGTTTTGCCGAGGCAGAGGTTGTTTTGAAAAAAAGCATTGCAATAGATTCAACTTTCGCTGATGTTCACTGGGATATGGCTATGGTTTACTTCAAAACCAGTCGCCTGGAAAAAGCCAAACAAGCATTTATCCAAGCGATAGCGCTCAACCCCAACTACCCACCTGCGATGCTCGGCATGGCCTACCTCCTCGCTTCGGAAGCAAAAACGGAAGAAGCCCTCGGCTATGTGGAGCAGGCCATCGGGAAGGGCAGCACCTTCGAGCAGTTGGAAAGTGACGAGTACCTCGCTCCGCTGCGTGCCACGCCGGAGTGGAAGGCGTTGATGAAAAAACACTTTCCGGATAAGGTGAAGGACTGAGGCAAGGCAACAGAAACCGGTTCAGGCCGGGTTGGCTTCGATCCAGGCTTTGATGGTGGAGATGAAGCGTTTCATGTCGGCAAATCGGGCCTCGAGGTCTGCGGTAATGATAGGCTCTGACACTTCATAATCGGATTCTACACGGGCATCGAAAGCGTCCTTGACCAAACGAGTAAAGTGTTTCGGAAAAATGCCCGTGTGCACAAAATTTTTGTTGAACCAGCCGATCATCTGTTGGTATTTAGAGGATTTGTAATCTTGACGAAGCCCCAAAGCCAGCATCGCATAAAACATACCGTAGTAGATTCTATTGCTGGCCATAGCCAATCTTCCATCGGCCATGCAGTATTCTGTATCGGAGATGCAATTTTCTGCTTGCTCAATACGAAGCAATACGAGTGCGTTTTTGTCGGAAGAACTTATCATGCGTAAATGCCTTTTTGGATGGCATCGGTAAATATCGGTTGTCGTCCCCGAAGTGAATCTTGTAATTCCTCTTCTGATACAACTAGCGTTTGAGTGAACACTTCATAGTCCAAATCAATATCCGCCATGAGGTATCGAATGGTGCGAACAGTTTGCCAATCGTACTCCCCCCGAACGACCACCACAAAATCCCAGTCCGACCAACGGGTTGGCTTCCCCCAGGCACGGGAACCGAATAAGATGACATCCTTTATCTTGTCGCCTAAAGCCGAGACCAAACGGGTCTTGGCCTCGCGGAGGATATTATCGCGCTTTTTCATAAAAACGAACCGTAGTTTTCGCAAAAATACTGGAATCAGTTTTGCCATGAAAAATTTCTTTTTCGCTCTGCTCTTTATGAACGGCATCTCCCTTTTTGCCCAAAACGAAAAAAGCGCCACACCCATCCCCCCTCAAAACTCAAAACTCAACACTCAAAACTCGACAAGAGCCGTTGTCATTGGCATTTCCGACTACGATGACCCCGCCATCCCCGACCTGCGTTTTGCCGACCGGGATGCCGAGGCATTCGCCAACTTCCTGCGCTCGCCCGGCGGCGGCGGACTGGACAACGACCACCTCAAGGTGCTGACCAACGACCAGGCCACCGCCGGCCGCATCGCCGAAGCACTCGATGCCCTCATCGAGCAGACGAAGGAGGGCGATCAGGTCATCATCTATTTCTCCGGCCACGGCGACGTGGAGCGCAAGACCGTCTCTCAGCCGGGCTTTCTGCTTGCGTGGGACGCCCCCAGCCGGGTCTACATGGGCGGCGGCACCTACTCACTGTCATTCTTGCAGGAGGTCGTCTCCACGCTGTCCACGCAAAACTTGGCCAAGGTCACCGTCATCACCGACGCCTGCCACGCCGGAAAGCTATCCGGCCGCCAGATCGGTGGGACGCAGTTGACCTCCGTCAACCTCTCCAAGCAGTACGCCAACGAGGTGAAAATCCTGAGCTGCCAGCCCAACGAGTTCAGCCTGGAAGGCGAGCAGTGGGGCGGCGGGCGCGGCGTGTTCAGTTACCATTTGGTGGACGGGCTGTTCGGGCTCGCCGACCGCAACGGCGATGGCACGATCACCGTCGGCGAGATAGACCGCTACTTAGAGGACAAAGTGACCGCCGAGACCGCCCCGCAGAGCCAGGTGCCGATGCTGCTGGGCAACAAAACCGAGCGTCTGGCCACGGTGGACGCCGCCGTACTAGCAGCACTGAAAACGAATAAGGCAAGCGGACTGCCTGTTTTTGCTGCCACCGAAAGCCGGGGATTGGAAGAGGAGATACTGGCAAAGGTGGACACAAGTATCCGGGAAATGTACCGGGCCTTCCAACTGGCGGTACGGGAGAAGCGGTTTTTCGACCTATCGGAAAACGTCGGCGAAAACGTCGGCGAGGTTCGAAACCTCGCCGACGTTACGAATGCAACCGCCGATGCACTTTACACCCAACTTATCGCGGTGGAAGCGTTGGCGCCGCTGCGGGGCATCATGACCCGGAATTACGCCGCCGCGCTGCAGGACGACGCGCAGCAGGTGATGAACAGGTGGCTGAAAGCGGATGTGCGGGAATTACAGTCCATCGGCAAGAGCCTTAAACTGAAACCCATCCCTGGGCAATTGGAGCGGGCAGCGGCTTTGCTCGGAGAAAGGCATTATATGTACAAGTCGCTTAAATCCCGACAATACTTATTTGAAGGAAAAGTCCTGAATGAAACCAATAAGGAAAACACCGACGAACACCTTGCCCGTCATTGCCTTTCGCTGTATGCCAAGTCATTGGAGTACGAACCGAATTCACCACAGGCTTATTACTTGATGAGCCTGACTTATTGTTACAACCTGCGACAGCCAGATTCAGCCTATTCATGTGTGCAGGAAGCCAATCGCTTGGCCCCTTCATGGGTTCTGCCGTACACGGACTTTGCTTTTTTCCTGATTCAACCTTTGGAGCAGTTAGAGCGGGCAAAGGCAGTATTGGATAAAGCAATGACGATTGACTCTATCCATGGTTACGTTTGGAATGGGTGGGGAGCATGGAATTTATTTCAAGGAAAGAATCAGGAGGCTTTGAACTGTTTCAAAAAATATGAAGAATTGGGTGGCGCCACTTATGCCGGATGGTTTAACGACTTGGGGCTTGTTTTGAACGAGTTAGGCAAGTATCCCGAAGCGGAGAACGCCATGAAAAAAGACATTTCACTGGATTCTACCGTTGCTACCACCTGGTCCAATCTTGGATATTTGTACCATAGCATGCGTCGATATGAAGAGGCAGAATATTTTTATAAGAAGGCAATTTCAGTGGATTCAAACCACATATTTACATGGTATTTGCTTGGATGGCTCTATACAGATATTCACCGGTACTCCGAAGCGGAGACGCTTTGCAAAAAAACCATCTCGGCAGACTCTACCTTTTATCGGGCGTGGAATATGCTTGGCGTTGTTTATCTGAGAATTGGCAGGTATGAAGAGGCGGAAGCGGCCCTGACAAAATCCATCACCCTCAATGCGGCGAACGCCAACCCCCACAAGCACCTCGGCATAGTCTGCTTCAAAACCAACCGCTCCCGCGAAGCGGGACAAAACTTCCTCAAAGCGCTCGAACTGAACCCGAACTACGCGGGGGCAATGCTCGGTATGGCTTATCTTCTGTTTTCAGAGGGCAAACCCACAGAAGCCCTCAGCTACGTCGAACAAGCCATCGGCAAGGGCAGCACCTTCGAGCAGTTGGAAAGCGACGAAGACCTCGCCCCGCTGCGGGCACTACCGGAGTGGAAGGTTTTGATGAAAAAATACTTTCCGGATAAGGTGAAGGACTGAAAACCAACGAGGGTGCAGCCGCGTCGCCTGATCAATCTTTGCCTCCAGGCAGTGTTTTGAGTTGCTTGATGAAATCGGGATTTGTCAGTAGTTCCAGTTGGTAGATCGCGATTTCGTTCAGTTTGTGCAGGCGTTCGTCCTGCGAAAGTCCGTCCCGGATGAGTTGCGCATTGTGGCTTTCGAGGTTTGCCAACACGAGCAGTTGCTCGGTGGAGGCATAATCCCGGAGGTTACCGGAGAGATCGGGGTTCCGGGTTTTCCATTGGCGGGCGGTGATGCCAAAAAGCGCAAGGTTGAGCAGGTCGGCTTCCGAGGCGTACACAATTCCCTCCTGGCCCCCGGCGGAAAGCCGCGGCGGTATGAAGTGCATTTTCACAGTATCGGTGTGGATACGGTAATTGACTTTGGCGAGGGTACGGCGGAGGTTCCAGTCGAGTTCGTCGCGGCGTTCGAGGGCCTCGGCTTTTTTCAGGCGTTGGAACTCTTGCAGGACGTACAGTTGGAATGGTGGGCTGAGCCAGTAGCAAAAACCGAGGGCAATATCGCGGTGGGCAAACGTGCCGCCGCCATAGCGGCCGGCCTTGACAACGATGCCAATGGCATTTGTGCTGGACACCCACTTTCCGGCGGAGAGAATAAAACTGTTGAAGCCCGCTTCGTTTTTAACCCTATCGAATTCGATAAGGTTAAAATTCGGGTTGTTCAGTTTTTCCCAAACGCCAAGAAAGTCAATGGTGTCTTTGAGCCTCAGCCAATTCACGATGAGCATTGTCGGATTTTCAGGGTTAACTCGCCGGGCGATGTCTGTCAAAGAAAAATAATCCTCTTCCGCACGGATTGAAAAAACGGCAATTTCTGTGCCGTCAACTTGAATGGTTTTACTTTTCGCCATGGTTGTTGCGTTTGGTGGCTGAAACGAAATACACGCAAATGTATATTTTTTGTTTTAAAAATACTTTTTGTTTTAAATTTAAAATCAGCCGTATTTCCCGACCTTCCCAACCACTGACAACGGGGCAAGCGGGCCGTTCATGTATCAACTATCCCTTATCATGAAAAACATCCTGCTCTGCCTGCTGCTGCCGTTTTTGGCATCCGCCCAAACCGAAAAAGGCGCCACTCCCCTCCCCACTCCCCCTCTTTCAGGAGGGGGTCGGGGGGAGGTTCGTGCCGTCGTCGTCGGCATCTCCGACTACCAGGATGTGGGCATCCCCGATCTGCGCTTCGCCGATCGCGATGCTACCGCCTTTGCCGATTGGCTGAAAAGCCCGGCAGGTGGCAGCGTCCCGACAGACAATATCGTGCTCTTGACCAACAACAAAGCCACCAATGCTCGCTTCTCCGCGTCGCTCGATTGGCTTGTCGAGGCTTCCGGCGAGGGCGACCAGTGTATCATTTATTTCTCCGGGCACGGTGACGTGGAAACAAAAACCCGCGGCCAGTTCGGTTTTTTGCTTGCCTGGGACACTCCCCCGACCAATTACAAGGCCGGGGCCTACTCAATTATCTATTTGCAGGACATCGTTTCTACGCTTTCGATGGACAAAAAGGCCCGCGTGACGGTCGTGGCAGATGCTTGCCATGCCGGAAAACTGGCGGGCAGCAGTATCGGCGGCACACAAGCCACTGCCCAGGCGCTCGCGCAGCAGTTCGCCAACGAAGTGAAGATCATGTCCTGCCAGCCCAACGAGTTTTCGCTCGAAGGGCGGCAGTGGGGCGACGGGCGCGGGGTCTTTTCCTATCACCTGCTTGACGGCCTTTCCGGATTGGCCGACCAGAACGCGGACGGCAGTATTGCTCTTCGGGAAATGGACCGGTACCTCGAGGACAAGGTGCCCGCCGAAACCGCTCCACACCAGCAAACGCCGCTCACCGTTGGAGACCGGAATGTCTTGCTCGCGCGAGTGGACTCTGCCGCGCTGGCCGACATCCGGAATCGAAAAAAAGACGTGCCTCAGGTTTTCTCCGGGACGGACAGCAAGGGCCTCGTCGAGGTTTTTCTGGCAAACACCGACTCGGCCACGCAGGCGCTTTATCATCGTTTTGAAAACGCGCTGGCAGCCGGCAATTTGCTGGACGGTGACTCCTGCGCCGATATTTTTTACAAACAACTGCTTCAAAACGAGGCTCTGAAACCGATGCACGGCCTGATGCGTCGCAACTTCGCGGTAGCCTTGCAAGATGAGGTGCAACAGGCCCTTAACGCCCTGCTCGCCGACAACCCCTACGAGATAAATCACTTTCTGTACAACCCTGAAAAGTACAACGAGTACCCGCGTTACCTCCGCCGCACCATCGAACTGTTGGGTGAAAAACACTACATGTACCCCGCACTGCGCTCAAAAGAGCTGTATTTCGAAAGTTACAACCTTACCCAATCGCTGAACGCCGAGAATGTGACTCTTGCTTTTCAGGACTCCATCCGGCCCATTGCGCAGCAAAAATTGCGCGAAGCAATGGCGCTCGACAGTGTTTCGGGTTATCTCTATTACGCCTATGCGAGCACTTTTTATAATGACGGGGACTATGCCACCTTTGATACCACGTTGATCTGGCTCAAATTGGCTGTAAACCATTCGCCGCAATGGATTTTGCCCTATTTAGAATTGGCGTATCAATATGGAGGGCTTTATTCTGAAACAAACGATTCCGAGTTCTGGATGAACAGCGCCTTGAAGATCAAACCCAACTCGTATGTGGTTCAGGAACGACTTTCGTGGTTATATCAGTGGACAAACCGCACGGACGAGTCGCTGGCCCTGTCGGAAAAAATGATCCGGGAACGGCCGGAAATCTACAACGCCTACTCGACCGTGGGGGTCACCTGCCTGATGCGGAAGGAATACGAGCGATCGGAGCAGTATTTTGAGCAATCGCGTGCCATCGATCCAAGCCTCAACAATATGGCAAGCATGTATTCAATCGTGCTCTTGGCCAAAACCCGACGGCAGCAGCAAGCGGTAGCGTTGGCCGATTCTATTTTAAAAAACCCGTCAACTACCGCTGATATGCGGTTGTCGTCCCTTTATTATTTAGTCGGAGCACTGGAACAAAACGAGCAATTCGATCTGGCAGATAAAATAGCCGTCAAATTATCAGTTGGGGATATCGCGCCGGTTTACATCATGCAATCCCTACTGGCAAAGGGCCTTTTTCAAATTGAATCGGGCAACCTCGCAGCAGGTCGGGCATTGTTGCAAAAAGGTTTTTCCCTTGTACCGGCTGATTTTAATACAGAAATTCGTCGGAATCGGTACGAGGCAATTCTCGCTGAAAAAGAAGGCAACCCTACGCAGGCCGACAGCCTTTTTCAGGCGGCCCTTCAGATTGAGATTCCCAGCACGGGATGGTTGCTTGCTCGGGAGTCGGGCCTGCTCGAATGCCTGCAAAAAGACTTCGGCCTGTTCCTCCTCCGTCAAAAACGCGCTGCCGAGGCACTCGCCCAATTCCAAAAAATACTGGAAGAAGAGCCGAACTCGTGGCGCGGGCCGTACTGCATGGCCATTTACTATGCCGGAAAGGGGCAGGACAAACAGGCGCTTGACTGGTTGGAAAAATCACTCGAGCACTGGCTACCCACATCGAAACTGATGACGGACGAGCCGGTTTTTTTAAAAATCAGAGAAACAAAACGGTTTGGGCAGTTGCTGGCAAAATATTTCCCGGAGGGTGCGAAGTAGGCGAAGACTCCTGCTGTTCCGGGCCTTTCAGAAACGACGGATTTGGGCTGCGATTAACTATTGCTCCCGCACCGGCACCCACACCTCCTCGGTAGCCTCCGGGTCGTCGGGGCGGTACGTCGGGCCCATGATGTCGAAATGCGGTCGCTCGTCCAGCAGGTACCCGGAAGTGGGCAACCAGGCGCCGAAAATGTACTGGTAGGTGCGGGCGAACGCACTTGCCGGGCCGTGGTGTACGAACACGGCGTACAGTCCGCCGGGCAGGTCGAGGATTTCCATACCGGGCGGGATGTGGCTGGAGTCCGTCACTTCTACGACGGCCCATTTTTCAAAAACAGTGGCTGGAGTGAATTGTCCGTTTGCCAACTCGGGGCCATAGCGCTTGACATCGAAAAAATCGGCGCCGAGACGGTTTTGTATTTCGGCGATTCTGGGCCGGAACGCGCGCCACAACTCGGCGGCGCGGTTTTCGGCCAGGCTGGTTTGGATGCGGATGCCGAGGAGGCGACGAGGCTGGGCGGTGGTGAGGATAGGTGGGTACATGGTATGTGGCGGTGGTTGGATCGGAACGTTCAAAAACACGACCTCGGGCGGGGGCGGCCAAATCGGGATATCCGATGCGGTCAAAACCGGATAGCCGGAACTCGCTCCGCCAATATATACTACCGGCGTTTGAATGACCACCCGACCGATTCGATGGTGCCGGATGACGTAGCTGCACAGAATACAGGGTTCGTGCGTGCTGTAAATCGTAGCTGCCGAGAGGTCTTTTTCGTGTTTTCTCACCGCTTCCCGAACGGCCTCCACTTCGGCATGAAAGGTGACATCCTGCCTGAACGTTCCGGCTTCGATGCCTTCTCCAATGATTTCGCCGCCCAAAACCACGACCGAGCCGACGGGCGACTCTCCCCGTTCGGCTGCTATGGCCGCCAGTGCCTTACAGCGTTCCATAAAATGGGTGTCCGTTTCAGTCCTCATACAAACCTTGATTTTGACTTGGCCAGATCCGTTTTTAACGCAAGGTTTTCGGCTTCCAGTTTTGCCAGATAGGCTTTTTGCGAAGCAAATGCCATCTCAATATCCGCCACCGTGTAGCGAGGCGTGATGTGCTGCGGGCAATTCCAATCAAAAGCCTGGACATCCAGCACAAGCATCCGTTCGGGACGGTGGGGGTAGTCGGCAGGGTCAATTTTATGAAAAAGCGAAGGGTCGTCGGCCAGGGCAACTATCCGGGCCTTGGCATATATTTTCAACCGGGCACGCTGGGGGTACGATACCATGATGAGCGCCACGTTCGGGTTTGTTTGCAGGTTTCCCATGCTGATGTACTGCTTGTTCCCGGTGAAGTCAACGAAGGCAAGGGTCTTCGCATCGAGCACTTTAAGAAAGCCCGTCGGGCCGCCTCGGTGCTGGATATACGGATAGCCGTTTTCACCAAAAGAAGCCATGAAAAAATGGTCCTGGTCTTCAATGAAAGCGATTTCATTACCACTTAAGCCATCCGTCACATGCTGTTTTTCCATGCGGTCGTACGTCCGGCGGCTTCCGTTTTCTTCCTGCAAGGCTTTGACGGCATCCGTGAAAGCAAGATTTGCATAATTCATGCATTATAGTTTTCTGTCTTTCTCTTCAATGGCGAGGTCGTTGATGCTGGCGAAACGCTTCTGCATCAGGCCGTTTTCATCAAACTCCCAGTTTTCATTGCCGTAGGCTCGGAACCACTGGCCGGTTTCGTCGTGGTACTCGTACTCAAACCGCACGGCGATGCGGTTGCCGCTGTGTGCCCAGTACTCTTTTTTGAGTTTGTATTGCTGCTCCTTTTGCCATTTTGCCGTAAGGAACTGTACGATTTCCTCCCGTCCGTTCAGGAACAAATGGCGGTTGCGCCACTCGCTGTCAACCGTGTATGCTTTGGATACCCGCTCCGGGTCTTTGCTGTTCCAGGCATCTTCGGCCATTTGGATTTTTTGTTTTGCAGTTTCCTCGGTAAACGGGGGCAAGGGTGGTCGTTGATTTTCCATCTTGAAAAAATTGGTTGTTAAAGAGTGGCCGCCTGACGGGTGCGATACCCGCCAGACGGCCGACATGCTCTAATTCTGATTGATTAATTGGTCGAGGCTGGCAGCCATGGCCGTTTTACTTTGCAGCCCGACTTGCCTGCCCGCAAGTTCACCTTTTTTGAAATACAACAAGGCAGGTATGCTGCGGATGCCAAATTCGGAGGAGATCTCGGGTTCTGCGTCCACATCCACTTTAGTAATGACTGCCTTGCCTGCAAAATCGGCGGCGAGGCTCTCCAATGCCGGATGCAATGCCTTGCACGGGCCGCACCATTCGGTGTAAAAATCTACCAGCACGACATCGTTTTCTTTCAGGGTGGATTCAAAATCGGTTTTGCTCAATTTTTTTAACATGGCTAAAGAATTTTGTGCGTAAAAAAAGGGAACTGGCGGTTTTTCCAGGGAGGGGTGCCGGCGCTAGCTTTCCGGCAAACTAGGCGGCCACTGCTTCCAACTCCGGCGCAACCGGGAAATCAATGGCAAACTGGCCCACGCCGTGCAAGTAGTTGCTGATGATTTTATCGCCTATGACGATGAGGATATCCACGACATTGCCTTTGTGGTAGCCAGCGGAAAACAGGTTTTCCACTGTTTGCGCAGACGGCTTACCCCGGGTGATGGTCGTTTCTTGAACGAACTTCACCAGCGCATCCAATTTCGGGTCGAAACTGGCTTCCCCGCTTCGAATGTCCAGGATTTGCTCGTCGCTGAAGCCGTTCATTTTACCCAAAACCGTATGTGCGCTTTGGCAGTAGCGGCAGTCGTTCACCTGGCTCACCACGAGGTTAATTACTTCTCGCTCTTTGGCCCGAAGGGTGCTTTTGCGGTTTTGGAATGCGAGGTAGTCGCCGAGAGCAGTTTCGCTGTGCGCAAAACTGGCGTAGAGATTTGGCACGAAGCCGAGTCCTTTTTGCAGGTTGTCGAAGATAGCCTGGTTGTTGGCACTTACTTCATCACGAGTTGGAACATTAAACTGTGTCATCTTTCTGAATTTTTTTATTCAAAACCTTGGTTAAAATTGATGACACAAAGGTGCGGGCAGCCCGAGGGGCAAGGGTAGGCAGGGATTCCCGAAGGCTTGGCAATTCTTCCCGAAATCAAATTTGTTCTCGAAAAGCGCTTGGCGACAAGCCCTCCTGCGTCTTGAAAAAGCGGGAAAAAGTCTGAACATCCTCGTAACCTATGGAAAAGGCAATCTCGCTGACCGCCTGATCGGTGTAGCGCAGTAACCTGCGTGCTTCGAGCATTTTTCGTTCGTTGATGATTTGCAGCGGTGTTTTTGGGCTGACCCGGGCGAACAAATTGGAAAGGGTTTTGGGCGAACGGTGGAGCAACTCGGCGTAGTCGGCGACTGTGTGCCTGGTCTTAAAATGGGACTCCACCAAAAAATTGAACTCCCGCACCAACTCCAGGTTGTTTTTCTCCAAAGGGGCCAACTGACGTTGCTCCTTGTAGAGCCGTGTGCAAAGTATCAGTAACCGCTTCAGCATCATTTGCAGCATCTCGATTTGCAGGTCGTCCTTCGATTGCATTTCTATCGAAAACATTTTCCAGAGAATGTCAAACTTCTCCAGTTCGGTCTCCGGGATGCGGAAAACGGGCAGTTGCGAAGCGCCAAAGAACAGGATGCCCCGGCAGCCTACCTCCGAGTCGTGGTCAATGATGCAGAAAAATGGGCGGTTGAAACGCACCATGCGCATGGACGTGACCTCTTGTACTTCTGTGTGGTGAAATTCGGTCAGGCAGATGACTTCGTTGTTTTGGAAAACATAGTCCTTGCCGTCAATCTTGAGGCGATTGTCATCGGCGGTCATCCAAAGCATGGTCAAGCCGCTCTCGATTTTGTCTTTAACGATGGAACAATTTTCAGACGTGATGCGCTCTAATCGAAGGTATTCGTGCGTATTTCCTTTGAATTCCATGTTGCTAATTTGGAAGGCGATTATTCGGGTGCCTTTGGATTGGGTTAAAGCACCATTATTTAACTACGGTATCCAATACTTCGAAATAGCCAACACATTGCCCTTCACTTTAGTCTGCACAATACGTTGGTCATTTTCGTCATGGCGCACAAATTCGGGATTATCGAAGGCTAATGGCAACGGGCTGTGCAAACACGCATTGATATGGCTTGCAGTTGAGTCAAGGGCGAAATACAAGGTTTGCCCGGTAGTATTGCGAAAGCGTAAATCCTTGTACCCGTAAACCACTGTAGCGTCAGAACCAAGTGGCGCAAAGCGCTCGTTTTCAGTGTATATATCCACAGAATGGTTGTGTCGTTCCAATATTTCCAAGCCTGTGCCAAGCGCGAGGTGGTAGAGTATGCCGGACACCTGGCACAAGCCGCCGCCATACGCACTCTGTAATTTTCCCTCTACCAAATTACGGCCTTTGCGGTAGCCCAGCCAACCGCCTGGGTAACTCACTACCTCCCAAAACGAGAATATTTCGCCGGGCATGATTAGTACTTGGTTGATCTTTTTTCCAGCCTTTTGCATATTGAACACCTTGTTTTCAAAAAATGTGCTCTGCAATATGGGCTGCTGTATCCTGACACAATACTCAAATACAGGCATCGCGCCAAGTCGGTTTTGGGCAAATTGCTGTGCGTGGCCGCTATAATAGTCGTTTACCTTCCTTTGCGAAAGGCGAAATAACAGTTTTATAGGTCTTGGAATAAGTGTTTTGTATTTCATCTTTTTACCAATGAAACAACAATGTAAGAGGCGTATTTTTTCAAAAAAGAGCGGCAAAGCCAAGTGTCGAACGAGCGCAAGAAAGGCCGCACAAGCGGCGGGAAACGATGAATGGGCAAAAACAGGATGCCTTGGGCAACGTGCATTTGCCACTTGGCCTCTGCCAATGCCTGCACTTCCGAGAGTGCATAAGCGTTGGCGCCGTGCCAGTTTTTGCTTTTATAGCCCAGTAATGTGCGACGTGGTTTAGAAGGAAAATCAAAAATAAATTGCCCTCCGGGCTTCAAAATCCGGTGTGCCTCCGCCAGTAATTTGCTCAGATCAGTCGAGGCGATGTGCATGACGACGTGCATAGATATAGCGGCTTCAAAGTATTCATTTTCATAAGTTTGTGTAAAAATATCGGCTTGTGTGAGATGCTTTTCGGGCTGCTTTTGGCGTGCCACCGCCAGCATGGCCGCACTTGCATCAAGGCCGTGTGTGGCGAAATCCAGAAAACGACCGGTGCCGCAACCCACATCCAGCACCCTTTGGCCGGCGGCTGTGTGGAGCAGCTGCGACAAAATGGCGCGTTCCTGGGCATCAATAAATTGGCCGTAGGTATTACCAAAGCGATCGGTATCGTACAGATTGGCTATTCGATCGTAATATGCCGTGATGTCAGATTTCATACAATGGT
Source organism: Lewinellaceae bacterium (assembly GCA_016719605.1). Taxonomy (GTDB): domain Bacteria; phylum Bacteroidota; class Bacteroidia; order Chitinophagales; family Saprospiraceae; genus M3007. The sequence continues at coordinate 428,197 of JADJYW010000001.1, read as the reverse complement.
GTCTACAAAGTACACACCGGAAGGGTTTTATTTGCGTCAGTGGATTATCAAACCACTTTTTGACGGGTATACAGGTTTATTCAATCGGACGGATATTCAATGTATTGACCATACAGTTTTCCATATTGCCAACGGTCAAAACAAAGTCTTGTTTGACTTTTAACCCGGTAGAAAACGCTGCCGGCTTCCAATTTGGCATTTTTGATATAGACTTAACCAGCATCTCGTCAATTTTTGCATCTTTTGACGGCAGGGCAACTTGTATATCCGTAATACGCCCCTGTTCGGTGATGGTAAATTTTATGGCAGTCAAATCATAACCTGTAAAACTTGCTGCATCAATATTCTCAATGCTGTTTTTTTGCAGATATTGAATCAGTTGCTCTGCGCCTTCGGCATAACCGGCATTTTTATCAGGCAAGACTGTAACTTTAAAATCGTACTGCTTGACGGCGTTATTTTTCAACGAATTGTCAGGAAGATACCGTACGGTTACAGCAATATCACTACCACGGTCAGCCGACCGTATCAGTTCTTTTTGCGCTTGATTCAGGACGTTGCTAATACCCGTAGCCTTCGTTTTAGTCCCATTTTTGTTTGCCGAAATCTCCACGGAAATATATTCTTTTACCCAGGATGTGGGGTACCGCTTGTTCAAATCCGCAAGCGTGTGTATTTCTGCCAATTTATTTTCCTGGATAGAAATATACGGTAGAACATGGTTTACTTCAAATTTCAGATCATTCTGGGCAAAACTGTTGAAAGCGTGTCCAATAGAAAGAAGCACGAGGAGTAAAAGATGATTTTTTTTCATAACTACATTTTTTTTAAAAGCATTAGGAGTAAAACAGAACACGCCCCGTCTCCGGCAGCAGGGCCGGAAGTGGAGGGCGTGAGATGTTCATTGTGACGTGGGCAGTGCTTCCATCGGATCTTTGTTTTGGCTTGCGAAAGGTATGCACACACCGTTTGGTATTCCCAAAAACAGCGCAATTTTTTTGAGGTGTCTGCCCTGACCCGCATATCCTGGCGTTTTTTCCCATAGCGATGTTCCATAACCTCCAGCACGACATCTTCCTCCGTCAAGGGTACGTCCTTCGGTGCATTTTTGATAAACCGGCGCAGGAGTTCTTCTTTGTTTTCGACTTTTACGAAATCGAATAACTTGAGCATTTCCAAAAATGCCTTCTCTTTCTTTTTGTCAACGGTGAGGATGATTCGAGCAGCTGTAGCGGTCATGGCACGCAGTTGTTTCTGCAAAAGTAACGCCTTGCGTACCTTGCCGCCTCAAAAAATTACCGTTCCATGCTTCTACTACCACGCAGCATTGCTTTTCCCAAAAAAAATCTCCTCCTTTCTCTCACTTTACTCACCCTTGCAAGCCCCGTTTTTTCCCAAAAACCCACCCCCGCCGACACCCGCCTCTCGGGCTTCGAGCAGCACAAAAACCGGAAACAAAACACCCTGCTCGGCGCCCTGAAACCGGAAAATATCGGCCCCTCGGTGTTCTCCTGCCGCGTCACCGATGTGGAGGTGAACCCCGCCGACCCCACCGAAATGTATGTCGCCTACGCCTCCGGCGGCCTGTGGCACAGCACCAACAACGGCACCACCTTCCAGCCCGTATTCGACCAGGAAGCCGCCATGACCATCGGCGATATCGCCGTGGACTGGCAGCGCCGCATCCTCTGGGTGGGTACCGGCGAAAACAACAGCAGCCGCTCTTCCTACGCCGGCACGGGCATGTACCGCAGCGCCGACGGCGGCAAAACCTGGGAGTGGCGCGGCCTGCCCGAAAGCCACCATATCGGTCGCATCGTGCTACACCCCACCGACCCCGAAGTGCTCTGGGTGGCCGTGCTCGGGCACCTGTACTCGCCCAACGACGAACGCGGCGTGTACCGCAGCACCGACGGCGGCAACACCTGGAAACGTACGCTTTTCGTGGACAAAAACTCCGGCGCCATTGACCTCTGCCTCGATCCCACCGCGCCCAACACGGTCTATGCCGCCACCTGGCAGCGCGAACGCCGCGCCTGGAATTTCAGCGGCGCGGGCGAAGGCTCGGGCATCTGGAAAAGCACCGACGGCGGCGCTACCTGGGGGCGCGTCAGCATACCCGGCAGCGGATTCCCCACCGGCGCCAATACAGGCCGCATCGGCCTGGCTTCCGGCGTCAAAGACGGGAAAACCGTGCTGTACGCCTGCGTGGACAACCAGAACCCCAAACCCAAAAAAGACAAACCCGCAGAAGATATTTTGACCAAAGACCAACTGCGCAGCATCACCACGCCGGCTTTCTTAAAACTGTCCGACGAACAACTCGATGAGTTCCTGAAAACCAATCGCTTTCCCGAAAAGTACACCGGCAAAAAGGTGAAGGAACTGGTGGAAAAGGCCAAAATAACCCCGCAAGCCCTCGTGGAATACCTCGAAGACGCCAATGCCATGCTGTTCGATGTGGACTACATCGGCGCCGAAGTGTACCGCAGCGACGACGGCGGCCGCTCCTGGAAACGTACCCACGACGAGCCGCTGGAACAAATGAATTTCACCTACGGCTACTATTTCTCCAATATCCGCTGCCGGCCCGACGACGCAGACGTGGTTTACCTAATGGGCTTTTTCATCGTGTCCAGCGCCGACGGCGGTAAATCCTGGAAAAACATCAACGGCGACAACGTGCACGTAGACCACCACGCCCTGTGGGTCAATCCCGACCGCCCCGGCCACCTCGTGAACGGCAACGACGGCGGGCTCAATATCTCCTGGGACAACGGTGCCTCCTGGATTCTGTGCAACAACCCACCCGTAGGCCAGTTTTACGCTATTGCCGTGGACGACGCCACACCCTACAATGTCTATGGCGGTGCACAGGACAACGGCGTGTGGGTCGGGCCTTCCACCTACAAAGCCTCTACCGATTGGCACCAGTCGGGCAAATATCCGTACCAAAGCCTGCTCGGCGGCGACGGGATGCAGATCGCCGTGGATACCCGCAACAACAGCACGATCTATACCGGCTACCAGTTCGGCAATTACTTCCGCATAGACCAAAACTCCGGCAAACGCAAACCCATCAGCCCGCGGCACGACCTCGGCGAGCGCCCGCCCCGCTTCAACTGGCAAACACCCATCCACCTCAGCCGCCACCAGCAGGACGTGCTCTACCTCGGCGCACACCGCCTGTACCGCTACTTCAACCGCGGCGACGACTGGGCGGCCATCTCCGAAGACCTCACCGGGGGCGGCCAAAAGGGCAACGTACCCTACGGAACCCTGAGCACCATCCACGAAAGTCCGCTCAAATTCGGCTTGCTCTACACCGGCTCCGACGACGGCCGCATCCACGTCACCCGCGACGGCGGCGACACCTGGACGCGTATTTCCGACTCGCTGCCACAAAAAATGTGGGTGTCCCGCGTGGTGGCTTCCGCACACGAAAAAAGCCGCGTGTTTGCTGCGCTGAACGGCTACCGCTGGGACGATTTCAACGCCTACCTGTATGTGTCCGACGATTATGGAAAAAAATGGCGGCGCATCGGTACCGACCTGCCCGCCGAGCCGGTCAATGTGGTGCAGGAAGACCCGGAAAACCCTGATGTGCTGTACGTCGGCACCGACCACGGCGCCTATATCTCGCTCGACCGGGGGCAAACGTTTCAGGCGCTGAGCCGGGATTTGCCCGCCGTACCGGTACACGATATGGCCGTGCAGGCCAAAGCCAAACACCTCCTGCTCGGTACGCACGGACGCTCGATGTACAAAGTGGATGTTGCGCAGGTGCAGCAGCTGACCGGCGAGGTACTGGCCGCAGCGGTGCATCTGTTTGAGTTACCCAAAACCAAATATGCGTCCAATTGGGGCAAAAAACGTCCGTGGCAGGAACTGAAAGACCCGGAATTGCCCGTGACATTCTACACGGCTGCACCCGGCCCGGCATCTTGGACTGTCAAAACGAAAGACGGCATTGTGCTGAATACTGGACAGGTGAACTGCGCAAAAGGCCTGAACTCGTTTACCTTCGCGCTCGATTTCCAGGAAACGGTGCTCAAACGGTATCAAAAAGCATTGCAAGATGCCCAGAAAGGATTCCAAAAAAACCGTTGAACTGCTGAAGGCGGACACCGGAAAATACTATTTGCAAAAAGGCAGTTATGTGCTTGAACTTCAAAAAGACGGAAAAACAGTTTCCGGCAATTTCATTCTGGAGTAACCGATCCAATTTTCACTTTTCAATTATTTCCAACTCAATGAAAAATTTTAAGAACCTCGCGTTGGCGATTTTCGCCATCGGTGCGCTCACCCTGACCGGATGCCTGCACATCATCGAAGAAGTTACATTCAAAGAAAACGGCGCCGGCTCCTACAAAATGACGCTCGACATGTCCGAAATGAAGGGCATGATGGACATGTTCCAGGGCATGGGCGAAGAAGCCAAAGAAGAGGGCGCCGAAGAGGAAGCATCCGACGAAGCTCCCGACATGGGCGCCGCACCGGACAACGGCATATCGCAAATGGGTACCGAACTGAGCGCCGTGGCCCAGTCGCTGAAAGGGGTTGCCGGCCTGTCCAATGTCATGGAAATCAACGATACCTCTTCATTTAACTTTGGCTATTCCTTCGACTTTGCCGACGTGGCCGCCCTCAACAAGGCCATGAAGATCATCAACAAGGAGAAGTACGACAGCAAAGTGGAAGAAGTGTACCGGTTCAAAGGCAATAACTTCGAGCGCCTCACCGCCGGCGACCTCGGCGAAGAAATCAAAAAAGCCATGGCAGAAGGCGAGGAAAGCGACGAAGGCGCCGACATGGATATGATCAAAACCTTCTTTGCCGACATGACCTACAAGCAGGTTTACAATTTCCCCGATGCCAGGGTGAAAAAGTCCTCCAATACCTTGTCGGAAGTTTCCGAAGATGGCCATACGATTACCATCACGCTGAAGCCTTTCGACGAGGAGCAGCAGAAGCAAAAGCCCAGCGTGGGCACCACCGTGAAACTCAAGTAATGAAAGTTGTCATACCCGTTGCCGGCGCCGGCACCCGCCTTCGCCCGCATACCTACACGCAGCCTAAGCCGCTCATGCCGGTAGCCGGCAAACCCATTATTTGTTTCATCGTGGACAAATTGGCCGAAGCGGGTCTGACTGACTTCGTTTTTGTGATCGGATACCTCGGCGACAAGGTGCGCGACTTCATCGAGCACCAGTATCCGCACCTGAAAACAGAGTTCGTTTATCAGGAAAATCGGGAAGGCTCCGGACACGCCGTTTGGACGGCCCACGAGGCTATTGAGGACGAAGACGAGGTGTTCATTGCCTTTGGCGACACCATATTTGATGCCGATCTCCAACAAATGCTCGACTGCCCGCACTCCTGTATTGGCGTCAAGACCGTCGCCGATCCCCGGGAGTTCGGCGTGGCGGAGTTCAATGAGCAGGGCGTCGTGACGCGTATGGTGGAAAAACCCCGCATCCCAAAGTCCAACATGGCTATAGTGGGGCTGTACAAAGTCAAGGAAGTCAATACCCTCCTGCGCGCCGTGGAGCATCTGATGTACACAAACCAGCGTACTGTGGGGGAAATACAGCTCACCGATGCGCTCCAGTTTATGCTGCAACAAGGCGTGCCGTTTCGGGCTATTCCCGTGAACAACTGGTTCGATTGCGGCCGCAAGGAAGTGCTGCTCGAAACCAATGCCATGCTGCTTGGCCAGCGTGGCTACGCCTCCGACGCGTTTTCATTGCCCGTTTTTGAAAACACGATCATCATTCATCCGGTGGCTATCGGCGCCAACTGCCGCATCGCCAACAGCATCATCGGCCCGAATGTGACGATCGGCAACAACGTCGGCATCAACTCTGCCATCATCAAAGACAGTATCATCGGCAACTTCGCCACCCTTGACGATGTCGTGCTCCGCCACTCGGTGGTCGGGATTGACGCCGCCATCAAAGGCATGAACCTTAGCCTGAATATCGGAGACAACACCGAGATTGATTTTGCGTGAAATCAAGTAAGTAGTTTGGCGCACACTACTGGATATTTTCAAATTCACCGCAGAGACGCAGAGGCGCAGAGTTGTTATTTTTTTGAAAATCAACCTTTTTAGAACCCCTCTGCGGTTGAAAAAAATATCCAGTGGTGTGCGTTTGGCAAAGACTTGTTCGTACTCGGCAGCGCGGTCGCGGTAGTAGGTAACCAGGTCGGTGTTCATGCAAAGGCTTTGAGCGGCAAAAGTAGCGTCGGCTTCCCCGCCATCAGCCAATTTTTTTGCAGACTTTTGCACCAAATTTTGGCTATGAAACACTTCTTGCTCTCCCTTTTCGTCCTCATGGCGGGGTCGCTTTGCGCCCAATTGAACCTGCCGGATATGCCCGCAGACCTCCTGACCCGCTACGAAGTACCCGGAAAAAATCCCGACGGACTGCGCATCCGAAAAGCCGACGGCCCGGTGCAAGTAGACGGCCTGCTTGACGAATCCGCCTGGAAAAACGCACAGGTAGCCGTTGATTTCAGTAAACAATTTCCCGTAGATACCGGCCTCGCCGAGGCCCGTACCGAGGTGCTGCTCACCTTCGACGAGCGCAACCTGTACATCGGCATCGTGTGCCGGCAAAATCGCGAAGACTACACCGTGCCGAGCCTCAAACGCGATTTTCCCAACGGCACCAGCGACGGCATCAACATCCTGCTCAGCCCCTCGCGCGACGGCCTCAACGGTTTTCTCTTTAGCCTCAACCCGCTCAACGTGCAGCGCGAAGCCCTCGTGGACAACGGCACCACGCTCTCCTTCGAGTGGGACAACCGCTGGACTTCCTCCGTCACCAACTACGACGACCGCTGGGTAGCCGAAGTAGCCATACCATTCAAAACCCTGCGCTACACCGTAGCCGAGGGCGAAAATATCTGGTCGGTCAATTTTGTGCGGGTGCTCCTGAAAGGCTGGGAAGTCAGCACCTGGCGACCCGTGCCCCGGCAGTATGCCGCCAACAACCTCGCGTTTTGCCACGAACTACGCTGGGACAATCCGCCGCCCGACCCCGGCGCCAGCATCTCCCTCATCCCGTACGCCAACGCCCGCACCGAGACAGACTACCGCCGCAACCCCGCTACGCTGGACGTAACCGGCCGGCCCAACCAGACGAAAATCAACTTCGGCGGCGACGCCAAAATCGGCATCACACCAGCCCTGAATCTCGACCTGACCATCAACCCCGACTTCTCGCAGGTGGAAGTGGACCGGCAGGTGGCCAACCTCAGCCGATTCGAATTGTTTTTCCCCGAACGCCGGCAGTTTTTCTGGAAAACCGCGACCTGTTCGCCATGTTTGGCTTTCCCAGCACCCGACCGTTTTTCTCCCGCCGCATCGGTCTGGCCCGAAACCCCGTGACCGGCCTGAACGAAACCGTGCCCATCCTCGCCGGCGCCCGCCTGAGCGGTAAACTGAACGACGACTGGCGTGTCGGCCTGCTCAATATGCAAACCGATCGGATCAACTGGGACACCGCCAGCGTACTACCCGCCGCCAATTTCACCGTGGCTACCGTGCAGCGCAAGATGTTTCAGCGCAGCGCCCTGAGCGCCATTCTGGTCAACAAGGAAAATTTTATCGGCAAACTCTCCGAAGGCCAAAAAGCCGGTATCCAGCCCTGGAACCGCGTAGCCGGTCTGGAGTACAACCTCTACAGTGCCGACAACCGCTGGGAAGGCGAGTGGTACTACCACCGTTCCTTTTCCCCCGATCCGAAAAAACGCGGCCAAACGCTGGCCAACTTCCTCGGCTACTTCGACCGCAACTACAACGCCCGCATCGGTTACGTCCTCGTGGATTCCTTCTACAACGCCGAGGCGGGGTTTGTCCCCCGCGTGGGCTACCAGAGTTTTTTCCCGGGCGGCGGACTCACGTTTTACCCCGATAGCAAGTGGATCAACAACTGGTCCGTCGGGCTGGACGGCGACATGACCTACTCCCTCGGTTTCAAAGAAACCGACCGCGACCTCGGCGCTTACCTGACCGTAAACCTGAAAGACCAAACGTACCTGAACGCGGTGCTGATCAATAGCTACACCTACCTGTTTCAGGACTTTGACCCGACCAACCTGTACCGCCCCGGCACCCAGCCACTGCCCGGCAAACAAGGCTACAACTACAACAGCTTGCGCCTGCGCATGACCAGCAGCACCACCTACAACCTGCAAGGACGCGTGGACGTCCGGTTCGGACAGTTTTTCAACGGACACGCCCAGGCCGTGGAGGGCGAGATCGGCTACCGCTGGCAGCCCGTCGGCACGTTCACGATGAGCTACAGCTACAACCGTATCCGTTTACCCGAGCCGTATGCTTCGGCCGATTTCTGGATACTCGGCCCGAGAGCGGAGCTGTCGTTTTCGCGTACGCTGTTTGCCAGTGCCTTCTTCCAGTGGAACACCCAGGCCAATAATTTCAACATCAATACCCGCCTGCAATGGCGCTTTGCGCCGGTGTCCGACCTGTTTTTGGTGTACACCGACAACTCGTTTGCCGAGGCGGTACCCAATACGCAAGCGCGGTTTTTGTCGCCCAAAAACCGCGCGCTGGTGCTGAAAATCGTGTACTGGCTGAACCTGTAGGGACTACCCTACCAAAAGAATTTGACCGCCGAAATGGCCACAATGGCAATCAGGAGTCGGTAAATCCACACATTGGCATTGGGTATTCGCGCCGCAATCCAAACGCCGAGCCACGCGCCGATACCCTGAAAAACCGCCATGAGTATGCCATAACCCAGGTGTACCTGCTCATGCAAAAGGAAAACCACCGTGGCGGGAATGGTCAGGGCCAACACAATCAGTAATTTGATGCCGTTGCCGGCTTTCAGGCTGTAGCGGCTGATGAGCACCAGCCCGGCCAGCAGGAAAATACCCACACCCGCCTGAATAAAAGCCCGCCAAGCGTATAGTTCATCCAGAGTTCACTCAGTTCGACAGCGATAAACGAACCGACGATACCGCCCGCCACCGCAGGTCCCACCAACCAGGCCGACCCACCAAAATCCGTAGCACCCGTCTTTCGGAAACCACGCACGGCCACGATGTTCTGGAGCAGCACGCCGATGCGGTTGGTGCCGTTGGCCACCGGCGCCGGCAGCCCGCAGATAAAAACGAAAATAGGCAACGTGATGAGCGACCCGCTGCCCGCCAGTGTGTTGATAATGCCCGACGCAACACCGCCCGCCGCAAACAACAGCAATTCGACAAGGGTGAGGTCTATGTGAAAAAGTGTGTCCATTCACTAAAATCTACCGCACCACCGTCACATCCCCCTTCAGCAGCCGCACCTGCCCATCCCGAAATACCACCTCGGCGTACCAGACAAATACACCCGGGTTGACCGGCTCGCCGCGTGCCGTGCCGCCCCAGCCCGAGGCCAGGTCGTTGGGCTGAAAGTGCCGGTTTTCAAATACCAGACTGCCCCAGCGGTCGTAAATCCGCATCAGCCGAATGTCCGTCACCCCGTCGCCGGCGAAAATGGTGAACGCATCGTTGAATGCCCGCCCGGGGTAGATGACATTGGGCACATAGATATTGTAGTTATCCACGCGCACGAACGCCCGGTCGGTGGCCGGGCAGCCACGCAGGTCAAAAATCTGTACGGAAAATTCCGTGCTTTGCTCGGGCCGCACCCGCTGCTGTAGTGCCATTGGTACAAAATCGAAACCGGCGGGTTGCCAGATCACGGCACTGAGCGCTACACCCGGTGGCGCAGGCACCGCTTCGAGGTTCAGAAAATGGCCCAGCTGGATCACCGTGTCGCTGACCAACAGTTGCACCGACAGTTCCGCCGGCTCCACGAGCGTCACCTCTGTTTGCCACACACAACCCGACACATCGCGCACCCGCACCGGGTAAACACCCGGCGGCAGGTTGGAGAAAAAATTAGTGCTCGTGTAATTGGAACCGTCAATCGTGTACGCGTAGGGCGGCGTACCGCCGGAAAGGGCTTGCAGCCGGATATGCCCGTCGTTTTCTCCGAAACAGGAAATAGAGTCCACCACCACTGCCGCCGCAATGGGCGCCTCCCAGGCCACCAGCACCGAATCCGAAGCCGTGCAGCCGTTGGCCATGTTCTGCACCGTGTGCACATACAAGCCGGGCTGCAAGGCAGAAACCACAAGTGCCAGGGTGTCCAGCACCGTTGCGCTGCCGGAAGTACCGGTCCAGTGGTTTTCAAACAGCGCCCCGACCGACGAGCCGCCCGCATCCAGCAGCACCGACACCGTACCGCAGGGCGCCCAAATATTCGCGGCGCCGGCATCGGCTATCGGCGCCTGCCGGTCTTCCGCGACGGCTATTTGTGCCGCCACAGTGCAGCCGAAGGCGTTGGTAGCCGTCACCGCATAGCCGCCGGATGCCGATACCGGGTGCGTCGGCTGACTTGACAGCATCCCTTGCGGGCCTGTCCAGGCATAGTACAGATTGGGCTGGTCGGCCAGCACACCCACCTGCACCACCGGCCGCGCACAGGTGATCGTATCCGAAAAAGTTGTCAAAATCGGGATTCGTCCGTGCTCCGGCACCGTGGCGACGAGTGTGTCGGCGCAGCCGTGCGCATCGGCAATGGTGAGACCGTAGGCGCCGGCAGACAAGCCCGACCGGAGCGGTTGTATGCCGCCGTCGAACCACGAAAATATATAGGGCAGTGTGCCGCCAACCACCGAAACCGATACGCCGCCCGTGCCGGACCGGCAGGTATCGGCCAACACGACGGCCTGTGCCGCCAGGGCTGGCGGCTCGGGCAGCAGTATGGAAAAAGTTGCCGTGCAACCCGCAGCATCCGTGGCTGTGAGGGCATACGAACCTGCAGACAGGCCGGCCGGGTCTTCCGTGGTTTGGCCGTTGGACCAGGCAAAAACGAACGGCGGCGTACCGCCCGCGACGGTCAGATCAATACTGCCGTCCGCTCCGCCGGCACACAGCGGCGCAATAGGCAGGGCGGCCGGCGTCGCTGCGGGGTGCTCGGGCACCGGCACAGTTTCCGTCAGCGAACAGCCGTTGGCGTCGGTGATGGTCAGCGTGTAGGTTCCGGTGACGAGGCCCGTCTGCTCGGGTTGGGCAGTGCCGGTGGACCAAAGCAGGACGTAGGGCGGCGTGCCCTGGGCTGCGCCCAAAAACGCGGCACTGCCGTTGGCCATACCCGGGCAGGCCGGTGCAGTAGCCGTGCCCAGGCTGAGCAGAAGCGGCGGTTCCGAAATTTCAAAAAACTGCTCCACCGCACATTGGCCGTCGGCAAACGACACAGTCAGTGCGTACTGACCCGGTCCGAGATTCGACCGGTCAGGCATCGTTCCGGCGTTTTCCCACAAAAAGGCAAACCCCGGCGTGCCGCCGGAAATGTCCACGGCGATGCCCCCGTCGTTGGCCGCGAAACAGGACACATCGGTCGCAGTGGCCGTCACGGCAGGCGCTTCGTGCTCGGGTACGGTGGCGGTTTCCGTCAGCGAGCAACCGTGGGCGTCGGTGAGCGTGAGGTGTAGGCGCCCGTGGAAAGTCCCGTCTGGTCGGGCGCGGTACTGCCGGTGGACCAAAGCAGGGCGTAGGGCGGTGTGCCTTGGGCTGCGCCCAAAAACGTGACGCTGCCGTTCATTTCGCCCGGACAGGCAGCTGCAGTAGCCGTGCCGAGGCTGAGCAAAAGTGTCGGTTCGGTCACTTGAAATTGCCGTGCGAAGGCGCATTGGCCGTCGGCAAACGACACAGTCAGCGCATACTGGCCCGGCTCGAGATTCGACCGGTCGGGCATCGTTTCGGCATTTTCCCACAAAAAAGCAAAACCCGGCGTGCCGCCGGAAATACCCACCGCTATGCTGCCGTCGTTGGCTCCGAAACAGGATATGTCGGTCACGGTGGCTACCACGGCGGGTGTCTGGTGCTCCGGCACCAGCACGGTTTCGAGCACCGAACAGCCATGGGCATCGGTGAGGGTGAGGGTATAGGCGCCGGCGGCGAGGTTGGCCTGCTCGGGTTGCGTGTTGCCGTTGGGCCAAAGCAGGGCGTAGGGGCGGCGTACCCTGAGCTGCGCCCAAAAACATGGCGCTGCCGTTGGCTTCGTCAGGACAAGCAGCGGTGGCCGTGGCGCCGAGGCTGAGCAACGCGGTCGGTTCGGTTAGTTGAAAATTCCGGGCAAGGGCGCAGTTGCCGTCGGCAAACGTGACCGTAAGTGCGTAACTGCCCGGTCCGAGATTTTGGATCGCAGGCGTGGTCGCGCCGTTTTCCCAAAGAAAACCAAAACCCGGCGTACCGCCGAAAACACCCACCGCGATACCGCCGTCGTTGGCCCCGAAACAGGACACCGCCGTCAACGTAGTGCCGAGGGCCGGGGCTTCGTGCTCGGTTACCGCTGCGGTTTCCGTCAGCGAGCAGCCGTTGGTATCGGTGATGGTGAGCGTGAACGTCCCGGCGGCAAGGCCCGTCTGATCGGGTTCCGTGCTGCCGGTGGACCATTGCAGGTGGTAGGGCGGTGTGCCCTGGGCTGCGCCCAAAAATGCGATACTGCCGTTGCTCTCGCCGGGGCAGGCCGGCTGGCTGGTGGCCCCCACGCTGAGCAGGGGTTGCGGTTCTGTAATTTCAAACTCGAACACTTCCGAGCATTTGCCGCCGCCAAACGATACGGTGACCGTATGCGCGCCGACCGCGAGGCCAAACACGGTTTCGGTAGTGGCGCTGTTCGACCAGGTGAACGTAAATCCAGGTGTGCCGCCCGAGATCAACACGGTCGCGGCGCCCGTTTCGCCGTAGCACAGGGCATCCAGCGGCGACACCACCGCCTCGAGCCATGCACCTCCTTGCATCTCCGTGGCTTTGGCGGCGGTACAGCCCCGCGTGTCGGTTACGGTCACGGTGTATGTTCCATCCGGCACATCATTGATCGTGGTAGTCGTCGGGCCGCTGGACCAGACGAAAGTCAAGGGCAGGTAGTCGCTCGCAGCGAAAGCCGTCGCGCTGCCGGGATTTCCAAAGCAGTCGCCACGCACGGTGTCGAGTTGCAGGAGCGGGTACTCGGGGTCGAAGTGGAAGATATTGTTCAGCCAGTTGCACTCGGGCTGGTCGGTTACGGGGAAATCGGTGGCGAGATCGAAGGGGCGTGGCAGCGAGCCGTCGTCGTTCACCACGCCGAAGATCGGGCCGGTCGTTCGGGGGATTTTGAACAGGAACACGGCGCAGGAGTCCGGCTCGATGTCGGCCGGGGTAGGCAGCGCCGTGGCGATCAGGGCGGCGGCCGTGCTGGTGGGGTCGGTTTGGTAAAAAGCCACGGACGTACCGGCGGGCAGGGTCTTGCTGCCGATGTTGCAGAGACTGAGATGCACGACGAGGGAGTCGTTTTCACAAAAAACAACGACTGCCCCGGCCTCGGCGTCGGGTACGGGCAGGAAGGGCAGGAAGTCCTCGTTGAAAACCGGGCGTTGGGAAAGGTACCGGTTCAGCGGGCGGTTTCCGGAGCCGGGGCCGGGCAGTTCGAGGTGGTGGAGTTGCTGCTGTTTGGGAATGCCCAGATCGTCGTCCACGTTCACAACGAAGTAGTTGTACTGGTTCCATACGTCGCGGCAGGGCATCCAGGGGTCGGCGTCGGATTCAAACACGCGCAGGCGGCCGCGGTAGTCGGAGGCGGGCGCGTTGTAGCCCGAGAACGTGTAGCCGGTCACCGCTATCTCGGTCTCGCCGTCGTCGTCCACATCAGCCACGATGGCGTACTCGTCGGACGTGATAGAGCCACAGGGCAACTTGAACCAGTTGCGTTCGGCATCCACATCGGGCGGGAAGGGCGCCGCGCCGCCGTAGAGAATACGCAGATTATTTTCGTCGCGGTAAACCAGTTCGAATAGACCGTCGCCGTTGAAATCATAAACAGTCGAGCCGGTGAAGCCGGAATAGTCGGTGGTGGGCAAGCTCCACCACCAGGGTGTGGCGGGGGTTAGGGTAGCGGCTTGCAGGTTGAAACAATTCAGGTTGTAGGCGTTGCAGACGACTATTTCGGGGTAGTCTTTGGTGAAACCGGCGGTACGGTCGTCGTAGATATTGGCGATACAGGCGAGGCTGCCGCTGCGGGTACTGCCATTGGGGTAAGGGAAAAAGCCGAGTAAGCCGTTTTTATTCCAGGCATACACCCCGAACTGGTTGGTACCGCGCCGGCCACTGACCACCACGTCGAGCATTCCGTCGAGGTTCAGATCGGCCACGGCAGTGTAGCCGTCGGCGTATGCGGCATTGGGAACAATGGTATTCAGGTTGCGCTGAATTTTGATCTGGAGACCGTCGCCGTCGGCAGCGTCCAGGTCAATGGAATATATGATGGGGCCCGCCACGATCTCAAGGCCCGCACAGTCGGGATCGCCGCCACAGTCGGCCACGGAAAGGATGTCCACGGCAGTGGGGTTGCAGGCGCCTTCGGAGTAGTTGCTGTAAATGGCGCGTCCGATAGCTGCGGCAGGGCCGGCGATAACGCGGGTGAGGGTCGGGTTGGCGGGGTTGGTAAGGTTAAACCGGAAGATATCGTTTCCGGCATAGAGTTCGGGTGTACCGTCGCCGTCGAAATCAGCCAGATAGGGGCGCTGGTCGACAAAATCAAGTTGGTCTGCGGAAGTGATCCAGAGGGTCATGGGCGCCGTGAGGTTTTCGGTATAGTTTCGGAAAACACGGATGCGGCGGTCGTTGCAGGCCATGATGAGTTCGGGGATTCCGTCGCCGTTGATATCGCCGATGGTGGGTGTGGGTACGGGGTAGGCGTTGAAACTGCCGGGTACGGTGAGCGCAAAGGGATTGTCGGCATTGGAGCCGTCGCCGCGAAAAAAAAGGAGTCGGTTGGGGGCAGCGGCGGTGCCTGTGGCGGCGCCGATGATGATTTCGGGCAGGTTGTCCTGGTGTGGATTCATGTTGGCAACCACCGGCGTGGCGGTGATGGCGGGGCCGTTTTGGGCAGACTGCCAGGCGAGCCGAACCCGAAAATCGGAGGGCAATTCCGTCACCGAGCAATCCGTGCCCGTGAAGCACTGGCAGTCCGGGTCATAACAATCCACCAGGCCGTCGTTGTCGTCGTCAAGGCCGTTGTCACAGATTTCGGCGGGTTTGAGCAAGGAAGCCGGGATATTTTGCCCCAAGCCGGTACCGGCAAGGAGACACAAAAGCAGGCAGACGAGCAATACTTGTTTAGACACCATAAGCGGACACGCGGGTCTTGGGGCTTAGAGCGTGTTTAAAATTTAGTTGCTGGGCTACGGACAATTTTGTTTCTATCCTCGTTAAAATTTCGCCGTAGGCACCGGCACGCAATTTTGCCTCAATAGAAACAAAATTTGCTCGCCCTCGCTCCAGCACTAAAATTTAAACACGCTCTTAGGCATTGCGTTGGACAAAGAAAATTGGTTGATGCCGTAAATGTAGCATTCCTGTTGGATGCAAGATACCTGCTGAACCAAATTCGCGCCGGTAAAGCAGGGAAAATTCTGGACAAAAATCCCCAGCAGATTGGTCTGCAAATGGTACAATACTATCATTTTGTTTAATTAAATTTTTTTTAATTCTATAGGCAATTAAACAAAACCACGCCCTTGCCGTTTTATCTGTCCTTTTACAATTCCACACCCTTTCACAAACACAACAATTCAAACACATGAAAAAATTACTTTTTAGTTTGGTTCTCGCCCTGGGCGCTACGCTTGCATTCACCGCTTGCAAAGACGACGACGATGATCCGAAGAATATCGTTGAAGTCGCATCGGCCAATACAGACCTGAGCACACTCGTAGCCGCTGTTCAGCGTGCGGGTCTGGTGGAAGCACTTTCCGGCACCGACAAAATCACCGTTTTTGCTCCGACCAATGCAGCATTTGCCAGCCTGCTTACATCGCTGGGCCTCACCAAACTGGAAGATGTGCCGGTGGATGTTTTGAAAAACATTCTCCTGAACCATGTCGTGAGCGGAGAAGTCCGTTCTACTGCTTTGGCGACGGGCTATGTCGAAACGTTGTTGCCTTTCGGAACCACAAGCAGCTACCTGAACAACTATGTTGACCTGACGAGCGGCGTAAAAATTGGCGGTTCCAGCGTGACTACTGCCGATGTAAACGCTTCCAACGGTGTCGTACACATCATTGACAAGGTTATCGTGCCCCCTACGGTAGTAAACCAGGCGCTGAACAACCCGAATTTCAGCATACTGGTGGCAGCCCTTACCCGTGCCGATCTCGGCGTGGACTATGTGACGCTGCTGTCCGGCACAGGCCCCTTCACGGTATTCGCACCAACGAATGCCGCTTTCACAGCGCTGCTCGCTGAACTCGGCTTTGCCGACCTGAACGCCATCCCCGCTGCCACGCTGAATGCCGTGTTGCAGTACCACGTCGTGAACGGCGCCAATGTACTGTCCACCCAACTCACAAACCAGCAAGTGGTGACCACCTTTGGGGGCAGTACCTTCAAAGTTGACCTGACTGGAGGCGCCAAAATTGTAGATGGCCAGAACCGTATATCCAACATCATCGCTACCGATGTACAGGGTTCCAACGGTGTAGTGCACGCCATTGACAAAGTGATCCTCCCGTAATTCTTTTTCGTGTTTCAATAAGAAAGCCGTCCGCAGGTATGCGTGACGGCTTTTTTATTTTGGTGGCTGGTTGGAAGGTTAGAGGGTTGCTGGTTGGAAGGTTTTTTACAGATATGGCTGCTTACCTTTGCGCCCGCTAAAAAAACCAGTTACCAATTTCAAATTCCACGCACCTGTGTCCACATTCCTGAGCGAACTACGCCGCCGCCGCACCTTTGCTATCATCGCACACCCCGATGCCGGCAAAACCACCCTTACCGAAAAACTGCTGCTCTTTGGCGGAGCCATCCAGACTGCCGGTGCAGTGAAAAGCAACAAGATCAAAAAAAGCACCGTATCGGACTTCATGGAGATCGAGCGCCAGCGTGGTATCTCGGTCAGCACCTCGGTCATGGGTTTTGAGTACAAAGATTTGCAAATCAATATCCTTGACACTCCGGGCCACGAAGACTTTGCCGAAGACACCTACCGAACCCTGACTGCTGTGGACTCCGCCATTGTGGTGGTGGATGTGGCCAAGGGTGTGGAAACGCAGACGGAAAAACTCACCAAGGTGTGCCGGATGCGCGACACGCCGATCATCTTTTTTGTCAACAAACTCGACCGCGAGGGCCGCGAGGGTTTCGACTTGCTGGACGAAATCGAGCAGAAACTGAACGTGAAAGTGTGCCCGCTTTCGTGGCCCATCGGCATGGGGCAGCGTTTCAAAGGCGTGTACAATATGTACGAGCGCAAACTCGTGTTGTTCAACCCCCATGGCCAGCAAGCCGAGGAAGAAATCGTGGTGTTCGAGGATTTGAGCCATCCCGATCTGGAAAAACACCTCGGCGAACGCGCTGCCCAAACCCTGCGCGAGGAGGTGGAAACCGTGGAAACCGTTTATCCGGTTTTTAATAAAGAAGACTACCTCAACGGCAAAATTTGCCCCATCTTTTTTGGCTCGGCGGTCAACAACTTTGGTGTAAAAGAACTGCTCGACTGTTTTGTGGACATTGCCCCCACCCCGCGCGCGCGCGAAACCGAGGAGCGGTTAGTCAAGCCCGAGGAAGATAAATTCAGCGGGTTTGTGTTCAAAATTTTCGCCAATATGGATCCGCGCCACCGCGACCGCATCGCTTTTGTGCGCGTGTGTTCGGGCCGTTTCGAGCGCAACAAAAACTACCGCCACATCAGGCTGGAGCGCGAGTTCAAATTTCCGGCGCCCACCATGTTTATGGCCAGCAAAAAAACCCTGCTGGAAGAAGCCTACCCGGGCGACGTGGTGGGGCTGTACGATTCCGGCAATTTCAAGATCGGCGACACCCTCACCGAGGGCGAAATCCTGCATTTCAAAGGAATTCCCTCGTTCAGCCCCGAACAGTTCCGCTATGTGGAAAACGCCGATCCGCTCAAACAAAAACAGTTTGCCAAGGGCCTCGATCAACTCATGGACGAGGGCGTAGCCCAGATGTTTGTGCGCCAGAGCGACGGGCGCCGCATCATCGGAACGGTGGGCCAGCTCCAGTTCGAGGTGATTCAGCACCGGCTGGAAGCCGAATACGGCGCCAAATGCCGCTACGAACCGGTCAGCCTGAACAAGGCTTGCTGGATCAGCAGCGACGACCCCAAGGCGCTGGAGGAATTCCTCGACCGCCGCAAACGCGACATTGCCCGCGACAACCACGGGAGCCTCGTCTTTCTGGCCGAAACAGCCTGGGTACTCCAAACCGTGCAGGAAAATTTTCCGAAAATACAGTTTCGCTTCACCTCGGAAGTGTAATACCCGCACTCAAAACCAAACTCAAAACTCAAAACTCAAAACTCAAAACTTCGTTAGTCCCACCATCCATGCGGGTATTCGCTAAGCGGCGCGAAGTGGAATGCCTCCAGTTGTTTGAGTGTGCGCTGGCGCAGGTAGCCGGGTCGGGTATTGGCCAGCACGGGATGCCCTTTCACCAGGAGCGGCTGGTACAGGTTTTGAAACCGGGTGAATTTCAGGGTTTTGTGGCGGTGCGTTCGGGCGTCCACGATACTGGCGGAGGTTTTGCTCACGCTGGCTTTTTCTTCTTGTTCCTGGGTCAGCCAGATATCGCCGAGGGCATGGTTGCTGCGATAAACGCGGCGGATTTGTACCAAGGGCTTGTGCCCGCCGGTGTTTCCGGTTTTGGCATCCCAAACGTGCACCAGACCTTCCTCGGCATCGGGCGGGCGGCTGGGTGTTTTGATGGTTTCCAAAATGTCGTCGGCAAAACCGCCGCCGATGTACTCCGCGCGAATTTTCCAGCCGTCGAAGTTGAACGCGGTGGCCGGAGCCGAGGGGGTATCTTCTTCGCTCCAGGCTTGTTTTTCCCAGCGCAGCAAGGCCATTCGGGTAGCCCACTGCGTGGAGCGCCACAAGAGCCAGCGCAACGCCGATTCCATCAGCAGAATTTGGGCATACGGCCCCCGGAGCACAGCCAACGGCTCGCCGGGCAGTAGCAGCATCCCCTCGGGCGCGGCCCACACGTCCACCCGCAAACGCAAACGCTGGAGGTGGTTCAGAAAACTTTCGGAAAACAACGCGCGGCCCTGCGCATCGGCCATCTGGCCCATCCGCAGGATAAGCGGCGGTGCGAACCGGAAGTGGCGGACGTGCTCGGCCAGCAGCCCGGCGCCGCAGGATATGGCAAAGGGGCCGTCGGGCCGGTATATCAGGTGGAAAAGGCTCGGCTCGTCGTAGGAACCGTCGTGCCAGGCAGTCTGGGCGGTGCGGGCCGGGTTCAGGTCGGAAAGCCAATCAAAGGCAAGCATGGCGATTTGTGATATTATTGCACCAAAAGATAAATCGAGACGGCAACGGACACGAGGGCGAACAGGAGAAAAACGGTATTCATCAGGCAGCCGCTGCCCGGTTTTTTGGCCGGCGCGGGCGCCGGCTGTGGCTGCAATTCCGGCTGGCGCGGGATATAAATGGAAGAGGGGCGCGGTATGCCGCTCCCGGCGGAGCCTGGCGGGGCAACGGGGGCGGAGGCAGCGGGGGCACGTTGGGGAATTTCCTGATCGGCATCAAATTCGCTATCCGCATATTGCACGTCCTCCGACCCGGACCGGTCGTCCTCCGATCCGGCGAACTTCAGTTTTTCGCCGGTTGATTTCAGCGGCGCGTCGGGTGCAGCCGGCAGGTCGGCGCTGACCAGCACGGCCTCCTCCAGCACAATTTCCTTTTTGCGCTCCTTGCCCAGCACCAGTTCGATGACCGATACTTTGATGAGTAGCGGAAACGTACCCGCGCGCACGGGCATCACTTGAAACAACCATTCGGTGTAGCCCTCCTCCTCCACAAACTGTTCCGCCGAACTGATGCTGCGAATCTCGAAAGCGGGGTCTTTGCCGGGGTCCAGCAGTTCCACCTGCATGAGATCGGACACCCGGGTGAGGGGTTTGAGCGTGACGTATTCGTCCAGTGTGATATTTTCCACGATAGCGTCGGCATCGAGGGCAATACGCACGATGCAGCGGGTTTCGCGACCCAGCGGCATGGCGTCGGGTATGCGGTAGAGAATTTCGCCCTGCTGGGCTTTTTTCGCTTCTGGTACAGCGGCAGTGGCCGCCTCGAAGTCGGCCTCCAGCAGTCCGTCAATGAGGTCGAGCAGGTCGGAGCGCAATTGGTTGTAGGCCAGTTGCAGGGCTTCGTTGGAAATGGTACCGCGCAGGCGTGCCTTGTTGGTGTCGTTGAGTTTGCCAAGGAGCATGGTGGCCGTCTGATGCTTTTCCGAGCCGGGCGGCAGCAGGGTTTGCAGGGCTTTGAGGGCGCCCGCGAGGTCGTCCACCAGTTGGTCGCGGAGGTCTTGCTGGAGCGTGGCGAGTGGTTTGGGCAGTGGCATAGGCTACAGGATGTTGGCTGGTTGTGGCAACAAATGTACAGTTTTTCGGTATCCCGCTCTTCCGCATAGCGGAGCTGTCTGACACCAACAATTCATATCTCGGCCCTTGCCAACTTGTCGAGCGTGAGACTTCGGAAGATTTCAGGGATCGCCCCTCGCTCTTTGCCTCTTGCCCTCATTCTTCCCCAAAATACCGCTCCGCCCGTTCTGCCAGTTTTTCTGCCAATGCGGTATCGTCGGCATATCTGGTGCGCAGGTAGTCGCCAAAAATTTTGTCTATTCGGTCAAACTGGCCGGCATCAATACCCTGCACGAAAGAACGGTCGCTGAACGTTCGGCGTCGGGGGAGCAGTTGGAAGGCGTCGGGAAAAATTTGCTTGAGGCGCAGGTTGGACAGTTCCAGCGTTTGCTCGGGCCGTATGCCGTCGAACAGCAACGAGAGCATGGCATCGCGGGTATCGTTTTCCGAAAGGAATTTTTCCAAAGCGGCCTCAATGTCGGCAACAGTAGCCTCGTGACATTTTTGCATTTCCCATTTCAGCCACGGGCGGGTCGGGATGGACTCGAAACGGACGGCAGAGGTATGCCCGGGGCCAATTTCCAACACGATAAATCCTTTTTCTGCGCCGATTTCCGTGTCGCTCATGCGCTCCGTGCTGCCGGCATACCAGGCATTGGGGTGGAGGTCAATTTTTTGAAAATTGTGCCAGTGCCCGAGGGCAACGTACTGGAAATCGGCGAGTTTGGCCTCAAATTCGGCTGGAAACACCTGCTCGCCGTACTCGTCCATGAGGAAACGTTTGCCGAGCGACGTGTGCAGGAGCAGGATGTTAAACTTGTCTGCAACAGGCTGCATCCGCTCCAGTTCCCGGTACAACATCCGGTTGTCGTTGATGTGCGGCACGCCGTGTATGGCCACGCCGTCGAACCCAACCGTTTCCCACGACTCGCCGAACATGGGATACACGCAGTCAAGACTACGCAATGCCCGCAAAATGGGGCTGTTGTAAATGGTTTTGGGTGTTTCGTGGTTGCCGGCAATCAGGACAATCGGGATGCGGGCATCGCACAGGCGGCGCAGTTGTTCGAGGCCGAATGTGAGTGCCCGGTTGGAAGGACTGGGCCGGTGGAAAAAGTCGCCGCTGTGAATAACCACATCGGGCTTTAGGTCTAATATCCGGCCCATCACGCGCTCGAACGCATCGTACACATCCTGCTCGCGTGCATTTACGCCGCTATCGGTGACGCGGTCGAAAGCCTGAAAACCGAGATGGGTGTCGGAGAAGTGCAGTATTTTCAAATGATGCATGATGAATAGATGATGCGTACGCTTGGCTACCTTTAGCCCCGGGAAACAATCCGGACGACCAAAAGCGGCACAAAGTAAGACCTAATGACAGGAACCAAGGCCATATTCGATTTTTTGCAGTACCTGCTGAACCAGAATACCTGGGTCCGCTGGATCGCCTGTATGGTGCTGGTCTATCTGGTACTGCAAACCCTGCGCATCGTGCGGTTGGTGGTGCGGCATATTTTTCGTTTTTTATCAAAAACGTACCGTTTCACCTTCCTCTGGGGTAAGCGCAACCTGATTATCATTGCCGTGCTCGGCACGCTGCTGTGGGCGTGCAGCAGTCCGCTGATTGATGTGTTGCAGGAAATCGAGCAGCGGTTTTCGCCGGTTTATCTGGATGCGTACAGTAACCTGAGCGCGGAGCACCTCACGGCTATTTTCGAAGAAGCGTTGGGCAAGCAAGTTGATCCATACGAGAAAACGGTGGTGGTGCGCCGCACCCGCGAAGTGGCCGAAAAAATCCAGTCCACACCGCTGGCGATCTACGAAGCGGCCTATCTGGAATGCGGGCTGAACCCCTTTCGGATGCGCAGCGACCGGGTAGCGGCGGGCTGGATCCAGTTCACCCGCGCGGGTTTGGCCAGTCTGCGGTACAAAGGCAAACCCGTTTCCATGGACGACGTGTTCCGCGCCTGCGAAACACGCGACATCGAATTTATGATGGATCTGACGGAAATCTACCTCGTGCGCAAGTACGAGCAGTCGGGCCGAAAACCATTGCACAACACCATTGATTTATACCTCGCGCTGTTTGCGCCGGCGTACATCGGTGCCCCGTCGGACAAGGTGGTGTACGCGGGAGCGGACAATCCCAGCTACTACAAAAATGCCGGCCTCGATGGCTGGTATATTTCCGCCAATTCGGAAGGCCGCCGGCAGATTTTTCGCAAGCAATCGGAGCAAGACGGGAAAATCACGATTTGGGAAATCTTTCTGGCGCTGGAAGCAAAGAAGGGGCGGCTGCTGGCGGGTTATGTGCGGCAGCAGTAGCGGCGGGTTAAAACCTGCCGGCACCATAAATTCTTCACCCAAACATCCTTTTTACCCAATTCAGGCTATTTTTGGGCCTGTTTTGGTTTAAAAAAGTCCCGTTTTAATCTTGCAAGCGTATTTAATCCAGACACTAACCAAACGCTTACACCGCCTTACGTATGAAAAAGTTGCTACTATTGTCTTGCGCACTATGCCTGGTTTGCACGACATTTTCCCTGCACGCAGCCACCAAGTCGGAGCAAGTAGAGCGCTATCTCGGGTCGTTTCGCTACAAAAATGACCGGCCGCTGGGCACGGTGAAATTTATTTTCCAGAAGGCGGTACTGAAACGCCAGGGCGACGGCAAAAAAACCTACGAACAACTCCTGTTCAACGAGCGCTATTTTTCCAACCGCGACAATGCCGGTCGCCTCATCGGCATCCAGATTGTGTACAAGGAAAAGACCGCCACGGTCTTGCCGGAATCGCCCAAAGACCCCGATGAGGTGGAGGCGCCGCCAAAAACAAAACCGAAAGCAAAGGCCCGGCCAGAGCCTGAATCTGAACCCGAGCCAGAGCCAACCCCTTCGCGACCCAAAGCCCGGGCGGTACCCGCAGTGACCTCTGCCGCTGCGGCGGCATCCACGCTTTCCAGCGATCCCGTGCGGCCACGCCAGAATATCGCCCCGCCATCGGCCGGCAAGGGCATTTCCTTACCCGACTCGCTCACCATGGCGCGCAACATTGACGATGCCAAAGAGCAAATCACCGGCTGGAAAGGAAAAATGTGGCAAACGGTGCGCCCCGCCTGGGAGTTTGTCATGTGGGTATTCAGCAGCATCATCGTCATGCTGATATGCTTCGGCGGTATCTGCAGGTATGTGGCCAAAACTGCCGCCACGGAGAGCCTGATCAACAGCTACGGCCGCATCATCGTGGGCCGCTGGATTGTATCCGCACACCAGAATGCCGCCGCCATGCTCCTCGTTGTGACCTGGATTATTGCCATCGTGCTCCTGCTCGACGTGTTCATGTGGCTCGTATACCTCGATCTGCCAATCTGGACCCTGCTCGTCATCTGGTTCCCCATTCTCTGGCTGGCCGAAAAAATCACCAGCTGGATCGTGCCAAACATACCCGTAGTGGGGCCTGGTGGAAACCACCATTAGGAGTTTTGAGTTTTGAGTTTTGAGTTATATACCCGTAGTGGGGCCTGGTGGAAACCACCATTAAGCGCGGAGGAGTGATGTGCTGTGCCCCAACCCAAAGGCAACGCAGTGCGCCCGAATAGCGTCCTTTGTGCGCAATGCGTGCAATGCTTCACTGGTTTTTGGTTTTGATCCTGGCGACCTCCCCCTGGACGGGCTTCGCCCAAACCCTGCGCCTGCACGTCGCCCCCGACGATGCCAAAACCATCGAACCCCTCGTGCGCAACCTGTCGCCGCGCCCGCAGGTGTTTGCCCCCGATTCCATGGTGCTCGTCGCGCCCAATGCTGCGGCATTAGACACCGCCGTGTTGGCTTTTTTGGCGCTACTGCGCCAAAATACCTGGCTCGCCGCCTCGGTGGACGACCGCCGCCCGCTGAACGACAGCACCGCTACGGCCCGGCTCTATCTCGGCCCGCCGATGTACTGGGTGCAATTGCGTGCCGCCACCGATGCCAACGCGCGCTGGTTAGACGCTGCGGGTTTTCGCGAAAAACTCTTTACCAACAAACCCCTGCGCTATGATTTCCTGCTTCGCCAGCAGCGCCTGATCCTCGAACGCGCCGAAAACAATGGTTTCCCGTTTGCAGCCGTGCGACTCGACAGCGTACTGGTGCAGCCCGACGGTGGCGTTTCGGCCATGATTGCCGTGGATCGCGGGCGGTTTTTCACTTTCGCCGAGCCGAAAGTAACCGGCGGCCTGCAACTGCCGCGCCGCTACCTGCCGCAATACCTCGGCCTCAGACCCGGCATGCCGTACAGCCGCGACCGCGTGCTGCGCATCCGCGACCGGCTCAACGCCCTCCTGTTTGTGGAAACCCTGGCCAACCCGACCGTCACTTTTGCCGGCGACGAGGCCCGCGTCAACCTGTTTGTGCAAAAAAAACGCGCCAGCCGTTTCGATTTTATCATCGGGCTACTGCCCCAGCCCAACAACCCCGACGGGGGGCTACTGCTCACCGGCTCGCTCAACGCCGCCCTGCTCAACGCCCTCAACCTCGGCGAGCGCCTCTCCATCGAACTGGAACGCCTGCGCCCCGAAACCCAAAAACTCGACCTGCAAATCGGGCTGCCCTACCTGTTCGGGCTGCCGTTCGGCATGGAGGGACGGCTTAATATCTTCCGCCGCGACAGCACCTGGGTGGATGCCCAGAGCGAAGTAGGGGTGCAATACCTGCTCGAAGGCGGCGACTTCGTCAAGTTTTTTTGGGAAAACAAATCCTCGGCGCTGCAGCGCATAGACACTGCCGCGATCATCCAAACCCGCCGCCTGCCTGCGGCACTGGACCTCCGGCAAAACGGCTTTGGCCTCGAAACGGCGCTGAACCGACTTGACTACCGGTTCAATCCGCGCAAAGGCTGGGCGCTCACGCTGCGCGGGGTGGCGGGTTTCAATTCCGTGTTGCGCAACAACCAGATTGAGGCCCTGCGCGACCCCTCCGACCCGGATTTCCGTTTTGCCGGCCTGTACGACGGCGTGGCCCAGCGGGCCGCACGTTTCCGCCTCGAAGGACGGGCGGAGTATTTTATCCCGGTGTTTGCCCGCAGTGCGATCCTGCTGCGCGCCCGCGGAGGCGGTATTTTTTCGGAGAAACCGGTGTACGCCAACGAGCAATACCGCCTTGGCGGCAACAAACTCCTGCGCGGTTTTGATGAGGAAAGTTTGTTTGCCACCCGCTTCGCTGTGGCCACTGCCGAGCTGCGCCTCCTGCTCAGCCAAAACGCCTACATGGCCGCGTTCACAGACTACGGCTATCTGGCAAACCTGACCGATCGAAACCGGTTTTTCCTGCGCCCGTGGGGACTCGGCGCCGGTCTGAATTTTGAAACGCCTTCGGGTATTTTCGGCATCAGCCTCGCCGTAGGGCGCCGCGATGCAGGCCAGGCGGTGGACTGGCGGGCGCCGAAGTTTCACCTGGGGTATATAAATTTGTTTTGAAAATTGATTTTTAAAACAAATTATATCTAAAATTGCGCCCGTCAATTCATGCTGCGCAGCGCCTGCGAGACGTAATGGAACGCGGATACCACGGATGCTGCGCAGCGCGGATTTGACGCAGATGCTTTTTGTGGCTGCCAAACTCGAAAAAAAAACCATATCAAATCCGCGCTGCGTAGCATCCGTGGCATCCGCGTTCCATTGATCTACACCGGGCAAACAAGGCGAATGCCAACCTCAAAAAATCCGCCGCGCAGCATTCGTGGTATCCGCGTTCCATCAAACCATTTTTATACCCGGCCTTAGCATAATAGAGAATGTACACATAGCAGGGCAACATCGTCGCCAGGAACGCCCGCTGGTGCCCAACCGATTCTAATTCCGCCAGGTAGCCGTACAATTGTGGCAGCAGCGCGCCACCCGCGATACCCATGATAAGCAAAGCCGATCCGATTTGGGTGAAACGCCCCAGTCCGTTGATGGCCAATGGAAAAATAGCCGGCCACATCACGGCGTTGGCCAGACCGAGCAGCGCGATACACAGCACCGCCGCAGAGCCTGAGGAAAAATAAGTGGCTACCGTGAGCGCCAGACCGAGGATAGCCGAGTAGCGCAGGAATTTTTGTTGGGAAATATACTTCGGTATGAGCCAGATGCTGAGCACATAGCCCACCAGCATGGCGCCCAGGGTGAACGAGGTAAAGAACCGCGTTTGATCCAGTTCAAAACCCAGCGAGCGACCATACACCACGATGCCGTCGCCGGCCATAACCTCTGCGCCTACATAAAAAAAGATCGCCAGGGCGCCCAGCAGCAGGTGCGGAAACTGCCAGATGCTCGTGCGGCCGGTCGTATTGCCGGCGGCGGCCGTTTCGGCTGTGGTATCTATCTCCGGCAGCGCCGAGCGACGGATCATTAGTGCCAGAGCAGCCAAAACCACAGCCATGACGATGTATGGCGCCACCACGCGGCCG
Organism: Lewinellaceae bacterium; assembly: GCA_016719605.1. Lineage (GTDB taxonomy): Bacteria > Bacteroidota > Bacteroidia > Chitinophagales > Saprospiraceae > M3007. Next base: position 401,331 of record JADJYW010000001.1, on the reverse strand, counting down.
GCGAGTTCGTCCAGCAAGGCAGCCTTTTGTGCCGCATCGGTAGCGGTAGCTACCTGTTTTTCAATAGCCGTGGCATTTTTCAGCACAATACTGCTGAGAATAAGCGGGCTTAGGATACCGGCAACCTTGTTGCAGATGCCCATGATGCTGATGCGCTGCGCTGCGCTCTCGATGGGGCCAATGATGCTGATGTACGGGTTGGAAGCCGTTTGCAGCAACGACAAGCCCATACCCTGCACAAAAAGTCCGGTCAGAAACAGCGGAAACGCCCGGGCATTGGCAGCGGGAATGAAAACCAGGCATCCGACGGCCATGACCAGCAACCCTAGCGCCATGCCGTGTTTGAACCCGGTGCGTTTCAGAATTTCGGACGACGGTATAGCGAGGAAAAAATAACTGATGTAAAACGCCAGGGTAACCAGCAGCGCCTGCCAGTCGTATTGCAGGTCGCAGGCTAATTTCAGGAACGGAATAAGGGTGCCGTTCAGCCAGGTGACAAACCCGAAGATGAAAAACAACAAACCGATGATAGCGATCTGGTACAGGTAGCCGGCAGGGCGGGCGGAGGTGTTTGGCATGACAAAGAGTGGCAGTTGTTAGTGGATGTTGGCAGGGTTTTGGACTTTTGCGGCGGGCAAATGTAGCAATCCCCGCGAACCCTGCTATTTTCTTTCGGGACACCTGAATCTGAACAACAAACAACACCATGCAACCCACACTCTTAATCCTTGCTGCCGGTATCGGCTCCCGCTATGGCGGACTCAAACAAGTAGACGGCATTGGCCCCGGGGGCGAAGCCATTCTCGAATTTTCCGTACACGATGCCAAACAGGCCGGTTTCGGCAAAGTCGTTTTCGTCATCCGAAAAGATATTGAAGCGGAATTTCGCAGCCGAATCGGGCATAAAATTGAGCAGCAAATCCCCGTGGAATATGCTTTTCAGGAAATGGATGCGGCCCTCGAATGGTTGCCTGAAATTCCTCACCGCGAAAAACCCTGGGGCACCGGCCATGCTATTCTTGTGGCCCGCGACTGTGTCCGCGAGCCGTTCGCGGCTATCAATGCCGACGATTTCTACGGCGCCGATGCGTTTCAGGTCATGGCTGATTTTCTGCGCAGTGGCTGCGCACCCGACCGGTACGGGATGGTCGCCTACCGACTCGGCAATACCTTGTCGGAAAACGGCGCCGTGTCGCGCGGGGTGTGCTCCGTGGGTTCCGACGGCTTCCTGACCGACGTGACCGAGCGCACCAAAATCGAGCGCTATCCCGACGGTATTCATTTTTCGGATGAAAACGGTGTGCGCCACCCGTTGGCCGACAATACCCCGGTGTCCATGAACTTCTGGGGGTTTCATCCTGATATTTTTCCGGAACTGGATGCGCAGTTTCGGGCTTTTGTGCACGATACGCTGGAACAGCCCAGGGCTGAGTTTTACATCCCGACGGTGGTGAATAATTTACTGAAAACCGGCAAAGTGCGCGTGCAGGTGGATACTTGTGAAAGCCAATGGTACGGCGTGACGTATCCGGCCGACAAGGCAACGGTACAGGCTGCGCTGGCGAAAATTTACCCAGACGGGCTTGCTAAAAAATAGATTCTCCGGTCCAGGTTGTGAGCAGTTCCAGTGCTTTCATGCCACGCACGGAGTTGCCATAGTGGTTGATTTCCGGACTCCACACGGCGGTAGCCCACCGCCCGGGCATAATGGCCGCGATACCGCCGCCTACGCCGCTTTTGCCGGGCAGGCCTACACGAAACGCAAACTCCCCGGCCTCGTCGTAGAATCCGCAAGTGAGCAAAATAGCGCTCAGGCGTTTAGTTTGGCTGACGCTGAGCAGGCGTTCGCCGGTGTTTGGCAGCACGCCGTGATTTGTCAAAAATAGAAAAGCGCGCGCCAGTTCGAGGCAGGACATCTGAAGCGAGCAATGGTGGAAATAAGCGTCCACCACCTGTTCGACGGGGTGGCGGAGGTTGCCATGCGCTTTCAGGAAATTGGCCAGGGCGATGTTGGTAAAACCTGTGGCGCGTTCCGATGCAGCCACGGCGGCATCATATTCCAGATCGGGGCTGCCGCTGAGGCGCCGTGCGAAGTCAAGCACCGCCGATTTGGCATCGGGCAGGTGCTCCAGCAGCACATCGGTCAGCACCAGCGCCCCTGCATTGATGAACGGGTTGCGTGGGATACCGTGCTCGTATTCCAGTTGCACCAGCGAGTTGAAAGGGTTGCCCGATGGTTCCTTGCCCACCCGCTCAAACAGGTCTTCGCCCACCAGCCGAATAGCCAGTGCCAACAAAAAAACCTTGGAAATGCTCTGGATGGAAAAACGCTCCCCGGCATCGCCCGTAGCGTACACTTGCCCATCAAGCGCAATCAGGGCCATGCCAAAACGCTCCGGCGGCACCTTGGCCAATTCCGGAATATACGAGGCCACGGTACCTGACCCGGCCAGAAGAGATGCCTCCTGCGCCGCTGTTTCGAGTATCTGTTGGTAGTTCATGGAATACTACAGGCCTTTTGCTCCTTGCTATTTTCCACCCCACTCCAGCACTACGCCTGCGTACACCAATCCGCCGCCGAAGCCGATCATCAGGAGGCGGTCGCCTTTTTTCACCTTGCCTTCGCGGATGCCGCGGTGCAGGGCCAGCGGGATAGAGGCGGAGGAGGTATTGCCGTAAATTGAAATACTTTCGAGCGTTTTTTCGAGCGGGAAGCCCGTTTGGCTGCACAGTGTTTCGATGATGCGCATGTTGGCGCTGTGAGGGATGAACCAGTCCATATCTTCCAGCGCTATCCCGCTGCGTTTGGCCAGTACCGACATCTGTTCGGTGACGGTATTGATGGCCCATTTGAACACGGCGCGGCCGTTTTGGTGGATTTTATTGTCGGTAATGATATCCACCCCGTTGATTTGTTTGCGCTGGTTGGACATGTACAAATCCTTGCCGCCGTCGCCCTGACTGCCTGCGGACACGGCGAGGATATTGCCTTCCGGAGCGGCTTCTATCAGCACCACCCCGGCGCCGTCGCCGAAGAGAATACAGGACGTTCGGTCTTCGAAGTTGGTAAACTTGGTGAGTGTTTCGGCGCCGAATACGAGCACTTTTCGATGTGTGCCGGCGGCAATGAGGCCATTTGCAAGAATAATTCCGTAGGCAAAACCTGCGCAAGCAGCCGAAATATCAATGGCGCCGGCGTTGGTCAAGCCCAGTTTGTCCTGTACCTGCGAGGCCATGCTGGGCATCGTTTGGTCGGGTGTCACGGTGGCTACGATGACAAAGTCCACATCATCGAGCATCACGAGATTTTCTTCCACCAGATTTTTGGCGGCGCCGATGCACAAGTGCGACGTGTACTCGTGTTCGGCAGAATACCGTCGGGTTTGAATACCTGTGCGGCTGACGATCCACTCGTCGTTGGTGTCTATAAAAGTTTCGAAGAAATGGTTGTCCACAACTCGGTCGGGGACGTAGGTGCCAAGGGCCGTGATTTTTGCCTGCATGGAAATTGTCGAGATGAAGTGAGGAGAAGCGCTTGTTTGTGCAAAGGAACAGAATACGGCGGATAACCCCTCAGGTAAATATCATGGTCTTGCTCATCGGGGGCGCTTCCTGTTCCACAGACAAGGCACTGCGGCGCTTTTAAGTTTTTTCGTATTTCCAGAAAAATTGAACGCTGGTTTGGAAAATTCTCCCTGCTAAAAGTACCTTTGCGTTCGCTTTTGGAAAAGGATTAGTCAAAAAGGCCTTTTTTCAACTGATTCTGAACAAGTTACAAACAACTTAGTAAAAACAAGGTATGCCTACCATCAATCAACTGGTGCGCAAAAGCCGCGAGAAAGTAGAGTACACAAGCAAATCGCGCGCTTTGGACGGAAACCCGCAACGCCGCGGCGTTTGCACACGTGTTTACACGACCACGCCCAAAAAGCCCAACTCTGCTCTGCGCAAAGTGGCTAAAGTACGTCTGACCAACCAGATCGAAGTCATTGCTTACATTCCCGGGGAGGGCCACAACCTGCAAGAGCACTCTATCGTGCTGGTGCGTGGTGGTCGTGTGAAGGATTTGCCGGGTGTGCGCTATACGATCGTGCGTGGTGCGCTCGACACTGCGGGTGTTAACAACCGCAAAAAAAGCCGCTCGAAATACGGCTCCAAGCGTCCGAAGAAATAAATTTACATAGCGATGCGTGCTGCGTGCTGAACAAAGTGGTGGTGAAATTTTCAGTTTTTGACCAATCATATCCTCCTCCACTTGTCAACCCGTCAGCACTTGCCCATCGTTCATCATTCATCACTCATTATTAGCAAAAATGCGCAAACACAAACCGAAACCTCGAGTATTGGCTCCTGATCCGCGGTACAACGATACGATGGTAACTCGTTTCGTGAACCACATGATGTGGGAAGGCAAGAAGAGCGTTGCGTTCGGCATTTTCTACGGGGCCATGGACCTCGTGAAGGCCCGCACCAACGAGGACGAGTTGCAAGTGTGGAAAAAAGCACTGAACAACGTCATGCCCCAGGTGGAAGTACGCAGCCGCCGTATTGGTGGCGCTACCTTCCAGATTCCGACAGAACTTCCGCCCAATCGGAAAATCTCCATCGGCATCAAATGGTTGATCAAATACTCCCGCTCCCGCGCCGGCAAAGGTATGGCCGAGAAACTGGCTGCCGAAGTGGTAGCCGCCAGCAAAGGAGAAGGTAATGCCGTTAAAAAGCGTGAAGACACGCACAAAATGGCCGAGTCCAACCGTGCCTTCGCCCACTACAGAACGTAATTGCGGAGTCAGGCTAAAACCTACCGTTGAAAAAATCCGGCGACCGCAACCTCTGTGCAGCCGCCTGATTTTTTCGACGGTTTTCCTGTTTTAGGAATCACGTCTGCATCGTTTCAGATTTTGCTTTCAAAACATTCAAAAAGCAACATCATGCTTCGCAAAATTTTGACGTACTCGCCAAGAGTTTTCGTTTTCAAAAACAAATTTTTGCAAATAATACCCCAAAACCTGCCCCCCTTCAGCCAAATACCAATCACTCAATCACTCAATCACTCAATCACGCACTAAAATGGCAAAGGACCTTCGGTTCACCCGTAATATCGGCATTGCCGCCCACATTGACGCCGGCAAAACAACCACTACCGAGCGTATCCTCTACTACACCGGCGTAACCCACAAAATTGGGGAAGTACACGAAGGTGCTGCTACCATGGACTGGATGGAGCAGGAACAAGAGCGCGGCATCACCATTACCTCCGCTGCTACCAAATGTATCTGGGAGGTCGAGGGCGAAAAATACGATTTCAATATCATTGACACCCCCGGCCACGTGGACTTTACCGTAGAGGTGAACCGCTCCCTGCGCGTACTGGACGGCCTCGTGTTCCTGTTCTCTGCCGTGGACGGTGTGGAACCACAATCCGAGACCAACTGGCGCCTGGCCGACAACTACAAAGTGCCGCGCATCGCGTTCGTTAATAAAATGGACCGTACCGGCTCCGACTTCTTCAATGTAGTCAAAGACATGAAGGCCAAACTGGGCGCCAATGCGATTCCGCTTCAGGTACCCATTGGCGCCGAAGACAAGTTCGTCGGTGTAGTAGACCTCGTGACCAACCAGGCCATCATGTGGAACGAACACGACCAGGGCATGACCTTCCAGGAAATTCCTATTCCGGATGATCTTTTGGAAACGGTGGCTGACTACCGCCAAAGGCTCATCGAAGAGGTGGCCTCCTACGACGATACTCTGCTGGAGAAATTCTTCGACGATCCGGCCTCCATCACGGTGAACGAAATGCGCGCCGCTGTGCGTGCCGCTGTTTGCGACATGAAAATGACGCCCGTTATGTGCGGCTCGGCTTACAAAAACAAAGGCGTACAGGCCTGTCTGGATGCTGTTTGCTACTTCCTGCCTTCGCCCACTGATATCGAAGCGGTGAAAGGTATCAACCCGAAAACCGAAGAAGAAACCTTCCGCAAACCGTCGGTTGACGAGCCGTTCTGCGCCCTGGCGTTCAAAATTGCTACCGACCCCTTCGTAGGCCGTTTGTGCTTCATCCGCACCTATTCGGGCAAATTAGATGCCGGCTCGTATGTGCTCAATACCCGCACCAACGACAAAGAGCGCATCAGCCGCCTGTACCAGATGCACGCCAACAAGCAAAACCCGATTGATCGGGTAGAAGCCGGTGACATCGCCGCTGCCGTGGGCTTCAAGGATATCCGCACGGGCGATACCCTGTGCGACCTGAACGCTCCGATTGTGCTCGAAAGCATGGTGTTCCCCGAGCCGGTAATCGGCCTGGCTATCGAGCCAAAAACACAAAAAGACCTGGAAAAACTGGGTATGGCCCTCAACAAACTCGCAGAGGAAGACCCCACTTTCCGCGTCCGCTACGACGACGATACCAACCAGACTGTGATCTCCGGCATGGGTGAATTGCACCTCGAAATCATCGTGGACCGTCTGCGCCGTGAGTTCAAGGTGGAATGCAATCAGGGCGCCCCGCAGGTAAACTACAAGGAAGCACTGACGACTACCGTTTCGCACCGCGAGCGCCTGAAAAAACAAACAGGTGGTTCCGGTCTGTTTGCCGACATGGAATTCACGCTCGGACCTGCCGACCAGGAGTTTCTTGACAGCGATGACTTCAAAAACGGCAAGAAAAAATTGCAGTTTGAATGGGGTATCGTCGGTGGTGCCATTGACAAAAACTACATCAAACCCATCACCGACGGCTTCACGCAGATGATGAACAACGGCATTCTCGCCGGATACAACATCGAATCCATGAAGGTTCGGGTTGTGGACGGAGGTATGCACGCTGTTGACTCCAAGCCAATCGCCTTTGAACTTTGTGCCAAGGACGGCTTCCGTGCCGCTGCGCCCAAGTGCAAACCGCAGGTCATGGAGCCGATCATGAAACTGGAAGTGATCACACCGGAAGAGTACGTCGGCCCCGTCATCGGCGACTTGAACCGCCGTCGCGGTATGCCGAAAGGTCAGGAAGGACGTTTGGGCGGCGCCGTTGCTATTCAGGCCGAAGTGCCCCTGTCCGAAATGTTCGGCTATGTAACCTCGCTGCGCACGCTGACCTCCGGTCGCGCGTCATCCACCATGGAATTCTCGCACTACACCGCCGCGCCGGAAAACGTCGCCAAGCAAGTCATCGAGAAAGCCAAAGGCCCCACTGCAAAGTAATTTGTGTACAATAAATAAGAACGGTACCTTGAAGCCCGCTCCCGATATGGGGGGCGGGCTTCTTTTTTTATCTGACTGATTTTGACCCACCCCTCGAAACTCCAACCAGAAACCCTCCAACCAGAAACCTTCAAACCCTCCAAACCAGAAACCTAACCAACGTCATGTTCAAAACCTTCTTCTCCTTCGAACTCAAGTCCTGGCTACGCTCCCCCATGCCCTGGATTTTTCTGTTCATCATTGCCCTCCTCTGCTTTTTTGCGACCATCTCCGATCAGGTGAGCATCGGCGGCAGTTACGGCAACGTGTGGAAAAACGCGCCTTTCGTGGCTCAAAACTGGTACGGAGTGTTTTCCCTGCTCAGTATCCTGCTCACTACGGCGTTCCTGAACTCGGCGGGTATCCGCGACTTCGAGCGGCAGACGAGCCAGATCATTTTTCCCAAACCCGTCGGCAAAGCGGGCTACTACTTTTGTCACTTCTGGGGCGCGCTGCTCATTGCGCTGGTGCCCATGCTTGGTATCAGCGTGGGTATGTGGGCCGGTATGGGGCTGAACGCTATGTTCGACTGGATAGACGCCAACCGTTTCGGTCCTTTTGAACTCAATGGCCACCTCCTGGGCTTGCTCGTGTTCGCCCTGCCCAATACCATTTTCGCAGGCGGCATTCTGTATGCTGTGGCCATCAATACCCGCTCCACCTTGTACTCCTTTGTGGCAGCCACCGCCCTGCTGGTCGGCTACATCGTGGCAGGCAACCTCATGCAGGATATCGAAAACGAACAAATGGCCGCCCTGCTCGATCCTTTCGGATTCCGGGCGTTCAGCATCGTCACCAAATACTGGACGGTGGACGACAAAAACACCCTGGCGCACGGCCTCACAGGCTTGCTGCTGCTCAACCGCGCCATTTGGACCTCGGTGGGGTTGGTCGCCCTGTACATCGGCTACCATTTTTTCCATTTTGGTGAAAAAAACCGCTCAGTACGCAAACAAAAAACCGTTGCCGCAGCCGACGACGCCATCGGCATCCGGGTGCTGGGTGCGTTGCCACATGTAGCGCCGGCTTCGGGACTGGGCACAACCCTGAGCCAGTTGCGCAGCCAGTTCAAAACCGAATTTATGGGCATTTTGCGCAGCACGCCGTTTGTGTTGCTCACGTTGCTGGGGCTGTTGAACTGCATTCCCAACCTGTTTTACGCCAACGAATCCTACGGCACCCACGAGCTGCCCGTCACCTACACCATGATCGAGGGCATCCGCGGGTCGTTTTACATGTTTATCATCATCATTTTGGTGTATTTCAGCGGGGCCGTGGTGTGGAAGGAGCGCAACGCCCGCATGAACGAAATTATGGACGCCCTGCCCACCAAAAACTGGACGGCCTGGCTTGGCAAGTTCGGCGCCGTGCTCGGCGCGCTGTTCGTGCTGCAAGTGGTGGCGATGCTCGCCGCCGTGTTTGCCCAATGGACGATGGGTTTCCACACCTATAACCTCGGCGTGTATGTGCGCGAATTGTTCGTCATGGACATGCTCGGTTTTGTTTTCCTGCTGACGCTGAGTTTCCTCGTACAGGCCCTGCTGCCCAATATGTTTCTCGGATTTTTCGTGACCATTATTTTCATCATTGTCAACGGATTTGTCTGGAATGTGCTGGATATCGGGAGCAACATGATCGAGTTTGCGAGTACGCCCGGCTATGTGTTGTCCGACTTTTACGGCTACCAACCCTACCTCCAGGGGTTGTTTTGGTTCAATACCTACTGGCTGCTTTTTTGTGTTCTATTGGCCGTGGTGGCTATTCTCTTTTGGCCGCGCGGCAAGGAGTTTTTTTGGAAAAAACGCCTGCAACTCGCCCGTCTGGAATGGCCGGGATACCGGACATTCGGCCTCATCGCCCTGGCCCTTTGGGCCGGCACGGCCGGCTGGACGTACTACAACACCCAGGTAAAAAACACTTATGTCACCAGCCAGAAACAGGAAAACCTGCAAGCAAAATTTGAGAAAAAATACAAAAAATACCAGGGCCGCATGCAGCCCCGCGTGTACGACGTGCAGTACGACATCACCCTGTACCCCGAAACACGCAGTCTGACGGTGGAGGGTAAATTTTACGCCCGCAACCGCTACGACCAGCCCATAGATACCCTGTTCGTCAATGTGCCTCAGCGCGGCAAGTTTGACCTGCGCAACCCCCGCTTGTCGCTCCTGCTGAACGACTCCGCCGTGTACTGGCGCATGTACCGTTTTGAACCGGCGCTGCAACCCGGCGACTCCATCTTGCTGGAATTCACCACCCGTTTTGAACCGAAGGGTTTTGAAAATGAAGTGACCTGGGGACGCGTGGTGCAAAACGGCACCTTCTTCGACAACACCGATGTCATACCCATTTTCGGCTATCAGGAAGGGGGCGAACTGACCGACAAAAACACCCGAAAAAAATACGATCTGCCCGAAAAAAGCCGCTACCCTGCCCTCGACCGGCTCGACACCCTGCACCGCATGGATGCCTACATCGGGCTGAACAGCGACTGGGTGAACGTGGAAACCGTCATCCGCACGGCGCCCGACCAGATCGCCATCGGCCCCGGCTCGCTGCTGCGCGAATGGGAAGAAAACGGCCGCCGCTGCTTCCAGTACAAACTCGACCACGCCTCGTTCAATTTTTATTCCTTCCTCAGCGCCCGCTACGAGGTGGCGCGCCGCGACTGGAACGGTGTAAAACTGGAAGTTTACCACCAACCGGGCCACGATTTCAACGTGCCGCGTATGCTGACGGCGATGGAAAAATCGCTGGAGTACTTCACCAAAAACTTCGGCCCGTACTACCACAAGCAGTGCCGCATCATTGAGTTTCCGCGATTTGCCAGTTTTGCGCAGTCGTTCCCCGGCACCATGCCGTATTCGGAAAGTGTGGGTTTCATTCAGGATTTCAAAGACCCGGATGCCGACCTCGACATGGTATTTTACATAGCCGCCCACGAAATCGGGCACCAGTATTGGGGCCACCAGGAGTGCGGCGCCAGCATGCAAGGCGGCGAAATGCTGGTGGAAACCTTCGCCCAGTGGAGTGCGCTCATGGTGATGGAACACGAATACGGGCGCGACCAGATGCGCAAGTTCCTCGCCTACGAGATGGACAAATACCTGCGTGGGCGCGGACGGGAATCGCTCAAAGAACTACCGCTGTCCAAATGCGAAGGCCAGGGCTACATCCACTACAACAAGGGCAGCGTGGCCATGTACTACCTCAAGGAAATGATCGGCGAGGACAATGTGAACGCCGCGCTGCGCGATTTTCTCGAAAAATACCGCTATGCCGAACCGCCCTACCCCGTCAGCCTCGACGCGCTCGACGCGTTTTACGCCCACACCCCCGACTCGCTGCACTATGTGGTGAAAGACCTGTTCGAGGACATTACGCTTTTCGAAAACCGCTGCAAGGAAGCCACCGCCAAAGACCTCGGCAACGGCAAGTGGGAGGTGACGATTCAGGTGGAAAGCCGCAAACTGAAAGCCGACGATCTGGGCAAAGAAACCGATGTCGCGGTGAACGACTACATCGAGATCGGCGCTTTCGCCAAACCAGCCGACGGCAAAAAGTACGGTAAAACCCTGCACCGTCAGCGCGTGCGCATCACGCAGCCGGTGACCCGGTTTACGTTTATCGTGGATGAAAAACCCGACAAGGCGGGCGTGGACCCGTTTTCGCTGCTGGTGGATCGGAACCCGGAGGATAATTTGAAGGAGTTGTGAGAATGCAATCATTCAAGTAAATTCAAAATTCAATTTTAAATTTACTTGAATGAAGCCATCTCCAAGGGTTTTTACCAAAGCATAGACAATCTGAAAACCGACGCCACTTACATCATCACACCCAGCGGGAGAGTGTTCAGAGAACTGTGTCAAATCTACCGAGAGTTATTTTTTAACACAGAGAACGCAGAATGCTGTACAGACAAACACAGCGTGTAACTTATTTAAAATCAAACCTCTGTGTTTGTATGTACAGCATTCTGCGTTCTCTGTGTTAAATTTGCGCTCAACGGGCTGACACAGTTTTCTGAACACTCCCCCCCCAAAAAAAAAGTCTGCCAATCGCCCTGCGGCGCCGGATTTCAATACCCCACAGCGCCAAGCGATTCGGTACGCGGCAATTCCGGCTCAGCTTTTTTGATCGGCTTTTTGCTGTTTTCGGATTCCTCGGTCGGCTGTGTCAGATCAATTTCAGAAGCGGTTTCCAGGGTCAGGCCGACAATTTTGCTCTCGTAGGAATCTGTTTTTTCCCGGTTGATCCGGTACGTTTGGACGGCGGCCCGCAATTCGGCGTCCACCGTCGCGGCGGTTATGTACTCCCGGGTGGTTTGCGCCAGCAGGTTACTGGAAACCAGGTTGCCGACTTTGTCGAAAACGACGATGAAATACGACTGGTAGCCCCGGCTATAGCCCCGGAAACTTGTATAAATCACGGCGTGGTTTTCAGCAGTTGCAAAATGAGCCACCGGCTGATGACTGACCGGCACCCGGCTCATCATTTCCCGGCGGTTGTAGGGGATAAACCCCTCGGGATCATCCAGCCGCAGCCGGATTTTACGCCCCTCAGAAGATTTTTTCAGTCCTTCCCAATCGTCTGTCTCCAACTGTTTTTGCAGGTGTTCGGCCGTAACGGCGTACGGCAGTGCCTTGTCATCAAACTGTTTCAGAAAAGCACGAAAGGCATCGGCCCGGCGGGCGTCGGTTACAGGCACGGGGTGCATTGAAAAGGCTACCAGCAAACCGATAGCAGGTAGCAGGCTGAGCAACAGGATTGTTTTCCGCATGGTGTGTTTTTTAGTGACGCATGTACGCCGGTGTGGCGTTCGGGCTAAAAAACGGAATGATCTGCCGCATAGTGCCAAAACCGTAAATTTTGACAACCAGCCGTTTTTCGTTTCACCGCCACCAAATACGGCGGGAACATGCTCTTACTCTCCTTCCACACCCTTCTCTTTTATTCGCCTGTTTTCGCAACGGTCGCACAGGTCCGATATGTTCTTTAACTCCCTTGCTTTGGCCACGGTGCCTTCGAAAATTTCATTGGTTCGGGCGCTATTGATGTAAGAACAATCCTGATACAGGTGATAGCTCTTGCCCGATCCAGTCCAGTATACATGATTCACCCCACCCATGAGCGCCTCAACTTCTTTCGTTTGTTCGGCATACTGCTCCTGAGATGGCGGGTTGAGATCAACGCCGACAGCACTTGCAATCAAAAGTGCGATCACCGCGACGGAACCCACAATGCCTTTTTGTTTGCCGCTCAGGTTCTTGTTTGTGAAAATCAGGATAACGAGGGGCAGGAAGGCCAGAATGGCTATGATCAGTCCCAGTTGGTTTTGAATGAAAAACTTGACCTTGTCTTTTTCTGAAGCAGGATCAAGTCGGTTTGCCTTTTGCCAAAGCAACGAGCCGATAACGGCAAAAATCAAATCGGCTACAATCAGGACAATAAGCCAGGTGGTACTGACCGGCGGTTTTTGGAGCAGTAGAATACCCCCGATTTCAAACCCGATCGCCGCGATAAAAGCAATTGTGGCAATGATGCGAAATTTCCGGGCCTCTGCCAGGCTTTCTACACTGGCAACAAATCCGGATGTGGAGGCCGTAGAAGACGCCTCATCCTCTACCTTAGTTACTTTGATTGATTTTCTATTGTCTTCCATTTTTGCTTGATTATTTAAGTTGTGAATAGAACTTTAAAGCGCCAATTTTTGCGTTTTTTGGGGCAGGATTCGGCAATAGTGGCTGTCGAAAGAGCGCTTCATACATGCTGATCAAAGAGAATCGTATTCCCGTCCGGGTCCATTACGACAAAACTTGCCGGCCCGGAAGTGCTCTCGTCGGCTTCATTTTCGAGTTTGATCCCGCTGTTTTTCAGCGCGCGCTGAATGTCCCGAACATCCTCAAACGCCTCTAATTTGTGGGCATTTTCGTCCCATCCCGGGTTGAAGGTAAGCATGTTGTTCGGAAACATCCCCTGAAAAAGCCCGATCAGCGCGTTCCCGTTTTTCATGATCAGGTAGTTTTTACTGATGTCACCTGCAAAAACGGTAAAGCCCAGGTTTTCATAAAACTGTTTGGAGGCCCGGATGTCCTTGACACTAAGGCTGATTGAAAAAGCGCCTACTTTCATTATTGCGTTATTTTAATTGTTACGATTTGCACCACACCGGCTCCAATTACGATGCCGGAGAAACAAAAAATCAAACCCGCCGCATGCACCCCCGCTCGCGCGTCTCCTACCCTATCGTCACCGCCACCGTCTTTTTTACCACAAATCCTGTCCCGTTCCCTACCGTCAATTCCAGCGTGTAGTTCCCGGCTTTCGGAAAGGTCACGGTCGTATTCGCGGGCGTGGCCGGGTCTGGCTGAAACTGCACGGGTTCCTGTCCGGTCAGTTTTTTCCAGACAAAACTCAGGGTGTCCTGCTGCGGATCGCCGAGGCCATCGTCCAGCACGCCGACGGAAAGTACCCGTTTTTTAGCATTCGGCGGCTCCGTGGCCAGCACGTCTACCGCTACCTCCGTCGGCAAATTCACCACCACGGCTACGGCGTGTTTGGCCGTATCAAAACCGTTGTCGGCACTCAACTCGAACGTGTAAACGCCCCGCTGTTTGGGCAGCGCGACGCTGGTTTCCAAAGCAGCAGGATTGGCAGGTACGGCATTGCCCGGCCCCGACAGTTTTTTCCAGTGCACGGCGACGGTGTTTTGTTGCGACTCGTCGCCGAGGCCGGTATCGGAGAGTACGCCTTTCAGCGATACCGGGGTTTCGCTGCCTTCCACGGTCGCCTGCTGTTTGCCCCCTGCATGCACTTTCGGCGGGGTGTTCACGATTACCGCCACGGTATCGGTTGTTTTGGCGGCGCCGTCGTCGGCTTCCACCTGGAGCACATATTTGCCTTTTTGGGTGAACAGCGCCCGCACATAGTCCGCGTTGTCGGGACTGATGAGCATGTTGCCGGGGCCGCTCTTTTTCGTCCACTTGAGCGCAGTGGCGCCGGGCAATTCGGGCAGACCGTCGTCGCTGACGGTGGCGTCGAGCCAGACGGTTACGTTGGCTTGCCCGGCTTTCAGCAACAGAGGCGCCGGCGCCGGGCCGGCACTGACTACGGGCGCCCGATTGATCGTCACCGGCACCGACACCGTGGCGCTGAGCGCCGGATTGTCGGGGTTGCGCACGGTGAGTTGCAGGCTGTACACGCCACCAGTGTCGAACCGGGCGGTAGTTTGCGCCTTGCCCGCATCGGCGAAAGTTACCTTGCCGGGACCGTCGGCCTTTTCCCAACGGATATCCAGCAGATCGGCGGGATTGCCCAAACCGGCATCGGTGACTACGCCGTTCAGGGCAACCTGATTGGCCGGTAGCGTCACGACCGCAGGCGGCGCCACGCTCAGCACCGGCATCTGGTTGACGGTGACCTGCACCGGAATGACGGTTCCGAGGGCGCCGTTGTGTACTTCGAGTTGCAGGGGATAAAACCCGCGCGCCGCGAAAACGGCTTTGGCCGTCAGCGTGTCCGCTCCGGAAAACTGTAGCGCCTGTGGGCCGCCGGTTTGGCTCCAGCGCATGGTGAGCGGTTCGTTCGCCGACTGGTCGCCGCGACCGGTATCCAACAGTTCGGCTACAAGCGCAGCCTCGGTATCCATTCCGGTGAGCGGCAGTTTTTGGGTACCGCTTTTGATCCGGACATTCGGCGGTACATGCACCGTAACCGCCGTTTCGCTGCTGCTGAGCAACTCGCCATCCTGTGCCGTCAGGCGGAACACATAGCGGCCCTTTTGGGGCACCTCCACGGTGGTTTCCGCCGCATTTTCGTTCTGAATTTTTACGCCGTTCGCCGGGCCACCGATCTGCTTCCACTGAACCGTACCCGCCGTGGGCCGGTCGTGGGTGACGCGCCCTTTCAGCAGGAAAGTTTTTTTCTGAACCGTCGTTTTCGACCAGTCGTAATCGGCCCAGTGTACCACCGAATCAGGGCCTGCCGACACAATGGGTGGCAGGTTGAGGTTGGCGCCGAAATTGAAATTTTGCAAAATTTCGGAGGGCGCAAGCGCGCGGCTGTACACGGCCACGAGGTGCAATTCGCCCGTCCAGGCCCGGTCGTCGGAGCCGCCGCCGGCTTCATGGCCGAGGACGAGGGCGAAGTTATCGGCCCAGTTGGCGAAGTTGCCGTCCACCTTGCGGGCGGCCACTTCGACGCCGTCGAGGTACAGGCGCGCATGGCCCTGCGCGTCGCGGGTGCAAACGAGGTGCTGAATTTTGCCGGTATCTGCCTGGCCGCCGGCCAGCACCTTGTTGCTCGCGTTTTCGTTGGTAGTGCTGGTGCGCAGGTGCAGGTGGTAATTGCCGCCGCTTTGAGCCAGGGTAAAATTGCGTGCCGCCGGACCGGACGAAAAGGTCAGGATGCGCGCCAAGCCGGGAGCCTGGGCCGAAGCGGGTTTCAGCCAGGCTTCCAGGGTTATTTCATTCGAGACACGCATTGCTGTTGCAAGTCGAGCCGCCGGGCCGGAAGCAGGTAGCGCCACGGGGTTTTTCAAATTCAGTCCGCCGCTCAGCCAGGCAATTTTTTTCAAATCGGGAATCTGCACGTCCAGCGCTTCGCCGGTTCCGGAGGCATCTTTCACCGTTTGGCCGGCATTTTCTTCAAATGTGTACAGCACTTGCAGGTCGCGGTTCACGCGGGCAGCGATGCCCACCAGGAGCTCGGCGTTGGTGTCGAAGGTGCCGTTGCCGACTAAAAGTTGCAGCAGGTAGTTGCCGGGTTTTTCAAAAACGGCTTTGGTTTGCAGGGCATTTTTATCTTCAAAAACGACATTGCCGAGTCCGCCGGACTTGAGCCACTGCACGGTCATTACCCCTGTGGCGGGGTCGCCGAGACCGGTATCGAGTATCTGTCCGGTGAGTTGAATTTCGAGGGCGTTGGTTTCGATGTTGGCGCCTGCGCTGACGACGGGGCGCTCGTTGACGATCACCGTGAGCGCGTCGGCGGCTTCGAGCATGCCGTCGTGGGCGCGGAGTTGCAGTTCGTAGCGCCCGCGTTTGGTGAATGTGGCTTTGGTGGCGCCGGCGTGCAGGTCGTTGAACGTCATGCCTTCCGGGCCGGAGGTTTTTTCCCAGGTAACAAAAATGGCTTCGGGTTTTTCCAGGCGGTCGTCAATCACCACAGCTTCCAGATCGGCATCCACGGAAGCGCCGTCCAGCCCGATGGTCTGGTCGAGTCCGGCGTTGACGATGGGCGGCTGGTTGGGCGCCAATTCGGCGAGGGAGGTGTCGCCGAACTGCTCGCCGCCGGCGCCCTGCTCCCCGGTGATCCCGAGGTACATGCTCATGTACCGGATCACCTCCTCGGTGTGGGGCTGCAATTCGGGCAGGTTTTGCCGGATGGTTTCGCGCACGGCATCGGCGAACTCGGGGAAACTGCCGAGCTTGTTCGCCACATAAGGTTCCAGTTGTTTGATGAGTTCGTAGTTGCTCTCGATGTCGAGGGTTTGCAGGGCTTTTTCCAGCGAGGGCGGCGCCGAATTGTCGAGCGGCGGCAGCACGCGGCTGACGTAGGTGACGCGGTGCAGAATGCGCCAGCAGGGTGGTTTTTTGCCCTCCTGGCGGGCTTCGCGCAGGGCGCGTGCCGCCGGGTCGTCGCTCTGTTCGATCCAGATCGGGTCCACGATCTGGTTGAAAAACTGATCGAAATGCTCGGAGTTTTCTTCCAGGAAAAACGACATGAACCGGTAAGCGTCCACCTTGTACGGGTGTTTGATGGGCCGGGGACGTTTGGGGTCGGTACGGTCAAGTTGAACGATTTTGATGTTGTCCGGTTGGCGCAGGTAAATGTCGCGCTCGACTTTTTCCACCGAAACATTCAGTTGAAAAGCCGTTTTGGATTCTTTCGTTTTGGAAACTTCCTGCCGGTGCTGCCCCACAAACATGGCGTTCAACTCGAACTGGGCGGCCACTTTGAAAATGGCAAAACCGATTTTCAAATCCAGCCCGATGCCGCCGCTGAATTCATACGAACCGCCGGAGGTTTCGGAATGTACCTGCATCATCTGCTGCGTTTCGGCAAACAGGCCACCGTCGGCGGTCCAGACATAGGTGTTCACGAGATTGCGGCGCGTCCGGGCACGGAGGTCCGAATGGTCGGCCATTTCCAGCGCACTCTCGAAGGAGAAAAAGGGTATGTTGCCCTTGAGTTTTGCCGCAAACTGGTTGTAGTAAGTCTCCAGCGCTTTCTCCTCTTTTTGGATACGGTTTTTCAACGCGTAGGCTTCCACGGGTTTGAAATAACTCACGTCGTTGCTGTACTCGAACGCATTGGGGTAGTCCACGTCGGTCACAGGCCCTATTTTTCCGTCGAGCACGCCCTGCTTCACATAGCGCGCATTCATGGGAAAATGAATAATGTTCCAGTCTTTTGGAATGTCGGGGTTGGGGCGCAGGGAGAAGGAAATCAGTGCGTTGTTGTGCTTCAGGCGCAGGGCAAACACGTCGGCAGTTTCGGACTGCACCAGCGCGAGGCCGAGGTTGTCGGGCACAAACCGCCGGCCAAACGGCTCGTTTTTGTTTTCCTCGGGTGTGGTGTAGCGCCCGCGCAGTTCGAGGCTGGTAGTTTTGGCCGTCTCGCGGCTGACACCGGTGCTGGCGGAGTCCATCCAGCCAAACATGGCTTCGAAACGTACACGCGCGCCCGCCAGGATTTCCGATTCCTCAATAGAAGATAGCGAGGCGGCGGCTAAGGCAACGCCGGCGTCGGTTTTCGATTTGAACCCGAATTTCAGGGCGCCTTCCACTTCCAGTCCGAGGCCCGCCTCCTTCGAGGCGGAATAGGTGTAAGCGGTTTCGTCGGCGCGGACAAATTCGACGGTGCTGGTTTCGTTGTAGTCATCGAGGTCGCCGATCATCTCCACGCTGGGCATCGTCAGGTTTTCGCTGGGCACGGGCGGCGCGCCCTCGATGAAGCCGATGAGTTGGGGGGCAAATTGCACCTGGCCGATCCATTCCACCGCGAGGTCGCCGACCTTGTAGCCGGTGAGCAGGTTCAGCGCATTTTCGTGGATAAACCCGTAGCAGCGCTTGAACACCCCGATGGTGTTGCCGCGGCTGTCGGTTTGCATGTCGCCGTATTCGTGTACGGCGGGGGTGCTGCCGATAAACCCGCTGAACGGTGTGCGGATGCCGGCCAGGGCGCTGCGCACGATGGGCGCGTCGTCGCCGACGGGGGCGGTGGACAGCACGAAACCGGCGGTACCCTGTGGCGCGAGGTGGTTGCCGCGCAGGCCGTTGTCGCTGATTTTGGTTTGCGTTTCCGCATCGAAGGTGTAGTAGGCGAGCAGGTCGTCCGGTTCGCCGTTGAGGCGGCGAAACAGGTTGTCTTCGACTTGCTCGCGGGTGCGGGCCGTTTTCCAGATGCGCACTTCTTCCAGTTCGCCGCAGTAGAGTTCCTTCAAGCCGGCGCCTGTGCCGAGGGCGCCGAGGGTGAACTGGTTGTTTGCCGGCGTAAAATCCGCGCCCGGGAGGTTTTCGGTGAGCAACGCGCCCTGATCGTTGCAGAGCAGGGTCAAGCCGGAGCGTTGTGGGTCGTCGTCTTTCACCCATTCGATGTTGCCGTTGAGCGCTGCGTGGTTTTGGCCGTTGGAATCGTTGGTTTTCACGCCCTCGCGCTCCTCGAAGCGCCACCAGGAGATGAGGCCGTTTTCGCCGCCGGCAATGTCGCCGCCGACAGCGGCGGTTTCCCGGGCCGTACTCCAGATGCGGACTTCGCTGATGACGCCTTTGAAATAACGGGGTTCAAACAGCCCCGGGTCGGTGAAAATAGCCCGGAAAATTTCTTCGATACTGTCCACATTGGCGGCTGCATGGCGCCCGATGTATGTGTTGCCGTTGCTGCGCCCGATGCTCGGCGCCGCGTTTTTGCCGGCCCTGATTATGATTGCTGCAGGCGAAGGTTTGGACAGTTCTTCTACAGCCAACCGGGTTATTTCATCCACGGCGTAAATGAACGATTCTGAAGCAGCCCCGAGGTGCAGGCGGATATCGTACCAGTTCAGTGTTTTGGTTTCGCTGTCGGACAGGCGGTAGGTCTGCGATTTGAGTTGGCGCGTCACGGCTACCCGGGTGGACACGCCCGCTTGCGCCTTGGCGCTGGTTTTGAAAATTTTGACGTTGCCGTCTCTATCTTCGAACAGGAACACGAGTCGCCCGCTGCTGTCGAACGCGAGCGAGTAGGGCACCTGCTGTTTGTTGCTGCCGCCGGTATCGCGGGCGAGGATGCCGGCGCCGCGGCCGAACTGTTCCGGCTTCAAAAAAACCTCCAGCGTGAGGTCGCCGTTGAGGTTCAGGGTTTCGTCTTTGCCGCAGTCGAGGAAGGCGTTGTTGCCGCTGAATTTCAGGCCGTAGTTCTGCAGGAACACGGCGGTTACATGCGTCCAGTTACCGGCGGGAAGGATGTTTTTTCCTTGCACATATTTTCCGTTTACCCCGGCGAATATGGTGTAGGCCGGTAGCGGCGATACGGATGTGGCGGGTTTTCCGTGCAACACACCGTCATTGGCGTTGCGGGAGTAATCGCGGGCCGATCCGTTTTGAAAATGCCAGTAGCCGGCCAGATCGGTTTCGTTGCCGGCGAGGCGGCGGTTCATGTCGGACAGAATTTCGGCCTGGGTGCGGGCGCGTTTCCACACGCGCACGTCGTCAATTTCGCCGTTCCAGAGTCGGCGGTCGGTTACGTCGGCGCCGGGGTCCGGGTTGGCGCCGATACCCCAGTCGGCCTCGACGACCTGCGCACCGACGCCCGAATCGGCACTGTTTTCCAGTACGCCGTTGCGATACAGCATCCATTTCCGGGCGATAGCGTCGTACACGCCGGCGAGGTGAATCCAGTCTTTTCCCTGCTTGTCGGCTTCCGGTATCGGCATGGCCGCCAGGTTGTTGCCGCTCCGCCAGATGCCGGTTTGATACTGACCGTTTTCGATGCGGAGGAACAGTTCCGGTGTACCCCGGTGCGGGTAGCCGTGGGCAACGATGGTGCGGGTGCCGTCGGTGGCTTCCGGTTTTATCCAGGCCTCGATGGTGATGGAGCCGGCGAAGTTGAGCGCCGGATTTTTGGGAATGGTCACATAATCGGCCGCGCCGTCGAGTTTGAATGCCGAGTTCAGGTCGGCCTGCTTCAGGCCCAGAGCATATTCGGCTGCACCGGATTTGTGCTGGATAAGGCGCGCTTTTTCCGTAACCTGCAAGGGGCGCACCCAGGCTTCGAGCGTGAGGTCGTTTTCCGGGTCGAGCTGATTCAGTTTGCCGGTATCGGCGAGTTTGGCGCATGTATCCGTGCCGTTGAAAAGCAGGGTGCTGCCCGGTGCGGCGGCGGTCCATTTGCTGGTGAGCGTGGCGCCGCTGGTGACGCGCTGATTGGTCACAAAACCTTCCAGGTTTTGAAAACCTGGAAGGTTGACCGCGCGCAGCAGCAGCGAACCGCCGAACAGGTCGCCCGGCACTTTGGTCGTGCGGGCATTGGCGGCGTAGTCGTATTCGAGGTAAAAAAGCGGTTGTGGCTCCGGCGGAAACACCAGGGACTCGCTGCCCACGGGCAGGCTGGTTGCATCGGCGTCAGCGGGTTCTTTCAGCGTCAGCCGGATAGAGCCGAGCATCAGAGCGGCATTTTTTTCGAGGGCACGGCTGGTGCCGCCGGGTATGTCGAGGCGGAGTTGGCCGTTGTTTTCGGCCACGACCGTTCCGGCGCCTATCCGTTCGCGGTAGCCCACGAGTTTGTTGTTGTGGTAGTGGCCGGCCTGGCCGTTCAGCACGCGGGCGAAACGCTCGGGGTTGCGGGGTACTTTTTCCCAGATTTCTTCCAGTTCCAGCCCGGCAATTTTCACGGTGCAGGTGTCGGCGCCGGGGCCGTCGCTTACCTCAAGGGCGATTTTATCCATGCCCAGGTCGGTGGAACGGGCGATGCAAATGACGGTTTGTTTGCCGGTGCTGTTGGTGAGCGGGTATTTGGCCCGCTCGGTGAGGGTGGTGTAGTAGGCGGCGAAAAACTGGTCGTCGGCGCCGCGGTAGTACAGCGCCAGCGAGCCGGTAGCGCTGTCGAACAGGAGGGGTGCATCGTTCGTCCAGGCAAAACCGAGCAGGCCGCCGGACACCAGCAAGCCGCCCGCGTCGAGATGCACGATCGGCATGGTGACGGAGGCGCCGCTGCGCAACACCGATTGCTGCCCGGCCAGGGCGGTACGGGCGTTGTTCAGCAGGGTTTCCTGTGCGCTGCGTTCGGTGCGGGCCTGCAGGAGGCGCTGTTCGGCTTTCTGGATTTTGGTAGCAAAATCGGGGCTGCCGGCCACGCGCAGACCGGAGATTTTTCCCCGCCAGAAGTCGCCTACGTCGGGCGTGTCTTCTTTGAAAAGTTTGGTTTGCCCGGCGGCATCCACATCGTGTTCAAACACGGTGACCTGCAGGGGCGCCGGAATTTTCAGCGCCGTGATTTTATCATTAAAATTCAGGCTCGCTTCGCTGCTGAACAGATCGGCGTGCCGCACGTCGCCTTTCCCGAACACGCGAAACGCGCCCGTGAAATCGGCTCCGGCAAACGCCGTCACCTGTGCGCCGGCGTCTTCGTTTTTGAGCGCCAGCCATTCGGCATCCCGTTTTTGTTCCTGTTTTTTGGCTTTGGCGACGGCCTCGGCGAGCACGCGTACCTGCTCTTCGGCAGATTTCAGGGCATCGAGTTGATCGTTGACGGAGGTTTGTGCCGCACCGTCGGGATGCACCAGTTCCAGCGGCAGGCGGTCGGGCGCGGCGGCGATTTTGCCGGAGGCGGAAACCGCGAAGTCGAGGGAGGCGATGTAGTTTTTGTCGCCCGAAGAAGCGCCTTTGGTAGCGAAGGCGAGCATGACACGCGCCGACTGCTTCAGCGGTTTTTGGGCGCCGTCGTAGCCGCTGGACACGTTTGCCTGCTGGAAATACAGCAGCGCGCTGAGGCCCGAGGCAATGCTGCGGTTTTCGAGGCTGCCGTCCGGCAGGCGGCCTGCCACGAGGAAACTGGATCGGTTGATGCCGGGGTTGTCGCCGATGGGCGCGTCGGATGTAATCCACGCGCCGCCGTTCAGCCGCCCGTCAGCGCCGTAGTTGCTTTGGTCAAACACCGTATCGCCGCCGGCTTCATCGAAACGCCAATAGGCAGCCAGTCCGGGTTCGAGTCCGGTGAGGCGCTGGTGCAGATCGGCCTGTATTTCGCGGGCCGAACGGGGGCGGTTCCACAGGCATATTTCGTCGAGCACACCTTTGAACGCGTTTTGGGCTGCGCCCAAAAACAGGATGGGTTTGGCGGGCGGTTTTTCATCGCCGGGGGGCAGATCAATTTTGTCGCGCAGGTTTCCGCCGATGTAAAACCGGAATGCGCCGCCGTCGAAGGTGACGGCTATGTGGTTCCAGGTATTGGGCGTGAGCATGCTTTTGGAGGTAAACTTGTCGCCCTGGCCGCTGCCGAAATCCACGCGAAGGCGGGTTTGGGCCACAACAAGCAGCGACAGCCCGCCGGCATCTGTGCCGCTTTTGGCGCCGGCGATCAGCACCTGGGGCTGCGTACTTTGGGTTTGTTCGGGAAAAATCCAGCCTTCAAAACTGAAAGTTGCGCCGGGCGTCACACCTTTGGCGAGCGCGATGTGGTCGGTTGGTTTGGTCAATTGCAGCGCCGCTTCGGCGTGGCCGGCAAGTTCGGGCGCAAAAACCTGCGAACCGCGGGTATTGAACAGCCCTTCGGGCGAACGCTCTATGCTGAAGGCGTCCATGCGTCCGGTGTGGCGGTTTTGGGCAAAAATTTGCCAGCGTTCCACTTCGGCCACCGAGGTGGGCAGCAGCAGCACGGCAAAACGGCCTGCTTCGAGGTTGCCCACGAATTTCAGTTCCTGCGTGGGTTCGTAAAAATCGTTGCCGTCGAGGTCTTTGGCGCCGAGGTTGTCTTTCCGGCTGGCGGGGCGGGTTTTGCTGCGGCTGCGTTGGAAGCGAATTTCCAGCCGGGGTTCGAGTATGGCGCCCACCAGCACGAAGCGGTCCACGAGCAGGGTGGCATCCACAAGGGGTACCGGTTTGCCGGCGCTGTCGAGCACGGGTTTGCCGGTTTTGTCCTGTTTGAAAATCTGGTCGGGGTGGTTGGCATCAATCGCCTGCCGGAACAGGTACACGGATTGACCGTCGGAGAGCACCTGAAACGGCGCGTCGGCGCTCAGGCGGGCGGTAGTGGATCGGAA
The DNA here is from genome assembly GCA_016719605.1 of Lewinellaceae bacterium. Taxonomy (GTDB): domain Bacteria; phylum Bacteroidota; class Bacteroidia; order Chitinophagales; family Saprospiraceae; genus M3007. The sequence continues at coordinate 377,849 of JADJYW010000001.1, read as the reverse complement.
AAAATCGATGTCTCGGGGAGCGAGGCGGGCGCCGGGTTTTGCCGGGGTGGGCGATCCGTTCTGGTAGGTAGGCAGCAGCGTCTGGTCGGCAATACCGAAGCCGGTTTCGGCAATTTCATTGGGAAACAGGAGTTCGGTGGGGCCGCCGGGCCAGTACGTCACGTCGAGGGGCGATTGTGCGGCGGCTGGGTTTTGGTCGAGCACGGCGTAGTGGATACGCCGCCGATTATCCATGGTGAAAGCGATGAGCGTGCCTTTGTGCCGCAGGAGGGTGGTGTATTTGTATGTGTTGCCGGAGTAGGTTTTGGTCAGGTTGGACAGGACGGCCGGGTAGTACATGACAGGCAAGATCGGTTGTGAACGATAGGTGATGAGCGATGAATACAGAGCGATGTGTTGCGTATCGCCGTGTCATACATTTTTGCCCTGCTGTGTTTTGGGAGACAAGCGGTTAAAAAAACGGAGAAATTTTCAAGGGGGGGGCCAAACATGCGTTCGCAAACGTAGGAAAAGGCAGTGGATTCGGCAGGTTAAATTTCGCCGCATATCGCACGGGCTTCACAATCCGACGCCGTTTTTGATATTTTCGGACAAATTGCTCACGAAGCGGGCCATCGGTGCGCCGTCCACTACGGCGTGGTCGAGAAGAACGGTCAGGTGTAACATGTCCCGGACGACGATGCGGTCGTCCACCACCACAGGCTTTTTCACCACCGCGCTGATGCCGAAACAAACCGGATGCACGGAAGAGGGGATGAACCAGCCGCTTGCCGCGCCCATCATGCCGATGGACGTGATGGCCACGTTGCCCATTTTGCTGAAAGCGAGATGCGGGTGCGCCAGCAGGTAATTCCAGAAGAAGCGCCGGGCAAATCCCGGGAGCAGGTAGTACAACCGCGCCAGCCGGTCCGAGCGTTTTTGCAGCACGATATCTTTGGCTGTGAACGGCGTGATTTTGGCTTCCCGGATTTGTTCGGTGAGTTCCGCTGCGCTGCGGGCGTCGGCCCGTTCGAGCACCAAGGGAACGGGGATGCGCTGACCGTCCAGTTCTTTTTCAACGATCAGGGAGACGTTGATGTCCTCGAAAAATAACCAGTCGGCGTTTCCCCAGCAGGTAGGCGGCTATGCGCTCGTGTTCCTTCAGGGTTAGGCCGATGACGCGGATGAGCCAGGCGGTAAACGACACCCGGTCGCCCAGTTCCCGGATTTTTTCCCTGCCGAGGGTCACGTCTATTTCCAGCAGGGCGGCCACATGCTGCTTCCGTTTTCCGGCGCCGAATACATCCAGCGTGGCGATGCGGGTGCGGGGAAAGGTGTGGGTGGTGAATGTTGTCATGGGTTTTGAAAACTAAAAACCTGCCCGGCGCGTGTACTGTCGTAAGCCAACAATACACGGTACTCGCCCGGCACCACCCGCTGCTCCTGCTCAAACACATTCCAGTCAAACCCGATCGGCAGGGCCAGATACCGGACTTTGCCACGGGTTGGGCTGGCCAAATCCGCCTGAAACATTTCGATCAAGGTCGTTTTTTGCGATTCGTCTACTTCCCGGAGGTGTAAAGGCCGGGGCCGTTCTTTTTGGAACAGGCAAAAATCCAGTTCGATCAGCTCCCGCAGGATGGTATCGTCCGGGTATTGCCGTTGGGCAAAAGCCAGGAGCCGTTCGTAGACATTGGCAAGGGTGTACCGGTGAAATTCGTGCTGTTCGCCAAAACACTCGCCCAGCCCAAGCAGAAAGTCAAAAATACTGTAGCGGGCGGTGACGTATTTCAGGGTGCGGATGGCGCGGGGTTTGTTCCAGTAAATTTCCAGTGCGTGTTCCACCAGTTTCAGTTGCGCAAGTTCGTGGCGGGAGAGGTAGTTGCTTTCGATGACCTCGTAGGGCGGTTCGGGGTCGAAAACAAACCCGTGCTGCGCGTATTTATCCCGCACCGGGGTGCCTTTCAGAAATTTCAAAAAGCCCATTTGCAACTCCGGCGCAAACAGCGGGAACACCGACTCAAAACTGTATTTCACGTCGTCCCAGGTTTCCAGCGGAAGGCCGACGATCAGGTCCAGGTGCATCTCCACTTTGTCGGCGAGCGCCTCGATGATGCCTTTGGTTTTATCAAAATTTTGCTTGCGGCTTACTTCCAGGTTCGCTTTTTGGTTGACGGTCTGGATACCGATTTCAAACCGGAACAAGCCTTTGGGCACATGCTCCTGAATGAAACGGATGATGTCGGGATGCAGGATATCGGCTGTGATTTCAAATTGGAATACATTTTTCGGGCGGTGGTGCTCCAGGATAAACCGGAAAATGTCCAGCGTAAAATCCCGCTTCATGTTGAATGTGCGGTCAAGAAATTTGATGACCCGCCCGTGCTGCATGAGGTAGAGCAGGGTTTCCTTGATGTGTACGTCGGGCAGGTAGCGCACCTTGTTGTCGAGGCTGGCTAAGCAAAATTCACATTTATAGGGGCACCCGCGGGAGGTCTCGACATACAAAACTTTGCTGGCGAGCGTCTCCGGGGGGTCGTTGCGCCAGGGGCGGATGTCGTGGTATGCTTCGAGGTTGAAAATAGCCGGGTCGGAAAAATACCGGACGGTTCCGTCGGGTGTTTTGCCGGCCACATTGGGCAGGTGGCCCACCTCCGGCCAGGCGTACAGCAAAGCACGGAACGGTGTTTCGCCTTCGCCGGTGATGATAAAATCAACTTCCGGGCGCGCCAGCACATCCTGCCAGTCGTAGCTCACCTCCGGGCCGCCCAGCAACACTTTTACCGAAGGGTTGATGGCTTTTATTTTTCGGGCGGCGTCCAGGGTTTGGGTGATATTCCAGATGTAACAACTGAAGGCAACCAGGTCAAAATCGGCACAAAAACGGGCGACTTCGTCCCGATCCTGATTGATGGTAAACTCGCGCCACGCCAGTCCCGGCCAGTCCCGATTCAATTCGTAGAGCAGCCGGATAGCCAGGTTGGTGTGGATGTATTTTGCGTTGAATGTCGTAAGCAGCACCTTCATTGGACTGCAAAGAACGGCAGGGGAACAGATACGGCGCGCACCCGCGGCCCAAAAACAACCTTTTACATTTCCGTTACATCGTTTTACACGCGAAATGATGTCCGGCTTTGGCCTGCCTGCACCTTTGCCGTATTGTTTCACCAACCAAGCAACGTCATGCAAATCCACATCCTCGCTTTTTTGCTTTTTCTTCACACCGGTTTTTCCTGCCGGCAGGTTCCGGAAAATGTTCAATCCCTGGCAGCAGCCAACATCAGTTTCCAGGCCACGGATGCCGGCCGGCCGGCCCCGGGGACAGGCTCGCCACTGGCAACCGATATCGTGTATAAATCCATGGACGGCGGGCAGACGTGGCAGGACGTCAGTGCGGGCCTGCCCGCAGAAGTACAGATATTGACTGTTTTTGCTAATGATAATGAAGTCCTTTTGGGCTCCCTGCAAGGGCTGTACCGCAGTACCAAACCGCCGGTAGCACAGGCCTGGGCAAAAGATGTTTTCCCGGTCGAACGCATCACCGATATATCCTCCGGGTGGGCCGGGCCGTATGTCTCGAGCTACGATATCGGGATTTTTCAATTAGCGCCCGGTCGGGGCATTTGGAAATCCATGCACGACGCGTTGCAAAACAAGACGATACTCGCCGTTCTGGAAACCCCCGACAAAGCCCTGATCGTTGGCTGCGACAACGGTATTTTTAAATCTTCCGACGGCGGCAAAACCTGGAAACAGGTCTTTGCGGAAGGTATGGTCTCGAACCTTGCCCAGGCGGATGGTGTGCTGATTGGCGGCGGATTCCGGGGTGTCTTGCGTTCGACCGACGGTGGCGAGCACTGGGACTGGGTGCTGACCGAAGACGGTATGGCGCTGCAAACCGGACGCATCGGGAGCCGGCTCTTTGCCATCACCTCCGGCCTGGGCCCTTGGGGAAAGGAACATGCCGATCCCATGGGTATGGCAACAAATCGGTTGCGCACCTCTGCCGACGGCGGCAAAACCTGGCAGCGCATGGATGGCGAACTGACCGAGTTGCTGCTCCGTCAGGCCTTGTCCAATACCTACCGAAATAACTACCAGTCGAATCAGCCATCGGTTATCAACGATATCAAAGAGGCCGACGGACACCTCTTTTGCAGTCTTGAAGCCGGTATTTTCCGCTCTGCCGACGGTGGCGAAACATGGAAACTCATACTCCCTTCCGACGGTGACAAGACGTATAAAATGGCCGTGTCGGGCAATGTGCTTTTTGTCGTTTTGGTGCGGGGTGGGTGTTGAAAAAAGGTATTGCAGCGCGTACTGTCGGCATGACTCTACGTCATGCCGACAGTATGCTCTACCGTTTGAGCCTGCTTTCATACAAGCTGATCCATTCTTCCGGAGTCATCTGTTTGGCTAATTGCCCGATCACGGAATATGGAATCTGATCCATTTTTTTAAACCGGATGCAGCTTTTGCCCATGTCCAGCCGGGTAGAGCAATGTTTGGGGTACTCCGCGACAAACCAGTCCAGCAGTTTTTGATCGGAGTAGATGCCCATGTGGTACAGGGCCACGAAATTTTTCTGGGAAGCAATACTCAGGAAAGGCAAGGGCTGCTTCGGGTCGCAATGGTATCCGCCGGGGTAGGTTGCATGCGGTACCACATAGCTGATCATGTCATATTGAATCCGCTCTTCAAAACCCTCCGGCAGGTTTTCCTGGATGACGCTCCGCAGCCTGGATATGGCCTGTTGCCGGTCGTGCGGCAGTTGGTCAATGTACTCGTCGGGGGTGTTTGCGAGGATGCGCATGGGTGTGGATTTGTTTTTATTCTATGTCATTGAAAAACGCTCCAAAGTGCCAGAGAATACCAGAGGGATCGTGCAAAAAGCACTCACTACCCCAATCGTACGTTCGAATCGGGATTAGCTTTACACCTGGATATTTTGTTGTCAAGTCTAAAGCCAAAAGTTCATTCCAATAACGATCCACATCATCAACTTCTAAAAAAATCATGGAATTATCAATCCAATCCCGGATGTAAGCATTTTGCAGGTAAAACCCGATTTTCTCTGTTTTGAAATACGACAAATCAGGTGACAAAATACTTTCCTGAAAGCCCAGGTCCCGATAAAAACGCCTCGACAGTTCATAGTTTTTAGCCCCGATAAATGGCCGAATGGATTTGGCCTTGTGTTCCATTTTTTCGTTGTTTTTGTGTGCGAAAGGTAACGCCGTCGTCCTGTCCGGGCAAACGACTTGCCAGAAAATTTCACAGATTTTCGGGCATACATAGCCTCCGATACCGTCTGTACAGATTTTTATAAATCTAATATGCCGGCAAATAGCGTGCTCCTTACCGGCATTTTGCGTTGTTTGGGTGGGTTTTACAGTTTTGTCCCATCTGGTCAAGCGGCGGTGGTTGTGCGGGCAGTTGTTTTTGCGGTTACTTTTGCTCTGTTCGACTTGTTTCCCTGACCTAAACCTGAACATGTATGACCATCCGGGACCGCCTCTGGAAAACGATCTTTGAAGATTTTTTCCAGGATTCCATGTTTTTCTTCTTCCCCGACCACGCCCAAGAAATAGACTTCGCGCATGCACCGGAGTTTCTGGACAAGGAGCTCAGCAAGATTTTCCCGCGCACCCTCCAGCAGAAAGGCCGCGTCGTGGACAAATTGGTGAAAATTCGGCTTAAAAACGGCGCGCTCAACTGGCTCCTGATCCACATCGAAGTTCAGGGCTACCACGACCCCGATTTCCCCCTGCGCATGTATCAGGCGCAATACCGGATTTCGGAACGTTACAATAAACCGGTAGCCGCACTGGCTGTACTCACCAACGACGAGCACATCCTTGCCTCAAATGCCTACGAAGTGGGTACCTGGGGCACATACCTGCGCTACGAATACCCGGTCTACCTGGTGTCGGCGCATCCGCCGGAGGCATTTGCAGGCAATCCCAATCCGTTCGCTATCGTCATGGAAACCGCCTACTACGGCTTGAAAAAACACCGGTTGGATGATGCCGGTAAAATGAAAATCAAGTTCGCACTTGTCCGCAAACTGCTGCACAAAGGCTACGACAAGGAGCGGGTGCGCAAACTCCTGGATTTTATTGACGGCTATGTCAATTTTGATGATATCCTTCTGCACGATAAATTTGCGGAGGAAATTGACAAACATTTCAAAACTGCTCCAACCATGACTATCGAACAAATCGTCACACAGCATTACAAAAGACTCGCTCGAAAAGCAGGACGTGCAGAAGGTCGGAAAGAGGGACGCGAAGAGGGACGCGAAGAGGGACGCGAAGAGGGACGCGAAGAAATCACTGAAAAGCACATCCAAAAAATGCTGCTCAAAGGATTTTCCGTTGAACAAATCACGGATTTACTGGAAGTTCCGGCCGATCTAGTGGAACGCATCCGCGAAAAAATAGCCCACGAGCAGGCATGACCGTGCTCGTGGGCTAACATTCTGCCGTGCAAACTCAAATCAATTGATCTTGATCTGAATTCCTCCTTCCTGCTTGTCGAATCCTGCCAACGAATACCCAAACGTGAGCAGAAAATACCGACCCAGCGCATTGGCGCGCTGCTGTTCCACATAGTTCAGGCTGCTGCTCCGGGTGATTCCCTGGTTTTGCGCCAACAAATCGAACACCGACAGGCGAACCCGCGCCCGGTTATTTTTCAAGAAATAATGCGTCACGCCGGCTCGCCACAGCGGTATGGCAGTGCGTTCACCAAAGGCCTCTTCAGAATACACGGTGTAGTCAAACTGCGTTTCCAGCATCCACCGCTTTGCGGGGGTGTAGCGCATCTCGCCGTACCAGGCGTGGTTGGTATACTGCTGATTCAGGTCCGCACTGACTGACCAGTCGGTACTTGTCGTATTGAGCCGGATACCCGCCAGTGCGTCCACCACATCCTTATTGCGGTTTTCCAGGGCAAAATCAAGTCCGTTGCGCCAGTCGCGCACATCGTTGCGCACGTCGTTCACAAACAAAATGCGCTGCGCCAAACTGGAATTCACCTGTACTTTGAACTTCAGTTTCAGCGGCCGGATCGGCGCCCCGAACTGAAGACTGCCGCGCAGAGCCATCTCCCGTTCCACGTTCAAAGGGGTCACCGTGCGGCGCAGCAGGGAATCTATTGTCGTGGCATTGGTGATTTTGTCCGTCGTGTAGGTGCCGGTCAGGTTGGCAAAAAATGAGGTGAACGAAAACTGATCGTACAGAAAATAGCCGGTCCGCAGTTCGTGGGTATACTCGGGCTGCAAGTTGGGATTGCCAATATAAATATTCAACGGGTCGGAGTTATTCACTACCGGTTGCAACTGCTCGGGCGAAGGTTCCGTAAACCGTGTGGTATACCCAAAGTTCAGGTTGTGCGCTGTGGCAAATTCATATTCGCCGAACAGCGCAGGCAGAAAACGCGAAAACCGGGCATTAAAGGGCCTGTTCTCCCCCACCACCGTATTTTCGAGCCGCGACTGCTGGAAGGCCACACCTCCGGTCAGTTTGTATTTATTCCGGTTCACCATCAGGTTCACTCCGGCACGATCGTAAATGTAGCCCCGGCGAAAGTGGTTGGACAGGTTCTCATTGCGCACTTCGCCACCGGGCAAAAGATCAAAAAAGTCGCGGCGGTTGTCGTTCGTATAGTTTTGCCGGGAGGCATTCACTTCGAGGTAGCGCCGACGCCCGAGCGGCTCGGTGTAGGTGAGCGAGAGGCCGTACTGCTCCCCGCCGTCGGCCACATCCTGCCGCTGCCGAATGGTATCGGTCAGCACAGGCTGGGTAAACAAACGGTTGACCGCAAACAACGAACCGTCCTGCTGCCGGTCATTCAGGTTGAACGAGCCTTGGGCCACAGCAGCCCGGCCCGGTTTTCGGAAGCGCCGGCGGTACTGGAGCGAGGAGCGCAGGCTGTAGTTGTTTCCCTCGCTCCGATAGTCACGTTGGCCTTCATTTTGTAAATTACCCAGGCTATTGAACGCTGCCGTCGTACCGCGGCTATCGAACGAGGCGTCGTTAAGCCCGCTATTGGCGCGCAAAACAAGGCTTTGAAACGAGTCAATCCGGTGACGAAAATGTACGCTGAGGTTGTGCCCGAAATTGCGGCTCAACTGGTCTTCCGCTTCCGTGCCGGTGAACAAGCCGCCGGCTCCGAGGTTCTGGCTGTTGCTGCTGAGATCGAGGTCGTTGCGAAAGCGATTGACGAAATAACTGGCCGTCAGCTCTGTGTTTTTGGAAAAATCCTTGCTCCAGTTCAGGCCGCCGGCCAGCGAGGTGCGAATACCCTGTACGCCCTGCCCGGTGTTTAGCGGAATGCCGCCACCGCCGTCGCCGCCGATCTGGATACGGCCGCCACCACCCGACATCATGGCGCCGATGCCACCCATAAACTGCATGTAGTCGTCCATCGAAAAGCCCTGCTGGTTGGTGTTGTTGGCCATACCGATGACGGAAAGTCGGTCGCCGGGCGTGAACCGGTTGAGGTTGAATTTGCCCTCGTAGCGGCCTTCCGTGCCCGCGCCGGCATCGCCTTTGCCGAAATACCCGTCTTTGTGGCCCTCTTTGAGTTTGAGGTTGATGGTGCGCTCGTCCTGCCCGTCCTCGATGCCGGTAAACTCGGCCATGTCTGATTTTTTATCGTACACCTGCACCTTGTCTACCGCTTCGGCGGGCAGGTTTTGTGTGGCCACGCGGGTATCTTTTCCAAAAAATTCCTTGCCGTCCACCAATACGTTTTTTACATCCTCGCCGTGGGCTTTCACCGTGCCGTCGCGCTGCACCTCGATGCCGGGCATTTTTTTCAACAGTTCTTCCACGGCATCGCCAGGTTGTACTTTGAAAGCTGCGGCGTTGTACTCCACCGTGTCGCGACTGATGCGCATGGGGTCGCGTTCGGCGCTGATTTCCACGGCAGGCAGCACTTCAGTCGAAATCTCTAAGTGGATGCGACCGAGGTCCATTTCGGTTTTTCCCGGCTCCACGGTCACCGCCTGCCAGTGGGTGGTGTAGCCGAGGTAGGTAATTTGCAGCAGGTACTGCCCGGCGATTTTTGCTTTCAGGGAAAAACGCCCCTGGTCATTTGCCGTAGCGAAGGCGTGCAGCACGGAGTCCCGGGTCATTAGCACGGCAGTAACCGCCGGCAAAGCCGCCCCGGATTTATCGGTAACGGAACCCTGCAGTACCGTTTTTTGTCCAAAAACGGCGCCGCAAAGCAAGGAAAAAGCGAGGAGAAAGATTGTTTTCATAGCGAAATGAAAAAAGTGTTTTTGCTGTCGGTGAGGTACAATACGTTTGTCATTCCGAAGGAATCCGCCCGCCCCCCGGTGCCCCGGTAACGTGTCAGAGCTCGACATTTTCCGAGAGACTTTCCGGTTTTAAAACCAAGTCGGCGTGGATTGGAATCCCCCACGCGCGAGCCTCTGTGACACTTCTACTTTAATCACTGTCCGCCGCGGTCTTCCGTGCGGATAATCATACGCACACCCTTGCCGTTACCGCCCATTTCTGCACCCATCTCTTTCATTTTTTCGGCTTCAATGACCTTGAATTCCTCCGCCGTGACTTGCTTGCCTTTGTTCGGTTTTTCGATGGCGCCCACGGCTTTCAGGTCCACCTTGGTCACCACGACCGTGCGGGTACCGTTGTCAATATCCAGTTCAAGGATAAGGCCGGGCAACATGCCATAGCCGGAAGGGTCCGGCCTGCACCGGAATTTGCGGGGTAAACCACGCAACGACCTGCTCAGAGGTATCCTGCAACACGGCTTTCTGGCACTCGTATTCGCCGATTTTTCGTTTCTCGCCGGTCAGTTTCCACCTGCACGCGCGGGCCGGGCCGGTGATGAGAAAATCCCGACCGAAAAACTCTTTGCGATTGATCGTAGTGTTTTCCTCCAGATCGGTGAACAGGGTGTTTCCCGGGCGTTTCATCACGAACCGCATCTCGTTCCCGTCTTCCTCATGCGCTACTTCCACATCGCCTTCGCCCTTGGCGCCGGCATCTTTGTACAGCGCGGCACTTTCGTTGAAAACCAGTATTTTGGTAGCAGACATAGAGGGTGGGATCATCTTTTTGAGGTTTTCGTCCGCGTCCGGCATCTCCATTTTGATCTGGATGGTTTCCCGATAAGAGACCTCCCCGGAGGTGTTTTGAGCCGCAAGCAGCCAGGGAACGAGGATGAGTGTAGCGAGCAGAAATAACTGTTTCATATTTTTTTGATTTTAGATGACACGAAAATGAATGTGGGACAAAGGTAGGCCGCCCCCTTATTGGCGCAGGTTAACGAACCTTGATGCAAGGTTAATTAAGGTTAACAGCCGTTTCGGGCCATTGGAAAAGGGTCTACTTTTGACCCGAAGTTAATTTTTTCATGCTCACCGACCGCTCCTTTCACCTCGCCCGCACACTGATGGCCGCCAGCATGCTCCTGCTCGGCTGCTCGCTCGCTTGGTTCCTGCACCGTACTTACCGGGAGGAGGAAACCGCGCTTTCCCGCGAGGTGGGTTTTGTTTTTATCAATACAATCCGGAATATCGAGGGTGGTTTGCTGGACAAACTTGTGTTTCGGCGCGGGCATCCGCCGGGCGTAACCGAGTTCCCTCCGATGTCGAAAGTATTCCGCTCCGACTCGATGAAAGTAATGACGTTCGTCAGCCGGGAGGGACATGCGTTGCAAACCCGGGATGAAAAATTTGAAATCCGGGTCAACCACACCAGCACTTCGGAGCGCCCAATTAATGAATTGCAAGGCTCTGTTTCCATGTTCATCGCCTTGGACACCGACAGTTTGTGGGTGGACTCCACACAAGTGACGGCGGATACAGTGGCATTTCTCCAACGCCTGACCAAGGATTTCTCCAGCGCCCTTGCTGCCGCAGGCATACCGGTGCAGCACCGCATCAGCCGCATGCGCGCCGGTGAAAAAACGCCCCCGAAACAACTGATGTCGGGATTGTACACCGACCTGGCCAACGGCGAGCGCTACGGCGCCGAGTTGAGCCGATACGAGCTATTTTTGTTCAAAAAAATGCTGCCGCAAATTCTCTTCGCCCTGCTGCTTTTCGGCTGCATGGCGCTGGCATTTTTCTTCGTATTTCGTACCCTGCGGACACAACGGCGGCTGACCGCGCTGAAAACCGAGTTTATCCAAAACATCAGCCACGAACTGAAAACACCCATTGCTACCATGCGTGTGGCACTCGAAGCGCTGCGCGATTTCGATGCGTTGAAAAACCCCGGCCAGACCAAAGAGTACCTCGATATTTCACAACTCGAACTGCAACGCCTGTCGTTGCTGGTGGAAAAAGTACTGGGTATCGCGCATCTGGAGCGCCCCGGCACGACACTGGCAACGGTCCATTTTGATTTTCGCGAACTAACCAATGAAGTGCTGGCCGCATTGCGTCCGCGCTTCGAACAAGCAGGCGCCCACATCGAACTGGATATTTCAGGCGCCGATTTTCAAATCAAGGGCGACCGCCTGCACTTGTCCGGTGTATTGTTCAACCTCCTGGACAACGCCCTGAAATATGGCGGTGAAAAACCAGAAATTCAGGTCCGACTCCATGCCACCGACGAAAAGATAACACTGCGCGTGCAGGACAACGGCCCCGGCATTCCCGAAGCATTCCGATCCCGTATCTTCGAAACGTTTTTTCGTATTCCTTCGGAAGCCGGACACCAGGTGAAAGGCCACGGCCTGGGGCTGAGTTACGCCGCCAAAGTAGTAGAGCAGCACGGCGGGAAAATCACGCTCGGCGATCAACCCGAACAGGGCGCCGCATTCACGGTTGAATTAAATGTGTTTTGAGGTGTTTTTGGGAGGCTCCGTAACCCAAACACTGAAACACCCAAACACATCAAAACACTACAGAAATGAAGGTTTTATATGTGGAAGACGAGCCGTTCCTGGCCAAAATCGTGCGCGAGTCGCTCGAAAGTCGGGGGCTTGTGGTGCATCATTTGCCCGACGGACGCGGTGCTGTGCAGGCATGCGAACAGTTCCGGCCCGACATCTGTGTGCTCGATGTGCTGTTGCCTTTTGACAATGGTTTTACTGTTGGCAAAGCCATTCGCGGGCAGTTTCCGCATATTCCGATTGTTTTTCTGACAGCCAAAGACCAAACCGGAGACGTGCTCGAAGGTTTTGCCTCCGGCGGAAACGACTATGTGCGCAAACCCTTCAGCATGGAGGAGCTGATTGTGCGCATGCACAACCTCGTCCGGTTGAGCAGCAGCGAAAAAACTGCCCAGGGGCCGGGTGAACCCATCGCGCTGGGCCGGTTCCGGTTTTGTCCGCTGCGCCAGGAGATCCATCTGGACGATCAGGTTCGCCGCCTCTCGCACCGCGAAACCCAACTACTAAACCTATTGTGTCAAAACGCAAACCAACCTGTACTGCGCAAACTCATCCTCGATACCCTCTGGGGAAATGACTCCTTTTTCAACTCCCGCAACCTCGACGTGTACATTGCCCGCCTGCGGGAATACCTGCGCGACGACGAGCAGGTGGAGATCATCACCCTGAAAGGAGTGGGATACCGGTTGGTGTTTGGGTAGTTTTTTTCACCGCGGAGGCGCTGTAGGGTTTGTTTCACCGCAGAGGCGCGGAGTGTAGAGTAGTTTTACCACAGCGTAGTTTTATCGTAGAGTACTTTTACCGCAGAGGCGCAGAGACGCGGAGCGTAGAGTAGTTTTTTAAAAAATTTGTCCCGCTGCGATGAACTACTCTACGGTAAAACTACGCTGCGCTCTGCGCCTCTGCGGTAAAATTACTCTACGATAAAACTACGCTGCGCTCCGCGTCTCTGCGCCTCTGCGGTAAAATTACTCTACGATAAAACTACGCTGCGCTCCGCGTCTCTGCGCCTCTGCGGTAAAATTACTCTACGATAAAACTACGCTGCGGTGAAATTACTCTGCGGTGAAACAATTCACAAAATAGCCCGACTGCGCCGCAGCTCATCCCGGATACCCGGCTTGAGCCGGTCGGCAGCCTGCATGAGCATATCGCTGTCCGGCGGGAAAGGCACCGGGCGGTTGCCGATACGGGCGCGGGAGTCTCTGCTCAACGCGCGCTGGTCGCCGCGGAAAGTGGATGCGTAGTGCTCGAACAGAATTTCGGCGCCCACATCCCCGACATGCACACGGGTGCCGCGGGTAGCGTCATAAATTTCCAGAAGACCCGTCAGACGCGCCGCTTTGGTTTGGAATGCCTCCAGCACGTCGGCGCGGATACGCACGATGCGTGGTTTTTTGATGTCGTTTCCGGAGGTGTCTTTTTTCACGTTGCCGCGGTCGTCCAGCACATATTCCCAGCCGTCTTCGATTTCTTTTTCATCCGTGTAGGCGCGTTCGTTGATGCGTTCCGGGCTGATGTCAATTTGCCGGATATTGAACACCACGCGGTAGTCCACCGGGATTTTCGGGTCCGGTTTGAAATGGTAAGCTTTCCAGTCGCTGTCGAGGTCGGAAGCGCCGAACGCCAGCACGCGGTCGTTGAAATCACGGGGCAGGATTTTATTGCTTTCGTTGCGCACCTCGAACAGGATATGCGTAGTGCCGAGGTGCACGGCGTCGCGCAACAGGGCGTCCTTGTTTTTGTAACTTTTGAAATAGCGGCTTTCGAGGTCCTTGAGTAACCGGTGGGCATCGCGCGCCGCTTTTCTGTCGCCGCGGTCGGCCTGGTTCAGCAGGTCTTCGGCGCAGACGTACAGGTACTCGGCTGCCTTTTCCCGGCTCTCGGCTTCCATTTGGGCGATGCTGACAAATTCGATTTTGGCGCGGTAGCCGTCTTTCGATACCAGGGGCAGCAGCGGCGCCACCAGGTTTTGACGGCGACCGATCTGTCGGTGCAGCGAATTGATGCGCTCCCAGTTTTCGGGCCGGTCAATGGCCGCGAGGTTACGGGCGGTATTCAGGTCGCGGGCCTGCGCTTTGGCAAAAGCCAGTTCCAAACCTTTCACCAAGTCAGTTTTCTTGTTTTTCTTGCCGCGCAGTTTGTCCACGGCAAAGGAAATGGCCCCGTCGTAGTCGCCGCTTTCGATGTAGCGGTGGGTGGAGCGACAGGAGGAGACCAAAAAGGCAAGTACAAACAGAGCAGGTGCGATAAACTGGAGACGGAGTACGGTGGACATGGCTTTCGTTTTTTTCTTTTACCAAACTTGACCGAAAGGTGCGGCGCCGGGCTGCTCCCGTTTTGATAAAAGATGTTAGCGCATTTTGAAAATTTGTTAAAAAAACAAACGCCTCGTAAATGCCCGCAAATGAAGTGTAAATCTGGAACATGGAAAAGATAACCGAAAGCGCTTCGCGGTACCGAAGCCTGGAAAAAATGCCGGTAGCGGAACTGCTGACGCACATCAACGCCGAAGACAAAACCGTGCCGACGGCTGTTGAAAAAGCCATCCCGCAAATAGAGGCCTTGGTGGAAGTCATTGTGCTGCGCATGCGCGCGGGCGGGCGGTTGTTTTACATCGGCGCGGGCACCAGCGGGCGACTGGGCATCCTCGACGCCTCCGAAATTCCGCCCACCTACGGCGTGCCGCCCGCTTGGGTGGTTGGCCTCATCGCCGGCGGCGACGGCGCTATCCGCAAAGCCGTGGAAGGCGCCGAAGACAGCCCCACCCAGGCCTGGGACGATTTGTGCGCCCACCGGGTGGATGCGCAAGACCTCGTCGTCGGCATCGCCGCTTCGGGTACCACGCCGTATGTGGTGCAGGGGTTGCGCGCCTGCCGGGATCGCGGCATTGCTACCGGCTGCATCACCTGCAACCCCGGGGCGCCCGTGCTGGCGGAAGCAGATTTCCCGGTGCTGGTGGTCACCGGCCCGGAGTTTGTAACCGGCAGCACGCGCATGAAAGCCGGTACCGCCCAGAAGTTGGTGCTGAACATGATCTCCACGGCGGCGATGATCCGGCTGGGGCGGGTGCAGGACAACAAAATGGTGGACATGCAACTCAGCAACAACAAACTCGTGGACCGCGGGACACAAATGGTCATGCAGGCCACCGGACTGGACTATGCCGCTGCGCAACAGCTGCTGCTGCAATACGGAAATGTACGCGAAGCCGTGCTGGCGTTTGACCCGAAATGATGCATCACTCGACCAGCAGTTTTTGACTCATTCGCCGGCGTCCTTCCTGCTGAATTTCCAGAAAATACATGCCGGGGGCTATCGTGGCGGGCATTTCGAGTGAAAACTGCCGGATCGCGTCGGGTGTTTCCCAGCGATACACGCGTCTCCCCCGGGCATCCCAAAGTACACATTCCAGAAGACGCGGAGCGTTTTCCGACGGCTGTGCGCGCAGGGTTTGGCCGGGACGTACCGGATTTGGTGAAAATAAAATACGCCCGGCCGGCTCCTGTTCCGTGTCTGTCCCGGAAATCATGCCGACCAAAAAACTATCCACGAGCAGGCATCCGGCAGCATCCGATATCGTGACCGTGTACATACCCGGCGCGAGCTGTGCGATAAACGGGCTGGTATCGCCGGTACTCCAGGAAAATGCGTAGGGCAGCAGACCACCATCCACCAGCAGGATACTAACCGAACCGTTGGCGCCGGTAGACGGGATGATTACAACAAAATCTACCAAAATAGAATCCAGCACCGTCAGGTCCAGCGTGCGGGTGCTGTCGCAACCGTCGGCGCCGGTGAGCACATCGGTGAAAATGCCCGTCGCGGCGTAGCCCTCGAAGGTTTCCCCGGCGCAAATGGTTTGGGAAATGGCGGTTTCGTTCGGCGGCAGCACCGTCAGGTTCAGCGTGCGCGTGCTGTCGCAACCGTTTTCGCCGGCAAACACATCGGTGAAAACGCCCGAGGCCGCATAGCCCTCGAAGGTTTCCCCGGCACAGATGGTTTGAGAAATGGCGGTGGCCACTGGCGGCAGCACCGTCAGGTCGAGCGTGCGCGTGCTGTCGCAACCGTTTTCCGCGGC
This sequence comes from Lewinellaceae bacterium, assembly GCA_016719605.1. Classification (GTDB taxonomy): domain Bacteria; phylum Bacteroidota; class Bacteroidia; order Chitinophagales; family Saprospiraceae; genus M3007. The sequence goes on along the minus strand of JADJYW010000001.1, from coordinate 361,909 downwards.
AAATACGTCGGTGAAAATGCCCGTCGCAGCGTAGCCTTCGAAGGTTTCTCCGGCGCAAATGGTTTGGGAAATGGCGGTTTCGTTCGGCGGCAGCACCGTCAGGTTCAGCGTGCGCGTGCTGTCGCAACCGTCGGCGCCGGCAAATACATCGGTGAAAATACCCGAGGCCGCATAGCCCTCGAAGGTTTCCCCGGCGCAGATCGTTTGGGAAACGGCGGTGGCCACTGGCGGCAGCACCGTCAGGTCGAGCGTGCGCGTGCTGTCGCAACCGTCGGCGCCGGCAAATACATCGGTGAAAACGCCCGAGACCGCGTAGCCCTCGAAGGTTTCCCCGGCGCAGATGGTTTGGGAAATAGCGGTTTCGTTCGGCGGCAGCACCGTCAGGTTCAGCGTGCGGGTGCTGTCGCAACCATTTTCCGCGGCAAATACATCGGTGAAAATACCCGTCGCCGCGTAGCCCTCGAAGGTTTCTCCGGCGCAAATGGTTTGGGAAATGGCGGTTTCGTTCGGCGGCAGCACCGTCAGGTCCAGCGTGCGCATGCTGTCGCAGCCGTCGGCACCGGTGAGCACATCGGTGAAAATGCCCGTCGCGGCGTAGCCTTCGAAGGTTTCTCCGGCGCAGATGGTTTGAGAAATGGCGGTGGCCACTGGCGGCAGTACCGTCAGGAGCAGCACGCGAAAACTGTCGCAATCTGTCCCGATATCGAAGCGGTCAACATATTTCCCGCTTTTGGAATATCCGAGCAGGGTGTCGCCCTGGCAAATAATAGCGGTGACTGAATCATGTGGGAACGTGTTCAAATACGGTGAAACGATGCAGGTATCCCGATTCCCGCAGCCTGTGAATGAATTGTAGGCGTGAAAAATATAGGTACCGGGCTGGTCAATACGAGGATTTCTTTGGTTGGGTGTATCCAGTATATTTCCGTCGGCAGTGTACCAGAGTACCGACACGATACTATCCGAAGCCGGAGCGCCATTGAGGTAATTGATCCCGCCGCAAATGATGGCATAATCGGAGCCGGCGTTCACACTTGGCGTGGAGTTTTTGGTGAACGGCACATAAATCGTGTCCCGGCTGACGCAGGTACTGACCGAGTCGGTGAGCCGTACATAATACGTCCCGGCCGCTAAAACCAGTTTGGTCGGGTGGTTGGAGTACCCGAAATTGTCATACGACCAACCTACAGATGCACCCGGCGGGATGGTGTCCACACACAGCTGGATATTGCCCATGTTGCACGGTGTACAATCCTGTGCCGTGACCGGCAGGGTATTGATTTGCGGCGCCGATGCCTTCACGGTGACCGGGCACCGAAGCCCGCCGCCCGCCGTCGTGAACGTGTACTCCCCGGCTTTAGGCACCAAAATTATTTTTGAACTGCCAAAAAAGGAACCGCTTCCGCCCGGGCCGCTCCAGTCGGTTTTGGAGCCGGTGGACGTCACCTGAATCCGAACGGGTTGCGGGTTGTTACAGTCGAATGTATCCAGGAAGGTTGCGGTGATCTCATGCGCCTCCTGCACCTCAAACCATTCCGACACGGTAGTGGAGCAGGAACTATCGGTGTAGGTGTACTGCACCAGATAGTTTCCCGGGGCGAGGGCCGTCAGATCAACAAACCCGTCGGGGCTTACAGACGGGCCGTACCAGGTGCCGCCGTCAGGTATCCCCCAGAACATCTGCGATTCTTCCGATTGGCATAGTGGTGGTATATACTCGATAGTAACCGGGAAATTGCAGGGTTGAGCGAAGGTATGCAACGCAGGAAGGAAGAGGCCGGCAAAAAGCAGCGTGCGGAATAGAGAAGAGCGCTCCATGGGAATCAGGAAATTTTAAATGTGTTTCCTGGCAGATGCAGCATGGCGGATTTCCGCTGTTTTCAAACTTTAAATTCCAGCATGAACCGCCGTACCTCCGCCTGGAACTCGGCCTCGTCGTTGCCGTCAAATTCCACCTCGGCCGGCAGGACATAGATGGGCAGGTTTTGTTTCCAAAGGTAATCGGCGTGCAGTTCGAGGCGGGTGGCGTCCTTTTCGGTGGTGAGGATGATTTTATTTTGACCCGGCATCACCTCGAAACGTTTGCGCACCGTATTCAGGTCGGCCTCGTCGAAGTAGTGGTGGTCGGAAAACTCGAACGCCTGCACGGAGCGCACGGTTTGGCCAAGGTATTGCAACAGGTAATCTGTATTGGCAATAGCGCTGACGAGCAGTACTTCCGTCTGCAAATCGAGCGCACGGCGCAGGTCGGGGCGGAGCATGTCGTACGGCAGGCCATAGCGGTACTGGGAGAAAAAAACGCGCTGGCGCGGGAACGGATCAATTTCCCGGAGCATATCGGAGCGCTGCTTGTTGGTCAGGTTGGCGGGGCACTTGGTCACGATGATAATATCGGCCCGGCGGTACTCAAAACGTCCCTCGCGCAGCCGGCCGGCCGGCAGCAGCCAGTCGCGGGTAAACGGGCGACTAAACTCCGTGAGCAGGATATTCAGCCCCGGGGTGACGGCCAGGTGCTGAAAAGCGTCGTCCAGCAGAACGCACTGGGTTTCGGGGTTGCGTTTGACCAGTTCCGGCACACCGAGCGCGCGGCTTTCGCTGACGCTGATGGGCACATTGGGAAATTTTCGTTTGAACTGCAGTGGCTCGTCGCCCACCTGTTCCACCGTATCCACCACCGTAACGGGCAGGTAGCCGTGTGTTTTGCGGCCGTAGCCGCGACTCAGTACTGCTACCTGAATGTACTGATCCAGCCAGCGAACGAGATACTCGATGTGTGGACTTTTGCCCGCACCGCCCACCGTCAGGTTACCGATGGAAATAACCGGCAGATCAAACCGAACGCTCCGCAACGCGCCAATGCGGTACAGCACATTGCGGATACCAACCCCCAGCCCGTACAACAAGGCAAAAGGCAACAGCAAGATTCGAATGACTATATCGTCGGACACTTCTCAGTTTTGAGTTTTGAGTTTCGAGTTTTGAGTTTTGAGTTTTGAGTTATTTTACCGCGGAGGCGCAGAGACGTGGAGAAAACATACTGGTAGAAAAAGTGCTGCGTCTTTGCGGTGAAAAGTACTCTTGTGCAGCAATTAAAATTAAAAAAAAAGCCCCGAGGGATATGCTCCTCCGGGACTTCCGCTTTTACATTCGGAGTTTAAAATCTTGCTTTTAAACCCCTTTTTGTGGTACCTCCCAGAATCGAACTGGGGACACATGGATTTTCAGTCCATTGCTCTACCAGCTGAGCTAAGGTACCATGCTCGTAAAGCGGCGGCAAAGGTAACAGCCCTCCAATCAAAAGAACAAGCCCGCGAGACATTTTTTTTGGCAAAGCAAGTTGCCGTGCACAATCACCTTACTTTCGCCGACCTGTTTGCCAATTCTCCTTGTCAATTGTCTGGTTGCAGACCACAAAAAAACTCAAAACTCAAAACTCAAAACTCAAAACTAATCATGCGTCAAATATTCGCCAATCTGCTTGCAGCGCCGTTTGTGGGCGGCGCCTTGTTTTTTCTCTATCTCGCCTGGAAGGACAGCGACAACGCCCCCGGTATCATCCCGTTTGTATTGGTGGCCGGTCTGATCTGGGCGTTTGCTCCGCAGATCAATTGGTGGTGGTATTCGCGTCGCCCACCGGCGTTGTCGGTAGGGTTGCGGAGTTTGCTGGAGCGTTTTTCCGGATTTTATCGGCGCCTGGATGCTGCCGGGCAGCAGCGTTTCCGCGACCGGGTGGCGCTGTGCATGATGGGCACGGAGTGGATGCCCGTGGCCTGGCCCGACGAGACCGTGCCGCCGGATGTGCAATTGGCCATAGCCACCCAGGCAGTGACCCTGACCTTCAACCGCCCCGCGATACTGTTCGATAAGTTTGAAAAAGTGATTGTTTACCCGCTGCCATTCCCGTCGCCGGAGCACGATTACCTGCATGCTTCGGAATTGCACCAGGAAGATGGCTGCCTGCTTTTTTCAGCCGAACAACTGATGCCTGCTTTTTTTCAGCCGGGCACACTGTACAACATCGGCCTGCACGAGTATGCCAAGGCTTTTGTGCTGACATACCCCGCCGAGGCGTACCCCGATTTGTCGGCGGAGGATATCTGGGCCAGATTACAGGCCATCAGCCTGATGTCCCGCGAGCATATCGAATCCGTGATCGGGATGGCGGGCGTGGAACCGCTGCCCGTAGCGATACATCACTATTTTACATTCCCGGAACAGTTCCGGGCAGTGCTCCCCGAAAAAGCAGTCGCCCTCGACCGGATTTTTAAGCCGTAACCTTCCAACCAGAAACCCTCCAACCAGAAACCCTCCAACCTTCCAACCAGAAACCCTCCAACCAGCATGCTTTTACAAACCCGTGGTATCGTTTTTCGCACGCTGAGGTACGGCGAAACGAGCGTGATCGCCGATATTTTCACCGAGGAAAAGGGGCTTCGTTCCTTCATCGGCGGCGGGGTGCGCACCGCCAAAGCGCGGATGCCGTTCGGGTTGTTTCAGCCCATGATGGTGGTGGACTTGGTCAGTTATTTCCGCGATGCCGACGAGCACCTGAACCGCCTGAAAGAAATGCGCGCATCGGAGGTATTCAGCCAAATCCCGTTCGACATCCGGCGCGGCGCCGTTGCGCTGTTCCTGGCGGAAATATGCCGCAAAAGCATCCACGCGGGCGAGGAAAACCCGGCGTTATTCGAGTTTTTGCTGGACAACCTGCGCTGGCTCGACAGCACGGAACAGCCCATCGCCAACCTGCACCTGCATTTCCTGCTGCACCTGTCGGGCCATCTCGGTTTTCAGCCGCAAGGCGAGCCGGCCTCCGAAGTGTTTTTTGACTTGCAAGAAGGGGTGTTTTTGCCCACACAGCCCATGCATGCTCAGTACCTGGAACCCGTACAAGCCATGCCGCTGCTCGAACTCCTGGACAAACCCGTGCACCACTGCCATGAGGTGGCACTCTCCCGCCCCGAACGCAAAGCCCTGCTGGATGGGCTGCTCCGGTTTTACCAGCTGCACGTGCCGGGTTTCTCCGATATACACACCCCGGATGTGCTGGAAATGGTGCTGGAAGGATAGTTTTTTTATTTGTTTTCAGCCGCGCGGCACCACCGCTCCACGCCTCGGCGCCAATGCGGAATATCCAGCCCGAATGCAGCTTTTATTTTCGATTTATTCAGCACGCTGTATGGCGGCCGGGGCGCCGGGAGGGGGTAATCTTTTGTCTCAATGGCGTTGACCCGGCAGGGCAGAGCCAGGATGTCCACGATGGCCTGCGCAAAGTCGTACCAGCTACAAACCCCCTCGTTGGAGTAGTGCCACAGTCCGGCTACAGCCGTGCGGGGCAGTTCCCCCTGTTCAATTTTTTGGATGATATGCAGCACCGCTTCAGCGAGGTCGGGCGCATAAGTGGGCGTACCCACCTGGTCATACACGACGTTCAGTGCCGGCCGTTCAGCACCGAGACGGTGCATGGTGCGGGCAAAGTTATGGCCGTCCGGCGCATACAGCCAGGAGGTGCGGATGACCATACCCAACAACGGATGATACCGCAACACGGCGCGGTCTCCGGCCAGTTTGGTGCGGGCGTACACACTTTTTGGACGCACGGGGGTATCCTCCCGGAGGGGCGTGTTTTGTCGGCCGTGGTAGACATAGTCCGTAGAAAAATGTACCAACGGCACACCATGCAGCGCACAGGCCTCCGCGATATTTTTAGCGCCGGCGACATTCACCCGGCGGGCACGGGCAGGCTCGCTTTCGGCTTTGTCCACCGCTGTGTAGGCCGCACAGTTGAGGCACCAGGCGGGTGCATTTTTTTCAAAAAAAGCAAACACGCTGCGGCGATCGGTAACGTCCAGCCCGCGGGAATCAACGAACAGAAAGTGCCACTGCGGATACTGCTCCGCCAGGTTTTGGAAGCACCGGCCGAGCTGACCATTGGCGCCGGTGATGAGCAACGTGGGTATTTTTTTCATAAGAAACAGACAAGTGGGCAAAGGGCAAGGGTTGTCAGCCTTCCAGATGTATGATTTCCCGAATACTTGCGTACACGGTCGGCTCCGATGCGAGCCAGGCTGCCGGCTCCACCCACCGGATTTCCTCGATATCCTCTTCCGTTTGTGGCACGGTGTCGGAATCGGCCGTTTGCATCCGGTACCACCAGGTACACTTGAGGATACGCGTGCCTTTTTCGCGATAGGTATGCCAGGTATGCGCGAGAAACGGGCCGAGTATCAGGTTTTGCAGGCCGGTTTCTTCCTGTACTTCGCGCAGAGCGGCCTGTTCGGGCGTTTCGCCGGGGTCAATTTTTCCTTTGGGCAAATCCCAGAATCCGCGCCGGAAAAACACGAGCATCCGCCCTTCGGGATTGGTGACGAGGCCGCCTGCGGCATCAATACGTTTGAAACAGGCACAAAAATCGGCCCACAGCCGGCCGGCATCCGCGGCATAGAGCACAACCGCCCGCACCGAACTGTTCTTCTCCAGCAAGTCAACAAACTGCATGATCTGCTTTTTTTTGCCGAGGTACGGCGCGGTGAACACATCTTTGCCGGGTAACAGTCCCAGTTGGCCCACACTTTCGGGTGTGCCCATAAAAACCGGAATGCCGTTTACATAGACTTTGTACTTTTGCTCCGAACTCATACCGTTACTTTTGGCGCCAAAGGAACGACTTTATCTATTTCCCGATTCCAGTTTCCATCTCAATCACCGTACCGTATGCACCAAGCTGCTGAAGTTGCCCGCCGCCTGTTGGAAATCAAGGCGGTCAAACTCAATCCCCGCGATCCGTTCACCTGGGCATCGGGCATTTTGTCGCCAATCTACTGCGACAACCGCATTTCCCTTTCCTATCCTGAAATACGCACGTTTCTGAAAAATTGTCTGGCAGAACAATCCCGCACCTTCGGGCCGTTCGATGTCGTGGCCGGCGTGGCTACGGCGGGCATTGCGCATGGTGCCCTGTTGGCCGACAAACTGGATGTGCCGTTTGTGTATGTGCGCAGCAGCGCCAAAGATCACGGGCGGCGCAATTTGATCGAAGGTCAGGTGTATGCCGGGCAGCGGGTTTTGGTGATTGAAGACCTCATCAGTACCGGCGGCAGTTGCCTCGTAGCCGCGGAAGCCCTGCGCGAAGCCGGGTGCGAAGTGGTCGGTGTGCTGGCTATTTTTCAGTATGGATTTGAAAAAGCCCGCACCGCATTCGCCGCCAAAAACCTGCCGTTTGCAACGCTGACCGACTACCATACCCTTGTGCAGGAAGCCGCCGCTTCCGGCTATATTGACACACAAGACCAACAGATTTTGGAGCAATGGCGCAAAAACCCCGAAGGATGGGGGGCGTTGTATGCTTGACAAAACCTTCAAAATTTAATCGGATGCACATGATCACGCCCAAATCTGAGGAGTTTCTCCGCCGCTACCTGAATAATGCCAGTCCCACCGGCTACGAAGCCTCGGGCCAAAAACTGTGGCTGCAATACCTCGAACCGTATATTGACGAATGGAAAATTGACAACTACGGCACCGCCTACGGCATCATCAACCCCGGGCAAGACTACCGGGTGGTGATCGAGGGCCACGCCGACGAAATCTCCTGGTTCGTCAATTACATCACCGACGACGGCTTCCTGCACGTCATCCGAAACGGCGGCAGCGACCACATCATCGCCCCGTCCATGCGGGTGTTCGTGCACGTCCGCAAAGGCGGCCTGGTGGAAGGCGTTTTCGGCTGGCCGGCCATTCACACCCGCACCGACAAAGACTCCAGCCTCAGCCCTGCTTTGGACAATATCACGATAGACGTGGGCGCCAAAGACCGCGATGAGGTGCAAAAAATGGGTATCCACGTCGGCTGTGTCGTCACGTTTCAGGATGCGTTCACGATCGTCAACGACCGCTACTACTGCGGGCGGGCGCTCGACAACCGTATCGGCGGATTCTGTGTGGCCGAAGTGGCCCGTTTGCTCAAAGAAAACAAGGACAAACTGCCGTACACGCTGTACGTGGTCAACTCCGTGCAGGAGGAAGTGGGCCTGCGGGGCGCCGAAATGGTGGCACAAACGATCCGCCCCAACTTGGCTATTGTGACCGACGTGACCCACGACACGCATACGCCGATGATCAACATGAAAAAACACGGCGACATCCGGTGCGGCAGCGGCCCGACGGTTACCTACGCGCCCGCTGTGCACAACAAGTTGCTCGACCTCATCATCCAGACTGCCGAGGAACACATCATTCCATTCCAGCGCGAAGCAGCCTCGCGCTACACGGGTACGGACACCGACGCCTTTGCCTACTCCAACGGCGGCGTGCCCTCGGCGCTCATTTCCCTGCCGCTGCGCTACATGCACACCACGGTGGAAATGGCCCACAAAGACGACGTGAACAACCTCATCCGGCTGATTTACGAGCTGGTGAAGAAGATTGAGAAAGGGCACGATTTCCGGTATTTTAAAGCACTCTGAGCCTGCAATGCACTTTATGTACGCCGCCTGTCAAGTCAGCCTTGCGCCCTTGCGCGCCCATCCATCCGACAAGAGCGAGATGGTATCGCAACTGCTTTTTGGTGAAACCGTGGAAATCACCGATTCAAAAGAAGGCTGGCGCCACGTCGTATGCGCGTGGGACGGTTTTGCCGGCTGGGTAGACGCCAAACAAGTGCGCACACTCACACCCAGCGAGTACGACGACTACCGGGAACACGCTTCCGTCAACCTTTCCCTCGTAGAGGGCCTCATGGCTGCCGACCACTTCATCCCGCTCACGCTGGGCGCAACCCTGCCCCGCTACGACGGCTTGCGCTGCCAACTCGGCGACCTGTCGTTTCAGTTTTCCGGCCCGGTAGTCACGCCCGATCAGGCCCCCCGCACCGGCGAATGGGTAGCCAAAATTGCCCGACGCTACCTGCACGCGCCCTACCTCTGGGGCGGTCGCTCACCGTTCGGTATTGACGCCACCGGCTTCACACAAATGGTCTTCAAAATAGCCGGTATCCGGCTCCTGCGCGATGCCGGACAACAGGTCACACAAGGCCGCCCCGTAGATTTTATGGAACAGTGTCAACTCGGCGATCTCGCTTTTTTCGACAACGGAAAGGGCGATATCAGCCACGTTGGGATCATTCTGCCTGATTGCTATGTCATCCACGCCTCCGGCAAAGTGCGCATAGACAAATTAGATCACTTCGGAATTTTCAATGCGGAACAAAATCGCTACTCGCACCAGCTGCGCATCGTGAAACGACTGCTGCCCGACGCGCCGGGGCAAAACCCGACCGGGGTAAAAACAACTGCCGAAGACGAGCTCTTTAGCCAGGCGGCATTGTTCGATTGAACCACAACTTGCTGAAAGTCTAAAGTACCGGTAATGTGGAACGCGGCATACCTTTGACCAAAATTTTTCCTTGTCGAACACGATCCTCAAACTCGCACGCCTGCACGGTCGCCCGGAAGTTTTCCACTCTATCCAGGGCGAAGGCAAGAGCATGGGCGTGCCTTCGGTGTTCGTGCGTACCAGCCTGTGCAACCTGCACTGCATCTGGTGCGACACCGACTACACCTGGAACTGGATCGGCACCCGCTTTCCGCATGTGCATGACGCGCGACCGGGTTACCAAAAATTTGACAAAAAAACGTGGATAGCCGAATGCCGTGTGGACGAAGTGGCGGCCCTCGTGTCCGCCTACCCTTGCCAAAATGTAATCCTCACGGGCGGCGAACCCATGCTGCAGCAGCCGGCGCTCATAGCGCTGATGCAGCACTTGCGCCGGATCAGCCCGACATACCGTTTCGAGGTGGAAACCAACGGGACGCTGGCGCCTACGCCGGATTTTGACCGGGAAACGGACCAGTACAACGTGTCGCCCAAATTAGAAAACAGCAACAACCCCCGCAAACTGCGCGAGAAACCCGCCGTGTACCGTCATTTTGCCCAAAACCCGAAGGCAAATTTTAAGTTTGTAGTGGCAGAAAAAAACGACCTTGACGAGGTGCTCGAACTAACCGACCGCTACGCCATTGCCCCCGAAAAAATCTGGCTGATGCCGGAAGGCAGTACCCGGCAAGTACTTGCGCGCCGTCGCCGACGGCTCGTGGAAATATGCAAAACATACGGCTTTCGCTACACCGACCGGCTGCACGTTCAAATTTGGGGCAGCAAAAAAGGCGTATGAGGAAGTAAAATTCGCAATCTCAACCATCTCAACCAACATCATGAATCTGGAACAAGCAAAACAAAGCACCAAAAAGTGGTTCCGGCGCGGCCTGTGGATCGCGCTGGCCGGCATTCTGATTTTTTCGGCAGGCTATTTCATCTACCGAAACTACACCATCAGCGAGGGTACGCGCACGGGTACGCTGGTGAAAATCTCCAAAAAAGGCGTGTTATTCAAAACCTACGAAGGGCAACTGCACCTCGCCGGCAGCATGATGATGTCCCAGCAGAGTACCTGGGAATTTTCCGCTAAAAACGCTGAGGTGTATAAAAAGCTCCAGCAGTTTGAAGGGAAAAATGTGCGGTGCCACTACAAACAAAAAGTGGACGCTTTTATGTGGCAAGGCGACACGGACTACATCGTGTACGACGCAGAAGCGGTGAAGTAAGGGAGCAATTACATCACGCGTACAGCGGAAAATTTTTCATAAACGTATTCACCTCCCGGCGCACCACGGTGTGGTGGTCAGCATCGTCGGGGCGGGAAAGCACCGAGTCAATCCACTCGACGACGCGGCGGCAATCATCCTCCCGGAACCCTCGGGTGGTGATGGCGGCTGCGCCCACGCGGATGCCCGACGTAGTCATCGGCGGCTGCGGATCGAAGGGGATCATATTTTTGTTGACGGTGATATCGGCTGCGCCGAGTGCATTTTCGGCCACTTTGCCGTTCACATTTTTGGAGCGCAAGTCGAGCAACATGAGGTGGTTGTCGGTGCCGCCGGAAATGATGTGGTAGCCGCGGGCCGTGAACTCCTGCGCCATAACATGGGCGTTTTTGATTACTTGCCGGCCATATTCCTTGAACTCCGGGCGCAACACTTCCCCAAAAGCCACTGCCTTGGCAGCAATAACATGCTCCAGCGGGCCGCCCTGCATACCGGGAAAAACGCCGCTGTCGAGGATGCTTGACATGTAGATCGGCGCACCTTTTTTGGTTGTTCGTCCCCAGGGATTTTCAAAATCGCGGCCCATCAGGATAATGCCGCCGCGGGGGCCGCGCAGTGTTTTGTGGGTGGTACTGGTGATGATATGGCAGTGCGGTACGGGGTCGTTCAGCAGTCCGGCGGCGATGAGGCCGGCGGGGTGGGCGATGTCGGCCAAAAGCAACGCGCCCACGCGGTCGGCAATCTGGCGGAACCGGACATAGTCCCAGTCGCGGGAATATGCCGAGGCGCCGCAGATGATGAGTTTGGGCATTTCGCGCAGAGCGATTTCCTCCACCTTGTTCATGTCAATACGCCCCGAGTCTTCCTCCACGCCGTAGAACGACGGGGCGTACACCTTGCCGGAGAAGTTGACCGGGGAGCCGTGGCTCAGGTGCCCGCCGTGGGCGAGGTTGAAGCCGAGAATTTTATCGAACGGTTGCAGACAAGCCAGAAACACGGCGGCATTGGCCTGTGCACCGGAGTGTGGCTGTACGTTGGCCCAGGCGCCACCGAAAACCTCCTTGATGCGGTCAATAGCCAACTGTTCCACTTCATCCACGACTTCGCAGCCGCCGTAGTAGCGTTTGCCGGGGTAGCCCTCGGCGTATTTGTTGGTCAGGCAGGAACCCATCGCGTCCAGCACCGGCTGGCTGGTAAAATTTTCGGAGGCAATGAGTTCAAGGCCGCGCTGCTGGCGGTCCAGTTCTTTTTGAATAAGCGAAAAGACAATGTCAGACATGAAACAGTTTTGAGTTTTGAGTTTTGAGTTTTGAGTTTTGAGTTGGGGCGGTGCAAAAGTAGCAACCAATCAGCCAACCAATCAACCAATCAACTAATTACCAGTCAACCAGTCACAAATCCGGCTGATTCCGCTCGCGCAGGAGTTCCCGGTGGTAGCAATCGTGGAAATGCCGCACCTCGAAGGTGGGCGGCAGGCCCGGCCAGTCCATATAAAAACTGTTGACCGGCAGGGCCGGCGACCAGACTTCCACCCGAATTTCCAACCGGTGTTTTTGGGGCGCATTTTGCTGGTATTCGGGGCGTGTCTCCGTGACGTGACTGAAGTACACCGGCAGCCCGGTGCGTTTGCTGATCCCGAATCGGATGTGCTGCCAATTCAGTTCGGCGGAGTCTATAGCCCAATCGGCACCGACGAGCGTGCAGGGCGTTTCGCCGAGAGTGGTGTCGCCGAGGGTTTGGTAGGGCGGCGTACCGAGCAGTTTGTCCGGCCCGAGGTATTTTTTCAACTGATCGGGGTGCAGGAGCAGCGGGATAAAAAAGAAGTGTTGCAAGCCGCGCAGCACATACTCGTCACCCAATTCCCGGCTGTCGTAAATGAGTACCAGGGTATCGTTGTACAAGTCATGTTTCAGGCGCCCGTCGAATACGGAACGCTTATGGCTCGTATGGCCCGGATACCGGGTTTCCATTTCCACCTCATACCGGATACCGGGTTTGCCGTCGAAGTGCTCGAAACGCGAAAAAGCGCAGTGGCCCTGATAAAAAATAGTGTCTTTGCTGTACGGGTACTGTTCGGTCGCCGTGATCTGGTACGAACCATATTCCACGGCTTCCGCTTTTTCCTGCATCTGTACCAACAACGGGTGCCGGGTCTGGGCGAAGCCCGAAAACGAGCAAATGAGCAGCAGCAGGCAGTACGTTGGAGGGCGCATATCGGGAAGCGTATTCGTTATGCACAAAGGTAGCGATTGAGGACAACCCTCAACCGCTACCTTAAAAAATCAGACTTCCGGTGTTTGGTTTAACAAGCGACGAGGCTATTTCGCCGTGGCCTTGCCGTCGGTTTTGTCTTGCTCCCCGTCCGTGTCCGTTTGTTTTTTACCCAAATAATCGGGTAGTTCCATGCCGGCCATATTGAACAGGTCGCTGAGCGGCGGCACCGAACGGTACATGCCGGAGATAAACTTGGACGTAGAATTTCCGTCGCCGCCGGATGTGCCATTACCGCCTTCCCACACCGTCACTTTGTCTATTTTGATGCCCTTGATGGCCTCTACCTGGGTTTTTACCAGTTCGGGCAGTTTGTCGGCGATGAGCAGCAGTACGGCCTCGCGGGTGTTGCCGCCGGCGGAGTCCACGATTTTCTGGAAACCTTCGGCCTGCTTGCTCAGCACTTCGTACAAGCCGCGTGCTTCGGCTTCCTGTTTGAGGAAAATAGCGTCGGCTTCGCCCTTGGCAACCCGGCGAATCTGTTCGGCCTGGGCTTCGGCGGCAATTTCAGCCTTGCGCTTTTCGATTTCGGCGCGGATCACCTCGTCGGCTTCGCGGCTGGCTTTTTCACGGGCGGCACGGGCTTTTTCGGCGGCTTCTTCGGCTTTGTACGACTCCTCAAGCGCTTTTGCCGACTGTACTTTTTCGGCCGTCATGGCCAGACGAAGCGATTCGGCTTCGGCTTCGGCGGATACGTTGCAACTGCTGGGCTTCGGCTTCGCCGGAGGCCGCAATAGCCTCGGCATTGGCCACTTTGGCTCGTTGCATCTGCGCGGCTTCGGCTTCGCCAATGTTGGACAAGGCCTGGGTTTCGGATACCTTGATGCGCATTTCGCGTTGGGCTTCGGCCTCGCCGATAGAACCGTCGCGCTGCTTCTGGGCTACCGATACGCGCGCGTCGTTGATGGCTTTGGCAGCCGCCTCCTTACCCAAAGCCTGGATGTAGCCCGACTCGTCGTGGATGTCGGTCACGTTCACGTTGATGAGGCGCAGGCCGATTTTTTTCAACTCGCTTTCGACATGGTGCGACACGTTGCTGTAAAATTTGTCGCGGTCGGCGTTGATCTCCTCGATGTCCATGGTGGCAATCACGAGGCGCATCTGGCCCACGATGATGTCATGTGCAATGGTGCGTATGGAGTTCATGTCCAGGCCAAGCAGCCGTTCGGCGGCGTTGGTCATGATAGCCGGCTCTGTCGAAATACCCACCGTGAAACGCGAAGGCACGTCCACGCGGATGTTTTGTTTGCTGAGTGCATTGCGCAGGTCCACGTCAATGGAGATGGGTGTCAGATCCAGAAAAGAGAAGTCCTGGATGACCGGCCACACAAAGGCTGCGCCACCATGGATACATCGGGCAGACTGGCCGGCGCCGGTTTTACCGTAGATAACCAGGATTTTGTCGGAAGGGCATCGCTTGTACCGCGAGACAAAAACGACCCCCATGATGAACAGGAAAATGACAAGAAAAGCGAGCAATAACAGGATTGGTCCCATGATTCAGGTTGTTTGATTTGAATGAATATGAAGGTTGGAAGGTTTCTGGTTGGAAGGTTTCTGGTTGTAGGGTTGCTGGTTGGAGGGTTGCTGGTTGGAGGGTTGCAGGTTGGAGGAAATGAAAATTAACGATGTTTTTTGATTGTATCCAGAGGCGGCAATTCAGCGGTCAGGGGCTGGAATGGTTGTACGATCAGTTCGCCGTTTTCGGTCAGGCCAACCACCAATATCGGGGTGCCTGTTGGAATGGACACTTCCTCCGAGACAGCATCCATTTCGCGCAAAGCACCCTGTACCTGAAGCATGACTTTGCCGCTGCCGCTGCCCTGAGCAGGTATTTGCAGGTGCACCGATCCGGTTTGGCCAACCGCATTTTGCAGATCAAGCGTGCCGGAGGATTGCAGGCGCAGCACGAGGCGCAACAAACGCCAGGCCAACCAAGCCGCCAGCACACCGGCAGCGAAACCCGCCAACAACGCAACGAGCAGACCGGCGCCGAGTCGGGTGGCTACCACACCGGTATACCCCATGAACATGCCGAAAGCCAGCAGGCTGCGCACACTCAGGATGGTGAAACCGGTGTCGGCATCGTCGGGGTGGAGGCCGCCGTCGGCATCCAGATCATGCCCTCCGGCAAACTGGGCGACCAGGTACAATACAAAAAGAACGTTGGAAACCAGTGCAATACCCCAGAGCCATTGCTCGCCTGTCGGAAGAGCCTGCCACCAGGTTGTGATATCAAGTATCATGCGTTAAAAATTTTAACAAAACTATCCGTGGATGGTGGTGCCGCGCGAATTTGACCGACGGCCCCGGATTGAATCTCGGCCAGTTTTAACTTTCGGGCGACTGAGCGGGGATGAAGGTAACGATTCGCGGCGAAATGAACCCGGCCGAATCTCCGCTTTGGACCCTTGCAATTTTTTCAGACAGGATTTGCAGACAGTACCTCCGCTGTAAATCATGTTTGAAAAAAGATACTTGTCAACGCGGCCAAGCAGATGAATTACAAGACAGCCACTTTCAGGCGGCCCTCCTCAGCCGAACCAGTTACTTTTGCACACAATCGCCTCTCTGCCAGTCAACCAGTCACCAATTAACCAATCACCTGTCAACCAACACGTCATGCGCATACTCACTGATCTCCATATTTACCCGGTCAAATCGCTCGGCGGCATTGCCTTGCAGGCGTCCGTCGTACAGCCCCGGGGTTTGCAATACGACCGCCGCTGGATGCTTGTGGACGAGCGAGGTCGTTTTGTCAGCCAGCGCGAAGTAGCCGATCTGGCTTTGCTCGGCACGGCCCTCGAAGTGCCGCATTTAGTTGTTTTTTCCAGAAAAAATCCGGCACAGCGGGTGCATATCCCGTTGGAGCCGGTTGTATCGGAAATGCCCGAAACGACCGTGGAGGTGTGGGACGACCACTGTCCGGCACGGGTACACGCGCCGGAAATCAACGTCTGGTTTTCGGAAGTACTGGGCTGCCCGTTGCGCCTTGTTTTTATGCCCGATTCCACTGTGCGACCCACCGATCCGGCGTATGCCCCCGCAGGATTACCCGTCAGTTTTTCTGATGGGTATCCCTTTCTGGTCATCGGACAGGCATCGCTTGACGACCTGAACAACCGCCTCGCACAACCCCTCCCGATGAATCGCTTCCGCCCCAACTTCGTGTTCTCCGGCGGCACGCCCTACGAAGAGGACAACTGGCAGGAATTTTCTATCGGCGACACCTGGTTCCGCGGCGTGAAACCCTGCGCCCGTTGCATCATCACCACCACCGATCAGGACACCGAGACGCGGGGGCCGGAACCTCTGAAAACCCTGGCCACCTACCGCAAACAGGAACACCGGATTTTATTTGGGCAAAATGTGATCGGCGCGACGGATGCGGAAACCGTGGTTCGGGTTGGCATGCCGATCAGGGTGCCCGGGAAGGAGTAATGCATACTTCCCCGGACGGCGTCACGCCTTCAGCAGCCGGAACATGTTTTTTTTGTACGCTTCCACGCCCGGCTGGTCAAACGGATTGACACCGAGCAGGTAGCCGCTGACGGCACAGGCTTTTTCAAAAAAATAAAACAGCTGGCCGAGACTGTACGGCGTGGCTTCCGGAATAGCGATGCGCAGGTTGGGTACGCCGCCGTCGGTATGGGCTTCGAGGGTGCCTTGCGCCGCTTTTTTGTTTACATAATCGAGGGTTTTTCCGGCGAGGTAGTTCAGTCCGTCCAGGTCGTCGGTATCGGCTTCGAGGACAATGTCCGCTTCCGGGGTTTCGATCTCCAGCAGGGTTTCAAACAGGTGCCGGCGACCGTCCTGGATGTACTGGCCGAGCGAGTGCAGGTCGGTGGTAAAACTGGCGCTGGATGTAAAAATGCCCTTGCCGTCCTTGCCCTCGCTTTCACCGTAGAGTTGTTTCCACCATTCGGCAAGGAAATGCAGGCGCGGCTCGTAGTTGATGAGCATTTCGATATCCTTGCCTTTGCGGTGCAGGATGTTACGGGCAGCCACATAGCGCAGCACGTCGTTGTCGGCAAAAGCCGCCGTGCGGTATCGGGTACGGGCATCGGCAGCGCCTTGCAAGAGCGCATCCACGTCAATACCGGCTACGGCAATCGGCAGCAAACCGACGGCGGTGAGCACCGAAAAGCGCCCACCCACATCGTCGGGAACTACAAATGTCTCGTAGCCCTCGCGGTCGGCCAGGGTTTTCAGAGCGCCCCGGGCTTTGTCGGTTGTGGCATAAATGCGGGAGCGGGCACCCTCCTTGCCGTATTTTTCTTCGAGTTTTTTCTTGAAAACACGAAAGGCGATGGCCGGTTCGGTGGTGGTGCCGGACTTGGAAATGACGTTCACCGAAAAATTCCGGTCGCCGAGCACATCCAGCAGTTGCGACAAATACGGCCCGCTGAGGTTGGTGCCGGCAAAACACACCTGCACCGGGCCTTTTTTCCGGCTTGGGGCCGGCGACAACGGCGGCGTGGGCCGACAAAATTCCAGGGCAGCCTTGGCGCCCAGATAGGAACCGCCAATACCGATCACCACCAGCACGTCACTTTGGCGCTGGATGCGTTTGGCGGCTGCTTTGACGCGGCGAAACTCCGCGCGGTCGTACTTCGCCGGCAGGTCCAGCCAGCCCAGAAATTCGGAGCCGGGGCCTTGGCGGCCGTCCAGTACTTTGGCGGCAGCCAGTACCTGCGGCTCAATCGCTGAAAACTCTTCGGGCCGGATGAACGCCCGGGTGTGGGTGAGGTCAAGTTGGATGTTGGACATTTTTAGATTTTTTCGATTTTTCGATTGATTCGATTTTTCGATTGATTCGATTTTTCGATTGATTTTATCCTCGTATTCGGCAGTCACACTCGGTTAATCGAATCAACCGGACTTAATCGAACCAATCGAATCAATAATTTGCCAGTTCATTTTTCAAATACTCAATCACTTTGATTTCCACGGGATCTACCTGGCGGACCCGGGCGAGATGGAACGACATCCAGTCGCCAAGGTGGACGAGGTAGAGCATATTTTCTGCAGCGGATTTTCCTTTGGAAAACACCTCGATGGAGGCGCCGGAAAAGTGCTCGATGATTTCCTTGATGATGTTCATGCGTACGGCGGTGCGCTCGTTGTCGGCGCGGTTGCGGAGCCAAATGACGGCCACATCGGGGCGTTCGGTGCGCCAGCCGACGAGTTCGTTGTGGTTCATTTCGGGCAAAACGTGGTGCCAGCACAGCATCTTGGCATTTTCGTTGATTTGCTGGCGCCAGCGCACGGCCACGGCCTCACTGGTGTCGGCACTGTAGAGCACCGGTGTTTTATCAGCGAGGAATCCGGCGAGTTTTTGGGCGCGTTTTTGAATGTCGGCCTGGTCGCGTACGATCAGTTTTCGGCCGGCTTCCACCTGGCGGAAAATACGGCTGCTAATCAGTTTGGCGCCGCGCAACACAGCCAGTTGGGCCACAATGGAGTAGCCGAGGCAGGCGCGCGGACTGCTCCAGCCGCCGGGTACCTGCACAAAATCGAAGCCGTGCTGTTTGGCTAATTCGAGCAGTTTGCCGCCGGAGGTCACGCACACGATTTTGGCGCCGGTGGCGCGCAGTTGCTCGAATACGTTGAGCGTTTCCTCGGTGTTGCCGCTGTACGACGAGCAGATGGCCAGGGTGTGTTTGTTGGCCCAGCGGGGCGCATCGTAGCCTTTGTTGACCAGGATAGGCGCCTTGCACTCGGCCCCGACGAGGTCTTGCACGAAGTTGCCGCCGATACCACTGCCGCCGAGGCCCGAAACGAGCACGGTGCGGATGGGCGATGTGTGTTTTTTCAGCGAAACCGATTCGGCTATTTGCAGGGCTTCCGCCAATTGTTCGGGGAAGCGGGCGATCATGCTGTCCATTGCGGTGATTTTGAGCGCGAAGGTACGGACGTGCCCCGGAACTCTGTTCCGGGATTTTATCCAGCCAAACTCGCAGGAAAACCAGTAAGTTTGTCCAGAAAATTGATCAACTATGATGCACGAAGAATTGCTCGAAGGCCCTGTGGTCGTTGAAGCGGCCCCCGAAATGGATTACGAAATAGAACGCAACAAACCTATGCCCAACATTATTCACGGTTTCCTGCAGCACAAGATTGGGGTGTTGCTTGACCAACTATTTGCCGATAAATTCATGTTTATCAGCGAATTGAGCCTCGACTCCACGCCTCCCTCCACGCCGGATATCTGTATTTATCCGAAACGCAAACTGGATGTGCGCACCGTAGTTGCCCGGGAAAAAGAAATGCCGCTGACAACTATCGAAATTCTCTCTCCGAGTCAATCCGTCAACGAGTTGATGCACAAGGCATGGGACATCTATTTTCCGCTTGGTGTCAAGTCGGCCTGGATTGTAGTGCCTGAATTGAAGGGTATTCATATCGTGCTTCCCGACAACAGGAATTATTTTTTCAACACGGGTACGCTGACCGATCAGGCTACAGGCATTGAAATTCCAGTAGAGCGTATTTTTGAAGATTTGCTGTGACGCCCGGGCAGGCGTCAATCCTTCGTGCTCTCCCCTACAAAATAGTCTTCCCGGTTTTTGAACAGGACATTGAACGTCGTCATGCTCCCGTAGCAGCGGGTGATATATTGCTGGATGTTCACTTTGTCTTCGTCATCGAGTTTTTTGTGGGCGTTGATTTGCTGCTCCAGCACGCGCAGACGGTCGCGCATCATCACGATTTTGTGGAAAAACGTTTCGATCGGTATCTCTTTGGGCTGCACGCCGTCGGCCTGTAGCACCATTTTGCCGCCGTTCCAGCGGTCGCCCATAGGCACTACCTCCAGGCTGATACCGGCCCAAGAGCGCAGAATACGCACCAGAGATTGCTCGGCCTCGGTGAACGAAACGACTTCATCCACCGGGACGGCTTCGACCACTTGCCAGGCGGAGTAATCCTTGCCGACCATTTTCAGGCCATATTGAATAAAACAAACTTCGTACGCCGCTACATGCAGGCGAACAATAACCCCGTCGCCGTACGCGGGGTGTTTCACACGGGAACCGATGCCAAGTAGTTGACTCATTTTTTTGTGCTGGGTGATGCGTGATGGGTGATAAGTTGGTTTATCCAGCGCATGATGGCGAGGATGAGCATGGCGGACAGAATTGCTGCGTACCACGGCACTTCGATGTCTGCTTCGAGATCAATAGTGGACAGTTCGTGGCCATAGAGGAACTGCCCGATGACCTGAACCGCGTTGTTGGCGAAGTGTGCCGCTACGGGTACCCAGAAATTTTGGGTGCGCCAGTAAAGCCAGCCCAAAAGTACGCCGAGCAGCAAACGCGGCAAAAATCCCTCGAACTGAAAATGAATAAAACTAAAAACAGCCGCTGCCAGCAGAATGGCCAACCAGGGGGAATGGATGCGGCGCTGGAGCTGCTGCTGCACCACGCCGCGGAACACAATTTCCTCGCCAATGGCCGGCAACAGCGCGATGAGTGCCAGGTTGCCCGCCAATTCGAGGCCGTTGTCCATCCGCAGCAGGGCCTTGAGGGTTTCCGTGGTTTGCTCCTCCATTTGCCGGAAAACATCGGGCAGAGGCAGCGCCTGATTCAGGTTGTAAACAAATAAAACCAGCGGCACAGCGGCCAGAATGAGTAGCGCCCCCAGCAGTACCAGACGCGCATCGGGGCGTACGCCGGCCCGCAAATAGGCGACCGCCCGGTTCGTCGGCGGATAAAAAAACCGCACAACAACCCACCCTGCGGCTACAAACGTAGCCAGTTGGCCAATGGCCAAAAACAACCGCATCTGCCAGCGTTCGGCAACGGACGCATCGGGCGCCAACGTACCCGAAGCCTCCCACCCAGCCAGCAGTGCCAACAACTGGAACAGCCCGCCGCCCAGCATCGCCAGCAACAAACAGACCAACAACTGACCCGTCAAAACTACCCGTACCTGCGGCTCCGGCGGTTCAAAAAACTTCGGCGCCGGAATATCCCCGGCGTGCTCTGCTGTTTCTGCCATTCGATTGATTCGATTTTTCGATTGATTCGATTTTTCGATTGATTCGATTTTTCGATTGATTCGATTTTTCGATTGGTAAAAATTACGCTGCGCGTTGTATTCACCGGGTAAAAAACCCAAATCCTGACAACGCAAGGTATATTTTAGCGCCAAAATTAGAAAGTTACCCGGATGCACCAATCGAACTAATCGAATCAATCTAAAAATCGAATCAATCACATGACTCGTTTATCTGTCAACATCAACAAAGTAGCCTTGCTGCGCAATGCGCGGGGCGGCAATTTGCCTAATCTGGTTCAGGTCGCCCGGGACTGTGAAATATTCGGCGCCGAGGGCATCACCGTACATCCCCGCCCCGACCAGCGCCATGTGCGTTTTGACGACATACCGGCGCTTCGCGCTGTGGTCACCACTGAATTCAACATCGAGGGCAACCCCACGCCGGAATTTCTCGACCTGGTTTTGGCCAACCCGCCTCACCAGTGCACACTCGTGCCCGACGCCACCGATCAGCTCACCAGCGATCACGGCTGGGACACCCTTCGGCACGCCGATTTTCTGCGCGACGTGACGGCTACGCTGCACCAAAAAGGCATTCGGGTATCCCTGTTTGTGGACCCCGACCCCCGAATGGTGGAAGGAGCCAAGGCTACAGGCGCCGATCGGGTGGAGCTGTACACCGGGCCTTATACGCACGATTTCTCCGGCGACCCCGCGCGTGCCATGGCGCCGTACACCGAAGCGGCATTGGCCGCCAATGCCCTTGGCATCGGGCTGAATGCCGGCCACGATTTGAATATGGACAACCTCCGGTATTTTCAGGAACATTGCCCCGGCTTGCTGGAGGTCAGCATCGGGCATGCGCTCCTTGCCGATGCACTCTACTACGGGTTGGCCAATACGATTCGGATGTACCGGCGGCTGTTGGCCGGCAACCCGTAGTTGTCCATTTTAAAAAATTCGCCCGTAGCTATTGCATTCAAAATTTAGATACCTTTGCTCGGCATCCCGGGCATAGTTCATAGGGATACTGCTGTCATTTTCAGCATTTTGCCAAAAAAACCTAACATTGAATACCGTAATCCTTTTTTCGATTTCAGCCTTGTAATCAATCCACTTTATTCTTTAACTAAATCCAATTTTTGTATGAAGCGATTACTAACAACCGTATGGTTGGTGTTGGCCTTCTCGGGTCTCGCCCTTGCGCAACGTGCCGTGACCGGTACGGTGAAAGGTGACGACGGGGAAGCCCTCATCGGCGCAACAGTGGCCGTCAAAGGCACTAATGCAGGTGCCCGTACCGACATTCAGGGCAAGTACCGTTTGGATGTGCCTCCGGGCTACTCCGTACTGACTTTTCGGTACACCGGTTACAAAACCGAAGAAATTACGCTTGGCGCATCCGATGTCGTGGATGTCGTACTGGCCAGCGGCCTGGAGTTGGGCGAAACCGTTGTGACCGCCCTCGGCGTGTCGCGCGAGCAAAAATCGCTGGCCTACGCTGTGCAGCAATTGGACGGCGACCAGCTGGTGCAGGCCCGCGACGCCAACGTGGTGAACTCCCTGTCGGGCAAGATCGCCGGCGTGAACGTCGTCAGTTCTTCCGGCAACGTGGGCGCTTCCTCGCGTATCGTTATCCGGGGCAATACCTCCATCAATGGCGACAACCAGCCGCTGTTTGTGGTGAATGGTATTCCGATGGACAACCGCTCGCAGGGCGCCGGCAATTCCATGTTCGGTGGTGTTGACTTCGGTAATGCTATTCAGGACATCAACCCGGACGACATCGCGTCCATCACCGTCCTGAAAGGCCCGAATGCTTCGGCACTATACGGCTCACGGGGCGCCAACGGGGTTATCCTGATCACCACCAAAACCGGCGCCGGCGCCAAAAAAGGCCTCGGTGTATCGTACACCGGCGACATCGGTTTCTCCTCACCGTTCCGTTTGCCCACCTACCAGAACAAGTTCGGTCAGGGCGTAGGTTTCCAGTTCAACTATCTGGACGGCGCCGGTGGCGGCCTGTACGACGGTGTTGACGAAAGCTGGGGTCCGGCATTCGATGCCTCGCTCAGTCAGCAAGACGGTATTGACAACGACGGCGACGGCGATGTGGACGAAGCAGGTGAAGGTGAAACGTATGACCAATTCACCGGAAACGATATGCCCTGGGTGGCTCGGCCCGATAACATCAATAACATTTTTGACACCGGGATTAGCCTGACGAACAGCGTAGCCATCACGGCTGCCGGCGACAACATGCACGGCCGGTTCTCGTTCACGAACCTCGATCAAAAAGGGATGGTGCCCAACACCGATCTCAAGCGCAACACGTTCAACCTTGGCTTTGGCATGAAGATGAGCGAAAAACTTACGCTCGACGGAAACATCACCTACACGGCTACCCGCTCGGACAACCGCCCGGGTATCGGCTACGACGGCGACAACATCCTGCAGCAAACGATTTGGGCCGGTCGTCAGGTGGACTGGGAGTACCTGCGTGCCAACTACAACAATCGCGATGCCGACGGCCGGGTTGTCAACTGGAACCACAACTACCAGAACAATCCGTTCTTCACGCTGTACAACAATACCAAGCCGCAGCGCCGCGACCGCCCAATGGTTACATCGCCCTGACGTATGACCTGTTGCCCTGGCTGAAAGTAATGGGCCGTACAGGCACCGACGACTACTCGGACAACCGCGAGATTCGCTATGAAAGAGAAACAAATACCCAGCCGAACGGCTACCTGCAAACACAGGCCTATTTGTTTCAGGAAACAAACAGCGACCTCTTGTTTACTGCCGACAAGTACTTCTCGGATAATTTTTCCATCACCGCAACGGCCGGCGCCGTACGCCGCGATACGCGCTTTCAGGGTTCGGAGCAAACAGCCAACGCACTTGTGGTACCCGGCATATTTAATTTTTCCAACGCCGATGGCGCCATCAACGTCAATCAGTTTACTAACACACTCCGTGTGAACTCCGTGTTGGGAAGCGTATCGTTGGGTTTCTGGAACTTCCTCTATCTGGATGCTTCGGCGCGGAACGACTGGTCTTCGACCCTCCCGGCCGATAACCGCAGCTACTTCTATCCCGCCGCCAACGTGAGCGTAGTGCTGTCTGAAAAGATCAGCATACCCGGCATTAACTTCCTGAAAGTACGCGGGGGCTATGCACAAGCAGGCAAAGACACCGAACCATACCGCTTGTTGCCGGTGTATGCAGCCAACAACCCGTGGGGCGGAACACCTTCCTTTACCATTCCTGGTTCATTGCCGAACAATCAGTTGAAGCCGGAACGCGCCAACTCCATCGAAGCCGGTATCGAAGTGCAGGCTTTCAGCAACCGTGCGCGTCTGGATGTAACGTACTACAACACGGACAACATCAACCAGATCATCGGGCTAAACGTGTCTTCCACTACGGGCTACACCAACCGCATCGTCAATGCCGGCACGATCAACAACAACGGTCTGGAGATTCAGCTGGGCCTGACTCCGGTGAAAACCACCAACTTCCGTTGGGATATTGACTTCAACTGGGCGAAGAACAACTCCGAGGTAAAAGACCTGGAAGTGGACGGCGTGAAGGTTACTGAAATCACACTGAATACGAACTGGGGTGTACGCCTCGTGGCTCGCGAAGGCGAACCGTACGGTACACTCGTTGGTCGCCGTGTGAAACGTGCACCGGACGGCCAGATCGTGGTGAATGCATCCGGTATCCCGGTTTATGATGTGGACGAAAACAACAACATTGACAACTTCGCATTGGGCACCATCACCCCCGACTGGGTTGGCGGCATGCGCAATACATTCACCTGGAAGGGTTTGACTGTTAGTGCCTTGCTGGATATGCGCCAGGGGTCCGACCTGTTCTCCATGACGTACATCTTTGGCCGCTACGCAGGTGTGCTGGAGGAATCACTCGAAGGCCGCAATACGCTGGATGAAATCCAGAATGGCTACAATTATGGTGGTGTGGTGGACAACGGCGACGGCACATTCTCGCCAAACACAACAAAACTGGATGCCGAGACCTGGAACTCCCTCTACTACGGCCGTCGCCACGACCGCGGTGTGTTCGATGCCTCGTTCATCAAACTGCGCGAGGTGACTATCGGTTACGATTTGCCGAAAGCATGGTTTGAAGGTTCGTTCATTGGTGGTATGCGCCTCGCAGCGTATGGCCGGAACCTGGCTTTGCTGAAATCCAACGTACCGCACGTTGACCCGGAAACGGCTTTCGACAACAGTAATGCCATGCAGGGCATCGAATTTGGACAACTGCCTTCAGCCCGCACCTTTGGCCTCACGCTCAATGCCCAATTCTAAACCCACTTCACATTTTCTTCACTTAAACATCCATCAGTTATGAAAAATATCAAAATCTGGTTGTTGCTCCTCGCCGTGGTATTTTCCGGCGGTTGCGATAAGGACTTTGACGAGATCAACACCAACCCGAACGCTCCGGAAAATGTACCGCTGACTAACGTGTTGCTCTCCTCTATTTCTCAAGGCGTTCGGCGCACGCATGGCATGAGCATGAATGCTACCTATGCCGGCCTCTGGGCACAGCACTACGCCAAGATTCAGTACATTGACGAAGACTGGTACGAGTACCGCCCGGATGCCTTCACGGCGCACTTCGACGCCCTGTACGCCGGTCCGTTGGCCGACTTGCAGAGCATCATCAACAAGGCCGACAATCCGAGCAATATGCTCGCTGCAGCCCTGACGATGAAGGCGTACTACTTCTCGATCATCACGGACATGTGGGGCGAAGTGCCCTACTCACAAGCGCTGGATGTAGCCATTTCGGTGACACCCGTTTATGATGCCCAGGCAGATATCTATGCCGGCCTGGTGCGCGACCTGAAAACGGCTGCCGATATGTTTGGCCAAAGCGACAACCTCGGCTCAGGCGACCTTATTTACGGTGGCGACACGGACAAATGGAAAAAATTCGCCAACTCCGTGCGCGCTCGTTTGCTCAACCGCGGCAAACATAAAAACGCCACATTCGCTACCGAACTGCAGACGCTGCTGAGCAACCCGGCCAACCTGATCGCCAGCAACAGCGAAAATGCACAGATGGCGTATGCAGACAACGCGGTTAACGCGAACCCGATCTACAGCGACAAGTACATTGGCGGCCGAAATGACCACGCCGTGTCCAAAACACTGGTAGATATCATGTCTGCGATTAACGACCCGCGCCTGGCGGTTTATGCCGAAAAAAATGATGCCGGTATCTACAAAGGCCAGCCCAATGGTACCACGGAACCAAGCCCGTTCACGTCCGTCTCGCAAATCGGCGCTGCTTTCCGCGACGATCCGCTGGCGCCCTCGGTACTGATGACCTACGCCGAGGTGAAGTTCATCATGGCCGAAGCCAACAACAGCAAACAGGATTATCTGGACGCTATTGCTGCTTCCTGTGCGCAACACGGCGTAACGGCTGATGCCGGCTTCCTCGGCGTTTCCGGCGCCGCATACGATGCCGCCCCACTCCGTGCACTGATCACACACAAATGGCTCGCGCTGTTTGGCGACGGTTGCGAAGCATTCACGGAATTCCGCCGCACCGGCTTCCCTTCCGAGATCGTGGAAGTTCCCCTGTCGAATTACCCCGGCAAAGGTGTCCCGACCCGTTTTGCTTACCCGACCAGCGAAACCGGCAACAACAAGGCCAACCTCGAAGCGGCTCTGGGACGTCAGAGCGTTACCGACGGTATCTTCAGCAACCCGATGTGGTGGACGTTGTAACCCGTTGTTCTTGATGGAATAATTAAAAAACAGGCTGTTTCGGGCAAACCCGAAGCAGCCTGTTTTTTTGTGTGTACCCGCCATTTCTCCCGACATTCGCATCTGTCAAACCAGCCATTATCCCGGAACTCCGTCCAACCTTCTAACCAGAAACCTTCTAACCAGAAACCTTCTAACCAGAAACCTTCCAACCAGAAACCTTCCAACCAGAAACCTTCCAACTAAAAATTCGCATCTGTCAAACCAGCCATTCCCCCGCGATTGGGCGCCACCAATACCAGAGCATTCATCGTTCATCACGCATCACTCATTTTATGTCTATCCACGAACGCAACCGCGAACAGCGCACCCGCTTTGCCCGCACGCCCATGCTCGTTTTGGGTTTCACCATGACCATCGTGTATCTGGCCCTCGGGGCAGTACTCCTGCTGGACAAATCGCTTTTCCCCGGCATCCCCGGCGAATTCCGCAATATCTTTGCCGGCATGCTGCTGGTGTACGGTTTGTACCGGGGCTGGCGCGTTTATTCCGACTATTTTTGAATCGAACCAATCAAATCTATGTGTCGCAACTTCATTTTGTCGTGCATCCTGCTCGTGTTGGGGCTTTTCGCCTGCCAACAACGGAGCAAAGAGGGCAAGGTACTGGATACCCCCACCTCCGGCCAGATTCGGATACTGGTAGACGATAGTTACAAACCCGTCATCGCCAGTGCGCTGGATGTATTCGATTCCATTTACCCCCGGGCCAGCATTGAGGCCGAGTACACCTCGGAGGGCGATGCCATCGCCGCCATTGTCCGCGATTCTGTTCAGGTGATCATCATTGCCCGGGCACTGACGGAAGCGGAAATCCAAACCTATTTCACGCCGCGCGGTTTCAGGCCGCCCATGACCCCTATCGCTTACGATGGCGTGGCCTTCATCGTAAATCCGGAAAACAGGGACACCGTGTTCACCATAGACCAGATACGCGACATCCTGACCGGAAAAACAACCCAGTGGCGGGATTTCAATCCGAATTCGACACTTGGCGATGTCTTACTGGTTTTCGACAACCCGCTTTCCGGCACCGTGCGCTATGTGAAAGACAGTATCGGCGGCGGCGCTCCGCTGCCCGCTACAGCTTCAGCACTCCAGACCAACCAGGAGGTGATTGAATATGTAGCCAAAAACAAAAACGCTATCGGGGTCATCGGCGCCAACTGGATTTCCGACACCGACGACAAGGGTGTGCAGGCATTTCGTCAGGAAATCAAACTTGTTGACATTGCCAAAAAGGCGGGTAGCGTAGGCTACGGCCCCTATCAGGCGTACCTGGCTACCGGAAAGTATCCTTTCCGGCGCACCGTTCACCTCATCAATGCGCAGGCACGCACCGGACTGGGGCTGGGGCTTGCCGCTTTTCTGGCCTCCGATCCGGGGCAGCGCATCATGCACAAATCCGGGCTGCTGCCGGCCACTGCGCCCACGCGCCTCATTCAAATCCAACGCTGATTTTTGAACAAGGCGCCTTACATTTTCACTTGTTTATCCAACAGCATGACGCGCATTGGTTATTCCTTTCGTTAAGCCTATATTAAACTTAGTTGGCCGGGTAGGCATTTTATGAAACGGGATGTTGCTTGTGTAGTGTAAAAACGTCAAAAAAATCAAAACTTTGCGGCTCAAAGCAAACATCTGTCTAAGTTCTTAACAAAAAACTTTTCCAAACAATGACACATTTCCTGAGAAAAACATGCTCGCTTCTTCTAATTGCCCTTGTGGGAGCCTATTCGGGCTTCGCCCAAAACCACAGCGCAGGATTGGCTGCCATGCAATTGGAAAAATGGGATCAAGCCATAACCGTGTACACGGCCCTGACCAAGCAGGACCCTACCGATCAGGTGGCATGGCTCACGCTCGGCAGCGCCCATTTGGTCAAAGGCGATAAAGAAAAGCCAAAACCACCTTTGATGCCGCCTTCAATGCCAAAGCAGAAGGTCCTTTAGCCATGATTGCCAGCGGGCGTATCCTGCTGCTTCAGGGCAAAACGGCGGAAGCAGACGAAATTTTTAAAAAGGCAAAGAAGTACGCCAAAAAGGATATTACCGCCAAACGACTGATCGGTGAATCTTTCCTGTACAATGTCCCGGGAGTAAAACCCAACTTCACCCGCGCCGAACTGGAACTCAAGGAAGCCATGGATATTTCGGCCAAGGACTTCGCCACGCTTATGGTGCTGGCGTATTGCTACAAAGAAATCCCTAACGGAGGGCTTGCCGCGCTGCACTACGAGTATGCCGCCAACATAGAGCCAACCAACCCGCTGCCCCAACTCATGCTGGCCAAGGTGTATCGGGCAGCCAAAATCACGGAAAAGTTTCTCAACTATGTGGACAAAGCCATCGCAATCAAGCCCGACTACTCAGAGGCCATGCGCTACAAGGCCGAGTTCCTGTACTTCGAAAGCAAATGGGAAATGGCCACGGAAACCGCCAAAAACCTGGTGAACAAGGGCGCAGAAGTGACCATTGAGGATGAAATGCTGCTGGCCAACCTGCTCTACATCACCAAAGACTGCGCCGGCTGTAGCGCCCTGGTGGAAAAAATTCTGAAAAAAGACCCCAGCAAAAACTACCTGCGCCGACTGCAGGCCTACTGCGACTACGACAGCGGAAAATATCCCGAAGGACTTCGCATCCTCGAAGACTTTTTCAAGCAGGTCGCCCCCGACAAGGTGCTGCCTTCCGACTATGACTACTTAGCCAAATTGCAGATCAAAACAGGCCGCGACACCTCCGTGGCTATCCGCAACTTCCGCAAAGTGATTGAACTGGACTCGTCCAAATGGGCACTGCACGAAGACATAGCCAAACTGTACTACAATTCCAAAAACTTCTGCAGCGCAGCGGTATCCTACCAAACCTACATTGACTCGCTGACAGAAACACAGGCCCTGGTGAATGCCAACTACGTTTTAGGACTTTGCCACTACTATTGCCAGGGCGATTCCTTGCACTTTGAAAAGGCCGAACGGGCCTTTGCCAAAATCACCGAACTCGTACCGGATGCCGGCCTTGGCTGGGCATGGCGCGCCAAGTCTATGTCCAAACTGGAGCCGGACATCGCCGGCAACCCCGAGGACACCACGCTTTTGGCAGCATTTGGCAAGGCCAAAGAATTTTTCGACCGGTTTGTGGCCATCGGCGAAGGTGATCCGGTCAAAAACAAAAAAGACCTGATCACGTCGTACGAGTATTTGGCATCCTATTATTTCCTGAAAAAAGATGACGCCAATTCCCGGGTGAATCTGGACAAATTGCTCGCCATTGACCCCGAAAATGAAACCGGCAAGGAAATTCTCAAGTTTTTGATGGGCGAAACGCCCGCTCCCCCACCCATAAAAGGCAAGGGAAATAGCAGGATAGTGGCCGATGCCGTGCCGGCATCACAGAAAAAGCCGCAGGCGCGTTTCGACTCGCCTGCGGCTTTTCATTCTACACAAGTTGGTTTTCCTGTCTGTTGCACTTTGCCTTTTCAGTCTGTTTCCGTTTTCGTATTCAGCGCAACTCGAACCGCACCGGCAAAAAGAAGCGCACGCGTACCGGATGGCCATTTGCTTCACCCGGCATCCAGTGTGGCATGGCCGATACTACCCGCACCACTTCTTTTCCACAGCCGCCGCCCGGGTCTTTCAGTACGGCAATTTCGCTGATGGAACCATCGGCATTCACCACAAAAGAAACCACTGCCTGGCTCGCTATGCCGGCCACGCGGGCCGCCGTCGGATACTGAATATGCCGGGCCAGATAGCGCAACAATTCCTGCTCCCCCCCCGGGAAGGAGGGCATTTTTTGAACATCCACTGCTTCGTACACGGTGCTCTCGGAGGAGGCGCCCGCCTTGTCGCTCCCGAAGGTGCCAACAAGGCCATCGACAAGATCGGGAGGGCCGTCGGAAACGCCGGTTTGGTTGGTGGCCCCAACCGTGCTGTTCGACTGGGTTAGGTCGGCAATAGTGGCATTACCTTCCAATTCAGGCGCCTGTTCATCGGCTACAACTACAAGGGGCACAAAGCGCTGCACGGCTTTGGAGGGTACTGCAGATGCTGCTTTCGGGAGTTCCGGCAGCGGTTGTTGTACCCGGGAAAAATCTGATGCCGTAA
Source organism: Lewinellaceae bacterium (assembly GCA_016719605.1). GTDB lineage: Bacteria > Bacteroidota > Bacteroidia > Chitinophagales > Saprospiraceae > M3007. The sequence goes on along the minus strand of JADJYW010000001.1, from coordinate 331,116 downwards.
AAATGACAGGATCATCGGACGCCTGGGAGCGGGCTACACGTTTCCCAAGCAAGGTTGCCAAATGCACAGCGGAGATAAATGCCGTAAGGAGCAAAATACCCGTCCCCAGTGCGCGGGCAAGGTTTGCCGGATACGATCGGCGCAGGGCATAAGCGCCATAAGCCTGGTTGCGGTTTTCGAAGACGATGTCCAGCAGGTCGCGGCCGGATGGTTGTGGTTGGTGTGTCATGGCGTACAATTTTTAGTGTGATCATCTACAGAAAAGATGCTTCGAATGAACACACTGGCGTGTACACAACTCAATTATCGAATCAACGTCAAATTGCCCTGCATGCGGAATACCCGGCTCTGCGGATCATTTCCCACGCGATAGGAAATCGCCCAGACATAAACTCCCGCAGGCCACTTTTTACCGCCCGACGTACCGCTCCACGCCACCGCGGGATCGGTGCTCTCGAATGCCAGTTCGCCCCAGCGGGAAAAAATACGCAGCTGAAAATCGGTGAAAGTGCATTGGTACGGCGCTATCCGAAATTGCTCGTTGATCCCGTAAGCGCCGGGCGAAAAAATATTGGGAACAAAGATGCTGCAACAGAGACCGGGAGGAAACTCCACGCCCACCTCGGCCACGCCGCAAGTATTGGCCACGGTGACGGCATAGCGGTCGCCAAAATCCACCAAAATGCTTTCTTCCGTGGAGCCTGTAGACCAAACCAAGGTGTCGGCATGGGTTGCAATAGCCCGAAGCGTGAGGGGCGTAGCCGCACAAAAATTATCAAAAGGGTCGTGTTCAATTTTAACGGCCGGCAATACACCCGGTACGGTTTTGAAACTTTCCACTACCGTGAAACAACCGCTCGTGATGCTCACCCGGTACAGGCCAGGCTCCTCGACGGAAATGCGCTCGCTTGTGGCGCCATTTGACCACAGGTAGGTTGCACCTTTACACGCCGGCTGGAGCACCAGCGGCTTGTCCGGACAAATCATTTTTTCCAGGGTATCACGGTCTATTTCGTGCTGCAGGTCATCAAACCAAAAATCGGCGAGATTGATCAATCCGGGAAACGGCCCGGCATTGGTCGTGACCGTAAAGCTGTTCAGGTTAAAAACGACCCGGGGCGTATCGTTGTCCGGGCATTGGATCGCCGAAACAAACACCCGGTCGAAGCCCAGGGTGAAATTGGCTGAATTGAAATAGATATTACCGTCCGGCCCAATCTGCATATACCTGGCCTGATGATCTCCGAGCGCGTGTACCAGTTCAAAATCATCCCCTATCGCAACATCCTGCAGGTCGTACCGAATGAGTTCGCGGGGTACTACTTTTCTGACGGCATAGAGGTAGCGGCTTGCCGGCGAAAAACTGAACGTATAGCTGTCGGCATTGTCAATGAAACAGACCCATTCGATACTGCCGTCGGAAGCATCGAACCGGTAGAGGTCTGTGCCATCGAACAGGAATTGGCCGTCGGGTGTCATTTTCAGCACAAAAGGGCCAACAGGCACCTTGCGCTGGTAGCGAACGGGAGGTTGTACGCCGGAGGCCGACACGCGTACCGTCACCAGATCGCGGCTTTCAAAATCTACGGTGAGTATCCAATAATCGGTTCCGTTGCTGTGCCGGGCAGCGGTCACGCACTCGGCTGCCGGCAAAAAAACCGGCACATTACTTTTCACGACACTCCCCTGCCCGCCGAAGTTTTGCATATCAACCAAAAAATACGACAATCCCCGGTGTGGTCTGGTAGGCGAGCCGATGCTCTCCAGTTCATCTACCGTAAACAGGTAGTACCGGCTATTCGATGCCGGATCCGGAACGATTACCCCGCCCTGGGTTGCGCTGATTCCGCCGCCTTCGGCAAAACCCATATCGTACATCAACATTTTACTGCTATTCCAAATGCCGCCACTGATTTGCTCCGTCCCTCTTCGCCCGCCGCCGCAATTCGTATAAAAAAGCAGTTTTCCGTTTTCATCACAAATACCGGTTGCGCCTTCCACCGAAATGATTTCGGTACTGCCCACATTGACTGGTCTTCCACAGGAAAAATCCAGCCCCTCCCGATTGCCGAAGTGCCAGATATTGGCCCGGCGCTGGGGCTGCGCCATCAGGTATGGCAAGGCAATCCACACCAGGCCGAGCAAGGTCGTTCCTATTCGCGGAGCAGTGCGGCGCATTGTCATGTTGGAGCAAACGGAGGTTGGTGAAACGATTTTGGTGGAAATGGATCGGGGCAAAAAAAAACGCTCAAAAAATAACGTCACGACATCGGGATTGAAGTCCCTTCCTTCGTGAAGTTATATTTTGAGCGTTGCGAAAGTGCGTGCAGTTATTGAAAAACACGCATTGCAAAAAAAATCATTCCAGTTTGAAGCGCACCGGCAGCGTAAAGCGCACCTTAACCGGATTGCCGGCAGCTTCGCCGGGGCTCCATTTGGGCATTGCCTGCACCACGCGCACTGCTTCCTTGCCACAGCCACCACCGATGTCCTTGATGATGCTCACATCAGTCACTTCCCCCTTTTTTCCAATAACGAAGGAAAGTACCACGGAGCCTTGGATGTTGTTTTCCCGGGCCAGTGGCGGGTACTTGATGTTCTCTGCCAGATATCGCAGCAGTTCCGTTTCGCCACCGGGAAAACTCGGCGGTTTTTGGATATCGAACATTTCGTACGTTTTTTCCTCCACCTGCTTCGGTGCTTCGACAATAAGGTCCGAGGGATTGGTTTCAATCGCCGGCGGCGCTTCGTCGTTGCCCTCTTTCGTGTCCTTGCCGATATCTGCCTTCGTATCAATCAGGTCCTCCACAGTGGGTGGCTCCTTGTCGGCCACTTCTTCGTCTTTTTTCACGATAGGCGGTACGAACTGAATGGTCGAACGCGTAGGCGGCGGCGGTGTAGGCGGCGGCGGCGGCGGCGGCGGCGGCGGGTTGTTCGGGTCAATATCCGGCGGTGGCCCCAGTTCGGCCACCACATCTATCGGCGCATCATCCATTTTGAGCACACCCGATACCTTCGACATGATAAACGGGAACGCAAAGAACAGGATGATGAGCGCCAAGCCATACCCAAGCGCCCGTCCGACGTATTGCGGGTAGGACCTCCGAAGCTGGTAGGCGCCATAATCCCGGTTCCGGTCGGCGAAGATGATATCGAGCATGTCCTTGTATGCGGATGTGCCTTTTGCTTCAGCCATAGTTTTAGTTTTTAATAGTTTGTAACGTTAGTTCAGCATGGCCCCGGGCCATGCAGTTTGCGACTACTTCTTGGTTGTTGCCTCAACTTGCTCCTCCACAGAAAACTTCAAGCCTCCTGCCGGATTTCGGATAAACTCCTCTTCTTGCTCTGAAATATCCAGCAAGACGTACAAAGCCACGTTCGTGATTTTCATCTCGTCAAAGGCATCCACCAGGTTTTTGTAGCGGGACTCCTCGGTTGGTTTGATGATCACGTTAAGTTTGGAGATCATCTTGGTAGCACCAGGATTCTTCAGGTCTTCGCGCTCCATTTCACCATGTTGTTCCTTGACGCGATCTTTTTTATCCAGAATCACCTTGCGTAGCCCTTCTGCCGAATAATCGGTGGAGTCCAGTTTGGCATCGGAAATACCTTCGTAGTAATATACCTTGTCGTCGGCGCCAAGAAGCAGCGTGAGCACTTGCGATTCTTTTGTCGGCTCCAAATCCTTCTCGTCCACATCTTTTTCCGGCATAACCACGGGCATAATCTGTGGTTTGGCCAGCGTAGTCGTCAGCATGAAGAACGTGATGAGCAGAAACGCCAAGTCCACCATGGGGGTGAGGTCAACGCGGGTTGACATTTTCTTGGAACGCGCCTTGCCACCGCCTTTTTTTCTGGCACCACTATCCGCGGTTTGAATTTCAGCCATGTTGGTATGCTGTTATGGGTGATGAAATAGTTTTGTTAAGAACGTGTACCGGGTCAAAGTGCCCCCGCTTTATTCGGGTCTGCCTCCATGTTGGTAATCAAGTTGAATTTCTTCACATTGACATCAACTAAGGTATTGACGACGCGCTGAATGGCCGGATAGGGCGTATCCTTGTCCGCCTTGAGTACAATGACATACTCGTCCTTGACGACCCCTTCCTGTTTCATTCGAAACTGTGCCACGCGGGCATTGTGCACCCATGGGCCGAGTTCGTTGTTGGTCGAGTCGGCGGGTATTCCAGGCACGTTCGAACTTTGTCGTTCCGAGGAAGGCAACGCCAGCCATTGTCGTAGTGCGGCACGCGGGACACCAAAAACTCCGTAGATCGAGAACTTGAATTTCTCTTCTTCCGTCAGACCCATTTGATACTGCTCGTTCATGTCGTTGATCAAGGACATCCGCGTGTGCTGTCCGGCCATATCGAGGAACACCTTGCCGTCTTTATCCACCAGAATCGTGAGCGTACCGGCATCCGGCAGTTTCGTTTCGGAGATCGAAGAAGGGGTGTCCACCACAACCGGCTCCTGCGGTTTTGCCTTGGCAGTGAGCATGAAGAAAGTGAGCAACAGGAACGATACGTCGCACATGGCAGTCATGTCCACGGAAGGCGAGTGTCGTTGCGGCTTATGTTTTGGCATAATGCAAGTAATTTTGAGTGTTGTGTGTTAGATATTGGGGTAAAAACCCCGATTTGCTCCAACCTCAAATTAGTGGTTTTGCGACGCAAACGTTTGCGTGAGGCTATAGCCTGCCTCATCAATACGATAGGTCATACCATCAATCTTGGACGTAAAGAAGTTGTAGAAGATGATGGCGATAGCCGACGTACCGATACCGAGTGCGGTGTTGATAAGAGCCTCCGAGATACCCATAGCGAGTGCGCTGGAGTCCGGCGCACCGGCTGTTGACAGGGCCGCGAAGGCGCGAATCATCCCCAATACCGTACCGAACAGACCGATAAGCGTTGCCGTAGAAGCCAATGTGGCCAAAACGTTGAGGTTTTTCTCCAGCATCGGCAGTTCGAGTGTTGTGGCTTCTTCTACTTCTTTTTGAATAGCCATGATTTTCTCGTCTTTTTCCATACCTGTAGCCTTCGCCATTTCACCGTATTTGGCCAAACCGGCGCGCACTACATTGGCTACCGACCCCTTCTGCTTGTCGCATGCGGCAGCAGCAGCGGACAAATCACCTCTGTCCAGAGCAGATTTCACGCTCTTGACAAATTCGTCAACTTTACCTGAACCGCCGGCTGTGTTCAGTGTAATGGCGCGTTCCAACACGAACACGATCGTCACGAAGAACATGCCCAACAGCACGGGTACCACCCAGCCACCTTTGTAGATCGTACCGAAGTAGTCACCGGGAAGCGGGTCTTTGGTGGGGTCGCCGTCCACAAAGTGGGCCGGATCGCCAAAAACGTACAAATAAACCAAGGTTGACAGGACGAAACAGGCCGGAATGGCGATGTACGGAAAGATCGAGCCGGGGTTTGAACCTTGTTGCTTAGCAGGAGTGTTTTTTGCTGCTGTCATGCTGCGTTTTAGTTTTGAATGAAAAAATGTAACGTTCAGAAAAAGACTCCTTGCAAAAAACAGGCTGTATGCTCCGTACTGTACACTTTTCACGTTGTTTTGATCCGCTTGTCAGAAAGATGCGGCAAGACAAAAACGTGGCGTGTGGCAGATGAAAAAAAAATGCCGGAGGCAAAAACAGGACTGTTTTCTTGAGGAAGCGGCTTTTTGCGGCGGTAAAAATAGTGTAAGCCTTACAATTTCCAACAAGCCCCCCTATAAATTCATATTTTGGACATATTGAACCGGAAATGCCTGCCCGTCATCGGGCCTCAATAGGACGAATCGCCTGGCGAATCCGAACAAGTCTTTCCAGCAATGCCTCCAGCCGATCCAGGGGCAGCATGTTAGCGCCGTCCGATTTTGCCTCGGCGGGGTTGGGATGCGTCTCGATAAACAGCCCGTCCACCCCCACCGCTATTCCGGCGCGTGCGATGGTTTCGATCAGTGCCGGCCGGCCACCCGTCACCCCGCTGCTCTGGTTGGGCTGCTGGAGGGAATGGGTGCAGTCCAGCACCACCGGCCCGCCAAACGACTGCATGACCGGTATGCCCCGGAAATCAACAATCAAATCCTGGTACCCGAAGGTGGTGCCGCGTTCGGTGAGCCAGACACGGGAATTCCCCTCCTCCAGTACCTTCTCGCGGGCAAAACGCATGGCTTCCGGGCTGACGAACTGCCCTTTTTTGATATTCACCACTTTCCCTGTCTGGGCAGCGGCAGTCAGCAAACTACTCTGCCGGCACAAAAAGGCCGGAATTTGCAGCACATCCACAAATGCCGCAGCCAGAGCGGCCTCCGGGTCGGTGTGAATATCCGTGGTCACGGGGACATCCATCTTTTCACCCACAGCCTTCAGGATACCGAGCGCCCGCTCGTCGCCGATACCCGTGAACGAATCGCGTTTGCTGCGATTGGCCTTGCGGTAGCTGCCTTTAAATATATACGGTATGGCCAGCCGGTCGCATATTTCGTGTACGCGTCCGGCAATGTCGAAAGCCATCTGTTCGCCTTCGATGGCGCAAGGGCCGGCGATAAGAAAAAAATTGCCCGAGTCGGTATGTTTCAAGCGGGGCAGGCTGTTCTGTAAATCCATGAAGTGCTGATTTTTACCTGCAAAGGTATACAGCGAGCAGCGGGCGGTTGACATTTGTGCTACTATCTTTGCCGCTATGGGCAAGCGAAAACACAAAAAAATCCGCAAAAAAGGGCTGTCACCAGGCACCTTGATCTACACCGGGCACCGCTCCGAGGTCACGTCTTCCGTCCGCTCTGTCTGGTACGATGACATGCAGTACCACGAAAAAGAGGGTTACGCGCTGGAATGGAGCCACCGGCCAACCGGCGTTTTTTGGGCCGATGTCCGGGGCCTGACGGACACCGCCGCCATTGAGCGCATCGGTACCGATTTGCAGTTGCACCACCTGGCGCTGGAGGATGTGCTGAACACCCAGCAACGCTCCAAACTGGAAGAATACGATCAAATCCTGTTTTTCATCCTGCACAACCTGCACGTTGATATCGAAAACCGGGAATTGGTCAGCGAGCAAATAGCGGTGTTCATCGGCGAGCGCTTCGTTATTTCTTTTCAGGAAAACCCCGACGATACCTTCCAGCCCGTCCGAAAACGCGCCGAAGAAGGCCTGGGCCGCCTCCGCAAAAAAGATGCAGACTACCTCGGCTATACCCTGCTCGACATGGTGGTGGACAACTACTACCTCGTGCTCGACGATATCGAAACCGCCCTGAACGACCTGGAATCGGAACTGCACAGCAACGGCACACACCCCGACCAGAAAGCCCGCATTTTCGACCTCAAGCGCACCATCAACCAGTTTCGGCGCCACCTCGTGCCCCTGCGCGATGCCGCTATGCGCCTCTACCGCAGTGAATCCCCGCTCATCAACGATGCCAACCGCCTCTACCTGCGGGACCTGACGGATCACGTCACGCAAATCCTCGACAGTATTGACAACTACCGCGAACTGCTCGCGGGCGTGGAGGCACTCTACCAGGCCGAAGTGAGCAACCGCCTGAACAACGTCATGCGTCTGCTCACCATCATCAGCACCATCTTCATCCCCCTCTCGTTCATCGCCGGGGTGTATGGCATGAACTTCGATAACATGCCCGAACTGCACTGGAAAAACGGCTACTTCCTCGTGCTCGGCGCTATGGCCGTTGCCATACTGGCCATGTTGGCCTATTTCCGCCGAAACAAATGGCTTTAGCCAGTTTGGAGTTTTGAGTTTTGAGTTTTGAGTTGCGCAACTCAAAACTCCAAACTCAAAACTCCAAACTCAAAACTTAGTATACAATCGGTACCTTCATCTGGTACAGCAGGAACGCCAGCATGTCGGCGGCTTCCTCCAGCAGTTTGCCGGTGGGCTTGCCGGCCCCGTGGCCGGCGCTGGTTTCGATGCGGATCAGCACGGGTTTTTCGCCTTGCTGGTGTTTTTGCAGTTCGGCGGCAAATTTGAACGAATGCGCCGGCACCACGCGGTCGTCGTGGTCGGCGGTGGTGATCATGGTGGATGGATACGCCTGTTCTTCACGTTGTGCAGCGGCGAGTACTTGATGAGACAGGGAAACTCCTCGGCATTGTCGCTGCGGCCATAGTCCACCGCCCAGGCATAGCCGATGGTGAACTGGTGGTAGCGCAACATATCCAGCACGCCCACGCGGGGGAAACACACGCCGAACAGATCGGGCCGCTGGGTCATACACGCGCCCACCAGCAGACCGCCGTTGGAGCCGCCCTCAATGGCCAGACGTGGCGGCGAGGTGTACTGTTTTTCTACGAGATACTCCGCTGCAGCAATGAAGTCGTCGAATACGTTTTGCTTTTGGCATTTGGTGCCCGCTTTGTGCCATTTCTCCCCAAATTCCCCGCCACCGCGGATGTTCGCCACGGCGTAGATACCGTTGTTTTCCAGCAAAGCGGCCCGCGAAGCGGAAAAACCGGGCGTGAGGGGGATATTGAACCCGCCATAGCCGTACAGCAGCGTGGGGTTTTGGCCGTCCAGCGCGATGTTCTTTTTCCGGGTAATGAACATGGGCACACGGGTGCCGTCCTTGCTGGTGAACCATACCTGCTCCGTCGTGAAAGCATCGGGGTTGAAATCCAGCTTGGGTGCCTTGAAAATTTTCGGCTCCAGGGTGTTCATGTCCATGGAATAAATCGTGGCTGGGCGCAGGAACGAGGAGAAGGAAAAAAACGCGAGCGAGTCACCGGATTTGCCCTCCACAGCACCCAGGGTGCCGATTTCCGGCAGGGCTACCTCCTTGATTTGTTTGCCGTCGAGGCCAAATACGCGCATGGCGCTGGAGGCATTGTGCAGGTACGAGCACACGATCTTGCCGCCACACACGACGGCGCTCTGGAGCACATCGCTGCTGTCCTCGGGGATCAGCGTTTCCCAGTTGGCCTCGGCCGGGCGGGCGGTGCTCACGAGGATCAGGCGCTGGTTCGGCGCCCCGTGGTTGGTCAGTATCAGAAGTTTGTCGCCGAGGTTGTCCACTACGCTAAAATCGTGGTCAAATTTGGTATAGATCGGTACCAGCGCCGATTTTGGCTTGCTCAGGTCTTTGAACGTCAGCGTATTGCCACTGGTGCTTTCCGCGGCCGATACAAACAGGAAGCGCTCATCGTCGGTGGTACCGGCGCTGAAATAGTGGTTGGGTTGCTTGCGGTCGTTGTGCACTAATTGGTCGGCGCTTTGCGAGTCGCCAAGTCGGTGGAAATAGATGGCGCTGTTCTGGTTGGCCCCTTTGAGCGCGTCTCCGGCATTGGGTTCGGGGTAGCGGGTGTAGTAAAACCCGGCGCCCGCCCAACCGATGTCGGTAAATTTGGCCCACTTGAGCTGGTCGGGCAGCATCTCGCCCGTCTCCATATTTTTTACCAAAATAGTGCGCCAGTCGGAGCCGCCCTCGGAAATAGCGTAGGCCAAGTAGCGCCCGTCTCTGGAAAAACTGTACTCCTGCAGCGAGGTAGTCCCGTCGGCGCTGAACGTGTTGGGGTCGAGGGCCACACGGGCTTCACCGTCAAGCGTTCCCTGGCTGTACAGCACGCTCTGGTTTTGTAAGCCGTCATTTTTGAAAAAATAGTAGGTGCCGGCCTTTTTGAACGGCGTGCCGAATTTTTCAAAATTCCAGATTTGTTCCAGCCGCGCTTTCAAGCGGGCGCGGTAGGGAATTTGATCTAAGTAGCCGAATGTCACGGCGTTCTGGTCTTTTACCCATTGTTTGGTTTCGGCGCTCTGGTCGTCTTCCAGCCAGCGGTACGGGTCGTGGATCGTGGCGCCGAAATAGGTGTCTTGCACCGTTGTGTCCTGGCGCGTGTTCGGGTAGGTCACAGGAATAGTTTTAAAATCAAAAACAGGTTTGGGCCGGGATTCGGAGCCGCAAGCGGCCGCGAAAAGGAGCAATAAGGCAGGTACGGAAATTTTAAAGATCGTTGTTCGCATCGTTGAGCACATTGTGAAAGTACTTTTGTGGGCGCAAAGAACGAAAATTGATTCGATTGATTCGATTGGTTCGATTTCTGCTCGCCTCCCCCATTCACCTCCAACAGGCCGTTTGGCCGTTCTGCCGGCATGAATATATTTTTCTCCCCCCCTCCCCCCCAAACCATACTGCGCCGAGCCGCCCCCTGGCTGACCGCCCTGGCCCTGCTGTGGCAAACTACCGCTCTGGCCCAACACCCCGACTTCCCGGTACTCGACACCCTGCCCGCGCCGGATACCCTGCCGGAATACCAACTCGTGGCTCTCGCCCGGCGGCTGGCCGACCAAACGGCCCAAATCCACGCGGTTTTGTACAAAAAGCCGAACGTGCGACCCTGGAGCGGGAGGTAGCTGCCGATCAGTTGGCAGCCTCTATCGCCGACACACTGGCAACGCCGGAAGAGCGCGAAATTTTGAAAAAAGCATTAGATATTGCTGAAAAGGCCGAAAAGGCTGCGCTCCGGGAAGTCAACAAAGCCGACAAAGTGCTGGTATCGGTTCAAAAAACAGCCGACCTCGAGGGCGATGTCCTGCGAAAAAATTTGCCGAAGGCGCACAAACAGGTAGCGGCGCTGATCCCGAAACCGGAGGTCGCGGAAGACGAAAAACCAATCGCCGACATACTCGGCGCGGTGGCTGTTTCTGCTCCGTCGGATACCGACCCGCTCCCGGAAGCCCCCGTGCCGACCGAAGAGGAAACGGTGGCCTCGCCGAAAAAAGATAAAAAACCGGCTGCCCGGCCGCCCTTCAAGCAATACGATCCGGCGGCCGATGTCCTGCTGAATCCGCCTGCCCGGAACTGCACCCTGACCGTGGACACCCGCGACGAATTCTCCGGCGAGCGCCGCCGCGAGGTACAAAAAGAGGAACTGTTCCGGTTCACCAGCCCTTCGCTGAAAGCCTACCTGCAAGACCGCGAGCATATCGTGTGCAACGCCTCCGTGAGCACCACCGGTGGCGCCCAACTGCTGCAACTCCAGTTCCAGATCAACGATGCCAATGCCAAACGCGCCTTCGGAAACCTGCCCAAAAACGGCGTGGCTATCCTGAAATTCCTCGACGGCGAGACGCTCACCCTCTACAACCTGCGGGCCGATGAGGGCCGCGCCGGCGACGACAAGGTGTCCTACACCTTCGCCGGGCAGTACCCCATAGACCCCGGTATGCTCAAAAAAATACAAAAAACCCTGCTCGACAAGGTGCGCATCGCCTGGGCGACCGGCTACGAGGACTACGATGTACAAAACGTGGACCTGCTGGCACGGCAAATCGGGTGTTTGCTCAAATGACCGATATGACGCTTGCGCAAAATACCTCGCTCCTCCCCTACAACACCTTCGGCATCGAAGCCCGCGCGGCCCGTTACGCCGAGGTGCAATCCGCAGACGCCCTGCGCGAGGCCCTGCGCCAGGCCCCGCACCCCGTGCTCGTGCTCGGCGGCGGCAGCAACGTGCTGTTCACCCGCGACTGGCCCGGCACCGTGCTGCGCAACAACATCCGCGGCATCGAGGTGGTGCGGCGGTTCAAAAACCGGGTATGGGTACGCATTGGCGGTGGAGAAAACTGGCACACGTTCGTGCAGTGGGCCGTCGCACACCACCTTGGCGGCGTGGAAAACCTCAGCCTCATACCCGGCTCGGTGGGTGCTGCGCCCGTGCAAAACATCGGCGCTTATGGCGTGGAGCTGAAAGACGTGTTTGTCGGCCTGGAGGCTATCGAGTTGGCTACCGGCAAAAGCCGACATTTCAGCCGCCCGGCCTGCCGATTCGGCTACCGCGACAGCGTGTTCAAAAAAGCCGAAAAAGGGCGCTACTGCATCACCTCGGTCACCCTCTCGCTCAGCACCGGCAACCACCGAATCAACACGTCGTACGGCGACATCGGCAAAACGCTGGCCGACATGCAGATTTCCAACCCCTCCATTGCCGACGTGAGCGCGGCGGTTGTCCGCATCCGTACGGCCAAACTCCCCGACCCCGCCCGAATCGGCAATTGCGGTAGTTTTTTCAAAAACCCGGAAGTGCCGCGCAGTATTTTAGAAAAAATACAACAGCAATACCCCGCCCTGCCCCACTACGGTTTGCCGAACGGCACAGTAAAAATTCCCGCCGGCTGGCTCATTGAGCAATGCGGCTGGAAAGGCAAACGGACCGGCAATACCGGCTGCTACGAAAAACAAGCCCTCGTGCTGGTCAACTACGGCGGCGCCACCGGCCAGGAGGTCAAAACACTGGCGTACGCTATCATCGAATCGGTAGAAAATACCTTCGGCATACAGCTGGAACCCGAAGTAAATATCCTCTAAACGCCCCACCCCACCCCAAAAAACCAGAAACCTTCCAACCAGAAACCCTCCAACCAGAAACCTTCCAACCAGAAACCCCCAACTTCCAACCAGAAACCCTCCAACCAGAAACCTTCCAACCAAAAAAAGATGACATCATCCGACCTGCTGAAAAAGTACGCAAGATTGAAATCAAGACACGGGGCTAAGCAGCCACCTGTTCACGGGCGGCTACCACAGTGCATTTAAAGGCCTGGGCATGTCGTTCAGCGAGGTGCGGCTGTACCAGTGGGGCGACGACGTGCGCAACATCGACTGGAACGTGACGGCCCGGGCCGGCGAGCCGTACATCAAGGTTTTTGAAGAAGAACGGGAGAATACCGTGGTTTTGCTGGTGGATGTGAGCGGTTCGGCGGTATTTGGCAGCCACACCCAGTTCAAGGAAGAGTACCTGACAGAGCTCTGCGCCGTGCTGGCTTTTTCAGCCATTGCCAACAACGACAAGGTAGGCGTCATGCTTTTTTCCGACCGGATTGAGTTGTTCATTCCGCCCAAAAAGGGCAAGCAGCATATCCTGCGCATTATCCGGGAGATATTGACGGCCAAACCCTCCGGGCGCGGGACCGACCTGGCGGGGGCGCTGCGGTTTATCCACAATGTGCTGAAAAAACGCAGCGTGTGTTTTGTCTTGTCCGATTTTTTGGCCGACCGCTACGAGGACGCGCTGCGTGTTTTGGCCAACCGGCACGATTGTATCGGCATCCACTGCTGGGATGTGCTGGAGCGCGACCTGCCCGACGTGGGCGTGTTGCGCGTAGCCGATGCCGAATCGGGCGAACAGGTATGGGTAGACACCACGAGCAGCCAGTTGCGGCGGCAGTACCAGCACACTTTTGAGGTGCACCGGGCCGCTACGCAGGCTATGTTTCGGCGTGCCGGGGCAGATTTTTGAGTTTGTGTACCGACCAGCCGTATGTGCGCGCCTTGCTGCATTTTTTTGCCAAACGATCCAAATCCGTGGCACATGGCTAAGATACCGATGTGTTTGTTGTTCGGGCTGTTGGCGCTGCCCGCCGGATTGGTTGCGCAGACCAGAGCAAGCGCCGTGCCCGACCGCGAGCGGGTGGAAGCGGGCGACACATTTGCGTTGCGCGTGCTGGTTTCGGGCGTACGGGTGGCGCCCCTGCGCGTCAATTTTGCCGCATGGCAAAACTTTTTTCCGGCAGACAACATCCTCGCGCGCTCCGAATGGAGCCGCTCCGGCGCCCAATGGGTACAACAATTTACCCTGATCGCCCTCGACAGTGCCACACTCGACCTGCCGCCCCTGACCGTAAACCTGCACCTCGGCGACACCGTGCGGACAAACCCGTTGCAACTCCGTATTTCCGCCCCGCGGGCCTCCTCGGACCTGAGCGATATGGACGACATCCGCGACATTCGGCGCGAGCCGGCAGCCTGGTACGACCACTGGGCGGTGTTCGCCGGCTCCTCGTTCGTGCTTCTCCTGGCGGCCTGGTATCTCTACCGCAAGCGCCGACGGGCGAAACCGGCGCCGGTAGCCATTGCTTTGGCGCCGCCGCCGCCCTCGGCGCGGGAGTTGGCTTTGGAAAAACTACAGGTGCTGGAAAAGGAAAAACCGTGGCAAAAAGGCCGTCTGCTGGAATACTACTCGGCCCTGAGTTTGATCGTTCGGGCGTATCTGGAACACCGGTACGACATCCCGGCGCTGGAATCTACAACCGGCGAAATTTCTGCCATGCTGCCCGGCACGGATTTCCCGGAGGCCCTGCGGCCCGTGCTTGATTTTTTATTGCAGCAAGCCGATTTGGTCAAATATGCCGAGACGGCACCGTCCAGAGATTTTCACGAACAGGCGCTCGAAAAAGCCAGACAGGTGATCGGGGGGTAACCCTTGTTTTTTTCTGAGGCCAAGGCAGCGTACCGGTGGGCTGCGGCGTTTCCTTACCGCTCGTCAGAAAACGGGCTTGTTGAATCCCGTTTTTTTTCAAACATTTGAACCGAAATCAACAGATGGATTTCGTCCTGCCGCTGGAACACACCGAACATAACCTGATTGCAGCCCTGGCCCGGCAAGAACGCTGGGCACAGCAGCAGCTGTACGAGCAGCACTACGGCAAGATGATGGGCGTATGTCTGCGGTATGCCGGCTCGCGCGACGAGGCACTTGATCTGCTGCACGAGGGGTTCATCAAAGTGTTTCAAAACATTGCCCGCTACAAGGCCGGCACCTCCCTCGCAGCATGGATACGCACCATCATGGTCAATACCTGCATTGACTATTACCGTAAAACAGTACGCCGACGCACCGAGGACATCAACGAAGCGCACTATCTGTCCACCGACGATCCGGATGCCCTGAGCCACCTTACCGAGCAGGAAATACTCGCCGCAGTGCATGAACTGTCTCCGGCGTATCGTGCAGTGTTCAACCTGTACGTCGTGGAGGGATATTCGCATCGGGAAATTGCCGATGCACTCGAAATCACAGAAAGCACTTCCCGGAGCAACCTGGTGAAAGCCCGCATCAAACTGAAAGAATACTTCTACGCCCGCCATATCTATTTTGAAAATGGCAACACGGAATCGTAGTCCATACACGACTTGAAAATCATGAGCGATAAAAACTTTGATCAACACCTGAAATCTGTTCTGGACAACCTGGAACCGGATTTTGATCCGGCTACCTGGGCGATGCTGGAGCAGAAGATGGACGCCGCATTGGTGGAAGAGCAGCCTGCTCCGGTGGATGCGGTGGACAAAGCGGTGTATCATACGCTGGAACGGCTGGAGGCACCCTACCAAAGTGCGCACTGGAATTTATTGGCCAACCGGCTGCAAATCCAGGCCGTCCGAGTGCGGCGGCTGCGCATCGCCAAGATTGCGGAAGCGGCCATCATTCTCTTGTTGCTGTGGAACACGGAATCCTACTGGGGAGCATCGGTATCTCCGTCGGCTCCGGCTATGCCCCGGTTCGATCCGGATGTGCCCGTGGCGCAAGTCAATCCCGGGAAATTGCCCGGTCGGACAACGGGGCGCCGCCGGCCCGACAGCACGTTCGGCCAACACGCCGGTGTGTTGAGCAGCTTGCACCAGGACGCCACTACGCAACCGGGCGCACCGGTGCTGCTTTCCGGCGACTACAAGAGCGCGGGCAGTATCTCGGAAGTCTTGACGGATCTGAACGCGCTGGCTGCCCAAGCCCAGCGCAGGCTGTATGCTTCCGTTGAGTCGCTCCCATTCGATGCTGCGTTTGCGTCGGTTGCCGTTCCAAATCGCAACCCGGCGTTCACCCCGGCTCCGACAGTAAAATCTTTGGGAAAAAGCCCGTTTTATGTATCGGTTTATGCTTCTGCCGACCAAAACCGCGTGCTGGTTAGTGGCGAACGTCAGACCACGAGTGGCTACGGCGCCACCTTTGCCGGCGGCTATCGGTCCAAAAAATGGGGTGTGGAGGCAGGTATTGGCTACACCACAAGCGCTACACTCCGAAGCCTGACGTGAAAATTTACAGTGGAAACATAACCGACGGCTACTACGGCTCCAATCTGGCGGAGGTGGATGCGGATCTGGTGACGCTGCCGCTGAAAGCCAGCCGGCGCATCGCCCGTTTTGGCAAAACGACCGCCCACGCAGTTGCCGGCGCAACGGCGCATCTCGCCACGCAAAAAAACTACGACTACGGAACGTTCTATTTCCCGCCCAATACCTTGCCGCCCAACTTTTTACCCGACCCCAACCAGGCTCCTCAACTGCGGAAACCCGGGCAGGGCATTTTTGAAAAAGGAACCTTGAGTAGCAATCTTTATGCAACGGCAGATGTGGGCATTCGGATCGAGCGCCCGGTGGGCGGTGGCCGCTATGCAGCATTTGTGGAACCAACCTACCGGCAGTCCCTGAGCGGCAAAGGCATCGGGCCAAAAGGCGAGCCGATCAACACGCTCTCGATTCAAGCCGGTGTGCTGACCTATTTGTAAGGAGCGGAAAACGGGCGTCAACTTTACCGCTGTTGGCGCTGTTTAGAAAGGGTGCACAATAACTTGTCTTTTGCCATGTGCAGTTGTGCTACTTTTGCCCATCGCATTTGCGTGTCCTTTCCGAACCATCTATGTCTATCCAACGCGACGAACAGCACATCATTCAGGAAGTCCTCCGTATTTTCTCTACCCATCTGGAGAAAGGCGGTCTGCGCAAAACGCCGGAACGCTTCGCCATTCTGGAGGAAATTTACCGACGCACCGACCACTTCGATGCGGAGGCGTTGTACATTCACATGAAAAACAGGAACTACCGCGTCAGTCGCGCCACGGTGTACAACACCCTGGAGCTGCTCACATCCTGCGATTTGGTCAAGAAACATCAGTTTGGAAAAAACCTGGCCCAATATGAGAAATCCTACGGCTACAAGCAACATGACCACGCTATTTGTGCCAATTGCGGGCGTGTGGTCGAATTCTGTGATCCGAGGGTGCAGCAGATCAAGGACATGGTAGGCGAACTGCTCAACTTCCAAATTACCCACCACTCACTCAACCTGTACGGCATCTGTGGCGCCTGCCAAAAGGAGATGGAGTTCGGAATCCTGCGCAAACAACCCAGGATGGTGGAGGATGAACCCGGGTGGGGAGACTGAGTCAGTTTTGAGTTTTGAGTTTTGAGTTTTGAGTTTTGAGTTTTGAGTTCGGTAGCACGCAAAACTCAAAACTCAAAACTCAAAACTGAATTACTCTACGACGGTTACTTTCAGCATATTCGTGCGGTGGCGCATGTGCATGGGCATGGATGCTGTATTGATCAGGATGTCGTCTTTTTTGGCTAAGCCGCTGTTTTTCAAAATATCCGTACAGTCCTGAATGGTTTCGTCTGTAGATGCATAGCGGTCGTAGAAGAAGCATTGCACGCCCCAGAGCAGGTTCAGTGTGTTCAGGATATGCTGTTGGTCGCTAAAAACGAAGATGCGGGATTTGGGTCTGAAACTGCTCATTTTAAAGGCGGAGTAGCCGGAAACGGTCAGGCCGACAATGCCTTTGGCGCCGATTTCTTCTGCTACACGGCAGGCATTGAAACAGATCACATCATTTTGGAACGTGCGGGCATTGTTGGAGGCTTTTGGGCGCTTCACCTCTATCTGCGGCCAGAAGTGTTTCTCGGCTTCCTCAATAATTAGAGTCATGGCCTGGACGACTAAAGGTGGATGATCGCCCACCGATGTTTCGGCGCTGAGCATAACGGCATCGGCGCCGTCGAGTACAGCATTGGCCACATCTGTGATCTCGGCCCGGGTAGGCGAAGGGCTTTTGATCATACTGTCCATCATCTGGGTGGCTACAATTACCGGGCGAGAGAACTGCATACACATTTGGATGATCTGTTTTTGGGTGATAGGCAGGCGTTCCATGGGCATTTCCACACCCAAATCGCCCCGGGCAATCATAATACCATTGGCTGCCTTGACGATCTTGCGGATATTTTTGACCGCTTCCGGTTTTCAATTTTGGCCATTACCTTAGCCTGGTGCCCACGCGCCTCGATTCGGTTTTTCAAATCTTCCACGTCTTCGCGCGTGCGCACAAACGAGAGCGCGACCCAATTGACCGCCGGTTGTGTGAGGATAAACTCCAGGTCTTCGAGGTCTTTTTCCGTCAGCGAAGGTTGTTTGATATTGGTATCGGGCAGGTTTACGCCTTTGTTGCTGCTCAGCACACCGCCGTGCAGGCATCGAAGTTGTACGGTGTCCTTTTTATTGGTGGATGCCACCTCAAAGACCAGTTTGCCGTCGTCCATGAGAATGCGTTCCCCTACTTCGCAGTCCTCGGCGAATTGCTCGTAGGACATGTAGATTTTTTCCCGCGTTCCCAGCACATTTTCATTGACGAGGGTGATGATATCGCCCGCTTGAAGTGGCAGGGCGTTGTCCTGTATCTTTCCCACCCGCAATTTGGGGCCTTGCAAATCGGCCAGAATACCAACATGGGTATTAAATTCCATGTTGATAGCCTGAATGTGCTGGATGATGGTCAGGTGATCGGCATGGGTGCCGTGGCTAAAATTCAGGCGAAAAACGTCCACACCAGCCTGTACGAGCTCCAGTAAGGTGTCGTATGTATTACATGCAGGGCCTACGGTTGCAACGATTTTGGTATTCTGACCGCCGTCTTTGCGCATGAGCGAGTTGTTTTGAATGAGTTGGATATTAGTTTCCGTGTACAGCATTGTCGAGCGAATCTTTTGACGTGTAAAAACTACAATAAGATAACGCTACAAAAGTAAAGAGCTTGGAGCGATGTACCAAGGGTTTAAGAGATTGGCTGGTATACAATTGGCTACTTATGTCAAAGGGATAGCAGTTTTTGTAAGATGGCTACGCCAATACTAAGTGTAAAATTTACAAAAAATCAAATCTGAGCGGGTGGAAGGTACGCCAAAAATTAGGATACAAAAATTTTTTTAAAAACAGGGATAGCCGTTACTTTGCCCCTCGAAAAATGCACTTTTTTTCACTTAAAGTCAGAACAACATGGCAAACGTAGCCGAACGTGTCAAAAAAATTATCGTTGACAAACTGGGTGTAGACGAGAATGAGGTAACGCCCGAATCTAACTTCATCCAGGACCTTGGCGCCGACTCGCTCGACACCGTGGAATTGATCATGGAATTCGAAAAAGAGTTTGATGTATCTATCCCGGATGAGCAAGCCGAAAAAATTCAGACGGTCGGTCAGGCCATTGACTATCTCGAAAGCCAAACAGCTTCCTGATTCAAGCCTTGGCATATCTGAGTACCCGGTAAAGGTTGAAAAAAGGTTCAAAGCAGTCTTGCTTTGAACCTTTTGTGTTCTGGTTGAACCTTGTACCTTTGTCCCCGTCGGGCCGTTTTGGCGGCCTTTTTCAAACCGTGTTCAACCGATATTTCCGCTGTATGAAACGAGTAGTCGTTACCGGCCTTGGCGCCCCTCACCCCGATTGGCAATACGCTCCTGGAATGCCTCGAAGGCCTGCAAAAAGGAATCAGCGGCGCCAACCTGATTACGCAGTTCGATGCCGGCCTGTTCAAAACACAATTTGCCTGTGAGGTCAAGGGATTCAACGCGGAAGCGCACCTGGACCGGCGCGAAGCACGCCGACTGGATCGGTTCACCCAGTTTGCAATGGTCACGGCAGCCGAGGCCCTGAAAGATTCCGGCCTTGATCTGGATGTTATTAATAAACAGCGAGTAGGCGTCATCTGGGCTTCCGGCATTGGCGGAATGGCTACGCTTGAAAAAGAAATTGAGGAACATGTGCTTGGCAACGGAACACCCAAACACAACCCGTTCCTGATTCCCAAAATGATCTCCGACATCGCCGCCGGGCAAATATCCATCCAGTATGGTTTCATGGGTATCAACTATGCCACGGTGTCGGCGTGCGCTTCGTCGTCGCACGCACTTATGAACGCCTTCGATTATATCCGAATGGGACGTGCCGACATCATCGTGTCCGGCGGCTCCGAAGCGACAATCACCAAGACCGCTGTTGGTGGATTCAATTCCATGAAAGCACTGAGTGAGCGTAACGACGGATTTGAAACCGCTTCCAGACCTTTCGACAAAGACCGCGACGGGTTTGTGCTGGGCGAAGGCTCCGGGGCACTTATTTTGGAAGAATACGAGCACGCTAAAAAACGCGGCGCCCGGATATACGCCGAAGTCGTGGGGGCGGCGGCAACAGCCGATGCGTACCACATCACAGCCCCGCACCCGGAGGGTATCGGCGTGATCAATGTCATGAACCTGGCACTTCAGGATGCCGGTATGCTACCCACCGATATTGACTACATCAATGTACATGGCACTTCCACCCCGCTTGGCGACGTAGCCGAACTGAAAGCCATCCGGCGCGTATTCGACGAGCATGCTTTCGCGCTGAACGTATCGTCCACCAAAAGTATGACGGGACATCTGCTGGGCGCAGCGGGCGCCGTGGAGGCCATCGCGAGCATCCTGGCAATTACACACAACTTTGTCCCCCCAACAATCAACCACTTCACCGACGACCCGGACATTGACCCGAGGTTCAATCTGACCTTCAATCAGGCCCAACAACGCCAGGTGAATGCCGCCATGAGCAACACCTTCGGCTTTGGCGGCCATAATGCCTCCGTCATATTTCGGAAAATATGACGCTATTCGGGCAATTGTCAGTGGTTTTGCATCCGGTAACAATTGCCCGCTCCTTTGCCCCAAAACCGGCTTACCGGCTGTCGGCGTTTGCCGGGAGGCGCAATTAATCACTACCTATGCCTATCGCTATACGATTAGTTCGACGTTTTTACAACTACTACATCAACCCCGAAAGGGAGCTGGCGCGGCGCCTCAAGAACATACTGGGTTTTACCCCGGCTTACCTCAATTTGTTCAAACTGGCGTTTTATCACAAAAGCACGTTTTCTACCCGTGACTACGCTATCTCCAACAACGAACGTCTGGAATTTCTTGGCGATGCTGTACTGAGCACCATCGTGGCCGAATACCTGTTCACCAAATACCCAAACAGCGACGAGGGCTTTTTGACAAAAATGCGCTCCAAGATCGTGAAGCGCAACTCGCTCGACGAGATCGCCGATCGGATGGGTCTCGACCTTTTTCTCGCCGATTACAACCAAACCCGCCTGTCAAAATCCATGCTTGGCAATGCCCTGGAGGCGCTGGTCGGGGCTATTTACATCGAAGTCGGGTACAACCGCACCAAACAGTATGTGATCCGCAGAATCTTGCGCAGGTATCTGGACATTCACGAACTGGAACAATTTGACGACAACTACAAGAGCCAACTGCTCGAATGGTGCCAGAAGAACGGTCGCCAAATTGACTACAAAGTACTGGCCAAGTACAAAAGCGACAAACGCGACAAGTTCAAGGTCGCTGTTTATGTAGATGGGAAAAAACTCGGCACTGCCGATGATTTCAACAAAAAAAGTGCCGAGCAACTGGCCAGCGAACGTGCCATGCTGGCACTCCACATTCTCACCCGAAACGGTACACCTGCCGGCCACGTCGAACAAGATGTCGAAGATTACCAGGAAGCCGAAGAAGACGCAAACAAGCTTGCAAAGGGCAAAAGGCAAAGGGCAAAGGGCATCGAAGATTACCAGGAAGCCGAAGAAGACGCAAACAGCTGATCTTCCTCATCCAGCCGCTTCGCCGGAAATGCGCTCACCTTCGATCAGTTTCGGAGCGGTGGTCGTTCCCTGCCTCCAAAAAAGAAAGAATAGTCCCGGAAAATAGGGCCGAACACATGGTGTTGTGTGATCAGGAATGCCTCGCCGTTGTTCACATCGGTAAAATATCGAATGACGTATGTTGCCGAGCCACGGCCGTCCTCCACAATAGACATTGGCCAAAAGCGCACTTGTTTGGTTGTGCTATCCGTCTTGAGGAGCGTAACGATTGCGAACGGCACCAGGGCGGCCACCGAATCCCGACTACGATCGGCGGTTATATATTCCTCTGCACCAAGACTTTCGTATTGAAGCAAATAGGCTTCGGCAGTGCCTTTTCGCTGCGGCGACTTGCTCCGGGGTGTCGTACTGAAATAGGGGCGCACTTCGTAAGCCGCCTCATCAACTTTTTCCAACCGAAACGAGGCACTCTTCTGCTGCGGATATTCCACCGAGACGGATTGTATCTCCTCAGGTTTTTCGGAAAAAACCGTGCGGTCACGCCAACTGTCGTCCCCCATCATGTAGCGCACGCGCACCTGGCCGATGAACCCCGGAATGTGCACCACATACGGTTGCTCGGCACCGTCCATGATCATGTGTGTGCCGCGTTCGTCAGCCGTGACACCGCCGACATAGTAGCTTTTGACAAGTTTGTTTTCTTTCGCATACACCTCGACCTTGATACCCTCTGCAGCCAGACTTTTGATCATGGTTTGCTCGGCTACCTTTGGCGGGATGTAGAGCACGTTCAGGCTACCGATTGTTGCCAACAAGGTATTGACGGCCGAGGTTCGCGCCTTGTACTGCCCATTGTAGAGCCAGTACCCGTCCTTGCGCTCGAGGGTCGTGCTTTGGCCGGACCGGTCGGCCAGAAAGATGCGGGTAATTGAGCTGGTGTCCCGAACAGCAAAATCCATATCCCAGGATACGTTGCTGCCGGTTTGGGTGTTTTTCTTTTGCAGGGTGTAAAAAACTCCGATACCGAGGAGCAGGAAAAGGGCGACTAAAAGCCAGGTACGCTTCATGGCCAACAAGTTGAGTTGTGTTTAAAAATTTGGAATGGCCGGTCAGGCCGGGATGCAAGCCGGGGTCGTCCTTTTCAGGAAAACCGATGGTTTGATCAACATGGACTGCCGGGCGTTGTACGGAAAGGGTTGTGGTTTGGCCGGCAAAAATGGATTATTGTGGGGCAAAAGAACGACATTTGGCGGTACCATTCAAATATCTCTGCTTTCATTGTCCATCCTTGTCTTACATACAAATATGCGCACACGCACCCTCTGTTGCATTTTTTTTACGGTTTTGTCCGCCTCCACTCTGCAGGCGCAGTATCGGTTTGGATTAAAAGCGGGATTTCAGTTGGCCAACATGCACTACCAGGGTGCCGACAACCCGTTTGTTTACACGGCGGTTTTGCAACAAAAAGAAAGTGATCCCCGCTTGTCCTTTGCGGTCGGGGCCATTCTTTTGTATGACTTGAAAAAGAATTTGACCCTGAGTGCCGAAGTACAGCTGGGCGGCCGGGGCTATCATCGGGAGGACCTGAATGCTACGCAGGATTTCCAGTCGTTCGATGCCTGGCTGTGGGACCTGCAAGTGCCGCTGGCCTGTAATTTCCGCTGGCGGGGATTTACGATCGGGGCCGGCCCGTACGCTGCGCTCGGGCTGGGCGGGAAGGTCAAAACGGTATCTCCAAATCGTCAGGAATTTAGCGAAAATGTGCGTTTTGGAAACGATGAACCCAGCCAATACCGGCGTTTCGATGCGGGTTTGTACTCCCAGATCGGGTACAGTTTTCGCAATTTTCGGCTCATGCTCTCCTACCAGCTTGGCCTGACCAACACCATCCCGACGTTTTACACCGAATCTGCCGACGCATCGGCCAAACAGCGTATTGCCAACCTCTCGGCAGCGTACTTCTTCGGCGTGCGGGAGTAAAACACTTTCAACGCTACTCTTGCACTAAGCGGAAGCCGATGCCGTAGTCGCGTTTACCCGGCTTTTCCTGATTGCGGTTGCTCACGCGGCAGGCGTCGTCGTAGTTGCGCCAGCCGCCGCCGCGTACCACACGATCGCTGCTTGCTTTGCCTTTGCAGTTCGGATAGGGCTGGAAGGTATCCAGACACCATTCCCATACATTTCCGCTCATATCGTGGATACCGAGTTCGTTGGCTTTTTTCCGGCCCACACGCTGGGTACTCTCGGTGTTGTCGTGGTTCCAGGCGACATTGCCGGCCCGGTTGTTTCCGGCGAATTTCTGCCCACGGCTTTGTTGTCCCCCGCGGGCGGCATACTCCCACTCCGCTTCTTTGGGCAACCGATAGCGCACACCGCGTAGCACATTGGCTTTGGAAATGAATACCTGAATATCGGTCCAGGAAACATTTTCCACGGGGCATTCGTCGCAACCTTTGAAAAAAGCGGGATTGTTGCCCATGACTTCTTTCCAATCCGCTTGGGTTACCTCGTATTTTCCAATCTTGAAATTGTCTATGGTTACCCGGTGTGGGCACTCATCCTTGTCGCCACCCTTATCGCCCAACGTAGAGACACCTCCGGCGACATCCACCATTTCAAAGCCGGAGCGCCGGTTTGTCGGCGGCTTGGCGGGTTCGGTAGCGGGCACAGCGGGCGGCGGTGCGGCAGGTGTGGCGGGAGCCGGGAGCCGGGCGGGGGCTTCCGGTTTGGGCTTGGGTTTAGGCTTGGGTTTAGGCTTGGTCGCCGGCTTTGGGGCGGCTGGGATGGCAGAGTTTTCCGGTTGTTTTTCTAAAGTATCCTGTAGTGGAGGCGGGATAGTGGGCAAATCCTGTGCCGGAGGCGGGGTTTTCAGCCCAAGGCTATCCCGCCGCTGTCGGGCTTGCTCGCCGAACATACCCTCCGGGTGCAGGTACAGATAAATTTGAAAAGCATCTGCCGTACCAACCAGCAATGCATCCTGCCAGGCTAATTCGTCTAATTTTCGCAACGCATTGGCGCGGTGGCGCCCTTCCGGGAATTTTTGCAGGTATTGTTCGTACGCGGGTTTGGCGTCTTGCAGCCGGGTTTGCCACCAGGCCACCGGTTCGAGCAAGCCCACCGCCCAGGCGCCACTACCCAGAATGGCCAGAAAAACCAGCGCCAAACTCAGGCGGCGCAACGTGGAACCGGTTTCGGTACCCGGCGGCGGGGTATCGGGCGTCGTACCGTAA
Organism: Lewinellaceae bacterium; assembly: GCA_016719605.1. Lineage (GTDB taxonomy): Bacteria > Bacteroidota > Bacteroidia > Chitinophagales > Saprospiraceae > M3007. The sequence goes on along the minus strand of JADJYW010000001.1, from coordinate 306,397 downwards.
GAAACGGAGTAGCCGGCATTTTTGAACGTAGTCGTTTCCTCGAATCCATCGTTATCCGGCTCGGACAACACCTGGACAACCTCCTCCAGCACAATCTCTTTTTTGCGATCCTGGCCGTTTACAACTTCCACGACCGACACCCGCAAAGCCAGCGGCAAATCACCGGTACGCAGTGGTTTTACAAAATAAACCCACTCGGTGTAGTCGCCTTTTTCCAAAAACTGCTCGGCACTATTGATTTGTCGGATCGAAAACGCAGGTATTTCGTTGGGATCGAGCAGGGCCACCTCCATCACCTCGGCTACTCGGATGGACGTCAGTTCCACATCAACCAAATCAATGTTCCGGATAATCACATCCTCCTCAAAAGCCAGGCGCACCACGCAGCGCTTTTCTTCATGCACCCGCATAGTGTCGGGTATTTTGTAAAGAATCGAGCCGGATTTGTGGACGCTACCTGCCGGAGAAAAATCGGATAGTTCCAGGCTGGTGATGAGGTCCAGCAAATCGGCAGATATCCGATTGTAGGCAAGTTCGAGTTGTTCCTGTGATAGTACACCCCGGATTTTGTCGCGGTTGACCGTATTCAGCCGGGTCTCCAACTGGAACACGGCACTGAACCTGGGTGCATTTTCCGGCAAGGATTTTTTTAAGGCAGCGAGCGCCACGCTGATACCCTCATTGGGCAGCAAGTGGAGCAAGGAGCGCTTGAGTTCAGAGAGTTCGTCTGCTGTCATCGTCTTGGGTAGCATGGATTACGGGATACGGTTTGACAAACCTACGCTAAAAAAAGTTCACTGCAGGTAATTGGTCTTGATCGCCGTTTTTGAACAAAAAAAGTCTGCCCCGCATTGCGCGGAGCAGACACATCAAAACAAAACGAAAAACCAACTTTATCTTGAACCGGACGAACCCGGATACTTATCAATCCTCGCCGCGGCTCTTGAGTTTCACCCCGATATTTTTCTCCTTACCGTTTCGGACAACCGTAAGCGCTACGTCATCACCTGCCTTGGAACGACCAACCAGCTCTTGAAGTTCCGGCACGGTTGTCACATTTTTGCCATTTAGTTTGACAATGATGTCGTTGGGTTGCACACCGGAGCGGGCTGCGGAGCCTTGGGGGTCCAGCGCCTTGATCCAAACGCCCTGCGTGTACGGGATGTTCAATTCGTTGGCCAGATTGCTGTCCATGGTGGCAATATCCACGCCGAGATAAGCGCGTTTGTACTTGCCATATTTAATCAGATCATCGGCGATACGTTTGACAAGATTGACCGGTATGGCAAAGGAGTAGCCTGCAAACGTACCCGTAGGTGTGGCAATAGCGGAATTGATACCAATCAAGCGGCCATTTGCATCAACCAGCGCACCGCCCGAATTACCCGGGTTAACGGCGGCATCTGTTTGAATAAAGGACTCGATCGGGGCGCCCCGGCGAATGATATTGATATCCCGGCTTTTAGCGCTGATGATACCCGCGGTAACCGTAGATGTCAGGTCAAACGGGTTTCCAACGGCAAGTACCCACTCCCCTACTTTGACGGCATCCGAATTGCCGAGTTCCACTGCAGGCAGATCATTTGCCTCTATTTTCAAAACGGCCATATCCGTGCTGGGATCGGTACCCACCAGGCGGGCTTTGAATTCACGGTTGTCGTGCAACGTAATGGTGTAATCATCGGCGAATTCGACCACATGGTTGTTCGTCAGGATATAGCCGTCAGCGGAGTAAATTACACCTGAACCCGTGCCGGCACGCGGCCGGGCGTAGTCGTCATAATTGAAAAATCATCACCGAAAAAAAACCGGAATGGATTCGTCTCCCGTTGGCGCTGAATAGCCGTCTGACGATTTTCGGTAGATTTGATGTGCACCACGGTAGGCATGGTTTTCTCGGCGGCACGCGTAAAATCGAAAGGCGCCCCGCCCCCACCGTATGCATAGCGTACTTGTTTTGCTAAAGTATCCGTGGAGGACGATTGGGGTTGTTCCCGGGGTTGTTCCGTCATTTTAATGGCGCCGAAGGTGACAAATCCTCCCAAGGCACCGGCGAGCAGGGTTGACCAGAATCTGTTCATAGTTGCTTTTTTTAGCGATTTTGTGATTAACTACCTATGTTTTTAGGGCATTAGAAACGAAGAGGTGCCGTGTTTGCTTTCGGTTTTTGACACTTTAACGTCTCTTTAACCAAGGAAACACCGGCCCTCCACAGGATCAATTAGCCAAAGTGAACACCGGAACCAATGTAGATTCCACCGCCCGGATTTCAGTTGTGAAAAGTCCTACCGACCCAATACTACCCGATACGCCACCTCGCCCTTCCGGGTACGAATCAATATGGTGTACAAGCCATCGGCAAGGTTCGTCCAATCCAGCACGACCTGTTTCTGCCCTCTGGCGTGTTGCTCCTGTACGCTCCTGCCCAGAGCATCGAATACCGTGCAATGCACGTCGGCATCCGTCAGGACATCCGGGAAAACCACAAACAATTTCCCGGTAGTCGGATTCGGATACAAGGCAATCCCCGCGCTCCAGTCGGCTCCGGTCGTGCCGACCAGATTGCTAACCTCAAACGGTCCCGCTACCTGCGTGCAGCCGTAGGCATCCGTGACCAACAGGGTGTATATGCCTGCCCCTATGCCCGCCACATCTTCCGTGGTTGCAATGGTTTGTCCGTCGCGCTGCCAGGCAAATACATACCCGGGCAGGCTGCCACTGACCGTCACCTGAATACTGCCGGTGTTTTGAGCGCCCACATCATGCAGGATGGTGTCGAGCGCCACGTTCAGCGGACTCAAAATGGTTACCTGAAAAGAACAGGAACCAATATTGCCACTCACATCGGTGAAGGTGTAGGTTGTCGTCGTGACACCCTCCGGAAATGGTGCGCCGCTGGGCAACCCTTCAATCAGATCAAACTGCCCGCCCAGCGTCAGACAGTTATCCGTGGCCACCGGAGCGATGTACTCCACGGTATTGTCCCCAAAACAACGTCGGGTGTTCGGCGGACAAACAACCGAGGGCGTCTCCTGATCCACTACGGTGATGCTGAAGGTCAGGACACTGTTGTTTCCCGAAGCATCAGCCGCCATAACGGTGACCTGCTGAACCCCGAGGTCTAAACAGTCAAAACTTTTCGGTTCAAATTCGATGCTGCCGACTACACAATTGTCGGTGACTATGATCCCCAGATTTTGCAGCGTCAGGGTGACCAAACCCGCTTGCCCAACGAGTAACGGCCCTGCACCGGCCTGAATAACCGGCGGCTCCTGGTCGTCGGCCTGAATGGCCACCTGAACCGAAGCCATGCAGCCGTTGGAGTCGGTGGCGGTGGCGGTATAGGCGCCGGCGATGAGGCCAATCGCCGGCGACCCTTGCTGGCCATCGCTCCAAAGGATATTGATGCCGCCGGTACCGCCCCCGGCCACCACGGAAGCCGATCCTTCGGCGCTGTTGGGACAGGTTGTGTTGACCACACCTACGAGCGCCAGTGTGAGTACCGGCGGCTCGTTCAGGGTTATCCCGGCAACAACCGTACAGTCGTTGGCATCGGTGATGGTCACAGAATAGATGCCCGCTGCCAGGTTTTCCGCCGTTTGGGTGGTGGCGCCCGAAGACCAGCTGTAGACAACCGGAAAACTTCCCCCGGTCGTCAAGGCGGTGGCGATACCGTTGGTCAAGCCGTGGCAGGTTGGATCGGTAGCGCTGATACCGGCCGTCAGGTTGCAGTTGGCGTCCCACACCTCGACAGTTTGCGCCGCCGTACAGCCATTGGCATCGGTGACCGTGACGGTGTAGATACCCGGGGCTAACCCGCTGATCGTTTGTTCACTTTGCCCGGTACTCCACGCAAAGGTATACAGCGCCGTGCCGCCATTGGGGTCGGCGGTGGCGCCGCCGTCCGTATTGCCGGGCGCTGTTATTCCGGTGGCCGTAGCATTGGCCAGCAGTTCATCGGGCTGCTGGATGGTCAGGCTGATGGTAGCCGAGCAGTTTTCACCGTCGGTGACGGTTAGCGTATAGGTTCCGGCCGACAGATTTTGCAGCGTGGGCGTGTTTTCTCCGGTGTTCCATTGGTAGGTAAACACGCCGTTGCCACCGGCGGCGGCAACACCAAGTGTGCCGTCGGCAGCGCCGAAACAGGTGGCATCGGTTTGCCCGGTTACTTCCGCCATCACCGAACTGAGTTGAACAACCGTAGTAGTCGCCGTACTGGTGCAGCCGGTAGCCGTGTTGGTGACCAGAAGCGTGTAGTCTCCGGGAGAGCCGACCACCGGCATCAGCGTTGTACCGCCCGACAGGATGCCCGGCCCCATGCCGGAAAATGACCACAGGTATAGAAACTCCGGCCCGACAGATGCCGAAGCCGATAACTGAATTTGTGACTGGTCGCAAGTCAACGGCTCCGGCGTGGCAATGGCTACGTCGGGCGCCGCTTCATTCCGGGTCACGGTCGTAGTATCCACCGAAATACAACCATTGACCGAGTTGGTTACGGAAAGCGAATAGGTACCGGGCGCATGGACGGACAATTGGAGGGAGGTATCGCCTCCCGTCCACAGATAACTGAATTCAGGCCCCTGGCTGCTGCCGCTGCCGTCGAGCACGGCCGTCTGTACCACACAGTCGAGGGTAGCGGTCGGACCTGCATCGGCCACCGGCGGCATGGTGTCTTGTGCCACGGCGACGGAGTCCACGGTAGTGCACTGGTTGATGGTGTCGGTCAGGGTAAGGGCATAGATACCCGCAGCATTTACTACCGGCATCAGGGTAGTATCGCCCGATACAAATCCGGGTCCGCTGCCGCCGGGCAAGGGCGTAAACACCCAGTTCCGAACAATTCTCGGGCCGCTGGAAGAGCCGGATGCATCAAGTACAAGGGTATCCACGAGGCAGTTCAGCGGCAGCGGCAATACAATGACTACGGCGGGCGCCAGGGTATCAAAAACAATTTTTACCGTGTCGGTGGCGGTGCAACCGTTTGCAGCATTGAGGCCGCTGACGATATACGTTCCCGCGCTATCCACCCAGGGCATCAGCGTGCTGTCGCCCGAAAGAATGTGGCCGTTTGCTGTAGTCCAGACATAACTGAATTCCGGCCCGCTGGAAGACAACCCGGCATCAATACGCACCGAATCGGCAGCACAATGGAGCGTGGGCGTTGGTTTTTTTATCAAAATGGCCGGTGGAGCGAAATTGCCGCCTACACTCACCGTATCGGTTTTGGTGCAGCCGGTTTGGTTATTCGTAACCGTCAGGATGTACAAACCCAGCGAATCCACCGTGGCCGTTTCCCCGTTCACCGGGCCGATAAAATGGCCGTTCGGGGTGGCCCACAGATAGGAAAAAGACGGGCCGGTGCTGCTGCCGGTACTGTTGAGCACCAGACTTGGGGTTGTACAATCCAGCGCACCCGGGACTTCGGCATTTGCCACTGCGGCCGGCAGTACGATCATCTGGGCAACATTTACGGTAGCCTTGGCCGTACAACCATTCACCTCGTTGGTGACGGTGAGGGTGTACAAACCGGATACATTGACCACGCAGTTGTTCAGCGTGGTGGCGCCCGAAACGATGCCGGGGCCTGTCCATTCGTAGGTAATATCGAAACCGCTGCTGCTACCCGTCCCGTTCAGGGTGACCGTACCCGGTACGCAGGTAATCGGCCCCGGGGCGCCCGCGACGGCGACGACGGGGGTGATATTTTGAGCAACAAACACCTCGGCCGTAGCGGTACAGCCGCTACTATTGTGTGTCACGGTGAGGGTGTACGTTCCCGGCTGGTTGACCACAGGCGTCAGCGTACCCTGGCCCGAAACCACACCCGAAGCAGGCTGCCAGTTGTAACTGATATTAGGCCCCGACGACGAGCCGATGCCGCTGAGCATCGTGATTTTTTGGACGCAGGTGAGTTCCTCCCCGCCTTCGGCCGTGGCCATCACCATCGTGGGGTCCGGCAACACGTTGATAGAAGCCGATTTTGTACAGATGCCGTTGCCGGTATCGAAGGAGACGGTAAGGGTGTACAAACCCGGTTCGTTCACGGTAGCGACCGGCGTATTCTGGCCGGACAAAATACCCGGCCCGTCCCACGAATAGGTATAACCCGGCCCCGACGACGAGGCGCTGCCGTTGAGCTGGATACCGGTTTGCAGGGCGCTGCAGGGCAAGGTGATCGAAGCGGGCAATACAGCGTTTACCGTAGCCACCGCCACCGTCACCTGATCGGTGACGGCACAGGCTTTTGACATAAAAATATCATCGAGCGCATAGTCGCAGCCAAAAAGTCCATTTCCGCCGGTACTCAGGTCGCGGATACAAAGGGTAGCGTTGGTGGCTGCGCCGGAAAACCAGGTAGCCGTAAACTCCTGCCAGTCGCAGCCGCTGGACGGCGGATCAAACGGCGCACCCACGAGGACGTTGTTCACGGCAAACTGCAACGTAGGCGGTGAAATAGGCGAATTCATCACCCAGGCGCTGAGCGAATACCAGGAGTTGGGCATGACCGGAATATTCTGGCACCACACCTGCGCATTGGGCAGTCCGGTACCGTTGATCAACATCATATACCCGGTACCGTTGCCAAACGTATGGTCGTCGCAAGGTGGAAAATTGGCCAGGACAAGCGCCGGGGAGGTTGTGAGCACATAAGTACCGGGCGTGATCGGCGTTGGATTGTAACTGAGGCTGGTTGTAAATCCCGTGTTACCCAATTCAAAACCGGGATTGAACACCAGGTTTGGCGCAGCCGGATCGAACGCAGCACCGGTGAGGGTATAGACAACAGCGTTATTGACCGTAGCGGTTGGCGTCAGGATATTCGGATCGTTGAGGCCCATAGCGGGCGTCCACCGCAAACCGAGGTAGTTCCCGGAAATACTGCCGTCCAGTTGAACCGTTTGACCGGGAGAACAGACAAACTTATTGGGGCCGGCATCAACAGTAATGGGGCACTGCGCATGCAGCCCTGTTGAAAAAAGAATAAAACAAAACAGGAAGACGGAGCGGTAGTTACGGTTAGTGCGCATAGGTGGCGGATGGCTGTTGTGCTGAAAAGAAGTGCGCGTAAAAGTACAGATGCATAGACATACCAGCGTCTGAAATGACTTTGCACAACCAATCATGTTTTTACCTGAACTTTGCCAACCCCAGATAACCACCTACCGACAAACACCCTGGATGAAACTCCCGCTGGACGACCCATCTGCCCTGGAGGCCTTTTTGCGCCCGGAATCGGATCTGGAGCGCCACCTGCTGACGTTTCCGGAATTCCGGCGCGGGTTGCTCTGGGGCGAACCCCGATTTGGGCACCCGGAGGGCAAAATCGTGCTCCATATCCGGGAAGTACTCGACAATGTTGACCTGATCCAGGGGTTGACAAAAGTGCAGCGGCAACAACTCCGCCTCATCACGCTCGTCCACGACACGTTCAAATACGCCGAAGACCGCTCGCGCCCCCGCGACTGGAGCAAACACCACGGCCAGTTGGCCCGGCGTTTTTTGAAAAAATACACCAACGATCGCGCCGTGCTGGATATCGTGGAAACACACGACGACGCCTACTATGCCTGGCTGGCTCAAAAACACGAAGAATTCGGCGCTGAAAACCCGCACAAATCGCTTGATGCCCTCCTGCTTCGCGTGGGCTATTGCCGCCAGATGTACTACCTGTTTTTTAAGTGCGACACCCAAACGGGCGACAAAACACAGGCGCCGCTCAAGTGGTTTGAGCGCACGGCGCCGGGCATTGCCCCGGTCTCGATCCGCGAGGCAATCTGGTAAGCGTGGATTGGGGTGGTGACAAATTTCGGGTGATGGAACGCGGCTTAAACGGATGCAGGCAACACGGATTTTCACGGATTTATTTAAGGAATCCGTGAAATCCGGCCGCTCGTAATCCGCGCCCCCCCGAAATTTGCCACTACCTGGATTTGCTCAACCACAGAGACGCGTAGGGCTTCTAAAAAGACTGATTTTTTAAAAAACAACTCCGCGTCTCCGCGCCTCTGCGGTGAATTTGAAAATGTCCCGTAGTATGTGACTCAACTCCGTTTCCGATACGACCATACCGCCAGGCTGTTGGCTACCAGCGCGGCATACTATCCAGGGGGGTAAACAGCCCGCTCATCAGGATGAAAATAACCATAAAAAACCACGCGGTAAACATGGCCTGCTGCTGTGATTCGGAAAAATTGGAAATCAGAAACCCGAGTCCCAGCATACAAGGCGTGAACACCACGGTGTAGCCAAACACCAGCCACAGACTGCCGAGCATCGGAATGTCAAAAACGAGTTTGCCGACGGTTAGCCCAATGGTCATCATCACCAGCGAAAGCAACCAGAACGGCAGCAGTTTCCCCAAAATAAACTGCCACTTCCGGATGGGCGTCACGTTCAACTGCTCAATGGTTCCCACCTCCCGTTCCCGCACAATATTCAGCGCCGTCAAAAAACAAATGATGAGCGAAACGATCACCCCGAGGATACCCGGCACCATGAAGGTTTTGTAGTCCAGCCGCGGGTTGTACCAGTTGCTGTGCGTTGTTGACAGGTTGTTAGGTTGGTTTGTTGACAGGTGCACTTGCCCCAGCCCATCGCTGCTTGCCGCAGCAAGGATGCTTTGCGCATAACCCATGCCCAGCCCGGCTTTGGTCGCGTTGATGGCATTGGCGGTGAGCGATACTGCCGCGCGATTTTCCCGAACCAGATCGCGCTCGAAGTTTCGGGGTATCTCCAAAATCAGGTCTACCTGGTCGGTCGCCATAGCCTGATCCGCCGCCCTCGCAGCGAAAGACGTTTGTTTTACCTGAAAATAGCCCGATGCGCTGAAACTGGAGACCAACCGGCGCGACATTGGCGACAGGTCGTGGTCCACCACCGCCAACGCGAGGTTTTTTATCTCGTAGTTGGCGGCAAAGGACAACAGAAGCGTCTGAAAAACAGGCATTACCAGCAGCAGCACCAGCATGACGCGGTTGCGAAAAACCTGCAAAAACTCCTTCTGCACTAAAAACAAAACCGTGCGCATTTCGATATTTCTTTTACTTTTGAAATCCAAAATTTGATCAAGCAATGGAAGACGTACTGACTTTGTCTGATTACGAAATTGAACGCGGAAAACCTTTGCCGAGTAAAAATCATGCTATTATCCAAAAACGATTGCTGCTGGCAATCTCCATCAAACACCCAAATCTGGACGTACTCCCCGAACTCGCCATTGATTTCCTCGTTCGCGACCGCGTGCCCGATCTGGCTATTTACCGGCAGGTGGATTTTACTCCTGGCGACGACGAAACCGTCATGACAGATATCCCCCTGGGGTTGATCGAGATTTTGTCGCCCAGCCAAAGCACCGCTGATCTGATGCTCAAACGCGGCGAGTACTTCGGCGCAGGCGTCCAGTCCTACTGGATCGTTTTGCCCGATTTCCTGACGATTTATGTCTATTCTTCTCCAACCTCCTTTGAGGTTTTTTCCAAAAACGAAATCCTCCTCGACGAAAAACTCGGCATCGAACTCCCGCTGTCCGAAATTTTCAAATAATCGGATCCATCAAACTCATTCCAGTCTGTCCTTAAAATTCCGCAGACTCAGCGCCAGAAAAAACACGGCCATCCCGCCCAGCACCAGGGTTTCTTTCCACAAAACTTCCAGTCCCACACCTTTTATCATAATGCCCTTGATGACGGGGTTGAACCACGTCGCGGGCAAGGCTCCGCCGATCACCTGCAACGGCATCGGCATGCTTTCTCTCGGGAAAATAAAACCCGACAGCAGCACTGTCGGCATCAGCAAGCCCAGCGCCGATATGAACATGGCGGTCATCTGATCCTTCGCCCGTGTGCTGATAAAAATACCCAGCGACAAGGCCACAAACATGTACAGCACGCACTCCGCCGCCAGCAACAACACCGACCCGCGCATGGGCATCCCGAAAACCACAATACCGAGCAATACCACCACCGCAGCATTCACAAACGACAAGACGAGGTACGGCGCCGTTTTGCCCAAAATAATCTGGATGGGTTTCAGCGGCGACACGAGCAATACCTCCATCGTGCCCAGTTCTTTTTCCCGCGCAATGGTGATGGAGGTCATCATGGCCGACACGAGCATCAGGATCAGGGTCATTACTCCCGGCACAAAATTGAAAACAGCTTTTTGCTCGGGGTTGTAGCGCATACGCGTTTCGGTGGCGATGACCGCCGGGCCTTGGGTTCCGAGTTTTGCGGCGCGTTCCTGCTGCCAGGTGGCGATAATGGCGTTGGCGTAGTAGATGAGCGTGGTCGCGGTATTGGGGTCGGAAGCGTCGCCGATGAGCTGGAGTGCGGCCGTTGGTTGTTGGCCGGGGGCCGTTGGTTCGATCAGCGTTTGGGCAAAATCGGGTGGAAAAACAACGGCCATTTTGATTTTTCCGGTGCGAAAAGCCGGCTCCAGGTCGGCTGCCGATTCGAGGTGTTTTTCCACGCGGAAATACCCGCTGGACGCGAGCCGGTTGGTCAGGCCGATGCTCTCTGCGTCTTTCGACGGGTCGAGCACGGCGATGGCAGCGTTTTTGACTTCGGTGGTGAGCACGAAACCAAACAGCAGCACCTGCGCCACCGGCATCCCGAACAGAATGAGCAGCGTACGCCGATCCCGCAGGATGTGGCGGAACTCTTTGACCACGAACGCCCGGAAACGACCAGGGAGCAATAACCTTGTTGATAAACTCATTTTGATCAGTACTTTTGTAAAAATTTTTAGCCATGACGCGAGAAGCAATCGCAACACACCCCCGCACGGAAAACCGCTCTGAAAAAATTGCCATCCAACTCAGCGACGGGGAGATTTTCCACGCTTTCCCCCAAATGACGGAGGAAGAGTTCGATGAATTCTGCTTAGCCAACCCCAAACTCCGCCTCGAACAAGACCCACACGGAAATATTACCATCCTCATGCCCAACTCCTACGATTCCGGCAACCACGAAATAGAAGCCGGCGCCGACCTTGGACTTTGGAACCGCCGCACCAAACTCGGCAAAGTATTCAGCGCATCCACCCTGTTCAAACTCCCCGACGGCTCGAAACGAATGCCCGATGCCGCCTGGGTTTCGCTCGAAAAACATCACCAACTCAGCCCCAAAGAGCGGAAATCATTCGCGCACGTCGTCCCGGATTTTGTCATTGAGGTGCGCAGCCCCAGCGACCGCCTCGATACCCTGCAAACCAAAATGCGCGCTGTCTGGATCGCCAATGGTGTCCGCCTCGCCTGGTTGCTCGATCCGGAATCGAAACAAGCCTGGGTCTTCCGTGCCAATGGTACCGAAACACATATCTCCGATTTTTCTCAAACGCTCTCCGGCGAAGATGTCCTCCCGGGCTTTGAATTTGAACTTAGCCTCCTCTTCAGTTAATCTAACCGCAAAACCCAACTCAAAACTCGAAACTCGAAACTCAAACCTGATTCCGGGCCAGTTTCCGAAACACTTCGTCCATATCCCCTGCCTCAAACTGCGCTTTCAGCGCCCGCGGCGTATCCAGCGCCTCTATTTTCCCGTCTACCATAATGCTTACCCGGTCGCAGTACTCGGCTTCGTCCATGTAGTGCGTGGTCACCATCAGCGTCACGCCCGACGCAGCGGCCTCGTAGATCAGTTCCCAAAACTGCCGGCGTGCCAGCGGATCCACGCCGCTGGTGGGTTCATCGAGAAACACAATTTTAGGTTCGTGCAGCAGTGCCACCGAGAAGGCTAATTTTTGTTTCCAGCCCAAAGGCAGCGCGCTCACCCGCTGGTTGGCTTCCTGCTCAATCCCAAGTTTTTGCAGCAAATCCGCTGTTTTTGATTTGATTTCCGACATTTTCAGTCCGTAAATGCCACCGTACAGGCGGATGTTTTCGCGCACCGTCAGGTCTTCGTACAGGCTGAATTTCTGGCTCATGTAGCCGATGCGGCGCTTCACCTGCTCGGGTTGTTTCCACACGTCGAAACCCGCTACGGTAGCCGAACCGCTGGTAGGCGTGAGCAGACCGGTCAGCATTTTCAACGCCGTGGTTTTCCCCGCTCCGTTGGCGCCGAGAAAGCCGAATATCTCGCCTGCCCGCACCGAAAAGGTGATGGCGTTGACGGCCGTGAAAGCGCCGAAGGTGCGGGTCAGGTGGTCGGTGGCGATGACAGTCATTTTACAGTTTTGAGTTTTGAGTTGGGAGTTTAGAGTTTGGAGTTACGCCGACATCAGGTCAATAAAACAATCCTCCACCGTAGCCGCCACAGGTTTCACCTCGACATTCCGGTGGTTTTTGGAAACCAGATATTCCGAAATCAACTTTTCATCTGTCTGTCCATTTGCAGTATGCAGTGTCAGGTGCGCGTACTCTCCGAAGGCATGACAATCGGCCGCGCCATCATACACGCGCAAATCCTGAATGAGGCGGTACATTGCATCCGAACGCACGGCAAACAGCGGACGACTGAACCCCGCCGTAATGCCCTTCGGCGTGTCAATTGCCATGATTTGCCCCTGTTGCATCAGGGCGATGCGGTCGCACAGTTCGGCTTCGTCCATGTTGGGGGTGCTGACCAAAATGGTGATGCCCGCTTCGCGCAATCGGCGCAGCATATCCCAAAACTCCTTGCGCGACACGGGGTCCACGCCCGTACCCGGTTCGTCCAGAAACAACACCCGGGGCCGGTGAATCAGGGCACAGCAGAGGGCTAATTTTTGCTTCATGCCGCCCGACAAAGCGCCCGCCCGCCGGTCTTTGAACGGCTCCAGTTGCACATAAATATCCCGGATAAGTTCGTAGTTGTCGCGAATACGCACCCCGAAGACGTTGGCAAAAAAACCGAGGTTTTCCTCCACCGACAGGTCCTGGTACAGCGAAAACCGCCCGGGCATATAGCCGATAATTTGGCGCAACTGTTTGTACTCCCGCACCACATCCAGGCCGGCTACTGTGGCCGAGCCGGCATCGGGCAGCAGCAGCGAGGTGAGCATTCGGAACAGGGTGGTTTTGCCTGCCCCGTCGGGGCCAATGAGGCCGAATACCTCGCCGGCCTGCACCTCAAAGGAGATATCCTGCACGGCACGAACAGGGCCGTAGGATTTGGAAAGGTGATGTGCCTGTATTTCGAACATGGTAGATTTGATTTGATTTTTTGACAGGATTTACAAGATTTACAGGATTTTAGGTTGGCTTCTCTGTTGTATTGAGTTTATATTTATGTAAGATATTTTAATAAACAGGTTGATGGTTCGTGCACCATATCTGAATTTTGGGCATTGCTCTTGTAATTAAACCAGACAGTATGCATGATCCGCTCACAGCAAAAATTATTGCAGCCGCCTACAAAGTCCACAACACTTTAGGCTTTGGTTTTTTGGAAAAGGTTTACGAAAATGCCCTAGCAATTGAGCTGTCAAAGTGCGGGTTAAATTTTGTTCGCCAAGCCTCGCTACAGGTATATTACGAAAAAGAGATTGTAGGCGAATTTCAAGTTGACCTATGGGTAAATGATCAGGTTATTATCGAATTAAAATCCGTTCGTCAGTTGGTGGAAAATCACGAGGTTCAACTTATAAACTATCTTACGGCTACTCAGACAGAGGTTGGTTTGTTATTAAACTTTGGCCCAACCGGTGTGACGATTAAAAGGAAATATCGAACTTATCTTGCGAGATGAACCTATGTAGTGCTTGTCCCTTTTTGAGGGAACATCTGATTTTGACAGGATTTACAGGATTAGGTCGGCTTCGCCGACAACAAATTTTTACGGTTCGTATGTCGGCGAAGCCGACCTAATCCTGTAAATCCTGTAAATCCTGTCAAAATCAAATCTACTCAAAACCGCACCTCCGCCGGCATACCGATCTTCAGCACGCCCTCCGGGTTTTCCACACGAATCTTTACCGCGTACACTAAATTTACCCGCTCCTCCCGCGTCTGCACGATCTTGGGTGTGAATTCCGCCTTCGGCGAAATCCACTGCACCGCACCCGGGAACTCCCGCTGTGCGCCATCTTCCGCATCAATGGCCACGCGCACCGCTTGCCCGACTTGCACTGCGCCCAACTGGTTGCCGGCCACAAATGCCCGGAGTGTCATGGTGCCGAGGTCGGCAATTTTAAACAGCGGCCTGCCAAAACTCGTCACCTCGCCCGGTTCGGCATACTTGACCAGCACGGCGCCGTCCATTGGACTGGCAATGCGGCATTTGGCAATCTGATCGTCCAATTGTGCGATTTGCTTCTGCAAGGGCAGTATCTCGGCGAGCAGCCCGCCTTTTTGCGTGGAGAGCGCCGCATCGGTTGCCGACTGTTGCCCCAGCAACACATCCATTTGGCGCTGGGCGCCCTCGATTTGGGCGTTGATGTCGTCCAGCTGTTTGGGCGTGGCGGCATCGCTTTTCAGGAGATTTTCCAACCGGCGTTTTTCGCGGTCGAGCGTGGCGAGTTGCTGCCGAACGGAGGCCATTTGTTTGTCAAACACCGCCAATTGGGCACTGATAGCCGGGCTTTTTGCCGCAACGGCACGGATGCTCGCCTGCAGCTGCTCCCGCTTCAGCACCAGCTGCATGGAGTCAATGGCACCGACTTCCACGCCGGCCTTCAGGTTTTGCCCTTCCTCGATTTCCAGCGCCAGAATACGCCCCGAGGCTTCGGCGCTCACGATGCGTTCGTCGGCCTCAAAGTTGCCGTAGGCATCGGCTGGGGGGGCGGAGGTTTGGCACGCGGAGAAGAGGAGCGCGAGCAGCGGAATGACTTTCATAATTTGAACTTGTAGCATGTTTATGATTTTGCCCTTACTTTTGGCTTGTAATTCCTGCATAACTGATGTTGCAATTTGACGAGTTTGGAAATCTGACTCCCGACCAGCCAATCGTATCTGATATGAGCGAAGTGGAAGCGGTGTTTGTTTTTAATGAGCAGCGAAGGCAACTTTTCGGGGTTTTCGTTGATTTTTTGAAACACATTCAAAAATATCAACTGAACATTTTTGAGTTGTGGCTTGACGGAAGTTTTGCTACCCGAAAAATTAACCCCAGAGATATTGATCTGGTGTTGTTTCTGGATTATAACGACTACAAAACATTTGAAACTACCCTTCGAGAAGTCAGCATCTTGTTTGCCCCAATGCTTGATATTTATTTCGTTTCTGTTTACCCGGCAGAGCATTCATTTTTTGTTAGAACCCAATTCGATCGAGTCGAATACTTACATTTGTTCAGTAAAGACCGGTTAAAAAAGAAAAAAGGGTTTGTTCAATTAATTCTCGATATTTATGGAAAAACATAGCGATATTCAGGTTAGGATGATCCGCATTCTTGAGGTAGTTGAACGAGCCAACAAGGCGATCGCTTTTCATAAATCCTTTAAGGAATCGGATGATCTCGCCATCAAGCAATATCAAAAACTCAAAGAACAAGCATCAAAAGATTTGTTTGAGTTATTGGCAGAGCTGGGGGTATCGCCGCCCCAGGAAGTAGCCGCCTGATTCCTCACTCCCCCATCTTTGCTACCAACCGTTCCCGCGCGTGCGCCAGTTGCAGTTCGTGCGTTTTTTGCGCCAGGCGGGCTTGCGTCAGCAGGTTTATCTGGGTCAGGTAGTCCGTGGCTGTCATCACGCCGTTTTTTACCTGGGCATCGGCTCGGCGCACAATGTCTTCCTGAAGGGTCACGATCGCTTCGTCCTGCTTCAGTTGTTCCCGATACTTCGCGTTGAGCGCCCAAAAATCCTGCACAGCGCCAGCCTCCAGCCGTTGCTCGAAGGCGAGGCGCTGCGCATCCACATTTTTTTGTTGCAAATCAAACACCTGGGCATCGCGGCGGCGGTTTCCCCAGTCAACGGGCGTCCAGGCTGCGCGCAAGCCGATGAGCGCGAACGGTTCCAGACCTGTTTCAAAAAAATTGAACGGATTGGGTCGCCCCAAACCTCCCTGAGCAAACGCCTCCACGCGCGGTTGCGCCAACAAGCGCAGGCGGTCTTTTTGCAGTTGGGCTGCACTTTTTTGGGCGTCGAACAAGCGGTACTCGGGCCGTTTTTCGGGAAAAAGCCCCTGATTCGACCACTCGGACGGTGCGAAATAATAGTCCGTATTTCCCCGGCCTATCCACTTGGACAACACCTCGCGCAGCGCCTGCTGGTCGGCGTTGGCCGCTGCGATTTGCTGCTCCGTTTTAAAAATCTGGATTTTCACCTGGTCGGCCGTAGTGCGCAAGGCCGCGCCCTCCGCCACAGCGGCTTCCGCCTGTTTCAGCCGGTTTTGCAAATCCGTTTTGGCAGCCGTCAGGATTGCTTCGCTCTCCTGGAGCAGCAGCACGCCGAAAAACAGATCGGTGACCACTTCGCGCAGCTGGAACATATCCACATCCGCTTGTGCGGCAGCGATTTCGCGCTCCACTTCGCGTTGGCGGCGCAGGTATTTGTCCGAGCCACCATCCCAGATGCGCTGCGCCACATCCACCGAAAGCCGGTACTGGTCTTTGGGGATTTCCGGAAAATCGCTGCCCGGAAAAGTGAACGGTAGTCCGAACACATCGCTTTGCCACGATGCCTGGGCGCCAAACTGGATGCGCGGCAGGCTGTTGCTTTGCACATTGCGAAGTTGCAACGCCGCAATGCCCTCGGCGTACAGTTTTTTTTGCTGCAACGGACTTTGCTGCACAGCCAGACTGCGGCATTGCTGCACCGTGAGCGTGTCCCCGGCAAAACCCGGAAAAGACAAGAAGATAAAGGCAAGGGGTAACAGAATGAAGGTTTTCATAGCCAAATGAAATAGTTGAGCGATTATTGAGGACGCAGGGCTGCCAG
Organism: Lewinellaceae bacterium; assembly: GCA_016719605.1. Taxonomy (GTDB): domain Bacteria; phylum Bacteroidota; class Bacteroidia; order Chitinophagales; family Saprospiraceae; genus M3007. The sequence goes on along the minus strand of JADJYW010000001.1, from coordinate 289,602 downwards.
CACGAATTGCGTTACTTCCGCCGTCCGTTCTTTCAGAAAAGTTTGCATCTTGGCTGGGCGCATACCGAGCAGCACAGCCATCATCGGTTTGCCAACAAAAGGAAATACGCACATCGAAATGATATGCACAAGCAGGTGCTGTGGTTTGATTGGACGGATACGGCCGGCAGCTATTTCGGCTTCCACTTGCTGGAAAAACAAATGCGGTTTGGGCAAATCCTGTGGCAAAATGGTTGCAAAAAACCGCTCCGGGTGTTTGTTGATTTCGGAAATGATGAACAGCGGGATGAAGGTGTTTCGGGAAATGACGCCGATGTACGTCTCAATAAAGCGCCGAATTTTTTCCTCTAAAGGCATTTCTTTTTCCAATACCTCCCGCACGGCAGAAACGGCTTTGTTCAAAATTGCTCGCGCTACCATCTCGTACAACTTCTCTTTGGACCGGTAGTAATAGTGCAACAACGCCTTGTTGATCCCGGCCCGATCCGCGATTTCCTGCATCTTGGCGCCATCCATACCTTTCTGAGAAAAAACCTCATGCGCCGCATCGAAGATTTTTTGCTCCGTAGAATCAATTGCCGGTTCTGTTGTTGTACTACGTTTAGCCATAAGGTTTAACCGTTTGGTTAATTTTTGCACAAAGGTGTGGCAGCGATTTGGAATTGTCAAGGAAGCGGGATAATTTTTTTTCTGAAAGCAAAAAAGGCCCTCCCGATGTGCTCGGAAGGGCCTTTTCAACTCTAAACTCTAAACTCTAAACTCTAAACTCTAAACTCTAAACTGTCCTACGGTGCCAGCGCCGTCATCTTCTTCGTCAGCGTACCGTAAGGCGTCTTCAGTTCATAGTACAACACACCGGTCGCACGGAGATCGCGGAGGAGTATGACCTCCTCGTGGTATCCGGCCGGGTAGGTTTTATTCAGACGGTACAACTCGCGGCCCGAAACATCGAGAATGCGCAATTGCGCGTCGCAACCCCGATCAAGCGTGAAACCAATCGTCGTGCGCTCGGTGAACGGATTCGGGCGGTTTTGCAGCAGTTTCATGCCCGGCAGTTCCGTACCGGTCGGGTCGAACGTGGACGTCGTTTGTTCTTCGTAAAATTCGAGTTCGATGTCGGTCACCTGGTGATCCATGTTGTACGCCTCCGGGCTGATGGCCTTGGGCTTCATGCGGAGCACTTCGCTGAGTTTGGCGCCGCTTTGTTTCACCGCAAAACGCAGTGCAAACACCGGCATCTCGTCCGCAATCGTCTGTCCGTACGGGTCAATCCACGCGCTGCGGATTTCACCTTCGGCAGCTTTGTACAAACCGAAGTGGCCGGCAGCGGTAAGACCCAACGGCGAAGAAATCGCTTCCACAGACAACAGTTCGAGCACATCAGTATCAAAATCGAAGGCAATCTGGTAGCCCGCAAGCTGGTCGAATGCGCCCATCCGCACCGGAACGAAGATATTCTGGCCGGCCTCCAGTACCCGATCCTGTACGCGGAAACGCAGCGGATCAAGATTTTCGGGACGGTTTTCCGGGTTGCCCGTAGCATTCACGTCTCCCGTTTTGATGCCGTAGAAATCTTCCCCGATAGCATCGCCGGTAACACCGGTCAGCACGCGAGTGCTCGGAATCGGGGCCAGGAACGGATCGGAACCCGGATCATAACCCGGCGAATAGGCTGTCGTGTCCTTGGTTGGTACAAAGCGCCACGGTTTGTTCAGGAAATACGCCAACGCACCCGGGCTGCCAAGAATAGCCTGGCGGATGAGCGATGCGTCAAGTGTAGTGATGGCATTGCTCAGGTTCACGTCGGCGGCAATCATCTTGTACCCGTCAGGGAACGTGTGCAGGCCCACGATGTACTGCTGCACGAGCAGGGCGTCGAGTACCGACACACCGTTGAGTGGTGCAGCGAGCGGGGTGGTTTTGTCCGGCGTCACAACGAAGTTGCCGCCGTTGCCCGCAATCAGCGTGTATGCGCCGTCGGCGACTGTCGGGCCGTCGGTATCGGAAGCATCGCCGCTAAGGGCTACCATCGCTTTAGCCACACCGGTCATGTCCGAATCATCGCCTTCCCAAATGAGGGTGCCGCTGATCTGAATACACTGGGTAACGACCACCACAAATGAACAGGTGCTGGTATTGCCGTTGCCGTCTGCCACCGTCCAGGTGACGGTAGTTGTGCCCTCGTTGAAGGCTACGCCATCCAGCGTGCCGGAACCGGAACCTTCGGTGTCGCCGTCAAGGTCGTAGGTCGACGTGGTGTTGCCACAATTGTCGGTCGGATCAACCGGATCGAGATCGCTGCCGTCCACGACATAAGTACAACCGGCAGCGTTGGGCGCTACCTCGATGCCGCTCGGGCAGTCAAAGGTCGGACGGATCGTGTCGAGCACTGTGATGTACTGGATTTGCGCCGATGCCGTGTTGCCACAGCCGTCAGTCAGGGTCCAGGTGCGCTCAATGATGTATTCCGAGGCGCCCTGGCCGGGAACCGGATTGTCGGTAAATGTCGCTTGCAGGCCGGTCTGACAGTTGTCCTGTTCATTGGTCACGTCGCCGGTACCACTCAGGTCGGCCGCACAGTCATCGTCGAGATAAACCGTGACATCGGCCGGCTTGGTAAAGATCGGCGCCGTGTTGTCCGCCACTTCGAGGAGGTAGGTAATCGTGTCGGCGCTTACATTTCCGCAGGCGTCTTCGATCACAAACCGAACCTCAAAATTCTTGATGCAAGTATCTCCGCTTTCGTTGACGGCTACCACACGCGCTGTCAGATTTTCAGCGGCGGTGCAGTTGTCGGTCAAACAACCCAGAATACCCGGCACCGCTACTCCGCCAACCGTGATTTCATAGTCATCCGAAATCTCCTGACCAACGATCAGGTTCACTTCGGCTTCTTCCGGACACTCGGCCCCGGCAGACGTGCCGACAATGTAGGCTGCGGAATTGGATCCGTTGCCGTACTGGTCAAGCAGCGCGCAATCGCCGTTGATCGTCGGGGCTTCCGTATCCAGGACATAAATCGAAGCCGAACAAGCCGTCGAATTGCCGCAGTTGTCTGCAACCGTGAAGTTTATAGTCAAACCTTCGGACAAGTCGCACGCGACCGGCGGGATGGTCTGGCCGTCGTAGTCGTTATCCACCGTAAGCGTGCCTGCACAAGCATCATTGGCCGTGGCAGATGCTAACCAGTCGGCAATTTGATCTGCTTTATCCTCGTCGCTGCATTCGAGCGTCAGGTTGGCCGGGCAGGTGATCACCGGTTTCGTCGTATCCTGCACCGTGATCGTTTGCGTAAACACCGCCGTATTGCCGGAAGCATCCGTTACCACCCATGTATTGGTGTAGGTGCCTACCGGCGGGCAAGCCGTGCTCGGGCTAAAGTTGCCGGCAGTTTTTACAGGCGCAAGCACATCGTCGCAATTGTCGGTGGCCGTCGGTGCAAGGGCTTGAGCGGCATTTATGGCTACAGTATCGCTGCATTCAACCGTGCGGTCGAGGGAACCAACTGGATTGTCCCAAACCGGCGGCGTATTTTCATCTACCAATACGGTTGCCGTGCAATCATCGGTTTGGCCGCAGCCGTCGGTGACCGTGAGCGTGACCGTGTTTGCACCGAGGTCGTCGCAGGTGAACGTCGTTTGCGAGAGCAGGTAAGACACCGCACCGCAGTTGTCGGTGGAACCGTTGTTCACCATAGTGTCGGCAATGATCACCTCGCCATTCAGGCCAAGTTCAACCGTGATGTCCTTGCAAACCGCCGTTGGCGCCGTGTTGTCGGTTACGGTAATCATCTGGGTGTGCAAGGTGCTGTTGCTGCAGTTGTCCGAGGCCATCCAGGTGCGGGTAATCACAAAACGGATCGGACAAGTGCCGTCCACCCTGGATTCCGAGAAGGTAATTGCCACGTCGGCATCACAGTTGTCTGAGGCCTCCGGATCGACAGGATCAGGAACCTGGCCACATTCCACCGTGATATCACCGGGAAGCATACTTGTCCAAACCGGCGCCTGCGTGTCCTGCACCGTGATGACCTGGGTGTGCGTCGTGCTGTTGTTGCAGTTGTCCACAGCCGTCCAGGTACGGGTCAGGGTGTAGAAATCTGCACATTCGCTGCTGTCGCGCGTTTCGCCGCCGTAGGTAATGGTCACATTGGTGTCGCAAAGGTCGGTTGCTGTCGGGTTGGCTACAGCCGGAATGGCGTCGCATTCGACCGTCACATCGGCGGGTACACTCACCCAAACAGGCACTTCCGTATCCTGCACGGTGATGGTTTGCACAAAAATCGTGGAGTTGCCACAGGCGTCGCCAAGCGACCAGGAGCGGCGCAAGAGGTAGCTGTCGGGGCACTGGCCCATGATCGTCGTGTCACCGAGGTACACCATGGTCGGCATGGCGTCGCAGTTGTCCGTCACGGTCGGCATACCGGGCGACGGAATCATATTGCACTGTACCGTCACGTCGGGCACACCCGTCAGCGTAGGCGGTTTCGAGTCGGTGATCGTAATGCGCTGCGAGCAGGCGGCGGCATTGTTGCAGTCGTCGGAAGTTATCCAGTTGCGCAGAATTACCTGCGTACAGCCATTCGGCGGCAGCGGGATATCCACCTTGCTGCTGGCCAGCACCATGTCGCAGTTGTCGGTCAGGGTAGGTGTGCCCACATTAGAGTTCACCATCGGGTCAATGCTCTCATTGCACTGGACAGTCACATCCGCCGGACAAATAATGACCGGGTCCGTGGTGTCCTGCACCGCGATGGTTTGCTCACAAGTGACCGAGTTGCCGCAGGCATCTTCGGCCAGCCAGGTGCGCTTGATGGTGCGCAGCGTCGGGCAAATACCCGGCATGCTGACATCGCTGTGGGTCACCGTCGGGTTTCCGTCGCACAGATCGGTAGCCGTAGCCACGCCCGTGATGTTCACCGTCGGGTCAATTTGACAATTAACAACGGTATCCTTCGGACAAACAAGCGTCGGCGCCGTGTTGTCCACCACCACAATTTTCTGGGTGCAGGCTGCCGGGTTGTTGCAGTTGTCCACCGTCAGCCAGGTACGGATGATGGTGCGTTCGTTCGCACAGTCTCCACCTATGATGAAATCGTTTGGAGGCGCTATTCCGGGGATGGGATCGCAGTTATCCACGGCCGTGGCCACACCGAGACTCATGTTGATCAACGGGTTCAAACTCGCTTCACAACTCACCGTCAGGCTATCCGGGCAGGTGATGACCGGTGAAACGATGTCCTGCACAGCGATGATCTGGTCGCAGCTGCCGACATTGCCACAAATATCTGCGGCCGACCAGGTGCGGATGATCCGGTAGGTCTGGTCGGTGCAAAGACCGAGGTTGGTCTGTGTCGTGGAATCGGAGTGACTGATCACCGGCATCGGGTCGCAATTGTCCGTAGCGGTGGCCGTGCCGGCAGCAGCAGGCGACGGATCTTCGCAGCTCACCGTGATGTCCACCGGACAAGTCACCACCGGTTTGGTATCGTCCACCACGGCGATTGTTTGCGTGCATTGGGTGGAATTTCCACAAACATCGGTAGCCGTCCAGGTGCGCGTGATGGTTTTTCGTGCAGACAATTGCCTGCAACTTCTGCATTGGAAGCGGTCACAACGGGCATCGGGTCGCAATTATCGGAAGCGGTTGCGGTACCTGTGGCAGCCGGCAAGGTGCTGTCTTCACAGCTCACCGTCAGCGACGGCGGGCAGAAGGTGATTACCGGCGCCTTGTTTTCCAGGATGGCAAACCGTTGCTGGCGCTGCTGGAAATTTCCGCAGTCGTCGTACACCCGCCACAATACCCGGATCAGGCGGTAGCAGGAGTCCGCATCGCCGTCAAAATCTTCCTGAATACTCCACACAAACAACTTCAGGCTGTCGCCAAACGAACAGTTGTCGCTGTACACCGTCGGCCCGTCCAGCGTAATGCCGTGCACGGTAAACGTGAACGCAGCATTGCCCGTAGCAACCGGCGCAACCTGATCGGCAACCAAACTGTAGTCGGCCGTAATCGGGCAAGTGGCGCCATTTACCGTCGTCAGCGTCGTATCTGCCGGTTTCGGGAAAACAGGTACAAGCGTATCCAGCACTGTGATGATCTGGTTTTGGGTCAGTACGTTGCCGCAGCTGTCGCTCAAACTCCAGGTCCGGGTGATGATTTTGCTACCGAGACATTGGCCGTCAACGATCGCATCGCTGAACGTAGCGTCCAGTCCCGTTGCACAATTGTCGCTCTCGTTAGTCACATCGCCCGTCACGCCCACGCCGGCGTCATAGCCACAATTGGCATTGGCATAGACGGTGTCGGCGACGGGCACAGTAAAGGAAGGCAACGTGGTATCCTGCACCGTAATGGTCTGGAGACAGGTTCCGATGTTGCCGCAGTCGTCCGCAGACGTCCAGGTACGGGCAATAACCGATGCCTGCGGGCATTGGCCAACAGAAAGCGTATCGGTGAATGTCGGCGCCGATGCCACACCACAGTTGTCCATTGCTGTGGCAAAGCCCAACGCTGCCGGCAAGATGCTGGTGTTGCAATTGATTACCGTATCAGCCGGGCAAGTGACGATTGGCCCAACGGTGTCGCGTTTCGTGATCGTTTGCTGGCAAGCCGCCGCATTGTTGCAGTTGTCCAAAGCACTCCAGGTACGGGTGATGATGGAGTCGCGTATGCATGGACCAAATTGTGCTTTGCTATCTATGTACGTTATCACCGGCATCAGGTCGCAGTTGTCAATGACAATGGGTTTGCCGAGTGCGGTATTCACATTCGGGTCGGTGCTGTCGTTGCAGGCGATGGTAACGGGAGCCGGACACTGCATAGCCGGTGCATTTATGTCTTGCACCGCAATGAATTGGATACAATCCGCGGAATTTCCACAATCATCCACGACCGTCCAGGTGCGTTTTATCGTCCAGGCATTCAGGCATGCTCCGGCGAATATGCTGTCGGCGTGTGTGATGTCAAGGTCCGGTATAGCCGTGCAATTGTCCGTAGCGGTAGCAAAACCGGCCAGACCGTTGGGCGTATGATCAACATTGCAACTCAGTGTCGCCGGGGCCGGGCAATTGATAACCGGTTTGGTGGTATCCTGTACGGTGATGATTTGCTCGCAGGCATTGATATTGGCACAGTTATCCACAGCAATCCAGCGGCGACGGATGACAAAACTGTCGGGGCAACTGCCCGGCAGCACAATGTCCAGATGCGTCACACCCGGTGTCAAGTCGCAGTTGTCTTGCACAATCGGTTGGCCGGTATTAGCCGGAATGGTATCCAAATCACAGTTGATCGTTCGGTTCAGCGGACAAATAATGGCCGGGCGCGTCGTGTCCTGCACCTCAATGGTTTGTACACAAGTTGCTATGTTTCCACAAGCATCCTCCGCTTCCCAGGTCCGCGTGATCGTGTAGGTCTGGTCGGTGCAGGCGTTAATACTGGTTTGCGTGCTCAGGTTACTAAATGTAATCAGCGGCGACGCATCGCAGTTGTCCGTAGCAGAAGCCATGCCCGTGTTGGCGGGGATAGACGGCACCTCGCAATTGATGACGGTATCGGCCGGGCAAGTGATCACCGGTTTGATCGTGTCTATGATCGCGATGGTTTGTATATGTGTCGTTGCATTGCCGCAGGCATCGGTCAGCGTCCAGGTGCGCTCTATGGTGCCCGTCCCGTTGCAGCCCTCCAGATTGGCGTTGTCGGTATAGGTGGCGTGCAGCGTGGGGTCGCAGTTATCGGCTTCGTCTGTGACATCGCCTGCCAGCGTCAGGTTGTCCACGTCTTGCTCACAACTGAGCGTTACGTTGGCCGGGACGGTGAACACCGGCGGCGTATTTTCTATAATCGTGAAAATCTGCTGGCGCGGCTGGAAGTTTCCGCAGTCGTCGTACACCCGCCAAACCACCCGGATTTTTCGTTCGCAGGTATCGGCCGGGCCGTCAAAATCTTCCTGGATACTCCACACAAACAACTTCAGGCTGTCGCCAAACGAACAGTTGTCGCTGTACACCGTCGGCCCGTCCAGCGTAATGCCGTGCACGGTAAACGTGAACGCGGCGTTGCCCGTAGCAACCGGCGTAACCTGATCGGCAACCAAACTGTAGTCGGCCGTAAGAGGACAAGTAGCGCCATTTAGCGTCGTTAGCGTCGTATCCGCCGGTTTTGGGAAAACAGGTACAAGCGTATCCAGCACCGTGATGATCTGGTTTTGGGTCAGCACATTGCCGCAGCTGTCGCTCAAACTCCAGGTCCGCGTGATGATTTTGCTGCCGAAGCATTGGCCGTCAACGATCGCATCGCTGAACGTAGCATTCAGTCCCGTCGAACAATTGTCGTCCTCGTCGGTCACATCGCCCGTCACACCCACGCCGGCGTCGTAGCCACAGTTGGCATTGACATAGACCGTATCGGCGGCAGGCACAGTAAAGGTGGGCGCCGTCGTATCGGTCACGGTAATGATCTGCGTAAACACCGCACTCACATTGCCACAGTCGTCCGCCACCGTCCAGGTATTGGTGTAGGTGCCGGCTTGCGGGCAAAGATTGTCGGGAACGAATGAACCGGAATTTTTCACCAGATTGGTCACGTCATTGTCGCAGCTGTCCGCCGCCACCGGAAACTGCGCCTGAGCAGCCGCAATTCCTGCCACATTGCTGCATTCCAGTGTCACGTTCAGCGCAAGCGCTGCAGTCGTCCAGGTGGGCGCTTTGGTATCCACAATGGTGATGACCTGGGTGAAAATGGAACTCGTATTTCCACAAGTATCGGTTACCGTCCAGGTGTTGGTATAAGTACCCGCCTGCGCACAGAGCGTGCCGGCAACAAAGGATCCGGAGACTTTCACGATGTTGGTCACATCGTTGTCGCAATTATCCGAAGCCACCGGAAATAAGGCCTGAGCAGCAGCCAGACCGGCAGCATCGCTGCATTCCAGGATGCTGTCCAGACTGCCGGCCACCGTCGTCCACATCGGTGGAGTCATATCGCGCACCGTGATCGGCTGGTTGCAGGTTGCCGTATTCCCACAGGAATCCGTGCTTGTCCAGGTACGGATGATGATGCGGTTTTGCGGGCAGGAACCGCCCATTAGCGGCAGGTCATTGTACCCGATGTGTACAAAATTTTGACAATTATCTGTCGCCGTAGCAATACCGGTAGGCGATCCCGGACCGGGTATCAGCGTTTTGTCGCACTCGACCGTCACACCTGTCGGGCAGGTGATGACCGGGCGGGTGGTATCCTGTACCTCAATCGTTTGGGTGCAGAGTGCCAGATTGCCGCAGTTGTCTACCGCTGCCCACAAACGGGTCATGGTAAATGCCTGCGGGCAGCCACCCGGGGTAATGGTCGTACTGTGGCCAATGCCGATAGACGGCGTGGGCGAGCAGTTGTCCAATGCAGTGGCTATACCGGTGAATATGGTCGTTGTGTCTGTACCACAGTTGATCACGGTATCGGCAGGGCAGGTGATGGATGGCGGTTGGCTGTCGTCCACCGTAATGCCTTGTGTGCAAACAGTGGAATTTCCGGCAGCATCGCGGGCCGTCCAGACGCGACCTATGATATACTCCTGCGGGCAAAGTCCACCCGGAGCGATGATATCCGTGTGTGTCAGCGAAACCACCGCGCAATTGTCGGTCGCCGTAGCGATGCTCGTCGGCGCCATCGGGCCGGGTATGGTGTCCACGTTGCACTCGATAGTCAGGAACGACGGGCAGGTGATGACCGGCGCATCGTTGTCCGCTACGTTCACCTCGAAGGAGCAAGCCGTGGTGTTCATCGCACCGTCCACGACGGAATAGGTCACCACTGTCTGGCCCAACGCAAACGTGTAGGTATTCGCAGCGCCGGGTATCACCGTGCCGCCCATCGGCAGCGCGGGCGGAGCAGGCGAGCCGTTTCCAAAGGAAATGCTCAGCACAACCGGGCAGTTGGTCGTGTCCAGATTCAGTACCGGGTGCGTGACCGTCAGCGTGGTATCGCAGCCCGTGGTGGTGGTTGCCGAAATATCGTTCGGACAAATGATCTCCGGTTTCGGTTCCACGACGATCTGAAATTCCCGCACCGGGCCGGAGCAGGTCAGGCCTGCCGTTGTCCGTTGCGGGATTACACTCAGCGTTGCCGTGGTAGCTGTTGCGCCGGTGTTGGTCAGTGTGGTTGCATCCACAAACAGTGCGTTGGGTGAGCCGCCACCGTTATCCGTACCGTTTGCCGGCACGGCCGTCAGGTTGGTACCACTCCAGGCCCAAACGATGGAATTGGACGGATCGGCTCCAAATGACCCGAGGTTGTGGCCCATCGAGAAACCACCCACGGTGCTGCCGGAGCATACGCCTGCCGGCGGAGTCGGGGAAATACCCGTCACCTGCGGCAACGGACGTACCACCACCAGCAGGGTTTGTGGCGTGCCCGAGCAGGGGCCGAATTTCGGTGTTACCGTGAAGGTCACATTCACCGAGTTGATGTTGATGTTGTCTATAGCGCCCATCAGAGCGAGGTCGGTGGTATTGAACATGCCGTTGCCGGAAATACCACCGAAGTCGCCGCCCAGGGTCACCAAATTCGGATCGGGCATGCCAAATGCCGGGGTGATTACCCAGGACACATCGTAGGTGGTGCCCACCGGGTTCATGCCCGGTGTGAGCGTCAGGGTATAGGAGGAATCTCCCGAACAAACAGGCGATGCACTTTGCGACAGCACCACCGTCGGGATTCCCGGCGCGCCGCCGGGCAGGTTGACGGTTACGATAGCGTGGCAGGTATCGGCATTGGCGCAGCTATCCGTCACCGTCAACACTACGTTGTTCGCTACACCGACATTGGCGCAGGTAAACGTAGTCGGCGACACCGCCAGCATAGCCGGATTGCCACAGTTGTCCGTGGAGTTATTGTTCACTTGAGTAGCCGCAAGCGTGGCCACACCCATGTTGTCCAGTTCGATGGTTACGTCCTGACAAACCGCAGTGGGCGGAGTATTGTCCGTCACCGTTATGACTTGCGTTACCGTTGTAGCATTCCCGCATGCGTCCGTAATGCGGTACATCCGCTCGATGGAGCCTGCGCACTCCGTGCCAACCAGCGCACCGGTCAAGGCACTCACCTTCAGGCTATCCGTGAGCGTACAGTTGTCGCTTGCCAATGCACCACCCAACGCGAGGAAGGATGCAATATCCGTAGCCGCAGCCGGAATGGCTGTGCTACACTCGATGTCTATGGTAGCCGGAACAGTAACCGCAGGAGGTGTGATGTCCCTGATGGTGATGATTTGGGTAAATACCGTGCTCAGGTTGTTGCCGCAGGAATCCGTTGCCGTCCAGGTATTGGTATAGGTACCGGCTTGCGGGCACAGGTTTCCGGCAACGAATGGGCCGGCAACTTTCACTATGTTGGTCACGCTGTCGGCGCAGTTGTCCGTAGCCACCGGAACTTGTGCTTGTGCCAGGGCAAGGCCCGCTACGTCGCTGCATTCCAGCGTCACGTCCAGCATACCCGCAACAGTCGTCCATGTCGGTATGGAAGTTGTCCAAGACGGTGAAGGTGGCGACCGTAGCCGTCGTGTGTCCACAGCCGTCCGTAGCCGTAAAGGTCACGGTTGCGCTGCCCGAAGCACCACAACCGTTGCTCAGGCTGGTGAAGTTGTGGCTCCAGGTCACATTGGCGCAGGTATCCGTTGCCGTAGCGCCGGCGCCGTTGGAGGCGAGCCAGGCATTTAGTTCAACCGTGTTGCCCGCGCCGTCGCATTCCACCGTCTTGTCCGTAGCCGGATTTGTGAGCACCGGAGCAGTCGTATCGCGGATAATGATGTTTTGTACCGAGCAAGTGGTCACATTGCCGCAGGCATCCGTTGCCGTCCAGGTGCGGAAAATCAGCCGCACGTCCGGACAATTGTTCATCACCGGTATGTGCACGCTGCTGTGGGTAACGGTCACCGTACCACAATTGTCGGTAGCAGTAGCCGCTCCGGTAGGCGCCGTCAAGCCGGGGATGGTGTCGGTACCGCACTCAATAGTCAGGCTGGCCGGACAGGTCAGCATGGGAGGCGTCGTGTCATCCACGGTGATCGTTTGCACACAGGATGTTGAGTTAAAACAGTGGTCCACGGCGTACCAGGTACGGGTAATGACTTTTTCCTCACAAGGTCCGGGTGTTTCGACGATGATGTCGCTCGGGACAGACAGTATAGGCATAAGGTCGCAATTGTCCACAATGGCCGGCGTGCCGGTCACCATCGGATCGGTGCTGCTACCGCATTCGACAGTCATATTCATCGGGCAAACAGTGAATGTTGGCGCCAGGGTGTCTTGTACGGAAATGATCTGGGTACATGAATCGGTGTTGTTCGAAGGATCAGTAGCCGTGAACGTCCGTTTGAACGAATAAACACAAGGCAATGTGCCCGTGGTATCGCTGTCTATGTATGTAATATCCACGTTGCAGTCATTATCCACCGTGGGTTCGCCGGTAACGGCGGGCAGGGTGTTGCCGCATTGCACGGATATCGGGCCGGGGCAGTTGATAACAGGCGGAGCAAAGTTTTCCACCGTGACTTCGATGACGCAGGTGGCCGTGTCGCCGTTCATAGCGGTTATCTTCCAGACGATACTGGTGTCTCCGCTTGGCAACGTGGCGCCGGCCAGCGTGGCCAGGTTGTTGAAATTATTGCTCACGGTCGTCATCGGGCAATTGTCGCCGGCAGCGGTCGGGTCAAATTCCGTGCCCGACACCGTGTAGGTGCATTCGCCCACATCTGCGTTGCGGGTGAACGGACTGCCTGCCGGACAAGTAATCGTCGGCGGCTGGTTGTCCGTCACCGTCACCACGATGGCGCAGGTCGTGCTCGACATCGCCATACCGTCCGTCACTGTCCACACAATCGTCGTGGAGCCTTTCGGCAAATCGGCGCCCGCAAGGGTTGCGCTGTTATTGAAATCGTTGGAGATCGTCGCACCGGGACAGTTGTCGCCAAAAGTCGGGTTAAACTCCGCGCCCAGTACCGTGTAGTTGCACTGCATCGGATCGGTGTTCCGCGCAAACGGGCTGCCCGTCGGGCAAGTGATCGTCGGCGGCTGGTTGTCCGCCACGTTCACTACGATGGAGCAGTTCGTCGAGGTCATCGCCATACCGTCGGTTACCGTCCACACGATGGTAGTCGAGCCTTTCGGCAAATCGGCGCCTGCAAGGGTCGCGCTGTTGTTGAAACTGTTGGAAATCGTCGCGCCGGGGCAGTTGTCGCCAAAGGCGGTCGGGTCGAACTCCGTGCCCAGCACCGTGTAGTTGCACTGCATCGGATCGGTGTTCCGCGCAAACGGGCTGCCCGTCGGGCAGGTGATCGTCGGCGGTTGGTTGTCCGCCACGTTCACCACAATGGCACAGGTTGTGCTTGACATCGCCATGCCGTCCGTCACCGTCCACACAATGGTGGTTGGGCCTTTCGGCAAATCGGCGCCTGCAAGGCTTGCACTGTTGTTGAAATTATTGGAAATCGTCGCGCCGGGGCAGTTGTCGCCAAATGCCGTCGGGTCAAACTCCGTGCCCAGCACCGTGTAGTTGCACTGCAGGGTGTCGGTATTCCGCGCAAAGGGCGAACCCGACGCGCAGGTGATCGTTGGGAGTTGATTGTCCGTTACGTTCACCACGATAGAGCACGTTGTGCTCGACATCGCCATGCCGTCCGTCACCGTCCACACAATCGTGGTGGAGCCTTTCGGCAAATCCGCCTGAAAGAGCGTACTCAGGTTGTTGAAACTGTTGGAGATCGTCGCGCCGGGGCAGTTGTCGCCAAAAATGATTGGGTCAAATTCAACACCCTGTACCGTGTAGTTGCATGCACCGCCATCTGTGTTGCGGGCAAACGGGCTGACAAACGGGCAAGTAATCGTCGGCGGCTGGTTGTCCGTTACCGTTACTACGATGGAGCAGGTCGTGCTCGACATCGCCATACCGTCCGTCACCGTCCACACAATCGTGGTCGAGCCTTTCAACAGATCGGCGCCCGCGAGGGTTGCGCTGTTATTAAAATCGTTGGAGATCGTCGCACCGGGGCAGTTGTCGCCAAAAGTCGGGTTGAACTCCGCACCCAGTACCGTATAGTTGCACTGCATCGGATCGGTGTTCCGCGCAAACGGGCTGCCCGTCGGGCAAGTGATCGTCGGCGGCTGGTTGTCCGTCACCGTCACTACGATGGAGCAGTTCGTCGAGGTCATCGCCATACCGTCCGTCACCGTCCACACGATGGTGGTGGAGCCTTTCGGCAGGTCGGTGTTTGCCAGCGTGGCGCTGTTGTTGAAACTGTTCGAGATCGTCGAGCCGGGGCAGTTGTCGCCAAAGGCAGTCGGGTTGAACTCCGTGCCCTGCACCGTGTAGTTGCACTGCATCGGGTCGGTGGTCCGCGCAAACGGGCTGCCCGTCGGGCAAGTGATCGTCGGCGGTTCGTTGTCTTCCACTTTAATGCCAAACGAGCAGGTATCCATATTGCTGCCGGCGTCTATGACCAAGTATTCCACCGAGTGGTTGTCTTTGTTAAACGCCTCGGCTGCCGGGCCACCCGGAGTGAAAGCCACGGGGGTAGCGCCGTCAATGCTCATCAGGAACATCACCGGGGCACAACCGCCGGTAACCGTTGGGTGCGACCAGATGTGTTCTGCCAAACAATCTCCCGGATTATCTGTACTGGTTTGTAGCACTATGTTGTTTGGGCAATTCACCAATTCCGGAGCAGGTTCCACGACGATATTGGCCGTTTCGATAGCACCCACACACTTGGCGCCTGTACCGGAGCGCGGTTCCAGGCGGAACGATACGCGCACTTTTTTGCCGCTTTTGTTTACAAAAGACTGAAAAATACCCGCAACCACATTGTCCCCGACATTGATGGTAGCGCCGGTAATCGGGCCATAGCCCGGGATAGCGCCGGGAGCGCAGATATCATCACCCATGACTTCCAACTCGTGCCGGATTTCGGTCACGATGAGCGAATCAGCATTGGCAACCATAAACGTCAAATCCGTCACTTCGCCGCTGCACACCGTTTCGCCACTGGCGCAGGCGCCTTCGGGGGCAGTGTTGTAGTTGATCGTGGCGGAAGGGACAGCATCAACGGTAATCGTGAAGGAGCAAGTGTCGGTACAGCTGTTTGCATTGGTGTGCTCATATATTATCGTGTGTACACCCACGCCCGCTACCGACGGATCAAAATTGGCGCCACTGACACCCATACCGGAAAACACGCCGGGCGTCGGCGCTGCCGACGGGGTCAGTGTTGTCAAATCAAGTACCGGCGAATCCGCGCATAGCACGGTATCGCCGGGGCATATTGCCACCGGCAAGGCATGTACCGTGATGGTGTGCTGTGCGGCGGTTTCCACACAACCATTGGTGTAGGTCACCGTCAGGTTTACGGTTTGTGGGCCGACTGCGGGGGCGGCGTAGATGGCCTCCTGGCGGCGATAAGTAATGCCGTCGGCGCCCAAACCGCCGGCGGGTGTGATCACCGGCGAACCGCTCAGCGTCCAGGCATAGGTCTGTACGGGTATCGCCGGTGCGCCGGAATTCGGCACTGCTGCCCGGAAAACCGCCGTATCCCCTACGCATACATTGCTGAACGGGTTGCCGTCAAACTGGATGATGCCCACCGTCGGTACGGGAGTGACGATGAACGTACGCGTACAGGACGCGGGCGAAGCACAGTTGCTCGTCACCGTATAGGTCGCCACGATGGTGTCGCCACAAGCAGACGGCATCACAGAAGTGTCAATGTTAAATACTCCGACGGGGATACAACCGCCGCTAAAACCAAAAGAATTGATCCAGGCCGAAAATGCAGCATTGATCGCTGCTTGCGTTTGGCCGGCCGCTTCTGTTGCATCGGCCGGGCAGCTCAAGGTCACTGTCGAGCCGGCAGAAATATCCACCGACACGTTGTTTACCGGGTTCACCATGATCTCATTCACCCCGCAGTCGTACGCTTCGAGCGACAAAGGGGCGCCGGTAATTTCGATGCTCGCACCTGGAGATATACAACCCGTTGCCAGGTACCGGATCGTCAGCAGCGTATCGCTGTCCGGCAATGTAGTACAAGCGCCAATCCAGGAAAACGACAACTCGCTTGTTGTGTCTGTTCCGATTATCGGGGCCGAACCGCCAATAGACATTGCTGTGTGCGACAGGTATTGAAAGTCGCCGACTGTCCAGTTGAGCGAGTACTGCAGGCTCGACAAATCGAAAAAACCGCTCGTAGCCAACACAACCACATCGAGCGTATCGCCGCAAGCGGCAGCCGCTGCAAGCGATGTAGCCTCCAGCGTCAGGTCGAGTGTTTCCACTACCCCGCCGACAACCACATTGTACAGGAATAAATCGCCAACATTATTGATTCCGGCATCGTAACCGTATATCCGAAAAACAATGGAATCGGTGACAATGACCGGACTAAAACCTGCCCAGGCGTGTGTGGCGCCCGTTTGCAGGCAATCTGTACTTTGCTGCGGGGTATACGGGCCGGAAAAATTGCTTTCAAAAGCCGAACCGGAATTGCTGTACGCATAGATCAGTTCGCGTGGCCCGCGATTATCCCCGGCGACGCCCGTTCTGCGACTCGACGCCGTGAATCCGGTGATATTCAACTGATACCCGGCATCAGGTTTCAACGTGAACTCGATATAGTCCCCGCCGGTATTGGAACTCGTGATGCTGGATGCGCCCGCGAACACCGAAGTTGCCCAGTTTTCAGCGCCAAACCCTTCTGTAAGGCCGGAACAGGACAAACCCGTGCCCAATACACCGGAGCCGCGTGTCAGACTTGTTGCAGTAGCATTCGTTGCTACCACAGCCGGTGCGCCGGAAGATGCGTTCGTGAAGGAATAAACCTGCCCGGAAAGCGCCTCGGGCGCAAATGCGCTACCCAGTACCAACAGGGCGGCTTTTACAAAATTGATACTCGGGGCCAAACAGAACCGGCCATATTGATTCGGAGCCATTGATATGAAACGTTGGAAATTTCCCATAGCGAACGGGGGCATTATGGTGAATGATGAATGTTGTGTGGATTGTTTCGATTGATTCGATTCGTGCGATTGATTCGATTGATCCGATTACCGAGCGAGACATCAACGTCATCAAGATGGTAATCGAACGAATCGAATCAATCGCACGAATCGAATCAATCCGAAATGACCATGCGCCGGGCCAGTTGCCCAAACGGTGTGGTTAGTTCGTAGTACAGGATACCAGCAGCGGCGTTGACGCGGACGGTCTCCTCGGAGTAGCCGGCCGGGTAAGCCTTGTTCAGTCGGAACAGCTCGCGGCCCGTGGCATCGAACACGCGCAGTTGCGCGTCACAAGCCTGAGGCAGCACAAAACCAATAGCCGTAACGCCGGAGAACGGGTTCGGACGGTTTTGCAGCAGGTGTACTCCCGCAGCAGCGGCGGGATTGGTCACGTCGGTCGTTTGCGCGTCGGTGAATACTAATTGTACCTCGGCGCGGCCCTGTTCGATGGTGTATGCCTCCGGAACCAGAATATTGGATTCGAGCCGTAGCACATCGCTCAGCAATGCACCGCCCTCCAGCGCCCGGAAGCGCAAGGTGAACACCGCAATGCCCTCGGGCAGGGTTTGTCCGACGGCATCCAGCCACACGCTGCGGATTTCGCCTTCGGCAATATTGTAGAGGCCGAAGTGCTCCGCTTTATTCAAGCCAAGTGGTGTGTTGGCGAGGTCAATATCCAGCAATTGCAGCCGGGATGTTTCAAATTGCAACGCAAATTGATAACCCGTCAGGTCGTCGAAATGCGAGGTGCGGAAGGTTACTTCGTATTCTTTTCCAGCCGTCAATACCTGATCCCGGGTTAATAAAACCACGGGCAATTGTGCTTCGGGTTTCAGGTTGGGGTTGGCGGAGTAGTCCAGATCACCCATTTTGAGGCCGAAAAAATCCTGCCCGGCCACTCCACCCGATACGCCGAGCAAGGGTCGGCTTTCGGGAATGGGCAACAGGAAGGGATTCGCCGCCGGGGTGTAGCCCGGGAAGCCGGGCCCGGGGCTGGGCGTGGGCACAAAGCGCCACGGTTTGGCTTTAAATAATGCCAGCGACTGCGGGCTGCCCAGTACTGCCCGCCGAATAGCCTGCCAGTCGTTGCCGTCCAGCACATTATTCAGATCAATATCCGCCGCCATGAGTTTGTAGGGATCGGTGATCGGCGGGTTATTGTTCAGGTGATTCAACAGCACCAGCGCATCGGCAGCCGTCACGCCGTTCATCGAGTCGGCCGGCGGAGTCGTTTTGGTTGGCGTCAGCGTTACGTTTCCACCGCCCGTCACGGTAAAGAGACCGCTCGGGTCGGTCGGCCCGAACAGGTCGGAGGCGTCGCCCGTGAGGGCCACATTGGCCAATGCCACACCGGCAATACCGTCGGGGTCGCCTTTCCAGATCAGTTTTCCGCTGATGCCGGAACACTCGTTGACCGTGATGCTAAACGAGCAGGAAGCCACCTGGCCATTGATGTCGGTGACCGTCCAAGTTACCGTTGTCTGGCCAATAGCAAACATCACCCCGTCCAGCGAGCCGAAGCCGTTACCTTGCGTAGCGCCGCTCAACGTGTAGGCTGTTGTGGAAATACCGCAGTTGTCGGATACCGTCGGATCGTAGTTTCCAAAAGCAGGTGCAAACTCGCATTCGCCGCCGCTACCCGACACCGTAACGCTGTTTGGACAAACAACAGTCGGCGGCGCCAGGTCTTGCACCGCAATGATTTGAATTTGCGATGACGCGGTGTTGCCACACTCGTCCGTGACAACCCAGGCACGCTGGATGGAACCCTGACCGCCCGACGTGGGCACAAACTGATCGGTAAACGTGGCAACCAATGCCTGCGCCGGAGAACAATTGTCCGCAGCGTTCGTCACCGTCCCGGTAGTACCCGGAGCGGGCGTATCGTATTGGCATTGTGCATTCAGTGAAATTGTCGTGTTTGCCGGAACGGCAAAAGTTGGAGCCGTTGTGTCCGTCACGGCAATGAGCTGCGTCCCGGTAATGGAATTGCCGCAGGCATCGGTAGCGCGCCAGGTACGCGTGAGCATATATTTATTGGGGCAAGCGCCGGGCGCGGTGCTCTGGCCGAGGTACAACACGCCTGGATTGGCGTCACAGTTGTCCGTTGCCGTTGGCTGCCCGGGAGCAGGTATATTGCTGCAAGAGACCGTTGTGTTTGCGGGTAAACTCGTGAACGCAGGCGGCTGGGTGTCTTCCACGGAAATATCGGCAACACCGAGGAGCACAACCGGCACTACGGCGTAGTTCAGGTCGGAAGCTTCGATGACACGGGGCGAGCCGACAATGGACACGGTGCCATTGGCGCCACAGTTGAGCACCCGGAAGCGCAAACGCAGGAGCAGGGAGCCGTCGGGCAGCGAAGCGCCGTACATCCCGGATGAATCGAGCCAGGAGTAAACCAGTACACCGCCGATAAAGCCGGTGAGCGGCACACTGTTGTCAACGGTTTGCGGTTCAATGGCGATGGTAGTGAATACACTGGTATCCCACGCAACACTGAACTGCAAGGTGCCGAGGTCGGTAAAATTGGCTGCCGCTTCAACATCCACGACAAACTCCTCGCCGCATTCGGCACTTTCGGGGGCATCCAGAAACAGGTTAAGCCCTGGAGCCGGGGTGACGGTGAACACATCGGTAGCCGTATTGGAACAACCGTTATTGTCCGTCACGGTGTAAGTGATGGTGTGCATGCCGATACCTGCTGCGGAGGGGTTGATGGCGTTACCTGCCACCCCGGGGCCATCGTAAGTGCCGCCGGTTGGGCTGCCGCCGGTAAGCGGCACATTGATTTCGAGGGCATTGGCCGAGTCGTCGCCGAGATTCAGGCTAACCACAGGCAGCGGATTGATACTCACATTGACCGATCCGCCCATATTCTCCATGCAGCCGATACCGATTCGGGTTGCCATAGCCGTGTAGTTTCCAACAGCCGCTTGCAGGCCAAAACTGAGGGGTGAACCGGTGCCTGCTACGGGGCTGCCAACCGGATTTCCATTGAGTTTTAATTGGTACATTGTGCCCGGTTCCGAGTCGCTCAGGCCCACTTCGGAGCCGTTGCCGCCAATGCAGTACGCGCCGCCGCCGGTCATCTGGAAAATTTGCAAAACCTCAATTGTGATCAAGGCCTGGCCGCTCAGATCGTTGGGCGTGGCAGCACAGGTAGCATCTTGCAAGGTAGCCAGCGTGTAGGTTGTTTGCATCGCCGGACTAACGGTAACCCCTATCGGGCTGCTGTTTCCGCTGAAATTGATGCCGTTGCTCAGGGTACCGCCCCATGGGCCGGTGCCGGTGACCGCTATGCTGAGGGTAGCACTTCCACCAACACAAATCGCGGCATTGCCGCTCAGGACACCCGTTGGGCGAGCCGTCACGGTGACCACTTGCGTGCAGGTGGTTTTGCAGCCATTGGTACCGGTGACGGTAAGCGTCACGGTGTATGTGCCGGATGCATTGGCGTTTACGGTTGCTGTTGGGCCGTTGTTCGGGCCGGACAAGGTTCCGTTGCCCGTGATCGACCATTCGTAGCCGTTTTGGCCACCCGGGCCGGCATAAATATGCCCGGGCGTATTGGCGCACACCGTCGGCGGGCCGGCGATACTGCACACCGGCGGGGCGCTTATCGTGACGGCTACTGCCGAAGAGGTGTAGTTGCAGCCGTATTTGCTCATGGTGAGCAGGTAGTTGCCTGCATTGGCGGGCTGTACATTGGGGATGGAAGCGTCCGGCCCCGGGGTGGGGTTGAAGCCGCCGCCCTGTTTGGACCACTGGTAGATGGCGCCGCCGATCAGCTGCGATGTACGCGTCAGGTTCAGCGTGGCGCCGGCACACAAGGGGCTGTTGCTCGTCCCGCTGGGCGCAGTGAGGTTGATCTGCGAACTGGTGTCAATCACACCAAAAGTGCCACCGATGAGGCCGGCAAAAATGCGGGCACGCTGGTACGGATTGGAGCCGGTGGCCATGTTCGGCACGGCATTTTCCCAGTTGCTGTTGGTGTATTGTACCATGCCGCACACGTTGCGGTTGAAGGTAGTGCCTTCGTCGCTGCCGTTCCAGGTCATCTCCATATTCTGGATCGTACCGGTACCTGCTTCGCGCGTGACGATCCACATTTTTTTCACGGCATCGTCGGTCACGAATCCGGTGCAGCCGGTGTCGGCCAAAAAGCCGTCTTCTACCCGCACGCCATAAGTACTGGCGAAGGCTGTGGTTGTGATCTGGGCCGGGGTGAAACTGCCTTTTCCGACAGGGAAATTGGCGATGGGGTTTGTTTGGGCGAAAATCAGTTTGCCCATACCCGTTGTTTCCACAAAACCGTTCGCCGCAGAAGCGCCGGTGATTGTGGCCAGTGCGGCCATGGTGAGGTTGAAATTTGCGGTCTGGATTTTCCCGTTGGTGAACGTCAGGTTTTTCCCGATAGCCAGGTTTTGCGCCAAAATTGCCAGCGCGCTACCGGTCTTGTTCATGGTGACATTGGACAACGGAATCGAAGCCACGGTACCCGAAATAGTGGAGTTGCCGCTGCCGTCGAAAACAACGCGGAACGTACCAACTCCGGTGCTGGTCAGGGTGCCGTTTTGGGTCAGGTTGCCGGCGAGGTTGATGGTCAGGCCGCCGGCGGCAGCACAGGCCTTGAACGACGCGCCGCCGCCGATGGTCAACCCGCCGTTCACATCAAGCAGGATATTGGCGGCGCCATTGCTGCCCACCACATTCCCGGCCGTCACCAGCAGCGAGCCGGCGATGTTGTGGGTGTGGTTGAGCGCATCCCCGAACCGGATTTCTCCGCTGCCCGAGTTGTTGATGGTCAAATTGCCACCCACGTTAAGGTTTACTTCAAACACGCCGTTGCCGGCGGCAGTAGAGGCATAGCTCAGGTTGCCGTAGGCGGGGTGCGTGCTGGTGAACCCCGTCTGGTTGCCTGTGTAAAAGTAGGTGCTCGTGGGGTGCAGCGTCACGGTAGTACCGCGCAAATTGGCCTGCTGTGCCGTGCCGGCAACCGTGTTTTGAATCACCTGGCCGTTTGCCGCCACGGTGTTGGTGACCACCCGGCACAAAAATGTGCTCATGTTCAGGACACCGTTGGTCGTCAGGGAAGAACCTGCCGCGATGAAATTGACATCCGCAGTAAGGGTCACCGTGTGCCCGACGGTGATGGTAATCTGGTCGCCGTCGGCAGGAACACCGTTGTTCCAGGTGGCCGCCGAACTCCAGTTGCCTGTAGCCACGCTGACGGTCACCTTGGCCATGGCCGGAACGGCCAAAAACATGGCGAGCAAGGGGATGATCAGCAACGGGCGGAAGGCCGGGATGGTGCGATTTAGAGGTGAGGAGGAAAGACGTACTCCGTTAAAGGTGTATTGGCGCCGATTCATGCTCGAAGCGTTTAAATGGAAAAGAATGGTTGCGAACAAAAGCGGGAAAACCTGGCCAAAACGGCCTTTAACATTCGGATTAAACGCAAAAAAAGTCAGTACCACCGATCAGAAGGCGGGTGGCGGAGTGGCGGTCGAATGAAAACAAGGTAGGGAAATCGTTTTCCGAAGCAAGCGGAAAAACAGGGACTCCCACAGGTCGGGAGTGCGTACGGTCGTAATACGAATGTTTGGGAGATACACGTCGCCCCAATCGGAACGTTTCGGGTAAAATGCTGTCATAGGATTATTCTTGTTGTATGTTTTGGATCAGGCAAACAAGTGCAGCATGAAAAAATCTGCCTCTGTCTTCCTGAAAACCGGTATCAGGAGCGATTAAAAAAAGCGTTTTCGGGGCAACAAATCCCTTCTTCCCGAAATTACGCCGACAAAGGTAGAAACAAATTCTGTTCGCGTGTACAGGGTATCCGTTTTCAGGCGGCGCCAAAAAAGCGCCAGACCCCCTGGCAGTACGAAACGTGCAACATAATCTACACAAATCGGGCCAATTTTACCTGAATTCAGGTATGCGCAAAAATTTGTCTGCAAGACCCCTCTATTGGACATTTTTCCAACCGCAGAGACGCAGATATACGGAGGGCTTCAAAAAGGTTGATTTAAAAAAAACAACTCTGCGTCTCTGCGTCTCTGCGGTGAATTTGAAAATATCCAGTAGCGTGCTGCAAGACCCGTTGGGGAGCGGCTGCCCGGGAAAGAGCATGCAGCGGGGATGCCGTACTTTTCGGGGTCGGTTCGCGGCAATTTCCCATATTTGGGCCTCAAACAGCTTTCTGTCAAAAACAAATCATCATGAAGGAGAAATTTGGATTCACCCTGTTCACCCCCGCCGAGTTTGAAACCTGGATCGCGCAGTGGAACGTAGCCCGCACCATCTTGTATGTACAAGAGCACCACACCTGGTCGCCAAATTACATCCACTTCAAGGGCAACAACCATTTCGATATACAGCGGGGCATGCAGAACTTCCACCGAAATGTGAACGGCTGGATGGATATTGGGCAGCACTTCAGCATTTTTCCCGACGGTATGATCGTCACGGGACGCAACCTGGAGGTTTCTCCGGCTTGTATTTTTGGTTTCAACGCCAACGCGATCTGCATCGAGAGCATCGGCAATTTCGATGCAGGCGGCGATCCGATGCGGCCCGAGCAGCGGGAAGCGATTGTCCGAACCACGGCTGCCCTTTGCAAGCGGTTCAATATCCCCGTCAACAGCAACCGCATTATCTACCACCACTGGTTTGACCTCCGCACCGGCGCCCGCACCAATGGAAGCGGCTCCACCAAGAGCTGCCCGGGCACTGCTTTTTTTGGGGGCAACAAAGTAACCGATGCCGAAAAAAACTTTCTGCCATTGGTGGCCAATGTGCTCAAAGGCGGTACTGTGCCGCCGCCCGTCGTCCCGATCATGAAGTACGGCTATGTGACCACCGATTGGCTCAACATCCGCAACCAGCCCTCGGCCCAGGGCAGAAAAGTAAATGCCACGCCACTCGGCTCGATACTCCGGGTATACGAAGATCAAAACGGCTGGTACCGCATCTCCGCCAGCAAACAGGAATGGGTTTCGGGCAAGTACCTGCAAGATGTCCGGCGTGCCACGGTCAGTGCCGATACGCTCAACGTGCGCAGCGGCCCCGGCACCCAGTTCAGTCAGGTGACCGCGCTCAGCAAGGGCGAAGCGGTGTTTATTTATGCAGAAAGCGGGAGCTGGGTCAGGATCAGCCTTGACGAACGCTGGGTATCGAAGAATTTTTTGACCATCGAGTGAGGGATCAACGCATGGAGATTCATTTTTTCAGAAAAAATAAAGCCTGCCGGGCCGACCTGTCGCAACCAACAGACCTCTCGCTGGTACTGCGCGACGGGCCTGCCAATCCCAATTGTTTTTGGGCGCCGGCGGTGGAATTCAGCCCCGTAGTTGCGGGCGAATTTGTGGGCAGCACGGCCTTAGGCGGGCCGGTCAATTTTTTCAACGTCCGCATCAACCCGCACGGCAACGGTACCCACACGGAATGCGTGGGCCACATCGCCCGCGAGCGTTATGTTTTGCACGAATGTTTGCAGGAGCACCATTTTTGGGCCAAACTCGTGAGCTTGTACCCTCGCCGGGCAGATAACAGCGACCGGGTGCTGTACCGCGACCAATTCGAGGAGGTGCTGGAGCCAGGGGAAGCCGAAGCATTCATTCTGCGCACGTTGCCCAACGAAGACCTGAAAAAACAACGCAACTACTCCGGTATAAACCCGCCTTATCTGCACCCCGATGCCGCCCGCTACCTGGCAGCGTGCGGTGTGCAGCACCTCCTGCTCGATCTCCCGTCGGTAGACCGCGAAGAAGACGGCGGGGCGCTTCTGGCGCACCATGCTTTCTGGCAATACCCGGAAGCCGTCCGGCAGGATTGTACCATCACCGAGTTGATTTATGTGCCCAACTCGGTACCGGACGGTTATTACCTGCTCAATCTGCAAACCACCTCGCTCGATCTCGACGCGAGTCCTTCCAAACCCGTTATTTTTTCTGTGCTGGATGACGCCTGACGGAGGGAGTTACCCTTCGCTGTAAGTCCTGCGCTGCATACGCTCCCGCAGGTTTTCCCCAATGAGGCGGTGACCGGCGTTCATGCGGAAAATGCGGACGTTCGGGATACCCTCCACCATTTTTTTGACGGTTTTGTAGTGGATCATCTCGTCTTTGGTGCCGAAGTAAATATCCACGGGCAAGCGGGATTCCCGCCAGACAGCCTTGATGCGGCGGCGGGGCAAATAGAAGGAATCGAGGGCAAACCAGCAGCCAAAGGCTCGTCGGAAACGCTCCGGCCGGGTGAGGTTAAAAGACAAAAAGTGCAGGATGAGCGGCGGCACGAGGTGCAGGCTGTGGCCAAGTTTGAGCAAAAACAGAAACCAGTGCGGTTTTTTCAACAGGTGAAAAAGTAAAACGCGCACCCAGACGGGTGTGCGCACGGCAGCAGACATCCCTTTGGTGCGAATACCGTCGGGAGCCAGCAGGTATAACTTGTCCAACCGGGGCAACAGATCGGGCAACATAGCCTGCACGAGGCGGGCGCCAAAACTGTATCCCATCAGGCTGACGCGCTCCACTCCTTCGCGCTGCATGATCTGGTGGATGATGGCCAGCGTATCCGTCTTGGCGAATGTGCGGCCGGGCCATTCCGTCTGCCCGTGAAACGGCAGGTCAAATGCCACGATGGTATAGCGTTCGGCCAGGGCGTTTTCCAGAACAGCAAACAACCTGGCCCGGTCGCCAAAACCGTGCAATGCCACCAACAACTGCGGCCCATGACCAAAGCGCAAGCAGTGAATTTTCGCACCGTTGTGTTCCAAAAAAAAGGACTGCATAAGCCACAAAATCTATTGTGCGGGGGCAAAAGACCCGCACGGCGCCAAAAAGGTAAACCGACAAAAATCACCCCGCCCGCCGCATCCGCCAATCCGAGGGTGGCTTTCGGGTGGCCGCGTTCAGTCCACCCGGAACTTAAACCCGACTCCGTGGATATTCTCCACCTTGATACGCTCGTCCCGGTTCAGGTATTTGCGCAAGCGGGAGATGAACACATCAAGGCTGCGGCCGAGGAAGTAGTCGTCTTTCCCCCAGATCGTTTCGAGGATATAGGAGCGTTTGACCACCTGCCCCCGGTTTTCGTTGAGCAGTTTGAGCAGGTCTGCTTCTTTTTGGGTGAGCGTTTCGCCCTCTTCGTCGCCAAAGGCGAGGTTCAGATTTTTGTAATCAAAATGGTACTGGCCGATGGTAACGGGCGTATTGGATTTCAAGATGCCCGTGTAGGTAGACCGCCGCAGGAAAATGTCAATCTTGAGCAGGAGTTCCTCGATACTGAATGGCTTGGTGATGTAGTCGTCGGCGCCAATGGTGAGGCCGTGGATTTTGTCCTGCTTCATGCTTTTGGCCGTCAGGAAAATGATAGGCACTTGCTGGTCGCGTTTGCGAATTTCTTCGGCGATGGTAAAACCGTCAGCCTCCGGCAGCATCACATCAAGGATGCAGAGGTCGAATTTTTGGCCGGATCGGATGATATCGAGGGCCTTTTGACCGTCTTCGGCATAGGTGACCTGGTAGCCGTTGAACTCCAGGTTGTCGCGGGTGACATAGCTCAGGCTTTCGTCGTCTTCGACATAAAACAGGTGTGCTTTTGTATCGGCCATATTGCGTCGGGTTTGCGTGATCGGGTTGGGATGATCGTTCGTTGGCGGGCAAACTTAGTGCAAGTTGGCGGATATGTATGCCGGGATGTAGAAATAAGGTAAGGCCATGCTGTCTGAGCGGCTATTGTAGAAATAAAAAATCCCGCTCCGTTTTGATCAGGAGCGGGATTTTATCCCGGAGGAAGAAAAAACAGGCAGACGCTTCTTGGCGGAGTTGTCGCCGGTTCTGTTCAGGCTTCTTTCAGCATTTTGTTGCCGAAAACCATCAGAACGAGCAGAAGACAAGTGAGGATCATCATAAGGATTACATTATTTTTTTGGTGAACAGATTTTGAATGGAGCAGGCTGAACATGCACTAAGTATTGTCGCAGTCAGACACATACTGTCAATTCAAAAACGAGGCCGTAATCTGTTAAAATCCGTTAACGAATTGCAAAGAGGCGGTTTTGTCCAAAAATCAGGACTTTTGCACGCGCTGGAGCAACCATCCCGTGCCCATCACCAACCCGCATCCCAATGGATTGTACCACAGGTACGCATCCTTGTCCACGAAAAAGAACAGATACAGGATTACTGCCTGCGCAAAAACGGCTGCCCGGAAAACGGCCCGCCCCTGTACACTTTTCAGAAAAAATGCCGTGAAAAATATGCCGAGGATGGTGCCATAAAATATGGAGCCGATCATATTGACCGCCTGGATGAGGTTGTCAAACAGGTCTGCGTATGTAGCAAAAACCACAATAAATACGCCCCAGCCCACCGTAAACCAGCGCGACATGCGGAAATAGTGGTTGTCGTCGCGGTCTTTTACAAACGAACGCCGGTAGATATCCGACAAAGAGGTGGCCGTCAAGGCGCTGAGCTCGGAGGCCGTTGTGCTCCAGGAAGCGCAAAAAATCATAGCCAGCATCAACCCGGTAAGGCCAACCGGTATGTGCTGCAGGATGAAATTGATGAATACAAAGTCTTTGTCCTTGGAATCGTCCTGGGGTTGGCCTTTTTGACTATTGATTCTGCTTCGCTCCGCAGCACGTTCCGCTCCGCTTCCAGTTTCTGGAGTTGCACCCGGTTTGATCCGGCACACCATCGGCTCCATTGCGCATATCGGCGGTGAGGCCGTCCAGCAGTACCTTTTTTTCCAGAAATAAACTATCATTCCGGGCCTCCAGGCGCTGAAAAGTTATTTCGTGTTCGGTTTTGGCCACTTTGGCCCGGTTTACCTGGTTGAAATGCAGGGGCGGTGCATTGAACTGGTAAAAAACATACACCATGACACCTACCGACAAAACCAAAAACTGCATCGGAATTTTTATAAACCCATTGAACAGCAACCCAATACGGCTTTCTCGTAAGGATTTACCCGACAGATATCGCCCAACCTGACTCTGATCAGTGCCAAAATAGGACAGGAAAAGAAAGGTGGCTCCCAAAACACCCGACCACACATTGTAGCGATCCCGAAAATCGAAAGACCAGTCCAGCACTTTGGTTTTGCCGGTGGCGCCGGCGATCTGCCACGCCTCGGTAAGCCCCACCCCATCGGGCAACTGGTAGAGTACCAGAATAAATGCCAGAACCAACCCGCTGAGCATGATGGTCATTTGCAGTTCCTGGGTGCGACTTACGGCCGCGCTGCCTCCCGAAGTCGTGTATAAAACGACAAAAAGGGCCATCATAAAATTGGTCAGCGCAAGATTCCAGCCGAATACCGCGCACAAAATGATGCTGGGCGCATAAATACTGATAGCCGCCGCCACGCCGCGCTGTGTAAGAAACAGTATGGCTGTGAGCGTGCGCATACGCAGGTCAAAACGTTGTTCCAGATACTCATAAGCCGTGGTTACCCGCAGCCGGTAGTACACCGGCAGGACAAACAGCACCAGAAAAATCATGGCGATCGGCATCCCGAAATAGAACTGAACGAACTCCATCCCGTCAAAAAAACTCTGGCCGGGCGTACTCAGGAAAGTAATAGCGCTGGCCTGCGTGGCCATGATACTCAGCCCGATCGTCCACCACGGGAGGTCGCGTTTTCCGGCCAGAAAATTTTCGCTGCTACCAATGTTTCGGCTTTTCCAGATGCCGTAAAAAACTACCGAGGCTAAGGCCAGTACCAGCACAATCCAGTCAATTGTCGTCATTTATTTCACAGATAGGTAAATGATCAATCCGATAACAGCGAACAACAGTATCCAGGCGCCCAGGCCAAGGCTGTTTTCGCGCCACACGTTGAACAGTTTTTCCATGAGGTTGCGCCAGTCCAAATCACCGCCCCGGCCGCGGGCTGCACGCTCATGTACCAGACAGAAATAGCGGCGCTGGCCTTTCCGCCCCTGGTCGCCGTGTTTGGTCAGTATGATAAACTCGCCGTTCAAAAAGCGCAGGTCGAAGAGCTCGCTGCGCCCGGCCACTTCGATAATAAGCGAGTTTTCCTGCCCGAGTTTGCGCCAGGTGCCCTTGATCAGGTTGCCGTCCAGAGAAAGCAAATACTCGCCTCCAGGATTGAAAATGTGTAAAATGGCTTCGTGAAACCCCTCGTCGTCGCGGATTTCTTTCCAGCGTTTGCTCAGCCAGAACTGCTCCTCGCGCAGGTCCTCGCCGTAAGGAATCACCTTGGGCAGGATGAAATCCAGATGCTGGTCCATCGTGCCGAGGTCACGGGGCAGTTCGGGGCTTAGTGCGCGGGAGATATCGTTGAGCATACGGAATTCAATTACCGGCAACCGGTGTCATCTTGTTGCTTCGGGCGGTAAAAATCGGGAAAACAACGGCATTATCGCCACCAAATTGACACCGGGCAGAATTCAGCCGTTTTTTGCAGTTTTGCAGCATGAAGCACGTCAGCACCATCAATGGCCAAAACCGTACTTTTTTCACGAACAAGGACGATTTTCACGCGACAATACCCCTGGTATTGCTCCACGGCTTTTGCGAAGACGCCTCACTTTGGGAACCGGTACTGCCCTTACTTTCGGACGGCCCGGTGTTGCGCATAGACCTGCCGGGGTTTGGCGGATCCGACCTGCCGCCGGCTCCCGGGATGGAGGTTTACGCGGATGCGGTGTGCGCGATACTCCACGAACTGGGCATCACGCGCTGCGTACTGGCCGGGCATTCGATGGGGGGATATGTCGCCCTGGCATTTGCCCGGGCATACCCGGAACGTTTGGCCGGCTATACGCTGGTGCATTCGCATCCGTATCCGGATACACCGGAACGTATCGAAAATCGCCGGCGAGGTATCGAAATGCTCCAGGCCGGCAAAAAAGACCTGTATGTGGCCCAATTGTTTCCCGGGTTGTTTGCCCCGGCGTTTGCCCAAACCCGCCCGGAAGTAGTGGATGCACTCGTGCAAACAGGCCAAACACAGCCCACCGAAGGTATCATTGCCGCCCTCCAGGGCATGATTGACCGGCAAAATCACCTGGATACCCTGCGCGACAGCACCTGCCCGGTGCAGTTCATTCTTGGCGAACTGGACGCCATTGTCCCGCTGGAAGATGCTTTGGCCGCCGCCACTATCCCGTCCACCGTGGATATCCGGGTGCTGTCCGGTGTCGGGCACATGGGTATATGGGAGGCGCCCCAACATACCGCGTCGGCGCTGCGCGATTTCTGGAAATTCTGCGCCCAGCAACCCGTACCCGAACATTCAAACAAAACGCAAACAGCAGCCTGAATGCTAACCAATTGATCAATAACCTGTTCCTTTCCCCTCCAATCCAATACTTACCTGTACCATGACCAATCGAATCGTCCGCCGTGTCATCCTCCTCGGGGCCATTTCCATCCTGAGCCTGCTCAGTGTACAAACCTACTGGGTGCTGCGCTCGTGGAACTTGCAAGAGCAGGAATTTGACCGAAAAGTACGGCAGGCACTGCTGGAAGCCGCCCGCGATCTGGCCCGGGTGGGGCTGTTTGTACTGCAAGACGCCGATCTGATCGAACAGGTGTACTCCAACTACTACGTCGTCAATATCAACAACCAGTTCAACGAGGCATCGCTGGAGTTTTACCTGCAAAAAGCCTTCGAAAACCAAAGCCTGCGCGAAGACTTCCAGTATGGTATTTTCGACTGTTCCAGCAACCAGATGGTGAGCGGACGTATGGTGAAATACAAAAAAAACTCCCCGCTCGGGATCGAAAATAACCAACTGAATACCCCTTTGCCCGCCCACTACGACAGCGATTTTATCTACTACTTCGGCGTGCGTTTCCCCGACAAGAGCGTCAACTTGCTCAGCAACATGTGGATCGTCGTGGTGTTCACTATCCTCATGCTCATCACGGTGGCATTTTTCATCTACGCCATGTTTGTGATCCTGAAACAAAAACAACTCTCGGAATTGCAGCGCGATTTCATCAACAACATGACTCACGAGTTCAGAACCCCGATCTCGACGATCAATATCTCCACCGACGTCTTTTTACAAAACGAAACCATCAAAGCAGACCCCCGCCTGACCCGATACTCCGGGATCATCAAAGAACAGGTCATGCGCCTGAATACCCAGGTGGAAAAAGTACTGCAACTGGCCAAAATCGAGCGCGATAACGTGGAACTCAACCTGGAAGATATTGACCTGGCTGAACTCCTACGAAGTATATCCCCTTCCTTAGAACTCAAAATAGGCGAAAAAAACGGAACCCTCCACCTGGATTTGGGCACCACAGATGCCGTGGTTCGCGCCGACCGACTGCACCTGACCAATATCCTGCACAACCTCGTGGACAACGGGGTGAAATACTCCAGAGACGCCCCGAATATCACCATTCAATTACAAAAACAGGACAAAAACCTGGTGCTCCGCGTACAAGACCAGGGCATCGGCATTGCCAAAGAACACCAAAAACACATTTTCAGCAAGTTCTACCGCGTGCCCACAGGCAATGTGCACAATGTCAAAGGTTTCGGCCTCGGCCTGTTTTATGTCAAAACAATCTGCAAGGAACACCGCTGGAAACTGTTCCTCGACAGCGAACCGGGCAAAGGCACTACGGTGGAAATCCGAATGCCGGTACAATCCTGACACACCATGGAACCCGACTTTCTCCTGCCCGATTGTCCCGTTTTTCTCGGCCCGGTGGCCAAAACCCTCCCGATATGGCTGCGCAAAAACAGCTACACCCAGGTTTTTATCATCGCAGACTCCAATGCGCACAACTGCTGCGCGTCCCTGCTCCCGGCGCTGGATGCCGGCGTACATATCGTCCAGATGCCGGCGCTTTCCGGCAGGGTTGGTGGCGCCGAACGCCTCAAAAACCTCGAAACTTGTGCACAAATCTGGTCTGCTATGCTCCATGCCCGCCTCGACAGAAAGGCATTGGTCATCAATTTTGGCGGCGGCGTTATCGGCGACATGGGCGGATTTTGCGCCGCTACCTACAAACGGGGGGTGGATTTTATCCAAATCCCGACCACGTTGCTGGCTATGACCGATGCCGCTATCGGCGGCAAACTCGGCATTGATTTTCAGGGCATCAAAAATGCCGTCGGCGTGTTCAAAAATCCGCGGGCTGTTTTTGTTGACCCGGATTTTTTAGAAACCCTGCCCGCCCGCGAACTGCGCAGCGGCTTCGCCGAGGTCATCAAACACGCCCGAATCGGCGACCCCGCGCTTTGGCAAAAATCCAGGCGCTCCCGCCCGACAGCCTCACCCCGAGCGGCATCCCGCCCGCCGAATGGCTCGACATCCTCCGCGCCTCCATTGCCGTCAAAGTACGCATCGTGACCGACGACCCGCACGAACACGGCATCCGGGCTTTGCTCAATTTCGGGCACACGATCGGGCATGCCGTGGAAAGTTTTTTTCTGGAAACAGATAATCCGCTCACGCACGGGGAAGCCGTAGCGATCGGGATGGCATGTGAAAGCCCTGCCCCGGAAGCCGGGCAGGAGGTATTTCGTTTTTTTCCGCACCGGCACATCCCCGAGTCGGCGTTTCCCGACTTGTGGGCGCTGATGTTGCAGGACAAAAAAAACGCTGCCGGCGCGGTGCGCATAGCTGTGCCAGATGTGAAACCATTTTCGATGCAACTGCTGGAAATTTCCCGCCAGGAGGCGGAACGGAGACTGCACGCCTGCAATCAGTTGGGGTAGATGGAGGCGCCGGCCACACTGCTGGACATTTTTGTAACGAGAGGCTGTCTCAAAAGCATGGCTTTGACGGGAATTGATTTTTTTCAGACAGGATTTACAAGATTTACAGGATAAATGAGGCGACTCCGTCGCCGAAAATCCTGTAAATCCTTTTTATCCTGTCCAAAAATGAATTCGCCTGTCAACGGCGCAATACGGTGCGGACTTACGAGACAGCCTCTGGATACCAGGAAAACAGAAATGTCCAGCAGTATGGGCGCCGGCACTACCTTTTCCTGTTGACCTAAAAAAGCGCCACCCCGGAAAACCGGCGTGGCGCATCAGACAGGAAGATTGTTTCCAATGGCGCGGGGATTTACCGCACCAAAGTAATATCGCCTTTATAGAGCAGCCGGCGGCCGTCTATCAATTCGATTTCTGCGTAATAGACAAATACAGCCGGGTCCATCAGTTTGCTGTGGAAGTAGCCGTCCCAGCCAAATTTCGGGTCGTTGGGCTGGAAATTCCGGGCCTGGAAAACCATCGTGCCCCAGCGGTCAAAAATCTGGAACGAGTGCACCTGCACGATCTGGCTGCCCTTGGCAAAGATGAGCACGATGTCGTTCTCGCCATTTTCATCCCACGGAGAGAACGCGTTCGGGATATAAATGTGCGGTTCATTGTCCACCCGGATCAGCACGCGGTCGCTGGCCCGGCAGCCGTCTTTGCTGACTACCGTGACGGTGTACTCGGTGGGCTTGAACGGCTTGGCGATGGGCTTCAGCATGCTGAACACATCGGTACCGAGGAAGGTCAGGCCGTCCAGTGGCGTCCAGATAATGGAATCTACGAGTGCAAGCGGGTAGCCGGCCGGCAGCACCGCGTTGAGTTGCATGGAGTCGCCAAACTGGATATCAAACTCGGGCGCAATGCTGATACCGGGATCGGGCGCTTGCGGCACAATCAGTTTCTTGTAAAATTCGCAACCGTTGGCATCCTGAATCCACAGGTCGTAAGTACCCGGAGTAATGCTGCCAAAGTTGATTTGTTGCGAGAAGGATTGGCCATTGTTGATCGAATACAGGTACGGGCCGTAGCCGCCGGTCACTTGCTGGAAGGTGATGGCGCCGTCGTTGTCCGTGCAGGAGGGTCGCGTCAGGTCGAAAGCAAAGTCGGTCGGAATGTTGGTTTCCAGATACACCAGAACATCGTCTGTTTTGGTACAGCCGGTGTTGGCGTTCGTGACGGTCAGGATGTATGTGCCTTCCCGATCCACCGTCGGTGTCAGGGTATTGGCGCCCGACAGGATGTTTCCGCCCTGGGTACTCCAGGCATAGGAGAACTGCGAACCCGTGGAGGCGAATGCCTGGAGGGTCACGTCCTCAATGGAGCAGGTGAGCGTGAACGGTGGCCCAGCCTCGGCATTGGGCGGCACGGTGTTCGACGACACCTGCACATTGGCGGTATTCGAGCAGCCGTTGACATTGTTCAGCACCGTCAGCATGTAGGCGCCAGGGGCATTTGCCTGGGCGGTGTTGGCGGTTGTATTGCCGACGAGGTTGCCGTCGGCAGTGCTCCAGGAGTATGCAAAATTAGGGCCGGGGGATGAGGCGGATCCGTTCAGCAGCACCTGCTGCACGGCGCAAGTGAGCAGTGGCGCAGTAGCAATAGCCGCCGTGGGTGTTTGCACATTTTCCAGTACCTGTACCTGTGCCGTGTTTGAGCAGCCATTGGTGGTGTTTTGTACCAAAAGCGCGTATCCCCCTGGGGCAGCAATAGTGGGTGTGAGCGAGTTGTTGCCGGCGAGGATGACACCGTTCGGGGTCGTCCACTCGTAGTAGTACGGCCCGCCGACCTGGCTGGAACCGGTTCCGTTGAGTTGCAGTGTGGTGACGGCGCAGGTCAGTGTTTGGGTAGCGCCGGCACTGGCTACGGGTACAACGATATCCTGACTGACCACCACATCGGCGGTGACGGTGCAGCCGTTGTCCTGGTTCGTGATCAGCAGGGTATACGTGCCGGGCTGGTTCACTATGGGCTGCAGCGGATCGCTCAGGTTGGTGAAATTCCCGTTGGCACTGCTCCAGTTATACTGCACATTTCCAGTGGAAGACCCGGTGGCGTTAATCGCTGTTTCCTTGACGATACAAGTCAATGTGGCTGGATTATCCAGAACAATGATCGGCGCATTTTGGTCTTCCAAAATTTCTACGGTATCCGAGGAAGTACACCCGTTGAGCGTATTGGTCACCGTCAGGTTGTAGATTCCTACCGAGCCTACCGACGGCGTGAGCGTGTTGGCGCCGCTGAGGATAATGCCGCCGTTAGGCGAATCCCACGCGTATGTAAAATTGCCGTTGCTGTTAACCTGGCCTTGCAGGCCGAGGAAAGACAGGGTGCAGGTGAGCGTTTGCGGGTTTCCGGCATCAATGGCAGGCACCTGAATGTTTTGGCTAACGACTACGCTGGAGTACGAAATGCAGTTGTTGGCGGTATTGGTGACGGCCAGTTGATAAATGCCGGGCTGGTCTACGACGGGCATGAGCGTTGTGCCGCCGCTGACGATATTACCGCCGGAAACGGGACTCCATTCGTATGCGAATACCGGGCCGGTACTGGTTCCCGCACCGTTCAGGGTGACGGTGGTCACGGCACAGGTTAGCTGGTTGGGCACGCCTGCTATGGCCGTCGGGAAGTCGGCGGACTGGGTGATTTGCAGCACATCGGTAGCCGTACAGCCATTCGTTGTGTTGGTGACGGTCAGGAAGTAAAATCCGGCGCCGTTGATGACAGGCGTCAGGATATTGGTAGGCGACAGGAAGTTGCCGGTATTGGTGGACCAGTTGTAGGTGTACTCCGCCCCCTGGCTGGCAGTCGGGTTGAGCGTGTAACTGGTTTCGGTGCAGGTGAGCTGGAAACCCGGGCCGGCAGCAGCCTGGGGGGGCGCCTGATCAATGGCGAGCGTTACGTTATCGGTGGCGGTGCAGCCGTTGGTCGTGTTGGTCACCACCAGAACGTACGGGCCGGGTTGGTCCACGACCGGTTGTGCTGTGCTGCCGCCGGAAACAATGCCGAGACCCGTCCAGGAATAGGTAATGTTCGGGCCGGAGGAGCTGTTGCCGCCGATCTGTAGCTGCGGTTGGTAGCAGTTCAGGATATTATCGGGGCCTGCTTCGGCAGCAGGCGGCAGAATGTCCTGGATGACCGTTGCGGCGTTGACTGTGGTGCAGCCGTTGTCGGTATTGGTAATTTGCAGCGTGTATGGACCGGGCTGGTTGACCAACGGATTCAGGCTGTTGCCACCGGACACGATGCCGGGGCCACTCCAGCTGTAGGCAAAATTCGCTCCGGTACTGGAGCCGGAGCCGTTGAGACCGATCTGGCTGTTGGTGCAGTTGAGTATCCCGGGGGTTGCGATTAATACCACCGGGCTGGTTGCGTCTTCCTGAATTTGTACAGAAGATGCACTGGTACAGCCATTTTGGGTATTGGTCACGAGCAGCTGGTAGGTGCCGGGTTCATTGACCTGCGGATTCAGGATATCTGTGGGTGGCAGCAAGTTACCGCCGCCGATGACCGTCCACTGGTAGGTGAAATTGGCGCCCTGGCTGGATGCACCGCCGTCGAGGCTCAGCGTGGGGCTGGTGCAGTTCAGCGTCTGGGTCTGGCCGGCATTAGACACCGGAGCAACGACATCGGCGGCGACGGTCACGGATGTGCTGGACGTGCAGCTATTGCTGGTATTGGTCACCAGCAGGGTGTACGTTCCGGGTTGGCTGACGACCGGTTGCAGGGTGTTGGCGCCAGACAGGATTTGCCCGTTTTGGGTACCCCACTGGTACTGGAAATTGCTGCCGGTACTGGTACCTGCTCCGTTGAGTGTTTGCTGGGGCTGGTAGCAGTTGATGAGCGTTGGCGGAGCCACGGCCACGGTTGGGGGCGTCAGGCTGGAAGTGACGGTAGCCGAGTTGCTGTTGGTGCAGCCGTTGTTTTGGTTGGTAATGACCAACGTGTAGGTGCCGGCAGTGGTGACGGTGGGCGTGAGCGTTGTAGCGCCGGCAGCGATGTTGCCGTTTGTGGTGGACCACTGGTAGCTGAAGTTGGCGCCCACACTGGAGCCGGCGCCACTCAGTTGCAGGGTCGGCGTGACGCAGTTAATCTGGCCGGGTGTGCCGATGAGGACATTCGGCGGCGTGATGTTTTGCGAAATGAGCGTGGAGCCGGTAGCGGTGCAGCCGGTTTGGATATTGGTCACCAACAAGGAGTAAGTGCCCGGCTGGTTGAGCGTGATACTGGGCGTGGTGGCGCCGGCAAGGATGTTGCCCCCCGGTGTGGTCGTCCATTGGTAGGTAATGAACGGCAGGACGATGGTATTGGGGTCGCCCAGTTCGATCTCCGGCAAATTGCAGGTGAGTGTACCAGGTACGCCAGGATTAACAATCGGCGGCGTTGTATTTTGGGTTACTTGCACCGATGCCGAGGCGGTACAGTTGTTGGTCAGGTTGGTGACAATAATCGAGTAGGAGCCGGGCGCATTCACCGTGGGGGTGAGCGTATTTTGGCCGCTCACGATGTTCCCACCAGCCGTTGTTGTCCAGAAAAAATTATAATTTGAGCCAAAGGATGAGCCGGTACCGTCGAGTACAACAGTCGGGTTTTGGCAAGTGATCTGGTCGTTTACGACGATGACGGCGGCCGGGTCCGTGAAATCCAGATCCACAAAAACGGATGCGGTGCCTGTACAGCCGTTTTGGGTGTTGGTCACGATCAGCGTGTAATCGCCTTCTTCCGTCACCACAGCGTTCTGGCTGGCCTGGCCGGACTGCACATCGCCGTTGATGGTTGTCCACTGGTACGAGTAGCTGCCGCCGGCGGGTGTTGCACTGCCGTTGAGGGTAACCTGTGAAATGGTACAGGTGAGGGTGCCCGGAGGTGCAATTATCGCCGTAGGAGCCGTATTATTCAGTCCAACAACCACGCTGCTTGTTTGGGTACAGCCATTTTGGGTATCGGAAACCAGCAACGTGTAAGTGGCGGGCGTCGAAACAACGGGGGTCAGGGTGTTGGCGCCGCTCAGGATATTGCCGCCCGCTCCGGGTGTCCATTGATAAGTAAAATTGGTACCGGCGGAAGACCCCGTGCCGTCGAGTGTGGCATTGGTCACAGCGCAAGTAATTGTTTGCGGCGGGCCGGCCACGGCGGTGGGCAGCGTTGTATTGGCAGCTACCTGAACTGTTGTGGATGCCGTGCAACCATTGGTTGTATTGCGCACCACGAGCGTGTAGCTGCCGGGTTGATTGACGACCGGGTTCAGGGTATTGGCGCCGCTTACGATATTGCCCGTAGCGGCCGTCCACAAGTAGGTGAAATTAGGCCCGACAGAGGATGCACTGCCGTCGAGCGTGACGGCCGTAACCACACAGGTCAGGTCGGCCGCCGGCGCTGCGGCCGCAATTGGCGGCGTGAAGTCGCCCGGTACCGTTGCGGTATTTGTTCGGGTGCAACCCGATTGGTCCGTCACCGTGACGGTATAGGTGCCGGCAACAAGACCGGAGGGGTCTTGCACATTGCTGCCGTTGTTCCACACATAAGTGTAGGTCGGAAAACCGCCGGTCACGTTCAGATCAATACTGCCGTTGTTGGGGGTCGCACAGTTGACGCCGACCACATTGGCGACAGTAGGTGTGAGGGCATTGGGGGCAATGATGGTAAACGTTTCGATACGGGTACAGCCGAAAAAATCGGTCACGGTAACGTTGTAGATGCCGGCCGGCAAGTTCAATGGGTCCGGCAGACTGGGGATGTTTACCGGCCCCACCCAGTTGTAGGTGTACGGCCCCTGACCGCCGGTTACTGTCGTATTAATGGAGCCATTGTTGGCGCTGGCGCATTGGACATTGGTGGCGACCCCGGTGATATTCAGGGTTGAAACGATGACGGTGAGCGCCCCTTGCCCGACGCCCTGGCACCCCGCAGAATCTATCACGCTTTGTACCTGGTATAACCCCGGTTGATTCACCGTAAGGAAAAACGGGTTGTCGGTGATATCATATCGGCGGTTGTATATCGCCATTGATCTTGTATTCCAGCGTGAAGGGGCCGGTTCCGATAAAGTTTACCTTGATCAGCGCATCTTCTCCCAGTTCACATATTTGCGGCGCCGGAGGAACTAATTGTGCGACCGGAAGCGGGCGGACTATGATGCGGGCGGTAGCCACTTTAGTTTTGCCACAAGCGTCCGTAACGGTAACGCGGACATTGGTGGAGGTGCCGACAAACAGCGATGTGCTTGACTCCTGAGAGCCGTTTTGCCACTGGTAGGTGTAGGGCGCTACACCGTTCGTTGCTGTTACGCTGACGGTACCGGTACCCGCACCACAGATGATTACGGTGTCGGGCACAATTTCCAGTACCGGCAGATCGAGTATGATCAGCGTTTCTTCCGGATTCAGGCAGGAGCACGGGTTGTTCAGGCGAATGATGATCGTTTCCTGGCCTTCCAGAATGAGGTCATTGGTGATGTTGATGGTCAGTGCTACTTCCGATTGGCCTGAGGGAATGACCACGACCGGAGGCAACCCGGTATAGTCTACCCCGCTGGTAGCGGTGCCGCCTATGGTGTACTGTACTGCCAGTGGGGTGGCGAAGTTGTTTCCGAGGCGTTTGAAAATGAGTTTTACGGTGCCACAACCTTCATAAACTTGTTCGATATCGGTACTTCCGTTTACCTCCCATTCGACGGAGGCATTGCCGCCGGCAGCAAACGAACCGGCATTCAGGAATACGGCGGAGTCCCACACACCGTCGCCTACGTCGGCAATTTTGAGTTTGATGCGGTAAGTCTCACACGGTATTACATTGGCAATGGCTGTGAATTTGCGCGTAAAACCATCGTACTGCACCTCGTTTGTAGCCGGGCCAGTGGCCGGTTGCTGGCCGCAGAGGTTGTTGCTGGATGCCGGCTGGTTATTGACATAAAAGCCGGAATACGACAGGTGATTAACGTTGTTGATGGCGACAGGTATGGTGGTACCGGGAATGATGGCTATGTTTTCCTGGCCGCCCGGAATGCCGGGACCGGAGATAAAAAACCCGAACACGTCGTTGAACTGGGAGTTTACATACTCGCAATACTCCTCGGAGGCAAAGACAAAGTTGAACGACAGAAGAGCCTGAGTGGGCGTAAAGTCGAACTCAACACCGCAGCGGTCAAAGAGCGCTCCCCCCGTCAGCAGGGCGAGGTCGGAGTCGGGTGTGGAAGCGCCGTAGCCGTTACTGGCGCCATCCTGATCGTTTGGCCCGGGGGCCACGCTGATGTCGCCGGTAGCCATAATGATTCCGGTGTTAAAGCCGATATTGGTTTGGCCATTGGTGAAGGTGCCGATTTGGCCACCGTTGCCGAGGAAGGTCACGCCGGCCACGTCAAAACAGTTACCCCCGATCAAAACATCTTTTACAAGGTCTTCTGCCGAAGCCCCACCTTGCACTTCAAGTACCGCCGAGACGGACTCTACATAGTCTTTCAGATTTTTTTTAACGCAGGTCTCGCAGGTAATGGAGACATAATGTCTGGGCGGATTGCCGGCATCCCAGGTGCAGTCGTACACGAGCACAAATTCCATCGTAGCCTGAGTGGCTGTGAAAACCAGTTTGCGCGCAACGTCGTCGTATTGCGCAGGAATTTGGCTATCGGAGGGTTGTGGTACCGGCTGACAAGTACCTAAGGCGGGGTCTGCCGGTACGATCAGGGCGTACGTTTCACCGGCAATCAACTGATTGATCAGGACCGTCTGCCGGGGAGCGGAGGCCGTGATGACGTGCCGTTGCTCGTGGCCGTTCAATACGACCGGTTCCGAGGCATCGGAGCCGGTGTTTTGGCCCGAAAGCGGAGCTGCCACTGCGAGGATAAAAAGTATGGGGATGTACAGGCGGGAAGTAGAAAGGCTCATAAAGATTTTGTGTTAGTGTGTAAGCCCAAGTGTTTGTTCAAGTAAATATCAACGGAGCGTACCGGTCTTGTGCAGGTCATTTTTCCAAGATACCGCATTGGCAGCAGACGCTGCACCGATCGCAGCCCAAAAACACGCCCGGATTCGGGCAGGAAGCCCAAGGTTAAACCGGAACGGGAAGCCATTTTGGGAAGATGCGGCGCTTAAGTCAAGCGTTCATGGCAGGATTTCGGATAGTACGGCGGATTAAAACCAGGCGGTAGTGCCGCCTTTGGCCTGCAAGGTTAGGAATTTTTTTCAAAGCACCGGTTGGGCTTTAACAAAAAAGTATCGTGCCGTTAGAGGGAATGGTGTAATTCAAAGTGGCGCCTTGCTACGAGGCTTGTTTTTTGTTCTGGAATACGGACTTTACCGACCCTCATGGCAAAATAAAATTTCAGGCCGGCGCGGTGTTTTTACGCAGATTCAAAAATACAGGTTGTTTGCCAGCCGGACACGGCGTAAGTTTGCAGCGCCCCGACAGCCTTTTTTTATCAACTCAACGCTCCATGGACGGTGATCCGGTATTACGCACGCGAAAAACGACGGCTCGTGGAATTACCCGAGCTGGAGCCGGGCTGTTGGGTCAATCTTGCCCCTCCCTTTGCTCCCGACGAACTGGAGGAGTTTGCCCGCCGGCTCGAATTTGATCCTGTTTTCCTGACAGACTCGCTGGACCTCGATGAACGCGCCCGCTACGAGCGCGACGAAGACGTGCGTTTTATCCTCATCAACACGCCCATCCTCAACGAAACTGCTGAAACCGACAACGAGGCCGTGTTCATCACCGTCCCCATCGGTATCATCCTGACAATTGAGCACGTCGTCACCATCTCTGCTATCGAAACCCCTGTGCTGGACGTTTTTCTGGAAGGCAAGGTGCGCAATTTCAATCCCGCCGACGAAAAACGGTTCGTACTCCAGGTGCTGGAACAAAATGTTTACTACTTCCTTTCCTGCCTGAAAAAACTGAACATGCGCCGGAATTTCATCGAGAAGGAACTCATGCACTCCAGCCGAAACGCTGAACTCAAGCAGCTGCTTTCGATCGAAAAAAGCCTCGTCTATTTTGTCAATTCTCTTAATGCCAACGAATTGCTCAAAATGAAGGTCAAGCGCACCGACTTTCTGCACATCAACGGCGACGAAGACCTGACCGACCTGTTTGAGGATATCATCATTGACAATTCACAGGCCCTTTCCATGGCCAATGTGTACACAAACATCCTCAACGGCACGATGGATGCCTACTCCAGTATCATCTCCAACAACCTGAACGTGGTGATCCACCGCCTCACGGTCATCACGGTGGTGCTCATGGTTCCGACATTGATTTCCTCTTTTTTTGGCATGAATATCCCCAATGGCGTGCCGGAAAACCCCATGGCATTTTACCTGACCATCATCCTGTCGGCTACCCTTACCGGGTTTTTGTACTGGTTTATGAAACGCCGCCGGATTTTGTGAGGTTGCCCGGCGCCGGCAAAAAGGCAAGCAAAAGCCGCCTTGGCGCATCAAAACGCTGTAATTCTGCGCACAATATGCCCTACACCCTCGCTCAAATCCAGCACATCCTCCGCGCCGAATGGCTGCAAAAAGCCCGCACGGAGAGCCGCGTCGAGCACCTGCTGCTCGACAGCCGCGGCGTGACCGCGCCGGCAGCGTCCCTGTTTTTTGCGATAACTG
Source organism: Lewinellaceae bacterium (assembly GCA_016719605.1). Classification (GTDB taxonomy): domain Bacteria; phylum Bacteroidota; class Bacteroidia; order Chitinophagales; family Saprospiraceae; genus M3007. The sequence goes on along the minus strand of JADJYW010000001.1, from coordinate 247,187 downwards.
GACAGCGGCACGACGGGCACCGGTTTGTCGGCGACGCTTACCGCGCCGGTGTGCGGATGTTTGTCGTCTGCCGGGAAATAGACCGAACCGAACTGCCCGAAGCCGCTGTGTTGCTCGTGCCCGATTCGCTGGCCGCCCTGCAGGCACTGGCGGCGCACCACCGGGCACAGTTCCAACTGCCCGTGATCGGCATCACCGGCAGCAACGGCAAAACCGTGGTGAAAGAATGGCTGTACCAACTAACCCGCCACCGCCACCGTGTGGTGCGCAGCCCCAAAAGTTACAACTCGCAGGTAGGCGTCCCGCTGTCCGTGTGGCAACTCCGCGAGGAACACACGCTCGGTATTTTCGAAGCAGGTATTTCCCGCCCCGGCGAAATGGAGCGGCTGGCGCAAATCATCCAGCCCAGTCTCGGTATTTTCACCAACCTCGGTCCGGCGCACCGCGAGGGATTCCCCTCCGATCAGGCCAAGTTGCAGGAAAAATGCGGCTGTTCGATTCAGTCAACACCCTGGTCGTTTGTGCCGATCATCCCGAAATAGCCGCAGCGGCGCAAACCTGGGCAGCAGAAAAAACCGGCCGTCAACTGTTTTCCTGGTCCAAAACCGGCAAACCAGACAGTTTGGAGTTTCGAGTTTTGAGTTTTGAGTCGAGCGGCCACCACTCCACCCCCCCCCCCCCAAACCCCGGGCCCCTTTTTCCCGGTTTGGGGTTTGGGTTTCGGGTTTTGGTTGAGTCGGGGCAACACTCACTCAAAACTCAAAACTCAAAACTGACGATCCCTTTCACGGATGAGGCTTCCGTCGAAAACGCCTGCCACTGCATAGCTGCCCTGCTGGCGCTGGGCATTCCGGTTGCCGAATTTAGCCGGAGGCTGAAACACCTCGAACCCGTGGAAATGCGGCTCGAACTGAAGGCCGGCATCAACCGCTGCACCATCATCAACGACGCGTACAGCAACGACCTGGCTTCGCTGCGCATCGCCCTGCAGTTTGCCCGGCAACAGTCGCGCACGGGAGCGCTGGTACTCATCCTGTCCGATTTTTTACAAAGCGGCGCCGGGAAAAAACAACTGTACGCTGCGGTAGCCAAGGCGATAGCCGAGCATGGCATCAGCCGTTTTATCGGCATCGGGTCGGATATTTTGGTGCTGCGCGACTCGCTTCCGGCAGATTTTCCGGTGGCGTTTTACCCCGATACGGGCGCTTTTTTGCAGGATTTGCAGCGCCACGATTTCCACGACGAGCTGATTCTGGTGAAAGGCGCCCGGGCATTTACTTTCGAGCGCATCGCCCGGCGCCTGGAGCAAAAAGCCCACAAAACGGTGCTGGAGGTGAACCTCGGCGCGCTGGTACACAACCTGAACGTGTACAACCGCCTGCTCCTGCCCGGCACGAAAATGATGGCGATGGTGAAAGCCTCGGGCTACGGCAGCGGCTCGGCGGAGGTGGCCAAACTGCTCGAATTCCACCAGGTGGACTACCTCGGCGTAGCCTACGCCGACGAGGGCATCGAACTGCGGCAAGCCGGGGTGCGCCTGCCTATTTTGGTACTCAACCCCGAGCCGGCCAGTTTCGACGCGCTGGCCCGCCACCACCTGGAACCGGAGGTGTACAGCCTGACCCTGCTGGACGAACTGATCCGCTTTGCCGGCAAAAACCGCGAACTCGCCATTCACCTCAAACTCGATACCGGCATGCACCGGCTTGGTTTTGTGCCCGCCGACCTGCCCGCTCTGACCGAGCGCCTGCGCTTGCATCCCAATTTGCGCGTGCGCACGGTTTTTTCCCACCTTTCGGCAAGCGATGCTCCAGCGCACGACGCGTTCACCCACGCGCAGGCGGCGGCGTTCACCGTCCTGTACGAACCCATAGCCACCGCGCTCGGCTACCGGCCTCTGCGCCACATCGCCAACACGGGCGGCATCGCGCGTTTTCCCGAATACCACTTCGACATGGTGCGGCTCGGCATCGGGCTGTACGGCGTGGGGTCGGAAGCGTTGCGGGAGCAGTTGCAGGTGGTGAATACCCTCAAGGCCACCATCAGCCAGATCAAGGAAATACCCCCCGGCGACACCGTGGGCTACAACCGCAACGGCCCCGTGGCGCGGCCCAGCCGCATCGCCACCATCAGCATCGGCTATGCCGACGGGCTGCTGCGCTTAGCCGGAAACGGGCGCTACTCGGTGCTCGTGCACGGCCTGCGCGCGCCCACCATCGGCAACGTGTGCATGGACATGACGATGGTGGACGTGACCCACATCCCCGCTGCGCGCGAGGGCGACGAGGTGGTCGTGTTCGGCGAGCAGCCGCCCGTGCAGGAACTGGCCGCCTGCCTGCAAACCATCGCGTACGAGGTGTTCACGAATATCGCGGAGCGGGTGAAGCGGGTGTATTGGCAGGAGTGATTCGATTGATTCGATTGATTCGATTGATTCGATTGATTCGATTGATTCGATTGATTCGATTGGTAATAATTTTAGTCCAGACATTTTTTTCAAAAAATTACACTTGGCCGGACGAGTGTATGGCAATCATCATACCTTCAATTCTTCTAATCCCCTTACGCGCTTCGGTATTTGCTCACCTTCTAACTTGTCGCGTTATGAAAACCACTCTACTTGTACCCGTCTTTTTCTTGATTTCCTTTTTTGCAGACGCACAGGACATGGACTCCACTGCAATAAAACAAGTGGACAGCCTCATTCAGGTATCCCGGTCACTCGCCGGTCAGCGCGAATTTGATAAAGCCCTTGAAATCAATGCCTCTGCCGAAAAAATCGCTCTTGAAAAATTGGGACGGGAGTCGGCGTCGTATGGGAGCTGTTGTTCCAATCATGGAGATATGATTTTTGCCCGGGGAGATTACCTTGGAAGCGAAGAATGGTATCAGAAAGCTGTAGTCATCCGGGAAAAAGTACTGGGAAAAGAGCACTTCAGCTACGCTCGAAGCTTGGGAAACATGGGTGAAGTTTACATGTACACAGCACGTAATGAACAGGCTCAGTTACTTTTTGAAGAGTCCATGTCAATCATTGAAAAAACTGCGGGAAAGGAAAGCAAAGCTTACTTTCGGATATTGACTTTATTGGCAATAAACTATCATTACACAAAGCAATACGAGAAAGTAGAACCGCTCTTGTTGGAATCAAAAGTCTTTGCGGAAAAGGTTGATGGGAAGGAAAGCTATGCCTACATAGCCAGTATATCCAACTTGGGTGCATTTTACATGGATAATCAACTTTATGAGAAAGCAGAACCATTTTTATTGGAAGCGAAAACCATTCAAGAAAGAGTCTCAGGAAAAGAGTATCCAATTTATGCCAGCATCCTTGAGAATCTATCAAGGTTTTATCTTTTTATGGGGCATAACGAAAAAATCGAGCCGATTTTAATAGAAGCAATGGCTATCCGGGAAAAAACTTTGGGAAAGGAACATCCAGACTATGCCCGTATCCTCATAGCACTGGCAAATTATTATCAGGACATGGGTCAGTACGAAAAGGCAGAGCCATATTATCAGGAGGCAATAGCCATAGAGGAAAATGTGTTGGGAAAAGATTCGCCAAATTACCCACACTACTTGGTTGTTTTGGCAAATTTATATACCACAACAGGTCTTTTCAACAAAGCGGAACCACTTTACCAAGAAGCACTGGCTCTTGAAAAGAAAATTCCTGAAAACCAAAGACTTCATTACGGAATTGATCTGGGCAATTTTGCCATTTTTTACAGATTGACCGGCCATTTTGAAGAAGCAGAATCGCTTTACCTGGAGGCATTGGCATACGAGGAAAGCATAGGCTGGAAAACACACCCATATTACATCCAACTGCTCTATGACTTTGCAACTCTTTACGAGGAAATGTACCAATTTGAAAAGGCTCAATCTGCTTACCTGGAGGCCAATCGCCTTCAAAATAATAACCTGATCCAATCCTCCCGCTTCCTTTCCGAACAAGAACTAGCTGACAATATCCATGTCTCTGAAAAATTCCAGAACTGGTATTTGTCCTTTGTACAAGCCATGCCCAACTGTAGTCCTGAAATTGCGTCAGGCAGCTACGATAATGCGCTTTTCAGAAAAGGGTTCCTCCTTGCAGCGGTAAGTGAACGAAACCGCCTAGCCGCTTCTGATTCGATTGCCGCTGAGATCAATAACCTTCAAAAATCCTACCACCGCCGTCTCAAAGGCGAGTATTCATTACCAATCGCCGAACGGGACTCATCCAGGGTGGTCGAATGGGAAAACAAAGCCAATATCCTCGAAAAAGAACTGGTACGCCGGGTGGCCGGATTTGCCGAGGTTTCCCGGCAGGTTATTTGGACAGAGGTACAGGCAGCACTCAAACCCTGTGAAGCAGCGCTTGAATTCATCCACTATCAATACTGGGAAAAAAATCAAACCGACAGCATTATGTATGCGGCTCTACTTCTCAAGCCTGGTACAAAACAACCCGTCTGCATCCCCCTCTTCGAGGAAAAATCCCTCGACTCCCTCCTCTTTACCTCCAGCGAGCGCCGCGCCGACTATGTCAACCACCTGTACACCCTCGCCGACCGCGGCGCCACCCCCCTCGGCAAACCACAAAAATCGCTGTACGAACTCCTCTGGAAACCCCTGGAGAAAGAATTAGCCGGTGTAAAAACAATCTACTTTTCCCCCTCCGGCCTGCTCCACCGCCTCAACCTCGCCGCCATTCCCATCAGGCTGGACTCCGTGCTGGGCGACCGCTACAATTTGGTCGAACTCGGCAGCACCCGCCAACTCGTCATCCCGGCTATCACAAAACGTTCCGCCAACGATGCTCTGCTCCTTGGCGGCATTGCCTACGACGCAGATACTACCGCCATATTCCAAGCCAATGCGGCACTCGATTCTATTTCCATTGCCAACCGTGGCGAACTCCGGTTCAACTACACCGACTCCACCCTGCGCGTCGGCACCTGGAACGCCCTCCCCTTCACCGAACGCGAGGTGGGCAACGTAGAAAAAACCCTGAAAGCCGCAGGTTTTCAGACCGAAGCCGGCCGGGGGGCTACCGCCACAGAAGACGCATTCAAAACCATCGGCGCCGGCGGCAAAGCCTCGCCCCGCGTCCTCCACATCGCTACCCACGGCTTCTTTTTCCCCGACCCGAAAAACTCCCCCTCGCCTATGGAGAGGGGGCTGGGGGTGAGGCCGAACCCGTCTTCAAACTCTCCGACCACCCCATGATCCGCTCCGGCTTGATCCTGGCCGGCGCCAACCACGCCTGGGCCACCGGCAAACCCCTGCGCGAGGGCATGGAAGACGGCATCCTCACCGCCTACGAAATCAGCCAGATGAACCTGTCGAACACCGAACTCGTCGTGCTCTCCGCCTGCGAAACCGGCCTGGGCGATATCCAGGGCAACGAAGGCGTGTACGGCCTGCAGCGGGCGTTCAAAATCGCCGGGGCGAAGTACCTCGTCATGTCGCTGTGGCAGGTACCCGACCAAGAGACATCGGTGTTTATGACCACCTTTTACAAACACTGGCTGGAGGGCAAGATGGCCATTCCGGAAGCGTTCCGCACCACGCAGCAGGAAATGCGGGAGCGGTTTCTGAATCCGTACCAGTGGGCGGGGTTTGTGCTGGTGGAGTAAAATGTTAGTTTTGCCCGCACCTTTTTAAACACAAGTTTACATGGACAAACACTTGCTCGCCAGTGCCGCCGCACTGCTGCTCTCCACTGTTGCTTTTTCCCAAAACATAGCCTGGCGCCGGGTAACCGGCGGTTTTATTGATTTTGGGCTGGTCGCCGATTCATTCGACCATCTGCGTATGCTGAACTCCTTTTCCGGCACGCATGATTTTGACCCCGGCCCCGGCGAATCCCTGATTTCCGTGCAAGGTCCCCCGGCGTTTTGTACTGCAATCGTACCGCAACGACGGCGCTTTCCGCTGGGCACGGCTGCACGGTGGACCCAACATAGACTCCACGACTATTACGCTGGCGATTGATGCCTCAGGAAATGCCTACCTCCACGGCTACTTTTCCCAAACGGCCGATTTTGATCCCGGACCCGGCGAATACCTGCTCACCGCCGCCGGAGCCAAAGATGGTTACCTGGCGAAATACGATACCCTGGGCAGCCTGGTGTGGGTAAAACAGATGGGGGGCGCATCCTACCTCTCCGGCGAGGTGAACGCACCACACATTGACCGCGACGGTAACATTCTGCTGGCCCCGACATTCTCCGCTGTCACGGATATTGATCCGGGGCCGGGCACAACCATTATCACGCCAAAGGGCAACTTTGATGCAGGTATTGTCAAACTCGACCCCGACGGAAACCTCCTGTGGGGCGCCAACGTGGGCGGAACCGGTTTTGAACGTTCTGTCAGCGTCCGCACAGACGCACAAAACAACATGTATCTGTTCGGTGAATTCTCGAGCATCGGCGACTACGACCCGGGGCCGGATACCTTCAACCTGACCAAAAGTATCGGAACCGACGATGCCTTTATCCTCAAACTCGACGCTGCCGGCAACTTCGTTTGGGCACGCCAATTGCGCTGCACGCAGCAAAACGGCAAGGTGTATCCCATCGGCCTCGCCGTGGATGCGGCCGGAAATTCCTACACCACCGGCTATTACCTCATCAAAGCAGACCTCGACCCGGGGCCGGCTGTCCTGCTCAAAACAGCCGTGGGTACGAATGATATCTTTGTCGTGAAACTCGACCCCGATGGCAATCTGGTTTATGGGCACAGCTTGGGAAGCAGCAGCCTCGATACTGGTACCGGCATCGCTGCCGACAACGAGGGTAGCGCATACGTCACGGGTTATTTCACCAAACCCATTGATGTGGATCCGGGCCCCGACACCGTTCTGAGCGCGCCAGTTTTCGGATCGTACGACGGCTTTGTCCTCAAATACGACGCAGCAGGCAATTACCAGTGGGTGCGCCGTTTCGGGGGGCCTGAAAATGACACCGGCTACGATCTGGTATTAGACAACCATCAAAACCTGTATTACTGCAACCGCATGACCGAGGTGTACAACCTGGGGTTTGCTCCCGGCGAAGATTTTGTGGTACCGACCGCTATCGAACGGGCCATGCTGATGCGTATTGACCAGGAAAACAACTACCGGGGCTTTGTCTTTCGCGATCTAAACAGCAACCAGTTGCGCGACCCGGGCGAGCCTGGTTTCCCGGAGGTGGTGATCGAGGTTCCGAAAAAAAACCTGTTCGCCACCACACTCGAAGGCGGGCATTACCGCCTGTACCACGATCTCGATGCCGATACCGTGCGCCCGCTGGCCTCGCAGCCGTACTGGACGATCACCCCGGCATTTGCCGTTTCGGATACGCTGAACCCGGTCATGAATTTTGCCGTAACATTTCCACCCGACTATCGCGATGTTTCTGTGAAAGCCTTTTCGCTGGGCACCTTCCGCCCGGGCTTCACCACCGACCTGGAAATTCATGTGACGAACTGGAGCAGCCAACCCATTGACTCAATTGCCATCACCCTGAACGATTTCAGCCTCGCGCCTGCTTTTACTTTCGTGGAGGCCACTCCCCTACCCGATGCTCTGGACGCCAACCAGGCGCTCTGGTATTCCGATACGCTGGTACCCGGTGAAACAGCGGTCATTGCCGTGCGGCTGAAAACACCGGCCAATATCTTGCTGGATACGCCCATTGACCTCGCGGTAGTTGCCGCTTATCCCAATGATGTAAATCCGGCCGACGATACCGCCCATATTGTTTCTACGGTGCTTGGTTCGTACGACCCCAACGACAAACTCGTTTTCCCGACCCAGGTGGAAATACAAGACCTCGATGCTTCGCTGCTGTACTACACCATCCGTTTCCAAAATACCGGCACGGCGGCGGCCGAATTTGTGATCCTGCGCGATACCCTGCTCGCCGGCCTGGACCCGGCGTCCATCCAGGTGCTCGGCGCCAGCCACCCCTACACCTGGCGCTTGCGCGATGCCAACATTTTTGAAGTGCGGTTCGATGGAATTAACCTGCCCGACAGCACCACCAATCCCGAGGGCAGCCAGGGTTTTATGGCGTTCACCTTGAAACCGGACAGAAATCTTGCCGTCGGCGACACAGTGTACAACCGCGCGGGCATTTATTTCGATTACAACGCGCCGGTCATTACCCCCTGGGCAAAAGCCGCAATCGTAAAACAAAGTGTGGCCGTGCGGGAACCGTGGGGCCATCGGGGTGCGCTGGAGGTTTTCCCCAATCCGGCGCAACAGCAGTGCACGGTAGACACGAAGGGCAAACTCTCCGGCCCCGGCGAAGTGCTGCTACTGGATATGAGCGGACGGATTTGTTTGCAAAAACAGGTCACCGAGGTGCGCGATCCGGTCACGCTTTTCGGGTTACCGGCCGGTGGGTTGTATGTCGTTCAGGTGCGGACCAGCAAGGGGTACCTGAGCGGGTTGTTGGTTATCCGGAAATGATTTTAGGTGTTTGGGTGTTTTCGTGCCTCCGTAACCAAAACGCGAGAACACCCAAACACCCAAGTGCAGGAACTGACTGCCTTTCGATTGGCTCGATTGGCAATTATTCCACCCCAATCTTTTTACAAAAAATTATCATCGGCGTAATAAGAGTACAGCAATCATCCATACCTTCGATTTCGCTAATCCCATACGACGCGCTTCGACATTTGCTCACCTCTTAACTTGTGTCGTTTTGAAAACTACCTTGCTCGTACCCGCCTTTTTTCTGCTTTCCTTTTTTGTACAGGCACAGAATACCGACTTGTTGGCAATAGCGCAGGAGGTGGACAGTCTTTTGGCCGCCTCCGACAGCCTTTTTCGCGCCGGCGCATACCGACCCGCACTGGCCCGGGCCGAAGCCGCCCGGGCAACCATTCCCGACGCAAACCGGGTGGACGTTGCCCGGTTCGAGCGCGTACTGGTTACCCTGGGCAATATGCAAACCGCCATGGGCCAATACGCTGCCGCAGAACAAACCTTCCAGGAAGCCAAAACCCGCCAGGAACTGCGCCGCGACACCGCCGGAGAGCCGTACGCCGCTGCCCTCAGTGGCCTCGGCCTGAACTGGCTGGAAATGGCCCGCTACGACGAGGCGGAACCGCTGCTGATAAAAGCCCGGGAGATTCAAACAGCGCTGCACGGGCAAAACGACCCGGCTTATGCGACGGCGACGCATAACGTAGCAAGGTGGTACGCCGCAATGTCGCGCTTCAAAGAAGCAGAGGAATTATTCAAAGAAGCAAAAACCATTCGGGAGCAGACGATTGGGACGGAGCATTGGGATTATGCCACAAGTCTGAATGATTTAGGTACCCTTTATGAGCGGTGGGTAAAATTTTTGACAGCTGAACCGTTGTTGCGCGAAGCCAAAGCACTACGCGAAAAATTGTTTGGACAAAAACATCCCCTTTATGCTCAAAGCATAAGTTGTTTGGCTCGTTGTTTACGGTTTATGAATGCCACGGAAAGCGAACAGCTGTATTGGCAAGAAAAGCGCATTCGCGAAGAAGCCCTCGGGCATGAACATCCGCATTATGCCACAACTCTGAATAACATAGGAAATTTTTACTACACCTTGGGGCGTTTTGAAGAGGCTGAACCTTTTTTGCTGGAGTCGATAAAGATTAAAAAAAAGAGCATTGGGCTCCGGCATCCGGAATATGCGCGCACGCTTTTTAATTTAGGTTTATTATATTCGAGAATGGGCCGACTTGAACAATCAGAAGTTTATTTGCTTGATGCGTTAGATGTTATCAGTACCCCTTCTGGAGGAGAACCGTTACTTCATGCAGAAATATTAGGTTCTATTTCGAGGTTGTACGTTTTAATGGGATTATATTCAAAAGGGGAGGTATATACCTTACAAGGAAAGGCCTTAGTTGAAAAGAATTTCGGTACCCAATCTGGAGCCTTTGCTATCTGGGGATCTAATGCGGGCGCCTTTTATCTATACAAATGCGACTACCAAAAAGCCTTGGAACACTACCAGCGGGCAGCATATATAACTGAAAAAATTGGGGGTGATGATTTACTTCCGATAAGAATTGCCCACGGTATTGGTATGACGCAACGCCTTATGGGACAGATCGAAACGGCAGTGGCCACGCTATCGCAAGTAAGGAGCCTCTTTGAAAAATTTTCAGGCAAAGAAAATGACGAATATGCCAACGCCACCTACGAGCTGGCCGAAGCCTACCGCTGCTGGGGCAAATACGACAGCGCCTACTACTACCACGAAGAGGCCCGCGCCATCTGGGAAAAAACGCTGGGCCGCGAACATGAGTGGTATGGTCTGAGCCTGCGCAGCCTGCTCAACCTGCATGCCGTGCAGGGGCAGTACGCCGCCGCCGAACCGCTACAGATGGAAGCCCTCGCGCTGTTGCAACCACGCCTGGCCCGTGCGGCCCGCTACATGTCGGCCCGCGAACTGGACGCCTACACCCGGCTGTTCGAACAAGACCAGGACAACGATTTTTCCATCGCCCGCCGCCGGGCGGGCAGCCCGGGCGCCCTGCCGGGACTGTGCTACGACCAAACGCTCTTCCGCAAAGGGTTTTTGCTCAGCGCTGCCGGGCACCTCCGCCGCAGCGCACCGGCCGATAGCACAGCTACGCGCCTGTCCCTGCAATGGGTCGTGGCCAACCGCCGGCTGGCAGCGGAGTACAGCAAACCCCCGGCCGAGCGCAAGCAGGTAGCCGAGCTGGAAGCCGAAGCCGAAGCCACCGAAAAGGAACTCACCCGCTCTACCTCCGGCTTCACCGAAGCCCTGCGGCAGGTCAAGTGGACCGACGTGCAGGCGCGTCTCCGCCCGGGCGAGGCCGCCATAGAATTTGTCCGTTTTCGCTACATGCCGCCCGAAGGCCCCACCGACAGCGTTTTTTATGCTGCGCTGCTGCTTCGCCCCGGCTGGAAGGCGCCGAAATGGGTACCCCTCTTCGAGGAAAATCCCTCGACAGCCTCCTCCTCAACTCAGGGCGAGCGCCGATCCGACTACGTCAGCCAACTCTACACCATCCCTGTTCGCGGCGCCACACCCCTCGGCAAACCCCAAAAAACGCTGTACGAACTGATCTGGAAACCGCTGGAGCAGGAACTTTTGCCTGCCGACGGCACCGCTACAACAGATACGGGTGTGGCTACGATCTACTTCTCCCCCTCCGGCCTGCTCCACCGCCTCAACCTCGCCGCCATACCCATCGGAAGAAAAACGGTGCTCGGCGACCGCTACCGGCTGGTCGAACTGGGCAGCACACGACAAGTGATACACGCCGGTTCATCCACCGGCTTTCGTCTGCCGCAATCCGCCGTCCTGTTCGGGGGCATTGTTTATGATGCCGACGACACGGCAACGAACCCGCCCAACCAACCGGCCTCTCCGGAACTGGCCGGCGGCTTGCGCGGATCCACTGCAAACTATTTTTACCAGCCGGACAGCATACCCGCAATGCCCTGGACTTTCCTTCCCGAAACCGAACTGGAAATTGAGGCAATTGCCCAAACGCTGGGCCAAAACGGCGTGAACGCCACCGTGCGCCAGGGCGCATTGGCCACGGAAGAGACGTTCAAACAGATCGGCCGGGAGGGAGCCTCGCCGCAAGTATTGCACTTGGCCACCCACGGTTTTTTCTACCCCGATCCGCAAGACACCCTGCGCCGCTCGGTGTTCAGCAACGGCGAACCGGTATTCCGCCTGTCCGACAATCCTATGATGCGCTCCGGAATCCTGCTCGCCGGTGCGAACCGTGTTTGGACCGGTGGCAAGGCCTTTGAAAACCAGGAAGACGGCATCCTCACCGCCTACGAAATCAGCCAGATGAACCTCTCGAACACCGAACTCGTCGTGCTCTCCGCCTGCGAAACCGGCCTCGGCGACATTCAGGGCAACGAGGGCGTGTACGGCCTGCAGCGGGCGTTCAAAATCGCCGGGGCCAAGTACCTGATCATGAGCCTGTGGCAGGTACCCGACATGCAGACCTCCCTGCTGATGACGACTTTTTACAAAAAACGGCTGGAGCAGAAGATGGCGATCCCGGAGGCGTTTCGGGCAGCGCAGAAGCAACTGCGGGAGGCGGGGCTGGACCCGTATCAGTGGGCGGGGTTTGTGCTGGTGGAGTGATACCCACAATTTAAACCAGCTCCAAAAATCACCGTAAACCCGATTTTGACCTAACAACGGAATAATTTCCCACATCAATGACCGGACTGGCCCCCGATGGAAGTTGGGCCATGACGTTTTCGGGTAGCGTGAAGGCCTCGCGGATTTCAAAAAAACCGGATTCAAAAAATGTGCTCCTGATACTTTTCGACATACCGTTGAACGGAAAAAAGATGCAGACCCGGCCATCCGGCGTCGTTTGGAAATCCGCTGCAATACGCCGGCAGGAATTCCCTACAGCAGAAGGCGTAGCGTTGGATTCGCGGGCAATCGCAGGGCTGCATTCGGTGAATGTCCGTTCAGGAGTATCTGCCGGTTCCGGGCGGGCAGGCTCTTGCGATGGAACAGGGACATGCTGGGATGGGGCGGGTTGGTGTACCCACCGGGTGAAATCGGTGCCCATGTGATGTGATTAATCGGTTAAGGAAACGGATTATCCCGCAGGCTGCCGGTTGCTACGGAAAGAGGTCAATACCTCACTACGTTCATAGAGAACGTGGGAGTGGCAGTTGGAAACAGCGATGAGAGAAGAGACGGGATGCTGCGGATTTTCAAATACCGTACCAAAAAATGGATAGCCTTGGTATGCACCCAAAAGTTAATTCATCAATTTGTCGGATAAAAACGCTTCGTGTCTCAGCCTGAAAAGCATACTTTCGAGCCTGCTAATCCAGTCCCCACACACTTCGGAATTTGCCCACCTGCTTAACTTTGTCGTGCCATGAGAATGCTGCCTCATTTCGTTTTTTTGTTTTTTCCATCCCGGTTTTTTGCCAGAATGCCGATTCGCTCGCAGTGGTTTGGAGGTGGACAGCCTCATTCAGGTTGCCAACACTCACCGGGCAGCGACAATTCGAGCAGGCGCTGGCAGTGAATGCCGAGGCGGAGCGACTGGCATTGGCGAGTTTTGGACGGGAGTAAGCGGTGTATGGACGTTGTTGTATTGGCCGGGGCTGGGTATTTGACTTCAAAGAAGACTTGACAAATGCCGAAAAATGGTACCTGGACGCCAGAGACATCTATGAGAAAACAGTGAAGGAACACCCGATTATGCCACCAGCCTGAACGACCTGGGATTTCTGTACTGGAAAATGGGCCGACACGAAAAAGCCGAACCGCTTCATCTTGAAGCCAAAGACGTTCGGGAAAAAGCCTTGGGAAAGGAACATCCCGATTACGCCCTTAGCCTGAACAACCTGGGAATCTTTTACGCTTCCATGGGCCAAAACGAAAAAGTTGAACCGCTTCACCTTGAAGCCAAAGACATTCGGGAAAAAGCCTTGGGAAAGGAACATTCCTGATTATGCTGGAAGTTTGATAAACTTGAGCGAGTTCAAAAACCTGTGTCAAGCCTACCAAGCGATATTTTTAACACAGTTCTCTGAACACTCTCGTGGCAGGTGGACGACCAGGCGACGATGAAATTCATGGAGGTTTTTTACCGCAGATGGCTGGAAGGCAAGATGACGATTCCCGAGGCGTTCCGTGCCACGCAGGCGGATATGCGCGAGCGGTGGACGGGGCAGCCGTACTTGTGGGCGGGCTTTGTGCTGGTGGAGTGAGGCTTGTGTATTTGAAAAATGCTGCTGTTTACATCTCCAGCAGCATTTTTCAGATACGCCCTAATCATCATCGCCCGCATCGTCGTCATCGTCCGAACTGTCGAAAACCTGGGGCGGCTCCAGCCCCTGATCCTGGTGCGCGGCGATATTGTCCATATTTCGGCTGAAAACTTCCACCCCGAGCGCGCCCATGATACCGCCTATCAGCCCGGCTTTCAGCAACCGGCCGTGCCGTTTTTCACAGCGTTCGATCTCGAATTCATACGCGTGCTCAAATTTTTCCTGCCGATCGCGGTATTCAAACCAGCCGGAGAAAAAATGCTGCGTCTCGCCGTTTTTAGCCAGCAGGTATTGCAAAGCATCCTCAGGCCTCGAATTCAACTTGTTCTTCCGGATGAATTGTGCGAGGTCTACCCGTTGCAACAACATGGGTAGGTGCGGCGAACGGCCAAATGCATCCTCCTGACGCATGATTTCAGCCAGCACGGGCTGATGGTGCTCGATCATCCACATCAGAAAAAGGTCAATCACATTTTTTTTACGGATTTGCGCCAGGCGGGCATAACCCTGCGCCAAATCCAGTTCCACGTCGCGCAAGGCGCGGGCGCGGTGTGCGGCCACGCCCGTAGCGCCGCGTTCTTCGAGTTCGCTGATGATAGCGAGCGTCCCGTACAGGATACGGTTGCGCTCTTCCGGTTTTGCTCCGCCAACAAGCAGGTCTTGCCGGTGCCATTCGTTGTACTGCGCCCACAGCAGTTGCACTTCGTTGCGCTTGTCCACAGGCGCTATAACATCCAGATCGCCAAAGGCCTGGGCAAGATTGCCTTGTACAATTCGGGTGCGGATTCCGGATAGATCCATCGTGAAATTTTCTACTTGCAGGGGTCCTGGTTTTTGGGGTCGCCGGCGCCCAGCACGTTGCGCAGTTCCTCGTAGGCTGCTTTCTCCTCCGCACTGGAACGCATCATAATCATCATGTCGGCGAACGGGTTGTAATTCCACGTCGGTGTCTCGATTTCCTGTACCGCGCTGCGGGTTGCCTGCGCGAGGTCGTACAGTCTTTCCACCGGAAAATCATAGCCGAGTTGGCCGTTGACGGCGGCCCGGAAAAGCCGCTGCATCAGGGTAAAATCGCGCATCCGTTCAAACACCCGACGGTCGGCGGGGTCGGTGGAAATACCCTCCCACACCAGCTCTTCGATCACGCCCGTACGCTGCAACTGCGGGAACTCCCAGGGGTTTTCATCCACCGATTCATCCGCATCTTCCGCCCCCTCGCTAAACGAAGTGGGGACGTACACGATTTGCCGGATAAAGTCCAGCGGGAACAAGTTGGGGTTTTGCCCGGCTGCAGGGCGCATGAAAGACAGGTTGGCGTCCACCGAATAGGGCATTTCCCGTACCCCCGACCATTCTTCGGTCTCTACTTTCAAAATGTCGCCAATACTTTGCGCAAGCACATTTTTTTGGCTTATCAAACTCAGAAACAACGGATACGAGCCTGCGCTGCCGCTCAAACAAGCCCTCAACTGGCGCACGACTTCCGAGTTGTAGTAGTTGGGTTTGGCAGCAATATGCGAGCGGCCCGGATCGGCAAGAATGGCGCCGTCGCCAAGCACATCATAAATGGACGACCAGTTTCCTTCGATTTGATCTTCATACTGGGCCAGCACTTGACCCATCTCGCCCAGTTCGTCGGAAGGCACCTGATTCGTAGCCATTTTCAGGGCAGCATATTTGTACAGGAAGGACTGGTAGTTGAACGCTTCGAGTACCCGCGCAATGCGCGTATCCTCCCGGGCGTATTTGTCCACCAACCGATCCACATTGATAGCCCGGCACCCGAGGTCGGTATTCACGAGTGTGGGGTGTACCAGAATTTTGAAATAAGGCATCGGTTTCGCAGAAATCATCGTGGCCGTCACCAACCGCCCGTCGGCGACGTATGCCAGGGCCTGGTGCACCACGTCTTTTTCGTACGAACCGGCCGAAATCGTTTTTCCGTCGGCCCGATGCAGCAGGATACCCAGTCGCCCATCCTGCTCTTGCCAACTGATGTTGCGAAAATCCGCCTGGGTATCCGGGTTTTTCGGGTCTCTTCCGATCAGTACCCCGCCGATACGCCGGAAGCCGCGCAATGCGGAAAAACTCCGCGCCCGCTTAACGGGCACCGACGATTTGGCGACGCTTTTGCCGCTGCTACTACTGCTGACCTTGTTTGGCCCCAGGCTTTCAGCCACTCCCTGGGCCACTTCGGCAGCCACTGATTCGGCTTGCGCGCCCGCTTGTCCGGGGAAATGGTATTTGTAGTCGGATACGGCTTCGGCATAAGTGCCCATATTTTTGGCACTGGCGGAAGCATATTTTTGAATGGCGGCTTTGGCTTGCGGGCGTCGGTGGCCGAGGTCGTCGTGCTCCAGAGAGGGGCGGTATTCGCGGAGGCGATTGTCGAGGTTTTCTACTTTGGGAAAATCAATATCATCTACGGCATACTGGACAAACTGCTCTGCGGTGCAGGTTTTGGAAGCGGCATTGGTGGCTGCCTGCTGCAAACTGGCCTTGCCGGCCAAATCGGCGGTGAACTTGTCCATTTTGTACTCTGCCCAGTATTTGAAGGTTTCCCCGCCCGCTTTTTTGGCGGCGCGCGAGGCCAAATTGTCGGTGAACGACTCGCCTGGAATATCCATGACACCCGTCAGAGCCTGATCGAACATCATACCCACCACCTGGCGGGGTGTCGCGGCGGTGCTGAACGCCGTTTTTGCGGTAGCGTACTTGCCTTTTATGGTCTGCCACACGGTTTGCCCGCGGGGCGAACTTTTCACCTGCTGCCGCAGCTTCTCTTTGTAGCGCTTACCGGCCTCTGTTTTGGGTTCGTGGCCCACGCCGTCCCGGGCGTATTTTTGGCTGAATTCTTTTGCCGCCCGCCCTTCCGGCGACACATCGGCCATCCGCGCGCCTTGTTCCGCTACCTTGAAGCCCTGGCGCAGGGAGCCGTCGGGCCGGTACGCGTATGTTTTGATGATATTTTCCCGAATAGCATTGACTTTCACTTGAAAAGCCACCGCCCGGGGCGTGGCCGAAGCGCCGGCGCCCAACATATCGGAGACGGCCAGTTCAAACTGACGCGCGATGCCGTTCAAAGCCTCCTCATCTTCCTCGTCCCACGAATCCTCGGTTTTGGGTGCAGGAGCGACATTTTCGAGCAGTCTTTCGCTGAGTTCGCGGCTTTGGTTTTGGAGTTGTAAGTTAGCGAAGCGCTTGCTCAGCCCGTCGGAGAGGTCGGTAATCATACGTTTGTTGGCCACCGTAAACGAGAGCATAAGCAGTATGAGGCCCACCGTTGCGATGCTGCCGCTGGTGCGGGATATGGCATAAACCATGCCCTTGCTGGTAAAAAAGGTGGCTATCCGACCCAGCCAGGATTCCTTTTGAGCGGGCGGTGGCGGGGTATTGTCGGCCAGCGCAGGCAGGATACGGCGTCGAATATCCAGTTCCTTGACATGGTTTTCGAGCGCCGGCACCAGGTATTTCAGCAGATTCAGAAATTCTGTCTTTCCTTTTTTTCGATGCGTCCATGTTATCTTCGGGGGTGTTCAGCACCCGGAAAGACTCGGTGCGGGCGTATTCCATCTGTTGTGCGGCCTCCCGCATCTCGTCGGAAGGATCGAGCGGACTGAGTTGGTTGGTGGCAGCGGCACTTTGCAGCGATTGGTACACGTCATTTGCCCGGCTTTTGGCGTTGCGCACCACCAGTACCACCAGTATCGCACTGAGCAACAACATCGCAGCAACTACTTTGCCTACCGCAATGGATCCCAAAAACGCGTTTAGTCCCAGGAGTACGGACAAAAAAGATTCATGCACCCAGGCCATGTTCGGCGCCAGATCGCTGAGCAGCCCCATCAGGTTGATGAGCAACCACAGCCCGCCGAACGCCACCGCAGCGAGCAACGCAAAACGGCGGCACAAGGCGAGGGCTGCTATCCAGCCGACCTTGGTCATTTCCGCGAATTTGGATCGAAAAGTGCGGCGTTCGGTTAGTGGCAGCAGCCACTTGTCCAAAGCCATGTACGCTGCTAAAGCGCAAAACGAGGCCCAGAAAAGAGACATAATCTGTGATTTAGTTTAAAATTGGAAGAATCAGTTGTCGTTGCAAAAAAAGAAAATAATATGCACCGAATTCGAGGTGTAAGGTAAAATTAAACTCCGGGCATGATCAAATTTTTGCATGTTTTTTTGTGGCCGGTTTGTTTGCACGAGACTGTAGCGAAAAAACCGCCACGCGCACTGTCCTAAAAAACACACGCCGTACTTTGCCCGCCATTTCCAAACCATGAAAAAAGTATTCGTCAGCGGTTGTTTTGATCTGTTGCACAGCGGACACGTCGCGTTTTTGCAGGAAGCGGCCCGGCTGGGCGATTTATACGTCTGCATCGGCTCGGACGAAAATGTGCGCCAACTCAAGGGCCGCTACCCGGTGAACCCGCAGGCCGAGCGCAAATTCATGCTCGATGCACTCGCCTGCACATACACGGTACGCGTGAACACGGGCATGGGCATCCTCGATTTCATAGCCGAACTGGATGCTATCCGACCCGACATCTTTTTTGTCAACGAAGACGGCCACACGCCCGCCAAGGAAGCGCTTTGCCGCGAACGCGGTATCGAGTACATGGTTTCCAGACGTATTCCGGCCGGCAACCTGCCCGAACGGAGCACCACATCCTTGCGGGAGGAATGCACCATCCCGTACCGCATTGACCTCGCCGGCGGCTGGCTCGACCAACCCTGGGTATCGGCCCTGCACCCCGGCCCGGTGCTGACGCTCGGCATCGAGCCGACGCACGAATTCAACGACCGCAGCGGCATGGCTACCAGCACCCGCAAAAAAGCCGTCGAACTGTGGCGCACCGCACTGCCCGGCGGCGACCCCCGAGCAAGTGGCCAAACTGCTGTTTGCTTACGACAACCCGCCCGGAACCAAAGAAATCTCCGGCTCCCAGGATACCCTCGGCATCGTCATGCCCGGCCTGAACAAACTGAACTACGCCGGCAACTACTGGCCCGAAAGTATCGAAAGCGTACACGACGAAGCCGTGCTGCACTGGCTGGAAGAGCGCCTGTCCCTCGTGACACTCGGCCCGCGTACACAGGGCTACGACGTGCTGGCCGATACCCACCTCACGCCGGCGGGCGCACAGGCGCTGGCCGAAGCGACGGAAAACTGCTGGCAGGCGATCCTGAACCGCGACGCGGCGGCTTTCGGTGCGGCATTCCGGCGCTCCTTCGAGGCGCAGGTGGCCATGTTTCCCAACATGGCGGATGCCGGTGTTTTCCAAATGATCGAACAGTACCGCGACGTGGCCTTAGGCTGGAAACTAAGCGGCGCCGGCGGCGGTGGATACTTAGTGTTGGTAAGCGAACGGCCTGTGGAGCGGGCTATTCGGGTGAAAGCGCGGCGGCGGGCTACCGCTTAACCACCACAAACTCCACCCTTCGGTTCTGAAACCGGCCCTCCTCGGTTTGGTTGGACGCGATTGGCTTTGCTTTGCCCATGCCGAGATACTTGAGCCGGCCGGCCGGGATACCGTTGTCCACCAAAAACTGCCACACGGCCTGCGCGCGCTTGCGCGAGAGCCATTTGTTGTAGTCCGTGCCGCCAATGTTGTCGGTGTGGCCCACGATCGAGATGTGCATGGCAGGATTTTCCCGCAGGATTCGCAGCAATTTGTCGAGTTCGACGTAGGAGCGCGGCATGAGTTCGTGCTTGTCGAACTCGAAGTAGATATTTTTCAACTGAATGGCTTTGCCCGTTTCGAGCGGCTGCCGGGTGATGTCGTCGGGTTTGACCGGTACGGGCACAAACGGCGGGATTTTTTTCAACAGTACATCGTCGAAGTAATAGTAGGCGTAGTTAAAGTCGTCGGCATAACGGGACTCGGTGCGGGTGTCTTTGTCTTCCGAAAAATTGCCGAGCAGCAGATACCCCGCCTCGTTGGTTGCCGTGAATTGGCCGCCGAGTTTCACCCACTTCCCGTCGGATGCCGCCACGATGTTTTTGGCAAAAAACTGCGGCTGAAACAGCAACACCTCATCGGCTTTGCGTTCGATACGTTCTTCCGAAAGGTAAGCGCCGATGTTGTTGATCCGCAAGGAGCGGGGCAAGGGGGTCACCCAAAATTCAATCAGGTACGTTTGGCCCGGCACGAGCGGCTCGGCCAACTGGATTTCCACATACTCCCGGCAGTGCGGCTTGCCGTTGGTACAGCCCCAAAGGGTGAGGCCGGCCATACTTTTGCCTGTTCGGGAGGCTTGTTTGCCAAAGCCTTTTTCAGCCCAGTCTTGCGGCACTTTCACGCCGGGGCCGTACACATCGGGGCTGGCGGTGGTGGCGCTGAACCAGTATTTGACCACCTGGCCAAAAAAGGAACCCTTGTACGACCAACCCACCGGCGGGCCGGCAAAACGTTCAAAACCGGGGTTCGGCACGATGTTGTCGCCATTCTGAAGCGCCTGCGCGGAGAGGCTGCCGGCAAACAGATTTGCCAAAACAAATAGCACGGTAGCGTGGCGGAACACGGAGGGCATGATGTGGTGTATGTTGCTCGGGATTAAATCCCGGCCAAAAGTATTGTTTTTTCGCTGCGACGAACAAAAATGGATTCTATGTGCCGGCGGGTTAAAACCCGCCGCTACCTTCCACCGAAAACACAAACGGGTTTTCCGGCAGATCGTTATGCGTCAGCACGATGAGCGCCGAACGCAAGCCCGCCGCCGAGGGCGTGAAGGTGACGGTGAACGTCGTGATCGAACCGCCCGGCAGCACCGCAGCAATGGGCTGGGTGACGCTGAAATCGCTCTGGTGTATGCCTGCCACAGTGACCACCGGCACGCCGTTGAGCACGAGCGGGTTGCTGCCAAAAAGATTTTCCACGGTGAATGTGTGCGTGACGGGCGTGCTCTGGGTCGCCGAACCAAAATCGGTATCGTTGCCGGCATTGCCGGCGTCCGACCGGTTTGCAATTGCCATGTTATTTCCCGACAGCGCAATGGAAGGCGGCGTGTTTGGGTCGCAGGAGGTCGAGCCTTCGGCGGCGTGGGTGCCGAACGGGCAGTTGTTGCAGGCTTGTGCGCCAGACAAATTCTGGGCGGTATTGACCGGGCAGGGGTAGGCGTTCAGGCCGTCTGGACAGAATTTGCCCGGCGGGCAATTGGTGCAGCCCGTGATGACACTACCGGTGTACACGGCGTATTTGCCCTGCAGGCAAGCACAGGTAGGCGGGTTGAAACCGGCCACGTTGTTTTCGTCGGCCAGGGGACAGGGGTCGCAGGCATCGGGGACGCCGTCGCCGTCCGTGTCGGTATTTTCGGTTGTATTGGATGTGCCCGGGGTGCTGCAGGTCAGCTGCCAGTCGCTGTTTTGGTTGGAGTCCGCGCCATTGGGCACACGCGAAAGACCGATACCCGGGGTTTGGTCGTTGTCGCCCGGGGTCACGCCGGCGCCTTCGTAAAACACGGAATCGGCGGTAATTTCCTCCTGAAACAGGAGGCGTACAGCGGCGGGGCCGTCGTCCATCTGATCGGCGGCGGCGGCAAAAGCCTGGTTGCAGTTGGGTACCCCGGAGCCGTTGCCGCACACGACATGGTAGCCACCTGCTGCCAGTGTTCCGCTGAGTTGCACGGTTTGGTAGGGCGTGCCGGCGGCGTTGAGCAGTTGGAGTTTGTAGGCGCTCAGGTCAACGGGTGCGGCGCTGACATTTTTTAGTTCTACAAATTCCGCATCGTCGGCTCCGCCGGGCTGGTCGTAGTCTGTTTCGTTGATGACGAGCGCCGGCGGGAAGCAGAGGCTGAGGCTGTTGAAACAGGTGTTCCGTTCCGTATTGGGGCCGGCGTTGGCATTGAAAAGCCGGATACGGTCAACGGCCTCGTTGTTGATTTCACCCGAAAAGGTGGCTGTGTTTCCGTTTTCCAGCGTCGTGACGGTGGCCTGATACGTTGTGGCGGTGAGCAATTTGAACTGGATTTGCAGCCCCTCGTCGGTAAAGCCGATTGCGGTGAAATACGGGCCGTTTTTGTCGTTGATTTGAAAGCTGCCCGTGCCGCCCTCAAAGTAGAATTCCCAGACATTGGCATTGGCGGCATTGCGCAAACTAAAACCCACCGTGTTGTCGTCGGTCACGAAGCCGTTGTCCATCCGGATAGACACCGTGCCGCCGACCGGCAGAGCAGACTGAAAAGGGCGCGTAGCCTCCGAGGTGTTGCCGGAGTTGGCATAAAAGCACCAGGACACTCCGTTGGTATTGATGTCGCCGTCGTTGTTGTTGTCGGTGTTGCCGTTATCGGTCGAGGTGCCGGTAAAAATGCCGCTGCCGGAAGGGCTATTGGGTGCTTGCACGGAGGTCCAACTCTGGAAACCCGCGCCATCGTTGTCGCCCGATTGCAGGCCGTTGCTGTACACGGCGGCATTGGCGCCGGAGGTGTTTCCGCAAAAATCCACATTGCCGCCAACTGCCACCGGGCCGAATGCAAGCACCCGGGAAATACCGCCGCAAGTGAACAACCCCTGTGCCGTGGCAGGGATATTGAACGTGGAAAAATTGCCGTTGCGGTTCGGCGTGGCCGGTCGCCGGGGAGAGAAACTGAAATTGTTGTTCACGGCCGCGTACTGCACCGTACCCATTTCGACTTCGGCGCCGGCGCTCTGATCCCACACCACAAAGTGCAGTTGCTCGCCATTGGCCATACCGTTGGCCGATGGCACGCCGAGCACTTCGATGAGCATGTCGTGCACACCATCCCAGGCGAAATCCTGTCCGATACGGCCAATGCCCACCACGTCGCCGTTATTATTTTTCACCGCCACCTCATCGCCTGTGGCAATCGGGTTGGCGTTGACGAGCAGGTTGGCGGCATCGGCCACGCGCAGGGTCACAAAGTGCGGGCAGCCACCCGGCGTGGCGTCCATCTGAAAATGACTGCTCATGCCGGGAGCCGCCGGATATAGTCCCGTGGGCGCCCACCAGGCGTAGTCGCGGGGTTGGGCTTTCACCTGTGCGCGGCTGTCGCCAAAGGCTTGTGTGTACTGGAACAGGTAGCCGTCGGAGTAGTCTTTGAGGTATTTGTCGGGAAACGGGGTGTTCACCCACGCGCTGCTTGTGGCAGCGGGGTTGTCGTTCAGGGCCAGCACGAGGCCGGGTTTGCTGCCTTCGCCGTTGCGGTTGAGCACGAACAGGTCGCCGCCATTGCCTGCCGTGAACACCGGCCCGAGACTGGCGATGGGCGTGGAGGCGCCCGCAGCCGTGGCGTTTCGCAGGTTCATTTGCCAGGCGACGGCATCGTCGAGGCCATACCAGAACCAGTCTTTCCAGAACACCGTGGGGCGGCCTTCAGCGGCCATAATATAGGGGTAGCCCAGGTCGTCCTTGTCCTGAAGCACGGGATCGTGTCCGCTGTCAATCGTAAATTTTAGGCAGGTAGCGCCATAAGTGACCGCCACGTCGGGATCGGCGCAGTCGGTAGCGACATAGCCGATACGATCCACGTCGTGGTTTTCCACAAAAGTAACCACGTCCTCGCCGGGCATGCCGCTGCCGAAGCGCAGGCCCGCGCTGTTGAGGTTCCACATATTAAAACCGCCCGCGCCGTTGTTGCACATATCGCGCAGGGCATAGCGGAGGTTGAAGTCGAAAATGGCGAGGTTGGCATCCTTGCTGCCGGCGCCGAAGTTGGACACGAAGCCTTCCACCTGATTGCGGTAGCCGGCAAGCGTGCCGAGGTCGCCGTCGAACAATTCACCTACGGCGAAGGGTTGCTGGCCGTCGAACAGTTCGACGAGAAACGGCGCCAGAAAACCCGGCTCGACGTGTTTGACCGCGTCGAGGCGAATTTCGTCAAAGCCGGGGCCGTTGACGGGGTCAAGCAGGTTGCGCCCCCACACGATGAGGCTGTCGCCCGCTTTCCCGAGGTTGTGCGGGCCGAAGTACCAGCCGTTGTCGGGCAGCATGGGGTCGAATACCTGATCCAGGAGGTTGAAATAGCAGATATCCTCGAAAAAAATGCGGTCGTGGTAAGGCGCGAACAGGTCGCAGTGGATACTGGTCGGATGGAAATCCGTACTGTCCATCAGGATACGGTTGCTGCCCGGGCGGAACTTGGTGAACCGTTGCTCCCTAAAATTGTCGCCGTTGTGGTCGCACTCCTCCGCCTGGGTTTCGGAGGCGCCGGCGCGGTGGTTGAGCACCACGTCGGCCATTACTTTCAGGCCCTGACCGTGCAGGGCGTCCATCATGGTTTGGAACTGCGCCGAGTTGCCGTGGCGGGTTCGGGTGGTGCCGTTTTGGTTGAACTGTCCGTAGTCGAAGTAATCGTACACGCCATAGCCCATGTCGTAGATACCGGCAAAGCCCTTGTTGGCGGGCGGTGTCCAAACGGTTTTAAAACCGGCTGCTGCCAGTTGAGGCGCGATGCCGGCGATGGTGTCCCACCAAAGGCCGCCCGTGGTGGTATTGGCAACATCGCCGGGGTGGGTGTTCCAATAAAAGCCCTGGAGGATAACATCCTGGCTGCGCAGGGTGTTGGCGGAGAGCAAAACGACAAGAAAAAAAAGCGGCAGGAGGCGCGCCGGAGCGGACAGGGTAGCACTGTTCATGAGACGGTGGCGATTAGTTGTGGCACAAAAGTAGGAAACGGCCCAACCTTTCCCGTTGCATTTTTATGCTCCGGCCGAATAAGTGCCTACCGCGGCACTTCTACCTTTTTGACTAATTCGTCCAGTACTTCGCGCACATGGTAGCCCTCCATTTCCCGGTCCGGGGTCAGGATCACACGGTGATTGAGTACCGGAAACACCACATAGCGGATATCATCGGGTGTCACGAAGTTTCGGCCATTGATGGCGGCAAGCGCCTTGGCCGTTTTCATCAGAGCCAGGGATGCGCGGGGGCTGGCGCCGAGGAACAGGTCGCCGTTGTTGCGCGTGCTGTGGACGATAGCGGCGATGTAATCCAGCAGTTCTTCCCGGATAAACACCTGTTCGATACGCCGGCGGCAGTCGGCAATTTCAGCGGGTTCGAGCACGGGTTCCACGGTATTGCGCAGGGCGCCGGTGAAATCATTTCGGAAGCGCCGGAGGATTATTTTTTCTTCTTCGAGACTCGGATAGTCCAGCACAATTTTGAACAGGAAGCGGTCGAGTTGCGCTTCGGGCAATTTGTAGGTGCCTTCCTGTTCAATCGGGTTTTGCGTAGCGATCACAAAAAACGGGTCGCCCATGGGGTAGGTGTGCCCGTCCACGGTCGCCTGAAATTCTTCCATGACCTCGAACAGGGCGGCTTGGGTTTTGGCGGGCGCCCGGTTAATTTCGTCAATCAGCACGATATTGGAAAAGATCGGGCCGGGCTTGAAGTTGAATTCCGATGTCTTCATGTTGAACACCGGCGTACCCACCACATCGGCGGGCATCAGGTCGGGCGTGAACTGGAGGCGGCCGAACCCGGATGCAATTGTGCGAGCCAGGAGTTTGGCGCTCAGTGTTTTGGCAATACCCGGCACGCCTTCCAGCAGGACATGGCCGCCCGTGAACAGGGCGATCAGGAACTGATCCAGCATTTCCGCCTGCCCCACGATCACTTGCGCGATCTGTGCTTTCACCCGCTCCGCCCGCGCTTGCACGGGGGCCACGTCCACGCCTTGCGGCTGCGGGCTAAAGGCGGGTTCCTGCGGATTTTCTTCCAATGGTGTGGCAGGCTCGGTTTCGTTGTACGTCATTTTTTGAGTTGATTTGGCAGGCAATGTAATCGCGGGCAAGGTCGGACTATCTGCAAAAAAATTAGAGAAAATATAACTCCGGGTGGTGGCAAATCCCGAGTGATGGAACGCGGATTAAACGGATGCAGGCAACACGGATTTTCACGGATTTATTTAATGAATCTGTAAAAATCGGTGTCTAATCGGTGTGATCCGTGTTCAATCACTCGAAATTTGCCACTACCAATATACCTCCGCCCTAGCGATCTACTTCCCAACGCCTTTCCGAAACCGGTACGAGTACAAATCCGGCTCCCCTTCGTAGTAGCCGTCGAGCACAACATGGTTGTAGGCGCCCCGGATGCATTCGATCACTTCGGCCATGCTGGACACGCGATTTCCGTTCACGCTGGTGACGATAAAGCCCGGCGCCATGTTGGTTTCATACACCACGCTGCCTTTGCGCACGCTGGCGATCATGGCCCCTTTGATACGCATCCTGTTTTTTTCTTCGCGGGAGAGTTCGCGCAGTTCGATGCCGAGTGCCTGGCTCAGTTCGGTGCCGGAAGCGCGCAAAATGGAGGAAGTCGAGTTGTTTTTATCCTTGAGCAAGATGTCGGTGCGTCGGCGAATGCCGTGGCGCCAGTATTCCACCGCGATGCGGTCGCCGGGGCGGAAACGGCCAACATGCTCTTGCAGTTCGGGGGTACGCCGCACGGGCGCTTTGTTCAGGCTCAGGATCACGTCGCCCGGTTGCATACCGGCATCGGCCGCTGCGCCATTGGTATTGACCCGTGTGACCCGTACGCCGTCGGCGTTGGGCAGGCCTATTTCACGCGCCATTTCGCTGTCGAGGTCCTCGATATTGACCCCGAGAAATGCCCGGTGTACTTCCCCGAACTCGCGCAGGTCGCGGAGTACTTTTTGTACCAGATTGGAGGGCACGGCGAAGGAGTAGCCCTCGTAGCTGCCCGATTCGGTGATGATGGCTGTGTTGATGCCGATCAGTTCGCCGAAGGTATTCACCAGGGCGCCGCCGCTGTTGCCGGGGTTTACGGCTGCGTCGGTCTGGATAAACGACTCGATGCTGGTGGCGCCACCGAGAATGTTGATGTTGCGCCCTTTGGCGCTCACGATGCCGGCCGTCACGGTGCTTTCCAAATTAAACGGATTGCCCACGGCCAGCACCCATTCGCCCACCCGCACCGAGTCGCTGTTGCCGAAAACCATAAAAGGCAAGTCATCCTCCGCGATACGCAGCAGGGCAATGTCGGTGGACGGGTCGGACCCTACCACTTCGGCTTTGTACACCCGTTTGTCGGCAAGCGTCACCTTGATTTCCTCGCTGTTTTCTACCACATGATGATTGGTCACGATAAATCCATCGGGCGACATGATAACCCCCGACCCCGACGACCCTGTCAGCGTGGCGCGTTCCCAAATACCGCCATCGGATTCGATCAGGGCGCGGATGTTGACCACGGCAGGCGTGGACACCTCGGCCGCCGTAGTGAAATTGGTAGGCGCCGCCGAAAAAAACGCGCTCGTCGAGCGGGCACTGAACAGCTTGTCAACCAACCCGGCATAACGCACGTCGCCATTGTCGGAATCGTTCCAGAACACCCGACGTGGCCCTTCCACCTGGCGGTACATGAAAACAGAAATAAAGGCGCTGAGCAGCGCAACGGCAAACAATTGAATGAGCGTCTTATTCATTAGTTCGATTGATTCGATTGATTCGATTGATTCGATTGATTCGATTGCCTAAAAACCGTGCCTTTTGCGGATTACCTGCCAAATTTATTGATGCATGGTGTGCCCGGCAGAAATTGGTTTGCGTAACACTGACGCCTTTCTGTAATACAACAATCGGCTGGCAGCGGTATCCGGGATACAAGGTGCGTGTTTTCGTACAACAGAAATATCCGATAGTGTGTTGAAAAGCCCAATTCTTTCGGATTTTCGCCCAGTCAACCAACCACCAGTCAACCAATCACCACTCAACCAGGCATCTCATGCAATTCTGGAAATATCACGGCGCCGGCAATGATTTTATTTTAGTGGATCAGCGTGCAGGCCAGTGGCTGAGCGACACGGATACCGAACGGATCGCTTTTTTGTGCGACCGGCATTTTGGTATCGGCGCCGACGGCCTCATTCTGCTACGCACACACCCGGGCTTCGATTTCGAAATGGCGTACTTCAACGCCGACGGACGGCAAAGCAGTATGTGCGGCAACGGCGGACGCTGCATCGTCGCTTTCGCCCGGCAGGTGGGCATAGTCCGTGAGCGATACCGTTTTCTGGCTATTGACGGCCCGCACGAGGCGGTCATCATACCCCGGGCCGGATATGAAAACTGGGTGGAGCTGGAAATGACCCCGGTACAGCAAGTAGAGCGCCTGGCTCCACCCGCCGAACCGGAGCAAGCCTTTGTGCTCAATACCGGTTCGCCGCACTACGTTCGGTTCGTACCCGCGCTCGACGATCTCGACATGGTGCAGGAGGGACGCGCCGTGCGTTATGCCGAGCGCTTCCGGGCAACAGGGATCAATGTAAACCTTGTGCAGGAGTACCCGCAATACCTCCGCATTCGTACCTATGAGCGCGGGGTGGAGGACGAAACCCTGGCTTGCGGTACAGGAGTCACGGCCGCCGCCCTGGCCTTTCATACCCGCCGGAGCGGTGGCGCAGGCGAGCAGGAAATTCAGGTCAAGGCCCAGGGTGGCAACCTGAGTGTGCGGTTTCGCGCCAACTCCGACGGTACATTTTCCGACATCTGGCTTTGCGGACCGGCACAAGCCGTTTTTTCGGGAAACATCTGATCAAATCAACGGAACATCATGTACAGAATCCTTTTCACTTTTTTTATCGCACTTGCTCCTTTTGCCGCCACCGGCCAAACCGACAGCCTGCCGATACCCGTAGCCGTCGCCACCCAAACCGACAGCCTGCCGGCGCCGGCAATCAATATCGCCCAGTGCCGGCAGAATCTGCACCGGGCTTTTGCGCGGAACGACCGGCCTGATGTGCAGTACTGGCTGGACTCGCTCCGGCGGCTGGAGGACGACCGGTACCTCGCCCTGTACTGGGACGAACGCTGGCTGCTGTACCTGTGGCTGGAAAACTATGCGCCGCTGTTGTTGGAAGTGGCGCAGCACAACAGCCTCGCCGAGACCCTCGAAATGTACAAATTACCGCCCCCGAAGGACAGCTTGTTCGACCTGCTTGATACCCGGATGTACGAAGACCGGCTGTACCTCTTCGATCAGGTACGCAAGGGCTGGCTCACAGCCGAGGAGCGGGCTTTTTCCGCTTTGCTGGTCAATTATCTCCTGCGCCTGAGCGTGGAGGAGGCGGATAAAAGGCGTTCGATGCCCAATTGGACGGCTTTCTGAACGTGTATCCCAATTCGCGTTTTGCAGCGTTCATCCGCTCCCGAATGTACCACAAGACGCCGGCCGACGACTGGGGACTTGGCCTGGATTTGCTCTTTTTACACGGCTCCTGGTCGGGCGATCTGGAGCGCACCCTGCGCCCGCTATTCGGCATTGACATGGGGATTTTTTTTTCAAAAAAACGGCTGACCGGCGCTGTACGTTTTGCCGCCGGCGGCCAGAAACTCGCGCAAAGCCTCGTACAAAACGGCTACGAATGGCCCGAAGGCGACCCCTCCACGTTGCTCGCCGGTGATCTCGAAATCGGGTACAACCTGTACAACAAAGACAAGGTGCGCATTTTTCCCACCATCGGCGGCGGCTTCAGCGGTATCCACCCGCCGGCAGACGAGGAAGGCGATACCCCGGAATACTACGAGTTTTTCAAGTTTCGCGGCTGGCACTACCAGGCGGCATTGCACGCCGACATCAAGTTTGGCACCAACGAAAACAACGTTGCCGGCTCGTATCACGGCATTCGGTTGCGCGTGGGGCACCGCTGGTTGAATCTGGACAAAAACAACCCGGTACTGAGCGGCAATATGTTTTTTGTTGCCGTCGGCTACACGATCTTCGGACAGCAACCGCAAACAACCTTCTAAACCAGTCCCATACCCTACCGCAGCAGCACCTTGCCGGCTCCCGCGGGGGTAAAAAAGTATGCTCGCGGCGAAAGACGAATCAATACACTTCCGCGTAAATTTCGCGTAGCGACACGGAGCGCCCTTTGGAAGGTTTCTGGTTGGAAGGTTGGAGGGATTTCGATTAGAAAATTTGCCCCTTGCCTTTGGCCAACTGCCTTTTTGACTAACCCTCTTCCTACATTTGCCGTCGGGGAATTTTCCCTGATGTTGAACTCAAACCTGTACCCGCCATGCATCCATTCCTGAGCACGCTCCATTCCTACAACCGCTACCTGCTTCTCGCTGCCCTGATTTTCGTACTGATTCGCGCCTACACCGGCTGGCTAAACCGGAAGCCCTACGAAAAATTGGACAATACCGCTTCTGCAGCCCTGCTTGGCCTGACCCACCTGCAACTGGTGCTGGGCCTCGTCCTGTATGCATTCACCAGTCCGTTGACACAAGCCGCTTTTCAAAATTTCGGCGCAGCCATGAAAGACCCCAACGCACGCTATTGGGCGGTGGAGCACATCACCGCCATGCTTATTGCCGTAGTACTCATCCAGCTGGGCCGCACTTTTTCCAAAAAAGCAGGTAACGACCTGGACAAGCACAAAAAATTAGCCATCTACACCACCATTGCCCTGCTCATCATCGTCGGAACCCTCGCCCAAAAAGGGCTGTTATTCGGAAGCATACAAGGTTAGAGGGTTGGAAGGTTAGAAGGTTAGAAGGTTGCTGGTTCACGCTCCCCAACCAGAAACCTTCCAAACCTTCCAACCAGCAAACCTTCCAACCTCCTAACCAGAAACCTAAAAACATGCAAAAACCATCCCTTCCTGAAGGTACCCGCGATTTTGGCCCCGAACAGGCGCGCCGCCGCGCGTTCATTTTTGATACGATCCGCTCGGTATTTGTCAAGTTCGGTTTTCAGCCGATAGAAACGCCGGCAATGGAAAACCTGAGCACGCTCACGGGCAAGTATGGCGACGAGGGCGACCAGCTCCTGTTCAAAATACTGAACAACGGCGACTACCTGAAAGCCGCCGACGCGGAGGTTTTGGCCTCCAAAAACTCCGCAAGGCTCGTGCCCCAGATTGCCAAACGCGGTCTTCGGTACGACCTCACGGTGCCATTTGCCCGCTTCGTGGTGATGAACCGCCACGCGCTCACTTTCCCGTTCAAACGTTACCAGATTCAGCCCGTTTGGCGTGCCGACCGGCCGCAGAAGGGCCGCTACCGGGAATTTTACCAGTGCGACGCCGACGTGATCGGCTCCGACAGTCTGCACTACGAGGCCGAATTGATCCAGATATACGATGAGGCATTTGCCAAGATGAACATCCCGGTCACCATCAAAATCAACAACCGCAAGGTGCTGTACGGCATCGCCGAGGCCGCCGGGGTCGCCGACCGGTTTGTAGATATGACCGTGGCTATCGACAAATTGGACAAGGTGGGTATCGAGGGTGTGCGCAAAGAACTGACCGAGCGCGGGTTTGCGGCCGAGGCCATTGCCGGCATTGAAACCACCCTGGCCGCCCCTTCGTGGGAGGCGCTGCGCCCGGTATTTTCCAACAGCGAAACCGGCCGCAAAGGGCTGGACGAACTGGAGCGCGTGTTTCAGTTTCTGAAAAAAACACGGCTTCAAAACGCTGTCCAGTTCGACATCACCCTGGCCCGCGGCCTCACCTAC
This sequence comes from Lewinellaceae bacterium, assembly GCA_016719605.1. Classification (GTDB taxonomy): domain Bacteria; phylum Bacteroidota; class Bacteroidia; order Chitinophagales; family Saprospiraceae; genus M3007. The sequence continues at coordinate 215,972 of JADJYW010000001.1, read as the reverse complement.
TACACCGGCTGCATCCTCGAAGTGGCGGCCAACGGCGTGCAGATGGGCAGCATCGGCGGCGGCGGGCGTTATGCCGACCTCACGGGCGTGTTTGGTATGCCGGGACTCTCGGGCGTCGGTATTTCTTTCGGTGCCGACCGCATCTACGATGTACTGGAAATGCTCGAGCGTTTCCCCGAAACCCTTGCCGATACCGTGCGCGTGCTGCTTATGGCCTTCGACGAACCCACCCACGCGTATGCTTTCGAGTGCCTCTGCCGGTTGCGGGCTGCGGGTATTCCCGCCGAACTGTACCCAGAGCCGGGCAAATTGAAAAAACAGTTTGAGTACGCCGCCAAGTGCAACATCCCGTTTGCGGCCATCATAGGTGAAACGGAAATGCAAACCGGAACCATGACCGTGAAAGATCAGCAGACGGGCGAGCAGCGGAGTATGCCGGTGGAAGAATGGATCGAAGCACTATCGAAACAGGTATGAGCAGGGGCCTTGGGTGGTGGCAAATTTCGAGTGATGGAACGCGGATTAAACGGATGCAGGCAACGCGGATTTTCGCGGATTTATTTACGGAATCCGCGAAAATCCGCGTTGCCTGCATCCGTTTAATCCGCGTTCCATCACTCGAAATTTGCCACCACCGGGGCCTTTAAGTAGCGGGATTGTTGTCAAAAACTTCTGCATGCCAGGGGAAAGGATTTCTACCACCAGATCGGGCACGCCCACGATGCAGCCCTTTTGGATGATGCCCGCATTGGCCGCAGCCACGAAGATCAGGTCGGGTTGTACCAGATTTTCTTCGTCGAGATAGACATCGTAGGGGGCAAAAAAAATCTTGCCCAATTTTTTTTCCCGCACGAAGGCTTGAAAAAAATAAGACAGGTTGGAAGCTATGCTCTGGTGTTCGGTGTCAGGAGATGCTCGTTTCACGATTTCGCCGTCGATAAGTTCATAGAGGTAACCGTCCTCGAAGATGTCGAGCTCCAGGAATTCCCGGACGGTGTGAATTTTTTCTTCTGTGAAAACCATATCGGAAAATTTTAGCGCAACAAATATAAAGCAATCTTGCCTGTCATCTGTACCGGCACGCGCTGGAGCGCGGCTGCCTTAAAAAAAAGCGCCCCTTCCTTCAGGAGCGCTCTCTTTTTGATTTATCTGCTGCCGGATTTTGCAGCACCCGGAACGCGGGTCCGACGGGTGGAAAAGTGTGGGAAAAGCATGAAGGGTACAAAGGATAGTACCGCTTTGTCTCCCGTCGCTCCAGTACCGCTCGTCCAGCAAATTGTGCCCGCCGCAGGCCAGTCTGCCTGATTGTGCCCGACGGCGAAAAGATTAAAAGTTTTGAGTTTTGAGTTTTGAGTTAGGGTTACCGTAACTCAAAACTCAAAACTCGAAACTCAAAACTGTCAAATCAGGCCGAGCAGGCTTCGCAGGTCGGGTCGTCGAGGCTGCATATCTTGCCCTGATACTGTTCGGGATCGAGGGCTGCCATTTGCGGACCCTCTTTTTCCACTTTTACTACGGCTTCGTTGGTGACTTTGTTGGCCACAAATTTCTGCTGGTGTTTGCCGCTGAGCGTGAATTTGATCGGGTCGGTAGCGGCCTTGCTGCGCAGGTAGTACATGCCCGTTTTCAGGCCTTTTTGCCAGGCATAAAAGTGCATGGACGACAGTTTGGCAAACGTGGGCGATTCCATGAACACGTTGAGCGACTGGCTCTGGCAGATGAACGCGCCGCGGTCGGCAGCCATGTCGAGAATGACTTTCTGGCTGAGTTCGTAGGCGGTTTTGTACATGTTGCGCACCTCCTCGGGGATGTCTTCGATGCCCTGCACGGAACCGTTGGCGGCCATGATGGCTTCGCGCATTTCTTCGTCCCAGAGGCCGAGGCGCACGAGGTCGCGCATGAGGTATTTGTTCACCACGATGTGCTCCCCGGCAAGGGTGCGGCGGGTGTACAGGTTGGAGGTGTACGGCTCGAAGCACTCGTTGTTGCCGAGGATCTGGCTGGTGCTGGCCGTGGGCATAGGCGCCACGAGCAGGGAGTTGCGCACGCCCGATTGCATCACGCGTTGGCGCAGGCTTTCCCAGTCCCAGCGTTTGGAGGGCTGCACGCCCCACATATCGAACTGGAACTCGCCCTTGCTGAGTGGCGAGCCGGCGAAGGTCTGATAGGCGCCGTGTTTTTCCGCCAGAACGCAGCTCTCGGTCATAGCTGCGAAATAGATTGTCTCGAAAATGTCCTTGTTCAGTTGTTTGGCCTCCGGCGAATCGAAGGGCATACGCATAAGGATAAACGCGTCGGCAAGGCCCTGCACCCCCAGGCCGATGGGCCGGTGGCGCATGTTGGAGCGCTCGGCCTCGGGGATCGGGTAGTAGTTGATGTCAATGACCTTGTTCAGGTTGCGGGTCACCACGCGGGTGATTTCATAGAGCCGGTCGAAGTCGAACACGCCGTCGTTGACGTATTTCGGCAGTGCGATGGACGCCAGGTTGCACACCGCCACCTCATCGGGCGCGGTGTACTCGATGATTTCCGTGCACAGGTTGGACGAGCGGATGGTCCCCAGGTTCTTCTGGTTGCTCTTTTTGTTGGCGGCGTCCTTGTACAGGATGTAGGGCGTGCCGGTTTCGATCTGGCTTTCGAGCACGGCGTTCCACAGATCGCGGGCCTTGACGGTTTTGCGCTGGCGGCCTTCTTTTTCGTACTGGTGGTACAGCGCTTCGAACTCGCCGCCGTACACGTCGAACAGGCCGGGCGCTTCGTTGGGGCAGAACAGCGACCAGTCGGCGTCATCTTTCACGCGCTCCATGAACAGGTCGCATATCCACATGGCGTAGAACAGGTCGCGAGCGCGCATCTCCTCTTTGCCGTGGTTCTTCTTCAGTTCCAGAAACTCGAACACGTCGGCGTGCCAGGGTTCCATGTACACGGCGAATGCGCCCTTGCGCTTGCCGCCGCCCTGATCCACATAGCGCGCCGCATCGTTGAACACGCGCAGCATCGGGATGATACCATTCGAGGTGCCGCCGGTGCCTTTGATGTACGATCCGGTAGCGCGCACATTGTGGATGCTGAGGCCGATACCGCCGGCGCTCTGCGAGATGAGGGCGCAGCGCTGGAGGGTTTCGAAAATGCCCTGGATGCTGTCCTCGGTCATCTGGAGCAGGAAACAACTGGACAGTTGCGGCTTGGGTGAGCCGGCGTTGAACAGCGTGGGCGTGGCGTGGATAAACCAGCGCTCGCTCATCAGGTTGTAGGTTTCGATGGCCGATTCGATGTCTTCGCCGTGGATGCCGACGGCCACACGCATGAACAGGTGCTGCGGGCGCTCTACCACTTTGCCCTCCATGCGCATGAGGTAGGAGCGCTCGAGGGTTTTGAAACCGAAGTAGTCGAACTCGAAGTCGCGGTCGTAGATGATGGCGCTGTCGAGTTCGTCTTTGTGTTTCATCACGATTTTGTAGGTGTCCTCCCCGATGAGGCCGGCGCGTTCGCCGGACTTGGGATCCACGTAGTGGTACAGGCCCTGGATAACCTTGTGGAAGGACTTGTCGGTTTCGCGGTGGAGGTTGCTCACGGCAATACGTGCGGCCAGCAGGGCGTAGTCGGGGTGGACGGTAGCCATGCTGGCGGCAGTTTCGGCAGCCAGGTTGTCGAGTTCGACGGTGGTGACACCGTCGTAAAGGCCCATGATGACCTTTTTGGAAACCTCGATCAGGTTGACGTAGTTGGTATCGAGGTTGTAGGTGAGTTTGCGCAGGCGTGCCGTGATCTTGTCGAACGACACGTCCTCTTTGCGCCCGGAGCGTTTGATTACATGCATGGTGTGTGTAGGTATTGCTTTTTCGGCTTTTTTATGATTGAGTAGTGATTTTTTTGATTGATTCGATTAGGGGCGATTGATTTGATTGATTCGATTTTCCGTTTTTGCGCCCTGCTTGGTGTTTTCACCAAGCAGCCTCGCGTGAAGTGGCTTGGGGAAATGCCAAGTGGGGCGCGAACGCGATCGGCTCTTTTGCCGGGTCGCCGTTTTGGGCGATGAGGTAGCAGGCGTAGCGGGTGAGCATGAAGTCGGCGACAGCCCGTTGTCCACCTTTGCCATGTGTGATCAATTTGTTGATCTCAACAAATTGATCTCGATTGCTACCGAAGAGTTTTTGCACGCTTCCTGTGCTTTTTCGATCACCTTGCTGAAGTTGCGCCACTCGTCATAGCCCAGCAACACCTGCAAGTCCCGGGCAAGCCAGTACTCCACGCCGTCTTGTTCGTGCGCCGCCTCTTCGAAGGCACTGTGTAGTTTTTGGATGATTTCTTTTTTCATGGCTCAGAATTCGGTTTCGTGATGCCGCTTCAACTGCCGCACACTCCACACCTCATTTGCACTCTGTTTTTCGTAAAAACTGCGGGCGAGCGGGTCGGAGATGGTAAGAATTTCGGCGTAGTGTGTCCAAGTCAATTGTCCGGTCACTGACTGGACGATTGGGTACGTTTCATAAAACTGACGCATCAAATACACATTAGTAAGTCCGAAGCCTTTCCCAATCTCATTGTCAAATCTTTTGATAATCGCTGATATAGGTTGCTGCCGTAATCTGCTTTACTTTTCCCTTGTAGTTCGTATTCAGCAATTTGCCGCCCGATATTCCAGTATGCTTCCAGCAACTGCTGGTTCACCGCCGAATACGCCTTGCCCCGGGCCACCGCGAAGGTTTGCCCGATATGCTCCAGGAGCGAAGTGTATGCGTTTTCCGGTAACATAATCCTTTGAAGTTTAAAACCGCCAACCCGCACCTACCAGCACCGCCCGGCTTTTCGCGGCCAGTATCCCCAAACTCTGACCATTTTCATCTACCAACTGGATATTGACCATGTCGACCAGTCCATACCAGTACGACACAAAAAGGGTGACCGGTCCCAGGTTCCCGCTCAATTTGGCCGTTAGGCCGAAATCAATACCTTCAAAAACTTTATCGTCTTTGGTACTGGTCCAATCAACCACGTCGCCATACCGAACAGATTCGGAGAGGCGGGTGGAGAGGTATGGCCCGGCGGCAATTCCAATTTGTTTGATCGGACAGAATTCTATTTGTGGAATAACATCGAGGTTGCCGGTTCGAAAATCAATTCTGCCCTGATAGATAGCAACTTGGTTGTCCTTTACAATTAATGCTCCCGGGCTGTTGAAGTAAAAACCCCGCTGGGAAAACTGCACATCTATCGGAAGTCCCCACCGCTCGGAGATAGCCCAGCGCACGTTCGCACCCACAAAAAAACCGGTGCGGAGTTTTGGGTCAAAGGCGTCCCATTCGGGTTTAATCGTTGCCAATGTGGCGCCCGCATGCGCCGCAAACGACAAGGCGCCATCCTGACCACGCAGGGACAGAACCGCTATCAACAAGGAGAAAAAGAGTACAGGTTTAAGCATGTTTTCCAGAAGCAGGCTGTGTAAAAAATTGATGCATGCGCGGCATAGACTTTCCAGGTTCAAAAACCTGGAAAGTCTGACCGCGAGCGGGCACTATGCCGCCGTTGTTTCGTCTTCCACCGTGGCGTCCGGTGCATTGTTTTTCACCGATGCGATGCCGTTGTCGCGCGTAGCCTCGCTCTCGTACATCTGGCTGGCGCCGACGACCTGGCCGTTGGTCGCTTTTAGGTTGAAATAAAACTTGCCATTAGCGGCGGTGAGGCGCTCGAAGCGCGCGTCGTCCTGGGAGTTGGTGCGCACCGACTCTACGCCGCTCAGGCAGGATGGTTTGGCGGCATAGCCCTGGCTGGTGAGGATTACCTGGCCGTTGGTGGCTTTCAAGTTGAACTGATAGTCGCCGTTGGCGCGCTGGGAGATCACGAATTTGCCCATGATTAATGTGATATTTTGTGAAAAAATGAAGGTTGGAGGGTTGGAAGGTTTCTGGTTGGAGGGTTAGAAGGTTGGAAGGTTTCTGGTTGGAGGGTTCGCTAACCCGAAACCCTCTAACCCTCCAACCCGAAACCTTCTAACCCTCTAACCCGAAACCTGTTAAAACTCTGCGTCTGTGGCGAAGACCTGCTCTTCGCGTTTGGTCATGATGCCGGCTTTTTGGTAGTCGCCCACACGTTTTTCGAAGAAGTTGGTCTTGCCCTGAATGGAGATCATGTCCATCCAGGGGAACGGATTGGCGGTTTTATACACTTTTTCGTTGCCGAGCGAGAGTAGCAGGCGGTCGGCGCAGTACTCGATGTACTGGCCCATCAGTTCAGCGTTCATGCCGATGAGCGATACCGGCAGGGCGTCGGTGACGAATTCTTTTTCGAACGAAACCGCCTCGGTGATAATGGCTTCCACCTCGGCGGGGTCGAGTTTGTTTTCCAGCATGGAGTAGAGCAGGCAGGCGAAATCGCAGTGCATGCCTTCGTCGCGGCTGATGAGCTCGTTGCTAAAAGTAAGGCCCGGCATGAGGCCGCGTTTTTTCAGCCAGAAAATGGAGCAGAACGAGCCGGAAAAAAAGATGCCCTCCACGGCGGCAAAGGCGATGAGCCGGTGCGCGAACGTGGGCGCATTTTCGATCCACTTGAGTGCCCAGTTGCCTTTTTTGGCCACGCATTCGAGGTTTTGCAGGGCGTGGAAAAGAAAGTCTTTTTCCTTTGGGTCTTTGATATAGGTGTCAATCAGCAGCGAGTACATCTCGGCATGGATGTTCTCGATGGCGATCTGGAAGCCGTAGAAACAGCGGGCTTCGGGGATTTGTACTTCGCGCATGAAATTGAGCACGAGGTTCTCGTTCACGATGCCGTCGCTGGCAGCGAAAAAAGCCAGAACGTGCTTGACGAAGTGGCGCTCATCGTCGCTGAGTTTGTTTTCCCAGTCGTTCATGTCGGCCGCGAGGTCAATTTCCTCAGCCGTCCAGAAGGAGGCCACGGAGGTTTTGTACATTTTCCAGACCTCCGCGTAGTTGATGGGGAGGATGACGAAGCGGTCGGGGTTTTCCGCCAAAATTGGCTCTGCATTGGGTGCTTCCTTTACCATTTTGATCAAAAATGAAATTGATTTATGTTGAAAAAGATCGTTGTCTTTTCTGGCGCGTTCGCCCTGCCCAGGTTAACATCCGCAGCAAAACAGCAGGGCGGCAACTTCTCCGGGCGATCACTGTGACCGCAGGGAATTGACCGGGATGGAAGATATATTGGATTGTAAAAAGAGCCTATCCCAAACCCCCGGGCGATTTTTTAACAAGCACGAAGGCGGCGCGGGATTAACAGAAGCGAAGCGCTGACAAAAGTAGGCTTTTTTTGAGTCGCATCAATCCAATTTTTCCACATAATGTGAATAACTTATTCAAGTTGTTGAAAATCAATACCAAATGTTTGTAACTGAAGTTGTCCACATTGTGGATAACTCGATGTGGAAAAAATATGACCTTTTGGGAAACCTTCTTTTGGGAAGGCTGGAAAACATGTTTTTGGGCTGGATGCCAACGTTTGCAAGCGGAGTGGCGGCCTCCTGGCAGTATTTCCGGGATGGTGTTTTTTGGAAAAATACAGGCCCGGGGTTTGGCAAACGTCAAAAATGCAGACATTGGGCCGAAAACAGGCCGAAAACAGGCCGGACAAACTACGCTGCCCTATGTCTTTCATCAGTGAACTGTTCCGCAAAAAATCTGTCCCGGACGCAATCGCTACCGCGCACCACGAATCCATCGAACCCGGCGACCACCCCAGGCTACAAAAACACCTCGGCGCAGTGGATTTAACGGCGCTGGGGATTGCCGCCATCATTGGCGCCGGCATTTTCAGTACCATCGGTTCCGCAAGTTACAACGGCGGACCGGCGGTAATTTTCCTGTTCATTTTACGGCGTTTGCCTGTGGTTTTGCCGCGTTTGCCTACGCTGAATTTGCTTCCCTGCTGCCGGTTTCGGGCAGCGCGTACACCTACTCGTACGTGGCGTTTGGCGAGCTGATCGCCTGGATTATCGGATGGGCGCTCATCATGGAATATGCCGTGGGCAATATCACCGTGGCTGTTTCCTGGTCGGGTTATTTCACCAGTCTCTGCGCAAGCGCGGGGTGGCACATCCCCTCCTGGGCGCAGGTGGACTACATATCTGCCCGCGACGGATTTGCGGTAGCCACGGGTTTGCTCAAGGGCGGCGCGGCCATGAGTACGTTGTCCGACGCCCAACGGGAGGCCCACGATGCCTGGTTGCATGCGCCCAGTCTGGGCAGTTTGCGCATTATTCTGGACATTCCCGCCATGGTGATGTCCATTCTGATCACGGCGTTGGTGTACATCGGGATTCGGGAGTCCAAAAACGTCGGCAATGCCATGGTAGTGCTGAAAATGATCGTGGTGCTGCTGGTGATTATCGTGGGTGCTTTTTATGTGGACACGTCCAACTGGCACCCGTTTGTTCCCAATGGTTTTGGCGGTGTCATGGCGGGCGTATCGTCCGTGTTTTTTGCGTACATCGGTTTTGACGCCCTGTCCACCACGGCCGAGGAGTGCAAAAATCCGCAGCGGGATTTGCCGCGAGCTATGGTCTATTCCATCGTAATCTGCACGGTTTTGTACATCCTGATTGCCCTGGTACTGACGGGCATGGTCAGTTACAAATTGCTCGATGTAAACGACCCGCTGGCGTTTGTTTTTGAAAAATTGAACCTGAAGTGGTTTTCCGGCATCATTGCCGTGAGCGCCGTGGTGGCCATGGCGGGGGTTTTCCTCGTGTTCCAGCTCGGCCAACCGCGAATCTGGATGACCATGAGCCGCGATGGTCTGTTGCCCAAAGCCTTTTCCCGAATTCACCCCCGCTTCCATACGCCGGATTTCTCTACCATCGTGACGGGCTTTTTCGTGGTCGTCCCCATGTTGTTTATCCCGAGCGATACGGTACTGGACTTGTGCAGCATGGGCACGTTGTTTGCGTTTGTACTGGTGTGTGCCGGCGTACTGAAACTACAAATGACACCGGATGCTCCCCGAGGAAAATTCCGCACACCGTATATCAACGGGAAATGGGTATTCCCGCTGCTGGTGGCTGCCGCAGTGTTTTATCTGCTGTCGGCACACCGCGACGCGACGCTGGCATGGCTGCGCAATGCCCCGGAAATGTATGATGAAGTGACCCTGCTCAGCAAACTCGATGCGGCACAATCCCAGGCATTAATTGCATTCGTCAGCCAGACGGATGGCCCTGGATTCACCGCTGCGGGCGCCGATATGGCCGCCTACTTGGACAAGTTAAGCCCGGAGGATTATACCCGGATGGTGACGGCGGCTCCGGTGCCGGAAGATGCAAAGTTCGAGTCCGGCTGGGCGTTGTTCCAGCACAAAATCCCGATGTGGTTGTTTACTCTGACGTGCCTGTACATGATAGTGCTGAGCTTCCGCCACAACCTTTCCCTGATCCCGATTTTAGGGCTGATCTCCTGTTTTTACATGATGGCGCAGATACCGGCGAAGAGCTGGCTGGGATTCTCCATCTGGTTGGTTATTGGCCTGGTGATCTACTTTAGCTACGGCGTCAAGCACAGCAAACTGCGTTATCGTCGGCCGGCATCGTGATCGGGGGCTGTTTTTTTGGTCGTTCGCCGGTCAAAAATTTAGATTCAAAAGCGGCACGCCTGGTTTGCCGGTACTTTTGGTCTTCATGTTTAACTAATCGCCGACCGATGAACAAATTTTACATCCCGCTATTCGCCGTCCTGTTTTTGGCTCAAACCCTCGCCGCGCAAACGGACACCGAGCCGCCGCATTTGCAGTGCACGGATATGGTCAACGTTAATTTGACCCTCCCCTGTGTGACGGTGGTTTGGGCCAATGATCTGGTGGATTCGCTCCACGACAATGCGCCGGGGAGCATCGAACTCGGCATTCGGAAACGATGCACCGGCACGGGGTTTCCGGAGGGGCGTACCCACATCCAGTACAATGTCAACGAGATGGGCCTGAACCACGTCGAGGTGTGGGCTAAGGATGCTGCCGGCAATACGGCGCTCTGTACGGTTCGGTTGCTGGTTGGCAACCTGGCGCAGAACTGTGATCCCAGTGTCAGTGTCAGCGTAAATCATCCCACTGGTGCGGGCATATCTGGCGTCGGATTTGCCCTGAGCGGATACAATTGCGTGGGCGATACGATTCCCTTCCCCAATTTGGCCTCAACCATCACGACCGGAGGCACCGGCTATTGGGGTACGTTTGGCCAACTTCTGGAACCAGGCTACACGTCGCTACTTACCCCATCCAAAACCACAAACCCGCTAAACGGAGTCACAACAGCCGATCTTGCCGCCATACAGCGCCACATTTTGGGATTGGAGCCCTTCGACGCCCCCTGGAAAATCATCGCCGCCGACGCCAACCTCGACGGCAAGGTGACGCTGCAGGATGTGGTATTGCTACAAAAACTGCTGCTGGGCCATATCCTAAAAATGCCGCACGGAAAGTCGTGGCGGTTTTTTCCAAAAAACTATGTTTTCCCGAACCCAAACAACCCGCTACAGCCACCCCTGCCCGGCGCCATCGCAACACCGAACACGGCCGACCCGGCCCCCAACTGGTTTGATTTTACCGGTGTGAAAATCGGCGACGTAAACGCTAGTGCCGACCCGGGCCTGTAAGCCGTTTCGGCTTTTTGCGGCACCTTTGTGGTCTTCAAAACCCAACCCACACGCCACGCCGATGCGCAAACCGATTCTTTGTTTTCTGCTTTCCCTGTTTGCCGGCGCCCTGCCCGCGCAGGCGCCGTTCACCGAAAAACAATACGCCTGGCAGGTCGAAAAAGACCTGGTGTACGGCATTGCTACCAACTACCTCGGCCTGCCCGATACGCTGACCCTCGACCTGTACAAACCCCTGAACGCCGACACCGCGCGGCCACTGCTCGTGCTGGTGCACGGCGGCTCGTGGCTCGGCGGCTGCAAAGAAGACATGGCCTTGTTTTGTGAAGATATGGCGGCCCGCGGCTACGTCGTCGCCACGGTCAACTACCGCAAAGGCTGGCACAAAGCCGAGTATGCGGCCAACCCGATCAATCCCGGCGTTTTCCCCGGCGGAAACAGCCTGTACGCCGCCGATTCCTTGGAAATCATTCGGGCCATCTACCGCGGCATGCAGGACGTGAAGGGCGCTATCCGCTGGCTCAAAGCACGCGTGTACGCCGACTCCACCTGCAACCATGCCGTGCTGGTGGGCGGCGTAAGCGCCGGCGCCTTCGTCGCGCTGGCCGTGGGCCTGCTCGACCGGCCCATAGAAAAACCCGCTGCCTGTGGCGCGCTGCCCGCCGCACCCATACCGGGCAGCAACCTCTCGAACAGCTACATGGTGGACTGTATTTCTCAGGCGCCGGCCCTGCTGCCCGGCGCACTGGCGCGTCCCGATCTGGGTTCGATAGACGGCACGCTGAACCAGAACGGCTTCGATGCCTCGGTCATCGGCGTTGTCAGTTTCTACGGCGGGGTGCCGTCGCAAGCCTTCGCCGACAACTGGCTGGAAGGGCCCAACAACCCGGCCCTGTACCTGTACCACCAGACCTGCGACGGTATCGTGCCGCTCCAGTACGGCAAACCCATGTTCGTCATTTCCGCTTACTGCAACCTCGGTTTTACCCCCTGGCACGACAAGTTGCCCTTTGTTTTCGGCAATGGCGCCCTCGCGACCAAGGTGGCTGCACTGCCAAACCCGCCGCCGCTGCTGACCGAGTTTTTCAACTGCAATGCATTCGATTCCAACTTTGCCCTTTTCGAGTGCATCCGGTTCAACGACAACGGCAGCTACCACTGGGTCATCAATCAGCCGCAGCGGGCGGAGAAAGTCGCAGGTTTTTTTAGCCCTATTGTGGCAGCCAGGTTAGTCAGCCCGCCTTGTCTCGTGGCCACGACGGCGCCCGACTGGGTGGCCGGATTTCGGGTGGCACCCAATCCGTTCGAGCACACCCCGCCAACGCTGTATTGCACGCAGGCGCCACCGGGCGCTGTCCGGCTCAGCGTACTCAACCAACACGGCCGCCTGCTTTGGCAGGAAACACGCACACTCGTGTCCGGCCCGAATCCGCTGAACTGGGGAGCGGCTGCGCGCGCCGGATTGTATTATTTGGAAGTCGCAAACCGGGATGGCACAGCCGTGTGGAAAATAGCGAAAATGTAACACGCTCTTTGACCTTAAGTATGCGGATGTTTTTTACTTTTGTTTCCACTTGCTAACAATCTACTATTTGTCATTTCTCATGGAAAGTCCTGTCTCGTGGCGTAGCCTGCCCGCCACCCTTGTTTTTCTCCTTGTATTTGCCTCGGGCCTTTCGGCCCAAAATGCTACCCTGACCGTTCAGGGTGTGCTCAAAAAATCGGACGGCACCACGGTGCCCGACGGGACAAACTACACGCTCACGTTTAAATTGTGGGATGCCGAGACCGGCGGGACAGTCGCCTGGCAAGAAACCAAAACCAGTGTGTCTATTCTCGGCGGCCTCTACGAGGTGGTGCTGGGTGACGGCGCGACGGTGCTGAACGCGCCTTTCGACAAACCCTATTTTCTGGGCGTGAGTATCGGCACGGGTAGCGGCGAGGAGTTTATTCCCCGCCCCCGGCTGGCGTCGGCGCCGTACGCATTGTCGTTGCTGGGCACTACCAACATTTTCCCGTCGAGCGGAAACGTGGGTCTTGGCACCACCATGCCGAATGCCGGCGCACTACTGGAAGTGGCGTCCACCAGCAAAGGCATACTCGCTCCCCGCATGACCAAAGCGCAGCGGGATGCCATTGCAAGCCCGGCTACGGGACTGATGCTTTTTCAAACCGACAACACGCCCGGATTCTACTATTTCAGCGGTTCCACCTGGAAGTCCATCAATGAGTTTTTTGGCGCCACCGGGCTTAAGGTCGGCGACTTTTACCAGGGGGGCATCATTTTTTATCTGGAACCTTCCGGCGCAAATGGCCTGATTGTCTCTCCCTCCGTAAATGCAACGTTCGATGCCGTGCTGACCAAATGGGGCTGCTCGGGGGTGAGCGTTATTCCGGCTCGGGGCACTGCATTAGGCAGTGGCCAAGCCAATACGACCTCCATCATACGCAACCCCTGTGCCGCCATCGGCGGCGGCGGAGTAGCCGATTTGGCTGCCGAACGAGCCGATAAAATCCTCATCAACAATTACAGCGACTGGTACCTGCCCTCCAAAGACGAGTTGGAACTGATGCATAAAAACCTGCATGTAGCCGGGCTGGGCAGTTTTACTTCGGGTGCTTCCTACTGGAGTTCTACCGAAAATGACGCCACGACAGCCTGGTTGATGGTATTCGACGGCAATGGCGCAACGATCCCCTCAACTGCTGCAAAAACCTCCGACGCCCGCACCAGGTTCGTCCGGGCTTTTTGAAAAAACGTACACCACCATCTTCTCCCAACGGAAAAACCGTGGGCTAATACCGAATCATAGCACGGATGAAAAAAATGCTCCTCTCCCGAACGGCCTGGGCCGTTCTTCTGCTTTTTACGCTTGCGCCGGCATTAGGCGCCCAGACAGCCGTTTTGTCCGTACAAGGCGTACTCCGAAAAAATGACGGCAAAGCCGTGGACGACGGCACCTATACCCTCAAGTTCAAACTCTGGAAAGACCCCACCAGCACAAACGCTGCCGATAAAGTGTGGGAAGACTCGTTCACCGACGTGGAAATCACCGGCGGCGTATACAATGTCTTGTTGGGTACGGGGTCGCAGCCGCTCGATGCCCCGTTCGACCAGACCTACTACCTCGGCATCAGCATGAGCTCCGGGCCGGAACTACAGCCCCGCCCGAGACTCACCTCCGCGCCGTTTGTGCTGTCGCTGCAGGGACAAAAAAACATCCTGCCCTCCACCGGGGCAATGGGTGTGGGGGACACCCGCCCCGATACGACCAGCGCATTGCTGGTGGTGGAATCGGTCACGCAGGGGATGCTGATTCCACGGCTCTTTGAGTTTCAACGCACCGCAATTGTAAGCCCCGCAGCGGGCCTGCTCGTATATCAAATCAACAACAACGCCGGGTTTTATTTTTACAATGGCAGCGCCTGGCAGCATATCGCCGCACTCAATGTCTCGCCGATCCAACTTGGTACATTTCACGAAGGCGGCTATGTTTTTTATGTGGACGGTACCGGCCAGCATGGCTTAGTGGCCGCCCCCGACGATGTGACGGTGTCGCCCTCTATGGGACCGGGCAGTACCTGGTACTGGGGGTCGCCCAATGCCGGCGATGCCAATGAAGCCGGAGGATATGAAGTTGGAACCGGATTGGAAAACACGCGCACCATGATGCTCCAGGCGCAAGACAAGGAAGATTTCCGGGCGGCTTATGTCTGCCACGAACTCGTCACGGCCGACGGGTACAGCGACTGGTTTTTGCCGTCCCGGGAAGAACTCTGGCTCATGTACTTCAATTTGCGTGCGCAAGGCATTGGCAACTTCGTGACCTCCATGAACGATTCCTCCGATTACTGGAGTTCGTCCAGCGTTTTAAATGAGTCCGATGATGCCTGGTTTATCAATTTCGGCAGCGGTACCGAAGATCAAAAAGAAAAAAACAACAACTGTCGTGTGCGCCCGATACGCGCTTTCTGACCCCGCGCGTGACCACTCGTATGTTTTGCATTCAACTTCCTGTTTTTCTTATGAAAAAAATAGCACACGCCTTTTTGGCGCTTACCATTATCGCCTTGTTTTGCCCGATCACGGGCCAGGCCCAAAACGCTACCCTTTCGCTCCAGGGTATTTTGGTGCAGGACAACGGCCAGGCTGCGCCCGACAGCACCTACCAGCTTACATTTAAACTTTGGAAAAGTGCTACCAGCACACTTTCCGCCGACCTGGTGTGGAGCGATGTGTTCAATAATGTAAAAGTCACGGGTGGGAAATACACGGTCGTCCTTGGTACCGGAAGCCCGTTGAATGCGCCGTTCAATCAGGCGTACTACCTCGGCGTCAGCCTCGGAAGCGGCTCGGGAGCAGAATACATGCCCCGCCCCCGCCTCACGGCTGCTCCTGCCGGACTGGCATTGCTGGGTACCGGCAACGAATTTACCTCCGGCGGAGGCGTGGGAATCGGTACTACTGCTCCGGTGGCTTCGGCAGCGCTCGAACTGAGCGCAAGCGACAAAGGAATCCTCATCCCCCGCATGACCGACGCGCAAAAAAAGGCAATCGCCCAGCCGGACCCATCCCTGCTCATTTATCAAACCGACCTGCTGAAAGGTTTTTATTACCACGACGGCGCCCGCTGGCAGCACATTACCGGCAGCGTACGCCAGGTAGGCGAAGAATACGGCGGGGGCATCATTTTTTATGTGGATGCCCAGGGGCAGCACGGGCTGATCGCCTCCATGAGCAACCAGTCCACCGGGGCGCAATGGGGCTGCATCAGCCAGCCCGTCAGCCATGCAAGAGGCACGAAGAGGGGGTGTGGCGAGGCAAATACGGCGTCCATCGTGGATAGCTGCACGAGCGGCGTGGTTGCCGCCCTGATCTGCGACGAATTGGTGCTGAACGGGTACAGCGACTGGTTTTTGCCCAGCAAGGACGAACTGGGTCTTATGTACACCAACCTGAAACAGGCAGGGCTGGGTGGCCTTGCCAATGCGACCTACTGGAGTTCCAGTTCTTTCGACAACACCAATGCCTGGTCTCAATTTTTTTTAACCGGCGTCGCCAGTGCAACCTCGAAGGGGTTTCCGAACCGCGTCCGGGCGATTCGAAGGTTTTGACAAAATCTGCATACTCCGAAAAAATAGCCACGCCTAAACCTGCCCTCAAACCGCTTTCGCTTAAACATCACTGCCACTCATGAAATATCTTCGCTATACCCGGCTACTTGTTTTTTCGCTCCTGATTTTTGGAAGCCAAACCAACAGTTTCGGCCAGTCCGATCCCGCTTGCAATCCGGCGGGCGCCTTGTCCATTCGTCCGGGTCAGGTTTTTTTCAACTACGGCTCGGGCATTGACGTGCGCAACTCGTCGCGCCGAACCGACATGGTCGTGGGCCAAATGCTCGTCGGGCCGGCTACCACATCCGAAAACGATATGGCCTTCGGCTCCTTTGGCCAAATCCTGATCCCGCCGTTCCCGCCTATCGTCACGGCCACACAGGGCGACCTGCTCGACCGCATCCAGATTTCGTGGGTGCTCAACCCGCTCGGCCCCAACCCCACCCAGGGATTCAACCTGTACCGCGACGGGGTGTTTTTGGCCACCGTGGCCAGCAATATCCGCAACTACAACGATTTCAACGTCATAGCCGGCACACCCTACAACTACGAAGTGCGCGGGATCAATGTGTACGGCGAAGGCTCCGCCGGCAAAGCGCTGGGGTTTCAGGTGCCCAACGGCGTGGTGACCGGCCAGGTGCAAACCGTGAACGGCAGCCCCGTGCCCGGAGCACTCATTACCCTCACGCCCATGCAGGGTTTTTCGTTAAAATTTGATTCTCAGGACGGCGCGTTTTTCAACGACACCGTGAGCATTCTGCCTGCAGCAAACGGCGAGTGGACCCTCTCGTTTTGGATGAAAACAGATTCCACTACTGCCAATGGCGGCCTGCTCGACCTGTCGCCCTTCCCGCTGTTTTTCCGTACCATCGCCAGCTCGGGTGGGCACGAGGGTATCCAGATTGCGCAAACGCACAACGGTACGACGCTGCTTTCCGGCCAATTCCCCGACAGCACCAAAAACGACTGGCACAACATCGCCCTCTCCGTAGATGCCGACGGGAAAGGCCGCCTGTACATAGACGGTGTCCTCGTGTCCATCGGCACGCTGCCACCCGTGCCCTCGGCCACCGAAATCCGTCTCGGCAGCCGCACCGGCCAATCCGGCTGGAACGGCCTGCTGGATGAATTCCGGATTTACCACCGCCGCCTCGATGAAATAGACCTCGCCGAAGTGATGATGGGCACGGCCTCCTCCCTCATGTCCGACCTGAAATACTACTGGAAACTGGATGAGGAGCAGGGCACCAAATCCTTCGACCTGATCCGGCGCATCAAATTGTATTTCTGCGGGGCTGAATTTGATACCGACCGACCACCGGTGAGCACTTCCGGCCTCACTAACGAGGAGGGTTTTTACCGCATCGAATCCGTCAGTTACAGCACCGGCACCACGTTTTTGGCACGCCCGGCCAAGGATTTTTACATGTACCGCGCACTGCGGTTTGTGCGCAGCCAGGAAGACTATGCCACGTTGCCCGACTTTTCCCTGACACCAAAAGCCACTATTGAATTGTGGATCAACAGTGCCGGCCCGGATGGCGACCAGTGTGTTTTTTCCAAAAAATGGGGCACCAACGATTTCCGCCTGATGCTCACGCCCAACGGCACGGACAACGACATCAAGTTCGTGCTCAATGGCCAGGAAAAAAACTTCGGCACACTCGGCATGGGCTACCAGCACCTCGCGTTCACGATTGACAGCAGCGGGACTAACCGCACCGTAACCGCCTACAAAAACGGGACATCGCTGGGTAGCCACACGTTTACCGGGATTAGTGGCAACTGGTCGGACACGTCCGAAGTCTGGATGCTCGGCGCCCGGCCCAGCGGCGCGACTACCACCGACCACTACGGCGGCCTGATAGACGAGGTGGCTATTTACGACTCTACTTTGAGCGCGACAGTCATCCAAAACCACTTCCTGTTTCCGCGCGACATGCAGGAAAAAGGCCTGCGTGTGCATTTCTCGCTGGACGAGGGCAGCGGCAACCGCCTGAACAACAGCGGCTCGCTGTTGCTGGGCTTCGGCACCGGCTTTGGCACGGACTGGACACCCTTCGCCGCCCGACAGGCGACCGAGCCGCACGAGTTCTCACCCGTCACTCGCCAGGTGACGCTCAACCCGAGTATAACCTCGGTGGACCAGGTGGATTTCACGGACCGCTCCACGGTGCCCGTTACGGGTTTTGTGCGCTATAAAAACACCGATTGCTTCGCGCCGAACGTAGAGATTTTGGTCAACGGAGAATCGTTTAAACCCAAAGTTTTTACCGACTCTACGGGCAAGTTTTTGATTGATTTCAACCCCGGCGACAACGCCCTGCTGGAGCCGAAATTCGAGGGCTACAATTTTATTCCGGGAACGTGGGAAGTCACCAACGTGATCAGCCCGATTGCCGGCATTTTGTTCAATGTGACTACTACCCGCAAGGTGTCGGGCCAGGTGGCAGGTGGTTTGTGCAAAAAATCCATCATTGAAGCGCCGCCGGGCACAGGCACCGGAACCGTTTGCACCGTCAAGGTACGTTCGGCAGACGGCTGCCTGGAACGGGAAATCACGATAGACAACCAGGAGGGTGATTTCGAGTTTCTGGAACTTCCGCCGCTGGAAAGTATGACGGTAGCCGTGGTCGAACACTCCGACCCCGACATTAAAACCGCCTTCCAGGTACAAGGCGGCGCTACGGCCAACCTGACCACCAACGACACCATCATTGATTTTATCTACTTCGCACCGCCGGTGCCGGAGATCGTCAGCGGGTTGGACCCTGTGGCTGGATGTAGCCCGGAGATCATTGTGCTGGACAAAGACCAGTCCGTTACGCTGACCATAAAACTCAAAGAGCAATATGTGGCGACCATGTCCGACGACGGGGTATGCTACCTGGACACGGCCAATTTCCGCATCATCAATGGATTTTCGGACGAGGTTTTGGACACGGTTATGAGCGGCGGGCAGTTGAAATATACGTTCATCGTTGGCCCGCCCAACCCTTCGCCACCGTATTTGAAAACATTTCAGGTACTGGGCACTTCGGTGGCGGGCCGCGAAGGCAGCCTGACCAAACAAGCCGTGGTGACCGGCATACGCAGCAAGGAAAACACCTTCACGACCATGCTGCCCGAAACACCGTCGCTCATTTTGCGCGACCCGCCGGGCGACGGCAGTTCGGCATTTTTGGAAAAAAACACGCAAACCTGCAAGTCGTACCACGTTGGTTTCGACTACGAGGTGGGCGGCGGCGGCGGTCTGGAGGTACACCTCGGCGGCAACGTGGAGGTGGCGGTCGGCGTTGGTGTGGCAACGATCATGAACGCCGGCCCCATCTTCGATATCGGCGCCGAGTTTCAGGTTACCTACCAAAAAATCACCGACAGCACCTTCCAAACCTGCATGTCGGTGAGCGAAAAACTGTCCACCGACGATGGCGACCTGATCGTGGGCAGCAACAGCACCGTAGGACTGGGCGGCGATATCTACATGGGCGAGGCGGTCAACATCATCTTCGGGTTTGCCGATCAGGTTACTTTTGACGAAACCACCTGCACGCCTGCCGCATCGCAGGTGCTGAACATTGAGCCGGGCAATTTTTCTACGGTTTTCATGTATTCGGAATACCACCTCGTCAACAACGTGATGCGCTACCTCGACGTGCTGGCCAACGACCCGCTGGTCGAGGATTCCATCCGTACCCAGGCGGCCGAGTCGCTCACACGCTGGCAGGCGATCATTGACCGCAATACCGGACTGAAGGAAAAGGCCAAGTTTATTCGGAATATTTCCTTCGATGCCAACATCGGCTACGAGTACTCCGAAACCAGCGATACCACCACGACGAACCAACTTCAGGAGCTGCTCAACAGCGAAGAATCTGCGGAAACCCACTTCGGATTTGAGTTCAATAAAGCCGGCATAACCGGTATGCTCAAGTTCGTGGCGGCCACGAGCGACACCAAAGTTGACTCCACTACGGAAACCTCCAGCGGCATCACAACCGGCTACATCCTGGCCGACGATGATCCCGGGGACGCATTTTCTGTGGATGTGGCGATGGACTCCGTGTACAAAACCCCCGTGTTCCGCATCAAAGCCGGACAGTCGTCCTGCCCCTGGGAAGAGGGTACCGCCAACCGCGAGGGCGTGAACCTGCAACTGGCCCCGGGCAACTCGTTCGTGGCAACCAATGTGCCGGCCAACGAAGCAGCAGCTTTTCAGTTGCTGCTCGGTAACATCGGCGCCACCAATGAAACCTGGCCGTATGTGGTCTCCGCCATTCCGCAGTACAACCCGCACGGCGCCGTCATCAAACTGAACGGCGGTGTGCTGGATCAGCCGCAGAAATACATTGTACCCTACGGCGAATCGCTGCCCATCACCATCACCATCGAACGTGGCCCGATCGAGTACGACTACGACAGCCTCGTCGTGGCCTTGCACTCGGAATGCGAAGTGGACCGCAACTATGCGCTCGGGCTTGGCGTGGACTGGAACCTGAACTTCTACTCTCCGCTCTACCTCGGCGTGCGCTTCAACCGCCCGTGCAGCGAAGTGGCCATCAATGTACCCGAGGAAGGCTGGGTGCAACTGGCCGCCGACAACAGTCTGCGCCGCATTACCGTCTCGGGCTACAACAAAAACGAACCGTTCTTCGACCTCGTCCGGGTGCAGTACCGCCGCTCCGACGGCGACGGCGCCTGGATCAACATCACACCGCAATCCGATATCCTGAAGGCCGATCTGGGCGACAATTTCACCCAGTTTTTCTGGGAAACCACCGGCCTGTCCGACGGCCCCTACGAAATTCGCGCCGTAGCGGTGTGTTCCGGTGATGCCGCTACCGACCCAGGGTATTCGCAAACGATCAAAGGCCGCATTGACCGCGAACCGCCCAGCCTCGTGGGCGTGCCCCAACCCTCGGACGGCGTGTACCATGTAGGCGATGAGGTTTCCTTCACCTTCAACAAACACATCAACTGCGACAAACTGATCCCCGCAGACCTCACCCAGCCCAACAATGTGGGTTTGTACGACGCCGCAACCGGGCAGCTGATTGACATCGCCGTTACCTGTTTTGAAAACAAGATCGTGCTCGATCCGACCTTCCAGAATCAGTTTTACGAAAACAAAATCCTGCGCGTCGAACTGCACGACATCGAAGACCTGACCGGTAACAAACGCCCATACCTCGACTGGGAATTTTATGTGGATCGCAACGAACTGGCCTGGCTCACCGACAGTGTTGGCATGACAAAATTTGAGGACGAAAACAAAACCGCAGTGGCCAATATCCACAACCGTGGCGGCTATCCGGCGCCGTTTACCATCCAAAATATCCCGGACTGGCTGCACGTCGTGCCGAACCAGGGTACCCTGGCGGCTAATGAAATCCGGCCGATCAGTTTCACCGTGGACTCTTCGCTGGCTTTCGGCCGTTGGGCCGACTCCATCACGCTGCATACGGAAACTGGCGCAAACCCATTTTTCATGGGCGGCGACGAAGGTTTGCCCATCGGCGTGCGCGTGGTGTGCCGCCCGCCTTACGCGTCGGTGAATCCGGGTTTGTTTGAAAACACGATGAGCATGGTGCTCCAGGTCAGTATTGCCGGCGAATTTTCCACCGATCCCGAAGACATTGTGGCGGCGTACATCAACGACGAACTGCGCGGCCGCGCCAATGTTCAGTATGTGCCCTTGCTCGGTACATACCTGGCTTACCTCACCATTTTTGGCGACCCCGACGACCAGCTCGACCCCATCCGCCTCGAAGTGTGGGATGCTTCCGAGTGCCAACGCTACGGGTTTGTGCAGGAAAGTTTCACCTTCCAGGCCGACAATATCATTGGCACACCGAATAACCCGCAGATCGTGCATACCGGCGGCTTGTTGCTGCGCGAGGTGCCGTTCAACTATGGCTGGAACTGGTTGTCGTTCAACCTGGCTTTCCCCAACAGCAGCCTCGACTCGGCGCTGGCTACGCTCCACCACCCGCAGAACGACCTGATGCGCAGCCAAACGACATTTTCCCAACACAGCGGCGGCTGGTTTGGCGGTTTGACCAACCTGAGCAACACCACCATGTACATCTACCGCGCCGATCAGCCCGATACCTTGCGCATGCTCGGCACACCGATTGACCCGGCCACTACGCCCATACCGCTCGTTGCCGGCTGGAACTGGATCGGCTACATCCCCAACTACTCGCTGCCCATTGACGATGCCCTGGCTACGGTGCCCGCCCAACCCGGCGATCTGATCAAAAGTCAGGTGGCATTCGCGCAGTACAGCGAAGTGGTGGACGGGCCAAACACCTACTACCGCTGGATCGGCAACCTGAAATACATGACCCCGCCCAATGGCTACCAGATCAAACTGTCCGGCGCCGGTACATTGACCTACCCGCCGGCGCCCAATCCGTTTGTGGAAAACCCCGTGCTGGCGCGTACCGACCCGGATGCCCCGCCGGCGGCCTACTGGAATGTGGACCCAACCCAGTTTGAGTACAGCAGTACCCTCATTGGGATGTTCCGCGCCAACGGCGCCAACGCCACCACAAGCGACATGGAACTCGGCGTATTTGCAGGCAACGAGGTGCGCGGCGCCGCGCAGGCTATTTATATCCAGCCGCTGGAGGCGCACCTGTTTTTCCTGACTTTTTATGCCAATGCAGCGGGCGAGTTGATGACGTTCAAACTGTACGACGACTCCTCCGGGCAGGTGCAGAACCTGGTGCAAACCAAGTTTTTCTCCCCCAATGAGCACCAGGGCAGTATCGAAAACCCGGTGCCGTTTGAGTTGCCAAGCAGCAGTACCGGCGAGGAATCTGGCTCCGCCGCGGCTTTCGATGTGCAGCCCAATCCGTTCAGCAGCGAAACGACCCTGCGATTTGTTTTGCCGGAGGCGGAGGAAGTGACACTGACGATCAGCGATGCGCAAGGCCGCGACGTCGTACGCCGCCCGGTATCGGCTGCCGCCGGCCCGAATGTGGCGGTGTGGAACGGCCGCTCCGACGCGGGCGAATGGCTGAGCTCCGGGGTGTATATGGTGCGCCTGCAAACGCAGACGGGCAGCGTGAGCCGGAAGGTGGTGCTGCAGCGGCTGCCGTGAGTAGCGGCGGGTTTTAACCCGCCGGCAGCCGTGTACGGCGGGTTTTAAAAACGCCCCTGCCGGTACCCCCCCCCCCCCCCCCCAAACCAAACCCCCCCCCCCCCCCCGAAACAACCCCCCGGCCGGGACCGCCCCCAACCCCCCCCCCCCCCCCCCCCCTTTCTCTCCCCCCCCCCCCCTCCTTCCCCCCCCGGGCCCCCCCCTTCCCCCCCCCCCCCCAAAACAACCCCCCCCCCCCCAAACCGGCCGGGGCCCCCCGGAAAAAAACCTCTTTTCCCCCCCCCCCCCCCCCCCCCCCCCCCCCCCCCCCCCCCCCCCCCCAAAAAAACCCCCCCCCCAACCCCCCCCCCCTTTCCCCCCCCCCCCCCCCCACCCCCCCCCCCCCCCCCCCCCCCAAACCCCCCCCCCCCCCCCCCCCCCCCCCCCCCCCCCCCTCCTTTTTTTCGTTTTTCCCCCCCCCCCCCCCCCCCGGAAAAAACCCCCCCCCCCCCCCCCCCCCCCCCCCCCCCCCCCGGGGGGCCCCCCCGAAAAAAAGCCCCCCCCCCCCCCCCACCCCCCAAAAACCCCCCCCCCCCCCCCCCCCCCCCCCCCCCCCCCCCCCCTTTTTTCCTCCCCCCCTCCTCTTCTCCTCCCTTCCCCGGGGCCCCGCCCCTTTTCCCCCAACCCCCCCTTCTCCCCCCCCCCCCCCCCCCCCCCCCCCCCCCCCCCCCCCCCCCCCCCCCCCCCCCCCCCCCCCCCCCCCCCCCCCCCCCCCCCCCAAACCCCCCCCCCCGGCTCCCCCCCCCCCCCCCCGCCCCCCCCCCCCCCCCCCCCCCCCTCCCCCCCGCCCCGCCCCCCCCCCCCCGCCCCTCCCCCCCCCCCCCCCCCCACACCCCCGCCCCCCGGGCCGGGCCCCCCCCCCCCCCCCCCCCTTTCCCCCCCCCCCCCGGCCCGGGCCCCCCCCCCCCCCCCCCGCCCCCCGCCCCCCCCCCCCCCCCCCCCCCCCCCCAGAAACCCCCCCCCCCCTCTTCCCCCCCCTTTCCCCGCCGGCCCCCCCCCCCCCCCGCAACCCCCCCCCCCACCCCCCCCCCGCCTTGCCCCCCCCCCTCCCCCCCTCTTCCCCCCCCCCCGCGCCCCCCCAACCCCCCCCCCCCCCCCCCCAAAGACCGGCGGCTTTCCTTTTTTCGTTCGGGGTTTTTTTTTCCCCCCCCCCCCCCCCCTTTTCGGCGGGCCCGGGGGCCCCCCCCCCCCCGGGGATCCCCCCCCTCTTCCCCCGGCCCCCCCCCCCCCCCGAGCCCCCCGCCCTTTTCCCCCCCGGCCCCCCCCCCCCCCCCCCCCCCCCCCCCCCCCCCCCCCCCTTCCGGAACCGTTGCCCGGCCGGCCCCCCCCCCCGGGGGGGGGCGGGGTTCAAATGGCGCCCTTGCGGTCAAACTTGACCGCAAAGGGCGCCATTTTTTTTACTAAATCCGCTGCTACGGCTTCGCCGCTTTCTGGAAATCACCTGCTTTCACGATGGTCATCTTCGAGTAGTCGAGGTATTTTTTCACCGTGTTATTCACCTGCGGAAGGGTGAGTTTTTCCACCTGTTGTTCCAGTTGGGCGTCCCAGTTGAGATCGCGGCCATAAGCCAGGTAGGCATTGAGGGTGCGGGCGAGGCCGGCGTCGGAGGAGCGACCCACGCGGCGCGACTTGAGCCAGCCGCCCTTGGCGGCTTCCAGTTCCTCGGCAGTAAAACCATCCTTGGCTGCCCGTTCGATTTCTTCCCGGAAAGCCACTTCCAGTTTGTCGAGGTTGCCCGGGTTGTAGATCATAAAGCCATTAAAACCGCCATTTTTGTCTTGCGGACTGGCACTGAAGCCACCGTTTACGCTGTAGCTCAGACCGTCCTGCTGGCGGATACGGGTAGCGAGGCGGGAGTTGAGGAAGCCGCCGCCGAGGATTTGGCCGCCCACGAGCAGGGCCGGGTACTCGGGATCGTCGTTGCGCATGGCAAAGCCAAGACCCGCCACATACACGGCGTTGGATTTGTCGGGCGTGAGTATTTTTTCGTTGCGCACGGGTACCGGCTTGTAGTCATTGGCAATGCGCTCGTACCTGGAGGGGCTTTTCCAGTCGCCGAAGGTTTCGCGCAGTGCCTTTTCGATTTCCGCCGCGTCGAAGTCGCCCACCACGGCGCAGGTCGCGTTGCCGGCGCCATAAAAACTGCGATAAAAATCCTTGACCTGATCCAGCGTGACGGCCTGCACGGCGGCGCTTTCTTCTTCAAAAGTGAGCGTGCGCCGCGGATCGCCGACCGGGTATTCCGGACTGGAGATGCGGGCGTACAAGTTGGCGGCCTGCGCATTGGGGTCGGTTTTTTGCTCGTCTATATTGGTCAGGTACTGCTTTTTGAACTTGTCGAATTCGTCCTGCGGGAACGACGGCTGGCGCAGCATTTCGCCGGCGAGGCGGATAGCATCGGCTAAGTGGGCACGGTCGGTTTCGATACTGACATAAGCGCCTTCCGCACTGCCGTTCACCGAAACGCGGGCCTTGAGGCGATCCTGCTCATCCTTGATCTCGGCGAGGGTGCGTTTGGTGGTGCCCTTGCTGAGCAGCGAGCCGGTGATATCGGCTACCGTGCCCTTGCCTTGCAGACTTTGCAGGTTGCCGAAGTGGAAGGTGAACGTAGCATTCACGGACTCACCGCGGGTTTTTTTGGACAGCAGGGCATATTTCATGCCGTTGGCCAGGGTGCCGCGGGTGGTACGGCTTTCGATATTGCCCGGAGAGGGATCGAAGTCTTCGCCCTGCGCGATAGCAGCCCTGCCCTTGTAGTCCTTGAGCAGCTCGTCCAGATTAGGCGATGCCGGAATTTCGGCGCGATCGGGGGTCTTTTCCGGAATGAAAAAGCCGAGCGTACGGTTGGCTTGTTTAAAATACCGGGCAGCCACGCGGGCTACATCGTCGGGGGTCACTTTTTCCACGAGGTCGCGGTACAGGAACGCGAGGCGCCAGTCGCCGGTACCGATGTAGTTGCTCAGGCTGACGCCAAGGCGGTCGGACTGCTTGAGGCCCATTTCCCAGTTTTTGAGGATACGGTTTTTGGCCTTGTCCACTTCATCCTGCGAAATCGGGTTGTCTTTCAGGCCGTCCAGTACCTCCAGCATGGCAGTCCTGGCGGCTTCGATGGATTGATCCTGTGGCACTTCAGTGGTGAAACCGGTGGCGCCACCCTCGGCGTACCCGGAAGCCATGCCAAATACTGAAACGGCTATTTTGCTCTCCACGAGGGCTTTGTACAGGCGGCCGGTGGGGTTGTCCGTGAGCAGGTTGGACAACACGCTCAGGGCGGCGTAGTCGGGGTGCGCACCGGAGGGGGTGCGGTAGGCGGCGGCGAAGAGTTGCACGTCGCCGGTACGGCGCAGCACCACCTGGCGTTCGCCGTCCTGGGTAGGCTCCTGCGTGTAGGTGGTTATGATGGGCCGGGTCGGTTTGGGAATGGGCGAGAAGTATTCGTGGACGAGGTCGAGGGTTTTTTGTTCGTCAATTTTTCCGGCTACGAGCAGCACTGCGTTGTCGGGCTGGTAGTAGTGTTTGTAAAAAGCCTGGAGGCGCTCGATGGGCGCCAGTTCGATGTCGGATTTTTCGCCGATGGTGGAGTGGCCGTAGTTGTGCCACTGGAACACGGCGGCCATCATACGTTTGTTGAGCACGGAGCCGGGGCTGTTTTCGCCGCGCTCGTACTCGTTGCGCACCACGGAGAACTCGCTTTCGAGGTCTTTGCGGGCGATGTAGGAATTGATCATGCGGTCGCTTTCGAGGTCGAGCGCCCAGCGGAGGTTGTCGTCGGTGGCGTCAAAGGTTTCAAAGTAGTTGGTGCGGTCAAACCAGGTGGTACCGTTGGGCCGGGCGCCGCGCTCGGTCAGTTCCTGCGGGATGTTCGGGTGTTTGGGCGTGCCCTTGAACACGAGGTGTTCCAGCAGGTGAGCCATACCCGTCTCGCCGTAGTTTTCGTGACGGGAGCCTACTTTGTAGGTGATGTTGACGGTGATGATGGGCTTGGACGGATCGGGGAAGAGCAGCACGCGCAGGCCGTTGGCCATGCTGTATTCGGTGATGCCCTCTACGGCAGTAACTTTTTGTACACCGGGGGGGAGTTTGAGCGCCTGTTGGGCCAGAAGGGCCGCGCAGGCGCCGGTCAGCAGCAGGGCCGTCATGGTCAGGCGGCGCAGTGTTTGTAGCATAGCTGTGGTTGTTTAATTTTAAATGAACATTTTGCCGGCAATTTTCCGAAATTTTTCTGGAAACGGCACTACTCCACGGCGGGATTGCCCCTTTTTTCGCTAATCTCCGACATGGCAAAAAACCGCAGCATTTTCAATGTACCTGGCTACCCCGATGCAAAAAGCCCCTACTTTTGTTCCGCATGATTCTCAATCGCCTCCTGCTCCAAAACTACAAACAGTACGCCGACCTTTCCCTCGATTTCCGGGAAGGGCTGGTGGGCATTATCGGCAAAAACGGTGCGGGCAAATCCACCATTTTCGAGGCTATTCTCTATTGCCTGTTCGGGCGCGACGAGAGCAACAAGGCCCTCGTGCGTTCGGCATTTGCCGACCCCAAAGCCACCGTGCTGCTCGAACTGGATTTTTCCATCGGCGAAGCGCTGTACCGCGTGCGCCGCGAGTTCCGGGGCAAAGCCCTGGCCGTGGGCGCCGAGTTTTTTAAAAATGACCAGCAGGTAGCTAAGGGCGTGGCCGATGTGAACAAAGAACTCGTCAAGGTGCTGCACATCGAACGCGATGCGTTCAAACGCTCGGTGTTTTCCGGCCAAAAAGAACTGGACGAACTGACCAACGCCAGCAAGGAGGAACGCCGTAAAATCGTGCGCCGCATGCTCGGCCTTGACCGCCTCGACGACATACAGGCCCGGGTGAATGCCGACATCCGCGACCTGAAAAACCGCGTCGCCGGGCAAGAGCAAAACCTGCTGCCCGAAGCAGACGTGCAGGCGCTGCAAACGGAAATAGCCGACTGTGAAAAAGAACAGGTAACCAACCTGGCGGCTATGGAGCAGGAAAGCCGCCAACTGAAAGCCGTGGAGGAACAGTACCGGGCGGAAAAACAAAAATTTGAGGAAGCCGAACAGCGGCAAGTGCATTTCCATCGGCTGAGCCGCGACCTCAGTCAGCTGCGGGAACGCCTCGCCGGCCTCGCCGGCCAAAAGGAGGGCCTGGAACAAAAAATCCGCGATTTGTGCCTGAAACAGGAAAATCTGGACGCGCAACGCAGCGCGTTCGCGGCGTATCTGGAAGAGAAAAAAAGTCTGGAAGCACTCGATGAGGCCCAAAAAAAACATACCAATCGCCAGGGCCGCCTGACCCGAATCGGCGAAACCCGGGAGGAAATAAAAACCGGTTTGGCGACCATAGCCGACCTGACGGCGCAGCTGGCCGGCCGGGCCGGAATAGACGCCGAACTGGTGGAAAAACAACAACTCATCCGGGCGCTGGAGGCGGCGCTGGAGGCCAAACGCCGGGAACTCGGCGAGTTCAAACAGCAGATCGGCGGCATCGAGGCGGGCATTCGGGAGCGCAGCGACAAACTGGCCGGCCTGCGTGCGCTGGGCCGCGGCGGCGCCTGCCCCACCTGCCTGCAACCCCTGCTCGAAGGGTACGAACGCACCCTCGCCGAACTCGAACAGGAGATCAATATCTGGCAGACCGACCGGCTGGAAACCCTGAAAAAAGAGCAATCCGCCG
Source organism: Lewinellaceae bacterium (assembly GCA_016719605.1). Taxonomy (GTDB): domain Bacteria; phylum Bacteroidota; class Bacteroidia; order Chitinophagales; family Saprospiraceae; genus M3007. The sequence goes on along the minus strand of JADJYW010000001.1, from coordinate 187,434 downwards.
TGGTGGAGGCGGGCACATCGCTCAAGCAGCGCCAGGATGCCGTGCGTGCCGACGTGGAAACCTTGTCCCGGGAGCAAACCCGCCTGACCGAAGTAGCCCGCCAAAAGACCGTAGCCGAGGCGCAGCAGCAACAGTTGGAAAAACGTTTGCTGGCCGACGAAGCCATCCTCCGGGAAATCGGCGAGGTGCAGTTCGACGAAGCGGTTTATGCGACGTTGCGGGCCAAACTGGCCGCCATGGAACCGCGCTACATCGAGTTTTCCAAGGAAGAAAACTATGTGGCCCGCGAACTGCCGGCTGCCCGTGCCGGCCTGCAAACGACTGAAACAGGTATCGCTGAAGTCGAAAAAAATATCGTTGCCAAAACGGCGGAACGGGAAGCCGTCGGCTACGATGAAGCAGCCTACCAGGCCGCCAAACAGGCACTCACCGCCCACCACGAAACGTTCAAGATGCAGTCCGAGGCGGTGCGTATGCTGGAAAAAGGCGGCCTCGAACTGCGCAACCGCATCGGGCAAGGACGGGAAAAACTACGCGCCGACGACCGCATCAAGGGGCAGATCAGCGACCAGTTGGCGGAGGCCGACCTGCTGCGCAAACTCGCCGAGATGCTCAACCAGTTCAAAACCGAAATCCTGGAAAAAATCAGTCCCGGCATCTCGCGCGAAGCCGGCGATTTGTTCAGCCGCATCACCAAGGGCAAGTACGAAAGCCTGCGTGTGGACGAAAATTTCGATTTCACCATCGCCGACGGGGGTATTTTTTACCCGATTGAGCGCTTCTCGGGCGGAGAGGTGGACCTGGCCAATTTTTGCCTGCGCATCGCGATCACCAAGGCCATCACGGACCTCAGCGGCGCCGGGCAGGGCATCGGGTTTCTCGCCTTCGACGAAATTTTCGGCAGCCAGGACGAGGAGCGCCGCCTCGAAATGATGCTCGCGCTCAATTACCTGCAGGAACAGTTCCGGCAGATTTACATCGTGTCGCACATCGAAAGTCTGAAGGATTACTTTCCGCATATCCTGGAAGTACAGTTTGGGGATGCGGGTAGTTCGGTGGTGTGGCGATAAGCGTGCCTCGTAAGTCGCGTTTCCCATTTCACCGCAGAGGCGCAGAGACGCGGAGGTTTAATAAATTGATTATCAAAACCTCTGCGGCGAAAAAGTACTTATGATACAGCCTCCTGTAGCAATGGCAAACTAAAATCCGTCGCAACTTGAGCGGACTATGCTGAATACCAATAGTTTTCGATACGCTTTTCGTGGCCTTGCCGATTTGTTCCGCACGCAGCCGAACGCCCGTTTTCATCTTGCGGCATCCGTAGCAGTCGTTTTAGCCGGGTTTTGGTTCGATATTTCCCGGCTCGAATGGATAGCCGTGGCGTTTTGTATAGCGCTGGTGCTTGCTCTGGAGGCCGTCAATACCGCCATAGAATACCTGACGGATCTGGTTTCGCCGGATTACCACCCGTTGGCCGGCAAGGCCAAGGATGTGGCCGCCGGGGCTGTACTCGTGGCGGCTATCGGGTCGGCGGCAGTAGGTGTACTGGTTTTTTTGCCGAAACTTTACGCGATACTGGTCATTTTAGGCTGAGGTATCCGGTACTTTTGCCCAAACAATCCTTCGGTTCTGCCATGTCCTTCCCTGCCATCTGCCGCCTTGCGGTTTTGCTTCTGCTGCTCGGCTCAGCTGCGCCCGCGCCCGCCCAACAGCCCCGTTTTTTCTCGCTTCAGCCTGCCGATACGCTGCACAAACCACGCCTGTGGGCGGCGTTAGGCACCGGAACGGTAGTCTATGGAGCGGCCATGGTGGCTTTGCACCGCTCGTGGTACGACAATTATCCCACCCGAAATTTTCACTCGTTCAACGATTTGGGCGAGTGGAATCAAATGGATAAAATGGGCCACTGGCTCATGGCGTACAACGAAAGCCGCTGGCTGTACGCAGGGTCCCGCTGGGCGGGCATCCGGCCCCGGACATCGGCCTGGCTCGGATTTGCCGGCAGCCAATTGATCATGACCTCGCTGGAAGTGTTCGACGGATTTTCGGCGCAATGGGGCTTTTCGTGGAGCGACATGGGGTTCAACCTGCTCGGTTCCAGCCTGTTCCTGAGCCAGCAACTCGGCTGGGGCGAGCAGCGCATCACCATGAAAATGAGCGCCTGGCCGGTTTCGTACCCATCGGAACCCATCTACCCCGTCAGCCCGGCCGGCAGCGACGGCTCCACCACCCTGCAGCAGCGTGCCGATGCGCTCTACGGTACCGGCCCGGTCAGCCTTTTCCTGAAAAATTACAACGCGCTCACGGTCTGGGCATCCGTGAACCCACGCGCCTTTCTGCCCGAACGTGCCGGCTGGCTGCCCCGCTGGCTCAATGTAGCCGTGGGAATGGGCGCCGATAACCTGTTCGTCGGGCGCGGTTACGCGTGGAAAGGCAACCGAAACTGCGAAGGGCCGGACTGCGATATGTACCGCCTCGACCCGGTGGAGTACCCGCGCACCCGGCAGTTTTTCCTGTCGCTGGACGTGGACCTCACCCGGCTCGGAATCCGAAACCGGTTTTTGCGCACGGTTGCCGGGGTCGTGAACATCATCAAAATTCCGGCGCCTGCTCTGGAGATTACCGACCGGGGAAGTGTGCGGTTTCATCCGCTCTATTTTTGAAGCCTCGTGCAGATAACCGGTGTTTTTTAGCGTCAGGAAGCGTAATTTCGCGGCGTTGTATCATGGGAGTATTCATCTGGGCCGACTACCCGGTTTTACTCCGGTCATTCCAGCATAATCCACCGATTTCAACACTTTCTGTTCACCAACACTTTATTCCCACCATGCGCATCCCGAACCTTCTTGCTCTCCTGCTGCTGGCTTTCTCGTTTCCGTCAGCCGCGCAAAATGCCCCCTGTTTAATCTCCGATCTGGCCGTAGAAGTCGGCCCCTGTACTTCCAACTCCACCTATCGGGTGCAGGTGGATTTCAATGTCCAAAATGCCCCGAGCGCCGAGTTTGATCTGTGGGGTAACAACACCTTCATCGGCACCTACGCGCTGAGTGCCCTTCCGCTAACCCTCGACAGTTTTCCCGGCAACGGGCTTCTCGGCGGTTTTGTGAAAGTGTGCATGAAAAATAATGCACCTAACCTGACGCCTTGCTGCGCCATCAAACAGTTTGTTGCTCCAAATTGCAGCCAAAGCACGCCTTGCGAAATCTATGACGTCAAGGTGGAAACCGGCGACTGTTTGGCCAACGGCCAGTACAAAATAAAACTGGGCTTCAACGTCGCGGGCGCTACCAATGCCCTGTTTGACGTGTGGGCCGGAAACGGCCAATACCTCGGAAATTTTCCGTTGAACCAACTGCCCGTATCGCTCAATTTCCCTGCCGGCGGCGGTGCGGTGGACAAGATCAAAATTTGTATCAACGACAACCCCAACTGCTGCAAGGTGCACGAGTTTCAGGCCCCTGCCTGCCCGCCAACACCCTGTACCATCAACAACCTGCGCGTCGAAACCGGCGAATGCACCTCCGACAGCACGTACAAACTGGTGCTCAATTTCAAATCCCCGAGTATTGCGCTCACCGATTCGTTCAGTGTTTACGCGGCCAATGGCCAGTTTCTCGGCCGATTTGCATACGCCAACCTGCCCGTTTCAATCGCCAATTTCCCCTGGAACGGCAGCAATGTGGACGCCGTGAAAATTTGCATCAGCAACACCTGCTGCCGCACGAAGGAGTTCAATGTGCCCGATTGTTTTCAAAAACCTTGCGGAATAGGCGATATCAAAGTAGATATTGGCGACTGCATCACGGCAAAAACCTACCGGATCAAACTCAATTTTAATATCGTGTTGCCGACGCCCGGCGCCGACGTCAAGTTTGTCGTATGGGCCGGAAATGGCGACTCGCTGGGTACTTTTGGCGCCGGCAGCCTCCCGCTGACCCTCGATTTCCCGCGCAGCGGCGATGTGCTGGATGCGCTCAAAGTGTGCCTGCTGGATGCCAACGGCCACGAAATCTGTTGCAAAATCGTCGAGTTCAAAGCACCCGACTGCAATACCAACCCCTGCCCGATCTCCGATCTGCAAGTAGAAGTTGGGCCTTGCAACAGCGACGGTACCTACCCCATCTCCATCAAATTCAACAACTCGTCCACCACACCGGGCGCCTTCGGCGTGTGGGCCGGCAACGGAAAATTCCTCGGCATCTTCCCGCTGAGCGCCCTGCCGCTGAAAATTGCCAAATTCCCGGCCAGCGGCAATGCGGTGGATGTGGTGAAAATATGCCTGATCGGCACAACCAGCAGCACCCCGGTGTGCTGCCTCACCGCCGAGTTCAAAGCGCCCGACTGCTCGAACGCGCCCTGCGGTATTTCCGACCTGAAAGTAGATGTCGGCCCGTGCAACAACGACGGTTCGTACTCCATTACCGTGAACTTCAGTACGCTCACCGCCCAGGGCCAGTTTGGCGTGTGGGCCGGCAACGGCCAGTTCCTCGGCCTTTTTCCGTTTAGTGCGCTACCGCTGAATATCGCGCATTTCCCCGGCAGCGGCGGCGCTGTTGATTTTGTAAAAGTTTGTGTGTTTGCGGCAGCGGGCGCCGCGCCAACCTGTTGCCTGACCAAGGAGTTCAAGGCGCCTGATTGTGCGCCAAAACCGTGCGAAATTTACAACCTGAAAGCCGAAGCCGGCCCGTGCAACAACGACGGCACATTCAAAGTCGTGGTCAATTTCAGTGTGCAAAATCCGGGCAATAGCACCAGTTTCACCCTCTGGGCAAACGGTACAGTGCTGGGCACCTACCCGCTCAGTGCCCTGCCGCTGACCATCCCGAACTTCCCGACCAACGGCGGCCCCAACGATGTAATCAAAGTCTGTCTGGTTGGCGCGGCACCAAACGCTCCGTCCACCACTTGCTGCCGTACCCTGGAATTCCCGGTACCCGACTGCAACAGCCAACCGTGCGAAATTTACAACCTGAAAGCCGAAGCCGGCCCGTGCAACAACGACGGGACATTCAAAGTCGTGGTCAATTTCAGTGTACAAAACCCGGGCAACAGCACCAGTTTCACGCTCTGGGCAAACGGTACAATCCTCGGAACCTACCCGCTCAGTGCCCTGCCGCTGACCATCCCGAATTTCCCAACCAACGGCGGCCCGAACGATGTAATCAAAGTTTGTCTGGTTGGCGCGACACCAAACGCTCCGTCCACCACCTGCTGCCGCACCCTGGAATTCCCGGTACCCGACTGCAACAGCCAACCGTGCGAAATCCATAGCCTGAAAGTTGAAACCGGCCCGTGCAACAACGACGGCACATTCAAAGTCGTGGTCAATTTCAGTGTACAAAACCCGGGCAACAGCACCAGTTTCACGCTGTGGGCAAACGGTACAGTTCTGGGCACCTACCCACTCAGTGCCCTGCCGCTGACTATCCCGAACTTCCCGACCAACGGCGGCCCGAACGATGTAATCAAAGTTTGTCTGGTTGGCGCGACACCAAACGCGCCGTCCACCACCTGCTGCCGTACCCTGGAATTTCCGGTACCCGACTGCAACAGCCAACCGTGCGAAATCCATAGCCTGAAAGTTGAAACCGGCCCGTGCAACAGCGACGGCACATTCAAAGTCGTGGTCAATTTCAGTGTACAAAACCCGGGCAACAGCACCAGTTTCACGCTGTGGGCAAACGGTGCAATCCTCGGAACCTACCCGCTCAGTGCCCTGCCGCTGACTATCCCGAACTTCCCAACCAACGGCGGCCCGAACGATGTAATCAAAGTTTGTCTGGTTGGCTCGGCAAACGCGCCGTCCACCACTTGCTGCCGTACCCTGGAATTTCCGGTGCCCGACTGCAACAGCCAACCGTGCACCATCACCGACCTGAAAGTGGAAACCGGCCCGTGCAACAACGACGGCACCTACAAGGCCGTGGTCAATTTCCAGGTAGCTGCCAACACGCCAAACACCCTGTTCGGCATTTGGGCCAACGGCCAATTCCTCGGCACCTTTCCGCTGACCGCTTTGCCGTACACGATTTCAAACTTCCCGACCGACGGCGGCCCGAACGATGTGGTGAAGGTGTGCATCCTTGTTCCCGGCTCCACCCAAACGCTTTGCTGCGCCACGAAGGAATTCCATGTGCCGGATTGTCTGGACAAGCCTTGCAAAATTTACGATGTGCAGGTAGTGACCACCCCTTGCCTTTGCGGGCAGTTCTTCGCCATTGTCACGTTTGAACACCAGAATGGCGGCAGTGGCGGCATAGACATCGTAGGCAACGGCGTGAGTTACGGCACCTTCCCGTACAACCAGCAACAGCCGATTATCCTCGGCCCGCTGGACGGCGACAACATGACGGAATATGAATTTGTCGTGCGCGACCACCTGCACCCCGACTGCCACGATGTGGCGGAAACGGGCAAGGTGGATTGCACCAACCAGTTCCTGCCGGACCATCCAACATCAAAAATCGCGGTATCGCCCAACCCGGCTACCGACTGGCTTTCGGTGTCCACCCAGTCGCCATCCGGCGCTGCTATTGGCCAGGCTACTGCCGAGGTGCGTACGGGCGACGGGCGCCTGATGCGCTCGAACGTGGTCGCAAACGCCAGCAGTTTTCAGTTAGACATTTCCGGATTGCCGGCAGGCATCTACCGGTTGTCGGTGCAAACAGCTGAGGCTCGGATGGAAAGCATGTTTGTGAAGCAATAGAAACGTGATGCGCATTAAAAAAGGCCCGAACGAGTTGGACTCGTTCGGGCCTTTTTTAATGCGCATCGAACTTAGTTTTTACGATCCCGGCGGTCTTCGCGGCGGTCGCGTTTGTTCTCGCGGCGGTCGCGTTTGTCTTCGCGGACATCGCGCTTGTCCTCACGCGCATCGCGCACATCTTCTCTTTTGTCGCGGATGCCGCCGTCGTGTTTGGCGTCGCGCACATCTTCGCGGGCATCGCGACGGTCTTCGCGGCGGTCACGTTTGTTCTCGCGGCGGTCGCGCACATCTTCTTTTTTATCGCGTACATCTTCGCGGCGGTCGGCGGCGGGTGTTTGCTGGGCTTCAGCCTGCGCGACAAACAACAGCATGAAGCAGGGAATCAGGAGCAGAAAAAGCAATTTTTTCATAACGAAACAGGTGATTGAGTGAACAATGCGGGCTTGGACGAATACTCAAGGCTCGGGTTTAATGCACTCCCGGTTTCTGGTTATGTCCGGCAACTCTCCAACCAGAAACCTTCCAACCAGAAACCTTCCAACCTTTTCCAACCAGAAACCCTCCAACCTTTTCCAACCAGAAACCCAATCACCAGCGCCGCCGCCCCAGCGACAGCACCGTGGCTGCGAGAAACACCGCCGTCAGCGACAGGAAATAGATCACGTCGCGCGTGTCCAACACGCCCCGGCTCATGGAATCGTAGTGGTACTGGATACCTGCGGACTGCACGATGTCGTCGGTTTTTCCAAAAAATATGGGCAGGCGGCTGAGCAGGTCGAACACCTGGAACACAAAAAAACACAGAAATGCGGCGGAGAGAAAAGCCACGATCTGATTGTTGGTCAGCGAGGAGGCAAAAATGCCGATAGCCACAAAAGCCGCTGCCAGAAACAACAAGCCGATGTACGAGCCGAGTATACCGCCCGAGTCGAGGTTGCCGGCCGGAGCGCCGAGGTTATACACCGTGATGTAGTACAGCAGCGTGGGCAGTAGCGCAAAAACAACCAGCGTGAGGCAGGCCAAAAACTTGCCGCCCACGATTTGCCAATCGGAAATCGGGCGCGTCACGAGCAGTTCGATCGTGCCCGTCTGCATTTCCTCGGCAAAGGTGCGCATCGTGACGGCCGGAATGAGGAACAGAAAAATTTGTGGCGCCATAGAGAACAGGGTATCCAGGTTGGAAAAATTGCCGTCCAGCACACTGTACTCCGGGAATACCCACATCACCAGCCCCATCAGCACCAGAAAAATACCGATGACGATGTACCCGATGATCGAGGAGAAAAAGGCGTTAATTTCTTTGAAATAAATGGCGCGCATAGAGACAATAGAGGTAAACAAAAACACCAAAAAACTAAAACACCAAAACACTCCCCCCCAACCTTATCGCGTAAGTTGCTGAAAAACCTCTTCGACGCTGAGCACTTCTTTGTGCAATTCCAGCAGAGTCAGGCTCTGTTTGGTGGCGAAGGCCGATATCGTGGGGCGCAAATCCTGATCGGCAGCGGCGGCGAGCTGCCAGCGATTGGCGCCCAGCGACTTGACCTGCTGCACCTGCGGCAGGCTTTCGAGCAGTTTTTTATCCACCCGTTCCCCGAACTCCACGGTCACGATACTTTGGCCGGTGAACTGGCGCTTGAGCTCTGCAATGGGTGCATCGGCGGCTATTTTGCCTTTGTTGATGATGATGGCGCGGTCGCATACGGCTTCCACTTCGCCGAGGATATGGGTAGAGAGAATCACCGTTTTTTCCCGGCCCAGCTCCTTGATCAGTCGCCGGATCTCGACAATCTGGTTGGGGTCAAGGCCGGATGTCGGCTCGTCAAGGATGAGCACCTGCGGGTCGTGGAGCATGGCTTGCGCCAGTCCCACCCGTTGCCGGTAGCCCTTGGATAGTTCGCCGATATGTTTTTGGCGGTGCGAGGTCAGGCCCGTGCGCTCCACCATTTCGTCCACACGTTGGCGGGGATTGGGCACCCGGTGGATACCTGCGGTAAATTCCAGGTACTCGCGGACGTACATATCCTTGTACAGCGGGTTGTGTTCGGGCAGGTAGCCGACGCAGGCGCGGGCCTCCATGGGCTGCGCCGTCACGTCGAACCCGCACACTTCCACCGCGCCGGCGCTTTGTGGCAGGTAGCCGGTGATAATTTTCATCGTGGTCGTTTTCCCCGCGCCGTTGGGGCCGAGAAAACCGAGCACTTCGCCTTTGCGCGCCTCGAAGGAGATATCGTCCACGGCGCGTTGGGTATCGTAAATTTTGGTCAGGTTGCGTACTTTGACGGACACGGTTTGGAAGGTTTCTGGTTGGAGGGGTTGGAGGGTTGCTGGTTGGAAGGGTTGCTGGTTGGCCGCGCAAAAGTAGGAAAAATTGCAGCCCTGATAGCATGTCCTTTGAGCGCGTTCACCGAACACGGACGGGCAGAAATTGGAGGCGGGAGCAGGAAATTGATTTGTACCCGGTTTGCGCAAAGGACGGGGATTCGTGTTTTCACCCATATAATTTCCCACCTTTGCCGCCGCCTTCCCGCAAATCCGGGGGCACATTCAGTATGCAAACCGCCGACACCAACCTCCCGCCCCTGCGCATCACCGACGAAGCAGAAGCCTGTGCCGCCGTGCTGGTGGCTTGTCTGCGCTCCAGCGAAATTTACGGCATGACGGAAAACACCGCGTTGCCGGATGCCGTCCGGAGCCGCAACGTGTTCCGGGGGCGCGATGCCGGGACGCTCATAGCTGTCGCCGAGCGGTATTTTGAGCAGGCCGGCAGCCCGACGGCGCTCATTGACGCAGCCATCGGCGCCATCCGGGAGCAGACCCGGCTGCCGCTTTTCTACCAGTGCCTCGACGCTATGTTGTCCGACGGCGTGGTGACGCCACAGGAGCACAAAATTTTCCTGTACCTGAAAAAGAAATTCCATGTAGCCGACGAAACCGCCTGGAATGCCATGGAGGTGCTGGTAGCCAAGAACCAGTTGTGAAGCCCCACACAGCACTTGTTTCCTGCCGCCAAAATCAGGACTTTGCCAAAAATTCATCCGAATGAACGACACGCCACACTTGCTTTTTGTAGATGACGACCGCGCTTTCAGCCCCCTCGTCTGCGAATACTTAGCCACCAAGGGCCTGAAAACCACCCTCTGCCACTCCGGCGTGGAAGGGGTGGAAACGTTCCGCAACGGTGCGTTCGACCTGTGTATCCTCGACGTGAAAATGCCGTTCAAAGATGGGTTCACCGTAGCGAAAGAAATCCGCGGCCTTGACCCCGATGTGCCGTTCATTTTCCTCACCGGCGAAGCAGGCAAGGAAAACCGGATCAAAGGTTTTCACCTCGGCGCCGACGACTATGTGACCAAACCCTTCAGCATGGAGGAACTCTACCTGCGTATCTCGGTGGTGCTGCGCCGAACCGGAAGCAAATCCGGTGCACAACCCCAACAAACCAACTACCAGGTCGGGCGATACGCCTTCAGCCCTGCCGCCCGCGAACTGGCGCTCGACGGCCAAACCACCAAACTCAGCGCCATAGAATCCAAACTGCTCCTGTACTTCTGCGATGCCAACCAGGGCATTATTGACCGCGATACCGCCCTGCGCCGGGTATGGGGCGACGACGACCGCCTCCGCAGCCGCAGCCTGAACGTGTACGTCAGCAAACTCCGCCAGTACCTGAAAGACGACCCCGGCATCGAAATCCTCAACATCCACGGGGAAGGATACCAGATGGTCGTACGATTGATTTGATTGCGCTACGGCATTATTTCCACTACAATTTCTTCCGCCCGTGCTTCGGGTACGGGCAACATTTCCGAGAGGTACAGCGTACCCGTGCCCTGCTGCACGATTTTTTGAAACAACAGCATGGACAGGGGACTGTCCCGATCGAATGCCTGCGGTTTTTCGGGGACAATGCGCGCAAAAAAATGCCTCGGCACCCCGAGTGCGGCAAACGTTTCGCGGACATTTTGGAAAAATTCCTGCGGAGATGCCGTTCCATTTTGCCACATCGCCGGCGGCACAGCCCAGGCAGCGCGAGCCAATACCAGATCACCGTGCCACAAGCGCGGACGGAACAGTACCCCCTCGCCCCGTGCCCCGTGCCCCGTACCTTTTGCAATATTCAGCGGGTTAAAATCCGCCGCTACTCCCTCGCCTTTCGCCTCCGGCAGCAAGGCTTCCAGCGAAACGTACGGTACAGCCAGTTGCCACAGCAGGCGCAGCACCGGCGGTCGTGTTTCCGGCGCTTCGAGACCGAGATCAGTCAGTTCAATTGGCTGTCCGGAAACCCGGTCGCGCAGCACAAGGGCGCCGTTTTCAGTTGCCACGTCGAGATCGCCCAACAAAAATGACCGCCCGCCGATACCCGCCTGCACCCGCCCGCCCGGTACGCACAAGGCATCGGCAGTCAGGGCCGGCTGCAGGTTGGCGTTGAAATAGCCCTGCCAGGGAAAAGCGAGTGGGGAGTTTTGAGTGTTGAGTTTTGAGTTTTGAGTTGGCCAGTCGCACACTATCCGGCCGATGTGTGGCGGGAATAAGTGGAGCCAGCGGGCAAACATCTTGCCGCCACCGGGGTACAGCGCGTTGACGACGGCGCACGGGCGGTCGTTTTCCCAAAAAACCTGAAGCAACGCGCCAATTTTATCCGGTTTATCAGTTTGGAAAACAACGGGCGCCGGCAAATCTGCCGGCATTTTTTCTTCCAAAAACGCCCGTGCCACGTCCAGAAAACCAACCGCTTGCCCCGTTTTTGTTTTCTCCAAAACAAACGACAAAAACGCTGCGCGGTGCTGCGGAATCGGCTTTCGGGGGCGGCGGCGCCAGGCTTCAGCCAACTGGTCGAGCAGCGTTTCGGGCACTGCAGAGATGTTTTTTTTCACCGCAGAGGCGCTTTTTTTTACCGCAGAGGCGCGGAGGCGCGGAGGTGTGTTGTCCTCAAAAAAAGTGTCTCCGCGCCTCCGCGCCTCTGCGGTAAAATCCTCTGCAGCAAACCCCGTTTCGGTATCTTCATAAAACAGTTGCTCCGGCGGCACCGGCGGAGGCGTCGCCCCGTGGCGCTCGAAAAACAACCGCACTTGTTCGCCGGCATTGCGTTGAGCGGCCATGGCTTCCGACACCGGCAGGTATGCCAGCGTGCGGGCTGTTGTGCGCAACCACTGCAACAGTGCCGCCGCATCTACCATCAGCGGCTCGGCCGGCAGGAAACCGAGGAACCGATACAGGCTGCTGCACCAGTCCGCCGACAACCCCGACACCGGCAGCACCCATTCCAGAAAACCGACGTCGGCGAGTTGGATCAGGTAGGCCTCCGTCGGCGCCCGCTCGAGGTCGGTGGTGGCAACGATGGTTTCCAGCAATTTTTCAAACGGCATCCGGCGCTGGTTTTCCAGCAACAACCCGGCGATAAAATCCAGCATCGGATTGGCCGCTGCTTCCTGAAAACGCTCTTGTGCACCATCGTGAAAAAGCCAGCGGCAGGCGCCCGGCGTTGGGCCGGTAATACACGGATTCAGTGCCAGCGGCAGCGCGCGCAGGAAGGTCGGGTCGGTCAGCAGCACCGCGTACAGTGCCTCCAGCAGAACCACATTCGGCGTGACGATACTTTTGCCGAAGGTGGGTGCTGCTTCCGGCCATGTATCCGTGGGCAGCGGCATCTCGGGCAGGTCGTCCTGCTCCACTTGTAGCGCCGACACCGTGGCGAACCGGCTCAGCGGGGTGGTTTTGGTGGCCATCCGGGTGGCGTATTGCAGCACCGAGCGGGCTGTCCGGCGTTCTTTTTTGGCAAACTGCCCGACGGGAATTTCCGCGAAACGGGGCAACTCCTCCAGCAGCGCGTGGCTCGAAAACAGCAGCGCCCGCTGAAATTCCGGCTCCCCGGCAATACCCTGCAACTGCCGGTATGCCTCGGCCAGCGCCGTCTCGTAGTGCGCCGCGTATGCCGCACCGGCGGCAAGGTATTCCACCTCGCTCTGGCGGTAGTGGCGGATTGCCTGTGTTAATTCCGAGGCAGCGGCGGTCAGGCGGGTTTCGAGGGCGGGTGCGGGCAGGCGGCGGCGCTGGAAAAAATCCCGGCGGGCATTGTACACGGCGGTACGCAAGGCCGGATCGGTGCAGGCAGACAGGGCGGCATCGAAGGCGGTTTGGAGTGCGGCGGCGCGGTCGGCCAGATCGGCACGGCCAACCTGGAGGGCTTTTTCTGCTGTCTCCCAGGTAGTGGCGAGCGCCTCTATTCGGGCGAAGGGCAACCCGGCAGATCGAACGAGCATCAAAGGAAGGACGGCGCATGCAGGCATCGCCGGCGAAGGAACAACTTTTTGGTATGAAAAAAATCGCACGCTGGATTTTGTTGCTCGGCAGCGCCGGGGTGTTCGGACAAAGCCCCGGGCCGGAAGGGCATTTTACCTTCGGTTTTTTGGCGACAGCCGAATTTCAGACGCTGAATATCGCCACGCCGGCGCCGCGATCCGGCGGCCCGTATCTCGTTGCGGGCAACCGGACGGGTTTCGGCGCCGGTTTGGGTATTTGGGGGCGATGGCCATTGCTGCCTGCACTGAGCCTCCGCCCGGCACTTGCCTTTTCCCGCACCGGGAACACCCTCGCATTCCAGACCCCCGACGGACAGCTTGTGCGCGATCGGTATGTTTTTTCGGATATCGAACTGCCCGTACACTTCTTGCTGACCAACCATTTCAGCCGCCTGCCCCTCCGTGCCGTCGTCATTTTTGGCGGACGGCTTTCGTGGAACGTTGCGCCCGCGCGTTCCACCACAGCGATCAATCTGCTACCGGAACGACTCGGCCTCGACATTGGCCTCGGCGCAGGTATCCCCTGGGGCAAGGTGCTCATCCAGCCCGAAGTAATTTATTCCTACGGGATGACCAACAGCCACGATTTCCGCGACACAGACTACGACTGGGCGGTCGGGCGCATCGTGCGCGACCGGCTGAGCGTGCGGGTGGTGGTGGGCGGAATCGGGAATTAGGTATTTCCACATTTGGGCAATGTTGCTGAGGTACTCCTGATAACCGACCTGCCTTTGGGGTATAAACCGGTGCCAATAGAAACGCTGCGGCATAATCTGCATGTATTGCTTACCGCGTAGCAGCACCGGCGTAAAAAACCGTGTATTTTGCAGCTCAGGTTTTAAAAAACAGCCCTGCGCACCAACGGCAGACCGACACCGTTGGCCACCTGTGCTATACATTTCATTCCTAAATATGTTTCAAATTATGAAAAACACATTGAAATTCAATCTGCTCCTTGCGACGCTCCTGTTCGCTGCCTTCGCAAAACCCGTAGCTGCCCAGGACCTGGCACAGGAAATTGATGCCCTTGGCACGTCCTACATGATGGCCTTCAACAAGGGTGATGCCGAGGAACTCAGTGCCCTGTATGCCAAAGAAATCGTTTTTGTGAACGCCAAAGACGGAAGTACGAGTACAGCCACACGGGAGCAGATCAAGGCCAGTTTTGTCAAGGACTTTAGCAAACCCGCCGGCTCCATCAACATCAAGGGCACCGGCTTCGAGGTGCTGCCGGACGGCAAAGTAAAAATTACGGGTACGTTTTCCATTTTGAGTGGCAGCGATGCAAATCCCGCCGATATGTCCTACGAGAATTTGTTGGTGAAAGAAGACGGGCAGTGGAAACTCTGCCAGTTGAAAAGCCTGGTAGTGCTTGCCTGGAGGAGGGTGTATCGAGCGCACTTTTTCACTGCGGAGACGTGTTGTCCTCAAAAAGTATCTCCGCGCCCTCAGCGCCGCCGCGGTAAAATCACCCCTCCGCGCCGCTGCGGTGCAGGGAGCGCGGCACCAAACTCCATGCGTGCAGCGCCAGCCCTCCAAACCCCACGGCATTGAGTGTACCGTGCCAAATTTTCATATTGGGGATACTGACCCACGAGACAGGCCACGAAAAACGTACTGCGTACAGCGTGGCTAATAGCCCGCCTGCGAGCAGGCACCCTGCGCTACCGAGCCAGAGTAGCCGTACCGCAGGCGGGTATTTTTTTGAAAAGCAAGTTTGATCTGCTGCCCAACCACGCCCAGCGCCAGCGCTACAAATCCCAGCGCCGCCGCCCATTCGAACACGGGCGAGTAGCCTAATTTAGTGGCCGTGATTCCGGCAGCCACCACGGGCATGCCGGCCAGTACCCCCCAGCCGAGCACCCGGCTGGTTGCGCCCGGTATTTCCGAGAGCAGGCAATACACGACCACGGCCAGCACAAAACCCGCCACATGGAAGTGTGCCGCCGTGAGGCCGACAATGACTGCATCGAAGCCCAGTGGGCGGATATTACCCAGGAAAAACACGGCCCACGCCGCGCCGGTAGCCCAGTATGCAAGCGCCGCCGCGCGCACCCAGTTTTGCAATTCAAATTTTTTGAAAACAAGCAGGTCGGCCAGCTCCCGCACCGCCGGCCACATAGCCGGCAACAGGTACGGGAGCGCCCATAGCGCGGCTGTCGGATTTGGGAAAACCAGATAACCGGCACACAAGCCGGCTGCCGTAAGCCAATACCACCCGGGTTGTTGCCGGTCCAGCAATGCCAGTCCCATCGGTACCAGTGCCAGTGCGGCAAAAACTACGAGCGCGCCTTCCCAGTGGTTTTGTACAAACCCTTCCCCGGCAAGCCCGAGGAAAACCAGCCAGACAAGAGTGGGCAGCAGTTTTTTCACGACAACTGGTTTTGGACAAAATGCAACATGGATTGCTTCGATTCCTGCACAAATTTCCGCTGATACATCCGTGCCAGCGGATAACCCAATCGCGCCAGCCAGTGCCGGGGGCGGGAAAAGGCGCGCAGGGAATAGCGCACGCGTCCGTCGACTGTTTTTTCCACCAAAAAAAGTTCCTCGCCACTTTCGACGTGGCCGGGCAGAGTGCCGTAGGCAAACCCAAAGCGGTTTTCCTCGTCCAGCACATACACAATTCGGCAGGAATTGAGCCACCAAAGCCCGAGCACGCGCGCCGTCATGGCCACGACGACACCTTCCTGCACAGGCAATCCGTTGGGCGACACAGATGCCCAGCCGCCGGGAAACATCCGCCACTGTCGGATAGCCTCTTTGGCAGCAGCCCAGGCCGCATCGCCCGCACCGAGTTCTATGCTGTTGTGGTCGTTGTCGTACCCCCGTACCGTTTCCGCATAGCGGGTGCGCCCCGTATCGGGGTAGCTGAAGGGGCGTTTTTTTTCAAATTCGAGAAAAGCGTGGGTGCGGGCAGAGTCGGGTTTGGAAAACAGGAGCATGAATGAATTTGAGGGATGAAACGGTTTGTTCAGGGTGGTTGTTCGCGGGAAAATCACTTGTTGCAAAAAATCGTCTGGTGGAGCGGGGTGACTATCGGGCCGATTTTCATGTATTACACGCACAAAAAAAAGGCCGACAGGGATTGCTCCCCGTCGGCCTTTTTATTTCAAAAACTACCTTTACTCCACCACAACCCGCCGCGTCGCCGCTCCTTTCCCGTCGGTTATGCGCACCAGGTACGCGCCGGTCGGATACCGGTTCAGGTCAAGCGCGTGCGTACTGGTTGCCGTCTGGATATCAAGTTGCTGTTGCACCAGCACCCGACCGAGCAAATCCAGTACGGTCACCGTGTACGCGCCTGGTTTGAATTCATCGAAACGCAGGTACGTCCAGCCCGTGGTCGGGTTGGGGTACAAAGTCAGGTTGCCGGCCAACACCGGGTCCGAGATACTTGTCAGGATGGAAACCACCACTGAATCTACGTTTTCACAGCCGTTGGCGTTAATCACCGTCACCGCGTAGGTGCCCGTTTGGGTCACCGAAATGGTCTGTGTGGTAGCGCCGGTGCTCCAAACGTACAGGTAACCGGCGCCCAAGCCGGCATCTAAAGTGTAGGTAGCCGGAGCGGTCAGGATCGTGTCGTTGCCGAGATTCACCTGCGGCGCATCCAGAGCAATAGCCGAAACCGTCAGCACGGAGTCGCAACCAAAACTATTCGTGTACGCAAATACGAACGTTTCGCCCGGAAGGAGCGTCACGCCGTTGTATTGCACCTGCTCGCCCGGACAAACGTCCAGACTAATGCTATCCGACGATGATGGTAGCAGGACAACTTCAACCGCATCGCCGGCCTTGCAGCCGACGGCATTGGTCACCGTCACCGAATAGGTGCCGGCAGCGGTGGCGGCCAGTGTTTGGCCGGTCGAGCCGTCGCTCCAGAGGTAGCCGCTGAAACCGGCGCCGGCATCGAGTGTTGCGGCATCACCTGGACAAGTCGAGACACTCGCTTGCGCGAGATCATAGGTGCAGTACGGCGACACATAACCCAATTTGTTCGGCAAGCCGAAAATGTACAGTCGGGTCGTTTTGCCGGTGATGACGATGGAGCCGTCGCCCGCCGGACTGTCAATGCCGAAGTCGTTGTCGTTCACCACCGCAATGGTGCTGTCGTTCAGGATCGTGACACCCTCGGGTTTGTCGTGTGTACGATCCCAGCCGGCTTCGAGCAGGTCGAGCACCAGTTCTTTCTGGACAACCTGCACACCAAACGCAGCCAGGTTGGCGGCTGTTCCGACCTGTTCGAGGGTTTGGCCACCGTAGGTCTCCGTAGTCAGCGGCGTAGCGGCGGAGATGTCAATTTTGTAAATAAACTTCTCGTTCCAACCGTTGCGCTCGGCGTGTTCGACGAGCAGGAACTCGGTGTTGTTCACGGCTACCAGGTCGCCGATCTTCCAGTCGCGGGTGCGGATTTGGCCCCGAACAGGGTTGATTTCGTAGGCAAACTGGCGCACAGCATCTGTTGTCGGGTCAATTTCTACCAAGCGCAGCAGACGGCCCGTGTTGCCGGCAGCCACGTTCGGGTTGTCGGCCGGACTTTGTACAAAGGCGTAAATTTTGCCGTTCGGCGTGTACGCCACACCCTCGAAACCGCGGTTGGGGCGCCGCTTGCCGATAGCAGCAGGCAGGGGTGCATCTTCAGCCTGGGTCGGGAACGGTGTGTAGCGTTTGATAACTTCCAGGGTGGTTTTGTTCACTTTCCAGACGGAAGCGCCGTACTCGTCGCAAAACCACAGGTTGCCTGAGTTGTCTTCCACAATTCCTTCGCTGTCCATACCCCAAATGTCCGGGGTCAGCACCGTCGGTGTGGTATCGGCCCAGGCAATTTCGCCCGTAGAGCCGGCGCCTGCCGGCAGCGGCAAGCCGGAGGTTGGCGAACCGTCGGGACGGCGCAACGGATCTACGCTCAGGATGTTCCAGGCGCCGTTTTCGGCTTTGAACCGGGTCACTTTGGGTGCGTAGTCGGGTTTCGGGAACAACAGGGTCGTACCGGTGGCATTCGGGTGACTGCCCGCAGCGGCGTTCGGGCCGCGGTCGCCTACGGCAAGGAATTCCCGATCGGTGCCCGGGATGTAGTGCAGACCGGAAATACCGCCTTCGTAAAGCGTTTGGCCGTTCACATCCACGATCGGGATGGTGGGCGTGTAATCGTAGGTTTCCAGCGCAATTTCGCCCGTTTTTGTGCGGTCGAGGTCAATCTGGAATACGCTGACGGTACCGCTGATTTCGTTGGACAGTACCAGCAGGTTGCGGCCGTTCGTGCTTTCATTTTTTGGAATGAACACCAGGCCCTCCGGGCCGAGATCGCCAAGGTTGCGGGTGTTGATGTACTGGATAAACTGCGGATTTTCCGGGTCAGTCACCTCGTAGGCCATGATGCCGCCGATGCGTTCCAGCCCGGCAAAGGCAAACTTGCGGCCTTCAATGTCGGCCACGATCACGGCTTCCGGCTCGGGACCTTTGTCGTCACTGCGGTTTTTGAACTGCGCCGTTGTGCCGTTGCTGGCGTTGAACGCGCTGCCCCAGGTCGGGTCTTGCGCCGTGATGACTTCAAAATCGCTGCCGCTATCCCATACGGGTTGGCCGGTAGCTAGGTTCCAGATGGTGACGGAGCGTCCACCAAAGGCATATATTTCGTCGTAGTCGCCGTCGCCGTCGGTGTCGCCGGAAGCGATGGTTACGTTGAGGCGGCCCAGCATTTCATCTTTTTGCAGGAAACGCGCATCGGGGAACGCGACGGGGTCGAGCGTCAGGCTGTTCAGCCGGACGGATTCGAGCAGCGGGTTGTACTCCCGGGCGTCGCCCTCGTTGGCCGTGATGGCGTACGAAACACCGCCTACCTCGAAACACTCGATGGCATCGGGCATGTATGCGCCTTTGATTTTCCAGGGTGCAAAAAAGAGTTTGCCGCCCCGGTCGGAGGCATCGAGCAGGTTGGAAACGGAAGCGTGGTCTTTGTACCCCAGCGGTCGAATTTCGGCAACAGTCAGGTTTTCCAGATTGATGACCGCCACGGCGTTGTTTTCCTGCAAGGTCACGAGCGCGGTTTTGTCGTCGGCGCTCACGCAGATGTACTCCGGCTCCAGGTCGGAACCGACCGTGGCATTGGGGCCGAAGATGCGCACACCGGCAGCGCGGAGGTCGTCTATCTGGCATCGAAACTTTCAAACGTGATGGTCGTGACGTTGCTCTGCGTGAGTGCGGAGACGCCGCCGGAAATGTCAATCACGCTGACCGAGCCGAGCGGGTCAATGGTGTAGTCGCTGTTCGGTTCGCCTTCGTTGGCGGTCAGTACGCGGTTACCGTCGTTGGTGAAAATCACCATATCCGGCAGGTTGCCTACTTCAACGGCGTTGACAACCTGGCCGTTGGTACCGAGGAAAACAACCTGGCCGTTTTGGGCGGTCGAGTTGCCTTGCACCGCCACAGCCACCACGCCGTTTTTCGTGGCCACCGAATTGATACCGCCACCGTAGGGCGTCATGTCAATACTGCTCAGTTGTACCGGAAAAACGGGGTCGGCAAGGTCGACCACGTCGAGGGTGTTTTTGGAAATATTGGTCACAAACAAGCGCTTCGATCCCGGATCGTAAGCCGAAATTTCGGCAGAACCGCCGCCGGCATTGGGTTGAAAACTTTTCAGGTGGCTGAGGCTGATGAACGGATCGGACTGCGGCGCCGGCGCCTGAATGTCGTTGTCGGCGATCTGGACAACCATTTCGGAAATGCTGCCCGGCAGTGCCTCGGAAGCGGGGTCAAAACCCAAAACGATGTAGCGTCCGCCGGTCAGGTTGCCGTTGTCGGGCAGGTTCAGGGTAACGGAAATCGTATCGGTCGAGTTGGCCGGAATGGCGATAGTGGTTGTGGCCAGCACATAGTCGTCGCCTGCCACTGCTGTGGAAACATCCAGCACATTCAGCGTGAAACTGGCTGCATCGCCGGGTTTTTGTACAGCAATACGCACCGTCACATCGCCGGCTCCTTCGGAAAACGCTGCGAGATCGTCTATGAACGACACCGTAGGAGCGGCTTTCAGTTTGAAAATAGCAAGTGTGCCGCTGAGTTCGTTAGCCGTGATGACGTACGCGTTGCCGTCGGGGCTGTCGGCGGCGGAAATGTAGGTGATGCCTTCGGCGCCGTTGTCGCCCGCGAACATGGTGTTGTCGCGGGAGTTTTTATAATCCACAAAAACAGGACTGCTCGGGTCGGTGATGTCATACACCATCACACCGCCGATACGCTCGAGAGTCACGAACGCATAGTGGCGGCCCGCAATAGTAGCCAATGCGACGCCTTCCGGCTCGGGGCCTTTGGCGCGGCTGCGGCCTTTGAAACCGTTGCCCTCGTTGTCGGCGTTGAAAATAGGCGCGGTGTACGGGTCTTCGGCAGTTATTTTTTCAAAATCGTCGCCGCTGTCGAACACCAATTGGCCGGTGGCTGTGTTCCAGATCGAGAACGAGCGCGCGCCCACGCAGTACAGCTCGTCGTAGTCGCCGTCGCCGTCGGTGTCGCCTTGCAGGTTGGAGATACGGAACCGCCCCATGTTGTGGTTTTCCTTCAAAACCTGCGCATTCGGGAATGCCACCGGGTCGAGCGTCACTGCGCCGACGGTGGTGCGCTCGTTCAGCGGAGCGTATTCTTTTTCGTCGCCTTCGTTGGCTGTCACGAGGTATGTGATGCCGCCCACGGTGTAGTTGGCTGCCGCATCCGGAATGTAGAAACCCTTCAGCGGGTAGTTGGCAATATGGATGACGCCGCTCTGGTCGGACAAGTCGAGGCCGTTACCGAAAGCGCTGTAGTCCTTCGTGCCCAGCGGCCATACGCCCGTGAACGTCTTGTTTTCGAGGTCCAGCTCGGCAATGGCGTTATTTTCCTGCAAGGTCACCCACGCTTTTTTGCTGTCGGGCGATACGCTGATGTACTCCGGCTCGAAGTCCTGCGCTACCGTGCTGGCCGCAAACAAGAGCCGCACGCCGGCGGCCTTCAGGTCGGCAGCCTGGCTGTTGAACTGGGTGAACCGCACCACCGTCACATCGGCCTGGGTCAGGTTTTCCACGCCGTTGGCCAGGTCTATCATCGAGACGCTGCCTTCCGGGTCAATGGTGTACGCATCGTTCGGCTGGCCCTCGTCGGCCGTAAGCACATAGCGGCCGTCGGGCGTGAACGTAATCATATCGGGCAGAGCACCGACGGTGACCTGGCTCAGGAACCCGCCGTCGGTGTCGAAAAATACCACCGAACCATTGTCTTGCTCCGAGGCTTGACCGGTGACACAAACGGCCACCACGTTATTTTTCACTGCTATACTCGTAATACCGGCGCCATACGGCGCAATGCTCACCTGTTGGATTTGTACCGGTGCGAGGGGATTGGAAAAATCCACAATATCATAAGCCTGCAGCCCGGTGCTGATGGTGTACAAACGCCGCGAAGCGGGGTGGTACGCCACGATTTCGGCGAGGCCGGCGGCGTTGCCCGGATTGGGTACCGTGTAGCGGGAAGTAAATTCCAGTTCCACCGCTTTGGTAGCAACCGGTGCTTTGCGGTCGTTGTCGCGGATATACACCGTGAAAAACGGATTGCCGGTCACGGTCACACCGTTGGCATTTTCCAGCGCCAACACGAAGTATTCGTCCTGCTCCAGTTCGGAATCATCCACAATCGGGATTTGAATTTCAATGGACGTGCCGCTGCTCAGGTCGAGCGTGGTCGTTTGCGCCAGCGTCATCACGTCGCTGCCGGTAGCCGTGCTGAACACGCCGGTTTTGAACACCAAATCCACCGTAGCGCCGGCAGCCGGATTTTCCAGTTTCAAGCGCACCGTGGCCGAACCACCGTCTTCCGATACCGACACAAAACGGCCGTCGAAGGACACACGGGTGGTGTAGTTGAAGGCAAACTGGTAGGGACTGAGCATAGTGCGGCCATCGGTATCCGTCACGCCGTCCACGGTGAGGGTGTAGTTTTGGCCGGAGGCAAACGCGGTGCCGTAGGTGAGCGTCACGGTGTTGGCTGTAGTCAGCACCGCGCCGGAGAGGTCGGCGATACCGATGTAGTTGACCGGGTTTTCAGCAGAAACCGCGTCGAGGGTGTTGTTAAAAACCAGTTCAATGGTGGTGTTGGAAGTCACCGTGGCGCTGGTTACCTGCGGCGGTCCGGGGAAATTCCACACGGGCCAGGTTTGCGGGGGCGTACCGCTGCCCGTGCCGTTCCAGTTGGCGGGGTCGAGAATGGCGGCGCGCAATTCCGCCGTGGTGCCCGTTTGCTGGCCGGAGTAGTACGCGTTCACGGTGTTTCCTGCTACATTTCCCGGGGCAGTGCTCAGGTTGATGGAGGAAGTGCCGTCGGCAAGACCGACAGGTAGTTTGGAAAAACTGCCGCTGCAAGTGGTTTGGGCGCCGGTCACCCAGGCGTTGGAACTCAGCGCGGTGACGTGGCTCGGAGCATCGGCTGCCCCGGTGTACACGATCATCTGGTCGCCACCGGAACTCAAGCCAAACGTAGCGCCGGTGATGGTGCCGATGCCGGCTGTGCCCGCGTCGTTTTGCACGACGAAGACGGTACCCGCAGGTACTACCTGATTCGGCGACGTCCAGACGAACCCGCCCGGGCATTGCGGCTGGGCGTTGTCGGTGTACTTGGCGTCGGTCATGCGGATTTGGGTGCCGGGCAGGATATTAACAAACGTGAGAAACGCCACCTCGTCTTCGCTGCCGGTGGCATTCATGCGGTAAGCAACCGGCACGATGTCGCCGGGTTGGAAGGCCGTTTGCGGGACAATCGTCGTGAACGAAGTCGCCAGCACGGAAGCCACGGCATTGTCGGAAAGGTCCTCCACTACATTGGCTTTCAGGGCGAGGTAGTAGGTTTGGCCGGCGGCCAATGACGCGTCGGGAATGACGGTGATGGTGCGGCCGCTGATCGTGCCGCTGAAAGGAACGAGGGCGCCGGCAGCATCGCCGAGGCGCAGTTCCAGAAGGGTGGGAATGTCGGAATTTGCAATTGGGCTATCGGATACCAGGCGCACGTCTTCGCTGAAAGTAAGAGTCGGGTTGACGTTCACCGACACACTCGTAGCGCCGGCAAGGGGGTTAAAACTGACGGTAGGCGGTATGTTGTCGGCGCCGAGTGGGTTGGCGTCGAGGGTAAAATTATCGAAACGGTTGTTGCCCACCGTACCGCCGCTACCGGCTTCGAAGGTGATGCGGATTTGGAAATTCGGGTTGTCGTTTACGGCCGGGATTCCGGAGAAGTCGAGCGTTTGCAGGGTCGGGTCGCCGTTGACGGGGAATATCTGGGTGAAGTTGACGAACGTATTGCCGTCGGTCGTGTAGTCAATAATCTGCGTGCCGGCCCCGGAGCCGGAGCGGCGGGTGGCATATTTTACAACCACTTGCTGGAAGCCCGTAGTGGGCAACGCAAACAGCAGTCCGCCGCCGATGGGGTCGTTGAAACGCAGGTGGGTGAGTGCTGCGTCGCCGTTGCGGGCGTTCGGGTTGGTCACGTCGAAACCCTGGCCGGTGTTACTGGTTGCCTGGATGGCGCTGATACCGCCGGGGATAGGGGCGATGCTGGTTCCGGCAACCAAACTCAGCGTGGGTGCCAGCAGAGTTGTTTGGTCTGTGGAGTTGTTGAAGTTCCAGTGGTGGACGAGGGTTTGTGCCTGTATTTGCGCTGAGAGCAAGAGTAGCGCGGCAATGAATCGGACGAAATCGGGTAGTTGTACCTTCATGGATGCGGTGCTTTTTGTGAAAAAAGAAACCGCGAAAGTCCACGGGCTGGGTTAAGTAAAAATGAAAAACAGGTTATCGTTTGATGAAGGCTCGGTTAATAAATAGTGAAGTTCCGGGCAAGACGGGTGTACCGATCATTGTTTTTAAATACATAGCGCGAGCGAGGCACGCGATGATTTTCACCAAAACGAACGTACATTTGAAACCTGAATATGACTATCCGCATATTGTACAGTAAATTCTCACTTCCCCGACTTCCTTCTATTGTCATCTTTGCACAGCATTTGGCAATTTGACTCTATTGTCTTGCCTCCTTCACGCCAAGGGGTAATATGGTCGGCTTCCATTTCTAATATATCAAAGTTCTTCTTACATATCACGCAAACTCCGTTCTGCCTTTCGTAAACCTTTTGCCGCATGTTGTCAGAAAAGGCTCTTATGCCCAAATATCTTTCATCGCGGGTTAAAATGTATGGGTAGATTCCGCTCTTTTTATCCACATCATCATCTGCAATTAGTTTAGCAGTTTCTTCTTCAATTGCTTTTGTGTCATAAAGAGTATCCTTAAACCGATTATACAGTACACCCCATTCAACTCCTTTCATAAACTTCCTTTTGTTGGTGAAAGTAGATGTTACCCAAGTAATTACTGCTTCAAAGTATCTCCATAAAGCACTTGCGTTTGGGGTCATGTTGGTGTTTTGCCATGTAGCCCTTAATATCACCTTCGGAAATCCAGTTAATAGCAGTTTCTAAATATTCTTGCCGGATAGATGAACCGTTTAAATAGTAACTACCTATTTGAAATGCCGCACAATCTCTTTTACTGAAATACCTCTTTGCATCGGAAACCCATGAACCAGAGTAAATTGCATTTAGTAATTCTTGGTCGGTCAGCCTTTCTCCTGCTATGTTGATTGTCTTGAACCATTCCAGTTTTTCAGTATCCGTACCACTACATAGATAAATCATTAGTTTATAGTTCAATATCTGGTCTTGTCTATCATCTTGAAGGTTGTGGAAATACATACTGTTAAACGCAAATATGCCTTCCACATATTGACAAAGTGAAATAGTTCTTTGTTGCCCGTCAATAACTTCAAAGTTTCCATCTTCACGAACTGCCCAATACATTACATTAAGGGGATAGTCCTTTGTAATGGTGTCAATTACAGCGTCCCGTTGTTTATCCTTGTAGATAAATTCCCTTTGATACGGTGGCCGAATGTCCAATTTACCGCCAAAACCAACAACTCCATCCTCGTTGTTGTCTTGGTAGCCATTTACCAGTTCTTGAAAATAGCGGCGACAGGCAACGAGTGAACCTCTCAAAGTTTTTTCAAATATGTGTCGTACCGGTCACAGCAAGGTGCGTACAGGGACAGGGTATCGCTTGCATGCCGATGAATTTCTCATAGTCGTACACCAGTTGGATGTTCACTTCTTCGTAGGGTTTGTCGGAAATGAAGTGCACCAGCATGTCGAACTGCGGATCGTTCACCACTTCAATTTTTCCGGTGGTGACGAGTTCGCCGTTGCGCACGATACCGAACATGGCGTTCGGCTTGATCAGCAGGTAGTCAAAATCGGTTCCGTAGCCGCCGCCGTGAATACCGCCGGAAGTACCCACAACCCGCCAGTGGCCATAAATGTCGAAGGGCTGGCCCTGCAACACGTCACTGGCGTGGTACTGGTTTGTCGGAATGGCGTTGAACTCGTCCAGAGCCGGGCCGATTTCGGTTTGTTCGTTTTTTTTGCAAGACCCAAGTGCGACGAGGAAGAGGGCAAGCAGTGCCGTGAAGCGAAGTGTTGTTTGCATAATGTGTGTCTTTTTGAACAAAGACAGCGGGGAGGGGGGGGAAGGCGTTGGGTGTGGGCGTTGGTAGTCCGGCTTGTTGGATGCTGCTCAAACTTAAGGCACAGCAGCCTATTTAAACAAATCACCAATTTGTCCGTAACCCAATACCTGAATCGTCTCCGACAGCGGATAGCCTTGCTCGACAGGGCAGATCAAAAATTGGCGCTTCGTGCCGAGGTCGGCAGCGGCGATATAAAAGCCTTTGGAAGCCTTTGGTGTGGTCGAATATTTAACCTCCACGAGAATCTCCGGCTGCCCGGCGCGGGCGATGACTAAATCGGCCTCAGTACCGTCATGGGTGCGATAAAAATACAATTCTGCCCAGTCGGGAAGTACGGCGGCTATTTGCTCTACCACGTATGTTTCCCAGGAAGCGCCGAGTGCGGGGTGCCCGCTCAGATCGAAAAAAGAACCGATGCCGAGCAATTGATGCAGGATACCGGTGTCGCGCAGATAGACTTTCGGTGTCTTGACCAGCCGCTTTTTCAGGTTTGCAGAAAACGGCGGCAACCGGCGGATGAGGTAGGCGGATTCCATAAAATCCAGGTAGCGCCGCACGGTGGTGCCATGGATGCCTAGAGAACCCGCGAGGGTTTCCATGTTCAGCAGGTTGCCGGACAAGTGGGCCAGCATTCGCCACAACTTGCCGATGAGCACAGGGTCGGCAGCAAGCCCGAGCAGGGGCAAATCCCTTTCCAAATACGTCCTGATGAAATTTTGGCGCCACACTCTTGATAATTCCTCGTCCGGCGCCAGAAGCGATTCGGGAAAGCCGCCCCGAAACCAATGCTCCCGAAAATCATGGCCATACCGGATTTCCTCGAAAGAAAGTGGCTGTAGTTCGCAATACGCGATCCTGCCTGCAAGGGACTCCGAGCTGTCCCGTATCAAATCCGGGGACGCCGATCCCAAGAGAATAAACCTGCCGGGCTGCCGCTTGCGGTCAATAATACCCCGGAGCACCGGAAACAGTTCCGGCAATTTCTGCACCTCATCCAGAATGACCGTCTGGTCGGCCAACGGGTCGAGGAACAGCGAAGGGTTGTGAAATTTGACCCGATCATCGGGGTTTTCCAAATCGAGATAAACCGAGGGCCTCGACAATTGGGAGCGAATGGCTTGCACGAGCGAGGTTTTGCCCACCTGACGCGGGCCGACCACGGCTACCGCCGGGAAGTAGGATTCCAATTTCAGGATACGCTGTTCGGCAAGTCGCGGAATGTAGTTGTTCATTTACCCCGATATTTCTGTATTGCGTGCAGGAATATCGGGGTAAAAATAATGGCATTGTTTTCTTCGCAGCGCATTTTGGGAATGTTTTTATTTTAGTTGCTTACCCTGCTGCCTGTCTTTTTTCCTCCAAAGTAACCAGATCGCGTTTCGATTGCTGCATATTTGGGTGGTTTGGCGGCAGGGGCTGACTTTTGCCCGATTTGCGCACGGTCAGGTTGTAGCCGTCGAGTTTGACGAGGCCGCGCGCCTGTAGTTCGGCGCGCAGGCCGGCCACATCGAGTTTTCTCTCGCGGGCATCCGGTTCGGTGATTTTCGAGTAAAGGTAAAACGAGAAGATACAGGTGGCATACCGGTTTTCAAGACCTCCCCGCTGTAGTGCGGACAGATTCCTCCGGAATGATCAACCTCACCCCTTCAAAAACTCCGCTGCCCCGTCCAGCTCATCGTAAAACTCCTGCCCGTACTTGCGCACAATAGCAGCTTCCAGAAAGCGATAAACAGGCATTTGTTCTTTCCGACCCAGTTCGCAAGCGGCAGAACAGATGTCCCACTCGTGGTAGTTGAGCGCCTCGAAGCCGAGTTCCTCGTTTTTTTCCACGCGGATGGGATAGAGGTGGCAGGAGATGGGTTTTTGAAAATCAATGACCCCGGCGCGGTAGGCCGCTTCGATGCCGCATTGCGCGGTGCCGTTGGCGCTGAGGGTCATGTAGGCGCAGGGGCCGTTGTCCACCAGCGTGGTGCCGTACTCATCGGCATTTTCAAACCACCGGTATTTGCCCTGTTCCTCGATGGCTTGTATGCCGGCAGGGCTGAGAAAGGGTTTTATTTGTTCAAAAATGCTGTCGAGGATGGGCAGTTCCGCTTCCTCCAGCGGCGCCCCGGAATCGCCTTCCCAGCAGCAGGCGCCCTTGCAGGCGGAGAGGTTGCAAATGAAGTGCTCCTCCACGAGTTCGTCACTGACGAGTTTGTCTTGTACGATGATCATATTCGGCTTAGGTGTTCAACGCGCCGCACACCGAGAGCACCTGCCCGGAGACGTACGCGCCCATGTCGGAAGCGAGGTAAACACAGGCATTGGCCACATCTTCGCCGGAGCCGAGGCGTTTCATGGGGATGGCGCTGAGGTAACCCTCTTTGATTTTTTCATCTAAACCGGCCGTCATTTCCGTTTCGATGAAACCCGGCGCAACCGCGTTGCAGCGGATACCGCGCGAGCCGTATTCTTTGGCAATGGATTTGGAAAAACCGATGATGCCGGCCTTGGAGGCGGCATAGTTGGCCTGGCCGGCCTGACCGAAAACGCCGACGACGGAGCTCATGTTGATGATGCTGCCGCCCGTGCGGATCATGGGTTTCAGGCAGTGTTTGGTCAGGTTGAACACCGATTTTAGGTTGGTTTGGATGACCTCGTCCCACTGTTGCTCGGTCATGCGCAGCATAAGCGTATCGCGGGTGATACCGGCGTTGTTGATGAGGATGTCGAGTTTGCCGAAATCCTTGACCACTTGTCCCACCAGCGCCTCGGCCTGGGCATAGTCGCCGGCGTCGCTTTGGTAGGCGCGGGCGTTGGCGCCGAGTTCGGCAGCGAGTTTTTCGGCGCGTTCTGCCGAGCCGGCGGAGACGTAAGTGAAAGCGACCTGGGCGCCTTGTTCCACAAATTTACGCACCAGCGCCTCGCCGATACCGCGCGAGCCACCGGTGATGAGGGCAACTTTTCCGTTGAGCAAAGCCATTTTTTTAGTTTTGAGTGTTGAGTTTTGAGTTTTGAGTGGGGGGGGCAAAGGTGCGAAAAAACTCCACTTTATCCATCGCATGCCGGCTGTAATCAAGTGATTCAAAACCTGCACCACCGCGAAAAAAAAGGCCGCACCTTTGCGGCATGCCCGACAAGCAACTGCCTCCCGCTGATTTTGACGCCTATTCCGCCCTCCGCGTGCCAGACTACCGGCGCTATTTGTCCATGCGCCTGTGCACGACACTCGCGGTACAGATCATGTCCGTATCCGTTGGCTACTATGTGTACGACCTGACGGGCGACCCGCTCCTGCTGGGTTTTGTCGGCCTGACGGAAGCGCTGCCGGCCATTGGGATCAGCCTCTGGGCGGGCCACATTGCCGACAAGTACAACCGGCGGAACATCCTCGTCGGGTGTTTGTCGTTGCTGGTTTTGTGCGCCACGGCGCTGACGGTGCTCGCCGGACAAGTCGCGCTGTTGCCCAAAGACACTGTGCTCGTCGGCATTTATGTCGTCATTTTTATCACCGGCATCGCGCGCGGGTTTTTCAGTCCGACCAACTTCGCTTTCCTGCCACAACTCGTGAATACCCGGGCGCTGCCCAATGCCATCTCCTGGAACAGCAGTACCTGGCAGGTAGCCAGTATTTCGGGGTTGGGGCTGGGCGGCTTGCTGTACGGTTTTGCCGGTGTGGGCTGGGCATTCGGTACCATGACCGCGCTCCTGGTTGTGGCCCTGCTGATTTTGCTTCAAATCGCGCCGAGACCCGTGCCGCCGGTGGCATTTATGGAGCCGGCGCTCGTGCGCATCCGGGAAGGCCTGCGTTTTGTTTTTCACGATCAGGTCATTCTCGGGGCAGTAGCGCTGGACTTGTTCGCGGTACTGTTCGGCGGGGCGGTGGCGTTGCTGCCGGTATATGCCAAAGACATTTTACACGTTGGCCCCGAGGGACTGGGAGTCTTGCGGGCAGCCATGTCGCTGGGCGCTATCTTGATGGCATTTTACCTGGCACACCGGCCGATGCGACGCCATGCCGGCCGGATCATGCTGGCTTGCGTAGCCGGGTTCGGGCTGTGCATCATCGGGTTCGGACTGTCCAAGATGTTCTGGCTGTCGTTCGCGTTTTTGTTTTTGTGCGGCGTGTTCGACGAAGTGAGCGTGTTTGTGCGGGCATCGCTGATTCTGCGCTGCACACCCGATCACCTGAAGGGACGGGTGTCGTCGGTGAATTCGATGTTCATCACGTCGTCCAATGAAATCGGCGCTTTCGAGAGTGGCCTGACGGCCAAATTATTTGGCACCGTGCCCGCGGTGGTGCTGGGCGGGGTGCTGACCATCGCTGTGGTGGGCGTGGCCTGGTGGGGGGCGCCGAAGTTGCGGGAGATGGATTTGGAGGGGTAGCGTGGTTTTTTACTGCTGAGGCGTAGAGCTTTTTTACCGCAGAGACGCGGAGGCGTAGAGTTTTTTTGCCGCAGAGACGCGGAGGCGTAGAGTAGTTTTTACCGCAGAGACGCGGAGGCGTAGAGTTTTTTTACCGCAGAGACGCGGAGACGCGGAGGCGTAGAGTAGTTTTTTTGCCGCAGAGACGCGGAGGCGTAGAGTGGTTTTACCGCAGAGACGTAGAGTGGCCTTGGTTTATCTTCAATTTTTTGATATCCAAAAAAAACTACTCTACGCCTCTGCGTCTCTGCGGTAAAACTACTCTATGCGTCTCTGCAGTAAAGCACCCTTAAGCGACGTGCGCCTGATACGCGGCGGCGTCCATCAGTCCGGCCAGGTCAGCCGGGTTGGCGAGTTCGATTTTCACGATCCAGCCTTTGCCGTACGGATCTTCGTTGATGAGGGCCGGGTTGCCGCCTTTGGAATCGTCGAGGTCCGGGTTGAACTCCAGCACTTTGCCGGCCACGGGCATGAACAGGTCGGAGGTGGTTTTTACCGCTTCCACGGTGCCGAATACAGCGTGCTCGGCCACGTCGCTGCCCACGGTATCTACTTCGATATAAACCAGTTCACCCAATTCGCTTTGGGCAAAATCGGTGATGCCGACGTAGGCAACGTTGCCGTTTTCGACGCGGACCCACTCGTGGTCTTCGGTGTATTTGCAATTGTCAGGAAACCCCATGTTGAATTATAATTTTATGGTTTACGAATGTTTTATGCCGGGCCAAAAGTAGTTGTTTGCTGAAAATGGTTTGCACAAAGTAATTGGAATCGCACCGCCCTCGCGGACACTCTCATTTTCAAATTCACCGCAGAGGCGCAGAGACGCGGAGGGTTTCTAAAAAGGTTGCCTTTCAAAAAAATAACAACTCCGCGTCTCTGCGGTGAATTTGAAAATATCCAGTAGTTTCCTCAACCACTAAAATCCACCAACTCGATTTCAAATGCCAGCACGGCGTTGGTGCGTATACCCGGAGGTGGAAAACTGCCGTAGCCCAGCGCAGAGGGAATCAAAAACGTGCCTTTGCCGCCTTTTTGCAGGAGCGGGATAGCGATTTGCCAGCCCTGGATCAGGTTTCGGAGGGGAAATGTGGCGGTGTTGCTGCCGGTTGTTTCGTCAAATACTACGCCGTCGAGATAGTATCCTTTGTACTTGACGGTCACGGTGGAATTCAGTGTGGGGCTACCGCCTGTGCCGGGCGTTTCGATGATGTGAAAAATGCCGGATTCGTGTTCGGTAGCCGAGAGGCTGTTGTCGGTCAGGTATTGTTGGATAGATTCGCGGTCAATCTTGGCCTGGTCTTCCTTTTTGCAGGCGCCAACGAGCGACAGAACGGTGCACGCGACCAAGGCGATAAGTATGTTTTTCATCAAAACAGGTTTGTTTTTGTTTGAGAAAGGTAGTGCCCGTTTTCGGGCGGGGCCAAAGGTAAGGTGCGGTTCGGTAATGTCAATAATTCCTAAATTCCTTTCCGCCCCCCGACTTGCGGCGCTATTTTTGCCGCCCCTGTCATCAACATTCAGAAGCCAATCAAATACTTGTACACTATGCGTCACATCCAGTTACTACTTTCCCTGACATTCGTTTTTGTTTCCGTTTTTTCCAAAACTGCCGACTGCGCAACGCCCGCTCTCCGCGAAGAGCAGGCCCCGGTAGACAGCACCCGCATCGAGGTGCATATCGAGGGAATGCAGGCGGGTACGGTGCGCCTCGTGGGCACTTACGGCGACCAAAACTACATCGCGGATACCACCGTGGCGGATGCCGGCGGCCATTTTGTACTGCGCCGCGAACGCTCGCTTCCGTCCGGATTTTACTACTTCCTGCTACCCGGACAGAAAAATTTCTCCATTCTGGTGGACAAAGAGGATCAGTTTATGACCCTGCGGGCCAAAGTCGCCGACATCCCGGGCACTATGGAGGTCAAAGGTTCGGTCAACACCGCCTTGTTGTACCGCAACTCCCGTTTTCAGAGTGCACAAGACCCGGAATTGAACCAACTCAGCCAGATCATCCGCAACAATTCGGCCTCCGCACCGGAGTATCTGGAAGCCAAAAACCGACAAAACGCTTTGCTCGCCGTACGCAAGGCACACCTCGATACGATCTACCGCGAGCACCCGAATACTTTTTTTACCAAATTCAAAACAGCGGGCCAAAACCCCGACTGGCCCGAGTTCCGCAAGCCCAACGGCGACCTCGACACCCTTCGGAACCTCTCCTACTACCGCGAACACTTCTGGGATGGCGTGGATTTCACCGACGACCGGATGCTCAACACGCCGGTGATTTTTAATAAACTGAAACGCTACATCGTCGAACTCACACCCCAGCAACCCGACTCCATCATCAAGGTAGCCGACCCGCTCATCCAGCGCGTGATGCCGTACAAGGAATACTTCAAGTTCATGGTCAACTGGATCGGCCTGAACTACGAAAACGGCAAAACGAAGGTTATGGACGGTGAGGCCGTCATGGTTTATCTGATTGATAAATTCGTCACGCCCGAGAACGCATTCTGGGATACCCCGGAGAACGTGAATAAACTGCGCAAAAAAATAGATGAAATGAAGGCCAGTCTGCTCGGGCGCAAAGGCCCCGATGTGCGCGCGAACGACATCAATGGCCAGCCCAAAAGCATTTACGAAATGACGGCCCCCGTGATCGTGGTATTCATGTTCAGCCCCGATTGCGAGCACTGCCGGGAGCAAGCGCCCGAAATCCAGCGCCTGTACGAAAAATGGAAAACCCGCGGCGTGGATTTTTACGGCATAGCCGTAAATACCAAGGAAGAAGAGTGGCGCAGTTTTGTGAAAAGCAGCGGCTTCACCTTCACCAATGTGTACGATCCGACCAACCGGGCGATTTACGCCAAGTACTTTGTGGACATCACGCCCGAACTCTACATCCTGAACAAAGACCGCACGATCATTGCCAAAAACCTGGCTGCTTCGCAGTTGGAGACGATTTTTGAGCGGGAATTGAAGAAGTAATCACTCGTTCAACCCCCAATCGTACTCCCCAAAACCAATAGCCGCGTCTGCACGCAGAGGTACCGTGCTATACCGATTTAGGTACGCACGCAGGTCGCCGAAATCGGTCGCATACCACTCAAAAATCTTGCTTACCTCCGCCTTTTCGGCCGAAAGCGTATTGTATTTCGGATCGTTGATAAACTGACGCGTGCGCTGTTCCAGCGTGCGCGTCAGATTTTCGGGGGTATAGGCCCGGTTCAGCAGAGGCGGACAGGAGCGGGCGGCGCAGTTCACGGCGAAGTGGATGCGTGCGTCCTGAAACTGTGGCCGCAGTATCTCGTTTTCGATCTGGTTCAGGCTGTACTTTTTCCCGCCAAGCGTGATGCGTTTTACGTCCCAGGGTTTGCCGCCGTCGAGGTTTGTGATGCTGACTACGGGGTAGTTGTGCACGATCAGTTCAATGGTGAACGCGTTGTAAACATTGATCCAGTAAGCCATTTTTTCGGCGCGGCTCCAGGAGTCTGCCGGCGGGTTGTCGGAAAAGGCTTGCAAGCAGGCGTCCAGTTCGGCCTTATCGGCTTTGAAACCTTTGTAGTACACCTTGCCGGCAGCGCTGACGTGCTTTTTTAAAAGATTGTCCCAGGCGTCGTGAGGGGTGGAGGGGGTTGCGAGGATTGAGGGGGGGGCGGAGGTTTCGGAGGTTGAGGCAGGTGCGGGGGTGGCGTTTCTGACGGGAGTGGGCTGAGGGGCAGGAGCGTCGGATTTGGGCGTTTCGGCCGGTGGCACCGGTTGGGCTGCCGGTTGTTGGGCCACGGGTTCGGGGGCAGGTGGGGGAATTGGCGGCGGCGTCCGGCCGGGTTCGGGGCTATTGGAGCAGGCTACAAGGAGCAGGGCGCCCAGCAAGGCAGGTTTGAACAGCGAAAATATCTGGTGTGGCATACAGTGCACGTGTTTGTTTTTTAGAAACACGGGTAATGTACGCCGAACGGGCGGGTTTGGTTTTCCGGCCCGGCGGGAATTCTGGTGAATTGTCCTGGTGCGTACTACGCGGGCTTCGCGTTAAACATCAAACACGTCGGCGAGGGGCACCTCCATACCGGGTACAACGGGGGTGGTCACGGTGTCGCCCGAGATGTAGGGTCGCAGGCCGATGTAGCGGCCGTTTTCGTTCAATTGAAAAATTTGCACGCTGCGCTCACCGGGGTACACGAGCCAGTATTCGAGCACGCCGGCTTCTTCGTACAGGTCGAACTTGTCTTTCATTTCCGTTTGGCTGTTGCCGGGCGAGAGGATTTCGATGACGAGGTCGGGCGCGCCGATGCAGCCGCGTGCGTCCAATTTTGCCGGGTCGCAGATGACGCATAGGTCGGGTTGGACGACGGTAGTTACTTCCTTGTTTTTTAGTTTATTGAAGCGGGTGAGGCGTACGTCAAAGGGGGCGGAATACACCTTGCACGGACTTTTCCAAAGGGCATTTGCGAAGTAGCGTTGGAGATTTCCGCTGATTCCCTGGTGCACCCGGTTGGGCGCGGCTATCTGGCGGATTTTACCGCGCAGCAGTTCCACGCGCTCCTGAATTTTCCAGGTGAGGTAGTCCGCGTAGGTGTATGTGCCCTGCGGGTCCAACTGGCTGAGCGATGTGATCGTAGGCATGGTTTTTTTTTCTTGCAAAAGTGACAAGAATGTCGGGACATACCCGGCAGCAGAAGCCCAAAACCTTCCGTAATCGCCGCGCCCGGAACGCGGCGTATATAGCTCCGACGAAAACGGACTGTTGTCGCATGGTGCTTCCATCTTTAATCAAACAGATTGCGAAAATAAAGTTGGAGTTTATAAATCGAGCACGTTACCTTTGTAAAATAATTAACCTTTTTCGTAAACAAAATTTTATAAATTGAATTTTGTTATACCCAACAGAAAACTTTTCAAACGGCTTTCTGATCCCACTGAAACCGTAAAAGCATTCGGCAAGACCGTGGCAAAACGGATTCATCAACGCCTGCAGGAATTTGCAGCGGCAGAAACCTGGAAGTTATCCGCTCGCTACCGGCTGCCAATTGCCACGAATTGACTGGGCAAAATGCCGGTTTGTTAGCCGTTGATGTGTCGGCCAACTATCGTCTGATCTTAGCCCCCGCCGAAGACCCACCACCCGAAAAAGAGGACGGCGGATTGGACTGGTCGGCTGTGACAGAAATTGTAATCCTTGACATTGTTGATTATCACTAACCTAATCCCACCTCCCGCAAAGAAAGTACCCATGAATAAGCGCAGCATAAATCTGGAATTGGCACGAGAACTCCTTTCTCCACCCGGCGACACCATTCAGGAAACGATTGACACGCTCGGCATGAACCAGAACGAACTGGCCGAGCGAATGGGCCGTCCGGTAAAAACCGTCAATGAAATTATCAAAGGGAAGGAGGCACTCACTCCGGCCACTGCCGTACAGTTGGAACGCGTGCTCCATATCCCGGCAGCCTTTTGGCTGGAACGCGAACGGCAGTACATGCAGGCACTGACCGCTATTGAACACGAAGCAAAACTTGACTCCTGGGCAAATACCTGGCTCGTTCAATTCCCGGTCAAGGTGCTTGAAAAATTAGGCTGGATACCGAGCCATGCGTCCAAAACCAAGACGGTGGAAGCGCTACTTTCCTTTTTCGGCGTGGCTACACCCGACGAGTGGACCTCGGTATATATTGGTGAAAAGTTGAACACCTCGTACTATCGCATCTCGCTGGCGCATGTCACCCAGCATGGTGCGTTGTCGGTATGGTTGAGAAAAGGGGAGTTGCAAGCGAAAGCCCTGCGGGTCAAACCATACGCACGAAAAAGTTTCAGGAAAACTTAGCCACCATCCGCAGCCTGGCGCACCAGCATCCCGCCGACTTCCAGGAGCAACTCCAATCCCTGTGCTCCGAGGCCGGTGTGGCCGTAGTATTCACGCAATGCCTGCCCAAGACCAACGTGAGCGGCGTAGCCCGGTGGATCAACAATGGCCAAACCCCGCTCATTCAACTATCCGGACGCTACAAATCGAACGACCACTTTTGGTTCACGTTTTTCCACGAAGCCGGGCATATCCTGAAACACGGGAAAAAAGACTTTTTCATCGAAGGCATCTCCGAAATCCATTTGGACGAAACGAAAGAACGCGAAGCCAACGAGTTTGCCGCCAACTACCTCATCCCTGCTCGCGATTTCAGGCGCTTTGTGGAACAGGGCGATTTTTCCGAGGCTGCCATACTTCAATTTGCCGACGCGGTCGAAACGCACCCGGCTGTAATCGCAGGCCGTTTGAGCCACGAAGAATTGATTCATTTCAAGGTGGCCGCAGCGTTTAAAATCAGAGTGGAAGTTTTTGCTGATTGCGAAGAGGGCTGATCTATTACCCCGCCCGCTCCCACAACCCGCCAACCAGGTTTTTGATCTTCGCCTCCATCACCGACACCAACTCCCGTGCCGCCGATACCAGCGCCCGCTCCCGCTCGATGTCGGCGACGATCTTTTCCTGGACGGAAAGGGGCGGGACGAGACAAAAGTCCCGTAGGGACGACATTCTGGTAGAAAATGAATCCCAAGAGCGAACAAAGCCCCATAAGGGCGACATTCCCACGAACATACAATTCCGCCCCTACGGGGCTTGCATCGTTGTCCGACCGTTTTTCTACCAAATTTCCGTCCCTACGGGACTATTGCGCCTCCTCCTTTTCCCATAGAGAGGCGATTACATCTTTGATTTCCTGCTCTTTCTCCGCAATTTGCTTTTTAAACTCTGCTATCGCTTTTTGCTTTTCTTCGATTTGTCCCACCAGCGCCCGCTGTACGGAAAGCGGGGGAAGGGGGATTTCGAGTGTTGAAAAACTCGATTTTGAAATTTCCTTGAAGGTGCCGCCGGAAGCCAGAGAATTCATTTGGTCAACCAGCATAGTCATCATTAGCGCAACAAATTCAGGGACAACTTTCCGAAGGTCCTTGATAATGATATTTTTAAAGCCTTGGTTCGTTGCTATTTCAATCCTGTTAATTCCAATTCGCCCAATGGTAGCCCGCGAAGAAACAATCACAGAGTTTGCTGGAATGATTTTAGCCGATGAGGTTTTCAACCCTTGCTCAGTAATGGTTCCTTCAGTGTCAAAGCTTTCGGTTATGAAGTTTTCGGACGGCAGGTCAACAAGTGTCGCCCATTTTATGCTTCCGTTCCAATATTCAGCAACTTGAGAATTTGGAGTTCCACCACTTTCAATTTTAAATAAATCCTCATCCCCCAGCCGCACCATCTCCCACTTCGCTGTCCCGGCCTCGCTTCCCCGGTACCGGTCCATCGAGAGGTTGAAATCTTCCCCGAAAGCGGCTTTTTCCACAGAGAGGCTGTTGGTCCCGGTGGTATCCGGCAAGGGTTTGTCGGTAAGAATCTCCTCCCGCGTGCGGGTCAGGTGCTCCAGTGCGGCGGGCAGGTCACTTTTGGTATTGGCCCGGCGCTGAGCGCCGAGGTCGTAGCCGTCGGACTGGATTTTCACGAAATGCACCCGGTCGGTCTTGGCGGCTACGCGGCGGTCGAGGAACAGGATGCTGGTTTTCACGCCGCTGTACGGCTGAAACACGCCCGCCGGCAGCGACACTACAGCCCACAAGTAGCCTTCCTGCACGAGCATACGCCGCAGGGCCTGGTACACGCCCGACGACTGGAAAATGATGCCTTCGGGTACGATGATGGCGGCGCGGCCCGTCAGCGGGTGGATGTGTTCGGCGATGTAGTCCACAAACAGCACCTCGGAGCGGTTGGCCTGTATGCGGTAGCGTTTGTTGGTGGCCTTGAAACCCTTCGGGGTCATGAAGGGCGGGTTGGCGAGGATGATGTCGAAGGTGTCGTTCCAGCGATCTTCGTCCGAGAGGGTATCGTACTCGAATATCCTGGGGTCGGGGAACTGGTGCAGGTACAGGTTCACCTGGGCATTTCGGATCATGCCGGGGTCTATGTCGTAGCCTGTGAAGTTTTGCACGAGGCGGTTGCGTTCGTCGGTGTTCAGCAGATCACCGTCTCCCCTCGCCTCTGGAGAGGGGCCGGGGGTGAGGCTTGTGTTTTGGCTGAGGATATGCTTGTATGCCGAGACCAGAAAACCTGCCGTGCCGCAGGCGGGGTCGAGGATGGTCTCGTCTTTTTGCGGGTTGATGACCTGCACGATGAAGTCAATGATATGCCGGGGCGTGCGGAACTGTCCTGCGTCGCCTTGCGAGCCGAGCACCGAGAGCAGGTATTCGTAGGCATCGCCGAGGCGTTCGCTGTGGTCGTAGGTGAATTCGTGGATGGTTTTGAGGAACAGGCGCAGCGTTTCGGCGTCGCGGAAGGGCAGGAAGGCGTTTTTGAAAATGCTGCGAAACAGGAGGGGCAGGTTGGGGTTTTCGCCCATGCGGGTGAGGCCCTCGCTGTACAGGTTGAGCATATCGAAGCCGCCGAGGGAGGGATCGAAGAGGCGCGACCAGGCGTAGCGCTCGTAGTCGCCCGTAAAAAACGAACGCACGCCGCCCCATTCCACGGACTGTACATCCATGTCGTCCATGAATTTGTAGATGAGCGCGAGGGTGATTTGTTCGACCTGCGATTTTGGGTCGGGGACTTTTCCGACAAGGATGTCGCGGGCGGTGTCAATGCGGCGTTTTGTTTCGGTATCGAGCATGGGTTAATCTTCTTTATAGAGGCGCACGAAAGCGTGGAACAGTTGCTGAATTTGTACAAATTCGGGATGGACGGCGAATTCGTTGATGTCAAACTTCATCAAATGTCGAACATCCTCCATTGATAAATAATGGCGATGGACGAGATTTTCCCGAATTTCATCTTCGTCACCGATGTAGCCACGTTCTTCAGGATTAAAACTATCTAGAAGAAAGTTTTTAAAAACTCTGGAGAATGACTTGCTCGGTGAACGATTGAATTTTGTGTATGCCGAAGTATTTCATCAATTTTTGAATCTAGAAAATGCCTTTCAGAAAACTGGCGGCTACCATTTACATGAGCAGTTTCATTTCTTAATTTGACAATTGCTTTAAAGTTGCCAACTTGGTCATCAGGGCAGCCAAGCAGTTTTAATAGTCTCAATACCTTAGACTCATTTATGCGCCAGAGTGCAAAAGGTCTGTTGTCTTTATTAATTTCCTTTTCTTCTGGGTCAAAACCGATCATTGCCATATCAAAATCATTTCGTCTCACTTCACGAATTTGCCAAATTTCGTAATAAATAAAACTCATGAAAAGCATGTGATAAGCCAGAAAAGCGAACTGATGCTTCTCTTCCCTGTAGTTTACTTCAAATGTTTCCCTTAGATGAACAATGTACTCTTGTTCATTGGCATCTTTAAATGCAATTGGCAGATAGTCGAAAATCCGAAGGGCCTCTTCCATACTTTCAAGACATAAACTGGTTTATCGGCACATAATCCTTCACATACTGCGGCACCACGTGGCGCCATTTTTCGGGCACAGCCTTGAACGCCTGTCCGGCCGGGTGGGTGGCCAAGCGGGCAAACTGGCGGGCATCCACGATGGCGCGAAATTCGGGGTCAAGCAGGTAGGCTTCAAGTACTGGCGCACGAGGTCGAACTCGTTTCTGCGGGTTTGTAGCGCGAATCGAAGCGGCTGAATTCGTCGGAGAGCAGTTCGCGGCGGTTTTTGATGTAGGGAATGAAGCCGAAGATGAGTTGCAGGATTTCGGCGAGCGACACCCGGCGGTCGGTACCGAGGGCGCGGCGCAGTTTTTCGAGGTTGATGAAATCGTTGGGTTTTTCAAACAGGTGCTCTAGCACGTACTGCTCGGCGGCGGGCCAGTCGAAGTTTTTCGCAAGTGTTGTCAGGTAGTCGTCGGCGCGGGCGGTTTCTTCAAATTGGCCGTAGAGCATGCGGTCAATCTTCATGCCTCGAAGCCGATTTGGGTTTCTGCACGGTGCGGATTTGGTCGGGAATGTAGGTTTCTAGGTAGGCGTACCGGTTTTGCCGCCGGTATCTTCCGTGTCGAAATCATTTTTTCCGCGTTCCGGGCCGGTAGGTTCAGTTTCTGGTCGTAGTCGAATTTTTCCTCGAAGTATTCGCAGTTGGCGAAGAAGTCGAAGAGGTTGAAATGCTGTTTGGGCCTTGCTCCGACTTCAGCGCGGACTTTCCGGTCTTTGATGATTTCCGAAAAATCGCAGAGGCGTGTGCCGCGACCCTTGCATCTGTCAGAAATCGGTAGGCGAAAAAATTGGCCGCATGAGGCAGAGGTTCAGAATATCGGGGCAATCGTAGCCGGTGGTCATCATGCCCACGGTGACGCACACGCGGGTTTTGGAACTCGGGTACAGCGGATTGAACCGGCTGTGCCCGCGCAGGGCGTTGTTGGCAAAATCCGTGGTCATGTCCTGCGCATCGGGCACTTGCGAGGTGACCTGCATAGCGAAGTCCGAGTCGTATTTTCCGGGGAAAAGCGCGGTAGCCATTTTATTGAGTTCGTGGGCAAGTTTGGCAGCGTGTTTTTGGCTGACGGCGAAGATGATGGTTTTGCCGATTTCGCCGGTCACGGGGTCGCGCTGGGCGTGGTCGAGGAACGTTTTTGCAAAACAGGTGGTTGTTGCGCTCCGAAGAAGGAAGGTTTTTTCAAAATTGCGGAGCCGGTAGTTTTCTTCAGACTGGTTGCCTTCGTCGTCCGAAATAGTCACGAGGAAGCCCCTGGTCGCTCAGGAGTTGGGTGGTCACGTCGGTGCGGGCGTCCAGTACTTTGGGATTGATGAGCACACCGGCTTTCACGCCGTCGAGCAGCGAAAAACGGAAGGTGGGGATGCCGTCGTCGCAGCCGAAGGTGGTGTAGGTATCAAGCAACAGGCGGCGTTCGAGTTCGCGGGGGTCGCCGGTATGGAGGGCGGACTTGTCCGTTTTTTTGAGGTAGTCGCGTGGTGTGGCGGTGAGGCCGAGTTTGTAGCCGATGAAATACTCGAACACGTCGCGGCTGTTGCCGCCGATGCTGCGGTGCGCCTCGTCGGAGATGACGAGATCGAAATCGGTGGGTTGAAAAATGCGTTTGAAGCGGTTGCCGGCGAGCAGGGTTTGCACGGTGGAAATCACGATATTGCACTTGCGCCAGCCGTCCATCTGTTGTTTGAAAATGCAGATATCGTAATCGTTTTTGAGGTATTTGGACAGGTCTTTTTCGGCCTGGTTTTCAAGTTCGATGCGGTCTACGAGGAAGAGTACCCGACGGGCGTTGTCGGTTTTCAGGAAAAGTTTGGCGGCGGCGGCGGCGGTCAGCGTTTTGCCGGTTCCGGTGGCCATTTCAAACAGGAATCGGGTTTTGCCTTTTTTTACGGCCTCCTGAATGGTGCGTATCGCCTGGAGTTGGTAGTCGCGCAGCAAGCGCAGGCCGTTTTCTTTCAAAAAATCGCGGCGTTGGGATTCGTCCGTCCAGCGCGGGTCGCGGTCGAAGTGGGGCATTTGTGTTCGGGCGACAAAGTCGGCGCCGACCAGTTCAGCGGCGAGGCGTTCCGGCTGTGGATTGAACGCGGCGAACTTGACGGCTTCTTCCGGGCCGGGAAACACATGAATGGGCTGAGGGTCGCCTGTTTTCAAATCCCAGAAGTAATGGACATCGCCGTTGGAGAGGATGACGAAGCGGCAATTTTGGCTGTCGGCATATCGGCGGGCCTGTTCTTTGGCCGAGAGCGGATGGATGTGGGCGGCTTTGGCTTCCAGCACGAGGTATGGGAAACCTTTTGCGTCGAGCAGAAGGTAATCGAGCCTGCCGGTTTTTGATTTTTCAAAGTTATCACCCAGAGTGTCAAGTTGTGCCGGGGTGATCCGCACGCCGGCTTCCAGTTGAATATTGGCCGGCAATCCGATTTCATCAAAAAACCGCCAGCCTGCTTCGTGGAGCAGCTGGTCAATTTTGATTCGGGCTTTTGCTTCCTTTTGGGCCATGTCGTTTGTGTCGTGGTGGCAAAAGTAGGGCAGCCAGATCAAATTGGGATAAGTGATTATCCATTGCCCAAAACCTTCCGTAACATTGCCGCGCCCTTTTTCCAGCAACCCATTCCCACCCATGCGCTACCTCCTGCTCGCTCTCACTTTCCTGCTCGCCACGCCCGTTTTTCCCAAAAACAAACCCGTACCGGCGCCCGCGCCGAAAGCGGAATACCCGAAACCGCGTACAACGCCCTCGAATGGCGCTGTATCGGACCGTTCCGGGGCGGGCGCTCGGCGGCGGCTATCGGCGTGCCGGGCAAGCCCAACCTGTTCTACTTCGGCAGCACCGGCGGCGGCGTGTGGCGCACGGCCGACGGCGGGCGCACCTGGGAATGCCTGTCCGACGGGTTCTTCGGCGGCTCCATCGGGGCCATCGAGGTGGCGCCTTCCGACCACAATGTGCTGTACGCCGGCGGCGGCGAAAAAACCGTGCGCGGCAATGTCAGTTCCGGCTCCGGCGTGTGGAAAAGCACCGATGCCGGCCAAACCTGGGCGTTTATGGGCCTGCCCAACAGCCGCCACATTCCCCGGCTGCGCGTACACCCCACCAACCCCGACCGCGTATATGCCGCTGTGCTCGGCGACCTGTTCAAACCCTCGCCCGAACGCGGGGTCTATCGCTCCGACGACGGCGGCAAAACCTGGTCGCGCATCCTCTTCGCCAACGAAGACGCCGGCGCCATTGACCTGTGCTTCGACCCCACCAACCCGCGCATCCTCTTTGCCAGCACCTGGCGCATCCGCCGCACCCCGTACAGCCTGAGCAGCGGCGGCGCCGGCTCCGGCCTCTGGAAAAGCACCGACGGCGGCGAAACCTGGACGGACATTTCCCGCAACGAAGGCCTGCCGCAAAAAGACACGCTCGGCATCATCGGCGTGACGGTGTCGCCCGCTAATCCGCAACGCATCTGGGCCATCATCGAAGCCGAAAACGGCGGTGTGTTCCGCTCCGACGACGGCGGTAAAAAATGGGCCAAACTGAACGACGACCGCAACCTGCGCCAGCGCGCCTGGTACTACACCCGCATTTACGCCGATACCAAAGACGCCGACAAAGTGTATGTGACCAATGTCGCGTACCACACCTCCAAAGACGGCGGCAAAACCTTTACCGGAAAATCGGCGCCGCACGGCGACCACCACGACCTCTGGATCGCGCCCGAAGACCCGCTGCGTATGATTATCGCCGACGACGGCGGCGCCCAAATCACCTACGACGGCGGCGAAACCTGGAGCACCTACCACAACCAGCCCACCGCCCAGTTTTACCGCGTGACCACCGACAACGATTTTCCGTACCGGATTTACGTTGCCCAGCAGGACAACAGCACCGTGCGCATCCGCCACCGCACCGACGGCAACAGTATCGGCGAGCGCGATTGGGAACCCACCGCCGGCGGCGAATCCGGCCATATTGCCGTGGACCCAACCGACAGCGAAATCGTATATGGCGGCGAGTACCACGGCTACCTCAGCCGGGTGGATCACCGGCGCAAAGCGACCCGCCCCATCAACGTGTGGCCCGAAGACAATATGGGCCACGGCGCCGAAGACGCCCGCTACCGCTTCCAGTGGAATTTCCCGCTGTTCTTTTCACCCAACGACCCGAAAAAACTTTACGCCGCCTCCAACCACCTGCACGTCACCACCGACGAGGGCCAGACCTGGAAAACCATCAGCCCCGACCTGACGACCAACGACAAGGAGCGCCAAAAATCGTCGGGCGGCCCCATCACGCAGGACAATACCAGCGTAGAATACTACTGCACCATTTTCGCCGCCTGCGAGTCGCCCTACGAACCCGGCCTGCTCTGGACCGGCAGCGACGACGGCCTCGTGCACGTCAGCCGCAACGACGGCGCCACCTGGACCAACGTCACCCCCGCCGACCTGCCCAAGTGGTGCATGGTCAACGGTGTGGAACCCGATCCCTTCCGCAAGGGCGGCCTCTACCTCGCTGCCACGTCGTACAAATCGGGCGACTACCGCCCCTACCTGTTTCACACCGCCGACTACGGCCAAACCTGGCGCAAAATCACCGACGGCATCGCGCCGGAACATTTCACCCGCGTGGTACGCGCCGACCCGAAACGCCGCGGCCTGCTCTATTGCGGCACCGAGCAGGGCATGTACGTTAGTTTTGACGACGGCACGCGCTGGCAACCATTCCAGCTCAACCTGCCCGTCGTGCCCGTCACCGACCTGACTATCAAAAACGACAACCTCATCGCCGCCACGCAAGGCCGCAGTCTTTGGATCATTGACGACCTGACGGTGTTGCACCAGACGTCGGAAGATATTTCCGGGAAAAACTTCCACCTGTACCGGCCTATGCCGTCGTACCGCATGGACGGCCGGCAGGTTAAAAACTCGAAAACTGCCGGCACGAACCACCCCGGCGGCGTGATGACGCATTTTTATTTGAAAAACAAACCCGGCGAAAAGGACACCGTCACGCTGGAAATTCTGGATGCGGCGGGCGCCTCGGTGCGCAAATTTTCCAATCAGGCCAAGGAGGACAAATTAGCCGACCTGAAGGCCGGCGGCAATCGGTTTGTGTGGGACCTGCGGTATCCCGGTGCGAAAAAATTTGACGGACTCATCCTCTGGTCCACCCGCCTGAGCGGCCCCGTGGCTGTGCCGGGCGACTACCGCGCGCGGCTCACCGTGAACGGCCAAAGTGTCGAAGAGCCTTTTGTGCTCCTGCCCGACCCGCGTGCCGGCGCCCGCCCGGAAGACTTCGCTGCGCAGTTTGCTTTCGTGAAATCCTGCTCCGACAAACTCACGGAAATGCACACCGCCATCGGCCACATCCGCGACCTGCGCGCGCAGATGAAAAGCCTCGCCGGCCGCCTGCCCGACGAAGAGCGCC
This sequence comes from Lewinellaceae bacterium, assembly GCA_016719605.1. Lineage (GTDB taxonomy): Bacteria > Bacteroidota > Bacteroidia > Chitinophagales > Saprospiraceae > M3007. Next base: position 142,587 of record JADJYW010000001.1, on the reverse strand, counting down.
TGAAGCCGTTGCGCGAGCAGATCAAAACCATCGAAAAGGACATGACAGCCGTGGAGGAAGCGCTGTACCAGACGAAAAACAAATCCAGCCAGGACCCGCTGAACTACCCCGTGCGGCTCAACGACAAACTCGGAAATTTGATGGAAATCGCCGCATCGGGCGACTACCCGCCGACGAGCCAGTCCGTCGAAGTGCGGGATATGCTGTTCGGCTTGGTCCGTGCCGAACTGGAAAAATGGAAAACCATTCGGGAACGGGATTTGCCCGCGCTGAACCGGCTGGTGCGGGAGTTGGGCGTGGATGTGGTGCGGGTGCAGGAATAAGAAATCAATACAACAATATGAATCGTCTTGCGGTCTGTAGGACTACAGGTCGTCTGACTGCTTTCCACACATCCATACCCGTCGGCGTATCCCTGAAATGCAAGCAAAGAGGTGGTGGTATATACCGTAACTGTTTTTACTAAGCGCCCTATTGCCCCTTAGGAACGGTGTTGGAATAAAGGTACAAATTTGGGGAGCCGTTTTTGTTGCTGTTGAGGCGAGAGGAGGGCGTTTAGTGGCGCCTAAACAACCGACGAATAACGAAAACAGCGGCAAAACAAGGCCGCCAAATTTGTACCTTTATTCCGACACCGTTCCTTAACGGACCGACGCCAAAAGCGCGGCAAACCTCAAAGTCTCAAATCCTCCGGATTGCATCTGTTGTCCCAAACCTTTAGAATATCAACCTGATCGCGCTGGAACCGGTAAAAAATACTAAGATTCTTCTGGACAACGGCTCTTCGAATGTTATGCCCGCCCGAAGCTGCGAACATACCGGGAAACACGGCTATTTTATCAATCATTGTTTCTACAAGCAAGACACAGTCGGCAGCGATTTCGGAGCCAAATTGAACTTCGATAAACCCTAAAATTTCCGCAAACTCATCCTTGGTTCTTGGTGACCAGACGATGGGGTAGCCACTCATTTTGTATAGCGCTGCTTGAATTCGGACATAGCCGCTGGGTGCGGAATACCCGTCCCCGTGTCCACTTGTCGGATGGACTCCAAAATATCCGCTTTCAGTCTTTCGGGCAGGGACTCCCAAAATCATCTCCCGAAAGCACCTCCTTGATACCAGTGCGCTTTCAGAGTCCTGACCAAGAGCAGTATTTTTTCATCTTCCAAGGCGAGAATGTCCTGAATGAGTGCAAGTTTTTGTGCTTGAATATTCGTCACCGTCATGATGATTGCCATTTTGTATTTGCAAAGATAGGCACTATCCGGTCTTTTCCGCAGCAGAATACAGGCTGCTGACCTGCACTCAATAATTTTCCGATTTTTCGCTTTCGGCACCGGTCAAGCAAGGTGCAGAGCATCCGCTTGGTTAAAACACTGGTGAAAACCCAGCCAGTACCCGCTGAACTACCCCATGCGGGACCTGGGCGTGGATGTGGTGCGGGTGCAGGAGGAATGAGTCCTCGTTTCCTGGTTTCCAAAATACTTGTTACCATTGCAACTCAAACGCCAACCGTTCTTTTCAACTGCCGTTAAAAAGCAGAACAATCCAAACGACTTGCGCTATGGAGTCCCTGCACAACTCGAAACAAGACCTCGCGGCCGCCGCAGGTGCATCTGCCGAACCCGCCGCACCGGCGCCCGATGCCGCATCTCTCGAAAACCATGAGCGCCTTTTCCAGCGGGGGCTGAAATGGCTCGGCGCGGGTATCTTCCTGATGGCCGCGAGTTTCGGTATCAATTTTTTCCTGTACGACACCGAGACATCCTTCCAGACCAGCATGTATGTGCTCACCTCGCTCGGAGCCATCTGCATTATGAAAGGTCTGGTGGACATGCTGGGTTTTTGACCCAACACACGCTCTAAAAACTGCCCTCGAACCGTAGCACCCTGCCCTGTACCTTGCGGCCTTCCGTCGCGATGTACAGCCGTCCTTCCCGGTCGAAACACAACCCCTCGGGTTGCGGAAACAGATTCGGGTTGAGGCGCTCGGCGTGCAGGAGCCGCCCGTCGGGATGCACAACCGCCAGGGTTCTGCCTGCCGCGGCAACGACGTACAGGTTGCTGTCTAACGGATGTACCGCCAGCCCCGACGGCCCAAATGCCGACGCGGCCTTTTCGGAAGTAAAAAAACCGAACAGCCGGGCAAAAAAGCCCGAATCGGCTCCTTTCATTCGGGCGAGTTCTGATTGATCCAGCAGGAAGGCCGGCTTTTCGGTTAATTTTTTTGTAGCCAGATCAAAGGCATACAATGCCTTTTTGCCTTTGTATGCACCGCCTTTGTCCGCCTTGCCTTTGCAGGCCAGCAGCAGGCGGTGTTGCGCAGCATCGTAGCACAAGCCCTCCACATCGTAGCTGCGGTCCAACGGCGTGGCCCAGGTTTCCGGCTCGCCCGATTCCGGGATACGGGTGACCGCACCGTCGCTTTTCACCACAAACACATCGTTTCCGACCACCTCGATGCCCTCGTAGTCGCCCGTCTTGCCAAAGACGCGGGTGCGTTCGACGGCACCGGTTTGCGGATTCAGGTAAAAAATCGTACCCGTTTCGTCGTTCACAGCCAGCAGATGCGCCCCGTCGGGGGACAAGGTGAGGCCGGAAATTTCGCGCAGCGCCGGGGGCAGGTAGAATGTCGTATCGGGTTGGTGCAGGCGGTAGGGCATGGAATAGCCCGGCGCGGGCGCCGCCGCCGCGTCTTTTTGTTCGGAAGAAGTGCAGGCCATAGTCAGAAAACAATATGCAACCAGAGCGGTTGCGGATAGCGCATTGGTGTATTTCATCGTGTGAATGTACGGCTTACTTGTCAACCCCCGGCCCCAACCCCAACCCCTAAAGGGGAGTTGACGGGGGGTAATTACTGAAGAGGATATCTCGGCCATTTACCTACGATCAACTCCCCCTTGGGGGGGGGTCGGGGTGGAGGTGGGTTGACATGGGCGCGATCTTCCTCTCGTTTGCCTACCCTCCCCATCGGTAACTTTTCAGATCGAAACCGGCCAGGTCCAGCACCCGATCCACCACGGTAGCGGCCACGTCTTCGATGGTTTGGGGGCGGGAGTAGAACGACGGCGAGGCGGGACAAATAATACCGCCTGCTTCGGTCACCGTTTTCATGTTGTTGATGTGGATGAGGCTAAGCGGGGTGTCGCGGGGCACGACGATGAGGCGGCGGCGTTCTTTGAGCACCACATCGGCGGCGCGGGTGACGAGGTCGTTGCTGATGCCCGTGGCGATACGGGCCAGCGTACCCATGGAGCACGGGCAAACGATCATGGTGTCGTATTGGGCCGAGCCGGAGGCAAACGGCGCGTAGAAATCGTTTTTTTGGTAAAAATCGAAGGGGTAGGCGCTAAAATCCGCCGGGCCAATCTCCAGTTCCCAATTGATCCCGGCGTTGTCGGAGAGCACCACGCCCACGGCGGCCCATTGTTCGCGCAGGGCGACGAGTTTGTCGAGCAGGACTTTGGCGTAGATGGAGCCGGACGAACCGGTGACGGCGACGACGATCTTTTTCATGCGGGAAAAGACAAAATGCGCCCGAAAAAGTTGAGCGTGTCTCGCAAGTCAGGTATTCCATGATTTAGTAGTGACTTTTTTGCCGCGCGGGTCAACCCCACCCCCATCCCCTCCCCCAAATGGGAGGGGGGGCCAGATTCCGCCTCGAAAAATGGCATCCAAAATCGAGGTTTTGAAGGTAGTTGTGGACAAGCCCCCCTCCCATTTGGGGGAGGGGATGGGGGTGGGGTTGACCCGCGCGGCAAAAAAGTCACTACTAAGTCATGGAATACCAGATGCACTTGTGTACATATCGTAGCCGGTAAAACCGCGCGCCGGCAAGCAATATCGAAGGCATCTCTGCCGAAACTGATAAAAAACGCCGCCGCCCGCCCCTCCATCCAAAAAAAATCCTACCAAATTTAAAGTATCCCATACAACCAACCCCTTTCGGCACTACTTTTGTGACCTATTTTTGGTAGAACGACGCAGGTGTAAACCAGAAGTCGTCTCTTGCAGGCCCCGAATCTTCCTTTGTTTAATCCCTTGTCAAAACAAACCAGGTAGCTCCACCCCTATTTTGGGCTGCCGGGAAAAACGACACTCGTCCGATGAGAAAGCATTTTACCCCGCCCAAGGGTTGCCCGGTGCGTATGCCCCGGTGTACTTCTGCCGATTTGCCACCAATCCTGCTGCTGTGCGCAGCCCGTGGCTTCACTTCATTTTCCACTTCCCTGTCCGAGCGCCGCACCTTGTATGCGGCCAAACACCCCGAAAAGGTTTCATACGCCTGAGGCGCTGTCCCAGACGTGTTCCTGCATCGTATTCCAACATCGCTTATATGGCGCTGCCCCTCCCGGCACGTCCTTCTCACCTTATCCATCACTATCTAATTTCTTCCTCTATGCCAACTTTTACGAAGTATGCAGAGACTTCCAAAACAACCAGACACCAATTTCCCAAAATGCTAACCCTGCTGGCGCTCACGCTGGCCGGGGTGCTGGGGGGAATTGGATTGAACGCGCAATGCGGCAATGACTGCGGTACCACTACCTTCATTGGTAGGCAACATTGCTGAATGACTCAAACGGCAACACGGTTCCGGCTGCAAGTACACACACATTACCGGCAACCTCACGATCACCGGCTACAATGGCGTCAGCGACCCGATCACCGACCTGTGCAACCTATCCGAATTGGTATCGGTAGGCGGCACTGTAACCATCCGGGACTTTACCCATGCCACCAACCCCACCAACCTCAACGATCTGGCCAACCTGACGACCATCGGCGATGGCGCCGGTACCGACAACCTCGTTATCGGTGGCAGTGCCGGCGATCAGAATTCATCGTTTACCGACATCACCCTGGCCGGCCTGACGACCGTCGGCAACGGCTCGGTGACCATCAACAACAATCCGAATGTAACAACCATCAGCCTTCCGGCACTCACCACCGTGGGTAACACCACCAGCCACAACCTGACGGTGGGCACCAACGGTACAGGGGTGACGAGTATCAACCTGCCCGCACTGACAACCGTAAGCGGCGACGTGACCATGAACAATGCCATAGCGCATCTCGTAAGCGCAGCAGTAAACCTCGGCAGTTTGACCACAGTAGGCGACGACATGAATCTGACACGCACCGCCGGATCGCTGGATATCGGCGATTTGCAAACCGTGGATGCCCTGACCATCAGCACCAACAGCCTCACGGCACTCAACCCTACCGCCCTGACAGCCGTCGGCGCTTTCGCTATTACCAGCAATACCAGCCTGACGACCATCAACAGCGCACCGGCATCGTTCACGGCAGCATCGCTGAGCGTGACCGGCAATGCCGCCCTGGTGTCCGCCACCCTCGGCGTGTCTTCCACCATCGGAAACGTAACCATCAAGTCCAACGGCACCGCCGTAACCACGCTCGCACTGAATAACCTCGCCACCGTGGGCGGCAACCTGGACATGAATAATGCCTTAGCGCACGACGTGAGCACGACCGCAGCCGTCAGCCTGAACGCCTTGACATCGGTGACCGGGCTGTTCCGTATGGTACGCGCAGCCCTCTCGGTGACAGCCCCGAACCTGACTAACGTGGGCGGCGCTTTCACTTTCCAGCGCAACGGCGTCACCGACCTCGATGCTGCATTCCCCGATCTCGCCACCGTAGGCGGCAACCTGAACGTGACGAACAACATCAACCTGGCACAATGCTGTATCATCCCTTGCCAGTTGACCGTGACCGGTACGACAACAGTCAGCGGCAATACAGGTGCCTGCGCGAATCTCGCCGCCTACACAGCCGCGTGCAAACCCACCGTGTTCACCGTTTCGGCGGGCGCCCCGGGTGTACCGGCACGGTCAATCTGAGCGGCTCGCAGAATGGTGTGGAGTACGAACTGTATGTGGATGAGTTTGGACTTGGAACACCTGTGGCTACCGGTATTACACTAACCGGCGACGGTAACCCGATTGCTTTCACCGGTATCGAATTTGGAGGCGACTACACCGTGGTAGCCACCTTAGGATCGGGCTGCACGAGCGACATGACCGGCTCGGCAACCGTTGTTCCGGACTTCGATCTCGTAGTGGAAGCCACCACCACCGCCTCCTGCGGTGACACGATCATCGTAACCGTGAAAGCGGGCGCGTGTGGCCTGACGGGGTTAGGCTCCCTTCAGTTCGGTATGCAATGGGCCGATACCGATTTTGAATATGTAAGCGGCTCGGCAGTGCCGGCTGCCCTGCTTCCCAATGCAGATGTGACCATCTCGCCGATAACCCCCAATCTGCCCAATACCCTGCGTTTGGGCTGGTCTGACTCGCCGCCATCAGGGGTAAATATTGTTGCTGGCGATGTGCTGTTGACATTCGAACTCAAGGCGAAGGTGAGCACCGGTTCCTCAACAATTGATCTGGTGGTATTGGACCCGGGTGACCTGGAGGCCATGCAGTCTAATTTTTATATATTCACCCTGCCCGCCAACACCAGTGGCGCCGTTACATTCGGCTCCAAGCCCGGGTACTCGGTTGTGATAGACGGCCCGGCAAACCCGGTTTGTCCGAACACCAACATCAGCCTGTCGGCCAATGTAACCGGCGGCGCGCCGGGATTCGCCTACACCTGGAACCCGAATATCGGTAGCGTGCAAGCCCCGGCGCCATATATGCACACCGGCACCACGACCTACGCCGTCACCGTGACGGACGACGACGGCTGCACCACCTCCGCTACCCGCGAAGTGAAAGACGGCGAAGCCCCGACCATCGAATGCCCAACCGATATGACCCTGACCCGCGATACGGACGACGACGAATGTACCTACGCCGCCGTGGGTACAGAGTTTGACCCGACATTCAGCGATAACTGCGAAGCTTCCATCGCCTACGAACTGACCGGCGAAACGACCGGCTCCGGCATGACGACGCTGGCCGGCGTGATTTTCAACGACGGCGAAACCACCGTCACCTGGACGGTAACCGACAACAGCAACAACGCGACGTCTTGCAGTTTTGTGGTAAACGTGGAGGACAACGAAGACCCCACCATCACCACCTGCCCGAGCAACAAGATGCGTATTGCGCCGGTATGTGCCTACGCAACGGACGGCACGGAATTCGATGCCACCTTCGACGACAACTGCTCGGCCACCATCGCCTACGAACTGACCGGCGCCACCTTGGGCACCGGCGATACAACCCTGGCCGGCGTGGAATTCAACCGCGGCGTGACCACGGTGACCTGGACGGTAACCGACGCGAGCAACAATAGCAACAGCACCAGCTGTAGCTTCACCGTGACTGTCGGCGGCGACACACCCGAAATCGAGACCACCGTACAGGGCAACACCCTGAACAACCTCAATGGCCCCAACACCCTGACCATTCAGGTGTGCAACGACAACAATACGGTGACCGGCACGGCGCTCACACAAATCACCGCTCTGGACTCTGTGAATGTGCTTATTCAAATCACCGACTCGGAAAATATCAACACGGCAAACGGCGGACCCGGCGGTGATACGGATCGCCTGGACGACTTGCTGCCCGACGGGCTCGACGGGCCTATCGGCACCACGGGTGCTACCTGGCAAAATTTCATTGACGACGTGCGCCTGCAAACCGCCACCCAGTGGGGTTTTGTGGAAATCACCATCACCCCCTACAAGGACCTCGACGATAGTGGCGATTTCACTGCCGGCGACTGCTTAGGCACACCCATCGTGGTGACCATTCAGGTGCAGCCCCTGCCGGGCGCGACTTCCGCGTTCGTCAGCCCAACCGCACAGGACGGCGCAATCTGTTCTGAAGAATCGGTGGAAGTGAATCTCGGCGTCAATGCCTTCCAACTCATCAGCGGCGGCGTACCTACTCCTGCCGACTACTATTTTGAAGTGACAGACGTGCAGTACAGCACGGACAACGGCGCAACATACCCGGCAGGCAACTCCGGCTATCCGGTAAACCTCACACCGGGTGTGGACTATGTGACAAACCCGCTCCTCGGCGGCGCGCTGCTGATGGAGTCGCTGACCCTGGATACTTCCGTGACAACGCCCGTTTACCTGCGCTACCGGGTGACTGTAAAACTGGCCAACAGCCCGAATTGCGAAGGCGGAACCGTGACAATTCGGGTGGTTATCAATCCGCTACCGAAGCTGACGGCCCAGACACCGGAGATTTGCGTCAGCGAAAATCCGTTTAACCTGACCAGTCTGGAGAGTGCCATCACAAGCGCTTCCGGTACGTTCGAGTACGAGTTTGACGGCGATCCGGTGGCCGATCCAACCATGTTCACGGCTGAAGACGACGACGTGGTGGATGTACTGTTTACCGATGCCGGTACCGGCTGCGAAAACTGGACTACGATCACCTTCACGGTGAACCCGCTGCCGGATATGGAAGCCCAGACACCGGCGATCTGCACATCTGATAATCCATTTGACCTGACCGAACTGGAGGACGATCAACCGAGTACCATGGGTACGTTCGCGTACGAGTTTGGTGGCAACCCGGTGCTTGACCCCACGATGTTTACGGCTGTTGATGCAGACTCGGTGGACGTGATATTCACCGATACAGCCACCGGCTGCAAAAACACCACAACGATCACGTTCACGGTCTTCCAAACGCCGATTGTGGATGATATTGCGGATCAGGCGGCGTGCGACTCCTTCGAGTTGCCGGTGATTACAGGTACTAACCTGACCGGCAACGAAGCGTATTACACCGGGCCGGGCGGCACCGGAACCCCATACAATGCGGGCGATACCATCACGGCGACGACGACGCTGTACATCTACGACTCGACAGGCACGACGCCGAACTGCTTCGATCAAGATACATTCCTCATCACGATTATTGAACCGATCACCGACCTGACCATGACCGTCGTTCCTTCGGGCGATGTCTGTATTGGTGCTACGAATGTTCAATATCAAGCCAATGTAAGCGGCGGCACCGGACCGTTCACATACGCCTGGTGCGCCTATGGCAATGGCGCCGGTACGGGCATGTGCAACGCCGGTTTCACACCAGGCGGCAGCAATGCAAACCAAACACGGAACTGGACTTCTGCAGGCCCGCGTTCCGTACGCGTCACCGTATCGCAGGCCGTATGCCCCGATCAGAATGAATTGTATGTGTTCAATGTAAATGCCGACCCGACAGCGCCCACACTTGCTCTGGCCACCCCGCTCAGCGGCGAATACGTCTGCGAGGGTGATACTGCATCGGCGACCTTTACTGCCGGAAGCGGCGGCGCCGGAACCTGCACGGACGAATACCAGGTATCTACCGACAATGGCGTTTCCTGGAATCCGTACACGCCTGGCGATCCGATTACCGCGCTGGAAGATACTATTATCGTACAAGGCCGCCGTGCATGCGACGGCCTCGGCTGCGACGGCGCGGCAGAAACATTTGCTACCCTCGCTACCTGGCCGGTGCATCTTACGCCGGATGTCAGCGTCTCGTTCTCGGCCACAGAAATCTGCGCGGGTGACGAGGTAACGTTGACCTTTACGGACATTGCCGTCACCGGACATACCTTCAGCATTACGGCGAACCTGACCGACAGCCTGGTTACTGATTTCCCCGTCACCTTTACCGGAGTTACCACCGGGGCTATGGACACCTACACCGAGGGCGTTGAGTTTACCGGTTCGGCTACGTTGTCCGACATTGTTGTCACGGATGACACGACCGGATGTTCGGTTGAATATGCCGACCTTACTGTAACGGTGAATCCGCTGCCGGTGATGACCTGCCCGACGGACTTCACGGTTTGTCTGAACGACGCTGCGTACGACCTGACCCTGCGCAACCCGACACCCAATCCTGCCGGCGGCACGTTCTCCGGCGACGGTATTTTGGGCAACATGTTCACACCAAGTGTAGCCGGTTTGGGTGTTACCAACATTACCTACACCGTCACCGATCTGGAAAATTGTTCCAATTCCTGCTCGTTCAATATCACGGTCAATGCCAACCCGAGCAGCGCCTTCCGTCCGGCGTTGACGGTTGTCAACCTACCGTTTATGGCGACCCTGGACTTTGACGACGACCATGAAATCTGCGCAGGCGGCATTGTGGAATACGGCGCCGAAGCGGCTATACTGGATGGAAATACTCACGAATGGAGCATCACTCCGGCAGTGGGCGCGACCATCCTGCAAGGGGGAACCGCCCGCAACGTGCAGGTGCAATGGACCACGGCAGGCACCTACACCCTGACGTTTGTGGTAACCAATACCAATGGCTGTACGTCCACCAACTCGCTGGAAGTGACGGTGCATGCCAACCCGACGGCTGCTATCTCGCCCGATCCGGCTGCCGTATGCGCCGGTATTGATCTGGCCCTGAACGGCAACCCGACCGGCGGCTCCGGCACCTACACCACGCATTCCTGGAGCGGTGCAGGCGCAGATTCTTTGAATTTCTCCAATATTCAGGAGCCGACATTCAACAGTGCAGCCGCAGGCGACTACGAACTGATCTACTCGGTCACGGACAACAACGGCTGCAAAGGCTCCGACAACATCACCGTGACGGTACATGCCAACCCGACAGCCTCCATTTTGCCCGACCCGGCTGCCGTGTGCGCCGGTTTCGATCTGGCACTGGACGGCAACCCAACCGGTGGCTCCGGCACCTACACGACGCATGCCTGGACCGACGCGGGTGCAGATTCTTTGAATAATGCCGGCATTCAGCAGCCGACATTCAACAGTGCAGTCGCCGCGCCTTCCGCCCTGATCTACACGGTCACGGACGACAACGGCTGCAAAGGATCGGACAATATCACCGTGACGGTCAATGCCAACCCGAGCAATGCTTTCCGCCCGGTTGGCCAACCCTATACCAACCCAGCCCCAGCCGGCACGATCACCCATGACGCCGATCACGCAATCTGCGCGGGCGATACGGCCAGCTACGGCGCACTTGTTACAACCGGTCACACCTACGTTTGGTCCGTAACCGGTGGTGGCACAATCCTTACCTCTTCGACACTCCGCAACGTACGGGTACAATGGGCAAGCGCCGGCACCCTGACGCTGGTGGTAACCCACACAGCTACCGGCTGCACGTCCACCGATTCGATAGCCGTGACGGTGAATCCGCTACCGGTGATGACTTGCCCGGATGATATCACGATTTGCGAAGATGCCGACGATATTGACCTGACGACCCTGGTGCCGACGGCCAATCCTGAAGGCGGTACGTTCTCGGGAACAGGTGTTACCGCAGGTGTATTTGCACCACCGGCCGGTTCGGGCACCTACACCATCACCTACTCGTACACCGACGGCAACGGCTGCACGGGTACCTGCACGTTCGATATTATCGTGAATGCGCTGCCGGTGACGACCTGCCCTGCCAATTTTGCTGTCTGTATTGATAATGGTACCGTCTTCCTGGAGTCTCTGGTCGGTTTATCTCCGCCTTCCGTGGATATTCAGAGTGCCTTCTCCGGTGTCGGTGTGTCGGCTTTCGATGCTTCCGCAGGCTTGTGGGATTTCTTCCCGACCATAGCGGGCGTGGGCGCCCACACCATTACCTACAGCTACACCAACAACAACAACTGCACGGATACCTGTGAGTTCAAAATCACCGTGAAAGATCAGCCGAAGTTGACGGCAACGTTGAACGATGTAACGGTCACCGCCGACAATAACGGCACACCTGATGTCGGCGCCTTCTCCGTTTGCGATGGCGGCTCCGTAACCATCACGGCCGACTTCAGCGATGCGGCGACTTTGACCGACGTGCGCGTTTACCAGACCGTAACACTCACCAACACTTCTTTTGGCTGGTGCAACGGCTGCCAGGCGCCTTTGGGCATTTTTGTAGCACCTACGGCATCTTCGATTACGCTGGTAGACCCGAGCCTTCCGGGCACGGCGGTTATCACGTTCCAGGCCTGGCAGGATGCCAACGACGATGGTGTGATTGATCTGGGGGAATGTACCGGCGATGTGATCGAATACACGATCACGGTCAATGCGCTACCAGTGATCAGTTTTGGTTTCAACGGCGTAGAAGCGGGCCACAATGCCAGTTTTGAATACTGCTACGATGATTCCGTTGGTGTGACGCTCCATACCGAATATGCCGGCATGGCCCCCTACAGTGTGACGTACACCGTCAACGCGGGTACGCCTGTGACGGTTACCGGCTTGAGCGCCGGGGGTGTTATTGCTGCTTCGCAACTGTATGCACCGGGTGTTTACAACCTGGTGGTCACCAACATCACCGATGCCAAGGGATGCGAGGCAAGCGCCGGTTTCCTGAGTCTGGCTACCGCCACGATCACGATCAACCCCGCTCCGGACAATGCCTTCCGGCCGGTTGGCGAAAACTTTAGCAGCCCATTCAGTGGCACGACTACCCATAACGACGATCATGAAATCTGCGCAGGTGGTCTCGCTAATTATGGCGCACTGGCTACGCCGGCAGGTGGTCATACCTACCTTTGGACGGTATCCGGCGGTGGCACAATTACACAAGGCGGAACGGTACGCAACGTACAAGTACAATGGGCAAACTCCGGCACCCTGACGCTGGTGGTAACCCACACGGCTACCGGTTGCACGTCTACCAATTCGATTGACGTGACGGTGAATCCGCTACCGGTGATGACTTGCCCGACCAGTCCCGTTAACGCCTGCACCGGTACACCGCTCACCCTGTCGGGCGGCTTGCCGACCGGCGGCATTTACAGCGGCGATGGCGTCATCAGTGGCGCCTTCGAACCGGATAGTGTGAGCGGCCCAGGTCCGAATTACGCCGTTACCTACACGGTTACGGATATGAAAGGCTGTGTTAATACCTGCACGTTTGATGTGATCATCAATGCGTTGCCGGTAGTGGAATGCCCGATGGACTTCACCGTTTGTGAAGACGATGCGGCATTTGCTCTGACGGGCGGTATGCCTGCCGGTATAACCGGAGTCTACACGAGCACCGGTTTCGGCGTTACGGAAAACCAGTTCAATCCGGCTCTTGCAGGTGATGGCGTACATACGATCACCTATACCTACACCGACGGGAATGGTTGTGTCAATTCCTGTCCGTTCGAGATCACGGTCAACCCTTGCGTCACCATATCCGGTAAAATTATCTGGAAAGGAAATGGCGTTACGGGCGTAAACCTCGTGAACGTAGCGCTCACCGGTGACGGCAGCGATAATGATGTCACAGGCCCGAGCGGCAACTACTCGGTGCAAGCCAGCATGGGTGGCAACTTCACCGTCACGCCAACCAAATCCGTGAATATGTTCAATGGTGTAACCAGTGCGGATGTTACGGCTATTCAGCAGCACCTCACCGGCGCCGCGCTGATTACCGACTTTTTCCGCCTTCTGGCTGCCGACGTGAACAAGAGCAACACCATTTCGTCGGTGGATGCGGCCATTATCAACCAGGCACTCATTGGAAATGCATCGGCAATCAATATCATGAACAACACCGGCTCGTGGCGCTTTGTCCGTACGGACTACGCTTATCCGAACCCGGCAGGGCCGTTCACACTGCCCTCCTTTGCACTTTACGACAAGCGTTCGATCAGTACGATGATGAACCTTCCCGGACAGGATTTCTGGGGAGTGAAAACCGGCGATGTGGCTGAAAATCCGACGGAGGTTCCCGGCCCGGGTATCGCCAGCCCGGTGCTCAAGCCCGATCCGTCGGTCAAGCCGCTCGTTTGGAGCGTTCGCGACCGCATGCTGAAAGCCGGCGAAACGGTGGAACTCGACTTCTCGGTGACCAACTTCATGGACATTGCAGCCTTCCAGCACGGTATGCGTTTTGATCCGTCGGTACTTCAGTACGAAGGTATGACCGGCACGGGCACAACCATCCAACTGGATGCAGCGAGCAACTTCGGCGCCTACCAAGCAAGTGCGGGTGAGTTGCGCACCTTGTGGTCGGTGGCCCAGGGTGTCACGCTGCCGGGTGTACAGCCGATGTACCGCGTGCGGTTCACGGTGCTGCAAGGCGGCATGAAACTCAGCGACATCCTGTTCCTCGATTCGGAAGTAATGCCGGCTGTAGCCTACACCACCGACCTGGCCCCGCGTGCGGTGCAGTTGGTGTTCAGCGAAATCAAACACACCGGCGGATTGCCGGCGCTTGGCGACAAAGTGGAGGTCCCGATCACGGGCTTCGACCTGCTTCAAAACCGTCCGAATCCGTTCAGCGACCGCACGACCATCGGCTTTATCCTGACCGAGGCCTGCGCCGCGCAACTGCGCGTATTCGACATCAGCGGCCGCGAACTGTGGCGCTCCGACAAAACATACCCGGCGGGCTACCACGAAGAGGTGCTCCGTTTGGAGGAACTGAACGCAACCGGCATGCTCTACTACGAACTGACCACGCCGCAAGGCAAGCAGACGCGGAAGATGATGGCCGTTAAAATGTAACAGGCAAGTTTGCACGTTTGCAAACGGCAACATGGGCAAAAGGCAGGGGCGACCTTGTTTTTTGCCCATTTGTTTTTGGAGAACCTGCTCTTTGCTTGCCGGTTTTTCGCGTAAGTTTGAACTAAAACACGCTCTCGCGAAGTATTATACAACTATCAAGGCCTGCATTGACTGGAAAAACTGCTTTTTATCTGAGAAACAGGCCTGGAACAATCCCGCAAGCCGGATAAAGCCACACGAAAAGTCAAAAAGAAATTCAAAAATGGTTGCGATAGCCTGGACAGAAAAGGCTGACAGCGATATGGAGCAAATTATTGACTACTGGGCCTCTGTTTCAGAAAATGCTGCGCGCCTTCAAATAAAACGGATTTTTGATAAGGTAGAAATCCTGGAAACATTCCCCAATAGCGGCAGAGTAGTCCCGGAATTTGGACACCCCCGATTCGAAGAACATAAAAGCAGGGGCGACCTTGTTTTTTGCCCATTTGTTTTTTGAAGCCAGAGCGGGTGTCTCGTAAGTACTTTTTCACCGCAGAGGCGCGGAGACGCCGAGGGATTTGCAATGCAAGTTTCGCCTAAATCCTGAAAAGCAGAGGCACTCTTGTTTTTGCCTATTGGTTTTCAAAACCTGGATGGTCGTGTAGCATTCCGGGTAACCCACACCCGCCACGTTGATTTTTGTGCGTGCCGGGCGAATGCGCATAGAGTAGTATTGTTGCGTACAAATCGCGCATCTTTGTGCCCGATTTCCGCATTAATTACGAATCTATCCGACTATGAAACACCCGTTGCTGTCTTTTCCCCTCACCAGCCCCTTGGCCTTCGCCCTTCGTCTTTTGCCACTTTTTTTGCTCGTTGTCTGGCTGTTTGCAGCCTGTACCGGCTCCAAATCATCGCGTAGCACCCAACCCGAAGCCGCCGTCACTACGCCGCGCACGGGCACTACTACACCAACGACGGCATACACCCCCACCGGCAACGTACAGGTTGATTATGCTCAACAATACCGGGAGGCTGCCGTCAGTGAAATGCAGCGCACGGGCATTCCGGCTTCCATCAAAATTGCCCAGGGTATCCTCGAAAGCGCTTCCGGGCGCAGCGAGCTGGCGTCAAACGGCAATAACCACTTTGGTATCAAGTGTGGGAGCGGCTGGACCGGCAAAACCTACCACAAAAAAGACGACGACCGCGACGCCGGCGGGAATCTGATCGAGTCCTGCTTCCGCAAATACAGCCACCCCGAGGAGAGTTTTTTTGACCACAGCGAGTTTATCCGCGACCCCCGCAAAAGCAATCGCTACGGCTTCCTGTTCAACCTCGATCCGCGCGACTACCGCAGCTGGGCACGCGGCCTGCAATCGGCTGGCTATGCCACCTCCCCCACCTACGCCAACCAACTGATTGACCTGATCGAACGCCTGCGCCTGTACGAGTTCGACCAGCCCGGCGCCGTTTCGGTGCAGCCCGGCGCCGTCATTCCAGCCTCCGTGCCGCCGAGCGAACGCATCGGACGCGTCAATGACGTGAAAGTGGTGAACAGCCGCGAAGGCGAGAGCCTTGCCGACATCGCCCGCATCTACCGCCTCGACGGCAGCAAAGTAGCCGACTACAACGACCGCGCTTACCCGCCCGGCCAGCGTATCCCGGCAGGTACCCGTATTTTTATTCAGGAAAAAAAGAATAGCTGGCGCGGTCAGGCTACACACCATTTTGTGCGCGACCGCCAGACGATGCTCGACATTGCGCAGCAATACGGCATCAAAATAGACAAATTGCTTGCCCTCAATGGTCTGCACAGCGGCCAGGAGCCTGCCTCCAATGAAAAAATACGCCTGCGCGGCAAACGCCAAAGCAACGAACGTATTCGACTGCGCAACACCGACAATACCAACGATCCCGCTCCCGCCGATGCAACCTCCCCTTCCAGCATGGCGCCCGACGAAAACGTAATTTTCGACATGACGTCCGACACCAGCAAAACGGCGAAGCCCGCTACACCGCCCGCCACCATACCCGGCAAGCCCGCTACCACCGGAGTGCCCTACCCTTCCGACCCGGTGCCGAGCACGACTACGGCGCCGCCGGTCATTTCAACAGGTACAACTACCGCCCCGCCGCCGGCCCCGAACGTACCGGCCGGGTACCACCAGGTGGTCAAAGGCGACACGTTGTACAGCCTTTCCCGGAAATACGGCATCCCGGTAACCCGAATCAAGGAAATGAATAACCTGCCCGGCGATAACATCCAGATCGGACAGGTGCTGCGGGTGCAGTGACGTTGGTTGATTGGTTGATTGGTTGACTGGTGATTGGTTGACTGGTTCCGCTGTGCGCGGGTCTTTTGACCTGGTAATATCAAAAATGACTATTTGGTTCTTTTCACTGCGCGTGTGGCCCCCTCCCCCCAACCCCTAAAGGGGAGTTGATCGCGGGGTAAATGGCCAGACTTTTTTCAATTACCTCACGATCAACTCCCCTTTAGGGGTTGGGGGGAGGGGGCCACACGCGCAGTGAAAAGAAGTGCCCTATTTCCCCAATTTGTGTTCTTGCCGTACTTGCATGGCCACACACGCCGACAGCAACATCCAGCCCAGTACGGCGCCTGCTCCCAGCCAAATAGCAACGCGTGCAAATGCAAACCCGGCAACCTCGGGCGTCGCCAGAGCAGTTGGAAAAGGCTGGCCCGATTCGGACAGCGCAGCGGCGTGCATGTTTGAAGCGAAGGCGATCAGGGCAAAAAAGGCAGACAGGCAAAAGCGGCGGATTTTCATTGTTGTACAATTTTGCGTGAACAGAGCAGTTCCGAATTTTCCTGTCTATCTCGTTTTGGGGAAAAGGTTAGCAGGGCGGCATACATAAATTTTTACCTTCGCCGGGCATCCAAACCATTCGTAACCGTCGCGCTTTCACCAACTATGAACCTCCGCACCCTCCTCGCCCTCACATTTTTGCTTGGCGGCTCCGCCCTTTCAGCCCAACAGCAACTCTCCGAAAATGCGCGCCTCAGCCTGATGACCGTGGCGCCCGGCGATATGCTGTACAGCACCTTCGGCCACAGTGCCCTGCGCGTGTACGACCCCGCCCTGCGCCTCGACCGCTGCTACAACTACGGCACCTTCAACTTCGACGAGCCGAATTTTCTGCTCAAGTTTTGTCAGGGTCGCTTGCGGTATTACCTCAATGTGGAACCATACCGCGCCTTTGAGTACGGAAATTTGCACGACCGCCGCCCCATGCGGGAGCAATTGCTCAACCTGACACCGGAAAAGCGTCAGCGACTATTCGAACTACTGGAGGAAAATGCCCGCGAAGAGAACAAGTACTACATGTACGATTTCTTCTACGACAACTGCGCCACACGCATCCGGGACATTGTGAAAGAAGCATTTTTTCATCAAATCAACTTCGATAGCAGCGGCTTGGCTATGGGCACCACCATGCGCCACCTGCTCCGGCCTTACTTAGCCAATATGCCGTGGACACAATTCGGTATTGACCTGGCACTCGGCCAACCCGCCGACCGCGTGGCCCTCGCCGAGGATTTCATGTTTCTGCCCGATTATGTGCACGACCTGTTTGGCGCAGCCAACATCAACGACTCCATGCGGCTGGTAGCCTCGGAGAGCAACATCCCGTTTTTGCCATTGCCCGCTCGGCAGATATACAAGCCCGGATTTTTTGGCAACCCACTGTGGGTGATGTGCCTGGTGGCTGTAATCGGCCTGCTCTGTATGGCCAACCCGCGCGCCGAACGCATTTTTGATACCGTATTCTGGTTTGTTCTGGGCTTCGCCGGGCTGGTGCTGTTCCTGCTCTGGGCGGCCACCGACCACTCGACCACTAAATTCAACTGGAATATACTTTGGGCGATGCCCACACACTTGCTCTTTTTTTGGCGCAACAAACGCACGGAATGGACGGAAAACTATTTTATGGTGAGCGGCTCAATGGCACTGCTGGTGCTGATTTTCTGGGGATTCCTGCCCCAGGATTTACCCGAGGCGGCGCTACCGATCGTGATCCTGATCGTGCTCAAGGCATTTTTTCATCGGTATCGCCGCGACAGTACCAGTGGGTTTTAACCCGCTGAAAAAAGGGGTGTCTCGTAAGTACGCACCGTATTACGCCGTTGACAGGCAAATTCATTTTTTGACAGGATAAAAAGGATTTACAAGATAAATGAGGCGGCTCCGCCGCCGAAAATCCTGTAAATCCTTTTTATCCTGTCAAAAAACCTCAATTCCCGTCAAAACAGCACTTATGCTACCCCCTTGACACACGCGATTCGGCGGGTTGAAACCCGCCGCTACGGTTTATGTACGTTGCGCATCCACCACCGCAATCGCCACCATATCCACAATCTCCCGCACTGATGCGCCCATTTGCAGTACATGCACGGGTTTTTTCAAACCGGTAACAATAGGGCCGATGATTTCGATACCTGCCACTGCCCGCACGAGGTTGTAGGCGATATTGGCCGACGACAGGTTGGGAAAAATGAGGGTATTGGCCGGCCCGTCCACCAGACTGCTGAACGGGTAGTTTTGGCGTAGCAAATCCATATTGAAGGCCAGGTGAGCCTGCATTTCGCCGTCCACTACCCAGTTGGGGTGCTTTTCCTTCAGGATAGCCGTAGCCGTGCGCATCTTGATCGCCGCTGCGCCGTCGGCTACCGATCCGAAGTTGGAATAGGTGAGCATGGCGATGCGGGGTTTGATATTGAATTTTTCCACCTGCCGGGCAGTCAATTCGGCGATTTCAACGACCTCCTCGGCCGTAGGATCGAGATTGACGGACGTATCAGCCAGAAACAGCGGGCCGAAGCGGCTCATCAGGATGTACATGGCCGACACTTTTTTGAAACCCGGTTCTGCCCCGATGACACGCAAGGCGGGGCGGATGGTGTCGGGATAATTGCGCGACAGGCCGCTGATCATGGCATCGGCTTCGCCTGTTTCCACCATCATGGCGCCGAAGTAGTTGCGGTGCTTGATGATCTGCCGGGCCTCGCGGTAGATGATGCCTTTGCGCTGGCGTTTTTCGTAAAGGATATTGGCATACTGTTCCACACGCTCCGTCTCTTCCGGCGTGATCGGAATTTTGGGGTCAATAATCAGCACACCATGGAGCGAAATGGAGTTTTCATGCATCAGGGTACGCACCCGTTCGATATTGCCCAGCAGAACAGGCTGTGCAATTTTTTCCTCCAACACCACTTGCACTGCCTTGAGCACTGCCACGTTTTCGGCGTCGGAAAACACCACGCGTTTGGGCTTTTGCTTGGCCTTGGTTTGGATCACGCGAGTCAGCGTGTTGTCCACCCCGAGGCGCTTGGATAGTTGCAACTCGTAGGCTGCCCAGTCGGAAATCGGGTGCTGGGCCACGCCCGATTCCATAGCGGCGCGTGCCACGGCGGGGGCCACCGTGGTGAGCAGGCGCGGGTCCACGGGTTTGGGAATAATATAGTCGCGGCCGTACACCAGGTTGGCATTATTGTACGCCAAATTGACCAGATCGGGTACGGGCTTTTTGGCCAGATCGGCCAGGGCACGCACAGCAGCCAGTTTCATTTCTTCATTAATGGCCGTTGACCGCACGTCGAGGGCGCCGCGAAAGATGAAGGGGAAACCGAGCACATTGTTGACCTGGTTGGGAAAATCGGAACGGCCGGTGGCCATGATGATGTCGGGCCGGGCGGCGGTGGCTTCTTCGTACCCGATCTCCGGATCGGGGTTTGCCATAGCGAACACGATGCAGTTGGGAGCCATCGAACGCACCATGTCCTGGTCCAGGATATTTCCCTTGGACAAACCCACGAACACATCGGCGCCGACGAGTGCATCGGCCAGCGACGTATCTACCGGTAGGCTGTCGTTGACGAATTCACTTTTTTTGCCGTCGAGGTTGGTGCGCAAGGGGTGGATCAGGCCCTTGCTGTCGAACATGAAAACATTGGGCTTTTGGGCGCCCAGCGCGCAGTAGAGCCGGGTGCAGGAAATGGCCGAAGCGCCTGCGCCGTTGATGACAATTTTGGCGTGGGCGATGTCCTTGCCCACAATTTCGAGCGCGTTGAGCAGAGCGGCGGCGCTGATGATGGCTGTGCCGTGCTGGTCGTCGTGCATGACCGGGATGTTGAGTTCCTTTTTCAGGCGCTCTTCTATTTCAAAACATTCCGGGGCGGAGATGTCCTCCAGGTTGACGCCGCCGAAAGTGGGTTCCAGGATTTTAACCGTGCGAACAAACTCGTCCACGTCCTTGGTGTCGAGTTCCAGGTCGAAACAGTCAATATCGGCGTAAATTTTAAACAGCAGTCCCTTGCCTTCCATCACGGGTTTGCCTGCTGCCGGGCCAATATCGCCCAGGCCGAGTACGGCGGTTCCGTTGCTGATAACGGCCACGAGATTGCCCTTGGCAGTATACTTGTAAACATCCTCGGGGTTTTCGGCAATGGCCAGACAGGGCGCAGCCACACCGGGCGAGTAGGCTAAGGAAAGGTCGCGCTGGTTGGCGGTTTCTTTGGTTGGGATGACCTCGATTTTACCCGGACGGCCCTTGGCGTGGTAATGCAGGGCTTCTTCTTTGAGGGTGGATTCCTTGCTCATATAGGAAGGCGTTGATTTGAATTTGAGGTGCGAAAGTACGGCGGGCAGCGCGACTTTCTTTTGATTCATCGCAGCATTCCCGGCAAGATAGATCATCGGGCAAGGCGGCAAGAGGGCTTTTAGCCGTAGATTGGGATTTGCCGAGGAGGTATGTTCGTTTGCCGACAGCAGACCAAGGCAAAACAGATTTTCTGTACACGCTCGAAACCGCATGGAACAAGTTCTCACCCGGGCATTGACTCGAATTCGTCAATCCGTTACTGACACATCATTTATGAAATTCACACTGACTCTTTGTATTTGTATTGTAACCTGCTCTGCTAATTGTCAGGAACAGGAGGTATGCCCCGAACAAATACCATCTGGCTGGGCGATTATTTCATACAGGCCATGTGCCGCCTGTTGTGGGGAAAACGGAATTGTCAATATCCCCAGAATAAAGAATTTAGAGAATCTCCCGGAAGGTTCTGCTTTAGAAGTTTGTCCACAAAGGATACCGCGGGGCTGGATCGTTACCGGTTATCGCCCATGTGCGGGTTGTTGCGGAGGAACAGGCATTACCAATATGCCCACAATAAAAAAGATTGTCCATTCCTCCGCAGGGACAATGCTGGAAGTTTGCCCACAAAGAATACCGCATAATTGGGTAGTCGTCAGATATCGCTTCTGCGCTGGATGCTGTGCAGCGACCGGAATTGTCCATATGCCAACAATAGAATGCATAGCCAACCTGCCATCCGGGACAATACTGGATATCTGTCCTCAGGCAATACCAAGCGGATGGATCGTAACCGGCACAAGGCCTTGTGCCGATTGCTACACCGGAAACGGGATTGCTAATATGGCAACTATAAAAAAGTTATGACACAGGTGAAAGGGTTGGAGGGGTTGCTGGTTGGAAGGTTGCTGGTTGATGAAAAACAGACTGGGGTTGCGTGGTTATCCGGATAAAAAAAGTCCTGCTCCGACATCGGAACAGGACTTTTTTTTTAAAAAAGGCAAGTTGGCAAAATGCAAAGGGTAAAAGACAAGTAGGTAAATCGCAAGGCTTTTGCCTACTTGCCTCTCGCCGCTCTTACTTCATCTGTATCATCGTTTTCACGGCGCTGTCTTTCGCTGTTTCTATTTTGTAGAACAGCACGCCCGTGGCAGTCAGCACCGAACGGTCTACCGTCACGGCGTTGTAGCCCTTGGCGAAGTCGCCTTTTTGTGTGAACATCGTGCGGCCTGTCTCGTCGAAGATCGTCAGCGTGGCTGTCGTTGCCTCCGGCAAGTGGAAGCCAATCTGCGTCTTGTTCACAAACGGGTTCGGCTGGTTCTGGTACAACTCGAAGCCCAGACCCGTGATCGTCGAACCGTTCGCGCCGTTGAAGCGGAAACCTACCTGCAGACGCTCCGCGCCGCTATTGTACGCCTCAGCCTTCGTGATCCGACCCGATACACCCAGCATCCGGCTCAATTCGCCCGATGTCGTGGCCCGGAACGTCAGCGAGAACTCGCCCTTGACGTTGCCGTCCCAACTCGTCGTCACGGCCTGCTCAGCGGCAAACACACCAAAATTGGCCATGCTCATCTCAGCGCCCGGCGTCACGTCTACCAACTCCAGACCCGGGTGGTTCAGCGTGAACTGGTAGCCCTGTACCTGCTCGGCAGCCTTGAAGTCCACCGTGAAGATCTCGCCGGCTTTCACCGTGCGGTCTTGCACATTGAACAACAGCGTACCCGCCGTGCGGTCTTCCGTGCTCGTCAGGCTGCTCGTCACGGCATTGCCGTTCACGTCGCCCACTTTCACCGACCAGAAGTCCTCCGTCATCTGGCTCGTCGCCATGTTCGCGATCTGCTTCGTTTCCGGGAACAGCGTCTGGAACGGATTGGACTGGTTCGGGAAGGAATAGCCTTTGTCCACAAATCGCCACGACGTGTTGTTGGGCAACTCCGTGTAAATACCCAGGATCAGTTTGCGCAACTCAACAATGTCGAACGTCGTGATCGAACGGCTGTTGTTGGCATCCGCAGCGATCATTTTGTACGGACTGTTCAGCGGCTCCAGACCCAGGATGTGTTTGTTGATCAGCACCAGGTCAAACGTCGAAACCCCGTTCAGCGGATCGTTGTCTTTCAGCGGCGTTACCGTGTGGTCGGCGCCGTACGGAAGACCGTTCACGATGTATGCACCCTGCCCATCCGTCGTCCCGGCCAGACCACCCACGGACACCGTGGCGTCCTCCAGGCCGTTGCCCGATTCCGTTGTCAACGTTCCGGCTACTGTGCCATGCACGCTGGAGCAATTCTGCATATTATCTTGTACCTCAACATACGTCAGACAGAAGTCCGCGTTGCCGGCCAGGTCAATTGACCACAATTCCACATTCTGTTTGCCCAACTCATTGCAGGTGAACGTAACCACTTTCTGCGGCGTACCGTCCGGGTTGCGCGGGAAGCCCGTGCCCTGACCAGCCTTGCGTATGGCCGTAACCAAACGATTGGCAGGTGTGCAGTTGTCTTCCGTGTACTGCAGGAAGTCCGTATCCCACAAGGCCACCATCTTCGTCGGCATGATATTCACGCTCAGACCATTGATGCAAACTACCGTAGGTTTCTTGCAGTCCTTCACCTCGAAGATGTACTCGCAAGTCTGCTCGTTGCCGCAGCCGTCTTCTACAAACCACTTGATTTTGTGTACGCCGTACGGCAATTCAGGTACCACATACGTGCCCTGTGCCTGCTGCGTGTTCCAGCGTACCGAACCGGTCTTGTTCACACCGCTCGTCGTCGTCTGCAACGCAAAACCATACTTCTGGTTCGCAGGTACCGGACGCTGGTCGAACGGACGAAGTGTGCCCGCACCACCGCCGGCGTTGCCAAACGGTACCGCATTCCAGCCCAGACCAGCAATACCGGTCTGATTGCTGTTGATCACCGTCTCCATCGTGCCGTCGCCATCCAGGTCCAGGAACAACAGGTAGCGGATGTTCACCGCAGAGTCCGAGCACAGGTCTGTCGCCGTGATCGAAAGATCCGTCGGCGCCTCGCACAGGTCGTGGCTCTTTATCGTGTTGTCCCACCAGGACATATCGTTCCACAGGTCGCCGGCGTTCGCCGTTATGTCACAAATCGTGTCCGGGCTGGCCGGGCAGTTCGCGATGATCGGCTTCTGCGTGTCTATTACTTTGATGATTTGCTTGTACCGGTAGCAGTTGTTGCTGCCGATGTTCGGAATCTGTACGCCGTTGTACATACCGCCGCTGTAGAACACCGCGTAGTTTGTGGGCGTAGCGCCCGGCGTGACGGCTACCGTCGTCGGATTCCACGGTGCAGGTGTGCCGGCCGGCGAAATAATCGGGCCGGGAAGGTTCTGCGGGGCGTTCGTCGCCGGGTTCGGGTTCGGGTTTGGAACATCCGTGCAACCTAAGTTCGGGTCGTATGTGCACCAGTTGATTACCGTCCACGTCCGCTCAATCTTGAAGCAGGCGTCGGGTACCACCGTGAACACTTCGTCTTCGTGCGATACACCCAGCAACTCGCAGTTCTCGCCGAAGAACGTCGGCTGACCGTAGTCGGGGGTACCATTGCACGACGTCACGATCTTGTCGTCCGGGAAGCGTACAAAGTAGTCCTGCGTGTACGTCACCGTCACGCGCTGCGTGCACGAACTCGACGAGCCGCCGCAGTCGAACGCACGGAAGGTCCGCGTCAGCGTTCCACGGTTACAAACCGTGTCGAACAGCGCTATGTTCCGGCTCTCCGTGATCGTGTCCACGCAGCAGTTGTCTTCCGCTGTTGCAAAGCCGTAGGCCCACAGGCTCGGGTCAAAATTCTCGCACGATACCGTCACATGCGCCGGCGGTTTGCAGAAAGGTTTGATTTTGTCTTCGATAAACACCTGTACCATACACTCGTTCGAGTTGAGTTCTTCGTACGTCAGCGATACTGAGCCGCTCTGGGCCACGATGTCGTATACCCGAAGCACAACCGTGATCGTGTCGCCGATATCCTCGCAGCAGAACAGCACCTGATCGTGGAATTGACCGTTCGACTGGCACCCGTTGGAGTCCATCCGACGGGCTTTGAACGATACTGTGCCGCAGTTGTCGTACGAGCCGTCGTCGAACGTCGTCGCGTTTACATACGCTTCCCCGCTAACGCCCAGCGAAACATTGGTAAAGTCGTCGCACGCCGGAACAGGTGCCGTCCGGTCGTCTACCGTCAGGCGGTAGGTGCATGTCCGAATGTTATCGCAATCGTCCTGTACGGCGTAGGTAACCACATGCGCGCCCAGCGGCAGGCAATCCGTCTGACCGAATGCTACCAGCGTATCTGCATCCCAATGGTTGTTACCTGAAAAATCCTGTATCGAGCCGTTAAACTCGTAGGTATTCAATACCATGTTCGTGACCGGGTCGCGCACGACGATGCGTGCTGTAGCCCCTTTGATCCGCGAGCAGGCGTCTTCCACAATTACGTCCGGCAAATCCGTCGAGGCGCAGCAGCCGTTGGCGTCCGTGCCCACCGTCAGGTTTGCCGGGCAAGCCATAACCGGGCCACTCGAGTCTTCTACTTTGATCACCTGGATGAAATACTGCGGATTTTGGTTCGGAGCATCCGGCTTCGTCGGCAGGCACCAATCGTACACCGTCCACGTCCGGAGTTTTTTGTAAGTACCGTCGCACACCGGCAAATCCTGGTCTACAAACGCTGTCTGTATCTCGCAGGCACCTACCGTCGGAAGGATCGGCCAGTTCTGGCCGAAGGCCGTGAAGTACGGTGCGCCCGTAGCTGTCGGAGATGTGTTCACGCCGCCCTCACAACTCACCGTGACATCCGAGGGGAACAATACCTGATTCACGCCCCGACGCTCGAAATTGATCGTCTGGATGCACGAACTTTTGTTCCCGCTACCGTCCGTGGCGGTCCAGGTGCGGCGAATCCGAGCACTGAACTGCTGCGTGCAGTCCAGATCCGTGAAGTCGTCCACATGCACCAGCGTCGCCGGCGGGCAGTTCTCCTGTACCGTCGGGAACGCATTTTGAACACCCAGGGTATTCAGGATATAATTCGGGTCGTAATTGTCCACCACGCACACCAGGTTGTAGTTGTTGCACGTCATCTTCGGCGGCAACTTGTCTTCAACCTTGATGGTGCCCCAGCAGATATTGTTCGTGCAGATGTCCGTGATCCGAACCTGAAGCGTCTGGCCAATATGTGTGCAATTCACCGTATTGCCGATGCTCTGGTTGTTTTGCAGCACACTCACCGTGTAGAATTCATATTCAAACGTGCCTTCCAGCAGCATGTCCGGCTCGATGAGCGCCGTGCCGCTGGAGTCCAGCGATACCTGTACGTTGTCGTTGCACACCGGCGCCGCGCTCTGCTTGAAGCCTAAGCGCAGAAAATCGCTCACCGCGCCGCAAGGACCCGACGGGTCTTCGCTCGTCAGCGTCAGCAATACAAAGCCGGCTGCGTAATCTGCTGCGCTCGGTACATACGTCGCCGCACCAGGGAAGGCCGCACTTGGCAAAAACTGCCCGCTACCGCTTGATGTCCAGGTACCCGTAGTCACGCCGCTGCCGTTGGCCTCAATCGTCGAGCCTAACAGCGACAAGTCCAACGTCGCCCCCGGGCATACTTTGATATCGTTGCCCGCAAACACCAGCGGAAGCGTGTTGATCGTCAGTTGAAGTGCATCCGATACCGACGGACATGGCCCCGCAGGATCGTTGCTCGTAAATGTCAGCGTCACCGTCGTCCCGTACTCGCTCGCTGCAGGTATGTACGTCGTGACCGGGGCGTTTGCTGTAACAAACTGGCCCACGCCGCCACTCCACGTTCCGCCTGTCGCGCCGCCGCCCAGTGCAGCCGCCAAAAACGCCGACTGGTTCTGACAGATCGTTATGTCGGCGCCTACATTCACCAGCGGACGCGGGTAAACTGTGTAGGTAAATGTAATCGCTGTGCCTGTGCAGGTCGTGCCGCCTGTTGTCAGCGACGGCGTCACGGTGATAATGGCTGTCTGGATATTGGAGGAAACGTTCTGTGTGACAAACGACGGGATGTTGCCCGTACCGCTCGCGGCAAGGCCGATGCTCGGGTTGCTGTTTGTCCAATTGTACACCGTACCGGCAAAGTTGCCGCCAAACGTGATCGCGGTGGTTGCGTCGCCGCTGCACAATGCCGGTTGGTTCGGTACGGCATTCACCGTCGGATTTGGATTCACCGTGATCGTGAACGTGCGCGGGATACCCGGGCAACTTACGCCGTTGTTCGTGTAGTTCGGCGTTACCGTGATGGTGCCCGTTGTAGCGGCTGCCACTACGGCTGCCGTGAAGGATATGTTACCCGTACCCGAAGCAGCCAGACCGATAGCGGTGTTGCTGTTCGTCCACGAATAGGTCGTGCCGGATGTGGTGGTCGTGAAGGTCACCGCCGTCAGCGTACCGCTGCAGGTATTGACGTTGACAGGCTGATTGACTTGTGCTGTCGGGTTCACCGTGATGGTGACCGATACCGGAGTACCGGAGCAGAAAACACCGTTGTTGGTGTATGTCGGCGTTACCGTGATCGTCGCCGTTACCGGGGCACCGCCGTTGTTGATCGCCGTGAACGACGGTATGCTGCTACTGCTACCGTTTGCTGCAAGACCGATAGCCGGGTTGTTATTCGTCCAGTTGAACACCGTGCCGCCGACTGTACCCGTGAAGTTAATCGCCGCTGTGGCTGCACCGTTGCAGACCGTTTGGCTGGTCGGCGAAGCGCTCACCGTCGGCGTCGGGTTCACCGTGATGGCAAACTGGATCGGTGTACCCGTGCAGGTGACACCATTGTTTGTATACGATGCCACTACCGTAAAGGTACTCGTCAACGGGGTAGTCGTGGCATTCGTCGCCGTGAACGCCGGCACGTTTCCAACACCGTTTACCGGAGCCAGGCCAATCGCCTCGTTCGTACGCGACCACGCGAATGTGGCGCCGGGAACATTGCTCGTGAACACCACCGACGGGACGGCAGCGCCGTTGCAGTAGGTTGGACTTGATACCGCATTAACCGAAGGTACCGGGTTCACCGTGATTGTGAACGTGATAGACTGCCCCGTGCAGGTCGTGCCTGTTGCCGGATCGTTCACCGAAGGCGTTACCGTGATAGTGGCTGTAACCGGGGAAAAACCGGCATTGATCGCCGTAAAGGAAGCTATATTGCCCGTACCACTTGCCGCAAGACCGATAGCCGGGTTGTCGTTTGTCCAGTCATATACAGTACCCGATACCGGGCCGCTGAAGTTAACAGCGGCAGTGTTGGAGCCGGCACAAACCGTTTGGCTGGATACCGCATTTACCGAAGGGATGTTCAATACCGTCAGCGAGTATGTAGCCGATGGACGACACATCGGATCGGTCGGCAATTGATCCAGAATTGCGTACAAGAAGTACGTTCCGCCCGTCGCAAACGAAGTTGTCGTCGTGGCTGTCGTACCGCCATTGCCGAGGCCATTGTTGTCGACTGTCGCGATCACTGTACCGCCCATATAGGGGTTAGCAGCAGGAGCGCCTGTGTAGTATTTGAAAGTAATACCGTAGGTAGAACCCATGTCAATCAAACCGGAAGCCGTCAGGGTTATCGTTTCATTGGCACAAGCGCCTGCAGGTACCGAGTTCAGGGTACTGATAACCGGACAGGCATCGCAATTGCCAGGGCCGATCAAAGGAACACTCAGCGTAGCCGAGCAAGTGTTGGCATCCGTCACCGTAACGAGGTAAGAACCAACGATCAAACCGCTTTGATCCTCCTGGCCCTGTACCAGACCGCTGCCGTTAGGCGTGAACCAGTTATAGGTGAAGGGACCTGTACCGCCATTCACCGTCAAGTTTATCGAACCGTTCGGTGCGACGCAGGTGGTTGGTTCAACATGTGTTTCCGACAAGGTTGGTGTACTGTTGGCAACTACGATAGCAGAGCCGTTCATATCCGCCGTACAACCGCCGTTGACAGCCGTTGCAACAACAGTGTAAATACCCGCAGTAGCCTGAAGACCAAAATCCAGTGCGGCATTTGTGCCTGCCACAGGAGCGCCCAAATTGGCGCCGCCCAGTTGCAACTGGTAATTCACACCACTTTCCGATCCGCTCAGACCAACCGGGACGCCTGCACCCGGAGCGCAGTACGAACCGCCGCCGGTAACGTTAAAGGATACAGGAGTCGGATTTGCCGTCACCGTAGCCGAACCCGTCATGTCTGCGGAACAGTTGGTAGTCGGGTTGGTAGCAGCAACCGTGTAGTCACCCGCTTGGGTTTGATTACCAAAGTCCAGCGCTGCGCCTGTGCCTGCAACCGGGGCGCCAATAGCACCACCGTTGAGATTTAATTGATACGTAACGCCGTTTTCCGAGCCGGCCAGGCCGACCGGAACACCGGCGCCTGGGGCACAGTATGCACCGCCGCCGGTTACGGCGAAGGCTGTCGGCAACGGGTTGACGGTAATGGTAGTTGACAGCACTTCCGAACAACCGACGGCGTCCGTGACGGTCACGGTGTAGGTCGTTGTGGCATTCGGCGAAACGACCACCGGGTTGGTAGTAGCACCCGTACTCCACAGGTATGTGCCGGTGACATTAGATGTCAGGGTCACCGATGCGCCGGCGCAAGTGATACCGTCATCCGATGCGACACCGGATGCCTCAGCAATGGAGATATTCAGATTGGGATTGACAAACTCGTCGGCGCCAATATCGGGGGTGCTCGCATCGCGGGCCTGGCCGTCATGGTCAACTGTCACGAGTGCCAGCGGAGCGCCACCGCCATCCAGGCAGAGGTTATTAGTGGCCGCCAGGTGCAGGTCGGTGTTTGAAGTAAAATTAGGTTGCACGGAAACGGAACCGGCATCCTGACCAGTGTACGCCTGCCAGTTGGGGAGCGTGGTATAAAAAATCGTGCCGCCAGCATTACCCACTCGATAGGTCGTCGTAGCACTCGACAAGCCGAAGTAGTCATTATTGTTAATGCCTGCAAAAGAGTAGCCCGAGAAACTGACGAATATGTTGTAAACGAATGAACCTGTAACTGTGAAATTTTGCTGGTTGAAGAGAATGTTATTGCGGATTTCCAGACCCGTGGCAGCAGATGAGCTAATATAGATGTTGGACGACATACCGGCGCTCGTACCCAAAGTGACATCACCAAACTGGTGAATGCTGTTGTTGTAAATTTTCAGGTTTGTACCGCCGGAAATACGAATACCAAAAGCATTGAACGAACTCGTCGTGTTGTAATTGACCGTCTTGATGTCGGAAATAAAGTTATTGGCAACCAGAACGTTGGTCGTAGCCGTAGCACTGGAGAAGTGGATGCCATACGCATTCCAGCCACCCGTACTGGTGTTGTACACCCGCGTAATGTTGTTGCGCACCACATTGCCACCGACTACGTTGATGCCGAGGTCAATACCTGTAGCGGCGTTACTGCTGGTCGTGATAATGTTGGAGATGGCGTTGCCCGATATCTCCGGGTTATTGGCATAGGAAACCTCGATGCCGCGGTTAGTAAGGTATTTGGCTGCATCATCGCTGCCTATCACGTTGCCGGTGACAAGCAAACCGTCTGCTGCCGTCGGAGCATTTACTCCCGTGACGCTGATACCCGTATAAACCTTGGAGATTGCGTTGTTCTGAATCGTCAGGTTATCGTTATCGGAAGCGCTGGTTGTTAATGCGGTAGAAGCTTTGGACGCAATGCCAAATACGTTTGCCGTAGTACCGATACCACCTTCAATAATCAGGTTTTTGACGGTGTTGTTGGTAGCGCCGCTGCCCGGGGCCGTAGTGCTGGCA
This sequence comes from Lewinellaceae bacterium, assembly GCA_016719605.1. Taxonomy (GTDB): domain Bacteria; phylum Bacteroidota; class Bacteroidia; order Chitinophagales; family Saprospiraceae; genus M3007. The sequence continues at coordinate 111,744 of JADJYW010000001.1, read as the reverse complement.
ACCCACACAGCCGCTGAGGCTGTCGTAATGGTATTGATCAAGGTCAGATTACGGCTCGGTCATTGTTATTGGAACCGTCGAGAATCACATAATCGGCGCCGTCCAGTTTGATGAGCGAAGTAGCCGAACCGGTGATCGTGGCATCCACACCGGAAGCCGGGCGAATCGTCAGCGTGTTGACACTGCTGGCAAAAGCATTGGTATTCACCGTGATCGGGAATGTTTCTGTTGGGTAGGTTGCATCGGTCAGGCTGAACACAACCGGTCCATTCATGCAACTGGTGTTGTACGCGGCCACTGCAGCCGTCAATGTAGCAAAGTCGCCACCCACACCGACGGTGTAAGTTCCCGTAAGTGCGGGAAGGATAGGCGGATGCGGGTGCTGCAGGATGGGTAGTAATCGTATTGACATCCGTTGCGGAAACACCGCCAGGCACCGATGCAATGCGGGGTGTAGCCATCAGGTCCTGAGCAATCACATAGTATTCTACCACTTCGCCCGGAGCGACACCGCCCAGATCAGCCACCACTACGGTAAAGTTCCAAACGCTGTTTTGCGCAGTACCCGACACCAATACGCCAGGCTGCGAGAACCACGCACCGGCCGGTTTGCGGTAGTAGATACGCGGAATAAGGTTACCTGCAATTGGGATGCCGGTAGCGTCTGTAATTATGACGCCATTCAGTCCGATGTTGCCTGTACCACAAATGTTTGCCAGCGGCGTGTAGGAAATGCCGGGACCTGAAATATCGCTCAGGATAAAGTTGCCTGCATCCGCGCCGATATCTGCCGGAGACAGGGTGTTGCGCGTTTGTCCGTCGAAGTCGTTATCCACACCGGCAACTACAACGCCGCCGCCCTCTGCAGGAGTCGGGTTCGACGCAGATATGTGCAAATCAAGTGTTGCAACCGAACCCGTCGGGTTGATGAATTGCGGGTTGCCGGTGATACTGTTGTAGTCCAAACCGGTAGCCGTACGCCAATCCGCGAGCGTTGTTTGGTCAACGGCATTGTACAGGCCGGTGAAACCACCGGTTCCTGTAGCCAGCAGCAAGTTGTAATCCGAGTTTACACCTGCCGGATTAGGCGCTGCGCCCGGTATGTTGATCGCATAGTGTTTGCCGGCGCCGGCGCCGTTGGAACGGGCGTTGACCAGAATATTGCTGCGGTAGTTGCGCCCGGCGGTTGTCGAACCCACCGTCAGAGCAAAGGTATTGGAACCTACATCTACACCGGCGCCACCTATGTAAATACTGTTATGGGATATCCGGCTTGCCGCTGTACCGGCTTCCGTGATACCGGTAATCAGGTATCCGGTCGTGATATCGTTACCGCCGGCATCAATACCAAGACGGATGAAGTTGTTGGTATAGTTCGCAACACCGCCGTTAATCTGGAAGCCGCGGATATTGGCTGTAGTAACCGTAGTACTCAGGTTCAAACTGTGTACAAAGTTGCGTGTCACCGTTGACGGGGCAAAAGACGGCACATTGAAAATCATGCCCGCAGCAAAAGTGGCGGCTGTCGGGCTATTGTTTACAATAGTATGGAGGGTATTTTCGGCGATATTGCTCACCCCCACCGTCTCGGCAGTACCGCTGACCGACATACCTACCGCCGAAATAAACGTAGCAGAGGTGCTTGAAGTCGTCAGATTGCGGATGGTATTGCCCACCGCATTGAACGATCCCAAAAAGGCCGGGCTTGTACCCGAACCTTGCAAGAGCATCCCGTTCACACTGGCGCCGGTACCTGTACTCGTGTTGGTCAAGTTGGCAAACGTATTGTTGTTATAGGTCTGGCCAAGGGCATTTGAAAAAGAGATAAGGCCGGCCAAAGTGCCGTTCGCATCGCTGGTCACGCTATTGGCCACCGTGGGGCTGCCAATAGTGTTGTTGTTCACTGTGAAATTGTGTCCGGCAGTGGTGCCCTGAACGGATATGACAAAAAATGCAGGTACCGTCGCCGGCGCACCAGTGACTATTAGCGCCATGCCGCCAATGGTATTGTCATTGATCGTAGTCAACTCCGGCGTACCGGTACCCGCCAAAATGGCTTGCAAACGTGCGGCAGAACCGGAAAGCGAAAAAACAATATTGTTGGTGGCCGACTGACTTCCAATCGTATTGCTATTGCAATTGATCCGGCCACTGAGCAAGGAGATCAATGACTGTGCCGTAGAGGTACTGGTGGAAGTAACCGAAATGTTCTGGAAGGTGTTGCTGTTGAAATTATTGGGAGAAAGCGTACCGACGGTCACTAAAAAAGCGCGGATTATGGTACCGCCAATATACGTCATCGGCGTACCACCGGCATTGGGTTCCGTACCACCGATGAAGTTGCCTGTCACCGTCAGGTTGTTGTTCAACGTGCTGCTGGACTGGAACGCACTTACCGTAGCGGTTGTCGAGCGCGTGGCGGTTTGGTAAAAACTATTGCCCGAAATCGTCCAGTCCGAGTTGCCACCCGCCAGGAAAACACCGGTATGCGAAGTGGTAGCACCGAAGTAGTTGAAAATATTGTTGTTGCTGATCGTGTTGTTGTTGTTGTATTGCGCCAACGTTGTGGTGGTGGCCGAAGAATATATACAGTTGATTGGGCTGGTTGCGCCGTCGCGGATATCGCAAAACTCAATCAGGTTATTATCGTTGCCGTTGGCACCCGTGGTTGTACTGAACAAAACCACACCACTCGCGGTAGATGTATTCACGCCGCGCAAAATGGTATAGCGGATGATGTTGTTGGAGGCATCGTTGATGTGCCGCACCGCCTGGCCGGTAGTACTGGTGTTCGAGATGGTCAACTCTTTGGCCGAGCCTACGCCACCCGGACGTCCGTCAATACGCCACCATTGGCCGGTATTGATGTCAATCGCCGGTACCGCTGTTGTTCCGGTAATGGCAAGCGCTGTCGCACCGGCCGCCGGACGAATCGTAACCGTATTTGTTGAGTTGACAGGATTACAGGATGCCAGGCCCGCCAGTACAATCGGAAATGTTTCGCCTGCACTGGTATAGTCGGCCTGAAGTTCAAGTATAACTGGAGTTGAAACCCCATTTTGCGCTACAGCAGCAACCGCAGCCGTCAACGTCGCATAATCGCCTGCCGGACCTACTGTTTTTGTACCGGAGAGTGGCCCGCCGACAGGCACTGCCGAAACGAGCGAGATATTGTCAATGGCAACCGGAGGCTGGGTACCTGCCGATCCGTCGTTGCGCCAGGTAAAGAAGATGCGGATCGTAGCGGGGGCAAAACAGTTGCCAAACGCCGCGCTGGAAACCGTCGCATTCACCGTCTGTACAGCTCCCTGCAAATTGTGCGCACCAATAACGGTGGTACCCGGGATAAGCGGATTGGTAATTGTTACACTACCTGCAACACCGCTTGCGGCAACCGGAACTATGGATGTTGAACCGACAGATACCTGCAAAAAATCGTAAGTACTCTCGCCTTGTGCATACCACTGGTAGCCATAGGTGAGGTTCGTTTCCCCTGCAGGCAGCGTTATATCGCGGTAGAAATGCACTATTGAACCAGCAGTATTGCTGTAATTGTGCGTGGCACCTGCCACGTCATTACTGATGTACGCACTGTTGGAACCCGGGAACAAGGCTGGTGCTGTGCCAACAAACCACTGATTGGTGACCCCTACACCGTTTACCAAGGTCCAGCCGTTAGCGCCAAAAGTGGCGCCGTTTTCAAAACCGCCGTCACCGGAGGCCGATAACAGCGTAGTTTGAGCAGAAACTTGTCCCAGAATAAGGCTGAATGCACCAAAGAGAACAGCGGTGACCAGGCGCCCGCTTGCGAGTATATTATTTTTCATGAGTTGAAGTGATTATGTACAGTATTAACGAGATGGCAGCGCAAGAGCAGGTGCCCAAAACGCCAAATGCCCTTCCGGGCAAAACATCAAACTTATTGACCAATAAGTATTTCAGGCGTCGGCACTTGGGAAAGCAGTTCCAACAATCCGGGAACAAGCGTCATCAGGGCGCCATCAGGCAAGTGCTTGAGATTCACATCGTGCGGTACCTCCGCGAGCACTTTTTCGTAGCTCTTGAAAATGGCCGCATCCAACGGAGTACCGGCCTGCGCAGCGGACTGAACGTAGCCCACGAGCCGTTGGTAGGAAAGGAACAACGACCGATCCTGCTGCTGCAAACCGGGTTGGCTTAGAACTACTGCTAACCGTGCGTTTTCTTCAGCGACCACCACATCAATGCCGGTAGACGTTTTCCAGACAATCGAGGAAAGATCACCAATTTCTTCCCTGAAATCATTGCTTTGGCCAAAGGCCACGGCGCTGGAGAATGCAAAAAGTAGCAGGGCAAGCGCCAATCTGCTCATCATCCCATTCGCCGAAAAGGAGAGAGTTGTAACTGTTTTTTTCATGAGAACCAACAAGTTATAAGAGAAAATACCTGAAATGCATGGATTAAAGACAGGGCGAAAGTACGCTAATTTTTCAATTCAATACTTTTTGCCCAAAAAACACCGGAACTGAAAAACCAGCACAGCGCATCGGCCAATCGCCAGCCTTACATAGCTGACGCAATTAGCAAATGTGCCGGAAAACCAGTACCCTATTTGTAAACCTCGAACAAAAAACAAGCCAGTTTTTGAAAGCAAGTTGGCAAGGGGCAAATCGCAAGGTTTTTACGCCTCGCCTTTTGCCCCTTGCCCCTCCCCCTACTTCATCTGTATCATCGTTTTCACGGCGCTGTCTTTCGCTGTTTCTATTTTGTAGAACAGCACACCCGTGGCAGTCAGTACCGAACGGTCTACCGTCACGGCGTTGTAGCCCTTGGCGAAGTCGCCTTTTTGTGTGAATATCGTGCGGCCTGTCTCGTCGAAGATCGTCAGCGTCGCTGCTGTTGCTTCCGGCAAGTGGAAACCAATCTGCGTCTTGTTCACAAACGGGTTCGGCTGGTTCTGGTACAACTCGAAGCCCAGACCCGTGATCGTCGAACCGTTCGCGCTGTTGAAGCGGAAGCCTACCTGCAGACGCTCTGCGCCGCTATTGTACGCCTCAGCCTTCGTGATCCGACCCGATACGCCCAGCATCCGGCTCAAATCGCCCGATGCCGTGGCACGGAACGTCAGCGAAAACGCACCCTTGACGTTGCCGTCCCAGCTCGTCGTAACGGCCTGCTCAGCGGCAAACACACCGAAGTTGGCCATGCTCATTTCAGCGCCCGGCGTCACGTCTACCAACTCCAGACCCGGGTGGTTCAGCGTGAACTGGTAACCCTGTACCTGCTCGGCAGCTTTGAAGTCCACCGTGAATATCTCGCCGGCTTTCACCGTGAGCGCCCCCTCCCTGTTGGGGAGGGTCGGGGTGGGGCTAACATTGAACAACAAGGTACCCGCCGTGCGGTCTTCCGTGCTCGTCAGGCTGCTCGTCACGGCGTTGCCGTTCACGTCGCCCACTTTCACCGACCAGAAGTCCTCTGCCATCTGGCTCGTCGCCATGTTCGCGATCTGCTTCGTTTCCGGGAACAGCGTCTGGAACGGATTGGACTGGTTCGGGAAGGAATAGCCCTTGTCTACAAAACGCCACGACGTGTTGTTGGGCAACTCCGTGTAAATACCCAGGATCAGTTTGCGCAACTCAACGATATCGAAGGTCGTGATCGAACGGCTGTTGTTGGCATCCGCAGCGATCATTTTGTACGGGCTGTTCAGCGGCTCCAGACCCAGAATGTGTTTGTTGATCAGCACCAGGTCAAACGTCGAAACGCCGTTCAGCGGATCGTTGTCTTTCAGCGGCGTTACCGTGTGGTCGGCGCCGTAAGGAAGACCGTTCACGATGTATGCGCCCTGCGCATCCGTCGTCCCGGTCAGACCACCCACGGACACCGTGGCGTCCTCCAGGCCGTTGCCCGATTCTGTCGTCAATGTTCCCGCTACTGTGCCGTGCACGCTGGAGCAATTCTGCATATTATCTTGTACCTCAACATACGTCAGACAGAAGTCCGCGTTGCCGGCCAGGTCAATTGACCACAATTCAACATTCTGTTTGCCCAACTCATTGCAGGTGAACGTAACCACTTTTTGTGGTGTGTTATCCGGGTTGCGCGGGAAACCCGTGCCCTGACCAGCCTTGCGTATGGCTGTAACCAAACGGTTGGCAGGCGTGCAGTTGTCTTCCGTGTACTGCAGGAAGTCTGTATCCCACAGCGCCACCATCTTCGTCGGCATGATATTCACACTCAGACCATTGATGCAAACTACCGTAGGTTTCTTGCAGTCCTTCACCTCGAAGATGTACTCGCAGGTCTGCTCGTTGCCGCAGCCGTCTTCTACAAACCACTTGATTTTGTGTACGCCGTACGGCAATTCAGGTACCACATACGTGCCCTGTGCCTGCTGCGTGTTCCAGCGTACCGAACCGGTCTTGTTCACACCGCTCGTCGTCGTCTGCAACGCAAAACCATACTTCTGGTTCGCAGGTACCGGACGCTCGTCGAACGGACGAAGTGTGCCCGCGCCACCGCCGGCGTTGCCAAACGGTACGGCGTTCCAGCCCAGACCAGCAATACCGGTCTGATTGCTGTTGATCATCGTCTCCATCGTGCCGTCGCCATCCAGGTCCAGGAACAACAGGTAGCGGATGTTCACCGCAGAGTCCGAGCACAGGTCCGTAGCCGTGATCGAAAGATCCGTCGGCGCCTCGCACAGGTCGTGGCTTTTTGTCGTGTTGTCCCACCAGGACATCTCGTTCCACAGGTCACCGGCGTTCGCCGTTATGTCACAAATCGTATCCGGGCTGGCCGGGCAGTTCGCGATGATCGGCTTCTGCGTGTCTATTACTTTGATGATTTGCTTGTACCGGTAGCAGTTGTTGCTGCCGATGTTCGGTATTTGTACGCCGTTGTACATACCGCCGGTGTAGAACACCGCGTAGTTTGTGGGCGTAGCGCCCGGCGTAACGGCTACCGTCGTCGGGTTCCACGGTGCAGGCGTGCCGGCCGGCGAAATAATCGGGCCGGGAAGGTTCTGCGGGGCGTTCGTCGCCGGATTCGGGTTCGGGTTTGGAACATCCGTGCAACCTAAGTTCGGGTCGTATGTGCACCAGTTGATTACCGTCCACGTCCGCTCGATCTTGAAGCAGGCGTCGGGTACCACCGTGAACACTTCGTCTTCGTGCGATACACCCAGCAATTCGCAGTTCTCGCCGAAGAATGTCGGCTGACCGTAGTCGGGAATACCGTTGCACGACGTCACGATCTTATCGTCCGGGAAGCGTACAAAGTAGTCCTGCGTGTACGTCACCACCACGCGCTGCGTGCACGAACTGGACGAACCGCCGCAGTCGAACGCACGGAAGGTCCGCGTCAGCGTTCCACGGTTACACACCGTGTCGAACAGCGCTATGTTCCGGCTCTCCGTGATCGTGTCCACGCAGCAGTTGTCTTCCGCTGTTGCAAAGCCGTAGGCCCACAGGCTCGGGTCAAAATTCTCGCACGATACCGTCACATGCGCCGGTGGTTTGCAGAAAGGTTTGATTTTATCCTCAATAAACACCTGTACCATACACTCGTTCGAGTTGAGTTCTTCGTACGTCAGCGATACCGAGCCGCTCTGGGTTACGATGTCGTATACCCGAAGCACAACCGTGATCGTGTCGCCGATATCCTCGCAGCAGAACAGCACCTGATCGTGGAACTGACCGTTCGACTGGCACCCGTTGGAGTCCATCCGACGGGCTTTGAACGATACTGTGCCGCAGTTGTCGTACGAGCCGTCGTCGAACGTCGTCGCGTTTACATACGCTTCCCCGCTAACGCCCAGCGAAACATTGGTAAAGTCGTCGCACGCCGGAACGGGAGCCGTCCGGTCGTCTACCGTCAGGCGGTAGGTGCATGTCCGAATGTTATCGCAATCGTCCTGTACGGCGTAGGTAACTACATGTGCGCCCAAGGGCAGGCAATCCGTCTGACCGAATGCTACCAGCGTATCTGCATCCCAATGGTTGTTACCCGAAAAATCCTGTATCGAGCCGTTAAACTCGTAGGTATTCAATACCATGTTCGTGACCGGGTCGCGCACGACGATGCGTGCTGTAGCCCCTTTGATCCGCGAGCAGGCGTCTTCCACAATTACATCCGGCAAATCCGTCGAGGCGCAGCAGCCGTTGGCGTCCGTGCCCACCGTCAGGTTCGCCGGGCAAGCCATCACCGGGCCACTCGAGTCTTCTACTTTGATCACCTGGATAAAATACTGCGGATTTTGGTTCGGAGCATCCGGCTTCGTCGGCAGGCACCAATCGTACACCGTCCACGTCCGGAGTTTTTTGTAGGTACCGTCGCACACCGGCAAATCCTGGTCTACAAACGCTGTCTGTATCTCGCAGGCACCTACCGTCGGAAGGATCGGCCAGTTCTGGCCGAAGGCCGTGAAGTACGGTGCGCCCGTAGCCGTCGGAGATGTGTTCACGCCGCCCTCGCAACTCACCGTGACATCCGAAGGGAACAATACCTGGTTCACGCCCCGACGCTCGAAATTGATCGTCTGGATGCACGAACTTTTGTTCCCGCTACCGTCCGTGGCGGTCCAGGTGCGGCGAATCCGCGCGCTGAACTGCTGCGTGCAGTCCAGATCCGTGAAGTCATCCACATATTCCAGTGTCGCCGGCGGGCAGTTCTCCTGCACCGTCGGGAACGCATTTTGAACACCCAGGGTGTTCAGGATATAATTCGGGTCGTAGTTGTCCACCACGCACACCAGGTTGTAGTTGTTGCACGTCATCTTCGGCGGCAACTTGTCTTCAATCTTGATGGTGCCCCAGCAGATATTGCCCGTGCAGATGTCCGTGATCCGAACCTGAAGCGTCTGGCCAACATGCGAGCAATTCACCGTGTTGCCGATGCTCTGGTTGTTTTGCAGAACACTCACGGTGTAGAATTCATATTCAAACGTGCCTTCCAAAAGCATGTCCGGCTCAATGAGCGCCGTGCCGCTGGAGTCCAGCGATACCTGTACGTTGTCGTTGCACACCGGCGCCGCACTCTGCTTGAAGCCTAAGCGCAGAAAATCGCTCACCGCGCCGCAAGGACCGTCGGGATCCGCGCTCGTCAGCGTCAACAACACAAAGCCGGCTGCGTAATCTGCTGCGCTCGGTACATACGTCGTTGCACCCGGGAAGGCCGCACTTGGCAAAAACTGCCCGCTACCGCTTGATGTCCAGGTGCCCGTAGTCACGCCGCTGCCGTTGGCCTCGATCGTCGAGCCTAACAGCGACAAGTCCAACGTCGCCCCCGGGCATACTTTGATATCATTGCCCGCAAACACCAGCGGAAGCGTGTTGATCGTCAGTTGAAGTGCATCCGATACCGACGGACATGGCCCCGCAGGATCGTTGCTCGTAAATGTCAGCGTCACCGTCGTCCCGTACTCGCTCGCTGCAGGTATGTACGTCGTGACCGGGGCGTTTGCTGTAACAAACTGGCCCACGCCGCCACTCCACGTTCCGCCTGTCGCGCCGCCGCCCAGTGCAGCCGCCAAAAAACGCCGACTGGTTCTCGCAGATCGTTATGTCGGCGCCTACATTCACCAGCGGACGCGGGTAAACTGTGTAGGTAAATGTAATCGGGGTACCTGCGCAGGAGCCGCCACCCGTGACCAGCGACGGCGTTACCGTGATAATGGCCGTCTGGATATTGGATGAAACGTTCTGCGTGACAAACGACGGGATGTTGCCCGTACCGCTCGCGGCAAGGCCGATGCTCGGGTTGCTGTTTGTCCAGTTGTACACCGTGCCCGGGATTGAGCCGGTAAAGGTTATTGCTGCAGTTGCGTCACCGCTGCACAATGCCGGTTGATTCGGTACGGCATTCACCGTCGGAAGCGGGTCTACCAAAATTGTGAATGTGCGCGGGATACCCGGGCAACTTACGCCGTTGTTCGTGTAGTTCGGCGTTACCGTGATGGTGCCCGTTGTAGCGGCTGCCACTACGGCTGCCGTGAAGGATATGTTACCCGTGCCCGAAGCAGCCAGACCGATAGCGGTGTTGCTGTTCGTCCACGAATAGGTCGTGCCTGGTGTAGTGGTGGTGAAATTGACTGTGGTCAGCACACCGCCGCAGGTGCTCACGTTGGCAGGTTGGTTGACTTGTGCGGCTGGGTTCACCGTGATGGTGACCGATACCGGTGTGCCGGAGCAGAAAACACCGTTGTTGGTGTATGTCGGCGTAACCGTGATCGTCGCCGTTACCGGGGCACCGCCGTTGTTGATCGCCGTGAACGACGGTATGCTGCTACTGCTACCGTTTGCTGCAAGACCGATAGCCGGGTTGTTATTCGTCCAGTTGAACACCGTGCCGCCGACTGTACCCGTGAAGTTAATCGCCGTCGTGGCTGCGCCATTGCAGACCGTTTGGCTGGTTGGCGTAGCGCTCACCGTCGGCGTCGGGTTCACCGTGATGGCAAACTGGATCGGTGTACCCGTGCAGGTTACACCATTGTTTGTGTATGATGCCACTACCGTAAAGGTGCTCGTCAACGCTGCATTCGTGGCATTCGTCGCCGTGAACGCCGGCACGTTTCCAACACCGTTTACCGGAGCCAGGCCAATCGCCTCGTTCGTACGCGACCACGCGAATGTGGCGCCGGGAACATTGCTCGTGAACACCACCGACGGGACCGCTGCGCCGTTGCAGTAGGTTGGGCTTGATACCGCATTAACCGAAGGCACCGGGTTTACCGTGATCGTGAACGTGATGGACTGGCCCGTGCAAACAGCGCCCGTAGAGGGGTCTGTCACCGGGGTCACCGTGATGGTGGCTGTAATCGGGGCTGTGCCGTTGTTGATCGCCGTGAAGGAAGCGATGTTGCCCGTGCCTGCAGCAGCGAGGCCTATTGCCGGGTTGTCGTTCGTCCAGTTATAGTTGGTACCCGGTACCGGGCCGCTGAAGTTAACGGCGGCGGTATTTGATCCGGCGCAAACCGTTTGGCTGGATACTGCATTCACCGAAGGGATATCTACCACGATGAGTGCAACCGTAGCCGACGGGCGGCAAGATGGATCAACGGGCAATTGGTCGAGGATGGCGTAGATATAGTAGGTATCACCGGTGGCAAATGACGAACCCATGTCAACCAAATTCGAAGCCGTCAGCGTAACCGACTCGTTTACACAAACACCACCAGGAGTGGCATTGAGCGTACCTATTACCGGGCAAGCGTCACAGCCGCCCGGGCCGATCAACGAAATTGCTAATGTAGCGGTGCAGGCATTGGCGCCGGTCACCGTAACTATGTAGGTACCCACCGTCAGGCCACTCTGATCTTCCTGGCCCTGTACCAGGCCGTTGCCGTTGGGCGTAGCCCAGTTATAGGTAAAGGGACCGATGCCACCCGTTACGATCAGGTTTATCGAGCCGTTCGATGCGACGCAGGTGGTTGGCTCAATATGTGTTTCCGACAAGACAGGGCTTGGCGCCAGATCAACCGTGGCCACAGCGCTGTCCGTACAACCATTTCCGTCGGTAACCGTAACCGTGTACTGACCGGAGGCATTAACGGAGATAGACTCTGTTGTTTCACCGCCTGGCGCCCACAGGTAGCCGGAGCCGCCGGAAGCAGTGAGGATCACCGGGCTACCGGCACAAATAGTTATGTTATCGGGGGTAACGACTGCCACCGGAAGCGGATTTACAGAAATACCTGCGCTTGCAATGGACGTACAGCCATTCGATCCGGTTACGATGACGGTATATGTACCTGCTGTTGAAACAACAATAGCGGTGGTTGTTTCCCCCGTGCTCCAGAGGTAGGTACTGCCGCCGCTTGCCGTCAGCGTTGCCGAGGCGCCCGCACAAAGGATACCGTCATTGTCCGATATTCCGGATGTTTCCGCGATTGCAATGGAAGCGATCGGCAGTGCGTCTACCGTAATATTGAACGTACAGTTCAGTCCGCAGGAAGTGTAGGTGATGGTATGCGTACCGATTCCGGCAACAGCCGGATTGAATATGCCGCTGCTCACGCCATTGCCGCTGTAAACACCACCGGCGGGCGCTGCACCCGTAAGCGCGAAAGCGGGTTCGTCTATACACACTGAGAAACTGCTTGGGCAGCTGGGCGGATCATTGACGATGGTAGCGGTAACCGGAACTCGGGGCGTTTCACAGCCGGTAGTTACGACCCAGTTATAGAAGTAATAGTACAAGTCCAAACGTGGCGTGTTTGCCGGAGGCGCAGTCAGCGTACTGTGCAGAATATTTACTACACCGGGAACCGAGAACGGGTATCCGTAATTACCGCCAGGGGCTGCCGCCGACGGCTCAAACAACAATCCCGTAATTGAGGCGCTACGCGCACCCGGTCGCAGTTTCAGGTTCGTTCCCGGTGCGATACTGAAATCCAGAGTAACGGTTTGAGCAACAGGCATGTTCGCCGGATTGCCAAACACGTCAACAACCAGAGAATGCAAAATTGCGCCCGTACCATCCACTATATCCATGGTTACAGTGCCCGGCGTATTGGCCGCCGCACTGACCGGATACATCGTTACCTGATGCAGGGTAAATGCTGAAATCGCATCGAATACCAGACCAAAATTTGTCGTACCCGCTCCGGATGTAGCCGTCGGCAGCGCCGCAGGCAGGCCGGTATTCGCACTGCTTCCGCCATCGTTGGCAGCAACATAGAAGTCCGTGGTTGTCGTCAATGGAGGCGTGACAAAGGTCGGTCCCGATCCAAGACTCACGCCACCAGACGGGGCACTATACCAATCAATAATAGCACCCGGCGAAGCAGTAGCGCCCAGTGTTACGGAAACCGGGCCGGGGCCACATTCCGATCCCGGGGTAGTGGTTAAAATAGCCGGACTGCTGACCACCACCGATGCGATGCTGGATGGTGAAGCGGCAACAGGCACACCACCGCAACTAACTACACAACGAAAATCGGTAGAAGCGGTAATGCCGGTTACCGTTGAAGATGCCATGTTAGCCCCTGCAATTGGAGTCCACATATTCAGGCCTGCCGGCGAACTTTCCCATTGGTATTGCGCGCCGATTGAAGGGTCGCCCCCCAGGGTGAGCTGCACATCACCGGTAATACAAATCGCATCCGGGGATGCCGATGCCGTGAGTGTCGTTGGCGAAGCCAAAATCGTGTATGATTTGACACCGCTCACCGGGAAGGCATCCATAGCCAGAGCTACACTCGCTGGAACATATCCGGCGGGATAAACGGCTACGTTCGTGCCGACATTAGGCGGCACGACAATATCCTGGGCAACAACGAAATACTGAATGACGTCTCCAGCTACTACGGCGCCGGTCAGCAAACTGTAATCTGGAGAAAACGTGAACGGTGAACTGCTGTTACTTGCCTCCACATACTTCCAGCCGTTGCTCGCAGACGTATTCGACGCGGGAAGCACGTTGTCCTCGGTAGATTTTTTGTACCAGATTCTCGGTTTTGTGCCGCCGGCCGTGTTAACACCGGTAGCGTCGGTAACTGTTGCACTCAGGGTAACCGGTGTGACACAAATAGAGTTTGTAATGTTGGTATACTGGATCGAAGGGCCGGTCAGATCAATTCCAATGAACCCGCCTTCGTCGGCGCCCATATCCGGCGCTGCACCCATGCCCACATAGCCGGGGTTTCCTGCACGGATATCCCCGTCATAGTCTTCTTGTATTCCGGCGACGTTGATGCCGCCGCTTTCCGCCTGCGTAGGGATGGCAGCGTTCAAGTGCAGGAAGTTGGGAGAGTTGCCGTTTGTGGTCAAAAACGTCGGGTTTTCCGTCACCGAGTTTGTTTCGGCCGGAGCAACGCGGTTTTTGAAAGCGACAATTGTTTGGTCGGCGTTTGTCCCGTCGAAGAAAATCAGGTTGTTCGTACCCGGGGCGCCGGCGTAAAACATGTTGTTGTTCGAGGCGGTATTGTAGTTGGCCAGCGATGTAGTGGAGCGCTGGTAAGCCACTGAATTGCCCGTGCCATTTGGTGTTGAACCGTTTACAATAATGTTGTTCCGCATGGTCAAACTGGCCGAAGTAGCCGTTGCCGAGCCGGTTGCAAACACGCCGGCCGAACCAAAGTCCGTACCCGCAGATATTGCATTCAAAAATATAGTATTGTAGGAAAGATTGATGTTCGAGTTCGCCAGCGTTGAGGTGATGTTGATACCACGAAGCGACGGGGCTGCCGGTGTCGAAGAACCCGTATTGGGCGTTTTCAGGTCACCGATCAGGTTGTTGTAAATGTTCGCGTTGGCCACAGACCCCACAGCCATGCCGTACACAACACCCGAAGCATTGTCGCTCGTGATGTTGTAAATTTTGTTTTTGAATACATTACCCATGTTGATTGTACCCAAACTGATTCCGCCAACAGCGCCCGTAGAGCCATTGCCCGTCAATGTGTGGATCACGTTGTTGGAAATCGTGGCATTGTGCGTTGTAGAGGAACCCGTCGTGCTGATCCCGTAGAAGAGCGACGTGGATGTCGTACTTTCCCGGGTAATGTTGCTGATGACGTTGCTGTCAATCACGATGTTCGGCGGGGTACTGATCTGATAAATCCCGTAAATAGTCCCTGTCCCGGGAAAGGAACAGTTACCGATCGTATTGTTGGTAATGTTAAAATTGAACGGAGCGTTGCTGGTGCTGTAAATAAAGTAGGTAACCCCTGAAGTAGCGCCCGGCCGTTGAAAACCAGTCAGCGTATTACCACTGACATTGACCGTATTGCTGGTGTTACCCGTGGTGCCAATTGTCGTGTAGATACCGGTCAACTGGCTCGTTGTCGAGTTGCTCGTCAGCGTGATATTGTTATTGTTAATATCGTAGCTGCCGTTGTTGGATGTGCTAATAAAAATACCGTAAAGTACAGTCGTCGTTCCATTGCCGCCTGTAATGGTGTTGTTATTCAACTTGCAGTTGTTCTGGTAAATGGTGTAAATGCCATAAACCGCCGAACCGGCGCCACCAAAATCGGTGATCGTATTTCCACCATCCTGTCCGACCTCTATATTTTGATCGTAAAAATCATACGGCGCAGCAGATGCAAACCCGCGCAACTGTACCCCGCCATAAGCATTCGAGATGGTGTTGTTGAAAATCTTGATGTTTTCGCTGCGGCCCTCGGTGGAGGTAACCGTGACGGTTGCTGTACCCGAAATATTGGAAACAAACACGCCAAAGGAGTAAATGGCAGCCTTGTTCAACGTGATCGCGCAGTTCTTGATCGTCACGTTTTTACAGGCATCCGTACCGGAAGCCTTTTTCAGGTAATACCCGTACTCCATAAACCCAACTCCGGCAAAAGCCGGATCGGTCGCAACATTAATCCCGTCGAAGGTGATGTAGTCGCCACCGTTGATCACAATGATCCCGTCGCCGTTGCTACCGATCGTGGTCGAAGAAGCAACTGTACCTGCCGTGAGACGGGTAATCACCGGATTGGCGCCCGCGCCGCTCTTTTGAATGACAACCGGATTGGCAGCGGTTCCCGTAAAGGTAATCTCGGGAATATCCGAAATCTCCGTATGCCCGGCCACCACGTTTACCGTGATCGTGCCCGTGTGCACACCGCCGTTAATGGCCGTAACAGCATCCGCCAACGTCGTGTAGTTGGCGTTCATGTTGCCACCCGTAGCGGTGACGGTGATCTGCGCTTGCAGGCTCTGCGCGAAAAGGCCAAAAAGACCGAGACCCGTCAGAACGAACGCGCGAACCGCGTGCTGCTGGATGCCCTGCAAGGACGAAAACAGGCAAGATGTGTAAGTTTTGTACATACTTCTCATGAGTTGATAAACCGGAATAAATAAAATATCAAAGCCGGAAGACACGCCCCGCCGGCATCTGCCAGGCGTACATGTTCCGGTACGTTGCACACTGCGGTCTTCGAGAAAAATTGGACAACAAGCGGCTTACAGCCGTTTCATCGCCAAAATTCTGAACAAAATGACATTCTGGAAAAGCCGGAAAACAGAGAAATTAAAAAGTTTTTCTCGGCAAAAGATCAGGAGAGAAAAATTCCAGAAGCGGGAAATTAACCCTGGAAAAAACCTGATACCAAAACTGTCATGAGATTATCAATACGGACGGATTAAATGTTTACCCGGCAAATGTAGGTTCATTAGGCTGGACTCACCCGGTCTTTCCAAAAGATATTTTCTTACATTTTGGCAGAAAACAACGTTGAAAGCAGCAAAGGGCGAGCCGGCCCTTGCCAACTCGCCCCTCGCCTTTTGCCCCTCGCCCCTCCCCTACTTCATCTGTATCATCGTTTTCACGGCGCTGTCTTTCGCTGTTTCTATTTTGTAGAACAGCACACCCGTGGCAGTCAGCACCGAACGGTCTACCGGCACGGCATTGTAGCCCTGGGCAAAGTCGCCTTTTTGTGTGAAGACCGTGCGGCCCGTGGCATCGAAGATCGTCAGCGTCGCTGCTGTTGCCTCCGGCAAATGGAAACCGATCTGCGTCTTGTTCACAAACGGGTTCGGCTGGTTCTGGTACAACTCGAAGCCCGGAACCGTGATCGTCGAACCCTTCGCACCGTTGAAGCGGAAGCCAACCTGCAGACGCTCCTCCGACATTGTACGCCTCGGCTTTCGTGATCCGACCCGATACACCCAACATCCGGCTCAAATCGCCCGATGTCGTGGCCCGGAACGTCAGCGAAAACGCACCCTTGACGTTGCCGTCCCAACTCGTCGTCACTGCCTGCTCGCCGGCGAACACACCAAAGTTGGCCATGCTCATCTCAGCGCCCGGCGTCACGTCTACCAACTCCAGACCCGAGTGGTTCAGCGTGAACTGGTAGCCCTGTACCTGCTCGGCGGCTTTGAAGTCCACCGTGAAGATGTCGCCGGCTTTCACCGTGAGCGCTCCCTCCCTGTCGGGGAGGGCCGGGGTGGGGCTGCTAACATCAAACAACAACGTGCCCGCCGTGCGGTCTTCCGTGCTCGTCAGGCTGCTCGTCACGGCATTGCCGTTCACGTCGCCCACTTTCACCGCCACAAATTTTTGATCCAATGCAACGGTGGGCGACAGGTCCGGCAACGGGGTCGTTTCCGGGAAAAGCGTCTGAAACGGATTGGACGGATTCGGAAACACAAATGCCTCGTCTACAAAACGCCACGAGGTGTTGTCCGGCAGATCGGTGTACAAGCCCAGAATCAGTTTGCGCAGTTCCACGATGTCGAAGGTGGTAATGGATTTGCTGTTGTTGGCGTCCGCCGCGATCATCTTGTACGGCGAGTTCAGCGGCTCCAACCCAAGTATGTGTTTGTTGATCAGCACCAGATCAAAGGTAGACACGCCGTTCAGCGGGTCGTTGTCTTTCAGCGGCGTTACCGTGTAACTGCCCAGTGTCGGCACAAAAAGGAACTGAAACAAGCCGCTGTGATCGGTCATGGCGATCTGGTTGTGGGGCGGCAAGGTCGGGTGCATACCGCTGATTTCCACCGAGGCATCTTCTATACCATCGCCGGTCTCGGTTTTCAACGTACCCGCCACGGTAGCGAACGCGCCGTTTGTAGTACAGTTTTGGGCGTTGTCCTGCACTACCACCGAGGTTTTACAAAAATCAGCATTGCCCGCAGCATCCAGCACCCAAAGTTCCAGTTGCTGCGTACCGACCAGGTCGGTACAATCAAATACCACGCGACTCTGCGGGGTCACGCCATCGGGCAGATACGGGAATCCCGCAGCCAACGAATCCACGCGGCGAACGGCAAATTTCAACTGCCCGGTAGGCGTGTAGTTGTCCTCCGCATACTGCAAAAAATCGGCAGCAAACAACTCAATGGTCTTCGAGGGCATGATATTAACTCCCAGCCCGGCGATGCAAACCACCGTGGGCGGCTTGGTGTCGGCCACCGAAAACGTATACTCGCATACCTGC
Organism: Lewinellaceae bacterium; assembly: GCA_016719605.1. Lineage (GTDB taxonomy): Bacteria > Bacteroidota > Bacteroidia > Chitinophagales > Saprospiraceae > M3007. The sequence continues at coordinate 93,875 of JADJYW010000001.1, read as the reverse complement.
TCGTTGCCGCAGCCGTCGGACACGATCCATTTCACCTTGTGCGTCCCATAAGGCAGTTCAGGTTGCACATATACATTCGGCTCGGCCTCCGTATTCCAGCGCACCGATGCCGTCATCTTAAAATCGGTTTTGGTCGTTTCCAACGCAAACCGGTATTTGCGGTCTGCGGGCACGGGTCGCCCGTCGAAACTGCGCGCGAGGCCGCCCGCATAGTTTGGAGTGGCCACATTGTCGAACAACACCGTGTTGGCAGCGGGCGGGGCGGCGCTGTTGACCACCGTTTCCATCGTGCCGTTGTTGTCAAGGTCCAAAAACAACAGGTAGCGTACCTGCAAATTCCCCTTCGAGCACAGGTCGGCGGCCGTGATGGTCAGTTCAGACGGGCCGTCGGCTATATTGTGGCTCGAAATGGTGCTGTCGTACCAGTGCGGCGCATTCCAAAGTTCAACGGAATTGGCCGTCTGGTCGCCAATTTCCATCGCACCAACCGGACATTGCTCCACAACCGGCGCCTGACCATCCAGAATTTTGATGATCTGCCGGTACTCGTAGCAGTTGACCGCCGGATTCCAGAACACAGCGAAATCGGTCGCCTGGGCAGCGCCCGGGGTCAGTTTTGCTACCGTGGAAGCCCAGGGCGCGAGCGTTCCGGAAGCCGATACGACCGGACCGGCTAAGTTATCGGGATGATTCTGCTGCGCATTCGGCGCGGGATTGGGTACCTGCACGCAGGCGCCGCCGGGTGTGTAGTCGCACCAGTTGATGATCCGCCAGGTGCGCTCGATGCCGTAGCAGGCGTCCGGTACCACGGTCAGGATAGCATCGCTGAACGACACCGCGATGGCTGAGCAACCTTTTCCAAAAATTTCCGGCGCGCCATAGTCCCCCGAAGCATTACACGCCGTAATCACTACATCGTTGGGAAACCGGATGGCGTACTTCGGGTCGTGCGCCACCACAATCTGCTGCGTACACGAACTGGTTTGCCCCTGGCAATCGAACACGGTGAACGTACGCGTCAGCGTGCCCCGGTTGCACAAGGTATCGAACTGCGACAGGTCGAGCACGCTCGTCAGGCCGTATTGTCCCTGGTAAATTTTGGTGGTATCGAGACAGCAATTGTCCATCAGCGTGGGCAAACCGTACGGCTCCAGCCCCGGATCGAAGTTTTCGCAGGTAACCGCCACGTCGGCCGGAGGCTGACAACCGGGCTTGAGTTTGTCCTGCACCTGCACCTGCACCTGCGCCTCGTTGAAAATCGGCTGGCCGTTTGCGCCGAGACTGAAGTTGCCTAAAGCATCCAGTTGATAGCAGCGGAGAATCAGCGTCTGGGTGGAACCGGCCTCTGCACAGTAAAACTTGATTGAATCGGCCTCCCCGGTGGCTTTGGCGTATTCGCTTTTCAAATCCGGGAAACCGTCAAAACAGGGCGGGGCGCCGTTTTGGCTGTTGAGCGCCTGAATGACAGGGGAATACGGCTGCCGGCGCTGTACCGTCATTTTGATAAAATTACAATTGTCGTACGAGCCTTCATCAAAAACCGTGGCCGGCACGGTCACCACACCGGCAAACTGCCCCTTGGCGGGGTCGGGTTCGTAGCAGTCGTTCAGGTCGTCGGAACTGAGGGAAATCACCGTCAGTTGTCGCCCCACCGCCACGGGCGGGGTGTAGTCGCGCACACTCAGCCGAAACGAGCAGGTCGCGGTATTGCCGCAGGCATCGTCCACGCGGTAGTACACATGATGCGTACCCACCGGCAGACAGGCCGTGACCCCGAACGCCGCCAGGGTATCCGGGTCGGCAGGGTTGTTTCCGGGGAAGGTCGTCAGCGTGCCGCCGACGGTCTGCACCTGCACGGTATCGTTCGTATACTGGTTGAAAACCACCACTTTGGCGCTCAGGTCGGTCATGCCGGAGCAGGCATCGTCGGCTACCACATCGGGCAGGTTGATCGTGGCGCAGCAGGTGTACAGGTCGGTCGAAACAGACAGATTGGCGGGACAAGCCAGTTGGGGCGCCTGCCGGTCGAGTACCTGAATGGACTGCGTAAACTGGATGGATTTGGATTTGCAGGGGTCCACCACCGTCCAGTTTCGGTTGATGGTGTAGCCGCCGCCACAAAGATGCACCACGGCATCCGTGTACGACCAGTTGATGGAACAGCCGATGGGGCGGCCAAAAACGTAGGGTGCGCCCTGTTTGCCCTGGCTTTCGATCCAGGCCGGCGAGGGATACGGGCTGCCGCACTCGAATGCCGGTACGGCCATGTCGTCGTAGTTGGGCGGGAGCGCCACGTCGTCGAGATCGGGGCGTATCAGGTTGATGGTTTGTATCCAGGAGGTCGAGTTGTTGGCGGCATCTTTTGCCGTCCAGGTGCGCTTGATGATCGTTGTTACATCGGAGGAGCAGGGCTGCACCATCGTTTCGTCGGTGTAGCTCAGCGCTACGACGCTGCACCCGTCGAGCAGCGGCGCGGGCACAACGAAGCCGGTCGGCGAAATTTGGGTGATCTGGCCGGGAAACGTCAACCCGTTGGGAAATCCTGCCGAGAAGGTAGCGGTGTAGCGCACCTGCAAAAATGCTTCGATTATGCTCGCCGAATGGTCAAACCCATTCCGGTCGCGCACGCGCAGTTTCCAGGCGCCGCTGAGCAGTTTTCCATAAAAAACAGCCAACGCGCCGCCACCGGGCGGGATACGGGCGTGCATATTGTCGGTGTATTGGCTGCAGCCGGTACCCGCAGCGGCCTCGTCATCGAAGTACACCCGGAGCGGGCCGCTGCACCCGGCTTGCCGGTTCCAAAGTACTGCGATAGTCCCGTCGGGGCCTTCCAGTTCAATATGCAGGTTTTTTTCAAAAACATCGCCCTCCACCCGGAGGTAAACATCCAGGTCATCCACTTGCGCATCGGGCGGTGCGGCGACAGGAATGGTCAGTTGTGCGGTTTCGTAGTCCGAAATACTGATCGGGAAGGTGTCGGTTGGCAAAAAATCTTCCAGCATGGACACCGGGCTGCCGTGCGTGGGCGCGGTGTTGAAATTGCAAGGCAAATCCACGTCGGCGCCCGTGAGCACGGGCGGGAGTTTGTCTTCAACCAGCACATTGCTCAGGCAAAAATTGTTGTTCACCGGATTGCTCACCCGCACCCCGTAGGTTTTGCCGAGATCGGCGCTCGTGAGTACTGCGGGTACCCAGGGGCCGTCGGTGAAGGGCGGAATTTTATCAATTTGCACGGTGTAGGTATCGTAGCAGCGGTACGGCCCGCCGAGCAGGAGATCGTCGGCGCCGAGCGTGGTGGCACAATCCGGCCCCAGCGATATGTTTACGGCGCTCGCGCAAAGCAGCGTGCTGGAGGGTGTGGCGTATTGGTTCACCGTGACCGAAAACGAGGCCGTTGCGGTATTTCCCGACAAGTCGGTGCTTTTGAACACATTGACCGTTGTGCCGAGGGGGAATTTTGACCCCGAGGGCAAACCCTGTATTTGCTCCGGCTGGGAGGAGGTTTGCGCAAATGCGCAGTCGTCCTGAGCCGTCACGGCATACATGTAGATTGCCGAGCAGGCGCCGGGCAGCAGGTCGAGCACCACATTGGCCGGAGCCGACAGCACCGGCGGCGTATTGTCGGCTACTACGAGCGTCTGCGTGGTGCTTGCCGCCAAACCACCCGCGCAGGGTTCCACCAGTTGCCAGGTAATGACGTGTGTACCCACGGGTACATCGGGCATCGTGATGACCGGCGGCACAGGCTGCGGAATGGTGACGGCCGGCCCGCCGTTGAGGCGGTACTGCAAGTCGAGGGTTTGGGCGCAACCGCCCGGCGCGATACCCGGCGCCGGAATTTGTGCATTTGCGAAACAGGTTCCGGCAGGGGTCGAAATGTTCATGGCGCCGGAAGCCAACAAGGCGCAAGGGCCGGCCGGCACTTCGGACACGATGGCCGTCCAGCCGGCGGCATTCAGGCTTTGATCGCTGTCGAACGCGAGCGTGAGTGCGCCGGAGGTGTTGGCGGCGGTGGCCCGCAGGATATTGGGCGCCACATTGAACGGCGCAACCGTACCCTGCCAGCCCCCTGCCCCACCGGAAAACGGATTGGGCAAACCCGTGAGCGCAGCAGCGCCCGAGCCGATTTGCGGGGCCGAAATATCCGTTCCGTCGTACACGAACAAGGCATCGAAGCCCTCCTCCGTTTCAAAAGCAGTAAACTGAATCACGATCTTGTTGCCCGCTGCCGAGGGCAGAAACGTGACGACCGAGCCGGCGCCGGATTGCCTGGAATAGGTGCCGGCAGTGCCACCATCGTCGGAAAACGTGAAGGAACAGGTCCCCGGGGGAAGCAAAGAAACCGTCAGCGGGCCGTTGTTGAGCGGCATGGGAATGTGCGTTTGCGCCAATACCGCCGCGGAAGCGACCAGTACGAGGCCAATAGCCAACGAGAAACTACCGGCAGTAATTCGACTATTCATGAAACGTGGTATTTAGATTAAGCGTGTCAAATTAAAAGCAGCGAAAAATTCAAGCAAGAGAACAAAGCAGTTTTGGGAAACCGTCGGTTCTGTCTCAACCCTGCTTCCTCCGGCCCCCGGGTAAAAAGAAAGGCAGCCCCATGTCGGGGGGGCTGCCTTCTTCAATCTTATATGGTTTGTGCGGATTTACAGAAATAAACCGCACCAACCTGCTTAAACACTTTTTACTTCACCTGAATCATCGTCTTCACGGCGCTGTCCGTAGGTGTTTCCACCTGGTAGTACAGCACACCGGAAGTGTTGATCAGTGCGCGATCCAGAACAAAGGCATTGTGGCCCTTGCCAAAGTCGCCCGTCTGTCCGAACACCGTGCGGCCCGTTTCGTCGAACACCGTCAGCGTAGCCTCTGATGCCTCCGGCAGGTAGAAGCCGATTTGCGTTCTGGTTGTCCACGGGTTGGGCGCGTTCTGGTACAACTCGAAGCCCTGGGCAGCGATCACCGGACCATTCTGGCCGTTGAAACGCAAGGCAATGGCCTGGCGCTCGTGGTTCAGATTGTAACCCTCTGCTTTCGTGATCCGGCTGGATACCGTCAGCATCTTGCTCAGGTCGCCGCCGGCTTTCGCGCGGAAGGTCACGGAGAAGGCGCCATTCACGCGGTCGTTGTCAAACGAGGTCGTCAAACTGTGCTCCTGGTTGAACACTCCGAAGTTGCCCGCCGTCATCGCTTCGCCCGGCAGCACATCCACCACTTCCAGATTCGGGAAGTGCAGCGTGAACTGGTAGCCAAGCGCGCGCTCGGCAGCGCGGAAATCAACCGAGAAGGTTTCACCCGCTTTCACCGTGGCGCCCCTCCCTGTTGGGAGGGCCGCTAACATCAAACAACATAGTTGCGCTGGTACGGTCGTCCGTGCTCAGCAGACTGCTTGTCACGGCATTGCCATTCACGTCACCCACTTTCACCGCCACGAAGTCCTGATCCAGGAGGATAGACTGCAGGTCGGCTACCTGTTTCGTTTCCGGGAAGAGTTCCTGGAACGGATTGAGCAGGTTCGGGAAGTTGTATGCATCGTCCACAAAACGCCACGAGGTGTTGTTCGGCAGATCGGTGTAGATACCGAGGATCAACTTGCGCAGTTCCAGGATGTCGAAGGTCGTGATCGAACGGCTGTTGTTGGCATCCGCAGCAATCATCTTGTACGGGCTGTTCAGCGGTTCCAGACCGAGAATGTGCTTGTTGATCAGCACCAGGTCAAAGGTCGAGACGCCGTTGAGCGGGTCGTTGTCCTTGATTGGCGTCACCGTGTAGTCGCCTGCATAAGGTACGCCACCGAAGACATACTGGCCGTTGTCGTCCGTCGAGGTCAGCAGGTTCACCGTCGGGTTGGTCGGCGCCGAACCGTTGAGTTCCACGTCGGCATCTTCCAGACCGTTACCGGCTTCCGTATTCAGGGCGCCGGCGATGGCGCCGGTGGTACTCGTGCAGTGGCCCGCGTTGTCCTGAACGAGGACATACGTTCCGCAGAAGTCGGCATTGCCGGCCAAATCCATGGCCCAAAGCTCCACATTCTGTTGTCCCAGTTCGTTGCAATCGAAGGTCACGCTTGTTTGCGGCTGGCCATTCGGCAGCGTCGGGAAGCCGGTGCCGGCACCTGCTTTCCGAATCGCCGTGACGATCTGGTTCGCCGGTGTGCAGTTGTCTTCCGTGTACTGGAGGAAGTCGTTGGCTGTCAGGGTGATCATCTTCGTCGGCATGATATTCACGCTCAAACCATTGATGCACACTACCGTCGGCTTCTTGCAATCCTTTACCTCGAACGTGTACTCGCACACACTTTCGTTGCCGCAGCCGTCTTCTACAAACCACTTGATCTTGTGGTTGCCGTAAGGCAGTTCCGGTATCACATAAGTGCCCTGCGTCTGTTGCGTGTTCCAGCGTACCGAAGCCGTGCGTTTGTCGCCGGAGGTAGTCGTCTGCAAAGCAAAGCCGTATTTCTGGTTGGCCGGTACCGGGCGCTGATCGAACGCGCGGATCGAAACAGGGCCGTTGACATTGTTGTACGGGACAGCATTCCAGCCCAGCCCGGCAATGCCGGTCTGATTGCTGTTGATTACCGTCTCCATCGTGCCGTCGCCATCCAGGTCAAGGAACAGCAGGTAGCGGATGTTCACACTCGAATCCGAACACAGGTCGGTGGCCGTGATCGTCAGATCGGTCGGGCCTTCGCACAGGTCGTGGCCGGCAATCGTCGCATCCCACCAGTACATTTCGTTCCACAACTGGGCGTTGTTCGCCGTCAGGTCGCAAACCGTATCCGGGCCGGCCGGGCAGTTTTCGATGATCGGCTTCTGCGTGTCTATTACTTTGATGATCTGCTTGTACTTGTAGCAGTTGGCATTGGCACTCCAGAATGTCGCGTAGTTCGTCGGCGAAACACCCGGGGAGACTGCTACGGTAGTCGGATTCCACGGAGCAGGCGTACCCACCGGCGATACGATCGGGCCGGGCAGGTTCTGCGGAGCATTCGTGATGACGTTCGGATTCGGGTTCGGCACCTCAATGCAGCCCGCATTCGGGTTGTAGGTGCACCAGTTGATGATCGTCCAGGTCCGCTCGATTTTGAAACAAGCGTCGGGCACCACCGTGAACACCTCGTCCTCGTGCGATACACCCAGGAGTTCGCAGTCTTCACCGAAGAATGTCGGCGCACTGTAGTTGCTGGTACCGTCGCACACCGTCACGATCACGTCGTCCGGGAAGCGCACGAAGTAGTCCTGCTCGTAGGTCGCCGTTACACGCTGCGTGCAGGTTGTCGAGTTGCCACCGCAGTCGAACACCCGGAACGTCCGCGTGATCGTACCCCGGTTGCACACCGTGTCGAACAGGGAAATGTTGCGCGTCTCGGTGATCGTGTCCAGACAGCAATTATCAACCGCCGTCGCAAAACCATAAGCCCACAGGGTCGGATCGAAACTCTCGCAGCTCACCGTCACATGGGCAGGAGCGTTGCAAATCGGTTTGATCTTATCCTCCACAAACACCTGCACCATGCAGTCGTTGTAGTGGGCATCGTAGGCGTCAAGCGCCAGCGTACCGGTCGGTACCGGGATGTCGTACACCCGGAGCACCACGGTGATCGTGTCGTTGATGTCGCTGCAACAGAACTTCACCTGATCGTGGAACAAGGTGTCCGTCTGGCAATCGTTGATATTCATGCGGCGGGCCTTGAAGGACACCGGCGCACAGTTGTCGTAGGAACCGTCGTCGAAGGTCGAAGCATTTACAAGCGCTTCTCCGTTGGCGCCCAGCGCTACTTGCGTGAATTCATCACAAGCAACTACCGGCGGTACCAGGTCTTCTATCGTCATTTCAAACTGGCAAGTTGATATGTTTCCGCAGCCGTCGGCTGCCGTGTAGGTCACCGTGTAAATTCCAATCGGCAAGCAGTTGGTGTACGGGAAGATCGCCAGCGTATCCGGAGTCCAGTAGTTGTTGCCGGCAAAATCGCCCAGCGTACCGGTCACCGTGAATGTGATGACGTTGCCCGTTGCCGGATCAACACCTGTCACTTTGGCTTCCAGACTCTTCACCGCCGAGCAACCTTCCGAAACGATGACCGAGGGCAGCGGCGCCGTGGCGCAGCAGCCGAACGGATCCACCGAAACAGTCACGTCCGACGGGCAGTCAAACTGCGGCCCGGTGCTGTCTTTCACCTCGATGCGCTGCACACGCGTCGCCGGGTTGCCGGCGCCTACAGGCAGACAGTCGCTCAACACGCTCCAGGTACGCAGGATCGTGTACGAACCTTCGCAGCCGTCGTACTTCGTATCGGTGAAGTTCACCTTGGCGTTGCACAACACGCTGCCCACAATCGAGGCGCCGTTGATGCTCGGCGAACCGGCATTGGCCGGAGCCGTGGCAGTCGGGTTGCCCGCGATAGCGTCGCAGTTCAGCGTTACATCAGCTGGGAACACTACATTGTCCAGGTCGAACGGCAACACCGTGATCGTTTGCGTGCAGGCCGACTGGTTACCCCACTGGTCGGTCACGAAGAACGTCCGGGTGATCACCGCGCGCGGGTTGGCGCAATCGCCATTGTTTACAACCGTATCGTCCACCTGTGTCGTCGTGCTGCTGCAATCCGAGATGCCTATGTTGCCCGTATGGGAAACACCCGTATTCTCACTGCAAGCAATCGTGATGTCGGCCGGGCAGGTCAGGATCGGTGCGAGTTTATCCTCCACCTTGACCTTACCCCAGCATACGTTGCCGCTCTGCGCATGCACGAGCATGTAGTTCAGCGTCTTGCCGATGTGGGTTGCGTCCACGCGGTTCGGCGGGTTGTACGAATTCGTACCTGCCGGATATGTCAGCACCACCGAGTAGTCGTCGAAGCAGGCATAAGTGCCTTCCAGCACGTCGTCCGGCGTGATATCGGCAATACAATCAGCGTTCAGCGACACATGCACCAGGTCGTTGCAAATAATCACCGCGGGCGTGCCCACCACTTGAACAATCTGCGTGATCTTCTGCTGACAACCCGGATCGGCCAGGGCCTCGGCATTCGTACCGCCCACTAACTGGCCATTGATGACCAGATTTGTGGTGGCGCTGCCTGCATCGAAGGTTGCCATTACCGTGTGGAAACCGATACCCAGTTGGGCGGCATTGAACGTGTTCGTTGCTACGCCATTCACCATAATACCGGTCACGGTACCCTGTGCGCCGTACGTTTCACCCACCTCAATGGCGAACGGCGGTGTTTCCACGCAGAACGGTCCATCCAGATTGATAAAATACGGTGTCGGGTAAAAACCCTTGTTGCTGATCGTGCCCGTCTGACCGAGGTTGTTCTGCACGGTGATCGTGTAACCGACTGCCTCTACATGCACACCGCGGAGGGTGTAGAAGACCATCTCGTCAGCCTCGTCCACCTGGCCGTCGCCGTCGTTGTCTATACCGTCGGCTGTGCCGGCCGTCAACGCCGTTCCGGTGGGCAGGCCCGTGGGCGCTGCCGGCGGGGCCGGGCTGTTGGCTGCGAACAAGCCGGAGTTAGTCGAAACCGTCCAGGTTTGCATTGCCAGCGATTTGACCGTGATCTGGTCAATAAACTGGCCGTTGTCCATGGTCGTGGCATTGTTCAGGCACGAGGTCGTGGCGCTGAATTGCGGCGCGCACGGGCCAATGCCTTCGAGTACCGTCACCGTTGCCGTGCAAGTGGCACTATTGCCACACTGGTCGGTTACCGTCAGCGTCACCACATTGGCGCCGAGGTTGGCGCAAGTGAACGCGCTCGGTGCTACCGTCAGGGTCAGGTTGCCCTGTGCCGTGCAGTTGTCAAACGAACCGTTGTTGATCTGGGCGGCTGTGATCGAAACATTGCCGGCCTTGTCCAGCGTCACCGTAGCGTTTTGGCAGATAGCCGTCGGCGCCTTGGTGTCGCGTACCGTCACGATCTGAGTGTGTACCAGTTGGTTGCCCGCCTGGTCCGTCACCCGCCACGTACGGGTCAGGGTATAGTTGAACAGGCAGTTGCCGTCGGTCCGAACCTCGGTGAATGTAAGCACCAGTTGGCTGGACGCGGTGCAATTGTCATGCACATCGTCGTTGGTCAGCACGAACGGAGCCGGGACGGCATCGCATTCCACCGTCACATTGGACGGCATCACGATGTCGGCGTCGAAGGCCGGGTTCTGTGTGTCCACTACCTGAACCTGGAAGGAGCAGGTGCTGCTGTTGCCGGCAGCGTCGAACGCGCGGTACGTCACCGTTTGCGGCTGGCCCACCGGTACCACCGTACCCGATGCCGGGCCGGAAATTTGTACGACCGAGAACAGTACGCAGTTATCCGTAGCCACCGGAACGCTCCAGTTCAGTTTACCCGAGCACTGGTCCACGTCGTTACCGATCATGATCATCGCCGTCGGGCAATTGGTGAATACCGGCGGCACGTTGTCCACAATCGAAACCGGGACGATGCAGGTAGCCACGTTGCCGTTCACATCGGTGACGGTAATCGTCACGTTTACGCTCTGGCCGTTGGCATTGCCGAAGTCGGTACCCGCCACCGGGTTTTGCGTGATCGAAGCCACACCGCAGTTGTCGGCAGCATTCGTGATCAGGCTCACCAGATCAGGTACGAGGCCATCGCAACCGTTGACCGTTTGCGGCGCCGGGCAGGTGAACGTCGGCGGCAGCAGGTCGCGCACCAGTACGGTGGCGTTACAGATCGCCGTGTTGCCTGCGCCGTCCGTTACCGTCAGCGTCACGTTGTTGTTGCCCACGTTCGAGCAGTTGAACGCCGTTTGGCTCAGCGTCAGCGTCATGGCCGCCGGACAGTTGTCCGTGCTTCCACCGCCAATTTGAGCAGCAACTACATTGGCCACACCCGAAGCGTTCAGGTGCACTGTTATGTTTTCGCAAACCGCCGTCGGCGTTTGCATATCCGTTACTTCAATCACAAACTGGCAAGTTGTAGTGTTGCCTGTCGGGTCGGCGGCAACGAACGTCACCGTCGTGGCACCTACCGGGAACAGGCTGCCGCCGGCAAGGCCCGCCGATTGGGTCACCGTCACCGCGCCGCAGTTATCGTCGGCAATCGGCGTGGAGAACACCACATTGGCGCCGCACTTGTCCACATCGTTGCCCACCGTAATATTGGCCGGGCAATTCACGAATGTCGGCACTTGCGTATCCAGCACCGTGATCGTTTGCGCACAGGTACCCGTGTTTCCGCACAAGTCGGTTGCGCGGTAGATGCGGGTGTACACGTTGCCGCTCTGTGTCTGGCTCATCAAGCCGAACAGGCTGCCGTTCAGGTCGCAGTTATCCGTAGCCAAACCGCCTGCCGTGTTGAACTCGGCCAGGTTGTCGTACACCGGAATTTCATCCACCGTGCACTGCGCCGAAGCGTTGGCCGGGCAGGAAAGCACGGGCGCCACGTCGTCGTTCACGTTGATCGTCTGCACAAACTGTGTGCTGTTGCCGGCAAAGTCAACGGCAGTCCAGATACGGGTCACCGTGAAGTTGTTCGGGCAAGAACCTGCTTGCGTCGTTTCCGAGAAATCGAAGGTCACCGTGCCGGCGCAGTTGTCCGTGTACGTCACGGCAGCAATGGCCGGTACGTCTTCGGAACAAGCTACCGTCACTACGGATGCGGGCAGGTTAGCCAAAACAGGCGCCTGTGTATCCGTGATCGCAATCGTCTGTACATATTGGATCGAGTTGCCGCAAACATCGGTCGCCGTCCACGTGCGCGTCAGGATGGACCCGTCGTTCGGGCCTGCACCTGGCAGCAGCGTTTCGTTGAACTCAATGAGCACGTCGCCCGAGCAATTATCGGATGCGGTCATGGTTGCTACCGCCGGAACGGTCTCGCCACACTGGATCGTCGCGTTTTGCGGCAACGCGCTCGTCCATGTCGGCGCTACGTTGTCGTTCACGTTGATCGTCTGCACAAACTGCGTGCTGTTGCCGGCGAAATCTACCGCCGTCCAGGTACGCGTAATCGTGAAGTTGTGCGCGCAGTCGCCCGGCAGGATAGTTTCGTTGAAATCAAAATCAACCGTGCCCTGGCAGTTGTCCGTGTACGTTACGGCAGCAATAGCCGGTACGTTTTCGGAACAAACCACACTGACGTTTGCCTGCGGCAAGTTGTTCAGCGTAGGCGCTTGCGTATCCAGGATCGTTACCACTTGCGTGTGTACGATGGCGTTGCCGCAAACATCAGTCGCCGTCCACGTGCGGGTCAGGATGGACCCGTCGTTCGGGCCGGCGCCCGGCAGCAGCGTTTCGTTGAACTCGATGAGCACGGCGCCCGAGCAATTGTCGGAAGCGGTCAGCGTAGCAGCCTGTACTTGTTCGCCACACTGTATCGTCGCGTCTTGCGGCAACGCGCTCGTCCATGTCGGTGCTACGTTGTCATTTACATGAATCGTTTGCACGAACTGCGTGCTGTTGCCGGCGAAATCTACCGCCGTCCAGGTACGCGTGATCGTGAAGTTGTGTGCGCAGTCACCTGGCAGGATCGTCTCATTGAAATCGAAATCTACCGTGCCCGCGCAGTTGTCCGTGTACGTTACGGCAGCAATCGCCGGTACGTTTTCGGAACAAACCACACTGACAGTTGCCTGCGGCAAGTTGTTCAGCGTCGGCGCTTGCGTGTCCAGGATCGTTACCACTTGCGTGTGTTGGATCGAGTTGCCGCAAACATCCGTTGCCGTCCACGTGCGGGTCAGGATGGACCCGTCGTTCGGGCCTGCGCCCGGCAGCAGCGTCTCGTTGAACTCAATGCTTATGTCGCCCGAGCAATTGTCGGAAGCGGTCAGCGTAGCAGGCTGTACTTGTTCGCCACACTGGATCGTCGCGTCTTGCGGCAACGCGCTCGTCCATGTCGGCGCTACATTGTCGTTCACGTTGATCGTCTGCACAAACTGCGCGCTGTTGCCGGCGAAATCAACCGCCGTCCACGTCCGCGTAATCGTGAAGTTGTGCGCGCAGTCGCCTGGCAGGATAGTTTCGTTGAAATCAAAATCAACCGTGCCCTGGCAGTTGTCCGTGTACGTTACGGCAGCAATAGCCGGTACGTTTTCGGAACAAACCACACTGACGTTTGCCTGCGGTAAGTTGTTCAGCGTCGGCGCTTGCGTATCCAGTATTGTCACCACCTGCGTGTGTACGATGGCATTGCCGCAAACGTCCGTCGCCGTCCAGATGCGCGTCAGCGTTGCGCCGTCGTTCGGGCCTGCGCCCGGCAGCAGCGTCTCGCTGAACTCGATGTCCACCGGAGTGGTGCAGTTATCGGAGGCCGTCAACGTAGCGGACGGATTTGCCGCTTCGCCACATTGTACCGTAATGTCGGCGGGCAAAGCGCTCGTCCACGTCGGCGCGATGGAGTCGTTCACCGTGATCGTCTGCCAGTGTTCGGCGGTGTTGCCACACACGTCGTAGGCGTACCAGCGGCGTGTGATGGTGTATTGGTTCGGGCAACTGCCCGGTTCCGTTGTTTCAGCAAAGTCCACAAATACGATGTCGCAGTTGTCTTCGGCTTGTACACTCGGCGCCACCGGAATGTCCTCGGCGCAAGCATAGGTACGGTTAACCGGCGTGGAACGCAGCACAGGCGCAATGGTATCCAGAACGTGGATTTCCTGCTCCCAAACCGACGAGTTGCCACACAAGTCATAAGCCACCCAGCGGCGCTCGATGATGACTTCACTCGGGCAAACACCCGGGTTTTCCGTTTCGGCGAAGTCAATCGTTGCGATGCCACAGTTGTCCGTAGCAAACTGATACGGCGCAATCTCTACTTCATCAATACACTGGTAGTGGCGGCGAAGCGGCTTGGCATACAGTTCCGGCGCTTCCGTATCGCTTACGGTAATCGTTTGCACAAACACCGTCGAGTTACCGGCGAAGTCAACCGCCGTCCAGGTGCGAATCACCTGGAATTGGTTGACGCATGCGCCCGGAATTTCCACTTCCGTGAAATCAAAATCAATCGTGCCCGCACAGTTGTCCGTATAGATCACCGCGGCTACTGCAGGTACATCGGTTGCACAAGCCACATCCACATTTGCCTGCGGCAAATTCTGCAGACCAGGTGCTTGCGTGTCCAGTATCGTCACCACTTGCGTGTGCACGATGGCGTTGCCGCAAACGTCCGTTGCCGTCCAGGTGCGCGTCAGCGTTGCGCCGTCGTTCGGGCCTGCGCCCGGCAGCAGCGTCTCGCTGAACTCGATACTTACGTCGCCCGAGCAATTGTCGGAGGCCGTCAGCGTAGCCGGTTGTACGTCTTCGCCACACTGTACTGCCGTGTTTTGCGGCAGGGCGCTCGTCCACGTCGGAGCCACGTTGTCATTTACGTTGATCGTCTGCACGAACTGCGTGCTGTGGCCGGCGAAATCTACTGCCGTCCATGTCCGCGTGATCGTGAAGTTGTGCGCACAGTCGCCCGGCAGGATCGTTTCGTTGAAATCGAAATCTACCGTGCCCGCGCAGTTGTCCGTGTACGTTACGGCAGCAATCGCCGGTACATCTTCGGAGCAAACCACGCCCACATTTGCCTGCGGCAAATTCTGCAGCGCCGGTGCTTGCGTGTCCAGTATCGTCACCACTTGCGTGTGCACGATGGCATTGCCGCAAACGTCCGTCGCCGTCCAGGTGCGCGTCAGCGTTGCGCCGTCGTTCGGGCCTGCGCCCGGTAGCAGCGTCTCGCTGAACTCGATGGACACGTCGCCCGAGCAATTGTCGGAGGCCGTCAGCGTAGCCGGTTGTACGTCTTCGCCGCACTGTACTGCCGTGTTTTGCGGCAGGACGCTCGTCCACGTCGGAGCCACGTTGTCATTTACGTTGATCGTCTGCACAAACTGCGTGCTGTGGCCGGCGAAATCTACCGCCGTCCATGTCCGCGTGATCGTGAAGTTGTGCGCACAGTCGCCCGGCAGGATCGTTTCGTTGAAATCGAAATCTACCGTGCCCGCGCAGTTGTCCGTGTACGTTACGGCAGCAATCGCCGGTACATCTTCGAACAAACCACGCCCACATTTGCCTGCGGCAAATTCTGCAGCGCCGGCGCTTGCGTGTCCAGTATCGTCACCACTTGCGTGTGCACGATGGCATTGCCGCAAACGTCCGTCGCCGTCCAGGTGCGCGTCAGCGTTGCGCCGTCGTTCGGGCCTGCGCCCGGCAGGAAAGCCTCGCTCAATTCAATATCTACCGGAGTAGCGCAGTTGTCCGATGCGGTCATTACGGCAGCCGGATTGGCATCTTCGCCGCACTGCACTGTTACATCATCGGGCAGGGCACTCGTCCAGGTCGGTGCGATGGAATCTTTCACCGTGATCGTCTGCCAATGTTCGTCCGTATTTCCACACAGGTCGTAGGCATACCAGCGCCGCGTGATGGTGTATTGGTTCGGGCAGCTGCCCGGTTCCGTTGTTTCTGCAAAGTCCACAAAAACGATGTCGCAGTTGTCCTCGGCTTGTACACTCGGCGCCACCGGAATGTCCTCGGCGCAAGCGTAGATACGGTCAACCGGAGTAGAGCGGAGCACAGGGGCAATGGTATCCAGAACGTGAATTTCCTGTTCCCACTCCGAGGTGTTTCCACAGAGGTCGTACGCTACCCAGCGGCGAACGATGATGACGTTATTCGGACAGTTACCCGGGTTTTCCGTTTCGTAGAAGTCTACGAAGGCCACCCCGCAATTGTCTGTAGCGAATTGGTACGGCGCGTCCTCAACAGCCTCGCGGCAGTCGTAGTGGCGACGCAACGGTCTGACAGCCAGTTCGGGCGCCTCGGTGTCGGTGACGGTGATTTTTTGTGAAAACACCGTCGAATTGCCTGCAAAGTCCGTAGCCGTCCAGGTGCGAATTATCATAAACCGGTTGGGGCAATCACCCGGTACAAGTATTTCCGTGAAATCAAAATCAACTGTGCCTTCGCAGTTGTCCGTAGCATACACCGGCGGATCAGGCATCGTCGGCACGTCATCGGCACATTCCACTTCAACCGTAATATCCGGCAGGTTGTGCAACTCGGGGTCTTCGGTGTCAAGGATCGTTACCACTTGCGTATGCCGAATCGAGTTTCCACAAATGTCGTAGGCCGTCCAGATGCGCGTCAACGTCGCGCTGTCGTTCGGGCCTGCGCCCGGAAGCAGTGTCTCGTTAAACTCGATGAGCACATTGTCCAAACAGTTATCCGTGGCGGTCAATGTCGGAGTTGGGTTGACCTCCTCACCGCACTGCACGGTGACATCTTGCGGAAGATTGTTCGTCGTCCATGTTGGTGCGGAATCGTCATCAAT
Organism: Lewinellaceae bacterium; assembly: GCA_016719605.1. GTDB lineage: Bacteria > Bacteroidota > Bacteroidia > Chitinophagales > Saprospiraceae > M3007. Next base: position 77,602 of record JADJYW010000001.1, on the reverse strand, counting down.
AGTCAACGTATGCGAACAAGTAGCGGTGTTGCCAAAAGCATCGGCAATCCGATAAGTCCTCGTGACGATTCTTGAACAAATCGTACCGTTGTTTGACTCGCTTTCCAAAATAATCGATGCTGTATTAAGCGAGCAATTATCCGAGCCGGCGCCACCATCTGTAATAAATGCATCCCAGGTGGTGTAAACCGGATGCTCATCAGCCAGACAATCAGCAGTAAGATCAGCCGGGCAGGTTAAGGTTGGCGGAATGGCATCTTCCACCGTTACCGTCGTCGTGCAACTCGCGCTGTTGCCCGAGTTGTCCGTAGCCGTCACCGTTACCGTGGTCGTGCCAACCGTGATTGTCGTACCCGCGGCGGGGACTTGTGTGATCGTGGCGTTGTTGCAGTTGTTCGTGCTGAGCGCACCGGCAAAGTCCGGGATTTGCGCTTCGCAGTCCGCATCCGCGCTCAGGGTTACCGGAGCCGGGCAGTCCAAAATCGGGTCGATATTGTCTTCAATCGTGACCGTGGCTTCGCAGGTGTTCGTGTTGCCCGCGTCGTCCGTAACCGTCAGGATTACCGTGTTTTGACCGAGGTTCGGGCAGGTGAAGTTCGTCTGGCTGATCGACAGGCTGCTCAAACCGCAGTTGTCGGGCTGCCGCCATCCACATCATCGGCGCTGATAAATACCGAGCCGGTGAGGTCCAGTTGCAGCGTGATGTTTTGGCAAACGGCGCTCGGCGGTGTGTTGTCTATAACTTTGACCAACACATCACATGTCGCGCTGTTGCCTGCACCGTCCGTGACCGTGATGGTCACCAGCACGTCGCTGTTGATCAGCGTGCCGGCGGCTATACTTTGGGTGACTGCCGGGTTGGCCGTGCAGTTGTCCGATTCGTTGTTTACCAAAACGACCAGATTCGGGATCGAACCCATGCAGTTGGCGTTGGCCGCAACCGTTACGTTGGCCGGGCAGGTGAACGTCGGCGCCGTGGTGTCTTCCACCGTTACCGTCGTCGTGCAACTCGCGCTGTTGCCCGAGTTGTCCGTAGCCGTCACCGTTACCGTCGTCGTGCCGACCGTGATTGTTGTACCCGCGGCGGGGACTTGTGTGATCGTGGCCTTGTTGCAGTTGTTCGTGCTCAAGGCACCGGCAAAGTCCGGGATTTGCGCTTCGCAGTCCGCATCCGCGCTCAGGATTACCGGAGCCGGGCAGTCCAAAATCGGGTCGATGTTGTCTTCTATCGTGACCGTGGCTTCGCAGGTATTCGTGTTGCCCGCGTCGTCCGTGACCGTCAGGATTACGGTGTTTTGACCCAGGTTCGCACAGGTGAAGTTCGTTTCATTGATGCTCAAACTGCTCAAACCGCAGTTGTCGCTGCTGCCGCCATCCACATCATCGGCGCTGATAAACACCGAACCCGTCAGGTCCAGTTGCAGCGTGATGTCCTGGCAAACCGCGCTGGGCGGCGTGTTGTCTATCACTTTAACCAACACATCGCATGTCGCGCTGTTGCCCGCCGCGTCCGTGACGGTGATCGTCACCAGCACGTCGCTGTTGATCAGCGTGCCGGCGGCTATACTTTGTGTGACTGCCGGGTTGGCCGTGCAGTTTGTCTGATTCGTTGTTGACCAAAACGACCAGGTTCGGGATCGAACCCATGCAGTTGGCGTTGGCCGCAACTGTTACGTTGGCCGGGCAGGTGAACGTCGGAGCCGTGGTGTCTTCCACCGTTACCGTCGTCGTGCAACTCGCGCTGTTGCCCGAGTTGTCCGTTGCCGTGACCGTTACCGTCGTGGTGCCAACCGTGATGATGGTGCCTGCGGCGGGGACTTGCGTCACCGTTACCGGGCCGCAGGTTACCGTGCTGAGCGCACCCGCAAAGTCCGGGATTTGCGCTTCGCAGTCCGCATCCGCGCTCAGGGTTACCGGAGCCGGGCAGTCCAAAATCGGGTCGATGTTGTCTTCAATCGTGACCGTGGCTTCGCAGGTGTTCGTGTTGCCCGCGTCGTCCGTGACCGTCAGGATTACCGTGTTTTGACCCAGGTTTTGGCAGGTGAAGTTCGTCTGGCTGATCGACAAACTGCTCAAACCGCAGTTGTCGCTGCTGCCGCCATCCACATCATCGGCGCTGATAAATACCGAGCCGGTGAGGTCCAGTTGCAGCGTGATGTTTTGGCAAACCGCGCTCGGCGGTGTGTTGTCTATAACTTTGACCAACACATCGCATGTCGCGCTGTTGCCTGCACCGTCCGTGACCGTGATGGTCACCAGCACATCGCTGTTGATCAGCGTGCCGGCTGCTATACTTTGCGTGACCGTCGGGTTGGCCGTGCAGTTGTCCGATTCGTTGTTTACCAAAACAACCAGATTCGGGACCGAACCCATGCAGTTGGCGTTGGCCGCACCTGTTACGTTGGCCGGAGCAGGTGAACGTCGGCGCCGTGGTGTCTTCCACCGTTACCGTCGTCGTGCATGTAGCCGTGTTGCCCGAATTGTCCGTAGCCGTGACCGTTACCGTCGTCGTGCCGACCGTGATTGATTGTACCCGCGGCGGGCACTTGTGTGATCGTGGCGTTGTTGCAGTTGTTCGTGCTGAGCGCACCGGCAAAGTCCGGGATTTGCGCTTCGCAGTCCGCATCCGCGCTCAGGGTCACCGGAGCCGGGCAGTCCAAAATCGGGTCGATATTGTCTTCAATCGTGACCGTGGCTTCGCAGGTATTCGTATTGCCCGCGTCGTCCGTGACCGTCAGGATTACCGTGTTCGGCCCCAGGTTCTGGCAGGTGAAGTTCGTCTGGCTGATCGACAGGCTGCTCAAACCGCAGTTGTCGGAGCAGCCGCCATCCACATCATCGGCGCTGATAAATACCGAACCCGTCAGGTCCAGTTGCAGCGTGATGTTTTGGCAAACGGCGCTGGGCGGTGTGTTGTCTATCACTTTGACCAACACATCACACGTCGCGCTGTTGCCCGCACCGTCCGTGACGGTGATCGTCACCAGCACATCGCTGTTGATCAGCGTGCCGGCTGCTATACTTTGCGTGACTGCCGGGTTGGCCGTGCAGTTGTCCGATTCGTTGTTTACCAAAACAACCAGGTTCGGGATCGAACCCATGCAGTTGGCGTTGGCAGCAACCGTTACGTTGGCCGGACAGGTGAACGTCGGAGCCGTGGTGTCTTCCACCGTTACCGTCGTCGTGCATGTAGCCGTGTTACCCGAATTGTCCGTAGCCGTCACCGTCACTGTCGTGGTGCCGACCGTGATGATTGTACCCGCGGCGGGGACTTGCGTCACCGTTACCGGGCCGCAGTTTACCGTGCTCAGCGCTCCCGCAAAGTCCGGAATTTGCGCTTCGCAATCCGCATCCGCGCTCAGGGTTACCGGAGTCGGGCAGTCCAAAATCGGGTCGATGTTGTCTTGTACCGTGACCGTGGCTTCGCAGGTGTTCGTATTGCCCGCGTCGTCCGTGACCGTCAGGATTACCGTGTTCGTTCCCCAGGTTCTGGGCAGGTGAAGTTCGTCTGGCTGATCGACAGGCTGCTCAAACCGCAGTTGTCGGAGCCTAGCGCCGTCCACGTATCGTCGGCGCTGATAAATACCGAACCCGTGGGTCCAGTTGCAGCGTGATGCCCTGGCAAACGGCGCTGGGCGGTGTGTTGTCGATCACTTTAACCAACACATCACATGTCGCGCTGTTGCCGCACCGTCCGTGACCGTGATCGTCACCAGCACATCGCTGTTGATCAGCGTGCCGGCGGCTATACTTTTGGGTGACTGCCGGGTTGGCCGTGCAGTTGTCCGATCGTTGTTTACCAAAACAACCAGGTTCGGGATCGAACCCATGCAGTTGGCGTTGGCAGCAACCGTTACGTTGGCCGGGCAGGTGAACGTCGGCGCCGTGGTGTCTTCTACCGTTACCGTCGTCGTGCATGTAGCCGTGTTGCCGGCGCCGTCCGCAGCCGTGACCGTTACCGTCGTCGTGCCAACCGTGATGATCGTGCCCGCGGCGGGTACTTGTGTGATCGTGGCGTTGTTGCAGTTGTTCAGCTCAGGGCACCGGCAAAGTCCGGATTTGCGCTTCGCAGTCCGCATCCGCGCCCAGGGTCACCGGAGCCGGGCAGTCCGAAAATCGGGTCGATATTGTCTTCAATCGTGACCGTGGCTTCGCAGGTGTTCGTATTGCCGCGTCGTCCGTGACCGTCAGGATTACCGTGTTTTGACCCAGGTTCTGCAGAGGTGAAGTTCGTTTCATTGATCGACAGGCTGCTCAAACCGCAGTTGTCGCTGCCGCCATCCACATCATCGGCGCTGATAAATACCGAGCCGGTGAGGTCCAGTTGCAGCGTGATGTTTTGGCAAACGGCGCTGGGCGGTGTGTTGTCTATCACTTTAACCAACACATCGCATGTCGCGCTGTTGCCCGCGGCGTCCGTAACCGTGATCGTCACCAGCACGTCCGAGTTGATCAGCGTGCCGGCGGCTATACTTTGTGTGACTGCCGGGTTGGCCGTGCAGTTGTCCGATTCGTTGTTGACCAAAACAACCAGGTTCGGGATCGAACCCATGCAGTTGGCGTTGGCCGCAACCGTTACGTTGGCCGGGCAGGTGAACGTCGGAGCCGTGGTGTCTTCCACCGTTACCGTCGTGGTGCATGTAGCCGTGTTGCCCGAGTTGTCCGTAGCCGTCACCGTCACCGTCGTCGTGCCGACCGTGATGATTGTACCTGCAGCGGGGACTTGCGTCACCGTTACCGGGCCGCAGTTTACCGTGCTGAGCGCACCGGCAAAGTCCGGGATTTGCGCTTCGCAATCCGCATCCGCGCTCAGGGTTACCGGAGCCGGGCAGTCCAAAATCGGGTCAATGTTGTCTTGTACCGTGACCGTGGCTTCGCAGGTGTTCGTATTGCCCGCGTCGTCCGTGACCGTCAGGATTACCGTGTTTTGACCCAGGTTCTGGCAGGTGAAGTTCGTCTGGCTGATCGACAGGCTGCTCAAACCGCAGTTGTCGGGGTGCCGCCGTCCACATCGTCGGCGCTGATAAATACCGAACCCGTCAGGTCCAGTTGCAGCGTGATGTCCTGGCAAACGGCGCTCGGCGGTGTGGTGTCTATGACTTTGACCAACACGTCACATGTCGCGCTGTTGCCTGCACCGTCCGTGACGGTGATGGTCACCAGCACGTCCGAGTTGATCAGCGTGCCGGCGGCTATACTTTGGGTGACTGCCGGGTTGGCCGTGCAGTTGTCCGATTCGTTGTTTACCAAAACAACCAGGTTCGGGACCGAACCCATGCAGTTGGCGTTGGCCGCAACTGTTACGTTGGCCGGACAGGTGAACGTCGGAGCCGTGGTGTCTTCCACCGTTACCGTCGTCGTGCATGTAGCCGTGTTGCCCGAGTTGTCCGTAGCCGTCACCGTGACCGTCGTCGTGCCGACCGTGATGATCGTGCCTGCGGCGGGACTTGCGTGATCGTGGCGTTGTTGCAGTTGTTCGTGCTGAGCGCACCGGCAAAGTCCGGGATTTGCGCTTCGCAGTCCGCATCCGCGCTCAGGATTACCGGTGCCGGGCAGTCCAAAATCGGGTCGATGTTGTCTTCAATCGTGACCGTGGCTTCGCAGGTGTTCGTATTGCCCGCGTCGTCCGTGACCGTCAGGATTACCGTGTTTTGACCCAGGTTTTGGCAGGTGAAGTTCGTCTGGCTGATCGACAAACTGCTCAAACCGCAGTTGTCGCTGCTGCCGCCATCCACATCATCGGCGCTGATAAATACCGAACCCGTCAGGTCCAGTTGCAGCGTGATGTCCTGGCAAACCGCGCTCGGCGGCGTGTTGTCTATAACTTTGACCAACACATCACACGTCGCGCTGTTGCCCGCGGCGTCCGTGACGGTGATTGTCACCAGCACGTCGCTGTTGATCAGCGTGCCGGCGGCTATACTTTGTGTGACTGCCGGGTTGGCCGTGCAGTTGTCCGATTCGTTGTTTACCAAAACGACCAGATTCGGGATCGAACCCATGCAGTTGGCGTTGGCCGCAACTGTTACGTTGGCCGGACAGGTGAACGTCGGAGCCGTGGTGTCTTCCACCGTTACCGTCGTGGTGCAACTCGCGCTGTTGCCCGAATTGTCCGTAGCCGTGACCGTGACCGTCGTCGTGCCGACCGTGATGATCGTACCCGCGGCGGGGACTTGTGTGATCGTGGCGTTGTTGCAGTTGTTCGTGCTGAGCGCACCGGCAAAGTCCGGGATTTGCGCTTCGCAGTCCGCATCCGCGCTCAGGGTTACCGGAGCCGGGCAGTCCAAAATCGGGTCGATATTGTCTTCAATCGTGACCGTGGCTTCGCAGGTGTTCGTATTGCCCGCGTCGTCCGTGACCGTCAGGATTACCGTGTTCGGACCCAGGTTCTGGCAGGTGAAGTTCGTCTGGCTGATCGACAGGCTGCTCAAACCGCAGTTGTCGCTGCTGCCGCCATCCACATCGTCGGCGCTGATAAATACCGAGCCGGTGAGGTCCAGTTGCAGCGTGATGTCCTGGCAAACCGCGCTCGGCGGCGTGTTGTCTATAACTTTGACCAACACATCACACGTCGCGCTGTTGCCCGCGGCGTCCGTGACGGTGATTGTCACCAGCACGTCGCTGTTGATCAGCGTACCGGCGGCTATACTTTGTGTGACTGCCGGGTTGGCCGTGCAGTTGTCTGATTCGTTGTTTACCAAAACGACCAGGTTCGGGATCGAACCCATGCAGTTGGCGTTGGCCGCAACTGTTACGTTGGCCGGGCAGGTGAACGTCGGAGCCGTGGTGTCTTCCACCGTTACCGTCGTGGTGCAACTCGCGCTGTTGCCCGAGTTGTCCGTAGCCGTCACCGTGACCGTCGTCGTGCCTACCGTGATGATGGTGCCTGCGGCGGGGACTTGCGTCACCGTTACCGGGCCGCAGTTTACCGTGCTGAGCGCTCCCGCAAAGTCCGGAATTTGCGCTTCGCAATCCGCATCCGCGCTCAGGGTTACCGGAGCCGGGCAGTCCAAAATCGGGTCGATGTTGTCTTCAATCGTGACCGTGGCTTCGCAGGTGTTCGTATTGCCCGCGTCGTCCGTGACCGTCAGGATTACCGTGTTTTGACCCAGGTTCTGGCAGGTGAAGTTCGTCTGGCTGATCGACAGGCTGCTCAAACCGCAGTTGTCGCTGCTGCCGCCGTCCACGTCATCGGCGCTGATGAATACCGAACCTGTCAGGTCCAGTTGCAGCGTGATGTCCTGGCAAACCGCGCTGGGCGGCGTGTTGTCTATCACTTTAACCAACACATCGCATGTCGCGCTGTTGCCTGCACCGTCCGTGACCGTGATGGTCACCAGCACGTCGCTGTTGATCAGCGTGCCGGCGGCTATACTTTGGGTGACTGCCGGGTTGGCCGTGCAGTTGTCTGATTCGTTGTTGACCAAAACAACCAGGTTCGGGACCGAACCCATGCAGTTGGCGTTGGCCGCAACCGTTACGTTGGCCGGGCAGGTGAACGTCGGAGCCGTGGTGTCTTCCACCGTTACCGTCGTCGTGCAACTCGCGGTGTTGCCCGAGTTGTCCGTTGCCGTGACCGTTACCGTCGTGGTGCCAACCGTGATGATGGTGCCTGCGGCGGGGACTTGTGTGATCGTGGCGTTGTTGCAGTTGTTCGTGCTGAGCGCACCCGCAAAGTCCGGGATTTGCGCTTCGCAGTCCGCATCCGCGCTCAGGGTTACCGGAGCCGGGCAGTCCAAAATCGGGTCGATGTTGTCTTCAATCGTGACCGTGGCTTCGCAGGTATTCGTGTTGCCCGCGTCGTCCGTGACCGTCAGGATTACCGTGTTCGGCCCCAGGTTCTGGCAGGTGAAGTTCGTCTGGCTGATCGACAGGCTGCTCAAACCGCAGTTGTCGCTGCTGCCGCCATCCACATCATCGGCGCTGATAAATACCGAACCCGTCAGGTCCAGTTGCAGCGTGATGTCCTGGCAAACCGCGCTCGGCGGTGTGTTGTCTATAACTTTGACCAACACATCGCATGTCGCGCTGTTGCCTGCACCGTCCGTGACCGTGATGGTCACCAGCACATCGCTGTTGATCAGCGTGCCGGCTGCTATACTTTGCGTGACCGTCGGGTTGGCCGTGCAGTTGTCTGATTCGTTGTTTACCAAAACAACCAGATTCGGGATCGAACCCATGCAGTTGGCGTTGGCCGCAACCGTTACGTTGGCCGGGCAGGTGAACGTCGGCGCCGTGGTGTCTTCCACCGTTACCGTCGTGGTGCATGTAGCCGTGTTGCCCGAGTTGTCCGTAGCCGTCACCGTTACCGTCGTCGTGCCGACCGTGATGATTGTACCCGCGGCGGGGACTTGCGTGATCGTGGCGTTGTTGCAGTTGTTCGTGCTGAGCGCACCGGCAAAGTCCGGGATTTGCGCTTCGCAGTCCGCATCCGCGCTCAGGGTCACCGGAGCCGGGCAGTCCAAAATCGGGTCGATATTGTCTTCAATCGTGACCGTGGCTTCGCAGGTGTTCGTATTGCCCGCGTCGTCCGTGACCGTCAGGATTACCGTGTTCGGCCCCAGGTTCTGGCAGGTGAAGTTCGTCTGGCTGATCGACAGGCTGCTCAAACCGCAGTTGTCGGAGCTGCCGCCATCCACATCGTCGGCGCTGATAAATACCGAACCCGTCAGGTCCAGTTGCAGCGTGATGTTTTGGCAAACGGCGCTGGGCGGTGTGTTGTCTATCACTTTAACCAACACATCACACGTCGCGCTGTTGCCTGCACCGTCCGTGACGGTGATTGTCACCAGTACGTCGCTGTTGATCAGCGTGCCGGCGGCTATACTTTGCGTGACCGTCGGGTTGGCCGTGCAGTTGTCTGATTCGTTGTTTACCAAAACAACCAGGTTCGGGATCGAACCCATGCAGTTGGCGTTGGCAGCAACTGTTACGTTGGCCGGGCAGGTGAACGTCGGAGCCGTGGTGTCTTCCACCGTTACCGTCGTGGTGCATGTAGCCGTGTTACCGGCGCCGTCCGTAGCCGTGACCGTTACCGTGGTCGTGCCGACCGTGATGATTGTGCCTGCGGCGGGTACTTGTGTGATCGTGGCGTTGTTGCAGTTGTTCGTGCTGAGCGCACCGGCAAAGTCCGGGATTTGCGCTTCGCAGTCCGCATCCGCGCTCAGGGTCACCGGAGCCGGGCAGTCCAAAATCGGGTCGATGTTGTCTTCTACCGTGACCGTGGCTTCGCAGGTGTTCGTATTGCCCGCGTCGTCCGTGACCGTCAGGATTACCGTGTTTGGACCCAGGTTCTGGCAGGTGAAGTTCGTCTGGCTGATCGACAGGCTGCTCAAACCGCAGTTGTCGGAGCTGCCGCCGTCCACGTCATCGGCGCTGATAAATACCGAACCCGTCAGGTCCAGTTGCAGCGTGATGTCCTGGCAAACGGCGCTGGGCGGTGTGTTGTCGATCACTTTAACCAACACATCGCATGTCGCGCTGTTGCCTGCGGCGTCCGTGACGGTGATCGTCACCAGCACGTCGCTGTTGATCAGCGTGCCGGCTGCTATACTTTGGGTGACTGCCGGGTTGGCCGTGCAGTTGTCCGATTCGTTGTTTACCAAAACAACCAGGTTCGGGACCGAACCCATGCAGTTGGCGTTGGCAGCAACTGTTACGTTGGCCGGGCAGGTGAACGTTGGCGGTGTGGTGTCTTCCACCGTTACCGTCGTCGTGCATGTAGCCGTGTTGCCGGCGCCGTCCGTAGCCGTGACCGTTACCGTCGTCGTGCCAACCGTGATGATTGTGCCTGCGGCGGGTACTTGTGTGATCGTGGCGTTGTTGCAGTTGTTCGTGCTGAGCGCACCGGCAAAGTCCGGGATTTGCGCTTCGCAGTCCGCATCCGCGCTCAACGTCACCGGAGCCGGGCAGTCCAAAATCGGGTCGATATTGTCTTCTACCGTGACCGTGGCTTCGCAGGTGTTCGTATTGCCCGCGTCGTCCGTGACCGTCAGGATTACCGTGTTTTGACCCAGGTTCTGGCAGGTGAAGTTCGTCTGGCTGATCGACAGGCTGCTCAAACCGCAGTTGTCGGAGCTGCCGCCGTCCACGTCATCGGCGCTGATAAATACCGAACCCGTCAGGTCCAGTTGCAGCGTGATGTCCTGGCAAACGGCGCTGGGCGGTGTGTTGTCTATCACTTTAACCAACACATCGCAGGTCGCGCTGTTGCCCGCGGCGTCCGTGACGGTGATTGTCACCAGCACGTCGCGAGTTGATCAGCGTGCCGGCGGCTATACTTTGGGTGACTGCCGGGTTGGCCGTGCAGTTGTCTGATTCGTTGTTTACCAAAACAACCAGGTTCGGGATCGAACCCATGCAGTTGGCGTTGGCCGCAACCGTTACGTTGGCCGGGCAGGTGAACGTCGGCGCCGTGGTGTCTTCCACCGTTACCGTCGTCGTGCAACTCGCGCTGTTGCCGGCGCCGTCCGTAGCCGTGACCGTTACCGTCGTCGTGCCAACCGTGATGATTGTGCCTGCGGCGGGTACTTGTGTGATCGTGGCGTTGTTGCAGTTGTTCGTGCTGAGCGCACCGGCAAAGTCCGGGATTTGCGCTTCGCAGTCCGCATCCGCGCTCAGGGTTACCGGAGCCGGGCAGTCCAAAATCGGGTCAATGTTGTCTTGTACCGTGACCGTGGCTTCGCAGGTCGCGGTGTTGCCCGCGTCGTCCGTGACCGTCAGGATTACCGTGTTCGGCCCCAGGTTCTGGCAGGTGAAGTTCGTCTGGCTGATCGACAGGCTGCTCAAACCGCAGTTGTCGCTGCTGCCGCCATCCACATCGTCGGCGCTGATAAATACCGAGCCGGTGAGGTCCAGTTGCAGCGTGATGTTTTGGCAAACGGCGCTGGGCGGTGTGTTGTCTATAACTTTGACCAACACATCACAGGTCGCGCTGTTGCCTGCACCGTCCGTGACCGTGATCGTCACCAGCACATCGCTGTTGATCAGCGTGCCGGCGGCTATGCTTTGTGTGACTGCCGGGTTGGCCGTGCAGTTGTCCGATTCGTTGTTGACCAAAACAACCAGGTTCGGGATCGAACCCATGCAGTTGGCGTTGGCAGCAACTGTTACGTTGGCCGGACAGGTGAACGTCGGAGCCGTGGTGTCTTCCACCGTTACCGTCGTCGTGCAGGTCGCCGTGTTGCCGGAGCTGTCCGTAGCCGTGACCGTCACTGTCGTGGTGCCAACCGTGATGATGGTGCCTGCGGCGGGTACTTGTGTGATCGTGGCGTTGTTGCAGTTGTTCGTGCTGAGCGCACCGGCAAAGTCCGGGATTTGCGCTTCGCAATCCGCATCCGCGCTCAGGGTTACCGGAGCCGGGCAGTCCAAAATCGGGTCGATGTTGTCTTCAATCGTGACCGTGGCTTCGCAGGTGTTCGTGTTGCCCGCGTCGTCCGTGACCGTCAGGATTACCGTGTTTTGACCGAGGTTCGCACAGGTGAAGTTCGTCTGGCTGATCGACAGGCTGCTCAAACCGCAGTTGTCGCTGCTGCCGCCATCCACATCGTCGGCGCTGATAAATACCGAGCCGGTGAGGTCCAGTTGCAGCGTGATGTCCTGGCAAACGGCGCTGGGCGGTGTGTTGTCTATAACTTTGACCAACACATCACACGTCGCGCTGTTGCCCGCACCGTCCGTGACCGTGATCGTCACCAGCACGTCGCTGTTGATCAGCGTGCCGGCGGCTATACTTTGGGTGACTGCCGGGTTGGCCGTGCAGTTGTCTGATTCGTTGTTGACCAAAACGACCAGGTTCGGGATCGAACCCATGCAGTTGGCGTTGGCAGCAACCGTTACGTTGGCCGGGCAGGTGAACGTCGGAGCCGTGGTGTCTTCCACCGTTACCGTCGTCGTGCAACTCGCGCTGTTGCCGGCGCCGTCCGTAGCCGTGACCGTTACCGTCGTCGTGCCAACCGTGATTGTCGTACCCGCGGCGGGGACTTGTGTGATCGTGGCGTTGTTGCAGTTGTTCGTGCTGAGCGCACCGGCAAAGTCCGGGATTTGCGCTTCGCAGTCCGCATCCGCGCTCAGGGTTACCGGAGCCGGGCAGTCCAAAATCGGGTCAATGTTGTCTTCAATCGTGACCGTGGCTTCGCAGGTGTTCGTATTGCCCGCGTCGTCCGTGACCGTCAGGATTACCGTGTTCGGCCCCAGGTTCTGGCAGGTGAAGTTCGTCTGGCTGATCGACAGGCTGCTCAAACCGCAGTTGTCGGAGCTGCCGCCATCCACATCATCGGCGCTGATGAATACCGAACCCGTCAGGTCCAGTTGAACCGTGATGTTTTGGCAAACGGCGCTGGGCGGTGTGTTGTCTATAACTTTGACCAACACATCACATGTCGCGCTGTTGCCTGCACCGTCCGTGACCGTGATCGTCACCAGCACATCGCTGTTGATCAGCGTGCCGGCGGCTATGCTTTGTGTGACTGCCGGGTTGGCCGTGCAGTTGTCCGATTCGTTGTTGACCAAAACAACCAGGTTCGGGATCGAACCCATGCAGTTGGCGTTGGCCGCAACCGTTACGTTGGCCGGGCAGGTGAACGTCGGCGGTGTGGTGTCTTCCACCGTTACGGTAAAGGAGCAGGTCACCGGGGTCATGCCGTCGGTGGCTGTCCAGATGATAGTATGGCTACCTAAGGCAAATCCATGTCCAACCAACGTGGTATTCAGCGCAGCGGAGACCACATTGTGTGTCAGCGACAGGTTGTTCGGACAGTTGTCGGAAGCCGTGGCGTTGAGCACTGCGGTACCAAAGTAATTGCAGTATTCGTCAACCGATACCGTCAGGTTGTCCGGGCAGTCAATCTCCGGGAACTGCATGTCCATCACTTCGATAGTGAAGGAGCAGGAATCAATCGGGTTGCCGTTAAGGAAAACCACATATTTTACCGTGTCCGTTGTGCCTGCCGGGATCAAATCGCCGGGAGCCGGGCCTTCGGTTTGCACCAGGGTCATGCCCGGGCCAAGGATCACAACGGGAGGCGCCCAGTTGGCATTTGCGCCGCACTTGTCCACATCGTTGTTCAGGACAATATCGTTGGGGCATACAATGCGCAAGGGCACGACGGACACGCAATCGCCGTCATCTTCATCATCGGGATCGTCTTCTGTTTGGCCGTCGTTGTCGGTGTCTACGCCGTTGTTGGGTGTGGAATCGGTGTCATTGCCAATGGCGTTGGTCACCTCAGTTGCTTACCGATTTGTCCAGCGACACGTCAATACAGCGAATGAGTGAGCAGGCATCCTCCACGGGATTGCCGAAGGGCAGACCTGCAGCGAAGTCGTAGTTCCAGTTGTGATGCTGCACCTGTTCGGTTGTGGGCTTGGAGTCAATATTTGGATCAGGGTCAACAACCGTGATGACTACCCCGTCGCTGCCGACACTGAAGCCGCCATTCTGAACGTTTTCCTCCAAATCCCACACCACACTGGGGCAGAAGTTGTTGAGGTTGGCGTTTTGTTTCTTAATGGTGAAACACACGGAGAACAACTTGGTCCAATCCGTTGTGGACAGCACAATCGGTGCAGCATTATTATCCACCAATTGCATGGCACCGTTAATAAATTCGGCCGGGCCGCCAAAAGCGAACCAGACAGGGCCGGTCGCAGGCGCACCGGTAATTTTTACAGGCGGGTTGGGAGCAACAGGGCCGTATCCTCCCTGGAAATCGCTGAAATTTAGAAATTCCAACACGTTGTCGTCGTAGAAAAAGCGCACATTAGTACCAAAAATTTCCTGGTTAGGTTCGTCGGACTTGAATTCCACATCCAAACAATACTGGTCAGGATTTTCGCAGTCAAACTGCGGATTGGAGAAACGCACCGACACTTCGGCGGGAGGCTCCAGCGGCGTGACGGTCACGCCGTCACCGTCGTCCTCGTCGCCCGGGTCATCATCTACATTGGTGTCATTGTCGGTGTCCACGCCGTTATCGGGCGTGGAGTCGGTATCTTGACCAACGGCGTTAGTCACCTCGGCGAGGTTAACATAGTTGCCGGAGGCGTTGACCGTGGCCGTGATTTGTATGGTTACGGAGGCGTTGACCGCGAGTGTGCCGATCGTCCATTCGCCGGAACCGGAGTTGTACGCGCCGCCGCTATTATCACTTACATAGTTGAATCCACTGGGAAGTTGGTCGGTGAGAACCACATCTAACGCTGCGTCGGGACCGGCGTTTGCCACCGTGATGGTGAATACGACCTGATTGCCGATAAACTGCGTTGGGTTATTAACGGATTTCTCCACAGACAGGTCAATACAACGAGTTTCGACACAAGCGTTTTCTACCGGGAAACCAAACGGCGTGCCGGGCGTGCCGTCGTAAGTCCAGTTGTGGTGCAACACGTTTTCAATTGTCGGCGAAGAATCTTCATTCGGGTCAGGATTGACCACGGTGATAACGACGCCATCGTCGCCAATCGGAAAGCCACCCTGCATGGGGTCTTCTTCCAAATCCCACACGACACTTGGGCAGAAATTATTAAGACTGGCATTCGGGTCGTCCACCGAAAAACAAACCTGAAAAAGTTTGGTCCAGGTAGTTGTGGAGAGGACAATCGGCTGGGCGTTCCCGTTGACCAACTGAACTGCGCCATTCACAAATTCGGCAGCTCCTCCAAACGTAAACCAGGCTGGGCCGGTCGCGGGTGCGCCCGTGGTAATTGCCGGCGGGTTGGGTGCTACGGCGCCGTAGCCACCCTGGAAATCACCAAAACTGAGGAATTCCAGTACGTTGTCGTCGTAGAAGAACCGGACATTAGCACCAAAAACTTCTTTGTTGGGTTGGTTGGACTTGAATTCCACGTCGAGGCAATACACGCCGCCGTTGTTGCAGTCAAACTGCGGATTGGCGAAGCGCACTGCGACCATCGGAATTTCTACCTGGAAAACGGTGACAGTCGGATCATCCGGGTCTCCGTCATTGTCCGGGTCAATATCCATGGGGTTATCCGGGTCGTCGCTCGGATCACTGACTGGATCGCCATTGGGGTCTTCGCCCGTAGCGGTGGCGGTGTTGAGCACAAATCCGTTATCAATATCTGTTGAGGTGATGGTGTGGGTTGCCGAGCAAACCATGCTCTGTCCGGGCGCTAGGTCGGTCAACGGACAGGTGATCGAACCGGGGTCGGCATTCGGGTCGCTGAGGTTGATGCCGGAGACGGGCATATTACCTGCGTTCGTCACCGTGATCGTGTAATTGATCATATCGCCGGCATTCAGCAGGCCGTCATTCCCCAGGTCGAGGGCATCCGTTTTGGACACCAGTAGTTTTGGCAACTGGGGCAACGGCGTATTGGTCGGATCGTCCGGGTTGCCGTCCATGTCCGGATCGGTGTCCGTGGGGTCGTCCGGGTCGTCCGAGGTATCGGTGACCGGGTCGCCGTTAGGGTCTTGTCCAGTAGCAGTAGCGGTATTCAACACAAAGCCTGCGTTGATGTCAGATTGGGTGACCATATAGCTCGCCGTGCAGGTGGCACTCTGGCCGGGCGCCAGCGTAATCGGCTCGGCCGGGATGCAAGACAAGCCACCCGTTAGTACGTCGGTCATGGCGATATTGTTGACCGTGACGTTGCCGGTATTGGTAACCGTGACGGTGTAGTTAATGACATCACCCACGTCGAGGAAGTTGTTGGGGCCGAGATCAAGTTGGTCTGTTTTCAAAACAGACAATTGCGGCATGGGCGATTGCAATTCCACCTGTGCACCGTCGCCGTCGTCTTCATCACCTGGATCATTTTCGACCAGGGTGTCGTTGTCGGTATCCACCCCGTTGTTGGGGGTAGAGTCGGGGTCTTGACCGGTAGCCGCCGTGACCTCAGCGAGCATCAGGCGGTTACCGGCAGGATTCATGGTGGCCGTAATCTGGAGGGTGGTGGTAGCGCCATTCGCCAGGGTACCAATTTCCCACAAGCCCGTTCCGCTGTTGTAGTCGCCACCGCCATTATCGCTCACATACGAGTAGCCATTGGGAAGAAGGCTGGTTACATCTACATTGGTAGCGGGGTTTGGTCCGGTATTACTGACCGTAACGGTAAAAACCACCGTGCCCCCGATCGGGGAGGTGGGATTGTCTGCAGCAATATCCAGTTCCAGGTCAATGCAGCGAATGGCTATACACGATGTCGAATTCGGCACACCGTATGGTGGCGTTCCAGGGCCAACGTATTGCCAGTTGTAGTGGGCGACCTGCTCGATAGCAGGTGTCGAGTTTTGATTGGGATCGGGGTTGACCAAAGTGATTACCACCCCGTCATCGCCGGGAAGGAAGCCACCGTTGGCGGGATTTTGTTCCAAATCCCAGACTACGCTGGGACAAAAATTATCCAGATTGGCATTGGGATCATCCACATTGAAACAGACTGTAAAAAGTTTGGTCCAACCGTTTGTGGAGATATAGATTGGCGGTGCATTGGCATTCACCAGCTGCATAGCCCCATTGACAAACTCTGCAGGGCCTGCAAAGTTGAACAACACAGGGCCGCTCGTTGGGCCTCCTGTATTGATCAATGGTGGATTGGGTGCAAATGCGGCATATCCACCCTGAAAGTTCCTGAAATCAACGAGTTCGAGCGCATTATCGTCATAGAAAAAGCGCACGTTCATCCCAAAAACCTGTTGGTCTGATGTGTTGGACTGGAACTCTACATCCAAACAATACTCGCCATTGGCACAGTTGAATTGCGGATTAGCAAATCTAACAGTGACTTGCGGGATTTGTCCGAGCAACTGTAGCCCGGCAGATGCCGTAAAGAACAGGATCAGGAAAAAACATTTAAATCGAAAACTGGTGTTGGATGCACTTTTCATGAGAGCGAGAATAGAAAGGTTCATGATCGCTGATTTAGGAGATTACGCGAATAGCGGTTGTATGCGAATAGTATATGATTCACCAAACAAGCATCCCCGGCGCCTCCTTCGGTCGCCAGAAACACTAAAACGGGTATGTCCCTATCGAAGCAAGTGCTACGACAGAGACAGGCAGCATTCAGGAATACCCTTCCAACACCAGGTGTGTATGGTACTTACCATGAGAAAACTTGCGGATTTGATTATTGAAAAGAATGTTTACATGCTTTACGCAAATCAAATGTCCTCCTAGTCCACACAGGGGGCACAAACGGAAAACGGGGAATCGTTACCCCGATAGCGACATATCGGCAAGGTTGAATCGTAAATAAAAAATTGAAAATCAGTTTTTTATCACTCATCTCGGCGTAGGAAGATGTTACCCAAAAAGGGTGTGGCGGGCAGTTCCCCGAGCGGATTCCGGGAGAGGATTTGTGTTTTTTAAATACAAAAAAGCCGCCGCACCAACTGGTGCGACGGCTCTATCATCCTATTGATTCCTGAAAACAGATCAGTCCCGTGGTACGCTCGTGAACCGTCCATTATTAATTTCCCAGACCCGGCGGTCGTTAAAATTGGTATCGCCGTTCATGCTATGGTCACCGTTACGATACTTCGCAATATCGCCATTTTCGCCTTCCCAGTAGGTGCGGTCGTTAAAGTTGATGTCGGTATCCGACGAGTTGGTTTGCGTTTGCTCGCCATTGCCGCCGTACATGCAGTACAAGCCCGGCAAGAATTGCTTCTGCCCCGAGAACGTACCGAACACAAACGGATCATTAATGTAGCTCTGCTGGGTGCGGAAGTCATACGTGATCGAACCGCCTGTGATCGGAACAGCTGTGTGCGACATAACAATCAAATGATTGCGGTGCTCAATAACCACATGGTAGCTCTCGTTCCGGTCAATTTCACAACATGTAAATCCTTCCACAAACTCAATGTGACCGTCTTTGTGCAAAAGTGCAGCAGCCTGACAATACGCCTGGTTTGTGCTGTCGGGATGCTCACGCAAAGACACCAGTACCCAGTCCACAACTGTCGCCGGATAATCTGCATCGGCAAAATTGATGTCGCCATTCGAGTCGTAGTTGTCCCCTTCATTGCCATTGTAGTTCCAGGGCGCGGCGCTGTACGGCTGGCCAGGTAATGTGTACTGCATACCAAGGAAAAAGTCGTCGTAGGTCTGGCCAGGCAACAAACGAAGGTCGTTCAGGCTCGTGCGCATCGGCACGGAGTAATTCTCCGTACCGTCCGGAGCAATAACCGAACCTTCCAGATATACCCAAGCCTGAATGTTGGCGCAAGGCAGTTCAACCACGGTCGGGTCATCTTCCAGCGGGCTGTTGTCGTCCGAGTCATCCGTCACTGGATTATTATTCGGGTCCGTGCCCGTAGCCAGCGCCTGATTCGTTACGCTTCCATTGTTAATATCAGTAGCCGTGATCGTGTATACCGCCGTGAACGTCGAGTTGTTCGATGCACCCGGGCGAGGCTCGCAAGCGGGCCGCCCGATACCGTGATGCCCGGAAGCGGGTCGGTCACGGTTACGTTGGTCAGCGTCACGTTGCCCGTGTTCGTAACTATAAAGGCGTAGGTAATCTGGTCGCCGACGTTGACTCCCGCAGGCGCCAGGTCTACAAACGTACCTACTTTCACTATCGCAATCGAAGGTGTCTGCGTCAGCGGTACATCCGTCGGATCGTTCTCCAGCGGGCTGTTGTCGTCCGACAAGTCCGTCACCGGATCGTTGTTCGGGTCTGTACCCGTAGCGGTAGCCTGGTTTTCTACGCCACCGTTGTTGATGTCGGCCTGCGTGATGGTGTATACCGCCGTGAACGTCGAGTTGTTCGATGCACCCGGAGCGAGACTCGCAAGCGGGCCGCCCGATACCGTGATGCCCGGAAGCGGGTCGGTCACGGTTACGTTGGTCAGCGTCACGTTGCCGGTGTTCGTCACCGTGAAGGCGTAGGTGATCTGGTCGCCCGGGTTCGTCACGCCAAGCGGAGCCAGGTCCACAAACGTACCTACTTTCACTATCGCAATCGAAGGCGTCTGCGTCAGCGGTACATCCGTCGGGTCGTTCTCCAGCGGGCTGTTGTCGTCCGACAAGTCCGTCACCGGATCGTTGTTCGGGTCTGTGCCCGTAGCGGTAGCCTGGTTTTCTACGCCACCGTTGTTGATGTCGGCCTGCGTGATGGTGTATACCGCCGTGAACGTCGAGTTGTTCGATGCACCCGGAGCGAGACTCGCAAGCGGGCCGCCCGATACCGTGATGCCCGGAAGCGGGTCGGTCACTGTTACATTGGTCAGCGTCACGTTGCCCGGGTTCGTCACCGTGAACGCGTAGGTGATCTGGTCACCCGGGTTCGTCACGCCAAGCGGAGCCAGGTCCACAAACGTGCCTACTTTCACTATTGCAATCGAAGGCGTCTGCGTCAGCGGTACATCCGTCGGGTCGTTCTCCAGCGGGCTGTTGTCGTCCGACAAGTCCGTCACATTCGGGCCAACCGGCGGCGTACCCGTAGCCAGTGCCTGGTTTTCCACACCACCGGCGTTGATGTCGGCCTGCGTGATGGTGTATACCGCCGTGAAGGTCGAGTTGTTCGATGCACCCGGGGCGAGGCTCGCAAGCGGGCCGCCCGATACCGTGATGCCCGGAAGCGGGTCGGTCACTGTTACGTTGGTCAGCGTCACGTTGCCCGTGTTCGTCACCGTGAACGCGTAGGTGATCTGGTCACCCGGGTTCGTCACGCCAAGTGGAGCCAGGTCCACAAACGTACCTACTTTCACTATCGCAATCGAAGGTGTCTGCGTCAGCGGTACATCCGTCGGATCGTTCTCCAGCGGGCTGTTGTCGTCCGACAAGTCCGTCACCGGATCGTTGTTCGGGTCTGTACCCGTAGCGGTAGCCTGGTTTTCTACGCCACCGTTGTTGATGTCGGCCTGCGTGATGGTGTATACCGCCGTGAACGTCGAGTTGTTCGATGCACCCGGGGCGAGGCTCGCAAGCGGGCCGCCCGATACCGTGATGCCCGGAAGCGGGTCGGTCACGGTTACGTTGGTCAGCGTCACGTTGCCCGTGTTCGTCACCGTGAACGCGTAGGTGATCTGGTCACCCGGGTTCGTCACGCCAAGCGGAGCCAGGTCTACAAACGTACCTACTTTCACTATCGCAATCGAAGGTGTCTGCGTCAGCGGTACATCCGTCGGGTCGTTCTCCAGCGGGCTGTTGTCGTCCGACAAGTCCGTCACCGGATCGTTGTTCGGGTCTGTACCGTAGCGGTAGCCTGGTTTCTACGCCACCGTTGTTGATGTCGGCCTGCGTGATGGTGTATACCGCCGTGAACGTCGAGTTGTTCGATGCACCCGGAGCGAGGCTCGCAAGCGGGCCGCCCGATACCGTGATGCCCGGAAGCGGGTCGGTCACGGTTACGTTGGTCAGCGTCACGTTGCCCGTGTTCGTCACCGTGAACGCGTAGGTGATCTGGTCACCCGGGTTCGTCACGCCAAGTGGAGCCAGGTCCACAAACGTACCTACTTTCACTATCGCAATCGAAGGTGTCTGCGTCAGCGGTACATCCGTCGGGTCGTTCTCCAGCGGGCTGTTGTCGTCCGACAAGTCCGTCACCGGATCGTTGTTCGGGTCTGTACCCGTAGCGGTAGCCTGGTTTTCTACGCCACCGTTGTTGATGTCGGCCTGCGTGATGGTGTATACCGCCGTGAACGTCGAGTTGTTCGATGCACCCGGAGCGAGGCTCGCAAGCGGGCCACCTGATACCGTGATGCCCGGAAGCGGGTCGGTCACGGTTACGTTGGTCAGCGTCACGTTGCCCGTGTTCGTCACCGTGAACGCGTAGGTGATCTGGTCACCCGGGTTCGTCACGCCAAGTGGAGCCAGGTCCACAAACGTACCTACTTTCACTATCGCAATCGAAGGTGTCTGCGTCAGCGGTACATCCGTCGGGTCGTTCTCCAGCGGGCTGTTGTCGTCCGACAAGTCCGTCACCGGATCGTTGTTCGGGTCTGTACCCGTAGCGGTAGCCTGGTTTTCACGCCACCGGTGTTGATGTCGGCCTGCGTGATGGTGTATACCGCCGTGAACGTCGAGTTGTTCGATGCACCCGGAGCGAGGCTCGCAAGCGGGCCGCCCGATACCGTGATGCCCGGAAGCGGGTCGGTCACTGTTACGTTGGTCAGCGTCACGTTGCCCGTGTTTGTCACCGTGAACGCGTAGGTGATCTGGTCACCCGGGTTCGTCACCCCAAGCGGAGCCAGGTCTACAAACGTACCTACTTTCACTATCGCAATCGAAGGTGTCTGCGTCAGCGGTACATCCGTCGGGTCGTTCTCCAGCGGGCTGTTGTCGTCCGACAAGTCCGTCACCGGATCGTTGTTCGGGTCTGTGCCCGTAGCGGTAGCCTGGTTTTCTACGCCACCGTTGTTGATGTCGGCCTGCGTGATGGTGTATACCGCCGTGAACGTCGAGTTGTTCGATGCACCCGGAGCGAGGCTCGCAAGCGGGCCACCCGATACCGTGATGCCCGGAAGCGGGTCGGTCACGGTTACGTTGGTCAGCGTCACGTTGCCCGTGTTCGTCACCGTGAACGCGTAGGTGATCTGGTCACCCGGGTTCGTCACCCCAAGCGGAGCCAGGTCTACAAACGTACCTACTTTCACTATCGCAATCGAAGGTGTCTGCGTCAGCGGTACATCCGTCGGGTCGTTCTCCAGCGGGCTGTTGTCGTCCGACAAGTCCGTCACCGGATCGTTGTTCGGGTCTGTGCCCGTAGCGGTAGCCTGGTTTTCTACGCCACCGTTGTTGATGTCGGCCTGCGTGATGGTGTATACCGCCGTGAACGTCGAGTTGTTCGATGCACCCGGGGCGAGGCTCGCAAGCGGGCCGCCCGATACCGTGATGCCCGGAAGCGGGTCGGTCACTGTTACGTTGGTCAGCGTCACGTTGCCGTGTTCGTCACCGTGAACGCGTAGGTGATCTGGTCACCCGGGTTCGTCACGCCAAGCGGAGCCAGGTCCACAAACGTACCTCTTTCACTATCGCAATCGAAGGCGTCTGCGTCAGCGGTACATCCGTCGGGTCGTTCTCCAGCGGGCTGTTGTCGTCCGACAAGTCCGTCACCGGATCGTTGTTCGGGTCTGTACCCGTAGCGGTAGCCTGGTTTTCTACGCCACCGTTGTTGATGTCGGCCTGCGTGATGGTGTATACCGCCGTGAACGTCGAGTTGTTCGATGCACCCGGAGCGAGGCTCGCAAGCGGGCCGCCCGATACCGTGATGCCCGGAAGCGGGTCGGTCACGGTTACGTTGGTCAGCGTCACGTTGCCCGTGTTTGTCACCGTGAACGCGTAGGTGATCTGGTCACCCGGGTTCGTCACGCCAAACGGAGCCAGGTCCACAAACGTGCCTGTTTTCACTATTGCAATCGAAGGTGTCTGCGTCAGCGGTACATCCGTCGGGTCGTTCTCCAGCGGGCTGTTGTCGTCCGACAAGTCCGTCACCGGATCGTTGTTCGGGTCTGTGCCCGTAGCGGTAGCCTGGTTTTCTACGCCACCGTTGTTGATGTCGGCCTGCGTGATGGTGTATACCGCCGTGAACGTCGAGTTGTTCGATGCACCCGGAGCGAGGCTCGCAAGCGGGCCGCCCGATACCGTGATGCCCGGAAGCGGGTCGGTCACGGTTACGTTGGTCAGCGTCACGTTGCCCGTGTTCGTCACCGTGAACGCGTAGGTGATCTGGTCACCCGGGTTCGTCACGCCAAGCGGAGCCAGGTCTACAAACGTACCTACTTTCACTATCGCAATCGAAGGCGTCTGCGTCAGCGGTACATCCGTCGGGTCGTTCTCCAGCGGGCTGTTGTCGTCCGACAAGTCCGTCACCGGATTGTTGTTCGGGTCTGTGCCCGTAGCGGTAGCCTGGTTTTCTACGCCACCGGCGTTGATGTCGGCCTGCGTGATGGTGTATACCGCCGTGAACGTCGAGTTGTTCGATGCACCCGGAGCGAGGCTCGCAAGCGGGCCGCCCGATACCGTGATGCCCGGAAGCGGGTCGGTCACGGTTACGTTGGTCAGCGTCACGTTGCCCGTGTTCGTCACCGTGAACGCGTAGGTGATCTGGTCACCCGGGTTCGTCACCCCAAGTGGAATGGTGTATACCGCCGTGAACGTCGAGTTGTTCGATGCACCCGGAGCGAGGCTCGCAAGCGGGCCACCTGATACCGTGATGCCCGGAAGCGGGTCGGTCACGGTTACGTTGGTCAGCGTCACGTTGCCCGTGTTCGTCACCGTGAACGCGTAGGTGATCTGGTCACCCGGGTTCGTCACGCCAAGTGGAGCCAGGTCCACAAACGTACCTACTTTCACTATCGCAATCGAAGGTGTCTGCGTCAGCGGTACATCCGTCGGATCGTTCTCCAGCGGGCTGTTGTCGTCCGACAAGTCCGTCACCGGATCGTTGTTCGGGTCTGTACCCGTAGCGGTAGCCTGGTTTTCTACGCCACCGGCGTTGATGTCGGCCTGCGTGATGGTGTATACCGCCGTGAACGTCGAGTTGTTCGATGCACCGGAGCGAGGCTCGCAAGCGGGCCACCTGATACCGTGATGCCCGGAAGCGGGTCGGTCACGGTTACGTTGGTCAGCGTCACGTTGCCCGTGTTCGTCACCGTGAACGCGTAGGTGATCTGGTCACCCGGGTTCGTCACGCCAAGTGGAGCCAGGTCCACAAACGTACCTACTTTCACTATCGCAATCGAAGGTGTCGCGTCAGCGGTACATCCGTCGGGTCGTTCTCCAGCGGGCTGTTGTCGTCCGACAAGTCCGTCACCGGATCGTTGTTCGGGTCTGTACCCGTAGCGGTAGCCTGGTTTTCTACGCCACCGTTGTTGATGTCGGCCTGCGTGATGGTGTATACCGCCGTGAACGTCGAGTTGTTCGATGCACCCGGGGCGAGACTCGCAAGCGGCCGCCCGATACCGTGATGCCCGGAAGCGGGTCGGTCACGGTTACGTTGGTCAGCGTCCGTTGCCCGTGTTCGTCACCGTGAACGCGTAGGTGATCTGGTCACCCGGGTTCGTCACGCCAGCGGAGCCAGATCCACAAACGTACCTACTTTCACTATCGCAATCGAAGGTGTCTGCGTCAGCGGTACATCCGTCGGGTCGTTCTCCAGCGGGCTGTTGTCGTCCGACAAGCCCGTCACCGGATCGTTGTTCGGGTCTGTGCCCGTAGCGGTAGCCTGGTTTTCTACGCCACCGGTGTTGATGTCGGCCTGCGTGATGGTGTATACCGCCGTGAACGTCGAGTTGTTCGATGCACCCGGGCGAGGCTCGCAAGCGGGCCGCCCGATACCGTGATGCCCGGAAGCGGGTCGGTCACGGTTACGTTGGTCAGCGTCACGTTGCCCGTGTTCGTCACCGTGAACGCGTAGGTGATCTGGTCACCCGGGTTCGTCACGCCAAGTGGAGCCATATCCACAAACGTACCTACTTTCACTATCGCAATCGAAGGTGTCTGCGTCAGCGGTACATCCGTCGGGTCGTTCTCCAGCGGGCTGTTGTCGTCCGACAAGTCCGTCACATTTGGGCCAACCGGCGGCGTGCCCGTAGCCAGTGCCTGGTTTTCTACGCCACCGTTGTTGATGTCCGCCTGCGTGATGGTGTATACCGCCGTGAACGTCGAGTTGTTCGATGCACCGGGGCGAGGCTCGCAAGCGGGCCGCCCGATACCGTGATGCCCGGAAGCGGGTCGGTCACGGTTACGTTGGTCAGCGTCACGTTGCCCGTGTTCGTCACCGTGAACGCGTAGGTGATCTGGTCACCCGGGTTCGTCACGCCAAGCGGAGCCAGGTCCACAAACGTACCTACTTTCACTATCGCAATCGAAGGCATTTGTGGAACGACCAATACGCCGTCACCGTCGTCTTCGTCACCGGGATCGTCTTCGACATTGTTATCGTTGTCTGTATCAACTCCGTTGTTGGGCGTTGAGTCGGCATCATCACCGGTCGCAGCAGTTACCTCTGCCAGAGTCAGGTAGTTGCCGGCCGGATTGACCGTTGCTGTAATATTCAAGGTGGTGGTTGCGCCACCATTCAAGGTACCGATGCTCCATAAACCTGTACCGCTATTGTAGTCTCCACCGCCATCGTCGCTGACATAGGTAAAGCCGTTGGGAAGCAAACTGGTTACATCTACATTAGTGGCAGGATCGGCGCCTGTGGCATTGTTGACGGTAATTGTAAAAACCACCGTTCCACCGACGTTTGGCGTCGGGTTGTCTACAGCAATATCCAGAGACAGGTCAATACACCGGATAGCAATGCATTGAGTCGGATTGGGTTGGCCATAGGGTGCTGAGCCGTTGCCGATATATTGCCAGTTATATTGCACCACCTGTTCATTGGCGGGCGTAGAGTTTTGGTTGGGGTCAGGGTTGACCAAAGTAACAACCACCCCGTCATCACCGGGAAGGAAGCCACCATTGGCGGGATTTTGTTCCAAATCCCACACGACACTGGGGCAAAACTGATCCAGATTGGCATTTGGATCATCTACATTAAAGCAGACGGTGAACAATTTGGTCCAGCCGTTGGTAGAGATAAAAATAGGTGGTGCATTGGGGTTGTTGAGCTGCATGGCTCCATTGATAAATTCTGCTGCTCCCCCAAAATTAAACCAAGCCGGACCGGCTGGTGGGCTGGTGAACTTGGTGGGTGGATTTGGCGCAAAAGGCCCGTATCCGTTTTGAAAATCGCGAAAATCAATCAGTTCCAGCACATTGTCGTCGTAGAAAAAACGGACGTTCATGCCGAAGACCCGTTGGCCGGCTGTATTGGACTGAAACTCCACATCCAGACAGTATTCGCCGGTTGAACAATTAAACTGGGGATTGGCAAAACGCACCGTTACCACAGGTGTCTGTGCGATCAAATCCGACGAGGTGCCGGCCATTCCGGCGAGCAAAAAGAGGAATAGGGCAAGCCGTGCAATGGCGCCGGTCTTGCTCACCATATTCCGTGCGCGTAGAGATATATACGGAATCATTTTTTATACTTTTATGATAGTAAAAACAATAGGATGAGTAAAAGCGAATACTGTTTGACTACCGGTCGATCACGGTCATTTTAAGCGCCCTGGATACAAAATCGGTAGTTTCCAGGCGATAGAACAACATGGCGCCTTGTACAGGCCATGTGCTGCGTTCAATTTTCACAGCGTTTTGACCAGCCTTGTAGTCGCCCTGGATTGTATGAATCACTTTCCCGGTCACATCACTAAAGATGAGCCGTGCCCTCTGCGATTCCGGGAGGACAAACTCGATTACCGTATTATCTGCAAATGGATTAGGATAGTTTTGATAGAGTGCATAGCCTCTGGCATCCGTGACTTCATGCAACGAAGTGACCGAACCCAGCGTGACACAGGTTTTATTCACGGGGTGACCAAAAGGCATTGCTTCGGTTTCGATGGATTCCCAGTTGAAGGCAGTGCCTGTAACTCGGGCGGGTTTGGTCGTCTCCCGGGTAGCCGGGTCACGTTCAACCAGCGTCACAACAACGCCGTTGCTGCCGGGCAGAAATCCTTCTTTACGAATAGACGTTTTTTGATCCCACAAAACGGACGGGCATAACCGTTCGATACCAAGTGCCAGTTCGGGGACTTTAAAATTCAATTTTCCAACTTTTGTCCACTGCTTGTCGGAGATTTCTAATGGAGCATCTTCTTTGGTCAGTTGAATGGCGCTGTTGATGTACGCTGCCGATGCTTCGAAGTTGAACAGTGCGGAGCCGCTGGCATCATTGCCACGGAACGCTTGTGGCAAGGCACCCTGAATCATATAGCTGGGGTGCAACTCGCTCATGGAAACAAATTCCAGTTCGGACGCGTCGTAAAAGAAGCGCATGTTGAGCCCGAAGAGTTGTTCCGGGGCGCCCTCGGCCTGCATTTCGATGTCCAACGTGTAGGTTTTTGCCTGCGCATTGAATTGCGGGTTGGCAAAACGGGTTGAAATACGCGCGGAATTGGCTTGGGCTAACAAAGTGCCAAGGCCGATAAACAAAGCCGTGGCAAGCAAAACGGCGCGTTTTGTGGTGACTTTCAGCATATTCATTTTTTCAAAATTTTTATTAGTTACAAAAGAGATGTTGTTTAGAAAGTCTTGGCGAGCGTTTTTCAGCCTTCAGGTGGGGCGGTGGACAAATCACATCTTTAGATTGTTCCACCGCCCCGCTTCCGAAAGTATTCGGCGCTTCGCCGATTTACCATTAGTTCCGCGGCACGCTTGTAAACTTGCCGTTGTTAATTTCCCACAACCGGCGGTCATTGAAGTTGACGTCGCCGTTGAGGTTGTAGTCGCCAATTCGGTACAGACCAAAGTCGCCGTTCTGACCTTCCCAGTAGGTACGGTCGTCGAAGTTGATGTCGGTGTCGGCTTGTGTGTTCAGTGCCTGGTTGCCATTGCCGCCAAGCATGGCGAACACACCGGGCAGAATCTCCTTTTGACGCGAGAACACACCGAACATAAGCGGGTCATCCACATAACTCTGTTGGGTGCGGAAGTCGTAGGTAATCGTGTTGTTGGCAATCGCCACCGGCTGGTGCGACATGACGATCAGGTGGTTACGGTGTTCGATGACGAGATAATAACTCTCCATAACATCAATATCACAACAGGAGAACTCATCCACAAACTCGATATGGCCGTCGTTATGCAGGAGCGCTGCAGCCTGGCAGATCGGGCCTCCTGTTCCATTCGGGTTGTCGCGCAACGATACCAGTACCCAGTCCACAACCGTAGCCGGATAGTCGGCATCATCGAAGTTGATGTCGTTGCCGGAGTCGTAGCCAACACCTTCCGTGCCCGGGTAGCTCCAGGGCGCGATGTTGTATGGCTGGCCGGGTGTCGAGTAAATCTGGCCGAGGAAGAAGTCATTGTACACCTGACCAGGCAGAATACGCAGATCGTTCAGGTCCGTGCGCATCGGCAGGGCGTAGTTCTCGGAACCGTCGGGTAAGATAGCCGCGCCTTCGAGGTACACCCATGCTTCGATGGTCACGCAGGGTACAAGTAAGGTCGTCAGGTACAGCGTTGCCACGTCGGTGGCGATTGGCGAGCCGTCGTCCGTGATGGCGTACACTACGATCTCCGTGCCCACGAAGCCCGGGGCAGGGGTGTAAACGTAACTGCCGTTCGCGTTCAGCGTCAGCATGCCGCCGCTTGGAAGCGCCGTTGCCACGCCTACCGGGATCGCGTTGTTGTTGCTGTCCGTTGCGCCCGTCACCGTCTGGTTGTCACCCTCCGGATCCGTGTCGTTGTCCAGCACATCGCCCGTTTGCGGGATGCCTTCCGGCCCCACGTTCGCGTCGTCGTTGGCGTAGGTCGCGTTGCCGTAGTCCTCCGTCACCGTGATCGTCAGACGTGCGTTGTCCGTCAAGGGTTCCGGATCGCTGATGGTGTAGTCCACCGGTACCTTGCCGACAAAGGCCGGATCGGGATTGAACGTGTAGGTGCCGTTCGGGTTCAGCGTGATCGAACCTGCCGAAACGATGTTGCCGTCTGTATCGGTGCCGTATACCGTCGTGGGCGTGCCCAGGGTGAGCGGGTCGTCCACCGAGCCGTCACCATTCGTGTCGGCCAGTGCACTGGTCACCGTGATCGGGTCGCCATCCGGGTCGCTGTCGTTGTCCATGACGTTGCCGCTCACGTTCACATCGCGTTCCGTGGTGTTGGTGTCATCGTTGGCAACCGGAGGCTCGTTCACGCCCGGCACCGAGGCCGGGATCACTTTGATACGCACCGTTGCATCATCCGTCGCCGGGCTGGCGTTGTCGTCCGTGGCCGTGTAGGCCAGGGGCACGTCGCCCGCAAAGTCGAGAGCAGGGGTGTAGGTATAGGTGCCGTTCGCGTTCAGCGTCACCTGTCCGGCTACCACCACCGTGTTGGCGTTGTTCACGCCGTACACTGCGGTAGCTACGCCTATGGGCAGGTTATCGTCCACAGAACCGTCGCCATCCGTATCCGCCAGCGCGCTGGTCACCGTCTGGTTGTCGCCCTGCGGATCGAAGTCGTTGGTCAGTACATCGCCGCCTACCGGTGTGTTCACCGGTGTCTGGTTGATGTCGTTTTGCGCGAACGTCGTGTTCGGTTTTATTGTCGTCAGGTACAGCGTTGCCACGTGGGTGGCGATTGGCGAGCCGTCGTCCGTGGTGGCATACACTACGATCTCCGTGCCCACGAAGCCCGGGGCAGGGGTGTAGACGTAACTGCCGTCCGCGTTCAGCGTCAGCGTGCCGCCGCTTGGAAGCGCAGTTGCCACGCCCACCGGGATCGCGTTGTTGTTGCTGTCCGTCGCGCCCGTCACCGTCTGGTTGTCGCCCTCCGGATCCGTGTCGTTGTCCAGCACATCGCCCGTTTGCGGGATGCCTTCCGGCCCCACGTTTGCGTCGTCGTTGGCGTAGGTCGCGTTGCCGTAGTTCTCCGTCACCGTGATCGTCAGGCGTGCGTTGTCCGTCAAGGGTTCCGGATCGCTGATGGTGTAGTCAACCGGTACCTTGCCGACAAAGGCAGGATCAGGATTGAACGTGTAGGTGCCGTTCGGGTTCAGCGTGATCGAACCTGCCGGAACGATGTTGCCATCCGTATCGGTACCGTATACCGTCGTGGGCGTGCTCAGGGTGAGCGGGTCGTCCACCGAGCCGTCACCATCCGTGTCGGCCAGTGCACTTGTCACCGTGATCGGGTCGCCATCCGGGTCGCTGTCGTTATCCATGACGTTGCCGCTCACGTTCACATCGCGTTCCGTGGTGTTGGTGTCATCGTTGGCCACCGGAGGCTCGTTCACGCCCGGCACCGAGGCCGGGATCACTTTGATACGCACCGTTGCATCGTCCGTCGCCGGGCTGGCGTTGTCGTCCGTGACCGTGTAGGCCAGGGGCACGTCGCCCGCAAAGTCGAGAGCGGGGGTGTAGGTATAGGTGCCGTTCGCGTTCAGCGTCACCTGTCCGGCTACCACCACTGTGTTGGCGTTGTTCACGCCGTACACTGCGGTAGCTTACGCCTATGGGCAGGTTATCGTCCACAGAACCGTCGCCATCCGTATCCGCCAGCGCGCTGGTCACCGTCTGGTTGTCGCCCTGCGGATCGAAGTCGTTGGTCAGTACATCGCCGCCTACCGGTGTGTTCACCGGTGTCTGGTTGATGTCGTTTTGCGCGAACGTCGTGTTCGGTTTTATTGTCGTCAGGTACAGCGTTGCCACGTCGGTGGCGATTGGCGAGCCGTCGTCCGTGATGGCATACACTACGATCTCCGTGCCCACGAAGCCCGGGGCAGGGGTGTAGACATAACTGCCGTCCGCGTTCAGTGTCAGCATGCCGCCACTTGGAAGCGCAGTTGCCACGCCTACCGGGATCGGGTTATTGTTGCTGTCCGTTGCGCCCGTCACCGTCTGGTTGTCGCCCTCCGGATCCGTGTCGTTGTCCAGCACATCGCCCGTTTGCGGGATGCCTTCCGGCCCCACGTTTGCGTCGTCGTTGGCGTAGGTCGCGTTGCCGTAGTTCTCCGTCACCGTGATCGTCAGGCGTGCGTTGTCCGTCAAGGGTTCCGGATCGCTGATGGTGTAGTCAACCGGTACCTTGCCGACAAAGGCAGGATCAGGATTGAACGTGTAGGTGCCGTTCGGATTCAGCGTGATCGAACCTGCCGGAACGATGTTGCCATCCGTATCGGTGCCGTATACCGTCGTGGGCGTGCTCAGGGTGAGCGGGTCGTCCACCGAGCCGTCACCATCCGTGTCGGCCAGTGCACTCGTCACCGTGATCGGGTCGCCATCCGGGTCGCTGTCGTTGTCCATGACGTTGCCGCTCACGTTCACATCGCGTTCCGTGGTGTTGGTGTCATCGTTGGCCACCGGAGGCTCGTTCACACCCGGCACCGAGGCCGGAATCACTTTGATACGCACCGTTGCATCATCCGTCGCCGGGCTGGCGTTGTCGTCCGTGGCCGTGTAGGCCAGGGGCACGTCGCCCGCAAAGTCGAGAGCAGGGGTGTAGGTATAGGTGCCGTTCGCGTTCAGCGTCACCTGTCCGGCTACCACCACTGTGTTGGCGTTGTTCACGCCGTACACTGCGGTAGCTACGCCTATGGGCAGGTTATCGTCCACAGAACCGTCGCCGTCCGTGTCGGCCAGCGCGCTGGTCACCGTCTGGTTGTCGCCCTGCGGATCGAAGTCGTTGGTCAGTACATCGCCGCCTACCGGTGTGTTCACCGGTGTCTGGTTGATGTCGTTTTGCGCGAACGCGTGTGGTTGTGGGGGTGGGGTTGGGGGTGTCCGTGTGGTGGGGGGGGGGGGGGCCCCCCTGCGCGAGGGTGTTGTTCACCGTGATGACTACCAAGGCCGTATCGCAATCGCCATTGAGGTCGCAGATTTGATAAATTAGCGTGTCGTTGCCACTGAAGTTGGCATTCGGTGTGTAGTCAATGAAATCGTCCGTTGGGTCCAGCGGCGTACCGTTGTTGTTCACCACCGAAGTGCCGTTGTTGGCCGGATCGGTAACCGTGATCGTGCAGTTCACGCAAGGACCGTCGCCGCCGAAATCGTCGTTCGGCAACACCGCCAGCGGTGTCGTCGGAGCGTCTTCGTTCACCGTGACGTCGTCGCGATTCGCTATCGGCAGGTCGTCCACGGAATTCACCGTGATGACCACCAGGGCCGTATCGCAGTCGCCGTCGAAGTCGCAGATTTGGTACACCAGCGTATCGTTGCCGTTGAAGTTCGGCGCAGGCGTGTAGTCTATGAAATCGTCCGTCGGATCCAGCGGCGTGCCGTTGTTGTTCACAACGCTCGTGCCGTTGTTGGCCGGATCGGTAACCGTGATCGTGCAGTTCACGCAAGGACCGTCGCCGCCGAAATCGTCGTTCGGCAACACCGCCAGCGGTGTCGTCGGAGCATCTTCGTTCACCGTGACGTCGTCGCGATTCGCCACAGGCAGGTCGTCTACGGAGTTCACCGTAATCACCACCAGGGCCGTATCGCAGTCGCCGTCGAAATCGCAGATTTGATAAATCAACGTGTCGTTGCCGTTGAAATTCGGCGCGGGCGTGTAGTCTATGAAATCGTCCGTCGGGTCGTTCGGTGTACCGTTATTGTTCACCACCGAAGTGCCGTTGTTGGCCGGATCGGTAACCGTGATCGTGCAGTTCACACAAGGACCGTCGCCGCCGAAATCGTCGTTCGGCAACACCGCCAGCGGTGTCGTCGGAGCATCTTCGTTCAGCGTGAAGTCGTCGCGATTCGCTATCGGCAGGTCGTCCACGGAATTCACCGTGATGACCACCAGGGCCGTATCGCAAGCCAGATACGGATCGCAGATTTCGTAAATAAAGGTATCCTGTCCGTTGAAATTCGGGTTCGGCGTATAGGTAAACGATCCGTTTGGATTCAACACAAGCGTACCGTTATCCGGCAGATTCGTCACGGGGAATGTGATCGTGATCGGGTCGCCGTTTGGATCGCTGTCGTTGACCAATACCCCGATGGGTGTTACCACCAGCGGAACATCTTCATTCGCAACATAATCGTCGCGGTTGGCCACCGGCGGATCGTTCACCGGAGTCACTGCCTCCGTATCGTAGTCGTCGCCCGCGCCGTCGTTCGGCGAGGAATCAAGGTCGTACTGGTTCTGTGCCGTAACCTGAGCAGCGTTGACGTATTCGCCCGGGCTACCGGTCGGAGCATCTACTACCGCCTGGAAGGATAACACCACGGTTTTGCCCGGAGCGAGGTTATTCACCGACCATTTCATGTTCGGATTTCCGGCAGCGTTTGGAACGACTGTTGCACCCGAGCCGAGTGTATTGAAACCGATACTTCCGATAATGTAGGAGAAACCACCCGGAATAAGATCCTGTACCACAACACCGGTTGCGGTGTCTGTGATCATGCCGCCGTTGGCATTATTGCTCAACAGCATGGCAAACGTCACGTTCTGACCCACGCTCGGATTAGAGATATCCACGGTTTTAACCAACTGCAAGTCCACTCGTTTCGGCGTAACCGCAGCGGTGGCGTAGTCGTCGCCCATGCCGTCGTTCGGGTACGAGTCCACATCGTCTTCGATGTGGGCCGTCACCTCAGCCTCATTGAGGTAGTATCCCGGCGTATTGACCGGAGCATTTACCACAGCCTGGAACGTCAGGATAACCGTTTCGCCCGGATCCAACTGGTTGACCGTCCATTGCAAGGTGCTTGGGTTGACCTCCTGGTTGGTGATCGTAGCGCCCGTCATATTCGGGTTCGATGCGATAGACATCGGAACGTACGTGTAGCCTGCCGGGATCAGGTCGCGCACCACAATATTGGTGGCGATATCCGGCCCGGCGTTATTCAAGGTCACCGTGAAGGTTACCGTTTGCCCTACGTTGGGGCTGGTATTGCTCACCGTATTAGTCACCGAAACGTCAATTTGTTTCGGAACAATCAGATCGTCATCGAAATCGTCGCCCATGCCGTCATTCGGCTGGGAATCCGTATCGTATTCGTTGAGCGCCACCACCTGGGCGATGTTCAGGAATTCGTTGGGCGTATTGGTCGGTTCGAGCACCGTAGCCTGCAAGGTCAGGGTCACGACCTCGCCCGGATCCAACTGGTTGATCGTCCACACGAGTGTCGGGGCGCCTGCGCCGTTTGCCGTAATCGTTGCGCCGGTAGCACCCGCGTTGAAGGCGATCGAACCGGGTACATAAACCAGGCCCGAAGGCAGTACGTCGTGTACCACGATACCCGTTGCGGGGTTAGCGGCCGAAACGTTGTTGGAAACCAGAATTGTAAAGGTGGTTGCCTGACCAACATTCGGGGTGGAGTTGTTGGCAAATTTAACCAACTCCAAATCTGCTTGTGGGGGGGTGACGATTACATCGTCTTCGTCGTCCTGCGCCGGGGTGTTGTTCACCATGTTATTGGGCTGCGAATCCGGATCATGCTGGTCGCTGTCGGTCACCTGCGTGGTATTGCGGTAGGAAACGCCGGGGCCGGGAGCCAAAACCGTAGCCTGGAAAGTCAGGGACAACGTGTTTGCCCCAACCGGCACACCCAAGCCACTCCATGTGATGGTGTTACCCATCGCGGAACCGCCGTTGGAAATGTTCGTTATGCTGCCATAGCCGTTCGGAACGTAGTCCTGCACTGCCACGCCGGTAGCCGCATTCGGGCCGGCGTTGGACAGGTTGATCGTGAACGTCACGACCGAACCTACGTTGGCTGTATTATTACTGGCTGTTTTTACCACCGACAGGTCGGATTGCTGCGGGGTTACCGACTCGCTGTCCTCGTCGTTTTCCGCCGGGGTGTTGTTCACCAGGTTGTTCGGCGTCGAGTTCGGGTCGTATTGGTCGCTGTCGGTGACTTCCGCGGTGTTGACGTACGATACGCCACCGCCCGGAGCCAGCACCGTTGCCTGGAAGGTCAGGGTTAGCGTGTTGGCGCCAACCGGTACACTCAGGCCGCTCCACGAAATCGTACCCATAGAGAACGAACCGCCATTGCTGATGCCGGAAATACTGCCGTAACCATTGGGGACGTAATCCGCCACGGCCACACCGGTAGCCGCATTCGGGCCGGCGTTGGACAGGCTAAGCGTAAACGTCACCACGTCGCCCACGTTCGGGGTGGCGTTGCTGACGGTTTTGACGAGGGACAGATCGGCTGCGATCAGCGTCAATTCTGCATCATCTTCGTCATCTTGTGCCGGGGTGTTGTTCACCAGGTTATTCGGCTGCGAGTCCGGGTCGTACACCGCGCTGGCTGTCACCTGAGCCGTGTTTTTGTACTCGGCGGGATCACCCGTCGGGGCATCTACGGTTGCTTGGAAGGTCAGCGTTACGGTGTTGGCGCCAACCGGAACAGTCAGGCCAGCCCATGTGATCGTGCCCATAGACTGGGTGCCGCCGCCGCTGATCGCGGCGATATTGCTGAAACCGGCGGGAACATAATCCTGTACGGAAACCGCCGTTGCCGAATTCGGCCCTGCGTTGGACAGCGTGAGCGTGAACGTCACGACATCGCCCACATTGGCCGAAGTCGGACTGACGGATTTGCTCAGGGAAATGTCTGCCTGGCGCGGAGTCAGGTTTGCGTCGTCTTCGTCGTCTTCCGCCGGGGTGTTGTTCACCATGTTATTCGGCGTGGAAGTCGGGTCAAACTCGTCACTATCGGTTACCTGCGCAGTGTTGCGGAAACTCACACCCACACCGGGGGCTAATACCGTAGCCTGGAAGGTCAGGTTCAGCGAGGTGAAGGCCGAAATGCTCAGGCCACTCCATGTGGTCGTGTTGCCGAGGAGCGTTCCACCATTGCTGATAGCCGCTATGGAGCCGTAACCATTGGGGATGTAATCCTCCACGGATACGCCCGTTGCTCCGTTGGGACCGAGGTTGGACACCTGTATGGTGAATGTCACGACGGTGCCGACGTTTGGCGTGGTATTGTTCACCGATTTGCTGAGCAGGAGATTGGCGCTCGGCGGCGTCACGGTTTCTGTGTCGTCGTCGTCCTGGTTGTTCGAGTCGTCGCCAGGCGTCGAGTTCGGGTCGAACTGGTCGACGGTTTGCACCTGCGCATAGTTGGTTTTCGCACCGGCGGTAGTCACCGTAGCCGTGATCTGGATGCTGGCCGAGCCGCCGTTGGCGACCGTGCCCACCGTCCAGATTCCCGTGCCGCTGTTGTAGTTGCCGCCGCTGTTGTCGGAAACGTACGTCAAACCGGCAGGCAGCAGGTCTTCCACCGTGACACCGGTGGCCGCATTCGGGCCGGCATTGCTCACCGTGATCGTGAAGATCACATTCGAGCCGACATTCGGGGTAGAATTATTCGCCGTTTTGGTCAATGACAGGTCGGCCACTTGCGGCGTCACGGTTTCATCGTCGTCGTCGTCCTGGTTGTTCGAATCATCGCCAGGCGTCGAGTTCGGGTCGAACTGGTCGCTGTCGGCTATTTGCGCGTAGTTGGTTTTTGCGCCGGCAGTAGTTACCGTAGCAGTGATCTGGATGCTGGCCGAGCCGCCGTTGGCGACCGTGCCCACCGTCCAGATTCCTGTGCCGTTGTTGTAGTTACCGCCGCTGTTGTCGGAAACGTATGTCAAACCGGCAGGCAACAAGTCTTCCACCGTGACACCGGTGGCCGCGTTCGGCCCGGCATTGCTCACGGTAATCGTGAAGATAACCTGGCCGCCAACCTGAGGCGAAGGGTTATTTACCGTTTTGGTCAACGACAAGTCGGCCACTTGCGGGGTGAGGGTTTCGTCGTCGTCGTCGTCCTGGTTGTTCGAGTCGTCGCCAGGCGTCGAGTTCGGATCGAACTGGTCGCTGTCGGCTATTTGCGCGTAGTTGGTTTTTGCACCGGCAGTGGTTACCGTAGCCGTGATCTGGATGCTGGCCGAGCCGCCGTTGGCGACCGTGCCCACCGTCCAAATACCCGTGCCGCTGTTGTAGTTGCCGCCGCTGTTGTCGGAGACGTACGTCAAACCGGCAGGCAACAGGTCTTCCACCGTAACACCGGTGGCCGCATTCGGGCCGGCGTTGGACACGGTGATCGTGAAGATCACGTTCGAGCCTACGTTCGGGGAAGCGTTGTTCACCGTTTTGGTCAACGACAGGTCGGCCACTTGCGGAGTGACGGTTTCGTCGTCGTCGTCGTCCTGGTTGTTCGAGTCGTCGCCAGGCGTCGAGTTCGGGTCGAACTGGTCGCTGTCGGCTACCTGCGCGTAGTTGGTTTTCGCGCCGGCGGTAGTCACCGTGGCGGTGATCTGGATGCTGGCCGAGCCGCCGTTGGCGACTGTGCCCACCGTCCAAATACCCGTACCGCTGTTGTAGTTGCCGCCGCTGTTGTCAGAAACGTACGTCAAACCGGCAGGCAACAGGTCTTCCACCGTGACACCGGTAGCCGCATTCGGGCCGGCATTGCTCACCGTGATCGTGAAGATAACCTGGCCGCCAACCTGAGGCGAAGGGTTATTTACCGTTTTGGTCAACGACAGGTCGGCCACTTGCGGGGTGAGGGTTTCGTCGTCGTCGTCGTCCTGATTGTTCGAGTCGTCGCCAGGCGTCGAGTTCGGGTCAAACTGGTCGACAGTTTGCACTTGCGCATAGTTGGTTTTTGCACCGGCAGTAGTCACCGTGGCCGTGATCTGGATGCTGGTCGAGCCACCGTTGGCGACTGTGCCCACCGTCCAAATACCCGTGCCGCTGTTGTAGTTGCCGCCGCTGTTGTCGGAAACGTACGTCAAACCGGCAGGCAGCAGGTCTTCCACCGTGACACTGGTAGCCGCATTCGGGCCGGCATTGCTCACGGTAATCGTAAAGACTACGTTCGAGCCGACGTTCGGCGAAGCGTTGTTCACCGTTTTCGTCAACGACAGGTCGGCCACTTGCGGAGTGACGGTTTCGTCATCGTCGTCGTCCTGGTTGTTCGAGTCGTCGCCAGGCGTTGAGTTCGGGTCAAACTGGTCGCTGTCGGCCACCTGTGCGTAGTTGGTTTTCGCGCCGGCGGTGGTTACCGTGGCTGTAATCTGGATGCTGGCCGAGCCGCCGTTGGCGACCGTGCCCACCGTCCAGATACCCGTGCCGCTGTTGTAGTTGCCGCCACTGTTGTCGGAAACGTACGTCAAACCGGCAGGCAACAAGTCTTCCACCGTTACACCGGTAGCCGCATTCGGGCCGGCGTTGGACACCGTGATCGTGAAGACCACGTTCGAACCCACGTTCGGCGAAGCGTTGTTCACCGTTTTGGTCAGCGACAGGTCCGCCACCTGCGGGGTGACGGTTTCGTCGTCGTCGTCATCCTGGTTGTTCGAGTCGTCGCCGGGTACCGAGTTCGGGTCGAACTGGTCGACGGTTTGCACTTGCGCATAGTTCGTTTTTGCGCCGGCAGTGGTTACCGTGGCCGTGATCTGGATGCTGGCCGAGCCGCCGTTGGCGACCGTGCCCACGGTCCAGATTCCCGTGCCGCTGTTGTAATTGCCGCCGCTGTTATCGGAAACGTACGTCAAACCGGCAGGCAACAGGTCTTGCACCGTGACACCGGTGGCCGCGTTCGGGCCGGCGTTGGATACGGTGATCGTAAAGATCACGTTCGAGCCTACGTTCGGCGAAGCGTTGTTCACTGTTTTGGTCAACGACAGGTCGGCCACTTGCGGGGTGAGGGTTTCGTCGTCGTCGTCGTCGTCGGTAATCGAGTCATCGCCCGGTACCGAGTTCGGGTCAAACTGATCACTTGTATTTACTTGTGCATAGTTCGTTTTCGCGCCCGGACTCGTCACGGTAGCGGTGATGGTCAGCGTAGCGCTGCCACCATTGGCGACTGTGCCTATTGTCCACAGGCCCGATATGTTGTTGTACGATCCTTGCGAGGGCGATGAAGTTACATACGACATACCTGCAGGCAGCAGATCTTCCACACTCACGTTGGTGGCTGCGTTCGGGCCGGCATTGCTCACCGTAATGGTATACGTCACATCCGAACCCACGTTCGGCGAAGCGTTGTTCACCGTTTTGGTCAACGACAGATCGGCTACTTGCGGAGTGAGGGTTTCGTCGTCGTCGTCGTCCTGGTTATTCGAGTCGTCGCCAGGCGTCGAGTTCGGGTCGAACTGGTCGCTGTCTTCTACCTGCGCATAGTTGGTTTTTGCGCCGGCGGTAGTCACCGTGGCCGTGATCTGGATGCTGGCCGAGCCACCGTTGGCGACCGTGCCCACCGTCCAAATACCTGTGCCACTGTTGTAGTTGCCGCCGCTGTTGTCGGAAACGTACGTCAAACCGGCAGGCAGCAGGTCTTCCACCGTGACACTGGTAGCCGCATTCGGGCCGGCATTGCTCACGGTAATCGTAAAGACTACGTTCGAGCCTACATTCGGGGAAGCGTTGTTCACCGTTTTAGTCAAAGACAGGTCGGCTACTTGCGGGGTGAGGGTTTCGTCGTCGTCGTCATCCTGATTGTTCGAGTCGTCGCCAGGCGTCGAGTTCGGGTCAAACTGGTCGCTGTCGGCTACCTGTGCGTAGTTGGTTTTCGCGCCGGAGGTAGTCACCGTAGCCGTGATCTGAATGCTGGCCGAGCCGCCGTTGGCGACCGTGCCCACGGTCCAGATACCTGTGCCACTGTTGTAATTGCCGCCGCTGTTGTCGGAAACATACGTCAAACCGGCAGGCAACAAGTCTTCCACCGTTACACCGGTAGCCGCATTCGGGCCGGCGTTGCTCACCGTGATCGTGAAGACTACGTTCGAGCCGACGTTCGGCGAAGCGTTGTTCACCGTTTTGGTCAGCGACAAGTCGGCCACCTGCGGCGTCACGGTTTCCGTGTCGTCGTCATCCTGGTTGTTCGAGTCGTCGCCAGGCGTCGAGTTCGGGTCGAACTGGTCGCTGTCGGCTACCTGTGCGTAGTTGGTTTTCGCGCCGGCAGTAGTCACCGTAGCCGTGATCTGGATGCTGGCCGAGCCGCCGTTGGCGATCGATCCCACCGTCCAGATACCCGTACCGCTGTTGTAGTTGCCGCCGCTGTTGTCGGAAACGTACGTCAAACCGGCCGGAAGCAAGTCTTCCACCGTGACACCGGTAGCCGCATTCGGGCCGGCGTTGCTCACCGTGATCGTGAAGACTACGTTCGAGCCTACGTTCGGGGAAGCGTTGTCTACTGTTTTATTTAAAGACAGGTTTGCGATGATCAGTGCCAGTGTGACATCATCTTCATCGTCTTCTCCGGGTGTGTTGTTCACCATATTGTCGGGTGACGAATCCGTGTCGTATTGATCGGCATCGGTCACCTGTGTTACGTTGGTGTATTCGCCCGGGGCGCCTGTCGGGGCATCTACCGTGGCCTGGAAGGTAACTGATTTGGTTCCGAATGCCGGTACGGTCAGGCCGCTCCAGCTCACGGTGCCCATAGAAACGGAGCCGCCGTCGCTAATGGCTGTGATGTTGCTGAAACCACCCGGCGCGTAGTCTTCGACGGCTACTCCGGTAGCGGCGGTAGCGCTGAGGTTGGTGAGCGTGATGGTAAAGGTTACCGTGCTGCCAACGTTAGCCGAGGTGGGGCTGACGGTTTTGTTCAAGCTCAGGTCTACTACCTGAGGAACAGGCGTATCCGAATCTTCATCATCCTCGGCCGGCGTATTACCCACGAGGTTATCCGGTGTGGAGTCCGGGTCGCCCTGATCGCTGTCGGTGACCTCGGCCACGTTTTTATATTCGTTCGGAGCGCCGGTGGGAGCGTCTACCGTGGCCTGGAAAGTCAGCATAATACTGCCGTTGGCAGCAATGGACAAGCCGCTCCAGGAAATGGTATTTCCGGACAACATACCGCTGTTGGAGATATTGATAATATTGGAATATCCGGCCGGCACGATATCCTCCACGGCTACGCCGGTGGCCGCATCGGGGCCGCCATTGCTGACCGTGATCGTGAACGTGATGACATCGCCAACATTCGGCGTAGCCAGGTTGGAGGTCTTGTTCAGGCTCAGGTCGGCTATCGGATTACAATTGATGACTTCCACAGGTACGCAGAATGGATCGCCAACGCTACAAGACGTCTCGGGCGTCACACAAATGTTGCCGGTACCGTAGGAGGCCGTTGTCCAGTCTACCGTAATGGAAGAAGTACCCTGACCGCTGACGATGGTGGCGCCAAGCGGCACCGTCCAGGTATAGTTCGTAGCGCCGGGTATGGGTGCGATATAAAATACATCGTCGTCCACGTCGCCACAAATTTCAATCGGCGGGCAGCCATTGGCCGGGTTGAGTACGATGATTTCGCTATCCGTACAGCCGTTGTTTCCGGTGACGGTCACGGCATAAATGCCGGGCGCCAGTCCGGTACGGTCTTCCGGATCGTTTGAACCGGGCAGATCGGCCCAATCGTAGGTGTAGGGCATTGTGCCGCCCGTAACCGTAAGGCTGATGGCGCCGTCGCTGGCTGCGCAGGCAGGTGTGGTGGTGGTGAAGCTAATCGAAGGCGATGGGTTGATGGTGATATTTACCGAACCGCTCATGGTGGCAGTACAACCGGTGGCAACAATAGTTGCTACAACCGTGTACGCACCGGCCACTGTCTGGTTGCCGAACGATATAGCTGAACCCGTGCCGGCTACCGGAGCGCCGGCATTGTTGCCGTCGCGCTTGAGCTGGTAGTTTACGCCAAAGTCGGAGTCGGATAGGCCTACCGGAACACCGGCGCCGCCGGCGCAAAATGTGCCGCCGCCAGTGACCGAGTAAAGAACCGGTGTCGGATTTACCGTAAAGGATACCGATTGCATGGGTTTACAGCTCGGGCCTATACTGGGGTTTCCGTTGGCGAGAATAGCATAAATAGTATAAGAACCTATCGAGGGAATACTCAGGCTGCTGACTACCGTACTGGTGGCGGCGGGAGCCGGAGTAACCGACGCATTTAAGACCTGGATATTATTTGCGCCATGATTGGCAAAATCATACAGTTGCGTAGCGGTAAGACCCGCGTTGGTACTGTAATATAACGCCAGATTGCCGGGATTTGCACCGTGATTGATCGTTGCACTAAACGTACTGCCGACACACCCGGATGAAACCGGTGATGTTGTGACCGAAGAAACCGTCGGACAGCATACCGGCGTCGTCAGCGTTGCGCTGGCCGTAGCCGTACAGCCGGCGGCATCCGTCACGGTGACGGTATAGGTGCCGGAGTTGAGGTTGGTAGCCGTCTGCGTGGTTTGCACCGGAGCGGTATTCCACGAATAGGTGATACCGCTGCCCGGGCCGCACGATTCGGTGGCACTGCCCGGAGTGATTGTGACAGTGACCGCTCCGTTGTTGCCGGGCGCTCCGTTCACACAAGTGACCGGGGTGGACACACTACCCGTGAGTGCAAGCATACACGCGCCTGCCGGACAACTGTTGCAGTTGGTATTATTCACTGCCGTACATGCCGCCGGGGTATCGTTGTTTGTTACATCGTTGTTGAAATCGGTCGCCTGGCTGCCGCCTACGGAACCGCCGTCAATACAAAAGTTAAGAATCTGGGCGCCCCAGGGGCCGTTGTTCGTGACGTTTCCGTTGCTGACTTTAAGCGCAGCAATGTCGGGTGAGCCGGCCCCGCCAAACACACCATTGGGCGCACTGGTGTTGTTTTCCAGGCTACCGGAACCTGTCAACTTGAGCGTACAGCTGTTCTGGAATGTCACGCGGTATTCATTGCTCCAGTTCCCGCTGCCATGCAGGCCAAGTTCAATGCATGTAGCGTCGTACAGGTCGAAGGAACCTTTGTTGCTGAAGTTCTCTCCGATTTTGAGACATCCACCGATAAAACTGCGACTACCGCCCCCGGAAGAACTCACGTCCTCCCAGTTTTGGGCGATTTCAACGGTAGAGTTGTAAATGTAGATGTCGCCGTTTTCATTGACAAAGTTGCCGCTCAGGTTGGAACCCGAACCGCAGCCGTAGCCACAACTGAAAATGGGCAGGTAGAACTTGCCGTTACACATGCGCCAGCGGCCTGTAGAACGGACAAAAACGCTGCGGTTCATGCCGTCGCCACTAAGCGCGGTGCGGAATGTGCCGTTTACAATATTGACGACTCCATTCACTTCGAGGTCGTTCATCAGGTTGTAGGTAACCACGTGTTTGACGACGACCGAGTCGTTGACGCCGACGGTAAACCCGGGCGCTACGCCGCCTACCCAGGTGGCCCCGGAACCCCAGTTGCCGTTGGTGGTGGAGATATAGGTGACCGCATAAGACAGCGAGGGCAGCCAGAGGGTCAGTAGAAAAGCGCCGATTACCGGCAGCATTCTGGCTGCTATCGGGCGTTTGTGTAGATTGTTATTGTTGCGTTCCATAGTGGGACGATTTGTCTTGTTGCAAAATGGGTTGGAAATCGAAGGAATAGTTTGCATATCTCAGGTCACGGTTGCTGCTGCCGGAAAATAGCCGTTGGCGTAGCGGGCGGCACACAAACAGGTTGTACCTGTGCTTCGTCGTCTTCTGCCGGAGCGCCACCCATGTTGCCGGGGGTGGAGTCGGCATCCGGTTGGTTGGCCGTGTACACTTGTGTCAGGTTGAGAAATGCTGCATAGTCCAGGATTTCGGCCTGAATCGTCAGGACGACTGTCGCGTTGCCGGCCACCGTACCGATTGCCCAAATACCAAAGTTTGGATCGTATGTGCCAGGCCCACTGGAACTGATGTAGTTGTAGCTGCCAGAGAGTAAATCCAGCACATTGACGCCGGTAGCGGGCGTGCTGGAGTTGTTCGTCAGCGTCAGGGTGAACGTGATGGGATCCCCGATGGAGAGCGGGGTCATCGGAGCGAAGGTTTTGGTCAGTTGCAAATCAATCGGCGGGGCCACGGTAATGTAGATCGTGGCGTTGTCGCACAGGGGCGGCACGATGTCGTCGCAAATTTGATATACAAACGTGTCCACACCGATGAAGCCCATCTGCGGGGTATAGACGTAGTAGTCGTCGGTCGGGTCGGCGGGTGTGCCGTTGTTGTTCAGCACCATAGTGCCGCCTTCCGTGGTAGCGCCACCGGCTTGCAGGATGATGTCGTCGCCGTCTGGTTCGCTGTCGTTGGCGAGCGGGAAGATATTCTTCGGCACGTTCACGGCGGTAGAGGCGAAATCGTCGGATGCATCAGGCGGCTGGTTCACCACATTGACGGTTACTGTGGCCGATACGCATTGCGAAGCCAGGGGCGGACAATCCACATCCACCGGAGGCGACTGGTCGCAAATCTGGTAGTTGAAGGTAACTGTTCCAAGGAAGTTCGCCGCCGGGGTGAATTTCACCTGATTGGAGCCGAACAGCGCCACCGTGCCGCTTGCAGGCGGCATCAGGTTGGGGGCAGGCAGGCTGATGGTCAGCGGGGTGCCTTCCGGATCGTTGTCATTGTCTAATACCGGCACGAAGGCCATTTGTGCGCGGGTGATGTCCTCCGCCAGGTCGTTTCCGGCCACGGGCGGGTTGTTCACAGCGGGGTTCATGTTGTTGACCGTTACGGTCACCGTTTGCGTGGAACAGCCCGATGTGGGTACGGCGTCGTCGCATACCGTGTAGGTGATCGTCACCGGACCACTCGCCACGGGTGTGGGAATGT
Organism: Lewinellaceae bacterium; assembly: GCA_016719605.1. Lineage (GTDB taxonomy): Bacteria > Bacteroidota > Bacteroidia > Chitinophagales > Saprospiraceae > M3007. The sequence goes on along the minus strand of JADJYW010000001.1, from coordinate 33,586 downwards.
AGGTGATACTTTGTTGGCCGGGGTCTATGACGGCGGTACCGTTGGCCGGCACACTGACGTTGACAATAGTCAGTCCTATACCTTGTCCTTCCGGATCGGAGTCATTGTTCAGTACAAATATCTGAACCGACTGGCAGCCGTTGGTCACGGCCACATCGGGGGTGGTTACCGGCGGCTGGTTGTTCACCACAATAAACACAAAAGCGGTGTCGCACAGCGGGTCGTCGCATGCGTTCGGGTCCACCGGTTCGCAAATGCGGTACTGGATGGTGTCCTTGCCGTAGAAGTTTGTCGTGGGGGTGTACAGGATGTTGGTGCCGGACACAGAAGCCGAACCGTTGACCGGGCCGGAGATGATCTGGGTGGTCATCGGATTGGGCCCGTCGGGGTTGGTATCGTTGCCTTGCACAGCAAACATGTTGTTCACCGTGTTGGAGTTGAACGCTGCCGGCGAATCGTTGACGGCTACCGGCGCGGCGTTGTTCACCGTGATGTTCACGCGGGCGGTGTCGAAGAGTGTTCCGTCGCTGATGCGGTACAGGAAGGTGGCGGTGCCGTTGAAGGTGTTGGTCGGCGTGAACTGGATGCTGTCGCCCATGATCGTAGCCGTACCACCGGTGACGGAACCTACGATGCTGTTGATGGTGAGCGCGTTGCCGTCCGGGTCGGTGTCGTTGGCTTTTACACCGATTTTGATGGCGGTGCTTGCCGTCGTTGTGGCATTGTCCGGGTTGGCCATGGGCGCCCGGTTAGGAATAGCCGCACAGGCAGTGGGTGTGAGGTAGTTGACCACTAATTTGGGGCGGCTACCCGCAGTGCCGTTTTCGGAAGAAGCAAATTCGTGGCGCTTGTCCAGCACTTCGGTGGTTTGTTTGACCAAAACCCCGTAGTTCGGGTAGGCGCTGTTAAACCAGCCCTGAACCAGGGTTGTGAGATCAAAATCCCGGGTACCATTGGAGCCTGCGGAAGTAATCGTTGCCTGGGGCGATGCCAGAAACTCACCTCCCGGCGTACTCCAGTTGGTCGCCGTTTGGCGGATCGTCCAGGTAGCCTGGCCTTCTACCCAGGCGTTTGTCAGGCGGTGTGCACTCAGAGAAAGCGTATTCCCGTCACCGCCAACGCGGGTCAGGGTCATGGTCGCGCTTTGAATAACCGATCCGCCGGGTATTCCGGCCAGGTCGAAACGCAAAAGACTGCGCCGTGCATTGGTAGCTTTTTTTCCGGTGTGTATCTTGTCATTACCGCCGTAGTTATCGTTACCGTCGCTATCTGCTTTGATGTATGTGTCCACCACATTAGATGCCGGATTATTTATCGTGATCGTAGCGGGTACTGACGGTAAAGCCCTGTATTGATTGGCCGGGCAGCCATCTTCTTCGATGTTCACGGTCACAGAAGCCGAGGCACAGAAGCCTTCAGCATTGCAAGTCTGGTAAGAGAAGTTGTCGGTGCCGCCGCCGATGACGTCGGTGGTATTGAGGTAGGTAATGGTACCATCGGGGTTGATACTAACCGTTCCGTTTGCCGGAGCCGACGTGATCGCCGTTACGGTCAGCGCCGAGCCGGTCGGGGATTCATCATTGGCGAGAACCGATATTTTTACGGCAATATCTTCCAGGGTAAAGGCTTCATCGTTCTGGGCAACCGGCGCAATACTGGCACAATCCCAGGTTTCGATTGTTGCTCCATCCACCCAAAGTTCGGCAGCTTGCGGAGTGGTGCGCTGAATACGAAGCGTACGCAGGCCGCCAATCGGCAATTTGTATACAACATCATCACCCGGATCGTTGGATGTGGTAGTTTTGCTTCCCAGCGAAGTGAACGGACCGGTAGCGCCGGCCGTAGTGCTGTACGATACCTGAATGGTCACTTGGCTGCTCTCCGTCTGGGAGGCAAAAAATATCCGTACAGAATCGCCGGAAGTAACTACTGATCCGAAGTCGAGGTACAAGATGTCGGTATTGTTGTTCAACACCGCGTAGGTCGTATTGTCTTCCGGATCATAGTTGGGCGTGAGTTCGGCGTTGGCCGGATTGCCTACGCTCGAAGAGCCGGCAGTACCGCCGGTAGGGACAAATACAAAAGATGTCAGTGCTGAAGCAGTACCCTGATAGCAACCATCCGCATCGGGGGTACCTACGACGATGGAGATGGAACCGATATCGCAAAGTGGTGTCGGGGTGGTCGTATCGCACACCGTGTAGTTGGCCGTAGCGGTGCCGGTAAAGTTGGCCGCCGGCGTGTAGGTCACATTGCCGTTGGGCAGAAAAGACCATGTGCCGCCGGTTGTGCCGCTCAGGCCGGTCACCGAAATGGAGTCCAGATCAGGATCGGAATCGTTATCCAGAACGTTCAAGGTCAGGCCGGAGCCGGAATTGGAGCAGTCGACATCAATGGCGCCGTTGTCATCCACGGCAATGGGAGCACGTGGCCCGGGGGTCACCGTGACGGTTTCAGAAAAGAAAGCCGTGCGGCCGCAGACATCGTACACCTTGCAGGTAACCACGCAGGGTGTATTGTTTCCTACTACGGGTGGTGTAAACGTTGTAGAGGCTGCCGACGGATTGGCAAAGGTGCCGCCGCAAGAGGACATCCACTCGTAGGTGTACGGGCCGGAAGGAACGTTGGCGGTCACGGTAGCAGAAACGGGGTACGCATTGCCGCCGATCAGGACGGCCGGTACACCGGAGACGGCTACCGAAAGCGCTTTGTCTACAGAGGCCCAGTAGCTCCAGTTGAAAAAAGCACGCTGGGCGGCTATGTTGTCGGGGCCGGTGGCTTTGGCAATGCTGTGGCCGCCTTCGTACAGGATTTTTCCGCGGGCGGGGTCGCCGAAACCGGAGCCATAAAGCAACACGGCGGCCAGACCGGGCGAAACGCCGGGTACGTCGGCCTGCGAAGGGTCCCAGGATCCGATTTTTGTGGTCGCCCGCCAGGTGTTGCTCAGCACGGGCATAAAAATTTGCTCCGAACCGTTCTGATGGGCCAGATCGGTTTTGCCCATAAACTGCATGACCTGGTCGGTTGGGTAGGCGAGGTTGTACGGAATTGATCCGTCCTCGTGGTCGCCCCAAAGTACCAGCGAATTGGCGGGGTCGGCGTACGGGCCGCCGCCGCCGGCTGTGCCGGTTTTGTTGGAGAGGAAGTTGGTTTGCTGCGAGGGGTTGGCAGGGTTGAACATATTTTCCAAAGCGCTTACTGCGTGGCAGCCGGCCCAGATACCGCCCTTGTAGGTCAGGTTCCAGGGAAGCAGGTTGCTGTGCGTGCTCCACTCGGGGTCGGCGTGCGGCATGACGAACAAGTCGTTGCAGGCGCCCAGCAGTTGCGGGCTTACCCAGTCGTATGCGGTATTCGGGATGCCGGCGTTTGTCAGGAACACCTCCGCAATACCACCGTTCTGGTCGTCAAGCGTCCAGCGGGGTGCTGCTTCGATGGTTTGAATAACCGGGACGGTAATCGCCGACACGGTCGTGGCGCCCACTACCCCCAAGCCTTGCCAGTAGGTGATGCGGGCATTCACCGCTGCGGAGCGGTACTCAACCGGGATGATGAAGGGGCCGCCCTTGTAGTCCGTGCCGTTGTGGCTGAAGTCAATCCCGTCTTTGGGTTTTGCCGGGTTGATGACCCATCGGACAGGGACATTGTAATTTTTGACGAGATCATAGACCAGGCCGTAAGGCTTCAGGCCGTTTCCGACGGTCTGGGGCACGACGCCCATGTTGACGATGTACGAGCCGGTAGCAAAGGTCTCGTTGGTCTGTGCATGCAGGCCGGCGCTGCCCAGGCAGAACAGAAAGGCCAAAACGCCCCACCCCATCCAGGGGGAGCGCACCGTTGCAGGTGAACTGTTTTGTAAACGCTGACTTTTCATAAGAAAAAGTGATTGGACACCGGCTGCCTGCTTGCTGAATCTACTTGTTTCATTCGTTAAGCGAATGCGCCAGATGGTTTCAAAAAATTGATTTTGAACAAATTAAGGGTAGGATTAAAAAATTGAAGCCTGTCCGGCCCGATTGAGGCCTGGTGTATAGAATCAATCCGGTCCTTCCCGGATATTTCCTTTATCCCATGTAGTGCGGCGGTATTCCCGATCGGGCATACCGGTACGCAGGGAGTTCTGTAAGGGAGCGATGAACCGATGTTTTTGCGCCTGGCAGTAAGCAAAAACGGCTCTGAAGAACCGTTGCGCGCTGCCGGTCAGACATAACCAAACCGCCCATACCCCCCACATTTGGGAAGTCCGGGCGGCTGGTATGGCCTGAATCGTATGGTTCAATCTCATGAATGCAATCATGGCTGCTGGTTCGGTTGAAGTGGAAAATAAAGGCGCCACTCCCGGGAGTATTCCTCCAGGATGTAGCGCCCCGGCGGGATACTGCCGACAGGCAGCCCCCACATACGAACCAGTCTTTGCGGCAGGGAAAAGGTCTCCTCTACCAAAAAAATACTTGAGGAAAAATACGTCTGCACGACCCTGTCGGTCAGGCGTTGTTTGCGGAAACGGAACACCAATTCGTGCCCCGGATCGCAGTGGATTATAGCCGGTGCGTGCGGACACGGAATCGCATGTCCTTGTGCCAATCGGCTGGCAATCATACATATACCAGTCCCCGAACAGTTCCTGCTCGGTGTCCCGAATACTACTTCCATCTCAACCTCCCGTACAGGAGGCGATAGAAGCAGCGCGGGATAGACTCTTTCAAGTTTAGATTGTATCATCTGCGCGTTCCGATTTTGGACTAAACCATCGTAGTGTCCACGATGATACCAGCCATTTGAACCAGGGATCCGGAAGCGAGGAGAAGACGGAAGTTTGCTTTACTTTTCATGATGATTAAGCATTTTTTGATTAAGAAAAAAAGCGATGTGTTGCTTTTCGAAATCAAAAGTCTGCCCATCGGGTATGGGTATTGCAAACGGAAAACAGGGAATCGTTACCCCCTTAGCGTATGTACGTTGAGGAAGAATGAATTTTTAAAAAACTGGTTTTCAGTACATTAAAACCCTTCTTTTTGTTGCGGTATGTTACTTGGAAAGCGGGTAAGGGGCGAGGGGGGGGGGGGCGAGGAGCGTGCCGCACAGCGAGACACCGAGATTTGATTTCAAGATAGTCGGTTCAGGTACTTAAATAAAAAAGGCCGCTCCGTTTCCGGAGCGGCCCAGCAGGACGCTTCAGGTGTCTTATGCCTATGGCGACCGCAGATACTGCCACAATTAAATAGCAGTAGTATCCACGAGGCCTCCTACATTTTCGACAACTGGAGCGTACCCGAAGTACGCAGGCAGGTAAAGTTTATTCATGAGAAAACAGACTATAGATTAAAAGATGGACAAAAGTAGATGTCCGGCAAAGTATTACACATAACAAAAATACAATTTTTGTTACCCGGGCATTTGAGGGACATTTCCCTTGAATCACCCCTAAGAGACTGGTTATCAGTTGTTGCAAAAGCAAGTGAACGGGAAGGGCGTTACATCGGTGCGCCGGAAAATATGTGGGCCCGTGTATGTTTTTGCTGCGTGCTGCTGCTTGGCTACTGTGTATCCAGCGTTTGCAGTACCATTTCCCAGAGATCTTCACAAGGTACTACCTCGAGCGTCCGGGTCTGATTGGCCAGCGCGAGCGGGGTTGTTCTCAATGCTGCGAAAAAGCCGGCAGCCAGGGGGATGACCTTGGCCCGCCGAAAATCGCCCGCCGGAATCTGCAGCAGCATGTTTAAAAAGAGGGCGGAACGCCGGGCGCCTGCACCGCTCCCATGGGTGTGGAGATGGCGCTCCAGATCAGGTACACGGCTTCGGGCTTCGTCGTACCGCTTTTGCTGGAGCAGGTGAATAAATGCCAGGACCGGCGAAGTGTCGTCCAGCACACCGGGCCGCCCGGGCGCAAAAAGTCGTTCTCCCGACGGCACGGCGCCGGCGCCGGTAGCCACGAGAAAAGCCAGATACGGTTCGTAAACCGTCCAGTTGGCCCGGAGATACCCGGGCAAAAATGCAAACTGGGGATCGGACAGCACCTCGGAGAACAATGCCAGTGCCTTGCTGTATTGTTTGGCGTGTACCAGCAAAAGCAGGAGCAGTTCCTTGATTTTGAATTGATTAAAGGCGTTTTTGTTCGAAAGTTCCAGGCAGGCGCGGGCAGCGCGCTCCCCCGTCTCGATGTGGCGCAAATGAATGCTGCAAAGCAATTGCTGATAGTAAAATATCTGAAGCGGATCGCCGGCGCGGTAGGGTTTTTCCTGAAAAAACCGGATAGCCTTTTCGCAATGGTGCAACGCGCCGGAGTAATCCCCGGAAGCCGTGAACTGGTGCAGAGCGATCAGGTTGCCGTACAGATGGACTTTTGCGGCCGGGTACTTGCGCATCAGGGGAGCAAGGGTATCGGAGTATGCTTTTGCCAGGCGATACAGCTCCTCGTTGGGGGTGGTGTCGTTGATGCAGTGCGCCGTCAGGTCGGTGTACATTTTTTCTGCCTGAAACTCCGCTTCGAGCACCTGCTGGAAATACTGGTGTTTGGCATCGGCTTCGGCACACCATTCGCCTTTATGATCCCGGGTGCAATGCTGCAAGCGCAGGTACAGGGCCACATCCATGCCAAGCAGGGAGAAGTCAAACTTTTCGGCGATGCGCAGCAGGTGTGCGGCCAGTTCCAGCGCAAACATCGCGGCATTTTGGCCGCTCAGGGTGCGCACGTTGAGCCAAAGTTTCTGGCACTCGAAGTGCGCCTGCTGCACGTCGGGGTACTGCTCCAACTCGGCTACAAACTGCGCAATGGCCTTTGCAAGCCTTTCGCGCAATGCTGTACGCGTTTCAAAATAACCGGAATGATCGGCCGAAGCGCCGGGAAACATATCAGATGCCGCGTCGGCATCGGTCGCGTATTGCCCTGTCCGGATACCCTCGAACAAACGAAACACGGATGAATCGGTATCCTGCTCCGTTGCGGCCGGCCGGGAAAGGTGAATTTGGTGCTGCTCCAATAACCGGATCAGCTCATTGATGTCTTGCATGATGGGTAACTTTTCACGAATGATTAAACGGTGGATGGTATCCAGACCCTCTTTCAGGTTTGCCAAACACCTGAAAGGTCTCGTTCCAATATACTAACAGCCCGCAAAGATGCCTGCCGGGCACCGGCACAGACTTGCGTTTTCGACCCATTTCTTTGTTTATTTTGCCCGGATAGCGCCAAAATGTGTCTATTGGAGAATCTTTGCACCGGAAAACACAAAGACGCATACACACCCAATGCTGAACAAACACCTTATCCCTGTCCTGCTCCTTGCGCTTTTTTCTTTTGGCGTTCGGGCACAGGAATTGCGCATGCAGGCGCTAACCGTCGCCGACGGGCTGTCGCAGGGATTTGTCAATTGTTTGTTTCAGGACAGCAGGGGGTACATCTGGATCAGTACATTCAATGGGCTGAATCGCTACGACGGATATCAAATCAAGCGCTTCGATCCGGACAACACCATACCATGGTCGCTCAAAACCAATTTTATACATTGTATCACGGAGGACCGGTACGGTCTTTTGTGGCTCGGAACGGATAAAGGGCCGGTTGTACTGGACCCGTACAGCGAGCGATTTGTATACTTGTCGGAAACCGTTCCTGCCCTGACCGACGCCGATGTAACCCAAATCTTTACCTGCTCAAGTGGGCGGGTATGGATATGTCACCAGCAGCCCGGCACATCCGGGGTACTCTCGGTACAGCCCCCCGATAACCTGGCTGCCATGATCCGGAACGGGCGCCTCGACGGTCGGGCATTTCAGGTGCTTCCGGTCACTGTGGGTGCAGACTTGCTCCCCCCGCTGGTTGACCTGCAAATGCTTCGGGATTCCATACTGATCGCCGGCGATGCCCAGTATCGGTTTTGCCGGATAGACCCTGCGGCGCATACCGCCGAGCGATCCGACCCGCGCAACCTGCCCTGTCGCCAATACGGAAACTACCGCCTGTTGTACTCGGTTACCGGACAGCAGGGTTTTGTATTTCTTCCGGAGGATACACCGCCCAACAATCCCTGCCATACCCGGTTTTGGTCGGAGTTTGTAGAAGCGCCCGGGGGCGAAATCGTGTTGCTCCGTGCCGGACTAAATGTGTTGCACCACATGGATACGCTCGCATCGCGTCGGGCAACTCCCGGATATGAACGATTACCTTTTTACCAGCAGTTTCCTGCTTTTTTTGAGTTGGACCAAATGCCCTCGTATGCCGCCACGATTGATCTATCCGGCAATATGTGGGTTGGTACTGCCGGCTTTGGCGTTCGAAAAATCAGCCGTGGAAAACTGGATTTCAAGCGATACCTGCCCAAATACAGTATTTACAATTTTTGCTTTCTTCCCGACGGACGCGTGTGGCCGGGCAGCCAATATCCTTACCATGTATTCAACCTTCAAACCGGCCTGTTGGAACCTGCCCCATGGGTCGCTGCACTGTCCAAAGACTGCTTCGCGTACAGCATATTGATCACTCAAAACGGCGACTGGTGGATGGCCGCGCTCAGGCATTTTCAATTGATTCTGCTGAAAAAAGACCACAAAACTAATCGCTGGGCAGAGTGGCCGGTTTCGCTCCACTGGCTGCGGGAGGTGCAGGTGCAGCTGCTGGAGGACTCCCGGGGCGACCTTTGGGTAGCGGGAAACAAGGGCAATCTCGTCCGCATCCGGCCACAAACGGGCCGGACAGACAACTGGGACATCCGTTCCTATTTCCCCGAAAACCGGTCGGATCACCTGCGCAGTACGGCCCTGGCGGAAGACCGGGCAGGCAATTTGTGGATTGGTACCAACCAAGGCTTGATCCAGGTGAAGAACCCGGAGACCAAGCCGACCTTTCGCGCCTGGCACAATTACAACAACGATGTCCCTTTATTCAAAACCGACTGGATACTGAGCGTATGTCCCGATCCGAAAAACCCTGATTTAGTGTGGCTTGGCCTCCGCGGTGGCGGGCTGGTACGCTTCGATACCCGAACACAAACGACAAAAAACTTTACGGTAAAAGACGGATTGGCGAACAATGTCGTCTACAGCATCCTGCCCGATTCCTTCGGCTACTTTTGGCTGAGCACCAACCGGGGGCTTTCGCGCTTCGACCCGCACAACCAAATATTCTACAATTACAACAGCACGGAACCCGCCATAAACACCGAGTTTAATACCGGCGGACATGGCTATACGCCCTCCGGCGACCTGGCCTTTGGCGGCATTGAGGGTTTGTTTATCGTCCGGCCAAAAAATACCCGACAAAGGCCGCAACCCCTCGCCGTGCTGGTAACCGATGTTGCCGTAAACGGACAGTATCTCGAGTTTTCCAGCAACGACACCTACCTGCGGATCAACCCGGACAACGCCTACAAATTGCAGTTGCCGCACGACCGAAACAACCTGGTTATTGCGTTTGCTGCCCCCGCTGCAGACGATCCTGCCGGCGTGCATTACCGGTATCGGGTATTTCCCCTCAGCGAGCACTGGACTACGGCCGGAAGCCAACGCTCCGCTAACCTCGTGGGTATTCCTCCAGGGCAGTACACCATTGAATTACAAGCCCAAAATAATGATGACAGCTGGGACGCGGCCCCGATAACGTACTTGCATTTGACCATATCCCCTCCCTGGTACCGCAGTTCATGGGCTTATTTGGTTTACGTCTTGTCGGCCTTGCTGCTTTTCCGACTATACGTCCGCATGGTGCGCAAACGCTTGGCGCTGGAACACGACATGGCGTTGGGCCGCAAGGAAATGGAACAGCTCAAAAGTCTGGACGATTTCAAAAACCGCTTTTTCGCCTACATCTCGCACGAGTTCAAAACCCCGCTTACCATCATTATCGGTTTGGCGGAGCGCCTGCGTAAGGAGCAAAAAAGCATACCGAGCGCCGATAATATCGCCCGACAAGGACAAACCATGCTCGAACTTGTGGATCAAATGGTGGACATCGCCCGCATGGACGAACAAACGCTCCGCCTGAATCAGGTGTCGGGCAATTTTACCCAATACGTTCGCTACCTCGTGGAGTCGCACCGCCCGTTAGCCGACTTTGCTCAAATCCGGCTGGAAGTGTTCTCCGATGCCACGGATATTGTCATGGACTACGACCCGCTCCGCCTGAAATACATCGTCAGCAATTTGCTGTCCAACGCCATACGGCATACCCGGCCCAACGGAATCGTACTGGTGCGCATTCAACAGGCGGGTTCCGGCTATGTACGCCTCGAAATTGAAGACACGGGGACAGGTATTGCCCCGGAAGACCTGCCACACATTTTTGAGCGGTACTTTCGGGGGCAACACGAAGACGACGCAGGCGCCTCGCGGCACTTCGGGCTGGGACTGGCTTTTGTGAAAGACCTCGTCGAATTGTTCAAGGGCACTATTTCCGTAAACAGTACGCCGGGACATGGCGCCACCTTTATTATTATGCTACCCGTCAGCCGACAAGCGCCGGCGGCCGCACCCGACCCGGCACTACTGCCTGTCGCTGCAAGCCCGCTCGAACCGGTGCGCAACGAGCCGGTCGGCAACCCCGACATGCCGCTGCTTTTGTTGGTCGAAGACAATCCGATGATTGCCGGCTATATCCAATCCTGCCTTCGGACGCATTTCCGGCTGCTGCTCGCCACCGACGGCGAACAAGGCTGGAAAATGGCACTCGAAAAAATCCCCGACCTGATTCTGTCCGATGTGATGATGCCCGGCGCCGACGGTCTGGAGCTTACCCGCCGCATCAAATCGCACGCATTGACCAACCACATTCCGGTGGTGCTGCTCAGCGCCCGCGCCGATATCGAAGACCGCCTCAGCGGCCGGCAGCAAGGCGCCGACGCCTACCTCGGCAAACCGTTCGACGAGCAGGAACTCGTGTTCACCCTGCAAAATTTGTACGCCTTGCAGCGTCGTTGGCACGAGCGGTACGCCGCGTTGTCCAACCTGTCGGCTCCATCCAACCTGCCGGAATCGGCCGACGACGAGGCCCGCCCAACCGACATGTTTATGCAAAACCTGTACGGCCTTTTTGAAAAAAATTACACGAATGACGCCTACGATCTGCCGCAGTTGTGCCGCGACCTGGAGATCAGCAAATCCCAGTTGCAACGAAAATTGGCCGCCCTGTCGGACCAGTCGGCCATCGAACTGCTGCGCCGGTACCGGTTGCAAAAGGCGTATGATCTCTTAGTAAAAAACCCCGGATTGAATATCAAGGAAGTTTGTTTCCAGGTTGGGTTCAAAGACCCCGCGCATTTTTCGCGCCTGTTCTCCAGAGCGTTCGGAGTATCGCCTTCGGAAATCAAAAAGACATCGGGAGAGCAGTGAAGCAAGGTGAGCAATAGATCGGTGGGTTAAAACCCACCGCTACGCACTTGTTTCATTTTTTATCCAGCGACTCCAGCGCCATTTCCCACAAGTCCTCGTACGGAATGATCTCAATCTCGTAGGTTTGGTTGGCCAGCTGTAGCGGGTGGGACTTGAGTTTTTCGAGGAATCGTTCGGCTTTGGATTCCACTTCCTTGCGGTCGAACTGGGTCATGGGAATTTGCAGGAGCATTTTCAGGAAATAATAACTGCGCTTGGTATTGTCGCCGCGCAGGTGGCGGTAGCAGTACTGTTCGGTGCCTTCCACCTCATCGAGTAGTTTGCCATACTGTTTTTCCTGTAGCAGCGTCAGCCACTTGATGATGATGACGGCGATATTCATCCCGCTTTTGTCCTTGTTGAAAATCCACAGGTCGCTGATAAACTTGGCCAATTTGAACTTGCTTTTCTGTTGCTGCCCCATTTTGCCGGCATTGTTGAGGTAGTACACAAAAGCCTCGTAGATACGCCAGATTTCTACGGCGTTTTCCGGCAAAAACTCAAATCGGGGGTGTTCCAGCGTACGTTGCAGCATATCGGCGGCTTCGTCGTACTGGCCGGTATGCAGCAGCAGGTGGAGGTATAGTTCGCGGTATTTGAACCAGTTGAAGGTGCCTTCCTGCATGAGTTTGATGCACTGTTTGGCCGATTCCTTGCCCGCCTCGAATTGTCTCAACTGGATATTGCAAACTAAGTGCTGGTAGTAAAAAATCTGGAGCGGCACCCGCGCCTCGTAGGGGCGTTTTTTGAAAAATCCGATGGCTTGTTCGCAGTACTCCAGTGCTTGCTTGTAGTCGTTTTGAGAGGTGTAGTACATCAACCCGATCATGTAGCCGTACATCTGCAACTTGTAGGTCTGGTACTCCTGCATGGGTTGCTGGATGCGCTCGAAGTATTCCCCGGACAAGTTGTGTACTTCGGCTTGCGCCGAGCGGTTGTTCACGGTGCGCACCACCAGAGTGGTGTACAATTCCTCCGCCAGGCATTCCGCATCGTATACTTTCCGAAAATGATCGAACTGCTGACTGGCTTCCCGGAAACGTTTGTCGTTGCTCTCCCGGAGGCCGTACTGGATACGCAGGTAGGACGCAATGTCCATGCACAACAAAATGAAATCGAATTTCTCGGACGTGCGCAGGAGTTTGTTGGCCAACGTCAACGCCACGGTATTGGCGTTCTGGCCGGTCAAAAAGCGCACGATTACCCATTGCCGGTGACAATCGTAGTAGGCTTTCTGGTAGTCGGAATAATGGCTTTGCTCCGTATTGATCTGAAAAACATGCTCCAGCAGCCGCTCCCGCAGGTCGGATTTTAATTTCCGGTAACTGGAGGTGCCGCCCTGCCCCTTGTACAACTCAGCTGCAGCATCTTCGTCCGTGTGAAACTTGCCCTTGGCAATACCCTCGTACAAGGCCAATAACTTGGAATCCTCCGACCCCGCCAGGTGCTTCAACGGGTGGATGTTGTGTTGCGTCAGCAACAGGATTAACTCTTTCAGATCTTGCATACGGGCGAGTATGATGCCGAAAGAACCAGTTTGTGGATTTTCGACAATGATGAATGCGGATTAAACAGCACGAAGCGGATGCCTTGAAAAGGCACAAAAAAATGTGCCGCACAAACAGGAAAAGGACTGCCTTAAATTGATGTAGGGCGCCCCAGCCAAGCAGGACACCCCGACAATATGTCATTGGTTTTGGGAAAACGAGCCGGCAAGACAAACATGTTTTTTACCAAAATACATGTACGCGTTGCAGTCATTGAGATGAGTACCGGTCGCCTGTTTAGTTAATTAAAAAACAGCGGCGTAAATGTAGATTAAAATGCAAGTTGGTTGGTTAATGGAAAACTGGATTTGTCGGTTTGCTTTCACAAAACCAGGAAATATGTACCGGCATATAATCCCGAAGCACCATAGTTACTCCTTGTGTTTTGCCGCACTACCGGGCCGCAGCTCGCCGCAGCCGGTCGTTGATCGCCCGCCCTAACCCTTCTTCCGGACAAACCTCCGCCACCAGAACGTCCACGTCGTCGGCCTGGTCCAATAGCCGCAGCGCCGCAAACAGCCGCTGCGCCGCCTCCGCCAAATCGCCCGAAGGCGACAAAACCACCTTCCGGGTGTGCGCCGGCAAATCCGCCCGATCCCGAAAAAGCAACAACCCGGTTCGGGATGCTGGATCACCGGCCGGCAGGCCGGCCGGCCGGGGCATCAGGGTCAGCGGTTTCCGGGGGGCATAGTGGGACAGGAGCATGCCGGGTGCGGCGGGGTTGCTGTTTTGGTTCAGTTGCAGCTGCACAGGGCCTGTGGTATGTTCGATTTGTTCCAGCGCCAGCCCGCCGAGGCGATAAACGACGACCTGCCCGGCCTCGTAGCCAACAATCGTGCTTTCCACACCCACCCGACACGGCCCACCGTCGAGGATGTACGGAATTTTTCCCTGCAACTGGTCATAAACGTGCTGCGCCGTGGTGGGGCTGATGTACCCGAACGGATTGGCGCTCGGCGCAGCCAGGGGAAAATGTAACGCCCGCAAGAGTGCCTGCGCCACCGGATGGGCCGGCGCCCGCAAGGCAACCCGCGACAACCCGGACGTGACCAGATCGGGGATTATGTCGTGCCTCGGTACGAGCACCGTCAGCGGCCCGGGCCAAAAACGCTCGGCCAGCAGGCGCAACGGCGCCGGGAAATCGGTCGCATAGCGCTCCGCCTGGGCCAGGCCGGAAACATGCACGATCAGCGGATCGAATGCCGGGCGGTCTTTGATTTCAAATATCCGTACCACCGCTGCCGGATTGAGCGCATTGGCCGCCAGGCCATACACCGTTTCTGTCGGGATGCCCACACACTCCCCGGCAAGTAGCCACTGCGCCGCCGTTGCCGGATCGGCTCCAATTTTTGTCTGAAAATGCGCCATAACGGCCCAAACGTAAGCATTTCACCTGAAAACAGCCCCATAGTGGGCCTGTTACGGTTTTTTCGTCCGTACCTTTGCGTAAAATTCACACCATTATGAACGAAAATGTGCAGGCCGGATCGGGTCTCCAGGAAATTTTCAACGAAAAAGGCGAACGTATCAGCCCCGTGCTGCCCGAGCATATCCGCAATTTTTTGATTGACATAGACGGCACTATTTGCGACGACGTACCCAACGAAGAGCCGGATCGTATGGGCACCGTACTCCCCTACCCCGATGCGCTGGTCATGCTGAACAAATGGTACGACGAAGGCCACGTCATCTTCTTTTTCACCAGCCGCACCGAGGCCCACCGCCCGATCACAGAAGCCTGGCTGAACAGACACGGATTCAAATACCACGGCATCCTCTTCGGCAAACCCCGCGGCGGGAACTACCACTGGATAGACAACCACATCGTGCGCGCCACCCGCTTCAAGGGCAAGTTCACCGATCTGGTTGTCAAGACCCACGAAATCGAGGTGTTTTCAGAAGAGTAAGCCCCCCCGGATATTGGCCGACGCCTACCGGTCGTTCCATTCCCCTCTATCCCGCTAACTTACTCAACCAAACCATGCACAAACTCCTCGCCCTGGTACTGCCGGCGATTGCAATTTTCGCAACCACAACGCCCCTGCACAGTATCGGAGTGGCGCCAGGTCGCCACGATACCGATACGGATAGCATCCCGTACCGGCTGAATCAGCCGGCGCAGGTCATCAATCTGGTGTACGAAGAACTCCAGGAGATTTCCGGCCTCGGCCCTGCCGACGAACCCAATGTGTTCTGCGCCATTTCCGACGAGCGGGGCGAGGTGCTTTTCATAGACGGCAACGGTGGTGGCGCCATATTACGCCGGGTACTTTTTCGGGAAAAAGGCGACTTCGAGGGGGTGGAAATGGTGGACAACTGCCTGTACGCCGTGAAAAGCAACGGTGAAATTTATGAAATCGCCCGTTGGAAACGCGACACGCCCAAAGTATCCTCCATCAAAACATTTCTGACCAAAACCGACGATGTGGAAGGACTGGGCCACGACAAAAAACGCCAGGCCCTCCTGCTTGCCTGCAAAGGCGACCCCGACAGCGCCTACATCCGCAACATCTACGCCTTCGACCTGCGCACCAAACAATTGGGAGAAACGCCTGTTTTTACGGTCAATCCCCACGAAGTAAATGCGCTCATTCCCTACGACGACGACGATAAACAGCACTTTTTCAGCCCGTCCGGCGTGGCTATTCACCCCGTCACGGGCGACGTGTACATAATTTCCACCGCCCTGAAACGCATAGTCGTGCTGGACTACAACACCGGAAAAATCCGCTACGCCATACGCCTCGACAAAAAAATACTGCCACAACCCGAAGGCATCTCCTTCGATTCCGAAGGAAATCTCTTCCTTGCCAGCGAAGGAAAAAAAGGCGAAGGATTGTTGCTGCGGTTCGATTTTATCAAGGGTTGAAAAAGGTTGGAAGGTTAGAAGGTTAGAAGGTTTCCGCAACCAGAAACCTTCCAACCTTCTAACCTTCTAACCTTCCAACCTTTTTCAACTACTTTTGCCCCGCAAACCCATCGCTCATCACTCATCACTAACAAAATGCCTGTTATCGAACTTCGAATCCCGAATCTGGGAGAATCCATATCCAGCGTCACTTTTTCCAAATGGCTGAAGCCCGATGGCTCCATTGTGGAAATGGACGAACCGCTTTGCGAAATTGAGACGGAAAAAGCCAATCAGGAACTTTCGGCCGACAAGGCCGGCAAACTGACCTGGGTGGCCAAGGAAGGGGAAGACCTCGAAGTGGGCGCCCTGTTTGCCAAAATTGATACCGATGTGGCGGCCGGCGCCGGTAGCAGCACTCCCGCCCCGGCTACTCCCGCAGCAGCAGAAAAACCTGCCGTAGCCGAAACACCTGCCGCTGCCAACTATGCCACCGGCCACCCTTCCCCCGCCGCTTCCAAAATTCTCGCCGAAGGCGGTGTGAACCCCGCCGAAGTGGGCGGCACCGGCAAGGACGGACGCATCACCAAAGACGACGCGCAAAAAGCCGTGGAAAACAAAGCGGCTGCCCCATCGGCGCCCGCACCCACAGCACCGGCGCCCGCCGCCCCAACTCAAAACTCAAAACCCGACACTCAAAACTCCCGGCAAGAGCGCCGCGAACGCCTCACCCGTATGCGCCGCACCATCGCCAAGCGGCTCGTGAGCGCCAAAAACAACACCGCCATGCTCACCACTTTTAATGAGGTGGACATGAGCGCCGTGATGGCCCTGCGGGAAAAATACCAGGAAGTGTTTGTGAAAAAACACGGCATCAAACTGGGCTTCATGTCCATTTTCGCCAAAGCCTGCGCCAAGGTGCTGCTCGAAATGCCCGACGTGAACGCCCGCCTCGACGGCGACGATATCGTGTACCACGACTTTGCCGACATCAGTTTCGCCATCAGCACACCGACCGGACTGGTGGTACCGCCCATCCGCAACGTGGAAAGCCTCGACTACCACGAGATCGAGTACAAACTAAAAGACCTCGCCGCCAAAGCCCGCGACGGCAAACTCTCGCTCGAAGAAATGAGTGGCGGCACATTCACCATCACCAACGGCGGCATCTTCGGCAGCCTGATGAGCACGCCCATCATCAACGAACCGCAAAGCGCCATCCTCGGCATGCACGCCATCAAAGAACGCCCCATAGCCGTGAACGGTCAGGTGGAAATCCGCCCCATGATGTACCTCGCCCTCAGCTACGACCACCGCGTCATTGACGGCTCTACCTCGGTGACCTTCCTGGTAAAAGTGAAAGAATTGATCGAAGACCCGATCCGGTTGTTTATGGGAATTTGAGGTTGGAGGGTTGGAGGGTTACTGGTTGGAGGGTTTTCGGTTGGTCTGCGGACGGCCGGAAACCCTCCGGTTTTTTCCGCCTGCGGGTCTGTGTCATTACCACTTTTTCTATTCCTGAAACGCGGGTGGCAAATTCGAGTGATGAACGCGGATTAAACGGATGCGGCAAAACGGATTTCACGGATTTCGAATCCGTGAAAATCCGCCTTACCGCGCATTAAATTTGCCACTCCCGCCGGATGCAGGTCTTCGGATTTAATTTTGAATTCAAGTCAGGGTACCCCGCCCCCCACTGTGTCTCCATACGTTCAAAACCCGTAACATTTTGGAACATCAAGACGAACAAACCCGGACGACAGCCTTGCGGCACGGCGACGAGGCGACCTTCGAGGCCGTATTCCGGCAGTGGTATGCGCCGCTGTGCGGGTACGCTGCCCGCCTGACCGATGGCGACCTCGACGCGGCCGAAGATCTCGTGCAACAGGTTTTTGTAAAACTCTGGGAACAACGCGCCCGGCTCGATATCGCCTGGTCGCTCAAGGGGTACCTGTACAAAACCGTGCACAACAGCGCGCTCAACCGGCTGCGATCGGCCAAAACCCATTCAAAATACCTCGATTTCAATGTCGCACAATTGGAAAAAGAACAAACGCCGCCCGACTACCCCGCCCGCGAACTCGCCGAGCGCCTACAAAAAGCCCTCGGCAAACTACCCCCGCAATGCCGCCATGTATTCGAGTTGAGCCGTTTTGAAGATTTGAAATACCGCGAAATCGCCGACCAACTCGGTATTTCCATCAAAACCGTCGAGACGCAAATGGGCAAAGCCTTGCGTATCCTTCGCCTGCAATTGGCCGATTACCTCGTCACTTTTTTGGGGCTTTGTTTTGCCTGGTGGGCGGCCAACTGACGGCTCGAACCCGGCGGAAGTACCCGCACCACCGCACAAAAACCATTCTTCACGCATCGTTCAGCACGCCGCTATGGAAATCTACGACGAACATATTGACGCCCTGCTTGCCCGCTACCTGGCCGGCGAGACTACGCCCGAGGAGGCGATTGCCCTGCAAGCCTGGGTGGCCGCATCGCCCGAAAACGCCCGCTACCTGGCCGATTTGCAGGCAATTTGGCAAAAAACACCCGCGCTGCGCCCTGCCGACACGCGGGCAGTGGATACCGAGGCAGCACTCCAAAAAGTGCAAACCCGGATTCGGGCGCACACGCCGCGCATGGTGCGCCTGACGGTGGTGTGGCGCGCCGCCGCCGCCCTGGCGTTGGCTGTGGCCGCCGTTTATTTCCTGTGGATGCGCAACCTGCAGGCGCCGGACATGGTCATAGCCGCTACCCATCTGGCGCGCACCGACACGCTGGCCGATGGCTCTGTGCTGACCCTCGGCCCGCAATCGGGGGTGGCGCTCGCGGCCGGATTCAATACCCGCGAGCGGCGGATGCGCCTGCACGGTGCAGCCACATTCGACGTACAGCCCGATACCACGCGGCCTTTCATCGTGGCGGTACAAGACCTGGAGATTCGGGTGGTCGGTACGGTTTTTCGGGTTGACAATGCGCTGGAACCGTCGCGGGTGCAGGTGGATGTACTGGAGGGCAAAGTGCGCGTCCGTGTCCGCGGGCAATCCGCACTTTTGGTGGCGGGCGAGCAGGCAATTTATGATCAAAAAGCCGGAACCCTCAAGCACGTCCGCCCGCAAGGCCGGGTATTTCGTTTCGATGCGACGCCTTTGCGCGAGGTCATCCAACAAATTGAGCAGGTGTACGGCATGCCGGTTTTCCTGAAAAACAACGCGCTCGAAAACTGTCCGCTCACAGCCCGCTACAACAACCTGCCCGTAGAGCGGGTCCTGGAACTGGTCGCCGAATCGTTTTCCATTCAACTGGAAAAAACGGCGACGGGCTATGCACTGGACGGAAAGGGGTGCGAGTAGCGGCCCATTATTCATCACGAATCGCTCATCACGACCATAACACCATGTTTTTATACACCAACCGGAACCACTGCGCGTGGCTCCTCCTGCCGCTGCTTTTTACAGCCCAAACCCTTTGCGCCGGCGACGTGCTCGAACGCCGTATTTCCGCACACTTCGAACAGGAACTACTCAAAACTGCGCTCACTGAAATTGCCCGCCAGGGCGGTTTCGAGTGGTCGTACAATGCCCGCATCCTCGACCCCAACCGGCGCGTGACCCTGCACGCCGACGGCTGGACGGTGCGCGAAACCCTGACCGTATTGCTGGGCGACAACTACACGTTCAAGCCGAGCGGCGAGTACCTGATTTTGAAGAAAAATAAAAAACCGCAACAGCATCTCAGCGGCTACCTCACCGATCCGCGCACGGGCAAAAAAATCCCGAACGCCACGATCTACGACCGCCAAACGCTGCGCTCCACCACCACCGACGGCAACGGTTTTTACCAGCTGCCGGTGTCGCCCCGCTCGGAGGTGGTGATTTCCAAACTTGACTATCAGGACACGGTGCTGTTTGTGACCTCACAGACGCCGCGTTTTGTAAAACTGGAATTGCTGCCCGATTCGGTGCTTCCGGGGCAAAGCAGCTTGTCGCTGCGCAAACAAATCGCCCGAAACTCGTATGCGCTGGAGCGTTTTTTTGTCAAAACTTCCCAGCGTATGGCCGACCTGAATGTGCAGGATTCCCTGCACCGGCGGTTTCAAATATCTTTCCTGCCCGGTATCGGCACCAACCACCGGCTGAGCGGTCATGTGGTGAACGATTGGTCCGTCAACATCCTCGCCGGGTACTCGCGCGGCAACCGCATGGCCGAACTTGCGGGCATTGGCAACCTGACCCGCGAAAACATGACGGGCCTGCAGGCCGCCGGGGTGTTCAACAACCTGCGCGGCAACGCTACGGGCGCACAAATGGCCGGGGTGTACAACTTTGTCGGCGATACGATGCGCGGTTTTCAGGCGGCCGGCGTGGTGAATATGGCCGGTTACGGCCAGGGGGTGCAAGCCGCCGGGGTGCTCAACCTCGTTCCGAACGGGCGTTTCGCCGTGCAGGCGGCGGGTGTAGCCAATGTAGCCGACACCGTCACCGCCGCGCAAGTAGCAGGGGTGTGGAACGGGGCAAATGTCCTGTACGGCGCACAGGTATCCGGCGTAAGCAGCCACGCCCAACGGGTTGAAAATGGTGTTCAGGTGGCCGGTGTGACCAATAGTGTGGGCAGTGGAGCCATGCAGGTACAGATAGCCGGGGTGGGCAATGTGGCCGACACCTTGGTCGGCACCCAAGTGGCCGGGCTGTTCAACTACGCCAAACGCCTGCACGGCGTACAAATCGGTGTCGTCAACATCGCGCGTGAAAACAAGGGCTTGCAACTTGGTCTGCTGAACCTGTCTAAGGCAGGCGGCTACCTCGCGCTCGAAGGCAGCGCCAACGATATTTTGCCCGCCAACCTCACTTTTAAATCGGGCCGCCCCGGGTTTCATATCGCGCTCACCGCCGGGCTGAAGCCGGATTCGACGGCAGATCGTTCGCTGTGGGCCTACGGGGCAGGGGTCGGGGCCTGCGCCCGTTTCAACCGCTGGAGCGGCCTGACCTTCGACCTGCTCCTCCGCCACCTGAACGAGGGCGACCATGATGACCGCTGGCAGGAATGGGCGCAGTTTTCCCTCGCCCTTGACCTGCGCCTCGCGGGCGGGCTGCACCTCGGCTTCGGGCCTTCGCTCAACATGTTTGCCTCCGACCCGGAAGTGCCGCAGAGCAAGGCACTGCATACGCGGGTGGTACGCCGCAATGTGTTGTTTGAAAAAAATTACGACGGCTGGTTGTCGGGCTGGGTAGGCTGGACGGCGGCGGTGCGGTGGGTGTTTTGAGCCTGCCTCATTTTTTCCGGTAGGCGCGCACTAAGTACCAGACGAGTATGGCAGAGTTGGCGCCGAGCATGAACCACAAGAGCCATTCGCTGAGCGTTTCTGCCCGGGAGGTAGCAATCTGGATGGTGCCCCATATCAGGTAAGCAAACAGGCTCATTACAAATACTTTGAGCACCCGGATCAATTGGGTGGCCATACGGTATTGCCTTTCGGCATTGTCGGCCGTTATCGGAACGGTATAGTTGAAAATATGCGGGTAGCGGTTGAGAATGGTCATTTTGGCATAGATGAGCACACCAAGTCCGGGCAGCAACCACAGCCGTACCTTGGGGCCGAAGTCGTCGGCCTCGCCACGCGCGTTGAAATGTTGCGGAATGGTGTCGGGCAAATCGGCGTAATAAACAGCCGGCACTACCAGCAGGAACAGGAACGCCGCTGCAGCCAGCCCTTCCAGAAGCCAGTCGTGCGGGGTCATTTCAAGCGCGATTCTGGGACGTTTTTCTTTGCTCATACGAGTATTTCTGTGCGTCCGTGATTCCCTTTAGGAACGGTGTTGGAATAAAGGTACAAATTTGGGGAGCCGTTTTTGTTGCTGTTGAGGCGAGAGGAGGGCGTTTAGTGGCGCCTAAACAACCGACGAACAACGAAAACAGCGGCAAAACAAGGCCGCCAAATTTGTACCTTTATTCCGACACCGTTCCTTATCCCCCGAAGTCGTCGAAGGCTACCATCTCTTTGGGTACGCCGAGGCTGTCCACCATATTTTGCACAGCCGAGTTCATCATCGGCGGACCGCAGAGGTAGTATTCGATTTCTTCCGGTTCCGGGTGATTTTTCAAATACTGATCGAGTACCACCTGGTGGATAAAACCTTTGAAACCCGTCCAGTTGTCTTCCGGCAGTGGTTCTGATAGCGCGATTTCGAAGCGGAAATTGGGAAACTGTTTTTCGATGGCGCGGAAATGCTCTTCGTAAAAAACTTCCCGCATGCTGCGCGCACCGTACCAGTACGAGACTTTGCGGCCGGTTTTGAGGGTATGGAACAGGTGGAAGATGTGCGAACGCAACGGCGCCATACCGGCGCCACCACCGATATAAACCATCTCTTTTTCCGTGTTTTTGATATGAAACTCGCCGTAAGGGCCGCTAATAGTGACTTTGTCGCCGGGTTTGCGCGAAAAAACGTACGAGGAGCACAAGCCGGGCGGCACGTCGGCGAAAGCGCCTTTGGCGCGATCCCACGGTGGCGTGGCGATACGGATATTGAGCATGATGATGTTGCCCTCAGCCGGGTGGTTGGCCATGGAGTAGGCACGGAAGAGCGGTTCCTCCACCACTGTTTTCAGGTCCCAGATTTTGAACTTGTCGTAGTCGTCCTTGAACTTGTCCGGGATGTTGTACAGGTCGGTTTTGAAAACAATTGTGGTTTCCGGCACATCAATCTGGATGTAGTCGCCGGATCGGAACTGGAGGTTTTCGCCATCGGGCAGGCGCACGACGAACTCTTTGATGTAGGTTGAGACGTTTTCGTTGGACACCACTTCGCACTCCCATTTTTTCACGCCGAACACCTCATCGGGTACCCGGATTTCCATATTTTCTTTCACTTTCACCTGACAAGCGAGGCGCAGGTGGTCGCGCACCTGCGTGCGGTTCAGGTGGTTGGTTTCGGTAGCCAGTACATCGCCGCCGCCGGAGTACACCCGGCAGGTACACATGGCGCAGGTACCGCCACCGCCGCAAGCAGACGCCAGGAACAGGTTGTTGGAGGCCAATGTGGACAACAAAGTACTACCAGGCTTGACCCGCAGGGGGTGTTCCTGATCGCCATTGATGATAATGGCGACATCGCCTTGTGGCAGCAAACGGTCCTTGGCTGTCAGAATCAGGTAAGCCAGGAACAGGATAACCAGAATAAAAACTACGATACTACTGAGTAGAATGGGTGCCATAACGTAACTGTTCGACGTTGACCCGCTTTTGCAAGGGCATCAGCGGCAATAAGGTTGTAATGTTACCGCCATCATTTGATTTGGCGGATGCGTTATCTTGGTTCTCAGGATTTATCCTTTGGCAAAATCCGGATGCGGTAAAATCAAAGCTGAATGCCGGAAAAGCTCAGGAACGCCATCGCCATGAGACCGGTAATGATCATGGCAATACCCAGGCCTTGCAAGGGGTTGGGGATATTGGAATAGCGGAGGCGTTCGCGTATAGCGGCCATCAGCACGATGGCTAAGAAAAAGCCGGTGCCGGTGCCTACTGAAAATACAAGCGTTTCGGAAAAGTTATACTCCCGTTCCTGCATGAACAGCGAAGCGCCGAGAATAGAGCAGTTCACCGTAATGAGGGGCAGGAAGATCCCGAGGGAGTTGTAGAGCGCAGGGCTGAATTTTTCTACCACCATTTCCACCAATTGAACCGCCCCGGCGATAGTGGATATGAACAGGATAAATGCCAGAAAGGTCAAATCAACCGTCGCCAGGGATGGGTGTACCCATGCCAGGGCTCCCGGTTTCAGTAAGTGCTCCAGAATAATATAGTTCAGTGGCGTGGTGAGTACCATTACAAAGATCACGGCGATACCCAAACCCGAAGCGGTTTTTATTTTTTTAGATACCGCCAAATACGAGCACATCCCCAGGAAAAACGCAAAAATGGCGTTCTCCACAAAGACGGCTTTTATAAACATATTGAGATAGTGTTCCATTTTTCCAGACGTGAGTTGTAAAGTGCAAAAATGTGAGGAACTGACGTAACAGGCGCTCAGGATACGTTGAAGAGTTTTGGGTTGCGGGCGCGTTGGATCCAGATGTAGATACCGATGAGGAATAGCGCCATGGGGGGCAACATCATCATGCCGTTGTTGACGTACCCCATATCGTACAAAAACTGGGGAACAACCTTGAAACCCAGCAGAGTACCCGAGCCAAACACCTCGCGGATCACGGCTACTACAACCAGAATAATACCGTATCCTACTCCATTGCCAATACCATCAAGGAATGAGGGCCAAGGCTTTTTCGACATGGCAAATGCTTCCAGGCGGCCCATCACGATACAGTTAGTGATAATCAGGCCGACAAATACCGAGAGTTTTTTGCTGACATCGAACATGTAGGCTTTCAGTATCTGGTCAACCAGCGTCACCAACAAGGCAACCACTACCAGCTGAACAATCATCCGGATACGGCCGGGAATAGAGTCCCGAATCAGGGAAACGATAAGGCTGGAGAACGCCGTCACCAGCGTCACACCGATAGCCATAATAAGTGCCGGTTTCACCTGAACGGTTACAGCCAGGGCCGAGCAGATACCCAAAACCTGAACGGTAATAGGGTTATTATCGTCCAACGGATCACGCAGTACCCGGCGATTTTTTTTGGAAAAGAGGGCCTCTTTTTTGGCCTCCTGGGGCACAGTTGCAGTTTCTACACTCATATTTTTTCCAATTTATTGCATTAACAGTACGGCGCTTTTGCCCTCCAGCTACTTCTGAGCAAGTGTTGCAAAATATGCCATATAGGGTTCTACACAATTCTTCAGCATGGCATCCACTCCCTTCGAGGTAATGGTGCCGCCGGAGATACCGTCCACCCGATGTTCGGGGCCGTACGGGATTTTTTCCGTTGTTTTCGTGACGTACACGGAGACGAACTTGCCTTCCTGCATGATTTTTTTACCTGCAAACTGCTCCTGAAAAGCTTTTTCTGCAATTTCGGCGCCAAGGCCCGGTGTCTCCCCTTTGTGGTCGAAGTATGCGCCGTACACCGTGTCGAAATCTTCTGCAATGGACAGATAACCCCAAATCGGGCCCCACAGACCTATGCCATGCATCGGCACGATGTAGTATTTTTTGGCATCATCGGCGGCGTAGATGTACAGGGGAAGCCGGCGTTCACCGGCCGGTTTTCCCACTTCATCCTTCAGCACAATGGAATTCGGACTTTGACCCTCCAGCACATTGCCTTTGCCATCCACCACCAGTTCGCTGATGCTGTTTTTGTAAATCTGCTCAATTTCCGCCCGAACGGTCGTGGTCTGCCGTACCGAACGGATGATATTGGTTTTTTTATCCAGGGCAATATTGGCTTCCTGCAAGGGGCGGAAGCCCTCGGATGCGAATGCCAGCAAAACCGCCGTGATAACGGAAAGCACAATCGCGTAGATGAAAGTATATCGGTTGCTATGCACGTTTCAGTCTGCTTTTGATGTGTTGTTCAAGAACGATGTGGTCAATCAGCGGGGCAAAGACGTTCATCAGCAGGATGCTCAGCATCACAGCCTCCGGGTAAGCGGGGTTGAATACGCGCAGGATCACCGTAAAGGCGCCAATAAGTATCCCGTAAATCCATTTCCCCCGTTCAGTTTGCGCCGCACTTACCGGGTC
Source organism: Lewinellaceae bacterium (assembly GCA_016719605.1). GTDB lineage: Bacteria > Bacteroidota > Bacteroidia > Chitinophagales > Saprospiraceae > M3007. Next base: position 8,186 of record JADJYW010000001.1, on the reverse strand, counting down.
GGTGGCCATATAAACGGTACCGAATGCGAAACTGCCCATCAGTAAATGGTAGTACGCCGGTGTGTGCATGGAGTGGTTGGGCAGGTCGGCCGGCGCCAAAAAGTTGAACGTCAGTCCCATAAACAAAGCGCCGAGGCAGCAAGCCACTATGATCCGCCAACTACCCACGCCGGTTGCGATCAGGATGATCGCTCCGATCAGGATGGCGGCCACGCTGGTTTCGCCGATGGAACCCTGCTCAAAACCCCAAAACATATCCGCCGGCGACGGCAGGTTGTGGAAATTGGCATCGAAGGTCACCAAATTGGTGGCGCCGGAATAACCGTCCACCAACGCGCGGCCCGCTTCCGGCGACAGATCCGTCCAGATATCACCCGACATGTACGCAGGAAAAGCAAAGAAGAGGAAGGCACGCGCAAGCAATGCCGGATTCATAAAGTTCATGCCCGTCCCGCCAAAGATTTCCTTACCCAGCAGCGTACAAAAAACAGCCGCCAGAGCCACCATCCACAGTGGAACCGAAACCGGCAGGGTTAGCGGAATCAGCATGCCTGTAACCAGATAGCCTTCACTCACCGGGTGCCCGCGCATGACACAAAAGACAAACTCCACGCCCAAGCCCACCGCGTACGATACCACAATAATGGGCAGCACTTTCCAAAAGCCGAACAGGAAGTTCTCCAAATGTGTGGCTTCCATCCCATAGGCCAGATAGTGCTGGTAACCAGTATTCCACATACCAAACAGCAGCGTTGGAACCAGGGCAAGAATCACAGCGGTCATTGTGCGCTTCAGGTCCATAGCGTCGCGCACATGCACGCCGCCATGCGTGGTATGCCCGGGCACAAAGGCGAATGTTTCGAACGCCTCAAACGCCGGGTACCACTTTTCAAACCGCCCGCCTTTCTGGAAGTGCGGCCTGGTTGAGTCAAAGAATTTTTGTAAAAATTTCATTTAACTAAGTTACTAGGTTGGAAGGTTTCTGGTTAGAAGGTTAGAGGGTTTCTGGTTAGAAGGTTAGAGGGTTTCTGGTTAGAGGGTTTCTGGTTGGAAGGTTGCCGGTTCAGAAAACCTTCTAACCAGAAACCTTCTAACCTCCTAACCTTCCTAACCCTCTTTTCGCATGTATTCAAGTCCCTCTGTGATAATCTGCTGCACGTCAATTTTGGAGGTGCAAACAAACTCGCAAAGCGCAAAGTCTTCTGCTGCTACTTCGTAAATTCCCAGTTGCTCCATGCGCTCAATGTCCTTGGCCAATATGGCTTTGAGCAGGTACACGGGCATGATATTCATCGGCAACACCTGATCGTACTGGCCGGTCATTACAAATGCACGCTCTTCGCCGTGGGTATTGGTGTCGAGGTTGTACGCCCGTTTGGGCCACAGCCAGGAGAAATAGGTGCGCGACAGGCTCAATTTGCCAAAACCCGGCAGCAGCCAACCGAGAAATTCCGATTGATCACCTTCCGGTATGGCCGTGATTTGATTGGTATAAAACGAAAGGGTATCGTCCAAAGAGGAGGTTTTTCCGGTCAGCACATTGCCCTGAATGATGCGGCAATGGTCCGAGTTCAGCCGGTCTGCCAGAATTTCACGCATGCGCTGGCCGGTCATAACACGGACGTACTGCGGTTTCGACACGCAGCTGCCGGCAATCGCCACCACACGGTCGGCGCGGTAGCGGCCCTCGCGGAACAGCCGCCCGATGATCGCCACATCCTGCGGATGTACCGTCCAGATGATGTCGCCGCGCTGGATCGGGCTGACGTGGTGGATCTGGATGCCCACGTTGCCGGCCGGATGCGGTCCACGGAAACGGTGGATATTTTCCGGTGCAACGCCCGCCAAATCGCTTTCGGATGCACTTTCACCGCCGTCGCGAATACCAATGTGCAGGTTGCCGTTGGCCAAAACCTTCAGCGCCTGCAAGCCTGCCTGGAAATTCTCCTTGTCCTGCCCCAGCACATAACCTAAGTCGGGAGCCAGTGGGGCCGAATCGAAGCCGGAAACGAAAATGGCTTTCGGCACATCCACCGGATCGGCGATCACGGAGTACGGCCGCTGGCGGAGATACTGCCAGCAACCGCTGTCCAACAGCCGCTCGATGACCGCAGCCCGACCGAGCGTGGCCGGGTCGGCTTTGGCAAACTCCACATAGCGTGGATTGGAGCGGTCGGCGAGGATACGAACTTCCAGAATACGGCGTTTTTCGCCGCGCACAACCTCCACCACTTCGCCGCTCACGGGAGTAGGGAAACGGAGATTCGGCCGATCCTTGTCGTAGAAAAGTGCTTGACCCGCCACAACTTCGTCGCCGGCGGCAACGAGCAGTTTGGGAATAATTCCAGCGAAATCCGACGGCTTGACAGCAATTACATCGGAAACCGGCAGGTCGGTAGTTGATTTTTCAGCCGCGCCTACCAATTTAATATCGTAGCCACGGCGGATGTTGATTGTTTTGCCCATGATGATGCGTTCCTTTACAGGTGACTGCAAAAGACGGGCATTTTATTTTGATGACAAAGCACGCCGCGCAAAAGAATTTTGAAAAAATTAACATTCTTCGGGTTAATCTGTTGGCATCGGATTCTTGTCCCGGCCGAAAAGGTAACGCCTGAAAAAATCATTCATTTTTCAGCAGTTAACTATGCCGATTGTTTGGAGAACGTACCAAATTTATCGGGCCGGACAAATTATATACCGCCTCAAAAGCGGTCGTTAATTTCCATCAGTTGGCTGTACTCGATTTTATCCAAACAGGATTCTTTTCAGGATTGCAAAAGCATCCGGTTTGTATTTTAAAAAACCAAAACAAACAAACGCTAAGCCCGTCAACCTGAACGATCAATTCTTATGTTGAAAACCGCCGCCGCACTCGTGCTTGCTTTTTTGGCCATGTTGGCCATTTCATTCGTCACCTCCGACACGCCACCGGGCACCACGACCATTCCGCCGGCGCCGCAGCGGGCGGGCGACCCCGCCGCCGGCTACCAATACCTGCTGTACGGCGACATGGTCGGCCGGGGCATTCCGCTACCACTCTTTCAAAAAACGTCCGGTGGAAAAAGCGACGACGACTTGGACCGCACGGGCGACAGTCAGGGCATCCCTTTTCCGTACAATGTGGTGGAAACAGCCGACGGCATAAAAGTGGTGGCGCCCACCTGTTTAGCCTGTCATGCGGAAAAACTGAACGGCCGGCTCGTCGTCGGTCTGGGCAACAACACCGTTGATCTTACCCGGGACCAATCCGCCACCTTTCGCGCATCCGACATAGCCATGCAGGTGGGCTACGGCAAAAATTCCCCCGAATGGGCGGCCTATCACCCCCTCAGCCGGGGCTACAAAGCAGTGGGGCCGTACATCCGGACGGCGGTGCGCGGCCCCAATTCGGCCGATAAAATCTTTGCCGCGCTCGCCGCGCACCGCAAAGCCGACGACCTGACCTGGCTCGACGAGCCGCAATTTGAGGTACCCAAAGCGGTGGCGCCCACCGATGTGCCCGCCTGGTGGCTGCTAAAAAAGAAAAACGCCCTGTACTACAATGCCCTCGGAAGGGGCGATTTTGCCCGCCTCGCCTCGGCGTCGGGCATGCTCACCATGACCGACAGCGCCGAAGCCAGCCACATTGACGAACGTATGGTGGACGTGATCGCCTGGATCCGGACGCTGGAGCCGCCCCCCTACCCTTTCCCGATGGACGCCGAACTGGCCGAACGCGGGCAGGTCATTTTTGAAAAAAACTGCTCAAAATGCCACGGGACTTACGGAGAGACGCCAACCTACCCCAACCGGGTCGTCAAACTCGCCACCATCGGTACCGATCCCCTGCTGGCGCAGACGTATCAGAAGTACCCCGAATACCACACCTGGTACAACACCAGCTGGTACGCCCAAGGCCCGCACAAAGCCGAACTCCTGCCCACCGACGGCTACATTGCGCCGCCGCTCGACGGGGTGTGGGCCACCGCGCCCTACCTGCACAACGCCTCCGTGCCCACCATCGAAGACCTCCTGAACAGCCCCCAACGACCGGCTTTCTGGAAACGCTCCTTCGACAACGCCGACTACGACCCCGCCAAACTCGGCTGGCGCTACACCACCGAAACCGCCCAAAAAGACAAGGAAACCTACGACACTACCCTGCCGGGCTACAGCAACGGTGGGCATACGTTTGGGGATAAACTCAGCGCGGAGGAGCGCAGGGCCATATTGGAATACCTGAAGACGTTGTAAAACGGATGCCGTAGTTTTGCCCTGCCTGAATCACACTTTTTTACCTGCCAACCGCACCATGACAGCACGCGTTACCTACACCGGCGATCTCAATTGCGCCCTCACCCACCTGCTCTCCGGCACCAGCATCACGACCGACGCGCCCACCGACAACCAGGGCAAGGGTGCGGCGTTTTCTCCCACCGACCTGTGCGCCACCGCGCTGGCTGCCTGTATGCTGACCACTATGGCCATCCGTATCCGCGACAGGGGCATCAGCATCGAAGGCGCCCAGGCCGATGTAGCCAAAATCATGGCCGCCGACCCGCGCCGCATCGGCCGCATCGAAGTGCGCCTGACGATGCCCAAAAACAACTACTCGGACGCCGATAAAAAACTGCTGGAACACATCGCGCACACCTGCCCCGTAGCGGTGAGTCTGCACCCCGACCTGGAACAGGCGGTGGAGTTTGTGTGGTAAAAAACTACGCTACCGGACATTCCCGGGAGGAGAGGCTGTCTCATAAGTCCGCACCGTATTGCGCCGTTGACAGGCGAATTCATTTTTTGACAGGATAAAAAGGATTTACAGGATTTTCGGCGACGGAGTCGCCTCATTTATCCTGTAAATCTTGTAAATCCTGTCTGAAAAAAATCAATTCCCATCAAAGCCATGCTTTTGAGACAGCCTCCTGTATGGCCGGTAAAATTACTTACCTTTTTCCTTCACCACTTCCGGATTGATCGCCAGCGCCCGCTGCCGGTATTCCTCGCCTTTGACCTTGTCGCCGCCGATATAATACGCCGTGCCGAGGTCGAACAGGTAACTGGCGTTTTCAGGCTCCAGGTCCACGGCTTTTTGGAACCACCCCAGCGCTTCGGCATTTTTGCCCTGCACCCCGTTGGCTACACCGAGCAGGCGGGCTGTTTCGGCATCGCCGGGGTTGATTTGCCACGATTCGCCGAGGTGCTGCATGGCCGTGGCGAGGTCGCCTTTCTGTTCGCCGTAGTATTTGCCGGCTTCGCGCAGGGCCACGGCTAAGTAGGTACGGGGCTTGGTGTCGCCGGAAGCAAGTTGAGTGGCCATGCGGTAGTCGGCCACCGCGCCGTCGTAGTTTTTCAGGAAATACTGGCAGCCGGCGCGGGTGATGAGTGCGTCTTTGTAGTTCGGGTAAATTTTCAGCGCCTGGTTCGCGTAGTCGAACGACCGGCGCAGCATGTCCAGGCGTTTGGCCTCATCTTTTTCCGCTTGGGCTTTTTCAAACAGCACGCCGCCGCAGGCATTGTTGATCTTGGCGCTGTTCACCGAGGTTTTGGCGTCGGAGAAAAAGAGCGATTCGTTGCTCACCCACACGGGGTTGCGCAGCACAGTTTTTACTGAAAAAAGCAGCGCTACGGCGGCGGCTATGCCCACCGCGGTTTTCCAGTTGCTCCGGTGCGCCAGCAGTACGGCGGCGGCTAAGCAAAACCCGACGGAGGGCATGAACGCGAAGCGCTCGCCCATGTTGGTGCCGATGGGGAACACCAGATTGGACACGATACTGATGGTGAGCAAAAAAAACAGGATGCTGAACGACACCGGATCACGGCGCCCCAGGCCCCGCAGCGCGTACCACCCGAGCACACCGTAGGCCGCCAGGCTCAGCAGCACACCCGGATCCGCAAAGGTTTTGAGCGCAATAAACCGCGGGTAGTAGTCGTGCGTGAGCGGGTGCGGAAACACCAGCAGCACGAGGTATCTGCCGAGCGTGTACAGGATGGTGGCAAATTTTTCGGCTGCCGTGAACGCCACCCATTGCGTGCCCTCGATCTTGAGGAAAGGGTTGTTCATCAGCTCCATAGGTGCGCCGCCAAATTTCCACTGCAAGATGCCGCCGCGAATGACGAAAAACACCAGAAACCCAATCCATACCGGCAGAGATGCCCGCACGCTCTGCCCGACCGGGGCCGAACGGAAAAACCACAACGCCAGCGGGATCACCACGACAAACGTGGCCGCGTTTTCCTTGGACAAACAGGCCAGAAAAAACACCACACCTGCCAATACCGCCCACAACGCCTTGCCCGTATCGAAAAATCGCAGCGTGAGCCACAGCGCCCCAAGGCTGCCCAGCAAGGTAAATATCTCGTCGCAGCCTTTGACATTGGCCGCTACCTCGGTGTGGATGGGGTGCGCGGCAAACAGCAGCGCGGCAATCCAGGCCACCAACGGCGCCTGCTCGCGCCCGGCCGCCCAGCCTTGCAGCAGCAGCAGCAACGTGCGGTACAGCAGCACACAGGTAGCCGCGAACAGCAATACCGTGAGCAGGTGGAACGGGAAGGGGTTGTTGCCCGCCACTTCGTACAGCAGGGCGAAAGCAACCAGCGTCAGCGGACGGTAGCGACCACCCGAGACGAGGTTCTCTTTGCCTTCCACTTTAAAAAATCCGAAGAACGTGTCTTTGCCCAGAATGCCGGGTATGCCGTCCACCCCCTTTTGGGTGAACATGTTGTCGGTGATGACGATGGCATCGTCCTGCACAAACCCGTGCGTGAGCGTATTGGCGTACAGCAGGAATGCGAACGCGAAGAGCAGCAGGCCCTGCAATCGGGTATTTTGAAAAAACGCCGGCATCTCGAACGGGATACGGGCGGCAGGCGCAGGTTGTTGGCGGGGTGCGGGTTTGCGTGGTGGTTTGGCCATACGAGTTGTCGTTTTTTTTTTCACTGCAGCGGCGCGGAGTGTTGTGTTTTTTTTAAAAGGAAAACTCCGCGTCTCTGCGCCTCTGCGGTGAAAAACTCCCGGAGGGAGCCTTTTTGCAGGGCGAAAAAACGGAAAGTTTGGGAAATGTGCCGCCGGGTATGGATTTTCATCACAAAGCCCCCTCCGATTTGAACCGGGTGATTACCAAAAACGCTGCGTCGCCGTGTCGCGGGGTGCTGGAGAAAGTGCGACTTTTGCCGCCATGTACCATTTGCTCAAACCACTCCTCTTCCTGCTCCCGCCCGAAACCGCGCACCGCCTCACCGCTGCCCTGCTCGACCTGGCTGCCGCTCTGCCCCCTGCACGCGCGTTGCTGCGCCGCCGGTATTGTTTTTCAGACAACAACCTGGAACGCCGGGTACTCGGCCTGCGCTTCCCCAATCCGGTGGGCCTGGCTGCGGGTTTCGACAAAAACGGCGGACACATCCGCGGACTGGCCTGCCTCGGGTTCGGTTTTATCGAAGTGGGCACCGTCACCCCGCGCCCGCAAGCGGGAAATCCGCAGCCGCGCCTGTTCCGACTGCCTGCCGACCGCGCGCTTATCAACCGCATGGGCTTCAACAATGCCGGCCTCGACGCGCTCGTGGATCGCCTGCGAATACTCCGCGAGCAAGGCACACCCGACGGCCCCATCATCGGCGGCAACATCGGTAAGAACAAAGACACCCCCAACGAACAGGCCGCGGACGACTACCTGCGCTGCTTCGAGGCGCTGTTTCCGTATGTGGATTATTTTGTGGTCAACGTGAGCTCGCCCAACACGCCCGGGTTGCGCGCCTTGCAGGAAAAGGAGCCGCTGACCCGTCTGTTGCAGGATTTGCAGGCTAAAAACCGCGCCCAAACCGCGCCCAAACCGTTGTTGCTGAAAATAGCGCCCGACCTGACCAACGAACAACTCGACGACATAGCCGACATCGTGCGGGCTACGGGGCTGGACGGGGTCATCGCCACCAATACGACCATCGCCCGCACGGGCCTGCGCACCCCCGAGTCAACCGTGACGGCTATGGGCATGGGCGGACTGAGCGGTGCACCGGTACAGGCGCGTTCCACCGAGGTGATTCGGTATTTGCGGGAAAAACTAGGCCCGGGGCCGGTCATCATCGGCGTAGGCGGCATTGATTCTGCGGCGGCGGCGCAGGAAAAATTAGATGCCGGGGCTAATCTGGTACAGGTATATTCCGGGTTGGTTTATGAGGGGCCGGGGCTGGTGCGGGGGATATTGAGC